>NZ_CP192076.1:0-1550000 GCF_050942195.1 Actinoplanes sp. CA-142083
GTGGCCGATCAGGTCGACCTGAGCGACGTGTGGAAGGCGACGCTGGAGGAGCTGGCCGACGAGATCTCGTCGCGCCAGCAGAGGGCATACCTCCAGTTGACCAACCTGCGCGCCATCGTCGAGGACACCGCGCTGCTGGCCGTGCCGGACGCCTTCACCCGAGACGTGATCGAGTCGCGGCTGCGCCCCGCGATCACCGAGGCGCTGAGCCGCCGGCTGAACCGGCCGATCCAGGTCGCCGTCACCGTGAAGCCCCCGGAGGACGGCACCGGGCTGCCCGGCACTGTCTACGGCACGCCCGTCGACCAGCCGACCGAGGAAGAGCCGCAGCCGCGGCACTACGCCGAGCCGGAACAGCGCCCGCAGCCCGAGATGCCGGCGTACGCGCATGACCCGTACGCGGAAAGCCGGCCCTCCTATCGCAACGTGCCGACGGCCCGGGGTGGGCAGGAAGCCCTTTTTGACGCCGCGCCCGCGGCACCGCAGCAACCCGCGCCGATGCCTCCCGCGCCGATCAGCCCGATGAGTCCGATGAGTCCGATGAGCCGTCCGCCGATGGCGCCCGAGCAGCCGGCCGCCGGCGAGCCGCCGCACCGGATGCCGCCGGACCAGATGCGTGATCAGCCCCGCCCGGACAACCGGCCCACGCTGATCGAGGACGCGCTGCCCACCCGCGGCGACAACGGCCCCGGCCGCGCGCCCATGGACATCCGGCCGTCGAGCAACCCGCGTGGCACGAACGACGGCAACCGCCTCAACCCGAAGTACATGTTCGAGACGTTCGTCATCGGCTCGTCCAACCGCTTCGCCCACGCCGCCGCGGTCGCCGTCGCCGAGTCACCCGCGAAGGCCTACAACCCGCTGTTCATCTACGGCAGCTCCGGTCTGGGCAAGACGCACCTGCTGCACGCGATCGGCCATTACGCCACGACGCTCGGCCACGCCCGCGCGGTGCGCTACGTTTCGACCGAGGAATTCACCAACGACTTCATCAACAGCCTGCGCGACGACAAGACCCAGGCGTTCCAGCGGCGCTATCGCGACGTCGACATTCTGCTGATCGACGACATCCAGTTCCTGGAAAATCGCGAGCGCACCCAGGAGGAGTTCTTCCACACCTTCAACACGCTGCACAACGCCAACAAGCAGATCGTCATCAGCTCCGACCGTTCCCCGCGCCAGCTGGCCACGCTCGAGGACCGCATGCGCACCCGTTTCGAATGGGGTCTGCTGGCCGACATCCAGCCGCCCGACCTCGAGACGCGTATCGCGATCCTCCAGAAGAAGGCCGCCCAGGAGCGGATGTACGCGCCGGACGACGTGCTGGAGTTCATCGCATCGCGCGTCTCCAATTCGATTCGCGAGCTCGAGGGCGCCCTCATCCGGGTGACGGCGTTCGCCAGCCTCACCCGCTCGGTGGTGCAGCTCTCGCTGGCCGAAGAGGTCCTGCGCGACTTCATGCCCGACGGCGCCGGCCCCGAGATCACCGCCGACCAGATCATGGTCTCCACCGCCGACTACTTCGGCGTCTCGCTGGAGGACCTCCGCGGCCACTCCCGCAGCCGCGTCCTGGTGAACGCCCGCCAGGTGGCCATGTACCTCTGTCGCGAGCTGACCGACCTCTCCCTGCCGCGCATCGGACAGGCCTTCGGCGGCCGCGACCACACCACCGTCATGCACGCGGACCGCAAGATCCGCCAGCACATGGCCGAGCGGCGCTCGCTCTACAACCAGATCGCCGAGCTGACCAACAGAATCAAACAGAACACCTGATTCCGTACGCGTCGACAGCGCCGCCCTGACTCAGCCGCCCTCAGTGGCGGCTGATCTGTTTCCGGCGCCTCCCTCACGCCGCGGCCCTCGCCGCCGCTCCCCTCAAGATCGCGCGCAGCCCGCGCCGCCGCCACAGACCGCCCCCACCCCATAGGGCGGGGCCAGTTTGGCACCCGGGTGTGACAAGAATCCGCGGCCGTCCACAGCAGCGGGAACCCCTGATGAGTTCGCGCTCGATTCGCACACCAAGTCACCAAAGTTCGGCGCCGGCAGTGGGGAGAGCGCCCGGCGGTGATGACTTCCCGCGCCTCCCGCACGCCACATCATCAAGATCTGGGAACGCCAGCGCCCGACGCCGCTCGCCACGGCCGCAGCTGGAGCGAGCACCGACGGGGGCAAGGAGCTCTGCCGTCGTCCACAACATCACGAGTTACCCACAGGCTGGGCCACCCGAAAGAGTGTCGTTTAGGCGTTTTCCATACCTTTGCCCACAGCCTGTGCATAACCCCGGTGCACATCCGCCAGACCGACGTCAATCCCCACTCACACACAGCCCACGCTTGTCAACGTCAGAACGGAACCGTTTCGTGCCAACGTTATCCACACCAATCCACAGGAGTTCACAGGCCTTTATCCCCAGCGGTGGACAACCCTCGGCCGCTCAACCCACAGATGTGGACGAAGCCTGGGGAAATCGATGTGGACAGACACTCTCCGTCACGCGGCTGTCCACGGCCTGTGGACGCGTGTGGATTTCCTGTTGAAGGATCTGGGGAGAACGACCCGGTAGCGTTCCGACGCTATGCACAGGTCGGGGGACAAACCCCGTGGATATCCGGTGGATAGCCGGTGGACAACGGTGGACAACCGAAGTCGGGTCGACGACTGTGGACGCAGACCGGGGTTTGTACCCTGGTTGCCCACATGTGAATCACCGGTGGATAACCCGTTGACCTGCACCAACTTGAGTTCTCCACACTGTGCACAGGCCCTACTAAGACGACTAGAAGTTTTCTAGTAGAGAACAAAAAGCAATCAACGGCGTTGGGGATGTTGTGGATTGGGCCGCCGGCGGCTCCCGTCTCCTCGCAGTGCAAGAAGCAACGGCAGGGCCGGGCGCACCCTGGCTTGCCGACCGCAATAAAGTTCGTGGGGGTCGAAGCCCCCGACAAGAAGCCCCCGACAAGAGGAAGCGACGCGGAGGACAGCATGAAGTTCCGGGTGGAGCGAGACGCACTCGCCGACGCCGTGGCATGGACGGCCAAGAGCCTGCCCAGCCGTCCGTCGGTGCCGGTGCTCGCCGGCGTCATGCTGCGAGTCACCGACGGCCGGTTGCACGTCTCAGGTTTCGACTACGAGGTCTCCAGCCAGGTGAGCGTCGAGGTGCAGGCCGACGCCGACGGGGCCGCGCTGGTCTCCGGCCGCCTGCTCGCCGAGATCACCAAGGCGCTGCCGGCCAAGCCGGTCGACATCGCCGCGGTCGGCGCGCATCTGGAGCTCGTCTGCGGCAGCGCCCGGTTCACGCTGCCGACGATGCCGGTCGAGGACTACCCGACCCTGCCGGAGATGCCGTCGAGCGCCGGCACTGTCGACGCCGCCGGCTTCGCGGCCGCGGTCGCCCAGGTGGCCATCGCCGCCGGCCGCGACGAGACGCTGCCGATGATGACCGGCGTCCGCATCGAGCTGAACGGCTCCACGATGGCGATGCTGGCGACCGACCGCTACCGCCTCGCCATGCGCGAGATGGAGTGGAACCCGGACGACCCCGAGATCAGCCTCAACGCGCTCGTCCCGGCCAAGACGCTGAACGACACGGCCAAGACCCTCGGCCCGCTCGGCGGCTCGGTGACGCTCGCGCTGTCGCAGGGCAACGCGGGCGAGGGGATGATCGGCTTCGCCGGTGGCACCCGCCGCACCACGAGCCGCCTGCTCGACGGCGCCAACTACCCGCCGGTGCGCTCGCTGTTCCCCGCGAGCCACAACGCGGAGGCCCGGGTCGGCGTCGCCGCCCTGGTCGAGGTCGTGCGCCGGGTCGCCCTGGTCGCCGAGCGCACCACCCCGGTGCTGCTCAGCTTCAGCGAGGACGGGCTGGTCGTCGAGGCTGGTACCACCGAGGAGGCCCGGGCCAGTGAGGCCATGGAGGCGACGTTCACCGGCGAGGCGCTCACCATCGGCTTCAACCCGCAGTACCTGATCGACGGCATGCAGAACCTCGGCGCCCCCAACGCGGTCCTGTCGTTCGTCGATGCGTTCAAGCCGGCTGTGATCTCCCCCGCAGGCGAAAACGGCGAAATCGTGCCCGGTTACCGCTATCTGATCATGCCGATCCGGGTAACGCGCTGATACTGGGCTGGAGAGAACCGCACATCTAGGGGGAACACCATGCAGCTTGGCCTTATCGGTCTCGGGCGGATGGGCGGCAACATGGCCGACCGAATCCGTTCCGCGGGGCACGAGGTGGTCGGATTCGATCACCACCCGGACAAGAGGGACGTGAGCTCGCTCGCCGAGCTCGTCGAGAAGCTCCAGGCGCCGCGGGTCGTGTGGACCATGGTTCCGGCCGGTGAGATCACCGAGAGCACGATCGACCAGCTGAGCGAGCTGCTCTCCGACGGTGACCTGATCATCGACGGCGGCAACTCCAAGTTCACCGACGACCGCCCCCGCGCGGAGCGGCTCGCCGCCAAGGGCATCGGGTACATGGACTGCGGCGTCTCCGGCGGCATCTGGGGCAGCCAGAACGGGTACGCGCTGATGGTCGGTGGCAGCGAGGCGGACGTCGCGAAGGCGATGCCGATCTTCGAGGCGCTCAAGCCGGCCGGCCCGTACGGGTTCGTCCACGCCGGCCCGGTCGGCGCCGGCCACTACACCAAGATGGTTCACAACGGCATCGAGTACGGCATGATGCAGGCCCTCGCCGAGGGCTGGGAGCTGCTCGAGGCGTCGGAGTACGTGGACGACGTCCCCGGCGCGATCAAGAGCTGGCGCGAGGGCAGCGTCGTCAAGTCCTGGCTGCTCGACCTGCTCGACCGGGCGCTCGACGGCGACCCCGAGCTGGGCAAGCTCAAGGGCTACGCCGAGGACACCGGCGAGGGCCGCTGGACGGTCGACGAGGCCGTGCGTCTCGCCGTGCCGGCCCACGTCATCGCCGCGTCGCTGTTCACCCGATTCGAGTCGCGCCAGATCGACTCGCCGGCGATGAAGGCCGTCGCCGCGCTGCGCCAGCAGTTCGGCGGCCACGCCGTCGTCGGCTGATCAGGGCGAATTCACTGAGCTTCCCAGGCGGCTTCGCCGCACTGCAAAGGAAATCGAGGAGATGTACGTACGCCGGGTCGAGTTGGCCGACTTCCGCTCGTACGAGCGGGTGGCGGTCGACCTCGACCCGGGCGTGTCCGTGCTGGTCGGCCAGAACGGCATGGGCAAGACGAACCTCGTCGAGGCGCTCGGCTACGTGGCCACACTGGACAGTCACCGGGTGGCCACCGACGCTCCGCTGGTCCGGGCGGGCGCGGCGAGCGCCGTCATCCGGTGCGCGATCGTCCACGATGGACGCGAGCTGCTGGTCGAGCTCGAGATCGTCCCCGGCAAGGCCAACCGGGCCCGGCTGAACCGCTCGCCGGTACGCCGTCCCCGCGAGGTGCTCGGCGCGCTGCGCATGGTGTTGTTCGCCCCCGAGGATCTCGAGCTGGTCCGCGGCGACCCGGCCGCACGCCGGCGCTATCTCGACGACCTGCTCGTCGCCCGCCAGCCCCGCTACGCCGGCGTCCGCGCCGACTACGACAGGGTGATCAAGCAGCGCAATGCCCTGCTGCGCACGGCGTACCTGACCCGCAAGGTCGGCGGCACCCGCGGCCAGGACCTGTCCACGCTGGCGGTCTGGGACCAGCACCTCGCCCAGCACGGCGCCGAGCTGCTGGCCGGCCGTCTCGAGCTGGTCGCCGCGCTCGGCCCGCACCTGACCAAGGCCTATGACGCGGTGGCGGCCGGGAGGACGGCCGCGTCCATCGCGTACGCGTCGAGCCTCGGTGACGCCCTCGCACCCGACCGTGCCGCGCTCGAGCAGGCATTGCTCGCCGCCCTGCAGGAGCGCCGGACCGCCGAGATCGAACGCGGGGTGACCCTGGTCGGCCCGCACCGCGACGACCTCACCCTGGCCCTGGGCGACCTGCCGGCGAAGGGCTACGCGAGCCACGGCGAGTCCTGGTCGTTCGCCCTGGCGCTGCGCCTGGCCGCCTACGACCTGCTGCGCTCCGACGGCATCGAGCCGGTGCTGGTCCTCGACGACGTGTTCGCCGAGCTCGACGGCGGCCGCCGCGACCGCCTCGCCGCCCTGGTCGCCGACGCCGGCCAGCTGCTGGTGACCTGCGCGGTGCCCGAGGACGTCCCGTCTTCGCTGCGCGGCGCCCGCTTCGACGTGACCCTCGGATCGGTGTCCCGTGCCCAGTGATGACCGCCCCTACGACCCGACCGCCGAGCGGTTCTTCCCCAAGGGCGACTTTCCACAGCCCGATCCACACCTCGGCGAGGGCGACACCGCCCCGTCCTGGTACGACGCGCCGCCCCCGGACGATCGGGAAGGAAAGCCCGGCGAGCGGGCCGCTGCGCCCGATCGGGAGCCGGGGGCAGGAGTGGATCAGGGTCCGGGGGATTCCGAGGCCCAGGGAGGCGCTGAGGGCGCTTCCGGGCCGGAGCTGGCGCGGGCGGTGCTCGACGCCGCGCTCGCCAAGCGCAAGGCCGCCGCGGCCAACCCCCGCCGCCGCAGCGGGACCGGCGCCACCGGCAAGCGTCCGCGGGGCTATTCGGGCCCGGGTCCCGATCCGCGCGATCCGCAGCTGTTCGGCGACGTTCTGGCCCGGATCATGAAGGCTCGTGGCTGGGAGAAGCCGAAGGCCGAGGCGACCGTGTTCGGGGCGTGGGAGCGGGTGGTCGGGCCGGAGATCGCCAAGCACAGCCGCCCGGTGAAGCTGGACGACGGCGTGCTGACGGTCGAGGCCGAGTCGACGGCCTGGGCCACCCAGCTCCGCCTGCTCGCCGCGTCGCTGCTGCGCAGCATCGCCACCGAGGTGGGCCACAACGTGGTCAAGAAGCTCAACATCCACGGGCCGGCCGCGCCGTCGTGGAGCCGGGGCCCGCGCCGCGTGCAGGGGCGGGGCCCGCGGGACACGTACGGCTGATCCGGCTTTGTGCTCTTGAATTTGAAGTTTCAAGAGATGGCGGAGCGTAACGGGACAGCAGGTGGTTTGCGCGCTTGCTCAGTAATCGGCGAAAACGGCAAATCCTCGATCGGCGCATCTGCGGTAGAAGCCGCCCAAAATCGCCAGCTCGGACCGGGCGAAGCTCCAGTGCGGCGCGTTGCCGGCGTCGTCGCGCAGGGCCGACAGGCGGTTCTCCAGCCAGCGCAGCTGCTGCTCGGCGAGGCGGCCCTGGTTGATCGCGGCGCGCATCACCTCGGCGACGGTGTCGAAGGTGACCAGGTCACCGAACTTCTCGTGGCCCTCGACGAAGCGCTCGAGGCCGCCGGCGATCCACGCGCAGCCATCGGGATCGATCACCGGGTCCTCGTCCTCGGCGGCGGCGTCGGTCGCGTAGAGCACGCCGTCCAGGCCCAGCAGCAGGTCGACAAGCTCGGTGTACGCGGTGGCGCGCACCGTGCCGGTCTTCGCGATGTGCAGGGCCAGCGCCCCGGTCGGTGCGGCGATCTCGGGCGCGTCGGCGATCGCCCCGAAGTCGACGAACTCGGCGGGAGCCACCGGGTCGTAATACTGGTTCGTGCGCGGCCAGTGCACCGCGACGTTCTCCAGCCCCTTGTCGTGCGCCATGTTGGGGGCCACCCCTCCTCGACCTGCTGCGCGGCCGTCCGGCCATCCACCGGATCCGCGCGGGCGAGAGTACGACACCACGGCCCGGTGTTGTGAGGCAGTGTCGCAGCGCGTGGCCGCTCGGTCCGGCAGGCGCGCGGTGGCGATCGGCAGCCCGATGACTTGTCGTTGCGTTGGGCGGCTCTTCCGTGTAGGGGGAGACGTGGGTGGCGGCTCCGATCGCGCTACGGCGATCTGAGGCACCCGGACGGGGTGCCGGACCCCCGCGAACTCGATTCGGCGAGGTAGAATCGACACAGACCGGGAAAGCATTGCTGAGCGTTGACAGCCGTCACGCTACGCGGTTTTTCCAGCCGATCACGATCCGCGGACCCGCCGCGGCGACCGGCGTGCACGGTTCCACCGGTGGTCCGCTCCTCCCCGCGGCGTCTGCCTGTGTCCCGTCGTGCCCGCCGGTTGTCCGCGCGTGCGCCCGCCAACCCCGTTGCGGGCCTCTCACCAGGGGTCCGGCGCGAGAAAGTGGCCGAGGGTGGCAGAGAAGAAGCAGGAATACGGTGCGGGTCAGATCACCGTGCTCGAAGGCCTCGAGGCAGTCCGCAAGCGTCCCGGCATGTACATCGGCTCGACCGGCGAGCGCGGCCTCCACCACCTGGTCTGGGAGGTTGTGGACAACGCCGTCGACGAGGCGATGGCCGGCTACTGCGACACCGTCGACGTGGTCCTGCTGGCCGACGGTGGCGTCTCGGTCACCGACAACGGCCGTGGCTTCCCCGTCGATCTCCACCCGAAGCTCAAGAAGCCCGGCGTCGAGGTCGCGCTGACGATCCTGCACGCCGGCGGCAAGTTCGAGGGCACGGCCTACAAGGTCTCCGGCGGCCTGCACGGCGTCGGCGTCTCGGTCGTCAACGCGCTGTCCACCCGCATGCACGTCGAGATCCACAAGGACGGCTTCGTCTGGCGCCAGGACTACAACGCCTCGAAGCCCAGCCCGCTGCAGAAGGGCGAGTCGACCACCACGAGCGGCTCGACCGTGCAGTTCTGGGCCGACCCGACGATCTTCGAGACCACCGAGTACGACTTTCAGACCATCTACCGGCGCTTGCAGGAGTACGCCTTCCTCAACAAGGCGCTGAGGATCAACTTCACCGACGAGCGCTCGGTCGACGAAGAGGGCAACCACCGCAAGGTCACGTTCATGTACGAGGACGGCATCTCCGACTTCGTCCGCCACCTGAACATGACGAAGAACCCGATCCACAAGACGGTCATCGACTTCGGCTCGGAATCGGCCGAGGAAGGCATGGCCGTCGAGATCGCCATGCAGTGGAACGAGTCGTACGGCGAGTCGGTCTACACCTTCGCCAACTCGATCAACACGCATGAGGGCGGCACCCATGAGGAAGGCTTCCGCGCCGCGCTGACCGGCATCGTCAACCGGTACGGCGCCGAGAAGAAGTTCCTCAAGAGCGACGAGAAGCTCTCCGGCGAGGACATCCGCGAGGGCCTCGCCGCGATCATCTCGGTGAAGCTGCAGAACCCGCAGTTCGAGGGCCAGACCAAGACCAAGCTCGGCAACACCGACATGAAGAGCTTCGTCCAGCGGGTCACCAACGAGCAGCTGGCCGACTGGTTCGACCGCAACCCCGCCGACGCGAAGACCATCATCACCAAGGCCTCGCAGGCGGCCCGCGCGCGCATCGCCGCACAGCAGGCCCGCAAGCTGGCCCGGCGCAAGTCGCTGCTGGAGTCCGGCTCGATGCCGGGCAAGCTGGCCGACTGCCAGTCCACCGACCCGCGGGTCAGCGAGCTGTTCATCGTCGAGGGCGACTCGGCCGGCGGCTCGGCCAAGCAGGGCCGCAACAGCCAGATCCAGGCCATCCTGCCGATCCGCGGCAAGATCCTGAACGTGGAGAAGGCCCGCATCGACCGGGTGCTGAAGAACAACGAGGTCCAGTCGCTGATCACCGCGCTGGGCACCGGCATCCACGACGACTTCGACATCGCCAAGCTGCGGTACCACAAGATCGTGCTGATGGCGGACGCCGACGTCGACGGCCAGCACATCCAGACACTGCTGCTCACACTGCTGTTCCGCTTCATGCGGCCGCTGGTCGAGCAGGGCCACGTCTACCTGGCCGCGCCGCCGCTTTACAAGATCAAGTGGAACAAGCGGGGCGACGACGCGCAGTACGCCTACTCTGACCGGGAGCGGGACGGCCTGATCGCGCTGCGCCAGCAGAAGAAGCCGAACGCCAAGCCGGACGACATCCAGCGGTTCAAGGGCCTCGGCGAGATGAACTTCCACGAGCTGTGGGACACGACGATGGATCCGGCGACGCGCACGCTGCGTCAGGTGACGCTCGATGACGCTGCAACAGCGGACGAGCTCTTCAGCGTCTTGATGGGTGAGGACGTCGAGGCGCGGCGCTCGTTCATCCAGCGCAACGCCAAGGACGTGCGGTTCCTCGACATCTGAGGGCGTCGGGGTGCTGTGGATATCCACAGCACCCACCGGCTTTCCACAACGTTATCCACAGCAAGATGCGCGCTTTGGCCGTACTTGTCTGGTTTCACCTTGAGTAAGGGTTAACAGTGACTGACACTCCGGAAACCCCCGTCGGCGACAACTCCCCCGAGGAGGCCGGCGGCGGTGTGACCCAGCGAGTCGAGCCGGTCGGCCTCGAGGTCGAGATGCAGCGCTCGTACCTCGACTACGCGATGAGCGTGATCGTGGGCCGCGCGCTGCCCGACGTGCGGGACGGCCTCAAGCCGGTGCACCGCAAGATCCTCTACGCGATGTACGACTCGGGCTTCCGCCCGGACCGCGGCTACGTGAAGTGCGCCCGCGTCGTCGGCGACGTGATGGGCAACTACCACCCGCACGGCGACTCCTCGATCTACGACGCCCTGGTCCGCATGGGCCAGCCGTGGTCGCTGCGATACCCGCTGATCGACGGCAACGGCAACTTCGGCTCGCCGGGCAACGACCCGCCGGCGGCCATGCGCTACACCGAGTCGAAGCTGTCGCCGCTGGCGATGGAGATGCTGCGCGACATCGACGAAGACACCGTCGACATGCAGGACAACTACGACGGGCGTACGCAGGAGCCGACGATCCTGCCGGCCCGCTTCCCCAACCTGCTGGTCAACGGCTCCGAGGGCATCGCGGTCGGCATGGCCACCAAGATCCCGCCGCACAACCTGCGCGAGATCGCGGCCGCCGTGCAGTGGTACCTCGACAACCCGGAGGCGGACGAGGCGGAGACACTCGAGGCCTGCCTCGGGCTGGTCAAGGGCCCCGACTTCCCGACCAAGGGCCTGATCGTCGGCCAGCAGGCGATCCAGGACGCGTACCGGACCGGGCGCGGCTCGATCCGGATGCGGGCGGTCGTCGAGGTCGAGGAGGACCCGCGCGGCCGGCCCTGCCTCGTCGTCACCGAGCTGCCGTACCAGGTGAACCCCGACAACCTCGCCGAGCGGGTCGCCGAGCTCGTCAAGGAGGGCAAGCTCACCGGCATCGCCGACATCAAGGACGAGTCCTCCGGCCGTACGGGAATGCGGTTGATCATCGTCCTCAAGCGCGACGCGGTCGCCAAGGTCGTGCTCAACAACCTGTACAAGCACACTCAGCTGCAGGAGACGTTCGGCGCGAACATGCTGGCGCTGGTCGACGGCGTGCCCCGCACGCTGAACCTCGCCCAGTTCATCCGCTACTACGTCGACCACCAGATCGAGGTCATTCGCAGGCGTACGGCATTCCGCCTGCGCAAGGCCGAGGAGCGCGCGCACATCCTGCGCGGCCTGGTCAAGGCGCTCGACATGCTCGACGAGGTCATCGCCCTCATCCGGCGCTCGCCGACCGTCGAGGACTCGCGCCAGGGCCTGATGCAGCTGCTCGACGTGGACGAGGTGCAGGCCACCGCGATCCTCGACATGCAGCTGCGCCGCCTGGCCGCCCTCGAGCGCCAGCGCATCATCGACGAGCTGGCCAAGATCGAGATCGAGATCGCCGACCTCAAGGACATCCTCGCCAAGCCGGAGCGGCAGCGGGCGATCGTCTCCGAGGAGCTCGGCGAGATCGTGCAGAAGTTCGGCGACGAGCGGCTGACGCAGATCATCCCGTTCGACGGCGAGGTCTCCATGGAGGACCTCATCGCCCGCGAGGACGTTGTGGTGACCATCACACGTACCGGTTACGCGAAGCGCACCAAGACCGATATGTACCGGTCGCAGAAGCGCGGCGGCAAGGGCGTGAGCGGTGCCACGCTGCGGCAGGACGACATCGTCTCGCACTTCTTCGTGATCTCGACCCACGACTGGATCCTGTTCTTCACGAACAAGGGCCGGGTCTACCGGGCGAAGGCGTACGAACTGCCCGAGGCGGCCCGCGTCGCCAAGGGCCAGCACGTCGCCAACCTGCTCGCCTTCCAGCCCGACGAGCACATCGCCCAGGTGATCCAGATCCCGAATTACCAGGTCGCGCCGTACCTTGTGCTCGCCACTAAGAATGGGCTCGTGAAGAAGACCCGACTCGAAGAATTTGACTCCAACCGCAGCGGTGGCATCATCGCCATCAACCTGCGGGAGGATGACGAGTTGGTGGGCGCTGCCCTGGCGGCATCGGAGAACGATCTTCTGCTCGTCTCCAAGCACGCCCAGGCGATCCGGTTCAACGCGACCGATGAGGCGCTGCGCCCGATGGGCCGGGCCACCTCGGGTGTCATCGGCATGCGCTTCGGCGACAACGACGAGCTCCTCGCGATGGAAGTGGTTCGCGAGGGCATGGATGTGTTGGTCGCCACCAACGGTGGGTATGCAAAGCGGACGCCGATCGAGGAGTATCCGGTACAGGGCAGGGGCGGCAAGGGCGTTCTCACCGCGAAAATCACGGAACGACGTGGTGGCCTGGTGGGCGCGCTCGTGATCAGCCCGGAGGATGAACTATTTGCCATCACCAGCAATGGTGGTGTCATCCGGACTCCCGTGAAGCCTGTACGGCGCACGCGGGATCGGAACACAATGGGGGTCAAGCTGATGGACCTCCCAGAAGGTGTAACCATCGTGGCGCTTGCTCGCAATGCCGACGAGCCTGACGAACAGGACTAGTTGATGCCGGAGACACAGGCGAAGTCGGGGGCCGCGGGGGCCTCAGCGACTCCGGGCGAGGCGGCCAAGAAGGACGCCGCGAACGGGCGCGATGGCGCGGCACGCGCTGCGAACCCCGCCGAAGCCCCGTCCCCGCCGAAGTTCACCCGGGCGCCGGGCATGGCCCCGCCGCCGGGTGAGCCCGCCGACAGTGACGGTTCGTCCGACCCGAAACGGCCCGCCGGCCCGGCCGTGGCCAAGGGCTCGGCGACCGTGCCGATCGTCACCAAGGGCAAGGGCGCCGCGCCTTCCCGGCCCGGTCCGCCCCCGGCGGCGGCACCGCAGCGTCCCGGCGGCCAGCCGGGCAACGTGACCGGCAGCGCGAAGCCGCAGCAGCGCCCCGGCGGCCCCGGCCAGCAGTCCGGCGCCGTCGGCGCGGCCCGGGTCACCGAAGCGGTTCGCTCGGCCCGCTCCACGGTCACCGGGGCGGCCGCCCGCGGCCCCCGGCGCGCCCGGCTGAACCTCAAGCGGATCGACCCCTGGTCCGTGATGAAGTTCTCCTTCGCCGTCTCCGTCGTGCTGTTCATCGTCGTGGTCGTCGCCACCTCGGTGCTCTACCTCGCCCTCGACGCCATGGGCGTCTGGAGTGAGGTCAACAACAGCCTCAAGGAACTGGTGAGCGCCAGCGGCGGCACCGACGCCTCCTCGAGCGGCGGCTTCCGCATCACCGCCTGGGGCGTCATCGGCACGTCGATGCTCATCGGCGCGGTCAACGTCGTCCTGTTCACGGCGCTGGCCACCCTCGGCGCGTTCATCTACAACGTCTGCGCCGACCTCGTCGGCGGCGTTGAGCTGACGCTCGCCGAACGGGACTGAACCTGACGCCGGCGCGGGCCACCCCGTTTTGGTGGCCCGCGACCCGGTGGGGTAACCTTCGGTGTCGCAATCGCGCGGGGCTATAGCTCAGTCGGTTAGAGCGCAGAGCTGATAACTCTGAGGTCGCTGGTTCGATTCCAGCTAGCCCCACGAGCGACGGGGGTCCCCTGTCCGCAGAAAGCGCGGACCTGGGTCGCTCGTCATATCTATTCCGGGGGCCGAGCCCTCGGAAACCCCGCGACCTAGTGGTTGCGGCGGGTGGGGACGTGTGGCTCGCTGCCTAATTGAGGAGTCAGCTGTGCTGAAGAAGCTCCTGATCGTTGCCGCTGTCGCCGGCGTTGCTGCTCTTGTCGTCAAGAAGGTCAAGGCCTCTAGTGACGAGCGGGCGTTGTGGCACGAGGCGACCACTGCGCCTGACCTCCGATAGGCTTTTGTAGTCCGGGGGCCCTAGCTCAACTGGCAGAGCACCGCCTTTGCAAGGCGGGGGTTAGGGGTTCAAGTCCCCTGGGCTCCACGAGAAATTCTTAGATCCCCCTGGCCCATGCGGGACAGGGGGATTCGTCGTATCCGGGCGGGTCTCAGGCTGGGAGGACGACGATCATGGGGGGAATGGGGACTCCGTGGTGGGACTCTGTGGGGAGCTCGGGAGCTGGGAGCCAATCCAGGCCCAGGGGCTCTGGGCCGGTGCCGTTGTCGTGGGGTACGCGGGGCTCGCCGTCGGCGACTGTTACTGCGAAGACTGAGGTCATGCCGGTGGGGTAGGGCATCTCCAGGACGTGGCGGGCGGTGGAAACTACCAGGCCGGTCTCCTCGAAGACCTCTCGGCGTAACGCCTCCTCCAAGGTCTCGCCGGGCTCTACGCCGCCGCCGGGGAGGGTCCACCACTCGCCGCCGCCGGAACGCCGGCTCCGCTCGTGCACCATCAGGACACGGCCGTCGCGGACGATCACGGCGGCTGCCCGTTTTCGTTCTTCCACGAACCGCAGGCTAGCGGGTGGGCGACGATTGTGCTCAATGTTGTGGATAACTTGCGGAGGTATCGGGCAGTAACTGGCACGTCACCGACCGATTTGGACGGTTAAGGGGCCGTGGCGCCCCATCGGGGCAGGTGACGGAGCACCACGGCGGACAAGGGACAGGCGATCAGGCCGCGAAAGCCGCGCGAGTCGCGGGCATGTCGCTGACGCCGTTACGGTGCGTTTTGACGGCCAGCACCTGATTTACCCCAATTTGGGCTCGCTCGAAGGCGAGCGCCGACGCCGCCATGTAGAGGCGCCAGACACGCGCACGTCCGGGGCTGGTCAGGGCCACCGCGGCGGACCAGTCGGACTCCAGATTGGTCACCCAGGCGCGCAGCGTCTTCGCGTAGTGCTCGCGCAGGGCGTGCACGTCGCGCACCTCGAAGCCGGCCTGCTCCAGGATGGTGGTCGTCGTGCCGACCGGGGCCAGCTCGCCGTCCGGGAAGACGTACGCGTCGATGAAGCTGCGCGGCTGGTGCGGCTGCTTCGGCGGCAGGTGCAGGCGGGCGATCTGGTGGTTGAGCAGCCGGCCGCCGGGCTTGAGCTGCCCGTGCAGGATCTCGGCGTACTCCTTGTAGGGACCGGTGCCCACGTGCTCGGCCATGCCGACGCTGGAGATCGCGTCGAACGGGCCGTCGTCGAGGTCGCGGTAGTCCTGGATGCGGATCTCGACCTGGTCGGTGAGGCCGGCCTCGGCAACCGCCTTGCGGGCGTAGTCGGCCTGCTCGCCGGAGAGCGTGATGCCGAGCACCTGCACGCCGTACTCGCGGGCCGCGTGCATGGCCAGACTTCCCCAGCCGCAGCCGACATCGAGCAGCCGCATGCCGGGCTTGAGGTCGAGCTTGCGGCAGATCAGGTCCAGCTTGTCGCGCTGGGCGTCGGCCAGGCCGTAGCCGGGCGCGTCCGAGGTCCAGTAGGCGCAGGAGTAGACCATGCTTTCGCCGAGCACGATGCGATAGAAGTCGTTGCCCACGTCGTAGTGCTGGCTGACCGCCTGCCGGTCGCGGCGCTTGCTGTGTTGCGCGCCGGTGACCTGCATCTCCTCCGGCGGCGGCTTGGGCTGGGTGCCGAGCACGCCGAGGCGTACGAGATCGGCCGCGACCGTGCGGAACGGCAGATCCTTGACGTCGGGCGATCGCCAGACGAGGGCTTCGAGGCGGCCGAGGGCGTCGTAGATGTCGCCCTCGAGGTCGATCTCGCCGGCGACGAACGCCCGGGCCAGGCCCAACTCGTTGGGCTGCCACAGGATGCGGCGCATCGCGCGCTTGTGGCGAATGATCAGGGTCGGTGCGTCGGCCGGGCCCGCGATCGAGCCATCCCAAGCTCTGATCCGGACCGGCATCGGCGTCTGCAGGACCGTCTCGAGGAGGCTGCTGAGCCTGGTCGCGACGGATGAGTGGGGGGTGATGGTCGGCATGGGAACCTCCCGGGGGCGCAGCCAGTCGCGCTGCGAGATCGCATCGGCGCGGCCGGGGTTTGCTGCAGGCTTTTGCCCTGCCAGCAAGGGGTTGAACTGATCCACTATCCGCCCGACGCGGCAATTTTCATAAGGTCCTTTTGTAGCTTTGTGATCGACGACTCACACTGCGCGTAACACTCGCTCGAGCTTTTCCTGGGGCATCTGACGTGCGCGGTCGTGCCGGCTCTCGGCCAGCGCGTCCAGCACGGTCCTACGCTCCACTTCGGACAATATGCCGGTGAACGGCGACGTGCCACGCAATTCGATCGCGTACTCGGCCGAGGAGGTCAACGCGTCCAGGACCGCCTCGGCGCCGCTGTCGATCACGGCCTGCCATCGGTCGAGCCACTCCCAGGAGTGCCCCTCGGGGTGCAGGCGGCGCAGCCGCCGCAGAGTGATCGAGGCGGCCGCCAGCAGCGCCGCCGGGTTCGACACGAACTTGCCGGCGATTGCGCGGTGCAGCCAGAGTTGCTCGAGTTGCTCGCGTGTCAGGGCGGGCTGGATGAGGGCCTCGACGTCGGCCCGGCGCAGGCGCCGATGGGCGCCGACGGTGACATACGGCAACAGGCCGCGCGCGCAGAGATCGACGACCTGCTGCCGCGAAGAGCGGAGCAGGATCGCCGCCTCGCCGATGCTCAGCAACTCGGAAGAACGCATCGCCACGGGTGAATGTTGGACCCGGCCGATCGCGATTGCAACAACCGAACGGCTATTGACTCTTTCAACCGCGAGGGCGGGGGACGACCGTGAACAGGTACGTGTTGGTACGCAGCAGTTCCTGGGTCATGGTCATGCCGGTCAGCCGCTCGGTCAGCGCGAACGCCGCCTCCATCGGCCGGGCCGGGTCGTTGTCGGCGCCGAAACCCACCGATGCGAGCATCGGCGCGAGCTCGGCGGCCCGGCTGCCGGACGCCTTGGCGGGGTTCAGCGGGTCGAAGTCGAGCTCGGTCGTGCCCTTGCGCAGCAGCAGGAAGCGGCCGTGCCCGTCGGCGCCGCGGTGATGAGCCACCACGGTGGTGCCTTTCGAGACCGGGCGCATCAGCTGCTCGTTCACCCCGAGGTCGCCGTTGTCCTCGACGATCAGCGTCCAGTCGTCGACCCGGGTGACGCCGATGAAGTACCGGTCGGGGTAGCCGACCGGCCCGTCGCCGGCGCCGACGAGCTGCGGCCAGGTGATCCGCTCCAGCTCCTTGCCGTGCAGGCGGCCGAGCACCTGCTGCGGGGTGAGCCCCTGCACCCAGGTGAAGCAGAAACCCTTGCTGAAGTCGGGCTCGTGTGCGAACCAGCGGTAGTCGTCGGCGATCGCGGCGCGGGGGGTCGCGGCGGCGGCCGGCGTGCCGGAGCGGCGCGGACTGCAGGCCGCGAGGCTGCCCGCGGCGAGAAGGAGGGCGAGTGATCGACGACGCACGGCGACAGTAGATCAAAGACGCGGCCGCGCCGGGACCCTGTCCTCGGATGCTTCCACGACGTCCGGTTCCGCGGCGACCCGGCCAGCGAGCGCCCGGCGCCGCTGGGTGACGAAATAGGCGCAGCTTCCGGAGTACGCGGCCGCGAGCAACCCGCCCACGATTCGCACCGGAACGGGTCCCGCCTCGAGAATCGTGAGGATCAGGGCGGCCTCGGCCCAGCAGCCCAGCAGGACCGCGTTGATCGTGTCGGCCCGGCCCCAGCCGCCCGGCGTCCACCGCCGCGCCTGCCGGCGGATCTCCACCAGCAGCGAGTGGCTCATGCCGAGGGCGAGCAGCCCGAGCAGGATCGTCGCGAAGATCGAATGCGCGCCGCCGGCGACCGCAGCGACGGCGGTTCCACCGGCCAGCAGCGCAAGACCGCTGACGGTCCCGATGCGTGCGCTGCGACGTTCCTCCACAACCCCTGACAGTCGGCAAGATCCGCCGATGGCTTAGAGATCGGGAGTGATCGGCGACACGTCACGTTCGCGATGTGCCGATCGTCCGGATGGCATGAGTGAGAACACGACAGTGCTGGTGACCGGGGCGAGCGGACGGCTGGGAACGGTGATGGTTCCCCTGTTGGCGGCAGAGGGCTATCGGGTACGGCCGATGAGCCGCCACGCGAAGCCCGGATGGGTGGCCGGCGATCTGCGTACCGGGGAAGGGCTGGCCGAGGCGGTCGAGGGCGTGGACGTGATCGTGCACCTGGCCTCGGCGGCGGGCAAGTCTCAGCAGACCGACGTCCAGGGCACCGAGCGGCTGCTCGCCGTCGCCGCGCCGGCCGGCGTGAAGCACGTCCTGTACGTCTCGATCAACGGCATCGACCGGGTGCCCTACAGCTACTACCGGGCGAAGCTCGACACCGAGAAGATCGTCGAGCGCAGCGGCATCCCGTACACGATCCTGCGGGCCGCCCAGTTCCACGTGTTCGTCGAGATGCTGCTGTCGGCGTCCAGCAGGCTCGGCCCGGTGCTCATCGATCCAAGCTGGCGGCTGCAGCCGGTCGCGGTCGAGGACGTGGCCGACCGGATCGTCGAGCTGATCGCCGCGCCTCCGACCGGCGAGATCATCGAGTACGGCGGACCGGAGGTCCTCACGTTCGACGAGATCGCCCGCTCCTGGCTTGCGGCGCGCCACGCGAAGCGGCCGATCTGGCGGCTGCGGATCCCGGGCGGCATGGCGAAGGCGATCCGATCGGGCGCACAGACCACGACCGCCACGCCGACCGGAACCCGATCGTGGCGCGACTACCTGGCCACCAAGTATTGAGTAAAGATGGCGGGCGTGATGGGAACCCTCAAGCTCGAAGCCGCTCGCTCCCGCTCCGACCTGGTGGCCCCGCCGGTGGCCAAGGCGCTGGCGGTGTGGCCGGAGGACGCGCCGGTCGACGTGGACCAGGTCATGGTCGCGCCGATCGACCCGGACCTGGCCGACACCGCCGCGTTCTGCGAGGCGTACGAGGTGGGCCTGGACGTCTCGGCGAACTGTGTGATCGTGACCGGCTCGCGCGGCGGGGTCACCAAGTACGCGGCGTGCATCGTCCTGGCCACCACCCGCGCCGACGTGAACGGCGTGGTCCGCCGACACCTGGACGTCCGCAAGTGCAGCTTCGCGCCGATGGACGAGGCGGTCCGGCTGACCGGGATGGAGTACGGCGGCATCACCCCGATCGGGCTGCCCGCCGACTGGCCGATCCTGGTCGATGCCCGGGTGGCGGCGACGCCGCACGTGATCGTCGGATCGGGCGTGCGGCACAGCAAGATCGCCATCGCCGGGCCGGCGCTCGGCGCGCTCCCGAACGCCGAGGTGATCGAGGGCCTGGCCCGACAGGTCTAAATCCGTCGATGGCGTTCCACGTGAAACCTCATTGACCGATGTCGACGACGTCGATCGTCTCGCGGCGGGCGATCTCCTCGAGCGCCGCGAGGATCGTGGCCGGCTCCTGGGCGCCCTGGATCGCGTACTTCCCGTCGATCACGAAGGTCGGCACGCTGGTGATGCCGAGCTCGTGGGCCTCGGCCAGGTCGGCGTTCACCGCCTCGGTGCCCGCCGGCGACGCGAGGTACTCGAACGCGGCGCCCCGGTCGAGCCCGATCGAGCCGGCCACCTGGGCG
Organism: Actinoplanes sp. CA-142083; assembly: GCF_050942195.1. Taxonomy (NCBI): domain Bacteria; kingdom Bacillati; phylum Actinomycetota; class Actinomycetes; order Micromonosporales; family Micromonosporaceae; genus Actinoplanes; species Actinoplanes sp. CA-142083. The sequence goes on from NZ_CP192076.1 coordinate 19,597, forward strand.
AGCGCCTGGCGGGAGCCGATGTCGATGCCGTCGGTGAAGTGCGCGCGCTGCAGGGCGTCGAGCATGTCGGCCTGGCGATCCTGCCCCGCGGCCCAGGCGATCAGCCGGTGCGCGTCGAAGGTGTTGGCCGCGATCGACCGGTCGAAGTCGAGATGCAGCCCGTCGCCGGCCGCGACCGACGTGACGTGCGCGAACATCTCGTCGGCGCGCTCGTGACCACCGAACTTGGCCGCCAGCGCGTCCTTGGTGCGCATCGGCGCCGGGACCGGCGACGGGTCGAGCTGGTAGGCCCGGTAGGTCACTGTCACCTCGCCCGGGAACTGGGCGATCGCCTTCTCGAGCCGCGTCTTGCCGAGGTAGCACCACGGGCAGACGACATCGGACCAGACCTGGATATCCATGGGCTCTCCCCCGGTCAGAGCTGAGCGGCGATCTGCCGCTTGAGCCGGGCGAGGATCGCCGACCCGCCACGGATGCGCAGCGGGCTGATCGCCTGCCCCAGCCCCATCCGAGCGTAAAGATCATCAGGAACGGCGAGGATCTCGGCCGTCGAGGCGCCCGCGAGACCCTCGGCCAGCACCCCCGCGAAGGCCCGGGTCGTCGGGGCCTCGGGCGGGCAGTCGAACCAGGTGGTCACGGTGTCGTCCGGCTCGACGACCGCCTTGAGGAAGAACTGGGTCTGGCACTCGGGCACCTGCTCCATGCCGTCGTGCCCGGCCAGATCGGCCGGCAGCGGCGGCATCGCGTCGGCGAACTCGATCAGCATCTCGAGAACGACGTCGCGCGGGGCGGACGCGAACTCGCCGACGATCTCGGCCAGCTTCGGGGGCATGTCGGTCACCCCACCAACCTACGCGGAGCTGCTACGCAGGCGCCGACGTCGGGAAGAGGGCCACGTCACTCAGGCTGATGATCCCGACGACCTTGCGGTCGGCGTCGCAGACCAGCAGCCGCCGCACGCCCCGCTCGCGCATCGCCTGCACGGCCTCCTCCACAGTGGCCGACTGCTCCACCATGATCAGCTCACGCGACGTGATCGTGCCGAGAGTGGTCTGCTTGGGTGGCAGATCCGCGGCGATCGCCCGGGTCACGATGTCGCGATCGGTGACCACGCCCACCATGGTCGGCCCGCTGGTCACCACCACGTCGCCGATGCCCTGATCGCGCATCGCCTGCGCGGCCTCGTCAAGCATGGTGCCCTCGGGCAGGTAGACGACACGCCTCGTCATCACCTCGCCGACCGACAGCTTGGCCATGGTGATACCTCCCGTTATGAGACTCCGGTTACCCGAGTGCATCCCTGATTACACGTGTTACGTCCGCCAATGCCACCTCGGATCGCTCGCCGGTACGCCGGTCGCGGAATTCCACGATGCCGTCGGCCAGCCGCCGCCCGACCACCACCGAGCGGGCGACGCCGATCAGCTCGGCGTCGGTGAACTTGACCCCGGCCGAGAGCTGCGGCCGATCGTCGACCAGCACCCGCAGCCCGTCGGCGGCCAGCCGACCGGCGAGCTCGAGAGCGGCCTCCACCTGGCCGTCCTTGCCGGCCGCGACCACGTGCACATCGGCCGGCGCGACCTCGTCCGGCCAGAGCAGGCCGCGGTCGTCGTGGTGCTGCTCGGCGATCGCCGCCACCGCGCGGGAGACGCCGATCCCGTACGAGCCCATCGTCGGGCGCACCGGCTTGCCGTCGACCCCGAGCACGTCGACCTTGAAAGCATCGGTGTACTTGCGGCCGAGCTGGAAGACGTGCCCGATCTCGATGCCACGCTGGATGGTGAGGGTGCCGTCGCACAGCGGGCAGGGATCGCCGGCCCGCACCTCGGCCGCCTCGATCGTGCCGTCCGGGGTGAAGTCGCGGCCGGCCACCACGTTGGTCGCGTGCTTGCCGGCCTCGTTGGCGCCGGTCAGCCAGGCGGTGCCGGGCGCCACCCGCGGGTCGGCCAGGTAGCGCGCCTTGATGCCCTGCGGGCCGATGTAGCCCTTCACCAGGTCGGGGTGGGACTCGAAGTCGTCGAAGAGGGTGGCCATCGCCGGGGCGAGCGCCGCGTCGAGACGCTTCAGGTCGACCTCGCGGTCGCCGGGCACGCCGATGACCAGCAGCTCCTCGTCGCCGCCGGGCTGGCGCACGGTCACCACCACGTTCTTGAGGGTGTCGGCCGCCGTCCAGTCGGTGCGGCCCTCGAGCGCGCGGTCGTTCGCCAGATCGACGAGGGAGTCGATGGTCGGGGTCGCGGGGGTGTCGTGCACGGTGAGCGGGCCGGCCGATGCGGGTGACCCGCGAAAGACGGTGACGACCGCCTCGGTGTTGGCCGCGTAGGTGCACATGGTGCAACTGACGAATGTGTCCTCGCCCACATCGGAGGTGGCCAGGAACTCCTCCGACGCCGAGCCGCCCATGGCACCGGACATCGCGGAGACGATCGTGTGCCGCAGCCCGATCCGGTCGAAGACGCGCTGATAGGAAGCGCGGACCGCGTCGTACATCGACGCGAGCTCGGCGTCGGTGAGGGTGAACGAATACGCGTCCTTCATCAGGAACTCGCGGGTGCGCAGCAGGCCGGCCCGCGGGCGCGCCTCGTCGCGGTATTTCGTCTGCACCTGGAACAGCAGCCGCGGGAAGTCGCGGTAGGAGCTGGTTATGTCCTGCACGAGCAGGGTGAACATCTCTTCGTGGGTGGGGGCGAGGAGGTATTCCCCGCCGCGCCGGTCGTGCAGCGTGAAGATGTCGTCGCCGTACTCGGTCCAGCGGTTGCTGACGTCGTAGGGCTCGCGCGGCAGCAGCGCCGGGAACGCGACCTCCTGCCCGCCGATCGCGGTCATCTCGTCGCGGACCACGGCGGTCACCCGGTCGAGGACGAGCTTGCCGAGCGGGAGCCAGGTGTAGCCACCCGGGGCGGCGCGACGGATGAATCCGGCGCGCAGCAGCAGCCGATGACTCGGCACCTCCGCGTCCGCCGGCTCCTCACGCAAGGTCTTGAGCAGCAAGGTGGACATTCTCAACAGCATGCCGAGCAGCGTATTGAGGGGGTACGACACAGGCCACCGGTTAACGGGTGTGTCGCCATCGTCACGCTGCGCTGGTCCTCGGTAAGGAGTAAAGCTAACTGTCATCTACAGCTGAAGCGACGTTAAAGGGGGCAGGCGATGGCCTGGCGCAGCTTCGTGGCGATGGGGGACAGCTTCACCGAGGGCTTGGACGACCGGTATCCCGATGGCACCTTCCGCGGCTGGGCCGACCTGGTCGCGGCCCGGCTCGCGGTCGACTACGGCCCCGACTTCGGCTACGCGAACCTGGCGATCCGCGGCCGCCTGCTCAACCAGATCATCGACGACCAGCTCGAGCCGACCCTGGCGATGAGCCCGGGGCTGGTCAGCTTCGCCGGCGGCGGCAACGACGTGCTGCGCCCGAGGGTCGATCCGCACGCGTTGGTGGCCCGGATGGAACCGATGGTCGCCGAGCTGCGGCAGAAGGGGGCCGACGTGATCCTCTTCCGGTTCGCCGACGTCACCGCCCACCTGCCCGGTCAGCGGATCATGAGCCCGCGGGCGGCCGTGCTCAACGACGGCGCCACGATGCTCGGCGAGAAGTACGGCGCGTACGTGATCGACCTGTTCGGCGACGACAAGTTCCACCACCCGCACATGTGGGCGCCCGATCGCCTGCACCTGTCCGCGGCCGGCCACCGGCGGGTCGCCGCGCACGTGCTGAGCGCGCTCGGCGTCGGCGTCGACGACGAGTGGATGCTGGTGCCGCCGACCCCCGAGCCGACCCCGTGGCTGCTGGCCCGCGGCGCCGACCTGCGCTGGGCCCGCGAGCACCTGGTGCCCTGGATGGGCCGGCATCTGCGCGGCCACTCGAGTGGCGACATGATCACAGCCAAGCGTCCCGCGTTGGCCCCTATAGAGCGAGCACTCAGGGGCTAGCGTGAACAGCATGTCCGTTGCGAGCGATCCGGCGCCTTCCCTACAGGCGTACGCGCACCCCGACAAACTGGTCACCACCGAGTGGCTGGCCGCCAACCTCGACACGCCCGGCCTCGTGGTCGTGGAGTCGGACGAGGACGTGCTGCTCTACGACACCGGGCACATCCCGGGCGCGGTCAAGGTCGACTGGCACCTCGAGCTCAACGACCAGGTCACGCGCGACTACCTCGACCCCGCCGCGTTCGCAGCCATGTGCGAGGCCAAGGGCATCGGGCGGGACGACACGATCGTCTTCTACGGCGACAACTTCAACTGGTGGGCCGCGTACGCGCTCTGGGTCTTCAGCCTTTTCGGCCACCGCGACGTCCGCCTGCTCGACGGCGGCCGGCAGAAGTGGGTGGCCGAAGGCCGCCCGCTGACCCGGGAGAAGACCGAGCGCGCCAAGGCGGACTACCCGGTGCCGGTGCGCAACGACGCCGAGATCCGCGCGTTCCGCGACCAGGTCATGGGCCACATCGCGAGCGGCCGGCCGCTGGTCGACGTGCGCTCGCCGCAGGAGTACACGGGCGAGCTCACGCACATGGCGGCCTACCCGCAGGAGGGCGCGCTACGCGGCGGGCACATCCCGGGGGCGCTGAGCAAGCCGTGGAAGTCGGCGGCCAACGAGGACGGCTCGTTCAAGCCGGCCGACGAGCTCACCAAGATCTACCACGACGAGCTGGGTCTCGAGTCGGCCGACGACATCATCGCCTACTGCCGGATCGGCGAGCGGTCCAGCCACACCTGGTTCGTGCTGCACCACCTGCTCGGATTCCCGCAGGTCCGCAACTACGACGGCTCCTGGACGGAGTGGGGCAACCTGGTGCGGGCGCCGATCGCGAAGGGTCCCGAGCCGGGCGGCATGCACTAAAGATCGGGAACGGGCGAGAAACTGTCGGAAGCAACCGGTAGCTTTCTCGCCCGTGAGCAACACGTTCCAGGTCGATCTGCGGGGCATCGTCGATCTGCTGAGTCACCACCTCTACGCGAGCCCACGCGTGTACGTCCGTGAGCTGCTGCAGAACGCGGTGGACGCGATCACCGCGACCGACTCGCCCGCGTCCGGAAGCGTCCGCATCACGACCAGCGAAGACGAGCTGCGGATCACCGACAACGGGATCGGGCTCACCCAGGCTCAGGTGCACGAGTTGCTGGCGACGATCGGCCGCAGCTCGAAACGCGACGAGCTGGGCTTCGCCCGCCACGAGTTCCTCGGCCAGTTCGGCATCGGCCTGCTCTCCTGCTTCCTGGTGGCCGACGAGATCCGCGTGCACACCCGGCGGGCCGGCGCCGAGCCGGTGCTCTGGATCGGGTATTCCGACGGCCGCTACGAGGTCCGCCCCGGCGAGGAGCGCGAGCCGGGGACCACGGTCACCCTGCTGCCGCGCCGCGGCGCCGAGCATTTGCTTTCGGGTACGACCGTGCGCGAGCTCGCCGAGTTGTACGGGTCGCTGTTGCCGGTGACGGTCGAGGTGGACGGCGAGCGGGTCACCGCCGACGCGGTTCCGTGGGAGTCGGGTCGCGCGGCGCTCTTCGCGTACGCGGAGAAGGTCTTTGGATTTGTGCCCTTCGACATCATCGAGCTCGACGTGCCACAGGCCGGCCTGAAGGGCGCCGCGTTCGTGCTGCCCACGCCGGTCAACCCCGCGACGCGCGGCGGTCACCGGGTCTATCTCAAGCGCATGCTGCTGGCCGAGAGCGTCGAGGGCCTGCTGCCCGAGTGGGCGTTCTTCGCCCGCTGCGTCGTGGACAGCACCGAGCTGCGGCCGACCGCGAGCCGCGAGGCGCTCTACGACGACGGCCTGCTCGGCGAGACCCGCGACGCGATCGCCGACCAGCTGCGCGGCTGGCTGGTGCGGCTGGCCACCACCGATCCGCGCAAGCTCGCTCGCTTCCTCACCGTGCATCACCTCGGGGTCAAGGCGCTCGCCCTGCACGACGACGAGATGCTGAGCATCGTCGATCAGTGGTACCCGATGGAGACCAACATGGGTCAGGTCACGCTGGCGGAGTTCCGCGAGCGGCACGGCCTGATCCGGTACGCGGCGACTCCCGACGAGTTCCGGCAGCTCGCCGCCGTCGCCGCCGCGCAGGACGTCGGCCTGGTCAACGGCGGGTACGTCTACGACACCGAGATCATCGAGCGACTGGCCACAGTGGATCCCGAGATCCGCGCCGAGCGGCTCGAGCCGTCCGACCTGGCCACCCGCTTCACCGGCCTGGACGCCGAGGCTGAGTTGCGGCTGCGCCCGTTCCTGGCGGCCGTGCAGCGCCGCCTCGACCGGCTCGGCTGCGAGGTGGTGATCCGGGCGTACGAGCCGGCCACCCTCCCGGCGCTGTACCTGGTCAGCCGGGCCGCCGCGTTCCACGACGAGCTCACCGCCGGCCGCGACCGTGCCGACGACATCTGGGGCGGCGTGCTCGACGCGCTCGCCACCACCGCGCCGCCCGACCGCCCGCAGCTGGTGCTCAACGCCCGCAACCCGCTGGTCCGCCGGATCACCGCGATCGGCGACCCCGAGCTGGCGGGCCTCGCGGTCGAGTCGCTCTACGGCCAGGCGTTGATGCTCGGCCACCACCCGATCCGACCGGCCGACGCGGCGCTGCTGACCTCGTCGATGCTGGGCCTGCTCGACCGCGCCGTCCCCGGGAGTGAGCGATGAAGTCGCCCGACGAGCTGTGGGACCTACTGCGCCAGTCGGGCGACCTGCCCTACGGCGCCGCGAAGATCGCGCTGATCGAGGAGGTGCTGCGGCACGTCGAGGCGGTCGGCGATCCCGATCTGGCCTTCACCACCCGCATCCTGGCGACCTCGGCATACATCTACGGCGGCGAGCCGGTCAAGGCGTTCCCCACCTTCGCCTGGTGCGTCGCCGATTTCGACAAGAATCCCGCCCCGCACCACCAGCGCTGGGCACGCACCCTGCTGTGGGACTTCAAGGCCATGGTGTCCGGCCTGACCCGCTTCCCCGAGGTGCCGTTGGACCGCACCTACACGGTGCTCGAGGACATGGAGCGCCGTTACCGCGAGGGCGGCCACAGCCTCCAGGCCGTCCACAAGCGGCGTCACCTGGTGGCCCGCCACCTCGGCGACGCCGCGCAGGAGGATGAGTGGTTCGAGCGGTGGCAGGCGACGCCGCGCGACGACCTGTCGGACTGCGCCGGCTGCGACCCGACGACGGTATTGGTCTACCTCAACCGCCGCGGCCGGTACGAGGACGCGGTGGCGCTGGCCGAGCCGGTGCTGGCCGGCGAGCTGTCCTGCAACGAGCAGCCGCAGAGCATCCTCAGCGAGCTGATGGAGCCGTACGTGATGACCGGGCGGCTCGAGGAGGCGGTCGACGCGCACCGCCGGGCGTACCGGGCGCATCGGACCAGGCTGGCCGATCTCGGAGACATCGGATGGCACGCGGTCTTCTGCGCGCGTACCGGCAACGAGCACCGGGGCTTCGAGATCCTGCAGCGTCACATCGACTGGCTCGACAAGGCGCCCTCGCCGTACACGGCGATGAGCTTCGCGACCAACGGGGCGTACGTGTTGCGCCGGATCACCGCGCTGGGCCACGGCGACCTGATGGTGCGCCGCAAGGACCGCGAGGACATCGCGGCCGCCGAGCTCGCCGACGAGCTGGCCGCGATGGCGACCGGGATCGCGGAGCGGTTCGACGCCCGCAACGGCACCGGCGCACAGGGCGCCTGGGTCGCCGAGCAGCTGGTCGCCGAGCCGTTCGGGGTCGATCTGGTCCTTGACCCGGCAGCCCGGCAGACCCGCACCGCTCCGATCGTCACGCCCGTCGAGCCGGCGCCCGAGATCCCCGGGCAGCTCGGCGCCAAGGAGCTGCTCGACCTGGCCGACGAGCACAGTCGCGCCGAGCGGCAAACGGCTCTCGCCGCCGCGCTGGACGCGCTCGACGCCCGCTTCTCCACTCTGGACGATCCGCTGCTCAGGGCTCGGCGCGCCGAGCTGAACGCGATCCGGGTGCGGCCTGGCGACCGCGACCGGGCGCTGGAGCTGTGGAGCGAGGCGGCCGGCCTGTATGCCGCCGCGGGCGCCGACGGCGACGCCTCGGAAATGCGCGCGATCGTGGCGCTCGAGCAGGTGTTCACCGGTGCGGCCGACGATGCGCCACTTCGGGCCGATGTCGCTTGGCAGGAGGAGCACGGCGGCCCGCGCGAGCGCGCCCTGGCCTGGGCGCGGATGTCGGTGCTGCACCAGGTGCGTCAGGAGTTCGCCGAGGCCGGCGAGGCCGGCGACCGTGCCGACTCCTACGCCGAGCAGACCGGTGATCCTCGGCTGATCGCGAGGCACGCGTTGCTGCGGGCCCGCAATCGCGCCGCCGCCAACCGGGGAAAAGAGGCGCTCGCGGCGGCCCGGGCGGCCTACGAGTTCTTCCGCGAGCACGGTCCGGCGCGCCGGCTGGCCGAGGCGGCCACAATCCTGGGCGGCGTGACCGAGGAACCGGCCGAGCAGGCCGAGCTGTTCGGCGTCGCGATCGGCACCGGCGACCCGGCGAACGCGCTGCTCGCCCGGATGGGCCGCGGGGAGGCGCTGCGGCGGCTGGAGCGACCCGGCGAGGCGGTCGTCGACCTGGCCGAGGCCGTCGCGCTCTGCGCCGAGCACGAGGTCGAGGACGGCGGCGCGTTCGCCCGATTCAAGCTGGCCGAGGCGTACGCGCAGGCCGATCGCCCGGTCGAGGCGGCTGAGGTGGCCGAGGAGGCCGTGCTGCTCTTCGACCGGGCCGGCAACGATCATTTCGGGTCCAACACCCGGTATCTGCTGGCCCAGCAGTATCAGGTGCTCGGCGACACCGACGCCGCCCTGGCCCGCTACCGCGAGCTGATCGAGCGGCTCGCCGACAACCCGTGGGGCCGCGCCCAGATGGGCGAGGAGGCCGGCGGCCTGCTGTTCGACCTCGACCGGGACGCCGACGCGGCCGAGGCGTTCGGCGCCGCGGCGAGCACGCTGCACGAGGTCGGTGACCTGGTCGCCGAGCTGCGCCTGCTGCGCCGCCGGGTAGCGGCGCTGCACTTCGCCGACGACCCGGGCGCCGCCGAGGAGACGGTCGAGCTGGCCGGGCGGCGGTGGGCCGAGCTTCCCGCCGACAAAGCCGCCGAGCCGGAGGCGATCTGGCACCACGGCATGACAATGTGGGAGGCGGGCCGGGTGCTGATGTCCCGTGGCCGGTGGGCCGACGCATTGCCGTACGTGCGGGGCGCCGCGGAGCCGCTGCGGGCGATCGGCGCGACCGACGACGCCGACCATCTCGGCGGGATGTACGCCGAGGCGCTGCTGCGCACGGGCCGGGCGGCCGAGGCCGAGAAGGTGCTGGGACCGCTGCTCGAGGGGATGGCGCCGGACGCTCCGGGACGCGAGGTCGCCGAGACGGTGTGGGCGGAGATTCGGCAGGCGCTTGGCAAATCCTGAACGCCCGTTAAGGCTCCGGCTTGACAGCGGGTTAAAGTTGCCCTGTGACTACGGTTGATCAGCAGCAGCGACCGGGGCCGCCCGCGCCCCGGCGGCGGTCGCGGCGCGACGAGATCCTCGAGATCGCCATGGGCCTGTTCGCGGCGCGCGGCTATCACGGCGTCTCGATGGACGACATCGGCTCGGCCGCGGGGGTCACCGGCCCAGCCCTCTACCACCACTTCCGCGGCAAGGAAGCGATGCTGGTGGCCGCGCTGATCCCGGTCAGCGAAAATCTCCTGCACGGCGGCAAGGCCCGGGTCGCCGAGCATCCCGACGACGCCGGGGCCGCGCTGGCCGATCTGATCGACTTCCATGTCGAGTTCGCGTTGGCCAACCCGGCCGTGATCGCCCTGCACCTGCACGAGCTCGACCGCCTGCCGGACGAGCCTCGCCGGCAGATCCGCCGCCTCCAGCGTCTCTACGTCGAGGAATGGGTCGCGGTCCTCGGCACGTTGCGGCCCGAGCTCGAGCCGGCCGAGGCGCGGGTGCTGGCCCACTCGGCGTTCGGCCTGATGAACTCGACGCCGTTCCTGGGCGGCGAGGTCGACCGCCGCCGTCGGGCCGCCCTGCTGCGCGATGCCACGATGCACGCCCTCACCGGCCACTGAATTCCCTTCAGCACAGAGCAGAAGTCTGGCCACAAGCCGGGCAAAGCCGTCTTTTCGGCCAGGGTTACCGCCCACGGCCGGTGAAAGGGTTTCCATGATCGAGTCATTGCTGATCGCCAATCGGGGCGAGATCGCCCGCCGTGTGATCAAGACCGCCAAACGGCTGGGTGTGCGCACCATCGCCGTCTACTCGGAGGCGGACACCGGTATGCCGTTCGTCACCGAGGCGGACGAGGCGGTGTGCATCGGCGCGCCGCAGAGCTACCGCAACGCAGACGCGATCCTGGCCGCCGCGAAGTCGACCGGCGCCCAGGCCATCCACCCCGGCTACGGCTTCCTCAGCGAGAACGCCGATTTCGCCCGCGCGGTCGAGGCGCACGGACTGATCTGGGTCGGGCCGCCGGCCGGCGCGATCGCTGCGATGGGCGACAAGATCAACGCCCGCAACCTGATGGCCGAGGCCGGCGTGCCGGTCGCGCCGGGCACGCACGATCCGGCCGCCACCGTCGAGGAAGCGATCGAGGCCGCCACCACGATCGGGTATCCGGTGATGGTCAAGGCCGCGGCCGGTGGCGGCGGCATGGGCATGGCAGTGGCCGCCGACGAGAACGGCCTGCGCGCCGAGTACGACAAGGTCCGCGCGTTCGCCGAGCGGATGTTCGGCGACGGCTCGGTGCTGATCGAGCGCTACTTCCCCCGGGTGCGCCACGTCGAGGTGCAGATCCTCGGCCTCGCCGACGGCCGGGTGGTCGCGCTGAGCGAGCGCGAGTGCTCGGTGCAGCGGCGCAACCAGAAGCTCCTGGAGGAGGCGCCGTCCCCCGCGGTCGACGCCTCGAAGCGGGCGGCGCTCCTGGCCGCCGCGGTGAAGGCCGGCGAGGCGGTCGGCTACCGCAACGCGGGCACGGTCGAGTGCCTGCTCGACCCGGCGACCGGCGAGTTCTTCTTCCTGGAGATGAACACGCGCCTGCAGGTCGAGCACCCGATCACCGAGCTGATCCACGGCCTCGACCTGGTCGAGGAGCAGCTGCGCATAGCCTCCGGCCTCGCACCGACATTTCACGAAATAAAGACAAAGGGCCACGCGATCGAGCTGCGGATCAACGCCGAGGACCCCAAGCGATTTCTCCCCGGCCCCGGCAAGGTGGCGACCTGGGTCGAGCCGACTGGCGAGGGCGTACGCGTCGACTCCGGTTATGCCGAGGGGACCACGGTCACCCCGCACTACGACTCGCTGATGGCAAAACTGATCGTCTTCGGCGCCGACCGGGCGGACGCGATCGCCAAGGCGCGCGCCGCCGTGGCCGGTTTCGCGATCGCCGGCCCCAAGAACAACCTGCCCTTCTTTGCCGAGCTGCTGGAGAACGAGGAGTTCCTCTCCGGCGACTACGACACCGGCATCGTTTCCCGGATGAGGTGAGCGGCATGACGTCGATAAGCATTCGTGAGGTGGCGCCGCGGGACGGCCTGCAGAACGAGGAGCCGATCCCGACCGAGTCCAAGGTGCGCCTGATCGACGCGCTGAGCGAGACGGGCGTCCGGCGGATCGAGGCGGTTTCCTTCGTCCATCCGAAGGCGATCCCGCAGATGGCCGACGCCGACGCGGTATGGGCAGCCATTCAGAAAAATCCGGACGTACGGTATTCGTCGCTTATTCCGAACACTCGCGGCGCGCAGCGGGCGATCGCGGCGGGATTCCGCGAGATCGAGGTCGTGGTCTCGGCCAGCGACACGCACAACCGCCGCAACCTCAACCGGTCCACTGAGGAGTCGGTCGAGGACATCGCGGGGCTGATCCCCCTGGTCCATGACGCCGGCGCCACCCTCGAGGTGATCGTGGCGACCAGCTTCGGTTGCCCGTTCGAGGGTGACATCGACCCCGACCGGGTGGCCGGCATCGTGGCTCGCGTCCGCGCCGAGGGCGCGGACCGCATCGCCTTCGGCGACACGACCGGCATGGCGACTCCCCGCCGGGTGCGAGATCTTCTTTCGGCCGTACGGCCCGATCTGCTGCACTTCCACAACACGAGGGGTACGGGCCTGGCGAACATCCTGACCGCGCTCGACCTCGGGGTGACCGAGTTCGACGCGAGCGTCGGCGGGATCGGTGGCTGCCCGTACGCGCCGGGCGCCTCCGGCAACGTGGCGACCGAGGAGGTCGTCCACATGCTGCACGACATGGGCATCGACACCGGAATCGACCTGGACCGCCTGATCGAAACCGCCGAGATGGCCGAAAAACTGCTCGGCCGCACCCTCCCGTCGGGCGTCCTGCGCGCGGGACCGCGTACGAGATTGGTGTGATTTCTCCCGCATCGCGGCGCGATCATTTTTCCCATTTGTCCGCGTGACCCTCGCTCGGCCGCTTCGTTACCAATAACGAGTGGCCGATGTCGCTCGAAAGTCGACGAGGGGCGGGACCGATGACGGGGATGGGAGTCGAGCGCATCGCGCGCGCGGCGTACCTGCCGTCCGTGTCCCCCGCCGCAGCGCCCGCGCCCTTGCCACCTCACATCCAGGGGGTGGAGCGGCGCCGGAGCCGGTGGGGTCTGCGCCTGCTCGTCGTCGGTGGCCTGGCCGGTGCGGCCTGGCTGCTCACCGGCGCTGCCGCGAACGCCGCGGACCGAACCGGCGAGCCCGACGGCTCGTTGCTCGGCACGGTTGTCGGCGGCGACGCCACCGCGCCGGTCACCGGACTCCTGACGGCGGCCGTCCAGCCGCCGGAGGCCGTCCCGGCCCACAGGCACCACGTGGTGGCCGACATCCTCGACGTTCCACGGCGGGTGCTCACCCATCCCGTGGAAGCCGTCAGCGAGGTCACCCACGGTCACACCGGGACCACAGTGGACACCACCGTCGGTGGGGTCGCCACGGTCCTGCGAGAGGTTGCCGGGCCACTCCGCCTCACCGGCGGACCGGACCTCGCACCGCAGCGGGTCATCGCCACGGTGACCGACACCGTTGTCGCCGTTCCGGACGCTCATCTGGTTGATGAACGGCCTCAGCAGCCGGCGGTTTCGCCGCTGCCGGCCGAAACCGGGATCCCGGAAACGCCGGCGGCGGTCGACGCAGCGCCGATGGCGCCCGCGCAAGTCAGCAAGGCCATGCCGGCTCCGGCCGCCGTCGCGGTACGCGCCGGCGCCGTGATCCGGCACACCAAGGCCGCCTCGCACCACCTCGCCCACCGGCATCGTGCCGCCCATCCGGCGGTGACCGAACGGGCGACGGCCGGCGAGACGTGGCCGGCTGGTGACGGACCGGACGGAGACGGACCGGCCGCACCACTGCAACTGCACCTCGGAGACGTCAGCGGCACCCCGACCACCGGGTCGGGGACACGGACGGAAGGTGGCTCCGCGGCCTTCCTGCCGGCCGCGATCGTGAGCAGCGCGATGGCCTGCCATCCGCTGCCGATCGTGTCCGACGTCGAGGTCCGGCGTCACGACGCCGAGGCACCGACCGTCTCACCTGACTGAGTGATGGCGTCCGGCGGTCCGCCCGACCGCCGGCAACCGGCCGGCACCGGCTTCGGTGTCCGCGTTCCGGCTCGATTCCCCAACCGCTTGCGAACAAGCGGCGAATCGCACGACGCCTGAATCACACGCAACCGCACCGAAGCGCCAACAGGGGCGCATGTCGACAAGCGGAGTCAGGGCAAGAACAAAAAGAGCCAGGGCACCGCTGCGCCCGAAATGCAGTACGGAACACCCTTAACTGAATATGTCACACCATTTGCCGAAACATTTCTGAAAGGCATTTCTTCGCATGAAGACTTGGGTTCGCAAGACTCTGAGCGTCGGTGTCCTGGCCGCTGGCGCCCTGCTGTTCGCCCCGGGCGCCGCGCACGCCGACAACGGCGGCATCCGCCAGACCACCGGCGTCAACAACGGGATCCTGAACGGCACGCAGATCGCGGTGCCGGTGCGGGTGCCGGTCAACGTCGTCGGCAACTCGCTGGGCATCCTCGGCATCGCGAGCGCGCAGGGCGTCGGTGTCAACCAGCTCGAGAGCGCCCAGACCACCGAGGGACACCGTCGCGGCCCGCGTGCCGTGCAGGCCACCGGGGTCAACAACGGCATCCTCAACGGCAGCCAGGTGTACCTGCCGATCAACGTGCCGGTGAACGTCGTCGGCAACTCGATCGCCGCGCTCGGCTCCGCCAGCTCGACCGGCGTGGGCGTCAACCGGGTCCGCGAGAGCGGCCACACCACCGAGGGCGGCTGGGGCGGCTGGGGCGGCGCCAGCCAGGTCACGGGCGCCAACAACGGCATCCTCAACGGCACGCAGATCTACGCGCCGATCGACGTTCCGATCAACGTCTGCGGCAACTCGATCGCCCTGCTGGGCGGCGCGTACTCGCAGGCGCTGTGCGCCAACAGCACGGGTGGCGGCTTCGGTCACTCGGGCGGCCACTGGAAGAAGGAGAGCGGCCAGGTCGCCGGCGGCGCCCGGCAGATCACCGGCGCCAACAACGGCATCGCGAACGGCACCCAGCTGCTCGCGCCGATCAGCCTGCCGGTGAACCTGTCCGGCAACGCGGTCGCCGTCGCCGGCATCGCCAACTCCCGCGCGGTCTCGAAGAACGAGTCGGGCCACGGTGACGACTTCGTCCAGGCGACCGGCGTCAACAACGGGATCCTGAACGGCACCCAGGTCGCGATCCCGATCAACGTGCCGATCAACGTCTGCGGCAACTCGCTCGGTATCCTCGGCGCGGCCAGCTCCACGGCCGGCTGCGTGAACGACCTCGGTGGCATCGACGACGACTGGGGCTGGGACGGCGACCACCACGGCCACAAGGGCCACGGTCACGGGCACGGTGGCCAGAACGCCGGTGACAACGGCAACGACGACGGTGACTACCTGGGCGACAACGGCGCCGACGACAACGGCTACGGCGGCACCAAGCCGGCTTCGAACGGCTACGGCGACACCAAGCCGGCGTCGAACGGCTACGGCGACGTCGCGGACGACCAGGCCGACGACTCGTACGGCGACGTCCAGGACGACGCGGCGGGCTCGGGCAGCGACTCCAACGGTGGCCGCGAGGCCGCCAAGGGCTCGCCGGTCGCGGACCTGACCGAGGCCGTCGGCAGCGTCTCGGACACCCCGGGTCTGGGCCAGCTGGGCCTGCTCAACACGCTGCGCTGAACGCCAGGCGTCAGCGAAGTAGGACCGGGTAGCGCCGTCCCGGGCGCGACCCGTGCGACGCCAGGAGGCGTCGGGTAGGACCGGTGCCCCTCCACGGCACCGGGAGCAACAAAACGGACGGGAGTCTCCGCAGCCGGCGGAGGCTCCCGTCCGTCGTTGTCGACCCTCGACGCGGTGCGCTACCCTAACGCTCGTTAAGGTTCTAACGGTCGTTAAGGCCTGTCGGGAGGACCCGTTGACCATCGACGAAGAGGCGCTCGCCCAGACCCGCAAGCGCGTGCTGGCCGGCGGGGCGGAGCGTTACCACGCGGCCAACGCGGCCAAGGGCAAGCTGTTCGCCCGCGAGCGGGTCGCCTTGCTGGTCGACGAGGGCTCTTTCGTCGAGGATGGGCTCTATGCCAACAGTCTCGCCGAGAGCCTGCCCGCCGATGGCGTGATCACCGGAACCGCCCGGATCGACGGCCGCGACGTCTGCCTGATGGCCAACGACTCCACCGTCAAGGCCGGCTCCTGGGGCGCCCGCACGGTCGAAAAGATCATCCGCGTCATCGAGCGGGCCTATCAGTACGGCGTTCCGATGATCTACCTGGTCGACTCGGCCGGCGCCCGGATCACCGACCAGGTCGACCTCTTCCCGGGCCGCCGCGGTGCCGGCAAGATCTTCCACACCCAGGTGCGGGCCTCCGGCTCGATCCCGCAGGTGTGCGCGCTGTTCGGCCCGTCCGCCGCCGGCGGGGCCTACATCCCGGCCTTCTGCGACGTGGTCGTGATGGTCGAGGGCAACGCGAGCATGTACCTCGGCTCCGACCGCATGGTCGAGATGGTCACCGGGGAGAAGACCACGCTCGAGGCGATGGGCGGCGCGCGCGTGCACTGCGCCGAGTCGGGCGTCGGCCACTTCCTCACCAAGACCGAGCAGGAGGCGCTCGACACCGTCCGCGCCTACCTGTCGTACCTGCCGTCAAACTGGCAGAACAATCCGCCTGCGACGCAGGCGAAGGATCCGGCGGGCGTCGATCTGGGCGCCTTGGTTCCGGCGAGCGAGCGTCAGGCTTTCGACATGCGCCGGTACGTCAAGGGTCTGGTCGACAAGGATTCGTTCTTCGAGATCCAGGCTCTCTGGGCGCGAGAGCTCACGGTCGGCTTCGCCCGGATGAACGGCGAGGTCGTCGGCGTCCTCGGCAACAACTCGATGTTCAAGGGCGGGGTGCTGTTCGTCGACTCGGCCGACAAGGCGACCCGCTTCATCCAGCTCTGCGACGCGTTCAACGTGCCGCTGATCTTCCTCTCCGACGTGCCCGGCTTCATGGTCGGCTCGGCGGTGGAGAAGCAGGGCATCATCCGGCACGGCGCCAAGATGATCACCGCGGTCTCCGAGGCCACGGTTCCCAAGATCTGCGTGGTGGTCCGCAAGGCGTACGGCGCCGGCCTGTACGCGATGGCCGGGCCCGGCTTCGACCCGGACGCCACGATCGCGCTGCCCACCGCCAAGATCGCGGTGATGGGCGCCGAGGCCGCGGTGAACGCCGTCTACGCCAACAAGATCGCGGCGCTCGCCTCGGAGGAGGAGCGGGCCGCCTTCGTCGCCGAGCGCCGCGCCGAGTACGAGCGCGACATCGACATCATGCGGCTCGCCAGCGAACTGGTCGTCGACGCGGTCGTCGAGCCGGGCGACCTGCGTACCGAAATCATCCGCCGACTCGCCGCCGCCCGCGGCAAGGATCGCGGCTTCTCGCGGCGCCGGCACGGCGTCACGCCCGTTTGACAGGAGTAAGGACATGGTGGACTTCCGGCTCGACGAGGAGCAGGAGGCGCTGCGCGCGACCGTGCGGGACTTCGCGCGCGAGCAGGTGGCGCCGGTCATCGCCGACCATTACGAGAACAAGACTTTCCCGTACGACCTGGTGCGCCGGATGGGCAAGATGGGTCTGTTCGGGCTGCCCTTCTCCGAGGAGCACGGCGGCATGGGCGGTGATTACTTCACGCTCTGCATCGCCCTCGAGGAACTGGCCAGAGTGGACAGCTCGCTCGCGGTGACCCTGGAGGCCGCGGTCTCGCTGGGCGCCACGCCGATCTACCGCTTCGGCACCCCGGAGCAGAAGGAGCGGTGGCTGCCCCGGCTGACCAGCGGCGAAGGGCTGGCCGCGTTCGGGCTCACCGAGCCGGGCTCGGGCACCGACGCCGCCGCGATCGCCACCCGCGCCGAGCTCGACGAGTCGACGAACGAGTGGGTGATCAACGGCAGCAAGGCGTTCATCACCAACTCCGGCACCGACATCACCGTGCTGATCACCGTGATGGCGGCGACCGGCACCAACCCCGACGGCTCCAAGGAGCTCTCCACGATCATCGTGCCGGCCGGCACCCCCGGCCTCACGGTGGCGCCCGGCTACTCCAAGGTCGGCTGGTGCGCCTCGGACACGCACGAGCTGTCCTTCGACGACGTACGCGTCCCGGCCGGTAACCTGCTCGGCTCGCGCGGCCGCGGCTTCGCCCAGTTCCTGCAGATCCTCGACGAGGGCCGGATAGCGATCGCGGCGCTCGCCGTCGGGCTTGCGCAGGGCTGCGTCGACGAGTCGGTGAAGTACGCCGGCGAGCGCCAGGCCTTCGGCCGCCCGATCGGCAACTACCAGGCCGTCCAGTTCATGATCGCCGACATGGAGATGCGGGCGCACACCGCCCGCCTCGGCTACTACGACGCCGCGGCCCGGATGCTCGCCGGCGGGGAGTTCAAGCGGTACGCGGCGATCGCCAAGCTGAACGCCAGCAACGCCGCCATGGAGAACAGTCGCTACGCCACGCAGGTGCACGGCGGCTACGGCTTCATGAACGAGTCGGCGGTCGGGCGCTTCTACCGGGATGCCAAGATCCTCGAGGTCGGCGAGGGAACGTCCGAGGTCCAGCGCATGTTGATCGCCCGCGGGCTGGGTCTCTGAACTGGACATATCTCCCATATGAGGGCCAGCCTACGGTCCGCTTTCCGACACGGTTGGATGTGCGCTCGCCCCTATGGGCGTACGTGCATAGGTTCGGACCATGGCACAGGCGGAAGCGGGCCCGAGCGGCTCAGGCTTCGACGTCGTGCTGCGCCGGCACCGGCTGCGGGCCAAGCTCACCCAGGAGGAGCTGGCCGCCCGTGCCGCGATCGGGGTGCGGACCGTCCGTGACCTCGAACGTGGCCGAGCCTCCCGCCCGCAGCGCACGACCGTCGAGCTGCTCGCGGCCGCGCTGGGCCTGTCCGGCGCCGAGCGGGATTCGTTCCTGGCGGCCGCCCGCGGCCAGGTCTCCGAGGATCCGCTGCCACCCACCTCGTTCCTCAAGATCCCGCCGACCGCCGAGCTGATCGGCCGCGACGACGACGTCGCCGAGCTGGCCGCCCGGCTCGGCGCGCCCGACGGCCCGCGCGGCGTGACGCTGGTCGGCATCGCCGGCGTCGGCAAGACCAGCCTCGCCGTGGTGGTCTCGCACCGCGTGGCGGAGGCCTATCCGGGCGGCGTCGCGGGCGTCGTGATCACCGATGGCTCGTCGGTCGGCGAGATGCTCGGCAGCGTCGCGGCCGCGTTCGAGGTCGGCCACCCCGACGACCTGGGTGGACGCTTCGCGGGGCGGGCCGCGTTGCTGTTCATCGACGCGGTCGAGCGCTCACCCGAGGCCGTGGCCGAGATGATCGCCCGGCTGCTCGACCGCATACCGTCCCTGCGCTTCCTGGCGACCGGCCGTCACCCCGTCGGGCTGCCCGCCGAACGGGTCTGGCCGCTCGCGCCGCTGGTCGCGCCCCCGGTCGAGACGGCAAACTCGCTGGCGGCCGTCTCGGCGTACCCGGCGGTGGGCTTGTTCCTGGAACGTCTCGGCCGCGTCCGCCGCACCCAGCTCGAGCCCGACGAGATCGCGCCGCTCACCGATCTGGTCCGCCGTCTCGGCGGTCTCCCGCTCGCCATCGAGCTGGCGGCGGCGCGCGGTCGCGTGCTCACCATCCCCGAGATCCTCGACCGGTACGGCGATCGCGTGCTCGACCTCGATCGGCCCGGCGGCGGCGCCGTCTCGCTCCGCCATGCGGTCGCCGCCAGTTACAACCTGCTCAATCCCGGCGAGCAGCGGGCGCTGCGGCTGCTCGCCATGTTCCGCTATCGCTGGTCCCTGTCGCTCGCCGAGCAGATCACCGAGGGCGCGCAGACCGACGGCGCCGACATCGTCCACCTGCTCGACCGGCTGCTCGAGCTGGGCCTGGTCAGCGTGCGTGGCAGCCGGACGGTCCGGTTCCGGCTGCTCGAGTTCGTGCGTGACTACGCGGCCGAGCGCGCGGCCGCCGAGGGTGAGGTCACCGAGGCACGACGCCGGCACGCGGTGGTGCTCGCCGACCTGGCCCAGCAGATCGCGCCCGACCTGATCGGCACCAAGCTGGCCGAGGCCGCGAGCCGGCTCGACGACGTGGCCGGTGACGTCGGCACGGCGCTCGCCTTCGCGGCCGGCGAGGATCCGCACACCGCGCTGCGTCTCGCGGCCGCGCTGCCGCGCTGGTGGCGGTTCCGCGGGCGGGACGTGAGCGGCCGGCAGTGGCTGCGGCGGCTGCTCGACGACCCGCGCACCGCCGACGCCGACCCGTCCACCCGGGCGTGGGCCAAGGTCGGGCTGGCCCAGTTGGCCCTCGAGCACGGCGCCGGCGCCGAGGAGATCGACTCGGCGACCTCGGCGGTGGCCGAGTTCGAGCGGCTCAGCTCGGTCGGCGGGCAACTCGCCGCGCACACCCAGCTGGCCGGCCTGTTCATGGCCACGGGTGGCTACGACGCGGCCCGGCGCCACGGCGAGGCGTCGCTGGCCCTGGCCCGCCGCAACAACAAGATCCGCGACATGGCGGTGGCGGAGAACAACCTGACCTGGCACGAGATCCGCGAGGGCGACCTGACCGCGGCCCGCCGCCGGCTCGCCGCGGTGGACGACCTGGCCAGCCAGTGCGGCGAGGAACGCCTGCGCGCGCTCGCGATGGCCAACCTCGCCGAGGTGGCGCGGCTGGAGGGGCGCCCGCAGGAGGCCGAGACGCTGGGCCTCGGGGCGATGCCCGAGCTCGAGCGGGTCGGCGACCCCAACCATCGGCGGCGGCTGCGGGCCACGATCGGGCTGGCGCTGGCCGAGCTGGGCCGGGTCGACGACGCGCTCGAAGTGCTGGAGCGACTGCGACTGCCCGACGAGCTGCCGCCGGACGGGCCGGCCGCGGTGGTCGAGGCGGCGATCGCGTGGCGGCAGGGCGAACAGAAGCGCGCGGCCGAGTGCTTCGCGCGGGCGGCCGAGGCCTACGAGGGCGCGCACGACCGGCGAGATCTGGTGGAAGCGCTGGTCGGCCTGATCGTCAGCACGCCCGACCTGCAGGAGAGGACCGCCACGGCCCGCCGGCTGACGGACTTGTGCGAGGCCGGCGGGATCACCCTGCTACCCCGGGAAAAAGAACGCCTCGGCGGTCTCTGAGACTAGGGGCCCCTGCAAAGGGAGGTGTGGCGGCGACGGCCGGCGTTCGTGCCCCCCACGCGCCGACCGTCGCAACGCCCCACCAGTAACGCGGCGAGAACGATGGCTCCCCCGTCAGCCCCGTAGTCGCCATGGTCGCGCCGCATCCCCCTTGCGCTGAGAACAGTAGCCGCGGGAGAAACGCACACCCGGGAGATTTGTCCGTTAAGACCCCCGAGTCGCCCGGTTCTGCCGGTACTTCTGCCGGTTTGGCGATCTCGGCCCGTAGCGGGTGCCTCAGGCCGCCTCGACGGACTGCTCGGCGGCGCCGGCCGTGGCGCACGGATTGACGGCGTCGCGGATCGTCCGCAGCGACTCCAGCGTGCCGGCGAGCTGCTCGGGGGTGAGCTGCCCGATGAACCACTCCTGCACGAGAGCGAGATGACCAGGGAGAACGGCGTCCAACCGCTCGCGGCCGGCGTCGGTGATCACCGCGTACGAGCTGCGGCGGTCGCTGGGACAGGCCTCGCGGCGGACCAGGCCGTCACGGTCCATCCGGTCGACCACGCGGGTCACGCCGCTGGTCGAGAGGGAGGTCTGGCCGGCGAGATCGGTCATCCGGAGGCGGCGGCCGGGCGAGCGGGCGAGGCGCATGAGCACCTCGAACTCGACGGCGGAGAGGCGGTGCTCCTCGAAGTGCGTGGCAAAGCGAGCGGTCAGCCCGGTGTACGCCTCAGCGAACAGGCCGACCGCGGTGAAACGCGGGTCATCCAGGTCGGTACTCACAGGTTCATGTTACCTCAGTCGCTTGACAAGCGGAATGTTGCGCGGTCTATAGTTGTTGCGTCACGCAAACGACCTAATCACTTGCTTGAAAGAAGGAAGTCATGACCGAGTCCGTCGCCAGCACCCGCCCGTTCGAGGGTCTTCAGATCCCGGCCGCTGGCACCTACGTGCTCGACGCCGCACACAAGCGGGTCGGCTTCGTGGCAAAGCACCTCATGATCGCCAAGGTCCGTGGCCAGTTCGCCGAGGCGACCGCGACGATCACCATCGGCGAGGACCCGCTGCAGTCCTCGGTGACCGCGTCGATCACCGCGGCCAGCATCGAGACCGGCCAGGTCGACCGCGACAACCACCTGCGCAGCGGCGACTTCTTCGAGGCCGAGAAGTACCCGACCCTCGAGTTCCGCAGCACCGGCATCAAGTCGCACGCCGGCGCCGAGTTCGTCCTCGACGGCGACCTCACCATCAAGGGCGTGACCAAGCCGGTCGAGCTGGTCGTCGAGTTCGAGGGCGCCACCGTCAACGGGTACGGCAAGGCCATCTTCGCCTTCAGCGCGCACACCGAGATCGACCGTGAGGACTGGGGCCTGACCTGGAACGTGGCCCTCGAGTCGGGCGGCGTCATGGTCGGCAAGAAGGTCAAGATCGAGATCGAGGGCGAGGCTGTCCGCCAGGACTGACCTTTCCCGGGCTTCAGCTGGGCAATCGTCCACAATCGAGCCGCCGTCCGCATCGTGGACGGCGGCTCGATGCTGTCTGGCGTTCTCCCGGTCGGGGATGGCAAGGTGGACCGAGCGCAATTGTTCGCTCACAGCGGGGTGATCGAAAGTCCGTCTCGTCCCTGTGCCGGGAGGGTACGTGGGCAAGGAACTCTCAACGATCGCCTTTGCGCCCGAGGACCGGGTCACCTACCGGCACAAGGTGCGCCGATGTCTCGACGTGCTCGCGCAGCTCCTCGACGACGAGGCGTTCGCGACCACCGACGGCATGACGGGTCTGGAGATCGAGCTCAATCTCGTCGACGACGCCGGCCGGCCCGCCATGCGCAACGCCGAGGTGCTGGGCTACCTCGCCGACCCGACCTTCCAGACCGAGCTGGGGCAGTTCAACCTCGAGCTCAACGCGCCGCCCCGGCTCATCGGGGGTGACGGCTTCGGGGCGTACGAGCGGGAGATCCTCGACTCGTTGCGGCGTGCCGCCGACCGCGCCGGCAAGGCCGACAGCGGGATCGTGCTGATCGGCATGCTGCCCACCCTGTCGCCCGACGACCTGGTGCTCGCCAACCTCTCCGCCAATCACCGGTACCGCCTGCTCAACGACGAGATGGTCGGCGCTCGCGGCGAGCAGTTCCACCTCGACATCCGCGGCGTCGAGCGGCTCCAGAGCACCAGCGACTCGATCGCGCCCGAGGCCGCGTGCACGAGCGTGCAGTTCCACCTCCAGGTGTCGCCCGACCGGTTCGCCCGGTACTGGAACGCCGCCCAGGCGATAGCCGGCGTGCAGGTGGCGATCGGGGCGAACTCGCCGTACTTCCACGGCCGGCGGCTCTGGGCCGAGACCAGGATCGCCCTGTTCGAGCAGGCCACCGACGTGCGTCCCGACGAGCTCAAGGCCCAGGGCGTACGCCCGCGGGTGTGGTTCGGCGAGCGGTGGATCACCTCGGTGTTCGACCTGTTCGAGGAGAACGTCCGCTATTTCCCGCCGCTGCTGCCGATCATGACCGACGAGGACCCCAACCGGATCCTCGCCGAGGGCGGCGTGCCCTACCTGGGCGAGTTGCGCCTCCACAATGGCACGGTCTACCGCTGGAACCGGCCGGTCTACGACGTGATGGGAGGCCGGCCGCACCTGCGTGTGGAAAATCGGGTGCTGCCCTCCGGCCCCACGGTCGTCGACCTGCTGGCCAACGCGGCCTTCTACTTCGGGCTGGTACGACAGCTCGCCGAGGAGGAACGGCCCGTCTGGTCACAGCTGACCTTCGCGGCCGCCG
Source organism: Actinoplanes sp. CA-142083 (assembly GCF_050942195.1). Lineage (NCBI taxonomy): Bacteria > Bacillati > Actinomycetota > Actinomycetes > Micromonosporales > Micromonosporaceae > Actinoplanes > Actinoplanes sp. CA-142083. The sequence goes on from NZ_CP192076.1 coordinate 43,004, forward strand.
AGGACAACTTCCACCGCGGCGCCCGGGACGGCATCGCCGCGATCATGAACTGGCCGTCGCTGGGCGAGGTGCCGGTGACCGAGCTGGTCCGCGCGGTGCTGTTGCCCAAGGCGTACCGCGGGCTCGACCGCTTGGGCGTCGATCCCACCCACCGGGATCGTCTGCTCGGCATCATCGACGAACGCTGCCGGACCGGCCGCAACGGCGCCGCCTGGCAGACCGAGGCGGTGTGCACAGCCGAGCTCCGGCGCGGCCTGAGCAGGCAGGCCGCGCTGCACGACATGTTGATGCGTTACTGGGCCCTGCAGCAGAGCAACGAGCCCGTGCACACCTGGCCCACCGATTAGTCCGACTTGGGGTTGATCTGGGCGATCGTGGGGGTGGCCGGCGGGGGTGTGACGGTCGACTTGGGATCGGGCTGCTCGGCGGGCCTGGCTGCCTTCTTGGCGCGCGGGCGGCCGACGCGGGCGGCCGCGGCGATCTCGGCGTCGGCTTCGGACTGTGCGCCGGGGTGGCCGGAGATCGGGTCGGGGGCCTTGGGCGGGGTGGTGATCGGCTCCGGGGCCTTGGGCGGGTCCGTCAGGGCGTTGGGGGTGCGCGCCGAGGACGACGCCGGCTTCGGGTCGGGCTTGGGAGGCGACGCCGGTGTGGGCGCCGGGCGCGGCGCGGGGGCCGGCGTCGCGGTGGGGCGCGGGTGCGGCGACGTGGCGGGGTCGGCCGGGCGCGGCGTGCGGGCGGGGACTGCGGCCTTTCCGGTCGCCGGTCGCTCGGGGTCGTCGGTCGCGGGGTACTCGGGCTCGTCGAGAGGTGCGGTGCGCGGGTCGTCGCCGGCCCGCTCCACCGCCGTGGTCGCGGGGCGGATGGCCATGGACTTTCCGGCGGTGACGGCCAGGGCGGAGCCGGCCAGGCCGGCCAGGACCGCGTAGGGCGCGATCAGGTAGGCCGACTCGATCGCGGCGGGGGTGCCGGTCAGACGGGGTGAGAGGGCCAGGAACGAGACGGCTACCAGGAGCGGGCCGACGGCGCCGGAGGTGGCGGCGCCCAAGCCCAGGTCGCCGCGGCGCACGGCCGGAATTACCGCGATGACGCCGATCAGGAAGGCGGCGCTGAGGGTCAGCAGGGCGCTCGGCCAGGAGATCACGCCGTAGCGGGCGGCGATGGTGGGCTCGGCGAACTGCCAGCTCGACAGGTAGGTGGCGCTGTCGCGGTTCACCGACAGCTCCACAATGATCGCCGTGATGGCCAGGGCCCAGAGCCAGGCGGCGGTGGCGATCAGGTTCGCGGCCACCGGGCGGGAACACACCGCCCAGTAGGCGACGATCGCGCCCAGGAGCACGCCGAGCAGGGCGTAGCTCGCGGCGATCATCTGCGGCGAGTGTGCGTCGAGGCGTACGGCGGAACGGGCCGGAAGCGCGATCAGCGCGACGGCCACCAGGGCCCCGACCCCTGCGGAGGCCGCGAAAGCCACCCGCCAGGGCCAGGTGAGCCGCGGAGCTTGCGCCCCACCCAGCCGGCTCGCGATGACCGCGCCGAAGACCGTGGCGCTCGCGGTGATCCACGTGGCCCAGCCGAGGCTGCCCAGCCACTCGCTCCGGTCCTCGGTCACCGTGACCGGCCAGACGATGACGCCCAGGCCGTAGCCCAGACCAAGTTGCGCGGCGCCCGTGCCCGCGGCCACTCCGGCCGCGGTGGCCACCCGTGCTGTCCAGCCCTTGTCGGCCATGCGGGGCACTGTAGCGGTCACTGCCTATACCTGCTAATCCATCGGCGGTGGTCTCAACGGGAGCGCGGTTGACACGTCTCCCGCAAGATTGGATACGTTGACCCGGCCGGGTGACGATCGCGGAGGAGCGACCAATGTCCGACGAGAGCGACGAGACGCGGCGCGTCCCGCCCGTGGACGACTCGACCCTTCCCGGGGAACGGCTCGACGACACGCTCGCGGACGACGCCTCGGTCACGCCGGCCGCGACACCGGGTGACGATGCGACCCGGGTCGAGCCGGCTGACGACTGGGCGTCCAGCCGCGCCAAACCGGTCTGGTCGGGGCGGGCCGAGGTGCGCTCGCCGCAGCCGGGGCGGACGAGCTACGACACCGCGTGGTCGGACGAGCCGGCGCCGGTGGCGGCGCCGGGACAGCGCGACCGGTGGTGGATGCCGATCGTCGTCGGCATCGTCGTGCTGCTCCTGCTCGGCGTGCTGGCCTGGGCGATCTACATCATCGTGCAGAACGCCGGCGACCAGACGCCGGCGCCGAAGCCCTCGACCACCGCGGCGGCCACGACCAACCCGCCGTCGACGGCGCCGAGCACCGCGGCGTCGACGGCGCCGACGACCACGGCTCCGACCACGACGGCCACGACACAGCAGCCGACGACGTCGGTCACGGTGCCAGCGCTCAAGGGTCTGTCGCTGGCGGACGCGCGGGCAGCGCTGAACCGCATGGGGTTGCGGTATCGCGTGCTTCCGATCGACAGCACGGCGGCGCCCGGGACGGTGATCGACAGTGATCCGGTGGAGGGGCAGGAAGTACCACCGGATACGAGAATCACCATCGTGGTCGCCCAGCAGGCCGGCGCGACCACCACCCCGACGACAACCGCGCCGACCAGCGCGACGCCGACGAGCTAGCGGTTGGTGCGGGCCCGGGTGGGGATGGTGCCGGAGACCATGCCCGGCTGGCGGCCGTTGCGCGCTCGCGGGTCGGGGGCCTTGCCGACCGCCCGCAGGCCGCTGACCTGGACGAAGATGGAGCGCCGCTCGACCGCGTCGCCCGCCGTGTTCAACTCGTAGCCGTCAAGCCAGATCCAGCCCTCGTACGTCGGCCAGTCGTGGACCCGGATGACCCGGAAGAGCATGGGCGCCGCGAATTGGACGCTTGCAGCCTTCGTCACGTGTATGACATCGCCGGACCGAGGTAACACGTCGTCTCCTGCCCTGGAACTTGTCGCGCGATCAACCTTGACACGGAAGCACTCAGTGTGCCCGGTCGAAACACCATTGCAAGCTCATGACAATGCCAATCGTCAAAAGCGTTGCGGAACGTTACCGTCGCCGATCTCGCCAACGTCGTAGAGTGGATCAGTCCACCCTGGACTATCGGTTTGCCGGACCCCCGTGGACGATGCCGTTTCGGCGTGTCGGGCCGGACCAGGCCGCATCCCTCGAGGTTGTGGAGTGACGCGGGCCATACCGAAAAGATTGCACCACGAGTCGTGTCGATGCAAGTTGCATGTACGTCTTCCGTGATTGTTGGTCTTGTCGCACCTGTTGTCTTGAACGATTAAATGATCGACAGAGAGACTGAAGAAGTGAATCAGCACCGGAGTCCCACTATTCGCCGGCGTCGTCTCGGGGTCGAGTTGCGCCGGCATCGGGAGGACGCGGGCATCACGATCGACGTCGTGGCCGATCGGCTCGGATGCTCGCCGTCCAAAGTGTCCAGAATTGAGACGGGACATACCAGTGCTACACCCAGCGATGTACAGCACATATTGGACATCTACGGCGTAGATGACTCGATCAAGGCGGAGCTGGTCCAAATTGCCCGCGAGGCCCGGCAAAAGGGGTGGTGGCACCCATACTCCACCGTCCTGACCGGTGCATACGTGGGTCTCGAGACCGCCGCCCGCTCGATCCGAGCATATGAGCAGCAGGTCGTTCCGGGATTGCTTCAGAGCGAAGAGTACGCAATTGCCCTAATTCGTGGCGCCCGTCTGGGCGACACCGATCAAGAAATCGAGCAGCGTGTCCGTGTCCGGATGCAAAGACAGGCGTTATTGATTCAGGACGATCCGATCGATCTTCGGGTGGTGCTCGATGAAGCGGTGCTGAGCCGGCCGGTCGGCGGTGACGCGGTCATGCTTGATCAATTGGCGAAATTGATCGAGGCGGCCCGGCTGCCGAACGTCACGTTGCAGATCCTGCCGTTTGCGGCCGGCGCTCATGCCGGCATGGATGGCTCGTTCGTGATTCTCGAGTTCGAAGAGGAGGGAGACGCGGATGTGGTGTTCATCGACAACGCGACCGGCGGACTGTTTCTGGAGAAGTCCGAGGAGCTCGGCAAGTACATCCCCCTCTTCGAGGCCGTCCGGTCGTCGGCCCTCCCGCCGGAGGAGTCCATCGAGATGATTGAAATGCTGGCAGAGGAGCCATTGTGGAAGTCGAAGCGAAGGGTTTCCGGCTCGATCTGAGCACGGCACAGTGGTTCAAGAGCACACGCAGCGGTCCCAACTCCGACAACTGCGTCGAGGTGGCGTTCGTCGACGAGGCCATCGTGGTCCGCGACTCCAAGAATCCGGACGGCGCGGCCTTGATCTTCACGCCCGCCGAGTGGGACGCGTTCGTGGGCGGTGCGAAGGACGGCGAGTTCGACCTCTGACCTCGCCGCATGTCGAATAGCGGCCGGCCTGTCCGCGGCGCGCGGATCGGCCGGCCGTAGTCATTTTCCTGCTCGCCTCGTTGAACGGCACAAGCGCGGACCGGTCCGCGCGGACGGCCGGGTCATCTCCGAGCGAGGCAAGGCAGACATATGAGCATTGGTTCCGAAAACCTCAGCAACGGCTCCACGACGGCACAGGACCGGTTCAGCGGCGGAGTGAGCGCATACCGGCAGAACCGGCGCGCGGAGCTGTCCAGCGACAGCGGCGACACCGAGCTGATGTCGCGGGCGAGCAGTTCGGGCTTGCCGACGCGGTCGCCGGGCCGGTCGCACAGCATCGAGCCGACCGGTGCGCTCGACCGGGCGCCCAAGCTGCCCTCGCTCGACCTGCAGGGCATCGCCGAACCGGTGTTCCCGTCGTCGGGGTGGCCGGACTCGGGCTCGCAGTCGATGGCCGACCACCCACTGCTGCGCGGACTGCTGCTCGAGCTGCCGTCGCGCGGGACGCTGCCGCCGTCGGACTGGCTGGACCGCTGGTTCGAGGCGGCCCGTTCGATCCTCGAGCTGCTTTACGTGCAGGAAGCCAAGAAGAACTAGTCCCCGCTAGCGGGAGACCGGGACGCGCGGGCGGCCGCGGCCGATCGGGGCCAGGGCGAGAAGGCTGAGCCGGCTGTGGCGCACCGCCGCGCGCACGCCGATCGCCACGACGGCGGCGCCCACCACGGTGATCGCGATGCCGGCCACGTCGGCGCCCGGAATCTCCACCAGGCCGGCCGCGATCGGCAGCCCGACCAGCGCGGCGAGGCCGGTGACCTGCATCGGCACGAGGATGAGCGGATGCGCGGCGGCCGCGCGCAGGGCCGGCGGAACGGGCGTCTGCGGCGCGGTCGCGAACGCCCCCGCGCCGCGACGCACCTGACCGAGGCGGCGAACGCCGAGGGTCAGCACGATCAGCCCCGGCACCGCCGGCAGGAGCGCCGCCGCCGGTGCGTTGGACACGCCCGGGACGACCCAGGTGACCAAGGGCACCGCCACGAACACCGCCGCGCCGATGGCGACCAGCCAGGTCAGGTTGCCGGCCCGTCGTCGAAGGTCACGCGCCGTCCGCGCCCCCGGCAGGGCGTCGGCGGCCAGCCCGGCGGCGAGCCAGGCCACGGCGAGCGCGCCGGCGAGGATGAGGTCCGCTGCGATGTCCACATCGACAGCCTTCACCCATGGCTAACTCAAAGAAACCGGGTTATCACCGGACTCACACAACTCGGATCCCGTAGGGGAAGCCCTGAGGTTCCTCTGTGGACGCGGTCACACCGCGAACTGCTTGACCGCCTCGCTCGAAGGCGCTGGTGGGGTGGCCTTCCACAAGCCGGACTTCTGCGCGGCGAGGCGGGCCAGGTAGGCCGGGTTGAGCAGCACATAACGCTTCCACAACCGTTTGGGCTCGAGGCCGAGACGCCAGAGCCACTCGAGGGCGTACTTCTGCATCCACGGCGGCGGGTTCTTCAGCAACCCAGCGTGATAGTCGAACGCCGCACCCACGGCGAGCAACGGCATGTCGAGCAGCGGCCGCATCGCGTAGGTGAACACTTCCTGCCGCGGACACCCGAGCCCCACCAGCACGATGCGGGCCCCCGAAGCCTTGATCCGCTCCGCGATCTCCACGGCTTCCCCGTCGTGGGAGCTCCGGAACTTGGAGGCCTCGACCCCCGCGATCTTCAACGCCGGGAACATCGCTTCGAGCGCCGGCACCAACCGCTCCAGGGTCGGCTCGGTGGACCCGTACAGATAGATAGGAAGGCCTTCGGCCGCGGCCTGCTCGACGACCTTGAGCGTCAACGTCGGCCCATAGACCCGTTCGGCCAGCCCAGCGTGATGAACCAGGTTCAACGCCCACCGCACCGGCTGCCCATCGGGCGTAACAAGATCGAAGGAGTTGAGCCGCGCATTGTGCGCGGGATCCTCGACCCCGGTCATCACCCCGTGGACCGCGAGTGCCGTGACCGCGTACCCCCGCCGGTCCCGGGCCGCCCGCATGATCCGCTCAGTGGCGTCCTGATAGTCGGTGACATCCACCAGAACCCCGAGGACGCTGCGTTTCCCCTGGCCAACACCCGCACGCGAGACGGTCACAACAACGACACTCCAGGATCCGAAACCAGAAGACCAGCAGCGAGCATAGTTCGCCCGCCCGAATTCCCCCGTTCGGCGACGCCGCGCCAGCCTCACGCAAACCAGAGATCAGCACAACCCCAAGCCCAAAAACAACAAGAACGTGCCGCTTCCCACCAAGTTACACCTTTTGCACACCGGGTACTCACCCCAGTCGTACACGAAAGGATTGAAGCGTGACCAGATCGCAACGAGTGACCAGACGCACGCGGGGCTTCCGGGGGCTCGGCCCCCGGAGCAGACATAACGAGAGGCCCCGGTCCGCGCTTTCCGCGGACACAGGGCCCCTAGACTCGAGTGGGGATGGGGGGAGTTGAACCCCCACGTCCTTTCGGACACACGGACCTGAACCGTGCGCGTCTGCCATTCCGCCACATCCCCGTGGCAAAGTTGACCCCCAGGGCCAACTTTTTGTTACTGGCTGCGACAGACTACGCTGTCGCACGTCACCAAGCGAGTTGTTGTCGCCCCCAACGCCAGGGAAGACTAGCACGGCGTAAGCGGGGGTCATACGAGGGTCAGAAGTGCCGGCTGCTCTTGAGCTAGAGATGCGCAAGCGGCGGCCGGATACCATCATGTCCTCGGAAGCCGAGGAGGAGCCGGTGAGCGTGCTGCAGCGCTTTGAGAAGCGATTGGAAGGCCTGGTCGAAGGGGCCTTCGCGAAGGTGTTCAAGGGTGTCGTGCACCCTGTGGAGATTCTGAATGCCATGCAGCGGGAGGCCGAGGCGCACAAGGCCATCCTTGCCGGTGGCCGCACCTTGGTGCCGAACCGCTACGTGATCGATCTCTCGCCTTATGACCACAGCCGGTTGGCGCCCTACGCGGCGGCGCTGGCGCAGGAGCTCGCGCAGTCGCAGGCCGAGTTCATCGGTGAGCAGGCGTGGACGGTCTACGGCGACGTGATCGTCGAGATCGAGCGCGGCGAGGGCCTGGACACGGGAATGTTCCGGGTTACCGCCGAGGTGTACACGGGCGGTGAGGTGGCGCCGGTGCAGCAGCCGGCGTACGACGCCGGCCCGCAGTACCCGCCGTACGACCAGCACCAGGGCGGTTACCAGCAGCACGGCGGGCCGAACGGCCGCAGTGTGGGCCTGGTGTCCGGTGACGGGCGCACCTACCCGTTGCAGATGGGCTCGACCGTGATCGGCCGCGGCGACCAGGCGAACCTTCGCCTGCCCGACGTCGGCATCTCGCGGCGCCACGCCCGTCTGGACTACGACGGCAACCAGGTGGTGCTGACCGATCTGGGCTCGACGAACGGCACGATGGTGAACGGCCAGCGGGTTTCCGCCGTGGCGCTCAACCCGGGCGACATGATCCAGCTGGGCACCACCACGCTGACCTTCCGAGTGGACGGCTAGGCACCTTGCCCGAATTCGTCCTCACCGTCGCCCGGTTCGGCTTCCTGATCCTTCTGTGGATATTCGTGTTCACGGTGGTGGGAGTGATCCGACGGGATCTCTTCGCTGGGGTCCGGTCCAAGAGCATCGTCGCCAGCCCTCGGGGGGTGGGTGGCGCGATGCCCGCGGGCCGGCCGGCGAAGGTGAAGCGCGGTAAGGCCGCACGGCAACTCGTGGTGACGGCCGGTAATCTTGCCGGCACGCGCATCACGCTGGGTGATATTCCGATCACTATCGGTCGGGCAGAGGATTCGACGCTCGTCATCACCGACGACTTCGCCTCGGCCCGGCACGCCCGGCTAGTCCCGCGAGACGGCCAGTGGTTCGTCGAGGATCTCGGCTCGACGAACGGGACCTATCTCGATCGCGGTAAGGTCTCCGGACCTACTCCCGTCCCCCTTGGCGTACCGATCCGGATCGGTCGCACATCTCTCGAGTTACGGCCATGACCCTGACCCTGCGCTATGCCGCTCAGAGCGACCGCGGTCTGATCCGAGACCTCAACCAGGACTCCGTCTACGCCGGGCCGCGGCTTCTTGCTGTCGCCGACGGTATGGGTGGCATGGCCGCTGGTGACGTCGCATCCAATATCGTCATCGCCGCCATGGCGCCGCTCGACGAGGACGTTCCCGGGGATGCCCTGGTGGACGCGCTCCGTCATGCGGTCGGGACGGCCAACCAGCACCTGCGGGACACTGTCGACGCCAACCCGCAGCTCGAAGGCATGGGCACCACGCTGACCGCGGTGCTCTTCTCCGGCAGCAAGTTCGGCATGGTGCACATCGGCGACAGCCGTGCGTACCTGTTGCGCCGCGGCGAGTTCGCCCAGATCACCAAGGACGACACGTACGTCCAGATGCTGGTCGACGAGGGCCGGGTGAGCCCGGAGGAGGCGAGCAGCCATCCTCAGCGCTCACTGCTGACCCGCGCGCTCGACGGACGCGACATCGACCCCGAGTACTCGGTGCGTCAGGTGCTCGCCGGCGACCGCTACCTGATCTGCAGCGACGGTCTCTCCGGCGTGGTCAGCGCCGACACGATCGGGCAGACGATGCGCGAGCTCGCCGACCCGCAGGCGTGCGTCGAGCGGCTCGTGCAGCTGGCGCTGCGCGGCGGCGGCCCCGACAACATCACGGTCGTGATCGCCGACGCGATCGACACCGACATCATGGAGCAGGCGCCGATCGTGGGTGGCGCGGCCGCCATCGACCGGGGCAACACCACGGTGGCGGACGCCTCGACCTCGGCGGCCCGGGCCGCGGCGCTGCAGAAACCGCGGGCGCCGCAGCCGGTTCCGGCCGAGTCCGACGGGTACGACCGCGAGCCGGAGCCGAAGGGCCACCCGGTCCGCACGACGCTGCTGGTGCTGGTGCTGCTGGGGGTGCTCGGCGGCGGCCTGTGGCTGGGCTACCGCTACACGCAGGACCAGTACTACGTGGGCGCGACCGACGCCGGCCAGATCGCGATCTTCCGCGGCGTGCCGGGGCAGATCGCGGGCCTCGACCTGTCCAGCGTGAACGAGACCAGCCCGGCCCGGCTCGACGACCTGACCGTCGTCGCGCAGGAGCGGGTGAAACAGGGCATCCACGCGCAGAACAGGTCGGACGCCGTGCAGACGCTCTCCGAGCTGACCGACGAGAGCGCGTCCAACCCGAACCTCAAGCCGCTGTGCTCGGCGCCGTCCGCGGGTGTGTCCGCGACCCCGACGCCGCCGGCGGCCACCGCTCCCGCCACCACGATCTCGTCGGCGCCCGCCGCGCCGTCCGCTCAGGCTTCCGAGAGCGCCCCTTCCGCGGACGATGCGGACGGGTGCCGGACAGTCAACTGACCATCGCTCGACAACGTCTGGGGATGTCTTGACCGCGCCCGCCGTACCGGCCCCTTCGCCCGCCTCCACGGGTGAGATGTCGCGTATCCCGGGGATGAAGACCCACCGGAATGCCGAGCTGGGCCTGCTCGCGTTCGCGATGGCGCTGGTGGCGATCTACGCCGCCACCGTCGAGGCGAACCAGTTCGACACGATCCACACCACGTTCTGGATCCCGGCGGCGCTCCTCGGGGCGCTCTTCCTGGGACTCCATTTCGTGGTGCGCTACACCGCGCCGTACGCGGATCCGGTGTTGATCCCGGCGGTGGCGTTGATCAACGGGCTGGGCGTGGCCTTCCTGCGACGGCTCGACATCGCCCGGGCCATCTCCAACAAGCAGGAGATCCCCGGCATTTTCGCCGGCACCGGCGGCCGGCAGCTGGCGTGGACGCTCGGCGCGCTGATCCTGGCGGCGATCCTGCTGGTCGTCGTGCGCGATCACAAGGTGGTCTCGCGGTACGCGTACACCCTGGGCCTGGTCGGCATCGTGCTGGTGATGATCCCGGCCGTGCTGCCGGGCAGCCTCTCCGAGGTCAACGGCGCGAAGCTGTGGATCAAGCTGGGCGCCTTCTCGATCCAGCCCGGTGAGTTCGCGAAGCTGGCGCTGGTCTCGTTCTTCGCCTACTACCTGGTGCGCAAGCGCGAGGTGCTGTCGCTGGCGAGCCGCCGCTTCCTCGGCATCGACTTCCCGCGCGGCCGCGACCTCGGCCCGGTCGTCACGGTCTGGCTGCTCAGCCTTCTGGTGCTGGTCTTCGAGAAGGACCTGGGCACCGCATTGCTGTATTTCGGCCTGTTCGTGGTGACGCTCTACGTCGCGACCGAGCGGGCCAGCTGGCTGATCATCGGTCTCCTGCTGTTCTTCGGCGGCGTCTACACGGCGTACCTGCTGGGTGACACGGTCGGTGGCCCGTTCGCCAACTTCTACGACCGCGCGTCGATCTGGCTGGACCCGTTCTCGCAGGCCAACTACGACCGTAACGGCGGCAGCTACCAGCTGGTGCAGGGCCTGCTCGCGCTGGGCACCGGCGGCCTGTTCGGCTCCGGGCCGGGCGCCGGCTCGCCGGGCCTGGTGCCCGAGGTGCGCACCGACTTCATCTTCGCCGGCATGGGTGAGGAGATCGGGTTGTTCGGCCTGGCCGCGCTGCTGGTCTGCTACCTGCTGATCGTCGAGCGCGGCCTGCGCGCGGCTCTGGGCGTGCGCGACTCGTTCGGCAAACTGGTCGCCGGCGGCCTGGCATTCACCCTGGGTTTGCAGGTCTTCGTCATCCTTGGTGGCATCACCGGACTCATTCCGCTCACGGGCCAGACGACGCCGTTCCTCTCGGCGGGCGGCTCGTCGCTGATGGCGAACTGGCTGTTGATCGCGATGCTGCTACGGATCTCGAACGCGGCGCGCGGCCCGGCGAACAGCGGCGGCAGCACGGACCGCCCCGGACCCGGACCCAAGAAAGCACCCACTCAACTGCACGGCGCCATGACGGAGGTGATCAAGCCGTGAACGCTCCCCTGCGACGGGCCGGCGTGGTCATCCTCGTCCTGTTCGGCCTCCTCTTCGCCAACCTCAACTGGGTGCAGGCGTACAAGGCCGACGACTACCGCACCAGCGACTACAACCGCCGGGTGGTGGTCGCCCAGTACGAGCGCCCGCGTGGCGTGATCGAGGCGGACGGCAAGGGCCTCGCCGAGAACAAGGCCACCGACGACACGCTCAAGTACCTCCGGGTCTATCCCAAGAAGGAGGTCTACGCGCCGGTGATCGGGTACCGCCCGGTCAGCCTCGGCGCCACGGGCATCGAGAACAGCGAGAACGACTTCCTCTCCGGGGAGAGCGACACGCTCTTCGCCGACCGGGTGAAGGACATGTTCACCGGCAACAACACCGGTGGCGGGAACGTCGTGCTGTCGCTGAGCACGAAGGCCCAGGAGACCGCCTGGAAGGAAATGGTCAACAACGAGCGGGGCGTCACCAAGGGCGCCGCGGTCGCGATCGACCCGCGCACCGGCGCGATCCAGGCCATGGTGTCGATGCCCAGCTACGACCCGAACCCGCTGGTCAGCCACGACGAGAAGGCGGCCGCGGCGGCGTACAACAAGCTGATCAAGGACAAGGACCAGCCGCTGCTCAACCGCGCCACGCAGGAGACGCTGCCGCCCGGCTCGACCTTCAAGGTGATCGACTCGGCGGCCGCGCTCTCCAACGGGTACACGCCGTCCACCGAGATCCCGGCCGGCAGCACCTACAAGGAGAGCGGCGCGGTCATCCACAACGCCGAGGACGAGGTCTGCCCGGGCGGCGAGGTCACGCTCAAGGAGGCGCTGACCGAGAGCTGCAACACCGGTTTCGCGAAGCTCGGCGTGAAGCTCGGCCGTGACAAGGTCGTCGGCATGGCGAAGGCGTTCGGCTTCGAGGACGACAAGCTCACGGTCGGCAACCTGAAGGAGAACACCGGCCTCCCGGTGGCGGCGAGCCGCACCGGCGACATCGCCAACCCGGACGGCAGCGTCGACAAGGGCGCGCTGGCGCAGTCCTCGATCGGCCAGCGCGACGTGCGGATGACGACGATGCAGGGCGCGCTGATGGCGGCCACGGTGGCCAACGGCGGCAAGCAGATGCGGCCGTACCTGGTGCAGAAGCTCCTCGGCCCGGACCGCCGGACGATCTACAGCGCCAACCCGACGACCCTGCGCACGCCGATCACTGACAGCGTCGCCGCCGACCTCAAGGACATGATGGTCAGCGTCGTCGAGAACGGCACCGGCAAGAAGGCCAAGATCAGCGGGTTCGACGTCGGCGGCAAGACCGGTACGGCGCAGAACGCGGTCGGCGCCGACCCGCACGGCTGGTTCATCGGCTTCGCCTTCAACGACAAGGGTGAGGCGGTCTCCGCGGTCTGCGTCATGCTGGAGAACGTGCCCGGCGGGCACGCCAGCGCCGAGGCGGCCCGGATCTCCGGGCTCATCATGAAGGCCGCGGCCGGGGGAGGGGACTGAATGATCAGCCCTGGGGTGACCCTCGGCGGCCGCTACCGCCTCGACGAGCGGATCGCCGGCGGCGGGATGGGCGACGTGTGGCGCGGCACCGACGAGGTGCTGGGCCGGACGGTCGCTGTCAAGATCCTGCTCCCGGCGCTGCTGGACGAGCCCGGCTTCGCCGAGCGGTTCCGCGGCGAGGCGCGCACCATGGCCACGATCAACCACCCCGGGGTCGTCGACGTCTACGACTACGGCAGCGACCAGCAACTGGCGTTCCTGGTCATGGAGTACGTCGAGGGCGACGCCCTGTCCCGCACGCTGAGCCGGGTCGGCCGGCTGACGCCGGCACGCACGATGGCGCTGGTGGCGCAGGCCGCCGACGCGCTTCAGGCCGCTCACGCGAACGGCATCGTGCATCGGGACGTCAAACCCGGCAACCTTCTCGTACGGCCGAACGGCACGCTCGTCCTGACCGACTTCGGGATCGCCCGGTCGGCGCTGGTGGGTCAGCTCACGGTGGCCGGCTCGGTGCTCGGCACCGCCTCGTACATCTCGCCCGAGCAGGCGTCCGGCGAGGTCGCCACGCCCGCGTCCGACGTGTACGCGCTCGGCGTGGTCGCGTACCAGTGCCTCTCGGGCCACCGCCCGTTCGACGGCGCCACGCCGATCGAGATCGCGATGAAGCACGTCCGCGAGTCGCCGCGGCCGCTGCCCGCCGACATCCCGCCGCCGGTACGCGCCATCGTGGATCGCGCCCTGGCCAAGAACCCCAAGGAGCGCTGGCCGTCCGCCTCGGCGATGGCCGCGGTCGCCCGCCAGGCCGCGTCGGCCCTGGCCAACACCGCGCAGCAGCCCGCCGGCGCTGCTCAGCCCGTGCGGGCGGCGGGCGCGGGTGCGGGCCCGGTGAGCCCGGCCGCGCGGCCGCATTCGGGCGCCGCCGCGCCGGGCTCGCCGATCACCGGCAGTGCCCGCCCGCCATACCCACCGGTGCCCCGACCCGTCTCGGGAGCGCGCGGTGCCGCCTCGGTACCCTCGGGACCGCCGGTGCAGCCGTACCGGCCGCCCTACGGCGCGCCGGCCCAGCCGCCGGCGTCCACGGCCAAGCCCGAGGGCTCGGCCGGCCGGCAGGTGCTCATCGTTCTCGCCGTCGTCCTCGCACTGCTGGTCCTGCTGTGTGCCGGGGTCATCTCGTTCCTCTACAAGCAGGGCAAGCAGAAGAGCACCGCACTGGGCGACCGGCCCGTCACCGCGGCGGTCGTCCACATGGGCACCGCCGACAATGAACCGTTGGCGGCGTCGTACCGTCTAACCAGACAGGCGGGCGCCAAACCCGGCTGGACCCGAAACGAAGGACGACAGACGCTATGACGGCGCAGGCCCGCCTGCTCGGTGGCAGGTATCAGGTCGGCGAGCTATTGGGCTACGGCGGCATGGCCGAGGTGCACCGCGGACGCGACCTCCGGCTGGGCCGTGACGTGGCCATCAAAATGCTGCGCACCGACCTGGCCCGCGACGCGACCTTCCAGGAGCGATTCCGTCGCGAGGCGCAAAACTCCGCGGCGCTCAACCACCCGGCGATCGTCGCCGTCTACGACACCGGCGAGGAGATCTCCTCGACCGGCGAGAAGCTGCCGTTCATCGTCATGGAGTTCGTCAACGGGCGGACTCTGAAGGAAGTGCTCGCCCAGGAGCAGCGGCTCCAGCCGCGCCGCGCGCTCGAGATCATCGCGGACATCTGCGCGGCGCTGGAGTTCAGCCACCGCCACGGGATCATCCACCGGGACATCAAGCCCGGCAACGTGATGATCACGCAGAACGGCCAGGTCAAGGTCATGGACTTCGGCATCGCCCGGGCCCTGGCCAGCGGCGCGACCACGATGACGCAGACCAGCGCCGTGATCGGCACCGCGCAATATCTTTCACCCGAACAGGCGCGCGGCGAGGCCGTCGACGCACGCTCCGATGTGTACGCGGCCGGCTGTGTCCTCTTCGAGCTGCTCGTGGGTCACCCGCCGTTCGTCGGGGACAGCCCGGTCAGCGTGGCGTACCAGCACGTCCGGGAGGACCCGCGGGCGCCCAGCGACGTCAACCCCGAGGTGCCGCGCGACATCGATGCGATCGTGCTCAAGGCCCTCGCCAAGAACCCGATGAACCGCTACCAGAGCGCCCAGGAGATGCGCGCCGACGCGTTGCGCGCCGTCTCGGGCCGGCCGGTGCTCGCCACCCCGGTGATGAGCCAGGCCGAGACCATGGCGCTGCAGGGCCAGCAGGCCACCCGGCAGTGGCAGCCGCAGGCCGCCACCACCATGCAGCGCCCGGTCCAGGGCATGCCGCCGCGGCCGCCGGAGAAACGCTCGTCGTGGGTGATGGCGGTGCTGGCCGGCCTGGGCGTGCTCGTCGTTGTCGTGCTCGGCGTCGCGCTGGCGATGTCACGCAACAACAACAACAAGCCGAACGACGGCGGCACCCAGTCGCAGGCCGTCACCGTCGCGATGCCCGACCTCACGGGCAAGACCGCTGATGCCGCGCAGGACCTGCTCAACCAGCGCGGCCTCACCAACGTCTCGCCCGAGGCGCCGACGACCCGCGAGGACTGCACCGGCACGGTGGTCGCCCAGAACCCGAAGGCCAACACCCAGATCCCCAAGGACCAGCAGGTCACGTACCAGCTGTGCCAGGCGCCCGAGCAGGTCACGGTGCCGGAGGACCTGGTCGGCGGCACGAAGGCGAACGCGGAGCAGCAGCTGAAGGCCAAGGGCCTGGTGCCGAAGTTCGTGAAGGTCAACAGCGCCAAGCCGCTGGACACGGTCACCAGCGTGGAGAAGCAGGGACAGAAGGTCGATCCGAACACCGAGATCACCGTCAACATCTCCAAGGAAAACCAGCTCAAGATGCCCAAGGTGACCGGGCAGTCCGAGGAGACCGCGGTGGCGCTCCTCGATCAGGCCGGCTCCGGCACCTTCAACGTCTCCCGGAAAGAGGTTCCGGCCGGCGACCCGAGCCAGATCGGCACGGTCGTGCAGCAGAACCCGCAGCCGGGCACGACGGTGGAGAAGGGCGAATCGGTCACGATCACGGTGGCGATCGACCCGGCCAACCCGAGTGGCGATCCGACGCCCACCGACACGGCGACACCGGGTGGCAACGGTGGTGGGACCGGCGGCGGCGAGGTCATCGAGCAGGCCGTCGCGATCGTACGACCGAACGACTAGGACGACTAAGCGGTAGCGAACGCCGCTCGGCGCCGGGACTCGACCTCGGCGGCGAGCGGCGGCGCCTTTTCCAGGGCCGAGGGCAGGCCGCAGGAGGCCAGCCAGTTCGCCAGCATGGTGTGGCCGCCCTCGGTGAGCACCGACTCGGGGTGGAACTGGACGCCCTCGATCGGCAGCGTGCGGTGGCGCATGGCCATCACGACGCCCGAATCGGTGCGGCCGGTCACCTCGATCTCGTCGGGCAGCGTCTCCGGGAGCACGGCCAGCGAGTGGTAGCGGGTCGCGGTGAACGGATCGGGGAGACCCGCGAGCACGCCGGCGCCGGTGTGGCGGACCTCGGAGGTCTTGCCGTGCAGCAGCTCGGGAGCGCGGGTCACGGTGGCGCCGAAGGCGGCCCCGATGGCCTGATGACCGAGGCACACGCCGAACATGGGGACTTTTCCGGCGTACGCCCGAATTGTCTCCATCATGATGCCGGCGCGCTCCGGCGTGCCCGGCCCCGGCGAGAGAAGAATGCCGGCGGCGCCGAAGGTGCCGACGTCGGCCACGCTGATCTCGTCGTTGCGCCGCACCTCGCACTCGGCGCCGAGCTGGCCCAGGTACTGCACCAGGTTGAAGACGAACGAGTCGTAGTTGTCGATCACGAGAATGCGCACGTCAGTCACCTGGAAGGCCGGTCGACGTCTTCTTGGGCGTCGCGGAAGTCGAAGGGTGCGGGGCGTTGGACTCGGTGCTGTAAGGGATCGAGTCGGGACCGGTGTCGCTGTCCGAGGTGACCGCGTTGGGGTCCTCCTGAGCCGGACCCTGCTCGGTCCCGGCCCCGACCTGCACGTCGTCGAAGGGCAGCAGCGGGGTCGCCCACGGGAAGACCACGTACCAGAGCAGGGCGACGGTGGCCACGGTCAAGCCGATCGAGCCGGCCAGCTTGCCCCAGATGCCGAACGGGAGTTTGCGCCAGATCCAGGCGTACATCGCCTACGCCTTCGTCTTCATCTCGGCCGGCATGCCGGCATCGGCCAGGGACTGGTTGCGCGGCACCTTCGACGCCAGCTCGGCGTGCACGATGAGCCGCTGATAGTTGTTGAACTTCGGATTGCAGGTGGTCAGCGTGAGCAGCGCCTTCGACGGTTTCACGCCGGGCTTGTCGGGCACCGGGGCGACGACCTCGACCGCGTCGGGCGTCACCACCTCGTGGCCGTAGACCTTGTAGACGTACCAGAAGTCGCGGGTCTCCACGCCGATCACGTCACCCGGTTTGAGCTCGTCGAGCCGCCAGAAAATCTTGCGGATGCGGTGGCCGGCGACCGAGAAGTTGCCGACCTGGCCGGGCATCGCGGTGTCCGGGTAGTGGCCGGGGGCGTACTTGATGTCCTGCGGGCGGACGCCATTGACGACGACCCACTCCTTGTCGAGCTTCGGGATGTACAGCCGGCCGACGAGGCTGGCGCCGGGCGCGGCCGGTCCCTGCGTGGTGGGGGCGGCCGACGGGCCCACGGTCGGGTCGTTCCATTGCTGGTCGAGCTCGTCGGTCAGGGCGTTCTGCTCGTCCTGCACCTTCGCCGAGTTGCCGAAGACCTCGTAGCCCGCGAACAGCAGCACGATCAGCCCGAAGGTGATCATCAGCTCGCCGGAGACGCGGATGCCGGTCCGGATCCGCGAGCCGACCGTCGGGCGGGTGAGCTCGGAGTAGACGCTCTTGTAGCCCTCGTCGGTCTGCTCGGGACGCAGCTTGACCACCCGCTCGCCGCGTTTCGCCTGCACGTCGTCGGACTCCTCGGTGGGCGCAGGGGCCTTGTCGGGGCCGCCCGGGCGGACCGGGGGCGCGGCGGCGGCGCCCAGGGCGGCGTCGGGGTCGGCGCCGGCCATCGCGGCCTTCGCCGCAAGACCCGGGACCGCGGACATGAGGGCGGTTGGGGCTTTGAGCGCGGGTGGCGGCTGGGTGGCGGCTTGCGGTTGCACCGAGGGGAGTACGCCGGTGGGCGCGTCCGTAGTGCGGATCAGCGCCGTCTCGTTGGGGTCCTGCCGCGCGCCGTTGTGCCCGGCGGGGAACGGCTGGGTGCCGTTGTGGGCGCTCGGGTGACCCTGGTTGCCGTTGTGCGCGGCGGGCAAGGGCTGGGTGGCGTTGTGCGCGGGCGAGAGTGGCTGGGTGGCCGAGATCGGCGGTGGCGTGGTGGGGAGAGGCTGCGTGACCGAGGCCGGGGGCGTGCTCGACAGCGGCTGGGTAGCTCCGTAGGACGCCGCCGCGGAGTAGGCCGGGGCGGCGGAGCGCGCCTGGGGGTAGCCGGGCGTGGCCGGGCTGACCGGTGTCTGAGGATTTGCCGGTGGGTGCGGGAAGCCGTCGCTGTGAGCGCGCGCCGGCGGCGGATAGGCGGCCGCCGGGGATGAGCGCAGGTTGACGTCGTGGCCGGTTCGCGCCGGGCCGCCGGTGGTCGCGTCGCTGCCGGGCGCGCCGCCGAAGAAGCTGAAGGAGTCGTCGACCGGTGCGCTCGGCGCCTGCGGCTCGGGCTCGCGGCGACGGGCGGCCGCGGCTGCGGCGTGGACCTCGTCGATCGAGGACGAGAGGCTGGGCACATTGGTCGAAACGTGCGGGTTTGTCGGCTGCGTGTAGTTGTCACGGACGGCCGCGATGCGACGCTCCGCAGCGGCGTCGGTGCCGATCACCGCGGTCTCGGCCGCCGACGGCTGCGCGACCGCGGGCTGCGCTGTCGAGGCTGGCGTGAGCGAAGGTTGGGCGGTCGGCGGCGGCACTGGCCGGGCGGCGGCCGCGGGAGGGGCAACCGGCTGGTTAGGCGCCGACCGCGCGGCGCCCACCGGAGGAGCGACCGGTTGGCCGGGGGGCACTGACCGGGCGGCGGTCGCGGGAGGAGCGACCGGCTGGGCGGGCGGCATCGACCGGGCGGCGGCCACGGGAGCAACTACCGGCTGGCCGGGCGCTGGGGGCACGGGTCGAGCGGTGCCCACGGGAGGGGCAATCGGCGGCACGGGCCGGGCCGCCGCAACTGCCGGGGTGGCCGCCTGCGTTGATGGCGGCGGCGACGTGGGCCGGGCAGCCATGGGCGGCGGCGACATCGGCCGGGCGGCCGCGGGCGGCGACATTGGGTGGGCGGCCGCGGGCGGCGACATTGGGTGGGCGGCCGCGGGCGGCGTCGGGTGGGCGGCGGGTGGCGGAGCGGCTGCGGCGGGCGGCGTGGCGGGGGCGCCCAGGCCGACCTGGGGCGCTAGCGGGCCGCCGGGCACGCCGTCGGGGGACGCGTCGGTTATCCGCGGGATGTACGCCGTCTGGGCGTCACCGTCGGGAGCGCGGTGCCGGCCCGAATTGTTACCCGCCGGTGGGGTGTCCGGATCCGTCATTACTCGGCAACCCGAGCGGATCGGAGGTCACTCGACCCGTCGTACGCCCGCACAGTCACGTTCCTCTCCACGGTTTCCGTGTAGCCGAGGCCGAAGTCGGCGACCGCATCCCGGAATTGCTGGACTCCCTCCGCGGATTCCAACGCGCGATGCATCGCTGTGGGTTCGCCAATCGCCGTGATCTTGAATGGTGGTGAGAAGACCTGGCCATGAAGTAGCAGCGTGTTGCCGACACAGCGTACCGCGCTGGTCGAGATGACGCGGACATCCATGATCGACATTACCTCGGCCCCACCTGCCCAGAGGGCGTTCACGACCGCCTGAACGTCACCCTGGTGGACGACGAGGTCGTCGTTCTCGGGCGCGTTGGGGCCCAGGTCGGCGCCGCGCCGGGGCGAGTCGTTGAGGACGACGGTGACGCCCGGCCCGCGCAGCGCGGTGAACCCGGCCGTGGCCCGCAGCGCGTCGGCCCGCTCCCGTGCGTCCTTGACCGGCTGGTCGACCTCGGCGAGCCGGGCCGTGTCCTGGTCGACCTCGGCGCGCAGCTTGGCCGCCGTCTTCTCCCGGGCGTCGAGGCGCACCTGCTTGTCGGTGATGAGCTGGGCGAGCTGGGGCCGCCGGTCGTCACGCAGCTGGGTGCCGTCGGCGGTGCGCGCCGACGTGGTGAACAGCAGGCCGGCGACGAGAGCGATGAGCGGCACGCCGACCGTCCAACGGGTGCGCGAGCCACCCGTTCGGGGTCGCAACCCCCTGAGCGCACGCCGCAGGACGAGCCGCCACGACGGCGCGCCGGTCGTGTACTCCAAGTCTCGCCATCCTTTCGGAGGGCACAGCCTCCCGAAATGACCCGCCGGGCATTTTCCTCGCCTGGCGGGTGCCTCTCTGCGCGCCGCCTTGACTACGCTAGCTGTCGAACAGTATTCGCCACGGGCAGCAATCGGGGCATCCCGAGCCGCTCAGCGGTGGGTTGTTCACCACTTGTTGCCCTTCAGGAGAGCACCGTGCCGAAGTCTCAGGTTCGCAAGAAGAAGGTCTACACCCCGCCGACGGACGTCCGTCCGGCGGTGGCGGCGGCGTCCAAGAAGCCGAGCCCGACCTGGCTGCCGATCACCGCGGTCACCCTCATCGTGGTGGGCATCGCCTGGCTCGTCGTCTACTACCTGTCCTCGCAGAAGTGGCCGGTCGAGTCATGGTCGTACTGGAACCTCGCGGTCGGTTTCGGCTGCATGGTTGCCTCGCTGGGCATTTTGTCCCGCTGGCGATAGGCCCGCGATGCCCGCTTAGTGCAGGTAATGTGACCTTCGTCTGTTTAAGCGCACCCCGCTAACGCAGTGGGGTGCGCTTTCGCGCCCCGGCTGTGCCCTTGATAGATCTCAACAATATGCACTGACAGTGCAAGTTGAGACCGCCTATTACTCATGGGTAACATAGGGCAGCCGATCGAGGAGGCAACGCAGATGGGGATCGCGCAGATAGTCGCCACCGTCCTGGCCGGCGCCGTCACGATCACGGCTGTCGTGCTGGCGGTGCGTGCGGTCCTGACCATCACGGCGGTGATCCGGCAGGGTCAGCCCGCCCCCGAGCGGTTCGTCGATCCTAAAAAGAGGACGACGACGATGCTGCGGGAGACGCTGGGTCACACCCGGATGCTCAAGTGGTCGGCGATCGGCGCGGCCCACTGGTTCGTGATGGTCTCCTTCATGATCCTGTTCCTGCTGGTGGTCGAGGCGTACTTCGAGGTCGTCGACCCCGAGGGCGGCCTGCCGATCGTCGGGCACTGGCTGCCGTACGGCCTGGTCACCGAGTGGATCGGCATCCTCGGCCTGGCCGGCATCCTCTACTTGATCTTCGTGCGCCAAAAGGCGATCAGAGCCCCGAAAAGCCGGTTCCTGGGCTCGACGATGTGGCAGGCCTACTTCGTCGAGGGCGTCATCCTCGGCGTACTCGTCTGCGGGTTCTTGATCCGGGGCTTCAAGGTCGCCAACGACACCTTCGAGTTCCCGGCCTGGGCGACCCCCCTGTCGCACGCGGTCGGCAACGTCCTGCCGGCAGCCGAGGATGGCCCGACCTGGGTTGCGCTGGTCAAGCTGCTGATCTCGATGGGCTGGCTGATCACCATCGGGCTGAACCCGACGATGGGCGTGGCCTGGCACCGCTTCCTGGCGTTCTTCAACATCTTCTTCAAGCGCAGCCCCGAGAAGCCGGCCGGTTCCGGCCTGGGCGCGCTGCGGCCGATGATGAGCGAGGGCAAGCCGCTCGACTTCGAGGAGGCCGACCCCGAGAAGGACCAGTTCGGCGTCGCCGCGGTGGAGCAGTTCACCTGGAAGGGTCTTCTGGACTTCTCCACGTGTACGGAGTGCGGACGGTGCCAGTCGCAGTGCCCGGCGTGGAACACCGCCAAGCCCCTCTCGCCGAAGCTGCTCGTTCTGTCACTGCGCGATCACGCGTACGCGAAAGCGCCTTATCTTCTGGCCGGCGGCGGCAAGGACCTCACCGGTGAGGAGAAGGCCACCCAGGACCAGCTCGCCAAGGTGGACGTGCTGGCGATGGCGGAGTCGGAGCGGCCGCTGATCGGGGGCGCCGACGAGAACGGGATCATCGACCCCGACGTGCTCTGGTCGTGCACCACTTGCGGCGCCTGCGTCGAGCAGTGCCCGGTCGACATCGAGCACGTCGACCACATCGTCGACATGCGCCGCTACCAGGTGCTGATCGAGTCGAGCTTCCCTTCCGAGGCCGGCGTGATGCTGCGCAACCTGGAGAACAAGGGCAACCCGTGGGGCGCCCCGCAGAACACTCGCGAGGACTGGACCAAGGGCCTGGACTTCGAGGTGCCGCGGGTCGGCGAGACCGAAGACTTCGAGTACCTGTTCTGGGTCGGTTGCGCGGGCGCCTTCGAGGACCGGGCGAAGAAGACCACCCAGGCGGTGGCCAAGCTGCTGCATGAGGCGGGCGTCGATTTCGCCATTCTGGGCGAGGGCGAGACGTGTACGGGTGACCCCGCGCGCCGGATCGGCAACGAGTTCGTCTTCCAGATGCTCGCCCAGCAGAACGTCGAGACCCTGCAAGAGGCCAAGGTCAAAAAGATCGTCGCGACCTGCCCGCACTGCTTCAACACCCTCGGCAACGAGTACGAGCAACTCGGCCTCAAGGTCGAGGTCGTGCACCACACCCAGCTGCTGGCCCACCTGGTCGCCACCGGCAAGCTCACCCCGGTGCAGAAGGTCGACGGCGACGTCACCTACCACGATCCCTGCTACCTGGGCCGGCACAACCGGGTCTTCGACGCTCCCCGCGAGGTCCTCGGTGAGGCGGCGAACATCGTGGAGATGCCGCGTAACCAGGAGCGATCCTTCTGCTGCGGCGCCGGCGGCGCCCGGATGTGGATGGAGGAGAAGATCGGCAAGCGCATCAACATCGAGCGCACCGAGGAAGCCCTCTCCACCGGCGCCAAGACCATCGCCGTCGGCTGCCCGTTCTGCTACACGATGATCGGCGACGGCGTCACCGCGAAGGCCCAGCAGGACAACGTCGAGGTCGTCGACGTGGCGACCGTCCTGCTGCGCTCGCTCAAGCAGGACGCCTAGGCCGACGATCCCGCGGTCGCCGCGGTGGTCGACGCGATGATCGCGACCATCACGGCGGCCTGGATCTCCTCGATCGTCTTGCGCACCGCGTCGGCGGCCCACGCGCCCTCGCCGATCTCCTTGAGCCGTGCCGTCACCCGCTTGCGGTCGACCCCGGTGAGGATCTTGCGGTCGAGCTCGGTGGCGGCGACCAGGGCGCAGAGCGCCGCTGTATGTGGCTCGACCTCGCCGGTGCCGAGCACCGCCGCGCGGATCCGCTCGCGGGCCTCGGCCTCGACGGCCGGGGGCACGCCGTTCGCTGACGGGTACTTCGTGCGGGGGAAGACCCAGAGCACCCGGTCCTTCTCGACGGTGAGCACGCCGTCGGCGACCAGCTTCTCGAGGATGCGAGGGCGGGCCTGCTTGGAGAGCTTCGTGACCCAGTGGCCGGGTTTGCGAGGCTTCTCCTCGGCGATCCGGGCGAGCGCCTCGTCGACGAGCGCGTCCCCGATCGGCCCGCGATCGACGACCACCACCCTTTTGTCCTCGATGTCCACCCGGCGGGCCAGCGCCAGCTCCAGCAGGATCGCGCCGCCCAGACCGTTGTCCAGGCGGGTGCCGTCCGTCAGCGGCGTGCCGTCCTCGTCGTAGGCCAGCAGCAGGAACTCCTCGGGAAGGCTCATCCTTCGACGGTAGCGGGTGGTGCGGCACACGTACTTCACGCGCCCGTGTTCACGCATGCGAATGGCCGGTCCGGCACAATGAGGACCGAGGTGAAACCGATCATGGACGGCGTGCTCCTGACCGCGGTGCTCCCATTGGCGGCGTTCGCGCTGCTCACGGCGGCGAACGCGTTCTTCGTGGCGGCCGAGTTCGGGCTCGTCACGGTCGACCGGGCCGAGATCGACACCCGCGCGGGCGAGGGAGATCGCCGGGCCCGCACCGTGCAGCACGTCCTGCACAACCTCTCGTTCCAGCTCTCCGGCACCCAGCTCGGCATCACGCTGGCCACGATCCTCACCGGTTACCTGGCCGAGCCGGCCCTCTCGAAGCTCTTCGACCCGTTGATCAAGCCGATCGCCGGGGACGCCACCGCGGGGATCACCCACGCGCTCGCGCTGATCGTCGCCACGCTGCTGTCGATGCTCTTCGGCGAGCTGGTGCCCAAGAACGCGGCGCTGGCCCGGCCGATGCCGATCGCGCTGGCGACCGCGGCGCCGCTGCGCACCTTCTCGCGGCTCTTCAAGTGGCTGATCGCGGCGCTCAACGGATCGGCGAACTGGCTGGTCCGCCGGATCGGCATCGAGCCGCAGGAGGAGCTGGCCAGTGCCCGCTCGCCCGAGGAGCTGGGCCTGCTCGCCGCGATCAGCGCCCGGGCCGGCGCGCTGCCCAACGAGACCGCGACGCTGCTGCGCCGCACGATCCGCTTCGGCGAGAAGCGCGCGGCCAAGGCCATGACCCCGCGGGTCGACGTGGTCGGGCTCAAGACCACCGCGAGCGTCGCCGACCTCATCGCGGTCTCCCGCGACACGGGGCACACCCGCTTCCCCGTCTACGAGAACACGATCGACGTGGTCATGGGGGTGGTCGGGGTGCCGGACGCGCTCGGGGTGCCACTCGAGCGCCGTGCCGCGACGCACGTCGCGACGATTGCCAAGGAGCCCGTGTACGTGCCGGAGAGCCTCGGCCTCGACCGGGTTCTCGCGGCCCTGCGCGCGGCGGACGCCGACCTGGCGATCGTGGTCGACGAGTACGGCGGCACCGACGGCGTCGTCACTGTCGAGGACCTGATCGAGGAGCTGGTCGGCGAGATCACCGACGAGTACGACACCGACGTCGAGGAGGCCGGCGCGCAGGAGCTGACCGCGCCGAGCGGCGGCAAGACGTTCCTGGTGGACGGGCTGCTGCGTGAGGACGAGCTGATGGAGCAGACCGGGTTCACGCTGCCCGAGGGGCCGTACGAGACGCTGGCCGGCTTCCTGCTCGCCCGGCTGGGCCACATCCCGGTGGTGGGCGAGTCGCTCGAGGAGCGCGGCTGGGAGTTCACCGTGATGGAGGTCGACCGGCACCGCATCGAGCAGGTGCGGGTCGTCGCGCCTACGCCGGAGTCCGTCGATGACTAAAATCCTGGTCACCATCCTGCTGTTGATCGGCAACGGCGTGTTCGTCGGCGGCGAGTTCGCGCTGATCGCCTCCCGCCGCACCGCCCTCGAGCCGCTCGCCGCCACCTCCCGGCCCGCCCGCTGGGCGCTGTCGGCGATGAACCAGATCCCGCTGATGATCGCCGGAGCTCAGCTCGGCATCACGGTCTGCTCGCTCGGCCTGGGCGCGATCGCCGAGCCCGCCCTCGCCCACGTGCTGGAGGGCCCGTTCGGCGCGCTCGGCCTCCCCGAGGACATGCTGCACCCGGTCTCGTTCGTGCTGGCCCTGATCGTGGTCGTCTACCTGCACACAGTCATCGGCGAGATGGTCCCCAAGAACATCACGCTGGCCGGTCCCGAGCGCGCGGCGCTGATCCTCGGCCCGTTCATGCTGGCGTTCTGCACCGCGACCAAGCCGCTGCTCAACGCGATGCGCTGGGCCTCGCGCACGGTGCTCAAGCTGTGGAAGGTCGAGGCCACCGACGCGGTCAAGACCGTCTTCACCGCCGAGGAGCTGGCCGGCATGGTCACCCAGGCGCGCAGCGAGGGCCTGCTCGGCACGGAGCAGTACGCCCGGATCCACGCCGCCCTCGGGCTCAACGACCGCACCGCCGCCGACACGCTGCGCCCCTGGTCGGGCGTGACCACGGTCGCCGAGGACGTGTCACCGGCGACCATCGAGGCGATCTCGACCCGCACGGGCCGCTCGCGCTTTCCCGTGGTGCAGCGGGAAACCCGCCGGGTGCTGGGCTTCGTGCACGTCAAAGACATCCTCGGGTACGCGGCGGGGCAGCGCCGCCTCCCGATCCCGTCCGACATCATCCGCCCGCTCGCGGTGGTGCCCCCGGAGCGGACGCTCGCCGACCTGCTGCTCGCCATGCGCCGCGACCGCCTGCACATCGTGCTGGTCAGCGACGGCCGGCGCCCACTCGGCGTGATCACGCTGGACGACGTGATCCACGCCGTGGTCGGCGAGCCGGGCCACGCCCTGGCCTAGGAGGCAGTTGCCGCGCCCTTCGCCTCCTGGATGCGGGCGTAGACGTGTGACCGCAGCTCGACGAATCGCGCGTCCGAGCGGGTCTTGAGCTGGTCGCGCTCGTCGGGGAGGTCGATGTCGAGGTTTTCCAGCACGTGCGTCGGCGACGACGAGAGCACGACAACCCGCTCGCCCAAATAGACGGCCTCGTCGATGTCGTGGGTGACGAACAGCATCGTCATCCCGAACTGCTTCCACACCGATCGGACCAGGTCTTCCAGGTCGGCCCGGGTCTGCGCGTCGACCGCCGCGAACGGCTCGTCCATGAGCATGACCTTGGGCTGGAAGGCGATCGCGCGGGCGATCGCGACGCGCTGCTGCATGCCGCCGGAGAGCTGCCACGGGTACGCCTTGCCGGCGTCGCCGAGGCTGACCGCCTTGAGCGACTCGGCGACGAGCTTGCGCCGTTCGGCCTTGGCGATGCCTTTGGACTTGAGCGGAAGCTCGATGTTCTCGGCGACGCGTAGCCACGGGAACAGGCTGCGGCCGTACTCCTGGAAGACGATCGCGAGGCCGTCGGGCGGGCCGGTCACCGCCTGGCCGCTCACCTTCACCTCGCCGGAGGTGGGGGTGAGCAGCCCGCCGAGGCAGCGCAGCAGCGTGGTCTTGCCGCAGCCGGACGGGCCGACGACGCAGGCGAACTGGCCGTCGTCCACGGTCAGCGTGATGTCGCCGATCGCCTCGACGACGCGGCCCTGACCGCCGTACGTCTTGCGCAGGGACTGGATCTCCAGCATTGCCGTTCTCCCTAATGTCCGCTGCGCTCGGCGGCGCGCGCTCCGTGGTACCAGTTCAAGACTCGCCGCTCGACCAGGGTGAAGGCCAGCGACAGCAGCACGCCTAGCAGTCCGAGCACGAACACGCCGCTCCACATCTCGGGGATCTGGAAGCCGCGCTGGAACTCGACGACCGTGTACCCGAGGCCGTTGGTGGCGCCGAGCAGCTCGCCGATGACCATCATGATGATGCAGATCGACAGCGCCTGGCGGGCGCCGACGACGATCTGCGGGCTCGCCGCGCGCAGGATGAAGGTGCGCATCCGCAGCCAGCCGCGGATCTTGTAGCTGCGGCAGGTGTCGGCGAGGACCTCGTCGACGCCGCGCACACCCTCCACAGTGTTCAGCAGGACCGGCCAGATGCCGCCGACCACGATGACGAGCACCTTGGTCGGGTTGCCGATGCCGGCGATGAGAATCAGGATCGGCACCAGCACCGGCGGCGGGATCGCCCGGAGGAACTCGAGGATCGGCTCGACGAGCGAGCGCAGCCGGCGGTTGGCGCCGATCAGCACGCCGAGCGCGATGCCGAGGAACAGGGCCAGGCCGTACCCGATGAACAGCCGGATGATGCTCGGCAGCACGTCCTCGCGGAACCGCTCCGCGGTCCACGTGTCCGGGAAGACCTTGATGATCGTTTCCAGCGGCGGCTGGTAGAAGCTTTTGCTGCCGGCGCTGGCGAACCACCAGGTGACCAGCAGGATCACCGGGAGGCCGAGGAGCAGGCCGGCCCGGCCGAGAAGGCGGGTCACAGGGGGAGCTCCCTTCGGACCGACGGGTGCCAGGCGAGCACCCAGCGCTCGGCGCGGCGGGTGGCGAGGTTGGCGGCCAGGCCGATGAGACCGGCGACGACGATCAACGCGTACATCGACGGCACCGCGATGCTGCTCTGCGCGACGTTGATCTCCTCGCCGATGCCCTTGGTGCCGCCGATCAGCAGCTCGCCGGTGATGGTGAGGACCAGGGCCACCGACGCGGCGAGGCGGATGCCCGTCATCGCGTACGGCAATGTGGTCGGCCAGACCAGATAGCGCGCCTGACGCCAGCGGCCGAGCCGGTAGGACGCCGCGGTCTCGCGGGCGACCGGATCGACGTCGGCCACACCGTGCAGCACCTGGATCAGCACCTGCCAGAACGACGCGTAGACGACCAACAGCAGGATCGACCGGATCGGGGCGCTGAACAGCACGATCGCCAGCGGCAGCAGCGCCACCGAGGGGATCGGCCGGAGGAACTCGATGGTCGACGCGGTGGCGAGCCGCAGCGCCGGGATGGAGCCGATGACGATGCCGAGCACGATGCCGGCCACGACCGCGATCGCGAGGCCGAGCAGCCAGGTCGCCACGGTGCCGAAGACCGCCTGCCAGAAGCCGGCGCGGCCGAACTCATCGGCCAGCGCGCTCACGATCCTGCTGGCCGGCGGGAAGTACTCGGCGGGGAGCACGCCCACCCGCGGCAGGATCTCCAGAAGCGCGCCGAAGGCGACGAGCCCCACGAGCCCGAGCAGGGCCGGAGAGTCTCCGACCCTGCGCAGGGTTCCGTGCGAAGTCGTCACTGCAGGAGCTTCGAGGTGTCGACCGGGGCCGTGAGCAGGCCGTCCTTGACCATCAGGCTGTTCATGAGGTCCAACGAGGCCGTGTCGACCTCGGCCTTGTACTGCGGCAGGGTCATGGCTGCCACGGCGTCCGCCTTGATCGTCGTGTAGGTGGTGACGATCTGCCGCACCTCGTCGGGGTGGGCGTCGGCGTAGGCCAGCGACTCCTTCAGGGCCGCGGTGAAGCGCTTGGCCAGGTCGGGCTTCTCGCCGAGCAGCTGAGCCGAGGTGAAGTAGTCCGCGATCATGAGGTTCGGGCTGACGGTGGCGAACGAGCCGAGCTGCTTCCAGCCCTTCGGCTTCACCGACGACACGAACGGCTCGACCAGGAAGATCGCCTGGACCCGGCCGCCCTCGAGCGCGGCCGCCTGGTCGGGGAACGCGACCTCGACGTACTTGACCTTCGTCGGGTCGCCGCCGTCCTTGCGGACGATCTCGTTCACCGAGGTGGCCACGATGTTCTTCAGCGTGTTGGCGGCGACCGTCTTGCCCTCGAGGTCCTTGGGGCGGGTGATGGCCGGGTCCTTGACGAGCAGGCCGCTGAAGTCCTTGGCGGCGTCGGCCGTGGCGTTGTTGCCGTTGGCCACGACCTTGACCGGCACGTTCTTGGACGCGCCGAGGAGCAGCGACGTCACGTTGCTGAAGCCGAACTGGTACTGCCCGCTGACCACGGCCGGCACGATCGCGGCGCCGCCCTGGGCCTGCTCGAGCGTCAGGTCGATGTTCTGCTTCTGGAAGAAGCCCTTGGCTTTGCCCAGGTAGATGGGCGCCACGTCGACGATCGGGATGACGCCGACCTTCACCTTGTCGGGCGAGCCCGCCGCGGAGTTGTTGTCCGAAGTGTCGTCCGAGCCACCGCAGGCGGCCGTGGTGGCCGCCAGCGCAGTGACGGTCAGCAATGCGATGAGCCGTGTTCTCAGCATGGTTTCTCAGCAACCTCTACGTCATCGAAGCCGGACCGGATATTTCCACTGGTTGGAATTGATCGGTACTTAGCGCGACGACGAGGGATCTACCATTCGCGTAGACCAATATCCGCGACCGTTGCGCGTGCCACTGAGGGCGCGGGTGTGTCCCGTGCCACTGCTGGAACGCTAGAGCCTCGGTTACAGGATTGTCAACGATTTTGCCGAGCCGTAGCGGAGCTGATGCGAAACGGCAGATGGCGCGCCCGTACGGCCCCGATACGATTGTTAACAATCATGACGACATCGCTTCGAGGTGGACTTTGGGTAGCGGCTCAGGGTTCGGCGCCGTCGGCCAGGTCGGCCAGCCAGTCCCGGCTCGCGCGGGTGACCCGGGCCGGGACGCCGAGGTCGCCGAGCAGGCGCTCGGCCGCCTCCATCTCGTGGATCCGGCGTACGGCGTGCGTCTTCGAGCCGGTGAGCAGGCGCTGGAGCGTGGCGGAGTCCGCCCGGATCAGCTCCTCGGCGATGTTGCCGCGCAGCCACTCGGAAAGGCCGGCGGCCCGGGCCGCCGCGGTCGCCTCCAGCACGGCGGCCGCGAGTCCCTTGTAGAACACGCTGCGCAGCAGCTTGTGCGTGGCGGCGGCGCCGACCGGTCCGTCGAGCACATCGACCGCGGCGCCGAGCGGGCGCATGACCGCCGCATATTCGCTTGCCGCCGGGCCGCTCGCGGTCATCGGGGTGAGCAGGCCGTGCCCGGGGACCGGGGACATCAGGGCCACGTCCACCACGCGTACGCGATCGGCGGCTGTCTCCTGCAAGGCGAGCTTCTCGGCGGGAGAGGCGGTGTTGAGGTCGGCCCAGAGCGTGCCGGGCGCACAGCCGGGCAACCCCTCAGCCAGGGCCTGAGGGGCGTCGGCGGCGCTGTTGAGACTCAATACCAGTGCAGCGCCCTCGCACGCCTCGGCGTCACTGCCGCACTGCTGCACACCCGGCGGCGGCGCGACCTTCGGGTCGTATCCCCGCACCTGGGCGCCCGCTTCCGCCAGGCCGGCCGAGATGAGGCCGCCGGCCTCGCCCAGCCCCAGAACAGCGATGATCATCGCAACTCCGTCGCGTCGATGTCGCGAAGCGCCTCGATCACGCTGGCGATGTGCTCGCGCATCGCGGACTCCGCGGACTTGGGATCCCGATCCCGGATCGCCTCGATGATCCGCTCGTGCTGCGGCAGCGAGATCGCCGGGCGCCCGGGGTGGAGCGAGATCATGAACTGGTGGCGGACGAGCTGGCCGCGCAGCGTCTCGATGATGGTCTCCGCGGTCTGATGCCCGGCGATGTCGCGGATCAGCCCGTGCAGCCGCTGGTTGAGGTCGCCGTAGCGGCGGAACTCGCCGGCGTTGACCGCCCGCCGCATCAGCAGGCCGATCTCGTCGAGCTCGCTGGCCTGCGCGTCGGTCACCCGGGCCGCGGCGCGCGCCGCGACCAGGCCCTCCAGCACCATCCGCACCTCGGTGATCTCGACGGCCTCGTCGAGGGTCACCTTGCGGACGTGCGCGCCCTTGTTGCGCTCGACCTTGACCAGGCCGTCCGCCGCGAGATCCTGCAGGGCGGCGCGCACGTTGAAGCGGCTGACGCCCAGGCGCTCGCAGAGCTGCGCCTCCACGAGCCGCTCGCCCGGCAGGTACTCCCCGTTGAGGATCGCGTCACGGAGGGCGTCCCGGGCGTCGCGGGCTTTCTGATCGTCGGCAGGCAAGGTCCGGGCTCTCCTCAGGCTTTGATCAGCTGTTCCAGTCGCGGGTAGACGCGCCGGGCGTTGCTCTCGAAGACCTTCTCGCGGTCGCCGGTCGCAAGATCCAACGCTTCGACGTACCGGCGGGTGTCGTCGAAGTAGTTGCCGGTCCGGGGATCGATGCCGCGCACGGCGCCGACCATCTCGGAGCCGAACAGCAGGTTGTCGATGTCGATGACCTCGAAGAGCAGGTCGATGCCGGGCTGGTGGTAGACGCAGGTGTCGAAGAAGACGTTGCGCATCACGGCCTCCTCCACCGGCGGCCGCTCGAGCATGTCGGCCAGGCCGCGGAAACGACCCCAGTGGTACGGCACCGCGCCGCCGCCGTGCGGGATGACGATCCGCAGCTCGGGGAAGTCCTTGAACAGGTCGGCCTGCAGGAACTGCATGAACGCGGTGGTGTCGGCGTTCAAGTAGGCCGAGCCGGTGGCGTGGAAGTTCGGGTTGGTCACCGCCGAGACGTGCACCATGGCCGGCACGTCCAGCTCGACCATGGCCTCGTAGAACGGGTACCAGCCGCGGTCGGTCAGCGGCGCCGAGGTCCAGTGGCCGCCGCTCGGGTCGGGGTTCAGGTTGCAGCCGACGAAGCCCAGCTCCTCGGCGCAGCGGCGCAGCTCGGCAATCGAGTTGGCGATCGGCACGCCCGGCGACTGCGGCAGCTGGCAGACCCCGGCGAAGCTCTCCGGGTACAGCTGGGTGACCCGGTAGATCAGGTCGTTGCAGGCCTCGGCCCACTGCCGGCTCACGGTCTCGTCGCCCTCGTGGTGGGCCATCGCCGAGGCGCGCGGGGAGAAGATCGTCAGGTCGACGCCGCGCTCGCGCATCAGCCGCAGCTGGCTGCCCTCGATCGACTCCCGGATCTCGTCGTCCGAAATCTCCGGGTACACCGGGGTCGCGTCGCCGGCCTCCCACGCCGCGAGCTGCGCCTTGCGCCAGTTCGTGTGCGCGGCGGGCACCGTCGTGTAGTGCCCGTGGCAGTCGATGATCACTTGGTTTCTCCCCCCGACGCGACCGGCGGCGTGCCGTGCGTGTGGAACGACTCGATGGTTTTCAGGCCCCACGCCTGGCCCTTTGCCCGCTCGGCCTCGGTCCAGTCCACCGGCTGCCAGTCGGGGGCGATCACCAGACGGGCCCCGGCGTTGCACAACTCGATGCGGTTTCCGCCGGGCTCGTACACGTACAGGAAGAAGGTTTGTTGAATGGCATGCTTGTGGGGACCGGTCTCGATGAAGACGCCCTGCTCCAACGCGATGTCGGCGGCCTTGAGGATGTCCTCGCGGGTGTCGGTCGCGAACGCGATGTGGTGCAGGCGGCCGGTCGTGCCGGTGCGGTCGCGGGTGTAGACGGCGTCGTAGCCCTTGTTGGTGAAGGTCGTCCAGCTGCCCGCGATGCTGCCGTCGTCGAGCACGATCTGCTCGGTGACCAGCGCGCCCAGGGTGTCGCGCAGGAAGTCCCGGTTGGCGACCACGTCGACGCCCAGGTAGTTGATGTGGTCGAGGCGGCGCACGCTGACGCCCCGGGCCGGGTACGCCTGCGCCTGGTTCTTCAAAGCCGGCCGCAGGTCGTCGCTCGGCCGGAACCAAGCGCTCTCGTAGTAGAGGCCGAACTCGTGCCCGTCGGGGTCGGTGAAGATGTAGGTCGGGCCGTAACCGG
Organism: Actinoplanes sp. CA-142083; assembly: GCF_050942195.1. Lineage (NCBI taxonomy): Bacteria > Bacillati > Actinomycetota > Actinomycetes > Micromonosporales > Micromonosporaceae > Actinoplanes > Actinoplanes sp. CA-142083. The sequence goes on from NZ_CP192076.1 coordinate 75,814, forward strand.
GATCGCCGTCCTGCCAGCCGATGCCGCGGCCGGTCGCCTCGATCTCCTCCTGCAATTTCTGGAGTGCCTCGGGGCTCGCGGCTCGGAGGAACGTGCGCCCGACGCCGCTCGTCTCGTGGGGGGTGAGCTTGATCGTGATGTTCTCGTAGTCGTCCCAGGCGCGGAGGAAGATCGAGCCGTTCTCCTCGCCGTTCGGGGTCAGCCCCAGGTAGTTGGTGAAGAACGCGACGCTCTCCTCGAGGACCGGCGTGCGGAGCTCGATGTGCGCGAGATGCGCGATCTGGTGCATTTATTCTCCCCGGGGATAGACGATGCCGTCGAAGAGCTTGCGGGCGGTGCGGACCACACCCGAGCGGAGGACCTTCTCGCCGTCGACCAGCACGTCGACCAGCAGGTGTCCGGTCGGGTGCTCGACGTCGACCTGGGAACTGTCGGCCGGCCAGTCCGCGGTGAGCTCGTTGCCGATCGCACCGGGCAGCAGCATGCCGGTGACCACGCTGATCGCGGCCAGCACGCCGATCGAGGTGTGCGGCTGCACCGGGATGAACGAGCGGGTGCTGAGCCGGCCGCCGTCGCGGGGCGGGGCGAGCAGCACGGTCTTGGGGACCGAGCCGGGATCGTCGCCGAGGCCCATGAGCTGGGCGGCCTTGCGCCGGAACGCGTCGATCCGGCCGAGCAGCGGCTGGTCGGCGGCGAGCAGCGCGTGCGACTCGTACCCGGTCAGGCCGAACTCCCCGGCCATCGCCAGCACCACCGGCATGCCGTTGTCGACGCAGGTCACCGAGATGCCGTCGATCTCGTCGCGGACGTTGCCGGTGGGCAGCAGGCTGCCGGTGGCCGAGCCCTCGGTGTCGGCGAACGCCAGCACAATGCCGGCCGCGCTCCCCGGGACACCGGAGATGACGACGTCGCCGCGGTACTCGACCTTGCCGCCGGGGGTGGCGAAGGTGGCGACCGCGATGCTGTCCGAGTTGACCATGCGGATGCGGACGCTGGTCTCTTTCTCATCGGCGGCCACGAGGCCCCGCTCGACGGCGAAGGGTCCCACGCCGGCCAGGATGTTGCCGCAGTTCTGCTGGGTGCTCACGGTGGGCTCGTCGACGCCGAGCTGCAGGAACAGGTAGTCGATGTCGGCCGACGGGTGCCCGGAACGGCTGATCACGGCAACCTTGCTGGTCAGCGACGTGGCGCCGCCGAGGCCGTCGATCTGGCGCGGGTCGGGCGTGCCCATCAGGCGCAGCAACAGGTCGTCGCGCTCGGCCGGGTCGGCGGGCAGGTCGGCGGGCTCGAAATAGAGACCGCGCGAGGTGCCGCCGCGCAGCATCATGCAGCGGACGCCGGTGCTGTCGTAATCAGTCACCTTTGACGTACTCCTCGTAGGAGACGTACTCGATGCCCAGCCCGGGGAGCTTCTCGCGCAGGCCGTACCGGTCGAGGCCGAGCTCGCCCTCGGCGAAGGCCGCCCGGGCCGCGGCCTCCTTGTCGAGGCGCGCCTTGGCCGCCTTCAGGGCCCGGGGCACGTCGAGCCGGGGCACGAGCGTGACGCCGTCGTCGTCGCCGAGGATCACGTCGCCGGGGTGGATCGTCTGGCCGCCGAGCACGATCGGCACGTTGACGGCGCCGGCGGTCGCCTTGACCGAACCCTGGGCGCTGATCGCCCGCGACCAGACGGGAAACTGCATTTCACGAAGATCAGAGACATCTCGTACGCCGCTGGCCAGCACCGCGCCGCGTACGCCGCGCCTGCGGAGGGCGGTGGCGAACAGCTCGCCGAACAGGCCGTCGGTGGACGGCGAGTTCGTCGCGACGACCAGGACGTCGCCGGGGCGGCACTGCTCGACCGCCACGTGGATCATCAGGTTGTCGCCGGGCCAGCAGAGCACGGTAACCGCGGTGCCGCCCATCCGCGCGCCGGGCCAGGCCGGGCGGAACTCGGGGCCGAGATAGCCGACCCGGCCGAGAGCCTCGTGCACGGTGGCCACGCCGTAGCCGCCCAGGGTGTCGGCGTCGTCGATGTCCGCCCGCGGCGGATCCGTTACCACGACGGTCCTCATACCCAAGCCTCCGAAATCCCGGCGGGACTTGGTGGCGCGTCGCGCTCGCCCCGCTGCGCCGCTGTTACGGGTTAGAGCCTAGGGGGCCCGCGCAGATTGTCAACAATCGCGCCGACAGGATTCTGCGCCCGTCGGCTTCTCGCAGTGGCCGCTTCGCCGATTGTTGACAATATTGGCCGCCATCTTGTTTCCCAGATGTGTCGAGGTCTAGCGTGTGGCCCAATCCAGCTCGGCCTCCGGCAAAGGAGATCGCACATGCTGAGAGTCGTGGCGGTTGTGGCCGCCCTCCTCCTCTTACCCACTCCGGCCAACGCTTCCTCCTCGCACGAGCCGCGTGTCGTCGAACCGGTGATGAACTGCGCGGACGTGACCGGGATCCACCTGCCCGGCGTCACGATCAAGTCGGCCACCGTGACCAGCGCGGGGGCGCCGGCGCCGTACTGCGCCGTCACCGGGACCATCGCGCCGAACAACACCATCGTCATGCGCCTGCCCACCCAGGGGTGGACGAAGCGCTACCTGCAGACCGGGTGCGGTGGGCTCTGCGGCAGCTCGACCATCAACTACACGCAGGCCGCGACCTGCCAGCCGATCGTCGACGGGACGATCGCCAGCGCCACCACCGACATGGGCCACCAGGGCCAGAACGACGGGTCGTGGGCGGCCGGGAACCCGCAGGCGCAGATCGACTTCGCGTACCGCGGGGTGCACGTGACCTCGGTGGTCGCCAAGGAGATCATCAAGCGGTTCTACGGGCGGTCGCCGGCGTACAGCTACTTCGACGGGTGCTCCGACGGCGGGCGCGAGGCCGTGATGGAGGCGCAGCGGTACCCCGACGACTTCGACGGGATCGCGGCCGGGGCGCCGGCCAGCAACATCGTCGTGCAGAACACCTTCCACCACGCGTGGAACGTGCTGGCCAACAAGGACGCGGCGGGCAACTACATCCTGCTCGCGGACAAGCTGCCGGTGATCCACAACGCGGTGCTGGCGGCCTGTGACGGGCTCGACGGAGTCGTGGACGGGGTTCTCGACGATCCGCGAAATTGCCACTTCGACCCGTACGCGATGGTCTGCTCTTCCTCGGCGTCTTGTCTCACCCGAGCGCAAGCTACCGTCGTGCGCAAGCTGCACGACGGCGCCACGGACGCCTTCGGCAACCGGCTCGAGCAGCCGATCTCGCACGAGTGGGGGTCGGAGCTGGACTGGACGTTGTTCGTGCCGTCGGCGCAGGGGCAGACGACGTTCAGCGAGAACATCGCGTTGTCGTTCCTGCGGTACCTCGCTTACTTCAACGTGGCCTCGCCTTCCTATGCCTTGACGGATTTGAAGTTCACGAAGGCGTCGTTCTGGAAGACGGTGCAGACGTCGCTGTACCTGTCGGCGACCGACCCGGATCTCACCCGGTTCCGGCGCGGCGGTGGCAAGCTGATCCTCTGGCACGGGTGGTCCGACCAGCACATCTCGCCGCAGGCGACGCTGAACTACTACGACGCCATGCGTTCCACCATGGGCGGCCGCGCGGTGGACAGCTTTGCGCGGCTGTATCTCTTCCCCGGGATGGCGCATTGCGGCGGCGGGGTCGGTCCCAGCACGTTCGACGTGCTCACGCCGGTGATGAACTGGGTCGAGCACGGCGTGGCGCCGTACAAGATCATCGCGTCCAAGGTGGACGCCGGGGTCGTGACGCGCACCCGGCCGGTCTATCCGTATCCGGCGGTGGCTCGCTACGACGGGTCGGGGAGCACCGACGACGCGGCCAATTTCGTCGCCTACACGCCGCGGACCTCGTCGTCCGTCGGGTATCGGTGGCTCGGGGCGCCGTTGTACACGCACGGCTATCAAGGTGAATGCCGGGTTGTGAACGGGAAGCTCGTCTGCAGTCCCGACCGGTTGATCTTCTGACTCTCGTGCGGGTGGCCCGGCTTGGGCCACCCGCATTGGGTACCACTTCCGGGTGCAATCCGAGGGATTTGGGCGCGCGTTCGGTGTGGATTTCGCTATTCGCCGGGTAATCCGGACAATTGCCGCATGTCTCGTCTCGCCCTCGCCGGGATGGTCCTCATCCTCACCGGGCTCGTCCCCGCTCAGGCCTCAGCCATCACGCCGCCGATCGCCGGCGTCCTGCCCTCCGCGGGGTTCCGGGCGCCCATGCCGGTCGTCGAGGGCGCGGTCGGCGTCGCCGCGTCGCCGGTGAGCCTGCGCTACACGTTCGACGGCGGCGTGCGGCAGCCGATCACCGACCTGGCCGGCGGCCACGAACTGCGGCCGCTGGGCCAGAACGGTGGCGCGCTCCGCCTCGTACCCCAGGGTGTCGGTCTTGCCGTCGCTTATCCCGACCGTTGCACGCTGACCCAGGAGATCGACTGCCCGCGGGCGATCCTCGAGGGCTTCCGCGACGACGACCTCAACCCCGGCACACGCACCCTGCAGTACGGCGCCTCGGTGCTGATGACCCACGGCGACCTGTCGGACGGGGCGAATGTGCTGCAGAAGGGCTATTCGGTCGGCGGGGTGAGCCAGTTCAAGCTCCAGGTCGACCACCGCCTTGGTCACCCCAGCTGCGTCATCACCGGCCGCACCGGCCGCATCTACCGCGCGGAGCCCTGGATCGACGTGGCCGACGGCCGGTGGCACGACTTGACGTGCGTGCGCGCCAACAACCGCCTCACCACGATCGTGGACGGGGTGCCGCGGGCGTGGGTCCGGGTGCCACCACGGGTGTCGATCGCGAACGCGGAGCCGCTGCGCGTAGGAGGTAAGGGCCCAGCTCAGGGCAACGACCAGTACGCCGGCGAGATAGACAACGTCTTCCTCACCATCGGCGACTAGGTTATCGCTGTTGCGTTTATTGCGACTGCTGCGGATAATTCGTTTACATTGGGGAGGTGGAGATGTCAGCAGCGGCGTTGAGCCCGGTGAACCCCGACGAGGAGTCGGTAGCGGTGGCGGCCGAAGCGCTTCCCCGCGTCCAGCAATACCTACGCACCCACCCTTCCGGTCCGGCAATCGTTCGCGTGATCGACGACGGAGACGGCGCCGAGCTTGTCGTTCCGCGCGGAGCCGTCGAGTTGCTGGCTCGGATCCTGGCGCATATGGCCAACGGGCACGGCGTCTCAGTTGTGCCAGAGCACGCGGAGTTGACCACCCAGCAGGCCGCCGACCTGCTCAACGTGTCGCGGCCATACCTGATCGGCCTGCTGGAGGCCGGCGAGATCGAATTCCGCAAGGTCGGCACCCATCGCCGCGTGCTGGCCGGCTCGGTCCTCGCCTACAAGATCCGCGACGACGCGCGGCGCCGAGCGGCGGCGGACGAGCTGGCTCAGTTGGCTCAGGACATGGATCTGAGTTAGCGGCATGTCTTTCGTCGTGGTCTACGACGCCAGCGTGCTCTATCCGAGCACGCTGAGGGATTTGCTCATCCGAATTGCGCAGTCCGGCCTCGTACAGGCCAAGTGGACCGAAGACATCCTCGACGAGGTGTTCGACGCCTTGCGTCGGCAGCGTCCCGATCTGGACCGGCGCAAGCTGGAACGGACTCGAGGCCTCATGGCGACGGCGGTTCGGGATTGGAAGGTCAGCGGTCACCAAGCGCTGATCGATTCCCTCAAGCTGCCCGATCCGGACGATCGCCACGTGCTCGCGGCGGCGATCAAGGCACGGGCCCAGGTGATCGTCACCGCCAATCTCCGTGACTTCCCTGCCGACGAGCTGCACAAATGGGATGTGGACCCGAAGTCTCCCGACGAGTTCGTTCGTGACCAGATAAGCCTGGACCGAAGCGCGATCTACGCGTCAGTGCAGCAGATCGCTGACTCGTGGAAGAACCCGCCCGGCGGTATCGACGATGTCCTGGACAGGCTGGAGCGTTCAGGCTTGGCGATGAGCGTCGCAGAGCTTCGCGCCCGCCCGTGACCTGCGTTTCCCTCAGTGGGCGCCGCCCGATGCGAACACGGTGTAGAAGTAGCGGAGGCTGTCCTCGGGGCCGTTGTCGAGGCGCTTGAAGGCCTTGGCGATCGGGTTGCACCAGCGCTGCTCGCCCAGCTCGACCATCATCGGCCACCCGGCGAGGGCCTGCTCTTGCTCGGTCGTCGCGCGCCACCGCCCGCCCGCGTTCCGGGTCAGAACCTCACCGACGTAGCATCCGAACCCGAAGAGCGTCTCCGCAAGCTGCTCGCTGGTGACCCCGTCAGCCCGAAACTCGTCAAAGATGCCGTCCACAAGCGCCAGACTCTCCGGCGTGTAGTCAAGCTCCACCCCACTGACCTGAGCCGCCGACCCAACAATGTCCGCCGCAAACAGCCCCGCGTTCTCCGGCGCCGGCGCATACTTCAGCCGCAGCTGCATAAATCCCCTCCAGCCTCGTGCGATCGCGCGATCGTACCGACGCTCCCGCCGCCTATTGAGAGTCGGCACGTAGCTCGAGCGCCCTGTGGTTCCACTTCGAGGTGCGCAGGCGATCGCCGCCCAGCGGAGAGACCGGCCGGACGACGGGCAGGCCCCACCATGCACCCACCGCAACCAACAGTCACCGTGGGGGTCTGGGGGTCGCCCCTTAGGGTGGAATGCGAAGAGGCCCCGGTCCGCGCTTCCGCGGACAGAGGGCGCTGCCTCGGAGCGGGTGACGGGAACCGAACCCGCATTGTCAGCATGGACAGCCGCGCCGCGGCTGGCGTGTGAGCGCGGTCTCTGCCTCAGGTTGCAGAGCGGCTATGATCTGGCCGATATACCAAAGACGGTATATGCTCGCCCGGTGGGTGGCCGCTATGACATCGAGCTGGAGCCCGAGGTGCGGGACTGGCTCGACCTGTTACGGATCAAGGACTACGCGAAGGTCGAGGCCATGGCGGACATCCTTGCTGAACGAGCTGACATGCTCGGAGAGCCCTACTCGCGGCATCTCAGCGGCAAGACTCGTGAGCTGAGGTTTCACCTTGACCGCTCTGCGGTTCGGATCAGTTACTGGCTGGCTCCGGGCGCACGGGCGGTGTTGCTGACCGTGTTTCGCAAGACCAGGCAGATTGAGCGTTCTGAGGTCGCTCGAGCGATCACAGCCCAGCAAGTGTGCGAGTCAGGACATGAGGCCCACGCTCCTGCGACCGAGATCTACGACCGGAAATGGCTCTGAGGAACCGGAGGGACCGCTGATGACCACGCGTCACACCCGTTGGGAGCGCACCGGCGCCGACGAACACGCGGCCGCCTACGAGGAAGCCCGCGCGGCGTTGCTGCTCGGGCAGATGGTTCACGACCGGCGCATCGAACTGGCGATGACCCAAGCCGACCTCGCGGAGCGCGCTGGTATGACCCAGCCGCAGCTTTCCCGCCTAGAGTCCGGCGGAGCCACCCCGACCGTGCCTCTGCTGGCCCGCCTCGCAGCAGCACTGGACGCCGACCTCGACATCGCGTTCCGCCCCCACGACTCTGTCACCGCCTGATCAGGCACGAGATCCGGCCGGCGGCGCACCGCGTCCCCGATTCTGTTAACTGCATCGCCAGGAAGGCTTCTGATGAGCGCTCATCACGCGGCCTGCAAGTTCAGTGTCACCGTCACGACAACCGACGTCGCCGTGCTGCATCTGCTTCGCGCGCTGTGCCAGTACTGCGAGTCAGGCAAGTACAAGCAGATTGCTTGGGGCGGCACGGGAGAGGGCGACTGGCGAAAGAGCGGGCACGAGGTGACCTTCCGCTTCACTCAACAAGCTGACCGTAAGACCTTCCTCGATGAGGCACAGCGCCTGCTGGCAGGACACTGGCGTTTGGTAAAGACCAACAACCACGACCCAGCCACGCCACGCCGATAGGACACGGAGGGTGGGTGCGGCGCTCTCGGCGGCGCGCAGCTCGGCCGCGCAGAGCGCGTCTTCAACGGTCTTCGTGAGGGTCTGGTTCCCTGTCGTGCCTGCCCAGCGCAGGACCTCGAGCGGATCCGACTCGTCGGCTACGCCCTGAAGAGACACTCGACCGCGCATGTCGGCGCGGCGGAGGACGCGTTCGTCTTCAGCGGAGAGAGCGGCCGGACTGTATGGCGCGGCACTTTCAACCAGCTGGTCAAGTGGGCGGAGTGCGTGACCGCCTCGGCGATGGACAAGGCGGTAAAGGCGCTTCGACGCAAGCCGAGCAAGCGCCGGCCAAAGCCGCTCGCCAGCAACGAGTCGGCCGCCTAATGGCCCGCTAATGGCCCGCAGCCGGCTTCCGACCGCAAGCGCGCCCATCGCACCCGTGGGGTCTGGGGTGGGTCTGGGGTCTGCAGGCCCCACCATTGCACCCGCCGCAGCCACTAGTCACCGTGCGGGTCTGGGGTGGGTCTGGGGTCTGCAGGCCCCACCATTGCACCCGCCGCAGCCACTAGTCACCGTGCGGGTCTGGGGTGGGTCTGGGGTCTGCAGGCCCAACCATGCACCCACCGCAACCAACAGTCACCGTGGGGGTCTGGGGGGTCGCCCCCCAGGGTGGAATGCGAAGAGGCCCCGGTCCGCGCTTTCCGCGGACACAGGGCCCCTGCCTCTGAGCGGGTGACGGGAATCGAACCCGCACTGTCAGCTTGGGAAGCTGATGTTCTGCCATTGAACTACACCCGCGGCGGGCATCACTGTACCTGATTTGTGACGGCCGTGGCGGGAGCGGCCCGCCCCTAACTCGCGATGGCCAGGGGGCGGGATAACTCGGCTCTCCAGGTGCGGGACATGGGGTGGACGGTGGGAGTGGCTGCCAGAGGAAGGGCGCCGGTCGGGCCATGGCGGCGGAGGGTGGCCGTGTCGATCTGGAGCTCGTAGAGGTGCCAGTCGACCGCGGGGGAGGCGCGCCAAGCCTCGGAGAGGGTGGCGATCACGACCGGGTCGTGGACTCGGGTGGCTCGGCCCGACAGGTAGGCCTCGTCGTCGCTCTCTTCCGGGGGAAAGGAGTGCAAGGCGTAACGGCCGTCGCGGGCCAGGTCGCGTCGTTTGGGGGACGCGACTATGAAGCAGTAGAGCGCCTCGTCGGTGATCACCGGCGAGACGGGGTGGACCCGGGGGCCGCCGTCGGGGCGGACTGTGGCCAGGTAGGCCATGCCGGGACCGTACTGCTCGAACAGGGCGCGGATGGCTGCAGCCAGCGACGGGTCGGCGGCGGCGAAATCGGACCAGGAAGCCATGAGGTGATTCTATCGAACATATGTTCGACACGCCCAGGGAAACACGCCGAAAGTGCAGCTCGGTATGGTGTTGCGATGCTGCTCTCCGACCGCGACCTCGTCAGTGAGATCAAGTCAGGCGATCTCGCCCTCGAGCCGTTCGAGCCGGCGCTCATGCAACCGTCCAGCATCGACGTGCGGCTGGACAGGTTCTTCCGGGTGTTCAACAACCACCTTTACACCCACATCGACCCGGCCGAACAGCAGGACGATCTGACCGCGCTGGTCGAGGTGGCCCCGGGCGAGGCGTTCGTGCTGCACCCGGGCGAGTTCGTGCTCGCCTCGACGCTCGAGGTGATCACGCTGGGCGAGCAGCTCGCTGGGCGGCTGGAGGGCAAGAGCAGCCTCGGGCGGCTGGGGCTGCTGACGCACTCGACGGCCGGCTTCATCGACCCGGGCTTCTCGGGGCACGTGACGCTGGAGCTGTCCAACGTGGCCAATCTGCCGATCAAGCTGTGGCCGGGCATGAAGATCGGGCAGCTCTGCATCTTCCGCCTGTCCTCGCCGGCCGAGCATCCCTACGGCTCTGCCGTCTACGGCTCGCGCTACCAGGGACAACGCGGCCCGACGCCGAGCCGTTCGGCGCAGAACTTCCGGGTCTGGCCGACCGCCTGACAGAGTTATCCACAGGCTGGAAATTGCCGGTGGCGCCCTCTGGAGCCGCGCTGGAAGGCTGTCGCCATGACAGTGACTCAAGATCCAGTAGCGACCACTTATCTCCGCAAGACCCGCATCGCGTACGACGTGGTGGCGGCCGGCTATACCGACATGCTCAGCGGTCTCATGGCGGATTCCACCTGGGATCGTTCGATGCTGGAAGCGTTTTCCGACCTGGTGAAGGGGCCGGTCGTCGACGTCGGCTGCGGGCCTGGGCGGGCGGCTGCGTTCCTGGCTGACTTGGATGTCGATGCCAGTGGGATCGACCTGTCACCCCGGATGGTGGATATAGCGCGGCACGAGCATCCGGGGCTGAAGTTCGAGGTCGGCTCGCTGTTCGAGATCGACCGTCCCGACGCGAGCGTGGCCGGGCTGGTGGCCTGGTATTCGCTGGTCCACACGCCGGCTTCGCTGCTGCCGGCGGCGTTTGCCGAGTTCTTCCGCGTTCTGGAGCCGGGTGGGATTGTGCTGGTCGCCTTCAAAGTCGGTGATCAGCGGAGGGCGCTGACCTGTGCTTACGGGCACGACGTCGATCTGGAGACCTACGACTATCCCGTCGAGCTCATGACCGACCTGCTGGCCAAGGCGGGCTTCGAAGAGCAGATGCGGATGGTGCGGGCGCCGGAGGCGAGGGAGAAACAGCCGCAGGGGTACGTCGTGGGGGTGAAACCGCTAAATGCGGCGGACCCGGAGGCCGTGGACGGAGGCGGCGCCTAGAACCTGCTCGATCTGGGCCCCGGTCAGGCCGGTCGTGGGGACCGTGAGGAACCTGGTGCGGCTGCGGCCGAAGATCAGCTGGCCGGGGGCCTCCTCGACCGAGCGGAAGGCGTTCCAGGCGTAGGCGTGGCGGGCGGCCAGGTTGGAGCTCGCCACGCCGCCGTCGCTGATCTCGTAGGTGGTGAGGTCGCCTTCGTGCAGCGCGTCCCGGGTGCCCGAGTTGACCAGGAACATCGGAATGCCGACCGCGATCAGGGCGCCGGCGAGCAGCAGCGTCAGATAGGGGCCGCCGTCCGTCGTCACTTCGAGGATCAGGGCCAGGGCGATCGCGGCCCAGCCGAGCCCGCGGGCGGTCAGCAACAGGGGGCGCAGCCCGCGGCGCACGGCCGAGGCAACGAGCCGGGCGTCCGGCCGGGTGGTGATCTGAAAGAACACTCCCAAAATGTAACTTTTCCGGGCCTAGTCGGGCATAGGCCACTCGGATGACCCGGAGGGGAGCCGATCAGAGATTCAGCAGCTTGGCCAGGCGGCGCCATTCCTCGCGGGGGAGGTGGTCGGTGGGGTCGGCGGGGAGCACCTGGATCGCCACGTGGTCGGCGCCCGCGGACAGGTGGGCGTCGATGCCGGCCCGGATCGCGTCGTCGTCGCCCCAGATGACGGCCTGGTCGAGGAAGCGGTCGCTGCCCTCGCCGGACAGGTCGGCCTCGGTCAGGTCGAAGCGGCGCAGTGCGTTCGTGTAGTTGGGCATCGCCAGGTAGCTGCGGGCCATGCGCCGGGCCACCTCGTGGGCGTGGCCGGCGTCGGTGCCGAGGAAAACCTTCTGCTCGGGGATCAGCAGGCGATCGGGGCCGACGATCGAGCGGGCCTCGGCGGTGTGGGCCGGTGGCATCAGGTACGGCAGGGCGCCGGCCGTCAGGTCGCGGGCCGCGGCGAGGGTCTTGGGACCCAGGGCCGCGATCATGCGCTCGGCCGGGGGCACCTCGCGGAGCTTCTCGGTCAGGAACGTGCGCAGGCGGCTCAGCGGCTTCTCGTAGAGCTGGCCCATCGCCTCGGCGGTGGGGGCGTGACCGGAGCCGACGCCCAGGTAGAAGCGGCCAGGGAACTGGCCCTGGATCCGGGCGTGCGACGCCGCCAGACGCGGGCCGTCGCTGCGCCAGATATCCACGATGCTGGTCCCCACGACCAGGCGGGACGTTGCCGCCAGCAGGGCCTCGGGCAGCAGCAAATCATCCGGCGGGCTGCCGCCGATCCAGACCGAGCCGAAGCCGAGGCTTTCCAGCTCCTGCGCGGCGCTTGCGGTCTGCCCGGCGTCGTCCGGCCAGTGCCTGCGGGAGATCCAGATTCCGTAGCGCCCGAAGTCGTCCACACCTCGGATCGTACGATCGGGGGCGTTCAACCGCCCGGAGAGGAACGTCACCGTGTACCTGATGATCTCGACTTATCTGGTCCCGCTCGACGAGGTGGCGAAGGTGCGCGACGAGCATCTGGCCTTTTTGGAGGGTCTGTTCGCGCAGGGCACGCTGGTCGCGGCCGGCCGGCAGGATCCACCGGTGGGCGGCATGGTGCTGCTCGACGTCGCCTACGAGGCGGCGGCCCGCGAGGTGATCTCGCGGGACCCGTACCTGGTGCGCGGGATCGCCGAGTACGAGGCGCGCGGCTGGAACCCGACCGTCGGCGCGCTCAAGGACTACGGCAAGTCCTGACCGCTCAGGAGTCCGCGAATGTTCAGCTCGGTGGAAACATTGGGCGAACATTCGTCGACGATGACTGCGGTGCCCACGTACGTGCCGGGAAACAGGCTTCGCAACGCCCGGCACTGGGCCCCGGTGGCCGCCCAGTCGTCGACCACCAGCACCCGGTCGTCCGGGCCGGCCAGCCCCACCCGTACACCCAACTGCTGTTGATCTCCTCGATGATCACTGGGAACCGTCGCCCAGATCATCGGCTCCGCGATCGGACGCCGCGCCCCGGCGCGATATGCCTCCACGAAACCGGCGCCCAAAGCCCGCGCCACCAGGGGACCCACCAGGAACCCGGTGACCTCCGGCGAGACGACCACGGTCGGCGAGGAGGAGCGGAACAGGTCGGCCAGCGCCTCGCCGAGACCGGAAATGATCAGAGGATCCCGCCACCAGCCGGAGCGGTCGCTGACCACGTAGCCGCTGCCGTCGCCGGGGTCGGTCCAGCGGAAGCGGGACCGGAGGAGATCACGAAGATCGACTGACACGCGGACATCCTGTCACCACGAACGGCCCGACCGACCCCCCTGCGATGAAACGGGTGGTTAGAACCGAGTCAGACTAGGGGTCAAGTTGATGCAGTGACTCGCCCTGATCGGGCATGCTGTTCCGCGTAACCATGCCGACTCTCACGCCGGGCCGTCGCCGCCCGCTCAGTCCTGGATCCCGCGCCGGCCTCGGCGCGGCCCTCGTGCTGCTCGCGGTCGTGTCCGCCGTGGAGCTGGCCGACGGCCCGCACGCGCATTTCGTCGGCCTCCTCGCCGCCGTCCCGTTCCTCGCCGCGGTCTTCGCCTTCTGGCAGACCGTCGTGGTGGTGGGCGCGCTGGCCACGATCGTCGGGATGGTCTTCGTCGGGGTCGACCCCGTGCAGGGCATGTCCGGCGTGGTCAACATCGTCGGCGTCATCGTGGCCACCGGCATCGCGGCGGCGGGGGCGACGATCCGGCAGCGGCAGGCCGACCGGATCGCGGAGCTGCAGCGGCTCGCGGCTGTGGCCCAGCAGGCCGTGCTGCGTCCGATCGGGCCCCAGGTGGGTTCGCTCGCCGTCGCCGGCCGCTACATCTCGGCAACCGCGGCCGCCGATATCGGCGGGGACTTGTACGAAGCCCTGGACACGCCCTACGGCGTACGCATCATCATCGGCGACGTGCGCGGCAAGGGACTGGACGCGGTTCGCCTCGCGAGCATCGTCCTCGGGTCCTATCGGCATGTGGCCTATGAGCGGGCCGATCTCAAGGCGGTGGCCGCCGATCTCGACCGGGCGGTGGCCCGCAGCGTCGGCGACGAGGATTTCGTGACCGCCGCGCTGGTCGAGGAGCGGGGCGGGACGCTCACGATCGTCAACTGTGGACATCCGGCGCCGCTGCTGCTGCGTCGCGGTCAGGTGATCTCGCTGGAGCCGGCCGCACCGGCGCCGCCGCTGGGCTTCATGCCGGAGGTCAAGGCCCGGGTCGAGCGCCTGGAGCCGGGGGATCGGCTGCTGCTGTTCACCGACGGGCTGGGCGAGGCGCGACAGGACGGCGAGTTCTTCCCAACCGCGGACCGAGCGTGGCGGCTGCTCGGGCACGGCACGGTCGGCGACGGCCTGGCGTCGCTGGAGACCGCGCTGGTCGACTGGGTGCACGGCCGTCTCGAGGACGACATCGCGCTGGTGCTTCTGGAGTACACGGGTCCCGGCGACGGTCCGACCGTGCCCATGCCGAGCTGGGAGGTCGGCGCCGCCGGCAGTTAGGCGGCGGCCGTGTCGGCCTTCTCGGGCTCCTCGGAAGGGGCCGGCGAGGCCGGTGGGACGGTGTCGGCCTGGCGGTGCTTGCCGACGTAGTTGCGAGGCTGGTCGGCCTGGCGAGGCTCGGGAATCAGATTTTTGATCGTGGCGAACATGGCGCGCCCCCTTGGCTCCGACAAAGAGAGAAGCTCTATCCCAAGCAACGAGCGACGAGACCGCTCGATACGTCGGTGCGACGCTCGTCGACGGTTATTGACCGAACGGCTGTGCCGCCGCCCACCGATCCGCCGGTTCGTGTCAGAACCCCTTGCGGCTTGTCCGCTCCTACCGATGGGTAATACAGTGGGAGTTACTGACGGGTAACTCGCGTTTCACTCGCGTCGTTCGGAAGCGGGGCCAGCTCCATGACTCACTACAAGAGCAACCTTCGGGACCTCCAGTTCAACCTGTTCGAGGTCTTCGAGGCTGATCGTGCGTTCGGCCAGGCGCCGTACGACGAGATCGACGTCGAGACCGCGCGCGACGTCCTCGCCGAGGTCAACCGGCTAGCGACCGAGGATCTTGCGGCGAGCTACATCGACGCCGACCGCAACCCGCCGGTCTTCGACCCGGCCACGCACACCGCGCCGCTGCCCGAGTCGTTCAAGAAGTCGTTCGCGACCTGGATGGCCTCCGAGTTCTGGCGTCTCGACCTGCCCTCCGAGCTCGGCGGCACCCTGGCGCCGCGGGCCCTGTGGTGGGCGCTGGCGGAAAAAATTCTGGGCGCGAACGCCCCCGTTTGGATGTACTCCTCGGGCCCGTCCTTCGCTCATGTCGTGCACACCGAGGGCACTCCGGAGCAGAAGGAGTGGGCCAAGCTCTTCGTCGAGAAGCAGTGGGGCTCGACCATGGTGCTCACCGAGCCGGACGCGGGTTCGGACGTCGGCGCCGGCCGCGCGCGGGCCATCCCGCAGCCCGACGGCTCGTGGCACATCGAGGGCGTGAAGCGGTTCATCACGTCCGGCGAGCACGACCTGAGCGACAACATCATCCACTACGTGCTGGCCCGCCCGGTCGGCGTCGAGGGCGTGGGCGGCCCGGGCACCAAGGGCCTGTCGCTGTTCATCGTGCCGAAGTACCACTTCGACGCCGAGACCGGCGAGCTGGGCGAGCGCAACGGCGTCTACGCCACCAACGTCGAGCACAAGATGGGCCTCAAGGTCTCCAACACCTGCGAGCTGACCTTCGGCGAGCACGGGACCCCGGCCAAGGGCTGGCTGCTGGGCGACGTGCACCAGGGCATCCGGCAGATGTTCATGATCATTGAGTACGCCCGGATGATGGTCGGCACGAAGGCGATCGCCACCCTGTCCACCGGCTACCTGAACGCGCTCGAGTACGCCAAGAACCGCGTCCAGGGCGCCGACCTGGTGCAGAACGACGACAAGGCCGCGCCTCGCGTCACGATCACCCACCACCCCGACGTACGCCGCTCGCTGATGCTGCAGAAGTCGTACACCGAGGCGCTGCGCGCGCTGGTCATCTACACCGCCACCTGGCAGGACAAGGTCGCCATCGCGCAGGCCGCCGGCGACGAGAAGGCGGCCAAGGCCGCCGCCAAGGTCAACGACCTGCTGCTTCCGCTGGTCAAGGGCGTGGGCTCCGAGCGGGCGTACGAGCTGCTCGGGCACGAGGCGCTGCAGACGTACGGCGGCTCCGGCTTCCTGCAGGACTACCCGCTCGAGCAGTACGTCCGCGACGCGAAGATCGACACCCTGTACGAGGGCACCACCGCGATCCAGAGCCTCGACCTGATCTTCCGCAAGATCGTGAAGGACCAGGGCCGCTCGCTTGCCACTCTCGCCACCGAGATGCAGGGCTTCGTCGAGAGCGAGGCCGGCAACGGCCAGCTCAAGGAGGAGCGGCTCGCGCTCGGCAAGGCGCTCGGCGAGCTCCAGCAGATCCTCGGCGCGACCATGGGCTGGCTCGGCGCGGTCCAGGGCGGCGAGACCCGCGAGCTCTACAAGGTGGGCCTGAACTCCCGCCGCATCCTGCTCGCGCTCGGCGACGTCGTACTCGCCTGGCTGTTGCTCCGCCAGGCAGAGATCGCGCTCAAGGCCCTCGGCCGCGAGGTCTCCGAGGCCGACAAGCATTTCTACGAGGGCAAGGTCGCGGCGGCCCGCTTCTTCGCCCGCGAGGTGCTGCCGCGGGTCGGCGCCGACCGCCGCATCATCGAGAACGCGACGCTGGACATCATGGACCTTCCCGAGGAAGTCTTCTAAAGCACGTCAGCCCCGGGCCGTGTGGCGCTCGATCAGGGACATCGATCCCCGTTCGGTCTGCGCCCACGGCCCTTTCGCGCGGTGCACGGCCAGCCCAGCGGTGCGCAGCTCGACCTCCTGCCCGTCCCACTCGGCGTCGGGGACGAGCAGGATGGACACCTCGGACACCGTCGGGTTGTGGCCGACCACCAGCACCGTGTGGACGGTGTCGGGAACCGTGCGGAGCAGGTCGAAGACCTCGGTGCGGCCGCCCGCGTACAGGCCCTTCTCGTAACGCACCTCGGGGCTGACGCCGCCCTTTCCCGCCTGGGCCAGCGCGATCGAGACGCCCTGCCAGGTCTGCCGGGTGCGCGCCGCGGGCGAGCAGAAGACCAGATCGGGATGGATACGCTCGTCGGCCAGCCAGGCGCCGGCCGCGTCCGCGTCGTTCTCGCCGCGTGTGGTGAGTTTGCGGGCGAAATCGGGGTCGTCGCCGGGGGTCTCGGCCTTGGCGTGGCGGAGAAGTACGAGCGTCCGAATGGTCATGGAACCAGCTTGCCTGATTACAGATCGGACCGCCTGGGTAACCCCACACCGAGGCATTGACCCCGGTAAGGAACAAGGAGGCCCGGCGATGGGCATCGGCGGAAGTATCTTCCTGCTGGCGGTGGGGGCGATCCTGGCGTTCGCCGTCAACGCGGACATCAGTGGACTCGACATCAACGTCATCGGGTGGATCCTGATGGCTGCCGGTTTGATCGGGCTGATCGTCACGCTGTGGTACTGGAACAGCCGTCGCCGGACCGTGGTGACGCGACAGACCCAGACTCCGGTCGCCGGCCCGAGCTACGCGGCCGAGTATCGCGAGACGCGGCGCGACGACGCGCCGCCGCCCCCGCCCCCCGCTTACTGATCCCCCGAACCCGCGACGCCGACCCGCAGCCGTCCATCCCCCTGGCGGCCCGGGTCGGCGTCGCGCGCTTTCTCAGGACAGGGCGTTGCGGATCGAGGTCGACAGCGGCGTGACCGGGCGGCCGAGCAGCGCCTCGAGGTCGGTGCGCGGCACGTCGAGGGCGCCCTGCGAAGCCGCGCGGTCCGAGTCGGCGAAGATCTCGGCGGCGGCCTCCGGGAGGCCCACCCCGACCAGCAGCTCGACGTACTTCTCCTCGGGCAGGTCGGTGTAGGTGACCGTCCGGCCGGACTGCCGGGAGATCTCGGCGGCGAGCTCCTCCATCGTGAACGGCTCGCCGCCCAGCTCGTACACCTTGCCGGCGTGACCCTCGCCCGCGATGACGGACGCCGCGGCCTCGGCGTAGTCGGCCCGCGGCGACGCGGCGATCCGGCCGTTGCCGGACGCGCCGAACAGGCCGTGCTCCAGCGCCTGCTGGACGTTGTAGTTCTCGATGTACCAGCCGTTGCGCAGGATCGTGTGCGGCAGGCCCGAGTCGGCCAGCAGGCGCTCGGTGAACAGGTGCTCGGCGGCCAGCTTCATGTCGGTGGTGTCAGCCTTGGGTGCGCTGGTGTAGACGACCAGGCCGACGCCGGCGTTTTTGGCCGCGGTAACCACGTTGGTGTGCTGCTGGATGCGCCGGCCCACCTCGCTGCCCGAGATGAACAGCACCTTGCCGGCGCCGCGGAACGCGTCAGTGAGCGCGTCGACGTCGTCGTAGGAGACCTGCTTCACGGTGATCCCGAGGTCGGCGATCTTGTCGACCTGGCGGCCGAGACCGACGATCTCACTGGCCGGCACCCCCTTGGCCAGCAGGGACTCGATGGCGAGGCGGCCGAGGTGCCCGGTGGCGCCGGTGACGACGATGGTCATGGTGTTCTCCCTAATATGGCTGTCAAAGGGAGCCAACGCCGCAGGTCAGAGATCACTTCCCAAAAGATAGTGGGCACCTTGAAGTGCGGTACTTACCCGAGAGATACTGGCGGGATGCTGCCTGATGCCTACGCCGCCGACTGCCCGAGCCGGCAGATCCTCGACCGGATCGGCGACACCTGGAGCGTGCTGGTCGTGGTGATGCTGGCCGACGGCACCCACCGGTACACCGAGCTGGCCAAGCGCATCCAGGGCGTCAGCCCCAAGATGCTCACCCAGACGCTGCGCGGGCTGGAGAGGGACGGGCTGATCACGCGTACGGTTCATCCGGTCGTCCCGCCGCGGGTGGACTACGCGCTCACTTCACTTGGGCAGAGCCTGTACGGGCTGGTCGAGGGATTGGAGAAGTGGGCCGAGACGCACATCGAGGACGTGCAGGCGGCTCGCTCGACCTACGACGCGTACAACGCGAAATAGACCGCTATGTGATGACAGATGGCCGCGACCAGCGTGCAGGCGTGAAAGAACTCGTGGTGCCCGAAGACGCTGGGCCACGGGTTCGGCCGGCGCAGGGCGTAGAAGACCGCACCGACCGTGTAGATCACGCCGCCCAGGATCAGCAGCACCAGGCACGCGACGCCGCCGTGGTGCAGCACATCGGGCAGGATCGCGATCGCGGCCCAGCCCAGCGCCACGTACAGCGGCGCGCCGGCCCATCGCGGCAGATGCGGCCAGATCACCTTGAGTGCCACGCCGCCGATCGCGCCGCCCCAGATCAGGGCCAGCATCAGCGTGGCCTTGCCGGGCGACAGCAACTCCACGCAAAAGGGTGTGTAGGTGCCCGCGATGAAGATGAAGATCATCGAGTGATCCATGCGGCGCATGATCTGGTAGCCGCGTTCGCTCCACACCCGGCGGTGGTAGAGCGCGCTGATCCCGAACAGGCCGCACACGGTGGCGCTGTAGATGACACAGCTCAGAAAGGGGGCGACGCCGGGGCGGCTGAGCGCGATCGAGCTGAGCACGATGCCGCAGACGAGGGCGACGAAGAACGCGTACTGATGGAGGCGGCCGCGCAGACGGGGTTTACCGAGGTCGGCCGGCTTCATCCGGAACGGGGCGGTAGTCGTCACGCCTCCTAGGTTACGGCACCGTAAGTTACTGGCCAGTAGTGAGTCCGCTCACCCCGGTGCGTCCGGCAAGATGATGTTCATGAGGGTAAGGCCCGTCGGTAGCGGCGCGCTGCTTATCGAATGTCGCGACAGTGACGAGGTGGAGGCCTGGCGTGCCGACCTGTGGCGCCGCAGGGAGGCCGGTGAGCTGCGCTTCGTCGACATCGTGCCGGGCGCGACAACGATCCTGCTCGATGGTGTGATTTCCTCGACGGCCGCGCTCCTGGCCGGGCTGCCGCCGCCGCCCGCGCCGTCGGTCGCGGCTGCGTCTTTCGTCGAGATTTCGACCACTTTCGACGGTGAAGATCTTGAAGATGTCGCGGCGCGGTGGAATGTGTCACCGTCGGCGGCTGTGGAACGCCTGGCGTCGACGTCGTTGCAGGTGGCCTTTTGCGGCTTTGCTCCGGGATTTGCCTATATGCGCGGGCTCCCGGACGAATGGTCGGTTCCTCGGCTCGCCGCTCCGCGGCCTCGCGTTCCGGCCGGCTCGGTAGCCCTAGCAGACCACTATGTCGGGATTTATCCGGCGGTTTCGCCGGGCGGGTGGCGGCTGGTGGGTCATACAGATCAAGGGCTTTTCGACGTACGGCGTGAGCACCCGGCCCTGCTCACGCCGGGCACACGCGTGCGCCTGGTGCCGGCATGATCACGGTGATGCGGGCGGGTCCGTTGACCACGGTGCAGGATCTGGGCCGCCCCGGCTATGCGCATCTGGGGGTTCCGCGTTCCGGGGCGCTCGACATGCCGGCGTTGCGGCGGGCCAACGCGCTGGTCGGGAACTCGGTCGAGGCGGCCGTCCTGGAGACGACCCTGATGGGGTGTGCGCTGCGGTTCGAGGTTGCGGCTCGGGTGGCGGTGACCGGGGCCTTCGGGGTGGTGCGGGTCGACAAGCAGCCGGTCTCGACCGCGGCTGCTTTTGAGGTCGCCTTTGCGGTCGCGGCTGGGGCGGTGCTTGATGTCGGGCGGGCTCAGCGTGGGGTGCGGTCCTACGTGGCGGTGGCCGGCGGCATCGACGTCGAGCCGGTGCTGGGGAGTCGCTCGACCGACACGCTGTCGGGGCTGGGCCCGCCTCGGCTCGTCGACGGCATGACCCTTCCCATCGGCCGTGAGTTTGGAGGCTCGGCGGTGCGGCAGGGTCCGCTCGGCGGCGAAGTTGCGGACTCGGCGGCGCGCCCCGGAACGCTCGGCGGCGATTTTGGGGGCCCGGCGTCGCGCCCCGGAACGCTCGGCCGTGATTTTGGGGTCTCGCCTGTGCGCCAGGGTCCGCTCGACGGCGACTTTGGGGGCTCGCCGCCGCGTCACGGCCCGCTCGTCCGCGATTTTGAAGCCTCGGCGGCGCGCCACGGACCGCCCCCGCCCGGTTGGGTGGGGCCCAGTGAAGCAGGGGGGTCTGACAGTTTTTCTTGGCTGTCCACAGGGGGTGGTGAGCTGGTGTTGGGGGTGCGGGGCGGGCCGCGCGACGATTGGTTTGTGACGGGGGAACTGTTCGGGTCGCCGTACACGGTCACGCCTTTGAGCGACCGCGTCGGATGCCGGCTGGCCGGCAGTGCCCTGACCCGCGCCCAGGCCGGCGAATTGCCCTCCGAAGGCGTGGTGCTGGGGGCGGTGCAGGTGCCGGCGGACGGGCAGCCGCTGATCTTTCTGGCGGATCATCCGACGACCGGCGGATACCCGGTGATCGGGGTGGTGGACGACGTGACGCCGCTGGCGCAGGCGCGGCCGGGGACTACGGTGCGGTTCCGTGCGATCGATTGACCTGAACGCGGATCTCGGCGAGGGCTTCGGGCGGTGGACCCTCGGCGACGACGAGGCGCTGCTCGACGTCGTGACCTCGGCGAATGTGGCGTGCGGGTTCCACGCGGGTGACCCGGCCACCATGCATCGGATCTGTCGTGCGGCGGTGGCGCGTGACGTGGCGGTGGGCGCGCAGGTCGGCTATCGCGATCTGGCGGGCTTCGGGCGGCGGCGGATCGACTACGACCTCGACGAGCTTCGTGATGACGTTCTGTACCAAATTGGAGCGTTGGAGGGGTTCTGTCGCGTGGCGGGCGGGCGCGTCGACTATGTGAAGCCGCATGGCGCGCTCTACAACACCGCGGCCGTCGACGAGGGGCAGGCCTCGGCGGTGGTCGCGGCGGTGCGTGCCTACGACTCGGGGATGCCGGTGCTGTGCCAGCCGGGGTCGGTGCTCGCGCGGCTGGCATCGGCGGCGGGGCTGCCGGTGGTGGGGGAAGGGTTTGCCGATCGGGGCTATCGGGCGGACGGGACGCTCGTGCCCCGGTCGGCTTCGGGTGCGGTGATCCACGATCCGGAGGCGGTGGTCGCCCGGGCGGTGCGGATGGCCGTGGAGGGTGTGGTCGAGACCCCCGACGGCGTGGTGGTCAGCTGCGAGGTCGAGTCGATCTGCGTGCACGGGGATACGCCCGGCGCGGTGGAGCTGGCCGGGCGCGTCCGAACCGGCCTCGTGGCCGCCGGCCGAGTGGTGGCGCCGTTCGCCTAGCCCTCGTCCATCCCGCGCAGGATCAACGGCAGGCGGGACGGGCCGTCGGGGGTGACGACGACCGGCACTCCCCAGTCCTGGCGGGTCAGGTGGCAGGCGGGAAACTCCTCGTCGACGTCGCAGGTCGCGGCCTGCGCGATCACTTGCAGGACGCCCTTCGCGACGGCCGGGTTGATCACCAGCGGGCGGGACAGGTCGGTGGTCACGCCGGCGCCCTCGAGCAGGAGCTCCGGCGGTGCGGCCGACACCTCGAGCCGCGTCGACGGGCCGAACTGGGTGTCGAGCTTCTGGCCGGGCGCGGGGCTGAAGATGATGTCCAGCGTCAGCGGGCCGGCGGCGATCTCGGACGGCGGGCGCTCGGTCTTGTGGCGCTCGCCGGTGACGGTCTTGACGATGCCGGGAGCGAGGTGGACCAAGCGGTGGCCGCCGGACTCCACGACGAAGACCTCGCCCGCGGCGGTGACCAGGACGTCGCTGGGCTCGGCGAGACCCGAGTCCACGGTGGACACGGTTTCGGAGACGGGGTCGTAGCGGCGGACCGCGCCGTTGTACGTGTCGGCGACCAGCACCGAGCCGTCGGGCAGGGCCGCGACGCCGAGCGGGTGCTGGAACAGGGCCTCCTTGGCGGGGCCGTCGACGTGGCCGAAATCGAACAGGCCCTGGCCGACGGTGGTGTGCAGCACGCCGGCCTCGATGTAGCGCAGCGCCGACGTCTCGCTGTCGGCGATCCACAGGCGGTCGCCGCCCACCGACAGGCCGGACGGCTGGGCCATCCACACGTCGGGGATCGGGCCGTCGCGCAACGACTCGACGGTGGTGCCGGCGTAGACGCCGACCGTGCCGGCCGTCGGGTCGAACCACCACAGCTCGTGGATGCCGGCCATCGCCACGATGACCTTGTCGTCGTACCAGGCCACGTCCCAGGGTGAGGACAGGTCGGCCTCGAGAGCCGGCTGCGTGCCCTCGACCGCGGCGCGCCACGGCTTGCCGGACCCGGCCACCAAGGTGATCTCGCCGGAGTCGAGCCGGAGACCACGGAGCTGATGATTGACGGTATCGGCAACGACGACATCAAAACCAAGCTTTTCCCGTACGGCCGGGGGCAGCAGAAGCAGGCCCTGCGGCTCGCTGAACGGCGCACCGCGCTCGCCACTCCCGTAGCGGCGCACCAGGGTCTCGCCGTCGGGGGTCAGCTCGACCACCGAATGGCGAGCCGAGTCGGAGACCAGCAGGTTGCCGCCGGGCAGCTCGATCGCCTTGCCGGGGAAGCGCAGCAGGGTGTCGGCGCGGGCGGGCGGGACGTACGGGCCGTCGCCGCGGTGCAGCGTGCCGTCGGCGGAATGCTTCGCGATCAGCTCGTCGACCAGGCGGGACAGGCCCTCGGCGTGACCCTCGCCGGCCATCGAGGCGACCAGGTAACCGGTCGGGTCGATCACCGCGAGCGTCGGCCAGGCCTTCGCCGCGTACTGCTGCCAGAGGTGCATGTCGGCGTCGTCGATGACCGGGTGGTGCACGCCGTACCGCTCGACGGCGGCGGCCAGCGCCTCGTGGTTCTGCTCATGCACGAATTTCGGCGAGTGCACACCGATGATCACGAGGGCGTCGCCGTACTTCTGCTCCAAGGGGCGCAGCTCGTCGAGGACATGTAGGCAATTGATGCAGCCGTACGTCCAGAAGTCGAGCAGCACGACCTTGCCGCGCAGGTCGGCCAGGGTGAGGTCCTTGCCACCGGTGTTCAGCCAACCGTGGCCCCGCAGCTCGGGCGCCCGTACGCGTGCAGTCATCGCACCATCGTGCCGCACATCATGGCCAGCTCCCACCAAGCCGTCCGTGACCTCCGCGACGGAGCGACTATCAAGAGGTCCAACTGTCCTTGATCCATAGTTCGGTCTATTTGATAGTTAGACCGTCAGTGCTAAGCTTCGATGCGTGACTAACTGCGGGATCGGAGGTGTTGACGGTGGCCGACTTGCGCGATGGCAGCGGTGCTGGCCTGCTGGCTTTCTTAGACTGGGCCTCAAAAAAACACGAGATCCGTGCCACTACGGCTCACAATCTCCGTGTGGCGGTCTCGAATGTTCTCCAGGTTGAGGATGACCCATCGACGGTCCAGATCGCAGACCTTGATCTTGATAACCTCTTTCGACGGTTCGAGGTCCGAAGCGGCAGCCGGTACTCGTCCGCGACGATCGCGGCTTACAAATCTCGGTTCCGCACTGCGGTCACGATGTACCAGGCATGGTTGGACCAAGATGCCAGCTGGAATCGGGTTGTGCGCACGCGAAGTACGTCTTCGAACGCGGGGGGGCCACCGAAAAAGCCGGGCAATTCGCCGACAAAGCAGGAGGTCCAACGCTCGACGGGCAACACGATCCCGCCGAATGCGGAGCAAGACCAGGCTGCCGTCGCCCTAGACCGTAGCGCGGAGACCGTCTCGTACACGCTCCCGCTCCGTCCGAACCTACTCGTGAACATGACCTTGCCGATCCGGCTCACGACTGCGGACGCCGACCGTATCGCTGCGTTCGTGAAAAGTCTTGCCTTCGACGAGGCCGTGTCTTCCTCGCCGGATCTACCGATGAGGCCGAGCGAGAGCTTGGAGCCCGATGGCTGAATAGCAAGCGGCGACCAGCTCGAAGTAGGTCTGTCGGGACCGCTGGTCGCCACCGGGCCTTACACCAATGAATCTTCCCGGATCCGCAGTGGTGTATGTGGCTCGCAGGGATAACAGTATCCCAGTTGACTCAGAATATTGAAGTCAACGGCGTGGACGTCGCCGCCGCCGGCACGGCGCGACGGACCATGCCCAATTAGTCGCAGCGTGCTCGGACCGTCACTCGACAACATTGTGGAGGGATCGCAGTTGTACTCAGAACCGGCAGAAGTCGAGCAGCGCGACCCTTGCCGCGCAGGCTGGCCAGGTGGAATTCTCGCCACCGGAGTTCAGCCAACCGTGGCCCCGCAGCGCGGGCGCCCGTAGCAGGACCAGCCCAGATGCCATTGCTGCGCAAGCAGAATCACCAGCCCCACGGTAAGCGACCACGCACGTGCAGTTATCGCACCATCGTGCCGCACCCGGAGGCCGGGGCGACGCGATGGTGGTCAGGATGACATCAGCTGTGTGGCTTGAGGCAGAGCACCTGGTTCTGGCCGTTGTCGGTCGGGTTCACGACGTACGGCTGCTTCGGGTCCTCGCACTTGGAAACGTCGCTGACGATCGACACGACCTGGAACGACTGGGCGTCGCCGCAGTCGGCCTTCACCGCGGCGTCGCCGTCGCGCTTCACGCACTCGCCGGCGCTCACGCTGATCGCCTTGCTCTTGTCGCCGGCGACCAGGTAGACCACGCCGAGCGCGAGACCGAGCAGCAACACCGCGCCGATCACGACCGCGATCAGGATCGGGAACATCCGGACCCGCGGCGTCTCCGGCTTGGCCGGCGCCTCGGCTTCCGGCTTGAACTGGTCGAACCGGCCCTGCCCGGCCGGGCCCGGCCAGTTGGTGGTGTCGTCCGGCCCCGGCGGGGTCACCGTGGCACGGCTGATCGCGTCCGAGATCTCCGGCGAGCCGGCGCCCGGCGGCGGGAACTGCGGCGGGGAGTAAGGATTCTCCCGGCCTGCGATGTCGGTGGTGTGCTCGCTGTACTGCTCGGGCGCGTAGGGGTTCGGCGGCGGGTTGCCGAAGTCGCCGAACTGCGGCTGGGGCGCGCCCGGGTTGGTGAAGTCACCGAACGGCTGCTGCTGCGGGTCGTTGAAGGGCGACTGCTGCGGCGCCGGGTTGGTGAAATCACCGAACGGCGGCAGGTTGCGCGGCTGCTCGGTCCCGCCGAACGGCGGCTGCTCGGCCGGGGCGCCGGGGCTGATGAAGTCGGCGAACGGCGGGTTCGCGGAACTAGCCGGGTTTGCCGGATTCATTGGGTTTGCCGGGTTCGCCGGCGGCGCGGGCGGGGCGACACGGGCGCTCGCCGAGGCCCGGGCGGTGGCGCGCGCCGGCGACTGCGGGGCGATGCCCGGAGCGCCCGGCTCGCCGCCGGGTCCGTTGTGGTCACCAGAGGTTTGCGGGTACGCGGGTGAGCCGAACCCGCCGGGCGCCGGTGACGCGGGCAGGTCGCCGGAGGGCTGGTCGTCCTCGGGCTCGGCCGGAGCCGCGGGACGGCCGTAGACACGGGCCTGCGGAGCGGCGGCCGGCGGCGGAAGCTCGCCAGGGTCGACGGGCGCCACCCGGCTGGCCGAGGGCACTGAGGCGCTCGCGGTGACCGGGCGGGCCGAGCCGACGGCGCCCTGGTGCTCGGCGGGGTCGCGCGGAGCCGGGACCGAGCCGTTGCGGCTCTCGGCCACGACCGGAGCACCGGCGGCGGAACCGAGCGCGGCCCCGGGCACCCGCTGGGGGTATCCGCCGCTGCCGCTGCCCCGGTCGGGGTCGGCCGGGGAGTCGGGGCGGCGGTAGAGCGCGTGGTCGTCCTGGCCGCCGTCGGAGGGCGAGCCGAACTGGTCGCCGCCGGCCGCGAACGGCTCGTTTCCGAAGGCCGTGGGGGTGCCGGAGGCTGGGCGCTCACCGTAGGGCGAGGCTGAACGACCGCCGGGACGCTCACCGAAGGGCGAGGCGGACCAGTCGTCGGGACGCTCACCGAAAGGCGAGGCGGACCGGTCGTCGGGGCGCTCACCGAAAGGTGATGCCGAGCGGTCGTCAGGGCGCTCACCGTAGGGCGAGGACGGGCGGTCGTCGGGGCGCTCACCGAAGGGGGAGGCTGAGCGGTCGTCGGGACGCTCACCGAACGGGGAAGCGGACCGGTCACCGTAGGTGGCGGGCGCGCCGGACGCCGGGCGGTCGCCGAACGGGGCGGGAGCGCCCGATGCCGGGCGGTCGCCGAAGGAGGTGGGTGCGCCGGACGCGGGGCGGTCACCGAAGGACGTGGGTGCGCCGGACGCGGGGCGGTCACCGAAGGACGTGGGTGCGCCGGACGCGGGGCGGTCACCGAAGGACGTGGGTGCGCCGGACGCGGGGCGGTCACCGTAAGGGCCGGAGGCAGGGCGGTCACCGTAGGCGCCGGAAGCCGGGCGGTCTCCGAACGCTGCGGCCGCGCCGGAAGCCGGGCGATTGCCGAAGGCTGCGGCGGCACCAGATGCGGGGCCGCCGGATGCGGGGGCGCCGGAGGCCGGGCGCTCGCCGAAAGAGGCGGGCTCGGCCGAGGAGGGGCGCTCGCCGAAAGAGGCGGGCTCCGCCGAGGAGGGGCGCTCGCCGAACGGCGACGCGGAGCGGGCGGCGTAGGGCGAAGCTTCGTCGCCGAACGGGGCCTGTGGCTGTGCGGTGCCGAACGCGCCCGAGTCGGGCTCGGCGGCGCGGGTGAACGGGGTGGCCTCGGGCTCGCCGAACGACGGGGCGGGCCTCGCCGAGCCGTAGGTGCCGGCCACGGGGGAGGCCGGGCGGGCAGAGCCGTAGGGCTTGTCGTCGGCCGACGGGCTCGCGGCGCCGAAGGAAGTCTGGTCGCCGGCCTCGCCGAAGGGGACGGGGCGGGCGGAGCCGTAAGACGGCGCTTCAGCTGGCTGGTCGCTGGCCTGGCCGAACGGCGCGGGGCGGGCGGAGCCGTAGGACGGCGCTTCGGCTGGCTGGTTGTCGGCCTGGCCGAACGGCGCGGAACGGGCCGAGCCGTAAGAGGGCGCTTCGGCCGGCTGGTCGCTGGCCTGGCCGAACGGCGCGGGCCGGGCCGAGCCGTAGGACGGTGCCTCGGCCGGCTGGTCGCCAGGGGCGGTGCGGCCGAACGGGTCGGGCAGGCCACCGGAGGCGGGCAGGCCGGATGATCCGGGCAGGCTGGACGACCCGGGCAGGCCGGATGACCCGGGCAGGCCGGATGACCCGGGCAGGCCGGATGACCCGGGCAGGCCGGACTCGCCGGGGCGGGTGGTGGGTGGCTGCTGGTCGGCGCCGGGGCGGCGGCCGAAGGGGTCGGACAGTTGCTCGTCCTTTGACGTGAGACCGGGGGCCGGCGGGCCGAACGCGCTGAACGAACCGTCGGGCTCGCCCGCGGTGGGCGGCGGACCGAACGGTGCCTGCTGGCTGCGGATCGGCAGGTCGGTGACGGGGGGTGGGGGCTGGGCGGCCGGCGGTTCCGACGTGGGCTCGGCCGATGGGGCCGGCGGGATCGTCGAGGCGCCGCGGAGCGGGAAGCCGCCGCTCTCGCCCCGGCGGGTCGGGAAGGTGGCGCTGCCGCCGCCGCGCAGGGGGAAGCCGCCATCGCCTGAGCGTCCATCGTCGGGCGCGGAGCCGAGGCCGGGCGTCGAGCCGGGGAGGCCGGAAGCGGGGGCGAAGCTGGAAGATGCAGGGCCGGAGCCCGGCAGGCCGGAGGATGCAGGGCCGGAGCCCGGCAGGCCGGAGGAGGCAGGGCCAGAGCCCGGCAGGACGGACGAAGCGGGGCCGGAAGTGGCGGGGGTGGCGCTGCCGCGCACGGGGAAGCCGCCGCTCGGGGTGCGCGCCGACGGTGGGGCGTCGGGCAGGTCGCCGAGGGTGGCGCCGGGCACGCGGACGCGCTGGGCGCCGAAGGCGGAGATGCCGGGCGGGCGGCCGGTGGCCGGGTCTACGTCAGGTGCCGCGGGCTGGTCGGGGAGTGTGCCGCGGCCGGGCGAGCCGGCCGCGAAGCCGTCGAACTCGCCGATCGTGCCGGGGTCGACCGAAGCGGGGGTGCGCTGGGGCAGCGGGATGGCGCTGTCGCCCTCGGCCTGCTGGGGCGCCCACGCCGAGCGCGGTGGCTCGGGGGCATTGCCGGAGGCCGGGACGAACGACGAACCCGACGAAGCGGGCGGCTGGCCGAACGAGGATTCCGCAGCGGCGGGCTGCTGGCCGAACGAGGAGCCGGGCGTGGCGGGCGGCTGAGCGAATGAAGAGCCGGAGGCGGAGCCCGCAGCGGCGGGTGGCTGCTCGAAGGGGGAGGAAGCGGCGGGCGGCGTCGCGGCGCCGTAGGAAGACGCGGCCGCGCCGGGGGAAACCGAGCCGTACGGCGAGGCGGCGCCCCGCTGCGGCAGTGACGTGTCGCCCTCGGGCGCGGGGATGCGGGCCGAACCGTAGGACGTGCCGCTCGGGGTGGCGGGCCGGGCCACGTCGGACCCGGAGCCGAAGGTGCGGACCGCGGGGACCACGAACGGCGAGCCGCCGTTCGGCGTGGCCTGCGGAGGCGGAGCATACGAGCTGGGGAAACCCTCGGTGGGCGGCGGCGCCGAGACCCGACCGGCGGCTCGGCGGCCGTCGGCGTCCGGCGGGAAGTCGTCCGACGTGTGGCCGCCCGACGTGGTTTCGGCCGGTTGCGTACCGGCGTACTGCCCCTCGGACGTCATGAGCGCCTCCTCGTCAATGCGGCCGTGCCAGCTTTGCACGGACGCGACTCACCGGCGAATCGCACCGGAGCGCCGTGCCCAGCTCTGAGGCCAGGCCGTGCGGGACCCGCCGGCGCGGGGCGCGCCTTGAGGCCCCGGTTTCCGTGCCGACCGGCCGAGCCGGCGTGGGAACCGTGCCCAACCGTACCGGGCCGGGGCGGCGTGAGGAATCCCGGTGTACGCCCGGAAGGGGACGCTGCGCTGATCTTTAAGGGAGACTTCAGACAAGAAGGAGCCCGCCCGGAGGACTCCGGACGGGCTCTTTGTGACGCTGCTATCAGAAGGTCTTGCGCTGGGCGAAGATGGCGATCTCGTCGCGCATGGCCTGGGTCGGCGCGGACTTCCACGCCCGGTCGATGGCACGGTTCTCGCGGTTGATCATCCGGCGCTGACGGACGCGGTCGACGATGCTCATGGTGCTGGTCACTTCCCCTTCGGCCCTCGTGAGGCCAAACGTTTCGATGCTCTGTTCGAGGCAAGTCCATTGTGACTCGCCCCGAACCGAGCTGCCAACGATTTAGGGGGTGATCGTGAGCACGTGCCTAACGATCGAAGGTCGAAATAATTGCTTGCCTAAGTTTCGATCGTGTGCCTACGTCCACGAGAGTAGCGCCGCCTCCGGGTCGGTCAGGAACTCGCCGATGTCCCGCAGGAACTTCGAGCCCAGCTCGCCATCGATGATCCGGTGGTCGAACGAGAGCCCCAGTGTGGTCACCTGACGGATCTTGATCTTGTCTTTGTGCACCCAGGGCGTGGGCTTGACCGCGCCGAACGCCAGGATGGCCGACTCGCCCGGCGGCAGGATCGGGGTGCCGGTGTCGACCCCGAACACGCCGACGTTGGTGATCGAGAGAGTGCCGCCGGCCATGTCGGCGGGCGGCGTCTTACCCGACTTCGCCACCTGGACGAGTGTGTTCAGCGCCTCGGCCAGCTCCCGCAGCGTGAGACGCCCGGCGTCCTTGATGTTGGGAACGATGAGACCCCGCTCGGTCGCCGCGGCGATGCCGAGGTTCACGTACTCCTTCACCACGATCTCGCCGGTCTCGCCCGCCCAGCTCGAGTTGACCATCGGGTGGCGCTTGACCGCGAGCAGCACAGCCTTGGCCACCAGCAGCAGCGGCGAGATCCGCACGTCGCGGAAGTCGCGGCTCGCCTTGATCTTCTCGAGCGCCTTCATCGTGCGGGTGACGTCGACCGTGAGGAACTCGGTGACGTGCGGCGCGGTGAAGGCGGAAGCGACCATGTTTTCCGCGGTCAGCTTGCGGACGCCCTTGATCGGGATCCGCTGCTCGCGAGAAGCGTCAAAAGGAGCCGCGGTGGCCGCCGGGGCAGGCGCCGCGGCCTGGTGTACGTCGTCCCGAGTGACCGAACCCATCGGCCCGGTCCCCGCGAGCGAGGTCAGGTCGACGCCCAGATCCCGTGCCAACTTCCGGACCGGGGGCTTCGCCAGAGCCCTGGCGGCCGGCGCGGGAACATTCGAGGGCTGCTCCGCGGGTGCTTCCGCGAGTGTGGCAGCCGCCGCAGGCGGGGTGCTGCCGTTGCTTGCGGTTGTCGACGGTGCTGGAGCCGTACCGGATCGGGGTCTGCGTTTTGCCGTTGTGTTTCTCGGGCCGTAACCCACCAGGACGGCCGTGCGTCCGCCCGGAGCTGGACCACCGATGAGGCCAGGCTCGACCGCTCCTTCGGCCGGCGCGATCTCGACGGCCGCCAGCGACTCGGCGGAGGGCTCGGGAAGGTCTCCGGCACCCGGCTGCGTGTCGATGGCGACGATGGGCGCGCCCACCTCGACCGTCGTGCCCGCCTCGTGGAAGATCTTGGTCACGACGCCGGCCCATTTCGCCGGGATCTCCACGGCCGCCTTCGCCGTCTCGACCTCGACGATCGGCTGGTTGAGCTCGATCGTGTCGCCCACCTTGACCAGCCAGGAGAGGATCTCTCCCTCGGTCAGGCCCTCGCCGAGGTCGGGCAGCGTGAACTCCTTGATCCGCGGCATCGGCGTCACCAGCCGAACGAGCGGTCGACGGCGTCCAGCACCCGGTCGAGATCGGGGAGGTAGTCCTCCTCGACCCGGGCGGCCGGGTAGGGAACGTCGTAGCCGGTCACGCGGAGCACCGGCGCCTCCAGGGAGTAGAAGCACTCCTCGGTGATCCGGGCCGCGA
This sequence comes from Actinoplanes sp. CA-142083, assembly GCF_050942195.1. NCBI lineage: Bacteria > Bacillati > Actinomycetota > Actinomycetes > Micromonosporales > Micromonosporaceae > Actinoplanes > Actinoplanes sp. CA-142083. Next base: position 107,138 of record NZ_CP192076.1, read on the forward strand.
GCTCGGCGCCCAGGCCCAGGTTGCCCGGCGCCTCGTGCACGACGACGGCGCGGCCGGTGCGCTTCACCGACTCGTAGACCGTGCCCATGTCCAGCGGGGAGAGCGAGCGCAGGTCGATGACCTCGAGGTTGCGCCCGTCCTCGGCGGCCGCGATGGCCGCGTCGAGGCAGGTGCGCACCATCGGGCCGTACGCCAGCACGGTCACGTCGTCGCCCGGCTTGGCGACCCGGGCCGTGTGCAGCGGGAAGGCTTTTTCGAGCGGGGCCGCGAGGTCGACCTCGCCCTTCTCCCAGTAGCGGCGCTTGGGCTCGAAGAACACGATCGGGTCGTCCGAGGCGATCGCCTGGCGGATCATCGTGTACGCGTCGGCGGGGTTGGCGCAGCTCACGACCTTGAGACCCGGAATGTGGGCGAACAGCGCCTCGGGCGACTCGGAGTGGTGCTCGACCGCGCCGATGCCGCCGCCGAACGGGATGCGGATGACGATCGGCAGCCGCACGTTGCCGAGCGAGCGGTAGAACATCTTCGCCACCTGGGCGACGATCTGGTTGAACGCCGGGAAGACGAAGCCGTCGAACTGGATCTCGCAGACCGGCCGGTAGCCCCGGATGGCCAGGCCGATCGCGGTGCCGACGATGCCCGACTCGGCGAGCGGGGTGTCGATGACCCGGTCCTCGCCGAAGTCCTTCTGCAGGCCGTCGGTGATGCGGAAGACGCCGCCGAGCTTGCCGACGTCCTCGCCCATGATGATGACCTTGGGGTCGTCCTCGAGGGCTTTGCGCAGGCCGTGGTTGAGGGCCTTGCCAAGGGTGATCGTCTCGCTCATCAGTGGGCGCTCCCCTCGAACGACGCGTGGTACCGCTCGAACTCCGCCTTCTGGGCGTCGACCTCGGGCGAACCGTGCGGGTAGACGTTGTCGAACAGGGTCACCGGCTGCGGGTCGGGCATGGCCAGCACCCGCTCGCGCAGGTCGAGCGCGAGCTTCTTGGCGGCCTCGTCGACGTCGCCGAAGAAGTCGTCGTCGGCGATCCGCTGCTTGGTGAGGAACGCCTTCACCCGGGCGATCGGGTCCTTGGCCTTCCACGACTCGACCTCGCTGGCGATGCGGTAGCGGGTCGGGTCGTCGGAGCTGGTGTGCGCGCCCATCCGGTAGGTGTACGCCTCGATCAGGGTCGGGCCCTGCCCGTTGCGGGCCTGGTCGAGGGCGGCCCGGGTGACCGCGAAGGTGGCCAGCACGTCGTTGCCGTCGATCCGCACGCCGGGGAAGCCGTAGCCGAGCGCCCGGCGGTACAGCGGGATGCGGGTCTGCCGCTCGAGCGGCTCGCTGATCGCGTACTGGTTGTTCTGGCAGAAGAACACGATCGGGGCGTGGAACACGCCGGACCAGACGAACGCCTCGTTGACGTCGCCCTGGCTGGTCGCGCCGTCGCCGAAGTAGGCGATGACGGCCTCGCCGTCGGCGTTGCCGGTCTTGCCGTCCATGGTGATGCCCATGGCGTAGCCGGTGGCGTGCAGCGTCTGCGCGCCGATCACGATCGTGTAGGTGTTGAACTTGAACTCGTTGGGGTCCCAACCGCCCTGGTCGACGCCGCGGAACAGGCCGAACGGCATGATCGGGTCGATCCCGCGGGTGTAGAGCACGCCGTGCTCGCGGTAGGTGGGGAACGCCATGTCCTGCGGGCGCATCGCGCGGCCCGAGCCGACCTGCGCCGCCTCCTGGCCGAGCAGGCTGGCCCAGATGCCCAGCTCGCCCTGGCGCTGCAGGGCGGTCGCCTCGGCGTCCAGCCGCCGGACCGTCACCAGGTCGCGGTAGAGCTCTCGGTATTCGTCGTCGGTGAAGTCGACGGTGTACGTCGTGCCGTCCGCCGTGGTGACGCTGTCGACGCGTTCCCCGTCGGGGGTGAGCAGTTGGACGAAGCCGCCCGCCGGAGCGTCGGCTCCGGGTTCGCGATCGCCGTTCGCCATCCGTGTCTCCCTGTTCATCTCTGCGCCCGCAGCGGGTGTTGCCCGTCCGCGCGGCGAACCGCTGGGTCGCCGCGCCTGACCTTGGTGAGGTTGCCGCGCGACGGTACGGCGCGGGCCGGGGCCCCGCCGGGGAGTGACGGCGCCCACCGCCCCGGAAGATCGGCAGCGGTGCCGTCGCCTTCATCCTGACAGAGAACGTGAGCCCCGTTACAGGTCGGGTCGATCACAGTCGGGAAATTCCCCCGTCACATCGGTGCCCTTATTTGTCCTAATAAGCGGTTTTCGTACGGTCACTACCGTACGAATGGACCATATGTCCCGCAGCCCCGGGTGGCATCCGTCGTTCGACCTTCTGACCGAGACCGATCCATGTTGATCATTTTCGTAGGAGGGGACCGTCCGTGCCAGACGAGGACCTCGTGCCGCCCCTCAAGGTCATGCGGAAGCGGCTGAACGGGGTGTACCGGGCCGATACCGGATTCTCCGGACCGACCCGGCGGTATGTGCTGATCGTGGCGTTGCTGGTGGGGCTGGCGTCGGCGCCCACGCTCGCGGCGATCACCGCCGGGTCCAGCGAGCTCGCGGATGGCGGCACCGACACCATGGACGTCCCGTTCCTGCCGCCGGCGTTGCCCGGGCCCGTGCATCCCGACTCCCGGGTGGGTGCTTCGCCGCCCTTGCTGCCGCCCGGCGTCGCCGGGACGGCGCTGCGGGCGGGCCGGCTTCTGGGCGAGGCGGGCAAGCGCCGGGTTTCTTCATATCCGTACGGCGGGAAGCACGCGGCCCGCGGCGGCGGCTCGGCAAAAAAGTCCGGTTCTGACAAGTCTTCGAGGCCGCACCGATCGAGCGCGGCCGCCTTCCCGGCGCTGCCCGGAATGCCCGCTCTTCCGAACCTGCCGTCGGTACCTGAGGGGTCCGCCCGGCCTGCCCGGCCCGCTTCTTCCGCCCTCGATCCGGTGGACTTTGCCGAGGGCGGCGACGTCATCAACGATTTATCGGATATTCCGGATAGCGGCGACTTATCGCCGCAGCACCACCAGCGCCGATGCGCCCGTTCCACCGACAAAGACCGGTCGCCCGACCGGTCCGAGCACAGCCGGAGGTCACCCGTGGCCGAACGTCCGCAGAACATCCGAGCGTCCCGCATCCTCGAGCGCAGCTACCCGGCGGGCAGCCTCAACACCCGCCACCTGATCCCCGAGGCGCGCACCGAGGAGAACCAGATCGACCGCCCGTACCGCGGCAGCCACCGGGCCGGCAGCCTGCACCACGCCGACGACACCCCGGCCCAGCGCCGCAGCTCCCGGGTGGGCCGCCACCACGCCGAGCCCACCGAGGACGTCACCGGCCGCTGGTGACCCCTGGCTATTCGTCGAGGCGGTGGCGGTTGGCGTCCAGCCAGGCGTCGATGGCCTCGTGGTCGTCGGGGTCGACGCCCTCGGAGATCAGCTGGGCCACGGCGGCCGTGGCGGGGCTGCGGCGCTCGCCGGTCGCGTAGAGGCGGGCGAACTCGGGGATCATCTCCTCGACCAGCTCGTCGGTCTGGATGGTGGCCGCCTCGGGCAGGCCCCGCCGGCGCGTGGAGTAGGCCGACCAGGCGCGGGTCACCTTGGGGAGCATGGCGGCGTCGTCCATGTCCAGGACCGCGCGGCGGTGCACCCAGTCGAGCAGGAACAGGCCGGCCACGGCGGGGCTCCAGCGCAGCGGGTCGGCGCCGGGCAGGGTGGCGGCGTGGTCCAGCAGGAGGCTCACGCAGAAGTGCAAGGACGCCAGCTCGTCGTCGGCGCTCACCTTGTCGAGGCCGAACTCGGCGGCCTCGGGGCCGGCCAGGAAGTCGCGGGCCAGCTCGGTGTGGCTCGGGTGGGGCGGCTCGGCCAGCGGCGGCGTGCTGGCGCTGGGCAGCAGCGCCAGGCGGGCGGCGGCCAGGGCGCGGTCGGTGGCCAGCGAGCCGTCGGCGGGCAGGGCGCCCAGGCCGTCGGTGATTGCCAGGTGGCGGTCGACCTCGTCGCGGACCCGGCCGGGATCTTCCTCGCGGAACCAGGTCAGCTCGTCCTCGGCGCACATCTCGCGCACCTGCTGGAGGATGCGCTCGGCCGAGGAGCCGACGAAAACGTCCTTGGTGATGCCGATGTTGTGGTCGACCAGGGCGACGACCGCGTGCTCGGGGCCGCCGTCCTCGTTCTCGTAGGCGAAGGTGACCAGATAGGACGTCTGGTCGCCGTAGACGTCGCCGTACGCGTAGCAGCCGGTGGGGCGTACGCGACCCAGCTCGGCCGCCCACGACGGCGCCTGCGCTCCCCGCCTGACCTCGGCCGCGCCGGCGGCGTCGGGCACCAGCGCCGCGAACACCTCGCGGATGGTGGTGGCGGCGGCCGTGCGGCGCCGGGTGGTCGCGGAGAGGAACTCGCCGACGAAGTCGCGCACCGCCGCGGCCCGGTCAGCCTCGGCGATCGAGTAGACGCTGCCGAGCAGGGCGGTGCCCAGCATTTCGGCGTCCAGCGCGCAGTCGAGCTTCGCCACGTCACGGGCCGCGTGCAGGACCGCCTCGAACGGGGTCGATGATGGCGACATATCGCGAGCGTACCGGTCCTCGAACGCGCGGAGACTACTCCGAACGAACGGTCGTGAGCGCTTCGCGAGCCTGCGCGTAGGCGTTCAGCACCTCGCGGACGGGCGCCACGACGTACTCCCGGGCCACCTCGGTGATCGAGGCGCGCAGCCGCTGCTCGGCCTTGACCCGGGCCCGGCGGGCGCCCCAGTCGACGATCGGCTTGAGCAGCAGCCAGAGCACCAGGCCGGCCAGGACGCCGCCGAGCAGCAGCAGCGTGGGCAGCGGCACCGCGCCGACCTTGGGGTAGTGCAGCTCGGGGAGGCCGAGGAGGCGGACCGCGTAGCCCGTCAGCAGCCAGCCCAGCCCGGCCACCGCGGCCGCGACCAGGATCCATTGGAGGATGCCGACGCCGCGCCACCACAGCGGGGTGCGGCCGGCGCCGAGGTCGGTCTTGGCGACCGCCCGGTCGAGCGCGTCGGGCAGGTCGTCGACGCGGGAGCGGGCCGCGTTGGTCAGCGCCGGCGCCCACATGGCCGGCAGGGGCGCGGCCGCGCGGGCGGCGACGGCGCGCACCGAGAGGCCGACCGCCGACTTCTGCGCGGCGTCCGCCTCGGGCAGCGACGTGCGCGGCACGATGTCGGTGGAGACCGCGTCGGTCGGCGCCTTCTCGGCCAGGTGCAGCCGGCGCAGCGGGTCGGGACGCAGGCGGCGCAGACCGCGGACGACGGGCCAGCCGGTCGCCGCGGCGGCCCGGTGCCGGTAGGAGCCCGCGGCGGCGTCGGCGACCGCGCCGACGCCGGCCGAGGCGGCGAGCGCTTCGGAGAGCTGGCGGACGGTGGCCCGGTCGACCTCGTCCTCGGCGGCCGGCGGGCCGATCATCGAGGTGAGCGGCTCGCTGACCGTCTGCAGGTCGCCGGCGAGGCGACGCAGCGCGGCCTGCCGGTCGGCGACGGTCTTTTCCAGGGTCTCGCGCAGCTCGTGCAGCATGCCGGGCTGCTTGGCCGAGGTGGCCAGCACCGGCGCGCCGGGAAGGCCGTCCTCCTCGAGCAGGCGGCGCAGGTCGCCCAGCACGACCTCGGTGTCGTGCGTGGACAGCCGGTCGGCCTGGTTGAGCACCACGATCGTCACGCCGGTGTGCTCGCGGAACTGGGTGAGATAGGCCTGGTGCAGGATCCGGTCGCCGTACTTCTGCGGGTCGACCACCCAGACCACCTGGTCGACCAGGCCGAGCAGCCGGTCGACCTCGAGGCGGTGGCTGCGCTCGATCGAGTCGAAGTCGGGCAGGTCGAGCAGCACCAGCCCGCGCAGGGCGGCCTCGTCGTCGCCGTCGAGGGCGCTCTCCCGGATGAAGCGCTGGCGCGGCAGCACCCCGATCCAGTCGAGCAGCTGGTTGGCCGGCTCGAGCGGGCCCCAGACGCAGGCGTGCGCGGCGCCGGTGGTCGGCCGGCGCACCCCGACGGGCGAGAGCTTGAGACGGGCGAGCGCGTTGAAGAGGCTCGACTTGCCGCTGCCGGTGCTGCCCGCCAGCGCCACCACGGTGTGGTCTCGGGAGAGCGAGAGCCGGTTGCCGGCCCGCTCGACCAGCGTGTGCGCGGGGACCAGGTCGGCGTCGGGAAGATACGGATCCACGAGGCGGAGGAACTTGGCCAGCGACTCCAGGCGCTGCACCAGCTCCTCGGCGTCCACCCGGCCGTCGGCACCGGTCAGCGCGCCACGCACCTTCTCAATCAAGCTCATGTCGCGCTCCCCGTCAACGCGAGTTCCACCCGCGCGGCCTCCACGTCGAGCGCGGCCCGGCGCAGGTCGGCGGCGGGCGCCGTGTCCAGCCCGGTCGCCGCGGTGCGGTCGGTGTATCGGGCGGCCTCGGCGTCGAGCAGCTCGCCGACCCGGAACAGCAGGTCCTCGCGGGCCCGGTTGGCCAGCCCGCGGATCGCCTGGTCGCCGAAGACGGCCTCGAGGACCTTCTGGGCCGCGACCGTGGTGCCGGCGCCGACCGCGAGCTCGAGCCCGGTCGGGATGAACGCGGTCGAGGTGAAGACGGCGATCATGACGGCCAGGCCGGCGCCGTTGACCGCGTACGCCGCGCCGCGCGCCACCACTCTCTTTTCCGCGCTCTGCTCGCGCACCAGGCCGAGCACCCACTGCTGCCAGTCCCGCACCAGCCGGTCGGCGCGCTGCGGCAGGTCGGCGGAGGCCCGCTGGAGATCGGGTTGGAGCAGCGCCGCCCCGGCCGGGTGCGCCTGCCACGCCGAATAGGCCTGCTCGGCCGCGTCGGTCGCGACCCCGCGCAGCAGCGTGACCAGCTGCGACTCCAGGGCGGTCTGCAGGTTGCGGCCGGGCAGCGGGCGGCCGGTGATCGCCGAGACGAACCGGTCGCGCAGCAGGCCAACCCGGTTTTCCAGGGTGCGCATGAACTCGCCGGTGCCGACGAACTCCTGCCAGCGGGCCAGGACCTCGCCGCGCAGCAGCCGGCCGTCGCGCAACCCCTCGACCACGATCTGCCGGGCGTTGCGGTAGGCGACGGACACCCGCTCGTCGAGCGCGCGGGCGGCCACCGACTGCTCGTCGGCGGCGTCGGCGAGGCCCTCCACCGCCGGGCCGAGCGCGGTGAGCGCGCCGTCGAGGGTCTGCCGCACCACCGCCGAGCGGGCGGTGGAGTCGGCCGCGAGCTGGCCGAACCAATCGTGCAGCGGGCCGATCACGTCCTCGGCGATCAGGCCCTGGCCGTCCAGGCTGGTCTCGGGCAGCACGAACAGCGGCGCGGCGCCGAGGTTGCGCGCGACCAGCATCTCCTGCAAGTGGGCGGTGACCTCGCCGGCGGCCTCGGCGGGCACCCGGTCGAGGACCAGGGCGATCACCGTGCCGCGCAGCCGGGCCGTGGTCAGCAGCTCCCAGGGCACGTTGTCGGCATAGCGGGCGGCCGTGGTCACGAACAGCCAGAGGTCGGCCGCCGCGAACAGCTGGGCGGCCAGCTTGCGGTTGCCCTCGACCACCGAGTCGACGTCGGGCGCGTCGAGGAACGCGAGGCCGGCGCCGAGCGCGGGGGCGGAGACGATTTGCAGCGTACGGGGGTCGGGGCTGGACTCGGGGGTGCGCACCAGGCCCGGCAGCAGCTGGCCCTGGCGGAACCAGGCCAGGTCGGAGGGGTTGCTCACCAGCACGGGCGAGCGCGTGGTCGGGCGCAGCACGCCGGCCGCGCTGACCGGCGCCCGGACCAGGCTGTTGACCAGGGTCGACTTGCCCGCGCCGGTGGAGCCGCCGACGACGACCAGCAGAGGCGCGTCGAGCCGGGCCAGGCGGGGCAGCAGGTAGTCGTCGAGCTGGGCGACGAGGGCGGCGCCAACCCGGCGGGCCTCCTCGGCGGAGGGCATGACCAGGGGGTACGAGGCGCCGCCGATCGCCGCGCGCAGGTGGCTCAGCGCGGTGGCGAGGTGCCCGACCGCCGCGGGCGGCTCGACCAGCGTGGGCTCGACCAGCGTGGGCTCGACCGGTGGGGCCTCGATCGCCGGGGGCTCGCTCGGCGGCGGTGGCGGCTCGCTTGGTTGCTCCTCGTGACCGATTTCTTCGGCTTCGGCGGCCGGTGAATTTTCGGTTACCGGCTGGTATTCGACCGGTTCGGGGGACGTTTCCGGTGACTCGGTCTTGGCGGTCTGATCACTCTCAGCGATCACGGCATCGTCCGGCGTCGGCGCGTCCGGCTCGGGATCGGGATGTGGCTGACGGGGCAAGACGGCTTCCGTAGGATCAGAGTTGTTCCCGGCGTCGGTCGAAACCGTGCTCGTCAGGCCCTTCTCGTCCGATCCGGCGGGCTCATGCGTTGCGGCGTCCACGGCGGATGTGGCCGATGGACCGACCGCGTCACCGTGCGTCGTCACGCGTAAAGAGTGCCCGATCTATGCATGCAGGACAACAGGTGCCGGTATGCCGTGACCGGACAGGTATCTGCCGAAGTGCTGGCGGGATACGCACTTGCGCCGAGTTGGCTCAACTTGGATTTGACGCCTGGCGGGCCCGTGGCATCATTGAGTCGGTTCCACTCAACCTTTGTACCGAACCGAGCTCTGTAAGAAGCGAGGAACACCATGGCACGTGCGGTCGGCATCGACCTCGGCACCACGAACTCCTGCGTCAGCGTTCTGGAAGGAGGCGAGCCCACCGTCATCGCCAACGCGGAGGGCTCCCGGACGACCCCGTCCATCGTCGCCTTCGCCCGCAATGGCGAGGTGCTCGTCGGTGAGGTCGCGAAGCGCCAGGCGGTGACCAACCCCGACCGGACCATCCGTTCGGTCAAGCGGGAGGTCGGCACCAACTGGTCGATCGACATCGACGGCAAGAAATACACGCCGCAGGAGATCTCGGCGCGCGTGCTGATGAAGCTCAAGCGCGACTCCGAGGCGTACCTCGGCGAGACGGTCACCGACGCGGTCATCACCGTCCCGGCGTACTTCAACGACGCGCAGCGCCAGGCCACCAAGGAGGCCGGTGAGATCGCGGGCCTCAACGTCCTGCGCATCGTCAACGAGCCCACCGCCGCCGCTCTCGCGTACGGCCTGGACAAGGGCTCCCACGAGCAGACCGTCCTGGTCTTCGACCTCGGCGGCGGCACCTTCGACGTCTCGCTGCTCGAGCTGGGCGACGGCGTCATCGAGGTCAAGTCGACCTCCGGCGACAACCACCTGGGCGGCGACGACTGGGACCAGCGGATCATCGACCACCTGGTCAAGACCTTCCGCGGCGAGCACGGCATCGACCTGGGCGCCGACAAGATGGCCCTGCAGCGCCTGCGCGAGGCCGCGGAGAAGGCGAAGATCGAGCTGTCCGCCGCGACCACCACGAGCATCAACCTGCCGTACATCACGGCCGGCCCCGACGGTCCGCTGCACCTGGACATGTCGCTGTCCCGGGCCGAGTTCCAGCGCATGACGCAGGACCTGCTCGACCGCTGCAAGGGCCCGTTCGAGTCCGCGATCAAGGACGCCGACGTCAAGCTCTCCGACGTCGACCACGTCATCCTGGTCGGCGGCTCGACCCGTATGCCGGCGGTCGCCGACCTGGTCAAGAGCATGACCGGCAAGGAGCCCAACAAGGGCGTCAACCCGGACGAGGTCGTCGCCGTGGGCGCCGCGCTGCAGGCGGGCGTGCTCAAGGGCGAGGTCAAGGACGTTCTGCTCCTCGACGTGACCCCGCTGTCGCTTGGCATCGAGACCAAGGGCGGCATCATGCACAAGCTGGTCGAGCGCAACACGACCATCCCGGCGCACCGGTCCGAGGTCTACACGACCGCGGACGACAACCAGCCTTCCGTGCTGATCCAGGTCTTCCAGGGTGAGCGCGAGATGGCGGCGTACAACAAGAAGCTCGGCACCTTCGAGCTCAGCGGCATCGCGCCCGCCCCGCGCGGCGTGCCGCAGATCGAGGTCTCCTTCGACATCGACGCGAACGGCATCGTGCACGTGTCCGCCAAGGACCTGGGCACGGGCAAGGAGCAGAAGATGACGATCACCGGCGGCTCGGCGCTGCCGAAGGACGACATCGAGCGCATGATGCGCGACGCCCAGGACCACGCGGACGAGGACAAGAAGCGCCGCGAGGACGCGGAGACCCGCAACCTGGCCGAGCAGCTGCAGTGGCAGACCGAGAAGTTCCTGGCCGAGAGCGGCGACAAGCTGCCCGAGGACAGCAAGAACAAGATCGGCGAGGCGCTCGGCGAGCTGCGCGGCGCCCTCGGTGGCTCCGACATCGAGAAGATCAAGGCGGCCCACGAGCGGCTGTCGCAGGTCTCGCAGGAGGCCGGCTCGCTGCTTTACTCGCAGGGTGACGGCACCCAGGCCGCCACCGGTGGCGCGGACGGCACGCAGGCGCCCGGCGGCGCCTCCGACGCCCCCGGCGCGACCGGCGCCGGCCCGGCCGCTGGGGGTGGCGACGACGTCGTCGACGCCGAGATCGTGGAGGACGACAAGAAGTGACTGCCGCGGACGACGAGAACGACGGTCAGGCGACCGAGCGGGTCGTCATCCGGGACCGACGCAAGATAGATCCGAAGGCCGAGGGCGGCGCCAAGGGCACCGCCGCGGTCAAGGACAAGTCCTCCAACGGCGGCGCGCACCGCGCCGCCGAGCCGGAGGAGGGTGCCGAGGTCCCCGTCGATGACGAGGACAAGAAGCCCGCGCTCGGAGCCGAGCTCGAGGCGGTGCGGGGCGAGCTCGACGAGCGGACCCACGACCTGCAGCGGGTCACCGCCGAGTACGCCAACTACCGCAAGCGGGTCGACCGGGACCGGGCGGCCGCCGCCGAGCTCACCACGGGAGCGGTGCTCACCGCACTGCTGCCGGTGCTCGACGACATCGACCGGGCCCGCGAGCACGGCGACCTGGTCGGGCCGTTCGCCTCGGTGGCGGAATCGCTCACCGCGGTGACCGGCAAGCTGGGTCTCACCGCGTTCGGCGAGAAGGGCGACCCCTTCGACCCGAACCGGCACGAGGCGGTCGCGCACCAGACGTCCGCCGACGTCACGGAGCCGACCTGCGTCGAGGTCATGCGCCGCGGCTACACCCTGGGCGAGCGGCTGCTGCGGCCCGCCCTGGTCGCGGTCGCCGACCCCGAGTGATCTCACAGGCTGTGCCTCAACCCAAGCCTGGACTATCAGTCGGCGGAGCTCGTCCCGCCCACCGCGACGCGGTGGGCGGGACTACCGCTAGGAGGAGGTGGACGAGATGAGCTCGAAGGACTGGCTCGAGAAGGACTTCTACGCCGTGCTCGGCGTGAACAAGTCCGCCTCAACCGACGAGATCAAGAAGGCGTACCGCAAGCTCGCCCGCGACCTGCACCCCGATCGGAACCCGGACAACCGGGAGGCCGAGGAGAAGTTCAAGGCCGCGTCCGAGGCCTACGACGTGCTCTCCGACGACAAGAAGCGCAAAGAGTACGACGAGATGCGCTCGCTGTTCGGCTCGGGCGCCTTCCGCCGGGGCGCGCGCTCCGGCTCGCCGGGTGGGCAGTTCGACCCGTCCGACCTGTTCGGCGGCTTCTCCAACGCGGGGGCCCAGGGCGGCGCCGGCGACCGGCGGTTCGGCGGCGCCGGCTTCTCCGACATCTTCAGCTCGATCTTCTCGGGCGGGGGTCCCGGCGGTGGGGCGGCCCGGCGCGGCCCGCGCCGCGGGCGGGACGTGGAGACCGAGGTGACCCTCGACTTCACCCAGGCGGTACGCGGCACGACGTTGCCGCTGACGCTGCGCTCGGCCGGCGAGTGCGACACCTGCCACGGCAACGGCGCCAAGCCCGGCACCACGCCGCGGACCTGCCCGCAGTGCCACGGCAGTGGCCTGATCTCGCGGAACCAGGGGTCGTTCAGCTTCTCCGAGCCGTGCCGCGAGTGCCAGGGCGCGGGCACCATCGTCGACGAGAAGTGCCCCGAGTGCCGCGGCACCGGCGGGGTCACCAAGACCCGCACGATCAACGTCCGCTTCCCGTCCGGAGTGGCCGACGGCCAGCGGATCCGGCTCAGCGGACGCGGCGAGCCCGGCGACCGCGGCGGCCCGGCCGGCGACCTGTACGTGCAGGTGGCCGTCCGTCCCGACGAGCTGTTCGGGCGCAGCGGCGACGACCTCACGCTGACCCTGCCGATCAGCATCGTCGAGGCGGTGCTCGGCGCCGACCTGCGGGTGCCCACGCTGGACGGCCCGGTCACCATGCGGGTCCCGCCCGGCACGCCGAGCGGGCGCAAGCTGCGGGCCCGGGGCAAGGGCGTGGCTCGCAAGAGCGGACCACCCGGCGACCTGATCGTCACGGTTGACGTGCAGGTGCCGGACGGTGTCACGGGGGAAGCACGCGATGCGCTGGAGCGTTTCGCGAAACTGACCCCGCCGGCCGGGCGGGAACGGCTCGAGGCGCGCGTGCGCCGGGGCGGTTAGGACGTTCTCGGGAGGTGGCACATGTATGAAGAGGTTGAGATCTCGGTGGAGCAGGCCTCCGACGCGAAGGTCCTGATCATCTCGGTGGCCGCGCGGCTGGCCGGCATGCACCCGCAGACCCTCCGCCAGTACGACCGGCTCGGGCTGGTGCAGCCCGGCCGGGCGGGCGGTGGCGGCCGCCGGTACAGCGAGCGGGACGTCGCGCTGCTGCGCGAGGTGCAGCGGCTGAGCCAGGACGACGGCGTCAACCTGGCCGGCATCAAGCGCATCATCGGGCTCGAGCAGCTGGTCGCCGACCTGCAGCAGCGCATCCACGAGCTGGAGGCCCAGCTCGACGAGGCGTACACCCGGATCGCTCAGATGGAGAGCCCGTACTCGGGCCGTGACCTGGTGCGCCAGGAGCGTCCCTCGACGGCCCTGGTGGTGTGGCGCCCGCGCCGCGCTTCCGACAAATAGCGCGCCGACCAGAGGCGGCCTTCCCCAGGGGGAGGCCGCCTTTTCAGCGCCCTAGAGTGCCGCCGCCCGTGGTGCGGCCGAACATGCCGAGGCGCCGGGGGTGGCGGACCAGGCCGCCCTCGATCCAGTCGGAGTAGTCGAAGGCCTCGGGGCGGCTCATCAGGACGCGGCAGTTGTGAGCCCAGATGGACATGGGCTCGTCGCCGACCTCCTCGGCCCGCTCCACATACTTCTTGAGGCGGCGTTTACGCTGGTTGCTGGCGTTTTGCCGGACGCCGTCGGCCGCGTAGATATACATGCAGTGCTGGGCGAAGCGGCGCGCGGGGCACTGACGGTCCATCGCCAGCTCGAAGAGCGTGGGCGCCAGGACGTCACCGGCGATCAGCAGATCCCAGTCGGGGGGCATGTTGTCCAGTGGTACGGACTCAGGCTGATATGCCCAGGCCTGCAGCTCCTCCGGCCGTGGATCGACCGGGTTTGCGAACCCGTAGAAAGCAGACTCACGCACTGTCACGCCGCCGCCCCGCCGTAAAGTCCGATTAACACAACTTGTCGAGCCCGAACGCTAGCGCGCCCCAAGTTCCTACGGAAGTGTTAGGAGGTCACAATCGGATACTGGTCAGTAGCTTTGAGCAGTCTTGCCCGTACGTTCCCTATTCACCTGCGGGAAGAGGGCTTGCCGGCCGCCGCCGGACGGCCATCCGGCGTCGCACGAAGTTCTTGAACCACTGGTAATCGGGCAGACGTGCCAGCATCGGACCCGAGATCACCGTGATCAATACGTACGCGGTCGCCAGTGGCGCGAGGCGCGGCTCGACGCCGGAAGCCACGGCCAGGCCGGCGATGACCACCGAGAATTCGCCCCGCGGCACGAGCGCGAGGCCGGCGCGCAGCTGGCCGGGGAGCGCGATGCCGGCCCGCTTGGCGGCGAGATAGCCGGTCAGCACCTTGGTCGCCATGGTGAGCGCGGCCAGGCCGAGCGCGGGCAGCAGCACCGGCGGCATGGCGGCGGGGTCGGTGGAGAGGCCGAAGAAGACGAAGAAGACCGCGGCGAACAGGTCACGCAGCGGCGAGAGCATCTCGGTCGCGTGATGCGCGACCGGGCCGGAGAGCGCGATGCCGACCAGGAACGCGCCGACCGCGGCCGAGACCTTGAGCTCGGCGGCCACCCCGGCCACGAACAGGGTCAGGCCGAGCACGCTGAGCAGCAGCGCCTCGGGGTCCTGCACCGACATGAACCTGCTGATCGTGCTGCCGTAGCGGATCGCCACCACCAGGACGGCGATCACGGTGACCACGGCGACGGCCAGCGCCTTGACGCCGCCGGTCAGGCCCACGCCGGCCAGCACGGCGGTGACCAGCGGGAGATAGAAGGCCATCGCGAGGTCCTCGATGACCAGCACGCTCAGGATGACCGGGGTCTCGCGGTTACCGAGGCGGCCCAGGTCGGCGAGCACCTTGGCGATCACGCCGGACGAGGAGACCCAGGTGATGCCGGCCAGCACGAGGGCGGCCTGCCAGCCCCAGCCGAGCAGGAACGCGAAGCCGGCGCCGGGCAGGGCGTTGAGGACGCCGTCGATCACCCCGGCGGGCGCGGCGGCGCGCAGGTTGCCGACCAGCTCGGTGGCGGAGTACTCCAGGCCCAGCATGACCAGCAGCAGGATGACGCCGATCTCGGCGCCGACCTGGATGAACTCCTCGCTGGCCGAGAGCGGGACCAGGCCGCCGTGCCCGAAGGCGAGGCCGGCGAGCAGGTAGAGCGGGATCGGGGAGAGGCCGACCTTGCGGCCCAGCCGGCCGAGCATGCCCAGCGCGAAGAGCAGCGCGCCGACCTCGATCAGGAGGATCGTCGTACTGTGCACTCTTTCGCCTTTATTCTGGGGTTTTCCGCCGCGGGTAAATAGAGTTGACCGGCCTAGTCGTCGTGCTCGCCGGCCAGGATGGCGGTGACGCCGTCCAGGCCCTCACGGGTGCCGACCGTGACCACGACGTCGTTCGCCTCGAAGACGAAGGACGGGCCGGGCGAGGCGATCACCTCGCGGTCGCGCAGAACCGCCACGATGGACGCGCTGGTGCGGGTACGCGCGCGGGTGTCGCCGAGCTTGCGGCCCACGAACAGCGAGCCGGCCGGCAGCGCGATCTGCTCGGTGAGCAGCCCGGCCGCCTGCTGGCGCAGGCCGGCGAGCTGGCCGAGCATGAGCGACGCGCCGAGCACGTCGGCGAGCGCCTCGGCCTCGCCGTCGGTCAGCGGGATCGAGGCGAGGCACGAATCGGGGTCGTCCACGTCGTACAGCACCAGGTCGCGGCGGCCGTTGCGGTGCGAGACCACGCCGACCGTGCGACCGCTCGAGGTGACCAGGTCATGCCGGACACCTATCCCCGGCAGCGGAGTCTGTTCCACCCGTACGCGCACGCCTGCAACCGTACTGGATGTTCCGCGAGGCACCCTTCCACTATGGGCGATATGCCGGACTTATGCGGCGGATATCGCGGGCTCGCGCTGAATGATCCGCTTCCGGGCCGGAGTGCGGACCCGGCCGCTGGCCACCAGCAGGAGCACGCCGACCACACAGAGGGCGAGGTTGAAGGCGTACGCGAGGCGGAAGTCGAAGTGTTGCGCCAGGCCGAACAGCGGGGCAGCCACGATCTGGCCGATCGGGAACGTGTTGGTGACCATGGTGGTGGCCCGCCCGGGGTGCTCGGGCATCAGATCCTGCACGTACGAGATGCTCAGCGCCCCGACCGTCGAGATGACCATGGCCTGGAGCACCTGGGCGGCGGCCAGGACCCAGACGTGCGTGGCCGTGGCGGCGACCGCGTGATAGGCGACGGCGCAGAGGACGCCCACGAAGATCAGCCGGCGGACCGGGATGCGGGTGGTCAGCGCCCCGAGGATCAGCATCATCGGGATCTCCAGCGCCGCGCAGATGCCCAGGATCAGGCCGGCCTGGCTGATCGTGCCGCCCAGGTCGTCCTGCACGAACAGCGGCATGGCCTGGACGTTGAGCGTGGACGCGGTGGTGACCACGGTGAAGCTGGCGATGATCAGGAAGAGCGCGAGGGGGTTGCTGTCCCGGCCGGCCGCTGCCTTCGGCGTGGCGCCGGCGGCCGGGGTGGGCACCTTCGGCAGCATCGTGACGATCAGCAGGGCGCCCAGCAGGTAGAGGGCGCCGGCCAGGCCGTAGGTCCAGCCGAAGCCGTGCGCGGCCAGGATGAGCGCGGCCACCGGCGGACCGCCGACCCAGGCCGCCGAGAACAGGGTGCGGAGCGCACTGATCCCGAAGGCCGCTCGAGCCGGATCCTTCTGGTGGAGCATCTGCCGGGCGTACGCGAAACTCTGTGGGAAGAGCGACCCGGCGATCGCCGTGAGCGTCACGGTGACCGCAAGCACCGCCCAGTAGTCCCGCAGGACGGCCGTGAGGCCGGTGCCCAGGGCGCCGGCGAGCGCCGCGATGATCATCAGCTGGCGCCGGATCGGGCGGCGGTCGGAGATGCGGCCGATCAGCCACGACACGGCCACGCCGGAGATCGGCGCGACGACCAGGAAGGCCGTGGTGCGGACCGGGCCCGCGTGCACCCCCTCGGCCAGGAAGAGCGCGAGATAGGGACCGACGAACGAGGTCGCGAGGCCGACCACGATGAAGATCAGAGAAAGCGGAAGAAGCCGGCGGGTCAGGGGTGGTACGGCCATGATTCGTTACGTTACGGCGAGGTGGGTGCCCTCCCGGAAGGGTTGGTGTCTACCGTCACGGCCGTTCGGCCTGTGACGTTGTCGAGGTGGTTTTAGGCTTCTAGAGTTGAGTGGCACCCGCTCAAGTTCTCCGATCAGGTGGAGTCGATGAACGCCGAACGTTTGACCACCAAGAGCCGCGACGTCATCACCGGCGCCGTCGCCGACGCGGGCCGCCGAGGGCACGCCACGGTCGAGCCGTGGCACCTGCTGCTCGCGCTGCTCGACACCGGCGGTTCCACCGCGCCCGCGCTGCTGCGCGCCGTCGGCGCCAACCCGGCCGACGTGCGCCGCGCCGCGGTGCGGGCCCTCGAGCAGATCCCCTCGGCCCGCGGCGCCAGCACCGCCGAGCCGTCGCTGTCCCGTGAGTTCGTGAACGCGATCGGCGAGTCCGAGCTGATCGCCCAGCCCCTCGGCGACGAGTACGTGTCGACCGAGCACCTGCTGGCCGGCCTCGCCCGGGTCGGCGGCGCCGTCGGCCGCGCGCTCAAGGGCGTCGGCGCCACCGAGGAGTCGCTGGTCGCGGCCTTCCCGCAGGTGCGCGGCGGCGAGCGCCGCGTGACCACCCCCGACGGCGAGCAGACGTACCAGGCGCTGGAGAAATACAGTGTCGACCTCACCGCGCTGGCCCGCGACGGCAAGATCGACCCGGTGATCGGCCGGGACACCGAGATCCGCCGCGTCGTGCAGGTCCTGTCGCGCCGCACCAAGAACAACCCCGTGCTGATCGGCGAGCCCGGCGTCGGCAAGACCGCGATCGTCGAGGGCCTCGCCCAGCGGATCGTGGCCGGCGACGTGCCCGAGACCCTGCGCGACAAGAAGCTGGTCTCGCTCGACCTCGGCGCGATGGTGGCCGGCGCGCAGTACCGGGGCCAGTTCGAGGAGCGGCTCAAGAGCGTCCTCGAGGAGATCCGCGGCTCCAACGGGCAGGTCGTCACGTTCCTCGACGAGCTGCACACGGTCGTCGGCGCCGGGAAGGGCGAGGGCTCGATGGACGCCGGCAACATGCTCAAGCCGATGCTGGCCCGCGGCGAGCTGCGCATGGTCGGCGCGACCACGCTCGACGAGTACCGCGAGCACATCGAGAAGGACCCGGCCCTCGAGCGGCGCTTCCAGCCGGTCGTGGTCGGCGAGCCGACGGTCGAGGACACGATCGGCATCCTGCGCGGGCTCAAGGGCCGCTACGAGGCCCACCACCGCGTGCAGATCACCGACGCGGCGCTGGTCGCGGCGGCCTCGCTGTCCGACCGGTACATCAGCGACCGGTTCCTGCCCGACAAGGCGATCGACCTGATCGACGAGGCGGCCTCCCGGCTCCGCATGGAGATCGACTCCCGGCCGGTCGAGCTCGACCAGCTCCAGCGGCAGGTCGACCGGATGCGGGTCGAGAAGCTCGCGCTGGAGAAGGAGACCGACCCCGCGTCGCGCGACCGGCTGTCGCGGCTGGAACGCGACCTGGCCGACCGCGAGGAGGAGCTGACGGCGCTGAACGCCCGGTGGGAGCGCGAGCGCGGCGGCCTCAACCGGGTCGGCGAGCTGAAGAAGCGGCTCGACTCCGCTCGTGACGCCCTGGAGCGCGCGCAGCGCGACGCGGAGTGGGAAAAGGCATCGCGGCTTCAGTACCAGGAGATCCCGGCCCTGGAGCACGAGATCGCCAGCGCGTCGGCCGCCGACGAGGAGGAGAAGACCGAGCCGCCCATGGTCAAGGAGGAGGTCGGCGCCGACGACATCGCCGAGGTCATCTCCTCGTGGACCGGCATTCCGGCCGGCCGGATGATGGAGGGCGAGACCGCCAAGCTGCTGCGCATGGAGGACTCGCTGGCTTCCAAGGTCATCGGGCAGCAGGAGGCGGTCGCCGCGGTGGCGGGCGCGGTCCGCCGGGCGCGCGCCGGGATCGCCGACCCCGACCGGCCCACGGGCAGCTTCCTCTTCCTCGGTCCCACCGGCGTCGGCAAGACCGAGCTGGCCAAGGCGCTCGCCGGGTTCCTCTTCGACGACGAGCGGGCCATGGTCCGCATCGACATGAGCGAGTACGGCGAGAAGCACTCGGTGGCCCGGCTCGTGGGCGCGCCGCCCGGATACGTGGGCTACGAGGAGGGCGGGCAGCTCACCGAGGCGGTGCGGCGGCGGCCGTACAGCGTGGTGCTGCTCGACGAGGTGGAGAAGGCCCACCCCGACGTCTTCGACGTGCTGCTGCAGGTGCTCGACGACGGCCGGCTCACCGACGGGCAGGGCCGGACGGTCGACTTCCGCAACGCGATCCTGGTGCTGACGTCGAACCTGGGCTCGCAGGCCGGCGACTTCACCATGACCGACGAGGAGCGGCGGGACGAGGTGCTCGCGGTGGTGCGGGCGCACTTCAAGCCCGAGTTCCTCAACCGGCTCGACGACATCGTGGTGTTCCACGCGCTCACCAAGGCGGACCTGTCGGCGATCGTGGACATCCAGATCGGGCGGCTGCGGGCGCGGCTGGCGGATCGCCGGCTGCGGCTCGAGGTCACGCCGGCGGCGATCGACTGGCTCGGGGAGCACGGGTACGACCCGATCTACGGCGCGCGACCGCTGCGGCGGCTGGTGCAGTCGGCCATCGGCGACTCGCTGGCGAAGGCGCTGCTCGCCGGGTCGATCCGGGACGGCGACACCGTGATCGTGGATCTCGGCGGCGCCAAGGAAGGGCTCACGGTTTCGCGCGCTTGATGCGAAAGCGGCCCCGGGGAAGAACCCCGGGGCCGCTCTTTCACTCTTGCGCCCGCTGCCGGTAGGCCTCGGTCATCAGGATGTCGGTGACGACGTGCTCGCCGTCGGCCGTCCAGATCCGTATGCCGTCGCGGTGCAGCCGGTAACGGACGTTCTTGAACCTGGTGCGGGTGTCGTCATGGTGAACGACGGTCAGGGTGTCTGCGTGGGGCACGGGACTCACCGGTCCTTGTCAGGTCTGGGGCGGCCGCGGTGTGGTCACGCGGCCGGCTTAATGGGTTGGGTGCCCGGATGCGGTCGGCCTCGGCTCTCGGCCGGCGACTCGCATGCACTTGGGCAGGGTGGGAGGCTGGAGGTCTCTGCTGCTCAGCCTGCGCCACGGGGGAAGTGTAGGGGCTCTCGATCGCGCGTGTCTGCCCTCTAACGAGCGACCTATATTCGGATTTTTCGGTCTTCTTCGCCTGATGTTGCCATAGCGGGACGGTGCGTGCGGGACGGTCGCGAATGTGGCCCTCTACCGATACCGTGAGTGGATCAAGTTAGGGGGAAATGTGACCGTCCCGAGTTATTCGTCTCCCGGATATCCGGCACCCGCCCCACGGACGAGACCAACCGTCGTGACGGTGGCGTCCTACCTGCTCTATCTCGTGGCCGTCCTCGAGGTGATCAGCGCGATCCTCGTGTTCACCACGCTCAGCACGACCACCGACGCCGTCAAGGACGCGTACGCGGACACCTCGCTCAACGCCGACGACGCCGGCAACCTCATCGGGATCGTGTACGGCATCGGCGCGGGCATCAGCCTGCTGCTCGCGGCCGGCTTCGCCGTGCTCGGCATCTTCAACGGCCGCGGCAAGAACCCGTCCCGCATCATCACCTGGGTGATCGGCGGCATCGCGCTCTGCTGCGTCGGCGCCGGGCTGGGCGGCAACGCCCTCACCGGCTCGCTGGAGGACCGGAGCACGGCCGGCGCGCCGAGCCAGTCGGAGATCCAGGATCGCCTCAACGACGCGCTGCCGTCCTGGTACCAGCCGGCCACCATGACCATCACGGTGATCGTCCTGATTGCCATCCTGGCGACGATCATCCTGCTGGCGCTGCCGGCTTCCAACGCGTACTTCCGGAAGCAGCCCGCTCAGGGGTGGGATCCGGCCGTGCCGTATCCGACGTATCCGCCGCCGGGACAGCCGGGATACCCGCCGGCCGGGCAGCCTGGTTATCCGCCGGCCGCGCAGCCTGGTTATCCGCCGGCCCCGCAGTCGTATGGGCAACCTGGGCAGCCCGCGCCCGGTCTGCCTCCCTATCCCGGGCAGCAGCCGCCGCCGGATCAGCAGCAGCCGCCCCGGCCGCCCACCGATCCGGCCTGACCCGTTTCGCGCGACGCCCCGCCCTCGACCACGAGGGCGGGGCGTTTTTCCGCGATCACGGCTCGGCTTGGGTAGGTTCGGGCGCAACGGATCACCTTGGGGGTCGTCGATGTCGTACCCAACTCAGCCGCCGGCGGGCATCGTGCCGGTCTCGCCCTCGGGGCGGCCGCCGGTCGTGTCGGCCGCCGCCGTCCTGCTCTGGATCATGGCGGCGGTGGGGCTGTTCTACGCGGTCGCGACGATGGCGGTGGTGCCGGGGACGATCAGCCGCTTCCGCGACGCCATCGGCGGGACGTTCGAGGAGCTCCAGCAGTTCGACGGCGGGACCGACCCCGACACGTACGTCGGCGTCGTCTGGCTCGGCGCGGCGATCGCCCTGGTCCTCGCGGTGATCGTCTTCGCGCTGTACGTGGTGCTCGGCATCGCGCTGCGCCGGGGCAGCAACGCCGCCCGGATAGCCACCCTGGTCGTCTGCGGCCTCGGGGCGGTCGCGGGGGCGGGCTCGCTGATCGCGGTGGCCATCGAGCGGGCGGGCGACACCGTGGCCTGGTCCTTGGGGGATCAGCTCAGCCGGGCCTATCCGAGTGGATGGCTGGGCGTCAACGTCACCCTCGCCGCGGCGCAGATCATCGCGTACGTGTTGGTGGCTGTCCTTGTGCTGGCGGCCCCCAAGGTTTTCTTCCGGGGTGCGGCTGAGCCCGCGCCTGCTGCCGCGCCGACGGCTTATCCGCAATACGGGGCGCCCTATCCCGGTGGCTATCCGGCTGCGCCTCCTGGGTACGGCGTCTTCGGACCGGCTTCGGCGCCGCCTGCGCAGGGGGCCTATGACCCGGCTTCCGCGCCGCCCGCCTACGGGCCTGCGTCAACGCCGCCTGCCTACGGGCCTGCCTCTGCGCCGCCTGGCTCTGCGCCGCCTGCTTCCGCGCCGCCTGCGGCTCCGGCTCCTGGGTTTGGGCCGCAGCCTCCGCAGGGGCCCTGGGTCACGCCGCCGGGTGCCTACGGCCCGCCTGGGGCCTATGGTGCGCCGGCGCCGGGTGGATACGGTCCGCAGCCCGGCTACGGGGTTCTGCCGCCTGGGCCGGGCTATCCGCCGGCTTCGGGTTATCCGCCCCCTCCGGGTCATCCGCCGGCACCGGGTTATCCGCCCGCGCCCGGCTATCCGATTCCGGGTTATCCGGCGGCGGGTCCCGGCTATCCGGTCGTGCCGCCCGCTCACGACCCGGCCTCGGTTTGGGGGCGGCCCGCCGCGCCGGCGGACGCCACTTCAACTCCCACCGCCATGGGTGCCACGGCCGAATCCGGCTCACCGAGCGAATCCGGTCAACGGCCCGTCTCAGCCGAGGCAGGTGCGGCACCGGACGAGCCAGGCGTCGCGCCCGCCCAGCCGGGCGCTGCCTCCACCCAGCCGGGCGCTGCCTCCACCCAGCCGAGCGCTGCACCCGCTGAGCCGGCCGCTGCCCGAAACGACGCGAGCGCCCCACCCGCGGCGCCCATAGACCCGCCCCCCGCCGTGGCCTCCCCGCCCATCGCGGCGGCCGCTACCCCGGCGGATCAGACGTCCGCGGCGGCCGGAAAACCATCCGAGGCGGACCATGGTGTGACGGACATTACTTCCGACGATGCCGAAGCCTCACCGTTCGAGCGCCCCGCCGGCGTCGGATCCGATCAGTCGTTCGCCCGGGACGGCGCGACCGGGGAACCCGGCAAGGCCTCGCCGGCGTCCCCGCCGAAGGCCTCCGAAGGCGACGAGTTCTGGGCTCGGCCGACGGACTAACTGGTCACGGGCTGTCTCGTATCGACCGTCATGGGTCACCCGAACGGGTAACTTTGTCCCCTGGCGACGTACCCCTATCGGCTGTCCGGGTAGACCTGGGCCATCCGGTCGGAGGGTGTTTTTCGCTGAATGGGTAAACGCTCGATGGCACGATTCACAGGACCTTCTCAGCGCCACGACCGGGTGATCTGTGGGCCCTGCCGCATGTGACGCGGGACATAGGAGCTTTGAGCTGCATCGATGGTTCCGGGAACGGGCGAAAGGGACCGTCGTAATTGTTAAGTTTATTTTCAGATAGACCCAATGCTGTGCGTCAATAGTCGCCTTCCGCCCCCCCGGGGCGAAAGGTGCCTGTTTCGTTCCAGCCAGTACGCTCGATGGATGGAAGCACGCCACGACCTGCGTAAATTCATCACTGAATTAGCCGTCGCAGAGCGTGGTGCCGTGCTTTCATCGGGTCGTGAACATCTCGTGCCGGGCCGCCCCGGCCGAGTGATCGCGCAGTGTGGCGAGATGACGACGGCGAGGCAGGTGCGTACCTCTCTGAATACGGATCGGCGACCCGAAACGGATCGACGAATTGACAATGTGGGGCTCCTCACCCTGGGGGCGGGGATCGAGAGCCCGACACGCACGGGCAGCGACCAGACGGCGGCTGAGGCGTTGCAGGAGGCAGAGACCGAAGTCGGTGCCACCTAAAGGTCGATCGGGAGGCCCTCCCGCGATCGACCAACAAGGTGATCGATATCGGCCTTACGGCCTGAAAGTTAGCCGGTTCGTTCCTGCGCACATGCAGGAGAATCGATGCAGTTGGTGGAAGGATGGAGATCGTGGGAACTGCGTTGGCGGAAATGACAATGCCTCAGATCTCGCCGCTTGCCGGCGAGCCAATTGAACGTGCCGACGCCGAGCGGCTGGCGGGAGTGTTGAAGGCGCTCGCCGATCCGGCCCGGCTGCGGCTGCTGAGCCTCATCCAGTCCGCGACGGACGGCGAGGCGTGCGTCTGCGACCTGACGGCCCCCTTGGGCCTGTCGCAGCCGACCGTGAGCCACCACCTGCGGATCCTGACGGAGGCCGGCCTCCTCGAGCGCGAGAAGCGCGGCGTGTGGGCGTACTACCGCCTCGTGCCGACCGCCATCGCGACCATCGCGGACCTTCTGACCCCGCCGCGTAAGCGGGCCACCAAGAAGGCGCGCTGACCGCTCGCAACCAGCGGGATCGCCTGGCGCCACCCGGTTATGGGGGCGTGGCGCCAGGCAGAATTCCTCCGCCCCTCAGTCCACCCCCGGACCAGAGGAGTTACGGATGAACTACGTTCCGGGTGATCTGCGCGACCAGCTCGCGCACGTGGGCTACGACGTGGTCCAGGCCGGCCTGGTCGTCGGTTCCGGCGGCAACCTGTCCGCGCGGATCCCCGACGAGGACGCGATCTGGGTGACCGCGGCCGGCTCCTGGCTCGATCGGCTCAGCCGGGGCACGTTCGCCTCGGTGCGCGTCGCCGACGGAGAGCCCGCCTCGGTGGGCGCCATGCCTCCGTCACGACTCGAGCCGACCAGCGAGATCGCCCTGCACCTGGCGCTGTACAGGGCACGGCCCGACGTCAACGCCGTCATCCACCTGCACCCGCAGACCGCCCTGCTGCTCGACGCGCTCGGCGAGCACATCCGGATCGTCACCACCGACCACGCCTACTTCCTGCGGCGGGTCTCCACGGTGCCGTTCCGGCTGCCGGGCGGCCCCGAGATCGCGGCCCTCACCGCGGCCATGGCCGCCGACGGGACGGACTGTCTCGTGCTCAGCCACCACGGCTGCGTGGTCATGGGCGATTCGGTCGAGCTGGCCCACAAGCGTGCCCGCAACCTCGAAGAGGCGGCGCAGCTGACTTATCGCGCCCTCGCGGCCGGTCGTCTGGAAAACCTGCGCGACTGCCCGGAGGAGTTCCTGGACCGCTTGTCCGGGTCCGCGGCGATGACCGTCTGAGGTTGTGGACAGCTCCGAAGAAATGTCGTACCCGGCTGCTTAACTGGCCCCGCCCTACCGGGTGGGGGCGGTTCGTGGCGCGGGCGGGGTTTGGCGATTTTTGGCTGCGGGGGCGAGCGTAGAAGCGAACACGCCGGCGGGCTGCCCGCCGGCGTGTGGTGTCTCGGGTCGGTGTGCAAGACCGCAGGGCTCCGCCCCGCACCCCGGCCATCGCTCGGAGATCACGGGCGTATGGGTTGCGGTGGGGGAGTGGGCGAGGAGATCACCCACTCAACAAGGGGTATCGGCCGGCTTTTCAAGCCGGCAAGTGCTAGTGCCTGCGGTGTGAGCGGGGCGGGGTGCGCGGGGTGTCTTCGTCGTCATCGTCGTGGATTGACTCGACTATGCCGGCGATGCTGGCGGCGGCTACCACGCCGATCGCTGCCGAAGGCTCGGGGTCTTGCGACGTGGGAGCGTTTTTCTTGTGCTTTCGCTCGCGGAGCATCTCGATGACGATGGGGAGCAGGGAGATCAGCACGATCAGGACCACTACGGGCAGGATGTAGTGGTCGATCTTGTCGCCGATGGCGTCGTAGATCTGCTGGGCCAGCAGGTGGCCGATGATGAGGATGCCGTCGGTCCATAGGACGGCGCCTACGACGTTCCACACGAAGAACTGGCGGGCCGGCATGCCCAGGGTGCCCGCCACCGGGTTCAGGAAGGTGCGGACGATCGGGATGAAGCGCGCCAGCACCACGGCCTTGGCGGGGCCGAACTTCTCGAAGTAGTACTCCGCCTTCTCCACGTACTCCTTCTTGAAGAGCTTGGAGTCGGGCTTGTCGAACATCCGGCGGCCGTAGCGCGCGCCTAACCAGTGGCCCAGCTGCGCGCCGACGATGGCGGCAATCGGTGCGCCGATCAGCAGGCCCGCGAAGGAGATGCGGGTGTTGTCCCCGAAGATCGAGTCAGCGACGGGCGAGGACGCCACGCCGGCCAGGAACAGCAGCGAGTCGCCGGGGAAGAAGAAGCCGACCAGCAGGCCGGTCTCGGCGAACATGATCGCGATAACGCCGATGAGACCGAACGTGTGAATCAGTTGCGTCGGGTCCATCGGGTTGAGGGCGAGCTGCTCGGTCAGCGCACGGATGTCCACGAGGAGCCAGGGTACCGGCCGTTGGGTAGCCGGTACCTGTACAGCTCCTGTGGAAAAGTTTTCAGAGACGCGGGTCGACCGGCTCCGATTCGGCGGCGAGGATCGCGAACACCAACTCGTGCACCCGCCACAGCGGCGCGCCCTCGGCCAGGCGGTCGAGCGCCGCGAGGCCCAGCCCGTGCTCGCGCAGCGCGAGGCTGCGCTTGCGGCCCAGGTTGCGCTGCCGCAGGCCGGCGAGCTGCTCGGGGCGGGTGTACTCGGGACCGTAGATGATTCGGAGGTACTCCCGGCCGCGGCACTTCACGCCGGGCTGCACGAGCCGGCCCTTGTCGTCGGTGACGGCCAGCCCGGCGTACGGCTTGACCACCATGCCCTCGCCGCCGGTGGCGGTGAGCGACAGCCACCAGTCGATGGCCTCCGCCTCGGCGGCCGGGTCGCTCAGGTCGACCACGATCCGCCGGGTGGTCGTGAAGAGCTGCGGGTCTGCCGCGACCAGGCGGTCCGCCTGCGCCAGGTGCCAGCCATGATCCTTTGACGCGTACGACTCACCCGCGCCGGCCAGCAGGGCAAAAGGCGCCAGCGTGATGCCGGTCAGGCCCTCGGTCGGCTTCACGTAGGACCGGTAGGCCGCGGAGTAGCCGTCGATCTCGGAGGAGCGCAGCTCGATCCGGTCCCGCAGTGCCGCGACGTCCAGACCGCGGGCCGCGACCTGGTCGAGCACCGCGAGGGCGGCCGGCAGCGCGTGCCGGCCGGCCGCGCCGACCCCGGCGTAGCGCTCCCGGATCAGGCCGCCCGCCTTCGCCGACCAGGGCAGCAGTTCGGCGTCGATCAGCAGCCAGTCGGTGCCGAGCTCGTCGAACAGCGGCATGGCGGCGGCCCGGACCCGGGCCAGCAGCGGCTCGTCCAGTGCGGGGCCGAAGAACGGCCGGCCCGTACGCGTCCAGATCGCATCGCCCGCACCCGTACGCGAAACCCGGACAACTGCCCGGGAGCCCATGTGCTTCTCCTCGCACACCACGCGGGAGACCCCGGCCGCGCGCATGTCGGCCAGGGCGGTAGACGGGTGCTCGAGGTAGCCGTCGACCGTCGCGGTCGAGCAGGGCGCCATCGTCGGGGGCAGCCAGACGAGCGTGGCCGGGTCGAGCGCGAACCGGCTCATCACCTCCAGGGCGGCGGCCGCGTTCTCGGCGGCGACGGTCGTCCGGCCGTACGCGTAATCAAGATGACGACGGCCCGTCACGTCCGCGATGTCCAGGCCGTCATCGGGCCTGGCCGGGACGGCCAGAGGTCGCACCGGGGCGTAGTACTCCCGGGCCGCCGGCACCGCCACCAGCTCGCGCGACGGCCAGCGCAGCGCGGTCAGCTCGCCGCCGAAGACGCAGCCGGTGTCGAGGCAGATCGTGTTGTTGATCCACTCCGGCTTGACGGTCGGAGTGTGGCCGTAGACGACCGCGGCCGAGCCCCGGTAGTCGCGCGCCCACGGGTAACGCACCGGCAGGCCGTACTCGTCGGTCTCTCCGGTCGTCTCGCCGTAGAGCGCGAAGCTACGCACCCGGCCGGACGCACGGCCCTGGTAGGCCTCCTTGAGGCCGGCGTGCGCGACCACCAGCTTGCCCTCGTCGAGCACGTAGTGGCTGATCAGGCCTTCGATGAAGGTCTTCACCTCGCCGGCGAACTCCTCGGGTTCGCGCGACAGCTGCTCGAGGGTCTCCGGCAGGCCGTGGGTGAGCTGCACGTTGCGGCCGTTGAGCTTGCGGGCCAGCTTCTGCTCGTGGTTTCCGGGCACGCAGATCGCGGTGCCGGCCGCCACCATGCCCATGACCAGGCGCAGCACGCCCGGGGAGTCGGGACCGCGGTCGACCAGGTCACCAACAAAGATCAAGGTCCGGCCATCCACGTGTACGGCGTTGACAGCGCGACCGGCGTCGTCGCGCACCACGTCATACCCGAGCTTGGCCAGCAGCGCCAACAGCTCGGGCAGGCAGCCGTGCACGTCGCCGACGATGTCGAACGGGCCGGTCAGCTCGCGCTTGTCGTTGAACAGCTTCTCGTAGCGGATCTCGGTGGACGCGATCTCGTCGGGACCACGCAGCACGTGCACCTTGCGGAAGCCCTCGCGGGTCAGCGACCCGAGCGAGCGCCGCAGGTCACGGTGCATGCGGGTGAGCACCTGGCGGCCGAAGGTGCGGTCCGGGCGAGCCTGGGTGCGCTCCCAGGCCAGCGCCTCGGGCACGTCGAGGACGATCGCGACCGGCAGCACGTCGTGCTCCTTGGCGACCTTGACCAGGCCGGCGCGGGCGTGCGGCTGCAGGTTGGTGGCGTCGACGACGGTGAGGCGGCCGGCGGCGAGGCGCTTGCCGGCCACGTAGTGCAGCACGTCGAAGGCCTCGGCCGAGGCGGACTGGTCGTTCTCGTCGTCGGCGACCAGCCCGCGGAAGTAGTCGGAGCTCAGCACCTGCGTGGGCTTGAAATGGGCGCGAGCGAAGGTCGACTTGCCGGATCCGGAGATGCCGACCAGGGCGACGAGCGCGAGCTCGGGTACGTCGATCATGCCGTCACCTCGAAAATTGCCATCTGGGTCGGTGCTCCTGTTACTTCGTGCTCCTCGCCGACCGGGCGGAAGGAAACCGTGTAGCCGTACTGCTCGGCCGTCCTCGCGGACCAGGCCTGGAACTCGGCCCGGGTCCACTCGAAGCGGTGGTCCGAGTGGCGCATGCCGGTCAGGCCCTCGTAATGAACGTTGTATTCGGCGTTCGGCGTGGTCACGACGACCGCGCGCGGCTTCGCGTGGCCGAAGACGCTCGCCTCCAGGGCCGGCAGCCGGGGCGGGTCGACGTGCTCGATGACCTCCATCAGCACGGCGGCGTCGTAGCCGGTCAGCCGGTCGTCGCGGTAGGTGAGCGCCGACTGCCAGAGCTTGATGCGGTCGCGCTGCCGCTCGGGCAGCCGGTCGAGCCGCAGCCGGCGGGCGGCCTGGTCGAGCGCCCGCGACGAGACGTCGCAGCCGACGATCTCGGTGAAGCGACGGTCCTTGACCAGGGCGGTCAGCAGCGCGCCGCCACCGCAGCCCAGATCGAGCACGCGGGCGGCGTCGACGTAGTGGAGCGCCTGGAGCACCGCGGCGCGGCGCTGCTCGGCGAGCGGCGACTTCCGGGCGACCGGAAGCTCGTCCTCTTCCTCCTTCTCCGGCTCGTCGGCTTCCAGGCGCTTGAGCGCGGAGTCGGCCAGGGCGCGCTTGTGCGCGAGGTAGCGGCGGGCGATCAGCACCTTTTCGGGGTGCTCGGCCAGCCAGCCCTCGCCCGAGCGCAGCAGCTTCTCGATCTCGTCGGGGGCGACCCAGTAGTGCTTGGCGTCGTCGAGGACGGGCAGCAGCACGTACAGGTGATTGAGCGCGTCGGCCAGCCGCAGCGTGCCGGAAAGGCGCAGGTCGAGGTAGCGGCTGTCGCCGCCGACCTCCGGCTCCAGCGGGATCGGCTCGGCCGTCACCGCCCAGCCGAGCGGCGTGAACAGGCGGGTGGCCAGGTCGGCGGTGCCGCGCAGCACCGGAACCCGGATCTCCAGCGGAATCGGCTCGGCGGCGAGCTCGGGCCGATCCTTCGAGGCGCCGCGCAGGGCGCTGCGGAAGACCTTGGCCAGCGCGGCGGCGAGCAGGCTGGAGGCCGCGTACGGGCGGTCGTTGACGTACTGACCCAGGTCGAACGCGTCCCGCTGGGCCCGCAACCGCTGCGGGTCGACGTCCAGCAGCAGCGCCGCGGTGCACCTGGCCTCGGTCGCCTCCGGGTACATCACGTACGCCGTGCCGGTGGGCACGTCGAACGAATGCACCTTGCCGGGGTGCTTGACCAGCAGGTAGCCGAGGTCGGTCGCGGGCGCGTGGGTGGTCGTCACGGTGAGCAGCACGCCACCATGATCCAGCGGTCAAAGGTGTTGCGGCGACCGAATTGTCAGCGGTATTCGTCCTCCAGCTCCACGACCCGGTGCTGCTCCTGGGCGTCCCACTCGGGGGTCTCGTCGTCCAGCGTCGTGGCGGGCTCGCCGTCGTTCTCCTCGAGGCGCGCGGTCGTGGCCTGCTCAGCGGCGTCCGCCTCCGGCGTCTCCATGTCGATGTCGTCGGGGTACGTCATGTCGCGCTCCTCTCTCAGTTCGGGTGTCCTCCTCGCCGTTTCCCCTCCAGCATGCGCGCAAACCGGCCAAGTTTCGGGGCGGTTTCCCCTCGTCCGAGCGACTGCGGAATACTGCGGAGAGGAGGACAGCGCGGTCCTGCCCTCTGTCTCGCATTCGCAATTGAGCTAGGAGCGCACCGATGCCCATCGCTTCTCCCGAGGTCTACGCCGAGATGCTCGACCGCGCCAAGGCCGGCGCGTTCGCCTACCCGGCGATCAACGTGACGTCCTCGCAGACCCTCAACGCGGCCCTGCAGGGCTTCACCGAGGCCGGCAGCGACGGCATCATCCAGATCAGCACCGGCGGCGCCGAGTACGTCTCCGGCCCCACGGTGAAGAACATGGTCACCGGTGCGGTCGCGCTCGCCGAGTTCGCGTACGAGGTGGCCAAGAACTACCCGATCAACGTCGCGCTGCACACCGACCACTGCCCCAAGGACAAGCTGGACAAGTACGTCCGGCCGCTGCTCGCGATCTCCAAGGAGCGGGTCGCCAACGGCCGGGCGCCGCTGTTCCAGTCGCACATGTGGGACGGCTCGGCCGTGCCGGTCGACGAGAACCTGCAGATTGCCGAGGCACTGCTCAAGGACGCCGCGGCCGCGCACATCATCCTCGAGATCGAGGTCGGCGTGGTCGGTGGCGAGGAGGACGGCGTCTCCGCCGCGATCGACGACAAGCTGTACTCGACCGTCGAGGACGGCCTGGCCACCGCCGCCGCGCTCGGCCTGGGCGAGAAGGGCCGGTACATGACCGCCCTGACCTTCGGCAACGTGCACGGCGTCTACAAGCCGGGCAACGTCAAGCTGCGCCCCGAGATCCTCAAGGAGATCCAGGACGCGGTCGGCGCCAAGTACGGCAAGGAGAAGCCGTTCGACCTGGTCTTCCACGGCGGTTCCGGCTCGCTGCTCTCCGAGATCCACGGCGCCCTGGACTACGGCGTGGTGAAGATGAACATCGACACCGACACGCAGTACGCGTTCACCCGCCCGGTCGTCGAGCACATGTTCAAGAACTACGACGGTGTTCTGAAGATCGACGGCGAGGTCGGCAACAAGAAGGCGTACGACCCGCGCGCCTGGGGCAAGCTCGCCGAGAACGGCTTGGCCAAGCGCGTCGTCGAGGCCTGCGAGAACCTCCGCTCGACCGGGACCACTCTCTCGAAGTAATCGCTTTCTGTTTTTGCGGAGCGGCCGGTCCCCGAAAGCGGGGACTGGCCGCTTTCGTCTTGGCAGGTTACTCACAGGTATGTGTACGATCGTCCCCCCGACCCTCGGAGGATCATGATCGTGCTCGGTATCGAGGGCTATGAGCCCGCGTGGCACCACGACGCGGAAGCCCTCGCGGCCGTTCACCGCACCAGGTTTGTGCGGCTCATCGGGCGGAAGCTGCGGTCCGGCTGGCTCATGTGGGACATGGCCGAGCGCGGCTGGTTCGCCGACGGCCCGGTGGTCCTCGACTTCGGAATCACCCATGTGGAGATCACTCACCGTAAGTTCGACGAGTGCGCGATCACGTGGGACCAGATCGACCTGAACCAGCCGGTCGACTGGTACGAGCACTTCGACTGGCGGCCCGACCCGCACTCGGCGCTGCGCCACGCCCGCGGCCGGATCCTCCGGGCGGTCAACGTGATCGAGCTGGTCACGGTGGCGGAGTGGCGGCCGCGGATCCTGCACGCGATCGAGTTCCTCTTCGAGGGGGCGCGGCTCGCCATCTACAACGCGATGGACGAGAACGGCCTCACCGACGTCCCCGAGTCGGACCTGCCCGCGACGAGCTGGCGCCGCGTCCACATCGCCTAGCGGGACAGGGCCGCCATCGCGACGTCGAGCGAGTCGGTGACGACGATCAAGTTGGACTGGTCGCCGTGCGGGGACTTCGCGAGCAGCGGGCGTAGCAGGGCCTCGACCGGGAGCTCTCGCCAGTGGTCGACGCCCAGGAAGACGAAGGCGCCGGACGGGCCGTCGGTCTGGTAGAAGGTCTTGGTCGCGGCCTGGAAGATCTCCTGGACGGTGCCGGCCCAGCCGGGGGCGAAGACGATGCCGCCCCGGGAGAGACGCAGGATCGAGTCCTCGCGTACGGCGTTCGAGAAGTACTTGCCGATCTGGCCGGCGAACAGGTTGGCCGGCTCGTGCCCGTACAGCCAAGTGGGCAGCGCCAGACCGCCATGCCGCAGCTTGCCCACCAAGTCGGTCCCCGACGTCGCCGGGGTCGGATAAGCCGCTCGCACGGCGAGCGCCGCGGCCGTGTAGGGGTCATGATCGGCGAAATGCGGCGCGGCCGAGAGCTGGTCGATCGCGGCCGAGAGCTGGCCGGCCGGGCGGGCGGCGAAGTAGGCGCCGAGGTTGGCCGCCTCCATCACGCCGGGGCCGCCGCCGGTCACGATCAGGCGGCCCACCGACGCGAGCCGCCAGGCCAGCGTCGCGGCCATCCGGTAGGCGGCCGAGCCGCGCGGCGCCGCGTGCCCGCCCATGATGCCGACCGCGGCCTTGGCCTGGTGGGTCGCCGACCAGGCGGCGAGGGCCTTGCCGAGCGCGTTGTCGATGCCGGCGTCGTGCAGCCGCTGGGCCAGCGCCTCGCGGATGTCGGGACCGGCCCCGCCGTGCTCGACGAAGTGGTGGTAGACCAGGGTGTCGTACATGCCGGCGAAGCCCTCCTGGGCGAAGCCGAACGACAGGTCCTCGGGGGTGTAGAGGGTGGCCGGATGCGTCGGGTACGGCCGCGCGTCGAACGGCGGCACCAGGTGCGCGCCCCGGCGGATCAGGTCGACCTCCACATCGGGGCCGGCCAGGCGGCAGCCGACGAACAGGGCGCCCTTCACGTCGATGCCGGTGAAGTCGGGCGGGTCCCGATCGAGCCGCAACCCGAGGATCACCAGCCCGGCCAGGGATCGCCGGGCCAGGTGCGAATCGAACTCGCCGCGCGACTCGACCTCGAGCGGGCTGGCGTCGAACGGGATGTCCCCGCCGAGAACGGGGTGCAGTGGATCTCCGGGCACACACGTAGGGTAGCCACCGTGCGAAACGTGGCGGGATCGCTCTATGGCTTGGCGTACGGGGACGCGCTCGGCAAGCCGACCGAGTTCCAGGACTACGCGACGATCGTGGCCGCCTACGGGCCCGGCGGGCCGCGCGAGCTGACCGGGTCGCCGGCGCTGGTCACGGACGACACGCAGATGGCGCTGGCGGTGGGCGAGTCGCTGTTGGCCGCGTCGTCGATCACTCCGGGTGTGCTCGAGCCGCTGCTGCGGCAGGCCTTCCTCGACTGGGCGGCCAGCCCCGACAACAACCGGGCGCCGGGGATGACCTGTTTGCGGGCGTGCGCGGCGCTGTCCGACGGGCGGCCCTGGCAGCAGGCCACCGAGGCCGGGTCGAAGGGCTGCGGTGCGAACATGCGGGTCACGCCGGTTGGGCTGATGCCGGGGCTGAGCGACGATCAACGGGCCGGCGCGGCCCAGCTTCAGGCGGGACTCACGCACGGACATCCGACCGGCCTCGCGGCGAGCGAGCTGACGGCGTACGCGTGCCATTGGCTCAAAGACGGCCTGGACCCGGACGATCTGCTCGCCGCCCTCCAAGATCGCTGCCGCAGGCAGCGCCGCATCTACCGAACTGACTGGCTCGGCGATCTCTGGGAGCGTCCGGGCTTCGACGGGCCCGAGGATTTCATCGCGCACGGATGGGACGAATGCCTCGCGGCGCTGGACCGCGTGGAGAGCGCGCTGGCGGCCGGAGACTTCGCGGGAGATCCGTGCCGCGCGACCGGCGAGGGCTGGATCGCGGAGGAAGCGCTGGCCACGGCCCTGTACTGCTACCTGATCTCGCCGGACGAGCCGGTCGCGGTGATCGGGCGGGGTGCGGCGTCCTCGGGCGACTCCGACTCGATCGCCTGCCTCGCCGGGGCTTTCGCGGGTGCGTCACTCGGGCTCAGAGCATGGCCTTCGGCCTGGCAAACGCAGATTGAGTACGGGGACAGACTCGCTCGCCTGTCCGACGCGTGGGATTGATCCCCCGCCGGGAATTCATGCCCATGCGGCCGGTTGAATGAAGTCATGCAGAATCTGCTTCCCGAGCCGCCGGCCACGCTGCTGCCCGCCGACGCCGAGGCCGAAAACGCGCTGGCCAAGGCCGCCGAGACCGGCACCCCCGAGGCCTACAAGGCGGTTGCGGCCGCCCACCCGGCATTCAGCGGCGGCTGGGCCGCTCTTGCCGCCGACTCGCTCGCGGCCGGCGAGCCCGTCACCGCCTACGCCTATGCCCGCACCGGATACCACCGCGGCCTGGACGCCCTGCGCCGCAACGGGTGGAAGGGCCACGGGCCGGTGCCCTGGTCGCACGTGCCCAACCAGGGCTTCCTGCGCTGCCTGCACAGCCTGTCGCAGGCCGCCGCCGAGATCGGCGAGGCCGACGAGGCGGCCCGCTGCGCCCAATTCCTCCGCGACAGCGACCCGGCCGCGGCCGACGCTCTGACCTGAGTTCGGTAAAGGTCGCCGTCGCGGTTACAGGCCCTCGGCCACCGCGGCGGCGATCTTCAACCAGGCGTCCTTGGTGTTGGGCGACAGCTGGCCGTACCGGATCGGCTCGCCGGAGTCGATGAGCTTCTCGTACGGCGCCATCAGGACCGCCCGGGTGCGAGCCGCGAAATGCCGCTGGATCGCGGGGAGGTCGATGTCCTTGCGGGTCGGCGGCAGCGAGACGACCGTGACGGCCTGGCGCACCAGCCGCTGGCGGCCGCTCTGCTCGAGGTGGTCGAGCATCCGGGCCGCGGTCTCGGCCGAGTCGTTACGCGCCGACATGCTGATCACCAGCTGGTCGGTGGCGTCGGTTGCCGCCTGCCAGTTCTGCGCCCGCACATTGTTACCGGTGTCCACGAAGATCAGCTTGTAGAACCGGCTGACGATCTCGCGGATCTCGCCGAACGCCGCCGCGGTCAGCATCTCGCCGGCGGTCGCGGACTCGTCCGAGGCGAGCACGTCGAACATGCCCTCGCCCTGGGCTCGGACGTACTGCGAGAGGTCGCCGACCCGGCCGTGCGAGCCGCGGAACAGATGCAGGTCGCGCATCATGTCGCGGACCGTGCGGGCGTGGAAGTCCTGCTGGGCGCGCATGCCCAGGGTGCCCTGGGTCTCGTTGTTGTCCCAGGCCAGCACGTACCCGCCGCGCTTCTGCCCGAACGTCATGGCCAGCAGCAGCACGGCGACGGTCTTGCCGGCGCCGCCCTTGGGGTTGACCACGGTGACCTGGCGCAGGCCGCCGAAGTTGCGGCGGACCATCTCGACGTCCTGCTTGTACTCCTGCTCGCGTTTGCCGGGGGCCAGCTTGACCAGGCCCAGCGCGGTCTTGTTGAGCACGGCGCGGGCGCCCATGGTGGCGGTCGGCTCGGCCGGCTTGGCCAGGCGGCGGCGGGCGAACTCCTCGGCGGTGGGGGTGCCGTCGGAGACCCACGGCAGGTCGGCGAACGGATCGGCCGAGGGCTGACCGGGGGTGGGCGCCTGCGGCGGGGCCGGCTGCGCCGGAGCGTGCACCTGCGGCGGGGTCGGCTGTGCGGGGGCGTGCATCTGCGGCGGGGTCGGCTGTGCGGGGGCGTGCATCTGCGGCGGGACCATGGCCGGCGGATACGGGCCGGGCGGGATCGCCGGGTTGTGCTGGCCGGGGTTGTGCTGCGCCGGACTGGGCTGCGGCGGGTATTGCTGCGCCGGGTTCTGGGGCGGGAACGGCTGGGCCGGGTGGGGGTGGCCCTGGTTTGACTGGTCCTGCGGGTGCTGCGCGTGGCCTTGCCGCGCCGGGTTTTGCTGCGGCGCGGCCGGGCGATAGATGGCGCCGTTGGACGGGTCGGGTGCCGGCGACTGCGGGCTTGGGCCGTGCGAAGCCGCGGACTGGGACGCCTGGCCGTGTGGGGCCGCGGACTGCGGCGTCTGGCCATGTGGGGCCGACGACTGCGGCGCCGGGGGCATCTGCTCGGGGCGGACGATGCCGGGCACCGAGGCCGAAGCGGTGGCGCGGGCAGGTGGGGTCTCGCCGGTCGGCGCCTCGGCTGTCGCTCGCTGCGGGGGCTGTGACCAGGGCGAATCCGGGTTGCCGTGCACGCCGGAGCCCGAGGTGGGCATCGCGGACGGGTCATCGGACGGCTCGGCGGAGACCGGCGCGGTGGCCGGGGACGCTGAAGATGTGGGCGGCTCGGCGGTGGCGCGGGGCTCGATATTGGGCCAGGGCTGGCTCGGCGCCGGCGGTTGGAGGGCGGACGCCGGTGCCGCGGACGCGTGCCCGGCGGCCGGCTGCCCGGCGGTCGGCTGGTGCGCGGGTGGCGGGGTGGTCATCGGTGGGCGGGGCGCCGGGATGTGGGTGGCCGGCGGGATGTGCGTCGTCGACGGCGCCGGTGGGATTTGCGGGGCTTGCGGGTATTGCCCGGCCGGTGGCGCGGAGGCGGGTGGCGGGACCGGGATGGCGGGTGGGGGTGGCACGGGGACCGGGCGGTAGACGGGCTGCGGGCCGGTCGTGCCCTGGGGGCCGGGCAGTGGGACGGGGGGCGGCGCCTGATGCGGCACCGGCCGGCCGTGCACGGGTGCCTCCACCTCCTCCTCCCAGAACGGCTCCACGTCCCGGTCGGGCGGCGTGGGGTTCGTCCCTGGGACGTAGACGCGGTCGGCGTGCTCGTCCTCCACGGAAGCGTCCTCCCCGAGATTGTCGTACTTCAGTACTACTTCAGACTCTCACGGTAGGTCTGGCCGCGTACACCGCCCAGGCGCCCGGCTCGGTCCACCAGGAGCGCTTGCGGGTCGTCGATCCGCCGACGCCGTCGTCGAGAAACTGCAGCTCACCGTCGCGCGGCAGGACCGAGACGGCGCGGCCGCGGGCGCGGCGCACCTCGACCTGGACCTTGGTGCCGCGGAAGCGCTGCTTCACCACCTTGGGTATCGCGACGGCCACCTCGACGCGGCCGTCGGTGGGGTCGCCGTCGGTCAGCAGGCGGAAACCGCCGAACTCCGCGTAGCCGCCGCCGTTACCGATCGCGCAGGCCAGGATCGGCTCCTCGCCGTCGGACAGGAGCATGTCGTCGACCTCGACCCGGCCGCGCCACGGCACCGCGCGGCCGTCGTCGTCGGCGCCGCCCAGGAGCGCGCCGTCGACAGTCACCGAGCCGCCGTCGTTGCGCAGCAGGTCGAGGCGGCGCACCTGGCCGGAGAGCACCGCCTCGGCCACGCCGGCGGGGGTGCGCGGAAGGTCGAGCTGGGCCGCGAGGTCGGTGGTGTTGGTCACGTCCAGCGGCAGCAGGGCGACCGCGGGGAGATCGGGAACCGTGCGATCGGACCGCAGATCGGCGGGGCGTTTGCTGGGCGCCGGCGCGTACCGGCGGACGAGCCGTCGCAGGACGGCGCGCAGCTGGCCGTCGACCGCCGTCGCCACCACCAGCCGGGCCTTGCTCTCGGCATCGGGCCAGGTCAGGCCGTCGGGGCGGGGATCGCCGTCGAAGCGCGACAGCACCGCGTCGATCTCCTCGTCGGAGGTGGCGGTGACCGTCTTGACGCGGGCGCCCTTTTCCTTCAGGAGCTCGGCCAGCTGGAGGACCGGGACCCGGGGGGTGTCGCATGCTTCCTTCTCGGCCGCGCCGCAGCCGCCGCAGCTCCCGCCGCAGGCGTCCGCCGGGCCCGCGCCCTCGGCCAGGCTCAGGATGACGACGTCGTACATCAGGCGTCGCCCAGCACCGAGTGACGCTCGATGACCGCCTCGCGGCCGGGGCCGACGCCGACGATCGAGATGCGGGCGCCGAGCCGTTGCTCGACGAACTCGACGAAACGCTGGGCGTCCTTGGGCAGCTCGTCGAAGCTGCGGCAGCCGGAGATGTCCTGCTTCCAGCCCGGGAGCGTCTCGTAGATCGGGATCGCGTGGTGGAAGTCGGTCTGGTTGACCGGCATCTCGTCGTGGCGGACACCGTTCACGTCGTAGGCCACGCAGACTGGAATCTCGTCGAGATCGTCGTAATTGTCCAACTTGGTCAGTGCGAAGTCGGTGACCCCGTTGATCCGCTGCGCGTAGCGGCCGATCACCAGGTCGAGCCAGCCGATGCGGCGCGGCCGGCCGGTGGTCGTGCCGTACTCGTGGCCGACCTCGCGCAGGTAATCGCCGAACTTGTCGTGCAGC
The DNA here is from genome assembly GCF_050942195.1 of Actinoplanes sp. CA-142083. Lineage (NCBI taxonomy): Bacteria > Bacillati > Actinomycetota > Actinomycetes > Micromonosporales > Micromonosporaceae > Actinoplanes > Actinoplanes sp. CA-142083. The sequence continues at coordinate 145,001 of NZ_CP192076.1, forward strand.
TCGGTCGGGAACGGGCCCTCGCCGACCCGGCTGGTGAACGCCTTGAGCACCGCGACCACCCGGTCGATGCGGGTCGGCGGGATGCCGGAGCCGGTGCAGGCGCCGCCGGCCGTCGCGTTGGAGCTGGTCACGAAGGGGTAGGTGCCGTGGTCCACATCGAGCAGCGTGGCCTGACCCGCCTCGCAGAGGACCACCTTGCCGGCGTCGAGCGCCTCGGACAGCTCCAGCGCGGTGTCGCCGACGTAGGGGCGCAGGCGGTCGACGTACGAAAGCAGCTCTTTCACCACGTCTTCGGGCTTCACGGCCTGGCGGTTGTAGATCTTCGAGAGGACCTGGTTTTTGAAGCTCAGGGCCGCCTCGACCTTTTGCCGCAGGATCGACTCGTCGAAGAGATCCTGGATGCGGACGCCCATCCGGTTCATCTTGTCCGCGTACGTCGGGCCGATGCCGCGACCGGTGGTGCCGATCCGGCGTGCGCCGAGGTACCGCTCGCTGACCTTGTCGAGCGAGCGGTTGTACGAGGGGATCACGTGGGCGTTCGCGCTGATGCGCAGCCGCGACGTGTCGATGCCGCGGGCCTCGAGACCGTCGATCTCCTGGAACAGCACCGCGAGGTCGACCACGACGCCGTTGCCGATCACCGGGGTCACGCCCGAGGTCAGGATGCCGCTGGGGAGCAGGTGCAGCGCGTACTTCTCGCCGTTGATCACCACCGTGTGGCCGGCGTTGTTGCCGCCGTTGAACTTGACGACGTAGTCGAGACGGTCGCCCAGCAGGTCAGTGGCCTTGCCCTTGCCCTCGTCGCCCCATTGGGCGCCGACCAACACGATTACCGGCACTTCTTCTCCTGTACACGCCGCGTACTCGGCGATGCCCGGGTACTTCCGAAGTTTACGCGACCGACCTGCGGTGCGACGTGCGGAAGGAGGCCGCCGGTAGGATCGGCGGTCGTGCGCGTACTTCTGATCGGATCCGGCGGGCGGGAACACGCCCTCGCCGTGGGCCTCGCCGCCGACCCGTCCGTCGACTTCCTCGCCGCCGCTCCCGGCAATCCGGGCATCGCGCAGGTCGCATCCGTGTATGACGTGACCGCGACCGATCCGGCCTCGGTGGCGGCGCTCGCCGTCGAGCTCGCGGCCGACCTGGTGGTGGTCGGCCCGGAGGCGCCCCTGGTCGCCGGGGTCGCCGACGCGGTGCGGGCCAAGGGGATCGCCTGCTTCGGGCCCAGCGCGGCGGCGGCGCAGCTGGAGGGGTCGAAGGCGTTCGCCAAGGACGTGATGGCCGCGGCGGGGGTGCCGACCGCCGGCTCGTACGCGTGCACGTCCGCCGACGAGGTGGACCACGCCCTGGCGGCGACCGGCGCGCCGTATGTGGTCAAGAACGACGGGCTCGCGGCCGGCAAGGGCGTCGTGGTGACGTCCTCGCTCGACGACGCGCGGCGGCATGCCGCCGACTGCGGAACAGTCGTGATCGAGGAGTATCTGCCGGGTCCGGAAGTGTCGCTGTTCGTCGTCACCGACGGCACGGCGGCGGTCCCGCTGATGCCGGCGCAGGACTTCAAGCGGCTGGCCGACGGCGACGAGGGGCCGAACACCGGCGGCATGGGTGCGTACGCGCCACTGCCCTGGGCGCCCACCGACCTGGTGCCGCGGGTGATGCGGGAGACGGTCGAGCCGACCCTGGCCGAGATGCGGTCCCGTGGGATCCCGTTCGCCGGACTGCTCTACGTCGGACTCGCGCTGACCCCGGCCGGGCCCAAGGTCATCGAGTTCAACGCGCGCTTCGGCGACCCTGAGACGCAGGTGGTGCTGGCGCTGCTGGCGACACCGCTGGCGGGGCTGCTGCACGCGGCGGCGACCGGCAAGCTCGCCGAGCAGCCGCCGCTGCGCTGGCACGAGGGCTCGGCCGTCACGGTGGTGGTGGCCGGCAAGAACTACCCGGGCACGCCGCGTACCGGCGACGTCATCACCGGCGCCGAGGTGCCCGGCGTGATCCACGCCGGCACGGCCCGCCGCGACGACGGCGCTCTGATCTCGGCCGGTGGCCGCGTCCTGAGCGCCACGGCGGTCGGCGAGGACCTGGCGGCGGCCCGGGACGCGGCCTACGCCCTGGTGGACGGCATCCGCCTGGACGGCGCGCAGTACCGCACGGACATCGCGCTGGGTGCGGTCGAGGGCCGGATCACGCTCTGACCAGTTCACTCTCCCTCGCCGGCAGCAGGGCCAGGGAAAGCCAGAAGACCGCCACCGAGCCGATCGCCAGGCCGGCGAGATAGACCGGCTCGGGGACCGAGGTGCGCAGGGCCGCGGCGGTCAGCCCGAGCATGTAGAGCGCCAGCGGTGGGCGGGGCAGGACGCCCGCCCGCCACGAGGCGACGCCGAAGAGCAGCACGCCGGCCAGGAAGATCAGCGCCACCACCAGGAAGTACGGGCGGCCGGGGCCGGTCAGGGTCTGCTCTCGGGTGGCCGCGTCCTGGAACTGCAGGACCGCGTGGGTCAGGAACTCGATCGCGAACAGGCCGGTCAGGCCCAGGTGGTTGAGGACGAAGCCGGCCAGCCCGAGGCGGCCGGCCTCGCGGCGCTGGCGTAGGTAGAGCGCGGTCAAGGTGAACAGCAGCAGGGCCGTCGCGGGTGGAGCGAGGGCGTGGGTCAGGGCGTTCTCCGGCACCAGGCCGCCGCGCCGGGCGGCGGCGAGCAGGGTGAGTACGGCGCCCAGCAGGCCGGCCCAGGCGGCGAGGCGGTAGAGGAAGCGATCGGACATATCGGTCAGCTCCTTCGGGTTTGCTTTCTAAAGAAACTGCTCCGCGGGCACTCGACGGCGACAGTGCCGGGCCGCCAGACCTTGGTCGATGCGGCACATGACCTTTGGCCAGACTTTGGTCGATGACCTGGGCTTTCCCCGGCACGCCCGCATAGCCTGGCCTTCCCGGCGCCGACGCTCGGGAAAGGACGGTGCGACGTGGTTCCTCCGTTGCGGTGGATGGCCTCTGTGCTGTATTCGGCCGTCCTGGTCACCGGCGTCTACTACGCGCTCGCCGGGCTGTCGCCGGCGTGGTCGGCCGCCGGGTTGGCCGGCTTCGTGGCCGCGCTCGTCGCGCTGCTCGGGGTCGAGCAGGTGGCGCGCCGGCATGAGGCCGATCGGCGGTGGGCGATCGGGTTGCTGATCGCGCGGATGGCGCTGCTCGAGGTGGTCGCGGCCACCGACCAGGCCGGCTTCGGCCGGGTGCTCTATGTGCTCGTCCCGTTCTTCGCCTACTTCTCGCTCGGGCGGCGCTGGAGCATCGGGCTGGCCGGGGCCTATCTGACCGCCGCGGTGGTGCGGGTGTCGTTCACGCCGTCCTGGTGGACCGACTCCGAGATCGTGTCCGACCTGCTGATGTTCTTCATCGGCATGGTCCTGTCGGTGGTGACCGCGGCGGTCGCCGATCAGCAGCAGCGCAGCCGGCTGCGAGCCGAGCGGCTGGTGGGCGAGCTGCAGACGTCGCAGCGGCGGGTGGCCGAGCTCAGCGCGGCGACCGAGCGAAACCGGCTGGCCCGCGACATCCACGACAGCGTCGGGCACCACCTCACCGTGATCAGCGTGCAGCTGGCGAAGGCCGAGGCCTTCCGGCAACGCGAGCCGGGGGTGGCCGACCGTGCCGTCGGCGACGCACGCCGGGCGACCGGTCGCGCCCTTCAGGAGGTACGGGATTCCGTGGGCGCTCTGCGTGCCGCGTCGTTCTCGCTGACCACGGCGGTCGCGGCCCTCGCGGAAGGGCTCGACGACACCGGCTTCCGGATCTCCCTGGAGCTCGGCGGCAGCGAGGCCGGGCATCATCCTGGCGGGTTGGAGGCGCTCTATCGCGTGGCGCAGGAGGCGCTGACGAACGCCCGCCGGCACGCCGGCGCCGACCGGGTGCGGGTGACGCTGCGGTTCGGGGAGGCGGCGACGCTCGAGGTGGCCGACAACGGGCGGGGCTTCGCGGTCGGCGAGATGGCGGCCGGCAGTGGGGTGCCGGGCATGCGGGAAAGGATGGCCGCGCTGGGCGGGACGCTGCTGATCGATTCGGCGCCCGGCCTCGGGACCCGGCTCACGGCGAGCGTCCCGGGCGCGGACGGACTCGGCGTCGGCAGGGGAGCGCAGGTCGCGGCAGGCGATGGGGGCCGGGGCCTCGGCGAGGGCGCGCAGGTCGCGGCGGGAGCGGACGCGGGCGGCCGGGGCCTGGGCGCGGGTCGCGGCCGGGGCGGGCGATGACCGAGGCGGCGGCGGTGCGGGTGCTCGTTGCCGACGATCAGGCGCTGATCCGGGAAGGGATCGCTTCGCTGCTCGGGATCGAGCCGGGCATCGAGGTGGTCGGGACGGCGGCGGACGGGCGGGAGGCGGTCGAGCTGGCGGTGTCCCGCGAGGCCGACGTGGTGCTGATGGATGTGCGGATGCCGGTACTCGACGGGCTGCAGGCGGCCGAGTCCCTGCGGCGGCGGATGCCCGGGTGCCGGGTGCTGATGCTGACCACGTTCGACGACGAGGAGTACGTGGTGCGGGCGCTGCGGGCCGGGACCGGCGGCTATCTGCTGAAGGATCTGCCGGCGCGCGAGCTGGCGCAGGCGGTGCGGCTCGCGCACGCGGGTGTCGATCAGCACGACGCCGCGGCCATCCGGCGGCTGGCGAAGGTGCTCGACCGGGAGGCGCCACCCACTGGCGGCGGGCCTCGGCTCGACCTCACCGAGCGGGAGCACGCGGTGCTCCGGCTGATCGCGCGGGGCGACACGAACCGCGAGATCGCACGGCAGCTCTTCGTGAGCGAGGGGACCGTGAAGAACCACGTGTCGCACATCCTGAGCCGGCTCGGGCTGCGCGACCGCACCCAGGCCGCGATCTACGCCCGCGACAACGGTCTGCTCTGAGCGGGCCGGCCTTCCGAAGACCGGCCCGCGAGGAGCTGGAGACCGCTCGCGGGGAGCGCGTCAGGCCTTGGGGATGTCGAAGAGCTTGGCCACGTTGGCCGCCAGGCCGAGGTCGCCCTTCGCCTTGATCTTGCCGGTCATGAACAGCATCATCGGGTTGCCGTCGCCGGAGACGACCTTGAGGAACGTCACGGCGTCCATGGTCATGGCGAGCTTGGGGTCGCGGGCCGGCTGGTTGGTGACCGTGCAGGCGCCGTTCTCGATGACGGTCTCGTAGGTGTCGCTGCCGCCGCCGGGGGCGCCGGTGATGATCCAGTGGATGACGGCCGAGGTGTTGCCGGCCTTCTCGGCGCGGAACAGCGTGGGCATGCGGTTGAAGACCTCGTCGAGGATCTTGCCGCGCGCGTCGCCGGACATGACCTCGGTGATCCTCGAATCCGGCGTCGCCTTGACGAGCTGAGCGAACTCCTTGGGGCCGATCGAGTTGAGCGACTCGGGGTTGAAATCAGTCATCGGTGGACCTTTCGGTATCTACGCTGTACCTACTCGTCAGTAACCCTAGCGACAATGCCGCTTCTTCGTGCAGTGTGCCACTCCCAAATAAGTGTTGGACAGTCGGCACGCGGATGCTTAGACTCCCCAACATGTCTTTGGGAGGCGAGGAGAAAGCGTCGCTGCGCGCGATGGCCCATCCCGTACGGCTGCGGATGATGTCGCTGCTCACCGCCGCGCCGATGACGGCGGCCGAGGTCGCCCGCGAGCTCGGCCTCACTCATGCGAACGCGAGCTATCACCTGCGCAACCTGCTCGCCGGCGGGCTGATCGTGGTCGACGGCGAGGAAAAGATTCGCGGCGGCGTTGCCAAGCGTTATCGCTACGACGTCGGCCACGACAAGCAGCGGCAGGCGCGCCGCGGGGCGCCGACCGACGAGCAGCTCCGGCTCGAGTTCTCGGCGTTCGCCCACGAGCTGATCAGGCGTACGCGTGAGGCGCACTTCCCGCCGCGGCCCAAGCTTCTCGCCGACGCCGAGCTCTGGGTCGACCCCGACAAATGGCAGGAGATCCGGGAGCGGGTCGGCCAGGCTCTCATCGAGTTGCACGAGGCGGCCCGGCCGCCGCGCACCCCGGGCACGATCCGCACCAGCACCACGGCAGCGATGTTCGAGATGGGGGATCAGGCATGAATGTCTCGGCGCCGCTGCGGTACCGGTCCTACCGACTCCTGCTGGCCGGCCGCACGATCAACGCGCTCGGCAACGCGTTCGCCCCGATCGCGCTCGCGTTCGCCGTCCTCGACCTGACCGGTTCGGCCAGCGACCTGGGCTTCGTGGTCGGCGCGCGCACGATCGTCAACGTCGCGTTCCTGCTCTTCGGGGGCGTGCTCGCCGATCGCCTGCCGAAAAGCCTGCTGATGGTCGGCTCGAGCCTGGCAGCGGCGCTGACCCAGGGCGCGGTGGCCGCCCTGGTGCTCACCGGCTCGGCGACGATTCCGCTGCTCATCGGCCTCGCGGCGATCAACGGCATGGTGGCCGCGCTGGCGCTGCCGGCGAGCGCCTCGATCCTGCCGCAGACCGTGCCGGATCAGATCCGTCAGCAGGCGAACGCGATCAGCCGGGTGGCGCTGAACGGGGCAGCGATCCTCGGGGCGCCGGCGGCGGGAGTCGTGGTGGCGGCGGTCGGGCCGGGCTGGGGCATCGCGGTCGACGCGGCCACCTTCGTGATCTCGGCGTTCTGTTTCATGGCGCTCGGCGCCCCGAAACCCGTGGCCGCGCCGGCCGAGGCGGATCATCCGGAATCGCTTGTCGCCGCGGACGAGCTTGCCCTCGGCGTACCCGAAAATGGTGTTGATAGGAAAAGGCCGAACATCGTCACGGATCTGCGCGTGGGGTGGTCGGAGTTCCGCTCGCGGCGGTGGCTCTGGACGGTGGTCGCCGGTTTCGGCGTGATGAACATGGCGTGGGCCGGCGGGCTCTTCGTGCTCGGGCCGGTCGTCGCGGACGACACCTTCGGGCGGCGGGCCTGGGGATTCGTGCTGGCCGCGCAGACTGCCGGCATGATCGTCGGCGGGCTGATCGCGATGCGGCTGCGGCTGCGGCGGTTCTTGTTCTTCGGCGTCGCCTGCTGTTTGCCGCTGTCGATTCCGGTCTTTCTGCTCGGCGCCTATCCACAGGTGTGGGCGCTGATGGTCACGTCGCTCGTCGCGGGCCTGACGCTCGAGCAGTTCGGCGTCGCGTGGGAGACGACGATGCAGGAGCATGTGCCGCCGGACAAGCTCGCCCGGGTCTATTCCTATGACATGGTCGGCTCGTTCGTGGCGATTCCGATCGGCGAGATGACGGTCGGCCCGATCTCGCACGCGGCCGGCCGCGAGGCGACACTGGTCGGCGCGGGGCTGCTGATGATCGCCGCGGTCGTCTTCATGCTGAGCAGCCGCGACGTGCGCACCCTGCCGCACAAGCTGCCCGAGCCGGCGACGGGGCCCGTGGAAGAATCGGTCGCGTGACGATCCCGAACGTGCTGGCCGCCCGATACGCCTCCGCCGAGCTCACCGCCCTCTGGTCGCCGGAGGAGAAGATCCGGATGGAGCGCCGGCTGTGGCTCGCCGTGCTGCGCGCCCAGCGCGATCTGGGCGTCTCGGTGCCGGAGGGCGCGGTCGAGGCGTACGAGGCGGTCCTCGACAACGTCGACCTCGCGTCGATCGCGGCCCGCGAGCGCGTCACCCGTCACGACGTGAAGGCGCGGATCGAGGAGTTCAGCGCGCTCGCCGGCTTCGAGCAGATCCACAAAGGCATGACCTCCCGCGACCTGACGGAAAACGTCGAGCAGCTGCAGATCCGGGCGTCGCTCGAGCTGGTCCGCGAGCGCGTGGTCAGCACGCTGGCCCGGCTCACCGAGCGCGCCGTGGAGTATTCGGATCTCGTGCTGACCGGCCGGTCGCACAACGTGGCGGCGCAGGCCACCACGCTCGGCAAGCGCTTCGCCTCGGCGGCCGAGGAGCTTCTGATCGCGTACGAGCGGCTCGACGACCTGATCGGGCGGTACCCGCTGCGCGGCATCAAGGGCCCGGTGGGCACCGCGGCCGACCAGCTCGACCTGCTCGACGGCGACTTCGACGCGCTCGGCACGCTGGAGCGGCGGGTCGCCGGGCACCTCGGGTTCAACCGGGTGCTGAGCAGCGTGGGACAGGTCTACCCGCGCTCGCTCGACTTCGACGTGGTCGCCGCGCTGGCCCAGGTCACCGCCGGGCCGTCGTCGCTGGCCACCACGATCCGGCTGATGGTGGGGCAGGAACTGGTGACCGAGGGTTTCAAGCCGGGCCAGGTGGGCTCGTCGGCGATGCCGCACAAGATGAACACGCGCTCGTCGGAGCGGGTCAACGGGCTCGCCGTGATCATCCGGGGCTACCTGTCGATGGTCGGCGAGCTGGCCGGGGACCAGTGGAACGAGGGCGACGTCTCCTGCTCGGTGGTGCGCCGGGTGGCGCTGCCCGACGCGTTCTTCGCGACCGACGGTCTGTTCCAGACGTTCCTGACCGTGCTCGACGAGTTCGGCGCCTACCCCGCGGTGATCGCCCGGGAGCTCGACCGGTTCCTGCCGTTCCTCGCCACCACCAAGATCCTGGTGGCCGCGGTGCGCAAGGGCGTGGGCCGGGAGGCCGCGCACGAGGTGATCAAGGAGCACGCGGTGGCCGTGGCGCTCGCGATGCGGGAGAAGGGCGCGACCGTCAACGACCTCTTCGACCGGCTGGCGGCCGACGGGCGGCTGCGGCTCTCGCGGGCTGAGATCGACACTCTGGTGGCCGACCGGGCGGCGTTCGTGGGGGCGGCGCCCTCGCAGGTGCGGGCGGTGGCCGAGCGGGTGGCGGCGATCGTGGCGGGCCACCCCGACGCGGCGCACTACGCGCCGGCGCCCATTCTCTGATACGCCGCCGAGGCGCAGCGGAGCTCGACCCTCGCACCGCACCCCGGCGGGACTCGCTCGATGTTTCCGGACCGGCGACGGCGGGGGCGCCGTCGCCGGCTCTTTCCGGAGATCGATGACCCGACCGTAGGCGCCCGCGATGATCTCGCCAAGACCTCAGTTCCCACATATCACCGTGTGATGGCCGGGATTTGGTTGAAGCTTCTATCGAACAGGTGGTCGAGATCACCTTCGAGATTGCCTGCTCAGCGCCGCTGGCGTCGCGCTGCCGACACCGGCCGATGGGCTTGCCCAAAGGTTCACAAGGTAGGCTGCCGATGCTCACACCTATCAGTCAGGAGTGCCCGTGGCTCGCGTCGTGGTCGACGTCATGCTCAAGCCGGAGATCCTCGACCCGCAGGGCCAGGCGGTGGCGAACGCACTGCCCCGGCTCGGCGTCAACGATGTCTCCTCCGTCCGCATCGGCCGGCGCATCGAGATCGAGTTCGCCGGCGAGCCGGATCTCGACCGTGCCCGCGAGATCGCGGACAAGCTGCTCGCCAACCCGGTGATCGAGGACTTCACCATCCACCTGGATGGCGCTACGGCGGAGGTCGCCTGACCATGCGCATCGGTGTGGTCACCTTCCCCGGCTCACTCGACGACGGGGACGCCGCCCGCGCCGCGCGCATCGCCGGCGCCGAGGCCGTCCGCCTCTGGCACGGCGACCCCGAGCTGTACGGCGTCGACGCCGTGATCCTCCCGGGCGGCTTCTCCTACGGCGACGCCCTGCGCTGCGGCGCGATCGCCCGCTTCGCCCCGGTGATGGAGACGGTCATCGACGCGGCCCGTGGCGGCCTGCCGGTGCTGGGCATCTGCAACGGCTTCCAGATCCTCTGCGAGGCGCACCTTCTTCCCGGCGCGCTCACCCGCAACCAGCACCTGCACTTCCGCAACCGCGACCAGCTCCTGCGCATCGAGTCCACCGACACGGCCTGGACCAACGGGTACACCGGTGGCCAGGAGATCCTGATCCCGGTGAAGAACGGCGAGGGCTGCTACGTCGCCGACGAGCGGACGCTCGACGCGCTCGAGGCCGAGGGCCGGGTCGTCGCCCGGTACATCCGGGGCAACCCCAACGGATCGCAGCGCGACATCGCCGCGATCACCAATGAGGCCGGCAACGTCGTCGGCATCATGCCGCACCCGGAACACGCGGTGGAGGCGCTGACCGGCCCGTCGCTGGACGGTCTCGGCTTCTTCACTTCCGTCCTGCGTGCCCTGGCCGGGGCTGCCGCGGGCGGACAGCACCCAGGGGGACAGTAAATGACGACGCAGCCGGAAAAATCCACCGGCTTCGCCGCGACCGATGTGCTCGTCAGCGAGTTCGACGGCGGGCCGGACACCGTTCAGCGTGCGATCAGCACGCCGGAAGAGATCCAGCCGCACACCGAGCTCGGCCTCAAGGACGACGAGTACGACCGGATCCGGCAGATCCTCGGACGGCGGCCCACCGCCTCCGAGCTGGCGATGTACTCGATCATGTGGAGCGAGCACTGCTCGTACAAGTCGAGCAAGGTGCACCTGCGCCAGTTCGGCGAAAAGGCGCCGCAGAACACCCGGATGCTCGCGGGCATCGGGGAGAACGCGGGCGTCGTGCAGATCTCCGAGGACCTCGCCGTCACCTTCAAGGTCGAGTCGCACAACCACCCCAGCTTCGTCGAGCCCTATCAGGGCGCGGCGACCGGCGTCGGCGGCATCGTGCGCGACATCCTCGCCATGGGCGCCCGGCCGATCGCGGTGATGGACCCGCTGCGCTTCGGCGCGGCCGACCACCCCGACACCGCGCGGGTGCTGCCCGGCGTCGTGGCCGGCATCGGCGGCTACGGCAACTGCCTGGGCCTGCCCAACATCGGCGGCGAGATCGTCTTCGACCCGACCTACCAGGGCAACCCGCTGGTCAACGCGCTGAGCATCGGCGTGCTGCCGGTGTCCCGCCTGCAGCACAAGGAGGCGGCCGGCGTCGGCAACGTCGTGGTGCTGCTGGGCGCGCGTACCGGCCGGGACGGCATCGGCGGCGTCTCGGTGCTGGCGTCCGCGACCTTCGACGAGGAGGCCGAACAGCGCCGCCCGTCGGTGCAGGTCGGCGACCCGTTCATGGAGAAGCTGCTCATCGAGAGCTGCCTCGAGCTGTACGACGCCGGCCTCGTCGCCGGCATCCAGGACCTCGGCGGCGCGGGCCTGACCTGCGCGCTCACCGAGACCGCGGCCGCGGCCGGCACCGGCATGCGGGTGTGGCTCGAGCGGGTGCCGCTGCGCGAGGCCTCGATGTCGCCCACCGAGATCCTGGCCAGCGAGTCGCAGGAGCGGATGCTCCTGATCGTCACGCCGGAAAACCTCGCCCAGGTGCTGGCCGTCGCCGAGAAGTGGGGCGTCTGGGCCACCGCGATCGGCGAGGTCACCCCGGCCGAGGCCGACGGGTCGCCCGGCCGCCTGGTGATCAGCTGGAACGACCACGTGGTCGTCGACGTGCCGCCCGGCTCGCTCGCCGACGACGGCCCGGTCTACGCCCGGCCGATCCGCGAGCCCGCCGACCTGATACTGCTTCAGGCCGACAAGGCCGAGACGCTGCCGCGTCCGTCCACGGGCGACGAACTGCGCGAGACGGTCCTGCGCATGGTGGCCTCGCCCAACCTCTGCGACAAGACGTGGGTCACCGAGCAGTACGACCGGTACGTGCTCGGCAACACCGTGCTGGCCCAGCCGGAAGACTCGGGCGTGCTGCGCATCGACGAGCGCACCGGCCTCGGCGTGGCGCTGTCGGTGGACGGCAACGGACGGTTCGCGCGACTCGACCCGTACGAGGGGGCGAAACTCGCGCTGGCCGAGGCGTTCCGCAACGTCGCGGTCACCGGCGCCGAGCCGGTCGCGGTCACCGACTGCCTCAACTTCGGCTCGCCCGAGGACCCGGCCGTGATGTGGCAGTTCGCCGAGGCCGTGCGCGGTCTCGCCGACGGCTGCCAGCAGCTGGGCACCCCGGTGACCGGCGGCAACGTCAGCTTCTACAACCAGACCGGCGCGGCGGCGATCCACCCGACCCCGGTGGTGGGTGTGCTCGGCGTCTTCGACGACGTGTCCCGCCGCATCCCGATGGGCTTCCCGCAGGGTGGGGACGGCGACCAGCTGTTCCTGCTCGGCGAGACGGCCACCGAGCTGTCCGGCTCGGAGTGGGCGTGGGTCACCCACGGCCACCTCGGCGGCCGGCCGCCCAAGGTCGATCTGGTCCGGGAGCAGCGCCTCGGCGCGCTGATGTCGCGGGCCTCGCAGGCCGGCCACGTCGCGGCGGCGCACGACCTCTCCGACGGCGGTCTCGCCCAGGCGCTGGTCGAGAGCTGCCTGCGGTACGAGGTCGGCGCGCGGATCGCGCTGCCCGACGACGGCACCACGTCCTTCGTGTACCTGTTCAGCGAGTCGGCCGGCCGAGCGCTGGTGGCGGTGCCGCGCGGGCACGACAAGGCGTTCGTGGCGCTGGCCGCCGACTACGGCGTGCCGTGTACCCCGATCGGCGTGACGTCGCGGGAGCCGGTGCTCGAGGTTCGGGACGAGTTCTCGATCCCGCTGCCCGAGCTGCGCGAGGCCTGGACGTCGACGCTGCCCAAGCTGTTCGGCGGGGTGGCGGAGATCGCCGGCAGGCACGGCGACCCGGAGCACGCGGCCAACCCGGACGCTCCCGTGGGTGACCACGGCGACGCCGTGCTGGCCACCGCCGCCGCGGGGGCTGCCATGGAGACCGCGGCGCCGGTCGAGGCCGACGGGGTTTCCTCGAGCGCGGCGCTCTCGGTGGAGTTGGAGATTTCCGAGGGTGACGCCGTCCCGGGTGGGCCGATCGAACCCGCCGAGTGATCCACAACGGACAGTAAAAAGCCGGCCAGCGTTCGCGCTGGCCGGCTTTTTCGTGCTGTCTCGTGCCGGCTAGTTGTCCCACTCCGACGGGCGACGCTGGCCCGGGTGGGTCGGCTGGGCCTGGCCGCGGCCGCCACGCTGGTCGTAACCGCCCTGCTCGTAGCCGTTGCGGTTGTCGTCGTAGCCGTTGCCGGCGTACTGGCCGCCGCCACCGTACTGACCGCCGCGCTGGTCGTAGCCGCCCTGGTCGTACTCCTCGTAGCCGCCGCCGGCGGGGGCGCCGCCGTACTGGCCGCCGCCGTACTGGCCACCGGCTGGGGCCGCCGAACCGTAGGTGCCGCCGCCCTGGGCGCCGTAGCCGTTGCCCTGGTCGTAGCCGCCCTGGTCGTAGCCACCGCGGTTGTCGTCGTAGCCGCCGCCACCGGCGCCGCCGCCGTACTGGCTGCCGCCGTAGGTGCCGCCGCTCGCGCCGGCACCGCCGCCGGCGCCGTACTGGCCGCCGCGCTGGTCGTAGTCGTCGTAGTCGTCCTGGCCGGATTCGGGGCGGTACATGCCGGTGGGCTCGTCGTACCGCTGCTGGCCACCGCCGCCGTACTGGTTGGCGGCGCCGTACTGGTTGCCGCCACCGCCGTACTGGTTGCCGGCGCCGTACTCGTTGCCCGCGCCATATTCGTTGGCGGCGCCGTACTCGTTGCCGGCGCCCGCGGAGGTCGCGCCGTACGTGCCGGTGCCGCCGCCGGGCTGCGCCGCGCCGTAGACGCTCGTCGCCGCGCCGTAGCCGTCGTCCTGCGGGTGGCCGTACTGGCCGCCGCCGTACTGGCCACCCTGGCGGGGTGCGGGCGCGCCGTACGGGTCGGGGAACTCGTCCTCGACCGGCCGCTGCAGCATGGTCGGCGCGTCGGCCATCGGCGAACCGGCCGCCCGCGGCGCCATCATCGTCGCGTCCCGGCCCGCGCCCATCGGCGAGGCCACCCGGGTCGCGTCGTTGAACCGGCCCTGGCTCGGCGGCACCGCGCCGCCACCGCCCATCGCGGTCGGGTCGTCGTCGACGCCGTCACCGGCGCCGCCGTTGCCCTTGCGGCGCATCAGCACCAGCACGATCGCGCCGACACCGGCCGCCACGAGCAGGCCGCCCAGCAGGATGAACAGCAGCGAGCCGCCACCGCCGCCCTGGTCGGCGGAGGTGTTCTTGGTGTCGGCGCCGGCCGGCGCCGAGTCCTCGGTGGTCGGCTCCTCGGCCACGGCATCCTCGGAGGCCTCTGCGCTCGGGGCGGTCGAGGCGGAGGCGGACGGCGAGGCCGACGCGGTGGCCTCGACGGACTTCAGCGTCAGCGGCACGTTCACGCTCTTGCCGGCCGTGGCCTGCACCTGCACGGTGGCCGTGTCGAAGCCCTCCTTGAGGGCGCCGACGGTGATCGTGCCGGGCGCGATCGGCTTGGAGTCGGTCGAGTTGAACGAGTAGCCGCCCGAGCCGTTCGTGGTCGCCGCGAACGGCGTGCCGGCGCTGTCCTTCATGGCGACGGACGCGCCCGAGATGGCCTTGCCGTTCTGGTCCTTGACCTTGCCGGAGACCGACGTGACGGTCTGCGGCTTGTCGGGGCCCTTGACGTTGACCGCCTGAGTGGTCTCCCCGGGGTTCTCGTTCGGGACCGTCACGGTGATCTTGATGTTCGCGGTCTTCGTGGCGCCCGCGTTGACCGTCGGCGCCGTGAACTGCGCGCTGAAGGACTTGCCGTTGCCGTCGATCGTGGTGATCTGGCCACAGCCGCTGTTGCACTTGATCCCGTCGCCGGACACCTGGATGTTGGCCTGCACGTTGTCGCCGCCGCCACCACCGCCGTTGTTGACCGCGCGCACCGAGTACTGCATCGTCACCGAGCTGCCCGACACGACGTCGGTCGGCAGGCTGGTGATCTGCACTTGGGGTGGGTCGGCCAGCGCCACTGCGGGCGCCATGGCGATACCGCCGGCGACCACCGCCAGTAACGCACCGGCTTGGGCCGCTCGGGTCCGTAGGTGCGTTGTCACATCCACCGCCTTCCGGTCGCACGGTCTTCCCGGACTGTCTCAGGGTGCCGGTTACGTCCCGCGACTAAAAACACCGTCGGCCACTATGCCTTGTCGTACGTCCATTGCGCGACCCAGGGGCGCGTACCAATCTCAACTACGCGAGTCGTATCGTCCCGACGTGTCCCCTGCGCACAATAAATCCGAGTCCGTTGAACAGGCGTTGGACGCGCTGGACCGTGGTCTCGAACCCGAACGGTCCGTGCTTCGTGACGCTGTGCGAGCATTGCTGACCGAGTTGTCCGTTCGTGCTCCGGGCCGTTCGGTGGAGGTACGAGTTCCGCCTTTCGGTGCGATTCAGTGTGTCGCGGGCCCTCGGCACACGCGCGGCACACCCCCCAATGTGGTCGAAACGGATCCGGTCACCTGGGTGCTGGTCGCCACTCAGCGTGTGAGCTGGGCGGATGCGCTGAGTGACGGTCGTCTCCGCGCGAGCGGCATCCGCACCGATCTCACCGAATACCTTCCGCTCGGCGCGCGTCCTGCCGAAGACTGACGCCGAGCCGCACCTCTCAGCCTCGCGTACACTGGGCCGGTCGGAGCGGACGACCAAGATAAGCGAGCAGGGAGCGATCAGGTGCCCCGAGGCGGCGACGGCCGGTTGACCGACGATCTCGACCCCCAGGAGCGCGGCCCCCAGGATGCCTGCGGCGTCTTCGGTGTCTGGGCGCCCGAGGAAGAGGTCGCCAAACTCACGTATTTCGGGCTCTTCGCTCTCCAGCACCGCGGCCAGGAGGCCGCCGGCATCGCGGTGAGTGACGGCTCGGGCGTGGTGGTCTACAAGGACCTCGGCCTGGTCTCCCAGGTCTTCGACGAGCCGACGCTGGCGAGCCTGCGCGGCCACCTCGCGATCGGCCACACGCGGTACTCGACGACCGGCGGGTCGAACTGGGAGAACGCCCAGCCCACGATCCGCGCGACCACGGCCGGCACGACGATCGCCCTCGCCCACAACGGCAACTTGGTCAACACGGCCGAGCTGGCCCGCGAGGTCGCCGAGCGCGGTCTCGAGGCCACTGGGTCTTCCGAGATTGGCGCCACCTCCGACACGGCTCTGGTGACCACGCTGCTGGCCAGCCGTCCCGACCTGTCGGTCGAGGCGGCGGCGCTCGAGGTGCTGCCGCGCCTGCGGGGCGCGTTCAGCTTCGTGTTCATGGACGAGAACACGCTCTACGCGGCGCGCGACGCCCAGGGCGTACGCCCGCTGGTCCTCGGCCGGATGGAGCGCGGCTGGGTGATCGCCAGCGAGACGGCGGCGCTCGACATCGTCGGCGCCAGCTTCGTCCGCGAGGTCGAGCCGGGCGAGATGCTCGCGGTCGACGAGCACGGCCTGCGCTCCACCCGGTTCGCCGCGCCCGAGCCCAAGGGCTGCCTTTTCGAGTACGTCTACCTGGCGCGCCCCGACACGACGATCGCCGGCCGCAACATGTACTCGGCCCGCGTCGAGATCGGCCGCCGGCTCGCCAAGGAGCACCCGGTCGAGGCCGACCTGGTCATCCCGGTCCCCGAGTCGGGCACCCCGGCGGCGATCGGTTACGCCGAGGCCTCCGGCATCCCGTACAGCGCCGGGCTCACCAAGAACGCATACGTCGGGCGCACCTTCATCCAGCCGTCGCAGACGATCCGCCAGCTCGGCATCCGGCTCAAGCTCAACCCGCTGCGCGAGGTGGTGCGGGGCAAGCGGCTCGTGGTGGTCGACGACACGATCGTGCGTGGCAACACCCAGCGGGCGCTGGTGCGGATGCTGCGCGAGGCCGGCGCCCTCGAGGTGCACGTGCGCATCTCGGCGCCGCCGGTGAAATGGCCGTGCTTCTACGGCATCGACTTCGCCACCCGGGCCGAGCTCCTGGCGAACGGGCTGGAGATCGACGGGATCCGCCGGTCGATCGGCGCCGACTCGCTGGGCTACGTCTCGATGGAGAGCCTGATCCAGGCGACCGAGCAGCCCAAATCGCGGCTCTGCATGGCCTGCTTCGACGGCAACTACCCGATCCCCCTTCCCGCGGACAATCTGATCGGCAAGCATGTCCTGGAGGGCGTCGGCAAGCGCGCGTCGATGCCGGACGCCAGCGACGAAGCCGCCACGGCCGCGGTCGCCGAGCTCGAGACCGAGTACGACGACCGGGACACCGTCCGGTTGGTCGCCAGCCCCGGCGGCGGCAACGCCCTGCAGCACCCGTGATCTTCAAGAACAGCGCAGCTCTAAGGGGAAAACCGTGACCCACGTGTCCGAGCGCAACAGTGCCGGATCCAACGGCGCCGAAGGTGACCGCCGGCCTTGGCAGGCGGGCGCGAGCCGTGGCGTTCGTAAGCGGTCGGTCACGTACGCGGAAGCCGGCGTCTCGATCGAGGCCGGCGACCGCGCCGTGGAGCTCCTGAAGTCGAAGGTGAAAAAGACCACTCGCCCCGAGGTGATGGGCGATCTGGGCGGTTTCTCCGGTCTGTTCCGGCTCAACACCCAGAAGTACAAGAGCCCGATCCTGGCCTCGTCGACCGACGGCGTCGGCACCAAGCTGGTGATCGCGCAGCAGCTCGACATCCACGACACGATCGGCATCGACCTGGTCGCCATGGTCGTCGACGACCTGGTGGCCTGCGGCGCCGAGCCGCTGTTCCTGCTCGACTACATCGCCTGCGGCGAGGTCGTGCCGGACAAGGTCGCCGAGATCGGCGCCGGCATCGCCGACGGCTGCCGCTACGCGGGCTGCGCGCTGCTGGGCGGCGAGACCGCCGAGCACCCCGGCGTGCTGCGTCCCGACGAGTACGACGTGTCGGCCACCGGCGTCGGCGTGGTCGAGGAGAGCGAGATCCTCGGCCGGGACCGGGTCGAGGTGGGCGACGCGGTGATCGCGATGCGCTCGTCCGGCCTGCACTCCAACGGGTACTCGCTGGTGCGGCACGTGCTGCTCGGCGCCGGCCGGATGCGCCTCGACTCGGTGGTCGACGACTTCGGCACCCAGCGCACGCTCGGCGAGGAGCTGCTCACCCCGACCAAGATCTACGCCAAGGACTGCCTCGGCCTGATCGAGGAGACCGACGTCCGGGCGTTCTCCCACGTGACCGGCGGCGGCATCCCCGGCAACCTGGTACGCATCCTGCCCGACCACGTGGACGCGGTGGTCGATCGCTCCACCTGGCGGCCGCAGCCGATCTTCGACCTCATCCAGGCCAAGGGCCGGATCGAGGACACCGAGATGGAGGCCACGTTCAACATGGGCGTGGGCATGTTCGCGATCGTCTCGTCCGACGACGCCGACCGGGCGATGGCCTACCTGACCGGTCGTGGCGTCGAGGCCTGGCAGGTCGGCGAGGTCATCGACGGCACCGGCGAGGTGCAGATGATGGGGCAGTACACCCGCGGTTGACCGATTCGGTGGAAGAATCCGTGTGTGTCTATCTATGACACATGCGGATCTTTCATGTACGGGGTGGATCGGGCGGCCTAGCCTCTAGGCGGACGCCGGACGGGGGTGCGCATGGCCAACAAGTGGAGCGGAATGAACGGCATAGCAGCCGTCCCGACCTACGTCGTCATGCAGCCCACCACGCTCTGCAACCTCGACTGTTCCTACTGTTACCTTCCGTTCCGCGCGGTCGACAAGCGGATGCCGGTGGAGGTGGCCGCGGCCGTCGCGGCGTCGGTCGAGGGCTTCGCCCGGGCCGGCCGGTTCTCGGTGGTCTGGCACGGCGGTGAGCCGCTGGCGGCCGGACGGGACCATCTGGCGGCGCTGCTGGCGCCCTTCACCGGCGTCGAGCATCACGTGCAGACCAACGCCACCCTCGTCGACGACGCCTGGTGCGAGTTCTTCGCCGAGCACGACGTGCGGGTCAGCGTGAGCGTCGACGGCCCCGAGGCGCGCAACGGCGAGCGAGTCACCCGCGGCGGCAAGCCCGCGTACGACCGGATCGTGCGGGGGATAGAGGCGCTGCGCCGGCACGACATCCCGTTCTCGGCACTCTGCGTGGTCGGCGATCCGCGACCGGGCGTGGCCGGGGAGCTGTACGAGTACTTCCTCGAGTTGGGTTGCGAGGTGCTCGGCATCAACGTCGAGGAGCGCGAGGGCGTCAACACCCGCGACAACCGGCACGCGGCCGCCGACGTCACCGCCTTCTGGGCCGAGCTGGTCGGCGCCTGGCGCCAGGATCCCCGGATCCACCTGCGCGAGGTCGAGTGGTCGCTGCGGTACGCGTCGGCGGTGCTGGACGGCACGGCCGACGACCTGCTGCCGCGCCGGCTCGACCCGATACCCACCGTCGCCCACGACGGCTCGGTGGTGCTGCTCTCGCCCGAGCTGGCCGGCTTCCACGATCCCCGGTATGGCGATTTCAGCAGCGGCAACGTGCTGACCACTCCGCTCGGCGAGATCCTCGCGGCGGCCGCGGACACCCCGTGGGTCGCCGAGTTCCTGCGCGGGGTGGAGGCGTGCCGCCAGGCCTGCCCGTACTTCGGTTTCTGCGGTGGCGCCCACGCGGCGAACCGCTACTTCGAGCATGGCCGGTTCGACATGACCGAGACCGACCACTGCCGCAACAGCAAGATTCGCCTACTGGAGGGAGTGCTGGACCATGCCCGAGATCACCAACCCACGGCCGTCTGAGGACGTGGATGTCGATCCGGTGACCGCACGGGTGCGAGACACCCGGGCCGGCTTGGCCGCTCTCATCGCGGAGGCGGAGCAAGCCCGCGAACGCCGTGCGGAGAGCACGTCAGAGGACGGTTCGGCGGTGTGCGCCTGGAACCACTTCGAGAACATCCCGACGTTCTACAACTGGAACAACCGGCCGCGCTAGCTGGCTCTGCTAGCTGGCGTCGCCTCCGGCGCCGCGGGCGATCGCCCCTCCGGGGCTGATGACGAGGCAGGCGATTTTCCGGCGCAGCAAACCCCGCTACGACGAAAAACCGACTGCCTCGTCATCAGCGGGGCGATCGCGGGCAGTTCCCCGGATGCGAGTCCTCGAAAATGAGGTGGCAGCAAGTCAGGCTCGAAGCCCACGCGGGTGCGTACCCGCGTGGGCTTCAGTGTTGTTTGAACCGTGGGATGTTGACCGCGACACACGGGAGCACGCGGTCAGCCGCGTGCTCTGTGCAATACGGGTCAGCGCCTTGTAGGCGACCAGGAGTCCTGGTCGTCGTCCGCGTCGTCCTCGTCGTCGTCGACGAACTCATCGTTGTCGTCGTCGAAATGACGGTCGGACTTACCACTGGCACCTGCCAGTTCGCGCTGCAAGGCGGTGAGGTCGGTGTTCGGGGAGTGGTACTTCAGCTCCCGGGCCACCTTCGTCTGCTTGGCCTTAGCACGGCCGCGCCCCATGGCTCGACCCCCTCGCACAGAATTCGGGGCAGCCCGAAGGCGGGCCCCGATGACGTCAGGCATCTCTCGTGGGTCTTACGGTACATGGACGATGCCGCCTTCGGCACCTCGGGTTGCGTGTGACACTGCCGCGCGTCGCGGGTTTTACATCCCGGAACGCGCGGCAGGGCGCAAAACGGGTCCTAGCCGAGGTAGATCGCGCGCAGACGGCCGACCTCGGCCATCCTCTGCTCGGCCAGCCGGTCGGCCGCCACGGCGGGGAGGACGCCCTCCTCGTCGGCGAGCGCGAGGATCCGCTTGGTGGTGTCGAAGATGCCGGTGGCGCGCAGCTTGGCCCGCTCGAAGTTGAAGCCCTCGATCTCGTCGGCCACCTGGATCACGCCGCCGGCGTTCACCAGGTAGTCGGGCGTGTAGAGGATGCCTCGTTCGGCAAGTGTCTTCTCGATGCCGGGGTGGGCCAGCTGGTTGTTGGCGCCGCCGGCGACGATCTTGGAGCGCAGGACCGGGACGGTGTCGTCGTTCAGGGCGCCGCCGAGCGCGCAGGGCGCGTACACATCGATGTCGGCGGTGATCAGCTCCTGAACGTCCGCGACGAGCGAGATCTGCGGGTAGGTCGCGCGGGCCCAGGCCAGGGCCGTCTCGTTGACGTCGGTGGCGACCACCGCGGCGCCGTCCTCGATGAGGTGGCCGGCCAGATATTTCCCGACCTTGCCGAGCCCGGCGATGCCCACCGTGCGGCCGGCGAGCGTCGGCGAGCCCCAGGTGTGCTCGGCGGCCGCGCGCATGCCCTGGAAGACGCCCCAGGCGGTCAGGATGGACGAGTCGCCGGCGCCGCCGTGCTCGAGGCTGCGGCCGGTCACGTAGCGGGTCTCGCGGGCGATGACGTCCATGTCCGGCACGTAGGTGCCGACGTCGCAGGCCGTGTAGTAGCGGCCGTGCAGGGACTCGACGAAGCGGCCGTAGGCGCGCAGCAGGCCCTCGGATTTGGCGCGGGCCGGATCGCCCCAGATCACCGCCTTGCCGCCGCCCAGGTCGAGACCGGCCAGCGCGTTCTTGTACGCCATCCCGCGGGACAGCTTGAGCACATCGGCGAGGGCGTCGTCCTCGCTCTCGTACGGGTAGAAGCGGGTGCCGCCGAGCGCCGGCCCGAGGGCCGTCGAATAGATGCCGATGATCGCCTTGAGGCCGGTCTGCCGGTCCTGGCAGAAGACGACCTGTTCGTGCCCGCTGGCGTCGGTGCCGTCGGTGTCGAACACACCCATCGCTGCTCTCCTGATCTGGTGTCGAGGCCCTTGTGAGGCCGATGCCCCGGCCGGGGTGGTGCCGGACATAGCGAGCGTAGTCGGGCGGAAGCCCCTGTGATTACGCCCGCGCGGGAAGTTCGCTGGGGCGGAATTCATGAAAGGATCGCGCCGTGCCGTCACTGTTCGCGTCGTACCTTCGGGTTTACGAACCGCTGACCGCCTTCGACCGCGACCGCCAGGTTTTCTGGCGCAAGTACGCCCGGGAGGGTCGTGCTCTCGGCCCGGTCGAGGGTCCGGTCAAGCAGCGCTCCGCCGTGCTCGAGGCGCTCGGCGCGGGCTGGACCCGCCTCCCCGACCTGCCCGACGAGGCGTACGTGCTGGAGTGGGGCGACACGCTGCTGGTCTGCCCGTGGAACCTGCGCCTGCGGGTCGCCGAGGCGGCCCTGAACGCCCGCGACGGCGTGCCCAGCGTGCTGGCCGACGCGTTCGTGCCGCCGGTGCTGGCCGGGCAGGCCCGCGCGATCGTCGAGGACTGGCGCAGCGGCGCCAAGGTGCTCGAGCACGGCGTGCCGCGGGTGCACGAGCAGATCGCGACGTGGGGCGTGCCGCTGCGCTGGTTCGTCTTCGTCGATCTGGAGGAGCGCGAGATCGATCTCGCCGCCGGCCGGCGCACCCTGCGCTACCGCACCGAGATTTCCAAGGCCCGCCGGCGCGCGCACCGGGGCGTCTCGGTGCTGCGCAAGTCGCTGGGGGACGCGCCGATCACCGAGGCGGTCGAGGAGGGCACCCGGTGGTTGGAGGAGTTCCATCCCCGGTCGATCGTGGAGCTCGATTACGGCGGCCTCGTCAACCTCCTCCCGGATGACGACCTCAGCGGGGACGATTCACCCGGACTGGTGGCGGCCGGACTTTCCGCCCTCTCCCGGGGCGACGCGGACGCGGCTTCCGAGGCTTATGAGAAGCTCGTCGATCGCTGGCGCGGCGTACAGCTGCTGGAGCGCTGTAACTGACCTGCCAAAACTGGACTTATCCCGATTTTCTGGCGACCGTGGGAACGCTCCCGAGGCGAATACTCTTCGTAATCAGGGCTCGCCGAAGCGTGATAATCGGACTAAACGCGGCACTATCTGGCGTAGAAAACACGGAAAAATCGGGCATGCTTCATCCGTTAATTGGGGGACGTTCGTCCGTTCGGCCCATGTCGGACATCGGGGACTAGCCGGACCATGAGAGACGCACCGGCCGGCGGGACCCCGGCCGATGTCTATAGGTACCTGTGGAGGAGTGACCGATGGCATCGCGTACGCACGATCCTGAGCCGCTACTAACGCCGGCCGAGGTGGCGTCGATGTTCCGCGTCGACCCGAAGACCGTCACCCGGTGGGCGAAGGCCGGCAAGCTCAGTGCAATCCGCACGCTGGGCGGCCACCGCCGTTACCGGGAGTCGGAAGTTCGCGCCCTGCTGCAGGGGCAGATTCCCACGCAGCGTCAGGGCGACTGAACGGACTTCAGTCGGACGTAGCATCGTTGCAAGGGGCGTGCGCTGGGGAAGGCGAACGCCCCTTCTTCGTCTCTAAGTTTAGTGACCATGGATGAGCCACTGATCGGCGACGTCTGGGGCGAGATGATCCGGGACGCGTACGCCGTGCGCACCGGGATCGGGCCGAGACCGCTCGCCGGCGGCCGGGTGCCGCGGCCGGTCATCGAGGTGATCGAGCGGGACGACGGCTTGATCAACGGCGCGCCGGCCGATCACTATCTGGCCGGGCCCGACGAGTGGCAGCCGCACGACCACCGGGCCTTGCGTCTCTGCCGCGGGCAGGTGCTCGACATCGGGACCGGCGCCGGACGGACGGCGCTCGAGCTGCAGCGGCGGGGCATGGCCGTGACCGGTCTGGACACCTCGCGAGGCGCGATCGAGATAGCTCGGCGACGCGGGTTGCGCGACGTCGTGGCGACAACCATTGACGCGTACGCCGAAAGAGCGGCCACCCGGTACGACGCTTTCCTGCTGCTCGGCAACAATCTCGGCCTCCTCGAGGGCGCCGAGCGCGCGCCGGTCTTCCTCGCCGCTCTGGCGAAACTGGCGAAGCCCGGCGCCCGCATCGTGGCGCAGGGCACCGACCCGTACGGCACGACCGACCCGGTGCACGCCGAGTACCACCAGCGCAACCGCGAGCGCGGCCGGATCGGCGGCCAGCTGCGCCTGCGCCTGCGCTACCGGCGTCTCGCCACCGAGTGGTTCGACTACCTGAACTGCTCGCCCGACGAGCTCGAGAAGCTGCTGAGCGGCACCCCGTGGCGCATGAAATCGGTCGACCTCGAAGACCGCCCTTACTACCTTGCGGTCATGGAGTTGCCAAATTAACGGAGATTCGACATGACCGACCTGACCCGCGACCAGGTGCGGGTGAGCCGCCGGATCTCGATGGTCCTGCGGCACCGGCCCGAGTCGGCCGGGCTCACGCTCGACGCGAACGGCTGGGTGCCGGTCGCCGACCTTCTCGCCGCGCTGGGCATCACCCGCGGCGAGCTCGATGTCATCGTCGAGAACAACGACAAGTCCCGGTTCGCCGTCGCCCGCCGCGACGACGGCGTGGAGTGGATCCGGGCCAGCCAGGGCCACTCCCGCCGGGTGGAGGTCGACCTGGGGCTGCCGCCGGCCGAGCCGCCCGAGGTGCTGTTCCACGGCACCCCGCGCGAGAACCTCGACCCGATCCTGCGGGACGGGCTGCGCCCGCGTAGCCGCCATCACGTCCACCTTTCCAAGGACGTGCCAACCGCCCTGGTGGTCGGGCGCCGCCGTTCCTCCGACGTGGTGGTGTTCCGCGTCGACGCGGCCGGGATGGCCGCCGCCGGTTACGTCTTCCATCGCAGTGAGAACGGCGTCTGGTTGACCTCCGCGGTCCCGCCCGCGTATCTCGCCGAGGGGCCGGGGAGCGTTTAGCGTAGGGGCATGGCGAGGGTCACCCGGCGTGAGCTGATGAATCTCCTCGGTGCTCTCGGGGTCGTCGCCACCCTCGCCGGACTCGCCTTCGGGCTTCCCGCGATCGACCGCGCTCTGCCGGCCGAGCGGCCGGTGAGCGCGAACGAGCCGTACCCGGTCGGCGCCGGCGTCACCGTGATCCCGCCGGTCGGGTCCACCCTCGACGTGACCGGCACCCGCCCCGGCGGCGTGACCGGCACCGCGCTCTTCCGCCTCGGCGCCGTGCAATACAAGATCACCGTCCGGCCCTTCCCCGGCGACCTCGGATCGGCCGGCGAGCGCCTCCGGCAGCGGATCACCGGAACGCCCGGATACCAGGTCACCGGCCCGCAGCTGGAGGTCTTCACGGCCGGCGGGCTGATCGGCCTCCAGGGCGGCTACACCGCGCCGGGCCGCAGCGGCCGGTACGCGGTCTTCGTCTCCGACGGGCTCACCATCGAGGTCACCATCAGCGGCGTCGACCTCGACCTGGGCCGCACGCTCCCGCAGATCGAGGCCAGCACCCGCACCCTGCGGACCGACGGGCGCGAGCCGTGACGGCCGCCGCCGTGCGCCCCGCTCAGGGCGGGGCTCGTTTCTCCGCGCTGGCCCGCGTCCCGGCGTTCTGGGTGATCGCCGCCCTGCTGCTCGCGGGCGCGATCCGGATGTCGCAGATCGCGGGGCGGCTGGCGTCGGCGTACCCGATCGCCACGGCCGCGGCCGTGTTGTTGTTCGCCCTGCTCGCGGTGCCGTTCTGGCTGGTCGTCGCGGAGCTCGACTTCCTCGAGCGGGAGCCGACCGAGCTGCTCGTGCTCGCCCTCGCGTGGGGTGGCCTGGTGGCGACCAGCGTTTCGATCCCGGCGAGCGCCGCGCTGGAGGATCTCGTCGCCAAGCTGGGCTCGCCGCACTTCGCCGCCGACTGGGGCGCCGCGCTGGCCGCGCCCACGGTCGAGGAGACCGCCAAGACGCTCGGCGTGGTGGCGGTCGTGCTGATCGCCCGTTCCCAGGTCAACAGCGTGCTGGACGGCGTCGTCTACGGCGCGATGGTGGGGCTGGGCTTCCAGATCGTCGAGGACGTCGTGTTCGCGGTCGGCGCGGTGGCGCTGGCCGGGCAGGGCGACCAGGTGCAGCCGGTGATCGCCACGTTCCTGCTGCGCGGCTTCCTCTCCGGGGTCTGGAGTCACACGCTCTTCGGCGCGCTGGCCGGCGCGGGCATCGGCTATCTCGTGGTGCGCCGCGACCGCCGGCCCGCGCACCGGGTCGGCGCGGCCCTGCTCGCCTTCCTCGGCGCCTGGGCGTCGCACGTGCTGTGGAACTCGCCGCTGCTCGGCGACGGGCTCGGCAACGGCGCGCTGGCGCTGCTGGGCGTGCTGCTGCTCAAGGGCCTGCCGCCGCTGCTGCTGATCCTGTTGCTGGTGCGGCGGGCGCACGACCGGGAGGCCGACTACTACGTCGAGCGGCTCGGCACGCTGCGCGACCCGGAGGTCATCACCCCGGCCGAGATCGCGGTGCTGCGCTCCGGCTCGGCCCGGGCGGCGGCCCGCCGGTTCGCGGGCGAGCGGGTGGGTCACGCCGGGCGGCGGGCCGTGCGGCGGCTGCAGAGCGCCCAGGCGCGGCTGGCCGTGGCGCTCAGCCGGGACGCGGCGTCGAACCGCGACGAGATCCTCGAGCAGCGCCGGGTGCTGCGCGAGCTGGGCCACCCGGAGGCGATCACCGGGCCGCGGTCGTGGCGGCACACGGCCTCCACGATCGTCACCACCGCGGTGGCGATCGCCGTCCTCTGGGTTGCTCTGTCGGCGTTGGGTGGGTCTTAGGACTGCGGCGGCAGGCCGCCGTCGCCGTCGACGATCGCGTCGGGGTTGCCGTCCTGGTCGAGGTCGACCATGGTGATGTCGACCTTGCCGTCGCCGTCGGTGTCGAACTGGAACAGGTCGGGCTTGCCGTCCCCGTCTGTGTCGGACACCCAGACGTCGGGCTTGCCGTCGCCGGTGGTGTCGTTGGCGATCAGGTCGACGCGGTCGTCGCCGCGCGTCTCCACGGTCTCCTGGGGCTCGCTCATCGAATCTCCTCAAGGCCCGGATAGGTCATGCAGACCCTAGGACCAGCGCGCCAGCCGCGCGACCTGGGGTGTGTGATCGAAGTCGCTGGAAAGCCTGGAACCGGCAGGTAACGTTCCCCCTCATGGATATAGCGGCCGACGCCCTGCAGACCCTGCTCTCCTCCGGGGGCGGCGGTGACCTGGGCAAGCGCATGGGCATCGAGCTCAAGGAGGCCACCCCCGAGCGGGTCGTGGGCACCATGCCGGTCGAGGGCAACACCCAGCCGTACGGGCTGCTGCACGGCGGCGCCTCGTGCGTGCTGGCCGAGACGCTCGGGTCGGTCGGCGCGGTGCTGCACGGGCAGACGGTGGACCGGCCGTTCGCGGTGGGCGTCGACATCAACGCCACCCATCACAAGGGCACCCGCTCCGGCCTGGTCACCGGGGTGGCGACGCCGGTGCACCGGGGACGCACGATGGCGACCTACGAGGTGGTCATCTCCGACGACTCGGGGGAGCGCATCTGCACCGCCCGGATCACCTGTCTTCTGCGCGGAGCGTGAAATCCCGTTGCTTGTCGACCCGTACGCGAGCGTTCCTTGACCGATCCACGTACCTTTCTTCACGTGACGGAGGTACCACAGCACGCTTTCGACGACGCGGCGCTCGTTCTGCAGAGTGCGCTCAGCGGCGACAGTGATGCCGTGGTCGGCACGTTCGACGCGGTCGTCGACCGATCCGGCGTGGTTGGGGCGTGGGACGTCGCATGGTGCCTCGCGGCCACCATGGTCGGCCAGGTCCCGCTCGGCGGCGCCTGGACCCTCGACTTCCCCGGCATCGACGACGCGCGGTACGACAAGCGCTGGGTCGCGCGCTTCGTCAGCGCGTACGTGAACGGCGACGTCCCCACCGGCGAGGCCCTCTTCGGCGCCGCGATCGCCGACGGCCAGCTCCCCGACTGCCTGCTCGCCCTGGCCGGCTCGACGGTGGCGACTCTCCGCCACCGCGCCGCCTAAGTCTTTTTCAGGTAGAGCGCCTTCGCGTACTGCACGGCCGCCGCCTCGTTGTACATCGCCGCCTGGGCCATGTACCACTCGTTGTCGGAGATCGCCTTGCGCGCCTGGCTCGTCCCCGACCAGCGGATGTCGGCGTCCACCAGGGACATGCCGCGGGACTTGAACTGCCGGCGCATCGCCGCCTTGCCGGACTGGAACGCCTCGGCGGCCTCCTCGGCCTGTTTCATGGCGGCGAAGGCCTTCTCGCTCAGCGCCTCCGCCAAGGTCCACGCCGCCTGTTCCGCCGCATTCGTGAATGTCAGCACGCCGTCCTCCTCGAAAAAGCGCCTGTCAGGATTAACAGTGTGAGGGTTGTTCACGACGGTGGAGACCACGTTGCCTACCTCGCGCCTACTGCAACTCGAGGAAGGTCGTGAACAACCCTCAATGTTGCTGCTTATCGATCTGGACAACACTCTTATCGACCGCCGGGCGGCCTACAAGGGCTGGGCAGCGTCGCGCTTCGGCGCATCCGAGGTTCCGTGGCTGGTCGAGGCCGACCAGGACGGGTACGAGAAGCGCGAGGCCCTGGCGGCGAAAATCGCCGCCCGCTACGGCGGCGACGAGCGCGAGATGCTCACCGAGCTGCGCGCCGGGATGGTCGAGCAGCTGTCGCCCGACCCCGGAATCGACGCGGCGCTGATCGACGCGAAGGCGGCCGGCTTCGTGCCGTTCGTGGTGACCAACGGGACCGTCGCCCAGCAGGAGGCGAAGCTGCGCCGCACCGGGCTGGACCGGCTGGTCGCCGGGTGGACGATCTCCGAGGGCGTGGGGGTGCGCAAGCCGGATCGGCGGATCTTCGAGATCGCCGCGGCCGCCGCCGGGCGCCCGCTCCCGGCGGAGGGCTGGATGGTCGGCGACAACTCCGAGAAGGACGTCGGCGGCGGCGCGGCGGCCGGATTGCGTACGGCGTGGGTCGCGCTCGGCCGCGAGTGGCCGGCCGGCCTCGGGTACCGCCCGGCCGTCACCGGGGCGACCGGAATGATCACGCTCCGACAGGTCCTGTCGGCCACTTGACTCGGGCTGACTTTCCGCCGCCAAGGTTCCGCCGGATCTCCGTCGGGGCATGGACAAAGGGCCCATGTGCGGTGCCGTTCCGGCGCGTCAAGGTGTACCTGTGACCTCCCCGCAGACGTCCCGTCGAGGCGCCTTCGTGGCGCCGGCGCTGCTTTTCGTAGCGTTGCTCGGCGGTGCGATGTTCTTCGGCCTCCTGGCTATGTCCGGCAAGTACGAAAAGGGCGTCGCGGCGGATCAGGCGGCCGTGGCCGGTCCCCCGTCGAAGGCGGTGCCCGCCGCGAAAACGATCGCCACCACCAACCCGGCGGGCAGCCCACGCGCGATGGCGAACCCGCCCGAGACGCACGTCCCGCAGCAGAGCGCTACACCCCCGGCGTCGATCGACCCGTCCGAGGACGCGCGCCAGATCGCGGCGCTGCCCCGCAAGCCGGTCCCGGGCCGCACGGCCTACCCGGTTCTCGGCGGTTACTGCACCCCGGCCGGCGCGAAGGCCCGCACCGCCGACGGCGACGTCGTGGTCTGCGGCGGCTCGGCCAAGGACGACGAGCAGGGCACCGCGGCCAAGGACGGCAAGAACCGCTGGCGCGAGGGCAACTGAGCGCCCGGCAGTCCTCAGTGGACGGCGCGGGACCCGCCGGCCCCGCGTTTTGACGGACGCAACGAGCCGGCGAGCCCCGCTGGACCCGCCCAGGCGTACCGGGCGGGGGTCACGGCCGCAGCCAGACCGCCTCGTCGCGGTGTGACTCCAGCGGGCCCGGGTAATCCAGCCGGCGGCGAACCTCGTCGGGGAGGCGCCACGGCTGGTGGACGGCCGGGCCGTCGATGCCTGCGAGCTCGGGTATGTAGCGCCGAACGTACACGCCTTCGGGGTCGAATCGGCCGGCCTGGCGGATCGGATTGAAACGGCGGTAGGGCCGGGTGTCGTTCCCGGTGCCGGCCACCCACTGCCAGTTGCCGGAATTGTTCGGAACGTCGCCGTCGAGCAGCCAGCGGAAGAACCAGCGCAGCCCGTGCCGCCAGTCGACGCCCAGGTGCTTGGTGAGGAAGGCGGCGGTGATCAGCCGGGCGCGGTTGTGCATCCACCCCTCGGCCCGCAGCTGCCGCATCCCGGCGTCGACGACCGGCACCCCGGTGAGCCCGTCCTGCCAGTGCTTCAGCGCTTCCGGATCGTCGCGCCACTCGTCGCCGGCGTTCGGCCGGAACGGCTTCGTGGAGATGCGCGGGAACGAGAGCGCGACCTGGTAGTAGAAGTCGCGCCAGCAGAGCTGCCGCAGATACGGCTCGGCGTCGCGAGCCGTCGCGGCGCCGGCCACGGCCAGGGGCGACAGACATCCGAAGCGGAGATAGGGGCTGAGCCGGCTGGTGCCGTCGCCCGGCAGGTCGTCATGCATTTCCCCGTACGCGTCAAGGTCGCGCAACCATGCGGTGAGCCGACGCCGGCCCTCGCTCTCGCCACCCGCCGCGGCCTCGGGCGACTCCCCGCCCGGCATCGCCGGCAGGCGCCCGGCCGCGATCTCCGGCAGCGTGATCTTGCGCGGGGTGGCCACCTCGTCCCGCCATTTCGCCGCCGTCCAGGCCCGGTGGTAGGGCGTGAAGACCTTGTAGGCGTTCCCGCCGCCGCTCGGCCGCAGCTCGCCCGGATCGGCGATCGTGACCCCGGGGAACAGTCGCAGCGAGACTCGCTCCTGGTCGCAGGCGTCGCGCAGGCGACTTTCCCGCTTTTTCGCGTACGCGGTGACGTCCGCGGCCACGCCGAGCATCGTCGCCTCCACGTCGCGAGCGACCCGCATCGCCTCCTCGACCGGGTCGCCGGCGCGCAGCACCAGGTCGCCCCCGCGGTCGCGCAACGACGTACGCAGATCGGCGAGGGACTGGTGCAGGAAGCGCGACCGGTTCGGCGAGAGGTCGCCGAGCTTCGGGTCGAGCACGAACAGCGGCACGATCTTGTCGGCGTTGGCGCACGCGGCGGCGAGGGCCGGGTTGTCGTGCACCCGCAGGTCACGGGTGAACAGAACGACCGCGGTGCGGCTCATGACCGCACCGGCGTGCCCGGGCGGGTGAGCAGGCTGCGGACGGCGACCGAGGCGCGACGGCTGTTCGGCACGGTCGCGCGGCGGGCGAACACGTCGTACCCCGCCGCCTCCACCTCGTCGAGGATGCCGCCGTAGAGCTGGTACGCCGTACGCATGCAGGCCTGCGAGGCGGGGTCGAGCAGGGGGATGCCGGGGGCGGCGAACGCGTAATGGCGTCGCGCTCTGCTGACCTCGTACGCGATGAGGCTCTTGACCTTGGGGTTGCCCGGCCGCAGATCGTCGCGCGTCAGCTCGAAGCGGGCCAGGTCCTCGACGGGCAGGTAGACGCGGTCGCGCTCGAGATCCTCGGCGACGTCCCGGATGAAGTTGGTGAGCTGGAAGGCGAGGCCCAGCTGTCGTGCGGGCTCGCGCGCGGCGATCGGATCGGAGGAGCCGAGGATCGGCAGCATCATGGTGCCGATCACGGCGGCCGACCCCTCCATGTAGTCGAGGAGGTCGTCGTAGGTCTCATAGGACGTGATCGTCAGGTCCATCGCCATGCTGCGCAGGAACGTCGCGAAGTCGTCCACGTCCAGGTCGAAGACGGCGATCGTGTGCAGCACGGCCGGCAGCAGCGGATCGTCGACCGGCTCGCCGCGCAGGCCGGAGACGAAGCTCTCGGACCACTCGGTCAGCCGCGCGGCGCGATCCTCGGGCGGGAGCGCCTCGGTGCGATCGACGATCTCGTCGGCGTAGCGGGTAAATCCGTAGAGCGCGTGCACATGGCGGCGCTTCCAAGCGGGCAAAAGGCGGGTCGCCAGGTAGTAGGTGCGGCCATGCTGCCGGTGCAGGGCACGGCAGCGCTCGTAGGCGCTCGCCAGGTCCGCTTCCACGGGGTCCTCTTTCCAAATCGACGCATCAATCGACGCAACCTCGAACCTAGGGTACGGTAAATCTCGTGGCCAATGACACGCTCGAGCAGAATCGTCGCCGTCCGATACCGCGCCAGACCACCGGCCGTTCCGACACGCTGCTCGACGCGATCGAGGGCACCCTCGCCGACTTCCTCGCCGCGCAGATCGCCTCGCTCGACGCCGTCGACCCGGCGCTCGGCGGTCTCGCCCGCACCACACGGGATCTGGTGCTGGCCGGCGGGAAGCGGCTGCGGCCGACCTTTGCCTACTGGGGGTGGCGCGGGGTCTCCGCGGAGCCGCTCGAACCGGTGTTGCCGGCGTTGGCGGCGCTCGAGTTGATGCACACGTTCGCTCTGGTCCACGACGACGTGATGGACGACTCGGCGACCCGGCGGGGGCGGCCGACGGCGCATCGGATCTTCGAGCAGCAGCATGGAGCCCGGTTCGGGAAGTCGGCGGCGATCCTGGTCGGCGATCTTTGCCTGGTCTGGGCGGATCAGCTGATCGCCCGGGCGCCGCTGCCGACCGCCACGCTTTTCGGGGTGCGGGCGCGTTACGACCGCATGCGGGTCGAGGCGGTAGCGGGTCAGTATTTGGACATTTTGGGTGAGACGCCTGGCGTTTCGTGGTCGGTCGATCGTGCGCTGCTTGTTGCCCGGCTCAAGACCGCCAGCTATACCGTGCAGCGGCCTTTGCAGTTCGGGCTGGCGCTTGCCGGTCCGTCTTCTTCGGATATTTTGGACATTTGTTTTGAACGGTACGGCTCGCTGGTGGGCGAGGCGTTCCAGCTGCGCGACGACCTGCTCGGCGTCTTCGGGGATCCGTCGGTCACCGGCAAGCCGGCCGGCGACGATCTGCTCACCGGCAAACCGACCGCTCTGCTGTTGCTTGCCCGCCAGCTCGCCACCCCCGCGCAGCTGGCGGTCCTGTCCGATGGCGATCCGGCTCGTGCCGCCGAGGTCATCGCCGACACCGGCGCTGTCCTTCGGGTGGAAACCATGATCCAGGAGCGGATCGCCGAGGCGATCGCCGCGCTGGCCACGGCCCCTCTCGCCGCCGAATCGCGCGCCGCCATGATCGAGCTGGCGGTCCGCGCCACCCAGCGCCCGGCATGATGTCCCGCATGCGATTCGTGACGGGTCCCACCGATCGGGTGGTCGTGGTGGGCGCGGGGCTCGGCGGGCTGGCGTGCGCGCTGCACCTGGCGGCCGCGGGGCGGCAGGTCACCGTCGTCGAGCGGGAGTCGGTTCCCGGCGGCCGGGCCGGGCAGCTTCGGGTTGCCGGCTATGAGTTCGACACCGGCCCCACCGTGCTGACCATGCCTTCGCTGATCGAGGAGGCGCTCGCCGCGGTGGGCGAACGGCTCGACGACTGGCTGGAGCTCACGCCGCTCGACCCGGCGTATCGGGCCTACTATCCGGACGGGTCCACTCTGGACGTGCGTACCGACACCGTGCGGATGGCCGCCGAGATCTCCCGGGTGTGCGGGCCGCGCGAGGCGGACGGCTACCTGCGCTTCGTCGACTTCGCCCGCAAGCTCTGGCTGCTCGAACGCGACCACTTCATCGGCCGCAACCTCGACACCCCGCTCGACCTGGTCAACCTCAACCTGCTCAAGCTGCTCGGCATGGGTGGGTTCCGCCGCCTCCAGCCCAAGATCGCGTCGTTCTTCAAGGACCCCCGCACCCAGCGGATCTTCTCGTTCCAGGCGATGTACGCCGGGCTCGCGCCGCACGACGCCCTCGCGATCTACGCGGTGATCGCCTACCTCGACTCGGTCGCCGGCGTGTTCTATCCCAAGGGCGGCATGCACGCGGTCCCTCGCGCGTTGGCCGGCGCGGCCGAGAAGCACGGGGTGGAGTTCCGCTACGACACCACCGTGACCCGGGTGGAGACCTCGGGCGGCCGGGCCACCGGCGTGATCACGGCTGACGGCTCGCGGATCCCGGCCGACGTCGTCGTGCTCAACCCCGATCTGCCGATCGCTTACCGCGATCTTCTGCCTGCGGCGATCCCGAGGCGGCTGCGTTACTCACCGTCCTGCGTGGTGCTGCATGTGGGGTCCAGGCACGCGTACGGGAAAATCGCGCACCACAACATTCATTTCGGCGCCCAGTGGAAGCGCACCTTCGACGAGGTGATCCGCGACGGGATGCTGATGAGCGATCCGTCGTTACTGGTCACCAACCCGAGCCCCACGACGTATTACGTGCTTGCGCCGGTACCCAACCTCGTCGCCGGGCCGATGAACTGGCGCGGCGAGTTCGCCTCGCGGTATGCGGATTCGGTGCTGCGGACGCTCGAGCGGCGCGGATACGTCGGGTTCCGGGACGGCATCGAGGTGATGCGGATCGTGACGCCCGACGACTGGGCCGCGCAGGGGATGGCGGCCGGCACGCCGTTCGCGGCGGCGCACACCTTCGGGCAGACCGGGCCGTTCCGGCCGAGCAACCTGCACCCGGTCTTTCCCAACGTGGTCTTCACCGGTTCGGGGACCCAACCGGGCGTCGGGGTGCCCATGGTGCTGATCTCGGGAAAGCTGGCGGCGGCGCGGATCACGGGGGTGGTGGGATGACGGCGCGGGAGTCGCATCTCGTCGAACTCGTCGACGGTACGGGTACTTCGGTCGGGTCGGCGTTGGTGGCCGACGCCCATGCGGCGCCGGGGATGCTGCACCGTGCCTTCTCGGTCTTCCTGCGGGATCCGGCCAACGGACGGGTGCTGCTGCAGCAGCGGGCCGCGGTCAAGACCCGGTTCCCGCTGCGGTGGGCCAACTCGTGCTGCGGGCACCCGGCGCCGGGCGAGGACGTCGCTTCGGCGGCGGCGCGGCGGCTGTCGGAAGAGCTCGGCGTCACGGGGGTCTCGCTGACGCCGGTGGGGGTCTACACCTATCGGGCGGTGGATCCGGGGACATCTCGGGTCGAGCACGAGTACGACCATGTGCTGCTGGGGGACCTGCCAACGGGCGCGCGGGTGACGCCGGACCCCTCGGAGGTGGCCGACACGCGGTGGGTATCGGTTTCGGCGCTGCGGGCCGGGCTGGCCGCCGAGCCTGGGTCGTACGCGCCGTGGCTGTCCGGGGTGACCGGATGCCTGGCCTCGTACTTTTCGGTTGCATCCGTCGACGAGGCTCCGGAGCGGTCGGGTGGGCGATGAGGCGCTGAGCGCCGGTGCGGTGGCCCGTCGCCTCGGCGTGGCGGTCACCACCCTGCGCACCTGGCACCAGCGGTACGGGCTGGGGCCGTCTCGACACGAGCCGGGGCGGCATCGGCGGTACACGGCACAGGACCTCGACCGGCTCGAGGTGATGCTGCGGCTGACGTCGCAGGGGGTGGCCCCGGCCGAGGCGGCGGCTTGGGCCCGGGGATCGGCTTCCGTCGCCTCCCCTGTATCTCCCCCCACCTCTCTCACCACGTCTTCCGCCACGTCTCCCGGCACGTCTCCCGCCACGGGGCGGGATGGCGGCGGACAGGCGATACCTCTCGGGCATGCGGTGCCGGCCGCGCGAGGGCTGGCCCGGGCGGCGATGCGGCTGGACGCGCCCGTGATGCGGACCATCCTCGAGCGGGCCGTCGCCGACTGGGGCGTCGTCCCGGCCTGGGACGACGTGGCGGTGCCGGTGCTCGTCGGGATCGGCGAGCGGTACCAGGCCACCCAGCGCTTCGTCGAGGTCGAGCACCTCATCTCGCGATGCGTCAGCGAGGTGCTCGGCGCGGTGCCCCGGCCGCGGCCCTCGTCGCCGGTGCGGGTGCTCCTCGCCGCCGCCGACGAGGAACAGCACACGCTTCCGCTCGAAGCCCTCGCGGCCGCCCTGGCCCAGAACGGCGTGCCGACGCGGATGCTGGGCGGACGCGTACCCCCGCTTGCCCTCGACGACGCCATCACCCGCACCGGCCCCGCCGTCGTCGTGCTCTGGTCACAAATCGCGGACACCGGCGACCCCGCCCAGCTGACCCGAGTCCTCTCCCACCCGCACCCACCGCTGCTCGTCGCCGCCGGCGGCCCCGGCTGGCGCCCCACGCTGCCCGCCGGCGTGGCTCAGCTCACCACCCTCGCCGAGGCCGCAAACCTCGTCTCCGCCGCCGCACGGTGACGTTTCCGCAGGTCAGAGCCGATCGGGATACCGGTTTGGAGACGGGGCGGTGGATCACGTATGCTTTCCAAGCCTCAAGCGGGGCCCGGTTGGGGTCTACGCCGCTCAGTGTCGCAGACATGCCATACTGGCGGAGTTGCCCTCATCGTCTAGTGGCCCAGGACGCCGCCCTTTCAAGGCGGTAGCACGGGTTCGAAT
Source organism: Actinoplanes sp. CA-142083 (assembly GCF_050942195.1). Lineage (NCBI taxonomy): Bacteria > Bacillati > Actinomycetota > Actinomycetes > Micromonosporales > Micromonosporaceae > Actinoplanes > Actinoplanes sp. CA-142083. The sequence goes on from NZ_CP192076.1 coordinate 180,602, forward strand.
CCCGTTGGGGGCACTGGTAAGTTGGTAGCGCAAGCTGCCGATCAGCCAGGCAGGAAAGACAGCTGGATAGCAAGGTCCTGTGGAGCAGTTGGAGTGCTCGCCGCCCTGTCAAGGCGGAGGTCGCGGGTTCAAGTCCCGTCAGGACCGCACGTAACACCAAGGCCAGGTAGCTCAGTTGGTACGAGCGTCCGACTGAAAATCGGAAGGTCGGCGGTTCGACCCCGCCCCTGGCCACGAGTCTGGGGCTGCACTGTGCTCACACAAACCGTGAGCCGGGCAGCCTCGTCCTATCTGGCGCGACTTCGTCGCGCGTAGCGGGGGCTACGCCACCCGCACCCCCTCTGCCGCATACTTACTCGCCGTCGCTGGTCGCTGTGGGGCTCTTTGCGACTCCGTCGCTCGAGGCGGGGGGAACGCTTGATCTCGCGCCCACTCGCCCCGCGCTCGGCGGCCGTGCGGCCCGCGCCTGGCGCCCGCGCCCCGCGGCCCCGACTCGTGACCAGGCGGCCCGTGACCACGCGCCCCGTGATCTGACGCTGCGGGCGCGGCCGGCGGCCGCGCCCCCCGCGACTCGCGTCCCCTGTGGCCCCGCGCCCCGGCTTGTGGCTGTTGGAGGGCCTGGTGTGCCAAGTGTGCTGGTGGGGGTGTGGGTTCTGGTTGTCAAGGGACTAGTATCGGGGGGTGGATTCTCTTGGGGATGTGCTCTTGCGTACTGGGCGGCAAGTTGCGGCTTATGGCGTTTCTGAGCGCGTGATCCAAGTTGCTGCTGGGGGGCTTCGGCGGGTGCCGGGGGCGGCGCGTGTGCGGCTTGAGGCTCGGGCTCTGCATCAGGCGATCGTGCTTATTGCGGAAGCTCACCAAGGGTGTGTGGTCGCGGGCTGCTCTAGCTGCGGGGCGATTCGGGATGGTCTTGCTGTGGCGTTGGCTACCGTTCGTGCTGAGGCGGATGGCAGCTTTGAGCGGCGAATGCGGGACTAGCCCGCCGGGACTGGGCGGGACTCGCCGGGACTGGGCGGGACTCGCCGGGACTCGCCGGCGCCGTCCTTCAGTGGACGGCGCCGGCGTGGCGGGTGTGAGGATGGGGGACACCAGCCATGTCTCCCATCGCCCCCTCACGGGCCCGCTTTGATCCCTCTTCCGCGACGGTGAGGATCGGCTGGGGTGGGGGCGGGATTAGGGTTTTGTCAGAGTGGTTCAGAGTGGGATCGCCTGGTGTAGGGCCTGTTCTATGCGGTCTACGGCGGTGAAGTCGCCCAGGCGTCTTGTTACGTAGGCGATTGCTAGGGCCCGGGTGGGGTCTGCCCAGCCGGCGTTGCCGCCCAGGCCGCCCTGGCCCCAAGTGCCGTCGGGCTCTATCTGGACTCCCAAGCCCCAGGTGACCTCCTGCTCTATGAAGAGGTCTGTTCCGGTGTGCTGGGGTCTGGCAAGGGCGGGGAGGCGGCCGTCCAGGACGGCTGCGTAGAAGCGGGCGATGGCCAACGACGTGGCGTGAACGTTGACTGCGGGGATTGCGGCGGAGCGCCACAGCGGGGAGTTGACTACGGCTAGGTCTCTGGCGCCTGGAGGGTTGGAGACGGCCCTCGCGTGTACGGAACCCGGCTGGCCGAGCATTTGGGCGGGCCAGTCAGGGGTTGCGAACTCGAGCTCGGCGCAGCGGGACTGGTCCTGGGTGGACAGGGCGAAGGCCAGGTCCAGGTCCAGGGGTGCGGCGATCTCCTCGGCTACGAACTGGGCGGGTGGGCGGCCGTCTACCCGGCGGACCAGCTCGCCCAGGAGGTGGCCGTAGGTCAGGGCGTGCTCGGCGGCCACGGTGCCGGGCTCCCATTCGGGAGTGGCGTTGGCCAGGTCGCCGCAGAGCAGGTCCCAATCGGACCAAGCTTCGGTCGGCCGAGGGACGGGAAACGTTGGCAGTGCGGCCAGGTGCGCCAGCAGATCCCGTACGGAAGCTGGGGTCTTGAAAGACGGCCAGTAAGTCGCCGTCGGCGCCGGCAAGGAGATCAGGCCGCGTTGTTCCAGGAGCAGGACGGCGGCGGCCATGATCGGCTTGCCCACCGAGTAGATGTTGACCAAGGTCTGCTCGTCCCAGGGGCGAGTGTGCGCTGCGTCACACCAACCCTCGTGGACGTCCACCACGGGAGTGCCGTGGTGGAGGACGGTCAGGGCGGATCCGCCTCTTGGGTCGGTGGCGAAGGCGTCGGCGACGGCCTCGAAGCCGGGTGCGATGAAGCCCTTCATGTGGCGCACGGTAGCCCCTGGGTCGGCGGGATTCCCGGTTCCGCTGCGCTGAGCTGGGGTTATGCGGAAGAGTGATACCCGATTTGGAGCCCGGGGAACGACGCTGTAATGTTTTCCGAGCCGGCAGGGACGCGGACGAGCGAGCGGAGAGATCCGCAGCGGCCGTCCTGCCAAATCCTTCGAACTACGGAACGCGGTCTTGCTGCGTGCCTGGTGCGGGGGAGGTACTAGGGCAGATGGGGTACAACCGGGAGAAACCGGTTGACGATCCTCGGATGACCTAGTAAGGTTGAACGAGTGCCCCGGGGGCAGGTCGACCCGGGAGCGGTTGTTCTTTGAGAACTCAACAGGGTGCTTGTAAAGCCAGTGCCAATTAGTTTTTTCCCTGGCCGGTTTGATCCGGCTTGGATTCCTTTGGCAACTTTTTGTTGCCGGGACATTTTTTCCAAAGGTTTTTGTTGGAGAGTTTGATCCTGGCTCAGGACGAACGCTGGCGGCGTGCTTAACACATGCAAGTCGAGCGGAAAGGCCCTTCGGGGTACTCGAGCGGCGAACGGGTGAGTAACACGTGAGTAACCTGCCCTGGACTTTGGGATAACCCTCGGAAACGGGGGCTAATACCGGATACGACTGCTGATCGCATGGTTGGTGGTGGAAAGTTTTTCGGTCTGGGATGGGCTCGCGGCCTATCAGCTTGTTGGTGGGGTGATGGCCTACCAAGGCGACGACGGGTAGCCGGCCTGAGAGGGCGACCGGCCACACTGGGACTGAGACACGGCCCAGACTCCTACGGGAGGCAGCAGTGGGGAATATTGCACAATGGGCGGAAGCCTGATGCAGCGACGCCGCGTGAGGGATGACGGCCTTCGGGTTGTAAACCTCTTTCAGCAGGGACGAAGCGTGAGTGACGGTACCTGCAGAAGAAGCGCCGGCCAACTACGTGCCAGCAGCCGCGGTAAGACGTAGGGCGCGAGCGTTGTCCGGATTTATTGGGCGTAAAGAGCTCGTAGGCGGCTTGTCGCGTCGTCCGTGAAAACCTGGGGCTCAACTCCAGGCTTGCGGTCGATACGGGCAGGCTCGAGTTCGGTAGGGGAGACTGGAATTCCTGGTGTAGCGGTGAAATGCGCAGATATCAGGAGGAACACCGGTGGCGAAGGCGGGTCTCTGGGCCGATACTGACGCTGAGGAGCGAAAGCGTGGGGAGCGAACAGGATTAGATACCCTGGTAGTCCACGCTGTAAACGTTGGGCGCTAGGTGTGGGGGGCCTCTCCGGTTCTCTGTGCCGCAGCTAACGCATTAAGCGCCCCGCCTGGGGAGTACGGCCGCAAGGCTAAAACTCAAAGGAATTGACGGGGGCCCGCACAAGCGGCGGAGCATGCGGATTAATTCGATGCAACGCGAAGAACCTTACCTGGGTTTGACATGGCCGCAAAACTGTCAGAGATGGCAGGTCCTTCGGGGGCGGTCACAGGTGGTGCATGGCTGTCGTCAGCTCGTGTCGTGAGATGTTGGGTTAAGTCCCGCAACGAGCGCAACCCTCGTCCCATGTTGCCAGCAAGTCATGTTGGGGACTCATGGGAGACTGCCGGGGTCAACTCGGAGGAAGGTGGGGATGACGTCAAGTCATCATGCCCCTTATGTCCAGGGCTTCACGCATGCTACAATGGCCGGTACAAACCGTTGCGAGCCCGTGAGGGGGAGCGAATCGGAAAAAGCCGGTCTCAGTTCGGATCGGGGTCTGCAACTCGACCCCGTGAAGTCGGAGTCGCTAGTAATCGCAGATCAGCAACGCTGCGGTGAATACGTTCCCGGGCCTTGTACACACCGCCCGTCACGTCACGAAAGTCGGCAACACCCGAAGCCGGTGGCCTAACCCGTAAGGGAGGGAGCCGTCGAAGGTGGGGCTGGCGATTGGGACGAAGTCGTAACAAGGTAGCCGTACCGGAAGGTGCGGCTGGATCACCTCCTTTCTAAGGAGCAACTAGATCGGGAAACCGATCCAGTAGCCCGCGCCACCCGAATGCGGTGGTGGGGTGCTCAAAGGCGGAGACACTGGCCAGTCAGGTTTCGGCAACGGCCGGCCTCGCTAGTACAGCTGCTTGCAGCGTGGAACGTGGGTCTGGTGCGGCTGAAATTCCTGGCGATCAAACATGCACCCTGTTGGGTATCTGAAAGAACAACCGTCGCGGTGATTGATCCCGCGGTTGTTTTTCAATGCCAGGCAAGATTGTGAAGGCATACCTGCCGTTGTGACGGTGTTGGTGTTTTCGTAGATGGTCTTGGGTTGGTCGTTGGTTGAGAATTGCACAGTGGACGCGAGCATCTTGTTTTCTGTGGTTAAGTTGTCAAGGGCGAACGGTGGATGCCTTGGCACCAGGAGCCGATGAAGGACGTGGGAGGCCGCGATAGGCCTGGGGGAGCTGTCAACCTAGCTGTGATCCCAGGGTGTCCGAATGGGGAAACCTAGCACGAGTCATGTCGTGTTACTCCCAGCTGAATACATAGGCTGGGTAGAGGGAACGCGGGGAAGTGAAACATCTCAGTACCCGTAGGAAGAGAAAACAAACGTGATTCCGTGAGTAGTGGCGAGCGAAAGCGGATCGAGCCTAAACCTTGTATGTGTGATAGCTGTCAGGCGTTGCATGCGGGGGGTTGTGGGACCTGTTTGATTGTGCTGACACATGGTCGAGAAGTTACAAAGTCATTCGTTAGTTGAACGGTGTGGGAAAGCCGGCCGTAGAGGGTGAGAGCCCCGTAAGCGAAAGCGTGTGACCTTCTTACAGTGTTCCCGAGTAGCAGCGGACTCCTAGAATCTGCTGTGAATCTGCCAGGACCACCTGGTAAGGCTGAATACTTCCTGGTGACCGATAGCGGACGAGTACCGTGAGGGAATGGTGAAAAGTACCCCGGGAGGGGAGTGAAATAGTACCTGAAACCGTTCGCCTACAATCCGTCAGAGCCTTTTGGGGTGATGGCGTGCCTTTTGAAGAATGAGCCTGCGAGTTAGTGGCACGTGGCGAGGTTAACCCGTGTGGGGTAGCCGTAGCGAAAGCGAGTCTGAAGAGGGCGTTTTTAGTCGCGTGTTCTAGACCCGAAGCGGGGTGATCTAGCCATGGGCAGGTTGAAGCGTGGGTAAGACTGCGTGGAGGACCGAACCCACCAACGTTGAAAAGTTGGGGGATGACCTGTGGTTAGGGGTGAAAGGCCAATCAAACTCCGTGATAGCTGGTTCTCCCCGAAATGCATTTAGGTGCAGCGTCGTGTGTTTCTTGCCGGAGGTAGAGCACTGGATGGTCTAGGGGGCCTACAAGCTTACCGAAATCAGCCAAACTCCGAATGCCGGTAAGTGAGAGCGCGGCAGTGAGACTGCGGGGGATAAGCTTCGTAGTCGAGAGGGAAACAGCCCAGATCACCAGCTAAGGCCCCTAAGCGTGTGCTAAGTGGAAAAGGATGTGGGGTCGCTTAGACAACCAGGAGGTTGGCTTAGAAGCAGCCACCCTTTAAAGAGTGCGTAATAGCTCACTGGTCAAGTGGTTCCGCGCCGACAATGTAGCGGGGCTCAAGCACACCGCCGAAGCTGTGGCATTCACATAATGATCCGCCAGTGCCCTTGCGGTGCTGGTGCAGTCGTGTGGATGGGTAGGGGAGCGTCGTGCAGCCAGGGAAGCGGCGGAGTAATCCAGTCGTGGAGGCTGTACGAGTGAGAATGCAGGCATGAGTAGCGAATGAAGAGTGAGAACCTCTTCCGCCGGATGACCAAGGGTTCCAGGGCCAGGCTAATCCGCCCTGGGTGAGTCGGGGCCTAAGGCGAGGCCGAGAGGCGTAGTCGATGGATAACGGGTTGATATTCCCGTACCCGCAAAGGAACGCCCAAGACGAACCTTTCCATGCTAACTACGCGAGCCGGCGGCGGTCTTCGGACCAAGGCTGGTGAGTCTAGGACCCTGGTTGGTAGTAGTTTAGTGATGGGGTGACGCAGGAAGGTAGCTGGTCCCAGGCGGTGGTTGTCCTGGGGTAAGCGTGTAGCCCGCACCATAGGCAAATCCGTGGTGTATTGAGGGTGAGACGTGATGCCGAGCCGTATCAGGTGAAGTCAGTGATCCTATGCTGCCGAGAAAAGCCTCTAGCGATGTTCCGAGCGGCCCGTACCCGAAACCGACACAGGTGGTCAGGTAGAGAATACCGAGGCGACGGGCGAACTGTGGTTAAGGAACTCGGCAAATTGCCCCCGTAACTTAGGGAGAAGGGGGGCCGGACGCGTGAAGCCCTGTGCGGGTGGAGCGTGGTATGGCCGCAGAGAGCAGGGGGAAGCGACTGTTTACTAAAAACACAGGTCCATGCCAAGTCGTAAGACGATGTATATGGACTGACGCCTGCCCGGTGCTGGAACGTTAAGGGGACCTGTTAGCTCTTCGGGGCGAAGCGGAGAACTTAAGCGCCAGTAAACGGCGGTGGTAACTATAACCATCCTAAGGTAGCGAAATTCCTTGTCGGGTAAGTTCCGACCTGCACGAATGGCGTAACGACTTCCCCACTGTCTCAACCACAGGCCCGGCGAAATTGCAGTACGAGTAAAGATGCTCGTTACGCGCGGCAGGACGGAAAGACCCCGGGACCTTTACTATAGCTTGACATTGGTATCCGAATTTAATTGTGTAGGATAGGTGGGAGCCTGTGAAGCTCGGACGCCAGTTCGGGTGGAGGCAATCTTGAAATACCACTCTGTTGGGTTTGGGTATCTAACTTGCGGCCCTGATCGGGTCGAGGGACAGTGTCTGGTGGGTAGTTTAACTGGGGCGGTTGCCTCCTAAAGGGTAACGGAGGCGCCCAAAGGTTCCCTCAGCCTGGTTGGCAATCAGGTGTTGAGTGTAAGTGCACAAGGGAGCTTGACTGTGAGACTGACGGGTCGAGCAGGGACGAAAGTCGGGACTAGTGATCCGGCACTTGCGTGTGGAAGCGGTGTCGCTCAACGGATAAAAGGTACCCCGGGGATAACAGGCTGATCTTCCCCAAGAGTCCATATCGACGGGATGGTTTGGCACCTCGATGTCGGCTCGTCGCATCCTGGGGCTGTAGCAGGTCCCAAGGGTTGGGCTGTTCGCCCATTAAAGCGGTACGCGAGCTGGGTTTAGAACGTCGTGAGACAGTTCGGTCCCTATCCGCCGTGCGCGTTGGATACTTGAGAAGGGCTGTCCCTAGTACGAGAGGACCGGGACGGACGAACCTCTGGTGTGCCAGTTGTCCCGCCAGGGGCACGGCTGGTTGGCTACGTTCGGAAGGGATAACCGCTGAAAGCATCTAAGCGGGAAGCTCGCTTCGAGATGAGGTATCCCACCACCATTTGAGTGGGTAAGGCTCCCAGCCAGACGACTGGGTTGATAGGCCGGAGATGTAAGCCAGGTAACTGGTTCAGTCGACCGGTACTAATAAGCCGAGGGCTTAACCACCTTAAACTTTTTGCTCAACGCGTCCACTGTGTGATTCACAGCAAACGAACAACCACCCCGGTCACCACGACGGGTTGCTGGTAGTTCTGCCGCTGACGGCTGTTTCGGTGGTCATAGCGGAGGGGAAACGCCCGGTCTCATTCCGAACCCGGAAGCTAAGCCCTCCAGCGCCGATGGTACTGCACTCGGGAGGGTGTGGGAGAGTAGGACGCCGCCGGACTCAACGTGAACAGAAAGCCCGCCCCGAGCGATCGGGGCGGGCTTTCTGCATTCCTGAAGCATTCCTGAAGCATTCCTGGAGCAAAACGGCTAGTGGAAAGTGCCGGCCAATTCGCGCCGGCTAGTGATGCCCAGCTTGGTGAAGATCTTCCGTAGGTGCCATTCGACCGTTCGCGGGCTCAGGAACAGCGTGGCGCCGATCTCCGGGTTGGTGTGCCCGTTGACGGCGAGCCGGGCGATCTGGGTTTCCTGAGGGGTCAGGGTCTGCTGGTCCGGGGCCGTGGCGCGTTTGCGAACCGCCTCGCCGGTGGCCTGCAGCTCGCGGGCCGCCCGGTCGGTGAAAGCCTCGGCGCCCATCCGGGTGAAGGACTCGTGGGCGATGCGGAGCTCCGCCCTCGCGTCGGCCCTGCGGTTGGCGCGGCGTAGCCACTCACCGAACAGCAGATGTGCCCGGGCCTCCTGCATCGCCAGGCCCGAGCCGGCGAAATGAGTGATGGCTTCGCGGTACTTGGCCTCGGCGGCCGGCGTCGTCAGGGCATCCGCCAATGCCTGGACGCCCTGGGACCACTCGGTCGCGGCCGCCGCGGTTCGCGCGGCAAGACGGTCGCGGGCGTCTTTCGCCTGGTCGTGGTCGCCGGTGCGGGTTGCCGCTTCGATCAGCTCGCCCAGGGTCCAGGTGTAGATGGCCAGGTCCGGGTAGGCGGCCGCATCCCGCGCCGCGGTCAGCGCCGCTTGATAGTCCCCCTGGCCATTGTGCAGGGCGGCACGACAGAAGCCGGCGATGGCCAGCGACCAACCTTCGGCTCGCGAGTTCGCCTCCTGGAACATGGCGTCGATCAGGACGGTCGCTTCGGGATCATGGCCACGGTAGGCGGCCAGGGGCACCGCGCCGGACGCCTGCAGGGCGCTTCCGGTGGCGCGCATCAAGGCTTCGGCCTCGTCCACCAGCGCTGCCGAGTCGTCCAACCGGCCCAGATAGTGGAGCACGCCGGCCCGTACGGCCAAGGCGGTCGGAAGAATCGAGAGAGCCCCGGTGTCGCGGGCCACCCGCACCGCACGGTCGGACATGCGGTTCAGGACGTCGATGCGGAAGACCTCGTGGGCGACAGGCGCCGCGAGCCACAGGAGATGCAGGTCTTCGTCGGATTGGATGGCGTCCAGGGCGCTGTTCAGCGTGGGCGCCGCCGCCGCGTAGCCGTCCAGGACCCAGCTGGTGAGGCCGGTCAGCAGAAGGCCCGCGGCATCGGTGCCGGGCGGGGCCTCGGCGGCGGCGTGTGCCACCTCTCGAAGGAACGGGTCGTCGAAGCGGCCGGTGTGGATGGCGGCCCCGATGGCGGTCAGGTAGGTCTCGCGCGCGGCGGCCGGGTCGAGCTCCAGCAGGCGGTGCGCGGCCGCGAGGAGGGGCGGGCCGGCGGCGCGGCCCGGGTTCAGGACGAAGGCCACGTGCGCCCGCAGGCGTTCCACCCGGGCTCGCTGCAGAGGTTGCAAGGTGCCCATCTCGGCGGCGGCCAGGAGCTCGGGGACCTGGGTGAAGTTGCCGGCGTCGGCGTGGGACTGGGCGGCGTCGATCAGCAGGGTGGCGCGGCGGGCGGGGGTGATGGTCAGCTCGGCGGCGCGTTCCAGGAACGCCGCGGCGGCCGAGCGGCCGCCGCGGGCGCGGGCCCGGTCGGCGGAGCGCTCCAGCTCGTCGGCGACCTCCTCGTCGGGGCCGGTCACGGCGTGGGCGCGGTGCCAGGCGCGGCGGTCGGGGTCGGTGGCGGGGTCGGTCACCTCGGCCAGGGCACGGTGGACCTCGCGCAGGTCCGCGGCCTTGCCCGAACGCCACGCGGCCGAGCGCACCAGAGGATGCGGGAACTGGGTGCGATGACCGAGCTCGATGAGCCGTTCCGCCTCGGCGGGAGTGGCGGCGTCGGGGCCTACGCCCAGGAGCTCGAGGGCTCGCCAGAGGAGGGGGACGTCGCCCACCGGCTCCACGGCCGCGGTCAGGAGCACCTTGCGGGTATCGGCCGGAAGGGCGGCGATGCGGCGCTGGAAATTCTCCTCCACCCGGCCGGCGAGCGGGGCGGCGCTCAGCCCGCCGAAGCCGAAGGCCAGCTCGGTGGGGGAAAGGCCGCGCGGCAGCTCCAGCAGGGCGAGCGGGTTGCCGCGGGTCTCGGCGACGATCCGGTCGCGGATGCGGGCGTCCACGGGGCCGGGGAGCACGGAGTCGAGCAGGACCAGCGCGTCGGCGGTGGGCAGGCCCTCGACGGTCAGCTCGGGGAGGCCGCTCAGGGCCGGGCGCTCCTCGCCGAGCGTGCGCAGGGCGAAGACCAGCGCCACCGACTCGGAGTCGAGGCGGCGGGCCACGAAGGTGAGGATCAGCTCCGACATGCGGTCGAGCCACTGCACGTCGTCGACGATGCAGATCAGGGGGCGCTCGGCGGCGCTCTCGGCGAACAGGCTCAGCACGGCCAGGCCGACCAGCAGGGGCTCGGGCGGGGTGCCGGCGCTCAGGCCGAAGGCGGTCGACAGGGCGGCCCGCTGCGGCTCCGGTAGACGGTCCAGGTAGCCCATCAGGGGTGCGCAGAGCTGCTGCAGCGCCGAATACGCGATCTCGGACTCGAGCTCGACCCCGGCGGCGCGCAGCACCCGGCCGAAGGCCGCCTGCTCGGCCAGGTGGTCGAGCAGGACGGTCTTGCCGACGCCGGCCTCGCCCCGCAGCACCAGCGCGCGGCTGCTGCCGGACCGGACCTCCTGGGCAAGGCGGTCGAGCGCCTCACGCTCGCGCCGCCGGCCGTGTAGCTCACCCCGCACGTTCCCTCCCCGTGGGAGCGTACCCAGGGAGAACGGGCTAGGACGCGCCTGACAGACGCGTACGGATATCGGCTTTTAGGATCTTGCCCACCTTCGACCTCGGCAGGTCCTCCCAGATCTCGATCTGCTTGGGGGTCTTCACGCTGCCGATACGCGTCTTCACGAACGCGGCGATCTCCTCCTTGTCGACGGTCGCGCCGTCGCGCAGCTGGAGGATCGCGGTCACCCGCTCGCCCCACTTGTCGTCGGGCAGGCCGATGACCGCGCAGTCCTGGATCGCCGGGTGCTGCATGAGGGCCTGTTCGACCTCGGTCGAGTACACGTTGAAACCTCCGGTGATCACCATGTCTTTGGCGCGGTCGACGATGAACAAGTAGTTGTCGTCGTCGAGGTAGCCGATGTCGCCCGTGTGGTGCCAGCCGTGCGCCGAGGCGGTCGCGGTGGCTACCGGATCGCGGTGGTACCCGCGCATCACCAGCGAGCCGCGGGCCACGATCTCGCCGGTGGCGCCGCGCGGCAGCAGCTCGCCCTCCGGTCCCATGATGGCCACGGTGACCAGCGGCGACGGGCGGCCGGCCGAGGAGAGGCGGGCCACCGCGATGCTGCCGTCGGCGAGGTAGTGGTCGCCGGGCGCCATCGTCGAGATCATCATCGGCGCCTCGGTCTGGCCGAAGAGTTGCGCCATCACCGGTCCGATCCGGAGCAGCGCCTCCTCCAGCCGCTTCGAGGACATCGGCGCCGCGCCGTACCAGAAACATCGCAGTGACGACAGATCGGTGGCATCCAATGCCGCATGCGCCAGCACCATGTAGATGAGCGTCGGTGGCAGGAACGTATGCGTCACCCGGTGCTGCTCGATGTTCGCGATGAACGCGGCCACGTCGGGCTTGCGCATGATGACGATCTCGCCGCCCTTGGCCAGTACGGGGAAGCAGAGCACCCCGGCGGCGTGGGTGAGCGGTGCGAGCGCCAGATACACCGGCCGGTCCGGCCAGGGGTAGCTCATCAGCGTGATCGCGGTCATCGCCTCGAGGTTGGCCCCGGTCAGCTCGACGCCCTTGGGCCGCCCGGTGGTGCCGCCGGTGCCGACGATCATGGCGAGGTCGTCGGCGGCGGGGAGATCAACCGGGTCGTCCGACGTGAGGAAGTCGTCCCAGTCCGTCTCCAGGCACACCAGGGTGGTCAGCGCCGGCAGCTCGTCGCGGATCTTCGCCACCAGCGGCGCGAACGCCGCCTGATAGATCAGCGCCTTGCAGCCGAACAGGTCCAGCAGCTCGCGGTTCTCGTACGCCTCGTTGCGGGGGTTGATCGGGCACCAGACCGCGCCGGCCCGGCTGATCCCGAAGACGCAGGTGAAGGCGGTCGGGTCGTTCCCGGAGAGCACCGCCACACGATCTCCGGGAACGACCCCCCGAGCGGCCAGCGCCGCCGCGATCCGGACGCTGAGCCGCTGCACCTCGCCGTACGTCCGGGTGTCCCCCTCCGTGGTCAGGCACGGAGCGTCCGGATCGAGCGAAGCGCCCTTGTCCAGGTAGTCGACGAGCCGCATGACTCAGCGCTCGACCGTGACCGTGGGCTCGCGGACCAGGCCGAAGCTCTCCAGCACGCCGAGCAGCTCGCGATGGCCGAAGGCCTGGCAGCCGGACGCGAAGCCGACACGTCGTGGTGGCCGCTGCAGCAGGTGGTAAGCCGCATACGCCTGCATCAGGCCGGTCTGTTTGTAGTTCGAGTTGCCGTAGATGACGCAGTGCGCCCGGCCGAGCGGTCCGGAGGCGTGCACCGAGTCGACCGACTTGTTGAGGCGGGGGTTCTCCCGGGGCGGCATCTGGTTCATCACCTGCGCCGCGGTTGCCGTCAGGGCGGCGTACCTGTCATCGGGGTCCATGTCTTTTGTCGCCTCGACGGCCGCCGTCACGATCTGGGGGACGCCGTTCATCAACGCCCGGTTGAAGACGCCGCCGAGCACCTTGACGTTGGCGACCCGCGGGTCGTTGCGGTACCAGACCGGGTGGGAGGTGCCGCCCCACGGCAGCGCCAGCGCGAGCTCGTGCTGACCCGGCAGGACCAGCTGGTACAGGCCGGCGTCGGGATCCCAGGCCTCGTAACGGTTCTGCTCGAGGCGGTACGCCCCGGAGGTGGCAGCGTTGACCAGGATCGTCAGCGTCGACGCGATGGTCGGGCTGCCGCCCCAGAACACCGCGATGTCGAGCGAGTCGAGCCCCGGCTTCTCCAGGCAGAGCTCGGCCGCGATCTCGCCGGTGGTGTACATCTGCGCGATGCCCGGCGCCAGCAGCAGTCCGGCGGCGGCGAAGTCGGATCCGTACTTCTCGTCGCAGGTGATCATCCAGTCCTGCTCGCCGGTGGTGTCGAGGTAGTGCGTGCCGGCCGCCAGGCACGCCTCGGCGACCTCCGGCCCGTACACGCTGAACGGCCCGACCGTGTTGCAGACGACCGCGGATCCGCGGAACAGCTCGGTGAGCGCCTTGGTGTCGTGCGCGACCTCGACGACCTCGTAGTCGGCGGTCTCGATCCCGGCCACGTTCTCCCGCATGGACGCCTCGAGCTTGGCGGCGTCGCGACCGGCCGCGACGAACGGCACGTTGTATTCGCGCAGGTATTCGCAGATCAACCGGCCGGTGTAGCCGGAGGCGCCGTAGACGATGACGGGCTTGGCGGCCATGTCACATCCCCATTCCGCCGTCGACGGGCAGGCCGGCGCCGTTGATGAAACGGGCCGCGTCGGACGCCAGGAACACCACGGCGTCGGCCATGTCACCGACTTCACCCAACCGGCCGGACGGCGTGAGCTCGACAACAGCGCCGACTGCCTCCTCCGGCGAGGCGAACAACCCGATCCGAGCCACATCGGTGGCCAGGCCGGCGCCCATCGCCGTCGGCACGAGACCGGGATAAATGCAATTGACGCGTACGCCGTAGCCGAGCTTGCCGGATTCCATGGCGGCCACCCTCGTGAGCCGGTCGACGCCGGACTTGGTGGCCGAGTAGACCGAGATGGCGGGGAACGCGATGGTCGCGGCCACCGAGGCGACGTTGATGACCACTCCGCCATTGCCGGCGGCGCCGCCGGGACGCATGGCGCGGAAGGCGTGCTTGATGCCGAGCGCGGTGCCGAGCAGGTTGACGTCGAGCATCTTGCGGACCGAGGCCGCCTCCAGGTCGACGATCAGGCTGGTGATCTCGACGCCGGCGTTGTTGACCACGATGTCGAGCCCGCCCATGATGCCGATCGCCTGCTCGACGGCGGCCGCCCAGTTGTCGTCGTCGGTGACGTCGAGGTGCACGAAGCCGCTCTGGTTTCCCAGCGACTCTTTTCCCAGCGACTCGGCGACCTTCGGGCCTAGGTCGTCCTGCAGGTCGGCGACGACGACGGAGGCGCCGGCGGCCGCCAGCGCGCGGGCCATCCCTTCGCCCAGACCCTGGGCGCCCCCGGTGACGAGGGCGCGGCGGCCGGTGAGATCGATCTGTGCCATGGAAGCTCCCGTGGGTGCGTGCGGACTCGGACGAGACCTACATCACATGCCGCTTCTTGACAGTTGTCAAGAAAACTTTGGACGCTTGTCAAGAACCCGTACGATGTTGTCGTGAGCCCGACCCGACCCGTGGACAAGTTCGATCGCCGGCGCGACGAGCTGGCCGAGTCCGCGCTGCTCACGCTAGGTGAGATGGGATATGCCCGGGCCAGCCTGCGGGAGATCGCCGGCAACTCACCGTTCAGCCACGGCGTCGTGCACTACTACTTCCAGGACAAGCTCGAGCTGGTCATCTACAGCGTTCGCTACTACAAGGCACGCTGCGTCACCCGGTACGACGCCGTCGTGCGCGACTCGACCTCCGCCGGCGAGCTGGTCGAGGCCTTCGCGGCAAAGCTCGGGCAGACCATCCGCGAAGAGGCGCCCATGCACCGCCTCTGGTACGACCTGCGCACGCAGAGCATGTTCGAGGACGGCCTCCGCGGCGCCATCACCGAGATCGACGCCGCGCTCGAGGCCATGATCTGGCGGGTCATCGACCGCTACGCCACCTTGTCCGGCCGCCCACCGTCGGTCACCTCGCCCGCCGCGTACGGGATGCTCGACGGCCTGTTCCAGCAGGCGCTGCTCGCCTACACCGCCGGCGGCGAGCCGGTCCTGGACGGCCTGGCCGCTCAGGTGCGCGCCGTCCTGCCGCTGATGGTCACGGCCGGAAATACTCCGACATCATCTGGCTGACCCATTCCGGCTGCTTGAGCTCAGCCGGGGTGAACTCGACCATCGCCGGCTTGAGGTCGATGACCGGGGTGCCCGAGACCGCGTCGAGCCCCACCACCGTCAATTCGCGGCCCTGGACCGCCTCGATCGCGCAGGTGGTCACCCCGATGCGGTTCGGCCGGCGCGGCCCCCGCCCGGCGAAGATGCCCACCGGCGGGAGGTCGGCGCGGCCGCGGTACGGCTTGGGCTCGCGGTAGTCGTCGAGCTCCGCGAGCTGGTCGAAGACGAAGAGGACCTCCACGTGCGAGAAGCCTTCCAGCCCTTGAAGGCAGGCTTCCCCGAACCGCTCATCGACGACGATCGTGCTGCGAACCGCACCCCAGTTGTCCGTGTGCTGAACATCCGTCCGCCCGTTCCGGACCGTGCCTATCGGGGTGATCTCGAACGTCGGCATGGCTAGAGGCTATCCACCCGGCTTCGTCAGCCAAGGCCCGCGCCGCGTTCCATCGCAGTGAGTAGCGTCTGCCGTCTGTCCGAGGAGGCGACCCAGGCGGGTGCATTAGTCACCGTCATGTGGTGAGCCAGGAGATCTTTGGGCGACGTCGACCAGCGACCGGTGATCTCGGACAGACGCTTGGCGCCGACGATGCCGGCGATGTCCTCGCCGAGAACGCGCGCCGCCGCAACGGCATCGTCCAGGTTCGCCTCGACAAGAAGATTCTGGCCGCGAGCCGTCTCATAGATGTAGGTCTCAACTGCGGGAGACGTCGAGTACCAGTAGAGGACTGTGGCAATGTCGGAGGCGTCCTTGTATTCGCCGTAGGCGCTACGGTCCAGCCACGCGGCAAGTTTCAACGCCGCATAACCGGCAGCCGTGGGAATCCGGATGGTTCCCGCGGTGGGCAGTTCGAGCGAGAGAGAAGCCGCGAAGACCTCGGCGAACCCCCACACGTTGATCGGATCTCGGCGAGACGTCGGCGTCACCGTGCCGGGAGGATCCTCCACTGGTCCGAAAGGCAAAAGGTCGGTGGAAGTTTGCGCGATCCGGAAGCGGATGCCGGTGTTGCCGGTCGGCGGAAGTCTCGTGACCAACTCGTCATAGGCAGCCCAGTTCGCCACTACCAACCCGAGGTCGATGTCGGCCGTGACGCGTAACGAGAATTCGTGCCCGAATGCGCTTTGCAGGACGTCGCGGCAGTGCGCCCCGACGAGCATCACTTCGTCGGCACCCAGCTGCGTCGACTTGGCCAGGAGCTCGGCCGTCACCTTGTCGACCAGGAGGAGCAGCGACGGGTCAGCTCTGCTCAGGTCGAGCATGATCGGCCCTCCAGGTCCTGGCCACCTCGGCGAGGCGAGCATCGCCGGTGGCCATGAGGTCGGCGTATACCAGCGGCCAGGGAGCGTTTCGCGGCTTCGTCGCTGGATCTTCTTCAGCTGGGCGAGGCGAGACCCAGAACTTGTGACGGACGGAGACGTTGCGCACGCGGTCCGGGTTCGCACTCCAGCGATTGGCAGCGGCGAGCTTCAGATCGAAGGAGTCCAGGTAGACGGTCACCGTTGCCGGCCGCGCGATGTCGACTCCCTCAGCCGTTTCGCCGCTCAGAAAGACAGCGCGATCGCTCTTGATCGGCCGGCCGGGATCGCCATGAAACTGAGCGACCGCGAGGCGCGGGCCGAGACCGGTCGAGTAGGCGGCGGTCCACAAGTCGAGAAGCTCGTCGAATCGGTCCAATTCCCGTGAGGTTGCAAGCAGGAACCCGGCCTTTTCGAGTTGACCTAGAACTTCATGCGTCTGTCCCACTGAGGTTCCGGCCGCATTTGCGATCTCCCGGCGTCGTTCGCCGGCCAGCTCCGGCCAGGAGAGCAGGGCAAGGATGACCTGCGCCCGACCCCGGCTGAAGAGATTCACCGACTGCCGGGCGCTGCTTCGATGCGAGTAGGCATCCGCTTGGTCGGCCGAATCGGTGCGTCCTCGCACGTCGACATAGACGTTGCCGAAGACTATGAACGCGTTTCCTAGGGCGTCGATGAACTGAATGTTCGCGTCGCGGAACGCATCGGCGCTGCGTCGGCTGATGCGGTCGCCGACCACAAGCAGCGGGTGAGGCCCGGTGGATCTTTCGCGAGCCACCGAGGTCAGGGTCATCGGGACCTTCACCTGCACCGAATAAGCAGCGGTGTTGCCGCCTCGGGACAGAACGACGAGCGTATCGACGCCGCGGTCGGACTCCGGAGCAGGTGACACTTCTTCAAGGGTTATGCCGAGCTCACGCAGGCGCTCTCGGGCGGGCTGCAGGAGCCGTTCCGTGCCGTCCGACCCGAGCTGCGTTCGGTTTTGCATGTTGTTCAGTTTATTCGAACATCGCCAGAAACTGAACGGGGACTTCAAACGGCAGGTGCGGGCCGCCTGGATGGCAGCCCGCACCTTTGGTGATTGCCGGCCTAGAGGTTGGCCGCCGTCACCCGGGAAGACTCGTACGTGGTGGAGGCCTGGGGGATCCCCGGCACGGTGGACACGTCCTTGACCAGCATGCCGGTGTTGGCGTCGATGGTCAGCACCTCGCTGTCCTGGCCGCCGAACACGCCGGAGCCGGCGGTGATCGTCAGCGTGGCCTTGCCGTTGGTGGTCGATTCCTTGACGCTGACCCCGGCGATGGTGGACAGCAGGCGCAGCACGCCCTGCCGTACGTCAATGTTGCCGTCGCCGGCGGAGAGCGCCTCGGTGCTGTACGTCCACAGGGCGTTGTCGAAGTGCTGCTGGACGGCCTGAGGGCTGTACGGCTTCGGCTTGGCGTTGCCGCCCTTCGCCTTGATGATCTCCTGGGCGGCCGCCTGCTGCTTGTCCCACTCCGCCTTCTGCGCGGCGGTGTCGAGGCCGACCAGCGGGTCCTTGGCGGCCTTGAGCATCCGGGTCCGGCCGTCGGCCGGGCTGGCGTCCGCCGCCTGGATGGCCGCCTTCACGAGCGGGGCGTAGCCGCCGGCGTTCATCTGGTCCTGGTGCTTGGTGATCGCCCGCTTGATGTCCTTCACGCTGTTGCCCGTGTAGATCGCGTGACCGTCGGTGTAGAGCGTGTAGACGACCTGCATGGTCTTGGTGCCGTTGACCTGGGTCGCCTTCACCAGCCACGCGTCGCCGTCCGACGGGGTGTTCGTCTTGATGTATCCGGCCAGGGTCAGCAGCGGCGCACCGCCGCCGGACCCGCCGGCGGTCGCCGGCCCAGCGGCCGCCACCGTGGAATCCTTGGCCGGCTGCACGCCCCCGTTCCCCGACGTGCTGACGACCACGGCGACGACCGCCGCTGCGGCGGCAACCGCCACCCCGGCGCCGATACCGAGCCGGGCGGCCGCGCCGCCCCGGCGGCGGCGCTGAATCGCCGGGCTGGATGCCTGGTCTCGTACGGTTGTCGTTTCCACGGTCGAAGTCGTCTCCACAGTCGTGTCCTCCACTGAATTCGCGCCCAGCAACCGCACGGTTCCGGGGTCGGCCATCGCGGCCCGTAGAACCGCCCGCGCTCGCTGATACGCCTCGGGACGCAGTGGTTCTGCGCCGCCCAACTCACCGACCAGGTCGAGCTCGTCGGTCATCGGTGTCTCTCCTTCGCGCTGTTGCGATCCTTCAGAAGCGCGGACACCCCGGGTGCGTCGCGCAGTGCCGTCCGGGCCTGGCTGAGCAGCCGCCGGGCGGTGCCGGCCGGCATGCCGAGAGCCCGCGCGGCATCGGCCGCGGTCAGGTCCTCCCAGGCGACGAGCCTCAGGACTTCCCGCTCTTCGGGTTTGAGCCGCATCAGGGCCGACCGGAGCACCGACCGTGCGTCCACGGCGAGGTCCACCGCCGCCCACGGATCCCAGTCGGTAGCCAGGTCCGTCACGTCCGCGACCAGGTCCTCGGGCGGCCGGGACCGCCAGTGGCGGCGCAAGCGATTCAGCGCCACCCCGTACAGCCACGGCAGTGCGTCGTCGTACGACCGGTCGTACGATCGCCGCGACTCGAACGCCGCAACCCAGACCTCGCCCAATAGGTCCTCAGCCGCATCGCGCCCCACCCGGCGGGCGAGGTACGAACCGACTGCGCCCTCATGACGCTCGACCACCTCCACGAAGGCGTCGACATCGCCATCCAGCGACCGGCCTATCAAATCCGCATCCGAAGCCATAGCCCTCCTCGGCAAACTCCGCGCTTCCAACCTGACATTGCCGATCAGCCGGCAAAGTGTTCAGGCTCGAGGCGCCGAGGTCGCGGCGGGTGACTGCCGCAGCTGCGGCGCGGTGGAGTTCGCGGGCAGCAGCGAAGGAATCTTCGCAGTCCCATTGCCGGGCTGTGGCCGAGTCGAGCGGAACCGCGGGATCATCGTCCCGGATCATCCGCTTCTGGGGCCTCTGCGTAGTTGGACGCCGCGAAGGTGGCCGTCGGCTCGGACGGCCACCTGGAGTTGCTGGGGTGAGTCAGATCAGGCCTGCCCGGCCTTCTCCAGCGCGGTGCAGCAGGTGTCGGTGATCAAACGGGTCACGACGTACGGGTCGACGTTGGCGTTCGGCCGACGGTCCTCGATGTAGCCCTTGCCGTCCTTTTCGACCTGCCACGGGATGCGCACCGAGGCGCCGCGGTCCGAGACGCCGTAGCTGTACTCGTTCCACGGGGCGGTCTCGTGCAGGCCGGTCAGGCGGTCGTCGATGCCGGCGCCGTAGTTCTTGACGTGGTCCATCGGCTTGGAGCCCTCACCGAGGGCCTCACAGGCGGTGATGATCGCGTCGTAACCTTCGCGCATCGCCCTGGTCGAGAAGTTGGTGTGCGCCCCGGCGCCGTTCCAGTCGCCCTTCACCGGTTTCGGGTCGAGGGTCGCGGAGATCTTGAAGTCCTCGGCCGTGCGGTAGAGCAGCCAGCGCGCCACCCACAACTGGTCGGCCACCTCGAGCGGCGCCAGCGGGCCGACCTGGAACTCCCATTGGCCGGGCATGACCTCGGCGTTGATGCCCGAGATGGTCAGCCCCGCCTTCAGGCAGTTCTCCAGGTGCGCCTCGACGACGTCGCGGCCGAAGATCTCGTCGGCGCCGACGCCGCAGTAGTAGCCGCCCTGCGGGGCCGGGAAGCCGCCTGCGGGGAAGCCGAGCGGCCGGGCGCCGTCGAAGAAGGTGTACTCCTGCTCGATGCCGAAGATCGGAGCCTGCGCCGCGAACCGCTCCGCGACCTCGGCCAGCACGGCCCGGGTGTTGGACTCGTGCGGCGTCATGTCGATGTTGAGGACCTCGCACAGCACGAGGACGTGGTCGCCGCCGCGGATCGGGTCGGGGCAGGTGAAGACCGGCTTGAGCACGCGGTCCGAGGAGTGGCCCTTGGCCTGGTTGGTGGAGGACCCGTCGAAGCCCCAGATCGGCAGCTCGGCTCCCTTGGCCTGATCGTCCAGGATCTTCGTCTTGGAGCGGAGCTTCGCCGTCGGCTCGGTGCCGTCGATCCAGATGTACTCTGCCTTGAAGCTCACGATCCACATCCTCCGGGTGCATCCTGCGCGATGATGTGGCCAGCGTGGCAACGCCTGATTTCCCACCCGTTGCTCATATGTGACGCGCGCGTTTCCGGCCCTGTGTCCGCCGTCACGGCCGTTACGAAGTGACCATTTTCAAGGCGAGATCCGCGTTGAACCGGCCGAGTTGTTCGGGTGTCTCCGATCCGTCTCGCCGGTACCAGCGGACCAGGTCGATGCCGAGTGACAGCATGGCGCGCGCGACCCGGTTGACGTCGACGGTCGCGAACGTCCCGTCGTCGACGCCTTGCTGAACGGCACCGCGGAACACGGCGTTCGTCTGATGTCGTAGCTCGAGGATGTCGTTGTAGTGGTCAACGCTCAGGGACGCGAGATCGTACTGGCAGACCCTGGCGATCACGTGGTGACGCGCATGCCACTCGGTGTAACGCGAGACGATGAGGCGTAGGCGCTCGGCCGCGTCCGCGAGGTGCTGGATCTCCGGGGCCCGGACGTAGTCGAGCGCTTTCTCGTGCCCTGTTCGGATGAGCTCGAAGAGCACCTGCTCCTTGGACGGGAAATAGACGTAGAGAGCTGCCGGACTGAGGCCCACCATGCCGGGGATGTCGCGAGTTGTCGTGCCGTGGAAGCCATTCGAGGCGAAGCAGCGCACCGCGGAGGTCAGCAGCTTACGAGCGACCTCGTTGAGGTTGGCCGGCCAGAGGTTGGGGGACTCGTCGTCCAGTTCTTGGAGCAGGCCGACCTCGGCGGCGGTCAGCCGTGCCTGCCGTGGTTTAGCCAAGGTGATGACGCCTTCCAAGGGTGCGGTGTGACGCTTGACACACTCTAGCGCAGCTGTGACTATGCGCTTAGTAAGTACTCCCCGTCTACCAGATGAGGGACTCGCCATGAAGGTGTCGTGTGCCTTTCCGACGGCTCTGGACTCGCCCGAGATGATCGCGGTGGCCGAGACCCTCGGCTACGAGCGGGCTTGGGTCTATGACACCCCGCAACAGAGCCCGGACGTGTGGATGACGCTGGCCCTGGCAGCGGATCGGACCGAGCGCATCGGCCTCGGTCCGGGCGTCCTGGTCCCCAGCCTGCGGCACCCGATGGTCAACGCTGCCGCCACGGCGACGCTGTGTGCCCTCGCTCCGGGCCGCGTCGCGGTGGCGTTCGGCACCGGGTTCACCGGGCGTCGAGCGATGGGCTACGGGGCGATCACCTGGTCGTACATGGACTCCTACATCCGCGCCTACCTTGGCCTCCTGCGCGGTGAGGTGGTCGAGTGGGAAGGGGCCAGCATGCAGATGCTGCACCCCGACGGACACGCCCCACACCGTCCGGTGAAGGTCCCGGTGATCGTTGGCGCACTCGGCCCGAAGGGCAACAAGGTGGCCAACGAGCTCGGCGACGGACTGTTCACCACCTTGCTGCTGCCGGAGTTCGCCAACGACTACCCCTGGTCGGCCTACCTGGCCTGGGGCACCGTCCTCGACGACGACGAGAGCGACGACTCCGAGCACGCTCGTGCCGCCGGCGGCCCGGGATGGGCATTGTCCTTGCACGGCGCCTTCGAGTTCGGTGGGCCCGACGCCGTCCGCGCGCTTCCGGGTGGTGAGCAGTGGATGGACGTGGTGGAGCGTGCACCGGTCGCCGAGCGTCACCTCGCCGTCCATGCCCAGCACTGCGTCGGCCTCAACGAGGCGGACCAGGCCGCCTGGAACGCCGGCGGCAACGTCACGTTACGCGACGTCACCCTCACCGGGACCCGTGCGCAGGTGCGCGACAAGCTCGACCAGATCAGCTCGCAGGGAATCACCGAGATCGTCTTCCAGCCGTGCGGTCCTGACCCGGAACGGGAGCTCGAGCGTTTCCTCGAGGTCGCGCGTTGAACCGTCCACATCAACCAGACCACACACGGAGCGACCCATGAGCGCGACGGAACCCAGAACCGTGATCGAGGGCCTGTCCTACCTGGAGTGCCCGCGGTGGCACGACGGCCGGATCTGGTTCTCCGACTTCTACACCTACGCCGTGTACTCGGCTGCAGCCGACGGCAGCGACCTGCGCAAGGAGGTCGAGGTGCCCCAGCAACCCTCGGGGCTGGGCTGGTTGCCGGACGGAAGACTGCTCGTCGTCTCGATGCGAGACGCACGGATCCTGCGGGTCGAGACAGACGGAAGCCTCAGCGTCCACGCCGACCTGTCCGGTCACGTGAGTGGACACCCCAACGACATGGTCGTGGACTCCCGCGGGCGGGCGTTCGTCGGCGAGTTCGGGTTCGACCTCATGGGCGGGGCTTCGCTGGCACCGGCCCGGCTGCTCCGCGTCGACACTGATGGAACTGTCAGCGTCGCCGCGGACGAGATGCTCTTCCCGAACGGCAGCGTCATCACCGACGACAACGTGTTGCTGGTCTGCGAGACCTTCGGCAACCGGGTAGCCGCCTTCGACATCGCTGAGGACGGAACGCTCGAGAATCGACGTACCTGGGCCGAGTTCGGTCCCACGCCCACCGAGCGGGAACTCGAGCCGCTGATCGGCCAGTTGGTCGTCGCGCCGGACGGCTGCGGCCTGGACGCCGAAGGTGCGCTCTGGATCGCGGACGCCACCGGCGGGCGGGCGATCCGGGTCTTCGAGGGCGGCAAGATCGAGCGGACAGTCGAGCCCGGCGGCGGCGTGTTCGCCTGCATGCTGGGCGGCGACGACGGACGGACGCTGTTCCTGTGTTCCGCGCCGGACTTCTACGAGGAAGCCCGCAAGAACGCCCGCGACGGTCGCCTCCTGGCGGTCGACGTGAACGTGCCGCACGCCGGCCGGCCCTGAGACCAGATCACCGGCCGCTTCATCTTCTCGACAGCAGCTCTGACAGGACGCCGGGAAGCTGCTCGAACACCAGGTCACCGGCGTTATCCGGCTTCCACGCGATCACTCCGTCCGGACGAAGCAGCGCGCCGCCCGCTGGTGCGCCGCCCGGCCCGAGGGCGTGGATGGCGACCGGGATGCCGAGCGCGTTCACGAGCTCGCGCCGGCCCGCACGCTCATCCTCGACGAGGAGCGCGAATCCCTCCTCGGCGGTGTCAAGGGTGGAGATGGGACCGCCGGTTCCGGGCAGCATGACGTGGGGTACTCGGGCGCCGACCGCCCAGGACCGCCCGTGCGGGTCGTCGAGCGGGCTCTCCGGCGGCCCTTCGGCGTGGACGGCCGTCGATCGGTAGATCGCGCCGAGCTCTATGGCGGCGTCGTCGAGCGGTGGCATCAGGTCATCGCGCGGCAGCGACGGATCCACCCGCAGCGCGTACCGCGTGTACGCCTGTTCCACGGTGAGCGCGCAAATCGGGCGGCGCTCGGCGTCGTACGTCTCGAGCAGCTCGGCTCCGGCCAGTCCTCGCGTGACGAAGGCGAGCTTCCAGGCCAAGTTGTGCGCGTCCGCGACACCGGTGTTCCCGCCGAACCCGCCGGTCGGCGGCATCGCGTGGGCGGAATCGCCGGCCAGGAACACCCGACCGCTCCGGAAGGATCGGGCGGTCACCGCCATGGCGCTCCAGCGTTGGACGCTTTCGACACTGATCGGACGGGCCGCGTCGGCGCCCAATGCCGTACGCACCAGGTCGGCGCACTGTTGTGCGGAGATGTCCTGGCCCACATGGGTGTCGCGGCGGCCTTCGGGGTCGAGCGTCGCGAAAACGGCCAGGAAGCCCGAGTCTCCCGTGATCGAGAACCGGAAGAACCCGGTCAGCCCGGGATTGTTGACGTACACGACGCTGAGGTTGCGCTCGCGCATCAGGTCGTTGATCTCGGCCCGGAAGTAGATCGTGACGCAGTCGGCGAAGCTGCCCCGGCCGTCCATCGGTGTGCCCAGGTGCTCGCGGATCTCGCTGTGCGCACCGTCGGCGGCAACCAGGTAGTCGGAGGTGACGACTTGTTCGGCACCGCCGGCGTGGGGGCGGATGACCGACACGACCTGATCATCTTGCTGCTCGAACGAGACGAGATCGAATCCGAACAAATGCTGCGCACCAAGGTCGGTCGCCCGCCGGCGAAGGATCGGTTCGAGCCCGACCTGGGTGACGAACAAGCGATCGGCCGGGCTGAGGCCTTCCACCCCGTCGTTGTACGACCGGTAGAAATATGCCAGCTCCTTGCCGCCGAGGCTCTCCACCGCGACGATGGCCCCGCCCTGCCGGAACTCACGAGCGGCGGCTTCCTCGACCTCGCGCTGAAGCCCGACCGAGCGGAAGACCTCCATCGTCCGTTGATGGAACGACGCCGCGCGCGGGTGGATCGCAGTGCCGGGATGGCTCTCGACCACCAAGTTGGCCACTCCATACTTGGCGAGCAGCGCGGACATGGTCAGGCCGACAAGGCTGCCGCCCACCACGAGAACAGGGACGTGATGTTCGTCCATGGGCTGATCCTCCCTCGCGCCGAGGGAAGTGCAAAGCACAAGAATCAGGATTTTAGAGCCACGGCTCCGCGAATCCCGCCCGTGACACAAACGGCGAGCGCGACCACCGCATCGCGGGGCGTCCGGGGGCTCGGCCCCCGGAGCAGACATGACGAGTGGCCCCGGCTCGCGCTCGCCGCGAGCAGACTCCACCCAGCCGCTCGTGGGCCGCCGGGGACTCGAACCCCGAACCTAAGGATTAAAAGTCCTCAGCTCTGCCATTGAGCTAGCGGCCCGCGATCACAGACTACCTGCGACCCCACCGGTTGCCGATCAGGTATCCACCGCTAGGCCGTTTCGGCTGGTCAGCAGGGGTCCGCGCGCGTTCTCGAAGGCGTTTCCCACCTGCAACGTGAGGAGGTCGCTGCGGGGGCGGGTGACTATCTGCAGGCCGATGGGAAGGCCCGCTGGGGTGAGGCCGGCGGGTACTGACAAGGCGGGGGCGCCCAGGACGGTGATGTGGTAGGCGGAGCGCATCCAGTCCAAGTAGGACTCGGAGGGGACGCCGGCCACCTCGTGGGGGTACTCCCAGTCGGCGGCGAAGGGTGGGACCTGGCTCACCGGGGCCAGCAGGACGTCGAAGCGGTCGAAGAAGTCGAGGCCGGCCCGCCACTGGCGTGCCCAGGCCTGGCCGGCCCGGCCCAGATCCGAAGCGGTCAGGGACCGGCCCGCTCGGATGTTCTCGGCCAGCGACGGCTTGAAGGAATCGGGGTGGGCGTCGTACAGCGGGCCGAAGGCCAGGTTGAACTGGTGGGCGCGCAGGGTGCGGAAGATGAGCTCGGCTTCGGTGAGGTCGGGGTCGGCCAAGGCGACGCTGCAGCCGAGGGACTCGAAGAGCGTCACGGCGGGGGTCAGGACGTCCAGGACCGCGCGGTCGACGGGGAGGCCGCCGAGGGTGGGGGACCACGCGACGCGCAGGCCGGTCAGGTCGCGGGGAAGGTCGGCCACGAAGGGGGCATCCAAGGCGATGGGCGAGCGGGGGTCGGGGCCGGCCATCACCGACAGCAGGAGTGCCACGTCGGGGACGTTGCGGGCCATCGGGCCGGCGGTGGTCAGGGTGTCCCACGGGGTCTCGGTGGGCCAGGACGGCACGCGGCCTGGAGTAGGGCGGAAGCCGACCACGCCGCACAAGGAAGCGGGGTTGCGCAGCGAGCCGCCCATGTCGCCGCCGTCGGCCAGGGGAAGCATGCCCGAGGCCAGGGCCGCGGCGGCGCCGCCGCTGCTGCCGCCGGCGGAGCGGGTCAGGTCGTGGGGGTTGCGGGTGACGCCGAAGACCGGGTTGAAGGTGTGCGAGCCGGCGCCGAACTCGGGGACGTTGGTCTTGCCCAGGCGGACGGCGCCGGCCCGGGTGATGCGGGAGACGCACAGGGCGTCGAAGTCGGGGACGTGGTCGGCGAACAGGGGCGAGCCGAACGTCGTACGCATGCCCTGGGTCTCGTGGGTGTCCTTGAAGGCGATGGGCAGGCCGTGCAGCGGGCCCTCCGGAAGGTCGGAGCGCGCCGCGGACAGGGCGGCCTCGGGATCCAGGGTGACGATCGCGTTGATCTGCGGATTCACGGCGGCTATCCGGTCGAGGTGCGCCTGCACCACCTCGACCGGGGACACCTCGCGGTGGCGGATCAGGGCGGCGAGGTCGGTGGCGGTCCGCTGCCAGAGATCGGTCATGACCTACATTTAAGACCCGCGTCACCCGTACGCCAGAGTCATCCGGAATCGTCGGCGCCATGCGCCGTACCGCTGGCATTGTCGCCCTTGTCGCCCTCTCCACCGTCGTCGCGGCACCCGCGCAAGCCGCCGGAAAGCCCGCGAACGACCTGCAGGAGATCACGGCTTCGGTGGAGACGCCGGCGCTCTTCGACGACGAGGCGGGCGGCGACGCGGACGCCGACGACCCGGCGATCTGGATCAACCGGACCGACCGGGCGAAGAGCCGGGTCATCGGCACGGCCAAGAACGGCGGGTTGCGGGTCTACGACCTGGCGGGACGCGAGGTGCAGTCGATCGCGCCGCCGGCCGACGGGCGGTTCAACAACGTCGATCTGGTGACCGGGTTCGGCCGCAAGAAGGAAGACCTGGCCGTGGTCACCGATCGCGGGAGCGACAAGCTGCGGATCTACCGGATCGAGCCGAGCGGCCGCCTCGTCGACATCACCGCCGCTGACGCGCCGCTGCTGTTCTCCAAGAGCCAGGACGAGGTGGAGACCCAGGCGACCGGTTACGGTCTTGCCACGTACGGGCGGTACGCCGTGGTCAGCCGGCGGCACAGCACCCGGCTCGGGATCTTCCGGCTGGAGGAGCGCGCCGGCAAGGTCACCTACCGGGTCACCGACACGCTCGACCTGCCCAGCGAGTTCCGCCTGCCGAATGGCGCCACCTGGTCGCCCTGCGAGGAGCCGGGCGAGGACCCGCAGGTCGAGGGCATGGTCGTCGACGCCGAGGCGGGCGTGCTCTACGCCGCGCAGGAGGACGTCGCGCTCTGGAAGATCCGGCTGGACGGCGACCGCTTCGCGAGCGTGCCGCGGATCGTCGAGCGGGTCGCGGAGTTCGGCGTGCCGGCCACCTACGACCCGGAGACCGAGGAATGCGTCGCCGGTGACGACCCGGGCTTCGGCGGGCGCATCCGCGCCGATGTCGAGGGCGCCACGATCTACTCGACCGGCAAGAAGGACGGCTATCTGATCGTCTCGAGCCAGGGCGACAGCAAGTTCTACGTGTACGACCGGCGCACGAACCGGCCGATCAAGAGTTTCCAGGTCGTCGACGGCAAGCGGACCGACGGCGTGCAGCACTCGGACGGCGCGGCCGCCACCTCGGTGCCGCTGCCCGGATACCCGCACGGCCTGCTCGTTCTGCACGACGGCGAGAACACTCCGGACCAGGGCCGGGTCAGCACCGACTTCAAGTTTGTCGACTGGCGCGCTCTGAGTCTTTATTCACGTGGTGAATGACTGATCGACGCCATGCCGTCGCCCGAATAGGCTGTGCCGCCCGGGTTGACGGAAGGTGGACCGATGTCAAACTTCTCGATCGGTGTCCGGACGGACGCCGACGGGAGCCTGGTGATCCGCCCGCACGGTGCCCTGGACGCCGACTGTGCCGTCCAGTTCCGGCAGACGCTGGTGCACGCCGTCCGCAAGCTGCGCCCGCTCCGGCTGATCGTCGACCTGGCCGAGGTCGCCGCGATCGACCCGATCAACCTCGGCACGCTCGCGGCGCTCTGCGGCCTCGCCGACGATCATCAGGTCGTCGTGTTCCTGCGGAACGCGAATCCCGAGCTTGCCGGCGAGCTACGCGCGGCCGGCGTTCCACCGCAGCGGTTCGGCAGCGACCTCGTGTGCGGCTAGGAAGCCGGCGACCGACGCCGACCATGGGAACTTCTCGGCCTGCGCCCGGGCCGCGGCGCGGCGCTGGGCCTCCGGGCGGGACATGAGCTCCTGGACGGCGGCGGTGTAGGCGGGTCCCTCGCCGCCGACCGCGAGACCGGCCGAGCCGATCACCTCGGGCAGCGCGCTCTCCGAGCTCACGATCACCGGGGTGCCGCTGGCCAGCGTCTCGAGCGCGGACAGGCCGAACGTCTCGATCGGGCCGGGCGCGATCGCCACGTCCACACTGGCTTGCAGGGCGGCCACCTCGAGCGGGTCGCTGAGGTGGCCGAGGAAGCGGACCGGCAGTCCCCGGTCGGCGGCCTCCTCCTGCAGCGCGTTGCGGAGGGGCCCCGCGCCGGCGACGACTAGCACCGCCCGTACTCCCGAAGACCGCAAGCCCTCCAGGGCCGCAAGCGAACGGCGGGGTTTCTTCTCCGGCGAGAGCCGGCCGCAGTGCAGCAGGAGCACGTCGTCGGGGGAGGCCCAGCGGGCGCGCATGGCCGGGTCGTGGCGCTCCGGCGAGAAACGGTCCAGATCCACGCCGAGCGGCACGCGGGTCACATTGGGCACGCCGATGCGCTCGAACTCGTTGGCGGCCCACTGGGTGGTGCAGACGATCTTGTCGTGGTCCCGGGCGGTGCGACGGTTGAGCACGTCGCCGATCTTCTGGCCGGATGCGGGGCCGAACAGGCGCAGGAGGCCGTCGAGGCTCTCGTGCGAGACCATCATGGACGGGATTCCCTGTTTGCGGGCCCATTTGCCGAGCCAGCGCAGGGTGGTGCGGTCGGAGATCTCGATCCGGTCGGCTTTCAAGCGCTTGATCGTCTCGGTTATGTTGCGGCGGTCGAGCAGGACTCGGTACCCGCCGACGCCCGGCACAAGTGGGCCGGGGAGGGTGATCACTCGGCCTTGCTCGGTCGTCATGTCCGAAAAATCGGGACCGGGGGTGATTAGCGAGGTCTCGTGGCCGGCGGCCTGGTATCCGGCGCCCAGGTTGCGGAGTGCCGTTTTGAGCCCGCCCGATCGCGGCGCGATGAAATTGGCAACTCGGACAATTCTCACGCGGCGGCCGCCAGGACCGACTTCTCACACACGGCCCTATAGTGCCCGATCAGCTCGTCGCCAACGGCCGCCCAGCTGCGGCCCTCGATGGCGTGCCGACCGGCCGCCCCGAACATCGCCCGCTTCTCGGGCGAGGCCGCCAGGTCGAGGACGGCCGAGGTGAACCCGGCAGCCTCGAACGGCGGCACCAGATAACCGGTCCGCCCATGCTGCACGAGATCCACCGGGCCGCCCGCGTGCGGCGCCACCACCGGCAGGCCGCTGGCCATCGCCTCCTGCACCGCCTGCCCGAAGGTCTCGTAGGGTCCGGTGTGGGCGAAGATGTCGAAGCTCGCGTAGATGCGCGCCAGCTGAAGCCCTCGCCGTACGCCGAGGAATTTGGCCTTGGGCAATGCCTTGCGCAACGCCGGCCCGGCCGGGCCGTCACCCACGATGACCAGCCTTACCCCCGGCAACCGGCTCACGTCGGCGAGGAGGTCGATCTGCTTCTCCACGGCGAGCCGGCCGACGAAGCCGACCACCACCTCGCCGTCGGGCGCCAGCACGCGACGCATTCCGTCGGTGCGGCGTCCGGGGTGGAACTGCACGTCATCGACGCCTCGCCGCCACAGGTGGATGCGCTCCACGCCGTGCGCGCCGAGCGCCGCCTTCGATTCGCTGGACGGCACCAGCGTCCGGGATGCCGCGTTGTGCACGGTCCGAATCCAACGCCAGGCCGCGCCCTCGGTCATGCTCACCTTGTACGCCCGGGCATAGGCGGCCACATCGGTCTGATAGACGGCGACGGTGGGCAGCTTGAGCGACCGCGCGGCCGCCATCCCCCACGCGCCGAGGACGAAGGGGCTGGCCAGATGCACGACCTCGGCGCCGTGCGCCTTCAAGGCGCCGGTCATCGTCGGTGTGGGCAGCCCGAGGCGGATCTGTGGATAGCCCGGCATGGGTAGCGAAGCGATTCGCACAACCGGATAAGGCACGTCGACCCGGGCATCACGCACCGCCGGCGGCGGCTGCGGGGCGATCACCATCGGCTGGTGCCCGCGACGCATCAGATGCTCGGCCGCCCGCACCACCGAGTGCGCGACCCCGTTGACATCCGGCAGGAAGGACTCCGTGACCAGAGCGACTCGCATGCAGTCACGATGATTGCTGCCGATGTCCGGCACACCGCATTGTCGTTAGCCGATTTCCAAACTAAACGCAACTTTCCGGCGTTACGTGCCGTTGCTTTCGCCGAGCGTC
This sequence comes from Actinoplanes sp. CA-142083, assembly GCF_050942195.1. Taxonomy (NCBI): domain Bacteria; kingdom Bacillati; phylum Actinomycetota; class Actinomycetes; order Micromonosporales; family Micromonosporaceae; genus Actinoplanes; species Actinoplanes sp. CA-142083. The sequence goes on from NZ_CP192076.1 coordinate 211,080, forward strand.
TCCGCATACTTCCGGAAACGGTCGACGGCTCGGCCGCTGACCGCCTGGCCGTGGCCGAAGACGGCGTGGTCGAACTCGTACGAGGCCAGCTTGATCACGCTGCGGTCCAGCTCGGCCAGATCGGCCGCCGCCGCGCGCGGCGCGCTCGTGACCTCGCCCTTGTTGCCGGCCGCGGCGTCGCCCGCGAAGAGCACGCCGCCGGCCCGATCGAGCAGATAGGCGACGTGGCCGCGGGTGTGGCCCGGCGTGTGCAGCGCGTTGAAGCCCGGCAACGGCTCGGACTCGTCCGCCGTGATCAGCTGGTCGATCTTGGTGGGCTCGGCGTGCATCATCTTGCTCGCCATCCGGGCCAGCAGCTTCTTCGGCGCCGGCGGCCGGATCGCACCGGTGATCACCGGCGCGTCGGCGGCGTGGGCGAAGACCCGCGCGCCCGAGCGGGTACGCAGGTCGGCGACGTTGCCGGTGTGGTCGAAATGATGGTGGGTGAGCAGGATCGTGCGCACCTCGCCGAGCGGGCGGCGGATCTCGCTCAGCGCCTTTTCGATGCGCGAGGAGCGGCGGGGCAGACCGGTATCGATCAGCACGACGCCGTCGTCGGTGACCACCAGGTGGACGTTGACGAAACCCAGGCCGAGCTCGAAGACGCCGTCTACTACTTCTCGCACCGGGTCATTATGCCGCCCTGGTTATCTTGGCCAGCCGCTCGGCCGTCGGCCAGTGCACGTCGTGTGCCCACCCGAACCGCTCGAAGATCCAGATCACCCGGGCCGAGATGTCGATCTGGCCGGGGCGTACGCCGTGCCGGGCTTGTGTGGGGTCGGCGTGGTGCAGGTTGTGCCAGGCCTCGCCCATGCTCAGGATCGCCAGCGGCCAGAAGTTCGCCGACTTGTCGCGAGCCGCGAACGGCCGCTCCCCGATCATGTGGCAGACCGAGTTGACCGACCAGGTCACGTGGTGCAGGAACGTGATGCGGACCAGCCCGGCCCAGAAGAACGCGGTGAGCGCGCCGGCCCAGGACCAGGTGATCAGCCCGCCGAGCACGCCCGGACCGATCAGCGTGAGGACGGTCAGCGGCCCGAACAGCCGGTGCACCATCCGCATGTCCCGGTCGGCGAGCAGGTCGGGGGCGAACCGCTCCTGGTTGGTGAGGTCGCGGTCGAGGATCCAGCCGAGATGCGCGTGCCAGAAGCCGCGGGCCAGCGCGATCGGCGAGGTGCCGAACAGCCAGGGCGAATGAGGATCGCCCTCCTTGTCGGCGTACGCGTGATGCCGGCGGTGATCGGCGACCCAGTGCAGGATCGGGCCCTGGACGGCGAGGCTGCCGGCGACGGCGAGCGCGAGCCGCAGCGGGCGCTTGGCCTTGAACGAGCCGTGCGTGAAGTAGCGGTGGTAGCCGACCGTGGTGCCCAGGCAGGTCAGCACGTAGAAGCCGGCGGCCAGCGCGAGGTCGAGCCAGGTCAGGCCCCAGCCCCAGGCGAACGGGATGGCCGCGAGCAGCGCCAGGAACGGGATGGTGACGAAGAGATAGACGGTGATGTGCGCGGGCAGCGGCCGTTTGCCGGCCAGCATGCTCTTGGACATTGCGATCACCTCGCTGCGACCCTAGGGGCGCCAGGCGGCCGGTCGGCTAACCGGCGCGAGCCATCCTGTGAATCTCCGGGTACCGCATTCGTTTTCATCGATATAAGCTGTGCCCGGACCGGTGCCACGTTCCGAGGGCTGTCACTCCTTCATGCCTTAGGAGCTTTCCATGAGACGTCGCGCCGCGTGGGCACTTGCCTGCATATTCGTCGCGTTCTCGATCGTGGGTGTGCTGAAGCCGGCGTACGCGGCGGTGGGTTGCCGTGTCGCCTACACCGTGCCGAACCAATGGCAGGGCGGCTTCCAGGCCTCCGTCACGGTCACCAACCTCGGCGATCCGCTCAACGGGTGGACGCTGGGCTTCACCTTCCCGGATGCCTCGCAGAAGGTCGGTCAGGGCTGGAGCGCCACCTGGAGCCAGTCGGGCCAGTCGGTCACCGCGGTGGCCGCGAGCTGGAACGGCTCGGTCGCCAGCGGCGGGACGGTGAGCGTGGGATTTACCGGGACATTTGGTACGGCCAATCCGGTCCCTACGGTCTTTTCCGTCAACGGGGTTTCTTGTACCGGCAGTACCACGCCGTCCACGTCACCTCCTACTTCGCCCACTACTAGCGCTCCCCCCTCTGGAAATGTCTGGAATCCGCCGTCGAGCCTGGTGCAGCCGCTCGCCGCGGTCTGGTCCCATGAGGAGCAGACCTACGGCGACCTGTACGGGTTCAAGAACTACGGGTGGGACCAGCTCTTCGCCGGCGGTGGCGCGATCAACTACTGCGTTCGCTGGGACTCCACCGCGCACGTGACCGCCGCCCAGCGGGACGCGGTCGCAGCCGCGCTGCAGCGGCAGTACCAGAAGTGGATGGACCAGATGCTCGACAACGGCGTGGCCTGGAACAACTGGCCCTACAAGCAGGTGCCGGTGAAGGTCGTCGGCTGGGCGGTGCGCGATCGGGCCCAGTTGGAGTGGACCGACACGTCGGTCGACATCTACGTCAACAACATCCGGGAGAACGCGCCGCAGTGTGTCGAGTCGTGCGGCCGCTTCTTCCACCAGGACGGCAACTACTCGGGCTGCCCGGGTGGGGCGTCACATCACTACGACCACTCGTTGTGGCTCACCGCCGGCTTCGGTGGTGGCGCGGGCGGCGACTGGGGTCAGCGGATCGGTTCCGAGTACTTCATGAGCAACCTGAACGCCACCAACATCCATATTTTGCTCCATGAAATGGGGCATACCTATGGATTGGATGACTTCTATGACTGGGACCCACTGCCCGGCCAGGGCTTCATCATGAAGGCCGGCAGCGCAACCTCGATCACCGAGTTCGACAAATGGATGTTCCGGGACTTCTGGCGACACCTGAAGTCCCGGTACGGCCGCTGATCATTTGGAGCGTAACGGCCGCCGGCACCCCCTGCCGGCGGCCGTTCGCATCCCCCGGGGAATCAAGCTGGTTCGGCTGCCGTCTTGGCGTCCTGCTCGATCTCGGCCGTGTCGGCCTTCAGCTCCTTGGCCTCGAGCTTCTCCGCGCGGCGCATGGCCTGCTCGACCTTGGCGCCCATGTCCGAGGCGGCGACCACGACGAGGCCCGCCTGGCCGGCGTCGAGATACTCGCCGAGCTCCTTGAGGTCGTGCCGGCTCATCCCGGCGGCGGCGTGACCCGCCACGGCGCCGAGGATCGCCCCGCCGCCGGTGGTGGCGGCCAGCAGCCCGCCGCCGATGGCCGCGAACGGGAACAGCGCCACCACCAGGCCGGTGGCCAGCCCCACCCCGCCGCCGAGCACGCCGCCGACCCGGGTCGGTGTCTCGTGCTTGCGGACAATCTTGGTCTTGCCGCCCTCGCGCCGCTCCAGCACGGCGGCGTCGTAGGCGTCGATCAGTCCGGCTTTCCGATGCAGGTCCTTGACCAGGTCGTAGTCGGCCTCCGCGTCGGCAACGCTCGGATAAACCCCCGCATACACCATGAACGTGTCGAAAGCCATCGCTGCGCCTCCCTAGGGCGTCCGGGTGCCCAGAGCGTCTCTTGCGCGCTCCGGCCCGCACCTCATCCCCGAGAGATGAGTGACATCAGGTGGGCCGGTGGGCGCGGATGATCAGGTCGGCGGTCTCGGCGGCGATGGTGTGGAGCCGTTTGGCGGTGAGGTGCTTCGTCCCGTACGCGGAGGCCATGCGTCCCTCGGTGATCAGCAGGTAGGCGAACTGGCGTGCGGCGCGAACCGGGTCGGGCACGTCGAGGACGCCGGACTCGTCCCAGCGGCGGAGATAGGCGGCCAGCTCGTGGTCTATGAACGGCTCGGCGCCGTCGCCCCAGTGGTCGCTGAGCTCGGGGTGGTTGCCGATCTCGGCGATCGTGAGGCGGTGCAGGGCGGCCACGGTCGGTGAGAGCGCCGCGGTGAGAATGCGCTCGCCCAGGCGGGTCAGCGTCTTGGTGGGGTCGTCCGGCGCGAACGTCCAGTCGCCGTGGGGCTGGACGGCTTCCGGGTGGCCTGTATCTGGGTGGCCGGCTTCCGGGTGGCCGGCTTCCGGGTGGCCGGCTTCCGGGTGGCCGGCTTCTGGGTGGCCGGCTTCTGGGTGGCCTGCTCTTGGCCGGCCTGCGGCGCGTTGGTCGGTCGTGGTGGCTCGGGCCGCGGCGACGGCGGCCAGGAACAGCGTCTGCTTATCGCGGAAATGGCGGTAGACGGTCTGTTTGCCGACCCCGGCCACGGCCGCGATCTCGTCGACGCTCGCGGCGTAGCCGGAGTGGAGGAACGTCTCGGTGGCGGCCTCGAGGATGGCCTGCCGCTTGGCCTGGGACGGAACGCCGGTCACGGGCCAATCCTACGCCATCTCTGGACGAGACCGTCTCGTCTCGCTATGGTCGAACTCAAGACGAGACCGTCTCGTCTCATGTTGGAGCGGGGGTTCGCCATGCAGGCTGAAGTCGTCGTGGTGGGTGCCGGGCCGGTGGGGCTGCTGCTCGCGGCCGAGTTGGCGCTCGCGGGAGTGCGGCCGATGGTGCTGGAGCGCCTAGCCGGGCCGAGTGAGCTCCCCAAGGCCCGCGGGATCGGCCCGCTGGCGGCCGAGGCGCTGCGCCGCCGGGGCCTGGGCGCCGAGCTCGACCGCGAGCACGAGCACGGGCTGCGAAAGCTCGAGCAAGATCACGGCACGACCAGGTCCCACTTCGCGTGGATTCACAAGATCGACCTGGAGGCGGCCGACCCGGGCCGTCGCGGCGTGCTGATCGGTCAGCCCGCGCTCGAGGCCCTCCTGCGTCGCCACCTGCACGACCTCGGGGTCGAGGTGCTCTTCGGCCACGCCGTGACGGGGCTGGATGCCGCCGACAGCGGTGGCGTGCTGACCGTCGACACGCCGACCGGGCCGAGGCGGGTCGCGGCCGGTTATGTGGTCGGCTGCGACGGCGGGCACAGCGTCGTGCGCGGGCTTGCCGGTTTCGAGTTCCCGGGCACTCCGCCGCTGATGACCATCCGGTTCGCGCGTGCCGGGGTTACCGGTCCGCTTCCGGCGCCCGGGCGGCTCGCGGCCGGCACGCTGTTCCACGGCGACGGCATGGTCGCCACCTACGACTTCCTGGATACCGAGCCCGATCGGTCGGCGCCGCTGACCGCCGAGGAGATGCGCGCGAGCGTCCATCGGGTGGCCGGCGTCGATGTCGAGATCACCGACTTTCACGGCGGCATGCGCTTCACCGATCAGGCCCGGCAGGCCGGCACCTATCGGCGAGGGCACACGCTGCTGGCCGGCGACGCCGCGCACGTCCACTCGCCCAACGGTGGCCAGGGGCTCAATCTCGGCCTGATGGACGCCGTCAACCTGGGCTGGAAGCTCGCCGCCGCGGTCCATGGCAACGCCAGTTTGCTCGACACCTACACCGCCGAGCGGCATCCGGTCGGCGCGGCCGTCCTCGCCAACACCCGCGCCCAGTCGGCGTTGCTGGCGCCCGGGCCACACGTCGACGCGCTGCGCGACATCGTCAGCGACCTCATGGACTTGCCCGAGGTCAACAGGCACCTGAGCCGCCTGCTCTCCGGCATCACGATCCGTCACGAGATGCCTTACCCCGCCAGGCATCCCCTGACCGGCACCGCCTGCCCGCCGCTGACAGTCGACGGCGTTCCGCTGGAAGAGCTCACCACCAGCGGCCACGCGCTGTTGCTGCACCCCGATGCCAAAGGGCTCGACGATGGCCGGGTCGAGGCCGTCACGGCAACCGATCTCGGCGACGACCGCTTGTCCGCCGTGCTGCTCCGACCCGACGGCGTGATCGCCTGGGCGGCCGGTCCGGGTGAGGACGCGCCCCTGGAGGAGCTGCGGCGCGCTCTCGACAGCTGGTTCCCCGAGGCGAGCCAGTCGGCCACCCGCGCGGCGGCCTAAACGCCAGTCTCGGCGGCCGGCTGGGTGCGGCCAGGGGGCGAGGGCCGGTTGGGCGGCGGAGCCCGGATGGCCGGTCAGGTGAGGGGGCTTGGCTGGTTGGGAGGCGGAGCCGGATGGCGGGTGAGGTGCGGGGGCTTGGCTGGCTGGACGGCGGAGCCCGGATGGCTGGTGGGGTGAGGGGGCGGGGCTGGTTGGTCGGTGGAGTGATGGGCCGGGTGCGCGTTGGTGTGAGCGGCGAAGCGGGAGGTCTGGTCGGCGGTTGGAGGCCGGGTGGTGGGGAGGACGGCCAGGACCAGGAGGCCGGCGGATAGGTAGCCGACGCCCTGGAGGGCGATTACCGGGACTATGCCCGCGTGCGATGGGAGGGTGCCGGCCAGGGTTATGCCGACCAGCATGGCGGTGGCCTTGAGGGCGGTGATCGCGCCGAAGACCCGGGCGCGGTGGCTGTCTGATGTGGAGATCTGGAAGACCGTGGTGAGGCCGGCCATGGTCAAGGCGCCGGGGAGGCCTACGAGGACCATGACGGTGAGGGCGGGCCAGAGGGCGTCGTTGACAAGTGGATAGAGGAACAGGACCAGGTCCAGCAGACCGAAGACGGTTGCTCCGGCGCCCAGTAGCAGGCGCGGGGAGAAGCGGTGGCCGATCAGTGTAGCGGTCATGCCGCCGGCCAGGCCGCCCACCGCCTGGACGGCCATGATGGTGCCGTAGGCCTCGTTGCCGCCGTGCAGGACGTCGCGGACGAACGGGGCCATGAGGGTCATCATGATGGCCTCGCCCACGCCGGTGATCAGTGCGAAGGCCGCCAGCGTTCGCAGGGTGCGGTTGCCGAGGGCGATACGGGTGCCCTCTCGCCAGTCGCGCAAGAAACGCGGCGGCGTGGCGGGGGAGCTTGCCCGGGCCACCCGGTGCCTGATTGCCGTCAGTAGGGCGGCGGCTACGGCGAAGGTTGCCGCGTCGACCAGGGTGATTAGTTGGATGCCGCCGGAGGCGGCCAGCAAACCGCCCAGGGCCGCGCCTGTCAGCCTGGCCACGTCGCGGGCTTGGCCGTTCAGCGCGTTCGCCGTGACCAGATCCTTCGCCGCGGCCGAGTCCGGCTGCGCCGTGAGGGCCGGCTGCGCGGCGGGGGCCGGCTGCGCGGCGGGGGCCGGCTGCGCGGCGGGGGCCGGCTGCGCGGCGGGGGCCGGCTGCGCGGCGGGGGCCGGCTGCGCGGCGGGGGCCGGCTGCGCGAGCGGGTGCTTCTGTGCGATGAGGGTGGGCACCAGGGCGGCCTCGGCTGCGGCGAAGCAGACTGCCAGGGTGCTCTGGATGGCTGCTACGGCGTACACGATCGGGGCTCGGCCGGGGTGGGTGACCAGCAGCAGCGGCAGCAGGGTGGCTGCCAGGAGGAGGTTGCAGGCGATCATGGTGCGGCGGCGGTCCCAGCGGTCGGCCAGGACGCCGGCGAACGAGCCCAGGGTGACCTGTGGGAGCAGTGCGGCCAGGACCATCGTGGCGGAGGCCAAAGTGGAACCGGTTAGGACGTAGACCTGGTATGCCAGGCCGGTGGTGAGGATCCAGTCGCCGGTGAACGAGACGAAGTTGGCGGCCAGCAGCAGGCGGTAGTCGCGGTTGGCTAGGACCCGCATGTCAGCCGCCGGAGGCGGTGGGCGGTAGCGGGGTGGCGATCAGCGTGATGTCGACCGGGATCGCGTCTGCGGGGCGGGCCGCTGTGTCGCCCAGGGGGCGGCGGTCGACCAGGGGGGTGATGAGCTCGGTCCAGGCTCGGTGGAGCTCGGTCATCTCGTCGAGGGTCAGGTAGACCAGGCTCTGGGAGATTCCGGTCTGGTCGGCCCAGCGAGGGTCGGCGTCGGCGCGGCGTTGTTGCCAGTCGGCGAACTGGGCGCCTGTGCGCTCGATGACGAAGCGCTCCAGGGCCTCGACGGCCTCCTGCGCCTCGTCCGTCTTTTCCGGCTCGAAGCTGGTGGACGTGTGCGTGACCCGCCACGGGCGCTCGCGGTTGTCGCCGGCCTCGGCGGGCTCGACGTAGCCGTATTTTGCCAGCTGGCGCAGGTGGTGGGAGGCGAGCGCCTGGCTGACGCCGAGCTGCCGGGCCGCCTCGGCGGCGGTGACCGAGCCCTCGCGGCCGACCAGGGCGTGCAGCTTGAGGCGCAACGGATGGGCGAGTGCGCGCAGCGCCAGGGCGTCGCCGACGACCCTGCGACCCTCCGATTCCAAAGACATGCTTGGAATGCTCCGCTCGGCGACGGTCGATGTAAAGCAAGTGCTTGGAATAGGCGTCATGATCTATCATTCCGGCCGTGCAAATGCGTCCACTGTGGCTGGTGTTGCCCACCGCTCTTTCGCTCGGCCTGCTCGCGATGCCGGCGCCGGCCCAGGCCGCCGCTACGGGCGTGGCCTCGGTGTCGTCGACCACGGTCAGCTTCGGGGCGGCCGCGAGGGCGGTGAACAACATCGTCATCACCCGCAGCGGGCTGACGGTCACCATCGACGATCGGGTCGCCATCCGGGCCGGCAAGGGCTGCAAGGCGGTCAAGGGCGACAGGACCAAGGTCCGATGCACCACCGCCAAGACCGCGAAGCTGATTCAGGTGTGGCTCTCCGACTCCAACGACACGGTGGCCAACCGGACAGCGGTGCCGATGCGGGCGTTCGCGGGCGCCGGCAACGACCGGATCTACGGCGGCAGTGGGGCCGACATCCTGTACGGCGAGGCCGGCGCCGACGGCATCTGGGCCGGCAACGGCAACGACGTCGTGTACGGCGGCAGCGGCAGCGACGGCATCGACGGCGGCGCCGGCAACGACCGGATCTACGGTCAGGACGGCAACGACACGAGCTACGGCGGCAGCGGCAACGACGGCATCGACGGCGGGACGGGCATCGATCGGCTCTTCGGCCGGGACGGCAACGACGCGCTGTACGGGCAGGACGGCGACGACAGCCTCGACGGCGAGGCCGGCAACGACCGCGTCGAGGGCGGCAACGGCGCCGACACCCTGGTCGGGCACGCCGGCGACGACTACCTGAACGGCGCGGCCGGCGACGACATGATCTACGGCAGCGAGGGCAACGACGTTCTGTACGGCGGGCCGGGCACCAACCAGCTCAGCGGCAACCTCGGCAACGACCGGGTGTACGGCGGGCCGGGCCTCGACGACATCCGGGAGGACACCGCGGTCCGGCCGGGACAGGCCGACGCCGACCTGCTCAGCGGCGGCGGTAGCGCCCACGACGAGGTGACCTACGCGGGCCGCAACCTGCCGGTGACCGCCGACGCCGATGGGGTGAGCGGCGACGACGGCCAGGCGGGGGAGCGCGACACGATCGCCGCGGACATCGACGCGATCATCGGCGGCAACGCGGACGACCGGCTGTACGCCTCGGCGACCGGGACGGCGCTGGTCGGCGGGCCGGGCAACGACACGCTCGAGGGCGGCCCCGGCAACGACTACCTCGAAGGCGCGGCGGGGCGCGACCACCTCGACGGCAGGGGCGGGGACGACACGCTCAAGGGCGACGCTGCTCAGCCGTACGCGGATGTGATTTTGGGCGGAGACGGCCGTGACCTGGTCGATTACCGCGACCACAACGGCTCGGTCGTCGTCGATCTCGACGGTGAGGCCGGCGACGACGGCGCGCCGGGCGAGGGTGACACGGTCGGCGCCGACGTCGAGGATCTGATGGGCAGCTACCAGCACGCCGACCGGCTCACCGGCAACGAGCTGGACAACCGGATCGACGGGTACGGCGGCGGCGACGTGATCTACGGCCTCGGGGGCAACGACACGCTGCTCGGCGGCGGAGGCGGCGCCTTCCTCTACGGCGGCGACGGCGACGACGTGCTGTGGGGCCACGCGTGGACGGAGCAGCCGATCCACCTGGACGGCGGCGAGGGCGGGGATCAGTGCGTTCTCGGCAACGCCGATCCCGCGCCCGATGAGTGGGTGAGCTGCGAGCGCTTCTAAAGGATTAGCCGGATCGGACAAATCCGGCCCCCAGGGAAGGGTATTGGCTGGTCGGGGCGGCCCGGGACCGGTCAGTATCGGACGTGGCCGCACGGGGGCGGTCCGTCGAGAACGGAGTGGGGCGTTGGAGTACGACGCCGGACAACTCAGCGCGGGGTTCCGCGCGATGACCATGCTGGCCGGCCTGGTGCGGCGGGGCGGGCGCCCGGCCGCCGTCGCGCCGACGGTCGCGCTGCGCCCAGGGGAGAAGCAGTACGGCTGGTTTCCGGTCACCCTGAAAAACGAACGCCGGATCGCGGTGATCACCAGCCGGCGGCTGATCGTCGGCGACGAATACCTGCTTTCCGGCATCTCCGCCATGCGGCTCAGCGAATGGTCGGTGGCGCTGCGGTTCCAGGACCGGACGGTGGAGCTCAGCGGCCCCTGGGTCCCGTGGATGAGCGTGGTGATCTGCGCCGAGATCTACGGGACCGCTCTGCCGCCGGCGGCCGTCCCGGCGCCGCGCCGCGAGATCAACACGCGAACACCGCGGAAAAAGCTGATGGCGCCCATGGACTGCCGTGCACGCGGACTGCGACGCTAAGCGATGTGTATGACTACGACCTGTTGGTGCTGGGCTCCGGGCCCAGCGGTCAGAAGGCCGCGATCGCCGCGTCCAAGCTGGGCCGCCGCGTCGCCATAGTGGACCGCCGCGACATGATCGGCGGCGTCTGCATCAACACCGGCACGGTGCCGTCCAAGACCCTGCGCGAGGCGGTGCTCTACCTGACCGGCCTGAGCCAGCGCGACCTGTACGGCTCGAGCTACCGGGTCAAGGACGAGATCACCGTCTCCGACCTGGCCGCCCGCACCCAGCACGTGATCAGCCGGCAGACCGACGTCATCCGCAACCAGCTCTCCCGCAACCACGTCCAGATGATCACCGGCGTGGGGCGGTTCGCCGACGCGCACTCGATCTACGTCGACGGCGGCAGCGGCCGGGAAAACAAGGTCACCGCCGACAAGATCATCATCGCGGCCGGGACCCGGCCCGCGCGGCCGGACAGTGTGGACTTCGACGACCGTACGATCGTCGACTCGGACGGTGTGATCAACCTGCAGGCGGTCCCGCGCAGCATGGTCGTGGTCGGCGCCGGCGTCATCGGCATGGAGTACGCGTCGCTGTTCGCCGCGCTCGGCACCAAGGTCACCGTCGTCGAGCGACGGGACCAGATGCTCGACTTCTGCGACGACGAGATCATCGAGTCGCTCAAGTACCACCTGCGCGACCTGAGCGTCACCTTCCGCTTCGGCGAGGAGGTGGCGGCGGTCGAGCGGCACGCCACGGCCGCGCTCTGCGTCCTCAAGAGCGGCAAGAAGATCGTCGCCGACACGGTCATGTACTCGGCCGGCCGGCAGGGCCAGACCGACGACCTCGCGCTCGAGGCGGCCGGGCTCGCTGCCGACCGTCGCGGCCGCATCGAGGTCGACGCCAATTACCGTACGGCGGTCGACAACATCTACGCGGTCGGCGACGTGATCGGCTTCCCGGCGCTCGCGAGCACCTCGATGGAGCAGGGCCGCCTGGCCGCGCACCACGCCTGCGGCGAGCCGGTGCGCGAGATCGGCCAGCTCCAGCCGATCGGCATCTACACGATCCCCGAGATCAGCTTCGTCGGTAAGACCGAGGACGAGCTGACCGACTCGTCGACGCCGTTCGAGGTCGGCATCGCGCGCTACCGCGAGCTCGCCCGCGGCCAGATCGTCGGCGACTCGTACGGCATGCTGAAGCTGCTGGTCGCCCCCGAGGACGGCAAGCTGCTCGGCGTGCACGTCTTCGGCACCGGCGCCACCGAGATCGTGCACATCGGGCAGGCCGTGATGGGCTGCGGCGGCACGGTCGACTACCTGGTCGACGCGGTCTTCAACTATCCGACGCTGTCCGAGGCGTACAAGGTGGCGGCCCTCGACGCCTCCAACAAGATCCGCAACATCACCCGGATCGACGGGTGAATCAGGCGCTGTAGACCCAGACCTTGGTCTTCAGCGGCATCTTGCCGGTCGCCCAGATCCAGTTGATCGCCGCGTTCGACACCCGGGCGCAGCCGTGCGAGGCCGCGTACCCCGGGATGCTGGGCGACCCGTGCACCGCGATGCCGCCGTTGAAGTACTTCGGGCGGAACAGGTCGCCGAGCGGGCCGTGCCGCACGCCGTCGATCTGCCGGCCGACCTTGAAGTGGCCGGTCGGGGTGTCGGCGAGGTAGGTCTGACCCTCGTACTCGTAATGCTCGTTCGAACCGGTCGAGGTGTTGAGCGTGGCCACCACCGCGCCGTCCTTGACGAACATCAGCAGCTGCTTCTTCAAATTGATCTCGACGAGGTAGCCGGTGCCCGTCTTCGACTTGGCCTTCGGGCGTACGCCGTCGTCCAGTGCCTTCTGCGTCTTGGGCCCGACGGTGCCGTCCCGGCCGATGCCCGCCGCCTTCTGGATCGCGAGGACGGCCTGCTGGGTGGTGCCGCCGAACTTGCTGTCCGCCTTGCCGTTCCAGTACCCGAGGTCGGTGAGCCGTTGCTGCAGCGCGAGCACCTGCGGGCCCTTCGAGCCGATCTTGAGCTTCTGCGGCTTGGCCGTCGCCGTGGGAGAGGGCGTCGTGGGCGCCGGGGTTGGCGACTCGGTCACGCTGGGTGAGGGGCTGGGCTCCGTGGAGACCGAGGGGAGTACGGACGGAGCCTGCGCACCCGTATCAGGGGTGTCCTCCGAACCGCACCCGGCGGCCAGCGTGATCGTCGCTGCCAGCGCGACCGCCAGCGTCAGAGCCTTGCGCACCATTCGCTCCTCCCGTCCCACCAGAGATCATTGCCGAAAACGTCTCACTTTGACCAGTGGACGGCGAATGAGACCCATTCGCATCCCGATCGTGACCGACAGGTCCGAACGAGTGGTGGACGCGGTTACGGAAAAGAGTCAAGTACCCTTCGGCTATGTCATGGTTGGCCAGCGCCCGGCACGGCGTCCGCGAAGCCCCCGCCGGGCTCGCGCTCGTGCAGGAGCTGCTGAACACCCGGGCGACCCTGCACTACGGCTCCGACCTGCTGGTCACCGCCGACGACGCCCAGCGATGGCTGACCGAGGCGCTCACCACCTGGTCCCGGGTTTCCGGCCTGCCGGCGCCGACCCTGCTCATCTCGACGTCCGATCTGCGGTCGCTGCGCCGCCTGCGCACCACCTTCGAAAATGTGATCCTCGCCGCCGGCAAGGACGGCCTGCTCGACGGCGCGCTCCCGCCGGCCGACGTGCCGGTGAGCCTGGTGCCCGACGCCGACGGCTGGGTCCGCATGGTCCCGACCGGGCGCGGCACCCGCTGGCTGGCCTCCGCGCTCTGGGCCGAGGCTCTGCTCGCCCAGCAGGCCGGGTTGTGGCCGCGGCTCAAGCTCTGCCACAACGTCGACTGCCGGGCCGCGTTCTTCGACACCTCCCGCAACAACAGCGGCGTCTGGCACGACGTCTCCACCTGCGGAAACACGGCCAACCTGCGGGCGTTCCGGGAGCGCAAGCGGCTGATGGGCGGCAGCGGCGCCCAGCCGCACGCGGGCCGGCCCCAGCTGCCTGGGCCACCGCCGAGCCTGCGCTAGCCGGCCTGCTAGCCGGCGATCTCGGCCTGCGCCGCGTAGAGGATCTCGGCCGCGAAGTCGGCCAGCTCGTCGTCGTCCCAGTCCCGCTTGGCGAGGACCCAGCCGGCGGTCTCGCTCTTCTCCGGCCGCTGCAGCGACTGCGCGGAAAGCATCCGCCGGAACGTCTTGCCGATCTCGTCCCGGCGCACGGTCGAGAGGACGTCGGCCCGCCGCGCCACAGCCCGGAAATTGCGGGGGATGACGATGAGGCGGCCGCTTTCCGGGAAGGTGACCGACTCGAACTCCATGCCGTGGAACTCGGCGAAGCGGAAGTCGTCCGACGAGAACACCACGTCCTGCAGCACGCCGCCGCCGAGGAACTGCACGTCGGACAGCCTCCCGGTGAACCGGCAACCGACGAACGAGCACTCGCGGAACTCGACATGGTTCAGTGGCGGAAAGGTGCAGCCCTCGAACGTCGTGCGCTCCGCCGCGAGCCGGTTGGTCCGGGCCCCGGCGAGGTCGATCGACTGCCACCGGGTGTCGACGATCAGCGCGTCGCGCAGGTCGGCGCGCCGTACGCCGCACTCGACGACGGACCCGCGCTGGAAGACGGCGCCGAACAGGTAGGCGCCGTCGAGCCGGCACCGGAGGAAGTCGGTGTCGGCGATGACGGCCTCGGTCAGCGGCGCCTTCCGGAGGTCCTGGTCAACGATCTGCCCGCCCAGCTCGACCATGACCGCCGATCCAACCACAGGGAACTTTGCGGGCGCTACGCGCGACTATGGGTACATGGGTTGTGAGCGGTGGCGCGAGATGCTGTCTGCACAGCTGGACGGCGAGGACGATCCGGCCGGCCGGCCGCTGGTCGACGAGCATCTGGCAGGGTGCGCCGATTGCCGGGAGTGGCTCGACGCGGCCGCCAAGGTCAACAGATTGACGCGTACGGCGGTGGGCGTCGCCCCGGATCTCAGCGCGAGCATTCTGGCCGCCATGCCGCCGGTCATGGCGCCGAAGAAGAGGCGCTTCCCGGTGGCGGCCGCGCTCTACGTCGCGCTCGCGGGCGTGGGAGCGGTGCAGCTCATCCTCGGTCTGACCCAGGTCGGCGGGGGCTTCGCCGGCAGCCACGTGCACGCCGCCGGGCTCGACGCGACCCCGGGCCACCTGTGGCACGAGTCGGCCGCGTGGAACGTCGCGGTGGGGGCGGGGTACCTCTTCATCGCGCTGCGGCGCTCGCGGCCGTCGGGGCTGGTGCCGATGCTCACCGCGTTCGTCGGGATGCTGCTGCTGCTCTCGGTCAACGACCTGACCGGCGACCGGGTCGACTCCACCCGGCTGGTCAGCCACGGCTTCGTGATCCTCGGGTATCTGCTGGTCGTCGCGCTCTCGCGGATCCCGGGCGGCTTCGCGGCGCCGCCGGGGGCGCGCAGCGAGGGCTGGTCGGGCTGGCGGGCGCGCTTCATGGACGACGAGGACGAGCCGTCGATCCCGGCCGCGCGGCCGGGCCTGCGCCTCGTGCCCCGCGGCCCGATGACCGCGGAGCACCGCCAGGACCGCGCGGCGTAGAAGGCCGCGCGGGAGTCGCGCCGGGAACGCCGCGCCGCGCAGGAATCAACGGGCCGGGGGCCGGACCGAGAGCTCGCGCCACTCGTCCGGCCCGGAGAGCAGCGCGCGCACGGTGTCGAGGGCGGCGTCCTCGCTGTCGCACTCGAAGAAGTGCGAGACGCCATCCGCACCGCCCGCGCGCTGCTCGACATACCACTGGTCGCCGCTCACCCGCAGGTATACGTCCTTGCGGGCGATGCGGCCCCACTTGCCGTTCCACCAGTGCTTACGCTGCTCCATCCGGCTACTGTATAGAACATCTGTTCGAATCGTACCCGGTCTGGTTGATCTTTTTAGCGCGGCGGGTCCTGGCGGCGGTTGAGGATGTCGTTCACGGCGCTGCCCTGGGCGCCCGAGGCGGTGGCGTTCTGCGCCAGCAGGTCGCGGATCTGGGTCAGCAGCAGGATGTCCTCGCTCGGGGTCTTCGGCGGCGGCTCCTCGCCGCGCCGGCGGCGCTCGGCCAGCATGTTGAGCGGCATGACGACCAGGAAGTAGAGAACGGCCGCGGTGATCAGGAAGGTGATGATCGCGTTGAGGAAGGTGGCGTAGTCGAAGACGACGCCCTTGCGCGCCTCCCAGGTGCCGGCGCCGATGCCCTCACCACCGCCGAGCAGCTGGATCAGCGGCTTGACGAAGCCGTTGGTGAACGCGGTGACGACCGCGGTGAACGCGGCGCCGATCACGATGCCGACCGCCAGGTCGACCACGTTGCCGCGCATGATGAAGTCTTTGAAGCCTTGGACCATTTTGCTCACGAGCACACTCCAGCACGCCGAGGGGGTTCGGTCGGTCCCGGCAGCAGGTGCCCGCCACCGGTCGGCGACAAACTACGCCGACCGGGCGAATACAGAAAGCGCCGAGCTCAGTCGAGCGCGGGCTCCTGAGCGGCCACCGCCTCGTCGACCGAGGGATAGGTGCGCAGCACCTCGACCAGGCCGCTCACCTCGAGAATGCGCAGCACCCCGCGCTGCGGCGCGGCGAGCCGGACGGTGCCGCCCGCGTCGTCGGTGCTGTTTTTCGCCCGGACGAAGACCGACAGGCCGGTGGAGTCGCAGAACGAGACCTCGGCCAGGTCGAAGACCAGGCGGGTGCGCCCCTTCTCGAGCAGGTCGCTGATCTGGTCCTGCAGCTGGGGCGCGGTGGCCATGTCGAGCTCGCCCGCCACCGACACGACGACCATGTCGGCGCGCTGTTCCGTTTGTACCGTCAGGGACATTCAGGACCTCCAGGTATGTGCTGAACGGTACTCCAGGTCATGTCTGATCGGCAGGACGGGGCACGCGGTTTGTGACCTTGCGGCTTTAGTTGGCTGACGGCAACTATTGCATCCGCCGATGGTAAAGTCCGCGCCGTCGCGCGTAAGAGGGAGGCAGCGGTGTCGCTGAGTCCGGAAGAGGCGAGCCGTTTCGCCGTTCTGCTCGAGGAAAGCCGGGAGGCGCTGGTCGGCGCCTGGACGGATCAGGTCGCCCAGACCCTGCGGGGCCGGTTGAGCCGCGCCGAGCTGGAGCGGCAGACGGCGGACCTGAGCAAGGGTTTCCAGCTGGCGTTCGCCGGCGGGGCCACCGATCTCACCCGGGAGGCGGCCGCCGAGCTGCGCGCCCAGCTGAGCGAGCTGTCCACCCATCGGGCCCGGCAGGGCTTCAGCGCCACCGAGACGGCGGTCAGCGTCTTCGCCTTCAAGCAGGCGCTGCTCGGGGTCATGGACGGCTCCGACACGAACAACCTGCGCGACTACGTGGCCGTCTCGGCGTTCGTCGACGACGCCGCGCTGTTCACCTTCGACAGCTACGTGCGCGTGCGCGAGGGGCTCATCGCCGACCAGGCCGAGCAGCTGCTCGAGCTCTCCACCCCGGTGGTCAAGCTGTGGGAGGGCGTGGTCGCGGTCCCGCTGGTCGGCACGCTCGACTCGGCCCGCGCCCAGGTGGTGATGGAGCGGCTGCTGCAGACGCTGGTGGACACCGGCTCGCCGTACGCGATCATCGATATCACCGGCGTGCCGGCCGTCGACACCCAGGTGGCGCAGCACATCCTCAAGACCGTGGTGGCCGCCCGGCTGATGGGCGCCGACTGCATCATCTCCGGCATCCGGCCGCAGATCGCCCAGACGATCGTGGCGCTCGGCATCGAGTTCGGCGACATCGCGACCAAGGCGTCGCTCGCCGACGCGCTCCGTTTCGTCCTCAAACAAACGGGTCGCTGACGTGGAGCGCGTTCCGGTCCTCAAGATCGGCGACATCCTGCTGGTCTCCATCCAGATCGACATGGAGGACCAGGTCGCCCTGCAGCTGCAGGAGGACCTCGCCGAGCGGATCGTGGCGACCGGCTGTCACGGCGTGATCATCGACATCAGCGCGCTCGACATCGTCGACTCGTTCGTCGGCCGTACGCTCGCCACCATCGCCTCGATCTCCCGGGTGCTCGACGCCGAGACCGTGGTGGTCGGCATGCGCCCGGCCGTCGCCATCACGCTGGTCGAGCTGGGCCTGTCGCTGCCGGGCATCCGCACCGCGCTCAACGTCGAGCTCGGCATGGCGCTGCTGGCCCGCGACCGGGCCGGCGACGACGAGCCCGTCGTGGAATCCGAGGCGGAACCCGAAGAGGTACCCGAGCCGTGAGCAACGGCGAGCGGATCCTGGTCGGATCCGACCAGGATGTCGTCCGGGTACGCCAGCTGGTGCGGACCGTCGCGGTGGCGGTCAAGCTGTCGCTGGTCGACCAGACCAAGCTGGTCACCGCGGCGAGCGAGCTGGCGCGCAACACCCTCGTCTACGGCGGGGGCGGCACGGTCGAGGTCGCCCGGGTCGACAACGGCCGCCGGCAGGGCATCCAGATCGTCTTCGCCGACGAGGGTCCGGGCATCGTCGACCTCGACCTGGCCCTCACCGACGGCTACACCACCGGAAACGGCCTGGGGCTAGGGTTGAGCGGCGCCCGGCGGCTCGTCGACGAGTTCGTCATCGACACCGCGGTCGGACGGGGAACAACAATTACCGTCACCAAGTGGTGCCGATGATCGGAGACACCGTGGCGTCGCTCCCCGAGGACCTGCTGAACGGGGGCGCCTGGTTCCGGGTGGAGGCCGCGGCGAACGCGTCCGCCGTCCGCCGCGCGGCCGAGCGGCTGGCCGGCCAGCTGGGCCTGTCCGAGCAGCGGACGGCCGACCTCTCCATCGTGGCCGCCGAGACGGCCGGCAACCTGGTGAAGCACGCCGACCAGGGCACGCTGCTGGTTCGCGCGGTCCGCGACGAGCAGCAGGCCGGCGTCGAGATCATCGCGATCGACCACGGGCCGGGGATGGCCGACCTGGCGCATTCGGTCGGCGACGGGCACTCGACGGCGGGCACCCTCGGCATCGGGCTGGGCGCGATCGTTCGCCAGGCCTCGTGGAGCGATCTGCACTCCGTACCCGGCAAAGGGACCGTGCTTGTCGCCCAGGTCTGGCCCTCCGACCCGCCGCCACCCGCCTGGGCCGCGGGGTTGACCCGCCCGCTCACCGGCGAGCCGGTGAGCGGCGACGCCTTCGCCGTCCGCGACGTGGACGGCCGGCGCCAGGTGCTGATGTGCGACGGGCTGGGACACGGCAGTCTCGCCGCGGCGGCCGCCCACGAGGCGGTCCACGCGTTCGTCAGCGCGCCGTCGCAACCGCCCGCCGCCCTGGTCGACACCCTGCACCGCCGCCTCAACCACACCCGCGGCGCCGCCCTGGCCGTGGCCGAGCTCGACGCGGAGGCCGGCCTGGTCCGCTATGCGGGCCTCGGCAACATCTCCGGCACGGTGATCGGCCCGAGCGGCCGGCGCGGCATGATCTCGCTGCCGGGCATCGCCGGTCACCAGCGCCGCCAGATCCGGCAGTACGACTACCCGATCGAGCCCGGCGCGGTCGTGCTGATGCACAGCGACGGCGTTGTCGACCGCTTCGACATGGCCGACTATCCGGGCCTGCTCACCCATTCGCCGGCGGTGATCGCGGCGACCGTGCTGCGCGACGCCGGTGTCCGCCGTGACGACGCCGGCGTGCTGGTGGCTCGGCTGCCATGACGCGGGAGCCGCTCATGCGCATGCGCCTGCGGGTGGAGCAGGACGTGTTCGTGGCGCGCCACCTCGGCCGCGAGGTGGCCCGCGCGGTCGGTATGGAGCAGCAGGACCAGACCCGGCTGGCCACCGCGCTGAGCGAGGTGGGCCGGGTCATGCTCGCCCTCGGCGAGGACGCCGACGTGGCGTTCGTCATGGAGCTGAACGGGGTACCAACGTTACGGGTGGCGGTGGAGAACCCGTCGCCCGGCGGCGCCGCCGAGGTCGGCCCGCAGATCGCGCAGGTCGGCCGCCTGGTCGACACGTTGGAGGTCGGCGATGGCGAAACCGGTACGGTGGTCTCGATGGCCCGACGGTTGCCGGCGAGCGCGCCGAGGCTGACCCCGGAACGCATGGACGAGATCCGCACCGGGCTGGCCGAGCATGTTCCCGGCACCCCGCTCGACGAGCTGAGCGATCAGAATCAGCAGCTCATCGCCGCCCTCGACGAGGTGCGCGCACAGCGCGACGACCTGGCCCGGCTCAACGCCGAGCTGGAAGAGACCAACCGCGGCGTGATGGCGCTCTACAACCAGCTCTCCGAGGAGCTGGAGGAGACGAATCGCGGCGTCGTGGCTCTCTACGCCGAGCTGGACGACAAGTCGGAGCAGTTGCGCGAGGCGAGCGAGGCCAAGAGCCGGTTCCTGGCGAACGTGAGCCACGAGCTGCGCGCGCCGGTGACCGCCGTGATCGGGCTGAGCCGGCTGTTGCTCGATCCGGCGTCCGACCCGCTCGGCTCCGAGCAGCGCCGCCAGGTCGAGCTGATCAGCTCGTCCTCGGGTGACCTGCTCAACCTGGTCAACGACCTGCTCGACCTCGCCAAGGCGGAGGCCGGCCGGATCGAGCCGCAGTGGGCCGAGGTGGACCTGCGCGCCGTCTTCGGGCAGTTGCGCGGCACGCTGCGGCCGCTCGCGACGCGCCCCGAGGTCGACTTCGTCATCGAGGAGCCACGGGTGGCCGGCTTGCGAACCGACGAGGTGCTGATGGCCCGGGTGCTGCGCAACCTGCTGACCAACGCGATCAAGTTCACCGCGGAGGGTGAGGTCCGGCTGGCCGCCCGGGCGGTGGACGGCGATGTCGAGTTCACCGTGTCGGACACCGGCACGGGCATCCCGGCCGATCAGCAGGAGCGGATCTTCGAGGAGTTCTACCAGGTCCCCGGCAGTCAGGCGCTGATGGGCAAGGGCACCGGCCTCGGCCTGCCGTACGCCCGGCGGCTGGTCGGCATCCTCAACGGCGGCCTGCGTGTCGAGTCGGTGCCCGGGGAGGGCAGCACCTTCACCGTACGGTTGCCGGTGTCATGAGCCCCGCCACCGTCCTCGTCGTCGACGACAGCGCCACCAAGCGCTACCTGCTGGTCAGCTGGCTGAGCCGGGCCGGTTTCACGGTGCGCCAGGCGGAGACCGGGACCGAGGCGCTGCGCGTTCTGCCGGGCTCCGGGATCGATCTCGTCGTTCTGGACGTCAAGCTTCCCGACATGAGCGGTTTCGACGTCTGCGAGAGGATCAAGAGCGATCCCGCGTACGGGGTGCTGCCCGTCATCCACGTCTCCGCCCACGCCGTGGACGTCAGCGACCGCACCCAGGGACTGAACCGCGGCGCCGACGCCTACCTGGTCGAGCCGATCGAGCCCGACGAGCTGATCGCCACCTGTCAGTCGGTGCTGCGGTACTACTCGGCCCGGCGCCGCGCCGAGCAGCTGGCGGCCCGGATGGTCCGGCTCGCCGAGGCCACGCTCGCGATCAACCTGGCGTCCACCCTGCCCGCCCTGCTCGAGGCGGCGGCGGCCGGCGCGTACGACATCTTCGGTGGCCCGGTCGTGGTGCTGGCCGAGACCGTCGACGGCGACAGCCTGGCCGCGGTCGGCTCGCCGCCGGTGGTCCGGCCCTGGTCGCTGGCCGAGCGCAACGTGGCGGTCGGCTCGCTGGTGCGCACCGACCAGCCCGCCGACTGGGACGTGGTCGAGTGGCCGGAGGGCGAGTCGGTGGCGGTGGCCGCGGCCCGCCTGCGCATCGATCGGCCGGCGGTCTACGTGGCGGTGCCGATGAGCTCGCAGACGCCCGGTTTCCCGGTGCTGCGCCAGCTCTCGCAGGCGGTGGCGGCCGCGGTCGAGGCGCAGCGGTCGTACGACGAGGAACACCGGATCGCCGTGACGCTCCAGCGCAGCCTGCTTCAGTCGCGGCTGCCCGGGGTGGCCGGCGTCGAGATGGCCGTGCGGTACATGCCGGCCGGCTCGCAGACCGAGGTGGGCGGCGACTTCTACGAGGTGGCCATGATCGGCGGCCGCCTGCTGGTGGCGATCGGCGACGTGGCCGGCCACTCGCTGCACGCGGCCACGGTGATGGCCGAGGTGCGGCACGCGGTCCGGGCGTACGCGGTCGAGGGCCACCCGCCGGGCGCGGTGCTCGACCTGGTCAACCGCTTCATGCGAACGGTGCTGCCGGCCGACTCGGCGACGGTCTGCCTGCTCACGCTCGACCCGGCGACCGGCGAGGTGCGGATGGCCGGCGCGGGGCACCTGCCGCCGCTGCTGCACACCGCGGGCGAGGTGACGTACCTGCAGCCGGGCGGCACGCTGCTGGGCATCAACGCGCCGCGCCCCGACGACCTGACGTTCGTGCTGCCGCCCGGCGGCACGCTGGTGCTCTACACCGACGGCCTGGTGGAGCGCCGCGACGAGGACATCGACGTGGGCCTGGCGGCATTGCGCCGGGTCGCCGGCGACGTCGACCCCGATCTCGAGGACTTCTGCGACCGGCTGTTGTTGCAGCTAGGGGCGGCCGGACAGGCCGATGACGACGTCGCGGTAGTGGCCCTGCGCCGCGGTTGAGAGTTGACGACAGCTATTCACTCATTGAATAGTAGTCGCCATGTCCACCGCCCATGTCCTCCTCGGGCTGCTCGCCGGCGGCCCGCGGCACGGGTACGACCTCAAGCGCGCCCACGACGAGCGGCTCCCGCAGGCGAAGCCGCTCGCGTTCGGCCAGGTCTACGCGACCCTCGGCCGGCTCGAGCGGGACGGCTACGTCGCCGAGGCCGGCCAGGACCGTGAGGGCGGCCCCGACCGTACGTCGTACCAGCTGACCGACGAGGGCCGCCGCCATCTCGACACGTGGCTGTCCGCGGTGGAACCGCCCGCGCCGTACGTGACGAGTGAGCTCTTCAGCAAGGTGGTGGTCGCGCTGCTCGCCGCCGACGCCGAACGGGCCCGCGACTACCTGGTCGCCCAGCGGGCCGCCCACATGAGCCGCATGCGCGAGCTCACCACCGCGAAGTCCGTGCCCGGGGCGGGCGTCGGCGATGTCGTCGCCGCCGACTACGCCATCGGGCACCTGGAGGCCGACCTGCGCTGGCTGCGGACCACGCTCAGCCGAGTCGCCGCGATGCAGAAGGAAGTGACCTCTTGAGCGCACTACTGAGCGGCACCGGACTTGTTCGCGGCTACGGCTCCACTCCCGCCCTGCGCGGCATCGACATCGCCGTCGAGGAGGGCGAGATCGTCGCGGTGACCGGGCCCAGCGGCTGCGGGAAGTCGACGCTGCTGCACTGCCTGGCCGGGATCCTGCGGGCCGACGCCGGCACGGTCACCTACCGCGACCACGACATCGGACTGTGGTCCGAGGCGGCGCGGTCCCGGCTGCGGCGCACCGAGTTCGGGGTGCTGTTCCAGTTCGGGCAGCTGGTGCCCGAGCTCACCGCGGTGGAGAACGTCGCCCTGCCGCTGCTTCTCGCCGGCACGGGGCGGCGGGAGGCGCGGCAGGTCGCGTTCGAGTGGCTCGAGCGGCTCGGCGTGGCCGACCTCGCCGAGCAGCGGCCCGGGACGATGTCCGGCGGCCAGCAGCAGCGCTGCGCCACCGCGCGGGCGCTGGTCACCGGGCCGCGGGTGCTGTTCGCCGACGAGCCGACCGGCGCGCTCGACGTGCTCACCGGCGAGCAGGTGCTCGGCGAGATCGTGCGGGTGGCCCGCGACCAGGGCACGGCAGTCGTGCTGGTCACGCACGAGGCCACCGTCGCCGCGTACGCGGACCGCGAGGTGGCCCTGCGCGACGGCGTCCTCGACCCCACCGGGCTGGGCCTGGGCGTGATCCGGTGAGACCGTCGACGCTGGCCCAGCTCGCGGTGGCCGGCAACCGCACCGACGTGCTGCGGACCGTGCTCACCGCGCTGAGCGCCCTGCTCGCGACCGTCGCGATGCTCTGCGCGGCCACCGTCCTGTCGATTCACGGCTGGGCCGACCGGTACACGAACGAGCTGCTCGTCGAGCCCGGCCTGCGGCCCGGGGTGGCCGCGACGCTGGTGCTGGTCTCGTTCCCGGTGCTGGCGCTGGCCGGGCAGTGCATCCGGCTCGGCGCGCCGGCCCGCGACCGGCGGCTCGCCGCGATCCGGCTGGCCGGGGCCACGCCGCGGGAGGCGATGCTGATCGCCACCGCCGAGACGGCCGTCGCGGGCCTGCTCGGCTCGCTGACCGGCCTGGCGGCGTACCTGGTGGCCCGTTCGATCGTCGAGGGACGAGGGGGACCGCGCGTCCTTCCCGCCGACGTGCTGCCGCCGGCGCCGGTCATCGTGCTGCTGGTGCTGCTCGTCCCGCTGCTGGCCGCGTCGATCGGCGCCCTGCTGATGCGCCGGGTCATCGTGACGCCCCTCGGCGTGGTGCGCCGCGTGCGCACGCGCGGCCCCCGCCCCTGGCCCGGCCTGATGATCGTGGCCGGGATCGTGATCTTCGGTCTGCCGCTGCAGTTCGGCGAGCAGATCAAGGTCTCGAAGAACCTCTTGTACGTCTTCCTCGCCGCCGGGCTGCTGCTGACCATGGCGGGCGTCGTGCTCGGCGTTGGCTGGATCTCGCACACCGCCGGCCGGCTGCTGCGCCGGTACGGCCGGGGACCGGCCACCCTGCTCGCCGGCCAGCGCCTCATCACCGACCCGTGGAACGGCAGCCGGACCATGGCCGCGCTGCTGGTCGCGGTGATCGCGGGGGCGGTGGCGCTGGGCTACAAGGCCCTGCTGGCCACGACCTTCCACTACTACGACCTGTACAACCGGATGATGGCCTTCACGGACGGCGGGATCGGCTCGCCGTCTTCGCCGGAGTTCTACTTCGGGGCGATCCGGCTGGTCATGGTGGCGGTCGGCTTGAGCGCGGCGGTGGCGGCGGCCGGACTGCTCGTGGCGCTGGCCGAGAGCATCGTGGCGCGCCGGCGGACGTACGCGTCAATGACCGCGACCGGCGTCCCCCGCCGCACCCTGTCCGCGGCGATCTTGTGGCAGACGCTGACGCCGTTGATCCCGGCCCTGCTGCTGGCGCTCGCCGCCGGCGACGCCCTGGTCCGCCTCATCCGGACCGACTTCAACCTGGGCCGGGAGTACGCGAACTGCCTGGCCGACCCGCCGGTCGAGGGTCACTGCGTGGCGCCCGCCGTCGTGCAGGCGCCGACCGTGCTGCACGTGCCGATCCCGTGGGGCGACCTGGGGATGCTCGGCGCGGGCGCGCTGCTGGCGGTGCTCGTCGCGGTCGGCGCCGGAACGCTGGTGTTGCGCTCCAGCACCGACCTCGAGGAGCTGCGGATCGGTTAGACGGCCTTCATGACGTCGAGGGCCCACGCGACGACGAAGGCCTCCTCTTTCCAGGAGTCGTACCGGCCGCTGGGGCCGCCGTGGCCGGCGCCCATCTCGGTCTTGAGGAGGTAGCTGCCGTCGGGGGCGGTGGACCGCAGCCGGGCGACCCACTTGGCCGGCTCGTGGTAGAGCACCCGGGTGTCGTTGAGGCTGGTCACCGCGAGGATCTTGGGATAGGTCAGCTTCGCGACGTTCTCGTACGGGCTGTACGACTTCATGTAGGCGTACACCTCGGCCGACTCGATCGGGTTGCCCCACTCCTCCCACTCGGTGACCGTCAGCGGCAGCGACGGGTCGAGGATCGAGGTCAGCGGGTCGACGAACGGCACCTGCGCCACGATGCCGGCGAAGTCGTCCGGGGCGAGGTTGGCGATCGCGCCCATCAGCAGGCCGCCGGCCGAGCCGCCGCGGGCCACCAGCCGGGCCGCCGACGTCCAGCCCTTGGTGACCAGGGCCTCGGCGCAGGCCACGAAGTCGGTGAAGGTGTTCTTCTTCGTCAGCATCTTGCCGTCCTCGTACCACCGGCGGCCCATCTCGCCGCCGCCGCGCACGTGCGCGATCGCGAAGACGACACCCCGGTCGAGCAGGGACAGGCGGGCAATCGAGAAGTACGGGTCGATGCTGTGCTCGTAGGAGCCGTAGCCGTACAGCATGGCCGGAGCCGAGCCGTCCCGCGCGACGCCCTTGCGCGCGACGATCGAGATCGGCACCTTGGTGCCGTCGCCGGCCCGCGCCCACTCCCGGAACTGCTCGTAGTCCTCCGGGTCGTAGCCGCCCAGCACCGGCTTCTGCTTGCGCAGCAGCATGCTGCGGGTCACCAGGTCGACGTCGAAGACCGAGTCGGGCGTGACCATCGAGGTGTAGCTGATCCGGACCGTGGTCGTGTCGTACTCGGGGTTGCCGGTCAGGCCCACGCTGTACAGCGGCTCGGGGAACGGCATGTCGTACGAGTCGGTGCTGCCGTCGCCGATCACCCGCAGCCCGGTCAGCCCGTCACGGCGCTGCGAGATGACGATGTGCCGGGAGAACGCGTCGACCGCCTCGAGACGGGTGCCCGGCTCGTGCGCGATCATCTCCACCCACTCGCCCGGGTGGTCGGCCGATGTGGACGCCAGCGCGAAATCCTCGGCGTTCTTGTTGTGCAGGATCAGGAAGCGGTGGCCGTGGTGCTCGATCGAATACTCCACGCCCTGCTCGCGCGGCGCGATCACCACCGGCTCGGACTCGGGAGCCTCGGCCGCGATGACGTGCACCTCGGAGGTCAGCTTGCTCTGCGTGTCGATGACGATGAACTTCTCGCTGCGCGTGAGATCGACGCCGACCCAGAACCGCTCGTCCGCCTCCTCGAAGACGATCACGTCCTCGCTCGCCGGCTTGCCCACGGTGTGCCGCCAAACCCGGTGCGGCCGCCAGGCGTCGTCGACCGTGATGTAGAACAGCGCGCTGCCGTCACCCGACCACGCGGTGCCGTAGAACGTGTCGGGCACCTCGTCGGCCAGCACCTCGCCGGTCGTCAGGTTTTTCACCCGCAGGGTGAAGCGCTCGTCGCCGTCGAAGTCGATCGAGTAGGCCAGCCAGTTGCCGTCCGGGCTCACGTCGAACGTGCCCAGCGCGAAGAAGTCCTTTCCCTCGGCCAGCGCGTTGCCGTCGAGCAGCACCTCCTCGCCCGGCTTGTCCTCGGCCATCGGCGGGTCGACCTCGCCCGGCGCGACCGCGACCCGGCACTGGATGCCGTACTGCTTGCCCTCGACCGTGCGGGTGTAATACCAGTACCCGCCCTTGCGGCTGGGCACCGACAGGTCGGTCTCCTGGGTGCGGCCCTTGATCTCCTGGAAGACCGTGTCGCGCAGCCCGGCCAGGTGAGCGGTGGCCTTCTCGGTCCACTCGTTCTCGGCCTTCAGATAGGCGAGGGTCTCCGGATTGTCCTTCTCCGCGAGCCAGGCGTACTCGTCTGTCACGGAGTCGCCATGGAACGTGCGCACGCTCGGAACCTGGCGGACCGTGGGCGGCGTCTCGGGCATATCGGCAGTCACGGGAGTCACGTTACCGGGCATGCGGGCCACTGAGGGTTATTCAGGGCGGTGGAGGCCGAGCCGTCGACCTGCGGCTTGGTGCAACTCAAGGTTGGCCCTGAACAACCCTCATTTTTCGCCTTCTGTGGACGGCGGTCGTTCGAACACCTGTACTATATGCCAGAGTGGACGATCGATCATGACCTTGGTGGAGTGATGGCCCTTCTCGATGCGCTTGTGGACATCTGCGGCCCCGACTATGCGCGGGCCGGCCGGTCTGTGGACGTCGTGGGCGGTCACCGGGCCGGGCTGGTCGCGGTTCCCGCGACGACGCAAGCCGTCTCCGACGTTCTCCATCTGGCCGCGGCGCAGTCACTGCGGGTGGTGGCTCGCGGTTCCGGGAGCAAAATCGATTGGGGTACGCCTTCGTCAGGCGTCGACCTGATCCTCGACACGGGCCGTCTCAACGGCCTGTGGAGTCACGACGTCTCGGCCGCCACCGTCGAAGTGGCCACCGGCACGCCGGTGCGCTCGCTGCAGGCCGCCCTGGCCCTTCGCGGTCAGCGCGTGCCGGTCGACCCGCCGTCCCGCACGGCCACGCTCGGCGGCATGCTGGCCCTCAACGAGTCGGGCCCGCTGCGCTATCGATACCGTACCCCCGCCGAGCACGTCGACCGGGTCTCCTACATCGACTGGGCCGGCGACGCGGGCTATTCCGACGGCGAGGGCAACAGCCCCGGCCTCGCCGAGATCACCGGCGTGATCACCTCGGCGGTGCTGAGCCTGCAGCCGCTGCCACAGTCGCGCCGCTGGGTGGTGGCGCCCGCGTCCACCCCGCTGCAGGCGGCCAAGCTGGCCACCGAGGCCGCCCAGTTCGGGGTGAGCGCCATCGAGACCGACCTGCCCGACGACGGCGACGGCGTCGTAGCGGCCTTGTTCGAAGACACAGACCCCTACCCGTTGGCGACTTCGTGGAACGCGACAGTCTCGCCCACCGCGCCTTCGTGGTGGGGCCGATATCCGTTCACCCCCACCGACGTGGCGCTGCGCATCTCGGTAGCACCAGACGACCTTGCCGCGACGGTCTACGCCTTGGCCGACGCCGCCGGCGGCCCGGTCCCGGTGCGCGGCTCGGCCGGCTTGGGCACCGTCCACGCGGTCCTGCCCGGCACCATCCCGGCCGACCAGATAACCCGAATCCTCGACGCGGTCCGCCACGTCCTGATAGCCCGAAACGGCCACGCCAACGTCGTCACCGCGCCGATCGCCCTGGCCCGCCAGATCGAGATGGCCACCCCGCACGAGTTCTTCTAGAGCCCGCACGAGTTCTGCCAGAGGAGGCCGACCCGCACCCGTTTCTTCTAGAGGCCGCCGCGCACCCCGTTCCGCCCGGCTCCGATCCGCAGAGCGACTATCGCCATCGCCCGGAGCGGCGGGTCAGCCTGTGCGCCCACACCCTGGCGTGTGCCCGCGTCCTGAGCCCGCGCCCTGGTGCGTGCCCGCGTCCTGAGCCCGCGCCGCGTCCAGCGCCCGCACCCTGGCGTGTGCCCGCGTCCTGAGCCCGCGCCGCGTCCAGCGCCCGCAGCGTGCGTCGCGCCGAGGCGTGCGCCCGCGCCGCGCCCCGCGTGCGCCGTGCTTGGCGTGCGCCCGCGCCCT
The DNA here is from genome assembly GCF_050942195.1 of Actinoplanes sp. CA-142083. NCBI lineage: Bacteria > Bacillati > Actinomycetota > Actinomycetes > Micromonosporales > Micromonosporaceae > Actinoplanes > Actinoplanes sp. CA-142083. The sequence goes on from NZ_CP192076.1 coordinate 239,543, forward strand.
TCAGTACCGCCGCGCCGGGCGTGCACCTGCGCCCGCGTCGGCGGCTCTCGCCGGCGGCCCGCGCCTGGCGTGCGTCCCGCAGCATGCGTCGCGCCCCCAGCACGCGCCCGCCCCCCGCGCCCGCGCCCCGCGCCCCCCGCGTGCGCCGGCCGCGCTTTGCGTGCGCCGAGCCTGGCGTGCGCCGAGCCTGGCGTGCGCCGAGCCTGGCGTGCGCCGAGCCTGGCGTGCGCCGAGCCTGGCGTGCGCCGAGCCTCGCGTGCGCCCGCGTCGGCGGCTCTCGCCGATCTTGATGATCTGCGGTTAGACGCGCGCACCAACTCAACATCCTGCGGCGCTCGCGATCGACTGCCTGGGGACTTGAGTGGATATTTCCGGCATCTTCCTGGCGGTTCCTCGGCGCGCGCACCGCAGTCAGCCGTGGCTGTCGCGTGCGTCGCGACCAGTCGTGGCCGTCGCGCGCCCGGCATGGCGGCCGGGGCCAGCCGGCGCCGTTACTCCGTGGGGCCGATCTAGCGGCCGGCGGGCTCCTGGATGCGGCCGGCGGTGGCGGGGTGGCGGTCGGGGAGTGGGGGCGTGCCCACCGCGTACGTCAGATAGGCGAAGCGGCCCACCTGGGCCGTGCCCGTCAGGATCATCTCCTGGGAGCTGAGATGGCGGGGCAGCAGCGGCGCCCCCCGGCCGAGCAGGACCGGCGCGATGCCCAGGATGATCTCGTCCAGCAGGCCCCGGTCGACGAACTGGCCGACCATGTCGCCGCCGCCTACCAGCCAGACGTTCTTGCCCTTCGCGGCGACCATCATGGCCTCGTGGACGCGCTGCACGTCGCCGCTGACCATGAAGATGTTGGCGTGCGGGACGGGGGGCAGGTCGCGGTTGGTGAAGACCCAGCAGGGCACCTGGCCGTAGAGGTCGTGCCAGTTCTGCGGCTCCTCGACGACGTTGTCGTTGGCTACCACCCACTCGTACGTGTTGGCGCCCATGGCGAACGCGCCTACGCCGGCGAAGAAGCCGCCGAACGGGTTCTCGGCGCCGCCGTCGACGTCGAACAGCCATTCGAGCGAGTTGTTCTCGTCGGCGATGTAGCCGTCGATGCTCGTCGCCGTGTAGTACTGCGTCTTCGCCATGAGAATCACCATGCCACGACCATGCGGGCGAAAGGGGCGAAATCGGAGCCTAAGGGGCGTCGTTGCGGAGCACCAGGATGGCGATGTCGTCGCGGGGCTCCTCGACCGAGAAGTTGATCGTGATGGAGCGCAGGCGGGCGGCCATGACATCGGCCGGATAGCCGGCCAGCGGGCCCGCGGCGTCACGCAGGCGGCCGGTGCCGAAGAGCTCGCGGCCGCGCCGCCGCTCGGTGACCCCGTCGGTGTAGAAGATCAGCGAGTCGCCGGCGCCCAGGCGGACCTCGGTGTCGGGCGAGGCGATCGTCTCGAGCAGGCCGAGCGCCGTGCCGCCCTCGCCGACGAACGAGGTCTTGCCGTCGGCGCGCACCAGCACCGCCCGGTCGTGCCCGGCCAGGTGCAGGCAGACCACCAGGGTGCCGTCCGGCTCGCGCTGCACCGAGGCCATGGCGAGCGTGCAGTACCGGCCGCCGCCGCGCTGCACCAGCGTCTTGTTGACCCGGCAGAGGATCTCGTTCATCGGCTTGCCGTCGTCGACCAGGATCCGGATCACGTCGCGGACCAGGCCGGTCACGGTGGCCGCCTGGACGCCTTTGCCGGAGACGTCGCCGACCACGACCAGCCACCGGTCGTCGCCGGCCGGCACCACGTCGTAGAAGTCGCCGCCCACCTCGGAGCCGGTCGGCACGTACTCGGCGGCGAAGCCGACACCTTCGACATGCGGGAGCGCCGGCGGCAGCAGCGACGCCTGGAGGGTGCGGGCCACCTTGCGCCGCTCGTCGTGGATGCGCGCGTTGTCGATGGCCAGCGCGGCCCGGCGGGCCACGTCTTCGAGCACCGCGACCTCGTCGGCGTCGTGCCGGTGCTTGGCGTGCTTGCCGATCGCCAGCGTGCCGAGCCGGGTGCCGCGGGCCACCAGCGGCACCGCGAAGCCCTCGGACGGCGGGCCGAACATGACCTGGGTGCCGAGGCGGGACGCCTCCTCGAGCCGGGACAGGATCGAGTCGGGCGCGGTCTCGGCCAGCGTCTCGTGCAGCTGGGCGAGGGTGCCCTCGTCGGCGTGGGTGGCCGCGGCGAGCTGGAGCCGGCCCCACGCGTCGGTGGTGTGCACCGCGCACCACTGGCCGAGCCGGGGCACCACCAGCTGCGGGATCAGCGCCATGGTCAGGTTGACGTCGAGCGACTGGGCGAGCAGCTCGCTGGCCTCGGCCAGGAAGGTCAGCCAGGTCTGCCGCCGCAGGTCGGCGCGGCGGAGCCGGTCGTTTTCCAGGTGCAGCGAGAAGCGCTCGGCGACGATCGTGGCCAGCGGCTTGGCGTACCCGGTGGGCGCCGCGTCGAGCTCGAGCTCGCCGGAATACGGCCGGTGCACGGACAGCGGGACCCGGATGGTGTCGGCGTCCTCGCGCGGCTGCCGGCCGTGCCGGGCCAGGAGCTGACGGCCGGCGCCGTCGCCGCGGTCGAGCCGCACCACCCCGCCGGCCGCGCCGGTCAGCCGGGCCAGCCGGGAGAGCAGATCGGTGGCGAACTCGGCGAGGGCCTCGTCGGTCTGCCGCTCGGGGTTGATCTGCAGCAGCGCGGTGAGCGCGCCGACGCTGGGCGTGCCGGCCTCCAGCACGTTCGACGCGGGCACCCCGGCAGTGGTGGGTTCGGGGGAAGAACGAAGCTCCAGACGGAACCAGACGCCCTTGCCGGTGCCCTCGTGCACGGTGCCCCACCGCGACGCGAAGTGGTCGACCAGCAGCAGTCCGCGACCACGCTCGGCGACCTCGCCGATGTCGACGCTCTCGTTGCGTGGGCCGACCGCGAGCTGCTCGACCGGGCCGGGCGCGAAGTCGGTGACCGTCACGGTCAGCCCGGTCTGGTCGGCGCTGACCTCGATGTCCAGCTCGGTGTTGGCGTGCACGACCGCGTTCGTCGAGAGCTCGGTGGTCAGCAGCAGGGCTTCGTTGAGCAGCGCGTCGAGCCCGGCCTCCTCGAGGACCGAGCGGACGAGCGCGCGGGCGGCCGCGGGGGTGCGCCGATCGTTGGGCAGCCGGACCCGCCGGACGAGACCGTCCGCCGGGGTATCCGAAGCTGACACGCATGCATCCTCTCCTGTTGATGGGGGGATGTACAAAGTCCTCTCTCGCATTGACCCGGTCGGGCGAGAGAGGATAGGGAGCCCACGGCGTTGGACAGCGAGCGAGGACAGCATGACTGCGGCAAAAGAAGCGCTCGACGAGACCGCCCTGCTCGGCGAGCTCGCTGAGGCGCTGAGGCGGGTGCGCCGGGGCGATCTCAAGGTTCGGCTGCCGCGTGGCAGCGGCGCCGCCGGTGAGGTCGCCGACGCGTTCAACGAGGTCATCTCCCTGCAGGAACGGCAGAACCTCGATCTACGCCGGATCAGCCGGATAGTCGGCCGCGACGGCCGGCTCACCGAGCGCCTGGACGACGAGGGCCTCGACGGCTCGTGGGCGGACAGCGTGCGGTCGGTCAACTCGCTGATCGACGATCTCGGCCGCCCGACCACCGAGATCTCCCGGGTCATCGTGGCGGTGGCCGAGGGCGACCTCTCCCAGCACATGGCGCTGGAGATGGACGGCCGGCCTCTTCGGGGTGAATTCCTGCGGATCGGCCGCACGGTGAACACGATGGTGGACCAGCTGTCGTCGTTCGCCGACGAGGTGACGCGGGTGGCCCGCGAGGTGGGCACCGAGGGCGAGCTGGGCGGCCAGGCCGATGTGCGCGGCGTGGCCGGCACCTGGAAGGACCTGACCGACTCGGTGAACCTGATGGCGTCCAACCTGACCCACCAGGTGCGCTCGATCTCGCAGGTGGCGACCGCGGTGGCCCGCGGCGACCTGTCGCAGAAGATCACGGTTTCGGCGCGGGGCGAGGTGGCCGAGCTCGCCGACACCATGAACGGCCTCACCGACACCCTGCGGCTGTTCGCCGAGCAGGTGACCCGGGTGGCCCGCGAGGTGGGCACCGAGGGCAAGCTGGGCGGCCAGGCCGACGTGCCGAACGTGGCCGGCACCTGGAAGGACCTCACCGACTCGGTGAACTCGATGGCGTCGAACCTGACCAGTCAGGTGCGTAACATCGCGCAGGTCTCGACGGCGGTGGCGAAAGGTGACCTGTCGCAGAAGATCACGGTGGCCGCGCAGGGCGAGATCCTCGAGCTCAAGGACACCGTCAACACGATGGTCGACCAGCTGTCGTCGTTCGCCGACGAGGTCACGCGCGTGGCGCGCGAGGTGGGCACCGAGGGCAAGCTGGGCGGTCAGGCCCAGGTCCGGGGCGTTTCCGGCACGTGGCGGGACCTCACCGAGAACGTGAACCAGCTCGCCAACAACCTCACCGACCAGGTGCGCAACATCGCCCAGGTCTCCACCGCGGTGGCGAAGGGCGACCTGTCGCAGAAGATCACGGTCGACGCCCGCGGCGAGATCGCGGAGCTGAAGAACACCGTGAACACGATGGTCGACCAGCTGTCCAGCTTCGCCGACGAGGTCACGCGGGTGGCGCGCGAGGTGGGCTCGGAGGGCAAGCTGGGTGGTCAGGCCCAGGTCAAAGGCGTTTCCGGTACGTGGCGCGACCTCACCGACAACGTGAACTACATGGCCTCCAACCTGACCAGCCAGGTGCGGAACATCTCCTCGGTCACCACGGCGGTGGCGCTGGGCGACCTGTCGCAGAAGATCACGGTCGACGCCCGCGGCGAGATCCTCGAGCTCAAGACCACGGTCAACACGATGGTCGACCAGCTGTCGTCGTTCGCCGACGAGGTGACCCGGGTGGCCCGCGAGGTGGGCTCGGAGGGCAAGCTCGGCGGCCAGGCGCAGGTGCGTGGTGTGGCCGGCACCTGGCGCGACCTGACCGACAACGTGAACTACATGGCGTCCAACCTGACCGGTCAGGTCCGCAACATCGCCTCCGTCTCCACGGCGGTGGCGAAGGGCGACCTGTCGCAGAAGATCACGGTCGACGCGCAGGGCGAGATCCTCGAGCTGAAGAACACCGTGAACACGATGGTCGACCAGCTGTCGAGCTTCGCCGACGAGGTGACGCGCGTGGCCCGTGAGGTGGGTTCGGAGGGCAAGCTCGGCGGTCAGGCGCAGGTGCGTGGTGTGGCCGGCACCTGGCGCGACCTGACCGACAACGTGAACTACATGGCGTCCAACCTCACCGCCCAGGTGCGCAACATCGCGAGCGTCACCACCGCGGTGGCGAAGGGCGACCTGTCGCAGAAGATCACGGTCGACGCCCGCGGCGAGATCCTCGAGCTCAAGGACACCGTCAACACGATGGTCGACCAGCTCTCCAGCTTTGCCACCGAGGTCACCCGGGTGGGCCGCGAGGTGGGCGTCGAGGGCAAGCTGGGTGGTCAGGCCCAGGTCAAGGGCGTTTCCGGTACGTGGCAGGACCTCACCGACAACGTGAACCAGCTGGCCTCGACGCTGACGATCCAGCTGCGCGCGATCGCCGAGGTGTCCACGGCCGTGACCCGCGGCGACCTGACCCAGAGCATCGCGGTCGAGGCGCAGGGCGAGGTCGCCGAGCTCAAGGACAACATCAACCAGATGATCGTCACCCTGCGCGAGACCACCAAGGCGAACGCCGAGCAGGGCTGGCTCGACTCCAACCTCGCGCGTATCGGTGGCCTGTTGCAGGGCCAGCGCGATCTCGGCGAGGTCTGCCGCATGATCATGACCGAGGTGACGCCGCTGGTCGACGCCCAGCTCGGCGCGTTCTTCCTGGTCGACAACGAGCAGGCGGTCATGCGCCTGCGGCTGGCGGCCTCCTACGGCTACGTGGCCCGCAACCACGAGGTGACCTTCGGTCCCGGTGAGGGTCTCGTCGGGCAGGCCGCGGTCTCCCGCCGTACGATCCGGGTCCGCGCGACCCACGACGGCATCCTCACGATGCGCTCGGGTCTCATGTCGATGCCGCCGAACGACCTGGTCGTGCTGCCGGTGCTGTTCGAGGGCGAAATGCTCGGCGTCATCGAGTTCGCCTCGGTCGCCGCCTTCTCGGGCCTGCATCTGACGTTCCTCGAGCGGCTGGTCGCCACCATCGGCGTCGCCCTCAACACCATCCAGGCCAACCGGCGTACGGAGGAGCTGCTCTCCCAGTCGCAGCGGCTGGCCCGCGAGATGCAGGACCAGTCGGCCGAGCTCCAGCGCACCAACGCCGAGCTGGAGGACAAGGCGCAGCTGCTCAGCGAGCAGAAGGCCAACATCGAGACGAAGAACCGCGAGATCGAGCAGGCCCGGCGCGGCCTGGAGGAGAAGGCGCAGCAGCTGTCGCGGGCGAGCGCGTACAAGTCGGAGTTCCTGGCCAACATGAGCCACGAGCTGCGGACCCCGTTGAACTCATTGCTGCTGCTGGCCCGGCTGCTCGCCGACAACACCGAGCAAAACCTGACCGAGAAGCAGATCGAGTTCGCCCGCACGATCCACAGCGCCGGCTCCGACCTGCTCTCGCTGATCGACGACATCCTCGACCTCGCCAAGATCGAGGCGGGCCGGATGGACGTCGAGGTCGACCAGATCGACTTCGACGGCGTCCGGGCGTACGTCGAGCAGGCCTTTGTCCCGCAGGCGCAGGAGAAGAACCTGGACTTCCGGGTCGCGGTGGGTGACGGCCTACCGGACTCGATCGTCACCGACGGTCAGCGGCTCCAGCAGATCCTGCGCAACCTGCTGTCCAACGCGGTGAAGTTCACCGACTCGGGCTCGGTGACGCTGAGCATCTTCGCGGCGCCGCCGACCACCGACTTCGACATTCCGGCGCTGACCGCGGCCCGGCAGGTGGTGGCGTTCGCGGTCGCCGACACCGGCATCGGCATCTCGGACGAAAAGCTCGCGATCATCTTCGAGCCGTTCCAGCAGGCCGACGGCACGACCACCCGCAAGTACGGCGGCACCGGCCTGGGCCTGTCGATCAGCCGGGAGTTCGCGGCGCTGCTCGGCGGCACGATCGTGGTGTCGTCGATCCCCGGCGAGGGCTCGACCTTCACGCTGTACGTGCCGGACGCGCTGACCCCCGACACGCAGCCGATGCCGGCGCTGCCCTCGGTGCCGTCGACGACCGTGGTGGTGCGGCCGGCCCAGTCGGTCGACATGCCGCTGCTGGACCTGCCGGTGATCAGCCAGCGGTCCGAGGTGGAGCACATCAGCCCGGCCGGCCGGCAGCTCGACGGCGCGACCGTGCTGATCGTCGACGACGACGTCCGCAACGTGTTCGCCCTGACCAGCGCCCTCGAGATGCACGGGCTCAACGTGCTCTACTCGGACAACGGCGTCGACGGCGTACGGCTGCTGGCCGAGCACCCCGAGGTCGATATCGTGCTGATGGATGCCATGATGCCCGATCAGGACGGCTATGAGACGACTCGGGGCATCCGCCGTAACCAGCGTTTCCGGGATCTCCCGGTAGTGTTCCTAACCGCGAAGGCGATGCCCGGTGACCGGGAGTCAGCCCTCGCGGCCGGCGCGAGCGACTACATCACCAAGCCGGTCGACTTGGATGAGCTGATCGAAATGATGGCCCGCTGGGTGAACGCCGACAAGACCACCGAACCCGAGCGCGGCTGAGAGGAGGGGGCGTGGCGGAACGCGCCAAGGCCCTGCTGGTCGACGACCGGAAAGACAACCTGCTCGCCCTGGAGGCCATCCTCCAGGGCCTGCCGGTGACCCCGGTTGCCGTCGAGAGCGGCGAGGCAGCACTGAAACAGCTGCTCACCGACGACTTCGCGGTCATCCTGCTGGACGCACAGATGCCCAACATGGACGGTTTCGAGACGGCCAGCCACATCAAGCGGCGGGAGCGCACCCGGCACGTACCGATCCTGTTCCTGACCGCGGCCGACCGCGACGCGCAACTGGCGCTGCGGGGTTACGCGGTCGGCGCGGTGGACTACCTCACGAAGCCGTTCGACCCGTGGGTGCTGCGCGCCAAGGTCAACATCTTCGTGGAGCTGTGGACGAAGACTCAGCAGCTCAAGGCCCAGGGCGACGCGGCCCGGGAGCGCGACGCGCAGTGGCAGCGCCTCACCGAGACGGTCGACGAGGCGGCGCGGGTGCTGCGGGCGAACGGTGAGCACGCCGCGTCCGAGGCCCTGGCGCTGCTGGAGAAGGCCCGCTGGGGCACGCCTACCGATTGACGTACGGCGCCACGGCGTTCGCCAGCGCCGAGCGCAGCACGGACTTCGGCCGGAAGCCGACCAGCGACGACGTCAGCACCCCGCCGGTGAAGAAGAGCAACGTCGGCATGGAGAGAACCCGGTAGTCGCGCGTTGCCTGCGGGTTCTCGTCGGCGTTGAGCTTGCCTCGGGGCTTCAGCGCCCTGGAGTAGCGCAACCACTAGCGGATCCGGGCCGCCAGGCCCGGAACCTCGCCCAGAAGTCGACGACGAACGGAAGCTCGGCCTTCAGCACGAGCGCGTCGAAGGTGGCGTCGGTGACGGTGATCAGCATGGGTTCTCCCGGTGCTCGAGGGCCTGGGTCAGCTGGGTGTGCAGGCGCTGCCGGACGTCGGTGAGCTGCCCGAGCAGGCCGTCCACCTCGGCCAGCTTGCGGCGCAGCACCGCGACCGAGTCGGGGCAGACGTGGCCCGACCCGGTGGCGCGCAGGCACTCGACGAACGGCTTGATGTCGTCCATGCCGAATCCGACCGCCAGCAGCGACCGGATCTCGTGGACGACCCTCAGCTCGGCGTCGTCGTACTGCCGGTAGCCGTTGGCGTCGCGTTGCGGCTGCACGAGGCCCTGTTCCTCGTAGTAGCGCAGGGTGCGCGCACTGGTCCCGGCTCGTTCGGCCAGCTCACCGATCAGCATGCGGTTGACGCTAGGCCTTCACACCGGCGTCAAGGCAAGGCTCTTATGACGACTACGACACCGAGCTGATCATCAGGGCGCTGCGCAGGCCGGTGATGTCGAGGACGCGCATCAGGAAGTCGCCGACGTTGGTCAGCGCGAGCACCGTGCGCGCGTGCTGGGCCTTGCGGCTGAGCACCACCAACGTGCCGAGACCCTGCGAGTCACAGAATGTGATGCCCGCCATGTCGAGCACGATGCGGGGTGGCGGATCGGCAAGCGTGTCATTGACGATGGCCGAGAGGTTGGTGACCGTGAGCACGTCGATCTCCCCGGCGAGGTGGAGAACGACCTCGTCGGGAGCACGCTCAACCGTGATGGTCAGTTCCGGTCGCTCCACGGCCTCAGCCTATCGTCCGGGGTGTGGATCTGCCCGTTGGCCACGTTCGTATCGGGTCGTACCGGACATGCTGGTGTGACGCACGCACGACGTGAACAACCCTCTTGAGACGGCACGCACGTGTCGCTGACAGAATGGGAACCGCTGTGACCACCTCATACCGCGCCGAGGGCCTCCCCTACCCGGAGGACGCCCCGGTTTCCCAGGCCCTCTTCGACCGCGCATCGGCCATCGTGCCCGGCGGGGTCAATTCACCCGTGCGTGCGTTCCGAGCGGTCGGCGGCACGCCCCGATTCATGTCGGAGGGCAAGGGTCCCTGGCTCACCGACGCGGACGGCCGGCGCTACGTCGACCTGGTCTGCTCGTGGGGCCCGCTGATCCACGGTCACGCGCACCCCGAGATCGTCGCCGCGGTGCAGGAGGCGGCCGCCCGCGGCACCAGCTTCGGCACGCCCACGGCCGGCGAGGTCGACCTGGCCGAGGAGATCGTCCGCCGCACCCGGGTCGACGAGGTCCGCCTGGTCAACTCGGGCACCGAGGCGACCATGACCGCGATCCGGCTGGCGCGGGGCTATACCGGCCGGGCCAAGGTGATCAAGTTCGCGGGCTGCTACCACGGGCACGTGGACGCGCTGCTCGCCGCGGCCGGCTCCGGTGTGGCCACCCTCGGCCTGCCCGACTCGCCCGGCGTCACCGGCGCGGCCACGGCCGAGACGATCGTGCTGCCGTACAACGATGCCGAAGCCGTCGAGGCGGCCTTCGACACCAACGACGAGATCGCCGCGGTGATCACCGAGGCCGCGGCCGGCAACATGGGCGTGGTCGCCCCGCGCGACGGCTTCAACCAGCGGCTCGCCGAGATCGCCCACGCGCGCGGCGCGCTGCTGATCGTGGACGAGGTGATGACCGGTTTCCGGGTCTCGGCCGGCGGCTGGGCGGGCCTCGAGCCGGTCGACGCCGACCTGTTCACCTTCGGCAAGGTGATGGGCGGCGGCCTGCCCGCGGCCGCGTTCGGCGGGCGTCGCGAGATCATGTCGCGGCTCGCCCCGGCCGGCCCGGTCTACCAGGCCGGCACGCTTTCCGGTAACCCGCTGGCCTGCGCCGCGGGCCTCGCCTCGCTGCGGCTCGCCGACGACGCGGCCTACAAGCGGCTCGACGAGCTCTCGGCGACGGTCGGCGCGCTCGCCTCCGAGGCGCTCGACGAAGCGGGCGTGGCGCACCGTCTCTCGTACGCGGGAAACATGTTCTCGATCTTCTTCACCGACACCGACGTGAGCGATTACGAGTCGGCGAAGACGCAGAACGCCGCGCAGTTCAAGGCCTTCTTCCACACCATGCTCGCCCGCGGCGTCTACCTGCCGCCCAGCGCGTTCGAGTCGTGGTTCGTGTCGACGGCGCTGGACGACGCGGCGCTGGAGCAGATCGCCGCGGCGCTGCCGCACGCGGCGCGCGCGGCGGGGGGCGTCAGTTGAGCGAACCGAGCAGGACCAAGGTGCACGTGCTGCGGCACGGCGAGGTCTACAACCCCGACAAGATCCTGTACGGGCGGCTGCCCGACTTCCACCTGTCGGAGCTGGGCCAGCAGATGGCCAAGGCCGCCGCCGAGACCCTGGCCGCCCGCGACATCACCTACGTCGTGGCCAGCCCGCTCGAGCGCGCGCAGGAGACGGCCGCCCCGATCGCCGCCGAGTTCAAGCTGGAGATCGCCACCGACGTCCGGCTGATCGAGAGCGCCAACTTCTTCGAGGGCAAGAAGGTCTCGGTCGGCGACGGCGCGTTCGGCAACCCCCGCAACTGGTGGGTGCTGCGCGACCCGATCACCCCGTCGTGGGGCGAGCCGTACCTGCAGATCGCCCAGCGCATGTTCGCCGCCGTCCAGGCCGCCCGGGTCGCCGCCGAGGGTCACGAGGCCGTCTGCGTCTCCCACCAGCTGCCGATCTGGACGCTGCGGCGCTACGTGGAGAAGAAGCGGCTCTGGCACGACCCGCGCCGCCGGCAGTGCGGCCTGGCCAGCCTCACCACCTTCCTGTTCGAGGGCTCGACCGTCGTCGGCATGGAGTACTCCGAGCCCGCCGCCCACCTGGTGGCCCTCTCCTCCTCCGCCAAGACCGCCAAGGGAGCTTGACCATGCGCCGCCTCGCCGGAGTCCTGGCCGTCGCCGCCCTCGCAGCGGCCGTCCTGACCGGCTGCGGCGGGGAGAACTGGGCCAAGAAGTGCACCACCACCGGCATCGTGGTGGAGTGCGAGCCCGACCAGCGCCCGCAGGTCGAGAAGGTGACCGGCACCCTGCTCGACGGCGGCACGTACGACATCGCGCAGGACCGCGGCAAGGTCGTGGTGGTCAACTTCTGGGGTTCCTGGTGCGCGCCGTGCCGGGCCGAGGCCGACGACCTCGAGACGACCTACCAGGCGACCAAGGCCAAGAACGTCAGCTTCATCGGGGTCAACTCGCGTGACGACAAGGATTCGGCCATCGCCTTCGAGCGCGGCCGGGTGACGTACCCGAGCATCTACGACTTCGAGGGCAAGGTGGCGCTGAAGTTCGACGTCACCCAGACCAACACCCCGCAGACCCTGATCCTCGACCGGCAGGGCCGGATCGCGGTGGCGCTGCGCGCCGCCACCACGCACACGCAGCTCCAGCCCCTGGTCGAGAAGATCGCCGCGGAGGCGACCGGGTGATGGGTGACGACTTCGCCTCGATCGCCGGCACCGGCCCGCTGCTGCTGGCCATCGGCGTCGCGGCCATCGCGGGCCTGGTCAGCATCCTCTCGCCGTGCGTACTGCCGCTGGTGCCGGGCTACCTGTCCTATGTGACCGGTCTGGCAGGCTCCGACATGGACGCCGGCGCCTCGAAGACCCGGCGGGTGCTCGCCGGCACCACCCTTTTCGTGCTCGGCTTCGCGGTCGTCTTCACGCTGCTGGTGACGTTGGTGGCCAACATCGGCTTCGCGCTCAAGAGCCACGAGGAGACGCTCAACGTCGTGCTGGGTGTGCTGGTGATCGTCCTCGGTCTCGGCTATCTCGGCTGGATCCCGGGCCTGCAGCGCGAGATGCGGATCAGCAAGCTGCCGGCGGCGGGTCTGCTCGGGGCGCCGGTCTTCGGGGCGATCTTCGCGCTCTCCTGGCTGCCGTGCACCGGCCCGACCCTGGCCGCGGTGCTCGCGATGGCCACGACGAGCGGGCAGACCAGCCGCGCGGTCACCCTGTCGCTCGCCTACAGCCTCGGGTTGGGCATCCCGTTCGTGCTCTTCGGGCTCTTCTTCCGCAAGCTGCTCGGGGTCTTCCGGGCCATCCGGCGCAACAGCCAGTGGGTGACCCGGATTGGCGGTGTGCTGCTGATCCTGGTCGGCGTCGCGCTGATCACCGGCGGGTGGAACCACTTCCTGGTCTGGCTGATGACCACCTTCAACTATGAGGGAGGGACGCTGCTGTGACCGTGGTCGAGGAACGTCCCGCGCCGCCGGCCGAGCCACCGCCGCGCCGGCCCAACCGCGCCTGGGCCCTGCTGCGCAACTCGTGGCGGCAGCTCACCAGCATGCGTACGGCGTTGGTCCTGCTCTTCCTGCTGGCCGTCGCCGCGATCCCCGGCTCGGTCTTCCCGCAGCGCGCGGTCGACTCGCAGCGGGTCACCGAGTACTACCAGGCCCACCCGCAGCTGGCGCCCTGGCTCGAGCGGCTCGGCGGTTTCGAGGTCTACGGCTCGCCCTGGTTCGCCTCGATCTACCTGCTGCTGTTCACCTCGCTGATCGGCTGCGTGGTGCCCCGCCTGCGCGACCTCCTGCGGTCGCTGCGCCAGGCCCCGCCGGACGCGCCGCGGCGCCTTGAGCGCATGCCGCTCGCAGCCGAATTGTCCATTTCGACAGCGCCGGCGGAAGCTGCGCGGGACATTTCCGGCATCCTGCGCAAACGGCGCTGGCGCACCAAGGTGCGCGAGCAGGAGGACGGCAGCTTCACGATCTCCGCCGAGAAGGGCTACCTCAAGGAGACCGGCAACCTGCTCTTCCACTTCGCGCTGCTCGCGGTGCTGATCGGGGTGGGCTTCGGGCACTGGTACGGCTGGCACGCCAACCGCATCCTGGTGCAGGGCGCCGACCAGGGCTTCTGCGACTCGCTCGCGCAGTACGACGAATCCACCCTCGGCCCGCGCGTGGACGCCGCCGATCTGCCGGACTTCTGCATGAAGCTGACCAACTTCAAGGCCACGTACGTGTCCACCGGCCAGCCCAAGAGCTTCCTGGCCACGGTCGCGGTGAGCGAGAACGACGGCCCCGAGAGGACCCGCACGTTCACGGTCAACGACCCGCTGCGGCTGCATGGCGCGAGCGTCCACCTGGTCGGCAACGGCTACGCGGTCACCATGCGCTACACCGACCGGTTCGGCGTCTCGCAGACCAAGACCGTGCCGTTCCTGCCGGTCGACGGGATGTTCACCAGCGAGGGCGTCGCCCAGTTCCCGGACGTCAACATCGACCCCAAGACCGACAAGCGGGACGCCTCGCTGCAGATGGGCTTCGAGGGCCGATACCTGCCGACCGTCGGTGACGGCGCGACCTCGACGTTCCCGGCCGAGAACGCGCCCGCGCTGTTCCTCACCGCCTACCGCGGCGACCTCGGGCTCGACGTGGGCACGCCCGGCTCGGTCTACTCGCTCGACCAGGGCCAGATCGCGACCGGCGACCTGAAGAACGTCAGCGGCGCCCGCCCGCACGAGCTCAAGATCGGCGACAGTTGGACCCTGGACGACGGCACGAAGCTGGAGTTCCTCGGCACCCGGCCGTTCGCCACGCTCTCGATCCGGTATGACCCGACGCAGACGCTGGTGCTGGCGGGCGCGGCGATCGGCCTGGCCGGCCTGATGCTCTCGCTGGCCGGGCACCGCCGCCGGGTGTGGTTCCGCGCCCTGCCGGCTTCGCCGGAGTCGTCCGGAGGTACGTTGTTGTCGGCCGGTGGTCTCCCGCGCACCGACTATCCCGGTTTCGCCGACGAGTTCACGCAGTTGGTGAAGGCCGCCGAGGAAGGGACGCCGTGATGGCGGAGTTGTCGAATCAGCTGATGGCGGTCACCGTGCTGGCCTACCTGGCCGCGATGGTGCTGTACGCCGCCGAGTATGCGTTCGGCTCAAAGAGCCGCATCGGCCGGGCCGCCGTTCGTCCCGCCAAGCAGCTCGTCGGCGCCGGCGCGCCGGTCGAGGACGACGTGGTGCCCGACGATGATGACGTCGTCGAGGCTCCCCGGCCCGACCGGAAGGCCGAGATCATCGGCCGGGTCGCCGTCGGTCTCAACGTCCTAGCGCTGCTGCTGCACCTGGGCACGCTGGTCACCCGAGGCATCGCCGCCGACCGCATGCCGTGGGGCAACATGTACGAGTACATCCTTTCCGCGACCTTCGTCGGTTCCGCGGTCTGGGTGGGCATCCTGCTGCGGCGCCCGGCGGTCCGGCACATCGGCCTGTTCGTCTCGCTCGCGCTGGTGCTGCTGCTCGGCGCGGCCGGGATGATCGCGTACACGCCGGTGGGCCCGCTTGTGCCGGCCCTGCACTCGTACTGGTTCATCATCCACGTCTCGACGATCATCATCGGTTCCGGGATCTTCCTGGTCGGCGCGGTGCCGGCCACGATGTTCCTGATCCGCGACGGCTACGACAAGGGCAAGCGCCGCTTCCCGTACTCGCTCGGCAAGAACACGCCCGACGCGACGATGCTGGAGCGCCTGACCTTCCGCCTGCACGCCTTCGCGTTCCCGCTGTTCACCTTCGGCGCGCTGATCGCCGGCCCGATCTGGGCCGAGGCTTCGTGGGGCCGTTACTGGGGCTGGGACCCCAAGGAGGTCTGGGCGTTCATCTCCTGGATCGTCTACGCCGGCTACCTGCACGCCCGGGCCACGCCGAGCGTCAAGCGCACGGTGGCGACGTGGATCGCCCTGCTGGGCTTCGCGACCATGCTGATGAACCTCTTCGGCGTCAACCTGTTCTTCAGCGGCTTCCACTCGTACGCCAACGCCGGCGGCATGTAGCGTCGTCTATTTCTCACGCTCGGCGTCCGGCTTCAAAACCCGTATCTGATACGCGCAACGGCCCCGCCAAACCGCAGCAGCCACCGGCCCTTGGCGCAGCGCGAGCCGGGCGCCTGCTCGCGCCATTGCCGCGACCGCCGGGCTGAGATCGGTGGTCCGGCTTACTGCCCGAGCAGGCCGCCGAGCAGCGGCCGCTGAGACGGCGTCGCCGGTTCGGACGGCGTGCTGGCGGCGGGGCTCGACGACGACGGCGTGGCCGGCTCGACCGCGGTTCCCGCGTCCGCCGCACCCGCGTCTGCCGCACCCGCGTCTGCCGCACCCGCGTCTGCCGCACCCGCGTCTGCCGCGCCCTCGTTCGCTGCGTCCGCGTCCGGAGTGGCTGCCGGGGCCGTCGGTGCGGCGATTGCCGGGGCGGCGCGGCCGCCCGTGGCAGGGGCGCCCAGGGCGGGGTCGCTGTCGGGGCCGCAGTCGCCGGCCGTCCAGGTGTCGTAGCGGTTGACCCAGTTCAGGCAGAAGCCGCCGCTGCGCTGGGGCTGGTCCGCGCCGTACCCGGTCAGCGTCGGCACGTCGTCGCGCCAGTAGCGGGCCGCCCCGCCGTCCGCCGGCCGCAGCTGCACGTTGTCGACAGTCACCTCGGGGACGTCGATGCGGGCCGGCCGCCCCGAGTCGACGTGCACCTCGACGTACTGCTCGACGAACGCGCTCGACCCGATCGGCAGGCGCTGCGCGGTCAGCAGGTTCCACCGGTTGTTCCACCACAGCCACGCGCCCCACACGCCGTTCGCGTCGCTGTGCAGGTCGAGCCACACCCGGTCGCCGGGACGCAGCGCGTACTGGTCGTAGAACTGCCACGAGTGCGTGTTGGTGTTGAACGTGTAGATGTGCTGCCGCAGCGGCCCGGCCCAGCCGGTCTGCGCCCAGCCGGCCTCCAGCCAGGAGATCCGTCCGGCGCCCATGTTCCGCTTGACCATGAAGCGCCCGGCCACGAAGTCGTAGCTGCCGGGCCGGATCGAGCCGTCCACCACCGAGATCCGGCCGGAGACGCCGCTCCACTCGCCGGCCGAGTTCGCGCCGAGGTGGTGGTAGCCGCTGGGGGTGAAGCCGGCCGTCGCCGGCTTGGTCAGCTGGACGCCGGACTCGAGGATGCGCCCGGCCGCGCGGCAGGCGCCGGGAGAGCCGGGACCGGCCGGCGTGGTGGGCGCCCTGGTCGAGGCGGCGCCGGCCGGGCACGCCGGCAAGCCCGCCGCCGACAGCCGGCGCGACGACGAAACCGCCGCGGAGACCGTCGGAACAGCCGCGGCCAGCAGGGCGGAGACCGCGGCCAAGGCGCACCACCGCGCCACGTTACGGACGTTCACTGTCACCTCGCCGAGCCTTAATCCGATCGGAACAATCGCCCACCTCAACGCGAATCGGACATCCCGAGTGACGGTGATCGCCCGAGTGCCGAACTGTCGCTGAGGTGGTGAAGACTGGGGTGCATGGCGCCTCGTGGGTTTCCCTATGACGACTTGCAGAGCTTCCTGTCGGCCCTCGAGGCGGCCGGTGAGCTGCGCCGGGTCACCGTTCCGGTCGACCCCACGCTGGAGATCAGCGAGGTCGTGACCCGCACCGTCCGGGCCGGCGGTCCGGCCCTGCTTTTCGAGCGCCCGACCCGCGGCGAGATGCCCGTGGCGATCAACCTGTTCGGCACGGAGAAGCGCATGGCGATGGCCCTCGGCGTCGACTCGCTCGACGAGATCGGCGACCGGATCGGCTCGCTGATCAGGCCCGAGCTGCCGGTCGGCTGGTCCGGCATCCGCGAGGGCATCGGTAAGGCGCTCCAGCTCAAGTCCCTGCCGCCGAAAAAGGTCAAGACCGCCCCCTGCCAGGAGATCGTGCTCAAGGGCGACGAGGTCGACCTCAACCGGCTGCCCGGCCTCCAGGTCTGGCCCGGCGACGGCGGCGTCTTCCACAATTTCGGGCTCACCCACACCAAGGACCCCGAGACCGGCAAGCGCAACCTGGGCCTGTACCGCTTGCAGCAGCACTCGAAGAACACGCTCGGCATGCACTGGCAGATCCACAAAGACTCGACGGCGCACCACGCGATCGCCGAGCGCCGGGGCGAGCGGCTGCCCGTGGCGGTGGCGATCGGCTGCGACCCGGTGGTCTGCTACGCGGCGAGCGCCCCGCTGCCCTCCGACATCGAC
The DNA here is from genome assembly GCF_050942195.1 of Actinoplanes sp. CA-142083. NCBI lineage: Bacteria > Bacillati > Actinomycetota > Actinomycetes > Micromonosporales > Micromonosporaceae > Actinoplanes > Actinoplanes sp. CA-142083. The sequence goes on from NZ_CP192076.1 coordinate 257,068, forward strand.
GAATACCTCTTCGCCGGCTTCCTGCGCGGCGAGCGGGTCGAGATGGTCGACTGCCTGACCGTCCCGCTGCAGGTGCCCGCCCACGCCCAGATCGTGCTGGAGGGCTACCTCGAGCCCGGCGAGCGGCACCCCGAGGGCCCGTTCGGCGATCACACCGGCTTCTACACGCCGGTTGAACCCTTCCCGGTGCTGCACGTCGAAACAATGACCATGCGAAAAAAGCCGATCTACCACTCGATCATCACGTCGAAACCGCCGCAGGAGGACCACGGCCTCGGCAAGGCGACCGAGCGCATCTTCCTGCCGCTGCTGCGCATGCTGATCCCCGACATCGTCGACTACGACATGCCGGCCGCCGGCGTCTTCCACAACTGCGTGATCGTCTCGATCAGGAAGCGCTATCCGAAGCATGCCCAAAAGATCATGAATGCGATCTGGGGCGCGCACCTGATGTCGCTGACCAAGCTCATCGTGGTCGTCGACGAGGACTGCGACGTCCACGACTACGCCGAGGTGGCGTTCCGCGCGTTCGGCAACGTCGACTACGACCGTGACCTGCTGCTCACCCAGGGCCCGGTCGACCACCTCGACCACGCCTCCTACCAGCAGTTCTGGGGCGGCAAGGCGGGCATCGACGCCACCCGTAAGCTGCCGTCGGAGGGCTACTCCCGCGGCTGGCCGGAGGAGATGGCCATGTCGGGCGAGGTGGTCGCGCTCGTGGACAAGCGCTGGAAGGAATACGGCATATGACGGCGGTGGCGGCGGTCCCGGAGAAGCCCGGGCGGATCAAGTCGTTCCTCGAGCTCGTCAAGATAGAGCACTCGATCTTCGCGCTGCCGTTCGCGTACCTGTCGGCGGCGGTGGCGCTCGACCGCGAGGGCACCGGCATCCACTGGGTCGACCTGCTGCTGATCACGGTCGCGATGGTCGCCGGCCGCACGTTCGCGATGGCGGCCAACCGCATCCTCGACCGCAAGATCGACGCGCTGAACCCGCGCACGCAGAACCGCGAGCTCGTCACCGGCGCCGTCTCGCTGCGCACCGCCTGGACGGGCGCGGTGGTGTCGCTGGTCGTCATGGCGGTCGCGGCCGGCCTGCTCAACCTGCTGTGCCTGGTGCTGTTCCCGCTGGCCGTGATCCCGCTGGTGGTGTATCCGTACGCCAAGCGCTTCACGAACTACCCGCACTACGTCCTCGCGCTCGCCCAGATGGTGGCGCCGGTCGGGGCCTGGCTCGGCATCACCGGCACCTTCTCGGGCTCGGGCCCGGCCTGGCTGCTCGGCGCCGCGGTCGGCCTGTGGATCGGCGGCTTCGACATCATCTACGCCTGCCAGGACGTCGAGATCGACCGCCGGATCGGCGTGCACTCCACCCCGGCCCGCTGGGGCGTGCGCACCGCCCTGCACATCTCCACCGTCACTCACGTGGTCACGTTCGCGCTCTTCGTGTGGTTCGGTCAGGTGGTCGGCCTGAGCTGGCTCTGGTGGATCGGCCTGGCGCTCACCGCGGCCGCGTTCGCCTACCAGCACATCGTGGTCACTCCGACCGACCTCTCCAAGGTCAACCGCGCGTTCTTCACCGCCAACGGCTTCGTCGGCATCGTGTTGTTCCTCTTCGCACTGCTAGACCTGATTTTGTTGTAGCTGAGCTGGCTGGCATCGCCTCCGGCGCTGCGGGCGACCGCCCCTTCGGGGCTGATGAGGAGTCAGCCGGTTTCCGGCACCGCAAACCCCGCGGCGACGGAAACCGACTGCCTCCTCATCAGCGGGGCGATCGCGGGCTCGACCTGATTTTGTTGTAACCCGAAGACCGTCGTGGTCCGTCTAATTGGGGTGAGTGACAAAGAGGCCGAGTTCCGGGAGTTTGTGAACGCCCGGATGGAGTCGTTACGGGGATTGGCCTTCCTCACGTGCGGTGACTGGCAAGTGGCCGAGGATGCGGTGGTCGGCGTCCTGACCAAGCTCTACGGACGATGGAGCAGGGTCGACAATCCCGACGCGTACGCCCGCACGATGGTCGTACGGGCCGCGATCGACGAGACCCGACGGCCGTGGTGGCGGCGCGAGCAGTCGCACGGCGACGCGATGCCGGACAGCCCGACCGACGACGGCACGCACGCGATCGACCAGCGGATCCACATCCGGCAGGCGCTGAGCCGGTTGCCGGCCCGGCAGCGGGCGGTTCTCGTGCTGCGCTTCCTCGAGGAGCTCAGCGTGCAGGAGACGGCCGCCGCGCTGCGCTGCCCGGAGGGGACCGTGAAGGCGTACACGTCGAGGGGTCTCGAGGCGCTCCGCGAGCTGTTGGACGAGCGTAGGGAGGGACGTCGTGCCATCCGAAATCAGTGACCTTCTCGATCAGGCGCGGGCGGGCGGGCCGCCGCTGCGCCACGACGTCGAATTCGTGCTGGTGGCGGGTCGCCGCCGCCGGCGGAGGCGGACCGCCGGGCTGGCGATCGTGGCTGTGGTGGCGGTAGCCGCCGCGATCGGGGTGCCACAGATCGTCGCCCGGCGCCCGTCGCAACCGGCGAAGCCGACCCCCACACCGACGCCGGTCGTAATCACCACCCCGGCCAGCGGCGAGCTCTTCCCGTTCCTGTTCCACTTCCACGGATACGACGCGGGCGCCTACCGGGTCGGCGAGCCCAGTGACGCGGGGATCCGAGGGACGACCGTGCCGGTCACGAGGATCGTCAATCCCACCCCCGAGACCGACGCGACACTCGCCGTCTACGGCCCGGGGGTCGATCCGTTGCGCCAGTACCCCAACGGCAAGATCATTGAGGCCGAGCCGGTCCATGGACGGCGGGCATTCTGGCTCGAGCTCCACCCCGATTCTCCGACGCCCTCCAAATTCGACTACCTGCTTCCCCGGAACTTCTACTGGGAGTACGCCGACGGCCTGCTTGCGTCCGTGGGATTCGTGGAGGATGAGAGGTTTTCCGCCGCCGACGCGCGGCGGGTGGCCGAGGGCTTCACGTTGAGCGAGGAGCAAGAGGTCACGGTGCCTCTCAAGATCGGCTACGTGCCTCCTGGCTGGAAGCTCTCCAGCGCCAGCGGGAAGCCGGGGAAGCCGGGCACGGCGGACGGGGGCCTGAATTTCGTGCCCGAGGAGTATGCGGCGGCTCAAATGTCCGGATCCGATGGCCGGGTGCCGGACTCGGTGCGGAAGAATGGCGTGCAGAGCATGATGGTGCTGCTGATGCCGTCGAGCCAGCACATGGCCACGCTGCCGTCGCCCGAGGTCGGCGGCGCCGATCCGGCGAAGGTCCACTGCGACGTGGAGGGCTGCTACCACCCCGTGGACAACGGTCGTTTCCGGCTACGCGTCGGAGGCAGCAGCCTCTCCAATGCCGAGGCCCGCAAGATGCTCGCGTCGATCACACTGGCGGACCCCGACGACCCATCCACCTGGTTCCCCGCCCACGCGACGGTGCCCGAGGCTGTTCAAATACGGGTGCCATAGCGCAGCCGGCCTCAGAACCGGGTGTAACCGTTGATCCAAGGAGCGCCGTCTAATCCGCGTGAGCGACAACGAGGCCGAGTTCCGGGAGTTCGTCGCGGCGCGGATGGACGCGCTGCGCGGGCTCGCCTACCTCACGTGCGGTGACTGGCAGCTGGCCGAGGACGCCGTCCTCGCCGCGCTGGCCAGGCTGTACGTGAAGTGGGGGCGGTTGGACAACCCCGATGCGTACGCCCGCACCGCCGTGGTGCGGGCGGCCATCGACGAGACCCGGCGACCGTGGTGGCGGCGCGAGCAGGCGAGCAGCCACGCGATGCCGGATCTCGCCGGTGAGGACCTCATCCCGGCCGTCGACGACCGGCTGCGGCTGCGGCAGGCGCTGCTGCGGGTGCCGGTCAAGCACCGGGCCGTGCTGGTGCTGCGGTTCCTCGAAGGGCTCAGCGTGCCGCAGACGGCGGCGGCGCTGCGCTGCCCCGAGGGCACTGTCAAGGCGTACACGTCGCGGGGTCTCGACACGCTCCGCCGGATCCTCGGCGTCGTGCCCGGCATCGACGAGCGCGAGGAGGCTCGCTATGAGGCTGTCTGACCTGTTGGACGACGTGCGGGCCGACGCGCCGCCTCCGCGTTACGACGTGGAGGACGCCGTGCGGGCCGGCAAGCGGCTTCGGCTTCGGCGGCGGGCCGGATGGGCGACGGCTGCGGGTGCGGCGGCAATCGTCGCGATCGGGGTTCCGCAGATCGTCACCCGTGCCGACTCGCCGCCGCGGCCGATCACTCCGGCCGTCACCACGCCGGCCCCGGCCCCGACGGCGGGCAAGGCGGGCGTCGAGTTCGAGTTCGCCGGCTACGACGCGGGCCCGTTCCGGGTCGCCGATCCCACCGGCTGGACGTTCGCCGGCGACACCGCGGTCATCCGGAAGACCGGCTCCGACCAGCAGGCCGGCTTGCTCCAGGTCTTCCGCCCGGGCGTCTACCCGTTCAGCCGCTCCGGGGCCGGTTACCACCTGACGGACACCGCCCGGGTCGATGGCGGGCGCGCCTACTTCGTCGAGCGGAACGGTGATCGCTGGCTCGCCTGGGAATACGGCGGCGGGGCCGTCGCCGTCGTCAAGCCGCAGAACGTCCGGGGGCTGAGCGACGCCGAGCTCCGGCAAGTGGCCGAGGCCTTCACGCCGGGCACGCCGACGCCGGTCCGGGTCGCCTTCAAGGCCGGCTACGTCGCCGGCGACTACACCCTCGCCGAGGTCGCCGCCCACCCCGACTCCGGGATCCGCACCGCGGCCAACTTCGTGCCGGCCGTCCAGGTCATGGTCCGCCTGCACCAGCCCGACCGGGGCCTTCCGCCGGGAACCCAGGGTCAGGCGTCCAAGGTGCTCTCGATCCGGGTGACCACCCCGTCCGAGCGGACCGCGATGGATATGCCGACCAAGACCAGATGCGTCGACGGCCATCGAGCGGCCGGCAGCAAGCAGGCGATGGGTGGCAGCTGCGGTCGCCCGCTGAGCGGCGGGAAGTATGTGCTCGAGGTGGTCGGCGGCCCGGCGATCAGCCAGAGCGAACTGCTCAAGGTGCTCAACGCGGTCGAGGTGGCCGACCCGGCCAAGCCGTCGACCTGGTTGCCCGTGAGCAGCGCCATTCCGGCAAGCCACCTACCGGTGCGAGGCTAGCGGGCACACTTGAGGCATGCGTGAACCGTGGGTCGTCGGCGTCTCGGGTGCCTCGGGAACCCCGTACGCGAAAGCGGTCTTGATCGGCCTCTTGGACGCGGGCGAATCGGTGGACCTCGTCGTCTCCCGGGCGGCGCGGCTCACCCTGCTCGACGAGACCGGCGCGACCGTGCGGGACGCGCACTGGAAGGACGACGTGGCGGCGTGGCTCGGCCGCGACCTGGGCGACCTGGCCTACTGGCCGGCGGGCGACCTGGCGGCCGGGCCGAGCAGCGGCTCCTACCCGGCGAAGGGGATGGTGGTCGTGCCGGCCAGCACGGCGGCGTGCGCGGGCATCGCCATCGGGCTCTCCAAGGACCTGCTGCAGCGAGCTGCCGAGGTCAACCTCAAGGAGCGCCGGCGCACGGTGGTGGTGCCGCGGGAGACCCCGGTCACCCGCAGCCACCTCGAGCACCTCATCGCGCTGCACGACGCCGGGGCGGTCGTGCTGCCGGCCAGCCCCGGCTTCTACGGCGCCGGGGCCGGTGCGACCGCGCAGCAACTCGTCGACTTCGTGGCGGGAAAGGTGCTGGACGCGCTCGGCGTACCCCACACGCTTTCGACCCGATGGAAGGGCGAGCTCAACGCTCAGCGCAAGCCATTCGGCGGGCCGTAACCCATTCCGGGATTGCTCGGGCCCGCGTTGCGGGGCCGATTGGCGGCGTCGTCCTCGCGCATCTCCTCGACCACGCCGTCGCCCTCGAGCAGCGCACGGACCTCCGACTCGCGGAATCGGCGGTGGCCACCCGGAGTGCGGATGCTGCCGATACGCCCGGCGGCGGCCCATCGCGTGACCGTTTTGGGGTCGACGCGGAACAGCGCGGCCACCTCGCCCGGTGTCAGCAGACGATCTCCAGTGTCCACAACCCCCTCCTCGCGTCGGTCTTGGAGCGGCCGTGATCACGGTGAGTGTCGGCGTGCTCGATCGGGACGTAAAGCCATTAGAGCATTGCCCCGGAACCGAGTCCCTGGAATGCGGAAAAAGCCCTAATTGCGACAGTGATCGTTATCCTGCCGCCGATTCGTCGCTACCGGGCGTGAGTAGCTATCTGCCACCCGATTAGGGTCTGAGCCATGGACTCCATCGACCTCCGGCTGATCGACCTGCTACGGGAGAACGCGCGCTCGTCGTACGCCGAGCTGGCCCGCAAGGTCGGACTCTCCGCGCCGGCCGTGCACGAGCGGGTCGGCAAGCTCGAAGCGGCCGGCACCATCCGCGGGTACCGCGCCGACGTCGACCACGAAGCCCTCGGACTGGGCGTCACCGCGCTGATCGGCATCATCGAGGACTCCGGCGCCGACACCGACGACGTGCTCGCCGCCGTGCGGGCCATGCCCGAGGTCGAGAGCTGCTATTTCATGGCCGGTGTGGAGTCGTACCAGCTGATCGTGCGGGTCGGGACGATCGCCGAGCTCGAGCAGCTCATCGTGCGGATCAACCGCACACCCGGGGTCGCTTCGACGCGTACGGCGATCGCCCTGTCGACGAAGTGGGAGAACCGGCCCCAGCCGGGCCTCGGTTGAGATTTACTTTTTCAGGTGCGCTAGTCCCGGATAGTCCACGACGAAGCCTTCGTCGTCGAGGGTGAGGTCGGCGCTGAACGTCTCGCTGGCGTACCGGATCCGGTTGTCGCCGAGCGGGGTGTAGATCTGGTCGGCCTGGACCACCTCGAGGCTCGGGATCAGGACCCAGGCCGCGCTGATCCGGTGCGAGACGCCGGGCTCCGCCTTGAGCAGGCCCAGCCGGCGGATGGGGAGCGTGTTGGTCAGCGGGGAGCCGCCGAGGTCGACGTCGAACGCGCCGTACAGGAGATCGGGGTCTTCCATGCCGGGGAAGCCGGCGCCGGGATGACCGCCGGCCCGCAGCACGGCGTCCAGGTTGCCCTGCTCGGCCGTCGTGGCGCGCCAGCGGCCCGCGGCCAGCTCGAGCCGGACGCTGCGCACCCAGCCGGCGCCCTCGGCCGTCACGTCCACGTGGGCGGTCGACCAGCCGGGCTCGGTGCGTAGCTCGTAGCGGCAGGTGAACGGGATCGGATCGACGGCCAGGACCGTCCCGCGGGCGTAGAGGCCGTTGCGGGCGTCCACCAGGGCGTGTTCCGCCCCGGCGGTGTCCCGTCGTTCCCAGAACAGCGACTCAGGCATTGGCGGCATGGTCCCACAATGCCAGCGATCCCCGGCAGAAGTCTGCCGGGGATCGCGAGCTTGCTGGATCAGTACGTGCGTGCTGGGCGGGAGCCGAAGCGGCTCGACGAGCCGTCGCGGCGGTCGTTGCGCTGGTTGTCGCGACGGAAGCCGCCGGAGCGCTCGCCGTTGCGAGGGGCGAAGCCGCGGTCGCCGCGCGGCCGGTAGCCTTCGCCGCTCTCGGTGCGCGGGCGGTAGCCGTCGCTGCCCGCGCCGCTTTCACTGCGCGGGCGGTAGCCCTCGCCGCTTTCGCTGCGGGGCCGGTAGCCCTCGCCACGCGGACGGTAGCCGTCACCGCGCGGGCGGTCGCCGTACGAGCGCTGCGGACGGTCGCCGAAACGGCCACGCGGCCGGTCGCCGCGCCGGGGCTCGGGCTCCTCGACCACCGGGACGCCCGACGGCTCGCGCGCGCCGGTGATCTCGGTGAGCTTCTCGTCGCCCAGCCGCACCCGGACCTCGGCCGGCGCCACGCCGGCCTTGCCCATCATGGCCTGGGTGCTACGCCGCTGCTTGGGCAGGACCAGGGTTACCACCGCGCCCGACTCGCCGGCCCGTGCGGTGCGGCCCGCCCGGTGCAGGTAGTCCTTCGGGTCCTTCGGCGGGTCCACGTGCACGACGAGCGAGATGCCGTCGACGTGGATGCCGCGGGCCGCGACGTCGGTCGCCACGAGGACGTTGGAGCGGCCCTCCTTGAACTCGGCGAGCGTGCGCGTGCGGACCCGCTGGGTCTTGCCGCCGTGCAGCGCGCCGGCCCGGACGCCCACCTGACGGAGCTGCTCGACCAGCCGGTCGACGCCCATCTGGGTGCGGGCGAAGACGATGGTCTTGCCCTGCCGGTTGGCGATCGCCGCGGTGATCGGGAACTTCTCCTGCGGCGGGATCAGCAGCAGGTGGTGGTCCATCGTGGACACGCTGGCCTCGGCCGGTGCGGTCGAGTGCGTGACCGGGTCGTGCATGAACCGCTTGACCAGCGTGTCGACGTCACCGTCGAGAGTGGCCGAGAAGAGCAGGCGCTGCGCGTTCTCCGGGGTCTTGGCCAGCAGCTCGGTGACCTCGGGCAGGAAGCCCATGTCGGCCATCTGGTCGGCCTCGTCGAGAACGGTGATCTCGACGTCCTGGAGGTTGCAGGCGCCCCGCTCGATCAGGTCGCCGAGACGACCGGGCGTGGCCACGATCACCTCGACGCCGCGGCGCAGCGCGTCCATCTGCCGGTCGTACGGCACGCCGCCGACCGCGGTCTTGAGGAAGACGCCGACGCTCCGGCCGAGCGGCTGAAGCGCGTCGGCCACCTGCATGGCCAGCTCGCGGGTCGGCACCATGATCAGGGCCTTGGGGTGGCGCGGCCGGGCGCGGCCACCCTGCGCGACGCGGGCGAGCAGCGGCAGGCCGAACGCCAGGGTCTTGCCCGAGCCGGTCTGCCCGCGGCCGAGAACGTCGCGGCCGGACAGAGCGTCGGGCATCGTCGCGGCCTGGATCTCGAACGGGGTGGTGATGCCCTCGCGAGTGAGCACGCGCACAATCTCGGGCGGAAGTCCAAGATCGGCAAAGCTCTTCGGCGTGACCTCGACGGCCGGTGTCACCTCGGCCGGAGTCTCCTCGGCCTGCGCCTCTGCGGGGGTTTCTGCCTGGGGGGCTTCGAAAACGGACGGGAACGTGCTGGGATCAGCGAAAGTGGTCAAGAGAACCTCTCTACGGGGGCGCATGCTCGCGAATGGCCCGCCGCGGCTTCCATGAGCCCGCCGCTGTAATGCCCGCAAGAACGCCCGTGGCATGCTCCGTGAAGGCACGCCGCGTCAACAACTGTCATAAGTGTACGGCTCAACGTTTGGGACGCCGACCGCATTCCGTACCGGCAGTGGGCAGGCTCACCCCTGGGCCCAGGCTGGGTCAGCCGAACATCCCCGAAATCATGTCGGTGAAGGCGCTCCCGGCGGTGAACAGGAATACCACACTCACCGTCACCAGCAAACCCAGCACCACGAGCATGGCGATGGCCACTTTGAAGTTGCTGCGACGGCGGTCGACGATCTCGTCACGCCAGCCCTGGGCCAGGATATGCCCGGTCAGCGAGCCGGAATTCTCCACCGGGTTGGTGGAGACGGGCATCGTGGTGTCGATCGACGGATAGCCACCAGTGCCATAGACGGTGCCGCCCGGACCGCGCTGCTGCGGAAGGGCGGTAGTGGCCGACGGATCGAACTCCGGCGGATAGGCCGGCGGCGGGCTGACCTGGGCGGTCGGGGCGTGAGTCGCACCGAAAGGCTGGGTGACCGAGCCCGGTCCACCGACCCCGAAAGGGTGCTGCGGCGCCTGAGGAGCCGCCGGGTGGGCAGGCGTCGAGGGCGGCATCGTGTACGCCGGAAGCCCGCTCCCACCCTGCGCGGCCGAGCTGCCCGGGTGCGCGGCCGGATTGCCCGACTGCGCGCCGGCCGGCTTGCCCGACTGCGCGCCGACGGGGTTGCCCGGTTGCGCGGCGGCCGGGTTGCTCAGATAGGCAGTCGGGTCGGCCTGGGCGGCCGGTTGCACGGCGGCCGGGTTGCTCAGGTAGGCAGTTGGGTCGGCCGGAGCAGCCGACTGCGTGGCGGCCGGGTTGCTCGGGCGGGCGGCCGCCGGCGTGATGCTCGGCGGTGGCGGGAAGACCGGCTGCGGAGGGCCGGGGATCGGGCTGGGCCCGGGCGGGTCGGGAACCGGACTCGGCGAGGGCGGCGGCACCGGGAAGGGGTCGGGCCCGGGCGGGACCGGCGAAGGCCCCGGGCCGGGCGGCACCGGGGACGGCCCGGGACCCGGCGGCACCGGGCTAGGGAACGGTCCGGGCTGCGGCGTCGGACCAGGCTGCGGTCCGGGCCCAGGCTGCGGTCCGGGCCCAGGCTGCGGTCCGGGCCCAGGCTGCGGTCCGGGCCCAGGCTGCGGTCCGGGCCCAGGCTGCGGTCCTGGCTGCGGGAACGGGCCCGGCTGCGGCGACGGGAACGGCGCCGGCGGCTCGAACGGCTTCGTCGGGTCGGGCCGGGTGGGCTCGGGCCTCGTCGGCGGACCCGGGACCGGCCGGGGCGGCTCGGGCTTCTCTGGCTCCGGCTCGGGCTTCTCGGGGCCAGGCTCGGGCTTGGGCTCCGAAGGCTCGGGCTCCGACGGCCGCGGGTCAGAGGGCCGCGGGTCTGCGGGCTTGGGGTCTGCGGGCTTGGGGTCCGCGGGCTTCGGGTCGGCGGGCTTGGGTTCCGAGGGCTCGGGGCCGGCCGGTTTCGGGTAGCTGAGCTGCGGCTTTTCCGGCTCGGTGATCCGGTCGGCGGCGGGCACGGTGGCCGAGCCGATGGACTTCGAGGAGACTACGGGCTTGTCGGTCGACGGTGACTCCGCAGGGCGGCCGCCATAGATTTTTGCCGCCCCGCTCGGCCAGGAGCCGGCTCGCACAGCGCCGGCGTCCGGGTTGATCGCGCCAGGAACGGCGGCTCGGGCCGCACCCGAACTGGGGTTGGCCGGAAGCGCCCGGGACGAGCCATCTATGCGCTCCGGCATGAGGCCTTCGCCGGCCGGGCTGACCGGACGAGCGGACCCGGTGACGCGTCCGGGGCCGGAGACGGGCGCCGCGGCGCTCACCGAGGCCGCACCGGAAACAGAAGCCGCGCCGGACACAGAAGCCGCGCCGGACACGGGAGCCGCGCCGGACACGGGCACCGCGCCGGACACGGGAGCCGCGCCGGACACGGGAGCCGCGCCAGACACGGGCACCGCGCCGGACACGGGAGCCGCACCAGACACGGGAGCCGCGCCAGACACGGGAGCCGCGCCAGGAACTCGAGCTGCGCCGGAAACCGGGGCCGTGCTCGGGGCCGGTGCTTTGGCCGAACCGGTGATGCGGCCAGGGCCCGAGACGGGGGCGGAGGCGCTGAACGAGGCGGAAACGCGACCGGGACCCGAGACAGGCACCGAAGCGCTGACCGAGCCCGGCGCGGCGGGCCTTGCGACCGTGGCGCGACCGCTCGCCGTGCCGCTCACGGGAGCGACAGCGGGCTTGGCGTCCGGCTCACTGGGGCCTTCGTCGGATTTGTCCGGCGAGGGGCCGTCTTCTGCAAGCTTGTCATCCGAGGGCGTCTGGTCCACAGGCTTGGCGGCCGCGAGCTTGTCGTCTGCGGGCTGCTGACCCGCGAGCTTGCCGTCGACCGCCTTGCCGTCGACCGCCTTGCCGTCGACCGGCTTGCCGTCGACCGGCTTGCCGTCGACCGGCTTGGCGTCCGCGGGCTTGTCCGCGGCCGGTGGGGCCGGTGGGGACGAGGTGGGTGAGGACCAGAGCGCGCCCGGGGCAGGCGGCGGCGGAGGAGTGTATGCCTCCTGGTCGTCACCGGTAGCCGGCCTGGTGCCGTTGCTGTCCGGTGTCGCCTGCCGCTCGTCCATGAAACCTCCCGACCGCGCATGCCGACGGTCCGGGACGTCGGGCGCTGCCTTTACCGTGCCATATCCGTGCGCGTCAGCACACCCGGCACCAACCCGGCCACTCGCGCGGCCGGATCCTTACCACCGGAAAGGCGATCTTTACCGCCCCGGCGGACGATAGCGGGAGCGATCAACCCGCCGAGGCCGACGCGGATGCTTCTTCCGTCGCGTTTGCCGAGCTGCTGCTCGACGTCGCGGCGGAGGACGACGAATTGCTGCTCGACGAGTCGCCGGACGGCGGGTTTGTGCCGCTTGACGAGCTGTCGCCGCTCGGAGTCGTCGGGTTCTCGGCCGTGGGCTGGGTCGCCGGGGTCTCCGTCGTCGGGTTGGTCGTCGGGGTTTCGGTGGTCGGGTTGGTCGTCGGCTTGTCGGTGGTCGGGCTGGTCGTCGGCTGCGACGTCGTCGGGTCGGTGGTCGGCTTCGTCGTGCTCGGCGAGGTCGTCGGCGTCGTGGTCGGCGTCGTCGGCTGCGTGCCGGGCTTGGTCGTGGTCGACGACGGGCTCGGGGTGGCGCTGTTCGTCGGGCTGGTCGTCGCCGGCGACGTGTTGTCGGGCGTCGTGGTGCCGGTGTCCGTGTCGGGGTCGGGCTGGCCGAGGGCCGGGCCCTCGGTGATGCCCGGCACCGAGCCGAACACGCGGGTGGCCTGGAAGAGCCGCGTCCAGCGGACGGGAACGAGCCGCACGTTGAGGCCGGTGCGCGGGGCCTCGACCATCAGGCCGTTGCCGGCGTACATCGCGACGTGGTGGATGCCGCGCCAGCTGTTGGAGTAGCTGAAGAAGAGCAGATCGCCGGGGAGCAGCGAGTAGCGGTCGACCACCTTCTCGTGGGTCTGCCAGTACTGGTCGCGGGAGACCCGCTGGAGCTGGAAGCCGACCGACTGGTACGCCGCCCACATCAGGCCGGAGCAGTCGAACGTGTTCGGGCCTTCCGTCGACCAGACGTACGGGTCGCCGCGCTGCGCCAAGGCGTACTCAAGCGCCTTGATCGCCTTGGGATCGGCGCCGCGGCCGGCGTTGGCACCGGCGAGGTACTGCGCGCCGAGCTGGGTGTCGGTCGCGGTCTCGGTGGCCTCGGCCGCGCTCAGCTCGTCGGCGTGCGCGAGCTCGAGTGTCTGCTGCGCCGTCTGCTTGCGGCCGAGCTGGGTGTTGAGCGAGTTGTACTTGGTGACCAGCTGCTCGTACCGCTGCTTGGCCAGCGAGTCCTCGTCGAGGGCGAGCTGGACCGAGGTCTCGGCGGTCTCCAGCTGCCGGGCGGCGGCCTGCTCGGTGCCGGTGTCGCCGCGCTGCAGGCGGGCCAGGTCGTCGAGGCCGGCGAGCCCGGAGTCGAACGCGCCGGGCGGCAGCGCCGCGGCCTCCATCACCGACTTGGCGGCGGCGGACGCGGCGGCGGACCGCGCGTCCTGCATCAGCACGACGGCCTCGTCGTACCTCTTCAGGGCCGTCTCTTGCTGGGTCTTGGCGAGATCGCGGTCCTGGCCGACCTGGATGAGCTGGTCGCCCATCGTGGCGATGTCGGCCCGGCCCTTCTCGATCTGCTGGAGGACGGGGCTGGTCGCGGCGCCGACGATCGGGGTGACCGCCGGCGTCGTGGAGGCGGCGGGCTGGCCGGGCATCACGAGGGTGCCGAGCGCCATCGGCCGGGAGCCGACGTCGGGCACGGCGATCGGGGCGCCCGGGACGGTCGGCACATTTGGAGCGGCGAGGGCGGGGAGGGGATTGAACAGCGCCGCGATCGCCGCGGTCGCGGCAGCCGAGTAAACCGCGGGGCGCCACCAAGGGCGCGCCGTGCGGTTTCGTCGATCTGCCTGTCGTGCTGTCGCCATGTGCTCCCCGTCCGTGCCGGTGTCCCCCTAATTGCTTACCGCATGCCTCACAGGCCTGTCGATTGATCGAAGGTGAAAGAAGGCTGGGAATCAAGAGAACGACAGCGTGACCTGGGGCCCCTCCGAGATGGGGTCCAAGTTTCTTGTCGGAGGGGAGCCGTAGTCTCAACGACCAGATGAGGGAAGGGGCTACAGATGGACGCCGGACTCAAGCGTGAGCTGGAAGACAAGGTGTACGCCGGTGAGCGGCTCACCCGCGAGGACGGCATCGCGCTGTACGAGTCCGACGACCTCGCCTGGCTGGGCAGGCTGGCTCACCACAAGCGCACCGAGATGAACGGTGAGCGAGTGATGTTCAACGTCAACCGTCACCTCAATCTCACCAACGTTTGCAGTGCAAGCTGCGCCTATTGTTCCTTTCAGCGCAAACCCGGCGAAAAGGACGCGTACACGATGCGCGTCGACGAGGCGGTGCGCAAGGCCAAGGAGATGGAGGGCGAGGGGCTCACCGAGCTGCACATCGTCAACGGCCTCCACCCGACCCTTCCGTGGCGTTATTACTCGACGGTGCTGCGCGAGCTGAAGGCGGCGCTGCCCGACGTGAAGCTCAAGTGCTTCACCGCGACCGAGATCCAGTGGTTCGAGAAGATCAGCGGCCGGCCGGCGAGCGAGATCCTCGACGAGCTGATGGACGCCGGTCTCGAGTCGCTGACCGGCGGCGGCGCCGAGATCTTCGACTGGGAGGTCCGGCAGCACATCGTCGACCACGACTGCCACTGGGAGGACTGGTCGCGCATCCACCGCCTCGCCCACGGGAAGGGGATGAAGACGCCGGCCACCATGCTCTACGGCCACATCGAGGAGCGCCGGCACCGCGTCGACCACGTCCTCCGGCTGCGCGAGCTGCAGGATGAGACCGGTGGCTTCGCCGTCTTCATTCCGCTGCGCTACCAGCACGACTTCGTCGACTCCCAAGACGGCAAGATCAGAAACAGGATCCAATCGCGTACGACGATGGCAGCGCCGGCCGAGTCGCTGAAGACGTTCGCGGTCTCCCGGTTGCTGTTCGACAACGTGCCGCATCTGAAGAACTTCTGGGTCATGCACGGCCTGTCGGTCGCCCAGCTCTCGCTGAACTTCGGGGTCGACGATCTCGACGGCTCGGTCGTCGAATACAAGATCACTCACGACGCCGACTCGTATGGCACGCCGCACACCATGCACCGCGACGACCTGCTGCACCTCATCTGGGACGCGGGCTTCCGCCCGGTCGAGCGCAACACCCGGTACGAGGTCGTTCACGAGTACGACGAGGCCCCGCGGCTGGCCGATCGACGCAGTGAGCCGCAGCAGGTCTGGGCGTAAGGGGACACTTCGGTACGGCGTACCCTCGGGGTGTCATGACCGAGACCAAGAGTGAGCGGCGCCCGCGCCGCGACCCCAGCGGACGCCTGGCCACCATCGGCGATCTGCTCGGCACCGCGCTGGCCGGGCTCGTGATCGGCGCCGTCCTGCTGCTGGCCTTCGAGGCGGTGCTCGCGCTGACCCGGACGGCCGAGTTCGGCCACACGAGCGGCTGGCTTGCGCTGATCCTCCCGCTGTGGCTCTTCACCGAGGAGTTCCGCGCCGCCCGCGATCATGGCGCCTACCGCGTCGTGGTGGCCGTGCTGGGCGCCGGCTTCGGCGTGGCGGCCGGGCTGATCCTCGTGGGCCTGGTCGCCCCCGTCTTCCCGGCGCTGGTCAGCGGCCTGGTCGGCGCCGGCACGTTCACGATCGTCTATTGCCTGATCTGGTTCTACGGCCTCCGGTGGCTGAGCCACCGCGCGGGTTAGGGAGAGAAGAATGAGTCCCGCCGTCAAGTACACCCTCGGCCGCCTGGGCCTGTTTGTGCTGCTCTTCGCGCTGCTCCTGCCGCTCCCGCTGAACATTCTGATCAAAGCGATGGTCGCGCTCCTGCTGTCGGCCGTCCTCTCCTTCTTTCTGCTGGCCGACTGGCGCAACAAGATGGGCGAGCAGCTGGCCGACGCGGCGTCGCGCCGCACCGCCGAAAAGCAGCGCCTCCGCGCGGCCCTGGCCGGCGACGAGGACGCCGCCGCCGAGGGCGACCGCGCCACCGAGTTCGACCAGGTCGCCCTCGAGAGCGACACGCCCGCCACCGCCGACAAGGCCGCGCCCGCCATCGAGAACGCCGAGAGGGCCGAGAAGGCCGAGAGGGCCAAACTCGCTGCGGCCGACCGGGCCGAGTCCCAGGCCTCCAAGAAGACGGTCTGACCGCGGCAGTCCCGGGTAAGGCGGCCGACCGCCAGCCGTCCCGGAAAGGCGCCCGACCGCCAGCCGTCCCGGAAAGGCGCCCGACCGCCAGCCGTCCCGGGAAGGTGGCGTGACAACCCGCCATCCCAGGAGGGTGGCCTGACCGCCGCCCGCCCGAGGGCGAAATGGTGCGTTTCCTCGCAGAAGCGCACCACGGCGAATCCGCCCGCTGGGGTGGGATAGCGTGCGGGGGACCGCGTCGCAGCGAAGCCGGTGGGAAACCGGCGCTGTCCCGCAACTGTGATGCCTCATCCGACCCCGGTGAGGTCTAGCCAGGTCGCCTGCGCGCCGGTCGCGAAGTAGCGCTCTCGGGGAGGGGCGCCTCGCGGGCGGGCCCCGGGTTGACCGCGTCCTGTCGGCGAAGCACCACCGCATGCCCGGCCGACAGGAGGATTCGATGAAACGCGTGTTCATTGCCGTGGCGACGGCGGCCACGCTGCTGTTCGCAGGCGGCTGCGGCGGGGGCAACGACGAAAAAAGCGACACCGGTGCGCCCTCGGCCACCGCCAGCGCTGTCGCGTATCCGGTCACCGTCGGCGACCTCACGCTCGACGCGCAGCCCAAGCGGATCGTCTCGCTCACGCCGACCGCCACCGAGATGCTCTTCGCGATCGGGGCGGGGCCGCAGGTCGTGGCCGTCGACGACCAGTCGAACTATCCCGACAACGCGCCCAAGACCGACCTTTCGGGGTTCAAGCCGAACGCCGAGGCGATCGCCGCCAAGAATCCCGATCTCGTGGTGCTCTCCAACGACACCGACAAGATCGTGGACCAGCTCGGCAAACTCAAGATCCCGGTTTTCCTCACGCCGGCGGCGACCAGCATGGATGACACGTACTCGGAAATCTCGGAACTTGGCACGCTCACCGGGCACCTGGCCGAGTCGGAGGCGCTGCGCCAGCAGATGACCACCCAGATCGACAAGATCGTCAAGGGTGTGCCGGCCCGCACCAAGCCGCTCAGCTACTACTACGAGCTCGACCCGACGTTCTACTCGGTCACGTCCAAGACGTTCATCGGGTCGATCTTCTCCCTGTTCGGCATGACCAATGTGGCCGATGCCGCCGACCCGGACGGCGCCAAAGGCGGGTATCCGCAGCTCAGCCAGGAAGCACTGATCAAGGCGAACCCCGACACGATCTTCCTGGCCGACAGCAGGTGCTGCCAGCAGTCGGCGCAGACCGTGTCGGCCCGTTCCGGCTGGCAGACGGTCACCGCGGTCAAGGCGAAACAGATCTACGCGCTCGACGACGACATCGCGTCGCGCTGGGGACCCCGTACGGTCGATCTTGTCCAGTCCGTCGCCGACGCGGTGGCCAAGGTTCCCGCGTGATTTCCGGCCTGCGCGAAGCGCGGCCGAGCGAGCGAGTGGTGCGGCCCGCCGGCCTGAAGCCGGCGTGGCTGGCCGGCGGCATACTCGCGGTGCTGGTCGCGCTGATCGCAGGCCTCGCCTTCGGCTCGGTCGCGTTGCCTCCGGCGGGCGTGGCGGTCGAGCTTCTCAATCAAATTCCCGGCGTACGGCTGCACAGCGGTCTCTCGGAGCGCGAGGTGGCGATCCTGCTCGAGCTGCGCCTGCCGCGCGTCGTGCTGGGACTGCTGGTCGGCGGCATGCTGGCCCTGGCCGGCGCCGCCTACCAGGGCGTCTTCCGTAACCCGCTGGCCGACCCGCACCTGCTCGGCGTCGCTGCCGGCGCCGGCCTGGGCGTCACGGCGGTGATCGCCTTCCGCTCGACCACCGGCGACGCCACGGTCGACCTGCCGTTCGGCGTGCCGGTGGCGGCGTTCGTGGGCGCGCTGATCGCGGTGGCGCTGACCTGGCTCCTCGGCGCGGCCGGCGGCCGCGACCGCTCACCGGCCACCCTGATCCTGGCGGGGGTCGCGGTTTCGAGCTTTCTGGCGGCCGCTCAGACGTACGTGATGCAGCAACACGTCGACACGCTGCGCGAGGTCTACTCCTGGCTGCTGGGCCGCCTGGCCACCGCCGGCTGGCACGACGTGCTGCTGGTCCTGCCGTATGCCGCGGTGACCGGCGCGATCGTCCTCTCCCAGCGCCGCGAGCTGGACGTGCTCACGGTCGGCGACGAGGAGGCAACCGGCCTGGGCCTGCATCCCCAGCGCAGCCGCTACCTGCTGATCATCGCGGCCTCGCTGGGCACGGCCGCGGCGGTCTCGGTGTCCGGGCTGATCGGGTTCGTGGGCATCATCGTCCCGCACACGATGAGGCTGCTGGCGGGGCCGAGTTACCGCTCGATCCTGCCGCTGTCGGTGCTGTTCGGGGGCGCCTTTCTGGCGTTGGCCGACCTGCTGGCGCGCACGGCGGGCGGCCAGGCCGAGATCCCGATCGGGGTGGTGACGGCTTTCTTCGGGGCGCCGTTCTTCATCGTCGTGCTGCGAACGACCCGGACGGCCGCGCCGTGACCCGAAACGCGGACCACGACGCCGCCGGCCCGACCCACGCCGCCGGTCTGTCGCGGGCGGACCGTGCTGCTGTCGGTCCGACTCACGCCGAGCGTGACGCCGCCGGTCCGTCGCGGGCGGACCGTGATGCTGGCGGTCCGACTCACGCCGAGCGTGACGCCGCCGGCCTCTTGCACGCGGACCTCGATGCCGCTGCCGTCGCCCGCGCCCATCACGCGGTCACGCCGAACCCGGGCGACATTTCGGAAATGTCGCCCGGCAAGGCTGGGGAGCCCGGCAAGGCTGGGGAGCCCGGCAACGCTGGGGAGCCCGGCAACGCGGGGGAGCGCGGCGAGGCGGGGGAGCAAGGTGGGCGGGAGCGGGCCATCGTGGTCGCGGGGCTGCGGGTTCGGCTTGAGAAGGCGCTTATCGTCGACGGCGTTGACCTCGATGTCGCGGCTGGGGAGTGGGTGACCGTGATCGGGCCCAACGGCGCGGGGAAGTCGACGGCGCTGCGGGCTATCGGGGGACTATTGCCGTTTGAAGGCGTTGTCGAGCTGAACGGCGTGGCTGTCGACAAGTTGCATCGGCGGGAACGGGCCAAGACGATCGCCACCGTCGCGCAGTCGCCCGTTGTGCCGCCCGCTATGCGGGTATTCGATTACGTGTTGCTCGGGCGTACTCCCTATGTGCCTCCTCTCGGGCGTGAGTCGGCCGCCGACCTGGCCACCGTGGATGAGGTGCTCGGAGAGCTCGATCTCGAGCGGTTCGCGGGGCGGCGGCTCGACACGTTGAGCGGCGGCGAGCGGCAGCGGGTGTTCCTGGCGCGGGCGCTGGCTCAGGGGGCGCGGATCCTGCTGCTCGACGAGCCGACCAGCGCGCTCGACATCGGACATCAGCAAGAGGTGCTCGAGCTCGTCGACCGGCTGCGAGGGGAGCGGGGGCTCACCGTGCTGGCGACCATGCACGACCTCACGACCGCGGGGGAGTATGCGGACCGGATGGTCCTGCTCGCGGCCGGGAGGGTCGTGGCGGCGGGTACGCCCCCGGATGTGCTGACCGAGGAGAATCTGGCCGAGCACTACCGGGTGCGGGTCCGGGTGATCGAAGGTGATCACGGCCCGTTGGTGGTCCCGGTCCGGGGCTGAGCGGCGCCGACCGGTCCCGGTCCATGGGGCGGTCCACGCCGGCTGCGGCTGAGCGGGGCGCCGGCCGAGGCTCGGGTCGAGAGCTCGGCCGACTCCCGCTGTGCGGCGAGCGGGGCGTCAGCCCAGGCGCTTGGGGCCCAGATAGCTGCCGCCGGACGCGTCGATCACGTTTGCGGTCAGCCAGCGGCTGTTGTCGGCGGCCAGGAAGGCGACCACGTCGGCGATGTCCGAAGGCCGGCCCACGCGCTCCAGCGCCTGGGACGCCGCGACCGCCTCCTGCACCTGCGGGAGGTCCATGAAGGCGGCCGTGCGGTCGGTGCGGGTCGGGCCGGGGTTGACGGTGTTGATGGTGATGCCGCGGGCGCCCAGCTCGTTGGCGGCGTTGCGGGTCAGGGTCTCGATGGCCGCCTTGGTCATCGCGTAGGCGAGCTCGCCGGGCAGCGCGATCCTGGTCACGGCGGAGCCGATGTTGATGACCCGGCCGCCCGAGCCCATCAGCGGCAGCGCGCCGAGGGTCAGGAAGTAGGGCGCTCGGACGTTGACCGCGAAGAGCTCGTCGAAGCCGGAACGATCCTCGTACGGCGGGCCGCCCAGGGCCGCGTTGTTGACCAGGACGTCGAGGTGGGCGCGGCCGGTGTGCTCGCGCAGCCCGGACTCCAGCGCCGCGATCACCGTGTCGGTGTCGCCCTCGCCGCCGAGCCTTGCCTTGATGGGAAAAGCGCGGCCGCCGGCCGCCTCGATTTCGGCCAGCGTCCCCTTGGCCGCGGCGTCGTCGCTCCCGTAGTGCACGGCGACCAGCGCCCCCTCGGCGGCCAGCCGGCGGCAGGTCGCCCGGCCGATGCCGCGCGACCCGCCGGTCACCAGGGCGGTCTTTCCGTTGAGCGTGCTCATGTCTCCTCCAACTGTTTATCTCGTAAGCAGTTCTGTTTATGTTATACACAGTTCCGGGCCGAGGAGTCAACGGGAAAGGCTGAAGGCATGGATCTGCTGTGGGGAAGCCCCGCGCCGCGCAGTCGTGGGCCGCGGCCGGTGCTCAGCGTCGAGCAGATCGCGAGCGCCGCCGTCGAGATCGCCGACGCCGAGGGGCTGGCGGCGGTCACCATGAAGCGGGTCGCCGACCGGTTCGGCTTCACCGCGATGTCGCTGTACCGGTATGTGCCGGGCCGATCCGAGCTGGTCAGCCTGATGATCGACGCCGCACTGGGCCAGGCGCCGCCGATCAGCGAGGCCCCGAGCGCGGGCAGGCGCGACGGCGCGGGCGACGAAGGCGAGGGATGGCAGCCGGCGCTGATCGGCTGGGCGACGGATCTCTACGCCGTCTTCCACCGCCACCCCTGGCTTGCCACGGCCACGATGGAGGCGCGCCCGATCGGCCCCAAAGAACTGAGCTGGCTCGAGGCCGCGGTGGGCGTGCTGGCCACCACGAGGCTGACCGGCCCCGAGCGGGTCGACGCCGCGTTGGTGATCATCGGGCACATCCGCAGCCAAGTGCAGGCCGAGGCCGGCATCGCCGCCGGTGAGGGGGCGCGCCTCGCCGGCGAGCTCCGCGGGATGCTGCGGGAGCACGCCGGCGACTTCCCGGCTCTTGCCGAGGCGGCGGGTGAGGGCGCCTTCGGGCCGAACGACAACGACGGATTCGCGTTCGGCCTGCGGTGCATCGTCGGGGGACTGGACGCTACTTGAGGTACGAGGCGAGCGGGATGTTCTGGCTGCGAAGGGCGCCGGCCACGAGACCGGCGATCTGCTGCGCCCCGTACGCCTCGAAATGGGTGTGGTCGTTGCAGAAGAACGCGCCGAGCGCGCCGGTCGTGTAGTTGCCGTTGTTCGGGCAGAACCGCAGGCTGTTGTAGAGGTTCACGCTCAGTGTCTGCAGGTCGATCACCGGCGATCCGGTCGCCGAGCCGGCCGCCGTCGTCTGCGTGACGAAGCCCCGGTTCTTGACCGCGGCGCTGCCCGAGCACGTGATCGCGGCAACCGCGGTGAGCAGGACCGGATGCGCGCCGCGGGCCAGGGCGGCCTGCGCCATCATCGTCATCAGCTGCTGGTAGCGGGCGGTGCCGACGTGGCGCGGACAGTTCGGGTCGCCGTCGTTGATGCCGAACTGGATGAACAGGTAGTCACCGGACTTCATCCCGGTGAGCATCTCCTGCCAGCGCGTCGAGTACGTGGTGGAGCTGAGCACGCACTCACCGCTCGTGTTCTTGGTGCCGGTGACGTTGCCCTCGTAGAGCCAGGTCTGAATGCTCCGCCCGCCCACGGCCCGGTTGTTGACCGTGACCCCGGTCTGGAAGAGCGCCCCGAACTTGTTGCCCCACCCGACCGGGCAGGCCGCGCTCGGGTTGGCCATCGTCGAGTCTCCGGCCAGCCAGACGGTGGGCCCGGCCGCAAGAGAAATGGGTGCGACCGAGGCGCACGCGGGCGAGGCGGATGTGGCCGCCACCCCCACCACCTGCAGAGGCACCAGCAACGCAACGGCGGCAAGCCAACGAAACATGACCATCTCCCATCAAGCAGAGGCCGCGGGGAGACAGCGCATAGACAGCGATCTATGGAGAGGCTAGCGGTTGGAGGCCAATACCGCGAACATGCCGCCCTGCGGATCGCTGAGCACCGCATACCGCCCGATCTGCAGGCTCATCGGCGGAAACAGCACCCGCCCACCCAGCGCGATCGCGTGCTCGGCCGACCGATCGCAGTCGTGCACCGCGAAATAGACCATCCAATGTGGGGACATGTCGGCCGGCCAGTCCTCGGCCGTCATCGGCTGGATGCCGCAGATCGGGGTCTCGTCGAGCTTCGCCACCAGGTACGGCATCTCGCCGATCGAACTGTGCCGGAACTGCCAGCCGAACACCGCGCCGTAAAAGGCGTGCGCCCCCTCGAGATCGCGGGTGTTCAGCTCATTCCAGGTGAGCGTGCCGGGCACGTCGAACAACGCGGCGCCGCTCATCGTGCCGGCCTGCCAGACGCTGAACGGGGCGCCGCCCGGATCCAGGAACGCCGCCATGCGGCCCTGGTCGTGCACGTCGAAAGGGGCGACCAGAACCTTGCCGCCGTTCGCCGCGACGCGGGCCGCCACCGCGTCGGCGTCGGCGGTCGCGATGTAGGTGCTCCAGGCGGTCGGCTGCCCCGCGTCGTAGAGCGGCCCGGCACCCGCCACGGGCCGCCCATTGAGGAGAAACGTCGTGTACGCCCCGTCGTCCTCGAAGCCCCAGCCGAACAGCGCCGAATAGAAGCGCCGCGCACCTTCGAGATCGGCCGTTCCCAGATCCACCCAGGTAGGAAAGCCGGGCGTCGATACGGTCATGAGCGCATCGTCGCATCGACTTCCTTTGGTTGGGATTAAGTGTCGATGTTCTAGCTGAATCGACGACCCTCGTCCCGTCGATAGGCCCACAGGGCCACCCCGCCGAGCACGACAATCCACGCGATCAAGGACAATACCGAGCCGATCTGAAGCGGATAGTCGCCGACCGCCGCCCACATCAGCCGCACCGATGCGCCGGTCGGCAGATAGGGCGCGAGGTCCTCGACGAAACCGGGCGCGCCGCCGGGCGCCGTCATCAGGCCGCCCCCGAAGGCCAGCGGGAAGAACAGGACCTGCGCGACCACGACCGCGGCCTTCGGCGGCACCGAGTACCCGATCGCCAGCCCCATCAAAATGAAGGGAACGGAAATAATAAATGTCGCGAAAAACGCGGTCAAAAAGGACAGGGTCGACAGGGAGGCGGCGGTGAACAGCCAGGCGATCAGCACGACCGGCAATAGCGAGAAGACCATCAGCCCGAAGCCCGACAGCAACCGCCCGGCAAAACGCGGAACGGGGCCGGTGGGAAGGGTCCGAACATATGGCTCCCAGGGCTGGACCCGATCCTCGGACACTCCCACCCCGTACTGGAAAAGGTTTGTGCTCATCACCGCGAACGTAACCATCGAGGCCGTCGCATAGGTCGCATAAACCGGATCCGAACCGACGAACGGAACCACAAAGGCCAGCATCGAAGCCGCCGGCCAGAAAGCGCTGCCGATAATCGCGATCGGCGTGCGTGCGGTCTCGATGAGTTGGGCGCGGGCGTGCGTCAGGACGAGAGCAGACATGAGTCCTCCGGCGTGTCGGTCAGGGTCAGGAACGCCTCTTCCAGCGACGTCGGCCGCACTTCGAGGTCGGTGAAGGGCACGCCGGCCGCGACGATGTCGCGAACCAGGCGATCCGAGTCGGGCGTGAGCAGGTGCCAGCGGTCACCCTCGCGGTCGGTCGCGCTCAGACCGGGCAAGGACGGCACGGGTACGGCTGACGTCAGACTCACCCGGCGCACCGCGACGAGCCCGCGCACCGCCGCGACCGAGTCGTCGGCGAGGACCCGGCCGTTCCCGATCACCACCACCCGCTGGGCCAGCGCCTCGATCTCCTCCAGGTAGTGGCTGGTCAGCACGACCGTGCCACCACCCGCGTGGAACTCCCGGATGCCGTCCCAGAGCGAACGCCGCGCCTCGACGTCGAGCCCGGTGGTCGGCTCGTCGAGGAACACGATCTCCGGCCGGCCCGCGAAGGCGAGGGCCACCGCGACCCGCCGCTTCTCGCCGCCGGACAGGCCACCCGTCTGACGGCGTACGAGATCACCCAACCCGAAGCGGGAGAGAACCTCGTCGCGGGGCATCGGGTCGGCGTAGTGCGCCCGTACGAAATCAACGACCTCGCCGACGCGAAGCGAGGCGGGCAGACCGGTCTCCTGTGGAGTGACCCCCAGGCGACGCCGGCTTGCCGGCCGGCGCGGATCGCCGCCGAGCAGCTCGACCCGCCCGGAACTGGGCGATCGGACGCCGGTGAGCAGGCTCAGCAACGTGCTCTTGCCGGCGCCGTTGGGCCCGAGCAGGCCGACGAGCTCGCCGGGCGCGATATCGAGGGACACGCGGTCGAGCGCCAGGGTGTCGCCGTAGCGACGGCTGACCTCGACGGCACGGGCGAGCATCACGGCTGTTCCTCCAGAGACGTGGGATTCAGCAGGGCGCGGAGTGCCTCCTGGTACTCCTCGAAGGCGAGCCGCCCGCGGCGGGTGAGCCGCACGAACGTGGCGGGCGTGCGGCCCTGGTGGGTCTTGGTGACCTCGACGTATCCCGCGTCCTCGAGCTTGCGCAGGTGGACCGAGAGGTTGCCGGCGGTCATCCGCAGCGAGTCCTGCAGCCGGGGGAAGGTGACCTTGTCGTCCTCGCGCAGGACCGAGAGGGCGGAGACCACCCGCAGCCGGGCCTGGGCGTGGATGACCGGGTCGAGCTCGGCGCCGTCGCTCATCGCCTCGACCGCCAGAGCAGGCCGGCGGCGAGCATGCCGCCACCGCCGGCCACCGCGACGATCAGCGAGTGCCAGCCGGGACCGGCGACGATGCCGATCATGTTGATCACGCTGGTCCAGGCGCCGAGGAAGAAGAGCTGGCGATCGTTCCAGATCGCGGCGCCGGCCATGTGCAGCGCGCCGGTGAGGGCGACCATGCCGCCCGCCCAGAGCAGGCCCAGCCGGTCGTCGGGCAGGACGCCGCCGCCGTACTGCGCGAAGAGGATCGAGAAGCCGGTGTAGGCGATCGACCAGGCGAAACCGTACATCTTGCCCTGGCGTGACGTCGGGCCGGCGGTCTGCCGGCTGGCGCGCGCCCCGGCCACGCCGGTGGTGATGCCGGCCGCGATGAGCAGGAGCAGCAGCACGGTCAGCGGCAGCCACCCGGGCAGGTCGACGAAGACCCGGCCGTCCGGGCCGAAGCGCAGGAACAGCAGGCCGAAGCCGATCAGCCAGGCGAAACCCCAGGGCCAGTACATCAGGCGGGGGTCGGGGGTGAGATCTCGTACGAGATTGGCGCGCTCGCGCTCGATCAGCGCCAGCGGGTCGGCCGGAGGGGCTTCGTCGTCTTCCATGCAGAGAACTTTACAGCACAAAGTCAAAGAGGTTTGTGTCATAAAGTTGGCTAGGCTTCGAGGTGTGATGATCAGGCCCGCGACCGTTGATGACCTTGGTGCCGTCCTGGACTTCTGGGAGGAGGCCGCCGAGAACGAGAATCGCCCCACCGACACGCACGCCGCCCTCGCCGCGCTGCACCTGCGCGACCCCGACGCGCTGCTGCTCGCGATCGACGGCAACGAGATCGTCGGGACCGTGATCGCCGGCTGGGACGGCTGGCGGTGCCATGTCTACCGGCTCGCGGTCGCGCCGGCACGCCGCAAGCAGGGGATCGGGCGCGGGCTCATCGACGCCGCCGAGGAACGGTTCCGGGCGCTGGGCGGCACCCGCGCCGACGCGATGGTGCTCGACGACAACACGGGTGCGCACGGTGCGTGGGAGGCCGCCGGCTATCGCCGGCAGGCCGAATGGTCCCGGTGGGTCAAGCCGCTGCCTCGGTGAGAGCTTCCGGCAAAGGCTTCGCGTGTACGACCGAAAGGCGCGAGACGGCACGGGTCAGCACCACGTAGAGGCGGTTGAGCCCGCGTGCCTCGGCGGCCACGATGTCCGCCGGCTCGTGGACGATCACGTGGTCGTACTCGAGGCCCTTCGCCACCGTCGCCGGCACCACCGTGACCCGCGCTTCGGTCTCGACATCGTCCGGGGTCGCGTTCTCGATGCCCGCGGCCGCCAGGTGGGCGCGGAGCCGGTCCACCGCGGTGTCGGCGGCGATCACGGCCACCGAGCCCTCGTGGTCCAGGGCCGCGGTCACCTCGACCAGGGTTTCCGCGTCGAGCTGCCGCTCCTCGACCGGGATGATCGAGAGATCGCCGTCGCGGCGGAGGGAGACCGCCTCGGGCACGTCCACCGCGAGCGCCGGTAGCAGGCGGTTGGCCAGGGCGACCACGACCGCGGGGACGCGGAAGCCGACCGTCAGCGGCACCACGCTCGCCTCGGGTTTGCCCAGGTGGCCCAGGGTTTCGCGCCAGTCGGCGGCCGCCCAGGGGGCGGTGCCCTGAGCGAGGTCGCCGAGGAGGGTGATCGAGCCGTGCTCGCTGCGGCGGGCGATTGCCCTGGCCTGCATGGGGGAGAGGTCCTGGGCCTCGTCCACCACGACATGGCCGAAGCTGTTCTCCCGCTCGAGAAGGCCGGCCGCCTCGTCGATCAGGACCAGGTCGGCGGCGCTGAACTTTGCTGACTTGGCCGTTTTGGGCGGCTTGGTCCAGCGGATTGCTTCCTGCTCGTCCGCGCTAAGGCTGTCGCCCGACTTTTCCGGATTTACCAGGATTTCTACGACCAGCTGCTCGGGGGTCACGACCGGCCAGGCCGTGTCCAGGAAGGTCGTTACGGGGGCCACTTTGGACATTTTGCGCAACCACGACTCGTTCGGGGAGTTGCCGGTGCGGTATTCCGACTGCCGCTGCAGCAGCCCGACCACCCGGGCCCGCACCCGATCCCGCCCGACCGCATACGGCAGGCCCTCCCGGCGCGCCTCGTCGACGATCCGGCGCAGCGGCTCCGGGTCGATCCGCCACCGGTAGCTCCCGTCCGACACCATGATCGCCTCGGTGGGCTTGGCGAGCCGCGACCAGAGCACCTTGTGCAGCACCTCGGCCATCCGCACGTCGTGCTTGACCAGCGCCGCCGCCTCGGTGTCGACGGCACGCACCGGCTGCCGCCCGATCAGGCCGTCCACCGTGGCCTGCTGCACCTCGACCTCGCCGAGAGCCGGCAGAACCGCCGAGATGTACGACAGGAACGCCGTGTTCGGCCCGACGATCAGCACACCCGACCGGCGCAGCCTTTCCCGGTGCAGATAGAGCAGGTAGGCGGCCCGGTGCAGCCCGACCGCGGTCTTACCGGTGCCCGGCGCGCCCTGCACGCAGATCGAGTCGCCCAGCTCGACGCGGACCAGCTCGTCCTGCTCGGGCTGGATGGTCGCCACGATGTCGCGCATCGGCCCGACGCGGGGCCGCTCGATCTCGGCGGTCAGGATCCGGCTGCTGGTGCCCAGCTCCTCGCCGCGGTCGAGATGCTCGTCCTCGAAGCTGGTCAGCTCACCCTTGACGAACCCGAACCGCCGCCGGGTGGCCACCCCCTGCGGATCGCGGACGCTGGCCCGGTAGAAGGAACGCGACAGCGGCGCCCGCCAGTCGAGCACCATCGGCTCCCCGGCGTCGTCGGTGACGTGCCGCCGCCCGACGTAGTAGTTGGATTCCTCGATGTCGAGCCGCCCGAAGAACAGCGGCGTGGTCGGATCGTCGGCGAGCTCCGCCACCCGGCGCGACAACGTGCGGCCGAGCGCCTCGGCGCCGTACGCATCGCCGGCCACCTCGGAGCCGGTCGAGTAGAGGGCTTCGGCGCGCCCCCGCATCCGGGCCAGCGCGGCCCGCGACTCGGAGAGATGCCGGCGTTCGGCGGAGAGCTCGGTGTCCAGATCGAAGGAAGACACGGTCCATCCTCAAAACAGGCTCGAAGGCTGCTCGCGTATCCGGGACCGGCCCACCGGCCCTCGGCGCGGAGGACGCCCGCTGCGGTGCATGCTCACCACGGCCGTCAAGCGGCCCTCCACACTACGCCCGCCACTCCCCACGTCCACCGATTTTCCGCGCCCGCCCGCGAGGCGGCTCGCGCGCTTCATCGCCGACTTCGGCGACGAGCAGCTCAAGGTCGCGTAGGGCACGAGCGTTCCCGCGCGGCCGCAGTTGAAGAATGGGTGGCATGGCTGACGGGCGTGGGGACAGTGGCGGGATGCGGATCGGGGATCCGCGGGTCATGCGGGCGCTGGCTCACCCCGCGCGTATCGAGATCGTCGAGCATCTCAACGACACCGGGGCGGCGGTGACCGCTACCGAGGCGGCGGCCATGGTGGGGCTGTCGCCGAGTGCGACCAGCTATCACCTGCGGGAGCTTGCCAAGTACGGGCTGGTCGAGCAGGCGCCGAGCCGCGGGGACGGGCGGGAGCGCGTCTGGCAGAGCACCAGCTCGGGGCTGCGGATCGACGCCGACCTGGACGAGCCGGGGGCGCGGGCCGCGACGCAGGCGCTGGTCGACATGTATCTGCATCGCGATCAGGAGCGGCTGCGGGAGTGGATCCGGCGGCAGCCCGAGGAGTCGCCCGAGTGGCGGGACGCCGGAACGATCATGGGGCAGCGGCTGCTGATCACGGCGGACGAGCTCAAGGAGATCAACGCCAAGGTGCGTGAGCTGGTCGAGCCGTACCGGATGCGGGAGAGGCAGGAGAGCGCGCCGGAGGGGGTCCGGCGGGTGGCCGTCACTTATGCGTCTTTCCCCGAGGACTGACCGGAGGGGCTTGCCAACACCAGATGTGAAGGAATACTTTCGAAGTATGTCCTTCACATCTGGCGATGAGCGTTGGTCTGACGTCTATCTGCTCGCGATCACTCGGGGTGTCTCGGTCTGTGGCGACTTCCTGGCCGCCACCACGCTGGCCCTGGTCCTCCAGCAGGCGGGCCACGGCGGCCTCGCCGTCTCCGGCCTGATGGTCGCGGCGAGCCTGCCGCTCGCCCTCGTTGCCCCGCTCGGCGGCCGCATCGCCGACCGGGCGGACAGCCGCGTCGTCCTGGTCGCGGCCGGTCTCCTGCAGGGCCTGATCTGCCTGGCACTCGCGTTCGTCCACCAGCCGGTGGCGATCATCGGCCTGGTCACGCTGCTCGCGTGTGGGCTGGCGGTCACTCAGCCGACGATCGCCGCGCTGGTCCCGCGGATGGTCCGGCCCGAAAACCTGGCCCGGGCCAGCGGCCTCAACCAGACCGCGGGCGTGATCGGCATGCTCATCGCCCCCGCGCTGGCCGGCTTCCTGGTCGGGCAGACCGGCTCGCGCCTCCCGCTGCTGCTCGACGCCGCCACCTACCTGGCGCTGGTCGTGGCCGGGTTCGCGATCCGCACCCGGCGGACGCCGGCGGCCGCGACCGAGGTCGCGCAGAACGTGAGGTACCGGATCTGGGATGACCGCACGCTCACCGTCATGGTGGTCGCGCTGGCCGCGGTCGTGGCCGGCGTGAGCGCGGTGAATGTCGTCGACGTCTTCTTCATCCGCGACACGCTGGCCGCCTCCACCACGGTGTTCGGCCTGGTCGCCGCCGCGTGGCCGGTCGGCATGCTGATCGGCAGCCTGGCCTTCGGCCGCGTTCCACGCCATCGGATCACCGTCCCGGCCCTGCTGCTGGTCGTGGCCGGGTCATGCGCGCCCCTGCTCGGCAGCATCGTGATCGACAACGCGCTCTGGCTGGTCCCGCTCTGGATCCTGGGCGGCATCGGCAACGGCGGCATCAACGTCTTCGTCATGGTGATCGTCGCCGGCCGGGCGCCCTCGGTCGCACACGGCCGCGCGTTCGCCATGGTCTCGGCGGCGGTCCAGGGCGCCTCACTGATCGGGCTGCTGGCCGCGGGCCCGCTGGTCGAGCACTTCGAACCGCGCTGGGTCCTCGCGGCCGCGGGCGGTCTCGGCCTCGTGGCGGCTCTGGTCGCCCTGCCGCTGGTCGGCCGCACCGAGGAAGAGCCGGCACATGAGGCGCGGCTGGGCGAGATGCCGACGAACGAGGCGCGGACGGGCGAGACGCGGACGGGCGAGACGCGGACGGGCGAGACGCGGACGGGCGAGACGCGGACGGGCGAGACGCGGACGGGCGAGACGCGGACGGGCGAGACGCGGACGGGCGAGACGCAAGCAATCGATGCGCCGGCAGGAGACGGGCGGGCGCACGAAAGGCGGGAAGCGGAGTCGCGGGCGCCCGAGGCGCGGGCTCACGAGGTGGGAGCACGCGACGTTGGGGCGCGCGAGGCGGCGCTGGTGGAGGGCGAGTTGGTGGTGGCGGAGGCGGCAAAGCGGACAATTTGTGGGCCGAAGCATATGGTCGATGCGATGTGAGCCACCCTGGGGTCTGCCCGGCCGCGCGGCTGCGGCCGGGCGGGATAGCGTCGAGGTCATGAGCGACGTCGCCGGTCGGCCCCGGGTTGGGCACATCCAGTTTCTGAACTGCCTCCCGCTCTACTGGGGTCTGATGCGATCCGGCGCCCTGCTCGACGTCGACCTGCGTAAGGACACCCCGGACAAGCTCAGCCACGACCTGGTGACCGGCAACCTCGACATCGGCCCGATCACGCTGGTGGAGTACCTGCGGCACGCCGACGAGCTGCTCCTGCTGCCCAATCTCGCGGTCGGCAGCGACGGGCCGGTGCTCTCGGTCAACCTGATCTCGACCCGGCCGTTGGCGGAGCTCGACGGTCGGCCGGTCGCACTCGGCTCGACGTCGCGCACCGGCGTCCTGCTGGCGCAGATGCTGCTGGCCGAGCGCTACCAGGCCGAGCCCGAGTACTTCCGCTGTCCGCCCGAGCTGACCCAGATGCTGATGGAGGCGGACGCCGGCGTGCTGATCGGCGATCCGGCGTTGCGGGCGATGTACGAGGCGCCCCGGCTGGGCCTCACGGTCACCGACCTCGGCCAGGCGTGGAAGGACTGGACCGGGCTGCCGATGGTCTTCGCGGTCTGGGCGGTCCGCAAGGACTACGCGGCGGCCAACCCGGGTGCGGTCAAGGATGTGCACGAGGCCTTCCAGCGCTCCCGCGACCTCTGTTTGGGCGAGCTCGACGAGGCCGCCGCGGCCGCCGCGCGCTGGGAGCCCTTCGACGCGGACACCCTGGCCAACTACTTCCGCGCGCTCGACTTCTCGCTCGGCGAGCGCCAGGTCGCGGGTCTCCGCGAGTTCGCCCGGCGGGCCGCCCTCCGCGGCGAGGTCCCGGCCCTCCCGGCCGACGGCCCACTCTTCGCGGAGGTCTGAGGCTCAGGCCGTCCCGGCGCGCTCGAAGTCGACGGTAGGCGGCTCGGGATCGTCGGTGGCGGCGGCGTCCGTGGTGGCGGCGTCCGGGCCCAAGCTGAGCGGCACGGTGGCGGCGGCGTCGGTGGTGGCGGCGTCTGGGCCCAAGCCGAGCGGCACGGTGGTGACGGCGTCGGTGGTGGCGGCCGCCGGGCCCAAGCCGAGCGGCACAGTGGCCGGCTCTTCGGAAGGTGCGGGCTCGTCGGCGACCACTGCTGCACGAGCGGGTGTCTTCGCCAGCGCCGCGATGCGGTTGATCGACAGTGCCAGGCCGACCGGGATGAACAGCACTGCCGGCTCCGCGTAGCGGTAGTCGAACAGGCTGGTGGCGACGCTGACGATCAGCAAACCGAAGCCCGCGGCCGTGAACATCAGCGCGTCCGCTGCGTCTCGCCATGGGCGGCGCCGGGCTCGCCACACAGCCGCGAACAGCGCGACCACCACGCCGACGGCATACAGCGGGCCCGGCGTGGTCGCCTGCTCGCCGTACGCGGAAAGTGCTTTGGCCTGGGGGTTGTCCACCAGGAAGTTGGGCGGCGGCGAACGGCCGGGCTCGACCGGAAGGTAGTAGCGGGCCTGGCACAGATCGCCGGGGTTGGACGGCGGCAGCCACTGCGTCGCCAGGCACTCGGCGCTGCCGTTGATCGGCGGCCGCCACCACAGATGCCACCCGGTCTGCTCGGCGACCAGCTTCACGTAGTCGCCGGGCTGCTGCTTGATCACCGTGACCGCGAACTTCTGCAGGATCGGGTCGTCCTTGGCCTCCGGGTAGAGCCGGTACGCGGGGCTGGCCGTGCTCCAGATGAACCCGTCGGGCCGTTGCTTCCAGTCCTCGCGGCTGCCGGGCATGCTCGCCATGCAGAGCGGGCGCTGCTCCTCGGTGAGCTTGAGCTTGGCGCAGTCGGCGATCGGCATGACCCGGGCGTAGAGGAAGCGGCCCTGGAACTGGCCCATCGAGTAGACGCCCCAATGCTGGTGGTACCAGGTCATGTACCCGCCGAGCAGCGCCACGACCGGCACCACGAAGGCCACCAGCCGCAGGATGCCGATCCGGCGGACCAGCAGGTAGACCCCGGCGAGCGCGAGGATCGGCAGGCCGACGCTGCGGGTGAGCGCGGCGGCGGCCAGCAGCAGGCCGCCGAGGGACGCCGCGAGCCAGCCGACCTTGTCGCGCCAGGCGATGAGGAACAGCCCGGCGGCGGTGAACGCGATGTACGCCGTCTCGGCCAGGATGTAGTGCTCGATCGTGAGGACCCGGGCGTCCAGCGCGAACGGCACCATGGCGAGCGCGGACAGCCACGGCCGCACGCCGCGCCGGCGGAGGAACGCGTACCCGGCCACGGTGATGGCGAGGCCGATGACGTGCTGGATGATCGCGATCCGGATGTACGGCTGGTCGAGGAATGGCGTGATCAGCCCCGAATAGCCCCACGGGCGGATCTGGTTGGGGTAGCCGTTGACAGCCGACAACGCGTAGCTGCCGCTGTCGGGGAAGAAGAACGCATACGGGTACGCGTAGACGAACCAGGCGCGCATCGCCGTCGCCGCGCCCAGCACGACCAGCAGCGGCCAGTGCACGCCGAGGGCGGCGAGGAGCCTTTTCGGGTACGAGTACGTGCGCTGCCCCCCGGAGCCCACCAACCCGTCGGCGACCGACACGAGGGCCAAGCTATCAGCGCGCCGCCACAGCTCAGGCCCCCAGGATGGCGTCGAGAGCGGCCAGCTCGGCGGCGTTGAGCTGCCAGGCGGCCGCCGCCGCGTTGGACTGGACCTGCTCGGCGCTGGTCGCCCCGGCGATGACGCTTGTCACAGCGGGCCGCGACGCGAGCCCGGCGATCGCCACCTCGAGCAGGCTGTGCCCCCGCTCGGCGCCGAACGCGGCGAGCGCCTCGATCTTGTCCCAGTCGGCGCCGTCGAGGAACCGCTGGTAGCGGTCGAGCGACAGCCGGGTGCCGGCGGCGGGCTTCGCACCGCGGTGGTATTTGCCGCTGAGCAGGCCGGAGTCGAGCGGGAAGAACGGCAGCAGGCCGAGCCCGAACTGCTCGCAGGCCGGCACGACCTCGTCTTCGACGCCGCGCTGCAGCAGGCTGTAGCGGTTCTGCGCGCTGATGAACGGGGTGCGGTTACCGGCCCGGGCCGTCCAGTCGGCGTCGGCGATCTGCCAGCCCGCGAAGTTGGAATTGCCCAGGTAGCGCACCTTGCCCGAGCGGACCAAGTCGTCGAGGGCGGCGAGCGTCTCGTCGATCGGCGTGGCCGGGTCGGGCTCGTGCATCTGGTAGAGGTCGATGTGGTCGGTCTCGAGCCGGCGCAGCGACGCCTCGACGGCGCGCACGATGTAGCGCCGGCTGCCGCGGGCGCCGAAGTCGTTGCCGTTGAGACCCTCCATGTTCATGCCGAACTTGGTGGCGAGGACGACCTCGTCGCGCCGGCCCTTGAGCGCCGCGCCCAGGCACTCCTCGGAGGCGCCGTGCGGCGTGCCGTAGATGTCGGCGGTGTCGAAGAGGGTGATCCCGGCGTCGATGGCCGCGTCGACGACCTCCCGGGTGCCGTCGGCGTCGAGCTTGCGCCCGAAGTTGTTGCAGCCGATGCCGACGACGGAAACGACCAGGCCGGAAGTGCCGAGCCTGCGGTAGTTCATCTCGCTCACGGGCCCACCCTATGCCCGTTCGGTACAACGTTTGCCCGGGGACGCGCGACATCCGTACCTGTCTATTGACACACGTTGTTAACAAAGCCGACGCTCGCCTGAGAGCGCTCTCCCCTTTCAGTACGGAAAGAGGTGTCCCCGGTGCGTTCCGTCCTTCGAGCTCTGGCCGCCCTGGCCCTGACCATCCCCATCGCGGCTGCGATAGCCCCGCCCGCGGCCCAGGCCGTCGGCCCGAACATCCTGCCGGTCACCGTCACCAACAGCACCGGCCGCGGCGACGCGGTCTACCTGTACGTCATCGGCGTGCAGCTCTCCTCCGGCCGGCTCGGCTACGTCAACCAGGCCGGCACGTTCACCGCGTGGAGCGGCGGGCAGATCCCGCCCTCGCCCGCGCCCGACGTCTCGATCGCCGGCGCCGGCAACGGCGGCAGCACCACCATCAACTTCCCGCGCGGCTTCTCCGGCCGGGTCTACTTCTCGCTCGGCGAGAAGCTCAAGTTCTTCCTCACCCCGGACGGGCTGGTGCAGCCCGCGCCGTGGGCGGCCGGCGACGCCAACCAGAACATCCTGTTCGACTGGAGCGAGTTCACCTACAACGACGCCGGGCTCTGGCTGAACAGCTCGCAGGTCGACATGTTCGCCATCCCGCACGCGGTCACCGTCACCAACAGCGCCGGCGCCACCAAGCGCACCGGCGACCTGGTCGCGAACGGCCGCACCAACGTGATCAACACGATCAAGGGCACGTCCGGGTGGGCCAACACGGTCTACACCCGGTCGGACGGCACGGTGCTGCGGGTGCTCGCGCCCGGCAAGGCGGCCGGCGCCGGGCTGATGAGCACGACGTACCTCGACTCGTATATCGCTTCGGCGTGGAATGCCTACACCGGCAAGAACCTGACCGTGGTCCCGTTCGCCGACCAGCCGAACACTCGCTATACCGGGCGGACGAGCGGGAATGTCATGCGGTTCACGAACTCGTCGGGGGCGCAGGTGGCCTCGTTCAACCGGCCGTCCTCGGCCAGCGTGTGGGGCTGCGACGGTGACCTGCCGGCGCCGAACGACCTGGTGGTGGGGCCGATCTCGCGGACGCTCTGCGCCGCGCTCAACCGGGGCACGCTCGGCACGATCGACACCCAGCCGAGCACCAACGCCGCGCAGTTCTACCAGAACAACCCGACCAACGTGTACGCCAAGACGATCCACGCGAACATGACGGACGGCAAGGCGTACGCGTTCGCCTTCGACGACGTCGGCAACTTCGAATCGCTGGTCAACGACGGCGACCCGCGTTCGGCCGGGATCATCCTGTCGCCGTTCAGCGGTGGCGGGGGCGGCACCACGCCCACAGGCGCCGTCTCGGTGATCAGCTCGCTCAACAACAAGTGCATCGACGTGCCGAGCTCCAACTTCGTCGACGGCGCCCGGCTGCAGATGTGGACCTGCAACGGCACCAACGCGCAGAAGTGGACGTTCACCGGTGGCGCGCTGGTCAGCCCGAGCGGCAAGTGCGTGGACGTCGCCTCGGGGTCGACGGCGAACGGCGCCGCGATCCAGCTGTGGACCTGCAACGGCACCGGCGCTCAGCAGTTCGTGCTGAGCGCGGCCGGCGACCTGGTCAACCCGCAGGCCAACAGGTGCGTCGACATCGTCGACATCAACCCCAACGACGGCGCGAAGCTCCAGCTCTGGGACTGCGCCGGCTCCTCGAACCAGAAGTGGCGTAAGGGCTGACGCTCAGGCGCCGTCGTCCCCAGTGGACGACGGCGCCGCCAGGTCTCGGTAGGCGGGGCGCAGCAGGTCGGTCAGCGGGATGTGCCGCACCCTGATCGGCGGCGGGTCGAGCGCCCGGAGCAGCAGCTCGGGAGGCGTGGTCACCCGAGGCGGGCGCTCGCGCAGGCGGCTCAGGCTGATGCCGGGGGAGTAGAAGTCGGCCACGTGATCCTCGAGCGGCGACTCGTCGACCGCGAGCGGATCCACCGCCTCGGCCGGCTCGGGAGTGCCGCGCAGGGCCGTCAGTAGCGTCTCCCGGTCGCGGCCGCGCCACGCCAGCACCAGGAACGGGTCGTCGTCGAAGGCCTCGGCGAGTACATAAAGGACGGCCGACCCGTGTTTACAAGGGACGCTCCAATCCGGACAGCTGCACCGGATGTCCAGCTGGTCGGGGAAGAGCGGCAGGCCGTGCTCCTCGAAGACGCCGAGGATCTCCTTGGGCATGTCGCCGGCCAGCAGGGCCGCCCGATAGAGGGCCCGGCCGGCGAGCGACTCGGTCAGATCGGTCCACTGTGTCTCGTCGAACGCGGCGATGACGATGCTGACCTCGTACGGCATGGGTCTTGAACCCTGCACCCGAGCCGTCACCGAACCCGCCGAGAGCTGGAAATCCATCACCTGGCCCTTGCGGGCGTAGGCCCGCCCGCGGGCGAGACGCCCGCCGTCGCAGACGCGCTCGAGCACGTCGACGAAGCGCCGCGACCACCACTGCTCGCCGATGTTGCCGCGCTTGGCCCGCACCGCGATGCCGCCCTCGACGGCGATCGCCTTGCCGCCCTCGAAGAACCGTCCTTCGGGATCTATCGGCATGTCAGCGCACCGCCGCACTGTCGAGCGCGAAGAGCTCGCGCAGCTGGTCGGTGTTGAGGTCGGTGATCCACTCCTCGCCGGTGCCGACCACCGACGACGCGAGCGCCTTCTTACGCTCGATCATCGCGTCGATCTTCTCCTCCAGCGTGCCGGTGCAGATGAACTTCCGGACCTGCACGTCCCGCGACTGTCCGATGCGGAACGCGCGGTCGGTCGCCTGGTCCTCGACCGCCGGGTTCCACCACCGGTCGAAGTGGACGACGTGGTTGGCGGCCGTCAGGTTGAGGCCCGTTCCCGCCGCCTTGAGGGACAGAAGGAAAAGCATCGGCTCGTCGTCGGTCTGGAACCGCTCGACCAGCTCGTCGCGGCGGCCCTTCGACAGTCCACCGTGGAGCCAGAGCACCGGCCGGTCGAGGTGCGCGGCCAGGTACGGCTGGAGCATCGAGCCCCACTCCGAGTACTGCGTGAAGATCAGCGCCTTGTCGCCCTCTTCGATGATCTCCTCGGCCAGCTCCTCGAGGCGGGCCAGCTTGCCCGAGCGCGCCGGCAGCCGCGAGCCGTCCTTGAGCAGGTGGGCCGGGTGGTTACAGACCTGTTTGAGCTTGGTCATCGCCGCGAGGACGTTGCCGCGGCGCTCGATGCCCTCGGTGCTCTCGATCGTGGCCATCATGTCCTCGACCACGGCCTGGTAGAGCGTCGCCTGCTCGGGGGTGAGCGTGCACCAGACCTTCATCTCGTTCTTCTCCGGGAGGTCCGAGATGATCGACTTGTCGGTCTTGAGGCGCCGCAGCACGAACGGGCCGGTCGCGCGCTTGAGGGCGGCCGCCGCGTCCTCGTCCTGGCGCACCTCGATCGGCTCCTGGAAGCGGCGGCGGAAGCGTTTGGCCGGGCCGAGCAGGCCGGGGTTGCAGAAGTCCATGATGGACCAGAGCTCGGCGAGGTGATTCTCGACCGGGGTTCCGGTCAGGGCGATTCGCGTACGGGCTTTGAGGGCGCGCACCGCTTGGGCCTGACGGGTTCCGCTGTTCTTGATCGCTTGGGCCTCGTCGCACACGACGCGTTCCCAGGCCGTCAGCTGCAAAGTGGACAAATCGCGCACGGCCGTGCCGTAGGTGGTGATCACGAGGTCGGCATCGGTGATCGTTTCGCGGCGACGCGACCCGCCATGATGGACATATACCCGAATCGACGGGGCAAATCGGGCGGCTTCCTTCTGCCAGTTGCTGACCAGAGACATCGGGCAGATCAGAAGGGTCGGGTTCGCCGAACGTGAAGTCAGCAGCAGCGACAGCGTCTGGGCCGTCTTGCCGAGACCCATGTCGTCCGCGAGGATCCCGCCCAGCCCCAGCCGGGAAAGGAAGCTCAGCCAGGACAGACCGCGTTCCTGGTACGGCCGCAGCGTCCCCTGGAACCCCGGCGGCGTCGGCAGCGGCGCGATCCGCTCGGCCGCCTGCCCCGACAACAGGTCGCCAAGCTCTCCGTCGGCATCCACCTCGACCAGCGGCAGATCCTCCTCGCCGCCGTCGATCACCTGCTGGAGCACCTCGCCCGCGGTCAGCTCACCCTCGCGCCGCCGGCCAACGGCTTTGAGGGCCGCTTTCAGCTGCCGGTCGTCGAGCTCAACCCATTGACCGCGTACGCGTACCAGCGGCACCTTGAGCCGGGCCAGCTCGGCCAGCTCCTCGGCGGTCACCGTGTGCTCGCCGATCACCAGGTCGACCCGGAAGTCGACCAGCTGCTCCAGCCCGAAGCCGGAGCCGGCCAGGGCCCGGCTCTGCGGAGAAGAGGACTTCGAGCGGGTCGTCAGCTTGAGGCCGACCGCCTTACGCCCGGCCCAGGCCGGCAGCTGCACCCCGAAGCCGGCCGCCTGCAGCAGCGGCGCGGCCTGCATCAGGAAGTCGTGCGCCTCGCCGGTGCTCAGCTCCATCTCGGCCGGTTGCTGGTCGGCCAGCGCCACGTGCAGCTGCCGGAAGAGCCGCACGGCCCGGCCCAGCCCGGCCAGCAGCGTCTCGTCGGGCCGCGGCGGCAGTCCGGGGAAGCGGGCGCCCTCCCAGACCTCGGCCGCGGGGAGCCACAGGCTCGGGTCCTCGGCCGACTGCAGGGCGAACGCGAGCCGCCATTCGTCGGACTCGGGCTCCGGCTCGGTGAGGCGGAAGCTGACCCGGACCGGGCCGTTCGCCTCGTTGGCGGCGCGCATCCAGTCGCCCAGGGCGGCGCCGAGCTCGCGCACCTCCTCGGGGCGGCTGCCCGGCAGCGTCGGGTCGTCGGCGGTGAGCGCGGCGATCCAGCGGTCGGGCAGCGGCGCCTTGGGGCCGGCCCGGTGGCCGTGCAGCAGCCGCTCGGGCAGCACGCTGCGGGCGGCCGCGTCGACCAGGGCGTCGAGCGCGTCGCGCAGGGTGCGGCCCACGCCGGTGTCGCCGGCCCGCACGACCGGGGGCATGGCGGCGGCGAAGTCGCGGTAGGTGGCGGCGTCGGCGCCGGTGATCACCGGGCGCCAGCGGGCGGTCGGCACGCCGGCCTCGAGGACCAGCTGGGGAAGCATCCGGCCGCGGTGGGCCAGATCGCACGCGAAGCCGGCCAGCAATTGGAGGTAGCGCAGGGATGCCGCGGGCAGCCAGTCGTCCGAATCGGGCGGATCGCCGAGCGCGGCGAGCGCCTCCGCGGACGGGGTGACCCACGCCGAGATCGGATAGGAGCGCAGGCTCAATCGCTTGACCGGCTCCGCCCCAGTCTCCGGCGAGGGAGCCGGGCCGCGGGCCGTCCCCGGCAGCCGCAGCGTGACGGTCTCCGCCTTGCCCGACATTTCCGAAATGTCGGACAGTGGCGCGATGCCATCCGGCCCTTCGGCCCAGAGCGCGAGCCGGCCGGGCAACCAGCACCCCTGTATGACGAGCAAACCTCAACCCCCTGAAACGACGGCATCGAGAGTACGACGGTGACCCGCGCCGCTGCCCTTCGCCGAGCCGGGGACGTAATCTTCGAAGCGTGACGGCTAATCGGGAGATCGACAGCATCCTGCAGCGCGCGGCCGACGGCGGGCGCATCACGCCGGAAGAGGCGCTGCTGCTCTACACCGAAGCGCCCTTCCACGCGCTGGGCGAGGCCGCCGACACGGTGCGCCGGCGCCGCTACCCGGACGGCATTGTCACGTACCTGATCGACCGCAACATCAACTACACGAACGTGTGCGTCACCGCGTGCAAGTTCTGCGCCTTCTTCCGCGCGCCCAAGCACAACGAGGGCTGGGCGCACCCGATGGAGGAGATCCTGCACCGCTGCGGCGAGGCGGTCGATCTCGGCGCCACCCAGGTGATGCTCCAGGGCGGCCACCACCCTGAGTTCGGCGTCGAGTACTACGAGGGCCTGTTCTCCGGGGTGAAGCAGGCGTATCCGCAGCTCGTCATCCACTCGATCGGCCCCAGCGAGATCCTGCACATGGCCAAGGTCTCCGGCGTCTCGATCGAGGAGGCGATCCTGCGGATCAAGGCGGCCGGGCTCGACTCGATCGCCGGGGCCGGCGCCGAGATGCTGCCCGAGCGGCCGCGCAAGGCGATCGCCCCGCTCAAGGAGAGCGGCGAGCGCTGGATCGAGGTGATGACCATCGCGCACCGCAACGGGCTGTCCTCGACCGCGACGATGATGATGGGCACCGGCGAGACCAACGCCGAGCGCATCGAGCACATCCGCATGATCCGCGACTGTCAGGACCTGGCGGTGGCCAACGGGTACCGCGACGACCCGGTCGAGAGCTCGGCGGGGCTCGGGGGCTTCCGCGCGTTCATCCCATGGACGTACCAGCCGGAGAACAACCATCTCAAGGGCCGCACCCAGGCGACCACGATGGAATACCTGCGCTTCATCGCGGTGTCCCGGCTGTTCTTCGACAACGTCGCCCACCTGCAGGCGTCCTGGCTGACCACCGGCAAGGACGTCGGCCAGCTCTCGCTGCACATCGGCGTGGACGACCTCGGCTCGATCATGCTGGAGGAGAACGTGATCTCCTCGGCCGGCGCCAAGCACCGGTCCAACCTGCACGAGCTGATCTGGATGATCCGGTCCGCCGAGCGGATCCCGGCGCAGCGCGACACGCTCTACCGCCACCTCGCCGTGCACTACACCGAGGCCGACGACCCCACCGACGAGCGGGTCGTCTCGCACTTCTCGTCGATCGCCATGCCCGAGGGCGGCCGGAAGAACCTTCCGCTGGTCGACGTCAAGTAAGGACGGCCATTCGGGGGGTCGCACTCCACCGTTCGGACAGGTGGGGGTCGGTTAAGCGGCCGTGGGGCGATTGCTCCTTCGTAACGAGGCCGGTAAACCCCTGTACCCCTCTGTTCTCGCTGGTTACGTTCAGTCCCGTAAGGCTGAGAACTTCCTTGGAACGTCAAGCTGCAGCTTGACGACCGCGGACCCGACCGATGGCGGTCGTATATATAACGCACAAGGAACGGGCGGGATGGGCAACCATCCCGCCCGTACTGTTTGTGAGGTTCGCCTTTAGTCCGCGTGTGGGTGGTGGGCGGGGCGGTTGGATGGGAGAGAGTTGGCCTCGTGACGCGCGCAGATCTGGACAAGCAGCCGCACGAGGTCGCCGAGATGTTCGACGGCGTGGCCAAGCGATACGACCTCACCAACACCGTGCTCTCCTTCGGCCAGGACCGGGGCTGGCGTCGCGCCACCCGGGCGGCGCTGGGACTGCGGCCCGGCGAGCGGGTCCTCGACGTGGGCGCCGGCACCGGCGTCTCGACCGAGGAGCTGGCCCGCTCCGGCGCCTACGCGGTCGGCGCCGACCTGTCGATCGGCATGCTGCGGGCCGGGCGCTCGGTGCGGCCGCAGGTGCCGCTGCTGGCCGGGGACGCTCTGCGCCTCCCGTTCCCGGACGCGACCTTCGACGCGGTGACGATCTCCTTCGCGC
The DNA here is from genome assembly GCF_050942195.1 of Actinoplanes sp. CA-142083. Taxonomy (NCBI): domain Bacteria; kingdom Bacillati; phylum Actinomycetota; class Actinomycetes; order Micromonosporales; family Micromonosporaceae; genus Actinoplanes; species Actinoplanes sp. CA-142083. The sequence continues at coordinate 298,424 of NZ_CP192076.1, forward strand.
TGCGCAACGTGGTCGACACCGAGGGGGCGCTGCGCGAGCTCGGGCGCGTGACGCGGCCCGGCGGCCGGCTGGTCGTGTGTGAGTTCAGCCACCCGGTCAACCCGGCGTTCCGCACGGTCTACCTGCAGTACCTGATGCGCTCGCTGCCGGCCGTGGCCCGCGGCGTCTCCAGCAACCCCGACGCGTACGTGTATCTGGCGGAATCGATCCGTGCGTGGCCCGACCAGGAGGCCCTCGCCGCCCGGATCGGGGCCTCGGGCCCGTGGGCCCGGGTCGGCTGGCGCAACCTCACCGGGGGTATTGTCGCGCTCCATCGCGCCACTCGGGTATAAAACGGTCATTCGGCTGTCTGGGGCGGTAAATCCTGTTTTGCTGCCCTCATGACTACCTTCGGGCAACTAGAGGACACGGACATCGACATCGCCATCGACGACAACGAAGCGGGCGAGCGCCGCGGCATGGAGCTTGCCGCCCGGATCCGCCTGGTGGCCGCGCAGGACCCTGAGCTGGCTCAAGACCTAGTAGATGAGCTGATCGTCGCCCTTGATCGCGCCATGGGCGGTACGTTTCGGGAATACCTGGATCAAGAGCCACTGGCGGATAGCGGATCGGGCATTTCACCGGCGCGAAACAGTTAGGGTTGCCTAACCCGAACGAGCTTCGATGGCCGTCTTAGACTCCGATCTGGGCGTGCTTGTGAACTGTTTCACGAGCCCGCACGAGACGGAGGTGTGCCGTGCACAACCCAGCAACATCGGGGCCCGCTGGTCCGTCGGGAGTCATCGAGGACGAAGCCGACGTAATAGTGGTCGGCGCCGGGCCGGGAGGCTCAGCGGCGGCCTACCACATGGCGCGGCACGGCCTGCGGGTCCTGCTGCTGGAGAAGACCGAGTTCCCGCGCGAGAAGGTGTGCGGTGACGGTCTGACTCCGCGCGCCGTCCGGCAGCTCGTCCGGATGGGGGTCGACACCTCCGAGAAAGCCGGCTGGCTGCACAACAAGGGCCTGCGGGTGATCGGCGGCGGCGTCCGCCTCGAGCTGGACTGGCCCGATCTCGCCAGCTTTCCCAACTACGGCCTGGTCCGCACCCGGCTCGACTTCGACGACATGCTCGCCAAGCGCGCGGCCGAGGCCGGCGCGCTGCTGCGCACCGGGGTGAACGTGACCGGCCCGGTCCTCGACGACGAGGGCCGGGCGATCGGCGTCACCGCCAAGATCGGCCCGGGCAAGGAGCCGGTCGAGTTCCGCGCCCCGCTGGTGATCGCGGCCGACGGCGTCTCCGGCAAGCTGCCGCTGGCCATGGGCCTCGCGAAGCGCGACGACCGGCCGATCGGCGTCGCGGTCCGGCGCTACTACCACTCTCCGGTGCGGGCTGACGACGACTACCTCGAGTCCTGGCTCGAGCTGCGCAGCGCGACCGACCGCGACCGCCTGCTCCCCGGGTACGGCTGGATCTTCGGCATGGGCGACGGCCGGGTCAACGTGGGCCTCGGCATCCTCAACTCGTCCAGCGCCTTCGGCAAGACCAACTACCGCTCGATGCTCACCGACTGGCTGGACGGCACGCCCGCCGACTGGGGCATGCGCGGCGAGGAGAACGCGGACGGCCCGATCCTCGGCGCCGCGCTCCCGATGGGCTTCAACCGGGTGCCGCACTACACCCGGGGGCTCATGCTGGTCGGCGACTCCGGCGGCATGGTCAACCCGATGAACGGCGAGGGCATCGCGTACGCGATGGAGTCCGGCGAGCTCGCGGCGGAGGTGGCCGTGCAGGCGCTCGCCCGGCCCGCGGGCGCCGATCGTGAACGCGCTCTCCGGGCCTATCCGTCCGAGCTGAGCCTGCGTTACGGCGGCTATTACCGCCTCGGTGGGGTATTCGTGAAGCTGATCGGAAACCCGCAGATCATGCGCATCGCCACCAAGCACGGCATGCCGCACCCGACGCTGATGCGGTTCGTACTCAAGCTGCTGGCCAACCTGACGGACCCCCGCGGCGGCGACGCCATGGACCGGATCATCAATGGGCTGACGAAGGTGGCGCCCGCCGTATGAGCAGCAGGGAGCAGAGTCTTCAGTCCGGTCAGGGGCGGTGGCGGGGTGGTTGGACGGGCCCGGTCGACGCCTGGCCGAATCCGACTAATAGTGTGAAGCGGCTAACGTTCGAGCAGGAGAGATCATGACGATCAACCCATACGTCCCGATCGTCGCGCTGATGATTCTGGGCGCGCTCTTCGCGCTGTTCTCGGTCGGTATAGCGCCGATCGTCGGCCCGAAGCGCTACAACCGGGCAAAACTCGACGCGTACGAGTGCGGCATCGAACCGGCGCCGCAGCCGATCGGCGGCGGGCGCTTCCCGGTGAAGTTCTACCTGACCGCGATGCTCTTCATCGTCTTCGACATCGAGACCATCTTCCTGTACCCGTGGGCCGTGTCCTTCGGGGCGCTCGGCGTGTTCGGGTTCGTGGAGATGGTCCTGTTCATCGTCACCGTCTTCATCGCCTACACCTACGTGTGGCGGCGCGGCGGACTCAACTGGGACTGATGCGTCATGGGTATCGAAGAGAAACTCCCTGCCGGAATCCTGCTCACCTCCGTCGAGCTGCTCTCGAACTGGGCGCGTAAGTCGTCGTTCTGGGGCGCCACCTTCGGCCTTGCCTGCTGCGCGATCGAGATGATGGCCGCGGGCGGACCGCACTACGACCTTGGCCGCTGGGGCATGGAGGTCTTCCGGGCCTCGCCCCGCCAGGCCGACCTGATGATCGTCGCCGGTCGGGTCAGCCAGAAGATGGCGCCGGTCGTCCGCCAGATCTACGACCAGATGCCCGAGCCGCGCTCCGTGATTTCCATGGGTGTTTGCGCGTCGTCCGGCGGCATGTTCAACAACTACGCGATCGTGCAGGGCGTGGACCACATCGTCCCGGTCGACGTCTACCTGCCCGGCTGCCCGCCGCGGCCGGAGATGCTGATCGACGCCATCCTCAAGATGCGCGAGAAGGTCCTGCACCAGCCGCTCGGCCCGAACGGCCGCAAGATGCTCGAGGCGCGCAAGGCCGCCGGCAAGATGCCGATCGTCGCCCCCGGCGCGATGCCCTCCTCCTACCGGGTCGACAAGACCCGCCGTGCGGAGTGGACGCAGGCCGTCAAGGAGGGCCGCGAGGAACAGCTTCGCATCGAGAACTGGATGAAGCTGCAGCCGCACCTGCGGAAGGGGTGAGGGAGCTTGCGACCGAACAATTTGGCTCAGTCGGCTGAACGGCCGTTCGTTGCCCTCGAAGCGGAGGTGTTTCTTACGTGAGCATCGAGAACACCGGTGGGGTGCCGGTCAACGCGGAGCCGGTCGGCGCCGACATCGACGCCCCGGCCCAGGTGCCGTCCAGCCCGCAGAAGGGCATGTTCGGCATCCAGGGCACCGGCGACGTCTCCGGCTTCGGCGGCCTGGTCCGCCGGCGGCCCGACGTGGTCGGCAGCCCCAAGCCGTACGGCGGCTACTTCGACGAGGTCACCGACGCGCTCGAGGAGGCGTACCCCGGCTTCGCGGACGCGATCGAGAAGGTCGTGGTCGACCGCGGCGAGCTGACGCTGCACATCAAGCCGGAGCGGATCGCCGAGGTCGCCCAGATCATGCGGGACGACGAGGCGCTGCGCTTCGAGCTGTGCTCCTCGGTGTCCGGTGTGGACTACCTGAACTCCGACAGCCGCCGGCTGCACGTCACCTACCACCTGACGTCGATGACCTACCGCCGTCGCGTACGGCTCGAGGTCGCCGTCCCGGTCGACACCCCGGTTCCGACCGTGACCAGCGTCTACCCCACCGCCGACTGGCAGGAGCGGGAGACGTACGACATGTTCGGCGTCATCTTCACCGGCCACCCCAACCTGACCCGGATCCTCATGCCGGACGACTGGGAGGGCCACCCGCAGCGCAAGGACTACCCGCTCGGCGGCGTGCCCGTCGAGTACAAGGGCGCCGAGATTCCGCCTCCTGACCAGCGGAGGGTCTACCAGTGACTTCGTCAGGCTATGCAACCGAGCGAGAGACCACCGAAGGCCGCGTCTTCACGGTCACCGGCGGCGACTGGGACACGGTCACCGGCAGCATCGACCCGTTGTCGAACGAGAAGATCGTCGTCAACATGGGTCCGCAGCACCCGTCCACGCACGGCGTGCTGCGGCTGGTGCTCGAGCTCGAGGGTGAGACGGTCACCGAGTGCCGCCCGGTCGTCGGTTACCTGCACACCGGCATCGAGAAGAACCTCGAGTACCGCAACTGGACCCAGGGCACCACGTTCGTGACCCGGGCCGACTATCTCGCGCCGCTGTTCAACGAGGCCGGTTACTGCCTCGCGGTGGAGAAGCTGCTCGGCATCGAGGACCAGATCACCGAGCGGGCCAACACGATCCGGGTGCTCTTCATGGAGCTCAACCGGATCTCCTCGCACCTGGTTTGGCTGGCCACCGCGGGCATGGAGATCGGCGCGATCTCGATGATGCTGTACGGCTTCCGCGAGCGCGAGTACATCCTGGACATCTTCGAGGAGACTTCCGGTCTGCGGATGAACCACGCGTACTTCCGCCCCGGCGGCGTCGCGCAGGACATCCCGGAATCGGCGATCAAGAAGATCCGGGACTTCCTCGTTTACATGCCGAAGAAGCTCAAGGAGTACGAGGCCCTGCTGTCCGGCCAGATCATCTGGCAGCAGCGGACCCAGGGCGTGGGCGTCCTGGACGTCACCGGCTGCATGGCGCTCGGCGTCACCGGCCCGGTGCTGCGCTCGGCCGGTCTCGCCTGGGATCTCCGCAAGACGCTGCCGTACTGCGGGTACGAGAACTACGAGTTCGACGTGCCGACCGCGACAACGGGCGACGTCTGGGGCCGATACCAGGTGCGGATGGCCGAGATGCGGGAGTCGCTCAAGATCGTGGAGCAGGCGCTCGACCGGCTCAAGCCCGGCCCGATCTTCATCGCCGACAAGAAGATCGCCTGGCCGGCCCAGCTCGCGATCGGCGTCGACGGCCTGGGCAACTCGCTCGAGCACGTCGCCAAGATCATGGGTCAGTCGATGGAGTCGCTGATCCACCACTTCAAGCTCGTGACCGAGGGCTTCCGGGTCCCGCCCGGCCAGGTCTACGTCGGCGTCGAGCACCCGCGCGGCGAGCTCGGCGTGCATGCGGTCTCGGACGGCGGCACTCATCCCTACCGGGTGCACATGCGTGATCCGAGCTTCGTGAACCTGCAGTCCATCTCGGCGATGGCTGAAGGCGCGCTGCTGGCCGACGTCATCGCCGGTGGCGCATCCCTGGACCCCGTGATGGGTGGGTGTGACCGCTAAATGTCCGACACTGCTATGCCAAACCGGCTTCGCCGTAATGCGACGGAAACCCCGATGGATATCGAGTTCTCCCCGGCTGCCGCGCCGCTAGCGGAGAAGTTGCTCGCGCCGGCGCTCGAGATCATCGCGCGCTACCCGGAGGGCCGCAGCCGTTCCGCGCTGCTCCCGCTGCTGCACCTGGTGCAGACCGAGCAGGGGCACGTCAGCCCCGACGGCGTGGCCTTCTGCGCCGAGGTTCTGGGCATCAACAAGGCCCAGGTCGGCGCGGTCGCCACGTTCTACACCATGTACAAGCGGCGCCCCACCGGCGAATACCTGGTCAGCGTCTGCACCAACACGCTGTGCAACATGATGGGCGGCCAGGAGGTCTACGACCGGCTGACCGACCACCTCGGCGTCGGCAACCAGGAGACGACGGCCGACGGCAAGATCACTGTGGAGCACGCCGAGTGCCTGGCGGCCTGCGACTACGCGCCGGTGGTCACGGTCAACTACGACTTCGCCGTCGACGAGGCCACGCCGGAGTCCGCGATCGCCCTGGCCGAGAGCCTGCGCAAGGGCGAGAACCCGGTGCTGTCGCGCGGTGCCCGGGTCTGCTCGCTCAAGGAGATGCAGCACCAGCTCGCCGGCTTCGCCGACGAGCGGGACGGCGCGGTCGGCGACGGGCCGGCCGGCGCGTCCACCCTGCGCGGCGTGACCCTGGCCCAGCAGCACGCGATCGCGGTGCCGAACTTCAACCTCGACGCCCCGATCAACAAGACCAAGCCGGCGCCCAGCGAGGAAAACCGGGGCAAGGTCGCCACCGCCGCCGACAAGGTGACCGGCGCGGTCAAGGCCGCGGCCGGCGCGGTCGCCGACAAGGTCACCGAGCACCGCAACGCCGGCCGCCCGACCGACGCCGGTGACGCCAAGGACCCGGAGGTGCGCACCGCCGAGGCGCGTAACCCCACCGCCTCCACCCCGGACACGACCGGAACGGCGAAGGCGTCGGCCCCGGCCGCGTCCAACGCCGCGGAAGCGGAAGGCGTCGCGCAGAACCCGCCGGCCGGCGACGCCAAGCCCGCCGGTGACAGCGTGCGTAACGAGGAGCAGAAGTGACTCAGCCACGGCGTGAGGTCCTCGAGAAGCTGACCCCCGTCCTCACCAAGCGCTGGCTGTCGCCGGACGCCTGGAAGATCGACGTCTACGAGCGGCTGGACGGCTACGCGGGCCTCAAGAAGGCGCTCGACGTGCACCCCGACGACCTGATCCAGCTGGTGAAGGACTCGGGCCTGCGCGGCCGCGGCGGCGCGGGCTTCCCCACCGGTCTCAAGTGGGGCTTCATCCCGCAGGGCGACAACAAGCCGCACTACCTGGTCATCAACGCCGACGAGGGCGAGCCGGGCACCTGCAAGGACCTGCCACTGATGACGTACGACCCGCATTCGCTGATCGAGGGCGCGATCATCGCCTCGTACGCGATCCGGGCCAACCGCGCCTTCATCTACATCCGCGGCGAGGCGGTGCACGCGGCCCGCCGGCTGCGGGCCGCCGTGAAGCAGGCGTACGCGAAGGGCTACCTCGGCACCAACATCCTGGGCACGGGCTTCGACCTCGACCTGGTCGTGCACTCGGGCGCCGGCGCGTACATCTGTGGCGAGGAGACCGCGCTGCTCGACTCGCTGGAGGGCTTCCGCGGCCAGCCCCGGCTGCGCCCTCCCTTCCCGGCCATCGCCGGCCTGTACGCGAGCCCGACGGTGGTCAACAACGTCGGCACCATCGCGTCGGTGCCGTACATCGTGCTCGGTGGCGCCGACTGGTGGCGCAGCATGGGCACCGAGAAGTCGACCGGCCCGATGATCTATTCGCTCTCCGGCCGGATCGCCAACCCGGGCCAGTACGAGTGCGGCCTCGGCATCACGCTGCGCGAGCTGATCGAGCTGGCCGGCGGCATGAAGCCCGGCCACACGCTGAAGTTCTGGACGCCGGGCGGCTCGTCGACCCCGCTGCTGACGGCCGAGCACATCGACACCCCGATGGACTTCGAGGGCGTCGCGGCCCAGGGCTCGCTGCTGGGCACCACGGCCATGCAGATCTTCAGCGACCAGGACTGCCCGGTCTACGCGACCTGGCGGTGGCTGGAGTTCTACCACCACGAGTCGTGCGGCAAGTGCACGCCGTGCCGCGAGGGCAACTACTGGATGGTCCGCACCTACCGGCGGATTCTGTCCGGCGAGGGCACCTACGCGGACCTCGACACCCTGCAGGACACCGCCGACAACATCTTCGGCCGGTCGTTCTGCGGTCTGGGCGACGGCGCGGCGACCCCGGTCATCTCGACGTTGAAGTTCTTCCGCCAGGACTACCTGGACTACATCGAGGGCCGGACAGCTCCGCGGCTGTCGGCTAAGGCCCTGGTTGGAGCTCACTGATGACCGACGTAGCCAAGAAGACCACAGAGCTTGCTGCAAATCGCGTCACGCTCACCATCGACGGGGTCGAGGTCACCGCCGAGAAGGGCGAGCTGGTCATCCGGGTCGCCGAGCGGATGGGCATCGCGATTCCCCGGTTCTGCGACCACCCGCTGCTCGCCCCGGCCGGCGCCTGCCGCCAGTGCCTGGTCGAGATCGAGGGCCAGCGCAAGCCGGTCGCCTCCTGCACGCAGGCGGTCGCCGAAGGCATGGTGGTGCACACCCAGCTCACCTCCGAGGTGGCCGACAAGGCCCAGCACGGCGTGATGGAGCTGCTGCTGGCCAACCACCCACTGGACTGCCCGACCTGTGACAAGGGCGGCGAGTGCCCGCTGCAGAACCAGGCGATGTCCAACGGCCGCGCCGAGTCCCGCTTCCACGAGCACAAGCGCGAGTACGAAAAGCCGATCCACATCTCCAGCCAGGTGCTGCTCGACCGCGAGCGCTGCATCCTGTGCCAGCGCTGCACGCGGTTCTCCGAGGAGATCGCCGGGGACAAGTTCATCGACCTGATGGACCGTTCCTCGGGCGAGCAGATCAACGTGTACCGGGACGACTTCTTCGGCGGCCGGGGCACCGGCGACGGGCAGGTCGGCGAGGGCGAGGGCGACGTCGCCTTCAACTCGTATTTCTCCGGCAACACCATCCAGATCTGCCCGGTGGGCGCGCTGACCGGCGAGCAGTACCGGTTCCGGGCCCGCCCGTTCGACCTGGTCTCCACGCCGACGGCCTGCGAGCACTGCGCGGCCGGCTGCTCGATGCGCGCCGACCACCGCCGCGGCAAGGTGCTCCGGCGCCTGGCCGGCGACGACCCGGCGGTCAACGAGGAGTGGAACTGCGACAAGGGCCGGTGGGGCTTCCGCTACGCCACCGCCAACGACCGCATCATGAACCCGCTGATCCGCGACGCGCGCAGCGGTGAGCTGCGCGAGGCCTCCTGGAGCGAGGCGCTGTTCACGGCGGCGGAGGGCCTCAAGGCGGCCAAGGCCGCCGGCGGCGTCGGGGTGCTCACGGGTGGCCGTCTCACGGTGGAGGACGCGTACGCGTACGCGAAGTTCGCCCGGGTGGCCCTCGGCACCAACGACATCGACTTCCGGTCGCGCCCGCTGAGCACCGAGGAGGCCGACTTCCTGGCCGCCTCCGTCGCCGGTGGGGTCTCCGATGTGACCTATGAGGACGTCGAGAACGCCCCCGTCGCGGTCATCGTCGGGCTCGAGCCGGAGGAGGAGTGCCCCATCCTCTTCCTGCGGCTGCGCAAGGCGGCCGACAAGCGCAAGCTCCAGGTCACCGCGGTGGCGCCGTACCTGACCCGCGGCTTCGCCAAGATCAGTGCGTCGCTCGTCGCGGCCGCCCCGGGCGAGGAGGCCCGGATCCTGGCCGACGACCCGGCCGTGGCCGCGGCGCTCGCCACCCCGGGCGCCCTGCTGATCGTCGGCGAGCGCCTGGCCACCGTGCCGGGCGGGCTCTCCGCGGCGGCCGCGGCGGCCGAGCGCACCGGCGCCCGCCTCGCGTGGGTGCCGCGCCGGGCCGGCGACCGTGGCGCGGTCGACGCCGGCTGCCTGCCCAACCTGCTGCCCGGCGGCCGCCCGGTCGCCGACCCGGCGGCCCGCGCCGAGCTCTCGCTGGCCTGGAGCGTCGAGACCGGCGGCCTGCCCAGCAAGCCCGGCCGCGACACCGACGGCATCATCGCGGCGGCGGCGAAGGGCGAGCTCGGTGGCCTGCTGGTCGCGGGCGTCGACCCGTCCGACCTGACCGACCCGCGCCTCGCCGAGCAGGCGCTCGACAAGGCCGGCTTCGTGGTCAGCCTCGAGATCCGCGGCAGCGCGGTCACCCGCCGCGCCGACGTCGTGCTCCCGGTGGCCCCCGCTCAGGAGAAGTCGGGCACGTTCATGGACTGGGAGGGCCGGCTCCGCTCGTTCGGGACCGTCCTGCCCACCACGGCGATGACCGACGGCCGGGTGCTCGAGGCGATCGCCGCCCTTCTGGAGGTCCCGTCCAACCACCCCGCCACCGCCCAAGAAACGACTGAAGGCATCCAATTGGGCACCGGCGACGTGATGGCGATCCGGCGCGAGCTGGGCGCCATGCCGCCGAGCAAGGCCGGCCGCCCGGCGCTGCCGACGGTGGCCCCGGCGGCGGCGGTCAAGCCGGGCGCCGGCGAGGCCGTGCTCGCCACCTGGCACCACCTGATCGACATGGGCTCGCTGCTCGACGGCGACGACGTGCTCAAGGGCACCGCCCGCCCGCCGGTAGCGCGGATCGGCAAGGACCTCGCCGAGTCGCTCGGGGTGGCCGAGGGTGACCTGATTACGGTCAACACCGACCGGGGCGGCATCACGCTGCCGGCCGCGATCACCGACCTGCCCCCGCAGGTGGTGTGGCTTCCCACCAACTCGCCGGGTTCGACGCTGCGTCGCAGCCTCGGCGTCTCTTCGGGCGCGATCGTCCGGCTCACCGCCGGCGTCGCGGGCCCGATCCTCGCTGGGCCTCCTGAAAGCGGCTCCGCCGCACTGCAGGGAGAAACCCGCATGAAGGGGGCGAAAGCATGAACTCGATGGTGGTAGCGGCGCACGCGGAGGATCCGACGCTGCCGTTCCAGGACGTCTGGTGGATCTCGCTGATCAAGCTGCTCGGGGTCTTCGTGATCCTGCTGCTGCTGACGCTGTTCACGATCAACTACGAGCGCAAGGTCGTGGCCCGGATGGCGGTCCGGCCGGGCCCCAACCAGGTCGGCCCCAAGGGCTGGTTGCAGAGCCTCACCGACGGCCTGAAGCTGCCGTTCAAGGAAGAGATCATCCCGAAGACCGCCGACAAGGTGGTCTATTTCATCGCCCCGGTGATCTCCTGTACGACGGCCTTCACGGCGTTCGCGGTGATCCCGTTCGGCGGCATGGTCAGCATGTTCGGCCACAAGACCGCGCTGCAGCTCACCGACGTGCCGGTCTCGGTGCTGGTGCTGCTGGCCTGCTCCTCGATGAGCGTGTACGGCGTGGTGCTCTCCGGCTGGGCGTCCGGCTCGACCTACCCGCTGCTGGGCGGCCTGCGGTCGAGCGCACAGATGATCTCGTACGAGGTCGCGATGGGCCTGTCGATCGTCGCGGTCTTCATGACCGCCGGCACGATGAGCACCTCGCAGATCGTGAAGGCGCAGGCCGAGGGCAACCCGTTCCACTTCCTCGGCATGGACCTGACCACGCCGAGCTGGTACGCGGTCCTGCTGCTCCCGAGCTTCGTGATCTACATGATCGCGGCGGTCGGCGAGACCAACCGGGCCCCGTTCGACCTCCCCGAGGCCGAGTCCGAGCTGGTCGGCGGCTTCCACACCGAGTACTCGTCCTTCAAGTTCGCCATGTTCTTCCTGGCCGAGTACATCAACATGATCACCGTGTCGGCGTTTTGTACCACGCTCTTCCTCGGTGGGTGGCGTGCGCCGTGGCCGATCACCGCGATCTGGTCGGGCGCGAACTCCGGCTGGTTCGGCATGATCTGGTTCTTCGCCAAGGTGCTGATCTTCCTGTTCGGCTTCATCTGGCTGCGGGCCACGCTCCCCCGGATGCGGTACGACCAGTTCATGCGCTTCGGGTGGAAGGTCCTCATCCCGGTCAACCTGGTGTGGATCCTCTTCCTCTCGTACGTCAAGGTCGCCAACAACGAGTTCTCCGACCGCACCAAGTGGCTGTCGATCGGCGGCATCGTGGTCGTCATCCTGCTGGTCGCGCTCTTCTGGCCGGCGAGCAAGAAACCCAGGCAGGTCTCCATCGAGGAACAGCTGGCGGCCCGTCCACCGGGCAGCTTCCCGGTGCCCCCGATGGATCTGCAGGTACCCCCGAGCCCGCGGGCACGCCGCGCGGTGGCCGAACGCACCCCGGCCACGGTCGGCGGCGATTCCGAAACCAAGGAGGTGTGACGTGGGGACGTTCTCGGGCTCTTTCAAGGGCTTCGGGGTGACCTTCGCGCACATGTTCCGCAAGGTCATCACGACCGACTATCCGTTCTCCCCGCCGACGCCGGCGCCGCGCTACCACGGCCGGCACATCCTCAACCGGCACCCGGACGGCCTCGAGAAGTGCATCGGCTGCGAGCTGTGCGCCTGGGCCTGCCCGGCCGACGCGATCTACGTCGAGGGTGGGGACAACACCGACGAACAGCGGTTCTCGCCCGGTGAGCGGTACGCGAAGATCTACCAGATCAACTACGCGCGCTGCATCTTCTGCGGCCTGTGCATCGAGGCCTGCCCGACCCGTTCGCTGACCATGAGCAACGAGTACGAGCTGGCCCGCGACAGCCGGCAGGACCTGATCTTCACGAAGAAGGAACTGCTGGCGCCGCTGCTGCCGGGCATGGAGCAGCCGCCGCACCCGATGCGCCTGGGCGACACCGACAAGGACTACTACGTCGGCGCGCTCACCAACCCGGGCACCTCGGCCGGCGCCGAGCGGGCGCCGTGGGCGACCAACGACGCCGCCGACGGCACAGGCGAAGCGGCGAAAGAAGGCGTGCGATGAGCCACGTTTCCACCGGTGAGGCGTGGGCTTTCTGGATCCTCGGCTCGATCGCGGTGATCGGCGCGCTCGGCATGGTGATCGCCCGCAACGCGGTGCACTCCGCGCTCTGGCTCGTGCTGACGATGCTCTGCCTGGGCTTCCTCTACGTGGTCAACGCGGCGCCGTTCCTCGGCGCCGTGCAGATCATCGTCTACACCGGCGCGATCATGATGCTGTTCCTCTTCGTGCTCATGCTGGTCGGCCGGGACGCCTCCGATTCGCTGATCGAGACGTTACGCGGGCAGCGGATCGCGGCGATCGTGCTCGGCGTCGGTTTCGCGGTGCTGGTCGGCACCGGGCTCGCCCGCGCGCTCGGCGACCTCCCCGCGGTCGGCCTGACCGAGGCGAACGCCCAGCACGGCGGCAACGTGCAGGGCCTGGCCGCGCTGCTGTTCACCCGCTACGTCTTCGCCTTCGAGCTCACCTCGGCCCTGCTGATCACGGCGGCGGTCGGCGCGCTGGTGCTGGCGCACGTCGAGCGGGCCAAGGCCGACATCGTGGACCAGGTCACCCGGATGACCCGGCGCTTCCGGCCGGGCAACTACCCCGGCCCGAAGCCGGGCCCGGGCGTCTACGCCAACACGATGTCGGTCGCGGCGCCCGCGCGGCTGCCCGACGGCAACGGCAGCGAGCGGAGCATCTCGCCGATCTTGCCCGTGCGTGAGCTGACCGCCCAAGAGGCTGCTCCGAAGGGAACCGAGAAGTGACTCCCGACTACTACCTCATTCTTGCGGCGATCCTGTTCACCATCGGCGCGACCGGGGTGCTCATCCGCCGCAACGCGATCGTGTTGTTCATGTGCATCGAGCTCATGCTCAACGCGGCGAACCTGGCGCTGGTCGCCTTCAGCCGGATCAACGGCAGCCTCGACGGTCAGATCATCTCGTTCTTCGTGATGGTCGTCGCGGCGGCCGAGGTCGTGGTGGGCCTCGCCATCATCATGTCGATCTTCCGTACGCGACGCTCGGCGAGCGTCGACGACGCGAACCTTCTTAAGTACTAAAGGGGCCTTCCTGTGGAACAGACAGTGGAGTATGCCCACGCGACGGGAACGCTGAGCGGAATCTGGCTGCTTGTGGCCATTCCGCTCGCCAGCGCCGCGGTCCTGCTGCTCCTCGGCAAACGGGCCGACAAGTGGGGACACTGGCTCGGCGTCCTCGCGGTGGCGGCCTCGTTCGTGCTGGGCCTGGTGTTCTTCTTCAGTCTCGCCGGGCTCGACGCGGAGCATCGCTCGGCCGAGCTGAGCATGTGGGACTTCATCACCGTCGGTGGGTTGCATGTCGACTTCGGCATGCTGTTCGACCCGCTGTCCGGCGTCTTCGTCCTGCTGATCACGGGCGTCGGCTCGCTGATCCACCTGTACGCCGTCGGCTACATGGAGCACGACCCGGGACGCCGCAAGTTCTTCGGATACTTCAACCTCTTCGTCGCGGCGATGTTGCTGCTGGTTCTCGGCAACAACTACGTGATGCTGTACTTCGGCTGGGAGGGCGTGGGTCTCGCCTCCTACCTGCTGATCTCGTTCTGGTACAACCGCCCGTCGGCGGCCACCGCCGGCAAGAAGGCGTTCCTGATGAACCGGGTCGGCGACGCCGGCCTGGCCATCGGCATCTTCATCATGTTCGCCACGCTGGGCACCACCCAGTACGCGGAGGTCTTCAACGGGGTCGGGACGCTGTCGGCCACGACCGTCCTGATCCTGGGCATCCTGCTGCTGCTCGGCGCGGCCGGTAAGTCCGGCCAGTTCCCGCTGCAGGCCTGGTTGCCGGACGCCATGGAGGGCCCGACCCCGGTCTCGGCCCTCATCCACGCCGCGACCATGGTGACCGCGGGCGTCTACCTGATCGCCCGCTCCAACCACATCTTCTCGGCGAACGAGACGATGCAGCTGATCGTGGTCAGCGTCGGCGCGGTCACGCTGCTGATGGGCTGCATCATCGGCGCCGCGAAGGACGACATCAAGCGGGTCCTGGCCTGGTCGACGGTCAGCCAGATCGGCTACATGTTCCTCGGTGTCGGGCTCGGCGGCGGGGCGTACGCGCTGGCGATCATCCACCTGCTCGCGCACGGCTTCTTCAAGGCCAACATGTTCCTCGGGGCCGGCTCGGTCATGCACGGCATGCACGACCAGGTCGACATCCGGCGCTTCGGCGGCCTGCGCAAGTACATGACGTGGACCTGGATCACCTTCATGATGGGCTGGCTCGCGATCATCGGCATCCCGCCGCTGTCCGGCTTCTTCTCGAAGGACCCGATCATCGAGGCGGCGTACTCGCGCGGCGACTGGACGTCCTGGCTGTTCGGCACGGCGGCGCTGCTCGGCGCCGGCCTGACCGCGTTCTACATGACCCGGCTCTACGTGCTCACCTTCCACGGTCCCGAGCGCTACACCGAGGAGAACAAGCACCCGCACGAGTCGCCGGCGATCATGACGATCCCGCTGGTGCTGCTGGCGATCGGCTCGATCGTCGCGGGCTTCCTGCTCAGCCGCCACTCGGCCATCCCGCAGTGGCTCGAGCCGGTCACCGGCGAGGGCGAGGGCGAGCCGGTCATGAACAAGTGGGTGATCACCGCGCTCACGCTGATCCTCAGCGTCGGCGGCGCGCTCGTCGCCTGGGCGCTGTTCCGCAAGGGCACCGCCCTGCAGGAGCAGCCGGCCGGCGCGGTCGTCACGGCGGCCCGGCGCAACCTGTACACCGACGCGTTCAACGAGGCGGTGTTCGAGCGTCCCGGCATCTACCTGACCCGGGCGCTGGTCTACCTCGACAACCGCGGCATCGACGGCATCGTGAACGGCATCGCGGCCGGCGTCGGCGGCAGCTCCGGGCGACTACGAAGGCTCCAAACCGGCTTCGTCCGGTCGTACGCCCTCTCCATGCTCACCGGCGCTCTGCTCGTGGTCGGCGCCTTCCTCGCGATCCAGTTGGGGTGGCTCGCATGAGCGACTTTCCGTTCCTCGGCATTCTGACGCTGTTGCCCCTGGTGGGCGCCATCGTCGTGGCCGTGATCCCGCGCCGCAACGCCGAGCTGGCGAAGCTGGTCGCGCTGATCTGGTCGCTCGTGGTGCTGGTGCTCAGCATCTTCATGTGGGTGGCTTTCAAGATCGACGGCGACCGGTTCCAGTTCCACGAGTCGTACGCGTGGATCCCCTCCTGGGACGCCCGCTTCACCTTCGCGGCCGACGGCATCGCCCTCGTCATGCTGATGCTGATCGCGGTGCTCACGCCGGTCGTGATCCTCGCGTCCTGGCACGACGTCGATCAGGAGAAGCGCTCGGCGCCGACCTACTTCGCGCTGCTGCTGGCCTTCGAGTTCACGATGATCGGCGTCTTCGCGGCCGCCGACGTGTTCCTCTTCTACGTGTTCTTCGAGGTCATGCTGATCCCGATGTACTTCATCATCGGGTCGTTCGGCGGGCCCCGCCGGCAGTACGCGGCGGTCAAGTTCTTCCTGTACAGCCTGGTCGGCGGTCTGTTCATGCTGGCCTCGGTAATCGGCCTCTGGGTGGTCGGCGGGCACACCTTCGACTTCGCCAAGCTGATCGAGTCGGTCAACTCGATCGACCAGAACACGGCCCGCTGGCTGTTCCTCGGCTTCTTCGTGGCCTTCGCGATCAAGGCGCCGTTCTTCCCGTTCCACACCTGGCTGCCCGACGCCGGTGGCGCCGCCCCGGCGGGCGCGGCCGCGCTGCTGGTCGGCGTGATGGACAAGGTCGGCACCTTCGGCATCCTGCGCTACTGCCTCCCGCTGTTCCCCGAGGCGTCCCGCTGGTTCGCGCCGGCCGCGCTGGTGCTCGCGGTGATCGGCATCATCTACGCGGCGCTGCTCGCGGTCGGCCAGAACGACCTGAAGCGGCTCGTCTCGTACACGTCGATCGCGCACTTCGGCTTCATCGGCATCGGCATCTTCGCCTTCACCACCCAGGCCGGGACCGGCGCGGTGCTTTACATGGTCAATCACGGCCTGGCCACCGGCCTGCTGTTCATCGTGGTCGGCATGTACGTGGCCCGGCGCAACTCCAGCCTGGTCAGCGACTTCGGCGGCGCCGGCAAGCTCACCCCGGTCCTGGCCGGCGTGCTGTTCTTCGCCGGTCTCGCCTCGCTGGCCCTGCCCGGCACGGCGCCGTTCGTCAGCGAGTTCCTGGTGCTGATCGGCACGTTCACGGTGCACAAGGCGTACGCGGTCATCGCGACCTTCGGCATCATCCTGGCCGCCGCGTACGTCCTCTGGATGGTGCAGCGCACCACCCAGGGCGCCCTGAACCCGGCTCTGGAAGAGGTGCCGGCCATGCGCAAGGACATCACCCTGCGGGAGAAGGTCGTGGTCGCCCCGCTGATCCTCCTGCTCATCCTGCTCGGCTTCTACCCGAAGCCGGTCACCGATGTGATCAACCCGGCGGTGCAGGCGACCATGCACGACGTCGGAAAGACCGACCCGGGCCCGACGTCGGTCGTCGCTAACGGAGGGGCTCGCTAGCCATGGAAGCTCTCAAACTTCCCGAGATCGACTACGGCGCGCTGTCGCCCATGCTGATCCTCTTCGGGGCCGCCTGCGTCGGCATCATCGTCGAGGGCCTGGTCCCGCGTAGGTTGCGGCACCCCGTCCAGCTGGGCCTCTCCTTCGCGGCGATCATCGCGGCTTTCGTCATGGTGGTCGTCGAGCACGGCACCCGGAAGATCACCATCGGCGGCGCGGTCGCGGTCGACGGGCCCACGCTGTTCCTGCAGGGCGCGATCCTGGTGCTCGGCGCGGTCTCGATGATGCTGATCGGCGAGCGGTCGATCGAGCGGGGCGGCGCGTTCGTCTCGCAGGCCGCGATCACCGTCGGCTCGCAGAAGGACCTGCGGCAGGCCGGCGACCAGCCCGGCGCCACCGAGGTCTACCCGCTGACGATCTTCGCGCTCGGCGGCATGCTGCTGTTCGTCTCGGCGAACGACCTGCTGACCATGTTCGTCGCGCTCGAGGTCTTCTCGCTGCCGCTGTACCTGCTGTGCGCGCTCGCCCGCCGGCGTCGTCTGCTCAGCCAGGAGGCCGCGCTCAAGTACTTCCTGCTCGGTTCGTACGCGTCGGCGTTCTTCCTGTTCGGCGTCGCGCTGATCTACGGCTTCTCCGGCGGCATCTCGCTCGGCCAGGTGCACGCGGCGGTCGCCAACCCGACCCAGAGCGAGATCCTCCTGTACGCGGGTCTCGCGCTGGTCGCCATCGGCCTGCTCTTCAAGGCCGCGCTGGCGCCGTTCCACGTGTGGACGCCCGACGTCTACCAGGGCGCGCCCACCCCGATCACCGCGCTGATGGCGGCCTGCACCAAGGTCGCCGCGTTCGGCGCGCTGCTCCGGATCCTGTATGTGGCGTTCGAGGGCGTGCGCTGGGACTTCCAGCCGGTCCTGGGCACCGTGGCGGTTCTCACGATGCTGGTCGGCGCCGTCCTCGCGGTGACGCAGACCGACATGAAGCGGCTGCTCGCCTACTCGTCGATCGCGAACGCCGGTTACCTCCTGGTGGGTGTCCTGGCGCTCAACAAGGACGGCCTGAGCAGCACGATGTTCTACCTGGTCGCCTACGGCTTCTCGGTGCTCGCCGCGTTCGGCATCGTCACGCTGGTGCGCGACGCGGACGGCGAGGCGACCCACCTGTCCCGCTGGGCCGGGCTCGGGCGCAAGAGCCCGCTGTTCGCGCTCACCTTCTCGTTCATCCTGCTGGCTTTTGCCGGCATCCCGTTGACCAGCGGCTTCACCAGCAAGTTCGCGGTCTTCGGAGCGGCGGTCGAGGGCGGGCAGACCTGGCTCGTCATCTTCGGTGTGATCACCAGCATGCTGATCGCGTTCCCGTACCTGCGGGTGATCGTGCTGCTCTGGCTGAGCGAGCCGGGCGAGACCACCCCGACGGTGTCCATCCCCGGGTTCCTCACCTCGGCGGCCCTGGCCATCGGCGTGATCGCCACGCTGGCGCTGGGTGTGGTCCCGGCTCCGCTGATCGACCTGACCAGAGACGCGGCGCAGTTCGTCCGCTGACCAACGTCACGACGGGCCCCGGCGAAAGCCGGGGCCCTTTTTGTCCCACTGGGCCGCCCGGTCGGGCGCGCGGAGCGTGACCACCCACCCGGCCGGGCCGGTGCGGCGGGTGCCGTGCCGACCGCGTACGAATGTCGGATTTTGGTTTTGATCTTGTTACCGACACCCCTGGGGCTGGTGTTGCCGGACGCATATGGCATCGTGAAAGCGTGGTGAGCACCGGTGATATGACGCTCTCGTCGCTTGGCCTGGACATCGACCCCGTCGTCGATGCGTCGGTCACGTCGACGCTGGCCGCTGTGGAGGAGGCGCTCCGGGCCAACGTGGCCAGCGCCGACCCGTTGGTGGCCGAGGCTGCGCGGCATCTCGCCGATGCCGGTGGCAAACGGTTCCGTCCGCTGCTCGTGGCGCTCGGGGCGCAGTTCGGCGATCCGCAGGCGCCCGAGATCATCGCGGCGGCCAACGTGGTGGAGCTGACCCACCTGGCGACGCTCTACCACGACGACGTCATGGACGAGGCGACCGTGCGGCGCGGCGCGCCCAGTGCCAACTCGCGCTGGGGCAACTCGGTGGCCATCCTGGTGGGTGACTATCTGTTCGCCCGCGCGGCCGACATCGCCGCCTCCCTCGGCCCCGAGGCCGTCCAGCTGCAGGCGCGCACGTTCGCGCGGCTCGTGCACGGGCAGATCGCCGAGACGGTGGGCGCCCGCGACGCCGATCCGATCGAGCACTACCTGCACGTCATCACCGAGAAAACGGCCTCATTGATCGCCACGTCGGCGCGCTTCGGCGGGCTCTTTTCGGGCGCTCCCACGGAGTTCGTCGAGGCGCTCGCGGGCTACGGCGAGACGATCGGCATCGCCTTCCAGCTCTCCGACGACCTGCTCGACATCGCCTCCGACTCGGTGCAGTCCGGCAAGACGCCCGGCACCGACCTGCGCGAGGGCGTGCCGACCCTGCCGGTGCTGTACGCGCTGGCCGGCGACGACACCGACGCCTCCGCGGTGCGGCTGCGCGAGATCCTGGCGACCGGCCCGATCACCGACGACGCCCTGCACGCCGAGGCGCTGACGCTGCTGCGCGAGTCGGCGGCGATGAAGCGGGCGCGCGAGACCGTCCGGACGTACGCGGAGGAGGCCCGCGCTCAGCTGGCCCCGCTCCCGGCCGGCGAGGCGAAGCGCGCGATGGAGGCGCTCTGCGACTTCATCGCCGACCGCACGAGCTAGCCGCGCTCCCCGTGTGAGTTGAGCATCCGGCTGCCCACCAGCATCAGGGCGGCCGCGCTCACCATCGCCACGGCCGCGACGATCCACATGGCCGGGTAACCGGCCAGGGCGGCGACCGCGCCCAGCCCCAGCGGCCCGACGCAGCCGCCGGCATACACGCCCGTCTGCGTGATCGAGGTGGCGGCGGCCGGCGCCTGCGGGTGGAGCCGGACGACCGCGAAGTTCATCAGCCCCGGCCACGACCAGCCGAGCCCGAAGCCGAGCACCACGCCGGCGATCAGCGGGAGCGGGCCCGGCACGGCCAGCAGAGCCAGCCCGACGGCGCCGCAGGCCAGCAGGCCGGCGATCACGCCCACCTGACGGCCGGGGCGACGGTCGGCCTGCCAGCCGCCGAGGATCCGGGCGGCCACGCAGACCGCGCTGCCCAGGGTCAGCGAGAGACCGGCCGGGCCGGGAGCGATGCCGCGAGCCACGGCCGAGTCGACGAGGAACGTGCCGAGGGCGTTGGCCGAGGCCGCGGCGAGCGTGGCAGCGAGCCCGACGACGACGAGGGCGCTCGTTGCCCGCTTCTCTCGCATTTTTCGGTATATCCGAGCGTTGTCCGCAGCCGGGACCAGCGGCAGCGCCGCCACCGCGAGCAGGCCGCCCAGCACGAAAGCCCACCGCCAGCCCAGGGTCAGAGCAACCACCGGCACCGCCGCGCCCGCCAGGAGCGTGCTGACCGGGATGGCGGCCTGCTTCACGCCGAACGACAACCCCTGCCGCCCGGCCGGCACGTGCCGCGACAGGCTGGTGTTGCTCGCCAGTTGCCCCATCGCGTTGGCGCCCGCCCCGAGAGCGAGGATCGCGACGAGACTCCACAGTGCATTCGCCGCGGCCGCGATCCCGATCATCGAGGCCGCCGCGAGCGCGATGCCGTAGCGGGAGATCCGCGCGGCGCCGTACCGCTCGACCAGCCATCCGGCCGGCAGCGAGGCGAGCGCGCTGACTCCGAAGTACGCCGAGACCGCGAGTCCGAGGCCCGCCGGAGAGAATCGAAGATCATCACTTACTTGTACGGCGAGGCCGCCGACCAGGAACACCGGGAAGGCGACGGCGACCGTCGTGGTGAGCGCGCCGGTCGCCGCGCGCACCGGGCTGGTCACGTTTACGCTGGTCGATGCGTTGTCGAGCGTTCGGGCCATCGCTCGAAGCCTATGCCCGCAGAATGCATCCCACCGCGTTCAGTGCAAATGACCACACACGTCGTGTAAATCGATCGTGATCCACATGCTGTTTGGCATTCCGTCGGGGGAAGATTATTCATATGGTGTAAGTCCCTGGCGTCGGAGGTAGCTGTGCGCGACCCCCTGGCGGAGCCGTCCGATCTGATTCGGAGCGTGTCACGCGCGTTGCGTGTCCTCGAGTCGGTCGGCCGGGCCCCGCGCGGACTCACCGTGAAGCAGATAGCGCGACGGTGCGAGTTGACTGTCGCGACGACTTACCACCTCGTGCGCACCCTGGCTTACGAGGGCTATGTGATCCGTCGTGAGGACGGCACGTACATCGTCGGGCTGGAGATCGCCGATCGATATCGGGAGCTGGTCTCCGCGTTCCGCGGGCCGCCCGCGGTCGGCGAGGCGCTGCGCCGCGCCGCCCTCGACACCGGCTACACCCACTATCTGGGCCGTTTCGTCGGCGGCCGGATCGCGGTGACCGCCTCGGCCGAGGGCGCCCGCTCGCCGTTCGTCGACGACATGGCGCCCGGCTTCGACGAGGGCGGCCATGCCACCGCCCTCGGCAAGGCGCTGCTCGCCACGCTGACCCCCGACCAGCGCGCGCGTTACCTGCGCGACTACGGCATGCGGCAGTTCACCCCGGCCACCCTGGTCACGCCCGAGGCGCTCGAGGCCGACCTGGCGGCGGGGGAGAGGCGCGGCATGCAGATCGAGATGGGCCAGTTCCGGCAGGGCCTGGCCTGTGCGGCCGTGCTCGTGGTCGCGGACCGTGACATCGAGCGCCGGCTGGTGCTCGCGTGCTCGCTTCCGGCGGCCGAGATGCTCACCTCCGCGCGGGTGGTTCGGGCCAAGCTGACCGCCGCCGCGCGCAACGTGGCCGAGGCATTGTCGGCGGGCGAGTCGGCAACAGCCTGACAAATCGGACAGCAGGGCGGCCTGACGAGGGCGTCTAAGACTCCGTTGAACCTCACGCGGCCCTGTCACGTAAGACAGGGTGCACGCGGGAGGTCAGCGGAGGGTGGTGACGGGGTGCACTGTGAGCACGAGCATGACGACGGGGCGTATGTGCTGGGTGCCCTCTCGCCGGCCGAGCGTGCCGCCTACGAGCGGCACCTGGCGACCTGTTCGTTCTGCCGCGAGGCGGTCGCCGACATCTCGACGCTGCCCGATCTGCTGTCCCGGCTGGACGCCAAGGAGTTCGCGAAGCTCCTCGATCCGACGCTGACCGCCGATCACCCCGGCGCGTCCCTGCGCGACATGGCGGCGCCTCCGGCGGCAAAAGGCAAAAGGCGCAAGAATTTCGGCGTACGGGTGCTGAGCTCCGTCGCCGTGGCCATCCTCGTCGGCCTGGTCGGCATCGGCGTGCTGGCCTGGACCCGCGACACCACCGCGCCCGGCACCGTGCCGGGCGGCCCCGCGACCGCGATGACCCGGGTCGACGCGTCCTCCCTGGTCTCCGCCACCGTACGGCTGACCAGCGCCGCCGGCGGCACCAAGGCCGACCTGGTCTGCACCTACAGCTCGTCGGCGCCGGAGAAGTCGACGTTCCGTCTGGTCGCCTACGGTCACGGCAACGACCAGGAGCAGATCGGCTCCTGGGACGCCGAGCCCGGCGCGGTCTTCTCGATGCAGGGTTTCACCCACTTCGGCCGCGGCAACATCAGCCGGATCGAGCTGGTGCGGTTCGACGGCCGGGTGCTGCTCGCCTACGACGTCCCCTGATCCTCTGATTCCGGATCAGCGGGGTGGAAGAGCGGCGACCGGCTCGGCGGTGGCGGCTGCCGGGCCGGGCGTCGATCTCTGGCGCAGCGCGTCCACGGTGAAGATGATCAGCGCGATCCACACCAGGCCGAAGCCGGCGAGCCGGGCCGGCGGCATCGGCTCGTGGAAGATGAGCAGCCCGCAGGCGAGCTGGAGGATCGGCGCCACGTACTGGAGGATGCCGATCCCGACCATCGGCACCCGGTTCGCCGACGCCGCGAACAGCAGCAGCGGCACCGCGGTCGCCACCCCGGCGAAGATCATCAGCGCGGTGTGCGTCGCCGACACGTGCCCGAACTTCGCGTGCCCGGCCGCGGTCAGCCAGACCACGTAGACCAGCGCCGGGATGGCCAGCACCGACGACTCGACGAACAGGCCCTCGGCCGGCGGCAGCTTGAGACGCTTCTTGACCAGGCTGTAGGTGCCGAAGCTCGCGGCCAGCAGCAACGCGATGTACGGCAGGCGGCCGTAGTCGATGGTCAGCACCACGACCGCGATCCCGCCGACGGCGACGGCCGCCCACTGCCAGGCGCGCAGCCGCTCGCGCTCGACGGTCACGCCGAGCAGCACCAGCACGAGCGGGGTGATGAAATAGCCGAGCGCGGTCTCGACGACCCGATCGGAGTTGACGCCGTAGATGTACGTGCCCCAGTTGATCGCGATCAGCACGGCCGCGGCCGAGATCCCGCCGAACAGCCGGGGCGAGCGCACGATCCGCATCAGGAAGCGCCAATTGCGCGCCGCCGCCAGCACGATGCTGACGAAGACGACGGACCAGATCACGCGGTGGGCGAGGATCTCGAGAGCGCCGGACGGCTTGAGCTGCTTGAAGTAGATCGGGAAGAAACCCCAGAGCACGTACGCCGTCAGGCCGTACAGGTAACCGCGCCGCTCCTCGCTCATGCCAACACCGTAAGGGCTCGACCCGCGTCAGCCCCTTGCATATGGCTCAGCTCACGGCCGCCCGCACCGGGTCGAGCGGGCGGCCGTCGCGTCGTGGATCAGTCGTCGCCACCGTCCGGGACCAGCATGTTCAGCAGCCAGCTCACGACGCCGACGAGCAGGGCGCCGAGCACCGCGCTGGGCCAGAAGTCGTCCACGTGGAACGGTAGGTTGAGCTCGCCCGCGATCCAGCTGGTCAACATGAAGAGCAGGCCGTTGACCACGATCGCGATCAGGCCGAGGGTGAGGACGTAGAGCCCGCAGCCGATCACCTTGATGATCGGCCGGAGCACCGCGTTGATGATGCCGAAGATGACCGCGACGGCCAGCAGGGTCGCGATCTTCTGCGGTACGGAATCGGTGGTGAGCTCGATCCCGCTGATCAGAAGAGTCGCGATCCACAGCGAGACGGCGGTGATCACCAGCCGGATGAGGATGCCCATGGCACCGGATGGTGTCACGATCATGCCAATCGGCGATACCTTTTCAGCGCGTGGGCGCGCCGATGAGCTGGCCCTCGATGGGCGTCTCGGCCAGCGCCGCCCACCGCACCGCGCGCCGGTTGACCACACCCACCATGTCGGGGCGGATCCGGGTCATCCACTGTGCCACCTCGCCGAGACCCAGCGCGCCGCCGAGCAGCGCCGCCTCGTCGGGCCGCAGCGGCTGGAGTACGAGCAGGTCGGCACGGGAGGCCACGTCGACGTCGGCGGCCCCGAAGTCGTCGCGCACCACCAGCGTGGCCTGCCAGCCCGCGCCGGGCCGGTTGTCGGCGCCCACCGCGCCCACGTCCACGACGACGAGCAGTGGGTGCAGGGCCGAGCCGGGGGCGATCTCGAAGGCCCGGCCGGGCGGCACCACGGCGATCGACTCGCCCGGCACGGCCGCGCCCCGCACGAACGGCTCCCACGCCTGCGGGCGCGCCGTCTGCACGACCACCCGGGCGCCCAGCGCCATCGCCCGCAGCGAGATCAGCTGGGCGCAGCGCACCCCGCCGACCAGCAGCACCCGGGTCTGCTCGGGGCGGAACAGCCGGGCCACCACCGGGTTGCCGTGCCGGTTGCGGCCCAGCATCAGGCCCGACGTGCCCACCGGCAGGATCAGCGCGTCGGACTGGTCGGCCGGCTGCACCTCGGGCGGCAGGCCGGGCACGGCCGAGGGCGTGCCGCTGCCGCCGAGCGGGAGCGTGGCGGCCAGGCCCATCAGCTGCTCACCGTCGAGCCGGCGGACGTGCGCGTGCTCGGCCGACACCACCTTGCGCAGCGCCTGGGCGGCGACGCCGAGCGTGGCCGGATCGGGCGCGGCGAGACGCACGGTGAGGTCGATCGGGGTGGGGCCGTGCGCCGGGCGCGGCCCGGCGGTCAGCGAGACCGTGGTGGCCGCCGCGGGCAGCGTCAGCATGCGCGGCACCAGGCGGCGCGCCGTCTCGATCCGGGTGTCGGGCCAGCGGCGCAGCCGGAACGTGGTCTGCGCGAGGCCGCCGACCCGCAGGCCCGGCCACGTCTCCTGGGCGCCGCCCACACCCTCGTCGTGCGCGATCTCGGCGAGCGCCCGCAGCGCCGCGGCCTCGCCGAGCGGGCGGGCCGGCGCGGCGGAGAGCCGGCGGGTCATCTTGCGCACCAGGCCGGAGAGCGTGCGCAGCAGCTCGTCGTCGGACCAGCCCTCGGCCCGCAGGACCCGCACGGCGAGCAGCGCGCGGCTGTGCCCGAGCAGGCGGCCCTCGGTGAGCTGCCGGTAGGAGTTGGCCGGGGTGCCGGCGCCGGCCCGGACCGAGGGCGCCGGGGCGCCGCTGAGCAGCAGCTGGATCAGCACCGGCGGCTGCTCGGGGCCGGCCGGCGGCAGCAGCGAGGCCGGTGACGGCAGCGCCTGCGAATCCTCGGCGAGCAGACCGGCCGGGTCGCCCAGCTCGAGCACCGCGGTGAGGCCGAGGCCGTCGACGATGACCGCGGCCGGGTCGCCGGCCAGGTCGGTCTGCTCGACCCGGCTGCCCGGCGCCACCAGCTCGAGCAGCGCGCCGACGGCCGGGCCGGGCGGCGCGGTGTGCTTGCGGCCGCCGAAGCGCATCGCCACGCCGATCCACTCGAAGACCCACCGCCCACGCACCCGCAGCCAGGTCAGGGCGAGGATGAGCACGGCCGGGACGGCGGCCGCGGCCAGAGCGACCGGGCCGTTGACGGCACCGATCAGCAGGGCGGCCGCGGCGACCTGGGTGCCGACCAGCTGGCTCGCGCGGATGCCGAACAACCGGCCCCGCCTGCGAGGCCGGGTGCTGACCTTGGGTAGTGGACCGGCGGCCCCGGTGAGGTCGCGGTAGTCCCGGCCGCCCGCCACACCCACCGTCACCGCAAACCACCCTTCTGCCTTGTCGGGGCCATCGTAGGACTCGCCCCGTCACCGTAGGGGGTGACGAGTTATCCACAGATCGCCATCTCGGGGTATCGCCGATTGAACCGGATCGCTACGGTCGGCGTTCGGAAAGAAACTGATGTCGATACGCCGAGGGGCCTCGGGCCCGTCCACAAGGGATGTCCGGCGCTTCGGCGACACGATCGAGAAAGCGGGGTGCGACCGGGGTGGCCTACACGCAGGCAGAATCCCAGGTGATGGCGACAACCGCCACCAAGTTCGACAGTGTCAACGATGGGTTGCAGACGATGCTGTCGCAGCTCATGAACGAGCTCTCGGCGCTGCAGAGCTCCTGGAAAGGCCTCGGCGCACAGGCGTTCGAGCAGGTCAAGCTGCAGTACGCGAACGACCTCAAGGCCCTGAACCAGGCTCTGTCCGAGACCGCCGAGTCGATTCGCCAGTCGGGTGCGGGCTACGACTCCACCGACACCACAGCCGCCAGCAAGGTCGCCAACAGTGGTGGCGGCTTCAGCCTGCCGCTCTGAGCCCCGACGAGGAGGGTTAGTAAAGATGGCCAACGACGGAGTTCTTCTCGTCAACTTCGGCGCGCTGCAGCAGGCGACCGCCGACATCAACAAGGGCATCAGCACCATGCAGAGCCAGCTCGACGAGCTCGAGCGCGCCGCGGCTCCCCTGGTGGCGTCCTGGGGCGGCGACGCCCAGCAGGCGTACGCGGCCCGGCAGGCCCGGTGGAAGGCGGCTTCGACCGACCTCACGCAGATCCTGCAGAACATCAAGGCTGCCGTCGAGCAGTCGACCGAGGACTACATCACGACCGAGAAGCAGGCGACCAGCCGCTTCCAGTGAGCCGGCGACGTCGTCAGACGACTTGAAACGGCCGGACCAGCCTTCTGCGGCTGATCCGGCCGTTTAGTCCGTTGTTGCGCATTTGATGTCCCCCGATCGCGTAATGGCCCGGACGACCGTTACCGCTACGATCAGTGTTTGGATGATCGCGCCCAGCGACCAAAATAGGGCCGTTGGTGGCGAACCGGGGGCGCCTCGGACACGACTTGCCCGTCAGCTCAACGCCCCCCATTGTGATCGCCGCCTGACCTTGTAGGTTGTACGCGTTGAGATGGCCTCGTCGCGCGGTGGGGAGAGGTGGACGTGTCCGAGTGGGAACCGGCTACGGACGCCGAGGTCGCGATGCGCGATGCGTTGCGAACGGACGACCAGGAGTCGTACTTCCGTATCCTCGCCGGTGTCGACCTCTTGTTGCCGGTGTCGGCCGACGCCCTTCAGGGGCTGACGCCGCTCGGCTGGGGCACCTGGAGCACCGGGGGCCGCACACACGTGCTGGCGTTCACATCCCCGGCGGCGATGCAGCACTGCCTGGCCGACTACAACGGCTCGGCCCGCCGCGTGCCGTACTCCGAGCTTGCCAACACCTGGCCCAACCTCGAGTGGTGGCTGGCGGTCAACCCCGGCCTGCCGATCGAGGGCTACCTTCCGGCCTGGTTCGTCGCCCAGCTGTCCCGCGGCGACCTGAGGCTGCCGACCCGCGGCCCCGGCCGTGAGAAGGCGGCCGCGCCCGGCCGCATCCAGGACCTGCATTCCGCCGCGATGGCGGCCAACGCGGCCGCCGCGCAGCAGGACGGCCCGGGCCACCCGCAGCGCCCCGGCGCCGTGCCGCCCGCCGCCGCGGCGGGCTACCCGCAGCCCACGAGCGCGCCTCCCGCGGGCTATCCGCAGCGCCCGGCCGCGGCCGCCCCGGGCTTTGAGCAGCCGCCCGCGGCCGGCACCGGCTATCAGCACCCACCAGCGGCCGGTCCCGGTTATCAGCACCCGCCCGCGGCCGGCTCCGGCTATCCGCAGCCGACCAGCGTGCCACCGGGCGCGGCTCCCGGCTATCAGCCGACGAATGTGCCGTCCGTGGCCGCCGCCGGTTATCCGCAACCGACGAGCGCCCCGCCGCTGGCTTCCGCCCCGTCCGCGTCGTTCACGCCGATGGCGGGGCCGCCCGGTTACGCGCAGGCCGCCGCCCAGACCCGGATGCCGCAGTTCCCGGCCGCCGACGAGCAGCAGCCTGAGGCGTCCCCGCAGTCCTCCGCGCCGCCGGCGGCCACCCGCCCGGTTTCGGCGCCGCCGCCGGTCGCCCGCCCGATCTCCGCGCCGCCGCCGGCCTCCGCCGCGTCGCCGGCTGCTTCGGGCCCGGCCTCGGCCGCACCGGTGTCCTTCTCCGGCCCGGCCTCGGCCGCGCCGCTGTCGTTCCCCGGGCAGGCCGCGCCGTCCTCCTTCTCCGGTCCGGCCGGCGCTCCGCCGTCCTTCTCCGGGCCGGCCGCTGCCTCGACGCCGTCGGGCGCCGAGAGGCCGCAGATCGGTCCCGGCGGGCTGCCCATCCGCACGCCGAGCGGCGTGATGCCGAGCGGCCTGCCCTCGCGCACCCCGCCCGCGCCCGCCTCGGGAGCGCCGTCCTCGGCCGTGCCCGCTTCGGGAGCGCCGTCCTCTGCGCCCGCGGTTCCGCCCGCCTACCGCCCGCCGTCGGTGCCGGTCGGCGATGCGCCCACCGGCGCCTGGCCCACGTACCGTTCCGGCGAGGACCCGCGCGGCCCGCTCCAGGACCCGAAGGCCCCGCTGCCGGTCCGCACTCCGATGGCCAACACGCCCCCGGTCCCCGAGCACCTGGCCGACCCGCCGGTCGCTGAGCCGCCGCTGGACCCGCGCTGGTCCGGCTCCGGCGCGCCGGTCCCCGCGCCCGCTCTGCCCGAGCTGCCCCGCCGCCAGGCCACTCCGCCGGGCGACGAGCCGGCCCAGGGTGGTTTCCCGCAGCGTGGCGGCCTGCCGCAGCGCGGCGCTCCGCAGGGTGGCGGCTTCCCGCAGGGACCAGCGTCCCCGCAGGCGGCCGCGGCTCAGCAGTCTCCCGCTTACGGCGCGTCTCCCCAGGCCCCTGGCTACGGTGGCGCCCAGCAGCCACCTCCTGGCCTCGGCGGCGCCCCGCAAGGCCCCGGCTTCGGGGGCGCTCAGCAGGGCCCCGGTCTCGGTGGGTCCCAGCAGGGAGCCGGCCTTGGTGGCGGGCAGCAGGCGGCCGGCCCCGGTGGCGGTCCGCAGGGTCCTGGGTTCGCGCCGGGGCAGCCGGCCGCCGGTTTCGGCACGCCGCTGCCGCGCCGGCAGGCTGCCACTGCCGCCGAGCCCGCACCGATGACGTCGTTCCCGGCCTTCAAGACGCCGGCCGAGCGTGCCGCCACCGCCGCCGCGCAGGCCGCGGCCCCCGCCGCACCCGCGGCGAGCCGTCCCGGCCTGGCCCCGCCGGTCATCCCCGGCGCGCCCGGCAGCGACCGCCCGGCCCGTCTCGGCGCGCCGCAGCCGCCGCCGCTCGAGGTTCGCGGCGCCAGCCCGGTTCCGCCGGCTCAGTCGTTCGGCCCGCCGCCGTCCGAGCCTTTCCTGCCGGCCAACGACGTCGAGCGCGAGCTCTACGACGCCGCCGACGGCCACAGCACCGACCACTTCCTGTCGACGCTGCTGCTCGCCTCGGTGCTGGTTCCGGTCGCTCATCACTCGCGTCCCGGCAGCGCGCCCGGCGAGTCCGGCTTCGCGTTCCGCACCGAGCAGATGGACGGCGAGACCTTCCTGGTCGTCTTCACCAGCAAGGACCGCCTGGCCGAGCACTACGCCGAGCCGACCCGCACGGTGAGCGTCCGGTTCTACGAGCTGATCCGCAACTGGCCCGACCCGGCCTGGTCGTTCGCGGTCAACCCGGCCAGCCCGATCGGCGCGAAGTACCCCGGTCCGCAGGTGATCGCCCTGGCCAGCTGGGCCGCCGAGGCCGGACTGGGCGCTGACCCGTCCGACCACGACGAGCCGCAGGTCCCGGTGCCCGCGCCCGCCCCGGCGAACGACGACGCCCAGCACGCCACGGTGATGCAGAAGACGCTGCCGCCCGAGCAGGTCGACTACTACCTCGAGCGTGGATACGACCGGGTCGCCGGCTTCGTGCACCGCGCCACCGAGGTGGAGCATCTGCGCACCCCGGGCGAGCTTCTCGGCGCCTTGGGCCTCACCTACGAGGGCTCGCCGCACCTGGGCGAGGCCAAGGAGGCGTACGTCCTGCGCTGGCCGGCCTACCGCCCCAGCCTGTACCGGATCCCGTACGGCGGCCAGAACGAGCAGGCGCTCAAGGCCATGGACGGCTGGGTGATCGAGCGGGCGCCCTTCCGCGGCAACGGCTTCGCCCCGGGCGAGGGCCGCGACGTGATCGCCGAGTTCAAGGTGGACAGTGTCCGGCTGCCGCACGGCGCGCAGCTGTGGCGCATCGACGCCGACGGCAGCGAGCACATGATCGCGATCTTCGACAACGACGGTCCGCAGTGGCGCCGGGTGGGTGATCAGTGATGCGCGACGGCTACGTGGTGACCTGGCAGGGTCGTGAGTTCGACGCCGTCCCCGACGGGGACGACGTGCGGATCTACACGACCCAGCCGGCCGACGGCTTCGAGGAGGTCAAGCCCGGCCGCTACGTGCGGGTGCTGACCCCCGAGGAGTACGACGAGCTCGTCTACGTCCGCACGACGTGCACCTGGCGGGGCGCCCCGTTCCTGGTGCTCGCCGAGGCCGACAACTGGCTGCGAGTCGAGTACACGGGTGGCCGCGCGCCGATCGCCCGCCAGCTCGGGCTCGAGGAGTTCGACTTCGGCGTCTACCAGACCTGGGCGCCGGCCCACGAGATCCGCGACCTCCACGAGCAGCGCATCTAGCTAGCGGAAGCTGTCGAACTTCGCCTCCATCTCGGGGCCGAACGCTTCCTGGCCGCCGCCGGAGTACGTGCTCGCCGGGACGTTGCGGCTCGGATAGGTCCCGGCGTTCATGTTGGTGTACTCGGCGTGGCCGTACGACCGCCCGGCGGCCACCGCCCGGCCGGTGTTGAAGAACTCCATCATCGTCTGCAGCTGCGCGGTCTGCGCCGACATCTCCTCGGCGGTGGCCGCGAGCTCCTCGCTCGACGAGGCGGTCTGCTCGGTGACCTTGCCGATCTGGCTCATCGCGATGCTGACCTGATGCACGCCGGTGCGCTGCTCGGAGCTGGCCGCCGCGATCTCCTGCACCAGGTCCGAGGTGCGGATAATGCTGGGAATGATGGTGTTGAGCAGGTCGCCGGCGCGCTCGGCGGTCTGCACGCTGCCCGAGGCGAGCTCGCTGATCTCCTGGGCCGCGATCTGGCTGCGCTCGGCGAGCTTGCCGACCTCGGTGGCGACGACCGCGAAGCCCTTGCCGTGCTCGCCGGCGCGGGCGGCCTCGATGGTGGCGTTGAGGGCCAGCATGTTGGTCTGGAACGCGATGTCGTCGATGATCCCGATCTTGCTGGTGATCTCCTTCATGGCGTTGACGGTGAGCTGCACCGCCTCGCCACCCTCCAGCGCCTCGGCCTTGGCCTTGGCCGCGATCTCCTCGGTGGCGTTCGCGTTCTCGCTGTTCTGGGCGATGCCGGCGGTCATCTCCTCGAGGCTCGAGGTGGTCTCCTCGACGCTGGAGGCCTGCTCGGTCGCGGCCTGCGAGAGGCTCTGCGACGCGCCGCTGATCTGACCGGCCGCGTTGTTGATCTGCGCGGAGGAGTCGATGACGGTGCCGACGGTGTCGGAGAGGCGTTCGAGCGCGCTGTTGAGCGCCACCGCCATCTGACCGACCTCGTCTCGGCTGTCGACGTCGAGCCGCTGGTCGAGGCGCCCGGCCGCGAGCCCGGAGAGCACCGCGACGGTTTTCTGCAGCGGTCCGGCGATCGAGCGGGTGATCACGAAGACCATGCCGAAGGTGAACAACAGCGCCACCACGACCAGGATGATCATCAACATCCGCGCCGTGCCGTACGCGTCGGCGGAATTTTTGATCGAGGTCTCGGCCGCGGTCGCCTCGGCATCCAGGAGCCGGCTGAGGGTTTCGTCGATGGTGTCCGAGATCGGGTTCACCTGGGTCGAGATGATCTGGTTGAACTGGGCGAGGTTGCCCGCGTCGACGGCCGGGAGCAGCTTGTTCTCGGCGACGTCCTGGTATGACGCGAAGTTCTTGGTGACCGTGTCCCGGTCGGTGTCGCTGCCCGACAGGTCCAGCGCCTTGATCTTGTCCCAGTCGCTGTTGAGGGTGTCCAGCGCGCCCTGCACCCGCGTGGTGGCGGCCTGCGTCTCCGTGGCGTTCTGGGCCAGCGCCAGCGCGCGTATCCCGAGGCGGAGATCCCGGTACGCGATGGCGACGTTGTCCAGCGCCTTGGTGTTCTGGAGGTTGGTGTTGTACATGTCGCGCAACCGCTCCTGCGTGTTGCCGAGCTGGTAGATCCCGACCACTCCCACGGCCAGCAGCAGGATGCAGGTGACGATGGCCATCCAGCGCAGCTTCCAGGCAACCGACAGGTTGCGGAACCCGAAGCCTTTGTCCGCCATGTGACGCTCCTCGGTTGGGGTCAGCGACTCGCCTCCTCAGCCTAGGGTGAATTGGTCGGATATAAGCGATAAAGATTCATATCCTGGTCTGACCTGCCGAACTAATGGTCGGATTGTGCGTGACGGGATCGACAACGGAGAGGACCTGCGGTGACCGACACGTTGGCCCGGGTGGGCTCCGGCCGCTTCCTGACCTTCACGCTCAACGACGAGGCGTACGCGGTCGACATCTTCCACGTGCTCGAGATCCTCGAGTACCGCCACCTGACCGTGGTGCCGATGATGCCGCCTTTCATCCGCGGGGTGATCAACCTGCGCGGCCGGGCGGTGCCCGTCATCGACCTCGCCATCCGCTTCGACCGCGGCTCCACCACGGTCCGGCGCCGTACCAGCATCATCATCGTGCACCTCGACGACATCGGGATGGACGACGATGACGGCGTCGCGGTCGGCGGGCAGGACATCGGGATCCTCGTCGACTCGGTCAACAAGGTCGTGGAGCTGGCCGAGACCGACATCGAGCCGGCGCCCTCCTTCGGCTCCGGGATCCGTGCCGACTACATCAGCGGCATGGCCCGGCGCGACGGCGATTTCCTGATTCTGCTTGACGTCGGTCAAGTTTTGTCGATCAGCGAGATGGTCAGCCTCGGCGATGCAGCCCGGGCAGGGGGCCATGCCGAGGAAACGAACGAGCCGCTTGAAGGACTTTGATGCAGCAATCCCTGACCTACCGCGAGATCGGGCCGGCGGAGTTCATCTACATCACCGGCCTGCTCCACCGTGAGACCGGGATCCGGCTCTCGCCCGGCAAGGAGGCGCTCGTCGCCGGACGGCTCGACAAGCGCCTGCGCAACCTGGGGATGGCCGACTACCCGGAGTACGTCCGGTACCTGCGCACGCAGCCGGCCTCGAGCGCCGAGATGATCCAGCTGATCAACCTGCTCACCACCAACGAGACGTTCTTCTTCCGTGAGCAGCAGCATTTCGAGTTCCTGCGCGACGTCGTCGTGCCCGACCGCGACCGTGGGCGGGCGCTGCGGGTGTGGAGTGCGGCCAGTTCGACCGGCGAAGAGGCGTACACGGCGGCCATGGTCCTCTCCGACGCCATGCCGGACGCGCCGTGGGAGATCGTCGGCACCGACATCTCGACCCGCGTCGTGGACAACGCCCGGCTCGGCATCTACCCGATCACGGCGGCCGAGAAGATCCCACACCCGATGCTGCGCAAGTACTGCATGCGCGGTCGCGAGGAGTACGACGGGACGATGGCCGTGAACCGGCGGCTGCGCGCCCGGGTGAGCTTCCGCCAGGACAACCTGATGGGCCAGCTCGGCCACCTCGGCCGCTTCGACGTCATCTTCCTGCGCAACGTCATGATCTACTTCGACCCCGAGACGAAACGGGAGCTGGTTCTGCGACTCCAGGAGATGCTGCACCCCGGCGGCTACTTCATCGTCAGCCACTCGGAGTCGCTCAACGGCATCCCGTCCCGGCTGCGGATGATCGAACCGTCGATTTACCGCATCCCCGGGCAGACGCGTGGCTAGTGTCGTGGAAGTGGTGCTGAACCCCGGAGACTTCTACTTCGGCGGCCACGACACCCGTATCCATACGCTGCTGGGGTCGTGCGTGTCGGTCACCCTCTGGCACCCGCGCCTGCAGGTCGGGGGCATGTGCCACTACATGCTCCCGCACCGGCGGATCCCGGCGGCCCGCCGCGGGCTGGACGGCCGTTACGCCGACCACGCGATCCGGATGTTCCTGCACGCGATCGAGCGGCTCGGCACCCGTCCGTCCGAGTACGTGACCCACCTGTACGGCGGTGGCAACCAGTTCCCGCCGTTCCAGCGCGGTCGCGCGCCCGACATCGCGCGGGACAACATCGAGGCCGGCCTCACGCTGCTGCGGCGGTTCGGCTTCCGGCTGGCGCACACCGACCTGGGCGGCACCGGCCCGCGCCGGCTGAGCTTCGAGATCGCCTCCGGCGAGGTGACGCTGACCTCGGCGGCCGGCCGCAGCACCCGTGCCTGGAGCTCGCTGTGAGCGGCCGGGCGATCGGCGTGCTGATCGTCGACGACTCGGCCGTCGTGCGGCAGCACCTCGCGGCCCGGCTCCGGCAGAGCGGCATGGAGGTCATCGGCGCGTACGCCGACCCGGTCCACGCGCTGGAACGGATGAACCGATCGTGGCCGGACGTGCTGGTGGTCGATCCGCGGATGGGCGGCACGACCTTCCTGGAGCGGGTCATGGCGGTGCGGCCCACGCCGGTCGTGCTCTGTTCGTCGGCGGCGGCCACGCCCACGGCCGGGGTGACCACTGTGATCACCAAGCCGGAGAGCGGGCTGAAGGAGTTCATCGAGCACTCGGCCGAGATCGTCGAGGCGGTGCGCTCGGCCGCCGGCCGCGTGCCCCGCCAGGCCGAGCCGGCCAAACAGAGCGGCGACCGGGTGATCGTGCTCGGCACCTCCACCGGCGGCACCAAGGCCCTCGAGATCGTCCTGCCCGCGCTGCCGCGGGCCAACCCCGGCATGGTGGTCGTGCAGCACATGCCGGAGCACTTCACCGCCGCGTTCGCCCAACGGCTCGACGACATGTGCCAGGTGCACGTCGTCGAGGCGGTTGACGGCGCCGAGGTGATCCCGGGCCGGGTGCTGATCGCGCCCGGCGGCCGGCACACGGAACTGGTCCGGTGCGGCAGCGGCTACCGGGTGCGTGTCTTCGACGCGCCACCGGTCAACCGGCACCGGCCCTCGGTCGACGTGCTCTTCCGATCGGCCGCGCGGGCGGCCGGGCCGAGCGCGATCGGCGTGATCATGACGGGCATGGGTGACGACGGCGCCCGGGGGCTGCTCGAGATGCGCCAGGCCGGCGCGTTCACGGTGGCCCAGGACGCGGCGACATGCGTCGTGCACGGCATGCCCCACGAAGCGGTCCAGCTCGGCGCCGTCCAGCGGGAGGCGCCGCTGACACACATCGCGGAGATGATCCATCGGTATGGCTGAGCTGCTCTGGGCGCTGGGCGCCCTCGCCGTCGGGCTCGGCGCCGGCTTCGTGGCCGGCCGCCGCAAGCCGGTGGCCGCGCAGGTCGAGGCACGCGCGGCCGACACCCATCTCACCAGCGTCACGCGGCTGGCCGGGTCCCTCGCGCCCGTCTGGTCGGCCCAGATCGATTCGAGCCGTACCCAGATGGAGACGGCGATCGGCCAGATCACCGAGCAGTTCGCCGGGATCGTGGAGAACCTCGACACGGTTCTCGCCTCGTCGACCGGCGCCCTGGAGGAGGGCCAGGGCGGCACCTTCGACCGCAGCCGGGCCCGGCTCGGCGACGTCGTCGGCACCCTCGACGAGGCCCTGGCCACCAAGCGGCAGACTGTCGCCGAGCTCCGCAACCTGCAGACCCTCAACAGCGAGCTGCGCCAGATGTCCGGCGAGGTCGGCGCGATCGCGGCGCAGACCAACCTGCTCGCGCTCAACGCCTCGATCGAGGCCGCCCGCATCGGCGAGGCCGGCGCGGCGTTCGGCGTGGTCGCCGACGAGGTACGCCAGCTCGCCGACCACTCGCTGGGCACCAGCGACCGGATGGCCGAGAAGGTCAGCCGGGCCGGCAGCACGATCAGCGCGATCCTCGGTCACGCCGAGGAGACCGCCGACCGCGAGGACCGGGCGGTGGCCGGGGCCAACGCCGAGGTGCAGGCGGTCCTCGACGACCTGCAGGCGCTGGTGACCGGCTTCCGCGACTCGTCGAGCGAGCTGGAGCGTGCCGCCGTCGGGATCCGCTCCGAGGTCAGCCAGTCGCTGACCCAACTCCAGTTCCAGGACCGCGTCTGCCAGGTGCTCGAGCACCTGCGCGACAGCGTGAGCAAGTTCGCCGACACCGTCGCCGAGGCCGGCGAACGGGCCCTTTCCGACGCGCCGCCGATCGACCCGGACGAGGCGCTGGAAGCCATCTCGGCCAGCTACACGATGGAGGACGAACGCCGGGCGCACACCTCGGGCAACGCCGCCAACGTCCGCGAATCGGAGATCACGTTCTTCTAGGGGGAAGAGATGGGAAAGACCGTTCTCGTCGTCGACGACTCGGCCTCGGTCCGCCAGGTCGTCAGCATCGCGCTCAAGGGCGCCGGGTACGACGTGATCCAGGGCTCGGACGGCAAGGACGCCCTCAAACAGCTCGACGGCCGTCGCATCCACCTGATCATCTCGGACGTGAACATGCCGAACATGGACGGCATCACGTTCGTCAGCGAGGCCAAGAAGCTCCCCGCGTACAAATTCACGCCGATCATCATGCTGACCACCGAGTCGCAGGAGGACAAGAAGCGGCAGGCGCAGGCCGCGGGCGCCAAGGCCTGGGTGACCAAGCCGTTCCAGCCCGAGCAGATGCTCGCCGCCGTCTCCAAGCTGATCGCACCGTGAACGCCGTCGGCCTCGACGGCGAGCTCACCATCTACACGGCCGCCGAGCAGTGCCCCCGGCTCCTCAAGGCGCTGGAGGAGAGCGCCACGCTCCGGGTCGACCTATCCCAGGTGACCGAAATGGACACTGCCGGGCTGCAGATCCTGCTGGCCGTACGCCGCGAGGCCGAGCGCCTGGGTGGCGCGGCCGCATTCCACGACGCGAGCGAGCCCGTCCTCGATGCCCTGGCGATCGTGCGCCTGGACGGTGAACTCCGAGAGGTCCACTGATGTCCTTCGACGCCGACGAGGCCCTCGACATCTTCATCACCGAGGCCCGCGAGCTGCTGGAGAGCCTCGAAGAGGGGCTGCTGGCGCTCGAGGGCGACCCGGACGACGCCGAGACCATCAACGCGATCTTCCGCTCGGCGCACACGCTCAAGGGCTCCTCGGGACTGTTCGGCCTCAACCACCTGGTCGGCTTCGCGCACGTGGTGGAGACGCTGCTCGGCCACGTCCGGGAGGGCGAGGTCCGGGTCACCCCCGAACTGATCAGCGTCCTGCTCCCGTGCGCCGACCACATCACCCGGTACGTCGAGGGCGTCGCCGAGGGCCGGGTCGATCCCAGCCCCGCCGAGAAGGCCGAGGCCGACGCGCTTCTCGCCCGCCTCGCGCCGTTCGAGCCCGGTGGGGCTCCGGAAACGGCGGCCGCCGCGCCCGAACCCGAGACACCGTCCGGCCCGCGTGAGTGGATGCTGCAGCTCCGCTTCGGCGCGGACTGCCTGCGCAACGGCATGGATCCGCTCTCGCTGCTGCGCCACCTGACCACGCTCGGCGACGTCACGCGGGTCACGGTCGACGACTCGGCGCTGCCCGAGGCGTCCGACATGGACCCCGAGACCAACTACCTCGCCTTCGAAGCCGAGCTGCACACCGACGCGCCCAAGTCCGAGATCGAGGCGGTGTTCGACTTCGTCCGCGAGGACAGCGACATCCGCATCGTGCCGCTGGATCACGAGGCGTTCGCCGCCTACATCGAGCAGATGCCCGACCGGGACCGGCTCGGCGACGTGCTCCAGGAGAGCGGCGCGGTCACCCCCGGCGAGATCGACGAGGCGCTGCGCATCCAGCGCGAGCGGAGCCGCGACGAGGGACCGGTGCCGATCGGCCAGGTCATCGTCGAGCAGGGGATGGCGCCGCCGGCCGTGGTGGAGGCCGCGCTCAGCAAGCAGCGCCGCACCGCCGACAGCCGATCCTCGGACACCCAGACCATCCGCATCGACGCGGGCCGCCTCGACCGCCTCATCGACCTCGTCGGGGAGCTGGTCATCGCCCAGGCCGGCATCAGCGTCACCGAGCACCTGTCCGAGGCGCAGGGCGAGGTCACCCGACTCATCGACGAGGTGCGGCACAGCGCGCTGGCCCTGCGCATGGTGCCGATCGGGATGACGCTGCGCCGCTTCGAGCGGGTCGTCCGGGACGTCTGCGTCGACCTCGGCAAGGAGGTGCACCTGACCATCACCGGTGGCGACGCCGAGATGGACAAGGCCCTCGTCGAGCGGATCAGCGATCCGCTGATGCACCTCGTGCGCAACTCCCTCGACCACGGCATCGAGTCGCCCGGGGATCGGGTCGCGGCCGGCAAGCCCGCGCAGGGACAGCTGCGGCTGAACGCGTACCACGACGCCGGCAACATCGTCATCGAGGTCTCCGACGACGGCAAGGGCCTCGACCGGGACCGGATCCTCGCCAAGGCGGTCGACCGCGGCCTCGTGCCGGCCGGTGCCACCCTGAGCGACCACGAAGTCTACGACCTCATCTTCGAGCCTGGCTTCTCCACCGCCGAAAAGATCTCCAATCTCTCCGGCCGGGGCGTCGGCATGGACGTGGTGCGCCGCAATGTCGCGGCGCTGCGGGGCAGCATCGAGGTCGATTCCGTACGCGGGCAGGGCGCGACCATCCGCATCCGCCTCCCGCTTACGCTGGCCATCATCGACGGCTTCCTCGTCGGCGTCGGCGGATCGTCCTTCATCGTCCCGCTCGACCGCGTCACCGAATGCGTCGAGTTCCCCACCAACGACCGCGATCGCGACCACATGAACCTGCGCGGCGAGGTGCTGCCGTTCATCCGCCTCAACCAGCTCTTCGGCCTGGACGGCGACCTGGCCCGCCGGCAGAGCGTCGTCGTGGTCGAGCAGTCCGGCCAGCGCACCGGCCTGGTCGTCGACGCCCTGCTCGGCGAGTTCCAGACCGTCATCAAGCCGCTGGGCCCGCTGTTCAGCTCCCTGAAATGCGTCAGCGGCTCAACCATCCTCGGCAACGGCGACGTGGCCCTCATCCTCGACGTGGGCCCGTTGGTCACCGAATACGCCGATCTCGAAAAGATGCGCCACTCGGCCTCGCGCCGCCGCCCGACACCACAACGCGTCGGCGCCGCAAGATGAAATTCTTCATGTCGTATCTGGGTGGGTGGTACGAGACGTCGCTCCCGCCGAGGCCGCGCCGGGGCCCAGCTGCGCTGGCCCTGGCGCTTCATTCTGCGTGAGTGGTGAAACCCCGTTCAGGCGGCCACGTAGACCCAGGCAACATCTCCGGAGGCCAGCGGCGCCTCGACCCGGCGGTAGTCCACTTCATACTCGTCGGCTTTGACCAGCTCGTCGTCGGTGACCTCGAAGACCGAGCCGGCCACGGCGTCCGCGCGGTCCGCGGTCGCGACCAGGATCGGGTGGTGCGTCTCGCCGCTCACCGCGAGCACGTGGATGCGTGCGCGCCTGCCGCGATGATGACTTGGCGTGCGGACCGCGCACGAACTCATCAAGATCGGTGAGCCGAGAGCTCGCGCGGCCGGGGCGATGATGATTTGGCGTCCAGCGCCCACACGAACTCATCAAGATCGGCGAGGGCCAGCGCGGGGCGCGGCGCGGCGAGGGCGGTGGGGCGCGGCGCGGCGAGGGCGGTGGGGCGCGGCGCGGCGAGGGCGGTGGGGCGCGGCGCGGCGAGGGCGGTGGGGCGCGGCGCGGCGAGGGCGGTGGGGCGCGGCGCGGCGGGGGCGGGGGCGCGGCGCGCCGGGTGCGAGGGCGGCAGGGCGCGGCGTGCGTGCGGGGCGGGGTGTGGCGCGGGCGGGGTGTGGCGAACGGGCGCGGCGGAGTGTGAGCGCAGGGTGGTTACGCGGTTTTGAGCCAGCGGAGGATCTCGCCGGTTACGAAGTCGGGGGCCTCCTGGTGGAGGAAGTGGCCGGCGTCGGGGATCAGGCGCCACTCGTACGGCGCGATCACGTAACGCCCCGAGCCCTGCGCGGTGCGGGGGAGGGTCGCCGTGTCGAGGGCGCCGTGCAGTTGCAGGGTGGGGGTGATCAGCGGGTGCTGCATCAGCTTGACGAAGCGGTACCCCTGCAGGCGCAGGGCGCTCCGGGCGACCCAGCGGTACGCCTCCAGCGCGCAGAAGGCCGCCTGCGGGATCTGCATGGCGTCGCGGCAGCGGCGGACGTAGTCGGTGAACTCCTCGGAGTGCCTCCACGTCGGACCGGACCAGTGGGACATCAGCTCGCCCACCAGGGCGGCGTCGTCGCGGGTCAGGACATGTTCGTACCGGGGGACCTGGAAGCGCAGGACCGTCGAGGAGGCGGCGAGCTGGCCTCTTGGGTCGGCGAAGATGGCGGCCCGCAGGCGCAGGGGATGGGCGGCGCCCAGCACCACCAGGCGGCTGACGAGCTTGGGGTGGAAGGCCGCGGCCGCCCAGCCGATCATGCCGCCGGCGCCGGCGCCGACGATCATGGCGTTGCGTTCGCCGAGGGCGCGGATGAGGCCGGTCACGTCGGCGGCCATGGTGTAGCCGTCGTAGCCGCGCGGGGGCTTGTCGCTGGCGCCGTAGCCGCGCAGGTCGATCGCGACGGCGCGGAAACCGGCGTCGGCGACCCGGGTCATGACGTCGTGCCACGCCCACCAGAACTCGGGAAAGCCGTGCAGGAACAGCACCAGCGGGCCGGCGCCGGCCTCGACGACGTGGAACCGGCTGCCGTTCGCGCCGACGAAACGGTGCGTCCAGGGGCCCTCCACCAGGACAACCGACTCGTCAACCATGCGTCCAGCCTAGGCCGTTCGGTCGACTCGGGCCGGACCGCGGCCGTGACCCGCCGCGCGGGGGGTCAGCGCAGCGGCTCGGCGGCGCTCATGTCGAGCAGCTTTCCGGGGCCGCAGTGGATGCGGAGGCGGGACGGGGTGGCCTTGACCCGGACGCGGGTGCCCTTGTCGAGGCGGATGCCGGCGGTGGAGTACAGGGCGTATTGCACGCCGTCGTCGGTTTCCAGGCCGTAGCAGGGGCCGGTGCCGCCGGCGGTGACCGTGCCCACTATCCAGCCGTTCGGCTTGATCTGGTCGGTGAAGCCGTTGGGCGGCCCGCTCGGCGTGAAGGGCCGCGGGACGGCGGGTTCACTCGCGGATGAGGGTGGCGCCGAGGAGGGCGCGGAGGAGAGGGCGGGCGAGGGGCTGCCACACCCGGACGCGAGGACGACCAGGATTGCGGCGAGGGCGGCCGGAACGGCGTACCTCATGATGGTCTGTCCCTTCTGAAGCGAAGCGAGGCGTGTCGAGTAAGACGCTGCGCGACCGACCCGGGTTCCGCAAGAAAAACGGCGCCCGGGGAGAAACTCCCCGGGCGCCGGCTGGGAAACGCGTCAGGAGACCGCGACCGTCATCGAGGTGCCGTTCTGGCCGAGCACCCCGATCTTGACGCCGACCGCGGGCAGCTTGACACCCTGGTTCGGCAGTTCGTCGTAGTAGTACTTGCCCTTGTCGTTGAAGAGCGGGCTGGGCAGCTGCGGCCACACCGGCGACGCCTTGCCGTCCACGTGCAGCAGCATGCCGTCGGTCGGGTACAGGCCGAACGGGGCGTCGTACACCTGGATCCGGGACCGGAACGGGACGCCGTTGACGTTGTTGAACGGCTTCGGGTGCGCGTCGATGTAGAGGTTGCGGCCCGAGCCGGGGTGCTCGTTGGTGTTGTTGTCCGCCTGCGAGGTGTCCCAGTACGAGATCAGCAGGCCGGTCTGGTAGTTGTAGTGCTCCACCCAGTCCGGCTTGGTGCTGGCCCACCCGAAGTTGTACGGCCCGGTGGCCAGGTACTTGTCGTACGTCGTGTAGCTGCGGTTACCGGCGATGTAGTAGCCCGGGAACTTGTTGGTGACGCTCGACCCGACGACCGACCATCCGGCGGCGGTCCACGTCGACGTGCCCTCCGCGC
This sequence comes from Actinoplanes sp. CA-142083, assembly GCF_050942195.1. NCBI lineage: Bacteria > Bacillati > Actinomycetota > Actinomycetes > Micromonosporales > Micromonosporaceae > Actinoplanes > Actinoplanes sp. CA-142083. The sequence continues at coordinate 340,309 of NZ_CP192076.1, forward strand.
CGTCGGCCAGCACGGTCGCGCCGTCCGCGGTGATGGTGAGCAGGTCGCCGAAGAAGCCGCCCTTGGAGAGGCCACCGTCGGTCTTGTAATGCAGGCGGAACTTGACCGCCTGACCCGCGTACGCGTCCAGCGGGATCGCGATGTCGGTCCACGCGCCGGCCGATTCGCCGGTCAGGGCCGGGTGCCCGTCGGCGTCGGTCGGCAGCGCGGCGCCGTTGACCGTGCCGTTCACCGCGGTCCAGTTGGCGCCGCCGTCGGTCGACACCTCGAAATACAGGTAGTCGTAGTCCTGCTCGATGTTGTACCGGCCCTTGACCGTGACGCTGCCGCTGGTCTTGCCGGTCAGGTCGATGTCGTGGGTCAGCGTGGTGTCGAGGTCGTCCGCGTTGCCGGAGAAGAACTGCTTGGAGCCCTCGAACGGGGCGCCGAGGTCGGTGGTCACCGACTTGTCCGGCAGCGTCACGACGACGGCCTGCGGCTTGTTGCTGTTGTATTCCTCGGGCCCGAGGTTCACCAGCTTCTTCTGACCGGCCTTGACCTGCGTGTAGTTGAGCCAGCCGAGCTGGAGCTTGTTCCACGCGCCCATGTCGCCGGGGCGGGTGCCGAGCGCTTCGCCGGTCGCGTTGAGCCGGCTCTGCGCCATCAGCGTCCAGTACTCGTTGTTGTTGTCGCCGAGCCCGCTGGTGTCGTAGTCGTCCGGCAGGCCCAGGTCGTGGGTGTACTCGTGCGTGAAGACGCTCAGGCCGCCGTTCTCCGGCTGCATGGTGTAGTCACCGATCCAGATCCCGGTGGTGCCGATCTGGGTGCCGCCGGCCAGGTTGCCGGTCGGGCCGGTGACGCCGTCGCCGCTCGAGTACGCGTACGACCGGTGGCTCCAGATCGCGTCCTCGCCCTGCTGCGGGTCGCCGTCGGCCTGGTCGCCGCCGGCGTGGACGATCTGGAAGTGGTCGAGGTAGCCGTCGGGCTCGTTGAAGTTTCCGTCGCCGTCGAAGTCGTACCGGTCGTACTGGTCGAACGTCTTCAGGTCGGCGGTGACCTCGGCGAGGGTCTTGCCGGTGGCCAGCTGGTCGGTGACCCACTGGTTGGCGGCGTCGCGCACGAGCGCCCAGACGTTGGTGCAGACGTGGCTGCCGCAGACGTCCCGGCCGTAGCGGGCCTCGTTGTACTGGACCTTGACCCAGTCGGTGACCTCGCCGTCGACCGAGTAGCGGCCGGAGGACTGGGCCTCCATGTACGTCTTCAGCGACTCGACGTTCTTGCCGGCGCCGAAGTACACCTGCTGGTAGTGGTCCTGGTTGTAGTCCGCCTGCCAGACCGTGCTGTTGTCCTTGGTCCGGTCGGGCTCGGGGATCTTGTTGCGCAGCGGGCCCTCGTACGTCGTCGGTCCGGCCGTGTTGGGGTCGGAGTCGACGTCCGGGTAGCTCGGGTGCCGCTCGTTGCCGAACTCGGCCAGGATCACGAAGATCCGGTCGGTTCGCTGGCGGCTCAGCTCGACGTACTGGTCCTTGCGGCCGTGCCGGCCGACCTTGACCACCTGGCTGCCGTTCCGGTCGACCGGTTTGGCCTTGCCGCTGACCACATCGGACACCGCCTGCGCGCGCAGCGCACGGCGCTTGTCCTCGAGCGGGCTGGGCAGATCGTCCACGCCCGCCCGCCCACCGGGAACCGCCGTGACCGGCTCGACCGGTGGTGCCGCCTGGGCCACCGTCGGGAGCAACACTCCGACGCTGGTGACCATCGCGGCGCCGAGCAGTCCTGCGACTACTTTGCGCACCACGCATTACCTCCGCTTATGGGGCCGGGCGCTGGGGTGAGCGGCCCGGCATCAAAACGGCCCCGGGGTTCGGGGCTGGAGGTAAACGTATGTAAAGACAGCGATAGCTGCAGGAATCGATATTGATCAGTTACGTGTTATGGGAGATCCATAACGTTGGTGGGGGCCGGCGACGCCGGCCCCCAGCCGACTAGTCCTCGGGCTTGGCGGTCTTCATCCCCGCCGAGATCAAATCCATCACCGCCGAGTCCTGCAGCGTCGTCACGTCGCCGAGCGAGCGGTGCTCGGCCACGTCCTTGAGCAGCCGCCGCATGATCTTGCCGGAGCGGGTCTTCGGCAGTTCGGGGACGAGCATGATCTGCCGCGGCTTGGCGATCGGGCCGAGCGTCTTGGCCACGTGGTTGCGCAGGTCGACGTTGAGCTGTTCGCCCTTGTCGCCCGAAGTGTCGACATTGCCGCGCGGGATCACGAATGCCACGATCGCCTGGCCGGTGGTCGGGTCGGTCGCCCCGACCACCGCCGACTCGGCCACCGCCGGGTGCGAGACCAGGGCCGACTCCACCTCGGTGGTGGAGATGTTGTGGCCGGAGATCAGCATGACGTCGTCGACCCGGCCCAGTAGCCAGATCGAGCCGTCGTCGTCCTTCTTGGCGCCGTCGCCGGCGAAGTAGATCCAGTCGTCGCCCTGGCCGGCGCCCGCGCCGAACCGCGACCAGTACGTGTCGATGAAGCGCTTGTCGTCGCCCCAGATCGTGCGCAGCATCGACGGCCACGGGTCGCGCAGCACCAGGAAGCCGCCACCGCCGTTCGGCACCGACTGCGCCTGGTCGTCGACCACGTCGGCGGTGATGCCCGGCAGCGGCGTCATGGCCGAGCCCGGCTTCGCCGCGGTCACGCCGGGCAGCGGCGAGATCATGATCGAGCCCGTCTCGGTCTGCCACCAGGTGTCGACCACCGGGGTCCGGTCGCGGCCGATGTTCTTCCGGTACCAGATCCAGGCCTCGGGGTTGATCGGCTCGCCGACGCTGCCGAGGATGCGCAGCGACGACAGGTCGTACCCGGCCGGGATGTCGTCGCCCCACTTCATCATCGTGCGGATCAGCGTGGGCGCGGTGTACAGAATGGACACCTTGTACTTATCGACCAGCTGCCAGAACCGGTCGCGACCCGGGGTGTCGGGCGTGCCCTCGTACATGACCTGGGTGGCGCCGTTGGAGAGCGGGCCATAGACGATGTAGGAGTGGCCGGTCACCCAGCCGATGTCGGCCGTGCACCAGTAGACGTCGGATTCCGGCTTGAGGTCGAAGACGGCGTGGTGGGTGAACGACGTCTGGGTGAGGTATCCGCCGGTCGTGTGCAGGATGCCCTTGGGCTTACCGGTCGTGCCCGAGGTGTAGAGGATGAAGAGCGGGTGCTCCGAGTCGAAGGCCTGCGCCTGGTGCTCCGGGCTGGCCTGCTCGACGGTCTCGTGCCACCACTTGTCCTTCTCGCCCCACGCGACCTCCTGCCCGGTGCGGCGGACCACCAGCACGTTCTCGATGCTCGGGCACTGCGCGACGGCCTCGTCGACCGTGGGCTTGAGGGCGGACGGCTTGCCCCGCCGGTACCCGCCGTCGGCGGTGATGACCAGCTTGGCGTCGGCGTCCTTGATGCGGGTCGAGAGCGCGTCGACCGAGAACCCGCCGAAGACCACGCTGTGGGTCGCGCCGATCCGGGCGCAGGCCAGCATCGCGACCGCGGCCTCCGGGATCATCGGCAGGTAGATCGCCACCCGGTCGCCGGCGCCGACGCCGAGCTCGGTCAGCGTGTTGGCGGCCTGGCTGACGCTCTTCAGCAGGTCGGAGTACGTGATGGTGCGGGTGTCACCGGGCTCGCCCTCCCAGTGGATCGCGACCTTGTCGCCGTGGCCGGCCTCGACGTGCCGGTCGACGCAGTTGTACGCCACGTTGAGCTCGCCGCCGATGAACCACTTCGCGAACGGCGGGTTGGACCAGTCCAGGACCTGGTCCCATTTCTTGGCCCAGCTGAGCCGCTCGGCCTGTTTCATCCAATAGGCGAGGCGGTCGGCGGCGGCCTCCTCGTACGCGTCGGCCTTGACGTTGGCGTCCGCTGCGATCTGCTCCGGCGGCGGGAACTGACGTGTCTCCGATGACAGGTTCGCCAATGTCTCGCTCATGAGGGCGGCTCCTCTTTCACTGGGGTTTCTTCGTTGCACATTAGTTCTGCCGGGGTGCCGCGGCGACACCTGCGACGGCGGGCGCGCTCGGTGGCATCGTGCGCGCGCTGGATGACCGGTTGCTGCTTGGTGCTGCGCGAATCTTGCCAGTTGCGAGCCGCTTTGCGCACCCCATGTTTCGCGTGTCTTACCGGCTACGGTGTTCGGGTGGATCCTCTCGCACCGCTGCTCGATCTCGCCGATGTCGCCTCCGCGCTGGCCGGCGCCCGCGACCAGGTCGACGCCGCCATGCGGCATCGCGCCCTGCGCCGGCACGGCGGTCAGGTCGCCGCCGAGGTCTCGCTGCGCGCGGCCGTGGCGAGCGCGGCGCTCGAGGGCCATGCCTACGACGTCGAGGAGGTCCGCGGCGGCACGGTGACCGACCCGGTCGTGCAGGGGTCGCTGCGCGTGGCCGAGGGTCTGGGCGGGCTGGTCGACCTCTGGCCCCGGGCGCCCCGGCAGGTCCTCGCCAAGCTGCACGTGCTGGCCGCGCGCGGCGTCGTTCCCGCCGACGACCTCGGCCGGCTGACCGGTGGCGCCGATCGCGTGGACGCGCTGGCTCGTATTGTTGCCGACAATTCAGACACTCCGCCCCTGCTGCTCGCCGCCGTCGTGCACGCCGAGCTGCTCACCCTGCGGCCTTTCGCCGGCCCTTCCGGAATTGTCGCCCGCGCCGCCGCTCGCCTGACCCTGATCGGTCGCGGCCTGGACCCGCGCGGCCTGGTCGCCGTCGAGATCGGACATTTCGCCCGCGAGCCCGAATATGTCGGCTCTTCCGGCGCCTACGCCACCGGCACCCCCGACGGCGTGCGCTCCTGGCTGCGGCACTACGCAGCGGCGGTCTCCACGGCCGCCGACGAGCTCACCGTCATCGGTGATGGAGTCCTGGCCGCGGCCTGATCGGTCATTCTTTGGTCGGAGCCGGTCAAACGGCGCCCGCACGCTGGGATACTCGCTTCCGTGAGCGAAATGTGGACGCGTCCCTACCCGCCCGGCCCCGGCCGCTGGCTGGTGATCGGCTGGGAGGCCGCCGCGCTGGCCCTCCTGGCCTGGGCCACGATCCGCCAGTTCGACCTGACCGGCCACGGCGTCAAGCTGGTCGCCTGCGCACTGGCCGCCATCTGGGTGATCGGCGCCCACCGCATCCTCCAGATGGGCGCCTACGTCGGCGCCACCGGCCTGCGCATCCACGGCCTCGTCCGCTCCCGCACCATGTCGTGGCGCGACGTCGCCCACGTGCGCTTGCACAAGGCCACCCATCGCGTCGGCCCTTGGCGCATCGAGAGCGGCATGACCGTCCTCATCGAGCGCCGCGACGGCTCCATGGTCAACACCGAGCTGTGGGCCCAGGGCATCGACTTCCACTCCCGCCCGTCACTTTTCCGGGCGGTCTATCACGAGCTACGCAACCGCCATTTAGACGCCCAAAACACCTAAAGCCCTTATCGAGTACGGGTCAGGCAGAGTCCCCGCCCACCAGGCGAGCTGGTTGCAACTCACCGTCCCGTGCCGCCGGCGCCGGGCTGTGCCTGCATGCCCATCAGCGCAAACCTTCGCGGCCGCAAGCGGGCCGTTGATGACTTGCCGTGCGCCGGCCGCCGCAAGTCATCACGATCCACACGGGCGCGGCGGCTAGCCGGCCGGTGCTCCGGCGTTAATGAGTTGGCGTGCGCTGCTCGCCCCAAGTCATCACGATCCAAACGGGCGCGGCGCCTAGCCGCTGGGTGTCCCGGGTGTTGGTGAGTTGGTGTGCGCTGCTCGCCGTAAGTCATCACGCTTCGGGGCGGCGACGGGACAGTGCACAAAATAGAGCCGGCGTCCCGCTAGGGGCGCCGGCTTTAGCGCGTCCGGACCGGGTTATCAAGCGTGCACCTGGGTCGTTGTCGACAGTCCTTAAGCCTCTCGGCTGAGGTCCCGCCGCAACGTGCCTGCCGTGGCTGATCGCGCGTGGGTTCCCGGTGGCCGTGCACGAGTACCGATGCCTGAACGCGGAGCTACGGCCTTCCGAAGCTCAGGTATCCCGACCCCCGGGTCGCCCGGCTCCTGGTCCTCCGCAACGGTTCTCGCCAGTTCTTTCTACGCCGCTCGCCGCTTGATCGCCAGGCCTTCAGCCCGGCAAACCTGGCGTTTCAGATTAGTCAGACCAAAGCCATTCGCGCTGCTCATTGGCTTGCGCCGCCCTGAGGACGTCACTCTTTGCGCTGCTGAGCGCACGTTCCGGGGTGGGTCCCGAAGGGTCAGACGGCGGCGCGAGACCGGCGATGCCTGGCATAGATGGCGAGGCCGATCACGGCCCCCACGCCGACGCCCAGCGCCGCCGCCACGGGCACGGCCGGACGGTCTCGCAGGCGCTTGCCGACCGGGATCGGGTTGCGGAACTCGAGGATCGGCCACGAGTTTTCCAGCGCCGCCCGGCGCAGGGCCCGGTCGGGATTCACGACGCTCGGATGGCCCACCGCCGCCAGCAGCGGGAGGTCGCTGGCCGAGTCGGAGTAGGCGTAGCAGTCCGCCAGGTCGTACCCGCGGGACTCGGCCAAAGCGTCCACCCCGACGACCTTGTTGGGGCCGGCGGCGTAGAACTCGATCTCGCCGCTGTACCGGCCGTCGACGATGCTCATGCGGGTCGCGATCACGTCGGTGATGCCGAGCAGGGCGCCGATCGGGCGGACCATCTCCTCGCCGGAGGCCGACACCAGCACCACGTCGCGGCCGGCCGCCTGATGTTCGCTGATCAGGGTGGCCGCCTCGGCGTACACGTAAGGGTTTATCAGCTCGTCGAGGGTCTCGGCGATGATCTGCTGCACCTGCTCGACCCGCCAGCCCTTGGTCAGCGCCGCCAGGTAGTCGCGCGTGCGGGCCATGGCCTGCTCGTCACCGCCGCCACCGAGGCGGAACATGAGCTGTGCGTAAGCGGATTTGACGACGTCGCGGCGGCTGATCAGGCCGTCACGATAGAAGGGCCGTCCGAAGGCCAGCGCGCTGGACTTGGCGATGACGGTCTTGTCGAGGTCGAAAAACGCGGCGCTGCGGCCCACGGGCCGAAAGTGTAGCCGCAAGTCGGTCATCCCCGTCGTCCCCACCGCGCCGCGCGGACGCTTGGTGACGCGCTGTGAAATCAGTCAGACGGGCAGCACCCTCGCACTGAGCCACAATCGGTACTCGACGCGTGTGCCTTTCGTGAGGCATGCTAGTGCTGTTGCGATCGGGATTCACGTATTGCGCTGTTGAATCGCGGCCGCGTCATTGACGATCTGCTTCCATCACCTGACCCTCGGTGGTTGCGCCCCCCGCGATCACCGAGTCGATTCGGCTCGACCCCCCCGGAGCCGAATCCTCGGACGGCCCCCGTCTCCCCCGACGGGGGTCGTTCCCTATGTGCCGGTGGCTTCGGTCTCCACGCCTTCGTCGGTAAGCCCGAAGAACGTGGACAAGCCCGTGACGTCGAGGACGCGGCGGAACGACGGAGTCGGGTTCACGACAGCGAATCGGGCGCCGGCCGCGGTGGCCTCCTTGTAGCCCTCGATGAGGGCGCCGAGGCCCGTCGTGTCGATGAAGGCGGCCCGCTCGAGATCGATGCGGAGGACGGTCGGCGCCCACTCGCGGATGGCATCGCGGGCGTAGCCGGCGAGCTCGTCGCAGTTGGCGAAGTCGATCTCCCCGTACACGGTCACCGTGGCTGTGCCGTCGTCGGCGAGCGTGCGCTGGATCGAACTTTCCATGCCAATCCCATCGGTCCCGGGTCGGCACCAACATACCCAACAGTCCCGGACCGCATGCAGGCTCGTGTCCGATTTATACCGATACCCATAACAGATCCACCCCGGCCATGCGGGTTATCCACAACGACCGAAGTTATCCACAGGCGACGGCAGGCGGCGTTGCCGGGCGTCACGGGCCTCCGCGACGGTGGGCGCCTCATCCGCCCGACGCCGTGTTGGAGAGCCACGATGCCCACTCCGCGCCTGCCCCTCGTCGTGACCGCCGACCAGGAGCTTCTCGACGACCTCGTGCGCCTCGCTGCCGCCGGCGGCACCGAGGTCGTCGTCGCCACCGACCCGATCTCGGCCAGCCCGAGGATCACCGCCGCGCCGATGGTCGTCTTCGGCGCCGACGTCGTCGTCGAGTGCCTCCGGGCCGGTCTGCCCCGGCACTCGCGCACCGTGATCGCCACCCGTAGTGAATGGCCGCACGCCGTCGACGACGCGGCCCGGCGGCTCGGCGAGGTCCACATCTGCCTGCTTCCGGACGGCGAGGCCTGGCTCGTCGACCGATTCGCCTCGCTGCCACATGCCGACCCGCCCCTGGCACGCACCGTCGCCGTGATCGGCGGCAGCGGTGGCGCGGGCGCCAGCATCCTCGCCGGCGGCCTCGCCGTCACCGCCGTCCGGGCCGGGCACCGCACACTGCTCGTCGACGGCGACCCGCTCGGCGGCGGCCTCGACGTGCTGCTCGGCTGGGAACAGCAGAACGGCCTGCGCTGGCCCGCGCTCGCCCGGGCCGGCGGCCGCGTCGACCCGCCGGAGCTGCTGCGCGCCCTGCCGCAACGCGGCGACCTCGTGCTGCTGTCGTTCGCCCGGGACGAGTCCGCGTCGGTGCCCAGCGAGGCGATGGCCGCGGCCCTCCACGCCGGTCGCCGCGCCCGCGACGTGATCGTCGCCGACCTGCCCCGGCAACTCGACGACGCGTCGGTGCTCGCCCTCCAGACCGCCGACCGGGCCCTGCTGGTCGTGAGGCCCGAATTGCGAAGCCTCGTCGGCGCGCACGGGGTGGCGCAGACGATCCGGGTCCATCGCGACGACCTCGCGGTGGTGGTGCGCGGCCCGGCGCCCGTTCCGCTCCCGCCGCGGGACGTCGCCAAGGCGCTCGGGCTTCCGCTGGCCGGGGTGCTGCGCCCCGAGCCGGACATGCTGGTCGCGATCGAGAACGGCAAGGGTCCCGCGTACGGCACTCGCGGGCGCCTCGCCGGGCTGTGCCGCGAGCTTCTCGGCAAACTGGTCGACCAGCCGCGGAACGAGGCGGCGGCATGACGGGGTACGGGCAGCTCACCACCTCGGTGCGGCAACAGTTCGCGGTCGGCGGCGTCGAGGCCACGCCCGCCGCGGTGGTCCACGCGGTGCGCCGGGAAACCGGCGCGCTCGGCGACCACGCGGTGCACCGGCTGGCCGACCGGGTGCACGACGAGCTGGTGGGCGCCGGGCCGCTCGCGCCGTTCCTCGCGAACCCCGAGGTGACCGACGTACTGGTGAACGGCAAGCAGGTCTGGGTCGACCGGGGCGCCGGGCTCGAGCGGGCCGGCGAGATGTTCCGCGACTACGACGAGGTGCGGCGGCTCGCGCAGCGGCTGGCGGCGGCGTGCGGTCGGCGGCTCGACGACGGTCAGCCGTACGCCGACGCGCGCCTGCCCGACGGCACCCGGCTGCACGCGGTGCTGCCGCCAGTGGCCACCGACGGGCCGTACCTGTCGCTGCGGACCTTCCGGCAGCGGCCGTTCACGCTCGACGACCTGGTCGAGCACGGCACCCTCACCCGGACCGTGGCGCCGGTGCTGCGGGCGATCGTGCAGGCGCGACTGGCGTACCTGGTCACCGGCGGCACCGGCAGCGGCAAGACGACGCTGCTGTCCACGTTGCTCGGGCTCGTGCCGCCGACCGAGCGGATCGTGCTGGTCGAGGACGCGGCCGAGCTCCGCCCGGTGCATCCGCATGTGGTGGCCCTGCAGGCCCGTACCGCCAACGTCGAGGGGGCGGGGGCGATCGGGCTGACCGATCTCGTGCGGCAGGCACTGCGGATGCGCCCCGACCGGCTGGTGGTCGGGGAGTGCCGCGGCCCCGAGATAGCCGACCTGTTGGGTGCGCTCAACACCGGGCACGACGGCGGGGCGGGGACGCTGCACGCCAACACCGCGGGCGACGTGCCGGCGCGGCTGGAGGCGCTGGGTCTGCTCGGCGGACTGCCGCGAGCCGCGCTGCACGCCCAGGTGGTGGCGGCGCTGCAGGTGGTGCTGCACGTTCGCCGTACGGCCCGGGGCCGCGCGCTCGAGTCGGTGAGCGTGCTGCTGCCGGCAGGAGAGCAGCGGCTAGCGACCGTGGTGCCGGCCTGGCGACGTACGCGTGGGGCGGCGCCGGGTGCGACAGCACTCGCACGGCTGCTGGCCGTGCGAGGGGTGGCCGCGCCGGCGGTGCTCGAGCCTCCGCCCAGGGTCGGAGCATGAGCATGGTGCTGGCCGCGTGCCTCGTGGCCGGGGCCGTGGTGATCGCGTGGCCGGCACGGCGCCGGCTCTCCTGGGCCTCGCCGCACGCGGTCGTGGCAGGCGTGGGCGCGGCCGCGGCGGTCGGTCTGGTCGTCGGCGGGCCGGTGCTCGCCGTAGTGGCCGCCGCCTACGCCGGGCTCGCCGGCCGGGCGCTGCTGCGGCGAACGGCCCGGCGGCAGGTCAAGGCCGGCCGGGCGGCTTCCCTCGCCGGACTGGTCGCGCTGGCAGCCGACCTCCGCGCGGGACTGCCCCCAACTGGTCCGGTGCCAGGCGGGTTCGGCTCAGGCGAAACCACGCCGGGTGTGGTCGTGGCCGGTGGCTCCTTTTCGGGCAGGTTCGCGATGGGCCGGTTCGCTGCAGGCGGGTTCGCGATGGGCCGGCTCGCGTCGGGTGGGTTCGCGTCGGGCGGGTTCGCGTCGGGCCGGGCTGCACCGGGCGCGGTCGCGGCTGGGCGTCTCGAGCGGCTCACGGCGTCGGTGTGGCGGCTGGCCGAGCGGACCGGGGCGCCGGCCGCCGATCTCGTCGAGCGCATCGAGGCGGACGCGCGGGCGGCAGATCGTGCGGCGGACGCGGCGGCGGCCCAGGCGGCCGGCGCGCAGGCCACCGCGTTGCTGCTGGCCGGGCTGCCGGCCGGCGGCATCGGGCTGGGCATCGGGATCGGCGCCGACCCGATCGGGGTCCTGCTGCACACCCCGCTGGGCGCGGCCTGCGCGATCGGGGCAGTGGTGCTGCAGAGCGGCGGCCTGATCTGGACCGAACGACTGACCGCGGGGGTGGCTCGATGAAGGAGCAATGCGCGCTGGACGTGCTGCTGAGCCCGGGCGGCCCGGTCCGGGTGACTGTGCGGCCCTGCTGCCTCGCGGCGCTGGTGAATCGTCACCAGCCCACTCCGGCCGACCCCGCCGGACCCCGGCGAGGCAGTGCGCCCGCCGCGGCGGACAAGAAGGGCGCCGAAGACGCGTCCTTGGTGTGCGCCGCAGACGAGGTGCCCGCCGGCAGCGTGTCCTTGGTGCGCGCGGCGGGCGAGGTAGTCGCTGAGGATGTGTCGTTGGTGCGCGCGGCGGGCGAGGTTGAGATGCGGGTGTCGCCATGAGCCTGGTGGCTCTGGGCGCGGCGGCCTTGCTGCTCCTGCTGACGCTGTGGCGCCGGGAGCCTCGTCGGCGGCTCGATCGGCTGCGGCGCACCTTTGCGGGCGCGCCGGAGGGCGACGGGCGCGGGGTGCGGATCGGGCTGGCGGTGATTGCGGGCGTCGCCGTCGCCGGGCTGATCGGGTCCTGGTGGGGCCTCGCGGTCGGAGCGGCCGCCGGCGTGGGCGTCGAGCGGTACCTGCGGCGACGGGAGCCGCCCGCGCGCCGGCGGGAGCGGCTCGCCGCCCTGGCCGACCTGCCGCTCGGCGCCGACCTGCTGGCGGCCGCTCTGCGGGCCGGTGCGCCGATCGACCGGGCCGCGGCCGAGGTGGCCGAGGCGCTGGGCGGTCCGCTCGGCGAGCGCCTGCGGCGGACGGCGCGGTCGCTGCGGCTCGGCGCCGGACCGGCCGAGGCGTGGCAGCACCTCGACGGGCTCGACGGCGCCGAGCGGCTGGTCGCGGCGGCCGTCCGGTCGAGCGCCAGCGGGGGAGCGCTCGCCGGGGCGCTCGGACGGCTCGCCGACGACCTGCGCGCCGACCGGGCCGTCGCCGCCGAGGCGGCCGCCCAGCGGGCCGCGGTGCTGATCGTGCTGCCGCTCGGGCTTTGTTTTCTGCCGGCGTTTCTGCTGGCCGGGCTGGTCCCGGTCGTGATCGCGGTGCTCGAGGACGTGCTCTGACACCGCCGAGACCTCCGTGGCCCCGGGTCACGGATCGCGGCAGCGGCCCGCCGGTCGCTGCCGACCACAACCGAAGGAGAACCACGTGCGCAAACTGATCGCGAACTTCGCCCGGCTCCGGGTGGACGCCGGCGACGCCGGGATGAGCACCGTCGAGTACGCCGTGGGCACGCTCGCCGCGGTGACGTTCGCCGGCGTTCTGCTCAAGGTCGTCGGCGGTGAAAGGGTGCAAGCGGCCCTGGCCGCGATCATCGACCGGGCCCTGCAGTGATCCGGCGCCGGCAGCCCGGACGCGACCGGGGATCGTTCACCGCCGAGCTCGCGGCCGGGCTGCCGGCGCTCATCATGCTGCTCCTCGCCGGGCTCACCGCGGTCGTGGCGGTGACGGCCAAGGGGCAGTGCGTCGACGCGGCGCGGGAGGGTGCGATGGCGGGCGCGCGGGGCGAGGGAGCGACCGCGGCGGCGGGGCGGGTGGCTCCGCCGGGGGCGAGCATCGACGTGGCCACCGGCGATGACACGGTCGCCGTCGTCGTGCGGGCGCCGGTGCGGATGCTGGGCGCGCGCCTTCCTGCGATCACCGTGAAGGGGCAGGCGGTCGCCGCCCGGGAGCCGGGGGTGACGCAATGATCCGCGAACCGGATCGCGGCGGTGCCTCGATCTTTCTGCTGGCCGTCGGGCTGGCGCTGGTGCTGGCCGGGCTCGGCGCGACGGCGATCGGCTCTGCCCGGGTCGCGCGACACCAGGCTCGCACCGCGGCCGACCTGGCGGCGCTGGCCGCGGCGATGCGGGCGATCGAGGGCGAGGACGCGGCGTGCGCGCGGGCGCGCGAGTTCGCGACGGCGAACGGCGGGCGGCTGACGTTCTGCACCGTCGAAGGGCTGGAGGTGGTGGTCTGGGCAGAGGTCGAGGTCGAGCCGATGCCCGGCATGGTGCGACACGCGAAGGAGGGCGCCCGGGCAGGCCCGCTCTTTGGGCCGGTGGGCTAAGGGAGGCGACGGCCCGTGGGCTAAGGGAGGCGACGGCCCGTGGCTAAGGGAGGGCAGCGGCGGCCTGTGGGCTGAGGTCGGGCGACGGATCGGCGGCGACGGGGAGAGCGGCGACGGAGAGGGCGGCGAGGACGGCGTCCAGGACTGCGACGGCGCCCGGCTTGTGGAGGGGGTTGTTGCCGTTGCCGCACTTCGGGGACTGGACGCACGACGGGCAACCCGTCTCGCACCCACATGCCGCGATCGCGTCCCGGGTGGCGCCGAGCCAGGCCGCCGCCGTCTCGTAGGCGCGCTCGGCGAAGCCCGCCCCGCCCGGGTGGCCGTCGTAGACGAAGACCGTCGGCGCCTCGGTGTCGGGGTGGTTGGCCGTCGAGAGGCCGCCGATGTCCCAGCGGTCGCAGGTCGCCATCAGCGGGAGCAGCCCGATCGCCGCATGCTCGGCCGCGTGCAGGGCGCCCGGGAAGTCGGGCGGCTCCACTCCGGCGGCCTCCATTGCCCGCGGCGACACCGTGAACCAGACCGCCACCGTCCGCAGCTCGCGTGGCGGCAGGTCGAGCGGCCGGGTGTCGATCACCTCGCCCGAGCCGAGGCGGCGGCGCTGGTAGGAGACGACCTGGTTCGTCACGTCTACCTCGCCGAGGAAGAGCCCCACCGGGCCGGCGTCCACATACGAGCGGACGCTCACCACCGACAGGTCGGTCACGTCGCGGGCGTGCGTCGACCAGTCCGGCTCCTCCTGGTGCACGAGTGCGACTGCGTCCTCGAGGTCGAGGTCGTCGACCACGAACGTCACGCCCTGGTGCAGGTAGACCGCGCCGGTGTGCAGCATGACGTGCGACGAGCCGGCGTCGACCGTGCCCAGCAGCCGGCCGGTCGACGACTCGACGACCTGCACTGGCGCGCCGCCGGTGCCGCGCAGGTCCACGTCGGGCCGGCCCTTGTGCGTCCAGTACCAGCCGGTCGGCCGGCGGCGCAGCACCCCGGCCTCGCTGAGACCGTCGACCGCGGCCTGCGCGCCGCTGCCGAAGAGTGCGAGGTCGGCGGTGGACAGAGGCGCCTCCGACGCGGCGCAGCACAGCTGCGGCCCGAGAACGTACGGGTTGCCGGGGTCGAGCACCGTGGCCTCGACCGGCCGGCCGAACAGCGCCGACGGGTGGTGCACCAGGTACGTGTCGAGCGGATCGTCCCGGGCGATCAGCACCGCCGTCGCCGGCTCGCCCGCACGCCCGGCCCGCCCCGCCTGCTGCCACAGCGACGCCCGCGTCCCGGGATAACCGCAGATCAGCACCGCGTCCAGCCCGACCAGGTCGACGCCGAGCTCGAGCGCGTTGGTCGAGGCCAGCCCGAGCAGCTCGCCCGTGAGTAATTGCCGCTCGATCTCCCGCCGGTCCTCCTTGAGGTAGCCGGCCCGGTACGCGGCCACCCGATCGCCCAGCCCCGGGACCGCCTCGTCCAACTGCCGGCGGGTCACTGCCGCCACCACCTCGGCACCGCGCCGCGACCGGATGAACGCGAGCGTCCGTGTCCCGCTCACCACCGCGTCGGTCAGCAGGTCGGCCGTCTCCCTCAGCGCGGACCGGCGGACCTGCGGCAAGCCTTCGTCAACTTCCAGAAGCGGTGGCTCCCAGAGCGCGAAGGTCGTGGCCCCACGCGGCGAGGTGTCCTCGGTGATCGCGGTGACCGGCACCCCGACCAGCCGCGATGCCGTGTCGGCCGGGTCGCCCGAGGTGGCCGACGCGAGGATGAACGTGGGCTTCCCGCCGTACCGGGCGGCCAACCGGCGCAGCCGCCGCAGGACATGCGCGACGTGCGAGCCGAAAACGCCGCGGTAGGCGTGGCACTCGTCGATCACCACGTACGAGAGCCGCCGGAGAAACGTCGCCCACCGCTCGTGCCCGGGCAACATCCCATGATGCAACATATCCGGATTTGTTAGTACGAAGCGGGAGTGCTGCCGGATCCAGTCTCGTTCCTCGCGCGCCGTGTCACCGTCGTAAGTGGCCGGCCGTACGTCGGGAAGACCGAAACCAGCGACGGCGCGCAACTGATCCGCCGCCAGTGCCTTTGCCGGCGCGATGTAGAGCGCCGTCGCGCGCGGATCGTCGAGCAGGCGCGTGAGGACCGGCAGCTGATAGCCGAGCGACTTGCCCGACCCCGTCCCGGTCGCCAGCACGACGTGCTCGCCATCGAAGGCGAGCGATGCGGCCGCCGCCTGGTGTGCCCACGGCTCCGAGATCCCGCGGGCCCGGCAGGCCGCGACAACGGCCGGCGAAGCCCACGCCGGCCACGAAACCCGGGTGCCCGCCCGGGCCGGCAGGCGCTCGATGTGGGTCACCGAGGGCGAGGAAAGCAGCGGCCGGTGGGCGGTGGACGTCACGCGTTGCACTCTGACATCGGTATGGCCGCAACCTCAAACGGGTACCTGGGGTGGGTGCCGCGCGCCGCGGCAACCCAGGCGGTGGTTAGATTCGCAGGAGAGATCCGCAGGGAGGAGGAGCGATGGAGCTGTCCCTTGCGACTCGGACCGTCGCCGAGCACACGGTGCTCGAGGTGGGCGGCGAGGTCGACGTCTACACGGCTCCGAGGCTGCGTGAGCGCCTCGTCGAGCTGGTCGACGCGGGCGCCCGCAACGTGGTTGTCGACCTGGGCGGCGTCGAGTTCCTCGACTCCACCGGCTTGGGCGTGCTGGTCGGCGCGATGAAGCGGCTGCGCGTGGCGAACGGCCGGTTCGGCCTGGTCTGTTCCAAAGAACCGCTGCTGAAGATTTTCCGGATCACCGCGCTGGACCAGGTTTTCCCGATCTATCCCACGATCGAGGCGGCGACCGCAGACAGCGACGGCAGCGGTCCGACTTCGTGATGGCGACGGTCCGTCTGTCCTTCTCGCCGGCGCCGGTCCATGTCCGGACGGCACGGCTTGTCGGTGTGGCGGTTGCTCGGCGGGCGGGGGTCGCCGAGGAACTGCTCGACGAGGTTCGGCTGGCGATCGGCGAGGCGTGCACGCGCGCGGTGGCCCTGCACGTCCAGTACGGCCTACCCGATCTCGTGACGGTCGAAATGTCTGATTCGGACTCATATGCCGTACGGGTGATTGATCATGCCCCGATCGAGGCAAGCGTCGGCCTGGCCAAATTGCCGCCCGACGAGCTGGCCGCCGAGTCGCTGACCGACGACGAGCTCACCACCGGAGTGGGCTTCGCCCTGCTCGCCGGATTTGTCGATGACCTGCAGGTTCGCCCGGTCGATGATGGTCCCGGCACCGAGGTCCGGATGGTGTGGCCGGTACAGCGCCGGTGACCAACTGGAGATCAAAAAAGATCGTTACCCCTCTGGCGCCGCGCTAACACAGCGGCGAACATCACCACGACACGGCCGGAGCCGGGTGTGACCACCACCACGACCGGCCGATACAGTACGCGAGTTATCAGCTACTGCTCCTGGTCCCGCGTCCGCGGGGCCCAGTTGTCGTCTCCCCGGTAACGGGGATGCGCCCGGGCGTTTTCGTCCGTCGCCTCGGGTGCGGTCGGTGTACAGGAGGACATTGATGTCCGGGACCTTGATAACTTCTGCCGCGGGCGGAGTGTCCCTGAGCGGTTCAAACGTCACATTCGTCATCGTCGCGCTGGTCTTCGCGCTCATCGCGCTGGGCTTCGCCGCGATGTTCGTCCAGTCGGTTCTGAAGACCGGGCGCGGCACCAAGAACATGCAGGAGATCGCCGGCGCCGTGCAGGAAGGCGCCTCGGCGTACCTGTTCCGTCAGTTCAGGACACTCGCGATCTTCGTAGTCATCGCGGTCGTCCTGCTCTACCTCCTGCCGGTGCACGACACCGACAACGAGGTGTGGGTCAAGATCGGCCGCTCGCTCTTCTTCATCGTGGGCGCGGTCTTCTCCTCGTTCATCGGCGGCGCGGGCATGGCTCTCGCGACCCGGGCGAACCTGCGGGTGGCTGCGGCCGCCGGTGAGCAGGGCGGCCGCGAGACCGCGATGGGCATCGCGTTCCGTACCGGCGGCGTGGTCGGCTTCCTCACGGTCGGCCTGGGCCTGTTCGGTGGCGCGCTGGTCGTTCTGATCTTCAACAGCGACGCGCCGACGGTGCTCGAGGGCTTCGGCTTCGGCGCCGCGCTGCTCGCGATGTTCATGCGGGTCGGCGGCGGCATCTTCACCAAGGCCGCGGACGTCGGCGCCGACCTGGTCGGCAAGGTGGAGCAGGGCATCCCCGAGGACGACCCGCGTAACGCCGCGACCATCGCCGACAACGTGGGCGACAACGTCGGCGACTGCGCCGGCATGGCGGCCGACCTGTTCGAGTCGTACGCCGTCACGCTGGTCGCCGCGCTGATCCTGGGCCAGGCCGCGTTCGGCCAGGACGGCCTGATCTTCCCGCTGATCGTCTCGACCATCGGTGTCGTGATCGCCATCGTCGGTGTCTTCATCACCCGGCTGCGTCCGTCCGACAAGAACGGTCTCACCGCGATCAACCGGGCGTTCTACATCTCGGCCGCGCTCTCCGCGATCGCGGTGGCGGTGGTCAGCTTCATCTACCTGCCGAGCTCGTTCGCCGGCTTCAACGACGAGGGCATCGGCGCCGACATCGTCGCCAGCGGCCGCGACCCGCGCTGGGTCGCCATCGGCGCCGTCGTGATCGGCATCGTGCTGGCCGCCGCCATCCAGGCGCTGACCGGCTACTTCACCGAGACCAACCGGCGCCCGGTGCAGGACATCGGCAAGTCGTCGCAGACCGGCGCGGCCACCGTCGTGCTGGCCGGTATCAGCGTCGGCCTCGAGTCGGCCGTATACTCGGCGCTGTTGATCGCCGGTGGCGTCTACGGCGCGTTCCTGCTCGGCGGCTCGTCGCTGACCCTGTCGCTGTTCGCGGTGGCGCTCGCCGGCACCGGGCTGCTCACCACGGTCGGCGTCATCGTCGCGATGGACACCTTCGGCCCGATCTCCGACAACGCGCAGGGCATCGCCGAGATGTCCGGCGACGTCGACGAGCACGGCGCGCAGATCCTCACCGAGCTCGACGCGGTCGGCAACACGACCAAGGCGATCACCAAGGGCATCGCGATCGCGACCGCCGTCCTGGCGGCCACGGCGCTGTTCGGCTCGTACACGAACAGCCTGGCCAGCTCGCTGGCCGACGCCGGGATCAAGGACGTCGGCGCCGAGATCCTCGGCCTGCTCAACATCGCCAACCCGCGCAGCCTGGTCGGCCTGCTCATCGGCGCCGCGGTGGTCTTCCTCTTCTCCGGTCTGGCGATCAACGCGGTTTCGCGCTCCGCCGGCGCGGTCGTGATGGAGGTCCGCCGCCAGTTCCGCGAGCACCCGGGCATCATGGACCGCACCGAGCGGCCCGAGTACGGCCGCGTCGTCGACATCTGCACCCGGGACGCGCAGCGCGAGCTGCTCACCCCCGGCCTGCTGGCGATCATGGCCCCGATCGCGGTCGGCTTCGGCCTCGGCGCCGGGGCGCTCGCGGCCTACCTGGCCGGTGCGATCGGCGCGGGCACGCTGATGGCGGTCTTCCTGGCCAACTCCGGTGGCGCCTGGGACAACGCCAAGAAGCTGGTCGAGGACGGCTCGTACGGCGGCAAGGGCTCCGAGGCGCACGCCGCGACAGTCATCGGCGACACCGTGGGCGACCCGTTCAAGGACACCGCGGGCCCGGCCATCAACCCGCTGCTCAAGGTGATGAACCTGGTCTCCCTGCTGATCGCGCCGGCCGTCGTGAGCTGGAGCATCGGCTCGGACGCCAACACCCCGCTGCGGGTGACGATCGCGGTCGTGGCGGCGGCGATCATCGTCGTGGCCGTCTTCATCAGCAAGCGCAAGCCGATCTCGATGGGCGACGACACCCCGGTGGACAACTCGGTTCCGACCGAGAAGGTCAGCGCCTGACGATCATCGAAGGGGGTGCCCGCGAGGGCACCCCCGCCAGCACCATGGAAGGTTGTCACACCCGGGCCGTACGCTGCTTCCCATGCGTGCGGCCCGTCCCCTTTCGGTAGTGCTTCTGGTCGCGCTCGTCCTGAGCGCCGCGGCCTGCGGGAGCGCGCACAACGCGCGTGCCTGGGCCGCGTCGGTGTGCGGCACGCTGAGTCCGTGGCGCACCGAGATCGGCTCCCTGACCACCCGCGCCCAGCAGCAGATCAACGTCAACACCACACCCAACCAGGCGAAAGAAAACCTGAGCCGGCTCTTCTCCGGCGCGCAGGACGCGAGCGAGCGGGCCCGCGCCGGGGTGGCCGACGCCGGCGTGCCCGACGTGGACAACGGCCAGAAGATCGCCGACGGCTTCACCGGCGCGCTGGCGGGCCTCCGCGACGCGTACGGTAAGGCCGCCACCGGCATCGACGGCCTGGCCACGGCACCCGCCAAGGTCTTCTACGAGCAGGTGGAGAAGGTCGTCGACCAGCTCAACTCCGACTACGAGGCGAGCAGCCTCGACACGAGCAAGCTGGATTCGCCCGAGCTCAAGCAGGCCTTCGACGAAGTGCCCGAGTGCCGGTGAGATGACCGAGCCAGGGTGGCCGCTGATCCCGCGCGAGATGCTGCCGGAGCCGGTCCCGAAGGGACGCGGGTTCTCCGCGCCGTCCGTAGGACCAGGCGCCGGTGACAGCACAGCTGTGAAACCTCGGTCCGTTCCGCGCCCGCCGGTTCCCGATCTCGGCCGTCAGCTGCCGTTCTTCGGCGCCGAGACCACCGAGCCGTCCCCTGCCGATCTCGCCGGTCTGCTGGCCGGTCCGGGCCGCCTGGGCCGCATGGGCGGCACCGCGCGGGTGTCGGTCGAGGTCGACGCGGCCTGGCGCGTGCACGTCCTGATCTCCGAGCTGGTCGCGCGCGGTCTGACCGCCCACTGGCGGCCACTGCAAGATCAAAATCAAGTTCCCGATGCCGACGTACGGGCGGGGGAGCGCGACAAACCACAGGAGACCAGGTCCCCGGCGTCGCAGGCGAGCGGGCCCGACCCTTTCGACGACATTTATCCGGAGCCCGACGCGTGGCCCGACTCCTCCGCTGCGGATGAGCCGGTCGACGACGATCTCCTTGAAGATGGCCGGAGAGATCCACAACACCCGGACGCCGGCCGGCGCCTTCCTGTACCAGGGGAGCTCTCTCTCACAACCGGCCGGCGTTCGGCCGCAAGTGAGGAGGAGTCCGAAAAATCGGATGAGCTCGGCCGGTCGACACCCCCGGCCGAGCCCGTTGGCGATGCCGTTCCAAAAGAGTCAGAGGGGGACGAAACACCCAGCTCCGAGGAAACCGCCCCGAGACCGCGATTCGAGGTGCTCACGGCGTACTCCAGTCGGCTGAACGGCCTGGCCCGTGGCTGGCCGGAGGCCGCCACGCAGCTCTTCCTCTCCGGACCTCGGCTCCGCCTGTGGGTCGCGGCGGCGGGTGAACCCGTGCCGGGCGGGTATTCTCTAGGCCTGGACCCGGTCAAGGACCTGGTGGCGGTCGATGCCGCGCTGGTGCGAGCCGGTCTGGCCGGCCGTTTGTCGGATGACGGACGCCACTATCTGATCGCCGGTAAAAAGCGCCTCCGGCGACTCGCCGAGCTGGTCGGTGAGCGCCCCGATGCGGCGCCGGAGCAGGTGTGGCCGTTTGCGACAAGCGCGTGATCTTCCTGGATTGTGTGCGACACGACTCACCTTTCGCGGTGTACGGTGTCGCCGTCGGACGCATGCGGTGGCCGGACCGTTACCATCCGACTCCGGGGTTCCCCGGGAATGCGGTCTCGTCCGGCGCGTTACGTTGAAAGTCTGTGCCCCGCCGCCAGAGAAGGCGGGACGCTGAGTGCGAAGTTTGGGAGTGCCGTGCCGAGTGACACCAGGACGACGCGTCTGGTCATCGTCGAGTCTCCGTCGAAGGCCAAGACGATCGCCGGTTATCTGGGCCCCGACTATTTCGTCGAGGCCTCCTTCGGCCATGTCCGTGATCTGCCGCGCAACGCCGCCGACGTGCCCGCCAAGTACAAGGGCGAGTCGTGGGCGCGGCTCGGCGTCGACGTCGACAACGGCTTCCACGCGCTCTACGTCGTCTCCCAAGATCGCAAGGCGCAGATCGCCAAGCTGGTGAAACTGGCCAAGGAAGTCGACGAGATCTTCCTCGCCACCGATGAGGACCGCGAGGGCGAGGCGATCGCCTGGCACCTGGTCGAGACGATCAAGCCCAAGGTCCCCGTCAAGCGCATGGTCTTCCACGAGATCACCAAGCCGGCCATCCAGGCCGCGGTGGCCAACCCGCGCGAGATCGACCGCGACCTGGTCGACGCGCAGGAGGCCCGCCGGATCCTCGACCGCCTGTACGGCTACGAGGTCAGCCCGGTCCTGTGGAAGAAGGTGATGCCCCGCCTCTCCGCCGGGCGGGTCCAGTCGGTGGCGACGCGCATCGTGGTCGAGCGCGAGCGTCAGCGCATGGCCTTCCGCACCGCGGAGTACTGGGACATCCTCGCCACCCTCGCCGTGCAGGGAAAGATAGAGGGCCCGCGTAACTTCAACGCCACCCTGATCGCCCTCGACGGCGACCGGATCGCCACCGGCAAGGACTTCGAGCCCACCACCGGCAAGGTCCGGCCCGGCGCCGGCGTGGTGCACCTCGACGAGGCCGGCGCCCGCGGGCTGGCCGCCCGCCTGGAGGACCGCCCCTTCACGGTCACCCGGGTCGAGGAGAAGCCGTACCGCCGCCGCCCGTACGCGCCGTTCATCACCTCGACGCTGCAGCAGGAAGCGGCCCGCAAGCTGCGGTTCTCCGCCTCGCAGACGATGCGCACCGCGCAAAGGCTGTATGAAAACGGCTACATCACCTACATGCGTACCGACTCGGTGAACCTGTCCGAGACCGCGCTCACCGCGGCTCGCCGGCAGATCGCCGAGCTCTACGGCCAGAACAACGTGCCGCCGCAGCCGCGCCGCTACACCGGCAAGGTCAAGAACGCGCAGGAGGCGCACGAGGCGATCCGCCCCGCCGGCGACAACTTCCGCACCCCCGGCGAGGTGGCGAACGAGCTTTCCGGCGACGAGTTCCGGCTGTACGAGCTGATCTGGCGCCGGACGATCGCGTCGCAGATGACCGACGCCGTCGGCAACTCGGTGAGCGTCCGGATCCGCGCGATCTCCACCACCGGCGAGGAGGTCGACTTCGCAGCGTCCGGCAAGACGATCACCGACCCGGGCTTCCTGCGCGCCTACGTCGAGTCGTCCGACGACGAGAACGCCGAGGCCGAGGACGCCGAGCGCCGCCTGCCGACCCTGGTCAAGGACCAGCCGCTGACCGCCGAGGAGCTGGCCGCGGCCGGCCACCACACCACGCCGCCCGCCCGCTACACGGAGGCGTCGCTGGTCAAGGCGCTCGAGGAGCTGGGCATCGGCCGCCCGTCGACGTACGAGTCGATCATGCGGACGATCCAGGACCGCGGGTACGTGGAGAAGCGCGGCCAGGCCCTGATCCCGTCGTTCCTCGCGTTCGCGGTGATCGGCCTACTGGAGGGGCATTACCCCCGCCTGGTCGACTACAACTTCACCGCGGCCATGGAGACCCAGCTCGACGACATCGCCGGTGGCGACCACGCGGCGCTGGACTTCCTCACCTCCTTCTACTTCGGCAGCCAGACGGCCGGCGCCGAGGACACGATCGCCGCGGCCGGCGGGCTGAAGAAGATGGTGACCGAGAACCTCAGCGCCATCGACGCGCGCTCGGTCAACTCGATCCCGCTGTTCATCGACGAGGGTGGCCGCAACGTGGTCGTCCGGGTCGGCCGCTACGGTCCCTACCTGCAGCGCCAGCTGCCGGAGGCGACCGAGGAGGCGCCGGAGGACAGGGTCTCCATCCCCGAGGGGGTGGCGCCCGACGAGCTGACCCCGGAAAAGGTCAACGAGCTCTTCCTGGGCGGTGGCGGCGAGCGCTCCCTGGGCGACGACCCCGCGACCGGCGAGTCCGTGCAGCTCAAGTCCGGCCGCTTCGGGCCGTACGTGCAGGCCGGCGAGCGCAAGTCGTCGCTGTTCCGCACCCAGTCGCCCGAGACGCTGACGCTCGACCAGGCGCTGCGGCTGCTGAGCCTGCCCCGCGCCCTGGGCAAGGACCCGGAAGGCGCCGAGGTCGTCGCGGCCAACGGCCGGTACGGCCCCTACGTCAAGCGCGGCGACGACTTCCGGTCGCTGGAAAACGAGGACCGCCTGTTCACCGTCACGCTGGACGAGGCGCTCGCGCTGATCGCCCAGCCCAAGACGCGACAGCGCCGCGAGGCCAAGCCGCCGCTGCGCGAGATGGGCCCGGACCCGGTCACCGAGAAGCCGATGATCATCAAGGAGGGCCGCTTCGGGCCGTACGTGACCGACGGGGAGTACAACGCCTCCCTGCGGCGCGGGCAGACGCCCGAGGAGCTCACCGTCGAGCAGGCCTCGGAGATGCTGGCCGAGAAGCGCGCGAAGGGCCCGGCGCCCAAGAAGAAGGCCGCCGCCAAGAAGGCGCCGGCCAAGAACGCCGAGCCGGCCGCCGCGAAGAAGACCGCGGCCAAGAAGGCCCCGGCCAAGAAGGCAACCCCGGCCAAGAAGGCCGCGGCCGCCAAGAAGGCAACCCCGGCCAAGAAGGCCGCCCCCCGCAAGGCGGCGGCCTCCGCCGAGTGATCAGCCGAGCACCCGGTCCAGGTATTCGTTGCTGAAGACCCGGGCCGGGTCGATCCGGTCGCGCACGGCCACGAAGTCGTCGAACTTCTCGTAGACCGGGCGCAGGTCCTCCGCCGAGCGGTAGTGCAGCTTGCCCCAGTGCGGGCGCCCGCCGAGCGGCTGGCAGACCGCCTCGACGGCCCGGAAGTACGGCTCGTAGTCGACCCCGGTGAACTGGTGCACGGCCACGTACGCCGACTCGCGCCCGTACCCGTGCGAGAGCCAGATGTCGTCGGGCCCGGTGAAGCGCACCTCGACCGGGAACTGGACCTTGAACGGCAGGCTCTCGATCACGCGGGGGAGCGCCCCGATGACCTCCGGCAGGGCCGCGCGCGGGATCTCGTACTCCATCTCGGTGAAATGCACCCGCCGCGGCGTGCAGAAAACCCGGTCGGACCGCTCGGTGTAGGTCCGCGCGGTCAGCGCGCGGGCCGCGACGGCGCTCGCCGTCGGCACCACGCCGGGCACCGCCTTGCCGAGCCGGCAGACCGCGCCGAAGACCGTGTTGGAAAGGAACTCGTCGTCCATCCAGCCGCGGAACCTCGACAGCGGCTTGTCGTGCGCCGGCACCTTGTTATTGATCTTCAACTGGGCCCGGTCGGTGTACGGGTACCAGTAGAACTCGACGTGGTCGTTGGCCGGGATCCACTCGTCCAGGCCGGCCAGCACGTCCGCGAGGGCCATCGGCCGCTCGTCCGCCAGCAGCGTGAACGCGTCCACGCAGCGCAGCGTCACCTCGACGAGGATGCCCAGCGCGCCCAGCCCGAGCCGCGCGGCCGGGAAGATCGGGTCGTCCTTGCCCACCTCCAGCACCTCGCCGGTGCCGGTCACCAGCGTGACCGCCTCGACGCAGGAGGCCAGCGTCGAGTGCTCCGCGCCGGTGCCGTGCGTGCCGGTCGAGATCGCCCCGGCCACCGTCTGCTGGTCGATGTCGCCGAGGTTGGGCATGGCGAGCCCGTGCTCGGCGAGCACCGCGTTCAGCACGTGCAGCGGCATCCCGGCCTGCACGGTGACCAGCGGCGCGTCGACCGACACCAGCCCGGCCAGGCGGTGCAGGAACAGCCGCTGGTCGGTGGCCACCGCGATGGCCGTGAACGAGTGTCCGCTGCCCACCGCCTTGATCCGGCGTCCGGAATCAGACGCTTCCTTGACCTGGGACACGACCTCGTCGACAGTGCCAGGAGTCAGGATGTCGGTCGCGTGTGCCTGCTGGTTGCCGCCCCAGTTGGTCCAGCGGCGGGCGATGACAGGGGTCGTCATTATGGCTTTGTCCTCCGTACGAGCGGACAGTCGCACAAAACTGGGCGTGTGGAGTGTCCTCCGCGTCCCGTCGATGCCCCTCGCTCGTTGATCCGAGTAACGTTCCGATTATCACTGCTGAGAGGGAGTGGCGACGCGTGTCGACACCAACCGTCACCACCGGGCCGCTGCGGCGCGTCCCGGTGCAGGGCAGAAGCGTTGCCCGGGTCCAGCGCATGCTCGACGCCTGCGCCGAGCTCGTCGATGAGGTCGGCTACGAAGGCCTGACCACGACGCTGCTCGCCGAACGAGCCGAGGTGGCTATCGGCTCCGTCTATCAGT
Source organism: Actinoplanes sp. CA-142083 (assembly GCF_050942195.1). Lineage (NCBI taxonomy): Bacteria > Bacillati > Actinomycetota > Actinomycetes > Micromonosporales > Micromonosporaceae > Actinoplanes > Actinoplanes sp. CA-142083. Next base: position 365,582 of record NZ_CP192076.1, read on the forward strand.
TCTTCCCCGACAAGCGGGCGATCGTGCAGGCCCTGGCCATGCGCAACATGGACGCGTACCTGCAGGGTCTGTCCGCCCGCTTCGGCAGCGAGACCTTCGCCCACTGGTGGGACGGAGTCGACGCGGCCATCGACGTCTACATCCAGATGCACCGCAGCGTGCCGGGCTTCCGCACGCTGCACTTCGGCGACGTGGTCGACGTTCACCTGCTGGACGTCGAGCGCGACAACAACGCGGTCATCGCCGACCGGCTGGCCGAGCTTCTGGTCGACCAGTTCCAGCTGATCGACCGGGCCCGCCTGCGGTTCGCGCTGCAGATCTCGGTCGAGGCGGCGGACGCGCTGATCAAGCTGGCGTTCCGCCGGGACACCAATGGCGACGAATCCGTGCTTACCGAAGCAAAGGCCCTCATCCGGGAGTACCTTCACCGCCACGTCACCGCCTGAGTGGCCGTAAGGCTCACCCCAGGAACGCATGGCCCTCTCCCCGATACGTCGGGGCCGGCGTCGCGGTCTCACCGTCGATCAGCTGGAGCTCGTTGACGTGCTCGCACAGCTCGCCGGCCTTGGCGTGGCGGAACCACACCCGGTCGCCGGTGCGCAGCGTGTCGGCGACCTCGCCGAGCAATGGCGTCTGCACCTCGCCGGCGCCCTCGTCGGGCTTGAACCGCAGCCCCTCCGGTAGGTAGGGCTGCGGCAGGCGGGACTGCTCGGCCGGGCCCGAGGCGATCCAGCCGCCACCGTGCACGGTGGCGATGCGCGGCGCCGGGCGGCGCACGACCGAGAGCGCGAAGAAGGCGGCCGGGGTGGGCTGCCAGCTCCGGTACGCGTCGAAGAGCGTCGGACCGTACAGCCCCGAACCGGCGGTGACCTCGGTGACCGCCGGGTCCGCGCTGGTGGCGGCCACACTACCGGTCCCACCGCCGTTCACGAACTCGAGATCGGCGTGCTCGCGCACCGCCGCGACCGCGTCGGCGCGCCGCCTCAGCAGCTCGGGGTACGAGCGGGACTGCATGAGCCGGATCGCCCGCCCGCGCAGCGCCTGGCGGGGCGGCGCGTCGCCCACCCCGGCGATCTGCGCTTCGTAGGACATCAGCCCGACCAGCTGGAAGCCGGGCCGCTCGACCAGGCGGCGGGCGAGGGCGGAGGCCTGCGCGGCCGAGTGGATCGGCGAGCGGCGCACGCCCACGTGCAGCGGGCCGGGCTTCCAGGAGGAGTCGAGGTCGATGCAGAGCCGCACGTCCGGCCGCTTGCCGGGCGCGGTCACCCGGTCGACCACGTCGAGGTGGGCGGAATTGTCGACCATGAGAGTGATCGACCCGGCCAGGGCCGGGTCGGAGGTCAGCGCGGTGATCGCCCTGCGGTCCACTGTCGGGTACGCGACCAGGACGTCGTCGGTCACCCCTTCGCGGACCAGCCAGACCGCCTCGGCCAGCGTGTACGCCATCACGCCGTGCCAGCCCGGCCGGGCCAGCACCCGCTCGATCAGCTGCCGGCAACGCACCGACTTGCTGGCCACCCGCACCGGCTTGCCGCCGGCCCGGGCCACCAGTTGGGCCGCGTTGTCGTCGAAGGCGGCCAGGTCGACCGCTGCGACCGGCGTCTCGAGGTCACCGGTCGCCCGGTCGAGGCGCTTCTGCAGCGTGCTGCGGTCTCGGGGGATCACGCGAGCACGGTAACGCCTTCATCGAGCAATGCGAAAGACCTTCACTTTTGCGTTACCCGAACGTGCGAAACCCGGCACGTCGAGGTCGCCGGATAGAGTGCACCCTGCGGATTCACGGGAGGTACGGCCATCGACACCGAAACGCGCGAAACCGGACCTGTCGACTTGTCGGGGGCCGCGGCGCTGCGGTCAGTGCTGCGCATCAGGCCGTTCCGGCGACTGTGGCTGGTGCTCGGCCTCGCCTCGTTCGGCGACTGGATCGGCCTGCTGGCCACCGGCATCTTCGCCGCCGCGCAGTTCCAGAGCAGCGCGGGGCAGGGCGCCGCGTTCGGCGGCACCATCGCCGTACGGCTGCTGCCCGCGCTCTTGCTCGGCCCGATCGCCGGTGTCTTCGCCGACCGGTTCGACCGCCGCTACACGATGGTCATCACCGACCTGCTCCGGTTCGTGTTCTACGGCTCGATCCCGGTCGTCGCGCTGGTCGGCGCCTCGCCGGCCGTCGTCGTCGCCTGGGCCACCATCGCCACCTTCATCGGCGAGACGATCACGCTGATCTGGATCCCGGCCAAGGAGGCCGCGGTCCCCAACCTGATCCCCAAGTCGCGCATCGAGATCAGCAACCAGCTCACCCTGGTCACCACGTACGGCATCACGCCGATCCTGGCCGCGCTCGCGCTCTCCGCGCTGACCGCCGGGGTCCAGCAGTCCGGCGTCACGCTGCCCGACTGGGCGCAGCCGGTGCAGCTGGCGCTGTACCTGAACGCGTTCTCCCGCCTCGCCACCGCGCTCACCGTCTTCTTCGGCATCAAGGAGATCGGCGGCAAGAGCGCCGAGCGGGAGCGCGAGGCGCAGCAGAGCATGTTCCGCCAGTTCCTGGACGGCTGGAAGTACATCGGCGGCACCCCCCTCGTACGCGGTCTGGTGCTCGGCATCTTCGGCGCCTTCGCGGCCGGCGGCGTGGTGATCGGCGCGGCCAAGACCTTCGCCACCTCGCTGGGTGCCGGCGAGGCCGCGTTCTACCTGCTCTTCGGCACGATCTTCATGGGCCTCGCGGTCGGCATCGGCCTCGGCCCAATGATCATCCGCGAGTTGTCCCGGCGTCGCTGGTTCGGCATGAGCATCGTGCTGGCCAGCGGCTCGGTGATGTTCCTCGGCCTTGCCTTCCACCTGTCCATGGCGCTCGTCGGCGCTCTGCTGGTCGGCGCCGGCGCGGGCATGGCCTTCCTGGCCGGCACCACGCTGCTCTACGGCGAGGTCGACGACGCCGTCCGCGGCCGGGTCTTCGCGGTCGTGCAGATCGGCGTGCGGATGGTGCTGCTGCTGGCCATCACGCTCTCCGGCTTCCTGGTCGGCCTGGGCAGCTCCCGCCGGGTCGACCTGGGCGCCTTCAGCTTCGACGTCTCCTTCACCCGGGTGCTGCTCCTGGTCGCCGGCGCGATCGGCATCTGGGTCGGCATCAGCTCGTTCCGGCAGATGGACGACAAGACCGGCGTGCCCGTGCTCGCCGACCTGTGGGGCTCGATCCGCGGCCGCCCGCTCGCCCCGGCCGAGGAGTTCGTGCGCACCGGGGTCTTCGTGGTCTTCGAGGGCGGCGAGGGCGCCGGCAAGTCCACCCAGGTGGAGCGGCTCGCGGCGGGGCTGCGCGAGGAGGGCCACGACGTCGTGGTGACCCGCGAGCCCGGCGCCACCGACGTGGGCGCCCGCATCCGTCAGCTGGTGCTCGACAAGAGCGAGTCGCCGGCCCCGCGGGCGGAGGCCCTGCTGTACGCGGCCGATCGCGCGCACCACGTGGCGACCGTCGTGCGTCCGGCGCTGGCTCGCGGCGCCGTCGTGGTCAGCGACCGGTACGTCGACTCTTCGCTGGCCTACCAGGGCGCGGGCCGTACCCTGCCGGTCTCCGAGATCTCCTGGCTGTCCTCGTGGGCGACCGGCGGCCTCAAGCCCGATCTGGTCGTGCTGCTCGACGTCGACCCGGGCGTCGGCCTGAGCCGCGTCGACGCCCGCGGCCAGGGCCAGGACCGCCTCGAGTCGGAGTCCCGCCAGTTCCACGAGCGGGTCCGGTACGCCTTCCTCGACCTGGCCGCCGCCGACCCCAAGCGCTACCTGGTGCTCGACGCGGCCCGCCCGGCCGACGAGATCAGCGCCGCGGTCGGCGAGCGCCTCGCCGGCCTGCTCGCGGCCGCGCCGCCGCCCCCGGCGCCCGCCTCCACCGACCTGCCGCCCGGCCCCGACCTGACCGCGCCGGACCTCATCGAGGAACCTCCCCTGGAGGAGATGGCCGAGCTGCTCGGCGTCGAGGACGAGATCCCGCCGCACCGCCGGAAGTGAGGCTCACCCGGAGGTCGCCGGGCTCGGCGCGGGTGGGGTCGTGACCTTCTTCTGAACGGCGGCGATGGTCGCCGCGTCGACCTCGCCGGTGGGCTTCACCTTCAGCTCGGTCTGGAACGCCTTGAGCGCCTCGGTCAGCTCCGGCGTCCACGTGCCGTCGACCGCTCCGGGCCAGAAGCCGGCCAGCTTCAGCGTCTGCTGGACCGCCGCGGTCGAGGCGACGGCCTGCTCGGCCGCGGCGCCGCCCTTCGCCTCCAGGTCGGCCTGGAGCGCCGCGTCGGTGGCCTTGTCCACGGTTCCGGTCACCGGCAGGTCGTGCTTCTTCTGCAGCGCCGAGACGGCGTCCACGGTTGTCGGCCCGTACACCCCGTCGATCTCGCCCTGGTAGTAGTCGGCCTCGGCGAGCGACTTCTGCAGGGCCAGCGTGTAGTCCCGGACCGCACGGTGGGCCTGTTCCTGCTGCTCGTCGTCGAGGCAGCCGGCCTCGTCGAAGAGCCGCAGCCAGGCCATCTCCAGCGCCACCGCGGCGGCGTTGAACTGCTCGGAGGCGTCCTCGACCGGGCTCTGCGCGTTGATGCCCTTCTGCGCGGCGGTGAAGTCGGCGTCGGCCTGCTTGACCCGGTCGACGGTGGCGACGGAGACGGGCGGCGTCGCGCTGGGCGACGGTTCCGCCGAGGCCGAGGCCGAGGGCGGCGGGGAGAGCGAGGCCAGCTCTTTCTCGGCGTCGGCGACGGCCTTCTTCGCCTCCTGCACCTGTTTGGCGCCCGAGACCACCTCGTCGCGGGGCTCCTCGAGGTCGGCGCCCGCCTCGGTGACGTCGCCGACCGTCGGCGCGGTGCCGGTGAGGACGTCGCCGTAGCGGTCCAGGGCCTGGATGTAGGTCGCCGTGGAGCGGCAGAACCCGTCGACCTGAGCCGCCAGCTCGGTGCGCGCCTCGTCGAGGGCTTCCCGGCTCTTCGCCACCTGGTCCGCGTCGCTTCCGCCGCAGCCGGCCAGCGCCAGCGTGACGATGCCGGCCGCGACCAGCGGCCATCGAGGTTTGATCACGTTACCGGCGGCGGTCGTTGCGGCGTCGCAGGATCACGACGGTCCCGGCGACCACCAGCAGGATCGGGAGCACCAGCCCCCAGAGCAGCAAACCGTTCACGGCAACCCCTCCCATGGTCCGCGTCGCGACCCAGGGTCGGGCACGGCTCACGGGAGGGGATCACCCCTGCCGGATGAAGGGGCTCCTAGTAGCCGCGATTTCCCACCGCCGCCTTGGCGAAGGCGGGGGTGCGCCCGTTGGCCAGCTCGCCGCCGAACCAGAGGCCGAAACCGGAGATGGCCAGGGCCAGCAGCTCGATGAGCAGCAGTCCGACGCCCGCGGCACGGTTGGGCGCCCCGATGCGGACCATGAGAATGACGGCGAACAGAACCAGCACGCCCATGTTGAGCAGGACGCGAAGGACGCCGATGCGCTTCGTCACCGGGCGGCGGACGAAGGCGAGGTCGATAGCGCCGGCCACCATCGCGAGGAACCCACCGGCCAGGCCGGCCACGATGTTCCAGTACGCGAGTGCGCCCAGCATGCCCGGGCCACCGAGCAGGTTCGCGACGTCGAAGATGACGGCCATCGTGAACAGTCCCAGCGGGAACATCACCAGGATGGGTTGCACCGCTTGACCCGCGATGCTCAGGCGGCTCTCCATGCGGTCATCGCCCTTCCTACCTGCGTAAATCGTAGGTTCGTCGTGGCATCCGTGTGAGGCCTACCCGGTGCATACGTCAATGAAACGCCGCAGAAGGGCAGGAGTGACGCGTGCTACTCCCTGCTAACCGGCTTGTACGCAATCTGCAACATGGCAGATTGAGAAGTAGCGGACAGCCGGGTGGCGTGCTCTACTACCAGTAGAGCATCAAGGGCGGAGTGGCAGGGGAGACACCGCAACGGCACCCGGCGGCAACCGGGTGCCGTTGTCACCTCTAGAGCTCCGTCGTCGAGACGAGACTCGACAAAGAACAGCGACACGAGCGAGGCGGGGAATTCTCTCTTTGCCAATGGTGGCTCGCATATCCCTGACTCGCAAGGCAGTCAGGGAGGGAGTTCGCCATGCGCATCTACTATCGTGCGCCTGACGTGGTCGTGACCAGCGAACTCTTCGTCCGGCACGGACCGTCGCCCGGACGATTCGCGATCCGCGACCTGCGCGATGTCGGCATCGCGCCCGCCGTTCCGGAGGGTGTACGCCCCGGAATCGTCGTTCTTCCCGCCGCCGCGGCCGTCCTGGTCGCGGCGGCGGTCGTCTCGGTGGCCGGCGGGGTGCTGGTCGCGGTCGCCATCGCGGTCTCGGCCTGCGCGGCCGGCATGGTCTTCGCGATGGTGCACCAGCATCGGCCCCGGCGTTGGGAGCTGCGCGCGACGTATGAGGGGCGCGAAGTGACGCTCTACGCCTCGGCCGACGACCGCGTGTTCAACCAGGTCGGCCGGGCGCTGCTACGGGCGATCGAGGCCGGGCGTCAGTGGCCGCCGCACACGAACGGTGCTGCTGCCGCGTGACGTTTCCGTCGTTTCCGACGTGACCGGATTGTCGGATGAGTAGGATGTGTGCCCTCAGGGGCTCACCGAAACCGGAGAACGACATGAAGCCCTATGTAGCGGTAATCCTGGTGCTCATCTCCATCATTCTCGGCCTCATCTGCTACATCATCACGGATGCCCAGGGCGTGGGCAGGTATCGGGCCGCGGTGGCGGGCCTGGCCGTGCTGGGTAGCAGCTGCACCCTCGAATTTCTGATCGCCAATTCCGTGCAGTCCACCTGACCTGCGAAAACGTTGATCCGGCCGGATCGGCTTGTGCGCAGTCTGCTAGATGGCAGGTTGAGCGGTAGCGGGGAGACTGGTGGCCATGCTGTACTCGATACAGACAGTCCGGAGGGCGGATTTTCGGAGGGGAGATCCAGAACGGCACCTGGCGGCAACCAGGTGCCGTTTTTCCCTCTACGGGAATGACCGCCTGGGCAAGCGAGGTGGGAATTCTCTCTGTGTCGCTCCTTCCTCGCCGGATTTCCACTGGGGAACCGAGGGGGGAAGACGGAAATGCGCACCTACTATCGCGGACCTGACGCCGTCATCACCGACACCCACTTCGTCTGGCAGAGCCCGGCGGTCAAGATCTTCGCCATCGACGACCTCGACGACGTCCGTCTGGAGCGCACCGTTGGCGGCGGACCGTCCGGGGTGGAGTTCTCGTTGGGCTTCGGCCTGCTCATCCTCGCGGTCGTCGCCGGGCTGAAGTTCGGTGCCATGGCGGCCACGCCGCTGGTCGTCGCGATCGTCGGGGTTGCCCTGTTCGCCCTGCGGCGCCGGGGCAGCGGGCACGCCTGGGAGATCAGGGCGCGGTACCGCGCCGAGGACGTCACTGTGTACACCTCGCCCGACCCGCGGATCTTCAATCAGGTGACGCGCGCGCTGCGGCGCACGATCGAGCGACGCGCCCTGCGGCAGTCCTACGGACTCGTGGCCGGCTAGCGGGAGCCCTGGTTACCAGGTGCTATAGCGGACCGTCAAGATTTGATGACGCGATGACCGGGTCGAGTTTTTGGGAAACGCCGTATGCGGATTTCCCATCTGGTACGACGGTAAGTAAGCTATCGCGCGACCTCGCTGGATGCATCATGTCATCCAGCGATGTCGCAGGTTATCTGCCGTCCCCAACATCATCTTCTCGAAGCTGAAGGACCTCATGGTCGAGGTTGACGCGCTCACTGATGCGCGACGTCGCTTGCGCTCGATGCCGCATGCGCCGATGGGTTGCCCGACCGTGGTCGCCGGGAAGATGAGCCGAGCGGACGCAACCTTCGAGGTTTCACGATCAACAGAGTCGCTGCGATCGGCTAGGTCGCGCGCCGTAATGATCGTTGTCAAAAGCTCTGGAAAATTGCCGATAGGAAAGATGACACGATCATTTTGTCTGGAGGCTGGTCAATGAGTTGGGATGACGACAGCATCGTAACCATTCCAGGGGTGGCAAGGTTCTAGCACGCGAAAACACCGCCGACTCGGAAGGTCAGGCTTTCAAGTGAACACCGATCAGATGCCACAGTGGCAGAAGAGCAGCTACTGCGGCAGCAGCGCATGCGTCGAGGTCGCGACGACCTCGGACGCTGTTCTCGTTCGCGATTCCAAGAACCCGCAGTCCGCACCGCTCGCCTTCACCACCGATGAGTGGGTTGCCTTCGTCAAGGGCGTCAAAGCAGGGGAGTTCAACTAAACGACTCACCGCCGGGCCGCCTCGCCGCGGGCCGTTCTGAGGGTCGGCCGCCGCACTGGATTAGACACAATGTTTTGTTCCGGTGCGGCGGTGTATAACATGGTGCCATTGCTGATCACCGGGCACGCGACCAGCGAGCCGGCAGATCCGATGCGTGGCAGCGAGAGATTGGCGAGGAGCAGTGGCCGAGGAGGTTTCGCCGACGATTGCGCGCTACAAGGTGCGCCTGGCGATACGTGACGCCCGAGACCGCGCCAACGTGACTCAACCGCAGGTGGCCGAGGCCATGGAGTGGTCCCTCAGCAAGGTCATCCGGATTGAGAACGGTGATGTCAGCATCGCGCCGAACGATCTTCGCCCCCTTCTGGGCTTTCTCGAGGTCAGGGATCGTGCCGTCGTCAACGAGCTGCTGGAGCTGACCAAGATCGCGCGGAAGAGGCCGCGGGGCGAGTGGTATCAGAAGCCCGGTGTCAAGGAACACATGACGGCCCCGATGCTCCGCCTGGTCGAGTTCGAGGCCGAGGCGGTGGAGATCCGCTACTACCAGGTGTATTACATGCCGGGCCCGCTGCAGGTTCCGGCGTACACGTGGGCCAACCTGGCGAATTTCGAGCAGGACGACATCCTCGTGGAGACACGCCGGATGCGTGCCCAGGCAAGGGAGCGGCGCCGCGAGGCCGTTCTGGCCCGGCTCGGCAGTGGGCTCCACATTTACGCACTGCTCGACGAGTCCGTGCTCCGCCGCCCGATCGGTGGCCCCGAGGTATTTCTCGAGCAACTCCAGGATCTGCACGATCTGATCACCGCTGACAAGATCAAGCTGCGCGTGCTCCGATTCGACAGCGGCTACACGGTGACCAACAACGCCACGTTCGACCTCCTGACCCTCGAATCGGGTAAGGAAGGGGAGCGCAACGAGGTGCTGTACGTGGAGACCGGGTTGCAGGACGAGATCATCGATGATCGCTCGGTGCAGAAATACCACGATCGTTTCGACAAGATCTGGCACGCCGCCGCCACCGAGGAAGAGACGCTCGACTTCCTCGCCGATCGCATCAAGACCCTCCAGGATCAGGTGCGAGCGACCTCGGTAAATACGACATAATTCGCTAATCCGGCGTTATGCCGACCGGCAACTTGCTCGTTCCGTGATGAATGTGGCATAGACGCATATTCACTCACGTAAACTTCTCCAGCCTCTTCCGATGCTCCCTTACCGTGGATGGCGGACACCGTCTGGAGGTGCAGAAATTGAACAGGCCAACGAAACACGCGCAGTGGCAACGATCATCGCGGTGCGGGACTGGTACCTGCGTCGAGGTTGCCGAGGTCGATGGCCAAATCTGGGTGCGCGACTCGAAGGCCCAGGACGGGCCGGCGCTGTCTTTCACCAAGGAGGAGTGGACCGCCTTCGTCGACGGGGTCGCCGACGGCGAGTTCCGCTACTGAGTCCTTCATCATTCGCCAAGCTCCCGCGTACCGGCAGCCGCCCCTGGCCGGGCGGGGCATACTGGCGCAGGTGAGGGCTTTCCCGCACGCAACCGACACCGGACGCTTCGCGGTCTTGCATGACGCGGCGGAGACGCTGCTCGACGATCTGCACGAGCGCTACATGGTGGAGCGGCGGGAGAGCAAGGAGCGCTTGGGGGCCGAGGAGGCCCTCGTGCGCATGGTGCGGCTCATTCCGCGTACGCCGGCGGCCGGTCCTCTCGCGGTCGCCTTCACCGACTTCCCCGGGCTGATGGTCCGCCTCGGCCGCTGGTGGGTCGACATGTTGCCGGCCTGCGGGTGCGGGGCCTGCGCCGAGGAACCCGCGGAGCTCATCGGGGTGCTGCGCGGTCAGGTCGGCGCGCTGATCGAGGGCGGGCTGTGGGAGCGCGTGCGGCGCGGGGTCGGCGGGTCCTGGTTCGAGACCCGGCTGATCGGCGTGGGGCTCAGCGCGCGCCGCGAGGGGCCACTGACCAGCCGGGATGCCCGGGACGCCCGGCGGGGTGGGTTCGCCGCGCCGGTGCGGTGGGCGCCGTGGCCCCGCCGGCTATGCGCCTAAGAGCCTGACCGCGGTGCGGATGACCGGCCGCTCGATCACGCTGGCCATCGCCAGCCGGCCCCGGCAGAACATCTCGAACGCGCGCCAGCCGACCGGCATCGCCATGGCGGCATGGATCAGCATCGGCCGCCTCATCTGGATGGCCAGCAGTCGTCGGCCGGCGGCCATCTCGGGGGCGAGCTCTCGTTCGACGCGCTGCTCGTAGGCGGTCAGGTCGCCGGACGCGGCCGCGGCGCCGGCCCACGAGCCGGAGCGCAGCGCGTAGCTGATCCCCTCCCGCGTCCACGGCTCGAGCAGGCCGGCCGCGTCGCCCGCGACGATCACCCGGCCGCTACGCAGCGGCGAGTCTGGGCGGCGGCAGCGGGTCAGATGGCCGGAGTCGCGCACGACGCGGCGGTCGGTCAGGCCGAGCTGGGCGACGAAGTCGCGAAGGTACCGCTTGGTCTCGGCGCCGTGCCCCTTGGTCATGATGACGCCGACCGTGAGCTGGTCGTTCTTCGGGAAGACCCAGCCGTACGAGCCGGGGAACGGGCCCCAGTCGAGCAGCACCCGGCCGCGCCAGTCGCGGCGGTCCTGCTCGGTGGCCTCCAGTTCCAGCTCGAGGCCGAGATCCTGCTGATCGAAGGTGACGCCGGCGTGGCGGGAGGTGACGCCGGCCGAGCCGTCCGCCCCGATCACCGTGCGGGCCACGATCTCCTCGCCGCCGGCCAGGGTCACGGTCGCGGTCTCGTCGTCCTGGGCGATGGACCTGACCTGGGACTCCTGGCGGACGGTGGCGCCGGCCTTGACGGCCGCCTCGTACCAGGCGTGGTCGAAGTCGTCGCGGCTGACCATGGTGAGCAGCGGGCCGCCGCGGGCGTGCCGGGTGAAGGTGCGCCGGCCGCCGCGGGTGAAGGTGACCGCGTCGATCGTGTCGCGGCCCGGGACGGTCTCGATGCGGGGCTCGGCGATCGCGAGGGACGTGCCGATCAGGCCGCCGCCGCAGGTCTTGTAGCGCGGGTGGGTCGCGCGTTCCAGCACGACCGTGGTGGCGCCGGCGGTGGCCGCGGCGTGCGCGGCGGCTAGTCCGGCGGGTCCGGCCCCGACCACAGCGACATCCCAGATCACGAGCGGAGAGTCTAGTCAGCCGAGTTGTGTACGAGCGTACATATGCTGTGTACGATCGTACGCATGAACACGCGGACCATTCCCGTGGCGCGGTCGCCGCGGCGGTACGACCCCGAGCGCAAGAGCCGGATCGTGGACGCGGCCATCGACGTCGTCGCCGCCCACGGGGTCGCCGGCACCACCATGCGCCGGATCGCGGCCGTCGCCGACGTGCCGCTCGGCTCGCTCACCTACCACTTCGAGGGCCTCGACGACCTGCTGGCGCAGGCCTTCGAACGGCACGCCGAGCGGATGTCGCCGCTCTACGAGGCGCATTTCGAGGACGTACGCGACCGCGAGGGCTTCATCGACGCGGTGACCGACCTGATCCACGGCGGGGCGAGCATGGATCCGCGGGACTGGGTCGTCGCGTACGAGCTCTATCTCGCCGCCCTGCGTGACCCGGCGCTCCGAAGCGTGACCGAGTCCTGGATGCGCCGGTCACGCGCCGTGCTCGAGCGGTTCGTCGATCCGGTGACCGCCCGCGGCGTGGACGCCCAGATCGAGGGCATGGTCATGCATCTGACGCTGTCCACCGCCACCTTCGACCGCGCCGACACCCGGGAGATCGTCGCCCGCCTGCTGGAGGACACGCACTGATGAGCACGATCGAGATGGTCGCGACGCCGGTCCGGCAGGCGACCAAGGCGGTGTACACGGCGTTCATCATGCTCGGCTTCGCCGGGGCGAGCTGGGCGTCACGGATCCCGCAGGTACGCGACGAGCTGTCGCTGACCCCGTCGCGGCTCGGCTTCGTGCTGCTCGCCATCGCGGCCGGCTCGATCGTGGCGCTGCCGCTCGCCGGGCAGATCGTTGCCCACTTCGGCTCGCGGCGCACGGTCACCGTGATGGCCGTGATCCTCTGGATCGCGATCTCCGGCGTGGCCCTCGGCTACGAGTTCGGGGTGCTGCCGGTGGTGCTCGGGCTGTTCTGCTTCGGCTTCGCCAACGGCGCCTGGGACGTCGCGATGAACGTGCAGGGCGCGGTCGTCGAGCGGCGGCTCGGGAAGGCGATCATGCCGCGCTTCCACGCCGGCTTCAGCGTCGGGACCGTGGCGGGCGCGCTGGTCGGCGCTCTCGCGGTGGCGGTGCACCTCTCGGTCACCATCCACCTGCTGGTCGTCGCGGCGGTGGTCGCGGTCGTGGTGATCGCCTCGGTGCGGTCGTTCGGGCCGGACGAGGACCCCGCGGACGTCGTCCCCGACGAGCCCGCGCACGCCGTGTCCGCGCCGTCCAGCCGGCTGCGCCGCACCCTCGCCACCTGGCGGGAGCCGCGGACCGTGCTGATCGGCCTGTTCGTGCTGGCGTTCGCCTTCACCGAGGGCGTCGGCATCGACTGGATCAGCGTCGCCATGATCGACGGGTACGGCGTGCCCGCCACCGTCGGCACCCTGGCGTTCGCCGTGTTCCTGGCCGCGATGACGGTCGGCCGCTGGTTCGGGCCGGGCTGGCTCGATCGCTACGGCCGCGTCCCGGTCGTCCGCGTGCTCGCGGTGGTCAGCGTCGCCGGCCTCGCCCTGTTCGTCTTCGGTCCGTGGCCGGCCGTGGCCTTCGCCGGGGCGCTGCTGTGGGGCTTCGGGGCGTCGTTGGGCTTCCCGGTCGGCATGAGCGCGGCCGCCGACGACCCGGCCCACGCGGCGCCGCGGGTGAGCGTGGTCGCCACCATCGGGTACTGCGCCTTCCTCGGAGGGCCGCCGCTGATCGGCTTCCTCGGCGACCACTACACGGTGCTGAAGGCGCTGCTAGCGGTGATGGTGCTGCTGGTCGTGGCGATCGCCCTGGCGAACTCCATCAAGCCGTTGAAGGCACGGTAAGCGAGCACGCTCACACCACTCTTCGTGACGCCGGATTCACCCTTGTGTTGAGTCGTTGCAGTTGGTTAGCTCAGCGGTGACGACCCAGTGCTCGTTGCAGTGTCCGGCCCACGAGGGAGAGACACCGCAACGGCACCCGGCGGCAATCGGGTGCCGTTGTCATCTCCGAGCGGAGCCGGCGGGTCTACTCCATTCCGGTACAGGCGTGTCCTCTTGCGCCGATAACACCTTGACGCGTACGGAGCCGAGTCCCGACAGGACTCGGCTTCCTGCATTTCCTGCATCCGGCGGTGCACGTGAATCTCACGCAGGCAGTCATATTCATCGTTGCCGGCCCGACCGCTGCCATCGTCGCAGGGACGATCGAGCGGATGTGGGTCCTCCACCAACTCCTCAAGCGCTGCAAGACCATCGACGACCTCGAGCGGGCGTTCGCGGCGGCAGCTCTCACGCGGGCCCTTCACCCTGACGGCGGGATGGCGGTGCCCTGGAAACGAACCTCGCATGCCGTCAGTCGAGCCGAACCCTCGAACGCCAATGCCGCCGAGATCGACGATTCGTCGTAGGCCGGTCGAACCCTTCGCGCTCAGCCGCGCCAGAGGGTGAGCATCATCGCCTCCACGGCGATGTCGGGCTTGACGTTCTGATCGATCGCGTCCCGGCAGGCCAGGACCGCCTCCAGGCGGCGCAGGGTGCTCTCGGCGGTCCACTTGCCGGCGGCTGCCCCGGACTGCTGGGCCACGTCGGTGTGCACGATCGGGACCGGCGCCTTCAGCGTGGTGACCAGGACGTCGCGGTAGAAGCCGGCCAGGTCGACCAGCGCCCGGTCGAGGGCGTCCCGCTTCGAGCGGGTCGCCCGGGATTTCTGCCGCTTCTCCAGGTCTTTGATCTGGCCGGCGGCGCCGCGCATCGCCCCGGCCGCGCCCCGGCCGGTGCCGCCGGCGCCGAGAGCCTGCTCCAAGGCCGAGCGCTCGGCGGCGTCGGACTCGGCGAAGGACTCGGCCGCCTCGGCCTCGGCCGCCTTGATCAGGGCGGAGGCGGCCTCGTAGCAGGCGCCGACGCCGGTCAGGCGGCGCGGGACGGCCAGCACGGCGTCGCGGCGGCTGCGCGCGTCGGAGTCTCGGGCCAGGCGCTTTGCCCGGCCGACGTGGCCCTGGGCGGCCGCGGCGGCCCACGAGGCGACGTCTTGGGCGACGCCGTCGCGGCGGGCCAGAACCTCGGCGACGGCGTCGGCGGGCGGCTGGCGGAGGGTGATCACGCGGCAGCGGGAGCGGATCGTCACCGAGATGTCGTCGGGGTGGGTGGACGGCGCGCACAGCAGGAACACCGTGCGGGGCGGAGGCTCCTCGATCGCCTTGAGCAGGGCATTGCCGGCCTGCTCGGTGAGGCGGTCGGCGTCCTCGATGACGACGACCTGCCAGCGGCCGCCGGATGGGGCGCTGGCGGCGCGCAGCACCAGGGCACGCATCTCGTTGACGCCGATGGAGAGGCCCTCGGGAACGACGAAGCGGACGTCGGCGTGGGTGCCACCGAGCGCGGTGTGGCACCCGTGGCACTCGCCGCAGCCGACGCCGTCGCGCTCGCACTCCAGGGCCGCGGCGAACGAGCGGGCGGCGACCGAGCGGCCGGAGCCGGGCGGGCCCGTGAAGATCCAGGCGTGCGTCATCGCACCGGCCGTCACCTGCTCGCCGGCCACGACCCGGGCGGCGGCTCCGGCGGCGCGGCGCAGCGTCTCGACCGGCTCGTCCTGGCCCACCAGGTCAGCGAAGACGTCTGTCACGGCACTGATGGTATTGCGCGGGTCCGACAACTCTTCAACGAGAGGCCGGAACGGGTTATCCACAGAGGACAACTGGGCGTAGCGGAGGAGTGACCGTTACAGGTACGGTCTGGTCCCGGAAAGCGACGACGTGCTGACGCGCGGTGAGGAGCCTGTGGGATGGCGCGCGAGATCGACGAGGGGTGGATCGACGATGCAATCGATCGGTATCGACGCCTTGATGAGTTGCGCAGCGAGTTCAAGCAGGTCGTGGCGTCGCATTCCGTGTCGGTTCATTCGCCGGACGATTCGATCGAGGTAGTGGTCACGGCTCAGGGAGAGATCACCGACGTGCGTATCACCGGCTCGCTCCAGCATCGGAGCGCCAGCGAGTTCGCCCGTGAGATCCAGGCCGTCGTGACCAAGGCCTCGGAGGCTGCCCGATGGGCTCGGGCCAAGCTGCACGAGGAGTTCTTCGGCCGGCTGCACCCGCTGAAAGAGGATTGAGATGAGTCACCTCGCCGACCGGCTCGACCGGGCGGCCGACACGTTCGCGACGGTCGACCGCCGGCTCCCGGCCCTGGCCGTCACGGCGTCCGCCTTCGGCGCCGACGACGCCGGCATGCCGGGCCGTCTCGGGCACGAGTTGCATCGCCGGTGGGCCGCCGTGCTCGAGGCGCGCGGCCGCGAGGCTGCCGATCTCGCGGGGCAGCTCGCCGAGGCGGCGGGCGCGGTGCGGGCGGCGCACCGGGCTTACGCCGAGACCGACGAGGCGGTCCGCCGGCGCATCGGCCGGGAGATGTGATGGATCGTCTCGACTCGGTGCTCGCTGTCGCGGCGCCGCTGCTGTCACGGGTCGACGACCTGCTCGGCACGATGGGGGCGCCGGCCGATCACGAGGTGTGGCGGCAGCTTCGACGCGTACGGCTGCTGCCAGGCGACGCGGCGCGGACGGTGGCCGCGTTGCGGCCCGGTGAGTTCGACGACGCGGTGGGCCTGTTGCGCGCCGATGCCCGGGCCTGCGCCGACGTGGCCGCCGAGCTGCCGCCGCCGGAGGAGTGGGAGGGCGAGGCCGCGGAGGCCTACGCCGAGCTGCGCGGGCGGGTGGCCGACCGGCTGAGCGGCGACGGCGAGAGTCTGGACGAGCGGCTGGAGGCCTCGGCCGACCTCGCCCAGGCGCTGATCGACTGGATGGCGAAAGCGCGGGCCGACCTGGCGGTGGCGCTGGCCACGGCGCTCGGGTCGGAAGAGGCGCTGGCGCTGGCGGCCGACGACGCGCCGGAAGCGGCGGCCGGGGTGGGCGCCCACGTGCTACGGACGATCGCGGAAAGCTACGCGGAGGCCGACGATCTGCTCCAGGCCTCCGCGGAGTTGGCCGAGGCCATCCCGATGTAGGAGGGCCGGATGTGGGCGCGGCGCCGCATTCGGGTTCGTTGCTCCGAATGCGACGCCGCGTCCTCCTGCACCCCCCACAGGTGTTGCCCACTCAACGCCATTCATCGACCGTTGTCTCGGCCTCCGGGCCGGATCGGGACGCTCGGCGGAGCAGGACGGCACGACCGTCGATGCGGGCTCGGCCGTCGGGGGATCGATGGCTGTCCATCTGGGTGATTGCGTCAGGAGTGCGATCGACGCCGACGCTTGCCGAAGACCACGGCGGCCGCCCCGCTGAGCAGCAACGCGATGCCTCCCACGGCCAGCCCGGCGACCCCGGGACCGGTGATCGGGAGGCCACCGGCGGCGCCCGACGTGTCGGCCGGGGCGGTGCCGCGCTCGGGAGCGACCGCGGCCGCCTCCAGCAGACCGAAGGCGAGATCGAGCGAGGCTGTGGCGGGCTTGCCGCCGTACCCGGACTTGGTGCGATCGCCGGAAACCGCGCCACCCTGGGTGATCGACACCTGGATCGCGGTGGCGCGGGCCGCGATGGCGCGGCCCTTCGTGGCCCGCCGGGCGCTGCCCAGCTCGATGTGCACCCGCGTGCCGACGGCCGGCGTGGACTCGGTGACCGGGCTGGGGGCGCTCACCGTGGGCAGGCCGGGCACGTGCGGCAACGGCAGCGGCCGGCTGGCGGGGCGCAGGCCACCCAGGCCCGCGGCGTCGAGCACCCCCGACTCGGTCGCCTGCCGGTCCGGGCGGAGCGTCACGTCGGCCGACTCGCCGGCCGCGTCGAGGCGCTTGGTCGCGATGCCGTCGCCGGAGATCTCGATCTGCGCGGGCCGGTACCGCACGTCGCCACCGTCGGCGCCCATGCTCGCCACCAGCTTCGGCGCCCTCAATACCCGCAGCCGCACCTTCCCGCCGGCCAGCTCGACGCGTCCGGCGGTCACGGTGGCCGAGGCCACCGAGTGGGCACTGCCGGCGCGTCCCTCCAGCGCCGTCGTGCTCAGGCTTGCTGCCTTTTCCGGTACGCGTACCAGAGCGCTCTCCGGTCCACTGAGGACGCCGGCCCCGTTGACCGCCGATTGCGCGCGAGCGGTCTCGCCGACCGCCTGGCCGCAGGCCATCGCCGCATCCCACCGGGCGTGGCCGGACAGCTCGCCCCGTCCGAGCTTCAGCGGGCCGGCCTTTCCGGCGGAGGTGGAGCGGGTCATCGGCTTGGCATTGTTCGGCGGCGCCTGCTGCAGGACCGGCTCGGTCCAGGACGACTTGCCGTCCGCCTTGCCGTCGAGGACGCGGGCCACCGCCGCGGACTTGATTTTGGAGGTGCCGACCATCGCCGTACGCGCCTCGCCCAGACCGACATCGCTCAGCCGCGCCGTCTTGGCGGCCGGGCGGGCCGGGTCCTCGTCGTTCGGGTTGTCTGCGGTGGTGTCGTCCGTGTCCGGGACCTCCGCGACGACGCTGCCGCCGCCCATGCCGCCGGTGTCCTCATCGGACTCGTCGGCCGGCCCGGCGCCGCCGGCATCGGGCTCGGCGCCGCCGGCATCGGTCTCGGCGGACTCGCCGTTGACCGCGCGCGGCAGGATTGGGTTGGTCGGGTGCAGGATCGACTCGAGCAGCTGAGACCCCGCCAAGCCGATCCCCTCGCTCAGGGTGTCGCTGTCGTCGGGGTTGTCCTTCGTCGGGTCGACGTTCCCGTCCAGGACCCGGGCGGCAGCACCCGCCGGCGGCCCCGAGTCCTCGGTCACCGGCCGTTCCGCCTCGCCGGCGCGGACCTCCAGCCGATCGATGCGGAGCAGTTCGGCGCCGGACTGGGCCGCGTAGCTCTCGGCCCTCTCACACGGCGCGGGCGCGCCGAAGGCGGGCAGCGGCGCGGCTACCGAACCGGCGAATCCGAGTGCTGCGACACTGGCGGCCAGCGACCTAGCGGGCTTCATGGCAGTTCCCTCCCGAAGTGTTCCGCGATGGGTTGGCGTCTACGGGTCTGCCCAACGAAGGTCGATCTGGGCGGTTGCGTCGTATCTATGCGACAACCCCAGCGGGTAGTTCAAAGCCGACATTTGGTACGGCCGATCTGCCGTCGTAGGGTGGTGTCCATGGGCATGCTGTGCGCGGTCAGCTTCAATCGGTATGGCCGTCTCTACTACCTCGATCCGGGCGACTTCTCGCCCCAGGTCGGCGACCGGGTGCTCGTGCCCACCGACGACGGGCCCGAGGTGGCGGAGTGCGTCTGGGCGACGCAGTGGGTCGACGAGGACACGTCCGGGTTCCCCAAGGTGGCGGGCCTGGCCGGCGACGACGATCTGCGCCGCGACGAGCTGCTGCGCAAGCGCAAGGCCGAGGCCAAGGTCGCCGCAAAAAAGCTGATCAAGGCACACGAGCTGCCGATGAAGGTGGTCGCCGTCGATCACGTGCTCGACCAGGGCGGTTCCGGCGGCCCGCGCACGACGATCTACTTCACCGCGCCGCACCGGGTCGACTTCCGCTCGCTCGTACGCGATCTCGGAGCGACCCTGCACTGCCGCGTCGAGCTGCGGCAGCTGTCGGCCCGCGACTCCGCACGGGTGCAGGGCGGCATCGGCTCCTGCGGCCGCGACCTGTGCTGCGCGACCTTCCTCACCGACTTCGAGCCGGTCACGAT
Organism: Actinoplanes sp. CA-142083; assembly: GCF_050942195.1. Classification (NCBI taxonomy): domain Bacteria; kingdom Bacillati; phylum Actinomycetota; class Actinomycetes; order Micromonosporales; family Micromonosporaceae; genus Actinoplanes; species Actinoplanes sp. CA-142083. The sequence goes on from NZ_CP192076.1 coordinate 384,614, forward strand.
CCGGATGGCGAAGGATCAGGACCTGCCGCTCAACCCGCTGCGCATCTCGGGCGCCTGCGGCCGCCTCATGTGCTGCCTCAAATACGAACATCCTTTGTACCAAAAGTTCCAGGCGTCGGCCCCCGCCGTCGGCACCCGGGTCACCACTCCGGACGGCGACGGCCGGGTGGTGGCGCACAGCGTGCCGAAAGACGAGGTCGTGGTCCGCATGGACGCCGACGGGTCGCGTTGCTCGTGCAGCCGGGCCTCGGTGTGCGGCCCGCGGCAGAGCCATGAGGAGCGCTACAACTAGCGCACCCGGATAGGCGTCTCGATGCGGTGGGCGACCAGCGGGGCGTCCGGGCGCAGCCAGGAGCTGTGCGGCTCGGCGTCCGGGTCGGGCGCCCACTTCTTGCAGATCTTGTCGATGCCGATCGGGTGGATGGTCAGCGAGCCGTCGGCGGCGATGTGCAGGCGCAGGAAGCTCTTGGCGTCCTCGATGCCCTGGCCGGCGAACAGCTCATTGACGTTCACCTGGAACTGGCCGGCGATCAGCAGGTAGAGCGCGCACAACTGGGTCGACAGGAAGCCGATGATCGGCAGATAGATGACCGCGGCCACCGCCAGCGGCGCCGGGCCGGTCCAGTTGTGCGGCGGCAGTTGCAGCCACACCCAGGTGCCGAGGATGGCCAGGCCGATCTGGGCGAAGCCGTGCCCCAGCCCGAACAGCCAATGCCGGGCGTGATTGTTGAACGCGGCGCCGGGCGGCCGGGCAAACAGCACCGTGCCGGCCAGGATGATGAAGACCATCAGGCCGAGCGGGATCGTGAAGAGCCGCTGGATGCTGCCGCCCTGGCTGGCCGCGCCGGCCATGGCCAGCATGGTCAGTGTCTGGATGATGCCGAGCATGGTGGCGAAGCCCGGGTTGCGCGCCGGAACCCGGCGGAAGACTCCCCAGCTCATCCGCCGTGAGGTGGCGGCGTCGGGGAAGCGGCTCTTCAGCTCGTACTCCCGGCTGCGGCTCTTGCTGCGGGTCAGCGTCTCCTCGGGCGGGACGGTGAGCTTGCCCGGCAGCTGGTGGGTGCCCAGCAGGTACGCCCCGCCGCCGCCGCATGTGATGAGCTGCCGGTCGGGCCCGTCGTACCGCGCGTAGTGGTGCAGGTCGCCGGAGACCAGGACCCGCACGTTCGCCCCGGTGGGCGCGAGGATGGTGCGGATGAAGTAGTCGGTCGCGTCGTACGCGTTGGGATCGTCCGCCGCCTTGACCCACTTGGGCGAAGGGGTCATCAGGATGACCCTGTCCTGCGGACCGACGTGGCGGGCCGCCTTCTCGAAGTACAGCAGCTGCGGATCGTCGATGTACGCCCCGAACTGCTCGTCCATCGCGAACAGCCACCAGTCCGCGGGCAGCTTGACCGCGAAGTACGACCGGCGCTGCTGGGTGCGCCAGCCGCCGATGTGGCCGTCCTTACGGCGCGCGAACAGGCGCAGGAACGCGGTGAGACCGTCGTACCAGTCGTGGTTGCCCGGCAGCACGAACATCGTGGGCCGTGGCTCGCCGGCCGGCGGCTCGGGCAGCGCCGCGCGGTAGGGCCCCTTCATCCGGCTCTCGTACCCGTCGCCGCTGGCCAGCGGGTAGACCTGGTCGCCGCCCATCAGCAGCAGCCGGCCGCGGGGCAGCTCGTCACCGTCGATCTCCAGGCGCGGCTGGGCGAGCAGCCAGGCTATCGAGTACGTCGCGTGGAAGCCGTCGCCCAGGTCGGCCACGTAGTCGAGCCACATCTCGCCGTCGGCGGTCGCCGAATGGTCGAACCACTCGCCGTCCAGCGAGTTCTGCAGCTCGCGCTTGTCGAGGTACGCCCCGAACAGGATCGCCAGCAGCGCGCGCAGCCCCGTGCTGAGCAGCAGCAGCGGCGCGAGCCAGCCCACCGGCCGTTGCGGGGTGAAGCCGAGCTCCTTGGGATCCATGCTGCGCGGGCGGGGCGGGACGACGTGCTCCGCCTCGACGGGCCGGGGGTGATCGTCGGTCACGCCTGGCACACTAGTCCCGGCGGACGACCCAAAGCAGTGCCCGGGTCAAGACTCCGGGGACGGATACCGTACACTTATCCATCGTTGCCGCCTTAGCTCAGACGGCTAGAGCGACGCACTCGTAATGCGTAGGTCGACGGTTCGATTCCGTCAGGCGGCTCAGGTACGAAGCCCAGGTCACCGACCTGGGCTTCGTCGTTTCCTGAGGTCGATCACCGCGCCGCCGAGGGCCGTAGTCCGCGAATAGTCCGCACGGCGGCTCGCCACCGCGTCCAGGTTGTCGCCGAACAGCCCCGCGTACACGTCCAGGGTCATCGACGCCGAGGCGCGCCCGAGCATCCGCTGAACCGCTTTCACGTTCGCGCCGGCGCGCTCGTTGACCGCAAAGATCATTCGGAGCGCGTCGATCGCCTGGGCGAGCCCACGAACCCTCGCCGCCCGTCCGGTCGGCTCGAACGGCTCGTTCTCGAAGATCTCTCCGCGTAGTCGTAAATGGTCTACAGCATCGACGTGTCCAGATAGATCCGACGGGGAAGCGACGTCAACGCCCGGACCGGATCCTCGTAGGCAGGTGCCGTCACGACAAGGCGCCGTCGATTGTCGCCACGACACTCGGGTCGGCACAAAGGTCGATCAGCGCAATAGCGCCGTCCGTGAACTCGCCGACGATTGTCGTCACGAGCACGCCGTTGACCGCCCACTCCCGCATCTGACGCAGCTCGTCGTCACTCGGCCGGGGCATCTCCACCCGACCGGGCTGGAGCGGCGCCTGGGAGGCGACGACAACGCAGGTCCCACCGCCGGTAGCCAGCGGGATCCGGCCTATGAAGGTGCTGTGATCGGCGTTCCTCCCCGGCCAGCTGTCGTTCAGGTTCGCGCCCGGCCGCTCAATGAAGATGCTGAAGACCGTGCTCATCTGGGTCTCGAGGGCCACCGGAACGAGCACGACTTCCTGGGGCGCCGGGTCCTTCCGGTGAGCGGCCACGATGGGTTCCACGATCCCGACGGCCCTGGTGTACCCAGGTGCCACCTCGGCAGGCCTCGTCCACGTCACCTGTGTCTTGCCGCTCTCCTTCATGTGCCACTGGCCGGAGGCGTGAAGACTAAAGTGCCACTTCTTCCCATACGCCTCGCGCTCCAGAAAGAGCTCGGGCTGCTTAACCCCAGCGCGTAGTCGCCAGTACGATGACCGCTTGCCGTCGGTGGTGATCCCGAACTTTATCGTCGGGCTGTGGTTGTTCACGGTGAGTGACGGTACGTCGCAGGTCTGCTTGCGACAACTGGGTTTCGGTGGTCCGACCGGGGCTTCTGCCGTTCGCGGAGTGCGTCAGACCTCGGCGGAACGCGCGGTGCTTGCGGCGAGCCACTCCTCGTCGGCGGCTTTCTTCAAGGCCAAGCCGTGCTCGCCGTCGTAGCGACGGAAACGGGGCAGGGCCACGGCCAGGGCTGCGCTGCCGGCTATGCAGAGGACGCCGCCCAGCCAGATCGAGCCGGTCACGCCCAGGCGGGTTCGGGCCATCAGACCCGAGCGGAGCTGGCCCAGCAGCGGGCCCGTCGTGTAGGAGAGCATCTCGATGCCGGCCAGGCGGCCCCGGAGGTGGTCGGGGATGGTCTGGCTCCACATGATGGAGCGGAAGATGCCGGAGATCATGTCGGCGCCGCCGGCGAAGGCCAGGCAGAAGAGGGTCAGCCACAGGGTGTTGGAGAGGCCTACGCCGACGATGCCGAGGCCCCAGAAGGTGGCGGCGACGAGGACCATCAGGCCGTGGCGGTGGACCCTGGCCGTCCAGCGTGAGGTCAGGGTGGCGATCAGCGAGCCCACCGACGGGGCGGCATAGAGGAGGCCCAGAATGCGAGGGCCGCCCAGTTGGGTCGCCAGGAACGGGTAGAGGGCCTGGGGCATGCCGAAGAACATGGCGTTGATGTCGACCAGGTACGTCCCGAGCAGCTCGGGGCGGGACTTGGCGTAGCGCAGGCCGGTGATGACCGAGCGGATCGACGGGCGGTCGGCGGCGGGCGGGGGTGGGACGGCGCGGACCAGGGTCAGGCAGGTCAGAGAGACGGCGAAGGTCAGCAGGTCGAAGGCGTACACCCAGGTCAGGTCGACGGCGGAGATCAGCAGGCCGGCCAGGGCGGGGCCGCCGAGCTGGGCGATCTGCATGCTCAGTGACTGCAGCGCCATCACAGCGGGTAGCTGTTCGGGCTCGACCAGGCGGGGGACCATGGCCTCGACGGCGGGGCGTTGCAGGCCGTCCACGCAGGCGGCCAGGGCGGCGATGACGTAGAGCAGCCACAGGTGCGGGCGGTCGGAGAAGGCGTTGAGCAGCAGGACGCCAGTGAGGACGGTCAGGCCCAGCTCGCCGCCGCGGACCAGCAGGCGGCGGTCGACGTAGTCGGCGAGCGCGCCGCCCACGAACGCCATGACCAGGAGCGGCACCAGTTCGCAGACGCCGAGCAGGCCGACCATGAGGGGGTCGTCGGTGAGCTTCGCGACCTGGTACGGGATGGTGACGTACGTGATGAACGACCCGAAAGCCGACACCGACCCACCCAGAAAGACCAGGCGGTAGTCGCGGGAAGTTCGTAGCGGGCTCAGATCGAGACCCAGGCGCTTGCTCACGTGGCGCGATGCTACGTGGCAGCGCCCCGGGGACGCGACGTCATTTCAGCACGAGACGGCCGGTGGCCTCGAAGGATGCAAGATCGTTAAGGGTCTCGTCGATCACGAAGGACTTCGCGGGCAGCGCGTCGAGGGGGAAGAACGCGGCGTCGACGGACTCCTCGGTCTGCCGCTGGAGCTCGCCCTCCCACGTGTGGATCCGGAAGCTCATCAGGATCTGCTGGTACGTGTGCCCGTAGTCGTTCGTGTACGTGTACGCGCTGTAGAACGCGAACGGGGTGAGCGACGTCGCCCGCAGGCCGGTCTCCTCCCACACCTCGCGGATCGCGCACTCCTCCATGCTCTCGCCCAGCTCCATGGCGCCGGCCGGGATGGCCCACCGATGGTTGTCGGAGCGCTGGATCAGCAGCAGACGGTTCTGATCGTCCATGATCACGCCGCGCGCCCCGACGAACAGGATCGTGTCGGTGTCGCCGATGCTCGCCCGTACCTTGCCCAGATAAGACTCAGCCCACGTCAGTGCCACGCGCCAACTCTAGTCACGCCGATTTCTTGGCCGGCTTCTTGGCGGGGGCGGCCTTTTTGGCGGCTTTCTTGGCCGGCTTGGCGGGCTCCTCGCCCCGCGCCTTCTTGGCCCGCTCGACCGAAGCCTTCAGGGCGGCCATCAGGTCGATCGCGGCGGCCGGCGCCTCCTCGGCCTCCTCCGGCTGGACGATCTCGCGGCCCTCGACCTTGGCGTCGATCACCTCTTGCAGCGCGGCCCGGTAGTTGTCGGTGAACTCGTCGGCCTTGAAGCTGCCCGCCATCGAGTCGATCAGCGACGACGCCATCGCCAGCTCGGCCGGCCGGGTCTCGATGTCCTCGTCGAGGAAGCCGAAATCGGGGGTGCGCACCTCGTCGGGCCAGAGCATGGTGTTGAGCACCAGCACGCCCTCGTGCACCCGCAGGGTGGCCAACTGCTCCCGCTGCCGCAGCGCGATCTTGACGATCGCCACCCGGTCGGCGTCCTGCAGGGCGTCGCGCAGCAGCACGTACGGCTTCGCGGCCTGACCCTCGGGCTCGAGGTAGTACGCCTTCGCGAACAGGATCGGGTCGATCTGGTCGGCCGGGACGAACTCCAGCACGTCGATCGCCCGGGACGTGGTCAGCGGCAGGTCGGCGAAATCCTCGTCGGTGAGGATCACCATCTCGCCGCCGCCGATGTCGTATCCCTTGGCGATGTCGTCGTAGCTGACCACCTCGCCGTCGATCGAGCAGGTGCGTTGATATTTGATCCGGCCCCCGTCGGTGCGATGCACCTGGTGGAACCGGATGTCCTTCTCCTCGGTGGCGGAGTAGAGCTTCACGGCGATCGACACCAGGCCGAACGAAACCGCGCCCTTCCAGATCGCGCGCATAGCTTCAGGATTGCATTAGTGAGACGCCTGCGTAAGGCCTTCGGGCCTGCCTAAGGTGATCAGGTGCCTGGTGCGCCGCTGTCTCCCATGCTCGCCACCGCGGGTGCGCTGCCGGTCGGCCCGGACTGGAGCTACGAGTTCAAGTGGGACGGGGTCCGCGTTCTAGCCCTGTTCGCCGGGGGTCCGCCGGCCTTGTTCGCGCGCTCCGGAGCGGTGGTGACTGCCGCGTACCCGGAGATCGCCGACCTGCATCTGCCGGAGGGCACGCTGCTGGACGGCGAGATGGTGGTGCTCGACGCGAACGGCCGGCCGTCGTTCACGGCCCTGGCCGAGCGCATGCACGTCCGCGAGCACGGCCGTGCCGCCCGGCTCGCGGCGAGCCTGCCCGTCACGTACATGATCTTCGATCTGCTCTATCACGACGGCATGGACCTGACCGGCCTGCCCTATCTCGCGCGGCGCGAGAGGCTCGAGGAGCTCGAGCTCGCGGGGCCGCGCTGGATGGTGCCGCCCTCGTTCGGCGACGGGCCGGCCACCGAGATCGCGGCCCGCGAGAACAGCCTCGAGGGCGTGGTCGCGAAGCGCACCGACTCGGTCTACCTGCCCGGCACCCGCTCGCCGGACTGGGTCAAGGTGAAGTTCGACCGCACCGGCGACTATGTGATCGGCGGCTGGCGGTCGGGGGCGCGCAAGCTGGGCGGCCTGCTGGTCGGCGTGCCGGGCGACGACGGGCTGGTGTTCCGCGGGCGGGTCGGCGGGGGCATCGGCGCGGTGGCCGAGAAGGAGCTGTTGTCCCGGCTGGAGCCGCTGGCCCGGCGGGATTCACCGTTCGCGCCCGGCGCCGTTCCGCGCGAGGATGCGAGGGGCGCCCACTGGGTGGACCCGCAGCTCGTGGTCGAGGTCCGCTACGGCAACCGGACGCCGGACGGTCGCTTGCGCTTCCCGCGGTTCCTGCGGTTGCGTGACGACAAGAGCCCGCAGGAGTGCGCGGAGGAGGACGAGGATGGCGCCTGAGCGGTTCCACGTCACGATCGACGGACGCGACCTGGAGCTATCCAACCTCGACAAGCTGATGTACCCGGCCGCGGGCTTCACCAAGGGCGAGGTCATCGACTACTACACCCGGGTCGCGCCGGTGATCCTGCCGCATCTGGCCGGCCGCGCCGTGACCCGCATCCGCTATCCGAACGGCGTCGAGGGCGCGCACTTCTTCGAGAAGAACAAGCCCGGGGGCACGCCCGAGTGGGTGCGCCTGGAGACGCTGCCCGTGCCGGGGTCCACGAAGAGCCGCGAGACCATCGACTTCGTGGTGGTCGACGACCTCCCGACCCTGGTCTGGCTCGCCAACCTCGCCGCTCTGGAGCTGCACACCCCGCAGTGGCGGGTGGGCGCCGACCCCGACCTGCTCGTGGTCGACCTGGATCCGGGCGCGCCGGCCGGGCTGCGGGAGTGCAGCGCGGTGGCGGTGCTGATGCGGGACCGGCTGGCCGAGGACGGGGTGGCGGCGTACCCGAAGACGTCGGGCAAGAAGGGCATGCAGCTGTGCTGCCCGATCTCGGGGACGCAGGACGCCGAGACGGTCTCGGGGTACGCGAAGCGGATCGCCGAGGAGCTGGCGTCGATGGTGCCCGCCTCGATCACCGCGAAGATGGCCAAGGCGGTGCGGCCCGGCAAGGTCTTCATCGACTGGAGTCAGAACGCGGCGGCCAAGACGACGGTCACGCCGTACTCGCTGCGGGCCCAGGAGTTCCCGACCGCGTCGACGCCGCTGACCTGGGACGAGGTCGAGGCGGTGGGTACCGGTTCGGCCGAGCCGCACCACTACCGGGCCGACGAGGTGCTGGACCGGATCGAGGAGCACGGCGATCTGCTGGCCGATCTGATGACGAAAGGGCCGGTGCTGCCGACGCGGGATTGAGCTACCTTGCGTCGCAAGATACTGTGTGAGGCATGGGAGATCTGGCGACCAGCCTGCGCCGCGGGACGCTCGAGTTCTGCGTGCTCGCCATGGTCGAGCTCGAGGATCGGTACGGCACCGAGATCGTCCGGCGGCTCGGCGACGAGCCGGGCCTGGCCGCGAGCGAGGGCACCATCTATCCGCTGCTCTCTCGGCTGCGCCGGGTCGGCTGGCTCGACAGCAAATGGGCCGAGTCCCCGTCGGGCCCGCCGCGCCGCTACTACGGGCTGACCGCCGCCGGGCGGGCCGCGCTCGAGCACTTCCGCACCGAATGGGTTTCGTTTCGACAGACCGTCGACCGTCTCGTGGGAACCGGTGAGGCCGTATGAGGACCCAGTACACCGACGTCGTCGCGGAGTACCTGCGCGAGGTTGACCTGCGCCTGGCCGGGCTGCCCGTGCTGCAGCGGCGCGAGCTCCTCGCCGATCTGGCCGCGCACATCGAGAACGAGCGCGTCGAGCGCCACCTGCGGGGCGAGGCCGAGCTGATCGAGGTGCTCGAGCGGCTCGGCAGCCCCGCGGTGGTGGCGCGGGCCGCCTACGAGGAGGCGGGGCCCCTGCCGCCGCCCCTGGTGGCCGGGCCGCCGGCGCCGCCACCGCCGGTCCTGAAGGAGCGCCCGCCGTGGGTGCTGCCGGTGATCGGCGTCGGGTTCGTCGCCTTCCTGATCATGGCGGCGTTGTGCGCGGGGTTCTTCGCCTTCGCCCGGAGCGAGCAGTCGCCGTCGCCGGCCCCGATCAGCGTGACGGCGCCTCCGACGCCCGACTAATCGATCTGCGGGAGGGGCGGGCCGAGCACGTCGTCCGCGTCCACGATGGTGTACGCGTACCCCTGCTCGGCCAGGAACCGCTGCCGGTGCGCGGCGTACTCGGTGTCGATCGTGTCGCGCGAGACGACCGTGTAGAAGTGCGCCTGCCGGCCGTCCGCCTTGGGCCGCAGCACCCGGCCGAGCCGCTGCGCTTCCTCCTGCCGGGAGCCGAACGTGCCGGAGACCTGGATCGCCACCGCCGCCTCGGGCAGGTCGATCGAGAAGTTGCCCACCTTGGAGATCACCAGGGTCTTCACCGAGCCGTCGCGGAACGCGTCGAACAGCCGCTCCCGCTCCTTGTTGGTGGTCGAACCCTGCACGATGGGCGCGTCCAGATATTCGCCCAGCTCGTGCAGCTGGTCGATGTACCCGCCGATGACCAGCACCTGCTCGCCCGGGTGCTTGTCGACCAGGGCCTTCACCACCGGCAGCTTGGTGCGCGCGGTGGCGGCCACCCGGTAGCGCTCCTCGGCGTCGGTCACCGCGTACGTCATCCGCTCGGCCTCGGTGAGCGTGACCCGCACCTCGACACACTCGGCCGGCGCGATCCACCCCTGCGCCTCGATGTCCTTCCACGGCGCGTCGTAGCGCTTCGGCCCGATCAGCGAGAACACGTCGCCCTCGCGCCCGTCCTCGCGCACCAGCGTGGCGGTGAGCCCGAGCCGGCGGCGGGCCTGCAGATCGGCGGTGAACCGGAAGATCGGCGCGGGCAGCAGGTGCACCTCGTCATAGATGACCAGACCCCAGTCGCGGGCGCCGAACAGGTCGAGGTGGGTGAAGGCGCCGCCGCGGCGCGAGGTGAGCACCTGGTACGTGGCGATGGTGACCGGGCGGATCTCCTTCTTCTCGCCGGAGTACTCGCCGATCTCCTCCTCGGTCAGCGAGGTGCGGGCGATCAGCTCCCGCTTCCACTGCCGGCCCGCCACGGTGTTCGTCACCAAGATCAAGGTTGTCGCCGACGCCGTGGCCATCGCCGCCGCGCCGACCAGGGTCTTCCCGGCGCCGCAGGGCAGCACCACCACCCCGGAGCCGCCCGCCCAGAAGCCGTCCACCGCCTCCTGCTGGTAGGAGCGCAGGTGCCAGCCGTCCTCGGCGAGGGAGATCGCGTGCGCCTCGCCGTCGACGTACCCGGCCAGATCCTCCGCCGGCCAGCCGAGCTTGAGCAGCGCCTGCTTGAGGCGGCCGCGCTCGGACGGGTGCACCACGATGGTCTCGTCGTCGATCCGGGCGCCGAGCATGCCGGCCAGCTTTTTCGACTTCGCCACCTCGATCAGCACGATCTTGTCGAGGCCGCGCAGCACGAGCCCGTGCACCGGGTCGTTGGCCAGCTGGAGCCGGCCGTACCGGTCCATCGTCTCGGCGACGTCGACCAGCAGCGCGTTGGGCACCGGGTAGCGCGAGAAGCGGATCAGCGAGTCGACCACGCTCTCGGCGTCGTGGCCGGCGGCCCGCGCGTTCCACAACCCGAGCGGGGTCAGCCGATAGGTGTGCACGTGCTCGGGGGAGCGCTCCAGCTCGGCGAAGGGCGCGATCGCCATCCGGCACGCCTGCGCGTCCGGATGGTCGACCTCCAGCAGGAGAGTCTTGTCCGACTGCACGATAAGTGGTCCGCCGCTCACCGAAGTCCCCCTAGCAATTGCCGACCCTCCAGTTTGCCACGGGAAAATTCCATGCAACCTGTCCGGCGAACGCCGCGTTTGATTAAAGGGGTCGCGCGATTGTTCGGGGGCGTGCGACCCCTCATTCCTCCTCGGGCACCGCCGCGGTGATCCGGTGCAGGGCGAACGTGTGCAGCGTCTCGGTGCGCTCGTCCTCGGCGCGCAGGTATCCGGCGCTCAGCGAGACCGGGCGCACCAGCCGGGACAGCGTCGCGCCGTGCGAGTCGACGTACCCGACCCACACCCGGGCCTTCTCCCGGACCGCCTGCTGAAGCACCGCCATCGCCTCGCCGTGCCGCTGCACCGAGGTGAGACCGGTCACGGCCTGGCCGTTCGCCGCGCGCACGGTGACCGGGGCACGCCGGGCGGCGCGGGTGGCGATGTCGCCGCGGCGGATCTGCTCGACGACCCCGGCCAGCCGAGGGCCGGCGAGGATGGGGGGTCCGGCCTGGTCGGAGAGTCGCGCTGCCAATGGCGTACGGGTGGGAGCACGGCGCACCTTGGGACGCGACAGCACGGCCGCCCCACCCGCGTCCTCGGCGACCGGGGCGAAGCCCGCCTCCCGCAGCTGGGACAGCAGCCGGGCCACCTGGGCCGGGCTGACCAGCACCGTCGGCGCGATCTGCCGCAGCGCCAGCGCGACCAGCCGCTTGTCCGCCAGCACCTCGGCGATCAGCGCCTCGTCGTCGCTGCGCAGGTAGGAACCCGCCGAGCCGGACCGCAGGCCGCCGTGCCGCCGGGCGGCGTCGTCGATCATGTACGTCAGCGTCTGCGGCACCGGGGTGCGCGAGCGCCGCTTGAAGAGCGAGTGCAGGTCGTTGGCCGTGTAGCCGACGTCGAGCGCCCGCCGCACGCTGGCCGCGGTCACCCGGAACACGCTCGCGCCGCCGGCCGACTCCGGCTCGGCCACCACGTCCAGCTCCGCCGCCAGCTCGGGCTCCGGAGGCCCAGGGACCACGACCGACAGGTCGGCCTGGACCAGGATGTGATCCACCGGCGCGGGAAGCAGCGCGTCCAGCGTGCGGATGGCATCGCTGGGCTGCTGGGTCGCCGCGGCGCGCACCCCCAGCGGATCGGTTTCCGTGTCGTCGTCAGGATCTTCCAAAATCAGTCTCGCGTACGAGGTCAGCGCGCCCAACGCCGTGACACCCAGCACGGCCGCGCCGGCGAGGGCGTCACGGTGGGCCGCCTCCCGGCCGCGGGCGCGCCGCGGCGCCTGCCAGGCCAGCAGCTCGAGCACCTCGTCGGGAGCGGGCGCGACGCCGGGGGCGAGGTCGGCCAGCACGAGCAGCGCCTCCCGCCGGGCCTGCGGCGCGCCGGCCCGCTCGGCCTCGGGGGCGAGCGCGTTGATCGGCCGGTCCCGCTCGTCGCGGCTGCCGATCAGGCCGGGCTGGCGGGTCAGCGACAGCCAGGCCCGGGCCAGGGTGTGCCAGCGTTGCGCGATGCTCAGCGCCCGCCACAGGTCGTACCCGCCGGTGGGCAGGAAGATCTCGTCGACCGGGCCGGTGGCGCGGCTGACCGTCACCGAGCGGGAGGAGCCGTGCGCATCGGCCTCGCCGAGCAGGCCGGCCGCGTACACGATCTCGAGCAGCAGCCCCGCCGCCGGCTCGTCGAGACCGGCGGCCCGGGCCAGCCGGCGCAGGTCGCGCACGCCGAGGCCGCCCGCGCGCAGCACCGGCGCCGCCTCGGCCGCGAGCGCGTCGAGCAGCGCCTCCGCGCTGCGGACCGCCTCCATCACCTGCCCGGCGCCGGCCGAGTCGACCGATTTGGGGTCGCGGGAGGTGCCCTCGGGCAGCGGCGGGAACGGGCGCAGCGCGCCTAGCGGCCCGGTCTCGCGGCGCAGCAGCATGCCCACCTCGCGGGGCAGCTCGACCAGCTCGCCGTCCGGCCGCGGGGCGCGTCCGGCCTCGCTGATCGGCACCAGCACGTGCTCCTCGACCAGCCAGCGCACCGGCTCGGCCATCGCGTCGCGGCCGCTGCCTTCCCGGCCGCTGTCCCGGCCGCCGTCGCGGCTGCCGTCGCGGGCGCTTTCGCGGCCTCCGTCGCGGAGGCTTTCGCGGCTGAGCGCGCCGATGGGTGGCCCGGCGGCCAGACGGTCGAGCACCGCCCGGCTGGCCGGTGGCGCGGCCAGGACGGTGCGGCGCAGCTTGGCCCGGTCGGCGACGAGCGCGGCGGCCTGCGCGTCGAGATAGTCGGCGGGGCGGCCGAGGCCGGCGGGGTAGGGCGAGGTGACCTCGTCGACCGCGCCGGTGACCTCGAGCGCCTCCTCGGGGCCGTGCAGCAGGAAGCGGACCCGCAGGCGGTCGACGGCGACCCGCACGTCGTCGGCGGCGACCCCGGCGGCCAGCTCGAGGATGGCGTCGATCGAGGTGAGCGCGGTGTCGGCGGCGCGGCTGAGCCGGGCGGCGTCGAGGATGCGCAGGGTGAACTCGTCCAGGCCGTCGAGGCAGCGGGCGACCGAGCCGCGGGACTGGGCGCGCACGGCGAGCGCGGAGACGTCGGCGGGCACGGGCACGACGAGGTCGGGGCGCAGCTGCAGGAGCGCGCCCAGGGCCTCGTCGGTGAGCGAGCGGAGCTGATCGGCGAATGTGGTGGCCATCGTTCTCAACGCTAGCCGCCGTGGGACGATATTGAGGTGTCCGGGCGACCCGTCCGGCTCTGTGAAACACCTGAAGGGGAGATCCGTGGCCGCTCAGAACAAGTTGCCGGGTACCAGTGTGCGGGGCGGCGCCGGTTCGCGTCCGTCGACCGGCGTGGCCCCCGACAAGGGCCCGCACGCGGTCTCCGAGCTGGTGGCCGACCGTGCCGCCGCCCCCTCGCCGTTCGGCGACGACCTGACCTTTCCGCTTCCGGTGGAGCGTTTGACGTACATCCCGTCCACGCCCGCGTGAGTGCGGCGGTCGGCTTCGATCTGGACATGACCCTGATCGACTCCCGGCCGGGGATCCACGCGGCCTACCGGGCGCTGACCGCCAAGACCGGTGTCTTCGTCGACGCCGATCTGGCGGTCACCCGGCTCGGCCCGCCGCTGCGCGCGGAGCTGAGCGAGTGGTTCCCGGCCGAGGACGTCGAGGAGGCGGTGACCACCTACCGGGCGCTGTACCCGGACTACGCGATCACGCCGAGCGTGCCCATGCCGGGCGCGCTCGCGGCGCTGGCCGCCGTGCGCGAGCTCGGCCTGCGGGTGGTCGTGGTGACCTCCAAGCTGGGCCGGCTGGCCCACCTGCACCTCGATCACCTGGGCATGGTCGCGGACGAGGTGGCCGGCGACCTGTTCGCCGAGGGCAAGGCGGCCGCGCTCACCGAGCACGGCGTCCGCTGGTACGCCGGCGACCACACGGCCGACATGGTCGCGGCCCGCGCGGCGGGTGTGCCCGGCATCGGCGTCACCACCGGGCCGTGCCCGGCCGGCGAGCTGCGCGCGGCCGGCGCCACGCACGTCCTGCCCGACCTCACGGGCTTCCCGGCCCTTCTCGGCCAGATTGCAGTTGGGTACTAGCCCGCGACTTCAGTAGCCTTGCGGTGAGCGGTTGTTTCCATTGAGTGAAGTTGAGGTCAGCGGTGCCCACGGGTCGAGTGAAGTGGTACGACGCGGCGAAGGGATTCGGGTTCGTCACCAGCGATGAGGGCGGTGATGTGTTCCTGCCCAAGGGCGCGCTGCCTACTGGCGTGGCCGAACTCAAAGCCGGTCAGCGGGTGGAGTTCGGAGTGGTCGACAGCCGCAAGGGCGCCCAAGCGATGGGCGTCAAGCTGATCGATGCGCCGCCGTCCCTGGCCGAGCTGCGCCGGCGCCCGGCCGACGAGCTGCACAGCATGATCGAAGACATGATCAAGGTGCTGGAGCAGTCGGTGCAGCCGGCCCTCTCGCGCGGTCGTCACCCCGACAAGAAGACATCCCAGAAGATCGCGCAGCTGGTCCACGCGGTCGCCAAGGAGTTCGAGGTCTAGCAAGCGCCGCCGGTGAGATGCCAGTCGATTTTTCGACGGCCGCGGGGTTTGCGGACGGCGGAAAATTGCCTGGCATCTCACCGGTTACAAGGCGCTTGCCCGCGGAGCGAAGCGGAGCCAGCCAGCTCAGTTAAACGGCTTCACAGCAGGCGTCAGACCCGCCGCTGCCGAGCGCTGCAACAGGGCGTCGGCGGCGGCGAGTCCGTCTCGGCCCAGTTCCAGGGTGAACTCGTTCACGTACAGGTCGATGTGCTGCTTGACGACCTCGGGCTCCATCTCCTGCGCGTTGGCGAGGACGAAGTCGTGGCTGGCGGCCGGGTTGGCCCAGGCCATGCTCACCGACTTGCGGATCCACTCGGTCGCCTCGGCCGGGTCGACCGAGCCCTTCCGGGCCAGGATCGCGCCGAGCGGGATGGGCAGGCCGGTGTCGCCCTCCCACCACTCGCCGAGGTCCTGGAGGGCCACGAGGTCGTAGCGCTGGTACGTGAAGCGGGCCTCGTGGATCACCAGGCCGGCGTCGTACGTGCCGTCGGCGACGCCGGGCATGATCTTGTCGAACGGGACCACCTCGATCTTGGCCGGCCGCTGGTCGGCCGCCCAGAGGCGGAACAACAGGTACGCCGTGGTGCGGTCGCCGGGGACGGCCACGGTGGCGCCGGTCAGCTCCTGGCCGGCCGTGCGGGCCAGCACGAGCGGGCCGCAGCCCCGGCCGAGCGCGCCGCCGGTGGGCAGCAGATCGTAGTCGTCGAGGAGCCAGGGCAGCGCCGCGTAGCTCACCTTGACCAGGTCGAACTCGCCTCGCTCGGCCGCCGTGTTGGTGACATCCACATCCGCGAAGGTCAGGTTGACCTCGGGCGTGCCGGGGATGAGCCCGTGCACGAGGGCGTGGAAGACGAACGTGTCATTGGGGCACGGCGAGACGGCTAGAGAAAGGGCCACGGGTTCACGCTAGACCGGTCACCTGGGCCGCGCGCGTCACGACAGCTGTCTACCATCCCACATGGTGAAGTTATCCACAGGCTGTCCACAGGGCAGCCGAAGCTGTGGACAACGCGGCGAACGCCTCCTTGAGACGCCAGGCGGCGCGGTCCCGCGGGCCGATCGGGTTGGAGATCGTCCGCACCTCGGCGAAGGGCAGCCCGCCGGCGGCGACGGCCACGCCGAAGCCTTCCATCGCCTCGGCGACGGCCTGCGGGAAACGGTTGCGCAGCGCGTCGGCGGTGGCGGCGGTGCCGGTGACCGTGGCGAGGGTCAGGACGTCGCCGGCGATCGCGCCGGGCAGGGCCGTGGTGAGGCCCTTGAGCAGCAACGGGTCGGCCGGGAGCACGCTGGTGCCGAAGCCCAGCTCCTCGACCGGCAGGAAGCCGTCGGGGGTCTCGGCGCCGAGGTCGGCGGCAATGCTGCGGCGGCCGAGCACGATCGCGCCGACCGGGGCCCGGCCGTCGAAGCCGCCCGCGATGCCGGCGCTGATCACCGCGCGGTAGTTGCCGGTGGCGAGCAGCCGGGCGGTCCCGGCGGCGGCCGCTGCCGGGCCGACACCGACGGCCTCGACGACGACGTGGGCGGGGTCTGCGCCGGCGCGCACGGCTTCGGCCTCGGCGGCCACGGCGGTGACCACGAGCAGGGGGTACGCCATCAGCGGTCGTCATCCTCGCGACGGTCGGATGACGCCGGGTTGTCGACCGAGCTCGGCCGATAGACGTGATACCCGGGTGGCGCCAGCGCGGGATCCGGCCTGGCGGGCTCCGCCGCGGGCGACGACGGCGCGGACGCCGGCGGGGTGGACCGCGAGGCGGACTGTGGCGGGGCGGAGCGTGACGTGGGGGCCGGCGGCGTGGAGCTTGGTGCGGGCGGCGGGGTGGAGCGTGGCGCGGGCGGCGGGGTTTGCTTCCGCTTGCCGAAGCCCCATCGGCGTCCACCCCTACTACCGCCCTTTTCAGAAATGTCGGGAATGGGCGGAGAGGTGGGCGGCAGGCCGGGCTCGACCGAGGTCGCGCTCGCCGAGTCGATCCGGGTCCGGTCAGGGGACCGCATCGGCGTCGCAGTGCGGTCTGACGGGCGGGCCGCGGCGTGGTCTGGCGCGCGGGTCGCGGCGCGGTCTGATGCGCGGGTTGTGGTGCGGTCGGACGGGCGGGTCGCGGTGCGGGTGCCCGTGGCTGGTGGGTTGGGCCGGTTGCGGACCGGGACGGTGGGGGCGTCGGGCCACGGGTCGGTGGGCTCGGCGTTGTGTGTGGTCGCGTTGCTGGTGGAACCGGTCTCGGCGGCCCCGGTTTGGGCGGTCTCGGTCTCGGCGTCGGGGGACGCCTCGTCGAGGGCGCCGGCTCGGCCGCTCAGGTGTTCGCCGTGGAGGCGGGCGGCGGCCCAGCCGGCGCGGAGTGCCATGGCGACCGCGATGAGCGCCGCCACGGCGATGCCGAGGCGGCCCGGGAGCGGGATGATGCCGATCGCGCCGCCGGCCACCCAGGCGATCATGAGGACGGTCTCGGAGTGGGCGAAGGCGCTGGCGCGCAGGCGCTCGGGGACGCGTTCCTGGATGCTCGCGTCGATGGCCAGCTTCGAGATGCCGCTGAAGATCGCGGTGACCAGCGCGAGCAGGGCCAGCATGGCGAGGCTGTAGAAGATCGCGGAGAGCACGGCGACGCCGGCCGTGATGGTCAGGCCGGCCGACTGGAGGGCGAGCGGGCGTCGGATGCGCAGGCGGGTGCCGGCGGCCGTGGACAGGAACGTGCCGACCGCGAGCGCGCCGCCGATCAGGCCGACCGCGCCCTTGTTGCCGATGTCGCGGCCGAGCAGCATCGTGTCGAGCTGGCCGGCCATGATGACGAAGGCCAGGAACAGCAGCAGGAAGCCGTAGAGCAGGCGCAGGCTGGCGCTGCCGATCAGGGTGGCGATCACCAGCTTGCCGGAGAGCGGGCGGTCGCCGCCCCGGCCCAGGCCCAGCGCGGCGCGCCACGGGCGGGGCACGGCCTCGGGCGGGTCGGAGTCGGCGCGCGGGGGCAGGCGCAGCGAGATCACCATGCCGACCACGAAGATGACCGTGGCGACGCGCAGCGGCCACTGCGGACCGATCTTGAAGGCGAGCAGGCCGAGCGGGGCCACCACCGCCCCGGCGAAGGTGCCGTAGACGCTGGCCCGGGCGCCGACCTGGGACAGGCCGACCCCCTCGGGGAGCAGCCGGGGCACGGCGGCCGAGCGCGCCACACCGTACGCGCGAGAAAGAGCGAGCACCCCGAACGCCGCCGGATAAAGTCCCCAGCCGAAAAGGTGATCGGAGATCACGTAGGCCAGGAATGCGCGGCCCAGCATGGTGGCGGCCAGGGCGTAGCGCCGGCCGTGCCGGAAGTGGTCGAGCAGCGGGCCGACCACGGGCGCCAGCAGCGCGAACGGGATCATCGTGATCAGCAGATAGAGCGCGACCTTGCTGCGCGCCTCGCCGAGCGGAACGTTGAAGAAGATCGTGCCGGCCAGGCCGATCGCGATCAGCGTGTCGCCGGCGCAGGAGACCGCGTGCAGGTCGAAGAGCCGGATCATGCCGATCTCGTTGGCGGCGCCCTTGGCACGCGCGGTGCCGACGCGGCGGGTGGCCCAGGCGCCGCCGCGCACGGAACCGCGCACCATCATGCGGGCGGCCTTGATCCCGGTGCCGACGGTGCGTCCGAGTGTGGGAAGCAGCGGCATGCACCCATCCTGACTGATCCCCGCGACCCGCGTCCCATCCCGGGGCCGTGGAATTCGGGGGAGTCGCTGCGGCTCACAAGTCCCGGTAGGGGACAATGGATTCGTGACGACCAGGACCACCGCGCGCGCCGCCCGCCTCGACCAGGTTTGTGCCGATGCCGTCGGGGTGGCTCGTGGTGCGATCACCGAGGTGGACCCGGCCGACATCGGCGAGCACCTCGAGGCCATCGCCGAGGGCGACCGGGTCGTGACCCACTTCTTCGAGAGCCACCTCGCGGGCTACCGGGGCTGGCGCTGGGCGGTCACGGTGACCCGGGTCCCGCGCAGCCGGCACGTCACGGTCTGCGAGACGGTCCTGCTGCCCGGCCCCGACGCGCTGCTGGCGCCCGGCTGGGTCCCGTGGAACGAGCGCTTGCAGCCCGGCGACCTCGGTGTGGGCGATCTCATGCCGACCGCGCCCGACGACGAGCGGCTCGCCCAGGGCTACGTGCTCAGCGACGACCCCGCGGTCGAGGAGGTCAGCTGGGAGCTCGGTCTCGGCCGTTCCCGGGTGATGTCCCGCGAGGGCCGCATCGACGCCGCCCAGCGGTGGTATGACGGCGAGGCCGGCCCCGAGGCGCCGATCTCCACCGCCGCGCCGCGCAACGCGCGCTGCGGCACCTGCGGCTTCTACCTCCCGCTGGCGGGCTCGCTGCGCGCGATGTTCGGCGTCTGCGGCAATCTGTACGCGCCCGACGACGGCAAGGCGGTCAGCGCCGACCACGGCTGCGGCGCCCATTCGGAGGCGCTGCTTGGCTCGGCCGAGCAGCCGGTCGAGGAGCTACCGACCGTCTACGACGACAGCGAGGTCGAGTCGGTCGCGGTGAGCCGCGGCCACGGCTCGGTCGAGGACGAAGAGCCCGCCGAGGACTACGGCCACAGCTAGTTCTCCCGGAACTCGGCGTGGGTGATCGCGCGGCGCCGCTTCCGGTTCCGGTCGTGGATGATCATCGTGATCAGGCCGGGTATGCCGACGAGGAAGCCGGCGATGCAGGTGTCGAGCCAGGTGTCCGGGCCGTTCGCCAGCCAGATGATCAGGCCGGCGATCACGAAGGCGGCGAGTCCGGCGATCGCGAACGGAACCATCGGCGGGTCGAGCGGTTCGACCCGAGGTTTCGGCTGAGTCACACGGACAGGGTAGATCATTTTACCGTCCTGGACTTTTCGCAGGTCATTGCATCTGAAAGCATGCGCGAGTCGTAGTTTTTCCGACTCCTCCGGAGGACCCGCATGTCGACCGCCGCCGCCGATACAGGTGTGCGTAACTCTTTCGACCGATATTTCGAGATATCTGCGCGCGGATCAAACCTGTCCCGGGAGATCCGCGGTGGCTTCGCGACCTTCTTCACCATGGCCTACATCGTCGTCCTCAACCCCCTGATCCTGGGTTCGGCGGTCGACGGCGACGGCGCGAAGCTACCGCTCGCGGCGCTTGCGGCCGGCACTGCCCTGGTAGCCGGCGTGATGACCATCCTGATGGGCGTGGTGGCCCGCTTCCCGCTCGCGCTGGCGGCCGGGCTCGGCGTCAACGCCCTCGTCGCGTACGAGATCGCTCCTGAAATGACCTGGGCCGACGCCATGGGTCTGGTGGTGATCGAGGGTGTCCTGATCGCCATCCTGGTGCTCACCGGCCTTCGCCAGCTCGTGTTCCGCGCCGTCCCGACCCAGCTCAAGACCGCGATCGGCGTGGGCATCGGCCTGTTCCTGATGATCATCGGGCTGGTCGACGCGGGGTTCGTGCACCGGGTGCCGGACGCCGCGAACACCACCGTGCCGGTCGAGATGGGCCTCGGCGGCGCCCTGCTGACCTGGCCGTCGTTCGTCTTCGTGATCGGCCTGCTGTTCACGCTGGTGCTGTTCGTGCGCCGGGTGAAGGGCGCGATCCTGATCGGCATCCTCGGCAGCACGATCCTGGCGATCATCGTGGAGGCGATCGCGGGCGTGGGCTCGTCGGCGACCAACCCGCACGGCTGGTCGCTGAACGTGCCCAAGCTGCCGGAGAAGGTGGTCAGCTCGCCCGACCTCTCGCTGATCGGCCACTTCAACGTGCTCGACTCCTGGTCGACGGCCGGCTGGCTGGTCTGCCTGATGTTCGTCTTCACGCTGCTGATCACCGACTTCTTCGACACCATGGGCACGATGGTCGCGATCGGCCAGGAGGGCGGCCTGCTCGACGAGAACGGCATGCCGCCGCGTACGCGGGAGATCCTGCTGGTCGATTCGGTCGCCGCCGCGGCCGGCGGTGCGGCCAGCGTGTCCAGCAACACGTCCTACATCGAGAGCGCGGCCGGCGTCGGCGAGGGCGCCCGGACCGGCGTCGCCAACCTGGTCACCGGCGTGCTGTTCCTGTTCGCCATGTTCCTGTCGCCGCTGGTGCAGGTCGTGCCGTTCGAGGCGGCGTCGACGGCGCTCGTCGTGGTCGGCTTCCTGATGATGATGTCGGTGCGGCAGATCGACTGGACCGACTACTCGATCGCGGTGCCGGCGTTCCTGACGATCACGCTGATGCCGTTCACGTACTCGATCTCCAACGGCATCGGGGCCGGGGTCATCTCGTACGTCGTGCTCAAGGTGGCGGTCGGAAAGGCCCGGGAGATTCACCCCATTCTGTACGGCGTTGCCGCGCTCTTCGTTCTGTATTTCCTCCGGGGTCCCCTGGAGACCTGGATCCTCTGACGTACTACTTAGACTTCCGTCTACCGGGCGTGCTCGCGCGCGTCCGGTGACGGCGGTCATACGCGTTTTCGATGGTCGTCAGCCTATCTCGTTAGCTAGGCTAAGAATCGTGATGGAGTGGCCGGTGGCTACGGAGCGAGGGACAGCGGACGAGCTGGCCAGGACGCTGCGCGAGGCCATCCAGCGGCTCAACCGGCGGGTCCGGCAGACCCGAGCGGTCGGCGATCTCACGTTCAGCCAGCTCTCCGCCCTGACCAGCCTCCAGCTGGCCGGCGCGCTGACCCCGCGCGAGCTCGCCGACGTCGAACGGGTCCAGCCACCGACGATGACCAAGATCGTCGGAAAGCTGGAGGACCGCGGGCTCGTGGTCCGCACGCCGCACCCCACCGACGGGCGGCAGGTCATCCTGGCGCCCACCGAGCAGGGGCGGGCGATGTACGCCCAGTTCGAGAAGGCGCGCAATGAGTGGCTGGCCGAACAGCTGGCCACCCTCGGCGACGAGGACCGCGAGGTGCTCGTCCGGGCCGCGGAGATCATGCAGCAGGTCGCCCGGGCCTGACCGGCTTCCCGGTCGCCGCGCTTCATCACACGTCGATGACGCGTACGGCCGAGAAGGAGGCGCAGCCTAGTGCGGGCAGTGCTGAGTACCACGTTCAGTTCCCTGAGGGTCCACAACTACCGGCTCTTCGCCACCGGCCAGCTCGTGAAGCTGGTCGGCGTGTGGATGATGTTCACCGCTCAGGACTGGCTGGTGCTCGACCTCTCCGGCAACTCGCCGGGGGCGCTCGGCACGGTGGCCGCCCTCCAGTTCCTGCCGGTGCTGCTGCTCACCCTCTACACCGGCCGGCTCGCCGACCGGTACGACAAGCGCAAGATCCT
This sequence comes from Actinoplanes sp. CA-142083, assembly GCF_050942195.1. Taxonomy (NCBI): domain Bacteria; kingdom Bacillati; phylum Actinomycetota; class Actinomycetes; order Micromonosporales; family Micromonosporaceae; genus Actinoplanes; species Actinoplanes sp. CA-142083. The sequence continues at coordinate 406,281 of NZ_CP192076.1, forward strand.
GGTCGCCTCCAACGCCGCGTTCGCGATCACCGCGATCGTCTTCGCCGTCCTGGTCGCCGCCGGCGTCGTACGCCTCTGGCACGTCTTCCTCTTCGCCGGCCTGCTCGGCATCGCCAACGCCGTCGAGACCCCGGTCCGGCAGGCGTTCGTCTCCGAGCTCGTCGAGCTGCCGCTGCTGCCCAACGCGCTGGCGCTGTCGGCCGCGACCTTCAACACGGCGCGCATCGGCGGCCCGGCGCTGGCCGGGGTGGCGCTCGCCGCCTTCAACACCGGCCCGGTCTTCCTGATCGCGACCGTGCTGTCGATCGCGCCGATCTTCAGCTACACCCGGATGCGGCCGGCCGACCTGTATCGCAAGGAGGCGGCGGCCAAGAAGGACGCCCGGGTCATGGACGGCCTCCAGTACGTGCGCAAGCGCCCCGACCTGCTGTTGCCGATAAGCCTGATGGCGGTGGTCGGCATGATCGGCTTCAACTTCCCGGTCACCCTCGCTGCGCTCGCGAAAATCAACTTCCACGCCGGCCCGGAGTCGTTCGGGCTGCTCACCACCACGCTCGCGGTCGGGGCGCTCTGCGGGGCGCTGGCCGGCAGCGCGCGGCGGGCGCGGCCCGGCGCCTACCTGGTGCTGGGCGCGGCGCTGGCGTTCGGGCTGCTGGAGTTCGCGGTCGGCTTCGCGCCGAACTTCGTGGTCGCGATGGCGGTCCTGCTGCCGACCGGCTTCTTCTCGATCTTCCTGGCCCAGGCCGCGAACCACCGCGTCCAGATGGGCGTCCACGCCGAGTACCGAGGCCGGGTGATGGCCCTCTACGTGCTGGTCTTCCTCGGGACGACGCCGATCGGGGCGTCGGTGGTCGGCTGGTGGGGCGACCACTACGGGGTGCCGTCGAGCATCTGGGGCGCGGGGCTGGTGTGCTTCGTGGCCGCGGCGGTGGCGCTGGTCTGGCAGCTGCGGGTCAGCGGCGACCGGATCGTCGTGCGGGTGCGGCCGTGGCCCCGGGTGCAGGTCGTGCGGCGGGTCCGCGAGGAGGCGCCCGCCGAGGACGTGCCGGTGATCGACGAGCCGCCGGTGGACGCGGTGGCCGGCGGCGGCGCGCCGGTGCCGGCCACCAGCGAGCTCGCGGAGCTCACCGAGCCGGCAGCGAGCGGGACCACCGGGCGGGACGCGGAGATCGAATCTGGCCCCTCACCGGCGCTGAGCGCGACGCGGTGAGTGGGTGTCCCGCCGTCGGCGGCGGCGATCGGGTTCCGCGCCGCTGCTAACCGGACGACGGCGTGGTGGCCGGGCGCTGCGCCGCCGCTATCTCCAGGGCGGCGCGGCGCGGGTCACCGGCCCAGCGGCTGGCGAAGGCGTCGAGCAGGCGCCATCCGGCCTGATGCAGGGCGCGCTGGCGGGCGAGATGCGCCTCGGGCCCCTCAGGATGCGCCCCGCAGATGATGCCCACCGGCTCCTCGGCCGACCCGACGCAGAGGTCAACCGTCCACGAACCAACTCGATAGCCGGCGCGCACCTCGACTTCGAGCCGTTGCAACTCGGCCGTGAGCTCGGCCCTCCAGACGTCGTCCCCCTTTACGGATAAATCGGGAATGGGGGATTTGCGGGCGGGCGCGAGAACGGCCGCGGAGGAAGGGCCGCCGGCGGCGAGGGCGGCCCCGTGGGAGGGGACAGCGGCGAGGGCGGCGGCCGCGTAAGCGAGGTACTCGCCGATCAGGCCGTCCGCCTCGGCGAGCGCTGTCACCACGACGATCCGGCGGCGGGCTCGGGTGATCATCACGTTGAAGAGGTGCGGATCCGCGACGAAGCGTCGGCGCCCGGCCGGGTCGGTGGGTAGCAGGCCGAGCGAGACCACGACCACCGAAGCCTCGCTGCCCTGGAAGGCGTGCACCGTCCCGACCCGCAGGCCCAGCTCCTCGATCTGCTCCACCGAGTAGGCCGCCACCAGCGCCGCCTCCAAGGCCTCGGCCTGCGCCCGGAACGGCGAGATCACCCCGATCCCGCGCCGGCCCTCGGCGACCAGGTCGCCCACCACCTTGAGGACCGCGTCGACCTCGCCGGCGAGCGAAGCCGACGGCACCCGCACCACGTCGATCGCGTCGGTCGCCTCGGCCGCCGGCGTGCGGGTCATCACCTCGATCCGGTCGCCGTAGAAGCGGTGCGCCGAGAAACCGATCAGATGCGGGGCGCTGCGGTGGTGCTCGGTCAGCCACGTCGCCGGCGCCGCGCCCGCCGCCAGGTCGTAGGCGCTCACCCGGCGCACGTCCAGCCGCTCGTCGGCGCCGTGCCGGTCGAGCACCTCGGCCACGTCGACGTCGCTCACGAACGACACGAACCGCAACTGCCGCGGGTCGCCGACGATCAGCGCGCGCCGGGCCCGGGCCAGCACCGGCGCGGCCCGCACCTGGTCCACGTGCGACGCCTCGTCGATCACCACCAGGTCGAACATCCCGGGCGACGACGGCAGCAGATCTTCCACGTCGGCGACCGTGCCGATCCACAGCGGCAGCGCGCGCACCAGCGGCGGCGCGTCCAGCTGGGCCAGCAGCTCGCGGCGGCGGTTGCGGCCGGCGCGCAGGGCGGCGGCCAGCGAGGCGGCGCCGCGGCGGGCGTCCCGGTCCCAGCGTTTCTCGCTGCGGGCCGCGTTCCGCATGGCGATGCCGACCGCGGTGGCCAGCTCCTGCTCGGCCGCGTGCAGGGCGAGCCAGTGCGGCACGAGGTCGGTGCCGCCGGTCGCGGCGAGGCGGGCGGCGGCACGCTGCGCGGTGGCCGCGGTGACGGCTTCGGTGACTCTTTCCCCGGGTACGCCCCGGCGCGCGCGCAACCGCCGGCGGGCCCACCAGCCGACCAGGCCCCGGCGTGTCAACCGGGCCGGGTCGAAGTCGTCGGCGAACGCGCCCGGCACGTCGGCGGCCAACCCGGGGAGGCGTGGCTCCCAATGGGACAGCTCCGCCGCCCGCAGCTCCTGGTCGAGTGCGTCGATTATCCGGGTGCGCTCTCGGCGTACGGAATCATGGGTTTGATCGACGGCCGTGAGGTCCGCACGCAGGTCTCGCTCGCTTGGTCCTTGCTCGGCACCGGCCGTGAGCTCGGCCGCCAGGCTCTCGCGTCGCCCGGCGTCGCCGAAGAGCACCGGCGTCGGACCCGGATAGCGGGCCAGCAGCGCCGCCAGCACCTCGGCCGCGTGCGGCGACTGCGTCGCCACCAGCACGGACCCGCCCCGATGCACCACCTCGAGAGCGGCGGCCACGACGGTGTGGCTCTTGCCGTTGCCCGGCGGACCGGACACCACCGTGATCGGCGCCGTGCGCGCCCGCGCGACCACCTCGGCCTGCGCCGCGGTCAACGGCAGCGGCGAGAGGACGGGGGAGTTGTCCGGGGTTTCCGTCGCTGTGCCGTTGTAGATCGCCGCGAGCGCCGTCCCGCTCAGATCGCGCCCCGCCCAGCTGCGCAGACTGTCCTGCAGGCCGCCGCCGAAGACGTCGCGGGCCACGAACAGCGCGGCCCGAGCGACCAGCACGATGCGGTCGGCCGGAATGTGGCGGGCGTCGTCGACCAGCGCGTCCATCGTCAGCCCGGTCGCCGCGGCCGCCGAGCGCAGCCACGCCTTCGTGCCCGTCGCCTCGAGCCAGCCGGGAGCGGCCAGGCCCGGCGCTGCCTCCAGCGCCGCGGCCAGATCGCGGTCGGTGACCAACGGCGTGACCTCGACATCGCCGGCCGGGACGACGCGATAGCCGGTGAGCGCCCGCTCGAGGCGCACCGGCTGGCTCAGCAACGGCAACCGGATCTTGCGGGCCTTGCCGTCCACCTCGGTGCGGCCGGCCAGGAAACCCCAGCCGCGGCGCAGCAGCCGCTCGTCGCGATGCAGGGCGTCCAGCGCGGCGAGCCGGTCGATCTCCTTGCGGCGTCGGGTGCGCTCGGCGTCGTCGAGCCAGGCGAGCGCCTGCCCGCCCCGGGTCACGTCGAGCACGCGGTCACCGCCCGCCGGCGCCAGCTCGGCGAGCACGGCGAGAACGGTCGAGGGGCGCATGGCGGGCTCGACAGTACCGCCCGGCCGCATCCTCAGGGATTGGCAGATCGGGTCGGCCGAACGGTCATTCCGGCCCGGCTCCCGTCCGTCCTAGGTTTTGAGCGTGGCGCACATTGTGGTGCTTCTGGTGGCGGTGCTGACGCTGCTGTTCCTGCCGTGCGTCGTGGCGGCCGTGTTCTGCGCCGATGAGGCGGGCCCGCGCCGCTGGTGGACCCGCCAGGGCCGGCGCGAGCTCCGAGCTCTGCGGCGGCTCGACCGTGCCCTGCGCGCCTCCGACCCGATCCCGTCGCTGGCGCTGCTCGACACGCCGTCGATCGAGCAGCTGGCGTTCGACCTGCGCCGGCTGGCCCAGCAACGGCGCGGCGGCCCGAGCCAGCAGTCGGAGAAGTGGCGGGCGGCCGTGCTGCGGGCCTATGACGAGCGGCTGTGCCTGGCCTGCCGGGCGCTCGGGCTGACCGAGCACCTCGGGCCGCTGCAGGGGATGGATCGTGAGCTCGAGCGGCTGCGGGTGGAGAGCGAGTTGCAGGCTGCCGGGCTGGCTCTGCGCTAGCGCGGGCCCAGGACCGGCGTTCTTTCCGGCGCCGGCTCCTTGAGCTCGATGAAGACACTCACGGTCTCGGTGTCGCCGATGTTCTCGCCGGCGTGCTCCTGGGCGTCGAGCCAGCGGATCTCGCCCTCGCCCAGCTCGACCTCGACGCTGCGCTCGCCGCTCGAGATGCGGCGGCGGAAGGACGACAGCGTGACCATGACCGAGTCGGGGTGGGCGTGCGGCCGCGTGTGATCCCCGGGCTTGTCCCGATATTTCAGGACTCGCACCCGTTCGTTTTCGAAGGCGACCTGGTAGAGCTCGGGGCTGACCTCGGTGGGATCCATCGCTGATCCTCTCTGTGCGCCATCGTGGGACTCGGATACCATTATGGCCATGCCAGTGCCATATGAGTCAACGGGCCGCCGCGACCAGAAGGCGCGCACCCGCGAGGCCCTGGTCGCCGCCACCCGCCGCCTGCTGGCCGACGGCATCGACCCCACCGTCGAGCAGGCCGCCGCCGCGGCCCGCATCTCCCGCACCACGGCGTACCGCTATTTCCCCAGCCAGCGGTCCCTGCTGCTGGCCGCCCACCCGGAGATCGTCCAGCCCTCGCTGCTGCCCGCCGACGCCCCCGACGACGTGCCGGCCCGGCTCGACCTGGTGCTGCAGGCCTTCGCCCGGGTCAACCTCGACTGGGAGCCGCAGCTGCGCACATCGCTGCGCCTCTCGCTGGAGCCGGGCGCCGAGCAGCCCGTGCTGCGCCAGGGCCGGGCCATCGGCTGGATCGAGGAGGCGCTGCTCCCGCTGCGCGACAGCCACCCCGGCGTCGACATCCGCCGCCTGGCGATCGCCATCCGCGCCACCACCGGCATCGAGTCGCTGATCTGGCTGACCGACATCGCCGGCCTGACCCGCGACGACGCCGTCAGCCTGATGCGCGACTCGGCCCACGCCCTGCTGGCGGCCGCAGTGGCCACGTCCTGAGCGTCTCGTATTTGCCGTCGTGGCTGTTGACCAGCGCGAATTCGTCCACGATCCATTCATCGCCCGCGAAGCCGGCGAGGGCCGCCTGCACTTCGCGGTCATTGCGGTAAGACACCGTCAGATGAGGCCGGTAGGGCCGGTCGTTTCTTCCGAGAACATTTCGGACGTTCACCTGTAAAGCACCTAGTGCTGCGACATCTCCGCTTACTCCCGCCCATGCGGCTGTCCCGAAACGGCCGCCCCCGGCGAGCCGCAACGAGAACGGCTCTTGGGCGGGCACTGTGTCGAGAGCAGCCGCCACCTCATCGGGCTGCGCCTCACCCAGGAACACCAGCGTGACGTGCCATTGGGACGGCCGGGTCAGCTTGGCGCCCGCGGGAAGGCAAGCCCTCAGCGGCTCAACGGCCGACGAAGGCGGGAAAACCGCGACGAAAAGCCGGGTCAGGACGACTCGCGAGCCGCCGGACCGCCACCGAACAGCACATCGTCCCAGCTGGGCAGGCGCTTGCGCGGCTTCGTCTCGTCGGTGGACTCGCCCTGCTGCTGGCTGGCCTGGCCGACCGTGCGCCGGGGCCGCAGCACCGCGAGCGACGGGACGGCCGGCACCTCCTTGGGCAGGTCGGCGTCGTCGTCGAAGGCCGAGCCGGAACCGCCGCCGAGCAGGGCTGCCGCGCCGCCGGCGACCGGGCGCCGGGGCTCGTTGGACTCGAGGCCGCGGCCACCGCCGAGCGGCCGGTCGAGGCCGGCGAGCAAAGCGTCACGCCCGGCACGGATCGGGTCGCGCGCGGGCCGCGCCGCCGGAGTCTCGGCCGCGGGCAGGGTGTGCCCGCCGCGGGCGGGCTCGGTCGTGCGGGCCGGACCGGGCAGGCCGTGACCGCCGCGGGCGGGCTCGAGGAACGTGCGCTCGGGCACCGGGTCCTGACCCAGGATCTGAGTGGGGCGCTCGGCGCACAGGTACTGAGCCATGTCGTCGTGCGGCGAGACGACTTGGCGTCCCTTGTCGAGATCCCAGATGGCCTGCGCGGTCGCTTTGCCGGACGGCCAGGTGGCGACGATGCGCCAGGTGCCGTCCTCGCGACGGAACGCGTCCCACGAGATCTTCTCGGTGTCGATGCCGTGCTGGGCGAGGCGGCTGTCGACCACCTCGGCGAGCGGCGCGCCCGAGTCCGAAGTCTTGAGCCGGGTGCGGCGCGCGTGCTGGGCGAGCATGGCCCGCTCCTGCAGCACCGGCCCGGCGTAGCGCAGCACGCGGTCGACCGGGACGCCGGCGATGCGAGCAACATCCTCAGCGGACTCGCCGGAGCGAATGCGGGCCTGGATGTCGCGCGGAGACAACGACGGCGGGCCCTCGGGTGACATCACGGCCGCCACGGCACCCGGCGAAGTCGGGTGATTCTCGTGGGAAACCGCGCTGTTGATCCGGTCGTCGAGGGGGAGGGCCAGAAGCCGGCCGACCTCATCGGCGAGCACCAGAGCCTGACCATCCTCGGAGAGGGCGACGAAGCGTACCGGCCGCATGCGTTGCCTCCGTCCCGTCGCGTTGGCCTGTGTCCCCGAGAGTCGGTCACCCGGGCGCGTTCTGGAACACGGTACGCGCCAACCTCACCCTTTGGGGGATGACGCGCCGGTGTTCAAGTGGCCTTCACATTCGCTGACCTGCGAAGATGATCTTCAACTTCACAGATCAACCCCCATAAACCCCATTTAGGGTACGAGCAGGCGAGTGACCAGAAGCACGGGCACACTCCGCGGCTCCCACCGCGACCTTATTGCACCGTCACGCCCGGTGCCGCGCCCGCCGGGCTGAGCTGCCGCCGCGCCCCCGTGCCCCCGCGCCCCCGCGCCCGCCACTCCCCGCGCCCGCCACTCCCCGCGCCCGCCACTCCCCGCGCCCGCCACTCCCCGCGCCCGCCACTCCCCGCGCCCGCCACGCCCGCCACGCCCCGCGCCCGCCACGCCCCGCGCCGCCACGCCCCGCGCCCGCCAAGCCCGCATCCCCGCGCCCGCCGTCCCCCGTACCGCCGCGCCCGCCGTGCCCCCACACTCGGGGCGCCCGTCGCGCGCGGTGCGGCCCGTCGCCCTGAGCACCCATCCCGCGATGTGGCGGCACGTCTCGGATCGTGGCCCGACTCCCGCATGTTGACCACGCGTCCCGCTGGCTGGCCGGCCGTCCAGCAAGCGAGAAATCCGCGCCGCCGCTGCCGGAAATATCGACCCATATTCACCCAGCGGCCAAGCGCGACCAGCTAGCACTGATGACTTGCCGCTCGCACCAAGCAGGACGTCATCAAGATTGCCCAAGCGGGTGCCCCAACGACGACCGCAAGGGGCCGCATCCACGCTGGCCCGTGCACCCGTCCGGCCGTGGCGACCCAGCCCGGCCGGGCAGTGCGCGACGGGCCGCAGCCACCCTGGCCATGCACTCGCCCGGGCCATGGCGACCCAGCCCGGCCGGGGCAGTGCGCGACGGGCCGCAGCCACCCTGGCCATGCACTCGCCCGGGCCATGGCGACCCAGCCCGGCCGGGGCAGAGCGCGACGGGCCGCAGCCACCCTGGCCATGCACCCGCCCGGGCCATGGCGACCCAGCCCGGCCGGGGCAGAGCGCGACGGGCCGCAGCCACCCTGGCCATGCACCCGCCCGGGCCGTGGCAGCCCAGCCGGGCCAGCGACGCGGCGCGACCGGCCGCACGTTTTCCACAGTCGTGAGTTATCCACAGGCGCGGCGCGCACGCCGCGCGATCGAGCCGCTTTTCCTGGAAAATGACCAGCGGGGGCGCCCCCAGGGAGGGCGGGGTCGGCCTGGGGCATGATCGACAGGGGTGCGTCCTAAGCGGGCGCTCCGCTGGGTGGGGCGCCGCCTGGGCCGGCGGGCATGCCGGTGGGTGGAGTGCCGCCCGGGCCGCCGGGCATGCCGCTGGGTGGGGCGCCGCCGCCGGGTGGGGCCATGCCGCCTCCGGATTCCTCGTCGGCGGGGTCGATCGAGATCGTCAGCGTGGCCTTGTAACCCGCCTCGACCGAGCCGGTCACGGTGGCCATCTCGGTGACGGCCGAGTCGTCGCCGAAGACGTTGTCCGAGGCCAGCGTCACCCGCTTCAGGTTGGTGACGCTCTGTGTGTAGCCCTCGGTGGCGTAGACCTTGCTCGACACGTCCTCGGGCAGCGCGATCTGCGAGGTCTTCACGATCGGCCCGTCGCCGCTGGTGGCGTTGGCCAGGGTGCCGTACACCTCGAAGTGGATGTGCGGCCACCGCCCGGAGTAGCAGGCCGGGAAGATGCTGGTGAAGCTCACGGTCCCGGTCGCGTCGGTGGTCTGGATGCCGCGCAGGTAGTTCTGGTCGGTCACCGCGGTCGAGTACAGCGAGTAGTTGCCGTCCCGGTCGCAGTGCCAGGCGTAGACGGCGAGATCGCTCAGGGGCTTGCCGGCGCGGTCCTGCACCACGAGGGCGAACTCGAGCGGGACGCCGGGCGCGGTGCCCGAGGCGGTCCCGAACGAGGTGCGGATGTCCTTGCGCACGACCCCGTCGATGGTGCGCACGTCGGGGCCGTTCGAGCCGTCGGCGGGGTAGGGGCCGGCCGTCTCCGATTCGATTTCTTTCAGTGACGACGACGAGGAAGAAGATGAGGAGGAGGTGCAGGCATTGAGGGCGGCCAGCGCGCCGGCGCCGCCCAGCATGCCGAGCAGCCGCCGGCGGTCGAAGCGCAGGCCCTTGTCGTGGACGCGGCGTACGAAGGCCGCGTTGTCCGGATCACCCATCCGGACAGTGAAGCGAATCGAGCTGTGGAGAGCCTATGAGAGGCGTTCGGCCACGTAGTCGATGCAGGCGGTGAGGGCGGTGACGTCGGTCGGGTCGACGGTCGGGTAGAGCGCGATCCGCAGCTGGTTGCGGCCGAGCTTGCGGTACGGCTCGGTGTCGACGACGTCGTTGGCCCGCAGCACCTTGGCGATCGCGGCCGCGTCGATGCTCTCGTCGAAGTCGATGGTCGCGACGGCGGCCGAGCGCAGCGCGGGGTCGGTGACGAACGGGGTCGCGTACGACGAGCGGTCGGCCCAGCCGTAGATGGCCGAGGCGCTCTCGGCGCTGCGCTTGACCGCCCAGGAGAGGCCGCCCTGCGAGTTCATCCAGTCGAGCTGCTCGGCGGCCAGGAAGACCGTGGCCAGGGCGGGCGTGTTGTACGTCTGCTCGAGGCGGGACTGCTCGATGGCGGTGACCAGGTCGAGGAACTGCGGGATGTACCGGCCGGAGGACTTCAGTTCGAAGGCGCGCGCGATGGCGGCCGGCGACATGAGCGCGAGCCAGATGCCGCCGTCGGAGCCGAGCGCCTTCTGCGGGGCCAGGTAGTACACATCGGTCTCGCGCAGGTCGACGTCGAGGCTGCCGCCGCCGGACGTGGCGTCGATGAGCATCAGCGCGCCCTCGTCGGCGCCGGAGACGCGGCGGACCGGCACGGCGACACCGGTCGAGGTCTCGTTCTGGACCGACGCGTACGTGTCGACGCCGGCCTCGGCGGTGAGGAACGCCGCCTGCCCGCCGGGCGCCCTGTGCACGGTCGGGTCGGCGAGGAAGGGCGCGTCGGCGGCGGCCTTGGCGAACTTGGCGCCGAACTCGCCGAACTCGGCGAACTGGGCCTTGTCGCGGATCAGGCCGAACGTCGCGACCTCCCAGAACGCGCTGGTGCCGCCGTTGGCGAGGACGACCTCGTATCCGTCCGGCATCGAGAAGAACTCGGCGAGGCCGCGGCGCAGCCGGGCGACCTGGTCCTTCACCGTCTTCTGCCGGTGGGAGGTGCCCATGAATGTGCGTGACACCGCGGACAGCGCCTCGACGCCTTCCGGTCGCACCTTGCTGGGGCCCGAGCCGAAGCGTCCGTCGACCGGTTTGATCTCGTCAGGAATCCGGATGTCAGTCACGAGGAAACATTATGCGGCGGCGAGCAGGGCCCAGCCATCGACATCCTGCGGCTCGCGCGGGCCGGGCCCGACGTAGTGCAGGCTCGGGCGCAGGATCCGGCCGAGCCGCTTCTGCTCGAGGATGTGCGCGCTCCAGCCGGCCACCCGCGCGCAGGTGAACATCGGCGTGAACATCTGGGCCGGCACCTCGGCGAAGTCGAGCACGACCGCCGACCAGAACTCGACGTTGGTGGCGATCACCCGGTCGGGCTTGCGGGCCTGGAGCTCGGCCAGGGCGGCCTGTTCGAGCGCGGCGGCGACCTCGTAGCGGGGCGCGCCGAGCTCGCGGGCGATCTGCCGGAGCACCCGGGCGCGGGGGTCCTCGGCGCGGTAGACGCGGTGGCCGAAGCCCATCAGCCGCTCGCCACGATCAAGAGCGTTTTTCACGTACGCCTCGGCGTCGCCGCTGCGTTCGACCGCCTCGATCATGTGCAGCACGCGGGAGGGGGCGCCACCGTGCAGCGGGCCGGAGAGCGCGCCGATGCCGGAGGAGATGCAGGCGGCCACGTCGGCGCCGACCGAGGCGGCGATGCGGGTGGTGAAGGTGGACGCGTTGAGCCCGTGCTCGGCGGCCGAGATGAAGTAGGCGTCGACGGCCTTGACGTGCCGCGGGTCGGGCTCGCCCCGCCAGCGCCGCATGAACCGCTCGACGATCGTCGACGCCTTGTCGATGTCTTTCTGCGGGACCGCGGGCAGGCCGAGGCCGCGGGCGGACTGGGCGATGAACGACAGCGCGGTCACCGAGACCCGGGCGAGGTCGCGCCGCGCCTGCTCGTCGTCGATGTCGAGCAGCTGCCGCAGACCCCAGTAGGGGGCGAGCATGGCGACCGCGGACTGCACGTCGACGCGGATGTCGCCGGAGTGCACCGGAACCGGGAACGGCTCGGCGGGCGGCAGCCCGGGTCCGAACTTGCCGTCGACCAGCAGGCCCCACACGTCGCCGAAGGAGACCGTGCCGATCAGGTCTTCGATGTCGACGCCGCGATAGCGCAGTGAGCCACCGGCCTTGTCAGGCTCGGCGATCTCGGTCTCGAACGCGACCACGCCTTCGAGGCCGGGCTTAAAGTCGGACAATTGAGACAGGCTCCCTGCGAAGAAATGCTACGAGTCTTTCATATTGCCCGCTTGATAGGGGCGATGCGATGTGCTCTCGGCGACACCCATCCTTACCGAGCTGACGTAAGGGCCGCTCGGACTTACGGTCGTTGTGGCCGAAAGTATTCAGGGAGCGCTCGTGACCGTGGAACCCCCCTCGCCCGCAGCGATGCGGCGCGACTACACCGAGCGTGGCGAACTGCTGGAATCGAACCTCGCCACCAGCTGGACCAGGCAGTTCGAGGCCTGGTTCGCGGACGCGGCGGCCTTCGGCCTGCCGGAGCCCAACGCGATGATCGTGGCCACGGCGGGCGCGGACGGTCGCCCTTCGGCGCGGACCGTGCTGCTCAAGGGGTACGACGAGCGCGGCTTCACGTTCTTCACCAACTACGAGTCGCGCAAGGGCTCGGAGCTGGCCGCCAACCCGTACGCGAGCCTGGTCTTCCCGTGGTTTGCCATGCAGCGCCAGGTGATCGTGACCGGAGCGGTGGAGCGGGTGTCGCGGGCCGAGACCGAGGAGTACTTCGCCTCCCGGCCGCGCGGCTCGCAGCTCGGCGCGTGGGCGAGCCCGCAGTCGCGGGTGCTGCCCGGGCGGGCCGCGGTCGAGGCGGGACTGGCGGCGGCGGAGGAGAGGTTCGGTGACGGGCCGGTGCCGGCGCCCCCGCACTGGGGTGGGCTGAGGGTCGTGCCGGAGACCGTGGAGTTCTGGCAAGGGCGCTCGAATCGCCTGCACGATCGACTGCGCTTTCGCCGTACGGGAAACGGGTCTTGGAATTTGGAAAGGCTTGCCCCTTGAGCCAGGAAGCCGTGGAGGCGACCGAGGAGATAGTCGAGGAGCGGGAGCGTAAGTCCTGGGTGATCGACACCCGGCCGCTCAAAGTCACCGCCTATCGCCGCATGTGGATCGGGAACGGGGTCTCGTTCTTCGGCTTCCAGTTCACGTCGGTGGCGGTGCCGGTCGAGATGTACGCGATCACCCACTCCTCGGCGTGGGTGGGCCTGCTCGGCATCGCCGGCCTGATCCCGCTGCTGATCTTCGGGCTGTGGGGCGGCGCGGCGGCCGACGTGATCGACCGGCGCAAGCTGCTGCTGATCAGCTCGACGCTGGCCTGGCTGTCGACCGTCGGGCTGCTGGCGCAGGCGCTGCTCGGCGTGCACAGCGGCTGGCTGCTTCTCGCGCTGACCGCGCTGCAGTCGGCCGGCTTCGCGGTGAGCTCGCCCACCCGGCAGGCGATCGTGCCCCGGATCGTGCCGACCGGCCTGGTCCCGGCGGCCAACACGCTCAGCTACACGACCACCACCGCGGGCGGCGTGCTCGGCCCGCTGGCGGCCGGCCTGATCTTCGGCGTGGCCTCGACCGGCGCCGGGGTGACCGTGGCCTACCTGGTCGACGCGGTGCTGTTCACGATCTCCTTCTGGGCGACCTGGAAGCTGCCGCCGATCCCGCCGATCGTGCACGCCGAGGACGAGGAGAAGCCCTCGGCCGGCGTGCGCGGCATCCTCGACGGCCTGCGGTTCCTGGCCACCCAGCCGGTGTTGCTGCTCTCCTTCGCGGTCGACATCATCGCGATGGTGTTCGCCATGCCGCGGGCGCTGTTCCCCGAGGTGGCGGCGGACCGGTTCGGCGGCGGTTCGGCGGTCGGCTGGCTGTACGCCGCGATCGCGATCGGCTCGGTGGTGGCCGGCCTGACCTCGGGCTGGATCGGCCGCATCAAACGGCAGGGCGTCGCGCTGGTGGTGGCGGTGGTCGGCTGGGGTGTGGCGATCGGGTTCTCCGGGTTCGCGCACTCGCTGTGGCTGATGGTGCTGCTGCTCGCCGTCGGCGGCGCGGCCGACCTGGTCAGCGCCGTGTACCGGCAGTCGATGCTGCAGACCTTCGCGCCGGACCGGTTGCGCGGCCGGCTGCAGGGCGTCTTCATCGTGGTGGTGGCCGGCGGCCCGCGCCTGGGCGATCTGCGGGCCGGCGCCACCGCCGACTTCGCCGGGGCGACCGGATCCTGGGCCGGTGGCGGCTTCGTGGCGGCCGGATTGGCCGTCGTGCTGGGGCTCACGTTCCCCGCGTTGGTGCGCTACCGGCCTCCGTCGGAGGACCCCGAACCGCCATCCAACCGCCCCACCCACCACCCAAAAGCGGCCTGAAGGCTAGTCTCAAAAACCATGACGAGTGTCGTGCCGGCGATATCCGGAACCCAGTGGTCGATCGAGTCGGGCGGCACCCGGGCCGTCGTCGTCGAGGTCGGTGGCACGCTGCGCCACTACTCCGTCGGTGACGTGCAGGTGCTGGACGGATTCGAGGCCGATGAGCTGTCGCCCGCGTCGGCCGGTCAGATCCTGGCGCCCTGGCCGAACCGGATCCGGGACGGGAAGTACACGTTCGAGGAGCAGAGCCATCAGCTGCCGCTGACCGAGCCGGCCCGGCACAACGCGATCCACGGCCTGGCCAACTGGTCGCGCTGGACGCTCGCCGAGCAGTCCGCCGACGCGGTCACCCTCGAGCTCGAGCTGCCGGCCCAGATCGGCTACCCGTGGTGGCTGACGCTGCGGGCCCGCTGGTCGGTCTCGGCCGACGGCCTGCGCTGCGAGCAGGAGGTCGTCAACAACAGCGCCTCCAACGCGCCCTGGGGGTACTCGGTCCACCCGTACCTGCAGCTGACCGGCGTCGCCGTGGACGACATCCTGCTGCACGTCCCCGGCAAGACCCGGATCCTGGCCGACAACCGGCTGCTGCCGATCGGCGCGGTCGGGGTGGCCGGCACCGAGTACGACTTCACCGAGCCTCGCAAGATCGGTGACCTGGTGCTCGATACGACGTTCGGCGACATCGAGCACGACGCCGCCGGGATCACCGAGGTCACCATCGCCGACCCGGCCTCGCCGGCCAAGGTCGTGGTCTGGGCCGACGAGAAGTTCAAGTACTGGCAGGTCTTCTCCGGCGACACCCTGCACGGCGAGCGGTTCCGCCGCTCGGTGGCGATCGAGCCGATGACCTGCCCGCCCGACGCGTTCCGCACCGGCCGCGACCTGATCGTGCTGGCCCCCGGCGAGAGCTGGACCGCGGCGTGGGGGATCCGGAACTGATGGAGTTCGCCGAGGTCGTCCGCAAGCGGCGGATGGTGCGCACCTACGACCCGGACCGCCCGGTCGCCCCGGAGATCGTCGACAAGATCGTCAAGCACGGCCTGCGGGCGCCGAGCGCCGGTTTCTCGCAGGGCTGGGGCTTCCTGGTGCTCACCGACCAGGCGGACCGCGATCGGTACTGGTCGGTCACCACCGGCGGCGAGGCCGAGCCGGTCTGGCGTGGCGACTGGCTGACCCGCATGCGGATCGCCCCGGTGATCATCGTCTGCCTTGCCAACAAGTCGGCCTACTTGGAGCGGTACGCGCAGCCCGACAAGGGCTGGACCGACAAGTCCGAGAAGCACTGGCCGGTGCCGTACTGGGACATCGACACCGGGTTCGCGGCGCTGCTGATGCACCTCAGCGCGGTCGACGAGGGCCTCGGCTCGTGCTTCTTCGGCATCCCGGTCGAGATGACGCAGAGCTTCAAGGACGCCTTCGGCGTGCCGGAGGAGTACAACCCGATCGGCACGCTCACGGTGGGTTACCGGGCCACCGACAAGAAGTCGCCGTCGCTGAAGCGGGGGCACCGCCCGGTAGACGAGGTGGTGCATCATGGCCGATGGGCGCGGCTAGGCTAGCCGGTAACTTGGGTGCTTCGGGAAGGGGGCAACCGGCGTGATCTTCAAAGCGGTCCGGGACGGAGCCCCGTATCCCGATCACCACACCACGCTGAAGGCCTGGGCCGAGATTCCGCCCAGGCCGATCCGGCTGGCCGACCTGATCACCACGAAACGCGAGCTCGCGCTCGACAAGCTGCTGGCCGAGGACTCGACCTTCTACGGCGACCTCTTCCCCCACGTGGTGGAGTACCAAGGCTCCCTCTATCTGGAGGACGGGCTGCACCGCGCGCTGCGGGCCGCCCTGCAGCAGCGCAACCAGATCCACGCCCGGGTGCTGGTCGTCTCCGACTGACGTGCGACTGTCGTACCCCCCTCGTACCTTATGGGTATGGCTCAGTCACCGGATGTCGACGAACCCACACGGGAGTACCCGTCGGTTCCCGATGAGTCCCCGCCGGAAACCCCGGAAACCCCCGAACCCCCGCGCAAGAGCATCGTCGCTCGTGTCCTCATCTTCTTCGGCGTGGTCTTCGCCGTCATCGTCGCCGCCTGCTTCGGGCTGCGCTCGCTGAACGTGCTGCCGAGCTTCGACAATCCCTTCGACCAGCAGACCACCGACCGCAGCCAGCCCGTGCTGCTGCAGTCCATGCGCGACCTCAGCCGCTACGTCGCGGCCGACGGCACCTTCCAGGTGATCGTCGACCTTCAGGAGGATCGCAAGTACATCCCCGACTGGCTTCTCAACCGCCGGATCCTGTTCGTCGGCTCCGGCACCGTGGAGGAGTATGTGGACTTTTCCACGCTCTCCGACAAGGCGCTCGAGGTCGACAACGAGAAGAAGACCATCAAGATCACCCTGCCGCCGCCGCAGCAGGGCGACGCGGCGCTCGACCTGCAGAAAAGCTACGTCGTCGAGGAGAACCGCGGCCTGCTGACCAGCATCGGCGACGCGTTCAAGAGCGACACCGACAAGCAGCAGCGGGTCTATCAGGTCGCCCAGCAGCGGATCACCGAGGCGGCCCACTCGAGCGGCCTCGACCAGCGGGCCCGCGACAACACCCAGCGCATGCTGGAGAGCCTGTTCAGCCGTCTCGGCTACACCTCGGTGACGGTCACCTTTACGACGCCGTAGGAGGGACGCCGTAGGAGGGACGCCGTGAGATGATGCCGGGCTCGCTCGCGGAGCGAGCCCGGCGCGGACCTCACTCGTTGGGCAGCAGGGCCCAGAGGATGAGGTAGATGAGGAACTGCGGTCCGGGCAGCAAGCAGGAGATCACGAAGATCAGGCGGACCACGCCGGACGAAAGTCCGAAGCGGCGGCCCAGTCCGGAGCAGACCCCGGCGATCCAGCGGTCGTCGCGGGGGCGGGCGAGGCGGCGGGTCACTGTCACTCACTCCTTCTGGTTCTGTTTCCTTGAGCCGACGGTAGGTGCGCCGAGGCCCGTGTCCCTCGGTCCGCAGATGGAGATGAGCGGCTCCGTTCCCGTAAGGGTGACCCGTACCCGAGAGACACTCGCTGTTAACCTGGACGCCGATTGCGGGTCTCCGGTCAAGGCGGTGATAGTTCCGTGACGCTGGCCGTCCTCGCCGCCGGCAGCGGCAATGCCCTCGACCCGAGCGACGCCGGCCGGTTGGAGAACGATCTGGTCAGCGCGCTGCGGGCGGCGGGCGCTTCCGAGGTGGAGCGCCTCGGCGACCCGGCGCGGTTGCGGGTGATGTCCCGTCGAGCGCACGACACCGATCAGCGGCTGCTGATCTGCGCCGACAATCTGGTCGCCCACCCGAGCCTGCTCCGCACCCTGGCCACCGAGCCGGGCGGGCGCAGCACCGCGCTGGTGATCGCCGACCCGGCCGGTGACCTGCGCGACGACCGCGGCAAGCTGCTGCCGGCCGAGCCCGGTGGCGGCACGGTCCGTTACCTCGGCGCGCTCTGCCTCGCCCCGGCCGACCTGCCCGCGCTGGAAAAGGTCGCCGACTGTCCCGACCTGCTGTCCGCCCTGCTCGACGCGGGGGTGGTGCCGGTTGCCACCCCGGTGCGGCTGCTGCGGGCCGAGCAGGTGCACACATCGGCCGAGCTGGCCCACGCCCGCGCCGAGGTCGCGGCCGTCGACGAGGACGCCGCGCGCCTGCGTCTGGCCGTCAAGGAGAAAGACGACTTCTTCACGACGTACGCGGTCAGCACCTGGTCGCCGATCGTGACCCGGACCGCCGCGCGCCTGGGCCTGTCGCCCACGGCCGTCACCTGGATCTCGGTGCTGTTCGCGGTGGCCGCCGCGCTCGCCTTCTGGCAGGCCTCCCGGCCCGCGATGATCGCCGGCGGCATCCTGCTCTACCTGGGCTTCGTGCTCGACTGCGTCGACGGCCAGCTGGCCCGGTACACCCGCCGGTTCGGCGCGTTCGGCGGCTGGCTCGACACCATGGCCGACCGGGCGAAGGAATACGCCGTGTACGCCGGCCTCGCCGCCGGCGCCGAGCGGATCGGCCTGCCGTACGCGTGGCCGCTGGCGATCACCGCGATCGTGCTGCAGACCGTCCGGCACATGACCGACACCTGGTACGGCGCGCTGCACGACGAGGCCGCTGCCCGGCCGCGGGCCCAGGCGTCCGGCGGGGTCGGCGCGCGCCTGTCCGCCGCGTCGAACAAGGTGCAGGGCCAGACCGGGTCGGCGGCGTACTGGCTCAAGCGGATCGTGGTGTTCCCGATCGGCGAGCGGTGGGCGCTGATCGCCGTGCTGGCGATGCTGACCAACGGGCGGGTGGCGCTCGGCGCGGTGGTCGGCTTCGGGCTGCTCGCGTTCGCGTACACCCTGGCCCTGCGCTCTTTGCGGTCGCTCTCGATGCGGGTGGGCGTGCTCGACAAGGTCGACACCATGCGGCACCGCGACGACGGTCCGCTTGTCCGCCACCTGATCGCCTTCCCGGGCGCCCCGGCGCCGCTCGCCTTCGCCGCGCTCGCCGCCCTGGCCTCGCTGATCCTGGTCGTCTCGGAGCTGTTCGGCTCGTCGTCCGAGGCCGCGACCGGGGCCGTCGCCCTCGTGCTGCTCGGCGCCGGCATCCCGGCGAAGGCGCGGCACGACGGCCCCCTCGACTGGCTGGTCCCCGCCTTCCTGCGCGCCGCCGAGTACCTCTTCGTGGTCGCGGTCGGCCTGTCCGGCTCGGTGCCGCCGCCGGTGGTGTTCCTGCTGCTGTTCACGCTCGCCCTGCGCCACTACGACCTGACCGCGAGAATGGAGAAGGGCGCGCCCGCGGTCCGCGGCGCCGGCGCCCTGTTCGGCTGGGAGGTGCGGGTGGTGGTGCTCGTGGCGCTCGCGCTCGCCGGGCACCCCACGCTCGCCGAGGCCGGGCTGGCCGCGCTGGTGGGCGGCTCGTTCCTGGTCCACGCGATCGCCGACTGGCGACGCTCGTGACGTTCCTGAGCATCGTTCTGCCGGTCTACCGGGTCCAGGGGTACCTGGGGCAGTGCCTCGACTCGCTGCTGAGCCAGAGCTTCGAGGACTTCGAGATCGTGGCGGTCGACGACTGCTCGCCGGACTACAGCGGCCGGATCCTGGCCGAGTACGCGGCCCGCGACCCCCGGCTCCGGGTGATCACCTCGCCGTCCAACGTCGGCCTCGGCCGCGCCCGCAACCTGGGCCTCGAGCACGCCCGCGGCGAGTACGTCTGGTTCCTGGACAGCGACGACTGGCTGGCCGCCGGCGCGCTCGCCGCGGTCGCCGCCAGGTTGCGGGCCACCGACGCCGAGGTGCTGGTGGTGGGCTGGGACAGGGTGCATTGGGACGGCCCGGTGCAGACCGGCTCGGCCAAGCGGCTGCTCGGCGACGCGCCCCGGGTCTTTTCGGCGGAGCAGTGGCCGCAGGTGCTCGAGATCCTGCACGTGGCGTGGAACAAGGTGATCCGCCGCGACCTGCTGAGCCGGCTCGGCCTGGCGTTCGAGGCCGGCTGGTACGAGGACGTCTCGTTCACGTTCCCGCTGATGCTGGCGGCGAGCCGGATCAGCGGGCTGCCACGCACCTGCGTGCACTACCGGCAGCGGCGGACCGGGGCGATCACCCAGACCGTCGGCGAGAGGCACTTCGAGGTCTTCGACCACTGGGAGCACGCGCTCGCGCTCTGCGCCAAGTACGCGGATCCCGGCGACGAGGTGCGCGGGCTGCTGTTCCGCCGGATGTTGTGGCACTTCATGCGGGTGCTGCGGCACGACAACCGGGTGCCGGCGTCGGCGCGCCGCCGCTTCTTCGCCCGGATGCAGGAGATGTACCGCCGTCACCTGCCGCCGGCCGGTTTCCCGTCGCCGGGCGGGGGAGAGGGCCTGCGCTACCGGCTGGTCGCCCGGGGGTCGTACTCGGCGTTCCGGGCCGCCGAGATCGGCATGCGGACGGCGCGCGCGGCGCTGCGCCGGCCGCATTGGAAGGTTGCCAAGCGCTCCCGGCAGGTGGCCGGACTTCTTTACTACCGGTTGCACTTGCTGTTGCCGGTGGACGGGTCGCTCGCGCTCTACGCCGCGTACTGGTACCGGGGTGTCACCTGCAACCCGGCCGCGATCGCGGCGAAGGCCGCCGAGCTCGCCCCGGGCGTGCGCGCGGTGTGGGTGATCGGCCCGTCCCGGGTAGCCGCCGTGCCGCCCGGCGTCGACCACGTGGTGGCCGGCACGCTGCCCTACTACCGCGCCCTGGCCCGCGCCCGCTATCTGGTCAACAACGTGAACTGGCCGAACATGATGGTCAAGCGGCGCGGCACCACGCACGTGATGACCCACCACGGCACCCCGCTGAAGATGATGGGGATGGACCAGCTGGACCATCCGGCGGCGGTGCGCGACACCGACTTCGCCGGGCAGATGCGCCGGGCCGACCGGTGGGACTTCAGCGTGACGGCCAACGCGCACACGACGATCGCGTGGGAGCGGGCGTACCCGTGCGGGTACGAGACGCTGGAGGTTGGCTATCCGCGCAACGACCGGCTCGCCATCGCGTCTCCCGCGGAGGCCGCCGCGGTCCGGGAGCGCCTCGGCATCGCCCCCGGCAAGCGGGTGGTGCTCTACACCCCCACCCATCGGGAGTGGCTGCCGAAGGGCACCGCCGTGCTCGATGTGGAGCGCCTGGCTTCCGCCCTGGGCCCGGAGACCGTGCTGCTGGTGCGCGCGCACTACTTCTACGTGGGCCCGGCCCGCCCGGTCGGTGGCGCCGGGCAGATCGTCGACGTCTCGGGCCACCCGGAGGTCGAGGACCTCTATCTGGCGGCCGACGTCATGCTCACCGACTATTCGTCCGCGATGTTCGATTTCGCAGTCCTTGACAAGCCCGTCGTGATCTACGCGCCCGATTGGCAGGTCTACCGCGAGTTGCGCGGCGTCTACTTCGACCTGACGGCCGAGCCGCCCGGACCGGTCGCCACCACATTTGACGAGCTTGTGACGATCTTCCAGGAAGATCGCCGGGACGACGCGGCGCGCGCGGCGTTCCGCGAGCGGTTCTGCTACCTCGACGACGGCCGTGCGGCCGAACGCGTGGTTCGCCGGGTCTTTCTCGACCAGCGATAGTTAGGTGTAATCGATCCGTTACTGTGGGCAAATGGCACGTTCACCCGATGGCGGCATATCGATACTCCTCGTCAAAGTGAGCTAGATCGCCGGCCATCGTGGGACCGGGATCATTGCGTACTTTCCCGGCAGGAGGTAGAGACGGTGTCCACCGTCTTGCTCAAGGACGTCACCAAGATTTGGCCCGATGGCACGGTTGCCGTCAACCACGTGAGTCTCGACGTGGACGACGGTGAGTTTCTCGTGCTCCTGGGTCCGTCCGGCTGCGGGAAATCAACGATTTTGCGAATGATCGCGGGTCTTGAGGATCCGTCCGAAGGGGACATCCTTCTCAATGGCGACCCGGTGCTCGAATTGGCGCCGCGGGACCGCAGCATTGCGATGGTCTTCCAGGACTTCGCTCTTTATCCGCATATGACGGTGAATGACAATATCGGCTTTCCGCTGCGTTTGTCCGGTATGGAGCCGGGCAACCGGCTCGAGCGGGTCGGCGACGTGGCCAGCGCCCTCGGCATCGGCGACGTGCTCAACCGCAAGCCGAGCCAGCTCTCCGGCGGCCAGCGCCAGCGCGTCGCCATGGGCCGCGCCATCGTGCGCCGCCCCGGCCTGTTCCTGATGGACGAGCCGCTGTCCAATCTCGACAGCGGGCTCCGGGCCGAGCTGCGCGCCGAGATCACCGGCCTCACCCGCGAGCTCGGCGTCACCACCATGTACGTCACGCACGACCAGGCCGAGGCGCTCACCATGGCCGACCGTGTCGCGATCATGCGCAAGGGCGTCCTGCAGGACGTCGGCACGCCCACCGAGGTGTACGGCCGGCCGGCCACCCTCTACGTCGCCGCGTTCCTCGGCTCGCCCCGGATGAACCTGCTCGAGGCGTCCGTCTACGTCCACCTCGACCAGTACGTCGCGCTGAACTTCGGCGAGCAGGCGCTGTACCTGCCGTGGAATGACATCCGGGCCCGCGCGGTGGCGCACTACCACGGCGAGCGCATCGTGGTCGGCATGCGGGCCGAGGCGCTCACCCCGGTGGCGCCCGAGGTGCAGGGCGACGTGCTCCGCGGCCGGATCCGCTACCTCGAGCACCACGGGCACGAGTCGCTGGCCTACCTCGACATCGGGGCGACCGCGATCGTGGTGGACGAGATGGGCACCGGCAAGCCCGACCCGGAGCCCAACGGCGCGTTCCGGCGGTTCGGCGGGGCGCTGCAGAAGCTGACCGGCCGCACCGCCAACGGCAGCGCCACGGCCGTGCAGACCCGCGAGGACCGCACGAGCGTGCTCGACCCGGGCCGGCACCACCGGCGCCCCGCCGAGCTGGCGGTGCGCCTCGCGCCGTACCCGGCCGTCTCGCCCGGGCATCCGCTGTCGGTCGCGGTGCGCATGGACATGCTCCACTTCTTCGACGAGCGCGGCGACCGCATCGATGTCGGCTGGCGGTGACGATCTCTTCTGCGAGGCCTCCTGCCACGGGGCGAGCACACCGCGTAGGCTGCACCACGGTGGAGGAGAGAATGGGACAGAGCGTGCGATCGGCTCCGGGCACTTCGGCCCCGGAAGCCGAGTCGGCGGGCGCTCCCCAGCTTCTCGACCGGCGCTTCGGCCGCGACGAGATCGCCGTGGTGCGGCACGAGGTGTCCGCCCGGCTCGCCGCCGCGGGCCTGACCGGCGACCGGCTCCAGGGCTTCGTGCTGGCGGTCAACGAGGTGATCACCAACGTCGTGCTGCACGCCGGTGGCCAGGGGCGAGCGGTGCTCTGGCTGGCCGGCGGCTCGGCCTGGTGCACGGTCACCGACTCGGGCCCCGGCATCCCCGCGCGGTACCTGCGGCCGCCCGAGGTGCCCGACTCGTTCGAGGTGGGCGGCCGGGGCATCTGGCTCGCCCATCAGCTCTGCGACGAGGTGACGGTGGCGACCGGCCCCATCGGTACCACGATCGGGCTGAGGATCGCTTTGCCACGCCGGGCGACATCCGCCTGAAACAGCAGTTTGAACTGGGCGTAAAGGTCACAGAAAATGTGAAGGCGCCCTTCGGGGCTCGCGGCGGGCCGCATGCGACTACATTGGGCGCGTGCTCGGACTACCTCCGCATGTGACGGCATGCCTTTTTGATCTTGACGGCGTGCTTACGCAGACCGCACTTGTGCACAATGCTGCGTGGAAACAGACGTTCGACGCGTTCCTCCAGACGTGGTCGGCACAGCACGGGCAAGAGTTCGTGCCGTTCGACTCCGGCGCCGACTATCACGACTATGTCGACGGCCGGCCACGCGCCGATGGTGTCCGCACCTTCCTGGCCTCTCGCGGTATCACCCTGCCCGAGGGCACCCCCGACGACGGTCCCGACCAGCTGACCGTGAACGGGCTCGGCAACAAGAAGAACATCCTCGTCCTGCAGAAGATCAAAGAGGGCGCCGTGCAGGTCTACGAGGGCTCGGTGGAGTACCTCAAGGCCGCCCGCGACGCGGGCCTGCGCCGCGCGGTGGTCTCGGCGAGCGCCAACTGCAAGGACGTGCTCGAGGCGGCGGGTATAGCCGACCTCATAGAGGAACGCGTGGACGGTGTGACCGCACGCGAGCAAAACTTGCCTGGCAAGCCGGCACCCGACACTTTCCTGTACGGGGCGAAACTCCTGGGTCTTCCGCCCGAGGCGTGTGCCGTCTTCGAGGACGCCCAAGCGGGCGTTGCCGCAGGTCGGGCCGGTCATTTCGGGATCGTGGTCGGCGTGGACCGAGTCGGGCAACGTGCCGCTTTGGTGGAGCACGGGGCCGACATCGTTGTCACGGACCTGTCCGAACTGCTGAAGCGCTGAGCACGCATCAGCGCTTATATCTTCGACGTCTTTCTCTTTCTCATTCGCGAGAGGCACCACCGTGATCCGTGAACGGGCATATCCCGTGGACCCCTGGCACATCCGGGAGACCCGGCTGGACCTGGACCTGCTGGCCCAGTCCGAGTCGGTGTTCGCGTTGGCCAACGGGCACATCGGGATACGCGGAAACCTGGACGAGGGCGAGCCCCACGGCCTGCCGGGTACGTACCTGAACTCGTTCTACGAGCTGCGCCCGCTGCCGTACGCCGAGGCCGGCTACGGATTCCCCGAGTCCGGCCAGACGATGATCAACGTGACCAACAGCAAGCTCATGCGGCTGCTGGTCGACGACGAGCCGTTCGACGTGCGGTACGGCGAGCTCCGCTCCCACGAGCGGGTGCTCGACCTGCGGGCCGGCACGCTCGAGCGCAACGTCGAGTGGGTCTCGCCGTCCGGCCAGGCGATCCGCGTGCGCACCGTACGGCTGGTCTCGTTCACCCAGCGCGCCGTGGTCGCCTACATGTACGAGGTCGAGCCGCTGGACGCGTCCTGCCGGCTGATCCTGCAGTCCGAGCTGGTCGCCAACGAGCAGCTGCCGCCGATGAGCAAGGACCCGCGCGTGGCGGCGGTGCTGGACCACCCGCTGCAGGCCGAGGAGATGCTCGAGCAGCGCACCGGCGGCCTGCTCGTGCACCGCACCAAGGCCAGCGACCTGCGGATGGCCGCGGCCATGGAACACCTGGTCGAGGCGCCCGGCAAGCACGCGATCACCACCGAGGGCCACCCCGACTGGCTGCGCACGACGGTCGCCACCAAGCTCGAGCCGGGCCAGAAGCTGCGGGTGGTCAAGCTCGCCGCGTACGGGTGGTCCGGAAGCCGCTCGCTGCCCGCCATCCGCGACCAGGTGGGCGCCGCGCTCGCCAGCGCCCGGCTGGACGGCTGGGAAGGCCTCGTGGACGCCCAGCGGGAGTACCTGGACGCCTTCTGGGACCACTCCGACGTCAAGGTCGAGGGCGACCCTGAGGTGCAGCAGGCGGTCCGCTTCGGGCTGTTCCACACGCTGCAGGCGGGCGCCCGGGCCGAGCAGCGCCCGATCGGCTCCAAGGGACTGTCCGGCCCCGGCTACGACGGCCACACGTTCTGGGACGCCGAGACCTTCGTGCTGCCCGCGCTGACCTACACCCAGCCCTCGGCGGCGGCCGACGTGCTGCGCTGGCGGCACTCGACGCTCGACCTGGCCCGGGAGCGCGCGCAGACGCTCGGCCTGCAGGGCGCGGCCTTCCCGTGGCGCACGATCCGCGGCCAGGAGTGCTCCGCGTACTGGCCGGCCGGCACCGCGGGCTTCCACATCGGCGCCGACATCGCCGACGCGGTCCGCCGTTACGTGCAGGCCACCGGCGACTACGACTTCGAGCGCGAGGTGGGCCTCGAGCTGCTGATCGAGACCGCCCGGCTGTGGCGGTCGCTGGGCCACCACGACCGGCACGGCCGCTTCCACATCGACGGCGTCACCGGCCCCGACGAATACACGGCCGTGGTCGACGACAACATCTACACCAACCTGATGGCCCAGCAGAACATGTTCAGCGCGGTCGAGGCGGCCAAGCGCCACCCCGACCTGGCCCGTCAGCTCGGCGTGGACGACGAGGAGATGGCCTCCTGGCGGGACGCGGCGGCGGCCGTGCACATCCCGTACGACCGGGAGCTCCACGTGCACCAGCAGTCGGAGGGCTTCACCCGGCTGCAGGAGTGGGACTTCGAGAACACGCCCCCGGAGGCGTACCCGCTGCTGCTGAACTACCCGTACTTCGACCTGTACCGCAAGCAGGTGGTCAAGCAGGCCGACCTGGTCATGGCGATGTACATCCGCGGCGACGCGTTCACGCCAGAGGAGAAGCAGCGCAACTTCGCCTACTACGACGCGCGGACCGTCCGGGACTCGTCGCTGTCGGCGTGCATCCAGGCCGTCATGGCGGCCGAGGTGGGCCATCTCGAGCTGGCCCACGACTACCTGGGCGAGGCCGCCCTGATGGACCTGCACGACCTGCACCAGAACTCGCGGGACGGCGTGCACGTGGCGTCGCTGGCCGGAACGTGGATCTCGTTGATCGCCGGCCTCGGCGGCATGCGGGACTTCAACGGCCAGCTGTCGTTCGCGCCGCGCCTGCCCAGCCGGATCAGCAACCTGGAGTTCTCGCTGCTGTGGCGGGGCCTGCGGGTGCGGGTGAACGTGACCGCCGACGAGGCCACCTACTCGCTGCGCAACGGTGGCGGCTCGGCCCGCCTGGTGTTCAGCCACCACGGCAAGGAGATCGAGGTGACCCAGGTGAAGCCGGTGACCGTGCCGATCCCGCCGCAGGGTCCGGTCGGGCCGCCGCCGACCCAGCCGGCCGGTCGCTCCCCGGTGCGCCGGGCGCCGCAGGACTGACGCACTGACTGAAAAGGGCCCCCTTGGGGGCCCTTTTCTTGAAACGACTTCTTAAAGCATTGATACGTGTACGTGGTCCTTGTGGTTGCTCGCGCCGTGATAGGCGTGCCAGCCGGTGGCCGGGAACCAGATCTGCGCGTACCAGATGACGTAGTAGATGCCCAACCGGTCGGCGTTGCGCACCAGGAACGCCATGAGGTCGTTGCCGTAGTTCTTCATGTCGGCGTTGTGCGCGACCGAGAATCCGCTCTTCTGCAACGACCAGTCGCAGGCCCGGCCCTTCGGGTGCTCGAACGGACCGCCGTTGCGGTGACAACCGACGAAGCGATTGAAGCCCGCCTTCTTCACCTCTTGGTACATGTGCAATGTACGGGCGGTGATGCAACCGCTTGTGGTCGGATCCTTCACCGTGCATTTCTCCGCCGAGAATCCGCCTTCGGAGTTGCGCGGGGCCGGCGCCGCCTGCTTGGACACCGCGTCCACGAAGCCGCCGGTGAGACTCTCGCCACCGACCAGCGACAGCGCCTTGTCGGCCGCGTCCTTCTGCTTCTTCATCGCGACCAGGTTGGTCTGCTGCTGCTTCACCTCGGCGTCGAGCGCGGCCTTCTTGGCGGTCACGTCGTCGATGGCCGCGTTCAGCTCGCGCAGCTTCCGGTCGTGCAGGGTGTTGATCTCCTCGAGCGAGACCGCCTTGGCCAGGAAGTCGTCCGACCCCTGGCTGCCGAGCAGGAAGCTCGCGGCGCCGAGGTGACCGGTGCGGTACTGCTGCGCGGCGATCGCGTTGACCTCGGGAACCAGCGAGTCGCGTTTCGCCTCGGCCAGGTTGATCTGGATGGCCAGCTTCTTCTGCGTCGTGGTCGACTTCGCCACGGCGGCCTTGGCCTGCACGAACTTGCGGTTCGACGACTCGAGCACTTCGTTGAGGGTGGAGTTCGACTCGATCTCGTCACCCTTCTCGTCGGGCTGGGCCGACGAGGACGACGAGTCGTCGGGATCGGCGCTCGCGGGCGCGGCGGGCGCCGCGAAGATCGAGGCAGCCACGAGCGGCGCCAGGGCGAGGGTCAGCCACCGGCGGGGGCGTACGGTCATCCACGTTCCTTCCGGGTTACCGCCGACCGGGTTAGCTGACGGGTTCGGGACGGAAGCGATCCCTACCGCTCTCGCGGATTCACCCCAGTGGGACATTGGGTCCCCGGCTCGCCTTGCGGCGATTGGGCGGCGGCCTGCCGGCACCTCGGGGGCGGCGCCTCGGTGGCAGAGCCGCGGGTGAGTTTACCCGAGGTCGCGCGACACTTCAGTCTCCGGAAAATGCGAATGCGGTAATCCTTCGAGCACTTTCCGTGATAAGTCGACGCACGGTCATCCGGTGATCGCGTGGAGTGCGAGATCTGTCGATCAATCGATGTCATGGGTATCGTCGGTCGCGATCCCCGCCCGGGGATCGCCGCCTAATCGCCTTTGGCGAGTCGGGGACCCAGGTTTTTGTTGGGGTGAATCCGCTCTCAGCGGTAGGGAACTTCCGTCCCGAACCCGTCAGCTAACCCGGTCGGCGGCCGACGGAAGGAATGGTTGTGCGGCACATTACTGTCCGCCGGCGATTAGCGGCGTCGCTCGCCATGGTGGTGGCCGCCTGCGGCCTGGCCTTCGCGGTCGCGTCGCCGGCCGGCGCGGCCCCCGGCGACACCGGCGACGACGGCGAGGGCGGCTCCAAGACCCTGATCCAGCAGCTCGAGGCGGCCTCCAAGGGCTACCTCGAAGCCAAGGACGCGCTGGCCGCGAGCAAGAAACGGCAGGTCGAGCTGACCGCCCGGCTCAAGGAGCTGGACACCGAGCTCGCACCCCGGCAGGCGGCGTTCGACCAGATCGTCCAGCAGTCCTACATGAGCGGCCGGCTCGGCCCGATGAGCGCGCTGCTCACGGCGGACTCGTCCGGCGGTTTCCTGGACCGTGCGGAGACGCTCCAGACGGTCGCGGCGAAGCAGAAG
The DNA here is from genome assembly GCF_050942195.1 of Actinoplanes sp. CA-142083. Lineage (NCBI taxonomy): Bacteria > Bacillati > Actinomycetota > Actinomycetes > Micromonosporales > Micromonosporaceae > Actinoplanes > Actinoplanes sp. CA-142083. The sequence goes on from NZ_CP192076.1 coordinate 434,303, forward strand.
GCCGTGATGGCCGACCTGGAGGCCACCCGCGACGGTCAGGCCAAGGCGAAGCTCGCGATCGACGCAACCATCCGCGACCAGCAGAAGCAGGTCAACGTGATGGCCAAGCGCAAGGTCCAGGCCGAGAGCGCGCTGAAGGCGGCCAACGCCGGGCAGGACGACCCGCAGCCGAGCGACGGCGGCAGCAGCGCGAGCTCGGGCTCGTTCCAGGGCGGCAGCGGCATGGTGGACGACCCGACCAGCGGCGGCCGCATCACCCAGCGCATGCTGTTCGCCATGCGGCAGGCCCAGTCGGCCGGCTTCAACCACTACGTGCACTGCTTCCGCGAACAGAACAGCGGCGAGCATCCGAAGGGGAGAGCCTGCGACTTCGCCGCCGACAAGGACGGGTTCGGCGGGGTGGCGACCGGCAGCAGCAAGACGTACGGGACCAACCTGGCGAACTATTTCATCAACAACTCGAGCAAGCTCGGCGTGCTCTACGTCATCTGGTTCCGACGCATCTGGCTGCCGTCGAGCGGCTGGAAGTCGTACTCGGGTGGCAACGGCGACCCGTCGAGCGACCACACCAACCACGTGCACCTGTCAGTGCGCCCGTAGCTCGAGGGGAGTACGGGACCTTCACTTCTTGACGAAGGTCTCGTACTCCTTCATCACGTCCTCGGTCGGGCCGTCGGCCTTGATCACGCCGCCTTCGAGCCAGATGCTGCGCTCGCAGGTGTCCCGGATCGACTGCTCGCTGTGGCTGACCAGGAAGACAGTGCCGGCCTCGGCGCGCAGGTCGCGCACCCGCTGCTCGCTGCGCTTGCGGAACTTCGCGTCGCCGGTGGCGAGGGCCTCGTCGATGAGCAGCACGTCGTGCTTCTTGGCCGCGGCGATCGCGAAGCGCAGCCGGGCTCCCATGCCGGACGAGTAGGTCCGCATCGGCAGCGAGCTGAAGTCGCCCCGCTCGTTGATGCCGGAGAACTCGATGATGTCCTGCACCTGGCCCTTGACCTCGGCCGGGCTCATGCCCATGGCCAGGCAGCCGAGCATCACGTTGCGCTCGCCGGACAGGTCGTTCATCAGCGCCGCGTTCACGCCCAGCAGCGAGGGCTGGCCGGCCGCGTAGATCGCGCCGCCCGGCTCGACCGGCAACAGCCCGGCGATCGCCCGCAACAGCGTCGACTTGCCCGAGCCGTTGGTGCCGATCAGGCCGATGGCCTCGCCCTTGTAGGCCACGAAGCTGACGCCCTTGACCGCGTGCACCTCGCGCACGGCGGCGCTCTTGGTGCGGGTGACCAGCCGCTTGAAGCTGCTCAGCGGCGAGTTCTGCGCGGCCGACACCGAACCGTGGATGCGGTAGATGATGTGCGCGTTCTCCGCGATGATCGTGGGGACCCGCTCGTCGTCAGCCACGGCCATAACCCTTCTCTCCACGCCAGAAGTACGCGTACCCGCCGATGCCGACCACCAGCGCCCAGATGATCGCCTGGATCCACAGCCGGGTCGGCGTGCCGGCCAGCGGCACGTCCTCCATCAGCGCGTGCCGGATCAACTCGATGTAGACCAGCAGCGGGTTGGCCTGGACCACGGCGAGCTTCCACCCGTGCAGGTGCTGGGTGAACTGGGTGACCGGGTAGAGCACGGCCGAGCCGTACATCCAGACGCGCATGATGAACGGGATCAGCTGGCGCAGGTCGTGCAGCTTGGAGCCGAGCCGGGCCACCAGCATCGTGAAGCCGGCGTTGAAGAACGTCTGCAGCAGCAGCGCCGGTATCGCCAGCAGCCACTCCCACGTGAGCGGCTCGCCGGTGAACAGCACGATCGCGATGAGCACGGCCATCGAGGCGATCATGTTGCGTGCCTCGACCAGGACGATCGAGATCGGCAAGCTGGCCCGCGGGAAGTGCAGTGCCCTGATCAGCCCGAGGTTGCCGCTGATCGCCTGGACGCCGGCCTGCACCACGGACTGGGTGTAGCCGAAGATGAAGACACCGGCGCACAGGTACGCGATGAAGTTGTCGACGTCGCGCTTGGTGTTCAGCAGCACGCCGAAGATCACGTAGTAGACGCCCGCGTTGAACAGCGGGGTCAGGACCTGCCAGATCATGCCCAGGCGGGTGTTGCCCAGGGCGGCCGAGACCTTGGCGCTCGCGAACTCCCAGATGAAGTGCCGGTACGACCAGATCAGCCTGGTGTACTCCGGCAGGCTGGGCAGTCGCCCGGCGGCGCCTAGTCCGTGCTTCCGGGCCAGCTCCTTGGGAGTGGGCCCGGAGTAGGACTCGACGACGGTCGTCTGAGCCATGGGGTGGTGCTCCGATCTCGTCGGCCCGAGGGGGTCATCGGGACCTGCTGCTTTACGCGCTGCTTTCCGCGAGAACACAACTTCAGCATGTCAAGCCGCTGTCGATGGAACGGGTTCGTATCGACGTGACGGAAGGCTATCCGACCAAACGGCGGAACGCAACCGTTACGTCCTGGCGTATAGTGACCGCGTGGCGACAGCGAAGCGTGCACCAGCCGGAGCGGCAGTGCTCCGAGGCGACATCACCGTGGCGATCCGCAACGCGGTCATGCAGGAGCTGGCCGAGGTGGGTTATGGCCGGCTCTCGATCGAGGCGGTGGCCCGCCGAGCCGGGGTCGGCAAGACCGCGATCTACCGGCGTTGGAGCAACAAGCTCGAAATGGTACTCGAGATTGTCTCCGACGTGGCGGGCCGCAGCGTCCCGCTGCCCGACACCGGCAGCTTCGCCGGTGACCTCCAGCTGCTCATGATGATCGTAAGCCGGGCGCTCCAGCATCGGATCGCCTCACAGATCATCCCCGACCTGATGGCCGAGGCGTCCCGCAACCCGCAGATCGCCGAGACCCTCCAGAAGGCGCTGCGCACCCACCAGCAGGCGGTCGGCGACAAGCTCATCGGTCAGGCGATGGCGCGGGGCGAGCTGCCCCAGGGCACCGACCCCGAGGTGGCCGTCGACCTGATCCTGGGCCCGCTCTACTGGCGGCTCGCCGTGGCGCGCACCCCGCTGAGCGACGACTACCTCGACAAGATGATCACGGCGGTGACCGCCGCTCTGCGCGCGTCCAACTGAACTGCAACCCGCCTGCACTCCGAGATCGGCCCGCGAGGCCGAAGTTAGAGGCCGTTCCCTCCCCCTTCGCCGAGCCCTTCAGCCAGGAGCCGCCATGCTCAAGCGCGCCGTCGACCCCCACGCCCTGGACGCCACCGCCCTGCTCAAGCGGGCCATGGGCCCCACCGGCAAGCCGGCCAAGGTCAAAACCACGGCGCCGGTGGGGGTCTGGCTGAGCGAGGACGGCACGGTCCGTCTCGACATCTTCGACGACGGCACGTACGACGGGCAGGTCGCCGGCCGCAAACGCCACGCACACGGCACCTACTACATCGACGGCGCGACGATGACCCTGAGCGACGACTCGGGCCTCTACACGCCGGTGGCGCTCGGCGAGGGCGGGCTCGAGATGGCCGGCTATCACCTGAGCCCGGCGGGCTGCTGACCGACTCGCTGGACGTCGGCGATGACGTCCCAGAGGATGCGCGGCGCCGGGGCGCCCTGGATCGTCGAGATCTCCTTCTGCCGGCCGCCGCGGTAGGTGACGGTGACCCGGTACGAGAAGAGGTCGCAGCACGCGTTCAGCTGGCCGTAGGAGCCGCGCAGCCGGAGGAACGCGCCGCTGCTCGCCGTCCGCAGCGGGCGCCGGCCGCCGTCAGTCCAGCGGTCTACGACGTACGTGTCATGGCGCCCGGCGAAACCACCCGCGCGCTCGACCTCGATCCGGCTTGCCTGCGCCGGCGCGGCCGCGGCCGGAACGGCCGGCGCGAGCGCCGCCGCGACGGCGCAGACCGTGAACAGACTCCTGATGCTCTTGCGCATGATGTGCCCCCGTATCCAGCGCCTTTGCTGTCAACAACAGCACGTGGGCCGCTCAGGATGCGCGTTTTTCAGACGAGTGCAGGTTCCCGCTCGGGGGCCTGTTCGGTCGGGCGGGCGTCCCCGCGGAAGCTGACGACGGCGAGGAGCAGGCCGCTCACGGCCAGCGCGACGCCGATCCAGGCGGCGGAGAGGTAGCCCCAGCCGGCCGCGATGACCGCGCCGCCCAGGGCCGCGCCGGCGCTGTTGGCCACGTTGCTGGCGGACTGGTTGACGGCGGCGCCCATCAGCTGGGCGCCGGGCGCGACGGCGATCAGCCGGGCCTGCAGGGCGGGACCGACGAAGAGGCTGGCGGCGCCGATCAGGAACGCGCCCGCGAACAGGCCGACGGGGAAGCGCGCGATCAGGCCGAACAGGGCGACCGCGGCGATCATCCCGCCGAAGCCCAGCAAGACGCTGCGCTTGAGATTGCGGTCCGCGGCGACGCCGCCGACCGCGTTGCCGATGGTCATGCCGAGGCCCATCAACGCCAGCACCCATGGGACGGCAGATTCGCTCAAACCGGTGACGTGGGTGGTGACGGGCGCGATGTAGCTGTTCACCGCGAAGAAGCCGCCGAAACCGACCGCGGCGACGAGCGCCGCGAGCCAGACCTGGGGGAGGCGGAAGGCCGCGAGCTCATCTCGCGGTGAGCCGTCGGGGTGCGCCGCGACCTCGGGTACGACCAGGAGCACGGCCACCAGGGTCAGCGCGAAGACGCCGGCCACGGCCAGGTAAGCGATCCGCCATCCGGCGGCCTGTCCGAGGCTCGTGATCAGGGGTACGCCGAAGACGTTCGCGGCGGTGAGGCCGCCCAGCACGATCGCGAAGCCGCGGCCCTGGCTGCCGGGACCGAGCATGGCCGCGGCGAGCAGGCCGGCCGCGCCGAAGTACGCGCCGTGGGCCAGGGCCGCCAGGAACCGGCCGGCGAGCACCAGGCCGAACGTGGGCGCGAGCGCGGAGGCCACGGTGCCGATCACGAACAGCCCCAGCAGGCCGACCACCAGGCGGCGGCGCGGCATGCGGGCGGTGAGGGCGGCGATCGTGGGCGCGCCGACGACGACGCCGAGCGCGTAGATCGTGATCATCCAGCCGGCCTTGGCGACGGCGTCGGAGCTGGAGTGCGCGTACGCGGCCGGCAGCAGGTCGCGGGCCATGTCGGGCAGCAGGCCCATGGCCACGAACTCGGTCAGGCCGAGTCCGAAGCCGCCGAGGGCGAGGGTGAGCAGGGCTGCCCAGCGGCGGCCGGCGGTGAGTTTCTCCACGTGATCGACTCTAGAACGTTCTAGTCCGTGGCGTCGTAGAACGTTCTAGTGATCACACGTAAACTTCCGGGTCATGCGGGCAGGGGAGCGCCGACCCACGCTGGCCGACGTCGCCGCCGAGGCGGGCGTCTCGGTCGCGCTGGTCTCGATCGTCATGCGGGACGCGCCCGGCGCCAGCGCCGCCACCCGCCGCCGGGTCCTCGAGGTGGCCCGCCGCCTCGACTACCAGCCCGACAGCCGAGCCCGGCTGCTGCGCAGCGGCGAGAGCCGGCTGCTCGGCGTCGTCTTCGCCGTGCAGCACCCGTTCCACGACGACGTGCTGACCGGCCTCTACGACGCGGCCGACCGGATCGGGTACGAGCTGACGCTCAGCGCCGTGACCCCGCGCCGCGACGAGCGCACCGCCTTCGCCGGCCTGCTGCAGGACCGCTGCGCCGCGCTGATCCTGCTCGGCCCGCTGTCGCCGACCGCCGAGCTGGCCGCCCTCGCCGAGCGCATGCCGGTCGTGGTGATGTTCAAGGCCGTACGCCACCGCGCCGTCGACGTGGTGCGCACCGACGACTCGCGCGGCCTCCACCTGGCCGTCGACCACCTGGTCGGGCTGGGCCACCGGCGGATCGCGCACGTCGACGGCGCCCGCTGGGTGGCCGCCGGCGACCGCCGCGAGGGCTACAAGGACGCGATGCGCCGCCACGGGCTCGAGGAGCTCATCCGGGTCATCCCCGGCGGCTCCGGCGAGGAGGACGGCGCCCGGGCCGCCCGCCTCCTGCTGGACGACCCGCCGACCGCGGTCACCACGTTCAACGACCTGTCCGCCACCGGCCTGCTGGACGGCTTGCGCCGCGGCGGTCTCGACGTGCCCGGCGACATCAGCGTGGTCGGCTACGACAACAGCAGCTTCAGCCGGCTCGCCCACATCGACCTGACCACGGTCGCCCAGGACATCGACACGATGAGCACGCTCGCGGTGTCGCGGGCGGTCGAGCGCATCGCCGGCACGCCCGTCGTCCACCGCGAGACCGTCATCCCACCCCACCTGGTCATCCGCGGCACCGCCGGCCCGCCACCGGGCGAGTGAGCCGCTGCGCTGTGGACGACGGCCGAGAAATGTCGTAGCCGGCTGCTCTACTGGGCCCCACCCAGTGCCCCGGATTCCAGGGGTGGTCAGCGGACCGGGCGGACCAGCCGGAATGATCTCAGCGTGATCGATTGGTTGACCAGCGCCGCGTTTACCGCCTTCGGCGCGCCGACTACCTGGGCCGAGCTGCTCGGGTTCGCCACCGGCCTGGTGAACGTGGCCCTGCTCGTGCGGCAGCACATTCTGAACTGGCCGCTCGGCATCCTCAACGTTCTGCTGCTCATGGTCGTGTTCTGGTCGGCGGGGCTGTACGCCGACGCCGGCCTGCAGATCGTCTACGTCGTCCTCGGCCTGTACGGCTGGTGGGCCTGGCTCTACGGCGGCGAGCGCCGCAGCCGGCTGGTCGTCCGCTCGACCACGCCGCGCGAGTGGCTGGCGCTGGCCGCCGCGGGAGTGGTGCTCACCGGCGGGCTCTGGCTCTTCCTCGACCGGCTCACCGAGTCGACCGTGCCGTTCGCCGACGCGGTCACCACCGCGCTGTCGTTGCTCGCCACCTACGGCCAGACGCGCAAGCTGGTGGAGAGCTGGTGGCTCTGGATCGCCGCGGATCTGATCTACATCCCGCTCTACGGCTACAAGGACCTGTGGCTGACCGCGATCCTGTACGTGGCGTTCCTCGTCCTCTGCATCCTCGGCCTGCGCTCCTGGCGGGCCGCCCGCCGGGAGGTGGTCGCGGCGTGAGGTTCGGGCACGGTCTGATCGTCGGGAAGTTCTACCCGCCGCACCTCGGGCACCACGAGTTGATCAGGGCGGCGGAGCGCGAGTGCGAGCGGGTGACCGTTGTCGTCGCGCCGTCGTCGGCCGAGTCGGTGCCGCTCGAGCTGCGCCTGGAGTGGCTGCGCGAGGAGCACGGTCAGCGGGTGCGCTTCGTCGGCGTGCACGACGACCACCCGATCGACTACGACGACCCGCAGGCGTGGGAGCTGCACGTGGCGGTCTTCCGCGCCGCGGCGGGCACCGACCGGGTCGACGCGGTCTTCTCCTCCGAGGCGTACGGGGTGGAGCTGGCGGCCCGCTTCCACGCGACGCCGGTGATCGTCGACCTGCCGCGCGAGAAGGTGCCGGTGTCGGGGACGGCGGTGCGGGCCGACCCGATCGGGCACTGGGGAATGCTCGGGCCGGGAGTGCGCGGCTGGCTGGCGAAGCGGGTCGTCGTGGTGGGCGCCGAGTCGAGCGGGACCACCACGATGGCGCGGGCGCTGGCCCGGCACTATCGGCTGCGCGGCGGGGTGTGGGGGCGGACCCGATGGGTGCCCGAGTTCGGGCGGGAGCTCACCGAGCGCAAGCTGGCAGCGCTCGCGCCGGGCGCCACGATCTTCGACGTGACCTGGGACCGCGACGACTTCGCGACGGTCGCCGCGACGCAGAACGCGATGGCGGACGCGGCGGCCCGCGACGGGTCGCCGGTGCTGTTCTGCGACACCGACGCGTTCGCCACCACGATCTGGGAGGAGCGCTACCTCGGCAGCGCTTCGGCGGCCGTGCGGGAGCTGGTGCGCCCGGCCGACCTCTATCTGCTCACCGACGACGAAGGGGTGCCGTTCGAAGACGACGGCCTGCGCGACGGGGAGCACCTCCGCCGGTGGATGACCGGGCGCTTCCGCGACGAGTTGGGTGCTCACGGCGTACGGAATCGGGAATTGACCGGAAGTTATGCGCAGCGCCTGCGCGCGGCAGTGCGGGCGACCGACGACCTGCTCGCGGGGGGTTGGGTGTTCGCGCCGCCGCTAAGCGCGGCGGCGCACAGGCCGATCGGGAGGTAGGGGAAGCCGCGGGGAAGGGGTCGGATGCGAGGCCGGTCGTTCGCGCTGGCGCTGGCGGCGCTGCCACTCTGCCTGACCGGCTGCGGCGGCGCCTCGACCCCCAGCGCCTCGTCGTCGTCGCCGACCCCGACCGCCGGCCCCTGGGTGCTCTTCGACTCCGGGAACCCGACACCCAGCGCGCGCGCCCCGAGGTACACCGGTTCGCGCCCCGCCGGCCTGCCACCGGTGTCGTTCCTGCCGACCGACGCGGCGTCCTGCACGGTCGGCTGGCCCGACTCCGGCCAGGTGCTGATCCCGATGAACATCACCCCGGTCGCGGGCGGATTCAAGATCGAGTGGCCTTCCGCGTACGGGCCGACCTACCGCGTCACGGCGGTGCCCCAGGGTTTGGTGGCGGGCCCGCAGCCGGAGCCGTCCTGGCAGACGGTCAACGCGGGCTCGGGCTGCACGGTATCGACGACCATCACCGGGTTGACGTCGGGTGCGCCGTACATCATCTGGCTGGACGCCCCCGACACCCCACGCGACATCGACGGTTCCCGAAGCCTCTACAGCGGCAAATCGGGCGTCGTCAAACCCTTGTAACGCCCAGGCTCGGCTGCCACGGCGCGGGGGTGGGACGACCGAGGTTGGCGCTGCCGGCTGCAGCTCCCGCGATGTGGACGGTGGCTCTCGGAAAGCGGGAGCAGATCCCGCCTGCTGACGGGGTGTCCCAGCCGCTGGGCGAGGCGTTCAGCATGCGGGAAGTCTCCGGCGCGCGCGCCGGAAATATCCGGTTATATCCCCCGTCGGTCGGGGAGAGTCGCCGAGGCTTGATGACAGAGATGATGGTGGGTGAGCACCTCCCGCCGGGGTCTGACCCGCTTGATGACTGACTTCGGGTCCTTCGTAAGACTTGTCGGCTCCGGTCGGGAGGTGCTCGTGCACGTGCCGGGTCGTGGCGTTGTGACTTCATAGGAGCCTGGCCAGAGGCCCCATCTCTGTCTTGTCCATCGTTGCCCGGCCGGTGCGTGCCGCCCTGCCCACAGTCACGAACGACAGGACGACGATGCCCTCCATTACACCTGACCCGGCCCTTTTCGATGTCGTCGGCGGCGTCGACACCCACCTGGACACTCACACCGCGGCGGTCATCGACCTGGTCGGGCGGGTCCTGGGCACCGAGCAGTTCCCGGCCACGGCGGCCGGCTATCAGGCGTTGCTGGCCTGGATGCGCGGGCACGGCCGGCTGTGGCGGGTCGGCGTCGAGGGCACCGGCGTCTACGGTGCCGGGCTGGCCCGCCGGCTGCGCGCCGCGGCCGTTGAGGTGATCGAGGTCGACCGCCCGGACCGCAAGACCCGCCGGTCACAGGGCAAGTCCGACCCGATCGACGCCATCGCCGCGGCCAAGACCGCCCTGGCCGGCGAACGCACCGGCCTGCCGAAACAACGCGACGGCCAGGTCGAGGCCCTGCGCCACCTGCGGCTGGCCCGGCGCAGCGCCATCGACCAGCGCGCCGACACCCAACGCCAGATCAAAGCCCTGATCGTCACCGCCGACGACCAGCTGCGCGCCCGGCTCCGCGAGCTGAGCGTCAAAGAACTGATCGGCACCTGCGCGAACCTGCGGCCGGACCGAGCCGACGCCGCCAGCCCGGCCACCGCCACCAAAATCGCCCTGCGCTCGCTGGCCCGCCGCCACCAGCACCTGACGGCCGAGATCACCGACCTGGACAGCCTGCTCAAACCCCTGGTGGCCGCGATCAACCCGGCCCTGACCGCCGCCCACGGCGTCGGCACCGACATCGCCGGTCAACTACTGGTCACCGTCGGCCAGAACCACCAGCGACTCACCAGCGAAGCCGCGTTCGCCATGCTCTGCGGCGTCGCGCCGATCCCCGCCTCGTCCGGCAAAACCCGCCGGCACCGGCTCAACCGCGGCGGCGACCGCCAAGCCAACGCCGCCCTCCACCGCGTCGCCATCGTCCGGCTCCGCAGCGACCCCAACACCCGCGCCTACGCGCAACGCCGCACCAAAGACGGCCTGTCCAAAAAAGAAATCATCCGCTGCCTCAAACGCTACATAGCCCGCGAGCTCTACCAACTCATCACCACCAACACCCACGAACCCGCCGCTTGACATCTATAGGAGCGTCTTAGTGCGCGCCGCACGCAGCAAGTCATCAAGATCGCTTGACGGCGCGGCACGACGACGACCGTGACGGGCGGCAGCGACGTCGGCCACGCACGCGCCGGGCATGGCGGCCCAGCTCGGGCGGCGGAAACCGTGACGGGCGGCAGCGACGTCGGCCACGCACGCGCCGGGCATGGCGGCCCAGCTCGGCCGACGGAAACCGTGACGGGCGGCAGCCACGTCGGCCGTGCACGAACCCGGGCGGCCGGCCACTGAGCTCAGCCCGGCGGTCGCGGCACGGGCCGGTGTGGCACGGAGATCGCGCTGTGCGCAGGGGCGGCGCACTTGCGGTTGGGGAGGCCGTCGCGCGTATCGGAAAAATCAGGAGGCGATGGTGTTGCGGCCGCTGAATTTGGCGGCGTAGAGGCGGTCGTCGGCGGCTCGGAAGAGGGCCTCGCCGGTCATGTCGGGAGTGAGGGTGGCCAGGCCGACGCTCACCGTGAGGCGGACGCCGGGGATTATGTCGGAGTGGGCGACCGCGGCCCGGATGCGTTCGGCCACCTCGCGGCCGACGGCCAGGTCGCCGCGGAGGAACAGGGTGAACTCGTCGCCGGCGTAGCGGACCGGCACGTCCTCGGCGCGGCAATGGGCGCGCAGAATGCGGGCCACCTCGCGCAGAGCTCGGTCGCCGACCGAGTGGGAGTAGGCGTCGTTGACCGCCTTGAAATGGTCGACGTCCACCAGCAGCAGCACCAAGGGCGGCGTCAGGCGGGCCGAGTCGATGCGGTCCAGCAGGAGGTCGAAGCGGCGGCGGTTGCCCAGACCCGTCAGCGGGTCGCGGAGGACCTCGCGCTCGGCCCGCGCCCGCGCGGCCTCGGCTTCCTCCTGCTGGCGGGCCTGGCGCAGCATCGCCAACCGTTGCATGCGGACCCGCCACAGCTCGCGGGCCTGGCCCTCGACGGCGTCGAACAGGTCCTGGCTGGACTGGCCGCCGTCGATCTCGAGGGCGGTGAGGGCCAGCTCGAAGCGGATGATCGGCTTCTCGTCGGGGCGGCCGCCGAAGGCGCACAGCTCGCGGGCGGCGACCAGCTCGGTGCGCGAGTCGTGCAGGGCGCCCTGGGCGCGCAGGCTGATGCCGAGCGCCAGGTGGGCCATGCGGGCGTACTGGAAGCTCTCGGCCTGGCGCAGCGGGAGGATCGCGTCGCGGGCGAGCTTTTCCGCGGGGATCACGTCGCCGAGCTTGGCCAGGGCCAGCGCCAGCATCGCGGCCGGGCCGACGTCGTCGGGGCGCTGGTCGACGTGCCGGCGGGTGATCTCGGCGCTGCGGCGCAGGCGGGTGGCGCTCTCGTCGTGGCGGCCGATGTGGTCGAGGCGCAGGCCCCAGTAGAGCAGCGTCGTCGCGTGCACCAGGTCGAACGCCGAGGTGGCCTCGCTGAGCTGCTCGTAGCTGGCGGAGGCGGTCTCGTACATCTCGGCGGCGGTGGCGGCCTCGGCGAACGAGCAGAGCGCGGAGGTCCGGCGGTCGCGGCCGGGATGCGGCAGGTCGAGCAGCACCGAGGCGCGGGCCAGGTTGCGCATGCCGTCGACGTAGCGGGACCGCAGCACGTCGAACTGGGCCAGGTCGCACAGGGTCTTGGCCTCGCCGAGGGCCGAACCGGTGGCGCGGTGCATGCGCAGCAGCTCGGCGGCGAGCTCGGCGCCCTCCTGGAAGCGGCCCATGTTCAGGTTGGCGTACATCTTGCCTTGCACCAGGAAGGGAATGGTCTTCCGGTCGCCGCAGAGCCGGGCCAGCGCGAGGTAGGCGTCGGCCGCCTGGATCGCCTCGTGGCCCCGGCCCGTGTTTGCCAGCCGGTGCACCCGCAGGGCGTGCAGGTGCAGTGGACCGAACGCGGTGACCGGGACCGGTAGGCCTTCCATGCGACCCAGTATCAACAAAACTGGTCAGATCAACTACGGGTGACGGCCCGGGATAGTCGATGTTGAAGACATCGTTGATCGCTCATTTCGTGACATATTTGTCGAGCCCATCGACGAGCATCGCCAGACCGAGCTCGAAACGCTCCTCGGTCCCGCCGCCGACCATGTCCTTCGCGTGCTTGCGGAGGTGCGGGAACTCGTCCTCGGGGAGCTGCTCGAAGTAGCTCATCAGGTCGTTGCCGAGCTCGGCGACGAAGCTTTCCCGGTCGGTGCCGGCCGCGCCCACCTCACCGCGCCAGATGGACATCTCGTACGCGTCGGCGGTGATGTACAGGAAGATGCGGTCCATCGCCCAGGAAGCGACCCGCGGCGGGAGGCCGCCGGCCAGCATCATGCCCAGCATGGCCTCGGAGATGCGCAGCGCGTTGGGCCCGGTGGGGATCGTGGCGAGCGCGGCGCGGGCCAGGTCGTAGTGGTCGAGCAGCACCCGGTGGCCGTCGCGAGCCATCTCGAGGATCTGCTCCTTCCACCGGCCGGGCTCGACCGCGGGGACCGGCATCAGGCCGCAGATCTCGTCGAACATGAGCTGGAGCAGCTCGTCCTTGTTGGCCACGTGGGCGTAGAGGCTCGACGGGCCGGTGTCGAACTCGGCCGCGATGCGCCGCATGCTGACGCCGTCGATGCCCTCGACCCGCACGATGCGCAGGGCGGCCTGCACGATCTGGTCGCGGCTCAGCGGCGCCTTGGCGGGGCGCTGCGGTTTGATCGCCCGGCGGAGGAACGGTGACTCCTTCATCGTCGGCTAATTTACCTTGACGCGAACGATGTTCGCTAGTAGAACGGTGTTCGTGACAACGAACGCTGTTCAGAACCCCGCGAGTCCCGCGGTCGCGAGCGCCTACCGCTACCGCTGGGTCGCGCTCTTCGTGATCCTGAGCGTCGAGGTCATGGACCTGCTCGACGCCCTGGTCACCAACATCGCCGGCCCGTCGATCCGCCTGGAGCTCGGCGGGTCGTACAGCTTGATCCAGTGGCTCGGCGCCGCATACACGCTGGCCATGGCGATCGGCCTGCTGACCGGCGGCCGTCTCGGCGACATCTACGGCCGCCGCCGCATGTTCCTGATCGGCGCGGCCGGCTTCACGCTCGCCTCGCTGGCCTGCGGCATCGCCCAGTCGCCCACCCAGCTGATCGTGGGCCGGGCCGTGCAGGGCCTGTTCGGCGCGGTCATGCTGCCCCAGGGCCTCGGCATGATCAAGCAGATGTTCTCCGACCGGGAGCAGGCCAAGGCGTTCGGCGCGTTCGGGCCGGTGATGGGCCTGTCCTCGGTGGGCGGCCCGATCCTGGCCGGCTGGCTCGTCGACGCGAACTACCTCGATGCCGGCTGGCGGATGATCTTCTTCATCAACCTGCCGCTCGGCCTGTTCGCGGTCTTCGGCGCGATCAAGTTCCTGCCCGAGTTCAAGAGCGAGAAGGCGCCAAATCTCGACGTGCTCGGCGTGCTGCTGGCCGCGGTCGGCGCGTTCCTGCTGCTCTACCCGCTCGTGCAGGGCCGCGAGCTGGACTGGCCGGTGTGGTGCTTCGTGCTGCTGGCGGCCGGCGTCATCGTCTTCGGCCTGTTCGCGAGGTACGAGACGCGTCGCGAGCGCCGGCGCCTCGACCCGCTGGTCACGCCCAGCCTGTTCCGCAAGCGGGCCTTCTCCGGCGGGCTCGCGGTCGGCCTGGTCTTCTTCGCCTCGCTCATCGGCACCGGCCTGGTCTTCACGTTCTACCTGCAGATCGGCCTCGGCTACTCGCCGCTCAAGGCCGGCCTCACCACGCTGCCGCAGGCGCTTGGCACGGTCGCCGGCTTCGTGGCGGCGGGCGCGGGCCTGGCCGAGAAGATGGGCCGGAAGCTGCTGCTCATCGGCACGGCCGTGATGATCGTCGCGACCGTGGGCTTCGCGGTGACCGTGCGGCTCGCCGGGTCCGGCATCACGCCGTACCACTTCATCCCGGCGATGGTGCTGCTCGGCGCCGGCATGGGCCTGGCGATGGCGCCGTTCTTCAACATCGTGCTGGCCGGCGTCGAGCACGAGGAGACCGGCTCGGCGTCCGGGGCGCTCACCTCGGTGCAGCAGCTGGGCGGGGCGTTCGGCATCGCGGTCCTCGGCACGATCTTCTTCGCGATCCTGCCAGGCCAGGTGGTGTCCCACGTGGACAGCTCGACCGCCGAGTTGCGCACGGTGCTGACCATCTCGGGGGTGCCGTCCGACGCGCAGCCCGCGGTCATCACCGGGCTGCGGGACTGCCTGCGCGACCGCACCGCGGAGGACGACCCCGACGTGGTGCCGGCCAGCTGCGAGGGCGCCGGCTCACCGTCCGCCGAGATTCAGGCGTACGGCCAGGAGCAGGTCCGCGCCGGGTTCCAGGACGCCACGATCTGGACCACGGGGGTGACCCTGCTGCTGCTCGTGCTCGCCTTCGGGCTGGCCTTCCTGCTCCCGAAGAAGGCCAGGCCCGAGGAGGCGAGCGCGCACTAGAGGACTGGGAGACCGGCCTCGCGCCAGGCCTTGAAGCCGCCGTCGAGGTCGGTCGCCCGCTGCAGGCCGAGATCCTGCAGCGACGCCGCGGCCAGGCTGCTCGTGTATCCCTCCTGGCAGGTGACGATCACTTCGAGGTCGTAGCTGTTGGCGAACGGCAGGCGGGCGTCGCTGCGCGGGTCGAGCCGCCACTCGAGGACGTTGCGCTCGATCACGATCGCGTCCGGGAACTCGCCGAACTGGGCGCGCTGGGCGGCCGGGCGGATGTCGATCAGGATGGCGCCGCGGCGCAGGGCCTGGGCCGTCTCGTGCGGGCCGACCCGGTCGAGGCGGGCGCGGGCGGTGGCGAGGATCTGGTCGATGCCGGTCGAGCCGGCCGGGGGAGTCAGGACCGCGGTCACCACTGCACCCCGGCCTTCTCGACCCTGAGCACCTCGAGGCCGTCGCCGCCGAGGCGATAGCGGGTCATCGTGGTGAGCGCCGGGCCGTACACGTGGATGCTCACTGCCGGGCGCGAGGAGCGGTTGGTGATGCGGTGGATGTGCCGGCTGCCGAACCGGCGGCCGGCGCCCTCGCCGAGCTCGCGGCCGGAGATGTGCGGCGCCGCGCCGGCCGGGGTCGTCACGGTGTCCTCGGTGAGCGTACCGGCGAAGACGTGGAACGCACCGGCCGAGCCGCCGTGGTCGTGCAGGTCGGTGCCCTGCCCGGGCAGCCAGGTGAGCAGCCAGACCTCGTGGTCGTCGGCCACGTGGAGGCGCTCGTACCAGCGGCTCACCGGGTTGAAGCGCGGGGCGACGTGCCACTGCTCGGGCGCGGCCGCGAACTGGGCGGCGATGGCGAGGTGGTCGAGGCGAAGGTCGACGGCCGTCACGGGAAGCTCCTCGATTGTATGCATTGCCTATCTGTCCTATAGGTTTACCGCCCGAATGCGGCCAAGGATAGCGCCTGGCGCGGCAGGTGGGGCGTAAGTCAGCCGATCAGTGCTGCGAGTTGCGAGGAATCGCAGGTCAGCTGGGACAGCAAGCGCTGGCGCAGTGCGCCAGATCGGTCGCCAGGTCGGCGACGAGAGGGATACCCGTCCGCTGCATGAACGCCATGGTGGCCCGGTTGGTGATCAGCGGTCAAATCCGTTCCGCGATGTGAGAGACGCGGAGGGGACGGCCGCGCGTCCCCGCCAGCCGGGGCCGTTGGTGCGGGGCGCCGCGATGCGCGGGCCGACCGGGCGCGCGACGCCGATGGCGGCCTCCATGACGATCCACGTCCGGCCGTCCCAGTCGACCGCGTTGAAGATCTTCACGACGTGCAGCCGGGCGAGCGCCTCCTTCAGCGGGACCCCGTCGGCGACCTCCTGGATCGCGACCCGGCGCCAGAGGAGCTCGTCCTCGGCGAGCCAGACCCGGCCGGGTCCGGCCTCGCCCAGCACCCTGATCAGCCGATAGCGGTTGTCGACCCGGTCCCGCACAAGCTCGCACGTCATGCCTGCGGTTCGGCGCGCGCGTCGCGCCGGATGGGTGCCATCACCACCAGCCGCGGCGTTTGGCCCAGGTAAGAAGCAGGGCGGACATGACCGCCATGACCAGCAGGACCGCCACCAGCTGCGGAACCTTGGTGTGGCCATTGACGATGATGTTCATGCCGTAGACCGAGGACAGCGCCGTGATCGGCAGCGTGACCACGGCGATCACGGCGAGCCGCTCGGCGGCCACGGTCATCTTGGTCTCGGCCCGCGCGCGGTAGAACTCGATCACGCCCTGCAGGTACTCCCGCTCGCCGTCGGCCAGCCCGCGGATCCGGGTGAGCTGGTCCACCACGTCGTTGACCAGCGGCAGGTCGTCGGCCGGGATCCGGGCCTCCAGCGCGGCGATCCGGCCGTAGACCTCGGCGCCGAGCGCCCCCATCGTGCGGACCGCGAGCAGGCCGTGCCGGGCCGAGAACAGCTCCTCCAGGAACTCCTCTGGGTTGCCCATGTGGCCGCCGGTGACCCGCTGCTCGAGGTGCCACACGTCGGTGGTCACCTCCTCGATGAAGGCTTCCAGCCGGTGGATGAGGGCCGACGTGATCGCGTACGAGAGCTCGTACGGCGAATCGGGCCGTAATCGCCCCGCCTCGAGCCGCCGGCGCACCCCGTCGGTCTCGCGCAGCGCCACCTCGAGGGAAAGGTTCGGATTGATCGGGCCGTGCACGGTTACGACGTATTTTTCGCCGATTATCTGATCGAGCTCGAGATAGTGGACGTGTCCGGACGGTCCCCGCTCCGGTCCGTGAAGGATCAACAGCTGTTGATGCGGATAAATCCGGACACGTGGCACGCGATTCCGTTGCATACAGTCGCGGACCGCGAGAGGGTGGCAACGTAACACGTCGGTGAGCCACGTGATCGCTTCCTCGGAGCACTCCGGAATGTCCACCCACACCAGTACGCCGGGCTGTTCCAGCAGGCCCTCGACCTCGGCCAGGGTGTGCATCCCCACCCCGTCGGCGGACAGCGACAACGCGCGGATACCGACCACGGCTCAACGCTAGACCTGAAAGAAGCTCATAGCGCTTTGCCTCTTTCCGAACAACGAGTGAAAAGCCGCCCTCAGCGATCGCGCCGACACGCAGCGTCGTCGAAATTGGGCTTTGAATCACCGGATCGGCTGGGGGCCTCAGCCGTTAAGGCGGAAATCCCGTCAGCAGGGTCAACGGGAATCGAGAAAGCTATATGGTGACCAGCGCCGCCGAGAACCGGTGCCGGAGGCCACCTCGCCCGAACCTCCGACCCCACGATCAACGAGGACGGACACGTGTTGAAGTCACGCCGCGGCTTGTTGGCCGCCGGCCTAGCGCTAGCCGTGGTCGGCGCCCTGGGCGTTGCCTCGACCCTGAACGCGGGTGCGGAACAGATTTCGGGCGCCTCAGACCAGCAGCCGGCAGCCGCCCCGGCCGCCGAGGTGGGCCTCGCGACGCCGCCCGCCCTCCTGCCCTGGGGCCAGCGCCCCGAGAAGATTCGCAAGGGCCGTGCCGGCGCCTCCAGCAAGTCCCTGCGGGCCGACGGCTTCGACGCCGCGGCCAACGACACGAGCGGCTCGACCCAGCCGCGCGGCCGGTATGCGCCGAAGGGCCGCTGGGCCAAGAACACGGGCCTGCGGCAGGAGCGGACGAACATCCGGCCGCCCGAGCCGCCGCCCGCGTCGCCCGAACCGTCGGACGAGCCGGCCACGGAGGCCACGGAGGCCCCGGCCCCCGAGGAGACGACGGCCGCCCCCGAGGAGACGACGGCGCCCGAGGCCACTGAGGAGTCGACCGAGGCGCCCGCCACCGAGGAGTCGACGCCGAAGGCCACCGACAACACGAAGTCGGCCGCGCCCGAGCCGAGCGGCGCCGGCAGGCCGAGCCCCACCGCGTACTACCTCTACAACGTGGGCTCGCAGGAGGCCGAGACCGACGGCTTCTACGCGAACATGTCCATCGCCAAGCCCGAGCTGGCCCGCAGCGACTACCACACGCTCGGCGAGCTGGCGCTCCAGTCGGCCGACGGCGACCAGATCGTCGAGATCGGCTGGAACGTGGACCGCGTGGTCAACGGCGACGACGACCCGCACCTGTTCGTCTACCACTGGGTGAACGACGAGGAGAGCTGCTACAACGGCTGCGGCTTCCAGCAGTACAGCAAGACCATCAAGCCGGGCGACACTCTCCCCGCCGACACGGTGAAGAAGTTCGCCATCCAGAACTTCAACGGCTCCTGGTGGGTCGCCTACGACTCGGAGTGGATCGGCTACTTCCCGGAGTCGCTGTGGAACGAAGAGGGCGTCAAGTTCAGCCGTTCCGGTCTGGTCCAGGTCTTCGGCGAGGTGGCCGCGGCCACCGAGAACCCGTGCACCGACATGGGCAACGGCAAGCCCGCCGCCGTCGGGGTCAATGAGAAGAGCATCTCGGCGTTCATGACGACCATCACCTACATCAACGGCCCGGAGGTGGCGATGTGGATGCGTTCCTCGACCAAGGCCTACCCGGTGACCGTCGTGAACTCCCGAACGTTCCGCTACGGCGGGCCGGGCAGCGGCGACTGTAAAGACAATCAGCCTTCCTGAGGTTCTCTTTGACGCGATGCCCGGTCCCGGCGAGGGGGACCGGGCATCGCCCTTTTCGCCTCCGATCGAACCAGCGTCACCTCGACGGTGTACAAGTGAGTGGCGGCGGACGCAGGCGAAGGGGCATGGCGCGGATGAGGCGACGGGTGAGCCCCGACGAGGAGCTGATGACCGCGCTCTACAACGAGCACTATTCGGTCCTGCTCAGCTTCGTCCTGCGCTACGTGCACGACCGGCACCGCGCCGAGGACATGGTGCAGGAGACCCTCCTGCGGGCCTGGAAGCACATCGACCACCTCGACACCGACCAGGGCCGCACCCGCTCCTACCTGCTGACCATCGCCCGCAACGTGGTGACCAACGCCTGGCGGGCCGAGCAGCGCCGCCCGCACCTGGTGGCCGACGAGGTCGCGGTCAACACGATGCCGGCCGAGGACAACGTCGACCAACTGGTCGAGGGCTGGCTGGTGGCCGAGGCGCTCGAGCGGCTGTCCGCCGATCATCAGGCCGTGGTGAAGGCCATGTACTACGAGGGGCAGAGCGTGGCGGAGACGGCGCGGCGGTTGTCCGTGCCCGAGGGAACGGTGAAATCCCGGGCATATTACGCGGTCAGGGCGTTGCGGACGGCGTTCGAGGAGATGGGGGTGCTGCGGTGAACCCCGATCACGACGACCTGCGTCGCCTGCTCGGCGGTTACCTGCTCGGCGGCCTCGACGACGCGGACACCGACCGGCTCGACGCCCATCTGCGCGACTGCGACGAGTGCCGCGACGAGTTGGACCGGCTGGCACCCGTACCCGAGCTGTTGCAACGCCTGCCCGACGCCCAGCGCGCGGCCGGCGGCGGCGCGCAACCTCTGATCAGCCTGTCCGCCCGCCCGAGCCAGGAAAATGTCGAGGGTCTGCTGCGGCGCATGCGCGCCGAGCGCACCCGGGAAAACCGGATGGCCCGCGTACGCTGGCTGGCCGCGGCCGCCGTGGTGCTGGTCGCCGCCGTGATCGGGGTCGGAGTGATCCGCGGGAGCCGGGAGAACCAGCCGCCGCAGGTGCTGCCGAGCCCCGAACTGGTGACCGCGCAGTTCGAGGCGGCCGAGGGCAGCGGCATGTCGGGTGAGGCCGTGCTGACGCCGAAGACGTGGGGCGTGTCGATCGCGCTCGACGTGACCAAGCTGCGCGGTCAAGGCCCGTTCCTCTGCCAGGTCAAGAGCATGCGCGGCACGGTCGAGCAGGCGGCGGCGTGGGGGCCGACCCCGAGCGGCAACGCCAAGGTGATCGGGGCCAGCTCCATCCAGCTGCGCGACGTCCAGTCGGTGAGCGTCGCCGACCACGACGGCCACCTGCTCGGCACCGCCAGCGTCGATTAGGTGAGGCTGAGCTGCCCGGCGGCGATGTTCTCCTCCAGGTGGGCGAGCGAGCCGGTGCCGGGGATGATCGCGATGGCGGGTGAGCGGGCCAGAAGCCAGGCCAGCGCCACCTGCTGGGCGGAGGCGCCCTCCCGGGACAGCGCGTTGTCGAGCGGCTGGAAACCGCCGCCGACCGGGAAGAACGGCACGTAGGCGATGCCGGCCTCGGCGCACGCGTCGACCAGCGCGTCGTCCGCGCGGTCGGCGATGTTGTACTTGTTCTGCACGCAGACGATCTCGGTGATCTCGCGGGCGCGGTCGAACTGCTCCCGCGTCACGTTGGAGATCCCCAGGTGCCGGATCAGCCCCTCGTCGCGCAGCCCCGCCAGCGTCTCCAGCGCCGGCTCGAAGCCGGTGCCGTCGTGGCCGCGGTCGCCCATCCGCAGGTTGACCACGTCCATCCGGTCCACGCCGAGACCGCTCAGGTTGGCCTCGACGCCGCGGCGCAGGCCGTCCGGGGTGAGGCCGCGGTGCTCGGACGCGGGCTTGGCGATGTCGTCGCCCTCGATCAGCGCGCCGACCTTGGTGACCAGGACAAGATCTTTCGGGTACGGGTACAGCGCGGCCCTGATCAGCTCGTTCGCGGCCACGCCGTCCCGCGAGTAGTAGTGACACGTGTCGAGGTGGTTGACGCCCAGCTCCACGGCCCGCCGCAGGATCGCCAGCGCGGTGTCCCGGTCGGGCCGCGGGCTGCCCATCGGCCAGCCGGTGAGCTTCATGGTTCCGTAGCCGACCCGGTTGACGGTCAGTTCTCCGATCTTCACTGACTCACCCTACGCAGCTTGACCAGATAGGTCTGCGCCACGACGACCAGGGCCAGGAACGCGCCGCTGATCACCTGCTGCCAGTTGCTGTTGACGTTGCCGACCTGGTTGATCAGGTTCTGGATGACGCCGAGCAGCAGCACGCCCGCGACGGTGCCGGCGATCGTGCCCGCGCCGCCGGTCAGCAGGGTTCCGCCGATCACCACGGCGGCGATCGCGTCGAGCTCCATGCCGGTGCCGAGGACGGTGACGCCCGAGCCGAGCTTGGCCGCGTTGATCGCCCCGGCCAGGCCGGCGAGCAGCCCCGACATGACGTAGACCCACACCTTGATCCGCCGCACCGGCACGCCCATCAGCGCGGCCGCGTCCTCGCTGCCGCCGACCGCGTAGACCGAGTGGCCGAAGCGGGTGCGGGCCAGCAGCACCATCCCGAGCAGCACCAGCACCGCGACCAGCCAGACCTGATAGCCGATCCCGAGCAGCGAGCCGTTGCCGAGCTGCCGGAAGGCGTCGTTCTTCACCAGGTACGTCTCGGAACCCTCGTCGCTGATCGCGCGCATCAACCCGCGGGCGCCGAGCAGGGCGGCGAGGGTCACGATGAAAGGCGCCATTCTCGTGTACGCGATGAGCAGGCCGTTCGCGACACCGATGAGCCCGCACACGAGCAGGGGAGCGGCGAACGCGGCGACGAAACCGTACTGCGACGCCCAGGCCGCGAGGACGCCGCCGAGCACGTACAGCGAACCGACTGACAGGTCGATGCCGCCGGTGAGGATCACGAACGTCATGCCCAGCGCGATCAGCATCGGCGGCGCGGCCGCGACCAGGATCGTGGCGGTGTTGTCGAAGCTGCGGAAGTTCGGGAAGGCGATCATCGAGATCAGCACGACGACGATGAGGACGGCGAGCGCGCCCTGGCGCTGGATCGTCCCGACGATGCGGTCGGTGCGCTCGGCCTTACGGACGTCCTCGGCGGCGGCGGCCGGTGTCTCGGGGCCGGTGGCGATGCTCATGGTCACCGGGTCTTCCTCTCTCGCGCGGCGTGCGACGTGGTCATCGCGTCTTCCTCTCTCGCGCCACGTACACCGCGATCAGGATGATGACGGCCTGCGCCATCTCGGTCGTGGACGGCGGCAGGTTGTGCTTGATCATGGTGGCGATCACCAGCTGCATGAGCAGGGCGCCGGCGACGGTGCCGAGCACGCGGACCCGGCCGCCGGTGAGCGGGGTGCCGCCGACCACCACGGCGGTGATCGCGGAGAGCTCGATGAGCAGCCCGACCGCGGAGGCGTCGCTGGACTGGATGCGGGCCACCGACAGCAGGCCGGCGATCGAGGCGAGCACCGAGCAGATCACGTACACGGTGATCAGCACGCGCTTCACCGGGAGGCCGGCCAGCTCGGTGGCCGGGCGGTTGCCGCCGATGGCGAGCAGCCGGCGGCCGAAGACCGTGCGGCGCACCAGGAAGGCGACGACCAGCACCAGCGCCGCGGCGATCCACACCAGGATCGGGATGCCGAGAAGGTAGCCGGATCCGAGTTGGATGAGATCCGGATTTCGTACGTCTTTGAGCTTGCCCTCACTGATCACGACCGCGAGCCCGCGCCCGCCGACGAACAGCGCCAGGGTGGCGACGATGGGTTGCAGCCCGACGCGGGCCACCAGCACGCCGTTGATCAGGCCCACCGCCACCCCGGCCAGCAGCGACACGAGGATCGCGGCGGCCACGCCGTACCCGAGATAGAGGGGTATCAAAGCCGCGGCGAGCGCCATCACCGACCCGACCGACAGGTCGATGCCCTCGGTGCCGATGACCAGCGCCATGCCGAGCGCCACGATCACGATCGGCGCGACCTGGATCAGCTGGATGCGCAGGTTGCTCCAGGTCAGGAAGTACGGCGTGAAGAAGATGTTGTAGAGGACCAGCAGGACGATCGCCAAGTAGACGCCGTACTTCGGCAGCCAGGCCTTGAAGTCCCTCGCATCGAAGGTGAGGGTCGCGGTGGTCATGCTTCCTCCGACGGTGCCGCGGCGGCGATCGTGGCCATGAGGTCTTCGGTGGTCACGGACGCGCCGGTCAGCGTGCCGACGACGACGCCGTCGCGCAGAACCACCACCCGGTCGGCGCCCTCGATCAGCTCCTCGGCGTCGGAGGAGACCAGCACGACGCCGAGCCCTTCGGCCGCGAGCTCGTCGATCAGCGACTGCACCTCGGCTTTCGCGCCGACGTCGATGCCGCGGGTGGGCTCGTCGAGCAGCAGCACCTTGGGGCCGGTGGCCAGCAGCCGGGCGAGCAGCACCTTCTGCTGGTTGCCGCCGGAGAGGTCGCCGACGAGCTGGTCGGGGCTGGACGCCTTGATCCGCAGGCGGGTCATGAACCGTTCGACGACCGCGTCGATCTTCGCTTCGGAGACCAGTCCGAGCCGGGACATCTTGGGGAGTACGGCGAGCGCGATGTTCTCCCGTACGGAAAGACCCGCGACGATGCCCTCGGCCTTGCGGTCTTCCGGTTGCACCGCGATGCCGGCCTTGACCGCCTTGACCGTGGTCGGTTTCTTGAGGTCGACGCCGTCGACCCGCACGTCGCCGCTGTCGAGGGGGTACGCGCCGCCGATCGCCTTGATCGTCTCGCTGCGGCCGGCGCCGAGCAGGCCGCCCAGCCCGACCACCTCGCCCGGGTGCACCTCGAAGCTGATGTCGTGGAGCTTGCGGCGGCTGGTCAGGCCGTCGACTTGCAGGACCGGCGCCGCATCGGCGTTGCCCGTGTTCTCGGAGGAGAAGGCCGTGGAACCCTCCCGCCTGACTTCGGACATCTCGCGGCCCAGCATCAGGGCCACGAGCCGGATCCGTTCGAGGTCGGCGAGCTTGCCGGTGTGCACCACCTTGCCGTCGCGCAGGATCGTGACGGCGTCGCAGATGCGGTAGAGCTCGTCCAGCCGGTGGCTGACGTAGATGATGCCGATCCCGCGGGCGTGCAGCTCGCGGATGACTCCGAAGAGCGTCTCCACCTCGCGCGGCTCGAGCGACGAGGTGGGCTCGTCCATGATCACGACCTTGGCGTCGATCATCACGGCCCGGGCCAGCGCGACCATCTGCTGGGCGCCGAGCGCGAGTGTGCCGAGCGGGAGCCGGACGTCGGCGGTGACGCCGTAGCCGGCCAGGATCTCCCGTGCCTCGCGATGCATCCGCGCCTCGTCGAGCAGGCCCAGCCTGTTCCTCGGCTCGCGGCCGAGGAACAGGTTGTGGGCCACGCTCATCAGTGGGATGAGGTTCACTTCCTGGTAGATCGTGGAAATTCCGGCGTGCTGGGCGTCCATCGGCGTCGCGAACTGCACCGGCTCGTCCCGGTATCGCAGCTCGCCGGAGTCCGGTTGGTAGACCCCGGTGAGCACTTTGATCAATGTGGACTTGCCGGCGCCGTTCTCACCGACCAAGGCGTGCACCTCTCCCGCCCGCAGGCGGAACGAGACTCCGTCGAGGGCTCTCACCCCGGGAAATATCTTGGAGACGTCGAGGACTTCCAGCATCTTTACCCCAGTGGATTCGCGTTGTTCCAGGTCGCGTCGGCGGCGTAGCTGCCGGTCGCGTCCCAGGTGTTGCCGCCGCCGTTGGTGGCGATGTAGACGGCTTCGGCGTAGTGCCGCCAGTAGTAGCCCGGGTAGTTGAAGGACTCGAGGGAGACATTTCCGCTGCCGCCGTTGAGGCCTGGCATCGCGCAGAAGGTGGCGTCCTGCTGGAACGTCGTCGTCCCGTCGTTGCTCGCCTTCTGCAGCCGGTAGCCGGCGTGCCGCAGGTACTGGCCCGGGTAGTTGACCGACTCGAACGTGAAGCAGCTGTTGTCGGCCAGACCGGCGCGGACCGTGAAGGTGGCGTCCTGCCGGTCGGTGGCCGAGCTGCTCGTGGTGATCACGTCGGTGCGGGCCAGGCCGTCGCGGTGCCGCAGGTAGCGGGTGTCATAGCCGGCGGTGGTGACCCGGAACGACCGGTTCTGGCCCACCGTCAGGTCGGCGCCGCTGCGCCACAGCGGCGCGACGACGGCCCAGGTCGCGTCGTCGTTGAAGGATCCGCCGGTGTTCTGGTCCATCCAGATCTCTTCGCGGCGGTGCCGCAGGTAGTAACCGGCCATGTTGGACGCTTCGAGCGAGGTGCCGCCGCCGGAGAGGCCGGGGCGCGCGCAGAAGGTGGCGTCGGCGTTGTAGGTCGACCCGCCGTCGTTGGCCTCCTTGTAGACCCGGTAGCCGCGGTGCCGCAGGTACTGACCGGGGAAGTTGCGCGACTCGAACGAGTAGCAGGCGCTGTTCGACAGGCCGGGCCGGACCCAGAAGCTGGCGTCCTGGCGGTCGGTCGTGGTGCCGGCCGCCGAGATCACGTCGGTGCGCGCCCCGCCGTTGGCGTGCCGCAGGTAGCGGTTGGTGTAGCCGGCCGTCGTGACCCGCAGGGACACCAGCTTGCCGGTCGACAGCGTGGCGCCGGTGGCCGCGCCGAGCACGCGCAGGTTGACCTCACGCACCCGGGCGAGGTCCATTTTGGCCACCTGCCGGTCGTAGGTGTAGAAGCCGTTGAGCTCCTCCTCCACGTCGGTGGGCTCGGTGTAGACCGAACCGGACAGGCCGTTGGTGTTGATCAGATCGACGAGGCGCGAAGTAATTTGGGCATATCGATTTGTCAGGGCATTTGAGTCATTCAGCCACTCGTAGGCGAACTTGCCGCTGGTCGGCCACTCATGCCCGGCGGTCCGCAGCCCGAGGCCGCCGTACTCGCCGTTGACCGCAAATCTCGTCGCGGTCGGCGGGCGGGTCATGCCGGGGCCGACGTAGACGTGGTCGTCGATCACGTCGCCGTTGCCCGGGTCCGGGTCCGAGTCGCAGCAGTTCGAGCCGGAGTCGTGGTTGACCATCCGGGTCGGGTCCCAGCTCTTGACCAGGTCGGCGATCCGGCCGGCGTCGTACTCGCCCCAGCCCTCGTTGAACGGGACCCACTGCACGATCGAGGTGATCCCCTTGTGCTGGTCGACCATGGCCCGCAGTTCCTTCTCGTACCGCGTGCGCCCGGCCGTCGACGGCTCCCGCCCGCTGGCCAGCGCCGGCATGTCCTGCCAGACCATCAGCCCGAGCCGGTCCGCCCAGTAGAACCAGCGGTCGTTCTCGACCTTGATGTGCTTGCGGACCATGTTGAAGCCCATGGCCTTCTGCTGTTCGAGGTCGAAGCGCAGCGCGGTGTCGGTCGGCGCGGTGTAGACGCCGTCCGGCCAGTAGCCCTGGTCGAGGGTGCCGAGCTGGTAGACGAACTTGCCGTTCAGCGTGGGCCGCAGCACCCCACCGAGCATCGCCTTGCCGAGCGAGCGCATCCCGAAGTAGCCGCCCACCACGTCGGTCCCGAGCGTGACCCGCAGGTCGTACAGGAAGGGATCGCCGGGCGACCAGAGGTGCGCGTTCGGAACCGAAATCCGGATATTTCCGCCCACAGTGCCGGTCGCCGTGCCGACCACCGCGCCACCGCTAAGGACCTGGGCCGTGACACTCTGGCCGCTCGCGTTCGCAGCCTGCACGATCAGGTCGAGCGCGCCGGCGGCGACGTTGGGCGTCGTGTCGAGGCGGGTGATATGGGCGGCGTTGGTCGGCTCGAGCCATACGGTTTGCCAGATGCCGCTCGACGGCGTGTAGAAGATGCCCCCTCGGGAGATCCGTTGCTTGCCGACGGGGATGTCTTGGGTCTCGACCGGGTTCCAGACGCCGACGATGATCTCGTTTACGCCGGATTTAAGGGCATTAGTTACATCGTACGAGAATTTGTCGTATCCGCCCTCGTGGGTGCCCAAGAGGGCGCCGTTCACCCAGACCTTCGACTGCCACATCACGGCGCCGAAGTTGAGCTGCACGTTCTTGCCCGACCAGCCGGCCGGAACGGTGAAGGTGCGCCGGTAGTACGAGTAGTCCTGGCGCCGCATGATCCCGGAGAGCGCGCTCTCGATCGGGTACGGCACGAGGATCTCCTCGCCCAGCGTCTGCCCGGTGGGCGGGATATTGATGTTCGAGGCGCCGGCGAACTGCCAGATGCCGTTGAGGCTCTGCCAGTCGGCGCGGGTGAGCTGCGGACGGGGATATTCCGGCAGCGGGTTGCTGGTGGAGACCTGCGAGGTCCACGGGGTGGTCAGGGGTGGCGTCTTGGGGGCGAACGCCGAGGCGGCCGAGGTGGTGGCGATCAGGGTGCCGGCCGACGCGGTCAGCGCCGCCACCAGGAGTGTGAGGAACCGTCGGGGATGTGCGGTCACGTTCCGCTCCTTGCCGGGGAGTGGGCCTGGAGAACACGGACGAACATCGGAGGGCGGCGATCCGCCCTCCGATGCTGACGATCAGTACGCGCTGGAGATGTCCGACTTGGCGTTGCTCTCGTCGTATTGCCGGTCTTCGATGATGATGTCCTGGCCGACCGGCGCACCGCCGAAGAACTTCTCCGCCGTCGAGAACGAGAGCGGGCCGAAGCGCGGGTTCGACTCGATGACGGCCGAGGCCCAGCCGTCCACAATGGCCTGCACGGCGCCCTTGGTGCCGTCGATCGACACGACCTTCACGTCGCCGGCCTTCTTGCCGGCGCCCTTGAGGGCCGTGATCGCGCCCAGCGCCATCTCGTCGTTCTCGCCGTAGATGCCGTTGATGTCCGGGTTGGACTGCAGCAGCTGCTCGGTGACTTTCTGCCCGTCCTCACGGGCGAAGTTGCCCGTCTGTTCAAAGACGATCTTGATGTCCGGAGCGACCTTCTGGATCTCGTCCTTGAAGCCGCTCGTCCGCAGCGTGGTCACGTTGTTGCCGGGCGCGCCCAGCAGGATCGCGACCTTGCCCTTGTTGCCCATCGCCTTGGCCATCTCGTCCGCGGCGCGCTTGCCCTGCTCGGCGAAGTCCGACCCGATGAAGGTCAGGTAGTCCTTGCAGGCGGTGGCGTTGATCTTGCGATCGATCGTGACGATCGGGATCTTCTTGGCCGAGGCCTTGGCGAACACCGAGTCCCAGCCGTCCGAGTTGAGCGGCGCGATGATCAGCAGCTGCACGCCGGAGTCGATCATCTGCTCGACGTCGCTGATCTGCTTGTTGAACTGGGAGTTCGCGTTCGTTGTCGTGAGATTGGCGATGCCGAGCTTGGCCGCCTCGTCCTTGATGGACTGGGTCTCGGCGATGCGGAACGGGTTGGCCTCCTTCTCCGACTGGGAGAAGCCGACCTTGGCCGTCTTGAGGTCGACCTTGGTGGCGCCGTACTGGTCGAGTGTGCAGGTCGCGGCGCCGGGATCGGCGGATTGGGCGACCTGTGCGGCCGCGCTCGGTGGCGCGGCGGCGGTGTCCGAACCGGAATCCTCGGACTTGGCGCAGGCACTGAGCATAAGCAGGGCCGCACTGAGGGTGACGGCCGCAGGGCGCAAAAGACCCCGGTATGTAGGCATGACTGTGTGCTCCTTAGCGGTGATGAGACATCGGGGAGTAACCGCCTGGAAACACATTCACGCACTATCAAACTTTTCCTGTCAAGGTCTCCCGACAGAACCAATCAGAAACGCACGCGTCGCAGCGGCGTACAGCGGGAACCTGCCGAGATTAAACGACAGCGCTCGATATGCGCGCCATGTCCCAGCGCGCCGACATCGAGGTGTAGATGCGCAACGCCTCGTCCGGGCGCTCGCCGCTGACCGTCGCCGCGTCCTCGAGCGCGGCGGCCAGCTCGAACCGGCGGCCCACCCGCCGGTAGTGCTCGGCGGCGGCCAGCGCCGGCCCCGGGTCGCCGCTCAGCAGCGACTGGCAGCGCAGATGGGCGGCGTGCGCGCGGGCCGGCCTCACCTCGTGCGCCGCCTCGGCCGCGCAGATCTCGGCCGCCCGCTCGGCGATGTCCATCCTGGACTCGCGGCGGGCCAGCCGCAGCACGTCCGGCAGCCACTGGTGGCGCAGCATCATCGGCGCGTACGACGGCTGGAGCAGCGGCGCCAGCACCTCCAGCGCCTCGGTCGTGCGGCCTCGCTGCTCGGCCGCCAGCGCCCGCGCCACCAGCAGGAAGTCGCAGTTCTCCCGCTCCGCCTCGCTGGCCGGCACGGCGTCGGCCGCATCCAGGTGGGCGGCGGCCAGGTCGCGGGCGTCCCGGTGCAGGGCGATCAGCGCGGCCACCCCGTGCAGCAGCATGGTCACCGCGCCCGGCTCGCGCATGCCGTGCAGGGTGATGCCCGGGCCGTCCTCGGTCACCGCCGACACCTCGGCCAGCGCCTCGTCCCACCGGCCCAGCCAGTAGTCCTGCACCGCCGTCGCCACCTGGAGCCCGGCCGGCAGGCGGTGCTCGGCGGCGAACTCGGCGGCCCGGCGCAGCGTGCTCTGCGCCTCGTCGAGCCGGTCGAGGTTCTGCAGCGAGAACAGGCGGTTGTCGAGCAGGTCGAAGTACGTGCCGGCCAGGTCGGTGCGGCCGGCCACCACGTCGAGGGCCTCGTCGACGTGGCGCAGCGCGCGCTCGTGATCGCGGCGGATCGAGCTGGTCAGCCAGATCGTCTGGAGCGCGAACGCGGTCTCGTACGGCTGGCCGGCCACCACCGCCTCGGCGTGCACCTCCCGCGCCCGCCGCTCGGCCCGGTCGAGGTCGTCGAGGTCGCCGCGGCGGAAGTTGGCCAGCAACACCCGGTGCCGGGTGCGCCAGATCGTCGGCACCCGCGGGTCGTCCATCGCGTCGCGCAGCATCGCGACCGCCTCGGACTCCTCGCCCTTGCGATGCCGCATGGTGGCGAGCAGGTGCCGCATCTCGGCGCGGTCGGCCGGATCGGTGGCGAGGCTCATCGCCTCCTCGGCCTCGGTCATCGGGTAGCGCTCGCGGCGGAACTCGAGGCGGACCAGCCCGACCAGCAGCACGCCCCGCTGCGCCGCGGACGGCAGGTCGGTGCGCAGCGCCCGGCGGATCAGGTCGCCGGCGATCTGCGGCGCCCGGCGCACCACCTCGGCGTGGTGGGCCAGCAGCCAGTTGAGCACCCACGTGTCGACCGCCGGCGTCTCGGCCACCAGCTGCTCGGCGACCCGGGTGACCGGGCTGCCGCCGGCCGCGAGCACCTCGGCCGCGTGCCGGTGCAGGCCGGCCCGCAGCGCCGGCGGCACGCTGCCGACCAGCGCCTGCCGCAGGTACGCGTGCCGGAATGCCAGGTCGGTGCCGCTGTCCACCAGCACGCTCGCGGCCAGCGCCTCCTCCAGCGCGCCGACCAGGTCGAGCGCCGAGCGGCCGGTCACCGCGACCACCTCGCTGACCGAGAACTCCGAGCCGAGCAGCGCGGCCAGCCGCAGCACCTCCCGGGTCGGGCCGGAGAGCAGGTCGAGCGTGGCGTGCACGGCGGCCATCAGCGTGCGCGGCGGCTCGACGGTCACCTCGGGGCCGATGTCGGCGCGGCCGCCGGCGACCTCGATGACATCGCGCTGGCGCAGCGCGCCGACCAGCTCACGGGCGAACAGCGGGTTGCCGCCCGAGCGGGCCACCAACGCCCGCAGGTTGTCGCCGGGCGGGGCGCCGACCAGCGCGGCCACCAGCCGGTCGAGCTGGGCGGCCGGAAGTGGGCGCAGGCGCAGGGCGTGCGGCGGCGCGGCCCGCTCGCCCGGCCGCGACGACGCGACCAGCAACAGCGGCAGCCGCGCGACCAGCCCACGCAGCCGATCCCAGACCCGGACCGTGGCGCTGTCGGCCCACTGCATGTCGTCGACCACGAGGATGAGCGGGCCGGCTGCGCAGGCCGCGCGCACCGCGGCGACGATCTGGTCCTCGGCGACGTCGGGCTCCGCCAGAGGACTGCGCGGGCGGCGGGACGCCGACTCCAGGCCCAGCGCCCGGGACAGCACCTGCAGCGGCACCCGTGAGCCGAGCTGGTCGGCCGCGCCCCAGGCCACCCGGCAGCCGCAGCGGGCCGCGTCGGCGAACGCGTGGGTGAGCAGCTCGGTCTTGCCGATGCCGGGCTCGCCCTCGATCCAGACCGCGCCGCCGGCGCCGGCCGCGAGCTGCCGTACGAGCCCGCGTAGCTGATCTATTTCGGTCTCGCGGCCGAACCAGTCGCGGGCCGCGAGACCGTCGCGCAGCGCCTTGGCCACCGCGGTCGGCACCACCGTGCGCAGCGGCTCGGGCACCGGCAGCGCGGCCGGCTCCTCGGCCGAGCCGGCCAGCACCTGCCGCTGCAGCTCGCGCAGCGCCGGGCCGGGCTCGATGCCGAGCTCGGCGACCAGAGTGCGCCGCGCGGTGCGGAAGACCTCGAGCGCCTCGGCGTGCCGGCCGGCCCGGTGCAGGGCCCGCATCAGCAGCTCCTGCAGCGGCTCGTGCAGCGGGTTGTCCTTGACCAGGCCGGTGAGCTCGGCGATGAGGCCGTCGTCGCCGCCGGAGTCGAGCAGGATGCGGGCGCGCTGCTCGGCGGTGGCCAGGCGCAGCTCGGCCAGGCGCTGGCGGTCCAGCTCGAGGAAGGGGCCGGCCAGCGTCGCGTACGCGTCGCCGCGCCACAGCTCGAGGGCCTCGTCGAGCCGGTCGGCGGCCTCGCGGTTGTTGCCGGCCGTCAGCAGCTCGGCCGCCTGGGCGCGCAGATGCTGGAAGCGGTCGACGTCGAGATCCCGCGGCTCGATCCGCAGCAGATAGCCGCCGGAGGCCGACGTCAGAAGACCGGGCGTCAGGGCCCGGCGCAGCCCCGAGACGTACGTGTAGACACTCCCCGCCGCGGTCGCCGGCGGCGAGTCACCCCAGATCGCGGTGATCAGCTCGTCGCGGCCGACGAGGCGGCCCGCATGGGCCGCGAGCACCGCGAACACCGCCCGCTGCCGGGCCGCGCCCAGGTCGATCTCGCGCTCGCCGATCCAGGCACGGACCGGCCCGAGCACGCTGACGCGCAGAACTTCCGGCACGTGTCCTCCCGGGTCGGTGAACCCAACTTCGGTGGAGACGGGCCGGGTGTCAATGGATAACGGAAACCGCACTTACGGGCACACCTCGTTCGCAAGCCTTCCGTGCCGAAACGGACGTCTGCTGAACTGGCCTATCGGCCCCTCTCCGGCGATGAAGGATCTCTGAAGAATTCCTGAAGAACCTTCTCCGACACTCGATCCACGCCGCGTGTCGTCGTCGCTGGGGGAAGGGGCAGGCCATGGAACACGTCAAGGTCGCGTTGCAGGCGATGGATCCGGTCAGCCATGCCGGGCTGGCCGCGCTTCTCCAGTTCCGCGGCGACATCACCGTGCTGCGCCCGCAGCAGCGCGCCGACGCGGACGTGCTGGTGGCGGCGGCCGAGCGGCTCACCCCGGACGTGGTGGCCACGCTGCGCCGGGCCGGCGCCGAGACGGTGGCGCCGATCGTGCTGGTCTGCCAGGAGGTCGTCGAGGCCGAGCTGATGACCGCGGTCGAGTGCAAGGTGGTGGCGATCCTCCCGCGCGCCGCGGTGACCTCCGAGCGGCTCGCGCACAGCGTCCGGGCGGCCGCGGCCGGCGGCGGGGTGATGCCGCCGAACCTCGTCGGCGAGCTGCTCAAGCAGGTCGACCGGATGCAGCGGGACGTGCTCGCGCCCAACGGCCTGAACGCTTCGGGGCTGACCCCACGCGAGATCGACGTGCTGCGGCTGATGGCCGACGGCTTCGACACCAACGAGATCGCCGGCAAGCTCTGCTACTCGGAGCGGACCGTGAAGAACGTCATTTATGGCGTCACGCACCGGCTCAAGCTGCGCAACCGCTCGCACGCCGTCGCATATGCGCTGCGCGCCGGGATGATCTGAGTCTTAGATAGGGGGCATGAAGCTCAAGCCCGGCGACAAGGTCGCCGTCGTGTCCCCCTCCTGGGCGGGTCCTGCGGTCTATCCCGCGACCCATGAGCTCGCCATGCGGCGTCTTCGCGAGCTGCTCGAGCTCGAGCCGGTGGAGTTCCCCACCACCCGGCAGCAGGGCGCCTCGCCGGCGGCGCGGGCGGCCGACCTGATGGCCGCGTGGGCCGACCCCGAGATCCGCGCCGTGTTCGCCACCATCGGCGGCAGCGACCAGATCACCGTGCTCCCGCACCTCGACCCCGCGCCGTTCCTGGCCGACCCCAAGCCGTTCTTCGGCTACTCCGACAACACCAACCTGCTGAACTGGCTGTGGATGCACGACGTGCCCGCGTACCACGGCGGTTCGACGATGGTGCACCTCGCCCGGGGCGCCGGAGTCGACCCCGCGCATCTGGCCTCGCTGCGCGCCGCCCTCTTCGAGGATGTCGACCTGGAGATCACGCCGGTGGCCGGGTTCAGCGACGAGGAGCTGAGCTGGGCCGACCCGGTGTCGCTGACCTCATCGTTGCCCTACGTGCCGAGCCCCGGCTTCCAGTGGCACCACGCCGACCGGGTGGTCACCGCGCCGACCTGGGGCGGCAACCTGGAGATCCTGCACTGGAACCTCGCGGCGACCCGGTGGATCAAGCCGGCCGCCGACTACGCCGGGATGATCCTGCTGCTGGAGACGTCGGAGGAGATGCCGCCGGCCGACGAAGTGTTCCGGATGCTGCGCAACGCCGGCGAGCGCGGGCTCCTCGAGCAGTTCCCGGCGGTGCTGGCCGGGACGGCGAAAGCGAGCAACATCAGCAACCGGCCGCCGCAGGAGGAGCGGGCCCGCTACCGCGACGAGCAGCGCGAGGCGGTGCTGCGGGCGCTGGCCGACTACCACCCGTCGGCGATGGCCGTCTTCGGTGTCGATTTCGGACACACGTCGCCGCAATGGGTCCTGCCGTACGGCGGCCGGATGACCGTGGACGGGCCCGCCCGGCGGATCATCGCGCACTTCTGACGGTGTCGTGGGCCGATGGCATCGGCGGCGAGCACGGGTCGCAGAACGTCCGCGACTCGGTCGGCTTCTCCACCCGGTTGGGGATCATGACGAACGCCAGCACCGAGCCGGCGGCCATCAGGCCCGCGCAGATCAGCATCGTGTTGCGGTAGACCGGCTGGAGCTGGTCGGCGACCGTGAGGCTCCCGCTGCCCAGCCCGGCCGCGAGCGGCAGGATCGCGACGGCCAGCAGGCTCGCCGCCCGGGCGACCGCGTTGTTCACGCCCGAGGCGATGCCGGCGTGCGCGTCGTCGAGCGAGCCCAGCGCCGTCGCGGTCAGGGGCGCCACCAGCGTCGTCAGCCCCAGGCCAAAGATGATCACGGAGGGGAGCACGTCGGTCAGGTACGACGCGCCCGGCCCGATCATCGCCATCATCAGCAGCCCGGCCCCGCAGATCAGCGGTCCGACGGTCATCGGGATCCGCGGGCCGATGCGCTGGCCCAGCTGACCCGAGCGGGCCGACAGCAGCAGCATGATCACGGTCGTCGGCAACAGCGCGATGCCGGCGGCCAGCGGGCTGAACCCGACCACCACCTGCAGGTTGATGACGAACAGGAAGAAGACGCCGCCGTTGGCCGCGTAGACCGCGAAGGTGACCAGGTTGGCGCCGGTGAACGCCTTGTGGCGGAAGATCTCCAGCGGCACCATCGGCTGCGGCGACCGGCGCTCGGCCAGCACGAAGGCGACCAGCCCGGCCACGCCGACGGCCAGCGAGATCAGCACGATCGGGTCGGTGGGCCCGCGCATCGGCCAGGCGGTGAATCCGTACGTGAGGCCGCCCAGCCCGATCGCGCCGGTCAGGATGCCGGCCACGTCGAAGTGGTGCGCCGCCTCCGGGTTGCGCGACTCCGGCACGTGCCGGGCGCTGACCAGCAACACGAGCAGCGCCACCGGCACGTTGATCAGGAAGATGTACCGCCAGCTGCCGGCCTCGACGAGCCATCCACCGAGGAACGGGCCGAGTGCGCCGCCGATGCCGCCCAGCCCCGACCAGGCGCCGATCGCCCGGGCCCGGTCGTCCCGGCTGAACGAGGCCTGCAGGATCGCCAGCGACCCGGGGGTGAGCAGCGCGCCGCCGATGCCCTGCAGGATCCGGGCGCCGATCAGTAGCTCGATGTT
This sequence comes from Actinoplanes sp. CA-142083, assembly GCF_050942195.1. Lineage (NCBI taxonomy): Bacteria > Bacillati > Actinomycetota > Actinomycetes > Micromonosporales > Micromonosporaceae > Actinoplanes > Actinoplanes sp. CA-142083. Next base: position 469,118 of record NZ_CP192076.1, read on the forward strand.
CGGCGCTATGCCGCACAGCAGCGAGGCGGCGGCGAACCAGCCGACGCCGATCATGAAGATCCGCTTGCGGCCGTACCGGTCGCCGAGCGAGCCGCCGAGCAGGATCAGGGAGGCCAGGCTCAGCGCGTACCCGTTGACGGTCCACTGCAGGCCGGCCGCGTCGGCCCCGAGATCCTCGCCGATCGAGGGGAGGGCGATGTTGACGACCGTGGCGTCGATGAAGGCGAGGCTCGAGCCGAGCACCGTGGCGAGAAGCACCCAGCGGCCTCGCGCGCTGCGGTAGTGGATCAGCGTGTCCGCGACGGTCATGGGCCCGACCCTACGCCGCTTTCCCAGGCGTTGATCAGGCCGTGCGGCGGCTGCGTCGCTCCGGGGTTTTGAGCGTGGCCACGCCACGCATCGCCCGGGTCGCGGCCATGGCGGCGGCGGTGGCGACGGTCGCCGACTTCCGGGTGGCGCCCGGCTTGCGCACCATCAAGTTCTCCAGGCGGGTGCAGAGCTCGGTCCGGTGGAACGGCTTGGTGAGGAAGTCGTCCGCGCCCGCCTGCAGCGCGGCGAGGATCCGCTGGTCGTTGACGTCGGCGCTGACCAGCATCACCGGGAGCAGCGCGGTGGACGGCTCGGCGCGCAGCTTGCGGCAGAGCTCGATACCCGACTCGCCGGGCATCCGCACGTCCAGCAGCGCGGCGTCGAACCCGCCGGCGCGCAGGAGGGCCAGCGCATCCCGGGCATCGCGGGCGGTGACCACCTCGTGCCCGGCGCGCCGCAGCGAGAAGGTGATGAGTTCGCGGTGGTCGGCATCGTCGTCGGCGATGAGCACGGTTGACACGGGGCCTCCAGGAGCTGCGGGTGAACACAGTGCTGTTCGGCACCCCGCACAAGCCCACTGAGACGTTTTCCCGGTTGTGCACGTACGCGCACACAGGGGTTGATGTGCACGTACGTGCACACCGCGGGCGGAGAGGCTGATGATGATTCGGGTGGCGCGGGACGGTGACGTCGGGGCGATGCGGGCGATCGAGGTGGCGGCCGACCGGATGTTCCAGGACGTGGGCATGGACTTCGGGCCGGCGGGGGAGCCGCCGTCGGCGGAGACGCTGCTGAAGTACGTGCGGGACGGGCGGGCCTGGGTCGCCGATGTCGAGGGGCCGGTGGCTTATCTCGTCGTCGACTGGGTGGACGGGAACGTGCACATCGAGCAGGTTTCGCTGAATCCGGCGTACGGCCGGCGCGGGCTCGGCGCGGCGCTGATCGAGACGGCCGCCGCGTGGGCTCGGGAGCACGGATCGACGGCGCTGACGCTCACCACGTTCGTCGAGGTGGCCTGGAACGCGCCGTACTACGAACGGCTCGGATTCCGGCTGCTCGCGGACGACGAGCTCACCCCTGACCTGCGGAAAGTCCGGAATCATGAGGCCACGCTGGGCCTTGATCGGTGGCTGCGGGCGGCGATGCGCCGCGATCTGTAGGCCTAATGTGTGATGCATGCGTGCTGCCGTCTTCGAAGAGCCTGGTCCCGCCGCCGTCCTGCAGATCGTGGAGCGGGAGACCCCGTCCGCCGGGGCCGGTGAGGTTCGCGTCCGGATCGTCCTGTCCGCGGTCAACCCGACCGACACCGGCACCCGCGCCGGTCGCGGCGTGCCCGACGGGGTGGCGCCGCCGCGGGTGCCCAACCAGGACGGCGCCGGCGTGGTCGACGGCGTTGGCGACGGGGTGACCGGTCTCGAGCCGGGGGACAGGGTCTGGGTGTGGGACGCGTCCTACGCCCGCGCGAACGGCACCGCCCAGGAATACGTCGTGCTCCCGCGCCGCCAGGTGGTGCGAATGAACGACGACATCCCGTTCGAGGCCGGCGCGGCGCTGGGTATCCCGGCGCTCACCGCGCACCGCTGCCTGACCCTGGCCAGCGACGGCCCCGCCCGGCTCGGGCCGGCCGCGCTCGAGGGCCGCACGGTGCTGGTCGCCGGGGGCGCGGGCGCGGTGGGCAACGCCGCGATCCAGCTCGCCAAGTGGGCCGGCGCCACCGTGCTGACCACGGTGAGCTCCAAGGAGAAGGGCGACCTCGCCGCCGCGGCCGGCGCCGACGCGGTGATCAACTACCGCGAGGAGGACGTGGCGGCCCGGGTGAGGGAGCTGGCGCCGGGCGGCTGCCAGATCGTCGTCGAGGTCAACACCGAAAATCTGCGGACCGACCTGAGCGCGGTCGCGCCGGGCGGGAACATCGCGATCTACGTGGGCGGCGAGGTCACCATCCCGAGCTTCAAGGCGATGCTCAAGAACGTCAGTCTCGACTTCGTGCTGACCTACACAACCACGACCGAGGAGAAGGACAACGCGGTCGCGGCCGTCGCCGAGGCGGTCAACTCGGGCGCCTTCAAGGTGGGCGAGGAGGCCGGGCTGCCGATCCTGCGCTACCCGTTCGAGCGGGTCGCCGACGCGCACGAGGCGGTCGAGCAACACGCGGTGGGCAAGGTCGTCATCGAGGTGACCCGGCCCTAAAGAGGGGCCCTGAGCAGCTCGTCGGCCACCCGTTCCACGCCGCGTCCGTCGACGGCCGCCCACGCCCGGGCGGCCAGGTCGGTGCGCAGCTCGGCGTCGGTGAGCAGCCGCCGCAGCGTCGACACGGCGTCGCCGCCGAAGTGGCCGAGCTGCCCGATCCCGGCCGCGATGCCGCGCGCCATCACCCGCTCGTACCCGAGGATCTGGTTGTCGACGACCCACACCAGCGCCGACGGCAGGCCGAGGCAGAGCAGCTCCCACGTCGAGGTGCCGCTGGCGCTGACCGCCAGGTCGGCGCCGGCGAGCAGCTTGGGCAGGTCGTCGGTGGGCGGGATGATCTCGAGGCGCTGGCCGGGACCGGCCGGGATCGCCGCCAGCTCCGCGCGCAGCTCCTCGTCGGCGCCGATGATCGTGGCGTCGAAATTCACGCCGGTCCGGGTGAGCAGTCGCGCGACCTGCGGCGCCGCGCGGTAGGCGTCGGTTCCGCCGAAAAAGGCAACGACCTTGGGCGTACGGCCGGAGCGGTGCACCGGGGGCGTGGCCGGCCGCAGCGAGCGCACCGACGAGCGCAACAGCGCGTAATCGAGGCCGGCCAGCCCGATCGCGTCCTCGACGTGGATCACCGAGTCGAGGTTCTGGTCGACGTAGATGTCGGCGGACTGCCCACGGAAGTCGCCGTCCACGATGGCCAGCACCCGGTGCCCGGCCTTGCGGACCGCGGCGCTGTGCGGCGGCGGCAATGTGTACGAGTCGATCACCAGCGCGTCGATCTCGAGGCGCTCGATCGCCGCCACCAGGCCGACCGGGTCGAACGGCGGTGGGTGCCAGGGCAGGCCGCGCTGGCTGAGCTGAGCCTCGGCCCACTCGACGCCGCCCAGGTCGCTGAGGAAGCGGACCCCGGCGCCGCGGGCGACCAGCTCCTCGGCGAGCGCCACACACCGTACGAGATGCCCGACGCCGCTGCGGGCACCGGCGTCGCAGCGAATACCAACGATCGTCACGCCTGCACAAGCGCCTTCTGGAGCACGTGCGCGTTGAGCTCGACCAACTCGGGCCGGGAGGCGAGCCAGGTGGCGAGGGTCTTGATGTCGACCGGCTCGTCGCCGAAGTGGTCGACGATCGACTCGATCAGCTTCAGGTCGTCCTCGGTGTCCAGCGTCAGCCGCAGGTGGGACAGGTCGGGCTGAAGGGTCAGCCCGATCACCTCGAACTGCTCGGCGTGCGTGTAGATGTACGACGTCACGTGCACCCGGTGGTGGTCGGTGGCGAGATCGTCGACCTGCCGCAGCACCGGCGTCCGCACCATCTCGACGTCCAGCCCGCGCGGCAGCGTGTGTGCCAGCGAGGTGGACAGGTAGTCGGCGCCGGAGGCCACGAAGACCCGGTGGGCGAGGCTGATGATCGCGGGGTCGATCAGCGGATTGTCCGCGGTGAAGCGGAGCACGATGTCGCTCTCGTGCCGATCGAGCACGCCCAGGAAGCGGCCGAGCACGTCGTCGACCGGCCCGCGGAAGGAGGGCACGCCGATCCGCTCGCACTCGGCGACGATCGCGTCGTCGGTGGACTCGACCGTGGTGGCCACGACCAGCTCGTCGAGCACACCGCTCTGCTGTGCGCCTTGCACGACGCGCTCGAGCACGGTGCGGCCGCCGAGCTTGCGGAGCACCTTATTGGGGAGGCGCGACGAGTCCATCCGCGCCTGGATGATGCCGAGGGATGTCATCTATTTCCTTTTCGAAGGCGATTGCGTGCCTTTCGCGCTACTCCATACCCAAGCTTCGCGAAGCGGTAGCCGAAGTTACCGCTGAAGGTCGAAATTTGAACCCGGGCTTTGCGGAGTTCTTCCTCGCGCTTGGCGAGCTCGCGCTCGTACCACTGCGCGCGGGAGGCGGCGTCGGCCAGGCTGCGGTTGAGGGCCCGCAGCTGTTCCTCGTGCTCTCGGCGGGAGTCCGGTTGCGGCGGGTCGTCGCCGTCCGGAATCGCCGGGACGTCGCCGGTCAGCCCGGCGGCGCCATGCAGGATCGCGGTCAGCGCCTGCAGGTCGGTGGCGGCGGGCCACGGATGCGCGAACCCGCCGGTGAGCAGCGTCCGGGCGAGCTCGCGGAGCACGTCCACCGAGGCCAGGACACTGGGGTCGAGCGTCGTGAAGGTGTCCCCCGAGATGACCACGTTGTCCGCGGCGACGTCGGGCAGAGCCGCGATCCACCCGGTCAGCAGCCGGCGAATCGCGGGCAGATCATGCCGCAGGCAGGCCGCGATGAACAGTTCCTCGACCAGCCGCCCGCGAGGAAGCGGCCCTTCCATCGTGGGATCGCCGGGCACGCGTCGGGTCCAGGCGCCGTCTTGATCGGGGGAAACCTCGAGAATCCGGCCGTCGCCGAGCAGGACCGGGGGAAGCGAGAGGGCCGCCGAGGGGCGGGGCGCGAGGTGGGCAATGACCAGCCAGGATGCGGCCAGCTCGGGTCCGAGCCCGGCACGCACGGCCGCTGCGGCGAGACGACGGGGGTCCGAAAGGACACTGCGATTCGCGTACGCCGTGCCGGCCGCGCGCGCGGTCAGGGCGGCGAGCGCATCCACGGGTCCGTCGCGCAGGGCGTTCGGGGTGGCGATCAGCGTCGGCCGGCCGGGCTCGGGCCAGGCCGCGCCGAGCCAGTCGACCGCGAGTCCCTCGGCGGCGAGCCGCGCGGCCAGCCGCGTCGGGTTGCCGGGCCGGGTGTCATCGAACTCGCCGAGCGGCCGCCACGCGTCGTCGGTCTGCGCCGAGGTGGCGGTGGCCGGATCGACCAGGCGGTGCAGGCCGAGCTCGTTCTCCACGGCGAGCAGCAGCGTGCCGCCGGGGCGCAGGGCCCGCTTGACCGCCTGCAGGCTCTCGGCCCAGTCGAGCTGCGGCCCCTCGGCCGAGCAGAGCCGGCCGAGCCCGTCGAGCGCCACGACCACGTCCCAGCGGCCCGGCTCGGGAAGCTTGGCCAGCGTGCCGCAGAGAACCTCGACCCCACGCCCGTCCAGCTCGATCGCCGCCGGCTCCGAGCGAACCAGGCAGGTCACCGTCGCCCGCGCCGCCAGCTCGTCCACCAATGCGGCCTCGTGCGGCCCGGCAACCAGCACATTCACGCCGTCCGGCACCTGCGCGGCCACGTAACCGAGCAGCGCCCCACCGGCCGGCTGCCGTTCTTCCGCGAAGCCGGGCATCTCGCCGCCGATCAACGTGATCATGCCGACGCCGCCGCGAGCTCGCGGACCGGCCCTGACCAGCCCAGCATGGCACTCAGCTCGGCCGGGGACGCGAGGTAGCCGGCGCCGAGCTCGGACATCGCGGCCGGGCGGGCAGCGGCCGGGTCGGGGTGTTTGCCGTGCAGCTCGGGCCACTGCCGGCGGATGCGCTCGGCGGTGGGGCGGTCCTCGTTCTCCAGACGCATCGGGTCACCGTAGACGGCCGGGAGACAGCCCGCCGCGACACCGTAGAAGATGGCACTGCTGAGCCGGTTGGAGGCCACGCGGCGGTGGCGGCGCAGCTCGGCCAGCTGCTTGTGGAGGAATTTGGTGTCGGTGTCCAGCCAGTGGCGGCCGCGGTAGCCGTGGCACACCACCCGGCCGGCCTTTTCGTACTCGGCGCGGATGCGGTCGTTGTGGAACTCGTTCCAGTACAGGCAGAACGTGACCGGGCCGTCCTCGGTCGTCATGATCTCGTCGATCAGGCGGGCGTGACTGCCCTGTACCCGCTGGCTCTCCCAGCCGTGGAACGGGTACCAGATCGTCCCCTCCCGGGCGACGGGCTCCTCCGGCGAAGGGGTGACCTCCAGCAGGTAGAGGAAGGGCGCGCCGATCACCGTGGCCTGGCGGCGCCCCATCGACCAGGCGCGCCGGCGGGTCTGCTCGGACCAGACGAAGATGGGCCGGCCCGGCATGTACGGCGTGCCGGCGCCGAGCCCGTCCACCACGTTCCATCCGTGCTGCACGTAGCCCTCGATCCGGGGCGGGTGCTCCGGATCGAGGCCGCAGTACTCGGCGAGCACGTGTGCGTGGCCGTAGAAGTGGTTCCCGTGGTGCACCCGACTAACTCCCCAGGATCGTCTGCAGCGCCTCCACGACACGGTCCTGGTCGGCGTCGGTGAGGTCGACGAAGAGCGGTAGTGACAGCTCCTCAGCGTAGAAGCGCTCGGCAACGGGGCACATCCCCCGCTGGTAGCCGAGGTCCTCGAACACCGGGTGCCAGTAGACCGGGATGTAGTTCACCTGAACGCCGATCCCGGCCGCGCGCAGCCTGTCATACACCTCGCGGCGGCGGCCGTCCAGGACCCGTACGGGATAGAGGTGCCGCATCGGGTCGACGCCCTCGCGCTGGATCGGCAGCCGCAGCCCCGGCACGCCGGCGAGCAGCTCGTCGTAGCGGGCGGTGAGGTACTGGCGGCGGGCCTTGAACTCGGCCAGCCGGGCCAGCTGTGAGCTGCCCAGCGCGCAGAGCAGGTCGGGCAGCCGGTAGTTGTTGCCGAACGACTGGACCTCGTACCACCAGCCGCCCTCGTCCGGGTGGCGCAGTTTGTCCGGGTCGCGCACCATGCCGATGCCCTTGAACGTGCGGGCGCGGGCCAGCAGCTCGGGGCTGGTGGAGGCGACCGCGCCGCCCTCGGCCGTGGTCAGGTTCTTCGTCGGGAAGAACGAGAACGTGGTCAGGTCGGCGAGCGTGCCGACCGGCCGGCCGTGGTAGGTCGAGCCGATCGCGTGCGCGGCGTCGCCGATCACCACGGCCCCGAGCGGCTCGGCGATCTTGCGAAGCGCGTCGTACTCGGCCGGGTGGCCGGCGTAGTCGACGGCCGCGATCGCCCTGGTGCGGGGGGTGACCAGCGCCTCGACCGCGGCCGGGTCGAGGTTGGCGGTCTCGTCCTCGATGTCGGCGAACAGCACCTTGGCGCCGAAGAGCGTGGCGCCCGAGGCGGTGGCCACGAACGTCATCGGGGTCGTGACGACCTCGTCGCCCGGGCCGACGCCGGCCGCCGCGTACGCGGTGTGCAGCGCGGTCGTGCCGTTGGTCACGGTCACCGCGGGCGCGCCGGCGACCGCCTCGATGTCCTTCTCGAACTGCGCGACCCGGGGGCCGGTGGTGAGCCAGTCGCTGCCGAGCGCGGCGACGACCGCTTCGACGTCGGAGTTGTCGATCGACTGCCGCCCGTACGGCAGCATCAGTTCTCCTCGTCGATGAGCTTGCGCATGTCCTCGATGCTCAGCCACAGGTCGTTGTTGTCGGACCGGTAGTTGAAGCCGTCCTCGACCTCGGCGCCGCCCTCGGGGGTCGTGTAACCCCAGCTCGCGACCACCGGCTGCACGACGTAGCGGTCGGGGAAGCGCAGGGTCCGCCGGCTGTCGTCGGAGGCGATCATCTCCTCGTGCAGCTTCTCGCCGGGGCGGATGCCGGTCTCGTGGGTCTCCGAGCCGGGCGCGACGGCCTCGACCAGGTCCATGATCCGCATGCTGGGGATGCGCGGCACGAACAGCTCGCCGCCGGCCATCTTGTCGAACGAGTCGACAACGAACTTCACGGCCTGGGGGAGCGTGATCCAGAAGCGGGTCATCCGCTTGTCGGTGATCGGCAGGCTCTTGCCCTCGGCGGCCAGCTTGCGGAACAGCGGCACGACCGAGCCGCGGCTGCCCATCACGTTGCCGTAGCGGACCACGGAGAGTCGGGTCGGGTGGGTGGCGGCGTAGTGGTTGCCCGCGATGAACGACTTGTCGGCGACCAGCTTGGTGGCGCCGTACAGGTTGATCGGGCTGGACGCCTTGTCGGTGGAGAGCGCGACGACCTTCTTCACGCCGGCGTCGATCGCGACGTCGATCACGTTCTGCGAGCCGTTGATGTTGGTGGCGACGAACTCGGAGGGGTTGTACTCCGCGGTGTCGACCTGCTTGAGCGCGGCCGCGTGGATCAGGTAGTCGACGCCGTGCATGGCGCGGGCCAGCCGGTCCTTGTCGCGGATGTCACCGAGGAAGAAGCGCAGGCGCTTGTCGTCGCCGAACATCTGGCGGACCTCGTACTGCTTCAGCTCGTCCCGAGAGAAGATCACGATCCGCTGCGGGTCCAGGTGCTCGAGGGCGTACGTGAGGAACGCCTTCCCGAACGAACCGGTGGCACCGGTGACGAGGATCGAAGATCCACTGATTTCAGACACGATTGAGCTCCCGGGGGTGGGCAGAGGGCAGTACGAGCCGGAAGCATAACCAGCTTCCTGCCGCTTTCCAGGCTAGACGGAAAAGGACAGCACTCGTTCAACTCATGTTCAGCTCGGATTGGTCATGGCGTTCGGCGACCTGTAAGAAGGTAGGAGGCCTCTGTCCCCATCCAACCGCCCCGCCCGCCGCCCAAAAGCGGACTAAAGACCCATCCACCGACTTGGAGTTCCCGTGTCTTCTCTTGATCAACTGCGGGGAGCCTTCCGCACCGCGTTGGACCTTCCCGCGGACGCGCCCGTGGACGATCTGAAGTACCAGGACAACGAGAAGTGGGATTCCCTCGCGCATATGTCGCTGATCGCGACCATCGAGGACGAGTTCTCGATCATGATTGACACCGATGATGTGATCAACATGTCGTCGTTCGCCGAGGCCATCAATATCCTGGGCAAATACGGAGTTGACCTCCATGACTGACCGGGTGGCTCTGGTCACCGGAGCCTCCCGCGGCATTGGCCGCGCCACCGCGCAGAAGCTTGCCGAGCGCGGGTACGACCTCGTGCTGCACGGCCACGGCGAGGGCATCGCCGCCGTCGCCCAGGAACTCGCCGACAAAGACGGCGTGAGCACGTTCTCGGGCCACGGCGACATCGCCGACCCGGCCACCAGCAAGGCGCTCATGCAGCTGGCCTTCGCCAACTTCAAGCGGCTGGACGCGCTGGTGGTCAACGCCGGCACGCACGCGGCGGGCATGCTCGGCATGACCGACGACGCGACGATCCAGCGCCTGTTCGCGGTGAACTCGGCCGGCGCGGCCTACACCCTGCGGGGCGCGGCGCGTCTGCTGGCCCGCGGGCGTACCCCGGCTGTGGTCCTCGTCTCGTCGATCACCGCGACGCGCGGCATCGCCGGCCAGGCCGTCTACGCCGCGTCCAAGGCCGCCGTGGCGGCCCTGGCCAGGTCGGCCGCCAAGGAGCTCGGCCCGCAGGGGATCCGGGTCAACGCGGTCGAGCCCGGGTTCATCGCCACTGACATGCTGGACACGCTCGACGAGAAGGGGCGCGCGGAGCGGATCGGCGACACCGCGCTGGGCCGGCTCGGCGAGGCCGACGAGGTCGCCGACGTGATCGCATTCCTCCTCTCCGAGCAGGCCCGGTTCGTGACCGGCCAGATTCTCGGAGTCGACGGAGGATTGACGCTGTGAACCTGCTGCACCCCGGCGCGCGCGTGATCGACGCCGCGACCGGCGAGACGCTGACGCCCGAGCTGGTCTCCTCGGCCGTGGAAACGCTGGCGGCTGAGCCGGGCGCGGTAGTGTTCCACCCGATTTCCACGACCGTCGCGGGTATCGCGCGCTATCTGGCCGCGCTGCAACTCGGCCGGCCGGTCGTGCTGCTCGACCCGGAGGCCGACAACGCGCACTGGGCCGAGCGCTTCGCCACCGGCGACGTGCACCCCGACCTGGCGCTGCTGCTCACCACCAGCGGCTCGACCGGCAATCCCAAGCTGGTGCGGCTCTCCCGGGACGCGGTGCTGACCAACGCCGAGCAGATCGCCACCGTGCTCGACATCGGGCCGGACGACATCGCGATCACCACGTTGCCGCTCTTCTACTCGTACGGTATGTCGGTTTTGAACTCGCATTTGCTTCGCGGCGCGACGGTGATCCTCGAGCGCACCGGCATCATGCAGCGCGACTTCTGGACGGCCGCGGTCGAGCACGGCGCGACGTCGATGGCTTTTGTCCCTTATCAGTACGAGATGTTGCGGCGTCTCCGCTTCGACCCGGCCAAGTACCCGGCGCTGCGCAAGCTCACCCAGGCCGGGGGCCGGCTGCGCACCGACCTGGTCTCCGACTTCGCGCAGCGGATGGCGACCGTCGGCGGCTCGCTCTACGTGATGTACGGCACGACCGAGGCGGCCCCGCGGATGGCGACGCTGCCGCCGTCCCGGCTGGAGGAGAAGCTGGGCTCGGTCGGCCTCGCGCTGCCCGGCGGATCGTTCTCTCTGGATGGGGAAGAAGTCGTCTACAGCGGGCCGAACGTGATGATGGGCTACGCCGAGACCGCCGCCGACCTGGCCAAGGGCGACGAGCAGGGTGGCGTGCTGCACACCGGTGATCTCGGTCGCCTCGACGACGAGGGCTTCCTGTTCATCACCGGCCGGGCCAAGCGGATCGGCAAGGTCTTCGGCGTCCGGATCAACCTGGACGACGTGGAGAAACACTTCCCGGTCGCGGCCGTCCCGGGCGAGGACAAGCTGAACGTCTTCGCCGAGGGCATCTCCGAGGACGAGGCCCGCGACCTGCGCACCAAGATCTCCGAATGGCTCGGGACACATTTCTCCGGCGTGGTCGTGCGTAGCATCGAGTCTCTGCCGCTGCTGCCCAACGGCAAGATCGATTACCGCGCCTTGGAGGCGTCGCTGTGAGTGTGTTCACCCTTCCGCAGGCCGCCAAGGAAGAGGTGCTCCTTTCCGAGCTCTCCGCCTTGACCGCGCATCACCGCGCGCACTGCGCCCCGTATGACCGCATTTTGGCGGCTTCCGGCTTTGAAAAGGCCTCCTCCGTCGCGGAGTTGCCGTGGCTGCCGGTTCGCCTCTTCAAGAACCTCGAGCTCAAGAGCATCCCGGACGACGAGGTGTTCAAGGTCCTGACGTCCAGCGGCACCACGGGTGAAGTCAGCCGGATCTACCTGGACAAAGCCGCGGCGGCGACCCAGACGCGACAGCTCGGCGCGACCGTGCAGACGGTGCTCGGGCCCAAGCGCCTGCCGATGCTGTTGGTCGACACCAAAGCCATGCTCAAGGACCGCAAGTCGTTCAGCGCCCGCGGCGCCGGGGTGCTCGGCATGTCGACCTTCGGCCGTGAGCACGTCTGGGCGCTCGACCTCGACGGGCACGTCGACCTAGACGCGATCCGCGGCTTCCTGGAGAAGCACGGCGACGCCCCCTTCCTGATCTTCGGCTTCACCTACATGGTGTGGCTGCACCTCTACGAGGTGGCCCGGGACAACGGCCTCGACCTCAGCAACGGCATCCTGATCCACTCCGGCGGCTGGAAGAAGCTGGTCGACCAGGCCGTCTCCCCATCCGTCTTCCGTGAGCGGCTGGCCGAGGTCGGGCTGGTCCGCTCGCACAACTTCTACGGGATGGTCGAGCAGATTGGCACGATCTTTCTCGAGGGCCCGGGTGGCGGCTCGCTGTACTGCCCGGACTTCGCGGACGTGGTGGTTCGTGACCCGCAGACCTGGCGGGAGCTGCCGCCCGGCGAGCCGGGTCTCCTCGAGGTGGTGAGCACGCTGCCCACCTCGTACCCGGGGCACGTGCTGCTCACCGAGGACCTCGGCGTGGTGCACGGCATCGACGACGGCGACTGGCCCGGCAAGCGCTTCTCGGTGCTCGGGCGGCTGCCGCGGGCCGAGGCGCGCGGGTGCTCCGACACGTACCGGGAGGCGGCGTGAGCATCAGGTTCCGCTTCGGGGACTCATCGTCCGACCTGACCGCGCCGGTCGAGGACCGGCTGACCGTCGGCGACCCCCGGGTCATCGACTTCCTCGCGAAGGTCGCCCGCAAGCTGCTCGCCCCGGCGGTGGCCCGTCGCCACCCCGAGTTGGGCTCCCTCGGCTTCTTCATGCGCCCGGCCGAGCTGCACCGGGCCGTCTCGCGCATGCAGCGCGAGGACGCGATCGTCTTCCCCCGCGGCAACGTCTTCCACGTGCCGCCGGCGAACGTCGACACCATCTTCGTGTACTCGTGGGCGCTGTCCGCGCTGGCCGGCAACCACAACGTCGTCCGCATCTCGGAGCGCTCGGCCAACGCGGCCGACACCATCCTCGACGCGCTCAACGAGGTGCTCGCCGACGCCGACCCGGTGATCGGCCGGACCCAGCGCATGGTCACCTACGGCCGGGACGACGCGGTCACCGCGGCGCTCAGCCAGTGGTGCGACCTGCGGGTGATCTGGGGTGGCGACGCGGCGGTCGAGGCGATCCGCAAGCACCCGCTGCGGCCCTCGGCCCGCGACCTGACCTTCCCCGACCGCACCTCGTGGGCCGCGGTCTCGGCGGCCGGCTGGCGGGCCGCCGACCCGGCCGCCCGGCGCGATGCGGTCGTCGGCTTCTCGAACGACGCCTACTGGTTCGACCAGGCCGCGTGCTCCTCGCCGCGCACCGTCTTCCTGGTCGGCGAGGAGACGGCGGACGTCCGCGCCGAGTTCGTCGAGCTGCTGCTCGAGGTCGTCGACCAGCGCGGCTGGCAGGTCGACGCGGCCATGGCGGTGGAGAAGCGGGTCAACGCGTACGGGATGGCCGCCACCGGCGCGATCTCGAGCATGGACTTCCCGGCCAACTCGGTCACCGCGATGTCGCTGGCCGCCGTGCCGGACGCGCCACGACGCTGGATCGGGGCGGGCGCCTTCCCGTTCGCCGAGGTCGGCTCGCTGCTCGACCTGGTGCCCGCGATGAACCGGCAGGACCAGACGTTCAGCCACTTCGGCTTCTCCCCGGCCGAGCTGCGCGCGTTCGCCATGGAGCTGGGCGGGCGCGGCGTCGACCGGATCGTGCCGTTCGGCCAGGCACTCACCTTCAGCGCCATCTGGGATGGGTACGATCTGCCGCGCGAGTTCACGCGACTGACCACGGTGATCTGATGACGACAGAAGTGCTGGACATCCCCGAAGTTCGTTCGGCGCACACCCACCGGCAGGCCTCCCGCGCCCCCGCGGGCCTGCCGTGGCTGATCCCGGCGGCCCTGCTGGTCGCCACCCTGCTCTGGACCGGCACCCCGGCGTGGGACATCCTCCGCTACGCCGTCTATTTCGCCCTGGCCGTCTTGCTGCCCGGCACGCTCGTGCACCGGGCGCTGCGCGGCAGCCGCGGCAACCTCCCCGAGGACCTCGGCTTCGGCGGCGCCACCGGCCTGCTCCTGATGCTCGCCGGCTGGGCGCTCGCCGCCGCGACCGGCCTGCAGGTCCTGCTGCCGGCCTGGCCGCTGCTGATCATCGCGCTGTTCGTGGCCGTGCCCAAGCTGCGCCGGCACTGGCGGATCGCCGAGCCCCAGCCGCTGCCGCAGGCCTGGCACTGGGCGCTCGCCTTCGGGGTCACGCTGGTCGTGTTCTGGCTGCTGCCGAGCTGGCGCAGCTCACCGCTGCCGCCGGCCGACGCGGTCTGGTACCAGGACCTCGGGTACCACCTCGCGCTCGTCCGCGAGCTGATGCGCTCGATGCCGTTCCAGGTGCCGCAGCTGGCCGGCGACGCCCTGCACTACCACTACCTCTCCGACGCCGACATGGCGACGGCGTCGATGATCACCCGGATCGATCCGGCGACCATGCTGCTCCGCCTCTGGCTGCCGGCGATCGCCGCGCTGACCGCCGTGGTCACCGCGGCGCTCGTTCGCCAGCTCGCCGGCAAGTGGTGGGCCGGTGCGATCGGCGGCGCCCTCGCGGTGGCCGGGTTCCCGCTGGTGCTCGGCGCGCCCACGATCGCCGCCGGCAGCCAGGCGCTCAGCTTCCTGAGCCCGTCGGCGGTCTTCCAGCTGCCGCTGGTCGCGCTGCTGCTGTCGATCGCGGTCGACGTGCTGCGCGGCCGCCCGGTGGGCTGGGCCTGGCTGCTGGTCTTCCCGCTCGCGCTGGCCTGCGCCGGTTCGAAGTCGAGCAGCCTGCCGCCGATCGTGGCCGGCCTGGCCGCGGCCGGTCTCCCGGTCCTGATCTGGCACCGCGAGCGGCTGAAGACCACGCTGGCGCTCTTCGGCCTCGTGCTGGCCGCCATGTTCGTCGGCCTCAAGCTGTTCAGCGGCGGCGGCGCGGGCGTGCTCACCCTGCAGCCGCTGACGTTCCTCTACCTGGTCGCGCCGTACAAGCAGACCCTCGGCGTGCACGACCTGAACGACGGCGTCTTCCCGCCCGGCATCGCCCACGCCTCGGCCGGCGGCCTGCTCTTCGTAGCCGCGCTGCTCGTCTGGTGGGCCCTCATGCAGGCCGGCCGGCTGCTCGGGATCACCATGATCGTCCGGCGCGACCCGTCGGCCTGGCTGCTCGCCGGCCTGACCGTGGCCGGGGCCGGCGGCATGTGGCTGCTCTGGCACCCGTCGGCCAGCCAGGGCTACTTCTACACCGGCGTGCTCCCGTTCGCGTCGGCCCTCACCGTCTGGCTGCTCGCCGAGCGGGCCCGCGGCACCCGCCCGGTCTACGCCGGCCTGGCCGCGGGCTTCGTCTGGTCGGTGATCGTGGCCTTCATCGGGTTGTGGTTCTTCGACCCGCCGGCCCACACGGTCACCTCGTGGTCATGGGCCCTGCTGCGGCCGGTGCTGCTCACCGCCCTGGTCGCCGCCGTCGGGGCGTTCCTGCTGCGGCACCGCCGGAAGGCGATCCCGATCGCGTTGCTCGCGGCCGTGCTCGGCGCCGGCGTGGGCGCGTTCGCCTTCAACACCGCCAAGACCGCGGGCGCGTCCCTGCGCAACAACACGGCGCCGTCGCCCAGCCGCATGGTCAGCAAGGACGAGATGGCCGCCGCCCAGTGGCTCGACCACGAGGCCGGCAAGAACGACGTGATCGCCACCAACGTGCACTGCCAGCTGCTGCCCAACCGGGCGAAGGTGTGCGACGCCCGGGCCTTCTGGGTCGTGGCGCTGACCGGCCGGCGCGCCCTGGTGGAGAGCTGGGCGTACACCGACCAGGCGGTGGCGGCCAACAACGTGAACGGCCTGAAGTACGTGTACCAGCCCGCGCCCTACCCCGACCGGTTCGCGCTCAACGAGCGGGTCTTCGCCAAGGGCGCCGCCGCCGACGTCGACGAGCTGCGCACGCGGTACCACGTGCGCTGGCTCTTCGCCGACAGCCGGTACGGGCCGGTGTCGCCGCAGCTGGCCAAGGTCGCGACCGTGCGGCACACGGCCGGGCCGGTGACCGTCTACGAGGTGGGGTAGGGCGCCGGGAACGTAGGGTTAGCCCTACCGTCGATTCGGCGGTCAGCGGGATCGGAGAGGGGGGCGCCGATGTCTAGCGTCGATGACATGACGACGACCCCCGCCCCGCCCGCACCCGCCATGCGGATCCTGCGCCAGATCGGCATCGACACGCAGTACGTCCTGATCGGCTTCCCGATCGGGATCCTCACCATCTCGCTGCTCATGAGCCTGTTCTGGACCGGCGTCGGCACCCTCGTCATCTGGGTCGGGCTGCCCATCCTGCTCGCCACGATGTATGTGGCTCGCGGCTTCGCCGTGCTCGAGCGCGCCCGGATCGGCCCGGTCTTCCACCGCAGCCTCCAGCACCCGTACTACAAGAAGCCGAAGGACGACAGCTTCCTGCGCCGGGTGTTCACCCCGCTCGGCGACGGGCAGAGCTGGCTCGACCTGCTGCACGGCATGTTCCGCTTCATCCCCAGCACGATCTCGTTCGCCTTCGTGATCACGTGGTGGGCGGGCGCGCTCGGCGGCCTCACCTGGGGCCTGTGGGGCTGGTCCCTGCCGAACGGCCCGGACGACCAGGACCTGCCCGAGCTGCTCGGCTTCGACGGCAGCTACGGCACCAAGGTCGCGTTCTACCTGGCCGCCGGCATCTTCTTCGCCGGCACCCTGTTCTGGGTGGTCCGCGGGGCCGCCCTGCTCGAGGCATGGTTCGCCCGCGGCCTGCTGAGCGGGGTCAACGAGCTGCGCGAGCAGGTCGCCCAGGCCGAGGCCGGCCGCGAGCTCGCCCAGCAGCAGAAGGCCGCCGCCGTCTCGGCCGAGGCCACCGCGCTGCGCAAGCTCGAGCGCGACATCCACGACGGGCCGCAGCAGCGCCTGGTCCGCCTGGCGATGGACCTCGGCCGCGCCGAGCAGCAGTTCGCCACCGACCCCGACGCCGCCCGCGCCACCATCACCGAGGCGCTCAGCCAGACCCGCGAGACCCTCGACGAGCTGCGCGCCCTGTCCCGCGGCATCGCCCCGCCGATCCTGGTCGACCGGGGCCTGCAGGCCGCGCTCACCGCGCTCGCCGGCCGCTGCACGGTTCCCGTCGACCTCGACGCTCCCACGTTCGAGCGGCTCGACCCGGCCGTCGAGTCGACCGCCTACTTCGTGGTCGCCGAGGCGCTGACCAACGTGGCGAAGCACAGCCAGGCCAGCGAGGTGCAGGTCAGCGTCCAGCGCATCGCGACCGGCCTGATGGTCACCGTCGCCGACGACGGGGTGGGCGGCGCCAGCCTCGCCAAGGGGCACGGCCTGGCCGGGCTCGACGACCGGGTCCGCGCGGCCGGCGGCGTGCTCGCGGTCGACAGCCCGATCAACGGCGGGACGCGGCTCACGGCGGCCCTGCCCCTCTAAAGGGCCGCCGATCTGACAGCATGGCGGCATGCGGGTCGTGATTGCGGATGACGCTGTACTGCTGCGCGAGGGTCTGATAAGGCTCGTCGAGGAGAACGGCCACACGGTGGTGGCGGCCGTCGGCGACGGGCCTTCTCTCGTGTCCGCGATCGCCGAGCACAAGCCGGACGTGTCCATCGTGGACGTCCGGATGCCGCCCACGCACACCGACGAGGGCCTGCGCGCCGCCGTCGAGGCCCGCTCGCTGGTGCCCGGCAGCCCGATCCTGGTGCTCTCCCAGTACGTCGAGGTCTCGTACGCCGACGACCTGCTCGCCGACCGCCTGGGCGGGGTCGGTTACCTGCTGAAGGACCGCGTCTCCCAGGTCGCCGAGTTCCTCGACGGCCTGCGCCGGGTCGCGGGCGGCGGCACCGTGCTCGACCCCGAGGTGGTCAGCCAGCTGCTGGTGCGCCGCCGCCGCGACGACCCGCTGCGCAACCTCACCCCGCGCGAGCGCGAGGTGCTGGGCCTGATGGCCGAGGGCATGTCCAACACGGCGGTCGCCCGCAAGATGGTCGTCACCGAGGGCGCGGTCGAGAAGCACGTCCGCAACATCTTCACCAAGCTCGACCTCCACCAGGACGAGGAACAGCACCGCCGGGTGCTGGCCGTGCTCGCCTACCTGCAGGGGTAGGTAGGGCTAGCCCTACTGCAAACCCGGGAGTCAGCCGCATCGATCGTGATCGGCCTTCTCCATAGCGTCTTTCCCATGAGGAACAGCCATCCAACCGCCCCGCCCGCCACCCAAAAGCGGACTGAAGGCGGCCAGCACGTCAAGGGGATCGCGGCACGGGCCGCGATGTGGAGCGCCCGCCACCGGACGCTCGCGATCCTGGGGTGGGTCGCCTTCGTGATCGGCGTGACCATCCTGAGTGGACAGCTCGGGACGCGCGAGGCCACCGGCGCCGACCAGGGTCACGGTGACTCCGGCAAGGCCGACAAGATTGTCGAGCAGGCCGGTTTCCCGGTGCAGCAGGCCGGCGAGATGGTCATCGTGCAGAACCGGGCCGGCACGGACCGCGCCGCGGCCATCGCCGACGTGACCAAGCAGCTGAAGAACACCGCCGACGTGACCGGCGTGCAGCCGGCGATCGAGTCGCCGGACAAGCGGTCGTCGCTGATCACCTTCAGCATCGCCGGCGACCCGGATACCGCGAAGGACCGGGTGGGCCCGTCCCTCGACACGGTCGCCAAGGTGCAGGCGGCGCACCCGGACTTCTACATCGCCCAGGGCGGCGACGCGAGCGGCGACAAGCTGATCGGCGACGACCTCGACAAGGGCCTCTCGCGGCTCGGGATGCTCTCCATCCCGGTGACCCTGGGCATCCTGCTGGTCGCCTTCGGCGCGGTGGTGGCGGCGCTGCTGCCGGTCGCGCTCGCGATCATGGCGGTGGTGGCGGCGATCGGCCTCCTCGCGGCGGCCAGCCGGCTCGCGCCCACGGTCGACACCACGATGCACGTGATGCTGCTGGTCGGCCTGGCGGTGGGGGTCGACTACTGCCTCTTCTACATCAAGCGGGAACGCGACGAGCGGCGGGCCGGCGCCGACGCGCACCGGGCGCTGGTGGTCGCGGCGCAGACCTCGGGCCGGTCGATCTGGGTCTCCGGCCTGACCGTGATCGTGGCGATGGCCGGCATGTTCTTCACCTTCGACACCACGTTCGTCAGCTTCGCGGTCGGCACGATCCTGGTCGTCGCCACCGCCGTGCTGGGCTCGCTGACGGTGCTGCCGGCCATGCTGGCGGCGCTCGGCGACAAGGTCGACGCCGTCAAGATCCCGGGGCTGTATCGGCGGCGCAGCGACGGCCGCGCCTGGAACGCGTTCCTCGGCCTGGTGCTGGCCAAGCCGCTGATCTCGGCGGTCGTCGCGATCGGCGCCCTGGCCGTGATCGCCTCGCCGGTGCTCGACCTGCGCACCAAGGCCGAGGGCATCGAGGACCTGCCGCCCAAGGCGTCGATCGTGCAGGCCTTCAAGGCGGTCGACGCGGCCTTCCCGAGCAAGACGTCGCCGGCCGAGGTCGTGGTCCAGGCGTCGACGGTCAAGGGCGGCACGTTCGACTCCTCGCTGGCGAGCTTCAAGAAGGCGGTGGAGGGCAGCGGCGGCAAGCTGACCGGGCCGGTGGAGGTGCGGATCAACCCGGCCGGCACGGTCGCGATCGTCTCGGTCGGCCTGGTCGGCGACGACGCGCTCTCTTCCCTGCGCGAGAACGTGGTGCCCGCGACGTTCGGCCGGGTGGACGGCGCGACCGCGCTGGTCACCGGGGACCGCGCCGGTGACGCGGACTTCAACGCCCGCCTCGACGCGAGCCTGCCGTGGGTGTTCGGCTTCGTGCTCGGACTGGCGTTCCTGCTGCTGCTGGTCTCGTTCCGGTCGGTCGTGGTGGCGATCACCGGGGTCGTGCTCAATCTGCTGTCGGTCGCCGCGGCGTACGGAATGCTGGTTTGGGTCTTCCAGTACGGCCACTTCGAGAAGCAGCTTCAGTTCCAGGCGACGGACGGGATCACGAACTGGATGCCGTTGTTCCTGTTCATCATCCTGTTCGGCTTGTCGATGGACTACCACGTCTTCGTGCTGAGCCGGATCCGCGAGGGGTACGACCGCGGCCTGTCGACGCGGCAGGCGGTGCGGGAGGGCATCGGCCGCACGGCCGGCGTCATCACCAGCGCGGCCGTGGTGATGGTGGCGGTGTTCGCGCTCTTCGCGACGCTGCCGCTCGCCTCGACCAAGCAGCTGGGCGTGGGCCTGGCGGCGGCGGTCCTGCTGGACGCGACGATCATCCGGGCGGTGCTGCTGCCGGCGGTGATGGCGCTGCTCGGCGAGAAGAACTGGTGGCTGCCGCGGTGGCTGGGCTGGCTCCCGCAGATCGCTCACGAGCCGGCGCCGGTGCCTTCCCCGGCCGACTCCCCGCGGGAGTTGATCACCACGTCGTAAAGACACACGCGGGCCGGCCCGGCGCAGGACGGGGGCAAGACCCCGCGCCGGGCCGGCGGCGAGCGGCCGGGGGACGTGGCGGCGTCCGTCCGGCCGTTTTCCGTGGGAGCCCGGGGGAGGGCTCGACCTCGGCCATTGAAAATTATTCACGTTAAGCGTCCACTGTAGGCGACGCGAATGGGGATTGTTGTTCCGGGCGGCAAAGATCGCCGGCCGGGGGTCAGGGTACTGTGATCCCACTCACGCATGGGGCTTGCGCGGACAATTCCGGCAATCGACCGATGTCACTGCACACCGTCGGAATTCACCTTTGATTTACCCTTGGGTGGTAGCTTCCGGCGCTGCACGCCGACGAGAGGGAGAAGTATGTCCGACGCCGCTGCCCTGATTCCCGCGCAGGGTTCGGACTACGCCGCCGCCCTCACCACGCCGCCGGTCGACAACCTGCGGCGCCTCGGCGGCGAGATGTTCAACTGGACCGACCGTGACGCCCGCCGCGGCCCGATGGTGCCGCAGGGTGCGCTGCTGCGCCACCTGGTCCACGGGTTCGCCGCGCCCGGCCGCGTCGTCCTCGTCGCCGGCCTGATCGCCGACGACCTGGTCACCCTCCTCGTCGACGGCGGCGCCACGGTCACCTGGCTGCTGCGCTCGCTGGTCGACGCCGAGGAGTCGGCCCGCGCCCACCCCAAGGTCACCGTGCTCGCCGGCTCCGCGGTCAAGCTCGACCCCGCCGAGACGTTCGACCTGGTGGTGGCCGTCGACGGCGTCGACCGGCTGAACTCGTCCGAGGGTGAGCAGATGGACGCCGGCGAGCTGGTCGACCGCCTGGCCGAGGCGGTGCGCGCCGACGGCACCCTGCTCCTCATGCACGACAACCGGCTGGGCGTGCACCACACCGTGCGGCTCGAGCCCGGCGCCCGCGAGGCGCAGGACGCGGCGTGGTACCCGGTGGACGACCACGACACCCACCGCCCCGCCTCCCGCGAGCAGCTGGTCGACCGGCTCACCGACGCGGGCCTGGCGGTCGACGTGACCTATGCGGCCTTCCCCGAGCCGGGCGTGCCGACCGTGCTGGTCGGGCCGGGCCTGCTCGGCGAGATCTCCTCGCCGCTGCGTCCCCGCCTCGGCGCCGCGCTGTCGCAGGCGTTCGCGCTCGCCTACCGCGGCCGTCCGGTGCTCAGCGACCCGCGCGTGCTGGTCACCCGCGCGCTGCGGGCCGGCGCCGAGGACACGATCGCGCCCGCATGGCTGGTGATCGCCCGGGCTGCCTCGTCGCCGGCGACCGTCGAACGGCCTGAGCTTCTGGTGGGCGACGCGCGCGGCACTTTCGCGTACGGGGTGAGCAACACCACCACCACGGTGCTCGAGCCCCTGGAGTCACCGATCGAGCGGGAGGGCCTGCGCCGGATCGCCTCCGTCGCCGGCGCCGACTCGGGTTATGTGCTCGAGGAGCGGCTTCTCCACCTGTGCGCCACCGCCGACCTGCGTCAGATGCGGGTCGAGCTGGGCCAGTACGACTCGTGGCTGTCGGGCCAGGCCCTCGACGGGCCCGCTGCGCTCGCCGACCTCGCCGACGTGCTGGTCACCCCCGACGGCCCGGTGCTGCTGCCGACCCGCTGGCAGCCCCTCGAGGCCGTCGAGCACGAGACCGCCCTGGTCCGCGCGCTGTGGGCCTTCGCGGTCCAGCTGATCACCTCGTCGCGCCCGCACCCGTGGCCGATCACGTCGAGCGCCGTCGAGCTGACCTCGACCCTGCTCGGCATGGTGGGCCGCGGCGTCACCGACGAGCAGCTGCGGGCCGCTGTCGACCTGCACGTCCGCGTCGAGGCGGCCGAGTTCGAGCTCACGCTCGCCGAGCAGGACGCCCGGCGGCTGCAGCTGCTGGCGGTCACGGCCGGCACGGCGAGCGTCGACATTCCCGGCTTCCGCGAGCTGACCGAGGCGCTCTGGCGTCAGCGCTACGAGGCGAGCCACCTGCTCGCGATGATGGAGTGGACCGAGCAGATCATCCAGTCGCGCGACAACACCCTGAGCAAGCTCGACCTGGAGATCCAGTTCTACCGCCGCCGCTTCGCGGGCAAGGCCCTGATCGCCGGCCGCACCGCCTACCGCCTGGCCGCCCGCGACGGCAAGAAGGCCATCAAGCGCCTGCTCCGCCGCTGACACCCGCCGCTGTCGCCCGACGCTGTCGCCCGCCGCGATGGTGAATTCGCACTTGCCGCGCGCGCTAACTCATCAAGATCGCCCCGGGCTGGCGGGAGGTGGCGCGGATGCGCTTTTGCGCGATGGTGATTTGGCGTGCGTTGCGTGCGGTAACTCATCAAGGTCGCCGGGGCTGGCGTGAGGGGCTGCGGGTGTGCTTTGCGCGATGGTGATTTGGCGTGCGTTGCGCGCGGTAACTCATCAAGGTCGCCGGGGCTGGCGTGAGGGGCTGCGGTGCGCTTTGCGCGGTGGTGATTTCGGGTTCGCTGGGCACCGCAACTTATCAAGGTCGCCAGTGACGGCGACGGGCCCCCGCGCGCCCAGATCGCGCGGGGGCCCGTCGGAGTCAGGTCAGATGAGGTCCCAGGTCAGGGGGGTGCCCTTCGCGGCGTCGGCGGTGAAGGTGCGGCCCAGGACCGAGCCGATGGCGTCGGGCTCGAGGCCGCCGGTGGGGCGGATCGAGCGGACGTTCTCCGGGGTCACCGTGTCGCCGGCCTTCACGTCCGTCACGACGTAGAGGGAGCGGCGGAAGCGCAAGCCCTCCTTCTCGTGCTCGGTCGGGCCGACGTGCGTGGTGCCGAGCGCCTGCCAAGCGCGCTCCGACTCCTCGCGCAGCAGCTTGAGCTCGGCGGGGTTGAGGGAGAACGCCGAGTCGACGCCGCCGTCGGCGCGGTCGAGGGTCACGTGCTTCTCGATCAGGCAGGCGCCGAAGGCCACGGCCGCGACCGGGACGCCGATGCCGAGCGTGTGGTCGCTGAGGCCGATCGGGAGCTCGAGCATCTGGGCCAGCACCGGAATGCGGCGCAGGTTGCTCTCCTCGGGCGGGGACGGGTAGGACGCCGTGCAGGCCAGCACGGTGACCTCGCCGGCGCCGGCGCCCTGGGCGGCCTCGACCGCGGCGGCGATCTCCTTGACCGACGCCATGCCGGTCGAGATGATCACGGGCTTGCCGGTACTCGCGGCCAGGCGGATCAGCGGCAGGTCGGTGATCTCCGAGGACGCGATCTTGTACATCGGCGCGTCGAGCTTTTCGAGCAGGTCGATGGCCGTCGGGTCGAACGGGCTGGAGAACGGGGTGATGCCCCGCTCGCGGGCCCGGTCGAAGATCGGCTGGTGCCAGTCCCACGGGGTGTGGGCCCGCTCGTACAGCTGGTAAAGATATTCGCCGCCCCAGAGCTCGTGACCCTTGGAGAGCTGGAACCGGGGGTGCTTCACATCCAGGGTCAGCGTGTCCGCGGTGTACGTCTGGATCTTGATCGCGTCGGCGCCGGCGTCCGCCGCCGCGTCGACCAGGGCGAGCGCCCGGTCGAGGGAGCCGTTGTGGTTCCCGGACATCTCCGCGACGATGTACGGCCGCTTGTCGGGTCCGAACTGTGCCATTACTTACCTCTCTCGGTCCAGACGACCGTTTTCATCTCGCCGTCGACGAGCCGTTCGTAGCGGCGCGTCTCCTTGAAGCCGAAGCGCCGGTGCAGCGCCAGGACCTGCTTGTTGTCGGCGAGCGTCTCGCCGCCGAGCGTTTCCAGGCCGAGCGTGCCGAACGCGTACTCGACGGCTTCCTTCTCCAGCCGCATCCAGGCGGGGAGGAGGCGGTCGCCGAGGCCCACGGTATCCAGATAGAAGGACCAGGTGTTGCCGTCGAAGATCACGACCCCGGCCGGCTCGCCCCGATCGTCCTCGTAGATCAGGACGCTCTGCCAGCGCTTTTCCCACCAGCGCGCGTGCTCCTCCGGCTTGATCTCGTGCGTGGTGAGGCTCACGGCCCGCACCGACGGGTGGTTGCGCCAGGGGAGGATCAGATCGCGATCGGAGTACGCGGCAGGTCGAAGCACACCTCAAATTATGGACGCGGCCTGTGTCGACGGTGGCGGCGAGGCAACGTCCCGGGAAACCAGGGGTGTCCGTTCGGGTTTCCGGCGCCGTCCCCCGGCCCGTCGGTAACCGGCCCTGAGCAGCGCGTACACGCCGTACGCCCCGGCGGCGACCAGCCGGTGCTTGAGACCGCGCGGGACGTGCCCCTCGGGGCGGTGCCGGCGGTAGAGCTCGGTCGTCCGCTCGAAGAACCGCCGCCGGTGCTCGGGGAGCATCCGGCCGTCGTTGCCGGCCACCACGAGCAGGTGGTTGATCATCAGGGTGAACAGCCGGGCCCGGACCGCGGGGGCGACGGCGTGGGCGGCGATCCATTCCTGGAGGCGGTCGTACTGGTCGAAGGCCTCGAAGTGGCGCTCGCTGCGGGTCGCGGTGATCGCGCCGGGGCGGCCGATACGGTAGTGGTAGCAGACCCGGTTCAGCGCGGCGATCCGGTCGGCGGCCAGCAGCACGGGGTGACTGAACGAGACGTCCTCGTACCACCCGGGGCCGAAGCGCAGGCCGTTGCGCTGCAGGAACTCGCGGCCGACGATCCTGTTCCAGGCGGTGTGCTGCACGCCGAGCATCCGCTCCAGGGCCGGCTTGCCGGCCAGCAGGGGCGAGCTGGCGTCGGCCTTGCGGCGGCCGTCGTCGTCGTGCACCCGCAGGTGGTCGATGAGCAGCACGTCGGGCCGCTCGGCGTCCAGGGCCGCCAGCACGGCCCGGACCGAGCCCTCGGGCAGCCAGTCGTCGCTGTCGACGAACCACACGTAGTCGCCGGTCGCCTCGGTCAGACCCGCGTTGCGCGCGAGCCCCAGCCCGACGTTGGCGGGCAGGTGCACCACCCGTACGAAATCGTGATTTGCCTGGAAATCGTCGAGCAGCGCGCCGCACCGGTCGGGGGACGCGTCGTCGACGGCGATGATCTCGATCCGGGCGAGCTCGTCGGAGGTCAGGCCGGCGTGGATCGAGTCGAGGCACGCCATCAGGTACGGCTCGACGCGGTACACCGGCACGACGAGGCTCAATCGCACGGACATCGAGCAAACGTTCTGCACGCAGGTGAAATCCAGGCGAACCGGAGTTGGCCGGGAACTGCTTCCGAAAGCAATTCCTCACGTCCGGGCGTGTCCGGCCGATCCAAGGCCCGCAGAAGCGGGTCGAGGAGGCTGACGGATGGGCGTGCCCTGGTCACGGATCACGGCGTCCGGCCGGATGCTGCTCGCGTCCGCCGTGCTCACGCTGGTCGCGGTGCTGCTCTTCGCGATCAACGCGGTCCACCCGGTGCTGCCCTGGCCGATTCTGTGGCTGCCCAGCGTCGGCGGCTCCCTGCTTCTGATAGCCAATTTCTCGCGTACGGCCCGGGACAGCCGCCTGCCCGAGCCCACCCGGCGGTTCTGGCGACATCTGGTCGCGGTGGCGGTCCTGGTCGCTCTCGGGAGCCTCGCCCAGGCGTACGACATTGTCACCGCCGCCGATCCGGCCGGTCAGCACGTCAGCGCCGGCCAGATGCTCTTCGACGGGCTGGCGATCGTCCTGATCATCTACTCGCTGCTGCGGCTGCCGTTCGGGCGGCAGAGCCGGGGCGAGCTGTTCCGCATCGTTCTCGACGCCGGCACGGTGATGCTGGCCTGCGCCGTCTTCGCTTGGCACTTCTCCACCCGGTACGCCCTGCACGGCGGCGACGAGAAGGTCATCTACATCTCGCTGGCGCTGACCACGCTCGCGCTGGTCGCCGTCTTCGCCGTGGCCAAGGTCGTGCTGACCCGGCCCACCGGGTTTCTCGACCGGGGCGCGCTGCAGCGGATCGGCATCGCCGTGCTGATCGGCGCGGTCGGGCCCACCCTGCGCCCGCTGCTCGAGCCGCTCGACCCGCACCTGTTCCCCGACATCGTCAGCATGCCGCTGATCTTCTTCTTCGCGGGGTGGGCCGCCGAGCGCCAGCGCGCCGCCGACTACAGCCCGCGCCGCGGCGTCCGCGAGCCCCGTCGCCGCTCGTTCAGCTTCCTGCCGTACGTCGCCATCGCCGCGGTCGACGGCCTGCTGCTCAGCGTCGCCCTGCCGGACAACGCCGCCGACCGCCGGGTCATCGTGCTCAGCGCGGTGGCGCTCACCGTCCTGGTCGTGGTCCGCCAGATCACCGCGTTCCTCGACAACGGCCGCCTGCTCAACCGGCTCGACCACGGCGCCACCCACGACGCGCTCACCCAGCTGCCCAACCGCACGCTCTTCCACGAGCGCCTCGACAAGGCTCTCACCGCGCCCGGCGAGCGGCCGGTGGCGGTCGCGCTGATCGACCTCGACGACTTCAAGGAGGTCAACGACACCCTCGGCCACGAGGTCGGCGACCTGCTGCTGATCGCGGTGGCCCAGCGCCTCAACGCCTGCATCCGCGCCGAGGACACCGTGGCCCGGCTCGGCGGCGACGAATTCGTGGTGGTGCTCGACGGCGCCGACCCGGCCGCCGCCGACCTGGCCGCCCAGCGCATGATCGAGGCGCTGCGGCCGCCGGTCCTCGCCGACGGGCACGAGCTGCCGATCCGGGCGAGCATCGGGATCGCCGACGGGTGCTCCGGCGACGACGCCAGCGTGCTGCTGCGTCACGCCGACATCGCGATGTACGCCGCCAAGGCCATCTCGGGCACGGCGTCGCTGCACTTCACGCCGGACATGGCCCAGGCCGGCACGGACAACGCCCACCTCGGCGCCGAGCTGCGCGACGCGATCGACGACGGCCAGCTGTACCTGCTCTACCAGCCGATCGTGGCGCTGCCGGACGGGCGGGTGCTCGGGGCGGAGGCGCTGGTGCGCTGGGCACATCCGACCCACGGCACGATGCCGCCGCAGACCTTCCTGCCGGTCGCCGAGCGAACCGGGCTGATCGTGCCGCTGAGCCGGTGGGTGCTGCGGGCGGCCGTGCGGCAGCTGGCCGACTGGACGGCGACGCACGGCGTGGACGCCCCGGCCGTACTCAACATCAATGTCTCTCCGCGGGACCTGCGCGAGCCGGGGTTCGCGGCCTCGGTCGCGGCTCTCCTCGACGAGTACGGCATCGAGCCGCACCGGATCACGCTCGAGGTCACCGAGTCGATGCCGGTGGACCCGCACGAGTCGGCGACCACGCTGACCGCGCTGCGGTCGCTGGGCGTACGCGTGGCGCTCGACGACTTCGGCACCGGGCAGTCGACGCTGACCATGCTGCACGACTGCCCGATCGACCAGCTCAAGCTGGACGGCTCGTTCACCCGGCCGGGGCGGGCGCCGGTGGCCGCGACTGTCCTGCGGCTGGCCGACTCGCTGGGCCTGCAGACGATCGCCGAGGGGGTGGAGACGCCGGATCAGGCCGAGCGGTTGCACGAGCTTGGCTACCGGACGGCGCAGGGCTTCCTCTTCGCGCATCCGCTCTCGCCGGAGGAGTTCGGGGAGCTGATCACGTCGGCGCCGGCGGCCTGAAGCATCCTTTCGGGCGGCCGATCACGTCTCACTGATGTGAATGTGTCGATGTTTCTCGCCATCGGATCGTTGATCACTACCTTGGGCGCCGCCCCGCCTGCCGCCGATGTAAAGCCCGAACCGACCTTCAAGGTGACGCTGCTGACCGGTGATGTGGTCACCGTGAGCGGCGGACCGGCCGGATGCCCGGCGGTCAGTGTGCGCCCGGCCGCCCCGAGCGGCGTGCTGCACCGCAGCTGCGGTCCCGACGGCCACGTCCGCGTCGTGCCGGCCACGGTCGCGCCGCTGATCGACAAGGTGCTCGACCCGGCGCTCTTCGACGTGACCGCGCTGATCATGGACGGCTACGACGACGCCCACACCAGGGACCTGCCCCTGATCATCAGGTCGGGAAGCGCTCGTCTTGCCGCCGGCCGCTCGCTTCCGAGCATCGGTGCGGTGGCCACCCGGTGGGCGAAGGGCTCCGGCATTCCCGCGACCTCCGCCCGCCTGGCCGGTCCCGCTCCCAAGATCTGGCTCGACCGCAAGGTGCGCGCGACGGCCATCGGCAAGAACCTCCGGCAGGTCTCCGCGCCACAGGCCTGGAGCGCCGGGTACACCGGCGCCGGCACCAAAGTCGCGGTGCTGGACACGGGTGTGGACGCCACTCATCCCGACCTCGCCGGCCGGGTCGCCGAGTCCGAGGATTTCAGCGTGGAAGGCGGCGACGCCGTCGACCGGGTCGGCCACGGCACCCACGTGGCGTCGATCGCCGGTGCGGTGGCGCCGGGCGCGGGCCTGGTCGTCGGCAAGGTGCTCGACGACAACGGGGAGGGCGCCGACTCGCAGGTCATCGCCGGGATGGAGTGGGCCGCGACCCGCGCGCCGGTGGTGAACATGAGCCTCGGCGGCTGGGAGCCCAGCGACGGCAACGACCCGCTCTCGCTCGCGCTCGACACCCTCACCGACCAGACCGGGGCGCTGTTCGTGGTGGCGGCCGGCAACGACGGGCCGGGGGACTCGACCGTCGCCTCGCCGGGGGCGGCGGACCGGGCGCTCACCGTCGGCGCGGTCGACGGGCGGGACCGGCTCGCCGAGTTCTCCAGCCGCGGCCCGCTGGCCGGCAGCCACGCGGCCAAGCCCGACATCGTGGCGCCGGGCGTGGACATCGTGGCGGCCCGCGCGGCCGGCACCGCGATGGGCGAAGTGATCGACGACCGGCACGTGGCGGCGTCGGGGACCTCGATGGCGACGCCGCACGTGGCCGGGGCGGCGGCGCTGCTCGCGCAGCGGCATCCGTCGTGGAAGGCGGACCAGCTCAAGGCGGCGCTGGTCGGGGCGGCCGACCCGATCGTGGGCGGCGATCTCTACACGAGCGGCGCGGGGCGGCTCAACGCGGCCAAGGCGCTCTCGGGCGTGGTGAGCGGCCCGTCACTGACCTGGACCAACACCGGGAGCGCGCCGGTGCGGGTCGCGCTGTCCGCGGACGTGCGCGACCGGCACGGGGTTGCGGCGCCGGCCACGCTCTCGGCCAACCGGCTTCAGCTGGCGGCGGGCGCGACGGGCGGGGTCAAGCTCGACGTCGAACGGGACGGGCTGGCGGCGGGGTACTACATCGCCACGGTCACGGCCCGGGTCGGGGGAGCGGTCGTTGCTCGTACGAAATCGGGGTTTTATGTCGAAGCCCCTGGTCATGACCTCACCGTGCAGACGACCGCGATCCCGGGGATGCCGGAGGGCGCCGACGGCTTCGTGACCGTTCAGGTGGTCAATCTGGACGATCCGGCGATCGCTACCACATTGGACGGTGCGGATCTCGGCGGGACGTTGACGTTCCCGGTGCCGGATGGGCGGTACAGCGTGATGGCGTCGTTCATGTCCTATGCGGACGGCGACGAGCGGGCGGCGCTGGCCGGCGATCCCGACATCTCCATTTCGACGGACACGATCCTGCGGTTTGATTTGTCCAAATCGCGGCAGCTCGACGCCAAGGTGTCAGATGCTTCCTTGCGCGCGGCCGGCATCACCTACGTTCAACAAGGGCGGCGCGGTGAGGCCTGGAGTGACTTCGCCTTCGGGTGGGGCGACGCGGCCTCGCACGTCTTCGTGCTGCCTGACAGTGACGGCGCGTCCGTGGGGACCTTCACGACCTACGGCGGCTTCGGGCTCGAGGCGCCGGGCGAGGTTTACGACCTCGTGCATTCGTTCGGCAACAGCATCCCGGCCGACCCCACGTACACCACCGAAAAATCGGCGTTGGCCCGGATCGACCAGCATTTCCACCAGGTCGACATGCCCGACTCCGTGACCGAGCACAAACGGTACGGCTTCAGCCCCGAGGGCGCGTTCATCGCCGAGCACGCCACCGGTCCCCTCGCCGGCGACCGCACCGACTACGTCACCCCCGGCGTCAAGTGGATCGACGAAGCGTTCTGGAACGGAACCGTCACGCAGGAGGGCCTGCGCAGCTACGCGCCCGGTAGCGTCCAGGAGAAGACTTGGCTGCGGGAGCCGCTGCACTCCGACTTCTTCGACGACCCGGCCGGCTCGGCCAGCGGCTGCATGCCCGCCCAGCCCTGGCGCACGAGCGGGAACATGCACGTCGAGCTGGTCACGCTCGTCGACCGGCATGGCCGTTTCGACTGCCTGTCCGGCGGCTTCGACCCGAACATCACCGCCAAGCTGCGGCTGGACCGGGACGGCAAGCCGGTGGGGGAGGCGCCCGACTCGATCGCCGACTTCGCGGTCCCGCGCGGACCGGCGAACTACCGGCTGACCTTCGACGTCGACGCGAGCCAGGCGATTCCCGTCTCCACCCGCACCACCACGTCGTGGACGTTCCGTTCCTCGGCGCAGGACCGCCTGCTGCCCTTGCTCGCGGTGGACTACAACCTGCCCCATTTCAAGATCATTCAAGCCCATGGCGTACGGCGTCAGACGGTCACCGCATTTACCGTCTCCACCTCCCATGACGGGGGCGCGACCTGGCGCAAGGCCCCGGTCCAGCGCACGGCTGACGGCGTCTATCGGGCTCAGCTGCCGCAGCCGGCGGCCGGCCAGACGGTGTCGCTGCGGGTGAGCGCCCAGGGCAGCGCCGGAAGCAGCGTCGAGCAGACCATCATCGACGCCTACCGAGGACGCTGATCTTTCGGTCGTCAAGCCGCCATCGCGGCTTGACGACCGACCCCTCGGGGCCGTAATAAATGATCTGAGTATTTCTCCATACGGGGGCTATGCCATGGGCAAGGCGCGTTCGGCCGCGGTCGCGGCGATCGTCAGTTCGTTGATCATTGCCGGTGGCACGCCGGCCCGCGCCGCCGAGGGCGACCCGCTGGTGGTCACCTCCACCGGCCTGACCGAGGGCCAGCCGGTCGGGATCATGTCGCGCTTCGTTCCGATGTGGACCGGTGCCGACGTCGTCAAGGTTGAAGTGCTCGGCAACGGGGAGCTCGCCTACACGAGTCTGAACTGGGCGGCGGGCCTACGTTTGCCTCTCCGCGCGGGGACGGCCGGCCAAAAGCTTCTGGTGACGGTGCGCGCCTACTACACCTCGGACAAATTTGCCGAGGCCAGCACCACCGTGCTCGTCGATGGGACGCTGCCGACCGCCTCGTTCTCGCCGAAGCCCGGCACTCCGCAGGGCGGCACCTTCACCGTGACCGCGAGCGACATGTCCGACGACGTCGCCGAGATCGCCCTGGTGGCCATCGACGGCACCAAGGTCGCGTCCGTCACCGAGGCGCCGTGGGCCATCACCTACGACAGCGTGGGCGGACCGAGCGGGGTGCACATCGAGGTCACCGACCGCGCCGGGAACGTGCGGCAGTACCAGGGCTACACCTTCGACAACAAGGCGCCAGTCATCTCGGAGCTGGACTACCTGGGCCGCCCGGTGGGCCGGGTGAAGGGCTGGACCCAGCTGCACGTCACGTTTTCCGACTCGACCGGGGCCAACTCCGACGAGTGGCGGGTCGACGGGGCCGTCGTCCAGTCGAAACCGGCGCCGGCCGATCCCGGCTCCACGTACTCGTACTCCGGCACCGTCCTCACCTACGATTTCGGCCAGACCGCCCGGACCCGGACGGTGGAGGTGACCGCCCGCGACCGCGTCGGTAACGAGTCGACCCGGGCGTTCACCGTGGTCGTCGACGTGGCCGGTCCGGTCATCACGGTGGCCACGCCGGCCAACGGCACGCTCGTGCGCGGCTCCCGGATCACCACCGCGGTCCGCGCCGCCGACCCGGCCGGCGTTCTCGACGCGGTGCTGAACAACGCGTACTGGGCGAGCAACCCCGCCAACCTCACCCAGACGATCGCGGCCGGGGCCGACGGGCGCAAGACGCTGACCTGGCAGGTGCACGACAAGCTGTACAACACCAGCACGGTCACCCGCTGGGTCACTGTGGACAACACCCGGCCCACCCTGAAGATCACCAGCGGTCCCAAGAACAACGCCAAGGTCAAGGGCACCGTGCGCCTGAAGGGCGCGGCGTCCGACCGCAACGGCGTCAGCCGGCTCGAGCTCCTGATCAACGGCAAGCTCGTCGCGCGGACGTCCAAGGCGAGTTACAGCTTCGCCGTCAACACCAAGAAATACGGCAAGAAATTCAAGGTCCAGCTGCGCGCGTACGACCGGGCGGGCAACGTCACGACGACGACCACCCGCACCTGGCGCCGCTAGCCCCTGCTTCGCGCGCGGCGGCGGGCCTGGCGCTGGACCTTGGCCTCGACGCCGCAACCGTCCATCGTGCACCAGCGGCGGCTGCGGTTCTTGCTGGTGTCCACGAACAGGCCGATGCACCCGGCCTCGGCGGCACAGACCTTCACGCGGTCGAGCGGTCCCTCGGTGAGCAGCCGCACCGCGGAGACCGCCATCGGCCACCAGGCGCGGCCCGGGTCGTCCGCGTCGAACCGCCAGTCGAAGGCGTCGCCGCCGGGGGCGAGCCGGGCGACGGCCATCGCCTCGGCGTAGCGCGCCTGCACGGTGGCCAGCGAATCCGCGGGCGCCTCCCGGCCGCGGCCGATCGCCACGAAGACCTGGAAGATCGCCTCGCGGAGGTCGAGCGCCGTGCGCAGGACGGCGGGATGGTCGCCGGTCAGCCGCCGGGCGGTGGGCTCGTCGAGCACGCCGGCGAAGCGTCCCCAGTCGACCAGGTCGGCGTAGGTGTGCAGGTACTCCTCGGGGTCGTCGGTGCCCCGGCCGTCGAGGGAGTTGGCGAAGTCGAGGGCGGCGGCGCCGCCGAAGATGTCCAGCTTGGCGAAATCTGACATGTTTCCACCAAAGTGCGTTTGACCCGCATCAGCGGGGTAGTGTTTCCAGTGAAACAAGCTTAGCCCGCATCACAACGGGAGGAGAGTCCGATGCAGGAACTCGGCCTGATCGCTCTGGTACAGGGAACCAGCACCCTCGTGAGCCACTCCGCGCTGCCGGACAGTCCGGTCGTGCCGGAGCCGCCGCCCAGCAGGCTGCGTCTGCGGACGGCCGGCGTGCTGCACCGCCTGGCGAACCGCCTGGACGGCGGCGGCGGTCCCCGGCGCGAGATGCCGGCGGTCTACTCGCACTCGTAAGGCAGGTGGACCGGGAACAGGAGGTCGTCGAGGGCCGATCGGGTCAGCGGCTCGGCGAAGTAGTAGCCCTGACCCATCTCGCAATTGCCGCCGGCCAGCGATGAAAGCTGGCCGGCGTGCTCGATGCCCTCGGCGATCGTGGAGAGCTGCAGCGCGCGGCCCAGCTGGATGATGCCGTGGGTCAGGGCCGCGGCGGTCGGCTCGTCGACGACGTCGTCCACGAAGGACTTGTCGATTTTGATGATGTCGACCGGGAACTTGCGCAGGTACGCCAGCGACGAGTAACCCGTGCCGAAGTCGTCGATCGCCAGGCGCACGCCGAGGGCCTTGATCGCCTCCAGGCGGTGCAGCGTCGCGGTGCGGTGGTCCACCAGCAGCGACTCGGTCAGCTCGAGGATCAGCCGGTCGGCGGGCAGGCCGCTCGCGTCCAGCGCCGACTGCACCACCTGCGGCAGCACGCTTTGCTCGAGCTGCACGGCCGAGATGTTCACGCTGACCGTGAGCGGGCGGCCCGCGCGGCGCTTGTTCCACTCGGCGACGCGCGTGGTGGCCTCCCGCAGCACCCATTCGCCGATCGGCACGATCAGGCCGGTCTCCTCGGCCAGCGGGATGAAGTCGGCCGGCGGGACCACCCCGCGGTGCGGGTGCTGCCACCGGATCAGCGCCTCGACGCCGGTGATGTCGCCGGTGGTGAGGTGGACGATCGGCTGGTAGCGCAGCTCGAACTCGTGCCGCACGACCGCGCGCCGCAGGTCGGACTCGAGGTCGACGGTGGCCTGGAACTCGGTGCGCATGTCCGGCTCGAACAGCTCGTACTTGTCCTTGCCGTGCTTCTTCGCCTGGTACATGGCCAGGTCGGCGTCGACCATCAGCTCCTGGGCGGTGTGCTCGCCGGGCTTGCTGTAGGCGATGCCGATGCTCGCGCTGACGAAGGCCTCGGCGCCGTTGAGGTCGAAAGGCTCGCGCAGCCGGTCCAGCAGCCGCTGGGCGATCGGCGTGGCCTCGTCGGCGGAGGAGAGGCCGGGCAGCAGCACGGCGAACTCGTCGCCGCCGAGCCGGGCCGCGGTGTCGCAGTCGCGCAGGCAGGAGCGGATCCGGTCGGCGACGCCCATCAGCAGGTGGTCGCCGGCGGCGTGGCCGAGCGAGTCGTTGACGATCTTGAAGCGGTCCAGGTCGATGAAGAGGGCGGCCAGGCCGATCGTGCAGCCGCCGAGCATCTCCTCCATCCGGGTCTGGAACAGCGCCCGGCTGGGTAGCCCGGTGAGCGAGTCGAGGAACGCCTGGTTCATCGCCTCGAGCGTGCGGGCGTCGGTCAGCGCCAGGCTGACGTGCTCGGCGAACGCCTTGAGCATCTCCTGGGACGGCTTGTCCCAGTCGCGGGTCTCGCTGAACATGCCGACGGTGAGGCTGCCGACGGTCTGCCCGTTCTCGTGCACGGGGGTGGCCATGACCGCGCGCAGCTGCGCCTTGGCCATCGCCGGGATGGCGATCGGCGACACCGCGTAGTCCTCGACCATGACCAGCTCGTCGCCGAGGATGGCCAGGCCGGAGACCCCGCCGGCGGCGAGCGGCAGGCGCTGCATGCGGCGGAGGAACTCGGGCGGCACCCCGGAGGCCGCGGCCGTCCCGCCGATGGTCGGGTCGTCGCGGTCGATCAGGTTGAGGCAGGACATGTCGGCGCCGAGCAGCTCGCGGGCGGCCCCGGTGACGATCTCGAAGATCTTCTCGAGCGGGTTGCGGCGGGCGATGGCGCGCTGGATCTCGGTGAGCTTCTCGAACAGGCGCTGACGCTGCTGGAGCGAGTCGATCAGGCGGTCGTTCTCCTCGGCGTACCGGCGCTCGGACTCGAGGCGCTGCAGCGAGCTGAGGCTGAGCTCGAGGACGCGGGCCATGCCGCGCAGCAGAGTGATCTCCTCGGCCGAGAAAACCCCCTCCAGGCGGCCCAGAACCAGCAGACCGTGCCTGCTGCCGGCGCCTGGTCCTACGGACGGCGCGGAGAACCCGAGCCCCTCCGGGGCTGTGCTGCTACCGGCGCCTGGTCCTCCGGACGGCGCGGAGAACCCGAGCCCCTCCGGGGCTGTGCTGTTGATGTCCGCGAACGCGATGGCGTACGGGTGGCCGGCGAGCTCGAGCGTGCTGCGGCGCCCGGCGGCGATCTCGCCGAGGGCGTACGCGGGAACGGCGCCGGGGTCGACGCCGACCGCGGCGACCACCCCGCCGTCGATCAGCAGCACGGCCACGTCGGCGTGCAGCGCCCGGGCGGCGCAGTCGACGGCAGCGTGATGCGCGGCCGGACCACCGGGGCGGTCCGCGACCACGGACAGGAATTCCGTCAGTTGCTGAGTCGCTAGCACGCCTTCCAAGTCGGCCGTGGCGGAGCCCACTTGAGAGAATCCTGTGGCCGCCCGAGCGAACGCCCGCGGGCACGAAGCGGGCGCGGCGGAAGAGCAAACGGGCATGCACTTTGTCGGGTTTGCCCGCCCAAGAGCATAAAGTCCAGCGGGAAACCACGTGAGACCCGGGCAAGGATGCCACCATCTTGCCCGAAAGGTGATGCGGACCACACGGTTTCGCCGGTGTTACAAATAGTCCACGGTTTATCAAGACGCCTTCAGTCCGGTTGTGGGCGGTGGGCGGGGCGGTTGGATGGTGGGGAGGTGCGGATGAATGCGGACGAGCGCCACCACCAGATCGTCGCGCTGGCCCGCCGCCACGGCGAGGTCAACGTCGCGAAACTCGCG
Organism: Actinoplanes sp. CA-142083; assembly: GCF_050942195.1. Classification (NCBI taxonomy): domain Bacteria; kingdom Bacillati; phylum Actinomycetota; class Actinomycetes; order Micromonosporales; family Micromonosporaceae; genus Actinoplanes; species Actinoplanes sp. CA-142083. The sequence goes on from NZ_CP192076.1 coordinate 504,845, forward strand.
GCGGAACTGAACGTCTCCGCCGAAACAATTCGCCGCGATCTGCGGCTGCTCGAAAAGCACGGCCTGATCCGGCGTACGCACGGCGGCGCGTACCCGGTGGAGACCGCGAAATTCGAGACCGACCTGGCGATCCGCACCACTCGCGGCGTGCCGGAGAAGCGCCGGATCGCGGCCGCCGCGGCCGGCCTGATCGGCGACGCCGAGACCATCTTCATCGACGAGGGCTTCACCCCCCAGCTCATCGCCGAGGCGCTGCCCACCGACCGGCCGCTGACCGTGGTGACCGCGTCGCTCAACACGGCGGCCTGGCTCGCCCAGTCGACGCCGGCCACGGTGCTGCTGCTCGGGGGCCGGGTACGCGGCCGCACGCTGGCCACCGTCGACCACTGGGCGGCCGGCATGCTCTCCGGCTTCGTGATCGATCTCGCCTTCGTCGGCGCGAACGGCATCTCCCGCGAGGCCGGCCTCACCACCCCCGACCCGGCCGTGGCCGACATCAAGACGCACGCGGTCCGGGCCTCACGCCGGCGGGTCTTCGTCGGCGTGCACACGAAATTCGGCGTTCGTACGTTCTGCAAATTCGCCGAGATAGCGGAATTCGAAACCCTCATCACGGACACCGCGCTTCCCGTTTCCGAAGCGCATCGCTACGCCCGGCTCGGACCGCAGGTCATCCGGGTCTAGGCACACCCCAAAGAATTCCCCCCAGCCGTTTTCGAATAAAACGGAGGTTCCACCATGCCCAGAAAACTCGCGGCGGCGGCTCTCGGCCTGCTGCTGGTGACGGCCGGCTGCTCGGGCGCCGGCTCGACCGGCGGCAGCAGCAGCGGCGGCGGCGGTGACGACAACACCATCACCGCCCTGATGGTCGGCAACCCGCAGATGGAGGACATCCAGAAGCTGACCGCCGACAACTTCACCAAGCAGACCGGGATCACCGTGAAGTTCACGATCCTCCCGGAGAACGAGCTTCGCGACAAAGTCACCCAGGATGTCGCCAACCAGGGCGGCCAGTACGACGTCGCCACGGTCGGCGCGTACGAGGTGCCGATCTGGTCCAAGAACGGCTGGCTGCACGAGCTTTCGACGCAGGCCGACGCCGACTCCGCCTACGACGCCGGTGACCTGCTCAAGCCGATGGTCCAGTCGCTGACCGGCGACGACGGCAAGATGTACGCGGCCCCGTTCTACGGCGAGTCCTCGTTCCTCATGTACAACAAGGAGCTGTTCGCGGCCAAGGGCCTGACCATGCCCGAGCACCCGACCTGGGCCCAGGTCGCCGACTTCGCCGCCAAGCTCAACGACAAGGGCAAGGGCGTCGCCGGGATCTGCCTGCGCGGCCTGCCCGGCTGGGGTGAGCTGTTCGCGCCGCTGACGACCGTCGTCAACACGTACGGCGGAACCTGGTTCGAAAAGGATTGGACGCCCAAGGTCAACGCGCCCGAGTTCACCCAGGCCACCCAGTTCTACGTCGACCTCGTGAAGAAATACGGCGAGTCCGGCGCCCCGCAGGCCGGCTTCACCGAGTGCCTGAACACGTTCGGGCAGGGCAAGGCCGCCATGTGGTACGACGCCACCTCGGCCGCCGGCACGCTCGAGGACCCGAAGGCCAGCAAGGTGTCCGGCAAGGTCGGCTACGTCTACGCGCCGGTCAACAAGACCGAGTACTCCGGCTGGCTGTGGACCTGGGCGTGGGCGATGCCCAAGACCACCAAGAAGGCGGACGCGGCCTGGAAGTTCATCTCGTGGGCGACCAGCAAGGACTACGAGCAGCTGGTCGGCAAGAACCTCGGCTGGTCGCGGGTGCCGTCCGGCAAGCGCACCTCGACGTACTCGATCCCGGAGTACAAGGACTCGGCCAAGGCGTTCGCCGACGTCACTCTGGGCTCGATCGAGCACGCCAACCCGCAGAACCCCGGCCTGCAGCCACGGCCGGCGCTCGGCGTGCAGTACGTCGGCATCCCCGAGTTCTCCGACCTGGGCACCAAGGTGTCGCAGGAGGTGAGCGCCGCCATCGCCGGCAGCACGACGGTCGACAAGGCCCTGGCCGACGGCCAGAAACAGGCCGAAGACGTGGCCAAGAACTACAAGTAGATGACCACCACGGCTACCCGGCCGGACGTGCGGATCCAGCCGCCCGTCCGGCCCGGCCAGAGCAAAGAGCGCTGGATACGCCGGGCGCCGCTGCTGCCCGCCCTGATCTTCGCGATCGTCATCACCCAGATCCCATTCCTCTACACCCTTTATCTCTCGACGCTGAGCTGGAACGCGCTCAAGCCGGGCAAGCGCGAGTTCATCGGCTTGGAGAACTACGCCACCGTCCTGACCGATGAAAGGCTGCGGGCGGCGCTGGTCAACACGGTGATCCTCACCGCCGGCGCGGTGATCTTCTCGATGATCCTCGGGCTCGTGCTGGCCCTGCTGCTCGACCGCAAGTTCGTGGGGCGGCCGATCGTCCGGACCCTGCTGATCACGCCGTTCCTGGTGATGCCGATCGCGGCCGCGCTGCTGTGGAAACACGCGATCTTCAACCCGGCGTACGGCCTGATCAACGGGCTCTTCGGCGGCTCGACCGACTGGATCTCGTCGTACCCGAAGGCCGCCGTGATCACCACGCTGGTCTGGCAGTGGACGCCGTTCATGATGCTGATCCTGCTGGCCGGCCTGCAGTCGCAGTCGTCCGAGGTGCTGGAGGCGGCCCGGGTCGACGGCGCCAACGCCTGGCAGATCTTCCGCCGGATGACCCTGCCGCACCTGCGTCAGTACCTGGAACTGGGCGGCCTGCTCGGCTCGATCTACCTGGTCAACACGTTCGACGCGGTCTTCAGCATCACCCAGGGCGGTCCCGGCACGGCGACGACCAACCTGCCGTACGAGATCTACCTGACCACGTTCCGCAAGTTCGAGTACGGCGAGGCGTCGGCGGCCGGCGTGATCGTGGTGCTTCTGACGATCATCGTGGCGACCTTCGCGCTGCGGGTCATCTCCAGCCTGTTCCGGATGGAGGCCAAATCGTGAGGGGGCTCAGCCGGTGAACAAGAGGCTCAGCAACACGATCTGGGGCACGGTCGCGTGGATCGCCGGGATCGTCTTCGTCTTCCCGGTGATCTGGATGGTGCTGACCAGCTTCAAGCAGGAGCAGGACGCCGCCAGCAACCCGCCGAGCTGGGTCTTCACCCCGACGCTGCACCAGTACGAGCAGGTCTTCGACCGCAACATCACGCCGTTCCTGCTCAACTCGCTGATGGCCAGCATCTTCTCCACCCTGCTGGTGGTGGCGCTGGCGACGCCGGCCGCGTACGCGCTCTCGCTGAAGCCGGTCGCGAAATGGACCGACTCGCTGTTCTTCTTCATCAGCACCAAGATGATGCCGGCCGTCGCGGCATTGCTACCGATCTACCTTCTGGCGAAGCATCTAGGGATGCTGGACAACATCTGGACCATGGTCATCCTCTACACGTCGATGAACCTGCCGCTCGCGGTCTGGATGATGCGCAGCTTCCTGCTCGAGGTGCCGCGCGAGGTCCTGGAAGCCGGCGAGGTGGACGGCGCGTCGCTGCTCACCTCGATCCGCAAGATCATCATGCCGATCGTGTCGCCCGGCCTCGCCGCCACGGCGCTGATCTGCTTCATCTTCGCCTGGAACGAGTTCTTCCTGGCGGTGAACCTGACCGCGACCAACGCCGGCACCGCGCCGATCTTCCTGGTCGGGTTCATCTCGTCCGAGGGGCTCTTCCTCGCCCGGCTGTGCGCCGCGGCGACCCTGGTCTCCCTGCCGGTGCTGATCGCCGGCTGGGTGGCGCAGAACAAGCTGGTCCGCGGCCTGTCGATGGGAGCCGTCAAGTGAAAGCAGCCGTCGTCGTCACCCCGGGAAAGATCGCGATCGAGGAGGTCCCGGACCCGACTCCGGGCCCCACCGAGGTCGTGGTCCGGCCGGCGGCGGTCGGCATCTGCGGCACCGACCTGCACATCATGGACGGTGAGTTCGCCCCGGCCTTCCCGATCGTGCCCGGGCACGAGATGGCCGGGGAGATCGTGGCGGCCGGGTCGGCGGTCACCGGCTACGCGGTCGGCGACCAGGTGGCCGTCGACCCGTCGCTGTACTGCGGGCACTGCTACTACTGCAAGCGGGCCCGCGGCAACCAGTGCGAGAACTGGGCGGCCATCGGCGTCACGGTGAGTGGCGGCGCCGCGGAGTACGTCGCGGCGCCGATGGCCAACCTGTTCAAGCTGCCGTCGTCGCTGGCGGCACGGGACGCGGCCCTGATCGAGCCGCTCTCCTGCGCCATGCACGGCTTCGACTTGCTGCCCCGGCATCTGGCCTCTTCGTACCTGATCTACGGCTCGGGGACGATGGGCCTGATGATGCTCGAGCTCGCCAAGCGGTCGGGCGCCGAGTCGGTGTCCGTCGTGGACCTGAATCCGGCCCGGCTGGCCACGGCGACACGGCTCGGCTGCTCCGCAGCCGTCGCTTCGGCTGACGATTTGGTCGCGCCACGAGGGTTCGATGTCGTCATCGACTGTACGGGTGCGGAAGCGGCCATAAAGGACGGTCTGCAACGAGTCGGGCGGGGCGGGACGTTCCTGCAATTCGGGGTGGCGAACTACGACGCCCGGGTGGCGATCGAGCCGTACGAGATCTATCGCCGCGAGATCACCATCACCGGCTCGATGGCCGTGCTGCACAGCTTCGACCGCGCCGGCCAGATGCTCGCCGCGGGAGTTCTCGATCCATCGATCTTCGTCTCTCACAGGTTCCCGCTGACCTCGTACGCGACCGCTCTGGAGCAGTTCCGCCGGGGCGAGGGTCGGAAAATCCTCATCGAACCCCGAGGTCAGGGCCACTTTGTGCCAACCCTCTGACCGAAAGTGAGTGAGTCGATACGGGTAGTTGTCAGATGCCTACCCCGTAGGGCTCAATGGATCCGTGGATACACGCGAGGATCCGCCCCCAAGCCTCGCTCCCGGTCGTGTGGGCGTTGCCGCGGTGACGTTCTTCGCGATCGCCGCCACCGCGCCCCTCGCCGTTCTGATCACCGTCGTGCCCGCCGCCTACGCCCGTGGCGGCGGGCCGCTGATACCCCTGACATTCGTCGCCGTCGCGATCGTCCTGCTGTTCTTCGCGGCGAGCTACGCGGCCATGGTCCACCGGGCGCCCTTCGCGGGCGCCCTTTACGCATACATCTCCCGCGGGCTCGGCCGGCCGGCCGGCGTCGCCGCCGCGTGGCTCGCGCTCGCCTCCTACCTCGCTCTGCAGCTGGGCATCTACGGCGTCGCCGGGGTCGCGGCCGCGCCGCTGCTGCACAGCTGGTTCGGCGTCGAGGCGCAGTGGTGGATGGTCGCCGCCGCCTGCTGGCTGATCGTCGCGCTCTGCGGCACGGTCCGCGTCGAGATCCTCAGCGGCCTGCTCGCGCTGCTCGTGCTGGCCGAGATCGCGGTCGCCGTCGGCTTCGGCACGGCCAGCGTCATCGCCCCGGCCGGCGACCGCTTCGCCCCCGGCTCGATCCTGCCCGCCCACCCGTCCGCCATCGACCGGCCCGCGCTCGGCCTGCTCCTCGCGGTCGGCGCGCTCGCCTTCATCGGCTTCGAGACCACCGGGACGTACGCGGAGGAGACCATGCGCCCGCGGCGGGAAGCGGGCTATGCCACGTACGCGTCGATCGTGGTCTTCGCCCTTGTCCTTGCCTTTGCCTCGTGGTCGGTGAGCGCCGGCGCCGAACCCGGGCAGGTCGCCGCGCTCGCCCGCGCGCGCGGCCCGGAGCTCGTGTTCGACCTCGCCGGCGCCCGCCTCGCGCCGTGGGCCGTCACCGCCGGCCGCGTCGTGCTGCTCACCGCCCTGATCGGCGCGGCGCTCGCCCTGCACAACGCGATCGCGCGCTACCTGTACGCCCTGGCCCGCGAACACCTGCTGCCCGCGCCCCTCGGCCGCGTCGCCCGCCGCACGTCGGCGCCGCGCACCGCCTCGCTCACCCAGTCGGCCATCGCCGCAGTCGCCCTCGCGGCGGCCTATCTCGCCGGGGTCCGCGCGCCCTCGGTGCTCGCCCACCGGCTCAGCGTCGCCGGCGGCCTCGGCGTGCTCGTGCTGCTGCTGGCCACCGCGCTCGCCGCGCTGCTGCATCTCAACCGCGTGCCCAACGGCGAGGGCACGTGGGGCCGCTTCCTCGCACCGATCCTGTCCACAGTGGCCCTCGGGACGCTGTGCTACCTGGCGTTCTGGAACATCCCGTCGCTGCTCGGCGTGCCACCCGAGTCGGCGCTGGTCTGGTTCGTGCCGGCCGCGCTGACCGCGGTCGCCGGGGCCGGGCTGGTGCACGGGGTCCTGCTGCGCGGCGCCCGGCCGACCGTCTACGCCGGCATCGGGCAGGGCGGGAACGCCGTCGTCGTCACACCGCAAGTGCCGCATCCCCGCGATCCGGGGGCGCATCGACCGGAACGGGTGAATCGCTGACTGACGGGAGGTGACCGGATTTGTCGACCTTTACCCTGGCAAGGCCGTTCGCAACGATCGGCCTCCGGCGCTCTGCTCTCCTGCGCGCCGCTCGCTTGGCGGAGCGTGATCGGATCTGGGCGCTCGGACTGGATTCGGCGACCGGGCGATTCCGCCCGAACGAGATGGAGACCGCCGTGCTCATCGAGCGCGCCTTGGGCGTACGCCTGACCCGCGCCCCCAAATGGTCGCGGGCCGACTGGTTCGACCAGCACGACGTCTCCTACGACGCGGTCGGCCCGTTCGCGGCCGGCCGGTTCGACCAGCAGTGGCGGCGCTTCTCCCAGCAGATCCTGCTGCACCTGCGCAAGGCCGAGATCGTGCCGGTCGACGTCTCGCAGTTCACCCGGCCGCAGGTCGACACCGTCGAGCTGTTCATCGCGGAGCGCCTGCTCTCGCCCCGCGTCTTCACCCTGGGGCACGCATGGCCGCGCTGATCATGGTCCGCCCCGAGCGTGACTGGCAGCCGTCGGGCGGGCTCTTCGACTGGACCCTCGAATACCTGATTCCCCGCCTGTCCGACGAGAAGACCGCCGACTGGCTGCGGACGATCGTCGACGAGAACCTCGGCAACCTGTGGATCCCCGACCTGCCGTCCGAGGCGCAGGAGGAGATCTATGCGCTGCTGCGGGGCGGGGTGGTGGCGGCCGCGGCGCACGAGCTGCCGCCGTCCGCGGTCGACCAGCTGCGGGAGTTGGTGTCGCTGACCTACTGACGCTCGGGCGCCGGCAGTCGGCCACGCAGGGCGGCGGCTACCGGGCGCTCGATCAGGTAGTGCACCAGCCCGGCGACCAGGGCGATCAGCGCCAGCACGAGGCACAACACCGCGTAGGGCGGCAGGTGGTCGTGCAGGAAGTGGATGACCGTCCAGCCCAGCACGGTGTGCAGCAGGAAGAACGGATAGGTCACCAGGCCCGCGGCGGTGAGCCAGCGGTGCTCGTTGCCCCGTGACCGGAGCGCCACCACCGCGACCGCGGCGAAGAAGGCCGCCTCGACGGCGATCGTGACCGGGCTGCTCGCGCCGGTCACGTCGGCGCGCTGCGCCAGGTTGTGCTGGGCCAGCAGGAACGAGGCCGCGACCAGCCCCCACAGCGGCAGGCTCGGCCCGTAGCGATGGATGAGCGCGAACGCGATGCCGGCCACGAACAGCGGCGCGTACGACGGTTGGAGCACCACCAGCAGCCACCGCTCGCCCGACGACACGGCGATGGCGGCGGCCACCAGCCAGGCGTACCCGAAGATCGTGGCCTTCTGCTGGCTGAAACCGCGCCAGAGCAACACGGCGAAAAGCAGGTAGAACCGGATCTCCGCCCACAATGCCCAGTAGACGCCGTCGACCGACGCCGCACCCACCGGCTGGTTGAGCATCGTCAGGTTGGTGAGCATGTCGCTCGCCCGCACCTGCGGCACCACCACCGGCCAGAGATGCAGCACGATCGCCGTGATCAGCACACACGGCCAGAACGCCGGGAAGAGCCGGATCACCCGCGAACGGAAGAACGCGGCCGGCTCCTTGTCGGCCGAGCGCAAACCGATGACGAAGCCGCTGACCAGGAAGAACAGATCGATCCCCAGCCAGCCGTACTTCGTGACCTCGTGCAGCTCCGGAAAGACGGTCGCCGAGGGCACACCCCAGACGGCGACGATGTCCTGCGGGCGGCTGACGTAGGTGTAGAGCGCGACCATGAGGGCGGCCAGCACTCGCAGGCCGTCCAGCGCCCCGATCCGCCTCGCGTCCACGCCGCCGCCTAGCTCACGTGGGCGGTGGTCGACGGCTCGGGGCTGGGCTCCGGCTTCCGCGCGGCCACCAGCCGCAGAACTTCCCGGGACGCGGGCTTGCGCAGGGCCAGGTTGCGGCGCAGGTAGCCCGCGATCGGCCGTTCCAGGAGCCGGTGCAGGAGCCACGCGGCCGCGAGCATCAGGAGCAGGACCGCCGTCAGGATCAGCCAGTGCGGGGCCAGGCCGTGGGTGTAGTGGATGATGATCCAGCCGATGGCCTCGTGGATCAGATAGAACGGGTACGTCAGCAGGCCCGCGACGGTCAGCCACCGCCAGCGGACGCCGGAGGTCCAGCCCAGGGCGACCACGGCCAGCACGCCGAAGAACACGGCCAGGGTGAGGATCGCGGCCTTCTCGGAGAGCGGGGCGTGGATGTCCATCCCCTCCTCGAGCGCCACCCGCGCGAGCATGTTGTGCTGCGCCAGCAGGAACGCCGCCGCGACCAGGCCCCACCGGGCGAGGCTCGACCCGAAGCGGTGGATCAGGAAGAACGCCATCCCGGCCACGAAGAGCGGGGAGTACGCGGGTTGCAGGACGTCAAGCATCCACTTCTCGCCGCCGGCCACGGCGATGGCGCCGAGGGTCAGCCAGCCGTAGCCGAACCAAAGTGCCCGCTGCAGGGTGAGGCCGCGCCACACCAACAGGGCGAAGAGCAGGTAGAACCGGGCCTCGTTCCACAGTGTCCAGTAGACGCCGTCGACCTGGGGGACGCCGAGCGGGAACTGGAGCATCGTGAGGTTGAGCAGCACGTCGCTCAGGTTGGCGGGCTGGACGACGACCGGCCAGAAGTGGACGACCGTGGCGGTGATCAGCACCGCGGCCCAGTAGGCGGGGAAGAGCCGGATCGCGCGTGACCGCAGGAACGGCACGGTCTCGCGGTCCCACGCGCTCATGCAGATCACGAAGCCGCTGATCAGGAAGAACAGCTCGACGCCGAGCCAGCCGTACTGGGCGGGGTGGTGCAGGACCGGGAAGATCTCGGCGGGGGTGCCGCCCCAGACGGTCTCGAAGCCGCCGGCCCGGCCCGCGTAGTGGAAGAACGCCACCATGAGGGCGGCAACCAGCCGGAGGCCGTCGAGGGCCACGATCCGGTCGGCGGTCTCCCCCCGCGGCGTTGTCATGGCGCAGAGATAGTAAACGCTCGTCGCGCCCCCACGGAACAGCCGCGGTCAGCCGAAGAACTCCTGGATCTGGGCGAGGGTGAGGTATCCCTGCGGCTCCAGCTCGGCCGGCAGCTCCGGCAACGGCTTGGTGGTCACCGGCACCTCGGGCACGTCGGGCGGCAGGGTCGGCACCGGCGGGGTGGGCGGCAAGCCGGGCATCGACATGGCCTGGCGGATCACCTCGAACATGGCCCGCACCTCGGCCGCGGCCCGGGTCGGCAGGTCGGCGCCGTCGCCCGGCAGCGCGCAGGTGAAGTTGGCCCGCAGCCGCTCGCCGCAGCGGCGGATGTCGGCGCTGGGCCGCAGGTGATCGAGCTTGCCCTCGGCGACTATGCCCAGCTCGCACGCGATCAGGCCGGACCGGCGCCACCACGTGCGCCAGGCCGGGTCGGCGTCGATGGTGAGCGCCACGTGCCGCAGGGCGATCATGTAGTCCTGCGGGGCGCTGCCTTCGCCGGTGGTCGTGCCCATGTGCGGGTGCAGCCAGGCGCCGCTCCAGGCGGCGATGTTGGAGCCGGTGGTCATGCCGACCTCGGTCTGGTGCTTCCAGTCGCCGCGGGTGGAGGTGCGGAAGGCCCGCTCGGCGACCGGGAGCAGCTGCGTGCCGGGGCGGTCGGCGAAGGTGGCGAGCGCGGCGGGCGCGCTCAGGACCTGCCGGTACGCGCTGGCTCCGGCGGCGACGGCCGCGCAGCGTACGCCCAGGAACGACTCGCCGGAGGTGGCGACGGCGCGGAAGTGCGCGGGGGTGTCCAGCGCGTGCAGGGCGCGCGCCAGGTGGTCGGCGAAGTCCCGGATGTCCGCGGCGCCGTGGTCGGAGAGCTCATCGGCCAGGCGGTCGGCGTCGGCGGGATCGGGGCCGTACCGGTCGACCAGGTCCCAGAAGGTCTGCTCGTCCATGCCCGCATGCTGTCATCATGAGCGCGCCGGGATCGGCAAGGGCGCGCGGCACGTATGGGCGAATTGCGAACTGAGCAATACATCACTTGGTTATGAAACTTGTATAAGCCAGTGATATAAAAATCGGGTGCGGCAGACAACCACCATCTCGGCCGAGGACCAGGCGATCGCGACCGGCTTCGAGCGCTTCTACGAGCTGCTCCGCCGGCTCACCCCCCGATCGGAGCTGAGCCTCACGGCGGCCTCCACCCTGCGCCGGCTCGAGCGCAGCGGGCCGCACCGGCTCTGTGAGCTGCACGCTCCTGAGGGCGTCAGCCAGCCCGCGATGACGCAGCTGGTCACCCGCCTCGAGAAGGAGGGCCTCGCCCGCCGGGGCTCCGACCCCGCCGACGGGCGCGCCGTCGTCGTCACCATCACCGATTCCGGCCGGGAGGCGGTGGCCCGCCGCCGCGAGGGGCGCACCCGTGCGCTCTCCGCCCTGCTCGAGCAGCTTCCCGCCGAGGACCACGCCGCGATCATGGCCGCGCTCCCCGCGCTGGAGAAACTCGGCGATCTCCTGGCCGAAAACCCGAACTAAGAGGACAACTCGCGTGCTCGCTGTTGATCACCCTCGCTACAAATGGGTCGCGCTGTCGAACACCACGCTCGGCAACCTGCTCGCCACGATCAACTCGTCGATCGTCCTGATCTCGCTCCCGGCGATCTTCAAGGGCATCCACCTGAACCCGCTCGAGGCCGGCAACGTCAGCTACCTGCTCTGGATGCTGATGGGCTACATGCTGGTCACCGCGGTGCTGGTGGTGACCCTGGGCCGGCTCGGAGACATGTACGGTCGCGTCAAGATCTACAACGCGGGCTTCGCGATCTTCACGATCACCTCGATCATCCTGTCGCTCGACCCGTTCGACGGGGGCGGCGGCGCGATCTGGCTGATCGGCTGGCGGGTGCTCCAGGCGGTCGGCGGCGCGATGCTGATGGCCAACTCGGCCGCGATCATCACCGACGCCTTCTCGGCCGAGCAGCGCGGCATGGCGCTCGGCGTCAACATCGTCTCGGCGCTGGCCGGCTCGTTCATCGGCCTGGTCCTCGGCGGCGTGCTGGCCGAGTGGGACTGGCGCTCGATCTTCTGGGTCAACATCCCGCTGGGCGTGCTCGGCACCGTCTGGGCGTACCGGTCGCTGCACGACACCGGCGTCCGCCGGAAAGCAAAGATCGACTGGTGGGGCAACGCGACCTTCGCGGTCGGCCTCACGTCCGTGCTCGCCGCCATCACGTACGGCATCCAGCCGTACGGCGGTCACACGCAGGGCTGGACCAACCCGTGGGTGCTGCTCGGGCTGATCGGCGGCGCCGCGGTGCTGATCGCGTTCGGCGTCATCGAGACCAAGGTCGCCGAGCCGATGTTCCCGCTCGGGCTGTTCAAGAACCTCGGCTTCACCACCGGCAACGCGGCGAACCTGCTGGCCAGCGTCGCGCGTGGCGGCCTGCAGTTCATGCTGATCATCTGGCTGCAGGGGATCTGGCTGCCGCTGCACGGGTACGACTACGAGTCCACCCCGCTGTGGGCCGGCATCTACCTGGTGCCCATGACGATCGGCTTCCTGGTGGCCGGCCCGCTCTCCGGCTACCTCTCCGACAAGTTCGGCCCGCGCCCGTTCGCGGCGGGTGGCCTGCTGGTGATGGCCGCTTCGTTCCTCGGCCTGCTGGCGCTGCCGGGCGACTTCAACTACATGGTCTTCGCGCTGCTGATCTTCATCAACGGCCTGGGCGGCGGCCTGTTCGCGGCGCCGAACACATCGCTGATCATGTCGAGCGTGCCGGCCAACATGCGCGGCGCCGCCTCCGGCATGCGGGCCACCTTCCAGAACGCCGGTCAGGTGCTCTCGATCGGCATCTTCTTCTCGCTGATGGTGGCCGGTCTCGCCGACTCGCTGCCGCACAGCCTCTCCGGCGGCCTCGCCGCCCAGGGGGTGCCGGCCCAGACCGCCGACGCGATCGCCCAGCTGCCCCCGGTCGGCACGCTGTTCGCGGCGTTCCTCGGCTACAACCCGATCGGCGAGCTGCTCGGCCCGCAGGTGCTGGGGGCACTGCCGGCGGCGAACGCGGCCAACCTCACCGGCCTGGAGTTCTTCCCGCGGCTGATCGCCGAGCCGTTCCACGACGGCCTGGTGATCGTCTTCTGGATGGCGATCGGGCTCCTCGTGGTCGGCGCGGTCGCCTCGCTGGTGCGCGGCAGGAAGGTGGCGCCGGCCGTCGCCGGCCCTGATGCCTTCGTCGCCCACGAGGCCGAGGTGAAGGCCGAGGTCTCCGATGCACAGCCGCTGTCGCCGGCCACGGGCGTGGCGGAGCCGATCGACACGAAGTAGATCGGCCGGCTCTTATTTCGCGGCCGTGGCGGCGTCCAGCAGCCCGGCCGCGATGCCGCGGGCGAGCGCGGCCGCGCCGACCCGCTTGTCCATCCGCGCGCCGACCGAGGCGCCGTCGTAGAGGATCATCAGCTGGTCGGCCAGGGCGGGCGGGTCGACCGCCCCCGCGTCCCGGGCCAGCTCGGTGAACAGGCCGCGGGTCCAGGCGCGGTTGGCGTTCGAGACCTGCTCGACCGCGCCGCCCTCGGCCACCGACTCGGCGCTGGCGTTGTAGAAGGCGCAGCCCCGGAAGCCGGGAGTGCCGGTCAGGTCGGCGAGCACGTCGAAGACGCCGAGCAGCCGGTCGCGCGGGTTGCCGAACCGCTCGAGGCCGGCCTTCAGCCGGGTGCGGCGGATCTCGTGCCGGCCCTCGAGGTACGCCCGGACCAGCTCTTCCTTGCTGCCGAAGGCGCTGTACAGAGACGCCTTGGCGACCCCGGCCCGCTCGATGATGCGGTCGATGCCGACGGTGTGCACGCCCTCGGCGTAGAAGAGCTCGTCGGCCGCGGCGAGCAGACGCTCGCGGGCGGACGCCTTCTTGGCGGGTGACGCCTTCTTGGCGGGTGACGCCTTCTCGGCGGGTGACGCCTTCTTGGTGAGTGACGCGGCGGACATGCGTTTGACGATACCAGACAGGTCTGTCTACCCTCGTGCAGGCAGACAGACCTGTCTGTTCGAAGCTTTTGGAGGGATCCGCCTCATGACCACCGTTGCCGAAGCGAGACCGGCCGTCCGCGACAGCCGGCGGCTCTCGCGCCCGGTCGCGTTCGCGGCGATCGCCGCGATCTTCGTGACCTTCGCGGCCGCGTCCGCCGCCCCCTCCCCGCTGTACGTCGTCTACCAGCACCTGTGGGGCTTCTCCGCCACGACCCTCACGGTGATCTTCGCGGTGTACGTGGTCGGGCTGATCGGGGCGCTGCTCACCCTCGGCGCCCTCTCCGACCACGTCGGCCGGCGCCCGGTGCTGGCCGCCGCGATCGCGCTTGAGGTCACCTCGCTGGCTCTCTTCCTGACCGCCGGCGACGTGACCGTGCTGCTCGTGGCCCGCCTGCTGCAGGGCATCGCCACCGGCGCCGCGCTCACCACGCTCGGCGCGGCCCTGGTCGACCTCAACCCGCCGCACGCACCCGGCCGGGCCGGCCTGATCAACGGCATCGCCCCGGTCGCCGGGCTGGCCGTCGGCGCGCTCGGCTGCGGCGCTCTCGTCCAGTTCGCCCCCGAGCCCACCCACCTGGTCTGGGCACTGCTGCTGGCCGGCATGGTGCTGGCCGGCATCGTGGTGGCCCGGATCCCCGAGACCTCGGCCCGCCGGCCCGGCGCGGTCGCCTCGCTCTCGCCCAAGCTCGGGGTGCCGTCCCGGCTGCGCGCCGACCTGCTCGCCCTCGCCCCGATCATCGTGGCCAGCTGGGCGATCGGCGGGCTCTACCTGTCGCTCGGCCCGTCCGTGGCGGCCGGCGTCTTTGGGCTCACCAACCACCTGGTCGGCGGGTTCGTGGTGACCCTGCTCTGCGGCACCGGCGCGCTCACCTCGTACGCGATGCGGAAGCTCCCGACCCCGCGCGTGCTCACCCTGGCCGGCGCCTTCCTCACGCTCGGCTCGGTGATCAGCGTGGGCGGCCTGGAGTGGAACAGCGTCGCGGCGGCCGCGGCCGGCACGGTGATCTCCGGAATCGGGTTCGGCGCCTCGGCCCTCGCCTCGTTCGGCACGCTGGCGGTCCTGGCGGCGCCGCACGAGCGGGGCGAGCTGTTCGCGGTCGCGCTGGTGATCGCGTACACGGCCTTCAGCCTGCCGGCGGTGGTCGCCGGATTCGCGACGACGTCGTTCGGCCTGCACCCGACCGCCCTGGTCTACGGCATCGTCGTGGCCGCTCTCGGCGCGATCGCGCTGGGCGCCCAGCGCCTTCGTACGCGTTAGTCCGAACAGCTCTCTTTCGTAACGCCCCGGCGTGGACGGTCCCGATGAGACCGCCCACGCCGCAGCATATTGGGGCGAATCGGACACGAGAGGGCTGGGGATGAGAAGAATTCTGGCGGCGGCCATGACGATCGCCTTGGCGGCCGTCGGCGCCGCGGCGACCGGAGCCCGGGCGGATCAGACGCGCCACCGCGGCTACGACCCGCAGATCAAGTGGGGGACGTGCACCGATCCGTCGCTGGTGTCGCGCAAGGCCGAGTGCGGCGTCCTGGCCGTCCCGATCGACTACAAGCAGCCCGACGGCCCGACCCTCGACCTCGCGGTCTCCCGCGTCAAGCACACCGTCCCCGACGCGAAGTACCAGGGCATCATGCTCGTCAACCCGGGCGGGCCGGGCGCGAAGGGGCAGAGCCTGGCGGTGCTCGGCTCGCTGGTGCCCGAGGACGCCGGCAGCGCGTACGACTGGATCGGCTTCGACCCGCGCGGCGTCGGGGCCAGCAAGCCGACGCTGACCTGCGACAGCGACTACGCGGGCTTCCGGCGGCCGGAGTACCTGCCGACCACCACCGCGATCGAGACGACCTGGCTGCGGCGGGCCGAGCGGTACGCCCGGGACTGCAAGAAGGCCGGCGGCTCGCTGCTCGACCACCTCAAGACCCAGGACTCCGTGCGGGACATGGAGAACATCCGGCTCGCGCTCGGCGCCACCCAGATCAATTTCTACGGCTTCTCGTACGGCACGTACCTGGGCCAGGTCTACGCGACCTTCTACCCGTCGCGGGTACGCCGGATGGTGCTCGACGGCGTCGTGAACCCGGCCCGCGTCTGGTACGACTCGAACCTCGACCAGGACCTCGCGTTCGACAAGAACATGAAGATCTACTTCGGGTGGCTGGCGAAGTACGACAAGATCTACCACCTCGGGCGCACCGCGCGGGCCGTCGAGCGGCTCTACTACGCCGAGCGGGCCCGCCTGTCCGTCAAGCCGGCCGGCGGCAAGATCGGCTCCTCCGAGTTCACCGACGTCTTCCTGCAGGCCGGCTACTACGTCTTCGGCTGGGAGGACATCGCGCAGGCGTTCAGCGACTGGGTCCGCAAGCGCGACCCCGGCGCGCTCGAGAAGCTCTACCTCAAGAACAACCCGCAGGAGAAGGGCGCCGACAACGGGTACGCGATCTACCTGGCCGTCCAATGCACCGACGCCGCCTGGCCGACCAGCTGGACGAAATGGACCTCGGACAACTGGGAGGTGCACCGCCGGGCGCCGTTCGAGACCTGGGCGAACGCCTGGTACAACGCGCCCTGCCGCACCTGGGCGGGCAAGCCCGGCATCCCGACCAACGTCTCCGGCGAGACCGTGGCGCCGATCCTGCTGATCAGCGAGACGCTGGACGCGGCCACGCCGTTCTCCGGCAGCCTCGAGGTGCGCAAGCGGTTCCCGCGCTCGGCCCTGGTCGAGGGCGTCGGCGGCACCACCCACGCGGGCTCGCTCTTCGGCGACGAGTGTGTCGACAACGCGGTCGCCGACTACCTGGCCGCCGGCGTGCTCCCGAAGCGCCGGCCGGGCGAGCGCTCCGACAAGCGCTGCGACCCGATCCCCCAGCCCGACCCCGCCAACGGCGCCCCCAAACCCAAGCGTGCGCCCGAGCTGCTGATCACCCACTAAGCCCGTGAGTAGCGCCACCTCCTGGTTAAACAGGGGGTGGCGCCGGGTAAGCTTCAAAACGCGAAGGGGAGTAGCTCCTAACGTCGCGGTCGACATACTGGCCCTCCGGGGTCCGGCCGTGCGGCCTCGCAAGAGGCGAGCGAGACCTTCGACTTGGCTGTTGTTCATTGACGGCCGGGTCGAGGTCGCCCTGCGCCTTCCTCCCGGTCCCGACTACCGGGAGTTTTTTCGTGGATGGCTTCCTCGCCGCGCTGGCGATCAGCTTCGTGGTCATCTTCGTGGCCGAGCTCGGCGACAAATCGCAGCTCATGGCGTTGACCTTCGCCACCCGCTTCAAGCCCATGCCGGTCCTGATCGGCATCACCGTGGCCACCGCGGTGGTGCACGCGGTCTCGGTCGGCATCGGCTACGGCCTCGGCGCCACGCTGCCCACCGGCTGGATCTCGCTGGTCGCCGGCATCGCGTTCCTCGTCTTCGGCGCGTGGACCCTGCGCGGCGACAAACTCACCGACGAAGAAAAAGACAAGGCATCCCGTACGACGAAATCGGCGATTCTGGCAGTGGGAGGCGCCTTCTTCCTGGCCGAGCTCGGCGACAAGACGATGCTCGCGACCATCACGCTGGCCACTCAGCACGGCTGGTTCGGCACCTGGCTGGGCTCGACCGTCGGCATGGTCGCCGCCGACGCGCTGGCGATCCTGGTCGGCCGGATGCTCGGCCGGCACCTGCCCGAGCGGGCCATCAAGTACGGCGCGGCCGCGCTCTTCGCTATCTTCGGCATCTGGCTGATCGTCGAAGCGATCATCGAACTGCGATAGGGGACAGCCGTGCTGCAGTACCGGGCGGAGCTCGACGCCGCCGTGATCCTCACCAGCGGTGGCAGCGTGCGGGCGCAGGGCCTGACGATCGACGTGCCGCACGCCGACGTCACCCAGGCCGAGATCTCCGCGTTCCTGGTGGCCGCGCTCGGCCTGCGCCACGTCGAGCGGGTCGACCTGGCCGCGTGCCGGGTCTTCGGCGAGAAGGCCGAGCCGGCCGGCCGGTCGGCGATCCGGCTCGAGCTGGTCGAGCTCAGCCACGTCATCGCGAACGGCATGACGACGTACCCCGGCATGCCGGGCCCGGTCATCAGCCCTCATCTGACCTGGGCCGACTCCCGCCCGCGGTACGCCGAGGGCACCGAGTTCAGCATGGACCGGATCGACATGGTCGGGCAGACCGGCACCTACCTGGACAGCCCGCGGCACCGCTACGAGGGCGGGACCGACCTGGCCGGCCTGCCGCTCGGGCGGCTCGCGGACCTGCCGGCCACGGTGGTCCGCACGGCCGGTTCCGAGCGGCGGGCGGTCGAGGTGGCCGACCTCGAGCAGCTCACGCTGGCCGGGCACGCGGTGCTGCTGCACACCGGCGGCGACCGGCACTGGGGCACGCCGGCGTACGCGCAGGACAACCCCTATCTGACCGCCGAGGCGGCGAAGCTGCTGGCCGAGCGGGGCGCGGCGCTGGTCGGCATCGACGCGGTCAACCTCGACGACATGTCGGCGGAGAGCGCGGGGGAGCGGCCGGCGCACAGCATCCTGCTGGCCGCCGGCATCCCGATCGTCGAGCACCTCACCGGCCTCGAGCAGCTGCCGCCGACCGGCGCCCGCTTCACCGCCGCGCCGCCCCGGATCGAGGGCTTCGGCACGTTCCCGGTCCGCGCTTTCGCGTCAATGCCCTGGTACGAGCCCCACGACCACACCCGTTCGGCCGGCTGGCTCCCCACCACGGCGGCCCAGCCCTCAGCCGCGACCGACGGACCTGACGCCACGGCTGAGCGGCCGTCCACCGCGGCCGGGCAATGACCGAGTCGGGCACCGCCGTCGCGATGGCGGCCGTGCAGTTTCAGCGCGGCGACGCGTCGGCGGCGGCCGAGCTGCTCGGCCCGGTGCTGGCGGCGGAGCCCGACAACGTGCGCGCGCTGGTGCTCATGACGCACGCGCAGCTCGCCCTCAAGAAGCCGGAGCCGGCCTACCGGGCCGCCCACCAGGCGGTGCTGGTCGCGCCCGAGTCGGCCGAGGCGCTCGGGGCGCTCAGCCGGGCGTACACCGGGCTCGACCGGCACGACGAGGCGGTCCAGGTGGCGCAGCGGGCCGCGCAGCTCGAGCCGGAGAACGGGTACCGGCACAACCGGGTGGCCTGGGCGCTGCTCGGCGACGGCCGGCGCGGGGTCGAGGCCGAGCACGCGGCCCGCCTCGCGGTCCAGCTCGATCCGAACGAGGCCGACTTCCGCATCACGTACGCCATGGTCATGAAGCAGTTGCACTACACCGACCGGGCCCGGCAGGCGCTGCGGGACGCGCTCGCGCTCGAGCCGGACAACGCGGTCGCCCAGCACGAGTTGGCCACGCTGGACGTCGTGCACCGCAACCCGTTCGCGCTGGGGCGGCTGGCCCGGGGCGCCAGCGGGCTCGCGGGCGCGCTGCGGGCCGACCCGCGGCAGCAGGCCAGCCGGTTCATGCTCGACGTGGCGCTGCGCCGGTTCCTGGTCTACACGGCGGTGCTGCTGGCGATCCTCGCGTACGTCGGCTGGCGGATGACCGAGTTCTCGGTGGGCGGGGCCCGGGTGCTGGCCGGGCTGGCGGCGCTGGCACCGATCGCGTTCGCCGCGTACTTCGTGGCTCGGCTGGACCGCTCGCTCCGGGCGTACCTGATGAGCGTGCTCACCCAGGGCCGTCAGCGGATCGCGGCGATCGGTGCGACGCTCTGCCTGCTCCTGTTGCTGAGCGCGACCGTCGCGCCGGCCGGATGGCTCCCGTGGCAGCTCGGCGTCGCGGCGGTGGGCGGCTTCGCGGTGCGCCTGCTGACCGTCTCGGCCTCGAACGCGCACGTCCGCGCGGCCGGCGTGAACGTAGCGCCGGACCGGGTGAGCGTCGTGCTCTGGTGGGTGGTGATCGGCTGCGTGGTCGCGGCGATCCTGCTCGAGATCGGCGCGACCGACACGGCCTGGTGGCTGTCGGTGGCGGCCGTGCTGCTGGTGCTGGCGGCGGTGGTGTGCCTGGTGGTGCTGGTCCGGCGTCGCCGGGCCCGGCGGGGAAACCTCAGGGGAATTCGCTCCTGACCGCGTTCCGGTCCGCGAAATCCGCCTCTGAAATGCGGCAAATCGCCGAAGATGGACACGTGTCCTCCGACTTCGCCCAGCCCGCTGTGTCGCTCGGGGCCGGCGCCGGCCCTACCGACGTCGGCATCGCCCGGGCCACGGCGCTGTTCGAGCGGATGGACCCGGCCGAAGCCGCGCGGACGCTGGAGCCGGTGCTCGCCGCCGATCCCGCCTCGGTGGCCGGCTGGAACCTGATGGCCCGGCTGCGGCTCGCGCTCGACGACAACCAGGGCGCGCTCGAGGCGGCGAACAAGGCGATCGCGCTGGCCCCGGACAACCCGAGCGCGCTGGCCACCGCGAGCCGCGCGCTCACCCTGCTCGGCAAGCACGAGGACGCGGTCACCACGGCGTACCGCGCGGTGATAGCCGACCCCCGGAACGCGCTCTGGCACGACCGGGTGGCCTGGGCGCTGCTCGCCGCCGACCGGCAGTTCGCCGACGCGGAGCAGGCCGCGCGCACCGCGATCGGCCTGGACCCGAACGAGCCGCACTACTACTTCACGCACGGCGTCGCGCTGGAGGCGCTCGGCCACACCGACCAGGCCCGGCAGGCGATGCTCACGTCGCTGCGGATGGAGCCGGAGAACCCGGTCGCCCAGCACCGCCTGGCCGTCCTCAACGGCGAGGCCACCCGCGAGCCCACCCCCAAGAAGCGCGGCTTCAAGCTTTTCGGCCGCAAGAAAAGCTAACGGGTGTAAGCCAGCAGATTCAGGTTGTGCAGCTCGGCCGGCTCCTTGGCCTGGACGAGCAGCGTTCCGTCGGGGGCGAACAGCCACAGCGTCGTTCTCGTGCCCTTGCGGGAGCGGACCAGCAGATTGCCGTCCGGGTTGAAGTACGCGCCGACCACGCTCCCCGTGACCGGCAGCGGCACCACGTCGCCGGTGACCGTGTCGACCACCGCGTCGGCCGTGTCGGGGCTGTCGGCGCCGGTCTCGCCGGTGGTCTGCAGCGGCACGGTCACCCGCTGGCCGGTGGCGTCGACGCTGGTCGGCTTGCACGCGGCCAAGCCGTCCGGGTTGTCGGCCGTCTGCCGGTCGCCGATCACCGGGACGGCGGTGTCCGAGTCGCCGGCCACCACCTTCAGCGAGCAGTACGAGGTCGCGTACACAAGCGTCGTGCCGTCACCGGACCAGCGGAAATGCTGCCCGCCGGCGAGCTGCTCGCCGAGCGGGGTGAGCGTGCCCGAGCCGACCTGGAGGATGGCGGGCGTGCCCGCGGCGACCAGCAGGCGGTCACCGTCGGGCGACCAGGCGGGCGGCTGACCGGCCGTGCTCACGCCGTTGGCGACCTGTTCGGGCGTGCCGCCGGTGGGCTCGATGAGCAGGGTGTCGCCGATGGCGTACGCGATCTTGTTGCCGTCGGGGGAGACGCCGACGGCGGAGGGCGCCTTGGGCAGGACGGTGTCGACCGCGCCGTCGCCCGGCGACATGCGTACGACGTCGGGATCGGCGCCGGTCTGCTGGTAGAAGACGTGGCCGGGCAGGTCGGCGAGCGTGCGGGACGCCGGGGTGGCGGTGTACTCGGCGACCTGCGGCTGGTTCTTGTGCCGCATCGCGACGGTGGGCGGCTTGGTGGCGTGGTGGGTCGGCGCGGGCGAGTGGCGGGGCACGGTGACGGTGGGCCGGGGCAGCGGCACGAGCGAGGCCGGCGCCGAGGAGCGCAGCGCGAGCGGCGGCTCCTTGGCCTCCCGGGCCGGCAGCCGCCACAGGCCGCTGGCCAGCAGCGCGAGCGCGGCGAGGGCGGCGGCGGTGCCGACGGTGGCCTCCCGGCGGGCGATCCGGCGCGAGCGGCGGACGGCGCCGTCGTACAGGTCGGCCGGCTCGGCGATGTCGGCCAGGTCGCGCAGCGAGTCGCGAAGGCGGTCGGTCATCGCCGCCGCCCCGGAGTGCGGGCCCATAACCCGGTCATCGCTGCTGCTCCGAGGTGAGCATGCGCAGGTCGGGCAGGAGCGTGCGGAGCCGGTCGAGGGCGCGGGCGGTCTGCGTCTTGACCGTGCTCACCGAGACGCCGAGCAGCTGGGCCGCCTCGGCCTCGGTGTGGTCCTCGAAGAAGCGCAGCACGATCACGGCCCGCTGCTTGGCGCTGAGCGTGAGCAGGGCCCGGCGCAGGGCGAGCCGCTGGACCGCCGCCTCGGCCGGGTCGTCGCCGGTCGGCTGCTCCTCGAGCTCGCCGGGAAGGACCTCGGCGACCTTCGGCCGCCGCCAGAGGGAGACCTGGGCGTGATACATCACCTTCCGGGCGTACGCCTCGGCGTTCTCCGGCTTCTCGAGGCGTAGCCAAGCCCGATGCGTGCGCGCGAGCGCCTCCTGGACGAGGTCCTCGGCGAGGTGCTGATCTCCGGTCAAAAGGTACGCCGAGCGCAACAATGCATGCGTCCGGGTGCGGACGAAATCGGCATAGTCGGCCTCTCGGGCGTCCAATTCCAGGTGTCCGATCGGGGGGTGGTGGAAGACGTGAGCGTACCCATGCGGCTCCAACACCGCTGTCCCGTTCACGCCTCCCCCCTTCGCCCCCGCCGTTCGATGCCTCCCCGTGTGGGCACCGGCCGGCACCTATCCAGACGTGAATTTCGTGACATCCGGTCGACGGCCGTTCGGCCGATTTCCTGGGTAGGTCGAACGGTCAGCCCCGGATTGTGGGCTAGCTTCGAACTACGCGCGTCTCGCACGGGAGGAACGGCCATGGCACGTCCCCGGATCGTGATCGTCGGTGCCGGGTTCGCCGGCTTCACGGCGGCCCGCAAGCTCGCCAAGCTGTCCCACGGCAGCGCCGAGATCGTCATCGTGAACCCCACCGACTACTTCCTCTACCTGCCGCTGCTGCCCGAGGTGGCCACCGGCCTGCTCGAGCCGCGCCGGGTCACCGTGTCGCTGGCGGAGGCGCTTCCGGGCGTACGCGTCGTGCTGGGTGAGGTCGACGGCTTCGACCTCGACGGCCGCATGATCAGCTACACCGACCCCGAGGGCGGCACCGGCAAGCTCGGCTACCACCGGCTGGTGATCTCGGTCGGCAGCGTGAACAAGCTGCTGCCGGTGCCGGGCGTCGCCCAGCACGCGCACGGCTTCCGCGGCATCTCCGAGGCGCTGTACCTGCGCGACCACATCACCCGGCAGATCGAGATGGCCGCCAACGCGACCGACGAGACCGAGCGGCGGGCCCGCTGCACGTTCGTGGTGGTCGGCGCGGGTTACACCGGCACCGAGGTGGCGGCGCAGGGCGTGCTCTACACGCGGGACCTGGTCAAGACCCGGCCCGATCTGCAGGGGCTGCCGCGTTGGCTGCTGATCGACACCGCCGACCGGGTGCTCCCGTCGCTCGACCGGCGGCTCGCCGACGCCTCCGACGAGGTGCTGCGCGAGCGCGGCGTCGAGATCCTCACCAAGACCAGCGTGCAGGAGGCGATGGCGGACGGCGTCCGTCTGTCCACCGGGGAGTACGTGCCGACGAAGTCGCTGATCTGGTGCGTCGGGGTGCGGCCCGACCCGCTGGTCGACGGCGTCGGCCTGCCCACCCGCGAGGGCCGGCTGTGCGTCGACGAGTACCTCAACGTGCCCGGCTATCCGGACGTCTACGCGATCGGCGACGCCGCGGCGGTTCCCGATCTCACCATGCCGGGCGAGATCACCGGGATGACCGCGCAGCACGCCGTCCGGCACGGCCACACCGCGGCGCTGAACATCGCCGCCTCGTACGGGCGCGGCCGGCGTCGCCCGTACAAGCATCATGATCTCGGCTTTGTGGTGGATCTCGGGGGCCTCGACTCGGCGGCCAACCCGCTCGGTGTCGCGATCAAGGGGTTCCCGGCGAAGGTGGTCACCCGCGGCTACCACCTGCTGTCGATGCCGGGCAACCGGGTGCGGGTGGCCGGCGACTGGCTTCTCGATTCCGTTCTCGGCCGTCACGGCGTCCAGCTAGGACTCGTCCGCGGCAAGGCAGTCCCGCTCGACGCCGATTCCCCTGAGGGACAGGGCACGTCCGGCCGATAACGAGGGGCTGCGGCGTGGCCCAGGCGGCGCCTGACGGCGTCCGCGAAACGGCCACATACAAACCCGGTATGCGACCGCTTCGCGGCCGACGTCAGCCACCACCTGGACCTCGCCTCGCTCCCGCGTTATCGGCCGGACGTGCCCTGGAACACAATTTTCCTGTGAACGCACTGAGAACGTTAGTAGCGTCTCATTTCCCTGCTCAAGCGGCAGTTTTCGATTTCCGGATACATAAGATCGCCCTTTAAGGGGATCTCCGGGAAAGGGCAATGGGATGACCGCTGCCGCGGAAAAGTCAAATGCAGAACACCCGGTCGAAACAAATGCGCCACATCCGCGTCGATGGGTGGCGCTGGGCGTCATCGCGATCGCCCAGCTGATGGTGGTGCTGGACGCGACGATCGTGAACATCGCGTTGCCGAGCGCGCAGAAGGCGCTGGACATCTCGGACGCGGACCGGCAGTGGGTAGTGACGGCGTACACGCTGGCCTTCGGCGGCCTGCTGCTGCTCGGCGGCCGGATCTCCGACTACTGGGGACGCAAGCGCACCTTCATGGTCGGCGCGGTCGGCTTCGCGGCGGCCTCCGCGCTCGGCGGCCTGGCCAACAGCGGCGAGATGCTGTTCGCGGCGCGGGCCCTGCAGGGCGCGTTCGGCGCGCTGCTCGCCCCGGCCTCGCTGGCCCTGCTCACGGTGCTGTTCACCGAGGCGAAGGAGCGGGCCAAGGCGTTCGCCGTCTACGGCGCGATCGCCGGCGGTGGCTCCGCGGTTGGCCTGCTGCTCGGCGGCGTGCTCACCGAGTACGCCGACTGGCGCTGGTGCCTGCTGGTGAACATCCCGGTGGCGCTGGTCGCGCTGGCGCTGGCCATCCCGCTGGTGCCGGAGAGCCGGGCGCACGGCGACACCACGTACGACATCCCGGGCGCGATCGTGGTCACCCTCGGCCTCGCGTCGCTGGTGTACGGCTTCACCGAGGCGGCCAAGCCGGACGAGGGCTGGGACTCGGCGACGACGCTGTCGTTCATCGGCGCCGGCGTGGTGCTGCTGCTCGTCTTCGTGGTCCTGCAGGCCCGGGTGCGCAACCCGTTGCTGCCGCTGCGCATCGTGGCCGACCGCAACCGCGGCGGCGCGTACATCACCTCGGCCCTGGTGGGCGCGGGCCTGTTCGGTGCGTTCCTGTTCCTGACCCTGTACCTGCAGAACGTGCTGGGCTACACGCCGCTGAAGGCCGGCTTCGCCTCGCTGCCGGTGACGGTCGGCGTGCTGATCTCGGCGGTCGTCGCCAGCAACCTGCTGCCGCGGGTCGGCGCCAAGCCGCTGATGATCCTCGGCCCGATCCTCGGCGCCGGCGCGATGTTCTCGCTGACCTTCATCGACCTGGACACGTCGTTCTGGGCGCACCTGGCCCCGGCGCAGGTCGTGCTGGGTCTGGGCCTCGGCTTCACGTTCGTGCCGCTGTCCAGCCTCGCGCTGGTCGGGGTGCCGGAGCACGACGCGGGCGCGGCGAGCGCGGCGCTGAACGCGACGCAGCAGGTCGGCGGCTCGCTCGGCACGGCGTTGCTGAACACCATCGCGACGAGCGCGATCACGGCGTACGCGACCTCGCACCTGCCGTCGGTGACGAGCCCGGAGGAGGGGCAGAAGGTCGGGCTGCTGGCGCAGGTGGACGGCTACTCGGCCGCGTTCACCTGGGCGGCCGTGATGGTTCTGGCCGCCGCCGTGGTGTCCGCGGTCTTCATCAAGGCACGCAAGGAGGACCTGCCGGTCGAGGGCGCGGTCGCGCACGTGGGTTAGGTCGTTCAGGCAGGCATGATCGGCCGGTTCGCGGGGCGGTTGTCCGCCCCCACATAAGTAACACAAGTAATAATTCGGGCATGCGATCTAGTTGGTTCGCCATGCTGCTCGCCGTCGTGGCCGGGGTTCCGGCCGCGGCGTCCGGCCCGAGTCCCGGCGTCATGATGGCCCGCTACACGTTCAACGGGCGAGCCATCGTCGACGCGTCGGGCCGCGGCCACACGCTGAGTGTGATCTCGGGGCACGGCGGAGAAGTCCGCTCCGTCGTGCACGGCCAGGGCATGGCCCTCGCCTTCCCGGCCCGCTGCGCCACCCCGGTCTGCCCGCATGTCGCGCTCCAAACCCCGACCTCGGCCGACCTCAACCCCGGGACCCGCGACATCGCGTACGGCGCGGACGTGCTGCTCCTGCCGGGGCAGACCAGCAAGGGGCAGAACATCGTGCAGAAGGGCTACTCGACCACGAGCAGCCAGTGGAAGCTGCAGATCGACGGCGCGGCCGGCCGGCCCAGTTGCGTGCTGGTCGACGACAAGAAGCCGGCCATCCGCATGATCACCAGCGCGGTCAGCGTCGCGGACGGGCGGTGGCACGCGCTGGCCTGTCGCCGCGCCGGCACGCTGCTGACCGTGCTGGTGGACGGGGTGGCGCGGGGCAGCACCGCCGTTCCCGCCAAGCTGTCGGTCAGCAACGAGCGGCCGCTGAGCATCGGGGGCAAGGGCGCCTTCGCCGACAACGACCAGTTCAACGGCGCCCTCGACAACGTCTGGGTCGAGATCGGCTGAGTCTCCGGTGCTCGCGATGTGGCGGTGGCTACCGGATAGCGGGAGCGGGTCTCGCATGCCGGCGGACCGTTCCACTCGTTGGGTCCATCATGCGGGACGACCGGGGCGCACTTGCCGGAAATATGGTTTTAAATCCGGCAGGAGTTGAGCGAGCGCGCGCCAGGATGATGATTTGCTGCTCGCCCGGAACGGCAAACCTTCAAGATCTCCCGCGTACGGGGTCGGCCGGCGGGACGGGGCTTCACCCACCGAGACCATGCAGGCCCCGGGCCGTGGCAGCCCAGCCCAGCCGTCAGCGGGACACGATCAGCATCCCGACCAGGCACGGCTGGACCCGTGGACCCAGCCCGAACCAAGATCGCCGCCGCCGGGGACCCCGCCCTCCCAGGGGGCACCCCCGCAGGTCATTGTCGTGGGAAAGGGGGCTTGATCGTGCTGGGCGGGCCTGTGGGCTGTGGATAACTCCCGCCTGTGGATAACGACTGCTAACCGCGGAGCGCCGTCAGAACCTCCTGGCCGACGCCGGCGGCGCTGGCCGGGTTCTGGCCGGTGACCAGGCGGCCGTCGCGGATGACCTTGGGCTTCCAGTTCGGGCCGGACTCGTGGTGGGCGCCCAGCTCCTCGAGGCGGGTCTGCAGGGCGAACGGCACCACCGAGGTGAGGCCGACCGCGTCCTCCTCGGCGTTGGTGAACGCCGACACCCGGCGGCCGGCCACCAGCGGCGTGCCGTCCGAGAGCTTGACGTTCACCAGGCCGGCCGGGCCGTGGCAGACCGCGCCGACCACGCCGCCGGACTCGTAGACCTCGCGGAGCAGGGTGGCCAGCTCGCCCGAGCCGGGGAAGTCCCACATGGTGCCGTGGCCGCCGGCCAGGACGACCGCGTCGTAGGCGGCCGGGTCGGCGTCGCGCACCGGGCGGGTCTTGGCGAGCTCGTCGCCGGCCTCGGCCAGGAAGCGGCGCTGCACGGCGTCGTCCTTGTCCTCGCCGTCGCGCGGCGGGTTGCCGCCGTCGATCGACAGCAGGTCGACCGCGTAGCCGGCGTCGACGAACTCGGCCCACGGGTGCGCGGCCTCGCCGACGTAGTAGCCGGTCGTGCGCCCGGTGTCGCCGAGCTTCTCGTGGCTGGTCAGCACGATGGCGATCTTCTTGGTGGCCATGACTTCCTCCCGTAGCGGTTTCCCCAACCATGGTTCCCACCGGACGAGCTATTGAACAGCGAGGCCGGTAGCGATCGCGCCGAGCAGGTCGGAGTGGGTGGTGTCGCCGGACAGCTCCCAGGCGAACGCGCCGCCTAGTGCCTTGCTGCGGGCGTACGTCATCTTGGTCTTGATCGTCTCGGGGGTGTCGTAGGACCACCACTGATCGCCGCAGTGGGCGAACGCGGTGCCGCCGGTGACGCCGGTCGGTGGGCAGCGCTTCACGAGCAGCTCGTAGTCCTCGAGGCCCTTCTCGAAGCGGCCGGCCGCCGGACCGGAGGCGGTGCTGCCGGGGCCCGTCCCGGAGACGCCGGCCCAGCCGCGGCCGTAGAAACCGATGCCCAGCAGGACCTTCGCCGGTGGGATGCCCAGCGCGAGCAGCTTGTCGATCGTCGCCGAGGTGGTCGCCGTGTCGCGCGGAATGCCGGGATAGGTGGTCAGCGGCGAGTGCGGATCGGTGGTGAGCCGGCCGTCGGTGCCGAAGTAGTCGTAGGTCATCGCGCTCAGCCAGTCGGCCTGGCGGGACGCGCCCAGGTAGTCGGCCTTGTCGAGCTTGCCCAGGTCGGCGGGGACGGCGGCGGTGACCAGCGCACGTGGGCCGAAGGCGGAGCGCAGCGCGGCCAGCATCCGGGTCAGCGCGTCGGGGCCGCTGGTGTCGCAGGTCAGGCCGCACGCGTTCGGGTACTCCCAGTCGACGTCGATGCCGTCGAAGACGCCGGCCCAGCGGGCGTCGTCGACCAGCGCCCGGCAGGAGGCCGCGAACGTCGAGGGGTCGCGGGTCGCGGCGGTGAAGCCGTCGGAGCCGGTCCAGCCGCCGAACGACCAGATCACCTTGAGCCCGGGGTGCTCGGCCTTGAGCTTGCGCAGCTGGCCGAAGTTGCCGCGCAGCGGCGCCGTGGGGTCGTCGGGGACCCCGTCCACACTGTCCGCGGCCGGGATCGGCTTCTCGTAGTCGGCCCACGTGTCGGCGGGGGAGCAGCGGCCGCCGGTGACTTTGCCGAAGGCGTACACGATATGGGTCAGCTTGGGGGTTGCCCCGTCGGTGTCGAGATCCTTCACCTGGAAGTCGCGGCCGTAGACGCCCCAATCGGTGAAGTAGCCGACGATCCTCGGGCTCACCTTCGCCACCGGCGGGGGTGAGCACGCGAACAGGAACACGCTCAACAAGACGATCGGGAGGCGGCGCACCGGGCCGAAGGTATCCGCACGGAAGGCCCCGTGACCCGGTCATTCCCCCGAACGAGTGCCGGGGTGATTCCCGGCACGCCGGGCCATCGCACCGGCAAGCTGTGCGATTGTTGCCCGGTGGCCGTAAGCCCGCATGAGCCCCCGCCCGCGCCGACCACCCGCGGCGCCGAGCTGCGTGCGCTGCTGAGCTGGCGACGGATCCTCAATCGGCTGCGGGCTGTGCTGCGCAGCGCGCTGGTCACCTTCGTGGTGCTCACCGCGACGCTGTGGCTGATGCCCGGCGTCGCGAGCGCCGACATCGTCGAGACGCTCGGCCTGGTGCTGGTCGTCGCGGGAGTGGGCGCGGTGCTGCGGCCGCTGCTGCTGGTCGGCATCGTCGCGCTCGGCGGCTGGGGCGCCATGCTGTTCGGCGTCGTCGCCCAGATCGCGGTGATCGTGGTGGCCCTCGAGATCGACCCGGCCGACCGGATCAGCGGGCTGCCGTCGCTGGTGCTGGCCGCGATCCTGGCCGTGGTCTTCGCCGCGATCATCGACTGGATGCTGGACAGCGGCACCGACGACACGTTCGTCAAGGAGGCCAAGCGCCTGATGCGTGGGGTGCGCCGGCGCACCGCGCGGCGCGCCGGCGGACCGTTCCTCACGCTCCGCCGTCCCCGCCCGGGCAGCGAGCCGGGCCTGCTGATGATCCAGCTCGACGGGCTGTCCGAGCCGGTGCTGCGCTGGGCGGTGCGGGCCGGGAACCTGCCCACGCTCGGGCACTGGCTGCGCTCCGGCAGCCACACCATGCGCGGCTGGCACACCGGGCTTCCGTCGACCACGCCCGCCTCGCAGGCCGGCATCCTGCACGGCGCGACCCGGCAGGTCCCGGGCTTCCGCTGGTACGAGAAGGACACCGGCAAGCTGATGGTCTCCAACCGGCCCCGGGACGCGGCTTCGATCGAGGCTCGGCTCAGCGACGGCCGGGGCCTGCTGCGCGACGGCGGCGTGAGCATCGGCAACGCGTTCAGCGGGGACGCGGCGGTCAGCCTGCTGACGGTCAGCCACGCGGCGCTGCCGGGCCGGTCGGCCCGCGGGTGGGCGGCGTTCATGGCCTCGCCGTACGGGTTCACCCGCGCCCTCGTGCTCGGCGTCGGCGACGTCATCACCGAGCTGCACCAGGCCCGCCTCCAGCGGCGGCGCAACCTGCTGCCCCGGGTCAGCCGGTCGGGCGCCTTCCTGGCCCTGCGGCCGGCCTCGATGCTGCTGCGCGACGTGAACATCTCGCTGATCGCCGAGCAGATGGCCCGGGGCGCGCCCTCGATCTACTGCGACCTGGTGGACTACGACGAGGTGGCGCATCACGCCGGCCCGGCCCGGCCGGAGTCGATGCGGCAGTTGGAGAGCCTCGACCGGATGCTGGGGGTGCTGGAGCGGCTCGCGCCCGAGGCGGCCCGGCGCTACCACATCGTCGTGCTCTCGGATCACGGGCAGAGCCAGGGCGCGACGTTCCGGCAGCGCTACGGCGAGACGCTCGACGAGCTGGTGGAGCGACTGTCCGGCGAATCGCCTCCGCTGGTGGTCTCGTCGGGCAACCTCTCGCTGCTGTATCTCACCCAGTTCGCGCAGCGGCTCGGCCGGGCCGAGATCGATGAGGTGTATCCGCAGCTCATCCCGGGGCTGGCCGCCCACCCGGGGGTCGGCCTGGTGGTGGTCCGCGAGGAGCACGGGCCGGTCGCCTACGGCACCTCCGGCCTGCACCGGCTGCGCGACAACACCGTCGAGGGCCTGGACCCGCTGATTCCGTACGGCCCGCACGCGCGCGCCGACCTGCTGCGCCACCAGGAGTCGGCGCACATCGGCGACATCGTGCTGATCAGCTGCGTCGACCCGGTGACCGAGGAGGTGGCGGCCTTCGAGGAGCTGGTCGGCTCGCACGGCGGCCTCGGCGGCTGGCAGACCGACGCCGTGCTGGTGCATCCCGCGCGGTGGCCGATCGCGCGCCCCGAGCTCGACGGCGCCGACGCGGTGCATTTCCAGCTCCTCGAATGGCTGGACATGCTGGGCCTGCGCACCTCGGCCCTGGGCGCGGACGAAGAGGCGGCCGCGATCGAGGCCGAGCCGAGACTTTCCCGCGTGCGTGACGGTTAAGGATTTGTGCCCAAATTCCTGACCGCCTGCGTCGTCGCCGTCGCCACCCTCCTGTTCGGCCTGCCGGCCCAGGCGACGGCGATCGGCGGCCGGGCACTGGCCACCGGCCCCACGTTCAACGGCGGGGTCTACGCCATCGCCCACGTCGGCCCGGTCGTCTATCTGGGTGGCGCGTTCACCAGCGCCACCTACGGCGGCCGCACCTATCCGAGGATGCGCCTGGCCGCCTTCGACGCCCGCAGCGGCGCGCTGCTGAGCTGGGCGCCCGAGGCCGACGGCACCGTGCGCGCCCTGGCCGCCGCGGGCGACAGCATCTACGCCGCCGGCGACTTCCACGAGGTGGGCGGGCACACCCGTGACTCGCTGGCCCGGCTCAGCCCGGTGGCCAGTGCCGTCCTGCCGTTCCGGCACACGGTCACCGGCACCGCCTACGCCCTGACCACCGGCAACGGCCGGCTCTATCTCGGCGGCAGCTTCACCGACGTGGACGGTAAGCAACGGTCCAACCTGGCCGCCTTCGTGCTGGACACCGGCAAGCTCGACGCCGCGTGGCGCCCGTCGGCCGACGATGCCGTGCACGCGCTCGCGGCCCTCGGTAACCGCGTTTACGTGGGTGGCGGCTTCCACTTCGTCGACGACGAGAAGGGCACGCTGCGGCTGGCGGCCGTGCACGGCACGACCGGGGACGTCGATCCCGGCTTCCGAGCGAAGGTGCCGGCCGAGGTGAGGGCGATCGCGCTGGATCCGGCAGGTGTCTACGTCGCGACCGCGGGCGTGGGCGGGCGGGCCATCGCGTACGCGTTCACCGGCGCCCTGCGATGGCAGCGGGTCTTCGACGGCGACGCGGCCGCGATCGCCGTCGACAAGGGCGTGACCTACGTCGGCGGCCACTTCGACAGCGCCTGCCTCACCAGCAAGAACGGCGTGCATGGCGCGTGCGTGGACGGTTCGGAGCCGCGTTACAAACTGGCCGCGGTCACCGCGACCGGCACGCTGGCGCCGTGGGCGCCGCAGGGCAACGGCGTCATCGGCGTACGCGTGCTGAGCGTGAACCGGTCGACCGGAACCCTCGAGGCCGGCGGCGACTTCACGACGATCGACGGGCAGGACCGCCGGCGGTTCGCCGTGTTCTAGGAAATGCGCTTCGCGAGGCTCTGGGTCAGCTGCCACCACCGGGTCGGGGTGATCCGCACCAGCCAGTCGGCCGCCTTGGCCTCCCGGGTGATCACCAGGCGAGGCTTGCGCGACTGGATGGCCGCCACGATCTGCCGGGCCGCCTCCTCGGGCGGCATGGTGAGCGCCTTCTCGGCGAACTTGCGGGCCTGCGCGGCCTGCTCGCCGTCGGGGTCGGCGCCGCTGATCCGGGCACTGGCCGCGATGTTGGTCTTGATGCCGCCCGGGTGCACCACGGTCACGCCGACGCCCTGCGGCTCGAGCTCGTGGCGCAGCGCCTCGGTGAACCCGCGCACGCCGAACTTGCTGGTGGCGTAGGCGACCTGGCCGGGCGGCCCGATCAGCCCGAAGAGGCTGGAGATGTTCACCAGGTGGGTGCCGGGCCGGGCCAGCAGCTGCGGCAGGAACGCCTTGGTCATCCGGATCACCGCGTGCAGGTTGATCTCGAGCAGCCAGTCGAAGTCGGCCATCCGGTTCTGCTCGAACGTGCCGGTCAGCGACACGCCCGCGTTGTTGATCAAAAGATCGACGCCGCCGTGGCGGGACGCGATCTCGGCGGCCAGGTCCAGCCGGTCGCCGCCATCGCTCAGATCGACGACGTACGTCGTGACCGAGCCGGCCCCGACCTCACGCGCGAGCTCCGCCACCCGTTCGAGCCCTTCGGCGTCCCGGTCGAGCAGCGCCAGCACCGCCCGCCGTTTGGCCAGGTCGAGGGCGAGGGCGGCGCCTATCCCGCTGGCCGCGCCGGTGATCAGGCAGGTGCGTCCGGCGAACGCGAAGCGCTGCATATCAGACCTTTCGCCGGGCAAACGTCACGTTGCCGTCGTCGATGCGGCCGAATCGCATGGCCGGCATGTCGGTCAGGTAGTTGTTACGTGCCCGCCATGGCCGCCGCGCGCCCTGACGGGGGAGGATCGCGGCCGCGCGTTGGACATACCCCGAACTGAGCGCCATCAACGGCTCGCCGCCCGGCGGCATGTCCGCCGGCGGGGTCGGCGTGGTCATCTCGATGCGGTGCCTGCCCATGTAGTTGAGCAACCGGCAGACGTAGCGCGAGGTGAGGTCGGCGCGCAGCGTCCAGGAAGCGTTGATGTATCCCACGCACCAGGCGAGGTTGGGCACGCCGGAGAACATCATTCCCTTGTAGACGTTGAGCTTGCCGGTCTCGATCGGCCGCCCGTCGACGTGCACCGCGATCTCGCCGAGGGTCACCATCGAGAGCCCGGTCGCGGTGACGATGATGTCGGCCTCGATCTCGGTGCCGTCGGTCAGGCGTACCCCCTTGGGGATGAAGGTGTCGATCACCTCCGTGACCACCGACGCCCTTCCGGCCCTCAGGGCCGTGAAGAGATCACCGTCCGGCACCACGCAGAGCCGCTGGTCCCACGGGTGGTAGCGGGGCGTGAAGTGCGGATCGGCCGGCACCTCCGGCGGCAGCTGCTCGGCGACCTGTCTGCGCAGGTAGCCGCCCACCTTGTCGGGCCACCGGCGGGAGGCCTGATAGAGCAGCGCGGTGGCCACGACGTTCCGTGAGCGGATCAGGCGGGCGGCGGCCGGGCTCATCTCCCGGCTGCCGGCGCCGTCGCCGCCGGGCAGATTGATCATGTACGACGGGGAGCGCTGGACCATCGTGACGTGTCCCGCGGTCTCGGCCATGGCCGGCACCAGGGTCACCGCGGTGGCGCCGCTGCCGATCACCACGACCCGCTTGCCCGCGTAGTCGAGGTCGGCCGGCCACTGCTGCGGATGCACGATCGGCCCGGCGAAATCCGCCCGGCCGGGGAAGTCGACGTCGTAGCCGCCCGAGTAGCGGTAGTAGCCCGTGCACAGGTACAGGAACCGGCAGGAGTACTCCTCGCCGTTGGCCGTGCGGACGGTCCAGGCGGCGTCCTCGGTGGACCAGTGCGCGCTCACGACCCGGCGGCCGAAGCGGATCTTCCCGGTGATGCCGAAGCGGTCGGCGGTGTCCCGCACGTACCGCAGGATGGTCCCGCCGGACGCGATCGCCTTGGGCTGCCGCCAGGGGCGGAACGGATAGCCCAGGGTGAACATGTCGGAGTCGGAGCGGACGCCCGGATAGCGGAAGAGATCCCAGGTCCCGCCGGAGACGTCGCGGCCCTCCAGGATCAGGTAGCTCCTGTCCGGGCACTCGGTCTGCAGCCGGTAGGCCGCACCGATGCCGGACAGTCCCGCGCCCACGACGAGAACGTCAACCCGATCACTCATCGGCCCATTATCCGGCCGCCGGGCCGTAAGCTGCGGATCATGACCGCGCCTCGCTCGCTCGGCCCGCTCGTCACCTCGCAGGCGGTGCTGGCCCCGCTCACCGACGCCGCCATGTTCCTGGTCGCGACCGTCCGGGAGGGCGGCGAGGCCACCGTCCGGGAGTTGCTCGAGGACATGAGCGCGCTGCAGCGCACGGTCGGGTTCCGGCTGCCGGCTGCGAAGCTGTCCTGCGTCACCGGGATCGGCGCCGACCTGTGGGACCGGCTGTTCACCGCGCCGCGGCCGGCCGGGCTGCACCGGTTCCGCGCGTGGAAGGGCGCGAAGCACAGCGCGCCGTCGACCCCTGGCGACCTGCTGTTCCACATCCGGGCGGGGCAGATGGACGTCTGCTTCGAGCTGGCCAGCAAGATCGCCGACCGGCTGCGGGACGTGGCCGACATCGTCGACGAGACGCACGGCTTCAAGTACTTCGACGAGCGCGACCTGCTCGGCTTCGTCGACGGCACCGAGAACCCGAGCGCCGAGGAGGCCCGGCCGCACGTGCTGATCGGCGACGAGGACGAGGCGTACGCCGGGGGCAGCTACGTCCTGGTGCAGAAGTACCTGCACGACCTGCAGGCGTGGAACGCGCTGACGGTCGAGCAGCAGGAAGCGGCGATCGGGCGCACCAAGCTCGACAACGTCGAGATCAAGGACAAGGCGCCCAACTCGCACGTCGAGCTCAACACGGTCGACGACCCGGACGGCAACGAGCTCAAGATCCTGCGGGACAACATGCCGTTCGGCTCGATCAAGGACGGCGAGTTCGGGACGTACTACATCGCGTACGCGTCCACGCCGGACGTGCCCGAGCTGATGCTGCGCCGGATGTTCCTCGGCGAGCCGTACGGCACGTACGACCGGATCCTCGACTTCTCGACGGCCGTGACCGGTTCGCTGTTCTTCGTCCCTACGGCCGAGTTCCTGGACGACCTGCCGGCGTGACGGTCGTCGTGAGGTCGGCCAAAGTGCGTATCTCGAGGTCGCCGTGCAGGCCGCGCAGCGCGGCGGTGTGCGCGCCGGCCGCCCGGGCCGCCTCCAGGCCGACCTCGGCGTCCTCGACCACCAGGCAGTTCTCCGCCGGAACGCCGAGCAGCTGGGCGGCGAGCAGGTAGCCCGCCGGGTCGGGCTTGCCGGCCGCCACGTCGTCGGTGGTCACCAGCACCCGCGGGGTGATGCCGGCCGCGGTCAGCCGGGCCTTGGCCAGGCGGTCGTCGGCGCTGGTCACCACCGCCCACGGCACGCCCTCGCGGTCGAGCAGGGCGATCAGGTCGAGCGCGCCCGGCGTGGCCACCACGTCCGACAGGTCGTCGTACTGCAGCTCCAGCTGGCGGGCCGAGGCGCGCCGGATCTCCTCTTCACCGAGATGACTCAGCAGCTTGCGCACGGTGGTCTCGCTCGGGCTGCCATGGGCCATCTCGTACGCCGCGGGGCCGTCCGCGCCGTACTCGGTCGCCCAGGACAGCCAGGAGCGTTCGACGGCGCGATCGGAGTCGACCAGCGTGCCGTCCATGTCGAAGAGGATCGCCCGGATGTCGTTCACCGATCGAGCGTTGCACAAGGCCGCGCCCGGTTGCCCGGGCGCGGCCTGAGTGTGGTGCTGCTATCAGCGCCGCTGCTTGTCGCTTCAGCGACCGGTGGCGGTGGTGCCCCGGCGACGGGAAGCGGCCGGCTCGGTGGCCTTGCGGGCCGTCGTGGCGCGGCCGGCGGTGGAGGTGCGGCCGGTGGTGCTGCTGGCCGCGCTCGCCGCCTTGGTGGCGGTCGTGCGCGCGGCGGTCGCGGTCGCGGCGGTCTTGGCCGGGGCGGCCGTGGCCTTCGCGGCCGTGCTTTTCACCGCGGTGCTTTTCGCGGGCGTGCTTTTCGCCGGTGACGCGGCGCGGGTGGTCCGCCGGGCCGGCGGGGTCGCCGGCGTCCCGGCGACGGGTGCGGGTGCGGATGCCGGCGCGGAAGCGGCCGGAGCGGGCTCGGCGGCGCTGGGCGCGGCCGCCGGGCGCGGGGCGATCGCGGTCACGGTGGCGAGCTGCGCGGTCTGGTCGCGCTCCTTCTCGCGGCGGACCAGCTCGGCCAGGACGGCCTTGTCGTACTTGGCGTCCATGTCGCTGGCGCGGCTCTTGGTTTTCGAGGCCTTGCTGACGGCCTTCTTGTGCGCCTTCGCCAGGCGCACCCGGTCGCGCTCCTGCGTCTTGAGCGCCCGCTTGAGCCGCTTGGCCTCGGCCTCGGCGTTACGCAACGCCTGGGTCTGCTGCTGGGTGAGCTCCGCGTTGCTGCGGATCCGGTTGTCCAGCTCCGTCACGGCCAGCCGGGCCTTCTCGGCGGCGCCGGCGGCGGCCGCCGACTGCGCACGACGACGATCAAGCTGAGGGGTGGTCACGAACTCTCCTTCCGTTTGCACCCCCGGGCATCCCGGCGCGCGACGTCAGGGTTGTGGCTCCTCGACGACTGCCGCAGCGCTGCGGGCGCGCCGGCGTCTGATGTGCCGGAGGTGCAGTGTGATGTAGGCGACCACCGCGAGGGTGATGATGGCGATCGCCCACCATTTGTATCGGTGTGCATGCTCGATGATCTCGACGAGATGGGTACCGAGCGCATACGCGATGCCCGTCCACCAACCGACCCACAGTGCCGCACCGATCGTGTTGTAGATCAGAAAGGTGCGCCAGGGCATCGCGGTGATTCCCGCGATCACCCCGTTGAACTGCCGGAGTCCATCAATGAAACGAGCGATGACAACGATACGACCTCCGCGTCGCGCGAAGAAACCCTCCGCTCGGGCCAAACGCTCCGGCGTAAGGAACACGTATTTGCCCCAACGGTGCACCGCTTTGCGGCCGCCGCGGACCCCGATCCAGTACCCGACGTTGTCGCCGAGAACGGCGGCCACGAAGGCGATCGCGGCCACGCCGAAGATGTTCAGCCGGCCGGCGCCGGCGTAGATGGCCGCGGCCACCATGATCGTCTGACCCGGCGCCGGCACCCCGAAGCTCTCGACGCCGATCAGCGCCGCGACGGCGGTGTAGCCCCAGCGGTCGAGTAGCGGGGCGACTCCGTGCAGGAATCCGGGTAGCTCGGCAGAAGGTGGCATCGGCTAACACGGTAGCCGGAGCGGACGCCGCCAAACCTGTGGAGTCACTTCTGTGGCTGAAGCTCCGATCTCCCCGATCGTGTGAAACCACCTGTTTTCAACGGCGGTGTCGGGATGGTGCCGCGTTGTCGGCGACGGTGATCCGATCTACGTCCGGACTTACTTTACGGTGTGGCGGAACTGTGGCGGGTCTGTGAGAGTCGCTGGAGTGATCAAGCGTTCCGGATTGGCTCTCGCCGCCCTCGCGGTCGGCACGTTCGCGATCGGCATGACCGAGTTCGTGATCACGGGCCTGCTGCCCGACATCGCGTCCGACCTGCGGGTCTCGATCCCGACGGCGGGCCTGCTCGTCTCCGGGTACGCCCTCAGCGTGCTGTTCGGCGGGCCGCTGCTGACCTACTTCGTGGCGCACCGCCGCCGCAAACCGGTGCTGATCTGGCTGCTCGCGTTCTTCGTCGCCGGCAATGTTCTGTGTGCGCTCGCGCCGTCGTACGGGATCATGCTTTGCGGTCGGATCGTCGCCGCGCTCGGCCATGGCGCCTTCATCGGCTTCGCCACCATCGTCGCCGGTGACCTGGTCCCGCCGTCGCGGCGGAGCAGCGCGATCGCCGCGATGCTCAGCGGGCTCACCGTCGCCAACGTCGCGGGCGTCCCTCTCGGCACCCTGCTGGGCCAGCAGCTCGGCTGGCGCTCGACGTTCTGGGCGATGGCCCTGCTCGGACTGGTCGCCGCGGCGGCTACGGCGGCGTTCGTGCCGGACATGGCCACCACCGGCGAGGCCCGCACGCAGCTGGCCGCCTTCCGGAACCCGGCCGTCTGGCTGGCGCTCGGCATGACGGCCCTGGCGTTCGGCGCGGTCTACGCCCCGTTCACCTACATCGCGCCGCTGATGACCGACGTGGCCGGCTTCGCCGACGGCGCGCTGCCGTGGCTGCTCGCGCTCTTCGGTCTCGGGCTGGTGCTGGGCAACGTGATCGGAGCCCGCGGCGCGGACCGACGTCTCATGGGGACGATCGTCACCGCGTCGGTGGCGATGCTCGTGGTGCTGGTCGCGTTCGCGTGGACCTCGCACGCCAAGGCGCCGGCGACGGTCACCCTCTTCGCGCTCGGGGTGGCGGCGTACGCGACCGTGCCGGGCCTGACCACCCGGGTGATCACGGCGGCCGGCGACGACGCGCAGAACCTGCTGGCCTCCTCGGCCGCGGTCTCCGCCTTCAACCTCGGGAACGCGGCCGGCGCGTACTTCGGCGGCCTGGCCATCACCGCCGGCTGGGGCTACGACGCGACGCCGCTGGTGGGCGCGGTCATGGAGGCCGGCGCGCTCGGGCTCGCGGTCGCCTTGATCGTCACCGCCCGTCGCCAGGCGGTCACGAGGATAGGCGTCGATCTATAGATAGGCCCGAGCGGGTTGTCCGGATCGAGCCGTTCGGCGGAGGCGGCTCCCATGATCGTTTGGTTGGCTCGGGCGTCGTCTGTCGCCGAGAAAGGCCATCATGGGAGCCCACGCGCTCATCGAGCCGCGCCGCAGCCTCGCCATCAAAGCTTCGTTTCTCGTCGCGGTCCTCGTGGCCTCGCTGTTCGTGCTGGCCCGGACCAACGCCACCGCCGCGGCGGCGTACAGCACGGTGCAGCCGGGCAGCTTCACCGGGTACGCGTTCGACGCGTGCACCGCGCCGTCCAGCGCGTCGATGAAGGCGTGGAAGGCCGCGTCCCCGTACAAGGCGATCGGCATCTACATCGGCGGCGTCAGCCGCGGCTGCACCCAGGCCAACCTCACCGCCGCGTGGGTCAAGGAGCAGGTCACCGCCGGCTGGAAGCTGCTGCCGATCTACGTCGGCCTGCAGGCCTCCTGCTCGGGCAAGAAAAACCTGATCAACAACGCGACCGCCGACGCGCAGGGCCGGGCCGCCGCCTCGGACGCCGTGGCCCAGGCCGGCGCGCTGGGCCTGGCCAAGCAGAGCATCGTCATCTACGACCTCGAGGCGTACCCGACGACCGACGCGGCCTGCCGCAAGGGCGTGCTCACGTTCATGAACGGCTGGACGTCGCGGCTGCACGACCTCAGCTACTTCTCCGGCTTCTACTCCAGCGCGAGCTCGGGCGTGGCCGACCAGGTGGCGAACTACAGCGCCACCGGTTACGTGCCGCCGGACTACGTGGACTTCGCCCGCTGGGACCTCAAGGTCACCGTCGGCGACCCGGTGATCCCGGCGACGGCGTGGCCCGGCAAGCGGCGGATGAAGCAGTACCGCGGCGGCCACCAGGAGACGTACGGCGGCGTCACGATCAACATCGACAACAACTACGTCGACTTCGCCCCGCTGTCGGCCGCCCGGATGGCCGACTTCACCGGCAACGGCTGGTCCGACCTGGTCGCCCGCTACACCAACGGCTGGATCTACCTGCTGCCGGGCAACGGTAGCGTCCCGCAGTGGGGGCAGCGCCGGGCGATGAGCAGCGGCTGGGGCGGGATGAACGCGATCGTCCGCGTCGGCGACCTCAACCGGGACGGCCGCGAGGACGTGGTGGCCCGCAGCACCGCCGGGGACCTGTGGTTCTACCCGGGCACGACCAGCGGCTTCGGCGCCCGCAAGAAGATCGGGACGAACTGGGGCGCGGTGCGGGAGATCACCGCGGTCGGGGACTTCAACAAGGACGGCTACCCTGACCTCACCGCCATCCAGGGCACGAGTCTCTACCTTTACCCCGGCAAATCGGGTACGGCATTGGGCGCTCGCAAGCTGATCGGCGCGACCGTGTGGGGCGGCCGCAGCGAGATGGCCGGGGTCGGCGACTTCAACCGCGACGGCTACACCGATTTCGTGGTGCGGGAGAACGCGAACGGCATCCTCTGGCTGTACGCCGGCGCCAGCGGCGGCAAAGTCGGCACGCGCTGGGCGCTCGGCAACTTCGCGAACGCGGTACGCGAGGTGGTCGGCGTCGGCGACTTCGACCGCGACGGGTACAACGACATCATGGCGGTCCGCCGGTCGGACTCGGGCCTGATCATCTTCCGCGGCGGCGGCACGAAGGTGCAGGCCAGCAAGTTCCTGATCGGTTTCAGCGGCTTCTCGCAGCTGTCCTGAAAAAGCATACGGCCGGCCCGAACCGGGCCGGCCGCACGCTGTCCCTGGGGTGTGGTCGCTCAGATCTCGTCGCCGGCCAGCTGGCCGCGCAGCTTGGTGAGCGCCTTGGTGAGCAGGCGGCTGACGTGCATCTGGGAGATGCCGATCTGGTCGGCGATCTGCGACTGGGTCAGGTTGCCGTAGAAGCGCAGGGTGAGGATCTTCTGTTCGCGCTCGTCGAGGGTGGCCAGCGCGGGGCCGAGGGCGACGCGGGTCTCGGCGAGCTCGTATTCGTGGTCTTCGCCGCCGAGGGTGTCGCCGAGCTCGGTGGTGCCGTCGGCGGAGATCGGGGTGCTCAGCGAGGTGGCGTTGTAGGCCCGGGCGCCTTCGAGGCCTTCCAGGACGTCTTCCTCGGTGATCGACAGGTGCGCGGCGATGTCGGTGACTGTCGGGGAGCGGCCCAGTGAGTGGGTCAGGGTGCTGTTGGCCTCGGTGATGGCCAGGCGTAGTTCCTGCAGGCGGCGGGGGACGCGCACGGACCAGGTGCGGTCGCGGAAGTGGCGCTTGATCTCGCCGATGATGGTGGGGATGGCGTAGCCGGCGAAGTCGACGCCGCGGTCGGGGTCGAATTTGTCGACGGCTTTGATGAGGCCGACGGTGGCGGTCTGGATCAGGTCGTCGGTGGGTTCCCCGCGGCCGGAGTAGCGGTTGGCGAGGTGGCGGGCCAGCGGCAGCCAGGCCTCGATCGCGGCGTCCCGCAGGTGCGGGCGCGACGGGTGGCCGGCCGGCATCGCGGCCATCGCGTTGAGGAGCTCGGCGGCGCTGTCCGCCGGCGCCTCGGCGCCGGCCGTGGTGGCCGGCGAGATCTGCGACCTCTCGGTGACGGTCATATCTGGTCCTCCCTGGCACCTCTCCGGAGAGCCGGTCCCGTTTGTTCGCGGGACCCGGTCGGTCGGGTGTCCCTATAGCGGTCGATGGCGGTCGATTCGATCGCCTCCGACCGAGCACATTAGGCCGTTCGGATACCAAGACCCTAACTGAGAGGTTGAGAAAAGACTAGCCGAAAGTATGAGTGACTTTGCGTGATGACAACTAATACGGAGCGATCAACAGACGGTCATCACCGTATCGGCCCATCCTCCACATCGCCCGGTCCAGGCAAGATGGACGCCATGACTTCGCTGCCCGCCTCGGTCCCGTACCCGTTGGCCGCGGAGCTATGCCGGTGGACGCTGGCGAGCTTCGGCGACCTGCGCGGCCTGCGGGCCGACCTGCGCGACGCGCTGGCGGGGTCGGCCGGCACCGGCGATGTCACCGATCGGATGACCGTGGTGGCCAACGAGCTCGCCACCAACGCGCTGCGGCACGGCCGGCCGCCGACCGTCGTGCGGCTGCTCCGCCAGGACGATCGCCTGATCATCGACGTGGCCGACCACGACCGCGACGCCGAGCCGCGGGTCGCCGAGGACCGCCCGCTCGGCGCCGGCGGCCTCGGCCTCCAGCTCACCAAGACCTTCGCGATCGACGTCGGCTGGTACTCGACGGATGCCACCAAGCACGTCTGGGCCAGCTTCCCGAGCTGAATCCGGCGACTGCTGGTAGAAAGTCCCCGTGGCGGACTCCTACAAGATCGGTCAGGAGCGGGCGGCCGACGGGTCCGCGACGCTCCTGCACCTCGGCGGTGAACTGGACATCACCGCCCGCGACGACCTGCGTACGGCGATCCTCGCGGCCCTGGCCGGCGGCGACGTCGTGATCGATCTCGATGCCGTGACGTTCATCGACTCCGAGGCCCTGGGCGCGCTGATCGAGGGCTACAACGAGGCCCGCGCGAAGCCCGCCGGTTTCCGCGTCGTCAACGCGAACGGCCTGGTCGCCCGGGTGCTCAAGGTGTCCGGCGCGCTGGAGTTGTTCGGCGCCTAGATGGCTCTGCTCCTGGCGTCGGTGCTGCTCGCCGGCGTGCTCGTGTTCGCCGTGGTGCGCCCGCGCGGTCTTCCCGAGGCCGTCGTCGCCGTGCCCGCGGCGGTCCTGGCCGTCGCGACCGGTCTGCTGCCGTGGCGGGACGCGCTGGCCGAGGTGCGCGAGCTCGGGCCGACCGTGGGCTTCCTCGCGGCGGTCCTGCTCCTCGCGTTTCTCGCGGGAGAGCACGGCGTTTTCGCCTACGCCGGAGCTTTGACCGCCCGCGTCAGCGGCGGTTCCCCGTCCCGCCTGCTCGCCGCGGTCTTCGTCGCCGCCTCGGTGACCACCGCCGCGCTGAGCCTGGACGCCACCGTCGTGCTGCTCACCCCGGTCGTCCTCGCGACCGCCGCGCGCACCGGCGCCCGGCCGCGACCCGCCGCCTACGCGTCGGCCCACCTGGCCAACTCCGCGTCGCTGCTGCTGCCGGTGTCCAATTTGACCAACTTGCTGGCGTTTGCGGCGAGCGGCCTCACCTTTCTGGGCTTCGCCGCCGTGATGGCGCTGCCCTGGCTGGCCGTGATCCTGGCCGAGTACCTGGCCTTCCGCTGGTTCTTCCGCGACGACCTGCACGCGCCCGCGTCGCGCCCGACCGGCGGCGACAATCCGGCCGCGCCGCGCTATGCCCTGATCGTCCTGGCCCTGACGCTGGCCGGTTTCGCGGCCGCTCAGCCTTTCGGCGTGCATCCCGGCTGGGTCGCCGCCGCCGGCGCCCTCGCGCTGGCCGTTGCCCGCTTGGCGCGTCCCGGCCTTCTGCCGCGTGCCGGTGTTCGGGTGCCGCCCGGCGTTCCGGTTCGTCCCGGCGTTCTGCTGCGCGAGGCCAACCTGCCGTTCTGCGCCTTCGTGCTGGCGCTCGGCGTGGTCGTGCTCGCCGTCCGCCGGCACGGCCTCGACCACGTCGTTGACGCCCTCGTGCCGGCCGGGGCCGGTTGGTGGCAGCTGTTCGCGGTGGCCGGGCTGGCTGCGCTGCTCGCCAACCTGGTGAACAACCTGCCTGCCACGCTGATCCTGGTCCCCGCCGTGCAGACGCGCCCGGCGCTGCTGCTGGCGGTGCTGATCGGGGTGAACGTCGGGCCGAACCTCACCTACGTCGGCTCGCTCGCGACACTGCTGTGGCGGCAGATCCTGCACGCCCGCGACGCCCCGCCCGACGGCCGCGACTTCCTCAAGCTGGGGGCGGTCAGCGTGCCGGCCGCGCTGACCGCCGGGGTGCTCGCGCTGTGGCTGAGCGTGTCACTCGCGGGGATATAGGAACGCACCTCCGCCACCGCGCCGGGATCGGTCCGGGGAATAACCGAGGTGATCCGGCGGGGGATCGGTGGCGGGGGTGCGTCCAACGCAGTCAGTCTTATCGATGCGATTCGTAACATGCAAGCAATCTGAGTTACGGAACCGCTTTCGGCACAAGGAAGTCCTGCGCATGATCCCGGGCCCAAACGGCGTAGGTGCGCGCCGGCCGCCCCGTGACCTCGGGCACCAGCGTCGAAACCGCGGCGGGATGTCCCTGGCCGGCACGCCACACACGCAGGACGGCGTCGACCGCGAACTCCGGCATCGTCCGGGTCATCTCGGCGCGCGCCCGCTCGTGGGTGATGGTCTCCACCGCGATCGGGCGGCCGAGGGCCGCCGCGATCGCCGCGACCTGCTCGCGCAACGTGAGTGACTCCGGTCCCCAGAGGGTGTACGCCCGTCCGTGGTGCCCGTCCGACATCAGCGCCGTTGCCGCTACTGCCGCTATGTCGGCCTCGTGCAACGGCGCCGTCTGCGCCTCGGGGTAGGGCAGGCCGACCCGGCCGTCGGCGGCGATCGAGGGCGCCCAGGCCAGCGTGTTGGTGGCGAACATGCCGGCCCGCACGAACGTCCACTCCAGACCCGAGCCTTCGAGCGCCTCCTCGACCGCGCGGTGCCGCCGCGCGATCGGACTCGCCGCCGCCTCCGGCCGGGCAAGCGCCGCCGTGGAGAGCAACACGACCCGCCGCAGGCCCGCCGCCCGCGCCGCCGTGACGAACCCGTCGATGCCCTCGGGGTGCGCGTAGAGGAACGCTCGCTCAGCCCCGTCCAGCACCG
Organism: Actinoplanes sp. CA-142083; assembly: GCF_050942195.1. NCBI lineage: Bacteria > Bacillati > Actinomycetota > Actinomycetes > Micromonosporales > Micromonosporaceae > Actinoplanes > Actinoplanes sp. CA-142083. The sequence goes on from NZ_CP192076.1 coordinate 548,975, forward strand.
CCGGCAACGTCGCCGGTTCCGCCAGATCCGCCGCCGCGACCTCGACGCCGTCCCACCGCCGGGCCGCTTGTCCGGCTGCCGCTTGCTCCCCGCCCGCTTGCTCCCCGCCCGCTTGCTCCCCGCCCGCTTGCTCCCCGCCCGCTTGCTCGGCGGCCGCTTTGAGGGCGGCCGCCGGGAAGCCGTGCCGGGCCGGGTCGCGGCTTGTCGCCCGCACCCGCTCGCCCTGCGCCAGCAGCGCCGATACCACGTGGGAGCCGACGTTTCCGCGCGCTCCGAACACGACAGTCGTCACGGCCCGATCCTGCCCCACCCCGGCACTGGGTGGGCAGCAGTGAAGCAGGTGGGTCTGACTGCGCGGTTGTCCACAAGTCAGAGGAGCATGCCGCCGGAGGCCTCGATGCGCTGGCCGGTGATCCACTTGGTGTTGTCGGCGAGCATGGCGGCCATCACGCCGGCGATGTCCTCGGGCTCGCCCAGGCGGCCGAAGGCGATCTGGCCGCTCACGTGATCGCGAAGGTTCGGGGTGTCGCGGAGCAGGCCGCCGGCGAAGTCGGTCGCGGTGGCGCCGGGGGCTACCACGTTCACGCTGATGTGGCGGGGTCCCAATTCCTTCGCGAGATACCGGGTGTACGTCTCGACGGCGCTCTTGATGGAGCCGTACACGGCGTAGATGCCCTCGCCGGTGAAGCGGGCCAGCCCGGTGGACACGTTGAGGATCCGGCCGCCGTCGGCGATCAGCGGGAGCAGGGCCTGGGTGAGGAAGAACATGCCGCGGAAGTGCACGTTCATCAGCTCGTCGAAGGCCTCGACCGGGAAGTCGGCGATCTTGCCGCCGCGCCCGGTGCCGGCGTTGTTGACGAGGAAGTCGAAGTCCTCGCGGCCGAAGCGGTCGCGCAGCACCTCCCGCAGCGAGTCGACGAAGGCGGGGTACGAGTCGAGGTCGCCGACCGTGAGTTTCAGGGCGACCGCGTCGATCTTCTCGCCCGGGTTGTCGCGGTAGGTGTAGATGACCTCGACGCCGTCCGCGATGAGGGCCTCGGCGGTGGCCCGTCCGAGTCCGCGGTTGCCACCGGTGATCAGGGCGATTTTGGGCATGGTGGTGCCTTTCTGCGTACGGGATGGGGTGTTTTCTAAGAACCGACGGCGGCGAGGAGCTGGAGCTTCTCGTGGCTCGGCGAGCCGGGCACGGCGGTGAAGACCAGCAGCACCTGCGATTGACCGGGGTCGAGCAGGGTCTGGCAGTAGAGCTCGAGCTCGCCCAGCGCGGGGTGGACGAAGCGCTTGCGGTCGAGGTGGGCGACGCCGACCTCGTGCGTGGCCCAGATCTCGGCGAACTCGGGGCTGACCTCGAGCAGGGCATCCACGATCTCGCCGGCCCGGCCGCCGGGCGCCGCCGCGTAGACCTCGCGCAGCTGGGACGTGAAGACCCGGGCGTGGGTCGGATGGTCCTCGACCGGGTAGATCTTGCGGGAGTCGGGGTCGGTGAACCAGCGGTAGACCGTGTAGCGGTCGAGGCCGGTGCGCCCGGTCTCGTCGCCGACCAGCGCGGCCGCCGGGCGGGTCTGCGCCAGCGTCTCGCCGAAGCGCGAGATCACCATGGCCGGCGTGTCGGCGAGCCGGTCGAAGATCCGCATCATGCCGGGGCCGATGTGGTCCTCGCGCAGCATCCGCTGCGGCGCCGGGTGCCCGCCGAGGCGGAACAGGTGGTCGCGCTCGTCGAGCGAGAGGTGCAGTGCCCGGGCGAGCGCGGCGAGCATCTGCTCGGAGGGAACCGGTCCGCGCTGCTGCTCGATGCGGCCGTAGTAATCGGCGGACATGCCCGCCAGCGCGGCCACCTCCTCGCGGCGCAGGCCGCCGGTGCGGCGGCGCTGCCCGCGCGGCAGCCCGACATCCTCCGGCTGGAGCGCCTCGCGGCGGGTCCGGAGAAAGTCGGCGAGTTGCGCCCGGTCCATCTGATCAGCCTCCCGTGTCGAACAACTCAAGACTGGCCCGATCGGGAAACTTGAGGAAGGCCGGATTCAACCGGGGACAAGTTGTCCCTGGCTGCGCGGGTCACTCCGGTGGGGTCGGCCGCCCCGGCCACGGGCGGCGCCGGAGCATGGCCTGCGGCGCGGTGTGCACCGCCGCCTGGCGCAGGTCGATGTCCTCGATCATCGAGCGCGCGACCTCCTCGGTCAGCTCGCGCTTCATGACCGCGGTGCCCAGCGCGAGCCGCTGCGCCTCGAACGACGCGTCCACGTCGGCGTTCGGCTGGGCGGCGGCGTCGGCCACGATCCGCCGGCCGCGCTCGCGCATCTGCTCGTCCTCCGCGCGCTCGGCGGTCAGGTCGAACTTGAGCCGCCGGGTCAGCCAGCCGATCGTCGTGCCCTGGATCAGCAGCGTCCCCAGCGTGACGAACAGCGCGATCGCCAGGATCGCGTCCCGGCCCGGCACGCTCTCGGGGATCGAGCCGGCCGCGGCCAGCGTCAGGATGCCGCGCATGCCGATCCAGCCGACCAGCAGCGTCTCCTTCTGGGTGGGCGGGCCGAGCGGCTCGCCACCGCGGCTGCGGCGCCGCTTGCGGACCTCTTCGAGCCGGGCCCGGTAGCGCTCGTCGCGCTCGATCCGGCGCTTCATCATGCGGTCCTTGATCGCGTAGCGGCCGAACAGCACGTACACCGCGAAGATCCGGAACAGGATCGCCACCGCGAGCAGCACGCCCGCCGCGACCAGCGTGCGGGCCAGGCCCGGCTCCTCCGAGTCGGCGAGGTCGGCCAGCACGAACTTGAGCTGGAAGCCGATGTACGCGAAGACGAACGTCTCCAGCACGAAGTCGAGCACCGGCCAGAAGTTCTCCTCCTGCAGCCGCGTGCGGTAGGCGCCCGGGTACTGGTGCTTGGGATCGAGGGTCAGGTTCGTGCTCACCATGAACGCGGCCACGACGACCGCGAGGATGCCCGAGGCGTGCACCTCCTCGGCGACCAGGAACGCGGTGAACGGCAGCAACAGCACCAGCGTGGTCTCCAGCGTCGCGTTGCCGAGCCGTTTGCGCAGGAACAGCGCCGCCACCGCGAACAGCAGGCCGATGCCGATCCCGACGAACGCGTTGCGCAGCAGCTCGACCGCGCCGTGCCCCCAGGTGGCGTGCTCGCCGTTCACCGCGCCGATCGCGATCGCGAACAGGGTCAGCGCGGTCGCGTCGTTGACCAGGCTCTCCCCGGTCAGGATCGAGGTGACCCGCTTGGGTAGCCCGATCTCGTCGCCGTGCGAGACGGTGGTGATCGTGTCGGGCGGCGCGAGCACGGCGCCGAGCACGAAGGTGGCCGCGCCCATCGACGGCAGGATCCAGGAGGCGACCACCCCGAACACGCCGGTGGTGAGCAGCACGAGCACCACGCCGAGGGTGATGACCGGTCCGAGGTTGGCGCCGAACGCCGAGAACGACGCCCCGCGGGTGGCCGAGTAGAGCAGTGGTGGCACGACCACGGCGAGGATGAACTCGCTCTCCAGCTCGAGTCGCGGCACCCCGGGTATGAACGAGGCGGCCGCCGCCAGCACCACGATGATCATGCCGGGCTCGAGGTCGCGCTTCCTGGCGATTGCCGAGATCGCGATGCCGGCACCGATGATGAGCAGGAGCTGAACGCCGTCCACGAAGATCAGGTTAGACGACTTCCGGTAAGCCTCTTGCTATGTCGATACATGCGGATGCTTAATCATTGTTGCCCGTCGGGCGGAGTGCCCGGCAGCGCGGGGGAGGCAACAAATGAAGAGACGTCGTGGGCTCATCTCCGGCTTGGCGCTCACGCTCATCGCGAGCGCGCTCACCGTCATCGGTACGGCACAGGCGGCATCCGCATCGCACTTCGAGAGCCCGCCGGTGGTGCAGACCGGCTGGACCGACTCGGCGACGCCGGCAACCCCGCACCTGCCGGACGGCACGACCGACTATCCGCTCGGCACCTGGTCCGACGAGGCCGGTGGCACGCACACCTCCCGGCTGTACGTCACCTACGACCTGTCCGCCTACGAGGGCAAGAAGATGTACGGCGGCACGATGTGGGTCGAGGAGGAGAGCGCCGCCGACTGCACGAAGCGGTCCGTCGAGGTCTGGCGGACGAAGGCCGTCTCCACCCCGCCGAAGTGGCGGAACCCGCCCGCCGAGCTCACCAAGCTCGACGAGATCCAGACGCCGGAGCGCTGCCCGAGCGCGCTGTTCACCTTCGACGTGAGCGCGGCCGTCAACGACGCGGTGCAGCACAAGCAGCGGCTGGTCACCTTCGAGCTGCGGGTGGGTGCCGAGCACGAGGCCGATCCCGCGTACGGCCGGCGGCTCTCCGAGTCGTACGGGCTGCGGTTCACCGTCAACTACAACTCGCTGCCCACCGTCGACAGCGCCCACCTGTACACCAGCGGCTTCGCGTGCACTCAGCTCAAGCCGTACCCGAAGTACACGGGCGCCCGGCTGGAGGCCCTCGGCCACGACGGTGACGAGAACGACGGGGTCAAGACCGAGTTCGCGATCTGGCCGGTGGGCTCGCCGGACGCGAGCACCGTCTACACCGACGAGCGCTCGCTGCAGGGCCGCGTCGCCGGGGTCACTGTGCCGAGCAGCACGCTGGTGCAGGGCAAGTCGTACGCCTGGCAGGCCCGGGTGACCGACGGCATGGACACTTCCGCCTGGTCGAAGAAGTGCTACTTCACGTACGACGGCGTCCGCCCCTCCGCTCCCGTCGTGACCTCCGCGAACTTCTCGCCCGGCACGTGGGGCCCGCGCGGCGAGTACCCGGTCTTCACCTTCGACGGGCACGGCGACAAGGACATCGCCGGGTTCCAGTGGGGCTGGGGCGACCTGGGCGTGTTCGGCGTCTGCGACTACGGCGGCGAGTACGGCCAGCTGGTCTGCACCGAGCCGTTCAGCAAGCCGCGCACCGTGCGGGCCGGCACGCCGGGCGGAAAGGTGACCCTGACCATCAACCCGGACGCCTCCGGTCCCCAGCGGCTCTCGGTCCGGTCGATCGACACCGCCGGCAACGTGTCGGACATCGTCCGGTACGAGCTCCTCGTGCCGGGCTCCGAGCCGGCGGTCACCGTCGAGGGTCCCGAGCCGCAGTGGAACCAGGACGTGCTGATCAAGGTGACGCCGTCCGCGGGCATCACCGGCGTGACCGAGTACGAGTTCACCCGCGAGAGCACCGGCGAGGTCGAGACCCGGCAGGCCGACGAGAACGGCGTGGCGTACTTCAGCTTCCGCGCCAACGAGATCGAGGGGCCGACCATCCTCGTGCGCAGCCACAGTGACAACGGCTTCGTGTCGGCGCCGGCGCGCTGGTGGTTCCCGTTCGACCCGGGCCCCGGCGTGAGCGCCGACGTCTACGACCACCGCAGTCAGGTGCCGACCGGCGGCGTCGGGGTCGAGGGCACGTTCACCTTCAGCCCGCCGCCAGGCTGGACCGACGTCGCGGCCTACCGGTACGACTTCGGTGCCGAACAGACCGAGGTGCCGGCCGGCCCCGACGGGCTGGCCACCATCACCTGGACGCCGACGGTCAGCGGCTTCACCCAGCTCACCGTGTACGCCGTCAGGGCCGACGGCACGGTGAGCGACTATCCGAACTGGTACTGGTTCGAGGTGGCCGGCTAGCCCCTCGTCACGGCTGGAGCCCGGTGGTCACGATCTCGATCATCGGGCCCGGCCGGCCGGTTATCGGACGCCTCGGCGGAGCTGACGGGGGTATGCTTCCCGCGGGCCGTAACTGGCGCTTGAAGATGGGGAACCATCGGGGAGCGGCCCCATCGCGATGATGACTTGCCGTGCGCCTGGGCCTCTTCCACCGTGATAGGGAGGTCCCATGCCTGAGCTCAACGCCGAATCCAGCGCCTTCCGCTCCGCGCTCGAGGTCGTCCGCTCCGTCGAGCCGCGCATCGCCGACGCGATCGCCAAGGAGCTGCACGACCAGCGCGAGTCCCTCAAGCTGATCGCCAGCGAAAATTACGCCTCCCCGGCGGTGCTGCTGGCGATGGGCAACTGGCTCTCCGACAAGTACGCGGAGGGCACCATCGGCCGCCGCTTCTACGCCGGCTGCCAGAACGTCGACACCGTCGAGGCGATCGCCGTCGAGCACGCGAAGGCCCTGTTCGACGCGCCGTACGCCTATGTGCAGCCGCACTCCGGCATCGACGCGAACCTGGTCGCCTACTGGGCGATCCTCGCCGACCGGGTCGAGGTCCCCTATCTCAAGAAGTTCGAGAAGCGCCAGGTCAACGACCTCACCGACGCCGAGTGGGCGGAGCTGCGGCAGGCATTCGGCAACCAGCGCATGCTCGGCATGTCGCTGGACGCCGGCGGCCACCTCACGCACGGCTTCCGGCCCAACATCTCCGGCAAGATGTTCGACCAGCGCAGCTACGGCGTCGACCCGGCCACCGGCCAGATCGACTACGCGGCGCTGCGCGAGACCGCCCGCGAGTTCAAGCCGCTGATCATCGTGGGCGGCTACTCGGCGTACCCCCGCAAGGTGAACTTCGCGACCATGCGCGAGATCGCCGACGAGGTCGGCGCCACCTTCATGGTCGACATGGCGCACTTCGCCGGCCTGGTCGCGGGCAAGGTCTTCACCGGCGACTACAACCCGGTCGAGCACGCCCACATCGTCACCACCACCACCCACAAGAGCCTGCGCGGCCCTCGCGGCGGCGCCGTTCTGGCCCAGCCTTCGCTGGCGGACCAGGTCGACCGCGGCTGCCCGATGGTCCTCGGCGGCCCGCTCAGCCACGTCATGGCGGCCAAGGCGATCGCCTTCGCCGAGGCGCGCGACCCGTCGTTCCAGAACTACGCCCAGCAGATCGTCACCAACAGCCAGGCGCTCGCCGAGGGCCTGCTGAAGCGCGGCGTCCAGCTCGTCAGCGGCGGCACCGACAACCACCTGGTCCTGCTCGACGTGCACCCGTTCGGCCTCACCGGCCGCCAGGCCGAGCAGGCCCTGCTGTCCAGCGGCGTCGTCACCAACCGCAACGCCATCCCGCAGGACCCGAACGGCGCCTGGTACACCTCCGGCATCCGCATCGGCACGCCCGCCCTGACCTCGCGCGGCCTCGGCACCGCCGAGATGGACCAGATCGCCGACCTGATCCACACGGTGCTGACCAACACCACCCCGGCCGAGGGCTCCAAGGCGAAGTACACCCTCGACCCGGCCCTCGCCGACCGCATCAGCAAGCAGGCAACCGAGCTGCTCGCGCCGTTCCCCCTCTACCCCCAGGTCGACTTGGGCTGATTCTTTTAAATTCATGTCGTGCGTGAGCGGTGGGTACGGACCGTCGCTCCCGCCGAGGCCGGCCCGGGGCCCAGCTTCGCTGGCCCTGGGCCTTCATTCTGCGTAAGTGGTCACCCAAAACCACCCTCCCCACCGGCCCCGCATAGCGCCCGCCCCCGCCGCGCCGCCGCCCACTTCCGCGTTGACGACTTCCGGCGCGCCCCGCACGTCAGCTCATCGAGCTCGCCCTCACCCGCTTGGGCCCATGCGACCTTGATGACAGAGATGATGGTGGGTGAGCACCTCCCGCCGGGGTCTGACCCGCTTGATGACTGACTTCGGGTCCTTCGTAAGACTTGTCGGCTCCGGTCGGGAGGTGCTCGTGCACGTGCCGGGTCGTGGCGTTGTGACTTCATAGGAGCCTGGCCAGAGGCCCCATCTCTGTCTTGTCCATCGTTGCCCGGCCGGTGCGTGCCGCCCTGCCCACAGTCACGAACGACAGGACGACGATGCCCTCCATTACACCTGACCCGGCCCTTTTCGATGTCGTCGGCGGCGTCGACACCCACCTGGACACTCACACCGCGGCGGTCATCGACCTGGTCGGGCGGGTCCTGGGCACCGAGCAGTTCCCGGCCACGGCGGCCGGCTATCAGGCGTTGCTGGCCTGGATGCGCGGGCACGGCCGGCTGTGGCGGGTCGGCGTCGAGGGCACCGGCGTCTACGGTGCCGGGCTGGCCCGCCGGCTGCGCGCCGCGGCCGTTGAGGTGATCGAGGTCGACCGCCCGGACCGCAAGACCCGCCGGTCACAGGGCAAGTCCGACCCGATCGACGCCATCGCCGCGGCCAAGACCGCCCTGGCCGGCGAACGCACCGGCCTGCCGAAACAACGCGACGGCCAGGTCGAGGCCCTGCGCCACCTGCGGCTGGCCCGGCGCAGCGCCATCGACCAGCGCGCCGACACCCAACGCCAGATCAAAGCCCTGATCGTCACCGCCGACGACCAGCTGCGCGCCCGGCTCCGCGAGCTGAGCGTCAAAGAACTGATCGGCACCTGCGCGAACCTGCGGCCGGACCGAGCCGACGCCGCCAGCCCGGCCACCGCCACCAAAATCGCCCTGCGCTCGCTGGCCCGCCGCCACCAGCACCTGACGGCCGAGATCACCGACCTGGACAGCCTGCTCAAACCCCTGGTGGCCGCGATCAACCCGGCCCTGACCGCCGCCCACGGCGTCGGCACCGACATCGCCGGTCAACTACTGGTCACCGTCGGCCAGAACCACCAGCGACTCACCAGCGAAGCCGCGTTCGCCATGCTCTGCGGCGTCGCGCCGATCCCCGCCTCGTCCGGCAAAACCCGCCGGCACCGGCTCAACCGCGGCGGCGACCGCCAAGCCAACGCCGCCCTCCACCGCGTCGCCATCGTCCGGCTCCGCAGCGACCCCAACACCCGCGCCTACGCGCAACGCCGCACCAAAGACGGCCTGTCCAAAAAAGAAATCATCCGCTGCCTCAAACGCTACATAGCCCGCGAGCTCTACCAACTCATCACCACCAACACCCACGAACCCGCCGCTTGACATCTATAGGAGCGTCTTGCGGCGCGCCTTGCACACCAACTCATCACGCCTCGCGCGAGCCCGCGTTGCCCACCGCCTGGGCGGCCGATCGTCGGCGGCTGCGAGCGCCGGCTGCGACTGTCGGCCTTGATGATTTGGCGCGCGCTCCGAACGCGTACTCGTCAAGGTCTGCGCCAAGCGCATGGGCCGCCCGGCGGAACGGGCCGCACTCAGCGCGACCACCCCCGCGCCGGGCAATGACGACTGGACGCGATCACCCCGCGCCGGCCATGGCGACCGAGCGCGACCACCCCGCGCCGGCCATGGCGACCGAGCGCGACCACCCCATCAGCCGCGGCGCGCCCCGCTCCGCCGGCGCGGCACCCGGGCGGCGTTATGGCGAGCCGCGGCATTCCCCGGTGACCGCGCGACGCCGAGGAGCGGCGGCAGTGGAACGATGGGGATGACGGGGATGAGCCGAGGTGTCGCATGCCGCGAAGGGGACAGCCGTGGGCCGTGCTGGCCGACTCTGCGGACGAAGCGATGATGGCGCCGCTGGTGCGGGCGGCCTGGGCTACCGACCTTTCCCGTTTTGAGCCTTATATCAGCATGTTTCTCCTGTGCTTCGAGGCCGGGCCCGGTGACACCCTGCCTCTGTCGATCGGGGTGGCCGCCGATCCCGACGTTTACATCGTCTGGTGGGGAGTGCCGTGGCTGACGCCGCGATGCACGGCCGTCGAGATCACTGGCGATGCGCGCGAAGCGGCCACACTGGCCGAGCAGCTGCTGAGCTGGCGGTAGGCCGAGGAAGCGCTCTCCCACGCCTGCATGGGCGAAATGCCCGATCGGGTGGGCGATGGCGCTTTTGCTGATCAGCGCCGGAACCGGTTCCGGGGTCTGCGTTATCGGCGGTGCGCGGCGGCCTCGCGAAGCATGAACGGGAAGTTACGTCACGCCATTGACCTGCGCTGATGCCCGAACGGGCAAACGGCCATGACTATCGCTTGTGACATCCGCAAGTCCACGACTGTTATCGATCGGTTCCGGAACCTCGGCCAACTCTGGACAGGGTCGCAGACCCCTACCTAGCTTCGATGGCGGGGGAGCGCTCTCCCCGTACATGTGGAGAGATCGGCCTCCCCGAGGGTGCAAGCAGTCCCCCTTGCAGTTCCCCGCCCAAGGAGAAGCAATGACCATCCCCGTCAGCTCCGCACCTCCGCGGAGACGCTCCCCCTGGCGCCTCGGCGCGATCGGTGGCCTGGTGGCCGCCGTGATCGCCGGGTACGCCGCCTTCACCACCGTCGGCGCCAGCGCCGCGGAAACCCTGCTCTCGCAGGGCAAGCCGGCCACGGCCTCGTCGACCGAGGTGGCCGGCGCGTACCTCGCCTCCGAGGCGGTCGACGGCAACCTCGGCACCCGCTGGGGCTCGGCGTTCTCCGACCCGCAGTGGCTGCAGGTCGACCTCGGCAGCTCGCAGACGATCACCCGGGTCGAGCTGAACTGGGAGACCGCCGCGGCCAAGGCTTTCCAGATCCAGGTGTCGGACAACGCGTCGAGCTGGACCTCGATCTACTCGACCACCACGTCGACCGGCGGCAACCAGTCGCTGACGGTCAACGGCACCGGCCGGTACGTGCGGATGTACGGCACCCAGCGCACCACCGGTTACGGCTACTCACTCTGGGAGTTCAAGGTCTACGGCGGCGGCACCACGACACCACCGACCACGACGCCGCCCACGACCGGGCCGACCGTTCCCCCGGGCGGCTCGCTGGGCAGCAACGTGATCGTCTTCGACCCGGGCATGTCGAGCGCCTCGATCCAGAGCCAGGCCGACACGATCTTCCGGCAGCAGGAGTCGAACCAGTTCGGCACCCAGCGGTACGTGCTGGCCTTCAAGCCGGGCACCTACAACGGCCTGAACATCCAGGTCGGCTTCTACACCTCGGTGGTTGGTCTCGGCCAGAACCCGCAGGACACCCGGATCAACGGCGACATCACCGTGGACGCCGGCTGGTTCAACGGCAACGCCACCCAGAACTTCTGGCGCTCGGTCGAGAACCTGTCGCTGTACCCGGTGTCGGGTGACGACCGCTGGGCCGTCTCGCAGGCCGCGCCGTTCCGCCGGATGGACATCCACGGCGGCGTGAACCTGGCGCCGAACGGCTACGGCTGGGCCTCGGGCGGCTACATCGCCGACTCGCGGATCAGCGGGGTCGAGGGTCAGTACTCGCAGCAGCAGTGGTTCACCCGGAACAGCCAGATCGGGTCGAACTCGAACGCGGTGTGGAACCAGATGTTCGTGGGCGTGCAGGGTGCGCCGGCGGCCAGCTACCCGACCCCGCCGTACACGGTGATCGGCTCCGCTCCGGTGATCCGGGAGAAGCCGTACCTGTACCAGACCGGCGGCAACTACGCGGTGTTCGTACCGAATCTGCAGTCCAACGCCTCCGGTGTGACCTGGGCGAACGGCAACACGCCGGGCACGTCCTTGCCGCTGTCGCAGTTCTACGTGGCCAAGCCGGGTGACAGCGCCGCCACGATCAACCAGGCGCTGGCGCAGGGTCTCAACCTGATCTTCACTCCTGGGATTTACCACGTGCAGCAGACGATCAACGTGACCCGGGCGAACACCGTGGTCCTGGGCCTCGGCTACGCGACGATCATCCCGGACAACGGGGTCACCCCGATGCAGGTGGCCGACGTGGACGGTGTGAAGATCGCCGGCCTGCTCTTCGACGCGGGCGCCACCAACTCGGCGAACCTGCTCGTCATCGGGCCGAACGGCAGCAATGCCAACCACGCCGGCAACCCGACCACGGTCCAGGACGTGTTCTTCCGGATCGGCGGCGCGGGCGCCGGCAAGGCCACCAACAGCCTGCTCGTCAACAGCAACAACACGATCATCGACCACATCTGGGCGTGGCGGGCCGACCACGGCACCGGCGTCGGCTGGACGGTCAACACCGCGGACAGCGGCCTGATCGTGAACGGGCAGAACGTCACCGCGTACGGCCTGTTCGTCGAGCACTACCAGAAGACCGAGGTCCTCTGGAACGGCAACGGCGGGCGGACCTACTTCCTGCAGAACGAGCAGCCGTACGACCCGCCGTCCAACGCCGCCTGGCGCAGTGACGGCACCGGGTACCCGGCGTACAAGGTGGCCGACAGCGTGACCAGCCACGAGGCGTGGGGCATGGGCAGCTACGCCTACTTCAACGCGAACCCGGCCGTGCACTCGGCGAACGGGTTCCAGGCGCCGGCGAACGGCGGGGTGAGGCTGCACAACATCTTCACCATCTCGCTCGCCTCCGGCACGATCGACCACGTCGTCAACAACATCGGCGCCGCCGCCACGGCCGATCAGGTCGTTCCGCGAACGGTGACGAACTTCCCCTAGATCGCCAACTCACCGCTGCCGCGCGGGATCAGGGTCGTCGGGATCCTGATCTCGCGCGGTGCGCTTTTGTCGCCGTCGATGCGCTCGAAGAGGGTCAGCGCGGCGGTCCGGCCCATCCGCGCGGGGTCCTGAGCCACGACGGTGACCGGCGGGTCGAGCAGGTCCGCCAGCGGGAAGTCGTCGAAGCCGACCAGCGCGACCACCCTTTCCAGGCCGAGCCGCCGCAGCGCCCGCACCACGCCGATGGTGATCAGGCTCCGGCCCGCGAAGATGGCGGTGGGTGGGTCGGGACCGCGGAGCACGGCAATGGCCGCCCGTTCGGCGGCGGCGGCGTCGCGCAGATCGTGCACCTCCGGGCCGGCGCGGCCGCCGAGGGCGCGCAGGTAGCCCCGGTGCCGGTCCTTCGCCGTCGTCAGCCTGCGCATGTCCCCGAGATACGCGATCCGCCGGTGCCCCTGGGTGATGAGGTGGCGGATCGCCCCCGCCGCTCCCGCGACGTTGGTGGACAGAACCGTGTCGGCCTCGACCCCGGTCGGCAACCGGTCGACGAAGACCACCGGCACTCGCAGCGATGCAAGGTATGCCTGATTTGCCGCCATGGGCGCGATGATCAGTCCGTCTGTCTGGGCGACGGTCAGAACCGCTTCCCGCTCCCGCCCCTCGGCCAGGTTGCCGGCCAGCACCTGCATCCCCCGCGCGCCGGCCTCGTCGATGACCGCCCGATGCAGGGCCGCCGAGAACGGATTCGACACGTCCTCGAGCAACACCCCGATCGTCCCGGTGTGCCGGTCCCGTCGCCGTAGCAGGCTCGCGCCCAGGTGCGGCCGATAGTCGAGCGACTCCACCGCCGCCCGCACCCGGGCCGCCAGATCGGGCGCCACGGTGGTCTCGCCGTTGACCACCCGGGACACCGTCTTGAGGCTCACCCCGGCCGTCCGCGCCACGTCGTTCATGGTCGGTCGATGCGCCATCCCTATCGACTCCCGTCGATGTTGATCACTGAGCGCAACACTTCGGAAACTCATTGTTGACACGGAGTGAACCGGGGCGTCTACTGCGAGACAACGTTGTCTCTCGATGTGTGCTAAATCGATTCGGAGGAGACATGCGGGATCCAATCATGTCCAGGAGCGGAAGGTTGGTGGCTGCCGGCTGCGTGATGGCGCTGGCGCTGGGCTCGGCCGCCGCGTGCAACAGAGGATCCGGCGAGGACGTTGTCGGACTGATCACGAAGACCGACACGAACCCCTTCTTCGTGCAGATGAAGAAGGGCGCCCAGGCGGAAGCCGAGGCCGAGAGCCTGGAGCTGCAGACCTTCGCCGGCAAGCAGGACGGCGACAACGAGGCCCAGGTGCAGGCGATCGAGAACCTGATGTCGTTCGGCGCCAAGGGCTTCCTGATCACGCCGAACGACTCGAAGGCGATCGTGCCCTCCATCGACAAGGCGCACGAGCAGGACATGCTCGTGATCGCCCTGGACACCCCGGTCGACCCGCCGGACGCCGCGGACGCCACCTTCGCCACCGACAACTACCAGGCCGGCAAGCTCATCGGGCAGTGGGCGAAGGCGAAGTTCGCCAAGGACAACAAGCAGGCGAAGATCGCCATGCTCGATCTCAACGCCAACGGGGTCTCCGTCGACGTCAAGCGCGACCAGGGCTTCCTCGACGGCTTCGGGATCCAGGTCGCCGACCCCAACAAGATCGGCGACGAGAACGACCCGCGGATCGCCGGCCACGACGTCACCGACGGCGCCGAGGACGGCGGGCGGACCGCGATGGAGAACCTGCTCCAGAAGGACCCGGCGATCAATCTGGTCTACACGATCAACGAGCCCGCCGCGGCCGGCGCGTACCAGGCCCTCAAGAACGCCGGCAAGGACAAGGACGTCGTGATCGTCTCGATCGACGGCGGCTGCCCGGGCGTGGACAACGTGTCCAAGGGCGTCATCGGGGCCACCTCGATGCAGTTCCCGCTCAAGATGGCGCAGATGGGTGTCGACGCCATCGCCGCGTACGCCAAGGACGGCACCAAACCGCAGGTGACGCCGGGCAAGGACTTCTACGACACCGGCGTCGAACTGATCACCGACGACCCGCAGGCCGGCGTGGAGGCGAAGGACTCCGCGTGGGGCAAGCAGAACTGCTGGGGGTGAGGCATGGCAACCGCTACAGCTTCCGACTTCGAGGTGCGCCGGCACGACTCGTTCGGCCTGCGCGTCCAGCATCTCCTGCACGGCAACCCGGTCCTCGGGCCGCTGGCCGTGCTGATCGTCGCCATCATCGCGTTCTCGATCGTCAACGCCCGCTTCATGACCGCGACCAACCTCTCGCTCGTCCTGCAGCAGGTCACGGTCATCGCCACGCTGGCTCTCGGGCAGACCCTGATCATCCTGACCGCCGGCATCGACCTGTCGGCCGGCGCCATCGCGGTCTTCTCCTCGGTCCTGATGGCGCAGTTCTGCACCAAGGCCGGCATGCCCGGGGTGATCGCCCTGGTGCTCGGCCTGGCCTGCGGCACCGCGATGGGCGCGATCAACGGCGCGCTGGTCACCCGGATCAAACTGCCGCCGTTCATCGTCACGCTCGGCACGCTGACCATCTTCTTCTCGCTGAACTCGGTGGTCAGCAACTCGGAGACCGTGCGCGGCTCGGACATGCCCGGCCTGATGACCTGGACCGGCAACTCGATCCCGATCGGGAACTTCCGGCTCACGTACGGGTCGATCATCATGCTGCTGCTCTTCGCGTACTTCTTCTATGTGCTCTCCCGTACCGCCTGGGGCAAGCATGTGTACGCGACGGGCGACGACGTCGAGGCCGCGCGGCTGGCCGGCATCCAGACCGGGCGCGTGCTGTTCTCGGTCTACACCGTGGCCGGCCTGCTCTACGCGATCGGCGGCTGGATCCTCATCGGCCGGCTCGCCTCGGCCAGCCCGAACGTCGGCGTCGAGTACAACCTCGACTCGATCACCGCGGTCGTGCTCGGCGGCACCAGCCTCTTCGGCGGCCGGGGCAGCGTGATCGGCACCCTGATCGGCGCGCTCATCGTCGGCGTCTTCCGCAACGGCCTGCAGCTGGCCGGCGTCGAGGTCGTCTGGCAGGGCTTCGCCATCGGCCTGCTGGTGCTCGTCGCCGTGTCGCTCGACCAGTGGATCAGGAAGGTGAAGACGTGACCTCTCCAGTCCTCGAAGCCCGCGGCTTGGTGAAGCGCTACGGCCGCGTGGTCGCGATCGACGGCAGCGACCTCGAGCTCTACCCCGGCGAGATCCTGGCGGTGATCGGCGACAACGGCGCCGGCAAGTCCAGCCTGATCAAGGCGCTGTCCGGCGCCCTGATCCCCGACGAGGGCGAGATCTTTCTCGACGGGCAACGCGTCCATTTCCGTACGCCGATGGACGCGCGCAATTCCGGGATCGAGACCGTGTACCAGACCCTGGCCGTCGCGCCCGGCCTGGACATCGCCGACAACCTGTTCCTCGGCCGTGAGGAGCGCAAGGCGGGCCCGCTCGGCTCGGTCTTCCGGATGCTCGACCGCTCCCACATGCGCTCCGAGGCGAAAAGGCACATGAGCGAGCTCGGCGTCGCCACCCTGCAGAACATCGGCCAGGCCGTCGAGTCGCTCTCCGGCGGCCAGCGTCAGGCGGTGGCGGTGGCCCGGTCGGCCGCGTTCGGCAGCAAGGTGGTGATCCTCGACGAGCCGACCGCGGCGCTCGGCGTCAAGGAGGGCAACCGCGTCCTCCAGCTGATCCGCGACGTCCGCGACCGTGGCCTGCCGGTGATCCTGATCAGCCACAACATGCCGCACGTCTTCGAGGTGGCCGACCGCATCCACATCCAGCGTCTGGGCCGCCGGGCCACGGTGATCACCCCGAAGTCCCACTCCATGTCCGAGGCTGTCGCGATCATGACGGGTGCGGCCCCGCCACCCGAGGCGGCCTGAGACACGGATCCCCTGGGCCCGCATCGGGCTCAGGGGATTCGCCTACTTCTTCTTCTTTTTGTCTTTCTTGCCCTTCTTGCCGCCCTCGCCACCGCCGAGCAGCTCGTTGAGCAGCATCTGGTCCCGTTCGTCCGCTATGTCGCGGACGGTCTTCGGCTCGGGCACCAGGAACTTGAACATGATCGCGGCGATCACGAACAGCCACGCCCACCAGGGAATGCCGGACTCCGGACCAAACAAATTGCTGGTCACGGTGTAGGCGTTGTCCATGATCTGATCCATCACCGCTCCTGTTCGCTTCGGGTCGGCCCCAAGAATCGGACGGCACCCGGGTGCGGCTTAGCTTTATCGGCCGCCGAGCAGACGGGCCAGCGCGTCGGCGGAGGCGCTGCCCGGCTCCGGCTGATACGCGATCATGACGAAGCCCGAGCCGGCGATCGCCAGCGACTGGCGGCGCAGGGACAGCGGGCCCACATCCGGGTGGCGGAAGCGCTTGGTCTCGTCGCGGGTCGGGCGGACGTCGTGGTGGGCCCACCAGCGGCGGAAGTCGTCGTCCGCCCGCAGCTCCGCGATCAAGGCGGCGGTGGCCGGGTCGTCGAGGTCGGCCGTCGCGCGCAGGGCGGCCACGGACTGGGCGGCGACCTCGGGCCAGTCGGGAAACAGCTCGCGGGCGGCCGGGTCGAGGAACATGTCGCGGACGAGGTTGCGGCCGGGGTGATACAGCGGCGCGAGCAGCATCGCCGGCTTGTTGGCCAGCAGCACGTCGAAGTGGCGGTCGCGGACGTACGCGGGGACGCCGGGCCACGCGTCCAGCAGCTGCTGGAGGTCGGCATCCGCCGTGGCCCGGGCCGGGGCGCCAGGGCCGGGGGCGGCGAGGGCGTGCAGGTGGGCGGTGGCGTCGGGGTCCAGGCGCAGGGCGGCCGCGAGGGCATCCAGCACCTGCGGGGACGGGTGCCGGTCGACGCCCTGCTCCAGCCTCGTCAGATACTGCACCGAGACGCCGGCCAGCCGGGCCAGCTCCTCGCGGCGCAGGCCCGGGACCCGGCGGCGGCCGAACGTCCGCACGCCGGCCTCGGCGGGGGTCACCCGCGCCCGCCGGGCCTGCAGAAACTCTCCGAGAGCGGTCATCGTCCGTCGAGGGTATCCCCGGCGGGGTGCTGGCTCGGGCCGGGCGGCCGGAGCATCGTCGAGGACATGAAGACATGGTTCATCACTGGAGCTTCGCGGGGGTTCGGCCGGATCTGGACGCAGGCCGCACTCGAACGCGGCGACCGGGTCGCGGCAACCGCCCGCCGCCCGTCGACGCTCGACGACCTGGCCGGCAAATACAGCGACCGCTTGCTGCCGATCCGCCTCGACGTCACCGATCGCGCCGCGGTGTTCGCCGCGGTCGGGCACGCCGCCTCGACCTTCGGCCGCCTCGATGTAGTGGTCAACAACGCCGGCTACGGCCTGTTCGGCATGGTCGAGGAGACCAGCGAGGAGCAAGCCCGGGCGCAGCTCGACACCAACCTGCTCGGTCCACTGTGGGTCACCCAGGCCGCCCTGCCGGTCATGCGGGCCCAGGGCGGCGGGCACTTCCTGCAGGTCTCCAGCATCGGCGGGGTCGCGGCATTCCCGACGCTGGCGCTGTACAACGCCTCCAAGTGGGGGCTCGAGGCGATGAGCGAGGCGCTCGCCCAGGAGGTCGCCGGGCTGGGGATCCGGGTGACGATCGTCGAGCCCGGGCCGTACGGCACCGACTGGTCCGGCGACTCGGCGGTGCACGCGACGCCGCTCGAGGCCTACGAGCCGGTGCGCGCGGCGCGGCGCTCGTCGGCCACAGCCCGGGCGCCACGCGACCCGGCCGGCACGGCCGAGGTCATCCTCCGCTTGGTCGACCTGCCCGAGCCGCCGCTCCGGCTGTTCCTCGGCGGCTATCCCTATCCGGTCGCCGAGAAGGCCTACCGGGATCGCCTCGCCACCTGGGAGCAGTGGCGGGAGCTGGCCGAATCCGCGTAGTCCCTTATCGTGGGCAGACATGCGGCTCGTGTTGACCAGTGACACCCATCTGCCCAAGCGGGCGCGCGATCTGCCGGCGCCGTTGTGGGCGGCGATCGACGAGGCCGACATCGTGGTGCACGCGGGCGACTGGGTCGACGTGGCCACCTTGGACGCGCTCGAGGCGCGGGCCGCGCGGCTGATCGGCTGCTACGGCAACAACGACGGCGCCGGCCTGCGGGCCCGCCTGCCGGAGATCGCCCGCGCCGACCTGGACGGCCTCCGGATGGTCGTCGTCCACGAGACCGGTCCGGCGCAGCGGCGCGAGGAACGCTGCGCCGCCCGCTTCCCCGACGTGGACCTGCTGGTCTTCGGGCAGCTCAACATGCCAAAACCTACAACACGAAGATGGCCCCGGTAGGCGGTGCAACGCCTGTCCCGGGGCCGTTGAGCCGGGAGAGGACCCCGACCCTCCGTGAGTGTAGAGGCAGTGAGCTGGGCGCTCAGCGATGCGCCCGACGTCCCACCATCCTGCATGGCCGTACTGATCGGCCTCGCCAACCACGCACATCCGAACGGACACGGAGCCTTCCCGTCTCAGGAACGGCTCGCCCACTACTCCCGCAAGTCCACCCGCTCGATCCGCAGCGACCTGGCGACGTTGGAACGCCTTGGCCTGATCCGTCGCGGCGACCAGCGGCACACAGCGTTCATTCCCTCTGACCGTCGCCCGGTCGTCTGGGACCTCGCGCTGGAGCGTCGCCGAGAGGTGCCGTCGTCGCTCGACCCGTTCGCCGAGCCGCTTTCCGGTCGTCCAACCGAGGTGCCTGAGCCTGTGGATAACCGGGCGGAAGCCAGCTTCCGGGCGGTGGCCGACCGGGCGGAAGCACAGCGCACGACGGCCGGAAGCCTGCTTCCAAGGGGCCGGAAGCTGGCTTCCTACAAACCGTCCTTTAACCATCAAGAACCAAATGAGGGCGCGGCAGCGTCGGAAGGCGTTGGCCGGTCGTCGGCTTCCGCCCGCAACCCCATTGATTCTCCGAAGGACCAACCCCAATCCTCGGCGCGTCGTGGCTGGACTCCGCCGAAGGGCGCGGCGTTGCCGCCCAACGTGGGTGACGCTCGCTGCCCGAAGCCTGGACACGTAGGCCAGCCCATCGGCTCGTGCGCCGTGTGCCGCTCCGAGGCTCTGGGCGGTGCCGCATGAACGTACTCGCCTTGTGGGCCATCTGCCTCGCCGCCGGCGGCCTGTCGCTGATCGTTGCCGTGATGGCAGTAGTCGCTCAGCGCGCCGTCGAGTCTCACTCCATCGCGACGGCCGACCAGATCTCCCGGAAGGGGACGCGCCCGTGACCGTCACCAGCGCCTACCCGCGAGACCTGGCTGACCTGCTCCCGGCTGCCCGCACGCTCGCCAAGACCGTGTCCGGCGTTCCGTCCCGGAACCGGCTGATGCGTGAGCTTCGGATCGGCGCGCCGAAGGCCCAAGCGCTGCGATCGGCCCTACTCGCCGAGCCCACCGTGAGCCCGCTTGCCGATCCGGTTTCCGCCTACCCGTCGGCTCGCGCCGACGTGAATCCGATCATTGAAGCGGCTGAAATCAACGCTGAGCTGTCTGCCGAGATCACCCCTGCCGTACACCCGGGCACCGAGGCCGAGGCCGCTACGGCGATCCGAGAGCCCCGGGCGCGGAAGCGGGCGCACTCCCTGATCCTGTTCTTTCTCGCCGCACCCGCTTTCGTCGCCATCTGGTCAGGTTGGGTCGGACTCGGTGGGCTCACCGGGTTCGGTGTGGTGCACCCGCTCCCCGGCATCTGGGACTCGCTGAGCCTGAACACAGCGATCACGCTGCCGATCGGAGTTGAGGCATACGCGGCGTACGCCCTTCGCGTCTGGCTGTCGGGTGGCGTTCCTCGGCGTGCTCGCCGGTTCGCCGCCGTGTCGGCTGTCGCGTCGCTGATCCTCGGCGCAGCCGGGCAAGTCGCCTATCACCTGATGACCTCTGCCGGGATCACGTCTGCGCCGTGGCAGATCACCACCCTTGTTGCCTGCCTGCCGGTCGCCGTGCTCGGCATGGGTGCCGCTCTCGCCCACCTGGTCAGCGAGGGGGGAGACCAGTGAACGACGTAGAGCGCGCGATCCGTCGGCTTCAGCGCAAGCACACTGCCTCTCGCTTGGCCTACCGGTACGTGTCCGGTCGGCCGCTCACCGGGAGGGCTGGCTATCCGTACCTGAGCCGTGGCGATGGCCGATGGGCAGGCTGGCAGCGTCAGTCTGTCCGCCTCGGCGTTCCGGCCGTGGCGATCGTGGCTGCGGCTTACCCCGCGCCCACCGGCGGGACGCTTGCCGCCGCCGTCGCAGTGACCGGCTGGCGGTTACGCCGCAAGGTGACGATGCGTCGATTCGACCGAGCGTACGTCGCTCCAACGTTGGCCGCTCTCGCGCCCGCTCTCGGTCTTCAGAACGGCGGCGTACGGCTTCACGTCGATCCGACCTTGGGCAGCCTCACGCCACGGCTGGCGAAGCCTCTGTCGCCCGCTGAGACGGCGTTGCGCACGTGGTACGGCGAACGGGCAGAGCCGATCATTCGGTGGCTTCCTGAGCGTGCTCAGCGGGCCGCATGGTCGATGCAGCGTGCCGCCGAACCGATCACGGCAAGGCTGGCGATGTTCCGTAGGCCGGTGGATCCCGACCAGGGGCCGCGTATCGAGCTGGTCGCGGAAACGCCGTACCTAACTCGTGAGCAACGGCAACTCGTCTCGGCCATCATCGGCAGCAAGATCCCCGTGTCCGACCTGGTCGAGTCGTGGCACCAGGTCGGCCCTCGGGTCACCGCGACGTGGACCGTGCGGAAGCGTCCGCCTGCCCGCGTCGGCTACGCCCAGGTGCTCGCGCACCTCCCCCGGCTGGCGGAGTGGGAGTTCTACATCGGGCAGGGTGCCGGAGACGTTGCGGTCACGCTGTCTCTGCGGGACGACTCACCGCACATCGCGGTCAGCGCGGGGACCGGTGCCGGTAAGAGCGTGCTCGCTGAGCTGGTCGCCGTGCAGGTGCTCAACCGGGGTGGTCGGGTCGTGATTCTCGACCGCAAGGGCTCGCATCGTTGGGCACTCGGCCTCGCTGGCGTCGACTACTGCTCGCGGCCAGAGCAGATGCATGACGCCCTGGTTCGCCTCGCCGCTCTGGCCGATGAGCGGAACACGCTCGCCCTGCACGAGGCTGAAGACAGGGATCCCGGTCCGCGCGTGCTGGTCATCGCCGAGGAACTTAACGCCACGATCGGGCAGCTCACGAACTTCTGGGCGGAGTTCCGCGGAAAGGGAGACCCGAAGCGCTCCCCTGCCGTGTCGGCCCTGGCCGATCTGCTCTTCATGGGCCGAAGCGCCAAGGTCAACGTGCTCGCCGTCGCGCAGATGCTGACCGCTCGCGCCATCGGCGGTCCGGAGGCGCGGGAGAACTTCGGCATCCGCTGTCTGGCCCGGTACACGGCGAACAACTGGAAGATGCTCGTGCCCGAGGCAGCGATGCCGCGCGCTTCGCGCACGCTCGGTCGGTGGCAGGTGGTCATCGGCGGCCAGGCGACCGAGGTTCAGGTGGCCTACCCGTCCAACGCTGAGGCTCGGGAACTCGCTTGTCCCCGGTCCCCGGAGACATCCGAGGTCAGCGGCCCATCAAGCGCTGCTGGGGACTTCCTGACGCTACGCCAGGCAATCGACGCCGGAGTGATCCCGTGGAAGCTGGAGGCGGCGAAGAAGCGGCTTCAGCGGCGGGTCGGTCGGGTGCCCGCTCCGCGAGGACGGAGCGGGAATGCCGACCTGTATGCGAGGGCCGACCTCGCCGCATGGGTGGACGGCGGAGCGGCTAACGATCGCGCGGCTTGAAACCGCACGGTGACGTTGAGGGATCGCGGGTCAGCCCGTGGTCCCTTCCGCGTTGTGTGCCAGGAGGTTAACAACGAACAGCCCGAACGCCTGCTGGCAAGGCCAGCCTACGGACAGCAAAGTAGAGAACCACTCCTCAACAAACTCAGCAAGGGATCACCGTGGAGACCATCGCCTACGCCTGCCACACCGCCTACCTTGACCCGATGACCGGCTCTGGCCTGCTGGTCCGGCCCAATCCTGACGACGACTTGCGGACAGCCGGCCCCGGTGGGTCCCTCCAAGAGGCGGACTGGAACAGGGCGATGCGGGACCTCTACGCCCGAGGCTGGGCACCAACCGAGGACGAAGACGGAAGCTGGGCTCTCGACAGTGAGACACCCGACGGGCGCGAGGTAGTCGGGCTCTACGGCCAGAACTCGATCATCGAGAAGCCGTCTACTGAGCAACTGGTAGCAGCCTTCGCTGAGCTGCGCCAGCTGGCTGGAAGTACCCCTGACTAGCGCGATGCCGTTGATGCACTCCGTCCCGTCATGCAAGCTGGTGACCCACGTACCTATTGGAGTAACGGATCTTGGCCGACTACGATTTCCGCACCCTCTCGCCAAGCGACTTCGAGATACTCATTCGCGATCTTCTCCAAGCAGAATATGAATGGCACCTAGAGGCCTTCGGACATGGCCGCGATGGCGGCATCGACCTGCGAGCGAGAACGGCGACGGGGAAAATCGTTGTCCAATGCAAGCACTACCTAGGGTCATCATTTTCAGATCTTCGATCATCGGCGCGCCGCGAGGTGTCAAAGATGAACAACGAGAATCCCGACCGCTACCTCTTTGTTACCTCCCAAGACCTAAATAGGACCCAGAAGGACACTCTCGCAGATGACCTCAAGCCATGGATTTCCGACACCGCCGATCTGCTAACCCAAAAAGATATCAACGACCTCATAACGCGGCACCCAGTGGTAGAGCAACAGCATTTCAAATTGTGGCTTGCCTCAACAACCATCCTTGACCGCATAGTACAAAGTGGCATTTGGTCCCGCAGTGAAGCCTTACTTGAAGACATCAGGGACCGGGTCAAACTCTACGTTCCTACTCACAACTTTATGGCAGCCTACGAACTTCTCAATGAGAAGCATGTTGTCGTTTTAACAGGTGCCCCCGGGGTCGGCAAAAGCATGCTCGCCGAGATGCTCGCTTTACGCTACTGGCACGAAGGTTGGCAGATCGTATCAGTAGGAACTGATGTCGATGACGCTTGGGACGCCTACAAGTCCGGACAGCGGCAAGTATTCCTGTACGACGACTTCCTCGGGCAGACGGACCTCAGCGAACGACGAGCCAAAGACAGTTGGATAACACGCTTCATGAGTCGCGTCGCAAATAACCCAGATAAGCGACTCGTGATGACAACAAGATCGCAAATTCTTCAGCAAACCAGACTGATCAGCGAACCAATCGCACGCGCAGATTTCCAGATCGTTGAGTGCGTGGTGAAGATTGCTGACTACGGGGCGGTTCAGCGGGCGCGAATCTTATACAACCACTTATATTTCTCGTCACTTCGACGTGAGGTAGTCCGAGACTACGCCGCAGCCTCCTCCTACTGGTCAGTCGTCAATCACAAAAACTTTTCGCCACGTATCCTTGAATTGATCATAGACAGGCCACATTCGTCAGCAGAGGAATTAGCTACCAGTCTGAACCACACCCTTAATCACCCCCTCGATCTCTGGAGAATTGTATTCAATGGCCTATCCGACATCGGGCAACGAATAACGCTGACGCTTGCATCTTTTCCCGTATCGGGAGTCAGTCCCGACACCCTAAGACGCTTAGTGAAAAAGGATTCCAGGCCGACGGATTACACCGGCGCGCTTCGCGTTCTAGAGGGCACCTTTGTTCGCGTGGAGAAACCGGTACGCGGCGGCACTGTGATCGCTTACGCCAATCCCAGCGTGCGCGACTTCATTCTTGCTTTCCTTAACGAAGAGCCAGACTACTTGATGGCAATCATCGAGGATGCCGAGAGCGTGTCACAGGTGGGCGCACTCTTGTCGTATGCCGCATCCGAGGTTGACGGAGAGTTGCGTTTCAAAAATAGCGCAGACGCTTTCACTCGCCACCAACTAGCGATAACCTGCAAGATGCAGGAGCTTTCTACCAATAATAATGGTGATCCCGAACGAGCAGGGAATACCTACCGGGCATCGGCCGGACACCTAATCAAGTCACTTCTTCCGGCGCACAGGGTGATGAGAAAATCGTTCGATGGGCTCCTCATTTCAGCCATCGAACTCGTGGAAGGACCAGCCTCCTACTTTATGGAACCCGACGACTGGGAGCGCTTTAACATCGCCATCATGAGGGGTTATACCGACGGCGCTGAGCAGCTTCGCGAGAAGTTGGAGTGGGCCTTCGAGAGCTGGGGCGAGGTACTGTACACCATAGATGACGTAAATTCGTTCGAGGACTTTTACGATACTCACGCATCGATTCTAAAACAGGATTTCGACCCTAGCGAGAAGTATCACGAGAGCGTCTGTTCGGGGTTACGCCAAGAGATAGAGAATCTTTCCGGCAATGAGCAAGATCAAGACTCGGATCACCAGTGGATTGACGCCGTCGAGCAAACCGCCAGAAGAATAGGTGTCCTCGACGACCTAAGATCCGACATTGAGTCGGCACGAGAATCAATTTTTGAGCGCTACTCAGGTGGTTACGATCCCCGCAATATGCCGACTTCCGGGGCAGGGTACGGAAGGCCCGCCTCAGCAACCTCAACCTCGGACCGAGCCACAATTGAAGGCATGTTCCGTGAGCTTTCCTAGCGCCCCAGCACTAATGCCGTCCTATGGATACAAGGGGGGTATGACCCGTTCAGGATCAAAACGAGGACCGGTCGGTGATAGCAGCTCGGATTCTGCCACGGTTTCCAGGCCGTTCAAAGAACGTTTGTGCAGGTCAGGCGCCTATAGACCCCCAAACAGGCGCCTAAATCCGTGCCACGGCTTCAGAGTCGATGCTGTTTGCGCAGGTCAGCTCGCTCGGAGGGGCAAACCGGCCCTTGCCCCTGCCATAGCTGGAGCGTCAGCAACCCTTGGCGGAGGAGAGTAGATGCACGAGCAGACAAACCTCAGCTCCTCGCCCGGGACCTAAACGGGCGCTCCGATACCTCCCGTTGCGTAAGCACGTAGAAGTCTACGATGAAGCAGCTCAACGAAGTCAGCAACCGAGACAAGGGCCGCGATCTCCGCCGTAGTGATAACGATTATCTTCGTTCCTCGCGGGGCGAGATGGAGGCCAATAGCGTGCGCATTAGTAAGATCTTGCGGATTGCCCGTAATTCCATTAGCGGCGACTAGAACTCCTACCTCTACGGCTCTACCCGTCAAGATGTTCGCGAAATAGCCGACTGTTTTACTGTCGACCGGGTCATCCCAGTCCTTACATTCGACCAACAGAACGTTAGGCAAAAGAGACAGTCCATCACTGGCTCTCGAATTCCCGACGGCAACATCGATCTGCTCTGTCCCAAAGACGTTCGTAATGTCCGGCTCAACAATGCAGCCAGGCACACAATCGAATAGGTAAGCCACAAGCGCCTCGTAGGCTTTCCCTTTCGCGTTGCTGTTTGGTGCAGTCGCAGCCGTATCGAGATGCTGACGAATCACAGAAGGGTCCACGTCAGGCTCCGTGTACAGCCTGATTGCGGGCGCGCCTCAAAAATTGCTCTAGCGAGCCCTCAGCAACCATCCGGATCAGTTCGACGGCGGAGAGAGCCAAGATTCCTTCCACAGGCTCTACCATCCACAGCGGCTGAGGAGGGCCTACGCTATCGAAGACGAGTAAGCCAAGATCAGCGTGAAGGCTTTGCCTATAGAACGCCAACTGTTCCAGTGCGCGCCTAAAGGTCAACCGGTCTCCCCTGACCTTCTTCACCTCGACAACGACGAAGAACGGGGATCCATGCTTCGCTTCCACACCAATGACCGCATCAACACCGAGATCCTGCCCGCCAGCGCGGTCGACGTTGTCTGCTACGCCTCCGAAGACTTCGGAGAGAAGCCTTACGACTTGCTTCTCAAACTGGAGCGCCGAACCGCGATCGCCGGCATCGAGAGTCTCCAAGATAGAGGTTGCCGTCGCGTCTAGGTCAACGCGTTGCGCTGCCGGCTCCCGAGAAATGATCTCAGCAGAGGTTGCATCTCTTACTGAGAGGGTCTTCAAGAACATCCTAAGATGAAAGGCAAGCGAGTCGTCGTCCTCAAGATCAACAGCCGCATACGCAACCGACGAGAGCGCAGGATGCAATCCACCCCTGGAACCGGTAATGGCTAGAAGGGGAATCCCTTTACCAAGCAAGATGCCGATCTCAACATAGATGGCGAGCAAACCTGTCGCCTGGTGCTCAGCTTCATCAATCTCGGGGAGCACTGCGACGGCGCAAGTAACGTCACTGAAATCAGCGCTCATCAGAGAGGAGCCGGCACCCATATCTTCAGTAAGGATCGGATCGAAGCCATGATCATTGATGATCCGCAGGAGGCCATCCAGCCCCTCACTCCGGGAGGTCGAGACTACGCACCGCATTCGCTCTCACAATCACCTTGGCCGCCTAGGCCACCTCACTGTACTTTAACGCCCGTCGTGCTGGCTAACGGCACGAAATGCCGAGGAGCCGCCCCCAAGCCGGTAGAACTTTGGGACGGCTCCTTCATCAATGGGCTAGTGGTTGTTCACGCAGTACCCTGCACGGGCGGCGCATTGATCAACAACTTCTTGTAGGCCGACTCAGCCTAGAATGGCACTA
This sequence comes from Actinoplanes sp. CA-142083, assembly GCF_050942195.1. Lineage (NCBI taxonomy): Bacteria > Bacillati > Actinomycetota > Actinomycetes > Micromonosporales > Micromonosporaceae > Actinoplanes > Actinoplanes sp. CA-142083. Next base: position 575,789 of record NZ_CP192076.1, read on the forward strand.
AGAAGCGTGAAGTCAACACGGACGGTGGACTTCTCAACCTTGACGCGCCCTACCTGATCGGGCCGCTTCTGCTCCGCCCACTCGTACTTGGCCACTGAGCCGCTATCGATCCTGCCGAGCCACGGCGCAATCTTGCCCGGGAGATTCTCCACGGCCATCGCGATCCTCGCCGCCAACTCGGTCGATGTGTGTCGGCCAGCAACGTGGAGCGTTACGGAGACCTGACGGCGGACGATGCCAGCGTCGTTGGACAAGTCGACCAGGTCGCATGCCTTTACACTGGCGGAGATCGAGGAGCCAGGCACCCGGTAGCGGGGATCATCAGCGTTGTGAGTGATCTTGTCGCCAGCGGCGTGGATCGAGTCAGAGACGAGCCAACCGAAGTCGCGGAGCGCCGACTCCGGGGCTTCGAGCGGAAGGCTAGGAATTTCGGGCTGAAGCTTGACGATGTCGATCGCCAGCTTCGGGGCACGGAGTTGTTGGCGAGCGTTGACGTACGCCCGCTCAGCGAGACCGCCGTCGTCAATCAGCCGCTTCACGGCCCTGTCGACCACGGTGTAGTCCCACGCCTCCACGTACTCCGGAAGCACGAGGTCAAGCCAAACCGTACCGCTCATCGCGCCCGTGCTCGGCTCAAGCGTCGTCGGCTTGAGCTGCGACAAAAAGGCCGCTGGCCCCTCCGCGTCTCGAGGCAACTCCGGCACCACGCTGATCGGCATGCCCTGGAGGCCGAAGGCGAACGGGTCTTTCTGGATGAGCTGGTGAAGCCACTCGGCCAGCGTTGGCGAGGTCTGAGCCTGGAACAGCTCGACTGCCCGCTCAGCTCGCTGTACAGCGCTCTTCGCCGCAGGCACAAGCAGCTCTGCCCGCTGAATCTGGAAGTACGCGGCGGCAAGCTCTAGTGCAGTGACCTTGTCGTCTCCGGCGGAAAGCTGGTCGCGGAGTTCCTCGTTGGCGGTGACTGCGGCTTGTTGGTCAGCTTCCCGCTGGTCGAGCAGAGCGCGAGCGTCAGCGAGCGCCTGAACGGGAGAGGTGGACTTCTTGTTGGTAGCCACTGAGGGCGACACTCCTTCTTGGGTTTGGGCATGACGACATGGCGAGATGGCCTCGCCTTTGTCGGGGTTGCTGATGACGGCCCGCTCCGCGGGCTCTTGATGGCCAGCGCCAGCGGGATGGTGGTGAACAGATGACGGGTTAGGAGGCGACCTCGTTAGGTCGTTCACCCCGTCCGAGTGAACTCGCCGACGCCTCTTATTTAGATATAAGAGGAATCTGCGTTTTCCCTGGTCAGAAGGCTTTGGCTTGACCCGAGAGGGCAAGAGCGTTGCCCCGCCAGGACAAAGGCCGGCTAGCCGCCTGGCTTGATGCCGTGCGTCTTGCAGTACCGATTGCCGTAGCGCTCCTTCTGGAACACGTGATGGGCGAGAACGAGGCAACGCGCTTGCGAACTCGGTGCCACCAGATCCAAGTCGCGTGCCTTTCCGAGAACGCGCGAGAGACTGGTGGCGTTGAGCGGCTTGCCGCCTTCGTCTTTGAGATGCTGGCTCAGCTCGCCCGGACCGAACTCCGCGTGTCCGATCTGGTTCGCCCAGCCGATTGCGGCGAAATGGACCCGATAGACAAGCGGGTGACGGGGATCCTTTGCCCTTCGCTGGCATTCCATGACGGACAACGCGCCCCACGGCCGGTTCCTGCCGAAGTTGATCGCCACGTCACGAACCTTGATGAGTAGTGCGCCGGATCAGAGCGTCTTCAAGTCCGTCTCGGTAGCCGACCGCCAACGTCTCCGGCATTGACATGCATGCCGCGAGGATGTCGGGGATCGTCCATCGGGTGATCGCTGCGAGGCAAAGGATGCTCAGCCCTGCCTCTCGGAAGTGCCGGGCGATCTCGGCATTGGTCATGTCTGGGGGCGGCAGCTTTCCACCCTCTCGCTGCCCACTCACCGCTCACCTCCCTTCAGCAGCCCCCGTAGGCGGCTCTTAATCTCCGGAGTCAGAGGCGGTGCCTGCTCCACGATCTGGTCGATGTACATACGCCAGTCGGCGCGCGTGTCCTTGGAGGCCGTTTGCTCCACGCTGTGCGGGACTCCCTTCGTGTTCGAGGTCGGGCCGACCTCAACAAGCGCTCCTTCTGCTTGAGTTGCCAGGTCCATCGGAGCGGCTTGCCGAACCGCTCGTGATCAACGGTAGGTCGGTACCGCCGACAGAAACGAAGGACTGAGGCTGCGAATTCGGGGAACGGCTCGATCATCATCGACGCGATCTTGTCGGAGGCATCGCTAGTTCGACTACTAGGAGATTCTTCGACCCCGCGCCTGTCCAGACGCACTAGATCGGCCGCGATGGCGGGCGCACGAGATCACTTGGGTCGAGCGAGGTCCGAGGGTTTGTCAGTGACAGGGCTCACCGCTCTTCTTGCGCTCCAGGTATCCGAGCGAGGTGGGCTGGCCTCCAGCCTGACCAAATTGGCCAGCGCCGGAATGCCAGCTCCATGCGCCGCGTTCACCTTCACTGCTCGCAGGGTCAGCCACGACGAAGGGGAGTTCATGCACGGGCGCGAGTGACGCCCGGGTAGATCGGAGTACGCCGCGTGAGTTCGCGCGAGCAGGCAACGCCAGCACTGACCCGAGAGCAATGGATTGAGCACCAGGCCGCAAAGGCACCGAAGCCAACTTGGGAGCGCTGGGTCGCTGCAAACGCCGCGCTCGGCATCTTGGTCAAGCGGAGGGTCGGGCCGGCTACCGCCACACCGGCTCGATCAGATCAGGATTGAAGTACCGCTTGCGCTTGACCACCCGGCCGAGCTGCTCGTCCCACTCGGGTTCGATCGGCCGGATGATCACAGCCTCCAGATAAGACGCGACGAACGCTTGCCGCTCGCCCATCGTGGACTCATCCCACCGATCGCGGACGCTGGCTGACGCGCTGACGCTGGCTTCGCGCTGCTCGATCTCCGCTCGGGTCGCGACCAGTTCTTCGCGCTCGCCGGAGAGGTCCTTTCGCATCGCGAAGTATTCCTGCGAGGTCAGCGCCTTGGCCTTCCACTGGTCGTAGAGGTCGGTCAGGAGACCTTCGACGTCGGCGATCCGCTGGTCAACCTCGGGTGGCACAGGGGCCGGCTCAAGTTCGGCCTCGCTGGCGAGGCGGTCATGCACCCTGAACACGAGGTCGCGGATCAGATCATCGACGCGGCCCATGTGTCGGGTGTTGGTGCATCGGCCCTCTTCGCCACCCTCGCAGCCATACCGCCAGTAGTCCTTGCCCCTCGACAGGGTGTGGGTTCCAGCCATCCTGGGGAGCTGCGGACAGCGACCGCACCGAACCAGACCGGACAGCAGGTACTTGTGGTGTCGGCCTCGCTCGTCATTCTTGGGACTTTGTGCCTGCCTGCCGATCTTGTCGACCAGAGACTCCCAAACTGACCGCTCGACGATCGGCTCCCACTGGCCCTTGACCTCCGTGCCGTCGGCCTTGGTGACAATCACATAGCGGGTCGCCGGTTCCCCCAAGGCTCTATCGCCCTGCACTGACGTGCTCCGGTATCCGGCAATGCGTGGGTTGCGAAGCATGTTGATGAAGGTCGAGCGACGCCACGGGTTGCCCACAGTCGTCCGCAGTCCGCGCCGGTTCCACTCGGCCACGACCGCCATCGGATTGACGCCGGCCACGATTTTGGTGATGGCCTCGCGAACCTCGTTGGCTTCGGCATGCTCGAGCGTCCGCTTATCGACCTTCCAACCGTACGGACGGCGCGAGCCGACGGGCTGCCCCTCCTCTGCCAATTCCTGATGCTTCCGCTTCTGCCGACGCGAGGTGTCGGCTGACGACTTGTTGTTCATCGCTGTGAGCACACGGGCCATCGCCCGACCGCCGTCGGTGTTCAGGTCGAGGGAGCCGGTCGTGCCATCGAAGAACCGGTGATAGTGCTCGGCCAGTTCGATGGCGTCTTCCAGGTCCCGGTTGTCGCGAGCCAGTCGGTCGAGGTCATAAACGCATGCGGCCGTGCAGATGCTGGACCGCAGAGCGGCGAGCATCGCCTGCCACCGAGGCCGGATCACCCGCCACGCGAAGTATTGATTGCCCTGCTCGTCGGCAACGGTGATGCGCTTCTTCTTGAACGCCGAGGTGTCGTTTTCCTCGTAGATCGTGACCGACGCTGCGCCTCGGGCCAGGACATAGTTGATCGTGTCTGTTGCCTGACGGCGTACCCCTCGGTACTCCTCCAGCCGGTCATCTGAGATCCGCAGGTAGACGGCGACGTGGAGCCTGTCCATCGAGCGCACGGCCTGCGGATACAGTTCGACACCTAGCTGGGCTCGGGCCTCATCGCCTGACACCGTGATCCCGTCGAGGGACTTGCCAGGGATCGCGAGGAGTTCAGCGAGATCGGGCACCGTGCTACCGTACACGTGACCCAGGTTTTGGCATGTTCGCTCACTCGCACATCCCCTGGGACACCACCGCCGCCAACGGGCTGCGGCTGCTCAACCCCGGCTCGCCCACGGATCGGCGGCGGCAGCCGTTCGCCACGTTCATGACCGCCACGGTCGCGGCCGGCAAGCTCACCGAGGTGGTGCTGCACGAGCTCTAGCCGGCGACGATGCGGAAGACCGGGAAGCCCGGCGCGGCGTCCTCGATGTCGGCCCGCGGCGAGCCGGCCTTGAGCCCGTCGAAGAAGGCGCCCGTCTCCCAGGCCCACTTCTTCAGGTAGAGCCGGATCAGCGGCTCCTTGTCGGCATCGGCGACATCGACCGGGACGAACCGCTGGCGCCGCCGCCCCAGCCGAAGCTCGCCCTCCCCGGCCGCGCGCAGGTTGCGCACCCACTGCGTGTGCCCGCGCGGCGCGAGGAGGTAACGCTCCCCCTCGTACGTGAAGAGGTTGACGATCGTCGTGCGAACCTCGCCGGACTTGCGCCCCCGGACCGCCAGGACCCGGCTGCCCATGAGGCTGATCCCGCGCGCGGTGAGCCACTTCGCGAGGTCGTTGAAGATGTTGGCGGCGCGCTTCGGGGCCAGGTAACGCATGGTCTTCTCCTCCAAAACGAGAGCACTGCTCTCTCCTGTAAACAGTGAACACCGATCGGCGCACGCTGTCAAGAGCAGTGCTCTCGCTTCCGGTCTCATCGCGAGAAGCGCCAAACCCCGGAAGCATCGCCGAAGTAGGTCGCGTGCGGGTCGGCCAGCACGTCGTGGGTGCGCGGGCCGCTCAGGAACGACCAGTCGTAACCGGCGAGCCACGTCCCCACCGCGCACTCCGGCGCCGAGGTCGAGCAGTCCGACCAAAGCACCCGCCGGCCGTCGCTGAAGACCGAGGCCACGGTCCGGCCGTCGGTGGCCGGGCGCAGGACGACCGCCGCCTCGCCCTCGGCCTTGCGCCAAACCGAGCCGTCCGCCGAGCCGTAGAAGACGACGCCGCCGCGCGCGTACAGCGAGGTCACCGCCCGATCGGCGGTGGCGAACAGGGCCTCCCCCTCCAGGCCGATGCGATGGATCCGCTTGCCCTCGGCGTAGTAGAGGGTGCCGCCATCGAGCGCGAGGTGGGTGATGCCCGACCCCTGGGCGAGGGTGTGGACCGGACCGCCGCGGATCGGCACGGCACGCACGCCGTGGGCGTCCGGCCAGATCAGCAGGCGGCCGTCGGTCACCAGGTCGCGCACGCCGATCGGCTCCTCCGGGGTGGCGACGACCTCGCCGCCGGGCACCCGCTTGATCTGCGACGCGCCGTCGGCGTTCACGACGACGTAGATGCCATCGGCATACACGAGAGCGCCGAAGTTCCGGCCGGCGCCGGACTCGGTGTAGAGCACGTTCTCCTGACCCGGATCGGCGTTCTTCGAGGTGCGGTAGACGGTGGTGCCGGCCGTCCAATAGAGATCGTGCGCGGTCTGCACGAGCCGGGTGGGCGCCGAGAGGGCCACCGGGACCGGCCGGGGCGGATCGCGCGGCTCGGGGGCCGGGATCGCGGTGGGCAGCGACATCGCGGAGAGCGCCGCGAGCGCGAGCTGGATGAGCATCGGAGTCCTCCTTTGTCGGATGGACCCACGCTCCCGTCCCGGCGACCGCACCCACATCGGGAGCGGCTCTTCAGAAGTCGCCGTTCTCCTCTTCAGATTTCCGCCCTCGCGAGCGGCGGGCGAGCTCGGCGAGCTGCACCCGGTTGGTCGTTCCGGTCTTGCGCAGCATGTTGGAGATGTGGACGCCAATCGTCTTCTCGCTGAGCACGAGCGCCTTGGCGATCTCGGCGTTGGTGCGCCCGGTCATCAGGTGAGCGAGCACCTCCCGTTCGCGGCGGGTCAGCCCCGGCAGCTCGGGCGGCGGCACGACGGGCCGCTCGGCCGGGGTCAGGTCGACGCGGGCGCTGCGCGCCAGCTGCTCCAGCTCGGTGATCAGTCGTCGCGCGCCGAGATCGACGGCGAGCTTGTAGGCCCGGCGAAGGGCTTCGGGCGCCTCACGGTGGGTGCTCCGGTCACGCAGGGTGGCTTGGGCAAGACGCCAGCGACCGTACGCCTCATCCCACGGCACCTCGGCCTCATGGCAGGCATCGGCCGCCGCTCGCCAGAGCGGAAGCTCGGCCGGGTCGCGGTTCGCCCGGGCCGTCTCGGCATCCGCCCGGAGCTGGAACGCCCGCAGGGTCGCCTCGGCCGACGTCGCGTTCAGATCGGCGACCACGCTCGGATACCGGCGCCGGAAATCGGTGAGGCGAGCGAGAATCGGCACGGGATCCTCGGCGGCCTCGGCCTGGTCGGCCAGCGCGCGCGTGGCGATCGGCAACATCTCCTCGACGTACGGCATGCACTCGAGCCCGTGCAGGGCGATGGCGAAGGCCCGGTCGGGGTCGCCCGCCTCCAGAGCCACGAGGGCCCGGATCTCGTCGAAGTAGACGTTCTGGACTCCGCCGCGGTCGGCGCCGAATATCTCCTCGGCGCGGGCCAAGTGCCCCTCGGCCTCGGCCGTCCGGCCCTGCAGCGCGGCCAGCGTGGCGGCGGTCAGCCGGGCGACCACATCGCCGCGCGCTCCGGGCCGGGCGCCGAGCGCCACCCGGAGCCGTTGCCGGCAAGCCGCCCCATCGCCCGTCAGCAACAGGCAGCGAGCTTCCCAGGCGCACATCTCGGCGACGTGGCTGTGCGGCGCCCCGAGCGCGACGAGGTCCTCCGCCGCGCGGTGGTAGATGCCCGCGATCTCCCGCCGGGAAACGGCGCGTGCGTTCGCCGACGCGTAGGCGGCGAGCCGGATGAGCCCGAAGTGCCGAAGGCTCGCGGCGATCCGCCAAGCCCGCTCGGCATCCTCCTCGGCGCCCGGCCGCCGGGTGGACGTCCCGGCGTACACCCGAACGACGAGCGCCTCGGCGAGCGTCTCGTCGTCCCCGCTCGCCTCGGCCAGCTCGAACGCCGTCGCGGCGAGGGCGACACCCTCGGGATCCTCCATGGAGAGCAGCTGGTCGGCCAGCTCGATCATGCTCCGCGCGTGCTCGACGCTGTCCGGGTACGGCGCGGTGAGGGCGACGACCGCGCGCCAGGCCGCCACATCGGGCCCGTCGAGGCCCAGCCCTTCCCTCATGGCGCGACGGCGGTGCACCAGGCGGGCGTGCCACAGTGGCTCCCGGTCCGGCGACACCAGCCCGATCAGCGCCTCGACGGCCTCGAGCTCGTCCGGGCCGAAGCCGGCCTCCCGCGACGCGGCCTGCGCCCGTTCCCACAGGTCGATCCGGCTCGCGCGAGGCTCGCCGACAACCGGCCAGAGCGCCAGGGCGCGGCGCAGCAGCCGAAGCCGTTCGGGGGCGCCCGCGGTCACCTCGGCCGCCCGCACCGCCCACCGGAACGCCGGCTCGGCCATCCCGGCCCGGTCGTAGTGATCGGCCAGCTGGGTCGGATCGCCGTCGCCGAGCGCCGCGGCGTATCGGGCATGCATCTGACGGCGCTGTTCGGGAAGAAGATCGCCGTCGAGGATCTCGGCCAGCAGGGGATGTGTGAACCAGTAGCGCTCGTCGCCGTCCGCGCGCAGCACTCCCACCTCGACCGCCTCGCGGAGACCGGGGAGCACGGGCTCGTCGAATCCGAGCGCCGGTGTGATCCGGGCGAGTCCCTCGTAGTGCTGGGGGTGGCCGCCGACGGCGAGGATCCGGGTCAACTCCCTCGCGGGCGCGGACATCTCGCGCCAGGGGCGGATCACCGCGTCGCGCAGCCGCGCGGGCCGGGCCGCCGGGAGCGCGGTCGCGTGTGGATCAAGGTCGCGGACGAGCAGGCTGGTCAGATACGGGTTGCCGGCGGTGCGGGCGAACACCTCGTCGACCAGCCCTTCGTCGGCCGGGCGCCCGAGCAGGCCCGCGATCTGCTCGCCGGTCCCGGCCCGGTCGAGCCGGTCGAGCACCAGCTCCCGTGCGCGGGGAAGGCGTTGCACGTCGGCAAGCCAGCCGGAGAGCCGGTCGCCCTCGGCGCCGGCCCGGATGGTGGCGGTCACCGCGAGTCCCCGATCGGCGCGACCGGCGATCACGTAGAGCAGGACGTCGAGGGTGCTCTGGTCGGCCCACTGCAGGTCGTCGACGACCAGCGCCAGCGGCCGGTCGGCGGTCGCCCTGTCCAGCCACGAGTCGAACGCGACGAGCGTGACGTCGTCGCCGAGGCCGGCCCGTCGCAGCGCGCCGCGCAGCGGCAGCAGCGGCGTGGTCATCGAGGTCAGCGGCAGGCAGGACGCCCAGATCGTCTCGACCCGAGCATCTTGGCACGCCTCGCCGACCAGCGACGTCTTGCCGACGCCGGGCTCGCCCCGCACCAGCAGCGTCGACGCGTGCCCGGCCGCGGCCTCACCCAGGTGGGCGAGCACCGCGGCGCTCTCGTCGGCACGCCCGGCCAGCGCCACAAGCCCGAGTTTCCCGCGCGGGACGGGCGGCTTCAAGGGTGAATCAGCCGAGATCCACCCCGCAACGCTGCCCGGTGACCGCCAACGGCACCATCCTCGTCGCCGGCCGCCGCGCCAGCACCACCGTTGCCGCCTGCCCGACACACGCCTCGGGACAGGACCGGGCGGCGAGCGGGAAGTCATCAAGATCGGCGGGTGCGGCCAGTGGGTGGCGGCGAGCGGTGGCGGTGGGCGGTGGGCGGTGGCGGTGGGCGGTGGCGGTGGCGGTGAGCGGTCTGCGCGAGGCGTGATGAGTTGGTGTGCGGTGGGCGCGGGAAGTCATCAACGCGGGAGGGGGCGGCGGGGCGAGGGTGGGGCTTTCGGGGGCGGGGAGCGAGTGGGTGGTTTGGGTGACCACTTACGCAGAATGAAGGCCCAGGGCCAGCGCAGCTGGGCCCCGGGCCGGCCTCGGCGGGAGCGACGGTCTGTCACCCACCACCCAGGTACGACATGAATTTGATCTTGAAGTTAGGCTCCCCAGCCGGCCTGCTGGCCGCCTACGCGGTCGGCGATGATTTTCTCGTCGTAGCCGGAGCGCTTGTAGGCGGCGATGGGGTCGGGGTCCAGGCTGTTGTCGGCGCGGACCTCGGCCAGCAGGGGGCGGACGTCGGTGTTGTAGGCGTCCATGAAGACGGCGTTGGACTCCAGGACGTCGCCGGCGTTCTGGGCCGCGGTCAAGGCGTCGCGGTCGACCAGCAGGGCCTTCGCGGTGGCCTCCTGGACGTTCATCACCGAGCGGATGATGGCGGGGATCTTGCGCTCGATGTTGTGGCACTGGTCGAGCATGAAGGCGATGCCGTACGCGGGATCCAGGGCGTCCGCGCGGACGATCTCGTACATGATGCGGAACAGCTGGAACGGGTCGGCGGCGCCCACCATGAGGTCGTCGTCGGCGTAGAAGCGGCTGTTGAAGTCGAAGGCTCCTAGTTTTCCCTGGCGGAGCAGGAACGCGACGATGAACTCGATGTTCGTGCTGGGGGCGTGGTGGCCGGTGTCGATGCAGACGGTGGCGCGCTCGCCGAGCTCGATGCAGTGGGCATAGGAGGTGCCCCAGTCGGGGACGTCCGTCGCGTAGAAGGCCGGCTCGAAGAGCTTGTACTCGAGCAGCATGCGTTGGTTTTCGCCGAGGCGGTCGTAGGTCTCACGCAGGGCGGCGGCGAGCCGGTCCTGGCGGGTGCGCAGGTCGTCCTGGCCGGGGTAGTTGATGCCGTCGGAGAACCAGAGCTTGAGGTCCTGCGAACCGGTCTGGTCCATGATGTCGATCGCCTCGAGGAGGTGATCGGTGGCCTTGCGGCGGATGCCGGGATCCGGGTTGGTGACCGAGCCTAGCTTGTAGTCGTCGTCCTGGAAGACGTTGGTGTTGATCGCGCCGATGCCGACGCCCTGGTCGGCGGCGTAGCGCGTCAGGGCGGCGTAGTCGTCCACCTTGTCCCACGGGATGTGCAGCGCGACGGTGGGGGCGACGCCGGTGAAGCGGTGCACGGCCGCTGCGTCGGCGATCTTCTCCTCGGGGTTGCGCGGCACGCCCTGCTGGGCGAACACCTTGAATCGGGTGCCGGAGTTCCCGTACGCCCAGGACGGGGTCTCGATGCGCTGCGCGGCGAGCGCGCGCTTGACTGCGGCCAGGTCAGCCATCACGGATCACTTCTCTTCTGGATCTTCGCCGAGGTGGAACACCTCGGTCAGCAGCGGGAAACCCTCGGTCGGCGTGGTGCCGGCGAAGAACGGCGCCATCTCCGCCTGCCACCGGGAGTTGACGTCCAGCGCCGCCATTGCCGCCTGGGACGCCGCGAGGTCGTCCGCCTCCACGTAGCCGATCAACAGCCCGTCGGAGCGCAGGAAAAGGGAGTAGTTGCGCCAGCCGGTGGCCCGAAGTGCCTGCTGCATCTCGGGCCACACGGACTGGTGCCGCTCCACGTACTCCGCCATCCGCTCGGGGCGGACTTGAAGTTGGAAGCAGTAACGAGGCATGACGACCTTTTAGAAGTTGAACTTGTCGATGTTGTCGGCGGTGAACTCGGTCGGCGGGCCGAGGACGATCTCGCCGTCCTTGCCGATCGTGTAGTCGCCGAGCTTGCCGGCGGAGAACTTGTCGCCCTCGGCGCCGGTGATCTTCCCGGAGGCGAGCGCGGCGCCGGCGTAGGCGGCCAGGTAGCCGATGTCGGCCGGGTTCCACAGCGCGAACTTCTTGACGGTGCCGTCCTTGACGTACTGGCGCATCTGGTTCGGCAGGCCGAGGCCGGTGACCGCGACCTTGCCCTTGTACGAGGACGAGCCGATGTAGCGGGCGCCCGCCGCGATGCCGACCGTGGTCGGGGCGACGATAACCTTCAGGTTGGGGAACGATTGCATGAGGCCCTGGGCCTCCTGGAACGACTTCTGGTCGTCGTCGTTGCCGTAGGCCACCTTGACCAGCTTGAGCTTGCTGTACTCCGGCTTGGCCAGTTCCTTCTTCATGACGTCGATCCAGGCGTTCTGGTTCGTCGCGTTCGGGGTGGCCGACAGGACGGCGATCTCGCCACCGCTGGCGCCGGCCTGCTCGAGGGCCATCTTGGCGAGGGATTCGCCGATGCCCTGGGTGGTGGCCTGATTGATGAACGCGTCCCGGCAGTCCTTCGACGCGTCGGAGTCGAAGGTGACGACCTTGATCTTCGCCGCCCGGGCCTGGTTCAGCGACGGGCAGACCGCGTTCGGGTCGTTCGCGGCGATCACGATGACGTCCTGCTGCTGCTGGATCAGCGTGTTGATGTAGGAAACCTGGGACGACGCCGACGCGTCGTTCGGGCCGACCTTCTTGTACTCACCCTTGAGCTCCTTGACGGCCTCCTCACCGCCCGAAGTCTCCACATCGGAGTACGGGTTGTTCAACTGCTTGGGCAGGTATGCGATCTTCAGGCCCTCTTTGAGCGCGGCGTTCGGGTCCGCGGTCGCCGATGCCTGGGTGCCGCCGCCCGAGTTGGCGTTGCTGTCCTTGGTGGTGCCACCACAACCGGCGACGGCGAGCGTCAGGGCCGTGGCGGCCGAGATGGTTACGGCCAAGCGGTGTCGGAACATGCTGGCTCCAAACGGGGGATCTACTGAATGGCGGACTGGCGTAGCCGTCGGCGCTGCCAGTTGCCGCGAACGGTGGTGACGATGTTGGGAAGGAGAACGGACAGCACGAGCAGGGCGCCCGTGACGATGTTCAGCGCCTGCCCGGAGACGTCCTCCAGGCGCAACGCGTTCTGCAGCGCGGTCAGCAGCACCACGCCGGCGAGGACGCCGGGCAGGCTGCCCTTTCCGCCGAAGATCGACACGCCGCCCAGCAGGACGGCCGCGACCACGGCGAGCTCGAGCCCGGCGCCGTTGTCGGCCCGGGCGCTGGAGTAGCGCAGCGTCCACAGCACGCCGACCAGGCCGGCGACGGCGCCGCTCACGACGTACAGCCAGAACTTGGTGCGGGCCACGCGGATGCCGGAGAAGTGGGCGGCCTGCGCGTTGGCGCCGATCGCGTAGAGCGACCGGCCGATCGGCGTGGCATGCAGGATCACCCCGAAGACCACCGCCATGGCGACGATCAGGATCAGGACATTCGGGATGCTGCCATCGCCGATCGTGCCGGTCACCCAGCCTGTGTAGTTCCACGGGAAGTCGGCCACCGCGCCGTCGCCGAGCACCACGAAGGCGAGGCCGCGGTAGAGGGCGAGGGTGCCGATCGTGACCGCGAGCGAGGGCAGGCCCAGGCCGGTCACGAGGAAGCCGTTGAGGACGCCGGCGACCGCGCCGATCAGCACGCAGAGCGGGATGATCGTCTCGATCGAGAGGTCGTGGTTCCAGAACCAGCCCATCAGCGAGCTGGTCAGGCCGAGCGTGCTGGCCACCGAGAGATCGATCTCGCCGGTGATGATGATGAACGTCATCGGCAGCGCGACCAGGATGATCGGCATCAGATCGAGCACCATGAAGGTGAAGTTCCGGCTGGTGCCGAAGTTGTCGACGGCCAGGGAGGCGACCAGAAGCACGGCGATGGTCAGCACGATGATCGCCGTGTCCCAGTTGGCGAAGCGGCGCAACTCGCCCGATTTGGCCGAAATATCAGACATGGGCGTCTCTCTTTCGCAGCGAGCGGGCGATCCGCACGGCGACCAGGCGGTCGGCGCAGATGGCCAGGATGATCAGGGCGCCGACGATGGCCTGCTGCCAGAACTGGTTGATGTCGAGCACCGCGAGGGCGCTGCTGATCACCGTGAGCAGCAGGGCGCCGAGGCCCGCGCCCCAGACCGTGCCGCTGCCGCCGAAGACCGCGACGCCGCCGACCACCACCGCGGCCACGACGTTCAGCTCGTAGCCGGTGCCGGCGCTCGCGTCCACGGTGCCGAAGCGGGCGGCGAAGAGCACCCCGGCCAGGCCGGCCAGCGCGCCACTGAGGACGAACGCGCCCAGCAGGTTGCGGGCGACCTTGATGCCGGCCAGCTCGGCGGCCTGCGGGCTGGAGCCCATGGCGTAGAGCTCGCGGCCGACCCGGTAGTTGCGCATCACCAGCGAGACGCCGCCGACCACGATCACCGCGATCAGCACCAGCCAGGGGATGCCCAGGATGTCGTCGTTGGCGAAGCTGAGGAAGTGCGGGGGCAACTCGTCGGCGTTGACCTGCGAGCCGCCGGCCCACTGGTAGACGATGCCGCGGTACATGTAGAGCGTGCCGAGGGTGACGACCAGCGCCGGGACTTTGCCGTAGCGGACCAGCACGCCGTTGAGCAGGCCCGCCGCGGCGCCGACCGCGAGGCCGACGAGCAGGGCGACGATCATCGGGAGGCCACGGTTGTTGCTCATCATCGTCGCGACAGTGAAGGCCGAGAAGCCGAGAATCGAGCCGACGCTGAGGTCGATGTTCCGGGTGATCACGACAACCGCCTGGCCGGTGGCCATGACCGCGAGGATCGCGGTGTTCAGCAGGTTGTCGCGGATGCTCTGGGCCGAGAGGAAGCGCGGGTTGCTGATCGTCGTGTAGAGGACCAGTGCGGCAAGGGCGAGGACGATGCCCAGTTCGCGGGTCTTGAGGAAGTTTCTCCCGCCGACTCTGGCAGCGATGGGAGTCATGCTGCGGCCTCCTGGCCCATCGCGGCGTACATAACTGATTCTTCTGTCATTTCGGATTTCTTGAGGACGGCGGCGACGCGGCCCTCGCGCAGCACCACCACGCGGTCGGCCATGCCCAGCACCTCGGGCAGCTCGGACGAGACCATGACGACCGCGAGACCGTCGGCCGCGAGCGACGACATCAGCCGGTGCACCTCGGCCTTGGTGCCGACGTCGATGCCGCGGGTGGGCTCGTCGACGATCAGCAGCTGCGGACCGGTGGAGAGCCACTTGGCCAGCACGACCTTCTGCTGGTTGCCGCCGGAGAGCGTGCCGACCGCGTCGGAGAGCCGGCCGAGCTTGGTCTGCAGCTTCTCGGCCCAGGTGGCCGCCGCCTTCTTTTCCACCCCGCCGAAGAGCAGGCCGAGCCGGGCCAGCTTGCGCGCGCGGGGGAGGGTGATGTTGCGCTCGATCGACAACTCCATCACCAGGCCCTGCTGCCGCCTGTCCTCCGGAACCAGCGCCATGCCGGAGGCCATCGCGGCGCGTGGGTTGCCGGGCTTGAGCCGCTTGCCTTTGATACGGACCACGCCCGAGTCGTAGGGGTCGACGCCGAAGACCGCCTGCATCACCTCGGAGCGCCCGGCGCCCACGAGGCCGGCCAGCGCGACGATCTCGCCGGCCCGGACCTCGAAGGAGATGTCGCGGAAGACGCCCTCCCGGGTCAGCCCTTCGACCTGGAGCATCACGTCGCCGGGGGTGACCTCCTGCTTGGGGAAGAGCGCGCTGAGGTCGCGGCCGACCATCCGCCGGATCATGTCGTCGACGCTGATGTCGGCGACCATCTCGGTGGCGACGTGCTTGCCGTCCCGCATGATCGTGACGCGCTCGCAGAGCGCGGTGATCTCCTCGAAGCGGTGCGAGATGAACAGGATCGCGGCGCCCTCGTCGCGCAGCGACCGGACCACCGCGAACAGCCGCTCGACCTCGACGGCCGAGAGCGCGGCGGTCGGCTCGTCCATGATCAGGACGCGGGCCTCGCTGGAGAGCGCCTTGGCGATCTCGACCAGCTGCTGGTCGGCGATCGAGAGGCCGCGGGCCGGGCGGGTCGGGTCGAGGTGCACCCCGAGGCGCTGGAAGAGCTTTTCCGCGTTGGCGTGCATGACCTTGCGGTCGATCTGCCGGAGCCGGGTCAGCGGCTGGTTGCCCATCGCGATGTTCTCGGCGACGGACAGGTCGGGGAAGAGGGTCGGCTCCTGGTAGATGACCGCTATGCCGGCCGCCTTGGCGTCGGCCGGGCCGGCGAAGTCGGCGTCGGCGCCGTTCACCCGCAGGGTGCCGGTGTCGGGGCGGTGCACCCCGGCCAGCATCTTGACGATCGTGGATTTGCCGGCGCCGTTCTCGCCGACGAGGGCGTGCGCCTCGCCGCCGTACAGCGGGAAGCTGACGCCCTGCACGGCCGCGACGGCGCCGAATGATTTCGTCACGTCGTGGACCTCGAGCAGGGCAGTTGCCTCCGCCACGAGCCACCTCCCAGGTCGGGACTTGAAATGTTTCACAAACGTAGGTGGCCCCGATCACACGTGTCAAGCACGGGACGGAAACGTTCGTGAAACATAGGCATTGCCCTGGTCGCGGGTACCGTAAGATGCTGCTTCAACGTTTCAAGAGAGGATTTCCCGTGCTGAACGGCAGGACGCCGTCCGTGAAGGACGTGGCCGCGGCCGCCGGCGTCTCGCTCGGCACCGTCTCGAACGTGATGAATCGCCCCGAGGTGGTCAGCGCCCGCACCCGGGAGCGGGTCGAGCGGGCCATGGCCGAGCTCGGCTTCGTGCGCAACGAGTCGGCCCGCCAGCTCCGCGCCGGCACCAGCCGCACTTTGGCGTACGTGATGCTCGACGGCACCAACCCGTTCTTCCACGACGTGGCCCAGGGCATCGAGTTCGCCGCCGAGGACGCCGACCTGTCGCTGTTCATCTGCAACAGCAACAGCCGCCCCGAGCGCGAAGAGGCGCACCTCGACCGGCTCCTGCAGCAGCGGGTGCAGGGCATCCTGATCACGCCGGTCAACCCGGACGCGCCGTACCTCGACGATCTGTCCCGCCGCGGCGTGCCGCTGGTGATCGTCGACCGCCGCCGCGTGGATGAGAACTGCTGCTCGGTCGCGGTCGACGACGTGCACGGCGGCCGGGTCGCGATCGAGCACCTCGCCGAGCAGGGCCACACCCGGGTGGCGGTCATCGGCGGGCCGGAGTCGCTCGGCCAGGTGCGCGAGCGCCTGCAGGGCGCCCGCGAGGTGTGGGAGGAGCTCGGCCTGCCCTCCGACGATCTGGTCTACCTGCCGACCGAGGCGATGACCGTCGCGGAAGGACGGTCGGCGGGGGAGCGGCTGGCCGGGCTGCCGGCCCGGCGGCGGCCGACCGCGGCGTTCTGCGCCAACGACCTGCTCGCGCTCGGCCTGCTGCAGCAGGGCATCGGCGCCGGGTTGCGGGTCCCCGACGACCTGGCGATCGTGGGCTTCGACGACATCGAGTTCGCGGCGGCCGCGGCCGTGCCGCTGACCTCGGTGCGCCAGCCCCGGCAGGAGCTGGGCCGGGCGGCCGCGCAGCTGGTCCTCGACGAGGCGACCAACCCCGGCCACGAGCACCAGCAGCTGTTCTTCACGCCCGAGCTGGTGGCCCGGGCGTCGACCCGGCGCTCTTGACCTCGGCGGGGCCGGGCCGTAATCTGCCTGCAACGTCTGAAACGTTTCACGAGAAGGCCGCGATGACTAACCCCGCAGTTCGTGAGCTCCTGGACCGCAGCAACCGGCTCGGCGCCGATCCGCGCAACACCAACTACGCCGGGGGCAACACCTCGGCCAAGGGCAGCGAGACCGACCCCGTCACCGGCGAGCCGACCGAGCTGGTCTGGGTCAAGGGCTCGGGCGGCGACCTCGGCACGCTCACCGAGAAGGGCCTGGCCGTCCTGCGGCTCGACCGGCTGCGGGCGCTCACCGGCGTCTACCCCGGCGTCGAGCGCGAGGACGAGATGGTCGCGGCCTTCGACTTCTGCCTGCACGGCCGCGGTGGCGCGGCGCCGAGCATCGACACCGCCATGCACGGCCTCGTCGATGTCGCGCACGTCGACCACCTGCACCCCGACTCCGGCATCGCGATCGCCACCGCCGCCGACGGTCCCGCGCTCACCAAGGAGATCTTCGGCGACCGGGTGCTCTGGGTGCCGTGGCGCCGGCCCGGCTTCCAGCTCGGCCTCGACATCGCCGCCGTCCAGCGGGCGAACCCGCAGGCCATCGGCGTGGTGCTCGGCGGGCACGGCATCACCGCGTGGGGCGCGACCAGCGCCGAGTGCGAGGCGAACTCGCTCGAGATCATCCGGCTCGCCGCGGAGTACCTCGCCGCGCACGGCCGGCCGGATCCGTTCGGGGCTCCCTTGCACGCCTCCTTGCCGTCGCCGGAGCGGCGGGTTCGAGCGGCCGAACTGCTTCCGGTTCTTCGCGGGCTGGCGTCGACCGACCGTCCGGTGGTGGGGCACTACACCGACGCCGAGGTCGTGCTCGACTTCGTCAACTCCGAGCGGATGCCTTCGCTCGCGGCCTTGGGGACCTCCTGCCCCGACCACTTCCTGCGTACCAAGGTCAAGCCGCTGGTCGTCGACACCGCGCCGGACGCGCCTCTCGACGAGGTGGTGGCCCGGGTCAAGGAGCTGCACGAGGCGTACCGCGAGGACTACCGCGCCTACTATGAGCGGCACGCCACGGCCGACTCCCCGGCGATGCGCGGCGCCGACCCGGCGATCGTGCTGGTCCCCGGCGTGGGCATGTTCTCGTTCGGGGCCAACAAGCAGACCGCGCGGGTGGCCGGCGAGTTCTACGTCAACGCCATCAACGTGATGCGCGGAGCCGAGTCGGTGTCGACCTACGCGCCGATCGACGAGAGCGAGAAGTTCCGCATCGAGTACTGGGCGCTGGAGGAGGCCAAGCTTCAGCGGATGCCGAAGCCGAAGCCGCTGGCCACCCGGATCGCGTACGTGACCGGCGGCGGGTCGGGCATCGGACGGGCGATCGCGCTGCGGCTCGCGGCCGAGGGCGCCTGCGTGATCGTGGCCGACCGTGACTTCGCTGCCGCACGGACCGTGGCCGAGGAGATCGGCGGCACCGACGTGGCGATCGCGGTGCATGCCGACGTGACCAGCGCGGAGGCGATCGTCGAGTCGCTGCGGGACGCGGTGCTGGCGTTCGGCGGGGTCGACCTGGTGGTCAACAACGCCGGGCTGTCGATCTCGAAGCCGCTGCTCGACACCACCGAGGCCGACTGGGACCTGCAGCACGACGTGATGGCCAAGGGCTCGTTCCTGGTGTCCCGCGAGGCGGCCCGGGTGATGATCCCGCAGGGCATGGGCGGCGACATCGTCTACATCAGCAGCAAAAACTCGATCTTCGCAGGCCCCAACAACGTCGCGTACGGGGCGACCAAGGCCGACCAGGCGCATCAGGTGCGGCTGCTGGCCGCGGAGCTCGGAGCCCACGGCGTACGCGTCAATGGCATCAACCCGGACGGCGTCGTGCGTGGCTCGGGGATCTTCGCGGGCGGCTGGGGCGCCCAGCGCGCCGCCGTCTACGGCGTGCCGGAGGAGAAGCTGGGCGAGTACTACGCGCAGCGCACGCTGCTCAAGCGGGAGGTGCTGCCCGAGCACGTGGCGAACGCGGTGTTCGCGCTGGCCGGGGGCGATCTCACCCACACCACGGGCCTGCACATCCCGGTCGACGCGGGTGTCGCAGCGGCCTTCCTGCGATGACTGTGCCTTCCGAACCGAGGCGATTCGCCGCGGTCGACCTCGGCGCGTCCAGCGGGCGCGTCATGGTCGGCCGTGTCTCCGCCGCCGAGGTGTCGCTCACCGAGGTGCACCGGTTCGCCAACGAGCCGGTCAAGGCGGGCGGGACGCTGCACTGGGACATCCTGGGGCTGTACCGCGGGGTCCTCGAAGGGCTGCGGGCGGCGGGGCCGGTGGACAGCATCGGGATCGACTCGTGGGCGGTCGACTATGGACTGCTCGACGCGTCGGGGGCGCTGCTCGGCAACCCGGTGCATTACCGGGACGCGCGGACTGACGGGGTGCCCGCGCGGGTGGCGGGGGTCGTGCCGGACGAGCGGCTCTACGAGATCACCGGGCTGCAGAAGCTGCCGTTCAACACGGTCTATCAGCTGGTGGCGGCGCTCGGGACGCCGCAGTTCGAAGCGGCTCAGCAGATGCTGCTGATCCCCGACCTGCTGGCGTACTGGCTGACCGGGGAGCTGGGGGCGGAGTACACCAACGCGTCGACGACCGAGCTGCTCGATGTCCGTACGCGGGATTGGTCTCTGTCGTTGATCTCGGCTTTGGGGTTGCGGCCGTCGTTGTTGCCGCCGGTGCGACAGCCGGGGACGACGATCGGGGTTCATGGCGATACTCCGGTGGTGGCGGTGGGATCTCATGACACCGCTTCGGCCGTGGTGGGGGTGCCGGCCGCCTCTTCGGACTTCGCCTACATCTCGTGCGGGACCTGGTCTCTGGTGGGGTTGGAGCTGCCGTCGCCGGTGCTCAGTGAGGCGTCGCGGCTGGCGAACTTCACCAATGAGGGTGGGGTCGACGGGACGATCCGATACCTGCGGAATGTGATGGGGCTTTGGCCGCTGCAGGAGTGCATGCGGGCCTGGAGCTTTTCCGACATTTCCGAATTGCTGGCCTTGGCGGCGCGGGAGCCGTTGTTGCGCTACGTCGTGGATCTTGATGATCCGGTGTTCCTGCCGCCGGGCGACATGATCGGCCGGATCACGTCGGCGGGCGGGCTGCCGCGGGATGCTTCGCCGGCGGTGGTGGCACGGTGCATTCTGGACAGTCTGGCGCTGGCGCAGTGGCGGGCCGTCGAGCAGGCGCAGGAGCTGGCCGGGCGGGCCGTCGACGCGGTGCACATCGTTGGTGGGGGAGCGCGGAACTCGCTGCTCTGCCAGCTCACGGCGGACGCTTGCGGGCTGCCGGTGCTGGCCGGGCCGGTCGAGGCCACGGCGCTCGGGAACGTGCTGGTGCAGGCGCGCGCGGCCGGGGTGATCGAGGGCGATCTCGCGGCGCTGCGGGGTGTTCTGCGCTCGACTCAGGAGATCGTGCGGTACGCGCCGCGGGGAGATCGCGGGGAGTGGCGGGCGGCCGCCAAGCGGATCGCTTGACTCTCCCCTTGGGGGAGACACCACGCTTGTGACACGCCCGGCTCGTCGGATTGGAGGTGGGGCGATGCGGATCGCGTTGTTCGCGACATGTCTGGCCGACACGATGTTCCCGGCCGCGGCCAAGGCGACCGTGCTGCTCCTGGAGCGGCTCGGGCACGAGGTCGTGTTTCCCGCCGGGCAGACATGCTGCGGTCAGATGCACATCAACACGGGCTATCAGAAGGACGCTTTGCCGCTGGTCCGGCGGCATGTGCAGACCTTCGAGGCGTTCGACGTGGTCGTCGCCCCCTCCGGCAGCTGCGTGGGTTCGGTGCGACACCAGCACGCCATGGTCGCGGCGGGCGAGCCGGCGCTCGCGGCGCGGGCCACGTCCGTCGCCTCCCGGACGTTCGAGTTGTCCGAGCTGCTCATCGACGTGCTGGGCGTCGAGGATGTGGGCGCCTACTTCCCGCATCGGGTGACCTACCACCCGACGTGCCACTCGCTGCGGGTGCTGCGGGTGGGCGACAAGCCGATGCGGCTGCTGCGCAACGTGCGCGGGCTCGATCTGGTGGAGTTGCCGGCGGCCGAGCAGTGCTGCGGGTTCGGCGGCACCTTCTCGGTGAAGAACGCCGACACGTCGACCGCGATGCTGGCCGACAAGATGCGCCATGTGCTGGGCACGGGCGCCGATGTCTGCACCGCCGGCGACGCGTCGTGCCTGATGCACATCGGGGGCGGCCTGTCCCGGCTGCGCACCGGGGTCCGCACCGTTCACCTGGCCGAGATCCTGGCATCCACGGAGGCGTCGTCGTGACTTTTCTCGGCATGCCCGCCCGGGCCCCGCGCGGTGTCGGGCACCTGCGGGGGGACGAGCCGTTCCCGGTGGCCGCGCGCGAGGCGCTGGCCGATTCGCAGTTGCGGCGCAACCTGCAGCACGCGACTACGACGATCCGGGGCAAGTCCGGGCGGGTCATCGCCGAGCTGCCGGATTGGCAGGAGCTGCGGGCGGCGGGGTCGGCGCTGAAGGCGTACACGATGGCGCACCTCCCTTCTCTTCTGGAACAACTTGAGGAGCAGGTGACCGCCGCCGGCGGGGTCGTGCACTGGGCGGCCGACGCCAACGAGGCCAACCGGATCGTCACCGACCTCGTGCGGCAGACCGGCGAGCAGCGGGTCATCAAGGTCAAGTCGATGGCGACCCAGGAGATCGGGCTCAACGAGGCGCTCGAGGCCGCCGGGATCACGCCGGTCGAGACCGACCTGGCCGAGCTGATCGTGCAGCTCGGCGACGACAAGCCCAGCCACATCCTGGTGCCGGCCATCCACCGCAACCGGTCGGAGATCCGCGAGATCTTCCTGCAGGCGATGCCGGGAGTCGACCCCGGCCTGACCGACGAGCCGCCCGAGCTGGCCGGCGCGGCCCGGAAGTACCTGCGCGAGACCTTCCTGCACACCCGGGTGGCGATCTCGGGGGCGAACTTCGCGGTCGCCGACACCGGGACGCTGGCCGTGGTCGAGTCGGAGGGGAACGGGCGGATGTGCCTGACCCTGCCCGACACGCTGATCACCGTGATGGGCATCGAGAAGCTGGTGCCGACCTGGCAGGACCTCGAAGTGTTCCTGCAGCTGCTGCCGCGGGCGTCGACGGGCGAGCGGATGAACCCGTACACGTCGATGTGGCGCGGTGTGACGCCGGGGGACGGGCCACAGAGCTTCCACCTGGTGCTGCTCGACAACGGCCGCAGCGCGGTGCTCGCCGACGAGGTCGGGCGCCAGGCGCTGCATTGCATCCGGTGCTCGGCCTGCCTCAATGTGTGCCCGGTCTACGAGCGGACGGGCGGTCACGCGTACGGGTCGGTGTATCCGGGCCCGATCGGCGCGGTGCTGTCGCCGCAACTCACCGGGGTGGCCGACAACCCGACGCTGCCGTATGCGTCGTCGCTCTGCGGCGCCTGCTTCGACGCCTGCCCGGTGCAGATCGACATCCCGTCGATCCTGGTGCACCTGCGCGATCAGGCGCCGCACCCGCGCTCGGAGGCGGCGGTGATGGCGGCCGCGGCGTACACCATGGACCGTCCCAAGCTATATGCCCGCGCGCAGCGGGCGGCGAAGCTCGCCAAGCTCGTGGGCCGGAAGGGCCGGGGATTGCCGCCGCCGCTGAACGGGTGGTCGGCCAGCCGTGACCTCCCGGCGCCACCGTCGCAGACGTTCCGTGACTGGTGGGAGTCGCGATGAGCGCCAAGGACGTGATCCTCGGCCGGGTCCGGGCGGCGCTGGCCTCCGGCGTCGAGGCGCCGGTTGTCCCGCGCGACTATCGGCGCGGCGAGGCCAAGGTCGACCTCGATCTGCTGGTCGAGCGCCTCACCGACTACAAGGCCGTCGTGCACCGGGCCTCGTCGGTTTCCCTGGCCATCTCGGACATTTTGCCTCGCGGAGCCGTCGTCGTGCCGCCGGGGCTGCCGATGGCGTGGCTGCCGCCCGACCTCGAGGCCATCGTCGACGAGGGTTTGGTGCCCGCACAGATCGCGGCGGCCGACGGCGTGGTGACCGGGGCCGCGGTTGCTGTCGTCGAGACCGGGACCATCGTGCTCGACGGCTCGCCCGATCAGGGCCGGCGGATCATCTCGCTCCTGCCCGACCTGCACATCTGCGTGCTGCGGCCGGCGCAGGTCGTGGCGTCGGTCCCGGAGGCGGTGGCCCGGCTCGACCCCACGCGCCCGCTCACCTGGATCAGCGGGCCGTCCGCGACCAGCGACATCGAGCTCAACCGGGTCGAGGGGGTGCACGGTCCCCGCAATCTGCACGTGATCCTTTTGGGGGAGGCCGGGCCGTAAGCTGGCGCGGTGACGACCTCGCCTGTGCCGAACCCGCCGTCCGATCACGAGCGCGAGCGCGCCGCCGAGCTGCTGCAGCGTGCCTGCGGCGACGGCCGGCTGACGCTCGAGCAGTTCAGCGCCCGGGTCGGCGCGGTGTGGGCGGCCGAGAGCTCGCAAGAGCTCGAGCGGGCCACCGCCGGGCTGGCGCCGACGCCCATCGTCGGGTCGGCGCAGGCCGTCGACAGCGTGCTGACCGTTTTCAGCGAGACCAAGCGGCGCGGGCGGTGGCGGCTCAACTCGCCGCGCGTGTGGCTGCGCACGTTCTTCGGCTCGACCGAGCTCGACCTGCGTGAGGTGATCACCAGCCAGGGCACCATCGAGATCGCCGGGCTGTGCCTGTTCGGGCAGGTCACCGTCATCGTGCCGGAAGGGGTCGAGGTCGACCTGACCGGCGCGGTGGTGTTCAGCAACCACAGCCTGCACCTCGCGCCGGTGCCGCGGGTGCCGGGCACGCCGGAGGTCCGGGTCGACATCGCCACCTGGTTCGGGCAGGTGCAGGTGGTCAGCAAGCCCTACTCACTGACCGATTGAGACCCAGACCTCGTCGAGCGCGCCCTGGAACTGGTCGTTGTTGGTGAACGAGCCCTTGCCGCCGACGCTGAGCGGGATGCGGTTGCGCACCGACAGGCCGGCCGGAATAGTGGCGGCGCCGCGCCGGACGCCGTCGACCAGGACCTCCAGGGTGCTGCCCGACCGCCGGCATTCGAGCGCGTGCCAGCGGCCGTCGGCCACGCTCACCGAGCTGAGCGCCAGGTGGATCGTGGGCTCCTCGTCGTCGACCAGCACGCAGCTGGGCTGGCCGGCCGCGCCGTCGATCTGCAGCTTGTACTGGCTGCCCTCGGCCGAGTAGCCCTTCTGCAGGACGTTCTCGCCCTTGGTGGTCTCGTCGGCGGCGAGCCGTACCGAGGCGCCCCAGCGGATCGGCCGCCGCCCGGGGTTGAGGTCGTCGACCGGCACGGCGCGCAGCGCGATCCGCGGGCAGGGCTCGTCGTGGCAGGGCTCCGGAAACATCAGGGCCCGGCCGTCGCCGCGGGCAACCGTGGCGTACGAGCCACCGTGCCGGCTCACCGGCGTGAGGTCGTGCCCGTGCCCGGTGGCGTCGGCGAGCGGCGCTTTACCGTCGAAGTTGTAGAGGACCACGTAGTCCGGCCGCGCCGACGCGTGTGCGGACGGGCCGGTGACGCCGGCGAACGCCAGCGCCACCGCGAAGAGGATCGCGCGCCGCATCAGCCGAAAGACGCGAAGCGCCTCTGGGCCCGGCCGCCGATCGTGGTGAAGTCGCCGCCGGCCGCCACCGTCCCATGTGCCGGGTCGACCGCGATCGTGCGGACCCCGACGATGCCGTTGGCCTGCGGCGCCCAGTCGCCGAGCGAGCCGTCGCCGCGCACCGCGGCCAGCTTGACCCGGGAGACCGAGCCGTCGCTGCAGGTGCCGTGCGCGCCGGTGGTGCCGCTGGTGCACGCCCGGTCGAAGTGCCCGCCGACGTACGCGGTGCCGTCGAGCACCGCGATGGCCTGGGCGTCCCCGTCGAAGGTGCGTGTCCATCTCGTACGCCCGGCCGTGGTGAACGCCGCCGCGCGGCCGCCCGGTCCGCCCATCGCGGCGTAGACGCCGTTGCCGTCGACCGCGATGCCGTAGACCACCGCCGGTGGCGACGGCCGGAAGCCGCGGTCGAGCTCGCCGCTGGTGGCGTCGACCGCGGAGAGCCGGAGCGTCGAGCTCACGTCGTCGGTGCGGTGGAAGCTGCCGCCCAGGTAGACCTTCGAGCCGCGGTAGGCCAGCGAGTAGACGGTGTTGTCCGCGGTCGGCGTCCAGTCGTCGTCGAGCGCGCCGGTGGTCAGCGAGAACGCGGCCAGCCGCTCCCGGTCCCGCCGGTCGACCCGGCTGATCGTCCCGCCGAGGTAGAGCCGGCCGTTGCCGACCGCGAGGGCCCGCGGGCTGCCGTCGATGCCGTGCGCGAACGAGCCGACCGCGCCGCTCGAGGCGTCGAGCCGGGCCAGTGAGTCGCGGGCCTGCCTGGAGACGTGGTCGAAGTCGCCGGCCGCATAGACCGACGAGCCGGAGACGGCGAGCGCGCGGATCGTGCCGTCGGCGCGTGGCGCCCAGTCGAGGAGGGCGCCGGAACGCGCGTCGAAGGCGGCGAGCCGCTCCCGGGAGACGCTGCGCCCGCCGATCGTGGTGCTGGTGAAGGAGCCGCCGACGTAGACGGTGTCGCCGCGATACGCGATCGCGTACACCGAGCCGTTGAAGGACGGCGCGACGCGCGCGGTCGTGCCGACCGCCGCGCCTGCGGGCTGCGCCACGGCACAGACCGCGATGGCCGCGGCGCCGGTGACGGCGGCGCGGCGCACATGCTTTGAGATACGCACGCCGGGCTAACGCACGTCCCCCTCGGGAGGATGCGAGTTCACGCGGGTGTTCCGGCCGGCAGCGAAAGGATCATGGTGAGGCCTCCGCCGGGGGTGGCCGACGGGGTGAGCGTGCCGCCCATCGCCTCGGTCAGGCCCCGGGACAGTGCCAGCCCCAGGCCGACGCCGGTGTGGTTGTCCTGATCGCCGAGCCGCTGGAACGGCAGGAACACATCGTCCCAGCGCTCCTCGGGGATGCCGGGGCCGTGGTCGATCACGCGGAGCTCGACGACGTCGCCGAGGGTGCTGCCGGTGACCAGCGGCGGCCGGCCGGGCGGGCTGTAGCGCAGCGCGTTGCCGATGACGTTGACCAGGATCCGTTCGAGCAGGCCCGGGTCGGCGCGGACGGCGGGCAGGTCGGCCGGCAGCCGGGTGACCACGGCGCCGCCGAGGTCGTCGAGGGCGCGCGGGACGATCTCCTCGAGTCCGATGTCGATGGTGGTCATGCCGAGCGCGCCGGCCTGCAGGCGGCTCATGTCGAGCAGGTTCGAGACCAGGCGGTCGAGCCGGTCGAGCGAGATGTTCGCGGTCTCCAGCAGTTCCCGGCGGTCGTCGGCGTCGAAGTGCACGTCCTCGCTGAGCAGGCCGGCGACCGCGGCCTTGGCCGACGCCAGCGGCGTACGCAGATCGTGGCTGACCGCGGCGAGCAGGGCCGTCCGCATGCGATCGGCCTCGGCCAGCGGCTTGGCCGCGGCCGCCTCGGCGCTGAGCCGCTCCTGCTTGAGCGCCAGCGCCGCCTGGGCCGCGAACGCCTCGACGATGCGCCGGTCGGACGCCTCCAGCGGATGCCCCTTGAGCAGCAGTGTGTACTCCTCGTCGACCCGCACCTCGGCGTCGGCGGCCTGCGCGTCGGTGCACGGGTCGCCGACACAATTGATCACCGACCCGTGCGACAGCAGCGTCACCGAGTCGAGGCCGAACGTCTCCCGCAGCCGTTCCAGCAGCCGCTCGCCGCGGATCACGCCGCCGGCGATGGTGGACAGCGTCTGGGCCTCGGCCGATGCCCGCGCGGCCTGCCGGGTCTTGCGGGCCGCGGTGTCGACCACCCAGCTCACCGCGAGGGCCACCACCACGAAGATCGCGAGCGCCAGCAGGTTGTCCCGTTCGGCGATCGTGAACTTGCCGAACGGCGGGGTGAAGAACCAGTTCAGCAGCAGCGAGCCGACGACCGCGGCCAGCAAGGCGGGCCAGAGGCCGCCGACCAGCGCGATGCCGACGACGGCGGCCAGGAAGATCAACAGGTCATTGGTCAGGTCGATGGGCGGCGCGAGGTGCAGCAGTGCGGTGAGTGCCGGCAGCCCCAGGAGCACCAGGGCGTATCCCGACACTCGGCGGGAAAGCGACAAAGCGGGTGGCACGCGCCGGGAGAAGGCGCCGCGGACCCGCTCGTGCGTCACCAGGTGCACGTCGATCGTGCCGGACATGGCCGTGACGGTCACCCCGACCCCGGCCGTGATGATCTGGGCGAACCGGCCGCGGCTGCTCGCCCCCAGCACGATCTGCGTCGCGTTGACCCCGCGCGCGAAGTCGAGCAGCGCCTGCGGCACATCCGGCCCCACCACCTGGTGATAGGTCCCGCCGAGGCTCTCCACCAAAACCCGCTGCTTGGCCAGCTCCGCGGGGTCGGCGCCGGCCAGGCCGTCGTTTCTTGCGACGTGTACGGCCAGCAGATCCGCACCCTTGTTGCGGGCGGCGATTCGCGCGGCCCGCCGGATGAGCGTCCCGCCCTCGGGGCCGCCGGTCAGTGCCACCACCACCCGCTCCCGGGTCTCCCAGGTCGCGTCGATCCGGTGGTCCGCCCGGTATTTGTCGAGCTGGTCGTCCACCTTGTCGGCCAGCCACAGCAACGCCAGCTCGCGCAGCGCGGTCAGGTTGCCGGTGCGGAAGTAGTTCCCGAGCGCCGCGTCGATCTTCTCCGGCAGGTAGATGTTGCCGTGCGCCATCCGCCGGCGCAGCGCCTCCGGCGTCATGTCGACCAGCTCGACCTGCTCGGCTTTTCTTACGACGGCATCCGGTACGGTCTCGCGCTGCTCGACCCCGGTGATCTGGGCGACCACGTCGTTGAGCGACTCCAGGTGCTGCACGTTGACCGTGGTCAGCACGCTGATCCCGGCGTCGAGCAACTCCTGGACGTCCTGCCAGCGCTTGGGGTGGCGCGAGCCCGGCACGTTGGTGTGCGCGAGCTCGTCGACCACCGCCACCTCGGGCTTGCGGGCCAGCACGGCGTCGAGATCCATCTCCTCGAGCTCGACGCCGCGATAGCCGATCCGCTTGCGCGGGACGACCTCGAGATCACCGATCATGGCCGCGGTGTGTTCGCGCCCGTGCGTCTCGACCAGCGCCACGACCACGTCGGTGCCGCGCTCGGCTCGGCGGTGCGCTTCCTCGAGCATGCTGTAGGTCTTGCCGACACCGGGCGCCGCGCCCAGATAGATCCTCAGTTCCCCGCGCGCCATGTCAGCCCTTGTCTAGAGCCATGTTGAGTTCCAGCACGTTGACTCCGGGTTCGCCCATGAAGCCGAGTGCCCTCCCATCGGTGTACTTCTTGACGAGGTCCTGCACCCCTTTTTCCGACATTCCCCTCTCGCGGGCCACGCGCGGCACCTGGAGCTGGGCGTACTGAGGGGAAATGTCGGGATCGAGGCCGCTGCCGCTGGCGGTGACCGCGTCGGCGGGCACGACCGGATGAGCCGGCGCGTTCCCCCGGATCGGGGTGATGACGCCGCCCTCGGCAACATAGTCCTCGCCGGCCTTGGCCGGCTCGACCGTGACGCCCTTGTAGGCGGCGGTGAACGGCGTGCCGGTCTGGTTGACCGACACGACCCGGGTGATCGGGCCGGTCAGCCCGTCCCGGAAGAAGACGGCCAGCACCGCGCCCACCCCGTCCGGGGTGCAGTAGGGCCGGCTGCCGTCCACACCCTCGAGCTTGCCGATCGCCAGGCTGCGTTCACAGACCTGAGTGAGGAGGCTCTTGCGGTCGGCGGTGTCGACGACGTCCTCCGGGCCGAGGTTGCTGGCCGAGGTGGCGGTCGGGTCGTATCCGTCGCCGGCCGCGGACGGGCGACTCTGGAAGTACTTCCGCACCGGGTTGCCGTCGGCGTCGGTGAAGGACTGTCCGATGAGGGTGCTGCCGTGCGCCACCAGCGACCCGCCCGACTTATCCGACAGGCCGGGAATCTTGCCGATCGCGACGAACGCCAGGGGATAGGCGAGCCCGAGAATGATGGTCAGGACGAGCAGCGCGCGCAGCGCCGCGAGGTGCTGGGAAAGCCAGATCGGGAGTCGCATCTCAGATCCCTGGAATGAACTGAACGAGCAGGTCGATGAGCTTGATGCCGAGGAACGGCGCGATCACGCCGCCCAGGCCGTAGATCCACAGGTTGCGGCGCAGCAGCGCGCTCGCGCTCGACGGCCGGTACCGCACGCCGCGCAGCGCCAGCGGGATCAGCGCCACGATGACCAGCGCGTTGAAGATGACCGCGGAGAGGATCGCCGAGCCCGGCGAGTGCAGCCGCATCACGTTCAGCGTGTCGAGGCCCGGGTACACCGCCGCGAACATCGCCGGGATGATGGCGAAGTACTTGGCGATGTCGTTGGTGATCGAGAAGGTGGTCAGCGCGCCGCGCGTGATCAGCAACTGCTTGCCGATCTCCACGATCTCGATCAGCTTGGTCGGGTCGGAGTCGAGGTCGACCATGTTGCCGGCCTCCTTGGCGGCCGACGTGCCGGTGTTCATGGCCACGCCGACGTCCGCCTGGGCCAGGGCCGGCGCGTCGTTGGTGCCGTCGCCGGTCATCGCGACCAGCCGGCCGCCCTCCTGCTCCTTGCGGATGTAGGCGAGCTTGTCCTCGGGGGTGGCCTCGGCGAGGAAGTCGTCGACGCCGGCCTCGTCCGCGATCGCCTTGGCGGTCCGCGGGTTGTCGCCGGTGATCATCACGGTGCGGATGCCCATCTTGCGCATCTCGTCGAAGCGCGTCCGCATGCCCTCCTTGACGACGTCCTTGAGGTGGATGACGCCCAGGGCCTGCGCCGGTTTGCCGGCCTCGTGCTCGGCGACCACGAGCGGGGTGCCGCCGGTCGCGCTGATCATGTCCACGATCTCGCCGACCTGCTCGGTCGGGTGCCCGCCGTTCTCGCGGACCCACTTCATCACCGCGGCCGCCGCGCCCTTGCGGATCTGCCTGCTGCCGAGGTCGACGCCGCTCATCCGGGTCTGCGCGGTGAACGGCACGAACGTCGCCTCGGTCATCAGGCCGGGCTCCCGCTGCCGCAGCCCGTACTCGTTCTTGGCCAGAACCACCACCGACCGCCCCTCGGGCGTCTCGTCGGCCAGACTCGAGAGTTGTGCGGCGTCGGCGAGAGCCTTGGCGCCGACCCCGTCCACGACGACGAACTCGGACGCCTGCCGGTTTCCGAGGGTGATCGTGCCGGTCTTGTCGAGCAGCAGGGTGTTCACATCGCCGGCGGCCTCGACCGCGCGGCCCGACATGGCCAGCACGTTGCGCTGCACCAGGCGGTCCATGCCGGCGATGCCGATGGCGCTGAGCAGCGCGCCGATCGTGGTCGGGATCAGGCAGACGATCAGCGAGACCAGCACGATGCCGGTGACGCCGTGCTGGTTGATCGCCAGCGTGTCCGGCGCCGCCGCGTTGTAGGCCTTCGAGAAGATCGCCAGCGGCTGCAGCGTCACCACCGAGAGCAGGAAGATGATCGTGAGCGCGGCCAGCAGGATGTTCAGCGCGATCTCGTTCGGCGTCTTCTGCCGGTTGGCGCCCTCGACCAGCGCGATCATCCGGTCGACGAAGCTCTCGCCGGGCTTCTGGGTGATCCGGATGACGATCCGGTCGGAGAGCACCTTGGTGCCGCCGGTGACGGCCGAGCGGTCGCCGCCCGACTCCCGGATGACCGGGGCCGACTCGCCGGTGATCGCCGACTCGTCGACGCTGGCGATGCCCTCGATGACGTCGCCGTCGCCGGGGATGATGTCGCCGGCCTCGGCCACCACGACGTCGCCCTGCTTCAGCTCGGTCGCCGGGATGGCCACCTCGCGGTCGCCCACCAGCATCCGGGCGACGGTGTCCTGCTTGGCGGCGCGCAGCGCGGCGGCCTGCGCCTTGCCGCGGCCCTCGGCGACCGCCTCGGCCAGGTTGGCGAAGACGACCGTGAGCCACAGCCAGACGGTGATGACCCAGGCCAGCGTGCTGGGGTCCACGATCGACAGCACGGTGGTGAAGACCGCGCCGACCTCGACGATGAACATCACCGGGTTGCGCCACAGGGTGCGCGGGTCGAGCTTGCGCAGCGCGCCCGGCAGCGACTTCCGCAACTGCTGAGGATCGAGCAGCCCACCGCGTACGGAATCGGGCTTGGTCTTTGAAGGGTTTGCCGGTTTTTCGGCCAGCGTGGTCATGACAGGCCCTCCGCGATGGGTCCGAGAGCGAGAGCGGGGAGGAAGGTCAGGGCGACGAGTACGACCGTGACGCCGACGACCATTCCGACGAACAGGGGTTTGTGGGTGGGCAGCGTGCCCTCGGACTCGGCCACCGGCTTCTGCCGGGCGAGCGAGCCGGCCAGGGCCAGCACCAGGACCAGCGGCAGGAAGCGGCCGAGCAGCATGGCGAGGCCGAGCGCGGTGTCCCACCACGGCGTGTTGACCGTGATGCCGGCGAAGGCCGAGCCGTTGTTGTTGGCGGCGCTGGTGAAGGCGTACAGGACCTCGGAGAGACCGTGCGGCCCGGTGTTGAGCGCCGTGCTGTTGTGGCCGGTGGCGAAGGCCGCCGCGGCGCCGATCAGCACCAGGGCCGGGGTGATCAGGAAGTACAGCGAGGCGAGCTTCATCTCCCGGGCGCCGATCTTCTTGCCCAGGTACTCGGGCGTGCGCCCGACCATAAGGCCGGCCACGAAGACCGTGATCACCGCGAGGATGAGCAGGCCGTAGAGGCCCGAGCCGACGCCGCCGGGCGCCACCTCGCCGAGCATCATGTTGACCATCGGCATCATGCCGCCGAAGGACGTGTACGAGTCGAGGAACGAGTCGACCGCGCCGGTCGAGGTCAGCGTCGTCGCCGCGGTGAAGGCGCCCGAGTCCGGGATGCCGAACCGGACCTCCTTGCCTTCCATCGCCGCGCCGACCGCCTGCGGCACCGTGCCGGCGCCGTGCACCTCGAAACCGATCGTCAGCGCGACGCTGGCCAGCGCCAGCACCGCCATGACCGCGACGATCGCGTAGCCCTGCCGGTTCTGCCCGACCATCCGGCCGAACACCCGGGGCAGGCTGAACGGGATCAGGCAGATCAGGAAGATCTGCAGCCAGTTCGTCCAGGACGTCGGGTTCTCGAACGGGTGCGCCGAGTTGACGTTGTAGAAGCCGCCGCCGTTGGTGCCGAGCTCCTTGATGACCTCCTGGGTGGCCACCGGGCCGCCGGTGATGTGCTGGGTGGCGCCGGTCAGCGTGGTCACGTCGGTGCCGCCGGAGAGGTTCTGCACCACGCCGGCGATCATGAAGACCAGCGCTCCCAGGACGGCGATCGGCAGCAGGACGCGTAGCGTGATCCGGGTCAGATCCACCCAGAAGTTGCCCAGCGCCTTCGTCTTACGGCCGGCGAAGCCCCTGATCAGGGCGACCGCCACGGCGATGCCGACGCCGGCCGAGACGAAGTTCTGCACCGCAAGGCCGGCCATCTGCACCAGGTGGCCCATTGTCGACTCACCCGAGTAGGCCTGCCAGTTGGTGTTGGTGACGAAGCTGACCGCGGTGTTCCAGGCGATGTGCGTCGGCACTCCGGAGAAGCCGAGCGACAGCCACAGCTTGTCCTGGACGCGCAGGAACAGGTAGAGGAAGAGGATCGAGATCGCGGAGAAGGCGAGCACGCTGCGGGCGTACACGCCCCAGGTCTGCTCGGCGCTCGCGTCGACCCCGACGAGCTTGTAGACGCCGCGCTCGACGACGTTGTGCTTCGTGTGCGCGACAACCCGGTACATGTAGTCGCCGAACGGCCGGTAGACCGCGATCAGGGCGACCACCAGCGTGCTGACGAAGATCCAGCCGGCCATGTCAGAACTTCTCCGGGAACAGCAGCGCGGCCACCATGAAGGCGGTCAGCAGGACGGCGACGATCCCGCCGATGAGGTTGACGGCGCTCACCAGCGTTCGACCGCCCGGATCAGCACGGTCAGCGCTGCGAACAGCGCCACCGTGAGCACGACGAACAGCAGATCGGCCACGGGACTCGACTCCTCAGAGTGGGGGTTTTCGGGCTTGCACGGAGAGCGAATCTCGGCCGTGGCGGACCGGACAGGGGTGTTGATGCCATGCATACGGGCCCCCGGCGTTTTTTGACGCCGTTTTGACGCGCGCCCCGGCTGACGGAGCTTTGACAGAAAACCCCTAGGGGTGCGTGCCGGTTGTAGTGTGCTGGTGCGCGACTCATATCGATCTTCATGAAAGACGCAGGCCGTGACGACAAGCGCGCTGCGAATAGACGACCCGGTTCTCCTCGGTGGATACGAATTGCTGGCCCGCCTCGGCGAAGGCGGCATGGGCACCGTTTACCTCGCCCGGGGGCGCGACGGCCGGGCGGTCGCCATCAAAGTCATCAAACCCGAAAATTCGCGCGACGCCGAATATCGTGCCCGATTTCGGAGCGAAGTGGACCGGGCTCGGCGGGTGCCGCCGTTCTGCACCGCCGAGGTGCTCGACGCCGATCCCGATCACGAGACGCCGTACCTCGTCGTCGAGTTCGTGGACGGGCCGAGCCTCGCCGACGTGGTGCGCGACCAGGGGCCGCTGACCGCGGCGAATGTGCACGGCGTGGCGATCGGGGTGGCCACCGCGCTGGTCGCCATCCACGGCGCCGGCATCATCCACCGCGATCTCAAGCCGGCCAACGTGCTGTTCACGCTGGGCACTCCCAAGGTCATCGACTTCGGCATCGCCCAGCCGACCGAGCCGACCAGCCAGCACACGCGGCCCGATCACGTCGTCGGCACGATCGCGTACATGGCGCCGGAGCGCTTCGACACCGACCGGCAGCGGCCGCTGACGCCGGCGGCCGACGTGTTCGCGTGGGGCGTCGTCGTGACGTACGCGGCGACCGGCCACCTCCCGTTCGCGGGCGACTCGCCGGTGGCGACGGTGGGGCAGATCCTGATCCAGCCGCCCGACCTCGACGGGCTGACCGGCGGGCTGCGCGAGCTGGTGGCGTCGGCGCTGGAGAAGGACCCGGCGCGCCGGCCGTCCGCGGCCGAGTTGCTCGACCGCCTGCTGATCGCCGAGCCGGTCGATCCGGAGTTGCGCCGGGCGGCGTACGCGGCCCGGGACCGGCTGCGGTCGCGCCGCGCCATGCGGCGGGTGATCCGGGTGACGGCGGCCGCCTGCGTGCTGGCGCTGGCCGCCGGCGTGCCGGCCGGGATCGTGATGCACCAGCGGACGGCCGATCGCGCGGACGCAGCGGTGGCCTTGCGGGTGGCGCGTACGGCCGTGGCGGACAACCTGGTGACGAAGTCCCGGGACACGCGTCGCACCGACCCGGGGCTGTCGCTGCGGATGGCGGCCACCGCCGTCGGCCTGACCCCCGACGAGGCGACCAGGGCCAACCTGACCGACGCGATCGCCGCCGGATACCTCGGCGAGCTCCCGGCCCGCCGGCCGATCTCGGTGGCCCGCTACCGCCCGGACGGGCAGGCGGTCGCCCTGGCCGGCACCGACGGGACTTTGACACTGTGGCGGAACGGCGCCCTCGCCGGCGTCGCGAACAGCGGCGACGACCTCATCGGCGACGTGGCGTTCAGCCCGGACGGGCGCACCCTCGTGACGATCGGGAAGCGCCTGCAGCTCTGGGACGTGCACGACCTCGCCGCGCCGCGGCCGCTGTACTCGGCCGCGGCCGAGCTCGGCGACGGGCGGCTGGCCGAGTTCGCCGGCCCGGGGCGGCTGATCACCAGCGCCGGCGCGGGCTTCGCCATGTGGGACGTCAAGGATCCGCGGCGCCCCCGGCGGCTCTGGCGGGTGACCGGCCCGGGCTCCTTCGCCGGCTCGGTGGCGGTGAACGCACACGGGCTCTACCTGCAGGAGACCGGCAACGACATCGCCGTCTGGTCGGGCGACGGGCTGGCCAAGCCCCGGGTGGTCGCGCACTACGACAAGCCGGGCCCGGTCAAGGACATCGCGATCAACCCGGCCGGCACGCTCGTGGCGATCGCCCTCGAGTCCGAGGACAACCCGGTCTGGCTCTACGACCTGACCGATCGCGCCGATCCGCGCCGCCTCGTCTATCCGCCCGCCGCCACCCACGCCGCCAAGGTCGCCTTCTCGCCGGACGGCAGCCTGCTGTCCGCCGTGGACGACGACAAGCACGTGACGCTCTGGGACGTCCGCAACCCGTCGATGCCGATCCTGACCGGCACCCGCGACGGGAACGGCGACACGGTGACCTCGGTGGCCTTCGCGCCGGACAGCCGGGCCCTGCTCACCACCAGCCTCGGCGTCACCAACACGGCGATGCTTTGGCGCGCCACGCCCGCCCTGGCGCCGGCGAAGGTCGCGTCGATCCGGCAGCCCGGACCGGTCGGGTCGCTGGATGTGTCGGCGAACGACATCCTGGCGGTCGGAGCTTCGAGGTGGAACATCGCCGATCCCGAGCATCCCCGCGCCCTGACCGGGCCGGTGGCGGCAACGCCCGGCGGACTGCTCGGCCTCGATTCCGCCGCCGGGCTCGCCGCCGCCGACTCCGGCAACGCGCTCGCGATCTACTCCGTCGCGACCGGCCGGGCACCCCGCAAGATCTCCTCGATCGCGGTGCCGCAACCGATCGACGTCGCGTTCGTCCCCGGCCGCAGCGAGCTCGTCGTGATGTCTGTCGGCGCGGGTCACAACGAGTCCATCGCGCTGTGGGACCTGCGCGATCCGGCCCATCCGCGCCAGGCCGCCGCCCACCGGTACCCGGGGTTCGGGAACGGCTCCGCGATCAGCGCCGACGGCAGCTCGATCGCCTACTGGACCACCAACGGCGTACGCGTCTGGCAACCCGCCGCCGGCGCCGACTCGCTGCTGGTCTCCGAGGTGTCCCGCCGCGGGATGAGCGGGAGCACCCGGATCGAGGGCGCGGCCTTCTCGCCGGACGGGTCGATGCTCGCGCTGAGCACCCCCGAGCGGGTCGAGCTGTGGAGCGTCCCGTCGACCGGTCAGGGCGCCCTGCTCGCCGTGCTGCGCGGGCACTTCGACGGCGTCGGGATCAGCCGCACCCGGCCGATCCTGGCGACCGGCGATGGGGCGTACGTGAATTTCTGGAATCTCGACCGCACGCTCGCCACGCTGCACGACCCGGTCCCGGAGGCCTGCCGCCTCGGCGGCGGCCTCACCGCGGCCGATTGGCCGCGCTACGTCAAGGATCTCCCGTACGCGCCGGTCTGCTGACGATCCTGCACTAAACTGGCTCGTGGTGTGCCGGGAAGCCTGGTCGGCGTTGGTTCCGCCGACCCCTGGAGTCCTTGTTGCCCACCGCATCCCTGCTCGGCCGCGGCGCCGACTTCCGCCGCGTCGCCGCCCTCCTGCGCACCGAGACGACCGGTGGCCTGCTCATGCTCGGCGCCACCGCGCTGGCGCTGCTGTGGGCGAATTCACCCTGGTCCGAGACTTATCACGAAATCTCCGGTTTGGGCATGGGTGGCCTGACGCCGGCGCAGTGGGCCGCCGACGGCCTGCTCGCGATCTTCTTCTTCGTGGCCGGGCTCGAGCTCAAGCGCGAACTCGTCGCCGGTGACCTGCGCGACCCGCGCCGCGCCGCCCTTCCGGTGGCCGCCGCCGTCGGCGGGATGATCGCCCCCGCCCTTATCTACGTCGCGATCAACGCCGGGGGCGCCATGCGCGGCTGGGCGGTGCCGACCGCCACCGACATCGCGTTCGCGCTGGCCGTGCTCGGCCTGGTCAATACGTCGCTGCCGGCCGGCCTGCGCACGTTCCTGCTCACCCTTGCCGTAGTCGACGACCTCTTGGCCATCGTGATCATCGCGGTCTTCTACACGTCGTCCCTGCACGTCGCGCCCCTGCTGCTGGCCCTCGTGCCGCTGGCCGCCTTCGCCCTGCTGACCCGCCGCGGCGTTCGCGCCTGGTGGATCCTGCTCCCGTTCGCCGCGGCCACCTGGCTGCTGGTGCACGAGTCCGGGATCCACGCCACGGTCGCCGGGGTGCTGCTCGCCTTCACCGTGCCGGTCAAGCTGGGCGTGCGCTTCGAGCACCGTTGGCGCCCGGTCTCCGCCGGGGTGGCGGTGCCCGTCTTCGCCTTCTTCGCCGCCGGCGTCTCGGTGAGCGGCGCCGGCGTGGGCGGCGCGGTCACGCTCGGCGTCGTCGTCGCCCTGGTGGCCGGCAAGACCATCGGGATCACCGGGGCCACCTGGCTGGTCCAGCGTTTCACCCGGGCCGAGCTCGACGGCGACCTCGACTGGTGGGACGTCGCCGGCGTGGCCATGCTCGGCGGCGTCGGCTTCACCGTGTCGCTGCTGATCGGCGAGCTCGCGTTCGGCGCCGGCGGCGCCCAGGACCAACAGGCGAAGCTGGGGGTCCTGCTGGGTTCGTCGGTCGCGGCGCTGGCGGGCGCGGCAATTCTCCGCGTACGGGATCGGCACTATCGCCGCCTGCTCGCCTCCGACACGTAGCCACCCCGTCAGCAAAGGCGCACCCGCCGCCATGTAGCCGTCGCCGTAGGAAAAGGGCCGCCCGAACCGGGCGGCCCTCCTGTTACCGGAACGCCGGCCACGGTCATCGGGTTCAGTGGGGACCGGGAGTCGCGGCCGACCAGGCGGGCCGCGTGGGGCTGGATACGGGACGTTCACGGTCCGCCGGCGGATGTTGACGGACTTTCCTCAACCGAACGGCAACCGAGTCGATAAGCGGTTCCGTGTGGCGGCAAAGGGGTTCACGGCGAGGGGCGCGGTCGGGATCGCGCCTCTTCGCCACCTATGCCGTGGCCAGCCTCCTGCCGGTGGGCGCGCTCGGCGTGCTCCTGCTCTGCGGCGTGCGCGACGACGCCACCAAGCAGGGCCAGGACCAGGGCAAGGCGCAGGCCGCGGTCATCGCCGAGATGGCGATCGCGCCGGCCCTCGACGACGCCGACCTGAGCCGGGGCATCACCGCCGGCCAGCGGGACAGCCTCGCGAAGGCCACCGACCTGGCGCTGTACCACGGCTCGGTGCTGCGGATGCGACTGCGCAACTTCAGCGGCCAGGTGGTCTTCTCGGACGACGGCTCCACCTCGGGCGGGGTGCCGGTCGGCGACCCGGCGTTCCGGTCGGCCTCGCTCGGGCAGGCCGCGGCCACCCTGGTCAAGGACGACGCCGCGCCGGGCGGGCAGCTCATCCGGGTGCTGCAACCGGTCTTCGCGCGGGCGTCCGGCGAGGCCATCGGGGTGCTCGAGCTCTATCTCCCGTACGACAAGATCGCCGCTCGCCTGCACGAGCAGATGGTCGTCACCTACCGGCGGCTCGGCATCGGCCTGGGCCTGCTCTACCTGGCCACCGCCCTGATCTCCTGGTCGACCACCCGCTCGCTGCGCCGGTACGCCGCGCAGCAGTCGCACGAGGCGCTGCACGACGGGCTCACCGGCCTGCCCAACCGGGAGGCGTTCCGGCAGCGGGCGACGGCCGCGCTGGCCTCCCGTGCCGGCGGCGCCGTGGTGGTCGTCGACCTCAACCGGTTCAAGGAAGTCAACGACACGCTCGGGCACCACGCCGGCGACGACCTGCTGCGGGTGATCACCGGCCGGCTGCGGACCTCGCTGCGCGCCGAGGACACCGCGGCGCGGCTCGGCGGCGACGAGTTCGCGCTGATCCTGCCCGGGTTGGACGGGCCGGCGGTGCTGGGGCTGCTGGAACGGGTGCGGGCGTCGCTGACCCGCGAGGTGGTGCTCGACGGCGTGCCGCTGACCATCGAGGCGAGCTTCGGGGTGGCGCTCTACCCCGACCACGGCGAGGACGTCGAGCGGCTGCTGCGGCACGCGGACGCGGCCATGTACCAGGGCAAGCGCGGCACGGCGGACATCGTCGTGTACGCCGGCGAGCGGGCGGCCCACCCGACACAGTGGCTGGTCGTGCAGGCCGAGCTGCGGCACGCGCTGGAGCGTGACGAGCTGGTGCTCTACTACCAGCCCAAGGTGCGGCTCGCCGACGGCGTGGTGTGCGGGGTGGAGGCGCTGGTGCGCTGGCAGCACCCGACGCGTGGGCTCGTTCCGCCGTCGGACTTCCTGCCGGCCGCCGAGCAGTCGGGGCTGATCGAGCCGCTCACCGCCTGGGTGCTGCGCCGCGCGCTCACCGATCAGCTGGCCTGGACGGCCGCCGGTCGCGACTGGACGGTCTCGGTCAACGTGTCGGCCCGCAACCTGGAGTCCCCGGGGTTTGCGATGTTGGTCTCCTCGCTGCTGGCGGAGACGGGTGTGGCGCCGGAGCGGCTCACGCTGGAGATCACCGAGACCGCCATGATCGACGACATCGCCTCGGCCCAGCAGGCGTTGCGGGCGCTGGCCGAGGTCGGTGTCGGCATCTCGGTGGACGACTTCGGCACCGGCTACACCAGCCTGGCCCGGCTGCGCGGGGTGCCGCTGACCGAGATCAAGATCGATCGCAGCTTCGTGGACACGGTGCTGTCGGAGCCGGAGAACCAGGCGATCGTGCGCGCGGTGATCGCGCTCGCGCACGGCCTGGGCTGCCGGGTCACCGCCGAGGGCGTGGAGACGAGCGAGGTGGCCGCGTGGATCGCGGCGGCCGGGTGTGACGAGGCGCAGGGATATCTGTACTCGAAGCCGGTGCCCTGGACTCAGGTGCCGATGATGGAGGGGGTTCGGTGAAGGGTCTTGTCGCGGCTTTCGTCGCAGTTGCGCTGGTGTCTGGTTGTGGTGCGGCCACGACCACCGCGGCGGTTGTCGACAACAGCCTGCAATTCGACAAGTCACTGCACGACATGCTCCCGCTGTCGGTGCAGAACACCGGGACGATCCGCTTCGTCACCGACGCGAGCTACCCGCCCATGGAGCAGTTCGCGCCGGACGGCCGTACGATCGTGGGCTTTGAACCTGATCTTGCTGATGCCCTCGGCCGGGTGCTCGGCGTAAAGATCCAGATGGTGACCGGGGCCTTCCAGACGGCGCTGGACAAGGTCGCCGACGGCACCTACGACGGCGTGATGTCGGCCATGACCGACACCGAGGAGCGCGAGAAGAAGGCCGACTTCGTCAACTACTTCTCGGCCGGCACCTCGGTGATCGTGCAGCGCGGCAACCCGGCCGCGATCGCCGAGCTCACCAACCTGTGCGGCCAGGTCGTCGCGATCGAGCAGGGCACCGTGCAGGCCGACCTGCTGCACCGGTCGCAGAGCGGATGCGGCGACCGGCCGATGAAGATCAACGAGTACAAGACCAACGCCGACGCGCTGCTGCAGCTGCGGACCGGGCGGGCGGTGGCGGTGCTCAACGACTACCCCGCAGCGGCCTATCTGGCAACCGACAACCGCACCAGCAACTACTACCAGCTGGCGTCGACCGCGCAGTACGAGCCCGGGCTGATCGGCATCCCGTTCGCCAAGGGGAACACCCAGCTCAGGGACGCGGTCAAGGCGGCGCTGGACAAGGTGATCGCGTCGGGCGTCTATGGCGACCTGCTGGCGCGGTGGGGACTCACGAACGGCGCGGTCACATCCGCCGTGGTAAATGGCGCTGTCTGACTACACGCTTGTGTAGTACGCTACACGGGTGAGTAGCCCTGGGGATCTGACGGCACGAGCGCGCATCCGCGACGCGGCGATCGAGCTGTTCGCCGACCGCGGCATCGACGGCGCCACGATCCGCGACATCGCGCAGAAGGCGGGCGTCTCGTCCGGGCTGTTGCGGCACCATTTCGGCTCCAAGGAGGGCCTCCGCGACGCCTGCGACGAGTACGTGTTGAACGAGCTGACCGCGCTGGGCAACCGCTTCATCGAGTTCCAGGTCGTCGACCGCATCACGCCCGGCATGTTGCGCATGCAGCGCTACATCACGCGCTCGGTGCTGGATGGGTCGCCGGCCGGGTCGGCCCTGTTCGACCGCTTGATCGAGTACGGCGAGCGCTGGTTCGCCGCCACCGATCTCAAGGTCGAGGACCCGCGGGCGTTCATCGCCGTGATCTCCGTGATGAAGATGTCCATGCTCACGTCACGTGACCAGCTGTCTCGAGTCCTCGGCGTCGACACCGGCGAGCCGGAGGGCTGGGCGCGGGTGCTGCGCGCCTCCCTCGAGATCTTCTCCACCCCGCTGGTCACCCGCGCACAGGCCGATCTCGCGCGGACGGCGCTGGACGGCCTTTCCCCCTCCGAGGAGTAGTCATGGCCGAGGCAATCGATGCCGAGGGACTGATCAAGCGGTTCGGCAAGGTCACCGCCCTGGACGGGCTCGACCTGCGGGTCCGGACCGGTGAGGTGCACGGCTTCCTGGGCCCCAACGGCGCCGGCAAGACCACCACCATCCGCATCCTGCTGGGCCTGATGCGCCACGACGGCGGCAAGGTGAGCCTGCTCGGCGGCGACCCGTGGGCGTCGGCCACCGATCTGCACAAGCGTCTGGCGTACGTGCCGGGCGACGTCACCCTGTGGCCCAACCTGACCGGCGGCGAGGTGATCGACCTGCTCGGCCGGCTGCGCGGCGGGCTCGACCCGTCCCGCCGTGCCGAGCTGCTGGAGCGCTTCGAGCTCGACCCCCGCAAGAAGGGCCGCACCTACTCCAAGGGCAACCGGCAGAAGGTGGCGCTGGTCGCGGCGCTGGCATCCGATGTGGAGCTGTTGATCCTCGACGAGCCGACCAGCGGCCTCGACCCCCTGATGGAGGAGGTCTTCCGCGAGGTGATCCTCCAGGAGAAGAGGCGCGGCGACCGCACGGTGCTGCTGTCCAGCCACATCCTGGCCGAGGTCGAGGCGCTCTGCGACCGGCTCACGATCATTCGCGACGGCCGGGCGGTCGAGACCGGCACCCTCGACGATCTGCGACACCTGACGCGTACGTCGATCCAGGCCGAACTGGTCGGTTCGCCGGACGGCCTCGCGACCATGCCCGGCGTGCACGAC
Organism: Actinoplanes sp. CA-142083; assembly: GCF_050942195.1. Taxonomy (NCBI): domain Bacteria; kingdom Bacillati; phylum Actinomycetota; class Actinomycetes; order Micromonosporales; family Micromonosporaceae; genus Actinoplanes; species Actinoplanes sp. CA-142083. Next base: position 617,291 of record NZ_CP192076.1, read on the forward strand.
TTCCGTACCGACAACGGCAAGATCCGCTTCGACGTGGACACCGACGCCCTCGAGCCGGCGCTGCAGTCGCTGGTCAAGGTCGGGGTGCGCAGCCTGGTCAGCCAGCCGCCGTCGCTCGAGGAGCTGTTCCTCCGGCAGTACCAGCGGGGCGACCGATGACCGGCGTCGGCAAGCTGATCCGGCTGATCCTGCGGCGCGACCGCTTTCTGCTGCCGATCTGGGTGATCATCTTCGGCTTCCTCCCGGCCGGCTACTACGCCTCCTTCGAGGGCCTGTTCCCCACCGATGCCGAGCGCATCCAGTACGCAACGGTCAGCGCGGACAACGCCGGATTCGTCGCGCTCTACGGTCTTTTGCATGGCGATTCGTTCGCCGCGCTGACCAACTGGCGGGCCGGCTTCGTGCCCGTGATGATCGGGCTGGTCGCCTTGCTCACGGTTATTCGGCATACGCGTACGGATGAGGAGGCCGGCCGCGCCGAGTTGGTCGGTTCCACGGTGACCGGGCGGCATGCGAATCTGGGCGCTGCTCTTCTTGTCACCTGCGGCGCCTCGCTGCTGCTGGGCTTGATCACCTTCGCCTCGATGGCCGGGCGTTCGGGTTCGGTCGCCGGCTCGCTCGCTTTCGGCGCGGAGTTCGCGTTGAGCGGTTGGCTGTTCGCGGCAATCGGGGCAATTACCGCGCAGCTCACCAGCAGCGCCCGCGCGGCCCGGTCGATCGCGATCGTGGCGCTGGGCGTCTCCTACGCGCTGCGGGTCGGCGGCGACATCTCCTCGCTGGGCGACGGCAGCCTGTCGTGGCTCTCCTGGATCTCGCCGCTCGGCTGGGTCACCCGGATCTTCCCGTACGGCCCGCTGAACTGGTGGCCGGTCGTCCTGTCGGTGCTGCTCAGTGCGGTCGCGGTGGCCGTAGCGGTCTACTTGCGCGGCCGGCGCGACCTCGGCGACGGCCTGTTCGCCGCGCGGCTGGGCCGTGCCTCGGCCGCGGCCTCGCTCCGCACCCCGCTGGCGCTGGCCTGGCGTCTCCACCGTGGACTCCTGATCGGCTGGACGCTCGGGCTGGCCCTGCTCGGGCTGATCTTCGGCGGGGTGGGCGGCAGCGTCCTCGACATCGCTCAGGACAACAAGGGCTTGTCGGACATCTTCGCCCGCCTCGGCGGCTCCTCGCAGCTGGTCGACAGCTACTTCGCCGGCACCGCCGGGATAGTCGGCCTGATCGCCGCCTGCTACGGCGTGCAGGCGACCTTGCGGCTGCGCGACGAGGAGACGACCGGCCACGCCGAGGCGGTACTGGCCACGTCGGTGTCGCGCTACGCGTGGGCCTTCAGCCACCTGCTGTTCTCGCTGCTGGGCCCGGCGCTGGCCCTGTTCGCCGAGGGCCTGGTGGCCGGCCTGACCTACAGCCCCGGCGATTTCGGCGACATCCTGGCCGGCACGATGCTGCAGCTGCCGGCCGTCTGGGTGCTGGCCGGTTTGACGGTGCTTCTCTTCGGCCTGCTGCCGCGCTGGTCGCTGGTGGCGTGGGCGGCCCCGGCGGCGTGCCTGCTGATCCTGCTGGTGGGGGAGACGTTGCAGCTCAGCCAGTGGTTGCTGGACATCTCCCCGTTCACCCACACCCCACGCCTGCCCGGCGGCGACGTCTCGGCAACGCCGATGGTCACCCTGATCGCGGTGGCGGCCGTGTTCGGCGTGCTGGGCATCGCCGGCCTCCGCCGCCGCAACATCCCCGACTGATCCGGCCGGATGCCCTCACCCGGGGCCAGGTGGGGGCATCTGCCAGAGAGCACGACCGGTTGCGAGCGTGCCGAGTAGGCCCTCAGGGTTTCGATTTGCGACGACATCGCTTTCGATTTGCGGCGGCGCTGGTTCGAAATGCGCCGCGGTGATGTTCGGCTGGCGGTCATCGGCCGTCGAAGATCTCTATGCGCCGAGCTCGGCGGCGCGGGACAGCAGTGCTCGGCGCTCCACCTCGGACGGCGCTGTGGCGGCCGCCGCGCGGAACAGGGCGGCCGCGCGCACGCGGTCGCCGGTGCGGGCTATCAGGTCGGCCTCCACCGCGGTTGCGGCGGCGTAGTCGTTCAGGGCGCCCCCCGCGCGAGCCTCGGCCAGCAGCGCCAGACCCACCTCCGGGCCGAAGGCGTAGCCGTGCGCCACCGCCCTGTTCAGGGCCACCACCGGCGACGGCTGGATGTGGCCCAGCTCGTCGTACCAACGGGCTATCGTCCCCCAATCGGTGTCGGCGAAATCGTGGGCCGTCGCGTGGCACGCGGCGATCCGGGCCTGCACTCCGTAGGGGCCCTCGACCGGCGTGCGCATCAGGATCGCCACGCCCTCGGCTATCGCCGGGCCGTCCCAGCGGGAGCGGTCCTGCTTCTCCAGGGTTACCAGGTCGCCAAGGGCGTCGCGGCGGGCGTCGCGCCGCGAGTGCTGCAGCAGGAACAGCGCCAGCAACGAGTCGACCTCGGGCGATGACGGCATCAACGTGGCCAGCAAGCGGGCCAGCCGGATGGCCTCCGATGCGAAGGCGGGCTCGCCGTCGGCGTCGTACCCCCTGGTGAACAGCAGGTAGAGGACGGCCAGGACCCCGGGCAGGCGCTCGGCGAGCGCCGGTCCCGTCGGCACGCGGTAGGGGATGCGGGCGTCCGCGATCTTCGACTTGGCGCGGGTGATGCGCCTGGTCATGGTCGACTCGGTGACCAGGAAGGCGCGGGCGATGTCGGGGGTCGGCACGCCGGCGATGGTGCGCAGGGTCAGGGCGACCCTCGCCTCCAGGGACAGTGCCGGATGGCAGCAGGTGAAGATCAGCCGCAGGCGGTCGTCCTCGATTTCGAAGGAGCGGGACGTCGGGTCCCAGAGCATGGCGACCTCCTGGAGTTTCGTCTTCTCCACGGCGGCGCGGCGGAGCACGTCGATCGCGCGGTTCCGGGCGGTGGTCAGCAACCAGCCGCCGGGATTCGCGGGCGCTCCGTCGCGCGGCCAGCGTTCCAGGGCGGCCGCCATCGCCTCCTGGGCGCAGTCCTCGGCAAGGGTCCAATCGCCGGTCACTCTGATCAAAGAGGCGACGATCCTTGCGTACGAGTCCCAGCCGGCGTTGACGGCCGCTTCGACAGAGGTCACTTACAGGTCCGCGTAGGGCCGGATCTCGAGGCGGCCGTTGTGCGCCATCGGGTGCGCGGTGGCCACCGCGATCGCCTCGTCGAGGTCGGCGCACTCGAGGATGTCGAAGCCCACGATGACCTCCTTGGTCTCGGCGAACGGGCCGTCGGTGAGGAGCACCTCGCCGCCGCGTACCCGGACGGTCGTCGCCGCGGACGGCGGGGCCAGCACGTTGCCGGTCACCCGGCGGCCGTTCGCGTCGTTCTCGGCCACCCAGACGTCGATGTCGGGAACGAGGGACTCGTCGGTCTCGGGCTCGGTGTCGTTGCAGACGAACATCATGTACTTCACTTCGATCTCCCTCTGGTTGGTCCTTCACCAGGGTGACGAACGGCCGGACCGGATCCGGACGCCCGCTCAGAAATTAAATGGCGTGATCACCCGGATCGCCGAGGGGGTCGAGCGGATCGGCCCGCTGAGCAGGCCCTGAGCTCGGAGGATGGTGAGGCAGGCGTGCCGCACGTCGGCGCGCAGATCCTGATGCAGCACCGCCGAGAGCTGGTGGGCGCGCAGCAGCTCGGCGTTGGCGGCGTCGAGCCCGTGCGCCACGAAGACGTCGTAGTTGCGGCCGTCGTGAGCGAACTCCTCGACCACCGCGGTGGTGCCGCCGGCCGCGGGAGCGTAGATCGCCCGCACCGAGGAGGCCGGACTGTCGAAGACGCGGCGGTTCGGCGCGCGGGCCACCATCTCGGCGCGGAAGCCGGCGGCCCGTTCGGCGGCGCCGAGGTCATCGTCACCGGGAACGAGCAGCACGTCGCCGGCGCGATCGGCGAGCCATTGCCCGACCAGGTAGGCCGCGGTCGCGCCGGCGTCGGGGTGCGAGATTCCGGCGTACGCGATGCGCTTGCTCTCCGGAAGATCAACGCCCAGGGTGACCACCGGCATGCCGATCAGGCCCACCGCCTCGGTGATCTCGGGGGTGTCCGGCGCGGTGAGGATGACGCCCAGCGAGTGGGAGCGGCCGATGCGGTCGAGGATTGCCACCACCTCCTGGTCGCCGAGGTGGAACCGGGGCTTGATGACGGCCGGGCGCAGATCGGGCAGTTCGGCGTCGAAGGCCTGCCGGAGCGCCACGGCGAAGCGGGACGGACCCGAGACCACGACATCGACGGGTACGGCGGGGCCGGTCAACCTGGCTTCGGCCTGTTCCCGGTCGAGGGCGGCGATGGCCTGGTGAACTTCGCGGGCGGTGCTCTCGCGAACCCCGCCGCGATCGTGCAGCACCCGGTCGACGGTGGCCTCGCTGAGGCCGGCCTGATGGGCGATCTCCCGAATCCGGTGGGGGTGCTTCACGCGTACAGGATGAGGGGTTTTTGAGGTTTTATGGAAGGACCTTGATATTTGTCAAGCCCTTAGCGTGACGTCGCGCGGGTCTCGAGATCGTCCACCAGGGTGACGATGCGCCGGTATTCGGTCTGGATCGACGCCAGGTAGAGGTGGCGCTGGGTGGCCGGCATGTCGGGGTTGTCGAGAAGCTGGTCGAGGCCTTCGCCGAGCTCCGCGAGCGGCGCGCGCAGGTCCGCGGTGACCTTGGTGATCTCCGCGGCGATCTGGTGGGCCAGCTGCTCGGCCTGCTTGATGAGGGCGGCCTCGGGTTCGGGCTCCGGGGTTTCGCCCTTTTTGTGGGCGTAGCGATCGATCGCCGTGTTGATGGCGGTGCCGAGCTCGGCGACCTCGGGCGGGCTGGTCACGACCGGCAGCCGCACGGTCGGGTCGTCGGGGGTCACCGCCTTGGCGCCCTCGGCCAGCTTGAGCAGCGGCCGCAGCACGAGGCCGCCGACCACCCAGGTCCCGGCCGCCGCGACCACGGCGGCAAGCAACACAATGAGGTCAATCATCCTGACATTTCCGGAATGTCGCTTCTCTACGTCGCGGAGGTCGACCAAGATCTGGAGCTGAACCCCGGTCTTGAGCGTTTCGGCCCACGAACGCCAGTGTGATCCGTCCTCGGCCGTCACGGTGGAATAGCCGTCTTTTACCGGGATCGAGAATTTTGTCGAGGAGCCCGCCTCGGCCCGCACCTCGGTGCCGCGCACGAGGCGTACGGCATAGGTCCCGTCCGTCGGCAGCGAGCCGGACTTCGCCGCGGCCGTGCGCACCACCGCCGCCCGCGCGGCGAGCGTGTCGTCCACGTCCTTGAGGTCGCGGCGATCGGCGTACAGCACGACGGCCAGCCCGGCGAGCGCCACCACGAGGGCGACGACGGCCGTGATGGCGAGCGTGAGCTGCACGCGAATGGTCCTGGGCCGAAAAACCCGAGGTAGCGCCTCTGGCACGTCCCTACCCTGCCAGTCGAATCACATGGGGCGGCTAAGAATCGCAGTCTCTTGGTAGCCTGTAAAGGCCTGGCCGAGAGGCGCTGCAACGGACTTTTGACGGTCCGCCACGCTCGGCTGAGGACTTGCTGACTGCAAGGGCGCCTCCTGATGAGGGAGGAGCCCTCTTCGTGTCTGAAAAGTACCAGGTCGTCAACGGTCTGCAGTTCGCCGTCGCCGATCTCTCACTGGCCGAGGCCGGCCGCCACCAGCTGCGCCTCGCCGAGCACGAGATGCCCGGCCTGATGTCGCTCCGCAAGGAGTTCGGGGAGTCCCAGCCGCTCAAGGGCGCGCGCATCGCCGGCTCGCTGCACATGACCGTGCAGACCGCCGTGCTGATCGAGACGCTGGTCGCGCTGGGCGCCCAAGTCCGCTGGGTGTCCTGCAACATCTTCTCGACCCAGGACGACGCGGCCGCCGCGGTCGTGGTCGGCCCCACCGGCACGGTCGACGCCCCGGCCGGCGTCCCGGTCTTCGCCTGGAAGGGCGAGACGCTGGAGGAGTACTGGTGGGCCACCATGAACCTGTTCGACTTCGGCAACGGCAACGGGCCGAACATGATCCTCGACGACGGCGGTGACGCCACCCTGCTCGTGCACAAGGGCGCCGAGTTCGAGGCGGCCGGCGCGGTTCCGCAGGCGACCGAGGACGACAACCACGAGTACACGATCATCCTGGACACGCTGCGCGAGTCGCTGGCCGGCGACAAGCAGCGGTTCACCAAGATCGCGTCCGACATCCGCGGTGTCACCGAGGAGACCACGACCGGCGTGGCCCGGCTGTACAAGCTGGCCAAGGAGGGCACGCTGCTCTTCCCGGCGATCAACGTCAACGACGCGGTCACCAAGAGCAAGTTCGACAACAAGTACGGCATCCGGCACTCGCTGGTCGACGGCCTCAACCGGGCCACCGACGTCATGCTCGGCGGCAAGCTCGCGGTCGTCTGCGGCTACGGCGACGTCGGCAAGGGCGCGGCCGAGACGCTGCGCGGCCAGGGTGCGCGGGTCATCGTCACCGAGATCGACCCGATCTGCGCGCTGCAGGCCTCCATGGACGGCATGCAGGTGGCCCGGCTCGAGGACGTCGTCGGCGAGGCGGACATCTTCATCACCACCACCGGTGGCACCGACATCATCCGGGTCGAGCACCTGCAGGCGATGAAGCACAACGCGATCGTCGGCAACGTCGGGCACTTCGACGACGAGATCGACATGGCCGGCCTGGCCAAGGTGCCCGGCATCGAGAAGGTCGAGATCAAGCCGCAGGTGCACGAGTGGCGCTTCGCGGACGGCCACTCCGTGATCGTGCTCTCCGAGGGCCGGCTGATGAACCTGGGCAACGCCACCGGGCACCCCAGCTTCGTCATGTCCAACTCGTTCACCAACCAGGTCATGGCCCAGATCGAGCTCTGGACCAAGCCCGGCGAGTACGAGCTGCAGGTCTACGTGCTGCCCAAGCACCTCGACGAGAAGGTCGCCCGGCTGCACCTCGATGCCCTCGGCGTGCGCCTGACGACGCTCACCAAGAAGCAGGCGGAGTACCTCGGCGTGGACGTGGACGGGCCCTACAAGCCCGAGCACTACCGCTACTGAGTGAGGGTTATTCAGGGCCCACCTTGAGTTGCAGCTCGCCGCACCCAGGCGGGCTCGGTCCCCACCGCCCTGAATAATCCTCAAGTATGTCTAGATGGGCCGCGCCGTTCGGCGCGGCCCATTTCCGCGAGAATGGATCTCGTGCATCACGCTGAGGAGATCCTGCTCTTTGTCCTGGCCGCCGCCGCGATCATCGTGGCGACCCGCTGGGTGTCCCGGCGCACCGGCCTGCCCGCGGCGGCGCTGCTCACCATCATCGGCATCGTCTACGCCGTGCTCCCCGGGCCGAACATCGAGCTCAACCCGGAAATCATCCTCACCTTCGTGATCCCGCCGCTGCTGTACAACGCGGCGCTGGACTCCTCACTGCTCGACATCCGCCACAACCTGCGCACCGTCATCAGCCTCTCGGTGCTGCTGGTGCTCGCCACCGCGCTGCTGGTCGGGGTCGGTTTCGACCTGTGGGTCACGGGCGCGACGCTGGCCGCCGGGGTGGCGCTGGGCGCGGCCATCGCGCCGCCCGACCCGGTCGCCGCGCTCGCCGTGGGCCGCCGGGCCGGCCTGCCCGGCAACATGATCACCCTGATCCAGGGCGAGGGCCTGCTCAACGACGCGACCGCGCTGACCATCCTCAGCGTCGCGGTGGCGTCGGTCGACGGCGAGGGCTTCTCCTTCCCCACGGCGGTGGGGCAGTTCGTGTTGTCGGCGGCCGGGGGCGTGGTCGCCGGCCTGGTGGTGGCTTATTTCGTACGGTTCTTGCGGCACCTGCGCGACGACCCGATCAGCGCGAACACCATCTCCCTGGTCACGCCCTTCGCCGCGTACCTGCTGGGGGAGAGCGTGCACGTCTCGGGCGTGCTCGCCGTGGTGGTGGCCGGCCTGATCATCGGCCACGACGCGCCGCGCTATTCCTCGGGCGCGAGCCGGCTGCAGACCAGCGCCGTCTGGCGGCTGATCGACTTCGTCCTGGAGGGCTTCGTCTTCCTGCTGATCGGCCAGCAGCTCCCGGCCGTCATCGACCGCCTGCACGAGTACTCGACCGCCACCATCTGGACGGCGGTGGCGGTCTCGGTCGACGTCGTGCTGCTGCTGCGGCCGCTCTGGCTCGTGCTGACCCAGCTCCTGCCCCGGCGGATGCACTCCCGTCTGGGCGGTTCCCTCGATCAGGGCCACGAGGACAAGGCGCTCACGAGGAAGGAGGTCGTGGCGCTCAGCTGGGCCGGCACCCGGGGTGTCATCACGCTCGCCGCGATCTTCACGCTCAAGCCGAACGTGCCCGACCGCGACCTGATGCAGTTCTGTGCCTTCATCGTCGTGCTGGTCACCCTGCTCGGGCAGGGTCTGACGTTCGCGCCGCTCGTACGGTGGCTGGGTTTGAAAGCCAACAAGGCCGACCTGGCCCGCGAGCGCAACGAGGCCCGGTCGGCGGCGGTGCAGGCCGCGCTGGACCGGCTCGACGAGATCCAGCAGGAGAAGCACGACCACATCGAGGACCGTGCCATCGAGACCATGCGCAAGCAGCTGACGGTCCGGCTCGAGCGCTACCGCAAGCGGCTCGACCTGATCGAGAAGGCCGACTCCGACGAGGTGCCGGTGTCACCGCAGTACGAGGCGGCCCTGGCGGTGCGGCGCGAGGTGATCGAGGCGCAGCGCGAGGAGCTGCTGCGCTGGCGGGACAGCGGCATGCTGACCGACGAAGGGCTGCGGGTCCTGGAGCGGGAGCTCGACCACGAGGAGAGGCTGGCCGAACGCTCCTGAACCCGCAGCTTCGTTTTTCAATATCCGGACGAGGCGTCGATCCCGAAAGCCGACACGATGCTGGTCACCACGATCGCGATGGCCATCGCCGCGCCGACGAAGACCGCGCCGAGCAGGATGAGCAACGCCGTGGTCTTGGACTTCCCGCCCAGGCCCGTCGCCACCGTCTTGCCCAGGCTGGGGTGATCCCAGGTGATCGGCGGGTAGTTCCGGGCCCGGACGCTCACGGTGGGCATGGGCTCCGGCGCGGCCACCCGGCGCGGCGCCGGCTGCTCGGTACGGGCCGGCTCCGGCCGACTTCCTTGCAACAACATGATGTCGCCTCCTTTGGCTCCAACACGTCCTATGCAGCCATCATGCGTCGCCGGGAACGCCCGGGTAAGTGGCCATTTGGCCCTACCTATTGACCGGATTTGTCGGCGTTCATGAACTGATCGACGGGAAGGGCGCGGTTCACGATCCGCACGTCGCCGATCCAGCCGTGGAAGACGTTGTCCACCACGCCGCCGTACTCGTGGCCGCCGAACAGCCAGGGCAGGCCCAGCGACGCGATGCCCACCGACAGCGTCGACGGATTGTCGATGACGGGGCTGCCCTCGACGTACATGATGGTCCGCTTGCCGTCGTTGACGATCGCGACGTGCCACCAGACCTCTTCGAAGAGCCCGTGACCCCAGTTGGTCGTCGGGGAGGTCTGGCTCAGCGGGTAGAAGTTGAACTGCGGCTCGCGGCCGTTGTTGGAGATGTTGAGGCCGGCCAGCGGGTCCCTCGGGTCGGTGTTCTTGCCGCTCTTGCCGGCGTCGTCCGCCCGGCCCCGGCGGGTGAGCACCGACATCCAGGCGTTGTCGGTCGGGTCCCAGTCCAGCGGGATCTTCAGGAACGCCTCGATGGTGTAGCCGCGGTTGAACGTCTCCGCGTTCAGCGGCGCGTCGGCCCCGGTCGTCAGGTAGGCGCCGCGCAGCGGATCGCGGCCGCCCTCGAAACGCAGGGCGGCGTGGGCCGGCTGGTCGGGATGGTGGTGGCTCGACCAGGTCAGGGCGTCGGCGGCGCTGCCCGCCACGGCGGCGACGGTCAGATCGTTGCCGCATCCGGACAGGTCCCGGACGGTCTGCCCGGGCCGCACCGGACTGCCGCTCACACCGCCGTTGTCGAAGCGCCAGTACGCCAGCGTCCCCCGCACCACGAGCTCGCCGGCCGGACGCGCCGGCCGCACCGCTGCCGGGAAGCGCCGCTCCAGATCGAGCGGCACCGAGAACTGGTCCACCGGTGTGGTCAGCCGCAGATGCTGGGCGGCCAGCGGACTGCGCCGCTCCGGGTCCTGGGCCAAGAAGTACGGCGCCACCGTCTCCACGTCGATGACGTTGCGGGCCAGGTCGAAGTGGTAGAGACGCAGCATCGCGGCGCCGCCGAAGTAGCGGTTCTGGTAGTTCGTGATGTGCAGGTGCACGTCGTTGCCGGCGGCGTTCTTGCGGGTCGTGCGTCCCGGCGGCCAGTGGTGACCGTTGATGGTCAGGAAGATCTGATCGTTGTTGTCGATCAGTCCATCCCACAGCTGCTGGCCGTAGCCGGAGAGGACCGCGTTGTTCTCCGGGTCGCCCGACTCGTACGGGTAGACGTTGTCGTCGTACGGCGAACCGACCAGTTCGTGGGTCGTCACGATCACCGGCAGCCTCGGGTAGTCCTTGATGACCTTGTTGGCCCAGGCGAAACCCTGCGCCGACATCCGCCAGTCCAGCGCGAGCAGCAGCCACTCCCGGCCGCCGGCGCGAAAGATGTGCGCGGTGTTGTAGCCGCTCGCGTCGGCTCCGGCGAACGTCTTCGAACGCCGGAACCGCTGCGGGCCCATGGTCTTGAGGTACGGCGTGGAACCGCGGGTGTCGTCACCGGACACATCGTGGTTGCCGGCCAGCACGCTGTACCCGACGCCGTGCGAGTCGAGCAGATCGAACGCCTTGCCGACCGCCTTGAAGGAGCTGGCCTCGGCGTCCTGGGTCAGGTCGCCCAGGTGCGCCATGAAGACGATGTTGTCGTCCTTGCTGTCGATGATGTACCGGAAGGACTCCTCCTGCGGCGCCGGGTTGATGCTGTTCTGGCTGCCCCAGTACAGGAACTGGGTGTCCGGCATGATCGCCAGCGTGAACTGCGGCCCGGCCGGGTCCGGCTCCCACCGGCTCGTCCCGTCGGCGTTCACTGTTCCGCTGCCGCTCAGCAGCCCGAAGGTGGCCGCGCCGGCGCCCGCCACCGCCGCGGACCGCAGAAGCTCGCGCCGGCTCGGTCCGATCGGCGTCTGACTGTGCTCGAGCATCGAGTCCCTTCCGACGTTCGGAAATCCAGCGAACCGGACGTTACGGGCGAACCTCGTCCGGGGAGAGACCATCAGATGACCACCAGCCGATCATCCGCCCGCGGGCATGACTGATCAACGCCGATGGCATCGACGGGCGATAGTGCGGATTGGGTCAACGAGTATTCGGCAGCCGGGCGGGGGCGGATTGCTCGCGCCTTGTTGCTTTCCCGAAGATCGGGTTGGCGGCGGCTCGATAGCGTGTCCAGAAGGTATCGACGGGGGTGATGACCTTGGATGGCATCGACGCTTCCGAGGAATGGCTGGATTCGTGGGCCCGGCAGGCGAACGCTCAGGCGGCGCTCAGCGTCGAGCTGTCGCGGCGGGTGGCCGAGCTGACCGGTAAAGCGGAAGGCCGTGACGGCGCGATCCGGGTGACGGTCGGATCCGCGGGGCAGGTGGAGCGGCTCGAGCTCGACGACCGGGTACACGAGTTGTCCGGCCCGCGGCTCGCCGACGAAATCATGACGGTGATGCGCCGGGCGCAGGCGTCCCTGTCCGGCCGGGTCGCCGAGGAGGTGCAGGCCACGGTCGGTGCGGACACCGAGACCGGTCGAGCGGTGATTCATTCGTTCGACACCCGATTCCCGGCAGCCGAGCGGGAGGAGGACAAGTGAGCCCCACTGTGGAATTCCCGGCCGAGGCGGTGTTGCGGCACTCGGACTCCGTGCGCGGAGCATCCGACGAGTTGGCGACGGCCAGGTCGGCCGTGGGCGAGGTGGTGATGGACAGCCAGGCGTACGGGCAGCTCTGCCAATTTCTGCCGGCCCTGCTCAGCCCGCTGTTCGGTACTGCCACCGGCGTCATGAACGACGCGGTGGAAGCGCTCGGTGAGACGGCGCGGAAGCTGCGCACAACCGCGTCGGCCATGACGACCGCCGATGCCGGCAGCGCCGGACGGCTCGAGGCGGCCGCCGGCCCGGGCATCGACCTTCCGCTGTGACCGGCAACCCCCTGGTCGCCCAGGCGCAGAGCTCGACCACCTGGTACACCGGGCTCGGGCTGGCCGAGGACGCCGCGCAGATCAGCAACGGCATCCAGAACGACAGCTGGGTGGATGGGACGCTGGGCGGCGTCGGTGGCGCCCTCGATCTGCTCGGGACGGTCATCGACCCGCTCGGCACGCTCGTGGCCTGGGGCGTCGGCTGGCTGATGGAACACGTACGGCCGTTGAAGGAAGCCCTGGACTGGCTGGCCGGTCAGCCCGACGAGATCGCCGCACACGCCGCGACCTGGCGCAATGTCGCCGCGGCGACCGCCGCCACGCAGCAGCGTTTCGCCGACGCGATCTCGTCGCAGATCGCCGGCTGGTCGGGCGCCTCCGGCGACGCCTACCGCCGGCACGCGGCCCAGCACCTCGACGTGCTCGGCGGCATGGCCAAGGCATCCGAGGGAATCTCGTACGCCGTCGAGGGCGCGGGCATGCTCGTCGGCCTGGTCCGCGGCATCGTCCGCGACCTGATCGCCCAGTTCGTGGCGACGCTCGCCGCCCGCCTGCCGCAATGGCTGGCCGAGGCGGGCCTGACCCTCGGCTTGGGCACTCCCGTCGTTGTCGGTCAAGTGGCCACCTTGGTCGCCAAGTGGGTCGACCGGATCCAGGGCTTCGTCCGGGCGTTGCTGAACAGCCTGCGCCGCCTCAGCGGCAAGCTCACCGACCTGACCGGCGTCCTCGACGACCTGAAGACCACCCTCCACAAACTCAGCCGTTCCGACCCGACCGAAGCCGCGTCCGACGCGACGTCCGCGGTGCGGCAGACCGGCGGCGAACTGCGGCGTCCGCGCGGCGACATCGACTTCGAAGAGGACTGGGCGAATCAGGCTTATGACACGTTCCGTGCCACCGATGACGAGCTACCGGCCGTCGCGGCGACCGCACAGGAATACGGCTTCAGCAGTGAGGACATCTCGCTGATCAAGAATCACGTGTTCCGCGAGGAACATCTGCTCGATATGTACGGCGACGACATAGTGGGCCGTTTCGACGCCAACCCGCGGATGGCCGAAGCTTGGCAGCGGCTCGCCGACGGCAATCCGCACCCGGCTGATATCGACCTGCTGCGCCACGAACGATTCGAGGCGCAGCACATGGCCAGCACCGGCGATCCCAGCTACGGACGTGCCCACACTGCCACGATCGACGCAGGCTATACGTGGGATCCTGAGGCTGCGGCCTCGGATGGCGTCGGCTACCAGCGGAGGTATTGAGGGTGTTCGGTCAGGTTGAAGGGTGGCGACGATGACCGCCTCGATCGGTATCTGGGCGCAGGGCGACTCGGACGGTGAGGTCGTGCTCTACCGATGGGAGGCCGATCAGGAAACCGGGTTCGTGACGCTCGAGGTCTCGACGCAGCGCATCCGTCCGGCACACGGTGGAGGTCAGCCGATCGGAGATCTGGTTTTCGATCCCGCGGTGGGCGAACCCTCCGGGGGCGCGGACGGGGTGAACCGGCGGCTGTTCAATCAGGTCGTGGTCGCCATCATGCGCGCGTATCGCCGGGACGGGAAGGCGCCGGCGACCGCGCACGCCTACTACTACTGATCGCTCGGCGGGGGCGCCGGCCGCCGCCAGATGTCCAGGTCGGAAGGGACCGGCTCGGCGCCGTTGACCGTCACCGGGATCGGCTCGGGGCGGGCCGGCAGCGCCACCGCCAGCTTGGCGTGGCCGCGGTGGGCGGTCAGCGCCGCGCGGTGGTAGGCCTCCAGCTCGGCGATGAAGGCGTCGTCGGCGTACAGCGAGCCGTCGACCAGGGAGCCCGGCCGGGCCTCCACCACGGCGATCACGTCCTCGCCGGTCAGGGTCTTGTGGGTCTCGAGAGCGTGGGCGAGCGCCAGCACCTGGCGCCGGTTCTCCTTGAGGATCGCGGCGACCCGCTCGAGCATCTCGGCCAGGTTGTCCTCGATGCGGTCGGCCAGGGCGCGCCGGGCGCTCACGTCGTTCTTCTCGCCCTTGGCGGCGCCGCCGGGGGAGCCGACGCCGAGACGGCTGGAGGTCGCGTACGAGGACACCGTCGAGCCCATGCCCCAGACACCCTCCATGTTGGTCGCCACCGCCGTCGCCTGCTCCAGGTCGCTGGACACCCCGGATGAGCTGTCCCCGTCGAAGAACATGCGCTCGCCGGCGAGGGACGCGAGCGAGACGTAGATGTCCGACTCGAAGTGGCTGCGCCAGGTGGTGAACTGGTCTTCCGGCGGGACGTTGCTGACCATGCCCAGGTAGCCGCTGCCCTTCTCGATCGTCGCGATGTCGATGGCCAGGTGGTGCTGGGTGTGGTAGGCGGCCACCGCGTGGCACGCCTCGTGCACCGCGACCGCGTGCCGCTCGCGCTCGATGTACTCGACGTCCTCCGCCGGGCCCAGCTCCTTGAGGTGCTTGGCCTGGATGATGTCCCGCCACGTGATGGTGTCGCGACCGTCGCGGACCGCGGTGATCAGCGCCTCGTTCACCATGTCCTTCATGCTCGCGCCGGTCGCGTACGGGGTGATGACGGCCAGCTTGTCGATGTCCTCGTCGGTGAGCTCGTGTTTCACCTTGTCGAGGTAGCCCTGGTAGGTGCGGACCCGGCCGGGTTTGCTGGGGTAGCCGACCTTGTAGATGCGGTCGATCCGGCCCGGCCGCAGCAATGCCTCGTCGAGGGCCTCGGGCAGGTTCGTCGCCATCATCACGAGAATGCGGTATTTGGGCGGCGGCTTGGGGCGCATGCCGAGGGTCCGGCGCACGTGCCGGTTGACGAAGCCGCGCGGCTTCTTGAGGCCGGAGAGCTCGGTGAGCAGGGCCTCGAGCGTGCCCATGCCGCCGCCACCGCCCATCCCGCCGCCGTACACCATGGACTGCCGGGTCAGGAGCAGCTGGGAGTCGTTCGACATGTAGGAGAAGCCGCGGCAGGACATGCCGCGGGGGAAGCCGGGACCGCCCTGGGCGAGCGCGCCGCGGTTGCCCAGCGAGTCGGCTTCGTCGAAGAAGACGATGACGCCGCCGTAGCGCAGGGCGAGCTTGCGCAGCTTGCGGAACAGTCCTTTGACCTTGAGGACGCCGACGCCGAAGAACATGTTGATGAAGGCGCCGGGGTCGACGAAGACGTACGGCTTGCCGGTCTCGCCGGC
The DNA here is from genome assembly GCF_050942195.1 of Actinoplanes sp. CA-142083. NCBI lineage: Bacteria > Bacillati > Actinomycetota > Actinomycetes > Micromonosporales > Micromonosporaceae > Actinoplanes > Actinoplanes sp. CA-142083. Next base: position 632,556 of record NZ_CP192076.1, read on the forward strand.
GACGGCCTCGGCCATCAGCGTCTTGCCGGTGCCGGGCGGGCCCCACAGCAGGATGCCGCCGGGCACGTACCCGCCTTTGGCCTCGATCGCCTCGGGGTTCTCCAGGTGGACGATGTTCTCCCGCACGCGCTTGAGCACGTGGTCCTGACCCCATACGTCGGAGAACCGGGTCTTCACGTCGTCGGGGTAGTAGACCTCGACGCCGCCCCGGGACAGGAACCAGAAGATCGCCGCGAACTGCCCGACCGCGATGAACAGGATGAAGATGACCTGGATGAACATCGGCGCGGCCGACCAGAGCAGCGCGGGGATCTGGAAGAGGGCCAGGGCCGGCGTGGTGTCCAGCACCGAGCCGAGGACCAGCGACAGCACCGCGATGAACACCAGCCACTTGAACACGCGGATCAGCCGGAAGCGGGTCCAGTCGGAGAACATCCGATGGCTGAGGCGCTCGATCCCGCCGAAGATCCCCTGGGTCCACAGGCGGTGGTACCACGACCAGTGCTCGCTGATCAGGAAGTGGAGCTGGCGCAGCACCTCGATCCCGAAGAGCACCATGATCGTGATGCCCTTGCCGCTGCGCGCCATTTCGCGCATCGCGTCCGGGAACGGCAGGATCGGGTTGTCCGCCATGGAGCTCCACACCAGCGCGAACCACGCGATCGTGAACAGCAGCAGGAACTTGATCCGGTCCCAGATCGGGAGCTTCTTGCGGGTCGTGCGCTCCCGGGCGGCGACGTGCGGCATCTCGTCCGGCGAGGGGAGCCCTTCCATGGCCGTCATCACGAGCTCCTCACCGTGAAGGACGTGGCGATCGTGTCGAGCTCGGCGGCCCGCGCCCGGTAGCACGCCGTGGAGCAGCGGATGAGCAGCAGGTAGAGCTTGCTGCCGTCGTTGTTGACCAGCGCGGTCTCGTCGAAGGTGTGCAGCACGCCGCTGGACAGCTCGTAGTCGTAGATGACCCGCACGCCGTGCAGGCCGCTGGCGGGGTTCAGCACCTCGTCGTGGACGAGCTCGAAGCCGGTCAGGTCGATGCTGGTCGCGGCGGCCTCGCGGGCGTCGTCGGTGACCGGCAGGAAGACGTTGCGCAGCATGTCCAGCGAGACGATGTTCTGCTGGGACTCGTTGAGCTGGGCGACCCGGGCGTACACGATGGGCACGTCGGTGACGGCCTGGGTCAGCAGGTGCTGGGCGTCGGGGTGGATGTCGGCGTCGTAGGCGACCGACCACCACGACTGCTGGCGCACGGCCGCTCCCGCCGAGTCGGGATTGGTGCCGCTGAGCATGTCGTCGACCGAGTTGGTGCCGGTCTCGTGCCAGTCGTGCGGAACCTTGAAATACGTCTTCTGCCCGGAGTTCTTCACATACGTGAACTCCGGCGCGCCACAGGACGCGGCAAGCAGGATCGCGCCGACCACGAGGAGCTTTCGCATCGAGGACCCCCGCTCTTACGGGCTGTCGTCCTCGCAGTATCTCTGAGTGAGTTTCGCGATCGTAGTGTGCGAACGGTTGATGTCCTACGCCGCCGTGAGCTTGTTGGAGGCGTCCAGGGCCCGCGTCGACCAGCGCACCGCGTCCATGTACTGACCGGCCAGGTCGAAGCTGCCGAACTCGCCGTTCTCGTACGCGTCGACCGCGCGCAGCACCCGGCCGAGCCGCCCGGTGCCCTCGGTGAGCGCCGCGACCAGGGCCGGGGCCAGCGGGAACTGGTCGGCCATGCCCTCCGGCGCGACGTCGAGCAGGTGGCCGACGCCGCTGATCACGCCGGCCATGAAGGCGGCGTCCGGCGACGCGCCGAACCAGGTGGCGATGTTCTCGCAGAGCCGGGCGCGGGTGAGCACGCCGAGCATCTGCTCCTCGGTGCCGTCGCCGATCTCGTCGAGCATCATCAGCAGCGCCCACTGCCGGATGTGCGGCAGGCCGACCATGACGACGGCCTGGCGCACCGAGGAGACCCGGTTGGCGTGGCCGGCCGCGACCGAGTTGCTGGCCCGCAGCACGCGCAGGGACAGCGGCGGGTCGCTGGCGATGATGCTGACGATCTTCTGCAGGTCGGGGTCGCCGGCGCTGAGCGCGCCGACCAGCTCGAGCCGGCGCAGCCGGGAGGGCGAGAGGCTGGCGACGGTCAGCACCTGGGGGTGGCTGAGCGCGTAGCCCTGCCGCAGCTCCATGGCGTACCGGTCGGCGATGGCGAGCTGCTCGGGGGTCTCGAGGCGCTCGGCCACGATCTGGATGTTGGGGTACTCGCGGCACGCGGCGACGATCTCGTCGAGGCGGGACAGGTCGCCGTCGAGGAGGTCGAGCTTCACGTACGAGGCGAGGCCGAACAGCACCTCGTGCCCGGATCCCCAGACGAAGTCGTCGAGCGCGAACCGGTAGCCGGCCTCGCTGAGCGCGGTGATCCCGGCGACGACCTGCTCGTCCATCTGCACGGTCTCGAGGACCTCGAGGACCACCTGCTCGGGGCCGAACGGCAATGCGATGTCGCCGACCAGGAACTCCCGGGTCAGGTTGATGAAGCACAACCGGTCGCCGGCGACCTCGCGGATGCCGAACTCGGTGAACGCGTTCACCATGACGGTGCTGGTCGCGTACGTGTCCTGGCGTCCCGCCGCGACCGCGTCCATGCTTCCGCGGAAGAGCAACTCATAGGCGACCACGCCGCCGTGCACGTCGAAGATGGGCTGTCGTCCGACGTGAACGAGCTGGGTGCCGTCCGCAGCAGCCGCCGTTGATTTCACACCGCTGCTATCGGTCGCCGCGGGCCCGACCTGACGAAATCCTCTGAGTTACCGCTCTGCCATCCACAACCGGTCGCCGGCCGCCAGCAGCAGCGAGCCGCCACGCCCGGCAACCGCGGTCGGAGGCGCGGGCGCCTCCGTCAAAACCCCGTCGATATACAGGCCATCGGCAACAACAGCGGGCTTTCCATCAACAACAGCCAGAGATCGTACGCCCGGAGCACCGTCCCCGAACGTGTCGCCGGCCGTCCAGGCGCCGTCGTGCCACCGCCAGAGCCCCAGCTTGGTACCGCGCACCCCGGCCGCCAGCAGATCGTCCCCGTCCCGGACAACCCGCTGCATCTCGTTGAAGCCGCCCGAAGCCGGCGGATCCTGGCGGGCCCACCGGCCGTCCCGGGAGACCCAGGCCGTGGCCCGCTGGTCGAGCACGCCACCGGCCCCGCCGACCACAACCCAGCTCCCGTCCGGCAGGGCCACCACGTCCCGGGCCACGGTTTCGCCGGCCAGCCCGGGAGCATCCTCAAAAATTGTGAAAGTCCGGTTATCACTGGAAAGCCACACGGCAGCCCCGGAAGACCGATTCCCGGCGATGGCGAAACCGGATGCGCCCCCGGCCAGCGGCCCCACGTCGACCGCCCGGTCGCCGCCGTAGGTCTCGAACGGCGCGGCGTTCTCGACCATGCGGCCGTCGACCAGGCGCCACGTGCTCACCCGGGGATTGCCGTGCGCGCCACCCGGCACCGCCCCGATCATCGCCACCCGGTCGCCGGCGCACGCAATCGAGTTGATCACCTCACGCGGCCCGTAGTAGCTGGCCGGCAGCGGCGCGAACGGCACCGCCGACCACGCGACCCCGTCGGCGCTGGTCCAGGCGCCCGGCCCGCTCCCGGCCCCGCCGACCGCCCACCACCGGTCGCCGCAGTCGGCCACGTCCCGCAGCACGGCCGGCCCGGGCAGGGCGATCTCGTGCCACTTGGGCGACGAGGGCTTGCTGCAAGCGCTGACCGATAGCACCGCCAGCACGGCAACAGCGCCGCAAGAAACCAATGGCCTCACGCAACCACCGAGCAATCTGCCGAAAATTCGAGACGAAGCCTTGTGGACTGCGTCACAGCAATCTTATGGTCACTCCACCTTCGAGCGTCCGTCCCGCTTGGAGCATCGCTCCCCGGAAGAAAGAACTGTCGATGTCGAGAGCCGCCTTAACAGCCGCCATAGCCGCCGGCGTCGCCCTTGCGGTCGGTGCGACCGGCGCCGCGTACGCGAAAACGCCCGTGACCATCAAAGGCACCCGAGCCGCCCTCGACCCGGCGCTCGTCGCCGGTCGCGGCGCCAGCGTCGCCTTCACCGAGCAGGAGGCCGAGACCGCCGCCACCAATGGCGCCGTGATCGGGCCCGACCGCACCGCCTACACCCTGCCCGCCGAGGCCTCCGGCCGCTCCGCGGTCAAGCTCGCCCCCGGCCAGTGGGTCGAGTTCACCCTGCCCAAGGCCACCAATGCGATCACGGTGCGGTACAGCATCCCGGACGCGCCGACCGGCGGCGGGATCACCGCGCCGCTCGCCGTCAAGGTCGGCAAGACCAGCCGGACCATGACGCTGACCTCGCAGTTCTCCTGGCTCTACAACCAATATCCGTTCAGCAACGACCCGAACGCGGGACTGCTGCACCCGGACTGGTGGATCACCGAGTGCGCGTGCGTGCCGGCCGCAACCACCCCGGCCCCGGTGATCACCACGCCGTTCCGGCCCAACCACTTCTACGACGAGCAGCGGCTGCTCCTGGGGAAGACCTACCAGGCCGGCGAGAAGATCCGCCTGACCGCGTCTTCGGCAGCGGCCTGGACCGTGATCGACCTGCTCGACACCGAGCTGGTCGGCGCGCCCAAGGTCAACCTGCTGGCCGCGAACGTGCTGCTGTTCGGCGCCGACCCGACCGGCCGGCGCGACTCGGCTCCGGCGTTCGACAAGGCGATCGCCTTCGCCAAGAAGACCAAGCTCAAGGTGTACGTGCCGCCGGGCACGTACCAGGTCAACCGGCACATCATCGTCGACAACGTGACGATCGAGGGCGCCGGCAACTGGTACACGATCATCAAGGGCTCGCAGGTCACCCTGCCGGCGCCGGCCCCAGACGGCTCGATCCACACCGGCGTCGGTTTTTATGGGGAAAACTCGCGGAATGTCGTTTTGAAGGACTTCGCGATCGAGGGCGATGTCCGGGAGCGCATCGACACCGACCAGGTCAACGGCATCGGCGGCGCGATGAGCGACTCGACGATCGACGGCCTCTACATCCACCACACCAAGGTCGGCCTCTGGTTCGACGGCCCGATGAGCAACGTCAAGGTCACCAACAACGTGATCGCCGACCAGATCGCCGACGGCCTCAACTTCCACATCGGGGTCACCGACTCGCTGGTCAAGAACAACTTCCTGCGCAACACCGGCGACGACGCGCTGGCGATGTGGTCGGAGAAGACGGCCAACGCGCGGAACACCTTCGACCACAACACGATCCAGACGCCGGTGCTCGCCAACGGCATCGCGATCTATGGCGGCACCGACAACACCGTCTCCAACAACCTGATCGCCGACCCGATCCGCGAGGGCAGCGCGCTGCACGCCGGCTCCCGCTTCGGCGCCGAGCCGTTCGCCGGGCACCTCTGGTTCACCGGCAACACCACGGTTCGCTCCGGCACCTACGAGCTCAACTGGAACATCGGGCTCGGGGCGATCTGGCTCTACGCGCTCGAGAAGAACATCGACGCCGACATCCAGGTCGTCGGCGACAACTTCCTGGACAGCACGTACAACGCGATCATGGAGGTCGCGGACTGGCCGGTGAAGGACCTGTACTCGATCACGAACGTGCACTTCAAGGACATCAAGATCGATGGCACGGGTACGAGTGTGCTGAGCGCCCGCGTCGGCGGGTCCGCCAGCTTCGAGAACGTCGACGCCCGCAACGTCGGCGCGGTCGGCATCAACAACTGCGGCCGGTTCAACTTCCCCGCCACCGGCTCCGAGTTCTCGGTGACCGACCTGGGCGGCAACGACGGCGGCTGGCTCGCGCCGTGGATGCTGCCCAACACGATCACCTGCGACGACCGCCCACCGGTCGTCGCGCCCCCCGCCCCCACCACCTGGTAACTCATCCCCAGTTCGCGGCCCTGCTCGTTGATTCGAGTGGGGCCGCTTGCTGTTGTAGCCTTGGCGGCCGAAGACCGGAGTCGGAGGATTTTTCGTGAGCCAAACCCTGCTGGTGACCGGGGGCGCCGGATTTGTCGGCACCAACCTCATCAAGGCCCTGCTCACGGACTTTCCGTCCGCCGCGATCGTCTCGGTCGACAACTACTTCACGGGCGTACCGGAGAATCACGTCAACGATCCCCGGGTGACCTATCTCGATGGCTCGACCGTCGACATCGCGAAGATCTGGGCCGAGCGCGGCTACCCCAGCCCCGAGATCGTCTTCCACCTGGGTGAGTACTCGCGCATCGTGCAGAGCTTCGACGACCACGACCTGACGTGGGAGTTCAACCTCCTCGGCACGATGGAGGTGGTCAAGTTCGCGTCCGCCAACGGGTCGAAACTGATCTACGCGGGCTCGAGCTCGAAGTTCGGCAACGACGGACAGGACGAAAACCTCAATCCGTACGCCTGGACCAAGGCGAAGAACATCGAGTACATCACGAACTACTCGTCGTGGTACGGCCTGGACTACGCGATCACGTACTTCTACAACGTGTACGGCCCCGGCCAGATCACCAGCGGCCGGTACGCCACCGTGATCGGCATCTTCGAGGACCACTACCTGCGCGGCGAGCCGCTGCCGGTGGTCTCGCCCGGCACCCAGACCCGCGACTTCACCCACGTCGACGACATCGTCCGGGGCATCGTGCTGGTCGCGCAGAAGGGCACCGGCGACGGTTACCTGCTCGGCGCCGGCCACGAGTGGCCGCTGATCGAGGTGGCGAAACTCTTCCGCAGCGAGTACAAGATGATCCCGGCCCTGCGCGGCGAGCGGGTGCGCGGCCAGGCCGACACCACCAAGGCCGGCGAGCTGGGCTGGCGCCCGACCCGCCACCTCGACGAGTACATCGGCTCGTTCATCGCCCGCCACCAGGCCGGAGAGCTGGCTCACTAAGAGGGGACGCGGCCCGGCGCGACCGGGTTGACTGGCGCGAGTGCGCCGTGCCCTGATCCCGCTGCTCGCCCTGGCCTGCGGTCTCACCGTGGCCAACCTCTACTACTCGCAACCCCTGCTCGACCTCATCGCCGACGCCTTCGGCGTGAGCGAGGGCGCGGCCACCGTCGTGGTCACGCTCACCCAGATCGGGTACGCGCTGGGCCTGCTTCTCTTGCTGCCGCTCGGTGATCTCGTCGAGAACCGGAAACTGACCTCCCTGCTCCTGGCCGGGACGGCTGCCTCGTTGCTCCTGGCGGCGCTCTCCCCGGCGTACACAATATTTTTGATTTTCTCGGTCTTGATCGGCGTGACCTCGGTGGTGGCGCAGATTCTGGTCCCGTTCGCCGCGCACCTGGCGCCCGAGCGCGAGCGCGGCGCGATCGTCGGCAAGGTGATGGGCGGCCTGCTGCTCGGGATCCTGCTGGCCCGCACGGTGTCGAGCTTCGTCGGCGGCCTGTGGGGATGGCGGGCCATATATTTTATTTCCGCGGTGCTGATGGTCCTGCTCGCGGTGGCGCTACGCCGGATGCTGCCCTCGCGGCCGCCGTCGCATGACGCGGGCTACCTTTCGCTGCTGCGCACGGTTTGGGATCTCGCCGTCTCGGAGCCGGCGCTGCGGCGGCGGGCGCTCTGCCAGGGCCTGCTCTTCGGGGCATTCAGCGCATATTGGACAGCGATCGCCTACGAGCTGATCGGCGAGCACGGTTTCTCCCAGTCCCAGATCGCGATCTTCGCCCTGGTCGGCGCGGGCGGCGCGGCGGCGGCGCCGATCGCCGGCAAGCTGGCCGACCACGGGTACGGGTCGTGGGGGAGCGGCGGCGCTCTGCTGCTCGCGGTGCTGATGGCGGCGCTGGCCGCGGCCGGCCATCGCAGCGTGATCCTGCTAGGCGTGGCCGGCGTCCTGCTCGACTTCGCGGTGCAGTCCCACGCCGTCATGAGCCAGCACGAGATCTACGCGCTACGTCCCGACGCCCGAGCCCGAGTAAACACCGTCTTCATGACCACCATCTTCACCGTCGGCGCACTGTCCTCGGCCCTGACCGGTTTGCTGCACCACCGCTACGGCTGGACCGGCGCGTGCGTCCTGGCCGCCACGCTGGCCCTGGCCGGCTTCACGGTGTGGGCGGTTGGGCGGTGGCGCGCGACCCTCCCGGTGCGCGAGGCGGCCAACAGCTGACGTCGCGGATCGAAACCCCGGGATGCTGCAAATCGAAAGTCAACCCCCGCGCAGATCGAAAGCCAACTACCTGCTCACCGGATCATCGCGGCTGTTCGGCATGGTCGCCGCCCCGGACGCGCTGCCCGGCCGGATGGAGACCGTGGAGCTCTGGCACCGATGCGCGGGCGCTGCTTCGTCCGGGCTCGTCATTCGGCCCGTTGCTCGAATCATTCGTCCTGTCCGAGCTATCTCGCCAGCTGACCTGGTCCGCGGAGCTCGCCGACCTGTCTCATTACCGCGACCAGGCCAGGTACGAGGTCGACGCGGTCCTCGAGAACAGATCCGGCCGCGTCGTCGGCATCGAGATCAAAGCGGCCTCAACTGTCGGTCCGGACGACTTCCGTGGACTGCGCCGACTGGCTGAGCGCCTCGGTGACGACTTTGTTGCCGGAATCGTGCTCTACCCCGGAACCTCCACCCTGCCGTTCGGCGACAAACTGCGCGCCATGCCGGTCAGCGCGTTGTGGCAGGTGCCCGCCCCGGCGCGAGACTGACGGCGAGTCTTCTCGGGCCCGGGCGCGGGGCGGCCGGAATGCGTGGGCGCCGATATGGTCGGGCGTTGTGGGTCAGGCTGTCGCGGTTCTGCTGTTCGTGCCCTTCATCGTCGGGACGGTGCTGGCCTTCGCCGCCGTGATCCGGCGGCTGCTCGGCGTGCGTGTCGGGTGGCTGCGGACGCTGCTGGCGTCCGTGCTGGCGCTGGTGATCACCGCGCCGATCCTGGCGGCGCTCGCGCCCGAGGATCCGGCGTCGGTCAGCGGCGGGGAAGCGGTTCTGCTGGCCGCGACGTCGGTGGTCGTGGCCGCCTTGCTGGCCATGTCGGCGCTGGTGATCCTCGAGGTGCTGCTACCGACCGGGTCGCTGCCGGGCCCGGTGGAGATGTGGCGCGGCACCCGGCGGCGGGTGGCGCGCGGCCGCAGGTACTCCACGATCGTGCGCATCGTGCTGCGGCACGGCCTCGGCCGTTTCCTGCGGGGGCGGCCTGGTTCCGGGCCGAAGTCGGCGGCGGCCCGGCGACGTCTGGCCCGGTCGTTGCGGGAGGCGCTGGACGAGGCCGGCGTGACCTTCGTGAAGCTCGGCCAGCTGCTCTCCACCCGCGGCGAGCTGCTGCCCGTCGAGTTCGTCGAAGAGTTGACGGTGCTTCAGGACCGGGCGGCGCCGGTGCCGTGGGACGACATCGCCGCGGTGCTCGCGGCCGAGCTCGGGCGGCCGGTCGGCGAGGCCTTCGCCGAGATCGACCATGAGCCGATCGCGGCGGCCTCGGTGGCGCAGGTGCACGCGGCCCGGCTGCCGGACGGCACGCCGGTGGTGGTCAAGGTGCAGCGGCCGGGCATCGCCGTGATCGTCGAGCGCGATCTGGACATCCTGCTGCGGCTCGCCGGCACGCTCGAAGATCGCACCTCCTGGGGCCGTTCCTTCGGTGCCCGCGGTCTCGCGCTGGGCTTCGCCGAGGCCCTGCGCGAGGAGCTCGACTTCACGATCGAGCGGGACAACCTGCAGACCATGGCCGCTGCGCTCGAAACCTCCCCGGACCGCGGGGTGCGCGTGCCCACGCCGTACGTGTCAATCAGCTCTGAACGCGTGCTGGTGATGCGTCGCCTGCCGGGAACTCCTTTGGGTGCGGCCGGGCCGCAGCTGGCGCGGCTGGGCGACGAGCGGCGCGACACGATCGCGGCGAACCTGCTCGACAGCATGCTCGACCAGATGCTCGTGTACGGAAACTTCCACGTCGACCTGCACCCCGGCAACCTGCTCGTGGACGACGACGGCTCGCTCGGCATGCTCGACCTCGGCTCGGTCGGCCGCCTCGACGCCGTGACCAGAAATGCGATCGGGCACCTCCTCGCGGCCGTCGGCCGGGGCGACTCGGTGGCGGCCAGCGACGCGCTGCTGCGGCTGGTCGACCATCCCGAGGAGGTGGATGAGCGCGAGCTGCAGCGCACGGTCGGCATCCTCATCGTCCGGTATGCCACCCCGGGCAGCACCGCCGGCATGGCCGCGGTGGGTGCATTGCTGAGGACCTTCACGTCGTACGGCCTGGGCGTGCCGGCCCCGGTCGCGGCGGTGTTCCGGGCCTTCGCGACGCTCGAAGGCACACTCGGACTCCTCCGGCCGGGCTTCGACCTGATCGGCCAGGCCCGGGTCGCCGGCGCCCGGCGGATCGCGGAAACCCTCGCGCCGGACCGCCTGCGGGGAACCTTCGAGGAGGAGCTCGCCGCGCTGCTGCCGATGCTGCGCGGCCTCCCGCGCCGGATCGACCGGATCGGCGAGGCCGTCGAGCACGGCCGGCTCCGCTTCAACGTCCGCCTGTTCGCCGACGACCGGGACCGGCTGCTCGTGACCGGCCTGCTCCACCAGGCGCTGCTGACCATCATCGGCGCGACCTGTGGCGTGATGGCCACCCTGCTGCTCGGCGCGGGCAACGGCCCACGGATCAGCGAGGGCGTCGCTCTCTTCCCGCTGATCGGCTACGGGCTGCTGGTCGTCGCCGTCGTACTCGTACTCCGCGTTCTTGTCGTGATCTTCCGGCGTGATTGAGCGTTAGGCTCTTTCGATGACGATCGGAGTCGGCGTTGTCGGGTTCGGCTGGATGGGTCAGGTGCACACGCGGTCGTACCTTCGGGTCCCGCACCACTACTCCGATGCGCCGCCGGTCACCCTCGTGGCCGTCGCCGACGATGTGCCCGGCCGGGCCGCGGCCGCCGCCGAGCGCTACGGCGTTGCCGGGTCCACCCTTGACTGGCATGACTTGCTCGACGATCCACGCATCCAGGCGGTCAGCATCACACTGCCCAACTTCCTGCACCGCGAGGTGGGCGCCGCCTTCGCCGCCGCCGGCAAGCACATCTGGATCGAGAAGCCGGTCGGCATCTCCGCGGATGACGCACGAGCGGTCGCGGGCCCGGGCCAGGTCGCCGTGGGCTTCAATTACCGGAACGCGCCCGCCGTGGAAAAAGCACGAGAAATTCTCCGCGAGGGACAAATCGGAAATGTTACTCATGCGCGCGTGCGGCTGCTCAGCGACTACGCCGCCCACCCCGATGGCGCGCTGAGCTGGCGGTTCGAGCGGGAGCGCGGCGGCAACGGCGTCCTGGGTGACCTCGGCTCGCACGGCGTCGACCTGATCCGCTACCTGCTCGGCGAGATCGACGCCGTCTTCGCCGACACCGCGATCTTCGTGCCCACGCGCCCGCGCCCGTCGGCCGCCACCGCCGGGCATGAGTAGCCCTGTGTCAACCCGTCGCGGTTTGGTCTTGGTTGAGGAGGCGTTGGAGGGCTCGGTGCTGGTCGGGGTCGTAGGTGGTGTTGGTGGTCCAGCATTTCCAGATGATGTCGAGCCAGGCTTTGGCCAGGATGCGGACGGCGTGGGGATGGTCGTGGCCGCGGTTGCGGGCGCGGTTGTAGAGGTCGGCGGCCCAGGGGTTGGCGCGGCGGCTGTCGCCGGCGAAGTCGCAGACGGCGTCGCGCAGTTGTTTGTCGACAGCCCAGCGGAACGCGACGACGCGGGCTTTGCCGGATTGCCGGGTGGAGGGTGCGACTCCGGCGAGGCAGGCCAGCGAGGCCGCGGTGGGGAATCTGCCGCGGGCGTCACCGATCTCGGCGAGCAGCCGGGCGGCGCGGACCGTGCCCGAGCGGGGCAGGCTGGTGAAGATTCGCCGGTCGGGGTGCAGGGCGAGGGCTTCGCTGATCTGCTGCGCCAGGGCCTCGATCTGAGTAGTGATCGTGTGCAGCGTGCTGAGGTAGGCGTGGGTGATGCCGGCCAGGGCGCGGCCGTGCTCACCGGCGACGCCGGCCGGCGCGGCGGTGATGCGCTGGTGCAGCACGGCGGGATCGACGCGTCCGCAGTAGCCGACGCTGCTCAGCCAGGCGGTCAGGCGTTTCGGCGAGAGCCAGTCGAGGGCGTCCTGGGTGTCGAAGCGGGTCACGAACTGCAGGCTGATCGCGGAGTCGAGGTCGCGGAACAGGTCGATGACCGCGGGCAGCGCGGTCTGCAGATGGGCGCGCAGCTGGTTGGTGACGGCGACGCGGTGGGCGACGAGGTCTTTGCGTGTCCGGACCAGTTTGCGCAGCGTGGTCGTGGCCGGGCTGTCGAGCAGCAGTGGTGTCAACCGGCGCTGGTCGGTGCGCACGGTGTCGGCCAGGACGTAGGCGTCGAACCGGTCGTCCTTGTTACCGGCCGAGCCGTAACGCTGCCGCAAGGCCTTGACCTGCGACGGCGGGACCACGAAGACGGTGCGGCCGGCAGCGAGCAACGCGTCGACCACGGGTCCGTCACCGCGTTCGATACCGATCGCGTCCACACCATGGCGGTCCAGGACCGCGTTGAGCCGGGCCAGGCCGGCCTTGCTGTGAGCCACGGTGAATCGTTCGATCGGCTCGCCGTCACTGTCGATGATGCAGACGGCGTGGTTGTCCTTCGCCCAGTCGATACCGGCCGTGACCGCTCGCCTCACGCCGGGGGTGTCCTGCACACTCATTGTTGCCTCTCCGCTGCGCTACCAGTGGGGAAGCACCTGGCGGTTCCGGGACACCGCAGCCGGTTGCTCATTGAGCGGCGTTCGCAGACGCATAGCCCTGTGGCCGATCGGGGTGTCCCGGGCCGTCGGGCCTCGCAGAACTCATGCTGGACCTCGAAGGTCGAGCGAGCAGGGCGATGGCCCGAGGGTCACCGGTGCACTCGAACCAACATCAGCTCGAGTGGAACAAGGGTGCACCAATGAGCGGGGGAGTGGCGAGCCCGGTCCCGTCGAGAACGACGACTGGCTCGGCGCGATGCTGCGCATGACGAACGGCGCCCGCGTCACGCTCGAGGCGAGCCGGATTGCGGTGGGCGAGCAGAACAACTACGGCTTCGAGATCCACGGCACGGCCGGCGCTCTCTTCTGGGACTTCCGGCGGATGGGTGAGCTGGGGCTGAGCATCGGCTCGTCCTATCAGGACGAACCCGTGCGCACCCTTTTCGCCGGCCCCGCCGACGGGGAGTTCGGGGCGTTCCAGCCGGGCGCCGGCATCGCGATGGGCTACGACGATCTCAAGGTCATCGAGGCGTACCGCTTCCTGCGCTCGATCGCCGACGGCCGCCCGTACGGTGCGACGCTGGACGACGCGATCCGCAGCGCCGAGACGCTCGACGCCATGGAGAAATCGGTCGCGTCGGGCGGTTGGGTCACCCTTCCCCGGGCTTGATGCGCCTTGACTACATCGACACAAGTCGATACGGTGCCGAGTCAGGAAAGCGCTTACCTGCCCCGTCCCCAAGCGGGCCGCTCCCCCGGTCTGGGTGAACAACCACATCGGAGGTATCTGATGTCCACCCGTTCCTGGCGCACTCCGCTCCTCGCCGCCGGCGTGGCCGCAGCCACCGCGGTCGCCCTGCTGTCCTACGCCCCCGCCGCCTCGGCCGCCACCTTCAACCAGGAGGGCTGGTCGACCCAGGGCGGCGGCACCAGCGGCGGCTCGGCCGGCACCACGGTCACCGTCACCAGCCTGTCGGCGCTGACCACCGCGGCGAAGGCCGGCACCTCGCAGACCGTCCGGGTCAGCGGCAACTTCAGCTGCTCGGCCGACGTCACCGTCGCGTCCAACAAGACGATCATCGGGGTCGGCTCGAGCTCCGGCCTCACCGGCTGCGGCTTCAAAATCAACGACGTCAACAACGTCGTCATCCGCAACCTCCGCATCGCGAAGGTGAAGGCCGGCAACGGCAACGGCGACGCGATCCACATCGACGGCGCCACGCACGTCTGGGTCGACCACAACGACCTGTCCAGCGACACCAGCAGCGGCACCGACTACTACGACGGCCTGGTCGACATCACGCACGCCGCCGACTACATCACCGTGTCCTGGAACTACGAGCACGACCACATCAAGTGCAACCTGCTCGGGCACTCCGACGACAACGCCTCCGAGGACACCGGCCACCTGCGGGTCACCTATCACCACAATTACTTCCGCAACTGTGACCAGCGCGGTCCCCGCGTGCGTTTCGGCAACCCGGTGCACGTCTACAACAACTACTACTACAACAGCGGCACGTACGGCGTCGCCACCACCTGCAACGCGGGCGTGTACGTCGAGCGCAACTACTTCGAGAACACCCCGAACACAGTGGTCACCTCGACGGGTTCCTCGCCGGCCGGCAACGTCAAGCTGCTCAACAACTACCTGGTGAACTCGGGCACGCCCGCCACCCGCAACGGCGCGAGCGTGGCCGCGATCCCGTACTCGTACACGGTCGACGCGAACAGCAGCGTGAAGTCGATCGTCACCGCGAGCGCGGGCACCGGCAAGATCTGATCCCCCGTCCCCTGAGAAAAGCGAAGCCGGGAGGCAGCCACCGCACCTCCCGGCTTCGCCCTGCCCGAGGCCTGTGGACAACCGCCGAAAAGTGTCAGAACCTCATGCTTGAATCCACCCCACCCAACAGCGGGTGGGGTGGCAGCGCCCGGCCACAAGATCGGACTCGCGCCGCGAGCGGCACGCGGATCGAGGCCGCGCCGCAAGCGGCATGCGGACGTTGGGGCCGTGCGGCGAGCGGGGTCTGGGTCGAGCCGGCGTTGATGAAGCGGCGTGCGTTACGAGCGGCGGCTCATCAAAGCTCGGCGGCGGGTCAGCCGAGCAGGCGGCGGAGGAACTCCTTGAAAGCGTCCTGAGCGCCAGGCAAAGCGGCAGCCGGGTCGGGCGAGCGGGCCACCAGGATCGCGGCCTCGTTCACCGCGGCCACGACCAAGTGGGCGAAGACGTCCACGTGCCGAGGGTCGACGCGGCCCGCGTCCGCCGCGGCGGCGATCGCCATGCGGAACTGGCCGAGGACGTTTTCCTCGTCCAGCTCGCGCCAGCGTTGCCAGCCGAGCACGGCGGGGGCGTCGGTCAGGACGATCTGCTGGACCTCGGGGTCGCCGGCCATGCGGATCCAGGCCAGGCAGGCCACGCCGATCGCCTCGACCGGGTCAGAGAGGCCCGCCACCGAGCCGGCGATCTCGGCGACCACGCGCACCTCCAGCTCCTGGAAGACGGCGAGAAAGAGCGCCTCCTTGCCGGGGAAGTGGTGGTAGAGCGAGCCGCGACTCACGCCGGTCTCCTGGAGCACCGCCTCGATCGACGTGCCCTCGTAGCCCTGCGTCGCGAAGAGCCGGGTGGCGACCCGGACCAGATGCTCGCGGGTCTCGCGGCCGCGTGCCACGTTCCTGTTCACGTGCTCCCTCTCATTGACAGACCGACCGTCGGTCTAGAAGATGTAGACCGACAGTCGGTTTCTGACCGTACCAACCCGCAGTCCGGGGAGGAACGAACATGGCACAACCACTGATCGCGACGACGTCGAGGGGCCCGGCCGGCTATCTCGACACGGGGGACGGGCCGGGCGAGGCCGCGCTGTTCATCCACGGGGCCGGCACCGGCAGCAGCCTCTGGAGCGGCGTCATCGACCTGATCGGCAGCGAGCGGCGCTGCGTCGCCGTCGACCTGCCGCTGCACGGGCGCACGCCGCCGGCCGCCTCCTACGAGCTCGGCGAGACCGCCGACTTCGTGGCCGCCTTCTGCGACGCGCTGGGCCTCACCGGCATCGACCTGGTCGCCAACGACACCGGTGGGGCGATCGCGCAGATCTTCGCGGCCCGCCACCCGGAGCTGCTGCGGTCGATCACGCTCACCAACTGCGACACGATCGGCAACCTGCCGCCACGGCTGTTCGCTCCGGCGGTGTGGCTGGCCCGGGCGCGGCTGCTCGCCCCGCTGCAGCGCTTGTTCCTGCGCGATCCCCAGCGGGCGCGGCGCGTGCTCTACGGGCCCGGCCTGCAGGATGTCGAGGCGCTGCCGATGGCGACCGTCCGGCAATGGCTGGCGCCGCTCTCCAGCAAGCGGGCTCGCGAGATGGAGCGCTGGCTGGCCGCGATCCGGGAGCGGGACCTCGTGGCGGAAAAGCCGGCGCTGGCCCGGCTCGACGTGCCTACCCAGCTCGTCTGGGGCACCGGTGATGCGTTTTTCGCGCTCGATCGGGCGTACGAGCTGAGGAATTTGATCCCCGGCGTGCGTGAGGTGGTCGAGGTGCCGGACGCCAAGCTGTTCTTTCCGGCCGAAAGGCCGGCGGATCTCGCGGAGCCGCTGCTGCGCTTCTGGAAAGGGCTAGGCCCAAGCTAGTCCTCGGAGCGGATCCGCAGTTGGGGAGTGCCGGCGGCGCAGGAGAGCTCGACCTTGACGCGGTCGTGGTTGTCGCTGACGCCGCGGAACTCGCCTTCGCGGTCGTTCTGCTCGTGGATCGCGAAGCCCTGCGCGGGTGCCATCGTGAGGATCCGTTCGCAGGTGGCGACGACCGTGCCGCCGCGAGTGCTGAAAGACTGTTTCGAGGCGATGGGCGCGGACGACATCTCGGAAACGTGCGGCGTGGGGGAGGACTCGCCGAGGGCGCGCAGCACCTCCTCCTGGCTGATCGGCGTGCCCTGCCGGGAGGTCAGGCCCGCGCCCACGACGCCGACCCCGACGACGCCGACGAGGATGGCGAGCACCGCCGCCAGGATCCACCCGGCGACGATGACCATGGGCTTGCGCCCCAGCCGATCCAAGAACCCCATGCCGCGACTATGCGCCCTCGCGCCCTAAGGCGGGCACCCGGTAGGGATAAAGGACGGTTAAGGACCCGGCACGCCCGCGTTCGCAGCGGCTAGCGTGCAGCCGTGGCGAGACTCCTGCTCATCGAGGACGACCCGGCGATCCGGCAGACGCTGCTGCGTGCCCTGCGCGAGCGCGGCCACGCCGTGGCGGCGGCGCCGGCGGCGATGGAGGGCCTGCAGACCGCGCTGGCCGAACGGCCCGACCTGATCGTCCTCGACCTCGGCCTGCCCGACCTCGACGGCCGCGAGCTGCTGCGGATGCTTCGCGCGGTGAGCACGGTGCCGGTGATCGTCGCGACCGCCCGGGACGAGGAGGCGTCGATGGTCCAGCTGCTCGACGCCGGGGCCGACGACTACGTGGTCAAGCCGTACACGGCCGCGCAGCTCGACGCCCGGATCCGGGCGGTGTTGCGGCGGGTGGGCTCGACGGTGGCTTCGGAGCTGGTCATCGGTGGACTGCGGATCGATGCGGCGGCCCGCACGGTGTTCCTGGACGGCGTCGAGGTGGAGCTGACGCCGCGCGAGTTCGACCTGCTGCACCATCTCGCGGGCAAGGCCGGGCAGGTGGTCAGCAAGCGGGAGCTGCTCACCGAGGTGTGGCAGGTGCCCTACGGCAGCACCGACAAGACGGTCGACGTCCACCTGTCCTGGCTGCGACGCAAGCTGGGCGAAACCGCGCAGGTGCCGCGCTATCTGCATACCGTCCGAGGAGTTGGCGTACGGCTGAGCGAGCCGTCATGAGGGCGCGACTGACCCTTCTGGTCGCGGCGACCACGGTGCTGGTTCTGCTGGCCTTTCTGGTGCCGGTGGCTCTTCTCGTACGGCAGGTCGCGGCCGATCGTGCGCTGAGCCGGGCCGACGACGTGGTGCAGACGATCGTGCCGCTGGTCGGCGACCAGGAGGCGCTTCGCTTGGCGGTAACGGTTCAACCCGTACCCGTCACGGTTTTTCTCCCCGACGGGAGCGTGATCGGTGCGCCGGCCGCGACCACCGCGGCGGTTCGCCTGGCCGTCCTGCGCGGCCAGGCGCTGACGGTGGACACCCCGGACGGTCAGGAGCTGGTGGTCCCGGTCGTCGGCGTCGGCGGGACCTCGGTCGTGCGCACGGTGGTCTCCGACGCGTCGCTCAACCGCGGGGTGCATCGGGCCTGGCTTGTGCTGTTCGCGCTGGGGGCCGCGCTGGTCCTGCTCGGTCTGCTGGTGGCGGATCGCCTGGCGCGGACCCTGATCGCGCCGATCACGCAGCTGTCGGGGGTGTCGCATCGGCTGGCTTCGGGGGATCTGACGGCGCGGGCGCTGCCGAATGGTCCGGCGGAGGTTCGCGAGGTGGCGGGGGCGCTCAACCAGCTGGCCGGGCGGATTCAGGATCTGCTGGCGGCGGAGCGCGAGAGGGTTGCCGACTTGTCGCATCGGTTGCGGACGCCGCTGACGGCGCTGCGGCTGGAGGCGGAATCGTTGCGCGACCCGGCCGAGTCGGAGCGAGTCTCGGCCGCGGCGGACGCGTTGGCGCGCGCGGTGACGGTGGTGATCCAACAGGCGCGCGCCGTTCCTTCGCCCTGTGACGCGGCTGTGGTCGTCGCCGATCGGGTCGCGTTCTGGGCGGTGCTGGCCGAGGACACCGGGCGGACGATGACGCGGTCGCTGCCTTCCTCGCCGCTGCCGGTTGCTGTCGCCGCGGACGAATTGGCGGCGGCGTTGGATGCGCTTCTCGAGAACGTCTTCGCGCATACGCCGGACGGGACTGCTTTTGCGGTGTCGCTGACGGCTCGGCCGGGTGGGGGAGCGGTGCTCGAGGTCGCGGACGAAGGGCCGGGCTTCTCTGCTTCGGCAGCTTCCCGGGGTTCGTCGGCGGGCGGGTCGACGGGTCTCGGGCTCGACATCGCACGGCAGGTGGCCGAAGTCTTCGACGTCAAAACCTCCGCCTCCGGCGGCGCGGTGGTCCGGCTCGAGATTTCCTGATTTTTCGGGTACGGGTGGACAAGCGCGCCCTCCGCTGTCGGCCGAAGGGCGCGCTTCGCGTGTGCGGTCAGTCGTCAGAGCCGTGGCCGCCGCTGCCGTGATCGTCACCGGCTTCCCGGCCCTTGCCGCTGCGGTCGCTCCGGTCCTTCCGCTCCTTCCGCTCTTTCCGGTCACCGCCGTGGTCGTCGCCGGGCTCGGCGTGGCGGCCGTGGTCGTCGCCCGGCTCGGCCCGCCGGCCGTGGTCGTCGCTGGTGCGGCGGGTGGCGGGCGTGGTCGTGCTCGGGCTCGGCGCGGGCCCCGCCTTCGCCGTCACTGTCGCCGTAGGCGCAACACCCGGGTCATCCTGCCCGGCGGCCATGGCAGTCCCCGCCAGCCCCAGAGCGGCCAGACTCCCCGCGACCACCACGGCAACAAGACGCTTCCTGTTCATGCGGTTGACCTCCCAGTCGATTCCGTTGCCGGAAACGATCGCCGGAGGCCGGCTATGGGCACGCTGCACCAGCGTTAAGCGCCGGCTAAAGCCCGCGAGCAACTCGTCGACCGCCAGCGACACATCTCGTCGCGACGTTGGCGGCCTTCTGTTGGTTGCCGGCGGTCAGGCCGCATCGGACGGTGGGGCTGAGCTGATCCCGGCGAGTTGCTCGTCCAGAGCATTCCACGGTGCTTCGCCGGTCTCCGGCTCAAGTTCAACTTCGGTCATGATGCTTTCGCCGCGCAAAGTGCTGGTCCACTCGCGCGTGGTTCCGGAGGCGTCACCGGTGACGCCCTTGGCGGCGAACTCGCCGTAGCCGCTCTCCGCAAGATTCGCCAACTCAACTACCAGGGGCGCAGAAGTCTCGAGGCCTTCTGCGGCTCGCAGTTCGACGGTTGCGAGGTCGGATCCGGGCTCTGTCAGCAACGCGATGAGCCGGCTCTGCGTCTGTCTCGATCCTGACTTCCTCATACGGAAGCGAATGCGCGTGACAAGATCGACCCGGCTACGCCACTCATCGAACGACACCTCGCCGGTTAGTGATGCAACGCGCCACCCAGTTTCGCGTGTCTGAGTGCGGATCATCGCCTGCAGGGCCCCGATGAAGGAGTCGAGTCGAAGATCCGGCTTTGGCTGGAAGACGACGGTGAGGTCCGACAGCCGGATCATGAATGGCGCAGCGGAGCCGTTAGGTACTGGCGCCTTGGCGAAGTCCTGCTTGGTGCGGTCCCAAAGCGTGGCGTTCTTCTCGCGCTCGTACCCGAGGTGTCCGCGGATGCATCCGTCCAACTCGCGGGTTCGGCCGAACCGCCACAGGCGGCGATACCGCTCCAAGGGGTAGCCGGCCTGAAGGGCTGATCTGAGGCTGTCTGCCGGTCGGATGGAGAGAGTCGGCGACCCGTTCGGCAGGCCGAAGAGCGCGAGCCCTTGGGGCTCAGCTATACCGGCTCGAGCGACGCGCCCTACCGCAGGAATCGACATCCTTCGAGGCTAGAAAGTTGATTTTCGAGCTTCAATACCTTGAGTCACTGATCAGACACTCTGCGTGCTGCCGTTCTGTGTTGGCCGCCGCATCGCAGCGTGGCGGTGCTGAGACGGCGACCCATGCCAGGAGTCGTGCGTGCGCAGCTTTTGGTTCCCCGCACGAAGGACGTAGAGCGTCAGCCTGCCTGATTCTCGTTAAGTTCGATGGCTTCGAAGATGTCCGCGTCGACGTCTTGCTGCCAGGCCGGCAATGTCTCCCACGGCGCTACGTAGGACGGCTTGGGGCTCTCGAATCGCAGAAATATCTGGGCCGCCCAGCTGGCCGCGACGAACTGGCTTTTCTGTACTCGAGTGAGACGCCGAGCAGCGCCTTCGCTGATGCGGAGTAGGTCGGCGACGAGTCCGTAGACCGCGGCCGCGCTCTGGCGCTCCCACTCTGGGGTCTCATCCCATGGCGTGACGTAACCCGCCTTCGGCTCGCCGGGGTAGTGCTTGTTGACCCCTGCGATCCAAGCCTCGCGGAAGATCTTGCCGGCTTCTGTGGTCACTGAGGAGCCTTCCGATCGAGCTGTCGGTCACCTCAACGAACATCGGCGGCAGCTGCCCGCCGATCTGGCGGACCGGCTCGTTGCCCGGATCTCCGCGGAGCACCCAGAGCTGTCCGCGGGTGTGCCCGAACGCATCCTGGATCAGACGCTCGCGTTTCTGAAAGCCTGCGTGACGGCAACCGAGCCGATTGGGCCGAGCGAGCTAGTCGACATCGGCTGGCACACGTTCATCCTCTACACCCGCGAATACGCCGAGTTCTGCGAGCGAATCGCCGGCCGGTTCATCCATCACGTACCCGACGACGAACCGACCGGGGACGAGTGGCCGACGGTGCCAAAGGCGAATTTGGCCGTCACGGTCGCGGCGATTCGCCGGGCCGGGTACATGGTAGACGCGAAGCTCTGGTCGATGACCACCTCCGCCGACTGCACTCAATGCCATGCCGGGTGCCACGACAGTCCGACTCGATAAGCCGGCGGTTCGCGGCTGGGGACGTAGGCTCTTCCCAGCCGCGAACCTGAGGAGCCCGCAACCGTGCCTCGATACCCATGGCACGAACTTCCGCCCACTGTCCGAGCAGAGGTCGAGAGCCGCACCGGCCCGATCGCTCGGGTGGCGCAGGTCGAGACGGGGGTGATCTCCGACGTCGTGGCCGTGCTGGAGACCGATGCCGGCCGTATTTTCTGTAAAGGTGCAGCTGCCGGCAACCCGATGGCTTGGATGCACCGCAACGAGGCCCGGATCAACGCTTCACTTCCGCCGCAGATGCCCCGCTTGCTCTGGCAAGTTGAACGCGAGGGCTGGCTGTTGCTGGGATTTGAGTACGTTCCCGGCCGGCATCCTGACCTCGGACCAGACTCACCCGATCTACCCGCCATGGCTGGGGCGCTCGGTGCGATGGCCACGACACTCACGCCGTGCCCGGCTGACAAGGTGCAGAGCGCCGCTGCGCGATGGTCCGGCTACGTTCCACCCGAGGTGGTCGACGGCAACACGTTGATCCACACCGACGTAACCCGGTACAACTTCCTTATCTATGAGGGCGTAGTCACGATCGTGGATTGGTCGATGCCATGCCGCGGCGCCGCTTGGATCGACACCGCTCTCATGGTGATCCGATTGGTCCGGGCTGGGCATGGTCCGGAGCAAGCCGAGGCTTGGGCCGGCCAGATCCCGGTGTGGTCGACCGCTTCACCAGAAGCAGTCAGCGCGTTTGCTGCTGGCATTACCGAACTGAGCCGCGAGCGCGCACAGCAAAGGCCGTCTGCCACTCATCTCGGCCCGCTCGCCGATGCTGCTGCCCGCTGGAACCGCCACCGCACCGGGTAGCCGATCCCACGCGCCGGGTACCCCGTGCGCCGGATGCCCAGCCACGCTGCCGCAGGAGGCCGTATTCGCTCCGCACGTCCTCCACCAGGGCCGGAAACGGCCCGGAATCACCCCGCGGGCACCGGAAGGCGCGCCCGACCACTCGTGCGTATCACCTGGTAGGTACGATATGGGGCGCAGGCCCTCGTAGCTCAGGGGATAGAGCATCGGTTTCCTAAACCGTGTGTCGTAGGTTCGATTCCTACCGGGGGCACCCTGTGATGTCTCAGGACATCGGAAACCCCTGAACCCGCGGTCGCAGGTTCAGGGGTTCTTCTTTCTTGGTGCCGGTCCGGGTGGTTTGTTGAGGCGCTGGTAGCGCTGGCTGGGGTCGAGGACGAGTTCGCGTAGGAGTTCGCCGGTGGTGGCGTTGATGATGCGGATGTTGAGGTCCTGGACCAAGACGAGGACGTGGGTTCCGGTGTGGGTTCGCCCGACGCCGATGGAGTAAAGCGTGCCGTTGTAGCGCAGGGTGATTTTCCCGGCTTTGTCGATACGGTCGCGGCGGAGCCGGTCGTGGGACTCGGTGCTGCTCTGGCCAGTGGGGCTGGCTTTGGGCCGGGCCTGGTAGGCGGTGGCCGGGGTGGCTTGGTGCGGCAGGGATCGGTGTGGCCGGCGGTGGTTGTACTCGTCGACGAACGCGTCGATCAGGGTCTGTAGTTGGCCGATGTCGGCGGGTTGGGTGGGCTGGCCGCGGAGCCATTTTTGAGGGTTTGCTGGAAGCGTTCGACTTTGCCGCAGGTGGTCGGGTGGTTCGGGCGTGAGTTCTTCTGTTTCACGCCGTAGCGGTGCAGGTCGTGTTCGAGGCCGTTGCGGCCGCGGCCGCCGGACAGGCGGGTGGTGAACACCATGCCGTTGTCGGTCAGCGTGGACGCGGGAACACCATGCCTGGTCACGGCGTCACGGAAGGCGTGCACCACGATCGGGCCGGTGACCCGCAGATGGGCGGTGACCGAGAGCGCGTAGCGGGAATGGTCGTCGATCCAGGAGAGGATTTCGGCGTCGGGGCCGGGCCGGCCGTCGGGGCGGGTGAGCCGGTAGTGGGTGAAGTCGGCCTGCCAGCATTCGTTGGGCTGCTCAGCTTGGAAGCGGATGTAGGACGACTTCGGCCGTTTGGCCGGCTCAGGGGTGATCAGGCCTTGGGCGGCCAGGTGCCGGGCGATGGTGGCCCTCGAGACGGTGATGCCGTGGCGGTGCTGCAGGTGCCAGCGGATCGTGTCCGGGCCGGCGTCCAGGCCCCGCTCGGCGAGCTGTTTGCGGGTCGCCACGATCAACGCGACGACCTGCGGGCTGATCGCGGACGGTGACGAGCGGGGCCGCCGCGAGTGTGGTTCGAACGCGGCCTCGCCCTCAGCCTGGTAGCGGGCGATCAGCTTGGACACCCAGCCTTTGGAGACGCCGTAGGCGCGGGCGGTCTCGGCCTGCGAGCGGCCTTCGACGATGACAGCGGTGATCACGAGACGGGCTTTGGACACCCGCCGACGATCACCAGCATCCAGAGTTTCCGATGTCCCGACACACCGTTTCCGATGACCCGAGACATGGGTTTCCTATGTCCTGAACCAGCACACTACCGGGGGCACCCTTCGAACGGCCCGGCGTTGCGCGATGCAACCCCGGGCCGTCTCAAAAAGGGTCTATCGCCAGCGCAAGAAGTTGTTCTGCGTCTGGGCGTTGAACTCATCCGTGCGGAAGAAGCGCGCCGCCGCCGTACGTGGATCCTTCAACGACAGCACGTCGATGCCCTTGGCGATGTCGTTCGAGTAGATGTTGCCGTTGTACCAGTACGCCGACCATGAGCCGCCGCCGATGAGCTCGGTGGCCGAGATGGGGCCGCGCTCCCAGAAGGCGATCTCCCGCGGCCGCCGCGAGTCGGTGAAGTCCCAGACCGAGATGCCGCCCTGGTACCAGGCCTGCACCATGATGTCGCGGCCGGGAACCGGGATCAGCGAGCCGTTGTGGGCGACGCAGTTCTCGGTGTCGGCGTTCGTCCTGGGGATTTTGAAGTAGCTGCGGAACTGCAGCTTCCGACCGCCGACGATGTCGTAGATGGCGTCCGCGCCGCGGTTGGGGCCGATGGTGGGGTTGCATGTTGCCTGGCCGCCGCCGCCCAGCTCGTCGGTGAAGACGAGCTTGGTGCCGCTGTTGTTGAACGTCGCGGAATGCCAGAAGGCGAAGTTCACGGTGTCGCGGACGGTGGTGATGACGCGCGGCGCGGTGCGGCGGGAGATGTCGAAGAGCACGCCGTCGCCCATGCACGCGCCGGCGGCGATGTCCTTCTCGGCGTACGCGGTGATGTCGTGGCAGCCGGTGGTCTCGTAGTGGCCGGGGCTGCCCTCGTAGCCGCCGTCGGGGAAGACGATCGGCGCCGCGACGACGGTGGCGGCCGCCGGGTTGCGGAGCGGGACCTTGACGATGGAGATCTTGTCGTGCGGGAGGGCGCAGTTCGGCTGGTCGACGCCGGCCAGGTTGTACGACGAGATGTACAGGTAGACGTTGGGGTCGTGGCGTTTGCCGGGCACCAGTGTCTGGGTGTGCGAGCCGCAGTCCGTCTTCACCGACTTGAGGTACCGCGGGGTGGTGGGGTCGCTGATGTCGAAGATCTTGATGCCTTCCCAGCGGTCGCCGGGCTCGGCCGTGGTCGACGCCGCGTTCTCGCACGTGTCGTTGGTGCGCTGGCTGTCGGTGCCGAGGAAGAGCAGGCGGCCGCTGACCGAGACGTCGTTCTGCGAGCCGGGGCAGACCACCTGGGCGGCGACCGCCGGCGCGGACGGGTTGCGGATGTCGTAGACGGCGAAGCCGTTGTAGTTCCCGCCGAAGGCGTAGTGGCCCTGGAAGGCCCAGTCGGAGTTGGTGGAGGTGGCGAACGGGCCGGTCTTGTCCAGGTGGGCGATCTGTGTGAGGTTGGGGCTGCTGACGATCTCGTCGACGCCGGGGATGGCCGGTGGCGCGGCGTTGGCGGCGGTGCCGGCGAGCGAAGCGGTGACGGCGACGACCAGGGCCGCGCACCCGAGCATCCACCCTCGTGAGGCAGGCTGCTTCATGAAGCTCCCTTCCGAATACCGTACGTGTCCATCTGAGTGGCTACAGTAGCGGAATGGTTAGACGTTCATCGATGTATGCCGCCGCCGGTTTGGCCATCGTGGTAGCGGGCGGGCTCGTGATCACGGCAAGCCCCCAAGAAAAAAGCCAACCCAAAAGTGACGTACGCGTGGTCCTGCCCGGCAAACCCGGCGACCAGCCCCGGGTGACCGACCAGGAGCACGTCATGGCGCCGGGCGTCGACACCTACAACACGATCGACACCACCTTCGTACAGATGATGATCGTCCATCACGGACAAGCGATCGACATGGCCGAGCTCGCCCCCGACCGGGCCGGCGACAAGCAGATTCGCGCGCTGGCGGCCCGGATCGGCGCGGCGCAGGCGCCCGAGGTGGCCTGGCTACGGGCCTGGCTGCACGACCGGAAGCTGTCCGAGAGCGACCCGGGCCACGACCACGGCACGATGCCGGGCATGCAGAGCCCGGCCGACCTGGCGGCCCTCGCGGGGCTGCACGGCGCGGCCTTCGACCGGAAGTTCGCGGCCATGATGATCGCTCACCACGAGGGCGCCCTCGAGATGGCCGGCGACCTGGTGGGCGGCGGCGCCGACGAGCGCCTGCGGGAGGTGGCCGGCGAGATGGCGGTCGAGCAGGGCAGCGAGATCCGGCGAATTCAGCAGATAGACCTGGCAGCGTGATCGACTGCCTGGTTGACTCTCCGGGGTGAGCTACGCCGCGCCCCGCCGAGGGCGGACCATGGCCCGGGCGATCGTGGGTGGGGCCGTCTATCTGACCGGCGTCGGGTTGCTGGTCTATGCGATTCCGGCCCAGGCCGACACGTACGTCCCGGGCGGTCTCCTCGCCGGGATAGGCGCCGGCCTGCAGGGTCCGGCCCTGCTCAAACTGCTGCGGGCGCGCAAGAGGAGGCGGAGAAGGTGAACGGCACCGCCGCCGGAGTGCCCTACGTGGCTCTGCCCCCGGCCGACGCGTCCGGGCATGACACGGTCGTTGTCGCCTATCACCTTCTCGGCGACCCGCAGACCGAGGAGGCCTTCGCCGACGCGGTGCCGCTGACGGGGCTCAACGCGTGGCGGCTCTACTTCGGACTCCCGATGAGCGGCAAGCGGCTACCGCGGGGCGGCCTCGAAGAGCTGATCATGGAAGACGCCGTCCGGAACGTTCACCGGCACGTGACCCTGGGCGCGCTCGAGGAGTTCCCCGCGGCGTTCGCGGCGGCGAAGGAGCAACTGGGCATCCGCGACGCCACGAGGGTCGGGGTCATGGGCGGCTCGATGGGCGGCGCGGTCGCCCAGCTGGTGCTGGCCGAGGGCGGGGTCGACATCACCGCCGCCGTCCTCATCAATCCGGTGGTCCAGTTCCGGAACTCGATCGACGCGCTGTCGAGGAGGCATGGTCAGCCATATGCCTGGTCGGCCGAGACCGACGCGGTCGCCGATCGGCTCGACTTCGTGCGCCGGGCCGCCGACCTGCGCGGGGCCGCGATCCGGTTCATCACCGGCGCGGACGACATGGTCGACGCCATCATCGAGCCGGTCTCCAGGGCCGTGCCGGCGCTGGAGACGGCCGGCGCCACGGTCGACTGGCAGGTCGTTCCGGAGATGGCGCACGCCGTGACCTCGCAGGCGGCACGAGTGGACAGCCTCGCGTCCGAATGGTTCGCAGCGAAGCTCACAAACCCAGCATAAAGTCGCAAACCCGGCACTGACTCAGATGGGGCTTCCCGCGGCCGATGGGAAGAATCATGCGGGATTCCCAGCGGCTGAGTGTTCTGCGGGCCACCGGCCTGCTCGACGAGGGCCCGGTGCCGTCGCTGGACCGGCTGACCAGCCTCGCCGCCCGCGTTGTCGGGGCGCCGGCCGCGCTGGTGTCGCTCGTCGATGCCGACCGCCAGCGTTTCCCCAGCGCCTGCGGCCTCACCGGCGAGCTCGACGAGACCCGTGAGACGCCTCTGTCCCACTCGTACTGCCGCTATGTCGTCGAGGATGACGCCCCGCTGATCGTGGCCGACGCCCGCCTGGACGAGCGTCTGCGCGACAACCCGGCCATCGCCGAGTACCAGGCGATCGCGTACGCCGGCTTCCCGCTGCGCTCCGCGGACGGCCACGTTCTCGGCTCGTTCTGCGTGGTCGACGACAAGCCCCGGGACTGGACCGAGGACGAGATCGCGACCCTGTCCGACCTCGCCGCCGCGGCCGAGGCCGAGATCGCGCTGCGGCTGGCGCACGGCGAGCAGCAGCGGGCCGCGGCCCGGATGCAGGCCGTCCTGGATAGCGCTCACGACGCGTACGTGTCCATCGACGGCGAGGGCAACGTGATCGCCTGGAACGCGTCCGCGGAGCGTTTGTTCGGCTACCCGGCCGCCGAGGCCGTCGGCCGGCAGGTGACCGGGCTGATCATTCCGGCGCGCTACCACGAGATGCACCTTGCGGGGCTGGCCCGGGTGCGCGACACCGGCCGGTCGCACCTCGCCGGGCAGCGCCTGCAGCTGGCCGCGATCGACCGGAACGGGCGTGAGTTCCCGGCCGAGATGACGGTGCAGGTCGGCCGGGAGCGGGACGAGCCGGTCTTCCACGCGTTCCTGCACGACATCACCGACCGGATGGTGGCGCTCGCCGAGCTGGAGCGCCAGCGCCAGGAGCTCGACGACGAGCACACCTTCCTCCAGGCGCTGCTGGACAGCCTCGACACCGGGGTGGCGGCCTGCGACAGCAGCGGGCGGCTGACGTTCTTCAACCGCGCGCTGCGCGACGTGCACGGCCGTGAGGCGACTCGCGGTGAGACCGGGGAGACATGGGCCGACGCGTACGACTTGTACGCGCCGGACGGGCGCACCCCGCTCGCCCCCGACGAGATCCCGCTGGCTCGCGCCTACGCCGGCGAGGCCGTACGCGGTCAGCAGCTGGTCGTGCAGACCGCGAGCGGCCCGCGCCGGTTCGTCAGCAACGCGCGGCCGATCGACGCCGCCGGCGGCCGCCGTCTGGGCGCGGTGGCCGCCATGCACGACATCACCGAGGCGCACAAGGCCGAGGAGTTGCGCCGCGCCCGGCACACGGTGGCACAGGTGCTCTCCGAGGCGACGAACGCCGAGCAGGCCGCCATCCGCGTGGTCGCGGCGATCACCGACGCGCTCGGCTGGGTCTGCGGCGAGTACTGGCAGGTCGCCGAGGGCCGCCGGCACATCGACCGGGTCAGCTCGCACACCGCCGGCGACCGCGACCTGTCCGAGTTCACCGGCGACGAGCCGATGAGCTTCCGCCGCGGTGAGGGGCTGGCCGGGCAGGCGTGGCAGCGGGGCGCCGAGGTCTGGTCCGATGTGGAGGTCGGCGGTCTCCTCGCGGGCAGCCGGATCGAGCCCGCCCGGCGGGCCGGCCTGCGCACCGCGGTGGCGCTGCCGGTGCGCTCCGGCCGCCGCGTCGTCGGCGTGCTCGCGTTCTTCACCGACACCGACGTGGCGCACGACCCGCACGTCGCGGAGATGCTCGACGCCGTCGGCGCCCACCTCGGCCGCTTCGTCGAGCGTCGCCGCGCCGAGGACCTCACGCTCGCGCTGGCCGCCGCCCGCCGCGACTTCGACCGGGTGATCGGGCAGCTCAACGACTACGTCTGGACGGTGGAGATCACGCGGAACGGCAAGGCCCGATCCGTGTACGCGAGCCCGAACGCGCACGGCGTCTTCGGCGGCGCGCTGCCCACCGGCGGCGACATGAGCACCACGATCCTCGGCCGGGTGCACGACGAGGACCGGGCCGGGTTCGCGGCCTTCCACGAGGTCCTCGCCGCCGGCCGGTCCGGTGAGATCGAGTGCCGGATCGTCGGCTTCGACGGCGTCACCCGCTGGATCTGGACCCGGGCCGCGGCCCGCCGGGAGGGCGGCCGGCTGTTCGTGGACGGGATCAGCACTGATGTGAGCGACCGCCGGGAGGTCGCCGAGCAGCGCGAGCGGCAGGTCGAGCAGCTGCGCGAGCTGGACCGGATGAAGGACGAGCTGGTCGCCGTCGTCATCCACGAGCTACGCAACCCGGTCGGGGTGATCCGCGGCTACAGCGAGATGCTGCTGGACAACCCGCAGCTGGACGAGATGGCCCGGCGGCACGCGGCCGTCGTCGACCGCACGGTGCTGCACCTTCAACGGCTCGTCGACGACCTGCTCGACCTGGCACGCCTCGACGCGGGACACATCAGCATCGATCCGCGCCCGATGTCGGCCGGCAAGCTGTTGCGCGATGTCGTCGACAATCACCGCCCGGGGGCGTACGGGAAGAATTTGACCGTGACCGAGACGCTGGATCCGCATCTGCCGGTCTTCGGAGACGCGCAGCGGCTCCGGCAGGCCCTCGACAACCTGCTCTCCAACGCGATCAAGTACACGCCGGAGGGCGGGACGATCACGGTGGCGGCGCATCGGCGGGAGCACGAGGTGGTCATCGAGATCTCGGACACCGGCATCGGCATTCCGCCGGAGCAGTACCAGCACCTGTTCAGCCGGTTCTTCCGGGCCAGCAACGCCACCCGCGACGGCATCAAGGGCACCGGGCTGGGGCTCGCGGTGACCAAGGCCATTGTGGACGCTCACGACGGCGCCCTCAGCGCCCGGCCCGGCGACGGCGGCGGCACCACCTTCAGCGTCACGTTGCCGCTTCAGGTGGAGCTCGCCGCCGCGTCCTGAGCTCAGACCAGCTCGAGTTGGGGCTCCGCCGTCTCGACGGCCGGCGCCGGCTTGACGGAGCGCAGCGACCAGAGCGCGACCGGCACGCCCACCGCCACCAGGATCGCCGCCACCACCAGCGAGAACTGATAGCCGGACAGGTAGCGGTGCAGCTCGGCGCCGCTGGCCGCGTTGGAGCGGTTGGTGAGGATCGCGCCGAGGATCGTGATGCCGAGCAGGCCGAAGACCTCGCGGGAGACGTTGAGCATGCCCGAGCCGACGCCCGCCCGCTCGGCCGGCAGCGCCCCGACGATCACGTTGTTCAGCGGGACCAGCATGCCGCCGCCGACGCCGTAGAGCAGGAACCAGGGGAGCAGGTCGCCGTAGGTGGTGCCCTCGCCGTAGCCGGAGATCCCGAAGATCGCGACCGCCATCAAACCGAGACCGAGCGCCACCGTACGGCCGGCGCCGAAGCGCACCTCGAGCCGCGGCGCGATGGTCGCCGTGACCGCCATGACCAGCGCCATCGGGACGAAGGCCGCCCCGGCCTCGGTCGGCGAGAAGCCGAGCACGTTCTGCAGGTAGATGGCGGTGTAGAAGTAGATGCCGAAGACGCCGAACGCCCACAGGCCCATGGCGAGCAGGCCGCCGCTGAACACCCGCTGCCGCAGGAACCCGAGGTCCATCATCGGGTTGGCGGACCGAAGCTCGACCACCACGAAGGCGATGGCCGCCGCCGCGGCGACGGCGAACGACGCCAGGATGACGCCGGAGGTCCAGCCGCGCGACTCACCCTCGATGAGCGCGTACGTCAGGGCGAACAGCGCGATCGACGAGGTGAGCACGCCGGGGATGTCGAAGCCGCGGGTGGCGCCGCGCTTGGCGGCCGGGACGCTCCACGCGGTCAGCGCGGCGGTGGCCACGCCGATCGGCGCGTTGATCAGGAAGATCCAGCCCCAGGACGCGTGCTGGCTGAGCCAGCCGCCGGTGAACGGGCCGATCGCGAGGGCCAGCGCGCCGACCGCGCCCCAGATGCCGACCGCCGTGCCGCGCTCGCGCGGGTCGGGGAACAGTTGCGGGAGCAGGGCCAGCGAGGCCGGGGTGAGCAGCGCCGCGCCGATGCCCTGCACCGCGCGGGCGCCGATCAGCATCTCCTGGCTCTGCGCGAGCCCGGCCGCGACCGAGGCGGCGGTGAAGACGGCGAGGCCGGCGAAGAACGCCGTGCGGGTGCCGAGCACGTCGGCGATCCGACCACCGGCCAGCAGCAGGCCGGCGAAGACCAGCACGTACGCGCTGGCGATCCACTCGAGGCCGGAGATGCTCAGCTCGAGGTCCCGCTGGATGGACGGGAGGGCCACGTTGACCACGTTGTTGTCGAGATACGTCATGAAGGTGCCGAGCGCCACCGCGACGAGCGCCCACCACCTGCGGTTCTTTCCCATTGGTCTCCCCCTGTACAGCGTCCTTGTACGGCGTACATGTACTAGGTACATGAGACCTATACGTTGTATGGTTGTCAAGTGGCAGGCGAGAAATTGAGCAAGGCGGCGGTCGCCGAGCGGGCGTTGCGGCTCGGCGACGAGCAGGGCGTGGAGGCGGTCACCATCCGCCGTCTCGCGCAGGAGCTGGGCGTCACGCCCATGGCTCTGTACTGGCATTTCAAGAACAAGGACGAGCTGCTGCTCGGCATCGTCGACCACGCGCTGTCCACGGTCCGGGCCGGCCGTGCCGCCACCGATCCCTGGCAGAAGCAGTTGCGCGCGATGGTGGAGGCGCTCGTCACAGTGATGCGCGAGCACCCCAGCCTGGCCGACCTCATGCACGCGGTCGACAAGACCGAGGGCGAGAGCTTCACCCGCGCCACGAACGACGCGCTCGCCCTGCTCACCGCGGCCGGGTTCGGCATCGAGGAGGCGTACTGGGTGGCGTCGTACCTGTTGCACGCCGCGATCGGCCTGGTGCACGCGCAGCCCGACTGCCCGATGAACGTTCCGGCCGACCAGGCGGGCGAGTGGCGCCGGCAGAAGAGGCTCTCGATGGAGAGCCTCCCGGCCGACAAATACCCCATGGTGGTCGCCTTCGCCGCAACCTACTCACGGGCGCCCGACACCGAGCACTACTACGCGTTCGGCGTCGACCTGGTGATGGCCGGGGTCGAGGCGATGGCCCACTCGATCTCCGCGAAATTGGATCAGACGAACGGCCGCGGCGCGGCGTAGGTTCGAGGCGTGACAACAGTCGACTTCTATTTCGACCCGGCCTGCCCGTTCGCCTGGATCACCTCCCGCTGGATACTCGAGGTCAAGAGCCTCCGTGAGGACCTCGACCTCCGCTTCCACGTGATGAGCCTGTACGTGCTCAACGAGGGCCGTGACCTCCCCGAGTCCTACCGCCAGCTCATCGACCGCTCGCTCGGCACCGTCCGGGTGGTGACCGCCGCCAAGGAGAAGCACGGCGACGAGGTGCTCGCCCCGCTCTACACGGCGCTCGGCACCCGCATCCACAACCAGGGCAACAAGGACTTCGACGTGGTGGTGCGCGAGGCGCTGGCCGAGGTCGGCCTGCCCGCGGAGCTCGCCGAGGCGGCCACCAGCACCGACTACGACGAGGAACTGCGCCGCAGCCACCACGAGGGGATGGACCCGGTCGGCGACGACGTGGGCACCCCGACCATTCACATCGACGGGGTCGCGTTCTTCGGGCCGGTGCTGTCGAGCATCCCGCGCGGCGACGACGCGCTGAGGGTCTTCGACGGCGCCGTGGCGCTGGCGTCGTACCCCGATTTCTTCGAGCTGAAGCGAACCCGGACAGGCGGCTTGAACTTCGACTGATTTCCTCAAGACCCGTGATCGGCGGCCGTATTGGCCGCCATGCACAAGGTCGGTCTGCACGCCTCGATCAGCGTCGTGATCTGCAGCTACGCCGACTGGCGCTGGGGAGATCTTCGCCGCGCCTGCGCCTCGGTCGAGGCGCAGCTGGGCGAGCGTGACGAGCTCATCCTCGTGATCGACCACAACGACGCGCTGCTCGAGCGGGCGCGCACGGAGTTCCCGCGGGCCCGGGTGGTCGCCAACGGCGGCCGCCAGGGCCTGTCGGACGCGCGCAACACCGGCGTCGAGACCGCCCGCGGCGACGTGGTGGGGTTCCTCGACGACGACGCGGTCGCCGCCCCCGGCTGGATGGCCGGCCTGCGCGAGGCGTTCGCGAGCGACGACGTGGCGGTGGCCGGCACCGCCGTGCGGCCGAACTGGGAGGGCGGGCAATCGCCGCGCTGGTTCCCCGACGAGTTCGGCTGGGTGGTCGGGTGCAGCTACCGCGGCCTGCCCGAGGTCAAGAGCGCGGTGCGCAACCCGATCGGCGCGTCGATGGCGGTGCGCCGCTCGGTCTTCACCCAGGTGGGCGGCTTCTCCGACGCGATCGGCCGGGTCGGCGCCAAGCCGGTCGGCTGCGAGGAGACCGAGTTCTGCATCCGGGTGGCGGCGCACGACGCGAACAACAAGGTCGTCTTCGACCCGCTGACCGCCGTCGACCACTACGTGCCGGCGGCCCGGCAGACCATGAGCTACTTCCTGAGCCGCTGCTACCACGAGGGGCGGTCGAAGCGGATCGTCTCGCTGCTGCAGGGCGCCGGCGCCGCCCTGTCGACCGAGCGCCGTTACGTGCGGGTCACGCTGCCCTCGGCGGTGCTCAAGGGCGTCGCCGGCGCGGCGCGTCGCCCGGAGGGCCTGCTGCAGGCGGGCGTGGTGCTGATCGGCCTCGGCAGCACGGTGGCGGGATATGTCGTCGAGTCGTTCCGGCGCGGGCCGGTGACTCAATTTCGGGAATAGGCCCGATCGGCGGCGAAAGCGTCAGATCCTGATCGCACGAGCGATCGGGGAAAACAGCCGTGAACGCAACACCATTTCGCTTCAGCATCATAGTTCCCACCTATAACCGGCGGGACATTCTGCTGGACACCGTGGCGTCGATAGCGGCGACCGTGCGTCCGTGGCCGTGCGAGCTGATCGTGGTGGTCGACGGCTCCACCGACGGCACCGCCGAGGCACTGGGCCGGCTGGTGCTGCCGCTGCCGATCAAGGTGCTCGACCAGCCGAACCGGGGCGCCGCCGCGGCCCGCAACGCCGGCGCCGCCGCCGCCCGCGGCCGGTTCCTGCTCTTCCTCGACGACGACATGGTGGTCGAGCCGGATCTGATCATCGAGCACGACAAGACCCTGCTCGCCGGCGCCGACGCGGTGGTCGGGCACATCCAGATCGACGAGCGCTCGCCGGTGAACATCCTGACCCGGGGCGCGGAACGGTGGGCGTTCGAGCGGCGCGTCCGGCTCGACCTGTCCGGCGGCCGGCTCGGCGTCGAGGACTTCCTCACCGGGCAGCTCTCGGTGCGTACGGAATGGTTCACCAGGGTCGGCGGGTTCGACCGTGCCCTCACCGCGCACGGCACGTTCGGCGGCGAGGACACCGACCTCGTCTACCGGCTGCTGCAGGAGGGCGCGCGGGCCCGGTTCGCCCCGAACGCCGTCTCCTACCAGCGGTACGTGGTCTCGGCCGAGCAGAACATCCGCCAGTGGGCGCAGGCCGGCCAGTCCGACGCCATGCTCTCCCGCAAGCATCCCGGCCTCGGTGCGGTGCTCAGCGCCGGGCACCGCGGCGACACCATCGAAGGCCGCCTCGCCCAGGCGCTCTCCACGCTGCCGCAGGCGCCGGTCCGGGCACTCAGCAGCCGGGTCGTCGAGCGGGTCGACCGCGGCCGGATGGACCTGGCGACCGAGTTCGTCTTCGCCAAGGTGCGCGACATCGCCTACTGGAACGGGGCGCGGACGCGCGGCGGGCTCGTCCGGAGCGCGGCCACCGGGGTGAGCATCCTCGCCTACCACGCGATCGAGGAGATCGACGATCCGAAGGTCGCGCGGTACAGCGTCACTCCCGAGCGGTTCGCGGCGCAGATCTCGGCGCTGGTCGAGGCCGGGTACACCTTCATCGACGGCGACGATCTGCTGGAGCATCTGGAGGGGCGGCCGCTCAAGCCGCGCAGCGTGCTGCTGACCTTCGACGACGCGTACGAGAGCATGCTCACCCACGCGGCGCCGGTCCTCGAGAAGCACGGCATCCCCGCGGTGGTCTGCGTCGTCAGCGACGAGATCGGCGGCTACAACGCGTGGGACGTCGCGCACGGCGCGGGCAAGCTGCCGCTGCTGACCGCCGAGCAACTGGGCGAGATGCACGGCCGCGGCTGGGAGCCGGCCTCGCACAGCCGGCGGCACGCCCACCTCACCACGCTGCGCGACGACGACCTGCGCGCCGACCTGGCCGGGTCGCGGGCCGCGGTGACCGCGCTCGGGCACGGCGAGGCCCGCTTCCTCGCCTACCCGTACGGCGAACACGACCGCCGGGTCCGCGCCCGCACCCGCCGGGCCGGCTACTCGGCCGCGTTCGCGCTGTCCACGGCCCGCGCCCATCCCGCGCGGGGCAACCGGTACGCGTTGCCCCGGGTCGAGGTGGGCCGCGAGACCACCCCGGTCGAGCTGCTG
Source organism: Actinoplanes sp. CA-142083 (assembly GCF_050942195.1). Classification (NCBI taxonomy): domain Bacteria; kingdom Bacillati; phylum Actinomycetota; class Actinomycetes; order Micromonosporales; family Micromonosporaceae; genus Actinoplanes; species Actinoplanes sp. CA-142083. The sequence continues at coordinate 667,887 of NZ_CP192076.1, forward strand.
CACGCCCTCGCTCACCCGGCCCGGCTCGATCCGCGCGAGGTCGTGCGGCGCGAGGTGCTGGGCATCGTCGGCGGCGTTCTTGCCGCGGCCAAGCGCCCGGTCGCGCGGCCTCTGTCCAGCCCGGTCACCGCCATCTGGTGCTGCGACTTCGATCTGGCCGGCGACGCGACGTCGTCGATGGTGCCGCCGCGCGACGAGACCACCATGCGGGTGCTGGTCCGCCTGCACGGCGAGCCGCTCGGCTACGTGACCCTGCCGCGCACCGGCACCCCGCGCGACCTCGGCGAGATCCGGGCCGCCGCCTGGCGCGAGCTCGGTGACCCGCTGGTGGCGCACCTCATCGAGGAGGGCGCCGCGATCCCCGAGGAGAACGAGCGGGACGGGTGGCGCCCGGCCGGCCAGACCCGCAACTGCCCCAACCACGTGGTCTCCGACGCGCTCGTCTCGGTCGTGGTCTGCACCCGCAACCGCAGCGAGTCGCTGCCCGACTGCCTCGACCGGCTCGCCGCGGTCACCTACCGGCCGGTCGAGTTCCTCATCGTCGACAACGCGCCCAGCGACGACTCCACCCGGGAAGTGGTCGAGCGGTACGCGGCGGCCGACGACCGGTTCCGCTACGTCCGCGAGCCGCGCCCCGGGCTGTCCCGCGCGCGCAACGCCGGGCTCGCCGCCGCCCGCGGCTGCTACCTGGCCTACACCGACGACGACGTGGCGGTCGACAGCGGCTGGATCCACGGGCTGATCCGCGGTTTCCAGCGACGCGACGACGTGACCTGCGTGACCGGGCTGGTCTGCACCGCCGCGATCAGCAACGGCTCGGAGGCGTACTTCGACGCGCGGCTCGCCTCCTGGTCGGCCCGCTGCCGGCCGCAGTTCTTCGACATGTCGATGGGGGACCGGTACGGCGTGCTCTACCCGTTCTCGGCCGGCATCTTCGGCACCGGCGCGAGCTTCGCCTTCCAGCGGGAACGGCTGATCCGGGCGGGCGGCTTCGACGAGGCGCTGGGCGCCGGCACGCTCACCCGCGGCGGCGAGGACCTCGACATCTTCGTCCGGATGCTGCTCGACGGCGGGGCGATCGCGTACGAGCCGTCCGCCGTCGTCTGGCACCACCACCGGGCCGACGAGGCGTCGCTGCTCAAGCAGATGTACGGCTACGGCACCGGCCTGACCGCGTATCTCACCAAGCTCCTGCTCGACCCGTCGACGCGTACCCAACTGCTCAAGCGGGTGCCGGCCGGCCTGCTGAAGATCGCCCAGATCCGCACCCAGACCAACGCGCGGCTCGGCGACGCGGTGGCCGCCCCGGCCGGTGCGATGCGCCGCGAGCTCACCGGATTCCTCGCCGGCCCCCTGCTCTACCTGCGCGCCCGGCGCGCCCTGGAACGACCGAGGTGACAGCGGTCCGGGACCGGCCCGCTACGTATCGGGCCGGGTCGGGCACGGCTCAGGCCCGGCTCGTCATCTCGGCGCTGAGCCTGTTCGCGTTCGCCCTCGGCCTCGTCGGCGTCCTTCTCGGCCTGCACGGCCCCCGGGTCATCGGCTTCGTCGCGTACTTCCTGTTCGGCATCGGCGCCGCGCCCTGGGCGCTGTTCCCGCGGATCGAGCTGCCGCTGCGGCTCGCCCTGAGCATCGGCACCGCGTTCGCCACGCTGGTGATCGTCTCGACCGTGATGCTCGAGACCGGCCTCTGGCAGACCTTCGTCGCCACCGCCCTGATCTGCGCCGTCACGGTGCCGCTGCACATCGCCGGCCTGCTCCGGATCCGCCGCGAGCGCCTGTCGCCGAGCCCTCCCGCGGTCGAGCCGGGCGTGCTCGTGGCCGGCACCGGCGCGCTGATGTGCCTGATTCCGGCGCTCGCCCACCGGCACACCGACCCCGGGCTGTGGGGCTTCCTGGTCCAGATCGGCCCGCTCTGGTACGTCGGGCTGGCCCTCGTCGTGCTGTCGCTGGTGATCTCCCGATGGCACGCCGTCGCGGTGGTCGCGCTGGTGCTGGTGCTGACCGGCACCCCGGCGATCGTCTACGACATGCCGCGGATCCAGTCCGCCGCCAAACACGTCGAGCTCGTCGAGCAGATCCGCCACCAGCACGTCCTCGTGTCGACCGTCGACGTCTACAACGGCTGGCCGGGCTTCTTCTCGGCGATGGCGTGGACCTCCGACGCGGCCGGCATCCGCGACGCGATCCACCTGGCGACCGCCTGGCAGCTGCTGATCGGCCTGTACGGCATCGCCGCCGCGCGTTTCTTCGCCGGCCAGGTGACCGACAAGGGCTGGCTGGCCGTGGTGTTCTGCGTGCTGCCCAACACGATCGGGCAGGACTACTTCTCGCCGCAGTCGGTCGGATACGTCCTCGGCATCCTGGTCTTCGGCTTTGCGCTCTCCGATCTGCCGCTGCGCCACAAGGCGCCGGCGATGGCCGTGACCGGCGTGACGATCGCGATCACCCACCAGCTCAGCCCGTACATCGTCGGCGGCGCGCTCTGCCTGCTGGCCGTGCTGCGCCGGCTGCGGCCGTGGTGGCTGCCGGTCACCGTGCTCGGCACGGCCGCGCTCTGGGCCGGCGTCAACTGGAAGGACCTCAGCGGGTTCGTCAGCCTCAGCGACCTCGGCAGCTCGGGCAACCTGACCACGCCGACGCCCACCACCTCGAGCGGGCTGAGCCGGCTGCCGGTCTTCCTCGCCACCGAGGCGGCGCTGGCGCTCAGCCTGCTGATCCTGGGCGCGCTGACCCTGGTCGTGCTGTGGCGGCAGCGCCGGAGTCTGAGCACCTGGGCATTGGCCGCGTGCCCGGGCGCGGGGCTGGCGATCGTCGTGGCTCACCCGTACGGGAAAGAGGGTCTTTATCGTGCGGTGTTGTTCGCGATTCCGTGGCTGGCCGTGCTCGCCGCCCAGAGCCTTCCGAGAATCGCCGAGCTCGCCGTCGTCGCCGCGCTCACCGCCGCCTTCCTGGTCGGCGCGTTCGCCCTCGACGCGTCGAACGTCATGCGCGTGGGCGACCGCGACGCGTTCCAGGTCTACGCGAAGACGCCGACCGAGGGCGCGGTCAACTACTGCCTGATCATCGGGCCTGGCGACGTGCCGAGCGGGCCGATCGCCGGGCCGCTCACCCACCTCTCCGTCTACCGCAGCGACATCGACACCACCGACGGCTTCACGATCGCCACCACTCCCACCTCCGGCATGGTCGAGACGATGACCCAGGCGCTCATCGACTACTCCGGCTCCAATGACCCGACCGGCCGCATCTTCGCCTTCTGGTCGCCGACCTCCTCCTACTACGGCTGGGAGTACGGCCTGCACACGCCGGCCCGGTTCGCCGCGCTGCGGGACGCCTTCAGCAACTCGCCGCTCTGGAAGGTCGTCTTCTCCGAGGGCGGCTCGGTCCTGTTCGAATACACGGGCGACTGATGACCACGGAGAACCGTCACGTCGCCCAGCTCTTCGGGCGCGACTCGCTCTACATGCTGATGTGGGCCGTGCAGATCATCTGCGCGGCGCTGCTCACCCCGATCACCACACGGGTGCTGGGCCTGTCCGAGTTCGGCACGATCACCTCGGCGAACGCGGTCATGCAGGTGCTGTTCGTCTTCGCCGGCCTCGGCCTGCAGACCGCGGTGCAGCGCGAGTACTCGACGTTCGAGAACCCGCGCGGCGCCCGCCAGCTGATCCTCGCCGCGCTGCTGATCACCGTCGGCATCTCGGCGCTGGCCTGGGTCACCGTGCCGCTCTGGGCGGGCGCGCTCGAGATGGGCGACCAGCAGACGGCGCTGCGCTGGGCGGTGCTGTGGGCCGGGTCGTCGGCGATGACCACGATCTCGCTGGGCCTGCTGCGCAGCCTCGACAAGCTGCTGATGTTCAGCGCGGTCAGCTTCCTGCAGTCGGTGGTCGCCGAGGCGCTCGCGCTGGGCCTGGTGAAGTTCTACCGGCCGACCGCCGAGGTGTTTCTCGGCGGGCAGGTGGTCGCGCAGTTCGTGGCGGCGTTCCTCGGCCTGGTGGTGGCGCCGCCGGCCCTGTTGCTCTGGCGGGACCGGCAGGTGCTCGACCGCGCGCTGCGCTTCGCCCTGCCGCTGGTGCCGGCCGCGCTGAGCACGTTCGTGCTGTCGGTCTCCGACCGGCTCATCGTCGAGGCGCAGCTGGGCAGCGAGGCGGTGGCGCGCTACCAGGTCGCGTACAACGTGGCGTCGATGCCGATGCTGCTGCTGTCGGTGCTGAACTCGGCCTGGATGCCGCGGTTCTTCGGCATCGCCGACGAGTCGGAGCGGCGCGGCGTGCTGGCTTCGAGCCGGGACGCGCTGTACCGCCTGATGCTTCCGGTCGTGGTCGGCTTCGCCTGCGGCGCGCCCTTGGTGCTCCGGGTCTGGGCGCCGAGCTCCTACCACCCTTCGCAGCTGCACTTCGTCGTGTGCATCGTCCTGATAACCGCCATTCCGTACGCGGGACAGCTCGCCGTCACGCGGACGCTGATGGCCGACGGCCGGACCGGCGCCTCGGCGGTCGCGACGCTGCTCGCCGCGGTCCTCAACGTGGGGCTCAACCTGGCGCTCGTGCCTCGGTTCGGGCTCGAGGGGTGCGCTTTCGCGACCCTTGCCGCGTACGTGTTCCTCTACGTCGCCCTGGAGGCGATCGGCCGGAGCGCCGCGGTGCCGCCATCTCCCCGGCTCTTGAAATCGCAGCTCGCCGGCGCGGCCGTGCTGGCCCTGGCCTCCGCCTGGGTGACCGAGAACGCCCTCACCCTCACCCTGCGCACGATCGCCGGCGCCGCGACGCTCGTCTGGTTCGTCCGGGTGCTGCGCACGATCGGCGTCGAGAACCGGGAGACCGAGGAGCGCACCCAGCCGATCCACGCCGAGGTCCTCATGGTCGCCGCGACGATCGAGATGTCCGGGATCATCCCCGACCGCCGGGTCGGCGAGCGGCGCCGGTCACCCGCGCGGGAGCGGGCGGACGAGCGTCGCGTCGACGATCGTCGCCTGACCGGCAAGCATTGGGCGCGCTCCCCGAGGGGCGAAGACCCTTTCGAAGGGCCAAGATAGGGCCATGACGTATGTCGTGGTGGGCGGCGGCCTGGCCGGCGCCAAGGCGGTGGAAACCCTGCGCGACGAGGGCTTCGAGGGTCAGGTCACGCTCCTCGGGACGGAAACCGAGATTCCGTACGAGCGACCGCCGCTCTCCAAGGGGCTCCTGCTCGGCTCGGATTCGGTGGACAGCACCTACGTCCACACCGCGGAGTGGTATCCGGAGCACAATGTCACGCTGCGCGGCGGGACGACCGTGACCTCCATCGACCGGGCGGCCAAGCTGCTGCGGCTCGACGGCGGCGAGGAGATCGCGTACGAGAAGCTGCTGCTCGCCACCGGTTCGTCGCCCCGGCCCCTTCCGGTCCCCGGCGGCCACCGCGCGCTGCTGCTGCGCACGCTCGGCGACTCGCAGCGGATCTCCGACGCCGTCACCGGCAGCAGCCGGGTCGTGGTGGTCGGCGCCGGCTGGATCGGCCTCGAGGTCGCGGCGGCCGCGCGCAGCCGCGGCGCGACCGTGGACGTCGTCGAGGTCGCCGACCTTCCACTGGTGAACGTGCTGGGCCCGGAGATCGCCGAGGTCTTCGCCGGCCTGCACCGGGCCAACGGCGTCACCCTGCACCTGGGCGCCCAGGTCGAGGCGGTCGAGGAGGGCTCGGTGCGCCTGGCCGACGGCACCACGCTCGCGGCCGACGTGGTGATCGCCGGCATCGGCGTCACGCCGAACGTGGGGCTCGCCGCCGACGCGGGCCTGGAGGTCGACAACGGCGTGCTCGTCGACCGCCGCCTGGCCACCAGCGACCCCGACATCTTCGCGGCCGGCGACATCGCGAACGTCGACCATCCGTATCTGCGGCAGCGCGTCCGCGTCGAGCACTGGGCGACCGCGCTCAACAGCGGCCCGGTGGCGGCCAAGGCGATGCTCGGCCAGGACGTCTCCTACGACAAGCTTCCGTACTTCTACACCGACCAGTTCGACCTCGGCATGGAGTACACCGGCTGGGTGCCGCCCGGCGCCAAGGCCGAGGTGGTCGTCCGCGGCGACCTCGCGACCCGCGAGTTCATCGCGTTCTGGCTGGTCGACGGCAAGGTCGCGGCCGGGATGAACGTCAACGTGTGGGACGTGACCGACCAGATCGAGGGGTTGATCCGCTCGGGCCGCGTGATCGACCGCGATCGGCTGGCCGACCCCGGAACGGCCCTTTCACAAAGCAGCGCGTAACACCGCGTTCCGCAGCGGCACGGCGTGCCGCTGCCTGGTCATCCAGGCGGCGGCGCCGGCCATCCGGGCCAGCCGCTGCGTGGTGCGGCGACGGTCCTGGTCGTAGCCGATCGCGCCGTCCTTTCCGAGGCTGACCGCGTCGATGAGCGCCTCGCAGGCGCCGCGGCCCAGGTCGGGCGTCATGGCGTGGGCGGCGTCGCCGATGAGCACCACATTGCCCGACAGGTAGGACGGCAGCTTCGGCGTCACGTAGATGTCGTGCCGCAGGATGCCGTCCTCGCGGATCGCGCCGAGCACCCGCGCCACCGCGGGATCGCGCCAGCCGCCGAAGATCTCGTGCAGCGCGGCCAGCTCGGCGCCCGGGTGGAAGTCGCCCTCGGGCGCGCCGGCCGACGCGAACCAGTTGGTGCGTCCGCCCTCCTGCGGCGTGACGCCGAACTTCACGCCCGCGCCCCAGATCTCGGCGAACGTCTCGGTCGGGAAGTCGAGGGTGCCGCGCCAGGCGGTGCTGCCCGCATAGCGCGCCTTCTCGCCGAAGAGGTCTTCCCGCGTGCGGCTGAACACGCCGTCGGCGGCCACCACCAGGTCCTGCAGCAGCTCGGGACCCTCGACCGCCGTGCCGAAGCGCAGGTCGCAGACCTCCGCGGCGGCCTCGCGCAGGATCGTCAGCAGCGCCGGCCGGGAGATCAGGTGGATCCGGTCGCCGAGGCGGCGCTCCATCCGGTCCATGTCCATGGCCACGATGCGGCGGCCGTCTGGCCGGCGCAGCTCGCCGGCGCGCTGCGGAACGCCCTGCTCCCGCACGCGATCGCCGACGCCGAGCTCATCCAGCGCCCGCAGCGCGGCCGGCCACATGCCGAGCGCGGTGCCGACCGCCGGGGTCGTCGTCTGTCGCTCGTGGACGGTGACCTGCCAGCCGCTCTTGTGCAGCGCGATCGCGGCCGCGAGACCGCCGATGCCGCCGCCGATGATTCCCGCCGTCTTCGTCATGCCGCCGACGCTACTACAGATGTAGTTAGAAAACTACTGCTGTAGTATTCCCGACATGCCATCCCGTCCGGAGCAGCTGCTCGACGCCGCCATCACCGTGCTGGGCAGCCAGGGCATCCGGCAGCTGACCCACCGCGCGGTCGACGCCGAGGCCGGTCTGCCCGCCGGCTCCGCCTCCAACTACTTCAAGACCCGGGAGGCGCTGGTCAACGCGATGATCGTGCGGTTCGCCGACCGCGAGCGGGCGTCCTGGGAGGCGCTCTCCGGCATGGTCACGCCGCACACGCCCGGCGAGCTGGCGGCGGCGCTGGCGGCCTACGTGCGGCGGGCCGTCGGCCCCGATCGGGTCGTGACGCTCGCCCGCTACGGCGTCTTCCTCGAGGCGGCCCTGCGCCCCGACTCGCGCGCGCAGATCACCGAGTCGGCCCGCGAGATCCGCCGGTGGGGCGCCGACTGGCTGCGCGAGGTCGGCGCCGCCGACCCCGAGCTGGCCTGCGAGCTGCTGCTCGACGCGGTGGACGGGCTGATCCTGCACCACCTGGCCTACCCCGACCTCACCGGCGACCTCGAGGCCCGGCTGCTGGCCATGGTGCGCGGAAATCTTGGGTCGTAGAGTTCCCTTGTGGATCGGATGAACACGTCGGTGGCGCACCCGGCGCGGCGGTACAACTACTGGCTGGGCGGCAAGGATCACTTCGCTGCCGACCGGGAGTCCGGCGATCTACTGGCGAAGGCGTTTCCCACCGCGCGCATCGCCGCCCGCGAAAACCGCGACTTTCTCCGACGTAGCGTGAAATTTCTTGCTTCCAGCGGCATTCGCCAATTTTTGGACATCGGGACCGGGCTGCCGGTGCCGGACAACACGCACGAGATCGCGCAGCGGGTCGCGCCCGAGTCGCGGGTGCTCTATGTGGACAACGACCCGATCGTGATGACGCATTCGCGGGCGCTGACCGTCGGGACGCCGCAGGGGCGTACCGGCTATGTCGAGGCCGACCTGCGCTCACCGTCGGCGATCCTCGATCATCCCGAGTTGCGGGCGGTGCTCGATCTGCGCGAACCGGTGGGCTTGCTGCTGGTCGCGGTCCTGCACTTCATCCACGACGACGAGCAGGCGGTTGCCGTCGTGCGGCAGTTGCTCGACGCGTTGCCGGCGGGGAGCTATCTGGTCGCCAGCAACCTGACGCTGGACTACGCGCCGCCCGCGCAGGTGGCGATGCACGAGGAACTGCTGGCCTCGGGCCGCACCGACGCCCACCCTCGCGACAAATCCGAATTTGCCCGATTCTTCGGGTCGCTTGATCTTGTCCCGCCGGGAATCGTCGCCGTCAGCGACTGGCGTCCGGTCGCGGAGGAGCGGCCGACCGCCCAAGACGTTGCCATCTATGGCGCGGTCGGCCGGAAACCCTAGACCAGCAGACGCGCCTTGACGGCCGCGATGTCGGCGTCGGTCAGCATCAGCCCCCGGTGCAGGTAGGCGTCGAAGCTGCCGTAGATCTTGTTCATCTCCGCGAAGGCCGCCCGCAGCCAGGCCACCTGCACCGCGTCCGGCCGCCCGAGATAGGTGTTGCTGGCCAGGAAGTCGGCCTCCACCGTGGACATCGGCACGCCGAGCAGCGTGAGCAGCACCGCCGTGGCCCAGCCGGTCCGGTCTTTGCCGGCGCTGCAGTGATAGACGACGCCGCCCGAGGTGTTCCGGCCGACCGCGAGCAGGGTGTCGCGGAACGCGTAGTCCGCCCCGACGAAATTCACCATGAACGGGTAGCCGATCGACTGCCCGAGGTCCGACGACCCGGAGAGCAGGCCCGCCGCCAGCGCCGTCACGATCGTCATGATCGCGTTGTCGTGGAAGCGGATGCCGTGGCTGAGCGAGGCCACGTCGGCGACCTGGTAGGTGATGCCGGCCGGCGCGTTGTCCGGCTCGTCGCCGCGCTCGACCGCGTTGCGCAGGTCGACGTCGCGGTTGATGCCGTGCGCGATGACCACCTGCCACTCGGCCGCGGTCAGGTTGCTCAGCTTGTTGGAGCGGAAGACGATCCCGGTGCGGACGGTGTGCCCGTCGGCCGTGGTGTAGCCGCCGACGTCACGGAAGTTGGTGGCGTTGGCGAGGCCGAGCGATCGCTCGGCCGCGTGGGCGGGGGTGGCGACCGCGGTGGCGGCAAGCACCGCGGTGGCGAGGGCCAGCGCGGCCCGGCGGGTCATTCTCATGACGCCATCCAGCCGCAGCCGAGTGACGCTTGTCTATCAATCGCTCCACATCGAGGTGTCGGTCTCGCGTCCGCCCGCCTCCACGCGGTTGCGCCCGGCCCGCTTCGCCGCGTAAAGCCGCTGGTCGGCCAGGGTCATGACGGCCGAGAGCTCGTCGCCTTCGGCGACATTCGCCACACCCAGACTGATGGTCACGCGCAGATCCTTCTCGATCTGTTCCCACGGGTACGCCGCCACGTGCGCCCGAAGAACCTCGCAGCGGGCCCGGGCGTCCTCGATCCCGGCCGCGCCGAAGGCGATCAGAAATTCCTCGCCGCCGAAGCGTGCGATCAGGTCGTTGTCGCGCACGTTGTCGCGCAGGATCGTTGCGATCCGCCGCAGCACCTCGTCCCCCACGAAATGCCCGAACCGGTCGTTGACCCCCTTGAACAGGTCCACATCGGCCACCGCCACGCACAGCGGCCCCTTCGCCAGCTCGGGCAGCACGCGATCGGCGAACCGCCTGTTCGGCAGCCCGGTCAGCGCGTCCTCGGTGGCCTGCCGTTCCAGCTCGACGCTGCGCTCGAGGTGCAGCTGCGCCTCCTGCCGCGCGTTGTCCAGCTCGTAGGCGTGCACCGCCATCCGCGCCCGCACCGCGGCGACCTCGTTGTGCGCCTCGCGCTCGAGCGCGTGAAAGGCCCGATAATGTTTCAGCGCCGCGGTGGCATCGCCCATTTTCTCGTACGCGTCGGAAAGCTCCCGATGGATTTCCATCTCCATGGGTTTCTCGCCGGCCGCTCCGGCTCTTTCGAGGGCGGCCAGCAACCCGCCGATCGCCGCCGCGGAATCACCTCGCATCAGGCGGATCCGCGCCTGATGCTGCAGCGCCGACGACTCGAGGCTGCGGTAGCCGTGCTCGGCGGCGATCTCCCGGGCGCGCTCGATGAGCTGGGCCGCTTCGTCGAGATCACCGTCGAGGGCCAGCAGCATGCCGTAGTTGTCGAGACTGATCGAAACGCGGAAAGGGTTGTTCGCCTCTCGGGCCAAGCGCAACGCTTCTTGCACGTACTCGATGGCATTTTTGAGGGTTTTGAGGGCCTCATCTGGTTTGTTGGTCGCGCGCAGGTGCGGCACCTGATAGACGGCGTTGTCGCCGACGTTGTTGAGGATGCAGAAGCGGGCCTCGGCGTCCATGCCCTCGACCATGGTGAGCGCACGCATCAGATATTCGGTGCTGAGGTCGCGATCGCCCATGCTGCTGTGCACTACGCCCGTGCGGTTGTGCACCCAGTAGAGAAGGTCGCGGTCGCCGAGCCGCTGCGCGATCTCCCGGGCGTGGGCCAGCGCGTCCAGGGCCTCCTGATGCATGCCGAGCTCGTTGAGGGGCATGGCCTGGACGGTGAGCACCTGGCAGATGCCCGTCTCGTCGCCCAGCGTCTCCAGGACGGCCACGGCCTCCCGGCAGGCGGTGATGGCCTCCTCCAGCTCGCCCAGCCGCAGCAGCTGATTGGCCAGCGAGCGCAGGGCCCCCGCCTGCACCCGGCCGTCCCCGTGCTCGGCGGCGCTGGCCGCCGCCTGCCGGGCGATCGCCGACCCGGCCCGGTAGTCGCCGGCGACCCGGTGGCGTTCGGCCAGATCGAGCAGTTCGTCCACGGTCGGTGAGGCAGGTGCTGCGAGGCCTGTGCCGCTCATGCCGTGCCTCCTGGGTCGCCGCGCTTCGGTGCCCCCTATCGCCCGGCCAGAACGCTACTTGAGTCTTCAACCAGCGCGGCTTGACCGTCATCCGTCGCCGCCCGCGGGCCCGACCAGATCGCGGCGTTGAGCGCCGCCCACGCCGCGCCGATCAACACCGCCGCGACGGTCTCGCTGATGCGGCTCCACCCCAGGTAGACCCATGATCCGGCGAACACGACGACGTAGATGGCGGCGGCCGTCCAGACTGTGACCCGCCACTTCCAGGGCAGGTGCCCGGCGAGCATCCAGGCGAGCAGGCCGACCGCTCCCGCAAGCTGCGCGGTGTGCCCGGCGGCCATGGTCGCCATCGGGCCGGCCAGGTCGAACGGGATGTAGCCGTCGAACTCGCTCACCGCCGGGAACACGACCGAGCTGGGCGCTTCCCAGCTCTCCCACGCCGGCTGCGTGGTCAGCTCGAAGGCCGCGGCCAGGACGGCGATCGGCAGCACCGGGCCGATGGCGGTGATCAGGCCTTCCCGCGCGCCGAGCCCCCGCCGGAACCACCACCGGCCGAGCGAGACGGCCGCGGCGAGCCCCAGAAGCACACCCGGGTCGGCGAAGGTCGCGGTGTCGAGCGCGAAGAGGTAGCCGTCCGAGGTCCACTGGCCCCGGGCCCAGTTGGTGACGGCGGTGTCGGCGTCCGCTAGCCCGCTGAGCCGCACGACCGCCGGCACCACGACGAGGAGCAGAGCGGCCAGGCCGAAGAGCAGGGCGGCGCCCAGCCCCAGCTCGACCGCCGGGCCGGCGTCGCGCCCGTTCCACAGCCGCGCGGTTGTCGGTCGCCACAACCCTCGGACGCGAGGGCCGGCGAGCGAATAGAACGGCCGCGGATGGCGTCCCAGCCATCGACCGAGCAGCACCAGCCCGACAATCAGCGCGGCGACCACGGCGACCGCCCCGCCGGCCCGCCCGGCCCGCGCCACGAGCAGGTCATAGGAGGCGCCGGCCAGATAGCTCGCGCCGACCATCCACAGTGCCCAGAGCACAGCGGCCGGCGTGTGCCACAGGGCGAACCGCCGATACGGCACCCCGTTCATCGCGGCCAGCCGCGGGATCAGCGTGCGCGCCCCCACGATCCACTGCCCGAGGAAGATGGCCCGGCCGCCGTGCCGCGCGAACAGCCGCTCGGCCCGGTCCCACCGCTTCTCGCCCACCCGGCGCCCGAGCTTGCCGGTGCGCAGCTTCGGCCCGCGCCGCCGCCCCGAATAGAAGGCCCCCGTCCCGCCCAGAACACCCGCCGCGACCGCGACGGCGAGGGCCGGCACGATCGGCACCGTACCCGCGTTGGCAAGCAGCCCGAGGGCGATCAGCGCGGTCGCGGCCGGCAACACCAGCCCCGCAACGACGGCCGACTCGGCCGCGACGACCACGCCGACGACGACGTACACGAGGATCGGAGGCAGGCCGCCGAGCAGGTCGTTGAGCACCTTCGTGACGCTATGCAGCCGATTCGCGACCCTCAATCGGTGATCGCCCCTAGGGCAACTCGGGGTATGACTGATGGATGGACATTCTCGTTGCCGGCGGCCACGGCCAGGTCGCCCTCCGCCTGTTGAAGCTGCTTGCCGCCGAGGGCCACACCGCGAGAGGCCTGATCCGCAAGCCCGCGCAGGCCGACGACTTGCGCGCGGTCGGCGCCGTGCCGGTCATCGGCGACCTGGAGAACGACCCGACGCTGGCCCCCTACGTTTCGGGCGCCGACGCTGTGGTCTTCGCCGCCGGCGCCGGCCCCGGGAGTGGTCCCGCCCGCAAGCGCACCGTCGACCTGGGCGGCGCGGTCAAGCTGGCCGACGCCGCGATGGCCGAGTCCGTGTCGCGCTACGTGATGGTCTCGTCGATCGGGGCCGAAAATCCGGCGGCGGCCGGCGCCATGCAGCCCTACCTGGAGGCAAAAGCAGAGGCCGACGCGTACGTCGTGGCGAGCGGCCTCGACTACACGATCGTCCGCCCCGGCCACCTCACCGACGACCCCGGCACCGGCCTGGTCCAAGTCACCCGCACCCTGGGAAACAGGGGCCCGATCCCGCGCGACGACGTGGCCGCCGTGCTGGCCGCCTGCCTCCAGGCCCCCGCGACGATCGGCGTCACCTTCGAGCTCTTCGCGGGCGACACCCCCATCGCTTCGGCCCTGTCAGACCTCAGCTAGGTGCGCCGCCAGCGCGCGGGCTTCGCTCCGAAGCTGCTCGGCCCGATCGGCGTACCCGCTCCGCTCGTACTCGTCGGCGGCCGTCTCCCGCTCAGCCACCTCATCCCGGACGATCTGCTCGACCTCATCCTCCGTCAGCGCCCGGCGGGCGACCTCGGTCGCCCCCACGCCCAGAGCGATGTGCTCGATCGCCAGGCTGGTGCCGGACGCCTCCGCGTCCGGCGCAACCGCCTCGGCGTCCGGCGCAACCGCCTCGGCGTTGTCGATCGCCGCCAGGGTGGCGCGCAAGGCCGCCGTCGCTGCCCGATCCCGCGACTTCATAGCGATCGGTAGCGCCGCCCGAAGCCGCTGCCGCAGAGAGATCTCCGTCATGACGGCGACGCTATCGCGCCCAGCCCCCACCCCACGCCGCACCCTCGCGCCGCCGCGCCGCCCGGCATCCCGCGCCTCTCGCGCCGCACCCCGCGCCTCTCGCGCCGCACCCCGCGCCTCTCGCGCCGCACCCCGCGCCTCTCGCGCCGCACCCCGCGCCTCTCGCGCCGCACCCCGCGCCTCTCGCGCCGCACCCCGCGCCGCCCGCGCTGCACCACCCGCGCTGCACCCCCGCGCCGCACGCCGGCCGCCCCACACTTCGCGCCGCCACGCCGGATTGCGTGCCGCCGCGCCGCATCCCGCGCTGCCGTTCTCGCCGTGTCCCCGCGTGCCCCGCGCCGTCGTCTGTCAGCGGTCGCCGAACTCCCGCCGGAGGTGCGGCAGCAGCGCGGCCAACGCCGGGCTCGTCCGTGGCCGCCACACCAGCGCGAGCAACGCCGGGATCGTCACCCCGGTGATCGGCACGGCCACGAGCCCGGGGTGCAGCTTTCCCATCGACTCGCTCAGCACCGCGACGCCCAGCCCGCGAGCCGCCATGTCAGCGACCGCCGCGGGCGCCGACGCGACCAGCACCACGTCGGGTATCAGGCTCGCCGACACGCATGCCTCATCAAAGGCGGCGCGGATGCCGGTCCCCTCGGGAAGGGTGACAAGAGAGTAGGCCATCAGCTCCATCAGCGGCAGCCCGCGTTCGCTCGCCTGTGGATGGTCGGGCGGGACCAGCGCGACAAGTCCTTCGCTGGCAATCACCTGCGCGGACAGGTGCTCGGGCGGCGAGCCGGCCACCCCGACGAGGGCGACGTCCGCCAAGCCGGTCCGCACGGAGTTGACGAGCATCCGCGAGTCGTCCTCGAGCAGCTCGAGCTCGATCCCCGGGTGCTCACGGTGAAAGGCGGCCAGCGCGGCGAACAGGGGAGTGATCTCGCACCCGGTAACCATCCCGATCGTCAGATGGCCGCGGACGAGCCCCTTCACCTCGTCGATCGCCTGACGCAGTTCGGCGGCGGCGTTCAGCGCGACCTTGGCGTACCCGAGCGCCACCCGCCCCGCCTCGGTGAGCCGCGCAACCCGCCCCGACCGGTCGAAGAGCTCGGCCGCCAGCTCGCTTTCCAGCGCCTTGACCTGCGCACTTACACCCGACTGGCTGATGTGCACACGCTGGGCGGCCCGAGTGAACCCGGCCTCCTCAGCCACCGCCACGAAGTACTCGAGCTGCCGCAGTTCCATAACCACAGATTCTAGTTCGCAGAAAAACTATGCGTTGGACTTCTGTCCCCCACCGGACGAGGGTGGAGTCATGACCGAACGCGAAAAGGCTCGCAAGCCAGAAGACCTGACCCGCCTGTTCGTCGAGCGCGCCAACGCGAAGGATGCGGAGGGCCTGGCCCAGCTCTATGAGGAAGATGCGGTGATGGCCTACCCGCCAGGCCAGCAGACGGTCGGCCGGGCAGCGATCCAGAAGCTCTGGGAGGAGGCGCTGCCCCACATGCCCTCCTTCGAGCCGGAGCAGCCGCTGCCGACCCTGATCAGCGGCGACCTCGCCCTCACCTCGACCCCACCCAAGGACGGCGCCGGCGCCCGAGCCCAGGTGGTCCGCCGCCAGCCCGACGGCACTTGGCTGCGAGTCCTCGACCAGCCCGAGTTCGCAACCCCCAAACCCTGACCGGCCCGGCCACCTGGCCGAGCCCTTCCGGCCCCGCATCGCCCGCGCCGCTCGGCCGCGCATCGCCTGGCCGCGCATCGCCTGGCCGCGCATCGCCTGGCCGCGCATCGCCTGGCCGCGCATCGCCTGGCCGCGCATCGCCTGGCCGCGCATCGCCTGGCCGCGCATCGCCTGGCCGCGCATCGCCTGGCCGCGCATCGCTCGGCTGCACCGCCTCGGTCCTGCCGCTTGGCTGCGCACCGGCTCGGTCCCGCCGCTTGGCCGAGACGTATCGAGCGGTGTCAAGCCGTGGGCGTGATGATCTCGGTGGTGGTGCGGAGCACGGTGCCCAGGCCGGCGATCTCGCGGAAACCCTGGTCGCTGGCCTGTGACACGGCGTCGGTTACCAGCACGACGCGGTAGTCGCGCTCGTGGGCCTCGATGATGCTGGCTCGGGGGCAGTTCGGCAGGTTGCAGCCGGCGAAGACGAGGGTGTCGACGTTGTGCGCGGCGAGGAGTTCCTCGAGCCGCGTGCGATAGAAGGCGCCCCAACGCGGCTTGTAGAGCGCGTATTCGGCGGGTCCCAACTGCTGCGGCTCGCCGCGGAGAAGGGCCTCGTCGTCCAGGTCGTCGGTGGGTGCCAGGCCCGGCGCCAGCAGGCGGCCGGGTGTGCCGGGGCGGGCGAATTCCGCGCCGCTCTGCACGAGTGTGCGCCGCACGCGGTCGACGTCCTGGCCGTCGGCCGGATAGAGGCGGACAACGTGGACGATCGGGCGTCCGGTTGCCCGGAAGGCCTCGGTGAGCTTGGTGAGGTTGGGGAGGATCTCGGTCGTGCCCGCCAACCCGAAGGGACCGTCGGAAAGGAAGTCGCGCTGCATGTCGATGGTGATCAGCGCCGCGCTGTCCCAGTGCGGTTCGAGATGGGGGTCGGTGGCCATGCCGCCACTGTGGCACAAACGCGGCCAGGGCGGCCCTCGACGATGCGTTCGCCGCCGGCGGTGGGGATGCGATCCGGCCGCCCTGGGGGATGAGCGGCCGGATCGCTAGGGGTGGATCAGAGCGCGATCCGCTGACCGGGGAAGATCAGGTTCGGGTTGCTGATGGTGTTGCCGTTCAGCTGGTAGAGGGTGTGCCAGCCGCCCGCGATGTGGTTGCGGGTGGCGATTGCCGACAGCGTGTCGCCGGAGCGGACGACGTAGGTCTTGCCGGTGGCCTTCGCGGTCGTGGCGCGGGTCACCTTGTGCGACGAAGTCGACTTCTTGGTGGCCTTCTTGGTGGCCTTGTGCGTGGTCGACTTCGACTTGTGCGTGGACTTCGACTTGTGCGACGAAGTCGTCGACTTGGAGCCGCTCGTGTTGGTGCCCTTGTAGTGCTTCGACGAGCCGGCCTTCTTGCCGCACACCGGCCACGCGCCGATGCCCTGGCCGTCCAGCACCTTCTCGGCGATGCGGATCTGCTCCGCCTTGCTCGCCTTGTTCGCGGTGCTGGCGTACTTCGTGCCGCCGTAGGCCTTCCACGTGCCGCGGGTGAACTGCAGCCCGCCGTAGAAGCCGTTGCCGGTGTTGATGCTCCAGTTGCCGCCCGACTCGCACTGCGCGATCGCGTCCCAGTTCACACTGGACGCCTGTGCGGGGGAAGCGGGGCCGAGCAGGGCGGCCGTGCCCGCCACGCCGATGGCCGTGAGGCCCAGCGCGAAACGGGCGTGCTTGCGCGCCCGCGACGTGCGGGCATGCTTGCGGATCTGTGCCATGACAGAGAACCCTCCACGCCTACGAGGTCAGCTGTCGGGTTCGGGCTGAGGTGCCCGGCCGCCATCGTGCGGCTTCACCCCGAGGCGCGCGCACCGCGCGCCGAGGAACGTTGGGTCCCCCGCTCCCTGCCACGAGTTCGATGTCCGGCGGGCGGTGGCAGGGACTCGGCGTTCCACCCGCGGTGCCCGCATCGCGGGACCGGCCGACGGTAACCACGGCTCCGCGAAATCGCCCAAGCTCGAAGCGTGAATGGTGACGTTGTTCTCAGCTATTGCCCTATTTGATCTTGCTTTATGTCGAGAATAACCGATTGATGCGGTTCTGGCATTACTGATCGGTAACTTGTCCGGCTGCTGCTCGAAACCTGGTGCAGAATCGGCTGCCATGAGCGATCACGACATCGTCGTCCACGGCGCATCCGGCTTCGTCGGAGCGTTGGTGGCGCAGTATCTGGCCGAGCACGCTCCAGCCGGCACGCGGGTCGCTCTCGCGGGCCGCTCCGAGGTCAAGATCGCCCAGGTCAAGCAGCGTCTCGGCGTCGACTGGCCGATTCTCGTGGCCGATGCCGCCGACGTCGCGGCCCTCGAGCGGATCGCCGCGGCGACGCGGGTCGTCGTCACCACCGTCGGGCCATATGCGAAATACGGCAAACCGCTCGTCCGGGCCTGCGCCGCCGCCGGCACCGACTACGTCGACCTCACCGGGGAGGTGCTGTTCGCCCGGGAGAGCATCGACGACAACCACGAGCTGGCCCGCTCGACCGGCGCCCGCATCGTGCACTCCTGCGGCTTCGACTCGATTCCGTCCGACATCGGCGTGCACGTGCTCGCCCAGCAGGCCAAGGCCGGCGGCGCCGGCGAGCTCACCGACACCACGCTGGTCGTCACCAGCCTGCGCGGCGGGATCAGCGGCGGCACGATCGACTCGATGCGGCACCAGCTCGACGTGGTCAAGAACGACCGCAAGCTGCGCCGGGTCGCCGCCAGCCCGTACTCGCTGAGCCCCGACCGATCCGCCGAGCCCGACCTCGGCCGCCAGGACGACACGGCCGTCGTCTCGGGTCCGGCCGTGCACCCTCGGCTGCGCGGCACGCTCGCGCCGTTCTTCATGGCCTCCTACAACACCCGGGTGGTGCGCCGGAGCAACGCGCTGCGCGGCTGGGAGTACGGCCGGGCGTTCCGTTACCGCGAGGCGATGAGCGTCGGCTCCTCCCCGCTCTCCCCGGTGATGGCTCACGGCACCCGGCTCGGCCTCGGCGCGCTGATGGTCGGCCTGTCGCTGCCGCCGACCCGCTACGTCCTCGACCGGATCCTGCCCAAACCGGGCGAGGGCCCGAGCGCGGAGTCCCGTGAGAGCGGCCACTTCACGATGGACCTGTTCGCCACCACGACGTCCGGCGCGCGCTACACGGCCCGGTTCCGGGCCAAGGGCGACCCCGGCTACGCGGCCACCGCCGTCATGCTCGGCGAGTCGGCGCTGGCCCTCGCCCACGACCGCGACGCGCTGCCCGCCTCCGAGGGCGGCGTCCTGACCCCCGCCACCGCCTTGGGCGACGCCCTGGTGGCCCGCCTGCGCGGCGCCGGAGTGGAGATCACCGCGGGTAAAAGCTAAGAGCGTTCCAAGCGGCCCAGCACGGCCGTGCAGAAATCGGTCAAATGGTCCGCCAGAGCGTCGACGTCGTCCGTCATGCCGCGCGACAGCCAGTCGATGATGACCTCACTCAGCCCCGCGACCAGGGCGAGCAGCATCCGCTCGTACCGAATCTCGGTGGTAGGGCGACCACCCACCCGCCGCAACATGCCCGCCAGGAATTGTGCGTCCTCGCGAAGGACGCCACGCCGCCGCGTCTCCATGCGCGGCGCGTTGATGTAGATGACCTGCGCCCGCTCCGGGTTTGCCTGCAGCATCCCCAGCAGGCGCCGCACCGCCGGACGCAGCATCTCCTCGAGACTGCCCGGCGCATCCGGCGTGGCCGCCGAGACGCCGGCGAGCAGCCATTCGTTCTGCTGCCGGTGCAGCGCCCGCACCAGATCCTCCCGGTCGACGAAATGCTCGTAGAAGTACCTTTTCGAGACCTTCGCGCCGGCGCAGACCTCCGCGACCGTGACGTCGTCGTAGTCGTGCGTCCCGAACAGGTGCAGCGCCGACGCGAGGATCCGGTCGCGCCGATCCGTCGCGCGCTCCTGGCGGGAACGCCCGCCGTAGTTCTCGCCCCGCCGCGTCACCAACGCAGTCCGCTCGTCCACGAGATCAACGGTAGGCCCACGCCGAGCCGCGCGACGCACACCTCGGGCATCGTCGATTGATCGAGGGGTGGCATCATGACGGACTGGCTTGAACCGGGTTCATTCGGGCAGGATCAAGGCGTGGCCGCCACCCGTCTTCCCTTCCCGATCACGCTGACGGGCGACGGCATAGTCCTGCGCGAGTGGCGCTCCGACGATCTCGGCGACCTGATCGGCCTCCTCGACGATCCCGACATCGCCCGCTGGACGCCGATGCCCTCGCCCTTCGACACCGAGGCCGGCGTCGCCTACCTCAAACGCGCCCATCAGGGCCGCATCAGCGGTCAGCGCATTCAGCTCGCGATCACCGAGCGCGGCGGCCGTCCGGTCGGCGAGGTCCTGCTCTTCGGCATCGACGCCGGCCTCAAAGAGGCCGAACTGGGCTATCTGGTGGGCGCGCGCCATCGTCACCGCGGGCTCGCGTCGGGGTCACTCTCACTGCTTTCCTCGTACGCCGGAAGCACACTCAAACTGAGTCGCCTGCTGCTGCGGATCGATCCCGCGAACACGGCGAGCGCCGCGGTGGCGCGTCGTTGCGGCTACTCCCTGACCGGCGAGGCGCCGATTCTCCAGGTCGGCCCGGACGGCCCGAGCAGCCTCGACACCTGGGAGATGATGACCGGCCACCCCGGCAGCCGCCTTGATCGTCTGAAAAATGTCGCAGCCCGGCGGTACGGTCGTCGCACCTGAAGAAAGCCGCTCCTCCCGCCGGGGCGGCCTCCGGACCCCTGGGGAGGTGTCATGGTCAACGTCGATCGTGCACAGGTGATGGCCTACCGCGTGGCCGCGCTCGGCCTGGCCGAGCGCTCCGACCAGCGCCCCGCCGACCTGCCCCTGCTCGATCTGGGCGTGCAGGAGTATTCGCCCGGTTCCCAGCAGGTCGCCCTGGCCGCCCGCACGTCGGCCGACCTCGACGACGAGCGCCTGATCACCGTCTGGGCCGCCCGCGGCGCCCCACACCTGCACCGCCGCGCCGACCTGGCCACCCTGGTCAAACAGTTGTGGCCGGTCAGCGACGCCGACGCCACCTCACGCATCAAGAGCGGCCAGATCCCCGACGGCATGCGCCTGGGCATCGCCGCCTTCACCGCGACCGCGGCCGCCTTCCGCGAGGTCGTGCACGACTCGATGCCGCGCGGCGAGGTGAGCACCCAGGTCAGCAAGCGGGTGCCGAGCGAGCTCACCTATTACTGCCGCAGCTGCGGCGCCCAGCACATCGCCGGCAACGTCTGGCAGCACTCCGGCCTGCCCGGCGGCATAGAGGTCGAGTCCCGCGGCCGCGACGCCACCCTGGCTCCCATCCCCGACGCCCCGCCCCAGCCCACCCAAAACGAGGGCATAGCCGACCTGATCGCCACCTACCTCCGCTTCCTGGGCCCCGCAACCCCCGCCGAGCTGGGCAAATACCTCGGCAGCACCACCGCCGAGATGAAGCGGGTCTGGCCCACCGAGGCCCTGGCCGAGGTCAAGGTCGACGGCCGCAAGGCATGGCTCCCCAAGTCCGCGCTCAAGTCCCTGTCCACCGCCGAGCAGCCCGACGGCGTGCGCCTGCTCCCCGGCATGGATCCCTTGCTCCAGGCACGAGACCGCGACTTGTTGGTCCCCGACCGCCCACAGCAGAAAGAGGTGTGGCGCATCCTCGGCAACCCCGGCGTCCTCCTCCTGGACGGCGAAATCCTGGGCACTTGGCGAGCCAAGATGTCCGGCCGCAAACGCGTCGACCTGACCGTCAAGGCCTTCGTCCCCCTCCCCGCCACCCGCCGCAAACAGATCGAGGCCGAGGCCGCCGAGGTCGCCCGAGCCCGAGCAGTCCCCGAGGCCACAGTCACCTTCGACTGACACCCACATCCCGCCGCCTGACGCCGCACCCGCGCGCCGCACCCGCGCGCCGCACCCGCGCGCCGCACCCGCGCGCCGCACCCGCGCGCCGCACCCGCGCGCCGCACCCGCGCGCCGCACCCGCGCGCGCCGCACCCGCGCGCGCCGCACCCGCGCGCCGCACATCGCTTGCTGCTTGCCGCCGGCGGGCCGCCTCGCCCGCCGTGACCCGCCCCGTCGCCCCGGGCGGTCCGCCGCGCTGCCTGGGGTGGCGCGCTGCCTCGCCTCGGCGGCTCATCGCCTCGCGCATCGCCTCGCTCGCCGTCGCGTGCTGCCTTGCTCGAGGTGGCCTGCTGGCTTGCATCCGTGGGCCAGGTCTCGCCTGTCCTGGCGCGCTGCCCTGCCTGTCGTGGCGCGCTGCCCCGCCTGCCGCGGGGCGACTGCGGCTGGTGCGCGGGAAGCGGTCGGCGGCGGGTGACCGAATTGGAGGAGGGCGAGGGGACGGCGTAAATCGGACGGTTGGCGGGAACTGGCATCTCCGGAGGTATCACGAACGCAACTTGCGAGTAACAATGAGATAGATCGAGATGGCTTTTGCTCGGTCCAGGGCAGGCGCGGCGCCGACCGGAGGTGACGACATGCTGAGCAGGGAAGACAGCCGTCGGCTGGCGGAGTTGGAGCGGCAGCTTCGGCGGGATGACCCGGAGTTCTGCGTTCGCATGAGTGGCGGACTCGTTGGCCGGCCGGCGCACCGGCGCGGCGCGATCGTGTCGTTGATTCTCACCGCGATCGTCATCTGGACGGCCGCGATCATTCTGGCGGTGCTCGGCTGGTGGATCGCCGCCGTGATCGCCGCGCTTTGTGCCACGACGGTGGCGTCCACATTGACCTACCGCCTGATCCGGCGCCGCGCCGACTCCGCCTGATCGCGAAGGCCGGCGTCGCGACTTGATCGCGCGGAGGCCGGAAAAGCGACGCGCGAAGGCCGGCATCGCGACCTGAGCGCGCGAGTGCCGGCACAGCGAAAGGCGACGCCGAGGGGGACTCGGCGCCGCCTTTCTTCGGGTTGAGTTGTGCCGGGGATTTCCCGCGAAGCGCCCCCGCATCGCGGGCAGCACTCGTCAAACCCGGGTGTGGGAGCCCCTGCGAGAGCGGGAGCGGAAGACCCAGATGCGCAGCATGAGGAAGCGGACGGCGGTGGCCAGCAGGTTGGCCAGGATCAGGACCACCAGTTCCACGTGCTTCGCGGGGGTGGTGCTGATGCTGTCGAGTACGGCCAGGGAGCCGCTGGTCAGGGCGAGGCCGATGCCGAAGACGATCAAACCCTGGGCCTGGTGACGGACGGCACTGTCGTTGCCACGGACGCCGAAGGTTACGCGGCGGTTCACGGCCGTGTTGGCGATCGCGGTGGCCAGCAACGCCACCAGGTTGGCCCACTGCGGGGTCACGGCGGTGCGCAGCAGGGCGTACAGAATCAGATAGGCCAGCGTGCTGGCCACCCCGACGGCGGCGAAACGGATCAGCTGGCCGGTCAGGCCGGCGGGAACGCCGGCCATCGGCAGCGGGTCGCGGCCCAGCTGCTCGCGCAGGGTGGCCAGCGGCAGGCGGCCGGAGCCGAGCGCACGCAGCAAGCGGGCGATTCCCTTGAGGTCCGCGATGGCGGTCGCGACGATGTCGACGCGGCTGTCGGGGTCGTCCACCCAGTCGACCGGCACCTCGTGGATGCGCAGGCCGGCCCGCTCGGCCAGCACCAGCATCTCGGTGTCGAAGAACCAGCCCGTGTCCTCGACCATCGGCAGCAGGCGCTCCGCCACGTCCGCGCGGATCGCCTTGAAACCGCACTGGGCATCCGAGAAGCGGGCCGACAGGGTGCCACGCAGGATCAAGTTGTAGCTGCGGGAGATGAACTCGCGCTTCGCGCCGCGCACCACCCGCGAGCCGCGGGCCAGGCGGGAGCCGATCGCGAGGTCGGAGTGGCCCGAGATCAAGGGCGCGACCAGGGGGAGCAGGGCGCCCAGGTCGGTGGAGAGGTCCACGTCCATGTAGGCGAGGATCGCCGCGTCGGAGTGGGTCCAGACGTGCTTGAGGGCGCGGCCCCGGCCCTTCTCGCTCAGGTGCACCGACGCGACGCCAGGCAGTTCCCCGGTGAGCCGGCGGGCCACCTCGGCGGTGGAGTCGGTGCTCGCGTTGTCGGCGATCGTGATCCGGAACCGATAGGGAAAATGCGCCGACAGGTACGTGTGCAGGCGCTTCACGCACGGCTCGAGGTCGATTTCCTCGTTGTAGACGGGGACGACCACGTCGAGCACCGGAGCGTCGATCCGGGACGGGTCGGCGGCGTGCGATGGCAGCGTCTCAAGACTCATGTCGTCAAAGGTCGATCCTGCAACTGGGGGATGCATAAGGCGGCCCTGTGCCCCTCCTGTGAACGCGAACGGACGAAGACTTACGAGGTCAGGTCGTAGACCGTGGTGTTGCCCACCGTCGTGGCGGTGAAGTTGTCGGCCACCCACTGGGCGATCTCCGAGCTGGCGTTGCTGCCGCCCGTGTTGCTGCCGCCGACGCTGCCACCGCCGACGAAGTAATGGATCTTTCCGGCCGCCACGTACTCCTTGAACTGGGCGAGCGTGGGGGAGGGGTCGGTGCCGTTGAAGCCGCCGATCGCCATCACCGGATCCTCGGTCGCCAGCTGGTAGCTCGAGGCGTTCTGCGAGCCGACCGTGGCCGCGACCCAGGTGTACTTGCCGGCGTCGGCCTGCAGCAGCGCCTTCATCTCGTCGCTGACCGTCGTGCCGTCGAGGAGACCGCCCATGCCACCCCCACCGCCACGCATCCCGCCGCCGAAGCCACCGCCGCCGCCGGGGAAGCCCCCGTTCTGGGAGGTGGTGCCGTTCGGGGAGGTGCCGCCGTTTTGGGAAGTGGTGCCGTTCTGATTGCCGAACCCGCCGCCCGGGAAGCCGCCGCCGGGGAAGCCCCCACCACCACGCCCGCCGCCCGGCCCGCCGCCGAACCCGCCACTGGTAGCCGGCCCCGCCGACGGGATGGACCCCGTGTGCGCCTCGGACGCGGTCTGCACGGCGTACGCGGAAGGACCCGCAAGCACCGCGACCAGCGCAACCCCCGCCGAAGCCACCGCGAGCCGCGCCGCCAGGCGCTGCGTCGCCACCACCGCGACCGCCGCGACCAGCCCGAGAATCAGCACCACCCAGCGCAGCCACGGCAGGAAGTCGGCGCTACGCCCCAGCAGGCGATAGCTCCACCAGGAGGTGGCCGCGATCGCCACCGCCAGCGTCGACGCCGCCACGATGTTGTCCCGTCGACGCCACAGGAGCACCGACCCGATGCCCACCACCGCGCCGATCGCCGGCGCCAGCGCCACCGTGTAGTACGCGTGGAAGATGCCCTGCATATAGCTGAAGACCAGCCCGGTCCCGACCAGCCAGCCGCCCCACAGCACCAGCGCCGCCCGGGCCCGGTCGGTCCGGATCCGGGGTGCCGTCAGGATCAGCCCGGCGACCAGCACGATCAACGCGCCCGGAAGAAGCCAGGAGATCTGCCCGCCCTGCGAGCTGTCGAACATCCGCAGCAGCCCGGTCTCGCCCCAGCCGCCGCCTCCGCCACCACCGCCGACGCTGCCGGTCTCGTCGCCGGAGAGCCGGCCGAGCCCGTTGTAGCCGAGGGCCAGCTCGAGAATGCTGTTGTTCTGCGATCCGCCGATGTACGGCCGCATCGAGGCCGGCACCAGCTCGACGATCGCGATGTACCACCCGGCCGAGACGACCAGCGCGACCCCGGCGATCAGCAGCTGCACGATCCGCTTGCCGAGCTTCGGCGGCCCGGCGATCAGGTACGCCAGCGCGAAGGCCGGCACCACCAGCAGCGCCTGCAGCATCTTGGCGAGGAAGCCGAACCCGACGAACGCCCCGGCCAGCGCGAGCCACTTGGTCGAGCCGTTCTCGATGGCCTTCGTGGTCGCCCACGCGCCCGCCACCATCATCAGCACGAGCAGCGCGTCCGGGTTGTTGAAGCGGAACATCAGCACCGCGATCGGGGTGAGCGCCAGCGTCGCGCCCGCGATCAGGCCGGCGGCCGGGCCGAACCAGCGCTTGACCGTGGTGTAGAGCAGCCCCACGCTGGCCACGCCCATGAGCGCCTGCGGCACGAGGATGCTCCACGAGTTGACCCCGAAGATCCGCGCGGAGAGTGCCATGAACCACAGTGAGGCGGGCGTCTTGTCCACTGTGATCGCGTTGGCGGCGTCGGAGGAGCCGTAGAAGAAGGCCTTCCAGCTCGCCGAGCCGGCCTGGGCGGCGGCGGAGTAGAACGCGTTCGCCCAGCCCGATTTGTCCAGTCCCCAGATGTAGAGGACCCCGGTGAGGATCAACAGCGCGTAGATCGACGGGCGGGCCCAGGCCGGGTCCTGAGGGCTGCCGAGGAGAAGCCGGCGCCAGCGGGAACGAGGCGGGGAGGCCGACGGCGGTGGCGGAGGTGGTTCAGCCACTACCAGTGGCGCGGGCAGCGTCGAGGTCATGCCACAACCATCGACGCGCCCGCTGTCGCGCCTTTATGCCCCGACTGTGCGCCTGCTGTGAGCGGCCGACGCGAGCTTGGAAAGCACGTCGACCGTCGTGTCCCAGCCCATGCAGGCGTCGGTGACCGACTGCCCGTAGGTCAGCGCCCCACCGAGGTCCTGCCGCCCCGGCACCAGGAAGCTCTCCAGCATCACCCCGCTGATCCCGCGCTGCCCGTCGGCGACCTGCCCGGCCACGTCGTCGGCGACCAGCGGCTGGCGCAGGTGGTCCTTGTTGCTGTTGCCGTGCGAGCAGTCGATCACCAGCCGCTCCGGCAGCTCCGCCTTGCGCAGCAGCTGCAGCGCGTTCTCGACGTCTGCGGCGCTGTAGTTCGGCCGGCCACCGCCGCCGCGCAGCACCAGGTGCGTGTCGGGGTTGCCGGTGGTGTGCAGGATCGCCGGCGTCCCCGAGTAGTCGATGCCCGGGAAGACGTGCGGCACCGCGGCCGCCTGAATGGCGTCGACCGCCGTGCTGATGCTCCCGTCGGGCCGGTTCTTCATGCCGATCGGCATGGAAAGGCCGGAGGCCAGCTGCCGATGGACCTGCGATTCCACCGTACGGGCGCCGATCGCGCCCCACGCCACGGTGTCGGCGATGTACTGCGGCGTGATCGGGTCGAGGAACTCCACCGCCGTCGGGAGGCCTTTACCCACGATCTCGAGGAGAAGTTTGCGGGCGATGCGCAGCCCGGTGCCGACGTCGCCGGTGCCGTCCAGCTGCGGGTCGTTGATCAGGCCCTTCCAGCCGACCGTGGAGCGCGGCTTCTCGAAGTACACCCGCATCACGATCAGCAGGTCGTCGGCGAGCCGGTCGGCCTGCTCGCGCAGCAGTCCCGCGTACTCGCCGGCGGCGGCCGGATCGTGCACCGAGCACGGGCCGACCACGACGAGCAGCCGGGGATCTCGGGCGTTGAGCACGTCCTCGACCTGGCGGCGGCCGTCGAGCACGTTGTCGTGCAGGTCGGCGGTCAGCGGCAGCTCGTGGTGCAGCAGCGCGGGGCTCATCAGCGGGACGACGGCGGCGATGCGCTGGTCGCGGACGCGCTGTACCTCGGGGATGGTCACGATCGTTCCTCTTCGTCGGGCCGGCGCCCCGGGCGAGAGCCGGCAAACAAAAAGGCAGCGACGTCGTCGCTGCCTCGGGCCGGCTCTGGCTGGTGTCTCAGGTCATGCGGCGACAACCGAGGCACCGGCGAAAGCCGGCCCGGTAAACCGCAGATAGCTCCTGGACACGTCGGCAAGCATAGCGCCTCACCGGGCCCGCTCAGCCAGTTGCGGACCAGCTGTTGGGACGAGGCCCGGTGGCATCAACGGCAGGACCACGGTGAACACGGTCTGACCGGGGACGCTTTGCACCGAGACGTTCCCCCGGTGGGCGGTGACCACGGCGTGCACGATCGACAGGCCGAGGCCGGTGCTGCCGGCCGCCCGCGAGCGCGAGCTGTCGCCCCGGGCGAACCGCTCGAAGATGTGCGGCTGCAGCTCGGCCGGGATGCCCGGCCCGCCGTCGATGACGTGCACCACCGCGGCCTCTTCGTCGGCGCGCACCGAGACGGTGACCGCGGTGCCGTCGGGCGTATGCGTGCGCGCGTTGGCCAGCAGGTTGGCGAGCACCTGGTGCAGCCGTGCCCCGTCGCCGATCACGGTGACCGGCTCCTCGGGCAGGTCGAGCTGCCAGTAGTGGCGCGGGCCGGCCGCGTGCGCGTCGCTGACCGCGTCGACGACCAGCATCGTCAGGTCGACCGGGTCGTGGGCGAGCGGCCGCCCGGCGTCGAGGCGGGCGAGCAGCAGCAGGTCCTCGACGAGCAGTGTCATCCGCTTCGCCTCGGACTCGACCCGGTTGAGCACGTGCGCGATCTCCTCCGAGATCGGCGCGCGGCTGCGGCGGCTGAGCTCGGCGTACCCGCGGATGGCGGCCAGCGGGGTGCGCAGCTCGTGGCTGGCGTCGGCGACGAACTGGCGTACCTGCATCTCGCTGGCGTGCCGGGCCTCGAGCGCGTTGCCGACGTGGTCGAGCATCCGGTTGAGGGCCGCGCCGACCTGGCCGACCTCGGTGCGCGGGTCGGTGTCGGCCTCGGGCACACGTTGGGCCAGCTGCACCTCGCCGCGGTCGAGCCGCAGCTCGGAGACCCGGGTGGCGGTGGACGCGACCCGGCCGAGCGGGCGCAGCGTGCCGCGTACGGTCAGCGCGCCGGCCCAGCCGGCGATGACCAGCGCGATCAGGGTCGCGCCGCCGGTGACGAGGGCGACCCGCAGCAGCGTGGAGTGCAGGTCGGCGAGCGGCAGGCCGGTCACGACGATCAGGCCGTCCTTGGTGTCGACGCTGGCCACTACCCGATATTCGCCGAGCGAGCCGAGGTCGAGATCTTGGGCGCGCCCGTTGACGGACACGGTCGTCAGCGCGTTCTGCGCGTCGGTCGGCAAGGATTCGGCGGTCAGCTTGTAGTCGCCCGAGTCCCGGAGGACGCTCGCCCATTTGACCGATTGGTCGGTCGGGTTCAGCTGGCCGATGACCGTATTGGGGATGCCCGGGGGGCCGTCGCCGGCCAGGTTGCCCCCACCCGGGCCGAGCGGGCCGCCGTTGCCCTGCTGGCCCTGGTCGGAGAGGTAGCCGTGGGAGCGGCGCTGGGCGTCGCTGAGCTTGGAGTCGATCTGGTCGTACAGCTGCTTGCGCAGGAAGATCTCGGCGGTGCCGCCGACCGCGAGGCCGAGCACGGTCAGCAGGACGATCATGGTCGCCACGATGCGCGTGCGCAGCGGCCAGCCCGCCGGGCTGCGCCAGCGGGCGGGACGGTCGGCGGGGGTGTCAGTCAGCGGGCTTGAGGACATAGCCGGCCCCGCGCATGGTGTGGATCATCGGTGCGCGCCCCGCGTCGATCTTCTTGCGCAGGTACGAGATGTAGAGCTCGACGACGTTGGCCTGGCCGCCGAAGTCGTAGTTCCACACCCGGTCGAGGATCTGGCTCTTGCTGAGCACCCGGCGCGGGTTGCGCATCAGGTAGCGCAACAGCTCGAACTCGGTCGCGGTGAGCGTGATCAGGTCGCCCCCGCGGCGCACTTCGTGGCTGTCCTCGTCGAGCGACAGATCACCGACGATCAATTGCGATTCCGTACGCATCGGCGAGTGCCCCATCCGCCGCATCAGCCCCCGCAGCCGGGCCACGACCTCTTCCAGGCTGAACGGCTTGGTGACGTAGTCGTCGCCGCCGGCCGTGAGCCCGGTGATCCGGTCCTCCACCGAGTCCTTGGCGGTCAGGAACAGCACCGGCACCTCGGGCGACTCGCCGCGCAGCCGGCGCAGCACCTCGAGCCCGTCGAAGTCGGGCAGCATCATGTCGAGGACGACGGCGTCGGGCCGGAAGTCGCGGGCCGTGCGCACGGCGGTCTGGCCGTCGCCGGCGCTCTTCACGTCCCAGCCCTCGTACCGCAGGGCCATCGAGAGCAGCTCGGCCAGCGTCGGCTCGTCGTCGACCACGAGGACTCGAACCGGGCCACCGTCGGGGCGGCGGAGCTCGGTGCCGGATTCTTGGTTCGCCATCGTCATGCCCCTACTGTCACGGGTCACGCTTTGCGCCGCCTTTCCGATCCCTGTGTACCAGCTGTGCACCTGGCTTCGCTTCGCTACGCGGGCGATCGCCTTGTAACCGGTGAGATGGCAGCTGGTTTTCCGCCCCAGCAAACCCCGCTGCGTCGGAAAACCAGTTGCCATCTCACCGGCGGCGATCGCGGATCCACGCACAGCAACCTCATTGAGTTCGCACAGCCGGATGACACCGTACGCCCCGAATGTGGTGGTCATGACGCAGACGATGAAGCACCAGATGCTCGGTTGGCGGCGGCGCAGCGGCCTGGCGGTGCTCGGCGCCGTCGTCGCGGTGGCGGCGATCATGGGACCGGAAACCCTGGCGACGACCCGGCTCGGCGCGACCAGCGATCTGTCGGGCTATGCGACGGTGACCGCGGCCGACACGATCACCCGCCACGGGATTTTGGAGGGCGTGGCCTCCGCCTGAAAGCGTGTCGAAGCCCCTAAAGCGTACAAAACGCCCATAATGGTTGCATGTGGATCACGCGTCGGGTAATGGCGATCTTGGCCGTGATCGCCATGTTCGCCCTGGTGGGGCCCGCACCGGCCCGGGCCGACGGCTGCGAGGGCTTCTGCCGGGTCAGCCTCGAGGGCCGGGTCGTCCAGCTGGTCGCCGACGGGGAGAGCACCTGCGCGCTCACCGAGGACGGCGACGTCTACTGCTGGGGCGCGGGCTATCCGGACCCGTACGCGCCGGGCCGCAACCCCCTGCTGCTGATCACGATCGGCGCCCTGCTCGTCGCCGGCGGCGCCACCCTGGTGATGCTCACCCGCCCGTCACCGACAAGGCCGCGTCCCGAAACGCCGAAGCCCCCTGCTTGATCCGCTCGGTGTACGACGGCGTGGTCCACCCCGCCCAGGTGACCTGCCCGATCGCCTGATCCCGGCCGGACGCCGTCATCGAGACGCCCACCCCCGGGCTGGTCTGGAAGGTCAGCTTTCCGGACCGGGGCACCCCCACCTCGTGCGACGACGGGTCGGCGAAGCCGATCATCGCCCACGGCACGCTCACGGTGAGCCGGTTCTTGTTCAGTCGCCACAGCACGCCCTCCTGCAGCAGGCCCGCGTTCTGCAGCGCGACCGGCTTCACCCGGTCGACCAGCAGCTCGTACGCCCGCCACCCGCTCGGCGCCGGCCCGCGCTGCGCGTCGGGGACGTCCTGGTCCAGCGGCACCGGGTCGAGCTGCTGCCGCACGTACGCCTGCCCGGTCTTTCCCACCAGGTTCAGCGCGAACACCGCGTCCGGCCGCCGGTCGGCGCTGCCCGACATGGGGGTGCCGGTCAGGCTCGGCAGCACGTCGAATCCCAGCTGCAGCGTGCCCGGCGGCGAATCGCCCAGCCGGACCTCCAGATGCAGGTAGGCCTCGTCGGTGTGCGCCGTGACGCTGCGGGCCGGCCACCCGCCCTCGGCGTCGATCAGGGACTTCGGCTCGGTGGCACCGGCCGGATCGGTCGCGAGCAGGCCGAAGTGCTGCTCGTTGGTGAGCGGGTCGTGCCAGAGCTGACGGCGGCTCGCGTCCTGGTGGGTGATCGTGTTCCAGGCGAGCCGGTACCACTCGTCGGCCCACTCGAAGAGGAACCCGCCGGCCAGCCCCTGCTCCTTGATCACCCGCAGCAGGTCGGCGTCGATCCGCATCGCCTCGGTCTCGCTGTGCCCGCCCTGGTCGCGGCCGATCGGACCGGCGTGCGCCGAGCCGACCGACGAGGGCACGCCGAACTCGGTGATCATTGTGGGCATCGTGGCGTGGTGCTTGTGCAGGGCGGCGAGATACGACGCGTACGGATCGCCGGTCTTCTGCAGTCCCGGCTCCCGCCGCAGGAAGTCGGGGTAGTAGGGGAAGGCGTGATAGCTGGCGAACGTGCCGGCCGGCCAGTTCGCGGTCGGCATCACATGGTTCGCGTCGAGCTGGTACATGTCCTCCTGCGCGAGCGGCTCCTGCGGGTGCCGCAGCGGGTCGGTGGTCGGCCAGTTCACGAACGCGATCGGCTCGCTCAGCCCCTTCTGCGCCTGATAGCCGGCGAGCTCGTTCATCCGCGCCGCCAGCCATTTCTCCGTCGGCGTGGCCCCCTCGACGCTGCGAAAGAACTTGCCGGACACCGGCTTGGCGTCTTTGTTGCGCAGGTCGGAGGCTTTTGACGCGTACGGGTCGAGCTCGGCGCCGATGATCCACCCGGCGAGCCAGGGCGTGACGTCGGCGTCCCAGTTCCCGTCGGTGGTGGTGAGCTTGCCCGAGACCGCGTTCGCCGCGTCCCGCAGCTCGTCGGTGAAGGCGCCGGTCACCTGCTTGTCGTACAGGTTCCGCCGGGTGATGTAGGCGTCGGTCGGCAACGCGACGCCCTGCACCAGATAGAGCGGCCGATCCGGGTTCTCCCCGTTGTACTGAGCCAGCTGCTGATAGAACGCCGGCCGGTGGACCGTGTACGTCCGCACCACCCGGATGCCGAGCATGCTCATCGCCGCGAACCAGGCCCGGTACTGCGCCGCCGAGATCGACGAGCCGCCCGGCACGTGCCCCGGCGTGGTGTCGCCGAGATCGACTCCCGGCAGGAAGGTCTGGTCGCCGGCCGCGGTGTGCAGCACGAACCGCTGTCCGTCGGCGCCGGCCACCATCTTCAGGCCGTTCGCGTCGATCGGCGCCGGCGTCCACGGTTGGCCCGAGGGCGCGGACGGGATGTCCTTCATCCCCGCGATCAGGAAGGCCGGCGAGCGCGTCGCCGGCAGCGTGCTGCCGCCCGCCATCATCAGGCACAGCACGAGGGTGAACGCCCCGATCGCGCCGGCACGGGCTCGCCCGAATCGTGGACGGGCCGGAACGGACACCAGATGACTCGGAAAGTCCCCCACGCAGGCATTCTCCGTCGCGGAAGTTGCCGTATGCGGTGATTTGTCGGGAAGCTTGGATCATCGGAACACTCGCCGTTGGCCCGTTGTTGTGCCAGCGTTGTGTCGAGGCTTGTTCGCGACCAACGGTGAGTTGCAATCTGCGCAAGTTGCGGCAGTGGATCTCCACCGTCGCGAACAAGCCTCGCCGTCGGCGGCGCTGAACGTGGGGAGCGTGTTCGTGGATCTTCTCGAGGAGTACCGCAGGGCCACCTTCTTCTTCGAGTCCGGCGACCCGCTCGGCGCGGCCCGTCTGCTCGAGCCGATCGTCGAGGCCGAGCCGCACAACGCCGCCGTCCGTCAGTTGCTGGCCCGCGCGTACTTCAACTCGGCCCAGTTAGCGGGCGCCGAGGCGCAGCTCAGAGCGCTGATCGAGCATGATCCGTCGGATCACTACGCGCACCACGTGCTCGGCCGGACCCTCGAACGGGCCGGCCGCTTTCGTGAGGCGCTGCCGCACCTGCGGCTCGCCGCCGCGATGAAGCAGCACGCCGACTACACCGAAGCCGTCCACCGCGTCGAGGAATGGCTCGGCAAATCCGAGGGACATCTCACGTGAAACTCAAGCTCGACCTGCACGACATCTTCAACAAGGGCCACGAGATCGACCGGGCCCTGCGCGGGATCATCGACGAGGCCATCGAGAAGAAGGCCGCCATGGTCGAGATCATCCCGGGCAAGGGCAGCGGCGCCCTGAAGAAGAAGGTGCTGCGCTTCCTCGACCAGCGCGAGATCAAGCAGCTGTACCACCGCGTCGAGAAAGACGGCGACAACTGGGGCCGCCTCTTCGTGCACTTCCGCCACGACGCCCCCACCGGCCGCCGAGGCCGAGGGCGGAGCTAGCTGGCGATTGCGGACCGTCCACGACTACGGAGTGACCCGAAATACCGCACTACCTGAGGCGCTTGCCCAGCAGGTCGGCGTCGTCGAAGACCTGATGGGCCAGCAGCAGCCAGCCCTTGCGGCGGTAGAGGCGGCGGGCCGGGTCGTTCTCGTCAAGAGTGGCGGTCAGCAGCGCCACGCGGTGGGGCAGGCCGTCGAGCAGCTCGTCGTGCAGGGCGGCGCCGAGGCCGCGGCCGCCGTGCGAGGGCAGGACCGCCAGCTCGACGAGCTCGAAGTGGCCGCCCACCCACTCGGCGCTGATCGCGGGCGGGACACGAGCGGCGATCTGGTCGGTCCACCACTGGCCGGGCTCGCCCGTGTAGCCGTACCCGAAAGCCACCAGACGATCGGCGTCGCTCGCCCCGACCAGCCGGAACCCCTCGCGGGCCGCGTGTTTCGGCAGGGTGTCGACGCGCCAGGCGGCGGCTTCGGACGCTGAGCCGAACGCGGCGGCGTAGATCGTCTCCAGCTCGCCGGCGCTCTCCAGGCCGATCCTCATGGGCGGATCACGCGGTACCAGATGCCGGTGGCCAGCGGGGACTCCGACTGGCTCAGCCTTTCCAGCTTGACCGTGGAGCCGCCGGGCCAGGCGA
The DNA here is from genome assembly GCF_050942195.1 of Actinoplanes sp. CA-142083. NCBI lineage: Bacteria > Bacillati > Actinomycetota > Actinomycetes > Micromonosporales > Micromonosporaceae > Actinoplanes > Actinoplanes sp. CA-142083. The sequence continues at coordinate 701,566 of NZ_CP192076.1, forward strand.
ACAGGCGGGTGCCGTCGCCGAGCAGCACCGGGGCGACGAAGACCAGGATCTCGTCGACCAGGCCCTCGTCCAGGGCCTGGCGGGCCACGTCGGCGCCGAGGATGTTCACGTACTTCTCGCCGGCCGCCGCGCTCGCCGCCGCGATGCCGCTCGCCACGTCGGTGACGAAGGCCGTGCCCGGGGGCGGCGGCACGGTCGGGTGGTGGGTGACCACGAACTGCGGGCCCTGCCACGCGCCCTCGAGCGCGCCCTCCTTGTCGGTGCCCCGGTTGGGGTCGTCACCCTCGAAGGTGCGCCGCCCCACCAGCAGCGCGCCGATCTGGTCGACCAGGCGCTCGGCCGTCTCGTTCGGCCCCAGGTAGTCGGCCAGCCAGGACATGTCGCCGCTCGGGCCGGCGATGAAGCCGTCGAGCGACATGGTCGCGGAGTACAGCACCTTTGCCATGGCTTACAGCGTGTAGGTCTTGGCGACCGCCAGCAACTCGCTGGTGTGCGAGCCGACGATGCCGACGCCGGACGGGCGGCCCTGGAAGCCGGGCAGCGCGGTCAGGCCATCGCTGCCGTCCATGGCACGGAACTTCACCGGGCCGCTCGCCTGCACGGTCAGCGTGATCTCGACGCCCTCGGCCGGGGGCCCGTGGAAGACGATCCCGAAACCCCACGGGCCGTCCTTCTCCTTCACCTCCAGCTTGTCGGCGGGCAGCTCGCGCCCGCCGACGGTGGCCGCGGTGACCGTGGCGCCGGACTCGACGTGCAGCGTGGTGAGCCGGACCTGCCGCTGCGGTTGCAGCCGCAGCTTCAGCACCCGGCTGTCACCCGACCGGATGTCCGACTCCAGAGTGAGTTTCGGCGCCGGGAGCGAGGCGGCCTGAGCCTGGCCGCTGCGCATCTTCTCCGGGCCGAAGGCGGGCAGCGTCGCGTCGACCGTGTGCGGGTCGCCCGAGACGTACTGCGAGGTCCAGCTCTGCACGCGCGGCTCGTCGCTGAGCCACTGGGCGGTGTTGTTGTCGGTGTCGAGCGCGTACATCAGCTGGGTGAGCGCCGGGTGGCCGGCGTCGAAGCGGTCGACGGAGAGGCCCACCACCGTGCAGAGGACCGTCGCGAACAGCGCCGCCAGCGTGGGCGCGGCCCCCCGGCGGCGGGCGCGCAGCGCGTCGAGCCCACGCTGGCCCCCGGCCACCGGATGGATCATCTCGATCACCGGGAGCAGGGCGAGCCCGAGCAGCACGGCCAGGAACGCGCCGACGCCCGCCATCGGCATGCCGAGCGCCGGGAACAGCATGATCACCGTGGGCAGCAGGATGATCACCGCGACCGCCCCGCCGGCCGCGATCGCGAGCGCCGACCACCAGCCCCGCACGAGCAGCGCCACGATGCCGGCGACCGCGCCGGCCAGGGCGGGCAGGGCGCCCAGGTAGGAGCCGCCGGGCATGGTGGCCGCCAGGGCCAGGCCGAGCACGGCCAGCCAGCCCAGCCCGGCGATGGCGAGCGCGGCCGGGCCGGCCCGGCGCCAGCGGTGGAACCAGGAGTACCAGGCGAACAGCACGGTGGCGGTCAGCGCGAGGACGGCGAGGCGGTACCAACCCGGGTGGTACGGGTCGATGGGGAGCTCGGCGTACTCCGGGCGGATCACCTTGAGCAAGGCCCAGAGCAACTGGGCCAGCACCGGCGCCACGATGATCGGCAGCAGCGTGACGATCGACGCGCCGACGAGCTTGCGCCCGGTGGTGATGCCCTGCCGCCGCGCCAGCCAGCCGAAGACGATCACCGCGACCAGCGCGAGCCCGGCCAGCGGCCAGACCAGCCCGCCCGGGTAGCGCACCAGCAGGCCGGGCGCGGGGAAGTAGGTGGCGTCGTCGGAGGAGCGCAGCGCGGACAGGTCACGGCCGCCGAGGTCGCGGGTCACGGCCAGCGCGTTGTCGCCGTGGTGCTGGAGGCTGTCGAGATTCATCGCCGAGGGCAGGTCGGTGGGGGCGTGGTAGATCGCCGCGCCGTCGATGTACGCCGTGTTGAGCCCCGTGAAGCCGGCCTCGCGGAACGCGGTGAAGTCGGTGTCGTTGGGGAGCAGGCGGTAGATCTCGACCGCGAACGAGGTGCCGACCGGCTTGGGGGCGTGCGCGTACACGTCGACGAGCGCGCGGTTGCCGGCCGCGGTCTCGAACATGATCGCCGGGCCGCTGCTGCCGCGGGCTTCGAGGTTGAGCGCGATGCCGCCGTCCTTGGCCAGCGGGTGCTGGTCGACGAACGCCTTGGCGCCGCAGAGGCAGGCCTCCTCGCCGTCGGTGAGCACCAGCACCACGTCGTTGCGCAGGCGGGAGCCGCCGGTCAGCGCGCGGGCGATCTCGAGGATGGCCGCGGTGCCGGCCGCGTCGTCGTTGCCGCCCGGGCCGACCTGCACCGAGTCGGTGTGCGCCACCAGGAAGATCCGGCCGGTGGAGGCGCTGCCGGGGATGAGCGTCACCACATTGCGTACGTGTGCCAGCCCGGCCCCGCCCGCGCTCGACGACAGCTCGCCGCCCTCGATCGACACCGTGTCCTGGATCTCGGGCGACAGCCCGAGGCCGCGCAGCTCGCTCACCAGGTGCTCGCGCACCCGGTCCTGCGCCGCGCTGCCCACCGGATGCGGCTCGGTGGCGATCGCCTCGACCTGCTCGAACGCGCGCTGCGCGCTGAAGCCGGAAGCCCCCGCGTCGCGCGCGGCCGGCGGGCGCACCGACCAGATCGCCGCGAACCCGACCAGGGCCAGGACGATCACGATGGCCACGGCCGCGACCACCCTGTTCGTCCCGCGCACGAGAGCTGCATCACTCATGGATGACATCTAAGCGGAGGGGTATGACGCCGGGTAGGCCAAAGATCGTTTTCGGCGTGGCATAGCGTTGTCGCCGTGAGCACGCCGTTCGATCCCGCCGCCGTGATCGCGAAGTTCATCGACAACGTTGCCCCTTTTGACCCGAATCCCGAGGCCGACCCGGTCGCCATGGTCGGCGTGCGCACCGCCCTGGGCGAGGGCGTCTTCGCGGTCAGCGACCACGTGATCCGCGCGCTGTGCCGGGCGCTGGAGCAGTACCACGATCCGGAAGACCGCGGCACCTGCGCGGAGTGCGGCAGCCGCCGCCTCGACGAGAACCTGCACTGTCCCGACTGCGGGCGCCTGCACGGCATCCTCGGCCAGGTCATCGCCGAGCACGCCCGCCGCGTAGCTGCTGAGGATTCTGAGCTGGCTGAGGATCACAGGTGATGTTCGCGGAGTTGTGCGCCGGACGGGAGTGGTACACGATCGTTCCGTCCGGTCGGGTGAAGGCGAGTGGGGTCAGGCATGACTGAGCGGTCGGTCGCGCCCCGCGCCCGCACGACTTCCGCGGTTGCCCAGGAGCGGCTGCGCGTCCTGCTCGTCGAGGACGACGAGGGCGACGCCTTCCTCGTCCGCGAGCTGCTGACCGAGGCCGAGGCGCCGTTCGACCTCGCGGTGGCGACCACGCTGCGCGAGGCCAAGACCAAGATGCGCGGCGTCCAGTGCATCCTGCTCGACCTGGGCCTGCCCGACGCCGAGGGCATCGACGGGCTGCGCAAGCTGCTCGCGGTGGCCGGCAGCGCCGCGGTCTGCGTGCTCACCGGCCGCTCCGACGAGCACCTGGGCGTCGCCGCGGTCGCCGAGGGCGCCCAGGACTACCTGGTCAAGGGTCAGGTCGACGGGGTGCTGCTGACCCGCTCGCTGCGGTACGCGGTCGAGCGCAAGCGCGCCGACGAGAACGCGCAGCGGCTGCGCGAGGTCGAGCTGCGCCAGGCCGAGTCGGCCCGCCTCGAGCGCGGCCTGCTGCCCCAGCCGCTGATGTCGACCGAGGCCGTGCAGGTGCACACGTTCTACCGCTCGGGCCGGGCGATGGGCCTGCTCGGCGGCGACTTCTTCGACGTCGTCCAGATCGGCGACGACCGGCTGCACGTGATCGTCGGCGACGTCTGCGGCCACGGCGTCGACGAGGCGGCTCTCGGCGTCGAGCTCCGAGTCGCCTGGCGGGCGCTGGTGCTGGCCGGCGTGCCGGAAGATCAGGTGCTCGGCTCGCTCGAGCAGGTGCTGATGAGCGAGCGCCGGGCCCGTGAGGTCTTCGCCACCGTTGCCTCGGTCGTGCTCGACATCCCCGGCAACCGCGCGACCGTGCGCCTGGCCGGCCACCCGCCGCCGGTGCTGCTCTCCGGCGGCCGTGTCCAGCCGGTCGACGCGCGGCCCGGCATCGTGCTGGGCGTGCGGCCCAAGCCGGCGCCGCCGACCGAGCTGGAGCTGGCCGGCGACGACTGGTCCCTGCTGATGTACACCGACGGGCTGATCGAGGGGCACACCGGCGTGGGCGCCGAGCGCCTCGACGTCAACGGGCTGTGTTCGCTGCTCGACGGGCCGGTCGCCCGGGGCGTGCCGCTGCCGGCGCTGCCGGCCTGGCTGGTCGGGCAGGCCGAGCAGGCCAACGGCGGCCCGCTCGCCGACGACGTGGCCATGTTGTTGATCTCGCGCGGAGGAGGACGATGAGTCTGCGCGGCTGGACCCTTCGCAACCGGATCATCGCGCTCTGCATCATCACCGGCGTGATCCTGAGCGGGCTGGCGGTCTTCGCGGCGCTCACCGCGGCGCGCAACAACCGGCATCTCGACGACGTGCTCAACCGGGCCAGCCCGATGCGGGCCGCCGGCGAGTCGTTGAACACGGCGTACGTCGACCAGGAGACCGGCATCCGGGGCTACGCGATCACCGGCCAACAGGGTTCGCTCGGCCCGTACAACCAGGGGCTCGCCGACGAGCAGGCGATGGTCACCCGGATCAACGCGCTGCTGCACCCCGGCGACACCGACATCCGGGCGTCGCTCCAGCAGGTCCAGGAGCGCGCGCGGGTCTGGCAGGACAAGGTGGCCCAACCGGTGATCGAAGCGGTGGACACGAAGGGCACCGCGGCCGCCCAGCAGCTGATCATCGCGGGCTCGACCACCGAGTTCGACGCGCTGCGCCAGGCCATCGCCACCATGCAGGACGACATCCAGGTGCTGCGCACCCGGTCGGCGACCGCGGCGCGCGACTCGAGCCAGACCATGGTGGCGATCCAGATCGCCGCCGCCGCGATCATCATCCTGGCCGGGGCCGGCCTGCTCCTGCTGCTGGACCGGCTGGTCAGCCGCCCGGTGGTCGAGCTGGCCGAACAGGTGCGCGAGGTCGCCGACGGCGACTACGACAAGCACATCGAGAGCACCGGCTCGCCCGAGCTGACAAGCCTCGCGGCCGACGTCGACGGCATGCGGCGGAAGATCGCGTCCGAGCTGTCCGAGGTGCGCGAGGCCCGCGGCCAGATCGAGTGGGTGAACGAGCAGCTCAAGGCCCAGGCCGAGGAGCTCACCCGATCCAACCGCGACCTCGAGCAGTTCGCCTACGTCGCCTCGCACGACCTGCAGGAGCCGCTGCGCAAGGTGGCCAGCTTCTGCCAGCTGCTGCAGCGGCGCTACGCCGGCCAGCTCGACGAGCGCGCCGACCAGTACATCGCCTTCGCGGTCGACGGCGCCCAGCGCATGCAGCGGCTGATCAACGACCTGCTCGCGTTCTCCCGGATCGGGCGGATCACCGCCGGCTTCACCGAGGTCGACCTCGGCCGGGTCCTCACCGACGTCAGTTCCCAGCTCGAGGCCCGGGCCGGGGAGGACGCCGAGATCAGCTGGGCCGACCTGCCCCTGGTCGAGGGCGAGGAGCCGCTGCTCACCACCCTGTTCGTCAACCTGATCGGCAACTCGCTCAAGTTCCGCCGGCCCGATGTGCCGGCGGTGGTCCGGGTGAGCGCCCACCGCGACGACGACGAGTGGGTGATCAACGTGCGGGACAACGGCATCGGCATCGAGGCCGAGTTCGCCGACAAGGTCTTCGTGATCTTCCAGCGGCTGCACGCCCGCGACGCCTACGAGGGCACCGGCATCGGACTCGCTATCGTGAAAAAGATCGTCGAATACCATGGCGGTCGGATCTGGCTGGACCTCGACGTCGAGGAAGGCACTTCGATCAACTTCACCCTTCCGGTGCTGCCGGGCGCTTCCGAGCCCGCCGCCACCGAGCCGGAGAAGGCCGAGAAGACGGAGGTCAACGCGTGACCGACCCGATACGTGCCGACGGCACGCCGATCGAGGTCCTGCTGGTCGAGGACGATCCCGGCGATGTGCTGATGACGCAGGAAGCCTTCGAGGAGCACAAGGTCCGCAACCGGCTCAACGTCGTTTCGGACGGGGCCGAGGCGCTGGCCTACCTGCGTCGCGAGGGTCAGTATGCGGACGCCGTACGCCCGGATCTGATCTTGTTGGACCTGAATCTCCCGAAGCGGGACGGCCGCGAGGTGCTCGAGGAGGTCAAGAAGGACCCCGACCTGGGCCGCATCCCGGTCGTCGTGCTCACCACCTCGGCCGCCGACGAGGACATCCTGCGCAGCTACCAGCTGCACGCGAACGCGTACGTGACCAAGCCGGTCGACTTCGAGCGGTTCATCGCGGTGATCCGGCAGATCGACGAGTTCTTCGTCAGCGTCGTGAAGTTGCCGCCGCGTGCTTGATCAGGTCGCGGATCTCATCCGGGAGGTCGCGGCGACCATCGTAATGCCGCGCTTCCGCCACCTCTCCTCCGGCGACATCCACCAGAAGTCGCCGGGCGACGTCGTCACGATCGCCGACCAGGAGTCCGAGCGGGCGCTGACCCGCGGGCTGACCGCGCTGCTGCCCGGCTCGGCCGTGGTGGGCGAGGAGGCGGTCGCCGCCGATCCCCGCGTGCTCGACCGGGTCGGCGACGACGGCGCGGTGTGGATCGTCGACCCGGTCGACGGCACCAACAACTTCGCCGCCGGCAAGACGCCGTTCGCCGTGATGGTGGCGCTGGTGCAGAGCGGCGAGCCGGCGGCGTCGTGGATCCTCGACGTCCCCGGGGACCACCTGACGGTGGCGGAGGCGGGCGCGGGCGCTTATCGCGACGGCGTACGCGTCAAGACCCGCACCGATGATCCCGGCGCGACCCAGCTGCGCGGCGTTGTCGCGCGGAATTACCTGCCGCAGCACCTGCGGGAGGTCGCCAACGCGAACGCCGGCAAGCTCGGCGAGGTCACCAACGGGCATCACTGCGCCGGGTACGAATACCCCGCCGTCGCCACCGACGAGCAGCAGTTCGCGCTGTTCTGGCGGATCCTGCCGTGGGACCACGCACCCGGCGCGCTGATCATCCGCGAGGCGGGCGGCACCGTGCTGCATCTCGACGGAACGCCCTACCGTCCCACCGACAGCGAGCGCGGCCTGCTCGTGGCGCCCAACGACGAGGTGTGGCGCACCGTCCGCGACACGCTGTTCCCCGATCCGTCGATTCTCTAGGGGCGCAGTGTCGTCGTACCTCAATGACATCTTCGGTCTTGACGGCCGCACCGCGTTGGTGACCGGGGGAAGCTCGGGCATCGGCCGCGCCATGGCGATCGCTCTCGGCCGCGCGGGCGCGCGGGTCCTGCTGGTGGCCCGGCGCGAGGCGCCGATGGCCGAGGTGGTCGCGGAGCTGGAGAAACACGGCGTCGAGGGGCACGCGATCGCCGCGGATCTCGCTGATCGCGCGGCCGTCGCGCAGGTCATCGATCACATTCTTGACGCGTACGGCGAACCCGACGTGCTCGTGAACTCGGCCGGGATCAACCGCCGGCCGCCGATGGACGAGCTCACCGAGGACGACTGGAACGCGACGCTCGCGGCCAACCTCACCGCGCCCTTCCTGCTCGGGCAGGCGTTCGGCCCGCGGATGGCCGCCCGCGGCTGGGGCCGGATCATCAATGTGGTCTCCCAGCAGGCCTTCCGGGCATATGGGAACAGTGGGGCATACGGCGCAGCGAAGGCGGGACTGGTCGGGCTCACCCGATCGCAGGCCGAGGCGTGGTCGCGGCACGGCGTCTGCTGCAATGCCATCGCGCCCGGCGTCGTGCACACCCCGCTGACCGAGGCGGTGTTCGCCGACCAGGCCAAGGTGGCCGCGCACGCCGCGCGCACGATGATCGGCAGAAACGGCGTACCGGATGATTTTGGTGCTTGTGCGGTCTTTCTGGCCAGCGACGCTGCCGTCGCGGTGACGGGCCAGACACTCTTCGTCGACGGCGGATACTCGGCAACTTGATCGATCTGCCAACCTCCGGGGCGGCGCGGTAAAGTCTCCCGCGCTGACTCTTGGGAGGTATCCGTGGCGGCGGTTTTCCTGCGGCGGCTCAGCGCTGTCTTGGCGCTGCTCATCGCCGTGTCCGTGCTCTGGGCGACACCGGCGATGGCCGACCCCGACGAGGGTGGCAGCAAGACGCTGCGCGACGCGCTCGAGTCCTCGGCCAAGGGCCAGGCCGACGCGATCCAGAAGCTCAACGCGTCCAAGAAGCGCCAGGCGCAGTTGCAGATCACCGTCAAGCAGTCCGAGGCCGAGGCCAAGGTCCTCGCCGGTTCGGTCGGCGAGATCGCCAACCGCTCCTACCGGCTCGGCCGCACCAGCACGATGTCGCTGCTGCTCAACTCGACCTCGCCCGACACGTTCCTCGAGCGCATCCAGCAGATCGACATGCTGGCCCAGCTCGACGGCCAGATCCTGGCGCAGTACCAGGCCGACCTGGCCAAGGCCAAGGCCGCCAAGGTCGCCGTGGACAAGGAGATCGTCGAGCAGCAGAAGCAGGTCACCGCGCTCACCAAGAAGAAGAAGGAAGCCGAGCTCGCCCTCGGCAGCGTCGGCGGCGGAGGCGCGGCCGGCGGCTTCGTCAGCGTGAACTCGCCGCTCGCCAAGCCCGCGCCGCGCAACTCGGACGGCTCGTGGCCCAAGGAGTCGTGCACGGTCGACGACCCGACCACGGGCGGGTGCATCACGCCGCGCCTCCTGCACGCCTATCAAGAGGCGCGGGCGGCCGGCTTCACCCACTACACGTCCTGCTTCAGCGAGCGCTCCTCCGGCGAGCACCCCAAGGGCCGCGCCTGCGACTTCTCGGCCAACAAATCCGGCTTCCAGAACGTCGCGGCCAGCGGCTCCGACAAGACGTACGGCAACAACCTGGCGGCGTTCCTGGTCAAGAACGCGGATCGGCTCGGCGTGATGTACGTAATCTGGTATCGCCAGATCTGGATGCCGGGCGATGGGTGGAAGGCGTACAGCGCCAGTGGAGGACCGTCGGTAGTGCACACGAACCACGTACATCTCTCGATGCTGTGACCCCACGCGCTCTGCCGTCGGGCCTCGCCACCGCGCTGGTCTTCTCCGCCAGCGGCGCCGTCCTGGTTCTGGAGATCGTGGCGCTGCGCCTGGTCGGGCCGTACGTCGGCGTGACCCTCCAGGTGAGCAGCTCGGTCATCGGGATCTCGCTGGCGGCCATCGCGTACGGGGCGTGGCTGGGCGGCCGCCTTGCGGACAAATTCAACCCGCGCCTGCTGCTCGCGCCGGCGCTGCTGCTCGGGGCGGTCGGCACGGCCGTGACCCTGCCGCTGGTCCGCTACGGCGGTTCGCTGCTGCGCGGTGGCGCCGCACCGGCCGTGCTGCTGCTGGCCGCCATGGCCGTCTTCCTGCCGGCGTTCCTGCTCTCCACGATCACCCCGATGGTGGTGAAGCTCCAGCTCAGCGACCTGGAGCGCACCGGCTCGGTGGTGGGGCGCCTGTCCAGCATCGGCACGCTCGGCGCGATCACGGCGACGCTCGCGACCGGCTTCGTCTTCGTGGCGGCCGTGCCGACCAGCTGGATCGTGATCACGCTGGCCGGGCTGCTGGCAGCGGGCGGGATAGCGCTGCACCTCTGGCTGCGGCGGCCCGCCCTGCCGGGGCAACCCAAAACCCGGGCGGCGTTGGCGGCGCTGGGGATGGTCGGCGCCGGGCTGGGCGCGGTCGGGCCGAACCCGTGCGACGTCGAGACCGCCTATCACTGCGCGCGGGTGGATTCTTCTTCGGGCGGCGGGCGCACACTCATCCTGAACTCGGCCCGGCACTCGTATGTCGACCTTGACGATCCGCGGCACCTCGAGTTCGCCTACGTGCAATGGATCGGCGCGGTGGCCGACTCGCTCCCGGTCGGCGCGATCGACGCGCTGCACCTGGGCGGGGGAGGCTTCACCCTGCCGGGCTATCTGCGATCCACCCGGCCCGGGAGCCGGCAGCAGGTCGTCGAGCTCGACGGCGGTCTGGTCGAGCTCGACAAGCGCCGGCTGGGGCTGGTGACCGGGCCCGACCTGCGGGTGCGGGTGGGCGACGCGCGGGTGGGGCTGGCGGCGCAGCCGACCGCCGCGTATGACCTGGTCGTGGGGGACGCCTTCGGGTATCTCGTGGTGCCCTGGCACCTGGCCACGAAGGAGATGGCCGCGGACATCTCGCGGGTACTGCGTCCGGGCGGCATCTACGCCCAGAACGTGATCGACTATCCGCCGGACCGCTTCATCCGGGCCGAGCTGGCCACGGTCGCGTCGGTTTTCCCGTACGTGGCGCTGATCGCCCCGCCCGACGCCCTGTCGGGCGAGGTGGGCTCGAACTTCGTGATCGTCGCCTCGCACGCGCCGCTGCCGCTGGACGCGATCCGCTCGCGCCTGGCCGCCCTGCCCGAGCCGGTGACGCTGCAACCCGACGCGTCCTTCGGCGCGGGCGCCCGTGTCCTTACCGACGACTTTGCCCCGGTGGATCAGCTTTTGTCCCGTTGATTCTCCCGGGTTTCCCCGTGCGCCGTCGGGCGGGCCGCACCTCGGGTCACAATCGGCACATGGGGCGGACGGAGCAAACCGGTCAGCATGCGTCGCCTCGGATCGCGGGACGGTATCGCCTCGTCGAGAAGCTCGGCACCGGCGGCATGTCGGTCGTCTGGCGCGGTTATGACGAGACTCTGGGCCGCTCGGTGGCCGTCAAGGTGCTGTCGCCCCGGCTGGCCGACGACCAGAGCTTCCGGGACCGGCTGAGGCAGGAGGCGCTGGCCGCGGCCCGGTTGAGTCATCCGCACATCACCGGCATCTTCGACTTCGGCGAGTCCCCGCTCAACGAGCACCTGACCGTCCCGTACGTGGTGATGGAACTCAACGACGGCGAGTCGGTGGCGGCCCGCCTGACCCGCCGCGGCCCGCTCGCGTGGCGCGAGGCGGTGACGGCCGCGACGGAGGTGGCGTCGGCCCTGGCCACCGCCCACGCGAGGGGCGTCGTGCACCGCGACGTCACCCCCGCCAACGTGATGCTGACCGCCGCCGGCGCGAAGGTGGTCGACTTCGGCATCTCGGCGATCATCGGCGAGCGCGACGCCGCCCCCGACGGAAGCCTGCTCGGGACGCCGGCCTACCTGGCCCCCGAACGCCTGGCGGGCGCCCAGGTCTCGGCCGCCACTGACGTATACGCGCTGGGCCTGCTCCTCTTTCGCCTGCTGACCGGTCGTCTGCCCTGGCCGGCTGAGACCACCGCCGAGGCGTTGCGGGCCCACCTGTACGCGGACCCCGACCCGCTCCCGCCCCAGCCGTCGATGCCGTCCGAGGTGGCCGACCTGTGCCGGCGCTGCCTGGCCAAGGCTCCGGAGGATCGTCCCGACGCCGCTTCGGTGGCCCGGTCCTTGGCCGAGGCGGTAGGAATCCAGCCGATCCTGCCACCCCTGCGGGAGCTGCCGGACGACGCGCCGCCACCGGTGCGTGCGACGGTGCCCCCTCCCGGCCGTCGGTGCCTGATCACCCCGGTAGCTCCCGCCCCACCTTCCGCTGCGTCTCCCGCCGCACCTTCCGCTGCGGCTTCTGCTGCGCCCTCGACGCATGGTGGCGGCCCCTCGTCGGCTTTCGACGCCGAGGCCGTGTCGGCTTCGGCTTCTCTCGGCGATGCCTCTTCAGGGCCGCACCGCGCAGCCGTGCCGATCTCAGCCGGCTTGCGCCCGCCCGGCCTGGATCCTGCCGGGCCGCGCCTTTCTCGCGGCGGGCCTGCTTTGGCCGCGCTCCGGTTGCGGGCGGGCTTGAAGCTGGCCGGCTGGCTGCGGCTGGGCAGCGTGCGCCCGCTGGGCGGCGGCCTTTTCACCAGCGGCGGCCTGATCCGAGGCGCCCTGATCGGCCGGCACCGTCTGCAGGCCGCCCTGGTCACCGCGGCCCTGTTGGCCGTGGCCGGCGTCGGCTGGGCCACGACCCGCGAGTCCCCGGATGTCGAGCAGGCCCAGGCCGCGGGCACCGGCCCCGGCGCCGTAGGCCCGGCAAGCACCGTCTGCGCCGTCCGCTACCAGCTGCGACGCGACTCCGGCCGCGAATACGAGGCCCTGCTGACCGTGGCGACCACCGGCGAGGTCGGCCGCTCCGCTTGGCGGGTGATGTTCGCCTACCCCGGTTCCCAACGCCTGACTGGCGCCCCCAAGGCGGTCTCCCAGAGTGGCCGGAAGGTCGTCGCCAAGGGCCACGGCACCCGAAAGACCTTCACCCTGCACGGCGCCTACCGCGGCTACAACCCGTTACCCCTCTCCTTCACCCTCGACGGCCGCAAATGCCGAGCCGAGGTCCTGGGCAGCACGGTCACCGAGTCGGGCAGCGAGCCCATCAGCGACGCCGCCCCCACGGATCCTCCCGCCCGAAGCGTCAGCGGCCAGGACGCAAAGCAAGACCGCCCGCCCCGCAAGAGCAGCTCCCCTCAGAAGCGCCTCCACCGCGCCAAGCCCACCAGCACCGCGCCCGTCGAGCCCTCGCTACCGCCCCCGCCCAAGTCCCGCAGGGCTCCCGGCTTCTCACTCTGACGCCCCGTCGCGGGAGCTCCGGCGGGCGGCCCTTCGACGGCGAAGTGGGCTGCGAGCCTCCGCCCTCGTCGTTATGGTCGGGGCATGTCGAGGCTTGCTGTAGTCAGTGGTGGCGGAACCGGCATCGGCCGGTCGACAGCGGGCATGCTCGCCGGCGAGGGATACGACGTCGTCATCGTGGGCCGGCGGGCCGACGTTCTCGAGGATGCCGTGAAATGGATCGGCCCCCAGGCCTCGGCAGTCACCGCGGACGTCTCCGACCCCGCGCAGATCCCCGCCGTGGTCGAGGCGGTGGGCCCCCGCCCCGTGGACGTCCTGGTCAACAACGCCGGCGCCTACGTACCCGGCGCTGACTCCACACTCGACCGCGTGGCCGACCACTGGCGCGCCAACTTCGACTCCAACGTGCTGACCGCCGTGCTCCTGACGACGGCCCTGCTCCCGACCATGCGCCGCCCCGGCGGCCGGATCATCTTGACCAGCTCGATAGCGGCCCAGAAGGGTGGCGGCGGCCCCTATTCCGCAGCCAAGGCGGCCCTGCATGGCTACGCCTTGGATCTGGCCGTTGACCTGGGCGAGCAGGGCATCACGGTCAACGTCATCTCGCCCGGCTACGTGACCGACAGCGAATTCTTCGCCGATCGCATGACCCCCGAGGGCCACCAGACCCGCGTGGACGCCACGCTGCTCAAACGCCCCGGCGAGCCCCAGGACATAGCCGAGGCGGTCCGCTGGCTGGCCGGCCCCGGCGGCGTCTACGTAACCGCCCAGATAATCAACGTCAACGGCGGCTCAGTCCTCGGCCGCTGACCCCTGTCCCGGCGTGTGAGCATGGGCTACTTCGTGCCGCCCGTGAAGCGGCCCTCGCCCTCGCGGTTGGCGCGGAACCGCAGCCCTGACCACCGGTCGTCGATCGCGACCTGACCGCACGGGCGCATGTCGAAGTCGGCGACGATCGGCCACAGGGTGTCCCGGTTGATGTCGGCCTTGTTGCCCTTCGGATATGCCACCCAGAACACCCCGGGCTTGGCCAGGTCATCGCTGTGCTCCTCGAGCAGCTTGCGGGCGCTTGCGCCGTCCTCCGCGAAGATCACGGCGGTGCTCGCGGTGGCAAGCGTCTCCACCTCGCGCACCCCCTCGGGCATGGGGGTCAACAGCGGCAGCCGAGCCGGGTCGGACAGCCACACGGTGGAGTTGGGCTTGATCAGGAGCTTCTCGGCAATCGTCTTCGACATGACTCGAGCCTGTCACCGACAAATAAAGTTGTCAAGGAACTTGCCGACACCGCAGAGGGTCGGGAAAGCGCGCCGGCCTGGTCTCAACGGCGACGTTTTCGCATCTCGCCGGCGGCAAAGCCCCGCGTGGCGGCGAGGCCGGCCCGGAACACCGTCTCGGCGGCGCAGGCCCCTGCCGGCGGATCCCCGTCGTCGGGGTGGTGGCAGAGCCGCAGGCGGCGCGGCGGCCCGGCCGGCCGCGCGCGGGTGCTCTGATCGTGCGACTGCCGAGGCGTTGACCTGGGCTGAAGCGACATCACCGGCTCCTTCCGCCGTCGAGAGACCCCGATTCTGGACCCGGGCGCCCGGGCCGTGCGCAACTTTTTTGGCCGCCTGTGGATAACCGTCGCCCTGTGGATAACTCCGGGTTTTGTCGGTGCGGGCTGATAGACATGCCGGGTGACCGAGACGACGCGGATGAGGGCCGACGAGGCCGAGCGGGCGACTGTGCGCGAGCACGCCGAGGGGGTGCTGCGCCGGCTCGCCGGCGACCACGCGACCCTGCGCGACGACCAGTGGCGAGCGATCGAGGCGCTCACCGTCGACCGGCGGCGGGTGCTCTGCGTGCAACGCACCGGGTGGGGAAAGTCGGCGGTCTACTTTGTCGCCACCGCTCTGTTGCGGGGCGGTGTCACCGCCGGTCCGAGCGACCCGCCGGCCGGTCCGACCGTCATCGTGTCGCCGCTGCTCGCGCTCATGCGTAACCAGGTGGAGGCGGCCGCCCGAGCCGGCATCTCCGCGCGCACGATCAATTCGGCCAACCTCGACGAGTGGTCCGAGATCGAGGCCGAGATCCGAGCCGGCGCGGTCGACGTGCTGCTGATCAGCCCCGAGCGGCTCAACAACCCCGACTTCCGTGACAACGTGCTGCCCGGCCTCGCCGCGAGCACCGGGCTGCTCGTGGTCGACGAGGCGCACTGCGTCTCCGACTGGGGCCACGACTTCCGCCCCGACTACCGCCGGCTCCGCACTTTCCTGGCCGGCCTCCCGGGGCGTACTCCGGTGTTGGCCACCACCGCAACCGCCAATGCCAGGGTAACCGCCGATGTCGCCGAGCAGCTCGGCGACGCGCTGGTCCTGCGCGGCCCGCTCGACCGTGACTCGCTGCGCCTGGCCGTGCTCGACCTGCCCAATCCCGCGCATCGCCTGGCATGGCTCGCCGACCATCTCGACCGGCTCCCAGGCTCGGGGATCATCTATACGCTCACCGTCGCCGGGGCCACCGAGACCGCCGATTTCCTGAGGTCCCGGGGCTATCCGGTCGCGTCCTACACCGGCCAGGTCGAGGATGCCGACCGTCGCGCCGCCGAGCAGGCCCTGCAGGACAACAAGATCAAGGCGCTGGTCGCCACATCGGCGCTCGGCATGGGCTTCGACAAGCCCGACCTCGGTTTCGTCGTCCACCTGGGCGCCCCGCCCTCGCCGATCGCGTATTACCAGCAGGTCGGCCGGGCCGGTCGCGCGGTCGAGCACGCCGAGGTGGTCCTGCTGCCCGGCCGTGAGGACGCGGCAATCTGGCGATATTTCGCCTCCCTGGCCTTCCCGCCCGAGGACCAGGTGCGCTCGGTGCTGGCCAACCTCTCGCCCGACCGTCCGATGTCGACACAGGCGCTCGAGCCGCTCGTCGACCTGCGCCGCACCCGGCTCGAGATGATGCTCAAGGTCCTCGACGTCGACGGCGCGGTCCGGCGCGCCCGCGGCGGCTGGCTGGCCACCGGCGAGCCGTGGACATATGACACCGCCCGCCTCCGTCGAGTCGCCGAGGCACGTTCGACCGAGCAAAAGACCATGATTGAGTACGCGGAAAGCAGCTCCTGCCGCATGGAGTTCCTTCGCCGCTGCCTGGACGACCCCGAGGCGACCCGGTGTGGGCGCTGCGACAACTGCGCCGAGCCACTGTTTGACGCCGAGGTGTCGCCCGCCGCCCTGGCCGCCGCCGATGCGTTCCTCGGCCGGCCCGGTGTCGAGATCGCCCCGAAGAAGATGTGGCCCACCGGCATGGCAGCCGTCGGCATCTCCCTGAAGGGCAAAATCGGCCCCTCCGAGCAGATCGCCGCCGGCCGCGCGGTCGGCCGCCTCTCCGACCTCGGCTGGGGCGGGCGCCTGCGAGCCGTGGTCTCCCCGGAGTCACCCGACGGCCCGATCTCCGACGACTTGGCCGGCGCCGTGGTCGAGATCCTCAAGGCTTGGGCACACGGCGACGACGCCTGGCCGCAGCGCCCGTCCGCCGTGGTCGAGGTCGGCTCCCGCCGCCATCCACAGCTCATCCACTCCCTCGCCGAGCACATCGCCCGAGTCGGCCGACTGCCCTTGCTGGGCACTGTGACCTCGTCCGGTTCGACGGAAGCCACGTCGCGCGGCAACAGCGCCCAGCGCGTGCGCGCGCTGCACGACACGTTCCAGGTGCCGCCCGAGCTGGCCGAGGCGCTGTCCACCCTGAACGGTCCGGTCCTGCTGGTCGACGACCTGGTCGACTCCGGCTGGACGATGTCGCTGGCCGGCCGAGCCCTCCGCCAGGCCGGCGCCGAGGGGGTGTTGCCGCTGGCCTTGGCAGTCTCCGCGTAAACGCCGCGCTTCGCCGCGCCACGCCGCGAGCCCGAGCCCGCGCCACGCCGCGAGCCCGCGCCACGCCGCGAGCCCGCGCCACGCCGCGAGCCCGCGCCACGCCGCGAGCCCGCGCCACGCCGCGAGCCCGCGCGTTCGCGGGCACCCGCGCTCAAGAGCTGCGTCCCGTGCGCTCCGCTCCGCATTGGCGAGGTCGGGTGGCTGCGGGACGCGGGCGTGGGGTGGGTGGGTCGCGCTGGCGGGTACATGGTGGTGACAAAAGTGCAGGTAACGGACAGGATGGGTGCGGGGACCTTGGTCACCCGGCCGGAGAGTTCGATACGGGGAGGGGGTATGCTGGCGTCATGTCCGAAGAGTCGACGCCGCAGCATGGTCCGCATGGGTATTCCGGTGACAAGGCTGCCCTGCTTGGGCGACTGCGTCGTATTGAGGGGCAGATCCGTGGGCTTCAGCGGATGGTCGACGAGGACACCTACTGCATTGACGTTCTGACGCAGATCTCTGCGGCCAAGAGCGCGTTGCAGGCGGTAGCCGTCGGTCTTCTCGAGGACCATCTGGCCCACTGTGTCGTTGACGCGGCGCGTGCGGGGGATCCGACTGCCAAGGTCAAAGAGGCCTCCGACGCGATTGCCCGGCTCGTCAAGTCCTGACTGACGGTTCTGAAAGGCTATTCATGGCTGTGACCAGCACCTACACCGTGACCGGGATGACCTGCTCGCACTGCGTCCAGGCCGTGACGGGAGAGCTCACCGCGCTGCCGGGTGTGGCGGACGTGGCGGTGGACCTCGCGTCCGGCGCGGTGACGGTGACCAGCGAGGCGCCGCTCGCCGACGACGATGTGCGTGCGGCGGTCGACGAGGCCGGCTACGAGCTCGCGAATGCCTGACGGCTCCCCGCCCGACGGCTCGGCGTCCGCTCCGGACCAGCCGACCACCGAGCTCAACCGCCTGTGGAACCGGCCGGCGGCGGCATCAGCCAGCCGGGCCGGCGGAGGCTGGACCCTCCGGGACCGGCACGACCCGGGCGGCGGCGAGCAACGGCCAGGGCCGACCTTTGGCGGAAGCGCTGGCGCCGGGAAGAGCGGGCCGAGCGCCGGTGCCGGGAAGAGCGGGCCGAGCGCCGGTTCCGGGAAGAGCGGGCCGAGCGCCGGTTCCGGGAAGAGCGGGCCGAGCGCCGGCGAGGGAAAGAGCGAGCCGACCCCAGGCACCGAGAAGAGCGCCGGGACAAGCGAGCCGACTGCCGGCGCAGGGGTGGGCAAGCCGGCAGCTGGGACGGGGACACGCGAGCCAACGGCCGGGGCGAACGAGGACGACGTCACCGCAGGGCGGGAGCAGGACGGCGCGAGCGAGACCATCACGGCGGGGGACCGGGCGGGGTTCCGGCTGGCTGCCTTCGGGGCGTTGCTTGTTGTGGTGCTCTTTGCGGGGTATGGGATCGGGCGTCTCAACAACGCGACCACCTCGGCCTCGGCGCCACCGGCCGGCGCGGCCACGGGAACGACGAACAGCGGAACTGCGAACGGCGGAACTGCGGACGGCGGCGGGGCCATGCCGGGCATGGTCATGGATGAGAATCAGCCGCACACGCACAACAACGACGGGACGGTTGCGCAGGGCGGAGGGGCTACGACCTCGGTGGGGGCGTCCGTCGGTGGGCTCTCGCTGAGCTCGGGCGGGCTCACGCTGGTGCCTACGCAGACGAACTTCGTGGCCGGGCGGCGGCAGCGGCTCTCGTTCCGGATCACGGGGGCGGGCGGGGCGCCGATCACGACCTACGCGGTGGTGCACGACAAGCTTCTGCACCTCATCGTCATCCGGCGGGACCTGAGCGGGTTCCAGCACCTGCACCCGTCGATGGGCGCGGACGGTAGCTGGGGGATCGACCTCATGCTCGCGCAGCCGGGGATCTACCGGATGATCGCGGACTTCACGGCGCTCGTCGGCGGCAAACCTGTGGCGACCACGTTGGGCAGTGACCTCACGGTGGCGGGCGATTACGCGCCTACGGCTCTGCCGGCGCCGGCCCATGCGGTGGCGGCGGACGGGTTCGCGGTGGGGTATGAGGGCACACCTGACGTCCAGTCCACCCAGCCGATCCTGGTCAGCGTGGCGGGGCCCGACCGGCGGCCGGCCATGCTCGAGCCCTACCTCGGCGCCTACGGTCACCTGGTCGTGCTCCGCGACGGTGACCTTGCCTACGTGCACGTCCATCCCGAGACCACGCTGGCCGACGGCAAGGTGAAGTTCTGGCTTTCCGTTCCCAGTAGCGGCACCTACCGCATGTTCTTCGACTTCCAGGTCGCCGGTCAGGTGCACACCGCCGCCTGGACAGTTGAAGTGCGCTAGAGAAGCTTCTCCAACGCGGGAGTGACCGACCACTGGGTCGTCAGGGTTTCGTACTCCTCGCGCTGGGCGGGGGTGGGCGCGGCGTGCGTGCGGCGGGCGCGAAGCAGCAGGTTGCGCGGGGTGTGTGCCGAGTCGATGAACTCGACCACGTCCACTTTGTAGCCGTTCAGGCGCAGCAGCGACGCCCGCAAGGTGTCGGTCAGGACGTCCGCGAAGCGCTCGCGCATGATGGCGTGGCGGGTCAGCTCGGCGAACGGCGCCGGCGCCGCGGTGCCCTTGAGCTGGGCGGCGATGTCGTGGTGGCAGCACGGCGCGGCCAGCACCCAGCGGGCCGACCACTGCACGGCCCGCGCCAGGGCCTCGTCGGTGGCCGTGTCGCAGGCGTGCAGGGCCAGCACCAGATCCGGGTCGAAGGGCAGCTCGGCCGACGAGATCGTGCCGGCCACGAAGGTCACGTCGCCGGCGCAGCCCAGCGATGCGGCGACCGCGGTGTTGCGTACGCGTTGATCCTCTCGGACGTCGACGCCCACGACCTGGACCTGGACGCCTCGCGCGGACAGATACCGGTACGCGGCGAAGGTCAGATAGGCGTTGCCGCAGCCCAGATCGACCACGCGCATCGGCGACGGCAACGAGGACGGCAACGTCGCGGCCAGCGCGCGCAGGAAAGCATCCACCTGCCGCCGCTTGGCCGCCGTGCCCCCGACGACCTGGAACAGGGGATCGCCCGGATCGAGCAGCCACTGCTTCTCCCGATCATGAGCGGCGGCGTCAGGGGCGGCGGCGTCAGGGGCGGCGGACCGCGGGGCGCCGCGGTGCACCTGGGCGTCACCCTTCTTGGTGATTCGCACCTGCACCGTCGCCGTGGCGGTCTCGACATGCCAGTTGCCGAACGGCTCGGCGAGCAGCGCGTCGACCGCCGCCTCCGCCTGCGCGCCGGGTGCGACATTCCGGGTGAAAGGGCGGGCGCCGTCGTCGGTCACGATCTGTAGGTGCGTGCCGCCCTTCAGCGCCACCGGCCGTAACTCCGCCCTGGTCACCGTGGGTGTCTGACCCCGGCGGCGGCCGGCGGCGACGGCCCGGGTCAGGCCGGGATCGAGCAGAAGGGTGCGGACCTCGGCGAGGACGTCGGCGAGCGGCTGTGGCATCCCTCAATTGTGCCGCGCGCCGCTCGACCGACCGGCGCACGGATTCGACCGGTGGCCCAACACACTCCACGCAAACTCTGGGCCGAGAAGTGGATCTATAGTTACGCTGTCGGCGCGAGAAGCGAGGTGCGCCACCGATGTCGTTGATGGCCGACCCACCAGGGGCCGACCGGCTCTCCGCCCGGCTGCGGCGGGACGCCCGCGCTGCGCACGATGCCGGCCGGACAAGCGCATTCCTGAATGCTCTCGCCGCCGGTCGCCTTTCCTGGGTCGCCTACGCCGAGCTGGCCGCCCAGCATTGGTTTCTCTATGAGGCCCTGGAACTGGCGGGGCACACCATGGCCGACGATCCGGTCGCGCGCGCGTTCGTCTTTCCCGAACTGGTGCGGCTGCCCTCGATCGAGGCCGATCTGCGATTCCTGCACGGCCCGCGGTGGGCGGAGCGCATTGCCGCGCTCCCGGCCACGACCACGTACTGCACCCGGGTCCGCTACGCCGCGAACTCGCATCCGGTCGGCTTCATCGCCCACCATTACGCGCGTTATCTGGGCGACCTCTCGGGCGGCCAATACCTGGGTGAGGCGGTGGCTCGCGTCTATGGCCTGAACGGCGACGGCAATCGCTTCTACATCTTCCCGGGCATCGACATCGAAGCCTTCAAAGGCTATTACGGCCGCCTCCTCGACACACTCCCGTGGTCGGCGGAGGAACAGGACGAATTCGTGGCCGAGGTGATCGAGGCGAATCGGTTGAGCGCCGCGGTACTGGACGATCTCGCCCGACGCTGGGTTTGATCACGCTGCGTGATTGAGTCACGCACATTTTCGAGTACGAGGAACGAACAGTAACCGCCGCGGCGCCACGGCCGGGTGCATGACGAGGCCGTCGGCGGCCGCCGGGCCATCGCGCCCGGCCTGGCCGGCCGGGCGCTGCGAAAGACCGGGCGCTGTGAAAGACCGGGCGCTGTGAAAGACCGGGCGCTGTGAAAGACCGGGCGCTGTGAAAGACCGGGCGCTGTGAAAGACCGGGCGCTGTGAAAGACCGGGCGCTGCGAAAGACCGGGCGCTGCGGAAGAAGGGTCAGACGGTGGTGCCGTCGGCCGGGGCCTCGACCTCAGCATCCGAGGACGACGAGCTGCCGGATCCGCGGCTGCCCCGGCCGCCGCGACGGCGACGCCGGCGAGGCTTGTCGCCATCGTCATCCGAGTCGGCGTCGGAAGGGCCGGCGGAGTCGGCGACGGCGGAATCGGTGACCGGGGAATCGGCGTCGGACGGCCCGTCGACGTCGATGGGCGCCCCGTCGGAGCCGGTCGAGAAGAGCAGCGTCGTGGCGGGCGCGGCCGCCCGGCGACGGGTACGAGCGCGCTTCGGCGCGGCCTCGACCGGCGCCGCGTCATCCGAAGCGTCGGCGTCCACGGACGGCGAGGACGCGGGCTCGTCTGACGAAGGCGTACGGGAAAGGTCTGCATCCTCACCCTCGACCCGGCGCCGGCGACGCTGGCGTTTGGGCCGCTCAGCTCCCTCTTCGGAAGCGTCGGCGGCGGGCGAGTCGGCGCCCGGAGCTCCGCCACGGGTGCGACGTCCGCGCCCGCGCGGCCCGGTCTCGCGACGGCGACGCCCGCCACCCAGGTCCTCCTCGACCTCGGCGGCCAGGCCGGCCCGGTTGCGCTCGGCCGTCGGCAGCGTGCCCGAAACGTCGGTCGGGATGTCCAGGTCGGAGTAGAGCGCGGGGCTCGTGTGGTACGTCTCCGGGGGCTGCGGCATGCTCAGGCCCATCGACTTGTCGATGAGGACCCAGCGGGGCATGTCCTCCCAGTCGACGAAGGTCACCGCGACACCGGTCGCGCCCGCCCGGCCGGTGCGGCCGATGCGGTGCGTGTAGGTGTCGGGGTCCTCGGGGCAGTCGTAGTTGATCACGTGGGTGACGCCGGAGACGTCCAGGCCGCGGGCGGCGACGTCGGTGGCGACCAGCACGTCGATCTTGCCGGTGCGGAAGGCCCGCAAGGCCCGCTCGCGCGCGCCCTGGCCCAGGTCACCGTGCACCGCGGCGACCGCGAAGCCACGGAAGTCGAGGTCTTCGGCGACGCGGTCGGCGGCCCGCTTGGTGCGGCAGAAGATCATGGTGAGGCCGCGGCCGCGGGCCTGCAGGATGCGCGCCACCATCTCGAGCTTGTTGAGCGGGTGGGTGCGGTAGACGACCTGCTTGGTGAGCGGCGACGGGCCGCTCTCGGCGGTGTGGCCGGCGTGGATCGTGACCGGGTGGCTCAGGAACCGGCGGGAGAGGGCCACGATCGGGTCGGGCATGGTCGCCGAGAACAGCATGGTCTGCCGCTGCTCGGGGAGCATCGCCAGGATCTTCTCGACGTCGTCGAGGAAGCCCAGGTCGAGCATGCGGTCGGCCTCGTCGAGCACGAGCGCCTTGATCGAGTTGAGCTTGAGCTGCTTCTGCTTGGCCAGGTCGAGCAGGCGGCCGGGGGTGCCGACGAGGATCTCGATGCCCTTCTTGAGGGCGTCGACCTGCGGCTCGTACGCGACGCCGCCGTAGATCGGCAGCACCCGGACCCCGCGCGTGCTGCCGGCCGCGGCGAGGTCGCGCGCGACCTGCAGGCCCAGCTCACGGGTGGGAACGACGATCAGCGCCTGGGGCTTGCCGTCGGCGCCCTCGGAGGGGGCGATGACCCGCTCGAGCAGCGGGAGGCCGAAGCCGAGGGTCTTGCCGGTGCCGGTCGGGGCCTGGCCGATGAGGTCGGTGCCGCGCAGCGCGATGGGCAGCGCGTACTCCTGGATCGCGAAGGCCCGGGTGATCCCGGCTTTCGCCAGCGCCTCGACGGTCTCGGCGCGGACACCCAGCTCGGCAAAGGTGGGGCTGTCCGGACGGACGGGGGCGCGATTCACGACTGGTACGAGTGCGGGTTCGGAGTTTTCGATGTCTGTCATGAAGTTTTACGGGTGCCTCTCGTGGTGCGCCCGTCGTGGTGCTGGGGCGCGCTGTGGGTAGGGCGCGGGCCACACGCTGAAGAGCGGGCCGCACGCGCGCGGGTCGCCCGCGGCGAAACGGATTCGCGGGGTGAAAAACGGCGAACCGAATCGACGTCGACGGGCGACAGAGCCCAGTCTACCCGACTGAGAGATCGTGCACCTCAGAGCAGAGTTACAGGAGGGCACCATCGATGCGACGGCGCCCTCCCGAAAAGGAACCTCAGCGAGTGGTGAAGCCGAACGGCCGGTTGGACGACTCGGCGATCTCCACGTACGCGACCTTGGCGATCGGGATGATCACCTTGCGGCCCTTCTCGTCCTGCAGCGACAGCACGCTGTCCTTGGCCATCGCCTCGGTAACGGCCTGCTCGACCTCCGCCGGGGTCTGAGCGCTCTCGAGCACCAGCTCGCGCGGCGTGTGCTGCACGCCGATCTTGACCTCCACGGGGCCCTCCCTCTGTACGGGTCTTACGCGGGCAAGGTTATCCGATTTCGGTCGTCGAACCGCTGGTTGCGCCGTCCTGGAGGGGGAAGCTGGCGATCCCGCGCCAGATCAGCGCAGCTACGAGCGCTTCGGCTTCAGCTTTAGGCGTACGCCGGCCGTTCGCCAGCCAGAACTGGGCGGACTGTCCGGCCGCCCCGACGAGGCCCGAGGCGAGCAGTTGGGCGGCCTCGCTGCCGAGCGCCGTGTCCGAGATGATGGTGTCGGTGACCGCGGCGATGCAGCCCTGCTCGACCCGCTCGACGCGCTGGCGCACCTGCGGGTCGTTGCGCAGGTCGGACTCGAAGACGAGCCGGAACGCCTCGCTCTCGTGGTCCATGAAGTCGAAGTAGGCCTGGACGGCGCCCTTGACCCGTTCCTTGTTGTCGTGCGTGGCCAGCATCGCGTCGCGAACCTTGGCGATTATCGCGTCGCAGTGCGTGTCCAGCAGAGCCAGGTAGAGCTCGAGCTTGCCGGGGAAATGTTGATAAAGAACCGGCTTGGAGACGCCGGCCCGCTCGGCGATGTCGTCCATGGCGGCGGCGTGATAGCCGTGTGCCACGAAGATCTGCTGGGCCGCCGCGAGCAACTGCTTACGGCGCGCGGAGCGGGGCAGGCGGGTGGGCCGGGTGGTCTGTGCCCCACCGGACGCAGCGGTCATGTCTCTCTACCCTCCAGGGGGTCGGTCTGTCCCCGCGGTCTCGCAGCCGCTCAATCAATTGTCGCGACGCTGCAACTTATCGCCACTGCACCCACACGGTAGCCTCAGCACGGGCGAGCGAGGAGCACGCGGTGGATGAATCAGGGCATTCCGGAGACACTGGGGCTGCCGAGGGTGGCAACAGTGCCGATTCGCGTGAGCGCGCTCGGGTGAACGGCTGGGCGACGCAGGACAGTCCGTGGTCCAACTCCGGCGCAGCGCTCGATACGGACACCGACATCCCGGCGTGGCGGCGGCCCACCCCGTTTCCGCGTAATCAGGCATATCCCCCCGTCGAGCGCCCGTACGGCCCGGTCCAGCCCGCCCCGGCTCACCCCCTGACGACCCAGCCCGCGTCGGGCCCGCCGGTGCCCGCGCCCGCCCCGCCCGGCTTCATCGGCGACAAGCAGCCCGGCTTGGCGGAGGCCCGGCCATCTGCGGAAATTCCCCCGTCCGGGGACGAAGTGACTTCCCGCTGGCCCGACGCCCGCCCGCGCTACTCCGACCTGCTGGCCCACCTGACCCCGCCGGGCGCCGAGCAGGCCCGCCCGCCGGCCCCGCGCATCGCCGATCCGGGCTCGGGCTCGGGTCTCGGCGAGACCACCGGAGCGATCGCCCGCGAGGCCGGGCTGACCTCGCGCGCCGACCGCCCCACCAGCCTGCGCTCGGTCGACCCGATCAGCCTGCGCCCGGTCGAGCCGACCAGCCCCGGCATGCGCGGCTACGACCTGCCGACGCCGAGCTCGGCGCCGCCGTACCCGTACGAGGGCGACCTCGAGGAGCCGCCGCCCGTGCAGCAGCGCGCCGCGGTCCCGCTCGTCCGCCCGGCCACGCCCCGCGCCGACTGGGCCGCGCCCGAGCCCTCCGCCGCGGATGAACCGAAGGCGGCCCGCCCGTCGTACGATCCGTCGAGCTTCCCGCGCCGCGTCTCCTACGAGCAGCCGGCGCCCGCCGATCCGCCCGGCTACACCCCGCCCGCGGCGTACGCGGCCTTCGGCAATCGGCCACCGGCCGGTGGCGGGACGAGTGGACCGGCCGACCCCGGCCCGCGGGTGCTGCCGCAGCGTGTGCCGGCCCAGCCGGACGTGCCGAGAGTTCCGGAGCCTCCGTTGACCGAGCCCACGGCGGAGACGCCGGCGCTGGCCCGGATCGCGACGCACCTGCGCCGCGGTGACGTGCAGCCGCGCGAGCGGCAGGAGGGCTTCGACGTGCAGGCGATCCTGGCGGCGGTGCGAGGCGTGGACGGCGTGCGCGACGCGTCGCTGCGCTCGACCCCGTCCGGCGCGCACAGCCTGCGGCTGGATCTCGCCGAGGGCGCCGACCCGGCCGAGGTGAGCCGGCGCGTGGCCCGGTTGCTCCAGGATCGGATGGGCCTGGACGCGGCGATGAAGGGCGACGCCCCGATCGCGCCGCCCGCACCCCTGCCGGTGTCGCCCGCCCGGCCGCAGAGCCTCCCGCCGCCCCCGCCGCGGCCCCAGAGCGCGCCCCCGGCCCTCGCCCGGCCGCAGAGCCCGGCCCCGGCGCCCATCTCTCCGTCGCCGCTGGCAGACCGTCACCGCGCCGTCCCCGACGTCGAGCGCGTCGCCGAGCCGGCGCCGGTCATCCCGCCGCAGCCCGGGCCCGCCCGCCCATACGAGTCCGGCCCGATCGAGTCCCGCCCGATCGAGTCCCGCCCAGCTGAGCCCGCCGCCCGCCCTGTCGAGTCGCGCCCAGTGGAGTCGCGCCCAGTGGAGTCGCGCCCAGTGGAGTCGCGCCCAGTGGAGTCGCGCCCAGTCGAGTCGCGCCCAGCGGAGTCGCGCCCGGCCGACCCCATCCGGCCGGCCGAGCCCGCGCGCCCGGCCGAGTATGTCCGCGCGGCCGCGCCGACCCGCCCGGCCGAGGCCGATCGCCGCAACGAGCGCCCGAAGGACGAGACCGAGCACATCGGCGAGGTCGTCCCGGTCGACGAGCCCGGCCCGCCCCGCCCGCTCTACCCCGGCGACCATCCGTACCCCCGGATCGTCATCGAGAACGTGCACGTCAACACGTTCGGCACGGACGCCACGGTCGAGGTGCGCCTCGGCGTCGGCGGCCGGTCCGCCTCGGGCAACGCCAGCGGCCCGTCCGTCGACGGCTATCTGCTGCGCCTGTGCGCGCAGGCCACCGCCGGCGCGGTCGACGAGCTGCTCGCCACCTCCCAGCATCCCGACGGCCCGGCCCGCTGCTTCGTCGAGCACGCGGCCGCCGTCCCGTTCGGAAACTCGCAAGTCGCGGTCGTTGTGCTGCTGCTGTCGTGCAACGGCTGGGTGGAGCAGCTGGCCGGCTCGGCCGTGGTGACCGGCGACGACCGGCATGCGATGGTCCGGGCCACACTGGCGGCGGTCAACCGGCGTCTTGAGGCACTCTTGTCTCGATGAAAGGTGCCCTCCTGGCCGACGACGGCGTTCTGCTGCCGGACGGCGAAGCTCCACCCCCGTGGCCCGCACGCCAGGTCGTGATCGGCGGGGCGATGCTGCATGTCCGCGACACCCCGGCCACCGCGCCGGGCGCCGCGCCGGCCGTCTACGTGCACGGCCTCGGCGGCTCCTCGCAGAACTTCACCGATGTCGCGGGCCTGCTCGCCGACCGCTTCGACGGTCAGGCGGTCGACCTGCCCGGCTTCGGGTACAGCGACCCGAGCCCGCGCTACTCGATCGCGTCGTTCGCGGCGACCCTGATCGGTTACCTCGAGCACGCCGGCCGCGGGGCGGTCCACCTCGTGGGCAATTCGTTGGGCGGCTCGATCGCCGTACGCGTGGCTGCCCTGCGCCCCGACCTGATCCGCACCCTCACGCTGATCTCGCCCGCGATGCCTTTCCTCGATCCGCGCCGGACGGCCCACGGACCCTATCTGCCGATCTTGGCGCTGCCCCGCGCCGACCGGATCTTCGCGTGGGGGATGTCCCGGCTGACCGTCGAGGAGATGGCCGACCAGGTCCTCGAGGCCTGCTTCGGCGACATCCGCAAGGCCAGCGACCAGCGCCGGGCCGAGGCGCTCGAGGAGATCCGCCTGCGCTACACGGTGTCGCACTACCCGCGCGCCTATCTGGGCACGCTGCGCGGCCTGGTCTCCAGCTTCCTGCGGGCGTACCTGCCCGGCCGTAACTCGCAGTGGCGGCTGGCCACCGAGATCACCGCGCCGACGCTGGTCATCGGCGGCCTGAACGACAAGCTCGTCGATCCGCGGGTGAACGCGCAGGTGGCCCGGGCGGTGCCGGACAGCCGCCTGCTGATCCTGCCGGGCGTGGGCCACGTGGCGCAGATGGAGGTGCCGCGGCTGGTGGCGCGGGGCATCGTCGGCATGCTCGACGAGAAGCGGTAGCGACCGGGCTCACCCCAAGATCCTCCCGGGCAGACAGCGATCGTGGCGTATGGGACGCTGGCGATCGATGATCGAGGAAGTCAAGTCGCGCGATACCTGGCGGCGCTGGTGGCTGGTGCTGCTCGCGCTGACCGTCGTCGTGCCGTCGGGGCTGCTGCTCGGCCGTACGATCAAGTCGGATGCCGCCTTGGTGCCGGCGCCGTCCGCATCCCCTTCCTCGATGATCTTGCCGAGTCCGTCGGAGAGCCCCGAACCGGTCCTGGAGAGCACCCCGACCAAAAGCCCCGATCAGCTGATTCTCCCGGGTGCGGTTCCGGCGCATGGTTCCGGCGTTTTCGCGTACGCGACCACGCGCGGCCCGGTCCTCGGCAGCAAGGGCCCGCTGCGCCGTTTCCGCGTGGCCGTCGAGAACGGCAGCAACGAAGACCTGACCGAGTTCGCCCAGCAGGTGGTGTCGACGCTCGGCGACGCGCGCAGCTGGATCGGCGGCGGTCAGGTGCGCCTGCAGATGGTGCCCGGCGGCGAGCCGGCCGACTTCACCGTCTACCTGGCCACCCGGGACACGGCCGGGAAGCTGTGCGAGCGGGGCGGCACGAACATCCGGATCAACGGCCTCCCGTACACGTCCTGCCGGACCACCGGCAGGGCGATCATCAACCTGGACCGCTGGCGGCTCTCGGCGAAGCCGTACCTGTACGCCAAGATCCCGCTCGCCACCTACCGCGAGTACGTGATCAACCATGAGGTCGGGCACGAGCTGGGCCATCGGCACGAGGGCTGCCCGCGGGCGGGCGGCCCGGCGCCGGTGATGGTGCAGCAGACGCTCACGACCCGCGGCTGCACGCCCTACCCGTGGCCACGCCGGGGCAACGGTTTCCTCACCGGCCCCGCCCTGTAGCTGCGGAAACATCGCATGTCGCCGGTCGGGGCGTGGCAGTCTCGGCTATGTCATGACGCACCAGGCCGGACCCCGTACGCCCGTCTGGGATCCCTCCCGGAACCCGCCGGCGATGAGCCGGGCCCCGCTCGCCCGGCCCGCGCCCCCGCCGCCACCGGACCTCTTCCCGGACTTCGACGAGGAGCCGCGCCCCGCGCGGCGCCGCCGCCGAACCTTGACCGTGCTCGCCTACCTGCTGCTCGCCGCCGCCGTGGTGTTTCTCGGTCGCTACCTGCGCGACGACGGCGCCGATCGCCTCGTGGTCCCGGTGGTCGCGGCTCGGCCGTCTGCTGCTGCTTCCCCGGCGCCGGTGAAGACCACCGGGACGGCCCGGCCCGTGGGCGCCAGCGGCGCCTTCGCCTACGTCACCGGTTTCGGCCAGGTCCTCGGCGGCGCCGGCCCGATCCGCCGGTTCCACGTCGCCGTCGAGAAGCCGGCCGCGCCCCTGACCCCCGCCGCGTTCGCCGCCGTGGCCGACCGCACGCTCGGCGACCGCCGCAGCTGGGTCGCCGCCCGCCGGTTCCGCCTGCAGCGCGTTCCGCAGGCCGCCCGCGCCGAGTTCACGATCTA
Organism: Actinoplanes sp. CA-142083; assembly: GCF_050942195.1. NCBI lineage: Bacteria > Bacillati > Actinomycetota > Actinomycetes > Micromonosporales > Micromonosporaceae > Actinoplanes > Actinoplanes sp. CA-142083. The sequence continues at coordinate 730,623 of NZ_CP192076.1, forward strand.
CCTGGCCTCGGCGCGCACCTCCGAGCGGATGTGCCGCGAGGGCGGGCTGGAGACCGGGGCGTACACCTCCTGCCGCCTGCCCGGGAAGGTGATCATCAACGACGATCGCTGGGAGGGCTCGGTGCGCGGCTACGGCGCGCCGCTGACCACCTACCGTGCCTACGCGATCAATCACGAGGTCGGTCACCAGCTCGGCCACGGGCACGAGCTGTGCCCGGGTAAGGGGCGCCGCGCGCCGGTGATGATGCAGCAGACCTTCGGCCTGAAGGGCTGCGTCGCCAACGCGTGGCCGTACCCGTGAGAAAATTCCCTCGTCCCGGATGTCGGACCGGTGGGCAACGTCATGGCTACGACGACGGTGAACGAGCAACAATGGCAGGCGATCCTTACCACCAACCCGGGGAGTGAACCGTGGCATTGCCCCCGCTCGTCGAGCCGGCCGCCGAGCTGTCCATCGACGAGATCCGCCGCTATTCTCGCCACTTGATCATCCCGGACGTCGGGATGGACGGGCAGAAGCGGCTGAAGAACGCCAAGGTGCTCGCCGTCGGTGCGGGCGGCCTGGGCTCGCCGGCCCTGCTCTACCTGGCTGCCGCCGGGGTGGGCACGCTCGGCATCATCGACTTCGACACGGTCGACGAGTCCAACCTTCAGCGCCAGGTCATCCACGGCGTCTCCGACGTCGGCCGGCCCAAGGCCGAGTCCGCGGCGGACAGCATCCGGGAGATCAACCCGCTGGTGAACGTGGTCATCCACAACACCGCGCTGGACCGCGACAACGTCATGGAGATCTTCAGCCAGTACGACCTGATCGTCGACGGCACCGACAACTTCGCGACGCGCTACATGGTCAACGACGCCGCGGTGCTGCTCGGCAAGCCGTACGTGTGGGGCTCGATCTACCGCTTCGACGGCCAGGCGTCGGTGTTCTGGGAGGAGCACGGTCCCTGCTACCGCTGCCTCTACCCCGAGCCTCCGCCGCCCGGCATGGTCCCGAGCTGCGCCGAGGGCGGCGTCCTCGGCGTGCTCTGCGCGTCGATCGGCTCGATCCAGGTCAACGAGGCGATCAAGCTGATCACCGGCATCGGCGAGCCGCTCGTCGGCCGGCTGATGGTCTACGACGCCCTGGAGATGGAGTACCGCAAGATCAAGGTCCGGAAGGACCCGAACTGCGTGCTCTGCGGTGAGAACCCGACGCTCACCGAGCTCATGGAGGACTACGACGACTTCTGCGGCGCGATCTCCGCGGAGGCCGAGGAGGCGACCGCCAACTCGACGATCACCGCCCGTGAGCTCAAGGACTGGCAGGACGCCGGCAAGGACGTCTTCCTCGTCGACGTGCGCGAGCCCGCCGAGTGGGAGATCAACCGCATCCCCGGCGCGACGCTGATCCCCAAGGGCGAGATCCTTTCGGGCGAGGCGCTGTCCCGCTTCCCGCAGGACAGGCAGATCGTGCTGCACTGCAAGTCGGGCGTGCGCTCGGCCGAGGCGCTGGCGGCCCTCAAGGCGGCCGGCTTCAAGGACGCCGTGCACGTCCAGGGCGGCATCGTCTCCTGGGTCAACACGGTCGACCCGTCTCTTCCGTCGTACTGACCGTCACGCTGGGGAGCCGATATGGCTCCCCAGCGTTGAGACGTGGGAGCGATTTGCTTCCGGGGGCGGTAGCGTCACCGTCGTGGTCGATATTGACGCTGCGATCGGGTACGTCGTCGCGCACGGCGATGCCGTCGAGCGCGCGCGACTGTCGTACCTGCGTACGGGCCAGCCCCCGCCGTCGGAGGTGATCGACCGCATCGCGGCCGGGCAGACCGCCGCGGGTGGCTGGCCGGCGTCCACCGATGGGGTGATTCCATCGATCGACGCGACCTGTTTCCGGCTCAACGAGCTCGACGACCTGGGCGGCCTGCACGGCGACGTCGTCGACCGGGCGCTCGGCTGGCTCGCCTCGGTGCAGCGCCCCGACGGCACCTGGCAGGAGAACGAGTCGCTCTCCGCCGAGGCCCCCGCCTGGGCGATGCCCGGCGACCCCGAGGCCACGCTGTACCTGACCGCGCTGGCCGGCTTCTGGTTCACGGTCGCCGAGGTGGAGCTGCACCCGCACCTCGACCTCCCGGCCCGATACGCGCAGACGCTCGCCACCGCGGCCGGTTTCGTCAACTCGCAGCTGCGCCCCGACGGCACCTGGCCGTCGTTCCTCGCCGCCGGCTGGCACGCGGCCGGCCTGCTGCACGCCCAGCAGTACTTCTACGAGTCCGCCCGGGTGCAGCTCGTGCTCGGCGACCGGTTGCACGACATGTCCCCGGCCGACGTCGCGTCGATGGCCGCCGCCCTGCGCCGCGTCAACCTCGGCGACGACTGGCTGCTGCAGGCCGCGCGGAAGCGGCTGGCCGCGACCCAGCGCACCGACGGCGGCTGGGACAGCGCCGAGGGCCCCATCTTCGACGTCAACACCACCCTGACGGTGCTGCGCGCCTGCCGCTAACGGGTGTGGCCGTTGCCGCTCACGATGTACTTCGTCGAGGTCAGCTCGGGCAGGCCCATCGGGCCGCGGGCGTGCAGCTTCTGGGTGCTGATGCCGATCTCGGCGCCGAAGCCGAACTCGCCGCCGTCGGTGAAGCGGGTCGACGCGTTGATCATGACGGCGGCCGCGTCGACGCGGGCCGCGAAACGGCGGGTCGCCGTCACCGACTCGCTGACGATGGCCTCGGTGTGGCCGGTGCCGTAGCGGCGGATGTGGTCGAGGGCGTCGTCCATCGAGTCGACTATCGCCACCGCGATGTCGGCCGACAGGTACTCCTTGCTCCAGTCCTCGTAGATGGCCGGGACCACGTCGTTGCTGTACGCGGCCACCCGCGGGTCGCCGTGCACGGTCACCCCGGCCGAGACCAGCTCCTCGATCACCAGCGGCAGGAACGAGTCGGCGATGTCGATGTGCACCAGCAGCGACTCGGCGGTGTTGCAGGTGGACAGCCGCTGGGTCTTCGAGTTGATCGTGACGGCCAGCGCTTTCTCGAGGTCGGCCGCCTGATCCACGTACACGTGGCAGTTGCCCACCCCGGTCTCGATCACCGGGACCGTGGACTCCTCGACGACCGTCTTGATCAGGGAGGCGCCGCCGCGCGGGATCAGCACGTCGACCAGGCCGCGGGCGCGCATCAACTCCTTCACCGAGTCGCGCGTCGTGGCGTCGAGCAGCTGGAGCGAGTCGGCCGGCAGGCCCGCGTCGGCGATCGCCTTGCGCAGCACCGAGACGATCGCCGCGTTCGAGCTGAAGGCCGAGCCCGAGCCCCGCAGCACCGCCGCGTTTCCCGACTTCAGGCAGATGCCGGCGGCGTCGGCCGTCACGTTGGGCCGGCCCTCGTAGACGATGCCGACCACGCCGAACGGCACCCGCACCTGGCGCAGCTCGAGCCCGTTGGCCAGGGTGGAGCCGCGCACGACATCGCCGACCGGGTCGGGCAGCGCGGCGAGCTGGCGCAGGCCGTCGGCCATCCCCTCGATCCGGGACGGGGTCAGCGTGAGCCGGTCGATCATCGCCTCGCTCTGGCCGGCGTCGCGGGCGTTGTTCACATCCACGGCGTTCGCGGCGACGATGTCCTCGGTGCGCTCGACCAGGCGGTCGGCCATCAGCAGCAGCGCCCGGTCCTTCTCGGCGCGGGTGGCCGCGGCCAGGTCGATCGAGGCGCCGCGAGCGTCGGCGGCCTGCTGCAGGACGGTCGTCATCGATGCACCTCTTAGAGAAGGACCAGATCGTCCCGGTGGACGACCTCTCGTTCATATCCCGGGCCGAGAGCCGCGGCCAACTCGGGTGTGGAGCGTCCGAGCAGCGCGGGCAGCTCCACCGCATCGTAATTGACCAGGCCGCGGGCGACCGGAGCGCCGTCGCTGTCGACCAGGTCGACCGGGTCGCCGGCGGCGAACGAGCCGTCCACCGCGGTGATGCCGGCCGGCAGCAGCGATTTGCGCCGGGCCACGACGGCGGTGACGGCGCCGGGGTCGAGGTGGAGGCGGCCGCGCGGGGCGGTGGCGTGGGCGAGCCAGAAGAGGCGGGCGGCCGGCCTTTTCTCGGCCGCGCGGAACAGCGTGCCGACCTCGTCGCCGGCGAGCGCGGCTCCGGCGAGCGGCGCGGCGGTCAGCACCACGGAGATGCCGAAGCCGGTGGCGATGCGGGCCGCCTCGACCTTGGTGACCATGCCGCCCGTGCCGATGCCCGATTTGCCGGGAGTAACCAGATTCACGTCGGACAGATCAGACTCGTCACGGACGTGGGCGATCTTCCGCGAGGAAGGGTCGGAAGGGCTCCCGGTGTAGAGGGCATCCACGTCGGACAACAAGACCAGCAGATCGGCGTCGACCAGCGCGGCCACCAGTGCCGCCAGCCGGTCGTTGTCGCCGAAGCGGATCTCCTCGGTGGCGACGGTGTCGTTCTCGTTCACGATCGGCAGGGCCCCGAAATCAAGCAGCTTGCGCAAGGTCCGATAGGCGTTGCGGTAGTGCGCGCGCCGGGTCACGTCGTCGACGGTCAGCAGCACCTGGCCCACCGTGAGGCCATGGCGCGCGAAGCCCGTCGCGTACCGCTGGATCAGAAGCCCTTGCCCCACCGACGCCGCCGCCTGCTGGGTGGCCAGATCGCGCGGCCGGCGGCGCAGCCGCAACGGCGCGAGACCGGCGGCGATCGCGCCGCTGGAGACCAGCACCACCTCACGCCCGGATGTCGCCAGGCCGCCAAGCACGTCGACGAGGGAGTCGACGCGCTGCTCGTCGATGCCGCCGGCCGCGGTGGTCAGCGAGGACGAGCCCACCTTGACCACGATGCGGCGGGCGTCGGTCACCACTTCGCGCACCCGGCCCATTCTGCTCGGGTGGGGCGTCCGGACCGCGCCGAGATCCCATATCGTGGCCCGGGTGACACCCCAGGAGTACGTCGAAGAGGTGCTCTCGCTCGTCGAGCGCATCCCGGAGGGCAAGGTCATGTCCTACGGCGCGATCGCCGACTCGCTCGCCGATCTCTCCGGGCGCAACTCGGCGCGTCAGGTCGGCACGATCATGGCGCGGCACGGTGGCGGCGTACCGTGGCATCGCGTGGTGACCAGTTCCGGACGCATGCCGCCCGGCCATGAGCAGGAAGCCCGCCAGCGGTTGCTGAGCGAGGGCGTCCCCCTGAAGGGCGAACACGTGGACATGTCGCGCGCCTCCTGGCAGCCGTGATGGAGACCGGGCAGCCGAGCCGCACGGCGTGGAGTGCGGCGCGTTATCGAGCGGCGCACCAGCTCATCGAGCACGGTGCGATCTTTCAAGACGATTTCGCCGTACGGATATTGGGCGTCCCTCCGGACGAACTGGTGGCCGACGCGCCGCGGCGGGCGATGCGTGTCTTCATCGCGGCCCGTCACCGGTTCGCGGAGGACGCGCTGGCCGCGGCCGTGTCGCGCGGGGTTCGGCAGGTCGTGGTGCTGGGCGCGGGGCTGGACACGTTCGCCTACCGCAACGGCTTCGAGGGCGTGCGGGTCATCGAGGTGGACCACCCCGACACGCAGGCCTGGAAGCGGGAGCGGCTCGCGGCGACCGGCATCGAGATTCCCTCGTCCGTGTCGTATGTGGGGGTCGACTTCGAGACCGCCACGCTCGCCGGCTCGCTCAAGCTCGACGGCCCGGCCTTCTTCGTCTGGCTCGGCGTGGTGCCCTACCTGACGCTCGACGGCTTCACGGCCACCCTTTCGTATATTTCCGATCTGCCGGGCAATGAGGTCGTCTTCGACTACGCCCAGTCGCCGGCGAACATGCCGGCGGCGCGCCGGGCCGCGCTGGAGGAGCGCGCCGCGCGGGTGGCGAAGATCGGCGAGCCCTGGCTGACCTACTTCGAGCCGGACGAGATCGCGGGCCTGCTTGCCGGGATGGGTTTCGGCGAGGTCGAGGACCTCGGGCCGGCCCAGCTCGCGGCCCGTTTCTTCAACCGCCACGACCTGCCGCCCGACACTCCGGGCGGCCACCTCCTGCGAGCCGTCAGGTAAGCCCGATGAAGGCCGCCGCGCCGCGCATCTGGAACTCCAGGAAGCCGCGGCGGTCCTCGTCGACCGACTTGTTCAGCTGGCCGAAGAGCTCCGCGCTGACCGCGCCGCAGAGCTGGATGAACGCCGACATCGCCGTGCCGACCAGCCGCGCCGGGATGTCCGGCCCGAAGTGCTCGGCGACCGCGGCGAGCTCCTCGCTGTACCGTCCGCTGATCTCCGGCTGCGGGCCGATCCGCCCGGCCGCATAGGCGTCGCGCACGATCCCCGCGATCTGGAAGATCACCCGGGTGGCCGGCCCGACCGTGTCCTGCGGCGCCTGATAGCCGGGCACTGGGCTTCCGTAGATCAGTGCCCACTGATGCGGCTCAGCAAGGGCCCATTCGCGTACGGCGTGCCCGACGGCCACCAGTTGATCGGCGAAGCCGGCGTCCCCGGCCGCGGTGGCCGCCCGCTCGGCGGCGTCGCCCACCGAGTCGTACGCCTCGATGATCAGCGCCGTGAGCAGGTCGTCCCGGCTCGCGAAGTACCGGTAGACGGCGGACGAGGCCATCCCTATGTCCCGCGCGACCGCGCGCAGCGACAGGTTGGCCCCGTCGGTGGCGAGGTGCCGGCGGGCCACCGCCTTGATCTCTTCCGTCATCTCGGCCCGCACTCGGGCGCGTACTCCTGAGGCGCTCATACGGACCAGTGTGCCACATCGAGAGCACTGCTCTTGCATTCGAGCGGTCTTCGTGTAATCGTTGTTCCCAACAGAGAGCACTGCTCGCGAAGGAGAACAGCAATGTCGAACCACGTCATCATCGGCTCGGGTCCCATCGGCAGCGCGGTCGCCGACCTCCTGGTGGACCGCGGCGACACGGTCACGATGGTCACGCGCAGCGGCCGCGGCCCTTCGCATCCGCAGATCAAGCTGGTGGCCGCCGACGCCGCCGACGCGCGCCGCCTGACCACCCTGGCCGAGGGCGCCGCCACGGTGTTCAACTGCGCGAATCCGAAGTACACGGAGTGGACGAAACTCTGGTTCCCGATGAACGACGCGATGATCGCCGCGGCCAAGGCGGCGGACGCGGCCTACGTCATCACCGGAAATCTTTACGTGTACGGCCCGCAGCCCGGCGGCCGCATGAACGAGAACACCCCGATGGCCGCCGTGGGCCGCAAGGGCAAGGTCCGCGTCAAGATGTGGCAGGACGCCCTGAACAGCGGCGTCCGCACGGTAGAGGTCCGCGGCTCGGACTACATCGGCTCGGGCGCGGTGGGCATCTTCTCCTCGGTGCTGCTGCCCGCCATCCAGAAGGGCCGCACCGCCTGGGCCCCCGGCAACCCCGACCTGCCGCACAGCTTCACCTACACCGGCGACATGGCCCGCACGATGGTCGCCCTGGCCCACGACGAGCGCGCCCACGGCAAGGCCTGGCACGCGCCCACCCAGCCCGCCATCACCATCCGCGAGCTGGCCGACCGCTACACCGACATGACCGGTCAGCCCCGCGTCAAGGTGCGCGCCCTGCCCCGCTTCGTGATGCGCACGGCCGGCCTGGTCGTCCCGATGGCCCGCGAGCTGGCCGAGATGGACTACCAGTTCTACGCGCCGTTCCACCTCGACAGCTCGCTGACCGAGCGGACCTTCGGCCTCGAGCCCACGCCCTTGGACGTCCCCCTGCGCGAGACCGCGGCCTCGGTGAACGCCACCCTCGCCCGGCGCATGAGCTGACGTCAGAGCAGCAGCCCGACCCCCGCCCGGCGGGGGTCGCCGGCCGCGCCGGCCTGGCCCACGGCGTTCGCGCCGCCGAAGTAGTGGTTGAGGTCGGGCCACTGCTTGATGTGGTACCCGGCGCCGGCCAGCGCGGCCAGCTCGTCCCGCGGGTAGCCGGGCTCGACGTGCACCGTGTCGTCGACGATGTGGAAGCGGGGGCGGGCGAGCGCGGTGGCCATGTCGACGCCGTCGACCAGGACGCCGAGCAGGGTGTCGATCAGGGCCGTACGGATCCGGGAGGCGCCCGCCGACCCGGCCGCCACCGCCAGCTGGCCATCGGGGTCGATCACCACCAGCGGGCACATGTTGGACGACATCCGGCGGCCCGGCGCCAGGTCATCGGTGATCAGCTCGCCCTCGCCGAGCATCGAGTTGAGGTTGATGCCCAGGCCGGGCAGCCAGACGCCGGCGCCCAGCCCGAGCGTCGTGGTGATGACGCAGGCGTTGCCCTCGGTGTCCACCACGGAGACGTTCGTCGTGTCGCCGATCTTCTGCCGTCCCTGGTCGCGCAGCGCATGCGCCACCCCGGTGGCCCGGCCCGGCCGGGACAGGTCGGCGGGCAGCCGGCCGATCGTGTCGACCACCCGGTTCAGGTCGTGCCGGGCGCGCACTTCGTATCCGGCCAGCTTGGCCCGGTCGACGTGGGTCTCCAGCACCCGGTAATCGGCCAGGTCGCGCGGCCCGAGCGAGCCGCCCGCGGCGCGTACCGAGTCGACCAGGATCGGGGCGAAGTCCCCGGTGTAGAAGATCGACGGACCGACCACGGCCAGCGCGTCCAGGGCGGTCGCCAGCCCGGGATGGAAGAGCAGCTCGCCGTCGAGCAGGTTGCGCCCGCCCGGCGTGTAGATCGCGGCGCCCTCGCCCCACGCCAGCGCCGGCGCGCAGGAGTCGAGCGTGCGGGCGTGCGCGCCGGGGATCGGCACCCCGGTCTTGGCCAGCTCGATCGCCGGCGCCACCACGTCGGCCCAGGGCAGCCGCCCCCAGCGCCGGTGCACCTCGCCGCAGCCGGCCGGCACGCCCGGCACCGCCACGCTCGCCCCGCCGATCGAGTACACCTGCGGCAGTCCGCCGAAGAACACGTCGATCTTGATCATCGGGCCCGGCTCGCGGTCACCGTCGGTGCCCGGCACCGCCACGAAGAAGTCGAGGCACGTCACCTCGCCGGTCGCCGCCTCGAAGTAGGTGGCGAACCCGCCGCCGCCCAGCCCGGTGAAGATCGTCTCGGCGACGCAGCAGGCCAGTGCGGCGGCCACCGCCGCGTCCGCCGCGGTGCCGCCGTCGCGCAGCACCCGCAGGCCGGCCCGTGCGGTCGCCGGATGGCTTGCGGCAACCCCGGCCGCAACGCTTTTCATGCGGCGAAGCGTAGGCGTACGGGCATGATCGTGGTTAGCATGCGCGTCCATGACGACCGCCGGTCCCTCTCCGGAAGTACGGCCGGCCGGCGTTCTGCCGCGCCGGGTCCTTGCCGGTTACTCGCTGGGTTCGCTGGTCACGGGCGCGTTCGGCACCGTGCCCGGTTTGCTCCTGCTGCCTTATCTGACCGATACGTTAGGTGTTGCGGCGGGTGTGGCGGGATTGCTGGTGTTGTTGCCGAAGGCGTGGGACGTCCTGGTGAATCCCTTCGCCGGCCGGGTCTCCGACCGCCGCGGTGACCGGCGTCCGTTCCTGCTCGGCGCGGGCCTCACGCTGGGCGTTCTCTTCGCCGCCATCTTCGCGGGCCCGATCCGCAGCGGCGGGGGCGCCGGGGCGTACGTGGCGTTCGCCTTCCTGGCGGCCGCCACCGCGTACGCGTTCTTCCAGGTGCCCTACGTCGCCATGCCGGCCGAGCTCACCGACGGATACGACGAGCGCACCCGGCTGATGACCTGGCGGGTCGCCGTGCTCGCGCTGGCGATCCTCATCTCCGGCGCGCTCGCCCCGCTGGTGGTCGACCAGACCGGCGGCGGCATCACCGGCCATCGGTGGGCCGGCGTCTTCGTCGGGGCGCTCATCGTGGTGGGCACCCTCGGCGTCTACATAGGTACCCGCCACGCGGAAACCCATACCGCCGGCGAGTCCGAGCCCGACCTGCGTACCCAATTGCGCGTCGCCGCCGCCAACCGTCCCTTCCGTGCCCTCCTTCTCTGCTGGGTGTTGCAGGCCGTCGGCATCGGCACGATGCTGGCCGGCGTCCAGTACTTCGCCGACCACGTGGTCGGCGCCTCGTCGGGCGCCACCTTCCTCTTCGCCGCCTTCGTCGGCCCGGCCCTGCTGGTCATGCCGCTCTGGAGCCGGGTGGGCGCCCGGTTCGGCAAGCCGCGCTCCCTCGTCGCGGCGTCGCTGCTCTTCGCCGCCGGCGCGCTGGCGCTGCTCGCCGCGCCCGCCCTGCCCGCGGCGCCGATCTACCTGGTGGTGGCGCTCATCGGCTGCGGTTACGCGGGCCAGCAGGTCTTCGCCATGGCGATGCTGCCGGACTGCATCGCCTACGACACCGAGCGGACCGGCCGGCGTCAGGCCGGCGTCTTCACGGGGGTGTGGACGGCGGGGGAGACCCTCGGTCTGGCCCTCGGGCCGGGCATCTACGCATTGATCCTCCAGGTCTTCGGTTACGTCTCCTCGTCGACCGGCGAGGCGGCGGCCCAGGACGACACGGCCCGCTTGGGCGTGCTCCTCGGCTTCACCCTGGTGCCGGCCGCGCTGGTCGGCGGTGCGGTGCTGCTGCTCCGGGCCTATCGCGACGTCTCGCGCTGACCGGCGCTGCCCCGCCATCAGACACCCACCGCGACCGGCCGCGGTAGCCGACTTTGGTCGATGAGATTCGCCGACTTTCGTAGGCTGCCCGCCACCGCGCCGGTCCGATAGCGTCGTCGCATGTTCGAAGCGCTGCCTGACAAGGGCGTTCCCGGCGAGCAGATCCTCGACGAGCTCCGCGAGCTCCGGCGGGCCGATCTGCCGACGCACGGCGGCCGCCTGTTCGCCTACGTCTACGACCCCGCGCTGGACGGGCTCGACGACCTGGCCCGGGCGGCGCACGCGATCTCCGCCCACGTCAACGGGCTCGACCCGACCGCGTTTCCGTCCCTGCTCGCCATGGAAAACGCGCTGGTCGGCGCCGCGGCCAAGCTGTTGCACGGCGGCCCCGAGGCGGTCGGCAGCGTCACCAGCGGCGGCACGGAGTCGCTGATCCTGGCGGTCAAGGCGGCCCGCGACAGCCGGCCCGACCTGGCGACCCCGCGCCTGGTGATCCCGTCGACCGGGCACGCGGCTTTCGCCAAGGCGGCCCACTACCTGCGCGTCGCGCTCGACGTCGTGCCGGTCGGCGACGACCTGCGAGCCGACCCGGGCGCCATGGCGGCCGCCATCACCCCCGACACCGTGCTCGTGGCGGCTTCTGCGCCGTCGTATGCGCATGGCGTCGTCGACCCGATCCCCGAGATCGCCGCGGTGGCGGCCGAGCGCGGCGTCCGCTTCCATGTGGACGCCTGCTTCGGCGGGTGGGTGCTGCCCTACCTGCGACGCCTCGGCGCCGGCCTGCCCGAGTTCGACTTCGCCGTGCCCGGCGTCACCAGCATCTCGGTCGACCTGCACAAGTACGCCTACGCCCCCAAGGGCGTCTCGATCCTGCTGCACCGCGACGAGGCGCTGCGCCTCCCGCAGTACTTTGCCTACGCCGGCTGGCCGGGCTACACGATGATCAACCCGATCGTCTCCTCCACCCGCTCGGGCGGCCCGATCGCCGCGGCCGTCGCCACCCTGCGCGGCATCGGCGACGCCGGCTACCTCGAGCTGGCCGACCGCACCCGCGAGGCGGTCGCCATCCTCGCCGCCGCCGTGACAGCCACTGACGGCGTCCGCCTCTACGCCCCACCCGAGACCACCGTCGTCTGCCTGGCGGCCGGCAGCCCCACGCCGCCCGGCAGCGCTGCCCCGGCGGAGAGCGCTGCCCCGGCGGACAGCACCGCCCCGGCGGAGAGCGCGGCCCTCGCCGGCCAGACAGCCGTTGACCTCTTCGTTCTCGCGGACGAATTGGCGGCGCGCGGGTGGCACACCCAGCCGCAGATGTCGTTCGGCGGCCTGCCCGCGACCATCCATCTCACCGTGACCGCGGCGGTCCGGGCGACCGCCGACGACTTCGCGGCCGATCTGGCCGACGCCGTGGCGGCGACCCGCGCCCGCGGGCCGGTGCTGCTCCCCGAGGCGCTCGTCGCGGCGGCCGGGGCGCTCACCCCCGAGATGGTCACGCCCGAGCTGGTCGCCGGGCTGGCCGAGGGCCTCGGGCTCGGCGGCGGCGACTTCACCCGGATGGCCGCCGTCAACTCGCTGCTCGACGTCACGCCGCCCGCGCTGCGCGAGGCGTTGCTGACCGGGTTCCTCAGCCTGCTGCAGCGGCCCGTGACGGCGACGGAGTAGGTTGACGTCGTGGCCGGTCTGCCAGGAGTTCTCGGGGAGCCCATCCGGTTCGTGCTGAACTGGGGGAGGCGCTATTCGCTCTGGGTCTTCAACTTCGGGCTGGCGTGCTGCGCGATCGAGTTCATCGCGTCCAGCATGAGCCGGCACGACTTCATGCGGCTCGGGGTCATCCCGTTCGCGCATGGCCCGCGGCAGGCCGACCTGATGGTCGTCTCCGGCACGGTCACCGACAAGATGGCTCCCGCCATCAAGCGGCTCTATGACCAGATGCCCGAGCCGAAATACGTGATCTCGTTCGGCTCCTGCTCGAATTGCGGCGGGCCGTATTGGGATTCCTACTCGGTCACCAAGGGTGTCGACCAGCTCATCCCCGTCGACGTTTATGTGCCGGGTTGCCCGCCGCGCCCCGAGGCCCTGCTGCACGGCATCCTGCGCCTGCAGGAAAAGATCGCCGCCGAGCAGGCCGGTCCCGGCGGGGTCAGCCGCCCCGACCCGCTGCGCGACGCTTCCTCTCTGACTGCACCGATGGTCACCCCACCGGTGGCTACGGGCGGCTAATCTCCGCCTTATGAGTGAACAGCCTCGCGCGGATTTCATCATCGACGTCTTGACCAGGGAATTCGGCGAGTTGATGGCGCTTGACCCGGCCGCGTTCCGGCGCAAGTTCCGCAAGATGGCGGCGTCGCCGTTCGCGTTCTACCGGGGCAGCGCGTCGGTGTTCTACGCCGACCAGACCGGGGCCTACCGCGACGACAGCTTCCTCGACGAGCGCACCAGCCGGGTGTGGATCCACGGCGACCTGCACGCGGAAAACTTCGGCACTTATATGAACTCGTCGGGCGTCCTGGTCTTCAACGTCAACGACTTCGACGAGGCGTACGTCGGCCCCTTCTCTTGGGATCTCAAGCGGTTCGCGGCCAGCGTCGCCCTGATCGGGTACCAGAAGGCGCTCTCCGACGACAACATCTCGGCGCTCGTGACGGCTTTCGCGCGGTCCTACCTGACCGAGCTGCGCGCCATCGCAGCCGGCGGCGACGACGCCATCGGCTCGATCACTTTGGAAAACGCGGACGGCGTGCTGCGCCGGGTGCTGCAGGAGGCGCGGCTCAACACGCGGGTCGACCTGCTCGCCGGCCAGACCGCGATCGACGACTACGAGCGGCGCTTCTCGCTGCTCGACGGCGTCTACGAGGTCGACGAGCCGACCAAGGCACAGGTGACCGCGGCGTTCGAGCAATACCTGGGCACGCTGCCCGAGGTGACCAGAACGGCCGCCAACATCAAGGACATCAAGCTGCGCAAGGGCGTCGGCATCGGCTCGGCCGGCCTGCCGTCGTACAACCTGCTGCTCGAGGGCCACACCCAGGCCCTGGAGAACGACGTGATCATCTACATGAAGCAGGCGCAGGTGCCGGCCGTCGCCCGCTGGATCGACGACGAGCGGGTCAAGTCCTACTTCCTGCACCAGGGCCACCGCACCGCCGAGTCGCAGCGGGCCTTGCAGGCGCACGCCGACCCGTGGTTGGGCTACACCTCGCTCAACGGGATCGGCCAGCTCGTCGCCGAGGTCTCGCCGTACGCGGCCGACCTCGACTGGTCCGACGTCAACGAGCCCGACGAGCTCAACGGCGTCATCACCGACCTGGGCCGCGCCGTCGCCCGCATGCACTCGGTCGCCGACGACGAGTCCAGCCACGACCTCGTCGACTTCTCCACCGAGGAGGCGATCGTCGCGGCCGTCGACAAGGACGAGGCCGGTTTCGTGCAGCACCTGGTCGACTTCGCCCACCGCTACGGCGACCAGGCCCGCGAGGACCACCAGGACTTCGTCGACCTCTTCCGCAACGGTCGGCTCCCCGGCCTGTAAAGCAACGCCGGACCATAGGATGGCTGCCATGACTCCCGAAGAGGTCGGCGAGCGCATGGTGGCCCTCATGGCCGCCGACGCCGAGGACGCGCCGCAGGTCGAGGCGAGCGTCTCCGGCGGCGGCGACGGTCACGAGCGCGCCGTCGTCGACGTGCCGGTCGCCCGCTGGTGGGAGGCGGTCGGCACCGCGAAACACAACGGCGCCCTGGGCTGCGACTTCTTCGACTGGCTCTCCGCCGTCGACGAGCTCGACGAGGGGTTCTCCGTCGTCTGCCACCTCTATTCGACGCGCCGCAAGCACTCGCTCCTGATCCGCACCCGGATCCCGAGGGAGGACCCGACCGTCGAGTCCGTGGTGGAGCTGTTCCCCGGCGCCGCGTGGCACGAGCGCGAGACGTACGAGATGTTCGGCATCGTCTTCGCCCGCCACCCCGATCTCAAGCCGCTGCTGCTCCCGCCCGGCTTCGAGGGCCACCCCCTGCGCAAGGAGTTCATCCTCGCCGCCCGCGTCGCCAAGGCCTGGCCCGGCGCCAAGGAGCCCGGCGAGTCCGAGCACGCCCCCGCCAAGCGCGCCCCGATGCGCCCGCCCGGCGTTCCCGCACCGGGTGAATGGGGGCCGCAGAAGTGATGCCAGTCTGGCTCGAGCTGCTCATCCGGGTCGTCGCGGTCGTCGTCGGCTTCCTCGTGCTCCCGCTGTTGGTCGGGCAGGCCGAGCACAAGGTCATGGCGCACATGCAGGGCCGCCTCGGGCCCATGTACGCGGGCGCCTACCACGGCTGGGCGCAGCTGGTCGCCGACGGCGTGAAGTTCGTGCAGAAGGAGGACATCACTCCGCGCGAAGCCGACCGCGGGGTCTTCCGGCTGGCGCCGATCGTCGCCCTCTTCCCGTACCTGCTGGTGCTCCTGGCCATCCCGCTCGGACCCGGAAGCCTTGTCGCCCAGCCCTTGGACATCGGTTTGTTCTTCGTCCTCGCCGTTCTCGGCGTGGGCGTGCTGGCCGTGCTCATGTCCGCGTGGGCGAGCGCCAACAAGTACAGCCTCCTCGGCGGCCTGCGCGGCGCCGCCCAGCTGCTCGGCTACGAGCTTCCCCTGGTGCTGGCCGCCGCCAGCGTAGCCATGGCCGCCGGCACGCTCAGCCTGCCCGGCATCGTCGAGGCGTGGAAGCCCTGGTGGCTGCTCTGGCAGGCGCCCGCCGCGCTCATCTTCTTCGTGGCCGGCCTCGCCGAGATCCGCCGCCCCCCGTTCGACATGCCGATCGCCGACTCCGAGCTGGTCTTCGGCTACATGACCGAGTACACGGGCTTGCGCTTCGCGTTCTTCCTGCTCGCCGAGTACGTCGGCATCATCGTCATCGCCGCCCTCACCACCGTCCTGTTCCTCGGCGGCTGGCACGGCCCGTTCGCGGATCAGCTCGGCTGGCTGTGGACCCTGGTGAAGATCTTCGCCTTGTCCTTCGTCATCATCTGGCTCCGCGTCACCTATCCGCGCCTGCGCGAGGACCAACTCCAGCGCCTCTGCTGGCTGGTCCTGGTTCCGCTGGCCCTGGCGCAGTTGATCCTGACCGCCGGCGTCAAGCTCGCGATGTGATCACAGGTAGCGCGGTGTGATCCGGGCAATCGGAAGGTCGATCTTCCAGGGCTCCGTCGCGACGATCTTGTCCTGGAACGTGCCGTCCGGCCGATAGACCTCGTGCTCCGGGTCGATCTTGTAGGCGTGCACAATCAGGCCGTCGCCGGTCTCGATCCGCCAGTAGAACGGGATGCCCGCGGCGGCATAGAGCGCCGGCTTGGTGATGCGGTCCATGCTGATCGACGTCGGGGAAACGATCTCGATGGCGAGAACCACTTCGTGTGGAAGATAGGTCCGCGTGCGGCGTCGCGCGGCCTGGTCGGTCGCGACCAGAACATCCGGGATGAAGGCCTTACGCGAGTTCATCCGGATCTCGACGCCCTGGGTGACCTGGAACTCGGCCGGGCACGACTCTTCAAGGGCGACCATGAGTCGTCCGGCGATTATTTGGTGGATGTCCGTGGGGGAGGGGGACACGAGGAGCACTCCATCGAGCAACTCGCGGCGCACGCCGTCATCGGGCATTGCGTCAAGATCATCTACGGTCCAGCCGTCTGCGGGCGGCAGGTCGCTCATCGCAGCGGTCATTTCGGGGCCTCCAGGTAGCAGGGTGGCTCACCCATGACTCACCGTACCGGAAGATCCGGCGGGGGTGTGCTCGCGTCGGGACGGGCGAGGGGGCAGGATGTGCGTTTGTGAGTGACGACGGGGAGCGTGGCGCGCCCGGCAAGGGGCTGGTGCAAGGGCTTGCCGTCACGCTCAAGACGATGACCAAGCGGTCGACGACGAGGCAATATCCGGATGTCGAGCCCGAGCTTCCGCCGCGCAGCCGGGGCGTGATCGCGCTTCTCGAGGAAAACTGCACGGTCTGCATGCTGTGCGCCCGCGAGTGCCCCGACTGGTGCATCTACATCGACTCGCACAAGGAAGAGGTCGTCGTCCCGGGCGCCGCGCGGGCTCGGCAGCGCAACGTGCTCGACCGCTTCGACATCGACTTCTCCCTCTGCATGTACTGCGGGATCTGCATCGAGGTCTGCCCGTTCGACGCGCTGCACTGGACGCCCGAGTTCGAGTACGCCGAGACCGACGTGCTCGACCTGCTGCACGACAAAAATCGGCTGGGTGAGTGGATGCGCACCGTGCCTCCGCCGCCGGCTCACGACGTGCTCGGCGAGCCTTCGAAAGAAGAAGCGACGGCCGCGCGTAAAGCTGCGGGTCCGGGGGCGGCGACGCAGGCGAGGACTAACGTACGGCGATCGGAGTCCACAACCGCAGAGCGCCCAGCCCCACGTGCACCAAAGGCGGAGCAGCCCGATGCGGGCAGTCCCCCAGCCCCTGCGGGGCCTGACGTAAAACCCGACGGACCTCCGGAGCAAGAGCGGTGACCGTCGTTGACGCGCTCATGCTGGCTCTCGGCGTGATCGCGGTCGGCGCCGGCGCCCTCGTCGTGACCTCGACCCACCTCGTGCGGGCCGGCTTCTTCCTGGTGGTGAGCCTGGGCGCGATCGCCGGCCTCTACCTGGTGATGGGCGCCGAGCTGGTGGCCTGGGTGCAGGTGCTCGTCTACGTCGGCGCCGTCGTGGTGCTGCTTCTCTTCGCCGTCATGCTGACCCGCGCCCCGATCGGCCCGTCGCCTGACCTGGACCGCCCGGCCCTGCCGGCCGCGATCATCGGCGCTGGTGTCGGGTTCGGACTCGCCGCCCTGCTGGCCGACGCGTTCCGCTGGAGCAGGTTCGAGCTGCCGCCGCCGGGCACCGCCCAGCGGGTCGGCGAGCAGGTCTTCGGCGCCTGGGTGCTGCCGTTCGAGGTGCTCTCGATCCTGCTGCTGGCCGCCCTGGTCGGCGCGATCGTCCTGTCCCGCCCCGATCTGGGCGCCCGCCCCGACCCTGACGCGGCCGCCGTCCCGGCCGGGCCGCCGCCCGACCCGGTCGACGAGTCCGCCGAGGTGGTCGCCCGTCTCGAGCGGATCGCCGCCCGCCAGGCCGCCGCCCAGGACAGGGTTCGCAAGGCGCACGCCGCGCAACAGGAGGCGGAAAGCCCGGTCGCCGTGGCCGAGCCCGAGCCCGACCCGCTGCGCGAGCGTGCCCGCGACATCATCTTCGGCGCCCACGAGGCCCGCCCCCGGGTCGGCGAGCACAACGAGCCCGAGACCAAGCCGGCCGAGCCCGATGTCATCGACGCCGAGAGCTACATCGTCGACGACAGCCGCGCGATCGAGGCGCCGAAGAAGGAAGGGGAGGAGTGATGCACGCGATCATCCCGTACGTCATCGCCGCCCTGCTCTTCGGTCTCGGCGTCTACGGCGTCCTGCGCCGGCGTAACGCGATCCTGGTGCTGATGGCCGTCGAGCTCATGCTCAACGCGGTCAACCTGATCCTGGTGGCCGCCGACTCGACGATGAAGGCCACGCTGACCGGCGTGCAGCCCGAGGCGTGGGCGCATCCGGTGCCCGAGCCGCGGTCCGGGGCGATCTTCGCGCTCTTCGTCATCGTGCTGGCCGCCGCCGAGGTGGGTGTCGGCCTCGCGATCATCCTGCAGTACTACCGACTGCGCCGGAACGTCGTTCTCGACGAGGTGGCGTTGCACGAGCACGAACACGAGAGGGTGGCCGGGTGATCGCCGGGGCCCTGATTCCGGGCGTACCCCTGCTGCTCGGTCTTGCCGGTCTCACCCTGCGTGCCGGGGACGATCAGGGTGACCACACGCCTCGCCGGTCCGCGGCCGCGCTCGGCATCGCCGGCGCGGCCATCTCGCTCGCCGTGACCCTCGCGTTGTTGATCTTCGCCGACAAGCCGGTCGAGGCGAGCCGGCAGTGGGTCAGCTTCGGCGGCATCGACATCACGCTCGGCATCTCGGCCGGCGACGCGGCCCTCTACATTGCCCTCGCCGTCTGCGTGGTCGCGCTGTTCGTGCAGATCTACTCGACCGCCTACCTGCACGACGACCCCCGCTACGCGCCGTACGCGGCCCAGGTGAGCCTGTTCACCGGCGCGATGCTGCTGGTCGTGACGTCCGGTGACCTCATCGGCATGCTGGTCGGCTGGGAGGTGATGGGCGCCTGCTCCTACCTGCTGATCGGCCACGACCGCCGGCTGCCCGAGGCGCCCGCCGCCGCGGTGAAGGCGTTCCTGGTCACCCGGGTCGGCGACGTCGGCTTCCTGCTCGGCATCGCGCTGCTGGTCGTCGACGCCGGCACCTCCCGCATCGCCGACGTGCTGGCCCACGACTATTCGACCGGCACGCTCACCGCCGCGCTGCTGCTGTTGCTCGCCGGGGTGGCCGGCAAGAGCGCCCAGTTCCCGCTGCACACCTGGCTGCCCGACGCGATGGCCGGTCCCACCCCGATCTCCGCGCTGATCCACGCCGCCACCATGGTCGCGGCGGGCGTGTATGTGGTGTTCCGGATGTATCCGCTCTACGAGCAGTCCCCGGCCGCGCTCGCGGTGCTCGGCGTCATCGCCTCGATCACGATCCTGCTCGGCGCCTTGAGCGCGACCGCCCAGGACGACCTGAAGCGGGTGCTCGCCTGGTCGACGGTGAGCCAGATCGGCTACATGACCGGGGCGCTGGCCGTCGGCTCGCCGGCCGCCGCGCTGTTCCACCTGCTCACCCACGCCGCGTTCAAGGCGCTGCTGTTCCTTGCGGCCGGCGCGGTGATCCACGCGGTCGGCACCAACTACCTGTCCCGGATGGGCGGCCTGCGCGAGCACATGCCGGTGACGTTCTGGTCGTTCGTGGTCGGCCTCGGCGCGCTGGCCGGCCTGCCCCCGCTGGCCGGCTTCTGGTCGAAGGAGAACATTCTGACCGCCGCCGCCCACGCCACCGACGGCGGCGGCCCGGCGCCGGTCTGGGTGGGCTGGGTGGTCTGGCTGGCCGCGCTCTTCGCGGTGGCGGTCACCGCCTGGTATGCGACGCGTCTGCTGCTCTGCGCGTTCTTCGGTGTCTCCCGCGAGCACGGCCCCGACGGCCCGGACTGGGAGATCGGCTTCGACGACGCCCGGTACACGCGCCCGCTGACCGCGCACGACCCGCCCGGCGCGATGCGCTGGCCGATCGTTCTGCTGGCCATCCCGGCCGCGCTGCTCGGCTTCGCCGCGTACGCCCCGGGCTTCCGTACCGCGCTCGAGCTGGAGGAGCCGCACCTGAGCGTCGCGATCGTGCTGCCGCTGGTGCTGCTCGCGCTCGGCGCGGGCGGCGCCTGGTGGCTGTGGCGCGAGACGCCCGAGGCCGACCCGGCCGCCGCGCTCGGCCGGGCCCGCCCGTTCCTGGCCGCCGGCTTCCGTTTCGACGACGTGCAGGAGAGGCTGGTCGTCCGGCCGGTCCGCGCGTTCGCCGGCCTGGTCAGGACCGCCGACGAGCGGGTGGTCGACGGCACCGTCGAGGGCGCCGGCACCACCACGAGCCGGCTCGGCGAGCTGCTCGCCGCCGCCCACCGGATCCCGTTGCCCTGGGCCGCGACGCTGGTCCTCGGCGGCGCGCTGGTGCTGACCCTCTGGTTCGGAGCCGCCTCGTGACCGCGTACCAGGTGATGCTCGTCGCGACCCTCGCGCTGCCGGCCCTCGGCGCCGCCGCTCTCGCGCTGATTCCCGCCCGTATGGCCGCGCTTGTCGCCATCGCGGTCGCGGCGGTCACGCTCGTGCCGATCGTCGTGCTGCC
The DNA here is from genome assembly GCF_050942195.1 of Actinoplanes sp. CA-142083. Lineage (NCBI taxonomy): Bacteria > Bacillati > Actinomycetota > Actinomycetes > Micromonosporales > Micromonosporaceae > Actinoplanes > Actinoplanes sp. CA-142083. The sequence goes on from NZ_CP192076.1 coordinate 750,871, forward strand.
CTTCGCGAGCCAAGGAGCGGGCCAAGAAGCGAGCCACGAGGCGGGACATCCCTGGGCCGAGCTCGACGTCTCCTGGGTTCCGGCCCTGCACCTCGACTTCCACCTCGGCGTCGACGGCGTCTCCTACCCCCTGGTGGCGCTGACCGGGCTGCTCACTCTGCTCTGCTGCGCCTACACGATGTGGAAGGGCGCCGACCGTACGCTGCTGGCCCTGCTCCTGGTCCTGGAAGCCGGCATCCTCGGCACCTTCCTCGCCCTCGACCTGGTCCTGTTCTTCCTGTTCTTCGAGGTCGTTCTGCTTCCGATGTACGCGGTGATCGCCGGTTGGGGCGGCGACCAGCGGCGCGCGGCGGCCCGCAAGTTCGTGCTCTACACCCTGTTCGGCTCGGTGCTCCTGCTGCTGGGCGTCATCACGGTCACCGTCGCCGCGGGCACCGGCGACATGGTTGCCCTCACCGGCGGCGCCGGCCTCAGCCGCAACACCCAGTACGCGGCGTTCGCGCTGTTCGCCGTCGCGTTCGCGGTGAAGGCCCCGCTCTGGCCCCTGCACACCTGGCTGCCCGACGCGCACACCCAGGCGCCCACGGTCGGTTCGGTGATCCTGGCCGGCGTGCTGCTGAAGATGGGCACCTACGGCCTGATCCGGGTCGGCGTCGGCGTCGCCCCGCTGGGCGCGCACTGGGCCGCCCCGGTGCTCGGCGTCCTCGCCGTCGCCGCGATCCTCGCCGGCGCGCTGATCTGCCTGCGGCAGACCGAGCTCAAGCGGCTGATCGCCTACTCCAGCGTCGGCCACATGGGCTTCGTGCTGCTCGGCATCGCCACGCTCACCGCGACCGGCATCCAGGCGGCGCTGATCGGGAACGTCGCGCACGGCCTGATCACCGGTCTGCTGTTCTTCCTGGCCGGCGCGATCAAGGACCGGGCACACACCGGCGACCTCGCCGACCTCGGCGGGCTGCGGGAGACCGCGCCGCGGCTGGCCGGCATCCTCGGGTTCGCGGCGATCGCGTCGCTCGGGCTGCCCGGCCTGGCCGGGTTCTGGGGCGAGGCGTTCGCGGTGATCGCGGCGGTCGAGCGCGGCGGCGGGCTGTGGACCACGCTCGCGGTGCTGGCCGCGATCGGCGGCGCGCTCACGGCGGCGTACTTCCTGAGGTTGTTGCGCAAGGTCACGCACGGGCCGATCGGAACGCCGGTGACGGCGGGCATCGCCGGCGCGGAGTGGTTGGCCTGGTCGCCGCTGGTGGCGCTCACCCTGGCCGTCGGGCTCGTGCCGGCCCTGGTGCTCGCCGCGACGTCGCTGCCGGTGGAGGCGCTGATCCGATGACCATCGACCAGGTGACACTGCTGCCGCTGTACGCCGCTTCCGGCACCGCGATCCTCGTGCTGCTCGCCGATCTGCTTGTCGCCCGGCGCGCGGTCACGTCCGGCGCGTTGGCTCTCGGCGGCCTCGCCACCGCCGTCTGCGCCGTCGTGGTCGGCACCCGCCCGCCGACCTTCTGCGCCGGCGAGGAGTGCTCGTGGCTACCCAGCCCGGTCGCCGTGGTCACCGCGGTGCTGTTCGCCGCCCTGACCGTCGGCGTGCTGGCGCTCTCGATCCCCGCGCTGCGCGAGGGCGCCGCGCCGCCGGGGGAGTTCTGCTTCCTGCTGGCCGCCTCGATGACCGGCGGCGTCGTGATCGGCTACTCGGGCGACCTGATCTCGCTGATCGTCGGGCTCGAGACGCTCACGCTGCCGCTGTACGTCCTGGTCGGACTGCGCCGCTTCGCCCCGCGCGAGCAGGTCACCACCGCCGGCGCCTCCGCGTCGATCACATTCTTCCTGATCAGCGTGGTGTCGACGGCGATCGCGCTGCTCGGCGCCGCGCTCAACTACGCCGCCACCGGCGCCGTCCACCTCGACCGGCTCGTCGACGGCTTCGGCCCGGCGACCTCGGTCGCGCAGGTCGGCGTCGCGCTGCTGGTGATCGGCTTCGCGTTCAAGGTCGCGGCGGTGCCGCTGCACGCGTGGGCGCCGCCGACGTACGAGGGCGCGCCGCTCCCGATCGCGGCCTACCTGTCGACCGCCTCGAAGCTGGGCGGCGTGCTGGCCCTGGCCGCGATCGTGTCCCGCCTGGACGCCTCCGCGATCACGGCGGCCCTGGCCGTGCTGACGATGACGGTCGGCAACCTGGTCGCCCTCCGCCAGACCCGGATGGTGCGCCTGCTCGCCTGGTCCTCGATCGCCCAGGCCGGCTACGTCCTCGCGGCCCTGGCCCTCGGCGGGGCGGGCGTGCAAGCGGCGATCGTCTACGCGGTCTTCTTCATGATCCTGGAGTTCATCGCCTTCGCCGCGGTCGTGGCCCTGCGCCCGGTGGCGTCCGATGGCGGCGACATGCTCGCCTACCGCGGCGCCGGCCGACGCTCGCCGTGGCTCGGCGCGGCCCTGGTGCTCGCCTTCGCCGGCCTCGCGGGCCTGCCGCCCGGCCTGGCGGGCCTGTTCGCCAAGGTCACCATCGTCGACGCGCTGATCGACGACGGCTGGGGCTGGCTGGCCGGCGTGGTCGCCCTGAACGCCGTGATCGGCCTGGCCTACTACGTGCGGGCCACCGCCAACCTCTACGCCACTGCGCCCAAGCCCGGCATCCAGGTCGTGGACCCGACGCTGCTGGAGGCCGCCACCCACCCGCGCCTCCCGGTGGCCCGCCCGGTCGCCGCTGCCCTGATCGTCGCCGCCGCGGCGGCCGTCGTCCTGGGCTTCGCCCCGCAGCTGCTCTTCGACGCCCTCAGCTAGCGCCGGTGATCGCCTTCAGCTAGCGCCGGTGATCGCCTTCAGCTAGAGCTGGCGATCGCCGCCGGGCGAAGAGCCGACGATGGCCGCCAGGTGAAGGGCCAGGCGGCGGAGGTCGGGGTGCGCCGCCCCGCGCGTCGCCTGTGCGACGGTGATGGCCCGCCGCAGCAGGGCTTCGGCCTCCGCCAGCTCGCCGCGCGCCTCGACCGCGGCCGCGAGGTTGGCCAGCTGGGTGGCCGTCTCCGGGTGCGCGGGGCCGAACGCCGCCTCGCCGATCGCGAGCGCCCGGCGCAGCAGCGGCTCGGCCTCGGCGGGGCGGTCCAGGCGCAGCAGGACGACCCCGAGACTGCTCATGGTGATCGAGACGTGCGGGTGCTCCGGGCCGAACGCCGTTTCCACGATGCCGACCGCCCGGCGCAGCAGCGGCTCCGATTCGGCGGGCCGGTTCATCGTGTCCAGACAGGCGGCGAGGTTGGTCAGCCGGATCGCGACGTTGGGATGGCCGGGGCCGAGCGCGTTCTCGGCGACCTCCAGCGCACGCCGCTGCAACGGCTCGGCCTCCGCCGGCCGGCCGAGATTGGTGAGGGTGATGGCCAGGTTGCCCAGGCGGATGGCCACCGCCGGATGGTCCGGGCCCAGGGAGCGCTCGGTGAGGGCCAGGGCCCGGCGTTGCAGCGGTTCGGCCTCCGCCGGCCGGCCCAGGTCGATCAGCGTGAGAGCCAGGTTGTTGAGCCGGATGCCGACGTCGGGATGGTCGGGGCCGAACGCCGCCTCGGTGATGGCCAGCGACCGGCGCAGCAGCGGCTCGGCCTCGGCCGCGTGCCCGAGGGTGCCCACGGTGTTCGCGAGATTGTTGAGCCGCACGGCGACGAAGGGGTGATCGGGGCCGAACGTCGCCTCCTCGATGCGCAGGGCGCGGATCTCCGCGTCGAACTTCGCGCGATAGCGGCCCTGCGACTGGTCGAACAGGGCGTGCTCGCCGAGGAGCGCGGCGAGCTCGGCGCCGCCGGCGTCGTCCGGGCAGGCGCGGGCCAGGGCGTTGATGTGCGGGCTCAGCGCCGCCCACCGCGGCCACGTCTCGGGCTGCACGCTCGCGTCGCCGGCCGGCCGGGTCTCGGCCAGCGCCCGCATGACCGCGCGCAACGTCTCGTGCCAGGTCTCGGCATCCTCGCGCTGCCCGGCGGCGACGACCGACTGCACCAGGCGGTGGACCGCCACGGTCGTGCCGGTCAGCGTGATCATGTGGTACGACGCCAGCACGCCGAGGGCCCGGTCCACCCGCGGCCGCGCCTCGCCGAGGTGGTGCAGCACGTCGCGGGGCAGGTCGTCCGGCGCGAGGCAGGACAGCGCGGCCAGCAGCCGGATGGCGAGCGGCTCCAGCGCGGTGATCCGGGTCAGCGTCATCGACCACACCCGGGCCACCGCCCGTTCCGCGGTGTCGTCGGCCGCGACGGTCTCGAGCGTGCCGGCGGGATCGGCCCGCAGATCCTCCACATAGGTGGCCAAGTCGGTCCGGGTCTCGCGGAGGTAGGCGCCGGCCTGCTGCAGCGCCAGCGGCAGGTGGCCCAGCTCCGCCGCCAACACCTCGGCTGTCGCCGCGTCTTCCTGGTTGCCCAGCTTCAGCAGGAGGCCGGCGGCGGCCCGCGGAGGCAGGATGTCAAGGCGCAGAGTCTCGTCGGTGATCTCGTCCCAGCCGACGTCGCGGCGGGTGGTGACGATGATGCTCCCGGTGGTGAGCCCGCCGAGAAGGGGCTCGACGTCGCCGCGACGCTCCACATTGTCCAGTACGAGCAGCCAGCCCGGATGCGTTTGCAGCCAGGTCATCGCCCAGCCGGCCGCCTCCTGGTCGGTGGCGACGATCTGCCCGTCCGGGTGCAGCCGGTAGGTCAGCTCGGCCAATCCCGACTCGATGGCCTCGGGCCCGTCCGCCGTCACCCACCAGATCAGCGAATACGCGTCGCGCCGCGCATGCGCGAACTGCAGCGCCAGCTCGCTCTTGCCGACGCCGCCGAGCCCGTGCACCGCGTGCGACCGCGCACCGGACCCGAGCGCCGCCAGCTCGTCCGCCCGGCCCACGAATGTCCGCATAGGACGCCGGGGCAGTCCGACCAGCGCGGGAACCGGCGCCGGCGCCTCCTGTGGCCGTCCCAGCGGAACCGGCGGCCCCAGAAAGGCGCGCGCACGGTCTCCGGTCTGGATGATCCCCAGGTTGACGCCGACGCTGACCGACCGCTCGCCCGCCGCGCCCATGCCAGCACGATGTCACATGCGGGCGACCCGATCCTCCACCTCTTGGCGCAGATCATCGGGCAGGCTCTCGGCATCGAGCAGGCGGGCGAGCGAAGCCGGATCCAGCGTGTAGATGCCGAACGCCTCGGCGATGCTCACGCTCTTGGCCGGGCGGTAGACCACGGTGATGCCGTCGCCGGCCTGCACGTGGCCGGGGGTGATCACCCGCAGGTACGCCCCCGTGCGGTTTTCCTTGGTGAACCTCTTCAGCCACTGCCGCTCGCCCATCCGGGCCTGGAACGTGGCGCACGGAATGCGCCCGAAGGTGGGCTGCAGCTCCAGCTCTTCGCCGATCCGCCAGACCTCGCCGATCAGCGCGCCGTTCACGTCGATGCCGGCGGTGGTCAGGTTTTCGCCGAAGGCGCCGCCGGCCAGCTGACGGCCGAGCTCCTCCTCCCACCAGTCGTAGTCCTCCCGGGCGTACGCGTAGACCGCCTGGTCGTCCCCGCCGTGGTGCTTGATGTCGCCGATCGGGTCGCCCACCAGGCCGCTGTGCAACCCGGTCGTCTTGGGGCCGGGCGCGCGCACGTGGACCGGGTGGTCGACCGGCCGCTTGTCGATGCCGGTCATCCCCAGCTTCTTGGCCGGGTTGGAGCGGGGCACCCCGACGTTCACCTGCAGAACTTTGCCATCGGTCATGACGCGAACTCCATCACCACGCGGTCGAGCACCGGGCGGTAGCCGAGTCGCTGGTACAGCCCGTTGCTGGTCGGATTGGACAAGTCGGTGAAGAGCACGACGTCGGAGGCGCCGAGATCCAATGCCTCGCGGGTGACCGCGGAGGTGGCCGCGCCCCCGTAGCCCTGCCCGCGGTGGGAGAGCGGTGTGTAGACCTGCTGGACCCGGACCATGCCGGCGTCGGGCCGGGAGCGGGTCGCCATCGACACGGGCGCGCCGTCGACCTCCCAGAGGGTGATGCCCCCGTAGGACAACCGATCGTCGACGACCGGGCCGTAGCCGTCCTCGCGCACCTCGCCGATCTCGTCGTGGAACGCCGAGGTCCACCGCACCAGCAGGTCGCGGTCGGCCACGCCGGCGACGCGAGCCCGGCCGGCGGGCGGGGACGGGGGCGCCAGGTCTTCGAGGCGGTAGAGGCGGACGCGCAGCCTTTCGGTTGCCGACGGCGCGGGCCAGCCGGCCACGAACTCCGCCGCGTCGTCGACCAGCATGTTGACCGCCGACAGGGGGCGGCCGGCGAGCGTGTCGAGGGCCGCGGCGACGGCGCCGGCGGGCAGGCGGGAGAACATCATCGGGTGCGGCGGGGTCTGCAGCAGCACACCCTCGACGGCGCCCTCGCCGGTGCGCCAACGGCCGAAGATCGGCGCTCCCGACCCGTACGCGTGCAGGCCTCGGCGGCGCAACGTGTCGACCAGCGTGAGAAAGACGGTGTGCTCGACGGGACGCGACCTCAGGAAGTCATCGGACGTCGAGGCGAAGGCCTCGACGTCGTCGGTCAGCTGCCACGACATGCCGTCATCCTCGTCGCCGCCGGGCCCGGACGCACCCGATTAAGGCGCCGGCCCGGTCGCACCCGATCAAAGGCCCCACGCCTTGGCCACGCGGATCAGCGTGTCCTGCCGGGTCGCGGGGTCGAAGACCGTCCCCGCCAGGATCAACTCGCCGGCGCCGGTGCGCGCGACCAGATCGTCGAGGGCCGCCGCCACCTCGTCGCCGGTGCCCGCGAACTGGGTGCCCGGCAGCGCGTCGAGCATCGCCCGATCGAGATCCGACAAATCCACCGCGGCGGCCTGCGCCGGCGAGACGATCGGGCCGAGCCGGCCGGTGCGCAGGCTGAGCGCCATGATGCGGCTCGGCCCGGCGAGATATCGAGCCTCCTCGGTGGTCTCCGCCGCGATCACCGATGCGCTGACCATCACGTGCGGCGACGGGAAGCGCGGCGAGGGCTTGAACCCGGACCGGTAGAGGTGGAGCGCGCCCTCCACATCGGAGCTCATCGCGAAGTGGTACGCATAGCAGAACGGCAGCCCGAGCGCGGCGGCGACCTGAGCCCCGTACGTCGACGAGCCCAGCATCCACACCTCGGGGAAGCTCGTGGCGGCCGGCGTGGCGTGCAGCCGGGCCGCGTCGCCCGCGTCGATCCGCTCGTCGCCCAGCATCGCCAGCAGCGTCTGCAGATGCTCGGGGAACTGCTCGACCGTGAGATAGGGCGAGACGCCGCGCAACGCCGCCGCGGTCGCCTGGTCGGTGCCCGGCGCCCGGCCGATGCCCAGGTCGATGCGGTCGGGATAGAGGGCCTCGAGGATCGCGAACTGCTCGGCCACCACGAACGGCATGTGGTTGGGCAGCATCACGCCGCCCGAGCCGACCCGGATGCGCCCGGTCTGCGCCGCCACCGAGGCGATCAGCACCGGCGGGGAGGTCGACGCCACCGCCGGCATGTTGTGGTGCTCGGCCACCCAGAAGCGGGCGTAGCCCAGCTCGTCGGCGGTCCTGGCGATCTCGATGGTGCCGCGCAGCGCGTCGGCGCTGGTGTGCCCCTCGCGAACCGTTGCCAGGTCGAGCACGGAGAGCGGGACACGGGCGGAGCTTGTCACGCTCCGACTTTAACGCCGGCTCCGGATCGCCTGCACTCCGACGGTGACCACGCCCAGGGCCGCACCCGGCACCACCAGCCAGATCGGCCACGGATAGATCCCACCGTCGGTGGTCGCCGAGACCAGCCCGAAGACCACCAGGTTGACCACCGTGAAAGCCGCCCAGATGGTCCACAACACGAGCAGCGCGGTCGGCAGCCGGCGGGCCGCCTTGCGCTTCTCGGCCTGACGGCGGGCGGTTACCTCGGTCGCGTTCAACCCCGGCCGGGGCAGGTCGGTGACGAGCAGCAAGAGCTCCTGGTACGTCTTCGACGCGTACGCCAAGCGGACGCGATCGTCGTACTCCTGCAGGGAGAGCCGGCCCTCGTCGAGGGCAATCTTGAGCTGGTCGGCGACCTTCTGCCGGTCGGCATCGGCGGCCCGCATCTGCTCGACATCGGCACGGGTCTCTTTCACGCCGTCAGGCTACCCATCCGCAGCGTGATCGGGGGAGGGGGAAATACCCCTAGACCGCTTCGAGCGCCGCGCGCAGCCGTTCCTCCGCGTGCCGGTCGGCCCGCGCGATCGACCCGCGCGGCACCGCCGCCACCAGCGCCGCGATCACCAGCACGCCGCCGGCGAACACGAACGACCAGGGCAGCCCGCCCGGCTGGTCGACGATGGCGCCCGCCACCGCGCCGCCCGCCGCGCTGCCGCCCACCGAGACGGTCACCATCCAGGTGTACGCCTCGTTCAGCTGCGCGGCCGGGGCGAGCCGGCCCACCAGCGTGTTCTCCACCGTCAGCGCCGGGGCGATGGTCGCGCCGCCGAGCACCAGCGCCATGCCCAGCCAGAGCGGGCTCGGCATGAGGGTGAGGATCAGGAAGCTGACTCCGACCGCGCCGAGCAGCCAGGCGAACTGCTTCGACAACGGCATCGCCGGACGCCGGGTGCCGAACCAGATGCCGCCGATCGCGCTGCCCACGCCCCAAACGCCGAGCAGGACGCCGCCCAGCCCGTCGCCGCCGCCGTGCTGGTTCGCGTACGCCGGGACGATCACGCCGGCCGCGCCGAACGCCATGCCCAACGCGACCACGCAGGCCAGCAGGGCCGGGAAGCCGCCGGACCGGAGCGGGCCGAGCCCCTTGGCCGCATGCTCGGCGCGCTGCCGGTGCCAGCGGCGCATCACCGGCAGCCGGGAGATCCACGCCGTGCCGGCGAAGGTGGCGCCCGCCGCCGCGATCAGCGCGGTCTCCGGCCGGTGGGTGAGGACGACCAGCGCCGAGACGAGCATCGGGCCGAGCACGAAGACCAGCTCGAACAGCGAGGTCTCGGCGGCCAGCGCGGCGCTCCGCAGGTGGTGCTGCCCGCCGCCGACCTCGGTCATGCCGTTCCAGCCGCGCCGGATCGCCGCGGTCAGCGGGGGATAGGTGGCGCCCGCGATCGCCGACGCCGCGAAGATCCACGGCAGGGCCGGCTCGCCGCCCCGGCTGACCAGCACCAGCGCGATCAGCGCGACCGGGTGCAGCACCGAGGTGGCGAGCAGGATCGGGGCCGGGCCGATCCGGTCGGCCAGGCGGCCGGCGATCGGGCTCACGGCCGCGCCGGCCAGCGCGTAGAGGCCGCCGGCGAGGCCCGCCGAGGAGTAGTGGCCGGTGGTCTGCTGGACGAGCAGCAGGAGAGCCAGCGGGGTCATCCCGATGCCGAGGCGGGCCAGGATGCCCACCATCAGCAGAACTTTCCGCCCGGCATCCGCCAGACGCCGAGATAGTGACGCACGTCGGGAACCCAACACGGGAAAGGCCGCCCCCGATCTCCGGGGGCGGCCTTTGGTGACGAGGAACTCAGCGGACCTGGATGGCGCCGGCCTGCGCGCGCAGGCGGGCGATCCGCTGCTCCATCGGCGGGTGGGTGGAGAACAGGGCCGAGATGCCGCCGCTCCGGAACGGGTTGGCGATCATCAGGTGGGCGGCGCTGGTCAGCTGTCCATCGGCCGGCAGCGGCAGGCGCTGCGCGCCGTACTGGATCTTCTCCAGCGCGCTGGCGAGGGCCAGCGGGTCGCGGGTCAGCTCGGCGCCGGAGGCGTCCGCCTGGAACTCGCGGTTCCGGCTGATCGCCAGCTGGATGATCGTCGCGGCCAGCGGGCCGAGGATCAGCATCAGCAGCAGCGCCGCCGGGTTGGGGCTGTCGTCGTCGTCCGACCCGCCGCCCAGCGGCAGGAAGATCGCCAGCTGCGCGAACGCGGTGATGATGCCGGCCAGGGCCGCGGCCACGCTGGAGATCAGGATGTCGCGGTTGTAGACGTGCGACAGCTCGTGCCCGATCACCGCCCGCAGCTCGCGCCGGTCGAGCAGCTGCGTGATGCCCACGGTCACCGCCACCGCCGCGTGCTGCGGGTTACGCCCCGTGGCGAACGCGTTCGGCTGCATAGCCGGCGACACGTACAGGCGCGGCATCGGCTGCCCCGCGGTCTGCGACAGCTCCCGCACCATCTGGTGCAGCGCCGGGAACTCGGCCTCGCTGACCGGCCGGGCCCGCATCGCCCGCAGCGCGAGCTTGTCGGAGTAGAAGTAGCTGAAGGCGTTCATGCCGAGCGAGATGATCACCGCGAACACCAGCCCGGCGCTGCCACCGAGCCAGTAACCGACGGCCAGGATGATGGCGGTCAGCAGACCCAGCAGGGCGGCCGTCTTGAGGCCGTTGTGATGGCTGTGCACTAGAGCTCCTTGGTCTGCGGCCCTCTCGGGCTCGCACCCCCTTCAACACCCCTGGCCTGCGCTTTCATCCGTCCGGGGCTGTGAGTTCGCTGAAGGCCGGTTAGCGTGCCGGGCATGACTGTGATCGCCCTGCGCCCCCTGGTCGACGACGACCTGGACGCCCTGTTCCGCATGATGCAGGACCCCGAGTCGGTCCGGATGGCCGCCTTCACCCCCGCCGATCCCGCCGACCGGGCGCGTTTCGACGCCCAGATGGCCCGCATCCGCACCGACCCGACCGGCACCTACCGGGTGATCACCTGCGACGGCGTCATCGCCGGGAGCATCGCCAGCTTCGTCATGGAGGGCGACACCGAGATCACCTACTGGATCGACCGTGCCCTCTGGGGCCAGGGCATCGCCAGCCGGGCCCTGGCCATGTTCCTCGAGGTGGAGCCCGTGCGCCCGCTGCACGCACGGGCGGCCAGCGACAACAAGGGCTCGCTGCAAATCTTGCGCAAGGCGGGTTTCCAAGATCAAGGGACCGACATCGGGTACGCCAACGCGCGCGGAACCGAGATCGAGGAGACGATCCTGCGGCTGGACGCCTAACGAAAAAGGCCCCTCGAACGAGGGGCCTTGCCGTGCCGGTGGTGGCGGGTGAAGGATTCGAACCTTCGTAGCTTTCGCGACGGATTTACAGTCCGCCCTGCTCAACAGCCTGACCTGGTCTTACGTCGATGGTGTCGCTGGAAGCGACACGCATTCGACTTGCCACGCGCTTCCTGCCATCCAGCTGTTCAGCACTTGTTCGATGAGTGATGCCCCGAGCCGCTAGACGGACGAGGGCTGGCTCTCCCCCACAGCAGAAGATCCCGACTCGCCCGAGAGCACCTGCCATACCTTACGTAGGTCGCTTCCAGTAACTACCGCATCGTTTTGAACGTGACGCTGCCATGCGTCGGCGTCCAACGTCCTGAGAAAATCACGTGCGCGGTCGGGCCGCATGTCCTCCGCTGGATGTTGGCTCGCGAACTCGGCGCCAAGAGAGTTCGCGACGCTGCGCGGGACAGAACTCATTCTCATGACTACGCCGGCCTCGGTATTCACTCCATGATAAAGCATCGCGCCAAGAAGATTAATCTTGCGGACTTCGGACGGGTCCAATGCCTCGAAATCGATGCCGCTGGTCGGAAGCTTCGACAAAGCGCTGATCCCCCAGGTGCCCGCGTAGGCGAGGTTCCGGTAGATGGCGCGGGTAGCGTCCGTAATCGAAGCAGTTAGGCCTTTTTCGTTGCTGAAGTAACGCACGGCTATCTCCTGCAAGGTCGCGCCGTCGACCCAGTCGATTGCAATGCGGGCAGCTCTATCGCCGATGCCTTCCCCGAAGCCCGTCAGCTCGCTGATGCTCTCGCGTATCTGGGGCAACTGAAGCATTACTTTCATTAACTCCGGTAGGGAGCTCGACGAAATATCGCCGAAAAGGCTATCAGGTTGCCAGTCTTCAGCGTTCAATTCGGCCGGCATTGAACGCATCCCCTGCATTGCTGCGCGGATGCCTTCGGGTGTAAATCCAGTGCTGTCCGCGAGCGTGGTGGTCTCGACGCGAGCAGCGAGTTCTGCTGCGTATGCCCGCGTTGCTTCGAGCAGCTTGACGCCCTGATTTCTTTTCCGTGGGCTGGCTTCGGCCAGCGTGGAGTATCCAAAGGTGTTGCGAAGCAGTAGCTCGGTCTCGGCAAGTACGGCGTCTAGATTCTTCTTCTGGGCGAAGAGGTGCGCAACGTAGCTTCGAAAGTCCGCCCATTGGTCGTTGTAGATCGATCTTTCGAGCTGGAGTAGCATCCCTGCATTTTCCAGCTCGTCAAGTAAGACAACGAGTCTGGATGCCAAGGCGCCAACCTTGTCAGATACAAATTTTGCGAGATTTTCCCTGTCCCCAGTCTTGCAAGAGAGCGCCACAACGCCGATGCTGTCTTGGTCCACACGCCCGGCTCGGCCGGCGAGGTTCCAAAATTCTCTCGCATTCATGGGTCGACTAATGCGACGTGAAGGCAGGTTTCTGCTTGCGAGCAGAATCGATGACACCGGAAAATTAAGACCCTGCGACAGTCCCGTTGTTGCAACCAGAACGCGCAACTTTCCTGATTCAGCCAGCCATTCCATTAGCGACTTAGTTTCATCTGACAGCCCAGAATGATGAACTCCTACTCTTTTGCTCAGGAGCTCTATGAGAGAAAATTCTGGGCTGATCTCGCTCGCAAGGAATCGCTGCACTAGTGCAATATCCGAGTCGGGAGAGTCTGGTAGCTCTGCCGCGAGTTCGCCCGCGACAGACCAAACGGAAGGAAGCGTGTTGCAAATGACGATTGAGGTCCCGCGACTAGACAGAGTTAATGAGGCTGCACCTGCGATCTTACCCAGATTGGTTCGCATGGCCGAGTAGGTCTCGTCAAATTGTGGACCATCGCCGAGAAGGAATGAGCCATCTACGTGCATAGACGGTGCAGTAGTGATGAGTGGCTCGAACTGAAGGTTCCATTGCCGGCCTCGTCCGCTGGCGGGGGCCGTTACGGAGACCAGGCCAACTAGGCGGTCATTGGGCTGCCATGGCGTAGTCGAGAGACTTATGCTCTTACCGCTCTGCGGCGCTAGCCAACGGGCTAGGTCTTCCCCGTTGGGAACGTTCGGCATCAGGAGCAGGAAGTTCGCCTGCGGGCAATCGCGCTTAATGGTTGCAAGTAGAAGTTCAATGCGGATTCCACGGTCTTCATCTTCCAAATTGTGTGCTTCGTCCAGCACGAGTAGCGCAAGTGGCCTAGAAACTAGGCTGTTACGGATCACCAAGCCCAACTTCTCTGGTGTGGCGACGAGAACGTCGAAGGGCGTAGTTTGCTCGCCCAACAACGAACCCTCGATCTCGTCCACCTCCACGGCTGCTGTGAGCTCTTCCACGCGCACCGCGGCTGGACCTAGATCTTTCCTTAGCCGGCGAGTGATCTGTGATACGAGCGCTCTAGTGGGTGCGACATATGCCACCCAACCCTGATCCTGCTTGAACTGGTTGATGGCTTGTACGATCTTGAACTCGGCAAGGATGGTCTTGCCGGAGCTTGTGGGAAGATCAACTACTACGGCTGCACTTGCAGGGTCCAGCAAACCCTGTTCCTGAACAGCGACCCTTTGCGGAGGAAGCATCTCGAACATGGACCGTTGCCGGGTTGCGGTCTCGACGACATTTCGAATCTCCGGACCGATCCGAGTAATAGTCCATAGAGATCCGGAAATCATCCGATGGGCCATCGCGCGTTGCCACTGAAGAATAACTGCAAAAGCGGCATCGGCTGATTGCTGCGCACCAGCAAACGCTCGGTCGAAGTGGAAGTCCAGCTGACTCAAGATGTCGCCAGGGCTTCCTTGCATTAAATAAGTCGCTACAAGCTCGGAGAGCTTGGCCCAGTGGTACAGAGCGACAAGTCTCCAACTGGTTGCTTTAAGCTGATCGGGATGAGCGGCTGCTGCGAAGAGGAGTTCCTCGTTCTCTGTTTGCTCCTGCCGGAGGCGCGCGACGATCCGGGCAACTTCTTCGAGGTCTTCCCATCCGTTTTTACGCAACAGGCGTAGCCATATCTGTCCCAAGTCGCTCAAGACACGAGAATCCCACTGCTCGTCCTGAACGAACATCTCAGGGGTGACGGCTCGATCGCGGATCCAACCGCGAAATTCCGCCCACCTGTCAGAACAGTATGCCAACGCGCCTAGTTGGAGAACTTGGCGGACAAGAGACTCAACCGAATCGAGTTCGAGCGGAAGGGCTCTGAGTAGTTCAAATGCCCTGTATGCTGCAGCCTCTGCCAACTCTGCTGCGTCTGTGCTTCGAGCGCTGGCAGGGCGTGCCAACTCATCGACGCCTTCGCCGGCCGCGATCTCGTACGCAAAAGCGACATCGCGAACCAGCGCTTCGGACTCTCCCGTTGACACTGGATGCTCTGAACGGAGCTGATGTCCAAGATTTTTCTCTATGTAAAGACGAGAGGCTGCAGCGTGGGCGGCGCTCACTCTCGCCGGCCCTGCGGCTATGACAGCCCAATGCTCATTCAGGTTATCGAGTGCAGCCCTAGAGATGGTCATAGCACTGTCTCCACCAATATCGAGCCGCCCGCAATCGTCTTAAGCGACTCTGCCCCAACGTAAAGACATATTAGTTCCATCGTTGTGCCGGCAGTCGGAAGCTCCACGAGGGCCTCGGAAAGCGCCTTGAGGTCTTTCATATTCGGCTTAGTGACATGGACCAGCACGCCGAATATCATAACATCTTTGGCGTTTTCAAGGTAGGTCTGCATCGCAGAACGAAAATTTTCATGCCACGGCTTACCTAGGCTATTCATGCCCAGGTACCTAATTCCCCATCTGCTGCGGTCATCGCTTGCGCCGATCCCGGAGAGCTGTGTTTGTAGGCCGTGGCTTCGGCTGGTAACAACCTGCGGCGGCCATTTCTCCTCATGACTCGTCTTTACCTCTCCGAAGACGAATCGCACGCGATCGCTATTATGAAACCCGAGGATGTCTACTCCGCCGCTGCTACTGTTTGGATTCCGAGCTGATCGACTATCGGGCCATGGGAACATGCATCCTCGGACCTCGGTGAGGTGATGTTCGGCCAAGGCCTCGCCGACTCGCCACTCATCGAAGCTTTCAGGCGCTGCTAGGACGCGACGTAGCGCGCCCTCGGCGAAGCTGGTCTTAGGTAGGTCCCGCAGTGCTTCCCAGGCCTCAGCGACGCCTGTGTCGTCGCGAAGGATCTTGCGAACGGCATCTGTCAGGTGTTCAAGGCCGTCCTCCGACAGAAGGTAACCCGCAGCAGGTACTGGTCCGTTCTCGATCTCGTAGGCGATCGCGAAACCCACGCGTTGTCCTCCTGCGTCCAGCAGTACCGTTGGTCGACTTTGGACTACAGCATGCAGGCGTGGAGTCACGGAAAGCAATGGTCGAAAGGTTGATCCAGCTCAATCGCAGCGTTGAAGCTGTTCCCCGTCCTGGCGGCAGTTGTCACCTCTAGAAGAGGCGGGACGAGGTAGCCGATTGTTAGGTGCGTAGGCTCAGAAGATGAAGGCCCGGAGCACTACGACTGCTCCGGGCCTTCGTCTTGACCACGGGTGGACCGCTGGAGAGTCCGCCTCGCTGTCTGGGTCGCCGTAGCGCCAACCGAGGAGACCCAGAAGCAACCACCAACAGCTAGCGTTGGGTAGCCAAGGGCTAGTTATAGGTGGTCTACTCGGGGTGCCAACCGAGGAGACTTCGTGCCGCCGCGTTACCGATATGAAGAGATTGCCGATGACCTGCGGAAGCGGATCGAGGCGGGGGAGTTTCCGCCTGGGTCACGGCTGCCGAGTCGGCGGGAATTGACTGCCCACTACGACGTGTCGGAACCCGTCATCGATCGGGCGATGCAGATCCTTCGGGTCCTGGGCGTCACGGAGACCCTCGCCGGTGTCGGCGTGTTCGTCCGCGACTCACCTGGCGACGCGTAGACGCGCCCGTCCGGCTCAGTCGTTCGCATCGGCGATCAGTCCTTCGGCGAGCGGACCCATGCTCTCGAATACCGCGTCTGCCCCTGCCTTGCGGAAGGCGTCGACCTTCGCCGGCCTGTTGGCGTAGCCGATCGTTCGAACGCCAGCGGCTCGGCCGGCCTCGATGTCTGAGAGCGAGTCGCCGACCAGAACAGCCCTGGACGCCTGGATGCCTAGGTCGTTGACGGCCCGTAGGACGGGCTCGGGGTTGGGCTTCATCCGCTCGGGCTCGGCGTACGCCCGACCGACGATCGGCGAGACATAGCCGGCGAGGCGATGGGACGCAAGGTAGGCCGTGACGGCGCCGGCCGAGTTGTTGCTCACCACCGCGACCGGCAAGCCGGCCTGTCGGGCAGCGACGATGACCTCCCGGCTGTATGGGGTGGGCGTAGCACTCTCGGCGGCACGCAGTTCGGCCGCGCACAAGGCATCGTCTACAGCGCGTGTGGTCGCCTTGTTGCCGGTCGTTCCCGCCCAGCGGAGCACCTCGAGCGGGTCGGTCTCGGAGGACAACTGCTGCGGGAGCGCCACGCCCTGGCGCTGAAGCAACTCGACCAACTCCGCGGCGATCTTCGGGGCTGGGTAGCCGGCGAAGATGCTACATACTGGGCCGTCGAAGTCGAGCAGGATGGCGTCTGTCTCGGCCAGGAACCGAGTGAGGTCGGTGTTCATCCTTCGTACCGGTAGGCGATCGTCGACCACAGCGAGTCGAACCATTGGCGGGACGCTTCGACGAATTGGGTGCCGTGCGACGCGTCGTCGTCGGTGACGGCGTAGTGGAACAGCGGGACGTCTTTGCCCATCAAGTCGTAGATGGCCGTGGGCTCGCCCTTGATTGAGACGGTCCGCTCGACCACGGGGTAGAAGCCGTAGAAGACTTCTTCGTTGTTGAGGATGTAGAGCTTGAACAGCGGCGAGGCTCGGTGCATCCGTACCTCGACGGTGGTGGAGTGCACGAGGCCGAGGTCGCCGAGCTCGGCGACCTGGTCGAGGATGCCGTCTGCGGCTCGGCGGGTGATGCGTTCGGCGCGTTCCCGGATGGCCGGATCGTCGGACTGTGTCTCGGCGCGTGCCGGTAAGGCCATGGGTGCGTTCATGTCGGAGATCAGGACGCGTACGGCGATTGACTCCGGCGTCAGCCGGCCGACACGGACCTTGTCGAGTGCCTCGGCGAGTGCGTCTCGCAGGGTCTCGCCGGAGAAGCCGGCGAAGTCGATGGAGACGTGCGAACGCTCGAACGCGGCCTCGATGTGGGGGCGTAGCTCGACCGCGCGCTGGGTCTGGGCGCGGACAAAGGCTCCGCTGCCCTGGCGGGTGACGATCAGCCGTTCGGTGCGCAGGATTTCGAGCGCTCGCTTGACGGTTTCGCGGGCTACGCCGTAGCGGCTCGCGAGATCGGGTTGCGAGGGGAGTTTGTCGCCTGGCTCTAGACGGCGCGTGAGGATCGCGGCGCGGAGCTTGTTGGCGATCTGGTGTGAAGCCTGTTTCGGATCGTCTGGGTCTAGTTGGCCCAGGAATTCGAGGTTGTCAGTCACCTGCTCACGCTAGCGCTGACTAGCCAAGTAAGGGAAGTTCCATCGAAAGGTATTGACCTGGCTAGCCAAGGATGCGTACATTGATCGCGGCAAACCTGACTAGCCAGGCGAGCCAAGAGGTCGGCAAGGACCGGAACGGCGGCACCTGGTTGCCGTACGCCGAGACACCGCCGAGTCCTCATTGCTCATTGAGAAACTGGATACGTGACCTGAGGGGTTGCTCGGGTGTTCGGCCGTTGACCTGTCCGGCCGTCCAGACCTGTCCACCCGTCAGCTCAACGTGAGGCGACTGGCAGCGCTTCAAGCCGTACCCCTCAGGTCGCGGGCTTGCGCCGATCGGCGCAAGCCGCCTCGCACTCCTCACCCTTCCCTCAGGCCGCGCCTTCCTTGCTGGCCTTGTCTCCGGAGGAATCCCGTGAGAAAGCTGCACCTGGACATCGACGAACCGTCGGCTGCCGAGCTGGACGCGATCGAGGCCGAGTGGCCGCTGATCGCCGCCGACCTGGACGTGCTCGAGGTCACGTCCGCTGGCGTGGTGTAAGAGGTGGCCAGCGCTGATCCGTGTGTGTTGATGGTAGCTAGGCGGCGATCTCGGCGGTCTGGTCGTGTTCGGTGTTGTTGCTGGTGGTGATGGGTGTGAGGCGGGCTTTGCGGAGGATGTCGAGGCCCATGTAGCGGCGTCCTTCGACCCATTCGTCGGTCTGTTCGGCGAGCACGGCGCCGACCAGGCGGATGATCGCGGCGCGGTTCGGGAAGATCCCGACGACGTCGGTGCGGCGGCGGATTTCCTTGTTCAGGCGCTCCTGCGGGTTGTTCGAGCGGATCTGGCGCCAGAGTTCGGTGGGGAACGCGGTGAACGCCAGGATGTCCTCTTGGGCGGCGTCGAGGTGTTCGGCGGCGTCGGGGAACTTCTCGCTGATCATGTCGAGCACGCGGGTGAACTGCTGCCGGACGGCGTCGGTGTCGGGCTGGTCGAAAATGGTGCGGACCAGGGTGGCCACCCATGGTTGCGCGGGTTTGGGGACCTTGGCGAGTAGGTTGCGCAGGTAGTGGGTGCGGCAGCGCTGCCAGCCGGCGCCGGGCAGCGCGGCGCCGATCGCGCAGACCAGGCCGCGGTGGGCGTCGGAGATGACCAGCCGCACCCCGGACAGGCCGCGGGCGGTCAGTGAGCGCAGGAACGCCAGCCAGCCGGCGCCGTCCTCGTCGCTGGAGATCTCCAGGCCGAGGACTTCGCGGCCGCCGTCGGCATTCACGGCGACCGCGACCAGGGCGTGAACGTTGATCGTGCGGCCGTGTTCACGGACCTTGATGGCCAGGGCGTCGACCCACACGAACGTGTAGGGGCCGGCGTCCAGGGGCCGGTTGCGGAACGCTTCGACCTGCGCGTCCAGGTGCCGGGCCATCTCGGAGACCTGTGACTTCGAGAGTTGTTTGATGCCGAGCTGCTCGACCAGCTTTTCGACGCGCCGCGTGGAGACCCCGAGCAGATATGAGGTGGCGACCACGCTGACCAGGGCTTGTTCGGCGCGGCGGCGGTGCTGCAACAACCAGTCCGGAAAGTAGGAGCCGGAGCGTAGTTTCGGGATCGCGAGCTCGACGGTGCCGGCCCGGGTGTCCCACTCCCGGGCCCGGTAGCCGTTACGTGAGTTGGTCCGCTCTGAGCTGCGTTCGCCGTACTCGGCGCCGCACAAGGCGTCGGCCTCGGCGGACATCAGCAGGTCAGCGAAGGTTTTCACCATCTCCCGCAGCAGATCAGGGCTCGCCGATTCCAGATGCTCGCGCAGCAGCCCGGCGACGTTCAAACTCGATTCTGCGGCCATCGCAGGTCTCTCCTTCGTGATCTTCAAGCAATCCGAAGGATCTGCGGTGGCCGCCTCCATTCGCTGCAAAAGTGCAGGTCATACACCACTTCGGTGGACGTGACCCCGAGTACAAGGCCGCCACTGATGGCCGTATGTTCGTCACCCGGCGAGGACCGGGCGGTCGCTACGTTCCGACCGCCGGGCAACCGATTCCCAGCAACTCATATGGCAAGGCATGGCGCGATGCCCGCGAGGCGGCTCTCCTGCCGACACAGGTTCGGTCGCCGTTGGCGCGGCGCCCATACGACCTTCGGCACGCCGCCGTGTCGCTGTGGCTGAACGCAGGCGTCCCAGCGACTCAGGTCGCGGAGTGGGCTGGGCACAGCGTTCACGTCCTCATGCGTGTGTACGCGAAATGCATTTATGGGCAGGACGAAGCCTCACGTCAGCGGGTCGAGGCTGCTTTACTTTGAGGAGGCCAAAGTTGGTTACCATGCGAGGGAGATCTTCGGTGTCGAAGGAGAGCTGGCAAGAAGCCGCTGAGTTCCTGGAACAGTTAGTCACTGGCCCCGCCAGTGAGCAATTGAAACTGGCGAAGGACCTCGGTCTAACGAGCATCGACGATAAGACACCGACCGCAGTTGCTCTCGCGCGCTTGAATCGGGAACTTCAAAAACCACTTCAGTTGGCTACCCCGAAGCCGGTATCGCCGCCATCTTTGGAGCTGCTTTACCAATTAGAGGACCAGCTCGGGTTGCCGCGAACAGCAGCCGCCGACCTGCCTGACCAATCCGAGGTTAGTGCATGGATCCATGTTAGGTATGACCAGCGGACTATTCGAGGGTTGCGGGATTTGCAGCCTCGTCCTGGTGACATCCTGAGTCTGATAATGGACCCGGACGTTCAGATGGAGGTCTCGAGCGTTGGTAAGGACGGGCAAATCTACTTCCGTGGTGGACTAGGACGCCGTGCGCGACCGCACCAAGTGCAGCTGAGCGCAAGGCTAGGCGCCCCTGACTATGACATTAAGAAGTATGCGGGGGAGCAAGCTACGGCCAAGGCGAGGCAAGATCTCGATACGGGATACGCGCGTATGGGCGAGCTCTCCGAATTTAGGATTCAAGGAGGTCCCACGTCGGAAGCCCTCGTAGCCTTTGAGGAAGCTTTGTCCACCGCAACCGACGAACGTCCGATGCAGCAGGTGTTGGAAAAGTTCCCCGAGCTCTTGGCGCAATTGATGCTGGGTCATCACGGGGTCTTCGTAATCCCTCAAAAAAGCCTCGGCGCCGAGTATGTACCTGACTTCCTCGTTGGCGGTGTAACTTCGCTCGGATTTAGATGGCTGCTTGTGGAACTTGAAAGCCCTGCCGCTGACATTGTGATCAGGGACGGACAAGGGGTTAAGCAGGTGCGTAAGGGCGTGGCTCAGATTGAGTCATGGCGCGAATGGCTGTCGGAAAATCTCGACTATGCAAGGAAGCCTAAGGCGGCCCTAGGTCTGGGCCTGCCGGGAATTCGTACGGACTCCGAGGGGCTCGTGCTAGTTTCCCGTGAAAACTTTACGACACGCGGAAATGTGATGCGGGAGCGCAGTCGGGCAACCGTTGATGTTGAAATCAGAACGTACGACTGGGTGGCCCGGATGACGGAAGAGAGGTTGGCGGGACGGGAGTCCTACCGCTTCGGCCTTCCTAGCGACAACCTGCTGGACGGGATCTTCTGACGCCCTTGCGCGGCAGGCTCAGTCTCAACCGGCACGGCACCCGGGCCTTGCCGGAGTGAGGGCCAGAGCCAAGAAAGAAGTTCCTCCCGCCGACACGTATGCGACACGACCAGCGAGATCGAGCCGGTCGCAGCGAGATTGTGTGAGATACACGAAAGAGGCCCGTGATCAGCGTTAGCGCTGGTCACGGGCCTCTTTGTCCCGGTGGTGGCGGGTGAAGGATTCGAACCTTCGTAGCTTTCGCGACGGATTTACAGTCCGCTCCCATTGGCCGCTCGGGCAACCCGCCTGGGCATGCTTCCGCGCTCTCGCGCAGCAGCGGACAACAGGATAGCCGTACCGCTGCCATGGAACGCAACCGGGTACCGTCGGCATGTCGAGGGCCCCGACGCGGTCCTCCGCATACATCGACGTACGCCAGCCCGCAGGAGTCTGATCATGGCAGCCAGCCCGTCTTTCGACATCGTCAGCAAGGTCGACAGTCAGGAGGTCGACAACGCTTTCCACCAGGCGGAAAAGGAGCTCGGCACCCGGTTCGACTTCCGGGGGACGGGCACCGGCGTCGCCAAGTCGGGTGAGAACGGCTTCACCATCACCTCCGAGACCGAGGAGCGGGCCTCCGCCGCGCTCGACGTGTTCAAGGAGAAGCTGGTCAAGCGGAACATCTCGCTCAAGTCGCTGGACGCGGGCGAGC
Organism: Actinoplanes sp. CA-142083; assembly: GCF_050942195.1. Taxonomy (NCBI): domain Bacteria; kingdom Bacillati; phylum Actinomycetota; class Actinomycetes; order Micromonosporales; family Micromonosporaceae; genus Actinoplanes; species Actinoplanes sp. CA-142083. Next base: position 772,477 of record NZ_CP192076.1, read on the forward strand.
CGCGGCAGTCCGGCAAGACGTACAAGATCGACTGCAAGGTCGTCGAGGGCATCGAGACCGACAAGGCCAAGGCGATCAGCAAGAAGATCCGCGACGAGGGCCCGAAGGGCGTGCAGGCGCAGATCCAGGGCGACCAGCTGCGCGTCACCGGCAAGAAGCGGGACGATCTGCAGGCCGTGATCGCCCTGCTCAAGGCCGAGGACTTCGGCGTCGCCCTGCAGTTCACGAATTACCGCTGACGCGGGGCCGCCCGGCGGCAGACTGGGGCTATGAGCACCGGTACGTGGACCATGCTGGTCGGCGGGGCGGCCGGGCTCGCCCTGGCGATGTTCGGGGCGGGGATGCTGGTCACCGGGCGGGCGCCGGACGCGACCACGCGGGCGTTCCGCAGCGTGCGGGACGCCGGCTGCTACCACCTGCTGTTCGGGCTGGGTCTGGCGCTGGTGGTGCTGGGCACGGCCCTCGACGCGGGCATCGTGACGCTGGTGACCACCATCGTGGCGATCGTCCTGGTCGCGGTGGCGGTGGTCCGTTTCCGCCCGCGTGGGCACCGTCGCGTGAACCATTGACCACCCGGTAGAACGGTGATGTGGACCTGACCCATGCCGTTCTGTCGTTCGCCGTGCTCGGCGCCCTGCTGACCATCACCCCGGGCCTCGACTCGGCGCTGGTGCTGCGGGCCGCGGTCAGCATGGGCCGCGGGCCCGCCTTCGCGACCGCGCTGGGCGTCGGCGCGGGTGCGCTCGCCTGGGGCGCGGCCGCCGCGGTGGGCGTGTCGGCGCTGCTCACCAACCTGCTCAATCCCAAGGTCGGCGCCTTCTACGTCGCGGTGCTGCCGCAGTTCATCCCGGACGGGTCGTCGCCGCCGGCGGTGGGGGTGCTGCTTGCGCTCGTCCACGACCTCGAGGGCATCCTGTGGTTCAGCGCGATCATTGTCGGGGCCGGCGCCCTCCGCCGGCAGCTGGCCCGTCGGTCGGTACGGCGGGCGGTCGACGGCGGCACGGGCGCTGTCCTGCCCGGGTTCGGGCTGAAGCTGGGTCTCGGCAGCAGGTAGTAAGAAAGGAACGCAGACCATGATCGATCCGGTCGTCCGCATCGAGGAGATCGAGGCCCTTCCCCGGGTGGTGTTCGCCGATGTCCGCTACTACCTGGACGGGCGCTCGGGCCGGGCGGCGTACGAGGGTGGTCACCTGCCCGGCGCGATCTTTGTGGACATGGACACCGTGCTCGCCGCGCACGCGGGACCGGACGGCGGGCGGCACCCGCTGCCCTCGCCGGAGGCGTTCGCCGAGCAGATGGCGGCGCTGGGCGTGAGCGATGACGACCTGGTGATCGGGTACGACGACGCGGGCGGGGTGATGGCCGCCCGGCTGGTCTGGATGCTGCGGGCCACGGGCCGGGACGCCGCGCTGCTGGACGGCGGGCTCGACGCGTACGGGAAAATGCTCGAAACCGGAACGCCCCAGCGCGCCCCGGGAAGCTTCGAGGCGAGGCCCTGGCCGAGCGAGAAGCTCGCCGGCATCGATGACGCCGCCGACGCGCGGAACGTGGTCATCGACGCTCGTCAGGCCGAGCGGTTCCGCGGCGACAACGAGACGATCGACCCGCGGGCCGGGCACATCCCGGGCGCGCGCAGCCTCCCCTGCCGGGAGAACGTGGACGGTGCCGGGATGTTCCTGACGCCGGCCGAGCTGCGGGAACGCTTCGTCGCGGTGGGCGTGACCGACGACGCGACGGTCGTCTCCTACTGCGGCTCGGGCGTGACCGCCTGCCACAACCTGCTGGCCCTCGAGCGGGCCGGGTTCGCGCCGGGACGGTTGTACCCGGGCTCGTGGTCGCAATACAGCGCCACCGACCGCCCGGCCGCGACGGGATCCTAGGAGTCCGGTCCGCCGGCCAGATCGCGCGCCGAGGCGATGTCGTCGGGCCCGAGTCCTTCGTATCCGGTGCGCTCGTGCTGGCGGCCCTGATCCTCGATCCAGCGGGTGTGCGCCTCCCAAGCGGCCTGCTTGCTGCTGCCCAGCGCCGACCCGATCTGGGTCCACGACGCCCCGGCGCCGCGCGCCGCCCGCACCATCGCCTGCCGGCCGTACCCGGCCTTGCGGATGACCACCTCGCTGAGCGCCAGCATCTCCAGGGCCTCGTCGCGGCTCAGCGGCGTCGCGCTGCCCTCGCCGGGGGCCTGGCCGGCCATCGAGGCCAGCGCGTCCCGCATCCGGAGCTCGTCGTACCGCGTTGTAGCGGTGGAGAGTGTGTGCTCTCGCTCCAGTTCGTCCGGTGAGGCAGTCATCCGGAAAGCGTGCCCGTCAGGCCATCCTGACGTCAAGTGATCTTGACGCCGCCTGCGCGAATTGGGCATATTTCTACTGCTAAATCAGCTGTAAAAGCCCCAATTTTTCGCATCCACTTCGCGTGAACACCTCAGCCGTTCGGTCAGGATTTCGGCATGTGCGGCTTCGACCCGCCGACGGAGACTCCCTGTCGCACACCTGGTGTGGCACCATCATGTGACCCCCACCGGTTTGCGTAACACTTTGGTTCGCGTACACGTCGCAGGAGTCCAGATGTCTGCAAGAAAGCTAGGCCGTCTCGCCGGCTTGGTTCTCGCGCTTGCCGTCGTCTTTGGTGGCGTGGGCGTCGCCGCTGCGAACGCGGGCGAGGGCACCAGCGCTATTCAGGTCAGCACTCTTGTCGCGGAGTGGGACTGACGATCGTCCACTCGGCCACCCCGCGATTGCGACGCTGACTGACAAGGGAGCGTTATGGGCAGGCGTCCGCGGGCACGCCAGCATTCCACGCAATACGCATGGCTGATCACCGGCCCGCTTGCGCTGTTCGCCGCCGTCTGTTTCGCGGCCTTCTGGGCGGCCGAGCCGACCTGGTACAAATCGTGGCCCGGCGGCCTCGTCGCGCTCGCCGGCGTCTGCATGGCGTACGTCGGGGTCTTCAACGTCGTCATCCGCCGCAGCACCTACAGCATCATCCTGACCGAGGTTCCGCTTGTCCTGGCGCTGTACTACCTGCCGCCCGCGATGATCACCCTGGTGGTCACGGCGGCCACGATCATCACCCAGGTGGCGCGCTCCGCCGTGGTCATTCCGGCCAAGATGTGGTTCAACGTCGCCAAGGGCGCGGCAACCATCTCGGCCGCCTCGCTGGTCGTGGCCGCGCTGCCCGACTTCGACGGCGCCGGCCCCGCGACCTGGGTCGTCATCACCATCGCCCTGCTGGTCAACACCATCGTCGACCTGATCTGCCTCGCCGGGGTCATGGGCGTCGTCCAGGGTCCCCGCGCGGGTCAGGAGGTGCTGCGCGGCCTGCCGCCCGCCATCGCGATCTCCTCCGTCAACATCGTGATCGGCCTGGTCTTCCTGGTCACCCTCGTGGCCAACCGCTGGTCGGCGCTCCTGCTGGCGGTTCTCGTCGCCGCGCTGGTCCTGATGCTCCGGTCGTTCGCCGAGTTCTTCCGGCAGCACCGCACGCTCACCGACGTCTACGAGCTCACCAAGGCGGTCCGCGAGGAGGGCGCCGACGTGAGCCTGCCCGACGTCCTGCTCGGCCGGGTCCGCGCCCTGATGCGCGCCGAGTACGCGACGCTCTGGCTGCCCTCGCAGGGCCGGCATCCCGAGGTGCTGCTCACCGCCCGCGTGGAGAACAAGGGCCTGCTCGATCTCTCGCCGACGCCGGCCACGATCCGGGAAAGGGCCATCACCGACGGCCAGACGCTCGCCATCGGCCCCCAGTTCGGCAAGACCCAGGAGTGGCGCAAGGAGCTCCGGGCCTTCAAGATCAAAGATGCGGTGATCGTTCCGCTGCGCTCCGGCCAGACGACCATCGGCAGCCTCGAGGTGGTCAACCGGCTCGGCGACACCCGATCGTTCCGGGCCGCCGACGTGCAGGTGCTCGAGACGATCGCGGCGCACGCGGCGGCGGCGGTGGAAAACTCCCGGCTGGTCGAGCGGCTGCGCCACGACGCGTACCACGATCGCCTCACCGGCCTCCCCAACCGGCGCCGGATCACCGACGCGCTCGCAGAGGCCGTGCGGGTGCGCGCGGAGAAGGAGGTCGTCGCCACGCTGCTGTTCGACGTCGACGGCCAGCGCGACGTGAACGAGTCGATGGGTCACGCCGCCGGCGACAAGCTGCTCGCCGAGGTGGCCGAGCGGCTGCGCGGCATCGCCGGCCCGGGCGCCCTGGTCGGGCGGATCGGCGGCGACGAGTTCGTGGTGACCCTGCGCGCCGAGAGCACCGACGTCACGGTGCGGCTGGCGACCGAGATGCGCGAGCAGCTCCGCGGCCCGATGACGGTCGGCACGCTCACCCTCGACGTCGACACCGCGGTCGGCGTGGCCGTCTACCCCGATCACGGCGACGACCCGGAGACGCTGATCCAGCGGGCCGAGCTGGCCGCCAACGCGGCCAAGGTCCTCCCGTACGGCGTGCAGCTGTTCCACCCGGCCCTCGAGTCCCGCGCGGTGCGCCGCCTGGGCATCGCCGCCGACCTGCGCAAGGCCCTCGACAACGACGAGCTCGACGTCTACTACCAGCCCAAGGTCACCCTCGCCGACCGTCACCTGGTCGGCGTCGAGTGCCTGGCCCGCTGGACGCACGCGGCGCACGGCGAGGTCGCCCCCGAGGACTTCGTGGCGGTCGCCGAGCACACCGGCCAGCTCTCCCGGCTCACCGAGCGGGTGCTGAGCGAGGGCCTGCGCCGCTGCCGCGAGTGGGCCGAGGCCGACCGGCCGCTCTCCATCGCGGTGAACCTTTCGGTCCGCACCCTGCTCGACTCCCGCTTCCCCGACCACGTCGAGGAGCTGCTGGAGCACTACGCGGTGGCGCCGGCCCAGGTGACCTTCGAGATCTCCGAGCCGGGCATGCTCGGCGACATCGAGCGGGTGCTGCCCACCCTCTACCGCCTGCGCGACCTCGGCGTACGGCTCAGCGTCGACGACTTCGGCACGGGCGCGTCCTCATTGTCGTACCTGCGGCAGTGGCCGGTGCACGAGGTCAAGATCGACGACAGCTTCGTGCAGGGGATGGCGACCGACTCGGGCGACCTGGCGATCGTGCGGGCGGTGATCAGCCTGTCCCGTGAGTTCGGTCTCACGGTGGTGGCCGAGGGGGTCGAGAGCGAGCTGACCCTCGACCTGCTGGAGGAGATGGGCTGCGAGATCGGCCAGGGTTATCTGTTCTCCCGCCCGCTGCCGTACGAGCGGCTGGAGGCCTGGTTCAGCGCCCAGACCGAGCCCGAATCAACCCCCACGGGCGAGGTCCGCCGGCTCCGCGCGGTGATCTGACCCCGATTTCACCCCCGCCTCGGGGCCGTGTATTGTCTTGTCTGCGCAGCAAGCGAGAGATCGCGCGCAAGCCCCCTTAGCTCAGTCGGCAGAGCGTCTCCATGGTAAGGAGAAGGTCTACGGTTCGATTCCGTAAGGGGGCTCTACCGGGTTCGTCTCCCCGCCACAGGCGCAGGACAAAGAGCCTGGCTCGGCGGTGTAGCTCAGTTGGCAGAGCAAGCGGCTCATAATCGCTGTGTCGCCGGTTCAAGTCCGGCCACCGCTACTAGCACTATTTTGCAGATCGGCGTATCGGTCTCTAAGCTGGTAGGTCGTTAGTTACCCCTGTTAGTAGGAAGGCACCTTGCCGTGGCCAAGGCGACCGACGTCCGTCCGAAGATCACCCTGGCGTGTACGGAGTGCAAGGAGCGGAACTACATCACCCGGAAGAACCGGCGTAACGACCCCGACCGCGTCGAGCTGAAGAAGTTCTGCCCGCGGGACGGCCGCCACACCCTGCACCGCGAGACCCGCTAAGGGATCCAAGGCTTCACCTGCGCCGTCCGGAGGCTTCCGGACGGCGCAGAGTAGTTTGTGGGCATGCCCCTGGACCAGTCATTCGTGGGACGTACGTACCCGCCCACCGAGCCGTACATCGTCGGCCGCGAGAAGATCCGCGAGTTCGCCCGCGCGATCGGCGCCCCCGAGCGGGAGTATCAGGACCCCGAGGCGGCCCGAGCGCTCGGCTACGCCGACGTGATCGCCCCGCCGACCTTCCCGATCATCTTCACGATGGCCTCGAGCCACGCGCAGATCGTCGAGGACCCGGTGCTGGGCATCGACTACAGCCGCGTGGTGCACGGCGACCAGCGTTTCGCGTACGCCCGGCCGATCGTCGCCGGCGACGCCCTGGTCTGTGTGAACACGGTCGAGGAGATCACCTCCCGGGGCGGCCACGACTTCATGACCACCCGCAGCGACGTCGCCACCGAGGCGGGCGAGCCCGTCGTCACCGTCTGGGCCAAGCTCGTGCAGCGCGGGGAGGAGTGACCGTGACCTTCGAGCCTCAGACTTTCCGGGTCACCCGGGCCGATCTGGTCCGCTATGCCGGCGCCTCCGGCGACTTCAACCCGATCCACTGGAGCGAGCGCTTCGCCAACTCGGTGGGCCTGCCCGGCGTGATCGCCCACGGCATGTTCACCATGGCCCTGGTGGGCCGCGCCGTCACCGGCTGGGCCGGCGCCCCCGACGCGGTCGTCGAGTTCAGCGTGCGCTTCTCCCGGCCGGTCCCGGTGCCCGACACGGACGAGGGAACCGAGGTCGTGGTCTCCGCCGTCGTGAAGGGCGAGACCGAGGAGGGCCACACCAAGCTGACGCTCACCGCGACCTGTCAAGGGGAGAAAGTTTTGTCCATGGCACAGGCGGTTGTGCGGAAACGGTAGGGCGGGTTGGGCGAACGCCCGGTCTACCCGTACACTGGTCCGCCGTGGGGCAGTGACCCCCCGAACTTGCCTGCGCGAGGTCGGGGATCAGCGGCCTCGCACAGGGGTGTAGCTCAATTGGCAGAGCAGCGGTCTCCAAAACCGCAGGCTGCAGGTTCAAGTCCTGTCACCCCTGCGCAACTCTCCCAGACGTGCCCGCCCGGGACAGCGGTCCGCACGACCCCGGCCCCGGAACGGGTGCCGATGGGGTCCACCATCACCGATGACGGAAGTAGGGCGCCATGGCCGAGAGGAATCGACCCGGTGACGCCGGCGACCCGGCCGACGACGAGGTGTTTGACGACGCCGTCGCCGATGACGCGGAGTCCGATGACGACCTCGAGGCCGAGCCGGTCGGCCGCGGCGGCACCGCCGTCGCCGAGCGCACCAAGGACGACGCGCCGAAAAAGAAGAAGGAAGCTCGTCGTTCCGGCTTCTTCGGCCGCATCGGTGGTTTCTTCCGTGAGGTCGTCAGCGAGCTGCGTAAGGTCATTTGGCCGACCCGCAAGGAGCTGCTGACCTACACGACGATCGTGATCGCCTTCGTGACGGTCATGACTGCCATCGTCGCTGTCTTGGACTACGGGTTCGGCAAGGGCATCCTGTGGGCCTTCGGCGGCTAGTGACCTAGAAAATTCTTTGGAAGTGAGCGAGCGTGCCTGAGTACGACGACGAGACCGCGCAGTCCGCCGACGAGCTCTCGTCGGTGGCCACGGCGGAAACCGACGAGTCGGTCGAGGCCGCCACCGAGGACGAGTCGGTCGAGGCCGGCAGCGTCGCCAGCGGAGCCGAGGAGCCGGAGCAGGACGAGGACTTCGACCCGGTGCAGGAGCTGCGGCAGAAGCTGCGCTACGCCCCCGGTGAGTGGTACGTCGTGCACTCCTACGCGGGCTACGAGAACAAGGTCAAGACCAACCTCGAGACCCGGATCACGAGCCTCGACATGGAGGACTTCATCTTCCAGGTCGAGGTGCCGACCCGCGAAGAGGTCGAGGTCAAGAACGGCAAGCGCCAGCAGGTCAACAACAAGGTCTTCCCCGGCTACATCCTGGTCCGGATGGATCTGACCCCCGAGTCGTACTCCTGCGTGCGCAACACGCCCGGCGTGACCGGCTTCGTGGGCGCCACCGACCGGGTCGACCGGCCCGCCCCCCTCTCGCTGGACGAGGTGCTCAAGTGGCTCGCCCCGGCCGTCGAGCAGGAGGAGAAGAAGGCCAAGCCCGAGATCAAGGTCCTCGATTTCGAGGTGGGCGACTCGGTCACGGTCACCGACGGCGCGTTCGCCTCGCTGCCGGCCTCGATCAGTGAAATCAATGCCGACCAGCAGAAGTTGAAGGTTCTGGTCTCCATCTTCGGCCGCGAGACGCCGGTGGAGCTGAACTTCAACCAGGTCACCAAGATCTGACAAGTAAGTCAGTGGGAGGGGCTTCGTTCCGAGGAGCCCCGCCATCTACCACAGGAGTAAGAAACATGCAGCGCAGCAAGGGCTACCGCAAGGCGGCCGAGAGCATCGACCCCAACAAGCTGTACGAGCCGGCCGACGCGATCAAGCTGGCCAAGGAGTCGAGCCCGACCAAGTTCGACGCCACCGTCGAGGTCGCGATGCGTCTGGGCGTCGACCCGCGTAAGGCCGACCAGATGGTCCGCGGCACGGTCAACCTGCCGCACGGCACCGGCAAGACGGCCCGCGTGATCGTCTTCGCCCAGGGCGCCAAGGCCGAGGAGGCCGTGGCGGCCGGCGCCGACGAGGTCGGCACCGACGAGCTCGTCGCCCGCATCCAGGGTGGCTGGCTGGAGTTCGACGCCGCGATCGCGACGCCGGACCAGATGGCCAAGATCGGCCGGATCGCCCGCATCCTCGGCCCCCGCGGCCTGATGCCGAACCCGAAGACCGGCACGGTCACCATGGACGTGACCAAGGCGGTCAACGAGATCAAGGGCGGCAAGATCACCTTCCGGGTGGACAAGCACTCGAACCTGCACCTGATCATCGGCAAGGCCTCGTTCAGCGAGGACCAGCTGGTCGACAACTACGCGGCCGTGCTCGACGAGGTTCTCCGCGTCAAGCCGTCCGCGGCCAAGGGCAAGTACCTCAAGAAGGTCACCGTCACCACCACCATGGGCCCCGGCGTGCCGGTCGACCCGAACGTGGTGAAGGGTCTCAAGGCCGAGGCCTGATCCTCGATCAACGGAAGCCCCCGGGGACACCCCGGGGGCTTTCTTTGTGGCAGGCTTGCGGCCGTGCGTTTCGAGCAGGTGTGGTTCCGGTACGCCCGGCGGGCCGGCTGGACCCTGCGCGAGCTGAACGCCACCGTCGAGCCCGGCGCCACGGTCGTCATCCTGGGCCGTAACGGCGCCGGCAAGTCCACGCTGCTCCAACTGGCCGCCGGCGTCCTGAGTCCGGGCCGCGGCACGATCCACGACCGCCCCGCGGTGATCGGCTGGGTTCCCGAGCGCTTCCCCGCCGACCAGCCGTTCACCGCCCGGGAGTACCTGCTCCGCATGGCCTCGGTGCGCGCCGCCGCCCCGCGATCGGTCGACCGCTGGATCGACCGGCTGCTGCTCACCGAGCACGCCGGCACCCGCCTGGCCGACCTCTCCAAGGGCACCGCGCAGAAGGTGGGCCTCGCCCAGGCCCTGCTCGTCCCGCCCGGCCTGCTCGTGCTCGACGAGCCCTGGGAGGGCCTCGACTCGGTCGCCCGCACCCTGATCCCCGAGATCGTCGCCGAGGTGACCGCGGGCGGTGGTTCCGTGCTGGTCAGCGACCATCGTGGGGAGATCACCGCGTTGCCCGGCGCGATCCACTGGACGGTCGCCGAGGGCGTCGTGGACACCGCTTCGCCACTTGCGGCCCCCGCTTCGCCGACGGCGGCCCCCGCTTCGCCGACGGCGGTCTCCGACGAAGAAGAGGTGATCGTGGAGGTCGCCGTCCGTCGTTCCGAGGCCGACCGAGCGGTGGTCGCGCTGCGTGCCGCCGGTCACCGTGTCCTGGGCGTACGGGAATGAGCGCGCTCGTCCGCATGCGCATCGCCGGCTTCGTGCGCGGCGGCCGGGCCCTGCCCCCGCTGATCGCCGTCCTGGTCGTGCTCGGCGTCATCTACGGCGGGGGAGCCAGCCCCGCCGCGGTCGCCTACGGCTATTCCGCCGCCGCCCTGTTCCCCGTGCTCGCCTGGCTCACCAAGCTCCTGCTCGACACCGAGCCCGACGTGCAGCGCCGCCTGGCCCGCCTGGCGGTCGGCCCGGCCCGCGAGGCGACCTCCGGCGTCCTCGCCGCCGTCGTGCTCTCCCTGGCGGTCTGCGTGGCCGCCATGGCCGCACCTTGGCTGTTCGGCGGCATCGACACGAGCCAGGCGCTGGGCAGCGGCATCGCCCTGGGCGTCCTGGCCCACCTGCTGGCCGTGCCACCGGCGGTGGCGCTCGGAGCCCTGTCCAGCCGTGCCGTCACCGGCAGCGTGCGCCTGGGCGTGACGGTGCTGGTGGTGTCCGCGGTGCTGGTGGTCGTGCTGGGCCTGAGCGGCTCGTTCGCCCCGTGGCTGGTCCCGCCGGTCATGGCCACCGCCCGGGCCCTCAACGACCCCGCCGTGCCCCCTACCGGCACTCTCGCCCTGCTGATCGCGTGGGCAGCCGCGTGGTGCGCCGCCGCCTACGCCGGCTACGGCTGGTTGCGCCGCGCCCGCTCCTGACCCGGCGCGCCACCACCCCGTCCCTTCGCAGATCTTGATGATGTCCCGCACGGCGTGGACGCCAACTCATCGGACTCACCTGCCTGGACCAGCCGCGGATCACAGGGCTGATGAGTTGCTGTTCGCCGGAAGCCGCAACTCATCATGATCGCGGTCGTCGCTGTGGAAGAGGCGGCGGAACTGTCATACCCGGCTGCTTCAGTGGGCCCACCCACGAGGGTGGGGGAGGAGGCGGGGCGCGGCGGAACGGCGCTGATTTGGCGGGGGCGGCGGGACCGCGTACTCTTTCTTCTCGGAGTTCCACCCATAGACCGCTGGTTGCCGCAGCTGCCGTCGTCAACGACGGAGGCCGCGGCCGAAGGTCCCGCAGAATGCGGGCGACCCGCGCAGGGGAGAACGGTCAGCGATTTCCAGGCTCCAGCCTGATCCCGCCCCGTGCCCTTGCGCCGGGGCGTTTCTCATTTTTCGTGGTTCCTTCTCCCTGACCAGTGGTTTTGAGCACTGAGAGAGGAGGGACATGGCGGACAAGCCGGTCCGGGCCGACAAGGCCAGTGCCGTCGCCGAGCTGACGGAGAACTTCCGTAACTCGTCGGCCACCGTGTTGACCGAGTACCGCGGCCTCACGGTCAAGCAGCTCACCGAGCTGCGGCGCTCGCTGGGCAATGAGACCAAGTACTCCGTTTCGAAGAACACGCTGGCGAAGCGTGCGGCGACCGACGCGGGTATCGATGGCCTCGACGAGCTGTTCACCGGTCCTACCGCGCTCGCCTTCATCAACGGCGACCCGGTCGAGGCGGCCAAGGGCCTTCGGGCCTTCGCCAAGGCCCACCCCGTCCTGATCATCAAGGGCGGTGTGTTCGAGGGTCGCGCGATCACGGCTGACGACGTCAACAAGATCGCTGACCTCGAGTCTCGTGAGGTTCTGCTGGCCAAGCTGGCCGGCGCCATGAAGGGCAACCTGTCCAAGGCGGCCGGCCTGTTCCAGGCCCCGCTTTCGCAGGTGGCTCGCCTCGCGGCCGCCCTGCAGGAGAAGCGCGAGAAGGACGGTCCCGCGGAGGCCTGAGCCACCGCGAACCAGTACGACTTTTGATCAGAAGCTAGGAAAGGTTGCCACACATGGCGAAGCTCAGCACCGACGAGCTGCTCGACGCGTTCAAGGAGATGACGCTGATCGAGCTGTCCGAGTTCGTGAAGCAGTTCGAGGAGACCTTCGAGGTCACCGCGGCTGCTCCGGTCGCCGTCGCGGGCGTCGCGGCTGCTGCCGCTCCGGCCGAGGCCGAGGCGGAGAAGGACTCGTTCGACGTCGTCCTCGAGGGCGACGGCGGCAAGAAGATCCAGGTCATCAAGGTCGTGCGCGAGCTGACCGGCCTGGGCCTCAAGGAGGCCAAGGACGCCGTCGAGAGCGCCCCCAAGGCGATCCTCGAGGGTGTCAACAAGGAGAAGGCCGAGGCCGCCAAGGCCAAGCTCGAGGGCGAGGGCGCCAAGGTCACCCTCAAGTGATCTAACGCTCCACAGCTTTCTCTTGCGAATGGCGGAGACCCGTGCTCGGGTCTCCGCCTTTCCTCTTTTGGGCGCATTGTCCCAGCTAGCGGCGTTGCGCGTGGCTGTCGGCCACCCGACCGGCAAAGTCGGTTTAATCGGGCAATCCATGGGCTATGGTCGCTAGGACGCGCCCGCCGGGAGGCGGCACGTGTCCGACCCGCGGCGCAGCCCTTGACTGAGTGTCCGCTGACAGGCACGCTGACATCAGCAAGTTCTCCGCGCTTGCGACAGCCGCCCTGCGGGTGGCCCGGCTTTCTAACGGGTCATCTACAGACGGCACCCGAGGGAGATATGCCGCGTTCCGAGCGGCCCCACGTTCGGCCCTGACCACGGAGGCGCAGGTCAGAGAGGCTGTGGGGCATGTTCCGCAGGCCCCCTCTGGTGTGGGCTGGACAGCGGTTAGCCGAGCGGCTACACTGCTAGTTTGCGCTGCCTTCTGTCTTGAGCCCTGCCAGGAACATCCGTGAGGATGAATTCCTGGGGGCTCCTTACGGTGCCCGCCGGTCGAGGGCAACGCAAACAGTTGCATACCGCAGCTGCAGCCGCATCAGCAGCACCGGTCCTCGGAAGGACGCATCTTGGCAGCTTCCCGCCCTGCGAAGACCAGCCGTACGTCGAGCGCTTACGCACCCCGCCGTGTCTCTTTCGGCAGGATCACCGAGCAACTAGAGGTCCCCAACCTCCTCGCACTCCAGACCGAGTCTTTCGACTGGCTGGTGGGCAACGAGGCTTGGCAGGCCCGGTCGACGGACGACCCGCATGCCCAGTCGGGCCTCGCAGAGATCCTCGAAGAGATCAGTCCCATTGAGGACTTCTCCGGCACTATGTCGCTGTCCTTCTCGTCTCCCCGATTCGACGAGGTCAAGGCCTCGATCGAGGAGTGCAAGGAGAAGGACCTGACTTACTGCGCGCCGCTGTTCGTGACCGCGGAGTTCACCAACAACACGACTGGTGAGATCAAGAGCCAGACCGTGTTCATGGGTGACTTCCCGATGATGACCCCCAAGGGGACGTTCGTCATCAACGGCACCGAGCGGGTCGTGGTGAGCCAGCTCGTCCGCTCGCCGGGCGTGTACTTCACCAAGGAGCCGGACAAGACCTCCGACCGCGACCTCTCCAGCGTCAAGGTCATCCCGAGCCGGGGTGCCTGGCTGGAGTTCGACATCGACAAGCGCGACACCGTGGGTGTCCGGATCGACCGCAAGCGCCGGCAGGCCGTCACCGTCCTGCTCAAGGCGATCGGCTGGTCGGCCGACCAGATCCGCGAGCGGTTCGGCTGGTCCGAGCTGCTCATGACCACCCTCGAGAAGGACCACATCGCCGGGCAGGACGAGGCCCTGCTCGACATCTACCGCAAGCTCCGCCCGGGTGAGCCCCCGACCCGGGAGAACGCGCAGACCCTGCTCGACAACCTCTTCTTCAACCCGAAGCGGTACGACGTCGCCAAGGTCGGGCGCTACAAGTTCAACAAGAAGCTCGAGATCGACGTCCCGATCGACCGGGGCGTTCTCACCGAAGAGGACGTCGTCAAGACCGTCGAGTACCTCTGCCGGCTGCACGCCGGTGAGGAGGGCTACGAGGCCGACGACATCGACCACTTCGGCAACCGTCGCCTGCGCACCGTCGGCGAGCTCATCCAGAACCAGGTCCGTGTCGGCCTGTCCCGGATGGAGCGCGTCGTCCGTGAGCGCATGACGACCCAGGATGTCGAGGCGATCACGCCGCAGACCCTGATCAACATCCGCCCGGTGGTGGCGGCGATCAAGGAGTTCTTCGGCACCTCTCAGCTGTCCCAGTTCATGGACCAGACCAACCCGCTGGCGGGCCTGACCCACCGGCGCCGGCTGAGCGCGCTCGGCCCGGGTGGTCTGTCGCGTGAGCGGGCCGGCTTCGAGGTTCGCGACGTGCACCCGTCCCACTACGGCCGGATGTGCCCGATCGAGACGCCCGAGGGTCCGAACATCGGTCTGATCGGCGCGCTCTCGACGTTCGCGCGGGTGAACCCGTTCGGCTTCATCGAGACGCCGTACCGGAAGGTCGAGGACGGCACCGTCACCGACGAGGTTCACTACCTGACCGCCGACGAGGAGGACAGGTACATCAAGGCCCAGGCGAACGCCGTGCTGAGCAGTGACGGCACGTTCGCCGAGGACCGCGTCCTGGTCCGCCGTAAGGGCGGTGAGGTCGACTACGTGCCCGGCGCGCAGGTCGACTACATGGACGTCTCGCCGCGGCAGATGACCTCCGTCGCGACCGCGATGATCCCGTTCCTCGAGCACGACGACGCCAACCGCGCGCTCATGGGCGCGAACATGCAGCGTCAGGCCGTGCCGCTGGTCAAGGCCGAGGCGCCGCTGGTCGGCACCGGCATGGAGTACCGTGCCGCGGTCGACGCCGGCGACGTGGTCGTGGCCGAGGTCGGCGGTGTGGTCGAGGACCTCTGCGCCGACTACGTCACGGTTCACCAGGACGACGGTCACCGCCGTACCTACCTGCTGCACAAGTTCCGCCGCTCGAACGCCGGCTCCTGCGTCAACCAGAAGCCGGTCGTGTTCGAGGGTGACCGGGTCGAGGCCGGCCAGGTCATCGCCGACGGTCCGTGCACCGACGAGGGTGAGATGGCCCTGGGCCGCAACCTCCTCGTCGCGTTCATGTGCTGGGAGGGCCACAACTACGAGGACGCGATCATCCTGTCGCAGCGCCTCGTGCAGCAGGACGTGCTCACCTCGATCCACATCGAGGAGCACGAGGTCGACGCCCGGGACACCAAGCTCGGCCCGGAGGAGATCACCCGCGACATCCCCAACGTCTCCGAGGAGATGCTGGCGGACCTGGACGAGCGGGGCATCATCCGGATCGGCGCCGAGGTCGTCCCCGGCGACATCCTGGTCGGCAAGGTCACGCCCAAGGGCGAGACCGAGCTCACCCCCGAGGAGCGGCTGCTCCGCGCGATCTTCGGTGAGAAGGCGCGCGAGGTCCGTGACACCTCGCTGAAGGTGCCGCACGGCGAGACCGGCACGGTCATCGGCGTTCGCACCTTCTCCCGCGAGGACGGCGACGAGCTTCCCCCGGGCGTGAACGAGCTGGTCCGCGTCTACGTCGCGCAGAAGCGGAAGATCCAGGACGGCGACAAGCTCGCCGGCCGGCACGGCAACAAGGGCGTCATCTCCAAGATCCTTCCGGTCGAGGACATGCCGTTCCTCGAGGACGGCACGCCCGTCGACATCGTGCTCAACCCGCTCGGTGTGCCCTCGCGTATGAACATCGGCCAGGTGCTGGAGACCCACCTCGGGTGGATCGCCAAGACCGGCTGGTCGGTCGAGGGCGAGGACGCCGACTGGAAGCGCCAGCTGCGGGCGATCGAGGCGCACGAGTCCCCCAAGGACTCGAACGTCGCGACCCCCGTCTTCGACGGCGCGCAGGAGGAGGAGATCAAGGGCCTCCTCGAGTCGACGCTGGTCAACCGCGACGGGAAGCGGCTGGTCAACGGCGACGGCAAGGCGCAGTTGTTCGACGGCCGCTCCGGTGAGCCGCTGCCGGACCCGATCTCGGTCGGCTACGTCTACATCCTGAAGCTGAACCACCTGGTCGACGACAAGATCCACGCGCGGTCGACCGGCCCGTACTCGATGATCACGCAGCAGCCGCTGGGTGGTAAGGCGCAGTTCGGTGGCCAGCGGTTCGGCGAGATGGAGTGCTGGGCCATGCAGGCCTACGGCGCGGCCTACGCGCTGCAGGAGCTGCTCACCATCAAGTCCGACGACGTGCTCGGCCGCGTGAAGGTCTACGAGGCCATCGTCAAGGGCGAGAACATCCCGGAGCCGGGCATCCCGGAGTCCTTCAAGGTGCTGCTCAAGGAGCTGCAGTCGCTGTGCCTGAACGTCGAGGTGCTTTCCAGCGACGGCGTGGCCCTGGAGATGCGCGAGACGGACGACGAGGTCTTCCGGGCCGCGGAGGAACTCGGTATCGACCTGTCCCGGCGCCCGAACGAGGGCGTCAGCAGCGTCGAAGAGATCTGACGGATGGTGGCCCCGGCTTTGAAGCAGAAATCGGGGCCACCCCCCGCCGGCCTTGAATTCACCCGAGCAACGAAACACGAGGGATAGTCCAAGTGCTCGACGTCAACTTCTTCGACGAGTTGCGTATCGGCCTGGCGACCGCCGACGACATCCGGCAGTGGTCGCACGGCGAGGTCAAGAAGCCCGAGACGATCAACTACCGCACCCTCAAGCCCGAGAAGGACGGACTCTTCTGCGAGAAGATCTTCGGTCCGCAGCGGGACTGGGAGTGCTACTGCGGCAAGTACAAGCGGGTCCGGTTCAAGGGCATCATCTGTGAGCGCTGCGGCGTCGAGGTGACCCGGTCCAAGGTCCGCCGTGAGCGCATGGGCCACATCGAGCTGGCCGCGTCGGTCACGCACATCTGGTACTTCAAGGGTGTGCCGAGCCGGCTGGGTTACCTGCTCGACCTGGCACCGAAGGACCTCGAGAAGATCATTTACTTCGCCTCGTACGTGATCACGAGCGTTGACGCCGAGTCGCGTCACCGTGACATGAGCACGATCGAGAACGAGATCTTCGCCGAGAAGCGCCAGTCCGAGAACGGCCGTGACTCGGAGATCGAGAAGCGGGCCGCGAAGCTCGAGCAGGACCTCTCGGAGCTCGAGGCCGAGGGCGCCAAGGCGGACGTGCGCCGCAAGGTCAAGGAGGCCGGCGAGCGCGAGATGCGCCAGATCCGCGACAAGGCGCAGCGCGAGATCGACCGCCTGGACGAGGTGCTCGACACCTTCCGCAAGCTCGACTCCAAGCAGCTGGTCACCGACGAGCTGCTCTACCGCGAGCTGCGGGACCGCTTCGGTGAGTACTTCACCGGTGGCATGGGCGCCGAGGCGATCAAGGCCCTGCTGCAGAACATGGACCTGGACGCCGAGGCCGAGAACCTGCGGGAGATCATCCGCAGCGGTAAGGGCCAGCGGAAGATCCGTGCTCTCAAGCGGCTCAAGGTCGTCGCCGCGTTCCTCAACACCCGGAACTCGCCGCTGGGCATGGTGCTCGACTGCGTCCCGGTCATCCCGCCGGACCTGCGCCCGATGGTGCAGCTCGACGGTGGCCGCTTCGCGACCAGCGACCTGAACGACCTGTACCGCCGGGTCATCAACCGGAACAACCGTCTCAAGCGCCTGATCGACCTGGGTGCGCCCGAGATCATCGTCAACAACGAGAAGCGGATGCTGCAGGAGGCCGTCGACGCGCTGTTCGACAACGGCCGCCGCGGCCGGCCGGTCACCGGCCCGGGTAACCGCCCGCTCAAGTCGCTGTCCGACATGCTCAAGGGCAAGCAGGGCCGGTTCCGTCAGAACCTGCTGGGCAAGCGCGTCGACTACTCCGGCCGTTCGGTCATCGTCGTCGGCCCGCGGCTCAAGCTGCACCAGTGCGGCCTGCCCAAGCAGATGGCGCTGGAGCTGTTCAAGCCGTTCGTGATGAAGCGCCTGGTCGACCTGAACCACGCGCAGAACATCAAGTCGGCCAAGCGGATGGTCGAGCGTCAGCGGCCGGTCGTGTGGGACGTCCTGGAGGAGGTCATCAGCGAGCACCCCGTGCTGCTGAACCGCGCGCCGACCCTGCACCGGCTGGGCATCCAGGCCTTCGAGCCGCAGCTGGTCGAGGGCAAGGCGATCCAGATCCACCCGCTCGTCTGCACGGCGTTCAACGCCGACTTCGACGGTGACCAGATGGCGGTGCACGTGCCGCTGTCGGCCGAGGCGCAGGCCGAGGCCCGGATCCTGATGCTCTCGTCCAACAACATCCTCAAGCCGGCCGACGGCAAGCCGGTCACCATGCCTACCCAGGACATGGTCATCGGTCTCTACTACCTGACGCACCAGACCGCGGGCGCGAAGGGTGAGGGCCGGGTGTTCTCGTCGGACGCCGAGGCGCGGATGGCCTTCGACAATGGCGAGCTGCACCTGCAGGCCAACGTGAAGATCCGTCTTCGCGAGGTGGTCGGCGTCGACAACGGTGCCAAGGGCGCGAAGTGGGAGGCGCCGGAGGACTGGACCGAGGGCGAGCCGCTTCTCGTCGAGACCACGCTGGGCCGCGTCCTGTTCAACGAGACGCTCCCGCCGGGGTACCGGTTCGTCAACTACGAGATCCGCAAGGGTCAGCTGTCGGCGATCGTCAACGACCTCGCCGAGCGCTTCCCCAAGGTCGCCCTCGCGGCGACCCTGGACGCGCTCAAGGAGGCCGGCTTCCACTGGGCCACCTGGTCCGGTGTGACGATCGGCATGGGCGACGTCATCGGCCCCCCGCGCAAGCCGGAGATCCTGCAGCGCTACCAGGTCGAGGCGGACCGGATCGACAAGCAGTACCAGCGTGGTCTCATGACCGCCGAGGAGCGTCGCGGCGAGCTCATCGAGATCTGGACCAAGGCGACCAACGAGATCGCCGCCGAGATGTCGACGGCTCTCCCGCAGGAGAACCCGCTCTGGGTGATGATCAACTCGGGCGCCCGCGGTAACCTGCTGCAGCTCCGGCAGATCGCCGCGATCCGTGGCCTGGTGGCCAACCCCAAGGGTGAGATCATCCCGCGGCCGATCACGTCGTCGTACCGCGAGGGTCTCACCGTGCTGGAGTACTTCATCTCCACGCACGGCGCCCGGAAGGGTCTGGCCGACACCGCGCTGCGTACCGCCGACTCGGGTTACCTGACCCGGCGTCTGGTGGACGTCTCGCAGGACGTCATCATCCGCGAGGAGGACTGCGGCACCGACCGCGCGATCCCGATGCAGGTGGCGGACCGCGAGGCCGACGGCTCTCTGGTCGTGCACGTGCACGCCGAGACCGGCGTGCACGCCCGTACGCTGGCGGACGACATCAAGGACGCCAACGGCAACATGGTCGTGCCGCGTGGCTCGGACCTCAACTCGATCCTGGTCGACCAGCTGGTCGCCGCGGGCGTCGAGAACGTCCGGGTGCGCAGCGTGCTGACCTGTGAGTCGAAGCTCGGCGTGTGCGCGGCCTGCTACGGCCGCTCGCTGCCGACCGGCAAGGGCGTCGACATCGGCGAGGCGGTCGGCATCATCGCGGCCCAGTCCATCGGTGAGCCGGGCACGCAGCTGACGATGCGTACCTTCCACACCGGTGGTGTCGCGGGTGAGGACATCACTCAGGGTCTGCCGCGTGTGCAGGAGATCTTCGAGGCCCGCGTGCCCAAGGGCAAGGCGCCCATCGCCGACACCCCGGGACGCATCCGCATCGAGGACGGCGAGCGCTCGCGGAAGATCATCGTGGTGCCGGACGACGGCAGCGAGGAGATCGTGTACGACAAGATCTCCAAGCGCGTCAAGCTCCGCGCCCACGACGGCGACCACGTCGGCGTCGGCGAGAAGCTGACCGAGGGCACCATCGACCCGCACGAGCTTCTGCGGATCATGGGTCCGCGGGCGGTCCAGGTCCACCTGACCCAGGAGGTCCAGGAGGTCTACCGCTCGCAGGGCGTGCTCATCCACGACAAGCACATCGAGATCATCATTCGCCAGATGCTCAAGCGCGTGACGGTCATCGACTCGGGCGCGGCGGAGTTCCTGCCGGGCGTGCTGGTCGACCGGGCGCTGTTCGAGTCGGAGAACCGCCGGCTCGTCGGCGAGGGCGGCGAGCCCGCCGCCGGTCGTCCCGTGCTGATGGGTATCACCAAGGCCTCGCTGGCCACCGACTCCTGGCTCTCGGCGGCCTCCTTCCAGGAGACCACCCGGGTGCTGACCGACGCGGCGATCAACTCGCGCAGCGACTCGCTCGTCGGCCTCAAGGAGAACGTCATCATCGGCAAGCTCATCCCGGCCGGTACGGGCATCAGCAAGTACCGCAACATCCGGGTCGAGCCGACCGAGGAGGCCAAGGCCAAGGTGTACTCGATGACCGGGTACCCGGAGACGGACTACGGCTTCGGGCCGGCCAGCGGGCAGGCTGTGCCGCTGGACGACTTCGACTTCGGGTCGTACCGCTGACGGTTGCATGAGGTATGGGCGGTCGCGCGCTGCGCGGCCGCCCATTCTCGTTCCTAAGATGGGGTGGTGACCGTCCCCGCCGCCGCCGACGCGCCGCCCGCGCGCCACCCCCTGGATCCCGATCCGGCGCCCTCGACGAAGGCGCGGGCGGTCTTCGCCCTGGGCCTCGTGGGCTTTCTGAGCGGGGCTTTCGTAGGTGGTGTGATTCCAGCCACCGTGGCCCTGCTGCTGGCCCGCCAGGCGGCCCGTGACGCGTACGCGGCCAAGGGGTACCTCACCGGGTCGGCGTGGATCCGCCGCGGGCGCAGGCTGGCCTGGGCGGGCATCGTGCTGGCCCTGGCGACGCTCGTCGTGGCCACCATCGCCGGCCTGCTGCATCTGGCCTCGTCGCCGTCCGGCCCCGACTTCGCGCCCGGCACCGACTAGGCGGGTCGCGCCTTGCCTCGTACGGGTGACATCCTCGTCTCATGAGCCAGCAGCCGTATCCGATGGCGCCCGTGCCGCCCCCGCCGCCCAACGGCCGCTGGCAGCCCGAGCGGGTCGACGTGGTGCCGGGCACCGAGTTCGGGCTGGTGCAGCTGCGGGTCGAGCCGATCACCTCGGGCATGGCGATCGGATCCCTGGTGGCGGGCATCGCGGCGATCCTGGTGTCGCTGATCGTCTTCTGCTTCGGCCTGGCGGGGGCGAACGGCGGCTGGGGCGCGCTGGTCGCCGGCGCGTTCACACTGCTCAGCGTGATCGCGGGCGTCGGCGCGATCATCGTGGGCCTGGTCGCCCGTAGACAGATCCGCAATTCCGGCCGTACGGGTCAGGTGCGCTTCACCGGCCGGGGCATCGCGACGGCGGGGATCTCGTGTGGATCCGCGGGCGCGGGAATTGCCCTCGCGGGTCTCGCGTTGTCACTGGTGTTGCAGTTCTCATCTTCCGGAGCCTGAGTATCCGGCACCGCCGCAGTGCCGTCCCAGGACACCCGGTACACTTGTATCGGAGATATCCGTCGCTAGACCTCGTCGATTTTGACCTGGCTGCTTGTGGTGGGTACTCTTTCCCTCCGTGCCCGGGCTTGCCCGGGCAACTCGTGCGTGCGCCCGAGTCGACAACAAGGACGGGGTAATAAGCACGCCGAGGATCGCCGTTCCGCTTTGACGGGACGACGACACAGACAAGACCCGGTGCGCGTAACCACGCGTGGCGGGACCGTGAGCCGGACGACACGCCCGACCGCGGGTGCCGGAGCATCCGGCACACAGAGGCATAACGAGACGGTGCGGCCGCGAGAAGACGCGGCCGAAGGGAGCGGAGAAACCCGGTGCCCACGATCCAGCAGCTGGTCCGCAAGGGCCGCCAGGCGAAGACGAGCAAGACCAAGACGCCGGCGCTGAAGGGAAGTCCCCAGCGGCGCGGCGTGTGCACGCGCGTGTACACCACCACCCCCAAGAAGCCGAACTCTGCGCTGCGCAAGGTCGCTCGTGTGAAGCTCAGCAGCCAGATCGAGGTGACGGCGTACATCCCGGGTGTCGGCCACAACCTGCAGGAGCACTCGATCGTGCTCGTGCGCGGCGGCCGTGTGAAGGACCTCCCCGGCGTCCGCTACAAGATCGTCCGCGGTTCGCTGGACACCCAGGGTGTCCGCAACCGCAAGCAGGCCCGCAGCCGTTACGGCGCGAAGAAGGAGAAGAGCTGACATGCCGCGTAAGGGCCCCGCTCCGCGCCACCCAGTGGTCGCGGACCCGGTTTACAACTCCCCGCTGGTCACGCAGCTGATCAACAAGATCCTGATCGGTGGCAAGCGCCAGCTGGCCGAGCGCATCGTGTACGGCGCGCTCGAGGGTTGCCGGGAGAAGAGCGGCACCGACCCGGTCGTGACGCTCAAGCGCGCGATGGACAACGTCAAGCCGACCCTCGAGGTCCGCAGCCGCCGCGTCGGTGGCGCGACCTACCAGGTGCCGGTCGAGGTTCGCACCCCGCGGCAGACCACGCTCGGTCTGCGCTGGCTGGTCCAGTACTCCAAGGCCCGCCGTGAGAAGACCATGATCGAGCGCCTCCAGAACGAGCTGCTCGACGCCAGCAACGGCCTCGGCGCCGCCGTCAAGCGGCGTGAGGACACCCACAAGATGGCGGAGTCCAACAAGGCCTTCGCGCACTACCGCTGGTAAGACCCCGCCGCCGGCCCGGCGATCGCCGGGCCACACGGCAAGTCGTGCCGGTTCACGAGACGACGACGAAGAAAAGTAGGGATTGAAGTGGCCGCCGCAGACGCGCTCGCCAACGTACGCAACATCGGCATCATGGCGCACATCGATGCTGGTAAGACCACGACCACCGAGCGAATCCTGTTCTACACCGGTATCACGTACAAGATCGGTGAGGTCCACGAGGGCGCTGCCGTCATGGACTGGATGGAGCAGGAGCAGGAGCGCGGTATCACGATCACTTCCGCCGCCACCAAGTGCGAGTGGAAGGGTCACACGATCCAGATCATCGACACGCCCGGCCACGTCGACTTCACGGTCGAGGTCGAGCGGTCGCTGCGCGTGCTCGACGGCGCGGTCGCGGTCTACGACGGTGTGGCCGGCGTGGAGCCGCAGACCGAGAACGTCTGGCGGCAGGCGGACAAGTACCACGTTCCCCGGATGTGCTTCGTCAACAAGCTCGACCGGACCGGCGCGGACTTCTTCCGCTGCGTGCAGATGATGATCGACCGGCTGAACGCCACGCCGCTCGTCCTGCAGATCCCGATCGGCCTCGAGGGCAACCACATCGGCGTCGTCGACCTGATCGGCATGCGCGCGCTCACCTGGCGCGGCGAGACCCAGAAGGGCGACGACTACGCGGTCGAGGAGATCCCGGCCGACCTGGTCGCCTCCGCCACCGAGTGGCGCGAGAAGCTCATCGAGACGCTCGCCGACGTGGATGACGACGTCATGCTGAAGTACCTCGAGGGCGAGGAGCTCTCGCAGGACGAGATCAAGGCCGCCATCCGGCGCGCCACGATCGCGAGCAAGGCGAACCCGGTGCTGTGCGGTTCGGCGTTCAAGAACAAGGGCGTTCAGCCCATGCTCGACGCCGTGATCGACTACCTGCCGTCGCCGCTGGACATCCCGGCCATCGAGGGCACCGCGACCGACGGCGAGACGCCGCTGCAGCGCAAGCCCTCCAACACCGAGCCGTTCTCGGCGCTGGCCTTCAAGATCCAGACCGACAAGCACCTCGGCAAGCTCACCTACGTGCGGGTCTACTCCGGCACGCTCGAGTCCGGCTCCCAGGTGGTCAACTCCACCAAGGACCGCAAGGAGCGGATCGGCAAGATCTACCAGATGCACGCGAACAAGCGTGAGGAGCGCGCCGCCGCGCAGGCCGGCGACATCATCGCCGTGCAGGGTCTCAAGCAGACCACCACCGGCGACACGCTCAGCGACCCGGCCAACCCGGTCATCCTGGAGTCGATGACCTTCCCGGAGCCGGTCATCCAGGTCGCCATCGAGCCGAAGACCAAGTCGGACCAGGAGAAGCTGGGCACCGCGATCCAGCGCCTCGCCGAGGAGGACCCGACGTTCCGGGTCTTCAACGACGAGGAGACCGGTCAGACGATCATCGCCGGCATGGGCGAGCTCCACCTGGACATCCTGGTGGACCGCATGCGCCGCGAGTTCAACGTCGAGGCCAACATCGGCAAGCCGCAGGTGGCGTACCGCGAGACGATCCGCGGAAGCGTGGAGAAGCACACGTACGTCCACAAGAAGCAGACCGGTGGTTCGGGCCAGTACGCGAAGGTCGTCGTCAACGTCGAGCCGCTGCCGCTCGCGGCGGACGGCCCGACGTACGAGTTCGTCAACGCGGTAAGCGGTGGCCGCATCCCCAAGGAGTTCATCCCCTCGGTGGACGCGGGCGCGCAGGACTCCATGCAGTACGGCGTCCTCGCCGGTTACCCCCTGGTCGGCGTCAAGTTCACGCTCGTCGACGGCCAGTACCACGAGGTCGACTCGTCCGAGATGGCGTTCAAGATCGCCGGCTCCATGGCAATGAAGGAAGTGGCCCGCAAGGCCGACCCCGCGCTGCTGGAGCCGATGATGTCCGTGGAGGTCACCACCCCCGAGGACAACATGGGCGACGTGATCGGCGACCTCAACTCCCGCCGTGGCATCATCCAGTCGATGGAGGAGCGCTCCGGGGCCCGGGTGGTCAAGGCGCTGGTCCCGCTGTCCGAGATGTTCGGCTACGTCGGCGACCTCCGGTCGAAGACTGCCGGCCGGGCCAGCTACAGCATGCAGTTCGACTCCTACGCCGAGGTTCCGCAGAACGTCGCGAAGGAGATCATCGCGAAAGCGACGGGTGCCTGAGCATCGCGCGAAGTATGAAGCGCGGCGCGGAGGGCACCCGGAGGTGAGCAAAGGTGGCGCAGTGAAGGCCACCGGCGCGTTCCTCAGTCTTTAGCGTTGAGGCGCGTGCGGGTCGTCGAGATCCGCACGCGCGCGAGCAGTCGACAGAGTCCCAGTCGCCTTATCGGGCGTGCCGGGCAAAGTAATGATCAGTCCACAGGAGGACACCAGTGGCGAAGGCGAAGTTCGAGCGGACTAAGCCGCACGTCAACATCGGCACCATTGGTCACATCGACCACGGTAAGACGACGCTGACTGCGGCCATCACCAAGGTCCTGCACGACCAGTACCCGGACCTCAACCCGTACACCCCGTTCGACGAGATCGACAAGGCGCCGGAGGAGAAGGCCCGCGGCATCACGATCTCGATCGCGCACGTCGAGTACCAGACCGCGGCGCGCCACTACGCGCACGTGGACTGCCCCGGCCACGCCGACTACATCAAGAACATGATCACCGGTGCCGCCCAGATGGACGGCGCGATCCTGGTGGTCGCCGCGACCGACGGCCCGATGCCGCAGACCAAGGAGCACGTGCTCCTGGCCCGCCAGGTCGGCGTTCCGTACATCGTCGTGGCGCTGAACAAGTCGGACATGGTCGAGGACGAGGAGCTCCTGGAGCTCGTCGAGCTCGAGGTTCGCGAGCTGCTCAGCACCTACGAGTTCCCGGGCGACGACGTGCCGGTCGTGCGCGTCTCGGCGCTCAAGGCTCTCGAGGGCGACAAGGAGTGGACCGAGCGTCTGCTCGAGCTGATGAACGCGGTCGACACCGCGATTCCGCAGCCGGAGCGCGACACCGACAAGCCGTTCCTCATGCCGATCGAGGACGTGTTCACGATCACCGGTCGTGGCACGGTCGTCACCGGCCGGGCCGAGCGCGGCATCCTCAAGCCGAACGAGGAGGTCGAGATCGTGGGTATCCGCGAGAAGTCGACCAAGACCGTTTGCACCGGCATCGAGATGTTCCGCAAGCTGCTCGACGAGGCCCGCGCGGGTGAGAACGTCGGTCTGCTGCTGCGTGGCATCAAGCGCGAGGACGTCGAGCGCGGCATGGTCGTCATCAAGCCGGGCACCACGACCCCGCACACGGAGTTCGAGGGCCAGGTCTACATCCTCTCCAAGGAGGAGGGCGGCCGGCACACCCCGTTCTTCCAGAACTACCGCCCGCAGTTCTACTTCCGCACCACGGACGTCACCGGCGTCGTCACGCTGCCCGAGGGCACCGAGATGGTCATGCCCGGCGACTCCACCACCATGTCGGTCAAGCTGATCCAGCCGATCGCCATGGAGCAGGGCCTGAAGTTCGCGATCCGTGAGGGTGGCCGCACCGTCGGCGCCGGCACGGTCACGAAGATCAACGCCTGATCAGTACCCCGATTAGCGTTGTCGGAGACAATCCGGCATACTAGTCAGGTTGCGTCCGCGCGGGGTGGTTGGTGCCGTTAGGTTGCCAGCCACCCTCGCCGGGTGTCCGGGGGTGTTTTTGGCCCGCCCGGCACCTCAGATCCCCGTGATCGAGTTGTTTGATAAAGGCTGCATAGCGACAGCAGGCGCGACACGCCCGACCGCGGGGGTCGGACAACGCAGGATCAAGGGTCCTGCGGGCATACGAGAGCCACCGCTTTCGTACGTAGCGGCATCGAGAGAAGGAAACAGAAGCCACCATGGCGGGACAGAAGATCCGCATCCGGCTCAAGGCCTACGACCACGAGGTCGTCGACTCCTCGGCGCGGAAGATCGTGGAGACGGTGACGCGTACCGGGGCGCAGGTTGCTGGCCCGGTGCCGCTGCCCACGGAGATCAACCGTTTCTGCGTGATCCGTTCGCCGCACAAGTACAAGGACTCGCGCGAGCACTTCGAGATGCGCACGCACAAGCGTCTGATCGACATCATCGACCCGACTCCGAAGACGGTCGACTCGCTCATGCGCCTCGACCTTCCGGCTGGCGTCGACATCGAGATCAAGCTGTAGGGATCCGGACTAATGGACAGGCAAGTTAAGGGGATCCTGGGCGCCAAGCTCGGCATGACCCAGGTCTGGGACAACAACAAAGTCGTCCCGGTGACCGTGGTGCAGGCCGGCCCTTGTGTCGTGACCCAGGTCCGTACCGATGACAAGGATGGCTACAGCGCCGTCCAGCTGGCGTTCGGCAAGATTGACCCGCGCAAGGTCAACAAGCCGGAGAGCGGTCACTACGCCAAGGCCGGTGTGTCGCCGCGGCGCCACCTCGTGGAGCTGCGCACCACCGACGCCGGCGAGTACGAGCTCGGCCAGGAGGTCACCGTCGACTCCTTCCCGGTCGGCGCCCCGGTCGACGTGACCGGCAAGACCAAGGGCAAGGGCTATGCCGGTGTCATGAAGCGGCACGGCTTCCACGGCCTCAAGTCGAGCCACGGTGTCGAGCGCAAGCACCGCTCGCCCGGCTCGATCGGCGCCTGCGCCACCCCGGGCCGCGTCTTCAAGGGCGTCCGGATGGCGGGCCGCATGGGCAGCAAGCGCTTCACCGTGCAGAACCTGACGGTGCAGGCGGTGGACACCGAGAACAACCTGCTGCTGGTCAAGGGTGCTGTGCCCGGTCCCAAGGGCGCGCTGATCCTGGTCCGTACCGCGGCCAAGAAGGGCGGTGCCAAGTGAGCTCGGTTGACGTGATCAACGCCGAGGGCAACAAGGCCGGCTCGGTCGAGCTGCCCGGCGACATCTTCGACGTGCAGGCGAACATCCCGCTGATGCACCAGGTCGTCGTGGCCCAGCTCGCGGCCGCGCGTCAGGGCACGGCGAAGGCCAAGACCCGGGGCGAGGTCGCCGGTGGCGGCAAGAAGCCCTACAAGCAGAAGGGCACCGGTCGCGCCCGCCAGGGCTCGATCCGCGCGCCGCAGTTCACCGGTGGTGGCGTCGTGCACGGTCCAGTGCCGCGCGACTACTCCCAGCGGACCCCCAAGAAGATGAAGGCCGCCGCCCTGCGTGGCGCCCTCTCCGACCGGGCCCGCGACGGCCGCGTGCACGTGGTCGAGGCGTTCGTCGCCGGCGAGAAGCCGTCGACCAAGGCCGCGATCGCGACCCTGCGCAAGGCGACCGAGTCGAAGAAGGTCCTGGTCGTCCTCAGCAGCACCGACGAGCTGAACTGGCTCTCGCTGCGCAACGAGGTCACCGTGCACCTGATCGAGGCCGGTCAGCTGAACACGTACGACGTGCTGGTCGCCGATGAGGTGGTCTTCACCAAGGACGCTCTCGACGAGTTCCTGGGCGTGCCGGCCGAGGCCTCCGAGGAGGGCGACAAGTGACCACGATCTCCGACCCGCGCGACGTCATCATCGCGCCCGTCGTCTCCGAGAAGAGCTACAGCGTTCTCGACCAGAACTGGTACACGTTCCTCGTCGACCCGGACGCGAACAAGACCCAGATCAAGATCGCGATCCAGCAGATCTTCAACGTGCGCGTGCTGACGGTGAACACCGCGAACCGCGAGGGCAAGCGCAAGCGCACCCGGACGGGCTTCGGTCAGCGCAAGGCGACCAAGCGCGCGATGGTCAAGCTGGCTGACGGTGACCGTATCGAGGCCTTCGGCGGCCCGGTCAGCTAAGGGGTTGTAAAACAATGGCTATCCGTAAGTACAAGCCGACCACGCCGGGCCGTCGCGGCTCCAGCGTCGCCGACTTCGCCGAGATCACCCGGTCCACGCCGGAGAAGTCTCTGCTGGTTCCGCTGCCCAAGAAGGGCGGCCGCAACGTCCACGGCCGGATCACCACCCGGCACCAGGGCGGCGGTCACAAGCGGCAGTACCGGCTGATCGACTTCAAGCGGGTGGACAAGGACGGCGTGCCGGCCAAGGTCGCGCACATCGAATACGACCCGAACCGCACCTCCCGCATCGCGCTGCTGCACTACGCGGACGGCGAGAAGCGCTACATCCTCGCCCCCAAGGACCTGAACCAGGGCGACGCGGTGGAGTCGGGCCCGGGCGCGGACATCAAGCCGGGGAACAACCTGCCCCTGCGCAACATCCCGGTCGGTACGACGGTCCACGGTGTGGAGCTTCGTCCCGGCGGTGGCGCCAAGCTGGCCCGCTCGGCCGGTGTCGGTATCCAGCTGCTCGGCCGTGAGGGCGCGTACGCCACGCTGCGTATGCCCTCCGGTGAGATCCGCCGGGTCGACATCCGCTGCCGTGCCACGGTCGGCGAGATCGGCAATGCCGAGCAGTCGAACATCAACTGGGGCAAGGCCGGCCGGATGCGCTGGAAGGGCAAGCGCCCGACCGTCCGCGGTGTCGCCATGAACCCGATCGACCACCCGCACGGTGGTGGTGAGGGCAAGACCTCCGGTGGTCGCCACCCGGTCAACCCGGCTGGTAAGCCGGAGGGCCGTACCCGCCGCAAGGGCCAGGAGAGCGACAAGCTGATCGTTCGCCGCCGCTACGCCACCCGCAAGCGCGGGTAACGGGAGTAGAAGAAGATGCCTCGTAGCCTGAAGAAGGGCCCGTTCGTCGACGACCACCTGCTCAAGAAGGTGGAAGTCCAGAACGAGAAGAACTCGAAGAACGTCATCAAGACCTGGTCGCGGCGCTCGACGATCATCCCCGACATGCTCGGGCACACGATCGCCGTGCACGACGGACGCAAGCACGTCCCGGTGTTCATCACCGAGGCCATGGTCGGGCACAAGCTCGGTGAGTTCGCTCTGACCCGCACGTTCAAGGGTCACGAGAAGGACGACCGCAAGAGCCGCCGCCGCTAACAGATTCACGGATCAGAGGATTTAGGAGCTACAGCGATGCCAACGAAGGGCGACGCTCCGGTGCTTCCGGGCGCGCGGGCGGTTGCGCGGCACGTGCGCATCTCGCCGAACAAGGCGCGCCGGGTGGTCAACCTCGTCCGCGGTCTGCCCGCGAAGGAGGCGCTCACCGTCCTGCAGTTCGCGCCGCAGGCCGCCAGCGAGCAGGTCTACAAGGTGCTGGCCAGCGCGATCGCGAACGCCGAGAACAACGAGCGGCTGGACCCCGACGCCCTCCTCGTCAGCGAGGCGTTCGTCGACGAGGGCCCGACGCTCAAGCGGTTCCGTCCGCGGGCGCAGGGCCGGGCGTACCGGATCCGCAAGCGCACCTGCCACATCACGATCGCCGTCGAGGCGGTCCAGGTCGCACGGCCCGCCAAGAAGGCGGCCGCCGCGAAGAAGGCCGCGCCGGCCAAGAAGGCTGCGCCGGCCGTTGAGCCCGAGAACACGGAGGAGTCCGAGTAATGGGCCAGAAAGTTCACCCCACCGGATTCCGGCTCGGTATCTCCACCGATTGGAAGAGCCGCTGGTTCGCGGACAAGCTCTACAAGGACTACATCGGCGAGGACGTCAAGATCCGCCGCATGATGTCCAAGGGCCTCGAGCGCGCCGGCATCTCCAAGGTCGACATCGAGCGCACCCGTGACCGGGTCCGCGTGGACATCCACACCGCCCGTCCGGGCATCGTGATCGGCCGCAAGGGCGCCGAGGCGGACCGCATCCGCGGCGAGCTCGAGAAGCTCACCGGCAAGCAGGTCCAGCTGAACATCCTCGAGGTGAAGAGCCCCGAGTCGGACGCTCAGCTGGTCGCGCAGGGTGTCGCCGAGCAGCTGTCCTCCCGGGTCAGCTTCCGGCGCGCGATGCGCAAGGCCATGCAGTCGGCCATGAAGAACCCGATCTGCAAGGGCATCCGGGTGCAGGTCTCCGGCCGTCTCGGCGGCGCGGAGATGAGCCGCACGGAGTTCTACCGTGAGGGTCGCGTTCCGCTGCACACGCTGCGGGCCAACATCGAGTACGGCTTCTTCGAGGCCCGTACCACGTTCGGCCGCATCGGCGTGAAGGTCTGGATCTACAAGGGCGACGCTGTGCCGGGTCGCGAGGCCGTCACCGAGGCTCCCGCGCGTCCGCGCCGGGACCGCGGGGACCGCCCCGAGCGTCCGCGCCGTGGCCGTTCCGGCTCGTCCGGCACGACCGCCGGTGGGACCGAGGCCGGCCGCGCTGCCCAGCAGCAGGCCGCCGCGGCGAACGCCGCCCCGCAGAACACCGCGCCCCAGAACGATGGCGCCGCTGCTCCGGCCGCGGCCGAAACGCAGCAGGAGGGCTGACCCATGCTGATGCCGCGTAAGCCCCCGAAGGGCTTCCGCAAGCCGCACCACCCGGACCGCCACGGCGCGTCCAAGGGCGGCAACCGGGTCGTCTTCGGCGAGTTCGGTATTCAGGCGCTGGAGCCCGCGTACGTGACCAACCGGCAGATCGAGTCGGCTCGTATCGCGATGACCCGTCACATCAAGCGTGGCGGCAAGGTCTGGATCTCGGTCTTCCCGGACCAGGCCCTGACCAAGAAGCCGGCCGAGACCCGGATGGGTTCCGGCAAGGGCTCTCCCGAGTGGTGGGTGGCGAACGTCAAGCCGGGACGCATTCTCTTCGAGATGTCGTTCCCGAACGAGACGATCGCGCGCGAGGCGATGCGCCGTGCGATCCACAAGCTCCCGATGAAGTGCCGCATCGTTACGCGCGAAGTGGGTGAAAGCTGATGGCAGCGGGCGTTAAGGCAGCCGAGCTGCGCGAACTCTCCGAAGAGGAGCTGGTTTCGCGTCTGCGGGAGGCCAAGGCGGAGCTGTTCAACCTTCGCGTGCAGGGCGCGACCGGGCAGCTCGACAATCACCGTCGGCTCCAGGTCGTCCGCAAGGACATCGCGAAGATCTACACGATCATGCGTGAACGCGAGCTGGGGCTCTCGGTTGCGCCGGATGAGGTGACCGCATGAGTGACGAGAGCACGACCCCGGTTCGCGCGACCCGCAAGGTTCGCGAGGGCCTGGTGGTCAGCGACAAGATGGACAAGACGGTCGTCGTCGAGGTCGAGGACCGCGTCAAGCACGCCCTCTACGGCAAGGTTCTGCGGCGCACCCGCAAGCTCAAGGTGCACGACGAGCAGAACGCGTGCGGTATCGGCGACCGGGTCCTCCTGATGGAGACCCGTCCGCTCTCCGCCACCAAGCGGTGGCGGGTCGTGGAGATCCTCGAAAAGGCCAAGTGAGTGCGTCGGGCCGGTCTCCGGCCGGCCCGACGGACCATCGTTCCGCCAAGCTTCGCCGAATGATGACGAAGAACTGGCAGACATAGGAGACCCCAGTGATCCAGCAGGAGTCGCGACTGCGTGTCGCCGACAACACGGGTGCGCGTGAGATTCTGTGCATCCGGGTGCTCGGTGGCTCCGGCCGCCGTTACGCGAGCATCGGCGACGTCATCGTGGCCACCGTCAAGGACGCCATCCCCGGCGCCGGTGTGAAGAAGGGTGACGTCGTCAAGGCGGTCATCGTTCGCACCAGCAAGGAGCGGCGGCGCCCGGACGGCTCGTACATCCGCTTCGACGAGAACGCCGCCGTCATCATCAAGGACGGTGGGGACCCCCGCGGTACCCGCATCTTCGGCCCGGTCGGCCGCGAGCTGCGTGACAAGCGGTTCATGAAGATCATCAGCCTGGCGCCGGAGGTGCTCTGACCGTGAAGATCAAGAAGGGCGACACGGTCGTCGTCATCGCCGGCAAGGACAAGGGCGCCAAGGGCAAGGTCATCGCGGCCTACCCGCGGCAGGACAAGATCCTCGTCGAGGGCGTCAACCGCGTCAAGAAGCACGAGCGCATCCGCACGACGCAGCGCGGGTCCAAGACCGGCGGCATCGTGACCCAGGAAGCCGCGATCCACATCTCCAACGTGCAGATCTTGGATGACCAGGGCAAGCCGACCCGGATCGGCTACCGGATCGACGAGAACGGCCAGAAGGTCCGCATCGCACGTACGACCGGTAAGGAACTCTGATGACCGCCGCTACCGAGACCAAGACGCTGCCGCGCCTGAAGCAGAAGTACCGCGGCGAGGTGATTGCCGCGCTTCAGGAGCAGTACAAGTACGGCAACCCCATGCAGGTTCCCGGCCTGGTCAAGGTCGTCGTGAACATGGGTGTGGGCGAGGCCGCCCGGGACGCCAAGCTGATCGACGGCGCCGTCCGTGACCTGACCACCATCACCGGTCAGAAGCCGCTGGTGCGGCGTGCGACCAAGTCCATCGCGCAGTTCAAGCTGCGTGAGGGCATGCCGATCGGCGCGAAGGTCACCCTGCGCAACGACCGGATGTGGGAGTTCCTGGACCGGCTGCTGTCCATCGCGCTGCCGCGTATCCGTGACTTCCGCGGCCTGGACGGCAAGAAGCTGGACGGCCACGGCAACTACACGTTCGGCCTGACCGAGCAGTCGGTGTTCCACGAGATCGATCAGGATCGGATCGACCGGCCGCGAGGCATGGACATCACGGTGGTCACCACGGCCGACACCGACGACGAGGGCCGGGCGCTGCTGAAGCTCCTGGGCTTCCCGTTCAAGGAGAACTGAGTATGGCTAAGAAGGCGCTGATCCTGAAGGCTGCCGCGAAGCCGAAGTTCGCTGTGCGTGCTTACACCCGCTGCCAGAAGTGCGGTCGCCCGCACTCGGTCTACCGCAAGTTCGGCCTGTGCCGGGTTTGCGTGCGGGACATGGCTCACCGCGGTGAGCTGCCCGGCGTGTCCAAGGCCTCCTGGTAACCCCATCCAACCGCCCCGCCCGCCGCCCAAAAGCGGACTAAAGGCGGAGTTGCTTCACCGCTTCGCCGTAGGCCCGGCCAACGGGAACCCCGGCGAGAAAGGTTGACGAATACCCATGACGATGACGGACCCGATCGCAGACATGCTCACGCGTCTGCGTAACGCCAACCAGGCGTACCACGACAAGGTGACCATGCCCTTCTCGAAGATCAAGGCGAACATCGCCGAGGTCCTCAAGGCCGAGGGTTACATCGCCTCCTGGTCGGCTGAGGAGCCCGAGGAAGGCGCCGTCGGCAGGCGTCTGGTCGTTGAGCTCAAGTACGGCCAGAACCGCGAGCGCAGCCTCGCCGGCATCAAGCGCGTGTCCAAGCCCGGCCTCCGGGTTTACGCCAAGTCCGACGGGCTCCCCCGGGTGCTCGGCGGCCTGGGCGTCGCGATCATTTCGACGTCCCAGGGGCTGCTGACCGACAAGCAGGCCCGCAAGCGGAGCGTTGGCGGGGAAGTCCTCGCCTTCGTCTGGTAACTGGAGACTCAGACATGTCGCGAATCGGACGTAAGTCGATCCCGGTCCCGGCCGGCGTCGACGTCACCATCACGGGCCAGACCGTCAAGGTCAAGGGCCCCAAGGGCGAGCTCTCGCACACCGTCGCCGCGCCGATCACGGTCGAGCGCGAGGGTGCCGAGTTGCACGTCAACCGCCCCAACGACGAGCGCAAGGCCAAAGAGCTGCACGGTCTCTCGCGTACCCTGGTCGCCAACATGATCGTCGGCGTCACCGAGGGCTACAAGAAGACGCTCGAGATCAACGGCACCGGTTACCGCGTGACCGCCAAGGGCAAGGACCTCGAGTTCGCCCTGGGCTTCTCGCACCCGGTCAACGTGGTCCCGCCGGCCGGCATCACCTTCTCGGTGGAGCGGCCGACGCAGTTCACGGTCGCCGGCATCGACAAGCAGCTGGTCGGTGAGGTCGCCGCCAACATCCGGAAGATCCGCCCGCCGGAGCCGTACAAGGGCAAGGGCGTCAAGTACCAGGGCGAGGTCATCCGCCGCAAGGCTGGAAAGGCAGGTAAGAAGTGACCGCCACGCTGCTCAAGCGCCGCAACGGCGGCGGTGTCGCCGCCAAGCGTGCCGTGGGGAAGGCGCGTCGGCACTTCCGGGTCCGCAAGAACGTCCGCGGCACCGCCGAGCGTCCCCGTCTGGTCGTCACCCGGTCCTCGCGGCACATCTCCGCGCAGATCATCGACGACCTCAAGGGCCACACGCTGGTTTCGGCCTCCACCCTCGACGCCTCCGTGCGTGGCACCGAGGGTGACAAGAGCGCCCTGGCCGGCAAGGTCGGCGCGCTCCTCGCCGAGCGGGCCAAGTCCGCGGGCGTGTCCAAGGTCGTCTTCGACCGCGGTGGCAACAAGTACGCGGGGCGGATCGCCGCGCTGGCTGCCGCCGCCCGCGAAGCCGGACTCGAGTTCTAGGAGGAATTGACCAATGCCTGGTCAGCAGCGCCGAGGCGGCGGGTCCGGCGGTAACACCGAGGGTGGCAACCGCAGGGACAACCGCCGTGAGGGCGGCCGCGGCAACGCGCCCGTCGAGAAGACCCCGCATCTCGAGCGGGTCGTCGCGATCAACCGTGTCGCCAAGGTCGTCAAGGGTGGTCGTCGCTTCAGCTTCACCGCTCTGGTGATCGTGGGCGACGGCGACGGCACCGTCGGCATCGGCTACGGAAAGGCCAAGGAGGTGCCCGCGGCCATCGCCAAGGGCGTCGAGGAGGCCAAGAAGCACTTCTTCAAGGTTCCGCGGATCGGTGCGACCATTCCGCACCCGATCACCGGTGAGGCCGCGGCGGGCGTCGTGCTGCTCAAGCCGGCCTCCGCCGGTACCGGCGTCATCGCCGGTGGCCCGGTGCGTGCCGTGCTGGAGTGCGCGGGCATCCACGACGTGCTCTCCAAGAGCCTCGGTTCGTCGAACCCGATCAACATCGTGCACGCGACCGTGGCCGCGCTGAAGGGCCTCGAGTCGCCGGAGCAGGTCGCGGCCCGCCGTGGCCTGCCGGTCGAGGACGTGGCGCCGGCGGCAATGCTGGCGGCGCGGGCGGAAGCGGCGGTGCACTGATGGCTCGCTTGAAGGTCACCCAGATCCGGTCCGGTATCGGCCGTAAGCAGAACCAGCGGGACTCCCTGCGGTCGCTCGGGCTGAAGCGGATCAACGATGTGGTGGTCAAGGAGGACCGCCCCGAGATTCGGGGCATGATCTTCGCCGTGAACCACCTCGTGAGTGTTGAGGAGGTCGAGTAATGGCGATCAAGGTCCACCACCTCCGCCCGGCGCCCGGAGCCAAGACCGCGAAGACCCGTGTGGGTCGCGGTGAGGGCTCGAAGGGCAAGACCGCCGGTCGCGGAACCAAGGGCACCGGCGCCCGCAAGAACGTCAGCGCGGCGTTCGAGGGTGGGCAGATGCCCATCCACATGCGGCTGCCGAAGGTCAAGGGGCTGAAGAACAAGCCCCGCAACAAGGTCGTCTTCCAGGTCGTGAACCTGGACCGTCTCGCCGAGCTGTTCCCCAACGGCGGCGAGGTCGGTCCGGTGGAGCTGGCCGAGGCCGGCGCGGTCCGCAAGGGCCAGCCGGTCAAGGTTCTCGGCTCCGGCGAGCTGGGTGGCGTGTCGCTGACCATTTCGGCGCACGCGTTCAGCGAGTCGGCCAAGGAGAAGATCGCAGCCGCCGGTGGTTCCGCCACCGAGCTGTGAGGCTTGTGGGGGTGCTCGCCCGGGCGCCGAGAAACGCGTCGCCCGGGCAGCATCCCCTTTGTGGCGTCTGACCTGGCATTTCTCCCGGCCGGTTGATGCCTACCCGCAGTGGGCCCTACCGTGACTCACTGCACCGCTCCAAGACTGTTAGAGTCCGTTCCCAGCTAGGGATATCGGTCGTCCGGACCGATGCCGTCCCCCATCCGCCGGACACGGCGGTAACCTCGCGCAGGAGGAAGAAGTTGCTCTCCGCCTTTACCAGTGCGTTCCGGACGCCTGACCTGCGCAAGAAACTGCTGTTCACAGTCGCGATCATCGCGCTGTACCGGCTGGGTGCCACCTTGCCCAGCCCTGGTGTTTCCTACACCAACGTGCAGACGTGTTTGAAGGCAGTGAACGACGCCAACGCCGGCGGCGGTGTCTTGAACCTGCTGAACCTCTTCTCCGGTGGAGCGCTGCTCCACCTGTCGGTCTTCGCGCTCGGCATCATGCCGTACATCACCGCGTCGATCATCCTGCAGCTGCTCACGGTCGTGATCCCCCGGCTCGAGCAGCTCCGCAAGGAGGGTCAGTCCGGCCAGGCGAAGATCACGCAGTACACCCGTTACCTGACGCTCGGCCTCGCGGTCCTCCAGTCCTCGGCGTTCGTGGCGCTGGCGCGTACCGGCCAGCTGTTCGGCAACGCCTGTGACCAGAGCGACCCGACGATGCAGATCATCCCGGAGAACACCGGGCTGCCGATGTGGCTGACGCTCAGCATCCTGGTGCTGACCATGACCGCCGGTACCGGCGTGGTGATGTGGCTCGGCGAGCTGATCACCGACCGCGGTGTCGGCAACGGCATGTCGGTGCTGATCTTCACCTCGATCGCGGCCCGCCTTCCCGGCGAGGGCTGGACGATCAAGGAGTCGAGCGGCGTCGGCAAGTTCCTGCTCGTCATCGGCCTGGTCCTGGTCATCATCTGCCTCGTGGTCTTCATCGAGCAGGCGCAGCGCCGGATCCCCGTGCAGTACGCGAAGCGCATGATCGGCCGCCGGATGTACGGCGGCACCTCGACCTACATCCCGCTGAAGGTCAACCAGGCCGGTGTCGTCCCGGTGATCTTCGGCTCCTCGCTGCTCTACCTGCCGCAGCTGTACCTGCAGTTCTTCGACCAGAACAACCTCAAGGGTTACCAGGTCTGGATCCAGAAGTGGCTCGCCGACCCGACGAGCACGCTCTACATCGGCGTCTACTTCCTGCTGATCATCTTCTTCACGTACTTCTACGTCTCGATCACGTTCAACCCGACCGAGGTCGCGGACAACATGAAGAAGTACGGTGGTTTCGTGCCGGGCATCCGCCCCGGTCGGCCGACCGCCGACTACCTGGACTTCATCCTCAGCCGGATCACCCTCGCGGGCGCGCTGTACCTGGGCATCATCTCGGTTCTGCCGAACTTCTTCTTCATCTGGCTGAACCAGCAGCAGTACCAGAACTTCCCGTTCGGTGGTACGGCGGTGCTGATCATGGTCGGTGTGGGTCTGGAGACCGTGAAGCAGATCGAGAGCCAGCTGATGCAGCGCAACTACGAAGGGTTCCTCCGGTAGTGGCGACGCGGAGCCGGGGGGCTCGCGCGTCGGGGATCTCAACTCACCAAAGCGAGGCGATGTAGGTGCGGCTGGTGCTGGTGGGCCCTCCAGGGGCCGGCAAAGGGACCCAGGCTGAGTTCATCGCCGCGCACCTGGCCGTACCGAAGATCTCGACCGGTGACATCTTCCGGGCGAACGTCTCGCAGGGCACGCCGCTGGGCGTGGAGGCCAAGCGGTACATGGACGCTGGGCAGCTGGTTCCGGACGAGGTGACCATCAACATGGTCCGGGACCGGCTCGCCGAGCCCGACGCCGGCGACGGCTTCCTGCTCGACGGTTTCCCGCGCACGGTGCCGCAGGCGTCCGCGCTGGACAAGCTGCTGGCCGACCTGGGCACCGCGCTCGACCTGGTGATGGAGCTCGTGGTCGACGACGACGAGGTCATCCGGCGGCTCTCGGGCCGCCGGACCTGCCGCGGCTGCGGCAAGATCTGGCACGTCGAGTTCGACCCGACCAGCAAGGAGAACATCTGCGACCGCTGCGGGTCGGAGCTGTTCCAGCGGGACGACGACAAGGCCGAGACGATCGCCAACCGGCTGGTCGAGTACGCCGAGAAGACGGCGCCGCTGGTCGACTTCTTCGGTGCGCAGGGCAAGCTGGTCGGTATCGACGCGACCGGCCCGGTCGAGGACGTCACGGTGCGCGCCATCGACGCCCTGCGGTCGTACGGGGGCTGACATGCGCCGCCCCCAGCTGGACATTCAGCTGAAGACCCCCGAGCAGATCGAGAAGATGCGCGGCGCCGGCCTGGTCGTCGCCGCCGCGCTGGACGCCATGCGGGACGCGGTCGCGCCCGGCGTCTCCACCGCCGACCTCGACGCCATCGCGGAAAAGGTGATCCGCGACGCCGGGGCCGTTCCGTCGTTCAAGGGCTACCACGGCTTCCCGGCCTCGATCTGTGCCTCGGTCAACGAGCAGGTCGTGCACGGCATCCCGCGGCCCGAGCAGGTGCTCGCCGAGGGCGACCTGATCTCGCTGGACTGCGGCGCCATCCTGGAGGGCTGGCACGGCGACTCGGCGATCACGGTGGGCGTCGGCGAGACCGACCCGGCGCTGCTCAAGATGGCCGAGGTGGCCGAGGACGCGATGTGGGCCGGTATCGCGGCGGCCGCGCGCGGCGCCGCCAACGGGCGGGGCCGGCTGACCGACATCTCCTTCAACGTGGAGAAGGCGGTCCGCAAGGCCGGCCGGTACGGCATCGTGGACGGTTACGGCGGGCACGGCATCGGCACCGAGATGCACCAGGACCCGCACGTGCTCAACCACGGCAAGCCCGGCAAGGGCGTCAAGCTGGTGCCCGGCCTGTGCCTCGCGATCGAGCCGATGATCACGATGGGCTCGCCGCGGACGGTGGAGCTCTCCGACGGCTGGACCGTGATCACCCGGGACCGGTCGATGGCCGCGCACGTCGAGCACACCATGTGCCTGCTCGAGGACGGCGTCTGGGTGACCACCGCGGTCGATGGCGGCCGCGCTCGCCTGGGAGATCTGGTAACCGCCAAGCAAGCGTGACACCCAACCTGGTCTCGGTGGTGCCCGTCAGGCATGCTGTGACGCATGGGGCGGGAGGACATGCGGGCCGGCGACAGTGATCGCAAGGCGGTCGCGGAACAGCTCAAGGCGGCGCTCGACGAGGGACGGCTCGATCTCAGCGAGTACGACGAGCGGCTGCAGCGGACGTACGCGGCGAAGACCTATGCCGATCTGGACGGTCTGCTGGACGACCTCCCCGGCACGGTGCCCGTTCAGCATTCTCAGATCCAGCCTGCCGCCCCCGCGGCGCCCGTCGGTGTACCGGTCAACCCCCCAGGTCCCACGGGCCGTCAGATGGCCAACTGGGTGGGTCCGTACGCCGGCGTCATCTTCGTCTGCACCCTGATCTGGCTGATCACCAGCATCAGCTCGGGGCACCTTCAGTACTTCTGGCCGGTCTGGATGTTGATCCCGCTGATCCTCGGCGTATTCGGGCAGTGGTTCGGCGACGGCGGCAAGAGAGATCGTCGTCGCCGTCGTTGAGGCGAGCTGTCATGGTTGAGGACATGGGCCGGGAGCAGATGCGGGCCGCGGACGCCGACCGTCAGCAGGTCGCCGACCAGCTGCGCGCGGCTCTGGAGGAGGGCCGGCTCGATCTCGCCGAATTCGACGAGCGGCTGCGGGACGCGTACGCGGCGAAGACCTATGGCGATCTCGACCGTTTGCTGACCGACCTGCCGAACGCCGCACCTGTCGTCCCCGCACCGCCGCAGGCGGCCTCGCTGGAAGCGATCGGGCAGCGCGACGGGCTCACCCGGGCCTGGCTCGGGCACGTCTGGGGGCCCTGGAGCAAGGCGCTCGCGTTCTTCACGCTGATCTGGGCGCTCGGCTGGATCTTCTCGAGCGAGCCGGTGGTGTTCTACTGGCCGGTCTGGATCCTCGGGCCGTGGGGCGTGGTGCTGCTGGTGCGCACCGTCGGCGGCCTGGGCTCCGGCGAGCCGCGCAAGCACGCGCTCGAGGCGGAGCACCGCCGGCGACTGCGGGAGCACCGGTACGAGCGCAAGATGCTGTACCGGCAGGCGATCGCGACCGGCGAGCTGCCGATGAACCCGAGCAAGCAGCAGCGGAAGGCGTTCATCGCGGAGGCGGTGGCCCGGGGCGACCTGGCGCCGAAGCCGAGGAAACCTGCCGACGAGGGCTGATTCGTCCGGTTTGCGGACCGGCGACACACCCGACCTCGGGTCAGGGCGACCTCGGTTTGGCGTGGAGATAGCGCACGCGTACACTGGCTAGCTGGCGCGCAGCGTCCACTCCCGCATGTCCTCAGCGCTTCGAGGGCGGCGGGTGCCGCGGCTGGTCCGAGCTCGCTCGGGTATGACGTTGCATGCTAGCCCCGAACCCCAGTGTCAGGTAGCGGAGGACATGCCTAAGAAAGACGGAGCCATCGAGATCGAGGGCCGAGTGATCGAGCCCCTGCCGAACGCAATGTTCCGCGTGGAGCTCGCCAATGGTCACAAGGTGCTTGCACATATCTCAGGCAAGATGCGGCAGCACTACATCCGCATCCTTCCCGAGGACCGAGTCGTCGTCGAGCTGTCGCCGTACGACCTGACCCGGGGACGCATCGTCTACCGCTACAAGTAGCTGGGCGGGGAGTCCCGTCCGTTCTGAGAGTTAAGGCAAACCGTGAAGGTCAAGCCGAGCGTCAAGCGGATCTGCAACAACTGCCGGGTCATCCGGCGGCACGGTCGCGTCATGGTCATCTGCAAGACCGACGCGCGCCACAAGCAGCGCCAGGGCTGAGCCCTCGCTGCCAGATCCGTATTACCAAAGCTCGTCCCGAGTCACATGTGACTTCACCCCTGGTCGGAGGCCAGGGCCCGTCCGGGCAGACGGGGTGGGAGGGGCACAGACCTCCGAATGAATCCGAGGAGTACGCCCACTTATGGCACGTCTCGTCGGCGTGGATCTTCCCCGCGAGAAGCGGATGGAGATCGCGCTCACTTACATCTACGGGATCGGTCGTACTCGTGCCGCTGAGGCACTGACCGCTACCGCCATTGACCTGAACAAGCGCGCCAAGGACCTCACGGACGAGGAGCTGGTCCAGCTCCGCGACTACATCGAGGCCAATTTCAAGGTTGAAGGTGACCTTCGCCGCGAGGTCGCCGCGGACATCCGACGCAAGGTCGAAATCGGCTGCTACGCCGGCATCCGCCACCGCCGGGGCCTCCCCGTGCGGGGTCAGCGCACCCGGACCAACGCGCGTACGCGCAAGGGTCCGAAGCGCACGGTCGCTGGTAAGAAGAAGCCGGGTCGGAAGTAACAAGCCTAAACGGAATTAGTGGTTGCGGTCCGTGCGGACTCGCCACTACTCCAAGCGATACCAAGAAGCGCAGGAGACTTAATGCCACCGAAGGCACGCGCTGGGGCCGCCGTCAAGAAGGTCCGGCGCAAGGAACGCAAGAACGTCGCCCACGGGCAGGCGCACATCAAGAGCACCTTCAACAACACCATCGTGTCGATCACCGACCCGACTGGTGCGGTCATCTCCTGGGCCTCGTCCGGCCAGGTGGGCTTCAAGGGCTCCCGCAAGTCGACTCCGTTCGCCGCGCAGCTGGCCGCCGAGGCCGCCGCTCGCCGGGCGATGGAGCACGGCATGCGCAAGGTCGACGTCTTCGTGAAGGGTCCCGGCTCCGGCCGCGAGACCGCGATCCGCTCGCTCCAGGCCGCCGGCCTCGAGGTCGGGCAGATCGCCGACGTCACCCCGCAGCCGCACAACGGTTGCCGTCCGCCGAAGCGCCGCCGGGTCTGAGGGAGATCTAGGAACAATGGCTCGTTATACAGGTGCGGACTGCAAGCGCTGCCGCCGCGAGAAGATGAAGCTGTTCCTCAAGGGCAGCAAGTGCGACGGGCCGAAGTGCCCGTTCGAGTCGCGTCCCTTCCCGCCCGGCCAGCACGGCCGCGGTCGCACGAAGGAGACCGAGTACCTGCTCCAGCACCGCGAGAAGCAGAAGGCCCGCCGCGTCTACGGCGTGCTCGAGAAGCAGTTCCGCGGTTACTACGAGGAGGCTGTCACCAAGCCCGGCAAGACCGGTGAGGTGCTCCTGCAGATCCTCGAGTCGCGTCTCGACAACGTCGTCTACCGGGCCGGCCTCGCGCAGTCCCGGGACATGGCCCGGCAGCTGGTCAAGCACGGCCACTTCCTGGTCAACGGCGTGAAGGTGGACATCCCGTCCTACCGCGTCAAGGAGCACGACATCGTCACCACCCGGGAGAAGTCGAAGGAGATGACCCCCTTCGTCGTCGCCCAGGCTCAGGCCGGGTCCCGGCCGGTGCCGGCGTGGCTCGAGCCCATCCCCAGCGAGATGAAGATTCTCGTGCACTCGCTCCCGTCCCGCGCGGTCATCGACACGCAGGTCCAGGAGCAGCTGATCGTCGAGCTCTACTCCAAGTAGCGCTCAGCCGGGGGCGCCGCTACGGCGCCCCCGGTGCATCACCGGACGGCCATCAAATAGTGGGTGGCCCGACAGAAAGAAGAAACGCGTGCTCATCAGCCAGCGGCCGACCCTCTCGGAGGAGTCGCTCTCGGAAACCCGCTCCCGGTTCACCATCGAGCCTCTGGAGCCGGGCTTCGGCTACACCCTCGGCAACTCCCTCCGCCGGACCCTGCTGTCGTCCATCCCGGGCGCGGCGGTGACCAGCATCAAGATCGACGGCGTCCTGCACGAGTTCACCACGATCCCCGGTGTCAAGGAGGACGTGGTCGAGCTGGTCATGAACGTCAAGGAGCTCACCGTCAGCTCCGAGCACGACGAGCCGGTCAGCATGTACCTGCGCAAGCAGGGCCCGGGCGACGTCACCGCCGGTGACATCCAGCCCCCGGCCGGCGTCTCCGTGCACAACCCCGACCTCAAGCTGGCCACGCTGAACAGCAAGGGCCGGCTCGACATGGAGCTCACCGTCGAGCGGGGCCGTGGCTACGTCACGGCGGCGCAGAACAAGAACACCGGCGC
Organism: Actinoplanes sp. CA-142083; assembly: GCF_050942195.1. Taxonomy (NCBI): domain Bacteria; kingdom Bacillati; phylum Actinomycetota; class Actinomycetes; order Micromonosporales; family Micromonosporaceae; genus Actinoplanes; species Actinoplanes sp. CA-142083. The sequence goes on from NZ_CP192076.1 coordinate 815,262, forward strand.
CGAGATCGGCCGCATCCCGGTCGACTCGATCTACTCGCCGGTCATGAAGGTGACGTACCGCGTCGAGGCGACCCGTGTCGAGCAGCGCACCGACTTCGACCGCCTGATCATCGACGTCGAGTCGAAGGCGTCCATCTCGCCCCGCACCGCGCTGGCGTCGGCCGGCTCGACCCTCGTCGAGCTGTTCGGCCTCTGCCGCGAGCTGGACGAGACCGCCGAGGGCATCGACATCGGCCCGTCGCCGCAGGACGCGCAGCTCGCTGCCGACCTGGCCCTGCCGATCGAGGAGCTGGACCTCACCGTCCGGTCGTACAACTGCCTCAAGCGCGAGGGCATCAACAGCGTGGGCGAGTTGATAGGGCGTACGGAAGCCGATCTTCTCGATATAAGGAATTTCGGTCAGAAGTCCATCGACGAGGTCAAGATGAAGCTCGCCGGAATGGGCCTGGGCCTCAAGGACAGCGCGCCGTCCTTCGACCCGGCGCACGTCGTGGATTCGTTCGGCGACGTGGACTACGACACCGACGACTACCGCGAGACCGAGCAGCTGTAAGCTCGGCCACCTTGCCTTAACAAGGAGCATCGGAAATGCCCACGCCCACCAAGGGACCCCGCCTCGGCGGCAGCCCGGCGCACGAGAAGCTGATCCTGGCCAACCTGGCCACGGAGCTCTTCCGGCACGGGAAGATCAAGACCACCGAGACGAAGGCCAAGCGCCTGCGCCCGCTGGCTGAGCAGCTCATCACGAAGGCCAAGCGCGGCGACCTGCACTCCCGCCGCCGGGTCCTGACCGTCGTGAAGGACAAGGACGTCGTGTACGCCCTGTTCGAGCAGATCGCTCCGCGGTACGGCAACCGCCCGGGCGGCTACACCCGCATCACCAAGACCGGCCCGCGCAAGGGTGACGCCGCTCCGATGGCCGTCATCGAGCTGGTCGAGGAGCTCGAGGTCGCGGCCACCACGGCGCCGGCCAAGAAGACGGCCCGCAAGGCCGCGGCGCAGCAGGACAAGGTCGAGGCGCTGGCCCGCGAGGACGAGGCGCCCGCCGCCGCGACCGAGGCGGACCAGGACGCCGAGGCGCCGGAGAACGCTTCCGGTGACAAGGGCGCCGAGGGCCCCGGCGACAAGGCCGAAGGCGAAGACGAGAAGGCCTAGCTTTCGCGTACGGAGGCCCGGCACCCTTCAGGGGGTGCCGGGCCTTTCTCATGGGAGTGCGATGGAGACGATCCGCTTACGGCTGGATGTGTCGTACGACGGCGCCGACTTCTCCGGATGGGCCGCGCAGCCGGGGAGGCGCACGGTCGCCGGGGTGCTCACCGAGGCGTTCGGGCGTCTCGTCGACGCGCCGCTCGGGCTCACGGTGGCCGGGCGTACCGACACGGGGGTGCACGCCACCGGGCAGGTCTGCCATGTCGACCTGCCGCTCGAGTCGTGGGCCGACCTCGAGGGGTCGCTGCTGCGGCGACTGGCCGCGCTGATGCCGCCGGACGCGCGGGTCCGGGCGATCACGCCGGTGCCGGCGTCGTTCGACGCGCGCTTCTCGGCGACCTTCCGGCGGTACGAGTACCGCGTCGCGGACACGCCGTGGGGGCCGGAGCCGCTGCGACGCCACGACACCCTGGGCTGGGTGCGGCCGCTCGAGCTGGAGCGGCTCAACGCCGCCGCGGCCGGGCTGGTGGGGGAGAACGACTACGCGGCCTACTGCAAGCGGAAGGAGCACGCCACCACCGTGCGGGCGATCACCCGGCTCGACTGGCGGCGTGACCCGGATGGCGTGTGCGTGGCGACCGTGCAGGCCGACGCGTTCTGCCAGTCGATGGTGCGCAGCCTCGTGGGCGCCATGCTGACCGTGGGCGATGGCCGCCGCGAGCCGTCGTGGCCGCGGAAACTGCTGACGCTGCGTGAACGGTCGAGCGAGGTCACCGTGGCGCCGGCGAACGGGCTGACGCTGATCGCGGTGGGCTATCCGGAAGAGGCCGAGTACGCGGCGCGGGCGGACGCCACCCGGCGGATGCGAGCCTAGAAACCCGCGGCGCGCCGGCCCAGGACGGTGGTCCCCAGGTAGCTGTCGACGAGGTCGTCGGTGATGCGGGCCGCGTACGGGTCGTCGGCCGCGACCACGCTGTCGTCGGGCCGGTTGATCACGCAGTAGAGCAGGTAGTGGCCGCGGGTGCGCCAGCCGACCTGCGCGGTGGGCAGCGCCTCCGGGTCGGATCTCGCGGCGGGCAGGGTCGCGAAGCCGCCGTCGCCGGTCTCCACCAGGTGACGGAGCACGTCGTCCACCTCGACGGCGCCGGACGCGTCGGCCAGGTTGAACATGCCGGCGGTCACTCGGTAGTCGCCGTACGGCGCGACCAGGCCGGCCCGCACCACCTGGCTGCAGCCGTGCCCGGCGAGCAGGCCGCCCAGTTCGCCGGTGGTCGCCGTGCGGCAGTCGGTGTCGATGTGGGTGAGTGTGATCCGGTACGGGTTGGCGCCCGTCGGCCGGACGGTGCCGCTGTCCGGGAAGATCTCCTCGACGGTGAGCGGATCGGCGTCGACCGTGCGGGAGGCGAGCATGCCGGCCGCGATCGGGTCGGGGCCGGCCGTCGGGTCGCCGCCGCCGTGGTCGCCGGCCAGCACGAAGAAGAGGGTCATCGAGATCAGCGCGAGCAGGATCAGCCCGGCCAGGCCGCGGACCATGAACTGCGCGGCCCACTGCGGCTCACGGACGGCCCGCGGGGCTTGGCGGGCGGGCGCGCTTGGCGGGGCGCTTCGCCGTGCGGGCGTGCTCTGCCGGGCGGGCGTGCTCTGCCGAGTGGGCGTGCTTTGCCGGGTGGAAGTGCTTTGTCGGGTGGGCGCGGGAGCCGCGCGCGAGCGTTGCCGGGCCGGCGAACGGTGCTGACCGGCGCCGTTGCCGCGCCGTCCCAGGGGACGGGCCGCGGCGAGGACGCTGCCGAACAGGGCCAGCGCGCCGCCGGGCGCGCGATGCTCGCGGCGTTGAGGGGTGCCGTACAGCATGCATTTCACGCTAGAAGCGCACGGTGATCGATGGCCGCACACCATGTGCGGCACCCCGGCGCAGGTGGCGGGCCGGGTCGCGGCAGACTTGCGGGGTGACCGCCGAGCATTACTTCAGCGCCGAGCCCACGACGCCCGCCCAGCGTGGCGAGATCGAGTTCAACGTCGCGGGGCGCGACTACCGGCTGGCCGTGGCGTCCGGCGTCTTCTCGGCCGGGCGGCTCGACCCCGGCACCGCCGTGCTCCTGCGCAAGGGTGACCTGCCCACCGCCGGGCGGACCGGGGTCTTCCTCGACCTGGGCTGCGGCTACGGCCCGATCGCCGCGGTGCTGGCCACCGAGTCGCCGCAGGTCACCGTGTGGGCGGTGGACGTGAACTCGCGGGCCCGCGAGCTCACCGCGGAGAACGCGGCGACGCTCGGCCTGCCGAACGTCAAGGTGGCGGCGCCCGACGAGGTGCCGGGCGACGTCGTTTTCGACGAGATCTGGAGCAACCCGCCGACCCACGTGGGCAAGGCCGAGCTGCATGCTCTGATGGAGCGCTGGCTGCCCCGGCTCGCGCCGGACGCGGTGGCCTGGCTGGTGATCAACCGGCATCTCGGCGGCGACTCGCTGCACGCCTGGCTCGTCGAGCACGGCTGGCTGGTCGAGCGAATGGCCAGTCAGAAAGGCTTCCGGGTGCTGCGGGTGGCGCGGAAAACCGGCTGACCTCCGGGCGCGTACCCGGGAGAATGCCGGCCATGGGTTACGTGGATGTCGCCGGGGTGGGCTTCGTGCTGCCCGACGGCCGGGAGCTTCTCGCCGACGTGTCGTTCCGGGTCGGCGAGGGGGCCAAGGTCGCGCTGGTCGGGCCGAACGGCGCGGGCAAGACCACGCTGCTGCGGATGGTCGCCGGCGACCTGCCGACCCAGGCCGGGAGCATCGCGCGCTCCGGTGGGCTGGGCGTCATGCGCCAGTTCATCGGGATGATCGGCGACGACCGTACGCTGGAAGATCTTGCCTTGTCGTTGGTCGAGCCCGCACTGGGCGCCGCGGGTGAACGGCTCGCCTCCGCCGCCGCCACACTGGACGAGACCGAGCGCAGCCAGATCGCCTACGCCAATGCCCTCGCCCACTGGGGTGAGGTGGGCGGGTACGACGCCGAGGTGCTCTTCGACACCGTGGCCGTCGCGATCCTCGCCAAGCCGTGGGACGAGGTGCGGCGCCGGCCGGTCCGCACGCTCTCCGGCGGCCAGCAGAAACGCTTCGCGCTCGACCTGCTGCTGCGCGGCCGCGACGAGGTGCTGCTGCTCGACGAGCCCGACAACTTCCTCGACGTGCCCGGCAAGCGCTGGCTCGAGCAGCGGCTGAAGGAGTCGTCCAAATCGGTGCTGTTCGTCTCGCATGACCGCGAACTGCTGGCCCAGACCGCCGATCGCGTGGTGGCGGTCGAGGGCGGGAGCGCGTGGACGCATCCGGGCGGGTTCGCATCGTGGCACGAGGCCCGGGTGCACCGGCACGAGAAGCTCGAGGAAAACCGCCGGCGCTGGGATGAGGAGCATCAGAAGCTGCGCGAGCTGATGCTGATGTACAAGCAGAAGGCCGCCTACAACTCCGATATGGCCTCTCGGTATCAGTCCGCCCAGACACGGCTGCGCAAGTTCGAGGAAGCGGGCCCGCCGCCGCTGCCGCCCAAGGATCAGTCGCTGCGGATGAAACTGCGCGGCGGCCGCACCGGCAAGCGGGCGGTGATCTGCGAACAGCTCGAGATGGACGATCTGACATTCCCGTTCGACCTGGAGATCTGGTACGGCGACCGGGTCGCGGTGCTCGGCGCGAACGGCACCGGCAAGTCGCATTTCCTGCGGTTGCTGGCGGCCGGCGGCAGCGACCCGGAATCCGAGAACAAGCCGGTCGACGGGGCGCCGCTCGCGCACGTGGCGCATTCCGGGGTGGCCCGGCTCGGCGCGCGGGTGCGGCCCGGGCACTTCTCGCAGACCCACGACCGGCCGGAACTGCTCGAGCGGACGCTCGTCGAGATCCTGTGGCGGGGTGACGATCATCGCTCCGGGATGGATCGGGCGGGGGCGATGAAGGCCCTCAATCGGTACGAGCTGGCGGGGCAGGGCGATCAGCTGTTCGGCACCCTGTCCGGCGGGCAGCAGGCGCGGTTCCTGGTGCTGCTGCTGGAGCTGTCGGGGGCGACGGTTCTGCTGCTGGATGAGCCAACGGACAACTTGGACCTGGCCTCGGCGGAGGCGCTGGAGGAGGGGTTGAAGCAGTTCGAGGGGACGGTGATCGCGGTCACTCACGACCGATGGTTCACCCGGTCCTTCGACCGCTTCGTGCTGTTCCAGGGCGACGGGGAAGTGATCGAGACCCCCGAGCCGGTTTGGGACGTGCGCTGAGCTGGCTGGCTGCGCTTCGCTCCGCGGGCGATCGCCTGGTAACCGGTGAGATGGCACGCGATTTCCGTCGCCGCAAACCCCGCGGCGTCGAAAACCGAGTGCCATCTCACCGGCGGCGATCGCTGGATTTTTGGTCGTTGGACGGTTAGCGTCCGGGAGAAGACAACCCCACGGGAGTCCGGTGCACCGGGCTGAGAGGGGGGCTGATGCGGCCCCCGACCGTCGAACCTGATCCGGATCATGCCGGCGCAGGGAGGAGCGTTCGTTGTTTCCTCGTTTGCAAATCGTCACCGACTCGCTCGATGTGGTGCGCGGAGCCGTGGGACACGGGCCGGTCGCGATCCAGGTGCGGGTCAAAACATCAGATCGGCTCGCGTACGAGCTGACTGTCGCCGCGCTCGAAGTGTGCCGGTCCGCGGGGGCGCTGTGCCTGGTCGATGACCGGGTGGGGGTGGCGCTCGCGGCCGGCGCGGATGGCGTGCACGTGGGGGCGGAAGACCTGCCCGTCGAAGCGGTGCGGCGGGTGGTGGGGCCGACGATGATCGTGGGTGCTACCTGCCGGAACCCGGTGGCGGCGCGGGCTGCGGTTGCCGAAGGCGCGAGTTATCTCGGGGTGGGGCCGGCGTTCGCGACGTCCAGCAAGGACGGGTTGCCGCCGCCGCTCGGGGCGGCGGGGATCGGGGCGGTGGTCGACGCGGTGCCGGGGACGCCGGTGATCGCTATCGGTGGGATCACCGCTTCGAGGGCCGCTGAGCTGCCGGGATACGGGGTGGCTGCGATCTCGGCGATCGCGGCCGATCCGGCCGGGGCCACGATCGAGCTGCTGAAAGTGCTCGCGCGATGAACGTCACCGTGGTGGGAGCGGGGATCATCGGGCTTTCCATTGCGTGGCGGCTGGTGGAGCGGGGCTTCGACGTCACGGTGCTGGACAGCGGGGAGCCGGGGGCCTGGCAGGTCGCGGCGGGGATGCTGGCGCCCGGCGGGGAGTCGGCGTTCGAGCAGCCGGCGCTTGCGCGGCTGCTTGAGGAGTCCAACGAGCGGTGGCCGGCCTTTGCCGCGGAGCTCGGGGTGGATGTGGGCTATGACGACGCGGGGACGCTCGGGCTGGCGATGACGGCGGACGATCTCGCCGACGCGGCTCGGGTCTGGACTCGGCAGAAGCTTCCGCTGTTGCGGCCCTCGGAGCTGCGTGAGCTTGAGCCGGCACTGTCGCCGCGAGTGCGGGCGGGAGTGTTCGCGCCGGCCGAGCGGCAGGTGGATCCGCGCAAGGTGGTGGCGGCGCTGCGGGAGCGGCTCGCTGGGCGGATCGTCGCAAAACGGATCAACGCCCTGTCTGAAGTGGACGCGGAGACGGTCGTGGTCGCGGCCGGGTGTGGGACCGCCGCGTTGACGGGGCTGCCGGTGCGGCCGGTGAAAGGGCAGGTGCTGCGGCTGCGCGGGGAGCCGGGGCTGTTGCGGCATGTGCTCGACGCGACCGTCGATGGGCGGCACGTCTATCTGGTGCCGCGAGCCGATGGCGAGATCGTGGTCGGCGCCACCCAGGAGGAACGAACCGATTGGACCGTCACGGCGGGCGGGGTGCATGACCTGCTGCACGCGGCGATCGAGCTGGTGCCCGGGCTGGCCGAATGGGAGCTGGTCGAGACGACCGTGGGCCACCGGCCGGGCACGCCGGACAACGCGCCGCTGCTGGGCCGGCTGGCCGACGACGCGCCGCACGCGGGAAGCGGGTCGCAGGTCGGGAGCGGGTCGCGGGTGGGGAGCGGCAGGCAAGTCATCGTCGCGGCGGGGCATCACCGGAACGGGGTGCTGCTGGCGCCGATCACGGCCGATCTGATCGCTGGGCTGGTTGACGGTGAGCACGATCCGTTGCTCGAGCACTTCGCGCCGGGGAGGTTCTGATGCGGTTGACGGTCAACGGGCGGGAGCTCGTGGAGGGTGACGCCCTTTCGGTGGCCGACCTGGTCGAGCGCTTGACCGAGGCGCGGCGCGGGGTCGCGGTGGCGGTCAACGGGACCGTCGTGCCGCGCTCGACCTGGGAGACGAGCCGGCTTGCCGACGGGGACGCGGTCGAGGTGCTCACCGCGGCGCAAGGGGGATGACGATGCTGTTCGGGGAATCGCGGCTCATCCTCGGGACCGGCGGCGCCAACAGTCTCGCGGCCCTTGAAGAGGCGATCCGGGCGTCGGAGACCGAGCTGGTCACGGTGGCTCTGCGGCGTGTCGACGCCGCCGGGCCGGGGCTGCTGCCGATGCTCGACCGGCTCGGGGTGCGGGTGCTGCCGAACACGGCCGGCTGCTACACGGCCGGCGACGCGATCAAGACGGCGCACCTGGCGCGGGACGCGTTCGAGACCGATCTCATCAAGCTCGAGGTGATCGGCGACGAGCGGACGCTGCTGCCCGACGGCGTGGAGTTGCTGAAGGCGGCCGAGCAACTGGTGGCCGACGGGTTCACGGTGCTGCCGTACACGAGCGACGACCCGATCCTGGCCCGCCGGCTGGCCGACGTGGGGTGCGCGGCGGTGATGCCGGCCGGGTCGCCGATCGGTTCCGGCCTGGGCATCTCCAACCCGCACCACATCCGGTTGATCCGGCAGTCGGTGGAGATCCCGGTGGTGCTGGACGCGGGCATCGGCACGGCCTCGGACGCGGCGCTGGCGATGGAGCTGGGCTGCGACGCGGTGCTCATCGCGAGCGCGATCACCCGGGCCGACGATCCGGCGGGGATGGCGGCGGCTATGCGGCACGCGGTGGCGGCCGGCCGGCTCGCCTACGCGTCGGGGCGGATTCCCAAGCGCTTCCACGCGGTCGCGTCCACTTCGGACGAGGGTCTGGCGCAATGGTGACGCCAAGCGGTCTGGTCCTGCTGACCGATCGACGGCTCGCCTCCGGCTCGCTCCTGACGGTGGTCAAGCGGGCGGTCCGCGGCGGCGTCGCGTGGGTCATTCTCCGCGAGCGAGATTTGCCGTACGCCGACAGGCGAGCACTCGCGGTCGCGTTGAGGGATCTCCTGCCGCCCGGACGGCTGATCGTGGCCGGGCCCGACCCGCTCGGCGCGGACGCCGTGCACCTGGCCGAGGCCGACCCGCTTCCGGCCGCCGGAGTCGCGCTGATCGGGCGCTCCTGCCACGACACCCCACGTCTGTCCATCGAGGACTACGTGACGCTGTCGCCGATCTACCCGACGCGGTCCAAGCCGGGATACGGGCCGGCCTTGGCGCCGGCGCGGGCGGCCGGGTTCGCGGGCGAGGCGCCGTGGCTGGCGCTGGGCGGGATCGACACCCCGGCACGGGCGGCGGCCTGCGCGGCGGCGGGGGCGCGGGGCATCGCGGTCATGGGCGCGGTGATGCGCGCCGACGACCCGGAGCAGGTGTCGCGGGAGCTGGCCGCTGCCTTCGGCGCCGCCCGCGTGGCTCGCGGGGCACAAGGGTCGACGTCGTCCGATCTGGAGGACGACCTGGTGGTGCCGCGATGACGCCTCCGGTCGTGCTGACGATTGCCGGGTCGGATTCCGGTGGGGGAGCGGGGATTCAGGCCGACCTCAAGACGTTCGCGGCGCTGGGAGCGTACGGGACCTCGGTCATCACGGCGATCACGGCGCAGAACACCGTGGGGGTCACGGCCATTCATCCGGTGCCGATCGAGATCGTGGAGGCGCAGCTCGACGCGGTGCTTTCCGATTTCGACGTGGCGGCGGTGAAGGTCGGGATGATCGGCGACAAGGCGGTGGCCGAGCTCATCCGAGCCCGTGGGCGGCAACTGCCCAACCTGGTGGTCGATCCGGTTCTGGTCGCGACCTCAGGAGCACGGCTCTCCGCTGCTGCGGCTGTCGCGCCGCTCATCGCGTACGAAAGCATCTTGACGCCTAATCGGCAGGAAGCCGGCGCCCTCACGCAAAGCTCGGTGGAAACGGCCGAGGAAATGGTTTTGGCGGCCGCCCGGCTCGCCGAAGGTGGGGCGCGCGCGGTGGTGGTGACCGGCAGCGAGCTGGCGACGGACGTGTTGTGGCACGACGGGGTGACCACGACGCTGCGCGGCGAGCCGGTCGCGACGATCAACAACCACGGGTCGGGATGCACCTTCTCGTCGGCGCTGGCGGTGCGGCTGGCGTTCGGCGACTCGGTGCCCTCGGCGGCTCGCGCGGCGAAGGAGTTCGTGACGGCCGCGCTGCGAGGTGGGTGCGATTGGCGGCTGGGCGCCGGGCCCGGACCGCTGAACCACTTCGCCTGAGCACCATCGGCCCGGTAGGCGGGATTCTTGCTGCCGTCTGACGTCCGTTATCTACCTATTTAGGAGCAAAAATGAGGCGGAAGGTCTACGTCGAGGGAACGCGTCCGGACATGCGCGTGCCGTTCAGCGAGGTGCCGCTGAGCGACGGGAACGAGCCGGTGCGGCTGTACGACACGTCGGGGCCGGGCAGTGATCCGTCGGTGGGGCTGCCGCCGCTGCGGGCGCCCTGGCGCGTTTCTTTCGGCACGCAACTTGCGGCGGCGCGCGCCGGAGTGATCACGCCGGAGATGGAGTTCGCGGCGATCCGGGAGGATGTTGACGCGTCGGTGGTGCGCGAGGAGATCGCGGCCGGACGGGCGGTGCTGCCGGCCAACCACAACCACCCGGAGTCGGAGCCGATGGTGATCGGGTCGCGGTTCCTGGTGAAGGTCAACGCGAACATCGGCACGTCGGCGGTGACCTCGTCGGTGGACGAAGAGGTCGAGAAGATGACCTGGGCGACGCGGTGGGGGGCGGACACGGTCATGGACCTGTCGACCGGGCCCCGGATCCACGAGACGCGCGAGGCGATCATCCGGAACTCGCCGGTGCCGATCGGGACCGTGCCGTTGTACCAGGCCCTGGAGAAGGTCAAGGGCGAGCCGTCGCGGCTGTCGTGGGAGGTGTTCCGCGAGACGGTTCTCGAGCAGGCGGCGCAGGGCGTGGACTACATGACGATCCACGCGGGCGTGCTGATGCCCTATGTGCCGCTGACCGCCGACCGGGTGACCGGGATCGTGTCGCGGGGCGGGTCGATCATGGCGGCCTGGTGCCTCGCGCACCATGAGGAGAATTTCCTCTATACGAATTTCGACGAGCTGTGTCAGATATTTGCGGAATACGACATTACGTTCTCGCTCGGGGACGGGCTGCGGCCGGGATCGATCGCGGACGCCAACGACGAGGCGCAGTTCGCGGAGCTGCGGACACTGGGCGAGCTGACCCATCGGGCCTGGGAGTACGGCGTGCAGGTGATGGTCGAGGGGCCGGGCCACGTGCCGATGCACAAGATCAAGGAGAACGTGGACCTGCAGGTCGAGCTGTGCGGCGGGGCGCCGTTCTACACGCTCGGGCCGCTGACCACGGACATCGCGCCGGCGTACGACCACATCACCTCGGCGATCGGGGCCGCGATGATCGGGATGTTCGGGACGGCGATGCTCTGCTACGTGACCCCGAAGGAGCACCTCGGGCTGCCGAACCGGGACGACGTGAAGGCCGGGATGATCGCCTACAAGATCGCGGCGCACGCGGCCGACCTGGCCAAGGGGCACGCGGGGGCGCAAGCGTGGGACGACGCGCTGTCGAAGGCCCGCTTCGAGTTCCGCTGGGAGGACCAGTTCGAGCTGGCCCTTGATCCGGAGACGGCCCGGTCGTATCACGACGAGACGCTGCCGGCGGCGCCCGCCAAGACGGCGCACTTCTGCTCGATGTGCGGGCCGAAGTTCTGCTCGATGAAGATCTCGCACGAGATACGGCAGCGCGGAATGCGGGACAAATCCGAAGAATTCCGCGCCACCGGCTCGAAGGTCTACGTGCCGCTTCAGAGCTTGTAGAACGTCACGTAGTGGTCGGGGGTGAACCAGGTTTCCTTCGTGGACCGGTTCACCACGATCCGGTACGCGTCGCGCGAGGCGCCGCGGGCGCGCGAGTAGACGTCGTACTCGTTGTAGCTCGCGCCCGACGGCAGCTGGCCCTCCCGGTTCTGGAAGGTGCCGCCGGTGTAGTTGTACTGGCCGTACGGCCAGGAGTACCAGCCGGCGCCGAGCGGCCAGCCGAGCGACGACCAGCCGGTGCGGGCCGTCCGGGCCGCGGAGCAGCGCGAGATCGTGCAGCTCGAGTAGACCGCGGCCTGGGCGGCGTCGGTGTGCGTCGGCGCCACCACGGCCGGCGCCACCAGGCCGGTGCCGGAGATGGCGAAGACGAGGGCGAGGCCGGCGAGGAACCGGCCGAGACGGGTGCGGGGTTGCCGGTCAACGATCATGATCGGACTCCGATGCCATCGGGGGGTTGTCTCGCCCATCCTGTGGCCCGGAGCCGCCCGCCGGTACATCTCCGACGGGTCATTCCATATATGTTCGTCTATCAGTTACCCAGGCCGCTGACCCACTCGGCGACGTTGTCGGACTGCTGTTGCTGCTGCTCGGGCTGCTGACGGCCGCGGCGGCCCCGGCCTTTGGCCGGCTGTTGCGGGACGGGCGTGGGGGCCGACTTCACGGGCTTGAAGCCGTCGAACGGCGCGGTGAGGACCCCGGTGTCGGACGGGCGCAGCTGCTCCTCGGGGCGCTGCGCAGCGGTGGCCGCGGCCTGGGCGATGGCCGAGTCGGGCTGGGCGTCGCGCTTGGGCAGCGGCGGGCGCTGCGGTGCCTCGGCGGCGGACGCCGCGTCGCCGGTCGTCGCGGGGGAGCGGCGGACGACGGCCGCCAGGACCGAGCCGAGCACGCCGGCGCCGGCCGCGGTCATCGCCGCCCAGTACGGGACGGTCTGGTAGTCGGTCGAACCCGGGCCGGCGATCAGGTAGGCCAGGGTGAGCAGGGCCGGGCCGGCCAGGCCGGCGAGCGCGATGGTCAGCGTGGGCAGGCCGCGGCGGCGTGCCGCCCAGCCCAGCGCGATGCCGCAGATCAGGGCCAGCACGGGCATCGTGAACAGCGCCGTCCGCTTGGTGACGTCGGCGGGGAGGAATTCGGGGTCGAGCACGCCGAGGCGTACGGAAGGAAGGTTTTTGCCCGGCGCCATGGACGGCGCCACCGAGACCACCGCGATCACCCAGACGGCGATGCCGACGGTCGCGAAGCTCCAGCGAGCGACCTCGCGGCTCAGCGCCGCGTAGGCGGCGAAGATGCCGGCCGCCACGCCCAGCGCGGCGCAGATGCCGATCACCAGAACCGGCTGCACCCCGGCCACGTGGGTGTTGCGGGCCGGCTGCATCGTCAGCGGCACGATCACCCCCGCGCCGACGGCGGCGGCGACCGCCGAGACGAGCCGGGTGCCCGCGCCGGACCCCTTCGGCAGGCGGTGCCGGGCGGCCATGGCGCCGGCCACCGCCGCGGTCATGGCGAACCAGGCGACCCAGGCCAGTTGGGCTGTCCAGTGGTCACGCATGGTGATGTCAAGCGTGCGGGTGAGGCCCACTATGCCGAGGCCGTACGCCAGTCCGAGCTGACTTGCGCCGGCCAGCGCGGCAACGCCGAGCGCGACCCCCAACAGTTTGGCCGAGGTCCGAAGTGCCATGCGGGGCACGTTACGGAATCCGTGCCCCGCGACGCCACTTTCTAAGGAAAGCTTTTGGGGGATCACTCTCAGTGTTCTTACGAAGCTAGTCTCCATCGGCCCGCTCGAGCCACCAGGAGGGTCAGCGCCTGCGGCATGAGGCCGGAATGGTTGGCCGGGGTGAGGCGGATCGGGCCCGAGATGCCGTCCACCTGTGAGGTCTCGATGATCTGCCGGATCTGGTCGCGGTTGGCGCCTACCCGGGCGGCGCCGGCGGCGATCAGGTCGGCGGCGTCGGCCGCGAACGAGGCGACACCCGAGTAGCTGCCGTAGCGCGACACGTAGTCGCGGAACCATTGCTTGCGCGAGGCCTTGGCCGGCGTCGTGGCGATCACGTCGTCGATCGCCAGGATCTGGGTGAACACCATCGTGGTGCTGTTGGTGGCGGCGGCCGCGGAGATCGGGATGAACATGTCGCTCGCGGCGGCCGCGTCGAAGTAGATGCGGCCCTTGAAGCCGGCGCTCCGGGCGCCGGAGGCGGCGAGCGCGGCCTGGTCGGGCGAGGCCAGCACGATCAGCGCGCCCGGCTTGGTGTCGGTGAGCGTGCCGACCGCCTGGGTGATGTCGGTGGCGGCCGGCTTCACCGAGCGGGTGGCGGCCTGGTCGATGCCGGCCTTGCCGAGCTCGGCGTCCAGCGCCTTGTCGGCGCCCCGGCCGTAGTAGTCGTCGGCGTAGAGCACCGCGACGTTCGGCACCTTGATCCGGTTGAGCTCGCCCACCAGGGCGGCGGCGCTGTCGGCCGAGTTGGGGCCGATCTTGAAGATGTACGGCCGCTCGCCGACCGGCTGGGCGACCTCGTCGGCGGCGGCCAGCGAGATCGTCGGCAGCTTCCGGTCGTTGATCGTCTTGACGTTGTCGAGCACGCACTGCTCGCACGAGCCGGTCACGACCGCGGCCACCGACGGGTCGTCGGCGAACTTGGTGAGGTTGCTCAGCGACGCCTTCGGGTCGGAGCGGTTGTCCTGGGTGCGGAGCACCAGTTTGCGGTTGCCGAGCCGGCCGGACGCGTTGATCTGGTCGATCCGCAGCTGCAGGGCGCGGCCGTACGCGAGATCCACGCTGGACGAATTGTTCAGGTCGGCGCCGATCACAATGGTGTCGCCGTCACCGCCGGAGCCTTCGTCGTCCGATGTGCAGCCGGCAAGTCCGGCGACGAGAAGCGTCGAGGCCACGACGGATGCCGTGGCGAGGCGGGGGAGCCTCACTGCGGTGCCTCCTCGAGGGGCGAAACGCGGGACACGGGCGGCAACGGTGACCGGCCGCGGGCGCGCCTGCACGGACAACATGTCCGTCTGATCGCGCCAAACCTTGCCAACGTGAAGGCGGCTGGTCAAGCCGGTGCCGATCGCGGGCGCGAGACAGTTGTCTCACATATTGGTTGGAATCTTGACGGTGTTCCGTAACCGGAAAATCACAATCAGTGGCCAGTGGGACATTCGTGCACGTCAACACGCGTTCGGTGTCGATTGTGGAACCGAAAGGGCAGTTACTCATCGGACAACAAGTTTGTTTCCGGGCGGACTTCGACTTCCCAAACGGCAACTCTCTCTGATGAAATCGCCGAGCCGCAGCCTCTGGCGGGCGAAGAGATACGGGGATGACCACGGAGGAGAAGTCGTGAGCACCGGATCTTCGACCCAGGTGACGCGCCGTGGTGTCTTCCCCCGGCTGAGGGACGCACGGATCCGGGCCAAACTGGCCCTCATCCTGTTCGTTCCGCTCGCCGCGGTGATCGTGCTGGCGACCGCCCGTCTGGTCGACGTGAGTCAGCGGGCCACCGAGGCCGGCCAGGTCGAGAAGCTCACCCAGCTCGGAACCGACGTCTCCACCCTGACCCAGCTCCTGCACAACGAGCGGATGCAGGCCGCCACGTACCTGGCGACGCCGGGCGCGCCGGTCGCGGCCTACGCCGACGCGGTCAAGAAGACCGACGCCGAGATCAAGGTCTACCGGGACAACCGGCAAGCTCTCGACGATCCGCCGGCGGCCGTGCAGAGCCGCCTCGTACAGATCGACGACAACCTGAACGCGCTGGACTCCACCCGCAACCAGGTGAGCAAGAAGGATGGCCTCGGCGTTGCCGAGGCCATGTCGCGGTACGGCGTGGTCCTGACCGACCTGCTCGGCTACGGCGACGCGGTGAGCCAGTACGCCGGCGACGACGAGGTCGGCGACAGCCTGCGGGCCACCAGCGCGTTCTCCAAGGCCAAGTCCGGCGCCGCCGACCTGGAGTCGACCGCGTACTCGGCGCTGGTCTCCAAGGACCTCAGCAACGAGCAGCGCGCCTCGTTCATCGCGTCGCAGACCAGCCAGCAGGAGGGTCTGCTGACCTTCGCCGCGTTCGCCTCGCCCGAGCAGCAGTCGCTGGTGGACAACGTGGTCACCGGCGACGCGGTCAACCTCTCCGACCAGATCTCGATCCAGCTCGGCCGCGGTGTGGCCGTGCCGGCCGCCGAGGTCATCAATTCCTTCGGCGCCGTCGTCGACCTGATGCGCTGGGCCGAGCAGGAGCTGGAGAACCGGAACGTCACGCTGGCCGCGGACGAGAGCGCCTCGGTCGTACGGCAGGCGGCGCTCGAGGCCGCGCTGGTGCTGCTCGTGCTGATCGTCGCGATCGCCCTCGCGGTGATCCTGGCCCGCTCGCTCAACCTGTCGCTGCGCAGGCTGCGGGAGGGCGCGCTCGCGGTGGCCAACCGCGACCTGCCCGACGCCGTGGCCCGGCTGCGCGACGCCCGGACGCTCGGCGAGAGCGGCGCCGACGAGATCGTCGGCCAGCTGCGCGACCCGATCCGGCTCACCAACCGCGACGAGATCGGCCAGGTCGCCCAGGCGTTCAACGTGGTCCACCGCGAGGCGGTCCGGATCGCGGCCGAGCAGGCGGCGCTGCGCACCACCGTCTCGGCGATGTTCCTCAACCTCGCCCGCCGCTCGCAGTCCCTGGTCGACCGCATGATCGGCGAGCTGGACAGCATCGAGCGCACCGAGGAGGACCCGAAGCGCCTCGCCCGGCTCTTCGAGCTCGACCACCTCGCCACCCGGATGCGCCGCAACGACGAGAACCTGCTGGTCCTGGCGGGCGCCGACTCCAGCGCGCCGCGCCGCGAGGACGCGCTGCTGGTCGACGCGCTGCGGGCCAGCCAGTCCGAGGTCGAGCTGTACAACCGGATCGAGTTCGGCACGGTCGACACCGACATCGCGATCGCCGCGCTCGCCGTCAACGACGTCGTCCGCCTGGTCGCCGAGCTGCTCGACAACGCCACCCGGTTCTCCCCGCCCACCACCACCGTGGTCGCCGACGCCCGGCGCATCCGCGACTACGTGGTGATCCAGGTGGAGGACCGCGGCCTCGGCATGTCCGAGGAGCAGATGGATCAGCTCAACCGCCGGCTCGCCGAGACGCCCGACGTGGACGTGGCGGCGTTCCGGCTGATGGGTCTCGCCGTGGTCAGCCGGCTCGCCAGCCGCTACGGCATCCGGGTCGAGCTGCGCGCCAACATCGAGGGCGGCACGGTCGCCCAGGTGATCCTGCCGAGCAGCATCGTGGTGCTCCCGCACCGCGGCGGCGGGGCGCTGCCCAGCGGCGGGCAGACGCCGGAGCTCCCGGCGTCGGCCGGCGGCTGGTCCTCGCGGGCCGCGACGGCGACCCTGCCGGCCATCTCGCCCGCCGCCGAGTCCTGGCCGGACCAGCCGGCCCATCCGTCGCTGCCGATGTTCCCCTCGCAGCGCCCGGCCGCGCCGACCCCTGACCGGCCGCCGCTGCCCACCCGCGTGGCCAAGCCGGTCACCGCGGAGACCGCGACGACCATGAACGGCTTCACCCCGACGCCGATGTCGCCGACCCCGGCGCCGGCTCAACCGGACTCGGGCAGCTGGGGGGCTGCCCTGGCCGCGATGCCGCCGGTGCCGGCCACGCCGGCGCCCACGCCGGCCGAGGAGCGGAACGACGCTCCGATCTTCGTGCAGATGCAGCAGAGCTGGTTCCGCAACCACGAGGCGGCCACGGAGGAGTGGGGGATGCCGACCGCCGGATACGCGCCGCCGCCGAACTCTTCCTCTCAACCGGCCTCGCCGCCTCCGGCGCCTCCTGCTGCGCCTGCGCCTGCGCCAGCTCCGGCTCCGGCTCCGGCCTCGCCGGCGCCCCCGCCCGCGCCGGCTCCCGAGACCACCGGGCACAATGGATCATCGGTTCCGCGGCCGCGACCGGCGGCGGAGGACCGGTGGAAGACGGCTGCCGACGATGGCTGGAAGCTGGCGATGGCGGCGGCGGAGCCCGTCGACGCCGGCACCACCCGGTCCGGTCTGCCGAAGCGTGTACCGCAGGCACAGCTTGTGCCCGGCGGCGTACAGGCCGGACCGCGCCACCAGAACCGTCGCAGCCCGGACGAGGTCCGTGGACTCCTGTCCGCGTACCACCGTGGTGTGCAACGAGGGCGTACGGACGGCACTGCCGAAGCCGCCACCCCCCAGGCTAAGGAGAAGGACCAGTGACCAGGCCCCCCACCATGCACGACATGGGCTGGCTGCTCAACAACTTCGCCAACAGCGTCGCCGGCATCGCCCACGTCGTGGCCGTGTCCGCGGACGGCCTGCTGTTGGCGTCGTCACGCGACCTCCCGACGGACCGCGCCGATCAGCTGGCCGCCATCGCCTCCGGCGTGGTGAGCCTCACCGAGGGCGCGTCCCGCATGTTCAGCGCCGGCGCGGTCCAGCAGACGATCATCGAGATGGACAGCGGATATCTGTTCCTCATGTCCGTCAGCGATGGCTCGTCGATGGCCGTGCTCGCGGCGCGCAGCTGCGACGTCGGCCAGGTCGGCTACGAGATGGCCCTGCTCGTGGAGCGGGTCGGCGCCGCGCTGACGCCCGCGCCGCGTGAGGCCGTCAGTCATTAGCAGGCGAACGGCCGGAAGGGGGTGATCGCATCATGGGGCAGCCACAGGACCCACGGGGCAACCTGGTACGCCCGTACGCGGTCACCCGCGGACGGACCGAGCCACGCCGTGACATTCCGATCGAAGCGGTCCTGGTAGCCAGCCAGGCCGGCGTGCAAGAGGCCCGGTTCGCCGGGCACGACAAGTACCGCATCGCGGTGCTCTGCGAGGCGAAGCCGCAGTCCCTGGCCGAGCTCTCGGCGCTCACCCGGTTTCCGCTGGGTATCGCCCGGGTCCTGGTCGCGGACATGGTCGCCGACGGACTGCTGTCATTGCACAGCGCCGCTCCCAAGAAGGGCTTCACGGAGCGGATGGATCTGCTGGAAAGGGTGTTGAGTGGACTTCGCAAGCTCTGAGCGGGCGGGGGCGCAACCCAGGGAGATCACCTCCGCGAAGATCGTCATTGCGGGCGGCTTCGGCGTCGGCAAGACGACGCTCGTCGGATCGGTCTCCGAGATCGAGCCGCTGACCACCGAGGCGCTGATGACCTCGGCCGGCCAGGGCGTCGACGACGCGTCCAAGGTGCCTGGCAAGGAGACCACCACGGTGGCGATGGACTTCGGCCGTATCACCATGGCCGACGACCTGATCCTCTACCTCTTCGGCACCCCCGGGCAGACCCGCTTCTGGTTCATGTGGGACGAGCTCATCCGGGGCGCCGTGGGCGCCGCCGTGCTGGTCGACACACGTCGGATCGCGGACGCTTTCGCGCCGCTCGACTACTTCGAGAACCGGCATCTGCCGTACATCGTGGCCCTCAACTGCTTCGACGGCGCGCCGCGCTACGAGCCGGACGAGGTGCGCGAGGCCCTGGCGATCCCGCCGCACGTGCCGCTGGTGCTGTGCGACGCCCGCCACCGGGACTCGGTGAAGGGCGTGCTCGTGCAGGTCGTCGAGCACGCGATGGCCACGCTGGTGGCCGAGCAGAGTGGGGGATACCCGGCCGTCGTCGGCTGACCGGTTTGTCTTAATTTGGCAGTCGGTAGCCGCGTTTTACCACCGTTTGGACCACTCCGGGCGCGCCCAGGCCCGCCCGGAGCCGGGCCACCGCCATCTCGACCGCGTGCTCGTCGGCCCCACGGGGGAGCGCGTGCAGCAGGGCGGCCCGGGAGAGCACCCGGCCGGGCCTGGCCGCCAGCGTGCGCAGCACGGCCATCGGGGCCGGGGCGAGCGGCCGCAGGTCGCCGTCGACGATCGCGGCGTGTCCCCGCAGGGTCAGCGAGTGACCGGCCACCTCGAGCGTGACCGCCCTCTTCGGCAATTCCTCGACGATCGTACGGACCAGGGCGCTGATCCGGGCCCGGGGCGGCGCCACGATCGGCACGTCGTGCCGGCGCAGCGGCGCCGCGGTCACCGGACCCACGCAGGCCACGAGCACGTCGGCGCGCAGCGCGTCGAGCAGGTTGTCGCTCATCGGGCCGGCCGCGCGCAGCAGCGCGTTCACGGCCGCGGCGCTGGTGAACGTGACGGCGTCGACCAGCCGGCCGGTGACCAGGTCGACCAGGCGGTGCAGCGGCGCGGGGTCGGTGGGCGGCCCCCAGCGGTAGACCGGCACCTCGATCACCCGGGCACCGGCCGCCTGGAGCGCCTCGGTGTACTCCGGCTGGCTCTCGCCGTGCAGCTGGAGCGCCACGGTCAGGCCCCGCAGGCCCCGGGCCCGGAGGTGGTCGACGACCTCCTCGTAGCTCTCGCCCTCGGGGGACCACTTGTCGTGCAGGCC
Source organism: Actinoplanes sp. CA-142083 (assembly GCF_050942195.1). Classification (NCBI taxonomy): domain Bacteria; kingdom Bacillati; phylum Actinomycetota; class Actinomycetes; order Micromonosporales; family Micromonosporaceae; genus Actinoplanes; species Actinoplanes sp. CA-142083. Next base: position 834,840 of record NZ_CP192076.1, read on the forward strand.
GGCCGAGCGGATCGCGGCGCGCGCCTTCGGGCCCCGGCCGATCAGGTACGCCCGGGCCAGCGTCGCCCGCAGCGGCTCGGCCAGCCCCCAGCCCTCCGCGGCCTCCAGCCAGCCGCGCAGGCCGATGCCGGTGTTGACCAGCACGATGTCCGGCGGTTGGTCGAGGCAGGCACGGGTCGCGGCGCGCAGCTGGGCGTCGTCGGCGATCGGGACGATGCGCAGCGCGGGGGCCAGCACCACCCGGGCGCCCCGGCTCTCGAGCAGGTTGGCCAGCTCGTCACGCCGCCGGTCGGCGGTCACCCCGACCGTGTAGCCCGACAATGACGCTGTCGGCCTCGCCAGGCTGGTCATCGTTCTTCGAGAAGTCGCGGCGTGGCCGTACGGTCCACCGAAGGGCACGCTCGGAGCTCGCCGTCCTCAGCGTCGACCCGCTCCCATGTCACGCCTGCGTTCTCCGCCGTACCTCCGTCCGGCGCACACCGCGACTCCTCCTCGCCGAGCCGGGGAACCGGCTCGGCAGTCACCGTCAGGTCCGTCCTCAACCCTGACGGTGGCCTATCAATAGTGCTCCGTCCCCGCACGTGTGCACCATTGGCCATCTCCGAAGCCTGCCGGTGGCGGATTTCACCACGGCGTCCCGTTTGTTTCGAGCCTGCTAAGAGCCATCCTCGCCGTCCTCCGGATCCCGGGGTCGGGTGCGTCGTGGCAGCGGAGTATGCTTGACCGGCATATTGTTGGGGGTCCGGCAGGACCGTCGTTTTGACCACGCGCCGCGCGGCCGGGTATTGTTGCCTGCTGTTGTGTGACAGCCGTTCGCGCTCGAGACATCTTGTGCTCGGGGCGACCAGCGCGCAGCCCCAGACCGACGACAAGACAAGGTAATTCTGTGCGTACGTACAGCCCGAAGCCGGGTGAGATCGAGCGTCAGTGGCACATTATCGACGCTTCTGACGTCGTCCTGGGCCGCCTGGCTACCCACACGGCCAACCTTCTGCGTGGCAAGCACAAGCCGACCTTCGCGCCGCACGTCGACACCGGCGACTTCGTGGTGATCATCAACGCGGGCAAGGTGGCTCTCACCGGCAACAAGCGGCAGACCAAGGTCGCTTACCGCCACTCGGGCTACCCGGGCGGTCTCAAGCAGGTCGGCTACGAGGAGCTGCTGTCCAAGCGCCCCGAGAAGGCGATCGAGCTGGCCGTCAAGGGCATGCTCCCGCACAACAAGCTCGCGCGGCAGATCATCAAGAAGCTGAAGGTCTACCCGGGCGCCGAGCACCCGCACGCCGCTCAGCAGCCCCAGCCCTTCGAAATCACCCAGATCGCGCAGTGAGCGCGGGAGAAGGCAGCAGCATGTCCGACATCATCGAGCCCGAGGTCGTCGAGACCGTCGAGGAGCCCGCTGAGACGGTCGTCGTGGTCGAGACGCCCGCGCCGGCCCCGGTCCGCGCCCCGCGTCCCGGTGACCGTCCGATCCAGACCGTGGGCCGCCGCAAGGAGGCCATCGTCCGGGTGCGTCTCGTCCCCGGCACCGGCAAGATCACCTGCAACGGTCGCGACCTCGAGGCCTACTTCCCGAGCAAGGTGCACCAGCAGCTCATCCGTGAGCCGCTGAGCACCGCCGAGAAGGCCGAGCAGTTCGACGTGATCGCGAACCTGCGTGGCGGCGGCATCACCGGCCAGGCCGGCGCCCTCCGCCTCGGCATCGCCCGCGCGCTGATCACCAACGACCCGGACGACCGCCCGGCCCTCAAGAAGGCCGGCTTCCTCACCCGTGACGCCCGGGTCAAGGAGAGCAAGAAGTACGGCCTCAAGAAGGCCCGTAAGGCTCCGCAGTACTCGAAGCGCTGATCGCTTGACAGGCGGCCGGGTTCGCCCCCTCCACATCGGGGGCGGGCCCGGCCGTCTTGCTTTCCACTGAAAGGACTGCCCATGGGGCGACTGTTCGGTACCGACGGCGTGCGCGGGCTCGCCAACGGCGACCTGACCCCGGAACTGGCCCTCTCCGTCGCGGTCGCGGCGGCCCGGGTCCTCGTCGAGAGCGACAGCAGCCACCAGCCGATGGCGATCGTCGGGCGTGACCCGCGGGCCAGCGGCGAGATGCTCGAGGCCGCCGTGGTCGCCGGGCTGACCAGCGCCGGCGCCAACGTCGTACGGGTCGGGGTGCTGCCCACGCCGGCCGTCGCGTACCTGGTCGCCCAGACCAACGCCGATCTCGGCGTGATGCTCTCCGCCTCGCACAACCCGATGCCCGACAACGGGATCAAGCTGTTCGCGCCCGGCGGCACCAAGCTGCCCGACGAGCTCGAGGCCCGGATCGAGCAGGCGATCGAGGACGGCCACGGGCTGATCGGCCGGCCCACCGGCGGCGCGATCGGGCGGGTGCACGACCTGCTGGACGGCGCCGAGCACTACGTGAAGCACCTGGTCGGCTCGACGCCGCACCCGCTCAACGGCATCAAGGTCGTGGTGGACTGCGCGAACGGCGCGGCCAGCGAGGTGGGGCCCACCGCGTACGAGGAGGCCGGCGCCGAGGTCATCGCGATCCACGCCGAGCCGGACGGCCTCAACATCAACGACGACTGCGGCTCGACGCACATGGACAAGGTGCGCGAGCGGGTCCTCGCCGAGGGCGCCGACCTGGGCATCGCGCACGACGGCGACGCCGACCGCTGCCTCGCCGTCACCGCATCGGGTGACATCGTCGACGGCGACCAGATCATGGCGATCCTGGCGCTGGCCATGCGCGACGCCGGCACGCTCACCGACGGCACGCTGGTCGCGACCGTGATGAGCAACCTGGGCCTGCGGATAGCGATGAAGCAGTCCGGCATCAAGCTGATCGAGGCCAAGGTCGGCGACCGCTACGTGCTGGAGGAGCTCAACGCGGGCGGGCTGGCCCTCGGCGGCGAGCAGAGCGGGCACATCGTGATGCCGGCCTACGCGACCACCGGCGACGGCGTGCTGACCGGCCTGCACCTGATGGCCCAGCTGGCAGCCTCCGGCAAATCGCTGGCCGACCTGGCCGCGGTGGTGCACAAGCTGCCGCAGGTGCTGATCAACGTGCGGGTGAGCGACCGGGAGGCCGGCGCCTCGGCACCGGCCGTCCTGGCCGCCGTGGCGGCGGCGGAGGCCGAGCTGGGCGAGACCGGGCGGGTGCTGCTGCGTCCTTCGGGCACCGAGCCTCTCGTACGCGTCATGGTCGAAGCGGCCACCGAGGAGCAGGCCAGCGCGGTCGCCACTCGGATCGCCGACGAGGTCAGGGCGTTCTAGCCTTTCAGCTTCGACAGGCGCTGGGCCGCCTCTTCGATGACCTCTTCGCGCTTGCAGAAGGCGAAGCGGATCAGGTGGCGGCCCTCCTCCTGGTGGTCGTAGAAGACCTGGGTGGGCACGGCCACCACCCCGCACCGCGCGGGTAGCTCGCGGCAGAAGTCGGCGCCGTCCTTGCTGGTTATCGGCGTGATGTCGGCGGTGACGAAGTAGGTGCCCTCGGACGGCAGCACGGTGAAGCCGGCCTCGGCGAGGCCGGTCACCAAGCGGTCGCGGCGGGCCTGCAGGCCGGCCCGGAACTCGGTGAAGTAGGCGTCGGGCAGGCCGAGGGCCACCGCGACGGCGGGCTGGAGCGGGCCGGCGTTGACGAAGGTCAGGAACTGCTTGACCCGCGCCACCGTCGACACCAGCGCCGCCGGCCCCGTCGCCCAGCCGACCTTCCAACCCGTACACGAGAAGGTCTTGCCGGCCGAGGAGATGCGCAGGGTGCGCTCCCGCATGCCGGGCAGGGTGGCCAGCGGCGCGTGCTGCTCCGGCGCGTCGTCGAAGACAAGGTGCTCGTAGACCTCGTCGGTGACCGCGTAGGCGTCGTGCTCCTGGCAGAGCTCGGCGATCAGGGTGAGCTCGGCGCGGGTGAAGACCTTGCCGGTCGGGTTGTGCGGCGAGTTGAGCAGCACCAGGCGGGTGCGCGGGCCGAAAGCGGCGCGCAACTCGCCCTCGTCGAACCGGTAGCGGCCGTCGGGGCCCGGGCGCAGGGTGACGGGCCGTCGTGTCGCTCCCGCCAGGGTGATGGAGGCCGCGTACGAGTCGTAGTACGGCTCGAAGCACACGACCTCGTCGCCGTACTCGCACAGGCCGAGGATCGCGGCCGCGACCGCCTCGGTGGCGCCCGCGGTGACGACGACCTCGCCGTCGGGGTCGCGGTCGAGGCCCCAGAAACGCCGCTCGTGATCGGTGATCGCACTGCGCAGGGCGGGGATGCCGTACAGCGGCGGGTACTGGTTGGCTTGCCCGCTCCTGGCTACCGCGTCGAGCATCTCCTGAGGGCCGTCGGTGTCCGGGAAGCCCTGGCCCAGGTTGATCGAGCCGGTGCTGAGGGCCAGCGCGGACATCTCGGTGAAGATCGTGGTGCCGAACGCGCGCATGCGCTCGACCAGGGGATCGTTCGTCATCTCAATCCAGGGCCAGGTGGGTGCAGGTGACCGTCGCGAAGTTCGCATCGTCGGACGTGTTGGACTTGACCTCGTCGCCGTCGACCGAGGCCTTGCAGCTGACCGTGCCGGTGCTGGCGCCGACCCGCAGGACGACCACGGAGAGCAGGGCGGGGGTCTCCATCTGGGTGGTGAACTTCCAGGGGAGCTTCACGTCGCTGAGCCGGACCGGGGTGTCGCCGACCTTCTCGAGGTAGACGATCGAGACCGGGCCGTCGCCGGTGACCTCGTAGGTCACGCTGATCTTGCGGCCGCTGCCGGCGGCGTCGGTCGGCAGCTCGGTGGGCAGGCCCGGGAAGGTGGGCGCCTCGGTGGGCACGTCGAAGGGCGCGGCCACCTCCTTGGCCTTGTTGGCTACGCCGCGCGCGACCAGGACGCCGGCGGTTACTACGCCGCCGCAGAGCAGTAGCGCTACGGCCAGGATGACCGCGACGAGTGGGGCGTTGCTCTTGCGCGGTGGATAGCCGGGCGGTGGGCCGTAGCCGGGAGGTTGGGGCGCGTAGGCCGGTGGGGGCGCGTACCCGCCCGGTTGGGGCGCGTAGCCGCCGCCGTAGTCGGGCGCGTAGCCGGGTGGGGCGTAGTTGACTGGGGGAAATTGGGACGTCGGCGGGTAGTCGGGCTCGGGGATGGGCGCTGACCCGGGCGTGTAGGTCGGCCTCGGTCGCTGGTAGGGCTCCGGGGAGAGCGTGTCGCCGGAGGGTGTCGACCAGGGCTGCCCGGAGATCGGCGCGTTCCCGCCGGGCGGCGTCGGCTCCTCCGGCTGCGGGGTGTCGTGCTGGTTGGTCAAGCGTCTCTCCCGGTGCGGTCCTGCGGCTGACGGTACGCGAAGAACGCCATCGGTGGGTCAACACCCTTTCGAGCAACTCGGGTGCTCGAAAGGGTACTTCTCGAGCATGCGAGATGAGCGATCGTCGGCTACAGTGCCCCGCATGTGTGGCATCGTGGGTTACGTCGGCGGTCGGCCGGCACTCAGCATCGTTCTCGACGGCCTTCGCCGGCTCGAATACCGCGGGTACGACTCCGCGGGGGTCGCGGTGGTCGACGGCGACACCGTCCTGACCGAGAAGAAGGCCGGCAAGCTGGCCAACCTGGAGAAGGCGCTCACCGAGCGGGCCGGCGACAGCATCGCCACCGGCAGCACGGCGATCGGGCACACCCGGTGGGCCACGCACGGCGGCCCGACCGACCGGAACGCCCACCCGCACCTCTCCGCCGACGGCCGGGTCGCGGTCATCCACAACGGCATCATCGAGAACTTCGCCCGCTTGCGCGCCGAGCTCGAGGCGACCGGCGTCGAGTTCGCCAGCGACACCGACACCGAGTGCGCCGCCCATTTGATGGCGGCCGAGATGCGCGCGCTTCGCTCTTCTTCGACGGCATTGACCGGGCCGGCGCTGCTCGCCGAGGCCATGCGCCGCACGGTGCGCCGGCTCGAGGGCGCCTTCACACTGCTGGCCGTCGACGTCGACGTGCCCGACGCCGTGGTCGCGGCCCGGCGCAACTCGCCGCTCGTGGTCGGCCGCGGCGAGGGAGAAAACTTCCTGGCCAGCGACGTGTCCGCGTTCATCGAGCACACCCGCGAGGCGATCGAGCTGGGCCAGGACCAGGTCGTGCTGATCACCCCGTCCGGCATCGAGATCACCGGCTTCGACGGCGAGCCGGCCGACGGTGTCGAGTTCCACATCGACTGGGACGCGGCCGCCGCCGAGAAGGGCGGCTACGACTACTTCATGCTCAAGGAGATCGCCGAGCAGCCGCGCGCGATCGCCGACACCCTGGTCGGCCGCCTCTCCGACCGCGGCGACATCCTGCTCGACGAGGTCCGCCTCACCGACCAGGACCTCCGCGACGTCGACAAGATCTTCATCGTCGCCTGCGGCACCTCGTACAACGCCGGCATGGTCGCCAAGTACGCGATCGAGCACTGGGTGCGCATCCCGTGCGAGGTGGAGCTGGCCAGCGAGTTCCGCTACCGCGACCCCATCCTGGACCGCTCGACGCTGGTGATCGTGATCAGCCAGTCCGGCGAGACGATGGACACGCTGATGGCGCTGCGGCACGCCAAGGAGCAGAAGGCCCGCGTCCTCGCGATCTGCAACACCAACGGCTCGACGATCCCGCGCGAGTCCGACGCGGTGCTCTACACCCACGGCGGCCCCGAGATCGCGGTGGCGTCCACCAAGGCGTTCCTCACCCAGCTGGTCGCGTGCTACCTGATCGGCCTGCACCTGGCCCAGATCCGCGGCGTGATGTACGCCGACGAGGTCGCGGCCGTGGTCGAGAAGCTCAGCAGCACCCCCGAGGCGCTGACGCGGCTGCTCGGCCAGATGGAGGACGTGCGCGCCCTGGCCCGCGACCTCAAGACGGCGTCCACGGTGCTGTTCATCGGCCGGCACGTCGGCTATCCGGTGGCGCTGGAGGGCGCGCTGAAGCTCAAGGAGCTCGCCTACATGCACGCCGAGGGCTTCGCCGCGGGCGAGCTCAAGCACGGCCCGATCGCCCTGATCGACGAGGGCACGCCGGTCGTCTGCGTAGTGCCCTCGCCGGCCGGCCGGGGCGTGATGCGCGACAAGGTCGTCTCCAACATCCAGGAGGTCCGCGCCCGCGGCGCCCGCACCATCGTCATCGCCGAGGAGGGCGACGAGGGCGTCAAGGCCTACGCCGACCACCTCATCGCCGTCCCGCACACGCCCACCCTGCTGGCCCCCCTGATGACCACCGTCCCGCTGCAGATCCTCGCCTGCGAGATCGCCGCAGCCCGAGGCCTCGACGTGGACCAGCCACGAAACCTCGCCAAGTCCGTCACCGTCGAGTGACCTGACCAAACCTCGGGCCGCCCGCCTCGGGCCGCCCGCCTCGGGCCGCCCGCCTCGGGCCGTCCGCCTCGGGCCGTCCACCGCGGGACCGCCCAGTGCGGGACCGCCCAGTGCGGGACCGCCCAGTGCGGCGGGTGCCTCGCGGGCTCCTCGGGTGGGCGCCTCGGGCCACGCTGGCTGTCGGCCGCCGCCGGTCCTGCTCTCCGCCGGCGGCGGGTGTCCCGCGTCCCGCGCGGCGCGGTGTCCCGCGCGGCGCGGCGATCCCCGCGGCCTGCGGCGATCCGCGCCGCAGGCGATCCGCACGCTCTGGACCTGCCTGTCCTGGAGCCGCGCGTCCTGCGGCCCGCGCGGGCGGGGCCTACGCGCCCCGCTCGGCCGGAGGCCCGCGGGTCCCTCCTGCCTTGGGCCTCGCGCGTCTCGCTTGCTGGGGCGTTTCGTGATGCCGACGCTCGGTCGCTCGGGGCGTTTCGCGGGTGGGCGTCATCGGGCCGTGCCGAGCGTGATGGCGGCGAGCGTGTCCAGGGACGGGCTGTCGCGGTCCCAGTAGCCGAGGTGGCCCGCCTCCGGGGCGCTCGCGAAGGTGCGGGCGCCGAAGGCCGGGTCGCTCGGGTTGTGGCCGAACCACAGGTCGCGCTCCGGGGTTCCGAAGGCGATCGCCGGGCCCAGGACGGGCACCAAGCGCGACGTCGCCAGATCGTGGGCCAGGGCGGCGGGGGCGGGCGCCGCGTACTGGATGATGTCGCTCCTCGACGTGGTCGACCAGACGTGGCCGGGCGGGGTGGCCAGGTCGCGGGCCGAGTCCACGCCGACGCCCGGGGAGCCGACGAAGACCACGTTGTCGGCGGGCATTCCGCTGCCGGCGGCGGCCTTGCCGACCACCAGCGAGCCGTAGCTGTGGCCGACGACGGTCTGCCGGGCGGGCGGGCCGTCGGAGGTGGCTCGCAGACCCTCCTGGAAGCGGCGCAGCGCGGGCGCCCCGGCTTCGGCCCGGCGGGCGCTCGCGGCCTCGTCGACGAAGTCGGGAGCGTCGTAGTCGAGCCAGAGAACGGCACTGGTCGACGCCGCCGGGGACAGCTCCGCCGACCGGCCGGCCACGCGTTCGGCCCGGGACAGCTCGCCGCCGAAGGACGCCAGCTCCGCCGTCATCCCGGGCACGTGGGTGACCACGTTGTCGGATCGGTCGGGATCGCCCAGCGCCACCACGACGCGGCCCTCTTCGCTCAGGTCGAGACGCAGCAGGTAGGCCCGGGGGCCCTCGTCATCGGCCAGCCGGTCGGCGAGAGCGTCGAGCCCATGCCGGAGGTCTTGCAACCTCCGGCGGTCGTGGCCGTGCGCTGCGATGAGCGCCCGCTCGACCTCGGCCCGGCGCTCGTCGAGGAGCAGACGGTTGGCCGTGTCGCGGTCGGCGACGGGAATGCCGTCGAGCGGCGCGAGCCAGGCCGGCTCGGTCGCCAGCAGCCATTGCCGCTCGGCCGGGTCGAGCCCGTCCCACCAGCGCCGCACCTCGGCCGGCGACGCCATGCAGGCCGGCCGTGCCGAGCTGGCGGGCACGGGCGAGCCGGCGGGCACGGCCGCGCGGCGGAAGGCGGCCTCGATCCGCTCCAGACGCTCGGCCGCCATCTCGTCGGCCGCCGCCGCGATCGTGATGGCCGCGTTCAGATCGTCGGCGACCTCGGCCACGGCTGCTTGCGCGGCGCGCGGGTCGCCCACCCAGGCCGCGGGGGTAATGAGGCTGCCGCGGATGGTGCCCTCGTCGTCGATGGTGAGGCCGAGACGGTGGGCGGCGGACAAGGCCCGAGCCAGCAGTTGCTTGGCGCGGGTTACGGCGGTCGCGAACTCGCTTGCGGCCTGGTCGGCCTGCCAACACAGGATCCGGAAGAGGGCCAGGCTGCGGCGCATTGCGCTCACCCGGGCCGCGGCCGCGGTTGCTGCCGTGCCGGTCCAGGCCGCGCTGAGGCGTACGAGATCGGTTGTGAGCTGGGCGGTCAGACGGCCGGCTTGGGCGGCCCAGCGCCGCCAGGCGTGCGCGAACGCGCGCCAGCGGGCCGGGTCGGCGACGCGTAACCGGGCGTAGACGGCGGCAGTCATCGGGACAGCCGCAGGCGGGTCGCGGCGCGGGCGTCGGCCTCCTCGTAGGCCGCGGCGGCGGCCGTTATGCGGCGGGCTGTCTGGGCCATGTGAGCGCCCAGGTGTTGTAGCTGCTGGCGGGCGGCTTCCGTGGCCAGGGACGCGGCATCGGTCGTCTGCCAACGCGGCGTGCGGGGGACTGGCGGCGGTGCTGTCGCCGCTGCCGATGTCTCGGCCGCGGTCGTGGTCAGGGCGGAGGCGGCGCGACGCAGGTCCTCGGTGTCGGCCTCGAGATCGGGATTCATCTTCAACCTCCATGCGGGGGCAACGGGATGCGCCGACCTTAGGGGCCGGGGACCGGCTCCGGAGGTGCCTGTGGACAACCACGTTGCCGCATATGCCGAGGTTGTCCACAGGTCTTGCGCCGCCGGCGGCCGTGCGTTAGCTCGCAGCACGACCCCAGGGCGACCGATAGGGTTGGGCCGTGATTGTGGCTGTCGGCATCGATGTAGTCCTGGTGGACCGCTTCGCCCGCGCCCTCGAACGGACCCCGCTGCTGGGGACCCGGCTGTTCACCGAGGGTGAGCGGCTGAGCGGCTCGGGCAATCCGCGCTCGGCCGAGTCGCTCGCCGCCCGGTTCGCGGCGAAAGAGGCGGTGGCGAAGGCGCTGGGGGCGCCGGCCGGCCTGCTCTGGCACGACTGCGAAATCGTCGCCGACCCGGACGGGCGGCCCTGGTTGACCGTGTCCGGTACGGTCGCCGCGGCTGCGGCGGAGCGTGGCATCGCGCGGTGGCACCTGTCGCTCTCGCACGACGGTGGCATCGCGTCGGCGATGGTCGTCGCCGAGTCCTGATCAAGGGCCCGGCCAGCGCGAACGCGAAACTGTCGTACCCGGGGCCTAAAACCGACGGCATCACGAACGGCTGGGAGGACTGGGCAGATGCGGCAGGCATGGCGGGTCGCCGACGTGCGGGCGGCCGAAAAGGCGCTGATGGCTACATTGCCGGAGGGCACGCTCATGCAGCGGGCCGCGGCCGGCCTGGCCCGGCGATGCGCGCTGCTCCTGGAGGACGACGGCGGTGTCTACGGCGCCCGGGTGCTGTTGCTGGTCGGCAGCGGCGACAACGGCGGCGACACGCTCTATGCGGGCGCCACGCTGGCCCGTCGCGGCGCCCAGGTGCGGGCGTTGCTGCTGCGGCCCGACCGGGTTCACCTGGCGGGTCTCGCGGCGCTGCGGGCAGCCGGCGGCTTCACGGTGCGTGAGATGCCCGACCGGGCCGATCTCGTGCTGGACGGCATCGTCGGCATCGGGGCGAGCGGCGGCCTGCGAGCGCCCGCGGCGGGTCATGTCGCCCGCCTGAGCGATCTGCGGGGGCGGTCCGGCGCGCGGCCGCCGGTCGTTGCGGTCGACGTGCCGAGCGGGGTGGCGGTCGACACCGGCGACGTGCCGGGCGACGCGGTCACGGCCGACGTCACGGTGACCTTCGGCTGTCTCAAGCCGGCCCACGTGGTGGGCCCGGCGGCGGTGCGCTGCGGGCAGGTGGAGCTGGTCGACATCGGGCTGGGCCCGGTGCTGCGGGCCGACTCGGCCGTGCGGGTGCCGGACGCCGATGACATCGCCGAGTGGTGGCCGGCTCCGGGCCCGACTTCCGACAAATACACGCGGGGCGTGGTCGGCATCGCGACCGGCTCGGCGAAATATCCGGGGGCCGCGCTGCTGTCGACGAGCGGCGCGCTGGCCGGGCCGACCGGCATGGTGCGCTACGCGGGGAGTGCCCACCACGAGGTGGTCCGGGCGCATCCGTCGGTGGTCGCGGTGAGCCGGGTGGGCGACGCCGGCCGGGTGCAGGCCTGGGTGTGCGGCTCCGGCCTGGGCACCGACAACGAGGCCCGCACGACGTTGCGCACGGTGCTGGCCACCTCGGTGCCGGTGGTGCTCGACGCGGACGCGCTGACGCTGCTGGTGGACGGCTCGCACGCGGAAGACCTGCGGCGCGACGCGCCGCTGGTGATCACGCCGCACGACGGGGAGTTCAAGCGGCTGGCGGGCGAGGCGCCGGGCGCCGATCGGGTGGGCGCCGCGTGCCGGCTGGCGACCTGGATCAACGCGGTGGTGCTGCTCAAGGGCGACCGGACGATCGTGGCGACCCCGGGCGGCGAGGTCTGGGCCAATCCGACCGGCAGTTCCGCGCTGGCCACCGCGGGCAGCGGCGACGTGCTCGCCGGGCTGCTCGGCTCGCTGCTGGCCGGGGGGCTCGCGCCCGAGCGGGCCGCGGTCGCAGCCGCCTACGTGCACGGCCTGGCCGGGCGATGGGCGGCCGACGACGGCCCGGTGACCTCACCCGATGTCGCGGCCGCGCTCCGCCCGACGCTGGCGGCGCTCCTGGAATGAGGCCGCCCGAGTGGGAGGGCCGCCCGAGTGGGAGGGCCGCCCGAGTGGGAGGGCCGCCCGAGAGGGAGGAGCGCTGCGGGGTGACTCCGCTGAGTTGCCGTAACGGAAACCGTCATACCGATCAGTAGGCTGGGAATCATGTGGCAGGCCGAGGTCCGGATCGATCTGGACGCCATCCGGGACAACGTGGCGCTGATGCGCGCCGGCACGACCGCCGAGGTGATGGCGGTCGTGAAGGGCGACGGCTACGGGCACGGCATGCTGCCGTCCGCCCGGGCGGCGCTGGCCGGCGGAGCGACCTGGCTCGGCGTGGCGACCCTCGGCGAAGGCCTGGCGCTGCGCCAGGCCGGAGTCGACGTGCCGGTGCTGGCCTGGCTGCACTCGCCGGGCATGCCGCTGCACGACGGCGTCGCGGCCGGCATCGACCTGTCCGCGAGCTCGCTGCAGCTGGTCGGTGAGCTTGTTGAGGCGGCACGCCGCGCGGAGCGGCAGGCACGCGTACACCTGAAGCTCGACACCGGCCTGTCGCGGGGCGGCGCGACGGCGGCCGAATGGCCGGCGGTGCTGGAGGCGGCCGCAAAAGCGCAAGCCGACGGCGACATCGACGTGGTCGGGGTGTGGAGTCACTTCGTCAGCGCCGACGCGCCGAGCGATGAGATCACCGATCGTCAGCTGGCCGCGTTCGCCGACGGGCTGGCCGTGGCCGAGCGGTTCGGGATAGCCCCGCGCTACCGGCACATCGCCAACTCGGCCGCCACGCTGACCCGCCCCGACGCCCACTACGACCTGGTCCGGCCCGGCATCGCCGTCTACGGCCTGTCGCCGGTGCCGGGGGAGACGTTCGGCCTGCGCCCGGCGATGACCGCGCGTGCCCGGGTCGCCCAGACCAAGCGGGTCCCGGCCGGTCAGGGTGTCTCCTACGGCCACATCTACTTCACCAAGCGCGAGACCACCCTGGCGCTGGTGCCGCTCGGCTACGCGGACGGCGTGCCGCGCGCCGCCTCGAACTCGGGGCCGGTGCAGCTGGGCGGCAAGCGCCGCACGGTGGCCGGCCGGGTCTGCATGGATCAGATCGTTCTCGACGTCGGCGACGACGAGGTGGCGGCCGGCGACGTCGCCACGCTCTTCGGGCCGGGCGACGACGGTGGTCCGACCGCCGACGACTGGGCCGAGGTGGTCGGCACCATCAACTACGAGATCGTCACCCGGTTCGGCAGTTCGCGGATCCCGCGGGTGTACGACGGCACCGCGGGGACGGTGACGTCCGCGTGAGCCCCAAGATTCCGCGGCGGCGGGCCAAACAGGTCGGCATCGCCGGCGCCGCGCTCGGCGTGGTGGCGGCCGGCCTGGCCACGGCGTTCGCGGTCGAGCGCACGCTGGTCCGCCGCTCGGTCAACGCCCCCGGCGACCCGCATGCCGACGAGGACTTCGCCGACCAGCCGTTCGATGCCGAGTTCACCGTCACCGCCGCCGACGGCACCGACCTGCATGTCGAGGTCGTCGAGCCGAAGGCGCCGACCGACAAGCCGACGATGGTCTTCGTGCACGGCTTCGCGCTCGACATGGGCACGTTCTACTTCCAGCGCAAGCTGTTCACCGAGCGCGGCGACCACCGCCTGGTCTTCTACGACCAGCCCGGCCACGGCAAGTCCAGCAAGCTCAAGTCCGGCAACTACGACATCGCCACGCTCGGCGAGTCGCTCGCCGCGGTCCTGAACGCGACCGTGCCGGACGGCCACATCATCCTGGTCGGCCACTCGATGGGCGGCATGACCATCATGTCATTCGCGGAGAAGTACCAGGAGTGGTTCGGCAACCGGGTCACCGGCGTGGTGCTGATCTCCACCTCGGCCCGGCTGATCGACCGCGCCAAGCTGGCCCTGCCGTCGCTGGTCGCGCGGGCCAGCGCGCCGTTCTTCCCGCTCTGGGGCACCGCCGCCCACCTGGGCGGCAACGTGATCGAGCGGGCCCGCTTCGCCTCCTCCGACCTGGCTTGGCTGCTCACCCGGCGGTACGGCTTCGGCGACGCCAAGCCGAGCCCGTCGTTGGTCTCGTTCGTGGAGGGGATGAACGCCAAGACCTCGGTCGAGACGCTGACCAAGTATCTGACCACCTTGTACAACCACAACCGCTATCCGGCGCTGGCGGCGTTGCGCGGGGTGCCGGTGCTGGTCGTCGTCGGCGATCGGGACTATCTGACGCCGGTCGCGCATTCGCAGGAGATCATCAAGCGGCTGCCCGACGCTCGGCTCGTGACGATCGAGAACAGCGGGCACGTGGTGATGCTGGAGAAGTCCGACGAGGTCAACGCCGCCATGCTGCCCTTCGTCGAGAAGATCTCGTGATGAAGCTCGCGACCGTCGACGACACCCGGGCCTTCGGACAGGGGCTCGCGACAATCTTGCGTCCCGGCGACTTGGTGCTGCTCACCGGTCCGCTGGGGGCCGGCAAGACCGCGCTCGTGCAGGGCATCGGCGCCGGGCTCGGGGTCGAGGGCGCGATCACCTCGCCGACCTTCGTGATCGCCCGCGCGCACCGGGGTCCCGTCCCGCTCGTGCACGCGGACGCGTACCGTCTCGGCGACCGGCCCGACCCGCGCGCCGAGATCGACGACCTCGACCTGGACGCCTCGGCCGAGGACGCGGTCACCGTCGTCGAGTGGGGCGCGGGACTGGTCGAGCAGCTCAACGACGAATACCTCCAGGTCCGGATCGACCGCCTGGACGACGACACCCGGGTGGTGGAGCTGGTGCCGCACGGCGGTGACTGGGCCACCCGCTTGACACGACTGGAGAGCTAGTTGAATCTCCCTGACCTGCTGCCGGCCGAGTGGCGGGACGAGCTGACCCCCTTCCTGGACGCCGAGGGCACCGCGAAGCTCGGCGAGTTCGTGGCCGCCGAGTACGCGGCGCACACCATCTATCCCCCGATCGAGGATTTGTTCGCGGCGTACCGGCTGTGCCCGCCGGTCGAGACCCGGGTGCTGATCCTCGGCCAGGACCCGTACCACGGTCCGGGGCAGGCGCACGGGCTCAGCTTCAGCGTCCGCGACGGGGTCCGGATCCCGCCGTCGCTGCGCAACGTCTTCAAGGAGCTCGCCGCGGACGTCGGCATCGCGCCGCCGAAGTCCGGCGATCTCACGGGCTGGGCCCGGCAGGGCGTGCTGCTGCTCAACGCGGTGCTGACCGTGCGGGGCGGGGCCGCCGCGTCGCACGGCGGCAAGGGCTGGGAGGCCTTCACCGACGCCACCATCCGGGCGCTCGACGCCCGCAGCGAGCGGGTCGTGTTCCTGCTCTGGGGCGGGTACGCCCGCAAGAAGGCCGCCCTGATCACCAACCCCGCGCACGCCGTGCTCGAGGCCGGCCACCCGAGCCCGCTCAACCGCGAGGGCTTCCTGGGCGTCCGCCCGTTCAGCGCGGCCAACAAGGCCCTGGCCGACGGCGGTCGCCCGCTGATCGACTGGGATCCGCGTTAGGGTCGGCACGTGCTCGTTCTAGCTCTGGACACCGCGACCCCCGCGTCGACGGCCGCGCTGGTGGAGGTCACCGCCGACGGCCTGCGCGGGGTCGCCGAGCGCCGTGCCGTCGACCCGCGTGCCCACGGGGAGCGACTGGCGCCCGAGATCGCGGCGGCGCTGGCGGACAACAACGTCCGGCCCCAAGACCTGACGGCGATCGTGGCGGGTCTCGGGCCGGGGCCGTTCACCGGTCTGCGGGTCGGGCTGGCCACCGCCGCGAGCATGGCGCAGGCGCTCGGCATCCCGACCTACGGCGTGTGCTCGCTCGACGGGCTCGGCCGCGCCGCCGGGCCGGGCCGGGTGCTGGTCGCCACCGACGCGCGCCGGCGCGAGGTTTACTACGCGACCTATGTGGACGGTGTGCGCGTCACCGGCCCCGAGGTGGCCAAGCCGGCCGATGTCAATGAGGAGTACGACCGCGTGTGCGGCGAGGGCGGCCTCAAATATGGGGACACTTTCGGCGTACCCGTGGAAGAGCATCTCCTCTATCCACCCGGCGCCGCCCTCGTGGCCCTCGCGGCCGAGCGGATTCGCGAGGCCGCGCCGAGCGAACCGCTTACGCCGCTCTACCTGCGGCGTCCCGACGCCGTCGAGCCGACCACCCGCAAGTCCGTGCTCACGTGACGGAGATCGAGCGCTTCCGGTGGTGGCACATCGCCGACGTGCTGCCGATCGAGGAGGACCTGTTCGGCGCCGAGAAGTGGTCGTCGGCGATGTTCTGGAACGAGCTGGCCCAGCGTAACTTCTACATCGTCGCGCTCGACGGCGACGAGCTGCTGGGTTACGCCGGCCTCGCGGCGACCGGTGACGAGGCCTGGGTGCAGAACATCGCGGTCCGCCGCACCGCGCAGCGTGGCGGTGTCGGCCGCGCCATGCTGGAGGCGCTGCTCGCCGAGGCCGCGCGGCGCGACATCAAGCAGACGCTGCTCGAGGTCGCGGTCGACAACGCGCCGGCCCAGCGGTTGTACGCCACTTACGATTTCGAGCCGGTCGGGATCCGGCGCGGCTACTACCAACCGAGCAATACGGACGCCCTGGTGATGATGCGCAATGCCTGACGAGCCCCTGGTCCTCGGGATCGAGACCTCCTGCGACGAGACCGGCGTGGGCATCGTGCGCGGCCACACCCTGCTCGCCGACGCGCTGGCGTCCAGTGTGGACCAGCACGCCCGGTTCGGCGGGGTGGTGCCGGAGGTGGCCAGCCGCGCCCACCTCGAGGCGATCGTGCCGACCATGCAGCGCGCGCTCGACGAGGCCGGGGTCACCCTGGCCGACATCGACGCGATCGCCGTGACCAGCGGTCCCGGTCTCGCGGGCGCGCTGCTGGTGGGGGTCGCCGCCGCCAAGGGGTACGCGCTGGCGGCCGAAAAGCCTCTCTACGGCGTCAACCACCTCGCGGCGCACGTGGCGGTGGACACCTTGGAGCACGGCCCGCTGCCCGAGCCCGCGGTGGCGATGCTGGTTTCCGGCGGCCATTCGTCGCTGCTGCTGGTCGACGACCTGACCAACGGCGTCACTCCGCTCGGCGCCACGATCGACGATGCGGCCGGTGAGGCGTTCGACAAGGTCGCGCGCCTGCTCGGGCTGGGTTTCCCGGGCGGGCCGGTGATCGACCGGCGGGCACGCGAGGGCGATCCGGCCGCGATCGCTTTCCCGCGTGGACTGACCGCCCCCAAAGACCTTGCGGCGCACCGCTTCGACTTCTCCTTCTCGGGCCTCAAGACCGCGGTCGCGCGCTGGGTCGAGGCCCGCGAGCGGGATGGCGAGCCGGTGCCGGTGGCCGACGTGTCGGCGAGCTTCCAGGAGGCGGTCTGCGATGTGCTCACCGCCAAGGCGATCGACGCCTGCCTGGCCAACGGCGTGGACACCCTGATCATCGGGGGTGGGGTCGCGGCCAATTCCCGGCTGCGCGTTCTGGCCGAGCAAAAAGCAGGCAAACACCAGATTCGCGTACGCGTTCCGCGCCCTCAACTGTGCACGGACAACGGCGCGATGGTCGCCGCCCTCGGCTCGCGGCTCGTGGCGGCCGGCGTCGCACCGTCGCGTCTCGATCTGCCCGCCGATTCCTCAATGGCATTGACCTCGGTCAGCGTGGCGGGGTAGGAAGCCAGCATGATCGCGCGGATGTGGGAGGTGCGGGCCCTGGCGAGCGGCTTCGACGAGCTGCTGACCTGGGTCTGCGACGTGGCGGTGCCCCGGATCGAGGTGCTGCCGCAGCATGTGTCGAGCGAGGTGTACTCGTCGACCGACCACCGCATCGTGGTCATCTCGAAGTGGCGCAACACGCCGGAGAGCCTGCCCGCCCCGCCGGCCAAGCTGGTCGCCCGCGCGCCGCACGTGTGGGATTTCAGTCCGGTAGACCGGTAGGAAACGGGTCGCAAAACGTCAGACCCCGCCCGTAACGTCGGGGACCTGATGCGAACGCTGCCCGACGCCGACCCCGGCGTACCCGACGGCCGGTCCGCCACCCGTTACCTGGGCTGGCTGGTCCGGCGCTACAAGCTGACCGTCGTCCCCGCAATCCTGCTGGCCGTCGTCTGGATGCTGTGTCAGGCCGTCGTGCCCGCGCTCATCGGACGTGCCATCGACGCCGCGACCCGGCGCGACGACCACGGCCTGCTGATCTGGTGCCTCGTCCTGCTCGCCGTCGGCGCCGGCCAGGCGATCACCGGCGTGTCCCGCCACCGGTTCGCGGTGGTCAACTACTTGAGCGCCATGTTCGTCACGGTCCAGATCACCGTGCGGCAGGCCGCCCGGCTCGGCTCGGCGCTGTCCCGGCGGCTCGACACCGGCGAGGTGGTGGCCATCGGCACCGCCGACATCCGGGCGATCGGCGCCGCCATCGACATCACCGCCCGCGGCACCGGCTCGCTCGTCGCGGTCGTCACCGTGACCGTCATCCTGCTGTTCACCTCGGTGCCGCTCGGCCTGGTCGTGGTGCTCGGCGTGCCGATCCTGATGGCCGTCGTGGGCCTGTTGATCAAGCCGCTGCACCACCGGCAGCAGGTCACCCGCGAGCAGCAGGGCCTGCTCACCGGCCGGGCCGCCGACCTGGTGGGCGGCCTGCGCGTGCTGCGCGGCGTGGGCGGCGAGGCGGTGATGGCCGAGCGCTACCGCACCGAGTCGCAGTCGCTGCGCGTGGCCGGCGTCCGCACCGCCCGGGTCGAGTCGCTGCTCGAGGCCGCCCAGGTGCTGCTGCCCGGCATCTTCCTGGTGCTGGTCACCTGGCTGGGCGCCCATTTCGCGCTGAACGGCAAGATCACCGTCGGGCAGCTGGTCTCCTTCTATGCGTACGCGGCGTTTCTCGTCGCGCCGCTGCGGCAGCTCACCGAGACGCTCGACAAGCTCACTCGTGGCCACGTGGCGAGCCGCCGGGTCGTCACCATGCTCGGGGCCGTCACCGACCTGCCCGACCCGCCCGCGCCGCTGCCGGCCGGGCACCTCGCCGGCGACCTCGCCGACCCACGGTCCGGTGTGGTCATCCATCCCGGCGAGATCACCGCGATCGTGGCGACCGCGCCCGCCGAGGCCGCGGAGATCGCCGATCGCCTCGGTCGCTACGCCGAGGGCGGCACGGTCGGCGGCCGGCCGCTCGACGGGTTCGCGATGGCCACGGTCCGTGAGGGGATCCTGGTGGCCGACAACGACGCCCGCCTGTTCACCGGCCGGCTGCACGACGACCTCGACCCGCACGACCGCGGCTCGCTGCCGGCCGCGCTGCACACGGCGGCCGCGACCGACATCGTCGAGGCGCTGCCCGACGGGCTCGACAGCGAGGTCGCCGAGCGCGGCCGGTCGTTCTCCGGCGGGCAGCAGCAGCGGTTGCGCCTGGCCCGGGCGCTGGTCGCCGACCCCGACACGCTGATCCTGGTCGAGCCGACCAGCGCGGTCGACGCGCACACCGAGGCGCGCATCGCCGAGCGGCTGATCACCGCCCGGGCCGGCCGCACGACGGTGATCTGCACGTCCAGCCCGCTGGTCCTCGACCGGGTCGACCGGGTGTGTTTCGTCGAGGAGGGCCGGCTGGTCGCGACCGGCTCCCACCACGGGCTGCTCGACCACGAGCCGCGCTACGCCCGCACCGTGCTCCGAGAGCAGGAGCCGGGATGACCGGGTTGTTGCCGATCGCCGACAACGCCCAGGTGCGGCGGTACGTGCGCGAGCTGTTCCGGCGCTATCCGCGGGTGCTCTGGGGCGCGGTCACGCTGCATGTCCTCGCCGCGATCGCCGGCCTGGTCGGGCCGCGCCTGCTCGGCGACCTCGTCGAGGGCATCCAGCACGGCCGGGGCGCGGGTCTCGTCGACCGGCTCGCCGCGCTGATCGCCGGGTTCGTGGTGCTCCAGGCGGTCTTGACGAGGTTCGCCTATCTGGCGAGTGCCCAGCTCGGCGAGCGGGTGCTCGCCGGCCTGCGGGAGGAGTTCGTCGAGCGGGTGCTCGCCCTGCCGTTGTCCACCGTGGAGCGAGCCGGCAGCGGTGACCTGCTGACTCGTACGACGCGGGACGTGGACGCGCTGTCGCGGTGCGTGCGGCTCGCCGTGCCCGAGACGATGATCGCGGTCATCACGATCGTGCTGGTGGTGGGCGCGCTCGTCGTGGTCACCCCGTTGCTGGCGCTACCCCTGCTGATCGCGGTGCCGATCCTGTGGGTCGGCACCCGGTGGTACCTGCGTCGTTCCCCGGCGGCATACCTGAAGCAGAACGCCGAGTACTCGGGCGTGACCGACGGCCTCGCCGAGACCGTCGACGGCGCCCGCACGGTCGACGCGCTGCGCCGCCATCGCCGCCGGGTCGAGCGCACCGACGCCGACCTGCAGCGCACCTGGCTGGCCGAGAAATACACGCTGTTCCTGCGCACGGTCTGGTTCCCGGTGGTCGAGGTCGGCTACGTGCTGCCGGTGGTGTCGACGCTGCTGGTCGGCGGTCTGCTCTATCTGAGCGGCTCGGTCACCCTCGGCCAGCTCACCGCCGCGGTGGTCTATGTGCAGCTGCTGATCGATCCGCTCGACCGGCTGCTCGGCTGGCTCGACGAGCTCCAGGTCGGCACGGCGTCGCTGGCCCGCCTGCTCGGCGTCGCCGAGGACGAGCCGCCGGCGGCGGCCGAGGCGATGGGGGAACCGCAAGGGACTCGCATCGAGGTCCGCGACGTGCATTTCTCGTACGTGCCGGGGCGCGAGGTCCTGCACGGGATCGACCTGACCCTCGAGCCGGGAGAGCGGCTCGCGATCGTCGGGCCGTCCGGGGCGGGCAAGTCGACGCTCGGCCGGCTGCTGGCCGGTGTGCACCAGCCCACCACCGGGACGATCACGGTGGGCGGGACGCCGATCGGCGACCTGCCGCTCGACAAGCTGCGCACCGAGGTGGCGCTGGTCAGCCAGGAGCATCACGTCTTCATCGGCTCGGTGTGGGACAACGTGGCGATGGTGCGCCCGGAGGCCGGCGAGGCGGAGGTGCGGTCGGCGCTGGCGGCGGTGCACGCACTCGACTGGGCGTTGGCGCTGCCCGCGGGGATGGCCACCACGGTCGGCGCCGGCGGTCATTCGCTGTCGGCGGCGCAGGCGCAGCAGATCGCGCTGGCCCGGCTCGTCCTGGCCGACCCGCACACGCTGGTGCTCGACGAGGCGACGTCCCTGCTCGACCCGCGGGCGGCGCGCGACCTGGAACGGTCGCTCGGGGCGGTGCTGCACGGCCGCACGGTGGTGGCGATCGCGCACCGGCTCTTCTCGGCCCACGACGCCGACCGCGTCGCCGTCGTCGAGGACGGCCGGATCACCGAGCTCGGCTCCCACGACGAGCTGGTCGCGGCCAACGGTCCGTATGCGTCGCTGTGGCGCTCCTGGCACGGCGAGCGCACCCCGGAGGACACCGACGAGCCCTTGGCGGACACGGATGCCGCCGGCGCCACCCGCTGAGTCGCATGGCCGCCGGCTGAGTCGCGTGGCCGCCGGCCGGCGCGCGAAGGAGGGCGGGGGCGCGCGAAGGAGGGCGGGGGCGCGCGAAGGAGGGCGGGGGCGCGCGAAGGAGGGCGGGGGCGCGCGAAGGAGGGCAGGGGCGCGCGAAGAAGGGCGGGCGAAGAAAGGCGGGCGCGCGGCGGACGTCTGGGCTGCGGGGGAGCGGCTTGGGGTCAGGTTCCGTCGGCGGGGCGGAGCTGGCGGCGTGAGGTGATGGCCAGCTTGGTGAAGATCTTGCGCATATGCCACTCGACGGTGTGCGGGCTGAGGAAGAGCCGTGCGCCGATCCCGGCGTTCGTGAGTCCGCTGCCGGCCAGGCCCGCGATGTTCGCCTCCTGCGGGGTCAGGCTGTCGTGCGCCCTGGTGGCGCGGTCGGCCGTGACCTCGCCGGTGGCGGCCAGCTGCGGCCGCGACCCCACCGCGACCCTGCGCCCGGCCGGCCGAGCCGACCAGCCCGGCGGCCTCGGCCGGCGCGCCCCCGGTGGCCGGCAGGCCAGGGGATTGCCGCGCGTCTCGGACACGATCCGGTCACGGACCCGCTCGTCGAGCCGTCCCGGCACGGTGGCGTCCAGCAGCGCGCGGGCGTCCTCGTCGGCGAGGCCGGCGACCGGCAGCTCCGCCGGTCCGCGCCAGGCCGGCGTGGACTCCGGATCGCGGACCGCGAAGAAGACGCCGACCCGCTCGGCGACCAGCCGGCGGGAGGCGAACGTCAGGGTCTGCACCGAAGCCTGGTCCAGCCACTGTCCATCGTCGATCACACACAGGACCGGCTGTTCCTCGGCCGCCTCGGCGAGCAGGTTCAGCACCGCCATGCCGACCAGGAACCGGTCGGGGGGACTGCCGGCCCGATCGCCGAACGCCACCGCCAGCGCCTCGCTCTGCAGGGGTGGCCGGCGGTCGCGCAGATCCAGCAGCGGCGCACACAGCTGGTGCAGGCCCGCGTACGCCAGCTCCATCTCGGATTCGACGCCCGCCGCCCGGGCCACCCGGAAGCCGGCGGCGCGGTGCGCTCGGCATGTCTGTCGCGCAGCTCCGCAGTCATGATCCCCCCGGATCAGAGGGTAGATCCGTGGGCGGAGACGCGGAAGGGCGCGCCACCTGGCGCGCCCTTCCGGTAAACGATGAACCCGATCAGAAGCCCGGGCCGTGCTGGTGGCCGTGGCCACCGTGGCTGTGCCCGTGGCCGCCGCCGGCGGCCGGCTCCGGCTCGGCCGGCTTGTCGACCACGAGGCTTTCCGTGGTCAGCAGCAGGCCCGCGATCGACACGGCGTTGGAGACCGCGTTGCGGGTCACCTTCACCGGGTCGATGATGCCGGACGCGGCGAGGTCGACGTACTCGTCGGTGGCCGCGTTGAGGCCGTGGCCCCAGCCCAGCTCGTCGACCTTGCCCACCACGACGTAGCCGTCGTGGCCGGCGTTCTGCGCGATCCAGCGCAGCGGCTCCACCAGTGCCTTGCGCACGATGCTGACGCCGATCGCCTCCTCGCCGGTGAGGCCGAGGCCGCCGTCGAGCTCCTTGGCGACCTGCGCGAGGGCGGCGCCGCCGCCGGGGACGGTGCCCTCCTCGACGGCCGCCCGGGTCGCCGCGATGGCGTCCTCGATGCGGTGCTTGCGCTCCTTCATCTCGACCTCGGTGACCGCGCCGACCTTGATCACCGCGATTCCGCCGGAGAGCTTGGCCAGACGCTCGGCCAGCTTCTCCTTGTCCCAGTCGGAGTCGGACGCCTCGATCTCCTTGCGGATCTGCGCGACCCGGTCGGTGACCTCGGACGTCTTGCCGCCACCGTCGACGATGGTGGTGTTCTCCTTGTCGACCACGATGCGCCGGGCGCTGCCCAGCATGTCGAGGGTGACCTGGTCGAGCTTGTAGCCGAGCTCCGGCGCGATCAGCTCGCCGCCGGTGGCGATCGCCATGTCCTGCAGCATCGCCTTGCGGCGGTCGCCGAAGCCGGGCGCCTTCACCGCGGCGACCTTGACGGTCTTGCGGATCGAGTTGACCACCAGGGTGGACAGGGCCTGGCCCTCGACGTCCTCCGCGATGATCAGCAGCGGCTTGCTGGTCTGCAGCACCTGCTCGAGCAGCGGGAGGAGCTCCTCGATGCTGGCGATCTTCTGCGTGGTGATCAGGATGTACGCGTCCTCGAGGACGGCCTCCTGCGACTCGGCGTCGGTCACGAAGTTCGGCGAGATGAAGCCCTTGTCGAACTGCAGACCCTCGGTGACCTCGAGCTCGGTCAGCATCGCCGAGCCCTCCTCGACGGTGATGACGCCGTCGCGGCCGACCCGGTCCATCGCCTCGGCGATCAGCTCGCCGATGGTGGCGTCCTGGGCCGAGATGGTGGCGACGTTGGCGATCGCCTTGTGGTCGTCGACGTCGACCGCCTTGGCCAGCAGCGCCTTGGAGACGGCCTCGGCCGCCTTGTCCATGCCGCGCTTGAGGCCGAGCGGGTTGGCGCCGGCGGTCACGTTGCGCAGGCCCTCGCGGACCAGCGCCTGGGCGAGAACGGTCGCCGTCGTGGTCCCGTCGCCGGCGACGTCGTTGGTCTTGGTCGCCACCTCCTTGACCAGCTGGGCGCCGAGGTTCTGGTACGGGTCGGAGAGCTCGATCTCCTTGGCGATGGTGACACCGTCGTTGGTGATCGTGGGCGCGCCGAACTTCTTGTCCAGGACGACGTTGCGCCCGCGCGGGCCGAGCGTGACCTTGACCGTGTCGGCGAGCGTGTTGACGCCGTGCTCCAGCAGGTGCCGCGCGTCGTCAGAGAAGCTGAGAATCTTCGCCATGTATAGGTCCCTTCACGCGCCACCGCCCTGACCCGAGGTGCCGGGCCAGGGCGGTGAGCACTGTCAGTAGGTCACTTCTCGATGACCGCGAGGACGTCGCGGGCGGAGAGCACCAGGTACTCCTCGCCGGCGTACTTGACCTCGGTGCCGCCGTACTTCGAGTAGAGGACCGTGTCGCCCACCTGGACGTCGATCGGGACGCGGTTGCCCTTGTCGTCGATGCGGCCCGGGCCGACGGCGAGGACGGTGCCCTCCTGCGGCTTCTCCTTGGCGGTGTCGGGGATCACGATGCCCGACGCCGTGGTGGTCTCAGCCTCGTTCGCCTGGACCACGATGCGGTCCTCGAGCGGCTTGATCGCAACCTTGGTCGCGGTAGTCACGGGCATACCCTCCTGGGTACAGGTTTGCCGGCCATGAACCAGGCCGGTCTCATGCCTCATGCCACCGGGCGGGGCCGTCGTCGCGGGTGCCGGTCCGCCTGGTGCCTAACCGTCCGCCCGTGCGGGCTTCCGGTTGGCACCCTCATGTTGAGAGTGCTAATCGCGAGGTTATGCCGGAACTAGCACTCCGTCAACCAGAGTGCCAGTGTCGTCACGCCGGGGAGAATGCCTTCGTGACTCCCGACCTCCTCGCCCGCCTCCGTACCCCCGAAGGGGTGAACGCCCTGGCCAACGCCGCCGCTGTGGATCATGGAGATCCGCTCGCGGCCGCCTCGGCCCTGAGGTCGACGGGCGTCGATCCGGAGCTCGCCGCCGCGGCGCTCACTCAGGTGGAGCTACGTCGTAAGGCGGCCGCGAAGTTCGGCGAGCGGGCCGCGCGGATGTTCTTCACCCGCCCCGGGCTGGAGCAGGCGACGCGAGCGGCGGTGGCGGATCGCCGGGCGGCGCGCCTCGCGGCGGCCGGGGTCGGAACCATGGCCGATCTGGGGTGCGGGCTGGGCTCCGACGCGCTGGCGGCGGCGAGTGCCGGGATTTTCGTGTACGCCGTGGAGGCCGACCCGCTGACCGCCCAGATCGCCGCGGCGAACGTGAGCGCGCTCGGCCTCGACGATCGGGTCAAGGTCGACTGCGCGGATGCCACCACCGTCCGGGTCGAGGACTACGACGCGGTCTTCGCCGATCCGGCCCGCCGCCGTGCGGGTCGCGGCCGGGTGTTCGATCCCAACTCGTACTCGCCGCCGTGGGGGTTTGTTGCCGGCCTCACCGAACGGGTGCCGAGGACGGTGCTCAAGCTGGCGCCCGGCATCGACCACGCCCTGCTGCCGCCGGGCGCCGAGGGCGAGTGGGTGAGCGTCGACGGCGACCTGGTCGAGGCCGCGTTCTGGTGCGGCCCGCTCGCCGAGGTCCCGCGTCGCGCCACGCTGTTGCGCTCCCAGGCGGCCGAGCTCACCGGCAGCGGCACGGCGAAGGCCCCGGTCGGCCCGGTCGGCGCCTACGTCTACGACCCGGACCCGGCCGTCGTCCGCTCGCACCTGGTCGCCGAGTTCGCGGCGAGCGTCGGCGGCCGCCTCGCCGACCCCGACATCGCCTACGTGTACGCCGACGAGCCCGCCGGCACTCCCTTCGGCCGCCGCCTGGAGATAACCGATGTGCTGCATTTCTCTCTGAAACGGCTGCGAGCGCTGCTGCGCGAGCGCGGCGTCGGCCGCCTCGAGATCCGTAAGCGCGGCTCCGCCCTCGAGCCCGATCAACTTCGCCGCGACCTGCGCCTGTCCGGCCCCGAGGCCGCCTCGCTGGTGCTGACCCGGGTGGCCGGCGCGCCTACGGCCCTGCTGTGCCGCCCGCTCTGAAGGGGCAGATTCACCTGGGCAAAAGGGCAAAAATCACACGGGTAGCCCAAAGATTCGACGAGTACGGTTTTTGCCATGGCAAAGAAGCCCGCGGCCGGCACCCCCGCGACCGCCGTGCTGACCGACCAGCAGGTCGAGCACACCCTGCATCCGTACGACGTGTCCCCCGACGCGCCGAACTACGGCGCGCTCGTGGCGCGGGCGCTGGGGATCGGGCCCGACCGGGTCTTCAAGACCCTCATCGCCGAGGTCGACGGCAGGCTGGTCGTCGGGGTCGTGCCGGTCACCGGTGACCTTGATCTCAAGGCCCTGGCCGGGGCGGCCGGCGGCAAGCGGGCGGTCCTCGCCGAGCGGGCCGCGGCCGAGCGCAGCAGCGGTTACGTCCGGGGTGGCATCAGCCCGCTCGGTCAGCGGAAGAAGCTGCCGACGGTGGTGGACTCGTCGGCGCTCGCCCTTGACCGGATGTTCATCTCGGCGGGTCGCCGCGGCCTTCAGGTGGGGCTCGCGCCGGGTGATCTGATTCGGTTGACCGATGCCGTTACCGCCATGATCAGGACATAAAACCCGATCGGTGGCAAGCCGTTACGACAACGTTACGGACCGAGGGGATCTTTATCCCGAGATCGGACAAGATCGGGCACGGGAGTGACTTAGCGTCACCCTGTGAGCGACCTTAGGCGATCGTCCGGGGCCGGTCCCTGGCTGTCGCCAGGGCCCTCATCTCCGGATAACCGCCGTGTTGCCGGATTGTTATGCCGGGTTACGAGATCGCCGGGGCGCACCGCTTGTGCGACGGGCCGCAACGGGAATACGTTGCCGGGCACAACAAACTAGCTCCTGATCACTCGGCGTCTCGGGGAGCGACACTCCCGCAGCGCACACCATCGAATCCGATCGAAGGCCCGGATTACCCGAAAGGACACAAGGAATGCGTAAGGGACTGTTCGCCCTTGCCACGGTCGGCCTGCTGGCCACCGGCAGCATCGCTGCCTGTGGCGACGACAGCGGCAGCGACTCCGGCAGCAGCAGCGGCTCGAGCACCGGCAAGGTTGGCGTTATCCTCCCCGACACCAAGAGCTCGGCCCGGTGGGCCACCGCGGATTTGAAGTACCTGACGGACGCCTTCAAGGCGGCCGGCGTAACGGCCGACATCCAGAACGCGCAGGGTGACAAGACGCAGTTCCAGACCATCGCCGACGGCATGATCTCGAGCGGCGTCAAGGTCCTGATCATCGTCAACCTGGACTCCGGCACCGGCAAGGCCGTGCTGGACAAGGCCAAGGCCGCCGGTATCGCCACGATCGACTACGACCGTCTCACGCTGAACGGTGGCGCGGACTACTACGTGTCGTTCGACAACGTGAAGGTCGGCGAGCTGCAGGGCCAGGGTCTGGTCGACTGCCTCAAGGCCAAGAACCTCACCAAGCCGGTCGTCGCCGAGCTCAACGGCTCCCCGACCGACAACAACGCCACCCTGTTCGCCCAGGGCTACGACTCGGTGCTGAACCCGCTGTACACCGACGGCACCCTGACCAAGGGCCCGAACCAGTCCGTTCCGGACTGGGACAACGCCCAGGGCGGCACCATCTTCGAGCAGATGCTGACCCAGAACAAGGACATCAAGGGCGTTCTCGCGGCGAACGACGGCCTCGGCAACGCGGCCATCGCGGTCCTGAAGAAGAACAAGCTCAACGGCCAGGTCCCGGTCACCGGCCAGGACGCCACCGTTCAGGGTCTGCAGAACATCCTCGTCGGCGACCAGTGCATGACGGTCTACAAGGCGATCAAGAAGGAGGCCGACGCGGCCTCCGAGCTCGCCATCGCGATCGCCAAGGGCCAGAAGCCGACCACGGCCACCGGCAAGGTCACCGACCCGGAGTCGAAGAAGGACGTTCCCTCGGTGCTGCTGACCCCCCAGTCGATCACCAAGGACAACGTGAAGGACGTCGTCGCCGACGGCTTCGTCACGAAGGCGGAGCTCTGCACCGCCGACTTCGCCAAGGCTTGCACGGACGCGGGCATCAGCTGACCCGAGTTGTGACGGGCTAGTCCCGGACGGCTGACGACGGCGCCGCTCACCCCCGGCCATGGGGCGTGGGCGGCGCCGGAGTTGGGTCATCACCCCCCCACCCTTCTCGCCTGTGGCGGAGCCACGACGACGAAACCCGGTCACCAATCGAAGGAGAACCACCGTGGCCGCGACACCCCTTCTGGAGCTCAGCGGGATCGACAAGAGCTTCGGTCCCGTTCAGGTCCTGCATGACGTCGGTCTGAGCGTCTACCCCGGCGAGGTCACGGCTCTCGTCGGCGACAACGGCGCCGGCAAGTCAACGCTGGTCAAGTGCGTCAGCGGTATCTACACGATCGACTCGGGCACGATCACCTTCGAGGGCAACCCGGTGGCGATCCACAGTCCGCGTGACGCGTCCGCGCTCGGCATCGAGGTCGTGTACCAGGACCTCGCGCTCTGCGACAACCTGGACATCGTCCAGAACATGTTCCTCGGCCGGGAGAAGAAGCGCGGCATCGTCCTCGACGAGCCGACCATGGAGCAGATGGCCGGCGACACGCTCGCGAGCCTCTCGGTCCGCACGGTGAAGTCCCTCCGTCAGCTCGTGGCCAGCCTCTCCGGCGGCCAGCGGCAGACCGTGGCGATCGCCAAGGCGGTGCTCTGGAACAGCCGCGTCGTGATCCTCGACGAGCCGACCGCCGCGCTCGGTGTCGCGCAGACCGCGCAGGTGCTGGAGCTGGTCCGCCGCCTCGCGGACAACGGCCTCGGGGTCGTGCTGATCTCGCACAACATGAACGACGTCTTCGCTGTCTCCGACCGGATCGCAGCGCTCTACCTCGGCCGGCTGGCCGCCCAGGTCAAGGCCACCGAGGTGACGCACTCCCAGGTCGTGGAGCTGATCACCGCCGGGCGCAGCGGCAACATCGGCCTGCCCCCGGAGAAGCCGTCCGACTTCAACGGCGATGTCGTCGACATCACGCCCACGCCCGGAGGCGACCAGTGAGCACCGCAACGACCACCACCGCCGGCGGCGTCAAGGTCGCCCAGCCCTCCCTCGGCAGCTACTTCCACGATTACTGGGGCCGGGTCCGCGGGGGCGACCTCGGCAGCCTGCCCGCCGTCATCGGCCTGATCATCCTGAGCCTGATCTTCGGCGTCACGCGTGACACGTTCTTCAGCGCGCTGAACTTCGCGAACCTGTTCTCGCAGGGCGCCCAGTACATCTTCATCGCGATGGGCCTCGTCTTCGTCCTGCTGCTGGGCGAGATCGACCTCTCCGCCGGCTTCGCCTCCGGCGTCTGTGGCGCGATCATGGCGATCCTGCTGACCAACCACGGCTGGCCCTGGTACGGCGCCATCCCCGCGGCCATGGTCACCGGCATCGTGATCGGCTTCGTGCTCGGCTTCCTGGTCGCGAAGTTCGGCATCCCATCGTTCGTGGTCACCCTCGCCGCGTTCCTGGCCTTCCAGGGCATCCTGCTGAAGCTGCTCGGCGGCGGCAAGAACATCTCGATCAACGACACCTTCGTGCTCAAGCTCGCCAACGGCAACCTGTCGGTCGCCGTCAGCTGGATCCTCACGATCGTCGCGATCGTCGGCTATGCGGCGGCCCAGCTCAACCAGGTCCGCAGCCGCGCCGCCCGAAACCTGGTCAACGACCCGATCGGGGTTGTGATCCTGCGTATCGCCGGCCTCGCGATCGTGCTGCTGGTCGCGACCGCCCTGCTCACCCAGGAGCGCTCGATCAACCCGGTGCTCAACTCGGTGAAGGGCGTGCCGATCGTCGCCCCGATCATCGCGGTCTTCCTGGTCGTCTGGACCTTCGTCCTCGGCCGCACCACCTACGGCCGGCATGTCTACGCGGTCGGCGGCAATACCGAGGCGGCCCGCCGGGCCGGTATCCCGGTCGACCGGATCCGCATCTCGGTCTTCGTGATCTGTTCCTTCATGGCCTCGATCGGCGGCATCCTCGCCGTCAGCCGGGCCAACTCGGTCGACCCGAACACCGGCGGCAGCAACATCCTGTTGTACTCGGTGGGCGCGGCGGTCATCGGCGGCACGAGCCTCTTCGGCGGCAAGGGCAAGGCGATCAACGCGGTCATCGGTGGCGCGGTGATCACCGTGATCGACAACGGCATGGGCCTGCTGGGTTACACGTCGGGCACGAAATACATCGTGACCGGTCTGATCCTGCTGGTCGCCGCGAGCGTCGACGCTCTCGCCCGGCGCAGAGCGGCGTCAACCGGAAACCGATGAGCGACATCCTGGGTGCGGGGACGGCACGCTGATGCGGGCCGGCCCCAGCCAGGAGGAAGTTCGCCGGCACAACCTCGGGACCCTGCTGCGCTACGTGCACGTGCACGGCGCGACCTCCCGGGCGGAGCTCACCAGCCGGCTCGGCCTCAACCGCAGCACGATCGGGGCCCTGACCGCCGAGCTGACCACCGCAGGGCTGGTCAGCGAGGCGGCGCCGCGGGAGACCGTCGGCCGGGCCGGGCGACCCTCGCTGGTCGTTCGGCCCGAGTCGTCCAAGGTCTACGCGTACGCCCTGAGCATCGAGGTCGACCGCCTGCGCGCGGCCCGGGTCGGCCTCGGCGGCCAGATCCTGGACCGCCGGGAGACCGACCGGCCGCGCGGCATGCAGGTGCTCGACGCGGTGCAGCCGCTGGCGAGCTTCGTCCACGAGATGCGTGTCGCGGTCCCCGACGACGCCCGCTACGTCGGCACCGGCGTGGCGGTCGCCGGCATGGTCCGGCGCCAGGACGGCATGGTCCGGCTCGCGCCCACGATCGGCTGGGTGGAGGAGCCGGTCGGCGCCGCGCTGCGCTCCGAGATCGGCGACGCCGGCAAGCTCACGGTCGGCAACCACGCCGACGTGTCGGCCCTGGTCGAGCACAGCCGGGGCGCCGCGGCCGGCTGCGACAACGTTGTCTATCTGTACGGCGACGTCGGCGTCGGCGCCGGCATCATCGCCGACGGCCGCCGGGTGGCCGGCCACGGCGGGTACGGCGGCGAGGTCGGCCACATGGTCGTCAACCCGTACGGCCGGGAGTGCAGCTGCGGCTCGCGCGGCTGCTGGGAGACCGAGATCGGCGAGTACGCGCTGCTCAAGCACGCCGGCCGCGGCGAGCAGACCGGCCGGGAGGCGGTGCTCGGCGTGGTCGACGCCGCCATGCGCGGCGACAGCCAGGCCCAGTTCGCCGTGCGCCAGGTCGGCGAGTGGATCGGCTTCGGCGTCGGCAACCTCATGAACATCTTCAACCCGGAGGCCGTCATCTTCGGCGGCACGCTCCGGGACGTCTACCTGGTGGCGGCCGCGCAGATCCGCAGCCGCCTGAACGCGATCGCCCTGCCGGCCTGCCGCGAGCACATCCGCCTGCGCACCCCGGAGCTCGGCTACGACGCGGCCCTGATCGGCGCCGCCGAACTCGCTTTCGAGCACCTGCTGGAAGATCCGCTTCTCGTCTGATCGATGCGTATCGCGCGTGGGCGGGATCACCTACACTCCCGCTCGTGTCCGGCCCCGCAGTCCTCAGCTTCGATCCCGGCGCCGCCTACCCCGAGGTCGCGGCCCTCCGATCGGCGCTCGCAGCGCGAGACTGGCCGGCCTGCCGGCGGATTCTCGATGCCGCCGAGCCGGCCGCCCGTTCCGAGCTGGTGCTGATCTGCGGCGAGGAGCGCGATCTCGAGGAGTTCCTCCGCGAGGCGTGGCAGGGCGACCCGTCCGACAGCGGGGCGGCCGCCATGCTGGGCAGCTTCCTCACCCGGGAGGCCTGGCGCATCCGCACCACGGGCCCCGCCACGTCGGTCAGCCGCAAGCAGTGGGCCGGCTTCCACGACCGGCTGCGGCAGGCCGAGCGGGTGCTGGTCAAGGCGGCGGCCCGCAACCCGTACGACCCGGCCGTCTGGGTCTGCCGCATCGTCACGTCGCGCGGGCTGGAGCTCAGCATCCCCGAGACCCGGCGGAGGTACGACCGGCTCTCGGCCCATCACCCGCATCACCTGCCCGGCCAGTTGGGCCTCGTGCAGCAGCTATGTCCGAAGTGGGGTGGTGACTGGGCGCAGCTGCACACGTTCACCCGGGAGGCGATGCACGCCGCGCCGCCCGGCGCCCACAGCGCGGTGGTGGTCGCCGAGGGGCACATCGAACAGTGGGTGGACAACCAGGCCCCGGTGGCCTACGGCGCGCACGGCCCGGGGCATCTGAGCCGCGTGTCGGGCGAGATCTACGAGGCCGCGCAGCGCTCGGTGTGGCATCCCGACTTCCGCCGCACCGTCGGCTGGGTGCGGGTGATGAGCACCTTCGCCATGGTGTTCAGCCTGCTCGGCGACCATCGAGCGGCCGGGTCCTTGTTCGCCGTGCTCGGCCCCTTCGCCGACGAGCGGCCGTGGAGCTATCTCGGTAGCCCCGGCCGAGCTCTCCGCAGTCGCCGCGCGGGCGCCATGCGGGCCTGGGAGGCGTCCCGATGACCGAGCAGCTCGAGATCGACGGCATCCCCGCGCTGATCGCGCCGACCCGGGGGCCGATGCACGCCGGCCTGGTCTTCCGGGTCGGGCTCGCGGACGAGACGCTGGCCCGGCGCGGCGTCACCCACCTGGTCGAGCACCTCGCCCTGCACGCGTCCGGCGCCTCCGACCTCCACTACAACGGCGCCACCGGCGTGGAGTACACCTACTTCCACCTGCAGGGGACCGGTCCGGAGATCGCCGAGTTCCTGAACGGGGTGTGCGCGGCGCTGTCCTCGCTGCCGATGCACCGGCTCGCGGTCGAGAAGGAGATCCTGCGCACCGAGGCGGCGGGCCGGCGGCCCGGGGTGGCCGACCCTCTCCCGCTCTGGCGGCACGGGGCCCGCGACTTCGGCCTGTCCAGCTATCCCGAGTGGGGACTGCCGGCGCTGACCGAGAACGACCTGTACGCCTGGACCGCGCGCTACTTCACGCGAGAGAACGCGGCACTGTGGATCGCCGGTGACGAGGTGCCCGCCGGGCTGCGGCTGGTCCTGCCGCCGGGCGAGCGCCGCCGGCCGCCGGCCGCCTCGTCGGCGCTGCCCCGGACGCCGGCCTTCGCCCGCGGCTCGTCCACCGCGGTGGTCTGGGACGCCGTCGTGCGCCGGGAGCCGCGGGCCGCGGTCTTCGCGAGCGTTCTGGAGCGCCGCATGTTCCGGGAGCTGCGCCAGGAGGGCGGCCTCTCGTACTCGGTGCAGGCGAGCTATGAAGGGCGCGCCGACGGAACGGCGCTGATCACCGCGGCCGCCGACGCGCTGCCGGAGAACCGGCACGCCGTGCTCGGCGGGATGGTCGACGTGCTCGCCGCGATGGAGGCCGGCCGCATCACCCCGCCGGAGGTCCAGTCGGTGGTCGACCAGGCCTGCGACGATCTGGCCCATGCCGAGGAGCGCGGCGGGCGGCTGCCGGGCCAGGCGATGGGCCTGCTCGTCGGCCGGCCGGTGCAGAGCCTCGAGGAGGCGCGCTCGGAGCTGCGAGCGGTCACCTCCGAGCAGGTGGCCGAGGTCGCCGCGGCGGCTTGCGGCGCCGGTCTGCTGATCACGCCGGCCGGCGCCGGCGCCGACTGGGCGGGTTACGACGAGGCGCCGGTCGTCTCCGACTCGGTGGTGACCGGCCGGTCCTACCTCGCCCGCGATGCCGCCTCGACCCGGCTTGTGATCGGCGCCGAGGGAGTCAGCCTGACCGGACCGGACGGCCCGGCCACCATCCGGTTCGCCGAGTGCGAGGCCATGCTGGTCTGGCCGGACGGCGGCCGGCGCCTGATCGGCGCGGACGGGATCACCGTCAGTGCGGAGCCGACCCACTACTGGGGCGCCGGCAACGCCATCCGCGACCTCGACCAGAGGGTCCCCGAGCAGGTGCGGGTGCTGCTGCCGGGTCGCGACCGGATCCCGCCACCCTTCGGGGCGGTCCCGCCGATCTGGTCGGCCCGCTGGTGGGCGCTGACCGCGAAGTCCTACCGCCGCGTCCGGAACGCCACGACCGACGAGGCGTGCGGGCTGCTGGGGATCGTCCTCTTCCCGATCCTGGCCGTCGTGTTGCTGGTCGGCGAGGCCGTCGGCAGGTTCGCCCCCGGTCCGGCGCTCACCGTCGGATTCCTGGCCCTCATGGTCCTGCTGACCGCCGGCGGTTACTGGGTCGCGCGGCCCTACTTCCGCCGGACACGCGGCTTCTGAGCCGGACGACCGGAAGTGGGACTCCGAAAATGATCACGGTCATTTATGCTCCCCGGTCATGTCCGACCGTGTGCTGCTCGACGCAGCGGACGCCTATCCCGAGCTGACGAGGGTCCGTAGCGCCGTCGCGGCCCGCGATTGGAGCGCCGCGCGGGCGGTGCTCGACGCGGCGCCGCCGTCCGGCCGGAGCCTGCTGCTCAAACAGGCCGCCGACGGCGACAACCTCGAGGACTTCCTCCGGTACGTGGTGGCCACCGACCCGGACGACACTGCGGCCGTGGCGATGCTCGGCATGCACCTGACCAAGGTCGGCTGGGACATCCGGTCCGGCGCCCGCGCGCAGTACGTGTCGAGCGAGCAGTTCGCGGACTTCCACGAGTGGCTGCGCCGGGCCGAGGTGGTGCTGCTCGACGGCGTGGCCCGCAACCCGGCCGACCCGGCGCTCTGGGTCGCGCGGCTGACCTCGGCCCGCGGCCTCGAGCTGGGCCTGGCCGAGACCCGCCGCCGCTACCAGAAGCTGGCCGCGATCGACCCGCATCACCTGCCCGGGCAGATCCCGTACCTCCAGCGGCTGTGCCCGAAGTGGAGCGGCAGCTGGGAGATGTTGCACCCCTGGTGCCGCGAGGCGATGTCGGCCGCGCCGCCCGGCGCCGTCCAGGGCATGCTGGTCGCGCAGGCGCACATCGAGCACTGGCTCGACCTCGACGACGGCGCGGACGCCCGCTATCTCGAGTCGCCGCCGGTCCGGGCCGACGTCTACGAGGCGGCGCAGCGGTCGATCTTCCATCCCGAGTTCCGCCGTGACTACGGCTGGGTCGAGGCGGCCAGCACGTTCGCGATGCTGTTCGTCCTGTTCGACGACGCGAAGGCCGCGGCCGCGGCGTTCCGCCTGCTCGGCGACCTCGGCACCGAGCACCCGTGGCACTACTTCGGCGCCGGCGAGGTCAGCGACCGGATCCGCCGCAACCGCAAGTGGGCGCTGGCGAACGGGGGGTCGCGATGATCAAGCAGACCGAGGTCGGTGGCGTGCCGGTCCTGCTCGCGCCGACGACCGGGCCCGCCCACGCCGGGCTCGCCTTCCGGGTCGGCTTCGCCGACGAGCCGCTGTCCCGCCGGGGCATCACCCACCTGATCGAGCATCTGGCGCTGCACGCGATGGGCGTCACCGACTACCACTACAACGGCGCCACCGGCGTGGAGTTCACCTACTTCCACATGCAGGGCGACGAGGCCAAGATCGTCTCCTTCCTCAACGGCGTCTGCGCCGCGCTGCGCGACCTGCCGATGCAGCGGCTGGCCGTCGAGAAGGACGTGCTCCAGGCCGAGGCGGGCGGCCGCGGCGCGAACGTGGCCGAGCCGATGGCGCTCTGGCGGCACGGCGCGCGCGACTACGGGACGCACGCGTACCCCGAGTGGGGGCTGCCCGCGCTCACCCCGGACGACCTGCGCGCCTGGGTGTCCCGCTACTTCACCAGGGAGAACGCCGTGCTCTGGGTGGCCGGGGAGGCGGTGCCGGCCGGGCTGGCCCTGGACCTGCCCTCCGGGGTACGCCATCCGGCGCCCACGCCCTCGTCGGCACTGCCGGCCACGCCCGCCTCCTTCCCGGGCTCGCCGGGCATCGTCGTCTGGGACGCGGTGGTGCCCCGCTCGGCCGAGGCCGCGGTCTTCGCCGATGTGCTGGAGCGGATCATGTTCCGCGAGCTGCGCCAGGAGACCGGCCTGTCGTACACGGCGCAGACCGACTACCAGCCGCTGGGGCGGGACACGGCGCGGATCATGGCGGTCGCCGACGGGCTGCCGGAGAACCAGGGCGCGGTGCTCGGCGCGCTCGCCGACGTGCTCGCCACGCTGCGGGTGGGCCGGGTCGACCCGGCCGACGTGACGGCGGTGGTCGACAAGCGGGTGGAGCAGCTCCGGCAGGCCGACAGCGTCGCCGGCCGGCTGCCCGGGCAGGCGCTCAACCTGCTGGTCGGCCGGCAGGTGGAGGACGTGGAGCAGGTCATCGAGCAGGCCCGGGCGGTGACCGCGGCCGGCGTGGCCGAGGTGGCCGCCGCGGCCTGGAGCTCCGGGCTGCTCATGTCGCCGGTGCGGGCCGGCCACCTCGGCTTCGCCGACGCGCCGAGCCAGTCCGAGGCGGCGGTGCACGGCTACGCCCACCCGTCGCTGGAGGGCGGCGGCGAGACCCTGATCGTGGCCCAGGACGGCGTCAGCGTCGTGGATGGCGGCAACACGGCGACCGTCCGCTACGCCGACTGCTCGATCGCGCGGGCCTGGCCGGACGGCGGCCGGCAGCTGGTCGGCGGGGACGGGATCGTGGTGCGGGTGGAGCCGACGCTCTTCGCCGACGGGCACCGGGCGGTCGCCGCCATCGACGCCGCGACCGGGCCGGTGCGGGTATTCCAGCCGCCGCGCGACCCCGACGAAATCCCGAAGCCGCAGCCTCGTGACTCCCGGCCGCGGGGCGCCTCGGGGGCGACTCGCGCGATCAACATCGTCTTCCTGGTCGTGCTGTGGCCGGCGGCGATCTTCTTCGGCGTCGTCGGCGGGCTGATGCTGATCTCGATGTTCACCGAGACCGATGACCGGGCCGACCTGATCATCCCGATGGTGCTCTGCGTCGCGGTGGCGATCAGCGCCGGCTTCGGCATCCGGGCCTCGACGAGAAGGGTGCGCGGCCGGCCGTTGTGACGCGGTCGTTCTTACCGACCGCTTACGGAGGTCGTCGCCCCGGCCGTTCGCGGAGCACGATGTGAGGGTGAATCTTTCGGTGCGCGCCGGCCTGTCCGGCGTGGCGGCGGCCGGGGCGGCCGTGGGCGTCGCCGAGGTGGTGGCGGTCTGGACCGGGCCGCTGTCGGCGCCGCTGCTGGCGGTCGGCGGGGTCGTGGTCGATCACGTGCCGGGGCCGGTCAAGGACTTCGGCGTGCAGGTCTTCGGCGTGCACGACAAGACCGCGTTGCTCACCGGCACGTCGATACTGCTGGCGATCTACGCGTACGGGCTGGGCGTGGTGGCCCTGCGCTCGTGGCGGCTGGCGCTGGGCGGGATCGGGCTGTTCGCGGCGATCGGGGTGGCCTCGGCGGTGACCCGGCACGACGCGGGCGTGCTGGCGGCCGTGCCGACGCTGGTCGGCGCCGGGGTAGCGGTATGGGTGCTGCACTATCTGCTGGAACTGGCGGGCGCGGAGCTCGCCTCGGCGCCGCGGGTCGCGACGCCCGTGGCCGTCACCGCCGGCCCGGTGGTCGCCGCCGGCCCGGCGGCGGGAGACGGCCCGGGCCACGACGGCGCCGTCGCCTCGAACCGGGGTGCTTCTCCCGACCCGTACGAAATGATCAATGCGGAAAGCCGGCGGCGCTTCCTCAAAGCTCTGGGGATCACGGCCGGCGTCGCTCTTGTCGCCGGGATCGGCGGACGCCTGCTCACCTCGCGCAAGGCCGTGACCTCGGCGCGCAAGGCGGTCGTCCTCCCGGCGCCGCGGCAGACCCCGCCGCCGCTGCCGGCCGGCGTGCAGGCGCCGGGCGCGACCCCCTACATCTCGCCCAACAAGGACTTCTACCGGATCGACACCGCGCTATATCCGCCGCAGGTGGATCCGGCGACGTGGCAGCTGCGGATCCACGGGATGGTGCGCAACCCGATCACGATCACCTGGGAACAGCTGCTGCAGCGGCCGATGATCGAGCGGTACGTGACGCTGACCTGCGTGTCCAACGAGGTCGGCGGTGATCTCATCGGCAACGCGCTGTGGCTCGGCACGCCGATCAAGGAACTGCTCGACGAGGCCGACCCGCTGCCCGGCGCCGACCAGGTCGTGCAGCGGTCGGTGGACGGCTGGACCTGCGGCACCCCGACCGCGACGCTGCGTGACGGCCGGGACGCGCTGCTCGCGATCGGGATGAACGGCGAGCCGTTGCCGGTCAACCACGGTTTTCCGGTGCGGATGGTGGTGCCCGGCCTGTACGGCTACGTCAGCGCCTGCAAGTGGATCACCGAGATCGAGTTGTCGCGGTTCGCGGACTTCGACGCCTACTGGGTGCCGCGCGGGTGGGCGCAGCAGGCGCCGATCAAGACCGAGTCGCGGATCGACACGCCGCGTGACGGCGCGCAGCGCTCACCGGGGACCGTGGTGATCGCGGGCGTGGCGTGGGCGCAGCACATCGGGATCAAGATGGTCGAGGTGCAGATCGACGGCGGCGCGTGGGCGGAGGCGACGCTCGCCGCCACCGTCTCGAGCGACACCTGGCGGCAGTGGAGTTACTCCTGGCAGGCGACCGGGGGAAAGCACACGATCCGGGTACGCGCAACCGACAACTCGGGGTACACCCAGACCTCGACGCCCGCCGACCCGGCCCCGGACGGCGCCGCCGGATGGCATTCCGTGCAGGTCAACGTGGGCTAGTGCCATTGGCGCGCCGTTGCTTGAAAGCCGCACTACTAGTGCGGCTCCGGCGCGCAAGTCGCTCATACGGTGGCTTGCATGTCCACCGATGCGGTTGAAGAACCGTCATACAACGGAACCCGGCCCCCATCGGGGGACCGGGTTGTGGGGGTGATGCCCCGCGCCGGGCGGTCTCAGGCCGCCGGGGCCTGCCGCTGCGCCGGCACGGCCGACTTGTGGGGCCGGCCGAGGCGGGCCTCGAGACGAGCAAGGTCGACCCGTCCGTGATGACGGTCGGCGAGGTCTTCCCAGCCGACGGCGAGCAGCCGCAGCCGCTCCGCTTCGCTGAAGCCTCCCCAGACCCCATACGGCTCGCGTACCGCAAGGGCGTGAGCGGCGCATTCCGCCCGCACCGGGCAGGCGCCGCACATGGCCTTGGCCTTGGCTTCGCGGCGGTTGCGGGACGACCCGCGCTCGCCGTCGGGGTGAAAGAACTGTGCGCTGTCCCGGCCACGGCAGAGGCCGAGTCGCTGCCAGTCCCAGAGGTCGGCGATCGGCCCGGGCAGTCTGCGAACGTTCGACATCAAACACCCTCCTCGGTCATGAGGGGCCTTGCTCAGGCCTGGCCGGGTGTTACCCCGGTGATCCCCGGCTCACACACCGATCTTCGATGTGTTCGCGAGCCGCATGACATCGGTAGAGCAACTCATACCGATCTTTCCCATTTTTTCCATCTAAAGCGCGTAATGCTGCGGCCCTCGCGTGATCTCCTCTGAGAGAGAAGGAGGATCACTGTGCGTACCGTCCTCGTGTGCGTCCGTACCCCGCTGGCGGCCCAGACCGTCGCGTCCACCGCGGCCCGGCTCGGCATGACCGGCGTCGTCCGGACCGCGGTCAGCGAGACCGAGGCCATGATCCGACTGGCTGAACGGCCGGCCGAAGTGGTCCTCGCCGACACCGCCGTGACCCGTCCCGACAGCGTCGGCTTCACCCGGCGCGTCCTCGCCCGCGCCCCGCAGGCGCAGGTGGTGCTCTTCGGCGCCGAAGATCCGCGGGTCGCCGCAGCGGCCGTCGCGGCCGGCGCCCGTGGCGTCATCCGCGGCGTCGAGCACGACCTGGTCAGCGTCGTCGCCAAGGCGTTGCTGCTGCTCCTGCTGCCGGTGCGGCCGCAGGGCATGCCGATCAACGGCACCAACGCGCAGCCGGCGGGGGTCGCCGGCGGCGCGCGGAACAACAACTCGCCGGCGGCGCGGGCCGCCGCCTATCAGAACGGCATGCCGATGGGGTCGCCGAACGCGGCGGCCGTGCCGGCCATGCTCCCGAACTCGCCGATGGTGCCCGCCCAGCGTGGCGACGCGCCGATCGACCCGGCCACCGGGCGGCCGATGGTGGCCTGGCCGGGCAACGAGACCCAGGTCGGCGTCGCCGACCCGGCCCCGACCGGCCGGCGGCTCACGCTCACCGAGCGCGAGCTGCAGGTGCTGCGGGGGATGGCCGACGGCAAGAGCAACGCCGAGATCGGGCGCGAGCTCTTCGTCTCGGAGGACACCGTCAAGACCCACGCCCGGCGCTTGTTCCGCAAGCTGGGCGCTCGCGACCGCGCGCACGCCGTCGCGGCCGGCTTCCGGGCCGGATTAGTCGCTTAACTCGATACTGCGATCGTCCCGCCGATGAGCGGGCAGTCGATTTGCCGTCGCCGCGGGGTTTTGCGGTGTCGGGAAATCGCCTGCCCGCTCATCGGCCCCGAAGGGGCGATTGCCCGCGGAGCGAAGCGGAGCCGGCCTACTCAGCGTCGTCGGTTCCTTCTGTGAGGGTGTCGTGTACGCCGTCGGCGTAACCGCGGGCGTACTCCCATGTCACGTAGTGATCGGGGTCCGGGTCGTACGCCGGCTCGTGCACGCGCGGCCGCCCGCTCGACAGCAGATGCCGCAGGTTGCCCCGGAGCAGGTCCCAGTCGAAGTAGTGTGGCTCGTGGCAGTCCTCGCACTCGATGACCAGCCCGCGGATGCCCGTGGGACTCAGCAGCGCCTGGTAGATCTCCAGGTCGGAGAGGTCCTCGAGGACATCCTGCCGCTCGGCGTCGGTCAGCGGCTCGGTCTCGGCGTCGTCGCCGAGGTCCTCGAGCTCGGCCGCCGGGTCGGTGGGGTCGCCGTTGAACGGGTCGATGGGCTCATCCTGCACCCCCATACCGTACTCACCTCGGACGGATGTGTGCTGGCCCGCACGTCCTGTCCGTCGCACGGGGGCGCACCGGGTGGATGGGTACGATGAACCATCCGTCTTCCGGCAGTTAGGGATGCTCCGTGGAAAGCGACTCGGCCCGTACGGTTCCACTCGGTCTGACCTTCGATGACGTGCTGCTCCAACCCGTCGAATCGGACATCGTGCCGAGCCGGGTCAACACCGACACGCGCCTCACCCGGAACATCGGACTGACCATCCCGGTGCTCTCCGCCGCGATGGACACCGTGACCGAGGCCCGCATGGCGATCGCCATGGCCCGCGAGGGCGGCATCGGCGTGCTGCACCGCAATCTCTCGGCCGAGGACCAGGCGGCCCAGGTCGATCTCGTGAAGCGCTCCGAGTCCGGCATGATCACCAACCCGATCACCTGCAGCCCCGACGACACCCTGCGCGAGGTCGACGCGCTCTGCGCCCGCTACCGCATCTCCGGCGTCCCGGTGGTGGACGGCGACGGCACCCTGGTCGGCATCGTGACCAACCGCGACATGCGCTTCGTCACCGACCACGGTGTCAAGGTGCGCGAGGTGATGACGAAGTCGCCGCTGTTCACCGCGCCGGTCGGGGTCAGCAAGGACGACGCGATCGCGCTGCTGCAGCGGCACAAGGTCGAAAAGCTCCCCTTGGTCGACGAGACCGGCCGGCTCCGCGGCCT
Source organism: Actinoplanes sp. CA-142083 (assembly GCF_050942195.1). NCBI lineage: Bacteria > Bacillati > Actinomycetota > Actinomycetes > Micromonosporales > Micromonosporaceae > Actinoplanes > Actinoplanes sp. CA-142083. The sequence continues at coordinate 876,092 of NZ_CP192076.1, forward strand.
GATCACGGTGAAGGACTTCACGAAATCCGAGCAGTACCCGCTGGCCACCAAGGACGAGCAGGGCCGGCTGCGGGTCGCGGCCGCGATCGGCGTCGGCGACGAGTCGTACAAGCGGGCCCGTGGCCTGATCGAGGCCGGCGTCGACGCGATCATTGTGGACACCTCGCACGGTCACCAGCGTCAGGTGCTCGACATGATCGCCCGCCTCAAGCGGGACACCGTCACCGACATCATCGGCGGCAACGTGGCGACCTTCGCCGGCGCCAAGGCGATGGTCGAGGCCGGCGCCGACGCGGTGAAGGTCGGCGTGGGCCCGGGCGCCATCTGCACCACGCGCATCGTGGCCGGCGTCGGCGTACCGCAGATCACCGCGGTGATGGAGGCGGCCCGCGCCTGTCGCGCGGCCGGCGTGCCGGTGATCGCCGACGGCGGCATCCAGTACTCCGGCGACATCGCGAAGGCGATCGTGGCCGGCGCCGAGAGCGTGATGCTCGGTGGCCTGCTGGCCGGCTCGGAGGAGAGCCCCGGCGACCTGATCTTCGTGAACGGCAAGCAGTACAAGTCGTACCGGGGGATGGGCTCGCTCGGCGCGATGCAGACCCGTGGCCAGGCCAAGTCGTACTCGAAGGACCGCTACTTCCAGCACGACGTGGCCGAGGAGAAGCTCGTGCCCGAGGGCGTCGAGGGCCAGGTTCCGTACCGCGGGCCGCTGTCGCGGGTGCTCGCCCAGCTCGTCGGCGGCCTGCGGCTGGCGATGGGTTACTCGGGCGCCGAGACCGTCACCGACTTGCAGGAGCGTGGGCAGCTCATCAGGATTACCGCTGCCGGTCTGAAGGAGAGCCACCCGCACGACATCCAGATGACGGTCGAAGCTCCGAACTATCACTCCCGCTAAAAAGGACATAGGCATGCGTGACGTCGTGGAGATCGGTCTCGGCAAGACCGCTCAGCGCGGTTACCACCTGGACGACATCGCCATCGTCCCGAGCCGGCGCACCCGCGACGTGGACGACGTGTCCACCGAGTGGCGCGTCGACGCGTACCCCTTCAAGATCCCCTGCGTCGCGCATCCGTCCGACGCCACGATGAGCCCGGAATCGGCTGTCGCCCTGGGCCGCCTCGGCGGCCTGGGCGTGCTCAACGCCGAGGGCCTGTGGACGCGGTACGAAGACCCCACCAAGATCCTGGAGGAGCTGGCGTCGCTCGGCGAGGACGCCGACGCCACCAAGCGCCTCCAGGAGGTGTACGCCGAGCCGATCAAGCCGGAGCTGATCGCCGAGCGGGTCCGGGCGATCCGGGAGGGCGGCGTCACGGTCGCGGTCCGGGTGTCGCCGCAGCACACGCTCGCGCTCGCCCCGGTCGTGCTGGACGCCGGCGTCGACCTGCTGGTCATCCAGGGCACGCTGGTCAGCGCCGAGCACGTCTCGACGACCGACGAGCCGCTCAACCTCAAGGAGTTCATCGCCGACCTCGACCTGCCGGTCATCGTCGGCGGTTGCACCGACTACAAGACGGCGCTGCACCTGATGCGCACCGGCGCGGCCGGCGTGATCGTGGGCGTGGGCGCCGACGAGTGGTCGACCACCGACACGGTCCTCGGCATCCGGGTGCCGATGGCCACCGCGATCGCCGACGCCGCGGCCGCCCGCCGCGACTACCTGGACGAGACCGGCGGCCGTTACGTTCACCTGATCGCTGACGGCGGGATCAGCACATCGGGTGACATCGCGAAGGCGATCGGCTGCGGCGCCGACGCGGTGATGCTCGGCGAGCCGCTGTCGCTGGCCGAGGGCGCGCCGGCGGGGGGCGCCTGGTGGCACTCCTCGGCGAGCCACCCGTCGCTGCCGCGCGGCGGCTTCTGCATCGCCGGCGAGCCGGACGGCACGCTGGAAGAGCTGCTGTACGGCCCGGCCGACCGCCCCGACGGCCAGCTGAATCTCTTCGGTGGTCTCAAACGGGCGATGGCCAAGTGCGGGTACCGCGACGTCAAGGAGTTCCAGAAGGTGGCGTTGGTCCTCGACCGGTAATCACTGGATACTCTCGGTCGCATGAGGCGTGCCGGATGTCTGGTTGCTGTGCTTTTGCTGGGCGGGTGCTCGGCGGGCCATCCTTCGCCCGCCGCCCCGCCCAGCGTGCGTTTCTCTCCCGGCGCGCCGGGGGCGGGCGACCCGTACTTCCCGACCTACGGCAACGGCGGCTACGACGTTTCCGGATATAACCTCAATGTCCGATACAACCCGACCGACGGCAAGCTCACCGGCACGGCAACGATCACCGCGACCGCAACGCAGGATCTGTCCCAATTTGACCTGGACCTGGTGCATCTGACCGCCTCCAAGGTCACCGTCAACGACGCCGAAGCCACATCGGCCGCCGCCGGCAACGAACTCGTGATCACCCCTGCGGTGGGCGTCCGGCGCGGCAAAGCGTTCACCGTTGTGATCGACTACGGCGGCACCCCGGGACAGCTGGCAAACAAGACTCTCGGCGACGGCGGCTGGCTGTCCAGCGCCGGCAAGGGCGCGCTCGCCCTGGGGCAGCCCGAGTCGGCGAGCACCTGGTTCCCGGTCAACGACCACCCCTCCGACAAGGCCACCTTCACCCTGGCGATCACCGTCCCCGACGGCCTGACCGCGCTCAGCGTCGGCGTGCCGGGCCCGCGGACCAGCGCCGACGGCTGGACCACTTGGCGCTGGACCGAGAGCTCGCCGCTGGCCAGCTATCTCTCCACTGTGGTCATCGGCAAGTACCGGGTCACCACGACCACGCACAACGGCAAGCCGATGGTCATCGCGGTGCCCGAGTCGCTGCCGGCGAACGGGCCGGCCGCGAAGTCGATGGCCCGCACCGGCGAGATCGCCGACTTCCTGGCCACCAAGTTCGGCCCGTACCCGTTCGATTCGTACGGCGGGATCGTCGTCGACGACAGCCGGATCCGGTACGCGCTGGAGACCCAGTCCCGGCCCACCTACGGCGAGGGATTCTTCGCCGGCGAGGCCAACCCCACCGTCGTCGCGCACGAGCTGGCCCATCAGTGGTTCGGCGACAGCGTCGCGCTCGAGCGCTGGCAGGACATCTGGCTCAACGAGGGCTTCGCCACCTACGCCGAGTGGCTGTGGCAGGAGCACGAGGGCACCGAGTCCATCAAGGGCAACTTCGAGCGGACGTACGCCGGCTTCGACTGGTCCCAGACGCCCGGCGACCCCGGCGTCGCGCACCTGTTCGGCAGCGCCGTCTACGACCGCGGCGGCATGACCGTCTACGCGCTGCGGCTGAAGATCGGCGACGAGGCCTTCGGCAAGCTGCTCACCACCTGGACCAGCGAGCATCGCGACGGCAACGTCGAGACCGCCGACCTGATCGCGATGGCCGAGAAGATCTCCGGCAAGGACCTCGGCGCGTTCTTCCAGTCCTGGCTGTACGGCAAGAAGGCACCTACTTATTGATCAGCTTGGGGTGCTTCGCCAGATAGGGAGCGATCTGCCCCTTGGCGGCGGCCTGAAGGAAGCCCTTCCCCTCCGCGGTCAACTGCTCGCCGAGGTAGGAGCCGCCGCTGCCGACGCCGTTGCCCGGCAGCCCGACGAGGGTCAGCGCGCTCGGCTCCAGGGAGCGCAACGCGTACGCGTACTCCAGCGGCCTCCGCCCACCGACGTAGACCAGCGCGTCACCGAGGGCGCCGATGACTTTGTCCAATTTGTCGGGGCTCTCTGCGAGGCCCTGGGCGAGCGCCTTGTCGAGGATCGCCCGCACGAGCTGCCGCTGGTGGCGGGTGCGGTCGTAGTCGCCGTCGGGCAGGCCGTACCGCTGGCGCGCGTAGTCGATCGCCTGCCAGCCCACGAAGTGCCGCTTGCCCGGCTGGTAGACGGCCTGCGGCCCGAGGTAGTCCCCGCCGCCCGGCTTGAGCGGCCGCAGCGACCCGTCCGGCTTGCGATGGTGCGACTTCACCTTCTGGTCGACGACCATGTCGATGCCGCCGAGCTCGTTGACCAGCTTGTCGAGCCCGCCGAAGTTGAGGATCGCCCCCGCCTGGAACTGCTTGATCCCGGTGTACGCGGTGAGCGTCTTGGTGAGCAACTCGTAGCCCTGCTTCACGCTGTGCTTCTTGGTCCCCGGCACCCGCGAGCCCCGGCCCATCGCCTCGGTCAGCTTGTACGTCCCGCCGCCGAACCCGGCCTTGGGGAACGCCGGCATCTTCACGCGCAGGTCGCGGGGCAGCGAGTAGAGATAGGCCTTTTTCAGCCCGGGCTCGACGTGCAGCAGCATGATCGTGTCGGAGTGCGGCTCCCAGTCGGCGACGCTCACCCGGGTGTCGACGCCCAGCAGCACGAGGTCGAGCGGCCCGGTGATGTCGGCGCCCGGGCTCTGGACAACCGTCGGCTCCGGGGAGGCGCTGGCGGACGGGGGAGGCGACGACGATGGTGCCGCTTGTGGCTCGGTGTGCGCCGGCTTGTTTGACACCGCCAGCGCGATCCCACCACCGCCCAGGAGCACGACCACGACCGCACCGACGATCCACCAAAGTAACTTCCGGTTCCGCACAGCGGAACAGTAGAGGACACTATCCAACTGCTCAATGGCATCAAGATCGGTCTACCGCTACGCTGTCGCGGCCATCAACGGGGAGGATCGAGCTTCGATGCAGCTCAGACCAATTCTCATCGCAACCACTCTGGTCGCCGGCGTAGCGGCCATCCCGACCCCGGCGCTCGCCGACGACAACGCCACCACCCAGCTCGTCGTCGGGTACAAGAACGCCGACGCCCTGCACCACATCGACTCGTTCGGCGCCAAGCGGTACGCCGGTGTCCTGGACGCGCTGTCCGCCACCCGGGTGCGGGTGCCGTCCAAGCGCAGCGCCTCGCTCATCGCGCAGCTCCGCAACGACCCCAGCGTCTCGTACGTCGAGGTCGACCAGCGTCGCAAGGCGTCCGACGTGACGCCGAACGACCCCGAGTACGCCGCGGGCCGCCAGCCCGAGATCAACGAGGTCAACTTTCCGGCGGCCTGGGAGGTCACCACCGGCTCGGCCGTCAAGGTCGCGGTGGTGGACACCGGCGTCACCCAGGTCGGCGACCTGAGCGGCGCGGTGCTGCCCGGCTACGACTTCGTCAACGGCGACGCCGACCCGAGCGACGACGCCGGCCACGGCACCATGGTGGCCTCGCTGATCGCCGCCCGCGGCAACGACGGCGCGGGCATGGCCGGCGCCTGCTGGCAGTGCCAGGTGCTGCCGGTCAAGGTCCTCGACTCCAATGGCGACGGCTGGGACACCGACGTCGCCAACGGCATCGTCTGGGCCGCCCGGCAGGGCGCGAAGGTCATCAACCTCTCGCTCGGCGGTCCCGGCAACAGCAAGGTGCTCTCCGACGCGGTCGCCTACGCCAACGACGCCGGGGCGCTCGTCGTCGCGGCGGCCGGCAACGAGAACTCGAATGTCCGCTCCTACCCGGCCGCGTACGTCGACGTGGTGGCGGTCGGGGCCACCAGCAGCGGAAACACCCGCGCCTGGTTCTCCAACTACAACTACGGCACCAACACGTGGGTCGACGTTGCCGCGCCTGGCATCGTGACCGCGATGGGCCCGGACGGCAAGTACTACGCGCAGGAGCCCGGCACGTCGTTCTCGGCGCCGATCGTCTCCGGCATCGCCGGCCTGGTCAAGACGGCCCACCCGTCGTACACGAACTGGTCGCTGATGAACGCCGTGCAGCGCAGCGCGACGCCGATCGGGTCGTGGGTCTACTACGGCAAGGTCGACGCGGCCCGGGCGCTCACCATCGGCACCGACACCACCCCGCCCTCCTCGCCGGGCATGACGCCGGCGCAGGGCACGAGGGTGCACGGCACGGTCACCGTCACAGCCGGGAAGCTCACCGACAACTGGTCCGGAATCCGCAGCGTCATCCTCTATGTGGACGGTGTGAACAAGGGCTGGACGAAGACGGCGCCCTACGGCGTGCGGTGGAACTCGGCCGGTCGCAACGGCCCGGTCCTGCTGAGCATGCGGATCTACGACAAGGCCGGCAACATCCGCGTGCTCGGCCGCTGGGTCATCGCCGACAACACCGCCCCGGCGGTGCGGATCACGAAGGCGCCGGCGAACAAGTCGAAGATCAGTGGCACCGTCAAGGTCTACTACACCGGTTCCGACAAGTACGGCATCTCCCGTTACCAGCTGCTGGTCAACGGCAAGGCCGTGCAGACGCACCAGACCACCAAGTACCCGTTCACCTTCGTGGCCTCGAAATACCCCAAGACCAACATCAGGGTCCAGGTCCGGGCGTACGACTTGGCCGGCAACGTGCGGACGACGAGCACCCTCGTCTACCACCGCTGAGGGGCAACCTCGTTGCAACCGCGAAGAACCGTAAAGATCTGACCGCGAACCGAACGTGAGGGAGCCGGCCATCGTGGCCGGCTCCTTTCACGTCACGGGGGCGGGTCGATGCGCGTACTTCTGGGTCTTCTTCTCGCCATCGGCGGGACCCCCGCCGCGCACGCCGACGCGATCCGCCCCGACGACCCCGGGTACGCAAGCCAGTGGGGCATCGTCCGCACGCACGTCAACGACGCCTGGTCGGCCGGCCGCGGCAACGCCCGGGTCACCATCGCGATCGTCGACACCGGCGTCACCCGCCTGCCGGACCTGGCCCCGCGCATGCTGACCGGCCACGACTTCGTCAACAACGACGACAACCCGGCCGACGACAACGGCCACGGCACGATGGCCGCCGGGGTGGCCGCCGCCTCCGGCTACAACAAGACCGGCGTCGCCGGCGTCTGCTGGTACTGCCGGATCCTCCCGGTCAAGGTCCTCGACGCCAAGGGCAACGGTGGCTACGACAAGATCGCCGAGGGCATCCGCTACGCCGCCGACCAGGGCGCCACGGTCATCAGCCTCTCCCTCGGCGGCGCCGACGACAGCGAGCTGCTGCGCGACGCGGTCACCTATGCCGACGCGAAGGGCTCGCTCGTCGTGGCCGCGGCCGGCAACCAGGGCTCCTCGCAGCCGCACTATCCGGCGGCGATCCCGTCGGTGCTCGCCGTCGGCGGCGTCGACGAGCAGGACCACCGCTACTCCTGGTCCAACTACGGCACCGGCTGGGTCGACGTCACCGCTCCCGGCTGCAACGCCGCCCAGCAGCCGGACGGCAAGATCGGCCAGTACTGCGGCACCTCGTCCGCGACCCCGTTCGTCGCCGGCGTCGCGGGCCTGCTCGCCTCGACCGACCCCCAGCCGTCGGCCGCGGTGATCCGCAAGGCGCTGACCGGCGGCCGGGTCGACGCCCTGCGCTCGCTGGCGGCGCTGCCGTACACCGGCGACAAGACGAAGCCCGCCGTCGCTTTCGGCGCCACCCCGGCGCGAGCCAGGGGAGTGGTCGCGGTCACCGCGGCGGCCTCGGATCAACATGGGGTTCAGCGGGTTCAGCTGTACGCCGGGGGCAAGCTCATCGGCACCGACACGTCGGCCCCTTACGCGTTCCGCTGGAACTCCGCGCCGACCACCGGCAACGTCCCGCTGGACCTGCGCGCCTACGACCGCGCCGGCAACATGACGCTGGTCCGCCGCTATGTCCGTACCGACAACACGCTGCCGGCGCTGAAGATCTATCCGCGGGCCGCCTCGGTGACCGCGCGTGCCACCGACGCCTCGGGCATCGCCCGCCTCGAGCTGGTCGTCAACGGCAAGGTCACCTCGCGCTACGCCGGTTACCTGCGCTGGTTCGGCATCCCGAAGAAGGCCAAGACCGTTGTGGTGCGCGCCTACGACAAGGCGGGCAACGTCAGGGCGGTCACCGTCCGTCGGTAAGCTTTCCGGGGTGAGTACCCCGCGTCCCGTGCTCGTCGTCGACTTCGGCGCCCAGTACGCCCAGTTGATCGCCCGCCGCGTCCGCGAGGCGCGCGTCTATTCCGAGATCGTGCCGCACTCGATGCCGGTCGCCGAGATGCTCGCCAAGAACCCCGCCGCCATCATCCTGTCCGGCGGCCCGTCCAGCGTGTACGAGGCCGGCGCCCCCACGCTCGACGCCACCCTGTTCGACAACGAGGTGCCGGTCTTCGGCATCTGCTACGGCTTCCAGGCGATGGCCCAGGCGCTGGGCGGCACGGTGGCGCACACCGGCGCCCGGGAGTACGGCCGTACCCACCTGACCGCCCAGGGCGGCACTCTGCTGCGCGACCTCCCGGCCGACCTCCCGGTCTGGATGAGTCACGGCGACAGCGTCGCGGTGGCCCCCGAGGGCTTCGCGGTCATCGCCTCCTCGCCCGGCGCGCCCGTCGCGGCCTTCGAGGACCTCACCGCCAAGCGCGCCGGCGTGCAGTTCCACCCCGAGGTGGCGCACACCGAGCAGGGCCAAAAAATGCTCGAGCGCTTCCTGTACGACATCGCCGGCATCGAGCCCACCTGGACGCCCGGCAACATCATCGACGACCAGGTGGCCGCCATCCGCGCCCAGGTGGGCGACAAGCAGGTCATCTGCGGCCTCTCCGGCGGCGTCGACTCGGCGGTCGCCGCGGCCCTCGTGCACAAGGCCATCGGCGACCAGCTGACCTGCGTCTTCGTCGACCACGGCCTGTTGCGCGCGGGCGAGGCCGAGCAGGTGGAGAAGGACTATGTCGCCGCCACCGGCATCCGGCTCAAGGTGGTGGACGCGGCCGACGTGTTCCTGGGCCACCTCGACGGCGTGACCGACCCCGAGCAGAAACGCAAGATCATCGGCCGGGAGTTCATCCGGACGTTCGAGGCCGCGGCCCGCGAGCTGGACGCCGAGCGTCATATCGAGTTCCTGGTCCAGGGCACGCTCTACCCCGACGTGGTCGAGTCCGGCGGCGGCACCGGCACCGCCAACATCAAGTCGCACCACAACGTCGGCGGCCTGCCCGACGACCTGCAGTTCGCGCTGATCGAGCCGCTGCGCACCCTCTTCAAGGACGAGGTGCGCGCGCTCGGCCGCGAGTTGGGCCTGCCCGACGAGATGGTCAACCGGCACCCGTTCCCCGGTCCCGGCCTGGCGATCCGCATCATCGGCGCGGTCGACCGCGACCGGCTCGACATCCTGCGCGCGGCCGACCTGATCGCCCGCGAGGAGCTCGCGGCATCGGGCCTCGACCGCGAGGTGTGGCAGTTCCCGGTGGTGCTGCTGGCCGACGTGCGCAGCGTCGGCGTCCAGGGCGACGGCCGCACCTACGGCCACCCGGTGGTGCTGCGCCCGGTCTCCAGCGAGGACGCGATGACCGCGGACTGGTCCCGCTTGCCGTACGACTTGATTGCCCGCATCTCGACCCGCATCACCAACGAGGTGCGCGAGATCAACCGGGTGGTCCTCGACGTCACGAGCAAGCCGCCGGGCACGATCGAGTGGGAGTAGGCAACCTCCGTACGTGGCCGGTGTGTCTCCCGGAGTGAAGGGAGGCCCGGCCATGTCGAGCGACACCGAGGCGCGCCTGAGCGCCGCACTGGAGGAGATCTTCGGGTTCTGGCCCTACGCGATCGACATCGACCACGTCGAGCAGCGCGGGCGGTGGCTGCGGGTCAGGTGGTGGGCCAGGTGGGCGCGGCCGGCGTCGGCGCGGGGGCCTCGGGGATGAGGAACCAGCAGACCGGGTAGGCGATCAGGGCCACGCCCCAGGTCACCACGGCGAAGATGGCGAACGCGACCCGGATCAGCACCGGGTCGACGCCGAAGTAGCGTCCGATGCCGCTGCAGACGCCGGCCACGATGCGGTCGTCCTGGGGGCGGAGGAGTTGGCGGTAGGGTGCGTCAGTCATGCCACCATGCTGGCCGGTTCCGGGCCCTCACGACCTCGGTGACAGCCCCGAGAACGACCCTGAAATCCCCGGTACGGCGCGTAGTGGACCAACAGCCAAAAGTAGGCGACAACCCCGTAACCTGCGGTTACGCACCGCCATCCCCCTGTCAGGAATCTGACAGACGTTTTCTGTAGGTAACATATTCCGGGCAGAATTGCCGCCCGTGACCCCCGCACTGGAACCACTCCGGCGAATCGCCGCGTACGCCGTCGCCACCGACGACGACGGCCGCGTGCTGCTCGTCCGAGCATCGAGCCGCTCCGGCACCCCCGGCGTCTGGTCGCTCCCCGGCGGCGCAGTCGACCATGGTGAAGATCCCAACCACACCGTCGTCCGCGAGACCGCGGCCGAGACCGGCCTGTCCGTCGCCGTCACCGGGCTGCGTGACGTGCTGGCCGACATGCGCTCGCTGCCGCACCGTGGCGTCACCATCCACACCGACCGCCTCATCTACTCGGTCTCGATCCGCGGTGGCACGCTGCTCGACCGGGTCGGCCACCCCACCGACCTGGCCCGCTGGCACACCCGTGACGAGCTGGCCAAGCTCAAGCTCCGCCAGTTCACCGCCGACGCGCTCGGCCTGGGCGCCGCGAGCGCCGACCTGCGGCCCGAGCCGGCGCCGGAGTTCCCGTCGTTCTACGCCTACCCCGGCCCCGACGGCCTGCACCGGGCGCAGCGCTTCGCGGCGTACGCGATCGCCACCGACGCCAAGGAGACCAGCCTGCTGCTCACCCGCATCGCCCCCGGCTACCCGGGGGAGGGCCGCTGGCACCTGCCCGGCGGCGGCACCGACTACGGCGAGCAGCCCGGCACCGCGCTGATCCGCGAGCTGGTCGAGGAGACCGGCCAGCAGGGCCGGCTGATCGAGCTGCTGGGCGTGGCGAGCCACCGGGACGCGGCGTCGCTGGGCCCCGAGGGCTACCCGATCGACTGGCACGGTGTCCGCGCCTTCTACCGGGTGATTGTCGACGCGCCGACCGAGGTGACCATCCACGACGTCGGCGGCTCGACCTCCGAGGCGCGCTGGATGCCGCTCGAGGAGGTCACCGCGCTCGGCGACGACCTGCTGACCGAGGTCACCGCCGAGGCGCTGCGCAAAGCCCGACTAATGTGATCGGGTGAAGATCAGACGGGTCGGGGCGTACGGCATCTGTCGCGACGAGTCCGGGCGGGTGCTGCTCGCCCGGAACTCGTCGGCCAGCGAGTTCCCCGGCCTGTGGACGCTGCCCGGCGGCGGCGTCGAGCAGGGCGAGCACCCCGGCGAGGCAGTCGTGCGCGAGTTCGCCGAGGAGACCGGCTTCGAGGTGCGCCGCGGCGCGCTACGCGCCGTGACGGCCGACGTCTTCCGCCTGCCGAGCGGCAACCTCGAGCACACCGACCGGATCATCTACGACGTGACGATCGTGGGTGGCGCCCTGCGCGCCGAGGCCGACGGCACGACGGACCTGGTCGAGTGGGCCACGCCGGCCGGTCTGCCGCTGATGCCGTTCACGGCCGTTCAACTCGGCCTTCCGGCCGATTTCCCGGACATTCCGGAGAAACCCGAGGAAATCTTCCGGCCGCAGCGGGTGCAGCGCTTCGGGGCGTACGCGGCCGCGACCGACCCGGACGGCCGGATCCTGCTCGCCCGGATCTCCGAGGGTTATCCCGGGGCCGGCCTCTGGCACCTGCCCGGCGGTGGCACCGATCACGGCGAGACCCCGGAACAGGCGCTGGCCCGCGAGTTGTTCGAAGAGACGTCGCAACACGGCCGGGTGACCGGCCTTCTGGGCATTTCGCACCGATATGACCCCACCGCCGTTGGACCGGAGGGGGTCGCGATCGACTGGCATGTCATCCGGGTCCTGTTCAGGGTCCTGGTGGACGTGCCGACAGAACCCGTGGTGACCGAGGCGGCCGGCGGCTCCACCGCCGAGGCGTCCTGGTTCACGCGGTCCGAGGTCGACGGCCTGACGCTCACCGAGCTGGCCCGCGAAGCTGTAGACCGGATCGATGGGGAACGGGCGAGTTAAAATCCTCACAGGGAGCGGGAAGAAGCACCCGATCCCGCCCGTGCGCTCGTACTTGAGGGTGCCGGTCGATCTCTCGCCAAGGTCGCTCGGCTGTGCAATGGTGTAACCCCCGCATTTCCGGCGACGGAGAGTGCGGCGGGTTAGGGGGCCACGACCCACCGCAAGAGTTGCAGGTGGGCATACCGATCCATGGAGGAGACACGTGCCGAGTACCCCTTGGCGCCGGCGTCGTTCGACGGATAGTCCCCGTCCCGCCGGTCGTCGTTGGGCAGGCCGTTTGCGCCGCGGCGGCACCCTGGCCCGCCAGGCGCTGCTGGTGCGGGTGGGCCGCCGGTCCGCAGACGCGGGTCGCGCCGCCACCGCCACCAGGGCTGAGGTCATCTACACCGGCCCCGACCCCACTCCCGCGCTTCGCGCCCTTCCCGTTGCGCCGCCCACGGTCCTCGTGGAGCCCGGTCAGCCGGTCGCCACGACCGTCCCGCTGCTTCCCGGCGCGCAGACCACGTCCCGCCGCCTGCGCTTCGCCCTGGTCAACGCCTGCACCCTGGCGAGCCTGAGCCTGGGCCTGCTGGCCATCTTCCTGGCCATGCAGGGTGACGTGCGGCCGGCCGCGGCCTGCCTGGTCGCTTGCGTCGCCTTCGACGGCATCGACGGCGCCCTCGCGCGGAAGCTGGGCGTGGCGAGCCCCTTCGGCGCCCAGATGGACTCGCTGGCCGACATGTGCTCGTTCGGCCTGGCCGCCCCGGTGGTGGTCTACGCCTCGCTGGCGCACACCGTGCCCACCGCCGCGGCGGCGGTGGCCTGCGTCCTGGTGGCCGGTTGCGCCGCCATCCGCCTGGCCCGCTTCAACGTCTCGCCGAAGGACGGAAAGTTCTTCTGCGGCGTGCCCACCACCATGGCCGCGGCGGTACTGGCCGTGTCGGTGCTGATCGACCTGCCGGTGCCCGGCACCGTCCTGCTGGGCGGCGTCGCGGTCCTGGCCTTCGCCATGGTCTCGAGCTTCCCGTACGCCAAGCTGGCCCGCCTGCTGAAGCTCCCGCCCTGGATCTGGCTGGTCCCGGTGGTCGGCGCCCTGGTCGACCCGCGGCTCACGTTCGCCGTGGTGGTCATGGCGTACCTGCTGAGCGGCCCGGTCATGTGGGCCCGCGCCAAGCGCGCCTGACGCAAGCCGAGTCGAAAGGGCCGCCCTCGGGCGGCCCTTTTCTGAGTGGCAGGCTAGGCCCGGGCGCCGCCGTCGACCCGCAACACCACGCCGGTCACGAACGACGCCCGGTCGCTGAGCAGCCACGCCGCCGCCTCCGCGATCTCCTCGGGCATCGCCTGCCGCCGGAGCGGCGTCTGCGCCACCAGCCGTTCCACGAGCCCCGGCGACCACTGTTCCCACGTGGAGATCATCTCCGTCCGGGTGTTTCCCGGGGCGATCGCGTTGACCCGGATCCCGTCCGGCCCGAAGTTGATCGCCGCCGACTCGGTCAGGCTGTTCACCGCCCGCTTCATCGCGCCGTAGGCCGGCAGCCGCGGGTTGCCCGTCAGGCTGCCCACGCTCGAGTTGTTGACGATCGACTTCGCACCCGCCGCCACCTGGGCGACCATGGCGACCCACACCCCACGCAGGTTCACCTCGTAGAGCCGGTCGAAGTCGGCCGGCGTGACCTGGTCGACGGGCGCGGGAGGGGTGATCGTCGCGCCGTTGTTGAAGGCCACGTCGAGCCGCCCGTACACCGCGACGGCCCGGTCGACGGCGGCCCGCACGCTCTCCGGATCGGCCAGGTCGCACGGCACGTATTCGGCGGCGCCGCCGGCCGACCGGATCTCCTCGGTGACCGCCTTCAGCTGGTCCTCCGTCCGCGCCGCCAGCAGGACCTTCGCCCCTTCCCGGGCGAACAGCCGGGCCGCGGCGGCGCCGATGCCCCGCCCCGCTCCGCTGACGAACGCGATCTTGTTGTCGAGCAGATATGTCATGCGGCCAGCCTCCGACCGGCCCCCGCGCCCATCCAGGCACCGCCGATACCTGGGTAACCGGGCCGGTCCGGCGGACACTGGGAGGGTGGATCGACAGGAGCTGGCCCTTTTCCTCCGCACCCGCCGCGAGCGCATCACCCCGGCCGACGTGGGCCTCCCCACCGGCCGGCGACGCCGCACGCCCGGGCTGCGCCGCGAGGAGATCGCCCAGCTGGCCCACATGTCGACCGAGTACTACACCCGGCTCGAGCAGGCCCGCGCGCCCCGCCCGTCGAGCGAGGTCCTGGCCGGCCTGGCCCGGGCGCTGCGGCTCTCCGACGCCGAGCGGGCTCACCTGCATCACCTGGCCGGCGCCCCGCCCGCGCCGTCCCCGGGACCGTCGCGCGAGGTGCGGCCGAGCGTCCTGGACCTGATCGCCCGGCTGCCGAACACCGCGGCCACCGTGATCTCCGCGAGCTTCGAGGTGATCGCCTGGAACGATCTGGCGGCCGCCCTCATGGAGGACTTCTCCGCCGTCGACCGCCGCGACCGCTGCCTGATCCGCCGGGTCTTCCTGGGCCCCGACCGGGACGGGCGCCGCCTCTACGGCGTCTCGGACGCCGACGAGTTCGCCCGCAACGCCACCCAGCGCCTGCGCGCCGTCTCGGCCCGGTACCCCGACGACCCCGGGATCGCCGAGCTGATCCGCGATCTGCGGGCCGGGAGCGCCCAGTTCCGTACGTTATGGGCCTCCCACGACGTCGAGGCCGAGCCGACCCTCCGCAAGACCTTCGACCACCCGGTCGTCGGCCCGATCACGGTCAACTGCGACGTCCTGGACATCACCGACCGTGACCAGCGCCTGGTCCTCTACACCGCCGTCCCGGGCTCTTCATCGGAAGAGGCCCTGCGGTTGCTCTCGGTGATCGGCACCCAGCGGATGGACGTGCCGGGCTAGAGCCAGCGGGCGATGACCGAGGCGCCCCCGACCACCTTCTCGTTGACCGTGACCAGCGGCTCGGCCTTGTCGGCCGGGAGGTAGACGTCGGTGCGGGAGCCGAACCGGATCAGGCCCATCCGCTCGCCGCGGGCCACCAGGGTCCCCACCGGCGTGCGCTGCACGATCCGCCGCGCGATCAGCCCGGTCCGCTGCGCGACCACCACCGTGCCGTGCTCGGTGTCGAGCACCGTGTACGCCGCGACGTTGTGCTCGGCGGCGGCCGTCATCGCGTTCGCGTACCCGCCGTCCTCGACGAAGTAGTCGGCGACCCGGCCCGCCACCGGCACCCGGTTGACGTGCACGTCCAGCACCGACAGGAACACCGCGATCCGCAGGAACTCGCCGTCGCCGAACCGGGGATCGGCCATCCGCTCGACCGACAGCACCCGGCCGTCGGCGGACGCGACGATCGCCGCCGGATCGGTGGGCGCCTCGCGCTCCGGGTCGCGGAAGAACGCCGCCACCGGCGCCGCCGCCAGCGCCGGGATCAGCCACAGCTTCGACTTCGGCCGCGCGCTGCGGGCCAGCGCCGCCAGGCCGAGGGCGATGCCGGCGGCCGCCACCCCGTTGGAGTCGATGTGCATCGTCCGGGTGACCGGCACGCTGGACGGCCGGTACGCCGGGGCCAGCGTCGCCGCGACCTTGGGGTCGGCCGCCGTGAACCGCAGCTTGTGCACCCGCAGCGGTGGCGAGTTGCGCACCACCAGGCCGGACCCGACACCGAACAGCGCGCCCTGCCGGAACAGCTCGGCCGCCGCCCCGCCGGTGCGCCCGGGCACCGCGGGCGTCGCGAGCGTGACCACGGCCCCCTCGTTCAGGTATTTCCCGAGGCGGTCGAGCAGCCCCCGCACCTCCTGCGCGGTGCCGGTGACCGGCTCCCCGACGATCACCACGTCGGCGGGGGAGGCCTCGTCGAGGGTGTCCACCACCTTGACCCGGTCGGCGATCCAGCTGCCCAGGCCGGCGATGTGGTCGCGGAGCAGGTCGGCGGTGCTGCGCTCGCCGGCGACGAGAGTGAGCTGGTCGCCGGGCAGGAGCGCCTCGACCGCCGAGGCCACCACGAGCGACGCGTGGTCGGCGCCGACGACCAGCGCCGAGGTGGCCGCGTTGTGCCGGGCGAACTCGGCGGTCAGGGCGCGGGCGGCCGTGCTGCCGATGCCGACGATGGGTGCCTTGGACACGGTGGGGAACGGCGTCATGAGGCCGAGCATATTGCCCGGCCTCATGACCATCGCCGTCAGTCCTGGTGAGGCTTGTCCTTCTCGTCCTCGGGGTGCTCCTTGCGGAAGCGCTCGCCGGGCTCCTCGAGGAGCTCCCGCACGATCGAGGCGTGCACTTCGGGCGGCAGGCCGCCGGGGATCTCGGGCTCGGTGACCGCGGGCTGCGCGCCCGGCGCCGGCTGCGGGGCCGGGGTGCGGCCGGAGCGGATCGCCCCGAACAGCCCGACCACGCCGAACATGATCAGACCGCCCGCCACCAGCCAGCCGACGGCCGGCAGGTGGATGTTGACCACCCGGGAGAGCGCCCACCAGAGCGCGACCAGCAGGAAGATCAGCCCGAAGCTCAGGGAAACCCCGTCGGTGCGGTGCGGCTTCATCGGATGACCTCCACGTTGCCGGTGTCCATCTGCAGGTCGAGCTTGAGCGAGCCGCCGCCGTCGCCGTCGGCGCCCAGGTCGGTCGCCGACTCGTTGCTGACGCTCTTGTCGGTGTACTCCTTGCCGAAGATCACTGCCCGGCCGGTGTCGAGCGAGAACGTGGCGGTCGTGTCGACGGTGGGCGGGAGCAGCACCCGCAGCTGGCCGACCTTCATGGTCAGCGTGGTGACGGCCTGCTGGTCGGTGAAGGCGACGTCGCGCAGGTCGAGCGTGGCGTTGCCGGCGGTGAAGTCGTACCGGTCGGCGATCTCGGCGACGGTGCGCGGGTGGTAGACGCTGTTGCCGACCTCGCCGCCCCAGCGCTCGACGCCGGTCGAGATGCCCAGGCCGATCGAGATCAGGATGGCCAGCGCGATCAGCCCGCGGGCCCGGCCGAGCCAGGCGCCGACGATCAGGCCGAGCGCGACCGTGACCAGGGCGGCCGCGAAGTAGGCGGAGACCGCGATGCTGGCGCCGGCCATGTCGATCACGGCCATCAGCCCGATCACCATGACCACCGCGAAGAACGTGAGGCGGCCGAGCTTGGAGCGCTCACGCGGCGGCTTCGGCGGCTTCGGCGGCTTGGGCGGGCGCGGGGGCTGCGGCGGCTGGTAGGCCGGCGGGGTGCTGCCCCACGGGCCGTGCGGCGCGAACGGCGGGCGATATCCGGTAGCCGGGGGTGCGAAAGGCGGCTGCGGCGGCAGGGGAGCGGTCACCGGTTCCGTGGCCGGTGCGGCCGGGGGCGGCGCGCTGAAAGCCGTGGTCGGCGGAACATCCGCCGGCGGCGGGAAGTCGGCCGGTGGGGGAAATGTCGCATTCGGCGGTGGGGGCGTGGCGCCGGGGCCGCTGCCGTTGTTGCTGCGCTTGATCAGCAGCACCGCGCCCACGATGACGGCCGCGGCGAGCAGGCTGGCCCGCATCCCGTCGTGGACGATGAACCCGAAGGAGACCACCGCGGCCGCGCCGAGCAGCACCACCGAGAGCGGCGCCATCCCCGAGCGCCCCTTGCCCAGCAGCGACTCGATCGGCGACGCGCTGTCGCCCTCGGCCGGGATGATCAGCCACCCGATCAGGTAGAGAAGGACGCCGACGCCGCTGAGAATGCCCAGCACGGCGACGAGCACCCGCCACAGAACCGGGTCGGTGTTGGTGGCCCGGGCCAGCGCCGCGCAGACGCCGGCGACGTATCGGCCCTGCCGCGGGCGTACGAGATGCTCTCGGGTGAAGGAAGGGCCGGGAAAAGTGGGGCCCGACGAAGGCGGTGCGCCGGGCGTGGAGGAAGCAGTGGTGTCGGCTTCGTCGGTCATGCCATCGATCCTGTCCTGGAGGCGGCCTGAGATGCTTCAGGCGCCGACCCTGAGGCCACCCTGAGATCCTGGGCGCCCGATACCGGGGGACATTCCCCGTGGCCCGCGACGCCGCGACGTGTGACGATCGGATGACCAGACCAAGGAGGAGTCATCACCACCGCCGTCACCCCACCCACACGCCGGCTGTACCGGCCACGCGACCACCGGATCATCGCCGGGGTCGCCGCCGGCCTGGCGGAGCATCTGGGTGTCCCGCTGCTGGCGGTCCGCATCGCTCTGGTCGTGCTCCTCGGGTTCAGCGGCCTGGGCCTTCTGCTCTACGCCGCCTTCTGGGCCGTCCTGCCGCAACAGGTTCCCACCGGCCAGCCGCCGGCGCGACGTGATCTCGCCATGCTTCTGCCGTTCGCGGCGATCGGCCTGGGCGTCGTGCTGCTGCAGGCCCTGGTCTTCAAAAACAGTGTGGCCGGCACGGTCGGCTGGCTGATCGCGGTGGTCGCGGTCGGCGCCGGCATCATCTGGCACCAGTCCGACCCGTCCCGCCGCGGCCACTGGGTGGGCAACAACCTGCCGCAGACGCCCTGGCTGGCCGCCGTGGTGGCGGAAAGCGACCGGCGCTTCTTCCTGTTCCGCTTCGTGGGCGGCGGCGTGCTGGTCGCCACCGGCATCATCGGTGTCGTCGCGGTGTACGCCCCGGCCGGCTCCCTCTCCTCGGTGATCAACGGTGTGATCTTCGCGCTGGTCGGCCTGCTCGGCGTCGGCGTGGTCGCCGCGCCGCTGCTCTGGCGCATGTTCAACCAGTTGCGCGCCGAGCGCGAGGGCCGCATCCGCGAGCAGGAGCGGGCCGAGGTCGCCGCGATGATCCACGACCAGGTGCTGCACACGCTGGCCCTGATCCAGCGCAACTCGGCCGACATCAAAGAGGTGCAGCGGCTGGCCCGCGGCCAGGAGCGCAGCCTGCGCAACTGGCTCTACAAGCCGACCGCCTCGCCCACCGAGCGCTTCGCGGCCGCCCTCGAGCAGGCCGCCGCCGAGGTCGAGGACACCTACGCGATCAGCGTCGAGACCGTCGTGGTCGGCGACACCGAGTGCGACGAGCGGGTGGCCGCGCTGGTCGCGGCGGCCCGCGAGGCGCTGGTCAACGCCGCCCGGCACGCCGGCGTGCAGACGATCTCGCTGTACGCCGAGGTCGAGGCCGACGAGCTCAGCGTCTTCGTCCGCGACCGCGGCGCGGGTTTCGACATCGACGGCGTGGAGGATTCGCGGCACGGCGTCCGAGGGTCGATCATCGGGCGGATGAAACGACACGGCGGGCGCGCCGAGATCCGCAGCGCGACCGGCGAAGGCACCGAGGTCCGCCTCATGCTGCCCGTCACTCGAGAGAGCATGACGGCGGGGAAGGAGTCAGCACGATGACCGACACCGAGGGACGGCTCAGGGTGTTCCTGGTCGACGACCACGCGATGTTCCGGGCCGGCGTGCGCGCCGAGCTGGGCGCGCACGTGGACGTGATCGGCGAGGCCAGCACGGTGGCCGAGGCGGTGAGCAAGATCGCCGCCAGCGAGCCCGACGTGGTGCTGCTCGACGTGCACATGCCGGACGGCGGCGGCCGGGCCGTGCTCGACGCGATGCGCCGCAGCCACCCGCACGTCCGCTTCCTGGCCCTGTCGGTGTCCGACGCCGCCGAGGACGTGATCGGGCTGATCCGGGCCGGCGCCCGGGGCTACGTCACCAAGACCATCTCGCCCGACGAGCTGGCCGCCGCGATCAAGCGGGTGGCCGACGGCGACGCGGTGTTCAGCCCGCGGCTGGCCGGGTTCGTGCTCGACGCGTTCGCCTCCCGGCCCGACGTGCCGGTCGCCGACCCCGAGCTCGACCAGCTCACCAACCGCGAGCGCGAGGTGCTGCGCCTGCTCGCGCGCGGTTACGCGTACAAGGAGATCGCCAAGGAGCTGTACATCTCGATCAAGACGGTCGAGACCCACGTCTCCAACGTCCTGCGCAAGCTCCAAATGAGCAACCGTTACGAATTGTCACGATGGGCGGCCGATCGCCGCCTGGTCTGACGCTCCGTCGCAGGGCGTGTACGGAAGGGCATAATCGCTGCTCAGGGTGCCTCTTGAGGGTGCCAAAAGTGGCTGTGGCTAGTATCGGCTTGGTAACGGGCCCTCGGGCTTCCGTTTCGCTGTGTCACAGTTGCTGCCGACTCACACTACCCCCGTGAGCGCCCTGAAGGAGGCATCCTCCACATGCGTGGGAATGGCCCATGGAAGGTGGCGGCCGGAGCGGCCGCCATCGCCTTGTTGGCGGCCGGCTGCTCCAGCGGCTCCTCGGACGACGACGAGACCCTGTCGAACTCGATCAGCATCGGTATCGTCGAGCCGGAAAGCCTGGTTCCGACGAACACGACGGAATCCAACGGCTCGCAGGTGTTGTCGTCCCTGTTCTATCCGCTCGTCCGCTTCGACGAGAAGAGTGAGCCGTACCTGGTGGCGGCCGAGGCGATCACGCACGACAAGGCCAACAAGGTCTGGACGATCAAGCTTCGCCCCGGGTTCACCTTCAGCAACGGCGAGCCGGTGACCGCGGACAACTACATCAACGCGTGGAACTACGGCGCCTACGGCCCGAACGCCCAGCTGGCCTCGTACTTCTTCAGCCGCATCGACGGCTACGCGCAGATGCAGTCGGTCGACCCCGACGGCAAGGGCCCCGAGAAGGCCCCGGAGCCGAAGGCGAAGAAGCTGACCGGCCTCCAGAAGATCAACAACACGACCTTCCGGGTGACGCTCTCGGCCGGCTTCGCGGGCTGGGAGTCCGTGATGGGCTACGACGCGTTCTACCCGCTGCCCAAGGCCGCCTTCACCCCCGACGGCAGCGCGATCGCCGAGGGCTTCGGCGAGGCGCCGATCGGCAACGGACCCTTCAAGATGAAGGGCAAGTGGCAGCACGACTCGCAGATCCAGGTCGAGAAGGTCGCCGACTTCCAGGGCACGATCCCCAAGGTCGACGGCATCACCTGGAAGATCTACCAGGACCTGGGCGCGCAGTACGCCGACCTGGTCGCGGGCAACCTCGACGTCGAGACGAAGATCCCGATCGAGAGCCTCGCCGCCGCCTCCGGCGACCTCGGCGACCGCCTGCAGAAGAGCCCGAGCTCGGCCTTCGCGTTCGTGGGCTTCCCGATCTACGAGAAGGAATTCCAGAACAAGGACGTCCGCCGGGCGATCTCCATGGCGATCGACCGTGACGAGATGGCCGAGCAGATCTTCCTGGGCTCCGAGACCGCCGCGTTCTCGTTCGTCTCCCCGGTGGTCGCCGGTTACCGGCCGGACACCTGCAAGGAGAACTGCGAGTACAACCCGACCAAGGCCAAGCAGCTGTACGCGCAGGCCGGCGGGCCGTCCGACATCAAGATCTCGTACAACCAGGACGGCGGCCACAAGGCCTGGGTCGACGCCATGTGCAACCAGATCAAGTCGTCGCTGGGTGTCAACTGCACGGGCACGCCGGAGCCGAAGTTCGCCGACATGCTCAAGAAGGTCGAGAAGAAGGAGCCGGTCGGCCTGATCCGTCTGAGCTGGCTGATGGACTACCCGCTGATGGAGAACTACCTCGGTCCGCTGTTCACGACCGACGGCTCCTCGAACTACTACGGGTACAGCAACCCGGCGTTCGACAGCCTGGTCCGCGAGGGCTCCGAGGCCACGACCACGGCCGCCGCCGAGAAGAAGTGGCAGGCGGCCGAGGACATCCTCGCGCAGGACATGCCGGTCCTTCCGCTGCGGTACGGCCAGAACGTGTTCGGCCACTCCGAGAAGGTCACCAGCGTATCGATGGACCTCTTCCAGAAGGTCGACATCTACAAGATCGAAGTAGCGGATTAGTCTGACCGCTCGGTCAGTGGTGGCGCCGCGGGTGATCTGAAACCGTGGCGCCACCGCACTTACGCTCTGGCACAAAAGGCCTTTCCATGTTCCGCTTCATCGTGCGGCGCCTGCTTCAGATGGTCCTCACCTTCTTCGGCGCCACCTTCGTCGTGTACGCGCTGATGTTCGCGGCGACGGACGACCCGCTGCAGGCGCTGGTCGGCGAACGTCCCCTCACCGAGAGCCAGCGAGCGGCGCTCACCGCCCGCTACCACCTGGACGACAGCTTCCTGCAGCAGTACTGGTACTACGTCAAGGGCCTGCTGACCGGCGACTTCGGCACCTCGCTGACCGGCCGCAAGATCTCCGACATGCTGGCCGACGCGTGGCCGGTCACCCTGCGGCTCTCGCTGCTGGCGATCCTGATCGCGGCCACCGTCGCGATCGTCGCCGGCGTCGTCTCCGGCATCCGGCGGGGCAGCATCTTCGACAACACCACGCTGTTCCTCACGCTGGTCGTGCTGGCCATGCCGATCGTGGTGCTCGCGCCGCTGGCCCAGCTGGTGTTCGGCGTCAAGCTCGGCTGGTTCCCGGCCACGGCCGGCAAGGACGCCTCGCTGTGGGAACTGCTGTTACCCGCGGTCGTGCTGGGCAGCCTGGTCGTCGCCACCGAGCTGCGGGTGACCCGGGCCTCGGTCGCCGAGAACCTGCGCGCCGACTACGTGCGCACCGCCCGGGCGAAGGGGCTCACCGGCAAGCGGGTGATCGGCGTGCACGTCCTGCGCAACTCGCTCATCCCGGTGATCACGCTGATCGGCGTCGACATCGGCGCCCTGATGTCCGGCGCCATCATCACCGAGAAGGTCTTCAACATCCCCGGGGTCGGCTTCAACCTCTGGCGTGGCATCCGCACCGAGGACGGCCCGCTGGTGGTCGGTTTCGTCAGCGTTCTGGTGATCGTCTTCCTGGTCGTGAACCTGATCGTCGACCTGCTCTACGCCGCCCTCGACCCCAGGATCCGCTATGAGTGACATGAACGCCCTGACCACGGAGACGCCGGTCATCCCGGCTCCCGGCGGCGACCGGGGCGCCGGCAAGTCGCGCAGCCTGGCCGCCGACGCCTGGCACGACCTGCGGCGCAGCAAGATCTTCTGGGCCGCGCTGGTGATCATCGTCGCGGTCCTGCTGATGGCGGCGTGGCCGTCGCTGTTCACCTCGGCCGATCCGCACGACTGCGCGCTCAGCCGCAAGCACGCCGGCGCGAGCGGCGGCGCGATCTTCGGGTACGACTTCCAGGGCTGCGACGTCTACGCCAAGACCATCTACGGCGCCCGCTACTCGATCGTCGTGGGCGTCTTCGCCACCCTGATCGCCGGCGTCATCGGCATGGCGGTGGGCCTCGCGGCCGGCTTCTTCGGCGGCTGGCTCGACGCGCTGCTGTCCCGCTTCGTCGACGTCATGCTGGCCATCCCGTTCCTGCTCGGCGCGATCGTGCTGGCCAAGCGGCTGGGCTCGGGCGCCGGCAACGACGGCGTGCTGGCGGTGACCGTCACCCTGGGCGTGCTCGGCTGGACCACGGCGGCCCGGGTCATGCGCTCCTCGGTGATCCAGGCGAAGAACCAGGACTACGTGGCGGCAGCCCGGATGCTCGGCGCCGGATCGGGCCGGCTCGTCTTCCGGCACATCCTGCCGAACGCGGTCGCGCCCTACGTCGTGGTGCTGACCATCCTGCTCGGCATCAACATCGCCAGCGAGGCCACGCTGTCGTTCCTCGGCATCGGCCTCAAAGGCGACGCGGTGAGCTGGGGCATCTCGATCTCCGAGGCGACCGGGTACGTCCGCGTCGCCGCCGGCCCGCTGATCTGGCCGTCGGTGTTCCTGGCCGCGACCGTGCTGGCCTTCATCATGCTCGGCGACGCCGTCCGCGACGCCTTCGACCCGAAGCTGCGGTGATCGTGGTGACTGACATTCAGGCGCAGATGGACGCGCTGCCCGGCCTCGACCCGCGGGCGCCCCTGCTGCACGTCGACGACCTGCACGTCGAGTTCCGCACCCGCGACGGGGTGGCCAAGGCGGTCAACGGCGCCGAGCTGTACGTCAACCCCGGCGAGACGCTCGCGCTGCTCGGCGAGTCCGGCTGCGGCAAGTCGGTCACCGCGCAGGCGATCATGGGCATCCTGGACACGCCGCCCGCGCACATCACCGGGGGCCGGGTGCTCTACCGCGGCGTCGACCTGCTGCGCCTGTCCGAGGAGGACCGCCGCAAGGTGCGGGCCAACCGCATCGCGATGATCTTCCAGGACGCGCTGTCCGCGCTGAACCCGGTCTACTCGGTCGGCTTCCAGATGGCCGAGCTGTTCCGCAAGCACCGCGGCATGTCCCGCAAGGACGCCAAGGAGCGGAGCATCGAACTGCTCGACCAGGTGCGCATCCCCGCCGCCCGCGAGCGGATCAACGACTACCCGCACCAGTTCTCCGGCGGCATGCGGCAGCGCGTCATGATCGCCATGGCGCTGGCGCTCGACCCCGAGGTGCTGATCGCGGACGAGCCGACCACCGCGCTCGACGTCACGGTCCAGGCGCAGATCATGGGCCTGCTCGCCGAGCTCCAGCGCCAGCGCAACATGGGCCTGATCCTCATCACGCATGACATGGGCGTGGTGGCGGACGTCGCCGACCGGATCTCGGTCATGTACGCGGGCAAGGTCGTGGAGGAGGCGCCGGTCCACGAGATCTATGGGCGGCCTGCTCATCCGTACACGAAAGCGCTCTTGGAGTCGATCCCGCGACTGGACCTCAAGGGCCGGCAGCTCAACGTCATTCACGGCCTGCCGCCGGCGCTCACCGACATCCCGGCCGGCTGCGCCTTCCACCCGCGCTGCGGATACGCCCGCCCGGTCTGCAAGCAGGACGAACCGCCGGCGTACCGGATCGCCCAGCAGCGCATCGCCCGCTGCCACTTCATCCGGGAGGTCCTCGGTGTCTGACGTGTCCGACCTCGTGCTCGAGACCCGCAACCTGGTCAAGCACTTCCCGATCACGCAGGGCATCGTCTTCAGGACGAAGGTCGGCGCCGTCCGCGCGGTCGACGGCGTCGACATCCAGCTGCGGCGCGGCGAGACCCTCGGCATCGTCGGCGAGTCGGGCTGCGGCAAGTCGACCCTGGCCAAGCTGCTGGTCGGCCTCGAGAAGCCGACCTCCGGCGAGGTCGTGGTGCGGGGCGAGGACATGACCAGGCTGTCCGGTCACGCCCTGCGCCGCGCGCGCCGCAACATCCAGATGGTGCTGCAGGACCCGTACACGTCGCTCAATCCCCGCATGACGGTCGGCGACATCATCGGCGAGCCCTTCGCGATCCACCCCGACGCGGTCCCGCCTTCCGGGCGCGCCCGAGCCGTCCAGGAGCTGCTGGACCTGGTCGGGCTCAACCCCGACCACATCAACCGCTATCCCCACCAGTTCTCCGGCGGCCAGCGCCAGCGCATCGGCATCGCCCGCGCCCTGGCCCTCCGCCCCGAGATCATCGTCTGCGACGAGCCGGTGTCGGCCCTCGACGTCTCCATCCAGGCCCAGGTGATCAACCTGCTCGAGCGCCTGCAGCGCGAGCTGGGCCTGTCCTACATCTTCATCGCACACGATCTCTCGGTGGTCCGCCACATCTCCGACCGGGTGGCCGTGATGTACCTGGGCAAAATCGTGGAAACCGGCTACCACATGGCCATCTACGAGCAGCCCACCCACCCGTACACGCAGGCCCTGCTCTCTGCGGTGCCCGTCCCCGACCCGCGCCTACGAGGCCGCCGCGACCACATCGTCCTGGAGGGCGACGTGCCGTCTCCGGCCGATCCGCCGTCGGGTTGCCGTTTCCGCACGCGTTGCTGGAAGGCACAGCCCTACTGCGCCGACCACGAGCCGTTGCTGCAGATCCGGCAGCGCTCGACCCACCCTTCGGCGTGCCACTACGCGGAGATCCGGGACGTCATTCACCGCTATTAAAAGCCCTATATCGTACGAGTCGGGAAAGTCCCCTTCGCGGGGCCCCGGCTGCCTGCAACACCGGGCCGTCCGCCAACGCCCGGCCCGGCGACCACCCAAACCCACCGCTCGCGCTCCACGCCGTTCGCGCTCCACGTCGCTCGCCCTGCGCGCCGCTCGCCCTGCGCGCCGCTCGCCCTGCCCGCCGCTCGCCCTGCGCGCCGCTCGCCCTGCGCGCCGCTCGCCCTGCGCGGGCTGCCGCTCTCTGCGGCACTCGCGCCGCGTGGCACTCGCGCCGCGCGGTTGTCGCTCTCCGCGCCGCTCGCTCTCCGCGGCGTCGGCACTCCTGCATTCCCGCGCCCGCCGCGCTGTGCCGCGCCCGCGCTGTGCCGCGCCCGCGCTCTGCGGCGCCCGCGCTCTGCGGCGCCCGCGCTCTGCGGCGCCCGCACTCCTGCCGCGCCCGCACTCCTGCCGCGCTCGCGTTCTGCGGCGTCCGCTCTTTGCTCGCTCCCGCCCTCGCGTCGCCCGCTTTCACCGCGATCTTGATGAGTTCGCGTTCGCGGCGAACGGCGAATCATCAGGGCAGCGCGAGCCCCCGCTGCCCGCCGGATTTAACCGGAATGTCAGGCGCGGCCGACCCGATGAGCGTCGGTCAGAGGGGTCCGCGGCCGGCGCGCAGGATCATCAGGGCGATCTGGGTACCGTCGGGGCCCAGGGCGGCGCGGAAGCGATCGACGATCTCGCGCTCGCGGGAGAGCACCAAGCGGGTGCCGCCGCTGGCCATGCGGGTCTTGCCGACCGCCTGGGAGAGGCGGGCGCGCTCCAGCCACAGGTCGATGATGGCCTGGTCGATCTCGTCGATGCGCTCGCGCATGGCGCGGATCTCGTCGGCGGCCAACGGCTCGCCCGCGCCGGTCGTCTGGTCCACCAAGTCGGCGGTCATGTCGTGCTCCTCGGGTGCTCGCGCCCCGGTCGACCCGGCCCGGGCAGCATCAAGCCCCGGGCGGTGAAGCCCGGGGCTTGATGTAGGTCTGTCGTTCAGACGCGGCCTACGGTCGCCGGACCTCCGGTGCCGTAGTAAAAAAATCGCGCCTGCTGGATCACGAGCCGAGTATGCCCCTGCCTCGAACCGATCCGCAAGGAATCGGTCCGATGCGTGGGACGTCAGGCGGCGCGAACCACCTCGGTGGCCGGGCCTTGGACCGATCGGCGGGTGGCGCCCAGCATCGCGGCGGCCGTGAGGGCGACCGCCACCGCCAGGATCAGCACGTATGCGGCGGGGCTTTCGTCGGGCCAGATGCGGTCGGCGCGGGCCGAGCCGAACGGCAGGATCGTGAACATCGCGGCCGCGGTGCCGCCGAGCGCCCCGGTCACCGTGACCAGCAGGCCCTCGATCCCCACCATGGCGAACAACTGGCCGCGGGTGGCGCCGGCCAGACGCTGCTGGGCGAACTCCTGGCGGCGGCGAACCGTGGCGGCGATCAGGGTGTTGATCAGCATGATTGCCACGAACAGCGTGATCATGCCGACCACCACGTAGTTGAGGGTCTTGACGTCCTGGGCATAGTCGGGCTCGACCTGGCCGGCCGAGGCCGCGTTCTCGATGGCCTGCATGTAGACCGTGCCGGTGGCGACGCCCGTGAAGATCAGGACGGGCATCACGGTGCCGGCCAGCTGGCGGGCGCGGGAGTGCACGGTCAGCACCGCCAGCTCGCCGGCCACGCCCAGGGCCCGGACCGGAGCGCCCAGCACGGCGGTGACCAGGCGCAGCAGCTCGGGAGCGAGCAGCGCCAGGCCGATCGCCGCCCAGATGCCGGCCTGCCCGGCGGTCTGCATGGCGTCGATGCCCTTGCCGTCCATCAGTGTCGCGGTGAGCACCGAGCAGTTCGCGCCGATCGCGAGGAAGAGGACCGCGGCGATGCGGCGCAGGCGCGGGCGGGCCGGGCGAGCGCCGAGGGGCGCGGCGGTGCGCCGGGCGGTGGCGACGCCGGCGATGACCGAGCCGAGCAGGGTGACGCCGAAGCCGACACCGAACGCGATCGGGCCGAAGACGTAGTCGACCGATGAAGCGGCCTGGCCGGTGTTGCGCAGCAGCTCGAGGAGCACGCGACCGAGCGCCAGGCCGAACGGGATGGCGACGGTGGCGGCGACCAGGGCGACGGCGGCCGCCTCGCCGACGATCATGCGGCGAAGCTGCCGGCCGGTGGCGCCGACCCGGCGGAGCAGGGTGATCTGGCCGGCGCGCTGGCGGACGGCCAGGCTCAGGGTCGAGGTCACCGCGAAGGCGACGATGACCAGGCACCAGCCGCCGCCGACGCTCGCGGTGGTGCTCAGCGACTCGGCGCTCGCCGAATCGGCCGCCTGGGCGGTGTCGAGCAGCGACGCGAACGCCATGAGCAGCGTCGCGCCCAGGAACGCGGTGAGGAACGTGGCGATGAAGCCGCCGGGACGATGGCGCAGGTTGCGCAGGGCCACGGAGATCATGCCGCCGCCTCGATCCCGCGGATCTCACCCAGGTGCGCAAGCCTTTCCGCCACGGCGTCGGCGGTGGGAGCGGTGAGTGATCCGGCCAGGCGGCCGTCGGCCAAGAAGAGCACCGAGTCCGCGTACGCCGACGCGACCGGATCGTGCGTCACCATGACCACGGTGCCGCCGTGCTCGTGCACGACCGCCCGGAGTAGGGCGAGGACTTCGCGCGCGCTGCGCATGTCGAGCGCGCCCGTCGGCTCGTCGGCGAAGATGACGGCCGGCTCGGTGACCAGCGCCCGGGCCACGGCGACCCGCTGGCGCTGCCCTCCGGAAAGCTTCTCGGGGCTGTCGTCGAGCCGGTCCCCGAGGCCCAGCTGCTCGAGCACCGACCGGACCCGGCGGCGGTCGGCCCGCCGGCCGGCGAGGCGCAGCGGGAGCACCACGTTCTGCTCGACGGTGAGCGAGGGCAGCAGGTTGTAGTCCTGGAAGACGAAGCCGACCTGCAGGCGGCGGAACTTCGTCATGGTGGTGTCGTCGGTGGCGGTGAGCTCGGTGCCGCCGATGAACACCCGGCCGGCCGTGGGCCGGTCGAGGCCGGCGGCGCACTGCAGCAGCGTGCTCTTGCCGGAGCCGGACGGGCCCATCACCGCGGTGAAGCTGCCGGCGGCGAAGGAAGCGGTGACCCCGTCGAGCGCGGTCACGGTGTCGTCATAGGTCTTGTAGAGCGATTCCAGGCGGACCGCATCAGTCATGATTCTCTATCCTCCCGTGTACGTTTGGTACACCGTACAAATGCACTAGCAACTCGGTCGGTAGTGCTAGCCCCCCTATTCGAGGTAGGGGTCTACAGTGGGTGCACTAGTGCACTAGGGGGAGCGATGGCGTACCGGAAGATCGCCGATCTGATCGCGGCGCGGATCGCGAGCGGCGAGCTGGCGCCCGGGGAGCGGATCCCGTCGACGCGGCAGATCATGGCCGAGCACGGGGTCGCGATGGCGACCGCCACCCGGGTCATCGCGGCGCTGCGCGAGCAGGGGCTGGTGCAGGCCCGGCCGGGGCTGGGGACCGTGGTGGCGCAGGAGACGCCCGAGGCCGCGCCCGATCGTGATCGCGTCGTGCGCACGGCCATCACGATCGCCGACGCCGAGGGGCTGACCGGGCTGTCGATGCGGCGGCTCGCGGCGGAGCTGGGCATCCCGACCATGTCGATCTATCGCCACTTCGCCGACAAGGAGGAGCTCGTCCTGCTGATGATGGACGAGGCGATGGGCGCGACCCCGCCACCCGATCTCGACCCGGCCGTCGTGGGCTGGCGGGCCTGTCTCGAGGCGCTCGCCCGGCTGCAGTGGGAGATGTACCGGCGGCACAAGTGGCTCGCGCAGGCCATCTCCTTCACCCGGCCGTTGCTCGCGCCGAACGCGATGGCCCACACCGAATGGGCGATGCGCGCGCTCGACGCGTACGGGATGAGCCCTTCTTTGCAGTTTGTCGCCGCCGCGATGGTGGCGAATTACGTGCGGGGGACGGCCGTCAACCTGGAGGAGGAGGCGCAGGCCGAGCAGGAGACCGGCATGGACGACGCCGCCTGGATGCGAGCACGGTTTGACCAGCTCGAGGCCGTGCTCGCCACCGGGCGGTTGCCGATGATCGCCCGGTTCGTCGCCTCCGACGAGCGCTTCGACCTGGACCTGCTGCTCGATTTCGGACTGCAGCGGATTTTGGACGGGCTCGAGCCGCTGGTCAGCCCAGGAGCTGCTTCATCGCCATCAGGTGGTCGCGGCTGAGCTCGGCCGCTGCCCGGCCGTCACCCGCGGCGACCAGGTCGACGATGCGGGCGTGCAGCTCCTGGTCGGCCTCGCCGCCGTAGGAGCCGTGGATGCGCAGCATCTCGATCATCGCCTGCCGGTTGCGCGGCACGAAGCCGTCGAACAGCTCGGTGAGGATCGGGTTGTGCGCGGCCTCGACGACACGGCGGTGGAAGACCCAGTCGGCGTCGACGTGCTCCTCGACCGTCGACCGCTTGGCCAGGCGGTCGGCCAGCGCGCGCCGCATCGCCCGCAGCTCGGCGGGGGTGCGGCGCTCGGCGGCCAGCGCGGCGGCCTCGACCTCGATCGCGATGCGGGCCTCGATCACCTCGACGATGCCGGCCCGGCGGACCACGACATCCCACTCGTCGGGCACGTCGAGAGCGGTGACGAAGACGCCGGCGCCCTGGCGGGAGGCCGGGCAGCTTCTCGCCCAGGCCCCACTCGCCCGACCGGATGCGCTGCAGCAGCAGCTCGGCGGCCTGATCGGCCAAGGGCTCCCGACGAACCAGGCCCTCGCCGAGCCGATGGATCCGGCACGCAAACGCCGGTTCTTCGAGCTCATGGTCGCGATGGGCTACAAGGAGATCGAGGTGGGCTATCCCTCGGCCTCGCAGACCGACTTCGACTTCGTGCGGCTGCTGGCCCAGAGCGACCTCGCGCCCGACGACGTGACGGTCGTCGTGTTCACCCCGGCCCGGCGCGAGCTGATCGAGCGCACGGTCGAGTCGATCGCCGGCATCCGCAACGAGGTCGTGATCCATATGTATGCGGCGACCGCCCCGATCTGGCGCGACGTGGTGCTGGGGCAGGCTCGCGCGGCGCACAAGGAGATGATCCTGGCCGGCGGGCGCGACGTGCTCGAGCTGGCCGGCGACCGGCCGCGGGTGCGGTTCGAGTTCTCGCCCGAGGTGTTCAACCTGACCGAGCCCGACTACGCGCTCGAGATCTGTGACGCCATGACCTCGCTGTGGGAGGCGACGCCCGAGCGCCCGGTAATCCTCAATCTGCCGGCCACCGTCGAGGTCGCGACGCCGAATGTGTATGCCGACCAGATCGAGTACATGCACCGAAACCTCGCCGGCCGCGACAGCGTGATCCTCTCGGTGCACCCGCACAACGACCGCGGCACCGGCATCGCCTGCGCCGAGCTGGCGGTGCTGGCCGGGGCGCAGCGGGTGGAGGGGTGCATCTTCGGCAACGGCGAGCGCACCGGCAACGTCGACATCGCCACGCTGGCGCTCAACCTCCACGCTCAGGGCGTCGACCCGATGATCGACTTCTCGGACATCGACGAGATCCGCCGGACCGTCGAGCATGCCAACCGGCTCGAGATCCACGCCCGCCATCCGTACGTCGGCGATCTGGTGCACACCGCGTTCAGCGGCACCCATCTGGACGCGATCAAGAAGGGTTTCGCCGAGCACCGCGCCCGGGCGATGGCCGAGGGGCGGCCGGAGAGCGAGATCGAGTGGCGGGTTCCGTATCTCCCGATCGACCCCGCCGACCTGGGCCGCGACTACGACGCGGTGATCCGGGTGAATTCGCAGTCGGGCAAGGGCGGGATCGCCTACCTGCTCGAGGCGGAGTACGGCATCGAGCTGCCCCGGCGGCTGCAGATCGACTTCGCGCGGCACGTGCAGGCGCGCACCGACGAGACCGGCGCCGAGATGAGCGCGGGCGAGTTGTGGGCCCTGTTCGAGCAGTCATACCTGGCGGCGGGGAAAGGCGCAGAGCTGATCGGGTACGAGTCCACCGAGGCGCACGTCGTCATCACGATCCGCGTGGGCAACGACGATTTCACCAGCAAGCACTTCGACGTCGGGCCGGTGGAGGCACTGACCGCGGCGCTGGCAGAGCACGGAATCGTGGTCGACGTGCTGAGCCTGCACCAGACCAGCGCGGGGGCCGGCAACGACAGCGAGGCGCTGACCCTTGTGGAGTATCGCGACGGCGAGGCGACGCGGTGGGCGGCCGGTCGAAGCCGCAGCGTCCTGGAGGCCAGCTTGCGGGCAGTCATCAGGGCGGCGACCGCCTGAGACGACCGGGACCACCTGAGGCCGGCTGCGACGGACAAGGCAAGGCCCGCCGGAGCGTGACGCTCCGGCGGGCCTTGACCCAGCAAATCTCAGGCGGTGGTGCTGATGCGGTTGGCGGGGCCGGGAGCGACCGGCGAGTTGCTGCCGAGGTAGGCGGTCAGCGCGTCGATGTCGAAGCCGGGGGCCGTGGTGCGGTTGGAACCGCCGGTCAGGAGGGTGAAGCCGTCGCCGCCGTTGGCCAGGAAGTCGTTTGTGGTGACTCGGTAGGTGGTGGCGGGGTCGATGGGCGTGCCGTTCAGGGACAGGTTGCTGATCTTCGAGCCCAGGGCGGCGGAGGCGCTCCAGGTGTAGGTGACGCCGTTGGAGACCTGCAGGATCTTCGTGGAGGTCTGGCCCTGGTAACCGATGAACTGCTGCTCCAGGACGTCCTTGATCTGGGCGCCGGTGAGGGTCTGGGTTACCACCAGGTTGTTGAACGGCTGGACGGTGAACGCCTCGCCGTAAGTGACCTGGCCTACCGCCTCGCCGCCCGCGGAGGCCTCGGCGTCGAAGTCGGAGCGGATGCCACCCGGATTCATCAGTGCGAGCTGCGCGCCGTCGCCGGCGGTGCGGGCCAGCTGGGCGTCGGCGATCACGTCGCCGAGCGGGGACTCGCCGGCCGGCGTGTTGGTGCGGGTGATGTCGCCGGTGATGCTGCCGACGACCTTGTTCGCGATCGGGGCCACCGCCGTGCGGTACTTGTCGGCGATCTTCTTGGCGCCTTGGTCGACGGTGTCGGGGTTCTTCAGGTACACGCCGGCCGCGTCCTTCAGCCAGCCGCCCTTGCCATCCGTCACGCCGTTCTCGACGATCACGTTGCGCGCGGTGATCTCGCTGAACCGGCCGCTGCGCTTCTCGATCGAGTAGTCGATGTCGGTGATCAGCTGGCCGTTGGTGCCGGCGCTGGTCACCACCGAGGTGCCCTTCGAGTTCGGCAGCGAGCACGAGTAGAAGCGGTGCGTGTGACCGGAAACGACCAGGCCGATCTCGGGGTTGAGGCCCTTGACGATGTTGACGATCGGGCCCGAGAAGTTGTAGCAGTCGGACACGCCCGGAGTCGGGGTGGCCGAGCCCTGCGCACCGCCCTCGTGCACCAGCAGCACCTGCGCCTTGATGCCGAACAGCTTGAGCACGTTGCTCCACTTGTTCGCCGTCTCGATCTCGTCGGCGAAGTGGACGTTCTTGATGCCGGCCGGGTTCACGATGCCGGCCGTGCCCTCGAGCGTCAGGCCGATGAAGCCGACCGGCACGCCGCCGACGAACTTGATCTCGATCGGCGGGAGGATCGGCAGGCCGGTCTTGTTGTTGATCGTGTTCGCGGCGAGGTACTTGAACTTCGCGCCGCGGTACGGGTCGCCGTCCTGGCAGCCGTCGACCGGGTGGCAGCCGCCGCGCTGGATGCGGATCAGCTCGTCCACGCCCTCGTCGAACTCGTGGTTGCCCACCGAGCTGACCTGCAGGCCGACCTCGTTCATCAGCTCGATCGTCGGCTCGTCGTGGAACGCGGCGCTGACCAGCGGGGTCGCGCCGATCAGGTCGCCGGCGCCGACGGTGAGCGTCTGGCGGCCGTCCGACTTCGCCTCGGCGCGCAGCTTCTTGAGGTAGGTGGCCAGGTACTCGACGCCGCCGGCGGGGGTCGAGGTGCCCGACGCGTTGACGACCGCGCCGCTGCCGCCGGGCGGGTCGATCGCGCCGTGGAAGTCGTTGTAGCTGAGGAATTGACCCTTGACCACGCTGTTCTGGCCGCCGTGGTTGGTCTGGTACGAGACCGTGACCGGCTTGAACTCCGACGGCGGAGCGGCCGGAGCGACGGCCGGCCGGGCCGCGGGCAGCGTGGTGACAACGGCGAAGGCAAGAGCGGGTGCGGCGAGGTGGCGCAGCACTCGGCGTCTGTCCATGGTGTTCGGTCTCCCGATCATGTTGTGGTTCCGGACAGCCTGCTGCATCGATGCTGGTGAGCGCTACTACCGCCGGGTGACAACTAGATTGCTTATCCAATCGACGCAGGTCGCGTCGACCTTTCTGAATGGCATACCGAACACGCTGCGGGACGCCATATCGAGCGAATTCCCCAGTCGCAGCCTAAGCCGGACAAACTCCATGGCGCGGGCTTCTCCGAACTTCGTGACCAGGCAGTCCACCGCGAAGTGACCCTGTGCGTAGAAGGCGGAGACCTCCTTTTCGCCCGCTCCGTCCCGGAGCGGTGGTGGGTTCAGCCGGGTGATCCGGCGCAAGGCCCCTTTGCTGTACGTGTCATCAGCGCGCGACGGTTGCATGCCGACATACTCGGCCACCCCTTCGACCAGCCACATGTCCTCGTGCCGGGTGGATACGCCGCCGATTGTCGCGACATGTCCCAGCTCGTGCTGGATGACCTCTTTGAGCGCCGTCCGGCTGGTCAGTCGACGGGGATTGATCACGACGTCGGCGCCGGCCGGACCGAGTGGTTGCATGTAGCCGACCGCCCAGGTGGTGGCCTTTCCGCCGTACCAGGTGCGCCAGAGCTTGTCGGTGGCCAGGAAGACCCGGTATCTCGGCTGACGGTTGCCGGCGTACGCGGCGAATCTGTCATCGACGGCCGCGGCCTGATCGGCCAGCGCGACCACTTCCTTCAGCCGATTCTTCAGGGCCTTGGGCGCGCCGACCGTGACGCGTCGGCCCCGGGCGAAGACGAGATCGCCCTGCTCCCAGGGCGCGGGCTGCAGGGCGGTGGGCTTGGCCGGTTTGCCCAGCGCGGTGATCTGACCGTTTTTGATAAGCGGCCGCTGCGCTATGCGGGGCGCGTCGGCGGGGCATCGCGGCCCGGCGAAACAGTAGGTGAGCAGCACGTCGCCGCCCTCGCCGGCCCGGTAGTCCACTGTGGCGTCCAGCGCGCGGAGCGTACGGAAAAGGTTCTGATAACGCTGGCGCAGTGCCGGCGCGACGGGCGCCAGCCAACCGCCCAGATCGCCGCGGTTGAGCGCCGCCGCCTGCTTGCTCAGAATCTCCTGGGCCGAGGCCTTCTTCGGAGCAGACGCAGGCGCGGGTGCGGGCGCGGCGACCGCCGGGATCACCCGGACGGGTTCCGCCCGCGAGCTGACCATGCCGCCGAGCGAGATCGCCGCGACGATGGCCAGGATCGCCCCACCGACGTGCCGCGCCCGATAGCGCGGGCCCGTGAAGTCCCGCACCGCGCCTCCTCGGCCGGACCGCCGTTGTGGGCTGATTGAAACAGACGCTCGTTTCCGCCGCACCACCTCTGACGGAGGAGTGACGGCGGAATTCTTGTCGGTGGGTGGGCCTAGACTTGCCAGCGCGATGCGAGCTTCCTCTGAACCCCAGTCCAATGCCCTCTTCACCATGCCCGCCGTGCGGGAGGGCGAGGCCCCCAAGAAACGCAGGCTCGATCCGGAGTCGCTGCTCACGGGGCTGAATGGTCCTCAGCGTGACGCGGTGACCCATGCCGGGTCGCCGCTGTTGATCGTGGCCGGCGCGGGGTCGGGCAAGACACGTGTGCTCACCCACCGGATCGCCTATCTGCTGGCCGAGCGCAACGTGCACCCCGGGCAGATCATCGCGATCACCTTCACCAACAAGGCCGCCGGCGAGATGAAGGAGCGGGTCGCCCACCTGGTGGGCCCGCGGGCGCGGCTCATGTGGGTGTCGACGTTCCACTCCGCGTGCGTGCGCATCCTGCGGGCCGAGCACGATCACGCCGGGCTCAAGAGCACGTTCTCGATCTACGACGCCGACGATTCGCGGCGCCTCATGCAGCTGGTGATCCGCGAGCTCGACCTGGATCCCAAGCGGTACACCGCGCGCGGCCTGGCGGCCCAGGTGTCGAACCTGAAGAACGAGCTGGTCGAGCCCGACGACTTCAAAAACAAGGCCAAAGGCCCCAACGAGCGGGCGCTCGCCGAGGCGTACGAGATGTATCAGCGCCGCCTGCGGGAGGCGCACGCGCTCGACTTCGACGACATCATCATGGCGACGGTGCACCTGTTCCAGTCGCACCCGCACGTCGCCGAGGCCTACCGCCGCCGCTTCCGGCACGTGCTGGTGGACGAATACCAGGACACCAACCACGCGCAGTACACGCTGGTCAAGGAACTGGTTGGGGAGAAGGGCGGCGAGGTCGAGCCGGGCGAGCTGTGCGTGGTGGGCGACGCCGACCAGTCGATCTACGCGTTCCGTGGCGCCACGATCCGCAACATCCTCGAGTTCGAGCGCGACTACCCCGACGCCCGCACCATCCTGCTCGAGCAGAATTACCGCTCGACCCAGACGATCCTGTCGGCGGCCAACGCGGTGATCGAGCGGAACCCGTCGCGCAAGCCCAAGCGGCTCTGGAGCGACCAGGGCCCGGGCGAGCAGATCGTCGGGTACGTGGCCGACACCGAGCACGCCGAGGCCGACTGGGTGGCCCGCGAGATCGACCGGCTGCACGACCGGGAGGAGATCCGCCCCGGCGACGTGGCGGTGTTCTACCGCACCAACGCGCAGTCCCGCGTCTTCGAGGAAGTGTTCATCCGGGTCGGCCTGCCCTACAAGGTCGTCGGCGGCGTCCGCTTCTACGAGCGCAAAGAGGTCCGTGACGCGCTGGGCTACCTCCGCGCGGTGATCAACGACGACGACACCGTCAGCATCCGCCGGGTGCTCAACACCCCGAAACGCGGCATCGGCGAGCGGGCCGAGGCGTGCGTCGAGGCGCTGGCGTCGCGCGACCGCATGTCGTTCGGCCAGGCGCTGCGGCATGCGAAAGACGCGCCCGGCATCGCCGCCCGCTCGGCCAACGCGATCGCCGACTTCGTGCAGTTGCTCGACGACCTGCGCGAGCTCGCCCGCACCGCGCCGCCCGAGGAGGTGCTCGAGGCGGTGTTGCAGCGGTCGGGCCTGCTCAGCGAGCTGGAGGAAAGCCTCGACCCGCAGGACCAGGGCCGGGTGGAAAACCTTCAGGAGCTGGTGAGCGTGGCCCGGGAGTACACGGAACGGGTCGAGGCCCAGGCGGAGGAGGGGGAAGAGGCTCCGCCGACTGATAGTCCAGGCTTGGGTGGAGGCACAGCGGCTACTCTGGCCGGCTTCCTCGAGCAAGTCGCGCTGGTCGCCGACGCCGATCAGCTGCCCGACGACGACCCCGACAACCAGGGCGTGGTCACGCTGATGACGCTGCACACGGCGAAGGGTCTCGAGTTCCCGGTGGTGTTCCTGACCGGGCTCGAGGACGGCGTCTTCCCGCACATGCGCGCCCTCGGCGACAACACCGAGCTGGAAGAGGAGCGCCGCCTGGCGTACGTGGGGATCACCCGCGCCCGCCAGCGCCTGTACCTCTCCCGGGCGGTCACCCGCGGCGCGTGGGGCCAGCCGCAGTACAACCCGCCCTCCCGCTTCACCGACGAGCTGCCGCCCGAGCTGATCCGCTGGGAGCGCACGGCGGGGTCATACACGTCTTGGTCGGGCACCGGCGGCGGCGTGGGTGGTCGTGCCGGCGGCGATCGGGGCCGCGGCGGCGGCTTCGCCGGGGGCACGCCCAAGGCGCAGCAGCTGGCGAGCCGGTTGGGCATCGACGCGAGCAAGCTCGCGACGGCGAGCGAGCTGCCGCAGGCGCCGAAGGTCGCGGTGGGCGAGCGGGTCAACCATCAGCGGTACGGCCTGGGCCGGGTCGTCGCGGTCGAGGGCCAGGGGCCGGGCGCGCGCGCTCAGATCG
Source organism: Actinoplanes sp. CA-142083 (assembly GCF_050942195.1). Taxonomy (NCBI): domain Bacteria; kingdom Bacillati; phylum Actinomycetota; class Actinomycetes; order Micromonosporales; family Micromonosporaceae; genus Actinoplanes; species Actinoplanes sp. CA-142083. The sequence continues at coordinate 913,678 of NZ_CP192076.1, forward strand.
ACTTCGGCGACCAGGTGATGTGGCTGATCCTCCGGCACGCCCCGATCGAGAAGATCTAGACGCACCCCGGGATGTCCACCCCGTGGGCGCGCATCCAGGCGGTGGGCTCGATCGGGTTCTGATAGAAGCCCGCGTGCACCTCGAAGTGCAGGTGCGGCCCGGTGGAGTGGCCGGTCGAGCCCTCGTTGCCGATCTGCTGACCGGCGGTCACACGCTGCCCGGCGGTCACGGTGATCGCCGACAGGTGCCCGTAATGGGTGAGATACCCGTTGCCGTGGTCGATCAGCACGGCGTTGCCGTACCCCTCGGCCACGCCGGCCCGCACCACGACACCCGCGCCGGCGGCGACGATCGGGGTGCCGTCCGGGGCGGCCAGGTCGACGCCGTCGTGCATCCGGCCCCAGCGCTGCCCGAAACAGGAGGTCACGCGGGCACTCGGGTTCGGGTCGACCCACGCGGCGGCGGCCTGGTGGGTGATTGCTTGCGGCCGTCTTTTTTCCCGTACGGCGTCAGCGGCACCCACGGCCGGGGGCATGGCGGGGGCCCACGCGGCCGCAACGGGTTGGTTGGCGCCCGATACGTCGGAGTCCACGATGCGCGAGGTGCCGGCGGGCTCGGCGAGGTCGGCGGACCCGCCGGATACGGCGAGGTCGGCGGGCTCGCCTGGCGCGGTGAGGCCGGCCGTCTTGCCCGGCGCGGTGAGGCCGGCCGTCTTGCCCGGCGCATTGAGGCCGGCGGCCTCGCGCGAAGCCGTCGACGGCAGGTTCGGCGCCGCGTGATGGGTGGCGGCAGCAGCGGCGGTGCCTCCGGCGACTCCGGCGAGCAGCGCAGCACCGAGGGTGGCGGTCAGGGCGATGGTTCGGCCGCGTTCGCCGGTGAGGGTGGTGAGTCGGGTGAGGCCCGTTGGCCCGGTGTGGCCGGTGGGACCGGTGGGCCCGGTGAGACTGGTGGGGCCGGTGGGCCCGGTGAGACTGGTGGGGCCGGTGGGCCCGGTGTGGCCGGTGGGACGGGTGAGACTGGTGTGGCCATTGGGACGGGTGAGGCCCACCGTGGCTGCGGGGAGGGCCGCGGGGAGAGTGACGGCAGCGCGTGGGGCGCGGTGGCGAGGCGCGGTTTCGGCGCGGTGGCGGGGCGACGTTTCGCGGCGGTGGCGGCCGTGTGGGCGGCGCGGAGCGGAGTGCGGCACGCGGCGGGACCCCCAGGCAGGCGAAACGGACTGACCTATGGCCAGTCGGCCCGCTGTGCGGGTGCCTGAACGGGAGGGAAGACTGTCAACCCAACCGCAACCGTGACGGCGGCGGGTGGATCAGGAAGCGGCGGCGGCCATGCCGGCGTACACCGACTCGACCTGGAGCTTGATGTCGACGCCGCGGTCCCGCAGGAACGGGATGGGGTCGATGGGCTGGCCCTTGACGTGCACCTCGAGGTGGAGATGGGTGCCGTACGAGTTGCCCGTGCTGCCGACCTCGCCGAGCACCTGGCCGGCCTTGACCTGCTGGCCGACCTGCACCAGAACCCGCCGCGAGTGCGCGTAGATGACCTCGGTGCCGTCCGTGTTCTGCACGGTGACCGCGTATCCGTAGCCGCCGTAGTACCCGGCCTGGATCACCTTGCCGGCGTGCACTGCCTTGTACGGCATGCCCTCGGGGGCGGCCAGGTCGATGCCGGCGTGCAGCTTGCCCCAGCGGACCCCGAACGGCGAGGTGTAGGTGAAGTCCTCGAGGGGGAGCAGCCAGACGTCGGCCGCGGCCTCGTCCGCGCTCACCTTGGTCTTGCTGACCGCGCCGCGGTCCTCGCTACGGGAGGCCTTGTTGTTGTCGTCGCGGGCGGCCAGGGCGTCGCCGGCGACGTGCGCGCTCTCGAGACCCTGCAGAACCTCGGGGTTGATGTCCTTGTGATCCGGCAGGTTGCCGGCACCGATGGCGACCACGCCGGCGCCGATGAAGGCGGCGGTGGTGACAACCGCGTAACGGCTGCGGGGAGGGGTGGGTACGCGACGTCGGCCGCGATACCGGTCGGGCTCAGACGACAAGCGCTGGCGCACGAACAAACCCTCCGTCGATGGCAATTCCGAGCTGCCGGATCGGGGTTAACCGGATGACAGCCGGGAGCCACGGTAACGAAACGGCTCGCGTGTCACAAGTCGCAGCGCCAATTCGCTGACAGTTCCCGGTCCGTATTGCACGGCTAATGTCCGAATTTGGTACCACGTCGCACACGCTGTGTGATTGGCAGAGAAACGCAAAGTCAAGTCACTCTGAATACATTTTCCGTCACCGAAGGTGATCTCAGTTACCCGGAGCCGGCTACCCCGGTACCGCGCGGCAGGTTACCGTTCGTTCAGGACAACGGGGTTCGCCGGACACGGAGGGTCGGTATGCAGGCACGGATCAGGGTCGTCGTCGCGAAACCCGGGCTGGACGGGCACGACCGCGGCGCCAAGGTGGTGGCCCGCGCGCTGCGTGACGCGGGTATGGAGGTCGTCTACACCGGCCTGCACCAGACGCCGGAGCAGATCGTCGAGACGGCTATTCAGGAAGACGCCGACGCGATCGGTTTGTCCGTTCTGTCCGGGGCGCACATGACACTGTTCCGCCGCGTAATCGAACTGCTGGCGGAGCGTGACGCAAGCGACATCGTGGTATTCGGCGGCGGCATCATTCCGGCCGACGACATTGCCGAATTGGAAGGCCTCGGCGTCGCGAAGATTTTCACTCCGGGCGCGACCACCGCATCCATCATCGAATGGGTACGCGCCAATGTGACGACCCCGGTGTCCTAGCAGCACAAATGGCAAGGGGAGAGGCCGGACGCACCCCTCACACGTCCGGCCTCTCTATGCACGATGCCCCGCCGCCACCCCTCGACCGACAGGGCATCGGCCGTTTCGCATTCGGCCCGCCGTAGCGCTCCGACACCACACTCAACGACGCCCTACGAGCCCGGTTACGCGGAGTCGTCCGACTTTTTCGCCCGCTCGCGGGCGGGGTCGGTGGGGCGGGTGGTGTGCGGTCTTGCACACCGCGCACCCGCGACTACAGGGGGCCTGCGCAGGTCGCTAGTCTGCGAATGAAGCCATCCAACCGCCCCACCCACCGCCCATAAGCTGACTGAAGGCGCAAAGTCGGGGCCGGACATTCTTTCCGCCGGCGACGCCATGAGCTGCCGCCGCGCACACAGGTCGGGACGCAACGGTGCGGCTTGCCGGCGCTTGGCGTCGCGAGCGAAAGGAGACACGTGGACCTGTTCGAGTATCAGGGGCGTGACCTGTTCGAACGGCACGGGCTGCCCGTGCTGGGCGGCGGCGTCGCCGAGACCCCGCAGGAGGCCCGCGCGATCGCGGAGCGGCTCGGCGGCAAGGTCGTCGTCAAGGCGCAGGTGAAGGTCGGCGGCCGGGGCAAGGCCGGCGGCGTGAAGCTGGCCGACGGCGCCGACGAGGCCGAGGCCCGCGCGACCGACATTCTGGGCATGGACATCAAGGGCCACACGGTCGGCAAGGTGATGCTGGCCGAGACGGCCGACATCAAGGAGGAGTACTACTTCTCCTACCTGCTCGACCGCGCCAACCGCACCTTCCTCTGCATCGCCAGCGTCGCCGGCGGCATGGAGATCGAGACGGTGGCCGAGGAACAGCCCGACCGGGTCGCCAAGATCGCCATCGACGCCAGCAAGGGTGTCGACGAGGCGAAGGCGCGCGAGATCGTCGCGGCGGCGCAGTACCCCGCCGAGGTCACCGAGCAGATCGTCGACATCGCCGTGAAGCTGTGGCAGGCCTTCGTGGCCGAGGACGCCACGCTGGTCGAGGTCAACCCGCTGGCCAAGGTCGGCGACGGCCGGGTGCTGCTGCTGGACGCCAAGATCACGCTGGACGAGAACGCGTCGTTCCGGCACCCCGACCACGAGGCGCTGGTCGACCAGTCCGCGGTGGACCCGCTGGAGCAGGCGGCCAAGGCCAAGAACCTCAACTACGTGAAGCTGGACGGCGAGGTCGGCATCATCGGCAACGGCGCCGGCCTGGTCATGTCCACGCTCGACGTGGTGGCCTACGCGGGTGAGAACCACGGCGGCGTCAAGCCGGCCAACTTCCTCGACATCGGCGGTGGCGCCAGCGCCCAGGTGATGGCGAACGGCCTGGAGATCGTGCTCGGCGACCCAGCGGTCAAGTCGATCTTCGTGAACGTCTTCGGCGGCATCACCGCCTGCGACGCGGTCGCCAACGGCATCATCCAGGCGCTCGCCCTGCTCACCGAGCGCGGCGAGACCGTCACCAAGCCGCTCGTGGTGCGCCTCGACGGCAACAACGCCGAGGAAGGCCGCGCCATCCTCGACAGCGCGAACAACCCGCTGGTCGAGCGGGTGGACACGATGGACGGAGCGGCCGAGCGCGCCGCCGAGCTCGCGGCTGCGGGGAAGTGACGTAATGGCTATCTGGCTCACCAAGGACTCCAAGGTCATCGTCCAGGGCATCACCGGCTCGGAGGGCTCCAAGCACACCCGCCGGATGCTCGCCGCGGGCACCAACGTGGTCGGCGGCGTGAACCCGCGCAAGGCCGGCACGACCGTCGAGTTCGACGGCGCCGCGCTCCCGGTCTTCGCGACCGTGGCCGAGGCGATCAAGGAGACCGGCGCGGACGTGTCGGTCATCTTCGTCCCGCCGGCGTTCACCAAGTCCGCGGTGGTCGAGGCGATCGACGCCGAGATCCCGCTGGCCGTGGTGATCACCGAGGGCGTGCCGGTGCAGGACTCGGCCGCCTTCTGGGCGTACAACATCGACCGTGGGCAGAAGACGCGCATCATCGGGCCGAACTGCCCGGGCATCGCCTCGCCGGGCGCGTCCAACGCCGGCATCATCCCGGCCGACATCACTCCGGCCGGCCGCATCGGCCTGGTCAGCAAGAGCGGCACGCTGACCTACCAGATGATGTACGAGCTGCGGGACATCGGCTTCTCGACGTGCGTCGGCATCGGCGGCGACCCGATCATCGGCACCACCCACATCGACGCGCTGAAGGCGTTCCAGGACGACCCGGACACCGACGCGATCGTGATGATCGGTGAGATCGGCGGCGACGCCGAGGAGCGGGCCGCCGAGTTCATCAAGGCGAACGTCACCAAGCCGGTGGTCGGCTACATCGCCGGCTTCACGGCCCCGCCCGGCAAGACCATGGGTCACGCCGGCGCGATCATCTCGGGCTCGGCCGGCACCGCCGACGCCAAGAAAGCGGCGCTCGAGGCCGTCGGCGTCAAGGTCGGCAAGACCCCGAGCGAGACCGCGCGCCTCATGCGCGAGGTCATGAGCTGATTTTGGTACGTCTCCGGTCGGCGCGCCGCCACTCGTTTGGCGGCGCGCCGTCGTATCTGCGTCGCCGGGTGCCACCCGGCGTGGAAAAGTAGTCGGCGATGCCGACCCCAGCCGACCGCCCCAGCGACTCGGACGACCCCTTCGCGGTCGTCGAGGCGGCGCAGGTGTCCGCGCGCGAGACGGTCCCGGTCGAGCGGCCCACCGAGCCGGTCGGGAGAGACCGGCCCACCGAGGCGGTCGGGAGAGACCGGCCCACCGAGGCCGTGGACCGGCCCACCGAGGCGGTCCAGGTCGAGGACAAGCCGACCGTCATGGTCGACGACAAGGTTCTCGGCGAGCGCCCCACGGTCAAAGTTCCCGGCCAGCGCCGCCCGCCCGGCCCGCCCCGCCGCGCGCCGCTGCCGGTCGCGGTCGCTTTCGCCACGCTCTGGGCGGCCGTCCTCTGCTATCTGCCGGTCGCTGCCGTCATCGGTCTCGCCCGCACCCTCGAGGGCCAGGGCGGCCTCGGCGGCGCCGCGCACGCCGGCCTGGCCGGCTGGCTGCTCGGCCACGGCGTGCCGATCGGCACCTCGATCGGCCCGCTCGGCCTGCCGCCGCTGCTGCTCACCTTCCTGATCGTCTGGCGGCTCAACCGGGCCGGCCTGCACGTGACCAGGGCGATCGGCGCCCGCCGCTCCGGCCGGGTGGGCGACACGCTGCTGGTGGGCTTCGGCATCGCCCTGGTGTATTCGCTGCTCGGCTCGGTCGCCGCGCTCGCCGTCGACGGCAAGGGCACCGAGGTCACGCCGGCCCGCGCCGCCATCAACTTCTTCGTGCTGGGCCTGATCGGCGCGCTCGCCGGGTCGCTGCGCGGCACCGACGCGCTGAGCGCGCTGGCCCGCCGCACCCCGGCGCCGTTGCGGGCCGGCTTGCGCACCGGCGTCATGGCCGCGCTGTTCGTGCTCGCCGCGGGCGCCGCGGTCACCGGGCTGTCGGTCGCGGTCGGCGGCGGCCAGGCGGCCGACACCATCTCCGCCTACCGCACCGGTGTCGCCGGTCAGGCCGGGATCACCCTGCTCAGCCTGGCCTACGGGGCGAACGCTGCGGTGTGGGCGGCGGCCTACCTGCTCGGGCCGGGCTTCGCGCTGGGCACCGGCTCGGCGATCCGGCTCACCGAGGTGACCGCCGGCCCACTGCCGACGCTGCCGCTGCTGGCCGGCCTGCCTGACGGTCCGATGGGCGCGGCCGGCGCCGTGCTGCTGACCGTGCCGGTGCTGGCCGGGATGGCGGCCGGCTGGCTGCTGGTCCTGCGGTTCAACCGGGAGGGTGACCGGGCGGATCCGCCGTGGTCACTCGTGGTGGGCGGCGGCCTGCTCGCCGGTCCCGCGGCCGGCCTGGTGCTCGGCGCGCTGTGCCGGGCCTCCGGCGGCCCGCTGGGCGACGGGCGGCTCGCCACGATCGGCCCCGACCCGTGGCAGGTCGCCCTGATCGCGACCGCCGTCATCGGCGTCTCGGCCGCCATCGGCGCGGCCGCCGCCCGCACGTTCGGCCCGCGCCCCAAGAGCTGAGCGCCCGAGGGCTGAGCGCCCGAGGGCTGAGCGCCCGAGGGCTGAGCGCCCGCGCCCGAGGGCTGAGCGCCCGCGCCCGAGGGCTGAGCGCCCGCGCCCGAGGCCGAGGGGCCGCGCCCCAAGGGCTGTGGCGCCGCGTCTCAACGCGGTGTGGCGCCGCGTCTCAACGCGGTGTGGGGCCGCGTCTCAACGCGGTGTGGGGCCGCGTCTCAACGCGGTGCGGGGACGCGTCCCAAGGGCTGCGGCGCCCGCGACCCAAGGCGTAGTGATCGGGCCCACGGAGATAGGGTGCTGGGGTGACCGACCCCGCGCCCGCCCGCCTGGTCGTCCTCGTCTCCGGATCGGGCAGCAACCTCCAGGCCCTGCTCGACGCGTCCGCCGACGCGGCCTACGGCGCCCAGGTGGTCGCCGTCGGCGCCGACCGTGACGGCATCGCCGGCCTCGACCGTGCGGCCGCCGCCGGTGTGCCGACGTTCGTCGACTCGGTGAAGGCGTATGAGACGCGCGACGACTGGGATGCGGCCCTCGCCGCCCACGTCGCCGAGTTCAAGCCCGACCTGGTGGTCTCGGCCGGCTTCCTCAAGCTGGTCGGCCCGGCGTTCCTGGCGGCCTTCGGCGATCGGTACATCAACACCCACAACGCGCTGCTGCCGTCCTTCCCGGGCATCCACGGCCCGCGCGACGCCCTCGCGTACGGCGTGAAGATCGCCGGCGCGACCCTCTTCTTCGTCGACGCCGGCGTCGACACCGGCCCGATCATCGCCCAGGTGGCCGTCCCCGTGCTCGACGACGACACGGAGGAGACGCTGACCGAGCGCATCAAGGTGGCCGAGCGCGCCCAGCTGGTCGACTTCGTCGGCCGCCTGGTGCGCGAGGGCTGGACCATCGAGAACAGGAAGGTTCGTATTCCGTGAGCACCGACGATGGCCGTCGCCCCCTGAAGCGGGCGCTGCTGAGCGTGTACGACAAGACCGGCCTCGTCGAGCTCGCCCAGGCGCTGCACGGCGCCGGGGTCCAGATCGTCTCGACCGGCTCGACCGCGTCCACGATCGAGGGCGCCGGCGTGCCGGTCACCCGGGTGGAGGAGCTGACCGGCTTCCCCGAGTGCCTCGACGGCCGGGTCAAGACGCTGCACCCCCGGGTCCACGCGGGCCTGCTCGCCGACCTGCGCCTGCCGGCCCACGAGCAGCAGCTGGCCGACCTCGGGATCGAGCCGTTCGACCTGCTGGTGAGCAATCTGTACCCGTTCACCGAGACGGTGGCCAGCGGCGCGAGCGTCGACGAGTGCGTCGAGCAGATCGACATCGGCGGTCCGGCGATGGTGCGCGCGGCGGCCAAGAACCACCCGTCCGTCGCCGTGGTCACCGCCGTGACGGCGTACGAGATGATCTTGAATGCCTTGAAAGAGGGCGGTTTCACGCTGACGCAGCGCAAGGCGCTGGCGGCGAAGGCCTTCATAAACATCGCGGAGTACGACATCGCGGTGGCCAACTGGTGTGCGACCACGCTGGACCCCCACGAGTGGCCCGAGTTCGCGGGGATCGGGCTCGCGCGGGAGAGCACGCTGCGCTACGGGGAGAACCCGCACCAGCAGGCCGCTCTCTATGTCGACCCGAACGCGCCGGCCGGGCTCGCCCAGGCCGAGCAGCTGCACGGCAAGGAGATGTCCTACAACAACTACGTCGACGCGGACGCGGCCTGGCGCAGCGCCAACGACTTCGCCGAGCCGTGCGTGGCGATCATCAAGCACGCCAACCCGTGCGGCATCGCGGTCGGCAAGGACGTGGCCGAGGCGCACCGCAAGGCGCACGAGTGCGACCCGGTGTCGGCGTTCGGCGGCGTGATCGCGGTCAACCGCGCGGTCACCGAGGCCATGGCCAAGCAGCTGGAAGAGATCTTCACCGAGGTCATCGTCGCGCCGTCCTACGAGCCGGCCGCCCTCGACCTCTTCAAGGCCAAGAAGAACCTGCGCGTGCTGGTCGCGCCGGCGTGGAACCCGCCGCCCGCCGAGATCAAGCAGGTCGGCGGCGGCGTGCTGGTGCAGATGGCCGACCGGGTCGACGCCCCCGGCGACGACCCGGCCAACTGGGAGCTCGCCACCGGCGAGCCGGCGTCGCCCGAGACTCTCCAGGACCTCGAGTTCGCCTGGCGGGCGATCCGCAGCGTGAAGAGCAACGCGATCCTGCTGGCGCACGACGGCGCGACCGTCGGGGTCGGGATGGGCCAGGTCAACCGGGTCGACTCGGCGCGGCTGGCGGTCGACCGGGCCGGCGCCGAGCGGGCCAAGGGCAGCGTGGCGGCCTCCGACGCGTTCTTCCCGTTCCCCGACGGGCTCGAGGTGCTGATCGCGGCCGGCATCACCGCGGTGGTGCAGCCGGGCGGCTCGATCCGCGACAACCTGGTGATCGAGGCGGCCGCCAAGGCCGGGATGACCGTCTACCTGACCGGCACGCGGCACTTTTATCACGGATGACCCTCATTCAGGACACCGTGTTTTCCGGCGAGGACTGGGCGCTGGAAGAGATCGATGGTGCCCGCTATGAGGACTGCGCGTTCCACGATGTCGACTGGTCGGAGGCGCGGCTCACGGGCTGCGTCTTCACCCACTGCACGTTCGGCAACGTCCGCTTCAACGCCGCCACGCTCGACCGGGTGGCGATCCTGCAGTCGACGCTGGAGCGCTGCAACTTCTTCGACGCCACGCTGACCGGCTGCAAGCTGACCGGCAGCCAGTTCCTCGACTGCGGGCTGCGGCCGCTGTCGGTGGACGGCGGCGACTGGGGTTTCGTGTCGCTGCGTGGGCAGAACCTGACCGCGGCGAAGCTCGGCGGCCTACGGTTGCGGGAGGCGGACCTGATGGGCGCCGACCTGACCCGAGCCGATCTGCGCGGCGCCGATCTCGCCGGGGCACGGCTCAAGGACGCCGTGCTCAAGGGCGCTGACCTGCGCGGCGCCGACCTCGACCGGGTGGAGTTGCGCGGGGTGGACGTGTCCGGCGCGAAGATCGACCTGGCGCAGGCCGCGGCCTTCGCGCGGGCCTATGGGGCCATCGTTTCCTGAAAAAAGGGGATTTGATGAGGATCCTGGACGGCAAGGCCGCCGCCGCGGCGGTGAAGGACGACCTGCGGGCGCGCGTCAAGGCGCTCGGCGAGCGCGGCATCGTGCCCGGGCTCGGCACGATCCTGGTCGGCGACGACCCGGGCTCCCGGGCGTACGTCGAGGGCAAGCACCGCGACTGCGCCGAGGTCGGCATCGCCTCGATCCGCCGCGACCTGCCGGCAGGCGCCACCCAGGAGCACGTCGAAGCGGTCGTCGCCGAGCTCAACCAGGACGACGCCTGCCACGGCTACATCGTCCAGCTTCCGCTGCCGAAGCATCTGGACACCGGCCGGATCCTCGAGCTGATCGACCCGGAGAAGGACGCCGACGGCCTGCACCCGGTCAACCTGGGCCGGCTCGTGCTCGGCTTCGGCGGGCCGCTGCCCTGCACCCCGCGCGGCATCGTGCACCTGCTGCGCCTGGCCGACGTGCCGCTCAAGGGCGCCGAGGTCACCGTGGTCGGGCGCGGGACCACCGTGGGCCGCCCGCTCGGCCTGCTGCTGACCCGCCGCACCGAGAACGCGACCGTCACCCTCTGCCACACCGGCACCGTCGACCTCGCGGCGCACACCCGCCGGGCCGACATCGTCGTGGCCGCCGTCGGCGTCCCGGGGCTGATCACGGCGGAGATGGTCAAGCCGGGCGCGACGGTGGTGGACGTCGGCATCACCCGGGTGGTCGGCGCGGACGGCAGGGGCCGTTACACCGGCGACGTCGACCCCGGCGTACGGGAGGTGGCCGGCGCCCTCGTGCCGGTGCCCGGCGGCGTCGGACCGATGACCCGGGCGATGCTGCTCACGAACGTGGTCGAGCGTGCCGAGTGGCTTAGTTCTCGTTAGCCCGACCAGCGGGAAATACCGCGTTAACCGACTGATACGGTCCGGAAAAATCGTCCCGGAGACTGGGAGTGGACAGCTATGGGCAAGAAGGTAACCGTCGTAGGCGCCGGTTTCTACGGGTCGACGACCGCACAGCGTCTGGCCGAGTACGACATCTTCGACACCGTGGTGCTCACTGACATCATCGATGGCAAGCCGGCCGGTCTCGCTCTCGACATGAACCAGTCCCGGCCGATCGAGGGCTTCGAGACCAAGATCGTCGGCGTCACCACCGGCCCGAACGGCGAGGGCTACGAGGCGATCGAGGGCTCGGACGTCGTGGTCGTCACCGCCGGCCTGCCGCGTAAGCCGGGCATGAGCCGGATGGACCTGCTCGAGGTCAACGCCAAGATCGTGCGTCAGGTCGCCGAGAACATCGCGAAGTACGCGCCGAACGCCGTCGTGATCGTGGTCTCCAACCCGGTCGACGAGATGACCGCGCTGGCCCAGATCGCCACCCAGTTCCCCAAGAACCGGGTCTTCGGCCAGGCCGGCGTGCTCGACACCGCCCGCTTCACCAACTCGATCGCCGAGACCCTCGCGGTGCCGGTCAAGACCGTCAAGGCGCTCACCCTCGGCTCGCACGGCGACACCATGGTGCCGGTCCCGTCGCGCTGCACCGTCGACGGCAAGCCGCTGTCCGACCTGCTCCCGGCCGACAAGATCGAGGAGCTCGTGGTGCGCACCCGCAACGGTGGCGCCGAGGTCGTCGCGCTGCTCAAGACCGGCTCGGCGTACTACGCTCCGTCGGCCGCCGCGGCCCGCATGGCCAAGGCCGTCATCGAGGACTCCGGCGAGACCCTTCCGGTCTGCGCCTGGGTCGACGGCGAGTACGGCATCTCCGGCGTGTACCTGGGCGTCGAGGCCCAGATCGGCCGCGAGGGCATCAAGAAGGTCGTCGAGGAGAAGCTGACCGACTCCGAGATCGCCGGTCTCAAGGAGGCCGCCGAGGCCGTGCGCGCCAAGCAGGCGGACGTCGCGAACCTCTGATCCGTTCGCACCGGAAGGCCGGGGTTTCTTCAAACCCCGGCCTTTCTTACTCGCGAGTAGATAGATGTATTGACCTACATCGCACGGCCGCCCTAGGGTTCCCTCGTTCTGTCTTTCACGGGGGAAGGCGACTGCCATGAAGGCTGCGCGCTTGCTGGCGGCATTGGCCGCGATTCCGGTCATCCTGGTGGCGCCGGCTTCGGCCGCGCATGCCGACACCGGCGACACCTGGGTCTATCCGAACCGGCTCGACGACGGCCAGACCGCGTCGCGATTGGACCGCTGCCGCCTCGGCTTCGTGCTGCAGGCCGGCGGGCCGGAGATCAAGAAGGTCGCCCAGCCCGCGCTGGCCGGCACCGACGCGCAGATGCACACGGCGGCCGACCCGCAGTACTGGAACACCACCGCGCTGTCGGTCGCCTACGACAAGGACCAGGCCAGCCGGTCGGCCATGTGGGACACGCTCTACGACCGCAAGGACGTGTGGAGCGACTCGATCCCGAACAACTTCACCATCCCCACCGAGACGGTGACGGGGTTCCAGTGGGCGCCGAACTTCTACGGCGACCTCGGGATCACCGGGTTCTATGTGGACCAGTTCTTCAAGGGCGAGGACAAGCTCTACGAGGACCTCGCGCCGATCGCCTCCGACGAGGCCGTGACCAAGGGCAACCAGCTCGCCGACCAGCAGCACCTGTACAACGGCGACGACGACGCGCCGCACTCGGTACAGGAGGAGATCTCCTGGGGCGAGGTCGGCGACCAGGACGTCTTCGGCGACGGCACCATCTTCGACGGCAACCACCACGCCGACGACCTGCGCGAGTTCCTCCAGTTCGGCGGCTTCCCCAAGACCGCGCTGACCCCGGGCACGGCCGAGTACCGCTTCGAGGTCGAGGCCCTCAAGCAGCGCTTCTCGTCGTGCGACGCGGAGAACCCGCTCGACCCCAACCACGTGCTCGCGAACGTCGTGAAGGACGCGGCGGCCGAGTGGCGGACCGAGCTCGACTCGCAGTCCGCGCAGCGCAGCGCGATCGTCAACGCGCAGGTCAAGGCGTACAGCGACCTGGAGACCTCGGCCATCGCGATGGGTGAGGCGGTCGGCCAGTCCTGGATCGCCGGGCAGCTCACCAAGTGGCAGTCCTGCTACACCGCCGGCGGGTACTGCTGGGCCGGCTCGGGACCGATCACCTTCAAGTACAAGTCGGCCACCACGCTATGTCTGGACAACACCGGCAGTTCGACGGCGAACAACAACAAGATCGAGCTGTACGCCTGCAACAACAGCACCGCGCAGAAGTTCCGCCCCGGGGTCATGGCCAACTACCTGGACGGCACGCTGATCAACACGGGGACCAACCGGTGCCTCGACCTGAACGGCACCAACGTCGTCCTCAACGCCTGCACCAGCGGCAAGGCGAGCCAGCACTGGCAGTGGCAGAGCACGGTCGGCAACACCCGGCTCTACAACGTCGGCGCCAACAAGTGCCTGAACTTCGCCACGGCGACCAGCGGCCTGCAGGCGACGGTCCAGGCCTGCAGCGGCGGCACCACCCAGCAGTTCGTGTCCTCGCAGGACAACTCGAACACCGGCACCGGCCACGACACGATGTTCTGGCCGACCACCGCCGACTTCACCTACGCCACCAACGAGATCAAAAACGCGCAGACCCGGGCGGCCGCGCAGCTCACGATCGCGAACAACGCCTCGGCCGACGCCCAGACGCAGGCGACCGCGGTCACCAACGCGCAGAACGCCGCGACCACGATCGCGACGAACAACAACTATCCGGTGGGGCGCGGTCTCGCGTACGCGCAGCAGTCCGCCCAGGTCACCAAGGCCTCCGCCGCCGGCGCCGCGGCAGCGGCGAAGGCCACAGCCACGGCCGTGCAGGCCACCAAGGCCGCGGTCGCCGACAGCGCCACGCTGATCTCGCTGGCCCAGACGCAGGCCAAGGCGATGCAGGCGGAGTACGCCAAGAACGCCGCGCAGGAGGCTGCCCGCCAGGCCAAGGCGGCCGCCAATTCGGCCGCCCGCGAGGCCGCCGCGGCGGCCGCCGACGCCGCCACCGCCAAGGCCAAGCGGCAGGTCGCCGAGCAGGCCAAGGCCACCGCCCAGGTCGCCGCGAACAAGGCCGCCCAGCAGCGTCAGATCGCCGAGCAGCAGCGCCAGGTCGCCGCCCAGCAGCGGGCGATCGCCGAGCAGAAGCACGCCGAGGCGTCCGCCGCCAACGCGGACGCCCAACGCCAGCAGGGGATAGCCGCGTCCGCCCGGGCCCAGGCCGAGGCCGACGCGCAGACCGCGGCCGACCGCGACTTCGACGCGCAGAGCTCCGCCAACCAGGCCCGGATCTACCGGGAGACCGCCGAGAACGCGGCCCGGCAGCGCGACGCCCTGGCCTCCCGCGCCGCGGCCATGCAGTCGCGGGCCAACGCCGACGAGGGCAGCACCGAGGCGGCCGCCTCCCGGGCGGCGGCCAACGACGCCCAGGCCGCGGCCGACCGGGCCGACACGGCGGCCGACCGTGCCCAGCACGACGCCGACGTGGCCACCGCGGCGGCCCAGGCGGCCCGCGAGGCGGCCACCCGGGCCCACGCCGCGGCGGCGCGGTCCCTGGCCGCGGCGAACGAGGCCGACAAGCAGGTCGCGATCACCCGGTCGGCGATGATGACCGCGCACTCGGCGGCCGCCGACGCGCTCGCCGCTGCCAAGGACGCCAAGCAGCACGCCGACAACGCGGACGCCGACGCGGCCGCCGCGGCGGCCGACATGCAGGAGGCAGCGCGGCAGGCCGGCGAGGCCAAAGCGGCGGCCGACGCGGCGGTGGCGCAGAGCGCGATCACGGCCGGCCGGGCGTACGCGACGGCACAGGCCGCGGTGGCCGCGCGTGACTCCGCCGCCGAGGTGGCCGCCCCGGCCAACGAGGCGGTCGGGCTCGGCGCGCCCTTCGTCGACAAGGACTCGGCCGCGGCCCTCGCGGTGCTGGTCGGGCAGGGCGCGCTGACCGTCGCCCAGCAGCAGACCGCCGCGGCGCAGGCTCGTGCCGACGAGGCCAACGCCGCCGCCGCCAACGCGGCCGCGCTGGCCGCCGCGGCCACCGGCGACGCCAAGATCGCCGCACAGGCCGCCGCCGACGCCGCCACGAGCGCGGCGGCAGCGGCCAAGTCGGCCCGGGACGCCCGCGCCTCGGCGGCGGCAGCGGCGAGCGACGCCGCGGCGGCAGCCCAGGCCGCGGCCGCCACCTCGACCCTGAACGCGCAGGCGGAACGGGACGCCGCGGCGGCACACGCCGCGGCCACCGCGGCCGCCGGCGACGCAAACGCGGCCGACGCCGCCGCCGACGCCGCCGAGCGGGACGCCGCCTCGGCCCGGTCCGCCGCGGCCCAGGCGCGGGTGGACGCCGACGCCGCGCAGAAGGCCGCCGACGAGGCGGACAAGTACGCCGACGACGCGGAGGCGGCCGCCGCCCGGGCGCAGGCCGACGCGGCTGCCGCCGAGAAGGCGGCCAGCGACGCCGAGAAGGCCGCCCAGGATCAGGAGGACCAGCGGCAGCTGATCGCCAGCTACGACGGCGGCTTCATGTTCCTGGAGATCGCCCCGGTCGGCGACATCAACGTCACGACCGGCGACCTGGTGTGCAACGCCAAGCCGACCTGCGACGTCGACGTACCGGTGCACATGACCGGCACGCTCGTCTACAACGTGGTGGTCTGCCAGTACCAGGGGACGACCAGCGCGATCTGCGAGCGTCTCGAGCTCGGCACCAAGCCGTTCGCCGTGGACCGGACCAAGCGGGTGCACCTCGACGTCCGCGAGGTCATGCAGGCGTCGCTGCGAAACCTGGTCGACCTGGCCGTCGGCGACTTCATCGGCTGCGGCAAGTACATCTGGCAGCAGCATGGCGTCAACGGCGACTGCGCCTGGGCCGCGGCCAACTTCATCCCGTACGAGAAGCTGTTCGCCTGGGCCAAGGCGGTCGTCGGGCTCAAGAACGCGGCGCGGACGGGCGAGGGGCTGGCCGAGGCGTTCGACGACCTTCACCGGGTCGACGTCGATCTGAACACGGCCATCAAGCTCGAGACCGAGATCAACGAGGACATCACGCGGGCCTGCCTCACGCAGAGCTTCGACGCCGCCACCCCGGTGCTGATGGCCGACGGCGGGCGCCGCCCGATCGCCGAGGTCGCGGTGGGCGACCGGGTGGCCGGCGGGGTGGTCAGCAAGACCTATCGCACGTACGACACGGATCTGGTCGACGTGGTGGTCTCGGGTGGCGCCGTCATCCACACCACCAGCAAGCACCCGTTCTGGAGCGGGTCGGACGACCGGTGGATCGACGCGGCGTCGCTCGTGCCGGGGACGGCGCTGCGCGGCGACGACGGCTCGCCGGTCACCGTCGCCGACGTCCGGGTGATCCCCGGCGGCGACTACATGTACGACCTGACGGTCGAGGGCGCGCACACGTTCTACGTGTTCGCCGGCGACGAGTCGGTGCTGGTGCACAACGTCAGCTGCAAGGCGATCCCGCTCGGGAACGGCCTGTACCAGTACCCGGACGGCTCGATCCGGGACGCGGCCGGCAAGTTCGTCTCCAGCAGCGGCACCGCCCGGGTCGGCGCGGCGGCCGAGAAGGCGGTCATGGACGACCTCGCCGCTCAGGGCTACAACGTCATCCGTACCCAGGTGGCGGTCCGCGGCAACGGCGACCAGCTGCGCTACTACGACTGCGCGATCGACCTCGGCGGCGGCAACATCATCGGGGTCGAGGTCAAGAGCGGATCAGCCACGCGTACGGCCGCGCAGCGCGACTTCGACAACTGGATCCTGGCGGGGAACCACCCCGATACGGTGGGTCGATACGCTGGCCAGTACAAGGTCGTCGACGTACGCGAGATCAAGGTGCCGTGAGGTTCTTCCGATGACAACTGACCGAGCGACGGCCGCGTCGTGGGTGCGCGACGTGGCCGCCGGCCGGTGGGACAAGACGCTGGCCGAGCGGGACTTCACCCGCTCGGCCGGCGCCCTGGCCTACACTCGCAAGGTCGCCGACGGCGGGCGCCAGCAGCTCGTCCTCGACCTGTCCGCCCGCTCCGGCGAGTTCCAGTTGTCGCTGCGCGCCACGGTCGCGTACGCGTCGGTGGCGAAACTGGCGATCCGGCTGCTGGGCTCGAGGGCGGGCGCCTTCGGCAAGTCCAACATCGTTGACATGGGACTGCTCGACACCCTGGAGGCGAGCGCCCCGATGTGGGTGTTCTCGTCGCCGGAGGGTCTGGCGGCCCTGGCGCCGCAGGTCGACGGCTACCTGCTCGATCCGATGGTGTCCTATCTGGACGCCCGCGCCACCGTGGCGGCCTTCACCGAGGCGAAGCGCGCCGAGTGGCTGGCCGCCGAGGACCCCGCCCGCCCCAGCCGGTTCCCGGTCGTCGTGGCGGCCGGCGAGCTCACGCTGGGCGAGCCGGCGAAGGCGCTGGCCACGCTGGAGCGGGCGTATCCGGCCGGCACCCCCGGCCGCGCCGAGTACGCCGAGGCGTTCACGGTCGCCCGCGAGCTCGCCCCCGACGCTCAAGCGCCGCCGGCTTCCGCCGCGCCCGTCCTCACCTTCGAACTGACGACCGCCAACTCGCTGCTGGGGATCCCGGTCCCCAACCCCGGCCCCGACCAGATCGAGCGGGTCGTGCGCAACCTCACCGAGGACCGGCACTACACGGTGCTGCAGCGCTCCGACGGCGTCTACGCCCAGGTCGGCATCGGCCTCAAGACGGGCAGCGCCCCCGGCTCCTACGCCCTGGAGCACCGCGCCGGCCCGGAGGGCGAACACCTCCGCGCCGACACCACCGACCAGGACGCGGCCGTGCTCTTCCTGCAGCGCTTCCGCACCGGCGACGACTGGCGCGGCCACCACGAGTGGCGGCAGCTCGAGCTATAGCCGGCGGAAGGGCTCGCCGAGGTGGGAGACGGCCAGGATCGCTTGTCGATCGGTCACTTCCCTCAGCAGGCGTCGACGGCTCGCCCGGGCGAGCTCGGGGTCCATGTCACCCCAATAAGGCAGCTCGGGATCCAGCAGCTGAAGCATGTGGACCACCAGGTCGCCGGTGATCAGGAGGGCCTCGTCGCCGTCCTCCACCAGCACGGACTGGTGGCCGGGAGTGTGTCCGGGCGTCGCGACGATGCGGACGCCCGGGGTGAGCGGCGCGTCGCCGGCGAGCACGTGGAGGCGGCCCTGGGCCAGCAGCGGCTCGATCAGAAGGTCGAACTGGCCGGCCTTGTCGCGGTTGGCCTTGTAGGCGTCCACGTCGGCCTGCTGGACCACCACCCGGGCCGAGGTGAACGGCGAGTCGCCCGGGACGGCCCAGCCCATGTGGTCGTTGTGCAGGTGGGTGAGGACGATGGCGGACACCTCGGCGGGATCGATGCCCGCCGTGACCACCTCGTCGGGCAGGTGGCCGGGAACGGGAGCCCAGTCCGCTGCCAGCGCGCCGGCCGGCCCGATGCCGGCGTCGACCAGGGTCACCGGGCCGTCGCCGAGGCGGATCGCGTAACTGGTGAAGTGAAGCCACCAGTCGCCCGCGCCGGTGACCGCGGCGGGGTCGGCGGCGTCGGCCGCGGCCCACTGCTCCGCCGTCGCGTCGGGAAACGCCCGGTCGCGCGGCATGAAATACGGGCCCGCGGCGTCCACGAGCGCGGTGACCGTCAGGTGGCCGACGGTGTGGGTGAGCGGCATGGGATGGATTCTGCCGGGCGCGCGGGTCGGCCCGCGCGCCCGTTCGGGGGATCTGTGGATAACTACGCCGCGACGTCGGCGATGCCGGGGCGGCCGGCCTCGATGGTGAACCGCGCGGCCGTGCGCACCGAGGCGGTGGGCGCCAGGACCGTGTCGACCAGTCGCAGGCTCGCGGTCAACTCCGACGGCGTGACGTCGCAGACCACGTACCCGCGCTGGTTGTCGATGTAGCGCCAGTGCGGGCTCTCCGCCATGATCGGGTCGTAGGTCGCGTGGAAGGCGGCGACGTTCGGGTTGCCGCCCGAGGTGATGGAGGTGCCGGTGATCTCGGCGCCGACGATCGGGGTGGACGGGTCGTCGAAATCGGGGCGCAGGTCGCTGACCCAGGTGCAGTGCCGGTCGCCGGTGAGGATCACGGGGTTGTCCACGTGCCCGCTGCCGAAGTACGTCAGCAGCCGCTTGCGCTGCGCCCGGTAACCGTCCCAGTTGTCGAAGTCGAAGGTCTGCGTCGGGCCGGCCGTGCGGTCGTTCTGCGCCCACATCACCTGGTTGGCGAGCAGGTTCCAGCGCACCCCGCTGTGCCGCAGCCCGTCCACGAGCCAGCGCTCCTGCTCGGGGCCGGTCATCGTCAGGGACTCCGACGACGCGTCGGCCAGAGTGGCGGGCTGATCGCTTCGGTACTGCCGGGTGTCGAGCACGTGCACCCCGGCCAGCGAGCCGAATCGCAGCCGCCGGTAGACCTGCATGTCGAGCCCGCGCGGCAGCGACGACCGGCGCAGCGGCATGTGCTCGTAGTAGGCCTGGAACGCGGCGATCCGCCGGGCCCGGAAGGATTCAGGGGTCTGCGCGGCGGGGTCCTGCGGGATCTCGTCGGCCCAGTTGTTGTCGATCTCGTGATCGTCGAAGGTCACGATCCAGGGGAAGGCCGCATGCGCGGCCTGCAGGTGGGGGTCGCTCTTGTAGGTCGCGTGCCGGGCGCGATATTGGTCCAACGTGTACGGCTCGTCCGTGCCCTCGTGTTGCCGGATGGCGGCCGCGTTGCGCGGGCCCTCGTAGATGTAGTCGCCGAGGAACGCGACGAACGCCAGATCTTCGGCCGCCATGTGCGTGTAGGCGTTGTAGAAGCCGGCCTGGAAGTCCTGGCACGATGCGAAAGCGAAGCGCAGCCCGCGTGGATGAGCAGTGGGCGCCGGTGCGGTACGCGTACGGCCAATTGGTGTGATTTGTCCCGAGAGGCGGAATCGGTAGTAGTAGACCGTGTCGGGCCGCAACCCGCGGACGTCGACGTGAACGGAATGTCCGAGCTCCGGTCGGGCGATCGCGGTCCCGGATCGGCGGCCCCGGGCAAAGCGAGAATCAAGGGCAATTTCCCACCGTACGGGGAAAGAGCGGTCCGGAAGGCCAAGGGCTCGCGTCCAGAGCACGACACCGTCGGGCAGGGGATCGCCGGAGGCGACGCCGAGCGTGAAGACGTCGGCCGGCACGTCGTGCGATGTGTTCGCGTACGCCGCGGCCGGCCGGACCAACAGTGGCCCGGTCGCCACCGCGGCGCTTCCGGAGAGGAGCAGTCGTCGGCTGAGCGGCTGGTTGAGCTTCTCGGATAGCGACATGCCTCGATGGCACCCAGGTGAGGCCACGATCGCCCAACTTAAGGTAAAACGGGCAATAGCGATATGGATAACACCAGGTCGGGGGCGGTCGACGATCTTCACCCCCTGGGCAGTACGCTCGTACTGCTAAAGCATGGTTTTCGGGAGAGGAGCGCCGGCCGATGGCGAAAATCAAGGTCACAAACCCGGTCGTGGAGCTCGACGGCGACGAGATGACCCGGATCATCTGGAAGCAGATCCGGGAGCAGCTGATCCTGCCCTACCTCGATGTCCCCCTCGAGTACTACGACCTGTCGATCCAGCACCGCGACGAGACCGACGACCAGGTGACGATCGACGCGGCCAACGCCATCAAGCGGCACGGCGTCGGCGTCAAGTGCGCCACCATCACGCCCGACGAGGCCCGGGTCGAGGAGTTCGGCCTCAAGAAGATGTGGCGCTCGCCGAACGGCACGATTCGCAACATCCTCGGCGGCGTCGTCTTCCGCGAGCCGATCATCATGCAGAACGTGCCCCGGCTCGTACCGGGCTGGACCAAGCCGATCATCATCGGCCGCCACGCCCACGGCGACCAGTACAAGGCCACCGACTTCGTCGCGCCGAGCGCCGGCAAGTTCACGATGACCTTCACGCCTTCGGACGGCTCCGAGCCGATCGAGTTCCACGTGGCCGACTTCCCGGCCGGCGGCGTCGGCATGGGCATGTACAACTACGACGAGTCGATCCGCGACTTCGCGCGCGCCTCGTTCCGGTACGGCCTGGCCCGCAACTACCCGGTCTACCTCTCCACGAAGAACACGATCCTCAAGGCGTACGACGGCCGGTTCAAGGACCTGTTCGCCGAGATCTTCGAGAGCGAGTTCGCCGACCAGTTCGCCAAGGCCGGCCTCACCTACGAGCACCGGCTCATCGACGACATGGTCGCCGCCGCGCTCAAGTGGGAGGGCGGTTACGTCTGGGCCTGCAAGAACTACGACGGTGACGTGCAGTCCGACACGGTGGCGCAGGGCTTCGGCTCGCTCGGCCTGATGACGTCGGTGCTGATGACGCCGGACGGCAAGACCGTCGAGGCCGAGGCCGCGCACGGCACGGTCACCCGGCACTACCGGCAGTGGCAGAAGGGCGAGAAGACCTCGACCAACCCGATCGCCTCGATCTTCGCGTGGACCGGCGGCCTCAAGCACCGCGGCGTGCTCGACGGCACCCCGGCGGTCACCGAGTTCGCCGAGACCCTCGAGAAGGTCTGCGTCGAGACCGTCGAGGGCGGCCAGATGACCAAGGACCTCGCGCTGCTCATCGGCCGCGATGCCCCTTGGCTGACGACGGACGAGTTCATGAACGCTCTGGACGAGAACCTCGCCCGCAAGGTGGCCTAAAAGGTTGGAAGCTCGTCGTTGCGGTCGCCCTCGGGCGGCCGCAACGATTGTTTTATGACCCACCACGTGCAGATCGTGCTCTTCGACGGCGTGCAGAGCCTCGACGTGACCGGCCCGTTGGAGGTCTTCACCTACGCCGGGGCGTATAGCGTCACGACCGCGAGCGTCGGTGGCGCTGCGGTCCGCACCTCGAGCGGGCTGCGGTTGACGCCCGATTCGCCCCTGGAAGAACCCCCGGACACCCTGGTCGTGCCCGGCGGCGAGGGCACCCGCGAGCCGCCGCCTGACGTCGTCGCCTGGCTGCGGTCGCAGGGCGCCGCGTCGCAGCGGATCATGTCGGTCTGCACGGGCGCGTTCCTGCTCGCGGCGGCGGGTCTGCTCGACGACAAGCGAGCCACCACCCATTGGCAGTACTGCGAATCGCTGCGGACGCGCCACCCCAAGGTCGACGTCGACGCCGAGCCCATTTACGTCCGCGACGGCCGGATCGCCACCTCGGCCGGCGTGACCACCGGCATCGACCTCGCGCTCGCGCTGGTCGAGGAGGACCTCGGCCGCGACGTGGCGCTTGCCATCGCCCGCGGCCTGGTCATGTTCCTGCGCCGGCCGGGCAGCCAGAGCCAGTTCAGCGCCCAGCTCGCCGGCCAGGTCGCGCACCGCGAGCCGCTGCGCGAGGTGCAGCGCCTGATCGCCGAGCACCCCGAGCGCGATCTGTCGGTGCCGGCCCTCGCGGCCGCCGCCAACCTCTCACCCCGGCAGTTCAGCCGGGCGTTCACCGCCGAGATCGGTGTCCCGCCGGGTCGCTACGTCGATCGCGTACGCCTGGAGACCGCTCGCCGCCTGCTCGAGGACACCTCCGACGGCGTGGCCGAGGTCTCGCGCAAGGCCGGCTACGGCACCCCCGAGGCGATGCGCCGCGCCTTCCTCCAGGCCCTCGACGTGTCCCCGGCCGAATACCGCCGACGCTTCTGAAGGAGAAGACCATGCAGATCAACATCCTCCTGTACGACCGGATGACCGCCCTCGACGCGGTGGGACCCTATGAGGCGCTCAGCCGTTTCCCCGGCAACGAGGTCCTGTTCGTGGCCGAGAAGGCGGGCCCGATCCGCACCGACACCGGGTTTCTGACACTGATCGCCGACGCGTCCCTCGACGAGGCGCCCCCGGCCGACATCGTGCTGGTCCCCGGCGGCTACGCGCCGCCGTTGACGCCCGGCCCGATCCACGAGTGGCTGCGCGCCGCCGACTCCACCTCGACCTGGACCACGTCGGTCTGCGTCGGCTCGCTGATCCTCGGCGTCGCCGGGCTGCTCGAGGGCCGCCGGGCCACCTCGCACTGGATGGCGCTGGACCACCTGCGCGACTACGGCGCCGAGCCCACCGCCGACCGCGTCGTCTTCGACGGCAAATACGCCACTGCCGCCGGCGTGTCGTCCGGCATCGACATGGGCCTGGCGCTGCTCGGCAAGATCTTCGGCCCGGAGGCGGCGATGGTCGTCCAACTGGGCATCGAGTACGACCCGCAGCCGCCTTTCCAGGCCGGCTCCCCGGCGAAGGCGCCGGACCCGATCGTCACGTTCCTGCGGGAGAACCGGGACATGGTGGTGCAGCTTTAAACCTATGCTGCAAATTGCATGTTTACTTCCGTAACCGGTGGATAAGGCCCTCGTTTTTCAGGGCGAAAGACGGTCGCGCGGCTGAGGGTTCGCCCGCCGATGGCTGCCTTGTCCCGGGCGCCTTTCGGTTCCCTCGGCATTGAGCGCGACCTGTCCCTTCCCTGCGGGGGGCCTTGTCCCGGGCCCCCCGCCCCTAAAATCGCTACTGCCCGATGCGGCCGTCGATGCGCTCGCGCAGGAAGTCGGCGTGGCCGTTGTGCCGGGCGTACTCCTCGATCATGTGGACCAGGACCTCGCGCAGCGCCAGGTCGCCCTCGCCCACGTAGCCGAGGTCTTCGATGGAGTCGACGTAGTCCTCGGCGAACGCGATCTCGTTCTTCCAGGTCTGGAAGGCGTCGGTCACCACCTCGGGGTCGGCCACCGCGCCGTTGAAGTCCAGGTCGCGGTCCTCTTCGGTGCGGTAGTGCCGCTTGACGTCGAAACCGGCCAGGTGCACCCGGAACCAGTTCTGCTCGACGCCGGCCATGTGCCGCACCAGGCCGAGCAGCGACATGTTCGACGGCTCGACCGAGCGCGCCGCGAGCTGCGCGGCGTCCAGATCAGCGCACTTGAGCTCCAACGTGATCCGCTGATCGCGTAGGTACCCGATCAGGGTCTCGCGCTCACCGGTGAAGCCGCCCTCGGTGCGGGGGTCGTCATCGGGGTGGACGAACATGTTGGACCAGGCAAATCCCATAGTTAGACCCTCTGTCAGCCGAGCGCGCAAAGCAACTGTGATCTCACAGAGAGCGCAGGGTCTCGGCCGCCTTCTCGGGGACGATGTCGTTGATGAAGGCGCCCATCGCGGACTCCGAGCCGGCCAGGAACTTCAGCTTGTCGGCGGCCCGGCGGATGCTGAACAGCTGCAGGTGCAGGTAGCCCAGCTCGCGCCCCTCGCCCACGACCGCCTGGTGCCAGCCGGAGATGTACGGCATCGGCTTGCCGAACAGCGCGTCGAAGCGGCGCAGCACGTCCAGGTAGAGCGGGCCGAACGCATCGCGCTCCTCGTCCGAGAGGGCGGGCAGGTCGGGCACCTTGCGGTGCGGGGCCAGCTGCACCTCGTACGGCCAGCGGGACGCCGCCGGCACGTAGGCCGTCCAATGCTCGTTAGAGGCCACGACGCGTACGCCCGAAGCGCGCTCGGCCGCGAGCACGTCGGTGTAGAGGTCGCCACCCGTCCGCGTGCGGTAGCGGTCAGCGGCCCGCAGCATCTGCTGGGTGCGCGGCGGCACCGTGGGGTAGGCGTAGATCTGCCCGTGCGGGTGGTGCAGCGTCACGCCGATCTCGACGCCCCGGTTCTCGAACGGGAAGACCTGAGCCACGCCCGTGATCTGCGACATCTCCAGGGTGCGGTCGGCGAGCACGTCGACCACCGTGCGCACCCGCGACGGCGAGAGCTTGCCGAACGAGCCGTTGTGGTCGCTGGTGAAGCAGATGACCTCGCAGCGCCCGATGCCCGGCCGCACCGGCACCAGGTCGGTCAAAGACGTGATCTCGTCGGGCTTGATGCGGTCGCTGAACGACGGGAACTGGTTCTCGAAGACCACCACGTCGTAGTCGGGCGCCGGGATCTCGCTGGCGAACGACGGCGTCGACGGGCAGAGCGGGCACGCGTCGCTGGGCGGCAGGAACGTACGCGTCTGCCGGTGCGCCGCGACCGCCACCCACTCGTCGACCAGCGGGTCGTAGCGCAGCTGGGAGGCCGGCGGCGGGGTCGGGAGGTGCCGCGTGTCCGGGTACTCGGCCCGGTGCGTGTGCGGCTCCTCGTTGAAGTAGATCAGCTCCCGGCCGTCCGAGAGGCGGATGGCCGTACGGTTCTTGAAAGTCACTGTCCGCTCACCACTACAAGCTCGGGCACGGTTTCCTCCAGCAGCGTGCGTGCCTGCTGATCGAGGCCGTCGTCGGTGATCAGCACGTCGGCGCGCTCGAGCGGGACGATCGAGGAGATGCCGACCGTGCCCCACTTGGTGTGGTCGGCGAGCACGACCAGGCGCTCGGCCGCCTCCACCAGGGCCCGGTTGACGTCGGCCTCCATCAGGTTGGGGGTCGTGTATCCGGCGCGCTCGCTCATGCCGTGCACGCCGAGGAAGAGCATGTCGAGGTGCAGCGTGCCGATCGCGGCGACCGCCACCGGGCCGACGAGCGCGTCGGAGGGGGTGCGCGTGCCGCCGGTGAGCACCACCGTCTGGTCGGGGCGCCCGGCGCGGTAGAAGACGTCGGCGACCGGAATCGAGTTGGTCACCACGGTCAGCGAGGGGACGTCGACCAGCCGTTGCGCGAGGCCGGCCGTGGTGGTGCCGGCGGAGAGCGCGATCGCGTCGCCGGGGGAGACGAGGCCGGCGGCGTGCATGGCCATGGCCGCCTTTTCCGCGCGCTGGCGGACGGACTTGGCGGCGAAGCCGGGCTCGTGCGCCGAGCCGGGGCTCACCGTGGTGGCGCCGCCGTGTACCTTCGCCAGAAGGCCGCGATCGGCCAGCGACTCCAGGTCGCGGCGGATCGTCATGTCGGAGACGCCGTACTCGGTGGCCAGCTCACTGACCCGGACGCCGCCGGCGGCCCGGACCCGGTCGAGGATGGCGGCCTGGCGCTGTTGGGCGAGCATTAAAGCATCCGCACTAATTCGAACACACCCGAACACTACAGTGTGGGTTGGTGTGGTGGAAAGAGTGAGTTCAGATACCCCGCCCGCGTTTGTGCAGCGCCGAGAGAACATTCTCGACCTTGACCGCACCGGTCATCGCCGCCAGCGCGATCGCCGTCCGCGGCTCCCTCCAGTTGGCCCGCACCGCCTCCTTGCTGAACTGCCAGGCCTGACCGCGGTTGCCCGAGGCCGCCGACCAGCACGCCAGCTGACCGTATACCCGCGCCGCGCCGGGCTTGCACCCGCTGATCTCGGGGTGGCGCTGCATCATCCACCGCAGCGAGGAGATCTTGGTGGCGTACTCGTACGCGTAATGCGACGTCCGCCCCCACAGCACCCGCACCAGCGGCTCGTCGAGGTGCACGATCGGCGCCCGGCGGGCGGCCCGCAGCAGCAGGTCCCAGTCCTCGTTCTGGCTGCCCGGCGCGTCCTCGGCCACGAGACCGATCGCGTCCTCGGCGAGCGCCTCCCGCCGGAGCAGGAACGACGACGAGTGCAGCATCGCCATCCTGGAGCGGGCCAGCTCGTCGACGGTCACCCGGCTGCGCCCGGCCAGCCGCGGCGTGCACCGACCCTCGTACTCGACCTCGATCGCACACGTCGCCATCTCGGCGTCCGGGTCGGCGAGCAGCGCGGCGACCTGGCGGCGCAGCTTGTCCGGCAGCCAGCGGTCGTCGTCGTCGCAGAACGCCACGAACTCGGTGTCCAGCGCGAGGATGCCGGTGTTGCGGGCCCCGGCCAGGCCGGACGTGCGCCAGTTGGTGAGCACCAGCACCTGCACCCCCTCGGTGGAGGCGAGCAGATAGTCGGGCTCGGTCTGGTCGTACACGACAAGGATCTTCAAATCGCCGGGGTAGCGCTGGTCGCGCACCGACGCGATCGCCCGGCGGACCAGCTCGGGCCGGTTGCGGGTGGGGATGACGACTCCGACCGAGGGCCAGTTCACCTAGAGACCTCCGAAGGAGACAGCGGATATCCGTACGCCCGCAGCATGGGCGCGCAGACGGCGCCGACCAGGCGCCGTTGCCGGCTCGGCAGCGCCGAGACCCAGGCGTCGTCCCGGCGCAGCGCCACCCGCCCGACGGTGAAGCGCATGGGGTTGCCGGCCGCGCTGTGGCCCACCTTCAGGTCGGCGTGTCCGTCCTCCACAAAGGATAAATCGGACGGCCCGAGCACGATGCCGGCGAACGACGCCAGGTCGGCCAGGGCAACCAGCGGGTCGGACACGAACTCCTCGTAGCGGATCCGGCGCACCGGCACCCCGCGCCGGGCGAGCAGCCCGAACGCCGCGTTGTGCGCGTTCCACAGCAGCGCCGACCGGCCGGGGGAGTAGCGCGTCATCTCGGCGGCGCCGTCGGTCTCCGGCCGGGAGACCGTCTTGGTCCAGGAGTACGCGACCCCGCGCGCGTCCCGCACCACGTGCACCACCCGCAGGTTCAGGTCGCCCGCCCAGCGCAGCACGTGGGCCAGCGCCGAGTGCTTGGAGGAGTCGACGACGATCCGCGCGCCGGAGACCTCGGCCGCCGCCGCGTACACCCGGGAGTAGTACTCGGCGTATTCGTGCACCTCCTCCGGCGCCTCGACGGCGGTGGCCAGCCGCGGGATGTGCCGGGTGCGCTCGACCGCCGCCCGCAGGTAGTGCACCCGGTCGACGTCGACGTTGTGCCAGCCACCGAACGCGAGCGCGCCGACCCGCCGCCAGAACTGGCAGGCCGAGAAGCGCGCGCCGCAGCCGCAGCGCTCGTCGTCGCGGAGGTCGCGCTGCCAGAGGTGGACCACCTCGCCGAGCGCGCACACCCCGGGAAGCTCGCCGAGCAGACGTTCGACGAGCGTTGTCCCGCTACGTCCTAATCCACCCAGAAATAACACCCGTGCCACTTTGGCCCACCTTCGCTCGTTTCGCTCCTATAACGAGGCAAACACCGTGAAGGAGGCGACAGGTGACCATCGAGGCTTTCGACCGGGTTGACCTGGACGGCACGGGCATCGACCGGATCACCGAGGCCGAGGTTGTGGCGGTGGTACGGGACGCGCTGAACCGTGGCCGGGGCGGTCGGATCATCACCCCGAACATCGACATCCTGCGCCGGGCGCAGGTCGACGAGGAGGCCCGCGAGCATCTCGACGACGCCGACCTGATCGTGGCGGACGGCATGCCGCTGATCTGGGCGAGCAGGCTGGGCGGCACCCCACTGCCGGAGCGGGTGGCCGGCAGCAGCCTGATCTGGTCCCTCTCCGAGGGGCTGGCCCGCGACAAGAGGTCGATCTTCGTGATCGGCGGCGCGCCGGAGAACGACGGCGCGGCCCGCGCCGCCGACAAACTGGAAGAGAAATGCGCCGGGCTGCGGGTGGCCGGCACGCTCTGCCCGGACTTCGGCTTCGAGCACGATCCCATCGCGTACGAGCAGTTCTGCGCGAAGGTGATCGACGCCCGCCCGGATCTGGTCTTCGTCGGGCTCGGCTTCCCCAAGCAGGAGCGGATGATCGCCCGGCTGCGCCCCGAACTGCCGCAGGCGTGGTTCATCGGCTGCGGGGCGGCGGTCAACTTCGTGGCCGGCGACGTGGCCCGGGCGCCGCGCTGGATGCAGCGCACCGGCCTGGAGTGGGCCCATCGCCTGGGTGTCGAGCCGCGCCGGCTGGCCGGTCGCTACCTGCGGCACGACGCGCCGTACGCGCTGAAGCTGCTCGCGCAGGCGCCAGCCCAGCGGGTGCGCGCCCGCGACTGACCCGCACCGGCCGCCGCTACCCACCGGTCGCCGCGATGCGCTGGTTGCCGGGTTGCGGCAGGTGGGGCCGCTCGCGGCGTGGCGGTTGTCGAGCGGGGCCTGCCATGGCCCGGGCGGCGCTTGCCTGGCCGCGGTGAGTGCCGCCTGTTGCGCGGGGTGCGTGGGCGCTCGCCACAGCCGGGCCACGGGCGCGCCCCGCGCCGATGCTGATGAGTTGCTGTTCGAGGCCGACACGTATTCATCATCGTCAGCCTCGCTCGACCGACTGCTGTCCGATATGGCCGCAAATTCGCGCATCGTTCTCACGAGGTGGACCCATTCGCCCAGAGGTCGAGACGCGCCGCCGGCATGCAGACGGGCGTCCCGACAATCGAGAACGAGCGTCACACCGTGGGACCATTCCAGGCCCGGCTCGATGGGCCGCGCCACTGCGGCCACCCGTTCTCCCGCTTTGTAGGGCCGCTCGCACCCACGCCCCACCGCAACCATCGCCAGGGAGATCTCCGAAGCGATGGCCGGGGGAACGGGGCGGAGGCCTCGCGAACTTGACCTTCCACGCGTCCCGCAGACCGCCCCCACCCGGGTTGGGAGGGGCCAAGCGAAGCACCTGGGTACGACAAGAATCCGCGGACGTCCACAGGTGAGGCGGCGAATCTAACAGTACGAGCGTACTGTTACGGCATGGCGTTCGCATTTGAAGACCTGCACCACGTCCAGCTGCTGTGCCCGCCCGGCGGCGAGGAGGCCGCCCGCGCCTTCTACGCCGGCGTGCTCGGCATGACCGAGCTGGCGAAGCCCCCGGTGCTGGCGGCCCGGGGCGGGTGCTGGTTCCGGGCCGGGGGTTGGGAAGTGCACGTGAGCCCGGTGGCGGCCTTCATCCCCGAGAAGAAGGCCCATCCGGGCGTACTCGTCCATGGTCTTGATCTTTTGGCGGAGCGGCTCGAAGCCGCCGGTCACCCGGTCGAGTGGGATCCACACTTCCCGGGTCACCGGCGGCTCTACGCGCGGGACGCGCACGGCAACCGGCTCGAGTTCCTGGAGCCGATCAGGGATTGAAGTACGGGTCCTTCGCCAGCGCGTGGAAGGCCCGGAACGCCGCCTTGTCGCCGGTGAGCTGGAACTGCTTGGTCGGGCCGTTGCCCTCGGGATCGGACTCGAAGTAGGCGACGGCCTTGATCTGCGGGTTGGCCTTGAAGGTCCGCTCGGCGTCCTTGAGCCAGGCCGCCCGCCCGGCCGAGCCCCACGCCTTGGCCACCCCGAACTCGCCGATGACGATCGGCTTGGGGTGCTGCGCGGCCCAGGTCAGGAACGGGCCCATGAGCTTGCCGATCGGCTGGAAGACCTCGCCGGCGTAGACGTCCACGCAGGTCCAGTCGACCTGGTCGTCGCCGGGGTAGAAGTCGGCCGCGTCGCCGCGGATGAAGCCCTCGGCGGTCGGGCACCACACCCAGGAGACGTTGTTCGCCCGTTCCTGCTTGAAGATCGCGCGCACGTACTTCCAGGCCGCGATGTAGTCGCCGCCGGACCACATCGTCGCCCGCAGGTTGGGCCGGTCCATCTCCCAGCGCATCCGCAGCAGCACCGGCCGGTGGATCTTGCGGATGGCCCGGGCCTGCTTGCGGATCAGGTCGTCGTGCTCGCCGTCCAGGATGGACCGGTTGTCGCCGGTGGCCCAGCTGACCATCAGCGTCGCGCCCTGGGCCAGGAACTCCTTGTCCGAGGACGTGCCGACCATCTGCTCGAAGCGGCGGTACGTGTTGATGATGCTGAGCTTGCGGCCGAGGTCGTTCTCGAGCGTGTCGACCGCGGCGAGCCGGCCCACGTGGGTCAGCTCGTCCGGTTTGATCCACGCCCCGACCAGCGCGCCCTTCTTGGGTGCCCGGACCGGTCCACTCAGGAAGGGCCCGCGGTTGACAGCGACGGCGGCGGGCTTTCCCGACAAATCGGGCGTCGGCGTTGGAGAGTCCTTTTTGTCCCCGCCGCCGGTGCAGCCCGCCAGCAGGAGCACCACGGCTGATAGGGACAAGAACCACTTACGCACGACGAGCGGTGTAAAGGACATTCACCGCATACCCATCGGTCCCCGGAAGCCGCCGCATCGCCGCGTCGGCCGCCCGGGCCAGCGGATTCCCATGCAGCGACGGCGTGATCATCGAGAAGCCGCGCCGCTCGACGATCTCGAAGCCGTGCCGGTCCAGCAGCTTCTCCACCTGCTCGTGGGAGAGCTCGGCGAACCAGCGGTCCCCGCGGTGCCGGCGCGCCCGCAGGTGCCGCAGCGACTCGGCGTTGCCGTGGTTCTCCACCACCAGCACACCCGCGTTCGAGTCCGGCAGTGCCTTGGCCGCGAACGCGAGCGCCCGGTCGCGGATCGCCTCGTCCACATTGAGCAGCAGGCGGAACATCGTCACGATCGCCGGGGTGCCGGCCGCCACCGGCTCGGGCACCGGCCCGTCCGTCGGCACCTGGTGCCAGTGCGCGTGCGAGCCCACCTCGGCCGCCTTCGCCATCATCTCGGCCGACGTGTCGTAGCCGTGCGCCTCGCGGACCAGCCCGTGCAGGGTGCGGATGGCCCGGCCGGTGCCGCAGGCGAAGTCGTGCTGCACCGGCGCGCGGGGGCCGAACTCGCGGCGTACCAGCGTGCGCAGGTAGTCGCGTTGCCGCTGGTTGATCTGCGACGCGTAGCTCTCCGGCGCGTACGTGATGTTCTCGTACTTCTCGACGGCCTCGGTGTCCTGAAACACCTTGGTGTAATCCGTGCTCAACGGGTCCTCCTCCGAGGTCGAAATGTGAACGCGTCCAGCGCGAGGGGGCCGCGCAGCAGCCAGACCCCCGCCAGGAAGGCTGGTACCGAGATCGCGAGGCCGACGGGACCGCCGGCCAGGGGCAGCGCGCCGAAGCAGGCGATCGACAGCAGCGCGGCGGCCCGGGTGCCCTTGCCGAAGGGGTGCAGGCCGACCGCGCGCCCGACCTGTACCAGCGGCAGCACGTTGTTGGCGACCATGGCGCAGGCCAGGCCGATCGCCGCGCCGAGCGCTCCGAACCGGGGGATCAGCAGCACGTCGAGGCCGATCGTCACGGCCAGCGCGATCAGCACGTTGACGAGGTTCCACGAGGTGCGCCCGGCCATCGCGAGCACCATGTCGACCATGCCGCAGCCGGTCGCCACCAGCATCGCGCTCGCCAGCACCACCACGACGTTCTGCCCGGCGGTGTAGTTGTCGCCGAAGAGCCGCAGGTAGAGCGGCGCCAGCTGGATCACCAGCAGGTTGATCGGCCAGGTCACCATGACGAGCCAGCCGGTCGCGGTCTGGTAGAGGTGGTTGGCGCCCGCGCGGTCGCCGGTGGCCAGCGCCTCGGCCAGCCGCGGCTGCACCGATTGGGAGATCCCCTGGTTGGCGAACTGGATAAGCACGACAAATCGCCCGGCTACCGCGTAGACGGCGGCCGGCGCGAGACCACCCAGGGCCGCCACCAGCAGCACGTCCACCCGCTGCAGCGCGAGCTGGGCGACGCTGGCGAGCGCGCGCGGGCCGGTGAAGCGCCAGAAGTCGCGGCGCAAGGCGCGCCTTTCGGACCGGCGGGTGGTCGCTCCGGGCGGCTTGCTCGCCCTATAGAGCTTTTTGAGCGCGTACGCCGAGAGCACCGTCACCGGCAGATACGGCAGCGCCCACGCCAGGGCGAAGGCGGGCAGTGACCCCGCCGTCCACAGTGCTACCACGCCGACCGCGCTGACCAGCAGCAACTGCAGCGTGCTGCGGACAATCCGGTCGAAGGCCACGGTCGGCCGCATCGCGCGGTAGCCGCGAGTCGCCGTGAGCAGGGCGTCGGTCATCGCCTGGAGAGGCAGGAACAAGGCCAGCACCCGCAGGCCCGCGGTGTGCGCTCCGACGACGTCGGCCGCTTCGTGCGCGGTCGTGCGGGCGATCGCCGGGGCGGCGAGCCACATCACGACCGCCAGCACCAGGGACATCGCGATGACGGGGGTGAGGCCGGCGCGCAGGCAGGCGCCGAGGAGCTCGGGCCGCCCGGTGGCGCGCAGCCGGGACGGCCAGTAGACCAGGCCGGTCTGGGTGCCCAGCTTGGCCAGGCCGCCGGCCAGCACGAACGCCGCCGTGGAGGCGAAGAAGGCGCCGGCCTGATCGGGGCCGAGCGATCGGGCGACAATCCAGGTGACCGCGAATCCGGTGCCTCCCGCGAGCGCGGAACCGACCATGTTGGCCAGACCGCCGCGCGCGACGCCGCGCGTACCCTGAAAGCCAGATTTTTCTTTTAAATCCGTCATGTGCGGCGCCAGATGGGCATCCGGCCCAGCCATCGGGCCAGCGCGTCGTCGTGGGCGAGGTAGTAGTCGGTGAGCTCGCGGCGCAGCCCCGGATCCATGTCGGCCTGCCGGGGGCGGGCGTTGTGCCGCTCGAACGGCGGACGCTCCAGATAGGACGGCAGCCCGAGGAAGTCGCAGACCTCGTCGTAGACGTCCTCCGGATCGGTGAAGAACCGCTCGCTCTCCACCACGTGGATCCGCTCCCGGCCCACGTGCTGCGCCATCACGCTCAGGTAGCGGGCGTACTCGCCGCGCCCCCGGTACGCGTGGTGCTGGTGGGCGAAGCTGTAGTACGACGGATCCTCGGCCAGCCGCTCCTCCTGCCGGTGCAGCCGGGCCGGCTCGAGCGCCAGCGCCGCCCCGAAGTCCCGCTCGGTCTCGAAGCCGCGCGCCACCTCGTGGTGGTGCTGCGAGTACGCCCGCTCGACCGGGTCGCGCACCAGCACCAGCAGCCGCGCCTCGGGCAGGTCGTGGGCGATCCGGGCGGCCGCCTGCGGGTGGTACATGTAGTACGGGCTCGACTCGAAGGTCTGCGCCGGCACGCCGTAACGTTCCGCGATCTTGTCGCCGCTGCGGTGCAGCGGGAAATGCGCCTTGTACCAGCCGAGCCCGCGGTCGTACGAGGTGTCGAAGTAGTGCACGCCCTTGTGCAGCACGGCCTTGAGCACCACCGGGTGCGCGGCCAGCGCCCGGTACATCGAGGTCGTCCCGCAGCGCTGGCCGCCGCAGATCAGGAACGACGGGGTCATCCGGCCGGGGCTGGTCAGCCGCCCGTACGAGCGGGAGCCCAGGTGCACGACCCGCTTCATGGGCGCGGGCATCTTGCGTACGTCCATCGCGCTCTCCTCAGAGCTCCTCGACCCGGCGGATCAGCACCGGCAGCAGCCAGGTGCCGAGCACGCCCAGGCGGGCGCCCGCCTCGGCCTGACGGTCGGTCAGATAGCGGACCGCGAGGTCCACCAGGTACAGCAGCGCGGTGACCTCGCGGCCGGTCGCCGGCACGCCGAACGGCGCGAGCAACTCGCCGGCCCGGCGCACGGTCTGCTCGACCGCGTCCTTGGCGTCGCCGGTCGACTGGATCCGCTTCTGCAGCTCGTGGTGGATCGCGTCGAAGCCCATCGGCACGCCGGTCGCGAACCGCTCCCAGTCCCAGACCAGCAGCGCGTCGGCGAGGTTCGCCATGTTCCAGGGCGCCCAGTCGCCGTGCCACGCGCCGTACCGGAAGACGGTGTCGCCGGCGTGCTTGACCAGCAGCTCCGCCGCCGAGCCCAGCCCCGCGCCCTCGGAGCGGTCGCCCACCGCCGTGAGCCGGCCGCGCAGCTCGCCCCAGTACGCGCTCTCGTCCAGCGGCCCCGACGTGTAGCCGCAGCACCCGGCGATGTCGAGCATCGCGGCGACCAGCCGGCGCTGGGTCAGCGGCGCGCGCGGCAGCCAGACCGGCAGCGCCGACTGGACCAGCACCTCGAGGCCGCGCCACTCTCCGGCGTGCAGCACCCGGGGCACGGTCAGCCGGGTGAGGCCGGTGCCGGCCAGCGCGGTCAGCGCCGCGGTCTCCGCCTTGACCAGCTGCTTGGTGAGAGCGCCGGTGCCGAGCTTGCCGAAGCCGAACGTGTCGCCATCGGGGCTGATCAGCTGGAGCACGGGCTTGCGGTTGGCCCGCGCCGGACCGATGTGGACGCTGACCGAGAGCTCACGGCTCAGTTGCTCGCTGAGGTAGCCGTCGATGCTCGAGGAGAACGGGCCGGTCACCCGTACGCGATCGCGCAGCAGCACGGCCGACGCGCCGGTCCGCATAGCGGCGATCACGGCGTCGCGCTTGAGTTTCGCCGAGCGCGACTGCGGCTCGGCGTAGCGGCGGACCGCCGCGGCCGCCACCCGGCGCGAGCCGGACGGGACCAGCAGCTTGGGCCGGCGGGCGTCCGGCACGACGAGGTATTCGGCGATCGGGGTGCCGGGCGAGCCGTCGGTGCGGCACGGCCACGGGTAGAGGAGGTCGAGCACCTCGGTCAGGTACTGCGTACGCAGCGCGGCATCGCCCGCGGTCAGCTCGGCCGGAGCCGTCTTCACCGGGCTCATGTGGTATCCCCCTCGGTTGAGTTGCGCCAGAGCAGCGCGAAGGCCAGAACCATGAAGGCCAGAGGGGTGACCAGCGAGTTGTACCAGAGCATCGCGGAGAACGACGTGACCAGCGCGGCGCTGCCGGCCACCCCGATCGCGCTGCGGTCCCGGCGGAAGCGCCACAGGCCGTAGGAGAAGAAGCCGAGGTAACCGGCCGTGCCGGCGATGCCGTGCGCGAAGAGCAGCTGCCACAGCTGGCCGTTGCCGCCCACGGTGAAGTTGCCGCAGCGCTCGCAGCCGGCGCTCTCGCCGACCGTGATCGACTGGCGGCCGCCGGCGGTGTTCCGGGTGCCGCCGTACCCGACCACCGGCGAGCCGGTGAAGCCGTCCAGCGCCCGGTCGATCAGGAACGAGCGCACGCCGTTGGACTTGCCGTTGTCGAGCCGGGCGGTGACCACCGTGCCGAGCGGGGTGGCGATCAGCGCGACGCCGAGCATCGCGGTGGCGACCGTGAGCAGGCCGATGATCCAGAGCTTGCCGGCCAGCACGTAGCGGGCGGCCACGTAGACGATCAGCACGCCCAGGCCGATCCACAGGCCGCGGTTGAGCGAGAAGACGGCCGGAGCGATCGACACCAGCAGGCAGACGACCGCCCAGAACTTGTTCCGCGGCCGGCCGGTCTGCCAGGCCGCGACGACCAGCCAGCCCGCCAGCAGGCAGAAGTTGTTGCCCCAGGTGTTGGTGTACCCCCAGGGCGCGGCCGGGCGCGGCTTGTCCCCGCCGACGATATCCATGATCTGCGCGGCGTAGGGGTGCACCAGCGACTGCACGAAGCCCTTGTTGCGCACGCCGTGCGGCAGCAGCAGCTCGACCGGCGACGTGAACTGGAAGTTCCCGGCGACCATGCCGAGGAGTCCGCCCGCCACCGTCACCACGAAGAGCCAGCCCAGCAGCTTGACCAGGCGGCGCTTGGGCAGCTCGGCCTCGGTCAGGTTGCCGGCGTAGACCAGCAGCACGGTCAGCGCCACGTACATGATCAGCTTGTAGGCCGCACCCGGCAGCCGGTCGCTCGCGTGCTCGGCGATGGTGCCGGCCGGATCGGCGCCGAGCGCGCCGATGCTGACCACCACGGCCACCAGAAACAAAGCCCACCAGGCGAAACCGGGTGGCAGGCGCAGCGGCCGGCCGGCGGCCCGGCGTCGCAGGAGCAAAATCAGCATGGGTACGGCCATGAGCGCGAAGATCAATACGCCGAGCCCGAGCGCCCACCACAGCGGATAGAGCGCGAGGATGCTCGCCACCGGCCAGGCCGGCAGGTTCAGTGGCTTGCGCGCGCCGTGTGCGGGGCCGCCGGTCCGTTGGGTATCCGCGGTGGCCGGGGCAGCCGGCGTCACTTCCCGTCGCCGTCCTTGGCCATCCCGGACATGTCGATCACCGCGGTGATCTCGTCGGCCGCTTCCGCCGTCCGGGGCCGGACCTGCGGCTTCTCCTGGGTCTTCTCGGCCATCTTGGCCTTCTCGGCGGCCGACATGGTGTTGGTCGGGAAGCGCATCGGCTGGGTGAGGTCCCCGTCGGAGATCTTGTCGTTCGGCGACAGGGTCACCGCGGGCACGTTGACCTCGGGCGACGGCAGGTTCGACAGGCGGGGGAGGACCACCGCGCCCAGCAGCGGGGTGCCGACCCGCTGGAGCTGCTCGGCCGCGTCCAGCAGGGCGGGGCGGCGCGACTTGCGCAGCTCGACCGCGAGCAGGGCGGCGTCGGCCAGGCTCGCCAGGCCCTGCGCGTCGGCGCTGCTGCTGGTCGAGGGCGCCTCGATGACCACGTATCCGCCCTGCCGGCGCAGCGTCTCGAGGGTGTCCTTGAGGCGCTGCGACTGCATGAGGCCGGCCGCCGTGGCCGCGCCGCCGGTGGTGATCACCCGCAGGGACGGGATGCGCGGGGTGCGCTGCAGCGCGCGGGCCAGACCGACCCGGCCGGCCAGCAGGTCGGAGAGGCCGGGCACGGCCGCGACGCCGAGCATCCGGGCCAGCGGCGCGGCGTCGACCACGCTGTCCGGCAGGTGCGCGCCGATCAGCACGACGTCGCTGCCGGTACGGGCCAGCGCGGCGGCGAGGTTCGCGGCCACCAGGGTCGCGGCCGACCCGCGGCTCGTGCCCGTCACCACGATCACCTGGTCGCTGGGGTTCAGCGTCGCGAGGATCTCGTTGCGCAGCCGGTTGAAGACCCGGCCGCCGGCGCCGTACGGCTGCAGCACGTCGTCGAAATGCGGCGTGGTGCGCTCGTCCAGCGCGGCCAGCACGTTGACCCGGCCCCGGTCGCGCACGTCGGCCGCCGAGCGCAGCCGCCGGTCGAACCTTTCCCGCACGAACGCCAGCGCCACCCCGAGCAGCAGCCCGATCATGCCGCCGGTGGCCACATTGACCATCGGGTTGGGGCTGGTCGGGGTCTCCGGCAGGCGCGCGTCGCTGATGATGCTGCCGGCCCCGACCGTGGTCGTGGTCAGCTCGTTGAGCCGGCCGGTCAGCCCGTTCAGCTGGTTCTGCGAGTTGCTGCGCAGGCTCAGCAGGTTGCCCTCGTCCGGGCTGCCCTTCACCGCCCGGGCGAGCCGCCCGTTGATCCCGGTCAGCGTCGTGGTGAGCTGCTTGATCTTCGCGGTCAGCGTCTTGATCTGCTGGTCGAGGCCGCTCTGCGCGGTCTCCTCACGGTTGCGCAGGTACGCCTCGGCGAACGCGTGCGACCCGGACTGCGCCTCCTGCGGCGACCCCGCCTTGAACGTGATCATCAGGACGGTGGTGTTCGCCGGCACCTCGACGGAGACATCCCGGGCCAGGTCGATCGGCGAGCGCGGCGAACGCAGCAGGGCCGCGGCCTTGGTGGCCACCGCGCCCGAGCCGACCAGCTGTGCCTCGGTGTCCAGGTTGACCGTGCCCTTGGTGCGGCCGCCCTGCGCGTTCGTGTCCTGGTCGAGAGACTGCACCAGGACCGCGGTCGACGACTCGTACACCTTGGGCAGCGCGCTGGTCAGCGCCGCACCCGCGCCCAGGCCCGCGGCCGTCGCGGCCAGCGCGATCCACCAGTGACGGCGGAAGATGCCGAGGTAGTGCGAGACATCCGCGGGGCGAGACGCTTCCATCGGTTGGCGGCCCTTTCGGGGGTGGAGTGAGTTCGGGCGTTTTGCCCCCGAGGGGTAAACGGCTCACTCCCGCCGACGTGATGGGGTCAGCTCAGTTTCGGCTCCACCCAGCCGTTCTCGACCAGGTACGCGAGGACCAGCTCGATGCCCTCGGGCACGGTGATCGTGGTGGTGTCGATGGTCAGCTCGGCGTCGGCCGGCTCCTCGTACGGGTCGTCGATGCCGGTCATGCCGCGCAGCTGGCCGGCCCGGGCCCGCGCGTACAGGCCCTTGCGGTCGCGCTGCTCGCAGACCTCGAGCGGGGTGTTCACGTGGACCAGCACGAAGCCGGCGCCGGCGTCCTGCGCCATCCGGCGGACCGCCGCGCGGGCCGACTCGTAGGGCGCGATCGGGCAGGCGACGGCCACCCCGCGATGGCGGCCCACCTCGGCGGCGACCCAGCCGATCCGGCGTACGTTGCGGTCGCGATCTGCTTTGGAGAAGCCCAGCCCCGCCGAGAGCTCGCGCCGCACCACATCGCCGTCGAGCAGGGTGATCGTGCGATCGCCGGACTCGCGCAGCGAGTCGGCGAGGCCGCGGGCGATGGTCGACTTGCCCGAGCCGGAGAAGCCGGTGAAGAACACCACCAGACCCCGGTGCCGGCGCGGCGGGCGGGCCCGGACCAGCTCCTTGGCCACCGCGGGCGGGGTGTGCCACTCGGGCAGCGGGAAGCCGCGGTCGAGCACGTCGTCGATCTCGGCGGGAGTCATCGCGAGGCGGCGGTTGCGCGGCGGGATGTCGTCGCGCCAGCGCCACTGGCCGTCGCGGTTGTCGTAGGCGAGCTCGCGGGGGACCAGCACGCGCAACCCGCCGCCGGAGAGCATCTCGCCGGTGGAGAGGACGTGGGTGACACCGTACGCGGCGGCCACGCGCGCCCGCAGCAGCGCGTCGCGCATCTCGTCGCCGCGGTTCAGCAGCGGGACGGCGACGATCGTGGCCGGGGGCATCCGGTCGCGGGCGGCGAAGATCGCCCGGACCAGCGCCTCGGGGGGCAGGCCGTCCGGGCCCGGGCCGCTCACCGGGATGAGGATCAGCAGGTGGGCGGCGAGGGTGCGGGCCGCGTGCGCGATCTGGGCGAGCTGCGGGCGGTGCAGCGGCCGGTCGGCGATCACGCCGAGCACCCGTCCGGGTGGCAGCAGGGCCCGGACCTCGCCGGGCGTGCGCCGCAGCCGCTGGAACGGCCCGTGCCCGCCGTCACCCATCCGGCGTACCGTGCCGCCGACACCGTAGGCGCGTTCCTTGGCCGGCCACGCGTCGGTGACCTCGAGCGCCGCGACCGGCGCGCCCTCCGGGTCGGTGAGGATGATCGTGCGGTGCAGCGGGTCCTCGAGGACCAGGTCGCTCGCGATCTCGGCCGGCACCTCGAGCGTCACCGCGACCGGCCACGGCGTGCCGTCGGCGAGCTGCCCGCGGCGGCGCAACGAGTTCAGGTCGGCGCGGCCCAGGAAGCCGGTGAGCGGCGCATACGCCCCCGAGAGCAGCAGCTCGAGGTCCGCGAGCTCGTGCGCGTGCGGCGTGTACGACGGCGCGTCACGCAGGACGTCCTCGGGAAGCACCGAACCATTCACCTTCGTATCCCCCTGCGGCCGATTAGGGGACAGTTTCTCAGTCCCGCCGATCGCGGTCGAGACGGGTATCCATCCCCTCTTTTTGTCTGTTTAATCCGCGTCGGGTATTGGACAAACCGGATCTTCGTCACAATACTGGCACCTCGTGAGTCGACGCCCGCGCCGCTTCCGGCTTATCCACGTCGCCGCCGTTCCGGCGGCCTTCGTCCTTTCCGTGGTCACCACGCTCGCGTGGGCCTGGACCGGCGGAGTGGATCAGATCGGTTTACCCCTCGGACCGGTGGGTGATCCGACAGTGTCGTTGCCGGTTCTCGCCTCGCCGGATTCGCCGGTCCTCCACGGCCGCCGTTTTTCGTCCTCCCCCTCGGCCTCCGCGTCGGCGTCGCCGTCCTCGGCTTTGCCGCCATCCTCGGTCGCGCCTTCGTCCGCGTCCGCTTTGCCAGCTTTTGTGGCGCCGATGCCGCCGGCTGTGGTCCCGGCCGCCCGGCGTGGCGGCTGCCGCACCGGGCGCAAGCTGGTGCCCACCTGCGGGGTCCTCTGGGGCGTCGCGCCGGGCGCGCACACCGAGAGCCGCGGCGCGTCGGCGCTCGCCGAGTTCGAGCGCAAGACCGGGCGTACGCAGGCGATCTACCACGCCTATCACGGCGGCATCCGGCAGCTCTTCCCGACGCCGCAGGAGATCGCGATCGCCCGCCAGCACGGCCGCAACCGCATCCTGTTCCTCAACTGGAAGCCCGAGTCGGCGTCGTGGGCGGCGATCGCGCGCGGCGACAAGCGCACCGATGTGTTCCTCGACCGGCTCGCCGTGCACATCAAGAAGAACTTCCCCG
Organism: Actinoplanes sp. CA-142083; assembly: GCF_050942195.1. Lineage (NCBI taxonomy): Bacteria > Bacillati > Actinomycetota > Actinomycetes > Micromonosporales > Micromonosporaceae > Actinoplanes > Actinoplanes sp. CA-142083. The sequence continues at coordinate 954,173 of NZ_CP192076.1, forward strand.
AGCAGTTCTTCCTGGCCGTGCACCACGAGGGCGAGAACGACGTGCGCGCCAAAGCCGGATCCGGGTACACCGCCCGCGACTACGCGGCGATGTTCCGGCACGTGGTGGCGCGGCTACGGGCGCACGGCGTGACCAACATGGTCACCGTGCTGGTGCACATGGCGTACGTGCCGCACGCGACCCAGAGCTGGTTCAACGACATGTATCCGGGCGACAACTACGTCGACTGGATCGGGTTCGACACGTACGCGTACAGCGATCCCGGCTACGGCCACGGCGATTTCGCCGAGATCTTCAACCGCAAGATCGAAATCTCCGGCAAGCGAAGCTGGCCCGGCTTCTACACCTGGGCCCTCACCCGCCACCCCGGCAAGCCGCTGATGATCGCCGAGTGGGGCGTGTGGTCCTCCAAGCGCAACACCTCCTACAAGGTCGACTTCTACCGCGAGCTGGGCAACGAGATACGTCACTTCCCCAAGATCCACGCCATGGTCCAGTTCGAGACCCCGCACAACCAGAAGGGCCAGGACTCCTCGGTGGACAGCACGCCCGCTGCCCTTCAGGCCTACCGGAAGCTGGGCAAACTCCCGATCTTCCAGGTGGCCGTGACCCCTTAGGCTGGCCCGTATGGCCCTGCTCGTCGCCGCCGGCGCGCTGTTCCGCGACGCCGGCGAGCGGATCATGCTGGTGAAGCCCCACTACAAACCGGAGTGGGACATCCCCGGCGGCATGGTCGAGGTGGACGAGACGCCGTCCGAGGCATGCGCCCGCGAGGTGGCCGAAGAATTAGGCCTGAAAATCACGGTCGGCCCGGCCCTGGTCGTCGACTGGGCGCCCCACCCCACCCAGGGCGACAAGCTCCTGTTCGTCTTCGACGGCGGCACCTTGTCGGCCACCGACTTGTCCGCCATCCGCTTCGTCGACGGCGAGATCACCGAGTGGGCGTTCGTAGCCCCCGACGACCTGGAGGACTACACGGTCGCCCGTTTGGCGCGCCGCTTGCGGGCCATCGTGCCCGGCCAGACCCGCTACTTGGAACAGGGCGTCCACCGCCGCTGACCTCCCGGCATCCCGTTGGCCTTGCGCCGCGTCGTCGCCTTGCCGCGTCCGCTCTGCCGCAGTCGCGCCCGCGCCGCCCGCGCCCGCGCTCCCGCCGCCCGCGCCGCCCGCGCCGCCCGCGCCCGCGCCCGCGCCGCGCCGGCCCCGCCCGCGCCGCCCCGCGCCGCCACCCCTGCCTCGCGATGTCTGCTCCTCGCGCCGGATTGCTCGATCTTGATGACGGGCCGTTAGGAGCGAACAGCAGGTCATCAAGTCCGGTCGCTGCGGGTGGCCAGCTGGGCGAAATAACGGAAATGTCGTGGTAAGGCGCAGCCTGCAATGTGGACGGTGCGGCCGGAGAGCGGGACCCGTGGCCGAAACGCGGGAACGGCGCCATCAAGCGGAAGCCGCCGCCAAAAAGCGAGGCCGAGAGCTCCCGTGGCGGACGGGAGCCCTCGGCCGGCTTTGCGGCGGGCTCGGTCAGCTGGTCTCGCCGGCCATGCTGAAGGAGCCCAGGCGATTGATGGCGTACAGGGTGCCCCCGATCGCGAAGATCGCACTCATGATGATGGCGACCGTCAGGTTGACCTTGCCGGGGAGCATGTCGGTGGGGGCGATCTTGTCGGCGATCGTGATGACGTACTGCTCGATCGATAGGACTCGGGTGCCGCTCACGAAGCGGCCCAGCAGGCCCTCCCACACCAGGATGTAGACCAGCCCGAGCAGGACCGGGCGGCGCGTCAGCAGGCTGAGCAGCAGGAACAGCGACGAGTACGCGACCGCGCCCACCACCGCGGCGGCCGCGAGAGCCAGGCCGAAGCGCGAGCCGTCGGCCAGGATGCCGGCGATGAACAGCGGGACCGCCGAGGCCACGGCCGAGACGCCGGCGGCGACCAGGAGCTTGGCCAGGATGATGTCGCGGCGCGGGAGCGGCTTCGTGAGGATGTGGACGATCGTGCCGTCGTCGACCTCGGAACCCAGCACGCCGGTGCCGACGATCAGGGCGGTCACGGGCAGGACCACGGCCAGGCCGAGACCGACGACGACGGCCTGGCCCCACTGGGTGGGGTCGACGTCGTACGCCCGGCAGATCAGCGCGAGCCCGACGAGCAGCACCGGCAACGGCAGCAGCAGAAGCACCCGGCGGCGGCCGAACAGGCCGCGGGCGGTGATGTAGGCGACCGTGGACATCATGCCTCCAGCAGGTAGGAGAAGACGCTCTCCAGCGACTCGTCGGACGGCAGCAGGCGCCGCAAGCGGATGCCCTCGCCCAGGGCGATGCGCGGCAGCGCGCGGGTGAAGCTGCCGTAGTCGGAGGCGCGGACGGTCAAGCCGCCGGCCTCGATCTCGACGCCGCTCACCGATTTCTCCCCGATCAGCGCGACGGCCAGGCGGCGGTCGTCGGAGCTCTGCACGGCGAACACGTGCGGGCGGTTGGTCATCAGGCGGCGGATGCGGCGGTAGTCGCCGGAGGCCGCCAGGCGCCCGGCCACGATCACCTGGACCAGGCCGGAGAGCTGCTCGACCTCCTCCAGGATGTGCGAGCTGAACAGGATCGTGTGGCCCTCGTCGCCGAGCCGGTGCAGCAGGTCCATCATGTGCATCCGCTGCCGCGGGTCCATGCCGTTGAACGGCTCGTCGAGCAGCAGCACCTGCGGCTCGTGCACGAGAGCGCCCGCCACCCGGGCGCGCTGCCGCATGCCCTTCGAGAACGTCTCGATGCGGCGGTCCTGCGCGTCGGTCATCTCGACCATCTCGAGGGCCCGCGCCGCGGCGGCCTGAGGGTTGGGCAGTTTCTGCATCTTGGCGCAGGCCTCGACGAACTGCCGGGCGGTGAGGAAGCCGTGCACCGCCTCGCGCTCGGCGACCAGGCCGAGGGTGCGGTAGATCGAGGGGTTGCGCCAGGTCGGCGCCCCGTCGATGGTGACCGCGCCCCGCGACGGGGAGAGGAAGCCGGCCATCATGTGCAGCACCGTGGTCTTGCCGGCGCCGTTGGGGCCGAGCAGGCCGGTCACGCCGGGCTGCAGGGTCATGCTGATGTCGTTGACCGCCACGACGTTGCCGTACCAGCGGGAGACGTTCTGCAATTCGACGACGCTCACTGTGCCACCTTTCGTTCGTGCTGCGGGGCTCCGAAAAGCTCTCTCCTCGCACTCACAGCGAGGCCACCTTCCGGTAGCGGGCCAGCAACAGCAGCAGGCAGGCGGCGATCAGGCAGACCGCCTCGATCCCGTAGATCGGGCCGAGGTTGCCGATGTCGAGACCCAGGTCGTTGCGGTCGCGCAGCCAGATCTCGACACCGCTGATCAGGGAGATCGGGCTGGCGAGGCCGGAGAGGTGATGGGCGGTCTCGGACGGCAGCACGTTGAGCACGCCGACGATCGGCGCGGTCATCAGGAACACGGCGACGATGCCGCCGGCCGCGAAGGCGCGCTTGCCGGTGAGCGAGGCGATCAGCAGGCTGATGCTCGCGAAGACGAAGGCCCAGAGCAGGCTGTACCCCCAGCCGGGGATGAGCAGGCCGAGCTCGTGCCACACGCCCTTCATGCCGGTCTTGGTGGTGAAGGCGCCGGTGAGGAACATGATGAACTGCGGCACGCCGAGCAGCAGGAACACCGAGGTGACCAGCGCGCCGACCTTGGCCGTCACGTAGTCGGCGGCCCGCAGCGGGCGGCTGAAGTACAGCGGCAGGACACCGGAGCGGATGTCGCGGGAGACCAGCTCGGGCGCGACGATCGCGGCGAAGAAGATGACCAGCCAGCTCATCGTGTCGTCGAGCTGGTAGTAGTCGAAGAGCCAGGTGCCGGTCTGCGAGCGTACGCCCGCGTTGATCACCGCGACGAGCATGACGATGCCCGCCACGCCCCACGGGAAGATCTTGGATTTGGCGCTGCGGCCCAGGCCGAACGCGGCCCGCAGCCCGTGGGTGTAGAGCGCGCCGAGCAGGGCGGCCCGGCCCAGGCGGGGACCTTCGTACCGCTGGTACCCGATGTCATGGATGACGCCGGCCTCAGACATCGGCGGTCTCCTTCGTGGTGAAGAGCTCGGCGACGCGGTGGCGGCGCTGGTCGAGCCGATGCAGGGGGAGGTCGAGCTCGGCGACGGCGCGCAGGATCCCGTCGTACGCGGCGTCGGAGTCCAGCGGGACCAGCAGCGACCGTCCCTCGGGGGTGACCTCGTAGCCGAGCTCGCGCAGGGCCGCGGCCAGCTCGTCGGTGCCCTCGCTGACCTCGACGGAGAGCACGTCGGACGCCGCGGTCATCGACGAGATGCGGTCGGCGCGCAGCAGGCGGCCGCCCTCGATGGCGATCAGCGAGTCGCAGATGCGCTCGACCTCGCCGAGCAGGTGCGAGCAGACCACCACCGAGATGCCGAACTCGTTGCCGATCCGGTGGACCAGCGTCAGCATGGCGTCGCGGCCGGCCGGGTCGAGGCCGTTGGTCGGCTCGTCGAGCAGCAGCAGGTCGGGGTCGTGCACGAGCGCCTGGGCCAGCTTGACCCGCTGCTTCATGCCGGTCGAGTACCCGCCGATCTGGCGGTACCGCTCCTCGTAGAGGCCGACGTGGCGCAGCGCCTCGGAGGCACGCTCGCGCGCCGCGACCTTGGGCAGCCCGCTGAGCCGGCCGACGTGGGTGACGAACTCGGAGGCCGAGACGTCGGGCGGAAGGCAGTCGTTCTCGGGCATGTAGCCGACCCGGGCCCGCACCTTGTCGGTCTGGGTCACCGGGTCGAGGTCGAACACCCGTACGCCACCCGAGCTGGGCGCGAGGAGCCCCAGCATGATCTTGATAAAGGTGCTCTTGCCGGCGCCGTTGGCGCCGACGAGCCCGATGACGCCCGCGTCGACCTCGACGGTGAGGTCGGCGAGCGCCGTCACCCCGCCGCCGTAGGTCTTGGTCAGCGCCTGAGTCGCGATGATGGTCACGGGCTCAGCCTAGGAACTGAGCGCACCTCGGCGGATCCGGAGAATCCCTGAGGACCCTCTCGGGGTCTCTCAGCCGGCTCTCAGCATCGCAACCGTGATCACAATGTCACCCCGAGTTGGCGGGAGCATCGGAGAGTACGGGATGTGCTCCGTAAACTCGCCGCGATCGGTCTTCCGCTGGTGCTGGTCGCCGGCTGCACCTTCGCCGACAACGGGAAGGGCTTCCTGGAGTTCTGCGGCACGACCATCGACACGCCGCCCGCTGTGCCCGTCCCGGACCGGCTGCGGATGCCCGGCCCGGCGCCCGACGGCGGGCACGGGCCGACCCGCGACATCCTGCCGCCCAAGCCTCCGTGGGACTTCAACCCGCCTAACCGCGTGGACGAGTACCTCGAGGTCAGCCAGGACTGCGACAAGGGCGTCGTGGTCAACGTCGACCCCGTGAACAACGTGTATCTGATCGAGAAAGCCGAGGCGGACGACGGTCACCTGGCCGGGCTGGTGCTCACCCTGACGGGCGGTCCGGTGACGATCCAGGCCTGGCGCGGCGGCGTCTTCGCCGGCTCGCTCCGGGTGGGTGCCGAGTGAGGAACGGCCTGGTCGGCATCGGAGACCTTCCGTCGGGGCTGTGGAACTACCCCGGCGATCTCCGGACCGTCCTGGAGATGTACGTCGCGGCCGGGGGTCGGTGGCCGGCCGACTGGTACGTGCACGACGCCGACTCCCTGCTGTCCTCCGATCTGACCGGCGACGAGCTGGCGCGACTCTGGTTCGCGCTGAGCGGCGGCGACCATCGGATGACGATGGACGGTCGCGAGTGGATCGCTCTGGTCCGGGCGACCGCGCGGTCCCGGGGCGGCGATTCCACCCAGGCAGACCGGTTTGTCTGGAAAGGTGACGACCCCGAGGTGATCGCCCGAGTTCGTGAACAGATCGGTCTGTTCACCCGGCATCCCGACCACGCGTTCGAGGGCGACGAGACGGCTGTGCTCGCCCTGCTCGGGCGGCTCGCCGGCCGCCACGCCGACCTGGCGTTCCGGCTCTACCTGGCGCTCTGCGCGCAGTACTACATGGTCTTCTCGGTGGTGGCCTACCAGGCGATGGTGGACCTGGCATGGGATCTCGGCCGCCCCGAAGACCTGCTGGACGGCCTGCTCAGAACCGATCCGTAGTGCGCAATCGGCCGCGGATCAGTTTGCCCGACGGGGTGAGGACGCCCGTGCCGGCGAAGCGGCCGCTTGCGCACGTGCCGGGCTTGAGAGCCGCGCTCGACTCGTCGATGTCGGAGAAGGTCCAGTTGGCGTAGCTGATCTTCAGACGGTCGAGCAGGTTCAGCCAGGTCGTCGTGCTCGCGGCGTCGAAGTCGCCGTTGCCGGTGAAGGTCACCGTGCCGAACTCGGTGACGAACATCGGCAGCTTGGTCGCGGCCCGGGTCAGCTCCGCGCGGTAGTTGTCCTTGTGCGACGCCGCGTAGAAGTGGAACGCGTACATGACGTTGGGGAATCGGACCGGGTCGGCGATGGTCTCGGCCGCGCTCGAACCCTCGGCGATGCCGAGGGACGAGAATCCCCGGCTCCCGACGATCACCAGGCCGTCCGGATCTTGCGCGCGGATGACGGGGATGACCTTTTCCGCGTACGCCTTGACGACCGTCCACGGGACTCCGTTGGGCTCGTTGGCGATCTCGTAGATGATGTTCTTCCGGCCGGCGTTGCGTTTGGCCACCGCGGCGAAGAAGGTCTTGGCCCGTTCCAGGTTGACCGTCGGGTCGCCGGGGTTGAGCACGTGGAAGTCGACGATCGCGTACATCCCGCGGGCGGTGGCCTTGTCGACCAGCGTGTTGACCTTCGCGGTGAAGCCGGCCGGGTCGGTTTCCAGGCCGCCTTCCTGGACGTACATGGCGATCCGCAGCAGATCGCTCCGCCAGTCCCCGGCGAGGGCGTCGAGGGAGGCGTTCGGGTAGCAGTCCGGCGCGAACTGCAGCCCGTGGGTGCTCACGCCGCGCAGCTGGATGACCTTGCCGCGCTGGTTGCAGAGGTGGACGCCGCAGACCCGCAGCTGCCCATTGATCGCCACGGGGGTTGAGGCGACGGTGGTGGCGCTCGGCCGTGCCTTGAAAAAAGACGACGGGGAAGGCGAAGAAGTGGGCGACGAAGAAACAGGTAGCGAGGGTGGCGGGGGTGTCGAGACGGCGGCCACCGTGTCGGAGCCGAACGTCGTGGTCGAGAGCGCGGCGACCGTCACCGCGGAAATCGCCACGACGGTGGCAGCCGCGGCCGCGATCAGTCGCCATCTGCCCATGGAAACACCGCCCCGCCAAGTCGGGAGAGCGATGGGAGCGCTCCCGGGACAGCGACGTTAGGCGGGCAGAAACGCGAGGGCGAGGCGCTAAAGCTTCATTTAAGGAGAACGAAAGAGGCCGGGCAGCGATGCGCTGCCCGGCCCCCGTACGGGAAAATCTCAGCCGGTGTTGCGCATGCCGGCGGCGATGCCGTTGACCGATGTCAGCAGCGCCCGCTCCAAGGCCGTGGAATCTGACGGCGCGCGCCGCGCCCCCGGCGCGGTCGCCAGCTGCCGATCCGCGTCACCCAGCTCGCGGTACTGCCGCAGCAGCGCCACCTGCAGGTGGTGCAGCGGCAGCAGGTAGGTGTCGCGCACCCCCAGGGTCCGCTTGAGCTCCGGCTGCGACGCCAGCAGGTCGTCCCCGCCGGTGATCGCCAGGACCTCGCGGACGGTCAGGTCGTACTCCGCCACGATCGTCTCGAAGATCGGGTGCAGCTCGGCGGGGACCAGCGTCTCCACGTAGCGGCGGGCGATCTCGAGGTCGGTCTTGTTCAGCATCATCTCGACGTTGGAGAGGAACGTCTTGAAGAACTGCCAGTTGGCGTACATCTCCTGCAGAACCTCAGTCTTGCCGGCCGCCCGGGCCGCCGCGAGCCCGGAGCCCACGCCGAACCAGCCCGGAACGATCTGCCGGGTCTGCGTCCAGCCGAAGACCCACGGGATCGCCCGCAGGCCGCCCAGCCCGGCGTCCGCGTTGGGCCGCTTCGCCGGACGGGAGCCGATGTTGAGCTGGCCGAGCAGCTCGGTCGGGGTGGCCGCCCAGAAGTAGGCGGGCAGGTCGGGGTTCTCCACCAGCGACCGGTACGCCGCGAAGGCCGCGTCCGACGCCGTGTCCATCGTGGCGTCCCAGCGCTCGAGCCGCTCGAGGTCGACCGACGGCGAGGTGTGCAGCAGCGTCGCCTGCAGCACGGCCGCGACCGTCAACTCCAGGTTTTCCCGGGCCAGGGCCGGCAGCGTGTACTTGTCGGAGATGACCTCGCCCTGCTCGGTCACCTTGATCGCGCCGTCGAGCGTGCCGTACGGCTGCGCCAGGATCGCCTCGTGGGTGGGGCCGCCACCCCGGCCGACGGTGCCGCCGCGGCCGTGGAAGAGCCGCAGGCGTACGCCGTGCCGGGCCGCCACGTCCCGCAGCTTGCGCTGTGCCTTGTGGATGCCCCACTGGCTGGTCGTGATACCCCCCTCCTTGTTGGAGTCGGAGTAGCCGAGCATGACCTCCTGCACATCCCCGCGGGCCCGCACGATCTCGCGGTAGGCCGGCAGCGACAGCATCTCGTCGAGCAGCTCGCCGCCCGCGTCGAGCTCGGCCGGCGTCTCCAGCAGCGGCACGATGTTGACCCGCGCGCGGCCGGTGTGGATGTCGATCAGGCCGGCCTCGCGGGCCAGCACGGCCGCCGCGAGCACGTCGTCGACGCCCAGGGTCATCGAGATGATGTACGTCTCGATGACGTCCGCCCCGAAGCGCTCCTGCACCTGGCGGATCGTGTTGAAGACGTCGAACGTCTTGCGGGCCGAGTCGGTGAGCGGGGTGTCGGCGGCGGACAGCGGCCGGCGCCCGGAGAGCTCGGCGGCGAGCAGCTTGGTGCGCTCGGTCCGGTCCAGCGCCGCGTAGTCGTCGACCTCGCCGACCTGCGTGTACATCTGCTGGAGCACCTCGTGGTGCTTCTCGGCGTGCTCGCGCACGTCGAGCGTGGCCAGCTGCAGGCCGAAGGCGGAGACCGTACGGATCGCGCTGGCGACCACGCCGACGGCGGTGAGCTGGCCGGAGTTGCGGGCCAGCGAGGCGCGCATCAGCTCGAGGTCGCTGATCAGCTCGTCGTTGCCGAGGTAGTCGCGGCCGGCCACGTGCGGCGTGTTCTGCCGCAGCCGCTCCCGGGTGTTCGCGAGCTTCGCCTTGATCGCCCGCACCTTGAGCCGGTACGGCTCCTCGGCGTTGGTCTTGCGGAACCGCGGCGCGACCTCGGGCAGGCTGTCCAGGTCCTTGGCGAGCGAGGCGGACAGGTCGAGCGAGACGCCGCGCAGCCGCCGGGAGACCGACAGCTCGTCGATCAGCTTGTCCATGGCCTGCTCGGTGGCCTGGATGCCCTGCTCGTGCTGGATCATCAGGACGTCCCGGGTGACCGCCGGCGTGACGAACGGGTTGCCGTCGCGGTCGCCGCCGATCCACGAGCCGAAGGTGAGCGGCCGGGCCGTGGGCGCGGTCTCGACGCCCAGGTGGCGCAGGGTCTCGGCGAGGTCGCTGAGCACCTGCGGCGCGGCCTCCGCGTACAGGTCGCGCAGGTAGTAGACGGCGTTGCGGGCCTCGTCGGTCGGCTCCGGCCGGTCCAGGCGCAGCTCGTCGGTCTGCCAGAGCAGGTCGATGAGCTCGGCGAAGCGCCGGCTCGAAGCGGTCGTGTCGGAGGCGCCGTACAGGACCGCGGCGGCGGCCTCGTTGTCCAGCTCGTCGGCGACCTGACGCAGCTTGGAGAGGATCGAGCGGCGGGAGGCCTCGGTCGGGTGCGCGGTGAAGACCGGGCGCACCGCGAGCCGGCGGGCGGCCGCGGCGATCTCGTCGGCCGGCACGCCGCGCTCGGCGATCCGCTTGGCGGCCTGGTCGAGCCAGCCGCCGTCGCGGGCCCGGCGCCGGCGCAGGTCGCGGGCGCGGTGCACCTGCTCGGTGATGTTCGCGAGGTGGAAGTAGGTGGAGAACGCGCGGGCCAGCTTGGTGCCGGTCGTGACGTCCATGGCGGCCAGGCGCTCGGCGGCGGCCGGCGCGTCCTGGCGCACCAGGGCCCGCACCTCCTCGACGAGGTCGAGCAGGGGACGGCCCTCCTGCCGGGCCAGGGTCTGGCCGAGCAGCGTGCCGATGCGCCGGATGTCGGCACGTAGCGCCGCGTCGGGGCCGTCGGGGTCGAGGTGGCCGTGCTGGTCGGTCATCGGGGGCGCTCCTTAACCTTTCGGTGTCCCAGGACGGCGCTGTCCCGACTCCGCCGATGGTATCGGCGCGGCTCACGGACCGGGTGAATTGAGGCAAGTCTCACCCCGGGCCGGGGAATGACTCACGCGGACACCGGCACCGCCGGGCGCAGCACGGTGGTGCGGGGGCGCAGTTTGGCGCCGCCGAGCAGGAGGCGGTCCGGGGTCTCCGACGGCTTGAGCTTGCGGACGAAGGTGTGCCGGGCCGCCGCGAAACCGGACCGGTCCGCGTACATGTCGCGGCTCATCTCGGCCAGCTCCCGCGCCTCGTAGACCTCCAGCGGCACCCTTTCGGCGGCGAGCCGCCGAGCCTTTCCCTGGCGCCGGTTGCGCGCCGTCCGGCCGTCACTCTCGCGGTCGGCCAGGGCCGCGAGCCATTCACCGTACGCGTCGGGATGCCGCGGCCCGACCTCGTCCACCAGGCCGATCGATCGCGCCCGGCCCGCGCTCACCGGGAGCTTGTCGTCGATCAGCTGCTGCGCCCGGTCGGCGCCGACCCGGCGGGGCAGCGTGAAGGTGTGCAGCTCGGACCCGTACAGCCCCATGTCGTAATAGGGGTTGAGGACGATCCCGTCGCGGGCGGCCACGATGTCGGCGCCGAGGCCGAGCATCACGCCACCGGCGCCGGCGCTGCCCGCGTACGCGGCGATCACCACCTGCCGGGTGCACATGATGATCTCGCGGCACACCTCGTTGATCGCCCGGATGCTCGCCCACGCCGCGCTGGCCGGGTCGGGGGAGGCCTCGATGACGTTGAGGTGGATGCCGTTGCTGAACGCGTCGGTCCCGCCCCGCAGCACCAGCACCTCGGTGTCCTGGCCGGCCGCGTGGCGCAGGGCGGCGAGCAGGCGGCGCGAGTGACCGGGCGCCATCGCGCCGTTGTAGAAGTCGAAACTGAGCCAGCCGACCGCGCCGTTGCGCCGATAGCGGACCTGCCGGTAGGAGCCGGGGTGCTCGGGCTCGCTGCCGGGCGGCAGGGGCGAGTGCGGCACGCCGCGCAGCCGGGTGCCGAGCAGCGTGGTGGCCGGCAGCTTGATGCCCGCGCGGCCGTGGCCGGGGTCGGCGGCGCGCAGGTGGCCGAGCCAGATGGCGCCGTCGCCGGTGCCGACCAGCACCGCACCCTGCCGGCGGCTGAGCAGCTGACCCGGGCGCCCGCCGCGAGGCAGGCCGGGCAACGCGTCGTACGCGAAAACCGGCAGCCCACCCAGCTCGGTCCGCACCCCCGGGGCGCCGTCGGCGGCCCGGATCTTCCGCAGGATGTGCTCGGTCGCGTCGCCCCAGTCGAAGGCGCGGTCGTCCTGCCGCATCAGCGGGCGCGGGGCCGCTTCGGGGGCCTCGGCGGGGGAGAAGCCGGGGTCCTGCGCCTTGCGGACCACCTCGGCGATGCACTCCATGGCGGCGTCGGCGACCGGGCCGTTGTAGAGCGAGGACTTGCGCGGCGCGGTGGCCGGCAGGGAGAAGGTGCGGGTGGCCCAGATCGGCCCGGCGTCCATCTCCTCGACGGCCTGCAGCGCGGTGACGCCCCAGGTGCGGGCGCCGTCGGCGATCGCCCAGTCCAATGAGGACGGCCCGCGGTCGCCGGCCGGGCCGGGATGGATGATCACCGTGCGCCACTGCTGCCAGACCTCTTGCGGCACCCGGTCCTTGAGGAACGGGCAGATGATCAGGTCGGGGCCCGCGCTCCGGACCCCGTCGATCATGTCCGGCTCGCTGGTCGCGAGCAGGACGCCGACCTCGTGACCGGCCTCGCGCAGGGCGCACCACGCCCGCTGGCTCAATCCGTTGAACGCCGTAACGAGCAGCAGGATCCGCACGTTGTCCCTCCCTGGGAGCCACACCGACAACGAAGCGGGAGTTTTCTCCGGTTATCGACCGCCATGTCGGACATGTTGTGCGGCCCGAAATTGTCGGAGGGCCGGACTAGACTTCATCGCATACCCCCGCCCGTCTGGGCGCTTGGGGTTGTTTGACGTGTTCGGATGTGGGTGTAATGCAACTCTCCGGCCTGATTCCCGCCGCCCTCCGCGACCGGGGGCTCGCGCGTGCCCGCGACCTCGCTCGCAAGGGCTTCGTCGACTCGGACTCTCTTGATCTCACCGCGCCGGCCTCGCTGCGCCCGTTCGTGGTGGCCACGGTCGCGGGTGGCAACGATCTCGGCGGCGCGGCGCGCCCGGTGCTCGCCGTCACCGCCACCAGCCGCGAGGCCGACGACCTCGCCGACGCGCTGGGCTGCCTGATCGACTCCGCGCGGGTGGCGGTCTTCCCCTCGTGGGAGACGCTGCCCCACGAGCGGCTCTCCCCGCGCTCCGACACGGTGGGGCGGCGGCTGGCGGTGCTGCGGCGGCTCGCCCACCCCGAGGGGCAGCCGATCCAGGTGGTCGTGGCGCCGGTGCGCAGCGTGCTGCAGCCGCAGCTCAAGGGCCTGGGCGATCTCGAGCCGGTCGAGCTGGTGACCGGTGGCGAGGCCGAGCTGGAGGAGGTCGCGCGCCGGCTGACCGACATGGCCTATGCGCGGGTCGACCTGGTGACCAAGCGTGGCGAGTTCGCGGTGCGCGGCGGCATCCTCGACGTCTTCCCGCCGACCGACGAGCACCCGTCCCGGGTGGAGTTCTGGGGCGACGAGGTCGAGGAGATCCGCACCTTCGCCGTCGCCGACCAGCGCACGATCGACCCGGTTGACCGGCTATGGGCGCCGCCGTGTCGTGAGCTGCTGTTGACCCCTTCCGTTCGCGAGCGTGCGGCTGCGCTTTCCGAGGCGCACCCGGAACTGGGCGAGATTCTCGACAAATTGGCCGAGGGGATCCCGGTCGAGGGGATGGAGTCGCTGGCCCCGGCGCTGCTGCACGGGACCGACAGCATGGAGCTGCTGCTCGACTGCATGCCGGCGGGCACGCACGTGCTGCTCTGCGATCCCGAGCGCATCCGCACCCGGGCGCACGACCTGACCCGCACGTCCGACGAGTTCCTCGAGGCGTCGTGGGCCGCCGCGGCCGTCGGCGGTCAGGCGCCGATCGATGTCGGGGCCGCCGCTTTCAAAACCCTTGCCGACGTACGGGCACACGCGGCGACCCTGTCGCAGCCGTGGTGGACGGTCTCTCCCTTCGGCCTGGCCGAATCCGAGCCCGCCCCCGCCTCCGATGACCAGCCCTGGCTCGAGGCGCCGGCTTCGGTTGCCGTTAGCCCGGATCTTGGGGATGCCATTGCGCTCGCCGCGCAGCCGGTGGCGCTGTATCACGGCGACACCGCCCGGCTCGTTTCCGACATTTCCGAATGGTCGGGCGCGGGGTGGGCGATCGCGCTCGTCTTCGAGGGTCACGGCACGGCCGAGCGTGCCACCGAGGTGCTGCGCGACTCCGGCCTCGGCGTGACCCCGGTCGAGTCGATCCCGACCGTCATCGAGCCCGGCCAGCTGCTGGTCACCTGCGGCGGGCTCAACCACGGCTTCGTCGACGCGGCCTCCCAGCTCGCGGTCATCACCGGCAACGACATCAGCGGCGGGCGCGGCGCCTCCACAAAGGACATGCGCCGCATGCCGTCCCGCCGGCGCAACACGATCGACCCGCTCGAGCTCAAGCCCGGCGACCACGTGGTCCACGAGCAGCACGGCATCGGCAAGTACGTCGAGCTGGTGCAGCGCACGGTCAACGGCGCCGACCGGGAATACCTCGTGATCGAGTACGCGCCGTCCAAGCGCGGCCAGCCCGGTGACCGGCTCTACGTGCCCACCGACCAGCTCGACCAGTTGTCCCGCTACGTCGGCGGCGAGCAGCCCACACTGCACAAGATGGGCGGCTCCGACTGGCAGAAGAGCAAGGCGCGGGCCCGCAAGGCGGTGCGCGAGATCGCCGCCCAGCTGATCCAGCTGTACGCGGCCCGTCAGGCCTCCCGTGGTCACGCGTTCGGGCCGGACACGCCGTGGCAGCGCGAGCTGGAGGACGCGTTCCCGTACACGGAGACCCCCGACCAGCTGGCCGCGATCAGCGAGGTCAAGAACGACATGGAATTGGCAGTTCCCATGGACCGGCTGATCTGCGGCGACGTCGGCTACGGCAAGACCGAGATCGCCGTGCGGGCCGCCTTCAAGGCCGTGCAGGACGGCAAGCAGGTCGCCATCCTGGTGCCCACCACGCTGCTCGTCCAGCAGCACTTCAACACGTTCACCGACCGCATGGGCCAGTTCCCGGTGCAGATCAAGCAGCTGTCCCGGTTCCAGACCCCGACCGAGGCCAAGCTGACCCTCGAGCAGGCCGCCGACGGCACCGCCGACATCGTGATCGGCACCCACCGCCTGCTGGCCAACTCGACGCGGTTCAAAAACCTGGGCCTAATCATCGTGGATGAGGAGCAGCGCTTCGGCGTCGAGCACAAGGAGCAGCTCAAAGCCCTGCGCGCCTCGGTCGACGTGCTCACCATGTCGGCCACCCCGATTCCGCGCACGCTCGAGATGGCGATCACCGGCATCCGCGAGATGTCCACCATCGCCACCCCGCCCGAGGAGCGCCATCCGGTGCTCACCTTCGTCGGCGCCCAGGACGACAAGCAGGTGGCCGCCGCCATCCACCGCGAGCTGCTCCGCGACGGCCAGGTCTTCTACCTGCACAACCGGGTCGAGTCGATCGACCGCGCCGCCCGCAAGCTGCGCGAGCTGGTCCCCGAGGCCCGGGTCGCGGTGGCGCACGGCCAGATGAGCGAGGACCAGCTCGAAAAGGTGATGGTCGGCTTCTGGGAGAAGGAGTTCGACGTCCTGGTCTGCACCACGATCGTCGAGTCCGGCATCGACATCCCGAACGCCAACACCCTCATCGTCGAGCGCGCCGACCTGCTCGGCCTCGCCCAGCTGCACCAGATCCGCGGCCGCGTCGGCCGGGGCCGCGAGCGCGCGTACGCGTACTTCCTCTACCCGCGGGAGAAGCCCCTGACCGAGCACGCCCACGAGCGTCTGGCCACCATCGCCCAGCACACCGAGCTGGGCGCCGGCATGTACGTGGCCATGAAGGACCTCGAGATCCGCGGCGCCGGCAACCTGCTGGGCGGCGAGCAGTCCGGCCACATCGAGGGCGTCGGCTTCGACCTGTACGTCCGCATGGTCGGCGAGGCCGTGCAGGCCTTCAAGGGCGAGCGCCCCGAGGAGGAGCCCGAGGTGAAGATCGACCTCCCGGTCGACGCCCACCTCCCGGTCGACTACATCGCCGTCGAGCGCCTCCGCCTGGAGATGTACCGCAAGCTGGCCGAGGCCCGAGACAACAAGCAGCTGGACGAGGTCGTCGCCGAGATGACCGACCGCTACGGCGAGCCCCCCGAGCAGGTAGCCAACCTGATCGCCGTAGCCCGCTTCCGCCAGACGGCCCGCGCCTACGGCTTGACCGACGTCTCCATGCAGGGCAAGCACATCCGCTTCTCCCCGCTCCCCCTGCCGGATTCGAAGCAGCTACGCCTGAAGCGCTACCACCCCGACGCCGTCTACAAGCAGGCAACCGACCAGGTGAGCGTCCCGCGCCCCGCCACCCGCCGCCTCGGCGGCGAGCCACTGCGTGACCTGGCCTTGCTGCAGTGGTGCGCCCAGCTCCTGAAGGACGTACTCGGGGAGGTGCCGGCCAAGACCCCCGCCTGACGAGCCCGCCCCCGCCGCGCCCGCGCTCCCGCCCCCGCCGCGCCCGCGCTCCCGCCCCCACTCGCGCCTCGCGCGCCGGCCCCAGCCCGCGCCCGGCCCCGCGCCCCGGGCGCCGGCTCCAGCCCGCGCCCGGCCCCGCGCCCCGGGCGCCGGCTCCATCCGCGCCCGGCCCACGCGGCCTCGGGCGCCCGGCCCGCTGTGCCTGTGCGCCCGACGCCGCTCGCGCTCGCACGCCGGCCTCAGCCGTGCCCGCGCGCCTGGCCCTTCCTGCGCCCTCGGCTCCGTCCGCGCACCGCGCTCGGCTCCGGCCCACGCCGAGGTCCGGATCAGGCGGGTGCGCCGGATGCGCCCGCGCCCCGGCTTGCGCCCGCGCGCTCCGCTCTCGGCTCCGCCCTGCGCTGCGCCCGCGCGCCCGGCCTGCGCTGCGCCCGCGCGCCCGGCCTGCGCTGCGCCCGCGCGCCCGGCCTGCGCTGCGCCCGCGCGCCCGGCCTGCGCTGCGCCCGCGCGCCCGGCCTGCGCTGCGCCCGCGCGCCCGGCCTGCGCTGCGCCCGCGCGCCCGGCCTGCGCTGCGCCGCGGCTTGCGCCCGCGCCCCGGCTTGCGCCCGCGCCCCGGCTTGCGCCCGCGCCCCGGCTTGCGCCCCGCTGAGCCTGCGCGCCTGCCGAGCCTGCGCGCCTGCCGAGCCTGCGCGCCTGCCGAGCCTGCGCGCCCGGCCCGTGCGCTGCGCAGCTTCTGTGGTCGCGGCGAGCCTTTGGCGCGCCTGCTTGCTCGATCTTGATGAGCTGGTGTGCGCTGCGTGCGCCAGCTCATCGAGGCTCGTTGGTGCCGGGCGGATCATGATGAATTTCGGCGTTGGGGGCGCGGGAAGTCATCAAGGTTCGGGAGGGGCGGGCGGGTCGGTGTCGGTTGCAGGTGTGCATCGGGAGTGCGGGGGCAGGCATCGAGCGTGCAGAATCTCCGGGCCCGATCAGTGCTGAGCCTTGGAGTGTCTCGTGGGGACCGTGGGTGCGGAGACCACCTGTTATCGCCATCCGCGGCGGGAGACGTTTGTCCGGTGCAGCCGGTGTGATCGGTTCATCTGCTCGGACTGCATGCGGGAAGCGCCGGTCGGGCAGCGGTGCCCGGACTGCGTCAAGGGCGAGAACAAGACGGTCCGGCAGGCTCGCACGATCTTCGGGGCGGCGGTCAGCCACGGCGGGACGGCCTACGTCACGTACACGATCATCGCTTTGAATGTCATCGCGTACGTCGTGGAGCTGGTGCACCCGGCGGTGATCAACCGGTTCGACGTGTTCGGGACGGGGCTGGTCGACGCGGCGGGGCAGTACTACGTCGACGACGGGGTGCCCGCGCCGGGCTATCAGCAGATCGGCGTGCTGCACGGGGAGGTGTGGCGGCTGTTCACCGGGGCCTTCCTGCACCAGCTTCCGGGGAGCAGCGGGTTCGGCCTCACGCACATCATCTTCAACATGATGTGGATCGCCACGCTCGGCGTTTTCCTCGAGCGGCAGCTGGGACGCGGGCGGTTTCTCGCGCTCTACCTGATCTCCGCGCTGGGTAGCTCGGCGTTCGTGGTGATCATCGATCCGCATCAGGGGGCGATCGGGGCGTCGGGAGCGGGGTTCGGGATCGCCGCCGCCTACTTCGTGATCACCCGGAAGCTGCACGAGTATCCGATCGACCGGAACCGGCTGTTGCTCACCTTCGTGATCTGGCTCGTGCTCGCCGCGGGGTTCACGTCCTGGCAGGGCCACCTCGGCGGGCTGCTCACAGGTGCGGTTGTCGCGCTCGGTCTCGCGTACGCGCCTCGTCAGAAACGCGAAATAGCGCAAGCCGCGGTCCTGGCCCTGGTGACGCTGGTGTTGATCGCCGCCATAGCGGCGAAGGCCGCCGGTTGAGCCGACATTCCGGGGGTCGGCGACGTGTGTCACAGCAGACGTGAGAGAGTCATGGCCATGCAACGTGCTCGCCGATTCGTGTCCGTCGCCGTTGTCGCGTCCCTGGCCGTGGCCGGGCTTTCCGCCTGCCGGTCCGAGCCGACGGTGGCCGCCTACATCGGCGACACCAAGATCACTGAGGATCGGGTGGACGCCGTCTTCGACGAGACGCGCGCGGCCGTGATCCCGCCCAAGGAGGGCGAGCAGCCCGTGCCCGCGCCGACCCGCGCCGACGTGGCCCGCGCGATCATCGGCGCCGACGTGCTGGCCCAGGTCGGCAAGCAGCACAACGTGACGCTCCCGGCCGACATCGGCCAGGCCGACGCCGCTTCCACGCTGCACCTTCGCCCCGACGCGGAGTACGTCCAGCTTTACGCGACGGTGAAGGCCTACGTGACGCTGCTCAAGCAGGGCGCGGCGGCGACCGGCGAGCCCACCGAGGCCGACCTGCGCCAGGTCTTCGACGTGCTGGTGGCCAACGGCGAGGCCGACGCCAGCCAGTTCGCGCAGTTCCAGAGCCAGCTCCCCGCGCAGAACAAGCAGCTCGTCGTCAGCGCCGCCGCGGTCCGCGACCAGATCAACGAGGTGACCGGCCCGCTGCGGGTCCGGGTCAACCCGCGCTACCAGCCGGCCTCGATCTCGGTGCTCGAGTTCCAGACGCAGAACGGCGCGGTTCGCCCGCTGGTGACGGCCCCGCTCGGCGCTGACGACACCGCGCCGGTCAGCGCCGTCTCCTGAGGCCGATGACCGCGCGGATCATCCTGCTGGTCACCTCGCCGCGGCTGCCCGCCGGTCTGCTCACGGCCGCGGCGTGGGACGCGCTGAGGGCGTACCCGGTGTTTGCCTCGGCCGAGTCCGAACAGGCCGCCGTGCTGCGGCAGTCGGGCGTGCCGGTCACGATCGTCGAGCCCGACGCCGAGCTCGTGCTGGCGGCGGTCAAGGGTCGCGAGGCCGTCGTCTGGCTCGCCGGCCCGGCCGGTGACCAGGATTTCGCCCGTCAGCTGGGCCTGCGCCTGACTCGCGAGCCCGAGCTGGCCGAGCTGGAGCTGATGTACGGCTCGTGGGACCCGCCCGGCGCGCGCCTGCTCGACGCGGTCGCGGTGATGGACCGGCTGGTCTCGCCCGGCGGCGACCCGTGGAAGCGCGCGCAGAACCACCGCACGCTCGCGCCGTACATGCTCGAGGAGGCGTACGAGGCCTACGACGCGCTCGAGGCCGGCGACATGGCGGCGCTGCGCGAGGAGCTGGGCGACGTGCTGCTGCAGATCGTGCTGCACGCGCGCCTGGCCGAGGAGCTGCCGGACGGCGCGGCCTGGGGCATCGACGAGGTGGCCGGCGGCCTGGTGGAGAAGATGGTGCGGCGCAACCCGCACGTCTTCGCGGGCGCCGAGGTGGCCGACCTCGAGGAGATCACCGACAACTGGGAGCGCATCAAGAAGGCCGAGAAGTCCCGCGACTCGGTCCTCGACGGCATCGCGCTCAGCCAGCCCGCGCTGGCGCTGGCGGCCAAGATCCTGCAGCGGGTGGAGCGCGCCGGCCTCGACGTGCCGCTGTCGGCCGGTGACGAGCTCGGCCCGGCGTTGCTGCGGCTGGTTGCCGAGGCTCGCGCCGCCGGCGCGGACGCCGAGGCGGAGGTACGCCGGGCGACGCTCGACTACGCGGAAGAAGTGCGGAGCGCCGAGCAGAGAATTGTCGGACCCGCCGAGTAGGTTTCACGGCATGCCGGAGTTCGTTCCGCTCGCCGAGAGCATCGTCGACGCCATTCTGCGCAGTGATCCTGGTCTGGCCACCTTCACCGGTGACCACCGTTTCGACGACCGCATGCCCGACCTTTCCCCGGGCGCCGTCTCCGAGCGGGTGGCCATGCTCCGCGACGCGGCCGACGCGCTCTCCGGCATCGATCCCGAGGCCTTCGGCCCCGAGGATCAGGCAGACCATGCGATTCTCTCGGCCGTCGTCGAGCGAGGGCTTTTCGAGCTGGTCGACGTACGGGAACACGAGTGGAACCCGCTCAACCACAACCCCGGCCCGCTCCTGCACGCGCTGATCTCCCGCCAGTTCGCCCCGGCCGAGGAGCGCCTGGCCAGCCTCGGCGGCCGGCTCGCCGCGATCCCCGACGCGCTGGCCACGGCCCGGGCGGTGCTGCGCGACGTGCCGCGCATCCACGCCGAGACGGCGATCGGCCAGTTCGCCGGCACGGCCGCCCTGATCCGCGACGAGGTGCCCGCGCTGCTCGCCCAGGAGCCGGGCATGCGGGCCGCGGTCGAGCCGTCGGCGTCGGCGGCGCTGGCCGCGCTCGGCGAGTTCGACGGCTGGCTGCGCGCCCGGCTCGACGGCGGCGAGCACGGCCGCGACCCGCGCCTGGGCCGCCCGCTGTGGGAGGCGCGGCTGTGGCACACGCTCGACACCGAGCTGCCGGCCGCCGAGGTGCTGTCCCGCGCCCGCGAGCGTTTCGACCGGGTCGGCGCCGAGCTGCGCGCGGCCGCGGCCGAGCTGGTCGGCGGCCCCGAGACCGACGAGACGGTTCGCCGCGCCCTCGGCACGCTCGCCGCCGACCACCCCGACGACGCCACCATCGTCGGCCTGGCCCGCGTCACGATGGACGAGGCGACCGAGTTCGTCCGCAAGCACGACATCCTCACGCTGCTCGACGACCCGTGTGTCATCGAGGAGATGCCCGAGTTCGCCCGCGGTGTGGCGGTGGCCTATTGCGACCCACCGGGCCCGCTCGAGACCGCCGACGTGCCCACGTTCTACTGCATCTCGCCGACCCCGGCGGGCTGGTCGCCCGAGCGCGTCGAGTCGTTCTACCGGGAGTACAACGACCACATGCTCCGCGACCTCACCGTCCACGAGGCGATGCCCGGTCACTTCCTGCAGCTCGCCCACTCGCGCCGGTTCCGCGCCGAGACCCGGGTGCGCGCGCTCGGCTGGTCGGGCCCGTTCGTCGAGGGCTGGGCGGTCTACGCCGAGGAGCTAATGGCCGGCCTGGGCTTCGGCGGCCTGCCCGTGCGCCTGCAGCAGCTCAAGATGCAGCTGCGGATGAGTCTCAACGCGATCATCGACCAGCTGGTCCACTGTGAGGAGATGCCCGAGGCCGAGGCCATGGCCCTGATGACCGGCCCCGGCTTCCAGGAGGAGGGCGAGGCCGCCGGCAAGTGGCGCCGCGCCCTGCTCACCTCGACCCAGCTGAGCACCTACTTCGTCGGTTACACCGAGGTGGCCGCGATCGCCGCCGCCCGGCCGTTCGGCGCGACCCCCAAGGCCTGGCACGACAAGATGCTCGCCCACGGCTCACCGCCCCCGCGCCACCTGCGTACCCTCCTCGGCGTCTGAGCGGGGGAAGGTTTCGCCGGGTGATCGATCGGTGAAGGACGACGCATGTCCTCCACTGCCACGAGAGCCGCCGCCCGCGCTGCCAACCACCCCTGGCTCGAGCGTCTCGCCCGAGCCGGGTTCGTGGGCTACGGCGCCGTCCATCTGCTGTTCGCCTGGGTGATCGTGCGGATCGCCTTCGGCTCGCCGCCGGCCGACGGCGACCAGTCGGGCGCGCTGCACACGCTGGCGGGCAAGCCGCTCGGCGCGTTCGTCATCGGGCTGATCGTCGTGGGGCTGGTCGCCATGACGGTCTGGCAGGGCTTCGAGGCGGCCATCGGTCATCGGGACGAGCGGGGGCGGCACCGCGTCTACGAGCGGGTGGCCTCGGCCGGCCGGGCCGCGTTCTACGCCTACGTCGCGTGGACCGGGGTGAAGGTGCTCCGGGGCAAGAGCAAGTCGAGCGCCGACACCCAGGAGCAGGCCAGCCAGGATCTGATGGTCTCGAGCGGCGGCCGGCTCACGGTGGCGCTGGCCGGTGTCGCGGTCGCGGCGATCGGGGCCGGGCTGGCGATCTACGGGGTGACCCGCAAGTTCGAGAAGCACCTGCGCACGGGCCGGATGACCACGCCGGCCCGCGTGACGTGCCGCCGCCTGGGCATCACCGGCTATGCCGCGAAGGGCGCGGCCTACGCGGTCGCCGGCATTCTGCTGGTGCTGGCCGCGGTGCAGTACGACCCGGACAAGGCGCGCGGCCTCGACGCGGCGCTGCGGGCGATGGCCACGCAGCCGTACGGGACGTGGCTGCTCACGCTGACGGCGCTGGGTATCGCCGCCTACGGGCTGTTCTCGATCGTGCAGGCCCGGTACCGCAAGGTGTGACCGCTACTTCGAGCGCTTGTCGGTGAGTTTCGCCGAGGCGGGGAGGTCGAGCGCCGCGAGGTCGGCCTTCTCCTCGTACGTCGTCAGCGCCTGGTCGAAACGCTCGCCCGCGATCGTGCCGGTGAAACTGCCCAGAGCGCCCTCGTTGGTGACGCACAGGCTGAATTTGTCGGTCGGGGTCCCGTCGACGCCTTTCAGGTCGAGACAGGTCGCGTGCCGGCCGGCGATGGTGGTGTCGTGCTGGGTGGCCTCGAGCTCCTGGTCGAGCGCGGCCGCGTTGAGCATCGCCAGCGCGGCCTCGGGGGTGATCAGCTTGCTGCCGGCCAGCGGCGCGGCGGTCGCCGGCGCGGGGTCGGTCTCGGTGCAGTTCAGGGCCTTGTCGCAGCGGACCGTCCCGGTCACGGTTTCGAGCAGGCGGCCGGCCGGGTGCAGGTACGCCGTCCGGGTCGGCTTCTGCGCCTGCGTGACGCTGGCCGTGTCGCCGCCGGCGAGCTGATATTTCGCCGTGTATGTGAGACCGGTCACACGGGCCAGCTGGATCGCCATCTCGGAGACCAGATCGTCGCGGGTGATGCCGGCCGCGTTGGCCGTGTCGAGATCCGTGCACGCGGTCGCACCCAGCAGCAACGCCGCCGCGGCGGCAAAGTTGATCACGGTAAGGCGCGGACGGGATCGCACGACTGACACCTTGGCCTAGGGGCGCAACCCGCGCAAACGAGTAACCAGGGCCCTACACCGCGCTGCCGCGCTGCCGGGCCAGCAGCTGGTGCCGCATGATGTAGCGGCGGATGACCGTGGCCTGCGACTCGTCCTGGTCGTCGAAGATTGCCACCATCTCCACCGAAAGCGGCCCGCGCACCGGCACCTGCTGCCGCATGGAGCTCACCTTCAGCGCCGTCGCCGGGAAGGCGACCTCCTCGTCGTCGAGGAGGATGCGCAGCACCATCTCCTCGCCGCTTTCGAGGTCGATGTCGGTGAAGTGCGCCCGCACGGCCCGCTCGCTCATGTCGTGCACCACACCCTCGGCCGGCTCGCGGTCCGGCCGGATCATCACGATCGACTCCCCGCCGCCGCCGCGCACGTACGACCTGCTCTGCAGGACCAGCGGCTTCCCGGTGAAGCGGACCTCCACCCGGTTGCCGTCGACCGCGATCACGTACCCCTCCTGCGCGTACCGCCCGCGTGGGGCGGCCGCCCAGCGCAGCTCGACCGTCGAGTTGGCCGGCGGCACCTGCGCGAGCGCGAGGGAGAGAGTGATCACGGTTCCGGAGGCGTGTACGACCCGCACCTCGGGGAGCGTTTCGCCATACGAGGTCATCTCGATGAACGACCCGTCCGGCGGGAGCATGGAAGCACTCATAGTGCCTGGGTGATCGGCACCCGCGCGGCGCGGTTGAGGCGTACGGCGGCGGAAGTTCACCGGCCGCGCGTACGCCCGCCACACCGCCCCGATACGCTCAGCCCGTGGTCGGCCGCAGGGTCGCGGTCGAAGACTGCAGCCTTTATCAGAAGGAGCGACACGACACATGGCCACCATCGAAGCGATCGTCGCCCGCGAGATTCTCGACTCCCGGGGCAACCCGACCGTCGAGGTCGAGGTCGGGCTCGACGACGGCACGGTCGGCCGCGCCGCGGTGCCCTCGGGCGCCTCGACCGGCGCTTTCGAGGCGCTCGAGCTGCGCGACGGCGACAAGGGGCGGTACCTCGGCAAGGGCGTGGAGAAGGCCGTCGCCAACGTCGAGGACAAGATCGCCGACGAGCTCGTCGGCTACGAGGCGAGCGAGCAGCGCCTGATCGACCAGAAGATGCTCGACCTGGACGGCACCGCCGACAAGTCCGAGCTGGGCGCCAACGCGATTCTCGGCGTGTCGCTGGCCGTCGCCAAGGCCGCCGCGCTCTCCGCCGAGCTCCCCCTCTTCCGGTACGTGGGCGGCCCCAACGCGGCCGTCCTGCCCGTGCCGATGATGAACATCCTGAACGGTGGGGCCCACGCCGACTCGAACGTCGACGTCCAGGAGTTCATGATCGCCCCGATCGGCGCGCCGACCTTCCGCGAGGCGCTGCGGACCGGCGCCGAGGTCTACCACGCGCTCAAGTCGGTGCTGAAGAAGAAGGGCCTCTCGACCGGCCTGGGCGACGAGGGCGGCTTCGCCCCCAGCCTGCCGGCCAACGCCGCGGCCCTCGACCTGATCGCGGAGGCCGTCAAGGCCGCCGGCTTCACCCTGGGCACCGACATCGTGCTGGCCATGGACGTGGCCGCGACCGAGTTCTACAAGGACGGGTCGTACGTCTTCGAGGGCGCGCCGAAGTCGACCGACGAGATGATCACGTACTACGCCAAGCTCGCCGACGAGTACCCGATCGTCTCGATCGAGGACCCGCTGGCCGAGGAGGACTGGGCCGGCTGGAGCGCGATGACCGCTCAGCTCGGCAACAAGGTCCAGATCGTCGGCGACGACCTGTTCGTGACCAACCCGACCCGCATCGGCCGGGGCATCGCCGAGAGCGCGGCCAACGCCGTACTCGTCAAGGTCAACCAGATCGGATCGCTCACCGAGACCCTCGACGCCGTCGACCTGGCCCACCGGGCCGGGTTCAAGACGATGATGTCGCACCGTTCAGGTGAGACCGAGGACACCACGATCGCCGACCTCGCGGTCGCGGTCGGCAGCGGCCAGATCAAGACCGGCGCGCCCGCCCGGTCCGACCGGGTCGCCAAGTACAACCAGCTCCTGCGCATCGAGGAGCAGCTGGAGAGCGCGGCCCGGTACGCCGGTGCGGGCGCTTTCCCGCGTTACCGCGTCGCGTAACGCTCCGGCCGAAGATCATGGAGTTGTGGCACTCTCGTACCGGGTGCCACAATTCCTGACCGGTCTACCGGGGAGTAGTAAAGGGTGACGACACAGCGCCGAGCGCCGAGCGGACAGGGCCCGTCCCGCCGCCCGACCTCGTCGCGTGCCCGCACCACCGGCTCCACGAGGGTGCAGACCCGCACCCGGGCGCGTCCCGCCCCGACCCGCCGCACGGTCAACGTCGGCACCGGCCCGGCGAAACGCACGGCCGCGCCGAGGCCCCGCGCCCTGACCGGCCGCGCGACCGTCCTGATCGTCGTGTTCGTGGCGCTGGCCCTGGCGTACACATATCCCTTGCGCGTCTATCTCGCCCAGGAGTCGCAGATCGCCCAGCTGGAGGCCGGTCAGGCCGCCCAGCGCAAGGCGATCGCCGACAAGCAGCAGCAGCTCCAGAAATGGCAGGACCCGGAGTATCTCCGTGCCCAGGCCCGCGAGCGGCTCAACTACGTGCGCCCGGGCGACAAGACCCTGGTGCTGCTGCCGGGCTCCGGCACCGCCGCGAGCACCACCGGAAACCAGCCGGCGGCCGCCCCTGACCGCTGGTACGACACGCTGTGGAACAGCGTGCAAGCCGCCGACGCGGAGTCACCGAACTGACCATGGAAACACCTACCGAAGCCGACCTCGAGATAGTGGCGGCCCAGCTGGGCCGTGCCCCCCGGGCGACCCGCTCGATCGCGCACCGCTGCCCGTGCGGCAACCCCGACGTGGTCGAGACCGCGCCGCGCCTGCCCGACGGCACCCCGTTCCCCACGCTCTTCTATCTGACGTGTCCGCACGCGACGGCGGCGTGCAGCCGGCTGGAGTCGGCCGGCGTGATGCGCGACATGCAGGAGCGGCTGTCGACCGATCCCGAGCTGGCCGAGCGCTACGCGAAGGCGGCCGAGGACTACCTGGCCCGGCGCAAGGCGATCGAGGACGTGCCGGAGATCTCGCATGTGGCGGCGGGTGGCATGCCCGACCGCGTGAAGTGCCTGCACGTCCACCTCGGGCACGCGCTCGCGGCCGGGCGCGGGGTGAACCCCTTCGGGGACGAGGTGCGCGACGCGGTCGAGCCGTGGTGGACGGAAGGCCCGTGCGTCTCGCTGAAGAAGGACGAGTAGTGGAGATCCGGCGGGCGCGGACGAAGGACATCAAGGCCATCCGGACTCTCGTCGATGCCTACACGGCCGACCGCCGCCTGCTCAGCAAGGCCACGGTCACGCTCTTCGAGTCGGTGCAGGAGTTCTGGGTCGCCGTCGACGAGCAGGACCGCGTGCTCGGGTGCGGCGCTCTCCACGTGATGTGGGAAGACCTCGCGGAGATCCGTACGGTGGCTGTCGATCCTGCGTGCCGCGGCCGCAAGATCGGGCACAAGCTGGTGTCCCGCTTGCTCGATGTCGCCCGTGAGCTGGGCGTCGCCCGCGTCTTCTGCCTGACCTTCGAGACCCGGTTCTTCGGCTCGTTCGGCTTCACCGAGATCGACGGCGCTCCGGTGCCGCATGCGGTCTACGAGCAATTGCTGCGATCGTACGACGAGGGCGTCGCCGAATTCCTCGACCTGGAACGGGTCAAGCCCAACACCCTGGGGAACACGAGAATGCTGCTGCACCTATGAGAGTCGCGGCGATCGACTGCGGGACCAACTCGATCCGTCTGTTGATCGCGGATGTGGTGGACGGCCGCGTCATCGACGTGTCGCGGCGCATGGAGATCGTGCGTCTGGGCGAGGGCGTCGACCGCACCGGCCGGCTTTCCGACGCGGCCCTGGCGCGCACGCGAAAGGCCCTGATCGGGTACGCCGCGGAGATCGCCGAACTGGGCATCACGCGGGTGCGGATGTGCGCGACGTCGGCCTCGCGGGACGCGTCGAACGCCGCCGACTTCCGCACGATGGTCCGCGGTGTGCTCGGCGTCGACCCCGAGGTGATCACCGGGGACGAGGAGGCGCGGCTGTCGTTCGCCGGCGCGGTCGCGGGCCTGTCGGCCGAGCCGCCATATTTGATATTTGACATCGGTGGTGGGTCGACCGAGTTCGTGACCGGCAGCGCGGGCGTCGAGCACGCGATCTCGGTGGACATCGGCTGCGTGCGGATGACCGAACGGCACCTGCACGACGACCCGCCGACGCCGGCGCAGATCGAGGCGGCGACCCGCGACATCACGGCCGCGGTGGACACGGCGCTGTCGGCCGTGCCCGGCCGCTCCGCGAAGACGGTGGTCGGGCTGGCCGGGACGGTCACGACCGTGACCGCGCTGGCTTTGGAGCTCGACGCGTACGACGCCTCACGCATCCACCACGCCCGCGTCTCCCGCGCGGCGGTGGCGAAGGTGACCGCCGATCTGCTGGCGATGACGGTCGCCGATCGCCGGGCCCTCCCGGTGATGCACCCCGGCCGGGCCGACGTGATCGGCGGCGGCGCGCTCATCCTCTCGATCATCCTGGAGCGTTCCGGCCACGACTTCGTGATCGCTTCCGAGCACGACATCCTCGACGGGATCGCCCTCTCGATCGCTGCCTAGACCTTCAGCGGGCCGGCCACCTCGAGCTGGTCGTGCTCGATGAGCCAGCGCACCGACTCCAGCACCGCCTCGTCCGGCTGGTAGCGCGGGGCGTACCCCAGCAGCGTGCGGGCCTTGTCGATGCTGAAGCAGTGGCTGCGGACCAGATGCTCCCAGCTTGCCTGGGCGGCCTCAGCGTCGTTGCCGGCGCGGAACTCGTCCCAGCTCACCGGCCGCAGCTCCGCGGTCTGGCCGAACCACGACGCGCCGATCTGGGCGTAGCCGCGCACGTTGAGGGCCGAGGGCGCCACGACGCTGAAGTCCTCACCGGCGGCCGCGTCGCGGTGGTCGATGGCGGCCTCGAAGGCCTGCGCCACGTCGTCGGCGTGGACGTGGTGCATGAACTCCGCGCCGATCCCGGGAACGTCGAGCGGCTCGCCGGCCGAGAGCTTGCGCCAGACCGCGGGATCGAGGTTGCCCAGCGGGCCGATCGGGTGCCAGCCGGGGCCGACGATGTGGCCCGGGTGCACCGACGTGGTGACCAGCCCGCCCGACCTCGTCTCGTCCTTCAGCATCCGGGCGATGGCCGCTTTCGCGATGCCGTACTCGCCGAAGGGCGGAGTCGCGTCCTCCTCGGTGATCGGCGCCCGCCGGCTCGCGCCCACGCGCCAGATCGAACCGCAGTGCAGCAGGTGCCCGGTCTCGCCGCGCAGCCGCTCGACCAGCGCGGTGGCGGAGTCGAGGGTGAAGCAGATGAGGTCGACGACGACGTCGGGCCGCAGGCCGGCGACCCGGTCGCCGAAGGTGCCCGCGCGGTCCTCGGCCTCGCGGTCGGCGGTCACCTGGCGCACCTGCTGCCAGGCCGGGTCGTCGGCGTAGCTGGATCGCTGCCCGCGACTGATGCCGACCACCTCGTGCCCGGCGCGGACCAGCCTTGGGATCAGGAACGTTCCGATGTGCCCGCTGCCACCGACGACGACGATTCGCATGGGCTCAGGTTACTACTGTCCACTTGACGGTACTTCGCATTGCACAGTACTTTGCACCGCGTGGACACGACCCAACTTCTCAAGGGCGTGCTCGACCTGGCGGTGCTGGCCGTCCTGCGCGACGACGACGGCTATGGATACGACATCCTGCGCCGCCTCCGCGCCGGCGGCCTGCACGAGGTCGGCGACGCCTCGGTCTACGGCACGCTGCGCCGGCTCTTCAACGCCGGCTTCCTCAACACCTACGTGGTGCCCAGCGACGAGGGTCCACATCGGAAGTACTACAGCCTGAACCCGGCCGGCCGCACCGAGTTGCAGCGCAACGGCAAGATCTGGCAAGGCTTCGCGACCACGATGGACGATCTGCTGCGCGAGCGGGGGGCGGCGTGAACGACGAGATCAACGCCTATGTCGAGGCGGTCGAGCGATCCCTGGCCGGCATCGCCAACCCGACCCGCGCCGAGCTGCTCGAGGATCTTCCCGAGCACCTGGCGGAGGTCCAGGCCGAGGGCACGGGCACGCTCCGCGAGCGATTGGGCGCCCCCGAGGCGTACGCGTCGGAATTGCTGGCATCCGCCGGCCTGGTCGGCGGTTTCCCGGAGCCACCACCCGCCCGCCTGGCGGAGCTTTATGCCCTCCGCGACCAGACCATGGCTCTGCTCGATCGTGCCGACGTCAAAGTCGGACCCGTCATCGGGTACGAGAAAGCCAGCCAGTTCCTGGTTCTCCTGCGCCCCGGCTGGTGGGTGCTGCGCGGTTACCTGCTCGCGATGGCCCTGGCCTACGTCCTCTCGGACGGCACCCGCCTGGGCCTGCTCCCGCGGATCGGCAACAACGAGGTGGTCGCCCTGGTCCTGCTGGCCGGCTGCGTGATCGTCTCGATCGTCCTCGGCCACCGCACGGCGTCCCTGTCCCGCCTGCCCCGCCTGGCCCTGCGCTCCAGCACCGTCGTGCTGGTCATCTTCGCCCTGGCCGGTTTCGTCAGCGCCGACGACAAGGCCCGCGACCCCGGCTACAGCGACGCGAACTACCAGTACACCGACCAGAACCCCTACAGCAACGTCAACGACGTCTACGTGTACGACAGCCAGGGCCGCCTGGTGCCGAACGCGCGCCTCTACGACCAGGACGGATCCTCGATCCAGCTGGGCACCAACATCTGCACCGACCCGACGACGGGGGAGGAGACGCGCTCCCGCAACATCGCCTATCCGTACTGCCCGCAGTTCGCGCCGTTCGGAGTCCAGGCGCCAACCGACGATCCGTCGCCGTCCGTTTCGCCCACCGCGTCGGCGGCATCCCAGCCGGCGCCGACCGCCGTACCCAGCCGCTCGGCGTCACCTAGCGCTTCCCGCTGACGGCGCGGGCGGCAAGGGCGGCGCGGGCGCGTTGCGGTGATCGTTGGTTGGGCTGGGCTTGCCATGGCCCGGGGTGTGCCAGGTGGCGGTGGGGGCGGCCGGTCGCGCCGTCGTCGTTGGTTGCGGGGGTGTCCGGAGCTCGCCGAAGGCGCATAAGCCGCCAATCGACGTTGGCCGGGGCGATCTTGATGAACGGGCGTTCGGTGCGTGCGGTAACTCATCATCTTGCGCCGGCGGCGAGAAGCGGTCACCGGAAAAATCCGGATATTTTGGGAGGAGGGGTCGACGGGTCTCGGGATGTGGGCTGCGCGTCCAGCCATCCGGGACTGCCCGCCGGGATGTGGGACGCGGTCTCATCCTCCGAACGGGCGCTGCCACATCGCGGGATCGCTAGCGCGGGACCATCAGCGCCTCGCCGCCGACCGGGCGGTAGCCGGCCGCCTGGAAGGCCCGGATGCTGCGCGCGTTGCCCGCCGCCTGCTGCGACCACACCGGCAGCCCGCCCGGCACCAGGTGGCGGGCGGCCAGCGCCAGCGCCTTGCCCAAGCCCCGATGCCGCGCCGCCGACTCCACCTCGATGGCCGCCTCCCAGCGCCCGGCCACCCCGCGCCCCAGCACCAGCAGGCCGCCGCCGGCGCGCTCCTCGGGGTCGTCCGCGTCCACCGGCACGTAGGCGGCGCCCGCCGCAGTCGCCCAGACCCGCACGTCGTCGCGGTGCAGCAACGCGCGCCGGACCCGCGGATGCGATGGATCCCGGATCTCCGCCAGCTCCACCGGGGGCGGCCCGGCCAGCGGCTGAGCGACGGTCAGCAGATCGATCGTGTCCATCCGCCGGCCCGTCCGCTCCAGGAGCGCGTTGAGGAACCGCGCGTTCATCGCCGCCGCCAGCGGATCGGTCTCCACATCGTCCAGCGCGGCCTTGACCCACGCCGGATCCTCGTCGACAAACACCACGGAATGCCCGGTGAACGCCACCACCCCGGCGTCCCGCCAGCTCGGCTGCGGCACGACGATCGTCTCCCCGTCGTCGGGCGGGAACCTTCCCTCGGCCGCCGCGTCCAGAATCTCCCCGAGTGCTTGTCCCATGGGTCCATTAGATCCGCCGCCGGGCGCGGGGTTGATATCGTGCTCACGAAATGAGCTCGGGTGAGGCGCGGTCCCGTACGCGTGATGATGTGATCAAGCACGCGGCCGGCGCCGCGTCGCTCAGGGTGCTGGACGCCTCGGTCGCGGATTGTTTTGCCTGCCCGCGGCTTGTCTCGTGGCGGGAAGAGGTCGCGCGGGTCAAGCGGGCTTCGTTCCGGGAGTGGGACTACTGGGCGCGCCCGGTCCCGGGGTGGGGCAACGACGATGCCGAGATCGGGATCTTGGGGCTGGCGCCGGCGGCACACGGCGGAAACCGGACCGGGCGGATCTTCACGGGCGATCGGTCGGGTGACGTGCTGTTCGCCGCGCTGCATCGTGCGGGCCTGGCCAATCAGCCCACCAGCGTGTCGGCCGACGACGGGCTGGAGCTGCGGCACACGCGGATCTTCGCCGCGGTCCGGTGCGCGCCGCCGGACAACAAGCCGACCCCGGAGGAGCGGGACACCTGCGCGCCATGGGTGCATCGCGAGATCGGTCTGATTCGTCCCACGTTGCGGGTGGTGGTGGCGCTCGGCGCGTTCGCCTGGGCGGCGTGGTGGCCGGCGATGGCCGCGGTTTATGGCACAAAAGCGCCCGTGCCTCGGCCTAAGTTCGGGCACGGCGCGCTCGTGAGCCTGCCGGGGGTGCCCGACCTGCTCGGGTGTTTCCACGTCAGCCAGCAGAACACCTTCACCGGACGACTCACCCCGGCGATGCTCGACGACGTGTTCGCCCGTGCGAAGAGTCTCGCGGGCCTGGCATGATTCGGCACAGCCGAAGGGAAAGCCGCACGACATGGATCTCGCCGTACTGCGCCGCTGGTGGCCACTGGCCGCCGTCCTTGTGCTGCTCTTCGTGACGGCGCTGGCGGCGACACGGTCGTCGCCGCAGCTCGACCAGATCCATCCGGATGCGACGCCGACGCCCCCGCCGCTGTTGCCCAAGACCCAGCCGAGCGCGACCACCGGCGTCCAGCAGCCGCCCGAGGCCGCCCGTGGCCTGCCGGAGTGGCTGGGCACGGCCGCGCTCTACCTGATCCTGCTCATCGCGCTGGTCGTGATCGTCATCGTGATCTGGGCGATCGTGCGCGACCAGGCCCGCCGCCGCGCCCGCAAGGGCCGCAGCGGCGTCACCGAGAGCAAGCAGGGCGCGCGTACGGCCGACGAGATCGCGGCCGCGCTCGACGCCGGCCTGGAGGAGCTCTCCGACACCGACCGCGACCCCCGCCGCGCCGTCATCGCCTGCTGGGTGCGTCTCGAGCAGGCCGCCGCGGCCGCCGGCACCCCGCGCAGCCCGGGTGACAGCCCGACCGACCTGGTGGGCCGGTTGCTGCGCGAGCACCAGGTCGACGCGCAGGTGCTCGCCGCCCTGCTCGAGGTCTACCGCGAGGCCCGGTACGCCACCCACACGGTCGACGACCAGATGCGCCGGCAGGCCCGCAGTGCCCTCGAGCGGCTGCGCGCCGAGCTGGGGGCAGGTGTCCCGGCATGAGCGACGGCGGGCTCGACGACCTTTTCAGCTTCCGCGACGAGCCGGTCGAGGAGGCTGCCGAGCCGGTGGCGAAGCGGCGCTCCACCGGCCTGTGGATCCTGCGCAACGCGCTGCTGATCGTGGCGGCGACGGTGGTGACCGTGGCGGCGCTGCGCGCGGCGAACATCCACATCTCGCTGCTTTTGATCATCGCGTTCTTCGTCGGCCTGCGGCTCGTGCTGTTCGCGGTCTCCGAGGTGGCTCCGCCCGCCCTGCCCAAGCGGCGGTCGTCGAGCTCCGAGTCGGGCCGCAACCAGGGTGACGCGCTGCGCGCCACTGTGCGCCGCTGGGAGCGCAGCCTCGACCGGGCCCACTCCGACGCGGATCTCTATGCGCGTAACGTTTTGCCCGCACTCGCGGAGCTCGCCGACGAGCGGCTGCGGCTGCGCCACGGGATCACCCGGTCCTCCGATCCGCGCCGGGCCCGTGAGCTGCTCGGCGACCCGCTGTGGGCGGCCCTGCACGACCGGGGGCGGCACACCGCCAAGGCGGTCGAGCTCGAGACCTACGTGACCGCGTTGGAACGACTGTGAGAAAGGTGTGCCGGTGACCGAGAACGCCCTTCCCCCGTACGAGGTGGGCAGGTTGGCCGGTGCCGTCCTGGAGTCGGTCGGCAGCGTCGTGGTGGGCAAGCGCGAGTCGCTGGAGCTGGTGCTGGCCGGCATCCTGGCCGGCGGGCACGTGCTGCTGGAGGACCTGCCGGGCCTGGGCAAGACGTTGACGGCCCGCTGCTTCGCGCAGTCCCTGGGTCTCGACTTCCGCCGCCTGCAGTTCACGCCCGACCTGCTCCCGGCGGACGTGACCGGTTCCTTCCTGTACGACCAGCGCAAGGGCGACTTCGCCTTCCGGGCCGGTCCGGTCTTCACCAACATGCTGCTGGCCGACGAGATCAACCGGACGCCGCCGAAGACCCAGGCCGCCCTGCTCGAGGCCATGCAGGAGAAGCAGGTGTCGGTCGAGGGCGTGACCTATCGCCTGGACCCGCCGTTCCACGTGCTGGCCACGGCCAACCCGATCGAGTACGAGGGGACGTACCCGCTCCCCGAGGCGCAGCTCGACCGCTTCCTGATCCGGGTCTCGTTCGGCTACCCGACCGCCGAGGAGGAGTGGGACGTGCTGCGCCGCCGCATGTCCCGCCGCCAGGAGGAGGCGTTCCTGCAGCCCGTGGTCGACGCCCGGATGCTGCAGGCGATGCAGGCCGCCCTCGAGTCGATCACCGTGGAGGACTCGATCGGCCGCTACATCGTGGCGCTGACCGCGGCCACCCGCGAGCACGCCTCGGTGCTGGTCGGCTCGTCGCCGCGTGGCTCGCTGGCGCTGCTGCTGCTGGCCCGGGCGCGGGCCGCGATGGCCGGCCGTGACTTCGTGGTGCCCGAGGATGTCAAGGACGTCGCCGTGCCCGCGCTCGCCCACCGCATCACGTTGCGGCCCGAGATGTGGCTGCGCCGCGTCGACCCCGCCTTCGTGGTGCAGGAGGTGCTGACCAACGTGCCGGCGCCGGCGAGCGGCGCGCTCCCGACGTACGCGCGGCATGACTGACCGCCTGACCCTTCGCCACGCGATTCCGCAGTCGGCGTCCGCCGACGGGGAGTCGTGGTCGGCGCCCGCCTGGGTGCCGACCCGCGCGCTGGGCCGGTCGGTGCTGCTCACCGGGCTGCTTCTGCTGCTCGGCGTGGCGCTGGGCCGGGTCGACCTGGTGCTGCTGGCCGCGCCGTTCGCGATCGGCGCCGCGGTCGGCCTGCGCCGGATGCCCCGCTCGGCGCCCGAGCTGACGATCACCGCCGACGAGGAGCACATCGTCGAGGGCGGCCACGTCGACGCCGCGGTGACCGTGAGCAACCCCGACGTGATCCCGTACGACCTGGTGGTGCTGCGTACCCGTACGTCGCCCTGGCTCAAGCTGGAGCAGGCCGACCGCCCGTTCGCGATCACCGTGCCGCGCGACGGCTGGTATTCGGTGGAGCTGCCCGGCGACGCGCTGCGCTGGGGCCGCCAGGACGTCGGTCCCGCGGCCGCCCGGGTCGCGGCCTGCGGTGGGCTGCTGGCCTGCCGTCCGGTGGTGGTGTCCGGCCGGGGCGTCCGGGTGTACCCGAACACGGATCCGTTCAACGCCACCGAGGCGATGCCGGCCGCGGCCGGCCTGGTGGGTAACCATCGGTCGCGGCGTCCCGGCGAGGGTGGAGAGCTGGCCGGCGTACGGCCGTTCGCGCCGGGCGATCGGCTGCGGCGCATCGACTGGCGGGTTTCGCTGCGGACCCGCGACCTGCACGTCGCCTCCACCCTGTCGGACCGTGACGCCGAGGTCCTGCTCCTGCTCGACGTGCTGGGCGAGGTGGGTCTGTCCGGCGGCGTGGCCGGCAGCGCGTCCGTCCTCGACACGACCGTCCGGGCCGCCGCGGCGATCGCCGAGCACTACCTGCAGCGCGGCGACCGGGTGTCGCTGCTGGAGTACGGCGCGACCGCCCGCCGCCTGCGCCCGGCCACCGGAAGGCGTCAGTATCTGACCGTGCTCGAATGGTTGCTGGACGTGCGCCCCGACCCGGTCGAGGTCAACGAGGACGACTACCAGAACGTCTTCGGCATGCACCACGTCTCCTCGGACGCGCTGGTCATGGTGCTCACCCCGCTCGTCGACCCTCGCTCGGCCGACATGCTGGCCCAGCTCACCCAGTCCGGCCGCTACGTCGTCGCGGTCGACACGCTGCCCGCCGGCGCCGCGCCCACCAACCGCGACCAGTGGACCCCGCTCGCCACCCGGCTGTGGCGGATCGAGCGGGAGAACGTCCTGGGCCGCCTGCGCGAGCACGGCGTGCCGGTGGTGTCCTGGGCCGGCGCCGGCAGCCTCGACCTGGTGCTGCGCGACGTGGCCCGCCTCGCCTCGGCGCCCAGGGGGCACTGATGCTTCTCGACAAGCAGATCGCCGCGGCCCGGACGGCGGCGTCGCGGGCCACCGCGATCCCGTTCATGGTCCGCTTCGGCATCGCGCTGTGCGGCCTGATCGCGATGACCGTGGCCTGGCCCCAGGCGATCGTGGCCAGCGAGTGGTACGTGGCGCTCGTGCTGGTCGCCGTCTATCCGTCGGTGGCGCCGCGCGGCCGGGGCGCCACCTTCGCGGCCCTGCTCGTGGTGGCCGGCTGGATCGCCGACACGGCCGGGTTCGAGTCGCGGATCCCGCTGTGGCGGGTGCTCACCATCGCCACCCTGCTCTACCTCGGACACTCGCTGACCGCGCTGGCCGCCGTCCTCCCGTACGACGCGGTCGTGACGTTGGACATGGTCGGCGGCTGGCTGGCCCGCGCCGGGGCGGTCGTGCTGATCTCCGCGGTACTCACCGTGGTGTCGCTGGGACTCTCCGCCGATCTTGCCGGCGGCGCGTTTGTGCTGGCCACGATCGCCGGGATCGCCTGCGCGGTCGGCGCCACGGTGCTCATAGCACGCCTTTTGCAGAGAGCGTGAAATCTGTTGGAAATATGTGCCTCACGGCACTTGACAAACGGCTTTGTGATAGATCACAGAACGAGGCGCGATCGGGCGTCACGCGCGACAATATTCATGTGAATCCGCAGCGCATCGTTGTCGTAGGGGCAGGTCACGTCGGGCTGTACGCGGCCCTGCGCCTGTCCAAGAAGCTCAACCGGCGCCGCGCCGAGGTGGTCGTCATCGACCCGCAGCCGCACATGACGTACCAGCCGTTCCTCCCCGAGGCAGCGGCCGGCAACATCAGCCCGCGGCACTCGGTGGTTCCGCTCCGGCGAGAGCTCAAGAAGTGCCGCATCGTGTCCGGTGAGGTCACGAAGATCGAGCACGCGCGCAAGACGGTCACGATCCAGCCGATCGACGGCCCGTCCACGGAGATGACGTACGACCACATCATCGTGGCGCCCGGCTCGGTGTCGCGGACCCTGCCCATCCCCGGCCTCCGGGAACGCGGCATCGGGTTCAAGACCATCGGCGAGGCCATCTACCTGCGCAACCACATCCTGGACCGACTCGACGTCGCGGCGGTCACCCCCGACCCGGCGGTGCGCAAGGCATCGCTCACCTTCGTGTTCGTCGGCGGCGGCTTCGCCGGCATCGAGGCGCTCGCCGAGATGGAGGACGTCGTCCGCGACGCGCTGAAGTACTACCCCGACCTGGACCCGTCCGAGCTCCGGTTCGTGCTGGTCGAGGCGACCAAGCGGATCCTGCCCGAGGTCGGCGCCAAGATGGGCGCGTACGCGGCCCGCGCGCTCGACGCCCGCGGCATC
The DNA here is from genome assembly GCF_050942195.1 of Actinoplanes sp. CA-142083. Taxonomy (NCBI): domain Bacteria; kingdom Bacillati; phylum Actinomycetota; class Actinomycetes; order Micromonosporales; family Micromonosporaceae; genus Actinoplanes; species Actinoplanes sp. CA-142083. The sequence goes on from NZ_CP192076.1 coordinate 990,756, forward strand.
GAGCTGCGCCTCGACACCCGGCTCGAGTCCTGCGTCGACGGCGAGATCGTGCTCGCTGAGTCCACCCGCGGCGGAAAACCCCAGAATAACCCCGATGACGGCGAGCGCTTCCAGGCCGAGACATTGGTGTGGACGGCCGGCGTGAAGCCTTCGCCGATGCTGGACCGCACCGACCTGCCGCGCGGCCCGCGCGGTCACGTCACCTGCCTGCCCACGCTGCAGGTCGTCGACGGCGACAAGGTGCTCGACGGCGCGTGGAGCGCCGGCGACTGCGCCCAGGTGCCCGACCTGACCAACCCCGGCGCGTACTGCTCGCCCAGCGCGCAGCACGCCGTCCGCCAGGCTCGCGTCTTGGCGGACAACATCCGCACGGTCATCCTCGGCGGCCTCCCCAAGGAGTACCGCCACAAGTACGTCGGCAGCGTTGCCGGCCTCGGCCTGTACAAGGGCGTGGCGCACGTCTACGGCATCAAGGTCAAGGGCCTGCCCGCGTGGTTCATGCACCGGACGTACCACATGAGCCGTATCCCGTCGTTCAACCGCAAGGTCCGGGTCGTCGCCGACTGGACCCTGGCGTTCGTGCTGCGCCGCGAGACGATCGCACTCGGCCAGCTGCACACCCCGCGCGAGGAGTTCACCCACGTGACTCCGCGGGTCGACCTCCCCAAGGAGCGCGAAACGGTGGGCGCGGGGGCCCGCTAGTCCGATTCCACCGCCCGGGCGGCACCCGATACGGTGTTCCTGCCCGCCCGGGTGGTGGAATGGCAGACACGGCCGCCTTAAAAGCGGCTGCCCTTGAAAGGGCGTGCGGGTTCGAGACCCGCCCCGGGCACTGAGCCGGCTGGCGTCGCCTCCGGCGCCGCGGGCGATCGCCCCTTCGGGGCTGATGAGGAGCCGGGCAATTTTCCGGCGCCGCAAACCCCGCGGCGACGAAAAATCGTCCGGCTCCTCATCAGCGGGGCGATCGCGACTTTGGTCGCGGTCATCCATGCAGGGTGATGCCCCTGCTGCGTTCTGAGCGACACGGTGTTTCCGACTCTGTCTGAAGAGTGGGAGATGGCGATGCTCAAGCACCCCAAGGCGGGCCGGGCGGCGGAATCGAGCGAGCTGGCGATCGGGCCGCGGTTCGGTATCGAGAACCTGGCTATTCCGCGGCATGAACTGAAGGCGGGGGAGCTTCCCGCCGAGGTGGCGTATCAGATCGTGCACGACGAGCTGATGCTCGACGGGAACGCCCGGCTCAACACCGCCACGTTCGTCACGACGTGGATGGAGCCGCAGGCCGACCGGTTGATGGCGGAATGCCTCGACAAGAACATGATCGACAAGGACGAGTACCCGCGGACCGCGGAGCTCGAGAACCGATGCGTGCAGATCCTGAGCCGGCTGTGGCACGCGCCCGACCCCGACACCGCGACCGGCTGCTCGACGACCGGGTCGAGCGAGGCGGCGATGCTCGCCGGGCTCGCCCTCAAACGCCGCTGGCAGCACCGGCAGAAGGGCACCGGCCGGCCCAACCTGGTGATGGGTATCAACGTCCAGGTGTGCTGGGAGAAGTTCGCCAACTACTGGGACGTCGACATGCGGCTGGTCCCGGTGGAGGGCGACCGGCTGCACCTGACCGCCGACGAGGCGGTCGCGCTCTGCGACGAGAACACGATCGGGGTCGTGGCGGTCCTCGGGTCGACCTTCGACGGCTCCTACGAGCCGGTCCAGGAGATCTGCGACGCTCTCGACGCCTTCCAGGCCCGCACCGGCATCGACGTCCCGGTGCATGTCGACGGCGCGTCGGGCGCCTTCGTCGCGCCGTTCCTCGACCCGGACCTGGCGTGGGACTTCCGGCTGCCGCGCGTCGCCTCGATCAACGCCTCGGGGCACAAGTACGGCCTGGTCTATCCGGGTGTCGGCTGGATCGTGTGGCGCGACGCCGAGGCGCTGCCCGAGGATCTGATCTTCTGGGTCAACTACCTCGGCGACAACATGCCCACGTTCGCCCTGAACTTCTCCCGTCCCGGCGCCCAGGTCGCGGCCCAGTACTACAACTTCCTGCGCCTCGGCTTCGACGGCTACGCGCGGGTGCAGGGCTACGCCCGGGAGGTGGCGACGCGGCTGTCCGGCCGGATCGCCGAGCTCGGGCCGTTCGAGCTGGTCACCCGCGGCGACGAGCTTCCGGTCTTCGCCTTCAAGGTGCGCGCCGAGATCCCGAACTTCACCGTCTTCGACGTCTCCCAGGCGTTGCGTACGGGCGGCTGGCAGGTCCCCGCGTACACGTTCCCGAAGAACCGGGAGGACCTCGCGGTGCTCCGGGTGGTCGTGCGGCGCGGCTTCACCCACGACCTGGGCGACATGCTGATCGACGAGTTGAAACGGCAGTTGCCGCGCCTGGAGAAGCAGCCGGCGCCGGCTCACGACGGGTCGACCGCGTCGGGATTCCACCATTAGCCGCGAACGGTGGATGGGCCTGGCGTTCGCCCTGGGATCGGCCTGCTTCGTGGTGGGCCCGTTCCCGGGCTACGCCGGCCTCGTCGGCGCCACCGCCGACGCGGTCACGTTCTTCGTCGGGTCGGTGCTGTTCACCACCGGTGGCGCGTTGCAGGTCTGGACCGCCACCGGGCGGGCCGCGTGGTGGGCAGCCGTGATCCAGTCGGCCGGCACGCTGTTCTTCAACGTCTCGACCTTCCGGGCGCTGCACACCGCCCTGTCCAGCCCCGGCTACGACCGGCTGGTGTGGCGCCCGGACCTGTACGGCTCGATCTGCTTCCTCGTCTCGGGCGTGGTCGCATATCGAGCCTCGCCCCGCGACGGCCGGTGGTCGGCCGCGGTCAACCTTCTCGGCTGCGTGCTCTTCGGCGTCTCCGCGATCACCGCCTTCGTCCTGCCGGACACCGGAACGTCGGTCGACGAGACGATCGCCAACGTGACCACCAGCGCCGGGGCGGCGTGCTTCCTCGCCTGCGCTATCGGGGTGCTCAAAGTGAAGTAAGAGTCACCAGGCCCAGGCCTCGGGAGCCGGGCCGACCGGCGGGAAGATCTCGTCCAGCGCGCGCATGGCTTCGTCCGGCAGCGGGTCGTCGAGGACCGCCGCCGGCAGGTCGAGCTGCTCCGGGGTGCGGGGGCCCAGCACCGGGGCGGTCACCTCGGGCCGGGCCAGTAGCCAGCCGATCGCCACCGCCGTTGGTTCGCGGCCCAGCTCGTCGCACAGCGCCTCGTAGCGCTCGAGGGCCGCGCGGTGCGGCTCGGCGCGCTCGGAGAAGTGCAGCAGGGTGCGGCCGGCTGTCTGCTTGCGCAGCGCTCCCGAGAGGGCGCCGAAATGCAGCGGGGAGTAGGGCAGGATGCCGATGCCGAGCTCGGCCGCCGCGGGCAGCACCTCCAGCTCGGCCTGGCGGGTGAGCAGGTTGTACTTGCACTGTTCGGAGACCAGGCCCAGGAAGTTGCGGCGGTCGGCGGACGCCTGCGCGCGGGCCAGGTGCCACCCCGCGAAGTTCGACGAACCGGCGTACCGAATCTTGCCCTGACCCACCAGCGTCTCCATCGCCTGCCAGATCTCCTCCCACGGGGTTTTCCGGTCGACGTGGTGCATCTGGAACAGGTCGATCCAGTCGGTGCGCAGCCGGCGCAGGGAGGCCTCGCAGGAGGCGATGATGTTGCGGGCGGAGAGGCCGCGGTCGTTGGGCCGGTCGCTCATCGGCGCGTAGACCTTGGTGGCCAGCACGATGGCATCCCGCATACCCGATTTGTCCAGCCAGGATCCGATGATCCGCTCGCTCAGGCCGTCGCCGTCCTCGCGGCCGTACATGTTGGCGGTGTCCACGAAGTTCAGGCCGAGGGAAACTGCCCGATCCAGGATCGCGTGGCTCTGCTCCTCGCCGATCTGCCAGCCGAAGTTCATGGTGCCGACGCAGAGGCGGCTGACGGTCAGGCCGGTCCGGCCCAGGTTCGTGTATCGCATGCCCGGAAGCTAGCGGTGGCCGGAAGCCGTTCGACCGTGCTCGAATGGCCCGGTGATCGCATGGGAGTTCGGGGCCGCCGACCTGGCCGGGCTGAGGTTCGCCCATTCGCCGATGGCCGAGGTCGTGGCCAGTGCTTTCGCGCTCGGGCAGGACAACCCCTGGGTGCCGCCGGCCTGGCGATCGCGGGTCGCGGCGGCGGTCGAGGCGTGGCCGGTGTTCAGCGCGGTCGTGCTCGGCCCGCACGGCTACGCGCCCGACTTCCTCACGCCCGTGCCCCGCACCTCCCGGCCGACGCTGGCCGAGGAGCTCGCGCTCATCGCGGCGACTCCGCCGGATCAAGTCGTGGAGCAGGTGCTGGCGGGGTGGGAAGGCCGGACCCAGCCGCCCGAAATATCCGATTTCGCGCGGGATCCACAGGCCGCCGTCGAGGCCCTGACGGATGAGCTGCGTCAATATTTCTCCTTCGCGATCGCGCCGCTCTGGGCGGGGCTGCGAGCCGCCGCCGACGCGGAGATCGCCACCCGGGCGCGGGCCGCCGCCGAGCACAGCCCCCGCAGCCTGCTCGACGGGCTGCACCCCAAGCTGCGCTGGGACGGCGCGGCCCTGCAGATCCGCTATCCCCACAAGCACGGGCGGTGGTCCCTCGACGGCCACGACCTCACCCTGCTGCCCACCGGTTTCGCCGGCGGCGAGGTCTACGCGATGCCGGACGCGCCCACCGGCCGCGCGCTCTGGTACGCCCCGAGCGGCTTCGGCAACGTCTGGGCCCCGGCGACGAAGGCCGCGTTGTCCGCGCTGCTCGGCCCGACCCGGGCCGCCGTCCTGACCCTGCTGGCCGCGCCGGGCAGCACCGGCGAGGTCGCCGGCCGCCTTGGATTGGCCCCGGCCACCGCCTCGCACCATCTCACCACCCTGCGCGACGCCGGTCTCGTGGCCGCCGAGCGGGCCGGGCGACGGTTGATCTACCAGCGCACGCGCTTGGGCGACGAGCTGGTCAGCCGTTGAGGTACGCGAGGACAGCCCGGACCCGCCGGTGGGCGTCCTCCGCGGGCGGCAGCTGCAGCTTGGCGAAGATGTTGCCGATGTGCTTCTCCACCGACACCGGGGCGAGCACGAGCGCGGCGCCGATCGCCGCGTTGGACATGCCCTGGGCCATGAGCCCGAGCACCTCGCGCTCCCGCGGCGTAAGCGTCTCCAGCCCGCCGCCGCGGTTGAAGAGCTGCCGGACCACCTCCGGATCCATGGCGGTGCCACCCGCCGCCACCCGCTCGACCGCGTCGAGGAAGTCGTCGAGCGCGGTGACCCGGTCCTTGAGCAGGTAGCCGACCCCGCCTCGCCCGTCGGCCAGCAGGTCGGCGGCGTACGCCCGCTCGACGTACTGCGAGACGATGAGCACCCGCGCCTCCGGGTCGGCCGCCCGGATCCGCAGCGCCGCGCGCAAGCCCTCGTCCCGGAAGCCGGGCGGGAGCCGGACATCCACCACCGACAGGTCGGGGCGGTGCGACGCGACGGCCGTGACCAGGTCGTCGGCGTTGTCCACGGCCGCGACCACGGTGTGCCCGGTCTCGGTGAGCAGCCGCACCATCCCCTCGCGGAGCAGCAGCAGGTCCTCGGCGATCACGATGCGCATGGCAACTCCGCGAGCAGAACGGTCGGCCCGCCGGGCGGGCTGGTCAGGGTCAGCGTGCCGTCGAGCGCCTCGACCCGGCGGCGCAGCCCGTCGAGCCCGGCTCCGCCGGGATCGGCGCCACCCCGGCCGTTGTCCGTCACCGCAACGTGCACAACACCGCCGGCGCGGGCAAACGAGACCGTCCCGGCGGTGGCGTCCGCGTGTTTGGCCGCGTTGGTGAGGCCCTCGGCGACGACGAAGTAGGCCGCCGACTCGACCGCCGCCGGATACCGCGCGCCGGCGTCGCCGCGCAGAGTCACCGGGAACGGGCAGTCGCCGGCCAGCGCGGCCAGCGCCGCGTGCAGGCCGCGGTCGGTGAGGATCGGCGGGTGGATGCCGCGGACCAGCCGGCGCAGCTCGCCGAGCGCGTCGTCGAGCTGGCGCCGGGCCAGGTCGACATCGGGCGCCGGGTCGCCGTCGGTGCGAAGCTTGCGGGCGGCCAGCGCCAGCGTCATCCCGGCCGCCACGATCCGCGCCTGAGCGCCGTCGTGCAGGTCGCGCTCGATCCGGCGCAGCTCGGCCGCCTGCGCGTCGACCACCCGCCGCCGGGTCTCGGCGAGCCGGGCCGTCTCCTCCACCAGCCGGCGGTGCTCGCCGGGGGAGAGCAGCGCGGCGGCGAGCCGGGCCGAGGCGGCCGCGAGGGCACGCACCAGCCACAGCGTCACCGGCAGCAGCGCCAGCCCGATCAGGGTGAGCCCGAACCGGCCCGGCACGGTGGTCAACAGCGGCTTCATCGGGAACGGCGCGTGCGGGTTGGGCACCGCCCAGGCCCAGGCCGGCGCGACCACCGCGGCCAGGCCGACCACCGCCACCACGATGCCGGCCACCCCGGTGACCAGGCAGGCCGGGAAGCTCAGGACCAGCCAGGCCAGGTCGCGCCACGAGGCCGGCTGCCGGGCCACCGAGGCGACCCGCTCGCGCAGCCGGTCGCCGGTGACCGGCAGGTAGGGCGACCCGATCGGCGCGCCGAGCACCCAGCCGGCCCGGCGCCGCTCGACCCCGGCCAGCCGCCGGGTGACCCACGCCGCCCCGAGGAAGGCGTGCCCGCCGAGGTGCGTGACGGAGGTCAGCGCGGTGACGAGGGCGGCGGCGACGCTCCACGCGAGCCCGAGGATCCCGGCCGGCAGGCCCGTGACCAGGTAGGCCAGGGCCCGTCCGGTCCGTGTGATCACCTGGCGCATCCTGGCGAGCCTAGACCGCGGATGCCGGCGTGCGGCGCCGCACCAGCAGCCTCGTGGGCAGGACGCCGGCGATCAGGCCCAGGGCCGCGACACCGCCGGCCATCGTCGCGTACGTGGCCGGGTCCACGATCCACCGCAGCGTGCCGTCCTGGGCGGTGCTGAAGGCGCCGACCACCACCCCGGTGACGGCTGCGCCGAGCACCAGCCCGGCCAGCACCGTCACCAGCGCCTCGGCCCCGGCGAGCCGGTGCAGCTGCCCCGCCGTGGCGCCGGCGAGCCGCAGGTCGGCGTACTCCCGGCGGCGGCCGGCGGCAGCGATCGCCGAGGTGTTGACCACGGCGATCGCGGTGAACCCGAGGGAGATCACGACCAGCAGCTCCCAGGCGCCCTGCTGCTCGGGGGCATCTTCCGCGGCCCACGCGGCCGGTGCGTGTGCCTCCGCGCCTTGTTTACGCACGTTGATGGTGCTGACCAGGCCGGAAGGGTCGTGCGCGGCGACCAGGGCAGCGGGCAGCACCACGTCACCGAAGCCGCGGTCCCGGGCGTACACCATGGTCAGTGGCAGCTCGACCCGCGTGCCATCCGCAAGCCACAAAGGCACGATATTTCCGACTCTCCAGCCGAACTGTCGCGCCAGCGCCTCACTCGCGCCGACGCCGTCTGCGGTGTATGCCCCGGCCCGGATGTCGAGGTCAAGGGCGCCCGAACCGGTGGCAAGCAAACCCTGCGCCGGGTAGTCCTCGGGCTTTCCACCCCGCACCGCGATCACCCGGGTCGGCAGCAGCGCGGCCATGCCGGTCACGCCCGGCGTCCCGGCGATCCGGCGGGCGGTGGTCAGCGGCACACGAGAGGCGACCACCTCCGTAGCCGAGGCGTTGCGCTCGGCTTGCTGCTGAGAGGCCAGCCGGCTCAGCAGCGTGCTGTTCAGCAGCATCGGCGCGTTGATCCCGAACATCAGCACCAGCGGCACCGCCACCGCCGCGACCCGGCGGAACTCGGTGCGGGCCAGCAGCCCGGCCAACCCGAGCGGGCGGGCGAGCAGGGTGAGCGGCCGCACCAGCCACGGCCCCACCGCGGCGACCGCGCAGAGCAGCAGCGCCGACGACACGAAGCTCATGCCCATCCCCAGCGGCCCGCCCAGCGGCACGAACGTCAGCACCGCCGCCGCCCCGCCCGCGGTGACCAGCGCGAGCAGGAGCCGGGGGAACAGCGTCCCGGCCGGCGCGGCGGCGGTCTCGGCGAGCGCCTGGGTCGGCGCGATCCGCACCGCCCGGCGTGCCGCGATCCGCGCGGCGACGAAGGTGACCAGCAAGCCCGCGAGCGCCGCCAGCAACAGCACCGGCACGTTCACCCGCACCGCGAACTGGGCCGGGACGACGCCCAGCGTCTGGAAGCGGGCCGCGACGAGCCGGGCGGACACGATGCCCAGCGGCAGCGCGGGTAGCGCCGCGAGCGCGGCCAGCACGACGCTCTCCAGCCCGAGCAGGCGCCGGAGTTGCCGCGGCGTGGCGCCGGCGGTCCGCAGCAGGGCCAGCTCGCGCAGCCGCTGCCGCACGCTCAGGGTGACCGTGCCGGTGAGCACGAAGACCGCCGCGAACGCCGTGATGCCGATGACGAACCCGAAGATGGAGATCGGTCCGATGTAGTCGGGCAGCGCGCCGGGGAGGTCGGCGCGAACCTTGTCGTCGCCGGTCAGGCCGTCCAGGCCCGTCTTCGGCGTGCCGAACACCCCGAGGGCGGTGGGACCGTCCAGCCCCGACACCGCGGCGACTTCCCGGTCGGCCACGAAAAGCGCGCCCTGCGCCGGCAGCCCGTCGCGTCCGGGTGGCGCCGCGATCCCGCTGACCCGTAGCGACCTTTCCCCGGTCCGGCTGGTGACTTTCAGGATGTCGCCGATCGCCACCCGGCCGCGAGCGGCCAGGTCGGCGTCGATCACCACCTCACCCTGGGTGGGCGGTTGGCCGTCCTTCATCCCGTACGGGGTCAGCACCGCCGACGCCCAGCCGTGACCGATCACCGGAGCCTTGTCGGCGCCGCGCAGCGGCCGGCCGCTCGCGCCGGTGACCTGGACCGGGAAGGCCGCGTCCGGCACCACCCGGGTGACGCCCGGCAGCGCCGCGATCCGCCCGGCCAGATCCGTCGGCAGCGTGCCCGCGCCGGTCAGCCGCTCGGTCTTGGTCTTCCGCTTGACCTTGGCCTTGCCCTCCTTCTTGTGCTTGGTGGTCTCGGTCGTCACGCTGACCTCCCGCGCGCCCGGGACGACCAGCGTGGCCGCGGCGAACCGGTCGGCCGGCGGCTTCGCGGTGAGCACCGAGTACAGCAGCAGCCCGCCCCCGGCGAGCAGGGCGACGGCGAGCATCGCCGCGATCAGGGTTCCGGCGTACGCCCCGCGATGCCGCCGCAGGGTGCCGAGCGCCAGCCGCATCATCGGGCGCTCACCGCCGTCATCTCCGCCGCGACCTTCTCGGCCGACGGCCCGGCCAGCTCGGTCACGACCCGGCCGTCGGCCAGGAACACCGCCCGGTCGGCCCAGCCGGCCGCGGCCGGGTCGTGGGTCACCATCACGATCGTGGTGCCCAGGTCGTCGACCGCCTCGCGCAGCAGGCCGAGCACCTCGCGGCCGGTGGCCAGGTCGAGGGCGCCGGTCGGCTCGTCCGCGAAGATCACCTGCGGGCGGGCGGCGAGCGCGCGGGCCAGCGCCACCCGCTGCCGCTGACCGCCGGAGAGCTGGCTCGGCCGGTCGTTCTCGCGCCCGGTCAGCCCGACCCGGCGCAGCACCTCGCGCGCCCATGCCTTGTCGGCGCGCACGCCGGCGAGCCGCTGCGGGAGAAGCACGTTGTGCCAGAGCGACAGCGAGTCGAGCAGGTTGTACGACTGGAAGACGAAGCCGACCAGGCCGCGCCGCGTCTCGGTGAGCTTCGGCTCGCGCAGTTTCCCGATGTCCCGCCCGGCCAGCAGCACCCGCCCGCCGTCCGGCCGGTCCAGGCCGGCCGCGCAGTGCAGGAGCGTCGACTTGCCGGATCCGGAGGGGCCCATCACCGCCGTGAACGTCCCCGCCTCGAACCCTGCCGTCACCCCGTCCAGTGCGCGCACGCCGCCGCCACCGGGATAGGTCTTCGTCACGCCGACCAGGTCGACCACCGTGTTTGCCATGCCCTTGAGCCTTCGGCACGGCGGACCCCGAAAACACACGGCGGGCCGCCGTCCTGGGGGTATGGCAGGCCATACTCCGCCTCTTGACATCGTGCGCTGTTATTGACTCCTCTCACTCCAGTCCCGGATGGTGGTGCGGTGACGTCCTGGATGCGCCGACATGATCACAACATATTCCTGAACGCGACGAATCTCCTGGTTTGCGGAGCGCTCGCGGGTGTTGTCGTGGCGGCCGGGGTTTTCCCGGCCGCCGCCATGTCCGGGCTGGCCGCCAAGGCCGGCGGCGAGACCTTCGCCAATCTGCCCGGTGAGCTCAAGGCCTTCAGCTCCCCGCAGATCAGCCGGATCTACGCGTCCGACAACAAGACGCAGATCTCGCAGTTCTACGACGAGTTCCGCAGCGACGTGCCGCTGAAGGACATCTCGCCGAACATGCGGAACGCGATGATCGCCGCCGAGGACCGCGAGTTCTACCACCATCGGGGCGTCGACCTGAAGGGCGTCGCGCGCGCCCTGGTGAACAACAACAACGGCAAGTCCAAGCAGGGCGCGTCGACGATCACCATGCAGTGGGTGCGCATGTCGCTGGCGTACTCGGCGACCAACCCGCAGGAAGTGGTCGACGCGACGACCGACACCCCGAAGCGCAAGGTCACCGAGATGAAGTACGCGCTGCAGGTGGAGAAGGAGCTGTCCAAGGACCAGATCCTGGAGCGGTATCTCAACATCGCGCCGTTCGGCGCCCAGGCCTACGGGGTGTTCGCCGCCAGCCAGGTCTACTTCAACAAGAAGCCGAAGGACCTCACGATCGGGCAGGCCGCGATGCTGGCCGGCGTGGTGAAGGCGCCGACCTTCTACAACCCGGCCAGCAGCGAGGGCTACAAGGAGATCCTCCAGCGCCGCAACAACTACGTGATCCCCGGCATGGTCGAGATGGGCGCGATCACCCAGGCCCAGGCCGACAAGGCGATCAAGGAGCCGATCCCGCGGCAGGTCCGGCCGGTGGCCAACGGCTGCGTCTCGGTGGCCAAGAACATCTGGGGCTTCTTCTGCGACTACTTCTACCGGTGGTGGATGAGCCGCGAGGAGTTCGGAGCGACGCCGTACGACCGGGAGCGTCGCCTGAAGAGCGGCGGTTACCGCATCACCACGACGATGGACGTCAAGGCGCAGGCCGACTCCCGGAAGAACATCAACGACCTGATCTCGGACAAGAACAAGAACGCGATGCTGCTGGCCGGCATCGAGCCCGGTGACGGCAAGGTCCGCCTGTTGCAGGCCAACCGCCGCTACAAGCTCGACGACAAGGCGCACCCGGCGAACTACATCTCGTCCGATCCGAGGAAGGCGAAGAAGGGCGTCCGGGGCACCTACCCCAACACGACGAACCCGCTGCTGAGCGGGGGCGGCGACATCACCGGGTACCAAGCCGGCTCGACGATGAAGATGTTCACGATGGTGGCCGCGCTGGAAAAGGGCTATCCGCTCGCGTACACCATCAAAGCGGAAAAACAATATAAATCCAGCTATATCATCGATAGTGGCAACGATTCGGCCTGTCCGGGCACGCATTTCTGGTGCCCGCAGAACTCCGGTGGCGGCGGCGAGGGCGTCTACAACATGTGGACCGGCTTCGGTAAGTCGATCAACACGTTCTTCGTCCCGCTCGAGGAGCGCGTCGGCGCCGAGAACGTGGTCAGCGTGGCCAAGCGCTTCGGCATCCAGTTCCGTGCCTCCAGCGACGCCGTGCTGGCCCAGCCGGGCAACTCGCACCAGTGGGGCGCCTTCACCCTCGGCGTCTCCGCCACGACGCCGCTGGACATGGCGAACGCGTACGCGACGCTGGCCGGCGACGGCATGTACTGCGAGCCGACGCCGATCGAGCGGATCCTGACGAAGGCCGGCGAGAAGCTCGACGTCGGCAAGTCCCACTGCACCCGGGCCACCAGCAAGGACGTCGCCCGGGCCGCGCTCGACGCGACCCGCTGCCCGGTCGGCGACTCGTCCCAGCTCGGGCACTGCGCCGGCGCCACCGCGCCGGCCACCCGCGGCATCGTCGGTCACCCGGTGTTCGGCAAGACGGGCACCACCGACCGCGACAAGACGGCCGCGCTGATCGCCGGCACCACCTCACTGGTCGTCGCGGGCTACATGGTCAACCCCGACTATCAGAACCATCCCGACCACATGTCGCACCACATCTCCAACCCCGCGGTCTGGAACACCTTGGCCGATTACATGAAGGGCAAACCCAAGGTCCAGTTCAAGAAACCCCAAAGCTCCAAGATCGCGTACGGCGACCAGCGCCGGATCCCCGACGTGGAGTGCGACTCGATCTCGAGTGCCCGCAGCCGCCTCTCGGGCGCCGGTTTCTCGGTCTCGGTGGGCCAGGACGTCGACTCGAAGTGCCCGGCGGGCACGGCGGCCGGCACCAACCCCAGCGGGCGCACGATCAAGGGTGGCGTGGTCGTGATCGAGGTGAGCAACGGCAAGGGCGCCCTGCCACCCGGAATACCCGGCCTGCCGACCCCTCCGACCAGGCCGCCAGGGCGTAGATGAACATCTTCCCAGCCTGCTCACAGCTTTACGCGAAGGCATCGGGTACGGGCAACCCGTACCCTGGAATGGCAGCACATGACAGTGCTCAACCTCAGGGAGGCTGGACACAGTGAAATCTTCGAACCCGGTACTGTCGCGGCTCGGCCAGGCCGCCGAGCAGCAGCGGACCGCCGGGTACGGATATGGTGAGCCGTACCCGACCCAGCCGGGGTACGCAGCCCCGCCGGTCGCGCGGGCCATGTCGATCGACGACGTGGTCGTCAAGACCGTGGTCCTGCTCGGCATCACCGCCATCTCGGCGATCGCCGCATGGAATCTCATTCCCGACTCGCTCACCGGCCCGGTCTGGATCGGCGCCGCGATCGTCGGTTTGATCCTGGGCTTCGTCATCTCGTTCTCGCGGATGGCCAACCCCGCGCTGGTCGTGGCGTACGCGATCATCGAGGGCGTCTTCGTCGGCATGGTCAGCAAGACGTTCGAGTCGTTCTACAACGGCATCGTCCTGCAGGCCGTGGTCGCGACGTTCGGCGTCTTCGGGCTGATGGCGGTGCTCTACACGAACCGCGTGATCCGCTCGTCGCCGCGCTTCCGCAAGATCATGATCGGCGCCATCGGCGGCCTCTTCATGGTCATGCTGATCAACTTCGTGCTCTCGCTGTTCGGTGTGCACACCGGCCTGCGCGACGGCGGCGTGATCGGCATCGGCTTCAGCCTGGTCTGCATCGTCGTCGCGGCGCTGAGCTTCGTGCTCGACTTCGACCAGATCGAGCAGGGCGTCCGCATGGGCCTGCCGCAGCGGTACTCGTGGACCTGCGCGTTCGGCATCCTGGTCGGCCTGATCTGGCTGTACCTGGAGATCCTCCAGCTGCTCAGCTACCTGCAGGGTGGCAGCAGAGACTGACCCGGTCCTCCACAGCGCGGCGCCCGGATCGTCCTCCCACGGTCCGGGCGCCGTCGCGTCCCCGGGGGTCGCCGCCCGGGCTACGCTCGCTGCCGTGACCGACTTCGCCACCGCGATCGACCGGCTGCTCAACCAGGTGCGTCACTGGGAGCAGCCCCGCTGGCGCTCGCACGCGCGGGGCGCCCACGAGTTGGTTCAGCGCCTCGCCGACCTGGCCGCCGACGCCGAGGGCCGCCCGCGCCGGCCGGTCCCCCGCGAGCACGACATGGTGCTGCCCGACCAGATCCGCGTGATGGCCGACGACCTGCTCGCCGCCGAGCCGTCCCCGCCGGTCATGGCCGAGGCCGCCCAAGCGGTGGGCGCCCTGCGCGATTCGCTCGCCTGACGCGCTCCCCGTCGTGGGCGGCCGCAGATCTTGATGAGGCGGCGTTCGCGGCGCGCGTCAATTCCTCAGGGCAAATCCACTGTCGGCACTTGCGCCAAATGGTTGGCAATGGAAACCTGTCGGCATGACCACCGAACCGGTATCCGCCGGCGGCGACCCCCGCCGGCTGCTCTCCGACGCGCGCGCCCTTGCCCACCGGGTGCGCCGTGACCAGCGGGTCACCTGGGTCGCGCTGATGATCCTGGCCGGGGTGACGTTCGTCGGCATCCCGATCGACTGGGCCGGGATGGAGGTGCACTGCACCGCCGTCGCCGACGGTTCCGCGTGCCAGTTCGCGCGCACGGGCGTGCTGATCTACTGGCCACCGGCCCTGCTGCTGGCGTACGCCGCGATCGCCTTCTGCTACGTGCGCGTCGCCCGGTCGCGCGGACTGGGCACCCGGGTCCTGCCGTACGCGATCACCGGCATTGCCCTGACCGTGCTGTTCACCGCCGCCTGGATCGCCGCCCGCCTGTATTTCCCCGACCACCCGGTCACGTTCCCGCAGTGGGCGCTGGTCTTCGACCGCCTGATCGCCCCCTGGGGCACGATCGGGGTCGCGCTGCTGGTCCTGGCCCGGCTGGAGCGCAACGTCGCCCTGTTCCTGTTCACCCTCGTCTACCTGACCGTGGTCCTGGTGCCGGTCGACTTCGGCTGGCACATGAACGTGACCGTCCGCACCGAGTGGGTGCCGCAGCAGGTCATCAACGGCACGGTTCTGCTGCTCGGCGGGATCGGCTTCGCGATGGCCCGGCGGCGGCAGCGGTGATGACCGAGACCGGCAACCCGGACCCGCAGGCCCATCCCGTCACCGGCCTGGACGATGTCGTCCACCAGCGCGTCCGCCTGGGCATCCTCACCATCACCCACGAGGCCCGCCGCGTCGAGTTCGGCTACCTGCGCACCCAGCTCGACCTGACCGCCGGCAACCTCTCCAAGCACATGAGCGTCCTGGAGGCGGCCGGCCTGGTCGAGGTCGAGAAGGGCTACGAGGGCCGCCGCGGCCGCACCTGGATCGCCCTCACCCCGGCCGGCAGCGCCGCGCTGGCCGAGGAGATCGAACGACTGAAGCAGCTCATCACCCGCGTCGAGACCACCGACCCTCCGGAGGACCGATGACCGTCGCCCTGACCCGCCGACGTCTGCTCACCGCCGCGCTTGTCACCGGGGCCGCCGTCCCGCTCGCCGGCGCCGGCCGCGCGCGGGCCGCCCCGGCAGCGCTCCGCCTGCCCCGGCCGACCGGGCCGCATCTGATCGGCACTGTCCCGCTGCATCTGGCCGGGCGTGGTCGTGAGCTGATGATCAGTGTCTGGTACCCCGCCGCCCGGGAGGCCCGGCGTCATCCGGTGGCGCCGTGGATGCCGGCCGCGCCGATGCGCGAGCTGCTCGCCGCCAACGGATTCGACCCCGAGGTGGCGGCGGCGCCCCGCACGGCGGGCCACGAGGGCGCGCCCGTCCTTCGGACGTCCGGCCGGTTGCCCGTGGTCGTCTACTCCCACGGCGCCGGCGGTCACCGGTCCGAGACCACGATCGCGGTCCAGGAGCTGGCCGGCCACGGCTACGTCGTGGTCACCGTGGATCACACTGGCGACGCGTACGGCGAGTTCCCCGACGGCCGGCTCGTCGTCCCCGGCGAGGATGTCCCGGTCACCCCGTGGGACCACGCGCACGACGTCCGCTTCGTCCTCGACCGCCTCGAGGACCTCGCCGCCGGCCGCAACCCCGACGCCGACCGCCGCCCGTTGCCCGCGGGCCTGGGCGCCGCCCTCGACCTCCATCGCATCGGCATGTTCGGCTGGTCGAAGGGCGGGACCGCGACCGCCCTGGTCATGAACGTGGACCGGCGCGTCCGGGCCGGTCTGAGCCTGGACGGCCCGATGGAGTCGCAGCCGCCGGTCGCCGCCCTCGACCGCCCGTTCCTGCTGATGACCGCCGAGTTCACCCGGGCCGCCGAGCCCGCCGTCGCGGACTTCTGGAGCCTGCTGCACGGCTGGCGCCGCAACGTCCAGGCCGACGGCGCGCTCCACGGCGCCTACTGCGACCACCAGATGCTGCTCCCGCAGCTGGCCGGGCTCACCGGCATGAGCGACGAGGAGCTCGCCGGCTGGATCGGCACCTTGGACCCGGCCCGGGCGACCCGGATCCAGCAGGCGTACCCACTGGCCTTCTTCGACCAGCACCTACGCCACCGCGGTGGTCACCTGCTCGACGGGCCGAGCCGAGCCTTCCCTGAGGTGCGGTACCTGCCGTGAAAATGAAAGCCGCCGAGCCCGGCCGCTCGTGGCAGACCGAACCCGGCGGAAACTCGGGCGATCTCTTAGCTCAGGCGCTCCACGACGAGGGCCATGCCCTGGCCGCCACCGACGCACATCGTCTCCAGGCCGATCGTCTTGTCGTGCCAGTCGAGCGAGTTGAGCAATGTGCCGGTGATGCGGGCGCCGGTCATGCCGAAGGGGTGTCCGACCGCGATCGCGCCGCCGTTCACGTTCAGCTTGTCGATGGGGATGCCCAGGTCCTGGTACGACGGGATCACCTGGGCCGCGAACGCCTCGTTGATCTCGACCAGGTCGACGTCGTCGACGGTCATGCCGGCCCGCTTGAGCGCCTGCTTCGACGCCTCGACCGGGCCGAGGCCCATGATCTCGGGGGAGAGGGCGGTGACGCCGGTCGACACGATCCGGGCCAGCGGGGTGATGCCCAGCTCGCGGGCCTTCGTGTCGCTCATGATGACCACCGCGGCGGCGCCGTCGTTGAGCGGGCAGCAGTTGCCGGCGGTGACCCGGCCGTCGGGGCGGAACACCGGCTTGAGGCCGGACACGCCCTCGACGGTCACGCCCGGGCGGGGGCCGTCGTCCTTGGACACGACCGTGCCGTCCGGCAGCGTGACGGGGATGATCTCCCGCTCCCAGAAGCCGTCGGCGATCGCCTTCTCGGCGAGGTTCTGACTGCGCACGCCGAACTCGTCCATCTCCTCGCGGGAGATGCCCTTGATCTGGGCGAGGTTCTCGGCCGTCTGTCCCATCGCGATGTAGATGTCCGGAACCGCGCCGTCCTCGCGCGGGTCGTGCCAGACCTTGCCGCCCTGGGCGAACTCCCGGGTGCGGGCCCGGGCATCGGCGAAGTACGGGTTGTCCCAGCCGCCGCCGACGAGTGCGGCGGCCTCGGGCGGGAGGCCGTCGGAGCTGCCCCGGGCGAAGCGGGAGACGGTCTCGACGCCGGCCGAGACGAAGATGTCGCCCTCGCCCGCCTTGATCGCGTGGAACGCCATCCGGGTGGTCTGGAGCGACGATGAGCAGTAGCGCGTGACGGTGGCGCCGGGCAGGCCGTCGAGGCCGAGCTTGGTGGCGACCACGCGGGCCATGTTGAAGCCCTGCTCGCCGCCGGGCAGGCCGCAGCCGAGGTAGAGGTCCTCGATGAGGGCGCGGTCGAGCTGGGGCACCTTGTTCAGCGCGGCGTCGACGATCGTGGCGGTGAGGTCGTCGGGACGCAGATCCTTCAGCGATCCCTTGACGGCCCGGCCGATCGGGGAGCGCGCGGTGGCGACGATGACAGCTTCCGGCATGTGCCCACGTTAACTGGTCGGTAACAACCTCTGCGAGTGCAGATTTATCACAGAGGGGAGAGCGCCGCTTTTGCTACAGCCGGGTACAGCGCGTGCGCCCACACCCGATAGCCGTCGGCGGAGGGGTGGAAGCCGTCGTAACAGAACGTCCCCGCGTCGGCCCGGAACACCGCGCCGGTCTCCTCGGCCAGGTCGACCACCGCGCCGCCGGCCGCCTGCACCGCCTTGGCCTGCGCCTTCGCCATACGCCGGCCGAGCAGGCCGGCCACCTGGCGCAGCGGCGGCGCGATCGCCCGCAGCGCGCCCAGGTCGGGGCAGGTGCCCACGACCACCCGGACCCCGGCGTCGCGCAGCCGCCGCACGGCCTGGCCGAGCAGCTCGGCCGCCTCGTCGGGGCTGCGCATGCTGGTCGCGTCGTGCGCGCCGATCAGGACCACGGCCACGTCGGGCCGGTCGCCCAGCAGCGCCCGCGCCACTTGGGTGCCCAGATCGGCCGCCCGCGAGCCGGCCACGCCCACGCTGGAGAGCAGCACGTGCCGCTCGCCGGTGTCGGACGTGCCCTCGGCGAGCAGCCGGGCCAGCTGGCCGCCGACCGTCTCGGAGAGCCACTCGACGCCCACGCCGATCGCGGCCGAGTCGCCGAGCAGCACCAGGCGCAGCGTCGGCGACGAGATCTTGCCCATCGACGTGCGCAGGGCCAGGCCCATCGTCGGTTTCGCGTAGCGCCGGGCCTTGGCGGCGAGCACTTCGCCGGCGAGCAGGGCGACCCCGCCCACCGCGCCGGCGAGCAGGCCGGTGGCGGCCGCCTTGCCGATCCGTGCGTTCAGCCCCGCCATCTCTCGCCTCCTCGCCACACCCGCGGCCCTAATGATCCGCTGGGGTCCACCCTACGGCCCCGCTCCCGGAGGGGCCCATATTCTCCGCCCCGTGCGTACCCCCGGGCGCCGGTTGCAACACCGCGCCGTCGGCGCCGCCGGTGCCCTCCGGCGCCGGCGCCGCGGCCTTGTGTCCGAACCACGTGCGCGCCTCGCCGAACCACGGATGCCGGCGCAACAGCACCCGCCGCCCGCCCGCCTTGGCCGGGCTCACCTCGGTGCCGGCCGCGCGGACCGCCTCCTGCGCCGCGACCTCCAGGTTGCTGACGCCGACCGCGGCCGCCGGGCGCGCGTCCTCGCCGAGCGAGGCCAGCAACGTCGGCAGCACCACGGCCGCCGCGCGGGCGTAGCCCTCGGCCGACGGGTGGAAGTGGTCGGAGCTGAACATGCGCACCGGATCGGCCTCGAACATCGGGCCCAGCAGGTTGCCCAGCGACACCGTGCGGCCGCCCGCCTCGACCACGGCGACCGTCTGCGCGGCGGCCAGGTCGCGGCTCCACTTGCGGGCGAGCCAGCGCAGCGGCGGCTTGATCGGCTGGATCGCGCCGATGTCGGGGCAGGTGCCGACCACGACCTTGCAGCCCGCCGCGCGCAGCCGGCCCACCGCGTCGCCGAGGTAGCGCACCGCCTGGTCGCGGGCCGACACGTGGGTGACGTCGTTGCCGCCGATGAGGATCACCGCGACGTCGGGCTCGTACTCGAGGGCGGCGTCCACCTGGTACGGCAAACCCGACGACATCGCGCCGACCACGGCCACGCGGTAAAGCCGTACGGGCCGGCGCAGTCGGCGGGACACGCCGGTGGCCAGCAGCGCGCCGGGTGTCTCGCGGGGACGGTGCACGCCGTACCCGGCGGCCGAGGAGTCACCGAGGATGACCATGGTGAGGGGCTTGCCGCCGAACTTCGGGCCGTACAGGCCGTCGCCGCGCGGCGGGGGCGCCTCGGCCAGCGGGATGATCCGGCGCGCGTCGGCCGCCTGCCTCAGCAGCAGCCCCGCCGAACCCGCGGTCACGACGGCCAGCGCGCCCGTCAGACCGCCGAGGACCTGGCCGGCCACCTTGATCCGGCGCCAGTCCTGCGGGGTGAACTCGATGCCGCTCACGGGTCCCCCTCCCATCCGGCGTGGAGCTTGGATTTCGAGGCTAACTCGTTCCCGCGAGAGGCAATCATGGCGCGTTCAGGTCATGCTGGAGTGGCAGAGAGGGGAAATGATGGCGAAAACGCTGAGACGTACGGCGGCGTTCACCGCGCTGGCCAAGCAACTGATGTCCGGAGCGCGCGGCGGCCCGTCGTTGAGCAAGCGACTGTCGGCCCTGCCCCGCATGCTGAAGGCGACGGCGAAAGGCCAGTACGACGGCGGCGTCCGGGTGGCCGTCATGGCGGCCGCGACGGCGTACGTCGTCTCGCCGATCGACCTCATCCCGGAAGCGTTTCTGCTGGTCGTCGGCCTGGCCGACGACGCCGTGATGATCACCTGGCTGGCCGGCGCCGTGCTCGCCGAAACCGAGCGCTTCCTGGAGTGGGAGAAGCAGCGGGACCGTGTCGTCGTAATCTAAAGCGTGCGTTACTACGACAACGTCGTCGAGATCATCGGTGACACACCCTTGGTAAAGCTGAACAGCGTCACCGAGGGCATCGAAGCCACGGTGCTGGCCAAAGTCGAGTACTTCAATCCGGGCGGTTCGGTCAAGGACCGGATCGCCATGCGGATGGTGCTCGACGCCGAGAAGGCCGGGCTGCTCGGCCCGGGCGGCACCATAGTCGAGCCGACCAGCGGAAACACCGGTGTCGGCCTGGCCCTGGTCGCGCAGCAGCGCGGCTACAAATGCATCTTCGTCTGCCCCGACAAGGTCAGCGAGGACAAGCAGAACGTCCTCCGGGCGTACGGCGCCGAGGTCGTCGTATGTCCGACAGCGGTGGCCCCCGAGGACCCGCGTTCCTACTACAACGTCTCCGACCGGCTGGCCCGCGAGGTGCCCGGCGCGTGGAAGCCCGACCAGTACAGCAACCCGGCCAACCCGCGCTCCCACTACGAGGAGACCGGGCCCGAGATCTGGAAGCAGACCACCGGCCGGATCACCCATTTCGTGGCGGGCGTCGGCACCGGCGGCACGATCACCGGCGTCGGGCGGTACCTCAAGGAGCAGGGTCCGGTCCAAGTGATCGGCGCCGACCCCGAGGGCTCCGTCTACTCCGGCGGCTCCGGCCGGCCCTACCTGGTGGAGGGCGTCGGGGAAGACTTCTGGCCGGCCGCGTACGACCGGGACATCGCCGACGAGGTCATCGAGGTCTCCGACTCCGACTCGTTCGAGATGACCCGCCGACTGGCCCGCGAGGAGGGCCTGCTGGTCGGCGGCTCGTGCGGGATGGCCGTGGTGGCGGCGCTCGAGGTGGCCCGCAAGGCCGGCCCCGACGACGTCGTGGTGGTGCTGCTGCCCGACGGCGGCCGCGGTTACCTGTCGAAGATCTTCAACGACGACTGGATGGCCCGGTACGGCTTCCTGCGCACCGAGTCCGGCGACGCGCCGACGGTGGCCGACGCGCTCGAGGGCAAGGACGGCCGGATGCCGCCGCTGATCCACGTGCACCCGACCGAGACCGTGCGCGACGCGATCGACTACATGCGGGAGTACGGCGTGAGCCAACTCCCGGTGCTCAAGGCCGAGCCGCCGGTGGTGACCGGCGAGGTGGCCGGCTCGATAGCGGAGAAGGCACTGCTGGACGCCTTGTTCACCGGTCAGGCCCACCTGTACGACACGATAGAGCGCCACATGGGCGACCCCCTGCCGCTGATCGGCGGCGGCCAGCCCGTGGGCGAGGCGGTGGCCCTGCTGGAGAAGGCGGACGCCGCCATGGTCCTGATCGACGGCAAGCCGGCCGGCGTGCTGACGAGGCAGGACCTGCTCGCCCACCTGGTCTGAGCCGCCTTTGCTCTGCTCACCGATACGCGCCGCGCGTAACGGTGAGCAGAGCAAAGTGGCGCGGAGCGGTCAGCTGAGCTCGGCGGGGACGGCGATCACGTCCACGAGGGCGTTCTTGCGGAGCAGGGTGATCGGCAGGTTCTGGCCGATCGCCGGTCCGAGCATCAGCCGCTGCAGGGCCTGCACGGTCTGCAGCGGCTGGCCGCCGGCCGAGATCAGCACGTCGCCCAGGTAGATCCCGGCCGTGCCGGCCGGGCTGCCCGGGACGACCTCGACCACCCGCAGGCCCAGCTTCTGGCCCAGGCGTGCCGCCAGCTGCGGGGGCAGCGGGGCCGGTACGCCGGCCACGCCCAGCCACGCCCGGCGGACGCGACCCGAGGCGACCAGCTCGCCGATGATGGTGCGGGTGGTGCTGTTGATGGGCACGGCCAGGCCGAGGCCGTAGCCGGCGACCGCCGTGTTGATGCCGACCACCGTGCCGGTGGAGTCGGCCAGCGCGCCGCCCGAGTTGCCGGGGTTGAGCGCCGCGTCGGTCTGGATGACGCTGTCGATGATGCGGATCCGCCGGCCGTCCCGGGCCGGGAGCGAGCGGCCGAGGCCGGAGACCACCCCGGCGGTGACCGAGCCGGCCAGGCCCATCGGGTTGCCGACCGCCACGACCAGCTGGCCGATCTTGAGAGTGTCCGCGTCGCCGAGCGGCGCCGCCGGCGCGCCCGAGTTCTGCACGCGGACCACGGCGAGGTCGGAGAGCGGGTCGGCGCCGACCACGTCGAATTTCGTCTCGGTGCCGTCGGCGAACGCGGCCGTGCCGCTGGTGGCGCCGGCGACGACGTGGGCGTTGGTGAGAAGGAAGCCGTCGTCGGTGAAGGTGACCGCCGAACCGGCGCCCGCCCCGCGGCTGGTGCGCACCGAGAGCGCGGCGACCGAGGGGAGCAGGCTGGAGGCGACACCGGTCACGATGCGGCTGTAGGCATCGAGCGCCTCAGGTTCGACACTCGTGTGTTCGGTATCCATGACCGCCTCAACAACACCGTGGCGCGGGTCGATGCCGCCCGGCCGTCCGCCCACGGCGAACAGGAACGGTAACGGTCCGCAATGGCAATCGCACAGAAAGTCCGGCGGGCGGGTGGCCCGGCGCGGTTGTATGAGTCGTACCGGAGGTTGCAGCACGTCCCGACGGAGAGTGACGGATGGTCATCGCCGACCAAGCACCGCCCGACATCGTCGACCGCATGCTCTGGCGCGACGCCCAGCAGATGCTCGGGCGGCACGCGGAGCCGGATCACGACGGGAACTGTGTCTGGTGTGGATGGCGTTGGCCGTGCGCGCCGCGCCGCCTGGCCGAGCGGGCCGACGCCGCTTCCCGGCGGCCCTGGCGGGAGGCGTGGACCGTACGCCACGACCTCAACAGCATCCGGGCCATGCCGGGCCTGCGGGCCGGCATGGAGGACAACCAGGACCGGCACGGATACGCCCGGACCGTCCGTAACCGCGGCTACTTCGAGTGACACAACTGAATCAGGCTCCGACGTCGCCGACAGCTTGACCTCCCCCGGCAGGCCACGGCTCACCAGCCCGGCCGACGTCTCCCGGCGGTGAAGCCGCAGCGCCCCGCCAGCGCCGCGGCATCCCGCAACAGGACCCGCCCTTGAACTGGACAGGACCGGCACGCCTCCGCTGGTCCAGCGCCTCCGGCCAGGCGCGACCCCCGGTTTGGGCGGGGCGGTAGGCGGGAGCGCGTGACCACAGGTTCCCCCGCAACAACTCGGTCGCGCGCTCCCGCCCACCTAGGGTCTGTCCTCCCGCGTGACAGGCAGGACAGACCCTATAGTTGGGGCTGATCCACAGTGGAGGTGCCGCGATCGCATGTCCATCCCACCCCCGATCGCGGGCTTCACCGGCCGCGAGCCCGAGATGTCCCTCCTCGACGCCCCCGGGCCGGCCGTCACGGTCATCTCCGGGCCGCCCGGCGTCGGCAAGAGCGCCCTGGCCGCCCACTGGGCCCGGGGTAGAGAGCGGGAGTTCCCCGACGGCCGTCTCCACGTCGACCTGCGCGGCTTCGCCGAGGCCGACCCGCGCGACCCGGCCGACGCGCTGCGCCTGCTGCTCGAGTCGCTCGGCGTCGAGCCCGGCCGGATGCCCGCCGACCTCGACGCCCGGCAGTCCCTCTACCGCGCCCGCACCGAGCCGCTGCGCCTGCTCGTGATCCTCGACAACGCCCGCGACGACGACCAGGCGCTCCCTCTGCTGCCGGCCGGCGACGCCGCCCGCGCCGTGATCACCAGCCGCCGGCGGCTCACCGGCCTGATCGCCGCGGTCGGCGCCCACCCGATCGACCTCGGCCCGCTGCCCGAACCCGAGGCGATCACGCTGTTCCACCAGCGCCTGGGCGCCCCCCAAGCAGGAGCGGCGGATATCGTACGGGCGTGTGGCGGCCTCCCGCTCGCGGTGACCCTCGCCGCCGCCCGGGTCCGCACCGCCGGCCACCCCCTCGCCGCGCTCGCCGCCCTCACCGCCGAGCTGCGCCGCCCCGCCGGCCGGCTCGAGGCCCTCGACGACCTGCGGGCCGTCTTCTCGTGGTCGTACCACGGGCTCACCCCGCCCGCGGCCCGCCTGTTCCGGCTGATCGGCCTGGCCAGCGGCCCCGACATCGCGCTCGCCGCCGCGGCCGCCGTCGCCGGTCGCGGGCCCGCGGAGACACGGCGGCTGCTCCGCGAGCTCACCGAGTCGGCCATGGTCACCGAGCCGGCCCCGGGCCGGTACGCGATGACCGACCTGATCCGCGCCTACGCCGCCGAGCTGGCCCGGGCCACCGACCCGGCCGCCGAGCGCCGCGCCGCCCTGACCCGGCTCATGGACCACTACACGCACACCGCCTACCAGGCCGACCTGGTGCTCAACCCGACCCGCGCGCCGATCCCGATGACGCTGAGCGCACCCGCCGACGACTCCCGGCCCAGCCCGCTGGTCGACATGAAGGCCGCGCTCGCCTGGCTCACCGGCGAACGCGAGACGCTGCTCGCCGCCGTCCGGCAGGCCCGGGACGAGGGCCTCGACACCCAGGCGTGGCAGCTGAGCTGGGCGCTCGACTCGTTCCTGCACGAGGAGCGCCGCTGGGACGACGAGGGCGCGGCCTGGGCGGTCGCCCTCGACGCGGCCGCCAAGCTCGCCGACGGGCCTGCCCTGGCGTACGCGTATTCGTTCCTCGCCGTCGCCGACGGCCGCCGCCAGCGGTTCGACCAAGCGCAAGCCAACATGGCCCGGGCCCTCGCCCTGGTCGAGGCCGACGGCGACCGCGCCGGCGTCGCCGAGTGCCGGTTCATCCTGTCCTACCTGTGGTGGCTGCAGGGCGACCAGAAGGCGGCGCTCGACGAGGCCGGCACGGCGCTCGACATCTT
This sequence comes from Actinoplanes sp. CA-142083, assembly GCF_050942195.1. Classification (NCBI taxonomy): domain Bacteria; kingdom Bacillati; phylum Actinomycetota; class Actinomycetes; order Micromonosporales; family Micromonosporaceae; genus Actinoplanes; species Actinoplanes sp. CA-142083. The sequence goes on from NZ_CP192076.1 coordinate 1,015,349, forward strand.
CCGCACCCTCGACGACCCGGTCTGGGAGGGCAAGGCGGCCCTGGCCGTCGGCTGGTACCACGCCCAGCGCGGCGAGCCGCAGACCGCGTTGCCCTACTTCACCGAGGCGCTCGCCCTGCAGCAGCGCACCGGCGACTGGGAGAACGAGTCGATCACCCGCGACAGCCTCGGCCTGCTCCACCTGTTCACCGCTGCGCACGACGAGGCGGCCCGGCACTTCGAGGAGGGGCTGCGGCTGTCCCGGCGCACCGGCAACCCCGCGGTCGAGGCGCAGATCCTCGCCCATCTAGGCGACCTCTACGAGTCTCTTGGGGATGCCGAGACCGCTGTCGAGCGCTGGCGCGAGGCGTACGGAATCCTCGTGGACCTGGGCCATCCGCAAGCCGCAGCATTGCGCGGCAAGCTCGCGCCCGTCAGTGCCTCAGGCCTGCCCGGCATCCGGGGGCACCGTTTGCGGCGCGGCATGTCCCAGGAGGATCTCGCCGAGCGCACCGGCTTGAGCGTGCGCACGATCCGCTACCTCGAATCGGGCCGCGCCGGCCGCCCCCGCCCCGAGACGACGCGCCTGCTCGCCGACGCCTTCGGGCTCGAGGGCGAGGAGCGCGAACGCTTCCACGAGCTGATTGCCGGTTGATTGCCGGTCGCTTTCCTGTGCCGGGTCCCGCCGCCGGGCGACGATGAAGCCCTGGAACACACACGGGGGAGCGCCCGGGTGGCCGAACTCGGCTCGGCCGCCCGGGGCTGCTCCTACAACTCCCGGCGGTAACGCATCTGCGGCACCGGTTGCCCGCTGATCGCCTCGACGCGCGTCTCGCCGTCGGCCTTCCACCCGCCGCGCTCGTAGAAGCGGCGGGCGCGCTCGTTCGCCTCCAGCACCCAGAGCACCGCGTGGTCGCCGATCTCGCCGAACTGCTCCAGCGCGTTCTCCATGAGCAGCCGCCCGACGCCGGTGCCGACCACCACCGGGTCGACATGGATGGCGTAGAGCTCGGCGGCGCCCTCGATCTCACTGGGCCCGACATAGGTGAAGCCGACGATCCGGTCGAAATCCTCGGCGACGGTCAGGCGGTGGGTGTCGCGCTCCCACTTCCAGCGCTCGGCCCACCAGGCCGCGAGCGCCGCGGCGGGCGGCGCGGCCAGCGTCTCGGCGGGGAGGATGTGCGCGTAGGCGTCGGCCCGCGACCGGAAATGCAGGGCCCCCACCGGCGGAAGATCAGCATCATTTCCGATACGCAGCGAGGCCGTCATGGCCCGACCGTACCCCGCACCTGGCTAGGGCTCGTAGGTCACGGCGATCAGGCTGTCGCCGATGGTTTTGGCGGTGAGCAGGCGCAGGGAATGGGCGGGGCCCGGCGAGGGGAAGAGGCGGGTGCCCTCGCCGGCCAGCGCGGGGAAGATGATCAGGCGTAGCTCGTCGACCAGGCCGTTTTGGGCCAGCGTGAGTGCCAGCTGGGCGCTGCCGTTGACGACGAGGTCGCCGTCGAGGTCGCGCTTCAGCCCGGCGACGGCGTCGGCGGTGATCGGCGTCGAGTTGGCCCACTTCAGGTCGTCGAGGGTGGAGGTCACCACGTACTTCGGCATGCTGGTCAGGCGGTCCGCCCACGCGCCGGTGCGGGACGGCCAGCGGGCCGCGAAGTACTCGTAGCTGCGGCGGCCCATCAGCAGGGCCTCGGCGTTCATCGCCTCGGCGGTCTCCTGCGCGGCCCACGCCTCCCGGTCGCCGGCGGTGATCCGGTTGAACCAGCCGCCGCCGGGCAGGCCCTCCTCGCCGGTCGGGTCCTGCACGACGCCGTCGAGCGTGATGTTCTGGCTGATGACGATCCTTGCCATGGCGTTCTCCCATCGGTGTGCTTGTCGGCGGTACTGACACGCGGGGGAGCCCGGAAGTGTCAGTACGGGCAAAGACAGAAGGGAGCAGCCATGGACGGGGACGCCTTCCGGGAGCTGACCGAGCCGTACCGCGGCGAACTGCGGGTGCACTGCTACCGCATGCTCGGGAACCTGCACGACGCCGAGGACGTGCTGCAGGAGACGCTGCTCGCGGCCTGGCAGGGGATCGCGGGGTTCGAAGGGCGCGCCTCGATGCGCACCTGGCTGTATCGGATCGCCACCAACCGGTGCCTCAACAAGCGCCGGTCGCGCCGGGCGAAGGAGTGGGACATCCCGGGTGTCGAGCTGCCGGAGCCGACGCGGCTCGGCGAGGTGCTCTGGCTCGAGCCGTTCCCGGACGCGTTGCTGCCGGAGGAGAGCTACGAGCGGCGCGAGTCGATCTCGCTGGCCTTCGTGACCGCGCTGCAGACGCTGCCGCCCCGGCAGGTCGCCGTGCTGATCCTGCGGGACGTGCTGGGCTTTCACACCGACGAGGTGGCGGGCATGCTCGACACCACGGCGGACTCGGTCAAGAGCGCCCTCAAGAGGGCGCGCGCCGGCCTTCCCCAGCCGCCGAGCAGGGCGGCCGACGAGGGGGAGATCGTCACGAGGTTCGTCGAGGCGTGGGAGGCCGCCGACGTGGATGCGCTGGTCGAGCTCCTGACCGACGACGTCTTCATCGCGATGCCGCCGATGCCGTACGAGTACGTCGGCCGCGAAGCCGTCGCCGGGTTCTGCGCCGCCCTCTTCCGGGGCGGCCGACGGTTCAGCCTCCTGCCGACCCGCGCCAACGGCCAGCCCGCGTTCGTCGCGTATCTCCGGACCGGGCAAGCGGTCGGCCTCTATGTCCTCACGCTGAATGGAGGGAAGATCAGCGCCATGACCCGCTTCGAGAGGAACGATGAGTTCGGGGCCGATCGGAGGTCTATCCCGGCATGAGCGAACCGCGAGAAACCAAGAACATCGACCGGTACGGCGACCCCGAGATGCCCTGGAGCCGCGCCGAGGAGGCGCTGTCGGCGCCGCCGGCCAAGGAGAACACGTACTTCCTCGGCACCTGCCGCCCGGACGGCACGCCGCACTCCGCCGGCATCGGGCCGCAGTGGCTGGACGGCTTCCTCTACTTCACCAGCAACCCCAGCACCCGCAAGTCCCGCGACCTGGCGGTCAACCCGCGCTGCACGATCTCGGCGCGGCTGCCGCGGATCGACCTCGTGCTGGACGGGACCGCCGAGCGGATCACCGACGCAGGCACGCTCGAGCGGCTCGCCCAGGGATACCGGGACGGCGGGTGGCCGGCCGAGGTCGACGGGGACGCGCTGACCGCGCCGTTCAGCGCGCCCAGCGCGGGGCCGCCGCCGTGGCAGGTCTACCGGTTCACGTTCCACCAGGTGGTGGGGGTGGCGACCGAGGAGCCGTACGGCGCTACCCGGTGGCGGTTCTAGCCGGGAACGGGATCCGCATCAGATCCTCGGCCAGGACGATCTCGCCGTCGAATTCGAGGCGGGCTTCCCGCAGGTACAGCGAGGCGTCCTGGTAACGCTGCGAGAAATGCGTCAACACCAGCACACGTACGCGTGACTCGCGCGCGACCGCCGCGGCCTGCCGGGCGGTCAGGTGGCCGACCATGCGCGCCATCTCGGCGTCCTCCTCGAGGAACGTCGACTCGATGACCAGCATGTCGACGCCCTCGGCCAGCGCGAAGACGTTGTCGCACAGGCCGGTGTCCATGATGAAGGCGAAGCTCTGCCCGGGCCGGGCGGTGCTGACCTGATCGAGGGTGACGTCGCCGAGGCGGCCGGTGCGCTGCAACTCGCCGACGGCGGGCCCGCTGATGCCGTGGGCGGCCAGCAGGCCGGGGACCATGCGGCGGCCGTCGGGCTCGGTCAGCCGGTACCCGTACGTCGGAAGGGAATGCCACAACGGCAGCGCGCTGATCTGCCCCGACGAGAAGGCGGCGCCGCTGACCGGGGCCGCGACGATCTCCGCGTTGTCCCAGTAGCTCGTGGCGTGCCGCAGGCGGTCGTAGTACTCCTGGCCCTGCGCGGGATAGTGCACGGTGACCGGGTGCGGGACCTTGTCGAGGGAGATCCGCTGGAGGATGCCGGGCAGGCCGAGGCTGTGGTCGCCGTGGAAGTGCGTGATGCAGATGCGGGTGATCGGGCTGACCGCGAGGCCGGCCAGGAGCATCTGGCGCTGGGTGCCCTCGCCCGGGTCGAAGAGGATCACCTCGTCGTCGAAGCGCAGCAGGTAGCCGTTGTGGTTGCGATGTCGCGTGGGCACCTGGCTGGCGGTGCCGAGCACGGCCAGCTCGCGCATCGGAGGCTCCCCGTGGATATGAAGCGACCCCCGGGGACTTCCACACGTGCGTACACGCGTGGTCCGGTCGGACAAGGCCGGATCCCCGGGGGTCGGGTGGCTGCCTTAAATTCGCCGAACCGCTGCCACACGGTCTCGACTTTGGCACTTCAAACAGAACGAAGCTGTCGAGGACAGCGGCTAGCGGACAGCCACCTCACGAGTCCCGTTGGTATACAACTTCGGACCACCTCCCTTCACGTGTACGGCCACGTTATCGAGGGAGGCGACCCAGCGCCAACGGTTTTGAATCACTAAAGGCGCGGGAATACCCGCGGTGACATTTCCGTGCTCTCCACCACCAGCGAGGCCGGCCCGACGATCAGCGGATCGGGCTGCCCGACGACTTCCTCGTCCTTGTTCTCGTAGTCGAAGCGGCTGAGCACGTGCCGGATCGCCTCCAAGCGGGCCCGTTTCTTGTCGTTGCTCTTCACGACCGTCCACGGCGCGTCGGCGGTGTCGGTGTAGAAGAACATCGCCTCCTTGGCCTCGGTGTAGTCACCCCACTTGTCGAGGGAGGCGAGGTCCATCGGCGAGAGCTTCCATTGGCGTACGGGATCGACCTGGCGGATCGCGAAGCGGGTGCGCTGCTCGCCCTGGGTGACCGAGAACCAGAACTTGACGAGGTGGACGCCGGAGCGCACCAGCATGCGCTCGAGCTCGGGGGTCTGGCGCATGAACTCCAGGTATTCCGCCCGGGTGCAGAAGCCCATGACCCGCTCGACGCCGGCCCGGTTGTACCAGGAGCGGTCGAAGAGCACGATCTCGCCGGCGGCCGGCAGATGCTTGATGTAGCGCTGGTAGTACCACTGCTTGCTCTCGCGCTCGCTGGGCTTTTCCAGCGCCACGACGCCGGCGCCGCGCGGGTTCAGGTGCTCCATGAAGCGCTTGATCGTGCCGCCCTTGCCGGCCGCGTCCCGCCCCTCGAAGAGGATCACCAGCCGCTCGCCGCTCTCCTTGCACCAGTTCTGCAGCTTGAGCAGCTCGATCTGGAGCAGCCGCTTGTGGTGGTCGTACTCCTGGCGGGGCATCCGCTCGTCGTACGGATAGTCCTCGCGCCACGTGTCGACCGGGCTGCCGTCCGCGTTGAGCAGCACCGGGTCGTCGTCGTCATCGTCCGCGACCCGATAGCCGCCCAGGGTCGTGATCGGCCCGTCGTAGGGCTCGGTCATCTGGTCGTCCTGGAACTCCGCCTCCGCCTGCATACCGAGATTCTTACCCCGAACAGATGAACCTCAGCCGAGCCGGCGACGAAGGTTCTTCTTTCGTGAAGCTTCCACCACGACGGGCAACTCGGCGTAGGTCTCGCGGCCCACCTGCTCCTGACGTCCCCAGAGCACGCCGAACCAGAAGCTGTCCGGCCCGAGCTCGTGCAGCAGCTCGCGGGCGACCACCGAGTCCTGGTGGGCGCCGAGCACATCCTGGAGGTCGGTCAGAGCGTTGACCAGGCGTTTGCCGTCCTTGCCCGCGGCCGGGGCGAAAACTTCAACGGCATAACGAGCTTTCTTGTACGCCTTGCGCGCCTCATGCAATTCCGCGTCCACCCCGTCGGCGAGCGCGGTGTCGAGCAGACTGTCGGCCTTGCGCAGGCTCTTGCGGGCGCGGCCGAGCTGGTCCTTCTCGCCGCGGCCGGTCAGCGCGGCCAGGCTGTCGACCTGGTCGAGCAGGGCGAGGTAGCGCTCGCTCTCCAGAGCCTCGGCGACCGCGGTCTTGCCGTCCTCGATCTGGTGGTCGAGGTACTCCCGGATGCGGGTGGCGGCCTCGGCGAAGTCGGGGCCGGCCTGCTCCACCCCGGCCAGCAGTTTGCCCTTCTGCACCTGGCCGTCGCGCACCTGACCGAGCAGGTCGGCGAGCCATTTCAGCTCGGGGCCGACCTCCTCGAAGCCGGGGAAGGAGCGCTTGAAGGTCTTGAGGGTGCTGCGCAGCCGCCGGGTGGCGACCCGCATCTTGTGAATGGACTCGGGGTCGGCCTGCCGCGCCCCCGGGTCGTATTCGGCGAGGGCGTCGCGCTGCTCCCGCGCGTACCGGAAGACCGGATTTTTAGTTTTTGTCTGTTTGTCCGTCTTTTTCGTGAGACGCCCGTTCAGCGCGCGAGCGACCTTGGACGGGCCCGCGGCGGGCGTGGCGCCCGCGTCGACCAGCCGGCGCTCGACCGCCTCCAGCACCGCGGGATCGCCCTCGACCAGCTCGACCTCGACCTCCTGCCAGCGCTGCTCGGCGCCGTCGGCCTCGGCCCGCACGCTGTCCTGGGCGATCAGCGCGAGCGTGTGGCCCTCGCCGTCGACCAGCGGCGTCTCGATCCGGTGGGTGCGCAGGCGGGCGATCGGCCGGAGCTGCTCCCGGCGGATGATCGCGCGGACCTGACCGCTGAGCTCGGAGGGGACCTTGTCCTTGTCGCCGCCGTTGAGGGGGAGGCGGTGCTCGGTGCGACTGCTGCCGCTGCCGGGGGTCTTCAGATGCCAGCCCGCGTCGCCGCCGCCGGTCCGCCGCCGCAAAGTCCGGCGGTTCTTCATCAAGGTCAGCTCTTCGGTGTCGAAGTACGTGGCGTCGAGATCGTGCGTCTTCGCCGCGGCCGTCCGGGCGACGCCGTCCAGCGAAGGCAACACGAAGTTCTCAGGTACGTCATATTTACGTTCAGTTTCGCTGGCGATCTCCATCTGTTCATGTTGCCCGACGGAGGGCCTCCTACACAGACCAATCGATTGGCAGGTTGTGCACAGCTTCGTCTCAGCAACGGCTGGCACTGTTGTTCTTGCTTCCGTCATGGCCTTGGAGGTAGCTCATGGAGAAGCCCGAGACGCGGAAGGTCTCGCTCGCCGGGCTCGGCCTGATCGGCGCGGGCGCCGTCCTCGGCATCGCGCTCGCCACCCCCGCGTCCGCCGCGACGCCCGACAACTCCCGCCCGCCGCGGCCGCCGGCTTCCCCGGTCGTCGAGTCGCCCGACTCGACGCCTGGCTCTACGCCCGGCACTTCGCCCGGCTCTTCGCGCGAGGCCGAGCAGGACTAGCGGTACCTTCCCTGGCTGCGTAGGTAGAGCGCCCGCGAGTAGCTCGCCGTGGCGGCGCCGTAATACATCGTCGCGAGGCCGACGTGAAAGCTGTTGTCGGTCAGCGCGTTCTTCGAGTTGGCCGACGCCGCCCACCGGATCTCCGCGTCCGAGGCGCTGATCCCCTTGCGCTCGCAGCGCAGCCGGTTCATCTCTTTGCCCGTCTTCCAGGTCTCGAGCGCGGCCTCGGCCTGGCGCATCATCGTGCGCGCCTGCTCGGTGAGGGATTCGGCGAGAGCCCAGGCGGCTCGCTCCTCCTCGCTGTTGAAGGCTGGCATCGTGCACCTCCCGGGTGGTAGCCCATCGATTCCCAGTGTGCGGAGCATGTCGGGATATGTCGATCTTTTTCCACCGGGCGTGTGACCGATCCTCGCCCCATGCCGGAAGATCTGAGGAACCTGTTCGACCGGGCGCTCGACGACGAGCCGGTGTTCCCCGACATTTGACCTCGCCCAGCAGGCGATGGCTCGGGGCAGGGGCATCCGCCGCCGGCGCCGTGGCCTGCTGGCCGTCGTCGCCGTCGTGGCGGCGCTCAACGTCATTCCGGCGTCCGCCGACCCGCCACCGCGGGCGTCGGCACTGGCGCGATAGCCGGGATTTCGTCGCGTCCATCAACGCGTCGCGGCTGCCCGGCTCGTTCCGGGTGAAGCTGGTGATGCCGTTGCGATACTCGGGGTTCGCCGCGACGTACGGCCACCGGCCCGGGGTCGAAGACCTGATCGGCGGGATGTGCTCGTGGGCGGCGAGTAGCAGTGACCTCTCAGCCGGGCGCACCCGGCTGAGACGGTTGCCTCATCTTCAGGCGGTCTTCGCCACGCCGACCGGGCAGGTCATGCCGTTCGGGCCGTGGTTGCAGTAGCCGTACGGGTTCTTGGCGTCGGACAGGTACTGCTGGTGGTAGTCCTCGGCGTAGAAGAACGTCGTCAGCGGCTTGATCTCGGTGGTGATCCGGCCGCGGCGGGCCGCGGTGACCACCGGCTGGAACAGCTCCTCGGACTTGCGCGCGGCCCGCAGCTGGTCGTCCGTGGTCGTGTAGATCGCGGAGCGGTACTGCGTGCCGACGTCGTTGCCCTGGCGCATGCCCTGGGTCGGGTCGTGGTTCTCCCAGAAGGCCTTCAGCAGGTCCTCAAACGTGATCTTGCTGGGGTCGTACACGACCTGGACCACCTCGGCGTGCCCGGTCGAGCCGGAGCAGGCCTCCTCGTAGGTGGGGTTGCTGGTGAACCCGCCGGCGTAGCCGGCCGCGGTCGAGTACACGCCGGGGAGGCGCCAGAAAATGCGCTCCGCGCCCCAGAAACAGCCCATTCCGAAGACCGCGACCTCGAGGCCCTCGGGCCACGGGCCCCTCATCGGGGTGCCGAGCACGACGTGCTTGTCGGCCACCGGCATCTGCAGGGGGCGGCCCGGCAGGGCCTGGTCGGGGGTGGGTAGCTCGAGCTTCTTGTGCCGCAGGAACACGGTCACTCCCTTCATCCGGTCTGTGCAACGCCGGAGGTTAGGTAACCCTTACCCGAGCTCGGAGGCGATTTTGGCGGCGTAGTCGGCGGCCTCCTCGTCGCTCGCGTATTTCGTGCGCGGCCAGAAGAAGCCCCTCAGGCCGTCCCCTTTTGTCCGGGGCACCACATGTGTATGCAAATGCGCGACCGACTGCGATACAACATTATTTATCGCGACAAAGGTTCCCTGCGATCCCAGCGCGGGCGGCACCGCCGCCGCGATCCGTTGCACCAGTCCGAAATATCCCGGCAAGTCGGACGGCGGCAAATCGGGCAGCGTCACCACATGCTGCCGGGGAACGACCAGCACATGCCCCTTGAAGACCGGCCGGGTGTCGAGGAAGCCGACGCCTTCCGGCACGTCGATGACCTTGAAGGCGGGTACAGTCCCCGCCACGATCGCACAGAACACGCACTCGGCCACGATGCGAGACTAGCCTTGCGGAGCATGACCGCTAACAGCTACGGCTTCGACACCCTTGCCATCCACGCCGGTCAAGAGCCGGATCCGCGGACGGGCGCGGTGGTGCCGCCGATCTACCAGACGAGCACCTACGCCCAGGATGCCGTCGGCGCGCCCCGGCTGGGCTACGAATACAGCCGCTCCAGCAACCCGACCCGCGACGCTCTCCAGGAGTGCCTCGCGGCGATCGAGGGCGGGCGTCGCGGTCTGGCCTTCGCGAGCGGACTGGCCGCCGAGGACACCCTGCTGCGGGCCGTCTGCCGGCCCGGCGACCACGTGGTCATTCCCGGTGACGCGTACGGCGGCACGTACCGGCTCTTCGCGAAGGTCGCCGAGAACTGGGGCCTGGACTGGACCGCCGTCCCGCTCGACGACCTCGACCAGGTGCGGGCCGCGTTCCGGCCCGGCCACACCCGGCTGATCTGGGCGGAGACCCCGACCAACCCGCTGCTCAACGTCGCCGACATCGCCGCGCTGGCCGCCCTCGCCCACGAGTACGACGCGATGCTGGTCGTCGACAACACCTTCGCCTCGCCGTACCTGCAGCAGCCGCTCGCCCTGGGCGCCGACGTGGTCGTGCACTCGACCACGAAGTACCTGGGTGGACACTCCGACGTGGTCGGCGGCGCGCTGATCACGGCGACCGACGACCTGGGCGAGATGCTCGCCTTCCACCAGAACGCGATGGGCGGGGTCAACGGCCCGTTCGACGCGTGGCTGACGCTGCGGGGGATCAAGACCCTCGGCGTACGGATGGATCGTCATTGCGACAACGCCGAGCGCATCGTCGGCTATCTCCGCGAGCACACCGCCGTGGAGAGCGTGCTCTACCCGGGTCTCGAGTCGCACCCGGGGCACGAGACCGCGGCCAAGCAGATGAAGCGCTTCGGCGGAATGGTGTCGTTCCGCGCGGCCGGCGGCCCCGAGGCGGCGCTCCAGATCTGCAACCGGACGAAACTGTTCGTGCTGGCCGAGTCGCTCGGCGGAGTCGAATCGCTGATCGAGCACCCGGGACAGATGACACACCTGTCAGCTGCGGGCTCACCGCTTGAAGTCCCCGCGGATCTCGTGCGACTGTCTGTCGGCATCGAAAGCGTTGACGATCTGCTCGCCGACCTCGAGCAGGCGCTCGGCTGACACTTAAGTTACGGAGCATGGGATGTCGGACGTCACGAGCTGGGTGGGCGCCACCGCGAAACAGATCTCCCGGGCGGTGCGGCGCGGTGACGTGTCGGCCACCCAGGTCGTCGCCGACACGATCGAGCAGATCTCCATCTCCGACCCGTCGCTGGACGCGTTCCGGGTGATCCGGGCGGGCGAGGCGCTCTCCGAGGCGGAAAAGGTCGACGACCAGGAAGACCTCGGCAACCTCCCGCTCGCCGGCGTGCCGGTCGCGGTGAAGGAGAACACGGCCGTGGCCGGGCTGCCCACCTGGAGCGGCTCGGCCGCCGCCCGCCAGCCGGTCGCCGAGCACGACCACGAGGTCGTCCGCCGGCTGCGGGGCGCGGGCGCGATCGTGGTCGGGGTGACCCGCATGCCGGAGATGGGACTGTGGGCGGTCACCGACGACGAGGACGCCCCGACCCGCAACCCGTGGGACCGCGACCGCACGCCGGGCGGCTCGTCCGGCGGCTCGGCGGCGGCGGTCGCGGCCGGGCTGGTGCCGATCGCCCAGGGCAACGACGGGCTGGGCTCGATCCGCATCCCGGCGGCCTGCTGCGGGCTGGTCGGCCTCAAGCCGGGCCGCGGGGTGATCCCGGCCGAGCTGGGCGTCGACGGCGACGGCTGGTTCGGCCTGGTGGAGAACGGCGTGCTCACCACCACCGTGGCCGACGCCGCGCTCGGCTTCTCGGTGCTCGCCGGCCGTGACCCGGTCAGGCTGGTCGAGCCGGACAAGCTCCGGATCGGCGTCTCGACCCGGTCGCCGGTGGTCGGCATCCGGCCGGACGAGCCGAACCTCGGCGCGGTGGCCACGGCCGCGACCATCATGACCAAGGCCGGGCACGACACGGTGGTCGCGGAGCCGCGCTACCCGACCGCGCTGGGCCTGCGCGTGCTGGCCACCTGGTTCGCGTCGGCGTACCGCGAGTCGCAGAACCTCGACGTCAGAAAGTTGCAGCCGCGTACCCGCCGGCACATCCGGCTCGGAAAGTGGGCGTGGCGCAGCGGCATGGTGAAGCAGGCGCACCGGGACGCCTGGCGCGAGCAGTCGATCAAGTTCTTCGCCGATCGCAACATCGACGTGCTGCTGACGCCGGCGCTGGCGGCGGCGCCGCCGCTCGCCGAGAGCTATTCCTCCGGCTCGTGGCGGCACAACATGTCGGTGAGCATGAGGTACGCGCCGTACGCCGCACCCTGGAACGTGGCCGGTCTCCCGGCGATCGTCGTGCCGGTCGGGACGCGCCCGGACGGGCTGCCGCTGGGCGTGCAGATCGTCGGCCCGCCGGACTCCGAGCTGCTGCTTCTCTCGATCGCCGGGCAGCTCGAGGTGGCCAACCCCTGGCAGCGTCACGCCTTCGGGTGATCAAGTGGCACGATTCATCCCATGAGCCATCCGCTTGACCTGCTGTCCCTGTCCGACATCGAGGCGGCGCGGGAGCTGCTCACCGGGGTCGTCGAGCCGACTCCGCTGATCCATTCGCGCCCGCTGTCGGACATCACCGGGGCGCCGTCCTGGCTCAAGTGTGAGAACCAGCAGCGTGCGGGCTCGTACAAGGTGCGGGGGGCGTACACGAGAATCGCCCGTCTCTCGGCCGAGGAGCGCAAGCGGGGCGTCGTGGCCGCCAGCGCCGGAAATCACGCCCAGGGCGTCGCCCTGGCGGCGGAGTTGCTGGGCGCGAGCGCCACCGTCTTCATGCCGGAGGGCGCGCCGCTGCCGAAGGTCACGGCCACCAGGGGTTACGGCGCGGCCATCGAGTACGCGGGGACCAGCGTCGACGATGCTCTCGAGGCCGCCCGGCATTTCGCGGACGCGACCGGCGCGATCTTCATCCACCCCTTCGACCACCCCGACATCATCGCTGGGCAGGGCACGGTCGGCCTGGAGATCCTCGAGCAGCTGCCGGAAACGGCCACGATCGTCACCGCGGTCGGCGGCGGCGGCCTCGTCTCGGGTCTCTCGGTCGCGGTCAAGGCGCTGCGGCCGGACGTCCGGATCGTCGGCGTGCAGGCGGCGGGCGCGGCGGCGTACCCGCCCTCGCTGGCCGCCGGATCCCCGCAGAAGCTGGCGCGGGGCCGGACGATCGCGGACGGCATCGCCGTCCTGCGCCCGGGGGATCTGACGTTCGCGCACGTCAGCAAGCTGGTCGACGACGTCGTCACGGTGACCGACGACGACCTGTCGGCGGCGCTGCTGATGCTGGTCGAGCGCCACAAGATGGTGGTGGAGCCGGCCGGCGCCGCAGGCGTGGCGGCCCTGATGACCGGGGCGGTCGTGCCGGCGGACGGCCCGGTGGTGGCCATACTTTCCGGCGGCAACATCGACCCCATGCTGCTGCTGCGGGTGATCGAGCACGGTCTCGCGTCGGCCGGCCGCTTCCTGCGCCTGGCCGTGCGCTGCGACGACCGCCCGGGAGAGCTGGCCCGCCTGCTCGGACGCATCGCCGGCCAGCGGGCAAACGTCGTGGACGTCGCACACGTACGGGAAAGCCCGCGCCTGAATTTCGGCGAGGTCGAGGTGGCCCTGTCGGTCGAGACCCGCGGCCCCGACCATTCATCGGCCCTGATCGCCGACCTGCGCGACTCCGGTTACCGAGTCGCGCTGCTGGCCGACGCCACCCCCTGACTCCCGGGGCGCCCCGTACCCGGGGACTCCCGCGATCGCCCCGCAGTTGAGGAGGCAGTCGGCTTTTCGTCGCCGCGGGGTTTGCGGCGCCGGAAAGCCGCCTGCCTCCTCAACTGCGGGGCGATCGCCCGCGGAGCGAAGCGGAGCCAGCTAGCTCAGTCGGCTAACTCATGCCGTCGAGTTCAGCCCTCGAACGGGCCGAACTCCACGACGGTGACCTTGATGTCGGCGCCGCTGGGGGCCGTGTAGGTCACGGTCTGGCCGTTGTTGGCGCCGAGGATCGCCTTGCCGAGCGCCGACTCCGGGCTGTACACGGTCAGGTCGGTGGTGGAGGCGATCTCGCGCGAGCCGAGCAGGAACGTCTCGGTGTCGGTCTTGTCGTCGTCGAAGTAGATCGTGACAACCGAGCCGGGCTGCACCGAAGTCGCCTTCTGCACCTCGCCGACCTCGGCGTTGCGCAGGAACTCCTTCAGATATTGAATGCGGCCTTCCTGCTTGCTCTGCTCCTCGCGCGCCGCGTGGTAACCGCCGTTCTCCCGCAAGTCGCCTTCCTCGCGACGGGCGTTGATCTCCGCGGCGACCGCGGGCCGCCCGGCGATCAGCTCGTCAAGCTCGGCCTGCAGCCGGTCGTGAGCGTCCTGAGAAAGCCAAGTCTTGGGCGTCTCTGAACTGGACACGGTCGATCTCCTTGCTGGGACGGGGAACGCTCAACATCGCCGTTGCATGCTGAACGGAGCGAATCACTAAGCTTACCAGCGGTACGCTCAGCGCCTGGATTGCTCGATCTTGCCCTATTCAACGGGGGCGGGGACTAGGTTAACCGGCCGGTTGACAACTCAGAACGTCCCCGACCGAGCCTCGTTTGCTCGTCGTCACCGGCTCCTCGGCTTCGATCGTCGTGGCGCCTGCGTCCGCCGCTTTCACGACGACCGTGCGACGGCCCACCTCGTTGCCGCCGTAGTCGCGGGCGCGCAGGACACACTCGGCCTTGCCGCCGGCCGGCACCTGGACCGTGAACTTGATCGTCATGGTCGTGTCCGTCGGGTCCTGCCAGCCGACGATCTGCGGCTGGTAGTCGGTCTGCCCGTACCGCTGGTAGAGCTTGAGGGAGATCAGCACCGACGCGGCGACCACCAGCATCAGGATGAGGATCGGCACGACCGGCCGCCGGCGGCCCTCGCGCCGGTGCCCGTAGCGTCCCGGCGGGAAAACCGGGTTTGTGGTGTGCGTCTCGCTCACCTGACCACCTCTCGTGCGTTTCTTGTCGGTGGGATCGGCCAGAATGGCAGGGTCCATCTTCGCACTCCGTTAATTAGAGGAGTTCTTCGGTGACCGAGCAGCTGCGCCTCATGACGGTGCACGCCCACCCCGACGACGAGTCGAGCAAGGGCGCCGCGACCATGGCCAAATACGTCGACGACGGCGTAAAGGTGCTGGTCGCCACGTGTACCGGCGGCGAGCGTGGCAGCGTGCTCAACCCGAAGATGGACCGTCCCGAGGTGCTGGCCGACATCGCCAACATCCGCCGCGCCGAGATGACCCGGGCACGCGAGATCCTCGGCGTCGACCAGGCGTGGCTCGGCTTCGTCGACTCGGGCCTGCCCGAGGGCGACCCGCTGCCCCCGCTGCCCGAGGGTTGCTTCGGTCTGCAGGACCCCGAGGAAGCGGCCAAGCCGCTGATCAAGCTCATCCGCGAGTTCCGGCCGCACGTCATGACGACGTACGACGAGAACGGCGGCTACCCCCACCCCGACCACATCATGTGCCACAAGATCTCGGTGGTGGCGTTCGATGCGGCCGGCGACCCGGAGAAATACCCCGAGCTGGGCGAGCCCTGGCAGCCGCTGAAGCTGTACTACAACTCCGGCTGGACCCGGGCCCGCATGCTGGCCCTGCACGAGGGCATGCTCGCGGCCGGCCTGGAGTCGCCGTACTCGGAGTGGCTCGAGAAGTGGTCCGACCGCGACGACCGCGGCGACAAGATCACCACCCGCGTCGAGTGCGGCGAGTACTTCAGCGTCCGCGACGACGCCCTGCGCGCCCACGCCACCCAGGTCGACCCCGACGGCTTCTGGTTCCGCATCCCGCTGGAGCTCCAGCAGAAGGTCTGGCCCACCGAGGATTTCGAGCTGGCCCGCTCCCTGGTAGACAGCCCCATCCCCGAGTCGGACCTGTTCGCAGGAATACACGAGCACGCAGACGCCTAACCGGCCGGCAAAGGGCTTGCGCAAGGTGCGTAGGCCCTTTAGCGGGCAGGTCCGGGAGTTTGCGCGAGGGAGGTACCGCGGCCCCCCACCTTGTCGTCCAGCCCCTGATAGGAGCAGTACTCTCAAGGGGTGGATGTCATTCTCTCGGTCAACAACTTCGGCGATACCCGCTCGGGCGGGCTGGCCGGCCCCATGGGCCTGTTTGTGATCGTGTTGATGTCCATAGCAACTGTTCTGCTGATCCGCAATATGAACAAGCGCTTGCGTCGGCTTCCCGACAGTTTCCCTGACGGTCAGCAGACAGAGCGTGAGGCTGAGATCGCGCGACTCAATGCGGACGCGGAGCGGTCCGGTGTCGAATCGCTTCGCCACGATGTCGACCAGGATCGATCGGGGGCCGATCAGCCCTCTGCGGAATCCGAGGTCAAAGGCGTTACTACTCAGAGTGACGCAACTCACGCGGAAGGCGACCAGGGCCGCGTTTGACCACGTGAGCGGTGGTTTGGTAAACGAAACCGCCACTACCCTCCGTATTGGTCAGACGAAAGCCAAACACGGGTCGTACGTCAACCCTTGTTGTGTTCATCGGGATTGATTTAGCCTTCCGCCGGGGGTCTCAACGACCCTCGACCCTGCGCGGAAGGGGGCGCCGAAAATGACCATCCTCCGCCCCCGCATTTCGCTCCTGCAGATGCACGTGCATTCGCGAGTGCCGCTCGTGAACAGGGACAACTCATGACCGCCCCACCCGTCGCCGGGGCGGGCGTCCGTCGTTCGTGGATAGCCGCGGCAGGCCTCGCGGGCCGGTCCCGAGGGGTGCGTACCCTCACCGCCGCCGTGGTCGCCACGGCCATTCTGGTGGCCGTCGCCGGGGTCCTTCTGCCCGTCGAGCGACCCGACGATCGTCCACTCTCGGTAATGGCCGGGGTGGGTCTGGCAGCACTGCTCGTGGCCGCCGGGCAACTCGCGCGCCTCCGGTTCCGGCTCGGGCGCGGCGTCGTCTCCGTCTCGTGGGGCGAGGCCGCTTTCATCATCGGATACGTCGTGGCGCCGCCCGGCTGGCTGCCGCTGGCGACCCTCGTGGGTGCGACCGTGGCCTGGGCGCTGCTGTCCTGGCTGGACGAGCACCGCAACATCGCCGAGGTCGCCCACCTGGCCGCCTCGTTGTCGCTCGGCGCGGCCGGCGCGGCGACCGTGGCCCGCGTCATCGGCGGCGACGCCCCGGTGCTCAGCGTGCGGACCCAGGGTGCCCTGGTGGCCGGCGCGCTCGCCTATCTGCTGATCACCTTCGGCCTGGCGGCGCTGACGCTGACGGTGCACCGCGACGCGCCCACCGCACAGATCTTCGCGCGGATCCCGTACGCGAAGATCCCGATGTTTGTCGGAAACGTCCTCGTTGGACTCGGCGCCGTGTTCGCGCTCGTGCGCGGCCCCCTCTGGCTGCTCGCCTTCGTGCCCGGGCTCTGGCTGCTGCAGCGCACCTACCGCTTCCACCTGCGCGCCGAGGAGGAGCGCCGGATGTGGGAGGCGTTCGCCGCGGCCACCGCCGCCATGCCCGCCGGCAGCGAGTCCGACGTGGCCGCCGCCGGTCTCCGCGGCGCGCTCGACGTGTTCGGCGCCCGGCGCGTGGAGATCGAGGTGCGCGGCCCCGGCGGCGAGCACCGGTACGCGGAGGACGGGCCAGGCCAGGACAACTTCCTCTCCGGACTGCCCGGACCGGCGATCACCCGGTCGATGGCGGTCGGCGGCGAGGCGATCGGCGAGATCACCGTCTGGCTCGCCGACCCGACCCTGCCCGCGCCGCGCGACGAGGCCGCGATCTCCGCCTACGGCGACGCGCTCGCGGCCGCGCTGCATGATGCGTCCGTGCAGGAGCAGCTCACCGAGCTGCGCCGGCGCGTCGACCACGACGGCGTGCACGACCAGCTCACCGGCCTGCGCAACCGGGCCAGTCTGCTCGCCGACGGCGACGATCTCGTACGCGGCGTCCAGCGCGACCGCCACATCGGACTGCTGCTGCTCGACATCAAGGGCTTCCGCGAGGTCAACGGCACCCTCGGCCACCGCTGCGGCGACGAGGTGCTCAAGCAGGTCGCCGAGCGGCTCACCGACCTGTCCCGCGACAACGACCTGGTCGCGCGCACCGGCGACGACGAGTTCGCGATCCTCGTTCCGGCGATCACCGCGCTCGCCGACTCGGCGACCCCGCTGCACGACACCCCGAGCCCGATGCCGATGGCGGTGCGGCGCGCCCGCGAGCTCGTCGAGCAGATCGCGTTGCCGATGGAGGTGTCCGGCGTACGCCTGGCCGTCGAGATCGCCGTCGGCGTGGCCGTGGCCCGGGCCGGCCGGGTCGAGCTGGGCGAGCTGGTGCGGCGCGCCTCACTCGCGCTCGACCAGGCGAAACAGCAGGAGCTGGCGGTCGCCACGTACGACTCCAGCCGGGACGCGGTGACCACCGACGAGCTGGCGCTGCTCGCCGAGCTGCAGGACGCGCTCGCCGCCGACGACCAGATCGTCCTGCACCTGCAGCCCTCGGTCGACCTGATCACCGCGGCCCCCACCGGCGTCGAGGCCCTGGTCCGCTGGCGTCATCCGCGCCGCGGCCAGCTCTCCCCGGGCGACTTCATCCGCACGGTCGAGCACACCGAGCTGCTCACCCCGTTCACCCGCCGGGTGCTCGACCTGGCGCTCGCGGCCGCCGCCGGCTGGAACGCGGCCGGCGTCGAGCTCCCCGTCTCGGTCAACGTCTCGGCTCGAAGCCTGCTCGACCCCGGCTTCCCGGCGCAGGTCACCGACGCGCTGCGCAAGCACCGCACGCCGGCGTCCAGCCTGGTCCTCGAGATCACCGAGTCGGTGGCGGTGAGCGACCAGGCCGTCGTCGACGACATCCTGGCCGAGCTCCGCGACGCCGGCGTCCAGCTCTCCCTGGACGACTTCGGCACCGGCTTCTCCTCGCTGTCGATGGTCACCCGAGCCCCGGTCGACGAGATCAAAATTGACCGCTCCTTCGTGGACGACATGATCGACTCGTCAGCCGCCGAGGCGGTCGTCCGCAGCGCGGTCGAGCTGGGCGCCCGCCTGGGCGTCCGAGTGGTGGCCGAGGGCGTCGAGACCACCGAACAGCGCGCGGCGCTGATCGAGCTGGGCTGCCCGAACGCCCAGGGCTACCACTTCTGCAAGCCGATGCCGGCAGACCGCATCGTGCAGGCGTTGACGCAGCTCACCGAGGCCGCCCCCAACAACATCCGCCCTCTCCGCGCCGACGACGCCTCCTGACCCGGAGCGTGAGAGGGTTGGGGTATGGCCAATCGCCTTGCGGGTGCTACCTCGCCCTATCTGCTTCAGCACAAGGACAACCCCGTCGACTGGTGGGAATGGTCTGCTGAAGCGTTTGCTGAGGCGCGGCGGCGAGATGTGCCGGTGCTCATCTCGGTGGGCTACGCGGCCTGTCACTGGTGTCATGTGATGGCTCACGAATCGTTCGAAGACGACGGCGTTGCCAAGGCCATGAACGACGGCTTCGTGGCGATCAAGGTCGACCGCGAGGAACGGCCCGATGTCGACGCGGTTTACATGACCGCTACGCAGGCCATGACGGGGCAGGGCGGGTGGCCGATGACCGTCTTTGCCACGCCGGAAGGGGATCCGTTCTTCTGCGGGACCTATTTTCCGAAAGCGCATTTCGGCCGGCTGCTCGAGTCGGTGACCGAGGCCTGGCGGGACAAGCGCGACGAGGTCGTCAAGCAGGGCGCGGCGGTGGTGCAGGCGATCGGCGGTGCTCAGCTGGTGGGTGGGCCGACGGCGCCGATCTCGGCGGAACTGCTGGCGGCGGCGGTGGGCAATCTTTTGAAAGACCGGGACAGGACGTACGGCGGGTTCGGCGGGGCGCCCAAGTTTCCGCCGCACATGGGGATGTTTTTCCTGCTGCGCCACCATCAGCGGACGGGCGACGCCGAGGTGCTCGAAGTGGTGCGGGAAACCGCCGAACGGATGGGCCGGGGCGGCATCTATGACCAGCTTGCGGGCGGGTTCGCGCGCTACTCGGTGGACGCGCATTGGACGGTGCCGCACTTCGAGAAAATGCTCTACGACAACGCGTTGCTCCTGCGGGCATATACCCAACTGTGGCGGCTGACCGACGACCCGTTCGCCAAGCGGATCGCCGACGAGACGGCGGCGTTCATGCTGCGCGATCTCGGCACGCACGAGGGCGGGCTGGCGTCGGCGCTGGACGCGGACGCCGCGGGGGTGGAGGGGCTGACGTACGCGTGGACGCCGGCCCAGCTCGCCGAGGTGCTCGGCGACGAGGACGGCGCGTGGGCGGCCGATCTGTTCCGGGTCACCGAGCAGGGCACCTTCGAGCATGGCAGCAGCGTGCTGGTGCTCGCCCGGGACATCGACGCGGCCGAGCCGTCGTTGGTCGAGCGATGGCAACGCGTACGGGAAAAGTTGCTCGAAGCGAGGGCAAGCCGTCCCCAGCCGGCGCGCGACGACAAGGTTGTGGCCTCCTGGAACGGGCTCGCGATCACCGCCCTGGCCGAGCACGGGGTGCTGACGGGCAACGCCGGGTCCCGTGACGCGGCGATCGCGCTGGCCGAGGTGCTGGCGACGCGCCACCTCGTGGACGGGCGGCTGCGGCGCGTCTCGCGGGACGGAGTGGCCGGCGAGCCGGTGGGGGTGCTCGAGGACTACGGCTGCGTGGCCGAAGCGTTCCTCGCGGTGCACCAGATCACGGCCGACGGGCGCTGGCTGGAAAGCGCGAAGGTGCTGCTCGACGTGGCGCTCGCCCACTTCGGCACCGGCGAGGGCGGGTTCTACGACACGGCCGACGACGCCGAGCGGTTGGTGACGCGGCCGGCCGACCCGACCGACAACGCGACACCGTCCGGCTTCTCGTCGATCTGCGCGGCGCTGGTCGCCTACACGGCGCTGTCGGGGGAGACGAGCTATCGCGAGGCGGCCGACGTCGCGCTGGAGAAGGTCGCGCCGCTGATCGGGGGGCATCCGCGGTTCGCGGGCTACTCGGGTGCGGTGGCCGAGGCGGCGCTCTCCGGGCCGTACGAGATCGCCCTGGTCCTGGAAAAAGACGACGACGGTGAGCTGGCCGCGGTGGCGCGCCGGCATGCCCCGGCCGGAGCCGTGATCGTCGTGGGGGAGCCGGATCGGCCGGGCGTGCCCCTGCTGGCGGATCGTCCGCTGCTGGGGGGACTGCCGACGGCGTACGTTTGCCGCGGTTTTGTCTGCGAACGCCCGGTGAACGATGCCGGCGCGCTGGTGGCCCAGTTGGGGCCGAAAGACGCTTGAGCTGGGGTGTCGCTAGGCTTGCCAGGCGATGGATACCCGAACCGGTCTGCCCGTAGTCGGCATGGTGGGCGGCGGCCAGCTGGCCCGGATGACCCACCAGGCCGCCATTTCCCTCGGCCAGTCACTGCGCGTGCTCAGTGTCTCGCCCGACGACAGCGCCGCGCTGGTGGCGGCTGATGTGCGCATCGGCACGCACACCGATCTCGCTGCGCTGCGTGACTTCGCGAAGGGGTGCGAGGCCGTCACGTTCGATCACGAGCATGTGCCGACCGAGCACATCGAGGCGCTCGAGGCCGACGGCGTCAAGATCTTCCCGGGGTCGAAGGCGCTGGTGTTCGCGCAGGACAAGGGCCAGATGCGGGAGCGGCTGGCGGCGCTGGGCGCGCCGGGGCCGCGCTGGCGGCGCGTTTCCACCGCCGAGGAGATCGAGAGCTTCGCGGCCGGCTCCTGGCCCGTCGTGGCCAAGGCGGTCCGAGGGGGGTACGACGGGCGCGGCGTGTGGATGTTGTCGTCGCTTACCGAGGCCGCCTCGCTACTGAAAAGCGGCACGAAGTTGATCGTCGAGGAGCGGGTGCCGCTTCGGCGTGAGCTCGCCGCGCTGGTGGCGCGGTCGCCGTTCGGGCAGGTGGCGGCCTATCCCGTGGTCGAGACCGTGCAGAAGGACGGCATCTGCGTCGAGGTGCTGGCGCCCGCCCCCGGCCTCTCCGAGTCGCGCGCGATCGAGGCGCAGCAGCTCGCCATCGACCTGGCTCACTCCCTTGGCGTGGTCGGGCTGCTCGCGGTCGAGCTATTCGAGACCGACGACGGCATCGTCGTCAACGAGCTCGCGATGCGCCCGCACAACTCCGGCCACTGGACGATCGAGGGCGCCCGCACCTCGCAGTTCGAGCAACACCTGCGGGCGGTCCTCGACTACCCGATGGGCGCGACCACGCTGACCGCGCCCGCCGTCGTGATGGCGAACGTGCTGGGTGGCGAGCCCGGCGGCATCTCCATCGACGAGCGGCTGCACCACCTGTTCGCGACCGACCCCGGCGCGCGCGTCCACCTGTACGGCAAGCAGGTCCGGCCCGGCCGCAAGATCGGGCACGTGACCGTGCTGGGCGACGACATGACCTCGGTGCGGGCCCGCGCGGCCCGGGCCGCCAAGTGGCTTCAGGAGGGTTCGTAATGGCGCCGGTCGTCGGGATCATCATGGGCAGCGACTCGGACTGGCCCACGATGGAGGCGGCGGCGCTGGCCCTCGCCGAGTTCGAGGTGCCGTTCGAGGTCGGTGTGGTCTCCGCCCACCGCACCGTCCGCAAGATGGTCGACTACGCCGAGTCGGCGGCCGACCGCGGCATCAAGGCGATCATCGCCGGCGCCGGCGGGGCGGCCCACCTGCCCGGCATGGTGGCGGCGCTGACCCCGCTGCCGGTGATCGGGGTGCCGGTGCCGCTCAAGCACCTCGACGGGATGGACTCGCTGCTGTCGATCGTGCAGATGCCGGCCGGCGTGCCGGTGGCGACGGTCTCGATCGGCGGTGCGCGGAACGCGGGACTGCTGGCCGTGCGCATCCTCGGCGCTTCGGATCCGGTGCTGCGGACCCGGATGGCGGCCTTCCAGGCAAGCCTGGAAAAGCTGGTGGAGGAGAAGGACACGGCGCTGCGGCAGCGCCTGCTCGGCTGAGCCGATGCTGCGGCGCTGGGGGCTGTCGGGGGTTCTGTTCGCGCTCGCGGTCACGTACGGCGGGTCGCGGCTGCTCGACGACCGGCTGATCGGGGCGGTGCTGCTGTTCGGCTTCTTCGCCGGGATCGGCTTCGTGGTCTCGCCGTGGATGTTCCCGCGGTCGGTCAGCGCGGCCGAGGCCACGCGGCTGAGCGCGGCGGACGGGCGGCCGATCGTCTACTGGCGACTGCGCTGCCCGTGGTGTTTGCGGCTGCGGTGGGCGCTGCGCGGAGAGGCGCGGCGGCTGCACTGGGTCGACGTCTGGAAGGACCCGTCGGCGTCGGTGGACGCCGTTCCCACCGTCGAGTTGCACGGGACGAAGCTGATCAATCCCACGGCGGCGGCCGTGCGGGAGCTGGTGCGGTAGCGTCACGGCCATGATGCGCCGTTGGGGTCTGTCGATTGCGATGGTGGTGCTGGCGCTGGTTTTCGGCGCGCTCGAGCTCGCCACCGGGTCGGCCGGCGTGGCCGTGGGGCTGTTCCTGCTCTTCGCGGCAGTCGCGGTGCTGGTGTCGCCGCGCGCCTTCCCGAAATCGGTGACGGACGCCGAGGCGCGTGCGCTGACCGCGGCCGATGGGCGGCCGATCGTCTATTGGCGGCCGGGGTGCCCGTACTGCATGCGGCTGCGGGCCTCGATGGGCCGCGACGCGCGTCGTCTGCACTGGGTGGACATCTGGGCCGACCCGGAGGGCGCGGCGTCGGTGCGCGCGGTGGCCGACGGCAACGAGACCGTGCCGACAGTGATCGCGGGCGGCGAGGCGATGGTCAACCCCAAGCCAGATCGCGTACGCGACCTCGTGCGCACCTGATCGCCGCCAGGCACCCATCTCCCACCGCCGTCGCCCGTGTCCCACCGTCAGCCGCTTTCGTCGCGCCGCCGCTTTCGTCGCGCCGCCGCTTTCGTCGCGCCGCCGCTCTCGCCGTGCCGCCGCTCTCGCCGTGCCGCCGCTTTCGTCGCGCCGCCGCTTTCGTCGCGCCGCCGCTTTCGTCGCGCCGCCGCTTTCGTCGCGCCGCGCTCGTTGCGCTCTGGTCGCGTCGTCGCCCCTGCCGCCCCCTGCCGCGCTGGTCGAGTCGTCGCCTTCGCCTTCGCCGTGAGATCTTGATGAAATGCCGTTCGTGGCGCGCGGGAACTCATCAACCTGCGCCACTGGCCACGAGCCACTACCGGAAAAATGACGATATTTCGGGTGGCGTGCGTGCGTCGGGCGCGGGTGTGGGCGGGCGTGAGTGGGCGCTGCGCCGCGGGTTGAGCCTTCGGCGGGCGGCGGGCGGCGGGCGGCGGGCGGCGGGCGGCGGGCTCGGCTGGGCCCGTTTCAGCGCATCTTTACCAAGGCGTCTCGTAGGCCCTCTCGGGTGCGCCGGCGGTTTTCGTTCGTGGCTCCGAAGATCAGCAGGACTATGCCGAGGGGCAGCAGGACCAGCCACGGGCCGACCAGGGTGACCGCGAAGTGGATCGCGGCGAAGGCTGTGGCTACGGCGCCTACGACCACGGGGGCCTGCTGGCGGTAGATCGAGCCGACGATCAGCGTGGCTACGGCGGCCAGCAGGAGGAGGACCTCGCGCAGTTCGCCGCCGTTGCCGGCCAGCACTATGCCGATTGTGGGGACGAAAGCGGCCAGCAGCGCCGGGCCGTAGGCGGCCCAGCTGCTCAGGTCGGTGCGGGTGCGGGACTCGACCACGCCCACGGCCAGGGCCAGGGCGGCGAAGGGCAGCGTGTACGCCTCGGGGAGCGCTACATCGGCGAGCGCGATGAACAGCCACCAGCCGACGATCTCGAAGCCTACGGCCAGCCAGAACAGCAGACGGCGCTGGCTGGGGGAGCGGCCCGTCCGGGAGGCGGCCAGGCCGAGAACGGCGCCCCACGCGGCCAGCAAGGCGGCCAGGTGGGCGGGTGAGTCGAAGGCCAGCGCGCCGGCCAGCACCGCGGAGGTGTAGCCGGCCCATTCGACCGTGGTGGCCTCGGATCGGTACTGGGGGAGGCCCAGGCGGGGGACTGTGGCCTCGATGATCAGCAGGCCGGCCCCGACGCCGAGGACGCCGAAGGCGGCCCACTCGCGGGCCACCCCGCCGGCGATGGCGGCGGCCAGGACGAACAGCTGGGCCATCACGGCGGCGAACAGCCAGCCCAGGATGCGGGCCGTCTGGGTGCGGCCGGCCAGGGCGGCGACCAGGCCGACGCCCACGGCCGAGCCCAGCGTGAAGAGGGTGAGGTCCTGGCGGGCGAGACTGCCGGCCAGGCCGGCGTTGCCCGCGAGCAGGCCGACCACGAAGACGATCGTGCGGGTGGTGCGCAGCAGGCCGGCGTGCCCGCCCGCGGGGGGCGGGGTGAGGGCCAGGCCGAGCATGACGATCGTGAAGACGACCAGGCCGGCGGTGGTGGCCGCGGGGAAGGGCGCGTGCAGCGCGATCGGGGCGATCAGGATGGTGATCGCCACGCCGGGAAGGATGACCGGTACGGCCTCGGACGTCTTGCCGCCGAAGCCGATCGCGGCCAGCGCGGCGGCGCCGGTGAGCAGGACGATCGCCAGGACGCTGGTGGCGTCGACGTAGCCGGACGCGGGCTGGGACAGCGCCGGGATCGGGCCTTCCCAGATGTGGCGCATCTGCTGCAGCGGGTCGACCAGCGCGGCCCGGAGGGCGGGCGTGATCGAGAAGATCGCCAGCACCGTCGGGACCAGGGCCAGCACCACGGCGCTGGTGGCCGGGTCGACCAGCCAGCGGTTGCTGAGGCCGCTCGGGCGCAGGCTGGTCCAGCGGGCCGTGTAGCGCGAGCCCGACCACGACCGGGTGCGCGCGACGGTGAGGCCGGGCGCGGGGATCGCGCCGCGCAGCAGCTCGGCCAGGACGCCTAGCAGGGCCGCGGCGGCGGCGTAGAGCGCGGTCGAGTAGTCGGTGGGGATCGACGCGAACGCGGTGATGGTCGCGCCGAGGACCAGGCCGACGGTGGCCCAGGGCAGGTACTGCGGAATCCAGCGGCCGATCAGCGCGAGCAGGGCGAGGCTGAGGCTCGAGGCGGCCAGCGCCGCGGTCAGCACGACCTGGGCGCCGTTGCCCTGCTCGGCGGCGAGCGCGGCGAAGATGCCGGGCAGCACGAGCAGCATCGAGCCGGTGGCGGCGCCGCCGATCTGGGCGCGGTGCCGGGGCATGCCCGTGTCGTCGCGGGCCAGGTCGGCCTCGGTGATGACCGGTGACCAGAAGCCGCCGGAGTCGAGGGGCACGTCCTCGGGGGCGACCGTGTAGGCGACCGGGGTGCGGGCCATCACCGCGGTGAGCGCGCCGACCGCGGCGATGATCAGCAGGGCGACGCCGGTGGACCACGGGCGGGCGAGGCCGGCTCCGGCCGCGTGCAGGAGCACGGCGGCCGCGGCGCCGGCGCGGCAGAGGGCGGCGCGAGGGTCGGCGGCGGCGACCGCGGCCATCGCGTACGCGACGCCGACCGCGCCCCCGACCAGCAGCGGCGACCACCAGGGCAGCCCGATCGCGAACGGCGTGCCGATCGCCGCGAGCGCGCCGGCCGTCGCCGAGATCGCGTAGGACCACGGCCGGGGCGCCGCGAACGCGGCCGCGATGGCCACCACGACCAGCGCGAACGGCGCCTGCCAGGCGCCCGCCTGGGCGGCCGTCGGGTACTGCGTGAGGTCGGCCGCCCAGACCGCGCCGTGCAGGCCGAGGATCTTGACGCCGCCGGCGAGCGCCTGCCAGCCGGCGATCGCGCCGACCACGACGCCGGCGAGCGCGAGACCGCGCACCGGGCCGCGCCGCCAGTCGTCGGGCAGGGCGGCCACGCCGAGCGCGACGATCAGCACCACCACGCCGGCGACGGCGAGCGGCGCCTCCGGGAAGGCCAGGGCGAACACCCGGGCCAGCGCGCCGCAGATCGCGACCGTCGCGGCGGCCGCGGCGATGTCGGGGCCGTCGAGCACCCGGTCGCTGCGCCGGCCGTTGTCGATCGACTTGGCGAAGAACAGCAGACCGGCCGCGACCAGCAGCAGCGCGCCCACCCAGATGTCGGGCGCGGTCGCGCCGGGGGCGAGCAGCGCGGCCAGCGCCAGCGAGACCGCGCCGAGGCCGGCGCCGGCGGTCAGCGGCAGGCTGATCTCGCGGCGGGCGACCTGGAAGACGGCCGCGTAGCTGAGCGTCGCGGCCACGGCCAGGAAGCCGACGGCCAGGGCGGGCACGGTGACCGCCTCGGTGGGCGGCGGGCCGCCGCCCTTGTCGGAGACGGCGAGCGCGCCGGTGACCACCGCGCCGGGCAGGGCGAGCGCGGCCGCGCCGGACGCCCAGTCGCCGACCAGCCACGCGTACAGCCGGATCGGGATCTGCCGGGCCGCCACGGCGATCATCACGCCGGCCCCGGCCAGCGCGGTCAGCACGGCCGCGGTGAGCCAGGAGGCACTGAGCGCGGCGCCCGCGCCGAACAGGCCGACCGTGCCGGCCGCGGCGACGTGCGTGACGGCGACGCGGCGGGTGCCGGCCGCGAGGCCCGCGCCGCCGATCGCGATGGCCGCCAGCACCAGCGGCCAGGGCGCCTCCGACCAGCGCAGGCCGAGCGAGGCGGGCACGGCCAGCGCGGTCAGCGCCACGCCGATCACGGCGCCCTCGTGCCGCCAGTTGCGCGGCAGGGCCAGCGCGGCGGCGATGGTGAGCAGCAACGCGCTGAACGCGAGCAGCCAACCGGACGGGCCAGCCGCGTCGGCGATCTTCTGCGCGTACGCGGCCGTGTCGGCGTGCCAGATCGGGCGGGCCGCCGACAGTGGCGCGAGCGCCGCCCGCAGGCCGTCGATGGTGAGGAAGACGCCGAGGATGACCAGGGCGCACGCCGACGCGATCTCCGGGCCGACCCGGATCATCGGAGGCAGCAGGCCGACGACCGCGCCGGTGACCGCCACGGTGGCGGCCGCCACGACCAGCGTCCAGCGCGGGTCGACCACGTCGGCTATCCGGGCTGCCGAGCCGATCACGGCCAGAGTGAGCACGCCGCCGGTGATGTTGCGGGCCAAAAGGTTTTTGAGCAGGCTCGCGGCGGCCACGGCGGTGAGCGCGGCCAGCACCAGCAGCAGGCCCGAGCGCATCGCGTCGGGCACCACCTGGGCCTGCAGCAGCGCCACCGACGAGTAGAGCAGGGCGCCCGCGCTGGCCACACAGAGCAGCGCGAACGTGAGCTCGCGCAGCCAGTCGGCCGAGGGCGGGGTGGCCGGCGGCGCGAGCGGGACCGATCCGGCGGGCGGGGCGCCGGCCGGGCGGGGGCCGGGGAAGATCCGGGTACGCAGCCAGCGGCGCCGCTGGCCGGTCATCCCCGAGATGATCAGGTCCGGCTCCTCGGGCATCGACTCCGGGCGCGGCGGGGCGTCCGCCGCGTACGAGCCCGGGTCGGCCGGATCGCCCCGGCGCAGGTAGTCGGCCGCGCCGGCGTCGGCCGCGGCGAGCGTCTCGCGGTCGGCCCCGACCGGGCGCCCGATCGGCCACTGCGGCACCAGCCGGCCGCTGCGGATCACGGTGGTGAGCAGCAGCAGGTCGAGCACGGCCACCACGGTCAGGGCCATGCCCCAGCCGGCCGGGCTCTGGATCGACGGGTACGCGAGCAGCAGCGGCACCGGCTTCAGGCGCGTGGCGTACAGGAAAGCGGCTACGGACGTGATCGCGAAGGTGACGCCCAGATAGATCTGCAGGGAGACGCGGGGGCCGCCGGCCAGACTGCTGCCGTGCAGCACGTACAGCGTCATCGGCAGCAGCGCGAGGCCGACCGCGGCGATCGTCTCGGCGGTCGAGCTCAGGCCGCGCTGGGCGATGCCGGGCGCGGCGACCAGCGCGATCGCGGTGAAGATGGCCAGGATCAGGGCGCGGGCGAGCGGGTTGCTCACCGCGACGCCGGCGAAGACCACCGCGGCCACGCCGATGAGCAGCGCGCCGAGGGCGAGCAGGATGTTCTGCACCGACTGGGTGGAGGCCTCGGGCGGATGCTGCTCGCCGCCGGTGAACCCGGCCCGGCGCGGGGGCGGGGCGACCCGCTCGGTGGGCGGCGGGTCGTCGACCAGCGCGGTCACGCCGTCGGTGGCGACGCCGGGCGGCCCGGTGTGCGGCGAGCCCGGCGGGGCCCACTCGGGACGCGGGCCGGTGGCGCCGCCGCGCGTGCGGGCTCTCGACGCGGTGCCCGTCGAGGCGGTGCCGGTCGAGGCCCGGTTGGCCGAGGCAGGGCCGGTCGAGGCGGTGCCGGTCGACGCTGGGCCGGTTGGCGCGGTGCCGGCCGACGGGTCGGTTGCCATGGTGGGTGGGGCGGTCGAGGAACCGGGCGGCCGGGCTCCCGGCGGAGGCGGCGGCGTCTCGGTCATCGGCACCGAGCCGGGCGGAGGTGGCGCCCCGGACGGGCGGGCGCCGGGCGGCGGCGGGGGCGCCTCGCCGCGATGACCCGAGGGCGGGGGCGGAGGGGTCTCGCCCTGGTGACCCGAGGGCTCGGGCGGCGGCGCGAATTCTTCGGCGGGCTTACGCCGTACGCGTCGGGATTTGGTGGCTTTTTTGGCCTTTGACTGTTGGTTCGCGTGCGACAGGATGTCCCGCTGGAACTGCGCCGCCTGGATCTTGGCGGCGATCTGCGTGCGCTCCTTCGCGGCGGCCATGTCGCGGATCTTGAGTTCCGCTATCGAGGCCTCGATCCGGGCCAGCTCCTCGTCGTAGCTGTCGGACTTTCCCGCCTGCGCCACGGCACCTCCTCGACCCTGCCGGCAGTCCTGGCCAGATCGAAAGACCCAGCCGGGGACAACTAGAGCATGCCGGTATGACACCTCATTAGAACAGGCTCACCGGGGCGAAGATCTATGGAAACGGACGCGAAACGCCGCGGACGTTGTCACGCGGGCGGGCGACCCATCCCCCGATAGGTCCACCCGGCGCGCGCCCACTGGGCCGGGTCCAGGCAGTTCCGGCCGTCGATGACCCGGCGGGCCGCGACCAGCTCGCCCAGCAGGGTCGGGTCGGCGTTGCGGAACTCCGCCCACTCGGTGGCGATCACCACGAGGGCGACGCCGCTCACCGCGGCGGTCATCGTCGGCGCGTAGGTGAGAGCGGGCTGTGCCCGGCGCGCGTTCTCCATCGCCTGCGGGTCGTAGACCTGGACGTTCGCCCCGGCCGCGGCCAATGCTGCCGCGGCGGCGAGACTGGGCGCGTCGCGTACGTCATCGGAATTGGGCTTGAACGCCGCGCCCAGCACGGCCACCCTCGTGCCGGAAAGGTCCGGCCCGGCCGGGCCGACCGGCCGGTCGAGCAGCTCCGCCGCGAGGTGGAGCACCCGGCCCCGCCGCCGCGTGTTGATCAGGTCGACCTCGTGCAGGAAGCGCAACGCCTCGCCCGCGCCCAGCTCCTGCGCCCGCGCCTGGAACGCGCGGATGTCCTTGGGCAGGCAACCACCGCCGAAACCCAGCCCGGCCTGCAGGAACTTGTTGCCGATCCGCGGGTCGTAGCCGATCGCCCGGGCCAGCTGGGTGACGTCCGCGCCGGCCACCTCGCACACCTCGGCCATCGCGTTGATGAAGCTGATCTTCGTGGCCAGGAACGCGTTGGCGGCGACCTTCACCAGCTCGGCCGTCGCGAAGTCGGTCGTCACCAGCGGCACGTCGCGGTCCTCGGTCGCGGCCAGATCGAAGACGCCCTTGTGCGCGGCCGCGAGCAGATCGTTCGCCCATTCCGAGCGCACGCCCGCGACGATCCGGTTCGGGCGCAGCACGTCCTCGACCGCGAAACCCTCCTGGAGGAACTCGGGGGACCAGGCCACCTCGACGCCGAGTGCGGGGTCGGCGAGCTTCGCGACCAGCTGTTCCACCCACGAGGCCGTGCCCACCGGCACGGTGGACTTCCCGACGATCAAGGCGCGGCGTTTCAGCAGCGGCGCGAGATTGGTCACGGCCTGTTCCACGTACGTGAGATCGGCGCTCATCCCGTCGGCGCGCTGCGGCGTGCCCACGCAGATGAAATGCACGTCGGCCCGGTCCGCGGCGTCGGCGTAGCCGGTGCTGAAATGCAGCCTTCCCTTCGCCAGGTTGCGGCGCAGCAGATCGTCCAGGCCCGGCTCGTGGAACGGCACCCGGCCGTTCCGGAGCGCGTCGATCTTGGTCTCGTCCACGTCCACGCCGACCACCTCGTAGCCGAGCTCGGCGAAGCAGATGGCGTAGGTGGCGCCCAGATAGCCGGTACCCAGGAACGACAGGCGGGGAAGTGTCACGCTCGGCATAACGATCGAGCCCCTGGTGGGCGAGCGCTACGCGCCAGTAACATAGCGGTTGGTTCGCCCTCTCGTGGAAAGGCCACGTCCATGTCTGAGTTCGACGTCTACCGGCTGCCGGAGGATCACGAGACCATCCGCGCGGCGGTGCGCGAGGTCTGTGACGCGCGGGTGGCGCCCAACGCCGCCGAGGCGGACGAGACCGGAGAGTTTCCCAAGGCTTCGTACGACGCGCTGCGGTCGTCGGACTTCCACGCGCCGCACATTCCCGTCGAGTACGGGGGCGCCGGCGCGGACGCGCTGGCGACGGCGATCGTGATCGAGGAGGTGGCGCGGGCGTGTGCCTCTTCGTCGCTGATCCCGGCGGTCAACAAGCTCGGGACGATGCCGCTGCTGTTGTCGGCTTCCTCGGCGCTCAAAGAGCAGTACCTGCCCAAGGTTGCCTCCGGGGAGGCGATGTTCTCTTACTGCCTTTCCGAGCCCGAGGCGGGTTCCGACGCGGCCTCGATGACCACGCGAGCCGTACGGGATGGGGATTTTTATGTCCTCAACGGCGTGAAGCGGTGGATCACCAATGCCGGGGTGTCGGAGTTCTACACCGTCTTCGCGGTCACCGACCCCGCTGCCCGGTCGCGCGGCATTTCCGCCTTTGTCGTGGAAAAGTCGGATGAAGGGGTGTCTTTCGGGGCACCGGAGAAGAAGCTGGGGATCAAGGGGTCGCCGACCCGCGAGGTCTACATGGACAACGTGCGCATCCCCGCCTCCCGCATGATCGGGGCGGAGGGCACGGGTTTCGCCACGGCCATGCAGACGCTCGACCACACCCGGGTGACCATCGCGGCCCAGGCCCTCGGCATCGCCCAGGGGGCGCTGGACTTCGCGCGCGGGTACGTGAAGGAGCGCAAGCAGTTCGGCAAGCCGATCGGCGACTTCCAGGGCGTCCAATTCATGCTGGCCGACATGGGCATGAAGCTCGAGGCGGCCCGCCAGCTGACCTACGCAGCGGCCGGCAAGAGCGAGCGCGGCGACGCCGACCTGACGTACTTCGGCGCGGCGGCGAAATGCTTCGCCTCCGACGCCGCCATGGAGATCACGACCGACGCGGTCCAGCTCCTCGGGGGGTACGGGTACACGCGCGACTACCCGGTCGAGCGCATGATGCGCGACGCCAAAATCACCCAGATCTACGAGGGTACGAATCAGGTGCAGCGCATCGTGATGGCACGCCAGCTCCTCAAGGACTGACGCCGCCGCCGGGATACCTTGAGGCGATGAGCGCCTCCGCCCACACGCTCGACGACCTTGCGGCGATGAATGCCGGCGACAGGCACGGCCGCCGATACGAGTTGAGCCCGGACGGAACGCTCTCGATCACGCCGATGGCCGACTCGGAACATGCCGTCGTCGCCAGCCGCCTCGTTGCGTGGCTGGCGACGGACGGCTGGCCGGCCGACCAGATCCTTCAGGCAGTCGGCGTCAGGATTCCCGGCTCGGACGGCGACGGTGGGCGGATTCCGGATCTGACGCTCTGGTCCGCTCCGCAGCCGCGCAGCGTGTGGCTTGCCCTGGCCGACCTGCTGCTGGTCGTCGAGATCGTCTCGCCCGGCTCGGCCGCGACCGACGAGGTGGTCAAGGTGCGGGAGTACGCCGAGGCCGGCATCCCGCGCTACTGGATGGTCGAGCGGGACGCCGCCCAGACGGTGACCCTGCACGTCCTCGGCGCCGACAAGGTCTACGAGGTGGCAGCGAAGATGCCGCTCGCGTGGCTGCTGCAGACAACGCCCGCCGACCACCACCTCGCGGCCTCCTGAGAGACGGCCCCGGCCGGCGGGTTTTCCGCATTTGCAGGGTCCTTACTTCCGTTTTTCAGCTTGCGGGCCACGCCACGTCGTCGATTTCGAGCCAGGGGGCGGCGGCCACGGCGGTCGGCGTCAGGCCGGCGAAGGACCTCACCTCGCGGTGCAGGTGGGACTGGTCCACGTAGCCGGCCACGGCGGCTACCTCGGCCGGCGGGTGGCCCGCGGCCAGCAGGTGAACGGCGTGGTCGAAGCGCACCAGGCCGGCCGCCCGCTTGGGGGAGACGCCCACCTGGGCGCGGAAGCGCGACCACAACCGCTTGCGGCTCCAGCCGACCTCCTCGGCCAGACCCTCCACGCGCACCCGGCCCCGGCCCCGCCGCGTCCGGCGCCAGATGTGGGCCACCTCGGGATCCACCGAAGGGGTGACATCGAGGCGGCGGGCCAGCGCCGCGGCGGCTATCGCGAAGCGGGCATCCCACGACGTCGTGGCGCGAAGCCGGTCTTCGAGATCTTTGCAGTCCCAGACCTCCGCCAGCGGGACCACCAAACCGCGCAGGTCGGGCAGAGCGACCGGTGACAGGCGGATCTGCAGACAGTCGACCTGGCGGCCGGCGGCGCGGAAATCGCGAGGCAGCAGGCCCACCGCGACGCTGCCGCGCTCGTGCGACCCGTACGCGTCATAGATCGCGCCCTCGCCGTCGCTCAGGTCGATCAGCAGGGTCACCGACGGGTGCACGACCATCGAGATGTCGAACGAACCGGGGGCGCGCTGGGTGAACCCGGCCATGCTGACTCCCGGCAGCCGGGCCGAGGGATGCGGGACGCGAACGTCGACCGCCGACCAGTCCACGGGGCAACTCTATGTCGTTCGACTGACTACAGTGGCCGCATGTCAGAGTCGCGCGACGTCTCCGCTCTGAACACCTCGCGTCGCTACAACGAGTGGGTCGGCGGGAAAGACCACACCAGCGTCGAGCGCGAGTCCACCAAGACGGTCCTGACCGTGCTGCCCAACATGCTGGCGGCGGCCAAGGAGGGCCGGGCCGTCGTGATGCGCGCCGTCGGCGATCTGGTGGCGGAGTGCGGGATCCGGCAGATTCTCGACGTCGGCGCCGGGCAGCCGATGAAGCCCAACGTGCACGAGGTCGCCCAGCGGATCGATCCGTCCTGCCGGGTGGTCTATGTCGACAACGATCCGCTGGTGGCGGTCCACCACCGCGGGACCGTGATGAGCCGGCCGGAGGGGCGGGCCGAGTTCCAGGACGGCGACCTGCTGAACGTCGACGAGCTGTTCACCGGCGACCAGGTCAAGGAGGTGTTCGACCTCGGGCGGCCGGTCGCGGTGCTGCTGGCCAGCGTGCTGCACCTGATCGAGGACGACGATGTGGCGTACGCGTCGGTCCGTCGCCTGCGCGAGCTGCTCCCGCCGGGCAGTTATCTGGTGATCGTGCACGGCACCTTCGACACGCTGCCCGAGGAGACCCGCCAGGCGGTGCGGCGCCTGCTCGCCACCGGCAAACACGGCTCCTACAAGGCGCGTTCCCGTGCGGAGATCGAGCGGTTCGTCGAGGGCCTCGAGCTGCGCGAGCCGGGCGTCGTCTCGAGCGTCGAGTGGCGGCCCGATCCGGCCAAGCCGCCACAGGCCAGCGTGGCCGACGCGATGTGTTACGCGGCGGTCGCGAAGCTCCCCTAGCGCCCGGCCGGCGCGTGGTCGTCGTACACCCCGGACCGGCCGTGGTAGGCGTGCCCGTCCGGGTACGGCCACGGGTTGGGCCGGCAGCCGTGCAGGCCCAGCGTCTGCTGCTGCATCACGGGGGCGAGGTCGCCGGGGCCGGGGCAGAGCTCGTGCCCGTTGCCGAGGCGGTGGCCGACCTCGTGGTTGACCATGTACTGCCGGTAGACGGGGAGGCCGGCGGCGGCGAACCCGGGGACGCCCTTGACCCAGCGGGCGACGTTGAGGACGACGCTCTTGCCGTTGCGGCAGGAGGTGTAGCCGTCGCCGTTGTCGTCGCAGAGGCGGTCGCGGGTGCCGGGGGTGGCGAGGTAGACGATGAAGTCGTACGGCCGGCCGGGGCCGACCCGCTGGAAGCGGAAGCGGCCGCCGGCGGTCCAGCCTTGCGGGTTGGCCAGCGTCGTCTCCACCGTTCTTGCGAAGTCGGCGGGCGCGAGGCCCTTGATGTCCTTCTCGACGGCCACCCGATAGCGGAACAGGCGGCCGTCGTGGCCCGCCGGCGGGTCGCTCTGGGCCGGGGCGATCAGCCAGGCCTCGTGGCCGTGCGCGGGATAGCTGATCGGCGGAGGCTTTGCTGCGACCGTTTTGTCGAAGTTTCGAGAGGGTGCGACGACGGGGGGAGTAGCGGTGGCGGTGCTGCAGGCCCCGAGGGTCAGAACGGCGGCGATCCACAAACGCGCAAGGCTGGCCATGCGTCTCCCCTTCGAGCGTCACTGCGCACCTGACGTATGCGCGGTGACGTGAGGTTGCTTCGCGAAGGGGTGAACAGGGTCACCGGTCGTCGCCGCGGCTGAAGATCTGCAGGAAGAAGAGGAAGACATTGAGGATGTCGAGGAAGATCGACGCGGCCATCAGCGGCGCCGAGGCGATGTCGGTCGAGCGCCGCAGCCGCTGGAAGTCGACCATCGTGAGCCCGGCGAAGATGACCAGGCCGAGGATCGCGTAGATGAGGGCGCCGTTCGGGACGTTCACGAAGATCAGCACGATGCTGAAGGCGATCAGGCCGATCAGCGCCCAGAACGAGATGCGGGCGAGCGCCGAGAGATCGCGCTTGGTCGCGTAGCCGGCGATCCCGAAGCCCGCGATGAACAGCGCCGTCGCGCCGCCCGACTGCCACAGCGCCTGCGGGTCCTGCTCGGCGTAGAAGGCCAGCGTCGGCGCCAGGGCCAGGCCGATGAACAGGCCGAACACGGCGAGCAGGCCGATCGTCAGCTCGCGCGAGCGGCGGGCCGCGAACTGCATGCCGATCAGCGAGGCGAAGCCGAGGATGTAGAACAGGATCCCGGCGCCGCCGCTGAAATCGCGACCGAGATAGGCGCCGAGGGCGAACAGCGCCGCCGTGCCCGCGACGAAGAGCATCGTCTGGGCGAAAAGCGTGTGGGTACGGTCGCGGGTCTGCACCCCGGCCTGCGGATACAGGTACGGGTACGGTTCGGTCATGGCTCCACCGTTGCCCGTCGGGGTGGCGCGCCGAACCGGTAAGTGTCCCTGGTTACCCGGGCACGGGGGTACTGGCCCTCGATCGATTTACGTACTTGAATGACCGGATGGCCGAGGACTATGGGTGGGTGCCGGACGGCGTGGACATCACCGTGCCGGACGCGTCGCGGGTTTATGACTACGCGCTCGGCGGGGTGCACAACTTCACGGTGGACCGGGAGTTCTGGCACCGCGCGGAGGAGGCGTTCCCCGGCGCGGCCCTGATCGCGCGGGCGAACAGGGCATTCCTCGGCCGGGCCGTGCGCTGGCTCGCCGACGCGGGGGTGCGCCAGTTCCTGGACATCGGGTCGGGCATCCCGACGCTGGGCAACGTGCACGAGGTCGCGCAGGAGGCCAGCCCGGACGCCCGGGTCATGTACGTCGACATCGACCCGATCGCCGTGCAGCAGAGCCGCGGCCTGCTCGACGGCAACCCGTACGCCCACGTGATCGAGGGTGATCTGCGCGACCCCGAGGGCATCCTCTACCACCCCGACGTGCTGCGCCTGATCGACTTCTCCGAGCCGGTGGCGGTGCTGACCGTCGCGGTCCTGCATTTCGTGCCCGACGCGGCCGACCCGGCCGGGATCCTCAAGCGGCTCGGCGAGTCGCTGGTGTCCGGCAGCTACCTGGTGATGTCGCACGCCGGGCCGGAGGTGACCCCCGAAGGGCGGGAGGCGCAGGAGCGGGCGCGCAAGCTCTACGAGCGGACGCCGACCCCGGTGATCATTCGCGGACCGGAGGAGATCGCGGCTTTGATCGGCGGCGACTTCGAGCTCGTGCCGCCCGGGGTGGCGAGCGCCACCGACTGGCACCCCGACCCCGACGAGGCGGACGATCCGCCGCAGCCGACGGCGCTCGTTGCGGTGGCCCGCAAACGATGAAGCCGACGAGGGCCGTTCTGGCCGAGGAGTGGCTGCGCGGCATCACCCGCGCCGGCTTCGTCCCCGGCGTGCGCGCCCGCGCCCGCGCGGCCCTCCAGGAACTGCTCGAAGAGTTGGTCGCCGCCGTCCGCGCCGAGCCGTTCGACGCCGCCGTCGGAATCCGGATCGGCGCCGAGCTCGTCGACCTGCGGATGTCCGCTCCGCCGGTGATCGGCATGACCGTGCGCCTGCTCGCGGCGGAGCTGCCCCCGCTGATCGAGGGCGATCCCGCGGTCGTACGCGTCCGGGTCTTTGAATTGCTCGAGCATGTCACCACCGGATTTGTCGCGGCCCAGCGCGACGCGGCGGTCGGCGCGGCCGAGCAGATGAACCGGTCCGAGAAGATCCACTGGCGGCGGGTGCAGACCAGCCTGCAGCAGCGCCTCCAGCACGACCCGGTGACCGGCCTGCCCAACGAGCAGCAACTGCGGCAGCACCTCGCGGCCGGCGGGGAGATCGGACTCTGCCTGCTCGGCATCGACCGGTTCGCCGAGCTGGCCGACACGCTCGGCCGCGACACCCTGCTCACCGCGGTCGCCGCGATGCTGCGGCAGGTCGGCGGAGTCTTTCTCGCCCATCTCGGGAACGACCAGTTCGCCCTGGCCGCCGCCGACCTGCCCAAGGCCGCCGACGAGGCCCGGCGGGTGCTGCTCCCGCTGCGCGTCGACGTCCGGGCGGGTCTGGTCGAGAACGTCGACGGCCGGGCTCCCGACGAATGCCTGCGCGACGCGCGGCTCGCGCTCGGCTGGGCCCGGCAGGATCGCCGCGACCACGCCGTCTTCGAGCCGTCCCGGGCCGAGGCCGACCGCCGCCGGCACCGCCTGGCCGCCGATCTTCCGTCCGCTTTGGACAACGGCGAGATCGTCGCCCACTACCAGCCGCTCTACCGCCTCGCCGACCGCACCGTCGTCGGCGCCGAGGCGCTCGCCCGCTGGCAGCGCCCCGGCGGGCCGCTGCTCGGACCGCCCGACTTCATCACGCTCGCCGAGCACACCGGCCTGATCCGCCCGCTCGGCCGCTACGTGCTCGAACAGGCCTGCCGGCAGGGCGCGCGGTGGCGACGGGCCGGTCATGACCTGCTGGTCAGCGTCAACCTGTCGCCGCTGCAGCTGAGCGAGCCGACGCTGCCGGCCGACGTGGCCGACATCCTGCACCGCGCCGGCCTGCCGGCCGCCAACCTCCAACTGGAAATCACCGAGAGCGTGGCGCTGGATCACGGGTACGGCGCGCTGAGGCGCCTCGCCGATCTCGGCGTACGCCTGGCCCTCGACGATTTCGGCACCGGATATTCGAGCCTGGCCATCCTGTCCAAGCTACCGGTCTCGACCGTGAAGCTGGCGGCCGAGTTCCTGGCCGAGCCCGCGGTCCTGCGGCACACGATCGCGCTGTGCCACGCGCTGGATCTGACCGTGACGGCCGAGGGCATCGAGACGCCCGACCAGGAGCAGCTGTTGCGGTCGCTGGGCTGCGACATCGGTCAGGGCTACTATTTCGGTCGTCCGTCGGGCAATCCGGACACTGTGGTGGGTCGCTGCTAAACTCCCGGGCAATTCACGGGGGTGAATGATGATGACATTCCTTGACCCGGATGCGGCCGACACCTATCTGCGGGGCTGGAAGGCCCGGATCGACCGGATGGCCGCCGACACGAAGGCGATGAGCGACCGCCTCGCCGACCTGCGGGTGACCGCGTCCGACGACGACGATCTGGTCGAGGTGACGATCGACTCCACCGGCGTCCTGCTGGACGTGCGGTTCGACCAGCGGATTCAGCGGGCCGCGCCGGAAGTGGTGTCCCGCGCGCTCATGAGTGCGGTGCGGGCGGCCCGGGTGCGGGCGGCCGACCAGACCCGCCAGATCATCACCGAGACGGTGGGCAGCGAGTCGGCGGCGGCCCGCACCATCGCCGAGCGGGTCGAGCGGCAGCTGCTGGGAACTACCCTGCCGGCGGGATGATCAGGTCGGTCAGGGCGAACTCCGCCTCCCGCGCGGGCAGCGTCGGCGTCCAGTCCGGCTCCAGACTCAGATAGCTGGCCGGATCGGCTCGCAACAGCCCGATCAGCACCTCCGCCACGATTCGCCCGCCGACCGGTCCCAGCCGGTCCCCGTTGTCTCCCCGGCTCTCCGCCTCCTTGAGGATGTAGAACCACAGCGGCGTCCCTTGTGGCCACGGGTGCCCCAGCTCCTCCGCCGTCAGCGGCGTAACTCCCATCACCTGGGCGACGGTCTCCCCGCTCGGCAGCTTCGTGGTCTCGCCGCGCAGCAGGTCGCGCACCGCCAGCGACCGGTACGCGTCGGTCTCCACGGCGCCCGTCACCTGTTCCGGCAGCCCGATCAGGCTGGCCGCCAGCCGGCCGTCCAGCCGCTTGGCCCGCTGCGCCGGCGGATACCCCGGCACGTCGAAGACCTGCGCGAGATCCAGCCGCCGATCACGAGGCAGCGGTCCAAAACCCACTAAATCTGGAAAAAGTGGGAACAGCGGACCGTCGGCTACGAGCCGATACGAGTGCCGAATCTGCCCATGCCCGTACCGGTAAGCGGCATCCGCGAACTCGAGCGGAATGAACGCTTCGGTAGGCGCGAACCACCGCCCACCCGAGGAGAGCACATCCGCGACCAGATCCGAGCCCACCAGCCGCGGCAGGAAATCGTGCACGACCACCCACTGGTAGTGCCAGGTCAGCATGATCCGAGCCCGATCGAACACCTCCGCCGCAGGCACCCCCGAATCCCGCAGCCAGTCGACGATCCGGTTGTGCGCCCGCAACAGCGCCACATGCAGGCTCAGCGAGAACAGGTGCACATCGTTGCGCGGGTCCCCGATCAGCGCCGTGCCTTGCTGGTTGCGGGGCACGTCACCGCCGTCCGGCCCGAGCAGGAACTTCGCCGGGTCGCCCACGTCGTACAGGAACGGCGATCCCACCGGCCCGTCCGAGTAGAGCATCTCCAGGTTCAGCTTCGGCGCCCGCGCGTTGCGCAACGACGCCGGATCGGTGCCGCCGCCGATCGCCGACCGGTCGGCCGTGATGTCGTGCGCGATCAGCTGCCCGAAGAACGGCCACCCCGCCGCCCCGGTCGCGTCGTCCCCGCCCGGCGCCAGCGCGTCCAGCGCCGGCGCCGCGTCGCAGATCCCCCCGGTGTCGCCGGCCCTGATCAGCAGATGCGGGTCGGTGCCGAGCGGCTCCACATCCGGGAACATCCGCCCGTACCGCGCCGCCCCCGTCGGCCGGTCGACCGACCGCACCAGGCTGAGGCAGTGGTCCCGGGCCGCCAGGTGGCTGCCGTGCGAGATGGTCATTCTTCCTCCGTGGTTCGGCTACCCCAGCCATGACAGCGCAGTTCCCGGGTTTGTGACAGCGCCCATGTCACATATCGCGCGCCAGCGACGAGCCGAAGGCGCTGGGCCGGATATAAAAAATCAAATACAGGATGTCGTGCCTGGGTGGTGCGTACAGACCGTCGCTCCCGCCGAGGCCGGCCCGGGGCCCAGCAGAGCTGGCCCTGGGCCTTCATTCTGCGTGCGTGGTGAAAACCTAGGTGGGCCGGCAGAGCTGGGGATTCGCCAGCTCGGCGCAGGGCCGATCGCCGTGTGAGCGGATGATGTCGGCGCCCACCTGGTTGGTCAGGTAGCGGAGGAAGCTCGCGGCGAGGGAGTTCGCCGCGGGCTCGCCGGCCGTGTAGCCGAACTCGGTCTCCCAGAACGGGTACGCGCCGTGGTCGGCCTCGTCGACCGTGGCCGGGTGGCCGTCGATGCGGATCGCCGTCAGGCCCGTGCGGTCCGTCGCGGCGCCAAGCTCGCTGTAGCCCATCGCGCCCGGCGTCGACTCGGCGGCGCGCAGCACCGCGTCGGTGGAGTCGCGGGCGCAGCGGACCACGCCGGGCGGGGAACCGGGGTCGCGGTTGCGGCAGTCGTCGGAGTTGGTGCCGGGCTCGCGGACGCCACCGAGGACCCGGCGCTGGAAAGCGTTGCGGGTGCCCGAGCCGGGGTTGCGGCTGATCAGGCGGATCGCCAGGTCGTTGCCGCCGACCTCGTGCCAGTTACTGATCTTGCCCTGGTAGATCTGCTTGATCTGCTCGCCGGTCAGGTCGGCGACTCCGGCGTCCTTGTTGACCACGAGTGTGAACAGGAAGAACGCGATCGGGCGGGGCAGCAGGCCGGGCATGTCGTCGGGCTTCTCGCCGTCCGAGAAGGCGAGCTGGCCGTCAGCCTTGCCGTCGCGGCCGGCCTGGTCGAGGAACTGCAGGCCCTCGCCGCTGCCGCGCATGTCGAAGCTGAACGTCGCATCGGGGCAGAGGTCCTGATAGGACTTCGCGGCCTCGCGCGCGATCGGGGCGAACGCCGTCGAGCCGGTGATGTTGAGGCGGCCGCGCGCGCAGTCCAGCGGGGCGCCGTTGTTGCTCTGCGTGAAGACGACCAGCTGCGCCACGACGATCGCGACGAGGAAGACGATCAGGGCGATCACGCGCTTGGGCGTACCCGTGCGACTCTTTGTCTCTTGAATCTTGCCGCCGGTGACGCCGCCCTTGATCGTGCAGGCGACCTTCGGCGGCGGGTACTGGTCCATCTTGCCGTTCATGGTGTCGAGCGCGGCGAGGACCTTGTAGTGGGCGCCGCGGTTCATCGGCACCTTCGGCAGCAGGATCCGGCTGCCCTGTACGGCCAGGCCGCCGCCGTCCTCGAAGCTCGAGCGCATGCCGTCGTCGCTGAGCTCGGTCACCACCATGCCGACGACCTTGCGGTCCGGGAAGCTGATGGTGACGCCGGCCTTCTTGTCGTGCAGGACGGCGTAATCGTCCTCGTCGATGTGGGTCTGGCCGTTGTTCTCGATCCGCAGCAGCACCAGCGTGGGATCGATGAGCGGCTCGCGCAGCTGGTCGAAGACGCCGGGATCATCCGTCTCGACCACATTGGTGGCTGTGGTGTCCATCTGGACCCGATAGCCGAGGCGCTTGCGCCCCTTGACGACGAACTCGTAGAACGCCGCGATCCCGGGCACGACCACACCCAGGGTCGCGAGCGCCACACTCCACCAGAACTCTATGCCCTTGATTATCTAGCGACGCCGTGCGGTGGACGCGGGTCGTGAGAAGGGTTCAGGGAACGTTCAACTCTCATACGCGCCGCAACACGCTCACCACCTTGCCGAGGATCACCGCGTTGTTGCCGGGGATCACCGAATAGGCCGGGTTGCGGGGGAGCAGGTCGACGTTGCGCCCGTCGGTGCGCAGCACCTTGACCGTGGCCTCCTCGTCGATCAGGGCGGCCACGATGTCGCCGTTTTCCGCGGTCTGCTGCTGGCGGACCACGACCACGTCGCCGTCGCAGATGGCGGCCTCGATCATCGAGTCCCCCTTGACGCGCAGGGCGAACAGGGTGCCGTGGCCGACCAGGCTCTGCGGCAACGTGTACTCGTCCTCGACGTGCTCGTCGGCGAGGATCGGGGTGCCGGCCGCGATCTGGCCGACCAGCGGGACGCGGACGTCGTCGCTCCGGACCACCGAGTCGGGTTTGTCGGCGGAGAGGGCCACGGCCCGCGAGCCGCGCGCGTCGCGGCGGATGTGGCCGTGCTCCTCGAGGACCTTGAGCTGGTGGGCGACCGAGGACGGCGAGGCGAGGCCCACGGCGGCCCCGATCTCGCGCATGGTCGGCGGATAGCCGTGCACGTCGACCCAGTCGCGGATCATCGTGAGGATCTGTCGCTGTCGTGGTGTGAGCTCCGGCGCAGGGGAAGCCATGCCGTGACGATACTACATTTCTCGATCATTTGTGCTAATGAACAGCTTCCGGGTGACGGCAGTGCAGGATGGCAGTCATGTTCACGCTCGATGACGGCCAGCGGCTGGCCGACCGCCTGATCGATCTCCGCCACGCGCTGCACCGCGAGCCCGAGCTGGGGCTGGACACACCGCTGACCCAGGCCAAGGTGCTGACCGCGCTCGACGGCCTGCCGCTGGAGATCAAGACCGGCAACGCGCTCACCTCGGTGACCGCGGTCCTGCGCGGCGGCCGGCCCGGGCCGGCGGTGCTGCTGCGCGGCGACATGGACGCGCTTCCGCTGCGGGAGGAGAGCGAGATCGAGTACGCGTCGCGGGTGCCCGGCCGCATGCACGCCTGCGGCCACGACCTCCACACCGCCGCGCTGGCCGGGGCCGCCCACCTGCTTGCCGGACGCCGCGACGAGCTGGCCGGCGACGTCGTGTTCATGTTCCAGCCGGGGGAGGAGGGGCAGGGCGGCGCGCGCATCATGATCGACGAAGGGGTGCTGGACGCCGCCGGCGAGCGGGTCGTCGCGGCGTACGCGATGCATGTGGCCTCCGCCGGATTCCCGCGGGGAGTCATCGCCACCCGGGCCGGCGCCATCCTCTCGGCCTGCGACGCCGCGACCGTGACCGTCACCGGCAAGGGTGGGCACGGCTCGATGCCGCACATGGCCGCCGACCCGATCCCGGCGATGTGCGAGATGGTCACCGCGCTGCAGACCATGGTCACCCGCTCGATCGACATCTTCGACCCGGCGGTGATCTCGGTGGGCTCGATCCACGCGGGCTCGGCCGGCAACGTCATCCCGGGCTCGGGCCAGTTCAATGCGACGATCCGCTCCTACTCGGCCGCCACCCACAAGGCGATCCGCGAAGGCTTCGTCCGGGTGGTCCGCGGCATCGCGGCGGCGCACGGCGTGGAGGCTGAGGTCGACTACCGCGAGCAGTACCCGGCCGGCACGAACGACACCGCCGA
This sequence comes from Actinoplanes sp. CA-142083, assembly GCF_050942195.1. NCBI lineage: Bacteria > Bacillati > Actinomycetota > Actinomycetes > Micromonosporales > Micromonosporaceae > Actinoplanes > Actinoplanes sp. CA-142083. Next base: position 1,058,467 of record NZ_CP192076.1, read on the forward strand.
GGCCGCCTTCGCCCTGGAGGTCGCGTCCGGGCTGGCCGGGGCGGAGCGGGCGATCGAGATGCCGCGCCCGCTGTCCGCGTCGGACGACTTCGCCTTCGTGCTGGAACGGGTGCCGGGCGCCTATGTGAACGTGGCCGCGGTGCCGCCCGGCCTCGACCCGGCGGCGGCCGCCATCAACCACTCGCCGAAGGCGATCTTCGACGACGGCGCCGTCCCGCTCGGCGCGGTGCTGCTCGCCGAGCTGGCGGGCCGCCGGCTGGCGTCGGCCTGACCCTGCCCGCCGGCTGGCCTCGGCCTGACCGTCGGGCCGCCTTTTGGTCTCGGCGTCGCCGATCAGATGTAGCTGATCTCGCCCGCGTCCCGGAGCTGGTCGACCAGCTGCTTGACCTCCTGCGCCCGGTCGCGCGGGCAGACCAGCACCGCGTCGGGGGTGTCCACGATGACCAGATCGCGGACGCCCATCGCGGCCACCAGCCGGCCGGTCGTCGGCACGACCACCAGGCCCTCGGTCTCGCGCAGCAGCACGCCCGGCTTGTCCTCGCCGGTGTGCCCGACCACGACGTTGCCGGACTGGTCGGAGGCGAGCACCTCACCCAGCGTGTGGAAGTCGCCCACGTCGTTCCAGCCGAAGTCGCCGGGGACCGTGCCGACCCGGCCGACCGTCGCCGCGCCCTCCATCACCGCGTAGTCCACCGAGATGCGCGGCAGGGTCGGCCAGACCTCGCCGAGCACCTCCTCGCGGGCCGGGGAGTCCCACGCCTGGGCGATCCGGGAGATACCGGCCGCGAGCTGCGGCTGCTGACGGGAGAGCTCGGCCAGGAAGACGTCGACCCGCCACACGAACATGCCGGCGTTCCACAGGTAGTTGCCGGACTTCACGTAGCTCTCGGCCACGTCGTACGACGGCTTCTCCTTGAACTCCTCGACCGCCAGCACCGGGCCGTCGCCGATCGCGCCGCCGCACTCCAGGTAGCCGTACCCCGTCTCGGGGCGGGTCGGGGTGATGCCCAGCGTCATGAGCAGGCCCTGCCGGGCGCCGTCCATCGCCCGCTTGATGACCTCGGTGAACTCCGCCTTGTCGGAGATCAGGTGGTCGGAGGCGAACGAGCCCATGATCGCCTCGGGGTCGCGGCGCGCGATCACGGCGGCGGCCAGGGCGATCGCGGCGCACGAATCCCGGGGGGAGGGCTCGACCAGGACATTTTCCTCGGGGACGTCGGCGAGCTGGCGCGACACGGCCGCGGCGTGCGCCACGCCGGTCACCACGAGGATCCGGTCGGCGTCGGTCAGCTCGTCGAGGCGGTCCACCGTGGCCTGCAGCAGGGACGCATCCGTGCCGGTCAGCGGGTGGAGGAACTTCGGGTGACCGGCCCGCGAGAGGGGCCAGAGACGTGTTCCGGTGCCACCGGCCAGCACAACGCCGTACAGCGCACCCCGTTGCTCAATCATGGGCACAGAGTGTAGTGGCTCACGAATTCGCGACTCGTTTCCAGGTTGTGACATGCACTTCCGCGCTTGACGCCCAGGTGAATTCTTTCGCCCGGTCGAATCCGGCCTTGGCCAGCGTGATCCGGCGCTGCTCGTCGTGCAGCAGATCGGCCAGGTCGGAGGCGATCCGGTCGGGGTCCTCCGTCGTGTAGGCCACCGCGTCGCCGCCCACCTCGGGCAGCGACAGGCGCGGCGTGGTCAGCACCGGAGTCGCGCAGGCCATCGCCTCGAGGATCGGCAGGCCGAAGCCCTCGCCGAACGACGGATAGCAGGCCACCAGCGCGCCACCGAGGAAGCCGGGCAGGTCGGCGTAGCGCAGATAGCCCGGGCGCAGCAGGCGCAGGTGCGACGGGACCTCGGCGACCGCGCGGTCGATCTCGTCGTCGTGGCCCTGGCCGCCGGCGAGCACCAGCGCCGGCGGGTGCGGCCAGTCGGCCACCGCGCGAGCCCAGCCGCGGATCAGGTTGGGTACGTTCTTCCGCGGCTCCTTGGCGCCGAGGAACGCCACGTAACCGGCGTCGCCGAGGCCGAGGCGGGCGCGGACGCGAGCCTTCTCCTCGTCGGCCGGGGCGTGGAAGGCGGCCTGGTCGACGCCGTGATACGCCACGTCGATGCGGGTCGGGTCGGCGTCCAGCAGGCGGATGAGCTCGTCTCGGGTCGCCTTGCTCGGCACGATCACCCGCGCGGCCCGGCGCAGCGACGTCTTGATCGCGCTGCGGAAGAAGGTGCGCTTGGTGTTGTCGTAGTGCTCGGGCTCGGTGAAGAAGGTGGCGTCGTGCACGGTCACCGTCACCGGGCAGCCGGCCCGCAGCGGGCACGTGTAGAACGGCGAGTGCAGCACCTTGGCGCCGACCTGCTGGGCGAGCAGCGGCAGGCCGGTCTGCTCCCAGGCGAGGCGGGCGGGCCGGTGGGCGACGGCGGCGGGGCCGGCGATCACCTCGGCGTCGCCGAGCATGCGGCTGTAACGCTCCGCATCCGAACGCTGCGCCACGACGGCCAGGTCGACCCGGTCGGGATCCAGCCGGCCGAGGGCGCCGAGAAGGCCGTCGACGTATCTGCCGACGCCTCCCCGATCAGCGGGGACGCTGGTGGCGTCGACTAGCACTCGCGGGGGGCGACCGGCGGTCACGAGGCAACTCCCAAAGAGGTTGTAATTCAGACCACTGGCAAGCCTACGCCCGGAATGCATCGGGCATGTGACCGCGACACCGCCTGTTTCGAACCGTTTCCCGGAACTCATCGCCCGTTCAGGAATGGTTACGCAGGGTGACCCGATTATCGTGTGAGTGGTGCACACGACGATCACGCAGGCGCTCGCGTCAGCCGTCCGGCAAGATCCGACCACCCCGCTGCTGACCTGGTACGACGATGCCACCGGCGACCGCACCGAGCTGTCCGGCGCGACCCTGGACAACTGGGTCTCCAAGACGGCGAACCTCGTGGTCGACGGCCTCGGGCTGGGCGCTGGCGACACCGCCGCGGTGCTGTTGCCGCCGCACTGGCAGACCGCCGCGATCGCGCTGGGCGTGTCGGCGGCCGGCCTCGCGGTGGCCTTCCCCGGCCGTCCGCAGCCGGTGGATGCCCTGTTCGCCGGGGCTCCCGCCGGCGTCGAGGCGGCGGCCGAGTGGCCCGCCACCGACCGATTCGCGACCGGCCTGCTCCCGCTCGCCATGCCGCTGCGCGAGGTGCCCCCAGGTTTTGTCGACTATGTGACAGAGGTGCGTAACTACGGCGACCATTTCCGGGGCGCGCCCGTCTCGCCCGACGACCGCGCGCTGGCCGGCCCGGTCGAGCTGAGCCACCTCGCGGTGATGCGCACGGCCACCGAGCGGGCCGCCGAGCTCGGCATCACCGCCGGTGACCGCGTGCTGATCGACACCCGCGCCTATCCCGCCCCGGCCGACTGGCTCTTCGCGCCGCTCGCCGTGGGCGCGTCGGTGGTGCTCTGCGCCAACCTGCACCCGGCCAAGCTCGACGCGCGCACCACCGCCGAGAAGGTCACGGTCGTTCTTTCCGCCTGACCACCGCCAGCTCCTCGAAGGCGACCAGCGAGTCCGGGTTGGCCAGCGCGCCCTTGGCGGCGGCCGACTCGACCGGGGTGCCGGTGAGGATCCGCTTCACGGGGACCTCGAGCTTCTTCGCCGACAGGGTGCGGGGCACCGCCCGTACCTGATGAATCTCGTCGGGAATGTGGCGTGGCGACAACGCGGTCCGCAGCTCGCGGCGGATCTTGGCAGTGAGCTCGTCGCCCAGCTCGACGCCGTCCGGGAGCACCACGAAGAGCAGCAGCTCGCCATTGGGGTTGTCGTCCTGCTCGAGGTGCACCACAACCGAGTCGACGACCTCCGGCAGCGCCTCGACCACCGAGTAGAACTCGGCCGTGCCCAGGCGGACGCCGCCGCGGTTGAGGGTCGCGTCGGAACGGCCGGTGATCACGCAGCTGCCGTCCTCACCGATCGTGATCCAGTCGCCGTGCCGCCAGACGCCCGGGAAGACGTCGAAGTAGGCCTCGCGGTAGCGCTTGCCGTCGGGGTCGTTCCAGAAGCCGACCGGCATGCTCGGCATCGGCGCGGTGATCACCAGTTCGCCGAGCTGGTCGACGACCGGGTTGCCCGACGGGTCGAACGCCTCGACCCGGGCGCCCAGGCAGCGGCAGGCGATCACACCCTCGCGCACCGGATGCAGGGGGCTGGCGCCGACGAAGCCGGTGCACACGTCCGTACCCCCGGACAGCGACTGCAATTGCAGCTGCGTGCCCACCGCCTCGTAGACCCAGTCGAAGCCTTCCGGGGGCAGGGGTGCGCCGGTCGAGCCGATCGCCTTGAGGCTGGGCTTGTCCGGGCGCAGTCCGGCCTTGCGGCAGGCCATGAGGAAGGGCGCGCTTGTCCCGAAGTACGAAATGTCGGCTTCATCAACCAGATTCCATAAAGCGGACATGTCGGGAAAGCCGGGGTTTCCGTCGAACATGACGATCGAGGCGCCGACGGCTGGGGCGCTGACCAGGAAGTTCCACATCATCCACCCGGTCGTGGTGAACCAGAAGAACCTGTCTTCCGGGCCCAGATCGTGGTGGAGCGCCAGGATTTTGAGGTGTTCGAGGAGGATGCCGCCGTGGCCGTGGACGATCGGCTTCGGTAGCCCCGTCGTGCCCGAGCTGTAGAGCACGTAGAGCGGGTGGTCGAAGGGGACCGGCTCGAAGGCGAGCGGGCCCTCGCCGTACAGATCGGAAAAATCGTCTTTTGATGGGTCTAGATAACCAATCGTCACGAGGTGCGCGATCGACGGGATGGCGTCCGTGATCGCGGCTACCTCGGCCGTGCGGGAGATCGCCTTGTCGCCGTACATGTAGCCGTCGACCGCGACCAGCACCTTGGGCTCGATCTGACTCCACCGGTCGATCACGCTGCGGCTGCCGAACTCCGGCGCGCACGACGAGAAGATCGCGCCGAGACTCGTGGTGGCCAGCATCAGCACGTAGGTCTCGGGGATGTTCGGGGCATAGGCGGCAACCCGGTCACCCTTGCCGACCCCGCGGGCCTTCAGCCCCGCACGCACGCGCCGCACCTGGTCACGCAACTGCCGCGCGGTCAGCCTGATCGGCTGGCGACTTTGCGAGTACGCGATGACGACCGTGTCCTCGTCGTCGCGTCCGGGCATGCGCAGCACGTGCTCGGCATAGTTGAGCGTCGCGCCGGGGAACCATTTCGCCCCCGGCATGCTCGCGTCGGCGAGCACCGCCGTCGGCGGGTCGTGGCTGATGACCTCGAAGTAGTCCCAGATCGACTGCCAGAAGCCGGGCAGGTCGGTGACGGACCACTCCCACAGGCGCTCGTAGGTCGCGAAGTCGTGGCCTCGCCCGCTGAGCCACCGCAAATAGTCCCCGATGCGGGTGGTCTCGCGAACGTCAGCCGGCGGTTCCCACAGCACTGTGCCCGTCATGCACACACCTTAACTATCCTTCAGCTCACGCCTTCTGAATCACCGAGCCTCCCGGAACCGGCGCCCGCCCGTCCATGTCTGACGGCAACACAGGCCGGCCCCGGCAGGGGTGCCCAGCCACATCGACGGGTGGCTGATCGGTCATCAACTATGCCCGGCCGCCCGAGACAATTTCGGCGCTTGTGCTGGTGCAGTCGGTCTTGACGGCTACGTAAACGGCCCGACCCGGGACTTGCCCGGCGCGGGTAGCGTCCTGGAGCAGGGCCACCCGGGGAGAGAACGTTGCGCCACATCAGGTCGATCCTCTATTCGCTCGTCCTGGCGCCGGCCGCCTGGGTGCTGACCGGCGTAGGGCTCACCGGCGACCTGACCGCCCGCGGCCGCGACGGCTTCGCCGTGGAAAGCTTCACCGGCTTGCTGTTGCTGCTGCTGGCCGGCGCCGCCTACGGCATCCTCGTGCTCGGGCCCATCTCACCCGCCGGCCCGCTGCTCGCCGGCGTCGTCTACCTGGCGATCGCTGTGTGGTCCTTGATGTCCCCGTCGTCATACGCCGACGTCTGGCCACCTTCAGTGGCCAAGGACGGCTTCGACCTCTCACGCCCTGGTTACGGCCTGGCGGCGTTGCTCGCGGTCCCTTTGATCTGTACGGCGTTGAGCGCGCGCCGCTGGGCAAAGTACGAGCCGCCCGTCCTCCCCTTGATCGGCCAGATAGGCCGCGCCCGAGGCGCCGCGCCCGCCCAGGGCATCCCCCTGGCCGTCGTCCAGACCACGGTCATCGGTGCGCCGCCCGCGTTCCCGTCGTTGGACGCCGACCCCACGACGGTGCTGCGCCTACCCCCGCCCACCGCCGACTCAGCGCCCATACCCGCCGACGAGACAACGACCGACCTCCCCAACCCCGCTCCCAACGCAACACCCCTCACCCTCGACGACGAACTCACCATCGCCCTTGCGACTGCCCTTCCTGTCAGTGCCCTTCCCGCGAGCGTCTCGCCGGCGGACGAAGAAACCGTCGTGACGAATCGCGCCAAGTCCGAGCAGCTCCTCGAGCGCGAGGCGGCCTTGGAAGGCGAGGCGACCACCGAGCCTGAAACGATCGCCGAGAGCAAGACGCCCACGACGAACCGCACGGCCACCGAAGGCGAGACGGTCGCTGTGTTCGAGGCCATCGTGGTGCCAGAGCCGGAGGCGGCGACCGATTCCGACGCCGACGAGGAGCCGACCGATTCATCTGACGGCGAGGAGCCGACCGATTCATCTGACGGCGAGGAGCCGACGGCCGCCGTGGAAGACGACGAGCCGCCCGCCACGCCGATCGAAGATGCCGACGAGGCCACGGAGTCGGTGGCGTTGGCCGAGGACGACACCGCGGAGGCGGGAGCGGAGGTGGTCGCTGAGCCAGACGCGGAACAAGACGCTGAACCGGCCGTCGAGGAGGAGTCCGAGATCTCCGAGGCCGTGGCCCAGGCCGAGCCCGTGATCTCCGAAGCTGTGGCCCTGGCCGAGGGTGATCCCGAGACCGTTGCCCAGGTCGAGGGTGAGTCGGCGGCGGATGTGGTCGACGATGAAGCCGAAGCGGTGATTGTCGACGAAGAGCCGGCGGACGAGACGACGGTCGTGGCTTTCGCGGCGGTCGCGGACAAGTCCGACGTCATCCCGCTGCCGGTGGGCGATGTCGCGGAGCGCACTCAGGTCGTGCGGCTTCCGGTGAAGGACCAGTCCGAGCGGACCCAGGTGGTTCGCCTCCCGGTGGGCGACGCCGCCGAGCGGACCCAGGTCGTGCGTCTCCCGGTCGGCGAGTCGGCCGAGGTGGTGCAGCTGCCCGTGGGCGACGGCGATTCCCGGACGCACGTGGTGCCGTTTCCCTCGGTGGACCAGGACGAGAAGACCCAGGTCATCAAGCTCCCGAAGCCGGGCGATACCACCCAGGTGCTGCAGTTCCCCGTGCGTTCCCCCGGGGCGGAGCCTGGTCAGCGCACCCGCGACCTGTCCAACCGCGCCACCAGGGACGTAGGCGGCGACGAAACCCAGGTGATCCGCCTGGCGGACAAGACCGTCGACGACGAGAAGACCCAGGTGATCCGCCCGGCCCTGGTGTCCCGCCCGGGCGAGACGACGGATGTCCTCAAGTTCCGCCCGCCGGTCCCGCGCAATGACGCCCCGGTCCCCAACTCGATCGCCGACGCCGAGGCCCCGAACTTCGCCGAGGACCCCACCAGCCCGATCGTCCCGCCCTCCGCCGACGAGTACGAGGAGGCGACCCGCCCCAGCAAGCGCTCGATGACAGTCATGAACATGGAACGCCCCCAGGACGAACTCGCCGACGAGCCAACCCGCGCCCTGGAAATCCCCACCCAACGCCGCCCCCACGACAACGACTGACACGGCCGGATCAGCCCAGGCGAGACCCGGTCAGCGCAGGCGAGACAGGGCCGGCGGGATCTGGCGGGCCGTGGCGGAGGCGAGCGGTGACGGCAGCGCGTCGGGGTCGAACCAGCCCAGCGCGGAGGACTCGTCGCTGATCTCTTCGGTGGCGCCGGCTGGGGCGTGGACCAGGAAGCGCACGTCGTAGTGCGTGGAAGCGGTCGCGGGCGTGCCGTCGCCGGCGCCGCAGCGGACGTCGTGGACGTCTACGTCGATCGGGTCGGGGTCGAGGGTCAGGCCCTCTATGCCGGACTCCTCGGTGGCCTCGCGCAGGGCCGCCTCGGCCAGAGTGACGTCGGCGGGCTCGCAGTGGCCGCCCAGCTGCATCCACTTGCCCAGGCGGGCGTGCAGGCAGAGCAGCACGCGGCCGTCTACGTCCACCACCAGGGCGCTGGCCGTGAGGTGCCCGGCCCGGTGAGCGCGGGTCACCGTCTCGGGTCCCTGCGCCAGCAGCTCGAGTGCGCGCTTGCGGGCGAGGTCGCCCTCCTCGGTGGTGGCTCGCCACGCGGTGAGCACCCGCATCGCGTCCGCGTGCAGCGCCGCGCTCATTGGTGGGACCGCTCGGCGGTGGCCCGGCATTCACGGAAGGCACCGGCTTGACAATCGGTCGGCGTCGGCGTCGGCGCGGCGTCCGCGTGTTGCGCCGCGCTCATCGGTCGGTCTCGGGGGTGAGGGCGGAGAGATCCAGCCGGATGCCGTCCTCGTGGGGGAGGGCGATCGTCGCGATGGACTCGGCGGCCAAGGCTGCCCGCACGCGGTGCGCGTCGGCGCCCAAGCGCATCAGTCCCGACGGGCCGGTGTCACGGGTTGTCAGGTGTAGCGCGGCGGTCGCGCCGTTGTGGGGCATCACCTCGGCCATGGTGACGGTCGTGCCGTGGGCCAGGACGTCGGCGACCGCGGTCAGCGCGCGCTGCACCGCCTCGCCGTCGACGGGGAAGCCGGGCAGCGCGGTGCCGCCGCCGTCGGGCAGCAGCGCGGCGTCGAGCAGGCCGGCCGCTCGCGCCTCGGCCGTGCCCAGGCTGAACATGTCGGTCGCCGCGTCGCGCAAGAGGGCCGCGGCGCCGAGATCGGCATCCGCCGAAGCGGTCGAGTGGCCGGCGGCCGGGCGACTGGACGCGCTCGACGGGTCCGTCGTCGCGTGGGCGTCGGCAGGGCCGCTAGAGGCGTGGTCCTCCGGCGCGGTGGGGCGGCTAGCGGCGGGGGAGCCGGAGATGTCGGGAGAGCTGGGGGCGTCGGCTGGGCTGTTGGGGGCGTGATCCTCCGGCGCGGTGGGGCGGCTTGCGGTGTGAGCGGCGGGGGCGGCGCTGGGGGCCTCGGCCGTCGACGGGCGGAAGAAGCCTCTGATTACCGCTACCGGGACCTGATCGCACTTGCCCTTGACCAGCTCGCCGGCGGCGGCCAGCTCGTCGATGACGGCCATCTGGGTGATCTGGAGCTCGTTGCCGTACGGGTCGGTCTCGCCTCGGTGGTCGCGGAACGGCGCTATGCCGGCGGCGCCCAGGGCGACGTCGGTGAGGCCGTTGCGCCAAGCTCGGCCCATCGTGTCGGAGACGATGATGGCCACCTCCAGGCCGCGGGCGCGGAAACCGTCGCGCAGGTGGCGGGCCGAGGCGTCGGGGTCGGCGGGGAGCAGGACCAGGTGGGTCTTGTCGACGTTGGACGCGTCGATGCCGGCGGCGGCCATCACGAAGCCGTGGTGGGTCTGGACGATGGTGGTGGGGCCGCGCCGGGCGACCACGCGGCGGGTCTCGGCGGTCAGGGTGGCGGCGCGGGCCGCGTCGCGCTCGGGGCCGTCGGCGGGGACCTCGACCAGGCGGCCCTCGGACTTCGAGACGATTTTGCTGGTCACTACCAAGATGTCGCCGTCGGTCAGCCAGGGCGCGGCCGTGGCGATGAGCTCGACCAGGTCGTCGCCGGGGGTGATGTCGCCCATGCCGCGGACGGGCAGGATCTCCAGGCCATCGGTGATGGTCATGCCACACCGGCCAGGGACAGGGCGTCGGCGACCATTTGGGCGGTGGCCTCCTCGGAGCTCATCCAGAGCGGCACGGCCCGGGTCGGCACGCCGGGGACCGCCGTAGCCGCGTCGGTGGTGTCGACCAGCCAGCCGTCGAGCAGGCCGTTGTCGCCACGGGCGCCGTACAGCGCGCCGACGCCGGAGGCGCTCACCTCGACGCCCAGGGTGGCCAGGCACTTGTCGGCCATGCCGCGCACGGGGGACGCGCCGATGATGGGGGAGACGCCGACGACGGGCGCCGGGCCGGTGGCGATCGCGTCGCGGATCGGGTCGACCGCGAGGATCGGGGCGATGCTGACGACCGGGTTGCTCGGGGCGAGCAGCACCACGTCGGCCCCGGTGATCGCGTCGATCACGCCGGGAGCCGGCTTGGCCGCGTCGGCGCCGACGAAGACGAAACGGTGGGTGGGCAGGTCGCCGCGGTAGCGGACCCACCACTCCTGGAAGTGGATCGCCTTGCGCTCGCCCTCGACGTCGACCACGACGTGCGTCTCGAGCCGGTCGTCGGTGGCCGGCAGCATGGTGAGCCCGGGTTTCCAGCGCTCGCACAGGGCGGCCGTGACCTGGGACAGGGGATAGCCGGCGGTGAGCATCTGCGTCCGTACGAGATGGGTGGCCGTGTCTTTGTCACCCAGGCCGAACCACGACGGCTCGACGCCATAGGCGGCGAGTTCCTCCTTGACCACCCAGGTCTCGCCGACGCGGCCCCAGCCCCGCTCGGGGTCGTGCGCGCCACCCAGCGTGTACATCACGCTGTCGAGGTCGGGGCAGATCTGCAGGCCGTGCATGCGCACGTCATCGCCCACGTTGACCACCGCCGTGACGTCGGCGCCGATCGCCCGCGCATGAGCCCGCACGCCGACGAGGAACTTCGCGCCGCCGATGCCACCGGTGAGGACCACGATCCGCATGTCAGCCATCCTCCCGCACGGGTATGACAGAACCGTTCGCCGGGTATCGGGTGGCCGATGCGGGGGCGGTCTACGCTGGGCCGACCACAAATCGTCACGTCAGGGAGAAACCGTGACCAGCCAACCGCAGCCCGTGCCGGGCGAGGTCAAGTCGGCCGGCCAGTACCTTCGCCCGCTCCGCGACCTCGCGGTGTACGCCCTGGTCGGTGCCGCCGCCGTCTTCATTTTCCTGGCGCTGCTCGATCTGATCCCGGATGGGCAGGGCCAGTTCAGCTTCCGCACGCAGGCCAGCTTCGGCGCCTTCATCAACCTCGAGACGATCGGGTTCCCGCTCGCCGCGGTGCTGCTGGCGTTGCTGGTGCAGCCGCGGCATCCGAAGGCGCAGCTGATCGTGCTGGTCGCCGTCATCGAGTACGGGTTGATGGCGCTCTTCGGCATCTTCTTCGGCGTGCTGTTCGGCCTGATCAACGAGGCCGACCACAACGGCGCCCGCAGCGCGCTGGAGGGCCTGCTCGCCCGGGTCGCCTGGCTCGCGGTGTTCGCCGTCGCGGCGTACGCCGTCTTCCAGATCTGGCGCAACATGTTCTACACGCCGCGCCCGAAGCAGCCGCAGTCTCAGCCGGGCATGTACGGCCAGCCCGCCTACAACCAGCCGGGCACCTACCCGGGTCAGCCCGGCTACGGCCCGCCTCCGGGTCAGCCGGGCCAGCCGATGCATCCCGGCCAGCCGGGATACCCGCCGGCCCCGCCGCCCGGTGGTTACCCGCCGGCACCGGGCCAGCAGGCCTACGGCCCGGGGGTGTACGGCCAGCCGGCGCCCTCCTGGAACCAGCCGGCCGTGCCGATGCCGAACCCGGCCGCGTCCACCCAGCCGGTCCCGCCGGGCCCGTTCGCCCCGCCGCCTGCGTCTCCCACGTCAGCGGCCCCGGCGTCAGCCCCGCCCGCGGCCCCGGCAGGCGCGACGTATCCGGCGTCGGCCCCGCCCGCCGAGCCCACGCAGGTGGTCCCCCAATCCCAGGAGACCGACGACCGCACCCAGAAGCTGGGTGAAGAGCGTCCCGGTTTCGGCCCAGCCGACCAGGACCCGCCCCGCCAGTAACCACCGTGCCCCCGGGCGCCGCCGTGTCCTATTCCACTGCGTGCGCCCGGGCACGACCGGCGCAACCGGCGACTTTCCGGCCTAGGCTGCACTGCGTGGTAGCAGCCAATGAGTCTTCAGTCCCTTCAAGGGTGGCGGTGGGGCGGTCGGACGGGGTGGAACCGGTTCCGACCGACGCGAGCATCCGGCGCGCTCTGCGCCGCGCCGCCGACGGCAAGGCGCTGAACACCGATGAGGCGGTCGCTCTACTGGCCGCGACCGGCGACCGGCTCGACGATCTGCTGGCGATCGCCGGCGGCATCCGGGACGCGGGCCTGCGCGAGGCCGGGCGACCGGGCGTCGTGACGTACTCGAAAAAGGTCTTCATCCCGCTGACCCGGCTCTGCCGCGACCGGTGTCACTACTGCACGTTCGCCACGGTGCCGCACCGCCTGCCCGCCGCCTTCCTGGAGCGCGAGGAAGTCCTCGAGATCGCCCGCCAGGGCGCCGCGCAGGGCTGCAAGGAGGCGCTGTTCACGCTCGGCGACCGCCCGGAGGAGCGCTGGCCGGCCGCCCGGCAGTGGCTGGACGAGCGCGGCTACGACTCCACCCTCGACTACGTCCGCGCCTGCGCGATCGCCGTCCTGGAGGAGACCGGCCTGCTGCCGCATCTGAACCCCGGCGTGATGAGCTGGGCCGACCTGCAGCGGCTGAAGCCGGTGGCGCCGAGCATGGGCATGATGCTGGAGACCACCGCGACCCGGCTGTGGTCGGAGCCGGGTGGCCCGCATTTCGGCTCGCCCGACAAGGAGCCGGCGGTGCGGCTGCGGGTGCTCGACGACGCCGGCCGGGTGGGTGTCCCGTTCACCACCGGCATCCTGATCGGGATCGGCGAGACCCGGGCCGAGCGGATCGACGCGATCTTCGCGATGCGGCGCACGGGCCGCGAGTTCGGCCACGTCCAAGAGGTCATCATCCAGAACTTCCGGGCGAAGCCCGACACGGCGATGCGCGGCATGCCCGACGCCGAGCTGCGTGAGCTGGCCGCGACGGTGGCGGTGGCCCGGGTCATCATGGGCCCGCGGGCCCGCATCCAGGCCCCGCCCAATCTGATCGACGCCGAGTTCGCGCTTCTCCTGAGGGCGGGCATCGACGACTGGGGCGGCGTCTCGCCGGTGACTCCCGACCACGTCAATCCCGAGCGCCCGTGGCCACAGATCGAGCTTTTGCGCGAAAAATCGGCCGAAGCCGGATTTGTTCTGCGGGAGCGGCTCACGATCTACCCCGAGTACGTCAAGCGCGCCAACGAGGGCTGGCTGGATCCCCGGCTGGCGGCTCACGTGACCGCCCTGGCGGGCGAGGACGGCCTGGCCGACGAGACCGCGATGCCGTCCGGAAAGCCCTGGCAGGAGCCCGACGACGCGATGGGCAGCGGGCGAGTTGACCTGTTCGCCAGCATCGACACCGCCGGCCGGACCAGCGACCGGCGATCCGACTTCGACGACGTCTACGGCGACTGGAAAGAGGTCGCGGCCCACGTCAAGCAGGGCCACGACAGCAGCACCCCCACCGACGTCCTCGCCGGTCTCAAGCTGGCGTCGGAGAACCCCGCCGCCCTCCTCGAGCCGAAGCACGAGGACAAGGCGATGGCGCTGTTCAACGCCGACGGCAGCGCGCTCGACGAACTGGCCCGGATAGCCGACGACCTGCGCAAGGAGGTCAACGGCGAGGACATCACCTACGTCGTCAACCGGAACATCAACTTCACCAACGTCTGCTACGTCGGCTGTCGCTTCTGCGCGTTCGCCCAGCGTGAGCAGGATGCCGACGCGTACCGCCTCTCCGTCGGGCAGGTCGCCGACCGGGCCGAGCAGGCGTGGCAGGACGGCGCTTCCGAGGTCTGCATGCAGGGTGGCATCGACCCCAAAATGCCGGTGACCGCGTACGCCGATCTGGTGCGCGCCGTGAAGCAGCGGGTCCCCGGGATGCACGTCCACGCGTACTCCCCGATGGAGATCGTCACCGGCGCCTCGAAGGCCGGCGTGCCGATCCGGGACTGGCTGGCCGAGCTGCGCGAGGCGGGCCTGGACACGATCCCGGGCACGGCCGCCGAGATCCTCGACGACGACGTGCGCTGGGTGCTCACCAAGGGCAAGCTGCCGACCAGCACGTGGGTCGAGGTCGTCACCGCGGCGCACGAGGCCGGCATCCGGTCGAGCTCGACCATGATGTACGGACACGTCGACCACCCGCGCCAGTGGCTGGGCCACTTCCGGGTGCTGGCCGGGGTGCAGGACCGGACGGGCGGCTTCACCGAGTTCGTGGCGCTGCCGTTCATCCACACGAACGCCCCGATCTACCTGGCCGGGATCGCCCGCCCGGGCCCGACCTGGCGGGAGAACAGGGTCGTGCACGCGATGGCCCGCATCCTCCTGCACGGCCGCATCGACAACATCCAGTGCTCCTGGGTGAAGCTCGGCGACGAGGGCACGCGCGCGATGCTCAACGGCGGCTGCAATGATCTTGGTGGCACGCTGATGGAGGAGACCATCTCCCGCATGGCCGGCTCGGAGCACGGCTCAGCCCGCACGGTCGCCGAGCTGAAGGAGCTGGCCGCCTCGGCGGGCCGCCCGGCAGTGGAGCGCACCACAGTGTATGGCCGCCGCTGACCTCACATCACAAATCGGGTTAAATTGGACGCGACGCGCCTAGGCGGCGTAACCCTGTGCGGCCCCTGAGAGATAGGGCAGGAACGGGACCACGACGCGCCGAAGGCGCGCCGGGGAAACGGGCCTATTTATCAGGTTCGGCTTGACGACGCACGTCTTACACGCGTGTAATTTCGGTGGGGTTGCGGGCAGGAGGGGTTCAAGGCCCGCAAAAAACACGCCGCGTGCGTGGGGGGTCAGCGCCGGCAGCGATGCCGGCGCGGAAATTGGGAGGCACGCCGATGGAAGCGCAGGTTGAAGGGGTAGACCTGCTCGGGGACGCGCCCGAGTGGCAGGAGCGGGCGCTGTGTTCGCAGACCGATCCGGAGGCCTTCTTTCCGGAGAAGGGCGGATCGACCCGCGAGGCGAAGCGGATCTGCGGTCGCTGCGACGTCAAGGCCGAGTGCCTCGAGTACGCGCTGGGTCACGACGAACGCTTCGGCATCTGGGGTGGGCTGTCCGAGCGTGAACGACGCAAGCTGAAGCGACGGGTCGCCTGAGAAGGCCTAGGAAAGCTCGTCGGGATCCACCCCGAGCAGGTTGGCGACCTGCTCGATGATCACATCGTGGACGAGGTCGGCGAGGTCCTCACGGTCCATCGCCCGGAACTCCAGCGGCCGCCGGTAGAGCACGATCCGAGGGGGAAGCTCCTGCCGGCCGGGACGCCCGGGCAGTAGTCGGGCCAGCGGCACCTCGCCGTCCTCGAGCACGTCGGAGTCGTAGACGTTGAGGTCGGGGGGCACGTCCTCCACCGCGAACTCGACGCCGGCCAGCTCTTTCGCATAGCGCCGCTCGAGGCTCTCGACCGTGTCTAGCACCAGATCGTCGAAGATCTCGGCCTTGGTGCGGGCGAGCGGGACGGTCGCCGGGACCAGCCGGCCGCGCAGCCCTCGCCCGTGCCGATCGCGCCGGGCCGGGTGTCCGGGACCGGCTTTGTGCGCCGCCCTATCGCTGCGGCGGCGCTCGGGGCTCGTGGTCACCTCGCAAGCCTAGTCCTCCGGCGGCGGCACACGGTGGCAGCATGCTTCCGCCGCGTGTCCTCGACCAATGTCGTCTGATCGAGTTGGCGTGTCGGACGGCCATGGCCGAATCGTGATGCAGTGGGGGTCGGCGTGTCGCGGGGCATCGCCCCCCACGCGAGCCCGCGGGGCGATAACGTGCCGCCGTGAGGTCCCCACGGCGCTGCTCCCGGAACGGCTGTCCCCGACAGGCGGTCGCCACACTGACCTACGTCTACAGCGACTCGACCGCCGTCGTCGGCCCCCTGGCGGCGTTCGCCGAGCCCCACACGTACGACCTTTGCGAGCCGCACGCCCGCAGCCTCACCGCCCCCCGAGGCTGGGAGCTCGTCCGGCACGACGGCGATTTCGCGCCCCCGCCCCCCACCACCGACGACCTGGTCGCGCTCGCCGACGCCGTCCGCGAGGCCGCCCGGCCGCCGGCCCCGCCGCCGCGCACCGACGAGCAGCACCTCCCCGGTCACCAGACCGGCCGCCGCGGCCACCTCCGCGTGATCCCGCCGACCCACTAGAGGCCGGTCAGGGAGTACCTCTTCTTCAGCCACGGCACCAGCGTGCGGTAGGCCGCGATCGTGTCCGGCTGGGCGTAATCGTGCGAGAGCACGATCGCCCCGGCGTGGGTGTTGTGCTCGACCCGCCAGATCACCTTGGTCCGGTGCTGCGCGTGCGTCTCGCCCTTCGGGTGGTCCCAGTCGCGCGGGTCGACCTTCCAGTACAGCGAGCCCATCCCCATCGACTTGGCGATCGAGACGACGGCGGGCGTGAAGTTGCCGCCGGGCGCCCGGAAGTACTTGATCTTCGCGCCGGGCGCGGCCTTGCGGATCGCCGCGTTGGTGCGCGCCATGTCGGCCTTGATCTGCGCGGTCGTCTTCTTGCCGAGCTTGAGGTCGTGACTCCACGTGTGGTTGCACAGGGTGTGACCGCCGGCCACGATCTGCCGCACCAACTCCGGGTGCTTCTGCACGTTGCGGCCCACCAGGCAGAAGGTCGCGTGCACCTTGTTCTTCGCCAGCAGCTTGAGGATCTGCGGCGTCTGCCGCGGATCGGGCCCGTCGTCGAAGGTGAGCGCCACTGCCTTCGTACCCGTGGTCATCTTGCTGCCGCCCGGTCCCACGCCCTTCTTCGCCGACACCTTCTTGGCGACCGCCTTCTTCGAAGGCGAAGGCTTGGGCTTCGGTTTCTTGGTCGCGCTGGGTGCCGAGACGACTGGTTTTGCTTCCGTACGGGTGTCCGCCGGCGTCGTGTCCGCGAAAGCGCGCCCGGCGAGTCCCACCATCAGCAGGGCGACGCCGAACAGGACCAGCTTCTTGGATTGCGACAACCGCATCAAACCCTCCCCGGGCGGTTCGAGTGCCATCGGTGGCTCGAACCACGACACTGCCTGCCGGGAGCGCTCCAATGCCAGCCGCCATGCGCGTCTCGGCACGCTTTCGGGATCCAAGTCACGCGAACGGTATCCACCAATCCCAATTTTTCGGGTTATTTCGGTCAGCCGGGCGATGCTTGGTTTCACGGCAGGCAGTACGTACGGGCGCGCACGATCGGATGAAATCGGCCATCCTGGTCGGATGGATCTCAGGTTGCGCCCCGTCCGAGCGGACGAACTGGACATTCTGCGGACGTTCGCGCAGGATCCGGCGTTCGCGCCCACGACATGGGTCGGCTTCCGCAGCGTCAACAAGATCGACAAGGAGTTCGCCGAGTCCGGCTTCCTCGAGGACGGCAAGGGACGGCTGATCGTCGAGGCCGACGGGTCGGCGGCGGGCTTCGTCGCGTACTGGAAGGGCCTCTACGGCGTCCAGGGCGAGTGGTGCGAGATCGGGATTGCGCTGCTGCCCGAGTTCCGCGGGCGGGGGATCGGCTGGCGGGCGCAGGCGATGCTGACCGACTACCTCTTCGAGCACCTGCCGATCGAGCGGGTCCAGGCCGGCACCCAGCCGGAGAACATCGCCGAGCAGAAAGCGCTGCTCAAGGCGGGTTTCACCCGGGAAGGCGTAATCCGGGCGGCCGAGTGGCGCTCCGGAGCGTGGCGTGACGGCCTGCTGTACAGCCGCCTACGCCACGACCCTCCCCCGGAGTATTAGGCACGATCGCCCGCGGAGCGAAGCGGAGCCAGCTAGCTCAGCTCCGCCAACTCTTGTTCGCTCAGCAGGCGGGAACGGATGAGGAATCGAACACCTTCGGGAGCTTCGAGGGAGAAGCCGGCGCCGCGGCCCGGGACCACGTCCACCGTCAAGTGGGTGTGCTTCCACAGCTCGAACTGCGAGGCGGACATCCAGAACGTGATCGGCTCGTCCACCCCGTCGATCTTCAGGGACTCGAGGAGCACATCGGACTGGCCGGTGCGGAACTCGCCCTCGAGGTAGCACATCGGTGAACTGCCGTCGCAGCACCCGCCGGACTGGTGGAACATCAGCGGACCGTGTTGCCCCCGCAGCCGCCGCATCATGTCGGCGGCCGCCGGGGTCACGTCAACTCGGGTGGCCATCTCTAGAAGAAGCCCATCGCCTTCGGGCTGTACGACACCAGCAGGTTCTTCGTCTGCTGGTAGTGGTCCAGCATCATCTTGTGGTTCTCCCGGCCGATGCCGGACTGCTTGTAGCCACCGAACGCGGCGTGCGCCGGGTACAGGTGGTACGAGTTCGTCCAGACCCGCCCGGCCTTGATCGCGCGGCCGGCCCGGTAGGCGAGGTTGATGTCGCGCGTCCACACGCCGGCGCCGAGGCCGTACAGCGTGTCGTTGGCGATCTTGACGGCGTCGGCGTAGTCGGCGAACGAGGCCACCGACACGACCGGCCCGAAGATCTCCTCCTGGAAGATCCGCATGGCGTTGTTGCCCTCGAAGATCGTCGGCTGGACGTAGTAGCCGCCGGAGAGGTTGCCGCCGAGGTCGGCCCGGCCGCCGCCGGTGAGCACCTTGGCGCCCTCCTGCCGGCCGATGTCCATGTACGACAGGATCTTCTCGAGCTGGTCGTTGGAGGCCTGCGCGCCGACCTGGGTGTCGGTGTCGAGCGGGTTGCCCTGCTTGAGGTTCTCGACCCGCTTCACACCGGCGGCCAGGAAGTCCTGGTAGATCGACTGCTGGATGAGCGCGCGTGACGGGCAGGTGCAGACCTCGCCCTGGTTGAGCGCGAACATCGAGAAGCCCTCGAGCGACTTGTCGAGGAAGTCGTCGTCCTCGCGGCTGACGTCCTCGAAGAAGATGTTCGGGCTCTTGCCGCCCAGCTCCAGCGTGACCGGGATCAGGTTCTCCGAGGCGTACTGCATGATCAGGCGCCCGGTCGTGGTCTCGCCGGTGAACGCGACCTTGGCGACCCGGTTGGAGGAGGCGAGCGGCTTGCCGGCCTCCACGCCGAAGCCGTTGACGATGTTGACGACGCCCGGCGGGAGCAGGTCGCCGATCAGCGACATCAGGTAGTGGATCGAGGCCGGGGTCTGCTCCGCCGGCTTGAGCACGACCGCGTTGCCGGCCGCCAGCGCGGGCGCCAGCTTCCAGGTCGCCATCAGGATCGGGAAGTTCCACGGGATGATCTGGGCGACCACGCCGAGCGGCTCGTGGAAGTGGTAGGCGATGGTGTCGTCGTCGATCTCGCCGACCGTGCCCTCCTGGGCGCGGATCGCGCCGGCGAAGTAGCGGAAGTGGTCGATCGCGAGCGGGATGTCGGCGGCCAGGGTCTCGCGGACCGGCTTGCCGTTCTCCCAGGCCTCGGCGACGGCGATCTTCTCGAGGTTCGCCTCGATCCGGTCGGCGATCTTGTTGAGGATGTTCGCCCGCTCGGCCACCGAGGTGCGGCCCCACGCGTCGGCGGCGCCGTGCGCCGCGTCGAGCGCCTTCTCCACGTCGTCGGCGGTGCCCCGGGCGATCTCGGTGAAGGCCTCGCCCGTGACCGGCGACGGATTCTCGAAGTACTGCCCCTTGGCCGGCGGGACGTACTCGCCGCCGATGTAGTTGTCGTACCGCGACTGGTAGCTGACGATCGAGCCGTCGGAACCGGGCGCTGAGTAGGTGGTCATGGCAGCCTCCGCACCTTTGGGGGTAGGTGCTGCCGAAGCTAGTTACGCGGACGTTGCAACCTGGTTGCAAGGCAGCGCGGACCGGCGTCGCCTCCGGCTCGCGGGGACTGCGCCCTTCGGGGCCGATGCCGGGGGCGCCGAAAATGACATCAGCTCCGCCTCGTCATTTTCGGAGCCCCCGGCATCGGCGGGCGCAGTCCGTATTCAACGGCCAGTTCACGGACTCGGCTGACGGCGAGAGGGCGGGCGGGGGAGCCGTGCGGGAGGAGCTTCGTGTACGACTCCCACATCTCCAGGTCGTCGGCGCCCGAGGGGGAGTGCAGCCAGGTGTGCATCAGCGTGCGGTCGCCGCAGGAGAGCACCGCCGCGCGCAGGTGGCCGTCGATCATCCGGCGCATCCGGGTCACGCCGGGCGCGTCCGAGAAGGGAAGCAGCGGTCCCGCGTACTCATCCAAAGCCTCCGCGACCCGGCCCTGCTCCAGCAGGCGGGTCACCGTGTGGAAATCGGCGTCCAGCGAGGCGCGCAACCGGTAGGGGCGCGACTCGAGCAGCTCCGGCCCCAGCGTCCGGCGCAGTCGGGACAGCTCGGCGCGCACGGTCACCGGGCTTGCGGCGTCGCCATAAAGATCAAATCCAAGTTCCTCTCCCGTACGCCCTTGCGGGTGCGCCAGGAGCAGGACGACCAGTTCCGAGTGCCGCCGGCCGAGCCGCTGCCGCACCCCGCCGAAGGTGAGCGTCGCCTCGTTGCGGCCGAGCGCCGTCACCCGCCCCGCGGCCGCCGGCGGGGGCCGGTGGCTGCCCAGGTAAGCCTCCGCCGCCAGCGCCGTGGCCCGGACCAGCGCCAGGCTGTGCGGGTTGGCCAGGTGGTCGCCGCCGGTCACGTCGATCGCGCCCAGCAGTCGCCCGGTGCCCGGGTCGTGGATCGGGGCCGCCGCGCAGGTCCAGCGCTGCACCGACCGGCTGAAATGCTCGGTCGCGAAGATCTGCACCGAGTGGTCGAGCGCGATCGCGGTGCCCGGCGCGTTCGTCCCGGCGTGCTCCTCGTCCCAGCGCGCGCCGGGCACGAAGTTCATCCGCTCGGCCCCGCGCAGCGCCGAGCCGGCCCCCTCGACCCACAGCAGCCGCCCGTACGCGTCACAGACCGCCATCAAGTGGTCGCCGTCCTCGGCCATCCCACCGAGCAGATCGCGAAGGATCGGCAGTGCCCGCGCCAGCGGGTGCGCCGCCCGGTACTCCTCGAGCTCCCCGTCGCTCAGCTCGATCGGCGCGGTGCCGTCCGGGTCGCGCAGCGTGTCGGCCGACCTCTTCCAGGACTCCGCGACCACCGGGCGGATCTGCGGAACTGCGAAATCTCCGGACAAAAACCGCTCATGAGCCCGCCCGACCTGGCGGATCCGCTCGGCGGGATCGGCGCCGTGATCGAGGGCGAGCCATGGGTTGGCCAAGAGGGCACCTCCAGTCCCACCATCGTGACCCGCATCACCTGTCTCGACAAGGTCACGCGTAACAGTGGCGCTGCCGGAATGCCCCCCGAACGTTTCCGATGCTCCGTTACTCTCGGCGGGAGTTACCTGGCTTAGGGGGAGAGTTGTCCGATCTGTCCAAGATCGTGAAGGCCTACGATGTGCGCGGCACGGTGCCCGACCAGTTCAACGAGTCGGTGGCCCGCGCGCTCGGCACTGCCTTCGTCGAGATGTTGCGCGAGTCCGGCGACAACGCGGATCAGATAGTCATCGCCCACGACATGCGGGAGTCCGGCCCGGGCCTGTCCGCCGCGTTCGGCCGTGGCGCCAACGCGGCCGGCGCCGCCGTGCTCAGCATCGGCCTGGCCTCGACCGACGAGCTCTACTACGCCTCCGGCGCGCTCGGCCTGCCCGGCGCGATGTTCACCGCCAGCCACAACCCGGCGCAGTACAACGGCATCAAGCTGTGCCGTTCCGGCGCCAAGCCGGTCGGCCAGGACAGCGGCCTCGCCGTCGTCCGCCGCCGCGCCGAGGAGCTGCTGCGCGACCTCAACGCGGAGGCGGACGGCCCGTACCGGGTGGAGACCCGCGACCTGCTGCGCGACTACGCCGCGCACCTGCGCTCGCTGGTCGACCTCGCCGGCATCCGGCCGCTCAAGGTCATCGTGGACGCCGGCAACGGCATGGGCGGCTACACGGTGCCCGCCGTCCTCGGCGACCAGGTGCTGCCGGCCCTGCCGCTCACGATCGTCCCGATGTACTTCGAGCTCGACGGCTCGTTCCCCAACCACGAGGCCAACCCGCTCGACCCGGCCAACCTGGCCGACCTGCAGCAAGCCATCCGTGAGCAGGGCGCCGACCTGGGCATCGCGTTCGACGGCGACGCCGACCGGTGCTTCATCATCGACGAGAACGGCGACCCGGTCTCGCCGTCCGCGATCACCGCGCTGGTCGCCGTGCGCGAGCTGGGCAAGTTCCCGGGCAGCACGGTCATCCACAACCTGATCACCTCGGCCGCGGTGCCCGAGATCATCACCGAGAACGGCGGCAAGCCGGTCCGCAGCCGGGTCGGCCACTCGTTCATCAAGGCCGAGATGGCCCGCACCAACGCGGTCTTCGGCGGCGAGCACTCGGCCCACTACTACTTCCGCGACTTCTGGTTCGCCGACACCGGCATGCTGGCCGCCATGCACGTGCTGGCCGCGCTCGGCGGCCAGGAGCGGCCGCTGTCCGAGCTGGGCGCCGAGTACGAGCGCTACACCGCCTCCGGCGAGATCAACTCCACGGTGGCCGACGCGAAGACCAAGGTCGCCGAGGTCCGCGCGGCCTTCCCCGACGCGACCATCGACGAGCTGGACGGCATGACCGCGACGCTGCCCGACGGCGCCTGGTTCAACCTGCGCGCCTCGAACACCGAGCCCTTGCTGCGGCTCAACGTGGAGGCCCCCAAGCCCGACCGCATGGCATCGCTACGGGACGAAGTGCTCGCGATCGTGCGCGGTTAGGATCAGGGGGCTTACCCTTCCGTAACACCGTTAGGAGTCGTTCGGTGGCCCTCGATCCACAGTTATTGGACATCCTGGCCTGCCCGGACACGCACCACGCGCCGTTGACCTACGACGCCGGTGCGCAGACCCTGACCTGCACGGAGTGCGGACGGATCTTCGAGATCCGCGACGACATCCCGGTGCTCCTGCTCGACGAGGCGCGTCAGCCGAGTGGAGAGAAGGCCTGATGGCGGGGGTCAACGGGCACCGGGTCGCCGACGAGTCGCTGCTCGACGACGAGAAGTCGATGCTCGACAACGACCCGGGCGGCATGCTCCGTGCCACCGCGTCGGCCGGCGCCCAGGTGCGCGAGTCGGCGGCGCTGGCCGCCGAGACCGATCTGACCATGCTGGCCGACGAGGGCCGCCCCCGCGCGGTCGTCGTCGCCGGCATCGGCACCGCCGGCCTGACCGGCAACATCCTGGCCACCGTGGCCGGCCACCGGTGCCCCGTGCCGATCATCGGGCACCGCAGCGCCGGCATCCCCGGCTGGGTCGGCGCGGCCGACGTGGTCTTCGCGGTCAGCGCCTCCGGGCGCAGCCCCGAGGCCCTCGCCGCCGCCGAGGCGGCCATCCGCCGGGGCGCCCGCCTGGTCGCGATCGGCAACCCCGACACCGAGCTGCAGGCGATGGCCGAGCGGGCCCGCGCGCCGTTCATCCCGGTGCCCCGCCGCGCTCCCGCACGCGCCAGCCTCTGGGGCCTCGCCGTCCCGGTGCTGCTGGCCGGCCGCGCCCTCGGCCTGGTCAAGGTCAACGAGGCCGACCTGGCCGAGACCGCGACCCGGCTGGACGCCGACGCCGAGCGCTGCCGCCCCGGCGCCGACTCGTTCGTCAACCCGGCCAAGGCCCTCGCGCTCGGCCTGGCCGGCTCGATCCCGATCGTCTGGGGCTCGTCCCCGCTGGCCACCGTCGCGGCCCGCCGCTTCGCCGACACGCTCGCGGCGAACGCGCGCTATCCGGTGATGGCCGGCGCGCTCGGCGAGGCCGGTCGCGGCCGGGTCGGCCTGCTCGACGGCGTCTTCGGCGGGCTCGCCGAGTCGTCGCGCGACATCTTCGCCGACCCCGGCGACGAGGACGACGCCGCCGCCACCACCCGCCTGCGGCTGGTGGTCTTCCGCGACGGCGGCCTCAACCCCGAGGACGACGCCGACGAGCCGATCGCCGTCGAGGAGCGCCGCGCCGACGCGGTGCAGACCCTCGCCGAGCGGCGCGGCGTGCGCTGCGACGTGCTCACCGCCGAGGGCGGCTCGGCGCTGGAGCGGCTCGCCTCGCTGACCGCCGTGCCCGACTTCGCCTCCCTGTACCTCGCCCTGGCCCATGGGCTCGACCCGATGGCCGTTCCCGCGATCAGCGAGATGAAGGAGCTGTCCAACCCCATGCCCGAGGGAATCCAGTGAGCACAGAGGGCGGCACCCGCGCGATCATCGCCGCCTTGGCGGCGAACCTCGGCATCGCGGTCACCAAGTTCATCGCCTGGCTGCTGACCGGCTCGTCGTCGATGCTGGCCGAGGCGATCCACTCGGTCGCCGACTCCGGCAACCAGCTCCTGCTGCTGATCGGCGGCAAGCAGTCGCAGCGCAAGGCCACCCCCGAGCACCCCTTCGGCTACGGCCGGGAGCGCTACATCTACGCGTTCATCGTGTCGATCGTGCTGTTCAGCGTCGGTGGCCTGTTCGCGCTCTACGAGGCGTGGCACAAGATCCAGCACCCCGAGCCGATCCACTCGTGGCAGTGGGTGCCGGTCGTCGTGCTGGTCATCGCGATCGGCCTCGAGAGCTACTCGTTCATGACCGCGATCAAGGAGTCCAATCACACCCGCGGCAAGACCACCTGGGTCAACTTCGTGCGCCGCGCCAAGGCGCCCGAGCTCCCGGTGGTGCTGCTCGAGGACACCGGCGCCCTGATCGGCCTGGTCCTGGCCCTGTTTGGCGTGGCGCTCACGCTGATCACCGGCGACGGCGTGTGGGACGGCATCGGCACCGCGGCCATCGGCGTCCTGCTGGTCGCGATCGCGGTGGTCCTGGCGATCGAGACGAAGAGCCTGCTCATCGGCGAGGGGGCGAACCCCGAGGACGTCCGGAAGATCGAGGCCGCGATCCTGGCCGGCGACGGCATCGAGCGGATCATCCACATGAAGACCCTGCACCTCGGCCCCGAGGAACTGCTGGTCGCCGTCAAGATCGCGGTGCCGCGCACCGAGCGCGCCGACGACCTGGCCAAGCACATCGACGAGACCGAGAGCCGCATCCGCGAGGCCATCCCGATCGCGCGTGTGATCTACATCGAGCCCGACATCTACCACGAGCGCAAGCCGCAGTCGGCCGCCGCCGAGGGCACCCCCGCCACGGCGACTTAAATGCTAGTTTGCCGCTTATGACCGTGTATCCGCTGACCGGTGTCATCCGCCCCTACGCGTGGGGCTCCCACACCGCGATCGCCGACCTCCAGGGCCGTCCCAGCCCCACCGAGGCCCCCGAGGCCGAGCTGTGGCTGGGCGCCCACCCCGACGACCCGTCCCTCGTCGGCGGTTCCGCGGGCGACGTCAGTCTCGACACGCTCATCGCCGGCAGCCCGAAGGACCAGCTGGGAGAGCAGGTGACGGCCGAGTTCGGCCCGCGCCTGCCCTTCCTGCTCAAGGTCCTCGCCGCCGGCGCGCCGCTCTCGTTGCAGGCCCACCCCGACCGCGACTACGCCCGCGAGGCGTTCGCCCGCCAGCAGGCCGACCCGGCTCTTCCCAAGAACTACACGGACGCCAACCACAAGCCCGAGATGCTGGTCGCGCTGACCCCGTTCGAGGCGCTCTGCGGCTTCCGGGCCCCTGACGCGGCCGCCGACACCCTCGATTCCCTCGCCGTCCCGTCGCTGGACCCAGTGATCAAGTCCCTCCGCGACGGCGACCTGCGCTCCGCCGTGGAGACCCTGCTGACCTGGCCGCCGGACGACCGCGAGGCGCTGACCGCGTCCGTTCGCGATTCCGGCGTCTCCGAGCTGGCCGCCGACCTGGCCGGCCGCTATCCCGGCGACCCCGGCGTCCTGGTCGCGCTGCTGCTCAACCACGTGCGCCTGCAGCCCGGCGAGGCGATCTGGATGCCCGCCGGCAACCTCCACGCCTACCTCAAGGGCCTCGGCGTCGAGCTGATGGCCGCCAGCGACAACGTCCTGCGCGGGGGCCTCACCCCCAAGCGCGTCGACGTGGACGAGCTGCTCAAGGTCCTGCGCTTCGAGGTCCTCGACGACCCGATCCTGCGGTCGACCGAGGTGGCCCCCGGCGTCCAGACCTGGCAGGTCCCGATCCCCGACTTCGTCCTGTACCGCGTCGACCTCGACGGCACCCGCCCCCCACTCGAGATCCCCGCCGGCGGCCCGCGCATCATCCTGGCCACGTCGGGCGACCTCTTCGCCGGCGAGTCCGTCGACGGCACCCCGATCGAGCTGAGCGGTGGCGAGGCCGCCTTCGCCCCCGCCAGCGCCGGCAAAATCAAGCTCGCGGGCACGGGTCAAGCTTTCGTCGCCGCCGTACCCGCCTGACTTGCGCTGGGCGTTCGGGTCACGCTCCTTATCCGATACGTGCCTCGGCCCGAACCCAACCGCAGCAGCCACCGGCCCGGCGCGCCACGCGACCCAGGCGCCACTCGCGCCAGTGCCGCGACCGCCGGGCTGAGCTCGGTGGCAGACCCGGGCGGCTGCGGGCCGCGGCGTGTGGCGTCGCCCTCGCCCTCGCCCTCGCACGCGCCCTCGCCCTCGCACGCGCCCTCGCCCTCGCCCTCGCACGCGCTGCGCGAAACGCCCGGCTCAAGACCGACATTTCCGTTAAGTCGGCCAGGAGGCGATCGAGCGGGCCGAAGGATGGTGAGTTGCTGTTCGCGCCAGACACCAGGTCATCAAGATCTGCGAACAGGCGGGCCGACGCGCGCATTCGGCGTGTCGGCTGGGCGTGTCGCGCTGCGTGATCGCAGGGGGAGCTTTGGCACTCTTCATCACTCTGGTCACGCTTGGTGGAGGGACAGAATATGAAATTTCCGGATTTGCTTGACATGGTGAATGCGGAGTGTGAATCTATAACCACGCAGCGTCATTGGTGATCGGGGGGTCCCACGGACGCGCGCGGTACCAAACCGGGGGGATGAACGGGGCGGCGGGCTTAGGCCTGTCGCCCCGTTCGCTATGGTTTGGCCCTTTCGAGGCAGGTCAGCCCGGCGGTCGCGGCACACGCCGGTGTTGCAGAGGGCTCGCGTTGCGCGGCGGGGGCGGCGCTGCTGCGGTTGCGGACGGCCGGTACCTCGTATCCGATGGAATTTCGCGTCCGCACGAAGCGTGAGTGGCAGATTGAGGGTGACCCGGCATTCACGCCGCCGGACGACCGATCTCACGAACCGGGAGCAGGGATGAGCGCGTCGAACCGGCCGCTGAGTGTTGCCGAGGGCGATTTCAAGGTTGCCGATCTCTCGCTTGCGGGGTTCGGGCGCAAGGAGATCGAGCTGGCGGAGCACGAGATGCCCGGCCTGATGTCGTTGCGCGGGGAGTACGGGCCGAGCCAGCCGCTGCAAGGCGCCCGGATCACGGGGTCGCTGCACATGACGATCCAGACCGCCGTGCTGATCGAGACGCTGACGGCGCTCGGCGCGCAGGTGCGGTGGGCCTCGTGCAACATCTTCTCGACGCAGGACCACGCGGCGGCGGCGATCGTGGTGGGCGCGGAAGGCACGGCGGAGAAGCCGCGGGGTGTGCCGGTCTACGCGTGGAAGGGCGAGTCGCTCGACGAGTACTGGTGGTGCACCGAGCAGGTGTTGCTGTGGCCGGACGGCGAGGGGCCCAACATGATCCTCGACGACGGCGGTGACGCCACGCTGCTGGTGCACAAGGGCGCCGAGTTCGAGAAGCTCGGGGCGGTGCCCCCGGCCGACACCGCCGACTCCGAGGAGTATGCGGTGATCCTCGGGCTGCTGGCGCGCAGCCTCGGCGAGGACGACCGGCGGTGGACGCGGGTGGCGGCCGGCATCAAGGGCGTCACCGAGGAGACGACGACCGGTGTGCACCGGCTGTACGAGATGCAGCAGAACGGCACGCTGCTGTTCCCGGCGATCAACGTGAACGACTCGGTCACCAAGTCGAAGTTCGACAACAAGTACGGCTGCCGGCACTCGCTGATCGACGGCATCAACCGGGGCACCGACGTGCTGATCGGCGGCAAGGTGGCGGTCGTGTTCGGGTACGGCGACGTGGGCAAGGGCTGCGCCGAGTCGCTGCGCGGGCAGGGCGCCCGGGTGATCGTGACCGAGGTGGACCCGATCTGCGCGCTGCAGGCCGCGATGGACGGTTACCAGGTCGCGACGCTCGACGACGTCGTTTCGTCGGCCGACATCTTCGTGACCGCCACGGGATGCTTCAACGTCATCACCCACGAGCACATGGCGAAGATGAAGCATCAAGCCATCGTCGGAAACATCGGTCACTTCGACAATGAGATCGACATGGCCGGGTTGAGCCGGCGCGGCGATGTCACGAAGGTCAACATCAAGCCGCAGGTCGACGAGTGGCGCTTCGCCGACGGGCACTCGATCATCGTGCTGTCCGAGGGGCGCCTGCTGAATCTCGGCAACGCGACCGGCCACCCGTCGTTCGTGATGAGCAACAGCTTCTCGAACCAGACGATCGCGCAGATCGAGCTGTTCACGAAGACGTCGGAGTACCCGGTGGGCGTCTACGTGCTGCCGAAGCACCTGGACGAGAAGGTCGCCCGCCTGCATCTGGCCGCGCTCGGCGTGCACCTGACCGAGCTCACCAAGGAGCAGGCCGCCTATCTCGGCGTGGCGGTCGAGGGTCCGTACAAACCGGATCACTATCGCTATTGAGGCATCGAGCCCCCGTCGCCCGCGGACGGGGGCTCGATTTCTCCGGGCGCACGACGGTTGCCGCCGCCGTGATCCCGTCGTTCACGTCCATTACGGCATGCCCGCTGACCTGCGTGCAAGTGCATAGTGTGCGGTGCAAGTTGCAGAGCGCTACTCATGTTTGGCTATGGTGGCTGGCGTGCCGAGGCCGACTTCCACCGCACGCCGCGAGCTGGGCAACGAGTTGCGCCGGCTGCGCGCCGATCGGCGCGCGGCCGGGGTCGCCGCCGCGCTCGGCTGGTCCGAGTCGAAACTCTCCCGGATCGAGACCGCGCACACCTCGATCACCGAGGACGACCTCGACCGGTTGCTGGCGATCTATGACGTACGGGCGGAGGACCGTGACCGCCTGCGCGACCTGGCCCGCCGTGGCCGCACCCGCGCCTGGTGGACGCCCTACCGTTCGTCCGTCCCGGATCCGTACGACGAGTTCGTCGCCCTCGAGGCCGAGGCGGTCTGGATCAGCGAGTGGGAGAACCAGGTCGTCCCCGGCCTGCTCCAGACCGACGAGTACGCCCGCGCCGTGATCGAGGTCGGCGCCGACGTCGGCGACGAGGCCGTGATCCACCGCCGGCTCGCGCTGCGGATGGCCCGGCAGGCGGTGCTGACCCGGGAGCCGCCGCCGACGCTGCTGATGGTCCTCGACGAGGCGGTGCTGTACCGCGAGGTGGGCGGGCCCGGCGTGCTGCGCCGCCAGCTGGCGAAACTGCTGGACATGGGCCGCCGGCCGGGCCTCGAGATCCGGATCCTGCCGTTCTCGGCGGGCGCGCACGCCGGCCAGGCCGAGTCGTTCATGGTGCTGGAGTTCACATCGGGCACCCGCGGCCCGATCGTGCACAGCGAGGGATTGATCGGCGGTCTCTTCCGGGTGAAGCCCGACGAGGTCGAGGTCTACCGGGACGCCCTCGATGACCTGCGGGAACGCTCTTTGTCGGCAGAAGAGAGCCGAACGGTTATCGCTGAAAGGGAGGAAGCGCTCGGCTGCGCGGCGGCTCCGTGAGCTGAAATGGAGGCGATTGCATCCTGGAAGGGGACAGCCATGCACGCCACTCTCACCTGGCGTAAGAGCACTCGAAGCGCGGCCGCCGGCCACTGCGTCGAGGTGGCGAACGTTCCGTCGGCCGTGCTGGTGCGCGACTCGAAGGACGTCGACGGTCCCGTACTCACCTTCGCCGCCACGGAGTGGACGGGGTTCATCGCCGGGATCCGGGCGGGGGAGTTCGACCGTCCCGGAGCCTGAGGCTCTCGCATCACCGGAACGGGCGGTCCCTCGCGGGGCCGCCCTTCTTGCGTGGGGGGGTCCCTACAAAACGTAGGACACCCTTGCTAAGGTATGGCCAACCTAACTTAGGGTCGCCTTAGCTAAATCGGAGAGCCATGCTTGCCACCTACCTCATCGGACTGCGCGAGGGGTTGGAGGCCACCCTGGTGGTCAGCATCCTCATCGCGTTCCTGGTCAAGTCGGAGCGCAAGGACAAGCTCAAGCTGGTCTGGATCGGCGTGGGGGCCGCGGTGGCGGTCTCCGTCCTGTTCGGCTGGCTGCTCAACTACACCGAGACGACTCTTCTGCAGGACTTCAAGCAGCAGGAGATGTTCGAGGCGATCACCTCGATCGCGGCGGTCTGCTTCGTCACCTGGATGATCTTCTGGATGCGGCGGGCCGCTCGCGGCATCGCCGGCGAGCTGCGCAACAAGCTGCAGGACGCGCTGGCCGTCGGCTCGCTGGCGGTCGGCTTCATGGCCTTCCTCGCGGTGGTCCGCGAGGGCCTCGAGACCTCGCTGATCTTCTACGCCGCGGTGCGGGGCGCCAACCTGGACGGCGGTCCCCTGGTCGCGCTGCTGGGCGGCGTCGCCACCTCGATCGCGATCGGCTACCTGATGTACGCGACCGCGGTGCGGATCAACCTGACCGTCTTCTTCAAGTGGACCGGCGTGCTGCTGATCCTGGTCGCGGCCGGCATCTTCAAGTACGGCGTGCACTCGCTGCAGGAGGCCACCGTCCTGCCCGGCGGCAACGACATCGCCTACCACGCGGCGAGCTGGCTCGACCCGTCCACCTGGTACGCCACCCTGCTCGCCGGGATGTTCAACATCACCCCCGAGCCGACGGTGCTCGAGGTGGTCGCCTGGTTCGCGTACGTGATCCCCGTCCTCGTGCTCTTCCTCTGGCCGGTGCGCAAGCCTGCCCCGGCTACCACCCCCGCATAGGAGACCCTCGTGCGTCGCACCCCTTTGATCATTTCGCTGGTGGCGGTCAGCGCCGTCGCCGCCTGCGGTGACAAATCGGATTCCTCTACGACGGCCGCGGGCGGCCCGATCACGGTGAAGGCCTCCGACTCGGCATGCGAGGTGGCCAAGAGCCAGCTCGACGCCGGCACCCACGTCTTCGCGGTCTCGAACTCGGGCTCCAAGGTCACCGAGTTCTACGTGTACGCCGCCGGGGACCGGGTGATGGGCGAGGTCGAGAACATCACCCCCGGCCTCTCCCGCGAGCTGCGGGTCGAGCTGCCGGCCGGCACGTACCAGACCGCCTGCAAGCCGGGCATGGTCGGCGCGGGCATCCGCAACGACCTGACCGTCTCCGGCTCGGCGGCGGCGCTCACCGAGGACGCGCTGCTCTCCCAGGCGACCGACAGCTACACCCGGTACATCACCTCGCAGAGTGAGGCGCTGGTCGAGAAGACCACCGACTTCGTGACCGCGGTGAAGGCCGGCGACGTCGAGAAGTCGAAGCAGCTGTACCCGGTGGCCCGCACGTACTACGAGCGGATCGAGCCGGTCGCGGAGATCTTCGGCGACCTCGACCCGAAGATCGACGGCCGCGAGGACGACGCCACCGCCGAGCTGCCCTTCACCGGCTTCCACAAGCTGGAGAAGGACCTGTGGGAGACCAAGGACATCAGCAAGGACGGCGCGATCGCCGACCAGCTGCTGACCGACGTCAAGGACATCGCCGCCAAGGCCAAGGCCGAGAAGCTGTCCCCGCTGCAGCTGGCCAACGGCGCCAAGGAGCTCCTCGACGAGGTCGCGACCAGCAAGATCACCGGTGAGGAGGACCGCTACTCGCACACCGACCTGTGGGACTTCGCGGCCAACGTGGACGGCTCGCAGGCCGCCGTCGCGGCGCTGCGGCCCGCGCTCGAGCAGCGTGACCCCGAGCTGGTCAAGCAGATCGACACCGGGTTCGCCAACGTCGACAAGGAGCTGGAGAAGTACCGCTCCGGCGACGGGTGGAAGCTGCAGACCGAGCTGAGCGAGGCTGAGCTCAAGGGCCTTTCCGACGTCATCAACGCCGTCGCCGAGCCGATCAGCAAGGTCGCCGGCGTGATTGCCGAGAAGTAGCCATGGCCGAGAACAGGGTTTCCCGCCGGCGGGCCATCGGGCTCGCCGGCGCCGGGGTGGCCGGGATAGCCGGCCTGTCCGCCGTGGGCGGCGCGTTGCTGACCTCCGCCTCCTCATCCGAGGAAACGGGAGTGCCGGTTTCGTCGGATTCGGTGGGCTTCCATGGCGCTGTGCAGTCCGGCATCGTCACTCCCGCACAGGACCGGCTGCACTTCGTGGCGTTCGACGTGGTCACCAAGGACCGGTCGCAACTGATCCAGCTCCTCAAGGACTGGACCGCGGCGGCCGCCCGGATGACCGCCGGGCAGGACGCCGGACCGGTCGGGGCCACCGCGGGCATCCTCGAGGCGCCGCCGGACGACACCGGCGAGGCGATCGGGCTGCCGGCCTCCGGCCTCACGCTGACCGTCGGCTTCGGGCCCACCCTGTTCCGCGACGCGTCCGGCAAGGACCGTTTCGGGCTGGCGGCCCGCAAGCCGGCCGCGCTTGCCGACCTGCCGCACTTCCCGGGCGACACCATCGACCCGGACATCTCCGGCGGCGACCTGTGCGTGCAGGCCTGCGCCAACGACCCGCAGGTGGCGGTGCACGCGATCCGCAACCTGGCCCGGATCGGCATGGGCGTGGTCACCGTGCGCTGGTCGCAGCTGGGCTTCGGGCGTACGTCGTCGACGTCCACCAGCCAGGCGACGCCGCGCAACCTGTTCGGCTTCAAGGACGGCACCGCCAACCTCAAGGCCGAGGAGGCCGACCTGCTCAAGGAGCACCTCTGGGTGGCGCCGGGCGACGGGCCGGAGTGGATGACGGGCGGGTCGTACCTGGTCACCCGGAAGATCCGAATGATGGTCGAGACGTGGGACCGCACCTCGCTCGGTGAGCAGGAGACCATCATCGGGCGCACCAAGGGCGAGGGCGCCGCGCTCGGGCAGGCCAAGGAGTTCGACGAGATCGACCTGCAGGGTTTGAACGGCGCCGGCGATCCGCAGGTGCCGGTGGACGCGCACATCCGGCTCGCGCATCCGGAGACGAACAAGGGCGCGCGGCTGCTGCGGCGCGGATACAACTTCGTGGACGGTTCGGACGGGCTCGGGCGGCTCAACGCCGGGTTGTTCTTCATGGCGTACCAGCGGGATCCCCGCACGCATTTCGTGCCGATCCAGCTCAATCTGGCCCGTCACGACGCCATGAACGAGTACGTCCGGCACGTCTCCAGCGGCCTGTTCGCCTGCCCGCCGGGGGTGTCCGGACCCGACGACTTCTGGGGACGGGCGCTCTTCGCGTAGGCTGCCGGCAAGCAAGATCGGCACCAGGGTACGCGGGGTCTGGGAGGACAGTGCAATATTGGACCGCATGAGAGCCCGGGTACTCGTCGTCGATGACGACCCAGCGTTGGCCGAGATGCTCGGCATCGTCCTGCGTAGCGAGGGATTCCTGCCCTCGTTCGTCGCCGACGGCGAGCGCGCCCTGGCCGCGTTCCGCGAAAGCCGGCCGGACATCGTCCTGCTCGATCTGATGCTGCCCGGCATGAGCGGCATCGACGTGGCCCGTGCGATCCGCGCCGAGTCGGGCATCCCGATCGTCATGCTCACCGCCAAGAGCGACACGGTGGACGTCGTGCTGGGCCTCGAGTCCGGCGCTGACGACTACGTGGTCAAGCCGTTCAAGCCCAAGGAACTGGTGGCGCGCATGCGCGCCCGGCTGCGCCGCGGTGAGGACGCCGCGCCGGAGCTGCTCACCATCGGCCCGCCCGGCAACCAGATCACCATCGACGTCCCGGCGCACACGGTGAGCCGCGACGACGAGGAGGTCAAGCTGACCCCGCTCGAGTTCGACCTGCTGGTCGCGCTCGCCCGCAAGCCGCGTCAGGTGTTCACCCGCGAGGTGCTGCTCGAGCAGGTCTGGGGTTACCGGCACGCGGCCGACACCCGGCTGGTCAACGTGCACGTCCAGCGGCTGCGGGCAAAGATCGAGCCCGACCCCGAGCGCCCCGAGATCATCCTGACCGTGCGGGGGGTCGGCTACAAGGCAGGCACCGCCTAGGCGTCCCGAGCGGCTAACCTTGCCGCTGAGATGCGCGCTCCCGCCTGGCTCCCGATGCCCGTCCGCCGCACCCTGAGGGTGCTCCGGCGGTATTCGCGCGTGCTCGGGCGCCGGTTCGAGCACTGGTCGGCGCCGGCCCGCCGGCAGTGGCGCAGGTCGCTGCAGCTGCGCATCGTGGCGCTGACCCTGGTCGCCTCCAGCGTGCTGGTCGGCGCATTCGGCTACTTCGTGGCGCAGAACAGCGCCCGGATCCTGCTCAACCGCGCCCATGACGAGGTCGCCTCGTCGATGAACAGCAAGGTGAAGTACGCACAGTCCCAGCTGAGCGTCTACGTGACGGCCGACGACCCCACGCTCGGGCGGACCATCAACACCACGGTCAGCAACCTGGCCGACGGTGACCCGGCCGAGTCCGGCGGCTCGATCGTCTCGCTGCGCGCCGACAACTTCCCCGGGATCGTGCCGGTCACCTCGGCCAAGATGAGCACCGACGAGCTGATCACCGAGGACCTCCGGCGGGCCGTCTCGAGCGACGGCAAGGTCGCCGAGCAGGTCCGCACCGCCGAGGTCGGCGGCAGCAGGGTCAAATACCTGGTGTACGGGACGACCGTGCCGGTCCGCTTCGGCCACGTCGAGCTGTACTACCTCGTGCCGCTGACCACCGAGGACAGCGCGGCCAACCAGATCCGCACCACGGTGCTGGTCACCGGCCTGGCCCTGGTCATCCTGCTGGGCGTGGTGGCCGGCCTGGTCACCCGGCTGGTGGTGCTGCCCGTGCGCGGCGCCGCCCGTACCGCCCAGCGGCTCTCGGCCGGCCTGCTCGACCAGCGGATGAAGGTGGACGGCGAGGACGACCTGGCCCTGCTGGCCGCCTCGTTCAACCAGATGGCGGCCAACCTGCAGCGGCAGATCGTCCGCCTCGAGGAGATGTCCCGCCTCCAGCGCCGCTTCACCTCCGACGTGTCGCACGAGCTGCGCACCCCGCTCACCACGGTGCGGATGGCGGCCGACCTGATCTTCTCCGAGCGCGAGGAGTTCGACCCGGCGGTGGCGCGCAGCGCCGAGCTGCTGCAGGCCGAGCTGGACCGGTTCGAGAGCCTGCTCACCGACCTGCTCGAGATCAGCCGCTTCGACGCCGGCTTCGCCGCGCTCGACGCCGAGCACACCGACCTGGTCCCGATCGTGCAGCGGGTGACCGACCGGCTCACCGGGCTGGCCGACCGGGTCGGCGTGACGATCGAGCTGCGCGTGCCGGAGGCGCCGGTGATCGCCGAGGTCGACCCGCGCCGGGTCGAGCGGGTGCTGCGCAACCTGGTGGGCAACGCGGTCGAGCACGGCGAGGGCCGGCCGGTGCAGGTCACGCTGGCCTCCGACGACGGCGCCGTGGCGGTCACCGTGCGCGACCACGGCATCGGCCTCAAGGCGGGGGAGGAGCGCCTGGTGTTCAACCGGTTCTGGCGCGCCGACCCGTCCCGGGCCCGGCAGACCGGCGGCACCGGCCTCGGCCTGTCGATCAGCGCCGAGGACGCCCGGCTGCACGGCGGGTGGCTCGAGGCGTGGGGCGCGCCGGGCGAGGGCGCTCAGTTCCGGCTCACCCTGCCGGTCCGGTCCGGCGACCGGCTGCTGTCCGCGCCGCTGCCGCTGATTCCCCGCGACCGGGCGCCGGCGATCGAGGCCACGCCCGTCGCGCCCGAGACCGACGCCCCCGCGGAGGTGGTGTGATGCGCCGTGGCCTGCTGGCCGTCGTGGCGGTGGCCGCTCTGTTGCTGGGCGGATGCGGCATCCCCGACGAGACGAACGTGACCGTCGTCGGTCCCGGCCCCACCGGGGGACCCGGGGGCCGCGACAACTCGGTCCCCGCGGTGCGCAACACCCGCATCTCCGCCAACACCCCGCTGCAGCTGCTCAGTTACTACCTCGAGGCCGCGGCCGGCGATCCCGACGGCGCGGTGAACCGGGTCAAGGCCTTCCTGTCGGAGGATGCGAAGGCGGACTTCCAGGCCGGTCCCGACATGCGGGTGATGGTTGTCCGGCTGAAGGGCACTCCGCTGGTCACCCCGGGCGACCCGGAGATCTCCTTCATCGCCCAGCAGGTCGGCCAGCTCCGGAAGAACGGCGTTCTCGAGCCGAGCGTCGAGGCCGCCAAGGAGTACAAGGTGCGCGTCGGCCCGGTCTCCGGGCAGCAGGGCTTCTTCGTGCTGGACCCGCCGAAGAACGTGCTGCTGCTCTCCGACACCGCGCTGGCCAACTTCTACGAGCGCCGCACGATCTACTTCTGGAACAACGAGAACACCTCGCTGGTCCCCGACCTGCGCTACATGCCGCTCGACGTGCCCAGCGACCAGCGGCCGACGACCATCCTGAGCTGGCTGGTGGAGGGCCCGGCGGCGTGGCTCGGCGACGTGGCGCACGGTCTGCCGAGCGGCACCATCGCGCCCGACAACGTGCCGGCGCCCACCAACGGGACGCTCACGGTGACCCTGAACGCGCAGGCGGTGCCGACCGGCGACGCCCGGGCGCTGGACAGGTTGCGCCGGCAGCTGCAGTGGTCGCTGCGGGAGGGCGCCGATCCGTTCACGCTCGAGCTCAAGATCGGCCATCAGGACGCGGGACGGTACTCCGACGTCGACTACCGGAGCAGCAACCCGGCGTACCGGCTGGTCAGTCAGCCGGAGCGGTTCGTGGTGTACGCCGGCGTGATCCGCCGGATCACCAAGTCGGCCCAGCCCGACGCCCCGATCCCGGTGCTCAAGCCGGAGGAGAACAAGAACATCTCCGTGGCCGCGATGAGCACCTCCAGCACGCACACGTACGCGGCGGTGGTCGTCGGCAGCGGCAAGAACGCCAAGCTCAAGGTCGCCGTCGCCCGCACCGGCCAGCAGGCCGCCCTCAAGGAGGTCGGCACCTCCGGTTCGCTCGGCCGCCCGGTCTGGGCGGTAGCGGCCGACAACGACCCGGCCGGCGCGGTCGGCCTGATCACGGTGAACGGCAAGCTCTACAGCTTCGGGGCCGGCGGGTCGCCGGCCGTGCCGGTCGCGTGGGAGAGCGCTCCGGGCCCGATCTCCGCGATCTCGGTCGCTCCCGACGGTTACCGGGTCGCCCTGGTCTCCGGCGGCCAGCTCTACCGCGCGACTCTCGACACCGGCGGGGACGCGCCCAGCATGAGCAAGGGCGAGCAGGTCCTGGCGCCGGGGTTCGCGAAGGTCGCGGCGGTGGCCTGGAGCAGCGAGACCTACTTCGCGGTGGCGGGCGTGCGCGACGACTCGCCGCGGGACTCGCCGCGGTACTCGGTGGTCGACGTGACAGTGGACGGCGCGGTGCGGTACACCCGCCTCGACGACGTCGGCAAGAGCGCGATCACGTACCTCACCGCGTACCCGGCGAACCCGGTCACCAAGCTCGAGAACGCCGACATCGAGTCGTACGAGACGGCCGGCGTCGCGTGGGACGTGCTCACCGCGGCCGAGACGATCGGCACCGAAAGCCTGGTCGGCCCGAGCCCCTCGCCCCAGGGCGGGGCGGTGCCGACGGCGCCCTTCTTCCTCGAGTGACCGATGCCTGGCCTGCTCGGCGATCTCGCCGACCTCGTGCTGCCGGCCGCCTGCGCCGGGTGTGACGCCGAGCGGACGCCGCTGCGGCACGGGGTGTGCGCCGGCTGCGCGACGGCCCTGGAAGCCCTGCGGCCGTTCCGGACGGCGCCGACCCCACCTCCACCGGGGTTGCCGCCCTGCGTTGCCGTAGGGGCCTATCAGGGGCCTCTGCGGGGCGTCCTGCTCGCCTACAAGGAGAAGGGCCGGCACCGGCTCGCCCCGCCGCTCGGGACGCTGCTCGCCACGGCGGTGGCGGCGCTCGCCCCGGCCCGGCGCCCGGTCACGCTGATCCCGGTGCCGTCGACCGCCGCGGCGGTCCGCGAGCGGCACGGCGACCACATGGCACGCCTCGCCGCACAGGCGGTGCGCCGGCTGCGCGCCGCGGGTTGGAAGGCTGATGTGGCCCGGCCGCTCGAGGCGTTACCGCGCCCGGACTCCGCGTCACTGAGTGTCATCGAACGCCGGACGGCGGCTGAGAGTTCGCTGCGAATCCGCTCCCGGCGAATCGGGTTTTCCCGGCACGCGAGGCCGATCGAAGGCACGCTGGTGGTGGTGGACGACATCGTCACGACCGGAGCCACGCTGGCCGCGGTGAGATGTCGTCTCGAGGAGGCGGACATGCAGGTCGCAGGGGCTGCGGTGCTGGCCGCCACGCAACTGCGAAGAGCGGTTTCGCATGATTACCGCCCGGTGGTACCCAAAGGGCGGAAGGTCAACGATCAGCTATCCGAAACGAGGGGTGACGCGGGAGCATCGGCACGTTAGCGTCTTGGTGACGAGGGTAAGCGTCATCGCTTACCCGCCCACCGGGAGAGCGCAGTGGTACCCGCCACCGGAAAGGAGTCGTCTCATTCGCGAACGGTCACGCATGGTGCTCAAGGCGCCGGCGTCGCCGTAACCAAAAGCCAGCACACCGCGTCGCAGTTCGGCGCCCCCGGCACCGGTCGAAGGGCGCCCGCACAGCACCAACGTTGGGGGAGGTCACGAGTGGACATTGTCGTCAAGGGCCGCAACGTAGAGGTTCCCGACCATTACCGGGAGCACGTCGCCGACAAGCTGAGCAAGGTCGAGCGTTACGACCAGAAGCTGATCAGGGCCGATGTGGAGCTTTTCCACGAACGCAACCCTCGCCAGTCCGACAAGTGCCAGCGGGTCGAGATCACCGTCATGACGAGAGGCCCGGTCGTTCGTGCCGAGGCCTGCGCCAAGGACTTCTACGCAGCCCTGGACTGCGCCATCACCAAGCTCGACGGACGGTTGCGCCGCTCGGCCGACCGCCGCCGGGTCCACCGCGGGCGGCACGCGCCCGTCTCGGTAGCCGCCGCCACCGCCGGCCTGCCGACCGACCTCACCCGAGCCGCCGAATCGGCCGAGGAGTCATCCGTAGCCACCGCGCTCGCCGAACACGATGGCGACCAGCCGTGGCGCATCGTGCGGGAAAAGGAACATCCCGCCGACCCGATGACCGTCGACGACGCCCTCTTCCAGATGGAGCTCGTCGGCCACGACTTCTACCTCTTCCTCGACAAGGAGAGCGGCCGGCCCAGCGTCGTCTACCGGCGCCGCGGCTACGACTACGGAATCCTGTCGCTAGAGGGGACCGCCTGACCCCAGGGCCTGTGTCGAGGTGGGAGACGGGCTGCGGCGTGGCCCAGCCGCCGCCTGGCCGCACGCCGCGAACACCCGGATACAACGCCGGTATCCGGGCGCCCGCGGCGCGCACCCAGACGACGCCTGGACCTCGCCTCGCTCCGGCCCCCACCTCGACACAGGCCCTAGCCATCCAGCCGAGGACCTTCGTCCAGGAGGTCCTCGGCGAGGAGCACGAACTGGACGTCATCCGTTCGGGTGCCGTCCGGGCCGGGCAGACGCGATTTCAGGTACGCCTCCCGGTGGAATCCCGCCTTCTCCAGCACCCGCTGGGAACCCAGGTTCGTCGGCAGCGCGCCCGCGATGAGGCGGGCGATGTCGGTCTCGGCGAACGCCCACAAGGACAGCAGCTGGGCCGCCCGGGTGGCGAAGCCGCGCCCGCGGAAGGCCGGCAGCATGCTGTAACCGATCATGCCCTGGCCGGTGGCCGGCTCCTGGTAGAACAGGCCGATCTCGCCGGCCGGCGCGCCGGTCGCGGCGTCGGCGATGACCAGGTCGGCCCGGGTGCCCTCGAGCCAGTGCGCGGCCGCGCGCGTGCAGCGCCGGCGGATCTGCTCGGCGGTCGGCGGCTCGGCCGGCACGCTGGTGCGCCAAACGTCGGGCTGGCCGCGCAGCTCCTGCAGGAAGCGCTGATCCTCGGGCCCGAGGGCGCGCAGCGTGACGACGCCGTCGGTGAGCTCTCCGCCTGGAAGGTCGGGCAGGACGCGCGGCGTCGGCAGGTCGTCGTCACCCGCGAGGCGGACGAAGGCGACGAGATCGTCGCGGCCGCCGTCGCGGTTGGGGAGCGCCTGCCGGCGTACGCCCTCCCGCTG
The DNA here is from genome assembly GCF_050942195.1 of Actinoplanes sp. CA-142083. Taxonomy (NCBI): domain Bacteria; kingdom Bacillati; phylum Actinomycetota; class Actinomycetes; order Micromonosporales; family Micromonosporaceae; genus Actinoplanes; species Actinoplanes sp. CA-142083. The sequence continues at coordinate 1,098,399 of NZ_CP192076.1, forward strand.
GAACCCGGCGGCGAGCGCGACCCTCATGCTCGCCGGATTGTCCCAGTGCGTGAGCAGTTCGAGGCGCTGCAGGCCGGCGCCGAGCGCGTGCGCGCTCAGCGCGCGCACGGCGGCCGTGGCGACACCCCGGCCGCGTGCCCACGGCCCTACCCAATAACCGATCTCGGCCTGTCCACGACTCGGCACGACCTTGTCGAATCCGATCCCGCCGAGCAGATCGCCGGTCTCCGGGTCGGCGATCGCGTAGACCACGCCGCCTTCCGCGAAGATGGCGGCCACGCCCTCGCTGAGGAAACGCTCGGCGTGCGCCAGCGTGAACGGCGACGGCAGCGGTGGCAGGAAGCGGTGGCTGAGCGGGTCGTCGTATCCGGCGGCGACCGCCTCGGCGTCGTCCGGGCGATATGCCCTAAGACGCACCCCGGTACCGTTGATCTCCGCGGGACTCAAGAATCCTCCTGTTGATGTTGCCGTTCCCCGCCGACGAGGGTTGTTCGGGGCGGTGGAGACCAAGTCACTGATGTGCGGCGAGGTGCAACTCGAGGTTTGCCCCGAACAACCCTCGATCCTGCCGGAACGGCTTCGCCATGAGCGAACGTGATGCCGTCTTTCGTACCATTTGTGCGGTTAACCCGAGGCTCGGGTCACAGGTTCCGCGGGAGGGTGCCTACGATGGTTCGGCAGACTGTCTAGGGGAGCGCTGACCCGTGTCGATTATGGAAAAGGTCCTACGCGCCGGCGAAGGCCGCATGGTGCGCCGGCTCAAAGCGATCGCGGACGCGGTCAACTCGATCGAGGAAGACTACGTCGATCTGACCGACGACGAGTTGCGCGAGTGCACCGACCAGTTCAAGGAGCGCTACGCGGACGGCGAGTCCCTCGACTCCCTGCTCCCCGAGGCCTTCGCGGTGGCTCGGGAAGGCGCCAAGCGGGTGCTCGGCCAGCGGGCGTACGACGTGCAGCTCATGGGCGGCGCCGCCCTGCACTTCGGCAACATCCCGGAGATGAAGACCGGTGAGGGCAAGACCCTGACCGGCGTGTTCCCGGCCTACCTCAACGCGTTGAGCGGCAAGGGCGTGCACATCATCACGGTCAACGACTACCTCGCCCAGCGCGACGCCGAGTGGGTCGGCCGGGTGCACGTGTTCCTCGGCCTCACCGTCGGGGTGATCCTGCCCAACCGGCCGTCCGCCGAGCACCGCGAGGCGTACCAGTGCGACATCACGTACGGGACGAACAACGAGTTCGGCTTCGACTACCTGCGCGACAACATGGCGTGGTCGAAGGATGAGCTGGTCCAGCGCGGTCACAACTTCGCGATCGTCGACGAGGTCGACTCGATCCTGATCGACGAGGCGCGTACCCCGCTGATCATCTCCGGCCCGGCCGAGCACTCCGCGAGGTGGTACTCGGAGTTCGCCGGCATCGTCAGCCGCCTGCAGAAGGGCAAGGACGGCGAGGGTGACTACGAGGTCGACGAGGCCAAGCGCACGATCGCGGTCACCGAGCGCGGCGTCTCGCGGGTCGAGGACCGCCTGGGCATCGACAACCTGTACGAGTCGGTGAACACCCCGCTGGTCGGCTACCTCAACAACGCCATCAAGGCCAAGGAGCTCTACAAGCGCGACAAGGACTACATCGTCAACGAGGGTGGCGAGGTCCTGATCGTCGACGAGTTCACCGGCCGCATCCTGCACGGCCGCCGCTACAACGAGGGCATGCACCAGGCCATCGAGGCAAAGGAAGGCGTCGAGGTCAAGCAGGAGAACCAGACCTTGGCGACCATCACCCTGCAGAACTACTTCCGGCTGTACGAGAAGCTCGGCGGCATGACGGGTACGGCCCAGACCGAGGCCGGCGAGTTCAACAAGGTCTACAAGGTCGGCGTCGTGAGTATCCCGACCCACCGGCCGATGATCCGGATCGACCACCCGGACGTCATCTACAAGACCGAGAAGGCGAAGTTCAACGCCGTCATCGAGGACATCGCCGAGCGGCACGCCACCGGCCAGCCGGTCCTGGTCGGCACGGTGAGCGTGGAAAACTCCGAAATCCTGTCCCAGCTGCTGCGCCGCCGCGGCATCCCGCACAGCGTGCTGAACGCGAAGTTCCACGCCCAGGAAGCCACGATCATCGCGCAGGCGGGCCGCAAGGGCGGCGTCACGGTCGCGACGAACATGGCCGGCCGCGGCACCGACATCCTGCTCGGCGGCAACCCCGAGTTCCTCGCCTCGGCCGAGCTGCACCAGCGCGGGCTCGACCCGGCGGAGAGCCCCGACGAGTACGCGAAGGCGCTCGAGGAGGTCCTCCCGGCGTGGAAGGACGCCTGCGACACCGAGGCCGAGGAAGTGATCGCGGCCGGCGGGCTCTACGTGCTCGGCACCGAGCGGCACGACTCCCGCCGCATCGACAACCAGCTGCGCGGTCGTTCCGGCCGGCAGGGCGACCCGGGCGAGTCCCGGTTCTACCTGTCGCTGCAGGACGACCTGATGAAGCGGTTCCGGGCCGGCGCGGTCGAGGCGGTCATGGAGCGCTTCAACATTCCCGAGGACGTGCCGATCGAGTCCAAGATGGTGACCCGGCAGATCCGCAGCGCCCAGACCCAGATCGAGGGTCAGAACGCCGAGATCCGCAAGAACGTCCTGAAGTACGACGAGGTCCTCAACAAGCAGCGCCAGGTCATCTACGCCGAGCGCCGGCGCGTGCTCGACGGCGAGGACATGCACGACCAGATCAAGAACATGATCGACGACGTGGTCGGCGACTACGTGCTGTCCGCCACCGCCAACGGCTACGCCGAGGACTGGGATCTCGAGCAGCTCTGGACCAACCTGCGCCGCCTGTACCCGGTCGGCATCACGATCGACGACATCGTCGAGGAGTCCGGCGGCGAGCGGAACACGATCGACCAGGAGTTCCTGACCCAGCAGCTCAAGGACGACGCGGCCGCGGCGTACGTAGCCCGCGAGGAGGAGCTCGGCTCCGAAGCGGTGCGCGAGCTCGAGCGTCAGGTGCTGCTCGCCGTCATCGACCGGAAGTGGCGCGAGCACCTCTACGAGATGGACTACCTCCAGGAGGGCATCAGCCTGCGGGCGTACGCCCAGCGCGACCCGGTGGTGGAGTACCAGCGCGAGGGCTTCGACATGTTCAACCAGATGATGGAGGGCATCAAGGAGGAGGCGGCCGGTTTCGTCTTCAACCTCGAGGTCCAGGTCGAGGAGGCCCCCACCGTCACGGTCGACCCGAGCAAGGCGATGCCGCTGTCGGCCGTCGGCGCCGTCGACGACGACAACATGACCGACTCGGACCGCGTCGAGGTGCGTGCCAAGGGGCTGGGCGGCGGTCGTCGCCCGCAGAACCTCCAGTACACCGCGCCGGCCATCGACGGCGAGGCGGGCGACGGGTCGCCGACGATCCAGCAGCAGCAGGCGCCGGCGCTGGGCATCGGGCCCGGCGGGTCGCCGGTCCCGGCCTCCCCGGCCCACACGCCGGCCAACCGCCGGGGCGGCCGCGGGGCCGCGCAGGGCGGCGAGTCGGGCGGTCCCTCGCGGAACGCGCCCTGCTACTGCGGCTCGGGCAAGAAGTACAAGCGCTGCCACGGCGCGCCCGGGGCGGCCTGATCCCGGTTTTCCGCGTACGGCCCGCCGGCTTGCCCGGCGGGCCGTTTCGTTTGCGGCTTTCGAAGGCAAACGGTGGCAAGCTGAAGCGGTGGAGCCCAGATTCTTGCTTCTGTCGGACGTGGCGACCGAGCTGAACGTGTCCGATTCGCAGGTCTACCACATGGTCCGCAGCGGCGAGCTCCCGGCGATCAAGGTCGGCGGGCGCGGTCAGTGGCGGGTGGAGCGCTCCAAGCTGGAGGAGTACATCCAGCAGAAGTATGCGGAGACCGCCGAGTGGGTCCGCGGAAACCCGCTCACCGACCGCGAGCCCGACTGATCTAGCGCCCGGTTTGGGCCTCTTCCCGCATCGGTGGTGCTCTTGGCGCCGCGCGTTGACGCTCCGTCACGCCCTCGGGACAATGGCTGTCGAAGGCAAACGTAGGTAAACGCAAGGATTCGGTTGGCCGGGATGGGACGGGGTGCGTGATGAGGCGGATTGTTGAGATCGCTCCGGACGGGCCGCGGCCCTCGATCAGCCTTCGCCCGGTTCCGCCGTGCGAGCCGCCCTTCGACGACGAGATCGAGCCCCTGATGTGGGCCTCCGCCCACCAGCTCGCGCTCGACTGGTCGCCGCCGGCGCTCCTGCGGGTGGCGGCCGAGCAGGCCGCCGCGACGACCCCGGCCGGCCCGCCGGCCCTGGTGCCGGAGGCTTCGCGCGAGGCCAAGCTCGCGGTGCACCATTTCGTCCGCGCCTGCGTCGAGGTGCTCAGCGGGCACCGGCCGCCGGCGCACCTGCGGAAACTCGCCGTCCCCGCCGAGGCGTCGGCGGTGGTGGCGCAGGGGCTGGTCGGCGCGCGGCGGGTGGCCCAGCTGCGCCGCGCCGGCCCGGGCCGCCGGAGCGCGCGGCGGCCATCGCCGGTCGCGGTGATAAAGCTCCGGATGTGCCAGCCGCGGCCCGGGGTGGTGGAGGCCGCGGTGGCGCTGGTGACGGGGGAGCGCACGTGGGCGATGGCGCTGCGGATGGAGCTGCACCAGCAGGCCTGGTGCGCGACGATCCTGCGCCTGATCTAGCACCGCGGACCCCGGGGCGCCCGCTCGGCATTCGAGGCGGCGGGCGTCCCGGGCCTTCCTCTACGGCCACTACTTCGACACAGGCCCTAGTTCGGGCTGGGCTCCGATTGCAGCTGGGTGGGCTCGGCTATCGAGCGGGCGGCGAGCGGGCTGGAGTAGACGACGCTCGTCGTGACCGGGCCGAGGCCGGCGATGCGGCCGGTCACCTCCTCGAGGTGGCGCATCGAGCGGGCCAGGACCTTGAGCACGAAGCAGTCCTCGCCGGTGACGTGGTGCGCCTCGACGATCTCGGGGGTGGTGCCGAGCATGGCGTGGAACGGCCGGTAGTTGCCGGTGGGGTAGCGCAGGCGGACGAAGGCCATGACGGTCAGGCCGATCCGCTCGGGGTTGATGGTGGCCTGGTACCCGGCGATCACGCCGGACTCCTCGAGGCGGCGGATGCGCTCGGCGACGGCGCTCGCGGACATGGAGACGGCCCGGGCCAGCTCGGCGAACGAGGCGCGACCGTCACGCTGCAGCTCGGCGAGGAGTCGCCAATCCGTGCGGTCCAGGGGGAAGTCCACGGTCATGGCGGCAATGTACCGGGCTTTCCTCGGTAAACCCTTGGCGCTGCCGTGGAATGTGCATGTTCCGCACCGTGACGCGGCCGTAGCGTCTTCGGCATGCCGATCACATCCACTCTCACCAGCGAAAACATCGGTCCCGGGACGCCGAACGAGCCCGCGCGGGCGGCGGCCTTCTTCGCGGCCCGGCTGGAATTCCAGACCGACGTGTCGGACGTGCACGCGGGGCTTCCGGACGCGGGTTTCGTGCTGATCGACACGCGGAGCCGGGCGGCGTGGGAACAGGGGCACATCCCGGGGGCGGTGCACCTGCCGACGGCCGAGATCGCGGCGCGGGCGGCGGAGGTGCTCGACCCGGGGACGCCGGTGGTCACCTACTGCTGGGGGCCGGGGTGCAACGGGTCGACGCGGGCGGCGCTCGTCCTCGCGCTGGCCGGGTACTCGGTGAAGGAGATGATCGGCGGGGTCGAGTACTGGGTTCGGGAGGGGCTGCCGCTGCGTACGCCCGAGGGTGACGTGGTGGCCGACGCCGACCCGCTCACCGTGCCGGTCGCGGGGTCTTCGCCGGCGGGCGCGCGGTTGATCTCGGTGGCCGGCGCGAACGGACCGGCCTGCGGCTGCTGAAACCCCGGCGCGGCACGATCCGGACACGACTGGTGGAATGGGCCTTCCTAGCGCCGCCGCGGCGGTGTACTACGGGGACGGTCTGAACCGCAGGAGGAGACGTGCCGATCACCGAGCTGGTCCGGGTCTACGTGCCGGCCACCGTGCCGATGCTCGCGGCCCTGCGCGCCTCCGGAAAGCTCGGCGGCGACGGGATGGTGGCGCACGCGGTCACCCCGGCGCTCCGCGAGTGGTATGCGGAGGGTGACGAGGAGGAGCTGGAGTACGTCGCGTTCACCCGGGCCGCGCAGGGCGCGCTCCACCTGCTGCGGCATGATCCGGAGGCGCCGCGCCGGCGGGTCGTGGTCTCGGCCGACGTGCCGGCCACCCTGCTGGTCCGCGAGGACGTCGAGCTGGGGTCCAGCACGGTGCGGCTGCCGCAGCCGGTGTCGCTGACCGAGGTGGCGTCGATCCACGTGGACAGCGCGGAGGCGGCCGAGCAGGTGGCCGCGGCGGCCGACATGGTCGAGGAGGCCCTGGCCGGCGACCCCGACGCGCAGTTCACCGTCGACGGCGCCGAGGACCACGAGCTGGAGTGGTACGCGGTCTCCGAACTCGACGACCTGGCCTGACGACCCGGCCGATTGAGCCGCGCCGCCTACTCGCCGGCGGCCGAGGTGGCACTGGCGGACGCTTCGCTGTCGTCGGCCTTCGCCTTTGCCGCGGGCTTGGTTGCGGGCTTTGCCTTGGGCGCCGCCGGCGTGGTTTCCGTCGTGGCCGCGTCGAAGGCGGCCGCGTTGGCGGCGGCCGAGTCGTAGGCGGGCTTCGCGGCGGGCTTGGTGGCGGGCTTCGCCTTTGCCGCGGCGGGCTTGGCTGGGGCGGGCTTGACCGGGGTGGGCTCGTCGGCGGTGGACGGGCGGATGGTGCGGCCCACCGCGATCGTCGCGCTGATGGCGCCGACGAACAGGACGATCAGCGCGCTGTTGAAGCGGGCGCCGCTCAGCATCTGCTGGACCGTCAGCTCGAGCTCGCTGACCTTGCCGGCCAACTCCAGCACGCGCGACCCCGCCGTGCGGGTCAGGCCCTCGCCGACGACCAGCAACAGGCCGGGGCCGGCGCCGGCCAGCGCGTACAGCGGCCAGGACACGTCGCCGCCCGTGCGGCGGCGGGTGCGGCGCAATACCCCGTACGCGATGAAACCGGCCGCCAAGCCGGACAGGAACGACTGGAGGAAGGTGAACCATTGCGCGGCATTTGCCTGCGATGACTGGGAGTCGCCGGAGCCGAGCGCGCGCAGCACCGGGTTCTGGAAGATGTTGAGCAGGAAGCCGACCAGGAACACCCCGACCGCGGCCCAGCACACCGCGGTCAGCACCCGCGGCTGGCGGAAGCCGGCCAGCGCCCCGCCGATGGTGGCGGCCGCGGCGATCGTGCCGCCGACCACCGCGTAGATCCAGCCCTCGGTGTTGATCGTGATGATGGTGAGGGCGCCGAGCAGGCCGAGCACCAGGCCGGTGCCGGTGGTCACGGCGAAGCGCAACGTGGAGCCCAGGTCGCGGCGGCGCGTGATCAGCGTGATCACGGCGAGCGCGACGGCGGCGCCGGTGGCCAGCGACGCGGTGACCGCGCCCGGCAGCGCGTAGGCCGTCGACGTCACCTCCATCTCGGCGTCGGCCCGGCCGGTGATGGTGACGCGCGCCGACCAGAGCATCGCGGCCATCCAGATCAACGCGGCGAGCGCGAGGAGCAGACCGTTCGACGAGGGGCGCTCGGCGTCCGGAGTCGTGTCCTGAGCACTCATGAGGCACAGGGTACGCGGTGCGAGGATGGGGATTCCGGCCCCGGTGACCCCGGGACGCGGTTCTACTCAGCAGACCACCATGTCGAGGAGTGCCCCTGATGGACGCCCAGATCGCCGTGCCCGCCCCGCGTAACGAACCCGTCCGCGAGTACCGTCCCGGCAGTCCGGAGCGGGCCTCGCTGGAGGCCCGGATCGCCGACCTGCGTGACGCCCGGCCCGACCTGACCATGACGATCGGCGGCGCGCAGCGGATGGCGTCGGGCCCGGGGATCGACGTGGTCCAGCCGCATCGCCGCTCGTCGGTGCTGGGAACGACCGGGAACGCCACCCGTGAAGACGCGGCAAAAGCCGTCGAAGCCGCGAAACGAGCGGCCCCGGCCTGGCGGGCGCTGCCCTTTTCGGAGCGAGCGGCCGTTTTTCTGCGCGCGGCGGAACTGCTTGCCGGCAGTTGGCGCGACACCCTCAACGCCGCGACGGTCCTCGGCCAGTCGAAGTCCTGCTACCAGGCGGAGATCGACGCTGCCTGCGAGCTGATCGACTTCCTGCGGTTCAACGTGGCCTTCGGCGAGCGCCTGCTGGCCGAGCAGCCGCAGTCGTCGCCGGGCGTGTGGAACCGGTTCGACCACCGCCCGCTCGAGGGCTTCGTCTACGCGATCACCCCGTTCAACTTCACCGCGATCGCCGGCAACCTCCCGTCGGCGCCGGCGCTCATGGGCAACACCGTGGTGTGGAAGCCGTCGCCGACGCAGCAGTTCGCCGCGCATTTCACGATGCGGCTGTTCGAGGCGGCCGGCCTGCCGCCCGGTGTGATCAACATGGTGACCGGCGACGGCCTCGCGGTCTCCGAGGTGGCGCTGGCCGACCGGGATCTGGCCGGCATCCACTTCACCGGGTCGACGGCTACCTTCCGCCACCTCTGGCGCGAGGTCGGCGCGAACGTGGACCGCTACCGGTCGTACCCGAGGCTGGTCGGCGAGACCGGCGGCAAGGACTTCGTCTTCGCGCACGCCAGCGCCGACGTCGAGGCGCTGCACGCCGCGCTGCTGCGCGGCGCCTACGAGTACCAGGGCCAGAAGTGCAGCGCGGCGTCGCGGGCCTATGTCCCGCGGAGTCTCTGGGAGGGTGGCGGCCTTCGCGACCGGCTTGCGGCTTCCGTCACTTCCATCTCGTACGGCGACGTGAGCGACCTTTCCGTGTTCGGCGGGGCCGTGATCGACGGCCGGTCGTTCGCGAAGCTGGCGGGCGCGCTCGACCGGATCAAGAACAGCGCCTCCTGCACCGTCCTGGCCGGCGGGACGGCCGACGACTCCGAGGGCTGGTTCGTGTCGCCGACGCTGGTCGAGTGCACGGATCCGTCCCATGAGGTGTTCCGCACCGAGTTCTTCGGACCGATCCTGGCCGTGCACGTCTACGCCGACGACGACTTCGCGTCGGTCATGGCGCAGGCGGACGCCGTGTCGGAATACGCGCTCACCGGGTCGATCTTCGCCACCGACCGGGCCGTGATCGACCGGGCTCAGGAGGCGCTGCGCTTCACGGCGGGCAACTTCTACATCAACGACAAACCGACCGGCGCGGTCGTCGGCCAGCAGCCGTTCGGCGGGGCCCGCGGCAGCGGCACCAACGACAAGGCCGGCTCGGCGCTGAACCTCGTGCGATGGGTCTCGCCCCGCACGATCAAGGAGACCTTCGAGCCGCCGGTCTCGTGGCGCTACCCCCACATGGGGTGATGGTGTGCATTTAGGAGTCGTCGTGCCCTTTGGGCGCGGCGGCTCGTCCTTTTTCGGGTGGTTGCTGCCCGGCATCGCCGTCTGACCGGTTTGCTAGGGCCATTTTAGCTGGTCAGACTGCTGCTCGCCGGTTAAACGCGCCGTCTCGACCCTCGTGGTCGGACTGTCTGTGCGGGACAGTCGTTTGTGGAGACGCAAACTGGACGGATCGGGCGAAATCCTGGACGTGGGCGCGACAAAGTGGCAGCTTAGAAGGCATGCCCGACACTCAAATCAATCCCACGGCTGCCGCTCTGCTCGGCCTGCTTCACGAGGGGCCGATGACCGGCGGACAGCTCATGGCGGCTGCCGAACGCCGCCTCGGGCCCTACTGGTCGATGACGCGGAGCCAGGTCTACCGCGAATTGCCGGTTCTTGCCGATATGGGGTACGTCCGCCTCGGCAAGCCCGGACCCCGTTCCAGCCAGCCCTATGCCATCACCGCCTCCGGCAAACGCGCGTTCAGCCGGTGGCTCGCCGAGGCCCCCGGCCGCGACGCACTGCGCAACCCCGTCGCCCTTCGTGTCGCCTTCGGCGAGCAGCACGTCGGCGGCCAGCTGAAGTCGCTCTACACCGAAGCCAGCGAGTATCACTCGGAGGCGCTTGCGATGGCCAAGGAGCAGGCGAAGGAGGCGAAGAAGAACGGCGACTCGTACGGCTCGGCCGCCCTCGAGTTCGCCGTCGCCTATCACAAGGCCGCGCTGAGCTGGCTGAAGACCGCGCCGGCGAATTGATGAGCGAAGCACACCGCCCGGCCGGAACGCCGGCCGGGCGGCGTAGTCTTGAGTGTCGTGACCGCTGCCGACTTTCCTGAGCAACTCAAGGCGTTAGACGCCACCCTGCGCAACATCGAGAACGTCCTGGACGTCGACAAGCTGCGCCGGGACAAGGCCGAGCTCGAGGAGCAGGCCTCCGCGCCCGACCTGTGGGACGACCAGGCGCGCGCGCAGGAGGTCAACAGCCGGCTGTCGTACATCTCCGGTGAGATCGGCCGGCTGGAGCGGCTGCGCTCCCGGCTGGACGACGCCGAGGTGCTGCTCGAGCTCGCCGAGGCCGAGAGCGACGAGGGGTCGATCACCGAGGTCGGCGACGAGATCGCGGCGCTCGGCAAGGCCATCGAGGAGATGGAGGTCCGCACCCTTCTCTCCGGTGAGTACGACTCCCGCGAGGCCGTGGTGGCCATCCGGGCCGGCGCCGGCGGGGTGGACGCGGCCGACTTCGCCGAGATGCTCATGCGGATGTACCTGCGCTGGGCCGAGCGGCACGGCTACCCGACCGAGGTCTACGACACGTCGTACGCCGAGGAGGCCGGCCTCAAGTCCGCGACCTTCGCCGTCAAGGTGCCGTACGCGTACGGCACGCTCAGCGTCGAGTCCGGCACCCACCGCCTCGTGCGGATCAGCCCGTTCGACAACCAGGGCCGGCGGCAGACGAGCTTCGCGGGCGTCGAGGTGATGCCGGTGGTCGAGCAGACCGACCACATCGACATCCCGGAAAACGAGATCCGCACGGACGTCTACCGCTCGTCGGGGCCGGGTGGACAGAGCGTCAACACTACGGACAGTGCTGTCCGACTCACCCACATCCCGACCGGCATCGTGGTGACGTGTCAGAACGAGAAGTCCCAGTTGCAGAACAAAGCGTCCGCTATGCGAGTTCTGCAGGCTCGGTTGCTGGAGCGCAAGCGCCAGGAAGAAGAGGCCAAACTCGCTGGCCTCAAGCACGACACGACCGGTTCCTGGGGCGACCAGATGCGCTCGTACGTCCTCCACCCGTATCAGATGGTGAAGGATCTGCGTACCGAGCAGGAGACGGGTAACCCGTCTGCGGTGTTCGACGGTGAATTGGACGAGTTCATCGAGGCCGGGATCCGTTGGCGCAAGCAGACCGAGGTCGCGGGCTGACCGGAGATCCACCACGGACGGCAACGACGCCTGAACGTTCGGTCAGGCGTCGGCCCCCGAAACGCCTGTTCCCGCATGGCCGGTGCAGATTGACGCACCCGCCGGGGTTGGCGTTTTCGTTACACCGCGTAGACTGCGTTCCCGTGATTCAGCTCGAGAACGTGACGAAGACGTACCCCAAGGCGTCTCGCCCGTCGCTGGACGACGTGAGCGTGGGCATTGAGAAGGGTGAGTTCGTCTTCTTCATCGGCCCCTCCGGTTCCGGCAAGTCGACGATCATCAAGCTGCTGCTGCACGAGGTAACCCCTACGCGCGGCAAGGTCGTGGTGAACGCCAAGGACGTGACGACGCTCAGGTCGTGGAAGGTGCCACACTTCCGCCGCTCGATCGGGTGCGTGTTCCAGGACTTCCGCCTGCTCCCCAACCGCACCGCGTACGAGAACGTCGCCTTTGCCCTCGAGGTGATCGGCAAGACCAAGGCCGTGGCCCGCCGGGTCGTGCCCGAGGTTCTCGAGCTGGTCGGCCTCGGCGGCAAGGAGCACCGCTACCCGCACGAGCTCTCCGGTGGTGAGCAGCAGCGGGTGGCCGTGGCCCGGGCCTTCGTCAACCGTCCCCTGATCCTGCTGGCTGACGAGCCCACCGGAAACCTCGACCCGGACACGTCCATCGAGATCATGCGTCTGCTGGACCGGATCAACCGGACCGGCACGACGGTCGTGATGGTCACGCACGACTCCAACATCGTCAACCAGATGCGCCGCCGAGTCATCGAGATCGAGAGCGGACGGATCGTCCGCGACCAGGCCCGTGGCGTCTACGGCTGAGGCTGCCCGCGGCTCCGTTGCCGAATCCCCGACCCCCGAAATCGCGGGACGCGGAGTCCCGGAAGGAACCCCCCGATGCGCTTGAAGTACGTCCTCAACGAGGTCCTGGTGGGCCTGTGGCGGAACGTCACGATGACGGTCGCCATGATCATCACCATGTCGGTCTCGCTGTTCATGCTGGGCGCCAGTGTGCTGCTGTACATGCAGGTCGACCAGATGAAGAACTACTACTACGGCGAAATCGAGGTTTCCATCTTCCTGCGCCCGGATGTCACCGACGCGCAGCGGCAAGCCATCGACCAGGCCATCTCCAGCAACCCGCTGGTCGCCGACAAGACGTACGAGACGCAGAAGCAGGCGTTCGAGCGCTTCCAGGCGCTCTGGGCGGACTCGCCCGACTTCGTGAAGTCGGTCGGCCCGAACAGCCTGCCGGAGTCGTTCCGCGTCAAGCTCAAGGACCCGGAGAAGTACAAGGAATTCTCCGACCAGATGGCGCCTCTGCAGGGCATTCAGGACATCATCGACCAGCGCACACTGCTCGACAAGGTGTTCAACATCTTCAACGGCTTCCAATTCGGCGCGCTGGGGGTGGCGGCCTTCATGGCTGTCGCGGCGCTGCTCCTGGTCGGTAACACGATCCAGGTGGCGGCGTACAGCAAGCGAAGAGAAGTCGCGGTCATGAAGCTGGTCGGCGCGTCCAACTGGTTCATCCAGGCGCCGTTCGTGCTCGAGGCGGTCGTGGCCGGCGTCATCGGCGCGATCCTCGGCTTCATCGTGCTGTTCGTCGGCAAGGTGGTGCTGCTGGATCACAAGCTGCAGGCGCTGACGAGCATCCTGACACCGGTGCACAACGGCAATGTGTGGCTGATGTTGCCGCTGCTGGCCGGCGTCGGCGCGGTGGTCAGCGCGGTCACCGCCTGGATCACGCTCCGCTTCTACCTCAAGGTTTGACGCCCAAAAGCTGATCACCCTTCCAACCGCCCCACCCGCCACCCCTAACCGGACTGAAGCACCCTCTTGGCCGCGTTCCCATCACGGGGACGCGGCCGTTGGGCGATTTGGGCAGTTATCCCCGGTTGATGGGGGTAGGTTGACTCCCCGTGTGGTCCAAATGCCGACATAAGACCGTTCTGGCGATATGTGCGTGCTTAGTGAGCCTGACGGTCGCTCCGTCCCCGGCCGTCGCCGACGCCGGTGACGCCGCAAGCGCTGCCCGGGCCGTGGACCGTGCTTCCGCCGTACTCGAAAATGCCACCGACCGGGCGCGAGCCGCCGCAATCCGCCTCGAGGCAGCCACCGCGGCGATGCCCGCCGCTCAGCGGCGCGTCGCCACCTCCCGCGGCGCCGTCGCCGCCGCCATCACCGCGGCCAACACCGCCGGCCGCCGCGCCAACGCCGCCCGTGCCGCCTACGCGCAGGTCGCCGGGGACTTCGAGCAGGCGCAGGCCGAGTTCTCCGACGCGCGCGACCGGGTCGACCAGATCGCCCAGGCCACCTACATGGGCAGCACGTTCTCGCGGATCAACGTGCTCGTCGAGGCCACCGGGCCGGCCGACATCATGGACCGGCTCAGCCTCGTCGACCAGCTCATGCGCACCCAGCAGCAGGACGTCGACCGGCTGATCGTCGCCCGCCGCGATGCGCGCAGCGCCCAGGACCGGGCCGGGCTCGCCAAGCGGGAGGCCGAGGACGCCGAGGCGATCGCCCAGGGCAAGCTGATGGCGGCCAAGGACGCCCAGACCGCGGCGGTGCGGGCCCAGCAGGAGCTGGTGCATCTGATGGTGCTCCGGCAGGCCGCGGTGCGCCTGGCCAACTCGCAGCGCGATGCCGTGCTCGCGCGCTACCGGGCGGCGCTGGCCGAGGAGCAGCGGATCCGTGCCGCCCTGCGGGGGTACTCGATCAAATCGGGCGGGGACGGCCGGTACGGCGGCGGGCGGCTGCTGATGCCGGTGCGCGGCTGGAAAACGAGCAACTTCGGCAACCGATATGACCCCTACTATCGGGTCTGGCAGTTGCACGCGGGGACGGACTTCGCGGCGCCCGGCGGCGCGCCGATCCACGTGGCGGCGTCCGGGCACGTGATCCGGGCCGGCTGGAACGGTGGGTACGGCAACTACACCTGCGTCAGCCACGGGCGGATCGGCGGCTACGGCTTCCAGACCTGCTACGGCCACCAGTCGGCGATCCTCGTGCACGTCGGGGAGTACGTGCGGCGCGGCGAGGTGATCGGGCGGGTCGGGACGACCGGCGCGTCCACCGGCAACCACCTGCACTTCGAGACCCGCTTCGACGGGGTGCCGCGCAATCCGCTGCGATATCTGCCCGCGTGTCTCTGCTAGTACTCTTGTAGGGTTGTCCACTCAACCTTTCAAGGGGAGCAATGCCACGCGAACAGGGGCGTAAGGTCGTCGCTTCCAACCGCAAGGCCCGCCACGACTACGCCATCCTCGACACCTACGAAGCCGGCATGGCTCTCACCGGCACCGAGGTCAAGTCACTGCGGGCGGGCCGTGCGTCGCTGACCGACGCGTTCGGCCAGGAGAGCGACGGCGAGATCTTCCTGCACGCCCTGCACATCCCCGAGTACACCCAGGGCACCTGGACCAACCACGAGCCGCGGCGCATCCGCAAGCTGCTCCTGCACCGCGACGAGATCCGGAAAATCCAGGGCAAGCTGCGCGACGAGGGCATCACCTTGGTGCCGCTCCAGGTCTACTTCCACAACGGGTACGCGAAGGTCGAGCTGGCCCTCGCGCGGGGCAAGAAGAGCTACGACAAGCGTCAGGACCTGGCGACCCGCGACGCCCAGCGGGAGATCACCCGCGCGTTGGGCCGACGTAACAAAGGTGTGTCCTGATCAGGTACTGTGCCGGGCGGCCCTAGATCACCGAAGGGGTGGCCCGCTTGCCCGCAAAGCATTCCGCGCGTCCGCTCGGTCCCGCCCGGATCTTTCTGAGCGCGGCCGCCGCCGTCCTCGTCCTGCTGGTGGTCTGGATCGCCGTGCGGGCCGTCGGGCCGGCCGAGGCGACCGTGCAGCCCAAGGTCGTGCTGCCGTCGATGCCGCAGGTGCCGATCTCGCCGTCCTTCTCCGCTACGCCGTCGCCAACGCCTTCGCCTTCGCTCTCTTCGTCCGCGTCGTCTTCCCCCTCCGCATCGCCGTCACGCCGGTCCGCTTCGCCTTCGCGTAAGTCCGCTTCGCCCTCGCGTGCTTCCGCCCGGCCTACCGCGACTTCGCGTCCGCCCGCGCCGCCGTCGCCGTCCGCGGCCTTTTCGGTCACGGTGAGTCTCGGGGCGAGCTGGGAGCAGGGGTACGTGGCGGCCGTGCGCGTCCAGAACACCGGAAACGCCGCGGGCTCGTGGAACGTGACCGTCGGCCACTCCGGCCAGAGCAACCTGCGCCTGCTCGGCACGTGGAACGCCCGCGGCTCACAGAGCGGCGACACTTTGACCTTCACCGGCGGCCAGCTGGCCCCGGGCGCGTCGGCCACCTTCGGCTACCAGGTCAGCAAGAGCGGCCGCGGCAACGCCCGCCCGTCGGGTTGCTCCGTCGTGGGCGGCAAGTGTGCCGTGAGCTAAGATTCCAAGGTTGCTGTTTTTCCCAGGGGGTGACTGGTTTCGACTTCGTACGTGGAGACAGGGGAAGCGAGCCGAGGAAGCCGACGTCGTCTCGAGAATCGGTCGTCGGAAAACTATAAGCGCCGATAACAATCGCGCTGACTTCGCTCTTGCCGCCTGAGGTAAGTAGCGAGTCTGTCGGGCTGGGAGCACCTCCGTCCCAGATCTCCGGCATCAGCTAGGAGGTTGGTCAACCGGTCCCAGTCGTGAGGACCGCGCGACGAGATCAAACACGACTGGCCCCGTCATACCGACTTGCTCACATGATCGGTAGGGGCGAGTAGAGGCATAGTGAGCTGCGCTCGGAGAAGCCCTGACAAAACAACGAAGGACCCGGGTTCGATTCCCGGCACCTCCACGAGAGGGTTCTTACTCGAACTCGTCGCGGCGCCGCCCAGGTGGGCGGCGCCGCTTTCGTTTCTGGCGTGGTTGACCAGCGGTTCGATTAGTCCGGCAAGGTCATCTGACGCGACGTACGGGCCGGCGTCGTCGGCGTCGAACCAGAGCTTGGCGAAGAACGCCTGGTTGAGGACGCGGCGTGCGCTCGTGCTCGCCTGCCGGTACAGCTGCTGCGGATCTTCAAGCAGGCTCAGCAGGTAGCCGAGTGTCTCCCGTGCGGCGTCGAGCTTGGGCGTGTCGTCGTCCGCAAGCTGTCGGCGAAGCCGCTCCCGGTCATCGCGGATCGTCCGCAGCCTCGCGGCGATCTTGTCTTGCGGCCAGTCGGGGTCACCGACCAGGTCCAGGAAGCGATCTTCCTTCGCGCTCAGGTCGGCCAATTGGGTCGTGACGTGGGTCCGCACTTCGGCTCGCGTGCTCGCCGAGTCGCTGAGTGCCTCGTCTGCTCGGCTCATGATCCGCTTTCGCAGCTCGTCCGGCAGGGCGACCGTCGCGTAGTTGTCCAGCACGGCCAGCTCGACCCGCGCCACCGGCAGGTAGGGCAGGTCGCAGACGTGCTGCTGTCGCCCTCGGCAGAAGTAGTAGAAGTGCAGATCACCGGTCTTGCTCTTGCCCCGCATGATCATCAGGCGGCGCTGGCAGCGGCTGCACCAGACGGCGCCCTTGAGGTAATGGTTGTGGACGCGTTCGCGTACCCCACCTGCGCGGCGAGACTCCAGCATGCGCTGCGCCCGCTCAAACACCTCCGGCGTGACCAGAGGTTCGTGCCGGCCTTGGTACTCGTGGCCGCGGTATTCGACGAGCCCGAGGTAGTAGCGGTCCCGTAGGAGGTTCCCGAGCGAGTTGATCGAGATCGGCAGGCCGATGGGGTAGCGGCGGGTCGGCTGGGTGCGGAGGCCGGCGTCGGTGAGGGTCTGGATAAGGGCGTGGAAGCCGTAGCTGCCAGAGGCGTACAGCTCGAAAGCCATCGTGATCAGAGGGCCGCGCACAGGATCGACGGCGATAGTGCGGACCTCGCGGCCCTCGAAGGTTTCGCGGACGTTCGAATAGCCGATCTTTGCGCGGCCGACCGAGCCGCCCCGAATGATCTTCTGGCCCATCTTGTACGCGATGTCGGCGCCCGAGGCGCGTGACTGGTATTCGTTGACGCCGTCCAGGACGGTCGCGACCAGGTCGCCGATCGCGTTGTCCTCGGTGTAATCCATGATCGAGATCAGCGTGACGCCAGCCTTGCGGAGGTCGCGCTTGGTGATCGCGGCGTCGATGCTGTTGCGGTGGAGCCGGGAGCGGGCGTAGACGATCACGTAGTCGATGTCGGGCTCGGCCCTCAGGCGAGCCATCATCTCCCGGAAGATGGGCCGGCCGTCGACCGTCGTCGCAGACCGGCCGGGCTCGACGAACTCCGCGACGATCTCAGCGTCCAGCTCCAGGGCGCGACGCTGGATAGCGGATCGCTGTGCCGGGAGCGAGATGCCCTCCGGGTCGTAATCCGTGTTGACCTGACCAGCCGACGAGACTCGCAGGTAGATGAAGGCGCGCTTCCGTCGTCTGGCCGCCGGGTCGGCTCCCGTTTCAGTCATTCGGTCGCTCCTTCCGCTGCGCTCGTTCCCTCGTCAGGTCGGCCGCCATGATGGCCAAGGCGCGGGCGAGGAGGTCTTCGCTGACATTCAGCTCGCGCTTCTTGCGCTTCCGGCGGCGCCGTTTCTGGGCAGCGGGCGCTAGTCCGTTCGATTCTTCCGAGGGAGGCTGGCGACATGCCACCGAGCGTCGATGACCCTCGCCTCGCTGGCGGACGTCTAGGGACGTCCTGAGCTGCTCAGCTTCCGTTTTCGGCGTGGTGCAAGTTCGTATGCTGCGATTTCTCCTCTCGTCGGGCTGGTCCTTGGTCGTGATCGTCGGGCCTCCTTTCGTCGCGGTGATGGCGTCCGCGCGGTTGTCCGTCCGTTGTCCGTCCGCGCGCTGATATGCGCAGACGCGCGCGAGCGGACGGACGTTCGCGCGGACGATCGGGTTAAGCGCGCCAGCGCCCGCGGGCTACTTGCAGGGCGCGGCCGGCTGCGGCGAGCGCCTGGAGCCGGTCGTAGACCCAGGTGCGTCGCATACCGGTGGCGTCGATGAGTTCTGGGATGGTGAGGCCCTCGTCTGGAGCCGTGCCGAGGGCCGTCAAGAGGGTCCGCTCGGGGTCGTCGGCACCCCTTGCCGGTGGTTCGAGGGCTCGAGGCTGCTGATCGATCGCGGTTCGGGATAGCGGATCGAGGTCGGGCCGTTGGTCCGCGTACCGGGCGACCGTCTCACGCACGTGCTCGTCAGTGACGAGGTAGGCGCGGGCGCGGCGAGGTTGATTGTGCCCGTCGGCGAGGATGTAGAACTTGCCTGGCGCGTCGAGGGTGTGAGCGTGCCAGCCGGCGGCGAGCATGCCCTTGTCCAGGATGAGATCGACGTCGCGCCGTTCGCGGACACGTAGGCAGACTCGGACGCTCATCTGCGAGCGCAGCGCCCCGCCTCCCATGGCCTTCTGCGTTGGCCGTTGAGTTGCGGCGAGCAGGTCGACGGCGAGGGCGCGGCCGCGTCGGGCAACCGATTCCGCGTAGGGGACGGCAGCGCGCGCCGTGTCGGCGAGCTCGGCGTACTCGTCGATGACGATGACCAGAGCTGGCGCGTCAGGCGTCGATTCCCACACACGGGTGTTGTCCCGGCTGGATGCCTGCGCGCGGGCGTCGAGGACCGCGACGGCATCCGCGAGCAGTTCGACAGCCTCGTCCGGGGTCGTAGCGAGCCGGGCGAGGCATGGCGCCCACGGCCGGAGTTCCATGCCGCCTTTGAGGTCGATGCCCCAGAGGACGACGTCGGAGCACGCCGCGAGGTTGCCGAGGACCACGTTCAGAACTCCGCTCTTACCGGAGTCGGTCGTGCCGCCGATGAGGGCGTGTCGGCGCAGCAGCGGCACCCTGACGGTTGCGGCGTCCTCGAAGACGCCTAGATCGATCGGATCGGCAACGGACCGCGCGGTTGGGCCGGGCCAGAGGATGGCGCCGGCGTGTGGGTCGACGGCCACGACGCGCATCGTGCAGCGGCCGGCGTGGGCGGGGTCCTGCTCGACACGGACTGCGCCGGGTCGCGTGCCCAAGGCCGATTCAATGGCAGAAACCCGTGCGACGACATCGGTGACGCTCTGCCCGGGGCGCAGCTTCATCCGGGCGCGCCAGCCCCAGGTGTCCACGACCGCGGACATGATGCGCGAGCCGTCGAGTCCGATCGTGTCGGCGAGGTCGGGCCAGGCGTGGATGACGCGATCCACGCGGACGCGGGCTCGACGACGCCGATGCACCCACCACGGCACGCCGAACGCGACCACTGCCACGACGAGGACAGCGGGCAACGGGGTTCGGCCGGGACCGAGCGCCGTTGCAGCAGTGAGCCAGGCTCCAGCGAAGGCAGTAGTGGTTGCGGCGTACCAGCGTTCCTCGGAGCGTTCGGTACCCCAAGGAAGTCCGCGCAGCCCGGCTGCCAATGCTGCGGCGGCCGTGCCGACTGCGATCACCGGCCATGCGCCTGGGTGCCTGCGATGCAGGACGAGTCCGGCAACGGCGAGCGCGACGCCGACGACGGACGGGGCGAGTTCCGACCGGCACCGAAACAAGACGCGCCCCAACGCGGCCAGGCAGATGATGATGAGCGGCTCGTCGGGCACGAGCAGGAGCGGTTGCGGGTTGCGGCGGCTCCATCGACGGTGCCGGCGTCCGTAGGCCCTCATCGGGCCTGTTCGCCGTCGTCAGGCGGCGTCCACGTCGTGTGCTCGGCGACCGCGTCACGGAGGTATCCCAGGGCGTCGTCGGGTTCGCCGTCATGGTCCGCGGCGACGGCGGCGCGTGCGGCGGCGAGCAGGTTGGCGAAGTCCCATCGGGCGCGGCTGAGCAGTTGGGCGAGGCGGCCGATTTCGGTAAGCAGGATGGGGATGTCGGCGATGGCCGTCCAGATGGATTGAGGCGTTGGCCCGCGATGGGCGGCGTGGAGATGGGTGAGAACGGCCTCCTGGTCGACTGTCGGGCGCGGGATGCGCGGGTCGTTGGTCATGAGTGGGGTGAAGCCTCCTTTCGATCGGTGCTCTCGGCGGCGAGGCGCCGCCGGAGCTCGGTTGCCTTGGGTCCTGCGATACGCAGCGCCAAGCGCAATCCGTCGCGGCTGATCGGACGCCCGTCGTGTTCGGCGCGGTGCCGCGCGTCGGCCTCCTGGGCGGCTTTGAGCAGTGCAGCATCGGTGCGGCGCTTGGCCTGCCCGGTCCGGACCCGGGTACGGACCTTGGGACGGCCCGTTGCGGCCGGCGCTGGGTCCGGGCCGGATGCCGCGACGGTGGTGAGCGCGTGCAGGTGCGCGGTGAGTCCGAGGACGGCCGCCGGTACGGCGCCGACGAGGACGACGATCGGCCAGGAGATCGCGACGATGCCGGTGGCGATGAGGTGGTAGCCGGCGTTGCCGATGATGCTGGTGGCGATGGCGCCGATCGCGTTGGCTTGCGCGAAGCCGCGGGCGCGCTGCTGCCAAGGGTTCCGGCGAGCCAGACGCGAGCGGACGTCATGGCGTAGCCGTCGATGGTGACCGGCAGGAGCCAAGCGAGCCGGTCGGGCCACCCGGCGAGCTGGGCGAGGCCGCGAAGGCCGGCGAAGCTCGCCACCGCGGCGGAGATCGCGGCAACAGTCATACCGACGATCACCCACCGATCGCGCTGCGCTGAGGCTGCGACAGGGTCCACGTCACAGCTCCAGGCCGGCGATGAACCGGGCCAGAGCGTGGAGTCCATTGCCGATCTGCGGACCGACAGACGAGGACGCGAGGTAGTAGCCGAACGCTGCGCAGACGGCCGCCTGCCAGAGCGGCAACCGGGCGTACCGCCAGAGCAGGAAGACGAGTACGCCGAGCAGGATGACGGCGGAGACGGCGATCGTCATGCGTCACCGCCGTCGCGGCTGCGTCGAGTGCGGCGCGTTCGGATGGCCCGGTCGACGCCGCCGTGTCCGCCGCGCGGCTGGTGCCGACGATTCCAGCGAATCCGGGCGAGGCACTTGCGGCACATCGTGGGATGTCCGGCGCTGAGCTGGGCGCCGCACGGGCAGGTCGGGACGTCGGAGGTGGAGAGATGAGTATTGATGGCTGAGCTCCTCTCGGATGGGCGATGCGTGTTCCGCATCGGCGTGCCATCGAGAGTGCGATCTGAGGACGGGACGTGATCAGGTCATGGCTGGACGTGTTCAAGATGTCTCGCCTAAGGTGGGCAGGCTGCCGGGACGTCCTGTTTGGGGAGACGATGGCGAATGATCGACTACGCTCCGCGATGTTGGAGCGTGGGATCACCGAGGAAGACCTCGCCGATGCGGCGAAGGTCGATCCGAAGAGCGTCGAGCGGTGGATCGGTGGCCGTACGCCGTACCGTCGGCACCGCTACGCCGTCGCCGCGCGGCTGGGTGTCGATGAGGCCTATCTCTGGCCCGATGCTCTGACCCCTGATCAGGTCGCGAGCGCAAGTGAGAGCGAGATCATCAACGTCTTCCCGCACCGTTGGACTGTGCCCTCGGATCTTTGGCGGAACTTCTTCGAGAGGGCTGAGAGCGAGATCGGCGTCCTGGTCTACAGCGGGCTGTTTCTGTCCGAGGACGCGGGGATCAGGCGCATCTTCCAGAAGAAGGCCGACAGCGGCGCGAGAGTGCGCATCCTGCTGGGCGACCCCGACAGCGAGGCCATTGCCCAGCGTGGCACCGATGAGGGTGTGGACGACAGCCAGGCCGCGAAGATCAAGAATGCGATCGTCATGTACCGGCCGCTTCGCGAGGTCGACGGCATCGAGTTCCGGCAGCATCGCACGGTGCTCTACAACTCGATCTACCGCGCCGATGACCAACTGCTGGTCAACACCCACATCTACAGCTTCACCGCCGCGCAGGCGCCAGTGCTCCACCTGCGTCGAGTAGCGGGCGGCGGCATGGTGTCGACCTACCTCGACAGCTTCGAGCGCGTGTGGGACGACGCCGCCCCGCTGGGGTGAGGCCAAGCGTGGGACAGCGCATCGACTTCTACGACGACCCCGAGGCGCCTACCGCCACGTCTCTGGTTCCGGCTGCCAATGTGGTGGTCGTCAACAACGACGGCGAAATCCTGATAGTCCGTCGCTCAGACAACGGCAACTGGGCGCTTCCCGGTGGCGCCATGGACATCGGCGAGTCCCTGCCCGACGCGGCCGTACGTGAGACAGCCGAGGAAACCGGGATCAACGTCGAGATCACCGGCCTGGTCGGCATCTTCACTGACCCTCGCCACGTCATCCTCTACACCAGCAACGGCGAGGTGCGACAGGAGTTCTCCGTCGTCTTCACGGCCCGCCCGATCAGCGGCACACCCACAGCGAGCGCCGAAACGACCGAGGTCCGCTGGGTGCCGACGCGGGAGATCGACTCGTTGCCGATGGACCGCTCAATGCGCCTGCGGCTGGACCACTTCATGACCGCGCCGCGGGATGTGCACCTTGGATAGCGACTGGCTCAGCGCCTTCGCCGACGTGTTTTCCGCTGTCGGAACGGTAGGCGCCTTCCTCCTCGGATTCTTCCTCTTGCGCCGAGAGCACCACCGCGAAGCTGACCGCGCCGAGGACGAGCGACGCTCACAGGCTGCGCGCATCAGTGCGTGGGTCGAAATGGTCGCCAAGATTGACGGAGGCCGCGAGCTCGCATTCCATATCCACAACGCGAGCAGCATGCCCATCTACGAGGTGGAACTACCACTACCCGCCCGCGCAGACGAGGAAGCGCGCGTCGAGTTCGTCGGCCTGGTGCCGCCCGGGCAGACCGTCAAACGGCCCGCGCCGTCCGACTGGTACCGCTCCTACATCGAACCGGAGCCGGTTCAGATCGAGTTTCTCGACAGCGCCGGCCTGCGCTGGAACCGAGACGAACAAGGCGCTCTGGCGCGCGCCGAGGATGCCTAACCCGCCCCGTTCAGAGTCACGATCGCCCGAACCGAGGCGATGATCCGCGGACTCGCCTCACGGATTGACTCCGCCACGAGGTCGCCGTCGCCATAACGGGCAATGATCTCGGCGAGACGATCCTCCACGTCAACCGGCTTGCCGACCGGGCTTGTTGTCATGTCCGCGTAGGTGATCGCGTCCGAGGCCACGCCGCCAACCGCCGGAAACTCGTCCTCAAGTTGGTCCAGGAGCCCTCTATTGCGGGCCTCGATGATCGAGCAGGAGTGGTGGGCAACCAGCCGGCACACCAACTCGTCGGCGTCCGCGACGTCGCGCAGATAGCGGGCGCCATCGAGCTGATGCATACCGGTCTTGACGAGGTCCGGCGAGTATCCGACGTCGTGGAGCCAGGCCGCGCAAACCAGCGCCTCGGCATCCTCGCCGACGAGATGGGCGACTGACTCGGCCTTGCGCCCCACACCTTGGCTGTGGAACCAGCGGCGAGGAATCGGCTCGGCCAGCAGCAGACGTGCGAGGTCACGGGCTCGTTCAACCTGATCCACGTGGCCAGGCTAGCGAACGTCCCTGTGATGATCGTCGAAGTCTTAGCTGTCGTTACCCTCCCACGTTCGGGTGACGTCTCCGGTCGCTCCGCTGACTAGGGCGACGGCGAGCCGATCCGCGATCTCCGGCGAGATGTCGCCGACGCGCACCACCGGCAATCCGCGCCGGCCGAGCGTGTCCTGTAGCGAGGGAAAGTCCTGGCCCACGTCAAAGCCGACTTCTTCGAGCGCAAGCGCGAGATGGTCAGCCGCTCTCCGCGCCTGAACCTCGTCGTCCGCCATGCTCTCTCCCGCCGTGGATGCTCGGCCCGAGTCTTCACTTCGGGTAACGGTCTGTGAACCATGGCGTTAGGACGTCTGGGGACGTCTTCGCTACACTCGGACTTATCGCCAGCGATCGGAGTCGTTGCGTGAACGAGCCTCTAGCCCGAGCTCTGCGAGCCGCAGGCATGAACGATGTCGACGTAGCCGTCCAACTCGGCGTCGACCCGAAGACCGTCAGGTGCTGGATAAGCGGCCGTAAGCCCCATCCGCGACATCGCAACGCCCTCGCCCGGCTGACAGGTTGGTCGACACGTGATCTCTGGCCCAACATGCCTCAGCCCATCGAGCCGGCCGCCCGGCCGGATGAGATTCGGACTATCCATCCTCATCGGGCCGCCGTTCCGGCGGACGCGTGGCTGCACCTGTTCACGGGCGCTGAGCGGGAGATCGGAATCCTCGCGTACAGCGCGCTCTTCCTGGCCGAGGACCCCGGCGTGTCTGCAATCCTCCGCGATCAGGTCAAGGCGGGCGTGCGGGTACGAATCGCCCTCGGGCAACCAAGCGGCCTCCAGGTCGCCGGCCGAGGATCCGAGGAGGGCATCGACGACGGCATGAGCGCCCGCATCCGCACCGCGTTCGTCGGATTCCGTCCCGTCGTCGAGGCCGGCGCCGAACTGCGGCTCCATGACACGGTGCTCTACAACTCGATCTATCGGGCCGACGACGAGATCCTCGTAAACGCGCACGTGTACGGGCACCCAGCGTCCCACGCCCCGGTTTTCCACCTGCGGCAGCGAAGCGGCCAGGGCATGGCGACTACATATCTCGACTCATTTGAGCGGGTCTGGTCGACAAGCCGTGAGGCTCGCCTTGAGCCGGCGAGGCAGACAGCCCGGTCGCACGCGGCTCTGACCACGCATGCGACCGGGCCTTGAGACGCCGGTGTCCCAATGCTTTCGCGATCTGGATACCGGCTTCTTCTAAGCCTGTGCATGCGGAGGGCCTCGGACCACCGCGACCGCCAAGACGTCCGGTCACGTCTATCCGTCCCGCAAGTCGCTAGCGCGCTCGTTCGAGATCACGCAGCAGAAGGTGACAGGCCCGGTTATCCACAGGGCGCTACAGCGATCGATGGTGGGGCGGACAATCGCTTGGTGTCGAGGAACCAGCAAGCGATCGCGATCCAGGCCGGCATCGCCGTTCGGAACGTCGGCGCGCCGCGCGGAGGGCTGGCTGGTCCGCCAGTGGCCAGATGTGTCGGCGATCTGGTTGGCCATACGAGCCTTGAAAACACTGAGCGCAGCGGCTGGCGAACGCCCGGCAGCGGCGCGGCGACCTTGGTGCCGTGGTTACGTTCGTCGAGGGTCTTGCCACCGATGACTCCTTGGAGTTTGCGTTCGGCTCCCGAGCTAGACCGTCGCAAGACCAGGAACACGTGGGTGTTCAGATTGGCCACGCAACGTGCCCAGCGGAGTGACAACTTGTGACGAACTTCGACCAAGACGCCTACGGTGCGTGCCGTTGAACGCGCGTGTGGCATCATCACACCGGTGTAATTTAGGGGGTCGATTACTGTGGGCGAGACGCCAATCAGGACCGGCAGGGCCGCGGCGCCGGCCGGGCTGAGTAGTCGAGAGGCGACAACCACGGAAACGTCGTCTGCTCTTAGATTGAGAGTCCAAGAGGTAGACGTAGCGCGTATCCGCCCGGAGGACGGCCTCGGCCGCAAGCGTGATCGGGACGGTCACTTAGATCTACAGCGCTCAATCGAGCAGTTCGGCGTATTGACTCCGATAACGGTCCGATTAGCGGAAGATGGTTCAAACGACTACTTGCTAATCAAGGGCCAAGGAAGGACTCTTGCTTGTCGCCTACTGGGGATTCCGCGGATCCCAGCGGTCGTTGTAGATCAGGCGTACGCGGAAACTCAAAAGGTACAGCAATTCCTCGTTGAAAATGTTGCTCGCCTTAAGATGCGGCCCGTCGACAGGGCCCTATTAATCGCGCGAGCACGCCAAGCGGGAGAAGAAACCGCAGACGTCGCTAAGCGTTTCGGGGTCAGGCCCTCTACAGTTCGCCGGTTGGAAGCGCAGTTGGAGGGAGCGAGCAATAGTGAAGTCGCTGCACTAAAATCGGGCAAGGTCAACCTCGCATTGCATGCCGTCATAGCCCGCCACGTATGTATTGAGGATCGCGCCGCGGTAGTTTCGGCCGTATCCGAGTACACGATTTCCGCGAGGGACCTAGACGAGCTCTTCGTGGCTATCGGGTGGAGCCGCCTCGTGGCCCTTGGGGACGAATACAGAGATAAGCGGACGTTGATAATCGCCTGGGCATGCAGCGTTCTGAACGATCTGCCAGCTGCTCCCACGAAAGACCGTCTACGTCAACTAGCGGCTCGGCTACCAAGGTCGTTTACCAATAGAGACGGCATAAGAGTGGGTGTGGCCGCAGAATGAAGCTTGTGGAAATCGCAATAGATGACCTTTTCGTAAGCCCCGAGTTAAGCCGATCTGGAAGTGCAAAGCAGTTCGAGGAGCGACTTAGGTCGTCGATCGAGGAGATCGGCCTGGCGGAACCAATCAAGGTAGCTCCGTTGCCGGAAGGCGGGTACTTAGTAGTTGATGGGATCATTCGCCTAAACGCCATACGCTCCATCCGAAAGCGGAATCAGGATCGCTTTAAGACTGTTACGTCGTACGTAGTTAGTTTTGAGCGAAGGTTCGAAATTCGCTATCAGACCGACGTATATCAAGATCTGCTTCCGAGCCAGCTCGCGGGACTTGTAGAACATCTCCACAAGGCTGAGCATGTAAAGAAGACAGATATCGCTCGATACATTGGAGTTTCTCCCGCCACACTCCGCAACTACACCGGCGTGTGGCGACTCTTGCAAAGGGGAGGTCTGTTCCGAAGTTTAGTTACGCTCATGGATGTTGATGTTTTTCCATCATCAAATCCGTACGCTTGGCTGCGCTTGACCGCAGCGGGTCTGCGCCACGTGATTGAAGAGCACTTCAGTGACGGGCAGTCGGCGGAGAAGTGGATGGCTCATGTTGCAGCTCAATATCAGCAAGGAGCCACGACGAAATACCCCATCAAGATGGTGGAATCAGTCACCGACGCTTTACCTGCCGAGATGTATCGTGTCGGGGAAGAGGTCCGCACGATCAAACGGGACCTAGGATTACGCCGTGCGGCCAACTATTTCGCCCCACCGGCTGCTGCCGGCTCACCAGCAGCATCTCGCTCACTCGGCGGTTCAAAGATCTCTCCCATCGCTAGCTCAGCGACTCCGCTTCCCGCTACTTATCCGGTAAACGCCTCTGCTATAAGCGAGGCAACAGCGGCGACAGCCCACGGTTCGGTCGGAGCAGTGGCCGGCCCGATCGATCACACGAGTAGCGACGAGTTGAAGAACCTCGCCAAGATCTACCGCTACTCCCGGGAGCCCGTGCTCAGAAGTGTGGCCAAATCCTTGCAGGAGTATCTCGGATGACAATAGCTGGCGATTGGCACGCGAAGGCCTTCTTCGACGCGCCAGAGCGGGAGTCTATCGACGGCGGTAGCACCAGCGCTGGCGCCCTTTGGCACAGCGTCAGTCCGCGATGGGGCCACTCGATGCATCCAATGTGCTCATACCACGGGATGTTCCCCGCGAAGGTCGCCCACTACTTCATCCAGCGCCATTCTCGGCCCGGCGATCTGGTCCTAGACCCATTTAGCGGTCGTGGCACGGTGCCGCTTCAGGCCCGGGTGGAGGGACGTCGTGCGATCTGCAACGACCTGAATCCGCTGGCATACGTTTTGTCACGCGCGAAGTCTAATCCTCCTTCGTGGCGTTCGGTCTTGTCGCGTATCGAGGACTTACAGGGAAAGTATCGCTCTGGCCTTGTCCGAGAAGTTGATGCTCCTGACGATATTCGAATGCTGTACCATCCCAATACCCTACGTCAAATCAGCTATCTCCGCGACTATCTCTTGAGTAACGCCCTCACAAAGTGGGATCTCGAAAAATACATGATCGGCGGAGCCCTCGCGGGCATAATGCACGGGTCGTTTCGACGGGACGGAACGTCGCAGTATCTGAGTATCAGTATGCCGAACACTTTCAGTATGTCGCCGTCGTACGTGCAGAAATACATCATAGAAAATGGCCTGTCGGCGCCCGACCAAGACGTCTTCGAATGTCTACGCGACAAGATTGCTCGGCTATATCTCGACGATATCGAGGGCATCCCGGGTCGCGCGTACCACGCGGATGCTGTGAACCTAATGGCTGGCAGGCGCGTCGGCGAGAAATCAGTGGATCTCATAGTTACCTCTCCGCCGTATCTCCAGGTCGTCAACTACGGAACCGCAAACTGGATTCGGTTGTGGCTACTTGGAGTCGAGGAGGTCGGGAGAGAGCGAGGTGCTGGCCGGAAAACGCTCGACTCCAAGCTGGACCATGGACATACGTACCAGAACTACAAGGTCTTCCTGCAGAAGACGCTTTCCAGCGCTCGTCGCGTACTGAAGCCGGAAGGAATTGCGGTATTTGTCATCGGTGATGTTGCCGACCGTGGCAAGGAGCCCCTACCCCTGGCTGCTCAAATCTGGAAGGATGTAGGTCCCGAAACGGGTCTACAGTTGGTTGAAATGATTGAGGACCATCTGCCGGTTCAGAATAAGGTCAGCAGGATTTGGGGCGATACCAAGGGACAAGCCACGTCACGCGATTGCGCGTTAGTTCTGGCCCGGAACGATGCGCCTCAACCTCCCAGGACTAAGAGAGTGGACTGGGATGAGCCTTATAAGGACGGCGGACCTGACGCCGCACATCAACGGGCGAATCTCATACGGCTTGCCTCGGCGAAGCGAGCACAGGGTTCCTCCTGAAACTCCCCGGCGCGCAGACACGAACCGCCAAGGGTGACGCACCAAGATCATTACCTCAACCAAGGCGCTGGCCTGCCAGAACGTTCTAGAAGAGGACCTGCGCAGCGTCGCCGTCCCTGGCAACAGTCAAACGATGGCGACGCGGATCTGGGGAGGGGACGCGCCCACCGGGCAGAAGTGCCAGGGAGGTAGCATCTGGCACGCAGTTGCCCCTGAGTACCGGCCCGAGCCGCCGGTGATTCGCTGGTAGGAGGCGGACAACTAGTGCGCGCGCCGGTGGTACGGATGTACCAGACGTCTCTGGGTTCAATGTGGCAGGGCGACGCGCTCGACATGTTGGCTGGCATAGGCAACGAGACCGTCAACCTAGTCTTAACATCACCCCCTTTCGCCCTAACTCGGAAGAAAAGCTACGGAAACCAACCCGAAGATGAGTATATAGAATGGTTTGCGCCATTCGCAGAGGAAGTTAAGCGGGTTCTACGTCACGACGGCAGCTTCGTCATCGACCTCGGTGGTGCCTGGCTACCGGGTTCACCAACGCGGTCCTTGTATCAATACCGACTTCTAATCAACCTTCACGACAAGTTCGGTTTCCACCTCGCTGAGGACTTTTACTGGTTCAACCGCGCGAAGCTGCCCGGACCTCGCCAATGGGCGACCATAGAGCGGAATCGGGTGAAGGACGCCGTAAACAACATTTGGTGGCTGAGTAAAACCGAGCGTCCGAAAGCGGATAACCGTAAGGTGCTCAAGCCGTACAGTACTGCAATGCAGAAGATGATCAAGCGCGGTACTTACAACGACGGAGAACGCCCGTCGGAGCACAAGATCGGCAAAAATTGGGCTCGGGATTTGGGTGGCGCCATACCGCCTAATGTCATTGAGGCGGCCGAGAGTGTCGAATCGTTTGGGGCGCTCGATAACATGCTCGATCTGGGGAACACTAACTCGACTGACCCCTACCACGACTTCTGTCGTACAAACAATATTCGACGCCATCCGGCTCGGTTTCCAAAAGCTGTCCCGGACTTTTTCGTAAGGTTCCTCACCGACGACGGCGACCTTATCGTTGACCCATTTGGTGGGAGTAATGTAACTGGCGAGGTTGCAGATGGATTGGGCAGGAACTGGCTGTCGTGCGATCTGGATATCGACTACATCCGCGGATCGGTCGGCCGCTTCAGTGGCGACCAGATCGCCTTGACCGACGAAGGAGTTGCTGCGGGGTTGGTTATGCCCCCTATACTCGGCGAGGAGGGCGACGGAGAATTGACCCTCTTCTAGCGAAGCTTTGAGAAATTCCTTCGTAGCTCTTCCCAACTGTGTGACTAACCGATCGGGACATCGGCAAGAGGGGGTCAAATGCCGACCTCGGGGCACTGGAGTCTGAAGGCCGACCTGAGGCCATGGCAGCAGGAAGCCTTGATGGCGTGGGTCAACGACGGATGCCGAGGTGTGACTGCTGTTGTCACAGGTGGCGGCAAGACTTTTTTCGCTTTCGCCTGCATGGTTGAAGCGCGCCGACGGAATCCCGACGTTGTAACCATTATCGTGGTTCCAACGGTGGCGCTGCTCGATCAGTGGGTGGTCGGCTTGGTTGATGACCTTGGCGTCTTGCCAAGTGAGATTGCGACGTATGGCGGGGGGCGACGCGCCAGCAGGCCGAGAGCAGTAAACGTTATGGTCATAAATACGGCGCGATCTCTTGTCGAAAGCATTTCGGATTCCTGCAAAACACTGCTGATTGTCGACGAATGCCACCGTTCGGCCAGTCCCGAAAATGCGCGAGCACTCGCCGGCAGGCATCAGGCTACGCTAGGTTTGTCTGCTACTCCGGACCGAGACTTCGATGACCTATTCAAAGAGGTCGTCGTGCCAGCGCTCGGACCGGTGATCTATAAGTACGACTACAATCAAGCCCGGGCGGACGGTGTCATCACTCCGTTCGAGCTAGTCAACGTTTCAGTTCCCATGAAGCCCGATGAGCAAGAAAAGTACAACCAGCTCACGCGGCGGCTCATTCCGCTGTTGAAAAAGCGAGAAGCCGGTGCCGATGTAGACGATCGTCTACATCGGCTACTCCGGGATCGCGCTCGAGTCAGCAATAGTGCAGAACTCCGGCTGCCGGCCGCAGTCACGCTCGTTGGCAAGCATCGCCGAGAGCGGTCTATCGTCTTTCATGAGCAAATCGATGCGGCCAATATTTTGACGCAAGCTCTCCTCAACCGGGGCCACCGGGCCGCTGCCTACCATAGTGGCCTCGGTCCCGCGATTCGGCAGCATAACCTCCGGATGTTCCGACGTGGCGAAATCGATGTTCTTGTGACGTGCCGGGCTCTGGACGAAGGTATCAATGTTCCAAATGCCAGCATGGCGGTTATTGCGGCATCCACTGCCAGTACTCGGCAGAGGATTCAACGGCTCGGTCGAGTTCTTCGGCCTGCGCCCAATAAGTCTCGATCATCCATCTATACGATTTATGCGAGTGAGCCGGAAGCTGTTCGTCTACGTGCGGAAGAGGTAAACCTTGAGGGCGCCGACGATATACGTTGGCTGGGGAATTAGGGGTTCGATCATTGGCTCGCGTAGTTCTTGACTCGACTTGGTTTGAATCTGTCAACTCGCGGAGTTGGTACGAACGCGACTATGAGGCGGTCGTTGTTGATCGGGCGCCATTAATATATCCACGCTGGAAGGTCGTTCCTTTTAGGGCCGACGTCACTGGAGAGGACGGCACGACGAAGCGCCCCGACTTGGCGCTAATCGACTTTCGGTACCGTCAGTGGTGGGTGGTTGAAATCGAGCTCTCCCATCATGACCTTCGTCATCACGTTATCCCCCAAGTCGAAGTGTTCCGCACTGCAAACTACGGTGCGTACCATGCGGCCGCGCTGGCTCGAACCTCGACAGACCTCGACGCGGATCGACTTGAAGCGATGATGCGTGGAGTTTCCCCAGGGGTACTGGTCGTCGTTGATACGCCGTCCACTGCATGGGGGGAGCCACTCGCCGCTATCGACGTGCGGCTGGCAATTGTGGAGCCGTTCCGTGACCCAAATGCTCGACTGCTGCTTCGGCTGAACGGCTACCAGCCTGAGCCGCCTGGGGAAATTCTTACGAGATGTAGCCGACACAAGCTCCGTCGCCTGTGGCGTGTTCACAGCCCAGCGGCGCTTCCCGGCGCGGTGGACGAGCCATTGCAGATATCTTACCTAGGCAACGTGAGTGTCTGGAAGAAGATTCAACTGAATGACGCTGTCATGCTGCAGGCGCAAAAAGGTGATGTGCTCGCCGAACTAACGTCGGCTGATTTAGTTGTGAGAGACGACGGTACCCTAGCTTTTATCTCTATCGGAAGGCGTTGAGATGTCAATCAAACTCCAGCTTGGCTTGGATGTCCTTCGATCCTACAAGCGTTTGCCGTACAGCGCCTGGCATGCCTTGGGTGAGTTCGTTGACAATTCTACCCAATCGTACTTTAACAATAAGGCTGCCCTGGACAAGGTCTACAAAGAGGAGGGTACTGGGTTAGTCGTAAGTATCGTCTATGATCGCGAGGACGACGGATTAATCAGAATCAGTGATAACGCGATGGGAATGAGTCGGGATGAGCTCGCACGGGCGCTCAGGGTGGGAGTTCCGCCTGAGGACCCCTCTGGTCGGTCGCGTTATGGGCTAGGTATGAAGATGGCTGCTTGTTGGTATGGAAACAACTGGAGTATTGTAACGAAGAAGCTGGGCGAAACTGTTGAGTTTACGGTTAAGGTTGACGTCGAGGCTGTCGCCGAAGGCCGCGACGAGCTCGAAGAGAGCCATGTCAGCGATCTGGATCCGGCAGCGCACTATACCCGGATAGAGATCACCAGACTTAACCGCAAGCCTCAGGGGCGTACACTTGGCAAGATCAAAGAGTTTCTCACTGGTATGTATCGGCTTGATATCGACCGCAAGATCATGGTTCTCGAATGGCAGAACGTTGCTCTCCAATGGCATATTGATTGGACCTTTCTAAAGGACTCCGGCGGCACGGAGTACCGAAAGGACTTCGAGTTCACGGTTGATGGCAAGCGCGTGTGGGGCTGGACGGGAGTTCTCGACACCGGCGGTCGGCCTAAAGCCGGCTTCGCGATGATTCATCAAGGCAGGATGGTGCAGACGTGGCCAGACGCCTGGCATCCGGAGTCGCTGTATGGCCAGACGCAGGGCTCTAACGACCTGGTTAATCAGCGACTAGTGGGAGAGATCCATCTGGACGAGTTCGAAGTTAGCCATACAAAGGACGATATTCACTGGGCCGGCGATGAAGAGGACCAGGTTCAGGACAAGCTGCGAGAGATTTGCGGCGAGTATCGTGACGTGGCGAAAAGAACTCGAAAGAGGAAGCAGCTTGCGCAAGCTGCTATCCAGGTCGCGGCTAAGGCCGTCGAGACGGAGCTGAAGTCGCCTGAGATGGCAGACTTGATCGAGGATGACCTTCCGTCTCCCGAGGAGATTGCAGCCGATGATCAAGCGCTTCTCTCGGAAACCGAAACCTCGGACGCTGACATCGTGGCGACGCTGATGTTCCGTGAGCGAGAGATAAGCGTGCGTGGCGTACTTGACAGCAATAAGAGTCATAATGATCCGTACATGGTTAGTGAGTCTGCCCAGCCTGATCGTGTGCTGGTTGTGATCAACCTAAATCACCCGCATGTCGCTTCGATTGATGAGAATGGATTGGTGAATTACTTCCGCCACTGCATTTACGATGCGTTGGCCGAGTGGAGAGCCCGAAACCAGGTGGCGCCTCTCGATCCCGGCACTATAAACCGACTCAAGGATGGGTTTCTGCGGCTTGGCTTCGACATCGAAATGCATGACGAGAGCTAATGCGAGGCTCTCAATCGGGTCACGCGGTTGCATTAACGATTTTCGGCGGCGGCGGTCTGGGGATATAGGAAGCGTGGCTCTCGAGTCTGATTCTCTTTGAGGCGAACGGGATAGTTGGGCATGCTCAGTCCAGCGCTATACCCTTTGTGTCAAGCGTTGACTACTGAGGGAGCTTTCGTCCCAGACAATTCGGCCATCCGCTGATATGGGCGTGGGGAGTAGAACTTGGCGGATTCGATCCTGAAAGCTGCCGCCGGCCGTTCGACCGTGCTTGTCGCTCACGTACTGATGCCAGCGTGACGGATGACGAGGGCGTCCACCTATGCACCAAACTCGTTTTTTGTTATTGAAGAAGAGGTGCTCGGCTATCCACGCGACTTGGGCCTGGTGGTTGCGCTTCGCTGCCCCTTGAAGTGGACTTACACCCCACCCGGCCAAAACCTCCGTTGACTGCTCGATGCTGGCCATGAGGAGCGGTCTGGCTTTAAGCCATCCATCTACTGACTGTCCGAGAATGTTGATTGACGGCAGATCTGTGGTTTGTAGACCGAACACGTTAGCCACAGCAATTTCTTCACAATGAAGCAGCTCTGCCGCCACCTGCAATTGTCGCATTGTGCGCATTCCTGTCGTAGTGGGCGGGCTGCATAGGATCGCACAAAGGACGGACAAGTTGGCGTTCCTCTCTGGTATGCCGAGAATAGCCCGGGCATCGCGGTCGCTTGGCGGAGGCCCCGCAGGGCGACCGTGGCGGCACATGCTCTCCGCCACCTTCGGGGAGGCGTCTGCATCCTAGAACGGGCGACCCGGCTTGAGCGCCGCTACCGAGGATTTGCAGGAACCGCGGGGACGTATGTTCCCCATGGGTCTGTCCGGCCCGGCACGTCACAGCTCTTTGGAAGCGGCGCGGAGCCTTGCAAGGTCCCCGGCGGAGTTCAAGTAAGCCAACAGCACCTCCACGGCATTGCGGCCCCCTGCTCGCGGAAAGCGCGAGCCGGGGGCCGTTTCGGTATTCCTGCTCCGGGGGCCGAGCCCCCGGACGCCCCGCGTCGCGGTGGTGCGGTCGGTGTGGTGCGGTCGGTGTGGTGGCCTCGGGGCCGCGCCTTTCATGTCGGCGCTATGCCGTCAGAATGTCCAGGTCGTATTTTGCGATCTCGGCGTCGCGGGTGACCAGTGTCAGGTTTTCTGTTCTTGCCTGGGCTATCAGCATTCGATCGAACGGGTCGCGGTGCAGCAGGGGTAGCCGGGCCGCTGCGATGCCGTGCTCAGCGGTGATGTCCAAATGGCGGAAGCCGCTGTCGCGTACATGCTCGGGGAGGTCGTCCGGCTTGAGTTTGCCGATCGACTGTTTGATCGCTACCTCCCAGATCGTTACGGCGCTGACGTGGACGTCTGGTTCGTGGTCAAGTCGGTCCTTGAGCTCAGCGGCGAGCGTGGGATCGTCGGACAGCCACCACAGCACGACGTGGGTATCGAGGAGCAGGCCCATCAAGCGAGCCCGAAGTCTCGCGCAATGGCCTCGTTCACGTCGGGAGAGTCCCAGTCGTCGGCCATCGTGAGTTGGCCGGCGAGGCTGCCTCGGCCGGCCCGGTCGACCCTGCGATTCAGCGGGATCACCTTGGCGACCGGTTTGCCGGCGCGGCTGATGATGATCTCTTCGCCGTGCTCCACGCGATCGATGATCCGCGAGAGGTTGGTCTTCGCATCGTGGATGTTGAACTGCGCGGCTGCCTCGGGCATGACGACCTCCTTAGCTAAGAGGTTAGTCCAGTGCTCGGCCGGTAGGCCAGTGCAGTCGAGGATGCGGTGGAAGCATGAACTCGGAGAGGCACTCGCGCAGCCTCGTCAGGTCGTCGGCGGGGTTCAAGTAAGCAGTAAGGACCTCCACGGCATTGCGGCCCCCTGCTCGCGGAAGCGCGAGCCGGGGTGCGCCGGTTGCGGTCACTGCGCGGTGGGTGCGGTCAGCGTTTGGGGAGAACCAGCGGCGTGTAGGTGGGCGTGGGCCTCGTCCGTGGGGAGTGGGCGGCCCAGGAGGTAGCCCTGGCCGATGCGGCAACCCAGCCGGCGCAGCGTTGCCAGCTGCTCGTCGTCTTCGATTCCCTCGGCGACTGTCTGCAGCCGTAACGCCTCGGCCAGGTCGATCACCGCGCGCACCACCGAGAGGTCCTCGGCGCTGTGGTTCATGGAGCTGATGAACGATCGGTCGATCTTCAGTTCGTCCACCGGGAACCTTCGCAGGTAGGACAACGACGAATAGCCCGTACCGAAATCGTCCACCGCGACCTTCAAACCCAGCTCCTTGAGGCGGGTGATCTGGTGTCCGGCCTTCTCGGGATCCCTGATCATCGCCGTCTCGGTGAGCTCGAGCGTCAGCGCGTCGGCCGGAACTCCCTCGATGAGCAGGGTTTCGGTCACGTGGGCGACGAAGTCCCGATCGAGGAGCTGCCGGGGTGCGATGTTCAGGTTCAATCTGAGCGCCGGGAAGTCATCCCTCCAACGTGCGAGCCGGCGGATTCCCTCACGGAGCGCCCAGAGCCCCATGTCCACGATGAGGTCGCTCTCCTCGGCGATCCCGATGAACTCGGCCGGCGGAACGACTCCGCGGCGCGGGCAGGTCCACCGCATGAGCGCCTCGACGCCGACCGGCTGCAACGTGCGAAGGTCCATCAGCGGTTGGTAGTGCAGGCGCAGATCGCCCTGGTGCAGGGCGCGTTGCAGGTCGGAGATGAGGTCGACCCGGGCGACGGTCTCCGCGAGCATCTGTGGCTCGAAGACCACGGCCTGCGAGGCGCCGCGCTTCTTGGCGATGTACATCGCGACATCAGCGTTGCTGAGCAGGTCCTCGGCGGTGTCGCCAGCCGGCTGGCGAGCGGCCACCCCCACGCTGGCGCCGATGAGGGCGTCGCGGGAGGCGATGCGGAACGGCTGGCGGAGCGAGTCGATGAGGCCTTCGGCGACCGCGACCGCGTCGATCAGGGTGATATCCCGCAGCAGTACGGCGAACTCGTCACCGCCGATCCGGGCGGCTATGTCGGTGGGCCGCAGACTCTGGGCGATACGGCGTGACACGGCCGCCAGCAGGGCGTCGCCGGCGCTGTGGCCGAGGCTGTCGTTCACTGCCTTGAACCGGTCGAGGTCGATGAACAGCACGACGTCGTCGCGGCGCTCGTTCAGGGCCCCGCGGAGCCGTTCCAGGAACAGCGTCCGGTTGGGCAGGCCGGTCACCGGATCGTGGTGCGCCTGCGTGACCGCCTCGACGGTCCGGGCATCGGTGAGCGCGAGGCTGGCCTGCTGGGCAAACGCGACGAGCAGGTCGTGCTCCTCCGTCCCGGCGTCGTCGTCGAGCACGGCGACCAGGCTCCCCGCGATCTCGCGGCCGACCGACACGGGTGCGGCGGTGAGCCGGATCCGTCCCGTCGGAGTGTCCACGACCGCATTGGCGGAGGCGTGCGATCCGGTGGCGATCGACTGGCCGGCGACCTGCAGGACGGCTTCGTGATCTTGCGGCGCGCGCGAGTCGTCGCCGGAGACGATCGTCAGCACCTGTGCCGCCGAGGACTCGGCCAGCACCAGCAGCACCGGACGGTGGTCCAGCAGTTCGGCCGCGCCCGCGGTCACAGCGTCGAGCACCTCGGCGAGCGGGCGCCGGGCCGACACCGCCCGCTGGATGGTGAGCAGTTCTTCGAGCAGGCGCTGCCGGGTGCGTACCTCATCCAGAAGCCGGAGCCGCTCCGCGGCCTCGCGTTCCTTGTCGCGAAGCAGGACCTGTTCCTGCTCGCGCAGCGACCGCTCCGCGGTCAGCGCCCGCAAGTTTCGCAGTATCAGGCTCAGCAGTTGGGCCATGGCCTGCACGGTCTGGCGTTCCGGGCCGGCCAGGGCCAGGTCGAGTCGGCCGACGAGCAGGAAATCCCGGGTGCCGCGGCCGAGGCGAGCGGCGAACGCGTGCGTCTCGCCCAGCCCGGGCAGGTGCATCGACCGCGCCGATCCGATGCCCAGCAGCGCCGGGCTCGCGGCCACCTCGTCGGCCAAGCCCCAGTGGGCCCGCACCTTGCCATCGATGACCACCGCGGCGATCTCCGCCTCGAGAGCCTCACTCGCCCGTTCGGCGGCCAGTTGAAGAACCTGGTCCTCGTCGGTGCTGCCGGTCAGGACGGTGCAGAACTCGGTGAGCTGCAGCGTCGACCAATGATGCGACGGGCTCGGATCAGGCGAGTGCAAGGGAGACCATCGTCAGGTGATGCATGCCGGTGGCACCACGGAATCGGGCGATCTCGCCGTACGAGTAGAAGCCGCCGAAGGGTACGCCGGGGAAGATCCGTTCGATCTCGGCGAACTCGCGGCGCACCCCGGCGGGGCCGAGCTCGCGACGGCGTACGGCGCAGTCGAAGGTCAGCAAGCCGATCGGCGTGGCGTCGCCGAGCGTCCGCACCGCCTGCTGGCAGGAATCCGTGCCGCCGGCCACGAGCGAGTCGGGGTCGCCCTCCATCAGCCAGGCCAGGCCACCCTGCGGGATGCCGGCCGAGCACAACACCGAGCGGTCGGTGAGGTCCACGCCCTGGATGACGCGGATCTCCTCGCCGGACCGGGTGGCCACGCCCAGCGGATACTCCAGCGCCGCCAGACGGAACGAATCCGACCCGGCGAGCACCGACTCGTCCAGGCCGACCCGAGCGAGGAACACGTCCAGGGCCGGCTCGTTGTCGAACTCGTACACCTTGAGGCCGTCGCTGTCGGTGACCACCATGGGGTCGCCCGAGCGTCGCCAGCCGTGCGCCACGCCCAGCCCGACCGGCTGCGGCGACCCGATGGCAACGCCGACCACAACGTCCTTGAACACCTCTACGCCGTTGCTGTCGCCGGCGAACTGACAGGTCCGGTCGAACTGCCAGTCGTCGCTGGCCAGGCCGCCGACCAAGGGCACGGCCGCGCCGGCGGTCCCGTAGGCGCCGCGCACGATCTCCACGTTGCCGTTCAGCGTGGCGTCGATGAACAGAAGGAGGACCTTGTGCGGGTGATCCAGCCGGGCCAGCCCGGCCGCGGCGAGACTGCCGGCGGAACGTTCGTTGCCCTCGACATCACGCGCCACTTCGATCTCGTAGCCGAATCCGTTACCGCCGAACGCCACGACCGACACCGCGAAAGTGGCCGGATCGTCCGAGGCGGCCATCGGCTCGATGGTCGAGCACCCGGCGATCTTGGCGTTTCCCCCGGAACGTGACCTGACCCCGTCGAGCAGCGGCTGCATGTCGGCACGGTCCCGGGCGAAGACCAGGATGAGGCCGGGGTCCGGCCGGCCGGCGACGGCGTTGGCGGTCGCTTCGGCTCCGGCCGTGAACCCGTCGGCGGCGATGCTGCGGCCGGCGCCGAACCATCGGCCGTCCGGGGCCGTCGTGAGCGAGCCATGGGACATGTTGTTCCGATCGGCCGCCGTGCGGAAATTCTGAGAAGTCGCCTCCCTCGCCGTCACCCTGTTATGTACCCTTGCTGTTACGTACCCATCAGGTTACGCTCTTGAGCATCATGGATGAGTTATTGCAGGCGCTGGCCGACCCGAGCCGGCGCACAGTGCTCGAGATCCTCCGCAGTCAGCCGGCGACAGCCGGCGAGCTTGCGGCGGCGCTTCCGATCGCCCGCCCAGGGGTGTCCCGGCACCTGCGAGTGCTGCGGGAGGTCGGGCTGGTCGACGTCCGGCAGGACGCGCAGCGCCGCATCTACACCCTTCGGCCGGAGGCCCTGGTCGAGGTGGATCAGTGGCTGGAGCCGTACCGAGCGCTCTGGCAGAACCGACTCGACGCCCTGCACACGGAGATCGCCCGAGGAAAGAAGGAGCGGAAGTGAAGATCGTCGGAAATATGCGGTCGCTCGACGGAGGGCGCGGTGCGGTGCGCGTCGAGGACATCTATGACACCGACATCGACGACCTGTGGGAGGCGTGCACGAATCCGGAGCGGCTCGCCCGCTGGATCGCCAAGGTCACCGGTGACCTGCGGGTCGGTGGCTCGTTCCACGCCGTCTTCACCAGCACCTGGACGGGTCCTGGTCGCATCGACGTCTGCGAGAAGCCCCACCATTTGATGCTCACCGCGGAGCCGGGCACCGAGGACGAGACCCAGATCGAGGCGTGGCTGACCGAGGAAGGCCCCAGGACACGCCTGGTAGTCGAGGAGCGCGGCCTTCCCGAGGAACGCCTCCACTTCTACGGCGCCGGATGGCAGGCCCACCTCGAGGATCTCGCGCGGTCGCTCGGGGGCGAGGGGGCGGCCGGTCCCGAGCCGTGGAGCGAACAGGCGCCGGAGCCGACCTGGCGTGCGCGCTGGGCGGAGCTCACCCCGACGTACCAGCAGAGAGGGCTTCATTGACGTCCGGGGTAGTGGGGGCGGAGGTTGGCGGCTACGACGCGGTCCAACAGCCGGTCGGGAAGGATCCGGGTGAGGCGGGTCAATGTCGCGGCGTCCCGGCCTATCGTGTAACGAGTTCGGGGTCGCCGGTCGGTGACGGCGTCGGCGATGACCCGAGCCGCCCGGTCGGCGGGCAGGCCGGCCTCGGTGAAGGCTCGTGTGTGGGACACGATCGCCTGCATCATCGGGCCGTAGCGTTCCCGCTGTTCCGAAGTCATCTCGGCGGCCAGCCGGTTGGCGGTGGCGATACCGCGATCCGACATCTCGGTCTTGACGCCGCCGGGCTCCACGACGACCACTTGGACGCCATGCGGCGCCAGCTCCCGGCGCAGGGCATCGCTCATCGCCTCCAGCGCGAACTTGCTCCCCGCGTATGCCCCGTAGCTGGCCATCGCTACCTTTCCGCCCACCGAGCTGATGTTGACGATCCGCCCTTTGCTCCGGAGCAGGGCGGGCAGAAATGCCTGGATGACGGCCACATGGCCGAAGAGGTTCACCTCGAAGGAGCGCCGCCATTCGCTGAGCGGCAGAGTCTCGACCGGGGCGTTGGCGGCGACGCCGGCGTTGTTGATCACGGCACGCAGCGTGCCTCGGAACCGGTCGGCCAGGTTCCTGATCTGGTCTTGGTCGGTGATGTCGAGGATGACCGGTTCGATGCCGGTGTCGCGGATGGCGTCGCCATCGCTGTCGCGGCGTACCCCGGCCAGCACGTGGAAGCCGCGGCGAGCCAATTCCCGCGCGGTGGCCGCACCCATGCCGACCGACGCGCCCGTCACGATGACGCACTCACGAGTTTCAGATGACGTTGTCACCTGAACTACTATCCTGCCTTCAGATGACATTGTCAACTGAAGGCCTCGGTACGCTGTCGCCATGGTCAGCCGCGTCGAGTCAGCCGCCGCCACCCGGCGCGCCCTGCTGGATGCGGCGGCCGACCTGCTCGACGAGGGCGGCCCCGAGGCCGTGACCTTGCGGGAGGTGGGTGCGCGGGCGGGGGTGAGCCGCGGCGCGCCGTACCGGCATTTCGCCGACAAGGACAGCCTGTTGACCGCCGTCGCAGCCGAGGCCTGGGATCGGCTCACCGACGAGACCCGCGATCTGCGGACGGATGCGGCTCTCACTCCCTCCGAGCGGCTGCACGCCGCGGTGACCGGCCTGATCGCGGTCGGACGTGGCCGGCCGCATCTGTACCAGCTGATGTTCACCGCCCCGGCCGGCGACCCGGCGGCGCTGTTGCAGGCGGCGGGCCGCAACCAGGACGAGTTCCTGGCGATCATCGGCGAACTGGTCGGCGACCGCGACGCCCGGCACTACGGCGCGCTGTTGCTCACCAGCGCCCACGGGATCGTCGGGATGGAGGTGGCCGGCCACCTCGCCGGCGAGAAATGGGGCACCACCGCCGAGGAGCTCATCACCACCCAGGTGCGTTTGATCGAGGCCGCGAGCCGACGCCGACAAGCGAACACGGACTGGTAGTCGCCGGCGAAGCGGGTGCGTTCGGGAGTTGAAAACTCGTTTTCAAGTGGTGATCTTGGTGGTAGACATCGGCGGTGGAGACGAGCCTGGGGTTTTCTGAGCTGCTGCGCCTGATCGACGAACGGTCGGCGGTCTTTTGCGCCGCCATCGCGTCTGCGCCCAGCCTTGAGGTGCCGGTGGCGACCTGTCCTGGATGGACGCTGTTCGATCTGGCGCAGCATGTGGGCATGGGGCGCCGCAAGGCCGCCGCGATCGTTGCCGCGGGGGCGGGCGACGCTCCGCCGGACAAATCCGCGTGGGATGACGGCTCGGGCGCGCCTCGGGAGCGCGCGGCGCTGCTGGGGTGGTTGCGCCAGTCCATCGAGCTCCTGGGGAGGACGCTGCGCGAGGCCGGTCCGGATCGCGGCTGCTGGACCTGGTGGGGTGATTCGCAGTCGCCGCAGACCTCTGGTGCGGTGGCCCGGCACCAAGTTCAAGAGGTCGCGGTGCATACGTACGACGCCCAACTTGCCCTCGGCGCCCCGCAGCCGCTGCCGGACGACGTCGCCCTCGATGGGGTCGAGGAGTTTCAGTTCACCTGCTGCGCGACTACCGTCCCCTGGCCGCACGAACCCGCGGTCGTCGATTACCACGCGACCGAGGGGCGCTCGTGGCGCCTGCGGCTCTCTCCGGACGGGGCAAGAGTCTCGTCCACGGCTGCCGACGAGGCGGGCACACCCGACGTCTCTGCCCGGGGCACGGCCAATGACCTGGTTCTGGTCTTCTACGGTCGTATTCCGCTGGATTCGCTGGAGCTGGAAGGCGACCGACGCATCTTCGACCAGCTCGTCGACTGGGATCCAAGCGCCTGATCTCGGTTGGTTGGTCAGGTGGTCAGCTTCGCTACCTCCGAGGCGGCCAGCAGGAAGCCGCCGACGCCGAAGTCGGCGGTTGAGTTTGTCGTCACCGGCTGGCTGGACTCGGGGGCGTAGCCGACGCCCTGGACGTAGCCGAGGAAACCGTCCGCGTGTACGGAGGTGGCGACCATGCCGTTCCAGGCGCGAGCTACCACGGGCAGGTAGGTTG
The DNA here is from genome assembly GCF_050942195.1 of Actinoplanes sp. CA-142083. NCBI lineage: Bacteria > Bacillati > Actinomycetota > Actinomycetes > Micromonosporales > Micromonosporaceae > Actinoplanes > Actinoplanes sp. CA-142083. Next base: position 1,141,015 of record NZ_CP192076.1, read on the forward strand.
CCCGGTCGATGATGCCGGCGCGGATGCCGTAGGCCAGGCCGAACGCGAAGAACGCGGTGCCGCTCGTCTCCGGGCCGCCGAAGTGGGCCGGGTCGATCAGGTTGACGTTGAAGAGGCCGTCGGCGCGTTGAGCCTTCGCCAGCGAGCGCGCCAAACCCTGGATGTTGTAGCGGAACTCTGGCCACCTCGTACCCAAATCGGGGTTTTGATTGAGGATCTTGGCATGTGCGGCCAGCGCCCAGCCGTTGCCGCGGGACCAGAAGACCAGCTTGCCGGCGGGGGAGCGGGCCGCCTTGGCGCCCTCGTCGCGCCACCACAGCTCGTTGGTGTAGTCGTAGAGCACGCGGGTGCGCTTGGTGTGGGTGTAGAGCGCGAACATCTTCTGCAGGTAGGCGTCGTCGCCGGTCTGGCGGGCCACCCGGACGAACACCGGCATCGCCATGTGCAGGGCGTCGACCCACCACCAGTCGTCCACTTTGGTCTGCTGGCTCGTGCCGTGAACCATCCGGCGGATCGACTCGTTGATCGCCGCGATCTTGCCGGCCGCGGGCTCGAAGTCGTTGAGGTCGTAGTAGACCTGCCCGGCGGTGTGGTCGTCCGCGTGCCGCGTGGCCACCCCGTTGTTGATCGCGTAGTTGTTCTGCTCCGCCCACTGGCGGGTGTACGTCAGGTAGCGCGCCTCGCCGGTGGCGCGATAGAGGGCCATGTTGCCGCTGAAGTAGGTCGCCCGCGCCCACTGATTGTTTCCCGGGTCGCCGTGCGCGCCGATCCACTGGTCGTTGACCCTGCGCGCGACGGCGAGCACGTCGGTCCGGGGCGGCAGGACTGAGGCCGGAGGCGCGGCCTTGGCCGGTGCGGCGCGGAGTAGCGCACCCGTCGCCGGCAGTATCGTCGCACCGGCAATGCCGGCCAGCAGCTGGCGGCGGTTGATCTCGCTCACGATTCACTCCTGGTTAATTCAAGCCCTGAGAGAAGCTGCGGATATACAAACATGAATGTGATGGGACCGGAAGAGCACGAGCAGGGGAGCGCCGGGTGCTGAGACAAGTCGCGGATGGTGTGCTGGTCCACGAGAGCGAGTTCTGCCAGAGCAACGCCGTTGTGGTGCAAGGCGGGGCCGGCGTGTTGCTCGTCGACCCCGGGGTGCTCGGCGACGAAATGGCTTGCCTCGCCGACGACCTGTCCGAGATGGGGCAGGCCGTTGTGGCGGGGTTCTCGACGCATCCTCATTGGGATCACCTGCTGTGGCATCCGGGGCTCGGCGCGGGGCCACGCTATGGCACGGCCCGCTGTGCGGCTGTTGTCCGGGATCGGCTTTCGGACGCGGGTGCGAAGGCTCGCGTCGTCCGGGTGATGCCGCCGGAGATCGTCGAGCGGGTGCCGTTGGAGCTGCTCGGGCTCATTGCCGGTCTGCCGGCCGGGACGGCGCGGGTCCCGTGGGACGGGCCTGAGGTTCGGATTGTCGAGCATCAAGCGCATGCCTCGGGGCATGCGGCGCTGTTGATCGAGGAACGCGGAGTGCTCATCGCGGGCGACATGCTGTCCGATGTGCTGATTCCGATGCTCGACCTGAGCGGCGCCGCCGATCCGATCGAGGACTACCTGGCCGCGCTGCGGTTGCTCGAGGAGATGGCGGGCGACGTCGATGTCGTCATTCCCGGTCATGGGGCGGTCGGCGAAGGCGGCCAAGTGCGCGCGCGGATCAACCAGGATCGGGCGTACGTGTACGCCCTGCGTGACGCCGGCGCCGCCGATGACCCGCGGATCGGCCCGTCGGCCAAGGAGGGCTGGGAGTGGGTGGCCGGGGTGCACGAGCGGCAATACGCCCAAATAAGCGGGCGGGCCGGCGCTGGAGGATGAAGACGGATCGGCCTTCGCGCATAGATACGTGTAGGAGGCAGACCGACGACAGGAGCTCGCATGGCTGCGGCGACGCAGGCAGCGGCCGAGGCCGGCGCCGACACTGACGCCGCGGTCATTCGCGCGTCGCTGGCGGATCCGGATCGGTTCGCGGTGATCTACGACCGGTACGCCGCGATGCTGTACCGCTACGCGTATCAGCGAATGGGTCCCGGGATCGCCGACGACGTGGTGGCGGAGGCGTTTCTCGCGGCGTTCCGCGGGCGAGCATCGTACGACCTCGGCCGGCAGGACGCCCGGCCCTGGCTGTTCGGCATCCTCACCCGGGAGATGGCCGCTCACCAGCGGCGGGAAAAGGCGCGCTACCGGGCCATGGCCCGCTCGACGCACGAGACCGTGCAGGACAGCCCGGACGATCAGGTGACGGCCCGGGTGGTCGCCGGCGCGGCGCGGGGGCCGCTGGCCGCCGCGCTGGCCGGCCTGGATCCCCGCGATCGCGACGTGCTGCTGCTGGTGGCGTGGGGGCAGCTCAGCTACGACGAAGTGGCCGACGCCTTGAACATCCCCCAGGGCACCGTGGGTTCCCGGCTCAGTCGGGCCAGGCGAAAAGTTCGGAAGGCGCTGGAGGCGTACGATGAAATCTGATTTGTCTATTTTGGAGGAATTTGGGGCGAGCCTGGCCCCGGCCGAGGACCACCCGCCCGCTGAGGTCCGGCATCGGGTGATGAACGGCATGCTGCATGCGGACCGCCGCCCACGCGGAGTGCGCCTGGCCTGGAAGATCGGATTGGCCGCGGCCATCGCCGCCGCGCTGGTGGCGGGACAGCTGACCGACGTCACAGGTGGCCGGCCCACGCCGCCCGATCCGGGAGCGGGCGGCCGATCCGGGGTCGGCGCCGCACCACCATCCCCGGCGGGCGCCGAGCAGGTGCTGCTGCTGGCGGCCCAGCACGCCGCCGCCACCCCGGCGATGGAGGCCCGAAAAGACCAGTTCCTGTTCATCGACTCCGTCGAGGTGGATTCGAGGGCCGCCAAGCCGGTGCGCACGCGGACCTGGCTGTCGGTGGACGGCACCCACGACGGACTGGTGATCCAGGGAACGAAGCCGCAGCGGCTCGACGGCTGCACGAACGGCAAGCAGGCCGAGACGATCGACCGGCCGGACACCACGCCGGAGATCGCCTGCACACCCGAACCGGCCTACTCGCCCGGCCGCATCCCGACCGATGCGGACGGCCTGCTGGCGTACGTGTACGCGGTTGCCGCCGCCGAACCGTCGTGGGTGTCCGTCGGCGCCGGGCCGGACCGCATGCCCCGCGGATTCGTCCGGCTCTCCGACGACCAGCGTGCGTTCACCGAGATCACCGAGATCCTCTACAAGAACCATCTGCCGGCCGTGCAGGAGGCCGCCTTCCTGGCCGCCGGGCGGATCGCCGGCGTGCAGGTGCGCCGCAATGTGGCCGACGCCGCCGGGCGGGTCGGCGTGGCGGTGACGCGCACCGAGGCGGGCTCTCGTCAGGAGCTGGTCTTCGACCCGGCCACCTACCGGTATCTCGGGCAGAACATCATCGCGGCGGAGTTCGACGAGGCCGGCGCGAAGGTGGTCCGCTCGCCCGGCATCGGCAAGGGGACGGCCGAGTTGCGGCTGGGCCCGCCTCCGAAGCCGGGTTCGGTGATCTACAAGTCCGCGCTGTTGAAGGTCGCCATCGTGGACAAGGCCGGCCAGCGCCCGTAGCGCGTGTCGCGGCGCGCATCTCGGCCTTGATCGGACCGGTCCGCGGCGATCGGGCGCGAACGAGGCGCCATCGGCCAGGGTTGACGGGGAAAGGAGGCCTCGTGATCTCGGCACTCAACCGGCTGGTCGACCTCGTGGAGGAGCACCTCACGGAGGAGCTCGACCTCGGCGAGCTGGCCACGTCGCTCGGCACGACCGAGTACCACCTGCGCCGGATGTTCTCGTCGCTGGCCGGCATGCCGCTGTCGGAGTACGTGCGCCGGCGTCGCATGACCGTCGCGGCCGCCGCCGTCGTCCGGGGTGAGGACGATCTGCTCGGCATCGCGGTCCGGCACGGCTACGGCTCGGCCGAGGCGTTCGGGCGTGCGTTCCGGGCGGTCCACGGCGCCGGCCCCGGTGACGTACGCCGGGATGGAGGCCCCCTTCGCACACAACCGCAGCTCAGGTTTCACCTGACCGTCGAAGGGAGCATCCCCATGGACACCCGCGTCGTCGCCCGTCCCGCGTTCCGGCTCGTCGGGCACGCAGCCCGCGTGCCGCTGATCCACCAGGGCGTCAATCCGCACATCCAGCAGATCGTGACCGCCATACCGCCGGAGGAGCACGCCCGGCTGAAGGCCCTGAGCAACACCGAGCCGCCCGGCCTGCTGCAGGTCAGCGACGACCTCGACCCCGACCGCGCCGAGGGCAGCGAGCTGACCTACCTGTACGGCGTCGCCGTCGCCGAGGGCACCCCGGCGCCCGGCGACCTGGACGCCATCGACGTGCCGGCCGGCCGATGGGCGGTCTTCCGCACCGCCGGGCCGTACCCGCAGGCCCTGCAATCGGCGTGGGCCGCCACCGCGACCGAGTGGTTTCCCTCCAATCCGTGGCGCCTGCGTCCCGGTCCGGAGATCGTCGCGGTGCTCGAGCGCGCGGACGACTTCAGCACCGCGACCTGCGAGCTGTGGCTGCCGATCGAGCCGGACTCACTTGCGGTTGTAGAGGCGCATCGTCAGGGTGCCGAAAACGATCACCAGTAGGGCGCTGGCCAGCAGGGTCCACATCAGCGACGGCATGTGCAGGGTGCCCGCCATGATGTGGCGGATGGCCGTCACCAGGTGGGTGATCGGGTTGACCGCGACGAAGGCCTGCAGCCACCCCGGCATCGTCGAGGGCTCGACGAAGACGTTGCTGAGGAACGTCAACGGGAACAGCACCAGCATGCTCACGCCCATCACCGATTTCTCCGAGCGCAGGAGCAGGCCGAACATCGTCCAGATCCAGGAGAAGGCGAAGGAGAAGACGACCAGCAGGGCCACGCCGCCCACCACCCCGACCACGCCGCCGCCGGGGCGGAAGCCCAGGGCCAGGCCCACCAGCATGATGGTGGTGGCGGCCAGGATGTAGCGGAGGACGTCGCCGAAGATCATGCCGACCAGGGCGGCGGGGCGCCAGACCGGCAGCGTGCGGAAGCGGTCGAAGACGCCCTTCTCGATGTCGGTGTTGAGGCCCACGCCGGTGTACATCGTGATCATGACGACGCTCGTGACCATGATGCCGGGGAGGAAGAACTGCAGGTACTCCTTGGTGGAACCGGCGAGGGCGCCACCGAAGAGGTACGTGAACATCAGGGTCATGATGATCGGGAAAGCCGTCACGTCGAACAGCTGCTCGGGGACGTGCTTGATCTTCAGGACCGCTCGCCAGCCGAAGGTCATCGAGGCGGACCACGCGCTCGGGCGACGGGGGCGGTCACCGCGGGACAGGACCGCGGCCAGCGTCTCGGGCGACGGGGTGTAGGCCGTGGCCTGCTCGGATGTGGTGCTCATGCGGCCGCCCCCTCGCGGTCGGTAAGTGCCAGGAAGACCTCGTCGAGACTCGGCTGACCCAGTGAGAAGTCGTCGACGATGATGCCGGCGTCGGCGAGCAGCGCCAGGGCACGCGACGCCTGCGCGGCGGCCAGGGCGTCGGACCCGGAGGCGCGGGCGGTCAACGCGACCGGATCGGCCTCCAGCTGGACCGTCGTGCCCAGCGCCGAGGTCAGGACGTCGGATGCGGCGTTGCGCTGCGACGCGTCGCGCAGGCGGACGTGGACCGTGCCGGCGCCGATCGACGACTTGAGCTCGCCGGGCGTGCCCTCGGCGATCATGCGGCCGTGGTCGATCACCGCGATGCGCTGGGCCAGCTGGTCGGCCTCGTCCAGATATTGCGTCGTGAGCAGGACCGTCGTGCCGTTGGCCACCACGACCCGCACGATGTCCCACACCTGGTTGCGGCTGCGCGGGTCGAGGCCGGTCGTGGGCTCGTCGAGGAACAGCAGGTCGGGTGTGTTGAGGATGCTGGCCGCGATGTCGATGCGGCGGCGCATGCCGCCGGAGTACTTCTTCACCTGGCGGTCGGCGGCGTCGGTGAGGCCGAACGCCTCGAGCAGCTGGGCGGCGCGGCCGCGGGCCTGCGATTTCGACTGGCCGAGCAGGCGCGCCAGCAGGACCAGGTTTTCGGTGCCGGTCAAGTCCTCGTCGACTGATGCGTATTGTCCGGTGAGGCTGACCCGGCTGCGGACGGCGTCGGCCTCGCGCACGATGTCGTGGCCGAACACGCTGGCCGTCCCGCCGTCGGGGCGCAGGAGCGTGGCCAGCATGCGCACGACGGTGGTCTTGCCGGCGCCGTTGGGGCCCAGCAGGCCGTAGACCGTGCCGGCGGGAACGGTCAGGTCGACGCCGTCGACCGCGCGGTTGTCTCCGAATGTCTTGACGAGACCCGTGGTCTCGATAGCCGGTGGGTTCATGGGACCGATGGTCCCCTACTGGTACGACATTTTTCGAAACAAGGTCAGCGGGAACTGCGCGACGTGCGGCGCGCCTCGTTTGTCCCGTGGCCGGCGAAGTGGCCGAGGCCGCTGTTGTCATGCCGGCGGCGTCGCGGCGCGGGGAGGTCCGCACCGGGTGCTCTCGCCGCCACGGGAGCACCCGGTGCCGCTGAGGCGACGGGCTCGGGGAGGGCCCCCGGCTTGCGCCGGCGTGCCAGGACCAGGCGGATCGGCAGGAGGACGAGCGCCGCGCACAGGACGACGATTGCGAAGATCATCATCGTGCCACCGCCTCTGCGTCGAAGGTCGAAGAGCCCGTTGGTTATCGAGACAATGACGGTAGCAGCGCGCGACCCTGTAGCCAATCAGTCGCTCGGACTACGGCCATCGCCCGGAACCGCGCCTATGCTGTGCCGATGGCGGCGACCGGCTTCGGGGTCTATCTCAAGGAAGCGATCCTGGCCGCCCGGTTTCCGACGCCCACGCACTTCGCCCGGGCCGCGGGCACCGATCCCTCGGTGGTGCTGCGCTGGCTGAGCGAGGAGCAGCGGCCCACGATCAGGTCGATCGAGCGCATCGCCCCCATCTTGGGCAAGAGCATCAACGAGCTGGTCCTCGCGGCGTACCCGGATCGGTTGCACGGCCCGGCGCCGGCGACCCTGCCCGCCGCTCATCCGCTGGTCCACGAGCTGGCCCGGATGCTTGCCGACGATTCGCCGATCCCGCGCGCCGACCGCCAGGCCCTGGAAACGGTCCTCGATCGGATGCTGGAGCCCTACCGGCGAGTGCTGCGGCGTCGCAAATCCGGGTGACAGATTCGCGTCTCAAGGGGACGTTGCCGCTGGTCGATGTCGCGCTGAGCGCCGCGGAGCACTAGCCTCGACGCGTGACCGAGCGGGCCCGGACCGACAATCACCACTCCGCGCTGGGGGGATGGCACCTCCAGGTCAGCAAGCTGCTCGTGGTCGCGGTCATCGTGGCCACGGCAGCCACCGGCGCGCTCATCGTCACGGTGCTGACCCAGATGCCGTCGGGGCAGACGCCGCCGCCCCCGCCGCCGGGTGGCCTGCCTCCGCCGCCGCCCAACCTGCGCCCGCTGGCCGTCGTCTCGATCGTGACCGGGTTCTTCGTGCTGTCCTGGCTCGCGGTGCTGGTCATCTTCGCCCGCGACCAGGTACTGCGCCATCTCCGGCAGCAGGCCGCGCCGACGCCCCCGGGCGTGTCGGGCGACGACCTGACGGCGGCGCTCGGCGATCTCCGTGCGGAGATCGCGAGCGACCGCGAGCGCGATTTGCAAACTCTGGCCGAGCGGATGGCCGAGGTGACTTCCGAGTACGGTGAGAGACGCGAGACCGACGGCTATTTGAGCGGCATGCGTACGGCCACGACCGGCGAGCCCCCGTCGGAGAACGTCCGCTCGCTGCGACCTAGGACCCAGTGACCGCCGCGTAGCCCGGATGGCGGCGGAAGTACGTGTCCATCGTGTCCGTTCGCAGCGCGAGGAAGAGATCGCGGCACCCGGCCTTGTCCAGCCGGTTCGCGGTGCCGGCGGCGCTGCGCACGAAGCCGGTGGACGGGATCGTGGTGAAGTCGAGGTCGTCGGTGCGCAGGCCGGAGAGCTGGCGCGCGGTTGCGGTCAGGTCGAGCCCCGAGTCCACCACCAGGGACTTCGCCACCTCGGAGAGCAGCGAGCTCAGCCGCATCGGGTTGGTGAGCACGCCCATCGATAGGATCTTGTCGCCGAGCGCGTGCAGGTACTGCTGCTGGCGCTTGACCCGGTCGAAGTCGCCCTGGGCCAGGCCGTACCGCTGCCGGACGTAGATCTCGGCGCGCTTGCCGTCGAGGTGGTTCACGCCGGCGCGGAACCGGTAGCCGGTGCGTCCGTCGGTGACCGCCTTGCGGACGTTCACGTCGACCCCGCCGACGATGTCGGTGATCTTTCGGACGGCGGCGAAGTCGACCCGCACGACGTGGTCGATGTCCAGGCCGGTCAGGTGGCTCACCACCTGCAGCACCAGGGGCGCGCCGCCCCAGGCGTACGCGGCATTGATCTTGGTCTTGCCTCCGGCCCATCGGCCGGGCACCGGCGGGATGTAGACGTAGGAATCCCGGGGGAACGAGACGACGCTCGCGTGCCGGTGGGACGCGTCGACGTGGATCAGCATGATCGTGTCGCTGCGGGACTGGGCCTGCGTCCAGGTGGCGCGGGTGTCGACGCCGAGGACCAGGTAGTTGGTGCCGGATTCCCGCAGCGCCCCGGAAGGGCCGGTGACTATCACGTACTCGGGGGCCTCGGTGATTTTCGGAAGCGCGGAGGCCCGGCCGAGGATGTCGTCGCGCGCGACCTCGCTCTCGAAGTGCTCGGCATACAGGGCAGCGGCGCCGAAACCCGCACCGGCCAGGCCGATCAGGACGGCAAGGGTCACCACGACGACTTTCGCCCACCGCGCCACCGCGCCACCTTCGGTCCCGGCGTCGCCCCGGGCGGCGGACGCTCCTAGGACCTATCGGCCCCCGCGGGAATCCCGTGAGCCGGGGCGTTCGCGGTGACCCAAGCCTCGTTGGTGAGCGCGGCGAGAATCACAAGACTGATCCACACGTACGCGTTGCTGCCCGCGAACGCGTCCCAGCCCATCGGATGCGCCCACCAGGCCCATACCAGGCTGCTGCTCATCACGACGAACCCGGCAGCGAGCACCGCGAGGCGCGCCGGAATCCCCACCGCCCGATCGAGCAGCAGGAACACGCCCGGGATCACCCACACCAGGTGGTGCACCCAGGTGATCGGGCTGACCAGGCAGGCGATCACGCCGGTGACCGCGAACCCGGTCACCGGATCGGGCCGGCGGGTGCGCACCCACCAGCACCAGTACGCGACGACCAGCGCGACGGCCGCCAGCCACAGCGTCCCGGGCGCGTCCAGCCGGGCCACCACGCCGCGCAGCGATTGGTTGGAGACGTAGTACAGCTTGCCGATCCGGTTGGTGTCCCAGACCGCGTCGGTCCAGAACCTGATCGACGCGTCCGGCGCGATCAGCAGCGCCAGCACGGTGGCGGTGGCCGCCGTCGCGATCGCCGTGGCCGCCTGGCGGTACTGCCGGGACAGGATCAGATATCCGATGAAAACGACAGGTGTCAGCTTGATCGCGGCGGCGAGCCCGATGCCGACGCCACTCATCCGCCGATTGCGGAGATCGCTGCACACCAGCACCAGCAGTAGCAGGTTGACCTGGCCGTAGCTGAAGGTGTCCCGGGACGGCTCGAAGACCAGGAAACCCAGGAACATCAGGGCGCACGGCGTCCACACCGGCCACCCGCGCCGCCGCAGGATCGGCACGAAGTACCAGCGGATCAGCAGCGCCACCGCGCCCGCGTTGAGCAGCGCCGCGGCCGCGACCGCCACCGGCCAGGAGGTGATCGCGAGCGGGCTCAGCGTCAGCGCCGCGAACGGGGGATAGGTGAACCCGTACTCGGTGTCCTGGTAGCGGAAGTCGTAGAGGTCGCCGCCGTCGATCAGCCAGTAGCGCACCGCGCCGCGATAGACGCCCAGATCGAAGAAGTGCCGGAAAGTCGGGATGGTCACGAGGAAGACGGCGACGGCTACGGCCGCCAGCGTCACCAGTGTGACCTGGGCCTTGCGGCTCATCGGCGGGTCCAGGCGAGGCGCTGCGGTGTGTAGGAAACCGCCAGGTGGACGGCCAGGAACGCGGCGACCCCGATCAGCCCGCCGATCACGGCCAGCAGCACCCGCTCGGCGTCGGCGCCGAACCCGTCCGGCAGCACCACCAGCACCAGCGCCGCGCAGAACCCGGCCAGCAGCCGCCGCACCCGGTGGTGCACGGCCGCGGCGGCGATCGGCGCCAGGCCCCACACCACGTACCAGGGCCGGATGGCCGGGCCGAAGACGACCACCGCGACCAGCACGATGCCGAGGCCATAGACCGGGCCGAGGCGGGCGCGGTAGGTCCAGACCACCGCGGCCACGATCACCACGGCCAGCATGCCGAACCAGCGCCACACGTCCGCCGCGGCGGCCGTGCCCAGCATCCCGGACGTCCAGCGGCCCAGCAGGCCGGTCAACGACCAGTTCTGCGACGAGATCGGGGTGCTCAGGGCGCTGATCCAGCCGTACCCGGTCCCCGCCACCTGGGTGATCACCACCGTCGCGGCCACCGCGGTCGCGCACACGGCGCCGGCCGCCCGCAGCCACGGCCACCGGCCGGCCAGATGTGTCGCCCAGATCGCCGCCACCGCGATCAGGCCCAGCGCCGCCGGCACCTTGACCAGCGCCGCCGCGACGACCAGCAAAGTGGCCACGATCGGGTGACGGCGGACCGCGGCGGCCAGGCCCGCGGCCAGCAGGCCCACCATCAGCGCGTCGTTGTGCGCGCCGCCGATCAGGTGAATCAGCACCAGCGGGTTCAGCACGGCCAGCCAGATCGCCGCCGACGGGCTCACCCCGGCCGATCGCGCCAGCATCCGTACGGCAATGGCCAGCAGAACCAGCCCGCCCAGCGCGACCAGCCGCATCGCGACGATGCCGAGCATCAGATGCGGGCCGGCGACCATCTTGGCGACAATCAGGAAGACCGGACCGTACGGGCTGGGCGTGTGCTGCCAGATCGCCGGCACCTGATCGGCGATCTCACCGCCGAGCAGCGCCGGCCCGTGCCGGTACACATCCATCCCCGAGTCGATCATCAGACCCTGGGCGAGATAGCTGTACACGTCCCGGCTGAACATCGGCGGCGCGAGCAGCAGCGGCGCAACCCACAACGCGAGCGTGTGCCACCAGCCGTTGTCGTCCTCGGAGCGGCGGGCCACCCGGCCGTACCACCACCAGGCGAGCAACAGCAGCAACAGTCCGCTGTAGACACAGACCAGACCGAGCCGGGCATGTCGCCCACCGGTGAACATCGGGACGCCGATCGGTAACGCCCCCGCGCCCAGACCGCCGACCGCGATCAGAGCCGAGCCGGCGAACCCGACGGCGCGCGACGAGGCAAGATCTCTCCGCACGGCAGCACCTTCTCAATGACGGGTGTCGAGCCGTGGACGTACCAACGTCGTCGATGTGACCGATCGATGTCAGGGCAACTCGAACGGGATCTTGATCCCGTCAAGAACAGAAGAGCAGACGCAATCGCGTACGGCGGGAAGCTTCGTCACCGCGTCGAGGAGCACCCCGCGCAACCGTTCCGTGTTCTCCCCGAACACCCGGAACACCTCCTCCTGGGTCACCCCGTGCTCGCCCTCCACGCCGGCGTCCAGATCGGTGACCAGGGCGATCGTCGTGTAGCAGACGGCCAGCTCGCGGGCCAGCACCGCCTCCGGGTGGCCGGTCATGTTCACCACGGCGCCACCGATCGAGGTGAACCACCGCGACTCGGCCCGGGTCGAGAAGCGCGGCCCCTCGACCACCACCATGGCGCCGCCGTCCACCGGACCGACTTCACTCTCCAGAAGGACACGCCGGCCGTTCGGGCAGTACGGATCGGCGAAGTTCACGTGAACGGCGCCCTCGTCGTAGAAGGTCTGCACCCGCCCGCTCGTGCGGTCGATCAGCTGATCGGGGACCACGAACGTGCCCGGACCCAGCTCCGGGCGCAGGCCACCCACGGCGCAGGGGGCGACGATCTGCCGTACGCCCAAAGCGCGGAGCGCCCAGATGTTGGCCCGATAGGGGATCTTGTGCGGCGGGAAACGATGGTCACGCCCGTGCCGCGGCAGGAACGCCACCCGGCGGCCACCCACCTCGGCCACCGTGATCGGATCCGACGGCGGACCGTAGGGGGTGGACACCTCCACCTCCTCGCTTTTTGTCAAAAGCGAGTACAGCCCCGAGCCGCCGATGACACCGATCTCCGCCGCTGCGTTCATGGGCAGACCTTATCGAGGCCCGGAATCACGGGCTAATGTGCTGAGCATGGCGTTGGTGGAAGACGACTACCCCCGGGCGCTGTGGGCAGCCCGTGTATAGCGAGGGTCAGCGGATCGGAGGCCGGTCGATGGAGTCGATGACCGGCAGGTTGCTGGTGGCGACCCCGACCCTGAAAGATCCGAACTTCGACCGTACGGTCGTGCTGCTGGTGGCCCACGAGTCCGGCGGCGCCCTGGGCGTCGTGCTCAACCGGGCGACCGAGGTCCCCGTGTCCGACGTTCTGGGCCCGTGGGGCGAGCTGGCCGGCGACCCCGCCGTGCTCTTCGAGGGCGGCCCGGTGCAGCCCGAGTCGGCCATCTGCCTGGCCCGTACCCGCCCGGACGTGAAAAGGCGCGTCAACGGCTTCCACCAGGTCGCCGGCGCCCTCGGCACGGTCGACCTGTCCGCCGACCCCGATCGCATCCGCGACAGCGTGGCCGGCATCCGCGTCTTCGCGGGTTACTCAGGGTGGTCGTCGGGCCAGCTGGAGGAGGAGATAGCGGCCGGCTCGTGGTTCGTGCTGGACGCCCTCCCCGGAGACGCCTTCGTGAACCGCCCGGATGATCTCTGGGCAATGGTTCTCCGCAGGCAGGGCGACATTTTGGCGGCCGTGGCCCACTTCCCTCCGGACCCCCTCCTCAACTGACCCGCCGAGGTGTGTAGTATTTCCTCCGTGCCCGGGTGACCGGGGCGGTAAGGGGCTGTGGCGCAGCTGGTAGCGCACCACACTGGCAGTGTGGGGGTCAGGGGTTCGAGTCCCCTCAGCTCCACGAGTGCGATTGGGCGATCTGTGTCCGCGGAAAGCGCGGACCGGGTCGCCCTCGTCATTTCTGCTCAGGGGGCCGAGCCCCCTGAAACCCCACGGTGCGATGGTTGCTCTGGGTGGCTGCCCGCGCTGGGTGGCTGCCCGCGCTGGGCGGCCGTGCCGGATGCCTGCTGGTGCTCTGCATAGGCTGCGGCCAGGCCGGCGACGATGCCCAAGACAGCATTCGAAATCGTGCCGACCTTGCTGGTGGCCCAGTGGTCACTTCGCCTGCGGCCCGGTCGCGCCGCAACGCGGCCTCGGCGTCGACGGCAAGGCTCGGGACGCCGCGCAGGTGAAGGTGCTCAGCCCCGCCGGCTCGGTCTTATGGACCCCTCCGGCGCCCTGCCGCTGCACCCGGGCGCTGCTCCTCCGCCCGGCCGACCGGCCAGGCTGACGAGCCGTCATAACCCGACGGTGAGCGCTGCCTGGTTCGGGGAGCATTTCGGGTTTGCGGTGGGAATCGATCTGGGGTGGTATGTCAACACGCAGCATGCCGACCATCCGAACCTCAGCCTGGACTTCGTGCAGAGGGACCATGCGGCGTGGCCGGCGGCGACTCGGGGCAAGGACGTGGTCGGAACCCTTCTGGCATTCCTGGTTGAGGACGTCGACGCCGAGTACGCGCGCCTGTCGAACGCGGGTCTGACGGTGGTCATGCCGCTGGTGACCGAGCCGTGGGGGCAGCGGAGGTTCCAGGTGACCGGGCCGGACGGGCTGCTTGTCGAGGTCCTGCAGATGGTCGCGCCGGACCCGCGGTGGATGGCGGACAACGGTCTCGGCGGCTGACTTCGGTGTTGCGCAGCCCACCCGGCGGCTAGCGGCGGATGCGCAGGTCATGGTTGGTGCCGGGGGCGGCCAGGGTGAGCAGGCGGGCGGCCTCGGCGTCGACCTCGGCGCGTTCGGCCGCGGTCAGGTTCCGGAACGGGTCGATCACGAGATTGCCCTCGCGAAGCTGCCACACGCCGGTCACCTCGCCGTCCACCAGGAGCGTCGCGTACATGCCGTTGCGGGTCGCCACCCGCTTGCGGGCCTCCTCCGACATGACCCGGGTGCGGTCGGCGTGGGAGGCCAGCAGGTTGTCGAACTCGGGCAGGAAGCGGACCGGCGCCGGGACATCGGCGCCGGGCCGTGGGGCGTCGGGGAGGTCGAACAACTCGACGCCGTGCTCGTCGCGGAAGACCGCCAGCGACGGGCGCAGGGACTCGAAGACGGGGCGCAGGCGGGTGCGGCCCGACCAGGTCTGGCAGTCGTTGATCGAGGCGGGGCCGAAGGCGGCGAGGTAGCGCAGGACGATCCGCTCGGCGTCGAAGGTGCCGGCGGGCTCGACGCCGGTCCAGTCGGCCGCCGTCGCGTAGCGGGTGGTGCCGCCGACGCCCCAGATGGCGCGTGGGGGCACCTGGACCAGGGGCACGAGATTGCGTACGACGGTGGTCAGCGCGTGGGGGTCGCGGTCGGGCCAGTGGTCGTGCAGGGCTGTTCCGAGCTCCTTGGGGGTGAGGTGCCGGGTGGCAAGGAGGTCCCGTCCGAAGGCTGCGACGGCGGCGAGGTCGAGGTCGGCCAACGGCGTCTTGAAGGCGGTGTTCAGCTCGCGGTCGAGGGCGGGCTGGGACCACGGTCGCAGCGCGGCATAGTCGGCCACGGTGACCAGGTGGATGGTGCTGCGGATCAGAGCAACCCGGAGGAGGCGGCGGGCGGTCAGCGCCGCCGACAGGGCGGCGGGGTCGAAGGTCTGCAGGCGGCACCAGAGGCCGTAATAGGGGGCGTACGGGGACTGGGCCTGCATGCCGACCAGGTGCGAGACCGCCGCCTCGGGTGTGGTGGAAGCACGCTCCAGCAGCATCTGGCGGGCCAGGAGGGCCCGGCCCAGCTCCCGTCGCCCCAGGGTTCGCATCAGCGAACTTTACGGAAGAACTGGCGGAGATCGTCGACCAGCAGATCGGGGGCGTCCTGCGAGGAGAAGTGGCTGCCCCGGTCGTACACGTTCCAGGACACGATGTTGCGGTGGTCGCGCTCGGCAAACGTACGGATGGACTGGAAGTCGAAAGCGAAATTGGCCAGCCCCAGCGGAACGGTGGTCGGCTCGGGGATCTCGGTGCCGCGACCGTTCGACTTCTGCCGGGCGGGAGCGGTCGCCGCGTCCTCGTAGTAGAACCGGGCGGCGGAGGCGGCCGTGTTGGTCAGCCAGAAGATGGCCACGTTGGTGAGCACGAAGTCGGGGTCGAGCGTCGGGCCGAGCAATTGCGCGTGCCAGCCCAGCAGCCCGGCCGGTGAATCGGCGAGGGCGTGAGCCAGGTTTTGCGGCTCGGTGGACTGGAGCTTGTCGTACGCACCCCGGTTGTTGACGAACCAGTCGGCGAAGGCGAGTCGGCCGCGCTCCTCCTCAGTGAGGCCCTCGAGCTCGGCGGGGTCGCCGGCGGGGAACGAGAAGACCTGCGTGACGTGCACGCCGCGGACATGCGCCGGGTCGGCCCGGCCCACCTCGGGCGAGACCAGCGAGCCGCCGTCGTTGCCGGCCGCGCCGTAACGCTCGTACCCCAGGCGGCGCATCAGCTCGGCCCAGGCGCGACCCACCCGATAGCGGTCCCAGCCCCGCTCGCGGGTGGGCCCGGAGAAGCCGAAGCCGGGCACCGACGGGATGACCAGATGGAACGCGTCGGCCGGGTCGCCGCCGTGGCGGCGCGGGTCGGTGAGCGGGCCGATCACGTCGAGCCACTCGACCACCGTGGTGGGCCAGCCGTGGGTCAGGATCAGCGGGGTCGCCTCCGGCTCCGGCGAGCGGACGTGCAGGAAGTGCACGGTCTGCCCGTCGATCTCGGTCGTGAACTGCGGGTACGCGTTGAGCCTCGCCTCCCAGGCCCGCCAGTCGTAGCCGGTGCGCCACCGCTCGACGAGCTGTCGCACGTAACCCACGGGCACGCCGTACTCCCAGCCGGGCGGGACCGGGCCGGGCGCCGCCGCCTCGGGCGCGGGCAGCTCCTCGGCCCATCGGGTGCGGGCCAGCCGCTCCTGGAGGTCGTCGAGGTCGGCCTGCGGGATGTCGATGCGGAACGGAGTGATTGTCATGGCCCGAAGCGTAGGAGCCATTTAGGCAAGCTTCGTTCCTAATGGAATGGCAGACTTCCGGGAATGTTGGAGACCTCGGCGCGGCTGCTGCGCCTGCTGTCGTTGCTGCAGACGCCGCGGGAGTGGACCGGCGCCGAGCTGGCCGAGCGGCTGTCGGTAAGCCCTCGCACGGTGCGCAACGACGTGGAACGCCTGCGCACGCTGGGCTATCCGGTGCACGGCAGCCGGGGCGCGGTGGGCGGCTACCGGCTCGGCGCCGGGGCCGCGTTGCCGCCGCTGCTGCTCGACGACGAGGAGGCGGTGGCGGTGGCGATCGGGCTGCGCACCGCGGCGGGCGGCACCATAACCGGGGTCGAGGAGACGTCGCTGCGCGCCCTGGCCAAGCTCGAGCAGGTCCTGCCGGCCCGCCTCCGGCGGAGGGTCAACGCCCTGCAGACGTACGCCGAGACGGTGCCCCGCGACGACCAGGGCCCGCGGGTGGACGCCGGCACGCTCAGCGCCCTCGCCGCCGTCTGCCGCGACCACGAGCGGCTGCGATTCGACTACCGCCGCCACGACGGGAGCGAGAGCCGGCGCGAGGCCGAGCCGTACCGGCTGGTCAACTGGGGTCGGCGGTGGTACCTGGTCGCCTTCGACATCGAGCGCGACGACTGGCGGACGTTCCGGGTCGACCGGCTGAGCCCGCGCACGCCGACCGGTCCCCGGTTCACCCCGCGCGAGCTTCCCGAGGAGGCCGTCGATCAGGTGCGCCGGGGCGCGTCCTCGGCCGCGTGGCGGTACCGGGCCCGGGTCGTCGTGCACACGCCGGCCGGTGTTCTCGCCGAGCGGATCACCGCCGCCGTCGGGACCATCACCGCGATCGACGACACCAGCTGCCTGCTGGACACCGGCGCCGAGAGCGTCGAGACGCTCGCCGTCCACCTCGGCCTGCTCGGCCACGACTTCACCGTGACCGGGCCGCCCGAGCTGGTCGAGCACATCCGGCTGCTGGCCGGCCGCTACCGGGGCGCGGTCAGCGACCCGAGGACATGAGCAGCGAGTTCACCCGGCGCAGCATCTCGCGCTGGCTGAACGGCTTGGGCAGGTAGTCGTCGGCGCCGGCCGAGAAGCCGAGGTCGAGGTCGCTCGGGCGGCTGTTCCCGCTGATCATGAGGACCGGGATCCGCGCGGTCTCCGGCCGGGCGTGCAGCTCCTGGCAGACGCGGAGGCCGTCCAGCTGCGGCATGGTCACGTCGAGGATGACGACCCGGGGCCGCGCCTCGACGGCGAGGCTGAGCGCCGTGCGGCCGTTGTCGGCGCTCAGCGTGCGGTAGCCGGCGACCTGGAGCTTGAACGCGATGACGTCGCGCACGTCGTCATCGTCGTCGGCGATGAGGATGGTCGGGCTGGGCGGCGCGGAGATGGGCGCCGAGGTGAGAGCCGAGACGAAGTCCGTGGTCATCCGGGGGCCGCCTTAGAGGGAAGGGTGTCGGTTGGTGATCAGTTCCTGGAGCTCGCCGACCAGCCGGCGCGGCGAGAGCGGCTTCGGCAGGTACCGGTCGGCGCCGGCGCCGAGCCCGGCGTCCACGTCGTAGGCGTGGGCGTTCGCCGAGATCATCAGGATCGCGGTGTCCCGGACGTCCGGGTTGCCGCGGGCGAGCCGGCAGAGCTCCATGCCGTTGAGGGCCGGCATGCGCACGTCGGTGATCAGCCCGACCGGCTTGGCCACCGTGAGGATGCGGGCCGCGGTGTTTCCGTCCTTGGCCGCGACGGTCCGGTAGCCGACCCCCTCGAGCGCGAAGGTGAGCATGTCGCGGATGTCCGCGTCGTCCTCGGCGATCAGGATCAAATTCTGGTTCATCCGGGGATTCCTCTCGGTCGGCTGTCCGGCTGATCGACCGCGGACGGGTGCCGATGAACGAGATCTTGGTTGCGGCCCGGGTGCGTCATCTGCTGATGGCAGAAGAGCTGGGCCCGGGCGAGCGGCATCGGCGAGGATCGGCCGATGGTGACGTTCTCGCTCCAAGCCCAGCCGACCACCGCCGCCGAGTGGCTCGATCTCGCCCGCCGGGCCGAGGCGATCGGCTTCGAGGCCATCCAGGCGGCCGACCACCCCGGCGCGTGCGCCTCGCCCTTCGTGGCGCTCGCCGCGGCGGCCGCCGTGACCACAAAGATCAAACTAGGGTCGTACGTGTCGAACGCCGGCGTTCGCGAGCCGATCCTGCTCGCCTCCGATGTCGCCACGCTCGACGTCGTCTCCGGCGGCCGGGCGTTCCTCGGCATCGGCGCCGGGCACACCCCCGCCGAGTGGGCGGCGGTCGGCCGCGAGCGTCCCGATGTGCGCGGCCGGGTCGAGCACTGCATCGAGGTCACCGAGCGCACGCGGGCGCTGCTCGACCGCGAGCTGGAAAAGCCGCGCCCGGTCCAGGAGCACGTCCCGATCCTGTTCGGCGGCGGCAACACCCGGCTGCTGCGCTGGGCCGCCGCGGGCAACGTCGACCGCATCGGGCTCTCCGGCCTCGGCCGCACCCTCGAGGACGGTCACATGCACGAGACGCGCTGGCGTCAGGACCAGATCGACGCGCAGGTCGAGATCTGCGGCGACACCCCGGCCGAGGCGCTGGTGCAGCGCTTCGAGGTGACCGACGACGCGGGCGCCGCCTACGCGAAATGGGCGGAGGAGATGAAAGAGGACGAGTCCGACCTGATCGCGGCGCCCTACGTCTTCGCCGGCACGCTCGACGAGATCGTCGCCAAGCTCGGCGAGATCGAGCGCCGCTGGGGCATCACGCATTTCGCCGTGCGCACCCCGGCGATCGAGGGGGTGGAGCAGATCATCAAGCGCTAGAGGTCGTCGAAGAGCTCCCGCTCGACCCGGTCCCGGTAATCGACGTAGATCTGCCGGTACCGCGCCAGCGCGCCCTGGGTGTTTCCGGCTTCGAGGAGGTCGATGATCGCGTCGTGCCCCTCGATCCAGATGTCCCACAGGCCGCTCTCGGCGGTCATCGCGAGGATCCGCATGGTGCGCGCGACCACGAGGTCCACCATGGACTGGAGCTCGCGGTTGCCGCTGGCGAGGATCACGATGGTGCTGAAGTCGGCGCCGGCCGCACCGGCGGCGAGCACGTTGCCGGCGCGCAGGGCCTCGACGAACTCCTTCTGCCGCTGGCGCAGCAGGTCGATGTGGGTCTCGGTGAGGTTGTCCACGCCCCACTCGAAACCGGCGCAGGCCAGCACGCTCATCACGTCGATCAGCTCGAGCGCGTTCTTCTGCGTCACGCGCGTGACGTGGCGGGTGCGGTTGGGCGCGATGTCGATCAGGCCCTCGACGGAGAGCTGGGCGATGGCCTCGCGCACCGGGGTGATGCTGACACCGAGCCGCGACGCCAGCTCGGCGTCCTTGATCAGCGTGCCCGGAGGGAGCTCGCCGGTCACTATCTCGTTGCGCAGTTGCCGGACCACGGCCGCGGTGCGGGTCGGTGGGACCGCATAAGACATACGGGCAGAGTACTCACGGTTACCGGATGCCGACGCGGGCACTCGCCGTGCATGCTGAACCCATGGTCGCCGAGGTCCCGCTGATCGATCTCGACCGCCCGCCCCCGGGTGGCGAGACGACCGGAGCCGCCCTGCGGCCGCGCCGGGCGAGAGTGCTCGCGGTGCTGGTCGTCGCGCTGCTCGCGTTGGGCGGCTCGGTCGTGCCGCCACCCGGGCTGACGCCCGTGCTGTCGGTGTCCGAGCCGGTCACGGCGGTCGAGCTGGGTGCCGGGTCGCTGTTTCTGTCGACCCCCACTTTCGTACGCCGTTACGACCTGCCCGCCGGCGACACCCGCTGGACGCGGCCGTTCGACCAGGCCGTGCAGACCCTGTGGACCGACGACGCCGGCCGGATCGTGCTCGTGCTGTCCGGCGCCGAGCAGCAGCGGCTGACCGCCCTGGACGCCGCTTCGGGCCGTCAGCTGTGGTTCCAGGATTCCCCCGACACGGCCGTGCTGGCGCTGGGCCGGGGCGGCGTGCTCACCCAGTCGGGGGTGAACGGCACGAGCGCGTTGCGCCTGATCGACTCCGTCACGGGCCGCACGGTCTGGACCCGGGAGGTCGAGCCGGCGGGCTTCCTGGGCCCGGACGAGCTATACCACGGCGGCTCGTCGTGGATCGTCGCGGTGGGCAACTCCGGCGACGTGGTCGTGCTCTCGTACGCGGACGGCAGCGTGCTCTCCCGCGGCGACCTCGGCCTGATCTACGAGCAGGGCGGCGACCGGTCGGTGCCGGCCAACGCGACCTCGGTCAGCGTGGTCGGCGACCGCCTCTACCTGTCGCGGCGGGTGCGCGGGCGGGCGTCGCTGACCGCGTATTCGGTGCGGCCGCTGACCGCCCTGTGGCGCACCGAGGGCGGCCCGGTCGGCATCGTGTCGGACTGCGGGGCCGTGCTCTGCGTGGCGGACACCCGCTGGGTGACGGCGGTGGACCCGGCCGGCGGCGGAGTGCGGTGGGAGCAGCCGTCGTGGGGGATCGCCTACCGGTACGACGCCGGGCGCTTGTTCGCGTACGACAACCAGGAGGACGCCAAGGCGGCCCTGATCGACGCCGGCACCGGCCGGGTCCTGCACCCGCTCGGGCACAGCCGCCAGCTGGGTCGCTTGATCCTGCGCACCGAGGGCATCCGCACCTGGGTGTCGATCCCCGACGAGGCGACCGGCGACCTGCGCACGGCCGGCTCGATGACGCACGTGGCCTCGTTCCGCTGCCAGCAGGACGGCGGCTATCTGGTCTGCCCCACCCTGACCGGAGACACCACGGTCTGGCGCGTCAGCTGACGGGAGCCCGGAAGAGGCCTAGTAGGCCGCCGTGCAGGTGGCACTCGAGCGGCAGAAGGCGAGGAGTGCCACCGTGGCCGCCATGTCGGTCGCGTCGCCGCTGCTGAGGTTGATCGAATTGACCAGGACGGCGCGGCTCTGCACGTTCTGCAGGCGGTTGAAGAACTTGCTGAGGTCGGCCGGCGGGCCGGTGGCGATGAGCGTGATCGGCACCGAGATGACACCGTCCGTGCCATCGACCTTCGCCGGGACGCCGACGCTGACGCCGCTGACCACGACGCCCGCGGCGGTGCCCGAGGTCTGCAGCGCGCGCAAATAGTTGGGAATGTCGTACGAGGCGGGCATGGCCGCCGTCTTGGCGTTGAGCTGCGCCGTGTAGGACGGGAGGTTCTTCGCCTTGGCCTGCAGGTCGGTGAGCTGATGTTTGAGGGTGACCAGGGCCAGCTCCTGGTCGTCGATCTGAGCCTGTTTGTCGTCCCGGTCGGCGTTGATCGGTTTGATCGCCAGGAGGTACGCGACCACGACGATAACGATGATCCCGGCCAGGCCGCCGAGCATCCACAGTCGGTCGGTGCGACGGATACCCATCATTTACCTCCGCAGGTCTTGGCGCTGTACCGGCCGCAAAGGAAGGTGGTCTTGATGCTCGCGGTGAGGGTGTACGTCCAGCTGGTCCCATCCTTCTGGGTCGCCGAGGTGAGGTAGACGTCGGTCATGCCGTTCACCTTGGCGACCGCGTCGACGAAACCGGCAATGGTGGGTTTGTCCTTGGCATCGCCCGTGATCGTCAGCGTGCCGACCGTGTCGGTGCTGGTGGCGCCGGAGTTGTCCGCGTCCAGTGCGCCGGAGAGGGTCGAGAGGGTCACACCCTTGGCGGCGGCCGTGCTGCGCAGCGAATCCAGCAGCGTCTGCCAGGGCAGGTCCTTGGCGAGCGCGCTCTTGAGATCGGCGGCGATCTGGTCCCGGGTCTCGATCGCGTCGGTGACCTTCGTGTATTTCTGCGAGCGCGTCTCCTTGCGGATCACGTCGACCTGCCCGGTGACCGAGGCGAGATCGTCGTTGACCAGATCGCGCTGCTTGTCGGCGTGCCAGTACCACCCGCCGAGGAGCACGGCGACCACGGCGACCGCGCCGGCGAGCACGACCCGGGTGCGGCGGGCATTGCGGCCGGCCATGATCTCCGGGGGCAGCAGGTTCGCCCGGATCGGCAGGACCCGGTTGACGTGCTCCGGGGAGACCGCGGGATCGAGCGGCATGAGGGCCGTGGTGCTGTTGCTCATCAGGCTGCCGCTCCCAGGGTCAGGCCGATCGACACGGCGGCCGACGGCACGAAACTGTCGAACCCGCGCTCGCGGCCCTTGCGGGTGTCACGCAGCCGGCTGGCGCTGTCGGCGTACATCACGGTGATGCCCAACTGCTGCTGCAGGTGCTCGGCGAGGCCGGGCATCAGCGCGCTGCCGCCGCAGAGCGCGAGCCGCGTGACCTGTTTCTGCCGCTCGCCCGAGGCGAGGTACGTGAACGAGCTGCGCAGCTCGCTGGCCAGCGGCCGGACCGCCTCGGTGGCGGCGTCGACGGTGACCGGGTCGCCGTCGCCGTGCAGGCCGTAGTGGCATTTGATCGCCTCGGCCTCCTGCTGCGGAACGCCCAGCCGGGTGGCGATCGAGCTGGTGATCTCGGTGCCGCCGCGCGGCACGGTCCGGACGATGAGTGGTTCGCCGTCGGCGTGCACGACCACGCTGGTGACGTCCGAGCCGATGTCGACGATGGCCTCGACCTGGGCGTCGAGCCGGGAGGCGGAGCGCAGCAGAGCAAACGACGCGAGGTCGACCCCGACCACGTGCAGCCCGGCCTTCTGCGCGGCCTCGACCGCGGTGAGCACGGCCTCCTTCGGCATGGCGATCAGGAGCCCGCGCACCGTCGGGTTGCTGCCCGGCTCCTCGAGCGGGTAGAAGTCGAGCACCGCCTTCTCGACCGCGAGCGGCAGCGCGTCCTTGACCTGGAACGGCAGCGCCTGCTTCAGCTCCTTGGCCGGCAGGTTGGCGACCGACATCTCGCGCACCACCAGCTGCGGGTGGGTGACGCCGATGCTGACCCGCTTGGTGCCGAACTTGCACGCCGCCCAAAGCTGCTTGAGCAGTCCGGTGATCGCCACCGGGTCCTGCACCACCCCGCCGGTCACGGTGCCCGGCGGCAGCGGCATCTGGCCGAAGTTGTTGAGCGCGAACCCGTCCTTGTTGCGGCGGACCTCGACGGCGCGGATCGAGGACGAGCCGATGTCCAGCCCGATCGGGATGACTCCGGCCATCTGCGCGTCCCTTCGTTCAGGCGGTGGGTGTGATCAGGCCCGTGTACCAGCTGACGATCGGCGCCGCCGCGAAGACCGCGAGGAAGGCGCCGGCCAGCATGTACGGGCCGAACGGGATGCGGCTCTTACGAGTGGCCGCACGCGCGGCCAGGAGCAGTACGCCGACGAGGCCGCCGAGCAGGAAGCCCGCGAACGCGCCGACGATCACCGAGCCCCAGCCGAGCCAGCCGAGGTAGAAGCCGAGCAGCGGGGCGAGCTTCACGTCGCCCCAGCCCATGCCCTTGGGCAGCACCGCGAGGACCCAGTAGCCGGCGTAGAGCAGGACGGCCGCGATCAGGCCGCGGACGACGGCGCCCCAGCTGTGCTCGGCGATCACCGCCGGGATCAGCAGGAGCGGGGCGATCGCGTACGAGGGGAGGACGATCTTGTCGGGCAGGCGCTTGAGGTCGATGTCGATAGCGGCCAGCGCGATCGCGATGGCGGCCAGGTAGAGGTAGGCCGGGAGCTCCCAGGACCAGCCGAACTTCGCGGCCACCGCCACGAACAGGACGGCGGTGCCGGCCTCGACCAGGGGATAACGCGCGCTGATCGGCGCCGCGCAGTCCGCGCACTTGCCGCGCAGGATCAGCCAGCCGAGGACCGGGACGTTGTGCCGGTTGCGGACCGCGTTGCCGCAGTGCGGACAGTGCGAGCCCGGCCGCGACAGCGACTCGTTACGCGGCAGCCGGTAGATCACGACGTTCAGGAACGAACCGACCGCCAGCCCGAGCAGGGCGATCACACCGAGCAGCATGGGCTGCGGCATTTCGACCTCCTCGGGCTGGTGGTGGGCTGTCCGGGTGGCGCGGTGGAGCGCCGCCCGGGTCATGCTTCAGCCGATCGTCACTGACAGGTGTCCATGCTGGCGCCGGCCACCGCCGTGACGGAGCCGCCCTTGGCGCTGTCGTACACATAGACCTTGTCGCTGCCGCCGTCGTTGGTGGCGCAGACGAGGTAGGAGAGCTTCTTCGTGGGCTCGAGGACGTAGGTCATCGTGGTCTTGTCGGACAGGGTGACCCAGCCGCTCTGGTCGGTCGACGCGGTGGTCGAGCCGTCCTTGAGGCTGAAGCTCTTGGCCACCTTCTTGACGTTGGCGGCGGTCGGCGCCGGGTAGGTGTTGCCGTTGTCCGTGTAGAACTGCTCGATCGCGCTGACCGCGCCGCGCACGTCGCTCTGGGCCGACTTGTCGGCCGCGCCCTTGCGGTAGTTCAGGTAGACCGGGACGGCGATCGCGACCAGGACGCCGATGATGACGACGACGACGAGGAGCTCGATGAGGGTGAAGCCCTCGTCGCCCTTCTTGGCGCGGAGCCGGTTGATGGTCTCGTGCATTGGGGGTGCCTCCGAGGCTGTGGGGGTGGGGCAGGGAAGGGGTGTTGCAGGGTCGACCTCAGATCGGTCGTCCGCGGCGGTACTTGAGCTTCAGTTGCTCTGGATGTTCTGGTAGATGGTGAACATCGGGAGGTACAGACAGACCACCATCCCGCCGACCACGGCGCCCATGACGAGCACCATGATCGGTTCGATGGAAGCGGTCAGGGATTCGGCGGCGCTGTCGACTTCCCTGTCGTAGAAATCGGCAACTTTGTCGAGCATCTGACTGATCTGACCGCTTTCTTCCCCGACTTCGATCATCTGGGTGACCATCTCGGGAAAGATCTTGTGGTGCCGCATGGCGGACGACATGGGCTGGCCGTCGCGTACGGCGCCCTGGACGTCCTTCATCGCGATGTTGATGACCTCGTTGCCGGTGGTCTCGCCGACCACGGCGAGCGCCTGCATCACCGGCACGCCGACGTTGAGCAGCAGGCCGAGGTTGCGGGAGAACCGGGCGATCGCGAGTTTCTGGAGCAGCGGGCCGAAGACCGGCATGCGGATCTTCAGTTTGTCGACGGCGAGCCGGAAGTCGGCGCTCGCCCGCATCTGCCGCTTGTAGCCGACCGAGCCGCCGACCATCAGGATCACGATCAGCGGGCCGATCCACCACATGTTGTGGCTGGCGTCGACGAGGAACTGGGTGATCGCCGGCAGCTCGCCGCCGAGGCTTTTGAACATCGACTCGAAGATCGGGACGATGAAGATCAGGACGGCCGCGATCAGCACGAACGTGAAGCCGAGCACGATCGCCGGATAGGTGAGCGCGCTCTTGATCTTGCCGCGGAGCGCGGTGTCCTTCTCCAGGCTGTCCGCGATCTGCTCGAGCGCGCGGTCGATCATGCCGCCGGTCTCGCCGGCCCGGACCATCGCGATCATCAGGCGCGGGAAGATCTTGTCGTGCTTGGCCATCGCGGCCGAGAGCGAGAGACCACCGGCCACATCCGTACGCGTCTCGCCGATCGCCACTTTGAGCGACGCCGCCGAGGTCTGCTCCTCGAGGATCGCCAGCGACCGCAGCAGCGACATGCCGGACGAGGTCATCGTCGCGAACTGCCGGGCGAAGATGGCGAGGTCCTTCATCTTCGTCCGGCCGCCCAGGCCCGGGATCTTCAACTCCTTGTTGAGACCCTGGCCGGCGCCGCTCACCTCGAGCGGCACCTCGCCACGTTGCCGCAGCATCTGGGTGGCGGCCGCCTCGTTGGGCGCCTCCACCGTGCCCTTGGACTTGCGTCCGGTGGCGTCGATGCTGCTGTAGTGGAACGTCTTGGTCACGGGCATGGCATCACATCCGGCCGATCAATCGCTTGAGTTCCTCCTGCGAGTGGCAGAGCTCGAGAGCGACCTGGAGGGCGACCTTCCCCTCCCGGACCTTCTCGGCCAGGTCCTGGTCGAAGGCGAGCATGCCCTCGGAGCCACCGGCCTGCATGAACGAGGGGATCTGGTGCGACTTGCCCTCCCGGATCAGGCTCCTGATGGCCGGGGTGGCGGTGAGGATCTCGGCGATCACCGCCCGGCCCTTGCCGTCCGCGGTGGGCGCCAGCGCCTGCGTGACCACACCCTGCAGCGAGGCGGCCAGCTGCGCGCGGATCTGGAGCTGCTGATGCGGCGGGAAGATGTCGATGACGCGGTCGATGGTCTGGGTGGCGCTCTGCGTGTGCAGGGTGGCCAGCACCAGGTGACCGGTCTCGGCCGCGGTCAGCGCGGTCGCCGTGGTCTCCAGGTCGCGGAGCTCGCCGACCAGGATGATGTCCGGGTCCTGCCGCAGCGCGTGCTTGAGCGCGCTGGCGAAGTCCTCGGTGTCCGAGCCGACCTCGCGCTGGTTCACCACGCTGCGCTTGTGCGGGTGGAGGAACTCGATGGGGTCCTCGATGGTGATGATGTGCGAGGCGCGGCTGCGGTTGGCGAGGTCCAGGATCGACGCGAGCGTCGTGGTCTTGCCGGAGCCGGTGGGGCCGGTGACCAGCACCAGGCCGCGGGGGAGGTGGGCGAAACGGGCCACCGAGGCCGGCATGCCCAGCTCGTCCAGCGGCTTGATCTTGTGGGGGATGGCCCGGAAGACCGCGCCGCACGAGTTGCGCTGCACGTACAGGTTGCCGCGGAAGCGGGAGACGCCCACGATGCTGTGCGCGAAGTCCAGCTCCTGGCAGTCCTGGAAGGTCTGCCACTGCGCCGGCGAGACCGCCGCGCGGGCCAGCAGCGCGGTGTCGGCCGAGTTGAGGTTGCCGTATCCCGGCAGCTGCCGCAGCGAGCCGTTCACCCGGATCATCGGCGGGGTGCCGACGGTCAGGTGCAGGTCGGAGCCGCCCGACTCGACGAGCGTGACGAGCATCTGGTTGAGCACGGCGAGGTCGCCCTGCGCGGACGCGGGCGGCTCGACCGGCGCCGTCTGGTGCGGCACCTGCTGGTCGGTCGTGTACATCAGCTCCCCTATCGGACGATTTCGGGATTTGCTTAGCTGGGCCTGCCTTAGATGGCGACGCGGGAGATCTCGCGCACGGATGTGAGGCCGCCCGCCGCCTTGGCCAGCCCGTCCGCCCGCAGGTCGTACATGCCCTGGTCGAGGGCCACCTCGCGGATCTCGTTGGAGGAGGCCCGGCGGATGGTCAGCGACTCGATCTCCGGCGAGATCGGCATGACCTCGTGGATCGCCAGCCGGCCGCGATAGCCGGTGTTGGCGCAGTTCCGGCAGCCCACCGGCCGGTAGAGCGCCTCCGGCACGGTCAGGTCGTCGAACGGCCACCGGGCGCCGACCAGCTCCTCCTCGGTCGGCCGGTACGCCTCCTTGCACCAGTCGCACAGCCGCCGGGAGAGCCGCTGGGCCAGCACGCAGTCCAGCGACGACCCGACCAGGAACGGCTCGATGCCCATCTCGGTGAGACGGGTGACCGCGCCGGGCGCGTCGTTGGTGTGCAGCGTGGAGAGCACGAGGTGGCCGGTGAGCGACGCCTCGACCGCGATCTGGGCGGTGTTCGAGTCCCGGATCTCACCGATCAGCACCACGTCGGGGTCGGACCGCAGGATGGCCGGCAGCACCGCCGCGAAGGTCAGGCCGGCCTTCGCGTTGACCTGCACCTGGTTGACTCCGCGCAGGCGGTACTCGACCGGGTCCTCGACCGTGATCACGTTGATCTCCGGCTTGCTGATCCGGCCCAGCGTCGCGTACAGGGTCGTGGATTTTCCGGACCCGGTGGGGCCGGTGACCAGGACCATTCCGTGCGGCTTGGTGAACGACTCGGCGAAGCGGTCGAGGTTGTGCTGGGTGAAGCCCAGCTTGTTCATGTCGAGGTCGATGCCGCCGGTGTCGAGCACCCGGAGCACGATCTTCTCGCCCCACACCGTCGGCAGCGTGGCGGTACGCAGGTCGACCGGGCGGTCGCGGATCAGCGCCGTGATGCGGCCGTTCTGCGGCACGCGCTTCTCGGTGATGTCGACGCCCGACATGATCTTGATGCGGGAGGTGAGGGCCGCCATGACACCGCGCGGCACCACGTCGACCTCGTGCAGCACGCCGTCGATCCGGTAGCGCACCCGCATGTCGTCCTCGGTCGGCTCGAGGTGCAGGTCGGAGGCGCGGTTCTGGACGGCCTGCTCGATCAGGTTGTTCACGTAGCGCACGATCGGCGCGTCGTCGACGCTGGTGGCCTGGGCGGCCATCCCGGCCTGGTCGTCCTGCTCGCCCTCGGCGAGCTCGCCGAGATCGCTGGACTCGCGCTGGAGCTTCTCGATGATCCGGCGGACCTCGGAGCGGGCCACCACCACCGGGCGTACGGTCATGCCGGTTGCCGCGCGGACGTCGTCGAGCGCGACCACGTCGCCCGGGTCGGTCACGCCGACCGTGAGCTCGCCGTCGGCCATCGACAGGCCGAGCACGCGGTGCCGCAGCACCACCGGCAGCGGGATGCGCTTGAGCGCCTGCGGGTCGGGGGTGAAACCGGCCAGGTCGAGCGTGTTGATGCCGAAGGCCTTCGCGGCCGCGGCGGTCAGCTGCTCCTCGGTGACGACATTGTCGTTGATCAGGACGGCGCGCACCGACCGGCCACTGCGCTGGGCCTCGTCCGCCGCCGCGTCCACGGCATGCGCATCGACGCCGATCTGCTTGAGCGCGTCGAGCAACGGGCGGAAGGTCTGGTCCATGA
This sequence comes from Actinoplanes sp. CA-142083, assembly GCF_050942195.1. NCBI lineage: Bacteria > Bacillati > Actinomycetota > Actinomycetes > Micromonosporales > Micromonosporaceae > Actinoplanes > Actinoplanes sp. CA-142083. The sequence goes on from NZ_CP192076.1 coordinate 1,169,842, forward strand.
CCCAGACGATCGGACAAACGTCCGCCGAGCTGAGGGGCTATGAGACAGATTGCAGCGGCTGCCGGAATGTCTTCCGGTACGCGCTCGGCGCGACGCCGATCGTGGCCTGGAGGTGCTGCCGTAGCGCCGTGGCGCTGCCCAGGCCCGAGCGCCGGGCCACCGTGTCGACCCCCAGATCGGTCGACTCCAGCAGAAGTTGAGCGTGCGTGACCCGCTGGCGCAGCAGCCACTGCCGCGGGCTCATCCCGGTCTCCTCCCGGAAGCGCCGGGTGAATGTGCGCACGCTCATCCGGGCGTGCGCCGCCATGTCTTCCAGGGAGACCGGCTCGGCCAGGCGGTCGAGCGTCCAGGCCCGGGTCGGCTCGGTGCCCGAGCCCGCGCTGTGCGGCACCGGGCGCTCGATGTACTGCGCCTGGCCGCCCTCCCGGAACGGCGGCACCACGCAGCGGCGGGCCGCCCGGTTGGCCACCTCGGCGCCGTGGTCGCTGCGCACGATGTGCAGGCAGAGGTCGATGCCGGCGCCGACCCCGGCCGAGGTGAGGATGCTGCCGTCGTCCACGAACAGCACGTCGAGGTTCCACTTGACCTGCGGATACAGCGCCGGGATGCAATCGGCCCAGGCCCAGTGGGTGGCGGCCGGGCGGCCGTCGAGCAGGCCCGCCGCGGCCAGCACCGACGCGCCGGTGCAGATCGAGACGATCCGGGCGCCGCGCTCGGCGGCATCGAGCAGGGCCGCCCTGACATCCGGCCGCAGCGTGCCGTCGGTCACCGTGCTTCCGCCGTCGACGCCCGGCACGACGATGGTGTCGGCGGTCGCCAGCTCCTCGAGGCCGTGGTCGGGCACGACGGTGAAGCCCGAGGTGCTGCGGACCGGGCCGGGACCGCAGACGCGTACGTCGTAGAGGCGCTGCTCGCCGGCATCGCGGGCGGCCCGGAAGATCTGGGTCGCGGTGCCGAGGTCGAACGGGACGACATGTTCCAGCACCAGGATGGCGACCACATGTTTGCGCATGGCCCAATTCTTGCGCATGATGGCCTTCCGGCCACTCGTCTGATCGGGTGCGGACGCCGAGTATTGATCACGTGCAGAAGACGTACAGGATCCATCCTGCTTGGTTTGTGGCTCTTATTGCCTTTGTCGCGTTGGTGGGCGCCGCCGGTTTCCGGGCGACACCCTCGGTCATGCTTCGTCCGCTGCACGAGGAGTTCGGCTGGTCGCTCGGCACCATCTCCGCCGCCGTCTCGGTCAACCTGCTGCTCTACGGCCTCACCGCCCCGTTCGCGGCGGCCCTCATGGAGCGCTTCGGCATCCGGCGGGTCGTCATGGGCGCGCTGCTGCTGGTCGCGGCCGGGTCGGGCCTGACCGTCTTCATGCAGCAGAGCTGGCAGCTCATCCTCTGCTGGGGTGTGCTGGTCGGGCTCGGCACCGGCTCGATGGCCCTCGGCTTCGTCGCGGTCATCGCCAACCGCTGGTTCGTCAAGCACCGCGGACTGGTCACCGGCGTGCTCACCGCCGGCGGCGCGGCCGGCAACCTGGTCTTCCTGCCGGTGCTGGCCTCGCTCACCGAGCACCAGGGCTGGCGCTTCGCGGCCCTGACCGTCGCCGGCGTGGCGCTGCTCGTCGTGCCGCTGGTCTGGTGGCGGCTGCGCGACCACCCGTCCTCGCTGGGCCTCGGTCCGCTCGGCGGTTCCTATGAAGAGCCGAAACCGATCGCCCCCGCCGGCGCCGCCCGCACCGCGCTGCGCGCCCTCGGCCAAGCCGCCCGCACCCGCCCGTTCTGGTTGCTGGCCGGCGGTTTCGCGATCTGCGGGGCCACCACGAACGGCCTGGTCGGCACCCACTTCATCCCCGCCGCGCACGACCACGGCATGGCCGAGACCGCGGCCGCGAGCCTGCTGGCCCTGGTCGGCTTCTTCGACATCGCCGGCACGATCATCTCGGGCTGGCTCACCGACCGGGTCGACTCCCGGGTGCTGCTCGGCGTCTACTACTTCGGCCGCGGCCTGTCGCTGCTGGTCCTGCCGTCGCTGTTCGCGGCGAGCGCCCACCCGAGCATGGTCGTGTTCATCCTCTTCTACGGCCTCGACTGGGTCGCCACCGTGCCGCCGACCGTGACCCTGTGCCGCGAGTACTTCGGCGCCAGCGGCCCGGTCGTCTTCGGCTGGGTGTTCGCCTCGCACCAGTTCGGCGCGGCGATCGCGGCCAGCTCGGCCGGCCTGCTGCGCGACCAGTTGGGCACCTACAACGCCGCCTGGTACGGCGCCGGGGCGCTCGCGATCCTGGCCAGCCTGCTGAGTCTGATGCTCTTCGCCGGCAAGCGGCTCAAGCCGGTCGCGCCCGGGATCGGCCTGGCGCCCGTCGCCTGAACGTTTCCGCTCCGCCGTCCGTGAACTGTGAAGTGAGCGGGGGACGGGTATCGGGGCTGGACGGTCTGCGCGGCTTATGCGCCCTATATGTGCTTTTGTTCCACTGTTGGGCGTACACGTTCCGGGGCTTCCCCCGCTATCGCGGGCCGGAGTGGTTGAGCTGGCTCGGATTCGGGCGCCTCGCCGTGGTGATGTTCCTGGTGCTGTCGGGGTTCTCGCTGGCGATGGCGGCCGCGCGGAACGGCTGGCGCCTCGGCAGCCTGCGCCGGTACGCCCGGCGCCGGGCCTGGCGGATCCTGCCGGCGTATTGGGCGGCGCTGGCGTTCAGCCTGGTCATCGCCTGGACCGTGGTGCGCCAGCCGCACTCGGCGGAGCCGACTTCGGAGTCGGTGGTGGTCTACGCCCTGCTGCTGCAGGACCTGATCGCGGCGCCCACCCCGAACGGCGCGTTCTGGTCGATCAGCGTCGAGGCGCTGCTGTATGCCGTGCTTCCGCTGCTCGTGTTGCTGTGCCGGCGGGTCGGACCGGCGGCGATGCTGGCCGTCGTCACGCTGCCGGTGCTCGTGATCGGGTTCGTTGTTTACGGCGGGTCGCCGCCGCAGGGCGACAACTGGCTGGCCCCGCATCTACTGCCGGCCTTCGCGGCCGGTGTAATGGCGGCCGGCGTGGTCGCGGCCGGCTGGTTTCGCCGGGTGCCGTGGGCGGTGCTGTCGGTGGTGGCGGCGGTGCCGGTCGGGGTTCTGGTCCTGCATCGGGGCGCGGGCTGGATGGTCGACAACTACTACTGGGTCGACCTGGCGGTCGCGCCGGCGATGACGATGCTGCTTCTTGCGGTGGTGGACGGGCGGCCTGCGATTTTGGTTCGGCTGCTTGAGTCGCGGGCTCTGAAGCGGCTGGGGTCGTTGTCGTACAGCCTCTATCTGATTCACCTGCCGATCGTGGTTGTGGTGACGCTGAAGGTGGTCATACCGCGGTTGGGGCGGGGGGTTGACTCGTTCACCGTTACTACTCTGGTGGCGGGTGGGCTCTCGCTTGTCGTGGCCTGGGTTTTGGCCAAGCTGTTCGAGTTTCCGTTTCAGCGGTATCGGTCTTGGGGGGAGCTCAAGAACGCCGTCCGGGCCGTTGGTGGTCAGGCGGCCCAACCGGCGGCGAGCGTGCCGAAGCCGGCGGCGCTGGTCGATGCCGTCCGGCAACCGGCGGATGGCTGAAGCGTGGAAGATCCTGGGGCTCTGCCCCAGACCCCGGCCATCGCTCGGAGATCGGCCGCGTATTGGTTGCGGTGGGGGAGTGGGGAATTGGTGTTCGGAGCGCGCCGGAAGTTATCAAGATCGGAATGCGGGTGGTGTGACAGCGGGGCGAAGCTCGCTCTGGCCGGCCGCTTATCCTGCGGGGATGGGTGAGGGTGGCGGGCGGTCCTATGTGGAGCGCATGAGGGCGCTGGTTGGGCAGGAACCGCTGGTGGTTGCGGCTGCGGGTGTGCTCGTTTGGGATGGGCAGGGGCGGGTGCTGCTTCAACAGCGCTCCGACGATGGGTCCTGGTGTATCCCGGGTGGGGCGGTGGAGCCGGGGGAGCGGCTTGAAGAGGCTGCTCGTCGGGAGCTTCGGGAAGAGACGGGGCTGGTCGCTGGGGAGCTGACTCTGCTCTCGGCGCGGGCCGGTCCGGAATGCCTTCTGGTCTACCCGAACGGGGACCAGTGTCAGGTGATCTCGCTGACCTATCGGGCCGAGTCGTGGGCGGGGGAGCTTGACGTTGCGGACCCGGAGACCGTGGACCTCCGGTTCTGCGACCCGCTCGGGCTGCCGGAGATGAACTCCTACAACCGGGCGCTCTTCGACCACCTGGCGTCGGAGGGGCACCTTCGGGCTACGGGGTGACCTCGACTACCTCCAGGAGGCCGCTCAAGGCCAGGATCTGGTGGACCGAGCGAGTCGGGCCGGCCAGGCGGAAGCGGATTCCTTTTTCTCTCGCGCGCTGGAAGCCGTAGATCAGGGCGCCCAGGCCGGTGGAGTCGATGAAGGACAGTTCCCGCAGGTCGACCACGATTTCTCGGGTGTGGGCGGCCAGCGCTTCCTCCAGTGCCACCCGCACCTGGTCGACGGTGAGGACGTCCACTTCGCCGCGCAGGGAAACCCTGGTGGCGTCACGGTCTGTGTCGACACTGGTCACGATCTCATCAGGCAACAGAGCCGTCCTTCTTTCGCTGTGGTCACGTTTCCACGTACGGTAATCGGCATGCCGATCCTGGGCGGCCTCCCGCCACGTAACCCCGGTTTCGTGGGTCGCGAGGATCTCCTCTCCCGTCTGCACGGCCTGCTGACCGCGGGGCCGGTGGTGTTGCTGCCCGGCGAGGAGCATCCGCTGGGCGGGACCGGACGTACCCAGCTGGCGGTGGAATATGTCTACCGCTATGCCGAAACGTACGATCTGGTGTGGTGGATCCCGTCGGAGCAGTCTTCCGGGGCGCGGCAGGCGCTGATCGGTCTGGCGCAGGAGCTGGCGCTGCCGGAGGCGGGCGACATCAACCGCACTTTGGCGGCGGTGCGCGACGCGCTGAGCCGGGGCGAGCCGTATCGGAACTGGCTCGTGGTCTTCGAGGACGCCAACCGGCCCGAGGAGATCAAGGCCTATCTGCCCAGCGGTGCGGGGCATGTGCTGATCACCAGCCGCAATCCGCGCTGGCCGGCCGAGGTGGCGCAGTCGTTGCCGGTGGAGGTGTTCGAGCGGGCCGACAGCGTCGACCTGTTGCGCCGGCGCGGGCCGGAGGTCTCGGCGGCCGATGCCGAGCGGCTGGCGGAGCGCCTCGATGACGTGCCGATGGCGTTGGATCTCGCCGCCGCGACGCGCGCGATGACGGGATGGCCGGTCGAGGAGTATCTGTCGCGGTTCGAGGCGCAGGGGGAATCCCTGGCGTTCCCCACCCCGATCCGGGTGGCGTGGGGGCTCGCGGCCGACGCGCTGCGGGTCGACTCGCCGGCCGCGTATCAGCTGCTCGAGCTGGGCGCGTTCCTGGGCAGCGCGCCGGTGTCCTGGCGGTTGCTGTGGGGCGCCCGCATGCTGCCGCTCCCGGCCGAGCTGGCCCCGGCCGTACGGATCGAACGGCGGTTGAAGGCCGCGCTGCGCCTGATCGGCCGTTACGGTCTCGCCGAGCTGGACCCGCCGGGCGAGCACCTGCTCGTGCACCCGTTGTCGCGCAGCATGCTCGGCCAGAGCCTCAGCTCCGATCGGCACGCGGCGCTGCAGGCCACCGTGCGGGCCATGCTCGCCGCCGCCGACCCGGGCGACCCCGACGACCCGGCCGGGCGGCCCCGGTATTCCGAGCTCACCCCGCACCTGATCCACTCGGATGTGCTGGGCGCCGGCGCCGAGGAGATCCGGCAGCTGGTGATCAACTGCGTGCGGTTCCACTACGCGGCCGGCGACTACGACTCCAGCCGTGACCTGGCCGCCTCGGCCGTGGCCCGCTGGCGCGACACCCTGGGCGAGGACGACGAGCAGACTTTGCTCGCGTCGTTCCACCTGGCCAACGCCCTGCGCGCGCTGGGCCGCAGCGCCGAGGCCCGGGTGCTCAACGAGCAGACCCTGCGCTCGCAGCGGGTCGCGCTCGGCGGCGACGACGAGACCACCCTGGCCACGGCCAACAGCGTCGGCGCCGACCTGCGCATTCGCGGCCACTTCGGGCAGGCCCGCCAGCTCGACAACGACAACATGCTGCGGTACCGGCGCGTTCTCGGCGACGGCTTCCCGACCGCGCTGCGTTGCGCCAACAACCTCGCCGCCGACCTGCGCCTGCTCGGCGACTTCCGGGGGGCCCGCGCGCTCGACGAGCAGGTGCTGCGGCAGCGGCAGGCGACGCTGGCCGAGGGGCATCCCGAGATCATCTCGTCCCGCGCGGGGCTGGCGTTCGACCTGTTCGGGCTGGGCGACTACGCGGGCGCGGCCGAGGTGCTGGCCGCCATCCGGGCCGGCGCGATCCCGGACGACCACCCGTTCGCGCTCTGGGCCGCCCGGGTCGCGGCGATGGCGGCCCGGCGCCGCTGCCTGCCCGACGCGCGGGAGACGGCCGAGACGACCGTCGACCTGTGCCGGCGCCGGTTCGGCGACCTGCACGTCGAGACGCTCGCCGCGATCGTCACGCTGGCGCACGCGGCGACCGCGACCGGCGATCTCGGCCACGCGCAGGACCTGCTGGAACGCGCGGTGGTGCGGTACCACTCGCTGCTCGGCGACGATCATCCGTTCACGCTGTCGGCCTCGGCGGCGCTGGCCGGCGTGGTGCGCACCGGCGGCGGCCACGTCGAGGCCCGCCGGATCGACCAGGAGGCGTTGCACGGCCTGCGGCGCAGCGTCGGCGCCGATCACCCGTTCACGCTGGCCTGCGCCAACGGCTACGCCACCGACCTGTTCGGGCTGGGCGAGCGGCAGGAGGCCCAGCAGATCGCCGCCGACACCTGGCAGCGCTCGCACCTGCTGCGCGGCGCCGAGCACCCCGACACGCTGGCCTGCGCATGGAACGCGGTGCTCGACGGCGGCGACGAGGAGGCCCGGCTCCAGGTGACCGCGGCCCTCGCCAAGGTCTATGGCGAGGGCCATCCGCTGCTGTCCCGGGTCGCCGCGGGGGAGCGGCTCGAGACCGAGGTCGACCTGCCGCCCCTTTAAGCGACGGCCGTTTGCGTGCCCAGCAGGGCGGTGATGCCGTCGGCCGGCATCGGCTTGGCGAAGTGGTATCCCTGGGCGTGCGCGCATTCCAGGCCGCGCAGCCGCTCCGCCTGGCCGGCGTCCTCGACGCCCTCGGCGACCGGCGACAGCCCGAAGGTGCGGGCGATCTGCAGGACCGCCTCGGCCACCGACGCGCCCGTCGCGGACTCCGGCATGGCCTGGACGAACGATCGGTCGATCTTCACCACGTCCACCGGCAGGGCGCCCAGGTGGCTCAGCGACGAGAAGCCGGTGCCGAAGTCGTCCAGCGCTATCCGGACGCCCAGCGTCTTGAGCGAGCCGAGCACCCGCGCCGACTCGGCCAGGTCGGTCAGCGCCACCGACTCGGTCAGCTCCAGCACCAGCAGCCGCGGCGGGATGCCGGTCTGCTCCAGCACCGCGCGGATGTCCTCGGTCAGGTGCGGGCTGCCCAGCTGGGAGGCGGACAGGTTGACGTTCAGCTCGAAGTCCGGGTTGTCGCGCTGCCACTCGACGGCCTGCCGGCACGCCTGGTCGAGCACCCAGATGCCCAGCTCCGGCATCAGCCCGATCTCCTCGGCGAGCTCCAGGAACGCCGCCGGCGGAAGCAGCCCGCGCGACGGGTGCTGCCAGCGGACCAGCGCCTCGACGCCCACGGTGTGCTCGCCGGCCAGGTCGACGATCGGCTGGTAGTGCACTTCGAACTGGTGCTCGGCGAGCGCCCGGCGCAGGTCGTCCTCGTCGTGCCGGCGCTGCTCCGCCTGGGCGAAGCGGGCCGGGTCGAACCGGCGGGCGACGCCCTTGCCGTCGTCCTTGGCCTGGTAGAGGGCGGCGTCGGCCTCGCGCAGGATCGCGTCGACGTCGTGGCCGGTGCCGCGGGTGAACGCGATGCCCGCGCTCGCCCGGATCGTCAGCACGACGTCGCCGACCACGAGCGGCTGGAGCAGGTCGCGCAGGATCCGGTTGGCCACGGTGTCGGCGATCTGGTCGTCGGTGAGCCGCGGCAGCAGCACCACGAACTCGTCGCCGCCGAGGCGGGAGACGGTGTCGTTGGTGCGCACGTTCGCGTTGAGCCGCTCGGCGGTGACCCGCAGCAGCTCGTCGCCGGCCGCGTGGCCGTAGGTGTCGTTGACGCCCTTGAACCCGTCGAGGTCCAGCAGGATCACGGCGGTCATGGTGTCGTCGGCGTCGGCGAGCGCGTCCCGGGCGTGGTCCATGAACATGGTCCGGTTGCCGAGGCCGGTCAGCGGGTCCCGGAACGCCTGCCGGGCGAGCTGGGCCCGCTGCCGGGTGAGGTCGCGCATGAGTCCCTGGTTGGTGCGGGCGCCGAGGAACTGCCGCACCAGGATGGTCCCGGCGACCGCGATGATCAGCCAGGTGAGCGTGTTCCGGTCGCCGATGTTGATCATGGCTGCCACGACAACGGCCGCGCCGACCGGCGCGTACTGGGCGAGCGGCCAGCGGTCGGCCAGCTTGGAGATCACGACGCTGACCACCACGACGATGCCGACCGGCAGCAGCCAATCGAGCACCCCGCGGTCCTCGTCGTGCAGCCGTTCGAACACCAGCGGCCAGGCCAGCACCATCAAGGACGCGAAGATCATGGCCTCGTCGATGACGCGACGCACCCGATCCAGTGCCTTGCTGGAACTCATCACTCACCTCCGGGCCTTCCATCGGTCAGGCCGGTGGCGACTTGAGGCTTCCTTCCAGCCACTCCGCGACAATCGCGACGGGGATCGTCCGGAAATATCCGTGCATGTCGCGCACGGCTTCGGGGCGCTGCCGCACGCATTCCCACGGGCCGACCAGGGCGACTCCGGCCCAGAGCTCCGCTTCCGCCGCGTCGTGGCCGGGCTTTTCCAGACCTTTCACGTACGCGTCGAGAGCGGCCCCCGATTCACCACGCAGGTAGGCGTCGTCACCGGGCCGTTGGCGGCCTGCGGGCGGAAGACCTTGGTCACGCTCCCGCTCGCGGAGCGCCCGATGCACGAGATCGAGCCGGGTGCTGCGCTCGAGGGCCCGCCCGCCGCCACTCCGAAGGGTCGGCTCGGGGAGCCGTGCCGGCCGGCCCGCTTCCCAGTCCGCGACCAGCCCGCCGACATCCACGCTGAGATTCCGCAGCCGCCACCGGACCCGGTGCTCGAGGTTGGCCCCTTCGGCCAGTCGGGCGACGTCGGCGTCGACCGGCTCGCCCAGCCAGCCGCCGGCCTCGTCGCGCATCGCCTCGACGAAGCGGACGCCGGCCGGGGTCAACGAACCGTCCGCGAGCAGGGCATCCGCGGCGCCGGCCACGGCGGCCCGCCAGCGGGCGAACTCGAAGCGGGCCAGCGGGCCGGCCTCGGCGCGCCAGAAGCGGGTCACCGCCAGGTAGGCGTAGGCGCCGTGGAGCAGGCCGAAGGGCGGGCGCGGGTCTTCCCGCCAGGGGGAGTAGGTGGCGGGCGCGCCCGTGCCGACCAGGTCGAACAGGGTCCGGGTGGCGTTCAGGAGGCTGTGCTGGGTCTCGTGGATCAGGCCAACGGCGAAGGACGTCGCGTCGGCGGGCGGGGAGAGGGCGACGGCGCCGAAGGCCTCAGACGAGGTGGCGCTCAGGCCGGCCGCGCCGGGGTCGGGCTCGATCGGGACGATCACGCGGACGACGGCGGCCAGGATCTCGGCGGCCGGGCGGTGGCGGGTGACCAGAATCCGCCAGGCGCCGGCGAAGAGGCGCTGCCAGCGGGCGGCCTCGGCGTCGGTCAGCTGTCGGGAAGGTGTCAGCCCCAGGCGGGAGCGCAGGGGATCGGTGTCCTCGAGGCGGACGCGCAGGGTCAGGCCGTCATGGGTGGCGGTCAGGTGGCGCGCGGAGGCGACCGGATCGGGCGGGAGGTCGGCGCCGGTGCGCAGGGCGGCCAGCGTGGCGGCGGTGTGCAGGGCGAGGAGGGGATCGGCCAGGGCGTCCGCGCGCGCCCCGGCGTACCAGATGGGGATTTTGATCGTGGGGTTTTTGAGGGTCTCGGTCAGCAGCAGGAGATGGCGGCTGATCTGGGAACGGCGCAGGTCCTCGACGGTGGCGGGGCTCGGGCGGCCGGCAGCCAGCGCGGCGAAGGCCTCGTCGGTCAGGCGGAAGGTGCGCACGGGCACTCGTCTCGGCCGGCGTCGCTCAGAGGGCCGAGTTGAAGCCGGCCGTGGGCTCGCCCGGGTCGTCGAGCTCGGCGTGCAGGCGGCGCAGGCAGTGGGCCAGGGCGGTGTCGCCGTCGAGGGAGGCCAGTTCCTCGAGGGACATGCCGGACACGTCGACCATCGGTGACTGCCACTCCGCGACGTCGTTCACGGTCGTCCGGTCCACGACACCCCCTCTCCGACTCGGCGGTAACAATCAATGTATTGCGGCAAGGCTACGGTGGTCGCTGGGGTGGGTGGTGCCCGGGCGGAGCTGGCGGGTGCGCATGATGTCGTTGCGCGTCCGTGATCTCATAGGACGCCAACAGCATGAAAGTCGGCAACGGAGGACAAAACTGTGCCGGGTGGAAATCTCGCGGATCGGCTCGCGGCGCTCGACGCGTCCGCGACCGGTGACGACGGCTCCGAGGGGGCGGCCGAAGCCGAGTCGGCCGAGCCGACGATGCCCGTTATGCCCTTCCCGACCTTTGAAAACGTGCCCACGCTGCCGCAGCAGCTGCCCGGCAATGGATACGAGAGTGGAAGGGACAGCCGTGCCCGGTGACGTTCCCCAGCTGCCCCGGCGCGGGCCGGCCCCCGCGGTCGACCGGATGAGCAACGCGGAGCTGGCGCGGATGGTCGAGTCCGAGCACCCGTACCGGGGCAAGGCGCTCTTCGAGCTGTCCGATCGGATTCCGCACGACGACGACGCGGCGACGAAGGTGGCGATGCTGAGCCGGCTGAGCTCGCTGCGGCGGGCGCGGCTCTTCGACCGGGTCTCGCTGGCCTGGTCGGCGATCATCGCGCTGCTCGCGGCGGAGACGGCGCATGCCCGGGCGTCGGCCTACGAGGCGTTCGGCGCGCTCGAGCCGGAGGAGCAGCGGGACATGCTCGACTATCTGGAGGTCTCGGCGATCGAGGAGGCCCACCCGCGCATCGCGTGAGCGGGCCTCACGGTTGGTCAGGCCTCTACGTGCACGTCTTTGCGGAAGGCGACCCGGTCGCGGACGGCCTTGGCGTCCGGCTTCGGCTCCGGGTAATACCAGACCGCGTCCGGAGCGGTGTGCCCGTTCGATGACAGGGTGTAATAGGACGCCTTGCCCTTCCACGGGCAGACGGTGTGGGTGTCGGAGGGCACCAGCACTTCCTCGCGCACTGAGGCTCGGGGGAAGTAGTAGTTGCCCTCGACAACCACGGTGTCGTCGCTCTCGGCGATAACTTCGTCGTTCCAGATGGCCTTCGGCATACGGTCGAAGGTAGCGCGGAACGCGACGGTCGTCCGATATGCGAACATTAATCGCTATGGTGGGTGAAACGTGGTGACTCGTCCCCACATTGCCCCGTCGGTGTATGAAGATCTAGAGTCGACCCGCTGAGATCCCCCGACGAGATGCGGCCCGGTGAATCATCTGAGCACGCTACCGACCACCGGAGAGCAGGCACGACACGCGCTGCTGCTGCTCGGCGCGCCCGCGAGCGCCCGGCTCGTGGTGGACGTGCACGCGGCGCTGTTCGACGGCGACCTGTCGGTGCCGGCGCTCGCCCGGGAGAGGGTGCCGGGGCTGTGCGCGGCCCTGCGGGCGGATCTGAGCGCGGCGCCGGGGCTCATCGCGCTGGCGGAATGGCCGCTTTCACGGCGAATAGTCACTCCTGCGGCTCGGCGGGCCGACGAGCTGGCCATGATCGTGCGGGTGGCGGAGTTCGCCGCGATCACCCCCGGGCGGTCCCCGCTGAAGCTGCTGCGGGAGCTGGCCGAGCGCGTACCCCATGGGCCCGAAGCTTTTGATCTTGCGGACGCGGCGCGGGCCGCGCTGACCGACCCCGAGCTCGTCGCCCGGATCGCGGCGGAGGCGCCGGCCCGCGAGGAATTGGTCGCGCGGGCGTCGGCGCTGGCGGAGAAGCAGCAGTTGTACGGCGTGCCGGCGGTGCCGCATCAGCGAGGACAAGGGTGAGTCACCTGGATCGGCTGCGCGGATCCACGCCGGCCAAACGGCACAACGCGCGGACCATCGCGGCGCTCACCGGCAATCCGGGATGTGCGCGGCGGTCGGTACTGGACGCCGCCGGAGTGGACAAGGTGCGGCTCGCCGAACGAATCGGATTCCCGGGCAGTTTCGGGCAGTCGCGGTTCGCGCTGGCGCGCGGAAATGCCTTCGAGGCGATGCTGAAGGCGGACGATTGCGCGTTGTTGCGGTCGGTTCTCGACGTAGGTGTCGTGGGTTATCACGACCTCGGCGAGGACGCGGACGACACGCTGGGCGCGCGGCATGGGCGCACCCGTGAGCTGCTGGCTTCGGAGCGCTCGGCGCTGATCGACCATCCGCTGCTGACGCTTTCGGTGGCGGGGCAGACGGTTTATCTCGAGCCCGATCTGATCGCTTTCCAGAGCGAGGGACGGCTGCGGGTCGTCGAGATCAAGTCGTTCGCGATCGTGGACGGCCAGGCCGACGCGGCGGCGGTCTCGGCGGCCGCGGTGCAGGCGGCGGTCTACGTTCTGGCGCTGCGCGAATTGCTCGGGGAGGATCGGGTCAGTCACGAGGTCGTGCTGGTCAGCCCGGTCAATTTCTCGCTGCAGCCGGTCGCGGTGGTTTTGGACGTGCGGAAGCAGCTCTCCACCTTGCGACGGCAGTTGTCGCGGTTGTCGTCGGTTTCCGATCTGGTCGCGTCGTTGCCTCCTTCGGTGTCCTTCGACGTGGCGCTGCCTCCTGCCGCTCTGGTCGACTCGCTCGGTGCTATTGCTGCCCGATATGTTCCCGAGTGCCTATCTTCTTGTGAAATGTCGGTATATTGCCGGGACGAAGCTTCGGGGTCGACGGCGGCGCTGGGGCGGTCGGTGCGGGAAGCGCTGGGCGGGGTCGAGGAGATCTCTGCGGTGCTCGCGCTGGCGGGCGGGGCGGCGGCCGAGCCTTCACAGGCGGAGGCGGCGGCGCTGTTGCGGCAGGCGGCTCGGCTGCGGGATGAGGCGCTTTCTTGAGCACGATGGTCGCGCTGGCCCGGGCGCAGGCCTTCGCCGCGGGGCAGGCGCAACCCATCGCCACGGTGCGCCACCTGCACGTACATGAGCAGCCCTTGGTCTTGATCCCACTGGCCATGGCGGGCGAGGCCAACGCGCCGCTCGCCGCCATGCTCGGGACCTCTTTCGGTGAGCCGCAGCTGCTGGTGGTGTCGCAGCCGCGCAACCGGGACGAGCGGTTCGCCTTCGCGGCCTCGCTGGCGTCCCACCTGGTCCCGTACCTGACGTCCTTCGCCGTGGAGACCGAGGCGATCGCCGTCGACCGCGGGCGCGACGTGCGGTACCGCTTCGTCGACGCGCCGCAGGTCTGGGTGCCGAACACCGGCGGCGTCGACTTCCTGCGGCTGTTCGGGCGGTCGACCCGCTTCCGCCAGGTCGACGGCGATCACCCGGTGCCGCCGTCGGTGCCGCTGCTCGGGCGGTGGCTGACCTTCCTGGCCGGGGCGTCCGAGATGCCGGGGTCGGCGCTGCTGCTCAACGCGGTGCAGGCACTGGGGCTGCACTGGGCGACCGGGCAGAGCGGCGCGGAGGACAACCACCTGGGATCGCTGGTCGCATGGATCGAGTCGGGAGCTTCAGCCGCCCGAGAAGCCGAACGAGGACCGGTGGCCGGGCCGGCGACCGACCCCGAGTTCGACAACCACGTGCTGGCGCCGCTGATCGCCGATTCGGACCCGGCGCTGCCGTCGGTCCTGCACGACCTGCTGCTGCCGACGTGGGAGCGGATGTGGCGCTCGCTCGACCTGCTGCGCGCCCTGCCGCCCGGCGATCGGGTCGCCTCCCGCTGGGACGGTGACCGGGACACGTACTCGGCATACGTGCAGCACCTGCTCGAGGACGGCGCTCCCCAGCCCCGCCGGGACGGCGCGGTGGCCGCCGCCGCCCGGCTGCAGCGCTTGGAGAACGCGGCCGCCCGGTACGCGGTGCAGCGCGCCTTCGACGACCCGCTGGTGATGGCGGAGTATCGGCTGGCCGGCGCGGCTTTCGGCGGCGTCGTGACGCTGGCCAACCCGGACCGCGTCGACGACTCGGGCAAACGGCCCGTCCTCCGCCCGCGGATCATGGTCGCCACCACCGAGACAGTCCGGGTGGAAGCGGGCGCGACCCTGACGTCTCCGGCGCGACCGGGCCAGAAGGCCAAGGTCATCTCGGTCGCGCCGACCGTCACCGGCTCCGACGTGCTGCTGGAGCTCTCCGGCGGGATGGGGCGCAAGCTGGTTGCCGAGCCCGGCAGCGTCCCCGCGGTCGGCGAGAGTCTTCTACTGACGACCTTGAGCGAGGCGTACCGGCCGGGCGCGTCCTTCCCCGACCCGTCCGAGACTCCCTGGACACACGGCGGGCCGCCTTCGCCTTCGCTCTCTGCGTAGGCGGCCCGTTTGCCGTGTCTCTTTCAGTGCAGGCGGATCACCAGTAGCGCGATGTCGTCGTCGCGGCGGGTGGCCGTGTTGAGCAGCCGGGTGCACAGGTCGTCGATCGGGACGGTCCCGCTGCCCTGAAGCTCCCGCAGGAGGCGGCCGACGCCGTCGTCGATGAGCTGGGCGGGGTGCTCGACCAGGCCGTCGGTGTAGAGCAGCAGCGTCGAGCCGGGCTCGACCCGGCGGCGGTGGGTGCTGCGCTCGGTGCGGGGGAGCAGGCCGAGCAGCGGCTCCGGCGCCTCCCACCAGACCTCGACGTCGCCGTCCGGGCGGAGCAGCACCGGCGGGGGATGCCCGGCGTTCGCGAAGGTCAGGTCGTACCCGTCGCCGTCGCGCCGCAGCCGGGCCAGGACGGCGGTCGCGGCGGCCGGCATGCTGAGGCCGTGCAGGGCGCGGTCGAGCTGGGCCAGAAGCGGGCCGGGCTCGTCGTCGCGGCCGTAGGCGTCGCCGCGCACCAGGTTGCGGACCTGGCCCATGGTGGCGGCCGCCTCGATGTCGTGGCCGGAGACGTCGCCGACCGCGAGCATGACACTGCCGTCGGGCTGGACGAACGCGTCGTACCAGTCGCCGCCCACGGCCGTGCCGACCTGGGCCGGCAGGTAGCGGGCGTGCAGCTCGACGCCCGCGATCTCGGGCAGTTGGGGCAGCATGCTGTGCTGCAGCACCTCGGCGACGTGCCGCTGCCGCCCGTAGAGCCGGCTGTTGTCGACCGCGAGCCCCGCCCGGCGCCCGATCTCGACGGCGGTCTGCTCCTCGGCCTCCCCGAACGGTCCCCGCTCCGGACCGTTGACGAGCATGACGACGCCGACGATGCGCCGGCCGACGGGCGCGGTGATCGGCGCGACGAGGTAGGCGCCCAGCCCGATCCGCTCGGCGATCTCGACAATCTCGCCCGGGCTGATGCGCGCCCGCAGCGACCGCGGGTCGGCAGCGTCCTCCCGGATCGGCAGCGCCGTGCGCTGCACGGCCGCGACCAGCGATTTCATCTCGCGGGGCACGGCGGCGGCAAGCTGCGCGAGGCGTTCGGTCTCTTTCCGGTACGCCGGGTCGTGGTGCGCCGCGGACACGTGCCGCACGGTCCCGGAGGGCTCGGCGAGCGCGACCACGCACCAGTCGGCGAGCCGGCCCGCGACCATCTGCCCGAGCCGCCCCAGGGCCTCGTCGATGTCCATCGTGGCCGAAAGTGTCTCGGTGAGCTCGCCGAGCAGGCTGAGCTGGTCGTGCGCCGACTCCGCGCGCCGGCGGGCCTCGTCCGCGATCTCCCGCGCGATCCGCAGCCGAAGCTCGGACGAGCAGACCTCACCCAGCTCGACCAGCACCGCGATCTCGCTGCGCGTCCAGTCGCGCGGCTCCCGGTCCATCACCGCGAGCGTCCCGAGCACGTGCCCGTCGGAGTCGGTGAGCGGCACTCCCGCGAACGCCCGCGCCCCCAGCTCGTGCACCGCGAGGTGATCCCGCATCAGCGGGTCGGCCTGCGTGTCCGGCACGACGAGCATCTGCCCCGCCTCGACCACATGTCGGCTCAGTGAGTGGCTCAGCGGCATCTCGCGCGCTTTCGCGAGCTGCTCCGGCAGCCCCACCTGCCCCGGAAGGTACTGACGATCGTCCTCGAGCACCGTCACCAGCGCGACGGGCACGTCGACAAGCCGCTCGACCAGCAACGCGATCCGGTCGAACGCGGTGTCCCCCCGGGCACCCAGCCCAAGCCGCCGAACCGCCCGCAGGCGCTCCGGATCAACGAGAACGCCTCCCGCTGTCTCGACCAAGTCTCCCCGCAGCACGTCGCCCCCCGGCCGCCCAGACCTGACAGGCTACCGGCCCGGCAACCCGCTATCGACCCTCCGTTCATCCCATCCCCACCCCGAAACGGGCCCGATCAGACCCGCCCCCGGCCCCCACCCAGCCGTCGATCCACACCACCGCGCCCTCGGCTCGGCCCCGGCCCGGCCCTGGCCTCGCCCCGGCCTCGCTCCGGTCTCGCCCCGGCCCCAGAGTCCGCTCCGCTCCTGGTCCGCCCGCGGTTCGGCCCGGCTCCCGACCGCCTGTCCCGCCTCAAGCTGACCCCGGTCACCCACCGGCGTCGAGGTCCTAGCCGGACACTCCGTCTCCCCGCCGGCCGTCACCTTCCCGCCCCCTCTTACCAACGCCGTCGGCGTGACCACCCTCACCCCGCGCAGCAGTCACCGCGCCGCAGTCACCGCGACTGGCGGCACCGCCCTGCTGCCGCCGCGTTGTCGTCGCCGCGACGGGTCGCACCGAGCTGCTGTTCCCGTGCCGGTCGCCCGCGGCTCGCCATCACCACGCCGCTCTCACCGCGCCGGGCGGGTTCGCGTCGGCCTGGTCCGCGCCATCTGCGACCGCGCTTTCCGTGACCGGGTCAGTTGTCGGGTGACGGGTCGGTGGCCGTCGTTACCTCGGCGGTCGCGGCCAGAGGGGCCCAGCGCTTCGTCCACTCCTCGCGCAAGCCCTCGAAGGCCGCGTCGTCCAGGCCGAACGTGGACACCGTCACCTCCGTGCGCGCCGCGTCGGGGTCGTCGAGCGGGACGCGGCCCGCCACCACGATCAGATGGCCGTCGGCGTTCACGGTGGAGGCCACGCGGGGGCCGAACCGCTCCCAGCCGCCCTCGGCCAGCGACAACGCCTGCCAGCCCGTCGTCTCGCCGGTCAGGTACAGCGTGCGGCGGCGGCCCGTCGGGCGGGCGCTCAGCAGGTATCTCAGTTGAAGCAGGAACGCTCGCCATCCCTCCTCGATCGCGTCGTAGCGCTCGGGGCTCGAAGGGCCCGCACCCTCGCGGGACACGCGCACCCGAGCCCGGTCGTCGTCGCCGCTCACGTCCAGGTAGGACCCGTCGGCCCAGCCCATGCGCTCGGGCGCCAGCAGCGACGCCTCGTCGACGAAGATCTGCTTGATCTCCGCGTCCAGCCCGTCGTAGTCCCAACCGAACCATTGATGCAGCACGGCGGGTTGGGTCACGGCCTCCCAGACCTCGTCCCGGCCTGCGTCCACGGTGACATCCACGTCGTACGGCTTCAGCCCGCGTTGATCGGTCATGCCCCCATCATTGGGGCAAAACACGGATCACGCCACGCGTCGACCTGCTTCGGGATCAATCGGTGACCGTCGACCCGCCGTGAGCCCGGACCGGATCGTGCGCCGCACTTCGGCCCGCCCCAGGCCGGCCTGCCGGGCCGCCGCGTCGAGCTCACGCACCACTTCGCCCGCGTCGAGCAGACCGGCGCCGACGAGCCGTCCGAGCGCGAACGCGGCCCGGTTCAGCGTGTCGTTGCGCGTGCCCACCGGCGCCGACGCCACCCGATCGGACTCGGCAGCCAACGCGGCCCGCCCATACCGATCGGGATACCTGATCGCCCGCCGGACGCGAGGCCCGGCGGCGGCCACCGGCCCTTCGATCAGCTCGCGCAGAGCGGCCGGACCGACCGGCAGCCCACGCAACGCGCCCGAGCCGACCGCCAGGTCGCCGAGCGCGTCCGAGCCGACCGCCAGGTCACCGAGCGCGTCCGAGCCCACGGCCTGGCCGTTGACCTGGTCGCGCACGGCCGGGCCCTCGATCAGGTCGCGGACGGTCAACCCCTCGACCAGGTCGTGCATCGTCGGGCCCTCGACCAGATCGCGCAGGATGGCCGGGCCGACCGGCAGGTCGTCACCCGGGCGGCGCACCCAGCGGTAGTCGCCGCGCATGTGGCGGGACGGTGGGGCCACCACGTAGCCGCCGACACCGCGCCAATCCAGGCCCGGGAGCAGGCCCACCCGGTTGCCGAAGCCCATCGGGTGGAACCAGAGGTGCCAGCCGCCGCTGCCGGTGCGGACCCGGGGGCCGGGCGGCAGCTCGCCGCCGAGGAGGTGGGTCAGGCCGTGCCAGCCCTCGGCCGAGTCGATGTCGGCCACATCCATCGCTGTGCCGGTGCGCAGCCCGACATTTGCCTCGGGCCAGCGGGACCACCACACGTCGATCAGGCGGGGGTCGGTGGTTGCCTCGGTGAGGCCGTGTCGCAGCCGGGGATGCTTGCCGGGTCGGTCGCATCGGACTCCTCTGTCGCAGGAACAGCCGCCGCGCGGGTCAGGCGTGTGCACCGGCAGGACCGGGATCCCGTGCCGGGCGTAAGCCAACGCGGCTGTCAGCAACATTAGAACAAGCGTACGACAGTCTAGGCGCCCGCCAGAGATTCCAGGACATGGGCGATATGGTGCGATGTGCTCCACGAGATCCAGCTGGCCGAGCTGCCGGCGCCGTGCGCGGTGCGGGAGCGGCGGGCGATCTCGGCGTCGCCCCACGAGAAGCGCGCGCCGGTGGCCGGCCAGTGCGGCGAGCGCACCAGCGTGCGGCACAGGTCGTGGCAGCGGTCGTCGCTGCGGCCGCCGCGCCTCGCCCAGCGGTAGATCCACCAGTTGTGCTCGGCCGTGTAGCGCAGCGTGGGCAGCTGCCGGTGCCGCTGCACGCCGTGCCGCCGCACGGGCGAGGTCACGCCGTAGTCCGAATAGCCCACTCCGGGCTCGCTGAGCCGCGTCCAGACCCGCGCGTCGAGCCGGCCCACCGTGACCGGCTGATCGGTGGGCAGGTCGTCGAGGTTGGCCGGCATCGCTCCCGAGGCCACGCTCACCGAGCGCCACGGCATGCCGCGTGCCCAGCGCAGCACCCGGCGGCACTGCTCCTCGACCACGTCGGCGTGCGCCACGCAGGCGGTCTCGGCCAGGTCGATCAGCAGGTCGACCTCCTCCACCTCCAGCCCGGCGCCGGCCAGCAGCCGCCGGGTGACCGCGTTCGCCTCCGCCGGATTCCCGGCGTCGACATGCGGCTGAAGCCGCAGCACCGCCCGCCGCAGGTGCATCCGTGCGGCCAGGCCGTGGGCAGCCAGGCGACGGCCATTCTCGTACGCCCGGAGCACCGGCAACATGGCCACGCCCAGGCCGGCCAGCTCCTCGGCCAGGTCGAGCGACGGCAGCACCAGCGGGTCTTCCGGGTCCGGCACGCCGCCGAAGTCGATCGCGATGGCGCCCGTGCGCGGCGGGAGCTGCCGGATCAGCGGCGCGATGCTCGGGCCCGGCTCGAGCTCGAGGATCGGCGTGACCCGGCCCGAGTCCGCCGGCGTGAGGTGGCTGAGTGCCGTGAGCTCGCCGCGGCGCGGGCGCAGGATGGGACGGTAGACGTTGTCCCGGATGGAGCCCGCCGTCGTGAAGACCGCCATTTACTTACGGTAGCGGCTCGTGTCGGATAAGCGACACTCATCGACTTAAATGTGCAAGTATCGACTGATTTGCCTCCCAGCCGTCGGGGAACTTGACCGGCACATTGAGGTGCACCGGCTCGGTCGAGGGGTGCGCGTCGAGCAGCTCGGCGATGCCGGCCCGGGCCACCACGACGCAGGCGTGGCGGTGGCGCGAGGTCAGCACGCAGAGCCGGCCCGACTCCAAGTGGAACGCGGTCGCGTCGCGCCGGCCCGAGAGCGGGTGCAGCACGATGGTCAGGTCGTACTCCCGGCCCTGCAGTCGATTGGCGGTGTCGACCGTGACGCCGGCCGCCTCGGGTGGGAGCAGCGCCCGGATCGCGGCCGCCTGGTCGCGGTGAGCGGCCCCGATCGCGATGCGCGCGGGGGTCAGCGGCTGCTCGCCCGACTCGGAGGAGGCAAGCCCCTCGCGGGAGAGGGCTCGCCCGGCCAGCGTCGCGCAGGCGGCCGCCGCCTCGGCGTCGGTGCGGATGGTGAACCGCGGCGGAAGCTCGTGCAGCCCCCAGCCGGTGGCCGCGGCCGCGTCCAGCGCCTCGTCCAAGGGGTCTGACGGAGGCGTACGGAATAGCAGTGTTCTTTCGCCTTGTCCTGTGCCGGACCGGAAACCGGTGAACGGGTAGAAGGCCTCGGCGACCACGGACGCGGCCGAGTGCGGCAGGCGCCACGACACCGGCAGGCGATGCACGGGCAGGTCGGGATTGTGCCGCAGCAGCACGGCGACCGCGCTCTGCATCGGGTCCCACGACAGGCCCGTCCAGCGGTCGACCTCGACGGTCGAGAACGGATCGAGCTGGCCCGGATCGCCCACGAACAGCGCCCGCTGGAACCGGGGCGCGACGCGGAGCAGGGCGTCGGAGCGCATCTGGTACGCCTCGTCGACGATCGCCCAGGGCCACGTGCCCTCGGCGACGGTCGCCCATTTCGCGGCGGTGCCGATGGTGACCGCCGGCGAACCGAGATCGGCCACCTTCGCCCCGACGCGGCACGCTGGATGATCCCGTACGCGATCGGTGGGTTGGTAGTCGACGGCCGACAAGCGGCCCACCAGGATCTGCGGGGATCGCGCCCCCAGTCGCTCGATCAGATCGTCGACCTGCTCGTTGGTCTGCGCCACGATCATCAGCGGCTGCCCCGCCGCGGCGAGCTCGCCCGCCGCCCGCACCACCAGCGTCGACTTGCCGGCGCCCGGCGGCGAGTCGACCACGACACCGCGATGGTCGCCGATGCGCAGGTCACGCAGCACGGCGTCGACGACGCGCGCCGCCTCGGCGGCCGGGCTGACCGGCGGATTCGCAATCACCCGGGCACCGTAGCGCGGGCCACCGACAACTTTTCGGAGGCTGCGGGCTTGCCTGACGGAACTACTGTGTGTGCTCAGGCGATTACTGTGGATGAAAGCGGGTCCCCCCATGTTGGAGCAGGTGTCGGTGCGCCATCCCGACCTGATCACGCATGCCGCGACCGTCTCGGCCATCGGCGACCAGGTCACGACCGCCGCGCAGGCCGGTCGTGCGGTGCGGCCGGGCCCCGACGCGTACGGAAAATTGTGTTTGATGGTCCCCACGATGCTCGGTGCGTTGCAGGACGTGCTGGTCGGCGGCATCGAATCGGCGGCGGAATCGCTGCGCGAGACGTCGGCGCGGCTCCGCACGACCGCGCAGAGCTATGAGGCCACCGACCAGCGGCGAGCCGAGGTGTTCGACGCGATCCGGTCCGGCGGGTGACCCTCACGGCGAACCCGCTGGTGGCGCCGGCCGCCGCCGATTCGCCGCGCCCGTGGGCCGGGGTCTGGATCGCCGAGGACATCGAGCAGATCGCCACCGGCGTCAAGAACGGCGACTGGGTGTCGGGCGGCCTCGGCGTGGCCGGCGCCGCCTTGGACGGGCTGGCGCTGGTGTCGGATCCGGTGGGGGCGTTGCTTCAGTACGGCATCGCGTGGCTGATCGAGCACGTGAAGCCGCTCTCCGAGGCGCTGGACTGGCTGGCGGGCGACCCGGCACAGATCGCCGCCCACGCCCAGACCTGGCGAAACGCCGCCGCGGCGCTGACCACGGACGCGGACGCGCTGACCCGGGCGACCCGCTGGGACACAGTGGAGTGGACCGGCTCGGCGGGCGACGCGTATCGCGGGTGGGCGAGCGATCGCGAGCAGTCGCTGCGAGCGTTGTCCCAGGCGGCGGACACGATGGCCATGATGACCGAGGGCGCCGGCGTCCTGATCGGAACGGTCCGCCTGATGGTCCGCGACGCGGTCGCGACGGTGGTGTCGAGGCTGATCGCGTACGCGGGGGAATTGCTGGCGTCGCTGGGCGCGGCCGGGCCTTGGGTGGTCGAGCAGGTGACCACGCTGTGCGCGTCCTGGGGCGCGAAGATCGCGCGTTGGCTGCGGGATCTGATCGCGAGCATCCGCAATCTCCTCACTCGCGGCGACTGGCTCGGCAAGGCGATCGAGGAACTCAAGCGTCTGCATTCCGAGGTGTTCCCGGGCGGCGGTGGAACGGGCAAGAAGGACCCGCCGCCTGAGGGACGAGACCCGGAGACCGAGGCTCAGCGTCGCCACGCCCTCGGATTCGATCCGGCGACCGGCAGGCACCGCCCGCGCGAAGAGGAGATCGCCGTTCGTCTCGAGGAAGAGCTCGGAATCGAGCTGGAACGGGCAACCAAGGGCGACGTCGACTGGGTCGGCTCGGACGGCTACACCTACGATGCGGTCGGGAACTTCGACGCTCGGTTCTTCGATCGCGAATGGCCGAATCTGCAAACCAGGATCCTGGACCACGTCGAGAAGGCCGACCGCGTCCCGGTGTACGTCGCGCGGTTCACGCCCGAGCAGAAGCGACTTGTCCGCGAGTTCGTGGACGCCCATCAATGGGGTCCGAAAGTGTTTCTCCTAGGAGAGTGATGGCCGGAACCATCAGCCTGAGTCCGCAAGAGCGATGGTCGGTTGCGGGCTGGCTCTTCGACTGGACGGTCGAGTTCCTCGCCGGGCGCGTGGCCGAGCCCGAGCTGCGAGCCTCGCTTCAGGAGATCGTCGACGAGAACCTGGGGTGGCTCGGACTCGGAGACTTCGGACCGGATCGCGAGCGTGAGATGCGCGGGCTGTTGCGTGCCGGGGTCGTCGAAGCCGCGGACCTGACCTTCGGCGCCGACCTGGCCGACCGGGAGGCTGTGCTCGGCCACCTCCGGGAGCTGGCCGCCAGCGTCTGACAATGGGGATATTTGCCGGAGAGCCAGGATTCTCGGATTTGGACGGGGACCGTGTGCGGCGGTTTTGGGGGTTCCGGAGGATGCGGGGAAACCGGCGTAAGTGGCAAAAGCCGTGAGGACACCCCGGTCGCCTGGGTTGTGACGGGTATCCGACAGTTGGGGTGGTGGGCGCTTGACGGTGCTCCGGCGGGGAATGCGGAACAGATTCGGGGTGGTCCGGCCTATGTGGATCTCCCGGGTCGGCCGTGTGGGGCATCGATGGATCCGCAAGTGCTGGTGAGGGCGTGTGCCGTCACTGAGAGTTGATGTTTGCACGGTGGTCACCGCCCTGAAATATCGCAGTGATTCACTGTGGATGCGGGTGGAAAAGCGAAGCCGGCATGCAACTTGCACGTGCGGTTCGCCGTGCAAGTTGCATGTTTCGCAGCGTCTCGACCTGCTGCTCCGTCGTCGTGGCTGAGTTTTGATCGTCTCGCGGTATTTCATTCATGAGCGTTTCTGCGATGTGGGAAGCGAACCCTTCCAGTCGATCACCGGAAGTGGAACTCTTCTAAGCCAGCAGTAACGCCCGCGACACGGACGGTGGTGGTAACGAATGCGCCCAGACGTTCTGGTCGGTCCGAGCGAGTGGGTGGTCGAGCAGTTCGGCGACAAGGTTGCCGGCGAACTGTGGACCCGGGTTCCGGAAGCGTTGAGCACCGCGATCGACCGTGAGGTCAACGCTCACCCCGCTATGACGCAGACACAGGAACGAGTGCTCGCGAATCCGCGATGGCCGCTTCCGTACGAGGAGCTCGTGCTCTTCCTCGGCACGCTCCCCGGCGCCGAGATCATCAGTGTTCCCAAGTCCGTCTACCAGCTCGTCGTGATCAACGGGCACGTGGTCGTGCCGTGGTGCTACGGGCAATCCGCGCTGACGTCGATGCGTGATGTCGAGGTCGGGCGCTCGTTCGGCCGGCTCGCCCGGGAGCTGCTGCGCCGCTTCGGACCGCCCTGGCGGCGGTCGCAGGCCGAGGCGCCGCTCCCGCTGGACGCCGTCGACGAGCGCGAGGTCGCCAAGATCTGTGCGGCGATCGCGACGATCGAGCCGAAGCCCGAGGTCGTCATCGCCGGGTTCGCCGGTGACGCGCACCTGGGACTGCTGCGGGCATGCCTCGGCGAGATCAAGTCCAGCGACAACGGGCACCTCAACTGGAGCCACCTCGACGACCTGCCGCTGCCACCTCCCGTGATCCCCCGCCCCCGCCGCATGCAGTTCCCCTGAACCCGGCCTCTGACCCGCATCGCCGCGCGTAGCCGCCCTCGGTGGCATCACGTGCGGCGACGCGTTTGGTCACACCCTCCGGGGGAAGGCAACGGTCATGGAACGAGGTAGCAGCAAACACGCGGCCCGCGTCGACGACCGGATGAGCGACGAGGTTCGCGGCGAAGTCCAGGGAATTCCGGGCGGCCGCGCCGAGGAGTGGCGCACGACCGAGCCGCCGGGCGAGGACCAGCCCGGGACGACCGAGGTGCTCGACGACGCGGAATCCGAGCGGTTCAGCCGGTTCGGCCGATACGTCGGACTGTCGGCGCTGCCCGGCGACCGGGACGCATTGCGGCGCAGCGCGCAGGACCTGCAGGCGCCCGACGACATCCTCGATGACCTCGACCGGCTGCCCGAGGGGCAGACCTTCCAGAACCTCGCGGAGGTGTGGAGGGCGCTCGCGGAGTGACGGCGTCATATGTGGTGACCGGCGGCGGACGCGGCATCGGCCGGGCGATCGTCGAGCGGCTCGCGGGCGCCGACAACATCGTGGCGATCGTCGAGCGGGATCCGGAGGCGCTGAAGTGGATCGACGATCACCCGGCGGAAGGGCGGCTGCTGCCGATCATCGGTGACGCGTCGGACGAGGCGGTCGCGGCGCGGGCGGCCGATGAGGCGGCGGCCGCGGCGCCGCTGCGCGGGTGGGTCAACAATGCGGCGATCTTCCGCGATGCCTGGCTGCACGAGCGGCCGGCGCGCGAGGTGCTCGCGCTGGTCGGGCTCAACCTCGACCCCGTGGTGGTGGGTTGCGCCGCCGCGATCCAGCACTTTCTCCGCGGCGATGGCGGCGCCATCGTCAACGTCTCGTCGCATCAGGCTCAGCGGGCGGTTCGAGGCGCCTTCGCGTACGCGACGGCGAAGGCGGCCATCGAGGGCGTGACACGCGCGCTTGCGGTTGATTACGGGCCTTCAGGCGTACGCGTCAATGCGGTTGCTCTTGGATCGATCTCGACCGAGAGGTCGGACGCCTACGTCGCGGCCCTCGGCGGCGAAGAGCGGGAGCGATTCGACCGCGAGATCGGCCTGTTGCAGCCGCTCGGCCGGATGGGCAAACCGGGTGAGGTCGCGGAGGTGGTGGCCTTTCTTCTCTCCGGGCAGGCCGCGTTCGTGAACGGCGCGATCATCCCGGTCGACGGCGGCCGATCGGCGGTCGGGCGCGACCCGGAAGAAGCCTGAGATCCGCGGCGGGTTGGCACGTCGCGAAACGCGTACGGTGGTAGTCATGTGACTATTGTCGTGTGCATGGAAAAGGCGTTGCGCCTCGCCGGCGCGCATGAGGTTCGTGACCTGCTCGGAGTGAGCCGGCAGCGGGTTTATCAGCTCGCCGCGCGGGCGGACTTCCCGGATCCCGTCGCGATCCTGGCCCAGGGCAAAGTCTGGTCGATCGACGAAATCGAGCAATGGCTCGCCGACCATCGGCGGCCGCGTGCGGAAGCCCTACTCGGGGTGGGCTAGATAGGCGGTCGAGAACGGCTCGTGGCGGGCGCGCATGTCGGCGTAAGCGGTGAGCAGCATCGGCGCCAGCACGACCGCGCTCGCCACTGAGAAGAGCGCCGAGACCAGCTCGGAGGCGACCGTGCCGCCGGTGGAGATGTCGCCGGAGGACGCGCCGGGGAACAGCGCATTGGTGAACGTGCTCTCGACCAGGAAGAAGGCGACGTTCAGGCCGAGGAACACGGCGATCCGGCCCAGCGCGGCGCCGAAGTTGGCGTGGAACAGCTGGAACACGCGGCCGATGACGTTGCCCCGCTCGAGCAGGACCACGACGGGCAGGATCGAGAAGACAGCCGCGAGGTAGATCCCGGGGATGATGCAGAAGACCAGGCCGACCAGGATCATCAGGCCGGCCAGGAGGCCCCAGCCGATCAGGGCCGGCGTACGGCGAAGGCCGTCGAGCAGGGCGGCGCCGATCGAGTGGGGGCGGGCGGTCGCGGTCTGCACGAGAATGCGCTGCGTCGCCAGGCTGACGGTGAGGCCGAGCAGGGCGACAACCGCGATGAACGCGAGGAACGGCACGATCAGGTCGACGAGCTCGTCCATCGTCACGTCGGTGGTGTCGGCGCTGCGGAGGCGGTCGCCGCTGGCTACGTCCAGCCAGGCCAGCAGCAATGTGGTGGGTACCACGGCGATCAGCTGGATGATGACCATCGGACGCCAGGCCAGGCGGAGCAGGCGGAAGCTGCGCGCCCACCAGCCGGCGAAATCGGGGCTGACCAGGGCGTCGTCGGGGCCGGCGTAGTACTCGGGCGGCAGCGTGGTGGGGGCGCCGTAGGAAGGGCCGGGCTGGCCGTAGGGGGCGCCGGGCTGGCCGTAGGGCGGCGGGTATCCGGGCGGGCCGTAGCCGGGCGGACCGCTGGGCTGGCCGTATCCGGGTGGGGGACTGCTGGGCTGGCCGTATCCGGGTGGGGGACCGCTGGGCTGGCCGTATCCGGGTGGGGGACCGTAGCCGGGCGGGCCATAGGCGGGAGGGCCGGTGGGCGGCGGCGGGGTGCCGTATCCGGGCAGCGGCTGCGAGGGTCCGAATGGCGACGGCGGGCCCCCGGCGGCAGGCGGCTGGGCAAAGGGATCGGCCGGCGGCTGGCCATACGGATCGGCTGGCGGCTGCGCGAAGGGATCGGCTGGCGGCCGGGAGTAGGGATCGGCCGAGGGCTGGGCGTAGGGGTCGGACGGCGGCCGGGCGTAGGGGTCGGACGGCGGCTGCGCCAGCGGGTCGGACGGTGCCTCGGCGTAGGGGTCGGACGGTGGTCGGCTGGCCGGGTCGGGGTGGTCGCCCGGGGCCGGACGGCGGTCGTCGTCGGAGGTGCCGGGGTTCTCGGTCAACGTCAGCCTGCTCTCGTCCAAGATCAGCGTCGACACCCTATCGGGGCGGCCGGGACTTCAGGTTACGGCCCGGCCGCAGCATGGCCCCGGTCGCGCCGACGGCGGGGGAGGACAGCGCGGCCTAGAATCGGGAGGATGTCCGAGCAGCTGGAATCGCCCACGACGATCCGGGATCGGGCCGTCGCGGTCGCCGACTATCTGCTCGCCGTCCGAGCCCAGATGGAGCGTCCCGCGCGCACCGTCCCGGCCGACGCCCACCGGCTCGATGCGCTGCCCGACCATCCGGCCTGCCAGATCGGTCCGGCCGCCGACGGCACCTCCTGGCTGCGGGTCGGCCTCCCCGACCTGCCGCCGCCGGTCGCCGTGCCGGCCGCCCTGCGCCGCCGCCTGCGCGGCGACATCACCGCGTCCGCCGAGCCCACCGCCGACACGCCCGCGTCTGCCAAGCCCACCCTGCCGTCCGCCGCAGCTCACGCTGACACCTCGCCCGGAGAGCGCGGAGAGCCGGCAAGCGAGGACGAAGCCAAAGCTCCCGCCGACGACTTCGCGGACTGGCGTGATCGCGCCTGGCGACCCTGGGCCCATGCCACCGCCGAGGCGGAGAAGACCCGTGTGCTGCACCGGCAGCTCTTCGACCTCATGCATCAGCTCGACATGTCCGCCGCCACCACCGAGCTTGTCTGGGGGCACGGCCTGCTCGATACGACCATCAACGGCGAGCGGGTCCGCTACCCGCTGGTCGCGACGCCGGTGCTGATCGAGTACGAACCGGACAGTTCCCTGGTCACCGTCTCGCCGGCGGGGCCGAGCCGGCTGCAGACCGACGCGCTGACCGGGCTCGACGAGCGCTATCTCGCGCAGCTTCTCGCCCTGGCCGGGCCGGCGGGAACGCTCGAGGTGGACCTGTGGAACGACCTCGACCGGCGTGAGCTGTTCGAGCGGGCGATGGGCCGCCTCGGCTACGACCGGCTGATCACCGACGGCACGACCGAGACCGCCAGGCCGCACATCGAGGATGTCGGCGTCCTCTTCGCCCGGCCCAAGCAGCGGCTGCTCCGGGGCTTCCTGGAGAGCCTGCGCGACCGCCTGCTGGCCGGCGACACCACCAGCGTCGGCGCGCTGGCGGCGATCGTCGCGCACGAGCCGTCGAAGCTCCGCATGCCCGACGACCGCCCGGAGGACTGGCGGCGGGTCGGGGATCGCCTGCTCATGCCGCTGCCGACCAACGAAGCGCAGGAGTCGATCGCCCGCCGGCTGGCGCAGCACCGCAACGTCGCCGTGCAGGGGCCGCCGGGCACCGGCAAGACCCACACGATCCGCAACCTGATCTGCCACCTGATGGCGAACGGCAAGCGGGTCCTGGTGGTCGCCCAGAAGGAAGATCCGCTGCGGGTGCTGCGCGACGGCCTGCCGGAGGGGATCCGCGCGCTGTGCCTCGCCGTGCTGGGCCGCACGACCGACCAGCTGGTGCAGCTTCAGCTGGCGGCCCGCGAGCTGGCCGACCGGGCGGCCACGCTGGACAAGGAAGCCGAGGCCCGCCGGGTGGAGCGCCTGACGGGCCTGCTCGAGGACGCCGAGCGCGAGCTGGCGACGGCCCTGGGCGGCCTGCGGGCGATCGCCGAGAACGAGGCGGTCACCTATCCGATCGACGGCGTGCCGCAGACGCCCGTCGAGGTGGGCGCCTGGCTGCGGGAACGCGCCGCCACGCAGAGCGGCATCCCGGATCCGGTGTCGTCCGCGCCGCCGCTGACCGCCGAGGAGTTCGGCGCGCTGCTCGCGTTCGCGCACAGCCTGGCCCCCGACGACCGGGTGGCGGCGCTGCGCCGGCTGCCCGAGACCGGCGATCTCCCGGACGCCGCCGAGGCGGCGAAGACGCGGGCCGAGCGGTCCAAGCTCGAGGAGCGCGTCGCACGCTTGGCGTCTCAAGGTCTAGACCTCGATTCCGTACGCGCGGCCGGCGGCCCCGATACGCAAGACGACCTGGCTGCCGTGCGTAAGGACTTGCGGGACGCCTTGACCTGGCTGCGGCGGCGGGAAGGGGCGTGGACCGACCGGCTGGGGCGGCTGCTCAACGATCCGCATTGGCGTGCCGTCTGGGGTGACCACGTGGCGGCGACCGAGGCGCTGCTGGCCGAGATGGCGGCGCTGACCCGGGCGTTGGCGGGGCATCGGGTGACGGTGCCGGAGGCGTACGCGAAGGAGCCGAAACGCCTGCTCGCGCAGCTTGCCGAGATTCATCAGCGGTTCGCCACCGGGCGTGGGCTGAGCCGGCTGTTGCAGGCGGGGCTCTTCAAGCTGGCCGACGACGTGCGGGTCGACGGGGAGCCGCTGCGCACCACCGAGGACGTCGATGTCGTGGTGGCCTGGGTGCGCCGCATCCAGGCCCGGGGGCGGCTGGGTGGTCACTGGCAGGAGTGGATCGAGCGCCTGGCGATCGAAACCCCGCCCGGGGACGTGGAGATCTGGGCGGGCGCGTTGCTGTCCGACGCGGGTCAGTCTCTCGATTGGGACGTACGCCATTGGCCGGCGCTTGCCGAGCGCCTGGCTGTGCTCGTACCCCAGAATGATCTTGATCTTGATCCTGCGGCCCTGGCCGAGGTCGAGGCGCTTTTGGACGAGGCGCCCGCGGTTCTGGAACTTGATGATCTGCTGAGGGCGGAGCGCGAGATCGCCGAGCGGCTGCGGCCCTGGCCGGCGCTGGCCGAGGCATGGTCCACGCTGGAGGGCTGGGACGAGCGGGTGGCCGAGGTGCGCCGCCTGCAGGGCTTGCGTCCGCGCGTGGAGAAGTACGTCGAGCTGCGCAATCGGCTCGCCCGCGAGGCGCCCGAGTGGGCGGCGATGATCGAGGCGGGACAGGTGCCCGCGGTCTCCGGCAACGCCTGCCTGGACGCTTGGGCCTGGCGTAGCGCGCAGACCTGGTTCGACGAGGTGATCGGCAGCGTCGACCCGGCGGTGCTGGCCAAGCGGGTGGAGAACGCGCGCGAGAAGATCCGGCGCCGCACCGCCGACCTTGTCGTGGCGAGTGCGTGGCTGGAGGTGGCGCGCAGCCTCGACGACCGGCGCAAGGCGGCGCTCGCCGACTGGACGACCGCCCTTCGCAAGATCGGCAAGGGGACCGGTCGCACGGCGGCGGCGTGGCAGGCGCACGCGCAGCGGCACATGGAGTCGGCGGTCGAGGCGGTGCCGGTCTGGGTCATGTCGGTCGACCGGGCGATCGAGCAGTTCGCCGGCGGCGCCCACTTCGACGTCGTGATCGTGGACGAGGCGTCGCAGGCCGACCTGTTCGCGCTGCCGGTGTTGTCGCTGGCCGAGCGGGCCGTGGTGGTCGGCGACGACCAGCAGATCGGGCCGCAGCTCGGGTTCGTCGGCTCGGTGTCGGGGCTGATCCACAGTCATCTCGGGGACGTGCCGTCGGCCGAGCACTTCGACCCGGAGTCGTCGCTCTACGACCACGCGGTGCGCCGGTCGCCGGAGCGGATCCTGCTGACCGAGCATTTCCGCTGCGTGCCGCAGATCATCGAGTTCTCCTCGCGGCACTACTACGACGGCAAGATCATGCCGTTGCGGGCGGACCGGCCGTCGCTGTCGCCGCTGAAGGCCGTCTTCCTGCCCGACGGTGTGCGGCAGCCGCTGAGCGGGTTCGGCGACGTCAACGTGGCCGAGGCGGAGGCGCTGGTCCGGCAGGTCGCCGAGATCGTGAAAAATCCGTCCTACGACGGGAAGACGCTCGGAGTGATCTCGCTGCTGAGCACCAGCGGGCAGGCCGGATACCTCCTGCATCTGCTGCGCGAGGAGATCGGCGAGGACGAGATCCAGGCGCGGCGGATGCGGGTGGGCGACGCGTACACGTTCCAGGGCGACGAGCGGGACGTCGTGCTGGTGTCGATGGTGGTGTCGGACAACGATCCCCGGGTCGCGGCGTTCACCAAGCGCGAATATCACCGGCGGATCAACGTGGCCGCGTCCCGGGCCCGCGACCAGCTCTGGATCTTCCATTCGGTACGGGCCGGCTCGCTTCTCGCCGATGACGCGAGGGCTCTGCTGTTGACGTACGCGAACAATGTCTTTGATCTGGAAAGCCCGGCGGACCTCGCGCTGTGCGAAAGCGATTTTGAGCGGGACGTGTTCAAGCGCCTGGTCGCGCGAGGGTTCCGGCCGATTCCGCAGTTCCGGATCGGCGCCTATCGGATCGATTTCGTGCTCAACGCGCCGGACGGGCGGCGGCTCGCGATCGAATGCGACGGCGACACCTACCACGGGCCGGAGCAGTGGGAGAGCGACATGCGCCGGCAGGCGGTGCTCGAGCGCGTGGGCAACTGCGTCTTCGTGCGGATCCGGGGGAGCATTTTCGCGCGGGCGCCCGAGGTCGCGATGTGGCCGGTGTGGCAGCGGATCGAGGAGCTGGAGATCATGACAGTGCCGCGGCGGACCGTCGTGGAGATCGGGCAGTGGCAGGGGTCGGGCTCGTCCACGGCTCGCCGGCTGGTCGCCGGGGCCGCTTCGCTCGCCTCGATGGTGCCGTCGGACCGGCGCGTGCGGGTCGCCGTCTCCGACGAACCGCCCTCGGTGGAGCTGCTCGCCGCCAACCTGGCCGCCATCCGGTCGGCCCTGGCCGAACGGCCCGAGGTGATCGTCGGCGGGGACTGCGGCGTCGAAGTCGGGCCGATCGAGGCGGCGCTGGCCGATCATGGCGATGGGCTGGTGGTCGTGTGGTTCGACGCCCACGGCGATCTGAACACGCCCGAGTCGTCGCCGTCCGGAGCGTTCCACGGGATGGTGTTGCGAACCCTGCTCGGATCCGGATATCCCGAAATTTCACCATCGCAGGTTCTTCGGCCGTCGCGGGTGGTGCTCGCGGGGGTGCGGGCGCTCGACCCGGGCGAGAAGGAGTACGTCGAGGAGGCCGGCATCGCGCACGTCGAGCCGGCCGCGATCGCGACGCTCGCCTCCGTCGTGGAGGGGCTGGGCGCGCGGGCCGTCTACCTCCACATCGACCTGGACGTGCTGGACCCCGAGGTGTTCGCGTCGGTGGGCGCGCCCGAGCCGGAAGGGATCACGCCTTCGCAGCTGACCGCGGCCGTCCGGGAGTTGAGCGCGCGTTTCCCCATCGCGGGGATCGGGATCACCGAATACGAGCCGGACCGCCCGGCCGACCGGGCGGTCCTGGCGGAGCTGGTGCCTTCGCTTTTCTCAGTGGTGGATTGAACCGAAGAGCGGGCCTTCCTGGTCGTAGGCGATGCAGATGACGCTGCGATCGCCCGGCCACATGTCCTCGGACGGGTAGTAGGAGAAGTACTCGAAGGCGTACGGCTGCTCCACGTAGTGCCCGAGGTAGGTGTTGCACCGGTCGTCGGCCTCGTCGCTGACCTCGGACTCGCCCGGCCACGGGCGGTTCGGCAGGTCGAAGACGGCGAAGACCTCGCCGTCGTGCGCGGGCGTGCAGCTCACCTTCCGCATCGTGTCGTAGTCGTCGATGTCGTCGACGCAGTCGCCGGGGGAGTAACCGGTCGCGGCGATGGCGGCGGGGTCGCTGCCGCCG
The DNA here is from genome assembly GCF_050942195.1 of Actinoplanes sp. CA-142083. Taxonomy (NCBI): domain Bacteria; kingdom Bacillati; phylum Actinomycetota; class Actinomycetes; order Micromonosporales; family Micromonosporaceae; genus Actinoplanes; species Actinoplanes sp. CA-142083. The sequence continues at coordinate 1,202,566 of NZ_CP192076.1, forward strand.
GTGCTGGTGCTGCCGCCGCCGGTGCTGCTGCCGGCCGTGGTGTCCGAGCTCGCGCCGCGCACGACGGCGACGGCGATCAGCGAGATGACGACCAGCACCCAGACGCCGGAGAGGGCCAGGCCGCCGATCGCCAGGCCGCGGCCGCGTTGCCGGCTCTGGCGCAGCTGGATGAGCGCGGTGATGCCGAAGGCGACGCTGAACAGGACGCCGCCGATGAAGCCGAAGACCAGCGAGGCGATGGCGAAGCCGTTCCAGCTGCCGTCCGGGTCCGGCGGGGGTGGTGGCGGCTGGCCGTAGGGCGCGACCAGGTAGCCGGGCGCGGGGAGATAGCCCGGTGGCGCCGGATAAGCGGGATAGGCAGGCGGGGGATAGCCGGGCGGCGCCGGGTAGGCGATCGCGTAGCCGGGCGGCGGCGGGGGATATGCGGCGGGGTAAGGCGCGACGGGCGGGGCCACGGGCAGACCGGTGGGGTCGGACGGCGGAGTCGGCGCGGCCCAGGGGGACGGCGCGGCCGAGGGAGGCTGCACGGCTGGCTGGGCCTGCGGCGGCACGGCCGGCGGGGCCTGCGCAGCCGGCTGTGTCTGCGCGGTCGGCGGGGCCTCTGCGGCCGGCGACGCCGTGGGGTCGGGCGGCGGGGCCGACGTGGGTTCATCGGGCACGTCAGGACGGTACACATGAGGTTTTCTCGGCACTGTCCCGGCCGCGTCAGACGCGGTGTCGGCTTGACCGCCGGCGGCCGGCCGCGTTGACTGCCGATCATGCTGGTCCGCCGGGTCGCGCACGACCTCACCGAGCGGGAGCTCTACGACGCCGCCGGCCTGCTGGAGCGTCTGGTCGCCGGTGGGGCCGCGCTGGGCTGGGTCGACCCGCCGCCGGCCGGCGAGGTCCGCGACCTGCTCACCGGGCTGGCCGAGGACGACGACGCGGTGCTGGTCGTCGCCGGTGAACAGGGCCGCCTGCACGGTCTCGGCTACTGGCGGCGCTACGACCGGCCCACCCACCGGCCGCACGCCGACGTCGAGAAGGTCGCCGTCGACCCCGCCCACCAGGGGCGCGGACTCGGCCGCCGGATCATGATCGAGCTCATCGCGGCGGCCCGCGAGGCCGGCGTCGAGGTGCTCACCCTCGACCAGCGCGGCGACAACCTCCGCGCCGCCGCGCTCTACGAATCCCTCGGCTTCCGTCAATACGGACGTTTGGAGCGCTTCGTCGCGGTCGGCGACCAGCGCTGGGACAAGCTGTTCTACGCCCTGCGGCTAGCCGACTAGGTCCTGTTTCGTAACCCGGCCATGTGCGAGGCGAGGCCCAGGGGTCGGCTGGCGTCGCCCGCAGGGCGGTCGCATCCCGGTGTTGGATGTGGCCGTTCTGCGGGTGCCGTCAGGCGGCGCCTGGGCCACGCCGCAGCCCTGGTCGGGTTACGAAACAGGACCTAGCTCGATGCGGGCCTTGATGCGGCAGTGGCTGGCCAGCAGCGTCACCAGGGCCGGGCCGTCGATCAGCTCGAGCGGACGGCCGGCCAGCGCGTCGTACGCGTCGGGCTCGATGCCTCTCAGCGAGACCAGGATGCCCTTGGTCGCGCCCGCCGCCGTCACCGCGCCCGCCAGGGCGTGCACGTCGGGCGCGCCGGCCGGGGCGCCGCGGCCCGCGTGCACCACGACCCGGCCGCCGAAGATCGGGCGCGGGTCGGTGGCCAGCCAGTGCGAGCCGTCGTCGGCGCGCTCGGCCAGTCCCATGTCGAGGCCCATCACGCCGAACAGGTCGGTCAGCTGCTTTTCCCAAGCCGCGTCGGTCAGCGTGACCAGGTTGGGGCGCTCGTCGATGTCGGCGAGCACGTTGAACTCCTCGGTGAAGTCGCGGTCGGCGTCCCGCTCGAAGTCGACCTTCGGAGTGACGCCGGTCAGCTCGTCGGGGGTGGCGGAGAGCGCGCCCTGCAGGTGCCGCAGGCAGGCGACCGGGTCGACCCGGCGCAGCTTGATCGCGGCGAAAGTGTCCCGGTCGGTCCGCACCGACACCAGGCAGGGGCGTACGAAGCGGCCGGTGCGCCGGTCGATCGCGTCGACGATGCCGTTGAACGACGCCTGCCGGACCAGGCCGCCGCGGTCCGCCTCGATGATCTCGTGGATGGTCCGCAGCGTGACCCGGGCGATGATGTCCACGTAGCGGCGGCGGATCTCGTCCTCGTCGCGCGGGATCGCGGTCAGGTCGTTGCGGAGCCGGTCGTAGCGGTACTCCTTCACGATCGGCACGACCTCGATCGGGGGCAGGTGGTACTCGATCAGGAGGTGCCTCTGCTTGGGCAGGTACGCCAGGCGGAAGTGCTGCGGGAAGTCGTCGGGGTAGACCGAGTTGCCCAGCACCATCGCGAAGTACTCGACCACCGACGACGGGTCGGCGTCGGCCACCGCCGCCGCGAAGCGGTCGACCTCCGCGTTGTAGGCCGTCATCTTGGCCTCATATTTGCGCTTGCTCTCGTCGTACGCCCTCTTGCGCGCCTGCAACTGCTGTTTGCGCCGCGCCTCGGTCTCGACCCACCGGGCTCGCGCCTGCTCGTAGGCGCGCCGCGCGTTCGCCGTCTGCTGCTGGTGCAACGGTCCGCCGAGCAGCTTGCCCACCCCGCGCGGCTGCGGCGGCACGTAGCTCTGCCAGCTCGGCTCGGGCAGCGGGCGGCCCAGCGGGCCCGGGTCGAACGGTGGCACCTTGAGCGGCTTCTTGAACTGGTCGAGATCGATGTGATCGTCCACGTCCAGGGTGGAGAGCAGCAGCGCGTCCAGATCGCTCAGCCGCGCGCGCACCTCGGCGTTGGCGGCGGCCGCGTCCGCGTTGCGCGCCTCGACGTACAGCCGCTGGCGCTCACGCTGCCGCTCCGCGTCGGACGCCGCCTGCTGCGCCGCCGCGATCGCGTGATCGGCGTTGCGCCTGATCAGATCGCGCTGCTGCGCGGCGGCGGTGTTCGCCCGCTGGTCGGCGGCCACCTGCGTGGCGCGCGCCCGCTGCATGTCCCGGATGATGCCCATGCCTCGTCCTCGCTCCGCGTCGGGTCCAACCCACCATATCCGGCGTTTCCGGATCTCCGTTACGCGCCGCGTGCTCTGTGGAGCTGTGCGTGCATGGTCCTCGCCGAGGCGGGGTAGGGAATCGCACATGGTTCCATAGTCAGCACGACCAGTAACTGTCCGTCATGGTGTCGACCGTGATCTGGGGCCAGAATTACGCAGCGCTGTGGTCATCCGATCGGTTGAATCCCTACTCTGATCGGGCTAAGACCTGCAGTTGGGGGCGTTGTTCGGCGGTCAGGCAAAACATTGACGCGACTGGGCCCTGTTATCCGCTGCACGTGACGGGTGGTAATAGGTCGGGGCCGAGGGGGGAGGTGGACGACGCATGGCGATGCCGTCTGTCCCGCCTTCGCCGCGCCCGCCCGCCGACGACCTGACCGGGAGCGCCTGGTTCTCGTACACCGCTACGGGTGACCACATCGCCTGGTCGAAGCCGCTGCTCGACATGCTCGGCCAGCCGCCCACCCAGAACGAGATCAGCCGCAAGGTCCTCACCCGCTACGTGCACCGCGACGACCATGCCAAGGCGCTCGGTGCGATCACTCAGGCGTGGACGTCCCGGGTGCCGGTGCGCACCACCGTGCGGCTGATGCGCGCCGACGGCGGATGGTTCGACGTGGACTGCCGGCTCGAGCCGGTGAAGAGCCCGGACGGCACCGTCCGCGGCATCCGCGGGACGGTGACCGATGTCTCGGTCCGCGAGCGCGAGCGCCGCGAGCTCGCCCGCCTGGCCCGCCGGGGCGAGACCGTCCAGGCCTCCCTGGTCGACCCCGACCCGGCCACCGGCCTGCTGACCCGGGCCCGGTTCGTCGACGAGATCGACCGGGCCCAGCGCCGCGGCGGCGGGGCCATCCTGATCATCCGGGTGCAGCCGTCGCGGGGCGACGGCGGTGGCGGGCTGCGTCCCGAGCTGCGGCCCGAGCTGGGCGCCGACCTGCTGCACCGGGCCGCCCGGGTGCTCGAGGGCGTGGTGCAGGACGGCGCGCTGCTCGGCCGGGTCGGGCCCAGCGAGATCGGCCTGCTGCTGCCCGGCACCTCCTGGCCGATGGCCCGGCGCGAGGCCGAGGTGCTGGTCGACGCGCTGCGCTCGCAGACCTTCGTGCTCCCCGACAGCTGGCTGCGGGCGAGCGCGTGGGGCGGGCTCGTGCGGTTCACGCCGGACGCCGAGGCCGGCAGCCACGAGGTGCTGATCGACGCCGAGCACGCCTGGCGGGAGTCCCGCGACGACGACCGCCCGCTCACCGTGGTCGCGCACCCGGTGCCGCGCCGCGACCGGCGCGGCTCCTACCGCACGCGGGTCGCCGACGCGCTCGGCACCGACCGGTTCACCCTGTACGCCCAGCCGATCCTCGACCTGCAGAGCAACGCGGTCACCCGGCACGAGCTGCTGCTGCGGGTGCTCGACGAGTCCGAGGGCCCGCAGTCGCCGATCCAGGTGCTGGACACCGCCGAGCGGCTCGACGCCGTCTACGACATCGACCTGTGGGTGGTCGAGCGGGCCATGCAGCTCGCCGCCGAGGAGCCCGGCCGGTGCCTGCAGATCAACCTGTCCGGCCGCTCGGTCGGCGACCCGCGGCTCACCGACGAGGTGGAGCGGCTGATCGACCGGTACGACGTCAACCCCGCCCAGCTCACCTTCGAGATCACCGAGACCGCGCTGATCGGCAACCTGAGCGAGGCCCGCCGCTTCGCCGACCGGGTCCGCGACCTGGGCTGCGAGCTGGCCCTCGACGACTTCGGGTCGGGCTACGCGTCGTTCCGCTACCTGCGGATCTTCCCGATCGACCTGGTCAAGATCGACGGGGAGTACGTGGTGGACCTCGTCGAGAACCCGCAGGACCAGGTGCTGGTGCGGGCGCTGGTGCAGGTCTGCCAGGCGTACGGGATCCACACCGTCGCCGAGTTCGTGCAGGACGAGCCCACCCTGCGGCTGCTGCGCGAGCTGGGCGTCGACTACGTCCAGGGTTACCTCATCGGCCGGCCCGCGCCGCTGCCGGCGGGACGGTTGCCGAGTCCCTGACCTGGGTATCCGACCGTGCATGGAGCACTTCACGATCGCCACTGTCGCGGAGAAGAACCCCGATTTCCGCCGGGTCCTCTGGACCGGCAAGCACACCCAGCTCGTCGTGATGACGATCCCGCCGGGCGGCGAGATCGGCGAGGAGGTCCACGAGGTGGACCAGATCCTCACCTTTGTCAGCGGCGTCGGTAAGGCCACCGTCTCGGGCCAGCAGCGCAACGTCGTCCAGGGCGACCTGGTCGTCGTGCCGGCCGGTCACAAGCACAACTTCGTCAACGCGGGCCCCAACCCGCTGGTCCTCTACACCGTGTACGGCCCGCCGGAGCACTCCGACGGCGCGGTGCACAAGACGAAGGCAGAGGCGGACCGGCTCGAGGAGGCCGGCAAGGACGAGCCGCCGGCGTCCGCGGCGAAGCCGTGACACGTCGCCGGGACCGGCCGAGGCCCCCCAGCCAGCCGGTCCCGGCGCCGTGCGGGGCGTAACCCCGGGCGGCACACTACTCGGGGCTTGCCACCCCCATCGATCGGCGTGCCCGTTTGGTCACCGTCCCGTTGCCCCAATGAGATACTTCGCCCGCCGAACCACTAACCTTCCACCATGGACGACCCCCGGTGGCTGACCGACGAGCAGCAGCAGGCGTGGCGCCGCTTCGTCGAGGTGCTGGTGAAGGTCCCGGCGGCCCTGGAGGCCCAGCTGCAGCGCGATTCCGGCCTCACTCACATGGGCTACATCGTGTTGTTCACGCTGTCGGAGCGTCCCGACCGCCGGTTGTCGATGAGTCGGCTCGCCAAGCTCGTCTCCGCCTCCCTCTCCCGGCTGTCGCACGTGGTGGCCCGGCTCGAGGCGCAGGGCTGGGTGCGCCGTGAGCGCGACCCCGAGGACGGGCGTGTGCAGATCGCCGTGCTCACCGACACCGGCTTCGCCAAGGTGGTCGAGTCCGCTCCCGGCCATGCCGAGGCCGTCCAGCAACTGGTCTTCGACCGGCTCACGCCGAGCCAGGTGAAACAGATCGTCAAGCTCGCCGACGCTCTCCTGGAAAGTCCGGTCGAGGTCCGCCCACCGGGCGAATAGGCTGGCATCCGTGTGATCCAACTCACGGAGGAGCTGCGCGGATGAGTCAGCAGGTGCGGGGCGTTATCGCCCGGGCCAAGGGCGCGCCGGTCGAGACGACGACGATCGTCGTTCCCGATCCGGGGCCGGGCGAGGCGGTCGTCGCGATCAAGGCGTGCGGGGTGTGCCACACCGACCTGCACTATCGCGAGGGCGGCATCAACGACGACTTCCCGTTCCTGCTCGGCCACGAGGCCGCGGGCGTGGTCGAGTCGGTCGGCGACGGGGTGACCGACGTGGCGCCGGGGGATTTCGTGGTGCTCAACTGGCGGGCGGTGTGCGGGAACTGCCGGGCCTGCCTGCGGGGCAAGCCGTGGTACTGCTTCGCCACCCACAACGCGACGCAGAAGATGACCCTGGCGGACGGCACTGTTCTTTCTCCCGCGCTCGGCATCGGCGCGTTCGTCGAGAAGACGCTGGTGGCGGCGGGGCAGTGCACCAAGGTCGACCCGTCGGCCCGCGCTGCCGCGGTGGGGCTGCTCGGTTGCGGTGTCATGGCCGGGATCGGGGCGGCGATCAACACGGGTGGGGTGACCCGTGGCGACTCGGTGGCGGTGATCGGCTGCGGCGGGGTGGGTGACGGCGCGATCGCCGGGGCGGCTTTGGCGGGCGCGACCACGATCATCGCCGTCGACACGGATGATCAGAAGCTGGAATGGGCCCGGGGCTTCGGGGCGACGCATACCGTGAATGCCCGCAATGCCGACGTCGTCGATGCGATTCGCGATTTGACCGGCGGGTTCGGTGCCGATGTCGTGATCGAGGCGGTCGGCCGGCCCGAGACGTACAAGCAAGGCTTCTATGCTCGTGATCTTGCGGGGACGCTGGTGCTGGTGGGGGTTCCGACGCCCGAGATGACGATCGAGCTGCCGCTGCTCGACGTGTTCGGGCGCGGGGGCGCGCTCAAGTCCAGCTGGTACGGCGACTGCCTGCCGACCCGCGACTTCCCGATGCTGACCGCGCTCTACCGGCAGGGCCGCCTCGACCTGGACGCGTTCGTCTCCGAGGAGATCGCGCTGGACCAGGTCGAGGAGGCCTTCGCCAAGATGCACACCGGCGGCGTGCTCCGATCGGTGGTCCTTTTCTAGGCCGCGCGAGCGTAGGCCGGCACCGAACGGTCGGCCAGCAGATCCAGGGAGAGGGCCGCGGTCCAGCTGAAGGCCGGCGCGCCGAGGCCCTCCCCGGTGATCGGGTGGAAGTACTCGAAGTGGCCGTTGCGGTGCACGAGCCGCACCATCGCCGTGCGCAGGTCCTCGGCCTCGTCGCGGAAGCCGTGCACGAGCAGGCCGCGGCGCAGCAGCCAGTTCACATTGATCCAGAGTGGGCCGCGCCAGTAGCGCTTGGTGTCGAAGTCGGGCGCGGTGCGGTCGTAGCTGGGAGCCGGCATCTCCGATATCCCAAATTTGTCAGATTTAGCAGCTTCTACGGTCGCTTCGACGGCGAAAGCCGGGAGGTCGGGCAGCATCAGCGGCATCAGGCCGCTCACGCAGTGCGCCGCGCTGAGCTTGCCGGTCTTCACGTCGAGGGCGTGGAAGGCGCGGGTCTGCGGATTCCACAGTCGCTTCACGATCGCCGAGGTGATCCGCTGCGCCCTCTCCCGGTGCGCGGCGGCCTCGGCGGCCCGGCCCAGCACCCCGGCGATCTGGCAGAGGGAGAGCTCGGCGCAGGCCAGGATCGAGTTGAAGCTCGGGCACTCGACCGCGAACGCGTGCCGGTCGAGCAGGTCGTGATCGTCGTATCCCTCGGCGCGGTAGGTGAGCACGAGGCCCACGTACCGGGCGTAGTCGACGTCGGTGGGCCGGTGCGCGGCGTCCGAGACGTCCAGGTCACGACGCTTGTACGTCGCCAGGAGCGCCAGGTCGGCCGGCACGTTGGCCGTCGCCTCGTCCCAGGCGGGGCTGTTGTCCAGACCCGACTCCCAGGGGTGCACGATGCCGGCCAGGCCGCCGCCGCCCAGGTCGCGCCGGCCGGTCAGGTACTCCTGCTGCGCGACCAGGCGGGGGTAGAGCCACTCCAGCTCGGTGCGGGCCTCCTGCGCGCAGTTCGCGCCGTGCGCGGCGGCGTGGCGGTAGACCTCCCAGGCGGCGATCGCGTGCATGGGCGGCTGCACGATGCCGGTGCTGCCGCGGGCCGGGCGGTTCGCGTACGCCGGCACGTCCCAGAACCCGGGGCCTGGGAAATAGTCGGCCTCGGCGGTCGCCGGGTCGAAGACGATGTGCGGCACCCGGCCGTCGGGCCACTGCGCCTCGAACAGGCTCCGCAGGTCCCGCCACGCGCGGGTCGGGTTCACGTAGGCCAGGCCGATGGCGATGAAGGCGGCGTCCCAGCTCCACTGGTGGGGATAGAGCTTGCGGGAGGGGACCATGTGGTCGCCGGACCAGTTGGTCTCGAGGACGCGGGCCGCGGAGTTCCACAGTTCGGCAGAGAGCTCGTGGTGCATCTGAGGAGAACCCTTTCCGCTGCGTTCACCGGCAAACCCCTGATCGGCTTGCCGGAGGCTCCGCTGAGAGAACCGTTGCGCCGCGGCACGGGCACGGACTGCCGGTCCGCTCAGCCCGCCGGAATTTCCCGCCAGAGGTTGCTACGACGACCTGGAAGATAGGGCGAGTCGAGCCGTTTGGCCACCAGCCCGTCGATGCCCTGGGAGCGGGCCGTCTCGAGCGCGATCGCTCCGTTGCCGGGGAAATACGGTGGCGTCTGCCAGTGGTCGCCGGCGATCGACAGGCCCTCCAGCAGCTCACGGCGCTGCGCGTACCCGATGTTCTCGGTGGTCCCGTGTCCCTCCAGCCACAGCAGGTCGTACACGAGGTATTGGATGTTGTTCCGCTTGTTGCCGGGCTTCTTGCCCAGCCGTGTCTCCGGCCGCGGTCCTTCGAAGGCCACGAGCTCGCCGTCCAGCACGGCCTCGATCGGTGCGAGCGCCGGGCCGAGCGCCCTGACCTCCGGAAACCACGCGGTGATGTCCTCTTCTCCGTGCAGGCGCACGCGTCCGCCATCGACAAACGCGACGGCCCGCAATCCACCCCAGTTCATCTCGTACGCCCATTGAGCGTCATCGCCGGCCGGGACCGTACCCTTGGTCGCCAGCATCGGGAGCACCTCGTCGGGCATGGGCTCCCAGCCGGGCTCGGGCGGGTCCATCCGGCGGACCATCCAGTCCTTGCCGTCGGTCTGGAAGAAGATGTACCGGCCGGTCGCGCGCTCGCCATGGAAGACGACCTCGATCTCGTCGTCGCGCCACTTGCGGGTCTCGTAGGCGCCCCGATCGAAGATCTTCATCTGGCCGCCGCCGTACTCGCCGGCCGGGATCTCGCCGTGGAAATCGAGGTACTCCAGGGGGTGGTCCTCGGTGTGCTTGGCCAGGTGGTTCTTGGTGCGGTCGCGGGGCAGGCCGCGCGGGACAGCGAAGCTGACCAGGACGCCGTCGCGCTCGAGGCGTACGTCCCAGTGCAGCGCGCGAGCGTGATGCTGCTGGATGACGAACCGGTTGTTTCCGGTTTCATCCGGATGTTTCGCCGGGATGGGCTCGGGGGTCTTCTTCGCATCCCGTTTGCGGCGGTACTCGCCGAGCCGGTCGGTCATGCCCTCATTCTTGTCGTACCCGCGTGCGAGGGTGTTCCTATGTACTCGGAACGGGCGTCATCGTTGCCGCACGTGGTCGCCTGGTGGAGCGTCACCCCGGCCGGCGCGCCACCGAAACGCATCCTTCCCGACGGCTGCCTCGACATCATCTGGCGGGACGGCACGGTCTTCGTGGCCGGCCCCGACACGACCGCCCAGCTGGGCCGGCCCGAGCCGGGCAGCCGGCTGTTCGCGTTGCGCTTCGGGTCGGGCACCGGGCCGGGCGTGCTGGGGTTGCCGGCGTCCGAGCTGGTCGACCAGCAGGTGCCGCTCGACGCTCTCTGGCCGGCGTCGGTGGTGCGCCGGTTGTCGTCCGCCGACGATCCGCTGGCCGCGCTGACCGAGGAGGCCGCCCGGCGCTGGGTCTCGCCCGACCGGTCGATGCTGGCGCTGGCCGCCGCCGCCCGGGCCGGCGATCCGGTCTCGCTGATCGCCTCGCGGTGTGGGCTGAGCCCCCGGCAGCTGCAGCGGCGCAGCAACGCCGCGTTCGGCTACGGCCCCAAGACGCTGGAACGGATCTTCCGCATGCAGCGGGCGGTGGCGCTGGCCCGCCGCGGTTCGCCGTTCGCCGCGGTCTCGGCCACCGTGGGCTACGCCGACCAGGCGCACCTCTCCCGGGAGGTGCGGGCCATGGCCGGCGTTCCGCTCAGTTCGCTGATCAGTTCTTGAGCCACGCGAAAAGCTCGACCTGGTATCCGTCGGGGTCGCGGAGGATCGCGTAGCGCTGACCCCACGGCGCGTCCCACGGCTCCTTGACGCTGTGGTGCCCCGCCGCGACCAGGCCGGCGTGCTGACTGTCCACCTCGGGCGCGTCGGCGCAGAGGAAGGCGAGGCTCGCGCCGTCCTTCACCGGCCCGCCCGGGGTGTGGCTGGGGTCGAACGACGAGATGGAGGCGTGCGTGTCCAGCATCAGCCGGAGGCCACCGGGCAGTTCCGCCTCGGCGTGCGGTTCGTTCTCGGCCCCATCCGGGAATTCAAGACCGAGACGTCGGTAGAACGTGAGGGAGGTTGCCATGTCGGCCACCGCGAGGCCGATTCCGTTGAGTGTCGGTGCCATGTCGCCGACGCTACGGGTGCTTACCGGAGCTGTCTTGAACAAATCGGACGTCGGGATGATCGAGGGTTTCCCCACCCGGTGGCTAGGGGTAGTGTTCTGGCTCCGACGCGTGTCCGACCACCGGGAGGCAGTGCCGCGATGACCTTGCGCATCCTCGTGGTGGGCGCCGGAATTGCCGGTTTGGCCACCGCCCGGGCGCTGCGGCTCGCCGGGCACCGTCCCGATGTGGTGGAGGAGCTTCCGGCCACCATGCTGCCCGGTGCCGGCATCTATCTCCCGGGAAACGCGTCCCGCGCGCTGCGCCAGCTCGGCCTCGACGCGCCGCTGCGCCCGCTCGGCGACCTCATCTTCCGGCAGGTCTTCCTCGACGCCCGCGGCCGCTCGCTGTTCGAGATGGACGTGGCCGGGCTCTGGGCCGGCGTCGGCGAGTCCCGCGCCCTGTCCCGGGCCGACCTCCAGCAGGTCCTGCTCACCGGCGTCGGCGGCGAGGTGCGCTACGACACGTCCGTCCGCGAGCTCGAGATCTTCGACTCCACCGCCAAGGTCGAGTTCGGCGACGGCAGCGTCGCGGAGTACGACCTGGTCATCGGCGCCGACGGCCGCCGGTCCACGATCCGGGCCAAGGCCGGGCTGGGTGGCGCCGCGATCCCGACCGGGCAGATCGTCTACCGCGCGGTGGTCGGCGGCGGGCCGCCGCTCAGCGACTGGACGGCGCTGCTCGGCCGCCGATCCTCCTTCGTGGCCATGCCGATGGGCGGGCGCCGGCTCTACTGCTACATCGACGAGACCGCGCCCGACTCGCCCAACCCGTCGGACCCCCGGGCCCACCTGCGCAATGTCTTCGGCTCTTTCGGCGGTCCGGTGCCGGCGATCCTCGCCGCGATGGAAAAGGTGTCGGTCGCCCGCACCGACGAGGTCGTGCTGGACAGTTGGTCCCGCGGCCCGGTCCTGCTGGTCGGCGACGCCGCGCATGCCACCGCGCCCACCTTGGCCCAGGGCGCGGCGATGTCTTTCGAGGACGCGGTGGTCCTCGGCGAGGAACTGAAACGTTCCGGTGAGGACGTCGCGGCCGCGCTGCGGGCGTACGAGATCCGCCGTCGTCCCCGGTGCGGCGCGGTGCGTGACCGTACCCGGGAGCGCGACCGCACCCGCGACGTGCCGCCGGCCCTGCGCGACCCCATGCTTCGCCGCCGCGGCCTGCGGATCTTCGCCGAGCACTACCGTCCACTCGTGCCCCCCGCCTGACTCGATCACGTCGGAGACACCCCCGAGGTGCGTGGGGCGGGTGGGGGACTATTCTGCCAGCGAGGTACGCCTTTCAACCTTGGGACGTACTGAGCGGGACGAACGAGACAACGGAGGCTATTCGTGACGACCGTTGCGCCCAAGCCGATCGTGACCCGGCCCTACCCGGTTCGGCGGCAGGTCAAGGGTTCGGCGTTTGCCCGGATCCTGCGCACGACGGACGCGAAGCAGATCGGGATCATGTACATGATCACCGCCTTCGTGTTCTTCATGCTGGGCGGCCTGATGGCCCTGCTGATGCGGGCCGAGCTCGCCCGGCCGGGCATGCAGATCCTCTCGCCCGAGCAGTACAACCAGCTGTTCACCATGCACGGCACGATCATGCTGCTGTTCTTCGCGACGCCGATCGTGTTCGCCTTCGCGAACTTCGTGGTCCCGATCCAGATCGGCGCGCCCGATGTGTCGTTCCCGCGGCTCAACGCGTTCGCGTACTGGCTGTACCTCTTCGGCGGCACGATCGCCGTCGGTGGCTTCCTCACCCCGGGTGGCGCGGCCGACTTCGGCTGGTTCGCCTACACGCCGCTGAGCGACTCGCTGCACTCGCCCGGCATCGGCGGCAACATGTGGATCGTCGGCCTGGCGCTGTCCGGTCTGGGCACCATCCTCGGTGGTGTCAACATGATCACTACGATCCTGACCCTGCGCGCTCCCGGCATGACCATGTTCCGCATGCCGATCATGACGTGGAACATCCTGGTCACCAGCCTCCTGGTGATCCTGGTCTTCCCGTTCCTGGCCGCCGCGCTGTTCGCCCTCGCCGCCGACCGCATCCTCGGCGCCCACGTCTTCGACGTCGATACCGGCGGCCCGATGCTGTGGCAGCATCTGTTCTGGTTCTTCGGCCACCCCGAGGTGTACATCGTGGCGCTGCCGTTCTTCGGCATCATCACCGAGGTCATCCCGGTGTTCAGCCGTAAGCCGGTGTTCGGCTACAAGGGCCTGGTCTCCGCGACCCTGCTGATCGGCGCGCTGTCGATGTCGGTGTGGGCGCACCACATGTTCGTGACCGGCCAGGTGCTGCTGCCGTTCTTCAGCTTCCTGTCGTTCCTGATCGCGGTGCCGACGGGCATGAAGTTCTTCGTGTGGATCGGCACGATGTGGCGCGGGCAGATCAGCTTCGAGACACCGATGATGTTCGCGATCGGCTTCCTCGTGACCTTCCTCTTCGGCGGTCTGTCCGGTGTGCTGCTCGCCGCGCCGCCCATCGACTTCCACGTGTCCGACTCGTACTTCGTGATCGCGCATTTCCACTACGTGCTGTTCGGCACGATCGTGTTCGCGGTGTTCGCCGGCATCTATTTCTGGTTCCCCAAGATGTTCGGCCGCATGCTCGACGACCGCCTCGGCAAGGTCCACTTCTGGCTGACCTTCCTCGGCTTCCACGCCACGTTCCTGGTGCAGCACTGGCTCGGCACCGAGGGCATGCCCCGCCGGTACGCGGACTACCTGCCGTCCGACGGCTTCACGTTCCTGAACACGTTCTCGACGATCGGCTCGTTCGTGCTCGGCCTGTCGACGCTGCCGTTCATCTACAACGTGTGGAAGTCCTACAAGGTCGGCCAGCTCGTGACCGTCGACGACCCGTGGGGCCACGGCAACTCCCTTGAGTGGGCCACGTCGTCGCCGCCGCCGCTGCGCAACTTCGACCGCATGCCGCGCATCCGCTCGGAGCGCCCGGCCTTCGACGCGAAGTTCCCGGAGCTCGCCGCCGGCCAGTCGCTGGCCGGCCCGCCCGAGGGCGGCGCCAAGGTCCTGACCGCCGAGTCCGACGGCGGCGCGACGTATCGCGAGGACACCGACCACTGAGGTCTCGTTTCAAAGCGGCCCGCCCCTTCCCCGGGGCCGGGCCGCTTTGTCTGTCGCGGGGTGATGTTGATGAGTTCGCCTTAGCTGGGCGGTCTCAAGGTGTGGTTGCAACACCGAGTAGTTCGGCCATTTTCTCTGCAGGGGTGGTCCAGGCCAAGGTTTGCCGGGGTCGGCCGTTGAGTTCGTCGGCGACGTGGTCGAGTTCGGGTTGGCTGATCGTGGTGAAGTCGGTGTGGCCTTTCGGGAAGTACTGGCGGAGCAGCCCGTTGGTGTTCTCGTTCGAGCCGCGCTGCCAGGGGCTGTGCGGGTCGCAGAAGTAGACCGGGCAGCCGGCGGCGACGCTGAACTGGCGGTGGGCGGCCATCTCGGTGCCCTGGTCCCAGCTCAGCGAGGCGCGTAACCGCTGCGGGAGCCAGGCCATCGCGTCGGCCGGCTGGGCGGCGACGTGTCCGGACAGCCGCCCGTTCGGCAGCCGGACCAGAATCACGATACGCAGGTGTTGCAACCACCGGTTGAGTCCAAGTTGCGCGCGGCAAGTCATCAAGGTCGAGCGGCGGGCTGCTCGCCGAGCGTTGCGGGTCACGCTTGGCGTGACCATGCACTGCCCGGGCCGTGGCAACCCGGGGCGCCCACTCGCCGACGGTGACCGGCTGCCCCTCGCCGCGGGCTGCCGCTCTGCTCGGCGCGGGCTGTCGCTCTGTCCGGCGCGGGCTGTCGCTTTGTCCGGCGCGGGCTGTCGCTCTGTCCGGCGCGGGCTGTCGCCCCAAAAGGGTGGTTTTGTCTTGCTGGTGCGGTTGGTCAGCGGGTGGCCAGGGCGCGGATCGCTGCCGTCAGCGCGGGGGTGTTCAAGGGGGCGCCCGTTACCAGGAGGTGCAGCATCGTGCCGTCGAGCAGGGCCGAGATGTCGTGGGCGGCGTCTTCGCCCACGTGGGGGCGGAGCAGCTCGTGCAGGCCGTGCAGCCAGGCCTCGGCCAGCGGGCGCAGGGCCGCGTCGCGGGCGGCGGCGACGCAGAGCTCGAACTCGATGCGGACCGTGCGGCGGTCGCCCATGTATTCGTCGACCAGCTCCACCAGGGCCACCGCCAGGTCGGGGGCGTCGCGGAGGCGGGCGGCCCAGAGCTCGAGGTCCGACTCCTGGTCGGCGGCCGCCTTCTGGAGGGCGGCGGCGATCAGGGCGTCCAGCGTGGGGAAGTAATAGGTGGTCGCGCCCAGCGGCAGCCCCGCGCGGGCGGCCACCGCCCGATGCGTGGTGCGACCGATGCCGGCCTCGGCGATGATCTCGATGGTCGCTGCTGCCAGCGCTTCCCGCCGGGCTTGCGGATCACGGGAACGTCGCCCACCGGCCCGCTCGACCGCCTCGGCGGGCGCGGGGTTGCTCAATGCGAACCGCCCAGGTTCAAGGTGACTACTCCCGCGATGATCAGACTGATGCCGGCCACCTTGACGACGGTAATGGGCTCACCCAGGAAAGCAGCGCCAATGGCCACGATGGCGGCCGTGCCGAGGGCCGACCACAGCGCATAGGCGACGCCCACCTCGACTCCCTTGACCGCCTGGGAAAGCGCCGCCAGCGAGACCGCGTAGCCCGTCAAGCACACGACCGTGGGCCATAAGCGCGTGAAGCCCTCGGTGGACTTCATCAGGCTTGTCGCCAGGATCTCAGCCGCTATGGCGCCGAGCAGATACACGTAGGCCACTGCCACACCTCTTCTTGTACGTCCGTACAAGTACGATCGTACAAGAACTTTGAGAAAGCCTCACATCCTCCTTCCGGCTGCCGATAGGAGAGCTTCACCCCGCGGCGGGGAACGAGAAACGGCCGCCTCCGCGGAGGGCAACCTCCACGACGACGGCCGAACGGTGAATAAGGGCGGCGCAGGCGGGGCGGGCCGCCCCGGGCTTGGGCGCCTCGAATCGCGTGGATCTGCCGTGCCGAACCTCGCGGGTGCCCTCCGGCGTCAGGGGCGGCCCGCTGGGCTCGGGAAAGCCTCGGCCGGGCCCGCTGTGCCGGATGCAAGGGCGTCGTCGGCGAACGGCTGGTCAGCGGCGGCCTGCGCGGGCACGGCGAGGCTTGGCTCTGTCAGCGCCGGGTCCGTGAGCGCCGGCTCCTTCAGCGTGGGGTCCTCGAGGCGGGTGCGGCGGTGCAGGAGCTCCGCCGGGATCACCGCGAGGGCTATCAGGGTCCCTACGCCGCCGACGGCGATGAAGCCCCACGCCGGGGAAATGGTGTCTGCGGCCAGACCGGCCAGCGGGCCGCCCAGGGCCACGCCGACCGTCAGAGATGAGTTGTGCAGGCCCATGGCCTCGCCCCGGGCCGCGGCGGGGGTCATGCGGCTCACGGCGTCGGCGCTGGCGGTGATGGTGGGGGCGCACAGGGCGCCGCACGGGATGAGCAGGGCCGCCAGGAGCCACCAGTGCGAGGCGCCCAGGGCGACGGCGACCGTGAGGATGGCCATCGGGGTCAGCAGGACGACCGCGGGCAGGCGGCGGTGCATCGTGCCGTAGGCGAAGCCGCCCAGCAGGGAGTAGAAGGCCCACAGGGACATGACGAAGCCGGCGTAGGAGAGCTCGCCGTTTTCCCGCAGCACGGCCACGATGGTCACGTCGGTGCCGGAGAGGACCAGCGTCGCCGCCAGCGTTACGGCCAGGATGGCGACCAGCCGGGGGCGCAGCCAGGTGCGGCGGGCGATGCGCTCGCCGGCCTCGATGGGGGCCTCGTGGTCGGCTCGGATCGGCGGGTTAAGCAGCCACAGGCCCAGGCCCGAGACCAGAATGCCGGCCGCGATCGCGAGCATGGCGGGGCGACCGCCGTGCGCGGTGGCTATGTAGGCGCCCAGGGCGGGGCCGGCCATGAACGAGATCTCGGTGGTGATCGAGTCGAGGGCGAACGCGGGCAGGCGCTGGGCCTCGGGCGTGAGCGCGGCGATCGACTGGCGGGCGACCGAGAAGGCGGGCAGCGCCAGGAAGCCGCCGAACAGGGCCACGACCAGAAGCGGCCAATACGGCAGAGCCTGGGCGACCGTCCAGAAGATGACCTCGGCGACCGTGGTGAGCACCAGCACGGGGCGCAAGCCGCGGCGGTCGATCAGGCGGCCCATCACGGGCGCGCCCACCGAGCCGCCCACGGTCAGGGCGGCGCCGACCAGGCCGGCGGCGCCGTAGCCGCGGTCGAGATCGGTGACGACGTGCAGGGTCAGGACCACGGCGCCGGCCGCGATGGGTATGCGCGCCAGCGTCGCCACCGCCAGCAGCGATTTGATCCCGGGCAGCGCGAGCGTTTCTCGGTAAGGCTTGAGCAGCATGTGGTTCCTGACCTCCGCCCGACATCCTGCCTCGGGGGTATGACAGAAAACCAACGGCTTTCCCGGGCCTAAAGCGGACGAAAGCTCAGAAAGACGACCTCGGGGAAAGCGGCGTCACACAAATATCTCAGGCGACGATGGGCGAGCCGCTGGTGGCGACCGACGCCGTACGGAACTCCTCGAGAGCCGCGTCGGTGGTGCCCTGCGCCACCCCGGCGGTGAGGTTGAGCAGCACCGTCGTGTCGAAGCCCTCGCGCCGGGAATCGAGCGCGGTCGCTCGTACGCAATGATCTGTTGCTATTCCTACGACCTCGACCTCGGTGACGTCGCGCTCGCGGAGCCACGCGGCCAGGGCGGACCCGTCCTCGGCGTGCCCCTCGAAACCCGAGTACGCCGCCTTGTGCTCGCCCTTGTGGAAGACCGCCTCGATGCGGTCGGTGACCAGCGAGGGGTGGAAGTCGGCGCCCCCGGAGCCGACGACGCAGTGCGCCGGCCAGGTGTCGAGGTAGTCCGGGTGATCGCTGAAGTGGTTGCCGGGGTCGATGTGCCAGTCCTTGGTGGCGACCACGTGGTCCCAGCGGTCGCCGCCCCTCTCCAGGACGAGCGAGATGCCGGCGGCCACGGCCGCGCCCCCAGTCACGGGCAGGGAGCCGCCCTCGCAGAAGTCGTTCTGAACGTCGACGATGATCAGCGCTCGTGCCACAGCGAATCCCCTATGCGGTCGGGACGATGGTGACGGGAATGGCCGGGTCGCCGGCCGAGAGCTTGAGACCCTCCCACGGTATCGAGATCAGGCACTCGCGGAGGTGCTCTCGCGACTCGTGCAGGGTCGGGCCGTCGACGATCTGGCCCTTGGTGACGAACGGGCGCTGGAGCAGCCGGTCGTTCGCGGCGTGGTCGGGCACGCCCATCGAGACGATGATCTCCTCGGTGGCGGTGCCGGTGGGCTTGTGCCGGCGGACCGCGGTCTTGCGGCCGCCCACGGTCGCCTTGTTTTCCGAGCGCTTCACCACCGGTCGGCCGTCGACCTCGACCAGCTTGTAGACCAGGCCGGCGGTGGGCGCGCCGGAGCCGGTGACCACCGCGGTGCCGGCGCCGTACATGTCGACCGGCTCGGCGGCGAGCGTGGCGATCGCGTACTCGTCCATGTCACCCGAAACGATGATCTTTGTCTCGGTGGCGCCGAGCGAGTCGAGCAGCTCGCGCGAGTGCTGGGCCAGCACCGACAGGTCGCCGGAGTCGATGCGGATCGCGCGCAGGTCGGGGCCGGCCACCGCGATCGCGTTCCGGATGCCCTGGGCGATGTCGTAGGTGTCGACCAGCAGCGTCGTGTTCTTGCCCAGCGCGGACACCTGGGAGGCGAACGCGGCCGGCTCGTCGTCGTGCAGCAGCGTGAACGCGTGCGCCGAGGTACCGGTGGTGGGAATGCCGTACTTCTTGCCGGCGGCAAGGTTCGAGGTCGAGGCAAAACCCGCGAGATAGGCCGCGCGAGCTGCGGCGATGGCAGCATCCTCATGCGTACGGCGGGAGCCCATCTCGATGATCGGCCGGCCCCTCGCGGCGGTGACCATGCGGGCCGCACCCGTCGCGATCGCGCAGTCGTGGTTGAGCACCGACAGGATCAGCGTCTCGAGCACGACGCACTCGGCGAACGTGCCGGACACGGTCATGATCGGCGAGCCGGGAAAGAAGAGCTCGCCCTCGGCGTACCCGTCGATGTCGCCCTTGAATCGATAAGCCGCGAGCCAGGCCGCCGTGCTCTCGTCGACGATCCCCGCCCCCCGCAGGAAGTCGATGTCCTCCTCGGTGAAGCGGAAGTCCCTGATCAGCTCGGCCAGCCGGCCGTTGCCGGCCACCACGCCGTAGCGACGGCCGGTGGGCAGGCGGCGCGCGAAGACCTCGAACACGCAGCGCCGGTCGGCGGTGCCGTCCTTGAGCGCGGCGCTGACCATGGTCAGCTCGTACTGGTCGGTCATCAGCGCGGGGGCGAAGGAGTTCACCCCATCACCCTATTGCGCGCGGACGCGCCTTACGAAGGGTGCGTTGACCTGCGGTTCGGCGTTCCGGTTCACCGATGCGGCAAATCCGGTGGCAACATGGGGGGCATGGCGTTGCCACAGGTCGCTCCCGTCGAGGCACCGGAGATCGAGGAAGCACCCGCCGATGATCGCCCCTGGGTGACCGTCGTCTGGGACGATCCGGTCAACCTCATGTCGTACGTGACCTGGGTTTTTCAGAAGCTCTTCGGCTACAGCCGCGAGAAGGCCGAAGCGCTGATGCTGGACGTGCACCACAAGGGCAAGGCAGTCGTCTCCTCCGGCGCCCGCGAGCGCATGGAGATGGACGCCAACCAGCTGCATGGCTACGGTCTCTGGGCGACGGTCGACCGGGCCTGAAACGCGGGAGAGAGCAGATGTTCCGACGCAACGGCAGCCAATGCGTGGCCACGTTCGCGGTCGACGAGGTGCGCGTGCTGCGCAAGGTCGCCGGCGAGGTGGTCGGGCTGCTGACCGACGGCATGGACCACACCGACCCGGTGGTCTCGCGGCTCTTCCCGGACATCTATCCGGACCGCCCCGACGACTCCGCCGAGTTCCGCCTCTACACCGAGGGGGAGCTCAAGACCGGCAAGATCGACCAGGCCGGCGCGATCCTCGCGGCCCTGCCCGACGAGGGCGAGGGCGAGGTACGCCTGGACGGCGAGGCGGCCGAGGCCTGGCTGCGCGCGATCAACGACGCCCGGCTGGCCATGGGCACCCGGCTGGAGATCCACGCCGACACCGACCTGAGCGAGGAGCTCGAGTCGGCCGTCGTGCACGATCCGGGGTCGAGCCGCGTCTTCCAGCTCAGCGTCTACGCCTACCTCGGCTACCTCCAGGAGTCCCTGCTGAACGCGTTGCCGGAGATCGACTAGGGCCTGTCCGGTCGGACAGGCCCTCGTGTGGTCACGGCCATAGCGGGCGCGCGGAAATCTCACGGTAATGTGAACGGCGTGCTGACCATCGACAGCGCGATCGTCGACGCGATCGTCGCCCACGCCCGCCGGGACCACCCCGACGAGGCCTGTGGCGTGGTCGCGGGCCCGATCGGCAGCGACCTGCCGACCCGGCACATCCCGATGGACAACGCGGCGCGGTCGATGACGTTCTACGAGTTCGACTCGATGGAGTATCTCCAGGTCTGGCGCGAGATGGACGACAACGACGAGGAAGCCGTCGTGATCTACCACTCGCACACGGCGACGGAGGCGTATCCGTCTCGCACCGACGCGGACATCGCCGGCTGGCCGGACGCGCACTACCTGCTCGTCTCGACCCGCGAGCCGGAGTCCGAGGAGATCCGGTCGTTCCGCATTGTGGACGGCGTGGTGACCGAGGAAGAGATCAACATCGTGGATGCGACCATAGAGGTGTGATCGTGGGTTCGGTGCAGTCGTACATGTTCGGGCAGAGCCCGGTGTCGGTGGTCTACGAGTGTCGCTGACGACACTCGCGTAGATCCCCGTCCCTTGTTTCGACCCTTACCCAGGAGCAATTCAGTCATGGCTATCGAAGTTCGCGTTCCCACCATCCTGCGCAGCTACACCGGCGGCTCGAAGGTCGTCGAGGGCGCCGGCGACACGCTCACCGCGCTGATCGACGATCTCGACGCCAAGCACAGCGGCCTCAAGGGCCGGCTGATCACGCCCGAGGGTGGCCTGCACCGCTTCGTCAACATCTACATCAACGACGAGGACGTGCGCTTCCTCGGCGCGCTCGACGCCAAGGTCAAGGACGGCGACTCGATCACCATCCTCCCGGCCGTCGCCGGTGGCGCCCTGGGCTTCGCGGCCGCCGCCGCTCTCCTCGGGCGCTAATCCGATGGCTCGCTACGAGAGCCTGCTGGACGCTTGTGGGGGCACGCCGCTCGTCGGCCTGCCCCGCCTCTCGCCGTCGGTGCCCGAGGGGGCGCCGCCGGTGCGGCTGTGGGCCAAGCTCGAGGACCGCAACCCGACCGGCAGCATCAAGGACCGGCCGGCGCTGTTCATGGTGCGCGAGGCCGAGGAGTCCGGCCACCTGCGCCCGGGCGACACGATCCTCGAGCCGACCAGTGGCAACACCGGCATCGCGCTGGCCATGGTGGCCAAGCTGCGGGGTTACCGCATCGTCTGCGTGATGCCCGAGAACGTCTCGGCCGAGCGGGTCCAGCTGCTCCGCATGTACGGCGCGGAGATCATCTTCTCGCCGGCCGCGGGCGGGTCCAACCAGGCCGTCGCCACCGCCAAGCAGATCGCCGCCGAGCACCCCGACTGGAAGATGCTGTACCAGTACGGCAATCCGGCGAACGCGCGCGCCCACTACGAGACCACCGGCCCCGAGCTGCTGCACGACCTGCCCACGATCACCCATTTCGTGGCGGGCCTGGGCACCACCGGCACGCTGATGGGCACCGGCCGCTTCCTCAAGGAAAAGGCCGAGGGCATCCAGATCGTCGCGGCCGAGCCGCGTTACGGCGAGCTGGTGTACGGCTTGCGCAACATCGACGAGGGCTTTGTGCCCGAGCTGTACGACTCGTCCGTGCTGGACCGCCGCTTCTCGGTAGGTACCCGGGACGCCGTGCTGCGCACCCGCCAGCTGGTCGAGGTCGAGGGCATCTTCGCGGGCTTCTCCAGCGGCGCGATCCTGCACGCGGCGCTCGCCGTGGCACACGAGGCGGTCCGCGACGGCCGCCGGGCCGACGTCGCGTTCGTGATCGCCGACGGCGGCTGGAAGTACCTGTCGACCGGCGCTTACGGCGGCACGCTCAACGACGCGGAAGAAGCCCTCGAAGGGCAGTTGTGGGCCTAATAGAGCGCCGCGATCAGCACGTCGACCGCTAGTGGGACCGTGGCTGCCGTCAAAAGCAGCCACGGCAACAGCGGGCGGTGGATCGACAGGAACGATCCGACCACCAGCGCCACGCTTGCGAGTCCGAAAAGGGACAGCGTCGGGACGTACCAGAACGCCGTGCCGCCGAAAATCGTGACCATTGCGCGCACCCCGACCCCGACGCCCGCGAGTCCGAGCGCCGCGGCATAAAGCGCCATCAGCAGAAGGCGTGCCGGAGAGGGTGCCGGGTCGTCAGCCGCCGGAAAGCGGAAAAGCGTCTCGCGGTCACCGAAACCGGCGGGTGCCGGGGTATTCTCCCAGCCACCGAACGGCATGATCTCCGCCGCCTCGGTCCGCGTGCTGCGGCTCTTCTCGACCGTGGTCACGCTGCCTCCGTCTGTTCCGTCCGTAGAAGTCCTCACTTTGTGCAACGCAAACGACTCACCGGACGTAACGGGAATTGCGTGAATGACCGAGGTCACGGGCGGTGTGATGTACGTTGTCGATTTAGCGACAAATCGATCAGACGTTTACATGGTGCGCAGGTCCGGGGATACGCTTCGCACCGTGATTGACTGGTCTGACAGCTCTGCCACGGACCGGTCCAGCGGGGCGTCGACGACCCAGCGTGAGCCAAAGGGACCCGCATGCGACTGACCGTTCTCGGCTGTGCCGGCAGTTTTCCCGGCCCCGAGTCGGCGTGCTCCGCCTATCTTGTCGAGGCCGATGGCTTCCGTCTGCTGATCGATTTCGGTTCCGGCTCTCTGTCCGCTCTGCAGCGGTACACCGCCGACATGAACGCGATCGACGCGATCATCCTGACCCATCTGCACAGCGACCACATGCTCGACGCCTGCCTGTATGTGATCGTTCGCCGCTACGACCCGGCCGGGGCCCGGCCGCCCGTTCCCGTCTACGCGCCGCTGGGTGCGGCCGAGCGCATCTCGGCGGCGTACAGCTCGGACAACGAGCAGGTCGACGACGTCTACACCTTCTACGGCCTGCAGCCGGGCACGTTTCCGATCGGGCCGTTCACGATCACCGTGGACCGGGTCAACCATCCGATCGAGACCTATGGCGTACGGATCGAGCACGGCGGCCACGTCATCGCGTACTCGGCCGACACCGCTCCGTGCGAGGCCCTGCTGCGCCTGGCCGCCGGCGCCGACATCTTCCTCTGTGAGGCCAGTTACCTCGACGGCGTGGAGAACCCGCCCGGCCTGCACCTGACCGGCGGCGAGGCGGGAGAGGCCGCCACCAAGGCCGACGTCGGCCGGTTATTGCTGACCCATTTGATACCTGCGTGGTTCTCTGAGGCATCTATTGTGGATGCGGCCTCTGCCGCCTATGCGGGACCGGTTGAGGTGGTTCGCCCGGGCGCCCGGTACGATCTCTAGGCCCGGACCGGGGGGCTTGGGGCCAGACTGCACCGTTGCACCACCGGATCGTGATCTTGGAGTTGCTGCATGCGCATCGTTCGCCTGGCCAACTTCGTGACGACTCATTCCGGCGGCCTACGGACGGCACTACGCCAACTCGGCGAGGGATACCAGCGCGCGGGCCACGAGGCCGTGCTGATCGTTCCCGGTCGCGAGCGCTCCGACACGACCACCTCCCAGGGCCGCGTCATCACGCTGCCCAGCTCCCCGCTGCCCCGCACCGGCGGCTATCGGGTGATGGCCGGCCGGCGCGAGCTGACCCGGCTGCTCGACGAGCTCGAGCCCGACCGCATCGAGGTCTCCGACCGGGCCACCCTGCGCTGGACGGGCACGTGGGCGCGGCAGCGCGGCGTCGGGTCGATGATGGTCTCCCACGAGAGCCTGGCCGGCCTGCTCGGCGTCTGGGGCATGCCGAAACGCGACTCGCTGGCCGACCGGCTCAACCTCAAGACCGCGCAGAACTTCGACACGATCGTCTGCACCACGGCGTTCGCGGCCGCCGAGTTCCGCCGCCTGGGCGTGCCCAACCTGGTCGAGGTCCCGCTCGGGGTCGACCTCGAGGAGTTCCACCCGCGGCGCGCCGACGCGGCCGTGCGGGCGCGGTACGCCCGCCCCGACGAGATGCTCGTCGTGTTCTGCAGCCGGCTGTCGGCGGCCAAGCGGCCCGAGCTCGCGGTCGACGCGGTCGCGGCCCTGCGCAACGCCAAGGTGCCGGCGGTGCTGGTGCTGGCGGGCGACGGCACAAGGCGTACGTCGTTGGCCTATCGCGCGGCGCGGCTTCCGGTGCGGTTCGCCGGCCACATCGCCGACCGCTCCGCGGTCGCCGCGCTGCTGGCCAGCGCCGATGTGGTGGTGGCGCCGGGCCCGGTGGAGACATTCGGGCTGGCCGCGTTGGAGGCCCTGGCCTGCGGGACGCCCGTGGTGGTCAACGAGAGCAGCGCGCTGCCCGAGGTGGTGGGCGACGCGGGTGTGGCCGTCCCCGGGACGCCGGAGGCCTTCGCCGACGGGGTGCAGGAGCTCATGGCCCGCCCCGAGCCGGAACGGCGACTGGCGGCCCGCGAGCGCGCGGAGCGTTTCGGGTGGCAGCAGGCGGTGGACGGGTTTCTCCAGGCACACGGTGCCGTCCCCGTCGCGGCCGCTGTGACGATCACGCGGCAACGACCGCAGGCGGTGCTCCGGCCCGCCGTGCCGGACGGGTTGTCCACAGGCGGCGGGGCGGGCTGAGCGGGTTCGGCGCCGAACCAATAAGGTTTGGGGCATGGCGCGACCCGACGGCCGAGCGGCCGATCAGCTACGACCCGTGACCCTCACGCGGAAGTGGAGCATCCACCCCGAGGGCTCGGTGCTCGTCGAGTTCGGCGACACCCGGGTGCTCTGCACCGCCAGCGTCACCGAGGGCGTCCCGCGCTGGCGCAAGGGCTCCGGCCTGGGCTGGGTGACAGCGGAGTACGCGATGCTTCCCCGCGCCACCAACACCCGCGGCGACCGGGAAAGCGTCAAGGGCAAGGTCGGCGGGCGTACGCAGGAGATCTCCCGCCTGATCGGGCGCAGCCTGCGGGCCTGCATCGACCTGAAGGCGCTGGGTGAGAATTCGATAGTTCTCGACTGCGACGTGCTGCAGGCCGACGGCGGCACCCGCACGGCCGCCATCACGGGGGCCTATGTGGCGCTGACGGACGCGGTCACCTGGCTGGCCGACCGCAAGTCACTGGCGGGCAAGGTCGACAAGGTGATGCACCGCTCGATCCAGGCGGTCAGCGTCGGCATCATCGACGGCGAGCCCCGCCTCGACCTGATGTATCTCGAGGACGTAGCCGCCGAGGTCGACATGAACGTGGTATGCACCGGTGACGGCGATTTCGTCGAGGTGCAGGGCACGGGGGAGAACGGCGTTTTCCGCCGCGACCAGATGGACCTCCTGCTCGACCTGGCCGTTGCCGGCTGCGCCGATCTCGCGGCCGCCCAGCAGAAGGCGTTGTCCTCATGAGCGCGAAGTTGCTGCTCGCCACGGCGAACAAGAAAAAGCTGGTCGAGCTTCAGCGCATCCTCGACCTGGCGCTCGGCGCCGAGCGGATCGCGCTGGTCGGGCTGGCCGACTTCGAGGGCTATCCGGACGTTCCCGAGACCGGCCTGACCTTCGGGGAAAACGCGCTGATCAAGGCCCGCGAGGGCGCGAAGCGCACCGGCCTGCCCACGGTGGCCGACGACTCGGGCATCGCGATCGACGCGCTCAACGGGATGCCCGGCGTGTTCAGCGCCCGCTGGTCCGGCAAGCACGGCGACGACGCGGCCAACCTCGACCTGGTGCTGGCGCAGATCTCCGACGTGTCGGAGGAACACCGGGGTGGTGCGTTCGTGTGCGCGGCGGCCCTGGTCCTGCCGAACGGCCGTGAGCACCTCGTCGAGGGCAAGCAGCGCGGGCGCATCCTGCGGGCGCGGCGTGGCGAGGGCGGGTTCGGCTACGACCCGATCTTCCTGGGCGACGGTCAGACCCGCACCAACGCCGAGCTGAGCCCGGCGGAGAAGGACGCGATCAGCCACCGGGGCAAGGCTTTCCGCGAGCTGGCCAAGGTGATCGCCAAGGAACTGCCCCGCTGATCGGGCCGGCGGGCGCCGAGCTGAAGCGGGGGCGGGCTGGTCGGACCGGCGGGCGCTGAGTTGGGCGCGGGCCGATCATGCCGGCGGGCGCCGAGCTGGGCGGGTCAGGCCGGCCAGCGGGCGAGGGCCACGCTGGGTGGGTGGCCGAGGCGATGCCACATCTCCTCGGCGGTGTATGGGGCGAAGACCGACAGCACGATCGCGGTCGCCTCGACGGTTTCGCGCAGGGCCGGGTCGTCGGGTGGCGCGGCGCGGGCGGCGTTGACCAGCTCCATGGTGCGGGCCAGCGCGACGTTCAGCCGGCAGGCCTCGACCGCCCTGGTGATCTCGCTGAGCAGGCGGCGCGAGGCCTCCCGCAGCGAGCTGTCGCCGGCTGCCGGGCTGTGGCGGGCCGCTGGGCTTGCGCCGGCCGCTGAGCTTGCGCGCGGCGCTGAGCTGTCGCCTGCCGGGCTGTGGTCGGGCGCTGGGGCGTCGGTGATGCGGGCGGTCAGCGACAGGGCCCGCGACAGGAAGCGGTTCGCGCCGCGTGGGGAGACGTCGGACCAGTCGATGTTGGCCGAGGGCGGGCCGGCGAAGAGTATCGCCACGCGGACCGCGTCCACGCCGTGTGCGTCCATCTGCTCGCCCAAGGTGACCAGGTTGCCCTTGGACTTGCTCATGGCGGCGCCGTCCAGCAGCACGTGACCCTGCGTCGTCAAGGCCCGGAACGGCTCGACGAAATCCACCAGACCCATGTCGTGCAGGGCCTTGGTGAAGAAGCGGGCGTACAGCAGGTGGGACACCGCGTGTTCGCTGCCGCCCACGTAGTGGTCCACCGGGCGGGCCAGCGCGGGATCGAAGGGACCGTCCGCATAGGACACGTTGGGGTAGCGCAGGAAGTACCACGACGAGTCGACGAACGTGTCCATCGTGTCGGAGTCGCGGGTGGCAGGACCGCCGCACGACGGGCAGTCGACCGGCAACCACGCCGTCGCGGAGGACAGCGGCGCGGCGTCGGGCGGCAGCGAAACCGGCAGCTGATCGTCGGGCACCGGCACCGGGCCGCAGGAGGCGCAGTGCACGATCGGGATCGGACATCCCCAGTACCGCTGGCGGGAGATCAGCCAGTCGTGCAGGCCGCCGATCCAGTTGCGCTGCATGGTCAGGATGTGCGGCGGCCAGGTGCCGGCGAGCTGGTCCATGTCGTTCAGCAGGCGGTCCGCGTACGATGTGATCTTGAAGAACCATTGGGTCAGTGACCGGGAGGTCGCGACGCTGCCGCACCGCTCGCACCGGCCGTCGATGACCTGCTCGTTGGCCAGCACGGTGCGATCGGCCGGGCACCAGTTGACCGCCGCCCGCGCCCGATAGGCCAGCCCGCGCTCGAAGAATCGCAGGAACAGCCACTGCGTCCAGCGGTAGTACGACGGATCGCTGGTGTGCAGCCGGGTGCGCCAGTCGGCCGAGACCGCGTATCGCCGGAACGACGCCGCCTGCGTCTCGATGTTGTCGTAAGTCCACGTGGCCGGGTGCAGCCCCCGCTTGATGGCCGCGTTCTCGGCCGGCAGCCCGAACGAATCCCAGCCGACCGGATGCAGCACCTGATGCCCGCGCAGCCGCCAGTAGCGGGCAATGGCGTCGCCGATCGCGTACGCCTCCGCGTGACCCATGTGCAGGTCGCCCGACGGGTAGGCGAACATCGACACGACGTACCGCGTGGGGGAGGCCGGCTCGAACAGCCCGTCCCAGACGGGCAGCCACCTCTCCTCAGCGGTCATGGCGTTTTCTCGCGAGCCGGATCACCTTCGCCGCGAAGCCCGGCCGGAAGAGCTCCGAGGGCGGCGTGACCAGGTGTTGCACCCCCGTGGCGACGCGATACACGTCGGGGTCCAATTGCGACGCGTACGTGACCTGTCGCGCGTACCAGTTCCGCAAGGCGATACCCCGCGGGCGCGGCCCGGTGGTCCCCGGGAACGCGAAGTCCCCGCCCACCGCGAAGCGCCACGGCGTCTCGTTGATCTTCGCGACGGCGGCGTAGTACTCCCGCACCATCGCCGGGTCCGGCACCCGCTTGTGCCGGTCGAGCACGTCCCCGAGCGCCGTCGCCTGCCGCGCCGCGCACGTCATGCCCTGCCCGTAGATCGGGTTGAAGCTGCACACCGCGTCGCCGAGCGCGACGTACCCGCCCGGCAGTTGCGCAGCCTGCTCGAACAGCCGCCGCCGGCTGGACGGGAAGCGGGCCACCAGCACGTCGCTCAACGGCTCGGACCGCGAGATCAGGTCGGCGAACAGCGGATCGGGCAGCTGCTTGGCGTACGCCTCGAAGGCCTCCGCCGAAGCGGGCGGATCGGCCAGATGCCACCCGCCCAGCCCGATCATCCACCGGTCGCCCTCGATCGGCATGGCCACCGCGGACATCCACTCGTAGGGCCCGGCCGGCAACGAGACCGCGGCCTGCCACGGCCCGAGGTCTCCCGGCCGGCGGCGGTAGAGGCGGGTCGAGTAGCTGACCCCGACCTTGACCTCGACCTGCTCCGGCGGCGGCAGCCCGAGCGAGCCCAGCCACCGGTCCGACCGCGATCCGCGCCCCGAGCAGTCCACCACCAGCGACGCGGCGAGGGTCTCGCCGCTGTCGAGCACCACGCCGGTGACCAGGTCGCCCCGCCCGGCCAGCCCGGCCACCGCGACCTGGTCGTGGACCGCCACCCCGGGCAGGGCCGTCACCCGGGCCCGCAGCACCGCCTCCAGCTGCGGGCGGCTCACCGAGATCAGCGTCAGGCCGGTCGGCGTCGCGGGCCAGCGGCCGCCGAGACGGTACGAGCAGATGTCCGCGCCCGTGTCGAGGACTGTGCCGCCCAGCGACACCAGCTCCCGCTCGAAGGCCGGGAAGAGCATCGAGAACTCCCGCACCCCCGCGACGAGCAGGATGTGCGGGTGTTCGCTCTGCGGCACACCGCGCCGGGGCACGGGCCCGTACGGCAACGTGTCCCGGTCGAGCACGGTGACGCTCGCGTACCGGCGGCTGAGCACGCGGGCGGCGGCGAGCCCGGCGACACCGGCCCCGATCACTATGGCTCTGTCGTCCACGGTGGGTAGTTAACTACAAGAGCGACCCGATTTCTGCCTCGATCGCGCCGCGCAGCTCGCGCCCGGCGACGACCGCGCGGGCCTGCTCGAGGACCGGCGCGAGGAAGATGTCCGGCCCCGGCTGCCCGGCGAACGGCGCGACCGCCGCGATCGCGAGCCGCCCGGCCGGCGACGGCTCGAGCGGCGCGCGCAGCTGAAGCCCGCGCACGGCGCTGAGCAGCTCGACCGCGAGCAGGCTGGTCAGGTTGTCCAGCACCGTGCGCAGCTTCTTGGTGGCGGCCCAGCCCATCGAGACGTGGTCCTCCTGCATGCCGCTGGTCGGCAGCGAGTCGGCCGACGCGGGCACGGCCAGCCGCCGGTTCTCGGCGACGATCCCGGCCGCCGTGTACTGGGCGATCATCAGGCCCGAGTTGACGCCGGCGTCGGGCGACAGGAACGGCGGCAGGTCCCGCGAGCGGGTGACGTCGAGCAGCCGGTCGACCCGGCGCTCGGCGATCGAGCCGACCTCGGCGGCCGCGATGGCCAGGAAGTCGGCGGCGAAGGCGAGCGGCTCGCCGTGGAAGTTGCCGGTCGACTCGACCCGCCCGTCCGGCAGCACGACCGGGTTGTCCACGACCGAGACGAGCTCCCGCCCGGCCGTGGTCGCGACGAACGCGAGGGTGTCCCGGGCCGCGCCGGCCACCTGCGGGGCGCAGCGCATCGAATACGCGTCCTGCACCGCGTGCGCTAGATCGTCGCGGTGCGAGTCCATCACCGCCGAGTTCTGCAGCAGCTGGTAGATGTTCGCGGCCGAGGCGGCCTGGCCCGGGTGCGGCCGGATCGCGTGCAGCTCCGGCAGGAACGGCCGCTCCGAGCCGAGCATCGCCTCGATGGCCAGCGCCGCGGTGACGTCGGCCATCGCGAACAGGTGCCGGGCGTCCTCGATCGCGAGCAGCAGCATGCCGAGCATGCCGTCGGTGCCGTTGATCAGCGCGAGGCCCTCCTTGGCGGCCAGGTCGAGCGGGGCCAGCCCGGCGCTCCGCAGCGCCTCGGCCGCGGCCACCCGCTCGCCGTCCTTGCCGACCACCCAGCCCTCGCCGAGCAGCACCAGCGCGCAATGCGCGAGCGGCGCGAGATCCCCGGAGGCGCCGAGCGAGCCGTGCTCCGGCACCCACGGCGTGATGTCGTGGTTGAGCAGGTCGGCCAGCCCCTGCGCGAGCGCCGGTCGCACGCCCGAGTGGCCGAGCGCCAGCGAGCGCAGGCGCAGCAGCATCATGGCCCGCACGACCTCGCGCGGCATCGGCGCGCCGACCCCGGCCGCGTGCGAGCGGATCAGCGCGTGCTGCAGCTCGGCCCGCCGGGCCGGCGCGACGAACGTGCCGGCGAGCGCGCCGAATCCGGTGGTGACGCCGTAGACCGGGCGGCCGGACTCCTCGATGCGGTCGACGATGGCCCGGCTGGTGGCCATCGCCTCGATGGTGGCGGGGGCGAGCTCGACCCGGGCGTCGCCGCGGGCGACCGTGACGACCTCGGCGGGGGTGACGCCGGAAGGTTGAACGGTAACGATCATTGAAGCACTCCGTCGTGCAGAACAGTTTTGACCAGGGGGACTCCCGGCCGGTAGGCCAGGTGCAGGTGAGAGGGCGCGTCCAGGACGATCAGGTCGGCTCGCGCCCCGGCACGCAGCACCCCGACGTCGTCGCGGCGCAGCGCGCGTGCTCCGCCCGCCGTGGCGGCATGCACGGCCTCGGCGGGGGTCATTCTCATTTCGCGTACGGCGAGAGCGATGCAGAACGCCATCGACGACGTGTACGACGAACCCGGGTTGCAGTCGGTGGCCAGCGCGACGGTCACACCGGCGTCGAGCAGCCGCCGCGCGTCCGGGTAGGGCGACCGCGTCGAGAACTCGGCGCCCGGCAACAGCGTCGCGACGGTCTCCGAGCCGGCCAGAGCGTCCACATCGGAATCGCTCAGGTGCGTGCAGTGGTCGGCGCTCGCGGCCCCGAGCTCCACCGCGAGCCGCACACCCGGCCCCTCGGTGAGCTGGTTGGCGTGCACGCGCAGCCCCAGCCCCCGCTTGGCGCCGGCGACGAGGATCTCCCGGGCCTGCTCACCGTCGAACGCGCCACGCTCTATGAAAACATCAACCCATTTCGCGTACGGGGCACAAGCGGCCAACATCGGTCCGCGCACCAGGTCGACGTAGGCGTCCGGGTCGACCCCGGCCGGCACCACGTGCGCGCCGAGGAAGGTCGTCTCCTCGGTCAGCTCCCGGGCGATCCGCAGCGACCGGGCCTCGTCGTCGACGCTCAGCCCGTACCCGCTCTTGATCTCGATGGTGGTGGTGCCCTGCCGCCGGGCTTCGACGACCAGTTTCTTCGCCTTGGCGCGCAGCTCGTCGTCGGTCGCCGCGCGGGTGGCCTCCACGGTGGTGCGGATGCCGCCGCCGGTGTACGGCTCGCCGGCCATCCGGGCCGCGAACTCGGGCGCCCGGTCGCCGGCGAACACCAGGTGGGCGTGGCTGTCGACGAAGCCGGGCAGCACCGCCGCGCCGTCGACGCCCACCCGCCGGTCGGCCGCCGGGGCCTGCGCGGCCGGGCCGATCCAGGCGATCCGGTCGCCGTCGACGACCACGGCGGCATCGGTGAGCGGCGGTCCGTCGTTGGTGAGCAGCTCGCCGATGTTGTCGATCAGGAGGCTCATCGTCTCTGCCCCCGGGGGATGGCCTCGGCGAGCGCGCGGCGAACGTCGATGGTGGTGTGCCGACCGTCGGCGACGATGTGGCGGCCGTCCACGATCACGTCGGAGACGTCGGCGGCGGTGGCCGCGAGGATGGCGCCTTCCGGGTCGCTGCCCGCCGTGCGTACCGAATCGAGGCGTACGCAGACCAGGTCGGCCCGCTTGCCGACGGCGATCTCGCCGGCGTCGTCCCAGCCGATCGACGCGTGCCCGGCCGAGGCCGCCACCAGCTCGGCGGGGGAGAAATGGCCGCGTTGCTCGGTGGCGAGCCGCTCGTTCATCTCCAAACCGCGGGCCTCCTCGAAGGGGTCGATCACGGCATGGCTGTCGCTGCCGAGGCAGAGGCGGGCGCCGGCGTCGGCGAGCCGTCGCGCCGGGCCGATGCCGTCGGCGAGGTCGCGTTCGGTGGTGGGGCAGAAGCAGACGGAGCTGCTCTTGCCGCCGAGGATTCGGATGTCCTGCTCCGACAGGTGAGTGGCGTGGACCGCGGTGCTGCCGCCGTGCCAGAAACCGGAGTCGTCGAGGAGCTCGGCCGGGGTGCGGCCGTGCACCGCGCGGCACTGCTCGTTCTCGGCGCGCTGCTCGGAGAGGTGGACATGCGCGATCTCTCCGTGGCGCTCGGCGAACGCGGCCATCGACTCGGCCGGCACGGCCCGCACCGAGTGCAGTGCCGCGCCGATCCGCGCGTGCCGCTGGGGGCGCAGCAGGGCGACGCGCTCCGAATACCGGTCGAGGTCGCCGTCGCCGAAGCGGCGCTGCACACCCTCGAGCGGCTTGCCATCCACACTGGACTGGAGGTAGAGGGTGTCGAGCAGGGTGATCCGGATGCCGGCCTCGGCGGCGGCCTCGATCAGCGCGTGGCCCATGGCGTTGGGGTCCGCGTAGGGGCGGCCGTCCGGGCCGTGGTGCAGGTAGTGGAACTCGCCGACGGCGGTGTACCCGGCCATGGCCATCTCGGCGAAGACGGCTCGGGCCAGGTCACGGTAGCTGTCGGGGTCGAGGCGCTCGGCGGCGGCGTACATCTGGTTCCGCCAGGTCCAGAAGGTGCCGCGCTCGCCGTGCGTACGCCCACGAAGCGCCCGGTGGAAGGCGTGCGAGTGCGCATTGGCCATCCCCGGCAGCACCAGCCCGGGGAGCCGGATATCCGCTTCCGATTCGCCACGGCTCACGGCGGTGAAAATCCCGCGCTCAACCTCGATGCGAACGTCGCGGGCCACCGCGCCGCCGACCCAGGCGTACTCCGCTTGGTAGGCCGTCATGTCAGCTCTCGCAGGACCGTGGCCAGGGCGTCCACACCGGCCGCGCAGTCCGCGTGGTCGGCGTGCTCGGCCGGCGAATGTGAGATCCCGGTCGGGTTGCGCACGAACAGCATCGCCGTCGGCACCTGCGCCGACAGCACGCCCGCGTCGTGGCCCGCGCCGGTCGGCAGGATCGGCGCGTCGCCCAGCATCGCCGACAGGCGCGACGCCAGCGCGGTGTCGAAGGTGACCTCCGCGCTCAGCGACTCGGCCGTCACCGCCACCTCGGTGCCGTCCCGGCCGGCCCGCTCGGTCGCCCGCTTCACCACCGCCTCGACCACCGCGTCCATCGTGCCGGTGTCCGCGGCCCGCGCGTCCAGCCAGCCCCGCACCACCGAGGGGATCGCGTTGGTGGCGTTCGGCTCGACCTCGACCCGGGCCATCGTCGCGTGCGCCCCGTTCAGCCGGGCTTCCTTGTTCGCCGCGAGCACCGTGTACGCGAACGTCAGCATCGGGTCGCGCCGGTCGGCCATCCGGGTCGTGCCCGCGTGGTCGCCGTGCCCGGTGAAGTCGAACCGCCAGCGGCCGTGCGGCCAGATCGCGCTGGCCACCCCCACCGGCACCTCGAGTTGCCGTCCTTGCTCTATGTGAAGCTCGACCAGCGCGCCGATCCGGTTGGTGAGCCCCGGCAGCGGACCGGCCGGCGTCGCTCCGAGTGCCTCCCCGAACGTGACCCCGTCACGGTCGGTGAGTGCGGCCGCTTTGGCCGGGTCGATGGCGCCGGTCAGCAGCCGCGAGCCGAGGCAGGGCAGCCCGAATCGGCCGCCCTCCTCCTCGACGAAAGCGACCACAGCGAGGGGCGTCGATGGCTTGTGCCCGGCCGCCCGCAACTGGTCGACGGCGAGGAACGCGCTGACGATGCCGAGCGGGCCGTCGAAGCCGCCGCCGTGCGGAACCGAGTCGAAATGCGATCCGGTCAGCACGGCGCCGCGGCCCCAGGACTCGCCCCACCAGGCGAACAGGTTGCCGTTGCCGTCGTCGGTGACCGGCATGTCCCGCCGGTCCGCCTGATTGCGGAACCAGTCACGCAGCACGAGCTCGGGGGTGTCCAGGGCGTACCGCATGTAGCCGCCGCTCGACACCCGGCCGATGGACTCGATTTCGGCCCACAGGGCCGAGAAGACCTTCTCGCTCATCGCTTCATCGGGATGTGCACGCCGGCCGCCGCCGCGGACTGGTACCCGGCATCCACGTGCCGGATCACGCCCATGCCGGGATCGTTGGTGAGGACCCGCTCGATCTTCTCGCCCGCCAGCGGCGTGCCGTCGGCGACGCAGACCTGGCCCGCGTGGATCGAGCGGCCGATGCCGACGCCGCCGCCGTGGTGGATCGACACCCAGGAGGCGCCGCTCGCCGTGTTGACCAGCGCGTTGAGCAACGGCCAGTCGGCGATCGCGTCGGAGCCGTCGAGCATCGACTCGGTCTCCCGGTACGGCGAGGCCACCGAGCCCGCGTCGAGGTGGTCGCGGCCGATCACGATGGGCGCGCTGATCTCGCCGCGGCCGACCATGTCGTTGAAGCGGACGCCGGCCTTGTCGCGCTCGCCGTAGCCGAGCCAGCAGATGCGGGCGGGCAGCCCTTGGAAGGCGACCCGCTCGCCGGCCATCTTGATCCAGCGGGCGAGGGCCTCGTTCTCGGGGAACAAATCGAGGACGGCTTTGTCGGTCGCGGCGATGTCCTTGGGGTCGCCGGAGAGCGCGGCCCAGCGGAACGGGCCCTTGCCCTCGGCGAACAGCGGCCGGATGTAGGCCGGGACGAAGCCGGGGAAGTCGAAGGCGCGCTCGAAGCCGCCGAGCTTGGCCTCGCCGCGGATCGAGTTGCCGTAGTCGAAGACCTCCGCGCCGTCGTCCATGAACGCCACCATCGCGGCCACGTGCCGTGCCATGGAGGCCCGCGCCCTGTCGGTGAACTCCTCCGGCTTGGTGCGCGCGAACTCGGCGGCGTCCTCGAGCTCGACGCCGATCGGGACGTAGCTCAGCGGGTCGTGGGCGCTCGTCTGGTCGGTGACGATGTCGATCTCCACGTCCTTGAGCTTGAGCTCGGGGAAGATCACGGCGGCGTTGCCGACGACGCCGATCGACAGCGGTCGCCTCTCGGCTTTGGCGGTCATCGCCTGATTGATGGCGTCATCGAGGGTGTCGGCGATGACGTCGAGATAGCGGGTGTCGACCCGGCGCTGCAGGCGGGTGCGGTCGACGTCGACGACCAGGCAGACGCCGCCGTTCATGGTCACCGCGAGCGGCTGCGCGCCACCCATGCCGCCACAACCCGCGGTCAGCGTGAGCGTGCCGGCCAGGGTGCCGCCGAAGCGCTTCGCGGCCACCGCGGCAAACGTCTCGTACGTCCCCTGCAGGATCCCCTGGGTGCCGATGTAGATCCACGAGCCGGCCGTCATCTGCCCGTACATGGTCAGGCCCAGCTTCTCGAGCCGGCGGAACTCGGGCCAGGTCGCCCAATCGCCCACCAGGTTCGAGTTCGCGATCAGCACGCGCGGCGCCCACTCGTGGGTGCGGAACACGCCGACCGGTTTGCCCGACTGCACCAGCAGCGTCTCGTCGTTCTTGAGCGTGTCCAGCTCGCGCACGATCGCGTGGAAGGAGGGCCAGTCGCGTGCCGCCCGGCCGGTCCCCCCGTACACGACAAGATCTTGCGGCCTTTCGGCCACGTCGGGGTCGAGGTTGTTCATCAACATCCGCTTGGCGGCTTCCTGCGGCCAACCCAGTGATGTGTACGTCGTGCCGCGCGCGGCCCGGATCTCGGACATCGTCGTCGCCTCCCTATGCCATGAAAATGTGCCGCCGGGCGGCCGTAGCTTCGAACTCCTCCAGCCGGCGCTGCACCGGCTCGGGCGCCGCGTCGCACATCGCCTGCAGCAGCACCATGGCCATCGCCATCGGGCCGGTGTGCAGGTCGAAGACGAGCTGCGTGCCGACCGCGGCGGGCAGCACCACGTCGGCCCGGTCGGCGACCGGGCTCACCGCCGAATCGGTGATCGCGACCACCGCGTACCCCGCGCGCTTGGCCTCCGCGATCGCCTCGAGCGACTCCCGCGGATAGCGGGGGAGCACCACCGCGAGCAGGGCGTCGGCGCCCGCCGCACGCGCCTGGTCGATCCGGTCGAGCAGCGGCGTGCCGCCGGAGTCGAGCACCCGGACATCCGGGTGGACCTTGGCCGCGAAATAGCCGAAATATCCGGCCAGGGGCGCCGCCGCCCGCAGCCCCAGCACCGGCAGCGGCCGGCTGTTGATCAGCAGCTGGGCGGCCCGCTCCACGTCGTCGAGGCGGGCCAGCTGGTCGTGCAGCCGGGACAGATGCTCGGTCTCGGCGCGCACCGCGAGCTGCATCGCGTTGCCCTCGGCCGCGGCCTCCGGCGCGTCGCCGGTGAGCTCGCGCAGCCGGCGGCGCAGCGCCGGATAGCCCTCGTAGCCCAGCGCCATCGCGAACCGGGTGACGGACGGCTGGCTCACCCCCGCGAGGTCGGCCACCTCGGCCGCCGAGAGGTAGGCAGCCTTCGCCGCGTGCTCGACCAGACTGTGCGCGATGCGCCGCTGCGTGGGCGTCAGCCGCGCACCGTGGAAGAGGTCGAGAACGGTCCTGGCCGCGTCTCCATTCACCCGAGCAGCTTATGCATGAAAACTTTCAGAGCGCCAGGGGCGGCTGATGCCACTTTCGGGGCCGCCCCGGCAACCAGAAGCGCCGCCCCGGCCTCGGGGCGGCGCTTTCCGGTCCTGCTAGGGGTTCACATCGTCGAGATCAGTGGGGGTCAGAGCGCGCGCAGGAACTGAACGCTGAACATCGGGCCGTCACCGCTGCCCGAGTCGTCGCCGGCCGTGTCGGTCGACCCGTCGTCGGAGGTGGCACCGGTGTTGAAGTTGTCGACGAACATGCCGCTGTCGTCGTTCGGCGCCAGGCTGTTGTTGCTGTTGCCGTTGCCGTTCCCGTTGCCGTTCCCATTGCCGGAGTTGTCGCCGGAGTCGTTGCCGTTTCCGTTGCCGTTGAAGTTCCCGGAGTCGTCGCCGGATCCGTTGCCGTTGAGGTTGCCGTTTCCGTTGCCGGAGTTGTCACCGGAGTCGTTGCCGTTTCCGTTGCCGTTGAAGTTCCCGGAGTCGTCGCCGGATCCGTTGCCGTTGAGGTTGCCGTTTCCGTTGCCGGAGTCGTCGCCGGATCCGTTGCCGTTGAGGTTGCCGTTTCCGTTGCCGGAGTCGTCGCCGGAGTCGTTGCCGTTTCCGTTGCCGTTCAGGTTCCCGGAGTCGTCGCCCGATCCGTTGCCGTTGAGGTTGCCGTTTCCATTGCCCGAGTTGTCGCCCGAGTCGTTGCCGTTGTTGTTCCCGTTGCCGTTGCCGGAGTTGTCGCCGGAGTTGTTGCCGTTGCCGTTTCCGTTGTTGTTCCCGGAGTTGTCGCCGGAGTTGTTGCCGTTGCCGTTTCCGTTGTTGTTCCCGGAGTTGTCGCCGGAGTTGTTGCCGTTGCCGTTTCCGTTGTTGTTCCCGGAGTTGTCGCCGGAGTTGTTGCCGTTGCCGTTTCCGTTGTTGTTCCCGGAGTTGTCGCCGGAGTTGTTGCCGTTGCCGTTTCCGTTGTTGTTCCCGGAGCCGTTGCCGGAGTTGTTGCCGTTGCCGTTTCCGTTGTTGTTCCCGGAGTTGTCGCCGGAGTTGTTGCCGTTGCCGTTTCCGTTGTTGTTCCCGGAGCCGTTGCCGGAGTTGTTGCCGTTGCCGTTTCCGTTGTTGTTCCCCGAGCCGTTGCCCGAGTTGTTGCCGTTGTTGTTCCCGTTGCCGTTGCCCGAGTTGTTGCCCGAACCGTTCCCGTTGTTGTTCCCGTTTCCGTTGCCGGAGTTGTTGCCTGAGTTGTTGCCGTTGTTGTTTCCGTTTCCGTTGCCGGAGTTGTTCCCCGAGTTGTTCCCGTTGTTGTTTCCGTTTCCGTTGCCGGAGTTGTTGCCCGAGCCGTTG
Organism: Actinoplanes sp. CA-142083; assembly: GCF_050942195.1. Taxonomy (NCBI): domain Bacteria; kingdom Bacillati; phylum Actinomycetota; class Actinomycetes; order Micromonosporales; family Micromonosporaceae; genus Actinoplanes; species Actinoplanes sp. CA-142083. The sequence continues at coordinate 1,240,750 of NZ_CP192076.1, forward strand.
CCGTTGTTGTTTCCGTTGTTGTTCCCGGAGTTGTTGCCCGAGTTGTTGCCGTTGTTGTTTCCGTTGTTATTGCCGTTGTTATTGCCGTTGTTGCTGTTATTGTTGTTGTTCGTGTTGTTGGTATTGTTGTTGTTGATGGTCGTGTTGTTGCCGCCGCCGTTGCCGGGCATCCACGGCCCGACCCATGAGTCGAGCAGTCCTGACCAGCCGTGACCCCAGTCGCTGTAGCTCACCACAAGCAGGTATTTGTTCTTGAACTTGCCGTTCTTGATCGGCACGCAGTCGAAGTCTTCCCACCAGCCCTTGGCTTCGCCTTTGTTGCCGACGCGGAGGCAGATCGGGCCGCTCTTGAAGTACCCCACCTTGTGGTCGCCGTGCGGGCCGGCCGCGGACGCGGTCGTGTTGGTTCCTGCTGAATTCTGTGCCTGTGGGGCGCTGGCCGCGGCGGGTCCGGAAGCAAAACCAGCACCCGTTACCAGGCCGATGCCGGCCATGAGCAGCTTTCCCATAAGTCGGTTCATGTCACACCTTCTCTGAATAAGTCCGGTTACGGCCTGAGCAGACCATCCGTGAGAAGTGCGGCATGCGCGCTTGTATCTGCCACGCGAGTTCGCGAAAGAACTGACTTACGGGTATTTAAGGGCACGACTGGGTGTGCCGGGTGCAGGTAGGCGTCAATCGGGCGGGCGACCCGTGCTAGCGGCGATCGAGTTGACCGGTTCGCTACCTGCGTTGCCGCCCGGGCGTGGGCGGCCGGCCCGGCTTTTCTCTGCCCAGTTCCGTGACGGCCAAAACGCGATTTGTCCGGAAAATCCTGTCGGCTGTGACGGAGGATGGGCCGCCCGCCCGTCGGCGCCCCCGGGTCGGCGGGGAGGGCGGCCCATCCGGCCTATGCGGCGACCGGAAGGCCGGCCGCCCTGGCGGGCAGCACCACGACCCGGTGGGCCGCCACGGGATCCGCCACCCCGCGGACCCGGACCGTGGCCGCCGTCGCCGGGGCGGCCAGGTGCTCCGAGCGGGCGTAAGCGGCCGGGCCGAGCATCAGCTCGCCGGGGCCGGCCACGCCGCACATGCGCTGGGCCAGGTTCACCGCGCGCCCCCAGACGCCGAAACCGGCCGGTTCCCACGATCGTGTGACCAATACCTCACCGCACTCGATGCCCACGTGGATGTCGGGCCGGCCGGGTCGCACGCCGCGCAGCATCGCGTAAGCCGCGGCGGTCGCCCGCTCGGTCTCGTCGCCGAAAGAGGTATGGCCGCCGAACGAGGTCGCGCCCCCGAACGATGTCGCGCCCCCGAACGAGGCCTCGCCCCCGAACGATGTCGCGCCCCCGAACGAGGCCTCGCCCGCGCGGCGCAGGCCGAACACGGCCATGAACCCGTCGCCGAGCACCTGCTGGATCTCGCCGCCGTGCTCGTGTACGCAGGCGACCAGGTCGTCGAGCAGCGGACGCATGATCCGGTAGACCGCCTCCGGCTCGACGCTCTCGACCAGCCGGGTGAAGCCACAGATGTCGGCGAAGAGCACGGCCACCTGCTGCCGGCGCGGACCGGTTTGTCCGATGTGGTCGATCATGACGGACCTCCCTGTTGGGTTTCCGACAACGAGAGTGACTCGTCTCAGCGGAAAAGAGGTCCGTCAAACCCTTAGAATTCGCCGACTCGCACCCTTACACCCGCCGGGAAAGTCGATGTCCGGATTTGGCACGCGCTGGCATACTCCACGGCGTGCGGCGGAGAAGACTCTCCCCCTTGGTCGGACGGCATGCTGAGCTGGCTGAGATCAGCGCGGTTTGGGACGACGTCTGCCAGGGCCAGGCCGCCGGCTTCTTGATCTCCGGTGAGGCCGGCGTCGGCAAGACGCGTCTCGTGCAGGAATGCATCGAGCGGGTGCTCGCGCGTGGCGGTCAGGTGCTGGCCGGCTCGTCGTTCCGCATCAGCTCGGGCGGCCTGCCGTACGGTCCGATCCTCGATGCCCTGCGCCGTCTCCTGCGTGACCGTTCCGCCGGGTCTCTCGCCGAGCTCGCCGGCCCGCGCTTCACCATGCTCGACCGGACGTTCTGGCCGGAGGCCGCCGACGCGCCCGAGGCGCCGGACGGCGACGCGAGCCTGCGCCAGGCCCGGCTGTTCGACGTCTTCCTCGCGCTGCTCGGCCAGCTCGCCGAGCAGGCGCCGGTGCTGCTCGTGGTCGAGGACGTGCACTGGGCCGAGCAGTCCACTCTCGATCTTCTGAGCTTCCTCACCGTGGCGCTGCGCCGCGAGCGGGTGCTGCTGGTGGTGACCTACCGCGACGACGAGCCGGCCGCCGGTCCGCTGCCCGCCGCGCTGGTCGAGCTGCTGCGCGGCGTCTTCATGGCGCATCTGCCGCTCGACCCGTTCGGCGCCGGCGACCTCGGCCTGCTGCTCACCCAGCTGGCCGGCAACCCGCTGCCCGCCGCGATGATCGACGAGATCGCCGATCGCTCGGGTGGCAACGCCTATTTCGCCGAGGAGCTCTTCGAGGCGCGGGGGCTCGAAAGACCAGATCAAAAAACCGAGGTGCCGGCACGCGTACGGGATGTGGTGCTCCTCCGGGTCGGCACGTTCTCCGCCGACGCCCAGGCGGTGCTGCAGGTCTGCGCGGTGATCGGCCGCCGCATCGGGTACCCGCTGCTCGCGACGGTCGCCGAGCTGCCGGAGAAGCCGCTGCTGGCCGCCCTGCGCGAGCTGGCCGCCAACCGGGTGCTGCAGGCCGACACCGGCAACGCCTACCGCTTCCGCCACGCGCTCGCGCAGGAGGCCGTCTACTCCGATCTGCTCCCCGGCGAGCGCGCCCGCCTGCACGCCCGGGTCGCCGCCGCCCTCTCCGAGCGCCCGCAGCTCGGCGACCGGCCGCGCTCGACCGCCACCGCCGTGGTCGCCCACCACTGGGAGGCCACCGGCGACCTGCCCAGGGCCCTGGCGGCCGTGATCGCCGCCGGCCGGGCCGCCGCCGAGGTGCGCGCGTTCCGCGAGGGCCTCACCTACTTCACCCGCGCGCTCCACCTGTGGGAGGAGGTCGGCGACGACGACGCGGCCGACGCCGGCGTGACCCGGGCCGACCTGCTCGCGGCCGCGGCCCGCTGCGCGCACGACGCCGGCGAGCACGAGACCGCCGTACGCCTGGTGGAGGACGCCCTCACGGCGACGCCGCGCCAGGACGTCGTGGCCCGGGCGCTGCTGCACGAGGCGCTCGGCACGTACATGGACAGGGTGGACGGCGCTCGCGCGCTGCGCGCCTTCACCAAGGCCTATCACCTGCTCGCGACCAGCGACGCGCTGGCCGAGCGGGCCCGGGTCACCGCCGCGCTGGCCAACTCGCTGTCGATCCGGGGTCTCTATCCCGATTCGGCGCCGCTCTGGGAGGAGACGCTGACGCTGGCTCGCCGGGCCGGCCGCAAGCGCGAGGAGGTGCTCGGCCTCAAGACCTCGGGCTGGCACTTCGCGATGCACGGCGAGCCCGAGACCGGCATCGGCCGCATGCGGGAGGCGCTGCGGGTCGCCCGCGACGAGGACGACGTCGAGAGCATCTGTCTGACGTACAACCACCTGAGCCTGGCGCTCGACTTCATCGGCTGGTCGGCCGACGCGGTGGCCACGGCCGAGGAGGCGCTGCGCTGGAGCGTGGATCTCGGGCTGATGTTCCCGCCGATGATCGACATGCTCGACTCGATCGTGCTGGTGCTGTACCGCAACGGCCGCTGGCGGCAGGCCGAGGAGGTCGCCGACCGGCTGCTGGCCAGCCACCACGCGGCCGCGCGCGCCCTGATGACCTTCGTGGTGCTGGGCGAGCTCGGCACCGCGCGGGGCCGGCCCGAGGAGGCGGCCCAGCAGGTCAAGCAGGCGCAGGAGCAGCTGAAGAACGACGAGGACCCGCTCGACCACGGCCTGGTGCACGCGGCCGCGGCGGCGTTCGCGATGTGGCAGGAGGACTACGAGACGGCGCACGCCGAGGTCGAGGCGGGGCTCGAGGTGGTCGGCGCGCACGGCGACGACCAGCAGGCGGTGGCGCTCTGCGTGCTGGGCCTGCGGATCGAGGCCGACGAGGCGGAGCGCCGCCGGGCCCGGGGCCGGGCCGGCGCCTCCGAGGACGTGCTGCGGCACGGCACGGCCCTGCGGGACCGGGCCCGATCGCTGTGGCAGGGGATGGGCGTACGCCAGCGGTCGTTCCCCGAGGCCGCGATCGACGCCGCGATGGGTGAGGCCGAGTTCGCCCGGTTGCTCGGCGGTGAGCCGCACCCCGAGGCGTGGGGCGAGGTCGCGGCCGGCTGGGACCGGCTCGCCCGCCCCTACCAGGCGGCGTACGCGCGCTGGCGGGAGGCCGAGGAGCTGGTGCGCAAGCGTGACCAGCGGGCCGCCGAGGTGCTCCGGCAGGCCGGCGAGGCCGCCGAGCAGCTCGACGCCCGTGCCCTGCTGCGCGAGATCACCGCGCTGGCCGACCGGGCGCGGCTCGACCTGGGGGCGCAGCCCGACGCGCCGTCCGCGGAGCCCGACCACCCGTTCCATCTCACCGAGCGCGAGATCCAGGTGCTGGCGCTGCTCAAGGAGGGGCGGCGCAACCGCGAGATCGCCCGCACGCTGTTCATCAGCGAGAGCACGGCGAGCGTCCACGTCTCGAACATCCTGGCCAAGCTGAACGCGGCCAACCGGGTCGAGGCGGCGGCGATCGCGCACCGGCTACACCTGGCCTGAGCGCGCCTTCCAGAACTCCGATTCGGTGAATCTGTTCTCCTGGCGGTAGAACCAGGCCAGGTCGTCGAGGTAGGCGCGGTATTCGGCGGCCACACGGGAGGCGTACGCGTCAATTGCCGAAAGATCGCCCAGCGCGACGGCCTCGGCCGCGGCGATCCCCCCGGACAGCGCGTCGTGGAGACCGCGGGAGGAGAGCGGATCGTGGGCGCAGGCCGCGTCCCCGACGGCGAGCCAGCCGGGACCGGCGCAGCGCGACAGGGCTGAGCTCCCGGCTACCACGGTCTTGATCTTCGGCGGCGTGGACAACACGGCACGCGGTCCGACAAAAAGCGTCGACTTGAGGAGATAATTCCACCTATCAACCGAAATGCTGCGAGCGGCCGCCGCATCGGTGAACAACGCCACCACCAGGCGATCTCCGGGCACCCGGGAGGCGTACCACCAACCGTCGGCCACCGCCTCGACGATGCTCGCCGCCTCCGCGGGCGACGGGTCGGGCAGCAGCGCGACCATGCCGACCAGCCGGCTGTCCACCCGCCGGGGCACGCCGAGCATCCGGGCCAGCGCGCTCGACCGTCCGGTGGCGTCGATCAGGAAGTCGGCCTCGAGGTGATCAACGGTCCAACGAGGACCGTCGCGGCGGACGCCATGCACCTGCCGGGTGAGAAGGGTCCCGGCGGCGTCACGGAGGACGGCGTTGAACGCGGGCCGGTCGAGCTGCCACGACGCCCCGCGCGGATCGAGCATCGCGGGGCGGAAGAACGGCTCGTCCGAACCCCAGCAGGAGAGGAACCCGCTGCTCCGGAGGTGGCCGCTGGCCTGGAAGGACGGCCACACGCCCAGCCGGCGCAACAGGGCGTTGGCCGCCGACGGCAAACCCTCGCCCGGCTCCCACTCGACGGACGGGCGTGGGTCGATCACGACCGGCGAAATGCCGTGGGACGCGAGCGTGATCGCGGCCGCCGCGCCGGCCGGACCGCAGCCGAGCACAACGACCCGGTCAGGTTTCACTGCGCCAGTCTGTCGCGAACCAGGCTGTCAGTTCCACAGCGGGGTGTTCACATGAGAGCCCTACGAGAAGAGGAGTGCGTGCCATGCTCAGCTGCCGATTCGGGGGCAGCTCCGGGTTCCGCCTGGAGCTGGAGGACAACGAGGACCTGGTGGTCGTCCGGTCGGTACGCCGGGGCGCCCGGCACGACGTCTCTCCGCTGTCGTCCCCCAGCCGCACCGCCCAGGACAGGCTCACCCCGTTGTTCGGCTTCCCCGAGGCCGGCGTGGGCGTGTACGCGTCCCCGGTCGGCGACGCCCCCAACATCGCCGTGGTGCTCAACGAGGATCCGGAGATCGAGTTCGCCGGCCGCGGCCTGCGCGACCAGTTCGGCGCCCCGGTCGTCTACACCGAGAACGTGTTCGTGAAGTTCCGCGACGACCTGTCCGCCGCGCAGTGCGCGGCGGTGCTGGCCGAGGCCGGGCTGACCGTCAAGCGCGCGGTCGGCACCGCCGCCAACGCGTACTTCACCGGCGCGCCCGCCGGCACCGGGCGGGAGGTCTTCCCGCTGGCCGAGCGGCTGCTCGACCGCGACGACGTCGACCTGTGCCACCCCGAGCTGGTGCGCGAGGTGAGCCGCCGGGCGATGGCGCCGCAGCAGTGGCACCTGGGCCCGGCCGTGATCGACGGGCAGGACGTGTCCGAACACGCCAACGTGGTGGAGGCCTGGGCCGACACCCGCGGCGAGGGTGTGGTCGTCTGCGTGATCGACGACGGGATGGACGTGACGCACCCCGAGTTCGCGTCGGCCGGCAAGCTGGTCGCGCCCTTCTCGGCGAGCCGGCCGCGCGGCGGCGACCCGCGGCCCGGCGACGGCGACAACCACGGCACCGCCTGCGCGGGCGTGGCCTGCGCGGACGGCGTCGACCACGCGTCCGGCGTGGCGCCCGCGGCGCGGCTCATGCCGATCCGGCTGGTGTCGGGGCTGGGCTCGCAGGACGAGGCCGACGCGTTCAAGTGGGCCGTCGACCACGGCGCCGACGTCATCTCGTGCAGCTGGGGACCGGCCGACGGGGATTGGTGGGATCCGACCGACCCGGTGCACAACCAGGTGGTGCTGCTGCAGGACAACACGCGGCTGGCGATCGAGTACGCGATCGAGCGCGGCCGTGGCGGCAAGGGCTGCGTGATCACCTGGGCGGCCGGCAACGGCGCCGAGAGCGTCGACAACGACGGGTACGCCAGCTGCGACAAGGTGATCGCGGTGGCGGCCTGCAACGATCAGGGTCGGCAGAGCCGGTACAGCGACCACGGCAAGGCGATCTGGTGCAGCTTCCCGAGCAGCAACGGCTCCCCGTCGCGGACGCCGGGGATCTGGACCACCGACCGGCGCGGCCGCGAGGGATACAACATCGGCGACGACTCGGCCGGTGACGCCGCGGGCGACTACACCAACTCGTTCGGCGGCACGTCCAGCGCGTGCCCGGGGGTGGCCGGGGTGGTGGCGCTGATCCTCGCGGCCAACCCCGAGCTGCGCTGGGACGAGGTCAAGGACGTGCTGCGCGAGTCGGCCGACCGCATCGACGACAATCCGAACGAGTACGACGAGGACGGGCACAGCACGCGGTACGGCTACGGCCGGGTGAACGCGGCCGCGGCCGTGCGGGCGGCTCGCGACAAGCGCGCTCTAAGTGTTTTCGTCGCGCAGAACTGAGAGATCTCTCAGCCCGTACGGCCAGTACCTTCGACTGAGGTGTGAGACATGAGCCGGATCGCCTACTGCGCCATCCACCCGGCCATCGGCGTGGCCCGGGTGGGCGACAGCCCCGACGAGTACTTCCTCGGCCCCGAACAGCCGGGCGGCGAGGAGTCACCCGCGTCCTACAAGGACGAGAACGGGCGGGTGAAGCGCCAGGCGGTGAGGTTCCGCATTTTCGCGTACGACGACCGCGACGTCCTCGTCCAAGAGCTGACCGCCGCCGACGCCACCATCGAGTGGGCCGTGCACCTGGTCAACCGCAAGGGCGCCGCCGATCGTTTCACCGGCAGCGGCAAGCGGAACGCCGGCGTCGCCGATCGCGACTCGCTCGTCATCGACCCCGGCCCGCGAACGGTCACCGGCCGCGAGGCCCGCAGCGACCCCTTCGACACCGGCACCTTCCTCGGCGCCCCGGTGCCGCTGGGCGAGCTGCGCACCGACGACGAGGGCCGGCTGATCGTGCTCGGCGGCTTCGGCCGTTCCGCCTCGGTCCCCGAGGACCAGGATCTGCCGAGCTTCGCCGACAACGAGGGCTGGCACGACGACACCTCGGACGGCCCGGTCACCGCCGTCGTGCACGTGGACGGCGCCGAGGTCGAGGTCCGGCCGGCGTGGGTCGTGGTCGCGCCGCCCGACTTCGCGCCCGGGATCGGCAACCTGGTCACCCTCCACGACGTGGCCGAGAACGTGGCCGTCGAGCGTGGCCTGTTGCCCGAGCGCAAGGAGGTCTCCTTCGAGCGTGACATCGTGCCGGTGCTCGCCCGCGCGATGGGGTATCAGTGGGTCAACCAGTCCGCGACCCGCGGCCACCGCCGCGCCGTCGACATGGGCAAGGGCGCCGAGCGGGTCGGCGACTTCTTCGAGGCCGACCACCTCGCCATGCTCCGCGATCCCGGCGAGCGCGGCGTCAAGGCGCGGCGCCGGGTCTTCGCGGTGATCCGCCAGCCGCACGACGACGCGGACGAAGCGACGCAGAAGCGGCAGGCCACTCCCGCCTTCATGCCACAGCTGTCCGGCGACAACGGCACCGCGACGCCCGGCAAGCCGGGCACCTGGTTCACGGTCACCCCGCTGCAGTACCGCCGCCTCGCCCTGTGGGCCGACGGCCAGTTCACCGTGGACTCCATCGCGGCCGACGAGGACGCGGGGGCTCAGCTCGACCGGGCCGCGCTCGAGGCGTGCGTCGGCGGCCCGTTCTTCCCCGGCATCGAGATGAGCCGGCGTGCCCGCGAGGCCGACCGCTACATCGCGCCCTTCCGGTTCCGCCCCGACCAGGCGCCGGGCTGCATGACCGAGAACATGGCCGTGCCGTGGCAGGCCGACTTCACCGATTGCCGGCACTTCTGGTGGCCGGCGCAGCGCCCCGACGACGTGATCGTCGACCAGGACTACGAGGCCGTGATCGACGTGCTGTTCCCCGAGGGGAACTCCGCGAGCCGGCCGATCAACACGACCGCTTTCCCGCGCTGGCGCTGGGACCGCGGCATCGGCGACGCGCCCGCCACCACGCTGGGCGAGGGGCTACGGTACGACAGGAGGCACCGCGAGATGGTCAACGAGTGGTCCCAGCTCGGCTTCGTCACGCCGGCCGGGAACGACACCGGGGTGTTCGTGGAGACCGAGCGGGCGCCGTACGCGGGCCTGCGGCATCGCGACTACTTCCACATCATGCTCAACCTGCACCAGTACCCGGACTTCCTGCCGACGGCCTGGAAGCTGGCCCGCGAGTTCCTCGACACGGCGGCGGCCTATCAGCACGACCCGCTGATCGACTCGGAGCTCAAGCCGTTCAAGTACGAGGAGCGCGCTCTCGACGCCCGCCTGGACAGCATCTATCAGGATCTGGTGGACCGGGTGGCCGCGTACGACCCGGCGCGTGACCGGGCGTTCCGCACGTACGCCGACGCGGTCGACCGGGTGCGGCAGTCCGGGCCGCTCAACCAGACCGACGGCGTGTGGCTGCGCAACGTCGCCACCATCGGGCCGATCGACGACCTCACCGGCTTCCTCACCCAGATCTGGGTGGACGAGGTAGGCGCCGGCAACCCGGCGCAGAACCACGCGAACATCTTCACCCAGACGCTCTCCAGCGTCGGCATCAACACCGCGCCGATCACGAGCAAGGAGTACGCGCAGGACACCACCCTGCTCGACTCGTCGTTCACGCTGCCGCTGTTCCAGCTGGTCGTCTCCCAGTTCACCGACCAGTTCCTGCCCGAGCTGCTGGGCATGACCATGATGTTCGAGTGGGAGTCGGTGGAGCTGGACACCACGGCCCGGCTGCTGGAGCATTTCAAGATCGATTCGACGTACTACCGGCTGCACGTGGCGATCGACAACGCCGACGTGGGGCACGGCGCGATCGCCAAGCGCGCGGTGAAGCGGTACCTCTCCCGGTTCAGCGACGAAGACGTACGGGAAAAGCAGTGGCAGCGCATCTGGAACGGCTATGTCGCCTTCCGGATCACCGGCACCCTCGGCCAGGACCTCATCGACAAGCTCCTCGAGCCGTCCCGGGCCCGCGCCCGCATCCTCGAGATGATCGAGAACAAGAAGAAGTACGGCGCCCTCAACCACGGCGGGGCCGGCGCCGGGATGACCAACAACCTGTTCGACGACCCGTCGCAGCTGCTGGAGACGCTGCAGCGCGGCGGGCAGGTGATTCCCGGCAACCCCGAGGACAGCCCGTTCCTGCAGCAGATGGCGTTCGGCGGCCGGATGTACAAGGTCTTCACCGACGAGGAGCAGCAGGCCTGGGCCGACTGGATCCGAAGCCTGGCCGAGCCGGCGGCCGCCGACCGCGCCGCGCCCAGCCCGTTCGCGGCCGCGGCGAAACCGACCGGCCAGGGCGAGCAGCCCGCCGAGCCGGTCGGGGACGTGCCGCACCTGCTGTACTCATCGTCGGCCGAGGAGGTCAGCAAGCATCCCCGCCGGACCCTGCTGGGCCACGGCGCGGCACACTGAAGGCCAGCCGGAGCATCGCTGTCGCCTGGGCCACCGCCGCGCGTGCGGCGTGGGTCCGGGCGAGCGCGTGCAACGTCATGAAGTCGTGGTGGATGCCGTCGTAGCGGACGGTGGTCACCGCGACGCCGGCCTCGCGCAGCTGGGCGGCGTAGAGCTCGCCCTCGTCCCGCAGCACGTCCGCCTCGTCGACCACCACGAACGCCGGCGGCAGCCCGGTCAGCTCGCCGAGGGTGGCGTTGAGCGGGGCGGCATACCGGTGGGCCCGCTCGACCGGGTCCACGGTGTAGGCGTCCCAGAACCACGCCATCATCTTGGCGGTCAGAAACGGGCCGTCGGCGAACAGCGAGTAGGACAGAGTGTCCCGGGCCGCGCTGGTCGCCGGGTAGTACAGCGACTGATGAACGAAGGTGACATCGCCGCGGTCCTTGGCCATCATCGTCAGCGCCGCGGCCATGGTCCCGCCGGAGGAGTCGCCCGCGACGGCCAGCAGTGACGCATCCAGTCCCCGCGCTGCGCCCTCATTGACGATCCACAAGGCGACCGCGTACGCCTGCTCGAGCGCGACCGGGTATTTCGCCTCCGGCGCGCGGTCGTACTCGACGAAGGCGACCGCGGCGGTGGCGCCGACCGCCAGCTCGCGGACGAGCCGGTCGTGGGTCGTGGCGTCGCCGAGGACCCAGCCGCCACCGTGCAGGTAGAGCACGACCGGCAAGGTGCCCGTCGCGCCGGCCGGACGCACGAGGCGGACCCGCACACTGTCGCCCACGGTGATCCACTCTGCGTCCACCGGCGGCTTGTCCACCGGCATGGACTGCAGCTCGAGGTAGCCGCGACGGGCGGCCTCGTACCCATGGGGTGGCTCAGTTGTGCGGCCGGCTAGCTCCCGCGCGGCGGGCTCGAGCACGATCCGGGTCATCTCCCCATCGTGGCCCGGTCCGCGCGTTCAGCATGGGTCGATCGACTCCTTCGGGCCGTCGAGTCACGGGGTGGACTCCGGATCGCCGACGCGCGAGAGATGGCCGACGACGTGCGAGGCTTTGAGCATGCGGATCGCCTCGCTTCACACGTACCCGGTCAAGGGCTGTCACCGGATCGACCACGACGTGGCGCAAGTGGAGCAGTGGGGTCTCACCGGTGATCGGCGGTGGGCGATGGTCGACGCCGACGGCGTCGCGATCACCCAGCGTGACCTTCCGCTGCTCACTCAGCTGCGGGTGACGCCGCGGCCCGACGGTCTGCTGCTCGCGGCGCCGGGAATGCCGGAATTGTCCATCAACGAGCCCATGGACGGGCCCAAGGAGTTCGTCCGGGTCTTCCGCAGCCATCTGCCAACCCCGGCGCGGATCGCGGAGAGCGAGTGGACCACCGCGTTCCTCGGCCGGCCGGCGCGGCTGGTGTGGCAGGCGGACGCCGGGTCCCGCGCGATCGGTGGCCTGGACGAGGTGGGTGAGCCGGTCACCTTCGCCGATGGGTGGCCGCTGCTGCTCGCCAACGAAGCGTCCCTCGACGCGCTCAACGGGTGGCTGCCCGAGGAGATCCCGATGACTCGATTCCGTCCGAATCTCGTCGTGGAAGGGGCCGCGCCGTGGGCCGAAGATGACTGGTCCGCGCGGGAAGCGAAGCTCGAGATCGGTGACGTCGTGTTGCGGGCCGGGCCGGGCTGCCCACGCTGCGTGGTCACGACCGTGGATCAGGAGACCGGCGCGAAGGGCAAGGAGCCGCTGCGCACGCTGGGGCAGTTCCGGCGGGTGGGCAAGGGGTTGCTCTTCGCGATCAACATGGTGCCGTTGTCGCTCGGGTCACTCGCGGTGGGTGACGAGATTCGGCTGATCGAGTGAACAGCCTTAGGTCTGTCTTAGGAAGGTTGCCCGGCGCGGCCGCGCCGCGAAGGATCCCTCAGCGTGACCGGATCTCGTCTGCTTTCGCCCCGCTGGCTCGCCGCCGGCGGCGCCGTGATCCTCGCCGCGGTGATCGGCGTGGCGCTGCTGCTGACGAACTCCGGCTCGGCCTGCGCGGCGCCCCCGTCCACGTCGGCAAAATCGGGCAAGGCGACCTTCTACGACCTCGGCGGCGGCACCGGCAACTGCTCGTTCCCGTCGGCGCCGGCCGATGACCTCTTCGTGGCGCTCGGACCCGAGCAGTATTCGGCGGGCGCGGCCTGCGGCACGTATCTCGACGTCACCGGGCCCAAGGGCAAGGTGCGGGTCAAGGTCATCGACTCGTGTCCCGAATGCCCGGCCGGCCACCTCGACCTGAGCCGCACCGCGTTCAAGAAGATCGGCGCCGAGGTCGACGGGATCATCCCGATCACCTACAAGACCGTCACCGGCGTCGGCGCCGGGCCGATCAGCGTGCGGGTCAAGGAGGGCTCGTCGCGGTACTGGCTCGCCATCCTGATCGACAACCACGGTAACCAGCTGAAGTCCGTCACGGTCAACGGCAAATCCACGCACCGCGAGGACTACAACTACTGGGTCATCGACGGCGGCGCGGGCAGCGGTCCATTCAAGATCAAGGTCGTTGACGCGTACGGCCACAGCACGGTCGCCAGTGGCGTGAAGCTGTCGCCGGGCGCGACGCAGAAGACCTCGGCTCGCCTGTCCGGCGGTGGTGTCAGCACCACCAAGACGTCGCCGTCGCCGGCCAAGAAGAAGGCGAGCGCCTCGCCCACGCCGTCGACCGCCTCGCCGACGGTGTCGTCGGCCGCTCCCGCGCTCGAGTCGACCGAGGCCGCCGCTCCTGCCGAGGACGTCGAGGTGCCGCCCGCCGAGCAGGCGGTGGACCTGGCCGCCGGCTCCGCCCAGTCCTGCGGCTGACCTCTCTCCCCAAGCTTCCGCGCCCCACTCCCGCCGCGCACCGGGCCCCACCCGGCTGCGCGCGGACCGCCGGCCGCCGGCGGCGACGCCATCGCCCCCAGGGCGTCGCCGACCCGGCGGCCCGCGGCTTTACCGGCTCAGATCGAGCCACATGTATGTCTCGTCCCGGTCGTCGCCGGGCCGGAGGCGCAGCGCCCCCGGAAGCCGGCCCACCTCGCGATAGCCGAGCTTCGCGTAGAAGTCCTCGATCCCCGCGCCGCCCCGCACTGTCACCTGCAGCGCCGCCAGCCCCAGCTCGCGGCCGAGCGCCTCGGCCGCGCGCATGAGCGCCGCGCCGTAGCCCTTGCCCTGGGCCTTCGGCGTCACCATGACCCGCTTGAGCACCCGCCAGTGGTCCTTGAGCGCGAACCGGTTGTCGACGACGAACAGCAGTGCGACGACCTCGTCCCCGTCAAGGCCGACGAGCAGCCGGTCGGGGCCGTCGGTCACCCCGGCGAACGTCGCCTCGGCCACCGGCCACACCTCTTCGGCCGTGACCGGGGCGACGAACCCCACGGCCCCGCCGGCGTTGGTGACCTCCACCCAGAGCGTCACGATCCGGGCGCGCAGGTCATCGGTCAGGTCGGGATCCAGCACGAACTCCACAGGCATGCGGCCCATGATGCCCCGGGTCCGAGCGGACCCGGCGGGGGGCGGCGCACCTGGCAGGCCGTGCAGTCGCGGGCTGGTGCTCGAGCTGGGCCGGGTGGAGCTGACCTTCGTCGACGGCTCGATGGTCGCGCTGGTCCTGGCGGTTCTCGACGTCAGCGTGGCCACCGGCTTCGTCAGGGCGCTCAGCTCGCGCTGATCTGGCTCGCGGCCTTCTCGAAGGCCGCGTTCTCCTGCTTGATCACCCGGGCGATCATGCCGCCGAAGAACGCCGCGAACAGCCCGGCGCCGCGGCCGACGACCTCGATGGACAGGGTGTTCCGAGTGCCGTCGCCGGTCGGCGCCAGCACGTGCCGGCCGATCATGCGCAGGCCCATCCGCCGGGTCTCCCAGGTGAACTCGGTCAGCGGCTCGATCCGCGTCACGGTCCAGACGGCGGCGGTCTGGCCGGGCTGCTTGACCCGCGCCGAGCTGCCGACCCGCAGCTCGCCCGGCGTCAGGACCTCGACGTGCTGGACGGTCGGCATGAACGTCGGCCAGTTCGCGACGTCGGTTGTGAGGCGCCAGACGACCGACGCCGGCGCGTTGATGACGGTGCTGTGCTCTCGATGCATACGGTGACTGTACCATTTGGTACATGCCCTCTGAATCCCGCGAAGCCCTGCTGGCCAAGGTCATGGAAGCCGCCGCGAAGGACGGCCTCGCCGACCGCAGCCTCCGCGAGATCGCCGCGAGCGCCGGCACCAGCCACCGCATGCTGATTTACCACTTCGGGTCCCGCGAGGGCCTGCTCCGGGCGATCGTCGAGGCGATGGAGGCCCAGCAGCGGGCGGCCATGACCGGCGACGATCCGCACGAGGTCATGGCCTCGCTGTGGGAGCGGGTCTCCAGCCCCGAGGTGCGCCCCTTCGTGCGCCTGTTCTTCGAGGTCTTCGCGTTGACGAGCCGCGGCGACTCGCTCACTTCCCCCTGGCTGGACGAGGCGGCGGCGGTGGCCGGGAGGCTGGGTGTGGAGCCCGACCGGGCCGCCCTGCGCCTCGGCGTGGCGGTGACCCGGGGCCTGCTGCTGGACCTGCTGGCCGGCGCGCCCAAGGAAGAGGTCGACGAGGCCTACGCGGTCTTCATGCGCCTTTACGAGGCTCGCGGATGAACAGGGCCGGCAGCAGCGCGACGGCGGTGATGCCGAGCGCCCACCCGAAACTGTGCGCGAACGCCGTCGCCGGCACGACGCGGCGCAGCGACGACTGCAGGACGGTGGCGAGGAGCGCGGCGCCGAGGGTGGAACCGATGCGGATCAGGATGGTCGACGCGACGGTGGCGTGCGGGATCGCCGGCTTCGGCAGCGACGGGTAGGCGCTGGCCAGCACCGCCGGCGTGACGGCGCCGTGGCCGAGGCCCATCACGAAGGCGGCCGCGACCAGCACCGGCCACCCCGTGCCGGCGTCCACCCGGGTCCACGGCAGCATCCCGGCCAGCACGAGCGCGATGCCGGCGACGGCCGGCCGCCGCGAGCCGAACCGGTCGGCGAGACGCCCGGCCAGGGCCATCGTGACGATCGCCCCCGCGCCCAGCGGCGCCACCAGCAGCCCCGCGCCCAGCACGTCGCGCCCGCCCACGACCTGCGCGTACAGCGGGATGAGCAGCAGCACGCCGGACATCGCGAGCGAGTAGCAGAACAGCACGACCACCGCGGTCGTCAGCGGCCGGTCGGTGAACAGCCGCAGGTCGATCAGGGCGCGCTCGCGCCGGCGCAGCGCGTGCACGACGAACGCCGCGAGCAGGACAACGCCTTCGACGCGGCCGTAGATCAGCAGGGCCACCGCGGGGGAGAGCAGGGCGAGGCCGAGGAGATCCAGGTCGGTCCGCTCACGCTCACCGGTTTCGGGCGGCAGCAATCGTACGGCGGCCAGCAGCGCCACCGCGCAGATCGGCACATTGATCAGGAACATCCAGCGCCAGGACAGGTGATCGAGCAGCAGTCCACCGAAGACCGGTCCCAGCGCGGGCGCCAGCATCGCCGGGATCGAGACGACGGCCATCGCGCGGGCCATCCGCTGCGGCCCGGCCTGGCGGGCGAGCATCGTCTGCGCGGCCGGGACGAGCAGGCCGCCGCCGACGCCCTGGATCACGCGGAACGCGATGAGGCTGCCCGCCGACCACGCCGCGCCGCACAGCACCGAGCCGGCGAGGAACAGAGACAGGGCGGTCAGCCAGACCGGCTGGGCGCCGTAGCGCAGGATCGCCCAGCCGGTGACCGGGACGGTCATCGCGAGGGCCAGCAGGTAGCCGGTGAGGACCCACTGGATCGTCGCCAGCGGCGCGCCGAGGTCCCGGCCGAGCACGTGCACCGCGACATTGACGATCGTGGAGTCGATCAGCGTCATGATCGCACCGAGCGCGACCACCACGGACGTGTTCCGCAGGGCGGGGTCGAACTTCGTCGTGGCCATGTCGTACAGCGTAGCGCTTCGCCGTACGCCGTATCATTTTTTGTACGGTGTATGGTGAGCGTGATGGGCGAGCAGCAGGGCCGGGTTCCGGTGTGGGCGCGCGAGGACAGCCGCCGGCGCACCACGCTGAGCCGCGACGCGATCGTCCGCGCCGCGGTCGCGATCGCCGACGCCGAGGGGCTCGACGCGGTGTCGATCCGCCGCGTGGCCGCCGATCTCAGCGCGCGCGCGATGAGCCTGTATACGTACATCGACAGCAAGGAAGATCTGCTCGACCTGATGGCCGACGAGATCGCCACCGAGACGCTGCCGCCCGGCGAGCTGCCGGCCGACTGGCGCGAGGCGACGATCGCGATCGCCCGCCGCGAGCGCGCGACGACCCTGCGGCACCCGTGGCTGGTCGAGCTGGTCACCCGCCGCTCGGTGCTGGGCCACGTCGGCCCCAACATGCTGCGCCACAGCGAGGAGTCGATCGCCGCACTGGACGGGCTGGACGCCGACGACGCGTGGAAGTGGCGCCTGCTGACCGCGGTGGCCGACTACAGCACCGGTTTCGCCGTCCGCGAGTCCCGCGAGCACGAGCAGGCCCGCACCGGCCAGGGCGAGCTGCTCGAGCCGTACCTGTCGCAGCTGGTCGCGGGCGGGGAGTACCCGCACCTGGCCCGGATGCTGGAGACCGGCCGCCCGGAAGACGACAACTTCGAGCGCGGGCTGCGCTGGTTGCTGGCCGGCTTCCTGTCAGACCTGCCGGAAGTCGATGCCTAGCAGGCTGGCGGCGGCCTTGTAGTCGGCGGCCCGGTGGTCGAGCGAGAGCGACCAGTGGTGGCCGACGCCGGAGGCGCTCCAGTCGTCGACCCATTCGCCGGGGTCGCGGCCGAAGTCGACGCGGCTGGTGGTGTTGCCGATCGCGAGCAGCGGCCCGTCCACGACGGTGCCCTCGGCCGCGATGAACGACAGCGAGCCGTCACGGTCCTGGCCGAGGCCGAGCAACGTGACCGGGCCGGGCCGCACGTCGAACTCGACGCTGACTCCCCAGCCGCGTTTGCCGTGGTAGACGCCGAGGCCGCGGAGCAGTGGCTGTTTCGCGCTGACGGCCAGGTGGGCCGGCCCGTCGTGGCCCATCTCGACGACGTCGTCCTCGAAGTTCAGGGCTTGGATCTCGCAGAACGAGCCACCCGCCCCGGCCACCTGGGTCGCGAGCTGGGCGACGGTGGTGCGCAGCTCGTACTCGCCGGTGGCGGGGATGCCGCGGGCGGTGAGCAGGGACGCGCCGAGGATCATGCCGGCGCCGAGGCGCTCGTGTTGCTCGCCGTTCAGGCCGCGGTGGTAGTAGGCCAGGCTGTCGAGGTCGAAGTCGTCGGCGAGGCGGTCGAGGCCGACCGAGACCTGGGCGCCCCAGGCGAAGTCGTCATCGTTGACCGACTCGTCCAGCGTGAAGATCGTGCGGGCCAGCTCCATCCGGTCGGCGACCTCGCCGTCGGTCACCGCCAGCACCCGCTCGCGCAGGTCGTCGAACTCGAGCACCTCGACGTGCGAGCCGAACGTGGTCGGCAGCAGGGTGAGGTCGGTGGAGACGTCGAGCATGCCGGGGTAGAGGTGACCCATCAGCCCGTGCCGGGCCGTGCGCAGGGCGGCGCGGATGCGGGCGGCGGTGGTCCACTGGGCGATCCGCCGCCAGGCCGACTCCTGCCGCAGCCAGCCGGTCACCGACCGGAACTCGATCCCGGCGCGGCGGAACAGGTTGCCCACCTCGGGCACCGGGCACTGCCCGCAGTAGGCCAGCCAGGCGCCGGTGTCGAAGGTGGCGTGATCCATCTTCTCGGTCGGCTGCAGATCGATGACCAGCACCGGCGTGTTCGCCCGCTGCGCGATCGGCAGCACCATCGACGACGTCAGGTACGTGGTCAGGAACAACACGATCAGATCGCAGTCGGCCTGCCGCAGCTTCTCGGCCGCGACCGCGCCCTCCTGCGCGTCCGAGATGAAGCCGACGTCGGTGACCTCGGCGTCCATCTCCTGGAACCGCTCGGAGACGTACCGCGCGGACTCCTGGAGCTGGGGAAGCAGGTGCGGGAACTGGGGCCAGTAGGTGCCGAGCCCGCCCGCCACGAGCCCGATCCTGACCTTCCGCCGGTGCTTGGGGATGAGTGTCACGGGAGCGATTTAACACCACCGGGCGTAGATATCACCAGGGTTGTAGCGCCGGATTTGCCCGCATTGCAGCGCCTTGCTGACGGTTCTGAGTAGCATATTTCTCGTCCTTGACACGCTGATCTCGCACTCATACGCTCCCGCTAACAAGATTTTCCGTAGTTTTAACAAGACACATCACATCGCGACCGGGATGAGGAACGTATGGCAGCGATATCAGACGGGCTCAGCCGGGCCCAGTTCCTGCGGATGATCGGCGGGCTGGCGGCCGGCGCGGGCGCGGCGGGCCTGCTCTCCGCGTGCGGCGACGGGTCGTCCGGCGACGGGCCGGCCTCGCTCACGGTGGTCGGGGTCGCCGACGAGAAAGCGCCGCTCGACCTGCTGACCAAGGCGTACACCGACGGCGGCGCCAAGGTCACCTTCAAGACCTCCTACGCGCCGACCGACCAGGTGCAGACCTCGCTGCGCACCCAGCTCAACGGCGGCAACGCCCCCGACATCCACGTGCTCTACCCGGGCAGCGGCAGCGCGATGTCGACCACCGACATCGCCAAGACCGGGCTGCTCGCCGACCTGAGCAGCCAGCCGTGGGCCGCCAACATCCCGGCCAACCTCAAGTCGTCGTTCTCCTACGACGGCAAGGTCTACCTGTTCTCCTCCGGGGTGGCCGGCATCGGCGCTATCTACAACAAGAGCGTGTTCGCGGCGGCTGGGGTCGAGGTTCCGAAGACCTACAACGAGCTGATCACCGCGTGCGAGAAACTGAAGAAGGCCGGCAAGGTGCCGATCGCGCTCGGCGCGCAGACGCCATGGGTCACCCAGCTCATCACGTACGCCTTCGTGGCCTCCAACGTCTACCGGGACGCCCCGGACTTCGACGACCAGATGCTGGCCGGCAAGGCGACGTTCCTGGACTCGGGTTGGAAGCAGTCGATGACGCAGTACATGGACCTGCGCGACCGCGGCTTCTTCAACGACAATCCGAACGGCACCACGCTCGAGCAGTCCACCTCGATGGTGGCGAACGGGCAGGCGGCCATGGCCGTGCAGGTCACCCCGCTGCTGCCGGCCTTCCGGGACGCGGCGAAGAACAAGGACGACATCTCCATGTTCCCGTTCCCGACCGCGGACTCGGCCGACCAGGTCTACATGTGGGCCGGCGCCAACGTCGGGGTGGGCGTGCACGAGAAGAGCAAGGACAAGGACGCGGCGCTCAAGTTCATCGAGTTCCTGGGGCAGCAGGAGAACCTCAACAAGTGGTGCGACGCGGTCGCGGCCATCCCGCTCAAGCGCGACGCCAGCACCAAGCTCGACCCGGCCCTCGAGTCGTTCCTGCCGCTGCTGGACGCGGGCCGGGTCGCGCCGGTCGGCCAGCGCTGGCCGAACGCCGAGGTCCAGCCCACCCACTTCTCGGTCATCCAGGAGCTGCTCGGCAAGAAGACGACGGTCGAGGACGCCCTGAAGAAGATGGACGAGGTCTACAAGAAGGACGCATGACGTGAGCACATCGAGCGTCACGGACGCCGTACGGGATGAGGCTCCTGCTCCCCCGGAAGCGCGACCGGCACGCCGGAGAGTGACCAGCCGTCTGGGCCCGCCCTGGCTCTTCGTGCTGCCGGGGCTGATCGTGTACGCGGCGATAGTGCTCTACCCCAGCATCTCCGGCATCGTGTACGCGTTCACCGACTGGTCCGGCCTCGGCGACTGGTCGTTCGTCGGGCTGAAGAACTTCGACACGCTCTTCCACGACGAGCAGGCGCTCGGCGCGCTGAAGAACACGCTGCTGCTCACCATCGCGATCGTGGTGGTGCAGAACGGCATCGGCCTGGCGCTCGCGCTCGGCGTGCACAGCCGCATCAAGAGCCGGATCGTGCTGCGCGCCGTCTTCTTCGCGCCGGTCGTGGTCAGCCCGGTGATGGTGGCGTTCCTGTGGAAGTACGTCTACAACCCCGCGCCGGACGCCGGCCTCAACGGGCTGCTCGGCGCGGTCGGGCTGGACTCGCTGCGGCAGGACTGGCTCGGCAACCCGTCGCTGGCGCTGTGGTCGGTGGCCGCCATGGTGGTCTGGCAGTGCGCCGGGTACTCCATGGTGATCTTCCTGGCCGGGCTCGAGGGCGTGCCCGCCGACCTGCACGAGGCGGCCACCATCGACGGCGCCGGCCGGTTCAGCCGCTTCCGGTACGTCACCTGGCCGCTGCTCGCCCCGGCCACCACCATCAACCTGATGCTCTCCACCATCGGTGGGCTCAAGCTGTTCGACCAGATCTTCGCGGCGACCAACGGCGGCCCCGGGTACGCGACCGAGACCCTGTCGACGGTGCTCTACAAACAGGCGTTCGTCTTCGGGCGGTTCGGCTACAGCACCGCCGTGGCGCTCGTGCTGGCCCTGTTCGTGGCGGCCGTGTCGCTCGTACAGATCCGTTACCTGCGCGCCCGGGAGGACCAGACGTGAACCGGTACCGTCCGCGGACCTTCGCGCTCGAACTGCTCATGGTGGCGGTCGGCGTGGCGTTCCTCTTCCCCGTCTACGCGCTCATCACGCTCTCGCTCAAGGACGCCGGCCAGATCTCGAGCAGCCCGCTCGGCCTGCCCAGTCCGCCCACGCTGAGCAACTACTCCGAGGCGTGGTCGTCCGCGTCCCTCGGGGGCGCGCTGCTGAGCAGCACCGTGGTCACCGTCGTCAGCCTGGTGCTGCTGATCGCCATCGGCTCGTGCGCGGCCTACTTCCTGGCCCGCACCAACACCCGGCTCGGGTACGGGATGTACGTGCTGTTCCTGCTCGGCATCGTGCTGCCGTTCCAGCTCGGCATGATCCCGCTGTACAACTTGTTTTCCCGGCTCGACCTGATCGGCAGCTATCAGTCGATCATCCTGTTCTACACCGGGATCCAGCTGCCGTTCACGATCTTTCTCTACACCGGCTTCATCCGGGCGCTGCCGGCGGAGTACGCGTCGGCCGCGCTCGTCGACGGCGCATCGCACTGGCAGGCGTACACCAGGATCGTCTTTCCGCTGTTGCGCCCGATCACCGGAACCGTGCTGATCCTGAACGCGGTCTTCATCTGGAACGACTTCTTCACGCCGTTGCTCTACCTGGCCGGCTCCGACCATGAGACGGTGCCGGTGCGCATCTTCGCCTTCGTCGGCCAGTACGTCTCCGACTACGGCCTCGTCTTCGCCGGGCTGGTGCTCGGCGCCATCCCGATCCTGGTGATCTTCCTGGTGCTGCAGCGGTACGTCATCAAGGGCTTCGCGAGCGGGCTCAAGGGATGAACTCGTCGTTCTCCCCGGCGGCCCTGTGGTGGTGGAGCGGCGAGCCTCTGGACCGCGACCGGCTGCGGTGGCAGATGGTGCGCTATCGCGAGGGCGGTGTGCACAACCTCGTCGTCATCAACCTGGCCGCGTCGGGGCCGCTGTTCGGCAGCGACCCGGATTCGCCGGCGTTCTTCTCCGACGACTGGTGGGGCGTTTTCGAGTACGTCTGCGCGTGCGCGGCCGAGCTCGGCATCTCGATCTGGTTCTACGACCAGATCGGGTTCTCCGGGGCCGACCTGCCGGCCCGCCTCGTGGAGCAGAACCCGTCGTTCGCCGGGCAGTGGCTGATGCCCGACGGCAGCGTGACCACGAGCGGCTTCGACTACCTGTCGGTCGATGCGTGTGCCGCGCTGCTCGACGCCGTCCACGGCGAGTTCGAGCGGCGGGTGGGGCGTCTGCTGGGGAACGTGATCGTCGGGTCGTTCCAGGACGAGTTGCCGGCCATTCCGACGTGGTCGTCGTCGTTCCTTTTCGAATTCGAGAGGCGGCGCGGCTATGCGCTTTCTCCCCATCTGCTGGACGACGTCGACAACCCGGCCGGTGACGCCGTCCGGCGCGACTATCACCTGACCCGGGCCGAGTTGGCCGAGGAGGCCTTCTTCCGCCCGCACGCTTCGTTCCACGAGAAGCATGGGCTGCTCTCCGGCTGCGACCAGCAGGACCCGGCACGCAACGGCGATCCGGCGGGCGGCGTGCGGCTGTACGCCGACTACGCCCGCACCCACCGCTGGTTCAGCGCGCCCGGCGCCGACCACCACGGGGACATGCGGCTGCACTCGTCGCTGGCCCACCTGTACGGGCATCCGCGGGTCTGGCTGGAGGCGTTCCACTCCAGCGGGTGGGGCGGCACGCTGGAGGAGACGTACGACTGGCTGCTGCCCTTCCTGCGGGCGGGCGCCACGCTCTACGACCCGCACGCCACCTACTACTCGACCAAGGGCGGGTGGTGGGAGTGGGCGCCGCCGGCCACCGACTGGCGGCAGCCGTACTGGGCGCACCACGCCGTCTTCGCCCAGGCGGTGGCGCGGCTGTGCGAGACGCTGTCGCGGGGACGGCACGTGTGCGACGTGGCGGTGCTGATGCCGACGACGACCGTGCAGTCCGCGACCGGGGTTCCGGTGCTGGGCGGGGCGGAGGCGGCGACCGGCGCCGCCGCGCGCGAGGCCCAGCGGGTCTATCAGGAGCTCGTCGGGGACATGACCTGGTTCCGCACCGTGCCGGGGGTGCTCGACCGGCTGCGGCGCGAGGCCGACGTCATCGACGACGACTCCCTCGCGCGTGCCTCCGTCACCGACGCGGTGGTCCGGGTGGCCGACGAGGCGTACCGGGTGGTGGTGCTGCCCGCTTGCACGGTTCTCGACGCGCGGGTGGCCGAGCGGCTCGACGCTTTCGTGACCGCGGGCGGGCTGCTGATCGCGGTCGGGGTGGCGCCGGCTCAGCTTCGGGGCCATTTCGAGGCGGGACGGGCTCATCTGCTGCGCAGCGCCGAGGACCTGGGCGCGGTGCTGGCCGCCGTGCCGCCGCCGGTGGAGGCGCCGGTGCCCTCGCTGGTGCGGGACGTGGACGGCACGCGGGTGGTGTTCCTGCCGGCGGCCGCGCCGCGTGCCAGCGACGTCTCGGTGGGGGCGCCGGAGGAGCGTGGGATCTCGCTGGGGTGGCTCGACGCTTCGTACTCGTTCGATCCGGGGCGCTACCATTCCGACATGCCGGTGCGGGTTCGGGGCGTCTCCCCGTACGCGGTGCTGGTCGATCCCTTCAGTGGGCGGCAGCAAGCCTTGCCGTGCACTCAGGTCGGCGATGCGGTCGACGTGCGGGTGCCCTTCGATCGTGGGCCGGCGGCGCTGTTGGTCTTTCCGCCGGTCTCGGTCCCGCTTTTTGAAAAGCCGCTCACGGCTGCGCAGGAGCTCGACGGGGAATGGGCGATGGAGCTGGTGCCCACATTGGACAACACCTGGGGCGACTTCGCCCGGCCGGCCGGGGCGCCGGTGCCGGTGGAGCGCTGGGAGATGCGGCATCGCTTTGAGGAGGAATGGGCGCCGGCTTACGCCACTTTCGGCCCCCATGCTTCCGGGCTGAGCTACTCCACCTCGCGCGGCATCCGCAAGGATCCGATCCACCGGGAGACGTTAGGCCCCAAGGGACATGTGCCCGAGGAGTTCCTGGCGCTCGGGTTTGTTCCTCGTCGCCGGCCCGCCCGGCTGCGCACC
Source organism: Actinoplanes sp. CA-142083 (assembly GCF_050942195.1). Lineage (NCBI taxonomy): Bacteria > Bacillati > Actinomycetota > Actinomycetes > Micromonosporales > Micromonosporaceae > Actinoplanes > Actinoplanes sp. CA-142083. Next base: position 1,264,758 of record NZ_CP192076.1, read on the forward strand.
GACCTCATCGTCGCGGCCGGCACCGAGGGATGGCTTGCGGTGGGCGCCGCGGCCGCCAAGAAGGGCACGCTCGACGGATCGCCGCTCGCCTTCGACGACAACGGCTATCTGGCGTTCGCGCCGGTGCGCCTGACCGCCGGGCGGCATGCGCTGGACCTGGTGCTGACCCCGGACGAGGATCTCGACCTGCGGGCGTACGTGGCGGTGGTCGGCGACGTCGAGCGCTTCGCCCGGCCGGAGTGGATCGCGGCCGGGGGCAAGGGCAACCGGGTCGTCTTCGAGGCGCCGACCGCGGCGGGAACCATCCAGGTGGCCGCCCGCGACCGGTGCGTGGTGCGGGTCGACGGCGTCGAGATCGGCCGGCAGGGCGGCTTCGAGCCGTACGCCGAGCAGGAGACGCCCCGGGTCCGCCGCTACCAGGTCCCGGCCGGGACGCTGTCGGTGGAGCTGGGCGAGGGCGCCATCCTCGTCGACGGCGCGGCTCGCAGCGACGGGCAATGGACGGCCACCCGCGACGGCCATCCCGTGCCGACGATCGTGCGCCGCCGCCAGTACGGCGACCCGGCCGCCCTGCACCTGCCGCGCCGCCCGCACCCGTTGCCGGGGACCGCCTGGCTGGAGGACAGCCCGGCCGACGGCACCGTGCTGCCGGTGGTGCTGGCCGATCCCGAACAGGCGGCGGTGCAGTGGCTCTCGTTCGTGGTCCCGCCCGGCGCCACCTCGCTGACCCTGTCGGCGTACGGCGAGGTGGTCGTGCACGTGGACGGCGTCGAGCTGGCCAAGGGCGCCGGCGACCCGGTCGCTCTCACCGTCGACCTGGACGGCTCGGGTGGGCCGCGCGAGTGCACGCTGCGGGTGGTGACCCGGCCCGGCTTCTCGCACGGCGCGATCCTGGCCGGGCCGGTCACCTTCGAGGTGGGCGCCGGCACGATCGCGCTGGGTGACTGGCAGGAGGTGGGGCTGCCCGAGTACAGCGGGGGTGTCCGCTACCGGCAGCGTTTTCAGGCTCCGGCGGCGTCCATCGTGGACCTGGGCCGGGTGCGCGGGACCGCCGAAGTCATCCTGAACGGGCGGTCGCTGGGGGTGCGGGTCTGCGCGCCGTACACGTTCGAGGTTGGCGACGCGCTGCGGCCGGGTGCGAATGAGCTCGAGGTGCTGGTGTACAACACCCTGGCGCCGTACCTGGACGCGGTCAGCCCCACCCATTTCGTGTTCCACGGCCAGAAGGTGTCCGGCTTGTTCGGCCCGGTCCGCCTCCGGTGGTGACCCAGGGAGTTTGCGCCGGCATCCTCGTTCGTACGCGGTTGCGGAGAAACATCGCCACGGTCAACAGGGTCAAGAACGGTATCCAGGCGAGCGCGTAGGCGGGCCAGTACCGGCTCAGATCCAGGATCGAGGCCTGGTCATCGACATCGCTGCTGTTGACGCTGAAGAACGCCAGCAGCAGCGTGGCCGGGACGGCGATGGTCGAGCCGACTCCCAGCAACACGGAAAGGATGCGATCGCGCCGCTCGCGAGCCTCCTGCTCGGCCGCGTCCAGGACGGCGCTGCGCGCCTGGATGACCGTGACGAGGCGGTCGACCATGCGGGTGGTGTTGACCAGGGCAGCGTCGATACCGACGACGTCATGCAGCGAGTGGCGGTATCCCTGCATGCGCCCACCCGGGAGCAGCACGCTGTCGATGTAGGCCTCGACGCCGAAGCTCAGGTCGAGTTGCACCTCGCTGAGCTCTTCGGCCAGGCGAGCAAGGACACTCCGGGCCTCGGCGATCGACGGCGTGTCCGCGGCGGCCTGGAACTTGAGGGCACGAAAGGCGCGGTCACGGGATCGGCGCATGACGCCGAACGCGCCGATGACCATCAGGACCACCAGGGTGAGCGCGTCCTGGACGCTGCGGTCCCAGCCCGCGGTGACGGTGACCCGCCGGCTGTGCACGGTCACCGCCTCGCCGGGGAGGTTCAGCACCTCCGGCGTGCGGGTGTCGAAGATCGAGGGATGGTTCGCCGGCCCGCGCAGCTCGCGGTCGACGACCAGGGTGGCGGTGGCGAGCGTGGGCTGCGCGAGGATCTCGTCGGCCAGCGCGCCCCCGGCGAAGACCAGCTCGTGAAAGTAGCCGACCGAGATCGACGCGGACGAAGGGACGTCCAGCACGTCCGCGATCCGCTCGGTCAGTCGCTGGTCCCCGATGGTGATGTGATCCCGGGACGCATCCATGAAGGTCAGGTAGTCGCGCAGCTGTGCGGTGCTGGTCGAGGGGGCCGCCGTCGCCTCGATCAGGATCAGCGTGTCTCCGCGGACCGTCTGGAGCACGATCAGGAGCACCTCGGAGAACAGGGCGCCCAGTTGACCGCAGTATTCATCGGGTGCGATGCGCTGGGTCGAAACGACGCTCGGGAGGAGATGCGCCGCCTGCTCGACGAATCGTTGACGCGTACCGATGTCGATGATGCTCCCGATCGACTTTCCGTCGCCGGGGGGCGCGAGTTGAGGGGTGAGGTTGTAGACGGAGACGACACGGGTGGCGGTCGACATATCTGGACCATGCACGATCAACGTGCGGAGCGGCTACGACCGATCGGGTGGACAAGACCGAACCCGCAGACCGTAGTCGGCCACGGCCTCGGCTGCCATCGTGGCGGCCCGCTCGGCGGTCTGCACCGTCGCGCCCGCCAGGTGCGGGGTCAGCACGACGTTGCGCGCCGTCAGGATGCGGCTGCCGGCCGGGATCGGCTCTGCCTCGAACACGTCGAAGGCGGCGGCCCCCAACTGTCCCGATTCGAGGGCGTCGACCACGGCGTCGTAGTCGACCAGCCCGCCGCGCGCCGTGTTCACCAGAACCGCGCCGCGCGGCATCCGGCCCAGCGCCGCCGCGTCGATCATGTGATGGGTCTCGGCCGTGAGGCGGGCGTGCAGGCTCACCACGTCGGCCCGGGAAAGCAGTTCGTCCAGTGTGGACACCGTGTCGACGCCCGCCGCATAGGGGTCGTAGACGACCACCGACGCGTCGAAGGCGGCCAGGATCCGAGCCACCCGCGCCCCGATCGCGCCGTAGCCGACCAGGCCCACGGTCGCGCCGGAGAGCTCACGACCCGCGGCGTCCAGGGCGTACAGGTCGCTGCGCCACTCGCCGCCCCGCACCGTGGGGTGCACGTCGGGGATGCGGCGCAGGGCGGCCAGCATCAGCGCGAGAGTGTGCTCGGCCGCGGCCGGCGCGTTGCGGCCCGGCGTCGAGCGCACCTCGATGCCGCGCTCGGCGGCCGCCGCCACATTGACGTTGACCGGGCCGCCGCGGGTGCACACGATCAGGCGCAGCGCGTCGGCGGCCTCCAGCACCCGGGCCGTGAACGGCGCCATCTGGGTGACCGCGACCTCGACGCCGGCCAGGGCCGCGATCAGCTCGTCCTCGTCGCCGCACGCCTCGTCGACCTCGCCGATCTTCCCGAACGGCTGGTACGGCCAGGCCGAGGTGAGCGTGGTGACGACAAGCTCATCACCGAGCCGAGCCCGCAGCGCGGCCTCCACCAGCCCGGGCGTGACGAAGTGGTCGCCCGCGACGAGGATCCTCATGCTTTGTCTTCCCTCCACCAGTCCCGTGCGTGCGACACCGCCCGCAGGTAGCGCTCGTATCCGTCGGCGTAGCGGGCCGCGTCGGGGCCGGGCTCGACGAGCACCCCGGCCGGCGCGGGCCACCCGGGCCGCCCGATGGCCTGGCCGGCGGCGAGGGCCGCGCCCCGGGCGCCCACCTCGTCGCCGGGGAGGGCGCGCAGCGGGCGGCCCAGCACGTCCGCGAAGATCTGCAGCCACGGCCGGCTGGCCGCGCCGCCACCGCACACGACCAGCTCACCGGACAGGCCGGCCGCGGAGAGGCAGTGCCGCGCCGCGTACGCGATCCCCTCGGCCACCGCCCGCACCACATCGGCCCGATCCACCCCGACGTGCAGGCCGTCGAGCCGGGCCCGCGCGTGCGGCGCGACGAACGGGGCACGCTCGCCGGCCTCGGCGAAGAACGGCAGCGCGGTCACCCCGTTCGCCCCGGACGGGCTCGCCGCGAGCAGCTCCGGAACGTCGCCGACGCCCGCGCCGACCAGCGCGAGCACCCAGTCGAGCGCGGCGGCGCCGACCATCGCCGGCATGGCCCGCAGCCAGCGGCCCTCGGTCCAGGTGGCCAGCGTCAGGCCGCACGGCTCGCCGCTGGTGTCCACCTTGTCGGCGAGCACCTGGCAGGCGAGCGTGGTGCCGACGATGAGCAGGCCGTCGCCGACCTCGGTCACCCCGCCGCCCCACGCGCACGCGGGCAGGTCGTAGGGCGCGGCCACCACGGGCGTGCCATCGGCGCGCGACGCCATCGGCGGACGTCGCACGGGGGCCAGCAGCCGCCGATGGTCGGCCAGGCCGCACATCTCGAGGAGGTCGTCGGCGTAGTCGCCGGTGCGCGGGTCGAGGAACGGCACCGACGCGTCCGAGGGGTCGGTGGCGCGCAGGCCGGTGAGCCGCTGCACCACCATGTCCTTGCAGTAGCCGGCGGTGGTGGCGGCCGCGAGCGCGGCCGGCTCTTCGTCGGCGAGAGCGGCGAGGATCGGCGCCGCGGCGCCGGGAAAGAGCAATGATCCGGTACGCCGGAACAGCGCCTCGAGAACGCCGTCGGACTCCCAGCGGGTCAGGATGTCGCCGGCCCGCGCGTCCAGCCAGGAGACGGCGGGCCGCACCGGCCGGCCGGAACTGTCGGACAACCACACGCCGTCGCCCTGCCCGGTCACCCCGATCGCGTCCACCGGGCCGTGCTCGGACAGCCGCTCGAGGACGGTCCGGGCGGCCGCGAACACCTCGTCGGGGTCCTGCTCGTAGCGGCCGGGGCCGGTCCGCTCCAGCCGGGCCCGCTCGGCCGCGCGGGCGATCGGGACGCCGTCGTCGTCGAACGCGACGGCCTTGATGACGGTGGTGCCCGCGTCCAGCCCGATGATCATGTAATCACCTCGTGGCGTATCCCGTGCTCGCGCATCTCGGCGAGCGACTCCTTGCTGGCCTGGGCGTCGGTGAGCACGAGCTCGAAGTCGCGCAGCGGGGCGAGCCGGTGCAGCGCCGCCCGGCCCAGCTTGGTGTGGTCGACCATCAGCACCGACCGCTGCGCGGCCCGCATCATCGCCCGCTTGACCAGCACGATCTCCTGCTCCTGGTGGTACGCGTACCCGTCCGCGATCGCCGATGTCGAGGCGAAGAGCAGGTCGACCCGCAGCGCCTCGATCGCCTCGATGCACGGCACGCCGAGGAAGCTGTCGTGGGTCGGGTGGTACTCGCCGCCGAGGGCGAGCAGGCGGATCCCGGGGCGGCCGGCGAGCAGCTTGATGGTCTCGAGGAAATTCGTCACCACGGTCAGCGGGGTGATGTCTTCGAGCAGCCGGGCCAGCTCCAGCGTCGAGGTGGAGTCGTCGACCATCACCGCCATGCCCGGCTCGATCAGCTCGCGGGCCCGCCGGGCGAGCGCCTGCTTCTCGGCCAGCGCGGCCTGCAGGCGGTAGGAGACGTTGCTCTCGAACACGCTCGACGGCTGCGCGCTGACCCCGCCGCGGTGCTTGCGCACGACGCCCTGGCGTTCCAGCTCGTCGAGGTCGCGGTGGATCGTCATGAGGCTCACGCCGAACTGCTCGGCGAGGTCGGTGGCGGAGACCGATCCGTGGCTCACCACGAACTCGGCGATCTCGGTCTGGCGCTGGGCTGGCCGGCTGCGCTCGGCGGACGGGGTCGTCATGCCGCACATCCTGGAGTGATGCCCACGTTGTAGGCCAGCAGCGCGGCCGACCCGTTCTCGAATCGCAGATCGGTGCGCGAGGCCGGGCTCAGCCCCGGCAGCTTCCGGCGGTACTCCCCGAGCGGGATCCCCAGCACCGCACACACGACCAGGCGGATCAGGGTGCTGTGGGCGACGATCAAGATCTTTCCTCCCGCGTACGCCTCCGTGAGCGCACCGAGAGCGGCCAATGCCCGCTCGACAGCCTCCCGCGGGTGCTCCCCGCCCGGGAAATGGTTCTCCGCCGGGTCGGCGACGAAGCGCTCCGTCACGTCTGGCGGCATCTCGGACAGCAGGCGGCCCTCGGCCGAGCCGAAGTCGAGCTCGCGCAGCCGCTTGTCGACGATCGGGGTGAGTCCCGTGCGGTCCGCCGCAGGCGCCGCGGTACGCACCGCGCGGATCAGGTCGGAGCAGGCCAGCGCCGTCAGCCCGGCCCGGCCGGCCCAGTCGGCCAGCTCCCCGGCCTGCCGCTCGCCGGTCTCGTCGAGGCCGATGTCGGAGCTGCCCGTGTACCGGTTGGGCCGGTGCCACGGCGTCTGCCCGTGCCGGGCCAGATGGACGATCGTCATGCCGCACACCGTGCCAGCCGCTCGTCGATGTAACCCAGCAGGGCGAGCTCGCCCAGGAACTTCGCATAGGGCTCTGCGAAACGCTCCGCGGCCTCGGCCCGGGGCTCGACCACGCCGGCCAGCCGCACCATGCGCCGGGCGGTGATGGTCAGCGAACCGTTGCCGGCCGCGGCCAGCACGGCCATGCCGAACGCGGGCTCGGCCTGCGCCGGCCGGTGCAGCGGCCGGCCCAGCACGTCGGCGCGCAGCTGCGTCCAGTACGCGCTGCGGCTGCCCCCGCCGGTCACCATCACCCGCCCGTCGATCTTGGCGCCCAGCGTCTCCACGTACGCGTAACAAAGCCTCTCGACGAACGCGACCCCCTGCAGGACGGCCGCGTAGCGGTCGGCGCGGGACCGCGGGCGGCCGAGCAGGAACCCCTGGGCGTCCGGCCGCACGAACGGGAACCGCTCACCCCGCGACACCAGCGGGTAGGCGACCGCCCCGGCCGGCTCGAACGCCTCGGCCGCCGCATCGAACGCCGACGGATCGTCCCGGAACTCCGCCGGGATCGAGCCGGCCCCCACATTGGACGCGCCGCCCGGCAGCCAGCCGCCGTCCGGATGCCGGTGCGAATAGACCGCGCCGCCCGGGTCGCTGAGCCGCTCGGTGGTGACGCCCTTGAGCACCAGCGTGGTGCCGAGCACCGAATTCCAGTCGCCCGGGCTCAGCGCGCCCGCCGCCACCTGCGCCGCACAGCCGTCGGTCATGCCGGCGAGCACCGGGGTGCCGGCCGGGAAGCCGGTCTCCGCGGCCGCCCGCGGGCTCACCTCGCCGAGGGCGCTGCCCGGACGCACCACGTCCGGGAGCATCGACAGCGGCACCGCCAGCCGGTCGAGCACCTCGGTCGGCCAGCGGTGCGCGCTCAGGTCGTATCCCGTCTTGAGAGCGTGACTGAAATCGGTCGCCACCGGCGCACCCACCAGGCGCCCCGCGAGATAGTCGGCGGAGTGCGCGAGCCGCACCCCGCCGCGCTCGGCCGCCTGCCGCGTCGCCGCGTCGGCCTGCCCCAGCAGCCACAAGGCTTTGGGCAGCGCCCACGATCGCTGCATCGGCAGCCCCAGCGCCGCCCACAGCTCCCCGCCGGCCTCGGCGGCTCGCCGCTCCTCGGCCTCGGCCCGGGCGTCGTCATACATCAGCGCCGGCGTGAGAGCCGCCCCCGCGCCATCGGTGAGCAGCACCGTTCCCGAGGTGCTGCAGAGCGCCACACCGCGCAGCCGCTCACTCGGCAGTCCCGCGAGAGCCGCCCGGCTGGCCGCGCCCAGCGCCCGCCACCAGGAAGCCGGATCCTGCTCGTGGATGCGCCCCGGCGCCCGGTGGCTGGACAGCTTGGCGGCCCCTTGCCCCACCAGCCCGCCGTCCCCATCCACCACGGCGACGCGCAGGCTCTGCGTACCCACATCGATCCCGGCCCAGAGCGGCTCACCGGCGCTGGTTGACGACTGAACCATGGGCTGTCGGACTCCCCGCTGCCGATACTGTTACCGCGATTTCACGACGAATATAACAGGCCAGGATGTTAATTCTGCAAGCGCGAGTGTGGTTTGCTACCCCGGAAACACCGAAGGCCCGGTCGTGAGACCGGGCCCGCCCTGCAACTGACATTGGTGCGGAAGAGGGGACTCGAACCCCTACGTCCTCTCGGACACGGGCACCTAAAACCCGCGCGGCTGCCAATTTCGCCACTCCCGCCACATCTGGCCCCACAAGGCCAAACGTTGAAGAGAGTCTAGACGGTCCCAGGTCACTCCACGGTCTCGGCCGCGGCGATCCGTTCCCGCTGGGTGGACAGGCCGGCCTCCCGAAGGATCACACTGATCGTGCTGGCCGAGACGGCCACCGGCTCGGCTCGCCCACGCAGCGCGGCCGCGATCTTGCGCGAGCCGAAAAGCGGATGGGCCAATGCGACGGCAACGACCTCGGCACGGTTGATAGCGCGCGGGCGTGGGCGCCGCGGCTCCGGCTCGAGCGTGCCGCGTTCAGCGAGGCGGCGGCGTAGCTCGTACACATGCCCGGTGCTGCAGCCGATTGTCCGCGCCGCGTCGGCGACCGTCATCTCGCGCCGCCCCACCCGTTCCAGGATGTCGGTCTTCGCGCCGTCGGACAGCGGAGCGAAGGCGGCCGCGGCGACGGGATCGCCACGCTGGTCGACGCGGGTGAGCGACACGCGGTGGCGCGGGCGGTTGCGACCCGCTTAGTTCGCCGTCTGGGTGTGGCAATTCGGGCAGAGGAAGCGGAGGTTCTCCGCTCGACAGTCCCGGAAGCAGCCGTCGATGTGGTCGATCTGCAAGGTCAGGGCGCGCCCGTTCCACATGTTGCCTACGCCGCAGTCGGCACAGCGGTAAGGGCGGCCGGACTCCTCCAGGGCCCGGCGTAGAACTGCGGGCTGCTGGCGTTTGGCCTCGTGCGGTCGCAGCACCAGAATCTCGGCCGCAGTGCGGCGGCGCGGGCTGACCGCGCCCCGGTTGTGGCCGCTGCCGAGAAAGTGCGCGGTGTTGATGTCCCAGTGGGTGATGCGCCGGCGCAGGTGGGCGTGGGCGCCGCCGGTGATGGGAATGCCCAGGAACCGGAGGACGCCGGCCATGGTGGTCGAGGCGGCAACCGCCTCGGCGAGCATTGCGCGGGTGTATTTCACGTACGCCACGGTCGGAATGTACCAACAGAATAACAGGGAGTCCCCGCCCGGCACGGCGGCCGCCTTGCGGGTCTGTGCCGCATGACGGCCGCCGTGGGACGGGGGACCTGTCGGTCGGTGTGACTTGCCCGAATGATCGGCAGGCGGGAGGCCGATCTGCGGGAAAGCCGCCCCTGAGAAACTCAGTCGATTCCCAGGTCGCGGCGCAGCTTGGCGACGTGGCCGGTGGCCTTGACGTTGTAGAGCGCCTTCTCGATCACGCCGTTCTCGTCGATCACGAAGGTGGAGCGGATCACGCCCATGACCGTGCGGCCGTAGTTCTGCTTCTCGCCGAACGCGCCGTACGCCGTCAGGACGCTCTTGTCCTCGTCGCTGACCAGCGGGAACGTGATGGCGTCGCGCTCGCGGAACTTCGCCAGCTTGGCGGGGGCGTCGGGGGAGATGCCGACCACCTCGTAGCCCTCGGCCCGCAGCGAGGCCAGGTTGTCGCGGAAGTCGCACGCCTGGGTGGTGCAGCCGGGGGTCATCGCGGCGGGGTACGCGTACAGGATCACCTTGCGGCCGCGCAGGTCCTTGAGCGTGAGCCGGTCGCCGTTGTCGGTGGGCAGCGAGAACTCGGGCGCGGCGTCGCCGGCGGAGAGTCGGGCGGTCTCAGTCATGCGATGACGATAGTCCGGTCCTCCGACACTTCCGGCTTCCCCGGAGGCAGGGCCGCGCGCAGGCGGAGGACGCCGGTCAGGGCCATCGCCACGCCCACGCCGAGGGCCGTCGTCACCAGGGCGCGGGACAGCCAGGCGGGGCCGGCGGTCGGCAGCACGGCCGCGTCGAAGGCGCCGGCCTGGGTGAAGCCGGCGAACAGGGCGAGGCAGGCGCCGGAGAGGGCCAGGTAGAACGGCGGATGGCGGAACGCGGCCGCGAGCGGGAGCAGGCCGGCCAGCACGAGGACGAGGGACGGGGCGCCGCCGTCGAGGGCGGTGCTCACGGCGTACGCGAAAGGTGTGAAAGCCCCCAGGAGCGCGACCGGCCGCACGGCCCATGACCACCGCCTGAGCAGGCCGAATGCCATCAGGCCGGTGAGGGCCGCGATGCCCCACCAGAGCCAGGCGCGCGGCGGCGGCTCCCAGTCGAGCGTGCCCCTGATCTCGAACGTGCGCACCTGCTCGCGCAACGGAACCGTCCACGAGCGGAGGCGATGCGCGCGCGAGGGATCGGCGGCGGCCTGCGGTGGGAGGCCCGGGCTCAGCCAGTGGGTGCGCTGGTCGTGCCAGCGGACCGTCGTCGAGGACGAGAGCTTGCGCCAGGTCGGTGGTGCGGTGGGGTCGCCGGTCAAGGTCTCATTCACGTACGCCGCTGGTGAATTGATGTTCTGCCAGGTGCCGTCGGGGCGGATGTCCAGGTACGGCTCGCCGGAGTAGCCGAGGACCTCGACGGAATGCCCGGTCTTGTTGGTGAGCTCGAGCCGTGCCCCGGCCTCGACCGTGCGGACGCTCAGGCCCTTCTCGGGGGTGCTGATCCCGGTGACCGTCGTGCGGTAAGCGGTCGCGTCGGGTGCGTCGCCGCCGTGTGCGAACGCGGGCGTGGCCGGCACGAGGAACGCGCCGGCCACGATCACCGCGAGGGCGAGCCGTCTCACCCCGCGGCCGCCTCCACGGCCTTGGTCAGGTCGTCGGCCGTGGGCACAGCGCCGTTGGCGCCGGTCACCTGCTTGCCGTTGACCACGACGGTCGGCGTGCCGGTGAAGCCGCGGGACGAGAACGTGTCGGTGACCTTGCCGACCCACGCGTCGTACGTCTTGTCGGTCACCGCCTTGGCGAAGTCGTCGCCGAGCCCGACGCCCTTGCCCAGCTCGATCAGCTTGGCGTCGGTGAGGCCGTCGCTGTTCTCCTCGGGCTGATTGTCGTAGAGGGCGTCGTGGTACTCCTTGAACTTGCCGCCCTCGGCCGCCGCGGCCGCCGCCCCGGCCGACCGGGTGGAGTACTTCGTGCCGTTCGACGCGGGGTCGAGGATCGCGACGGTGTGGTACCGGACGGTGACCTTCTTGTCCGCGACCAGCTGGGTGATCGTGTCACCGGAGGCGTCCTCGAACTGGTGGCAGATCGGGCACATGAAGTCCTCGTAGAGGTCGATCGTGACCGGGCCGGTGCCGATCGCGAACGCGGTGCCGTCGTCGACCGCGACGCTCGGGGTGACGACGTTGCCGGCGTCGTCCTTGGACTGGTTGGCGTAGACGCCCCAGCCGATCAGGCCCGCGATCACCAGCACCGCCACCACGGCCACGGAGGTCCAGATCGTCACCTGCCGGCGCTTGGCCGCCGCCTTCTGCTGCTCGACGATCCGCCGGGCGGCCGCTCGATCCCGCCCCCGATTGCCCTTGCTCATCGTTCTCCCATCAAAAGACCGTCCAGCGAGAACCGGGTACGCGGTTTGGCCAGCAGAATCCCGGCGAGGACCAGGAAACCGACGTCGCGCAGGATCTCCAGGCCGTACTGTGCGGTGCGCCCGGCGGCCAGGTCGCCGCCCTTGCTGAAGCAGCCGCAGTCGATCTGCAGCCCGCGGGCCCACGCCGACACGATCCCGGCGATGAAAATCACCAGGAGCAGGGCGGCGATGGCCGCGCTGAGCCGGACGGCGAGGCCGATCAGCAGGAGCAGGCCGAGCGCGATCTCCAGGAACGGCTGGACCGCGCCGATGACCTTGGCGGTGTCGTACGAGAACAGCCGGTAGGCGTTCACCGCGCGCCCCGAGGCGGCCAGGTCGCCCACCTTGAGCAGGCCCGCCGTCAGGAAAACCGCGGCGAGGCCGAGCCGGGCCACCGTGGAGATCCACGGCCAGACAGCCGTCATCCGGGCAGACAGCTGCCTCGTTTCCATCGTCGTCACGCCCTGTTAGTCGAAGTCCTCACTCCCGAGGTTCCCTCAGTCTCCTGTGGTTTGTCTGGGAACCCTCTAGACAGCGCGCGCTTGTGCGACGGCGGTCACTAGCTCGTCCCGCGCGCGGGCCACTCTCGACCGGATGGTGCCCACCGGCACTTCCTCGACGTCGGCGGCCTCGGCGTAGGAGAGGCCGAGCACCTGGGTGAGCACGAACGCGGTGCGCCGCTCCTCGCTCAGGCGGGCGAGCAGGTCGGCGGTGCTGAGCCGGTGGGCGGGATCGGGGACCGGGAGGTCGGTGACGGCCTGCGCGGCGAGGCGCGCGTCGAGCCGCCTGCGGCGGACGACGGCGCGGAGGTGGTCGGCGCAGGTGCGGCGGGCAATTCCCAACAGCCACGTACGGGCGGAGGAGCGGCCCTCGAAGCTCGGCAGGGCTTTGAACGCCCGCAGGAACGTCTCCTGGGTGAGGTCGTCGGCGGCGCCGGGGTCGACCAGGGCGGCGGTGAAGCGCCACACCTCGGACTGGGTGGCCCGGACGAACGCGGCCAGGGCGTCGGCGTCGCCCGCCCCGGCCTTCCGGGCCAGGTCCGTGGTGTTCTCACCCTCGGTCATGGTCGGAGATGGTACGGGAAGCGGAAATGTCGGGGGCTTCTGGAACCATGTGGGGCGCATCGGCGACTACCCGCCGGTGGGTACTTCCGACCGGATCGTGGAGCATGGCGCGCATGACCTTTGATCGTCGCCGGGCGCTGGCGGGCGCCGCCGGCCTGTTGATCGGGCTCTTCTGCGTGCTGCTCGGGGCCTCGCCGGCCAGCGCGCACGCCGCGCTGGTGGCCACCGACCCCGGCAACGGCACGATCGTGCCCGACGCGCCCAACAAGGTCACGCTGACGTTCAGCGAGTCGGTTCAGCTGGTCAGCGGCAAGATCCAGGTTTTGGGTCCGGACGGCTCCCGCGCCGACCAGGGCGCCCCGACGGTGAACGGCGACACCGTCACGATCCCGCTGCGCTCCGGCGGCGGCCGGGGGACCTATCTGGTGAGCTTCCGGGTGATCTCCGCCGACAGTCACCCGGTCGGTGGCAGCATCACCTATTCGGTGGGCGCCGCGTCGACGCCGCCGTCGGCGGCGATCGACGACACCAAGGTCGATCCGGTGGTCCGGGCGCTGATTCCGGTCGGCAAATACCTCGGGTACGCGGGGCTGGTGTTCCTCATCGGGCCGGCGCTGGTGCTCGCCCTGCTCTGGCCGCACCGGCTGAGCCGCCGCGGGCCGTCCCGCTTGATCTGGACGGGCATGGGCCTGGTCACGTTCAGCACGCTGATGGCGATCTGGCTCCAGGTGCCGTATTCACTGGGGACGGGTCTGTTCGACGTACGCGTCGGCGATCTGCGCGACGTGCTCGGCAGCACCTTCGGCGCGGTGATGCTGGTGCGGCTGGGCGTGCTCGCCGCGGCGGCCTTCCTGTTGCGGCCGCTGTTGCGCGGCAACGGGTCGGGGGAGTCCAAGACCGACCTGGCGCTGCTCGGCGTGCTCGGCGTCGCGGCCCTGGCCACCTGGCCGCTCACCGGCCACCCGACGGCCTCCCCGGTGGCCGGCGTCTCGGTGGTGATCGACGCGATCCATCTGGCCGCGATGTCGGTGTGGCTGGGCGGGCTCGTGATGCTGGTCGGCTTCCTGCTGCGCCAGGCCAACGAGCGCGAGCTGGAGGCGATCCTGCCGATCTGGTCGCGCTGGGCGGCGACGGCGGTGAGCGCGCTGATCCTGGCCGGCGTGGTGCAGGCGCTGATCGAGGTGTCCACGCTCAGCGGGCTGGTCGACAGCACGTACGGGCGGCTCATCCTGGTCAAGGTGGCGCTGGCCGCATGCGTGCTCGGCGTGGCCTGGTTCTCGCGGCGGCTGGTGCGCTCCCGGCAGGCCGAGTCCTCGCCGCGCCGGCTGCGCCGGGTGGTCGCGGCCGAGCTCGCGATCACCGCGGTGGTGCTGGGCGTGACGGCCGCGCTCGTGCAGATCGCGCCGCCGCGCACCGCCGAGGCGGCCGAGACGGGATCGACCTCGTCGACGGTGAGTCAGACGCTGACGAGCAGCACGATGGCCATGCAGATCGACATCTTCCCGGCCACGGTGGGCAACAATTCCATTCACCTGTACGCCTACACACCCGACAACAAGCCGCTGACGGTCGTCGAGTGGACGGGCACGGCGGCGCTGCCCGCCAAGGGGATCGAGCCGATCGAGATCCCGCTGCTGCGGATCACCGACTTCCACGCCGTGGGTGACATCGCGCTCCCGCAGGCCGGCCAGTGGACCTTCAAGTTCACGGCCCGAACGAGCGACATCGATCAGCAGACGCTCACGATGACCGCCAACATCTCCTGATTTTTCCGGACAGCACGGCCCGGCCCTCTTCCAGGGTCGGGCCGTTCTCATATCTATCAGCGATTTCGCGGCTATTTGACCACTTTGGGGTTATTTGGATCTGTATGGTCGGCGAGTATGGCCTGAGAAGGGGGAGAAGCTGATGCGGGTGCTCCGCACCATCCTCGGAATGCTGCTGCTGACCATCGGCCTGCCGTCGCTGCTCGCCGGCGCCGGGCTGTGGGCGGCCATGCAGCACCGCGACCAGGGCGGCGCGTTCAGCGGCGACCTCCAGCGGCTGATCACCCCCGGGTACGCCGTCGTCGTCCCCGACGTCGACCACCTGCTGCGCTCCGACGCCCCCTTCACGAGAATCGGCGACACCCAGCTCCGCATCACGGCCGGCACCCAGGACGGTCCCGCCTTCCTCGGCATCGCCCCCACCGCGGAGGTCGACCAGTACCTCTACGGCGTCCCCCACAGCACGGTCGACCGGGTCGACATCGGCACGGGCTCCCTCCCGGTTGCCAGCACCATCCTCGGCGGCCGCCGCGCCCCCGAGTCGATCCCCGCTCGCGCGACGTTCTGGCTGCGCACCGGCGACGGCTCGGTCGCCTGGACGCCCAGCGACGTGACCGGCGGCCCGTACAGCCTGGTCATCATGAATCCCGGCGCCAAGCCCGGCCTGCGCCTGACCGCCAACGCGGAGATCCGCCCCGGCTGGCTGAACTCCAGCACGTGGGGCCTGATCACCCTCGGCACGCTGTTCGTGATGAGCGGCCTGATCGTCCTGGCCTGGCCCGGCCGGCGGCGCGACGTGGTCTACGTGGTCGAGCCCAGCCAGGTGCCCGACCTGATGGCCGCCATCGGGGCGCCGTTGCCGCTGGCGCTCACCGCCGGCCGCCCCGGAGGCGCACACCGCCCGCGGACCCTGGCCGACGCCCAGAAGCTGGCCGCGCTGCCACCGGCCACCCCGCAGTTCGTCTGGCCGCCGGCCGGGGCGCCGGCCCTCTCCGGTCCCGAGGCGGTCGCGATGCGCGCCGCCCCCAACGCCGCGGCGTACGCGGCCGCCACGGCCATCCCCGGCACTGCCGTCGGCTCTTCGGTCGGGGACGCCGCCGAGGCTTTCGCCGCCGGATTCGCCGACGCCTCCGCCGCGTCGGTCTCCGGCGCATCCACCGAGACCGGCACCGACCGCAAGCCCTCGCCGGTCCCCGCCGGTGCTTCCACTTCCGCTTCCACTTCCGCTTCCATTTCCACTTCCACTTCCACTTCCACTTCCGCTTCCGCTTCCACTTCCGCTTCCGCTTCCGCTTCCACCGGCGTTTCCGCTTCTGCCGCTTCCGCAGCGCAGCCGGTTGCTTCCGGAAGCTCTTCCGACGGCGAGCTGTCGGCCCTTCGGTCGCCAAGACCCGGCGAGCCCCTCAGTTTCATCCAGCCGTCCTCACCGAGCGGCCCGATGTCGCTGCCACTGGGCGACCCACCATCCGGATCCGACCCCATCTTCGGCCGCCGCGGCGAACGCAGCCGCCGCCGCAACCCCGGGCCAAGCGACCTGCCGATGTTCCACGCCTCGGCGGTAGACGCCTGGGTAGCGGAAACGGCCGCCGAGCGAGCCCGCGAGACCGAAGCAACCGCAGCCGCGCGCATGGCCGAGGTGGCCCGCAAGAAGTCCGAAGGCGACGAGGAGCCGCCGCCCCCCACCCCGAACGATGGCGGGCAGCCCACCCCCACCGACGACCGCAGCCCGCGGCGGGGTTCCGGCGGCGCCCGTCCGATGCCGTCCGGCGACGGCGCGATGGCCGCCGCCTACGAGGCAGGCGCCGCAGACGCCCGAGCAGCAAGAGGCGATTTCGAGCCCGCCGGCGCAACTCCCGCCAGGCGCATGCCCGATTCCCGTACGGCCGGCCAGCGCGTTTCCATGGTCACCGGCCCCAAGGCAACCGATTGGGCCGCCACCGGCTTGACAAAGGCAGACGCCCGCAGAGTCGGCCGCCAGCCGGCCCCCGGCGGAGGCCAGACGCCCCCGTCCCGGTTCCCAGCGCCTTCTCCGACCCAGTCCCGCGACACCGGCGCCGCCTCGAAGCCCGCTGCCGCTGCGACGCCGTCCGTGACCGCGACGTCTCCCGCGGCCGCTACGCCTTCCGCGGCCGCTACGCCTTCCGCGGCCGCTACGCCTTCCGCGGCCGCTACGCCTTCCGCGGCCGCTACGCCTTCCGCGGCCGCTACGCCTTCCGCGGCCGCTACGCCTTCCGCGGCCGCTACGCCTTCCGCGGCTGTCGATTCCGTTGCAGCGGAGCAGTCTGTCGAGGCGACCCGGGCCGTGGCGGCCATCGGGACCGATGCGGGCGTCACGATCGGCTCCGGCGTCAAGGGGGCGACCGGTTCGTCGGTTGGCGCCTCCGCGGCCACGCCGGACAAATCGGAGCCTGAGGCCGGCCGGTCCGGGAGCGAGCGGCCGGCGGCGGGGCGGCCGGGCTCCAGCCGGCCGGTCTCGGAGACCCGGGGCGCGGCCTCGGCCAACGGGGCCGGTCCGGGTTCGCGGGGTGCGCGGTCGGCGGGTTCCCCGCGGTCGGGTGGCGAGCCGCCCGCGCCGTTCCCGAAGGTTCTGGGTTTGGGCCGGGCATCCATCGCGGCGGAGGAGCGCGCGCCGGGTGACGCAGAACTCGCTCCGTCCGTTGGGATGGCGGCCCGGGCAAGGACTAGCGTGCAACGCGAAGAATTTTCGTCAACCACGGAAGCTTCTTCGCCCACGACCCCCGTGACCGGCCCGCCCCTCATCTCCGCCGGCTCGGGAAAGGTACAGCCCGCCACGCCGGCCGCCTCCGCTGTGTCGTCCGCTTCCGCGGCGACCGCGAGCGCCGGCGCCGAGCCGCCCCTAACCGCCAGTAGGGCGCGGCAGGCCGCGGGAGCGGACACCGGCCCAGGTCGCGAAGACCGAGATCCGGTGTCCGCTCCCAAGCCGAACTCCATCATCGCGGCCTCCGGCGCCGCCCCCGACGCGACAACCACCGCCGAGGACGCAGCCCGAGACGACGCCACCCGAGAGGCCGCTGCGACCGAAGACGGCGGCGCGAAGGATGCCGCGAGACGCCCGTCGCCAAGGCCGTCTTCGGCCACGACCCGACCGGCAGCTCAGGCGCCTGCACGGACGGCCGCTCCCGCTCAGCCTTCCGGCCCGACGCGAACTGCTGTCGGCTCCCACGCCTCACCGCAGGCACAGGCAGCCGCGAACGCCTCCTCGTCATCAGCGCCCGCAACACCCGTGGCCGATACGCCGGCGGCAACCTTGGCAGAGCAACCCGCGACGGCCTCCGTCGACGAGCACCCCAAGACCGAGGCTTCCACCAATGCTGCCGAATCGACCTCCGCGCCACCGGTGACGGGAGTTCCATCGGCCGCGACCTCGTCGATGCGGATGGTGTCGAGTACGCCCGAGGTCTCCGCAGTGATGCATGCGATGGCCCGCGGCGAGCGCATCGGCGGAGCGACCGCGACCGGGTCCGCAGGCGGGACTTCGATCGGGTCCGCTGGCGACGATGCCGAGCCCGGCCAGGCGGCCGGACCGGCTGAGTCGGGGGTGAAGCGGTCGGCGCCGACGGTGGACTTCCCGCTGGCGCAGCGCCCGATGCCTGCTTCCGGTGGCGTGCGGAAGCCCGCCGATCCGAGCGGCGACCAGTCTCAGGAGGGCGCGGCCACGGGTCTTGCCGGCCGGCTGCCGGGGCTGGGCAGGCGCCCGGCGCCCGCCGCCTGGCGCAAGGCTGCGGAGACCGTGGCCGCCCGCGCCGCCGCGGCCGCGGCCAGGGCCGAGTCCGAGCCAGTGGCCGACCGCGCCGAGCCGGCCGACCGTGCCGAGCCGGCCGACCGTGCCGAGCCGGCCGACCGTGCCGAGCCGGCCGACCGTGCCGAGCCGGCCGACCGTGCCGAGCCGGCCGACCGTGCCGAGCCGGCCGACCGTGCCGAGCCGGCCGAGGGGAGCGAGGGGAGCGAGAGCGCGGCGGCCAAGCCCAAGACGACCAGGGCCCGTGCCGCGAGGGCGAAGACTGCCGAAACCGCCGCGACGAACCGGGCCGCCAAGGCGGCAGCGACCTCGGCGACCCGAAGCGCGGCCAAGTCGGCGGCTCCGACCAGCGGGGGCCCGGGCAAGGCGGCCAAGGCAACGCCGGCGGCCAAGGCCCCGGCCAAGTCGGCCACCGCGCGGTCAGCCGCGACCGCCCGACCCGCCGCGACGGCTTCTCAGCCCGCCGGGACCGCCGCCCGACCCGCCGCGACGGCTTCTCAGCCCCCCGGGACCGCCGCCCGACCCGCCGCGACGGCTGCAAGCGCTGCCAAACCCAGCCCGGCGGCGGCTGACAAGACGGCCGGACCGGCCGCTGCCGAGCTTGCGTCTCGGCTTTCGAGCTATCAGAAGGAGGCCGCCGAGCTCTTCGCCGCCTCCGCGCAGCGCCGTCGCCGCCGAACCGTTACCAACCCGGCGTCGGTTGAGCCGGCGGCGCCTGAGCCCGTTCGTCGTCGCCGGGCCGCCCCGGCGCGGCCGGATGACGACTGAGCCTCGATCAGAGCCGTACAGAAGCCGCCTTGTCGCACGAAAGGGCCCTCCGCGCTGCCGACGCGGAGGGCCCTTTACCGGGGGAACGGAGTAACCGAAGGGGGGCTTCGTCCGTTAAGACCACTTTATCCCGCGAAGCGACCAACTGGGAAGTCCCTGCCCGAAAGCGGACAAAACGCGTCCCCGGGTGGGTCATGCCCGGACGGGTGGCCGGTCAGGACGTGACAGCGACACGCCGTACGCGGGCGTAGGCTGTCGGCGTGGCTGATCTTCTGGTGTGGATCGACTGTGAGATGACCGGTCTCGACCTGGGCAAGGACAAGCTCATCGAGGTCGCGGCGCTGGTCACCGATCCCGAGCTCAACGTGCTGGGCGAGGGCGTCGACCTGGTGATCCACGCCGATGACGCGGCGCTGGACGCGATGCCTCCGGTGGTGCGCGACATGCACGCGAAATCGGGGCTCACCGAGGAGGTCCGCCGCTCGGTGATCACCATGGCCGAGGCGGAGGAGCAGGTCCTCGCGTACGTGAGGGAATTTGTCCCTAACCCCCGCACGGCGCCCCTCTGCGGCAACTCGATCGCCACCGACCGGGGTTTTCTCGCCCGCGACATGCCGGCGCTCGACTCCTTCCTGCACTACCGCATGATCGACGTCTCCTCGATCAAGGAGCTCTGCCGCCGCTGGTACCCGCGGGTGTACTTCGGCCAGCCGCCCAAGGGCCTCGCCCACCGCGCCCTCGCCGACATCCGCGAGAGCATCCGCGAGCTGGAGTACTACCGCCGCACCGTCTTCGTCCCGCTGCCGGGCCCGGACGTCGAGCAGGCCAAGGCGATCGCCGCGGAGTTGTAGGAGTCGAGGGTCACTCGACCGCGCGGGTAACCCGCTCGACGACCCCCGCGAGGATGCGGCTATGATTGGCCGGCACCGCGGGGAGAGCTTCCCGCGCGGCGATGGTGGTCGTAGCTCAGCTGGTAGAGCACCGGGTTGTGGTCCCGGTGGCCGCGGGTTCAAGTCCCGTCGACCACCCCATGCAGCGAGAGCCTGGTCCGTATGGGCCGGGCTCTCGGCGTTTGTCGGGCATCAACGAGACGCTTTCCCGACGGCGCGGTGATATCGATATGGCTAGCGTCCGGAGCATGGACTCCCTCAAGCCCTTCGTCCTCCCGGTCGCGACCCGCACGGCCGAGCGGCATGGCCGGGTCGACCTCTATCCGCCGGACGACCTCTCCCGCCCCCGCCCGGCCGTCCTCTTCCTGCACGGCCTGGTTGCGGCCGAGGCGCCCACCCCGCGCGAATGGCCGATCTTCCAGGCGTACGCGTCATTGGTGTCGTCCCGCGGCGTGTTCGGCGCGACGCTCGATCACCGACTGCACAATCCTGCCGCGTACGAGGCAGCCGCGGACGATGTGCGGGACGCGGTCGAGACCTTGCGGGCGGATCCTCGGGTCGACGGCGAGCGGATGGCGCTCTGGTTCTTCTCCGCGAGCGGCCTGCTCTGCGCCGACTGGCTGCGCGAGCCGCCGTCATGGCTGCGGTGCGTCGCTCTGACGTACCCGGTGCTCATGCCTTTCCCGGGTTGGCCGGTGCCGGAGCGGTTCCGCCCGGTCGACGTGGTGGCGGGGGCGGGTGATCTGCCGATCGTGCTCACCCGCGTGGGCCGCGAGGATCCGGGGATCGCCGAGGGCGTTCGAGCCTTCGTGGCCGCCGCGAAGACCCGGCCCGACATCGTCGAGGTGCCGCACGGCCGGCACGGGTTCGACTACCTCGATGACGACGACGCTTCCCGGGCCGCGATCCAGCGCGCGGTCGATCTGGTCCGCGCAACGATGATTTAGGGGTCCGCGCAACGACGATTTAACGTTTACGATGCGTCGGTGATCGGACACCGCTCGCACACGCTCCCCGAGATCTGCGCGGACCTGGCCGACGCCGTGCTCCGGCTCGACGGCCCCGAGTCCACCCGCAACCAGCGCGCCGTCGTCGACCGGGTTCCGCTGGCCGACGAGGCCGAGCTCAGCGCCGGCCTGCGCAAGCTCGGCCCGGCCCTCGACGAGGTGGCGCTCGGCAACGGCGGCTTCCTCGCCACGCTCGCGGCCGGCCTGATCGAGATGGGCGCCGACCCCTTGCCGGTGCTCGGCGTGCTGGTCGACCGGGTCGCCGGCGGGCTCGAGTCGGCGGCGCAGTTCGGCCTGTTCGCCGACAAGCTGGGCGACGTGTCCGCGCCGACGAGCGCCGACGAGTACCGCGCGCTACGCGACCGGATCGTCGACGCGGCGCCGGCGGCCGGGCTCAGCGTCGAGGAGGCTGGGCAGATCACCCAGGCGTGGTTCTCGGTGAACGACTGGATCCCCAGCCTGCTGCTGCCGTTGCAGCAGAAGCGCGGCCGCCTGGCGCTGCCCCAGCGCGACCGGCTGACCGCCGCGACGATCGCGATGAGCGAGCACGCCGAGGACGCGCCGTGGCTGCTCGGGCTGCTGCGGGTCCTCGACGACGAGGGCCTGGTGGTGGCGCATCGGGAGAGCGGCCGGGTCTTCGAGCTGACGATGAGTGGCGTCGGCGACAACATCCAGCTGCACGTCCTGCTGGCGGCCGCGCTGATCGGCGACGATCGCATCCCGGGCGAGCGCCCCGACCCGTCCTGGGTCGCCGCGGCGACCGACGGCATGATGATGCCCGAGGGCGGCGTACGCACGCAGTTCGACCTGACCGACGCGTCCGGCGCCCCGATCTGGGCCGAGGGCCGCCCCGCCGACATCCCGGTCGTCGAGGGCCGCCGCGTGATCGTCCTCAATCGCCCGTCGTACAGCCGCGCCTACAACGTCGGCCGGCTGTACCCGCTGATGGTCCCCGAGCTCACCGTCGACCGCGCGCTCCCGGCGGACGAAGCGGCGGCCTGGCTGGCGCGCCTCCCTTAATTCCCTTGCCCGGCAGGGGAAAGCGCCGCTATCGTTCCAGACGCGACTTCCGGTGCGCAGGTGACGGTTACATCTGGAGGGGCCTGAAAGGGCACCCGGTGAAGGGACCTTCCGTCGCCGACCTTTGATCTCGGGAGCGCACCATGTCCAGATTCAATGCCACATTGCGTACGGCCGAGGGCGCCACCGGCTTCGCCCGCGACCCGCGCAACGAGCTCTTCCTGCTCGCCGTGTCCAATATGGTCGGCCAGCAGACGTTCTATGAGTGTGCCGAGGCGCGCGATGCCCGCTTCCGCGAGCTGATCACGCTCGCCGCCGTCACCGATCCCGAGTGGTTCGGCCGGTTCGTGCCGTGGCTGCGCACGGGCGCGATGCTGCGCACCGCCTCGGTGGTGGCCGCGCTCGAGGGCGCCCGCGCTCAGGTCGCGGCCGGCATTCCCGGCTCCCGCGCGACCGTCGACGCCGCGCTGCAGCGGGCCGACGAGCCGGGCGAGGCCGTCGCCTACTGGCTGGGCCGCTACGGCCGCGCGATGCCCAAGCCGGTCAAGCGCGGCATCGCCGACGCCGCGGTGCGCCTCTACGACCAGCGCAGCCTGCTCAAGTACGACGCGGAGCGGGCCGTGCGCTTCGCCGACGTGCTCGACCTGACCCACCCAGTCGCGCGCGACCCGCGGCAGGCCGACCTCTTCCGGCACGCGCTCGACCGGCGTCACCAGCGGGACAACCCGATCCCCGAGTCGCTGACCACGCTGACCCGCCGGCGCGAGCTGATGGCCCTGCCGGTGGCGCGGCGCCGCGAGGTGACCGACGCCGCGGTGCTGGCCGAGGCCGGCATGACGTGGGAGTCCCTCGCGGGTTGGCGACAGGGCCCGCTCGACGCGGCCGCGTGGGAGTCCATCATCCCCTCGATGGGTTACTTCGCCCTGCTCCGCAACCTGCGCAATTTCGACGCGGCCGGGGTGAGCGACGAGGCGGCCGAGGCGGTGGCGCGACGGCTGACCGACCCGGCCGAGGTGGCCCGGTCGCGCGTGCTGCCGATGCGCTACCTGTCGGCGTTCAACGCGGCGCCGAGCCTGCGCTGGGCGTACCCGTTGGAGAAAGCCCTGCAGGCGGCGCTCGCGCACGTGCCGGCCCTGGCCGGCCGCACGCTGATCCTCATCGACACCTCCGGATCGATGCGCGCCGAGTTCAGCCGCGACGGCTCGCTGCGCTGCTGGGACGCGGCCGTCGTGTTCGGCCTGGCCCTCGCGGCCCGCGCGGAGGCCGCGACCACGGTGGCCTTCTCGAACGAGAGCATGGTCTTCCCGCCGGCCCGCGGCGAGTCGGTGCTGGCCGGCGTGCGCCGCTTCAAGGAGGGCGGCTACTTCATGGGGATGGGCACCGACACGGGCGCGGCCGTCGAGACCCACTACGACGGCCACGACCGGGTGGTCATCCTGACCGACGAGCAGGCCCACTACTACGCCGACGAGGACGTCACCCGCGCGATCCCGCCGCAGATCCCGGTCTACACGTGGAACCTGGCGGGCTACCGCCTCGGCCACGCACCCGACGAGGGCAACCGGCACACGTTCGGCGGCTTGTCGGATGCCGGCTTCGCGATGATCCCGCTCCTGGAGGCCGGCGCGGAGCAGCGCTGGCCGTTCTGAGTCAGCCACCCATCGAGGCGCCCCTGCCGTTGCCGGTCACCAGGAAGTCGGTGCGCGGCACCGAGCCGTCGGCGCCGCGTGGGCCCTCGGCCGAGGCCGGGTCGGTGGAGCGGAAGGGGGACTTCTCGGCGCCGGAGGGGCTGTCGGCCTTCTCGTTGTCCACGGCCACGTCCATGCGCAGCACCGGTGAGCCGCCCGGGAAGGCGTAACCGGCGCCGCCGTTGCGGAACGCCGTGCTGTTGACGATCGTGGGCGAGCCGCCGGCCCCGTCGTCGGTGAAGCCGTTGCCGCCGTTGTCCCAGGCCACGCAGTGCCGCAGCTTGTGCGCGGGCGCCTCGGTGGACGGCGCGCCGGCGAGGACGAAACCGCTGCCCGCGTTGCGGTAGGCCCAGTTGTACTCGACCGTCACCGGGGAGGAGAAACCGCCGAGGTCGTAGCCGGACGCGTCGTTGGCCCACGAGCGGTTGCCGCGCACGAGGTTGCCGTCGCCGTCGCCGAACTGCACCGACAGCCCGGTGCCGTTGTCGTGGAAGTCGTTGTTCAGCACCTGGTTGCCGGTCGTGCCGGGGTCGCGCAGCATGAGGCCGGAACGGGCGTTGTCGTGCATGACGAGGTCACGGAAGACCATGTGGGTGCAGGCGCTGCAGACGTACGCGTGACTCCTGGAGTTTTTGATCTCGAGGCCTTTGATCGTCCACCAGGAGGAATGCTGCGTGATCGCCCATTTGTCGGCGGCGACGCCGGCGGCATCGAGGACCGGCCGCTCGTCGCGGTAGCCGCGCAGCACGATCGGCTCGTCCTCGGTGCCGCTCGTGGTGATCGAGATGGGCGAGGTGAGCTTGTAGGTGCCGCCGCGCATCATGATCGTCTGTCCGGGCTCGACGACCGAGGCGGCCTTCCCGAGGGTGGCGAAGGGCCGGGAGGAGGAGCCGTCTCCGCTGTCGGAGCCAGTCGGCGAGATGTAGACCACCGCAACGGTAGTGGGGGAGAAGGACGGCGAGGGCGAGACGCGTCCGGCGACGGCGGGTGCGGTGGAGCGAGGGACGAGCGTCGGGGTCACGGTGATCGCCTCGGCGCCGGGCGGGAGAGTTTCGTGATAGACCGCGTACGCGATCCCGCCGCCGACCGCGAAAGTCGTGGCCGCGGCCACCGCCACCGTCTTGTGCTGAAGCAGCCCGAGCAGCGAGACCTTCGCGGGCGCCGCGTGGAGGCCGGTCAGCAGGCCGGCCGGCACGGGTAACGCCGCCATGCCCAGCAGCAGCTCCTCCGGCGCGACCAGCCCTCGCCGGCGCGGCTCGCAGGCCGGGCACTCGCGGACGTGCCGCACCAGCCGCTTGCGCCACAGTGGATCCGCCACCCCGTTCCACCGGCGCACCTGCTCGGCCAGCTCGGGGCAGCGCGGCCGGGCCCGCAGCGCCCGCACCACTCCGCGGGCCGCGTCGAGCTGGGCTTTCATCCGCTGCACCCGCACCGCGGCGTGCTTGGGCTGCACCTCCAGCGCCGACGCCAGCTCGCTGCGGGTCAGCTCGCCGCTCGCCTCCTGCCACCAGAGCCCGAGCAACCGCCGGTCGCCGTCGTCGAGCCAGCGGGCCGCCTCGACCAGCTCCCGGCGCTGGTCGGCGACGACGATCTCGGCGGCCGCGTCGTCCGCGAAGTCGGGCTCGGCCAGCTCGATCGGCTCGGGCACCCGCCGCTGCTGGTTGGCGCGGCGGGATCGCAGATAGAGCTGAATCTGGCGGTACGCGATCGCGATCAGCCAGGACCGGAACCGGTCGGGCTCGCGCAGGCCGGGGAGGCCGCGGATGGCCCGCAGCATGGTGTCCTGCACGACGTCGTCCACATCGGGGTGACCGGCGAGCGCCCGCCCGATGATGTTGTAGACGAGGGGGAGGTGCCCGGCGACCAGCTCCTCGAGGGCGTCGGTGTCGCCCGCCTGGGCGGCCCGCACGAGCCGGGCGACCTCGGGCGCGATCTGACTCTGCGTCACTGCCTGACCCCATCGATGATCTTCGCAGGCACTGCTGTCCGGGGAGTGGCCTGAACTGCGGATTCGAATCCTGTCACGAGTTTTTGTTGTCGTCCAGGCTCGCGTGTGTCTACGAAAGTGCCGCCTTCCCCCGGGCGGTATCACTCAGGGTGACGAAATGGGAGCGCTCCCGAACTCTCCGTCACCGTCCGAGCGAGAGGACGAGATGTGTCCCGAGCACGAAGAAAGATCATGGTGGCCGCCCTGGCGATCGGCATCCCCATCACCGCGGTCGCCGTCGCCGTCCTGCCGTCCGAGGCCGCCACGCTGCCCGCCGCCGGCGGCACCTATCAGCTCGCCGTCACCAAGAGCGGCAAGTGCATCGACGTGACCGCCGGATCCAAGGACAACGGCGCGCTGCTCCAGCAATGGGGCTGCACGAGCGGCGCGACGTGGCAGCAGTTCAAGCTGACCGCGATCACGAGCACGCAGTATCAGCTGGTCAACGTCAACAGCGGCCGCTGCATCGACGTGCCGGGCGCGTCCAAGACCTCCGGCGTCCAGCTGCAGCAGTGGGGCTGCGCCAGCTCGCAGACCAACCAGCTGTTCACCTTGACCGCGAGCGGGACCAACACGTTCCAGATCATCAATGTCAACAGCGGGCTGTGCCTGTCGGACCAGGGCGCGTCCACCGCGTCCGGGGCGGCGATCATCCAGGAGACGTGCACGGCGAACTCCAACAAGCAGTGGGCGTTCAACCCCGTCGGCTCCAGCCAGGCCGCCACCGTGGCCAAGGACGGTACCGGGCAGTACACGACGGTCCAGGCCGCGATCGACGCCGTCCCGGCGAACAACACGACCCGGCGGACGATCACCATCAAGGCCGGCACTTACCGCGAGATCGTCACGATCCCGTCCAACAAGCCGTACGTCACGCTGCAGGGCCTCGGCTCGTCCGCCTCGCAGACCGTGATCGTGAACAACCACAGCTCGGCCGGCGGATATGGCACCTCGGGCAGCGCCACCGTCTTCGTCAGCGGGCACGACTTCGCCGCCACCAACCTCACCATGTCCAACGACTACGGCGAGGGCAGCCAGGCGGTGGCCGCCAACGTGAACGCGGACCGGTCGGCCTTCAGCAACGTCCGGTTCCTCGGCAACCAGGACACGCTGCTGGTCAACGGCTACCGGTCCTACTACACCAACTCGTACGTCGAGGGCACCGTCGACTTCATCTTCGGCGGCGGCATCGCGGTCTTCAACGCCAGCAGCATCTACGAGCGGCGTAGCACCGGCGGCCCGATCACCGCGGCCAAGACGGACGCGGCCAACGCGTACGGCTTCCTGTTCTACAAGTGCACGATCACCGGCGCCACCAACAACACCACCCAGCTCGGCCGGCCGTGGGGTCCGGACGCGCAGGTGCTGTACCGCGAGTCGTCGCTGAGCGCCACGATGGCCACCGCCCAGCCGTGGATCGACATGTCGGGCAACTCATGGAAGAACGCCCGGTTCTTCGAGTACAAGAACACCGGCTCGGGCGCGGGCACGAACGGCAACCGGCCGCAGATGAGCGACTCGACCGCCGCCAACTACACCCCGCAGAAATACCTCGCCGGCACGGATGGATGGAACCCGCTATGAAGAAACTCGCCGTTCTCGCGCTGGTCGTTCCGCTGGCGCTCATCGGTCTGTCCGCCTTGCCCTCGGAGGCAGCGACGTTGCCCGCCGCCGGCGGCACCTACCAGCTCGCCGTCACCAAGAGCGGCAAGTGCATCGACGTGACGTCGGGGTCGAAGGACAACGGCGCGTTGCTCCAGCAGTGGGGCTGCACCAGCGGCGCGACGTGGCAGCAGTTCAAGCTGACCGCGATCACGTCGACGCAGTATCAGCTGGTCAACGTCAACAGTGGCCGCTGCATCGACGTGCCGGGCTCGTCGAAGACCTCCGGCGTGCAGGTGCAGCAGTGGGGGTGCGCGAGCTCGCAGACCAACCAGTTGTTCACGCTGACCGCGAGCGGGACCAACACGTTCCAGATCATCAACGTCAACAGCGGGCTGTGCCTGTCGGACCAGGGCGCGTCCACGGCCTCCGGCGCGGCCATCATCCAGGAGACGTGCACGGCCAACAGCAACAAGCAGTGGGCGTTCAATGCTGTGGGTGGTCGCACGTGGTCTTCGACGGCCGACGGGTTCGCGCAGGGCACGACCGGCGGCGCCGGCGGCACGACGGTCACGGTCACCACGTACGCCGATCTGCTGAAATATGCGACGTCGAGTGCCGCCTACACCGTGAAGGTGAGCGGGACGATCACCGTGCCCACCTACGGCTACGAGATCCCGGTCGCGTCGAACAAGACGATCATCGGGGTCGGGGCCTCGGGGCGGATCAAGGGCGGTGGGTTCTTCCTCGGCACCGGGATCCACAACGTGATCATCCGGAACCTGACCATCGGGGACACCGCGGTGGCCTCGGATGATCCGGATGACAAGGACTTCGACTACGACGGTATCCAGATGGACACCGCCGATCACGTGTGGATCGACCACAACACGTTCACCAACATCAACGACGGCTACATCGACTCCCGTAAGGACACGTCGTTCGTGACGGTGTCGTGGAACCAGCTGGGCAACCACAACAAGACCTTCGGGATCGGCTGGACCGAGAACGTGACGGCCCGGATGACGATCCATCACAACTGGCTGCACGACACCAACCAGCGCAACCCCAGCGCCGACAACCTGGCGTACGCGCATCTGTACAACAACTACCTGCAGAACATCAGCTCGTACGGCAACTACTCGCGCGGCGCGACCAAGATGGTGATCGAGAACAGCTACTTCGATCACGTGAACAACCCGTACTACCCCGACTCCACCGCCCAGTTGAAGCAGACCGGAAGCGTGGTCGTCAGCTGCACCGGCCGCCAGGAAACAAGCGGCAGCGCGTTCACCCCGAGCAGCTTCTACTCCTACACCCTCGACAGTGCGGCCAACGTGCCGTCGCTGGTCAAGACCTACTCCGGACCGCAAGCCTCCATCGGGGTCTGAAGGGGGAAATAGGCCGGCCGGGGCGAGGGGCCCCGGCCGGCTCCACCAAAGGCTCCACAAACGACGATCACCGTGCGTTTCCCGTACACGTCATGGTCTTTTATCGCGTTTAATCTGCGGAAACGTGCCATCCGTGAACTCGGGCCCGGCGCGGACCTACGGCTCCACGGCGACCTCCACGATGCTGGTCGCCGGCGCTCTCGGCTCTCTGTCCCTGCAGCTCTTCGTGATCCCACTGACGCCGCTTCCCGGCTGGCTGCTGGTCCCCTTGGCGCTGACCAGCACCCATCTCTGGTCGATCCTGCACGAGTCGATCCACGGCTCCCTGCTGCGCGACCGCACCTGGAACGACCGTCTCGGCCGCGCCCTCGCCGTCGGCTACGGCGCGCCCTTCATCCTTCTCAAGTCCGGCCATCTGCTGCACCACCGCTTCAGCCGCACCCCGCGCGAGCGCACCGAGGTCTACGACGAGGGATCCTGGTCATCGCACGCGCCCGTCTACTACTTCCGGCTTTTCGGCGGGCTGTATCTCGCCGAGGTCGCCTCGGTCGTGCTCGCGGTCGCCCCTCGCCGGGCGTGGCATCGGCTGCGCCACCTGCTGGACACTCCCGACACCGTGACCGCGCTGCTCTTCGACGCGATCACCGGCCGCCGCCTGGGCCAGTTCCGCCTCGACGCCGTGCTGATTGTGATCCTCTACGCCGGGGCGTTTTTCGCGTACGGCCCGGACTGGTGGATGCTACTGGCGTTGCTCGCCGGCCGCGCCTTCCTCGTGTCGATCGCCGACAACGCATACCACTACGGCACGGCCCTGGACGAGCCGCTCGAGGCCATGAACCTGAAACTGCCCCGCCTGCTCGAGTCGTTCGTGCTCGCCTTCAACCTGCACGGCGTCCACCACAAATATCCGGGCCTGGCCTGGCATTCCCTGCGCGGCGCCTTCCTGGCCGACGGCGGGCGCTTCGACATGGGCTGGTGGCGGGCGGTGGCCCGGCAGCTCAGAGGCCCGCTAAAGGCTGCTTCCGTGGTAGAAGTACTGCCCCAGGCCGACCGTGAAGATCGTGATGCCGTAGAGCGCATGCTCAATTGACACCACGAGCAGCGATTGCGTGCGCTGGTAGCGGCGCGCGAACAGCCACCCGCCCACAACCGTGGCCACCACCGCGATCACGTTGCCGAACAGCAGATGGGCAAAGCCGAAGGCCGCCGCGCTCGCCGCGGCGGCCGCTCGATGAAAGCCGAAGACCGGCGAGTAGCGGTGCAGCAGGAAGGCCCGGAAGAGCAGCTCCTGCGGGTACACCGACACCAGCGGGTAGAAGACGATGATCGCGAGCCAGAGCAGCGGCTCCCGGCGCGGCAGGTCGAAGAGCATGTCCCGGTCGAAGATGGCGACCGCCGCCACGGTGAGAACCGTGACGGCGGCCCACAACAGGAGCACGCCCCGCAGCGAGCCCCGCCGCCAGAAGTTCGCCCGGTCGAAGCCGGTGGCGCGCCGCAGGTAGAACACGATCGCGACGGCGGCCACCAGCAGGACCGGGATCGGCCCGCCCGGCACGTGGACGGCGATGTAGACGCCGACCAGCCCGAAGAAGATCAGCAGGTACTCGACGAGCCTCATTCGACGGAACGGTACGGGCCGATGGTGATATCAAGATGACGTCGAGCAGAGCGTTCCGTTGAGGGTGAACGCCACTGGCAAGACATTCGGACCGCTGTAGGCGCCGACGAAGCCGACCGAGGTCGCCCCGCCGCTCGCCGCCAGCGTGGCGTCGCTGGTCACCCGTACATCGGTGCCGCTCTGCGTCCAGGTCGCGTTCCACCCGCTGCTCACGCTCTGCCACGTGGCCGGCCAGGTGAAGTTGAGCGTCCAGCCGTTGAGCGGGGCCGCGCCGGTGTTGGTGATGTCGATCTGCCCGATGTAGCCGTTGCCCCAGTCGTTGGTGTCGGCGAACTTCACCGTGCACGTGCTGGTGGCGGGCGCGCCGGTGGTGAACGTCAGCGGCGGCGACGACCAGGACAGGTTGCCCTTGCTGTCGCGCGCCAGCACGTTGACCGTGTAGCGCTTGCCCGGCTGGAGGTTGCTCACGGTGAACGACGTGCCGGTGGTCTCGCCGAGCTGCTCGCTGATCGCCCCGTTGGCCCGGTGGATCTCGTACTTCGCGGCGCGGGCGACGGCCGGCCACGAGATCGTCGCGGTGCGGTCGGTGACGGCCGAGGCCGTCGGGACGCCGGGGGCATTCGGCGCCGCGGCATTGCTCGCGCTGGGGTGCAAGGTCAAAAGCGTGATCGAGTACGGCGGGAGCGAGCTCGCGCTGCCGGCGTGGATGCTCGTGTCGCCGTTGCCGTAGGTGACCGCGGTCGGGGCGGCCGCCGACGGGGTGTACCCGCGGTAGTCGAGCGCCACGTCGTGGGCGGCGTCCGGGTCCTTGTTGATCAGCAGGACCGCGAGGTCGCCGTTGGGCCGGCGCGCCGCGTGGGCGGTGACCAGCGCGTTGTCGGTGGCGGCGCGCACCATCTGGTCGCCCGGGTGCACGAACGACGACATCAGCTTGAGCGCGTGATACGGCGCGAACGGCGTGTTCAGCGGCGGCTCGCAGACCGTGTTGTCGGCGGTGCAGGTGCCGCTGGAGAGCAAGCCGAAGTCGTTGTAGTCGGTCTGCCCGGCCACGGTCGACGGCGTGCCGATGCCGTTGTGGACGTTCCACCATTGGACGGTGAAGACGCCGTTGGCGATCAGGCTGCTGTACGCGTCGGCCAGGAAGATCGCACCCGGCTGGGTGTTCTGCCCGACGCCCACGTTCAGCTCGGTCAGGCTGATTCCGATCTTGCTCGCGTTCGTGCCGCCGTACTTGTTGATCTGATTCCGGAGCAGATAGATCGAGTCGTCCAGGTACTGGGTCTTGCCGATCGCCTCGGCCGCGGTGCCGCCGCCGGGGTACCAGTGCACGTCGACGAAGTCGATGTGCGGGCCGGCCGCCTGCAGGACCACCTGGTTCCAGCTGGCCGCGTCGCCGCCGCCGACCAGCGCGTCCGGCCAGTTCGCGGGCATGGTGAGCACCGCGCCGACTTTGATCGTCGGGTCGACGGCCTTCATCGCGTCGGCGTAGGCGACCACCTCGGCCGCGTACTGGGCCGGGCTCTTGTCGGCGTGGTCGTCGGCCTCCCACTCGGAGCCGTAGTGGCCGTTGCCGTAGTTCTCGTTGCCGATCGTCCAGTACTTGGCGCCGTACTTCTTGGTGACGTTGGCGTACCGGACCCAGCCGGCCGCCTCCTCGGCGCTGCCGGTGCCGTAGTTGGCGATGATCATGGGCTCGGCGCCCGTCCGGCGGGCCGAGGCCATGAACGTGTCGAAGTCGGTGTTCGGGGCGACATAACCGCCGGGCGCGGTGTGCGTCTCCCAGTGGTAGATGTCGGCGTAGGAGCCGCCGGGGTAGCGGATCATCTTGACGCCGGCCGCGCCGAGCAGGTCGGCGACGGCGTCGGTGCCGAGCGTGGTGTCCCAGATGGCGTCGTTGACCCCGAGTGCGGTGGCCGGGACGGTGGCCTGCCCGGCTCGAGCGTTGACGGTGACCTTGACGGGGGTGTCGGCGGCTTGGGCGACCTGGGCGGGTGCCGCCAAGGCTGTTGCGGCGAGCAGGGCTGCGCCCAGCGCGACGCGACGGGGGATCGCGGTCTGCATGGCTCTCCAAAGAGCGATTCAAAGGGGAATGGGAGCGCTCCCAAGTTTGCGGCCGATAACGAAGTGTGTCAATGCGCGCGCTTCGCCGGGGCGATTTACTGGGTATTGACGGTGATATCGCCGAAATCGCCGCGAAATGCGGCGGGGCCGCCACCCCGGGGAGGGTGACGGCCCCGCTTGCGAGGGTCGGATCAGTGCTTGTTCCAGCCGCCGGGGCCGTCGTGGTCGTTGCCCCAGCCGTTGTGGCCGTTGTGGTCACCCCAGCCGTTGTGGTTGCCACCCCAGCCGCCGAAGCGGTCCCAGCTCACCCGCAGCGCCCACTTGCTGCGGTGGAAGCCGCCGGGCACGCGGATGCAGCGGTAGTCGTCCCACCGGTTGCGGAACTCGCCGATGCGGCCGATCTTGTTGCAGGTGAACGGGTCGCGATAAACGCCGACGATCTTGGAGCGGTCACCGTGGGCCTTGGACTGGGTGGCGGCCTTGCTGTCCGACGAGGCCGGCGAGGCCGAGGCGGCGGCCGCGGGGCCGGCGCTGAACGTCGCGCCCGCGACGATTGCCATTCCGGTCATCACCAGCATGCGGGTTGCTTTATTCATCGATTCACCTCTTCGTGTCAGGTTATTGCCGATGTGATGATCATAGGCAAATTGCGGCATTTGTCCGGCCGAAAACGCAAACACGATTAGGTGAAAAGGGCGTCGCGACAATTCGATTGTCAAAAATGTGGTCCGGCGGCAAATAGCCGCCGGACCTGCGGTGATTCGTCCGAACGGATGAGTCAGCTTGCCGGTTTGGTCAGAAGACAACCCGAGATGGACAAATCGATCGTACGGCTCGATGTCAGACATGTGGTGAACCAGTACGTCTGTTCGCCGTAGCTCTGTCCCTGATAAGCGTGCGTGGTCCCGTTCGCATCGACCTCGCACGGGTTGTTGAGCGTGCACATCTGGCCGTCGTCGTTTCCGGTGTTGTTGATTCCGACGATCTGCCCGGAGGAGGCGTCCACGATCGGCGAGCCCGACGTGCCGTGGATCGTGTCGCAGTTGACGTCGTACCGGATCGAGTCGCGCCAGGTCCACACATCCTCGCGCAGCGTGCCCACGAAGCTGTCGATCTTGCAGTTCCAGATCCGCTTCCAGTAGCTGGACGGGATCGCGATGCCGGCCCCGGCGGCGGGGTGGCTCGCCGAGATGGTCAGCGCGGTGGCGGCGTACCGGCTCGACAGGGTGGCGTAGGTCGAGGTGAGCCGGTAGAGCGTGACGTCGGTGCCGGTCATCGTCGCGTACAGCACGCGGTCGGCGCGGACCGTCGCGACCGCGCGCCCGCTCGCGTTCAGCAGCGAGCCCGACCGGCTGCTGGTCCGGTTCTGCAGCACCTGGCCGGCGCTGAGGAAGCCGCCCTCGTAGCAGTGCCCGTTGGTGAGCATCATGGCCCGGTCGCTGCTGACCGAGCTGGGGTAGCGCACGAGCGACGCCGAGCAGTTGCTGAGCGCGATCGTCGAGGCGAGCGTGGTGGCCGCTACGGCCTGGGCCGGCGCCGGACCGGCGACGATGCCGGTGGCGGTGGCGAGAACGGCTGCGCCGAGGGCGAGGACGCGTCGAAGACGCATGGGGGATCCCTTCTGCTACGTGGCGGCAGGGGGTCGCCCGCCGCCGTTGGCCGACCGGGGGTACCGGACGCCCGAACCTTCGCATCGGCATCTATGACTGTCAATGCCGCTAAGAAAACCGACCGTCCGGTCGATAGGTCGGAAAAGGCCTCCCGCGAAGGGGTGTCTCGATTGGCAGTGCGGCAAGTGGGCCATTGGGTGGACGATGAGCTACCCCGGTTGAACAGGGCGATCCTGGCGCGGGACATCCCGCCCGGCATGCTCGCCGACCAGGCACGCGACGTGCTCTTTCCGCAGCTCCCGGCGGTTGACGGGCTGACCGCGGAGGAGGCGCAGCGGCTGGTCGTGCGTCTCGGCTTCGTCGGCGCCTCGGTGGCCCGCCACTATCAGGAGTGGAATCCGGGCGGCAAGGAAACCCCGGAGCGGGCGTTCGACGGCCTGGAGGTCGACGAGCGACCGTTCCGCGAGTACTTCGCCGGGCTGGCCGGGCGCACCGGGCGCGGGCACTACGGCCGGGACAGCTACGCGTCGCTGGTGCGGTGGAACGTGGGCACGCTCGAGGTGCGCCGCGGGCACGAGCTGATGTCCGTGCTGCCCGGCGTCTTCGACGACGGCCGGATCCGCAGCTACACCGGCACGCCCGGCGAGGAGCGGTTCTTCCTGCTGATCAAGAAGAGCGAGGCGATCGAGCTCGCCGTCAACGAGCTGCTCGCGCCGCTGAGCGGCAGCGGGATCGGGCTGGTCACCGACGAGACGCTCGAACGCGTACGGGTGGCCACCAGCCTCATCGAGGCCATGCGCCGCCTGTTCCTCGAGTTCGCGTCGCTACCGCCCGGCCTGAGCATGCCGGACGAGCACTTCCTCGACGTCTTCCGGCAGTTCGCGGTGCACTGGACCCGCGACGACATCCCGCCCAGCGGCGCGCTCGACCCCGAGTCGCTCAAGCGCGACTTCCTGCTCGGCATCGGTCTGACCGGCTACGACCAGCACGTACGCAAGCTGTTCCCGGCGCTGCTGGACGAGGAGCGGCACGCGCTGGAGGAGCTGATGGCCCAGCCGACGCTGCCCGAGCGGCTGCTGAACGAGCTGTGCGTCAAACCGGACGAGCTGCGGGAGGCGGCCGGCGCGGTGCTCGGCCGCCACCCCTGCCTGGTCGACTGGTACCGGCTGCTCACCACGCACGCCCGGGCCGCCGGCGCACACCTCATGCTGAGCAAGAAGTTCCTGTTCAAACCCCAGAGACGACGTGATCTGGCCGGGCAGGGCGACCGGCCGCTGGTGTCCAACCGGGCCGGCACGACGGGCATGAACGAGACGTACCTGGAGCGGCTCACCCGCGCCCGGCAGGAGCACACGCTCGCGCCACTGCGTGCGGCCCTCTCCGCCGAAACCGCCGAAAAGACGGCCGAACCGGAGGTACCGTCGGCCGCATCGGTCTCGGTCGCGCTGGTGGGGTGACGGGTGAACAGGAGTCTGTCGTGAGCACCGGCACCCGGCCCCCGGTGCGGGTCGGGCACGAGCAGTTGATGTCGCTGATCGACCACACCTCGGCCGTCATCTACATGCGCGACGTCGACGGGCACTACCTGCTGGTCAACCGGGAGTACGAGCGGCTGTTCAACCTGCACCGCGACGAGATCGTCGGGCTGACCGACCATGACCTGTTCGAGGGCCCGATCGCCGACGACTTCCGGGCGAACGACCTGGCGGCCATCGCCCGCGGCGTGCCGCTCCAGGTGGAGGAGCAGGCGCCGGGTGAGGACGGCATGCACACGTACGTGACGGTGAAGTTCCCGCTGCACGACGAGCACGGCCACGCGTACGCGATCTGCGGCATCTCCACCGACATCACCGCGCGCAAGCGGGCCGAGGAGGAGGTGCGCCGCCTCAACGACGAGCTCGAGCTGCGGGTCCGGCAGCGGACGGCCGAGCTGGAGGCGTCGACCCGGGAACTGGACTCGTTCGCGTACTCCGTCTCGCACGACCTGCGGGCGCCGTTGCGCTCGCTCGAGGGGTTCAGCCAGGTTCTGCTCGAGGACTACGCCGGGGACCTGGACGACGAGGCGCAGGGCTACCTCAAGCGGATCCAGGCGAACGTCGGGCGGATGGCCCAGATGATCGACGACCTGCTGCACCTGTCCCGGGCCACGCGGTCGCAGCTGCGGCGGGACGCGTTCGACCTGAGCGCGCTCGCCCAGGAGGTCGCGTCCGAGGTCGGCGACCCGTCCAGGTCCGTGACCTGGGACATCGCCGACGGCATGACCGCCCAGGGCGACCCGCACCTGGTCCGGCTCGTCCTGCAGAACCTGCTGGGCAACGCCTGGAAGTTCACGGCGCACGCGGCCGATCCGGTCATCTCGGTGACCGTGCATCCGCAGTCCGGGGTCGACGTCTTCGAGATCCGGGACAACGGCGCGGGTTTCGACATGAAATATGCGGATAAAATGTTTGATCCGTTCCAGCGGTTGCATTCGGCCGGCGAGTTCGAGGGCACCGGGATCGGGCTCGCGATCGTGCACCGGATCATCACCCGGCACGGCGGACGGATCCTCGCCGAGGGCGTGGTCGGCGAGGGCGCCGCGTTCCGGTTCAACCTCACCCCCGCCCCGGCCGACTGGGAGCTGCGATGACCGAGCGGCCGATCCTCCTGGTCGAGGACAACCCCGACGACGCGCTGCTGACCGTCCGGGCCTTCAAGAAGAACCGGATCAGCAACGAGATGGTGGTGGCCACCGACGGCGAGCAGGCCCTGCGCACGCTGCTGCCGCCGGAAGGCGAAGGACTGCGGCCTGCCTTGGTCCTGCTCGACATCAAGCTCCCGAAGATCGACGGGCTCGAGGTGCTGCGGACCATCCGCGAAGACGAACGCACCGAGAACCTGCCAGTGGTGGTGCTGACCACCTCCAACGAGGAGCGCGACATCTTCACCAGCTACAAGCTCGGCGCCAACAGCTTCGTCCGCAAACCGGTCGTCTTCGAGGAGTTCGTCTCCGCCGTCAACGCCCTCGGCATCTACTGGCTGATCGTGAACGAGCCCGCACCTTCAGGACCGGTCGGGTGAGCGCCATGCACTTGCTGATCATCGATGACAGCGACGACGATGCCGTGCTCATCGTGCGGCAGCTGACCCGGGCCGGGCTCGACGTCAGCCACGTCCGGGCCGACACCCCCGGCGGCGTGGCCGGCGCGCTCTCGCAGCGCTCGCCCGACGTGGTGATCTGCGACTACAACATGCCGGTCTTCCGGGCCGAGGAAGCCCTCGAGCAGGTGCGCGAACACGACGCCGACATCCCGTTCCTCCTGGTCAGCGGCCAGGTCGGCGAGGAGGCGGCGGCCGCCATGATGCGCGCCGGCGTGCGCGACTTCGTCCTCAAGGACCGGCTGGCCCGGCTCGCCCCCGCCGTGCAGCGGGAACTGCACGAGGCGGCCGAGCGCCGGCAGCGACGCCGGGCCGAGGACGCCCTGCGGGAGAGCGAGGAGCGGTTCCGGCTGATCGCCGAGCACGCCCAGGACGTCATCTTCCGCTACCGGCTGCACCCGACGCCGGCCATGGAATACCTCAGCCCCGCGGTCGAGGAGATCACCGGGTACAAGCCCGAGCAGTTCTACGCCGACCCCGACCTGATCTTCCGCACCGTCGACGCCGAGGACCGGGGCACGCTCGAGGCGTCCTGGCGCTCGGTCGAGCCGGGCACGCTCACCATCCACTTCCGGCACCACTCCGGCGGCGCCGCGTGGGTCGAGCAGCGGGCCAGCTCGGTCACCGACAAGACCGGCCGGGTCGTCGCGGTCGAGGGGATCCTGCGCGACATCACCGAGCGGACCCGCCTCGAGCAGCAACTGCGCCAGGCCGAACGGCTCGACTCCCTGGGCCAGCTCGCCGGCGGCATCGCCCACGACTTCAACAACATCCTCGCGGTGATCTCCGGATACGCCGACATCCTCGCCGAGGAGCTGGCCGACCATCCCGTACGCCCCGACGTGCAGGCCATCGAGCAGGCCGCCGCCCGCGGCAGCGGCCTCACCCGCCAACTGCTGATCTTCAGTCGCCTGGAGCCGTCCCGCCCCGAGACCCTCGATCTCAACACGGTCGCCGCCGACATGCAGCGCCTGCTGGCCCGCACGCTGGGCGAGGACATCGAGCTGAGCACGATGCTCTCGCCCGACCTGCCGGCGATCACCATGGACCGCAGCAAACTCGAACAGGTCCTGATGAACGCGGTGATGAACTCCCGCGCCGCGATGCCGACGGGCGGCCGGCTCACCATCGCCACCGGCGTGGAAGAGGGCGGCCGGTTCGTCGGCCTCAGCATCACCGACACCGGCGTCGGCATGGCCCCCGAGGTGGCGGCCCGCGCGTTCGAGCCGTTCTTCACCACCAAGGGCCGGGGCAAAGGCACCGGCCTGGGTCTGGCCACGGCGTACGGGGTGGTCACCGACGTGGGCGGGACGATCACGCTGGACTCGCAGCCCGGCCAGGGAACCACGGTCCGGGTGCGACTGCCGGTCAGCACCGAGACGCCGTCCGGCGCGGTGGTGCCCGCGCGCTCGTCCCCCGCGGGCGGCGCGGGCCGGCGCATCCTGGTGGTCGAGGACGAGGACGGCGTACGCGACATCGTCTGCCGCATCCTCACCAAGGCCGGCTACGACGTGCACGCGGCCGGGGACCCGCAGGAGGCGCTGAAGCTTTGTCTGGACGGTAGGTTGCACGTGGACGCCCTGCTCAGCGACGTCATCATGCCCGGCATGTCGGGCACCCAGCTGGCGGCCGAGCTACGACAGACCCGCCCCGAGCTGCCGGTGCTGTTCATGTCGGGCTACACGAGCGGCCCCGCCCCGGGAGGCCAGGAGCTCCCCGCGGACGCGCCGCTGCTGCACAAGCCCTTCCAGAACGACCAGCTGCTCCAAGCAATGAGCCAACTCCTGAACCGAGGCACCCCCACCGACTGACACCCCACCCACCCCGCCCACCCCGCGCCCTCCCGCGCCGCCTCCACTCGCCCGCCCTCCCGCGCCGCCTCCACTCGCCCGGGTCACGTCCACCGAAGTGGTGTATGACCTGGTCTTTTGGGTCGATGAGAGGCGGCCATCGCAGATCCTTCGGATTGTCTAAAGATCACGAAGGAGGAAGCCTGCGATGGCCGC
Source organism: Actinoplanes sp. CA-142083 (assembly GCF_050942195.1). Taxonomy (NCBI): domain Bacteria; kingdom Bacillati; phylum Actinomycetota; class Actinomycetes; order Micromonosporales; family Micromonosporaceae; genus Actinoplanes; species Actinoplanes sp. CA-142083. Next base: position 1,303,581 of record NZ_CP192076.1, read on the forward strand.
AGAACAAAGTCTGAACGTTGCGTCGTTGTTGCGCGAGCATCTGGAATCGGCGAGCCCTGATCTGCTGCGGGAGATGGTGAAAACCTTCGCCGACCTGCTGATGTCCGCCGAGGCCGACGCCCTGTGCGGCGCCGAGTACGGCGAACGCAGCCCTGAGCGCACGAACTCACGCAACGGCTACCGAGCTCGGGAGTGGGACACCCGGGCCGGCACCGTCGAGCTGGCCATTCCCAAGCTGCGACAGGGCTCGTATTTCCCGGACTGGCTGCTGCAGCACCGCCGCCGGGCCGAACAAGCCCTCGTCTCAGTCGTCGCCACCTCGTATCTGCTCGGCGTCTCCACGCGGCGCGTCGAAAAACTGGTAGAGCAGCTCGGGATCAAGCAACTGTCCAAGTCCCAGGTCTCGGAGATGGCCCGCCATCTGGACGCGCAGGTCGAAGCGTTCCGCAACCGGCCACTCGATGCCGGGCCTTACACGTTCGTGTGGGTCGACGCCCTCGTGATCAAGGTCCGTGAACACGGCCGCACGATCAACGTCCACGCCCTGGTCGCGGTCGGCGTCAACAATGACGGCGGCCGGGAGGTCCTGGGCCTGGAGATCTCCAGCGACGAGGACGGCGCCGGCTGGCTGGCCTTCCTGCGCTCGCTGACCGCCCGCGGCCTGGCCGGGGTCCGGCTCGTGATCTCCGACGCCCACCGCGGGCTCGTGAGCGCGATCGGCGCCGCACTGCCCGGCGCCGGCTGGCAACGCTGCCGCACCCACTACCTGCGCAACCTGCTCGCCAAGGTCCCGAAATCCGCGCAGCCATGGGTGGCCACCCTCGTGCGCACGATCTTCGACCAGCCCGACACCGACGCCGTCGCCGCCCAGTTCACCCGGGTGCTCGACATGATCAGCGAGAAGTTCCCCGACGCCGCCGAACACCTCGACGACGCCCGCGAGGACATCCTCGCCTTCACCGCGTTCCCGACTGAGCTCTGGCGGCAGATCCGCTCGAACAACCCGCAAGAACGCCTGAACAAAGAGATCCGCCGCCGCACCGACGTCGTCGGGATCTTCCCGAACCGGGCCGCGATCATCCGCCTCGTCGGCGCCGTGCTCGCCGAACAAACCGACGAATGGACCGAAGGGCGCCGCTACATGGGCCTCGAGATTCTCCGCAAAGCCCGCCTCACACCCATCACCACCAGCCAAAACCCCGAACCCGCCACCCCGCCAGCCGAGATCGCCGCCTAACATCAACACCAACGGATCAGCGCTGGCCGCCTCTTACACCACGCCCGTGGACGTGACCCTCGCCCGCCCTGGCCCCGCTCGCCCGCGCCGCCCGTGACTCGCCGCGCCGCCCGTGACTCGCCCGCGTCGCCCGTGACTCGCCCGCGCTCGCCCGCTCCGCCCGTGACTCGCCCGCGCCGCCCGTGTAGCGCGCGCCCCTTCGTGTGGGAGCGGCAAGTCATCAATGATGAGTTGCGGTTCGCTGGGTGCGGCAGTTCATCAACGATGGCGAGGCGCCCCCGCACGGCAGTTCATCAACGATGGCGAGGCGCCCCCGCACAGCAGTTCATCAATGATGAGTTGCTGCGCGCTGCGTGCGGCAGTTCATCAAGGCCAGTCGCACGCCATCAGAGGGCGCGAGTCAAGGGCGCTTGACGACCGGCCGCAAAGCGCATCAGCATGTATCGATGCGCTTCGACAAGGTAGGGGCTTTCCTAGCGGCCGCAGCGATCGCGATCCTAGGGTTGGGCTTCGCCGCGCCGCCGGCAGCGGGAGCAGCGACGCCGGCAAAGACAGCAGCGGCGCCGGCAAAGACAGCAGCGGCGCCGGCAAAGACAGCAACGACGCCGACGCAACACACAGTCGGCTTCGATCAGTACTCGATGATCCTCGATGGGCAGCGGACCTTCCTCTGGTCCGGCGAGATGCATCCCTTCCGGGTGCCCAGCCCGGATCTCTGGCGCGACGTCCTCGAGAAGATGAAGGCGATCGGCTTCAACACCGTCTCCTTCTACTTCGACTGGGGCTTTCATTCTCCGGCGCCCGGCGTCTACGACTTCACCGGCGTGCGCGACATGGACCGCCTGCTCACGATCGCCGACCAGGTCGGCCTGTACGTGATCGCCCGCCCCGGCCCCTACATCAACGCCGAGACCGACGGCGGCGGCTTCCCCGCCTGGCTCGCCACCCAGGCCGGCCGCGCCCGCAGCGACGCCCCGGACTACCTGGCCGCCACCGACGAGTGGCAGAGCGCCATCGACGCGATCATCGCCCGCCACCAGTTCACCGACGGCACCGGCTCGGTCGTCCTGTACCAGATCGAGAACGAGCTGGCCGCGACCGGGACCTCGCAGCGCAACTACCTCCAGCACCTGTACGACAAGGCGCGCGCCGACGGCATCCGGGTGCCGATCTTCCATAACGACAAGGGCCGCAACGGCTACTGGGTGCCGCCCTCCTCGACCGTCCCGGGCACCCTCCCCGGGCCCGTCGACCTGTACGCCTTCGACGGCTACCCGGGCGGCACCTGCCACACCGACGGCTCGGTGGGATCGCCGAACGCCGCGCCCGACTGGGGCATCCAGGGCGCCGGCGGGGCGAAGGGCGGCGCCACCGCCTCGGACAAGACGCCCGGCTTCACCGCCGAGTTCGGCGGCGGCTGGTTCGACTACTGGGGCAGCGTCGGCACGTACCCGTGCACCGCGATCCGTCAGGGCCCCGGCTACGAGCGGGTCTTCTACGGCACCAACATCGCCAACCGGCTCACCGTGCAGAACTTCTACATGGTCTCCGGCGGCACTTCGTGGGGCTGGCTGCCGGCGCCGGTGGTCTACACCTCCTACGACTACGGCGCGGCCATCGACGAGGGTCGCCAGCTGCGGCCCAAGGCGCAGACGCTCAAGACGCTCGGCTACTTCGTGCAGTCCGTGGCGCCGCTGACCAGGGTCGACAAGGGCGACGCCGTGCCGACGTCATCGGCCGCCACGAAGATCGAGCACACGGTCAACGCCGAGACCGGCACGAACTTCTACTTCGCCGTGCACAACCCGTCCAGCGCGACCACCGACGACAGCTTCACCTTCCCGGTCACGACGGCGGACGGGACGTACACCGTGCCGCTGCGGCTCAACGGGCAGGACGCGAAGACGCTGGTCGCGAACTACGACCTCGAGGGCAACCACCTCGTCTACTCCACCTCGGAGATCATGACCCACCTGCGCGGGGTGGCGCTGCTGCACGGCCGCGACGGCGAGGCGGGCGAGACCGTGTTGCGCTATCCGTCCGAGCCCCGGGTCCAGGTTCTCGAAGGGGCGGCCGAAGCCGCCTACGACGCGGCAACGGGCGATTTGCGGCTCACTTACTCTCATCACGGGATCATTCGCGTACGGGTCACCGCACCCGACCGCCCGAGCCTGACGCTGCTGATCGCCGACGAGGACGCGGCGGCGACCTTCTGGCGGGTGGATGACATGCTCGTCCGAGGGCCGCAGCTGGTGCGGAGCGCCCACGTCCACAACGGCCGGCTCGCGCTCACCGGCGACACCAAGGCATCCTCCCCGCTCGAGGTCTGGGCGCCGGCTCGGACCCTCACCTGGAACGGGAAACCGGTGGCGACCCGACCGGACAACGGCGCGCTTCTCGCCGTACGAAATCTGCCTGGACCTCGGGACATCGCCCTGCCGGACCTGACCGCATGGCGTTATGCCGCGGAATCGCCGGAGGCGAAGCCCGGCTTCGACGACGCCGCGTGGCGGACCGCCGACCTGACCGCGACCAACAGCACCACGAAGCCGCCGGCTGGGCAGGTTGTGCTCACCGCCGACGACTACGGCTTCCATCACGGCGACATCTGGTATCGCGGACATTTCGACGGGCCGGCGCCGGCTTCGGTGACGCTCGACTGGGGTGGTGGCGGCGCGGGGCTGGCGCAGGCCTGGCTGGACGGCGTCCATCTCGGGCAGCGGACGATCCCGAGCGGGGTGGCGTCGCCGCCGACCCGGAACAACGACACCTTCCCGATCTCTTCGGATCTGCAGACCGACGGGCCGCACGTGCTCTCGATCATGGTGCGGAACAACTCGCACAATGAGGACGGTGGCGTGAACGACGCCCACAAGGAGGGGCGCGGCGTGATCGGCGCGACCTTCGACGGCGTCGTGCCCAGCGGCGTGACCTGGCGTATCCAGGGCACGGCCGGCGTCGATCCGGTGCGTGGGCCGCTCAACAACGGCGGCCTCTACGGCGAGCGGAACGGCTGGTCGCTGCCCGGCTTCAAGGACCGCTCATGGTCGCCGGTCAGCCAGCCCTTCGCGGCGGCCGCGCCCGGGACCTCGTGGTACCGGACCAGCTTCAACCTGAGGATCCCCGCCGACGTCGATGCCTCGCTGGGCCTGACGATCGGCGACCCGGCAGTGCCGCGGTCGGACCGGCACTACCGGGTGCTGATCTTCGTGAACGGCTGGAACATGGGCCAGTACATCGCCGACGTCGGACCGCAGCACACGTTCGCGCTGCCCACCGGCGTGCTCGACCCGCACGGCCGCAACACCATCGCCCTCGCGGTGACCGGCGATGGCTCGTCCGGCCTCGAAGACGTGCGGTTGACGACCCTGGGGGTCGCGCGCCGCTAGGAGGGAATCATCCAGTCGAGGACCGGGGTGCCCTGCAGGGTCACCAGCACACACATGACGGCCAGCAGAACCACGCTCCACAGGACCACCTTGCGGAAGATGTCGCCTTCCCGGCCGGCCATCCCCACGGCCGCCGCGGCGATCGCGAGGTTCTGCGGGCTGATCATCTTGCCGAGCACCCCGCCCGACGAGTTGGCCGCCGCCAGCAGGAGTGGATCGAGGCCGGCCTTGGTCGCGGTCTGCACCTGCAGCGCGCCGAACAGCGCGTTGGACGAGGTGTCCGACCCGGTCACGGCCACCCCGATCCAGCCGAGGATCGACGAGAGGAAGACGAAGAAGCCGCCCGCCTGCGCCAGGAACTCGCCCAGGGTGTTGGTCTGCCCCGACTGGTTCATGACGTAGGCGAGCGCCAGCACCGCCATCACCGTCACGATCGCGTGCCGCAGCGTCACGTAGGTCTCGCCGTAGGCGCGGATCGCCTTCTTCGCGCTCACCCGCAGCACGATCGCCGTGAGGATGCCCGCGAAGATCATCAGCGTGCCCGCCGCCGGCAGCCAGCCCAGCGTGAAGTTGGTCGACGAGACCGGCTTGCCGCTCGCGCTCAGCACGTGCAGGCCCGGCCAGGCGAAGACGACGGTCCAGGGTTCCTTGGCGAGGGCGTCCTTGATCGGCCCGATGTTGGCGATCGAGAAGATCGCAATAATGATCAAATACGGGGCGTAGGCGCGGGCGATCTCGGCGGCCGAGTCACGCTGGTCGATGCTTGCGCCCCTTTGCCCGTACGCCTCGCGTCCGCTGCCCCTGGTCGCGTCGTCCCCGTTCTCGCCTGATCTGCTCCCCGCGCTTCCACCGGCCGCTGTCCCGTCCTGGCGCCCGGCGTCGCTTCCGTCGCCCGGCCCTTCACCGGTCGCCGTTGCCGATCCGCCGTTGGCAGCGTCCACGGCCCGGCCGGATGTACCCGCACCGACGATCACCGCTTCGGCCCCTTCGTGCAGCGGCGGTATCTCGGCCGGCTGCCAGACGCGCAGCAGCAGCACCACGGCCGCCGCGGCCGCGAGCGACGCGATGATGTCCGTAAGCGGCACCGACACATAGTTGGCCGCCACGAACTGCCCCACCGCGAACACCGCGCCCGCCACGATCGCCGCCGGCCACGTCTGCCGGATCCCCCGCCGGCCGTCGATCACCGCGACCAGAATCAGCGGAACGATCAGCGCGAGCAGCGGCGTCTGCCGCCCCACCATCGCCCCGAGCGTGTCCGTGTTGAGCCGGGGATCGTCCACGGCCCCCGACGTCACCGTCCCGAGCGTCACGATCGGCGTTGCCAGCGCCCCGAACGCCACCGGCGCCGTGTTCGCGATCAGCGCCACCGCCGCCGCCCGGATCGGCGGGAACCCCAGCGCCATCAGCATGACCACGGTCACCGCCACCGGCGTGCCGAACCCCGCCAGCGCCTCCAGCAGCGCCCCGAAGCAGAACGCCACGATGATCGCCTGGATCCGCATGTCCGGGCTGACCCGAGCCATGGACCGCCGCAGCACGTCGAAGTGCCCGCTCACCACCGTCAGGTTGTAGACCCAGATCGCGTTCAGCACGATCCACAGAATCGGGAAGAACCCGAACGCCGCCCCTTCCGAGGCGGACAGCAGCGCCGTCCCCACCGGCATCGAGTACACGATGATCGCCACGATGAGGGCCACCACCAGCGAGATGACGCCCGCGAGCCAGGCCCGCATCCGCAGCACCCCGAGCAGGATGAAGAGCGTGAGCAGCGGCAACACCGCGAAGATGGCGGACGCCGCCACCGAGTCGGCCACCGGGTCGGTCACGATCTGGAACTGATCAGCCATGTCAGCCACCCAGAAGAATCGATCATTTTCCATGAACCTAGCCTGTGACCGGCGTCATAGGTAAGGCCTCGACCGGAGTTGATCACTTCATCGGGCCATCGACCGGCCTGAAGTCCGGAATCTTGGGCAGCCTGCCCTCAGGCGGAAGGCGCCTGTTCCTCCGCGTTGGTGTCGCCCTGAGGGAGTGGGACCGACTCGATGGCGTAGCCGTCGCCTCGCAGGGTGGTCTGGGCTGCGCCGAGGCGGCCGAACAGCCTGGTCACGGCTTCGGACGCGTCGGTCAGCTGGTCGGCCAGGATGCCGAGGCGGTGCAGGCTCGACACGAGGGCGCGCAGCCAGCGGGCGATGCGGGCGGACCAGGTCGCGCAGAGGGTGGTCACCTGGGTCACGACGAGCGGGGTGGCCAGGCCGAGAGTCGCGAGTTCCTCGATGGCGTAGGAGATGAGTCGCGCGACGACGGTGGCGATCGCGTCGCGGACCATGATGCGGACGCCGGCTATCAGCTCGCCGGCCACCTCGACCGCGGTGGACATCGTGTCGGCGGCGGAGGAGAGGGCGGTCACCGCGTGGTGCTGGTTGGTGGACCAGTCGCGGTAGGCGTTGCCGGCCTCGCCGAGCCACTCGGAAGTGTCCCAGTGGATCGAGCGGATCAGCTCGTCGGTCTCGAGGCGCAGGGCCTCGGCGATGTTGTGCCAGCTGCGGGACTGGGCGGCGATCGCGGCGGGGTCGCCGGCCAGCCAGTCGAGGGCCTCGGAGAGGGGCTTGACGTGCTCGATCAGCCACGCGACGCCGTATTGGAGGAGGGCGCCCACGGGGTCGGCCACGAAGGCGAGCGCGTCGAGGCCGGCGGAGACGCCGCCGATCGAGGCGTCGACCCAGCTGCCGCCGCGGACGCCGGAGAGGACCTGGTCGACGTCCTCGGCCAGCGCCAAGCCGGCCCAGGAGCTGACCGGGCCTTCCACGGTCGGGGCCAGCAGCGCGTTGGGGCTGGTCATTGTCGCCCTGCCCTTCGCCTGACGAATGAGGGTCGTTTCTCACACGACGGCGGAGGCCGGACGGGTTCAGTGGGCCATGCGGCGGAAACGCCGATCTGCCCGGGCCTGGTGCCGTAAACAGGGCATATGGCATTGAACTACGCACGCTGGGCCGGTATCGCGACCACCGCCTCCCTGCTGCTGGCTACCCCGGCCCTGGCGACGCCGCCGGATCCGGGGGTCACCGGCAAGGTGCTGTGGCAGCGGACGGTGGGCGACCGGGATCTGATCCTGCGCGAGATCCACATCCCGCCGGGCGCGGACAACGGCTGGCACTACCACGACGGGCCGCTCTACGCGTGGGTGAAGGAGGGCACGCTCACCCACTACGACGCGACCTGCAACCCGGACGGCGTCTATCGCACGGGTCGGCTCCTTTTCGAGCGCAGCGGGCGCGACCACGTCCACACCGGGCGCAACCTCGGGAAGGTCGAGGTGGTGCTCAAGGTGCTTTACGTCCTCCCCTCGGGCAGCCCTCTCTCCGAGGACGCCGCCAACCCGGGCTGCAGCTTTGGATAGCTGAGGGTCAGGGCTGGAAGTCGATGTCGGCCGTCGTCACGGTGCCGGCGGTGCGGCCGGGGGCGGCGTGGTACTGCCAATACAGGTTGGTGTGGGCGATCACCTTGTCGGGGGTGGGCGCGCCGTAGGCGCTGAGATCTTCCGTCGTGTGGGCGTCGGAGATCAGGGTGGTGTCGTAGCCGCGGGTGATCGCGCCGTGCAGCGTGGAGCGGACGCAGGCGTCGCTCTGGGCGCCGGAGACGAACAGGTGGCCGATCTGGGCGCCGGCGAGCACGGACTCGAGGTCGGTGTCCTCGAAGGAGTCGCCGTAGCGTTTGTGCACGACGGGCTCGTCGTCGGCGCGACTGAGCTCGGGGGCCAGCTGCCAGCCGTCGCTGTGCAACGGCATGTTGCCGTCGTCGCTGTGCTGGACCCACACGACGGGGACGTCGGCGGCGCGCGCCTTGTCGATCACGGTGGCGATGTTGGCGATGATCGCGTCGCGGTCGTGTGCCGCGGCGACCACCGACTTTTGCACGTCGATGACGAGGAGGGCGGACTGGGAACGGCCTTCGAGTGTTGTCATGGGGCTGACGCTAGACCGGGGGTATGACACTTTTCCGGGAACAGCGCCCGCCTCTGCCGCTCCTCCAGCGACTCGATCCGGGACGCCTGTTCCGGCGTGATCACGTCGCAGACCCAGTCCCAGTGCAGCGCCACCCGATCGCCGGGGGAGAGGCCGTCCAGCAGCGATCGCCCGCCCGCCGACCAGGCCACTTCCTCCTCGCACGGCGCCCCGGCCGAGAGCGTCGACCCATCCCAGACCAGCGGGCGTGAGGTCACCCTGGCCGTTTCGCCACGCACGGCGACGACCTTTCCCGTACGGATCCGGCAGCGGTCCAGCACGGACACGGCCGTCGGGTTGCCGGTCCGCCGCAGCAGCGCGGCCCAGGGATAGACCTCGAAGACGTGGAAGCTGTGATGCGGAATGGCCCGCCCCGCCGCCGATTCCCAGGTCCCACCGAGCTGCCCGGCGAACCGCGCCCGCAGATATGGCAATAAATCCGAGAAATCGGACTCTACCGGCAGGGAATCACCGACCCAGTAAGCAGAAACCGCAACCGGATCCAGAGGATCACCAGAAGCCCGGCTCAGGTACTCGAGATACGCCCAGGCCCCCTCGAACCCTCGAGCACGCCGAGCGATCTCCCCCGGCAGGTCGGAGCGCAACAGGGCCGAGGCCCCGGACGGCCCGCAATAGCCCAGCTCGTTGGGCGGATACGCATACCGGGCGAACAGCAGAGCCCCCGAATCCGACATGACTACTCAGCAGATCCGCGGCAGTTGCTCGCCGATCGGCATGGTGACCACCCGGGTCCCGCCGAGCGCGGTCCGCGCCACCACCATCCCCGGGTGCTCCTCCACGCACCGCCCGATCACCCGGGCGCCGGCGCCATACGGATGTGCCCGCATCGCTTCGAGCACCATTTCCGAGGAGGCAGCAGGCACGAAAGCCAGCAGCTTCCCCTCGTTGGCCACCTGCAGCGGATCGAGCCCGAGCAGGCTGCACGCATCCGCCACCGACGCCGGGATCGGCAGCGACGTCTCGTCCAGCGCCACCCCCACCTTGGCCGACCGGGCGATCTCGTTCAGCGACGCCGAGACCCCGCCCCGGGTCGGATCGCGCAGCACGTGCACGTCGGCCCCGGTCGCCAGCATCGCCGCCACCAGCCCGTGCAGCGGCGCCGTGTCGCTCGACACCGTCGTCTCGAACTCGAGCCCGGACCGCACGCTCATCACCGCGACCCCGTGCACGCCGATGTCGCCGCTGATGATCACCACATCGCCGGGCGCGGCGAGCGTCGGCCCGATCGTCACCCCGGCGTCCACCACCCCCACACCCGCGGTATTCAGGAAGACCCCGTCCCCGCTCCCGTTGTCCACCACCTTCGTGTCGCCCGTGACGACCTGCACCCCCGCCGCCGAGGCCGCCGCGCCCACCGCCGCCGCGATCTTGCCCACCGTCGCGAGCGGCGTCCCCTCCTGCAGGATGAAGGCGATCGACAGATAGAGCGGCGAGGCCCCCGACATGGCGAGATCGTTGATCGTCCCGTTCACGGCCAGGTCGCCGATCGAGCCGCCCGGGAAGAACATGGGCTTCACGACGTACGAGTCGGTGGACAGCGCTATCCGCCCGCCCAGCAACGGCACCACCGCACTGTCGGCAAGCGACACCGCCGACCCGTACGCCGGCAGGAAGAGATGTTCGACCAGCTCGCCCGACATCGCCCCGCCGCCGCCGTGCCCCATCACCACCTGCGGCGTGTCCCGTAGCGGTACCGGGCAGCTCCAGTTGTCGAAATCGATCATGAGATCTGCACCAGATCGAGTCGCCGATAGGCGTAATAGGCCGCGCACGCGCCCTCGGACGACACCATCGTCGCCCCGAGCGGGTTCCTCGGCGTGCACTGCTTTCCGAACGCCGAGCATTCGTGGGGCTTGATGAGCCCCTGAAGCACCTCGCCCGACCGGCACAGCGGCGACTCCGACGTCTTGATGCCGGTCACCGAGAAGCGCTGCTCGGCGTCGAACTCCTGGTAACGCGCGGAGAGCCGCCATCCGCTGCCCGGGATCATGCCGATCCCTCGCCACGTCCGGTCGGTCACCTCGAAGACGTCCTGCAGCATTTCCATCGCCGCCGGGTTTCCCTCGTCCCGCACCGCCCGCGGATACGCGTTCTCCACCTCGTGCCGCCCGGCCTCCAATTGCACGACCGTGCGCCGGATCCCTTCGAGGATGTCGAGCGGCTCGAAGCCGGTCACCACGATCGGCACGCCGTAGCGCTCGGCCAGCGGCGGGTACTCCCGCGTGCCCATCACGCTGCACACGTGCCCGGCCGCGAGGAACGCCTGCACCCGGCAGGTCGGCGACTCCATGATGGCCGCGATCGCCGGCGGCACCAGCACGTGCGAGACGAGCAGCGAGAAGTTCGTGACACCGAGCCGGCGCGCCTGATAGACCGTCATCGCATTGGCCGGCGCCGTGGTCTCGAACCCGATGCCGAAGAACACCACCTGCCGGTCCGGATTCTCGCGGGCGATCTTCAGCGCGTCGAGCGGCGAATACACCACCCGCACGTCCCCGCCCGCGCTTTTCACGCCGAACAGATCCTGGCCGCTGCCGGGCACGCGCAGCATGTCGCCGAACGAGCAGAAAATGACGCCCGGCCGCGCCGCGATGGCGAGCGCCTTGTCGATGACCTCCAGCGGCGTCACGCACACCGGGCATCCCGGACCGTGAATCATCTCGACCCCGGCCGGCAGCAACTGGTCGATTCCGTGCCGGATGATGGAATGCGTCTGCCCGCCGCAGACCTCCATCATCGCCCACGGGCGGGTCGTCGCCGCGTGAATCTCCTCGACCAGCTTCTTGGCCAGTGCGGGGTTGCCGAACTCATCGAGGTATTTCACCGAACTCCTCCTCGAGGATGCCCATCTTCTCGAAATTGACCAGCGTCTGCCGCGCGGACTCCTCGTCGAGCAGCTGAATGGCGAAGCCGACATGCACCACCACGTACTCGCCGACCACCGCGTCCGGCACGTATTGCAGGCAGACGCTTTTGCGCACGCCCCCGAAATCGACCTCGGCCATCGGCACGCCGTCGGCCTCGGCGATGCTCAGAATGCGTCCGGGAACCGCCAGGCACATAAGACCTCCTAACAGAGCTGACTCAACCGGAGCCAACTACCAGTTGCCCCAGCGCGATGCCGCCGTCGTTCGGCGGCAGCAGCCGCGGCCGCAGCGTCGTGAAACCACGTTCCCCCAGTTCGAGCAGGGTGGCCTCGACGAGCAGCGCGTTCTGGAAAACTCCGCCGCCAAGCACCACCACATCGATGCCGAACCGTTCCCGTCCGCGTTCGGCCATTTCCCCGATCAGCGCCGCCACCGCCGCGTGGAACCGGGCCGCCACCACTGGTGCCGCCACGCCATTCACAACGTCGAACGCGATCTGGCGAATCACCGGACCGGCGTCGGCGACATCCGGGCCGTCTTGACTCACGCACCATTCGAACGCGTACGGGGTACCGCGCTCCGCCGAAAGCGAACGCGCGTTTCCTTCGAGGAGGATCGCCGCCTCCGCCTCGTATTCGACGGTGTGCCGGATACCGGCCAGCGACGACACCGCATCGAACAGCCGGCCCATGCTCGACGTCGGCACGCAGTCCGCGCCGCTGCCGAACTGCCGGGCGAGCAGGTCGCGCTCGGCCGGGGGGCAGGCCCGCACCGCGGGCAGATCCGGGTGCCAGTGCACGCCGGCCGCGTGCAGGTGGGCGAGGGCCATCCGGTACGGGCGCAGCACGCTCGCGTCCCCGCCCGCGAGCGGCACGTACCCGAGCCGGGCCGCGCGCCGATAGTCCTTGTAGTCGGCGATCAGCATCTCGCCGCCCCACACCGCCCCGTCCGGGCCGTACCCGGTGCCGTCGAACGCGATGCCGATGACCTGCTCGTCCGGTCCCAGCCCGTGTTCCGCCATCACCGAGGCGACGTGCGCGTGATGGTGCTGCACCCGCCGCACCGGCCGCCCGTCCGCGTGCCGCTTGGCCCAGTCGCTCGACCGGTATCCCGGATGCAGATCGGCCACCACGGTCTCCGGCCGCACGCCGGTGAGCTCCTCGAGATGGCGCTCGGTCCGGGTGAGCGCCTCGATCGTGGACAGGTCGTCCATGTCGCCGATGTGCTGGCTGAGCCACGCGTAGCGGCCGTTTGCCACCGCGCACGTGTTCTTGAGATCCGCGCCGGTGGCCAGGATCGGCCCCACCTCGAACGGCAACGCGAGCGGCAGCGGCGCGTACCCGCGGGACCGCCGGATCGGCAGCTCGGCGCCGGCGACGTGCCGGCTCACCGAGTCGTCGCAGGGCACCCGGATCTCCCGGTCGTGCCGCAACCACGCGTCGGCCAGCGACCCGAGCCGGTCCAGTGCCGCGTCGTCGTCGGTGACGATCGGCTCGCCCGAGAGGTTGCCCGAGGTCATCACCAGCACATCCGGGCCGGGCGGGTCCCCGGGCAGCCCGAACAGCAGCACGTGCAGCGGCGTGTAGGGCAGCATGATCCCGAGATCCGGGTTGTCCGGCGCGACCTCCTCCGCGACTTCGGCATCAGGCCGCCGGGGCACCAGCACGATGGGCCGCCGGATGTCGTCGAGCAGTTCCTCGTCGCCGTCGGTGAGCACGGCGAGTTTCCGGGCGGTGTCGAGGTCGGCCACCATCACCGCGAACGGCTTGCCCCCGCGCTGCTTGCGCCGCCGCAGCTCGGCAACGGCCGCCGCGTTCCGCGCGTCGCAGGCGAGGTGGTAGCCGCCGAGCCCTTTGATCGCGACGATCCGCCCCTCCGCGAGCAGCCGCCGGCATGCAGCAAGAGGATCATCGCCGGGGGAGAGGGCGACCGGGGCCGCGCCGGGGGAGGCGGTGGTCGGCGGGGCGGCCGGGTCGACCAGCTCCAGGGTGGGCCCGCACGACGGGCAAGCGATCGGCTGGGCGTGGAAGCGCCGATCGGCCGGATCCGAGTACTCCGCCTCGCAGGCCGCACACATCGGGAATCCGGCCATGGTGGTCTGCGCGCGGTCGTACGGGAGGGATTTGATGATGGTGAATCGGGGACCGCAGTTGGTGCAGGTGATGAAGGGGTGCCGGTAGCGGCGATCGCCGGGGTCGCGCAGCTCGCGCTGGCAGTCGGCGCAGATCGCCACGTCCGGCGAGGCCAGCGTGCGGGTCGCGCCGGCCTGCGACGACGAGATCGTGAAGCCGGTGCCACCTTCGAGCGGCAGGTCCTCCGACCCCACGCCGATCACCATGGCCAGCGGCGGCGCGTCGGATCGCAGGCGCCGGCCGTACGCGTGGACGGCGTCGGCCTCACCCTCGACCTCGACCACCACGCCGTCGGCGGTGTTGGCGACCGAGCCGGAGAGGGCGAGAGCCGACGCCATCGCGTACGCGAAAGGCCGGAAACCCACGCCCTGCACCAGCCCCGACACCGTGTATCGGCGGCGCAGGCGCCGGGCCTGGCCGACCAGCTCGAGCCCGCTCATCGCCCGGGCGGCCTCCCGCGCGTCGATGAGCTCGACGGCGAAGCCGAGGTGGATCAGCACCCAGGCGCCCGGGTCCGGCGGCGAGTCGAGCATGCCGATGTTGACGCGCCGCTTGGCCCCCTCGACGTCGACGAGTGCGAGCTGCCCCGCGTAGCCCTCCACGATCTCGACGACCTGACCCGGAATGCCCAGGCACATGGTCAGCCTCCTCCCCAGACGTCAGGGGTCTCGGCCTTGAGGGGGCGGACCGCGCCCTTGGGCTCGGCGCGCACCTCCCGCATGATCTGGGCGACCGGTGAGTAGACGCCGGACTTCGCGGGATCGCTGTCGTCCGGCTCGGCCAGCATGCGGTCGATGAGCGCGTGCACGGCCTCCATCGCCCCCGGGATCGCCTTCTCCACCCGCGGGGTGAGGCTGATGTCCTCGAACGCCGTGTCGATCCGACAGCCGACCAGGTAAGTCGGAGGCAGCGCCTCGCCGAGCTTCCGCACGGCGCCGAGCACCCGGCCGGGGCTCATCATGTGCGCGTCGAAGCCGGTGGGCTCGACGTCGTCCGGCCCGATCTCGAACACGACCAGCTCGCCCGGCGTCTCCTCGCCCGGCAGCGCGTCGATCAGGATGAGCCGGTCGACGCCGAGCAGGTCGAAGGCGAGGAACATGCCGCGGATGCCGTAGTCGACGATGCGCACCTGAGGCGGCGGCGGGCCCTCGGCGAGCAGCCGCCGCACGACCTCGGGGCCGAAGCCGTCATCGCCGAAGAAGATGTTGCCGATACCGGCGACCAGAATGTTCACATCGACCTGATCTTGAGGTAGCGCTGGATGTCGGGCAGCGACGCGACCACGAGGGTCGCCGCATAGGCGGCCGCCGCGGCGGCCGCGATGGTGGTCAGGGCGCCTATGAGTTTCAGCATCAGTTCCCCTCGGGAATGGGTTCGAGCTCGTCGGGGGCGAAATAGAGGTACCGGCCGTACCAGTCGTGCAGGTCGGCCGCCGGGTCGTCGACCAGAACCAGGGCCACGTGCGTGCCACCGTCCACATCGGAGACGACGGCGGTCACCCGGGCCTGCTGGCCGGCGAAGAAGAGGTCTTGCGCGTCCGCCCGCCGCGACGGGTGCACGCGCACGAGGCTGCCCTTGCCGACGCGGACGCCGGCGATCAGCACCGAGTCGGGGCCGGGCTCGTCGGTCGCGGGGTCCCACCAGGGTGTGTCGTCGAGCCGGGTGCCGTGCAGGCTCTGCAGGCCGGCCGGGCTGAGCGAGTCGCAGCGGTCCACGATCGTACGGGCGCGCGGGTCGGTCGCGCGGGCCTCGGCCTTCTCGTCGTCGGTCATCGTCATGACCCGCAAGGTGAGGATCTCGTCGATCTCGGTGGCGTCGAAGAGGGCGCCCGGGCTCTGCGGCGCGACGGCCGGGTGGTCGTACAGGATGATCGGCGCGCCGAGCAGCAGCCTGTCCGAGCCGGCCAGCACCGGCCAGCAGCGTTCCTGACGGCAGCGCGCGACGGCGTCGGCGGCCGCGGGCGGCGGGTCCTGCATCGAGACGAAGGTGGCGTCGCGCGCCTCGATCAGGAGGTGGGCGCCGAGCAGCGAGTGGCGGATCGCCTCGTCCTTGTCCGTGGCAGGGGAGGGGTGTTCGTTCGTGACCGCCACGCTGAGACGGAGAAAGTCGCCGTCGGGCTCGGCGTGCGCCCGAAGACGCGCGGTGAGGGGCCACCGCCGGCGCACGACCCGCCCGGCCGTGCCGAGCGACTCCTCTTCGACGCCGCCCTCGACCAAAACCGGAAAGTCGGATTTGCTACCGAGAGGGACGTCGAAGGTGAGCTCCTGCTCGACTGCCTCGTCCCAGGTGAGCACGGTCTCGTCGCCGACTTGCAGTGAGGGCACGGGCTGCCCGGCGGCGTCCAGCACCTGCCGAGTCTGCAACTGAAGGAAGCGCAGATGGATGGTCACCGCCGGGGCACCGTCGGCCGGGCGTACGAGAAAAGACAGCCCCATCGCCGGCGGCTCCGCGAAGGCCGGCGAGGCCGCCGCCGGCGGGCCGAGCACGCCGAACTGCCAGCGTGACCGATTTTTGGCCGCGCTCGCCCGGTAGGGATAGAGCAGGTATCCCTCGTAGAGCACGGCGTCGGCGACCGCCCGGGCCGCCTCGACGGTCACCGCCGCTCCGGAGAATCGGGCGACGAGGAAGCGTCGAGCAGGCGCCGCATCGTCTCGTCCCAGCTGATCAGGTCGTGGCGGGCGCGGAACGCGGCGAGCTCCTTGAGCATGTCGGCGCTGACCAGCACGTACCCGCTGTTCGGGAAGAAGGCGTCGATCATGTTGCGCCAGACCGCGACCGGGAGCGCCCAGCGCGCCTCGCACGCCCACGGGACCTGCTCGACCTCGAAGCCGGTCGTGCCCTTCGTGAAGATCGTGCCGGAGAACAGCAGGTTGAGAGGCACGTCGCCGGCGTCGAGCGCGTGCAGGTAGCGGGTGCCGATCACCTCGAGGTCGTAGGTGCACGGCAGCGCCAGGTCGGTCTCGATGTCGCCGGTGAAGCCCTGCACTGTCGCGTTCGCCTGCATCCACTGGAACGGCTTGAGGGTGTCGGCCCAGCGCTCCCGCTCGCCGAACAGCCCGCGCAGCGCGTCCTGCTCGGCGGGGTCGTAGCGGCGGCGCTGCGGCTCGATGCGCACCTGGCAGCGCAGCGCGATCGCGTGCACCCGGCGGCCGGTCGACTCCGCGATGCGCAGACGGCAGGTGAGCTGCGGGGACGCCGCGTACGGCTCGGCCGCCACGTCCAGCACGGTGAAGGTGTAGGCGCTCATGACGCCCGTGCCCGTACGCGTTCGAAGAGCTCGTCGACCGCGGCATGCGCCTCCTGGCCGCCGTCGAATCCTCGCCACAGCGTCCGCAGCCGCCCGACCAGCTCGTAGCAGACGTCGATCGGCACCAGGTAGCCGTCGCTGCCGCGCCGGAGCAGCAGCGCCTCGACGTCCGGCCGCAAGTCCGCGACCACCGGCATGTCCAACTCGGACTCGGTGGCGCCGGCCGGACCGGGGTAGAGGGCGACCATCCGCCCCAGCGCCGAGTTGTGGAACAGGAACGCCAGCCCGACCGGGATCTGCAGCTCGTCCCAGGCCCGCTCGTCCAGGAAAGCGCCCACCGGCGCGTAGCGGTCGGGGACCGCCCGGTAGCGCAGGTGCGCGGCGTCGTCGGTGAACAGCAGATAGCACGGCCGGCACGCGCAGAGCAGCTGCCGCGACTGCAGGTCGACGACGTGCCCGTGCGCGGGGCCGATCGTGACGGAGCACATCTCGCAGCGCTCCGGCCGATCGGCGGCCGGGCGGTTGCGGACGACCCGCCGCAGCGTAGCCAGGGAGTCCGTCATGTCGCCGGCCGCGTGAACAGGGACGACACCGGAATCAGCGGCTTGAGGGTCTCCACCACCACCCGGTCGACCTCGGGCGCCACCGACGAGATCAGCTGCTCGATGTCGTGCGGCCGGTGCTGCGCCCGCAAGCGGCACACGCCGTCGTCGGTGACCTCGATCAGCGAGACCCCGGTGCCGCGCAGCGCGAGGTTGATCCGGGTCGCCGCGTCGTGCGGGTGCAGCCCGTGCACCAGCAGCAGGCCGGCGACCAGGTCGTCGGCCGCCAGCGCATCGAGCGCCCCGTCGGTCAGCGCGCCGTGCTCGTGCAGCAGCTCGAGCACGCGTTCCAGCCCGGCGCCGTACAGGTCGGCGACCGTGCGCACCAGTTCCTCGCCGCCCTCGCCCACCCCGGCGAGGAGCATGTCGATCCGAGCGGCGGACTCCCGCCAATCCGTCGCGGCCACGCCTACGAAGCTCCGGCGGACTGGGTCGGGCTGTGCAGCAACTCCAGCTTCTTGCCGCCGCCCAGGTACATGTGCACGCCGCACGGCAGACAGGGGTCGAAGCTGCGCACCGTACGCATGATGTCGATGCCTTTGAAGTGCTCCCGGTCGTTCTCCTCGAAGATCGGCTGGCCCTGGACGGCGTCCTCATACGGTCCCGGCGTGCCGTAGCTGTCGCGCGGGTTCGCGTTCCACGGCGTCGGCGGATACGGGTGGTAATTGGCGATCTTGCCGTCGCGGATGACCATGTGGTGTGACAGCACGCCCCGCACGGCCTCGGTGAACCCGCAGCCGATGCCCTCGTCGGGGACCTCGAACGGCTCCCAGGTCTTGGTGCGCCCGGCCCGGATCTCGGCGAGCGCCTTCTCGGCGAAATGAAGAGCACATCCCGCCGCGTACGCCTGGAAGTAGGTCCTCGCGCGGTTCCGCTCGATCGTGTTGCTCCACTGCGGGATCTTCCACTCGAACTCGACCGGGCCCTTCAAAGCGGTCTTCGGCAAGTTGATCTTTACAGAGGAGCCGGTGGACTGGACGTACCCGATGTCCACCAGGCCGGCCAGCGCGGTCGCCCACAGCCGGGCGAGCGGGCCGCCGCCGGTGTCCAGCGCCAGGTAGTTCTGACCGTCGTACCAGCGCGGCGACATCACCCAGCTGTACTTGCCGTCGAGGTCGCGCTTCTGCGGGCGCGGGTTGGTGTGCTGGTTCCACGGGTGGCGCCGGTCGACCGGGTTGCCCAGCGGGTCGCGCGTCACGAACATCTCCTGGTCGGTCCAGTCCTCGTAGTAGGAGGAGCCGAGCAGGATGCGGATGCCCAGGTTGATCTCGACGAGGTCGGTGGTGATCAGGTTGCCGTCGACGACGATGCCCGGGGTCACGTACATCTTGCGACCCCAGTCGGTCATGTCCGCGTACTTGAAGTTGCACGACTCCGGGTCCTGGAAGGAGCCCCAGCAGCCGAGCAGGATGCGGCGGTTGCCGACCTGCTCGTACCCGGGCAGCGCCTCGTAGAAGAAGTCGAACAGGTCGTCGTGCATCGGGACGACCTTCTTCATGAACTCCACGTACCGCATCAGCCGGGTCAGGTAGTCGGTCATCAGCTGGACCGTGGCGACCGTGCCGACCCCGCCCGGGTAGAGCGTCGACGGGTGGACATGCCGGCCCTCCATCAGGCAGAACATCTCCCGCGTCATGCGGCTGACCTGCAGCGCCTCGCGGTAGAACTCGCCGGTGAACGGGTTCAGCGAGCGCATGATGTCGCCGACGGTGCGGTAGCCGTGCATGCCGGCGTGCGGCGCCTCGGTGCGGTTGGCCAGCTCCAGCACGCCCGGGTTGGTCTCGGCGACCATCTTCTCGCAGTAGTCCACCCCGACCAGGTTCTCCTGGAAGATGTTGTGGTCGAACATGTACTCGGCCGCCTCGCCGAGGTTCACGATCCACTCACCCAGGTGCGGGGGCTTCACGCCGTACGCCATGTTCTGCGCGTAACAGGAGCAGGTGGCGTGGTTGTCGCCGCAGATGCCGCAGATGCGGCTCGTGATGAAGTGGGCGTCCCGCGGGTCCTTGCCCTTCATGAAGATGGAGTAACCGCGGAAGATCGAGCTGGTGCTCTTGCACTCGGCCACGACCTTGTTGGCGAAGTCGATCTTCGTGTAGATACCCAAGCTGCCGACGATCCGCGTGATCGGGTCCCATGACATCTCCACTAAATCGGTCATGTCCGGACCTTTCCGCGCCGCCACTTGGGCTCCTGGTCGAGGGTGTGCGTGGTGATGGCTCGCAGGCGCTTGATCGTGGTGCCGTACCAGCCGACGGCGGTGGTGGAGAACCGGCCGCCGGGCGGCTCGTCCATGAACGGCATGAACTTGTCGGGGAAGCCGGGCATCGTGCAGCCGATGCAGATGCCGCCCACGTTGGGGCAGCCGCCGACGCCGTTGAGCCAGCCGCGCTTGGGCACGTTGCACTTCACGACCGGGCCCCAGCAGCCCATCTTGACGATGCACTTGGGGGAGCCGTACTCGGTGGCGAAGTCGGCCTGCTCGTAGTAGCCGGCGCGGTCGCAGCCCTCGTGCACGGTGGCGCCGAACAGCCAGGACGGGCGCAGCGCGTCGTCCAGCGGGATCATCGGGGCCTGGCCGGTGGCCTGATACAGCAGGTAGGTGATCGTCTCGGCGAGGTTGTCCGGCTGGATCGGGCAGCCCGGCACGCAGACGATCGGGATGCCCGCCTTGGACTTCCACTCCCAGCCGAGGTAATCGGGGACGCCCATGGCGCCGGTCGGGTTGCCGGCCATGGCGTGGATCCCGCCGTACGTCGCGCAGGTGCCCACCGCCACCACGGCCGTCGCCTTGGGCACCAACCGGTCCAGCCACTCACTCGTAGTCATCGGCTGGTCGGTCTCCGGATTGTTGCCGAACCCGCACCAGTACCCGTCCTCGTGCAGCGACTCGTCCGGAATCGATCCCTCGACGACCAGCACGAACGGCTCGAGCTCGCCGCGGTCCGCCTTGAAGAACCACTCCAGGAAGTCGTCGGCGCCGCCCCGCGGTCCGCACTCGAAGTCGATCAGCGGCCAGTGCACCGCGATGCGCGGGAGGCCGGGCAGCGCGCCGAGCGCGATCTCCTCGACGCTGGGCTGGGTGGCGGCGGTCAGCGCCACCGAGTCTCCGTCGCAGCTCAGGCCCGCATTGATCCACAGGACATGGATGAGGGGATCGTCTGGCATGGAAGACCCATCTCTCCGGGGTCGTCCCTGACCCCTGCGGCAGTGGGGTCGACGCTCGGCCCGTACGTGTGAGGCAGGTAACACAGTAGTCCTGCGGTGTGTGACAATGTCAATCCGTTCAGTACATCGAGGTCCCCTGCCATGCACGAGCTCGCGATCGCGGAAAACATCGTGGACCTTGTATGCGAACGTGCCGACGGACGTCCTGTGCGACGCGTGACCGTCCGCATTGGAAAGCTGACCGCCGTGGTGCCCCAGGCGATGCTCTTCTGCTTCGATCTGGCCACCGAGGGGACGATCGCGGAGGGCGCTCGACTCGAGATCGAGGAGCGCGCGGGGGCGGCGCGATGCCGTTCCTGCGGGGCCGACGTGGAGCTGACCGATCCGATCCTGCTGTGCCCCTGCGGCAGCGCCGATCTGGCCGTCACGGCCGGGCGCGAGTTGCAGGTCGTCTCGATGGAGGTGGGCTGAGAAGGATGTGCGCGACCTGTGGATGCGGCCACACGCACTCGCACGACGAGATCACGCTCGAGGAGAAGGTGCTGGCCAAGAACGATCGGCTGGCCGACGAGAACCGGGCACTCCTGGCGTCCCGCGGGATTACGGCCATCAACCTGATGAGCTCGCCCGGGTCAGGAAAGACCACCCTGCTCGAGCGAACCATCAGCGAGATCAGGCACCGGCCGGTCGCGGTGGTGGAGGGCGATCAGGAGACGCGGATCGACGCCGAGCGCATCCGCCGCACCGGCTGCCCGGTGGTGCAGGTCAACACGGGCGCCGGCTGCCACCTCGACGCGGCCATGTTGCGCGACGCCATCGACCGCTTGGCGCCGGAGCGCGGCGCTCTGCTCTTCGTGGAGAACGTGGGGAACCTGGTCTGTCCGGCGTTGTTCGACTTGGGGGAGCGGGGAAGGGTCGTCGTCATCTCGGTGACCGAGGGGACCGACAAGCCCCTTAAGTATCCATACATGTTCGCTGCTGCCGATCTGGTTGTGGTGAACAAAGTGGATCTCCTGCCGTACGTGGATTTCGACCTCGACGCCTGCCGCTCGCATGTCGCCTCGGTGAATCCGAAGGCCGAGGTCCTGGCGCTGTCCGCGACCAAGGGGGAGAACCTCGACGCCTGGTACGAATGGCTCGCTAACTGAGGCTGGGCGCGGGGTTCCGCCCCCACACCTGCCGGAGCTCGGCCCCCGCGAGCGTGCGCAGCACCCGCAGCACCCGGTCGGCCCGGAGGTAACTGGCGATCTCGGCGGTCACGTCGTGCATCGCGGAGACCGGCGTGACCACCACCGGCACGGTGCCGGTGTCGAGCAACTGCTCCACGGTGGCCGCGTCCCGGAGCAGGTCGCCGTGCCGGTGCCGTACCCGCATGGCGACGACCTCGTGCCGGGGGAGCCGGCACCGCAGGTCGGCGACCATCGCGTGCTGTGCCGACCGGGCGTTGGACCCGAAGACGACGAGCAGGGCCTCGTCGGTGGCGATCTCGGCGAGGCGGGACAGCACCATCTCGGGGTGCCAGGCGGCGTCGCCCTCGCGGATCGCGGCGACGGTCACCGTGGCCCGGGTCTGCGCCTCCCACCAGCCGGCCTCGGGCTCGCGGAAGACCATGGGGACGTGCGACCGGGCAGAGGAGCCGCGGGTGCATTCCACCGGTATCGCCGTCAGCGCGCGCCGCGCTGTCCATCGTTGCCAGAGCAAGGCTGTCCCACCTCTTAGGTCGTCGTCACGCCGGGTAGCCGGGGGTGTCCGGCTGGTCACCAGGCTGCCCGACGGCTCGCGGACGGCACCAGCCCCAGTGATGTCCACCCAGATGTGGTTCGGATCCCCTACTGTCCGATCCCGTGTTTTCCCTGGTCAGAGCGGAGGCCGGACACAAGTGTCCGGCCTCCTAGTCACTTGCCATCCCCCGAGTCAGTGGGTCGCCACCCGCAACGTGAAGCCCCGCAGCGTACGGATGAGAGGGGCGTATCCGGCCGTTGTCTCGGGTTCGGGCGTGGCCGACTCCATGAACGGCATGAACTTGTCGGGGAAGCCGGGCATCGTGCACGCGATGCAGATGCCGCCCACGTTCGGGCAGCCGCCGACGCCGTTGATCCAGCCGCGCTTGGCCACGTTGCAGCGCACCACCTGGCCCCAGCAGCCCACCTTCACCAGGCAGTTCGTCGAGCCGTATCCGGTCGCGAAGTCGCTCTGGTCGTAGTAGGACGCCCGGTCGCAGCCGGAGTGCACGGTCGACTCGAACAGCCAGCGCGGCCGCAGCGACTCGTCCAGCGACATCTCCCCGCCCTGGCCGGAGACCTGGTAGAGCAGATGCAGGATGGTCTCGGCGAGATTGTCGGGATGTGTCGGGCAGCCGGGCACGCAGACGATCGGCAGCCCGGCCTTCGACGTCCAGTCCCAGCCCAGGAAGTCGGGCACACCGCGGGCGCCGGTCGGGTTGCCGGCCATGGCGTGCACGCCGCCGTACGCCGCGCAGGTGCCGACCGCCATCACGGCCGTGGCCTTGGACGCCAGCCGGGTCAGCCACTCGGCGGCCGGGATCGGCTGCCCGGTCTCGGGATCGGTTCCGAACCCGCTCCAGTAGCCCTCGGCCTTGTTCCCCTCGTCGGGCACCGAGCCCTCGACGATGAGGATGAACGGGTCGAGCTCACCCCGGTCGGCCCGGTGCCACCACTCGATGAAGCTGCCGGGGCCGCCGTCGGGCCCGCTGTCGAAGTCGAAGTACGGCCAGTGCAGGGCGATCGGCGGCACCCCGGGCAGGGCGCCGGCGACGATCTCCTCGATGCTGGGCTGGGTCGCGGCGGTCAGCGCCACCGACTCGCCGTCGCAGCTCAGGCCGCCGTTCATCCAGAGGATGTGCAGCACGGACTCATCCCCGTCCATCCGGGGGATGCTATGCGCGTCGGCGCGAACACGAAAGACTCCCATCACTCGATCGGGTACCTCCGGTCACCGTAAGCTCGCGAGAGTGGAGAACATCGAGATCCTCCCGATCGAGGTGGTCGCGCAGGCGTTTCCCGCGCGACCGGCCGCGCTGCCCGATGTGCGCGACTTCGTCCGCCGCCAGCTGACCGGCAGCCCCGTTTCCGACGACGACATCCGGATCCTCTGCGAGCGGGTCGCCGAGGTCCTGCTCGACGCCGCCGGCGAGGCCGGCACGATCCAGGTCTCGCTGCGCATCTTCCCCGACGGCGCCGAGGTGGACGTGCTGTTCGCGCCCGACACCGCGCCGATCCGGGTCCCGGCGGTCGCCGCGCCCGCCGCCGCTCAGGTGCCGGCGCCGCGCGCACCGATCGCCCCGCTCTCGCCGGTTCCGGTCGAGCGCACCACGTTCGCGCTCTGGCTGGCCGGCCGCCTGCGCGAGGAGGGACTCACCATGGAGGCCGCCGCCCGCAAGCTCGACGTCTCCACCAAGACGATCAGCCGATGGGTGGCCGGCAGCACCGAACCCCGGTTACGCGATCTCTACCGGATCCGGGAAACCTTCGGCGAGCCCTTCCACTGATGGACACCCCGTTTCTGCTGATCGACATCCCGGTCGCGGTCGCGCAGTACCACCGGATCGCGGCCGCCTTCCCGGGCACGCCGGTCTACTACGCGGTCAAGGCCAATCCCGAGCCGATGCTGGTCCGCGAGCTGGTGGCGGCCGGCTGCCACTTCGATGTGGCCAGCCGCAACGAGGTCGACCTCTGCCTGTCCGCGGGCGCGCCCGCGTCCACCCTGTCGTTCGGCAACACCATCAAAAAATCCGAGGACATCGCGTACGCGTACGCGAAGGGTGTCCGGATTTTCGCCTTCGACAGCCTCGGCGAGGTGGAGAAGCTGGCCGAGCACGCGCCCGGAGCGACCGTGATCTGCCGGGTGCTGGCCTCCAGCCAGGGCGCGCGATGGCCGCTGAGCCGCAAGTTCGGGTGCGCGCCGGAGATGGCGATCGACCTGATCCGGTGGGCGGCGCGGCACGGGCTCGACCCGGCGGGCGTCTGCTTCCACGTCGGATCGCAGCAGCTCGACCCGGGCCGCTGGGAGCCGAGCATCGCCGAGGCCGCGCTGCTGTACGCGAAGCTGCGCTCGGAGGGGATCGTGTTGCGGCTGCTCGACTGCGGCGGCGGCTTTCCGGTCGACTACCTGGCGCCCTGCCCGCCGATCACCGCCTACGCTTCCGCGATCGCGGAATCCGTCAACCGACACTTCGGAAATATCCGTCCAGATCTGATGATCGAGCCGGGACGCTACATCGCGGCCCCATGCGGCGTGCTGCACACCGAGGTAGTGCTCGTCTCCCGCAAGTCCTATGCGGATGAGCCGCGCTGGGTCTATCTCGACGTCGGGCGCTTCGGCGGGCTCGCCGAGACCGAGGACGAGGCCATTCAATACCGGATGACCACGCCGTACGACGGAACGCGCACCGGCCCGGTCATCCTGGCCGGCCCGACCTGCGACAGCGTCGACGTCCTCTACCAGAACACGACCTACGACCTGCCGCTGGCGCTGCGCCCCGGCGACAAGCTGCGGATCCACGGCACGGGCGCCTATACGGCCACCTACGCCTCGGTCGGCTTCAACGGTTTCCCGCCGCTGCGCACCATCGTCCGAGGCGCCTAGACCTCGCTGCGCACGATCGTCCGAGGCGCCTAGACCTCGTTGCGCACCCGGCGGATCTCCTTGATCGCGGCGTCGCGGGTGAGTCCGGAATCGATCAGGGTATCGGCGGCGTCGTGGTAGCCCGCGATCACGTCCTTGTCGCGGACCAGCAGGTTGCGCACGGGGGACTCGACGAAGACCACGTCGGGGTCCTCCACGCCGGGGAAGCCGAGCAGCTCGAAGCCGCCGCCCGGGCCGGGGATCAGGCCGTGCCGCAGCGGCACAACGACGATCCGCATCAGGCCCTCGCCGATGGCCTCGACCAGCCGGTCGAGCTGGGCGCGCATCACCTGACCGCCGCCGACCCGCCGCGCCAGCACCGCGCCGTCGAGCACCGCCTGGATCTCGGGGGCGCGGGCGGCGACCTCGGCCTGGCGGCGCTGGAGAAGATCGAGCGCGCCCTGCACGCCGGGGTCGTCGGCCTTCTTGCCGGCCGCGGCGGTGAGCGCCATCCGCGCGTACGCCTCGGTCTGCAGCAGGTCGGGGATGTGCAGCGCCTGATAGGTCGTGATGCGCGAGGCGGTGCTCTCGTACGCCACGAAGTCGCGAACCTCGGGCTCCAGCTGGAACCCGCTCCACCACTGCCGGCGCCGCGCCGTGATCGCGAGGTCGGTGAGCTTGGCGACCTCGCCCGGGTCGTGCAGGCCGTAGATCTGCAGCAGCGCCTGCGCGTCCAGCGGCTGGACCGTGACGGCGCCGGTCTCGATCCTGTTCAACTTGGACAGTGACCAGTGCGTGCGCGAGGTGACCGCCTCGGGGCTGAGCCCACTCGTCCGCCGCAGCTCGACGAGCCGCGCGCGCAGCCGCTCGCGGGCGACGGCCTGGCCGACCTGCTCCGGCATGGCCACCTCCGACAGGGAACAGCGCGACGCTTCCGGTTCGATCCACGTTACCCCGCGGTCCATCCCCCGGCCCCGCGCTGCGCTGTTAACTTCAGATCTCGGCGTGGATCTCCCGCACCAGCGCGACGGCGTCGTCGCCGGCGAGGCCCGTGGACCGCAGTTTCGTCACGATCTGCCGATAGGTGCCGACCGCGGCGCCACGCAGGATCTGGTCGTCGGTGGCCGACTCGATGAAGACCGTCGACAGGCCGGGGTCGCTCTCGTGCTCGAGCAACTCGAACACCCCGCCGAGCCCGGGGTGGCCGCCGAGCGCGGTCGGCAGGACCACCAGCGTCACGTGCGGCAGGCCGGCCTGCTCGGCGAGATGGCCGAGCTGCTCCCGCATGACGTCGTCACCGCCGATGCGGCGGCGGAGCACGACCTCGTCCACGATGGCGACGAACTCCACCCGCTCGCCGGACGCGACCCGGTCGGCGACCCGGCCCTGCCGCTCGAGGCGCACGTCGGCGCGCGCGACGATGGCCGGGTCGTCCTCGGCCACGCCCAGGATCGTCGCGGCCGCGGCCACCGCGTACCGGCGGGTCTGCAGCAGGCCCGGTACCACCAGCGGCTGGTAGATGCAGATCCGGC
Organism: Actinoplanes sp. CA-142083; assembly: GCF_050942195.1. Lineage (NCBI taxonomy): Bacteria > Bacillati > Actinomycetota > Actinomycetes > Micromonosporales > Micromonosporaceae > Actinoplanes > Actinoplanes sp. CA-142083. The sequence goes on from NZ_CP192076.1 coordinate 1,330,367, forward strand.
CGGCCTCCGCCTCGTACGCCACGAAGTCCTGATAGGCCTCCGACATGCCGTGCCGTGCCCACCAGAAGCGCGACCGGGCGATGTGGTCGAGCAGGAAGAGATTTTCGGCCGCCAGGCCCTCGACGCCGTAGAGGCCCAGAAGGTCTTCCAGCTTGCGCGGTGAGGGCAGGCTCCGGCCCGACTCCATCTCCTCGATGGCCGATTCCGGCCAGTGGAGCCGCTCCGCCACCTCGGCGGGTGAGAGGCCCTGGGACGCGCGCAGCTCGCGCAGGCGTGCGCTGAGCCGATCGCGGGCGATCGCCGGTCCGATGGTCTCTGGCATGACGAGCCTCTCTTGGGTGGGAGGTCCGACTTCGGCGTCGTCCTGAGGTGGGTAGGAGGGGTCTCCTCTCGGTGGAGAGCGCGGTGGAGAGTGACGTCAACGATACCGACAACGTTTCGATCGTGGAGAGACGAGCGGCTGTCCTGGTCGGAAATGGACCATGACGGGTTTCGGGATCCGTGAATTCGGCTCTTACGGCCGTAAGGCCTTTATCGCTCCGGCCAGGGCCTTGTCGAGGCTCTCGCCGTCGGGATCGGTGGCGAGCAGCTCGCTCATGATCTCACGGAACGGCGTCGTGTCGGCGGCGTCGGTCAGCAGGAAGCCGGTGGCCGGCGTCTCGATGAAGACCACGTCGAGGTCTTCGTCCTCCGAGAAGGTGAGCATCTCGAAGGTGCCGCCGAGTCCGGGGTGGACGCCGAGCCGGAACGGCAGCACGACGACCTCGACCTCGGGGCGAGCCGTCAGCTCGACCAGGTGATCGATCTGAGCGGCCATCACCTCGTCGCCGCCGACCGGGCGCAGCAGGACCGCCTCGTCGAGGGCCAGGCTGATCCGCGGCGGGAAGTCGCCGTCGAGGCGGTCGCGCAGGGTCTCCTGCCGCTTCAGGCGCACGTCGACGATCTTGCGGACATCGGGGTCGTCGATCGGCTTGCGCAGGATCGACGACGTCATCGCGAGCGCGTACTCCGGCGTCTGCAACAGCCAGGGGAGCAGCGACGCGTGGTAGCCGTAGATGTGGGAGGCGTCGTTCTCGAACGCGATGAAGTTGATGAAGTCCTCGTCGAGGTACTCGTGCTCGTCGCGCCACCACATGCGCCGTCGCGAGACCAGCGACAGGTCGACCAGCTTGCGGACCTCGGCCTGGTCGGCCACGCCGTAGTGGTGTGCCAGCGCCTCCACCTCGACCGGCTGGATCGTCACCTTGTTGTTCTCGATGCGGTTCAGCTTCGAGAGCGACCAGTGCATCGCCTTGGCCACCGCCGCGGCCGGCTTCTCGCCGCGCAGCAGGCGCAGGTGGGTGGAGAGGCGAACACGCGCGATGGCCGGACCGATGGGCTCCGACATGCGGGTTCCTCCTTTCGGCCCTCGCGGCTCGACGATCGTGCCTAACGTTAGCTTAGGTGACCTGCAAAGTGCAGTTAGGAAATTGCCGCAGGCGCTCGGTTCCGCTAGGCTCCGGAAGGTTCCTGGGCTGAGTTCGTCCGAAATCGGGCGAAAAAGGCATATACTTCTCCCGGCCGTGCAACGTGGCCTCCGGCCGGTCTAGATAGGTGGTGACGGACCGTGGACGGTCGTGAGAGCGCTCCGGCCTGGCGGAAGAGCACGCGCAGCAGCAGCGGCGCCTGTGTCGAGGTGGCCCCTCGACGCGAGACCATCCTGGTCCGCGACTCCAAGGACCCCGAGGGCGCGATCCTCAGCTTCGACCGGTCCGTGTTCGCCGCCTTCATCGACGGCGTGACGCGGGGCGAGTTCGACCTGCGCCCCTGAGCGCGCGATGACCTCCGCAACGGATCTCTCCGGCGCGGTCTGGCGACGCAGCAGGCAGGCCGAGGGCGACGACGACTTCGTCGAGGTCGCCGACAACCTGCCCGGCATCGTCGCCGTCCGCGACTCCCGCAACCCTGACGGCCCCGCCCTGGTCTTCAACCTGCGCGAGTGGGCGGCCTTCGTCGGCGGCGCCAAGGACGGCGAGTTCGACCTGTAGCGCAGCCGCCCACGGTTGCCGTCTGCTCGATCTTGATGAATTGCCGCTCGGAGCGAGCGCGAACTCATCGTTGATGGGTTGCCGCCGGGCGGAGTTGGGTGGGCAGCTCAGCCCGGCAGCCCCGGCAATGGCTTGCGTTGCAGCTGGCCCGGGCTCGTAGGCGGGGACCGCGCTGCTGCGTCTTGGGCGGTCGTCGCCGCGTACGGGATAAGGGTTTTGCTGGTTTGTGGCGGATAGTCACGATCGGCGGAGACTCAGCACACGGCTATCTGCACTTTGCAGATGGGATTTCGCACATCGTGATTCGCGGACAGCCTCTCGCTACCTGCAAGTAGCGTTCGCCCCTTCTAATGGAGGCACGGGGTAACGAAGGGGTCACAGATGTCCACAAGCAGCGCAAGCCGCAGCAAGCCGCTGTGGCGTGTCCTCTACGAGGGCGCGGAGATCACGGTTACGACCTGGCATGTCGAAGTGGATGGGCTCCGGATCGCGATACCGGAGCTGCGCGGGATGACCCGCTGCCTCACCTACCGGTACCCGATGGTGAAGGTCGCCGCCGTCACCGCCGGCCTGGAGCTGGCGATCGCGGCGCCGTTCGCGGTCGCCTACGGCTCCGCGCTGATGGTGTGCGCGGGGCTGGTCTCGGCCTGCGGCGTGGCGTTCGGCGTCATCGGGGACGCCCAGCGCAACCCGCGCTACCAGGAGATCCACGCCGTCATCCGGGGCCAGCGGGTCGTCCTCTACGGCACCCGCGACCACCAGCAGTTCGGCTTCGTCTGGCGCGCGCTCATCCGCGCGGTCGAGGCCAACCGCGACCTGTATCCCTACGACTGACTGTCGAACTCGTCGCCCTTCACGCCGGTCGTGAACGCCGCCCACTCGGCCAGCGTGAAGGAAAGGACCGGGCCCGACCTGTTCTTGCTGTCGCGCACCTGGACGGTGTCTCCCCACCGCCGCGCCTCGACGCACTGGCCGTTGCTGCCGCTGCGCGTGCTCTTACGCCAACCCTGATCGAGCATGCTGAACTCCTAAGACTGCTCCGCATCGCGGATCCGCCTGATGATCGCGGCCGACTCGGACGGCGACAACGCTGACGATCGAAGGTCGTTGAAGACGGTCGTGCAGCGCTCGACGTCCGTTCCCTCAGCGTAAAGGTCCCCGGTAAGACCTTCGATGTAAACCACTCCTGCGTGGTCGGGAAAGTTGAGGATCGCGAAGGAGGAGAGCATCGACGCGTACGCGCCCTCGCGGAACGGAATCACCTGAAGCGTCACGTTCCACTGGTCGGCCGCGTCGAGCAGCCCGGTGAGCTGATCGTGCATCACATCGGGGCCGCCGATCTGCCGATGCAGCACCGCCTCGTCCATCACCGCGACGAGGTTGAGCCGGCCCTGCCGGAAGAGCTTCTGCCGCTCCATCCGCACCGTCACCCGCTGCTCGATCCACTCGGGCGTGGGCTTGAACGCGTCGGAGCAGGTCACCGCCCTCGCGTACGCCTCGGTCTGCAGCAGGCCGGGCACCACGATGGTCTCGAAGTTCTGCATCTGGTCGGCCGCCGACTCGAGGCCGATGTACTGCCGGTACGCCTGCGGCAGGTCGCCGAACTTCGCCCACCAGCCGCGCTGCTTGCCCTCGCGGGCCATGGACAGCAGCGTCTCGCGCAGCTCGGCGTCGGTCACGCCGTACTCGTTGAGCAGCGCGGTGAGCGCCGGGCCCTTGATGCCCACCCGCCCCGACTCGATGCGCCGCAGGGTGCTGGCGGACACCTCGATGACGTCGGCGGCCCGCTCGGTCGGCACCTTGGCCTCGTCGCGCAGCCGGCGCAGCTGGGCGCCGAGCTGGAACCTCACGAACGTGGGACTGTCCACCGCCGCATTGTGCCCGATCGATGCCGAAGGTTCACCCGTTGTGGTGACGGCATGCACGTCCGTAATTGACCAGCCAAAAATGCGCGCGCAAACTGGCGCCACGGGGGTGGCGGCGGACCCGGCAGCCGCCGCCGCCCCAGCCGAGAAAGATCGACGCCTGCCTTCGCTCCCCGCCAGGGAGATCATGGCCATGCCCGATCATGAGCCCGAGCGCCCGTCGTGGCGCTGCCACTGTTGTGCCGCCCCTTGGCCGTGCGACCCGGCACGGCACCAACTGTCGGCGCGGATGGACCGCGTCGCGCTCGTCGTGCACATGTGGGAGCGGCTCGAACACGCCGCCCGCGACCTCCCGATAGGGCCGCCGACCGAGCTGTTCGAACGGTTCATCCGCTGGACCCACTGACCCGCGGGCGGCCGTCCCATTTCCAGGACTCGGGGGCGGGCCGGCCGGGCAGGCCGGCGCGGCCGGTGCACCAGAGCAGGGTCGGCCACGGCTCGAAGCCGCCCGGGGCCGACGGGAACAGCCGGTCGAGCGCGCCGGCAACAAGGTCGTCCGGCGGCGCCCAGGGCAGGCCCAGCCCGCCGGCCACGTCGTGGGTGTGCACGAGCACCTCGACCACGCCCATGGCCGCGAAGCCGCCCGGGTCGGACGCGCCGTAGTTGTGGAACGACATCGTGCCGGCCGGCACGGCCTGGACCATCGCGGCGAGCAGGGCCCCGCACGTCTCGAAGACCTCGAGCAAGCCGGCCTGCCCGCCCTGCTCGTGGTCGCCGTAGATGGTCAGGTACGGGCCGCCGGGACGGTTCTGCCGCCAGCCGAACGGCACGTACGTCGTGACGCTGGGCTTCGCGGGACCGAGCTGAGCGGCGTAGCCGAAGAGGGCGTCGCTCACGTGCTCGAGGGTCTCCCAGCAGGTCCACTCGAGCCCGGCGGCGGGAACCGTTCGCCAGTCGCGCTCGGTGGCGACGGACAGGGTTTCCCGGGCGAGCGAAACCGCCCGGCGGACCTCGTCGGCATTCATTCAATACACCCTATGTGGTGTCCACATCGTGCCATGGCGCTTGTGCGGCACGGGTTTGCCCTTTTGGGAAAGCAGCACGCGTACTGAAAATTTGTACCGCTGCCCCACCGCGAATGGAGACCCATCATGCCCGGCGTGACTGTGCCGGTCGTGGCGGGGCCGCCGAGGACCCCGGCCGCACCCGCCCGCGCCACCACCCCAGCAGCGCCGGCGACAACGCTTCGCACCGACGACGTCATCCCGCACGCCCCCGCGGGCGACGCCGGGTGTGTGGCGCCGGTGCGGCCGGGCCCCGACAAGGAGCCTTTCTACAGCCACCCTCGCTTGGCCGCCTGGAACGCCAGACCGGCCCGGCTGTCGACGCCGGCCACCGCCATCAGCCGGTCGAGACGGCGCTGCACGGTCCGCTTGCTCACGCCCAGGTGGGTGGCGATCGACTTGTCCGGCATGCCCGCCACGACCAGCGAGAGCAGCAGCCGGTCGGGCTCCTCGGACGCCTCGCCGAGCACCGGCGTCGCCCGCTCCCAGTAGCTCTCGAACAACGCCATCATCGCGCCCAGCAGCTCGCCGGAGCGGATCACGGCGGCGGTCGGCTCGGCCACGCCCCACTCGGCGTCGGGCACGAGCGGGCAGATCGCCAGCGCCCGGTCGGCGATCGCGAGGCGTACCGGCAGGGCCGGCAACGCCCGCGCCTGCTCGCCCATCCCCACGGCCTCGATGATGCTGGCCAGCTCGCCCGGCTTTTCCAGCAGCGCCCGCTCGTAGATCGCCCGGTAGCTCACGCCGCGTTTCAGCGCGCCGGTCTCCTCGGCGTTGTCCGGGCCCTGCATGGCTAGCGGGTTGGCCCGGCAGAACCAGAGGATCTCGTCGTGCGCCGCGTCCTGCATCTCGCGCAGCCTGTCCCGCAGCGTCTCGGCGCCCACCACGATCTCGACGAGGTGGCCGGCGCTGCGCCGCCGGGTGTTGCTGCGGTACTCCTCGCTGAGCGCGGCCACCAGCTGGCGGGCCGACTCGAGGGACTCCTGCTCGCGCAGCAGCACCTCGCCGAGGGCGACGTCGGGTGGCAGCGCGTGGAACATCGGCCCGGCGGTGACCAGGCCCCTGCGCTGCAGTCGCTCCAGCAGCGCGGCCGCCTCGCCCGGCCCCAACCCGGCCTGCTCGGCGAACTCGTCCGCGCCGGCTCCCGCCATCCGCACGAGCAGCCGGTAGGCGTGCTCCTCGGAGGCGGGCAGCAGATCAAGCCGCTCAACCACGCGCCCACTGTACGAACCGGTCCAAGTCCCGGCTATGAGACCAATGCCACCGGTTCGCCGTGCAACCCCGGGAAAGAAAGCGGGCCGCGCCGGACACGCGGCCCCCGGATCGCGCTCTCGGCCTGGCCCTTCCCGCGATCTCCGGGAGCTAGTGTCGGTTCCCATGCACAAGCTCTCCCGGGCGGAGGCGCGGCGCATCGCGATCCGGGCCCAGCTGCTCGACGCGGCGCGTCCCGACAACCTGTTCGACCTGGTCCACGGCCTGACCCTGCTGCAGCACGACCAGACCGCGGCGGTCGCGCCCAGCGCCCACCTGGTCGCCTGGAGCCGGCTCGGCTCGGGCTACTCTCCCGCCGACCTCAGCAAGGCGCTCGAGGACCGCACGCTGATCGAGCTGCGCGGCATGATCCGCCCGGCCGAGGACATCGCCCTCTACCAGGCCGAGATGCGGGCGTGGCCGGGCCCCGGCAAGCTCAACGGCTGGCAGGAGAATCTCCGGGATTGGGTACGCGCCAACGACGCGTGCCGCCGCGACGTGCTGGCGCGGCTCGACGCCGAGGGACCGTTGACCACCCGGGAGCTGCCCGACACCTGCGTGCGCCCGTGGCGGTCGAGCGGCTGGAACAACAACCGCAACCTCGATCGCCTGCTCGACCTGATGGTGCAGCGCGGCGAGATCGCCCTCGCCGCCCGGCGCCGCGGCGACCGGCTCTGGGATCTGGCCGAACGCGTCTACCCGGCCGTCCCGGAGGTGCCGCTCGGGGAGGCGCTGCGCCGCCGCGACGAGCGCGAGCTGAACGCGATGGGTCTGGTGCGCGGCCGGTCCACGCAGATCGAGCCGTTCGTCGGCGAAGAGGCAACCGTCGAGGGCGTACGGGGGAAGTGGCGGGTCGATCCGGCCCAGCTGGACCAGCCGTTCGAGGGGCGGGTGGCGCTGCTGTCCCCGCTGGACCGGCTCGTCTACGACCGGAAGCGGATGACCGACCTGTTCGGGTTCGACTACCAGCTGGAGATGTACAAGCCGGTCGCGCAGCGGAAATGGGGCTACTGGGCGCTGCCGATCGTGGTGGACGACCAGCTGGTGGGCAAGGTCGACGCGACCGCCGACCGCAAGGAGCGCGTGCTGCGCGTCGACGCGATCCACGAGGACGTCGCCTTCGACGAGGGCGCGGTGGCGGCCGAGATCGCCGAGCTCGCGGACTGGCTCGGGCTGACGCCGGTCGGTTCGATCGCCGCCTGACTCTGCCCCTTGGGACATTGACGGTTATCTTTCTTCAGAGAAACCCTCGACGGATGAGACGGTTTCTCCTCGCACTCCTGCTGGCGCTGACCGGCACGGTCGCCGTCGCCGGCCACGCCGACGCGGCCCAGACGAGCCTGCGCGCCGCCGATCCCAGCGTCCTGCGGATCGGGAGCACCTACATCTCCGCGCAGTCGACCGGCGGCGGCATCTCCGTACGCAAGGCGGCTTCCACCGGCGCCCTGGCGAGCGCCACCGCCCGGCAGGTCTGGGCCGACAGCCGCGGCCGCGGCGAGGTCTGGGCGCCCGAGATCGTGTACGACTCGGGCCGCTACTACATCTACTTCTCGGCCGGCGCCGGCAACGCCCACCGGATGTTCGTGATCAGCTCGGCGACGGCGGACAGCGGCTACACCGCCGAGACGCAGCTGGCCCTCCCGGACAACAAGTGGGCCATCGACGGAACCATGTTCACCTTCAACGGGCAGCGCTGGTTCGTGTGGTCGGGCTGGGCCGGCGACACCAACGTCGAGCAGAACCTCTACCTCGCCCGGATGAGCTCGCCGACCACGCCGACCGGCGCGCGCTACGTCATCAGCCAGCCGCGCGAGGGCTGGGAACGGGTGGTCGGCAACCCGTTCATCAACGAGGCGCCGGCGCCGATCAAGGACCCCAACGGCCAGCTGCACATCGTGTACTCGGCGAACGGCTCGTGGAGCGACCAGTACTGCCTGGGCGAGGTGCGGCTGCGGGCCGGCGGCGACCCCACCTACGTCTGGGACTGGTACAAGTCGAACGGCTGCCTGTTCGGCTCGAACCGGGCCACGATGATGGCCGGCTGGGATCCGACGCTGTACGTGAACGGGCCCGGCAGCCACAGCTTCGTGCTGCTCAACGGCGACATCGCGACGTCGCCGCCGGCCGGTCCGCGGTTCCCGCTGATGTTCCACGCGGTGCCGAAGGGCACGCCCTACTCGTGGTCCAACCGCTACTGGTACACGGGCACGTTCTGCTGGTGGGGCAACGTGACTTACAGCCGGGCGAACGTGCCGGGCGCCAACACGAACACCGGTTTCGGCCTGAAGTTTTTTGAGTAACATTCACACACATCGATTGATTGGGTGACGTGGGAACGCCCCTTCGAAAGGAGTTCCCATGCGTCCCCTGCTCGCTGTTCTCCTGCTCCTAGGCTCGCCGTCCCCCGCGTTGGCGGCCACCACCATCACGGTGGCCGCCGACGGGTCGGGCAACTACACCACCATCCAGGCCGCCCTCGCGGTCGCCGCCGCCGGCGACACCATCTCGGTGAAGGCCGGCACCTACCGCGGGCAGGTCTCCATCCCCGCGTCCAAGGCCGGCATCACCATCAAGGGCGCCACCGGCACGGCCACCGACATCGTGATCACCGGGAACACGCCGCAGGGGTCGAGCGGCGCGTCCGGCAGCGCCACCGTGCTCAACCTGGCGGCCAACACCACGATCACCGGGGTGACCATCGCCAACACGTACGGATCAGGGATCCAGGCCCTGGCCCTCTATGCCGGCGGCGACCGGCAGGTCTATCGCAACGTGCGGCTGCTCGGGTATCAGGACACCTTCCTCTCGTGGGGCGGCACCGGCAGCAAGCAGGTCCGGCAGTACGTCTACAAGAGCTACATCGAGGGCGCCGTCGACTTCATCTACGGCAACGGCGCCCTGGTGATCGACAGCTCGACGATCCGGTCGCTCGACCGCGGGAGCAGCAACAACGGGTACATCACGGCCGCCGCGACCAACGCTTCCAACGCGTACGGGATCTTGATCACGCGCTCGACCCTGTCGTCGAGCGCCGCGTCGCAGACGGTCGCGCTCGGACGGTGCTGGCACGCGGGCGGCGCCGCCGACGCGATCGGCCAGGTGCTGGTCCGCGACTCCGCGCTAGGCGGGCACATCCGGCAGGCCGGGGCCTGGCAGGACATGAGCGGCTTCTCCTGGAAGACGTGCCGGTTCACCGAGTACCACAACTCGGGCGCCGGCGCGACGCAGGGCACGTCGGATCGGCCACAGATGAGCGCGTCGACGGCCGCCAATTACACACCGCAGCGATACCTGGCCGGCGCCGACGGATGGAACCCGGTCCAACCCTAAATCTCCAATGCCGCTTCGATGTTGCGCAGCTGGTGCCGGGCCATCGCGAGGTTGGCCCGGTCCCGGCTGAGCGCCAGGTAGAGGAACAGCCCGCGGCCCGAGCGCGCCTTCAGCGGGCGGATCAGGTGGTACTGCGAGCCCAGCGTGACCAGCACGTCCTCGATGGTCTCGCGCAGGCCGAGCATCTCCATCGTGCGCAGCTTGGCCCGGATCACGTCGGTGTTCGCCGCCGCGGCGGTGGTCAGGTCGAAGTCCTTGCCGCCGCCGACGGTGCCCAGCGCCATGCCGCTGGTGTGGTCGACGAGCGCCGCACCGATCGCGCCGCTGATCTGCATCGCGTCCTTGAGTGCCACGTCCATCTCAGCCATGTTCTCTCGCCCTCCTCGGAATGTGCGTAGACCTTCGCCGCTCCCCGCCACGACGGGCCGCACACGATGTCCGACGCCATCCCGATGTCGCCTGAGATGGTTTTCACAAGGGTCGCCGAATTGAAGATTTCTGCAGTTACGCATCGCTTCAGGTCGCGTAACGGCTCGTCGTGCGCGTCGTTGACGTTTCATTCACACGCATCACGCTGGGGGACACGTCGCATGTCGGTGCCGCTGTACCAGGCGAAGGCCGAGATGTTCCGTACCCTCGGCCATCCCGTGCGCATCCGCGTCCTCGAACTGCTGCAGGCCGGGCCACGTCCCGTGCGCGACCTGCTCGCCGAGATCGACGTGGAGCCGTCGAACCTGTCGCAGCAGCTCGCGGTCCTGCGCCGGGCGGGCGTCGTGGTCACGTTCCGGGAGGGCGGCCTGGTCATGTACGCCCTGAGCACCCCCGCCGTCGCCGACCTCCTCGCGGCCGGCCGCCGCATCCTCGGCGAGGTGCTCACCGACAGGGACGGCCTGCTCGCCGAGCTGCGCGCCCGCGGGAACCGCTGACTTCCCGCCGGCGTCCGACCCCGGGTGCGCGCCGATCATGAGAAAGTGACCGGCATGCCTCTGTACGACTACTTCCGCGCTCCCACGGTCGACGCGGTGCGGCAACGGATGGACGCCGACAGCAGCAGCCCCCTGCCGGCCTTCGACGGCGACGACTTCAAGAGCATGGACCCGTCGGTGGTGCTCGGCGAGCTGGTCGCCGTCGCCACCGGGCAGCCGTGGAGCACGACACTGGTGGGCGACAGCCTGATCTGGCCGGCCGACCCGGCCGAGCACGAGGGCCCGTGGGTCACCGTCCTCGGCGACGAGGCCCGCGACACGCTCGCCGCCATCCCCGCGTCGCGGTTCGCGGAGCTGGCCGCGCAATGGGCCGGCACAGGCGACGTCATCGAGCGCATCGTCGCGCTGGCCGGCCGCGCGCGGGACAACGACGAGTCGCTGTTCTGCTGGATGGCCCTCTGAGGATTCAGGGAAGCGACCAGCTCTGGTCGGAGGCGCCGGTGCAGGACGTCACCCGGGTGGTCGCGCCCGCCTGGCCGGGGTCGGTGAGGCACTGGCCCGTCGACGGGTTGACCAGGGAGCTGCCGGGGCCGGATCGCCACTGCGCCGACGTCGCGTCGCCGCACTGCTGGATGTGGACGGTGCCGTCGCCGCTGGTCTGGGCGCAGCGCCCCGAGACTCGCAGGGTGCCGTCGGTGGCCAGGGTGAACTTCTGCACCGGCAGGTCGGCGCAGCCGGTCACCTGGACCGGGCTGCCGTCCAGGCCGAGCAGGCCGCCCATCGCCAGGCATCGGCCGCTCGCGGCCTGCACCGAGCCGGTGCGGTCGGCGGCGGGCGGCGGGGCCAGCGTCGCGCTCGCGGCGGCGGACGGCCCGGTGGCCGCGGCGCTGACCGGGGCCGAGACCGACGCGGACACCGATGCCGAGGCGGAGGCCGAGGCCGACAGCGACGGGCTGGGCGAGGCCGACGCGCTCTGCGAAGCGCGGGCCGAAGCCTCGGTGGGGTCGGCCGGCAGCGTCGCCTTGAAGTGGGGGAGGGCGGCGCCGGGCTGGGTGTCGTCCTTCGGCGGCGCGAAGATCAGCCAGCCGGCCACCGCGAGCGCCACCACCACGCCGCCGGCCAGCGTCAGCAGGCGCAGCGCCAGGGCGCGGCCGCGGCGGGAGCCTCGCGGCGGCGGGACGGGGTCGGGCGCGGGCTCGTCGACGATCACCGGCACCACCACGGTCGGCGCGTCGGCGGGGTCGCGGGCGGGCTGGTCGGGGACGGGGCCGATGTAGGGCCGGACCAGGACGGGGTCGGGCCGGTCGGCGGCGTCGTCGTGCGGGTCGGTCATGTGTGCGCCTGGGCTTCGCGGGGGACGGGGCAGGTAGGTGACCATACGCAGGATCGGTCCGAATGGATCAACGAGGTCTGGGTAAGCGCTTTCCTCAGATGCCGCGCGATCCCCTTGACATCGATTGACATGGATCACCGCGACCGCGTACCGGTAAGCCTCATGACACCACCGCTGACCCGCCGCACCCTGCTCACCGGCGCGCTGGCCGCCGCGGCGCGAAGCTCGCGCTCACCACCACCGACGCAGCGGGGCCGGCCGGGTCACCGCCACCGGCGGCCGCCTGGTGCTCGACCTGCAGGCCCGGCCCGACGACGACAACGGCGCCCCGAGCCGGGCCGCCTACCGGGCCAGCGTCGAGCGGGCCGAGGTCGAGCGCTCCGGCCCGGTGCGGGCGGTCGTCAAGCTCACCGGCGCCTACCGCCGCGGCAACCGCCGGATCCTGCCCTGGACACTGCGGGTCTACCTGGCGGCGGGCGGCGAGGCGATCCGGCTCGTGCACAGCTTCACCTGGGACGCCCGACCGCAGCACTCCGGCGCGGGCCACGCTGGAGGCCGCGCTCGACAACGAGATCGCCTTCTACGCGGGCCAGGCCGACCAGCGCGAGTGGTACGGCTTCTGGAACTACGGCGACGTCATGCACACCTACGACCTGGATCTGCTCGGCGACCTGATCCGCTCGTCGCTCAAGGCCGACCGCACCCTGCTGACCGTCGAGCCGCTGCGCAAGGTGCTGCCGCCGCGGACGCTGGCGCCGACCCGCGTGCGCATCGGCCCCGACTGGTACGCCCTGGGGCTGGGACCAGTTCACCAACGACCCGGCCGGCCGCCCCTGGCCCGCCCCGGTAACGGTGTCGGGTGAGTCGGTTGCCGGGCCGGTCCAGGAAATCCCCACCACGGCCGACTTCGCCCAGCGTGGCTTGGCCATCATCTCGCTGCTGGCGATCGCCCCCGCCGAGGGCCCCCTGACGACCCTCACGATTCCGCGGCTCGTCGCTCGCGGAGGGCCCGGAGCTTGTGTCGATTGCCGCAGCGCTCCATCGAGCACCAGCGCCGGGCCCCGGGCCGCGACGAGTCGACGAAGACCAGCGGGCAGTTGTCGCCCGCGCACTCCCGGATGCGGCCGGCCAGCGGCCCGGACAGCAACTCGATCATTTCCCGGGCGATCGTCGACATCGCCTGCGACACCCGCACCGGCCCCGCCCATCGCGCACCGGCTCCGTCGATGAGCTCGGGGACAAGCGGCGACGCGGCCGCGGCCTGATTGATGGTCTCGACCGCAGCGGCCGACATGGGCTGCGTCGCCGCCGCCGCGTGGGCTGCCTCCCAGATCGCCTGGCGGAGAGCCTTGGCCTCCAGCAGATCGCGGGCCTTGATCGGGACTGTCATGACGGCCGACAGCGGGGGCTCGGCCAGCCACGAAGCTAGGGCGTGCGGCTCGTGGAGGGTTTCGAACTTCGCATATTGCCCCTCGCCGCCGGTGTGGGCGAAGTCGAGGCAGAGGGCGCCCGCGTCGAACCAGAACGACCCTCCCTTGGGGTCGATCAGGAGCCGTCCGGTTGCGCTCGCTCGCATGACACCACTATAACTGGTGTTGAGTGAACCCCTATAACCGGTGTCACCGAGATCGGAGGGCAACATGTCCGTGCGGCACATCAACCCCGAGGGACTTCACCGCAGCCCGGCGTTCAGCCAGGCCGTGGTGGTCGAGCAGCCGGCCAAGACGATCTACATCGGCGGGCAGAACGGTGTCGGGCCTGATGGCAAGATCGTCGGGCCTTCGCTCGGTGAGCAGGCTGAGCAGGCGTTCCGCAACATCGCGACCATTCTGGAGAGTGAGGGCGCGACCCTGGCCAACGTTGTGCATTGGCGCATCGCCACGCCGGCGGGGCAGAGTTTCGACGAGGGCGTGGCCGCCTTTCAGAAAGTGTGGAACCCGGCCGACCCGCCGCCGGCCATCACCGTCCATGTCGTGGCCGGCCTGGCCCCGGGCTTCCTGGTCGAGATCGACGCGGTCGCCGCCATCTGAGACAAGGCCATCTGAGACAAGGCCATCTGAGACAAGGCCATCTGAGACAAGGCCATCTGAGACAAGGCCGTGTGAGACAAGGCCGTGCGACGCGAGGGCGTGCGACGCGCGGCCGCGTGAGGCGTGAGGGAGCCGCGCGGCGTCAGAGTGTGCGGTTCGCGTACTCGAAAAGTCGGTTGAAGTTGATGTCGTTGAGGTCGCGCCCCTCGTCGATGCGGGCGGCGAAGGGGCGGGCCGTGGTGGCCGCCGGCGCCCAGGGCGTGACCGTGTTGAAGCCGGGGCCGATGAGGGTGTCGCGGATCAGCAGCTGGCCGTTCGGAGTGATGCCGGGAAGATATCCGGTGGTGCTCGCGCCCTGGTCCCAGGCGCGGCCGAGATAGCCCGTGGGCGCGGCGGCGTAACCCTCGTCGGCCGTGATCAGGCAGTGCGTGACCAGGAAGCCGTAGGGATGGTTCGGCGCGGTGTTCGGGGCGAAGATGACGCCGCCCGAGGCCTTGCGGGACGAGACCAGGTGGAAGCGGGTGCCGGTGAAGACCGCGGCGGCGCGGCCGAAGACGAAGTCGGTGTCGCCCTCGATGTACGAGTCGCGGACGGACACCCGGGCGATGCGGGCCACGTCGTCGGCGTTGGCGAGGAACGTGTCCTGGCGGCTGATCAGGCGCATGCCCTCGAGCTGGGTGCGGTCGGCGTCGGTGCGCAGCGCCAAGGCCTGATGCGTCCCGCGGTCCACGGTGTCGAGCAGCGTGTTGGTGATGGTCAGGCCCTTGAGCTGCAGGCCGGCGCTCTGCGCCCAGACCACCGTCGCGCACAGGCCGGCGGTGGCGCTGGTCTTGGTGGCGCACGACTGGAACATCGGCCAGGCGGGGTCGCCCTCGGCGTAGCGGCCGTCGGGGTTGACCAGGGCGGCCCACGCGGCGGGCGCGATGGTGGCGTCGACGGTGAACTCCAGGCGCACGTCGGCGGGGCGGCCGAGGCCGTAGAGGGTGAGCGGCGGACCGCCGGCGGGAATGAAGACCGTGCCCTGGTAGACGCCGGGGAGGATGCCGATGTAGCGCCGCTTCGACCCGCCGGCGCGGTAGGCGGCGTCGACAGCGTCCTGCACGGAGGCGAAGCCGGGGCCGCCGACGATCAGGTCGGGCCGGCGCGGTGGGGTGATCGGGGCGGGACGCCAGGGGTCGGCCACCGGCGCGGCGTACTCGCCGGAGAAGCCCAGGTAGTTGTGCGGGACGTAGGGGCGGGCCTCGGTAGCGGTGAGGATCGGGCGGGTGGCGGTCTGTTGCTCGCCCGCCCTCGCCGGGGTGGCCATCGACAGCACGAGCGCGGTCGCCGCCGTTGCCGTCACCAGTCGCGCGATGCTCATCGAGGGCTCCTCAGGAATGCGCTTACCCCAGCGGTTTTCGCGTATCATACGATCGATTTGCGTCAATAGCAGCACCCCAAATGCGGCAAATGCGGAGAGTGATGACCGCCGTCCCGGGTGGCGGCGCGTCGTGCGGGCGATCACGGAGGGTGGTCGGAAATGTCGTCACAGAGAGTGCGCAGGATTCGCAAAGAGACGTCCTAGACTGCGTTCCTAACGTGGCCGCCATGATGCGAAGCGCCGTAATGCCCCAGGAAGCCACCCCGCAGGTCTTCGTCGACTCGACCGGCCGGCGCAAGCGCCTTCTCGCGATCTTCGGCTTCCTGGTGGCGATCTTCGCGGCCCTCTACATCGGGATCGTCGGCGCGAGCGTCGTGCAGGCCTCCGACTCGGGCCTCACCACCAAGGCGACGGTCTCGACCACGGCGACCGCGTCGGCGTCGGCGACGAAGTAGCTACGTCGTGAAGCCCTTGAACAGCGAGGTGAAGGCGTAGTCGTCCTGGGCGATCCCGCTGCACGCGGCGTTCACCGAGCCGTCCGTGCAGCCGCCGTTGTCGCGGTTGACCGACCAGAACCGGACGAAGCCCAGCCCCTTGGACTCGGCCCAGCTCAGCAGCGTCTTGGCGTTCGCGAGCGTGGTCGTCCCGCCGGTGTCGTTGACGCCGATCATCGGGGTGACGCCGAGCATGTCGTACACCTGGGCGTCGGTCAGGTCCGGCCAGACGCTCGCCACGTCGTCCTTGACCGCCTCGGTGGCCGCGGTCAGCCCGGTGCCCCAGTCGCCGGTCGCGGTGAAGTTCATCGTCATCGCGTTCACGGTCACGTCGACGCCGGCGTTCTTGGCGCTGGTCAGCAGCGCGATCGCGGTGTCGGTGAGGCCGACCTCCTCGCCGCCGACCGGCAGGGTCAGCGTGATCGCGGTCCCGCGGGCCTTCTGCAGGGTGGCGAGCGCGGAGGTCACGATCGCGGCGGTCACCGTCTGCTCGATGTCCACGTCGAGAGAGTTGCTTCCGGCCGCGTCGAGGGCTTTCTCGTACGCGGCGGCCAGCTCCGACGCCGAGCAGGCGGTCTCCAGGTAGGTCCCGGTCTCGCCGCCGGTCGCGACGATCACCTTCCCGCCGTTCCCGGTGATGGCGGAGATTGTCGCCTTGATCGTGCTGTCGTCGATGGCCGTCGTGCCGCCCCACGTCGGCGTGCAGCTCCCGGCGCTGTCCGCCACCACGAAGGCCGCCGCGAAGGACGCTTGTCCCGTTTTAGAGTAAATATCGGAAATGTTGGCACTGCCGCTCACGATATCCAGGTACGGCGCTACCGCCGGCGAGCCCGCGTCGGTCGGGGCGGAAGTCGAAGCCGAGTCGGAGTTGCCCCCGCACGCGGCCAGCAGTAGGACGGCCGACACGGCAGCGAGGCGGGCGCGCATCTTCGCAGCCTTCCCGCCCCCAGGCGTGCCCGCTCGACCGCTGTCCTATATATGCGGAATGTCACAAACGCTCAGAAGCAAGAGAATGCGGCCGATCAGGACGATGAGCCAGAGCCTGCCGCAAGGGGATATCGGTGTCCGTCGACACGGTCAAGAAGTCGTCTCGGCGGCGCCTCCCGGTGCCGCGGCCCCGATGGATCCTGCTCGCCGTCGTGCTCGTCCTGTTCGCCGCCATTCTGCTGGTGAACGGCCTGGTCCAGGGCGAGTTCACCCAGGACGGCGCGGTCGAGTCGACGAACGACACCGGCAAGGTGCCCGCCGCCGCCCTCTCCGGCGGCCCGATCATCCAGACCGACGGCACCACCACCAAGACGGTCAGCGCGCCGGACAACCAGATCGTGCTGACCTTCGACGACGGGCCGAGCCCGGCCTACACCCCCGAGATCTTGAAGGTCCTCGCGAAGTACGACGTCCCGGCCACCTTCTTCATGATCGGCTCGCAGATCAGCCAGTACCCGTCGGTGGTGCGCGACGTGCGCGACGCCGGCCACGAGATCGGCATCCACACGTTCACCCACCCCGACCTGTCCACCAAGAACGAGTGGCGGCGCGAGGTGGAGATGCAGGAGACCCAGTTCGCGCTGGCCGGCGCGACCGACACGACCAGCGTGATCTTCCGGCCGCCGTACTCGTCGACGGTCAAGGCGCTCGACGACAACACTTGGTCGGTGATGGCCGACATGGGCCGTCGTGGCTACCTCACCGTGGTCAACAATCTGGACAGCCGCGACTGGGAGCCCGACACGACCGTCGCCGACATCGTCGAGGCGGTGACGCCGGAGAACGACGAGGGCGCGATCCTGCTGTTCCACGACGGCGGCGGCAACCGGGCCAAGACGGCCACCGCGCTCGAGACGGTCATCCCCGCGCTCCAGAACGAGGGCTACACGTTCACCACGGTCGCCGCGCTGACCGGCATGGACACCGTCAACCCGGCGGCGAGCGGCAAGGACCGGGCGCTCGGCCTCGGCCTGGTCGGCGCGGTGCGGTTCGCCAAGGGCGTGACCGTCTTCTTCGCCTGGCTGCTGCTGGTGCTCGGGGTGCTGACCATTGCCCGGCTGATTCTGGTGCTGGTCCTGGGTCGCAGGCACGCCAAGCGCAGCCGCCGAGGCCCCGGCGTGTGGGGGCCGCCCTACACCGAGCCGGCGACGGTCGTGGTGCCCGCTTACAACGAGAAGGAGATCATCGCCGACACGCTGAGATCGCTGGTCGCGAGCACGCACCCGATCCGGATCGTGCTGGTCGACGACGGCTCGACCGACGGCACCGCGGACATCGCCGACGCCCTCGGCTATCCCGACGTGACCGTCCTGCGGCAGCCGAACGCCGGCAAGTCGGCGGCGCTCAACAACGGCATCACCCACGCGACCACCGAGGTGGTCGTGATGATGGACGGCGACACCGTCTTCGAGCCCGACACCGTACGCCTGCTCGTGCAGCCCTTCGCCGACTCGTCGGTGGGCGCGGTGGCCGGCAACGCGAAAGTGGCCAACCGCACCGGCATGGTCGCCCTCTGGCAGCACATCGAATACGTGGTCGGCTTCTCCATCGACCGCCGCGCCTACGACGTCATGCACTGCATGGCCACCGTCCCCGGCGCGATCGGCGCCTTCCGCACTCAAGCCCTGCGCCAGGTCAACGGCCTCAGCGACGACACCCTCGCCGAAGACACCGACCTGACCATCGCCGTCATCCGGGCGGGGTGGCGTGTCGTCTACGAAGAGCAAGCCCGCGCCTGGACCGAAGCCCCGTCGACGATGTCGCAGCTGTGGCGGCAACGCTACCGCTGGTCGTACGGAACGATGCAGGCCATGTGGAAGCACCGCCGCGCCCTGCTCGAACGCGGCGCCGGCGGCCGCTTCGGCCGCCGCGGCCTGATCAACCTCGCCCTCTTCCAAACCGTGCTACCCCTGCTCTCCCCACTGATCGACGTCTTCCTGATCTACGGCCTGCTCTTCCTCAACCCCCTCCAAACCCTCGCCGCCTGGTTCGGCATGCTGCTGGTCCAGCTGCTCAGCACCATCTACGCCTTCCGCCTCGACAAGGAATCGTTGCGCCCGCTCTGGCGGCTGCCGTTGCAGCAATTCGTCTACCGCCAGCTCATGTACCTCGTGCTGATCCAGTCGGTCCTCGCCGCGTTGGGCGGCATCCGCCTCGGCTGGCAGAAGCTGCGCCGCACCGGCGGCCTGAACGCCCTGATCGGCCAGAAGCTGCCGAACGCCTGACAGTGAATCCGCAAGAGCCGCAACCTGGCGAAATCGGTCACTGTGGAGTAGGGGTAAGAGCCATGAGAGCTCTCCTGACCTCCTCCGGGGTCACGAACGCCACCATCCGGGACGCGCTGACCGGCCTGCTGGGCAAGCCGATCGCCGAGTCCGACGCGCTGGTCATCCCGACAGCCCTCTACCCGTTCCCCGGCGGCGCCGGCTTCGCCTACCGGACGATCTTCGGCGACAGCCCCTCGTCGTTGACCAAGCTGGGCTGGAAGTCGCTGGGGATCCTGGAGCTGACGGCGCTGCCGAGCATCGACGAGTCGGCCTGGGTGCCGACGGTCCGGGAGGCCGACGCGCTGCTGGTGTGCGGCGGCGATCCGCTCTTCCTGGCCGGCTGGATGCGGCGCTCGGGCCTGGCCGATCTCCTGCCGTCGCTGCGCTCCGAGGCGGTCTACGTGGGAGTGAGCGCCGGGAGCATCGCGGCCACCACCACGTTCGTCGAGACCTACGTCGACCCGCCCCGCGGAAGCGACGGGCCGCTGAAGACCGAGGAGGTCGTCTTCGCCACGCCGGAGGGCGACCTCGACCGGATCCTGGTCACGGCGCAGGGTGCGGGACTCGTCGACTTCGGCGTGATCCCGCACCTGGAGCACCCGCACCACCAGGACGCCTCGCTGGCCAACGCGGAGAAGTGGGCGGCCCGGATCCCCGCGCCGACCTACGCGATCGACGACGCAAGCGCCATCAGGGTGGTCGACGGCAAGGTCGACGTCGTCTCCGAGGGGGAATGGAGACTCTTCCCGTCCTAATTCGAGACCAGCGGGCGGCTGGCGGCGAACTCGCGGACCGCGTCGATCGCGCGGTCGACGTCGTCGGTGGTGTTGTAGAGGGCGAAGCTCAGCCGGCAGCTCGCCGGCGGGTCGAGGCCGAGCGCGTGGTGGGCCAGGGTGGCGCAGTGGCAGCCGGCGCGGGCCTCGACGCCGCGGCGGTCGAGTGCCTCCGCGACGGCGAACGGGCTGACCCCCGCCAGGTTGAAGGCGACGAGCGGCGTGCGGTGCTCCGGCCCGTACACCCGCAGGCCTTTGATCTCGGAAAGCCCGGCCATGCAGCGAGCCGTCAGGTTCGCGGTGTGCCGGCCCACCCGGGACATGACCTCCTCGATCGCGACGCGCGGGATCGGGCCGGTGCCGCCGAAGAAGGAGGTGGGCATGACCAGGTCCAGCAGCAGGCGCAGGGCCTGAGCCGAGAGGATCACGCCGAGGATGCCGGGGGTGCCGGCGGTGTACTTCCAGGGCAGGTCGTTCCAGGCGACGGACTCGGGGGTGACGCCGCCCTCCGCGACCATGTCGCCGCCGTAGAGGAACGGGAGCGAATGGTCGAGGAGGTGCTGCTTGGCGTAGAGCACGCCGACGCCGAAGGGCGCCAGCATCTTGTGGAAGGAGAAGGCCAGGTAGTCGACGTCGAGGGCCTGGACGTCGAGGGCGCTGGTGGGCGCCAGCTGCGCGGCGTCGACCAGCAGCAACGAACGGCGCTCGCCGGTGGGCTGCGGATAGCCGCTCGCGTCGGCGATCGCGCGCACCCGGGGCAGATCGGGCTTGGTGCCGAAGAAGTTGGAGGCGCCGGTGCAGCAGACGAGCTTGGTGCGACTGTCCACAAGCGACGCGAGGTGGTCGAGGTCGAGCCGGCCGTCGGCGTCGAAGCGGGCCAGGCGGCACTCCACCCGGCGGCCGAGTCTCGGCAGGATCTCGCGGCAGAGGGCGTGCCACGGTACGTAGTTGGAATTGTGCTCGAGCATGGTGGTGACCACGTTGTCGCCGTCGCGGAAGTCGGTGAGCAGCGAGTACATCACCGCGTTGATCGCCTCGGTGGTGTTGCGGTACGTCGCCACGCAGCGGCGGCCGGGCGCGTTGAGCCAGGTCGCGATCGTGTCGAAGGACGCCTCGAACATCGCGGTGGTGCGGCGGGAGGCGGCGGACTGACCCCGGTGGACGTTCTCGTACCACGGGGTGAGGTTGCGCAGCAGGCCGATCAGCTCGCGCGGCGGCTGGGTGCTCGCCGCGTTGTTGGTGACCACCCGCCCGGCCGCGGGAAAGTCGAAATGCGACCGGATCCGGGTGGCGTCGAGGGCGTTCATTTCTTCTTCCCGCTCACTTCTTTTTCCAGGCGCCGATCATCAGCGGCCACAGCATCGGGCGGTCGGGGTTGCGGGTGGCGTCGGCCTCCAGGTCCGCCATCGCCGACTCCATCTCGCGGGCGCTCGCGACGCCGTGCCCGAGGGCGGCCGGCAGCAGGCTGCGCAGCACGCTGTCGACCATCCGGCGGCCCGACCCGTACGCCTCGACCCGGCCGGCCACGTCGGTGCCGTCCGGCGCGCCCACCCCGGCCTGGGCGAACAGCGTCGGCAGGGCGGTGCCGGCCCGGACGTCGCAGCCGACCGCCCCGAACGTGCCCAGGATCAGCCGGCCGGCCTCGTCGAAAGCCGGCGACGACGGCAGCGTGGTGACCACGCTCAGGTCGTAGTCCTGCACCAGCAGATGGCCGCCGGGCGCGACCGCGTTCCACAGGCGGCGCAGCACCGCGACCCGCTCGGGCAGGTGGAACAGCAGAAGACGGGCGAAGACCAGGTCGTACGGGCCGCCGGGCACCGACTCGTACGCGCTCAGGTCGTGCGCGACGGTCCGGCACTGCCGGTGCCCGGCCTCGTGCAGCGTCTCCTGGGCGCGGGCGGCCAGCCCGGCGTCCACGTCGATCCCGGTGACCCGCCCGGCCGGGCCGACCCGCAGCGCCATCAGCCGCATCGTCTCGCCCGGACCACACCCGGCGTCCAGGCATCGGGCCCCGGCGGCGAGCCCGATCCGGTCCAGCAGGCGGCCGGTCGCGGTCTCCCACACGCGGGCCTGCGCCCGCAGTCGCTCGTACTCCTCCGGCGTCCGGAGGAGGGCGTATTCGGCAGAGGTCGAGGATGTCATGGCATCGATGCTCGGCCGGACGGACCGAAGCTGAATCGTGGATCCGACCACGAGGTTTCGTGGCAGGCCGCGCGGGCCTACCGTCAGGTCATGCCTCGCGTGCTGCTCCAGCGCGACGCCGAGATGGCCGCCCTCGACGCGCGGCTCGGTTCCGTGCGCGCCGGCACCGGGCGGCTGATCCTGGTCGAGGGCCCGGCGGGCATCGGCAAGTCGAGCCTGCTCGCGGCGGCGGCGCAGGCGGCGGCCGCGTCCGGGGTGCGGGTGCTGCGGGCGTGGGGCGGTCCGCTCGAGCACGACGCCGGCTGGGGCATCGCCCGGCAACTTTTCGCGCCGCTGCGCGGGAGCGCCGAGTGGGACGCGCTGGCCGTGGGCGCGGCCGCGCTGTCCCGCCGGGCGCTGGACGCCGACGGGCTCGAGCCGGCGCTCGACGGCGACGCGATGCACGCCGCGGCGCACGGTCTGGTGTGGCTCGCCTGCGGGCTGGCCGAGCGCGGGCCCGCGCTGCTGGTCGTCGACGACGTGCACTGGGCCGACGCGCCCTCGCTGCGCTGGCTCCTGCAGCTCGTGCGGCAGATCGCCGACCTGCGCCTCGGCATCCTCTGCGCGGTGCGGACCGGCGAGCCACCCGGGTCGCCGGGCCTGCTGGCCGACCTGCTCGCCGCGGCCGCCGAGCCGCCGGTGCGGCCCGCGCCGCTCGGCCCGTCCGCGGTGGAGTCGGTGGTCGAGTCGCGGCTGCCCGCCGCCGCGCCCGGCTTCGCCCAGGCCTGCCACGCGGCCACCGCCGGCAACCCGTTCCTGCTCGGCGCGCTGATCGACCACCTGTACGCCGAGCGGGTCCCGCTCTCGCTCGAGACCGCGACCCGGCTCAGCTCATTCGGCCCCGAGCAGGTCGGCCGGGCCATCGAACGGCAACTGTCCCGCCTGCCGTCCGGGGCCGCCACGCTGGCCCGCGCGTTCGCCGTGCTCGGCCGGGGCGCGCCGCTGCGGCACGCCGCCGAGCTCGCCGGGCTCGAGACGGCCGAGGCCGCGCGGCTCGCCGACCGGCTGCGCTCGGCCGGGCTGCTCAACTACCGCGAGCTGACCCATCCGCTGGTGGCCGCCGCGCTCTACCAGGGACTGCCGCCCAGCGAACGCGCGCTGTGGCACGGCCGCGCCGCGGCGATCCTGACCCGCGAGCGCGCCGACTGCGAGGCGGTGGCGCTGCACCTGCTGCACAGCGAGCCGGCCCGCGACGGCGAGACCGTGCGAACGCTGCGCGCCGCGGCCGAGGGCGCCGGCCGGCGTGGGGCGCCGGAAAGCGCGGCCGCCTTCCTGCGGCGGGCGCTCGCCGAGCCACCGCCCGACCCCGCCGACGAGGCCGAGGTGCGCTGCCGGCTCGGGCTGGTGGTCGCCGCGCAGGTCGGGCCGGGCGCGCTCGGTCTGCTCGACTCGGCGGTCGAGATGGCCGTCGACCCCGGGCAGCGGTCGCGCATCGCGCTCTCCTGCGCGCGGGCGCTCGGCCTGGCCGGGTACTTCGAGGACGCCATGCGGGTCTGCCGGCGCGGCCTCGACTGTGCCTCGTCGTCCGACCCCGCGCTGGTGAGCCGGCTCGAGGCCGAGCTGGTGGGGCTCGCCTGCATGCGGGCGGACGGGATGGCCGAGGCCCGCGCGCTGTCGCTGCACGCCTCCGATCTCCCGCTCTGGCGGGTCTGCGGCGCGTGGGAGGCGCTCTGCGACGTCCGGCCCGCGGGCGAGGTCGTGCCGCTGCTGACCACCGAGTTCCCGGCCGAGGACGCCGACTCGATCCTGACCACGTTCGCCAAGTTCATCCTGATGGTCTACGGCGAGATCGACGTGGCTCGGGAGAGATGCACGGAGCTGATCGACCTCGCCCGTCCGCGCGGCTGGCGGATAGCGCTCGCCCACGGCAGCTTCCTGCGGGCGATGGCCCACCTGGCGGCCGGCCGCATCCGCGACGCCGAGGCCGACGCGCGCCTCGCCTACGACTTCAAGCGCATCAACAGCCCCACGCCGGCCCTGCTGTGGTCGATCTTCCCGCTGGCCGAGGCGCTCATCGAGCTCGACGAGCTGGACGAGGCGGCGGCGGTCCTGGATACCGCCGGCGACCTGCTCGAAAGCACGATCATGACCGGCCTGACGCTGGAGCGCCGCGCTCGCCTGCGGTTGGCCCAGCACCGCCCGGCGGACGCGCACGCCGACCTGACCGCCGCCGCCGAGACGTGGAAGCAAATGGACGCGCAGCACCCCGGCCTGGCCGCCTGGCGCGTCGACGACTGCCGGGCGCTGGTCGCCCTGGGCGACATCCCGGCCGCCCGATCGCTCGCGACGGAACACCTGGCGCTGGCCACCCGGCTGGGCCTGCCGGTCCCGCGCGCGGCCGGCCTGCGGGCGCTGGCGGCAACGCTCGACCACGAGGCGGCGATCGCCCCGCTGGAGGAGGCGGTCGCCCTGCTCGCCGACACACCGTTCCGCCTCGACCACGTTCGCGCGCTGGTCGACCTCGGCGCGACGCTACGCCGCGCCAACCACCGGGCGGCCGCCCGCGCCCAGCTCGGGCGAGCGGTGGTGCTGGCCGAGCGGTGCGGGATGCGGCTGCTGGCCCGGCGCTGCCACGACGAGCTGCGGGCCTTGGGCGCGCGTCCAAGAGGGACGGCGGTTTCGCTGACCCCGGCCGAGCACCGCGTGGCGACGATGGCCGCGAGCGGGCTGAGCAACCGGGAGATCGCCCAGCAGCTCTACGTCACCCGCCGCACCGTCGAGACCCACCTGACGCACGTCTTCCAGAAGCTGGGCTGCGACGCCCGCGCCCAGCTGGTTACCCACCTCTGAGCAGCGTCAGGGCACGAAGCTGAAGTCGGCCACCTTGTCGGGGGTCAGGCCGGGCGGCATCAGGCCCGCGCTGCTCAGCTCGGCGATGCCGTCGGCGACGCGCTGCTGGTTGAGCTTGCCCAGCGGCTCCGAGTACGGCTTCATCGCCTGGATCTCGCCCACGGCCGCCGGGATCGCGGCGGTCGGCTCGGCCTTGTTGAGGATCGCGGCGGCCTCGTCCGGGTGCTCGAGGCTGTACGCCAGGCCCTTGAGCGCCGCTTCGGTGAACCGGCGCACCAGATCGCGGTCGGCGTTGAGCAGCTGGGCCCGGGTGACGATGACGTTGCCGTAGAGGTTCTTCAGGTAGTCGCTGTACGGCATGACCGTGACCGGTTTCTTCGACGCCGACTCGAGGGCCTTCTTGCTCAGCAGGAACGTGCTGACGGCGTCGACCTGGCCGGTGGCCATCAAGCCGTTCAGCGCCGTCGGCTGCGTCCCCTGGATCTTCACCTTGGCCGCGTCGAAGCCGGCCTTCTTCGCGTACGCGGGGAACAGCAACTCGCTCACCGAGCCCTTCGCCGTGGCGATGGTCTTGCCGGTGAGATCGGTGGGCTTGGTGATGCCGGTACCGGCGGTCGTCATGATCGAGACGAGGGTTTGCTGGTGCACGGCCGCGACCGCGCGCCAGTCGGTGAACTTGTCGGTTCCGGCGAGGACTTCCGCCCCCGAGAAGTCCATCGCGGCGAACTGCGCCTGCCCGGACTTGAGCATCGTGAGGTTGGGGACGTTGCCCGCGCCCTTCTGGATGTCGATCTCGATGTTGGCGTCCTGGAAGTAGCCCTTGTCGCGGGCCACCCAGATGAACGCGTCCCGGCCGACCGCGCCGAAGCCGGTCGCATAGGTGACATGGTCGGGCGGCTCGGCCGCCGACTCGCTGTTGTCCGCCCCGCACCCGCCCACGATCAGCACCACGGCCAGCGCCGCGGCAAACCGTTTCCTCATCTCGTCCCCCGATCGACGTGAGTCTCTGGCGCATACTCCGCCGCGTCGCCCAAGACCGCGACCCCGTCCGGCCGATCGCATCGGCTGGTGCGAATATGGTGGGCCTCATGGAGCCGCTCCTGAGCCTGCGCACCTTCCTGTCCGAAGTGGAAGCGACCGGCGAGCTGCGCGAGGTGCGCGGCGCACACTGGGATCTGGAGATCGGCGCGATCGCCGAGCTCAGCTACCGTTCGCCGTACCCGAAAGCCTTGCTCTTCTCGGAGATCGAGGGCTATCCCCAGGGCCGGGTGCTGACCGGCAGCACCGGCTCGGCCCGCCGGCTGGGCCTCACCCTGGGACTGGGCTCCGATCACACCGACGAGTCGCTGGTCGACGCGTTGCGCGGCAAGCCGTCGGCCTGGGCCGCCGCGGCGCGCGACTTCCCAGTTCTGCCGGTCACCGAGGCGCCATTGCTGGCCAACCAGGTCGCCGGCGACATCAACCTGCTGGAGTTCCCGGTGCCGCGCTGGCACGAGCACGACGGCGGCCGCTTCATCGGCACCGGCTGCCTCGTGGTGACCAGCGATCCGGAGACCGGCGTGCACAACGGCGGCTGCTACCGGATGGAAGTGCAGGACGAGGGCCGGTCGGTCACGATCGCCGCCGTTCCCGGCAAGCACGGCGCCCAGCACATCGCCGCCTGGTTCGAGCGGCACGGCCGAGCGCCGGTCACCGTGTCCTTCGGACACGACCCGTTGCTGCTCGCGCTGGGTGGGACGGAGGTTCCGGCGGGCATTTCCGAGCTCGCGTACGCGGGAGCGGTGCTCGGCAACCGCATCCCGGTGGTCCTCGGCCCGGACACCGGTCTGCCGATCCCGGCCGGCAGCGAGCTCGCCATCGAGGGCTGGCTACGGCCCGGCCACACCCGCGAGGAGGGCCCGTTCGGCGAGTGGACCGGCTACTACTCGGGCAGCCGCCGCGCCGACCTGGCCGTGGAGATCACCCGGCTCTACCACCGGGACGACCCGATCCTGCTCGGCGCCCCGCCCGGCCGCCCGCCGCACGACTACTCGTACATGCGCACCGTGATGAAGTCCGCGATGATCCACGACGAGCTCGTCGCGACCGGGGTGCCGGGCATCGTGAAGGCCTGGGCGCACGAGGCCGGCGGCGGCCGCCTCTTCGTGGGCGTGGCCATCGAGCAGCGCTACGCCGGCCACGCCCGGCAGGTAGGCCACCTGGCCGCGCAGCTGCCGGCCGCGTCCTACATGAACCGGTACGTCGTGGTGGTCGACGACGACATCGACCCGGCCGACCTCGACCAGCTGATCTGGGCGATCTCCACCCGCACCGACCCGGCCGAGGACATCGAGATCCAGCGCCGCACCCGCGGCAGCCGGCTCGACCCGATGCTCGCCGAGGGCGCGGCGCCGTTCAACAGCCGCGCGGTGATCGACGCCTGCCGCCCGTGGGAGCGGCTGCGCTCGTTCCCCCGCGTCGCTTCGTCGGATCCGGCGTATCTCGCGCGGGTCAGCGAGCGCTGGGGAGACGTCGTGGGCCTCGGTTCCACCACAGCGACAGGAACACGCCCGTGAAGGCCAGCAGCACGCCGGCCAGCACGAACCAGACCGTGACCTCGACCTTCTGCTTGTGCAGGCCGATCTCGCGGGGCAGGTCGTTGAGCACGTCGACGAGCTGGTCGGAGTCCTCGGCCCGGAAGTAGCGCCCGCCCGTGGTGTCCGCGACCTTCTGCAGGGCGTCCTCGTCGATCTCCTGGTAGCGGCCGCCGGCGCCGCGCCCGCCGAAGCCGCCGCCGCCCGGGAAGCCACCCCGGCCCATCCCGAACTGGTCGGCGCCGACCTGCTCGGCGGTGCAGACCATCGGGGCCGGCTCGGTGGTGCCGAAACCGATCGTGAAGACCCGCACCCGGCGGGCCGCGGCCTGCTCGGCGGCGGTCACCGGGTCGACGCCGGTGGTGTTCGACCCGTCGGTGAGCACGACGATCGTGTCGGGCTGGTACTCGCCCAAGGTGCCCGGCGCGGCGTCACCGAGGTCGACCCCGGTCTTCGCGACGTTCGGGTTGTGCTCGGCGATCGCGTCGATCGAGGTGAGGATCGCCTGGCCGATCGCGGTGCCGCGGGCGGTCTTGAGCGTGTCGATCGCGTCGATCAGCTGGTCCTTGTCGGTGGTCGGCGGCACCAGCAGCCCGGCGATGCCGGAGAACGCGACCAGCCCGATCCGGGTGCCGTCGGTCTGCTGCTTGATGAAGTTGCGGGCCGCCTCGGTCGCCACGGTGAGCCGGTTGGGGTCGACGTCGGTGCTGCACATCGAGCCGGAGACGTCGATGGCCAGCAGGATCGAGGTGTTGTTGGAGGGCACCTGGACGGTCGCCTCCGGCCGGGTCACGCCGGCGCCGAGCGCGAGCAGGCCGGCCAGGAACAGCCAGACCGGCACCCGCCTCTTCCACGAGCTGCGGCCGGGCAGCGCGGCCCGGATCAGCGCCACGCTCGACACGGTCACCGCCGAGCGCTTGCGTCGCCGGTTCATCCACCAGCGCGCCACCAGCAGCAGCGGAACGACGAGCAGCGCGAGCAGCGCCCACGGCCAGCTGAGCGACATCAGACGATCCTTCCGTGCCAGCGGGTGCTCAGGAACGCGCCGACCGCGAGCAGCAGGAGCGCGGCGCCGGCGAACGGCGCGGTCAGCTCGACCGGCTCCTTCTTGGTGGTCAGCCGCAGGTCGATCGACTTGGTCGTGTCGGCGAGCGCCCCGGCGTCGCCGGCCCGGTGGTACGAGCCGCCGGTCACCTGCGCGACGCCGGTGAGCAGCGTCTCGTCGAGCGCGGTGCCGAGCTGATAGCCGTCGACCTCGACCACGCCGCCCTTCTCGGTGCCCACCCCCACGGTCTGGATGCGCACCCCGGCGGCGGCCGCCAGCTCGGCCGCGGCCTCGGCGTCCGGCCCGCCGGTGTCCTGCCCGTCGGAGAAGACCACGATCGTCGCCGAGGGCCAGTAGCCGAGCGCGGACGTGTCCGGCGCGGCGCCGTCCTGCGGCAGCGTGACCGGCTTGCCGGTGATCGTGCCGAGCCCGACCAGGATGGCCTGCCCGAGCGAGGTGCCGCCGCTGGCGGTGGCCCGCTTGATCGCGTTGAGCGCGAGGCCGTGGTCGTCGGTCGGCGCCTGGGTGAGCAGCGCCTGCTCGCCGAAGACGATGACGCCCACGTCGACCGTGTCGGGCTGCTGCTCGACGAAGCCGGCCGCGGCCTGCTGGGCGGCGGCCAGCCGGGACGGCGCGACGTCGGTGGCCTTCATGCTGTTGGAGACGTCGAAGGCGAGCAGCACGGTGCCGGAGACCCGCGGCACCGAGAGCTTCGCCTCGGGACGGGCCAGGCCGGCGATGAGGATCGGCAGGGCCGCGAGCAGCAACGCGTACGGCAAATGGCGCCTGATCGACGCCCGGCGCGACTTGATCGGGGCGAAGCCCGCCGCCGTCATGGCGGCGGTGCGTCTCCGCTGCACGGCGACGTACGCAGCCACCGCCGCGGCCGTCGCCAGGACGGCGACCGCGAGCAGGGTGGGGTAGAGGAAGCTCATCGGCGCCCCCGCCCGGACTGCTGGACCATGCCGACGAGGGCGGCGAGGAGATCCTGGTCGGTGGTGATGCGGTGCGCGTCGACGCCGGCCTTGCGCATGCCCTCGGCGACCGCGTCCTCGCGCAGGCCGACCTGGGTGGCGAGCCGGCCGCGCAGCAGGGGATCGCTGGTGTCGACCAGCAGCTGCTCGCCGGTCTCGGCGTCCTCGACCAGGATCAGGCCGAGGTCGGGGAGGTCGAGCTCGGCCGGGTCGACCACCCGGATCACCACGACCTCGTGCCGGTGGGTGAGCCTGGCCAGGTCCCTGTCCCAGCCCGGGTCGCCGATGAAGTCGGACATGACGAAGACGAGGCTGCGCCTTTTCGTCGTTGTGGAGGCGGCCAGGCGGAACATTTTGGATAAATCAGTTGTCTTGCCCTTTGTCCCGTTAAAAGGCCGAGTCAGCTCCCGAGTGATCCGCAAGATCTGATCGCGACCGGTGCGTGGCGGGATCACCTGCTGCGCGTCGTTGTCGAAGAGGATCGCCCCGACCCGGTTGCCGCCCTGCGACACCAGCCGGCCGAGGCCGATCGCCAGCTCGGCGGCGACCGACTCCTTGCCTTGAGCGCCGAAGCGCATCGACGCTGATCGGTCGATCACCAGCCAGCAGGTCAGCTCGCGGTCCTCGGTGTACAGCCGCACGTACGGCTCGTCGACGCGGGCCGTGACGTTCCAGTCGATGTGCCGCACGTCGTCCTCGGGCAAATACACCCGCAGGTCGGTGAAGTCTATGCCGGCGCCGTGCCACACCGTCCGGTAAGCGCCCTGCAGCCGCCCGTCGAGGCGCCGCCCGAGCCTCCACTCCAGGCGGCGCAGCAGCTTCTCGGGTGCGGTGACCATGGCTAGCGGCCCCTGCCGGCCGGCTCGGGGACCGGCAGGTTCGCCAGGATCTTGGAGAGGACCATGTCGGGGGTGACCTCGTCGGAGAGCGCCTCGTAGGAGAGCACCAGCCGGTGCCGCAGCACGTCGAGGGCCAGGTCGCTGAGGTCCTCGGGCACCACGTATTCCCTACCGCGGATGTAGGCCAGCGCCCGGGCGGCCAGCACCAGGCTGATCGACGAGCGGGGGCTCGCGCCGAAGGTGACGTAGCGGGCGAGGTCGCTGAGGCCGACCCGGGCCGGCTCGCGGCTGGCGTGGGCGAGCTGCACGGCGAACTCGATCAGCGACGGGTCGACGTACACCTGATCCGCCGCCTGCTGAAGCCCCACCAACGTCTCCGGGTCGATGATGCGCTGAATGATCGCGGGCGGCATCAGCGCCCGCTCGACCACGACGAACTCCTCGGTCGCGCTCGGGTAGCCGACCAGCACCTTCATCATGAAGCGGTCGACCTGCGCTTCCGGGAGCGGATAGACGCCCTCGTTCTCGATCGGGTTCTGGGTGGCCATGACCAGGAACGGGTTGGGCACCTTGTGGGTCTCGCGGCCGATCGTGACCTGCCGCTCCTGCATGACCTCGAGCAGCGCGCTCTGCACCTTGGCCGGCGCCCGGTTGATCTCGTCGGCCAGCAGCAGGTTGGTGAAGACCGGGCCGAGCTGCACCTGGAACTCGCCGGTCGGCTGGTGGTAGACGCGGGTGCCCACGATGTCGGCCGGCACCAGGTCGGGGGTGAACTGCACCCGGTGGAAGTCGCCGCCGATGGCCTGCGCGAGCGACTTCACGGCGAGCGTCTTGGCCAGGCCGGGCACGCCCTCGACCAGGATGTGGCCGCGGGCCAGCAGCGCCACGATCAGCCGCTCGAGCAGCAGGTCCTGCCCCACGATGGTCTTCTTGACCTCGTAGAGCACCTTCTCGATCGGGCCGGCCGAGGCGGCCGGGGCCGCCTGGTCACTCCAGTTCATGCAGTCCGTCCTTCGCTACAGGGGAGGCGTGCGGCCGTCCCCTTGGCCGCCGCCGAGGGCCGCGCCGATGGGAACGGCGAAGCCGATGCCGATGAAGGTGCCCGCGTCGGTCGGGTTGGCCAGCGCCACCACGATCCCGGCCACCTGCCCGCGGTCGTTGATCAGCGGCCCGCCCGAGGAGCCCGGGTTGACCGCCGCGTCGAACTGGATGAGCCCGCTGATGTCGCCGCCCTCCTCGCGGGACATCACGCGGTCGAGGCCGGAGACGACGCCGCTGGTGGTGCTCGCGGTCAGCCCGAGCGGGTTGCCCATCGCCACCACGTCGTCGCCCACGGTCAGCCCGCCGCCGAGGGTGGCCGGCACCAGCGTCTCGGGCAGCTTGGCCGGGGTCAGCGTGGCGATGTCCTGCTTGGGGTCGGCGCTCTTGACCTCGGCCGCCGACGTGGTGCCGTCGGTGTAGGTCACCTGGATAGCCACGGCGCCCTCGATCACGTGGTTGGCCGTGAGGATGGTGCCGTCCGCGTTCGCGATCACGCCGGTGCCGGTCGCGGACTCGGCCATGCTCTTGGCCGGCGAGTTCGACGTGGTCTTGCCGGTCGAGCGGATGGAGACCAGCGAGGGCAGCACGGTCTGGTAGACCTGACCGGTCGTGAGTGGCGCGTCCGATGGGGACGGCGCGGCACTCGGCCTGTTTGCCGCGGGGGCCGGAGCACTGTCGCCGCCTCGGAAGATCACTACAGCGGTGATCGCCACGGCCCAGACGAGGACCGCGGCGATCAGCAGCTTTCGGCGCAGATCCGGTTTTTGGGGCTTTTCTTCCGGTTTGTCGGCACCCTCCGCCGGGAGCACCGCCATCACCGGACGATCGCCGACGCTCTGCATCTTTCGACTGTAGGAGCGGATTCTCAAAATAGGTTGAGAGCCGCCTCAAGGTTCCCGGTCCGCGAGACTTGGCAATACGGTCAGGTCAGACGCCGGTAACGACGTATCGCCAATGGCACGAACACGGCGAGCAGGACGAGCGGCCACACCGCCGCCGGCCAGATCGGCCCCTCCGATCCCGGATTGCCGAAGAGTTGCCGGGTCGCGTCGGCGGTGGCCGACAGCGGATTCCACTCGGCGATCGTGCCGAGCCAGCCGGGCATCGTGTCGGGCGAGGTGAAAACGCTGGAGAGGAAGCCGAGCGGCCACACCAGGATCTGCAGGGCCATCAGCGTCTCGGGCTTGCCGGCCGCCAGCGCCAGCCAGATGCCCAGCCACAGCAGCGCGAACCGCAGCAGCAGCAACAGGCCCACCGCGAGCAGCGCGTCGACGGCGCCGTTGTGCCAGCGCCAGCCGATCGCGAGCCCGCAGGCGATCAGCGCCACCAGGCCCACCGCGGCGTTGATCATGTCGGCCACGCTGCGCCCGGTCACCACCGAGGCCGCCGAGATCGGCATCGTGCGGAAGCGGTCGGTGACCCCGCGCTGCGCGTCGGCGGCCACCGCGGTGTAGGTGCCCTCCAGCCCGAAAGCCATGGTCAGCGTGAACATCCCGGGCAGCAGGAACTCGCGGTAGTCGCCGCCGCCCGGCACGATCATGGCGCCGCCGAACAGGTAGGCGAACATCAGCAGCACCATCACGGGGAAGACCAGATCCAAGGCCAAAAGCCCCGGTTGGTTGCGCCAGTGCAGCAGCGTGCGGCGGGTGAGGGTCCAGCTGTCCGAGATCATCCAGTACGCCGTCACGTCGCACTCTTTTCTGTCAGCGAAAGAAACACCTCGTCGAGGGTGGGGCGGCGCACGCCGATGTCCTCGGCGTCGATCCCGCTCTCCCGGAGTTGCTGGGCGACCGCGGTCAGGGCCGCGACCCGGTCGCGCACCGGGACGCTGACCAGCCGCCGGTCGGGGTCCGTCTTCGGCGCGCCCATTCTTTGCACGATCATGATTAACTCGTCGAGTTGTGCCGGATCGCGCACCACGACGTCCAGGTGGTCCTCGCCGAGCCGGCCCTTGAGCTCGTCGGACGTGCCGGCCGCCACGACCCGGCCGTGGTCGATCACGGCGAGCGCGTCGGCGAGCTGGTCGGCCTCCTCCAGGTACTGCGTGGTGAGCAGCACGGTGGTGCCGTCGGCGGCCAGCGCGCGGATGGTGCGCCACACCTCGTTGCGGGCGCGCGGGTCGAGGCCGGCGGTGGGCTCGTCGAGGAAGAGCACGGCCGGGTCGGTGATCAGGCCGGTCGCGAGGTCGAGCCGCCGGCGCATGCCGCCCGAGTACTTCCCGGCGGACCGGTCGGCGGCGTCGGTGAGGTCGAAGCGCTCCAGCAGGTGGGTGGCGCGGGCGCGGGCCTTGGCGCCGCCCAGGTGGTGCAGCCGGCCGAACATCTCGAGGTTCTGCCGGCCGGACAGCTGCTCGTCGACCGCGGCCTGCTGGCCGACCAGCCCGATCCGGGCGCGCACCCGGTCGGACTCGCGCACGACGTCGTGCCCGCCGACCTCGGCCCGGCCGGAGTCGGGTCGCAGCAGCGTGGTGAGGATGCGGACGGCGGTGGTCTTGCCGGCGCCGTTGGGCCCGAGCAGTCCGTGGATCGTGCCGGCCGGCACCTCGAGATCGAACCCGTCGAGGGCCGTGGTGGAGCCGAATCGCCTGGTGAGTGCCTCGGCGAAGATCATTACCTATCTCCTTACGGCGTACGGAGTTCGTTGAGTATAGCCCGACTCCGTACGCTGTAAAGGGTGACGACCGACTTCACCGGTGGCGGCGACCCGCGACGCACGATCGAGCTGCTCTGGGGCGTGCGAGACGCCGCACGCCCCGGCCCCAAGCCCCGCTTCACCGTCGCCGAGGTGGCTCTCGCCGCCATCGCGATCGCCGACGCCGACGGGCTCGGTGCGCTCTCCATGCGCAAGGTCGCCGATCGGCTCGGCGTGAGCCCGATGTCGCTCTATACCTACGTGCCGGGCAAGGCCGAGCTCATCGACCTGATGTTCGACACGGTTCAGGCCTCCGGTGAGGTGGGCGGCGACGACTGGCGTGAACGACTCGAGCGGGTTGCCCGGGACAACTTCGCCCTCTACCTGCGCCATCCGTGGCTGCTGCAGGTTGCGCCCGCCCGCCCGCCGCTCGGTCCCAACGTGATCGCGAAGTACGACCGCGACCTGCGGGCCGTCGACGGGATCGGGCTCGGCGACATCGAGATGGACCTGGTTGTGCAGATGGTCGCCGACTACGTGCACGGGGCAGCGCGGACCGCGGTGGCGGCGACCCTCGTCGAGCAGCGCACCGGGCTCAGCGACGAACAGTGGTGGGAGCAGGCCGCCCCGGCCCTCGAGAAAGTGATCGACCCGGCCGCGACGCCGACCGCGTCCCGGGTCGGCTCGGCGGCCGGCGCCGAGTACAACGCGGCGAGCGATCCGGCGCGGGCCTTCGAGTTCGGGTTGGCCCGGCTCCTCGACGGGGTCGCGGCGCTGATGAAATAGATTACGCTGATCCCCATCACTACATGATGATCGCGGGGACACTATGAGTGATCTAGGCCTGCCGACGCATGTGTTGACCGAGATCGACAGCCCGATCCGGGAGGCTCGTCTCACGGCGGTGGACGAGCTGGCCCGGATCGCGGCCGGCGCCGATCTCGGCATGGCCTCTGCCGCGCGCCGCGCCCTCGAGGGTCTCACCCAGGACGACAGCCGCAGCGTCTCGGCCGCGGCCGCCACCGCTCTCGAGCGCACCGCCATCCGCCTGCGCCCCGACCGGGTCGACTTCGGACAGATCGCGCCGGGCACCCCGCGCGTGGTCGCCGACGTGCTGGTCGACGGGCCGCCGCTGGCCACCGCGACCGCCACCGTGACCGTCTCGGGTCCGGGGTTGCGGGCCATGCTCGCCGGCCAGCAGCTGCGCATCCTCTGGCAGCCGCGGTCCGAGTGGCTCGACGGGTCGGTCACCGTGCGCGGGCCCGCGGGCTGGGGCGAGGTGCGGGTCACCGGCCAGGTGCTGATGGCCGCGGCGCCGATGACCCGGACTGGCGTCGAGGCGCAGATGCGAGCGGTCGACGGCCTGTCGACGTACGGGCCGCCGCGGGTCACCGTGCTGCCACCGCCGCGCGAGCGCCGCAGCCCGGCCGGCGCCGTGGCGCTGGTCGCCGGGCTCACCGCGCTGGTGCTGCTGGGCGGCGTCGGCGTCGCCTGGGCGCTGGTCAGCGACCGGGAAGGCGGCGGCGCGCAGAACGCGATCGCCCAGCCGCCGCCCACCTCGGCGCCGGCCCTGGAAGCCGCGACCGCCGCCACCGGCGACGCCCCCGCGCCGGCCACCACGATCACCCGCGAGGCGCTCGCCAACCGGATATCCAGCGTCGCCAAGCCCGCCGTGATCGGCACGATCAAGGTCGGCAACGAGCCCGAGGGCATCGCGGTCTCGCCCGACAGCAAAACCGTGTACGTGGCCAACCAGGGCGAGAAGGCGTTGTCCGTGGTGGACGCGGCCAGCCGCAAGGCGACGAGCATGAAGCTGCGCAACACCCCGCGGTTCGTCGCCGTCTCCCGCGACGGCCGCCTGGTCTTCGCGTCGATGTACGAGAACGACCTTTCCGGCAGCGGCGTGGCCGTGCTCGACGCCGCCGGCGAGATCCACCACTACCTCGACACCGGAAAGCAGCCCTACGCCCTGGCGGTCGGGCCGACCGGCAAGCTCTGGGTGCCCATCCACTCCAGCGGCCGGGTCGAGATCTACTCGTCCACCGGTGGGGTCGAGGAAAAGCGGATCAACCTGCCACGCAACCCGCACGCTGTCGGCTTCTCCAGCGACCAGCAGCGGGCGTTCACGGCCAACCACGAGTCCAACGCGGTCGCGGTCGTCGACACGAAGTCCGACAAGTTCCTCAAGGCGATCCCGGTCAGCAAGGCGCCGCACAGCCTCGCCGTCTCGCCGGACGGGCGGCGGGTGCTGGTCGCCGGCTACGAGGCGAACGCGGCCAACCTGATCGACACGGTGACGCTCAAGGAGACCGGGCCGTTCAAGGTCGGCAGGCAGCCGCAGAGCGTGGCGTTCGCGGCCGACGGCGAGCACGCGTACGTGGTGAACGAGGGCGATGACACGATCTCCGTGCTGAACGGCCGCACCGGTCAGCTCACCGCCACGGTCAAGGTCGGGCACAGCCCTCGTACGGTCGCGGTGTCGCCGGACGGACGGCTCGCCTTCGTCTCCAACGGCGCCGACGACACCATCTCGGTGCTGCGGGTGGGGGAGTGAGCCGCCGGGGTCGCGCCGACGAGGTGCTGGTCCGGCGGATCTACGAGGAGCACGGTGCGGCGCTGCTGGCGTACGCGTCCCGGCTGGCCGGCGATCGCGTCCGCGGCGAGGCCGTGGCGCGGCAAGCGCTCCTGGCCGCCTGGCGCGACCCCACTGTCCTCGACGGTCCGGCCCGCGCGCGGCTGTTCGCGATCGTGCGCGACCTCGCCGGCGTTTTGGGGGAACCCGACGCCATGGCCCTGCTCGGCGCGATGGAGGCGCTCGAGCCCGAGCACCGCGACGTGCTGCGGGCGCTCTACTTCCAGGGCTGCGACGTCGCCGAGGCCTCCGAGTCGCTCGGCGTGCCGGCCGGGCAGGTGAAGGCCCGCAGCTACCACGCGCTGCGGCGGCTCCGGGAGGCGGTGGCGGGGTGAGCGAGCACGAGACCGACCTGCTCGGGGCGTACGTCCTCGGCGTCCTCGACCGCGACGAGCAGGCCGTGGTGCAGTCGCATCTCGACGGCTGCCCGGTGTGCCGGCGCGAGGTCGACGACCTGCGCGGGATGGAGGCGGGGCTGGGCGAGATCCCGCCGGAGGCGTTCCTCGAGGGCCCGCCGCCCGACGGCGACCTGTTGCTGCAGCGCACGCTGCACGAGGTGCGCCGGCTCGGCCGCCGCGAGGTCCGGCGCACCCGCCTCCTGGTCGCGGCCGTGGTGATCGCCTTCGCGGCCGTGGCGCTCGGTGCGGGCGCGGTGATCGGCCGCATCACTTCGTCGGAGTCGCCCGTCGTGGCCGCCACCTCGGCCGCGCCCGGCGCGCGCACCGGCGCGGCCACCAACATCGCGACCGGGGTGTCGATGCGCGCGACGGTCAAGCCGGCGGCCGGCTGGGTGCGGGTCAACGCGACGGTGACCGGCGTGCCGGCGGGGGAGCAGTGCCGGCTCTTCGTCGTGGCCGCCGACGGCGCCCGCGAGCCGGCCGGCAGCTGGCTCGCGTCGGAGTCCGGTTCGACCACCCTGGACGGCGCCGCGCTGATGCCGCCCGCCGACGTGACGGCGGTGCAGGCGGAAACCTATGCGGGTCAGATCCTCGTAGCTGTTCCGATCTAGGGGATTCGATGCATATCATCAGAGCGTGATTGCTCAATATACCCAGAGTTATGAAGCCGGGTGGCTCTCATGACCACCACGGGCTGGGTCATGTTGGCAATCACGATCTTCGGCGCGTTCTGCTACGGGACGGCGTCGATCCTCCAGGCCGTCGGCGCGCGCCGGGCCGCCAGCACGGTCAAGTCGTTCGGCCAGCCCATCTATGTGGTCGGTGTGCTGCTCGATCTGGTCGCCTGGTCCTGCGCGATGGTCGCGCTCAGCCAGCTCGCGGTCTACCTGGTCGAGTCGGTGCTGGCCGGCTCCCTCGCGATCACCGTCGTGGCCGCCCGGGTCGTGCTCAAGTCCCGCCTGCGCGCGGTCGACGTCGTCGCGGTCGCCATCTCGATCGCCGCCCTCACCGCGCTGGCCATGTCGGCCGGCCCGCAAGAGGACGTCCCGCCCTCCACCGGCCTGCGCCTGTGGCTCTGCGGCGCCGCCGTCTCGGTCGCCCTGCTCGGCTGGGGCGCCACCAAGTGGGGCCCGCCCGGCGTGGTCGCCTGCTTCGCGGGCCTCTGCCTGGGCGGCGCCGCCCTGGTCGGCCGGGCCCTGGCCTTCCCCGACGACATGATGTCGAGCGTCCGCTCGGCCGTCCTCACCATCCTCACCGACCCGCTGATCGCCGCCCTGGTCATCTTCGGCGTGAGCGGCATGATGCTGTATGCGAACGCTCTCCGCGGCGGCCAGGTCGGCCCGGTCACCGCGGTCCACTGGATCGCCGAGGTGACCGCGCCCTCCGCCGTGGCCTTCCTCTTCCTGGGCGACGCCATTCGTCCCGGGTGGAGCATGGTCGCCCTCGCCGCCGGCGCCACCACCATCGTCATGGCCGTCATCCTGGCCACCGCCCCCGCCAACAAAGCCGCCGTCGAGGCCGCCGAGCTGGCCCAGCAGGCCCTGCCCGCCCCCGCGACCCGCCCCCAACTCCCCGCCGCCCCCACCCCCGCGGCGGCTCGTCCCGCCGCGGCCCGCCCCGCCGCTCCTCGCGCCGTCCCCCGTTCACCCCTGCCGCCGCTGGCCCCCGCCAGCCACGCCGAGCGGATCATCTGGTGGGGCCCGCCCCCGATCTGGGTGCCGCCGCAGCGCGCCCGCCACGCGCTCGCCGGCGGCGCCCAGCCCTCACTCACGTGGGCCCCACCTTCCCGCCAGCCGCTCTGGGCCCAGCCCCGCCCAGCCGACTCCGACGCCATCCCGGTAGTCGCCGGCGACACCACCGCAACCCCCGTCTTCGCCGACGACACCACCGCAACCCCGATCTTCGCCGCCGACCCGTTCGAGGCCTTCGACGCGCCCCTCGTCGCCGAGCCCGCCCGCCCGCACCCCTGGCACGACCTCTGACCGCTGACCCATCCGCAGCAGTTGACGCGCGGCATCGACCAGGGCGTGGCCTGGGCCAAGGCTGATGTCCGTCACCGCGCTGTTCGTGACCGCCGGCGCCACGCCCGCTGATCACGCCCTCGCTCCTGCAAAACCGCAGTCGTCGCCAAGCTCGCCGTACCCTGTCTTCGCTGGTCTCAGGCTCATGCTTTGCTTGGCGCCGTCAGGTGCTGTCCGGTAGGCGTCCTTTCCGGGCGCCTCATCGGCGTACGCTCAGAGCCTTCTCCGTGGTGGAGGAGCCATGAGCACGCTTGTCACAACCACCGAAGTGCCGCCCGCCGACCGGTTCGACTTCATCCAGGGGTTGACCAGCACGTTGTGGGTGCCGATGGAGTGCGGCGGCCGCTGCCCGCCCGACTACCGCGGCGAGTTCCGGGCCAGCGGCCTCGGCCCGATGCAGGTCGTGGTGCTCGACATCATGCCGATCACGGTGCGCCGGACCACCGAGCTGATCTCGCACACCGATCCCAACATGCTCAAGCTCTTCCTCGTCTGTGGCGGCGGCGCCTCGGTGGTCGATCAGGGTGGCCGGCAGGCGCGGTTGTCGGTCGGGGAGTTCGCCTTCTATGACACCCGCCGGCCGTACGAGGTCTCCTGTGGTGTCGACGAGCGGCCGACCCGGGTGATGACCTTCATGTTTCCGCCGTCGTTGTTGCCGCTGTCGCCGAGCGGCCGCAAACATCTGACCGCGGTGCGGATCCCGGCGACCGCGGGCATGGGCGACCTGACCGCCCAGTTCCTGCTCCAGCTGGCCCGCAACGTCGAGTACTGCACCCCGGCGGAGGCCGCCCGGCTGTCCACCGCCGCGCTCGAGATCCTCGCCACCCGGCTGGCCCGGGAGTTGGAGGTCAGCGACTGGGGCACGCCCGAGGCCCGCCGGCACGCCCTGCTGGTCACCGTTCAGGGCTTCATCCAGCAGCACCTCGGCGATCCGCAGCTAAGCCCGGCCGGCGTCGCCGCGCACCACCACATGTCGTTGCGGTCGTTGCACCAGCTGTTCCACGACGAGGGAATGACCGTGGCCGGCTGGATCCGGTCGCGGCGCCTGGAGCGGTGCCGGCGCGACCTGGCCGATCCGGGCCTGGACGCCCACCCGGTGGCGGCCATCGCGACCCGGTGGGGCTTCGCCAGCGCCGCCGACTTCAGCCGGGCCTTCCGCACCGCGCATGGCGTGCCACCGGCGGAGTACCGCAGGTTCGCACGGGTTGTGAACACGTCTGCGCGCTGACCCAACGACACCGGGCGCCGGCCGCCCTCACCCTGGCTTGAAACCGGAGAAGAGGGTGATGGCGATGATCTATCCATTCGAGGACCGGGTTGCCGAGGACCAGCGGCTCGTCGCCCAGGGCCAGGTGTTCGATCCGCTCACGCGACGACTGCTCGAGCGGGCCGGGCTGGTGGCGGGCATGCGGGTGCTCGATCTGGGAAGCGGCGCCGGCAACGTGGCCCGACTGGCCGCCGACCTGGTCGGCCCGGGCGGCGCGGTGGTCGGTGTGGAACGTGACCCGGCGGCGGTCGAGTTGGCCCGGCGGCGGACCGACGCGGCCAACGTGGAGTATCGGGTCGGCGACGTGCAAACGCTGGACGGGATCGAGAGCGACTTCGACGCGGTGGTCGGCCGGCTGGTGCTGATGTATCTGCCCGATCCGGTCGAGGCGCTGCGCCGGGCCGCGTCGCGGCTGCGACCCGGCGGGCTGATCTGCGTCCACGAAGCCGATCTGACGTATGCGCCGGCCGGCCCGCTGACCCCGACCTGGGCGCAGGCTCACGGCTACTTCCTGGCCGCGCTGGAGAAGGCCGGCATCGAACGGCGGCTGGGGCCGGCGTTGTTCACCATGTTCCGGGTCGCCGGGCTGCCGGACCCGGAGCTCCTGGTCGAGCTGTTCGTCGCGGGCGGGCCGGCGGCGCCGGCGTGGGCCTGGGCCAACGTGATCGCGGCGACGGTGCCGCTGATGGAGTTGCACGGCGTGGCCACCCGCGCCGAAGTCGACCCACCCACCCTGGCCGACCGGCTGCTGGGCGAGACGCTCGCCGCGGACGGCTGCGTGCTGGGGCCGCCGATGTTCGGAGCCTGGGCGACCATCCGTCGGTAATCGGGCGAATACGCCGCAGGTGCGCACTGGAGTTGCGAGGCGGCCCTGGCCAGAGTGCCAAGGATGCCGACCTCGCCGACGGAACTGATGCTGCAAAGCCTCCCGGCTCAGCACCGGGAGATTCTCGTCGCGACGTACTTCCGTCGCCGGACGATGGGCGAGGCCGCGCAAGAGCTCGGCCTCGCCCCTGCTGTGGCCAAGGCCCGCCTCTATGAGGCGATGCGCGATCTCTCGCTGATGCTCGCCCCGCTGCCGTAAGACGCCGGGCGGCTATACCGCGTCAGGTACTGTTCCTGATACAGTAGCTGTCGTGATTGAGGAAACGTCCGAAGACGTCCTCGCGGCCGACCTGCTGCGTGGCCACACCGACACGATCGTGCTGGCGGTGCTGCGCGACGACGACCGCTACGGATTCGAGATCTTCAAACGGATCCGGGACGCCACGGGTGGCCGGCACGAGATCAAAGAGGCCACCCTGTACGCCACGTATCGCCGCCTGGTGAAGGACGGCCTCATCGAGGCCTACTGGGGTGACGAGAGCCAGGGCGGCCGGCGCAAGTACTA
Organism: Actinoplanes sp. CA-142083; assembly: GCF_050942195.1. Taxonomy (NCBI): domain Bacteria; kingdom Bacillati; phylum Actinomycetota; class Actinomycetes; order Micromonosporales; family Micromonosporaceae; genus Actinoplanes; species Actinoplanes sp. CA-142083. The sequence continues at coordinate 1,371,856 of NZ_CP192076.1, forward strand.
CCGGATCACCGACGCCGGCCGCGCCGTCTACCGCCGCAACGTCGCGGCCTGGGCGCTCACCCGCGACCTCATCGACACCCTTCTCGACCTGGACTCGGCCCCCGGAGGGCGATCATCGTGACCAATCCCAGCGACATCGCCGACGTCCACCGCCTGCTCGACGAGGCGTTCGCCGGCATCGAGATGACCCCCGAGCGGCAGGATCTGAAGGAGGAGGTCCGCGCCAATCTGGTCGCCCGCACGGCCGAGCTGCACGCCGAGGGAGTTTCCGGCAGCGCCGCCGCGCGCCGCGCGATGGAAGAGCTTGGTGACATTCGCACGCTCATCGACGAGACAAAGACTTCCGCGTACGCCACGAGCACAGTGCTCCGGGTCCGCCCTCGTCCGGTCTTCGTCCTGCGCACGGTGATCCTGTCGGCGGTCGGCGTCACCGGCCTCGCCGTACTCGCGCTCGCCGCCACGGCCGGCGGCGTCCCCCTGGCCGGCGAGGCCGTCGCGGCGCTTGCCGTCGCCGTGGCCGGCGGCGCGATCACCGCCGACGCCCTGCGCCAGGAGACCACGAGCAACCACCCGATGCCCACCGGCCGCGCCGCCGGCTACGGCGTGGGGACGCTGCTGGTCCTGGCGGGCCTCGGCTGCGGCTGGCTCTACCTGCGCGGGGCCGATCTCGCGTGGGTCTTCGCCGGCGCGGTGCCGCTGGTCGCGGGTGTCGGGATCCTGAGCTACCTCGGCGCCACCCAGACCAACCGGCACAAGCAGTGGGTGATGCGCATGGCGGAGTCGCACGCCGACGTCGGCAACCGCTTCACCGAGGACCCCTCGGCCGCCGCCCGGTTCGGCATCTACACCCTGGTGATCTGGCTGATCGCGATCGCCGTGTTCGTCCTGCTGACCCTGACCGTGGGCTGGCTGTGGTCGTGGCTCGCCATCGTCGGCGGCGTCGTGGTCATGATGATCACGGTCGCCCGCATGCTGTTCGTGACCGACAAATAGACCGTGGTCGTGGTGCGCCAACACCACGACCACGGATCGACACCCCGGACCAGTCGACCTCGGCCGGCCTGCCGTCAGTGCCCTGCAGCCAACACGGTAGCTCACCGGCCGTTCCACGGAAGGAGAGCACCATGCCCATCTCGGCGCCCGCCATCGAGGCGGTGGAGTTGGGAAAGACGTACGGCAAGGCCGCGAAAGCGGTCCATGCCCTGACCGACCTGAGCTTCACCGTCGAACCCGGCACCGTCTTCGGCCTGCTCGGCCCCAACGGCGCCGGAAAGTCGACCACCGTGCGGATCCTCACCACACTCAGCCGGCCGGACACCGGTCAGGCCCGCGTACACGGCATCGACGTGGTACAGCAGCCGGAGAAAGTCCGGCAACTGATCGGGTACGTGTCGCAGAAGCCGGGCTTCGATCCGGTCGCCACCGGCCTCGAGAACCTGGTCCTCCAGGGTCGCATCCACGGTGCTTCGGCGCGGGACGCCCGGTCGCGTGCGGCCGGCCTGCTGGAGCGGTTCGACCTGACCGAGCCCGGCCGCCGGCTGGCCGGCACCTGGTCCGGCGGCATGCAACGCAAGCTCGACGTGGCCATGGGCCTCATGCACCGGCCGCGGGTGCTCTTCCTCGACGAGCCCACCACCGGCCTCGACCCGGAAGCGCGCCGGGAGCTGTGGGACGAGATCGCCCGGCTGGCCCGTCAGGACGGGCTGACCGTGCTGCTGACCACCCACTACCTGGAGGAGGCCGACCACCTGGCCGCGCGACTGGCCATCGTGGACGCCGGCCGGGTGGTCGCGGCCGGCACCCCCGACCAGCTCAAAACCGCCCTGGGTGGCGACACCATCCGAGCGGCCCTGGTACGCCAGTCCGACGCCGACCGCGCGCGCGGCGTCCTCGGCTCGATCCCCGGGGTGGGCGCCGTCGTCGCCGAGGGCGGGGCGCTGCAGGCTCGCGTCTCGAACGGCGCGGCCGTGCTGCCCGGGGTGCTGGCCAACTTGGACGCCGCCGGCATCGAGCTGGCCTCGGTCGGCGTCGCCCGCCCGTCACTCGACGACGTGTACCTGCATCACGCCGGCCGCAGCTTCGGTGAGGCCGACCGCATCGGCGCCGGCCGCGAGGCGGTGCTGCTGTGACGCTCGCGCTGACCCACGCCCGCCTGCTGACCGGCCGCTCGCTGCGCACCCTGTCCCGTCAGCCCGCGTACCTGATGTTCACCCTGGTCCAGCCGCTGGTCTGGCTGCTGCTGTTCGGCCAGCTCTTCCGCCGCGTCGCCGAACTGCCCGGCTTCGGCGGCAACTACCTCGACTACCTCACTCCCGGCGTGGTCGTCATGACCGCCATGATGTCCGCCGGCTGGAGCGGCACGGCGATCGTGCAGGACATGGAGCGCGGCGTCATGGACCGCACCCTGACCTCCCCGATCCGCCGCTCCGCCCTGGTCACCGCGGGCCTGACCCACCAGGCGCTGGTCACCGTCGTCCAGTCGCTGATCATGTTCGGCGCCGGCCTCGCGGCCGGCGCCCGCTACCCCGGCGGCGCCCCCGGCCTGCTGGTCATGCTGGCCTGCGCGGTCCTGATCGCCACCATCTTCGCGGGCTTGTCCAACGCCATCGCGCTGCTGGTGCACCAGCAGGAGGCACTCATCGCCGTCTCCCAGTTCCTGGTGCTGCCGCTGGCGTTCCTGTCCTCCATCATGATCGCCCCCGCCCTCATGCCCGACTGGGTGGCCCAGGCGGCCCGCTTCAACCCCGTCGACTGGGCGGCGGTGGCCAGCCGCGAGGCACTGAGCACCACCCCGGATTGGGGACTGGTCCTCAACCGGGTGGCACTGCTGACGGCCCTGGCGCTGCTGATGGCCTGGCTGGCCGCTCGCGCCTACCGCACCCACCAGCGGTCGCTCTAGGACCACATAAAAGAGGGGCCACCCAGTCGCCGGGGCGGCCCCTCTTTGTGTCAGAACCCTTAGCCGATCAGCTTCCAGGGGCCCCAGGGGTCCCCTGGCTTCTGGTTGCGGGTCCACCACTGGGCCTTGTACTTCTTGCCCTGGTAGGACACCACGTCACCGGCCTGGAAGATGCGGGACGCCGTCCAGACCGCGGTGCCGTCCTGGGTGGTGAGGATCTCCTCCCACGGGCCCCACGGGTCGCCGGGCTTCTGGTTGAGGGTCCACCACAGGGCGCGCCAGGTGGAACCGTTGTAGTAGACCAGGTCGCCGGTGTTGTAGATCTTCGCCTTGTTCCAGGCGGGGGCCGACGGGAGGGTCAGGCCGGCGATCACCGGGTCGTGGTCGGAGGCGGCGAACGGGTCGCTGCCGTTGAAGAGCAACGTTGCGTTGTAGTTGTAGCGGCTGTAGGCGTACGCGATGGCCTCTTGGGCGTTGATCTGCCAGACATCCGCCCCGGTCACCATGGCGCGGGCGCCGGCGTTCGCGACGATGTGGTCGAGCGAGCCCTCTAGGCCGTTGAACGAGTAGGTCTGCTCCGCCGGGTCGTAGACGCTGCCCAGGTCGGAGTAGCCCGCCGCGTAGAGGGTCTCCATCGGGTCCTCGTGGGTGTACGAGTTGAAGTCACCCACCATGAAGATGCGATTCGTCTTGAGACCGGCGGCGACCGACGACGCGAACGCGATGGTGTCCTGCGCCTCGTGCACCCGGGTGGCGTTGAACGCGCCCTGGTCGACGGCGGGAGACGACGTGTCCTCCTCGTCGCCGGGGTACAGCGGGGTGCCGGAGCCCTTCGACTTCCAGTGGTTGGCCACGACCACGAACGCGTCGGCGTCCGTCGCGCCCACCTTCTTGAAGCCCTGCGCCAGCGGCTCACGCGCGATCGAGAACGACTGCCCGGGACCCGACGCGGTGGTGAGCACCTGCGACGACCCGACCAGGGCGACCTCGGCCGGCTTGTAGATGAACGCCGTACGGATCACGTCCTGGTCGGCGAGCGGCGGCAGCTTGTCGGCGGACGGCGAGGGGACGTACGCCCAGATCGCGGAACCCGCCGCGGCGTTGAGCGCGTCGACCAGGCCGGCCAGGGCGGTGTCCCGCGGCTGGTTGAACCAGGCCGAGTTCTCGACCTCCTCCAGCGACACCACGCCGGCGTTCAGCCGGTTGATCCCGGTGACGATCTTCGCCTGCTGGCGGGCGAAGCTGACGTCGTTCGCGGCGCCGCGCGGCCCACTACCGGTGCAGGTGTTGACACCGATGTGGTTGCCCTCGCGGTCGTTGTAGTAGGTGCAGGTGCCGAAGCCCGCCGCCTCGTACTTCTCCCCGGTCATCGGGAAGTAGTTCTCCACGTTGAACGTGGCGAGGCTGGCGCCGGCGAACGAGCGCGGGTGCTGGTTGCCGGTGCGGGTGTCGCTGAACGTCGCGACCGCCGAGCCGTCGTCGGTGACCTGCTGGCGTGGCTGGAAGTTCCAGAGCGAGAAGCGGTACTCGAGGACCACCGGCTGGTGGAAGCTCACCTTCGAGCCGACGCTGGCCGGGTTGTCCGGGGTCAGCCACGGCAGCGGCTTGCCCGTGTTGGCGGCGCTCGAGTAGTTGGTGCTCGAGCCGTCGTCGAGGGTGACCATGCGGGCCGCGTTGTCGGCGGCCACCGCGTACGCGGCGGAACTGCCGGCCCCGGCGGCGTCGGTCGGCTGCCGCAGCGGCGTGTCACCGGCGGCGAGCGTGAACGACCCGTACCAGTTGGTGTCGTAGTTGTCCGAGACGGTGAACGTGCCCTGCGGCGTGACCAGCTCGCCCTCGTGGGCCTCCTTCTCGGCATTGGTGTCCAGCTCGGACCACGGGAGCGCGCGCGGCTGGACGGCCGGCAGCGCGGTGTCCAGCTTGGTCACCGACGGGCTGGTGATCTCGGTTTCGCCCTGGAACTCGGCGACCTTGCCGGCCACCCGGACGCTGTCGCCGATCGCGACCTGCGCGGCCGAGATCGAGCCGAAGACGAACACGCCGTCCGACGCGCCGGGCGTGGTGTCGGCGCCGCCGGTCTCCACGAAGAATCCGCTGAAGCCGCCGGTGGGGTAGGCCGCGGTGACGACGCCCTCGGTGATCACGTTCTGGTTCACGTACGGTGAAATATCGGTGTTTGTGCCCTGGATCTCGGCGATCGGCAGGACCACGGCAGCCGCGGCGACGACGAAGCTGAAGGTTGCGTCGCCGCTGACCCCGCTCGCGTCAGTAGCCGTGACACTCACCGTGGATGTGCCGGCGGCGGTCGGGGTGCCCGAAATGACCCCCGATTCGGAAATATCCAGACCGATCGGCAATCCGGTTGCGGCCCAGGCATAGGGTGCCGTTCCGCCGCTCGCGCTCAAGGTCAACGGTGCGATCGCGGTCCCAGCGGTCGCGTTCTGCGTGCCTGGATTTACCACGACAACGCCCGATTTGTCGGCAGCGGTCGGCGTCGGAGCGGCGACCTGGAAGTCAGCGGCGTTGTTGTCGGTGTCAGCGCCGGCAGCCGAACGCTGGTAGCTCAGCACGACCGAGTTCCCGCTGGGCGCGGTCCCCTCCGGCGAGTTGCTCGTGCCCCAGCCGATCTTGTCGATGACCGCGGCGTCGGTCGGCAGCACGCCCGTCGCGCTGGCGGCGAGGAACAGCGTCCCGCCCGCCGCGCCCGGGTTGACGCTGCTGCCGGTGCTGAGGTCGGCGGGCGGCAGGGCCGCGCCGTTCGCCCCGTTGCTCGGCAGCTGGATCAGGAAGTGGTCATGTGCCGCCACCGACCCGGTCAGCGCGAACACCTGCGACCCGCTGGGCACGACCGTGCTGGCCGGCGCCCGGTACTGCAACGTGTCCCCGGACAGCGAGATCGCCGCGTCCGTGGGGTTGTAGAGCTCGATGAACTTGTTGGTGTAGCTGGCACCGGCCGAGCCACCGTTGACGTAGGCCTCGCTGATCACCAGGCCGGTGCCGGCCGGGTTGGCGAGCGCGGGCGTGCCGTTGATCGAACAGGCAACACCCACTATGGACAGCGACAACGCCCCGATGGCGCCGCGCCGGAATAGGGCACGGGACACTCCCGACCTCCAAAAGCTTCCGCGGATCAACACTCGGACGCTAGGCGTCCACGCCCGACCGCGGGCGGACAAGACCTGAACGCAGCTTTGCGGAAGACCGGCCAAAATCAAAAGACCTTCGCGTACGGCGTCAGGAGCGAGCCATGATCTTTCCCGAGGACGCGTGGACCCGCGGGCTGGTTCAGGCCACGCGGGAGTACGCCGGTGGGGAGCTCTACGCCATCAGCCGCGCCGCCGAGTTGCTGGTCGTCTCGTCACAGCCGTCGGCGGAGCGCCGCCCGCTCCCGCCCGCCGACTACCGCCGGTTCATCACCGCGATCGGGGGCGTCGTTCCACGGGCCGACGCATTTCACCCGTTCTTCCACGAGATCGTCGCGGTCGAGCCGGCCGACGACCCGGACGCCGCACCCGAGCTGGTCCGCGAGTGGTGGCCGCCCTGCATGGCCGGCTCGATGATGTCGCTCTGGGGCGGCGTCACGGTCCGGGGCGGCGCCCACCACATGACGCCCGCGGTCGCCGCCGGCTCGCCCCAGCGCGCGGGTACCGGGCTCGGCAGCCCGGCGGGCAGCCGATCGTTGAGGTGATCTGCGGCCAGCCCCGCCGGATGGGTTCCAGGATGCGGGAAGCCGGCCAGCAGCGCCCGAGTCGCCAGATAGCGCAACCGGATGGCCGCGTCGCCGACGCGAGCCGGGTTCGGGAAGCACGTAGCGGCCAGTTGTTCGGTGCTCATTGCCTCGTGCTCGGCGACCAGCCGCAACACCTGTTGGTCGACCTCGGTCAGCCGCTCGATGGCGGCGAGCACATTGACCGGATGGAACCTGTCGGTACGGGCTCGGGCCATGCTGGGCGCACCTCGACTCTCGCCAGGCCCCTTCCCCCGTGGCCGAGGCCGGTCGACCGGCCACCCACACGCTCCACCAGACCGATCTTGTCAACGGTATGCACGCTCGCATCGAACCCGACAGCCGTCTCCGGTAGTCCCCGGTGGTCCCGGTCCGGCCGTCCTTCTCTCCCCCCGGCCACGCCGGCCGGGGCGTCCGCGACCCAGGAGCCGCGGTTGTCGGCGTTGCGCCCACCGACAAGCCGCCTGCCTTCGCCGAAGCCAGGACCACGTCGCCCGGCTCATCACACGGTCGGCCGGCTCGGCAGAGGTCAACGTGCCCTGTCCGTGGGCGGCGGCGCGATCAGACCGGTCTCGTAGGCGATGACCACCAGCTGCGCGCGGTCGTGCGCGCCGAGCTTGGCCATGGTCCGGTTGACGTGGGTCTTGACCGTGTGCGGGCTGACCGTCAGGTGCTCGGCGATTTCGTCGTTGGACAGGCCACGGCCGACCAGGGCCAGGATCTCGCGTTCGCGGAGGGTCAGATCGGCGAGCCGGGCCGGCTGCACCAGCAGGGCCGGCTCGGGGCGGGCGAGGAAGCGGGCGATGAGGCTGCGGGTGGCGGCCGGGGTGAGCAAGGCGTCGCCGCGGTGGACTATGCGGATGGCGTCGAGGAGTTGTTCCGGCTCCGCGCTCTTGCCGAGGAAGCCGCTGGCGCCGCTGCGCAGGGCCGCGAAGACGTACTCGTCGATCTCGAACGTGGTCAGGATGAGCACGTGAACGCCGGCCAGGTCGTCGTCCGCGGTGATCTGGCGGGTAGCGCCGAGGCCGTCGAGTTCGGGCATCCGGATGTCCATCAACACGACGTCGGCGCACTGCGTGCGGGCCAGGGTGACGGCTTCGGCGCCGGTCCGGGCCTCGCCGACGACCGCAAGGTCGGCCGCGGAACTCACCAGGGTGGCGAAGCCGGCACGGACCACCGGCTGGTCGTCGGCGATCACGACCCGGATCACGCCGTACCCGCCGAGGCCGGGAGCGTCACGGTGACCTGGAAACCGCCGGCCGGCCGGGGAGCGGCTCGCAGTGAGCCGCCCACCGCCGCGACGCGTTCCCGCATGCCGATGATGCCGTGGCCGCTCGCCGGGCGTACGAAAGGGCCGCCGTTCTCGACCTCGACGGTCAGCGCATCCGGTCCCGAGTGCATGGTGATCCGCACCGGCTCGCCCGGGGCGTGCTTGCAGGCATTGGTGAGGGCCTCCTGGATCACTCGGTAGGCGGTGAGGTCGACCGGCCGGGTGAGAGCGAGCGGAGCACCTTCGTGGCGGACGTCGACCTGAAGGCCGGTGCGACGGAAGGAGGCGAGCAGGTCGTCGAGCCCGTCCAGACCGGTGGTGGGTTCGGTCGGGGCGGTGGGCTCGCCGGGCTGGCGCAACAGGCCGACAGAGTCGCGCAGGTCCTCTAGCGCCGCCCGGCTGCCGTCGCGGACGTGCCGCAAGGCGTCGCGTACCGCGGGCGCCGGGTCGGTCAGCAGGTGGGCCGCCACCCCGGCCTGCACGTTGATCAGGGCGAGCTGGTGGCCCACGCTGTCGTGCAGGTCGCGGGCGATGCGCAGCCGCTCCTCCGCGACCCGCCGCTGGGCGTCCAGCTCGCGGCTGTGTTCGGTCTCCTCGACGCGGCGTACGACCTCGGCCAGGTAGTGCCGGTGATGCCGGGCCGCGGTGCCGGCCGCCACCGCCAGCGCGCCCAGGGCGACCAGCGTCAGGTTCTCCGGTCCCAGTACGCGGTGCGGTGCGCCGAGGGTGTGGAAGGCGCCGATGGCCAGCACGACCGCGCCGCCGAGCAGCAGCGACCGGCGGCGGTCGGAATGCTCGGCGACGGTGTAGAGCGCCACCAGCGGCGCGCTCAACGCCAGGATCCCGTTCTCGCCGCGATACCGGAACATGTACACCTCGGCCGCGATCGTGGTGACCACGAGGACGGCGTACGGGAAGCGGTGACGTAGCAGCAGCGGCGCCGCGGCCGCCGCGGCGAGCAGTACGGACAGACCGTCCCGCAGGTGGTCGCCGTCGGCCCGGCCGAGCAGGGTGGCGAGGAAAACCGCGCCGGCGACGGCGCCGTCCGCGAGGCCCTTCATGAACCCCACCGTAGGCGTGCGGGCGGTCCGGCACGATACCGCCGATGCTGTACGCCGAAGATGCCGCCGCCGGGTGACGAGAATGACCATCCCGTTCGGACAGAGTCGGGCCATGACCCTTGTGACAGCGACCGGACTGACAAAACGATTCGGGGCGGTCGAAGCCGTCCACGACCTCGATTTCCAAGTGGCGCCCGGCATCACCGCGTTCCTCGGCCCGAACGGCGCCGGCAAGACCACGACCCTGCGCATCCTGCTCGGCCTGATCCATCCGACCGCCGGCACCGCGACCATCGACGGCAAGCCCTACGCCGCCCTGGCTCATCCCCGCCGGACGGTCGGGGCGGTGCTCGAAGCGACCGGCTTCCACCCCGGCCGCACGGCCCGACAGCACCTGCTGGTCCTCACCACCGGGGCGGGACTGCCCGCCGCTCGCGTCGGCGAGGTCCTCGACCAGGTCGGCCTGGCCGACGCCGCCGATCGTCGCGTCGGTGGCTTCTCCCTGGGCATGCGCCAGCGGCTCGGACTGGCCGGCGCGCTGCTCGGCGACCCCGGCGTGCTGATCCTCGACGAACCCGCCAACGGCCTCGACCCGGCCGGGATGGCCTGGCTCCGCGGGCTGCTGCGGCAGCTGGCGGACGACGGCCGTACCGTGCTGATCTCCAGCCACGTCCTGGCCGAAGTCGCCCAGACCGTCGACCGGGCCATTGTGATCAGCGGCGGCCGGCTCCGCTACTCCGGGCCGCTCGACGGGCTGACCGCCGACGGCCTCGAGGCCGCGTTCCTGCGACTCACCGAGGAGGCGCAGCGATGACGGTCCGCGCCGAGATCCGCAAACTGCTCACCACCCGTACGCCGCTGCTGTTGTTCGCCGCGGCGCAGCTGCTCGTGGTCGCCGGCATCTCCGGAGTCATGGCCAAGCGTGACGACATCGCCGCCACCGAGACCCAGCGCGCCGCTGTTTCGCACATCGGCCTGGTATCGCTGTTCGCCCTCGTTCTCGGCATCATGGCCGTCGCCGGCGAATACCGGCATCGCACCATCAGCGACACCTACCTCACCACCCCGGGGCGTGCCCGCGTCGTTCTGGCCAAGCTCGGCGTCTACTCGATCGCCGGGCTGGTCTTCGGCGGCGGCGCCGCCGTGACCGCCCTGGCCGCCGCCGCCATCTGGCTGACCGCCAAGGGAGAGTCGCTGGCCATCGGCTCCGGCGACCTCTGGCAGACCATCGTCGGCGGCGTCCTCTGGAACGCGCTGTTCGGCGCCATCGGCGTCGGCGTCGGCGCCCTGATCACCAACCTGATGGGCGCGATCGCGGCCGCCCTCGCGTGGATCGCCCTGATCGAGGGCATAGTCGGGCAACTCGTCGGCGACGCCCGAGACTGGCTGCCCTTCGCCCTCGGCTCGGCTCTCGACAATCTGCCCACCGCCGACAGTGGCCCAACCCAATGGGCTGCCGGTCTCGCGCTTGCGGCGTACGCCGTGGCGTTCGCGGCAGCGGCCATGTTGACGACGGTGCGGCGGGACGTCACGTGACACCGGAGCGAGAGCGCAAACGCCGGGAAAGGGCCACGGCGAGCCCGGCAAGGACGGCGAGCCCGGCAAGCCCGACGACGACCAGCCCGGACACGCCGCCCGCGGATTCCGTCGCGGCCGGCGGGGCGGCCGCGGTGGTCACGGCGGCAGCGGGGGCCTGGGCCGGGTCAGCGACGGTGAACCTGTACGAGCCTTGCACGGCGTGGCCGTCCACCGAGACGGTTCGGTAGGCGACCGTGTAGGCGCCGTTGGCCAACGGCCCGGCGATGGCGACGGTGCCGGTCGCCCCGTCGATGGCGGGACTGCTTATGGGCACGCGTTGCTTGCTCGCGCTCGAGACGACGATGGTGGTGAATTCGGGGTTGAGCTTTTGCAGGAAGCGCAGCCGCACCTCTCGCGGCGCGGCGCTCAGGGTGGCGTCGGCGGCCGGGGTGGACTCGGCAAGGGAGTTGTGGGCCCAGGCCGGCGCGCCGGGCAGCAGCACGGCGAGCAGAACCGCGAGCACGGTGAGCAGGCGCCTCATGCCAGAACCTGCTCGCCGACCCAGCCGTCCGGGGCGCAGCCGGCCGGGACCGCGAAGACGGCCGACCCGATCGGGGTGATCCATTCGTTGAGGAGGTCCTTCTCGGCGAGGCGTTGCTGGATGGGCAGGTACTGCCGGGGGATGTCGGCCTGGAAGGCGGCGAAGATCAGGCCGCTGTCGGGCTGCCCGGCGGCGTTGGGTGCGCCGTCGTAGTTGTACGGCCGGCGCAGGATCTTCAATGCCGGGTCGGTGACGTGGGCCCGGGTGACGTGGGCGTAGTCGGGCATCACCGGAAGGCCGCCGTCGTTCAGCGCGGTGAAGTCGGGCTCGTCATGCTCCCGGGTGCCGCTCAACGGCGCGCCGCTGTCGAGACGGCGGCCGACGGCGTTCTCCTTGTCGGCGACGCTGAGCAGATCCCACTTCTCGATCTCGGCGCGGATCCGGCGGACCACCAGCGTGGTGCTGCCGTCCGGCCGCCAGACGGCGGTGTCCATGACCGTGCCGGTGGGGTTGGCGGTGCCGTCGAGCTGGCCGAGGACGTTGCGCTGGGTGAAGCCGGCGGGCTGCGCACCGGGGCTGCGCCGGAAGCCGGTCTGCACCCAGCGGACCGCCGCGAACGGACGTGTGTCCTTGATCAGCATGCGCTGCGCGTGGGCGACGGTGAGCGGGTCGTCGGCGCAGATCTGCAGCAGCAGGTCGCCGCCGGACCAGCGCCTTTCGAGCCGGTCCGTGCGGAAGGCGGGCAGGTCGGCGATCGGCGGCCTGACCCCGGCCGCGGTGTAGAGGCCGGGGCCGAAGCCGAAGGTGATGGTCAGGCGGGCCGGGAGCACGGCGAGGGTGGCGTCGGTGTCGCCGAGCGCCGGCTCGCCGCGGGTGAGCCGGCGCGCGTCGTCGGTGAGCAGCCGCATCATCCGGCCCAGCGCCCGCCGGTCGGTGCCGGCGGGCAGGGTGAAGGCGACGAACGCCGCGTGGGCGGGCGGCTCGGTGGTGACCCCGGCTTGCCGCGGTCCGTGGAACGGGATTGTCCCGGTGCCGATGTCGGGAGCGGCCGGGCCGGCCGCGACCGGCGGCGCGTCGCGGCTCGCGGCCACCGTGCCGGCGCCGGCCGCCGCGCCGACGACTAGACCCGCGCCCGCGAGGGTGCCGCCGGTGATCAGGGACCGCCGTGGGATCGTCACATGCCCGCCATCGACGGCGCCGCGCTCGGCGCGTAGCTCTCACCGGCGCCCGCGAACGGCTTCGCGACGGCGTTGAACGCCACCGTGGCGCCGTCGCCCAGGATGAGCGTGAACTGAAGCTGGTCACCCGGTTTGATCGGCGCGGACGGCTTCATGAGCATGAGGTGGTCGCCGCCTGGCGACAGCTCGTGGGTGCCGTTGGCCGGGATGACAAAGCCGCCCTCCTTCGGCCGCATCACCATCTTGCCGCCGTCCATCGCCATCTCGTGCAACTCCATCGGCGAGGCCGGCGACGACGCGCCGACCACGGTGATCTCCTTGCCGGTGTTGTTGACCAGCGTGCCGAACGCCGCGGTCATGTCGGAGTCGACGGCCTTGACCCATGGGTCCTTGACCGTGAGCGTGGCGGCGGGGGCGGACGACGCAGGCGGGGCGGTAGTGGCCTCAGAGGTGTCCGCACCGCACGCGGCGAGGCTGCCGACGGCGAATGCCGCGGCCAGGGCAACGAGCGTCTGACGGGAGAGAGTTCGCATTATTCTCTTTCTGGTGACTTCCGGGCTGAAGCTGTCATTCCGGTAGTCGGTTCGTGCCTCGTTTCAGTTCCCGCGCTACTCGGCCGGCTTCGAGCGCGGGTCGGCGAACCAGTCCGCCGCGAACTGGCGCAGCGCGGCCAGGTCGAAGCTCGTGCAGGCTAGTTGCGTCTGGAAGGCGTGCACGGCCTTGACGGGCTGGGTCTGGCCGGCAGCGGGACCACCGACGACCCGGCCGGAGGCCGGGTCGGTGACGAACGCGCGGAGCTGGTCGAGCTGCTCGGCGGGCAGGTTGGGGGCGTAGTGCACGATGACGTAGCCGTCACCGACGACGTGGCCGAAGGACTTGGCCGGAGGCTGTTCGGCGGGTTCGAAGAAGTCCTTGGCGGGGTGGCCGCCGCCGGCCGGGTAGGTGTCGGTACGTTTCTGGACCTGGCAGTTTTGGCCGACTGCTTCCGCGGCGGGCGCCGGTTCGGTTATAGCGGTGACGGTGAGCAGGCCGGCGGCGGCGACACCCACGACGGCCAGTGCGGCGAGCGCGACGCGAGGCTGGAGCTTGCCGGGCAGATAGCGGACGACCGCCGCGACGAGCAGCACCATGACGAGCAGGGCGGTGAGCTGGCCGATCTCGACGCCGAGGTTGAAGGCGAGCACGCGGGGAATGACCCCGTCGGAGGGCAGGCCGAGGTCTTGCAGGCGGGTGGCCAGGCCCACGCCGTGGATGAGGCCGAAACCGAACACGGCCGCGCCGAACCAGCGCCACCGCACGGGCCGGCCGAGCACGCCGATGACGCCGACGAAGACCAGGCTGAGGGCGACCACGACGTCGACGAGCACCGGATTGACGTGCCAGCCGGCGACGGTGGCAGTGAACAGGGTGATGCTGTGGCCGAGCGCGAACAGGCTGATCATCTGGGCGGCGCGGCGGCGATCGGCGGCGATCAGCGCGACGCCGCCGACGAACAGCAGATGGTCCCAGCCGAGCAGCATGTGTTTGACGCCGAGCCAGATGAAGCCGTACCAGGTTTCGCTGGTGCCGCCGATGCCGTGGGCGTGCGCCGCGTCGGGGGCGGCCAGCAGGCAGGCGGTCACGGCTGCGGCGACGACGGCGGCGCGGCGCGCGATCGGTGGCATCGGTGGTCCTTTCCCAGGCGACTGGTACGTCCCATTGGTCGTCGCCGGGCGGGCGGGAGTTCCCGGGATTACGGCAGGGCCAGGCCGATACCGGTGGCGAGGCCGACGGCGGTCAACCCGGCGAAGATGGCCCGCTCGGCGCGCGGCCAGGACGATGCTCGGACGGCGAGCTCACCGAGGACGTAGAGCAGGTAGAGGGCCAGGACCTGCCCGAGCTCGACACCGACGTTGAAAGCGAGCAGCCGGGGGATGCTGCCACCGGCCGGGATCGGCAGCGCTTGGAAGCGGGTGGCCAGGCCGAGGCCGTGGACCAGGCCGAAGGCGAGCACCGCGGCGCCGAACCAGCGGAATCGGGCGGGTCGTCCGAGCAGCCCGGCGACGCCGACGAAGGCGACGCTGTCGGCGATGACGATGTCGACCAGGCCGGCGTCGAGCCGCCAGCCGGCGAGGGTGGCGGTGATCAGGGTGGTGGAGTGCCCGAGCGCGAACAACGACAGCAGGCCGGCGGCCCGGCGTGGGTGCCAGGCCAGCAGGACGACACCGGCGATGAACAGCAGATGGTCCCAGCCGGTGAGCATGTGGGTGAGGCCGAGCTCGACAAAGGCGAGCAAGCTCTCCTGGCCGGTCGCGTCGACCCCGTGGGCGAAGATCAATGTTGTTTCGCCATCAGCGCGAAGGCGAGCAGCCCGGTGGCGGTGAAGTCGATCGAGGGCTCGTTGTTGGCCGACACCCGCATGTCGTCGACGTAGTGGACATCGTCGCGGTCGAACCGCGCGAACTCGTCGGTCGCGCAGGGGCTGGATTGTGGGTCGGCTAGTAGTTCGTGGACGCGGTCGGCGCTGTTCGGGCCGTTGACCACGGCGCCGAGCATGCCGAGCGGGGTGGCCGGGCCGGCGGTCAGGGTGGCGATCTGGTCGTGCGGGCAACGCGGGTATGTGGTTCCCACGCCGACCACCATCGAGGTGCCCCAGCCGTTGACGCCGAGCACGACACCCCGCTGGGCGGTGGCGAAGCCGGCGTACCGGCCGTCGGCGAAGGTGTGCTCATACAGCTCGGCGACGGCGGTGAAGCCGAGTTGCCGGGCCGCGTAGTCGTAACCTCCGTTCCCGGCGGCGGCCCGCATCGCGTTCCGGGAGGCCGCGATGACGCCGGCGTCGAGTCGGCGTTGCATGTCGCGTCGCAGCGTGGCGGCGTCGATCGCGGTGCCGGTGACCCTGGTGGTGACGAGCGTGCGGGCCAGTTCCGCGTCGGCCAGCGCGCTGACGTCGTACACGCTCAGGCTCGCGTCGCCGCCGCGTTCGACGTTGGTCTTGGCCCATCGGGCGGCCGTTCGCAGCCAGCCGTCTGCGCGGGTGTCCCGCAGCAGGTCCCCGGCTCGGGCGAGCTCAGTGGCGCCAAGGGCGATGTCGTCGGTCCAGCTGTCCTCCGGGTAGAACGAACGCGGCTCGGCCGTGACGAGCTCGCCGGGGTCGTCGGTGCGGGCGAGGTCGAGAATCTGAGCCGCGGTGTCGAGATGCTCCTGTGCCCGGTCCGGGTCGCCGGCGGCCTCGACCTGGGCGGCGAGGGCGAACGCGGCGGCGACCCGGCCGGCGAGGTTGGGGCTGAGCGGCTCGCCGGGCGCGGCCGCCCGGAACACGGGCCGGTACCGCTGGTAGTAGCGCTGATCGCCGGGCTCAACCGCTAGCCGGTCGTCGGTCTCCGGGAGCCGCCAGGTGTCGTGATCGCCGAGGATGTTCTGTCCGCCGCTGCCGATGCCGACCTGGGTGTGCAGCGTGCCGCTGTCCGGGTCCCACATCTTGGCGAGCCAATCCAGGCCGTGCCGGGTTTCCGCGGCGAGACCGTCGACGGCCATGCCGTCGCGCTGCGCGATCAGCATCGCGATGAGGGCGTACGCGGTGGTGTGGGTGAATTTCAGGAAGTCGCCGGCGTCGAACCAGCCGCCCTCGACGTCGACCGGTCCATCCGCGGCGGCCAGGTCGCGGCTCAGCCGGCCGCGGTTGTCGAACGCCGGCGTCTCGTAGACGGTCGCCGCCCGGTCGGCGAGGTGCGAGGGCTGCCGCCGCCAGAGGGTGCTCACCTGGTTGGCGCCGTCGCGGTGTGCCTGGAAGTATTCGACCGAGTCCCGTGCGAGGGGCCCGAACAGCTCGTCCGCGTCGCCGATGTGGAAGGGCGGCGACTCCGCGCGGACCGGTCCGTCGATCCGCAGCCGATAGGTTCCCGGCTTGGCGAGCGCGGTCAGGTCGACCGGCCGCACGTCCCGGAAATTCGTGTTCCAGGCACCCCGGCTCGCGCCGACGGTCGTGGACAGCACCTTCTTGCCGTCCGGCCCGACGACGGTGGCGCGGGCACCGGCGGCGTCGCGCGGCGCGAGCAGTACCGCGATCTTCGCCTCGCCGAATGCATAGCCGAGCTGGTCGACTCGGACGTAACCGTCCGGCGCGGCCGGTGAGTCCGTGCACGCACCGGACAGCAGCAGAAGTCCTACGGCGAACGGCGCGAAAAGTCGACGTCGAACAGCGGCGGCCGGTGTCGTCACGGGACCAAAGTCTGTCGGCGCCCCCGCCTATTCAGACGGACCGGCTGTCCGGCGCCCGAGGCACCGCTTCGTAGACAGCACCGTGGCGAGTACGTGCCGTCTTGCGCAATACGGTTGACGACGGCGCGCAGGGTCTCCGGGGTGCGGCCACCAGCCTCAGCGGTCAGCGTCGTGGTTGCTGCTGGAGCCACGCGTTGTAGGCCGCGAGGGCGGCGTCGCCGTCGCGGTCGGCGGCTCGGTCGAGGCGCCGCTGTTCGCGTTCGTCGTCGCGGACCCACTGGCGGAACAGGATGATCGCCACCAGGACGGCCGGGGCCTCGCCGATCGCCCAGGCGATGCCGCCGCCGGTGCGCTGGTCGATGAGCGGATCGGGCCCCCACGGCCGGGCGATCTCGGCGAACCAGTCAGCGGCGATGACCGTGCCGGTGTTCATCAGGGCGACGCCGAAGAACGCGTGGAACACCAGCGCGCCGAGCAGCAAGACCATGCGGACGGGGTAGTTCAGCCGGCGCGGCAGTGGGTCAGGGCCGATGAGGATGGCGAAGAACAGGTAACCGGAGAAGATGAAATGCGCGTACATCGCCAGGTGGGCGGGGTGGTTGCGTAGCGCGTACTCGTAGGCGCCGGAGAAGTACATGACGTACAGGCCGCCGATCCACAGGACGGCGGCCACGATCGGATGCGTCAACACACGAGTGACCCGCGAATGCATGGCGGCGGTGAGCCAGGCGCGCGGGCCGGGAAAGCGCGAGTCACCGCCGGCCGGCAGCGCGCGCAGGGCGAGAGTGATCGGGGCGCCGAGCACGAGCAGGATCGGAGCGAGCATGGCGGTGAGCATGTGCGCCACCATGTGCGCGCTGAACAGGACCGGCGCGTACCGCGCCAGGCCGCTGCCGGTGGCGACCAACACCAGCAGCAGGCCGCCGAGCCAACAAGCGGTGCGATGGTGCGGCCAGGCGATTTTCTTGCGCCGCATTTCCCGTACGCCGAGCAGATAGCACCCGGCCGCGGCGAGACAGACGGTGGTGAAGAACAGATCAGGTCGCCAGTCGAGCAGGAACGCGGCCGCGGTGGGCGCGTCGGGCATCGGGAAGCCGAGCAGCACATCGGCACGGGTGAGCCCTGTGATGTCCAGCCGGCCCGGCGCCTGCGCCCGGCCGAGCCCGACGGCGACGCCGACCGTGGCCGCCATCAGAATGACCTCGGCGACCGCGAACCTGAGGAACCCGGACCGGTCACCGGTGTCGCGCAGAGCTGGCAGGGTGGTCTTGCGGTGCCACCAGCCGAACGTGCCGAGCCCGGCCAGCGCGAACAGCTTCGCCTGGATCAAGACCTCGTAGCCGGTGCCGGTGAGCCGGTCGAGCGAGCCGACCCGCAGCCACAGGTTGAGCAGCCCGGACCCGGCGACCGCCACGCAGCAGGCCAGCGCCAGCCGGCTGAAGCGGCCGGCGGCGACCGGCAACGCCTCCCGATCCCAGCGGGCGAGCAGCAACAGCGCAACCAGGCCGCCGACCCACAGTGCGGCGAAGAGAATGTGCCCGGCCAGGCTGATCGTCGCGGTGTTGTGGTCGAGCGAGGAGGCGGCGTGCCCAGCGAACGCCACCGGAACGATCCCCGCGACCGTGACCGGCAGCGCGGCCACAAGTAGGGCCGGCCGTGTCGCGAGCCAGCAGCAACCGAAGACGATCAACCCGGACGCGGCGGCGATCAGCTGCGCCCGGCCTTGCGGCACGAACAACGCGGTGTTGCCCACCAGCTCGGCGTCCACCGCAGCCAGCGACCGGCCGCTCAGGTCGGCGGCCACGAACACGATCTGGGTGGCGCTCGCCACCGCCCACCCCAGGCCGGCGATCGCGGCGAGCCTGGCAAACCGGGCGGCCGCCGCCGAGAGCGCGCCGCCGTCGCCCTGCGGGCTGAACAGCACGCCACCCACGAGAAGTCCGAGAGTGAGCACGGCGGCCAGCTCGGCCACCAAACGCGCCGCGGGCAGGCCCCAGGCCACGACCGCGCCGCCGTCGCCGAATCCGGCGGTGATCCTGGAGACCCCGCCGCCGGCGGACAGTGACCACGCCGCCGCCGCTGCAGCGGCGGCCGCGGCGGCCGCACCGACGCCGCCGAGCGTGCGACGGGTGATTACTGGTGCTTCGCTCATCAGGCGCACGACTCTAGACGCTGTTCGATGGCCGACGGCGGCGTCCCGCCACGAGCACTCCCACGACGGCGGCCAGAATCACGCCGCCGATCACCCACAGCCAGACGCCGGCGCCGCCGTCGTCCTCGGCCGGGATCGCGGCCGCCGAGGTGGCGGTGGTGGCCGGCGCCGGCTCGCTGGGCTGGGCTGTGGCGCTCGGCGAGGCCGGCGGCACCTGGACCCGGAAGGTGGTCTTTCCAGAGACCGGGTGTCCGTCGGCCGAAACGATCCGGAACGCGACGGTGTACTGGCCGGGCTCAAGCGTGCCGGGCAGCGGCTGGGTCACTGTCGGCCCATCGGTAACCGCCTTGTCGACCACGACCGCGGTGCCGCCGGGCCGGGTCACTTTCACCGTGGTGAACCGCTCCTGCAAATCCTCGTTGAACGTGAAGCGCACTTCACCGGGTGCCTCGGCCACCGTCGCCCCGTCCCTCGGTGTCGTCTCGCGCAGGGCGGCATCCGCGAACGCCGGTGTGGCCAGACCTGCCGCGGCAAGAACGCCCGCCACCACCGCCGCCGGCGCCATGATTCTGCGCACGCTCACGATGTCGTCCTCCCATCCGGTGTTTCGAGGTTGGTCGACCCACGAGCCCGTAGAGTTCCCGGCGACCGACAGGAAGGACGACGGGTGCTGCTCGCGCACGGCCTCGACGCGGCCGCGGACACCGTGCCCGGCTTCGTGTGGCTCGGCTTCACGCACATGCTCCGCGGCTGGGACCATCTGCTGTTCATCGGCGGTGTGGTCCTGCTCGCCGGCCGTCTCCGGCGCGCCGCGGCCATGCTGTCGCTGTTCGCGCTCGGGCACAGCGCCACCCTGTTCACCGCCAGCGTCTCCGGTTGGCACGTCGATCCGGAGCTCGTGGACGTGATGATCGCGCTCAGCGTGGTGGTGGTCGGCGCGATCGCGATCGTCGGGCGGCCGCGCGATTGGACCTGGTTCGCGGCGCTGGTGTTCGCATTCGGCTTGGCGCACGGGCTCGGCCTGGCCACCCGCTTGCAGGCGCTCGGCCTGCCGGAGGACGGCCTGATCCCCCGAGTCCTCGCCTTCAACCTCGGCGTCGAGCTCGGCCAGCTTGCCGCGGTCACAGTCGTCTTCCTCATCGGCATGGCCGTGCGGGACCGGATCTCGTGGCGGCCGCTGCCGCGCGTCGCGGCTGCGATTCTGGTCGCCGGCGGGCTGGCCGCAGCCATCATGGTGCCGCTCACCGCCACCGGCGAGCTCCCGTTCGCCCCAGGCCGCAGCACCGTGTGCACCGTCTACGACCACCCCGCCTCCGACGCCGGGCCGGAGCTCGCCCAGGGCCTCGTCGTCGTCCGCTATCAGCCCACCCTCGGCCGCGCCGAGCTGCAACGGCTGCGGGCCTGGATCGATGACGCCGGCGCCGACCGGGTCACTGCGGAGCCGGCTTCGCAGCCGGCGGTCATCGTCGCGAGCGCCGGGGAGCGCAGGCTGACCTGCACCGCATTCGACGAGGACGCATTGCGGCACTTCGTGGCCGACTGGCTCGACTCACGGCAGCCGGTCCCGGCGCGCTGACCGCGCCGGGGCGGCCCTTGCGAGGCAGCCAGAATCAGAGGCTGCGCATCAGGTTGTGCGCATCGCGAGCGGCTTGCCGCGACCAGGCCCTGAGCACGTACGCTTGCGGCATGACCCGGACCGGCCACCCGCGCGCCTGGCGCGCTGTGCGTGACCACCGGATCTCCGCGCTCGCGGCAGCGTTCATGCTGCTGCTGGCGCTGGGCGCGAGCATGCTGGTTTCCGCCGGCAGCCCCCATCACGAGCGCGACGCGCACACCCACGCCGTCGCAAGCGCCGCGGTCGACGTCGAATCCGGCGGCGCCTCGGCGCAGCCGGCCGCGCACGAGCACGAGCACGGCAACGAGTGGGTGCCGACCCTCGGCAAACGCGTACGACCGGCAGCCACCACCACGCTGCTCGGCTTCCTCCCGGTGCGCCCGGCTGCCCAGGCCTTGGCCGTGGGCCGGACGCCCGTCCTGCCGTCTCACGCCAGTAACGATCTCTCCGCACTGGGCGTCCTGCGGGTATAGCAGCCGGCCTGTCCCGGCAGCTCTACCCGCGCCCGTCTCCCGCACCCGCGGCAGGACCGGCGCGTCTGTCCCTGTCCTCCCGCGCAGGAAAGACGATGCCCCATGCGCCCGCAACCACCCCGCCGCACCACACATGCAACCGGAAGCCCGAGAAACATGCTCGTCTACGACCGCTGGGGCGAGTTCGGCCGCCCCGTCGTGCTGCTGCATGGCCTGCTGTTCGACCGCACGATGTGGTGGCCGGTCGCCGCCGAGCTCGCCTCGGCCGGCTGCACCATCGTCGCGCCCGACCTCCCCGGCCACGGGCAGAGCCCGCCGCGCGACGACTATCGCCTCGAGCGCGTCGCCCGTGATCTGGCCGGCCTGGTCGACAATCTCGGCCTGCGCCGCGCGCCGCTGCTGGTCGGGCACGGCGCCTCAGCGCTGCTCGCGGCCGTGTTCGCCGACGCCTACGCCACGCACGAAGTCGTCATGCTGGACGAGCCGTCACCCGACGCCCGCCGAATCGAGGAAATGGCCGTCACCGACGGCCTCGACCAGATACCCGACATCTACCGCTGCTACGCCGAGCCCAGCCGCGACCCAGCGCTGCTTCGCGCGTACGAGAGCTGGGCCGCGCAACCACCCACCCGCCGCAACGAACCGGCGATGGCCGGCCCGCCGCGAAGCAGTCCGGGGGTGCCGGACGCGGCCTTCCTGCATCTGGCCGACCCGGAGGGCTTCGCCGCCGTGCTACGGGGCCTGCTGTGATTCACCGTCCGGCGGCGAGCATCAGAACGAAGGACACGAGGTAGAGGGCAGTGAACAGTTTGGGCTCGATGCTCGGCCATCGCCGCGTCGAGACCAGCACCTCGCCGAACAGGTACAGGAGGTAGAGACACAGGATCTGGCCTAGTTCGACGCCGAGGTTGAACGCCAGCAGCCGGCTCAGCAGGCCACCCGGCGGGATGGACAGCGCCTGGAACCGGGTGGCCAGGCCGAGCCCGTGTACCAGCCCGAAGGCCAGCACCGCCGCGCCGAACCATCGGAAGCTGCGCGGGCGGCCCTTGACGCCGACCACCCCGACGAAACCGACGCTGACCGCGATGATCAGGTCGACCAGCGCGGGCGACAGCCGCCACCCGGCCAGGGTGGCGGCGATCAGCGTTGCGCTGTGGCCGAGAGCGAACAACGAGAGCAGACCCGCGGCGCGGCGCGGGTGCCAGGCGAGAAGGACGACCGCGGCGATGAACAGCAGGTGGTCCCAGCCGGTGAGCATGTGGGTGAAGCCCAGGCCAAGGAAGTCGAGGACGCTCTCGTCACCCTTCGCCCGCACCCCGTGCGCCTGGGCCGGAGCCGCCGCACCGAGCGCCGCCGCGGCAGTCAAGGTAGCGGCGATGGCGTGTGGTGCCCGCATATCCCGAGGCTAGAAGGTCAGGCTGCAGCGCATCGCGGAATCGTGGCGGTCATTCGTCTGGGGTGACGACGCAGGCCGCGGGCGGGTCAAGTGTTGAGGTTCCAGTCAAACGCGGCCGGCCTCGGCGTGCGCACGCGCGGGACCTGGTCGGGGATGCCCTGGAGAGGATGGTCATGACCTCGACCAACTATCAGGTACGGGTGTCCGGGACGATCCCGGGCGAGCTGCTGGCCGAGCTGTCGGACTTGACGATCTCGGTGGAGCCGCCCGAGACCGTGCTCTACGGTGAGCTGCCCGACCAGTCCGCGTTGTTCGGCCTGATCGCACGGATGCACGGCATGGGTCTGCGGCTGATCGAGGTCCGCCGCTTACCCGGGGACGACGACTCACGACCGCCGGACCCCTGACCCCTCGGCGGGCGTCTCCTCCAGGCGGCGCAGACGGATCTGGGTGATAGCCCGGCCGGTGATCTCGGTGACCTCGGCGGTATGACCATCCAACGTGACGATCTCGCCGGGCGCGGTGGGGATATGGCCCAGCTGGGCCAGCACCAGCCCGGCGACCGTCGTGTAGTCGCTGTCGTCCAGGCGCTCGATGTCGAAGCCGATGTCCGGCAGGTCGTGAATGGGGAAGAGCCCGGGCAACAGCATCGCGCCGTCCGGCTCGCGGATCACCGACTGGACGTCGCGGTCGGTCTCGTCGTAGATCTCACCGACCACCTCCTCCACCAGGTCTTCCATGGTCACGATGCCGTCGATCGAGCCGCGCTCGTCGACGACCAGGGCGAGCTGCTGCCGACGGCCGCGCAGCTGCAGCATCGCATCGGCCACTTTCAGGCTCTCGGGGAGGAACAGCGCCTCGAACATGTGGTCGCGGACCGGGCCTTCGGCGTCGATCAGGTCACGCAGGTGGGTCACACCGAGCACGTCGTCGAGGCCCAGCGGCCCGGTCACCGGCGCGCGGGAGTGGCCGCCGGCGACCAGGCGGGACAGGGCCTCGCGGGCGGGCAGGTCGGCCGGCACGGTCAGCACGTCGCGGCGCGGAACCAGGATCTCGCGCAGCACGCGGTCGGCGATCTCGAAAGCGCCGCTGATTATGGTGCGCTGCTCGGCCGTGAACTCCCGCTGCTGGGTGACCAGATCGCGAATCTCCTCGGCCGAGACCTCCTCGCGCCCGGCGTTCGGGTCAACCCCGGCTACGCGTACGAGAAGGTCGGTGGATTTGCCGAGCAGCCAGACCACGGGGCGCGACAGCGTCGCCAGCATGTCGAGTGGGCGGGCCACCAGCATTGCCCAGCCCTCGGCGCGCTGCAGCGCGATGCGCTTGGGCGCCAGCTCGCCCACGACCAGGGTGAAGAAGGTCAGCACGATGGTGACCAGCACGATCGCGGCCGGCTCGGCGGCGCCGCCGAGGAAGCTCAGCGGCGCGACCAGCGGCTGCGCGAGCGAGACGGCGGCCGCGGCAGACGCCAGAAAGCCGGCCAGCGTGATGCCGATCTGGATCGTGGCGAGGAACCGGTTGGGGTCGCGCGCGAGCTTCGCCAGGGTCGCACCGGTGCGCGAGCGGCGCTCGAGGCGCTGGAGCTGGCTGTCGCGCAGCGAGATCAGCGCGAGCTCGCTGCCGGCGAACACGGCGTTCAGCAGGACCAGGACAACGACCAGTACGAGCTGCCACCCGTAGCCGCCCACAGCGGAACCACTCCCCTCGAGTCCGGAGCCGAAACCCTATCGGGCGAAGCTGGGACCGCCCCGAAGGAGGACTCGCGTAGGTCCGGCTCGCAGTTCAGGCGGGTGGGCGGTCGAGCAGCAGGCCACGGCGGTGGTACTCGTACAGGCCGTCGAAGATCGGCCCAGTGAGGTCGAGGATCCGCTCGTCGTCGCAGATCATGGACAGGCCTCGCAGAATCACATCGAACCCCCGCGCCTCGGGGGCGTCGTAGCGTTCGTCGTCCAGGTCGGCCTCGTGGACGATCTCGGCGATCTTCCACAGCACCGGGTCGATCAGTTCGTAGCGGCGCAGGATGGTTTCGAAGGTGCAGTCGTCACCGTGGTGGCCCAGCCCGACGCCGCGCATGTCGAACGGGGTGGCGTCGGCGGGCACATCGGCGGGTTTGGTGACGAACACGAACTCCGCGCGCGGGTCGAGATGGCGGCGGATCAGCCAGGCGCAGGGGGCCCGGTCGATGTGCACACCAGCGCGGGTGGCCCACCTCATGTCGGCTCCCCAGCTTGCGTCATGTCGGTGAGGTGGCCATCGGCGAGAGCTTGCACAGCGGCACGTGCGGTGTCGCGTTCGAGCGGGGGGAAGTAGTCGCGGCGGGAGATGCGGCGCAATTCGCCGCGCAGCCGGCGCACCGCTCGGGCCCGTTCCGCCTCCCCAGTCGCGGTGGCGGCGGCTTCGGTGATCACCTGCCGGTACTCGGCGGCGCGGGCGGCGCGCATCCCCGAGGCGATGTCACGCTCCTGCGCGAGCGTGGAAGGCACCGACAACCAGACAGTTGCGGTGCCGCCGCCCTCGAGCACCTCGTCGGCGATCCAGTCGATCTGTTCCCGGGTGCGCGCGTCGGCGGGTAGCGCGACCAGGCCGTCGCCGAGGCGGGCGACGCCGAGGCGTTCTAGCCTGCGCCACACCGCGATACGCGGCCGGGATGGCTCACGCGGCAGACGGTAGGCAAGCAACACCCATTGACCTGGCCTCCGGTCGGACTCCATCGCCCGCCTCCCTCAACCAGGGTACTGTAACCACGGTTACAGTAACGTGGGCAACGGGGTGGGGGAGGACGCCATGCTCAGCTGGGGCACCATGCTGTACGGCGCGGCGCTGTCCGCGCTGCTGGCTGCCGTTCTCGTCGCGGCCGTTCCGCCTCGCCGGGCGGCCGTCATCGCCACCGCGGCCGCGGGCGCCCTGCTTGGCCCGCTCGCCTGGAACGCGATCCTGCGCGCCGCCCACGGCACCCAGTTCTTCACCGACGCCCCCATCGCCGTCCTGCCCGCCTCCTGGCAGGACACCGGCAGCGGCGTTTTCGCCATCGCCGCGACCGCGCTGCTCCTCGGCTTCGGCCCCCTGGCGGCCGGGCCCGGCCGCCGCCTTGCCATGACGGCCACCCTCGCCGGTCTGGCCGCGTTCCTCGTCGACGTCTATCTGTACTGAGAGCGCCGAGCCGCGCTCAGGAAACCGGGCGGTAGATGTCCGGCTCCAGGTAGATCACTTTCGCGGACGGGACCGCGGTGCGGACCCGGGCCTCGGCGTCGTCGATCGTGGCGGCGATGTCGCGTCCCTCGTCCTGCGGGTCGACCCCGATCTTCGCGGCCAGCAGCAGCTCGTCCGGGCCCAGGTGCATGGTGCGCAGGTGGATCACCCGGTCGACGCCGGGTGAGGCCAGCAGGGCGTGTTCGATCGCGGCCAGTTGCTCGGGCACGGCCGACTCGCCGATGATCAGGCTCTTGGTCTCGGTGGCCAGCAGCACCGCGACCGTGACCAGCAGCAGGCCGATGCACAGGGTGGCGATGCCGTCGAAGATCCCGTTGCCGGTTAGCACGCTCAGGCCGACGCCGAGCAGCGCGAACAGCAGGCCGATCAGGGCGCCGCTGTCCTCGAGCAGGATGACCGGCAGTTCCGGGTTGCGGGTGCGGCGGATGAAGGCGAGCCAGTCGCGCTTGCCGCGGGTGCGGTTCGCCTCGCCGACCGCGGTGCGCAGCGCGTAGCCCTCCAGCCCAGCCGCGATCACCAGCACGATGACCGCGACGAGCGGCGATTCCAGCGGATGCGGATCGATGATCTTGTGGTAGCCCTCGTAGACGGCGTACAGGCCACCGAGGCTGAACAGGATGATCGCGACCAGGAAGGCGTACACATACCGTTCCCGGGCGTAGCCGAACGGGTGCAGGGCCGAGGCCGGGCGCTTCGCCCGCCGGCCGCCGATCAGCAGCAGCACCTGATTAGCTGAGTCGGCCACCGAGTGCACACCCTCGGCCAGCATCGACGCCGACCCGGTGATCGCGGCGGCGACGAACTTCGACACCCCGATCGCCAGGTTCGCGCTCAGCGCCGTCACCACGGCCTTGGTGCTGCCTTCGCTCGCCATCTCCGCCTCTCCCCGAGATTTCCCCGACCCCCATCGTCTCAGGCCCTGCGTGACGGATTCCCCGGATGTGGCATCTCAGTCGGACAGGACACATCCCCGCCGCGGTCCCTGCTTCCGACTCGCTCAGCCGCGCATACCGAACAGCAGGCGGGTTACCCGGGTGCGTCGCACACCGATGTCGTAGACGGCGAACATGACCGTGAACGAGGCCGCGACGATCGCGATGTACTTGATCGGCATCGGCAGGTGCCAGCCCACCACCACGTAGGCGACCGCCACCACGATCGGCTGGTGCAGGATGTACAACGGCAGCGCGGCGGCGCCGAGATACGCGTACGCCCGCCGCCCTCGTTGACGCCGTGGGCCGATCGTCGAGGCTCCGCCCGGGGTCCGGTCGAGCAGGCCGAGGATCGCCACCAGCCAGCACCAGCCGGCCAGCCCGAACAGCCCACGCGCAGCGACCGCGTGAACGGTCATGTCGGCGAATGGGTCTCCGCCGGCTGTGCTCAAGGCCAGGCCCGCACCGCAGAAAAGCAACACACCCAGGATCGCCGCCGCGACGGCGTCGCGACGCATCGCCGCCCGGAACCGGTCGTCGGAGGCCAGCACGAATCCGCACAGGAAGAACATCAGGTACGCCCAGCGGCTCCAACCGGCGAACGGCTCCTCCATACCGAGGACGGCGCCGATCACCGCAACACCGATCGCGGGAACCAACACGGCGCCGCGCCGCGCGGCGGCCCCGGCCAGCGAGTCGCGGACTCGTGCGGCCCGGGCGGCCGGCAGCCATGCCACCAGCGGCGCCAGCATCAGCGAGAACGCCAGCAGCAGTACGACAAACCACAGGTGCCCGCTTTCGAAGTGCTCACCTTGCACTACGAACGGGAAGTCGGACAATCCCAAGTGGACGTCGAAGAAGCGCAGGAGGAACCGAGGGTAGGACTCCTGATAGCCGGGATCGGCCGCCTTCAGGCGCAGCCATTGCGGCAGAGGGAGGATCGTCAGCGTCGCGACGACCAGCGGCACGCCGAGCCGCGACAGCCGTTCGACGGCGAAGCGGCCGGCCCCGCGGTGGCGGATCGAGTGCCACGCCCCGAGACCGGCTATCAGGAACAGCGCCGGCATGGCCCACACCACACCGAGCCCGGCCAGCCAGGTGACCGCCTCGGTGGTCTGCGCGTTCTTGACGTAGAAGTCGTCGCGCGTGTCGAAGACCAGCGCGGCATGAAAGAACACCAAACCGAGCACAACGAACAGGCGAATCGCGTCAAGCTCCGGTCGCCGCGTCACCGGCGGCGAAGCGACCGACGACGCCGACCCGGACTCGCTCGGAATCGCCAACGTCCGCCTCCCCGCAACACGACCGTCCGCACCAGGATGTCAAGCCGCAGCAGCGGGTCGAGAGCGCCGATGAAACGAGACACCTAACCGATCAAGACCTCGCGTTGATTCTCCCGGATCCTTCGCCGACCACATCACCGTCGGTGTTCATCGGCTGAGGCGACCGTCGGCGACGCCATCCCGCCAGCCCGGCGAGGACGCCGATGAGAGCGACTGCGAGGCCGCCGATGACCCGCCAGCTGTCGCCGCTCGTAGAACCGTCGGCGGAGATCAATATCCGCACCATGCCACGCCCCCCTGTGTCGCAGAACTCATGGTATCCACCGGCATGATCAAATTCGCCTGCATGTCGGCTACTTGGCCGCCCGGACGGGTGTGAGTACGCGATCCTCGCTGACCAGGCGAGGTGGTCCGGCTGCGTTTCGTGGTCTCCGCCGCGATGAGCATCCCGCTGAGGCCGAGCAAAACCACGGTCGGCTTTGGGCAGACGTCGAGGGCCGCCTGCGGAAGGCGGATGCCGGCGGCGCGGCGGTGGTGCCCGCCGGTCTGTCGATCGACAACCCGGCCCCGCTCACCCTCGGCGGCAAAGGGCTCAGCGACAACAGCGACCAGTACCAGGGCTTTCTCGACGACGCCTGGATCAGCATCGGCTAGCAAGGCCGGCGTCGCCGGTGTGGCACTTCCCTCATCGCCCGACGACGGCTTTCGCGGGAGCGAAGTCGGCCGTCCGCGGCGCGGTCGGGCGTGTTGTTCGTCAACGAGGCGGGCCGACCGAGGCAGCGTCCGCCGGACGACGCTGCCTCGGTCTGAACTTCTGAATCAGCGTCGGGCGCGGATGCCGGCGACCAGGCTGACTCCGAGTGCGGCAAGCGCGACCTGGATGATCAGTTCGATCCAGTCGATGCCGCCGGTGTCGTCGACGCCGATGGCGGCGGCGATGAAGGTGCCGACCAGAGCGGCCAGGATGCCGATCAGGATGGTCAGCCAGATCGGGATGTTCTGCTTGCCGGGGACTACCAGTCGTCCGAGGGCACCGATGATCAGCCCTACGACGATCGCGGTGATGATCCCGGAGATTTCCACGTCTACTCCTCGAGTTGATGTCTCGCGGCCGGCATTTCCCGGAGGCCGTCGCGTCAAACAGTCCGCAGGGACACCCCAAATCTCCCGTGCCCAACGCGGTTGCCGCATCCGGGGAAGTCCCGGATGCGGCCGCGGGGAAAGACTCGAGCGAACAAGCGCACCCGGCCGTGCCATGTTCAGCGACGGCGATGCCATGGCCGTGGTAACCGTGCCGGGGCGTCCAGTCGGCGCCGACGTGCTGTTATTGAGGACGATGGTTGTTCGGCGAGGTGGGCGCAGAGCCGGCCGACCGGGTTTCAGCGATGGCTGGTGGGCTTCGGCGTCCGGGGCAGGTTGCCATTGGTGGGCCGAGCGGCGTATGCCGAACGGGTAGACGGTCAGCGTCCCGTCGGCGCACTCGGTGGTGCGCCACGGCGCTCCAGACGCTCAGGCGGCCTCCCGACGGCGACCGTGGCCGAGCCGCAGCAGCCGGGCGAGACGGGCGGCCTGGTCCGATGTTGGCAGTGCTGCTTCGGCGGCAAGCGTTTGAATCTCATCCTCGATCGCAGGATCTGTCAGGAGTTTGGCCATCGGCAGGGTGCCGTGCGCCCGGGGATGGCCGGGGGTGTCCGCGTACGGGTTGTCCGGCGGGGGGCGATCCTCGGCCCACCCTTCGCCTCCGGACTGGGCCGAAGGCGCGTGTGGTGTCAGCCGCTGCTCGGGACGGCGTTGAACCATCGCCCTCCTCGTGTGTAACACGTACGCCGAGGGCAGTTGATCGTGATGAGCATGATTCTCTCCTTATCGGGTCGTTCCGCCCGGCCAGGTGCCGGCGGCGGGTGTCACGTCTTGGGGTAGTTGGGATCGATGACAAGCGTCGTGAGCTCCGGCAGGCGACGCGGACCAGCGGCGAGGCCCTGGACCCGCCAGACGGCGTCGGCAGGGCCGGCGTTGTCGCTGGTGGCGGCGTCGCGGGCAGCCGTCGCGATGGCGTAGCGGACGCCCACGTCGCTCAACCGCTGGTGCAGGTGGTGTTCCCGGATTGAGTTCCCCCCGGGTTGGCGGAGCCTCCCAAGCATGATCGACTGATCATGGGGAGGAAGTATCCGTGGCCGCACCGAAGAAATACCCCGACGAGCTGAGGGCGCGTGCTGTTCGTCTGTATCGCGAGTCTGACCCGAAGCCGACGATCCGGCGTCTGGCGGAGCAGCTGAACGTGCATCACGAGGCGCTCAGGAACTGGATCCGGCAGGCCGAGGCCGACGCGGGCGAACGCACTGACCGGCCCACCACCGAGATGGCCGAGGAGAACCGCCGGCTGCGGGAGGAGGTCGCTGAGCTGCGCCGGGTGAATGAGGTCCTGCGCGCTGCGAGCAGCTATTTCGCGTCGGAGCTCGGCCCGACCCGGCGACGGTCATGAGGTTCGTCGACGAACACCGTGACCGCTTCGCGGTCGCGTTCCTGCTGCGGGTCCTTCAGATCGCCGAGTCGACCTACTACCAGTGGGTGAAACAGGCCGAGCAGCCGTGTGACCGGGACCTGGTCGGCCTCGGCCTGATCTCCAACATTCATGAGATCTGGGAGGCCTGCGGCTTCACCTACGGCGCTGACCGGGTGCATCGGCAGCTGCGCCGCGACGGTATCCGGGTCGGTCGCAAACGCGTCGAGCGGCTGATGGCCGGCCAGGGCTGGCAGGGGGCGTTCCTGCGCCGCGGCTGGCGCGGCGGCTCCACGAAACAGGATCCGCGGCACACGCCGGCGCCGGATCTGGTCAACCGGAACTTCACCGCGGCCGGCCCGAACCGGCTCTGGGTCGCTGACGCCACCGGGATTCCGTGCAGTGAGGGTGTGTTCTGGCTGGCCGCCGTCCGCGACGTGTTCTCCCGCCGGATCGTCGGGTGGAAGACCTCGGACCGGTGTGACACCGATCTGATCCTGGCCGCGCTCGAGTACGGCATCTGGTCCCGCGCCGTCCGTGACGGCCAGTTGATCCACCACTCGGACAGGGGCTCGAACTATACGAGCTTCCGCTTCTCGCAACGCTTGCAGGACAACGGAATCCGGCCGTCCATGGGGTCTGTCGGCGACTCCTATGACAACGCGTTGATGGAGAACTTCTGGTCCACGCTGAAGATCGAACTCGTGTATCGCACGAGCTGGCGGACCCGCGACAAGGCCGAAAACGCGATCTTCACCTACATCGACGCCTGGTACAACACCCGCCGCATCCAGAAGGAACTCGGCTACCTCAGCCCCGACGAATACGAGACCGCCTGGCAAGCCCAGACTCAGCCAGATAACCTCACCCCTGCCCCGACCGGAAGCAGGTAACCACCGCTCCGTCGAAACGGGGGGAACTCAGCGACGGTGACAACGTTGAATCAAGCCGACGGTTCGCGCAGACTCTGGCAAACCGTCCAGGACCGCGAGTACTCGTCTGGTCGGAGGAGGATGTCCAGAACTTGATGAAGGAAGGCTGGGCGCGGCCAGCGACCTGTTGAACCCTCCGGCATGATGCAGCCCAACCCCACAGCGACGGAGAGGCAGCCGACTATGCCGATGGAACTGGGACTGTGGCGGGTCGATAGCCAACCGGTCCGGCTCAGCCCGGTCGGCGCGCCGCTGGAGAAGGCACTCGAAGACCTGATCGAACACGACCCGGACATTCTCGGCGAACCGTTGATGATCATCGGTCGGCAGGTACCGACGTCCCATGGGAAGATCGTCGATCTCCTCGCGGTGGACGGCGACGGTGTCCTGCATGCCATTGAGCTCAAGCGAGACAGGACGCCACGAGAGGCGACCGCCCAGGCACTCGACTACGGCTCATGGGCCCAGACACTCGCCCACGAAGACATTCTCGACTTGTTTGGCCAATATCGCCCCGGCGAGACCTTCGAGCAAGCGTTCGCCGATCGGTTCGGCGTAGCACCTCCCGAGGAGATCAATACCTCCCATCGGCTCACTATCGTCGCCAGCGACCTCGACCCGGCAACTGAGCGGATCATCGCCTATCTCGCCGGATACGAGGTACCCATCAACGTTGCGCTGTTTCGTTACTTCAAGGACGGAGATCGGGCTTACCTGGCCCGCACCTGGCTGCTGCCGGACACGGACGCGGCCGACACTGCCGTGCCGCGACGCTCAGGCGCCAAGGAACCCTGGAACGGCCAGGACTGGTACGTCACCTTCGGCGAAGAATCCGGCATCCGATCCTGGGACGATGCCCGTCGCTATGGCTTCGTCTCCGCCGGCGGCGGCGAATGGTACAGCCGCTCCCTGCGCGCGCTGCCGGTCGGCGGCCGAGTGTTCGTCTACCTTCCGAAAACCGGATATGTGGCGGTAGGCATGGTCGCCGGCCAAGCCGTGCCGTTTGATGACGCGGTCCTCACGGTGGATGGCGAGCCACGCAAGATGACCGAGCTTGACCTTGACGCCGGGTACCGGCACGCGGGCAGTGGATCCGATCAGGCCGAGTACATCGTCCCGATCGAGTGGGTCAAGACGCTGGATCGGGGCAGTGCTGTCCGTGAGAAAGGCTTGTTCGCCAATCAACACTCCGCCTGCAAGTTGCGCAATAGCTTCACTTTGAAGACTTTGGCCCAAAGGTTTGCGCTCGACCAGTAGGCGACCGCCTGCACCAACGATCAAGGGCGTATAGCTGGATAGCTATACGCCCTGGTGAAGTATTGTGCGCCGCGTAGGACTCGAACCTACAACCCGCGGATTAAGAGTCCGCTGCTCTGCCAGTTGAGCTAGCGGCGCTCTCCGGCAACGACGGAAACGTTAGCACGCACTCCCATGATCCTTGAAATCGACCCACCTCACATGACCTTCACAGCGTGAATCAACCTCAGGGAGGTCCCGCGACCTTGCATCCATGGGGCAGGATGTGCCCGCAAACTTCAGAACGTGATCCAAGGGATGGTCGGCATGCGGCGCTCGCTGGTGACGGCAGTGGTGGCGGCGGTGATCGCGCCCCTCGCGCTGTCCGCATGTGGTGACAACAAGAAGCCGGCCGCCGCCTCCTTCAAGGAAGCGCCCAGCGCGAGCGCCCAGGTGAGCGCGCCACCGACCGAGGCCGCCGCCGTCCCGATCGAGCTCTCCATCACTCCCGCCGCGGGCAAGAAGGACGTGCCCCTCAGCGCCGAGCTCGGCCTCAAGGTCGCGGGCGCCAAGGTCACGTCGGTCACGCTCACCGACGGCAAGGGCAAGGCCGTCTCGGGCAAGCTCCGCGACGACGCCTCCAGCTGGGTGCCGGGCCAGACCCTCAAGCCCAAGCAGACGTACGCGGCGAGCGTCGTCGCCACCTCCGACAGCGGCCTCACCAAGACCGTCACCACCAGCTTCACCACGATGAGCACGCCGGCCCGCAAGACCGGCACCGGCCTCTACCTGTTCGACGACCACACGTACGGCGTGGCCATGCCGGTCGTCGTCGAGTTCAACCCGGGTATCAAGAAGGCCGACCGCGCCGCGGTGGAGAAGCGCATGTTCGTGCAGACCTCGCCGGCCCAGCCGGGTGTGTGGTCGTGGACGTCCAGCGGCACCCAGGCGTACTACCGCGGCAAAGAGTACTGGCAGCCGGGCACGACGCTGACCGTGCGCATCGCGGTGGGCGGGGTGCCGACCGGCGGTGGCCGCTACGGCGACCGGGACCGCGGGGCGACCGCCAAGATCGGCCGCGACTTCCAGATGACCGTCGACAACAAGACCAAGAAGATGACGGTCACCCAGGGCGGCAAGGTGGTCAGGACCGCGCCGGTGAGCCTGGGCCGGCCGAGCAAGCCCTCGGTGAGCGGCACCCTCGTGGTGATGGACAAGCTGCCGGAGACCGTGTTCGACACCACCGACACCGACGGCGCCTCCGGTTACCGCACCGAGATCGAGTTCGCCCAGCGGATCACCTGGAGCGGCCAGTACATCCACTCGGCGCCCTGGTCGGTGGGCTCGCAGGGCCACACCAACGTCTCGCACGGCTGTGTCAACGTCTCCCCGTCGAATGCGCGGTGGCTGTTCGACAAGACGCTGATCGGCGACCCGGTGACGGTGAAGGGCACCGGCGTCAAGGCCGATTACGGGGACGGCTGGACGCCGTGGAACGTGAGTTGGACCGAGTTCGTCAAGGGCAGTGCTCTCCCCGTACCCGAATCTTTGAAGTGAAAAAGCAACGAAGGAGCGGTCCCGTTGCGTCTGATGGGTAGGGAAACGCGGAGGCCCCCCGGCACGCGTGCCCGAATCGGGCAACTTGCCCCTTTGACCGGTGTGACGGCTGCGCCGCGGCACGAATCCGGGATTGGTCTCCCGGCTTTCATAGAGCAAGATTGGGCGCCGGGGACGAACGACGCCGTGAGGGGACCATGAACATCAGTCGAGTTCGCCGGCCGTGGCGGATTGCCGCGGTCGGGCTGATCGCAGGCACCGTCCTGCTCAGCTCTGGCTGCGGTCACGGCGACAAGTCGCCGACCTGGCAGGGCGGCGCCGACCAGACCCAGGCGGCTGACGGTGGCTCCGGCACCGATGGCGCCTCGCCGTCCCCGTCGCCGACGCTGAGCACCGTCGCGGTCGTCTCGCCGGCCGCCGACGCGACCAACGTGACCGCGATCACCGAGGTCAAGTACACCAGCGAGGACCCGGAGAACACCTCCGTCACCGTGACCGACGCCAAGGGCGAAGAGGTCAAGGGCACCCTCGACAAGGACGACAAGGTCTGGCGGGCCGAGAAGGCGCTCGACTACGGCACCAAGTACACGGTGACCGTCAACGGCACGGCGTCGGAGGGCAAGGGCGGCTCGACCTCGAGCACGTTCACCACGATGGCCAAGCCGTCCAAGATCATCCGGGTGACGAGCTTCCTCGCCGACGGGCAGACCGTCGGCGTGGGCATGCCGCTGATCATCAAGTTCAGCCGGGCCATCCCGGCGAGCTACCGCGACGACGTCGAGCGCCGCATGACGGTCACCGCGACGCCGGCGCAGGAGGGCTCCTGGGGCTGGATCAGCCCGACCGAGGTGCACTACCGGCCCAAGGTGTTCTGGAAGGGCAACTCCAAGGTCTTCGCCAACGTGCGGCTGGGCGGCGTCCCGCTGGGCAACGGCTACTACGGCAAGACCGACCTCACCGTCGACGTCAAGATCGGCCGCTCGTTCGTCATGACGGTCTCCAACAAGACCAAGCAGATGACGGTCAAGCAGGACGGCAAGGTCATCAAGACGCTCCCGGTCAGCCTCGGCAAGCCGAGCACGCCGTCGTCGAGCGGCACGATGATCGTGATGGAGAAGGCGAAGCACACCGTCTTCGACACCACCGACACCGACCCGGTCAACGGCTACAAGACGCCGATCGACTTCGCCCAGCGCATCACCTGGAGCGGCCAGTTCATCCACGCCGCGCCGTGGTCCGAGGGCAAGCAGGGCCACACGAACGTCTCGCACGGCTGCGTCAATGTCTCCGAGGCGATGGGCGCCTGGCTGTTCAGCCGCACGATGATGGGCGACCCCATCACGGTGAGCGGCACCGAGGAGAAGCTGAAGCAGGGCAACGGCTGGACCGACTTCAACGTGAGCTATGGCGAGTGGAAGAAGCTCAGCTATCTCAAGTAATGGGTAAAGCTTGGCGGAAAGGGCGCGGTCGGCGACGACCGCGCTTTTTCATATCGTACGTCGTGAGCACACCTAATCTGGACATATGCGACTTGTGCTCGTCCTCGCCTGCCTGCTGCTCGCCGGGTGCGGACCCGCTGGCGTGTCACCGAGCGTGGTCCTCTCGGCCTCCCCGGCGGTCTCCTCGCCGGCTGGTGACCCGCCCGGATCGCTCGCTTGTGCACGGCTCTCCGCCGCCATGGACGCCGGCTCGTTCCTGACGGCCGGGGTCGTCGACGAGATCGTCGCGGGGACCGCCGACGCCGACGCTCCGCTCGCCGACGCGGCGGGCCGGCTGGGCGACGCGTATCGGGCGGCGATCGCCGCGAGCGGCAAAGCGGACGAGCCGGACAAAGTCGCGGCAGTTGGTGCCGCTGCATCCGATATGTCCGACGTTTGCGTTGCCAGCGGTCTCCGAACTGCCGGTTGATCGAGATCAATGCCGTTCTGAGCAGCAGGTATGCCGCCTAGGAGAGCTTCGCGCGTTGTTTCGACATCTGTAGCCGGAACGTGACGCAACCTGCGTCACACTCCTTCACAAGTTGGCGATCAAGCAGGCAATATGCACCGCGAACTCGGGGCTTCGGGAAGGAACGGCAATGGCGCAGATCCATCACTTCGACCACGGGTGGATCACGCCCACGATCAGTTACACACTGTCCGTGTTGGGTTCGCTCCTCGGTCTCACGCTCGCGGCCCGGTTCCGCTCGGCCCGCTCGAACGGCGAGCGTGTCTGGTGGCTGATCCTCGCGTCGGTCGCGATCGGCGGCACCGCGATCTGGAGCATGCACTTCGTCGCCATGATGGGCTTCAGCGTCACCGGCACGCCGATCCGGTACGACGTCGGCATCACCACGGCCAGCGCCATCCTGGCGATCGTCGCGGTCGGGATCGGCCTCTCGATCGCGTTGTTCGGGCAGCGGGCCCAGAACGTCCGCATCGTCGTCGGCGGCATCCTCGCCGGCCTGGGCGTAGCCGCGATGCACTACACCGGCATGGCCGCGATGCACCTCAACGGCGAGATCTCGTACTCGGTCACCCGGGTCGGCATGTCGATCGGCATCGCCGTGGTAGCCGCCTCGGTCGCGCTCTGGCTGGCGGTCACGGTGCACAAGCCGCTGGCCATCTTCATCTCGGCCCTGGTGATGGGCATCGCCGTCAACGCCATGCACTTCACCGGCATGTCCGCCATGTCGGTACACACGGACGCGCCGGGCACCCTCTCCGGCGCCACCGCAACCAGCATGATCGTCCCGATCGGCGCCACGGTCATCTTCGGCATCCTCGGCCTCGCGTACGCCCTGATGGCCGCCCCCACCGAGGAGGACCGCGCCGCGGCGGCCTACCTGGCGGCCCGCCGCGAGGGCGCCCACACGGGCACCATCCCGCGGCAGCCGGCCGCGCCGATGGCCGAGCAGCAGCAGCCGTCCCGAGGCGCCTCAGCCCTGGGCGGCGGATCCTGGACCTACCGCGACCGCTCCCGCTGACCAGCTGGGCCGCTAGCTTCCCCGCCGGGTCTCTCCGCTGAGTCTTCCGGCTTGACTCTCCCCCAAGGGGAGGCACCAGGCTTCCTCGTGTCGGCCACGCCGTCACGAGGAGGTCTCCATGTGCCAGTCAGCGCGGCTGCACCAGCCAGTCCCACGCCTTCTTCAGGCTGTGGCCGAGGCCCTCGTCCTCCTCCGCGAGGCGGGCCGACGGGTCCGCGCTCGGCTCGGGCAGCTCGGCGGCCGGCGCGGCGATGATCGCGCCGTGTTCGTAAAGGCCGTCGACCAGGCTCGCGCGGGCAAAGCGGTGGCCCGCCGCGGTCTTCACCAGCAGCCCGTGAAAGACGTCGGCGCCCTCGTCGGCGAGCACGTGCTCGACCTCGCCGACCCGGTCACCCGAGCGGTCAAAGACGGGCGTGCCGTCCGCGAGCACGAGGTAGGACACCGGCGCACCGAGGTCCTCGGGAGCTTCCTTGTCAGTCATGCACCGGGGTTACCCCGAGCGCCTCGCCAGTACACAGAATTGTCCCGCCGCACGTCTGCGTCAGGCCGCACGTCTGCGTCAGGCCGCACGTCTGCGTCAGGCCGCACGTCTGCGTCAGGCCGCACGTCTGCGTCAGGCCGCACGTCTGCGTCAGGCCGCACGTCTGCGTGGGGCCGCGCGTCTCCGTCAGGCCGCGCGTCACCATCAGGGCGCGCGTCTCCGCCGGCCACGTGTCTCTGCCTGGCTGCCGGGTCTCTGTCAGGGGCGCACGTCGGGCAGGCTTGCGACTTCGCGGTAGAAGCGGTCTATCTGGCGCACCGTGGACTCGAAGTCGTCGAGGCCGAAGGGCTTGGTGACGTATGCGTTGGCCCGCTGCTGGTAGCTCGACACGATGTCGGGCGCCGCGCCCGAGGTGGTCAGGATGACTACCGGGATCGCCTTGAGGCGGTCGTCGGTCTTGATGGCGGCGAGCGTCTCGCGCCCGTCCATGCGGGGCATGTTGAGGTCCAGCAGGATCAGGTCGGGGCGCCGCGCTTCGGGGTAGGAGCCCTCCTGCCGCAAGTAGTCGAGCGCCTCGCGGCCGTCGGTCACCCGATCGACCGTGGCCTGCGTCTCGGCCGCGGCGAGCGCCTCCTCGATCATGAGGGCGTCCGCATCGTCGTCGTCGACGACGAGGATCTGCAGGCTCCGCACGACGTCCCCCTTTATTTGCAGTGCCGCAAGCATAGGGGCAGGTCTCGATTCCAACTACCGCTGGGTCGAATGAATTCGCTCCTCGGCGGCGGCCTTCGACTCGAGCTCAGCGAACCAGCGCAGCACCTGTCCCGGGCTGAGGTCGTACCCGGTGGCGCGCGCCCCGGACCAGTTGACCCCGACGAGCAAGTTGTCGTGCTCGAGACCCACCATCCAGTGCGAGAGCCACTCGTCGATCGAGATCGGCACCACTTCGAATCCGCTGTAGGCCGTGACGTGCTTGACGACCAACTGGGCACGGGTCGGCTTCGACCAGAAGGGCACCGCGCGCCGGCCTTCGTCGTCGGCGGGGGCTGGGAATCCGGTCGCGTCCCGGATCGCGAAGACCTGGCCCTCCTGCGTCACCTCCCGGCGGAACGCCGCTTTGTGGGCACCGCTGAGCGACATGCCGTCTCCCTTCTGGCGTACGCCTTCCATCGTGGCCGATCGGCGCGCCCTGCCAGGCACTCTTCCAACATCATCTTTTCGGCCGAGGCGCCACTAAACATTTTGTACAGGAAAGAGTAGATAAGTCCGAAACACGCCTTAAAAGCGACCCCTAGCGACCGATTGCCCATAGTGTCCGGTTTGCCCGCCGCGACGTCCGTGCGGCGGTTGTCGGAACAGCCTCCGGAGGAATTGGGATGAACAACAGTCGGCGTATCGGAGCGATCGTCGCCATGGCGACCGCGACCGTCGGCATGGCCGCCATGACCACGGCCGCACCCGCCGCGGCCGCCGCTCGTGGCCCGCAGCCGGTCTCCAGCCTGCTGCGCGCGGTGCGCGCCCACACCGACAGCTGGGTCAACATCAACTGGCGTACCGACCGGCGCATCTGCGACGTCGAGGTCCGCGTCATCGGCGGCCGCGACGTCGACGTCGACTACCTCGGCCGTCGCAACTACGCGACCTTCCTCCGCGGCGACAGCCTCCGGCCGGGACGGGCCGCCGCCACCCCGATCGAGGTGCGGGCCGACGTCGCGCGCGGCGGCATCGCGAAGCTGCGCGCGGTCATCTCCTACGACAGCTGCGGCTTCAAGTCCCGCACCGAGCGCCGGATCTTCTCGCTGGCGCTCCCGGTCCTCCGGAACCCGAGCTGGCCGGGCCACGGCATCCCCGGCTTCCCCGGTGGCCCGGGTGGTCCCGGCAACGACCACGGCCAGCACGGCAACGGCCAGCACGGCAACGGCCAGCAGGGCGGCGGTCAGCAGGGCAACGGCCAGGGCCAGCAGGGCAATGGGCAGCAGGGCAGTGGCCAGCAGGGCGGCGGTCAGCAGGGCGGCGGTCAGCAGGGCAACGGCCAGGGCCAGCAGGGCAATGGGCAGCAGGGCAGTGGCCAGCAGGGCGGCGGTCAGCAGGGCAACGGCCAGCAGGGCAACGGTCAGGGCCAGCAGGGCAATGGGCAGCAGGGCGGCAGCCAGCAGGGCAACGGCCAGGGCCAGCAGGGCAACGGCCAGCAGGGCGGCGGTCAGCAGGGCAACGGTCAGCAGGGCAACGGCCAGGGCCAGCAGGGCAACGGCCAGCAGGGCGGCAGCCAGCAGGGCAACGGCCAGCAGGGCAACGGCCAGGGTCAGCAGGGCGGCGGCAATGGGCAGGGGAACGGCTGGGGTAACTCGCACAGCAACCACTGATCGCGCTCTCGCCGGAGCGTCGTCCTAGTTGCGGGGGCGATGGCCGGGGAGATGTGAAGGGGTCAACGGGCGGCCCGGGTCCGCCGCCTGTTGGCCCCGCCTCGCCGTCCAGGAGCACGCCTAAAATCTGGTGAAAACGCCGGAATCGGCATGTTTGCTCGGTCCGGCTTCTAGTGTCTGGAGAGGCCTCGGGGCCTGCGACGCGTCAGTACACGGCGAACCCCGTTCGCCGAACATATAAAAGGGATGCGCCCGGCCGGCTGGGGGGCAGTACCGGCCGGGCGCAGGTCCTCGCGTCGACGTGCAGGCGTCGATGGAAACAAGCTAGTGATCCGGTGTTATGGCGGCTACGGGAGAGCGGGCGACCCGGGTGGTGCTGTCCGGAGTGGACGTGCCAGCGGGCGGCGGCGCCGGGTAGCCGTTCGGATGATCTTTGTTGCCGGTGGGGAAGTTGATGCGGTCACAGCCAGCCGGCGCGCTTGAACCGCCAGTACAGCCCGGCGCAGATCAGGACTATCAAGGCGACCACCCCGTGGAAGCCGTAGTGCGCGTCCAGGAACGGCATCCAGGTGAAGTTCATGCCGTAGATCCCGGCGATGACCGTGGGAACCGCGGCGATCGCGGCCCAGGCGGCGATCATGCGCATGTCGTTGTTCTGCACCATCGAGACCTGGGCCAG
The DNA here is from genome assembly GCF_050942195.1 of Actinoplanes sp. CA-142083. Taxonomy (NCBI): domain Bacteria; kingdom Bacillati; phylum Actinomycetota; class Actinomycetes; order Micromonosporales; family Micromonosporaceae; genus Actinoplanes; species Actinoplanes sp. CA-142083. The sequence continues at coordinate 1,412,024 of NZ_CP192076.1, forward strand.
GCGCGCCTGCAGGATCGAGTTGAGCAGGTCGTCGAAGCCGGCCACCCGGTCGACCGCCCTCGCCAGGCGGCCGCGCACGTCGACGAAGTAGGGACGCAGGCCGGCGGGCAGCCCGGACTGCTCGATCAGGATGTCGAGCGGCTCCTGCAGCGGCAGCACCGCCCGCTTGAACTCCACCATCTCGCGCTTCAGCTGGTAGAAGTGGGCGATCTCGGGGGAGACCTGCGCCGAGAACGTCTCCTCCTCGAGGCGTTCCAGGTCACGCTCCACGGCCGCGGCGACGTTCAGGTACTCGTCGACCAGGCGGCTGCCGATGGCGTACGCCACCGCCCACGGGCCCTGCCGCAGCACCGGCTGGCGTTTCTCCAGCTCGCGGCGCACCTGCCAGAGGGCGCCGGCCGCGCCGTGCCGGATGCTGATCACGAACCAGGGGGCGATCAGCACCGTGACGTCGCCGGTGTCGACGACCTCCGAGGTGGCCGTGAGCTCCTCGTGCTCGACGTACCGCGCCGTGCGCAGCACCAGCCGGGTCACGTCGCCGATGGTCTCCAGGGCCGGGCGGTGGCCGCCCTCGACCGCCTGCTCGACGACCAGTTCGTGCAGGCCGAAGGCCTCGGCGATCGACCGCATCGTGGCCCGGTCGGGCTCGTGCAGCCCCAGCCAGACGTACGTGCCGCGGCGGCGCCGGGCAGCCCGGGCCGCTTCCGTGTAGTGGACGGCGCCGGGCCGCCGGACGCCGGCCGCGTAGATCGCGCAGTCGACGACGGCGTCGGGGTTGTGCCCGCGTTGCTGCGGGACCGCCGGTGCGGGGCGCGGCGCGAGACCTTCGATGAGCCGCCCGAGCGCCCGCGGTAGGCGCTCCGAGACGAGCGCGGTCCCGCGCCTGCGCAACCCGAACATCCGTCGACCCCTGTCCGCACCTGAACGTTTGCCGGACCGACGGTAGCGGTCAGGCGGAACGTCGCATCGCACGCACGCCGACGAACAACCCGAGCGCCGCCACGATCGCCGCCGCCGCGAGCCCGGCCACCGTGGTCGATGCCCAGATGTCGCCGGTGAACAGCGCCCGTTCGGCGTCCACCACGTACCGCAGCGGGTTCCACGCGGCCAGCGCGCGCAGCCATCCGGGTCCGCCGTCCAGCGGCAGCAGCACGCCCGCGAGCAGCAGGATCGGGAAGAGCAGCGTCTGCTGCACGGTCCAGAACAGCCACTCCTGGTGCTTCGAGGCGAGCGCGAGCGTGTAGGAGAGCGCGCCGATGCCGACGCAGAAGCCGGCCAGGATGACCAGCCCGATCACCGCGCCGCCGACGTCGAGCCGGTAGCCGAACGGCAGGCAGACCACCACGATCACGGCGGCCTGCGCGATCATCGGGACGATCTCCTTGAGCGCGCGGCCGATCAGCAGGGCCGGGCGGCGCAGCGGGGTGACCAGCATCCGCTCGTGCGAGCCGGTCTGGATCTCGAAGAGCAGGTTGGACCCGGTCATCGAGGCCGCGAACAGGCACGACATGACGACGATGCCGGGCACGAACCAGCGCAGCGAGTCGGAGCCGGGCAGCAGCGGCGCGAACAGCGCCAGGAACACCAGCGGCTGCACCATCGAGATGATGATCGTGAACGGGTTGCGCAGGGTCGGCCGCAGCTCGCGGCTGAACACCACGGCGGTGTCGGTGAGCACGGTGTTGGTGAGCATGATCAGACCTCCACGAGCTCTCGGGTGGGCTCCTCGTCGCGGCCGGCGCCGCCTTCGCGCAGGCTGCGGCCGGTGAGCTGCAGAAACACGTCGTCGAGCGTCGGCCGGGCGACCTCGACCGAGGCCGCCGGCACGCCGGCGGAGCGCAGATCTTCGAGCATCCCGGGCACCTGCCGCGGCCCACCCTGCGTGCGGATCTTCACTTCTTTCCCGTACGCGATGAGCTCGCGCCCCCGCAGCACCTCGGCCGCTCGGGCCGTCTCGTGCTCGGACTCGAACCCGAAGAGGATGGTGTCGCCGACGTGCTCGGCCTTGAGCCGCGCCGGCGAGTCGTCCGCGATGATCCGCCCGTGGTCGACGACGATCACCCGCTCGGCCATCGAGTCGGCCTCGTCGAGGTAGTGCGTGGTCAGCAGGATCGTGGTGCCGTGCTCGGCGCGCAGCCGCAGGATGTGCTCCTGCAGGTTGGCCCTGTTCTGCGGGTCGAGACCGGTCGACGGCTCGTCGAGGAAGAGCAGGTCGGGCGCGTGGATCAGGCCCATCGCGATGTCGAGCCGCCGCCGCTGCCCGCCGGAGAGGGTCGCCACGGTCCGGTCGGCGACCTCCGCCAGCCCGAGCGACTCGATCAGCTCGGTGGCCCGCTGCCGGGCGGCGCGCACGCTCATCCCGTACGCCCGGCCCTGGCTTGTCAGTTCGTCACGCCCCCGCTGGCTGTGCCCGGCGCCGTTGCCCTGCCCGATGTAGCCGATCCGCAGCCGCACCTCCCGCTGCTGGCGGACCACGTCGAAGCCGGCCACGCTCGCGGTGCCGGAGGTGGGCGGGATCAGCGTGGTCAGCATCCGCAGCGTGGTCGACTTGCCGGCCCCGTTCGGCCCGAGCAGCGCCACGAGCTCGCCCCGCGCCACCGTGAGATCGATGCCGTCGACGGCCCGCACGTCTTTGAAGTGCTTCGTCAGTCCTCGCGTCTCAATCATGTCTTCGACGCTAGGGTGCGTTGCGGACAGTTTCTGACCTCAATGCGGCGGAGTCTGGATTCATGGCGAACACGAGTGCTCGGATGCTGCGGCTGCTCTCCCTCCTGCAGACACATCGCTACTGGCCCGGCTCGGAGCTGGCCGACCGCCTGGAGGTCAGCCCGCGCACCCTGCGCCGCGACGTCGACCGCCTGCGCGACCTCGGCTACCCGGTCGACGCCAACCGAGGCGCCGCCGGCGGCTACCAGTTGCAGGCGGGCGCCGCCGTGCCTCCGCTGCTGCTGGACGACGACGAGGCCGTGGCCATCGCCGTGGGCCTGCGCACCGCCGCGGCCGGCGCGGTGGCCGGCTTCGAGGAGACGTCGGTGCGCGCCCTCGCCAAGGTCATCCAGCTCCTCCCGCCTCGCCTGCGCAAGCGCATCGACGCTCTGCGCGCCGTGACCACCCCCGGCGTCTTCGGCGGCGGCCCGACCCTCGACCCCACCGCCCTGACGACGGTCGCCCTGGCCTGCCGAGGCGAGGAGCGCCTGCGTTTCACCTACTCGCCTCGCGAAGGCGACACCTCCTCCCGCCACGTCGAGCCCCACCGCCTGGTCCCGCTGGGCCGCCGCTGGTACCTGATCGCCTGGGATTTGGACCGCGCCGACTGGCGCAGCTTCCGCCTGGACCGCCTCTCGGATCCCACGGCCACCAACGCCCGCTTCCGCCCACGCGACATCCCCGGCGGCGACCCGGTCGCGTGGCTCCGCTCCCGGATTGCCGCCATCCCCACCCGCCACGACGTCTCGGTCGTGCTCCAGGCCCCACCCGCCCAGCTCCAGGCCGTGGTCGGCCACTGGGGCACGGTCGAGCCCATCCCGCCGGGCACAAGTCCGGCACTCATCCCCACGTCCGCGCCGGCCGTGCCGACGCCGCCCGCGTCGGCCGCGCCGCCCGCGTCGGCCGCGCCGCCCGCGTCGGCCGCGCCGGCCGCGCCGCCCGCGTCGGCCGCGCCGGCCGCGTCGGCCGAGGCGGCGGCCGTCGCGTGCCGGCTGCGGATGAACGTGGACGACCTCTCCTGGCCGATCTGGGTCCTCGGCGTGATGGGCGTCCCCTTCACGATCGAGTCCCCGCCCGAGCTCCGCGACCGCGTCCGCGCCACCGGCGAAACCCTGCTGCGCGGCGCCGCCTGACGTCTCCCTGCGCCGCGCAAAGCCCAGGTCGCGGTCTCCCTGGCCGGCGTCTCCCGAGCCGGTCCGCGACCCTTTGGACGGATCGGCGCCCCCGTGGCGCCGATCCGCGAGAGAAAGCTATCGGCGCCCTCCGACATTTTCCGGCTATCCAGAAGCCCTCACTTATATAAGAATTGCTGGATATGCACGGCCGCCGCAGAATGGACGCCGTGACCACGCCTCCCCGCTCGGTGGCCGACCTTCTGGCCCTGCCCACACCCCCCAAGTACCTGCTCTTCTGGGGTCATCGACCGCAGCGGGACGGCAGCGTCGGCGCCGGCTGCCTGAGCCAGTGGTGGCCGGTCGAGTTCACGGTGGACGGCGTCCTCTTCCGCTCCGCCGAGCACTACATGATGTGGCGCAAGGCCCAGCTCTTCGGCGACCACGACATGGCCGAGCGCGTCGTCGCTGCCATCCACCCGCGCGACGCCAAGATGCTCGGCCGGGGAGTGCAGAACTTCGACGACGCCATCTGGGCCGAGCACCGGTTCGAGATCGTCACCGACGCGAGTCGCCACAAGTTCGGGCAGCACGACGACCTGCGCGCCTGGCTCGTCGGCACCGGCGACCGGGTGCTGGTCGAGGCGAGCCCGACCGACCGCGTCTGGGGCATCGGCCTGGCCGCCGCCGACGAGCGTGCCACCGACCCGGCACGATGGCGCGGGCTCAACCTCCTCGGTTTCGCCCTGATGCGGGCGCGCGCCGAATGGCAGAGTGAGCACCCATGACGATCATCGGTGCCATCTCGCTGCCGCAGAACCCGCCCGAGAACCTGCGCGCCATCGCCCGCGCCGCCGACGAGGCCGGCCTCGAGGAGCTGTGGCTGTGGGAGGACTGCTTCCTCAGCGGCGGCGTCTCGGCCGCCGCGGCCGCCCTGGCCTGGACCGAGAACCTCAAGGTCGGCATCGGCATCATGCCGCTGCCGTTCCGCAACGTCGCGCTGGCCGCCATGGAGATCGCGACGTTGAGCCGCCTGTCCGGCGGCCGCGCCCTGCCGGGCATCGGCCACGGCGTCCAGGAGTGGATGGGCCAGGTGGGCAACCGCGCGGCGTCGCCGCTCACGCTTCTCCGGGAGTACGGGACCGCGCTGCGCGCCCTGCTCAACGGCGAGGAGGTCACCACCAAGGGCCGCTACGTCAACCTCGATGCCGTCAAGCTGGACTGGCCGCCCACCACGGTCCCGCCCTTGTATGTCGGCTCCACCGGTCCCAAGACGCTGGCGCTCGGCGGCGAGGTCGGCGACGGCACGATCCTCACCGGCGGCACCTCCCCGGCCGGTGTGGTCGCCGCCCTGGGTCACATTCACGCAGACGTACACGAAATGGTTGTTTTTGTCCCGGCCGCCTTTGGCGCTGGCGCCGCCGACCGCCTGCGCGCCCAGCAGGAGAATTACGGCAACGACCACCCCGGCGTCTTCGGCACCCCCGAGGAGATGGCCGCCGGCCTGCGCGAGTTCGTCGACGCCGGCGCCACGAGCCTGATCCTGCAGCCGACGACCGACGACCCCGACCCGGTGGCGTTCGTCCGCTCGGTCGCGGAGGAGATCCGTCCGTTGATCGACTGATCGGGCTATCTTGTCCGATATGCCGATTTCCCCGTACCTCAAGAGCCTTCGCGCGGACCTCGGCCGGCGGTGCCTGCTGCTGCCCGGGGTCAGCGCGGTCGTCTTCGACGATCGGGGCCGGCTGCTGCTGGCCCAGCGCTCCGACAACCACGAGTGGGCGCTGATCTCCGGGGTGATGGACCCGGGGGAGCAGCCGGCCGAGACGGCGGTCCGCGAAATCTACGAGGAGACCGCCGTGCACGCCGTCGCCGAGCGGGTGACCAGCGTCTTCACCGAGTTGCCGTACACGTACCCGAACGGCGACGAGTGCGAGTTCGTGGACATCTCGTTCCGCTGCCGGGCGGTCGGCGGCGAGGCGCGGGTCAACGACGACGAGTCGCTGAGCGTGGGCTGGTTCGGCCTGGACGCCCTGCCGCCGATCTCGGAAACGATGCGGCACCGCATCGAGCTGGCCGTCTCGCCCGGCGACGCGGCGTGGTTCGCGCCACCGGGCGACATCCGTCACGACCCCGCGTTCCCGACCGGAACCGTTCGGTAATCTCGCGCGAGAACGGATCGAAGCGGGAAGGACCATCAGTGACGCGGTACGTGGCCATCGGGGACAGCTTCACGGAGGGCCTCGGCGACACGCTGCCGGACGGGTCGCAGCGTGGCTGGGCCGATCTTGTCGCCGCCGGCTTGGCGGCGGCGGAGAAACAGACCATCCAGTACGCGAACCTTGCCATCCGCGGACGCCTGCTCGAGCCGATCGTGACCGAGCAGCTCGACGCGGCCCTGGCTCTGGATCCGTTGCCGACGCTCCTGTCCTTGAACGGCGGCGGCAACGACATGATGCGTCCCGGCAGCGACATGTCGAGCCTGGTCGGCCTGACCGAGCGGGCGCTGCGCCGGTGCGCCGACGCGGGCGTGCGGGTGCTGCTGCTCAGCGGCGCCGACCCGTCGGAGCGGCTGCCGTTCGGCGGCATGATGCGCCGCCGCGGCGAGGTGCTCACCGAGGCCATCCGGCCGTTCGCCGGCCGCTTCGACCTCACGTTCGTCGACGTCTTCCACGACCGTGAGATCCGCCGGGCCGGCTACTGGTCGGCCGACCGCCTGCACCTCAACGCGGCCGGGCACCGCCGGGTCGCCGGCCTGGTGCTGACCGCGCTGGGCCACGAGACCGAGGCGCACGTGATCGACCCCGGCCCCGAGGAGCCGCGCCGGGTGCTGTCCGAGGCCCGCTACTACCGCGAGCACGTGCTGCCGTGGCTCAACCGCCGTCTCCGCGGCCAGTCGTCCGGCGACGCCCGCACCGGCAAGTACCTCAGCTGGGTGCCGATCCCCGCCGTCTAGAAGATCAACGGCCGCATCCGTACGTGGTCGTCGTGCCAGACGTCCCCGACCAGGAAGCGCTTGACCCCCACCACCTCGAAGCCCTGCTTCGCATAGAACTTGCCGGCCCGCTCGTTCTGCTGGTTGACGCCCAGCCAGCAGAACTTCGCCCCGGTCTCGGCCGCCTCGGCCAGCGTGTCGGCCATGAGAGTGGCGGCCACACCCGACCCGTGCCGGTCCGGCGCCAGGTAGAACTTGCTCAGCTCGATGCTCGTCGCCGAGTCGACCACCGCCGCCACCGCCGGGTCGGAGATCGGGCCCTCGACCAGCATCGAGTAGCCCAGCGCCACCCCGTCCTCCTCCGCGATCGGCAGGATCCGCCGCGGATCGGCGAGGTACTGGCGGAAGGCCTCCAGCGACAGGTGCCGCGCGATGAACGCGTCGATGTCGGCCTGGAGCGTCCCGGGCGGGCAGGCCAGCCCGAACGTACGAGCCGCCAGATCGTGCAGGAGGGCGGCGTCGGAAAGATCGGCGCGACGGGTCGTGATCGACATGGAAAGACAGTTTAAGGTTTCTCGGGTGCAGGCACTCACCAGGCAACTCGGCGATGTGATCCCCCTTCCGGTATCGGTGCGGCCCGATCCGGCCGCCAATTTCCGCATCTCGTCTGATCTGTCCGTGAGCGCCTCCCCGGAGACCGCGGACATCGCCGAGCGGCTGGCCCAGCTGCTGCGGCGCGCGACGGGCCACCCGGTCCCGCTCGGGGACGGCGGCTCGTTCCGAGTCGTCCTCGAGGGCGCCGACACGAACGGCAAGCCTCCCGAGGCGTACGGATTGGAAATCACGCCGGAAAGCGTGACCCTCCGCGCCCCGAGCAACCAAGGTCTCTTCGCGGCGTTGCAAACGCTGCGGCAGCTCCTGCCGGAGGCGCCGGAAGGCGAGATCATCCTGCCCGGCGGCCGGATCGAGGACGAGCCCCGCTTCGCCTACCGCGGCACGATGCTCGACGTCGCGCGGCACTTCTTCAGCCCGGCAGACATCAAGTCGCACATCGACGCGATCGCCCAGCTCAAGATCAATCATCTGCATCTGCACCTCACCGACGACCAGGGCTGGCGCCTCGAGATCCCCGGCTGGCCGCTGCTCACCGAGATCGGCGCCGGGCCCGGCACCGGCGTGGACGGCGCCGGACCGGGCTTCCTCACCGCCGCCGAGTACTCCGACCTGGTCGCCTACGCGGCCGCGCGCTACGTCACGATCGTTCCCGAGATCGACATGCCCGGGCACGTGAACGCCGCGCAGGTCGCCTACCCCGAGCTCACCGCCGACGGGCAGCCGGTGCAGCCGCGCACCGACGCCGAGGTCGGCTACAGCTCGCTGGTGGCCGGCAAGGAGCAGACGTACGCGTTCGTCGAGGACGTCATCCGCGAGGTCGCCGCCCTCACGCCCGGGCCCTACCTGCACATCGGCGGCGACGAGGCGTTCTCGACGCCGCCCGAGGACTACCGCGCCTTCCTGCGCCGGGTGCTGCCGCTGGCCGGCAAGTACGGCAAGCGCGCGATCGGCTGGCACGAGATCGCCGCCGTCGAGCTGCCCCCCAGCGCGGTCCCGCAGTACTGGCGGATCGAGCCGGCCGACGACGGCGTGGCCCGCGCGGCTCTGGCCGGACATCAGGTGATCATGTCGCCGGCCGACCGCAGCTACCTGGACATGAAGTACGACAAGGACAGCCCGCTCGGCCTCGACTGGGCCGGGGTGGTCGGCGTCGAGCGCTCCTACGACTGGGATCCGGCCGACCGGCTGCCCGGCGTCGGCGAGGAGTCCCTGCTCGGCGTCGAGGCGCCGCTCTGGTCCGAGACCGTGCGCTCCCTCGCCGACGTGCAGTTCCTGGCGTTCCCGCGGCTCGCCGCGATCGCCGAGATCGGCTGGACCCCGCGCGCCGACCGCGAGTGGCGCTCGTTCCGCCGCCGGCTCGGCGCGCTCGGCCCACGCTGGACCGCCCAGGGCATCAACTTCCACCGATCACCGGAGATCGACTGGGCTTAGGGGACCACTATCCGCGGGCCGCTGCGCACCCGGGCGGGAATCCGGGCGAGGTCGATCGTCAGGTCCTGCGGCGGCAGGTAGTACTCGAGCCGGGCCAGCCGCTGCGCGAGCGTGCCGAGCACCGCGACGGTGATCTGCTCGCCCGGGCAGCGGTGCCCGGTGCGCGGGTCGCCGCCGCCCTGCGGGATCAGCTCGAACTCGCCGATCGGCCGCCGCAGGAACCGCTCGGGCCGGAACTCGTACGGCTCCGGCCACACCCGCGGATCGTGGTGCTGCCCGTAGACGTCGAGCAGGACCAGCGCGCCGCGCGGGATGGCGACCCGCTGGAACAGCAGGTCACGCCGGGCGCGGCCGCCGAGGAACGGGGTGAACGGATAGAACCGGCGCACCTCGTGGGTGAACGCCGCCGTGTACTCGTCGGAGTCGGCGATCTTCGGGCGCATCCGCGGCCATCGCTCCAGGGCATGCGCCGCGAAGGCGACCAGCCAGGTCACCGCCGTCGCCGGGCGGAGAATGTTGATCAGCTCGACCGCGGCGGTGCGGGCGTCCATCAGCTCGCCGCCGGCCGTGTGGTGCGCGATCGCGGACACCGCGGTCGGCGACGGCTCCTCCCGGCGTACCTCCTCGATCAGCGCCGCCAGGCGATGCTCCTGCCGCCGTCGCGCCAGCCTGGCCCACACGTGGCGTGGGCCCGCCGCCGCGAACCCGTCGACCATGGCGATCAGATCCAAGACCAGATCAGCCCGATCAAGATCATTCTCCCGTACGCCGCACCAGCGGCTCACCGCGTCGCTGATGACCCGGGCCGTCTCGTCGAAGAGCGAGATCTCCCCGGCGCCCCGCCACCGATCGGCCGCCTCGTCGAACGCCACGCCGACGAGCTTGGCCAGCGTCTCCACCCCGTCACCCATCAGCAGCGCCACGAACAGCGCCTTGCGCAGCTCGTGCTCGCGCCCGTCGAGCGTGTGCACCGCGCGCCGGCCGGACAGCGTGTCGATCACCGGGCCCGGGATCGCCGTGTGCCGCTCGAGGTCGCCGGCGTCGTAGAAGAACTTCGCCGCGGTCGGCCCGCCGATCGCGACCGCCGGCCGGCCGAGCAGGCGCATCGTCACCGGCTGCCCGTGGCTGCGCCGCCGCAGGTCGGGCAGCCAGGCATAACCCTTGATCGGGATGGCGAGGGTCTGATCGAGCCGATCCATGGCCATCCGTATTCCCTCCCGTGACTGCCCGGCACCGCCGCAACAAGACTTCCTTAATTCTTGCCGCCGCCGGACTCGGCGTCTGGGTTTTCTGTCGGTGGCCCGCTCTAGGCTGTGCCCGTCCTGTTCCCCTCGGATACGGAGGTCCGGGTGCGCCACGGCAACCGCGCTGCGCTCTCCGCCGCCAGATTCGCCGGTTTCCTGCTGGTCGCCTGGTTCCAGGTGATCGCGGCGCTGCTGGCCGTCGCGCTGGTGTTGTCGGTGCTGCCCGGCTCGGCCGCCGTCCGCGTCGCGGTCCCGCTCGTGATCGCCACCGCCGGCCTGCTCTGGTGGGCCACCGTCCGGGCCCTCCGCCTGCCTCGCCCGTCACCCGCCGGGGTCCCCGTGACCAGGCAGGATGCCCCGGCCCTCTGGCAGATGACCGACGACGCCGCGGCCGCGGCCGGCGTGCGCCCGCCCGACGCGGTGACCGTGGTCGCCGGCGCCTTCGTCACGCTCGCCGAGCGCGTGCGGCTGACCGGCCTGCGCGGCGGCCGGCGCGAGCTGTTCCTCGGCCTGCCGCTGCTGCTGGCGTGGGATCAGCCGCGCCTGCGCGCCGCCGTGGCGCACGAGCTCGCCCACGGCACCCCCAAGCTGGGCCGCTTCGCCCCGATGGCGCATCGCGGCCGGGTCGCGCTGTCCCGCATCGTGCCGCGCATCCCGCGGCGCAGCCCCGCCGGCCCGGTGCTGCGCGCCTACGCGGCGTGGTACAGGCGGGCCGACGCCCCGTTCGCCCGTGAGCAGGAGCTGGCCGCCGACCGGGTCGCGGCCGAGTTCGGCGGTGGGCGGCCCGCCGCCGAGGTGCTGCGCGACGCGCCCGCGATCGAGGGCATGCAGCAGCTGTTCCACGCCGAATACCTGAGCCCCGGCTGGCAGGCCGGCCACGTGCCCGACGACGTGTTCGGCGGGTTCCTGCGGGTGCTGGCCGCCCGCCCCGACGACATGGCGCTGCTGCGGGCCCGCGAGCCCGAGCCGCCGGGGGAGTGGGATCCGCACCCGCCGTTCGTCGAGCGGATTGCCGCCCTGGTGGCCCTGACCGACGAGGGCCCCGAGATCGCGCTCCGCCCGGCCGCCGCCGATCTCGTGCCCGACCTGCCGGCCCTCGGCCGCGCGCTGCAGGCGGTGGCGTTCCCGCCGGCCGGGCGCACGACGCTGTCCTGGGAGGAGTTCTTCGACGCGGCCCGGGCCGGCGAGATGGAACGCGAGGCCGACGCGTCGCTGCGGGCGATCTCCCGGGTCGCCGGCTCGCCGGTCACCGGCGCGGCCGACGTGCTCGACCTCGCCGCCGACGGCCGCCTGCGCAAGGCCGCCGAGACCGTCTTCGACGACCTGCCCGCCGACGAGGTGGCCGGCCGCATCGTCGACCTGATCGCGCTGCTGCTCGCGCTGGCCGCGCTGCACGGCGGCTCGGCCCGCTGGCGGCACAGCTGGACGGGCACGGCCGAGCTCGTCGCGATCGACGGCGCCCACCTCGACCTGGTGGGCCCGGCCGAGCTGGCCGCCGATCCCGCCACGGTCGGCGAGGCCCGCGAGCGCCTGGCCACCATCGGCATCGACCTCACCGCGCCCGCCGCCGCCCCCGCGCCGGCCCGCGTCCCGGTAATCGGCGGGGTGGTAAACGTGCTGGTCGACGGCGTGCGCACCGACCTGCTGGTGGTCGAGACGGGTCTGTTCCTGATGCCCGGCCTGCCCCGCTCCCGCACCGCTGAGGCCAAACGCCGCCTGACCCGCCTGGCCGCCGACGGCGTCCTCGCCGACGGCACCCCCGCCGCCTTGCGTGCCGCCGCCGCGCCTCCCGTCGCCGCGCCTCCCGTTGCCGCGCCTCCGGTCGCCGCGCCTCCCGCCGAGCGACCGCCCGCCGGCCCGCCGCCGTCCCAGCGGCTCGCTGGCACCTCGTCACCGGCCGCGCGACCGCCCGCCGGCCCGCCGTCCCAGCGACCCGCCGACAGCGCGTCACTGGCGGCGCGGCTGCCCGACAGCTCGTCGTCACCCGAGCAGCCAACCGACGATGCGGCGGCCCCGGCCGGAGTGGCCGCTTACCCGGCGGGCGCCGCTCACCCGGCGGACGCTGCTGACCCGGCGGGCGCTGCTGACCCGGCGGGCGCTGCTGACCCGGCGGGCGCTGCTGACCCGGCGGGCGCTGCTGACCCGGCGGGCGTCGCTGACCCGGCGGGCGTCGCTGACCCGGCGGGCGTCGCTGACCCGGCGGGCGTCGCTTACCCGGCGGGCGTCGCTGACCCGGCGGGCGTCGCTTACCCGGCGGGCGTCGCTTACCCGGCGGGCGCCCCTCATCCGGCGGGTGCCGCTCACGGCTCGGGCGGCCCTCAGACCTCGGGCGCGGGGCTGGATGGCGAGATGGCCGCGTGGCTCGGGGGGAGCCGGTTCATTCCGTTCGCTGATGTGGCGGGGGCTTCGGCGAGCCGCAACGGGCGGCGGTCGTGGGAGATGAGCCTGCGTGACGGCGGGACGCTGAGCGTGCGGACGGCGCTCGACTCGGACGAGCTTCCCGGCGGATGGACGGCCCTCGATGACGCGGTGTCGTTCCTCACAAGCACCCGCTGACCCAGCCGTCCCGGGAGTCTTCGCAGCGGTCCCGAACGGGACGAGCATGCACACTGCGCGGAAACCGGCATGACCGACTGTGAACTTCCTGACCTGCGGATCCGTGACCGGTTGCAGGTGCGTCTCATCCGCGACGAATGAGCAATCAGCTGATCACCTTGGGTCACAATAGCCTCAGTGGTTGTTCGCTTGGCGTTTCCCGAAATGGGTAGTGCAGTGCGGGGGCGCGGTCGGATGATCGGCTAATACGGGGGAGGTCACTCATGGATCGGGGGCCTGCGGCGCTCTTCGGGGCGATCGTCGCGGTCGGATTGGGTCCGGCCATGTGGTTGGGGGTGCGGCTCGGAGCAGTCGAGGTCACGCCGGCGGGTCCGCCGGCGGTCGTCGGCGAGCGCACGGCCGGCCCGGAACAGCTGGTCGGCGGCTCGGGCGCCGGCGACAGCCCGCTCGGGAGCGACCCGACCGCGCGCGCCACGCCGCGCGGCAAGGTCCTGCGGTTGACCACTTCGACGTCCCCCACGCCGTCCGCCACCCCGACGACCTCGCCCACGCCCACCGCCTCGTCCGAGTCGCCGAGCGCTTCCCCGACGCCCACCGACCCCGGCGACTCGTCCACCCCGCCCACCGAGTCGACGACGGACCCCACCACTCCGCCGACCGGCGAGACCACCGACCCGACCCAGCCGCCCGACCCGCCCACCGAAACCACCGGCGCCCCCACCGACCCCAGCAACCTCCAGCCCGGCACCGGAGGCATCGCCGCCGGCGGCCCGGTCGGCAACCACCGGGGCCACTGACAACCCAGCCGGCGAGTTCGCACGCCGGCTGGTTCTGCGCGGCGGCTGGTTCCGCGTGGCGGCTGGTTCCGCGTGGCGGCTGGTTCCGCGTGGCGGCTGGTTCCGCGTGGCGGCTGGTTCCGCGTGGCGGCTGGTCCCGCCTTACGCCGCGTTTGGGCTGGTGGTGCCCGCGCCCAGCGGCACACCGGCGCGCATGGCGGCGGCGCGCATGGGTGGCGGCGGCACGTGTGGGTGGCGGCGCGCGTGGGTGGGTGGCGGCGCGCGTGGGTGGGTGGCGGCGCGCGTGGGTGGGTGGCGGCGCGCGTGGGCGGTGACCCTTGGCCGCCGTTCAGGCGGAGCCTGTTACCGCTTCGGCGGACAGATATGTCCGGGCCATGGCGCGGGCCGTCTCGGCCAAGCGTTCTCGTAGCTCGGGGGGCGCCAGGACCTCGGCCTCGGCGCCGAGTTTGAGCAGCTCGATGTGGCCCTGCTTGATCGACTCGATGGGGACGGTGGTGAGCAGCCAGCCGTCCTCGCCGGGCTCGCCGGCCAGGTCGCGGGCCGTCCGGGACATCTCGGGCGGGAAGACGAACGCCATCATCCGTAGCGCTGCCTCGGTCATCCGGACCGTCGCCGTCATGCGGTAGACGCTCTGCTCGTAGCGCTCGGCCCACTCCCGCCAGAACGCCGCCAGGTCGAAGCCCTCGGGGCGCGCGGCCGGCGCGTCGAGCACCTCGGCCTCGAGGATGTTCGACACCCGGTAGCCCGTGGTGCGCTCGCGGGCGGCCGCCACCAGGTACCACCGGCCGGCCTTCAGGACGACGCCCAACGGGTTCAGCGTGCGGGTCACCTCGCGCGGCGCCTTCCACCGCCGGTAGCGGATCTCCAGCAGCCGGGAGCTCCACACCGCCTCCGCCACCGTGGAGAGGTGCGGCGTCGGCTCGTCGCCGCGGAACCAGCCGGGAGCATCCAGGTGGAAGCGTTCCCGTACGCGATCTGCTCTGTCGGCCAACTCACCCGGCAGCGACGCACGCAGCTTGAGCTCGGCCGCCGCCAGCACCGATCCGAGCCCCAGCTCGGCGGCCGGCCCGGGCATCCCGGCCAGGAACAGGGTCCCGGCCTCGTCGCCGGTCAAGCCGGTCAACCGGGTGCGATAGCCGTCGAGCAGCTGATAGCCGCCGGCCGGGCCGCGATCGGCGTAGATCGGCACGCCGGCCGAGCCGAGCGACTCCACGTCCCTATACACCGTGCGGACCGAGACCTCCAGCTCGTCGGCCAGCTCGCGCGCGGTCATCCGCCCCCGGGTCTGCAGCAGCAGGAGGAGGGACACGAGTCGGCCGGCGCGCACCCCCGCACGTTAACCGGCGGGTATGACAAAGGGGGAGCCGAGAACGGCTCCCCCTTCGGGAAAGGATCAGAGCGCCGACAGGCGGTTGAGCAGGTCGCGGTAGCTGCGCAGCTGGACGCGAAGCTGCTCGGTGTCGTCCGAGTCGCCGCCGAGGGAGTCCTTCTGTGCCTTCAGCGCGTCGGTCAGCTTGTCGACCGCCTCGCCGACCAGGGCGGCGGCGTCGGCGGTCGCCTCCTTGGGGCTGTCCACGAAGCGGAGTTGGATGTCGCGGAACCGGTCGGCGAACGAGTCGCCGTCGGTGAAGAGCCGGTCGAGGGCGGTGGCGGGGGCGCTGCCGGGAGTCGAGTCGGCGCCGGCGGCCACGGGGACCGGCTCGGGCACGACCGCGACGGGCTCGCCGTCGATTTCGGCGCGGCGCTCGTCGGCCCGGTCCTCGTCGACGGTCTCCTCGGCTTCCGCCTCGGCCTCGGCCCGGTCGCGGGCGTTGTCCTCGCCGGCCTCGGTCACCGCGACCGGTTCATCCGACTTCTCGGACTTGTCGGATTCATCGTCCAGCGGTTCGCCGGTCGACGGCTCGACGGCCTGCGGGCTGTCGAAGGTGCCCTCGTCCTTGACCGCGTCGTCCTCGTCGCGAGTCTCGTCGTCATCGGCGCGATGCGAGGCGCGCTCGGGGTCCAGGCTCAGGTCGACGTCGTCGTCCGCGGACCGCTCGGTCACGGTGCCGTCCGGCCCGTACGTCGTCACGGTGTCGTCCCGCCGCGCCGCCGGCTCCTCCTCGGTGTCGTCGTCCCGTCGCTCCTGCTCGGCCAGCTCGTCGTCGGGGCTACCAGCCTCGTCGTCGGTGGTCCGGTCATCGGCGTCAGTGGACGGACGATCCGTCTCCGTATATGAGGAGTCGGTGTCCGGGAGGGTGCCGGTGGACTGGGGAGCCGTCTCGGTGCCCGGCGCGTCGTTCCACGGCGACCCGGCCCGCTGCTGCGGCACCGCGACCGGGTCGGAGGTCACCACGTCGCCGTGCTGGTCCCGGCCGTAGTCGGGCTCGTCGGCGTTCTCTTTGGCTTCGTTGGAGAAGAACTTCATGGTCGATGGCTCCCTCAGCGGCGGTTGTCGGTGGCTGCGTCGGTGGCTGCGTCGGTGTCGGCGTCCCTGCGGGGGGCGGGCGCCGGCTCATCGTCGGGACTGGAAGTAGTAGTACCAGGAGTCGTCGACGGCGGTGTCGACACCGGGTCGGTGCCCAGCAGATCCGCGAAGAGAGCCCGGTAGTGCACGAGCGCCTGGCGCAGGTCCTCGGTGGTGGCGGACCCGGCCGTGTTGCGCTCGCTGATCTCGTGCGCGTCGCGGTAGTGCTGGAGCGTGTTCGCGTGCGCCACGGACAGGTTGGCGAGCCGCTCGTCGTACTCGCCGTCGGTGGGGTAGCCCCGCTCGGCGATCAGGCGGGTGACCAGCTCGTCGGCGGTGCCGACGGCCTCGGACGGGTTGTCCACGAACTGGATCTGCACTTCTTCCCAGGCGGCGCTGTAGCGCTGCTGGGACTCGGGGGACAGCTCCTTGAGCTCCAGCTCCGCGTGCCGCTTCTCGCGGTCGCGCAGCTCCTTCTCGGCCTCGGTGCGGTTCCCGGTGTCGGCCACCACGCGGTCGTACTCGGGCCCGAAGGTGCTTTGAAGCTTCTTGCGCCGCCCAGCCTGCACGCCGTACACGATCGCGGCGATGACCACCAGGACGACGATGATCAGGACGATGGTGATAACGGGGGACATCGGCCTCCTCCTTCTTCACCCCCGGTTATTCCCACTCACCGGTAGTCGTCAATCCCCTTCGCCGATAACGGTCCAAAAGGGGTCTGTCGCAAGGTCGACTCCGGGAGCGCGCTCTCCCGCATGCCAATCCGCAGGACAAAAAGGACAGACAACACATATATCGTACGGTTGGACGGTGGCTCTGCTTGAAGGTTTTACGTATCCTCCCTGAGGCGTACGCGGACGGTGACGGCCCAGCGCAAGCCGGCGGTCGTCTCCGGGGGGAGCCTGATGAGAACGCGCAACTGGTCGATCCGTTCCAAAATCATCACCATGGTCACGGTGCCGCTCGCGGCCCTGCTCGCGGTGTGGCTGTTCGCGACCGCGCTGACCGCGGGTCCGGCGCTCAGCCTGCTGTCGGCGCGCACGCTCGCCGACAACGTGGGCAACCCGGGCGAGGTCGTGGTCGGCGAGCTCCAGCGTGAGCGCCGCCTCTCGGTTCAGTACCTTTCGGACACGAGCGCGACCCTGGGCCTGCTCACCGAGCAGCGCGCGGCCACCGACCGGGCCATCGACGACTTCCGCAAGGCGGCCCAGGGCGGCGACGCGTGGCGCTCGGCCAGCGACAACCTCCGCGGCCGCATCGGCCAGTTCTTCACCGAGCTCAACGTGCTCCCGTCGCAGCGCGCGCACATCGACCGCCGCGAGCTCGACGCGATCGGCGCGCAGAACATCTACAACGGCATGGTCACGGCCGGCTTCGACATGTTCGCGGCCACCGCCACCTTCCCCGACGACGAGATCGACCGGCAGGTCCGCGCGCTGGCCACCCTGGGCCGCGGCCAGGAGTACCTGAGCCGCGTGGACTCGCTGCTGGCCGGCGCCACGGTGGCCGGCAAGTTCACCGACGACCTGCGCTCGGCGTTGGTGCAGGACGTCGGCACGGCCCGGTTCCTGCTCGCCACCGGTGTCGACGAGATGCCCGCCGGGAGCCGGGCGGCTTACCAGCAGCTCAGCCGCACCCCGCCGTTCGTCCAGATCAACAGCATGATGGACAGGCTGATCGCGCAGAGCCGCTCCGGGCAGATCTCGCCGGTCGGCGCCGACAGCTGGCACGGGCCCTACACCCAGTCCGCGCAGCAGCTGCGCGACTTCGAGAACGTCGCGATCGACGGCCTCGCCGACCGCGGCCAGTCGCTGGCCGTCACGATCCTGCTGCGCCTGGCCCTCGCCGCGATCCTCGGCCTGATCGCGTTCGGGGTCTCGGTCGCCATCTCGGTCAAGGTGGGCCGCTCGATGGTCGGCCGGCTGCGCCGCCTGCGCGCCGAGGCCCTCGAGATGGCCACCGAGCGACTGCCCAACGTGGTACGCCGCCTGCAGCGCGGCGAGACCGTGGACGTCGAGGTCGAGACGCCGCCGCTGCGGTACGGCAAGGACGAGATCGGCCAGCTCGGCCACGCGTTCAACGACGTGCAGCGCACGGCCGTGCAGTCGGCGGTCGAGGAGGCCAACGTCCGGCGCGGCCTCAACGAGGTGTTCCTCAACATCGCCCGGCGCAGCCAGACGCTGCTGCACCGCCAGCTCGCCCTGCTCGACCGGATGGAGCGTCGCGAGACCGAGCCGCAGGAGCTCGAGGACCTCTACCGCGTCGACCACCTCGCCACCCGCATGCGGCGGCACGCGGAAGACCTGGTGATCCTCGCCGGCGCCGCGCCCGGCCGCGGCTGGCGCAACCCGGTCCCGGTGGTCGACGTGATCCGCGGCGCGATCAGCGAGGTCGAGGACTACAAGCGCATCGACATCCGGGGGATCGAGTCGTCGGCGATCCTCGGCCGCGCGGTCGGCGACGTGATCCACCTGCTCGCCGAGCTGCTCGAGAACGCGACCTCGTTCTCCCCGCCGCACACCCGGGTGCAGGTCTCGGGCCAGGTGCTGCCGAACGGGTACGCGATCGAGATCGAGGACCGCGGCCTCGGCATGACCCACGAGGCGATCGACGTGGCCAACCGCCGCCTGGTCGAGCCGCCCGACTTCGACCCGGCCGACAGCGCCCGCCTCGGCCTGTTCGTGGTGGCCCAGCTCGCCAACCGGCACGGCATCCGGGTCTCGTTGCGCCAGTCCGCGTACGCCGGCATCACCGCGATCGTGCTGGTCCCGGGCGAGCTGGTGGTGGCCGGTCCGGATCAGGCCGCCCTGCCCGGCGGGTCCGCACCGGACAAGTCGTGGGAGCGCCCGCTGGTCGGCTCCGGCACCGAGGACCGGCGCTCGCTCGCGTCGCTGCAGTGGCAGGGCGCCGAGAAGCTGCGCGAGATCACGGTGACCGGCCGCCCGGTGATCCTCACGCACCCCGAGATCGAGATCACCACCTCCGCCGAGGAGGAGGCCGAGGCCGGGAAGGAAGCCGCCGTCCAGGAAGCAGGGGCTGGGCAGATCGAGCCGGCGTTCGGTGGGCCGGTGCCCTCCTCGATCGCGGACGGGCTCACCGAGGACGGCCTGGTGCAGCGCCGGCGCAAGCGCCGCCCGATCGACCTCGCGACCGCGGATCCCATTCCGCTGCCCACGGCGGAGATCACGCAGGCCCTGACGGTCGCGCCGCAACAGGTCACGCCCGAGAAGGCCGCGCCGGAGAAGGCCACGCCGGAGAAGCCGGCGTTGCCGACCCGGGCACGGTCGCGGAAGTCGAGGAGCTGGGCCGGGGACGTGACGCCGGGGAACGCGCCCACGTCCGCCGCGCCGATGTTCGCGTCGCCCACTTCCGCGCCCCCCGCGGCGGGTGCAGCCGCGCACCTCGCGGAAGACGTCACCGCGAAAGCCGTCAACGCGGAAGCCGTCACGGCGGAAGCCGTCACCGTGGAAGTCGTCACCGCGGAAGTCGTGGAAGGCGTCATCGCGCAGACCACTGAGGACGGTCTGCCCAAGCGGGTCCGCCAGGCCAACCTGGCGCCCCAGCTGCGCCGCCCCGCGGGCGCGTTGCCGGACGAGCCGACCGTCCCGCTACGCTCGCCCGAGCAGGTGCGCAGCATCATGAGCGCGCTTCAGTCGGGCACCACCCGCGGCCGCATCGACGCGGCCCGGCTGGGTATCCCGAAGCAGCGCAACGGCTCTCCATCTGAAGATCGCCCGAAGCCGGAGAAAAACGGCAACGGGGGATCACCCGGGGGCGCGTCCTTCGCGGATGCGGCTACCGTCAGTTTCCCGGCGATCGTCGCGGTCGCCGACAACACGACGGGAGACGACACGGTCGCCGGCAACGGCAACGGGACCGAGCCCACGGGCAAGAAAAACACCAGGCCGGAAAAGGACGCATAGTGACCCAGACGACCAACCAGAGCGCGAACCTCACCTGGCTGCTCGACGACCTCGTCGAGCGGGTGCCCACCGCGCGCCAGGCCGTGGTGCTGTCGGCCGACGGGCTGATGATGGGCTCCTCGGCCGGGCTCAAGCGGGAGGACGCGGAACACCTGTCGGCCATGGCGGCCGGCTTCCAGAGTCTGGCCAAGGGGGCGAGCCGGCACTTCAAGGCCGGCCCGGTTCGGCAGACGGTGGTCGAGATGGAATCGGCCTTCCTCTTCGTGACCGCCGCCGGGCAGGGCGCCTGCCTCGCGGTCCTCGCCTCCAGCGACGCCGACCTGGGCCTGATCGCGTACGAGATGGCAATGCTCGTCACCCGGGTGGGCCAGAACATGAGCGCCCCGGAACGCCCCGCGGTGACTCCCTCCGATGCCGGCTGACCCGATGGGCGTCGCGCACGACTGGCTCGACCACGACGCCGGTCCGGTCGTTCGTCCCTACGCGATGACGCAGGGCCGAGTGGCCCCGACGGGCGGTGAGATCGACATGATGGCGTTCGTCGTGGCGACTCCCGCCGAGGCGCAACCGGCTGGCCGCCTCCAGCCGGAGCACCACGCGATCGTCGCGAACGCGCGGGAGCCGATCCCCGTGGTGGAGCTCGCCTCCAGCCTCGACCTGTCCATCGGTGTGGTCCGGGTTTTGCTCGGTGATCTACGCTCGGCAGGTCTCATCTCGATGTACGAACCCCCGGCGGCCTCCAGGTCGCACGACGTCGACGTACTCAAGGCGGTTGTCAATGGACTCCGTGCGCTCTGACCGCAACGGCGCGTCGTCGCGCATCCCGGTCGCGCTCAAGATCCTGATCGCGGGCGGCTTCGGCGCCGGCAAGACCACGATGGTCGGGTCGGTCAGCGAGATTCGCCCGCTGCAGACCGAGGAGATCCTCACGGGCGTCGAGGGCGCCGACGAGGTGGACGGCGTGGAGGGCAAGACCACCACGACCGTGACGATGGACTTCGGCCGCATCACGATCACCGAGGACCTGCAGCTGTACCTGTTCGGCACCCCGGGCCAGGACCGCTTCTGGTTCCTCTGGGACGAGCTCTCCCAGGGCGCGCTGGGCGCCGTGGTGCTCGCCGACACCCGCCGCCTCGCCGACTGCTTCCCGTCGATCGACTACTTCGAGCAGCGCGGCACCCCGTTCGTGGTCGCGGTGAACTGCTTCGAGGCCGAGCAGCGCTTCGCCTCCGACGCGGTGGGCCGGGCGCTCGACCTCGACCCCGGCGTCCCGGTCGTGCTGTTCGACGCGCGCGAGCCGCTGGGCGCCCGCAACGTCCTGATCGAACTGGTGGAGTATGTGGCCCGCCGTCAGCTGTTGGCCGCCGGCTCCCGCTGAGACGTGAGCGGGATGCAGATCAGTCGATAGGCGTTCCGCTTCACCACCCGCTCGCTCAGCAGCTCGCGGCTGACCAGCTCGCCCGGCTGCACGAACGGCCCGCGCCGCTCCCGATCGAACACGATCTGCTGGGCCTGGGCGAGCGGCAGCTTGAGGGCCTGGGACAGCTCGTACGGGCCCAGGTGGTTGACGTCGACCAGCCCGCCGTCGTCGAAGGGCCGGCTCAGGATGTCGGGCCGCCCGACGCCGACCTCGACGGCCCGGGCCGGGTCGAACGTCGCGAATTGCCGAGCCTGCTCGCGCAGCGTCTTGGCCCGCTCGTAGTCGCCGGTGCGCACCGCCACCACCGCGCCGTGGACGGCCGCGCTGATCGCCAGCGGAAGCAGGATGAAGACCCCGAGCGTCTCGGCGGCGCTCGCCTCCTCGTCGATGCCGGTCGGGTCGATGACGAACAGGGACACGCCGAAGACGAGCAGCACGAAGTAGACGGCCGCGGTGATGAACTGGGCCCGGTCCCGGCGGCGGACGGCCGCGTACAGGAAGTAGCTCCAGCTGGCCATCGTGCACGTCGCCAGCGGCACGATCGCCGCGAACAGCACCTCGACGATCGAGGCGCGCTGGTTGGACGGCCGCCAGTAGACAGGGGGCAGGCGAGCGGGTGGGGGCGCCGTCGGTGAGACCTGGGCTTGCACGGGAATCGAGGGCGCGGGGGCGTCGGGCGGCGGCGCCGGCTCGCTCCGCAGGATCCTGCGGTGCGCCTCCTGCATCTTCTCGCCCGGCTCGGCGCCGAACTCGTCCAGGAAGTACTCCCGGGCGTCGCGGAACACCGCCAGCGCCTCGGCCTGCCGCCCGGCCTGGTGCAGCGCGAGCATGAGCTGCGCCCGCAGCCCCTCGCGCAGTGGGAACTCCGCGACGAGCTGGGTCAGCTCGGGAATGATCATGGCCGCGCGCCCCTGCGCCAGGCCGATCTCGGCCCACGTCTCCCAGGCCGAGGCGCGCGCGTCGGCCAGCCGGATGCGCGCCGCCTCGAAGACCGATCCGCCCAGCCCGGCCAGCGCGTCGCCGCGCCAGAGCGCCAACGCGCCCCGCAGCGTGCTCGCCGCCTCGAGCGGGTGGTTGGCGGCCCGCTCGGCCGCGGCCCGCTTGACCGCCGCCTGGAACTCGTCGGCGTCCACCACCGCGTCGGCCGTGCGTAGGACGTACCCGCTGCCGGTGAGCGCGAGCAACTCGCCGGGCGTGCGTGGCGCCCGGTCCGGATCGAGAGCCCGGCGCAGGCCGGCGACGTATTTCTGCACGACGTTGGCGCCGTTCTCGGGAGGCTCGTCGCCCCACACCGCGTCGACGATCTGGTGGGTCGGCACCGGGCGGCCGGCCTGCACCAGCAGCACGGCGAGAACCGCGCGTTGCTTCGCCGGGCCGAGATCGACCGGAAGGCCCGCGCGGAACGCCCGCACCTCGCCGAGGACCTCGAACCTCAAGCGGTCGTCGACCGCCACCAGACACCCCCTGAGCAGCACTTATCTGGAACCGCAGCGAAACGGCAGCGGGCAGCAGCATAACCGCAGCGCTACGACGGCGGAGGTCCGCAGTCTTCGATCTGTCGATGGCGACAGCCTCGTCAGGCACGTTCCGTTTCCCATCTGAGAAAGACGATGACGATGACCGCACGTAAGGCGCAACTCGCTGGACTCGCTGCCATCCTGGCCCTCTCCACCGCCGGCTGCGGTGCGCTCGATGACGCGGCCGACGCCCCCGTCGCCGCGCCGACGTCGACCAAGCCCGCCGACCCGCAGCTCGTGCTCATCGACGCGGTTCCGAGCGACGACGACGGCGCCTACCACTTCGATGTGAAGGGCGCCGAGGTGCCGACCTCCGGCGTGCTGGACGCGCCGAAGAAGGCCGCCGAGATCAAGGCGGTCCAGACCGAGCCGGACGCCGGCTTCACGCTCACCATGACCACCCGCATGATCGGCGAGCAGACCTGGGTGAAGATGGCCCTCAGCCCGGCGACCATCCCCGGCCTCCCCAAGATCCCGAAGAACTGGCAGCTCCTGGACAAATCCAAGATCAAGGACAAGGACCTCATCGGGTACGACGGGTCGCTGGACCCCGGTTACACGAAGGTGCTCGTGCAGAAGGCGTCCGGGATCAAGGAGACCAGCCCCGGGCACTTCGCCGGCACGACCGACCTGACCCAGTCGACCGAGGCCGAGATCGTCGACGAGAAGACCCTCAAGGCGCTGGGCGAGAAGGCCAAGAAGGTGCCGTTCGAGGCGGTCGTCGACGCCGACGGCAACCTGACCAGCCTGGTCGCGAAGATCCCGGCCGCAGGCAAGGCCAAGGCCAAGACGTACGCGGTCAAGTACGACGGCTTCGGCACGACCTCCACCCCGGCCGCGCCGGCCGCGGGTGAGCAGCAGAAGGCCGCGAGCGTCATCTACGAGATGCTGGCGGGCTGATCAACCGGCGGTCGCGCGGGTCTACGGGGGTCCGCGCGGCCGCCCCCGCATGTCCGAGGACGGGACCCACTCTTGATGCACGACACGACGAGCCGGTGCACCCTGTGCGACCGGCTGGTGCTGGGCCTGGCCGGACACGACTGGTCGGTGCTGCCCTGGATGGTGGCCCCCGGCTCGGGAGTGCTTCCCGGGCCGTGCCACGTCCGCTGCCTCGCCGATCGGGAGTGCGCGGGCGCCTGGGCGGAGTCGGTCGAGGCGTACCACTGCAAGCGCTGGCCTCTCTGGCTGGCCGGGGTGGACGCCGGCGTCCATTGGCGCCTGCACAGCAGCCGCTCGGCGCGGCAGTTCCACCTGTGGCGGTCCGACGGGCGGCTGAGCTCCTTCCCGTACGAGGTCCTGAACGGCGGCCCGGTGCGCCTGACCACCGACCTGGCCGAGATCGGCACGGCGCACGCGGCGACCCTGCTGGCGGCCATGGGCACCGACGCGGAAGGCGTGAGCGTGCCCCTCGCGTACGTCATCACCGCCCTTGATCTGAATGACCGCTATCCGCGGCTGTCCGGAACGGTGACCCGCGAACTGCGGGGCGAAGGCCCCGACGCGGCCGACGTCGTGACCGCCCGCCACCCGCTCCCGCTGCCGCCGTCCTGCCGCCGCGCCGCCGATAACCTGATGCGAACTCCCTGGTAGCAGAGCGGCCACCACCGCGTGCCCCGGATGTGGTGGGATTTGGGAATGGGTGCGAACGGTGAGCTGGTCTACGTAGGTGGCTACACGGGTGACAAGGGCGGTGAGGCCGAGGGCATCGCCCTGCTGCGGCGCGACCCGGCCTCGGGTGTGCTGACCCGCCTCGGCGTCGCGGCCCGCACCCCCTCGCCCTCGTTCCTCGCGCAGCATCCGGCGCTGCCGATCCTCTACGCGGTCAACGAGCTCGAGTCCGACGGCACGGTCAGCGCGTTCCGCGTGGCCGAGGACGGCGAGCTGACCCCGCTGGCGGTCCAGCCGACCGGCGGCTCCGACCCGGCCCACCTCTCGGTCACCCCGGACGGGCGGTTCCTGCTGGTCGCGAACTATTCGAGCGGCTCGGTCGCGGTGCACCCGCTCGACCCGGAGGGCGCACCCGGGGAGCGGACCGACCTGCTCGACCTCGAGGGCAGCGGGCCCGACGCGGAGCGCCAGCGGGGCTCGCACGCGCACATGGTGATCGCCGACCGGGGCAGCGTGCTCGTCGCCGACCTGGGCGCCGACCGGGTGTGGCGGTGCCGGCTCGACCCGGTGAGCGGCCGGCTCACCCTGCTGGCGCCCGCGGTCACCGCCAAGCCCGGCACCGGCCCGCGTCACCTGCGCCTCGCCCCCGACGGCACGCTGCTGCTGGTCGGCGAGCTGGCGGCCGACCTGAGCTGGTACCGCCCGGCCGCCGACGGCTCGCTGGAGCTGGCCGGCGAGGTGACCACCAGCACCCAGGACGGGCCGAACTTCCCCTCCGAGATCACCTGCGGCCGGGACGGGCGCTTCATCTACGTGGCCAACCGCGGGCCCAACACCATCTCGACGTTCGCGTGGGACGGTGACCGGGCCACCCCGGTCGCCGAGGTGCCCACCGGCGGTGACTGGCCGCGGCACATGTCCCTGCTCGGGGATCACCTCTACGTAGCCAATCAACTGTCACACAGCGTTACAGCGTTCAGGATCGATCACGAGACCGGCGTCCCCACGGCGGAGGGGGAGGCAAGCGCCGAGGCCAGCCCCACCTGCTTGTTGCGCTGGACATCGATGATGGTCAGATGATGCGCGAGATGGGGCAGATCACGACAGGTCTGAAAAATGCCGTCAACCCGGACATCGCCCCGCACTGATCGAGATCGAGACATCACGCAAGGTGACATTGTCGGCCAGATGACCTAATCCGAGTAACTTTCCGCCGAACGTATATGGCATTCGGCTTCTGTGATGCGCACTATAGAGCGCGTGTCAGGCCGCCATCGTCGAAACTTCAATTTCCGGGGAGCGGGCGTCGTCGGAGCCGCGATGGCAGTTGTCGTCGTGTTCGCCGGGTCCTACGTGGGCTACCAACGACTGTCCGACTCCAAGTGCACCGGCTCGATCCGGTTGACCGTCGCTGCCGCGACGGAGATAGCGCCTGCCATCGAGCAGACCGCGCAACGCTGGATCCAGGACGGTGCGAACGTCAACGGGACCTGTGTAGCCGTCGCCGTCAGCTCGGTGAACCCGGCGACCATGGCCGCCGCGGTGGCCAGCGAGCACAAGGTCACGCTGGCCGGGCTCGGCGTCGCTCCCGAGTCGGTGAAGGTGCCCGACGTCTGGGTCGCCGACTCGTCGACCTGGCTGCTGCGCCTCAAGCAGGAGGCGCCCGGCTTCGTGCCCACCGACGGCAAACCGATCGCGCAGAGCCCCGTCGTGGTGGCGATGCCCCAGCCGGTTGCCGAGAGTGTCGGCTGGCCCAACAAGAAGCTCGGCTGGAAAGACTTGCTTGCGCAGCTGACCACCAGCACGCAGCTGCGGACCGGCATGGTCGACCCGACCCGGGACGCCGCGGGCCTGTCCGGCCTGCTCGCCCTCGGTCAGGCCGCCGGCACCGGCCAGCAGGCCCAGGCGGCGAAGGTCGGCGCGATCAAGGCGCTGGCCAACAGCGCCTCGGCGCTGCGGGACGACCTCCTGCAGAAGTTCCCGCACTCGGCCGACGCCAACGACATCGCGACCAGCCTGAGCGCGGCGCCGCTGTCGGAGGAGGACGTGGTCGCGTACAACGCGGAGAAGCCGCCGGTGCCGCTCGTGGCGCTCTACCTCGACCCGACCCCGATGCCACTGGATTACCCGTACGCGATCATGCCGGAGGTCGACCTGCAGAAGTCGGCCGCCGCCACCGGGCTGCGCCAGCAGCTGCAGAGCGCGTCGTTCAAGAACGCCCTGGCCACGGCCGGCCTGCGGTCGCCGGACGGCTCGGCGGGCTCGGGCTTCGCGGCCCCGCTCGGCGCTCCGGACGCCTCCCCGGCGGTCTCCGCCAGCGGCAAGGACGGCAAGTCGGCCGGCGGTTCGGCCGCGGCCGGGCTGGACGCCAGCGTGCTCGCCCAGGCGCTGGGCAGCTGGGCGGCGGTCACGCTGCCGGGCCGGGTGCTCGCCGTCTTCGACGTGTCCGGCTCGATGCTCGAGCCGGTGCCGACCGCGGCCGGTGTCGACCGGGCCACGGTCACCCGAGGCGCGGCGCGGGGTGGTCTGGCGCTCTTCGACGACAAGTGGGCCGTCGGCGTGTGGCTGTTCTCGACCGAGATGGACGGGAAGAAGCCGTACAAACAGATCGTCCCGATCAGTCCGCTCTCGGCGTCGCGGCAGAAGCTCCAGGACTCGATCAACAAGATCGTGCCGAAGAAGACCGGTGACACGGGCCTCTACGACACCCTGCTCGCCGCGTACCAGAACGTGCAGAACTCGTGGCAGCCGGGCAAGATCAACTCGGTCATCCTGTTCACCGACGGTGTGAACGAGAACCCCGACGGCATCAGCCAGCAGACGCTGGTCGCCAAGCTGAAGGCGCTCAACGACCCGAAGCGCCCGGTCCGCGTGGTGATCGTCGGTATCGGCACCGGCGTCAACCGGCAGGAGCTCGAGACGATCGTGAAGCCGACGGCCGCGGGCGGCGTGTTCATCGCGCCGGACCCGGCGAAGATCGGCGACATCTTCCTCGAGGCGATCGCCACCCGCACCGGGGCGAACTAAAACCCTCATATCGTACGAACCGACGGCCGTCACCGATCAGGGTGGCGGCCGTCGGCGCGCCAAGATACCGAACGCCGGAGCGGCGCAAGGTAGTCTCTGCTGCACCATGGCGGTTCACGATGGGCCGGACCCGATGCAGACCGCGGCGATCGACGACGCCGCGCAAGCCCTGCTGTTCGCCTGGGACCAGGCGCGCGAGCAGGTGACGCCGCGACTCTCCTGGCCTCAGCTGAACGCCCTGCTCGCCGTCGAGCGAGCCGAGGGCGTCAATCTGGGCGGCCTCGCCGCCGAGCTCAGCATGCTGCTCTCCTCGGCGAGCCGGCTGTGCGACCGGCTGGTCGCCAACGGCATGGTCGAGCGCGTCCCCGGGCGGGCCGACCGCCGTGAGATCGCGCTCTACCTGACGCCGTCGTCGCGGGCGCTGCTGGCCGAGCTGCGGTGGATCCGCCGGCGGGCGCTGACCGAGACGCTGGAGCGGATGTCTCCGGCCGGCCGGGCGGCGCTGCTGCGGGGCCTGACCGAGTTCGCCGCGGCGACCGACGACGCCGGCAGTGGCGCGGCCCCGGCCCGCTCGGCGTAGCGGTCAGCGGCTCAGCCACGCCGCCGGGTTGTCGCGCACCGACTGGATGACGGCGTCGGCGGCGCCCCTCATCGCGGCGTCCGGGCCCAGCGTGGCCGCCCGCAGCGTGACCGGCGCCAGCCCCGAGGTCAGCACGCGGCGCCCCAGCTCGGCCTCGATCCCGGCCCGCAGCTGGTCGAACTCCGGCGCGTAGGCGCCACCCAGCACGATCACCCCGATGTCGAGCAGATTGACCACCGCCGCCAGCGCGATGCCCAGCGCCGAGGCGGCCAGCGCCGCGTCCGCCACGACCTGCTCCTGGCCCGCGTACTGCTCGAGGCACCCGTTCGCCCCGCAGCGGCAGGGCCGCCCGTCGGGGTAGACCGTCACATGCCCGATCTCGCCGCTCCAGCCCCGGCCACCGCGGTAGAGCTCGCCGTCGAGCACGATCCCGGCGCCGATGCCGATCTCGCCCGACACGTACAGAAAGGTCTGCTCGCCCTCGGCCGACGCCAGCGCGGCCAGGTTGGCCTCGTTGTCGACGATCAGCGGCAGGTCGGCCAGCCCCGGCAGCAGCGCCGGCACGTCCACGTCCTGCCAGCCGAGGTTGGGCGCCACCCGCACCAGCCCGTCCGCCGCGACCAGGCCTGGCACCGCCAGCGCCGCCCCCGCGAGCGTCAGCCCCTCGGCAGCGGCCGCCGCGCGAGCTTGCGAAGCGAGCGCGTCGAGCGCCGAGAGCGCCTCGCCCGCCGAGAGCGGCCGTTGATCGCCGTGCTGGACGATCTGGTGGCGCACCTCACCGGTGAGCGAGACCACGCAGGCCGCCAGGTAGTCGACGTTGATCTCAAGGCCCAGGCCGGCCGGCCCGGCCGCGCTCAGGGCCAGCCCGGCGGCGGGCCGTCCGGCCCCGGTGCGTGGCGCCGGGTCGTGCTCGGTCAGCAGGCCGCCCGCGATCAGGTCGTCCACCAAGGCGGACACCGTGGCACGGGTCAGGCCGGTGTGAGACGCGATCGCCGCCCGGGATGGCCGATCTGTGCTGTTCGCCACGGTTTGCAGCACCAGCGCGAGATTATGAGCGCGCACGCTCGATTGCCGCACGGGAGCGTGGGAGGCAGTCATGATCCGGGCCGTCACGCCCTTGACATTGCCACACCGGCTCCAAATAATTCAACCAATAAACAAATCCGAGCTGTTACCAGGAGGTAACCGTGCCGGTCCAGCCCACACGCGAAGACAAGTTCTCCTTCGGCCTTTGGACCGTCGGGTGGCAGGCGCGCGACCCGTTCGGTGACGCGACCCGTGCCGCGCTCGACCCGATCGAGGCCGTGCACAAGCTCGCCGAGGTCGGCGCCTACGGCATCACGTTCCACGACGACGATCTCGTCCCGTTCGGCGCCGACGCGCACACCCGCGACGGCATCATCGCCAACTTCAAGAAGGCGCTCGACGAGACCGGCCTGATCGTCCCGATGGTCACCACCAACCTGTTCACCCACCCGGTGTTCAAGGACGGCGGCTTCACCAGCAACGACCGCTCGGTCCGGCGCTACGCGCTGCGCAAGGTCATGCGCCAGATGGACCTTGGCGCCGAGCTGGGCGCCAAGACCCTGGTGCTCTGGGGCGGCCGCGAGGGCGCCGAGTACGACGTGGCCAAGGACATCCGCGCCGCGCTCGACCGCTACGCCGAGGGCCTCAACCTGCTGGCGCAGTACTCCGAGGACCGCGGCTACGGCCTGCGCTTCGCGATCGAGCCCAAGCCCAACGAGCCCCGCGGCGACATCCTGCTCCCGACCGCCGGCCACGCCATCGCGTTCGTGAACGATCTGGAGCGCCCCGAGCTGTTCGGGATCAACCCCGAGGTCGGCCACGAGCAGATGTCGAACCTCAACTTCGCCCAGGGCATCGCCCAGGCCCTGTGGCACAAGAAGCTGTTCCACATCGACCTGAACGGTCAGCACGGCCCCAAGTTCGACCAGGACCTGGTCTTCGGCCACGGCGACCTGCTCAACGCGTTCGCGCTGGTCGACCTGCTGGAGTTCGGCGGCCCGAACGGCGCACCGGCCTACGACGGCCCCCGCCACTTCGACTACAAGCCCTCGCGCACCGAGGACTACGAGGGTGTCTGGGAGTCGGCGCGCGCCAACATCCGTATGTACCTGCTGCTCAAGGAGCGGGCGGCAGCGTTCCGGGCCGACCCGGCCGTGCAGGAGGCGCTCGCCGCCAGCGGCGTGGCCGAGCTCAACGCGCCGACGCTGAACGAGGGCGAGACCTACCAGGACCTCCTGGCCGACCGCAGCGCGTTCGAGGACTTCAACCCGGACGCCGCCGGCGAGAGGGGCTACGGTTTCGTCAAGCTGCACCAGCTCGCCATCGACCACGTATTGAAGGCCAACTGACATGACGCTTGTCGCCGGGATCGACAGCTCCACTCAGTCCTGCAAGGTGGTCATCCGCGACGCGGAGACCGGCAAGCTGGTCCGCCAGGGCCGGGCGACTCATCCGGACGGCACCGAGGTGCATCCGGACGCCTGGTGGGCCGCGCTGCAAGAGGCGATCGCCCAGGCCGGCGGCCTGGACGACGTGGCTGCGGCCTCGGTCGCGGGCCAGCAGCACGGCATGGTGGTGCTGGACGAGAACGGCGAGGTGGTCCGCCCGGCGCTGCTGTGGAACGACACGCGCAGCGCCGGCGCGGCCGCCGACCTCATCGCCGAGCTGGGCGGTGGGGAAAAATGGGCCGAGGCCGTGGGCATCGTCCCGGTCGCCAGCTTCACGCTCACCAAACTGCGCTGGCTGGCTCGCAACGAGCCGGAGAACGCGGCCCGGGTGGCCGCGGTCTGCCTGCCGCACGACTGGCTGACCTGGAAGCTCTCGGGGTCCACCGACATCGGCACGATCAAGACCGACCGCAGCGACGCCAGCGGCACGCTGTACTGGTCGGCCAAGACCAACCAGTACCGCACAGACCTGTTGGAGCTCGGCTTCGGCCGGATCATTCAGACCCCCGAGGTGCTCGGCCCGACCGGTATCGCCGGTCACCTGGCCAACGGCGCCCCGCTCGGCCCGGGCGCCGGCGACAACGCGGCGGCCGCCTTCGGCACCGGCGCGGGCCCCGGCGATGTGGTCGTCTCGATCGGCACCTCCGGCACGGTCTTCGTCAGCTCCGACGTCTCGCCCGACGACCCGAGCGGCACGGTGGCCGGCTTCGCCGACGTCACCGGTCGGTTCCTGCCGATCGTCGTGACGCTCAACGCGGCCCGGGTGCTCGACGCGGCGGCCAAGCTGCTGAGCGTCGACCACGACGAGCTCTCCAGGCTGGCGCTGCAGGCCCCGGCCGGCGCCGACGGCCTCGTTCTCGTGCCGTATCTCGAGGGCGAGCGCACCCCGAACCGGCCGG
Organism: Actinoplanes sp. CA-142083; assembly: GCF_050942195.1. Taxonomy (NCBI): domain Bacteria; kingdom Bacillati; phylum Actinomycetota; class Actinomycetes; order Micromonosporales; family Micromonosporaceae; genus Actinoplanes; species Actinoplanes sp. CA-142083. The sequence continues at coordinate 1,443,317 of NZ_CP192076.1, forward strand.
ACGCCACCGGCGCCATCCACGGCCTCACGCTCAAGACCTCCGACCCGGCTCACCTGGCCCGGGCGTCGGTCGAGGGCATGCTCTGCGCGCTGGCCGACGGGCTCGACGCGCTGGTGCGGCACGGCGCGACCGCCAACCGCATCGTCCTGGTCGGCGGTGGCGCCCGCAGCGAGGCCGTCCGCCGCATCGCGCCCGAGCTGTTCGGCCTGCCGGTGATCGTGCCCCCGCCGGGGGAGTACGTCGCCGACGGCGCGGCGCGCCAGGCCGCGTGGGTCGCCCTGGGTGCCGCGGAGCCGCCTCAGTGGTCGGCCGAGACCCCTGACACGTACGAGGCCACGCCCGTTCCTCTCATCAGGGAGCAGTACAAGGCTGCTCAGGACGCGGTCCTTGACCGATTTGACATGGGTTTTCCGCCGCGGGCTAATTGAGTCCGGCCCAACTATTCTTTCCGCGTGATGAAGGGCGGCACCGCGCATCGCGTCTACAGCGTCGTGGTCTTCGTGATCCTCGCGTCGCTGGACAACGTGGCGATCGGCCTGGTGCCGCCCCTCTACGGCAGCATCGGCGACACCTTCGGGGTCGGCGAGGGCCACATCGCCCTGGCCACCACGATCATGTTCCTGATCAGCGCGGTGGCGGCGATCGGGTTCGCGTACGCCGGCGACCGCACCGACCGCAAGCCGGTGCTGATCCTCGGCACCGCGATCTGGGTCGCCGGCACCGCCTGGTCCGGCCTCTCCCAGGGCTACGGGTCGTTCCTGCTCGCCCAGGTGGTCGCGGCGTTCGGCCTGGGCGCCGTCGCCTCGGTGAGCTTCGCGGTGGTCAGCGACCTCATCTCGCCCAAACGCCGCGGGCTGGTGATGAGCTTCTGGGGCCTCTCCCAGGGTGTCGGCACGCTCGCCGGCACCCTGCTGGGCGGCCTGCTCGGCCACTCGGACTGGCGGGAGCCGTTCCTGGTCGCCGCGAGCGCCGGCGTGATCGCCACGGTGGCGTACCTGTTCACCTACAACGTGCCCCGCGGGGACAGCCAGCCCGAGTTGGCCGGCGTCGAGTACGACGAGCGGATCCACGCCGGCGACCTGCCGGTGATCCTCGGCCGGCGCACCAACATCTGGCTGATCTTCCAGGGCTTCACGGCGCAGATCGCGCTGGGCTCGCTGGTCTGGCTGCCGATCCTGTTCCGGTCCCGGGCCGAGGACCAGGGTTACTCCGCGAGCACGGCGGTGCTGGTCGGCAGCGTCTTCGCGACGCTGTTCCAGCTGGGCGGCGCGCTGAGCATCCTCGGCGGGCTGGTCGGGGACCGTCTGCAACGCCGTACGCCGCGGGGTCGTGCGCTCGTGGCCGCGGTCGGCGTGCTGGCCGCCGTACCCTTCTATCTGGTTTTGTTCTTCGTGCCGATGACCATCGACGTGCCCGATGGGGCCGGCGCCGGCACGGTGATCCGGGCCGTGCTCGCCGACGTCTTCACCGAGCCGACGGTGGGGTTCTGCCTGGCCACGGCGGTCTTCGCGCTGATGCTCACCTCGGCCAACTCGCCGAACTGGTTCGCGCTGATCGCCGACGTCAACCCGCCCGAGCACCGCGGCACCGTCTACAGCCTCGGCAACCTGGTGAACGGCTTCGGCCGGGCCGGCGGCAACGCGATGGTGGCGGTGGCCTTCCGCGGGCTGGCCGGCGCCTTCCCGCCACCGCTGAACTACGCGCTCGGGCTGGCCGGCTTCCAGCTCTTCTGGGTGCCGACCGGCGTCATGTTCTGGCTGGCCAGCAGGACGGTGGCGAAAGACATGGCCGATACCCACTCCGCCCTGCTGGTGGCCGCCTCGGAGTCAGAGCACCGCCCAGACGGTGACGTCGGTGGGGACGCCGCCGTCGGCGTCGAGGGGCTCGCTCGCGAGTAGGACCCGCGCGCCGGCCGGCAGCGGCACGGGCGAGGCGCCGAAGTTCGTCAGCACCAGCACGTCGCCGTTGCGGAACGCCAAGGCCTCGTCGGGCGCTCTGTCAATGCCGGCGCCTGGTCCTACGGACGGCGCGGAGAACCCGGGCCCCTGCGGGGCCAGCCACGAGATCGTCCCGCCGCCCAGCCCGTGCTCCTTGCGCGCCGCCAGCGCCGACCGGTACAGCTCCCACGTCGAGCCGGGCACACCCTGCTGGCGGTCCAGCGCGTACTCGGCCCAGATCGCCGGCTGCGGCAGCCAGCTGCTGTCCGACGGGCCGAAACCGTACGAGGGAGCGTCCGCCTCCCACGGGATCGGCACCCGGCAGCCGTCCCGGCCCACCACGGTGTGCCCCGAGCGCGGCCGGGCCGGGTCCTGACGGTGCTCGTGCGGCATCGTGGTGTGCTCCGGCAGGCCCAGCTCCTCGCCCTGGTAGAGGTAGGCCGAGCCGGGCAGGGCCAGCATCTGCAGCGTGGCCGCGCGGGCCCGGCGCAGCCCGAGCGCCGTGTCGGGCTGCGGGTCGTCCGGCCCGATGCCGTGCAGCCGGGTCCCGCCCACCGGGAAGCCGAGCCGGGTGGCGTGCCGGATGACGTCGTGGTTGGACAGCACCCAGGTGGTGGGCGCGCCGACCTCGTCGTTCGCCGCGAGCGAGGTGTTGATCACCGTGCGCAGGTCGGCCGGACGCCAGGGCGCGCTCAGGTACATGAAGTTGAACGCCTGGTGCATCTCGTCCGGCCGTACGTACCGGGCGAGCCGCTCGGCGGGCTGCACCCACGCCTCGGCCACCAGGATCCGGCCGCCCTCGTACTCGTCGAGGACCTGCCGCCACTCCCGGTAGATCTCGTGCACGCCCTCCTGGTCCCACATGGGAGGCGGCGGGCCCACCGGCTCGAGCCCGCCCAAGATGGCCGAGGGCACGTCCCAGTCGGCGAGGTTGTCCTCCTTGACCAGCCCGTGCGCCACGTCGACCCGGAAGCCGTCCACACCCCGATCGAGCCAGAACCGCAGGATGCTGACGAACTCGGCGCGCACCTCCGGGTTGCCCCAGTCGAGGTCGGGCTGCGAGATGTCGAACAGGTGCAGGTACCACTGGCCGTCGGGGACCCGCTGCCACGCGCTGCCGCCGAACATGCTCGTCCACGAGTTGGGCGGGAGCGCCCCGTCGGGCCCGCGCCCCTCCCGGAAGATGTAGCGCTCCCGCTCCGCGCTGCCCGGCGGCGACGCCAGCGCGGCCTGGAACCACTCGTGCTGGCTGGAAGTGTGGTTCGGCACCAGGTCGACGATGACCTTCAGCCCGAGGTTGTGCGCCTCGCCGATCAGCTTGTCGGCGTCGCTGAGGTCGCCGAAGCGCGCGTCCACGCCGCGGTAGTCGGCCACGTCGTACCCGGCGTCGTTCTGCGGCGACGGGTAGAAGGGTGAGAGCCACACGGCGTCGATGCCGAGCTCCTTGAGGCGGGGGAGGCGCCCGGTGATCCCGGGCAGGTCACCCATGCCGTCGCCGTCGCTGTCGGCGAACGAGCGCGGATAGACCTGATAGATGACGGCGTCACGCCACCACTCGTTGAGCATGCGCCAAGGTTAGGCCGCAGCCGGAAGCGCGCAGCCTCTCCGCGGCGGCGAGCAGCCCGCCGTGGTCGCCGGCGGCGAGGGCCACCGCCCGCTCGACCATCGCCCGGGCGATGGGGTTGTCGACGGTGGCGGCCATCGCTCGTCCGGTGCGCTCGTCCGCCTCGGGCAGTCCCGCGAGCACCGCCGCCTCCGCCCACACGGCCGCGTACCACGGCATCCAGAGCGCGTCGCTCCACGAGCGCAGCTGCTCCGGCGGGACGGCCAGCACCGCCACCGCCCGGCGCGCCCGCCCGCGATGCAGCAGCAGGAGCGCCTCGAAGAACGCGGCCACCTGTGTCACGCAGCGATAGTCGGGCCCGGTCAGCTCGGCCGCCACCCGCAGCCAGCCGGCCCGGCCCTCGTCGTCGCCGAGCAGCCCGCACACGGCCGCCGCGGCGTAGGGACCCCGGGCCAGGGCGGCGGCCCGCGGTCGCCCGGCCCGCTCCCAGCCCGCGAGGAACCGCCGGCCCAGCGCGGCCGTCTCCGCCCAGTCCCCGGCCAGCGCCGTCACGACCAGCAGCCGGTCGGTGGCCACGTGTCCCTCCTCCCGGTGGAAGGGCAGATCCCGGATCCGCTCGGCGAGCCGGCGCCCCGCGGCCAGGTCGCCGGTCGCGATCGCGGTGTCGGTCGCCATGAAGTACGCGTCGGACAGCTCCGGCCCGCCCGGCCCGGCGTCCAGCAGCTCGAGGCGGTCCAGCACCGACCGGGCGGCGTCCCGCAGCCGGTGATCGACCAGGTGGACCGAGGTCATCTGATCCAGGGCGGCGCTCTCGGCCAGCGGATCGCCGGCCTCGCGGCTCAGCACGATCGCCCGCTCCAGCAGCCCGGGCACCGCCGGGTCGGGCAGCGACCGGGTGCAGGCCCGCGCGACCAGCACCCGCGCCCGCGCCGCCGGGTCGTCACCGGCGAGCCCTTCCGCCTCGGCGATCAGCCGGTCGACCTCGCCGGCCGGCACCGGACCGGGCAGGAAGCCGGAGCTGCGGTTGACCATCTCGGCGCTCTGGGCCAGCTCGTACGCGGCCCGCGGGCGGTTGCCGGCGCGCAGGGCGGCGTCGGCCGCGGCCCGGTGCAGGCGCATCGCGGCGACCCCGTCGTGCCGGACCTTGGCCGCCTCGGCGGCGCCCCGCAGCACCCGGACCGCCTCCCGATCGTCGGTGGTGAGCGCGGCGGCCTGCTCGTACTGCCGCTGGGTCTCGCCGGGCAGGCCGCGGACGAAGCTGAGCTCGGCCAGGCGCACGGCCAGGCGGAACCGCTCGGCGCTGCCGGCCGCCCAGGCCTGCGCCGCGCGCAACTCGTCGGCGGCGCCGTCGTAGCGGGCCGCCCAGCCGGCCTCCTGCGGCGTGGCGCCGATCGCGTCGGCGAGCTCCAGGCACCAGCGCAGGTGCCGGGCCTGCGCCTCGGCCGCCTCGCCGGCCTCGGCCAGCCGCTCGGCGCCGTACTGCCGGATCGTCTCCTGGACCCGGTAGCGGGTGCCGGCCGGGCCCGGCACGGCGCTGAGCAGGCTCTGCTCGGTGAGCGCGGCCAGGGCGGCCGCGACCTCGGCCGCCCCGGCCGCCCACTCGCCGGCGAGCAGGTCAGCGGCATCCCGCGCGGTGAAAGGCGAGGCGAAAACCGAGACGCGGCGCAGCACCACCCGCTGCCCCTCGGTCAGCAGGGCGTGGCTCCAGTCCAGCGTCGAGCGCAGCGAGCGGTGCCGCCGGTCGGCGCGCGGCCCGCCGGTCAGCAGCCGCAGCCGGTCGGTGAGGCCGGCCTCGAGCCCGTCGAGGCCCAGCGCCGGCAGTCGCGCCGCGGCCAGCTCGATCGCCAGCGGCATGCCGTCCAGGCGCCGACAGATCCCGGCCACCCGGGTCCAGTCCTCGATCATGCCGGCGCCGCCGCTCGCCTCGACCCGGGCCCGGAAGAGCTCGGCCGCGTCCCCGCTCGTCATGCCGGGCACGGCAAAGACCGTCTCGTACGGCAGCAACAGCCGGCGCCGGCTGACCGCGAGCACGCGCACCCGCGGGCACGTCGTCAGCACCCGCTCGATCAGCGCCACCACCGGCTCGACCAGGTGCTCGCAGTTGTCGAGCACGAGCACCGCCTCCCGGCCGCCCAGCCGGGCCAGCACCGTCTCGAGGACCGGCGCACAGCCCACGGCGGCGGCCACGACCGGCACGACCATGGCCTCGTCCGTGATCGGGGCCAGGTCGCCGTAGACAGCGCCGGTCAGCGACGAGGCCGCCGCCAGCGCCAGCCGGGTCTTGCCGGTGCCGCCCGGCCCGACCGCGGTGACCAGCCGGCTCGCACCGATCGCGGCGGTCAGCGCCGCCTGCTCGGCGACCCGCCCGACGAGCGGGGTCAGCGCGGCCGGCAGCGTGGACGGCCGGCGCGGGGCGGCGGCGGGACCGGCCAGGCCGGCGGCGGCGACGACGGGACCGGCCAGGCCGGCCAGCGCGCGCCGGTCCTCGGCGCCGGCCTTGCGCAGCAGCGAGGAGACGTGGGTCTCCACGGTGCGCACCGAGATGCCCAGCCGGGCGGCGATCTCGGCGTTGGTCAGGTGATCCCCGATGCCGGCGAGCACCTCGGCCTCGCGCGCAGACACAGCCGTCACCCGGCCCATTGTGGCGGCGGCCGGGGCGGGCTTCTGTCCGCGGCACGACCGCGACCGAGTCGTGCCGCGGACCCCGCTCAGCGGGGCACGACGCAGTTCTCGCAGTTCGCGGCGATCGCCGGGGTCGTGCCCGGCTGCATCGAGACGCCGGTGTCGTGGCCCACGTTGTTGGCGTCGACCACCCACAGGTCGCCGAATCCGGCGGCGTTGAAGGCGATCGCGAACGTGCCGTCGGTCATCCGGGCGATCGACGGGCTGGTGTTGGGGGCGACCCCGAGGCCGTTGGCGGCGTAGCGCAGGTCGAAACCGGGGTCCAGCCGCCACAGCAGGCCGTCGGCCTTGTTCTTGAAGACGATCTCGTAGTTCGAGCCGTCCGTCTTGGGGGCGATCGCCGGGCTGGTGCCGGGCGCCACCAGGAGCTGGGTGTTGAACGGCGTGCCGTGCTCGTCGACGTACCAGAGCTCGCCGGTGTTCGGCGCCTGGAAGGCGATCTCGACGGCGCCGGCGTTCGCGGAGGCCACCGCCGGGCTGGTGCCGGTCGCGACGCCGAGGCCGTTGCCGACGCGGTGGGGGCCGGTCAGGGTGTTGTACTGCCAGAGCAGGCCGTCGGAGGCCCGGGTGAAGACGATCTCGAAGCCGGCGCCGCTGTTCGTCGCGGCGATCGCGGGGCTGGTGCCCGGCAGCATGGTGATCCCGGTGAAGTGCCCGAACGGCTCCGCGTCGCTGACCCACCACAGGCTTCCGCCCGAGTCGCCGGCGAAGGCGGTGACCACGTAGTCCCCGACCGCCGCACTGGCCGGCCGGGTGCCCGGGGCCAGGCCGAGGCCGTTGCCGAGCCGCTGCGGCGCGCGGCCGTTCCGCAGCTCCCAGAGCAGCCCGTCGGCGTCGCGCTTGAACACCACCGCGGTGCGGGTGCCCACCTGCACGGAGGCCGGGCTGGTGTCGGCGGCGACGGTGAAGGTGGTGTCGTGCGGGACGTAGTCGGGCCCCAGCCGCCACAGCCGGTGGGAGGCGTTCTGCACGTAGTAGACGTCGGCGACGGCCGTGGACTGGGCCTCGGCCGCCGGCGGTAGAGCGGGGCCCAGCGCCACCCCGGCGGCGGCCGCCAGCATCGCGAGCGGCGTGATCAGGAAATTCGTCATGGGCCGAGGGTCGGCCCGCGCCCCCGCCCGGCACATCCGTGCCGACTACCCGACCCGCCGGTTACGTGGCGGGCACGGATGTCAGTCGTCCAGGATGGCGGCGAACCGCTCCTCGGCCAGGTCGAGCTGGTCGAGGATGTGCTCCTTGGCCTCCAGCGACAGCGGCGTGTCCGGGCGGCCGACCAGCTCGCGCAGCTTGGGCACGAGCGGGCGGTACTTCGTCGCCGAGGAGAAGGCTTTGTCGGCCGTGGTGTGGATGACGCCCACCCCGTTGTCGGTGAAGTCGGAAACCTTGATCACCCGTGCCCAGGGGTCGCGGTCGAGGCTGGCCGCCACGTGCTCGCGGTACTGCTCGTGCCGGTCGCGCTCGGGGTCGTACTCCGGGTTGGTCACCGAGCGGACCAGCTCGGCCACCCGCGGGTTGAAGCGGCGCGCCAGCTCGGCGATGGCCGCGTCGGTGAGCTCCTGGTGGGTGCCGGTGGCGAGCATGCCCAGCTCGGCCGGATGGTCCTCGACGGCGTCGTGCAGCAGCGCGGCGGTGAGCACGTCGACGTCGCGGACCCCGTAGTACTTGACGATGCGGATCGCGACGCGCAGCAGGTGGTTGAGGTAGGGCTCGCGGACCCGCCGGTCGCCGGCGTGCAGCCGGGCGGCGAGGTCGAGCGCCTCGCACAGCCGCGCCGCCTCCTCCGGCGGGAAGGAGTCGACCTCGAGAAGGAACCGGTCGCGCAGCCCCTCCTCGCCGTAGACCTCGGTGATCGCATGCAGTGGCATCGACAGGAGCATCCGCGCGGCCATGCGCACACTGTAGCGATCAGTTGTTGCTTGTCGACCTCATCGGAACGGGACGGGGGGACGGCCGGCGCGCGGTGGTGGGGGCGAGGGACGCCTGTTTGAGGGACCACGGGTTGGCGTTCTCGGCGTGCACGCCCCGCTTCGGGGTGCCGGCGCCGTCGGTGAACTCCTCCTCGGTCATCGCCTGGAGCGCGCTCAGCGCCACCCCCACGATCGTGGCCGCGGTGATCAGCGTGATCGGCACGATCATCGTGAGCGGCCGGATGCCGTGCACCTGCTCGATCATGTCGGGGTCGAGGTGCACTGACATCGCCGCCATCCCGGTGTAGTGCATGCCGCACACCGCCACCGCCATGATCCCGGCGGCGATGCTGACCCGGGCCCAGCCCCGCACCGAGATGGCGAACCAGTGGGCGACCGTGGACGCCACCACCGCGATGATCGCCGAGGCGATGACGAGCGAGAGGTTGTAGTGCATGGCCCCCGCCACGTGCATGCCCTCCATGCCCGAGTAATGCATGGCCAGCACGCCGCCGCCGGTCAGCAGGCCGGCCGCCAGCACCTTGGGAAAGCTGCGCTTGCCGTGCCCGACGATCATCAGGCCCAGCCCGACCGCGATCACCGCCGAGACCAGGCTGGCCACGGTCATCGCGATGTCGAAGCGCACCGGGCTGGCCGGCACGTCGAAGCCGAGCATGGCGGCGAAGTGCATCAGCCAGATCGCGCCGCCGCCGATCGAGAACGCGGCGATGCCGAGCCAGCGGTTGCGCCGGCCGCGGGTGCGGGCGTTACGGGCCCGCGCCGTGCAGAGCAGCCCGAAGAACGAGCCGAGGAACGCGAGCAGGTACGCGGCGATGGGATTGAAGACGCCGTACGTGAAGTGATGGACCTCTGTCACTGCGCAAAGGTCGCGGACATCTGCGGACATTCATCGCACCGTGTGTGCGGGCCCATCACAAAGAGAACCGGGGCCACCGATTTCGGTGACCCCGGTTCGTAAGAGGTTCGGGGGGAGAGAGATGGATCAGGTGAAGATGCTGACGCCACCCGGGCCAACCAGCAGGCCAATGATGATCAGCACGATGCCCCAGAGGAGCTGCCGCCGGAACAGCGCGAGGATGCCGGCGACCACCAGGATGACTGCGAGGATCCAGAGGAGAACGTCCATGCAGTCCGATTACCCGGGGCCCGCAAAAGCAAAACACGGTTATGTAGCGACCAATTGAAGATCGACATCCTCGGAAAGCAGCTGGTAGACGTTGTACGCCTGCTTGATGACCGGATGCGCCACGTTGCGCACCGGCACCCCGCCCGGCGTGCGCCCGCGCTCGGAGCCGTGGTGAGCGTGCCCGTGCAGGGCGAGTGCGGTCGGCGCCGAGTCGATCGCCCGCCCGAGCTGGTAGCAGCCGAGGAACGGGTAGATCTCCAGCGGCTCGCCCAGCAGCGTGTCCGGCACGGGGGAGTAGTGCGTGAGCGCCACCAGCGCGTCCACCTGCACCGAGCTGAGCGCTTCCTCGAGCCGATGCGAGACGACCTCGGTGGTCCCCACGAAGTCCTTCATCTCCCGCTCGCCGAAGTTGCTCGCGCACGCGCCCGCGAAGCCGCCGCCGAACCCCTTCACCCCGGCCACGCCGAGCCGGTGCCCGTGCAGCTCGAGCACGGTCGCCTCGCCCTCGAGCACGGTGATGCCCGACTCGATGAGCACCTCGGTGACCCGCGACTGCTGGTCGCTCTGGTGGTCGTGGTTGCCGAGCACCGCGATCACCGGCACGGCCAGCCCGCCGAACTCCTGCGCGAAGCAGCGAGCCTCCTCGACGGTGCCGTGCCGGGTCAGGTCGCCGGCCACCAGCAGCACGTCGGCGTGTTCCGGCAGCTCATCGAGGGCGGGCCGGAACCGGCCGAGAACGTCCTCGTCCACGTGGACGTCGCCCACGGCGGCGATCCGGATCATGAAATCTCCTCCACCTCGCTGGGCGCCTGGGCCCGGATGATGCCGATGTCGCAGACGAGCTCCACGTCGGGGAAGCGCTCGTTGATCTGACGGCAGATCTCGTCCCGCCGATGCGGGCTCTCCACCTCGCCGCCGAGCACGAGCGTGTGCTCGCGGCGGTGCACGGTGATGCCGAGCTCGGCGACCCGCCCGTCGGTGAGCAGGCTCTGGATCTCGGCTTCCAGGTATTCGTCGAGTTGGGTGCTCATCTCATCCCCCTTCCCCATCCGGCTCGTCCCTATCGGCGGGGACGACGTCCAACCGGTCGAGCAGGATCAGGAAGGCCTCCGCGTACGGGGATCCGGCGGTCTCCCGCCGCACGCGCTGCCAGTCGATCTGCTCGCGCAGCGAGCGCGCCACCGGGAAGCCGGTGGCGAAGTCGCAGTAGTGCTGGCTGTAGCTGAGCAGCTTGTGGATCATCAGTTGGGTCGCCGAGATCACCGGCATGCTGATCGCCTCGACCGAGATCACCTCGGTGTCGCGCAGCGTCTCGTCGGTCACCGGCGTCTCGACCGGGCGATGGATCAGGTCCACCATCCGGTCCTCGTCGTAGACCTTGACCAGCCAGTCCTCGGGTGGTTGCTCCGTGCGGAAGCCGACCGCGGCGAGCGCCTTGAGCGCCTGCTCCTTGTCCTGCTCGCGGAGCAGGAAGTCGACGTCGTGGTCGCTGGAGTGGCCGCCGTGCGCGTACACGGCGAAACTGCCGCCGAGCGCGAAGGGGATGTCGGCCGTCTTGAGCGTGGAGGCCACCCGCTTGAGCGTGGTGGCCAGGCCGGCGTCCACGTGGTGCGGCATGGGCGTTCTCCCTGTTCGACTCCGGTCCGTGCCGGTAACCCGTACCCGACCCGACCCGCTCTGAACCACAAGCAGAATCAACTGCTTAACCCCATTTTGGTACGGACTGAGCACCGTTTCCTGTGAAACCCTCTGGGCACCGCCAGTTACCGTTGGTGGGCATGACCGACTGCACCGGAGTCAGCGCAGTGCCCGTAGGGCCAGAAGGGCATGCCAAGGACCGCTCAGCATGACCCCGCAGCCACGCACGATTGCCCTCGTCGGGATCGACGGAAGTGGCAAGACGACGCAGGCCCACCGGCTCGCCGATGACCTGGCCGCCGAGGGGCTGAACGCGGCCTACCGCCGGAACGCGGGCGGCCGCCGCTGGTTCGGCCGGCTCGCCGCCCGGCTCGGTCGCGGTGACGACGCCGAGGACCTGCTGGGCCGGCGAACGATGCTGTTCGTCGAGTCGGTCCTGCGCTGGCTCGCCATTCTGCGTACCCTGCTGCGCCGCGCGCTGACCGGCGAGATCACCGTGATGGACCGGTACGCCGTCTGCCAGTACGCGAGCCTGCGCGCCCGGGCCGCCCGCCCCGCCGCCGAGCGCCGCGCCCGCTGGGCCTACCGCCTGTTCCCGAGGCCCGACGTGACCTTCCTGCTGGTGGTCGACCCCCAGGTGGCACACGACCGGATCGAGGCCCGCGGCTACGACCACGAGAGCACCGACTACCTCGCGGCCGCCGCGGCCGCCTACCGCTCGCTCCCCGAGTACGACAGCTTCGTCGTGATCGACGCGAACGGCACTCCCGGCCAGGTCGCCGCCGAGATCCGCGCCCGCCTGCCGCTGCCCGCCCCGGTCACCCCGGCCCGCTCCCGGGTCCGCGCGCTGATCCTGGCCGGCGCCCCGCTGCTGGCCGGCGCGACCGCCCTCGGATACCAGCTCGCGGAGGTGCTCTAACTCTGCCCGTACACCGGGATCTGCGCGCCCGTGGTCGGCGCCGACGCGTCGGAGGCCAGGAAGAGGATCGTGGGCGCGATCTCTTCCGGCTTCACCCACTTCGAGAAGTCGGCGCCGGCCATGTCGCGCCGGTTGGCGGGGGTGTCGATGACGCTGGGCAGGATCGTGTTGCAGCGGACCTTCTGCTTCTTGTACTCGACGGCCACCGCGCCCGCGAACGCCAGCACCGCCGCCTTCGCGGTGATGTATCCGGCCGCGCCCGGCCACGGCGCCACCGCGGCCCGCGACGACACGCACACGATCCCGCCGCCGCCGGCCGCCACCAGATGCGGCAGCGCCGCCCGGGTGACCAGATAGGTCGGCCGGAGGTTGCGCGCCAGCAACCCTTCGAACTCCGCCACGGGCGCTTCCGCGACGAGCCCGCTGCCGCCGTACGCGCCGGCCAGATTGACGACGGCGCGCAACGGCGCCTCCGGATCGCCCGCCGCGACGGCCATCGCGGCAGTGACTTCCGTCTCATCGGCGAGGTCGGCCTCGACCGTGATCGCGCCCTCCGGAAGCCCTTTCCGGCCCGGCCGCACGGGCGCGACGACCCGCCACCCGTCGGCCAGGAAGGCCCTCACCGTGGCCGTTCCCAGCCCGCCGGCGCCGCCAGTGACGAAGACCGTCCGCCCATTGCCCATGGGGATCATGTTGCCCGTTCATCCGCCCGGGACGGTGTGGTTCTCGTCACGCTCGGCGGAGGATGGCCTGGTGGTCGCGCACAGTTACGAAATAGGCCGTCACCTGCACGGGCGTCACCCTTGCGGGCGAGTGAACTATGGCGCGCCGTGCCGCATTGTGGCAGGTGGTCCCGTTCGGCACCGCGCCCCGGGATCTTTTTGATGAGATTTTTGGTTCAAGCCGGTCGCGAAGCTGTCGATGCTGCACGTGAACCCAGGAAGCCGAACGGCCGTACTGGGTAGTGATGGACATCCCAAGGTCGGTGGTGATGCCCGTCGCTGCGACAGGTGGGGGGCCGATGGTGTCATGGAGACCGACGCGGGTAAGCGTTCTGCTGCGTGACCGACCGCGGCTGCGGCGCGCGAATGCTGTGCCAAGAGCCCTCTTCAGGAACATCGCACGCGGCTCTCAGCAATCACCCAGGCATTCGTGACACTTTCGACCCACCAGCCGGAATCAGTGCGAGCAGTCATTTGTTGTGTAGATGCCAGTAACCGCAAAGTACGAACTGCGGACGTTACGGGGAGGAACTGATGAACACAGGGTTTGCCCGTAACGGGGTAAGTAGTGAACGCAATGAGGGGACCGTGGGCAACGTGGAGAAGAACACCGTGATGCGGACCGACCAGGTCGCCGAGGAGCGTGACCTTGTCGGCGTCTACCTGCACGAGATCTCCAGGACGCCACTGCTGAGCGCAGCCGAGGAAGTCGACCTCTCCAAGCAGATCGAGGCGGGCCTCTACGCGGAGTTCCTGCTCGACGAGGGCGAGACGCCGCGAGGCGTGAGCCGCGAGGAGCTGGAGCGGATCGTCTACGAGGGTCAGCGGGCGAAGGATCTGTTCATCCGGGCCAACCTGCGACTGGTCGTGTCGATCGCCCGGCGCTACGTGCGCTCCGGCATGCCGATGCTCGACCTGATCCAGGAGGGCAACACCGGCCTGGTGCGCGCGGTCGAGAAGTTCGACTACGAGCGCGGCTACAAGTTCTCGACGTACGCCACCTGGTGGGTGCGGCAGGCGATCAGCCGGGCCATCGCCCAGCAGGAGCGCACCGTCCGCCTCCCCGTGCACCTGGTGGAGGACGTCAACCGGATGCGCAACGTGACCCGCCAGCTCGTCCGCGAGCTCGGCGCCGACCCCGAGCCCGAGCAGATCGCGAAGGCTCTCGGCGTGACGGTCGAGCGGGTCAACGAGCTCACCCGCTGGGCCCAGGACACCGTGTCCCTGGACACCCCGGTCGGCGACGACGGCGACACCAACCTCGGCGACCTGGTGGCCGACAGCGACGCACCCTCGCCCGAGGAGATCGTGCTGACGGCCCTGGAGCGCCAGCGCATCGAGGGTCTGCTCAACCACCTCGACGACCGTTCGGCCGGCATCATGCGGGCGCGCTACGGCCTCGAGGACGGCCGGGAGCACTCGCTGACCGAGGTGGCCTCGCGCTTCTCGCTCAGCCGCGAGCGCATCCGCCAGCTCGAGATCCAGGCGCTCGGCCGGCTGCGCGAGCTGGCCCGGGCCGAGGGCCTGCAGGCCGCCTGATCCCCCTTCCGCGACGCGAAAGGCCGGTACCCCCTCGGGTACCGGCCTTCATTGCGTCCGGGGTTACTTCACGCGTCCGTAGCCGTACGGGGTCATGATGTTGATCGACCTCTTCTTGATCGGCTCGCCCTCGCGGGACGCGTCGATGATCATTCCGCCGCCGACGTACAGGCCGACGTGGCCGAGGCTGCGATAGAACACCAGGTCGCCCGGCTGGAGCTGGGACTTGCTGATGCGGGCGGTGGCGCTGTACTGCGCGGCGGCGTTGTGCGGCAGCGACTTGCCGGCCTTCGCCCACGCGGCCATCGTCAGGCCCGAGCAGTCGAACGTGTTGGGTCCGGCGTCGCCGTAGCCGTAGTAGGCCGGCTTGTTCGCCTGCGTGTACGCGAAGTCGACGGCGACGCCGGCCTTGCCGGAGATGGACGGCGCCGGGCCGGCCGCTCCCGCGACACCGGTCTCGGTCGCGCTGCCGTACGCCTGCTCCCGCATGGCGCGCAGCTTCTTGATGTTCGCCTCGATCGTCTTCTTGCGCGTGTCCATCGCCTTGAGCTGCGCCGCCTGCTTGGCCTGCGTGGTCTTCAGGGCGGCCTGCCGGTCGGCGAAGTTCTGCGTGGTCGCGGTGTAGTCGTCGATGTCCCGCTGGTTGGCGCGGTTGATCATCTCGAGGTAGCTCATCTTCTCGACGAGGCCGCCCTGCTGGTTGCCCAGGATCGCGCTCATCGGCCCGACCCGGCCCTGCTTGTAGGCCGTAGCGGCGATGCTGCTGACCTGAGCCTCGGCGACCACGAGCTTCGCCTTCGCGGGCGCCAGCGAGGCCTGGAGGGTCTTCTGGTCGGTCGCCGTCTTGTTCAGGTCGATCTTGAGCTTGTTGTACGACTCGGTGATGTCCTCGAGCTGGTTCGACGCGGTCTCGATCTGCTTCTTGAGCTCGGTCTCGGACGGCGCCGCGTGTGCCGCGGTCGCCATGGATCCGGTGATCGCGATCGCCATCGCCGCGACCGCGAGTGCCCGAAGCCTGGTGCGGGGGGTTGGCACCGGTTGCTGACCTTTCTTCCGCTGCTGGCCGCCGACCGGGTTAGCTGTCGGATTCGGGCGGGAAGAAGGCCCTACCGCTCTCGCGGATTCACCCCAGAAACGCGGTTCCCCGGTTCGGCGCGACTACCGCGTCCGCCCTGGGGGAGGGCGTGACGGGACACCGCGTCGATTGGGCGGCGTTGGCCGGCGCCACGGAGGGGTGTGGCTGCGGACCGAACCAACCGCATTAACTTATCGATGCGCGAATCAAAATCAAGGTCTCTACGCGGGATTTAAGGAAAAGGCCAGATATGCGCCATTGATCCCGATAACGCATTGTCATTCGACGAAGACTGCGGGTTATTCGACCGCTTAAACCGGACTTTTCGCCAGGTCGGCGGGAACCCACGCGTGGCTGACCTTACGCTCCGCCCAGAAGGAGAGGAAGGGGATGGTTCCGGCGGCCATGACGATGATCATCCGGAGGAACGGCCACCCCGCCCGGCGTGCCAGGTCGAAGGTCAGCACCAGGTAGACCATGAAGAGGAAGCCGTGCGCGGGGCCGACGATCGCCACCACGGTGTCGTTGTCGCCGAGGTACTTCAGCGGCATGCCGACCAGGACGATCGTGAGCAGGCAGACGCCCACGATCCACGCGATGATCCGATAGCGGGTGAGCGCTCCCTGCACAGTGCCACGTCCCTTTATTTCTTGGAGTATCCGGGGTAATCCATCGCCCCGGCGCCGGGGTGCTCGGCCAGCCAGGCGAGGTAGTCGTTGTAAGCCACCAGCTCGGGGTCGTCCGCGGCGGGCGCCCGGTCGACCGCGACACGCACGGGCCGGCCGACCGTAACAGGCGAACCTGGAAGCTTCTCGGGCTCTTCGTCCTTTTCTTCCGCGGGCTCGGGCGGCTTGCGGGCGAGCTGGACCTCGCGGTACCAGAGGAAGGCGAAGAAGGCCGCGAAGACCGGCCACTCGAACGTGTAGCCCCAGCTGAGCGTGTTTCCCCCGCTGGCCCGGCTGAACTGCCACCAGCCCAGCCCGAGGCAGCCCGCGATCGCGACGAGCGCCAGGACGTGCCGCGCGATCCACGCCGGCGTCCAGAGCCCCTTCATGCACACGAGCGTACCGGCGGCACGTTTGCCCTTCGTCGGCGCGGGCAACCGTCCTGCCAGGTGATGACCCACACGGAGGTGCACGATGACGGACGCCGAGACCGAGATCGGCGTGGACCCGGCCACGCTCGACGACGAGGACCTGTTCCGGGAATTGTCCAGCCTCTACCGCGCCCGGATGTCCACGCTGCGGCACGGCCCGGACGCGGCCCTCGACAACCACTTCCGGCGCACGGCTGAGCTGGAGACCGAGTACATGACCCGCTACCCGGGCCGCGAGGTCGACCCGTCCCGTCTCACCCAGGACTTCTGAGGAGGCCGTGTGACTGAGTCGCTGCGTGACCGGGTGGAGCGCGTCGGTCAGGCGTACGCGCCGCACGAGCACCGGCCTCTCGCCGGGTACGCCGTGGCGATGGGCGCGTTCGGCGCGCTCGCCGCCGGACTGGCCGCCGCCGCGAAGGTCACCGGGAAGCGCGTACCCGACCGGCCCGCGGCCGCCGACGTGCTGCTGATCTCGATAGCCACCCACAAGCTGAGCCGCCTGCTCGCCAAGGACGCGGTGGCGAGCCCGCTGCGGGCGCCGCTCGCCCGCTACGCCGAGCCGGCCGGCTCGGCGAGCTCAACGAGGAGGTGCGCGACGAGGGCAACTCCATCCGGCACGGGCTCGGCGAGCTGGTCACCTGCCCGTTCTGCCTGGCCGTGTGGGTCGCCACCGGCCTCACCGGCGGCCTGGTCCTCGCGCCGCGCCTGACCCGCCTGGTCGCCACCGCCCTGACCGCGACGGCCGCCTCCGACTTCCTCCAGATGGCCTACGACCGCGCCAAGCAGGCCACGGAGGGGTGACCGGCGTCACAGTTGCTAACGGAATCATGGTCGAGGGCCGACCGTTGAGAACAGATGTCGGTGTGTCCAGTGTCCCCGGGCCTCACCACTTTGCCTTCACGGAATACCGTTCGGCTGGAGCCGTGTTGTGCCTTTCGCCGCGAGGCGACATGCACACCGACATCTCGTACGCCGCCCCCGGGTTCGCCCGGGGGCGGCGACGTGTTTCAGGGGCTTGCCGGCCGGGGTATTTGATCATCTATGAGCGATGACCGGATCGAGCAACGCGCGGCCGAGCTGCTGCCGGAGGAACGTGTGGCCGGCAGCGCCGACCCGCGGGCACAGGCCGAAGCGATCCTGGCGGACTCCGACCGGCGCGAGGACGACCCCGAAGCGGTGGAGAATCGCCGCTCCGACCAGGCCGCCGCGCCCGGCGACACCACCCGGTAGGGGCACCGAACTTCCGTGTTCGTCGATGGTCATGGCAATATTCCCCGCGTGTCTGTCCCGAATCGCCGGATTTCTGCGCCGACGCGCGGCCCCGCTCGTTTACTGAGCCGTCCCGCGCGCACCCGCAGCGCGCGCTCCGCCGCCCTGAGCGGCCCGCACGCGGTCGAACTGGCCGGGTTGCTGCACGAGCTCTCGGTGCGTCTGCTCGGCGCCGAGAGCTTCGCCTCGGCGCTCGAGCGCCTTGCGGCACTGGCGATCGGCGCGGTGCCGGGCGTGGTGCGTTGCTCGGTCGCTCTGATCGGCGAGGGCGGGCCACTCACCTGCACCGCCGCCGGGCCGTCCGGCGAGGGCGTCGATGAGCTCCAGTACGCGTTGAGCACCGGCCCCGGGCTGCACGCGGCCCGCACCCGCGCTCTGGTCACCGTGAACGACCTGACCACCGACGAGCGCTGGCCCGAGCTGGCCGAGCCCGCGCGCGCCGAGGGCGTCCGCGCGGTGGTGGCCGTGCCGCTGGACGTGCCCCGGGCCGAGGTGGGCGCGGTCAGCCTCTATCTGGACGGGCCCGGCAACCTCGGGCCCGATCTCCTGCTGACCGCGATGGCGCTGGTCAACCACGCCGAGGTGCTGCTGGGCGAGCTGCGCCGCCGCGACGAGACCAGCACCGACGCCGCCGTCGACCGGGCGGTCGGTGTGATCATCGCCCAGCGCGGGTGCGGCGTCCGCGAGGCCTACGACGTGCTCGGCGAGACCGCCCAGCGCCTCGGCCTGGACCGCCGCGCGGTGGCGGATCGCCTGATCGCCGCCGCGGCGGCCCGCCGCGGTTAAGCCTTCTCGACGTGCTGGACCACCTCGAACTCCAGCAGTGACGCGCCGGTGGCGACGGGCTTGGCCCGCTCGCCCGAGTGCGCCTCCCGGGCGGAACCCGAGGACCAGGCCTGGAACGCCTCCTCGGACTCCCAGCGGGTGTAGACGAAGTAACGGTTCTCGCCGTTGACCGGGCGCAGCAGCTCGAACGCGAGGAAGCCGGGTGCGTTCTCGACGGCGCCCTGCCGGGCGGCGAAGCGCTTCTCCAGCTCGGGGCCGGCGCCCTCGGGCACCTCGATGGCGTTGATCTTCACGACAGACATGCGCCAAAACTACAGAGCCGGGACGCGTGGGCGTCCCGGCTCCAATTTTGGGTTTCTAATGGATGACTTTGTCGGGGAGGGGACCGGCGCCGACCTCGCCGGGCACGCCGTCGCTGTTCTCCGCCGCCAGGATGTCGGCCTCGCGCTGCGCCTGGGCCGACCGCTGGGCGAGCGGGACCTCGGGCAGGAAGAACACCACGATCAGGCCGACCACCATGACCGCGGCGGCCAAGATGAAGACGACCTGGATGCCGTCCGAGAAACCGACCTTGAACGGGTGCGAGACGACGGCCGAGAGCTTCTCGAGGAACG
This sequence comes from Actinoplanes sp. CA-142083, assembly GCF_050942195.1. Lineage (NCBI taxonomy): Bacteria > Bacillati > Actinomycetota > Actinomycetes > Micromonosporales > Micromonosporaceae > Actinoplanes > Actinoplanes sp. CA-142083. The sequence continues at coordinate 1,462,212 of NZ_CP192076.1, forward strand.
ACGTGTCGTTCAGCGCGCTGCTGCCCTGCGCCTGCTGCAGCGTCTGCATCTGGCTCGGGTCGGCGGCCACCGACTGCTGGAAGGCCGGGGTGGCCTGCGCCTTCTGGTAGGCCGACGCGATCTTGCCGCCGACCACGTTGAACAGCACCGACAGGAAGATCGCCGTGCCGAGCGTGCCGCCCATCGAGCGGAAGAACGTGACCGAGCTGGTGGCCACGCCGATCTCCCGGGGCGAGACCGCGTTCTGCACCGCGGTGATCATCGGCTGCATGTTGCCGCCGAGGCCGAGGCCCATCAGCACCATGATCAGCATGGTCTTCCAGAGCGGGGTGTCGGCGCCGATCAGCGAGAACAGCACCAGGGCCGAGACCATCAGGATGCTGCCGATGATCGGGAAGATCCGGTAGCGGCCGGTACGGGCGATGAGCTGACCGGCGGCGATCGAGCCGGCCATGATGCCGATCACGAACGGGATCATCTGGAGGCCGGCCTCGGTGGCCGAGGAGCCCTTCACGATCTGGAGGTACAGCGGCACGGTCAGCAGGCCGCCGAACATGGCCATACCGATGATCGTGCTGGAGATCGAGCCGACCGCGACCGTCTTGTTGCGGAACAGGCGCAGGGGCAGCAGCGCCTCGTGGCCGTACGCCCGCTCGGCGATGATGAACGCGGCGATGCCGAGCGCGCCGACGATGTAGCAGGCGAACGCGCGGGGCGAGTCCCAGCCCCATTCGCGGCCCTGCTCGGCGACGGTCAGCAGCGGCACCAGGCCGACGATCAGGGCGACCGCGCCGGGCCAGTCGATCCGGTGGTCGGTGCGGTGGTGCGGCAGGTGCAGGACGCGGGCCACCACGGCCATCGCGGCGATGCCGATCGGCACGTTCAGGTAGAAGATCCAGCGCCAGCCGGTGATGCCGACGATCGAGTCCTGGCCGGCGAAGAAGCCGCCGAGCAGCGGGCCGATGACGCTGGCCGTGCCGAACACCGCGAGGAAGAAGCCCTGGTAGCGGGCCCGCTCGCGGGGCGGGACGATGTCGCCGATGATCGCCAGCGCCATCGACATCAGGCCGCCGGCGCCGATGCCCTGGATCGCGCGGAACGCGGCCAGCTCGTACATGTTCTGCGAAAGGCCGCAGAGCATCGAGCCGACCACGAAGATGCCGATCGCGAACAGGAAGAAGGGCCGCCGGCCGTAGATGTCGGAGAGCTTGCCGTAGAGCGGCGTCGAGATCGTCGAGGTGATCAGGAACGCCGTGGTGGCCCACGCCTGCAGGTTGAAGCCGTGCAGGTCGTCGGCGATCGTCCGGGTGGCGGTCGCCATGATCGTCTGGTCCAGGGCGGCCAGGAACATGCCCATCATCAGGCCGGCGAGAACCGTGAGGATCTGGCGATGGGTGAAGTCCGCGGAGCCGGCGGCGGGCGGCGAGGTGGTCTTGGGGTTGCTCACGCGTTCTCCCGTAGAGGTGGCGCGGCCGGCTCGTTGCGCAGATGGGCTTCGACCGCGGTGTTGAATTCGATGAAAAGCTCGACGAAGGCGTCGACACGCTCGGCCGGCCAGCTGCTCAGCACCTCGGCGAGGAAGGCCTCGCGGGCGTCGTGCAGCTTGCGGCAGGCGGACAGCCCGGCGTCGGTGATCGCCAGGCGCGATGCCCGCCCGTCGCCGGGGTCGGCCTCGCGGCGGGCCAGGCCCGCCTTCACCAGCTGGGCCGCCTGCCGGCTGACCGTGGAGGGGTCGGCCTGTTTGGCCTCGGCGAGGTCGGTCACGCGCATCGGTCCGAGGAACCGCAGCGGGAAGAGCAACATCAGCGCGGAGAACTCCGCACCCAGGTCTCCGTTGTTGAGCATGCCCTTGGCTCGCGCGCCGAGCCGGAAGAATCGCATGATCTCGTCGGCCAGCCGCGCTTCGGCTCTGTCGTGCATGGTGATTTTCCCTGCAGCCTTCGATTGATGCGTGCAGCCTACAACTTGTTGCTTGGTGAAAGCATTCTTATTGCGTACGACGGAACGTGACGCTTATCGCATGCGCCAGACCGTCGTGGCGAGCGCCTCGGTCTCCTCGAGCGCGGCGGGGACCGGCACGGTGTACTCCGCCAGGGGCTCGAAGAGCCGCTCCGGGAAATACCCGCGACCGGGGTCGCCAACCAGGACCTGCCGGTCTTTTCGCCGCTCCGCCCGGAGCCGCTGGATCATCTGGTCGGCGACCGGGGAGCTGTAGAAGACGTCGCCGGCCAGGATCACGGCCGGTTGGGTTACGTCGTCACTCAACGTGACGTGATTGGCCTCGGCGTTGCGGTGGGCGGCGGCGATCGCGTCGGCGTCGATGTCGGCTATCCCCACGCTCGCGGCCCCCGCCTTCGCCGCGGCGATCGCGGCCACGCCGGAGCCGGTGGCGAGATCCAGGACCGTGCGGCCGGCGACCGTTGCCGGGTGGTCGAGCACGTAGCGGGCCAGGGCCTGGCCGCCGGCCCAGACGAACGCCCAGAACGGTGGTGGCTGGTCGCTGCGGAACTCGCCGCCGGTCAGATCGAACAGGCCGACGTCGCCGCCCGCGAGATGCAGCGAGATCTCCGGCGCGAGCGGCACCGGCAGCAGCGTGGTCAGCACCCGGCGATTCTGCTCTCCCGGCCGGGGTGGCGCGCGCTAATTAACCGATACTTCGGCCGATGGCCGTCGGGCCATCATCAGCTTCGCGCGGTACTCGTTGCGCAGCTCGGCGGCCCACGGCTCGTCCTCGTCCTCGAGCAGCGGGCGGGTGGCGAGAAAGGCGGCCGCGGTGAGCGGTTTCACGGCGCGCCCCGGGGCGCGGCCGGCCGCGAGGGCGATGAGCTCGTCGAAGCGGGCCACGTCGATCCGGACCCGGTCGGGGTCGAAGCGCAGGCGCCCGCGGTGCGCGACGATGACCGAATCGCGCGGATTGATGCCAGGTTCCAGGTGCGCCCGAAGAACCGACAAGTCGGCCTCGACGGACTTCTTGCCCGTACCCAGTGCGTCGGCCAGCTCCGAGATGGACGCCTCGCCACGCAGCGCGAGCAGCGCGAGCAGGTGGCGTGGCCGGTCACCGCCGAAGTCGGCGCCCGAGAGGCACTCGCCCCGGGTACGGACCTCGATGCGACCGAAGAGCTGGATGTCGAACATGAATGGAAACTCTGCGTCTGGCAAAGTTGACCGGCAAGGCCCAATGCTAGGGGTCTCATCACCCGAAAGACTGGTGATCGCGACCGCTTGGCCTCATCCTGCTTCCGGGCGTACCGGCGGAACGGATCCGGCCCGTCGCCCCGGCAGGCTGTTGGTAGGGCAAAGATAGGTGCGGATACTCCTTAGACTTCCGAGGTCCGTTCGGTTTGAAAGGTGGCGCATGAAACACGGCGAAGCGATCAGCGTCCTCGTCGTCGACGGCCACCAGACGTTCGCCGAGCTGCTCGGACACGCTCTGGCAGGTCAGCCCGACCTCGAGTACGTGGGGCACGCGCGCACCGGCGCCGAGGCCCTACAGCTCGCGCAGCAGCTGCAGCCCGACGTGATCCTGCTCGACCCCGATCTGTCCGATGCGGACGGTATTGCGATCGCCGAGCTGATCCGGGTGCGCCAACCGGACACTCGTGTGGTGATCCTCACTGCCAGCGATGAGGGCGCGCTCGTCGGGCGGGCCACCGCGGCCGGCGCGGCCGGCTTCCTCTCCAAGAACGGCGCGCTCGGTGACGTGCTGAACGCGTTGCGCACCGCCCACGGTGGCGGCATGACCGTCTCGACCGACATCCTCGCGCGGCTGCTGCGCAGCCAGTCCCCGGTCGTCGCGCCGCGTAGCAGCGGCCTCACCGTACGGGAAGACGAAGTGCTGCATTTGATGGCGGCCGGATTGGACGCTCGCGCGATCGCCCGCCGGCTCGGCATCAGCCTGCACACGTGTCGTGGCTATGTGAAGGCTGTGCTGGCGAAACTCGGCGCGCACAGCCAGCTCGAAGCGGTCGCGATCGCGACCCGGCGGGGGCTCATCCGGCCCGGCCGGCAGTAACGGTAAGTAGTTCCTGCCAGCACTCATCCGGGAGAACTTCAAATACGTACCTCTGTCGGGGACGCCGGGTAGCCGGCATTGCGACAGGGGAGACTCGTGGACCGAGCAGCTGACGACTTGTCGTCCGATGTGGCTGTGGCCGACTCGCGTGGGGACACACTTTATCGCCGGCCGATCGCTCATCCGCCGGCCGAGACCACTACCGGTGGCTCCTGGTTCACCGAGGGTACCGAGATCCCCGCCGCCCCTCCGGCGGCCTCCTCCCCGGCCGCCAATTCGCGCGCCTCGTTCGGCTTCACGGACGAGCCGATCTCCCCGGTGCGGCAAGGACCGACCTCGGCGCCGCCGGCGCCCATGTCTTCCCCCTGGCCGGCCGCCACGCCGGCGTCTACCAGCTTCTCGCCCGCCGCGCCGGCGTCATCCGGCTGGCCGCCGCCGCCCCGGCTCGACCCCGAGCCGCTCGAGCGGGTCTCCGGCGCCCTCCGCTCCCCATCGGGAGAACACAACGCCTGGCGCACTGACACCGGTGAGCGCCGGGTCGCCCGGCGTGACACCCCGCCCACCCCGGCACCGCCGCCTCCCCCGCGGCAGTCACGCGTGGTCACCGTCGGCCTCGGCCTGCTCACGGCGATCGTCCTGGTGCTCGGATCGATCGCCGGCGTCATGTACTTCTCCGGCTCCGATCCGGTGCTGCCGCTCGGCAACGGGAGCAGCACCACCGGGCGTACGGTCAGCGCCCCGCTCGACAACCGCGCCAAGGCGAGCTTCGAGCTGCTGGCCGGTGCCAACTCCGTACGCGTGACCATCGGTGAGCTCGGCGACGACCTCTACCGAATCTCCACACCGGACGACGCGGGCTTCGTGCCCAACCCGACGATCCGCAACGACGACGTGAAGCTGCAGGTCAGCAAGGACGGCGACGGCACCGGCGGCGAGATCGAGGTGGTGCTGGCCGCGAAGGTGCGCTGGCAGCTGCGCTTCTCCGGGTACGCCGAGAAGCAGATCATCGACCTCAGCGGCGGCCAGGTCAGCGGGATCGAAATGGTCGCCGCGATGAAGCAGGCCGAGGTCACGCTGGCCAAGCCGTCCGGCACCGTGCCCCTGAAGATCAATGGCGCGGTGGACAAGCTGACCCTCAAGTCCCCGGCCGACAACCCGGTGCGCATCAAGGTGGGCGGTGGCGCGCAGACGGTGGTGGCCGGGACCAAGACCCTGAAAGACGTGGCGGCCGGCTCGACCCTCACCCCGAAGGGCTGGGACACAGCCGACCGCTACGACGTCACGGCCGGCGCCCGGATCACGGCGCTGACCATCGAGAACGCTTAGGTCTTACGAGAGAACGCGCAGGCGGACCGTCTGCTCCATGCCGCGCAGCTGCTCGAGCACCTCGTCGCTGTACCCGCCGCTGATGTCGGTGATCAGATATCCGTACTCGCCGCGGGTGCTCAGCAGCTGACCCTCCACGTTCACATGGTGCTGGGCCAGGATGCTGTTGACCTTGGCGAGGACCCCGGGCGTGTTCATGTGGACGTGCACGATCCGGCTCATCCCGGACTGCTCGGGCAGCGCCACCGACGGCAGGTTCACGCTCAGCGTCGTGTTGCCGTCCTTCACGAAGTGGGTCAGCTTGTTGGCGACGAAGTCACCGATGTCCGACTGCGCCTCCTCGGTGGAGCCGCCGATGTGCGGGGTGAGGATGACGTTCGGCAGGCCGCGCAGCTCGGAGACGAACTCGTCGCCCCGGCCCTTGGGCTCGGTGGGGAAGACGTCGACGGCGGCGCCGGCCAGGTGGCCGCTCTCCAGCGCCTCCCGCAGCGCCACGTGGTCGACGACGATGCCGCGGGACAGGTTGAGGAACAGCGCGCCCGGCTTCATCCGCTTGAACTGCTCGGCGCCGAAGAAACCGGCGTTTCCGGGCCGGCCGTCCACATGCAGGGTGACGAAGTCGCTGGTCTCGAGCAGTTCCTCCAGCGAGGCGCAGCGGTGCGCGTTGCTCAGCGCCAGCTTGTCGGCGGTGTCGTAGAAGGACACATGCATGCCCAGGTTTTCGGCGAGCACCGAGAGCTGGGTGCCGATGTTGCCGTACCCGACGATGCCGAGGCGACGGCCGCGGATCTCGTGCGCGCCCTCGGCCGACTTGTCCCAGACGCCCTGGTGCATCAGCGCGTTCTTCTCGGTGAGCCGGCGCGTCATCGAGATGATCTCGGCGATCGCGAGCTCGACCACCGAGCGCGTGTTGGAGAACGGCGCGTTGAACACCGCGACACCGGCCGCGGTCGCCGCGGTCAGGTCGATCTGGTCGGTGCCGATGCAGAACGCGCCCACCGCGACCAGGCTGTCCGCCGACTCGATCACCTTGGCGGTCACCTTGGTCTTGGACCGGATCCCGAGCAGGTGGACGCCCTGGATGCGCTCGATGAGCTCGGCCTCGTCCAGAGCATTGCGGACGGACTCGACGTGGTACCCCTCGGCCTCGAGCCGGGACACCGCGTCGCGGTGAATGCTCTCCAGCAGAAGGACTCGTACCTTGGCCTGGTCGATCATCTTGTTCCGTTCCGTGAGACTTTTGTTGGCCGGTCGGGCCGCCACGCCGAAGCCCAGATCTCCCAGCCTAGTGCGCGGCCGGGCCCGGTCCGGCCGGGTGTGCCGGACCTCCCATCTGGTGCGATGGCCGTAACCACCCGCCGTGGAATACGGCTCGGGGGCGCGCTCAGATCAGAGACGCTCGCGCAGCCACGGGCGGATCGCCTCCGCCTGGGACTTCTGGAAGGCGCGCACGGTGGGGATGCCGGGCGGCGGGGGAAGGCGGTGGATGTGCTCGAACATGCCGGCGATGGCCGCGATGATGTCGGTCACCGTGCCCTCGTCGATGCCCTCGAAGACCCGCGACGGATCGCCGCCGTTCGTCAGCACGTCGAGCCCGAGCAGCAGCCGGTCGAACCACTCCGGCCCGACGCAGCCCCACGGCCAGTCGACGACCATCATGCGGCCGTCGCGCCGGATCAGCAGGTTGTCGGCGCGGATGTCGCAGTGCACCAGCGTCTCGCCGGTCGCGATCGCGGCCAGCGCCCGCTCGGACGCGGACCGTAGGTCGCCCAGGCGCCGGGCGACCCAGGGGTCGAGGTCGGCCGGGGGATCGGCGGCGATCCTCTCCCACGCGGTGAAGTCGTCGGCCAGGTTGTCGGCCGCCGACGGCACGCCCGGGACCGGCGAAGGGGTGACGGCCGCGGCGAGCTCGGCGAGAGCGGTCACGGCCGCGTCGATCTCGCTCTCCACCCACGGGGTCCGGGGGTGGAGACCGTCGATGTCCTCGAGGATCAGCACGACCCAGTCGCCGTCGTCGAAGCCGCCCAGCATGCGGGGCACCGGGGCGTGGCCGGGCATCGCCGAGGTGATCCGCATCTCCTGCCGGGCGAGCTCGGCCGAGCGCGCGTTGACCGCCGGGGTGACGGCCTTGACGAAGGCGCGGCGCCCGGAGTCGGTGACCACGCGGTCGGCACTGCCGGCCGAGAACCCACCCGGCTGGGAGCGCGCGGCCACGACCCGGCCGCCGATGATCTGCTCGGACCGGGAGCGCACGGTCTCGGGCAGGTCGCTCCAGCCGATCCGGACCCTCGCCGCCTGCGTCATGGGCCTGATCGTGGCAGAGGCCCCGGAGATCGGCGACCCGAATTTCCCGTGGCACCGCTCGGCCGGATGCGGTACTACAACTGCCGTAGGGATCTTTACCTCCGGGGGATGACGCAAAGAATCCGCGTCTTCGCCAGGCTGACTGCTGGATCGGTGAGGCAAGCTCGAAGAGGGGTGTCCATGGGGTCACTGGGGTGGGCTGTCGCACTGTCGATCTTGTCCGCCGCGAGTTATGCGGGCGCGGCCGTCGCTCAGGAGCGGCTGGCCGAGCACCATCAGCGCGGCGTGACTCGGTGGGCGGTGGCGCTGCTGCTCACCGCGGGCGGCGTTGGCCTGCACGTTCTCGCGCTCAACTTCGGCACGGTCGCCGTGGTGCAGGCGCTGGGCACGCTGACGTTGCTGTTCGCCCTGCCGATCTCGGCGCTGCGCTATCGCGTACGCATCAGCATCCCCGCCTGGATCGACGCCGCCCTCACCGTCCTCGGTCTGTCCTTGATCATGTCGCTCTCGGTCGAGTCTTCCGCCCCCGCTCTGCTCACCGAGACCTCCGGACGGTATGTCGCATTTCTGACACTCGCGGTGGTCGGCGCCCTCACCACCGCCGCCGCGGTCGCCCGCTCGGCCCGCTGGCGCGCTGTGACGCTGGCCACTGCGGCCGGCGTGGCCTTCGGCATCTCGTCGGTTTTGTCGAAGGCGCTGCTGGCGTCGTTCACCGAGCACGGCGCCCACGCCGTCTCCATGTTCATCACGGGGATGGTCGTGGTGCTGTCGACCGGTGGCTATCTGCTCGGGCAGCTCTCGTACCGCGGCGCGGGGCTGGCCACGCCGCTGGCCACGGTGAGCGTCTCGAACCCGCTCGTGGCCGCCATCGCCGGCGTGATCCTGTTCGACGAGAGCTTCCGCTTCGGGACGGCCGGCCTGGTGGTGGTCGCGCTCGCGGGGATCGTCATGACGCTGGGCGTGATCGGCCTGGCCCGCCGCACGACGGCCCCGCCGGACTCGGCCGAGGAGTCGCTGGACGTCCAGATCGGCGAGCACCGTCAGGAGGTCAGCGACCACGGATGAGCGCCTGAGCTACGCGAGCTCGTAGTCGAACCAGATCGTGTGGGTGCCGTCGCCGGCCACCGACAGGCCGCCCGTTCCCGTGAGGCCGGTGAGCGCGCCCGTGCCGCTGCCGGGGACGATGACGAAGAACTCGGCCTCGCGGTCCTCGCCCAGCGTGGTCGCCGAATGCGCGAAGTTGAAGGCGCCCTCGCGGCCCCCGACGCTGCCCTCGAAGGACTCCATCGCCACGTAGGTGCCGGTGCCGGTGGCGGGGTCGTAAGCCGCGGTGAAAAGAATGGCGGACCGGCCGGAGATCTCGCCGGTGATGGTCTTGGTCATCGTGGCCACGCCCGTGGGCAACGCCGTCTTGACCTCGGACGGCGGCACAGGGGCCGGCGTGAAGTTGGCTACCTCGAAGGTTCCGGTGGCTCGCATGCCAGGAACTTTACGGCGGTATAGCTGACAACTCGCGTCAGCTATACCGCCAAGATCTCACGCCGCCGCCAGCGCCTCCGTGGGCGCCAGGCGGGCGGCCCGGATCGCCGGATACAGGCCGGCGATCGCGCCGATCACGACCGTGGCGGCCACGCCGCCGACCAGGGCCCACAGCGGTACGACGGTGGGCCAGCTCTGCGTGGTCGAGTAGAAACCGGTCACGATGTAGCCGAGCAGAACACCCACCGCCCCACCGAGCAGCGACAGGAGCAGCGACTCGGCCACGAACTGGGTCCGGACCTGCCCCTTGGTGGCGCCCAGGGACCTCCGCAGGCCGATCTCGGCCCGCCGTTCCAGCACCGAGATGACCATGGTGTTGGCCACCCCGATCCCGCCGACCAGCAGCGCCACCCCGCCCAGGCCGAGCAGCAACGCGGTGAACGTCGCGTTCGTCGCGCGCTGGGCGGCGAGGGCGTCGGACGGCCTCGACACCTTGACCTCGTTCGGGTTCGACGGGTTCGCCGTCGGGCCCAGGACCGCCCGCACGGCCTCCACCTGGGCGTCCACCGCCCGGGTGTAGACGGTCGTCGGGTGGCCGTCGAAGCCGAGGTAGGCACTGGCGGCCTGCCACCCGACCAGCGCCGCCGAGTCCAGCTCGGGCGCGAGCGGCACGCGGTTGAGCACGCCCACCACGGTCCACCACCGCCCGAGCATGTAGACCGCGGGCACGTTGCCCAGCCGCCGGGCCGCGTCCCAGCCCAGCACCACGGCCGGATACCGCGCGGTGGCCGCGTTCAGCCACGTCCCGCCGGCCAGCGACGCGCCGACCGTCCTGAGCAGGCCCAGCTCGGCCGCCATCACCGCGAGCCCGCCGGTCTGCCCCTCCGGGATCTTGTCGGTCCGGTAGACGTGCGCGTCGTCGACCGCCCCCGTGGCCGTCGCCGACAGCACCGGCGCGATCCGGCGGATCATCGACACCGAGGTGTCGGGCAGCGTGGCCGACTTGCCCATCATGGTCTGGCCGGGCGTGACCGTGAGCATGTTGGTGCCCAGCGCCGCCAGCGCCCGGTCGAGATCGGCCTGGCTGGACGAGCTGATCCCCACCACCGCCGTCATCGCCGCGATCCCGATCGCGATGCCGAGCGCCGACAGCACCGCCCGCAGCGGTCGGGCCCGCAAGCCGGTCCCGCCCAGTCGCAGCACGTCCGAGCCGCGCAGCCGGGCGGGGCTAAGCGGCGAGGCCATCGCGGACCACCTCCCCGTCGCGCATCGGGACCTGCCGGGGCAGGCCGTCGGCGATCTCGTGGTCGTGGGTGATGACCAGCACCGTGGTGCCGCTCGCGTTCAGCTCCCGCAACAGCTCGACCACGCCGGCGCCGGACACCGAGTCGAGGTTCCCGGTGGGTTCGTCGGCGAGCAGCACGGCGGGATCCCCGGCCACCGCGCGGGCGATGGCGACCCGCTGACGCTCGCCGCCGGAAAGCTCGTGCGGGCGGTGGGTGAGCCGGTCACCCAGGCCGACCCGGACGAGGGCGGCCTCCGCGCGCCACTCACGCTCCTTTTTCGGTACGCCCGCGTAGAGCAGCCCATCGGCGACATTGGCTACCGCGTTCCGCCCCGGCGCGAGGTGGAACTGCTGGAACACGAAGCCGATCCGCCGCGCCCGCAGCGCCGAGAGCTGCCGGTCGGAGAGCGTCGCGACGTCGTGCCCGTCGATCTTCACGGTGCCCCGGGACGGGCGGTCCAGCGTGCCGATGAGGTGCAGCATCGTGGACTTGCCCGACCCCGACGGGCCGACGATCGCGACGAGCTCGCCGTACTCGACGGCCAGATCCACCGACCGCACGGCGGTGACCCCGCCCGGGTAGGTCCTGGTCACCCCGGTGAGCTCGATGACCTGGTTGCCGGGGTCGCCGATCACTTCCATCACCGGGTTCATGCCGGCATCCCGACCTTCATGCCGGCGGCCAGGCCATCGCCGGTGATCTCGACCTTGCCGTCGGCGAACAGGCCGGTCTCCACCGCGACGATCTTCGTGGTGGCGCCGTCGACGACCTGGACGCCGTAGCCGCCCTCGGCCAGCGCCAGCAGCGCCGCGACCGGAACGGTGAGCACGTCCTTGCGCTCGGAGGCGACGAAGTCGACCGAGACGGCCGCGTCGTCCACGCCCTTGGGCGCGCCCGAGAAGCTGATCGTCACCTCGATCAGCGTGGTGTCCTCCTGGTCGCCCTGACCCTCCTGCACGGTGGTGCCGACCTTGACGATCCGGCCCGGCAGGTCCTTGCCGTCGGGCATCCCGACCTGCACGGCGGCGCCCTGCTTGGCGAGGCGCTGCGCGTCCATCGTCAGGTCGACGGTGGCGACCAGCGCGGTGCCGGTGTACTTGAGCAGCTCGGCGCCCGGCTGGACGACCGCGCCGTTCTCGGAGCTCTGCGAGTCCACGCGTACGGCCGTCGGGGCGTACCAGATCTGGCTTGTCTCGACCGTGCCCGTCTCACTCAGGCCCAGATCGTCCTGCCAGTCCTCCACCGCGTCAGCGGTGGCGGCGGTGTACTTCTCGTCGACCGTGAAACCGCGGTAGCCGAGCGCCCAGAGGTTCTTCTCGAACTGCTTGACGTCTGTGCCTTTCACCCCGCTCCGCAGCGTGCGATAGGCGGGGAGCGTGCCGTAGAGCAGCACGACGGGCTTGTTGTCGAGCTTGTAGAGCGGCTTGCCCCGGCTGATCGTCGTGCCCGCCGCCGGCAGCCAGGTGACCGTGCCGCTGCCGCGCCCGGCCAGCGTGGTGGTGCTGCCGTGCCCGAGCGTGCCGTCGTGGGTCTCCCGGTCGACCAGGGTCTCCTTCTGGATGTCGGCCGTGTTGGCAACCGTGTTCCCGCCCGACGGGCCGCCGCTGCTGCTCTCCGCCTCGGGGAGGTTGAAGATGGTGACCGCCGCGGCGACCGCGCCGACCGTCACGACCCCGGCGACCACGCCGGCCTTGCGCCGCGCGCTCATGCGGTCCGTCCCTGCACACCGGCGCCGCCGCTGTCGTCCTTCTCGCTGTGCTTCTCGGCGCCCTTCGGCATGTACTTCGAGCATGCCTGCTCGGCCTTGTCGAAGGTCGGGTCGCCCGGGCCGGTGCCGAGCTTGCTCCCGTCGATCGCGATCCCGCCGTCGGGCTGGGGATCCGGGAAGTTCGGGACGCCGTTCTCCCGCATGCACTGGGCCATCTTGCGGGCCAGCTCGAGCTCCTCGGCGCTGGGCTTGTGCGCCGCGCCGCCGTTGGGCATGTACTGCTTGCAAGCCTCCTCCGCCGCCTTGACCTTCGACTGATCGGTGCCCTTGGGGATCGCGACGGACATCTTTCCGTCCTCGGGGTCCGGGAACCACGGCAGGCCGTGCTCCCGCATGCACTTCGCGAACTTCAGCGGGGCGTCCGGGTCTTCCGAGGGCGTGGCGCTCGCGCTCGGGCTCGCCTTCGGGCCGGCGTTCTGGGCGCTGGCCACCTGCGGGTCGTTCGTCCCGGTGCGCGCGCACGCGGCCGGCCCGAGGGCCAGCATCAGCGCGAGCACCGCGACGTTCCGGGTTCGCATGATCGTCTCCTTCTGCCTGGGATAACCACTGCGGAAGGAAGTAGAGCGATCCGGAGGTTTCCCGGCCGTCACGGAAAAACGTGACGCCGAAGTGACGCCGCGGCGCGGCAGGATGGAAGGCATGCGGATCCTGGTGGTCGAGGACGAGCCGCTGCTGGCGGACGCGGTGGCGCAGGGGTTGCGCCACGAGGCTCATGCGGTCGACATCGCGTACGACGGCGCCGCCGCCCTCGAGCGCATCGACGTGAACGACTACGACGTGGTGGTGCTCGACCGCGACCTGCCGGTGGTGCACGGCGACGAGGTCTGCGGTTTCCTGAGCGCGAAGGGCGGCGAGACCCGCATCCTGATGCTGACCGCCGCGGCCGGCATCGACGACCGGGTCAACGGCCTGTCCCTAGGCGCCGACGACTACCTGCCGAAGCCGTTCGCGTTCCGGGAGCTGTCGGCCCGGGTCGCCGCCCTCGGCCGGCGCGCCCGACCCGCCGCGCCGCCGATCCTGCGCCGCGCCGGGATCAGCCTCGACCCGCACCGCCGCGAGGTGCATCGCGACGGGCGGTACGTGCCGTTGTCCCGCAAGGAGTTCGCCGTGCTGACCGAGCTGCTGCGCGCGGACGGCACGGCGGTGTCGGCCGAGACGCTGCTGGAGAAGGCCTGGGACGAGAACGCGGATCCGTTCACCCACGCCGTACGCATGACGATCTTGAAATTGCGCCGCAAGCTGGGCGACCCGCCCGTGGTGCTCACCGAGCCGGGAGTGGGGTACCGGATTCCATGAGGCTCACCGTCCGCACCCGGCTCACGCTCGTCTACGGCGGCCTGTTCGTGCTGGCCGGCATGGTGCTGCTGGGCGCCACCTACATCCTGGTGCAGCAGCGGCTCCCGATGGTCGCCGGCGAGGCGTCGGTCGGGGTCGGGCCCGACGAAGCAAGGTTCGACGGCCCTCAGAACAACACGTTCGTCCAGAAGGTCATCGACGGCACCCAGAACACCGCGCTGCACACCATGCTCACCCAGGGCCTGATCGCGCTGGCCGTGGTCAGCGCGGCCGCGATCGCCCTCGGCTGGCTGATCGCCGGCCGGATGCTCCAGCCCCTGCACCAGATCACCGCGACGGCCCGCCGCATCGCCGAGGCCCCGCCCGACGCCGACCGCGGCCTGCACGAGCGCATTGCCCTGAGCGGCCCGAAGGACGAGATCAAGGAGCTGGCCGACACCTTCGATGTCATGCTGACGCGGCTCGACCACTCCTTCGACGGCCAGCGCCGTTTCATCGCGAGCGCCTCCCACGAGCTGCGCACCCCCCTGACGCTCAACCGCACGCTGCTGGAGGTCGCGCTCGCCGCCGAGTCACCCTCCGAGGAGGTTCGCCAGCTCGGCACCACCCTGCTCGCGATCAACGACCGCCACGGCCGCCTCATCGACGGCCTGCTGCTGCTGGCCCAGTCGGACCGTCCGGTGAGCGACCGTTCCTTCGTCGACCTGGCCGACATCGTCGACCACGTGGCCGTCTCCGACACGGTGAAGGTGCTGGCCGAGCCCCTGGAGGCGCCGGTGGCGGGCAACCCCGTCCTGCTGGAGCGCCTGGTGCAAAACCTGGTGGAGAACGGCGAGCGCCACAATCTGCCGGTCAACGGGTGGGTGCGGGTGCGCAGTCTCGCCCGGCAGGACGGCTGGGTGGTTCTCGAGGTGAGCAACTCGGGGCCGGTGATCCCGCGCTACGAGGTGCCGGGGTTGTTCGAGCCGTTCCGCCGCTACAACGCGGAACGGGTGCACTCGCCGGGGGCGGGGTTGGGGCTTTCGATCGTACGGGCGATCGCCCGCGCTCACGGCGGCGACGTGGTCGCGGAGGCCCGCGACGAGGGCGGGCTGATCGTCACCGTCACCCTGCCCCGGGCTGTCTGATCGGCTTCCCTCAGTTCAGGCCGAGGCCCCGGCGGCCGATCTCGTTGAGGTCCTCCTCGCGGAAGCGGTTGGGCCACTCCCGCTCGTAGTGCTCGGCGGGGAAGTCGGACGGGCTCTCGCCCTTGCGGAAGGCCTCGCGCACGTCGGCGGCATACGCCTCGTTGCGCGGGCACCAGGGCGCGGCGGGGATGTACATGACGTTGCCCCAGCCCTTCTGGGCCTCGACCGGCGCCACGCTGTGGATCATGTCGCAGTGCCACCAGACCGAGTCGCCGGCCTTCACGTCGGGGATGCCGGCGAGGGCCTCCATCAGCGGGGCGTGCCATTTGTGGCCGGCGGGGAAGACCTGGTTGACGGTCACGCCGCACATGTCGTCGTCGGGAACATCGGACAGCAGCGGGCGCAGCATCAGGTAGGCCATCGCCTCCGGGATCGGCACGGTGTGCAGCACGCCCTGGTCGTGGTCCATGTCGGACAGTGCGGTCCAGCCCTGGAAGGTGCGGAAGGCCGAGCACATGGTGGAACCCGGGTACTGCGGGCCCGAAGTGCGGTGGGCCGCGTCCCACGGGTCGTACTCCTCGACGCTGCCGTCGAACAGATGCCGGAACGCCTGCTGGTAGGCCTGCGTCATCCAGAGGTCGAGGGTGCCGGGGTCGAGGTGGGTGCCCAGCCCGGCCGAGTCGGCGCCCTCGGGGCGACGGCGGATGCGGTCGGGGTAGAGCGAGTCGCGATCCGGATCGAACCACTGCGTGCCGTCCGACGAGTGCTTCCACCGCGCGTTGAGGAACGCCTGCACGCGCGCCATGCGGTCGCTCTGCCGGGCCTGCATCTGGGCCGGCGACCAGTAGATCGGGTAGATCTCGGGCTTCGACCCGACGCTGCCGAAGAAGTCGTCGCCGGGGCCGCGGTAGTTCTCGAAGAACTGGTTGCTCTCGACGTAGTCGACGATGTCCCGGTCCCACTGCAGGGCCTGGTCACGCTCGAAGTGGCCGCGCACGACCAGGCAGCCGCGCTTCTTGAGCTTCTCGACGAGCGAGGGCGCGACGGTGCCGTTCGCGATGTCGGCGTAGTCGATCTCGGGCCACACGTCGCCGCGAGTCGCGACGATCTCGGCGACCGCCTCCTCCACGCGGCGCTCGACGACCGCGAAGACCTCCTCGACGGTGCGGCCGGAGGCGGCGATCCGCTCGCGCAGCGCGGTCTTGATCTCGCGGGTCGCGGCCCCGAGGTCGGTCGGCGTCTCTTCCCAGTGCGGCAGCACGGCGATCCTCCTTCTAGTCAACTCTCCTTACTTGAAGGACTGTAGGCGGGTCGCGCGTTCAAGGCAAGGGCCTTGACTAGAATCGGCACGTGGACTCCCTGGTGCGCGCGCAGACCGACGAGCACGTGCTGCGCGCCCTGATGCGACATCGGCGGCTGACCCGGGCCGAGCTGGCGACCGAGATCGGCATCTCCAAGCCGACGGCGGGGGAGAGCGTCCGCCGGCTCACCGAGCGCGGCCTGGTCGCCGACACCGGGGAGCGCACTCCGGGCGGGCGCGGGCGCGGCCGGGTGGGCTCGTATTACGCGCTCACGCCGGAGACCGGCGTGGCGCTGGCGGTGACGATCGCGCCGGCGGGGGTCACGGCCGAGTGTCTTGACGTGTACGGCGACACGATCGCGCGCGCGGTGCGCCGGATCGACCGCCCGGCCCGGCCGAGTCAGGTCGCCGAGGCGCTGCGGGACGCGGCCGCCGAGGTCTCCGCGGGGCGTCCGGCCCGGCTGGCGGTGGTAGGCGCGGCCGATCCGGTCGATCGCGCGTCGGGCCGCCTGGTCCATCTGCCCGACTCGCCGTTCCTGGTGGGCGAGCTCGACCCGGCCGCGATCCTCGCGCCGCTGGCTGTCGTCGCCGACAACGACGTGAACTGGGCGGCGCTGGCCGAGCCCGGCCGGCCCCGCGACTTCGCCTACCTCTACCTGGGCGAAGGGCTCGGCTGCGCGATCGTCAACGACGGCGAGGTGCGGCGCGGGCACGGCGGGCTGGCCGGCGAGATCGCGCACCTGCTGACCGCCGGGCCGGGCGGCCGCGCGACGCCGTTCATCGAGGTCTTCGGCGAGCTGGGGCTGCGCCGCGAGGGCTCCACGGCGATCGACGTCGAGCGGCTGCTCGGGAGCGACGCCGCGGTCCGCGAGGTCATCGGGAGCGCCGTCGCCGGGGTCATCGCGGCCGTCGTCGCGCTCGCCGACCCGAGCGAGGTCGTCATCGGCGGTTCGTGGGGGCCGGGTCTGATCGACGGGATCCGCGTGGCGGCCGGGCCGATGCCGCGGCAGGTTCCGCTGCGGGTCGCGAGCGGCGGCGGCGAGCCGGTCCTGGCCGGCGTGCGGGCCGAGGCGCTCGACCGGCTGCGAGCAGCCGTCCTGTCCGTCCCGTCATAGGCGGAACAGCAGGAAGACGGCAACCGCAGTCGCCAGCAGGCCTCCGGCCAGGAGGATCCGGACGCGTACGGCGACCGCGTCGGCCGCCACTTGCAGGATCTCCCGGCGCTGTTGCGAGGTGAAGTCCCGGTGATCCAGCAGGGCCGCTTCTCGTTCCGCGTTCTGCAGCAGGGTGGCCGCCCAGGTCAGCAGGGCGGCCGCGGCCACCCACGCCACCGAGTCGGCCACGATGACCACGCCCAGCCCGGTCTCGCCGACCGCGGCCGACGTCAGCAGGTTGATGCCGGCGCCGGCCATCAGACCGGCCACGAAGATGAGCATGTTCGGCGCGGGCAGCCTCATCGTGGCGCCACCCCGCCGTAGCTCAGGCCCTCGTCCCAGCCGGTGTCGCAGACCGCGCGGCCGAGGGCGAGCAGTTCGTCGAGCACCTGGCGGGGCACGTGGTCGGCCAGCTGCTCGGAGAGGCGCAGGCACTGCTCCAACTGCTGCCGCTCAATCCGCTCCTGCTCACGGTGCTCGGCGGCGGTGCCGCGCCGGTCGCGCCGCAGGATCGCCCGCCGCTGGCCGATCCGGCCCTCCAAGGTGGACTCGATCTCCTGCGCGCGCTGCCGCCACCGCGCCTCGGACGGCAGCGGGCGGACGTAGCCGCCCGGCGCCGTCTCGGACTCCGGCGTCCGCTGGCGGATCGGCTGCCACCCGGCGGGACGGCCGCGCAGCGCGTCGGCCTCCCGTCCCACCGCGGCGCGCACCAGCGCCGCGAGCTGGGCCGCCGCGAACGGCACCCGCAGCGCCCCCTCGGGCACGAACCGCGGCTCGGCCCGGTCGGCCGCCTGCCGGCGGGTCTCCCGGTTGGCCCAGTGCAGCAGGTTCAGCAGCCGCGAGTACGACGACCGCCACTCGGGCGCGCCGAGCAGGATCGCCTCCAGCACCAGCGCCAGGTCGATCTCGCGGTCCGTCTTGGTCCACTCGCCGGAGCGCGCGCCCAGCCAGGCCAGCGCGCGGCGCACCTCGGGGGCGTTGACCTGGCCGGCCCGGATCAGCGCCGCCACACACATGGCCGTGGTCGCCTCGTCACGGTTCCAGGAGCCGGTACCGCCCTTCCACCACTCGCCGTACGCCCCGCCGTCGCGCACCGGCCGCTTCAGCCAGTCGCAGGCGCGCCGGACGACGTCGTCCTGGTCGGTCAGGCCGACCCGGCACAGGCCCAGCACGACCCGGGCGGTCACCCACGGCACCCGCCGCGGATAGAAGAAGCCCTCGCGGTCGATGACCGCGGCGGCCGTACGCTTCAGCGCGTCGACCAGCTCGGGCGAGGGGTCCAGCGCGGTGCCCTCGAAGCCGAGCAGCACCCCGAGCATCCAGGTGCGATGGAACTGGTCGAAGTCGATGTCGTCGCACGGCGGCATCGGCGGCCGGACCATCGAGAAGTACTCGTCCTCGACGATCATGCAGCGCCGGATCTCGTCGAAGTCCTTCGCCTCGCTGGTCGGCTCGCCGCGCACCTCGGGCAGCTCGCCCGGCCGCTCGTACGACCAGCGCCGCCGGACGAAACCGGCCACCGACGACCACTGCACCCGGTGCCCGAGCTCGGCCAGCGCCTCGGCGGCGAACACCGCGGCGCCCACGTTGTCGCCCCAGGTCGGGTCCACGTCGGAGCGCTCGTCGAGGGTCTCGCCCAGCTGGAACAGCAGGTCCCAGGCCGGCGAGAAGAACGAGCTGACGGCGGCCTCGCTGGTCAGCGGGAAGTCGCCCTCGTCCATCTGGCGCAGCAGGTCGCTGCCGGCGTCGGTGCCGATCAGCTTGAGGTACTCCCAGATCACGTCGCCCGGCGGCCGGGCGCCCTCGGCCCGCGAGATGAGCGCGAGCGCGTCCACGTCGTGGTGCAGCTTGTAGTGCCGGCTGCGGGCTTCCAGATACGGCGCGGCGCCCTCGGCCAACCGGTCGACCACCGGCCGCTCGAACCGGCGGCGCACCACGGCCATCGACGGCTCGATGTCGAAGAGCGTGAGGCACGCGAACCAGTGCAGAACCTCCCGCTCGGCGCCCGCCGGGGCCCGCCGCGGCTCCGGCTCGGGAAACACCATCTCGAAGGACCGGAACAACTCGGCGAGCGACGCGCCGAACATGCGCTCGCGGCCGGTGACCAGCACCCGTACGGGAAGGTCGAAATCTTCTCGAAGCTGCCGGACCAGGCGCAGGATCGGAGAGGTGGACCGGAACCCGCCCCGCAGCTGGTTGACCACCACCAGGATGGTGCCGCCCGCCGGCAGCCGCAGCACCTGCCACGCGACCGAGGCGGCGCCGTCGAAGCCGTCCCGGAAATCGAGCCAGACACACGAGTTGCCGTCGTCCTCGAAGCGGTACGCCACGCTCGCCGCGATCCCGGTCTTGTGCGTGCCCCGGTCGCCGGCGAGCGCCACGTCCTCGCCGTGGTCCAGATAGTCCCGGATGCGCGACGCGGTCGGGTCGGAGAGCGGCACCTTGTCGCGCGGCGGGCGCTTGGAGTGGCCGATCTCGGCAATGCCCGAATGGCCGGCCAGGGCCGACGCGACCAGCCGAAGTGGACTGAGTCCATCGACGATCGCCTGCTCGACCCGATCCCAGCCGACCTTCACGTCCCGGTGGCCGCCGACCGTGATCTTCAGCAGGCGGCCGGCGACATCCACCTCGTGGCCGAGGTGCAGCGCCGGCTCACGACCGGAGACCGCCTCCGACTGATCGGCGGCGAGATCCGCCCAGGCGGCGTGCATCCTCGCCTCGCCACCGTCGGCGAGCGACGCGTTGTCCCACATCAAGACTCCAGGGGTGAGCGCTTCAGGCTCGGCAGACGACGCGCAGGTACGTGGTCGGGGCCAGTTCCCCGTCCACCCGCTCGACCGTTCGGCTCACCCGGAAGCCCTCACCGGCGAGGATGGAGCCGATCTCCTCCTCCCCGCCGAGATCGTTGCTCTCCATCTTCCGGATGTACTCGCGCGCGCCGTTGCGCAGGTCGTTGAAGTCGATCCGCAGGAGCCAGTGCGAGTTCTTCGCCCGCTCGTATAGACGTAGCAGAAAATCCGTGTGGAGGTCCGACCAGGCGTCCGTCGCCGGCTGGGTGTCGTCCCGCAGGCGGACGGTGGTGACCACCGCGCCGCCCGGGCGCAGCATCCGCCGCCAGTTGGCCACGACCTGGCGCGCGTCGGGCGGCTTGAACCGGGTCAGGAACGCGTCCGAGACGATCAGGTCGAACGGGTCGAGGCTCTTGGCGAGCTGCTCGCCGTCCGCCAGGAAGTCCACATTGTGGATCTTCACGTCCACGCCGAGCCGTTTGCCCAGCCAGCGGTTGGCCAGCAGCGGCGTGTAGCAGAGGTCGACGACGTGGACCTCGAGCCGGGTGGTGGGGTCGACGGCCGCCAGGACGTACGCGAGCATGCCGTAGTCGGCGGCGCCGGTGATCAGGACCCGGGCCGTACGGCGGCCGCCCAGCTCCCGGCGCAGCGCCTGCTCGTAGAAGCGGGCATGCCAGTTCGGGCTGCTCACCATGTTGAACAGGCGGAGGTACTGCCAGACGCCGTGGTACCAGGTGCAGCTCTCCCGGTCGACGTGGTCGCCGGTGCAGGCGAACTGCGCGATCGAATACAGCATGTCGGCCGACTCGAGCAGCGGCTCCGAGACGCGCGGCGCCTCCCGGACGTCCTCGCTGCGGTCCCACAGCTTGCGCCAGCGTTCCTTGGCGGTGTGCAGGTCCTCGGCGCGGGCGCTGACCACCCACGTCGGCGGGCCGCTGTCGCCGTGCTCCTCGTAGATGACGACCTGGTCGTCGACGATCCAGATGTTCGTCAGCGGAATGGGCTGGTCACCCTCCTCGGCGCCGCCGTTCACGTTGACGAAGTGCGCGTTGATCCGGCTGCCGAAGTCGTCCTGCACCTGCAGCGAGACCCGGTCGGCGTCCGGGCAGCCGAACGGGACCAGATAGAGGCGGCGGACGTCGTTGCCGTCGAGCGCGTGCTGCCGCCAGACGAGCAGCGAGAAGAGGTCGATGGCGTTGGTGCGGCCCGGGAACGGCACCATCTGGTAGACCGAGCGCGCCGTCTGCCGCAGCTCGCGCATCAGCTCGGTGGTGGCCGCCTCGGGCAGCCGGATCACCTGGTCGTCGGTGCCGGTGACGGCCAGCTGGTGCGCGACCAGGGCCGAGCGGGCTGCGTCGAGGATGTCGGAGGCGGGTCGTGGGGCCGCGGTCATCGCCGCCGGGCCGTCACGACCAGGTGGTCCGCCGAGGCGTCGGCGCTGGTGATGCCCCGCTCCCCGCCGGCCTCGTCGATGATCTGCTCGATCTCGGCGGCCGAGAACCGCCGCGACATGAAGCACCGCACCTCGTGCCCGGCCTCGAGCCCCTCGCCGACCGGCCCTAGGAGGGTGGCTGTGCCGACCACTCGATGATCGCGATACTCCACCCGGAACTCCAGCAGCCGGGTGTCTATCCCGCAGGCGATCAAAGGCTCCAGCGCCGCGGCGCGGAAGACCTCGTTCTCGTACGGCTTCGTCATGTCGCCGGACCCGCGCAGAGTCGCGCCGATCACCAGGGTGTCCTCGGTGGACATGCTCGCGAGCAGGTTGCGCACCGTCGCGACCGGGTCTTCGAGGTTGCCGATCGTGTTGCCCAGGAACAGCAGCGGGATCGGGCCCGGCTCGTCTTCGCGCCAGTCTCGGATCGCGTCGGTGGGACCGGCCTCGGCGTCCCAGACGGCGCCGGCGAACCGGACGTCGGGCATCTCGCGCTCGAAGTTGTCGGCGGCGATGTCGAGCAGCGTGGCGCTGAAGTCGAGGCCGAGGAACCGGCCCGGGAACCGCTCGATGTCCTTGAGCTGGCGCAGCAGGGCGAGCGAGTTGACGCCGTTGCCCGGGCCGAGCTCGGCTATCCGGCTCAGGTCGTCGAGCTCGGCGCTGTGCAGCGCCTCGCGGACGTGCGAGACCGCGCCGATGACGGACTGATAGCCCTCGCCGTGGGCCAGCCGGTCATGGGTGTGGGCGGCGCTTCCCGCGTACGCGAACTTGAGCGGCAGCACGCCGGCCCGGATCCCCCGGACCACGGCATCGCGATGATCCGGTCGTTCGAAGAACGGCCGCCTCGTCGCGTCCGTCGCACCCCGCGGGGAGTGGATCATCCCAGGCTCCATGGCTGGTCGTTAGTTGCTCTTCAAGCCTAGTCGCGGCGGTAAAGTAACGCCCCCGGCCGAAGAGCCGTGTCTGATCAGGAACATTCGTTATTCAGTCGTCATTCAGGCGTGGGCGCCGACGCTGATCGGCCCGACGGTGAGATCCGGCCGCACCTGGAGGATCTCGCCGACCCGTTCCACCCGCGCGTCCAGCCCTTTTCGCTCGCGTGAGGTCAGTGCCCGCAGCGGCTCGACGGTGATGGCGACCTTGCTCGTGCTCTTCTTCTGATGCCAGACGCCGGCGACGACCCCGTCGATGACCAGCACCGGGAAGTTGCCGGCCTGACCGCGGGCGAGCGCCCGGTCCCAGGCCGCGCCCGGGAAGAGCAGCTCCCGCGGCTGCGAACCGACGACGAAGGCGTCGAAGTGGGGGAGCAGCAACACACCACGCGCTGGCTCACCGGGTTCGTCGTCGCCGGCCGCGACCCAGGTCCGGGCGCCTTCGACCGAGACCTCGGTGAGGTCGTGGGCTTCGAACAGGTCCCGTGCCCAGCCCGGCGGCGCGGCCAGCCAGCGGGCGAAATGTTGCGGCGTGGCCGGCCCGTAGGAGCGCAGGTAGGAGTCGAGCAGCCAGTGGGTCGCCTCTTCTGCCGGCGCCGGGGTCAATCCCGGGTTGGTGTAGGTGACGCTGCGCCCTTTGTTCGCCCCGAAACAGAGGACGCCACGGTGGGCGGCGAGCACGGTCACCTGCCGCCACCGCGGCCACATCGTCTGAAACGCCGGCATCACGAGGTCGACCGCCCACGGCCCGACCCGCTCGGCCAGCGCCGCGGTCAGCTCGTCGACGGTCAGCTCGGCGCCGGCCAGGATCTCCTCGATCGCCGCGACGAGCTCGTCGGTCTGGTCCGGGGTCAGGCGCATGCCGGGGGGCCGCTGGTTGAGGGGTGGGATCGCACTCAGCGCGCCACACCAGAGCGCGAGATCCTTGGCGGCCAGCAGATGAACCGTGCCACGCGGCCCGAACGTCTTGACCAGGGCTTCTTGCGCGCTCGCCCGAGTAACGTCGGCCACGCGCAGCCCGATCGAGAGTTCGGCGGCCGACAACACCTGCGCATGCGCCCCACACATCGCAGCGGCAGCCCCAGCCGGGTCGTGCAGCCCCGACCCCGGCGTCAGCCCATGCCGCACCAGACGCCGCCCACAGACCCCGGCCCACCCCAGATCCACCAAGCGCGACCTTCCCAGCGCAACCATCGCCCCCCGGAGTGACCACCGCAACGTGGGCGTCCGGGGGCTCGGCCCCCCGGAGAGGAATGGCGCGATTCCCGGGCCCGCGCCTTCCGCGGGCAAGGTGCGCTCCAACTCTTCGGTGATGGTCGGCACCAGCGCGTCCTTCTTGGCGGTGGACAAGCCCTTCAGACCCAGCTCCTTGGCGAGGGCGCGGAGCGCGGTGGCGGTGGTCGGCAGCTCAGTCGTTGCGGTGGCGGTCATGGTTGGTCCCTTCGTCGGGAGCGGGTCTCTCACGCCCGCCCGCCAACGACGCTACGCCACTTAGTTGGAATGTAGGTACAATAAATTTGCCACGTCAACAAAACCGCAGGTGGATCAGCGGGTCCAAGCGATGAAGCGCTGGAAGGCGTTCTGGAACTGGCCCTCCGTGGCGTCCTTCGCGAACTCCTCCAGGAACCCCCACATCAGCATTCCCAGGTAGGTGCGCTGGGCCTCCGCGCGCATCGCTGCCTTGGCCGGTTCGCATGGCCACTCTGCGCCGCACGCGCGGCAGGTCCAATCGGGGCGCTTGGCTACATGCTCCGGGGCGGGGTGCGGGAGGTTGCGGAAGACAAAACCTCGATAGGTAGCGAGGGACGGCAGCTCATCAGGCATCGGCGGCCTGCCTTACCCGCAGGCGCAGCTCAAGGCAGGGCCAGGTCAGCCCGCACGAGCAGCGGGCTCGCCGGAACGGTCTCCAAGGTCGCTTTTCGTGCATGGTGACCCCCAGTCGGGTGGTTTCGACTGGAGGCGACGCTAAGGCCGTTCCAACGGTGAGCGATTACCGGAGGTAATGACCCGTGATCAGGCCACTCCAATGCGTGAGGCCAGCTCGCGAAGCTGCTGGCCGCCAGCGCTGGCTCGTGCTCGGCGCAGCATGGTCCCGACGGTCTCGCGGGCGGCAGGCGATCGGCGGGTGCGCTGCGGGGCGGTGCGTTCCGCGCGGATGAAGCTGGCGATGGCCTCCGCGTCGGACCGGCGGGTCTGGGCCAGGCCGCGCCCGTAGTCGATGAAGTACGCGGCCTTGCGGGTGTCGGAGTCGATCCGGTCGGGCTCGACGCCTTGCGCAATCTCGCGCACCCGGCCACCCTCGCCCGTGGCCACCGCGATCGACGTCTCCCAGAAGGCGACGTTGGTCGGGCCGAACTGCATTGTGGCGAAGTTGCCTTCACCGGTCCGGTCGGCCCGTTGCCGCGCCTCATCGAGGTGGGCGGCTGTATCCGTCGCGTCTTCAGCCGTCGCGGCTGAGAACGCGGCAGAGAGATGGAGCATCCCGGATACCTGAAGCGCCTCGCTGGAGTCCGGCGCGGCATCCAGCCGGTCCGCCGCCTCCACGGCAAGCCGCCGGGTGATGGCCTTGCTCTCAGCGGGCAGCGTCACGAGCCGCACGTAGTCGGCGACCCCTCGCCACAGCGGCTCATCGAGCCGGACAGAGGCTGCGTGCCCGAGGTCTGCGGCGATCATGGCGAGGTCCCCGCAGTTGAGGTGCCGCAGAGTAGACGTGGCGCAGTGCATCGTCTCGACCAGCAGCCGGAGCGCGGCACGCTGAGTCTGCTCGTCGCCTGTCGTGACGAGGCCGTGGAGATCGGTCAGCAGGGCCGGCATCAGGAGGCTGAGCTGGTCGTACCGCGCTGCTTTCCACGTGGGCGCCAGCCCGGCGACCACGGTGCGTACCTCGGTCAGTGACCGGCGCGGCTCCACCTCTTCGCCCAATCGGGAGACGTTCAGCGCGGCGCGGATCGCGGGCACCGTGGCCTCTGCGGCGTTGAGTTCGGGGGAGTCCGGGCCGGGCAGGTTCGTCAGATCCGCAACGGAGACCTGGAGCGCCCCGGCGAGGCGGATCAGCGTGGACCGCTTGTCGATCTCCTTTAGACCAGCTTCGATCTGCGAGACGTATCCCTGGCTGATGCCAGCCAACCCGGCGAGCGTCTTCTGGCTCAAGCCGCGCTTGAGTCGCCAGGACCGGACGCGAGCGCCCAAGTACTCCTCGGCCATGCGGATCACCTCCGTTGGTCTAGCCTCCGACGGTACGGGGTTCGGCGGTGATCGCCTACCCGGGAGCGCTCCGTCGAGCGGCCAACATCCATCTATTCAGAGGGGTCTTGCCGGTGGCAGTACCGCCCCACAATGGCTGGTAACCGACCCAAGGGGAGACGTGGGCTAGATGCTGCTCTTTGTCCTCGGACTACTGGCTTCTGTGCCGCTTTCTATCTTCGCCAACGTCATGACCCCTCGCTGGCAGAAGTACATGGCCAAGCGGAGCGAGCGGGCCACGGACAGGGCTGTTGAGAGGGCCTCGGCGCGCGTCAGGATGATCAGGTGGTTCTACTTCCACCCGGCAGAGTTGGTCGCGTGCCTGCTTCGGACTGGAGCGTCCGTCGCGGTCTCGTTCCTGCTTATCTCAACCTTCGCCGTGGTGATGTTTGCGTTGGGGTGGGGATATCGGGACCGACCTCTTGCCAGTGCGGCCATTTCGATGTCGGGTTTCGGGATCGGCCTCCTTCTCGCTGGTCAGGTGATGCTGCCCTTGATCCGTGCTGGCCAGCTAGTGGGAGACGTTTCTCGGCTTGGCGATGACGAGTGGCCGGTAGACACGAAGACTCTCAGCCCTCACCCGTCCCGCATCGCGCCAGAGCATTACCGCGAACCTGGCCCGACGCATGGTGCTGCCCGATAAGGCGTCAGCCCTTCCTAGGCGTTGCCGCGTCATCCCGCGATTTGGTGTGCTGACGGCGCGCGAGCGCTTTGGGGATGGCCTCGCTGACAGGCTCCGCCCGCAGGTGCTTAGTCTTGTCCAGGACCTCGGCACCGAACTTCGACGCCATGACGGCGTTGAAGTCGTACCACGCGACGGCGGCCAACCCACGCCCGAGGCTGAGACCTGCGAGGGCGAGGAGCCAGTACGGCGACATGCGCACACACCTTTCACCGCACCCGCGCCGAGCCTTGGGTGGAAAAGGTATGTGTTGCGGTCTTCACGTCCATGCGAAGCTTGGCGCCTCGCGTCGGGAGGCGTGGGGTTGTTGGCGATGAAAAAGATCAAAAACGTTGGAGAACATTTCATTGTTCCCCCAGTCGCCTTGAGCATAGCCCAACCCGCACGCGACGTGTGGCACTCTCTGAGCGGAGCAATCGGCACTCGCGCCTAAGCCCTCCAGCTCTCGACAGTTCAGCCGACGGAAGGTCCGGACGTGCCCGTATCGGACGACACGAACGGACCCGGAGCGGACCTTCGATCGAAGATGATCTAAATGATCAGAACTTCTACCCTGGTAAATGTGCGCGCCCGGCAGTGTGCTGGTTCAGGACATCGGAATGGGGTGTCTCGGGTCATCGGAAACGGTGTGTCGGGACATCGGAAACTCTGGATGCTGGTGATCGTCGGCGGGTGTCCAAAGCCCGTCTCGTGATCACCGCTGTCATCGTCGAAGGCCGCTCGCAGGCCGAGACCGCCCGCGCCTACGGCGTCTCCAAAGGCTGGGTGTCCAAGCTGATCGCCCGCTACCAGGCTGAGGGCGAGGCCGCGTTCGAACCACACTCGCGGCGGCCCCGCTCGTCACCGTCCGCGATCAGCCCGCAGGTCGTCGCGTTGATCGTGGCGACCCGCAAACAGCTCGCCGAGCGGGGCCTGGACGCCGGCCCGGACACGATCCGCTGGCACCTGCAGCACCGCCACGGCATCACCGTCTCGAGGGCCACCATCGCCCGGCACCTGGCCGCCCAAGGCCTGATCACCCCTGAGCCGGCCAAACGGCCGAAGTCGTCCTACATCCGCTTCCAAGCTGAGCAGCCCAACGAATGCTGGCAGGCCGACTTCACCCACTACCGGCTCACCCGCCCCGACGGCCGGCCCCGACGCCGAAATCCTCTCCTGGATCGACGACCATTCCCGCTACGCGCTCTCGGTCACCGCCCATCCGCGGGTCACCGGCCCGATCGTGGTGCACGCCTTCCGTGACGCCGTGACCAGGCATGGTGTTCCCGCGTCCACGCTGACCGACAACGGCATGGTGTTCACCACCCGCCTGTCCGGCGGCCGCGGCCGCAACGGCCTCGAACACGACCTGCACGCTACGGCGTGAAACAGAAGAACTCACGCCCGAACCACCCGACCACCTGCGGCAAAGTCGAACGCTTCCAGCAAACCCTCAAAAAATGGCTCCGCGGCCAGCCCACCCAACCCGCCGACATCGGCCAACTACAGACCCTGATCGACGCGTTCGTCGACGAGTACAACCACCGCCGGCCACACCGATCCCTGCCGCACCAAGCCACCCCGGCCACCGCCTACCAGGCCCGGCCCAAAGCCAGCCCCACTGGCCAGAGCAGCACCGAGTCCCACGACCGGCTCCGCCGCGACCGTATCGACAAAGCCGGGAAAATCACCCTGCGCTACAACGGCACGCTTTACTCCATCGGCGTCGGGCGAACCCACACCGGAACCCACGTCCTCGTCTTGGTCCAGGACCTCAACATCCGCATCATCAACGCCACCACCGGCGAACTCCTACGCGAACTCGTCCTCGACCCCAGCCAGCGCTACCAGCGCCTCAACAAACCACCCGGACCGGCACCAAGAAAGAAGAACCCCTGAACCTGCGACC
The DNA here is from genome assembly GCF_050942195.1 of Actinoplanes sp. CA-142083. Classification (NCBI taxonomy): domain Bacteria; kingdom Bacillati; phylum Actinomycetota; class Actinomycetes; order Micromonosporales; family Micromonosporaceae; genus Actinoplanes; species Actinoplanes sp. CA-142083. Next base: position 1,490,233 of record NZ_CP192076.1, read on the forward strand.
GCGGGTTCAGGGGTTTCCGATGTCCTGAGACATCACAAGAGCGCGCCCGGCAGGATTCGAACCTGCGACCGACGGATTAGAAGTCCGTTGCTCTATCCGCTGAGCTACGAGCGCTGGCTGGCAGCCACATACTAGGCGGTCGCCTGGGACTTGTCGTCCGTCTTGTCCTCGGGCGCCGGCGGCACTTCGATCTCGGGCGTCCCGGGTGGCGGCACGAAGGCGTCCACCCAGCGTCCCAGCTCGCGAAACACCTCCGCGCGCACCTGCGGGCCGGAGAGGGTCAGGTCGTGGACGCCGCCGTCGAAACGGGCGATCGTGACCCTCGGGCCGAGCAGCGGCGCCCATCGGACGATGTGATCGACGTCCAGGACGACATCCGACATGCGGACGTCCTCGGACCAGGCGCGGCCTTTGTACGTACGCGTCGAGCACGCCACCATGATCGGCGCGTCGATCGCCAGGCCGGCGCGCAGGCGCTGCTGGCCGCGCCGGATGGCGCTCAGCCAGCCGGCGGTCACCGGGAAGCCCTGGATCGGCTTCCAGGCCAGGTCGTATGTCCACTCGCCACGGTGATCGGTGTGCAGGCTCTCGCCGTAGAAGCCAAGCGAAGCCGTCGGGATCTTGCGGTAGGGGGTGCGGCCGCTGACGCCGACCACCGCGGTCATCAGCGGGCGTTTCACCAGCCAGGGCAGCTTGAAGTCGAAGAACGGGCTGTTCAGGAACAAACCGTCGATCAGGCCGCGGCCGTGCCGAGAGTGCGCCCACAGCGAGGTGATCAGGCCGCCGGTGGAGTGGCCGCTGACCAGCATCTGAGTGTGGCCGTCGACCTCGCGGATGATCCGCGCCGCCTCGTCCAGCTCGGGGTAGTAGTCGGTGAGGCTGCGGGCGAAGTTCGGCGTCTGGTGCGGCAGCAGGCTGCGACCGTATTTGCGCAGGTCGAGGGCGTAGAAGTCCCAGCCGCGCTCGGCGAAGAAGTCGGCGAGATGGGTCTGGAAGAAGTAGTCCACGAAGCCGTGCACGTACAGGACGGCACGGTGGGTGGGCCGGTCGGCGCGCCGGCGGACCAGCGTCGCCACCACCGCGCCCTCATCGTCGCTGCCCAGGTCGATGGTGTGCCGCTCGTAGGGCGGGCCCAGAACGTCGATCTCCACACGATCAGGCATATCAGATCAACAGGGCCTCATGGCGAAATCCACATGTCGGCTCTCGTCCCCAAAAATCAAGATCAAGACCTCCATCCCGTACGGGCCGGGAGCATGCTCGCCGCCTCACCCGTTCCCGATTCAGGAGGACCCGTGTTCGACACCACCATCACTCTCGTCGGCAACGTGCTCGCCAACCCGGAGTGGCGTCGCATCCCGACGAGCGGCGCGCTCGTCGCCAACTTCAAGGTCGCCTCGACCGCCCGCCGCTACGACAAGGAGAACAGTCAATGGGTCGACGGCAACAACCTGCGTATCCGCGTCGTCGCGTGGCGCCGGCTGGCCGAGGGCGTCGCCTCGTCGATCACCGTGGGTGACCCGGTGCTGGTCCAGGGCCGGCTCTACACCCGCGACTGGAAGGACGAGAGCGGCAACCACCGCGTCTCGTACGAGATGGAGGCGTCCGCGATCGGCCACGACCTGTCCCGCGGCCGCGCTCGCTTCTTCCGCACCCGGGCCGGGATGAGCGCCACGCAGCTCGAGGACGCCGAGGGCGAGACCCTGGTCGCGGGCGAGCAGACCGTCGCGCTCGCTGCCGACGAGGCCCCGATCGCGTACGGCGACGGCGTCCCCGACGTGCCCGAGCCGACCTTCGCGGAGCCCGTTCCCGCGCCCGTGCCCGTTCCCGTTCCGGCGCCCGAGCCCGTCGCGGAGCCCATGTCCGCCGCCGCGCCCGAGCCCGTCGCGGAGCCCGTTTCCGCGTCTGCTTCCGAGCCCGCTCCCGAGGACCGGCCCGAGGGTGACGAGGAACTCGCCCTCGAGGTGGAGCGCCTGGTCGCCGAGGAGCCGGTGGTGACCCGGCGCACCCGCCGGGCCAGGAAGGAGCCGGTCGCGGCCTGATCACCGGACAACCCCTGTTCGGATTAGGTCTTCCGAACAGGGGTTGTCCGCCCGGTTGGCCCGGTCCAGGGTCGGCCGGGCACACTGGGCCCCGTGCTGTTGAAGGAGATCCGCGCGATCGCGGGCGAGATACTGGTGCTCTCACCGCACGACCAGGACGCCGAGCACGTCAACACCAGCTGGTTCGGCGCTCCGCCGCATGAGCGCATGGGCATGTCCGCCGATGAGGTGGTCACCGCCTTCGAGGAGACCGCCGAGCTGTTGCGCGACCAGGTGGCCACCATGCCGTACGAAGGTCCGGCCACGTTCTACGTCTGGCACGACGGGGAAGCGGGGCAGCTGCGCTGCTCGACGGGCTCCCGCGGGCAGGACAACCTGCCGTTCGAGGCGCCCTACCGCGCCACGAGCGACCTGCACGCGATTGTCGTCGAGTTCCTGGAGGACCGCGCACCCGGCGCGCTCGTCTGGGGCGAGGCGGCGCCGGTGCCGTCGTTCCCGTCCTCGGGTGAGGAACGACCGGTCTGGGTGTGCGACCTCTGCCCCTAGGGCATTCTTCGTAAAACGGGGGTTTGAGACATGGCGGGTGCGGACGCCGCCGGGCTGGTGGCCGGGTATCTGCTCGACGCCGTGCTCGGCGATCCACGACGGTTCCACCCGGTCGCCGGCTTCGGCACGGCGGCCGGCACGCTCGAGCGCCGTCTCTACCGGCCCGATCGCCGGTCGGGGGCGGCGTTCACCGCGCTTGCGGTGGGCGGGCCGGCGCTGGCCGGGCTCGCCGCCGCGCGGGCGACCCGGCGGCACCCGGTGGCGCGGGCGACGCTGGTGGCCGCCGCGACCTGGACGGTGCTGGGCGGCCGCACGCTCCGCCGCGAGTCCCGGATCATGGCGGGTCACCTCGACAACGGCGACCTGCCGTCCGCCCGCGGCCGGCTCAACCATCTGTGCGGCCGCGATCCGTCGACCCTGGACGCTTCCGAGCTGGCCCGGGCCACGGTCGAGTCGGTGGCCGAGAACACGTCGGACGCGGTCGTCGCGCCGCTGTTCTGGGGCGGCCTGGTCGGCCTGCCCGGACTGCTGGCATACCGCGCGGCCAACACGCTGGACGCCATGGTCGGGCACCGGTCGCCGCGCTACGAGCGGTTCGGCACGGCCGCGGCCCGGCTCGACGACGCGCTCAACCTGCTGCCGTCCCGGCTGACCGGCCTGCTCACGATCGCCCTGGCGCCGGTCGCCGGCGGCTCGCCGCGCGAGACGCTGCGGGTGTGGCGGCGCGACCGCGACGACCACCCGTCGCCGAACGCGGGCCAGTGCGAGTCGGCGATGGCCGGCGCGCTGGGGGTCCGGCTCGGCGGCCGCAACGTCTACTTCGGACGCAGCGAGGTGCGCGCGTTCCTCGGCGACGGCCCACGCCCCGCAGCCGTCCACCTGCGCCGCGCCGCGCGCGTGTCGGGCGCGGTCGGCGCGGCAGCGACACTGATCGCCGCCGGCCTCGCCCTGAGCCGCCGCCACGCCGCCGGCTTTGCGGGAAGCCGCCCCGCCGCTCGCCTCGCCGTGCGTCGCTCTGCCGCTCGTCTCGCCGCGAGCCGCGCTTTCGGCGGTCTCCCGGTAGGTCGCCGGAGCGGGCGATGAGTGGCGGGCTGCTCGTCGCGGGCACCACGTCCGACGCCGGCAAGAGCGTCGTCACGGCCGGGATCTGCCGCTGGCTGCATCGTCAGGGCGTAAAGGTGGCGCCGTTCAAGGCGCAGAACATGTCGAACAACTCGGCAGTCGTGGTCGGCCCGGACGGCCGCGGCGGCGAGCTCGGCCGTGCCCAGGCCATGCAGGCCGCGGCGTGCGGCCTGCCGCCCGACATTCGGTTCAACCCGGTGCTGCTCAAGCCGGGCAGCGACCGATCCAGCCAGGTCGTGCTGCTCGGCGAGGCGGTCGGCACGGTCACCGGCGGCAGCTACCGCTCGATGCGCGAGCGGCTCGCCGCGACCGCGTGGGTGACCCTTGACGAGTTGCGCGCCGAGTACGACGCGGTGATCTGTGAGGGCGCCGGCAGCCCCACCGAGATCAACCTTCGCGACGGCGACTTCGTGAACATGGGCCTGGCCCGCCACGCCGGCCTGCCCGCGATCGTGGTCGGCGACATCGACCGCGGCGGGGTCTTCGCCGCCTTCCACGGCACGCTCGCGCTGCTCAGCCCGGAGGATCAGGCGCTCGTCAGCGGCTTCGTGATCAACAAGTTCCGGGGCGACGCCGGCCTGCTCCGGCCCGGGCTCGACATGATCACGTCGGTGACCGGGCGTCCCGTGCACGGCGTCCTGCCGTTCCACCTCGACGTCTGGCTCGACGCCGAGGACTCGCTCGCCTACGGCCGCACGCTGGGCCGCCCCGGGCCGCCGCACGGCGAGCAGTGGCTGCGGGTCGCCGTGGTCCGGCTGCCCCGCATCTCCAACGCCACCGACGCCGAGGCGCTCGCCGCCGAGCCGGGCGTCCGGGTGCAGCTCACCATCGAGCCCGGCGACATCGCCGACGCCGACCTCGTGGTGCTGCCCGGCTCCAAGGCCACGGTCGACGACCTCCGATGGCTGCGCGACACCGGCTTGGACGCGGCGATCCGCCGGCATGTGGCCGAGGGCAAGCCGCTGCTGGGCATCTGCGGAGGTTTCCAGATGCTCGCCGAGAGCATTCATGACGAGGTGGAGAGCGGACGCGGCGAGGTCGAGGGGCTCGGCCTGCTGCCGATCGGCATCACCTTCGCGGCGCGCAAGACCCTGGCCCGGCCCGCGGGGGAGGGGCTCGGCGCCCCGGTCACCGGCTACGAGATCCACCACGGCCTCGTTTCCCGGGGTTCGCCACCCCCGCTGCTGCGCTATGCGGATGGGTGGCCCGAGGGCGCGGCCGTCGGCAACGTCTACGGCACACACTGGCACGGCACGTTCGAGAACGACGAGTTCCGGCGACGTTTCCTCACCGCGGCGGCGTCGCAGGCCGGCCGGCATGGCTTCACTGTCGCTCCCGGGACGCGCTTCACCGCCGTACGGGAAAAGGCTCTTGATGTTTTGGGCGACCTGGTGGAGGAGCATCTCGACACCGGGGCGCTGTGGCGGTTGATCGAGCAGGGCCCGCCGCGCGGTCTGCCGTTCGTGTCGCCGGGGGCGCCGCAATGAGATACGCGGACTTAGCGCAAGAAATCAGCCAAACCGCCCCGCGGCTGGGCAACACGCGGCTGATCGCGGTCGACGGGCCGAGCGGCGCGGGCAAGACGACCTTCGCCCTGCGGCTGGCCAAGCAGCTCGACGCCCCGGTCGTGCACACCGACGACCTGCTCGACGGCTGGGACGACCAGTTCACCTTCTGGGAACGGCTCGAACGCCAGGTGCTCGGCCCGATCCGGCGCGGCGAGACCGCCACCTACCGGCGGTACCAGTGGCACCTCGGGGAGTTCGCCGGTCCTCCGGTCCGCGTCGACCCTGCTCCCGCCGTACTCGTGGAAGGTGTGAGCGCCGCAAGGCGTGAGATTCGCCCGGAGCTGAGTCTCTCGGTTTTCGTCGTGGCCCCTTCCGATCTGCGCTGGCGCCGGGCCCTGGCCCGCGATGGCGACGACAGCGTTGCGTTCCGGGCGTACCTTGAGCGGTGGCGTGCTGCCGAGGACCGGCACTTCGCCGAGGACGACACGCGCGACGCCGCCGACCTGATCGTCGACGGCGAGGCGACGACCGGCGACGACCGCTTCACGCTGCTGCGGGAGCGGGGAGACGGGGTGCGATCATGACCGACGAAGAGAACCGCCCGGTACGCCGGCGGGTCACGCTGACCGGAATAAGCTCCCGCGCCTGGGAGCACCCCGCCGACCGCGGTGCGCTGACCGCCCTGCGCGAGCTGCGCGGCTTCGACGACATGATCAAGGCGTTCTTCGGTATGTGGAACGAGCGCGGCTTCCGCCTGGCGTTCCTCTCCAGCGCGATCCGGGTCGACCACCGGCAGTACCCGCGCGTCTACCAGCGCTTCACCGAGGCCGCCACCACCCTCGACGTGGCCGAGCTCCCCGACCTGTACGTCACGCAGGACCCGATCATCAACGGTCAGGCGATTGGCCTCGACAAGCCGTTCATCGTGGTCACCACGGGCGCGGTGGAAAGGCTTGACGACGACGAGCTGCGCGCCATGCTCGGGCACGAGCTTGGCCACGTGCGCAGCGGGCACTCGGTCTACCGCACGATCATGATGATCCTCACCCGGTGGACGGTCTCGCTGGCTTGGCTGCCGATCGGGGCGATCGCGCTGCGCGCCATCATCGCCGCGATGTTCGAGTGGTGGCGCAAGGCCGAGCTCTCCGCCGACCGCGCGGGCCTGCTCGCCGGTCAGGACCCGGCCGCCTCGACTCGGCTGCTGATGAAGCTGGCCGGCGGCGGCGACCTCTCCCAGATCGACACGGCCGCCTTCCTGGAGCAGGCCGCCGAGTACGAGAGCGGCGGCGACCTGCGCGACAGCGTGCACAAGATCGGCCTGACCCTGTGGAGCACCCACCCGGTGCCGGTCGCGCGTGCCGCCGAGCTGCGCAAGTGGATCGACTCGGGGGAGTACGCCCGGATCCTCGGCGGCGAGTACCCGCGCCGCGACTCCGACGGCGACGCCTCGGTGACCGAGGACGTGAAGGCGGCCGCCGCGTCGTACCGGGAAACCTTCACCACCTCGCAGGACCCGCTGGTCAACCTGCTGCGCAAGTTCGGCGACGGCGCCGGCGACCTGGCCGGGTCGGCGGTGCGCGGCGCCCGCGGCTGGGCGTCCGGCCGAGGCCGCCAGGACGACGAAGGCCAGAGCTAGCACCCTAGGATCGGTTCATGAGCTTGAACGAAACCGATCTGCGCGCCGCGATCGCGCGGGAGATGCCCGGAGTCCGCGCCGACCTGGAGCGGCTGATCCGGATCCCCGGGATCGCCTTCGAGGGCTTCGACCACACCCAGGTCGAGCGGTCCGCCGAGGCCGTGGCCGAGCTGCTGCGCGGCTGCGGCCTCGAGGTGCAGATCGTGCGGCACGGCGGCCAGCCCGCGGTGATCGGCCGTAAGGCGGCCCCGCCCGGCGCGCCGACCGTGCTGCTCTACGCACACCACGACGTGCAGCCGGTCGGCGACCTCTCGCTCTGGGCGAGCGACCCGTTCGAGCCGGTCGAGCGCGACGGCCGTCTCTACGGCCGCGGCGCCGCCGACGACAAGGCGGGCGTGATGGCCCACGTGGCGGCGCTGCGCGCCTTCGGCGACCAGCTGCCGGTCGGCGTGGTCGTCTTCGTCGAGGGCGAGGAGGAGTACGGCTCCGACTCGCTCAACGAGATCATCGCCGAGCACACCGAGGAGCTGCGCTCCGACGTCATCGTGATCGCCGACTCCGGCAACTGGGACATCGGCCAGCCCGCGCTGACCACCTCGCTGCGCGGCCTGGTCAACCTGTTCGCCGAGGTCAAGGTGCTCAAGAGCGCCGTGCACAGCGGCATGTTCGGCGGCCCGATCCCGGACGCGCTGATGGTCCTCTCCCGGCTGCTGACCAGCCTGCACGACGACAGCGGCGAGGTGGCGGTCGACGGCCTGGTCGGCCGCGAGGGCGCCGGCGTCGACTACCCCGAGGACCGCTACCGCCACGAGGGCGGGGTGCTCGACAGCGTCAAGCTGATCGGCCGCGGCACGATCACCGACCGCATCTGGACCAAGCCGGCCATCTCGGTGCTCGGCATCGACGCGCCGCGCACGCTGGAGGCGGCGAACGCGTTGCAACCCTCGGCGAAGGCCAAGATCAGCGTGCGGCTGGCGCCCGGCGACGACCCCAAGTCGGCGTACGCGGCGGTCCGTTCCCACCTGGAGAAATACGTCCCGTGGGGCGCCCAGGTCGAGGTCACGCTGGAGAGCGACGGCTCGCCGTGCGTGATCGACGCGACCGGCCCGGCCTACGACGCGGCCCGCGCCGCCTTCACCTCGGCCTGGGACGGCGCGAAGCCGGTCGACATGGGCGTCGGCGGCTCCATTCCGTTCATCGCCACCTTCCAGGAGCTTTTCCCGAACGCATCGATTCTCGTCACTGGCGTTGAGGACCCTTATTCCGGGGCACACGGCCCCGACGAGAGCCTGCACCTCGCCGAGTTCGAACGGTGCTGCCTCGCCGAGGCCCTGCTTCTCAGGAACGTCGCGGAGGCGCTCACGACCTAAGGAGGCGGGTCGCCGATGGCCGACCTGACGTGCGACGTGCTGGTGGTGGGCGCCGGCCCGACCGGGCTGATGCTCGCCAACTGGCTGGTCAAGCTCGGTGCCGACGTACTGGTGGTGGACGGCAAGGACGGCCCGACCCGGGAGTCCCGGGCGCTGGTCGTCCAGGCCCGCAGCCTCGAGATCTACGACCAGATGGGCCTCGGCGACCTCGTCCTGGCCGCGGCGCAGCGGGCGGACGCGCTCGCGCCCGGCTATCTCGATCGCGCGTTCGGCCGGATCCCGCTCGGCGCGCTGGGCGAGGGCGTGACGCCGTACCCGTATCTGCAGGTCCTCGAGCAGAGCCGCAACGAGGAGATCCTCTACGAGAATCTTCAGAAGCTCGGCGCCGACGTGCGGTGGGAGACCGCGGTCACCGCGGTCGTCCAGACCGACGAGGGCGTCGAGGCCAAGGTCGGCAACGACACGGTCCGCGCCCGGTTCTGCGTCGGCTGCGACGGGTCGAACTCGGCGATCCGCAGATATCGCCGCATCGCCTTCGAGGGCACGACCAACCCGCACCGCTTCTACGTGCTCGACGCGCTCGCGGCGGGCGGCATGGTCGAGGGCGCGGTCAACGTCCGCGTCGGCAGCGACGACTTCCTGCTGGCCTTCCCGATGAAGGGCCGCGGCTCGTGGCGCCTGATCGGGCTGGTCCGCGACGAGGACGGCGACGGCGAGCTGTCCGAGGAGGACGTCATCCCGCGGCTGCGCAAGTTCGCCGTCACCTACGACCGCTCCCGCTGGTTCGCGACCTACCGGGTGCACCACCGCGTCGCGGCCGCCTTCCGCGACGGGCCGTTCTTCCTGGCCGGCGACGCCGCGCACGTGCACTCCCCGGTCGGCGCGCAGGGCATGAACACGGGCCTCCAGGACGCCCACAACCTGGCCTTCAAGCTCGCCGACGTCCTGCAGGGCCGGCGCCGCGACACGTGGCTCGACCGCTACGAGGCCGAGCGCCGTCCGGTGGCGAAACGCCTGGTGGCCACGACCGACCGCATCTTCGCCGGGGTGACCTCGCAGTCCCCGCTGTCGCGCGTGGTCCGCCGGCTGATCGTCCCGCTGGTGGCTCCGGTCGGCGTCCGTGCCGTCCCGAGAACCCGCGGCGGCTCCCGCCTGTTCCAGTACGTCTCCCAGGTCCGCATCCACTACTGGATGACGCCGCGCTCCTCGGGAGGCCGTCGGGACGCGGTCGTCGGCCGGCGTCTGCCGTGGGCCGGCGAGAATTTCGCCGCGTTGCGGTCACTGCATTGGCAGATTCACGCGTACGGCGGGGTGAAGGCGGCCGACGTGCCGGATCTGGGTGTGCAGGTCCACGTCTTTCCGCCGGCCCCTTCGACGCCGTTGCAGCCGGGGCGCCTCTATCTGGTCCGGCCCGACGGCTTCGTGGCCGGGGAGGCTTCACCGGCGGACGCGGTCCGGATTTTTCCTCCGCTGATGACGGGGTGAATCGGGTCGCCGCACGGTGCGGCGGCGTCTCCGATCCTGTTAGGATCTCGAACATGCGTTCGAATGATGTGCCTGCCTCGGTAACCCTGCTGGTGCGGCCGATGCCCGTCGGGCCGCGCAACGCCATCGATCGGCTTCGCTCCCACGATCGACTGGAGTCCATCGTCCGCATGCGTGCCGCCGTGCGCGCGCTCGACGACGTGGACGTCTCCGGCTGGGACGATTCCGCCCTCACCGAACACCTCGAGGAGATCTCGGAGACGCTGTGCGCGCTCGACGCGCAGGTCGCCCGGGTCGCCGACGCCGTCCGCGCCCGCGGCTATCGCATCGCCGAGCCGCTCGCCGCCTGATGTCCCCCGCTCTACGACCCGGGGGTCGGGCCGCAGGAGCACCCAGAAATTGTCAGAGGTGGCTGCCAGGATGGGTCCCGTGAGGTTCCTTGACCTGGCGGCCACCTCGGCCGCAGTGAGTGCCACCACCGGGCGCAAGGCCAAGATCGAGCTCCTGGCCGACGCCCTGCGCCGACTGGATCCCGACGAGATCGCGGCCGGCTCGGCGTTCCTCGCCGGCGAGCTGCGCCAGCGGCAGACCGGCGTGGGCTACGCCAGCCTGCGCGACCGGCCGCCGCCCGCGGCCGAGGCCACGCTCACCGTCGGCGCGGTCGACGCCGCGATCGCCGAGATCTCGGTCGTGGCCGGCGCCGGCTCGCAGGCCCGCCGGCGCGACCTGCTGGCCGCCCTGTTCGGCGCCGCTACCGCTGACGAGCAGCGCCTGCTGATCGGCCTGTTCGGCGGCGAGCTGCGCCAGGGCGCCCAGGCCGGCCTGCTCGCCGACGCCATCGCCAAGGCCGCCGGGGTGCCGCTCACCGCGGTCCGGCGCGCCCTGCTGCTCTCCGGCGACCTCAAGCAGGTCGCGCTCGCCGCGCTGACCGGCGGCGCCGCCGCGCTCGCCGAGATCCACCTGCGGGTCGGCACCCCGCTGACCCCGATGCTCGCGCAGAGCGCCCCCGACGTCGGCGCCGCGCTGCTGGCCACGGGCGCGCCCGCCACAGTCGACGTGAAGCTCGACGGCATCCGCATCCAGGTGCACCGCTCGGGCGACGACGTCGCCGTCTTCACCCGCAGCCTCGACGACATCACCGCCCGCATGCCCGAGGTGGTGGCCGCCGTCCGCAAGCTGCCCTTCCGCGAGGCTGTCCTCGACGGCGAGGCCATGACCCTCGACGCGGCGGGCCGCCCCCGCCCGTTCCAGGAGACGTCGAGCCGCGCCGCCACCCGGGGAGCCCGCAAGTCGGCCGCCGCCGCGCCTTCCGCTGCCGCCCCTGCCGCTGCCGCCCCTGCCGCTGCCGCCCCTGCCGCTGCCGCGCCTGCCGCTGCCGCGCCTTCTACCGCCCCTGCTGCTGCCGGCTCGTCGGCCGCTCCTTCCGCCGCACGCAAGTCGACCGCCGCGGCTTCGTCTGGTCTCGCCTTGGTGCCGTATTTCTTCGACCTCCTCCACCTTGACGGCGTCGACCTGCTCGACGAGCCCGGCCGGGTGCGCTGGGCCGCGCTCGCCGACGCCCTGCCGGCCGACCTGATCGTCGGCCGCACGACCGCGACGACCGAAGAGGAGGCGGCCGCCGCCTTCGCCGCCGCCCTCGCGGCCGGCCAGGAGGGCGTGGTCGTCAAGGCCACCGACGCTCCCTACGACGTGGGCCGCCGTGGCTCCGCCTGGGTGAAGGTCAAACCCCGGCACACCCTCGACCTGGTCGTCCTCGCCGTCGAGTGGGGTCACGGCCGCCGCAAGGGCTGGCTGTCCAACCTCCACCTGGGCGCGCTCGACCCGTCGACCGGCGGCTACGTAATGCTCGGCAAGACCTTCAAGGGCCTCACCGACGAGCTGCTCCGCTGGCAGACGGCCCGCTTCCAGGAGCTGGCCGTCAGCGACAACGGCTGGGTGGTCCAGGTGCGCCCCGAGCAGGTCGTCGAGATCGCCTTCGACGGCGTCCAGACATCGCCGCGCTATCCCGGCGGCGTCGCGCTCCGCTTCGCGAGGGTCCTCCGCTACCGCGACGACAAGCCCGCGTCCGAGGCCGACACGATCGAGATGGTCCGCACGATAGGCGGCTACCCCACGTCGTAGACACCTCGCCATCGCGGCGATCCCGAGCCGCGGCCACTCCACGCAGCGGCGATCCCGCGCTGTGCTGCTCCCCGCCGCGCTGCGCTGCTCCCCGCCACGCGGCGCTGCTCCCCGCGATGCCGCGCTGCTCCCCGCGACGCCGCGCTGCTCCCCGCCGCGCCGCGCTGCTCCCCGCGATGCCGCGCTGCTCCCCGCCGCGCCGCGCTGCTCCCCGCGATGCCGCGCTGCTCCCCGCCGCGCCGCGCTGCTCCCCGCGATGCCGCGCTGCTCCCCGCCGCGCCGCGCTGCTCCCCGCGATGCCGCGCTGCTCCCCGCCGCGCCGCGCTGCTCCCCGCGATGCCGCGCTGCTCCCCGCCGCGCCGCGCTGCTCCCCGCGATGCCGCGCTGCTCCCCGCCGCGCGGCGTCGCCGGTGCGGGTCTGCGCGTTACAGGGCGGCCAGCGTCCGGACGTAGTTGACCTGCTGGTTGATGGCCGTGACCGCGGCCTGGTCGGTGACCGGGATGCGGGCGACGTACTGCCGGGTGCCGTTGGTCACCGTGACCTGCACGGTGCCCTGCATCACCGTCTCCTTCACCAGCAGGAACAGCAGGCTGAAGATCGTCAGCACGCAGAAGCCGACGATCGCGAGCACGATCGCCCATTTCGGGATGCGCTGCTGGGCGAACCAGTAGTCGTTGACCTGCCAATGCGACCCGGCCAGCGGGATGTCGCCGGTCGGCGTGAAGACCGTCGTCGAGGTCACCGAGATCTCGGCGATTTGCAGGATCACCGGGCCGGGGTCCTGCGGGACCGGCGCCGGAGTCAGCGACGTCGACGGCCCCGGTCCGGCCGGCGGCGGGGTGTAGGGCTCCGGCGTCGCGAAAGGCTGCGTCGGGTCGGGCACGCCCGAGGTGTGCGGTGTCGCGTAGGGCTGCGGCTGGGTCGGGTCCGAGGTGTGCGGCGCCGCGGGCGGCGTCGATCTGGGCGGGACGCTCCACGGATCGTCCGGCTGCGGGGAGGACATGCCCCACGGGTCGCTCGGCGAGGAGGTCATGCCGGAACCCTAGTCGGACCGGTCCAGGGCCGCGAGCCGTCGTCGCCCAGGTGGGTCGCCGGGCCGGCGTCGCTCAGGGGTCGCCGGGCCGTCGTCGCTCAGGTAGGTCGCCGGGCCGGCGTCGCTCAGGTGGGGTCGCCGCCGGCGGACTGGCGGGCGGCCTCGCGCTTGCGGTCGGCCTCCTCCACGCGGTCCACGGGAGCGCGCAGCGAATCGAGACGCGCGGCCTCGCGGCGGCGGTCGGCCTCGGCCACCCGGTCCTTGAGCTTCACCCGCGGCGGCTTGACGGGCGCGCCGGCCGGGCCCGAGCCCGAAGCCGTACCCGAGCGGACCTGCGTCTCCTTGCGCGCCTGCCAGCCGAACGCGATCAGCGCCATCCCCGCGAACAGCCACCACTGCACGGCGTACCCGCCGTTCTGCCAGGAGTCCTCGTGGTCGATCGGAATGCGGGTGAAGGCCGGATCGTTTGCCGGCGTCTGCTCGCTGAGCAGCACGTATGCGCCGTACACGGGATAGGGCATTTGCCCCGCGAGGTGGGCGACCGAGACGCGGCGGGTGTCCAGACGGCCGTCCCGGTGCTCGATCGCGGTGGGTCGGCTTTCCGACAGGTGGACCTGTCCCACGACCGTGACATCGCCGCTCGGGGCGGCGGGGACGGCCGGCGCGGCGCCCGCTCCGCCCGGTGGCGCCGGCACCCAGCCCCGGTCGACCAGGACCGCGGTGCCGTCCGGGAGCACCAGCGGCGTGATGATCTCGAATCCGACGTCGCTGTCGACCGTACGGCCGCGCGCCTGGATCTCGTGGGTGGTGTCGTAACGGCCGCTCACGGTGACCTTTGTCCAGGCCAGGCCCTTGCCGGGCGACGAGCCCGCCTTGCCGGCCGCGGTCGGCGCGGCCAGCACCGAGGTCAGCGGCACCGCCTGCACCGAATCAGCCGCGTCGATGCGGTCGTTGATCGCGCTGCGCTCCTCGTACCGGTGCAGCTGCCAGTTGCCGAGCATGACCATGATCACGGCGGCGACGACGGCCAGCGCGGCCGCACCGAGCCAGCGCGGCGTGAGCAGAAACCGGTACACGCCCTGAGGCTACCCGGCGACGGGGCGGCGACCGCCGAGGCCGGGTACTGTGCCTGACCGGCGGCCCTGTTCACGTGCACGGTCGCCGGGGGGCAAGCGCACGGTCGCCTGGGGGCAGGACAGTGAAGAGCGTGGGGGGAACAGGATGAGCGCGCAGCCGCGTCTGGTCGTGAGCGCGCCGTCCTCGGGGCACGGCAAGACCGCGATCGCCGTCGGGCTGCTCGCGGCCTGCGTGGCGCGTGGCATCCCGGTCGCGGGCTTCAAGGTCGGACCGGATCACACGGACGCCGCGTACCTCGGTCTGGCCGCCGGACGCCCCGGCCGCAACCTCGACCCCCGCCTGGTGGGCGCGCAGCGCATCGCCCCGCTGTTCCAGCACGGCGCCTCGGGCGCGCAGCTCTCGGTCGTCGAGGGCGCGATGGGCCTGTTCGACTCGCTGACCGGCCAGCCCGAGATCGACGGGACGGCCGCCGTCGCCGCGAGCCTGCGCGCGCCGGTCGTGCTGGTGGTCGACGTGGCCGCGATGGGCCACTCGATCGCCGCGCTGGTGCACGGCTTCCGCATGTTCGACGAGATGGTCCACCTGGGCGGGGTGATCCTGAACCGGGTCGCGTCGCCGCGCCACGAGCAGATGCTGCGCACCGCGCTCGACGACATCGGCATGCCGGTGCTGGGCGCGCTGCGCCGCGGCGACCTGCCGAACGTGCTGCCCGCCCGGGCACACGGCCCGGTGCCGGTGGCGCATCGCACCGTCGAGGCGAGCCGCGCGGTGCGCCGGCTGGGCGAGGCGGTGCTCGCCGGGCTCGACCTCGACCGCCTGATGGGGCTGGCCAACGCCGCTCCCGGCCTGCCGGGCCCGATCTGGACGCCCGGCGACGCGGTGGGCGGGGAGGTCTTCGACCAGCGTCCGATCGTCGCGCTGGCGGGTGGTCCGGGTGCGCCTTACACATACGTCGAGACGGCCGAGCTTTTGACGGCGGCCGGCGCCGACGTGGCGGTGATGGACCCACTGCGCGATGAGTCGCTGCCGGCGGGCACGCGTGCGCTGATCGTGGGTGCGGGCCTGCCCGAGGGGTACGCCGAGGAACTGTCCGCGAACCGGCGGCTGTGCAACGCGGTCGCGAAGTTCGCCCACGACGGCTGGCCGGTGGTCGCGGAGGGTGTCGCCCTGCCGTGGCTGGGTCGCGACTTCGACGGGCGGCCGATGTGCGCCGTGCTCGACGTGTCGGCGGTGACCGGCGACCAGACGGTGGCCGGCTACCGCGAGGCGACCGCCCCGACGACGTCGTCGCTCGCCCCGGCCGGCGCCCGGATCACCGGCTACAAGCAGCACCGGGCGATCGTCACGCCGCGGGCCGGCACGGTTCCCGCGTGGACCTGGTCGGGCGGCAACCCCGAGGGCTTCGTCTGGCGCCAGGTGCACGCCTCCCAGCTGGGGCTGCACTGGGCGGCCGCACCCGAGATCGCCAAGCGGGTCGTCGCCGCGGCCATCGTCGGTCCGCCCGGCCCGCAGCAGAACCCTCAGCCGCACAGCCCACAACCGCACCCCGCGCAGCCGCACTTCGCTGAGGCCCACTCGGCCCAGTCCCACGGCGGCCAGCCCCACGCCCCGCAGCCTCAGTCCGCGCAGCCCTATGCAGCTCAGGCGCATGGCTCCCAGTCGCACACGCAGCCGCTCGCGCCGCCGATGTCGGCTCCGCCGACCCAGGAGGAGCCGCCGACGGTGTCGATGCCGGCCGCGGCGCTGGCCGCGTCGTCAGCGATGCCGCACGACCAGCCCTTTTCACCGGCCGCGGCCCCCAACTACCCGCCGGCGATGGCCCACGACTACGTCGGGCAGCCACCACACGACTTCGTCAGCCCGCCGCCGAACGACTACGCCGGCCCGCCGAACGACTACGCGGGGCAGCCGCCGCACGATTACGCCGGGCAGTCGGCACACGATTACCCCGTGCAGTACGCGCAGCCCGCTTCGCCCGCCACCCCGCACGGCCCGTACCAGCCGCATTCGGGCATGCCGCACGGTCAGCCGCGCCCGCCCGCGCCCGGCTCCGGCCCGGTGCCCGGCGGTCCCGCGCCGGCGTCCGGGCCCGTCCCCGCGTCGGGCGCCGCAGGCGTGGCCAGCGTCCCCGACCTCTCCGACACCGCGGACATCACCGCGTCCTGACCTCGGCCGTCATCGATCACGAGAACTGGGCGGGAGCCTCCGCCGCGGCAACGGAAGATCGACAAGCGGAAAACCGTCCAGCCGTGAAAACGCCCTTCGTTGAACGCGAAAGTGTCGTACCCCACCCGTAACGTGGGGTTAACACCGACGACCCGAAGGAGGACGACCGTGGCCGATCGTGTGCCGCTGGATTTCGACCCGCCGGTTCGTAAACTGCGAGCGCTTCTGCTGGGCGTCGACGACACCGAGCTGATCCACCCCACCCCCTGTCCCGACTGGACCGTCGCCGTCCTGCTCGATCACCTGATGGTCCTCGCCCAGGCGTTCACCCAGGCCGCCCGCAAACGCACCGACGCGCCCGGCACCGCCGAGCCGCCTTCGCCGCCCTCCGCCCAGCACCTGTCCCGCCATTGGCGCAGCCGCCTGCCCGTCCTCCTCGAGGAGCTGGCCACGGCGTGGAAGGATCCGGCCTCCTGGACGGGCACGTCCCAGGCCGGCGGCGTGACCATGCCCGCCACCACCCTCGGCACCGTCGCCATGAACGAGCTGATCATGCACAGCTGGGACCTGGCCCGAGCCACCGGCCAGGAGTACTTCGCCGACCCCCGCACCCTCGAGGTCCTGATCGAGTTCCTCGCCCAGGCCCCACCCGAGGGCACCCCCGGCATGTTCGCCCCGCCCATCCCCACCGACGACGAGCCCACCTTGCTCGACCAGGCCTTGGCCCTGGCCGGCCGAGACCCAGCGTGGCGCCCACCCCGCCGCCGACGACAGCCCCAGGCCCCGGCCGCCTGACCCCCGGCCGCGAGAGCGCTCGGCTGCGGTGATGGCTGGCCGCGAGAGCGCCCGGCCGCAGTTATGGCTGGTCGAGAGGGCACGAGTTCAGTTGTCGCTGTCGCTGCTGTCGTCGTCGCTGTTGTTGCGGTGCTTGTTGCTGTCGTCGTCGCTGTTGTCGCGGTGCCTGTTGCTGTCGTTGTCGCTGTTGTCGCTGTTGTGGTGCTTGTTGCTGCTGTCGTCACCGTCGTTGTCGTTGTTGCGGTCCTCGTCGCTGGTGGCGTTGTCGGTGTCCGCGTCGTCGGTGCTGTTGGCGCCGTGCCAGGCGATTTTCTTGGAAGGCGGGGTGAACTTCAGTTTGGGCTCGCCCTTGAGGGCGTCCCGCAACGTCTCGGCGACCGTGTATTTCGAGATCGTCGAGCGGCCCGAGCCCACGTAATCATTGGGGTCGTCGGGGTCGGCTACGAAGGCCGCGGCTGCTAGTTGCGGGGTGAAGCCGCAGAACCAGGCCGTCTTGTTGCTGTCCGTGGTGCCGCTCTTGCCGGCGACGGGGCGGTGCATCGTGGCGTACACCATGGGGCTGGTGGACCACCCGCCGCAGCTGCCCTTGGCGGAGCCGTAACCGGTCACGCAGCGGGCCGCGTCGGTGGCCGCGCGGGCCACGTCGGCCGTGACCACGCGGTGGCAACGCGGCGCGGCCACCAGTTTGCCCTTGTATTTGGTGTTTGTGCCGTCGCGGTTCTGCAGCAGCAGCACCGGCAGCGGCTCGCAGTAGTTTCCCTCGGCCGCGAGGGTGGCGAAGACGTTGGCCATCTCGACCGGCGTCGCGTCGCTGACCCCGAGCGTGAAGGCGCCCCAGCCCGAGGCGTGTGCGGGGGTGGCCAGCTCGCGGTCGACGTCGGTGCGCCAGGTCAAGCCGAGCCGCTCGGCCATCGCGATCGCCTTCTCCGCGCCGACCTTCTCCTCCAGCTGCACGAAGTACGTGTTCACCGACTTGCCGAAGCCGCTCCACATGGTCTGCGTGCCGCTCATCGACTTGCTCGAGTTCTTCGGGCACCAGTGGTGGCCGCACGTCGCAGGACCGGGCGCGGTGATGTATTTCGACACGTAGCGCTCGGGGGCGTGGATCGAGGTGTCCAGCGGCATGCCGTCGTCGAGGGCCGCCAGCATCGTGAAGATCTTGAAGGTGGATCCGGCCTGGTAGCCGGCCATCGTGCCGCCGCCGAGCAGCGGGTTCACCGTGTTCGGGTAGGTGCGGTCCTTGGGGTTCGGCTGCAGCGAGTACGTGCGGTTGACGGCCATGCTCAGGACGCGCCCGGTGTTCGGCTCGATGATGACCTGGCCGTGGGCGTAGCGGCTGCGGCGCTTCTCCTTGGCGAGGACGTGCTTCATCGCGTACGCCTGAATCTTGGGGTCGATCGACGTGACGATGCGGTAACCGCCGCGGCGCAGGTTCTCCTCGCGTTCCTCGGGGGTGGCGCCGAAGGCCGGCTGCTCCCGCCACCACGCCTTCACGTAGTCGCAGAAGAATCCCCAGTCGTTGTATTTGTCGGGGATCGAGCCGCAGTCGTTTGCGGGCGTCGTCAGGTGAAGTTGGATCTTGGCCTGTTTGGCGTCGGCGGCCTGGGTGGGGGTGATCACCCGCATCTTGAGCATCTGGTCGATGACGTAGTTGCGCCGGTTCGTCGCGGCCTGCTGGTCACCGGCCGCCGGGTCGTACGCGGACGGCGCCTTCACCAGGCCGGCCAGCAGCGCCGCCTCGTTGAGGTCGAGCTGCTTCGGGGTCTTCGAGAAGAACACCTGTGACGCCGCGAAGATCCCGTAGGCGCGGTGCCCGAAGTAGGCCGAGTTCAGGTACCGCTCGAGGATCTCCTGCTTCGACAGCCGCTTCTCCAGCTCGATTGCGAGCCGCATCTCCCGCAGCTTGCGCTGGGTCGTCTGCTCGGTCGCCTCGAGCGCCTCCTTCGGCGACTTCGCGCTGTCCCGCAGCGCCATCCGCACATACTGCATGGTCAGCGTCGACGCGCCCTGCGAGACGCCGCCGGCCTGCCGGTTCGCGACGAAGGCCCGGGCCACGCCCTTGGCGTCCACGCCGTGGTGCTCGTAGAAGCGGGCGTCCTCGGACGCGACGATCGCCTCGGTGATGTACGGCGACATCTCCTCGATCTTCACGGGCTTGCGGTGTTCCTCGTAGAACATCGTGAGCAGCGTCTTGCCGTCCCGCGCGTACAGGTAGCTGGTCTGCGCGGTCGGCACCTCGATCAGCTCGTCGGGCATGCCGGCGAGCGCGTCGGTGCCGGCCTTGACGCCGAGACCGGCGAGGGCGGCGAGGGGGTAGGCGAGGCCGGCGATCACGAGTCCCGCGATCAGGCCGGCACGGACGAGGGGAGCGATCTTTCCGGCTGCCACCCCTCGAAGCTATGACAAAAACGTTCATGTACTGACGAAACGGCCGAAGTGAGACGGGGAATACCGTCGGGCATGCTGATGGCATGACGATCGACCTGGGCCATCACGGCGATACCGAGGTGGACGCGGGTCTGGTCGACCTGGCGGTCAACGTGCGGCACGAGCCGATGCCGGGGTGGCTGGCCGGCCCGATCCGTGACTCGTTGACCCGGCTCCGGGCGTACCCGAATGATCTTGAAGCGACGACGGCCGTGGCCGGACGGCACCACCGCGGCCACGACGAGGTCCTGCTGACCGCCGGCGCCGCCCAGGCCTTCGTGCTCATCGCGCAGACCATGAGAGGCGCGAAACGCCCGGTCGTCGTGCATCCGCAGTTCACCGAGCCCGAGGCGGCGCTGATCAATGCCGGTCACCGGGTCGATCGGGTGATCCTGCGCGAGGAGGACGGGTTCCGGCTCGACGCGCGGCTGGTCCCCGACGACGCCGACCTGGTCTTCGTGGGCAACCCGACCAATCCGACATCGGTGCTGCATCCGGCGGCCGAGATCGCCAAGCTGGCCCGGCCGGGGCGCGTGCTGGTGGTGGACGAGGCATTTGCCGACACCACGTTCCGTGACGGCGTCGAGGGGGAACCGGAGTCGCTGGCCGGCCGCGGAGACGTCGAAGGGCTCGTCGTGCTGCGCAGCCTCACCAAGACCTGGGGGCTCGCCGGCCTGCGCATCGGCTATCTGCTGGCCTCCGCCGATCTCGTGGAACGGTTCGCCATCGCCCAACCGCTCTGGGCCGTCTCGACTCCCGCCCTGGCCGCCGCGATCGCCTGTGCGTCACCCACCGCGATCGCCGCCGAGCGTGAGCTGGCGGCGCGCGTCGCGGCCGAGCGGAATCATCTGCTTCGCCGCCTCGCGCACGTGCCGAAACTCACGGTCGCCGGCACACCGGCGAGCGCGTTTGTTTCCGTACGGCTGCCGTCCGCCGACAAAATTAGGCTTGAGCTGCGGGAACGTGGCTATGCGGTCCGTCGTGGCGACACTTTTCCGGGCCTGGGCCCCGATTGGCTGCGGATCGCGGTGCGCGACACTGCGATCACCGATGCTTTCGTGACGACCCTGACCGACGTGATCGAGGAGCGCCCGTGACCCTGGAGACGACCGTGGCGGCCATCCGGCCCGCCGATGAGCCGGCCATGGCCGCCGCCCGCGACCTGCAGGCCCGGCTGACCAAGCCGGCCGGCTCGCTCGGCGATCTGGAGCCGCTCTCGGTGCGCCTGGCCGGCCTCGCCGGCGCCTGCCCGCCGCCGCTGCCCGAGCCGGCCGCGGTCGCAGTCTTCGCGGGCGACCACGGCGTGCACGCCCAGGGTGTCAGCCCGTGGCCGCAGGAGGTCACCGCCCAGATGGTGGCGAACTTCCTGGCCGGGGGAGCGGTGGTGAACGCGTTCGCCCGCCAGGTCGGCGCGTCGGTGACGGTGGTGGATGTCGGCGTAGCAACGCCTTTGTCCGGAAATTTCGTGGATGCGAATGTCCGGCGTGGCACTCGGGACATGACCGTCGAGCCGGCCCTCACCCGCGACGAGGCTCGGGCGGCGGTCGAGGCGGGCATCCGGGTGGCTGAGCAGTTGATCGCCGACGGCGCGCGCTGCCTGCTCACCGGCGATATGGGCATTGCCAACACGACCCCGGCGGCAGCGCTGATCGCGGTCTTCACGGGGTCGGGATCGGCGGCGGTGACCGGCCGCGGGACCGGCATCGACGACGAGACTTATGCCCATAAAACGGAAATAATTGCTGCGGCGCTGGCGAAGCACACCCCCGACCCCGCCGACCCGCTCGGCGTGCTGGCCGCGGTCGGCGGCCTCGAGCACGCGGCGCTGGCCGGCTTCATCCTCGGCGCGGCCGCCCATCGCATGCCGGTGATCGTCGACGGCGTGATCGCCGCCTCCGGTGCGCTGGCCGCCGCCGCGTTCGCCCCCGACTCGGTCGCCGCCATGGTCGCCGGGCACCGCTCGGCCGAGCCCGGCGCCACCGTCGCGCTCGCCCACCTCGGTCTCACCCCGCTGCTCGATCTGGGCATGCGGCTCGGCGAGGGCAGCGGCGCGGTGCTCGCGCTGCCGGTCGTCGCCGCGGCGGTCCGGGTGCTGCACGAGGTCGCCACGTTCGACTCGGCGGGAGTGTCGGAGAAATGAGCCTCTATCCGTTGGCGCTGCGGCTGGCCGGCCGGCGGGTGCTGGTGGTCGGCGGCGGCGCGGTGGCGACCCGGCGGGTGCCGGCGCTGATCGCGGCGGGCGCGCGCATCGACATCGTGGCGCCCGAGCTCACCCCCGCGCTGCAGGGGCACGTCGACGCCGGCCGGGCGACCTGGCAGGCCCGGCGGTTCGAGCCCGCCGACGTCGTGGGGGCCTGGCTGGTGCAGGTCGCGATCGACGATCCGGCCGCGGCGGCCGAGGTCAGCGCGGCGGCCGAAGAGCACAACATTTTCTGCGTACGGGCGGACGACCGCGACGCCGCTACCGCGTGGACTCCGGCCGTGACCCGGCACGGTCAGGTCACCGTCGCGGTGACGGACGGGGGTGATCGGCGACGGGCCATGGCCGTACGCGATCTGGTTGCCCATGCCCTCGAGAGTGACCCGATCGCCTCGCCGGAGTACAAGGGGGTTGCTCTGGTCGGCGCCGGACCCGGCGACCCGGAGCTGATCACGGTGAAGGGCCGCCGCCTGCTTGCGGCGGCCGACGTGGTGGTGGCCGACCGGCTCGTCCCCGGCCTGCTCCTGGGCGACCTGCGGCCGGACGTCGAGTTCGTGGACGCCGCCAAGATCCCCTACGGCCCGTCGAAGGCGCAGGAGGAGATCAACCGGATCCTGGTCGAGCGCGCCCTCGAGGGGAAGTTCGTGGTCCGGCTCAAGGGCGGCGACCCGTACGTCTTCGGCCGCGGCGGCGAGGAGGCCCTGGCCTGCGCGGCCGCCGGCGTCCCGGTGCTGGTCGTGCCCGGCGTGACCAGCTCGATCGCGGCGCCCGCGCTGGCCGGCATCCCGGTCACCCACCGCGGCGTCGCCCACGAGTTCACGGTCGTCTCCGGCCACGTGGCGCCGGACAGCGAGCAGTCCCTGGTCGACTGGCCGGCCCTCGGCCGCCTGCGCGGCACGATCGTCGTGATGATGGGACTGAAGAACCTGCCGGCCATCGCGGCCCGGCTGATCGAGGAAGGCCGCCCGGCCGAGACCCCGGTCGCCGTCGTGCAGGAGGGCTCGACCGCCCACCAGCGGTCGCTGCGCAGCACCCTCGGCGCGGTGGCGGCGGACGTCGCCGAGGCCGGCCTGCGCCCGCCCGCCACCGTGGTGATCGGAGATGTCGTCGGAGTCTTATGACTCCTTGGGCTCGTTCGACGAGCTGGCCGCGGCCAGCTCGTCCAGGAACGTGCGGGCCCACTCGGCGACGTCGTGGGTGCGCAGGTGCCGCTGCATGACCCGGGTGCGCCGCTTGAGCTCGGCCGGCTCGGCGCCGACCGCGCGCAGCAGAGCGTCCTTCACACCGTCGGGGTCGTGCGGATTGCAGAGGAACGCCTGGCGCAGCTCGGTGGCCGCGCCGGCGAACTCGCTGAGCACCAGCGCGCCGCCGCTGTCGCCACGGCAGGCGACGTACTCCTTGGCGACCAGGTTCATGCCGTCGCGCAGCGGGGTCACCATCATGACGTCGGCCGCCACGTACATCGCGGCCAGCTCCTGCCGGCTGTAGGACTGGTGCAGATAGTGCACGGCCGGCACGCCGACCCGGCCGAACTCGCCGTTGATCCGGCCGACCTCGCGCTCCACCTTGACCCGCAGCGCCTGGTAATGCTCGACGCGCTCCCGGCTCGGGGTCGCCACCTGCACCATCACCGCGTCGCCGACCTTGAGCTTGCCGTCGGCGAGCAGCTCGCGGAACGCCTTGAGCCGCAGCTCGATGCCCTTGGTGTAGTCGAGCCGGTCGACGCCGAGGATGACCGTCTCGGGGTCGCCCAGCTCGGCGCGGATCTGCTTGGCCCGGGCCTGCACCTGCGGGTCGGCCGCCATCCGCTCCATCTCGCGGGTGTCGATGCTGATCGGGAACGCGCCCGCCTTGACCTTGCGCCCGTCCACCTGGATCGACTGGCCCTCGTATCGCAGACCGAGCAGGTGCCGGGCCAGGCGCACGAAATTTTGCGCCGCCAGCCGCTGCTGGAAGCCGACCAGGTCGGCGCCGAGCAGGCCGCGCAGCACCTCGGCCCGGAACGGCATCTGCATGAACAGCTCGATCGGCGGGAACGGGATGTGCAGGAAGAACCCGATCTTGAGGTCGGGGCGCAGGTCGCGCAACATCGCCGGCACCAGCTGGAGCTGGTAGTCCTGCACCCAGACGGTGGCGCCGTCGTCGGCCACCTCGGCGGCGGCCTCGGCGAACCGCTGGTTGACCAGCCGGTACGCCTCGCGCCAGCGACGCTTGTACACCGGCGTCTCGACGGCGTCGTGATAGAGCGGCCAGATCGTCGCGTTGGACTGGCCCTCGTAGTAGCGCTCCAGCTCCTCGGCGCTCAACGGCACCGGGTGGATGTGGATGCCCTCCAGCTCGAACGGCTCCGGGGCCTCGCCGGTGCCGCCGGCCCAGCCGATCCAGGTGCCGCCGTGCTCGGTGAGCACGGGATGCAGCGCGGTGACCAGACCACCCGGACTCGTGCGCCACTGGCGCTCCCCGTCCGGGGATGTGACCTCATCGACGGGCAGACGGTTGGCGACAACGACGAAGGAACTTCGTTCGGCCACGCTGAGTGCACCTCCGGGTCGTTTCTGTTCCCACCCCGAGCCTACTTTGTGTAGCTGCGCGAGGCTTGCCCAGTCTGAAGCAGCCTCGATGGACCGGGGTGGCTGCCGGGTGCCATCCTGGGCCCGTGACACCGTCCGACGATCTTTCCCCGCCGCGGCGCCCGATCTTCTTCCCTGTGGTGATTGCCACGGTGTTTTTGACGATCATCGGGATGACCGGGGGGTTCGTGCTGGGCGAGCGGCACCGCAACCAGGTCGCCACGACGCCGGGCGACACGACCACGACGCCGCAGTCCTCCGAGTCGTCGTGGGCCGCCGATCCGAAGTCCTGCCCGTCCGAGGCGATCGATTTCGCGATCAAGGAGAAGCTGCCCAGCGACCTGAAACAGATCTTCAAGGTCGTCACGGTGAACGGCACGACGGTCTGGATCTGCGAGGACGGCGCCGGGTCGCTGTATTACCAGTCCAAGACCGGCGGCGTGGACGCGCCGCTCGTCCAGGGAGAGAACGGACTCTTCCTGACCCGGGTCGTGCGGGACGGGGACAACGCGTACGAGGCCACGGCGGCCAACGGCAACACGTTCATGGTCAACACCCGCCGCCTCGAGGTGCGTTTCGCCGATGGCCGGACTCCGCAGATCAATACGGTCGAAACGGTCGAGTGAGGGAATCCTTCCGCTTCGGAAGGGGTTGTCTTAGGTGGCCGGGAGCCGACCTGGAAAGATGCCTTCGGCAACTCATCCGGCACGAAATCACGATCGCGGAGGTAGGGCGCACCGTGGCCCAGTTCATTTACGTCCTGGAGAAGGCGCGCAAAGCGCACGGCGACAAGGTCGTGCTCGACAACGTGACGCTGAACTTCCTGCCGGGCGCCAAGATCGGCGTGGTCGGTCCGAACGGCGCCGGTAAGTCCACCCTGCTCAAGGTCATGGCGGGGCTCGAGACGCTGAGCAACGGCGAGGCCCGGCTGATGCCCGGCTACACCGTCGGCATGCTCGCGCAGGAGCCGCCGCTCAACGAGTCCAAGACCGTCCTCGGCAACATCGAGGAGGCGGTGGCGGAGACCAAGGCCAAGCTCGAGCGGTTCAACAAGATCGCCGAGGAGATGGCGACCGACTACACCGACGAGCTCATGGAAGAGATGGGCAAGCTGCAGGAGCAGCTCGACAACGTCAACGCCTGGGACCTCGACTCCCAGCTCGAGCTGGCGATGGATGCGCTGCGCTGCCCGCCGCCGGACGCCGACGTCACCCAGCTCTCCGGTGGTGAGCGCCGCCGGGTCGCGCTGTGCAAGCTGCTGCTCGAGGCGCCCGACCTGCTGCTGCTCGACGAGCCCACCAACCACCTTGACGCCGAGAGCGTGAGCTGGCTGGAGCAGCACCTGGCGAAATACGCCGGCACCGTCATCGCCATCACCCACGACCGGTACTTCCTGGACAACGTGGCGAACTGGATCCTCGAGCTCGACCGCGGCCGGACGTACCCGTACGAGGGCAACTACTCCACCTACCTCGACAAGAAGGCGCAGCGCCTCGCGGTCGAGGGCCGGAAGGACGCCAAGCTCAAGCGGCGCCTCACCGAGGAGCTCGAGTGGGTGCGGTCCAACGCCAAGGCCCGCCAGACCAAGAGCAAGGCCCGCCTCGACCGGTACGACGAGATGGCGACCGAGGCCGAGAAGACGAGGAAGCTGGACTTCGAGGAGATCCAGATCCCGCCGGGCCCGCGCCTGGGCAACACGGTGATCGAGACCAAGGACCTGACCAAGGGTTTCGACGGGCGCACGCTCATCGATCATCTGTCGTTCTCGCTGCCGCGCAACGGCATCGTCGGCATCATCGGCCCGAACGGCGTCGGCAAGACCACGCTGTTCAAGACCATCGTCGGGCTGGAGAAGCCGGACGACGGCACGGTCCGGGTCGGCGAGACGGTCCAGCTGTCCTACGTCGACCAGAGCCGTGAGGGCCTGCAGGGCAACCAGACGGTGTGGGAGGTCGTCTCCGACGGGCTCGACCACCTGATGGTCGGCAAGGTCGAGATGCCGTCCCGGGCGTACGTCGCGGCCTTCGGCTTCAAGGGCCCCGACCAGCAGAAACCGGTCAAGGTGCTCTCCGGTGGCGAGCGCAACCGGCTCAACCTCGCGCTGACGCTGAAGATCGGCGGCAACGTGATCCTGCTCGACGAGCCGACCAACGACCTCGACGTCGAGACGCTCGGTAGCCTGGAGAACGCCCTGCTCGAGTTCCCCGGCTGCGCCGTGGTCATCTCCCACGACCGGATGTTCCTCGACCGGGTCGCCACCCACATGCTCGCGTGGGAGGGCACGGAGGAGGACCCCGACAAGTGGTTCTGGTTCGAGGGAAACTTCGAGGCGTACGAGAAGAACAAGATCGACCGCCTCGGCGCGGAGGCCGCCCGGCCGCACCGGGTCACCTACCGCAAGCTGACCCGTGACTGAGCCGACCCGCGGCGGAAAACCCCAGATTGAAAACCACGGGCGTTTCATCGTCGACGTGCCCGTGCGCTGGTCCGACATGGACGCGTACGGGCACGTCAACAACGCGCGCTTCCTCACCATCTACGAGGAGGCGCGCGTTGCGTTGTTCTTCCAGGGCGCGCGCGAGCACGGCCTCGGCTCGTTCGAGGAGGGCATCGTGATCGCCCGGCACGAGATCGACTACCTGCGCCCGGTGGATTACGGCGATCCCGTACGCGTCGAGATGTGGATCTCCGAGCAGCGGGCTGCGTCGTTCACCGTCTCCTACGAGCTCTTCGACGACGGCGAGCTGGCCAGCCGGGCGAAGTCGATCTGCGTGCCCTACAACCTGGCCAACGGCCACCCGCGCCGGCTCTCCGATGAAGAGCGCGAGTTCCTTCGTCCCTACCTGGCCTCATGACGCTCCATGGGCTGACCGGCGTTCCCGACGCCGGCGCCTTTCTCGCCCGGCTGACCCGGCTCGATCCGGGTGCGCCGGTCCGGCTGCGGGGTTCCGGCGGGCGTACGGCGCTGTGGGCGCACCTGCCCTGGGACGTGCTGGTCACCCGCGAGGTGGCCGGCCGAGGCCCGGACGACGCCACGGTATCGGCGGCCGAGTTGCTGGCGGTGCTGGCGGGCGGCGGCCAGGACCTGCCCACCCGGCGCGACGCCCAATGGCGCTGGCCGTTGCCGCCGGCCGTCGCCGAGACCGTGGAGACGGTGTCCGCGACCGAGCTGGCGAGTCTGGCCGCCGCGGCCGCCGGGACGCTGCGCGAGGTGACGGCCGGCGGCTTGTCCGGCCGCGCGGTGGGGCAGCGGGCGGTGCGCGACGCGCTTCTCGATCACGTGGCGCTGGTTGTGACACCGCCCGGCGGGGGACCGGTCGAGGTGTCACAGCGACTCGTTCAGGCGATCTCCCGAATGGGTTTTCTGGGTCCCGAGGGCGCCGACGTGCCGGACACTAGAGTCAGGGTCGCCGGTCGCTGGGTGGCTCTTTCGGCACCATATGGAGTTGCGTGGCTACAGACAGTCAGTAAATTGACCGTTATGCCTATAGGTAGTCACCCGAAAGGGTGATGGCGCATCGGCCGAGCGGTCTCGCCCTCCCGTTGGGGGGATGACCTCCGCGACCTGTACGGGTACCGTCGGCCCTCGGATCCACTCGCTACGTCCGGCGGTGGGTCTGCTGGGGAGTGAGGTGCGCAACGATGCCGTGGTGGTCATGGCGTCCGGGTTCGGCTGCGGGCAACCCGCCGGATGCCGACGGCGATTCAGCGGTGCGGAGCACCGTGCGGGTCGGGGTTCCGGCTCAGCGGGAGCCGAGCCGGGTGGGGCTTCCGGCCGAGGCGACCAAGACCGAGGAGAGCGAGCAGATCTCGCAGGTGACGCTCGCGCGCATCGGCAAGGCGCTCGACCTGCTCGACATCCGGTTCCTGGCCGACGGTGGCGGCAGCCTGCTGGCGATGTGGGAGCGGCACGCCGTGCTGTTCACCCTCGAGGGACCCGACGACGAGATCCTGGTGATGCGTGCCCGGCCGCACTCGACGGTGCCGCCGGACTGGGCCGACCGGGCCTATCGCGTGGTCAACGAGTGGAACCACACGCGCCGCTTCTGCAAGGCCTACGTGGGTGACCCGACCGAGCGTGGCCAGCTGCCGATCTACGCCGAGCTGCAGGTCCCCCTCGCCGCGGGCGCCCACGACGCCCTCGTCGTCGAGATGCTCGACTGCGGCGCAGCGGTGGCCACGTCTTTCGTCGATTGGCTCCACGACGAGGGCGCCCTGCTTTGATGGCGTCGCCTCCGGCGCCGCGGGCGATCGCCCCTTCGGGGCTGATGAGGAGTCAGCCGATTTTCCGGCGCCGCAAACCCCGCGGCGACGCAAAATCGACTGCCTCCTCATCAGCGGGGCGATCGCGGACAGCCCCTGATACCGAGCAACCCCGAAAATTCCGAGTCACAGTGGGAACATGCCGATGCGGCCGTGATATTCGCGGCCGAGCTGGTCCGTGTCGCTTCCGACCAGCAGGCCGTGCGGGGTGACGATGAAGACGCGTACGCCTACGCCGCGCGACCGCGTCGGGTTCCAGGAGAGGGCGCGGCCCGTGGTGGGGCTGACCGCGCCGATGCCGGGGCGGGCGACCGCGCCCGGGCCGGGGCCCTTCGCGTCGGTGCCGTACGGGTTGTCGAAGTAGCGCTGGTGCCCGCCCAGGTAGACGGCGGACCCGGTCACCGCGACGGCGTACAGCGAGTCGCCGCCGGTGCGCTGCACCCACGTCGGGTTGTGCCGGCCCGAGCCGCCGGTCTCGAAGCGGGCCGCCGAGTCGCAGAGCCGGTCGGGCGAAGAGGCGCGCCCGGTCGCCGCGACCACGAAGTACGCCCCGTCGGGGGAGAACTTCACCTGCCGCAGGTACGTGTCGAAGCCCTTCATGCACTGCGGCTTGTACGCGTCGGTGTACCAGCTGGTCAGCGCCGCGGTCGGGCCGCCGACGTCGAACATGGCGATCTGCGTGCGGTCGTAGCTGCCCGATCGGAGCAGGGCGCCGATCGCGACCAGCCGGCGGCCGTCGGGGGAGATGTCGAAGTGCTCGACCCGGGTACGGCTCAGGCCGGGCGCGGACAGCCGGGGGTCGAAGCCGCTGTCGACCGCGCCGGTGGTCGCGTTCATCCGGGCGAGCGCGGCCCGGTTCACGCCGTTGATCGCGGAGAACGTGCCGCCGGCGTACAGATAATTGCCTCGCGCCGTCAGCGCGCGCACGTCGCCCCAATTGATCTTCGCCCCGAAGGACGAGACGCGCTGGCCGGACAGGCTCAGCCGGGTCAGGCCGCGCTGGGAGGAGCCGTTGACGCTCTTGAAGGCCCCGCCGGCGTAGACGGTGCTGTCGGCGCCGGGGGCGAGCGAGTAGACGGCGCCGTCGACGGCCGGCGCGAACGAGCGGATCGCGCCACTGTTCAGGTCGTACGCGAAGATGTTCTTCCGGGCGTACGTGTTGTGGCGGCTGCTGTCCGCGACCTTGGTGAAGGCGCCGCCGACGACGACGGTGTCGCCGACGACGGCCATGGTCCAGACGGTGCCGTCGAGGACGTGCGGCGTCCAGTCGACGGGGTTGGCCGAGACGATCGTGGACTGGGCCATATCGGCCTCGGCCGGATGGGCGCAGGCGACGGCGGCTGCGACGAGTACGGCGGCGGCTAGCAGGCGGCGACGCATGCGGGCGACTCCAGGGACGCGTTGATCAGCGAGTTGTCACCCGCACCAACGAGCCAAGTCGCGCTCTAGTCACTCCATACTGTTGACCATGAAGTACGCGGCTCGCTCCAAGTAGTCCCACAAGGCCGTCTGATACGGCTCCTGCAGCTCCAGCGAGTCGACCGCGTCGCGCATGTGTTTGAGCCAGGCGTCGCGGGCGGCCGCGTTCACCACGAACGGCGCGTGCCGCATGCGCAGGCGCGGGTGGCCGCGGGCCGCCGAGTACGTGTTCGGGCCACCCCAGTACTGCATGAGGAACAGGGTCAGCCGGTCGGCCGCGGGACCGAGGTCCTCCTCGGGATACATCGGCCGGAGCAGCGGGTCGGCGGCGACGCCCTCATAGAAGCGGTCGACGAGCCGGCGGAAGGTGGGCTCGCCGCCGATCGCGTCATAGAAGTTGGGCTCGTCCGTCACCTCTCCATCCTGCCAGCCGTCGCGACGGCGGCAGGCGGCGGTCAGCGCCGCTCGGGTGTGATGCTCGTCCTCGCCGCGTGCGCCGGCCGGTAGGACTTGGACGCCGCCGTGGTCTCGCCCGGCACCCGGGACAGGTGCGCCGGCTGGTACTCCTCGTTCGGAGAATTGGGCCGGATCACCGCGTCCGCCGGGCCGGCGGGGGAGGGCACGGCCGGCGGCATCGTCGCGGCCGCCTCCTCGATCGCCGTGTCGAACTCGCGCTTGCTGGGCCAGCGCGCCACCAGTCCGATCAGCACCACCGTTCCGGCGAGGCTCCAGATCCCGACCACGATCGGCAGCCGGAAGCTGTCGGCGAGGACGCCGCCGAGGATCACGCCGGCGAACTGGCTGAGCTGCAGGCCGGTCTGCACGACGCCGTACGCCCGCGCGCGGTAGCCGTGCGGGATCATCAGCACGAACTTGCCGTTGAGCGTCGGGGAGATCCCACCCGAGAAGGCGCCGGAGAGCATCACGAGCAGCGCCGCCACGATCGGCGGCGGGCTGAGCAGCGCCGGCACGAGGACGAGCGAGCCGAGCACCGCGAACGGCCGGACCAGCCGGTCGCGCAGGCCGGGGCCGGCCAGGCGGGTGGTCAGGAGGCCGCCGATGACGAAGCCGACCGGCGAGGCCGCCATGATCAGGCCCTGATTGAGGCCGCGGGTCGCCGGGTTGTCGGAGCCGAGGGCCGCCCAGGCCGCGGCGAGGGCCTCCGGCACCACCCCGATCATCGCGCTCAGGCAGACCAGCACGACGATCGAGCGCAGCACCCGCCGGCTGAGGACGAGCCGGAAGCCTTCGGCCGACTCGCTCAGCAGGTGGGTGCGCTCGGCCCGGGTGCGGGTGGCCGGTCGCGGCTTTACGCCGAGCGTCACGATCGTCGCGGAGAAGACGAAGGTCAGCACGTCGATGCCGAGCGCGAGCCGGGGGCTGACCACCGTCGCGATGGTGGCGCCGGCCATGTACCCGAAGACTTGGGCGGCCTGGGTGGTGGTCTGGTTGATCGCGATCGCGGTCGCCAGCTTCTCCCGGCCCACGAGGTGGGGGAGAAGCGCCGACCGGGCCGACTGGGTGGGCGGCACGCCGAGGCTGGCCAGGAAGACCAGCACCACCATGATCCAGATCGGGATGTGCGGCACCAGCAGGAGCGTGGTGGGCACGATGCGGAACAGGTCGGCGGAGATCAGCACCCGGCGGTACGGGTAGCGCTCCGCGAGCGCGGACAGCAGGGTCCCGCCGATGATCCACGGGAGGAAGCTGACGCCGAACGCCGCCGCGGACAGCAGGACCGAGTCGCTCTGCTGGTAGACGAGGAGGGTGACGGCCGCCTTGGCCAGGTAGTCGCCGATCCAGTTCACCTGCGTGGAGGTGTAGATCGCGCGGTACTCGCGTATGGCGAAGACATCCCGGAACGTAACCGGTCGGTCGCTTTCCGTCACCGCTTTGGCCGCGTTGGCCTCCCGGGCGGGTTCCTCGGACACCAGGTCCTCCATCGATCTCGGCACTCGCCGGGTCGCGACGACAGCCGGGCACGCCCGCGGGCTGACCCGGCAGGAACGTGATGCCGCATGTGCAGATGCTCTAGCTCTAGCGGATTCTGCCCGATCGTCCGAGTCGATGCTAGGGCGTACGAGCGGATTGTCGGCCGTTCGGTGGAGGGGTGACATCCCCCGGACGAACTAATCCCAGCTCAAGTGGCCCCGCCCTGGCCGGGGTCTGATTCAGAAGGTTGCAAGAAAGCCGGCGGCACCGCGGAACGCGGAAGCAATCGAGAAGCAGCGATGCGTTCGGAGAGTCCGCCCAGCTCCAGAGCCTCCGTCAGCGCACGGCGCAGCTCGCGCTGGACGACCGGCTGGCCGTCCGCGGTCGTCTTCGCGATGGTCCGGATGACCGCGCCGTCGACGGTCAGCTGCTCGACGCCGACCACGTCCGGCGGCTCGAGGAACTCGTTCTTGTGCTCGACCGACTCGGCGACGGTCCGGGCGGCCGTCTTGAGCACGCCGATCGCCTCCTCCGAGTTCACGAAGCCGATCGGAATGTCGATCACCACGAGCGCCCAGCCCTGGCTCTTGTTGCCGACCCGCACGATCTCGCCGTTGCGGATGTACCAGAGCACGCCGCGCATGTCCCGGACCGTGGTGATGCGCAGGCCGACCGTCTCCACGACGCCGACCGCCTCGCCCAGGTCGACCGTGTCGCCTACGCCGTACTGGTCCTCGAGCAGCATGAACAGGCCCGCGATCAGGTCCTTGACCAGGCTCTGCGCGCCGAAGCCGAGCGCGACGCCGACGATGCCGGCGCTGGCCAGCAGCGGGCCGAGGTTGAAGCCGAGCTCGCCGAAGACCAGCAGCGCCGCCATCGTGAAGATCACGGCGGTGACGAAGCTGCGCAGCACCGAGCCGATCGCCTCGGCCCGCTGCCGCCGCCGCTCGGGGATGAACTGCCCCTCCTCGGCGGTCTGCGCCGCCCTCTCCTTGAGGGGCTTGAGCAGGGCCGGCATCGAGGCGCGGGTGGTGCTGTTGGTGAGCCGCTGGATCGACCGGTGCAGCAGCCAGCGGATCAGCATCGCGGCCAGGATGATCGCGAGGATCCGCAGCGGTTTCGTGACGATCCAGTAGCTGGAGTTGGCCAGCCACTGGTTACCCGTCCACTCGTAGACGCGGCTGCACACCCAGTCGGTGTCACAGATCGCGGTCACGTCGATCGTCTTGTAGACGTCCGTCGGCGAGGGCGAAGGCGAGGGAGACACGGGCGCGAGGAGTAGCACGGGAAGCCACCGTACCGGGCGAACCTGGGCCGTCTTTCAGGCGCCACACAGCTCACAGACCTCAGACGTTTACCGTCCCGCCACGGATTGCGCTCGCAATTTGGTCATTCATCAGGGACTATTGGCGCACGGACCACGACAGCGACGAACCGGGAGCGGTTGGCAGCACCTACACCGGAGGGTGATCGCGATGCCTGACATACGACCGACAGTGGGCTCATCCGCGTTAGTTCTGAACGCCACGTACGAGCCGCTGTGCGTCGTATCAGTGCGTCGAGCGACCATTCTCGTGCTGACGGCCAAGGCAGAGTGCGTCTCCGACGGGGACGGCATCCTGCACAGCGCCTACCAGAACCTCCCGGTTCCGTCGGTCGTCCGCCTCACCCGGTACGTGAAGGTTCCGTACCGCACCCATGTCGGCCTCTCCCGCCGCGCGATCTTCGCCCGGGACGGCGGCCGCTGCGCCTACTGCCGCGGCTCGGCCGAGACCATCGACCACGTGTTCCCGCGCAGCCGCGGCGGTCTGCACGCCTGGGAAAACGTCGTGGCCGCCTGCGCCAAGTGCAACCACAGCAAGGGCGACAAGACGCCGGCCGAGCTCGGGTGGAGGCTCCACGCGATACCGCAAGCGCCACGCGGGGTCGCGTGGCGGGTGCTCGGGCACCGCACGCCAGACCCCCGTTGGGCCGACTGGCTCGACCTACCAGCCGCCCCGGCAGAGCCTGCCGAGGCGGCTTAGTTGTTTTTGGTCTCGACCAGCGAGGCGAAAACGACGATGTTGTCCTGGTATCCGGTGCTGCCGCCGATCCAGTCGCCGCCGCAGGTCATCAGGCGCAGGGACGGGCGGCTGTAGTCGCCGTACACGCGTTGGATGGGCAGTTTGCCCTTGTCGAAGTGCTCCACCGAGTTGACCTCGAAGACCGCCACCGCGTTGTCGGCCCGCAGCACCTCGATCCGCTGGCCCGGCTTCAGCTTGGGCAGGTTGTAGAAGACCGACGGCCCGGTCCGGGTGTCGGCGTGCCCGACGATCAAGGCCGGACCGAACTGGCCGGGGGTCGGACCGCCGTCGAACCAGCCGGCCTCGTTGTGCCGCTTGAGCGGCGGCACCCCGACCGACCCGTCCGAGGCCAGCCCCACGTCGAGGATCGGCGCCTCGACCTTGATCGACGGGATGGTCAGCCGCTCGGGCCGGCTCGGGTCGAGCACCGGGAACGAGCGCGGCGGCGGCTCGTCGGCCGACTTGCGGTCGAAGATGTCCGGCAGGTCGATGCTGGTCGCCGCCCCGACCCCCATCGCCACCAGGAACAGGCCGAAGAAGACCAGGGCGAGCACCACCGGCCCGACCGGCCAGGGCTTCCGTCCCCGGGTCGGCCGCGGCGGGTCCTTGGGCTTCGGCCGGGGGTGCGGGGCCCGAAAGGGGTGACGGCCCGGCGCCGACGGGGTGGGCGGCAGCGGGCCGGTGATCGTCCCCGGCGGCGGGGCCACGATCTGGGCGGGCTGCTTGCGCAGCACCGAGTCGGGCATGCGGGGGCCGTGCACCGGCGTCGGTCGGCGAGTCAAGGCGGGCCTCAGCCGAGTCGGCGGCGTCGCAGGGTCGTGAGGCCGAGCGCTAACCCGGCGCCGATCACGGCGAGCCCGCTGCCGATCAGGATCGGCGCGAACCGCTCGGGCGCGGTGCCGCCACCACCGGTGGCCGGGCCCTGCGCCGGCTCCACCTTGGCCACCACGTGCAGCGTGGCCGAGGCCGTCGCCTTGTCGGAGCAGTGCAGCTCGAACTTGTAGTCGCCGGGCTTGGTGCCCGACGGCACGGTCACCGTGGCGGTGAGGAGCCCGTACTGCGGATTCACCGCGACGGTGCCGAACAGCGCCGACGAGACGCTCGCCGCTTTGAGGTTGTCGTCACACGAGGCGCGCAGCCCGACCTGGTCCCCGACCGGGACGGTGCTCGGGTTGAGCTCGAGGTAGATGGCCGCGGCCCGCGCCGCCGACG
Source organism: Actinoplanes sp. CA-142083 (assembly GCF_050942195.1). NCBI lineage: Bacteria > Bacillati > Actinomycetota > Actinomycetes > Micromonosporales > Micromonosporaceae > Actinoplanes > Actinoplanes sp. CA-142083. The sequence goes on from NZ_CP192076.1 coordinate 1,525,221, forward strand.
GATCCAGGAACAGGACAAACAGGCTCATGAGAAGTGCCGCCAGGGCGGCGGGGACAGACATGCGCATGAGATCCCCCTCCTGCCGTCCACGGTCACCAGGACACGAACGGCGCGTGAGGGTGATTTTCGCACCTCCACGCCATTTCCGCGTAGATCCCGACGGCGTGAGACCTGGACGCGGATGCTGGTTCAAGACCCGACGGTCCGGCACGTCCCGCTCTCCGCTACCGTGACTGTTGTTCGGATCAACTGGAAAACTGGCGCCTGGGGGCGTTGAGGTTGTCGATATCAAGCACCGTATTGGTCTTCGTGATCATTCCGGCCGCCATCATCCTTCTGGTGGCGGCGCTCGTCCTCACGGGCAGCGACCGCACCCGGCGCACCCGCCGGTACCGGCCGGGCCGTCCCTACGACTTCCAGCCGATCTGGTTCCTGGCCTCGCCGGAGCAGGTCACCGGCGCTGCCGTCAGCGCTGACGGGCACCAGAAGGCGATCGAGGCGCCGATTCTCGAGGACGCCACCGGACATCGGGTTCTCCCCGGGCCTGTAGGAGGCGCAAGTGACAGCTGGTGAAGTGGTGCACGAGCAGCCGCTGACCGCGCTCAAGAAGCCGGGCGGCGACACGCTGGTGGCCGACCCCGAAGAGCTTGGCCCCAACGCCGTCCTGGACGGCCCCTTCACGACCCGTCAGCTGCTGCGCCTCGACGAGGCGCTGCGGGTGGCCGACCAGCAGACCGGCCTGACGTTCAGCGTCTACATCGGCGAGCTGGGCACCCCGAGCCGCGATGCCGCCGAAAAGCTGCACAAGCAGATCGACGGGTCGGCGCGCGCCGTGCTCGTCGCGGTCTCACCCAACCAGCGCAAGCTCGAGATCGTCACCGGTAACGAGGCGCGCAAGCGCATCTCCGATCGCGACGCGAAGCTGGCCGGCCTCTCGATGGCCGCCGCCTTCGCCGGCGGCGACCTGGCCGGCGGCATCTTGTCGGGCATCGACCAGTTGGCGAGCCACGCCGGCAAGCATTGATTCAGACATGAAAAGGCTCCCGACAGGGAGCCTTTTTTCTTTGCAACTGGATACGCAGAGTGAGTAGGCTGGCACACCACGGTAACGAAGCCGGAGGTGACCGCCTTGGTGATGTCGAGTCAGGTCGCGAGCACGCCGCCCCGGTGGAGCGCACCCGAGGGCGTGTGGAGCGAGCCGGATCTCCATCTATTCCCGCAGGACGGCCACCGCTACGAGATCGTCGACGGCTGCCTGCACGTGACGCCCCCGTCCCCCGAGTCGCATGACGCGGTGGTCCGGGCCGTCGTCACCACCCTGCGTGCCGCCGCGCCGCCGGGCTGGTGGGTCTGCGACCGGCTGGGGATCGAGATCGGCGAGAGCAACCTGGTCCCCGATGTCACCGTGCTGCGCCCGCGCTCGTCCGGCGCGATCTGGAGCGACCCGGCCGACGTGGCGCTGGTGGTCGAGGTCGAGACCCCGGCGACCCGCCGCTACGACCGCGTCCTCAAGCCCTCGCTGTACGCCGAGGCCGGCATCCCCGTCTTCTGGCGCGTCGAGACCGGCGCCGCGACCCCGGTGCTGCGCACGTACCTCCTCGGCGGCGCCCGCTACCGGGCCGGCCACAGCGTCGAGGGCGCCGAGCCCGTCAAGCTCGACGCCCCCTATCCGGTCAGAATCGCCCCGGCGACCTGGATCTGATCAAGCCGCGGCGGTGTCGCGAGCTCGGGCCTTCAAAGCCCGCACGACCCCGTCACGACCCTCGGCCACCAGCCGGCGCAGCGACGCCGGCTGACCGTCGCGGGCCAGCCACGCGTCGGTCAGCGCGATCGTCTCCTCGCTGATCTGGTAGACGGGGTAGCCCATCATCACGAACTCCTGCGCCGGCTCGCTGTCCGAGCGGGCCCACACGTCGCCCACGACCTCGAAGAACTTCGCCGCGTACGGCGCCGTGAGGCCGACCTGCTTGACGCTCTGGAAGCCGGACAGCAGCGACCGGTTGAGCCAGTTCGGCACGCCGTCCTCGCCGGTCAGCTCGGCCCAGACGGCGGCCTTGTTCTCCGCCGTCGGGATCAGCGCCCGCGCGATCGCCGCCTCCCGCTCGCCGCTGGCCGTCCGGTCGCCGGCCAGCTCGTCCTCGATCTCGTCGAGGCCGGCCGCGCCGAGCGATGTCAGCGCCTGCAACAGCGCCCACCGCAGCTCGGTGTCGACCACCAGGCCCTCGGGCACGCCCTGGCCGGAGAGCCAGCCGCGCAGCACGGCCTGCTCCTCGGGGGTGCGCGCCGCGCTGATGAACGACCGCGCCCAGCTCAGCTGCCAGCCGCTGCCGGGCTCGGCGGAGGCCAGCGCGCCCCGCGACAGCTCGGCCAGTTGCGCCCAGCCGGCCGGCTGCCAGGCCGGGTCGGCGTACTGCGCGATCGCGCTCGCCGCCTGCCGGACCGTCCAGGTGGTGAGGTTGATGTCGGTCTCCCGGGGCAGGCCCGAGCAGACCAGCGTGACGTAGTCGCGGGCGGCCATCTCGGCGTCGCGCAGCATGTCCCACGCCGCGTTCCACACCAGGGCGCGCGACAGCGACGAGTCGATCCCGGCGATGTGGTTGACCACGGTGGCCAGCGACCGCTCGTCCAGGCGCAACTTCGTGTACGACAGGTCGTCGTCGTTGAGCAGCAGCACGTCGGCGGCCCGCACGCCGGTCAGCGCCGGGATCTCGGTGCGCTCGCCGGCGACGTCGAGCTCCAGCAGGTCGCGGCGGACCAGCCGATCGCCCTGCAGGTCGTAGAGGCCGACCCCGATGCGGTGGGTACGCAGGGTCGGGTAGTCGGCCGGCGCCTCCTGCTGCACGACGACGCTCTCGTACGTGCCGTCCGCGGCAAGCGAGACGACCGGGCGCAGCGTGTTGACCTGGGCCGTCTCCAGCCACTGGGCCGCGAACTTGCGCAGCTCCCGGCCGGACGCCGCCTCCAGCTCGGTGAGCAGGTCGTCGAACGTGGCGTTGCTCCAAGCGTGCTTCTGGAAGTACGCCCGCAGGCCCGTGATGAACGAATCGATGCCCACGTAGGCGACGAGCTGCTTGATCACGCCCGCGCCCTTGGCGTACGTGATGCCGTCGAAATTGACCTCGACGGCCTCCAGGTCGGGCATCTCGCAGTAGACCGGGTGCGTCGAGGACAGCTGGTCCTGCCGGTAGCCCCAGCTCTTCCGGACCGACAGGAACGTCGTCCACGCGTCGGTGAACCGGGTCGCCTTCGAGTTGCACCAGTGGCTGGCCCACTCCGCGAACGACTCGTTCAGCCACAGGTCGTTCCACCAGCGCATGGTGACCAGGTCGCCGAACCACATGTGCGCGAGCTCGTGCAGGATCGTGTTCGCCCGCTGCTCGTACTCGAAGTCGGTGACCTGCGACCGGAAGATGTAGTGCGCCTCGGCGTGGGTCACGCAGCCGAAGTTCTCCATGGCGCCGGCGTTGAAGTCGGGCACCCACAGCTGGTCGTACTTCGGCAGCGGGTACCGGACGCCGAACTGCTCCTGGAAGAAGTCGAACCCCTGCGTGGTGATCAGGTGGAGGTCGTCGGCGTCCATGTACTGAGCCATGGACGCGCGGCAGAAGTAGCCCATGTCGACGCCGTCGTGGGAGAACCGCACCTCGTGGTACGGCCCCGCGCAGATCGCCGCGATGTAGGTGCTCATCAGCGGCGACGTCTGGAAGTGCACGGTCTTGGCGCCCGGGCCGGCCGCGGCCTCGGACGCGACCGGCATGTTCGAGACGACCTTCCAATGCTTGGGCACCGTGGCGTGCCAGGTGAACACGCTCTTGAGGTCGGGCTGGTCGAAGCAGGCGAACACCCGCTGCGCGTCGGCCGTCTCGAACTGGCTGTAGAGGTAGATCTCCTTGTCGACCGGGTCGAGGCTGCGCTGCAGGCCCTGGCCGCTCGCCGAGTACGCGAAGTCGGCGTCGACGACCAGCTCGTTCTCGGCGGCGAGGCCGGTCAGCGCCAGCCCCTTCTCGGCCGAGAACCCGCTGAGGTCGATCTCCGTCCCGTTCAGCGTGGCCGAGCGCACCGAGGCGGCCGCGGTCTCGATGAACGTCTCGGCGCCCGGCTCGACGCACCGGAAGGTCACGACCGTGGTGGAGCGGAAGGTGCCGTCGCCCGGATTCCCATGCCCGTCGGTCAGGTCCAACGCGACGTCGTATCCGGTCACCTCGAGCAGGCGGGCGCGATCGGCGGCCTCCACCTGTGTCAAGTTTCGAACTCCGGCCACAGCCACTCTCCTTCAGAGCGCACGAGCTATTCCCCGCCAGAGTATTCGCCCCGGTCGTGGCGCACCCCACCCGGAGTACGTGCGGCTGAAATCGGACCAGAAAACGGGGTTCGCACCACCCCTTCCGACTACCGGTCGTTGGATGGGGTATCGGAGACCCACATGAACGAGCGGAGACGGACAGATGTCCGATACGGAGACGATCGCTACGTCGACGATCGCCGTGCAACGCGCCGACTGGGAGGGCCTGGCGCCCGAAATGGCCGCTATGGTGGCGCCACCGGTGATCGTCTCGGCGACCCCGGTCGGCCGGCCGCTCGGCGCGTGGCGGAAAGCACAGTTAGCCAGGTCACGCGGGAACATGCCGGTGACTCGGCACCGACGTCCGACCAGGTAGGTTGCGCCCCATGACGGTCGTGCATTCGATCAGCCGGGCCTGGCTCACCACCGGGGCCACCGGCGCGCAGAACTACGACGAGTTCGCCGACGACGCCGAAATCACCGCCATCATCTCCGCCAACCCACACAGCGCTCTCGCCGTCGAGATGCCGCACCTGGCGCCCGAGAGCCTGGGCAAGTCCTTCACCGCGTCGCTGCCCGACGCGGTCGCCCGGCTCGCATTGGAGCGCGCCGAGGGCAACTACCTCCCGTCCGAGCACGTCGTCGTGCTCTACCGGATCACCGCGCCCGGCGAGCCCACCGCGTACGGCCTGTGGGGCATGGTCGACACCGACCAGATCTCCGCCAGCGCCGACGAGGCCGGCCTGGTCATCCGCAACGAGGAAGTCTTCATCGAGAAGGTGCGCGAGCGGGTGGCCCTGGCCGGCGCCCTGGGCACGCTGCTCTCGCCCGTACTCCTGCTGCAGACCGCCAAGGGCGAGGAGCTGCACGCGGCCCTCGCGGCCGCCACCGAGGCGGCGGGTGAGCCCGCGGCGACCGACGTGGACCAGTCCGGTCGCACCCACGCCATCTGGCCGATCGCACCCGGCCCGCTGCAGGACGAGCTGACCGCCCTGGCCGGCGGCGGCGAGCTGGTGGTCGCCGACGGCAACCACCGCAGCCTCGCCGCGCAGACCGGGCGGCTGCCGCGCTTCCTCGCGGTGGTCACCACCCCCGCGTCGGTGGCGATCCAGCCCTACAACCGGCTGGTCAGCGAGCTGCCGCTGCCGCTCGACGAGCTGCTCAAGCGGCTCGGCGAGGCCGGCGCCACGGTCAACGAGCTGCCCCGCCCGGCTCCGCCGACTGATAGTCCAGGCTTGGGTAGAGACACAGCTCCGCCGACTGATAGTCCAGGCTTGGGTAGAGACACAGCTGGCATCCCGGGCAAGGGCACGGTGGAGATCTACGTGCAGGGTCGCACCTTCGCGCTCGGCCTGCCCGCCGACCTCAACCTGCCGCTGGTGGAAAACCTCGACCACGCCCTCGTGGAGCGGGTTCTCCTCGGCGACGTGCTCGGCCTCGACCCCGGCGACAAGCGGATCTCCTACATCGGCGGCGACTACTCGGCGGCCTGGCTGCGCGGCGAGGTCGACGCCCAGCACGCCGAGCTGGCCGTGCTGATCGCGCCGGTCACGGTCGACGACTTCGTGAAGGTCAACCTGGAACGGCAGAAGCTGCCCCGCAAGAGCACCTGGTTCACCCCCAAGGCGCGCGGCGGCCTAGTCCTCTCCCAGCTCGACTGAGCATGCTGAACCCGCAAGTGACGGCGGCGGAGAAGATCCGCCGCCGTCCTCCTTCCGATGTGCTCGCGGCCGACCCGTACGAGCAGCTCAAGTACGCCCGCAAGGCGATGGAGGAGTCGGTCGACGCGGAGTGCGGGCCCGCCCTGCCGCTCCCGGTCGTGGCCGACGTCGACGCGTACGGTGTGCCCTGTCGCCTTTATGCCACCCGCCCCGACGCGCCGCTCTTCGTCTATCTGCACGGCGGCGGTTGGGCCTACGGCAGCATCGAGACCGTCGACCGCATGTGCCGGCGCATCGCCGACCGGTCGGGTTGTGCTGTTTTGAGTGTCGATTACCGGCTCGCTCCCGAGCACGTCTTCCCGGCGGCCCTGGAAGACGCCGAAAATGTCATCAAATTTGTCCGTAAGTCGGACATTGGCGTCGACCCGAGCCGGCTCGCTATCGGCGGCGACAGCGCCGGCGCCCAACTGGCCACCATTACGGCGCGGCGGCAGCGCGACGCCGCCACCCCGCTAGACCACCAAATCCTGATTTATCCGGCCCTGGATCCCATGACGGCTTCCGCTAGTTACGACGAAGTGGGCGAATACGGCCTCGACCGCAAGGGCATGAAGCTGGCCTGGGAGACCTACATCCCCGACCCCATGCAGCGCCTGACCCCCGACGCCGCCATCTTCGCCACGCCGGATCTGTCCGGGATGCCCAGCACGCTCATCATCACCGCCGAGTACGACGCCCTCCGCGACGAGGGCGCCGACTATGCGGACGCCCTGGTCAGCGCCGGTGTCCAGGTCGTGCACACCCGCTACATGGGCGTCAACCACGGCTTCGCCCGCAAGCTCGCCGTGATCGACGCCGCACGAGCCGCGACCGACCAAGTCGCGTCCTCGCTGCGAGCGGCTCTGCTGTTTTGAGGCGGCTCCGCCGCACTGCGAGCAAAAGTTAGAGACCTTCTGAGAGACTTCGGACATGCGTGTCTACCTGGGTTCGGACCACGCCGGTTACGAACTGAAGATGCACCTCGTCAACCACCTGACCAAGCAGGGCCACGACGTCGTGGACGTGGGACCGCACGTCTACGACCCGGAGGACGACTACCCGGCCTTCTGCCTGCACACCGGCGCCAAGGTGGTCGCCGACGAGGGCTCACTCGGCATCGTCATCGGCGGCTCCGGCAACGGCGAGCAGATCGCCGCCAACAAGATCGACGGGGTTAGGGCCGCCCTGGTCTGGCGCACCGAGATCGCCCAGCTGGCGAGGCAGCACAACGACGCCAACGTCATCAGCATCGGCGCCCGCGAGCACACCCTCGACGAGGCCACGGCTTTCGTGGACACGTTCCTGGCCACCGCGTTCTCCGGAAACCCACGCCACGCCCGCCGCATAGCCCAGCTGGCCGACTACGAGCAGTCCCGCAAACTCCCCGATCTGCCAGCTTCCTGACCTGGGTCACCGTGAGCGGCCTTCTCCCGCTCCTTTTACCGTACGGGCCAGAATAAGTCCCCACTTTTGCGGACAAACTGGGCGCCAGCCCAAGGCCATACCCGGCCGCCGGCCCATCCGGGCGAGGCGGGCTGACGCCCGCTTCGCCCGCGCGACTCCCGCCTTTGCCCGCGCGACTCCCGCCTTTGCCCGCGCGGCGCTCGCCTCGGCCGCGCGGCTTGGGTCGCTTGCGGCGGCCCGCTATGTCAGCGGTTGCGTGGCAGTTCCTCGCGCGGCACCCAGTTGCGGCGGACGATCGTCAGGTTGCGGTCGGCGTCGGCCAGCTGCTCGTCCGACGGGCGGGCCGCGTCGCGGGCCCGCAGGGCCGCACCCACGCTGACCTGCGACGAACCGCTGCCCACCAGGCCTCGCAACCCTCGCTCGGTCTCCCGGTCGTCACCGCCGTTGCCCCCGCCGTTCCCGCCGGGGCCGGGGGAGGCGCCACCGGGATAGGGGCGCCGGACCGGCCCGGAACGCGGCGCGCGATCCGCGGGCATCCGATCGCCGGGCCGAGCCGCGGGTGGCGCCGGCCGCGCCGTCTCTTCGAGGTCGGCGATCGCGCCGGTCACCGCCTCCGTGCCCGGCACCGCACCCGAGTCACTCACCGCGCTGCGGTCGGTGGCCGAGCCCACGCCCGCACCCGTGCCTGCGCCTGTGCCCGCACCCGTGCCTGCGCCTGTGCCCGCACCCGTGGCTGCGCCTGTGCCTGTGCCCGCCCCTGTGCCTGCCCGCGCACCCGTGGTCGCGCCTGAGCCGGCAGTCGCGCCTGAGCCCGCGCCCGTGGTCGCGCCTGAGCCGGCAGTCGCGCCTGAGCCCGCGCCTGCCCCCGCGCCCGTGGTCGCGCCTGAGCCCGCGGTCGCGCCTGTGCTGGTGGTCGCGCCTGAGCCCGTTGCTGCGCCCGCGCCGGCGGCCGTGCCCGTGCCGGCCCCTGCGGCCGGGTCTAGCCCCTGGTTGCCGGAGGGCGGGACGGTGGTCTGGTCGTCCGGGGGCGGGACGGGAGGCGTCGACGCGTGGGATGAGGAGGGACGCAGGCGGCGGCGTCGGCGTTCGGGCTCGGCCATGGTGCCGACGGTACCGCCGCTGCGTGCACTCAGAACACCTCGATCGGGTTTGGCGCTCTGTGCCAGCCGAAGGCGGCCGTCGGGACGTTGGCGGTCAGCGCGCGGACCCGGCCGGAACCGATCAGCGAACCCAAGGATGTGCCGCCCAGATAGAGCGCGCCCAGATCGGTCACCGTCATGGCCAGGTCGGGGGACTCCTCGGTGCGCACGCAGCTCGCCTTGTCGGGGCCGCCGGTCAGGCGCCAGCGGCCGGCGTTCGCGGGGAGCAGCGGGTCGGTCACCTCGAGGACCACATCCACGGCAGTCTGGTAGCGGCGGGCCTCCAGCGCCGACGGCAGGTCGACGACCCGGATCCAGAGAGCCTCTTCGTATTTGCGGCCCAGGCGGCGGGGCTCGTCGACCATGAGGAACAGGGGCTCGTCGACCGCGCCGGCGTCGTAGGAGAGGCTGCGGGCCAGGTCGATGCCGAGGAGGAAGCGCCACAGGGCCGCGTACACCCCCGGGTCGTCGGCGGCGACCTCCATGACCCGTACCTGGGCGTCGGGGCCGTACTCGTCCCACTTGCTCTTCACCCGCCACAGCGCGTAGCCGGCGGGGTTGCCGTCGGCGTCGTGACAGATCACGCCGTGCCGCGAGGTCGCGCCGCCGCGGTTGTCCTTGAGGTCGGCGAGGTGGAAGTCCCACCACGCGCCGGGGCGGCTCGACCAGCCCACCCTCGACTCGGCGACCCTCGCGAAGATCGCGGCCAGCTCGTCGCGCGACTTCTTGGGGTCGATCAGCTTCAGCCGGAGGTCGGCGCCCGGCACTTCGGGGCGTATGCGCAGCTCACGCGTCATCGCGGTGAGCGACATCACGCCGGCCGACGGGCCGTAGCCGAAGCGGGGGTAGATCGTCGTCTCGCTGGCCCAGAGGACCGCGATCGGCTCGGCCACCTCGGTGAGCTGGCGGCGCATCATGGCGCTGAGCAGGCCGCGCCGCCGGTGCGTGGGCGCCACGCCGACCCCGGTGACGTGGGCGGCCGGCAGGACGGCGCCGGGAACGGTCAGGTCGCGCGAGAGCGCGGTGGTATGGCCGACGATCGCACCGTCGTCCTCGGCGACCAGTGAGCGCTCCGGCTCCAGGATCGTCCGCTCGAGGGCCCGGGCCTCGTCGTCGTAGTCGTGGTGGAAGACGTAGCCGAGCAGATCCACGATCGCGTCGTGGTCCTCGGCCGTCGCCTGGCGAAGACGCACGGATTCGTCCATGGAGTTCTGTGTAACGGACTCGACGCGCAAGAGCGAACGATTTGTCGGCTCGCTACTCTCGATGTGGGGGCGGCAGTACGAAACCGAGGGGGAACGATGCCTGAGCAACCGCAGTGGTATGAGCGGACGCTCGACATGCCACCGCAGGACCCCTGGGCCGACCAGCCCACGGCCCCGGCGATGGGCGCGCACGGCGGCGGCGACACCGCCCCGGAGCAACAGCCCACAGAGCAGCAGCAGTCGCCGTTCACGCAGGGCCGCGCCCGGGTCAACCCGCAGGCCCACCAGCGGCAGTTCGCCGAGCACGAGCCCACCGGCGTCGGCTGGCCCGGCGCCGACGCCCCGCACGCCCGCGGCATGAGCTGGCGCTGGAGCGACCTGCGCCGGGGCAACGAGTGGTCCACCGCGGCCGCGCTGTTCGCCTTCGTCTGCTGGGGCATCTGGGCGCTCTCCGGCGGCGGCTCGCTCGGCACGTCGGTGATCGTCTTCGTGGTCACTCTGATCGTCGCGGTCGGCGTGTTCTGCCTGGCCCGCGTCGTCGGCTACTACGTGCTCGAGCGCGGCATGGGCCGCCAGCGCCGCTCGGCCCGCGGCTCGCACCTGGTGACCGCCCTGTTCCTGGTCGGCGTCGGGATCGCCGACCTGCAGCAGACCGAGTGGGTCATGACCGCGTGGAACTGGGTGGCCGGCCAGGTGTCGTCGTAAGGGTCAGCTGACCGGTTTGCCGCCGGTGATCCCGAGGACCTCGCCGGTCGTGTACGAAGCGTCGTCGCTCGCGAAGTAGACGTAGGCGGGCGCGACCTCGGCGGGCTGCCCGGCCCGCCCGAGCGGCGTGTCCGAGCCGAACGACTCGACCTTCTCCGACGTCATCGTCGACGGGATCAGCGGCGTCCAGATCGGCCCGGGAGCGACCGCGTTGACCCGGATGCCCTTTTCGGCGAGGTCCTCGGCGAGCGCTTTGGTGAATGCCACGATCCCGCCCTTGGTGGTGGCGTAGTCGAGCAGCGCGCTCGACGACAGGTACGCCTGGATCGACGCGGTGTTGATGATCGACGATCCGGGGCGCATCCGGGGCACCACGGCCCGCGAGAGCCAGAACATCGCGTACAGGTTCGTCTTCATGACCCGGTCGAACTGTTCGGTGCTGATCTCGGTGATCCCGCCCGGCACCATCATCTGGTAGGCGGCGTTGTTGACCAGGATGTCGACCCCGCCGAGCTCGGCCACGGCCCGCTCGACGATCGCCATGCAGAGCGCCTCGTCGCGGATGTCGCCGGGCACGGTCACGGCCTTCTGCCCGGCCTTCTCGATCAACGCAACCGTCTCCTGAGCGTCCGGCTCCTCCGAAGGGAGGTAAGAGATCAGCACGTCGGCGCCCTCCCGCGCGTACGCGATGGCCACCGCCCGCCCGATGCCGGAGTCGCCGCCGGTGATGATCGCCTTCCGCCCGGCCAGCCGGCCCGAGCCGCGGTAGCTCTCCTCGCCGTGGTCGGGCCGGTCGGGCATCGCCTCGGTCGAGCCGGGCGGCTCCTGGTCGCCGCCGTCGAGCGAGGGCTTCGGGTACCTGCTACGCGGATCAATCATGTCGGACGGATGCCCGGTTGAAGGCGGTTCATGCCTGGGGTTCGGAGACGTGCGCGTGCACGATCTTCCAGCCCGAGGGCAGCCGCACCCATGTCTGCGACTGCCGGCCGAGCACCCCACTGCCCGGATAGCCGAAGAGCGTCGTGACGATGGCGGTGCTTTCGCCGTACGCGTGAATGGTTGTGTCCTCGAGACGACGGCCCGGCGGCAGGCCACCTTGCGCAAGCCGCCACCGGGCCTGTTCCTCGATGCCTTTCTGCTGGTCGGCGATGCCGAACCGCACGGCGCGCGCCGCGAAGAAGCTCAGCATGGCGGGCACGTCGTCGTCCACGAGGGCCCGCTCGTAGGCCTCGAAGGCGGCCGTGACCTCGGCGATCACGTCGGGCCGGTCGATCTCCATCAAGCCGGGACCGAGACCTGGGCTTCACCTTCCATGACCGGCTCCGGCGCCGGCCTGGTCAGCGCGAACAGCACGCAGACCGCGGCCAGGAACAGATAGCCGAGCGTGACCTGCCCGTCCGCGTTCCACCCCACTTTCGGTGCGTGGATCAGCCCCACGAAGGTCAGCACCGCGCCGGCGCCCGAGAAGATCGCCGCGTGCCAGAAGCGCTTGTCGATGATGAACGCGACGATCGCGCCGAGCACCAGGCCGGCCAGGATCGCGCCCTCGCCCAGCGTCTTGAGGCCGCCGTAGACGACGCCCGCCCCGGCCAGCGCGTCGTTGCCCACCTGCGCCGCCGTCGTGCCCGCCGCCGACAGCGCGTTGTCCATCATGCCGGTGACCCACTGCGCGATGTTCGGGATGAGCGCGGCCACCACCGCCGCCGCGTGCGCCCGGGGCGTGGCCTGGAACGCCTGCGCGCCGATCAGCAGGCCGATGTAGAGCAGGATCGGCACGATCGCCGGGGTCGGGAAGATCGCTCCGAGCAGGCCGAACAGGCCGAAGAAGCAGAGCAGGGCGATCACCACGCCGGTCGCCATCGAGTAGCCGCTGCGGCCGCCGGCCGCCTTCCAGCCGGGATGCCCGACGTAGACGGCGGGTGGGAACGGCGAGCCGAGGCAGGAGCCGATCACCGCGCCGGCGCCGTCGGCCAGCAGCACGCTGCGCAGGTTGTACTTGTCGCCGGCGGTGGCCGCGCTCTCCACGTTGGTCATCGCCTCGGTGAAGTTGTAGACGCCCAGCGGGATGGCCGTGGCCAGCAGCGGCGCCATGTCCCTGAGCCCGTCGATCAGCAGGTCGACCTTCAGGTGCGGGAAGGCGAACGCGATGTCCTTGGCGGCCGCGGTCACGTCGGGCACGCTCATGTACCCGCCGATCCAGCCGATCGCGGTGCCGACCAGCAGCGCGGCCAGGCCGATCGGGATGTTGAAGGGCAGCTTCACGTCGGTGAGCAGGCCGACCAGCAGCAGGCCGAAGACGGGCAGGGCGATCCACGCGGCTGTCCACATGTTGCCGGCCGGGTTCATCGAGATGAAGGTGATCGAGATGCCGGCCAGGGTGCCGAGCAGCGCCGCCCGGGGTGTGTATTTCCTGATGTACGGGCCGACGAACGCGCCGATCAGCACGATGACGCCGATGATGAACGCCCAGGCGATGCCGGCCGTCCACGCGGCGATCGGGTTCTTCGTGGACAGGTAGATCGGCAGCATGATCACGAAGATCACGATGAACATGTGCGGGACGCTCGGGCCGTACGGCATCGCGGTGACGTCCGCGCGGTTCTCCTTCGCCGCGAGCCGGCGCGCCAGATAGGTGTAGTAGACGTTGCCGGCGACCAGGGCGATGCCGAGCGCCGGGAGGATGACACCGAAGACGTCGCCGGCCGGCATCTTGATGACGCCGATGCAGAGGCCGGTGAGCGTGAGGACGTTGACCAGCACGTTGACGCCGAAGCCGAAGAAGGCGTTCGTGTCGCCGCGAACCCAGTACGGAAGTTTGGTCATCTCTGCTCCTCGAGGGCGGCGATCAGTGCGGGGGATTCGGCGACCCAGCCGAAGATGCCGCCCTGAGCGGCGATCATCTCGAGGCCGGCCTGCTGGAACTCGGGGAAGTAGGAGCCGACGCAGTCGGCCAGGACCAGGCATTCGTAGCCGCGGTCGTTCGCCTCGCGGACCGTGGTGTGTACGCAGACCTCGGTGGTGACCCCGGTGACCACCAAGCTGCTCTTTCCCGCTAGCGTTTTATGAAGATCCGTCGCGTAAAAAGCGCCTTTGCCCGGTTTGTCAATCACGAGCTCGCCGTCCAGAGGCTGCAGCTCGTCGATGATGTCGTGGCCGTACTCGCCCCGGATGAGGATGCGGCCGAAGGCGCCGGGGTCGCCGATCCGCATGCTGGGCGCGCCACGGTTCAACTTGGCGGGCGGGCAGTCCGACAGGTCGGGCAGATGCCCTTCGCGGGTGTGGATGATCGGCAGGTTCCGTGCGCGCCAGGCGGTCATCAGGGCCGCGAGCGGCTCGATCGTCCGCCGCAATCGCGACACGTCGTTACCGAGGCTCTCCCCGAACCCGCCCGGCATCAGGAAGTCCCGCTGCATGTCGATCACGAGCAGCGCCGTGGAGTCGAGATCGAAAGCGAAGGGCCCGGGCTTGGCGTCCACCTTCGGCATCTCAGGACTCCGTCCCGGCGATCACGTCCTCCGACGTGGACACGCACCCGAAGACGCCGCCCTGCATCGTCACCATGTGCAGTGCCGCGGCGTGGTTGCCGGGGTCGGTCGCGCCGGTGCAGTCGCTGAGGATCAGGCACTCGTATCCGCGGTCGTTCGCCTCGCGCATGGTCGTGTGCACGCACACGTCGGTGGTGATGCCAGTCAAGATCAAGTGCGAGATTCCCCGCGTACGCAATACGAGGTCGAGATTCGTCGCGTAGAAGGCGCCCTTCCCCGGCTTGTCGATCACGGCCTCGCCGGCGACCGGGGCGACCTCCGGCACGATCTCCCACCCCGGCTCACCGCGCACCAGGATCCGCCCGCCCGGCCCGTCCGAGCCGATCTCCGCCCCGATCCGCGCCGAGCGCCACCGCTTGTTGGCCGGCAGGTCGGACAGGTCCGGGTCGTGCCCCTCCCGGGTGTGCACGACGAGCATCCCGAGCTCCCGGGCATGCGCGAGCAGCCGCGCGGTGGACGGCAGCCCCGCCCGGGTCAGCTCGATGTCGTAGCCCATCGCGTCGACATAGCCGCCCTTCCCACAGAAGTCGGTCTGCCAGTCGATGCAGATCAGTGCCGTCCTCTCGACGGGCACGGCCCCGTCGTACGGCCACAGGTACGGGTCGGCCTTGACCGGCCCGATCGTCGCGCTCATCGCTTCTCTCCTCTCATCCGGTAGTTCCGCCAGCCGCCGCCGGCGGTGATGTCCGGGGCGCCCGCCACCGCGTATCCCTCGCAGAGGAAGCCGGTGACCTCGGTGCCGTCGTCCAGCGCGACCCGGCCGAGGCCGAGCGGCGCGCCGATGCCCGCCAGGAAGCCGCCGACCTGGGCCGCGGGCAGCCGCCACAGCTCGACCTCGATCGAGGCGCCGTCCGGGGACCTGACCAGGCCGGGCGCTCCGCTGGGCAGGTGGTAGAGGCGGTAGCAGGGCGCGGTGCGGGTCGCGCCGAGCAGCGTGGCGCCGCGGGCGACCAGTTCGCCGTTGCGGGGCTCGCCGCTCAGATGCAGGCCGGCGACCGCGATCGTCATGCCGTCATCGAGCGGCAGCGAGCGGGCCAGCCGGATCAGCGTGTCGTCGCTGAAGGCCGGGCCGAACAGCGTGATCGACGCGGGCCGGCCGTCCTCGGTGAACCCGTTCGGCACCGTCACGGCCGCCATGTCCAGCAGGTTCGCGAACTGCGTGTACCGGCCCAGGTTCAGGTTGCGCCCGATCGGGTCCTCGGCGATCTCCGCGTACGTGTAGGTGGTGCCGATCGTGGGCAGCACCAGCACGTCGATGTCGTCCCACATCCGGTCGGCGGCGGCCTTCAGCTCCTGGAGGCGGTGCCGCGCCCGGAACGCGTCGACGGCGCTGTAGCCGTACCCGTTCTCCAGAACCTGCCGCGTCACCGGCAGGACCGACCCGGGGCTCTTCTCCAGGAACTCGCCGAGGACCGCGAGGCGCTCGGCCACCCACGGCCCGCGATAGAGCAGGTCACCGGCTTCCAGCAGCGGCCCGATGCCGACCGTGGGGTGACTCCGCCAGCTCGCGAAGGACTTCTCCTGGCCCGCATCACCAAAAAAATCCAGGCTTTCGGGTACGGCGATGCGCGGCTCGCCGATCAGTGGACCACGGCCGTCCCGCGACCACGGGTCCCCGGAATCGAGGCCGCGCGCCACCCGCATGACCCGCTCGGCCGTACCCGGATCGGGCGCGAAGATCGAGACACAGTCGAGCGACCGGCACGCCGGCACCACCCCGCGCGTGCTGAGCAGCCCCCGGGTCGGCTTGACCCCGGTGATCCCGTTCAGCGCCGCCGGCACCCGCCCCGAGCCGGCGGTGTCCGTGCCCAGGGCGAACGGCACCACCCCGCTCGCCACCGCCACCGCCGACCCCGAGCTGGACCCGCCCGAGATCAGCCCGCCGCCGAAGACGCTCTCCGGCGACCCGTACGGCGAACGCGCCCCGGTCAGCCCGGTCGCGAACTGGTCGAGGTTGGTCTTGCCGACCACGATCGCCCCGGCGTCCACCAGCCGCTGCACCACGGTCGCGTGGCGCTGCGGCCGGTAGGCGAAGTCGGGGCAGCCGGCCGTCGTGGGCAGCCCGGCCACGTCGATGTTGTCCTTGACCGCGAACGGCATGCCCGCGAGCGGCAGCGCCGGGTCGATCGCGTCCGCGCGCTCATGCAGCTCAGCGCGGGTGAAGGTGCTGATCCAGACACCCTCGCGCTCGCTCAGCCGGGCGGCGACCTCATCGACGATCTCGTGTGCGTCCACATCGTCGATTGTCGACAATCCTGTTTCGGCGGAGGCCTCGGTTTGTAACGTCGCGGTTTCGCTACGTGCTCTTTGCTAGGTCAGGTAAGTGCGGGCGCCGTGCTCGCTCAGCGCCGTCAGGATGCCCACGGCGTCGCCGGCCTCCACCGCCGCGAACAGGCGCTCGTGCCGGTGCACGCCGTCCTCCGCGTGCGCGGTCTCCGCCTCCCGGCGCATGTTCACCGCCATGTACAGCTGGATGCGCACCAGGATCGACTCGTACAGGGCGGCCAGCTGGCGGTTGCCGCTCAGCCGCACCACCTCGGTGTGGAAGCGGCGGTGCGCGTTCGCCAGCTCGAGGCGGTCGCCGGCCTCGGTCGCCTTGCGCATCACGTCGAGGGCGGCGCGCAGCCCGGCCAGATCCGGGGCGGCCGGCGTGGTGGCGACGGCGTGCCGCTCCAGGACGTCGCGCACCTCGTACAGCTCGCGTACGTCGTCGTCGGAAAGCGTGGCCACCCGCGCGCCGCGCCGGGGAATGTGCTCGACCAGCCCCTGCTGGGCGAGAAGCCGCATGGCCTCGCGCAGGGGGGCCCGGCTGATGCCCAGCCGGCGGGTCAGCTGCTCCTCGACGAGACGTTCGCCGGGATCGGTGCGCCCGCTCAGGATGTCGCGCCGCAGCCGGTCGACGGCGAGCTCGACGAGACTGTATGTCTCCAGCTCTCCGTCGCTCACCCTTGGTAGTGTGCCAGCCCGCTTCCGGAGGCCCTCAGACGCCTTCCGGATTCTCGTCGTCCTGCGGGCTTTCGGTCTTGCGGCCGCGGATGCTCGGCCACACCGCCACCACGATCATGGCGAGGCCAATCACGATGAGTAATGCCCAGAGCCAGGTCACCCGGCGGACGATACCGGCCCGACCCCGGGAAACCCCAGGGTCGAGCCGGATGTATGTCACTCCACGAAGTTCTTTCCCGTCTCCAGCAGCGTCTTGAGGTCGCTGAGGATCCAGGCCCAGCCGCCGCCGGCCCCGCTGTCCTCGGTGCCCGCCACCATCGCGGCCGTGTTCGGCGCGCCGGCCAGCTGGTGCGTGATGGTCAGCTTGCTGACGCCGGGCTGCATCTTGGCGTCCTCGATCTCGTACGTCAGCGTGGTGAACGGCTCGCCGGCGGTGCTCGGGTCCATCAGCATCCGCCAGGTCTGCACCAGGCGCCGCGGCGGCTCGCACTCGAGGATCTCGCCGTCGAGGATCGTGTCCGGCACCTCGAAGCCGTTGGCCGCCGCGAAGTCCTTCATGTCCTTGGTGGCGGTCGCGTGGAACGAGCCGCCCTTCCTCAGCTCGAAGTAGCTGGGCGCCTGGTAGGCATACCTGCTGTTCCACTCGGGGTCGGTGATGGCGGCCCAGATCCGCTCCGGCGTCGCCTTGATCCACACCCGGTAGACCTGGGTCGTGAGTGCGGTAGTCGTGTCGGTCATGGCTCTTCCTCCAGCGCGTGCTTGAGATCGACGAGGGCTTGCACGTGGTGCTCGGTGTACTTGTCGATCCACCGGTCGTGGATCAGCCGGATCGGCACGGGGTTGAGAAAGTGCAGCTTCTCCCGCCCGGACCGGCGCGTGACGACGAGGCCCGCCTCCTCGAGCACCTTGAGGTGCTTCGCGACGCCGAACCGCGTCATCGCAAGCTCCGACTCGAGCTCCGAGAGCGTGCGGCCGTCGCGCTCGAAGAGCAGGTCGAGCAGGAAACGACGGCTCGGGTCGGCCAGCGCCTTGAACACCCGGTCGTCGTCATCCATGACGCAAAGTTATGTGACCAAAAGGTCACATGTCAAGGCCGACCTTGATCCCGTTGATCGCCGTGCGTGACGACTTGCTGATCCCCGGTCAGATTTAAGAGAGCCCTAATAGACGCGCGTCGAAGCCGGGCGTTACGTTGGCGGCCGGAATCACTGGAAACCTTCAAGACTGGAAGTGCTCCCAGTTCCGCCGGCACGCTCCCGTCATACCGGGGGTGCTCCACCTCACCGGCGGCGGAGTTCTTCCTCTCCGTCGCAAGTTGAGACGGCACAGCGCCGGGTGGCGGCCCGGCGCTGTGCCCCTTTTTGGCGCGCTTATCGGCGGCGGCACCTGTCGCGGCTCTTCCACCGGCTCTACCGCCGCCGCCTGCGAGCGCGAGCCGCCCTAGACCGCCTGCCCGACGCCGACGACCTGGCCGCCTGGCCGCCCTGGCCGCTCAGGTGGGTTTCGCCGACCAGGCACACACGACCCGGGCCGTCCACGCCGAGACCGCAACACCCCAGCGTCCCTACGCCGCGCCCTTGTCCAGGTCCGCGCGCTCCGGCCGTACGGGATAAATCGCCTGACCCCGAACCCACCGCAACCAACAGTCATCGTGGGGGTCTGGGGGCTCGGCCCCCAGGTAGGAATGCGGAGCGACCAGGTCCGCGCCCTCTGCGGACAGGGGACGCCCATCGCGGAGCGGGCGACGAGAATCGAACTCGCGTAATCAGTTTGGAAGACTGAGGCTCTACCATTGAGCTACGCCCGCGCGGCGCCGGTTGCCCGGCGCACGACCGCTAGCTTACTGAATCACTTCCCGTCGTTGCGAACCGCCCACCTTATCGGGCTCTGGCCCACTAGGTGACTCCAGCGCACGTTGACGAAAGCGGACCGCATACACTGGCCCACGCCACGGGGTGTGGCGCAGCTTGGTAGCGCACTCGCTTTGGGAGCGAGGGGCCGTGGGTTCAAATCCCGCCACCCCGACTGACATCATCTATCCGCAGCAACAAGGAGTACGCCTGTGAAGAGCACCGTCGAGACTCTGAGCCCGACCAGGGTGAAGCTCGCCATCGAGGTGCCGTTCGACGAGCTCAAGCCGAGCCTGCAGAAGGCGTACCGGGAGATCGGCGCGCAGGTGCAGGTGCCGGGCTTCCGTCGTGGCAAGATCCCGGCCGCCGTGATCGACCAGCGGGTCGGCCGCGGCGCGGTTCTCAACGAGGCCGTGCAGGAGGCGATCCCGCAGCAGATCCTCGCCGCGGTCCGTGAGCACGACGTGAAGACGCTCGGCCGCCCCGAGGTGGAGATCACCGAGTTCGCCGACAACGCGCCGCTGAAGTTCACGGCCGAGGTCGACGTCCGTCCCGAGATCACCGTGCCGGACCTGAAGACCATCTCGGTCACGGTCCCGGCCGTCGAGATCGGCGACAACGAGATCGACGAGCAGATCAACGGCCTGCGTGAGCGCTTCGCGACCCTCAAGACCGTCGAGCGGCCGGCCGCCGAGGGCGACTACGTGCAGCTCGACCTGAACGCCACCGTCGACGGCGAGGAGGTGCCGGGCGGCTCGGCCACCAACATCTCCCACGAGGTCGGCAGCAAGCAGCTGCTCCCGGGCCTCGACGAGGTCCTCGTCGGCCTGGTCGCCGGCGCCGACGCGGAGTTCACCACCCAGCTCGTCGGCGGCGACTTCGCCGGCCGCGACGCCGAGGTCAAGGTGACCGTCCGCAGCGTCAAGGACAAGCAGCTGCCCGAGATCGACGACGAGTTCGCCCAGCTGGCGAGCGAGTTCGACACGCTCGACGAGCTGCGCGGCGACCTGCGCGAGCGTCTCACCCGGGTGAAGAAGGTCGAGCAGATCTACGCCGCCCGCGACGAGGCCCTCAAGCAGCTCGTCGTGGCCGCCGAGATCCCGGCGCCCGAGGGCGTCGTGAAGGACGAGGTCGAGGGCCGCAAGCAGGCCATGACCGACCAGCTCGAGCGGATCGGCGCCACCCTGCAGGACTACCTGACCTCCGAGGACAAGACCGAGGAGCAGATCGACCAGGAGCTGACCGAGGCCGCCGAGGAGGGCGTCCGCATCCAGCTGCTGCTCGACACGGTCGCGGACGCCGAGGACGTTCAGGTCTCCGACGACGAGTTCGGCCACGAGATCGTGCACCGGGCGCAGCGCGCCCAGATGCAGCCGCAGCAGTACTACGACCAGCTCGTCCAGTCGGGCGCGGCGGCCGCGGTCTTCGGCGACGTGCGCCGGGGCAAGGCGCTCGCCTCGGTGATGGAGCAGGTCGAGATGAAGGACTCCGAGGGCAACGTCCTCACCCTGGACGACCTGCGTGCCGCGTCGGAAGACGAGCACGCCGGCCACAACCACTGATTTGGTTTGAGCCGGGGAGAGTCGCGATCGCCCCGGTGATGAGGAGGCAGTCGATTTTTGGCGCCGGGGGTTTGCGGCGTCGAAAATTGGCTGCCTCCTCATCACCCTGAAAGGGGCGATCGCCCGCGGAGCGAAGCGGAGCCAGCCAGCACTGCGCTGTCAGCGAACACCTGCCCGAGCGGGAAGCTGATGCTCATTCGACCGGTTAGGTTGGTCGTACGACGGACAACCTGCCGGCCGGAACCTCGGCCGACACAGTCAGCTGTGAAGGGCTGCCATGACCGATCTCCACATCCCCGCGAGCCCTGTGCTGCGCGGCGGCGACACCCTCAGTGGCAACCTCGACGATTCGGTCTTCAACCGCCTGCTGCGTGAGCGCATCATCTTCCTCGGCAGCGAGGTGACCGACGCGGTGGCCAACCGCATCTGCGCGCAGCTGCTGCTGCTTTCCGCCGAGGACCCTGAGCGCGACATCCACCTCTGGATCAACTCCCCGGGTGGCTCGGTCTACTCGGGCATGGCGATCTACGACACGATGCAGTTCATCGACAACGACGTGCAGACCGTCGCGATGGGCATGGCCGCGTCGATGGGGCAGTTCCTGCTCTGCGCCGGCGCCGCCGGCAAGCGCTTCGCGCTGCCGCACGCCCGGATCATGATGCACCAGCCGTCGGGTGGCATGGGCGGCACGGCCGCCGACATCGCCATCCAGGCCGAGCAGATGCTCTACACCAAGCGCATGTTCCAGGAGCGGATCGCGTTTCACACCGGTCAGTCCCAGGAGCAGATCGCAGCCGACTTCGACCGTGACCGCTGGTTCACGGCGCAGGAGGCCAAGGACTACGGCTTCATCGACAAGGTGATCACCGGGGCCATTGAGGTCGCCGATGGCGCCGGAACGCTGAACTGAGGAGCAGAACTATGACTGACCTGACCATGCCTCCCGGGTTCGCTCCGGTGCACAACCGCTACATTCTCCCGTCCTTCGTCGAGCGCTCCTCGAACGGGATGATGAAGGAGACAAACCCGTACAACAAGATGTTCGAGGACCGGATCATCTTCCTCGGCGTCCAGGTGGACGACGCGTCGGCCAACGACGTGATGGCCCAGCTGCTGACGCTGGAGAGCTCCGACCCGGACCGCGACATCCTGATGTACATCAACTCCCCGGGTGGCTCGTTCACCGCCATGACGGCGATCTACGACACCATGCAGTACGTCCGCCCGGACATCTCCACCGTCTGCCTCGGCCAGGCCGCCTCGGCGGCCGCGGTCCTGCTGGCGGGCGGCACGGCGGGCAAGCGCATGGCGCTGCCGCACTCCCGGGTGCTGATCCACCAGCCGGCCACCGAGGGCGGCTACGGCCAGGGCTCGGACATCGAGATCCAGGCCCGCGAGATTCTCCGCATGCGTACGCAGCTCGAGGAGATGATCGCTCGCCACTCCGGCCAGCCGGTCGACAAGGTCCGCAAGGACATCGACCGTGACAAGATCATGACCGCCGACGAGGCCAAGGAGTACGGCCTGGTCGACGTCGTCCTGGCCAGCCGCAAGAAGAGCCTTCAGTCGGTCAGCTCGGGCAGCTAGGAGCACGTTGTCGGGGGCCGACCGGTGCGCGTTAGACTGGCCGACCCCTGACACGCCCGTTTTGGGGGGTCGGAGAACCGCCCCTTTGCGGGTAACGTCGAGCATGCAGCCTCAGTTACGCGGTTCGGCAGACGATGGGATGGCAACGGGGCGATTCAGCCCTCGACCAGGGGTCGGCGCGAGCCGGCCGATGATTTCAAGGAGTCGTAGGTGGCACGGATCGGCGACGGTGGCGACCTACTGAAGTGCTCCTTCTGTGGGAAGTCCCAGAAGCAGGTCAAGAAGCTCATCGCGGGCCCCGGTGTCTACATCTGCGATGAGTGCATCGACCTCTGCAACGAGATCATCGAAGAAGAGCTGGCCGAGACCGGCGAGGTGAAGTGGGAAGAGCTTCCCAAGCCGATGGAGATCTGCGCCTTCCTCGACAACTACGTGGTCGGGCAGGAACAGGCCAAGAAGGCGCTTTCGGTGGCGGTCTACAACCACTACAAGCGCATCCAGGCCGAGTCGAGCGGCGCGCCCGGCAGCGGCAGCGACGTCGAGGTGGCCAAGAGCAACATCATGCTCATCGGCCCCACCGGCTGCGGTAAGACGCACCTGGCGCAGACCCTCGCCCGCATGCTCAACGTCCCGTTCGCGATCGCCGATGCCACGGCGCTGACCGAGGCCGGCTACGTCGGCGAGGACGTGGAAAACATCCTGCTCAAGCTCATCCAGGCCGCCGACTACGACGTGAAGCGCGCCGAGCAGGGCATCATCTACATCGACGAGGTCGACAAGATCGCCCGCAAGAGCGAGAACCCGTCGATCACCCGCGACGTGTCCGGGGAGGGCGTCCAGCAGGCCCTGCTGAAGATCCTCGAGGGCACGGTGGCGAACGTTCCGCCCCAGGGCGGCCGCAAGCATCCGCACCAGGAGTTCATCCAGATCGACACGACGAACGTGTTGTTCATCGTGGGCGGCGCCTTCGCCGGCCTGGACCGGATCATCGAGTCCCGGGTCGGGCACGGCGGCGTCGGCTTCGGCGCGCACCTCCGCTCGATCTCGGAGCGCAACACCGACGACATCTTCAGCAAGGTGATGCCCGAGGACATGCTGAAATTCGGCCTGATCCCCGAGTTCATCGGCCGGCTCCCGGTCATCACCACGGTCCGCAACCTCGACCGCGAGGCGCTGATCAAGATCCTGACCGAGCCCCGCAACGCGTACGTGAAGCAGTACCAGCGCCTGTTCGAGCTGGACGGCGTGGAGCTCGAGTTCGACTACGGCGCCCTCGAGGCGATCGCCGATCAGGCCATGCTCCGCGGCACCGGCGCCCGAGGCCTGCGCGCCATCATGGAAGAGGTCCTGCTCTCCGTGATGTACGAGGTTCCCAGCAACCCCGACGCCGCGCGTGTAGTCATCACCCGCGAGGTCGTCCTGGAGAACGTCAACCCGACCATCGTGCCCCGCGAGTTCGTCGGCCGCCGTCGCCGGCCGGATCGCGAAGAGAAGTCGGCCTAGCTCTGTCCTTCCTCGCACCGCGTCGGGTCCGTCCCGGCGCGGTGCTTGCGTTCTCGGCCCGAGTGGACGCGACGGATTGTGCGTAGTCTCGATTCATGCGCGTAGCCGTGTGCCAGCTCAACTCCCGTGACGACCGTGACCAGAACCTGCGCGTTGCCCGCGATCTGCTGGAGCGGGCCGCGGCCGCGGGCGCCGACCTGGCCGTCCTGCCGGAGTACGTCGACTATCTGGGCCCCGGGAAGACAGCGCCGAAGCCGGAGCCGATCGACGGCGAGTTCGCTCAGTTCTTCGCCCGGGCCGCGCGGGAGCTCGGCATCTGGGTGCACGCCGGCTCGTTCCACGAGATCGGCCCGGACGACGAGCACACGTTCAACACCACGCTCGTCTTCTCGCCCGGGGGCGAGCTGGCCGCGACCTATCGGAAGATTCACCTGTACGACGTGGAGATCGCCGGCCGTGTCTCCTACCAGGAGTCCCGCTCGGTCTCGCCCGGTGACCGCACCGTCGTCGCCGACATCGCCGGCGTCCGGACCGGCCTGTCCATCTGCTACGACCTACGTTTCCCCGAGCTGTACCGGCGCCTCGCCGTCGAAGACGCTCGGGTCCTGGTGGTCCCGGCCGCGTTCATGATGCACACCGGACGCGACCACTGGGAGGTTCTGCTGCGGGCCCGCGCCATCGAGAACCAGTGCTATGTGGTCGCTGCCGGCCAGATCGGGGACCACGAGCCATCGCGTACGTGTTTCGGGCGGAGCATGATCATCGACCCGTGGGGGACTGTGGTGGCGCAGGCGCCCGATGACATCACGATCGCCACGGCCGAGCTGGACCTGTCCCGGCTGGAGAAGATCCGCGAGGAGTTGCCGAGCCTTGCGAACCGTCGCCTCTCCTGAAATTCCGGGCTGCTTTCCTGAATTACCGCGCTGCGACCGGGGTCACAGGAGTTGCACCAGGTAGCCGATCACTGCCAGGCCGATTACGGCGCCGCCGGTCAGCAGGAGGGCGCCGCCCATGCGGGTGGGGCCTCGGCGGGCCAGGCGCAGGGTCGAAATCACGAGCGTGACCAGCACAAGTGCGCCGATCACCAGCTGCCCGGCGGGGAGTAGGAGATCGGAGATGGCGTCGGCCGCCAGCGTGGGGGAGGAACCCATGAGCCCACTCTGTCATGGTCTTGGGGCGGGCGCGGGACCTCGCGATTATGAGGGTCGATTTGCATCGGCCACGGGTGATCACGTAACTTTCTCTCTGCCCGCGGGAAACCCGGACGGAACGGCACGAAAGTGACGGGCCTAGGGGGTTCAACGGGCCGCGGAGGCGAGCGGTAAGCTTGCCGAAGCACCGGGCGGTTGCCT
>NZ_CP192076.1:6355000-10745302 GCF_050942195.1 Actinoplanes sp. CA-142083
CGTCACCGACAAGCTGCACATCACGACCGGGCCGCTCGCCGCAATCGGCGGGCTCGACCTGAACTACGTCGGTTTCGTGATCGTCGGGCTGTTCGTGCTCACCTGGGCGGTGGCGCTGCTGGTGTGGCGCTACGGTCGCATCGAGCAGAAATGGGAGACGCGCGAGGCGGCCCCGGTCACGACCTCAGCCGCACCCTGACCGCCTCGACGTCCTCCGCGCTCACGCCGATCTCGCGCAGGTAGGCGAACGCGCCCCCGTAGCGCGACTCCAGGTGCTCCAGGGTGTTGGCCATCGCGATCGGCGGCCGTTCCGGGGACCGGCCGTAGTCGGCGACGATCTCCTCGGCGGACACGCCGGCCACCGCCAGGGCCAGCGCCACGAGCACACCCGTACGGTCGCGTCCCCCTTGGCAGTGCACGATCACGCCGCCGCCGGCGGGCGCGGTGGCCAGCGCGGCGAAGGCCGCCGCGATCCGCTCGCGGTTGAAGTCGAGCATCGGCCCGTACGTCTCGTGCCGCACCTCGTACGACAGGACGTCCTCGAGCATCGGCACGTGCCGGTAGATCGGGTCGCCGGCGAACGGCCCGGGCTCCGCGTCGAGCTCCCGTTGCCAGCGCAGGTCGATGATGCGGGTGACGCCGGCCTTGCGCACCGCCGCCACGCCCGCCTCGGTCAGCAGGCACAGCGCGTCCGTCCGGTAGAGGCACGCCCTTGCTCGTGACCGTTCCGTCCATCGTGGGCAGTCCGCCGAGGTCACGGGCATTGCGGCACTCGGGCCAGTCGACGTCCGTCATGACAGCAGCGTACCGAACGGGTGATCCCCACTTGCTAATGGGAATCGTTTCCAACAGGATGGTCGCAAGCGTTCCTGATGGAAAGGAAAACCAATGTCACTCAACGTCTCCCCGACCCTGCTCGCCACCGCCGAGCGGGGGCCCGTCTCCGACGAGGAGTTCGTCGCCTGCGTGCGCGAGTCCCTCCCCTACGCGTGGGAGGTCGTCAGCAAGGTGATGACCGACCTGCGTTCCGGCGGCGGCGACTTCGCCGACCACGAGATCCCGCCGCCCACCGATCGCGAGCGCGGCCAGCTGCTGCGCGCGCTGGCCAGCGACTCCATCCGCGGCGGCCTCGAGCGTCATTTCGGCGCGAAACTCGCGTTCCAGAACTGCCACCGCGTCGCCGCGTTCTCCTACGACGCGGTCGGCAACGATCGCTACCAGGCGTTCGTGTCGCCGCGCGGCCAGCTGCTCAACCAGTCGCCGGAGTTGCGCAACTGCTGACCGGATGACCCGGCTGCCCGGCCACCGCTGATAGTTTGATCTCAGGTGTGCCGGGAAGCCTGGTCGGCGGTCGATGACGGCTGTCCGGCAGAGGGGGCGCGCGGGTGAGCACGCTGGCCTGGATCGCGGTGGCGATCTTCGCGTCGGCCTACCTGCTGATCGCCACCGAGAAGGTCAACCGGGTGGCGGTCGCCCTCGGCGGGGCGTCGATCATGCTGGCGATCGGGGCGACGAACGCCGAGCACGCCTTCTTCTCCGAGGACGCGGGCATCGACTGGAACGTCATCTTCCTGCTGCTGGGGATGATGCTGATCGTCAGCGTGCTCAAGCGCACGGGCGTCTTCGAGTACGTGGCGATCTGGAGCGCCAAGCGCGCCCGCGGCCGCCCGTTCCCGGTCATGGTGATCCTGCTGGTGGTCACCGGTGTGGTGTCGGCCGGGCTCGACAACGTGACCACCGTGCTGCTGGTCGCGCCGGTGACGCTGCTGGTGTGCGAGCGGCTCGGGGTGCCGCCGGAGCCATTTCTGATCGCCGAGGTGCTGGCGTCGAACATCGGCGGGACGGCGACCCTGGTCGGCGACCCGCCGAACATCATCATCGCCAGCCGTTCCGGGCTGGCCTTCAACGACTTCCTGTCGGTGCTGGCGCCGTTCATCGTGGTGGTGCTGGTCGTTCTGATCCTGCTGTGCCGGGTGATGTTCCGCTCGGCGTTCCGCTACGACGCCGCGCGGGCCGAGCGCATCATGGCGCTGCGCGAGGCCGACGCGATCCGCGACCGCCGGCTGGTCGTCATCAGCCTGTCCGTCCTGGCCCTGGTCCTCGCCGCGTTCAGCCTGCACACCCTGCTCGGCCTCGAGCCGTCGGTGGTGGCGCTGCTCGGCGGCCTGTTGCTGCTCGCGCTGTCGCGGCTGGACGCCACCGAGGTCGCCAAGGACGTGGAATGGCCGACCCTGGTGTTCTTCGCCGGCCTGTTCGTCATGGTCGGCGCGCTGGTCGCCACCGGCGTCATCGACACGCTCGCCCGCGCCGCGACCGGCGCGGTCGAGGGCAAGCTCTGGCCGGCGACCCTGCTGCTGCTCTGGGCCTCGGCCGGGCTGTCGGCGATCGTCGACAACATTCCGTACGTGGCGACGATGAGCCCGATCGTCGCCGAGCTGGTGCGGGCCGAGGGCGGCCTCGACAAGGCGCAGGTGCTGTGGTGGGCCCTGGCGATCGGCGCCGATCTGGGCGGCAACGCCACCGCGGTCGGCGCCTCGGCGAACGTCGTCGTGCTCGGGATCGCCGAACGGGCGGGGCATCGCATCTCGTTCTGGGGCTTCACCAAGTACGGTCTGATCGTCACCGTCATCTCGGTCGCGCTGGCCGTCCCGTACCTGTGGCTGCGATTCTTCGTTCTTTGACGCCGCCGTCCGTCACGTGCCGAGCATCCGGTCGAGCAGCCCGTCCAGCGTGATCACACCGAGCATGACCTTGTCGGCGCCGACCACCGCGACCAGCGGCACGTTGGACCGGGCCATCACCGAGGCGACCTCGAGCACGGTCGCCTCCGGGGCCACCGCCGGCAGCTCCGGGCGGGTGCGGGGCAGCAGCTCGGCCACCGTGCGGTCGCCCAGCCCGTCGAAGATCAGGTCGGCGGCGCTCTCGTCGATGACCCGGGCGAGCGCGGGGTCGTCCTGGCAGTACGACGGCAGCGCCATCCGCAGCACCTGGGTCCCGGCCAGCACGGTCAGCGGCCGTCCGCGTCCGTCCACCACGACGAGGCCGGGCAGGTCCTGCGCGGCCAGGACCTTCACCGCCTCACGGGCCGGGGTCTGCTCGGTCACGGTGCTGAACGGCCTCGCCACATCGCCAGCGCGCATGACCTCACCGTAGTCCTCCGCCGCGACGGGCCGAGCCGAGCGTGCGCCGCAGGACACCGTGCCAGGCCGGCGTGTCGGCCTCGTCGTCGAAGGCGCGCGCCACCACGACGTCGGTCGAGGAGTGCAGCACGATCGACAGGACGATCGTCAGCGCGACCAGATGGAAGATCGTGTCCGCCGCGGTGATGCCGGACTCCAGCACCAGCAGCGCGTAGACCACCGAGGCGAAACCCTTGGGGCCGAACCACATCGCCGCGGCCTGCTCCTTCAGATCGAGCCCGGACCGCAAAAACGACAGCCACAGGGCGACCGGCCGGGCCACGAAGATCGCCAGGATCGCGAACACCCAGCCCTGCCACGAGATCTCGGCCAGGAAGCCCGGCGAGATCAGCGCGCCGAACACCAGCAGCGCCGCCAGCTTGAGCAGCTCGGCGATGTTCTCCCCGAAGTGCTCGAACGTCGCGCGCTGCCGCGGCCCGAAGGTCGCCACCGTGATGCCGGCCGCGAACGCCGCCAGGAACAGGTTGGCGTGCGTCACCTCGCCGACCGCCAGCACGAGCAGCCCGATGGCGAACCCGTTGAGCGGCTCGTAGGCGACCGAGGCGGCGAAGAACCGGGTGCGCTCCAGCAGGATCGCCGCCACCGGGATCAGCACGCCGATCGCCAGGCCGCCCGACACCTCCAGGGCCAGCTCCCCCAGGTGCAGGTCGTCGGCGCCGGCCGCGACCGCCAGGAAGACGATCACGAACGGCAGCGCCAGCCCGTCGTTGACCCCCGACTCCACGTTCAGCAGGTGGCGCAGCCGGGCCGGCACCTTGTCGTTGCCCACCAGCGCCGACGCGAACACCGGGTCGGTCGGGGCCAGGATCGCCCCGATCAGCAGCGACTCCGCCCAGCCCAGGCCCGCGACGTAGTGGGCCGCGACGGCCGTCACCGCGAGGGTCAGCGGCAGGCCCCAGCCGAGCGCGCGGCCGGGCAGG
This sequence comes from Actinoplanes sp. CA-142083, assembly GCF_050942195.1. Lineage (NCBI taxonomy): Bacteria > Bacillati > Actinomycetota > Actinomycetes > Micromonosporales > Micromonosporaceae > Actinoplanes > Actinoplanes sp. CA-142083. The sequence continues at coordinate 6,359,121 of NZ_CP192076.1, forward strand.
CGCCACGCCGAGCGCAGGTCCGCCCAGCCGACCCGCATGCCGTCGGTGAACAGCACCGCGAACAGCGCGAGCTCGGCCAGCGTGCCGACGATCGGGGAATCGGAGCGCACCCCGAGCACGCCGGTGGTTCCGGCGCCGAGCAGGATGCCGGCCGCCAGGAACAACACGGCCGTGGACAGGATCGTCCGCTTCGCCAGCGCCGACACCAGCACGGCCAGCAGCAGGACGACGGCGAAGCACAACAGCAGCATGCGACCAGCCTTCCGGACGCACGCGAGCGGAACTAGCCCCGGATCAATACGCCGGCAGTCTCGGGCAGCGCCGCGCGCAACTCCCGCCGGTTGGCGATGCCGAGCTTTCCGAAAACCTTGCGCAAATGCCACTCCACGGTTCGCGAGCTGAGGAACAACTCCCCCGCGATCTGCGCGTTCGACCGGCCGTCGCGGGCCCGCCGCGCGATCTGCCGTTCCTGCGGGGTCAGCTCCGCCGGCCGGCCCACCGTCCGCGTCAACGAGGTCCCGATGGACTCGCCGGCCGCGAGCAACTCCCGGCTGCTGCGGCGGGCAAAGGCCGCGGCCCCGGCGCTTTCGAAGATTTCGTACGCGGCGCGCAGCTGCACCCGTGCGTCGGCGCGCCGCTGCTCGGCGCGCAGCCACTCCCCGTACAGGAGATGTGCCCTGGCCAACGGCATGGCGCCGCGGCACCCGCCCAATCGTTCGATGGCCTCGCGATAAAGCATCTCGGCGGCGTCGCCGTCGCTGACCAGCGCCCGCGACCGCGCCTCGATGCCCAGCCCCCACGCCGTCCCGGAGGCGTTCGTCGACCGGGAGAGCCGTTCCAGGGCCTGGCGTGCGCGCGGCCGGTCACCGAGTTTCGCGGCCGCCTCGACCACCTCGGCGAGCGCCCCGTCCGCGAAAGTTGTCCCGGCCTCCACCAGGACCTGCTCGTGCCGCCCGAGCGCGTTGGCGAGCACCGCGCCCGCCCGCTGCACCATGCTCAGCCCGTGCCCCTCCTCGCGCTCGGTGCCCCGCTCGACGGCGTGCCGGATCAGATCCCGGGCGGCCGCCTCGTCCCCCTGCCAGCAGGCCAGCACCGCCGCGCCGAACGGCGGCCGCGCGATCCCCGTGGCCCGCGCGACCGCCGCCGCCTCCTCCACGAGCGCCGCCGCCTGGGCGAGCTCGCCGGTGTGCACGCAGAGGTAGATCCGCTGGTTGAGGGCGACCGGCAGCGCGGTGAGCGCGCCCGCCGCCCGGGCCAGCCGCACCTGGCGGGCGGACAGCACGGACCAGGCCTCGTCGTCCCACACGTCGTAGGCGGTGTTGACCGCGGCGATCAGCCAGCGCAGCGCGTCGGTGTCGTTCAGATCGCCCTGAAACGCTTGCAGCGCGCGGCGCAGCGGCGGCGTCCCGGCCTCGTATCCGTCGCCGAAGAACGCGGTCAGCCCGTCGAGCAGCAGGTCGTGCGGCCGGGCGGGTCCGGAGGGCGGCGGCGCGTGCCGGGCCGCGGCGGCCACCTGGGCCGGGCCGATCTCGGCGAACCGGCCGGCGTAGACCGAGGCCACGAACGCGTCCAGATAGGTGTCGCGGGCGCTGTCGGGGGCGAACGGCTCGAGCCGGCGGGCGGTGGCGAGCAGCTGGGCCGGCGCCTCGACGCTGCGGAACGTCAGGTGGGCCTGTAGCCGGCCGACACGGGCGTCGCGGTGCTCCTCGGCCGGGCCTGCCGCGGCGCGGGCCAGCAGCCGCAGTGCGTGCTCGTGCGCGCCGGCCTCGTACTTGAGCCGGGCCGCGGCCAGCTCCCGGTCGGCGCGGCGGCACGGGTCCTCGGAGAGGTCGGCCGCCCGTTCCAGGAACGCCGCGGCCGCCGCCAGCCCGCCGCGGGTGCGCGCCCGGCCGGCCGACGCCTCGAGCTCGGCGGCGACCGTCTCGTCGCGGCCCTCGGTCGCGCGGGCCCGGTGCCAGGCCCGCCGGTCGGGGTCGGCTCGCGGGTCGGTCGCCTCGGCCAGCGCGAGGTGGGCCTTGCGGCGGTCCGCCGACGCCGCCGACCCGTAGACGGCCGAGCGCGCGAGGGTGTGCCGGAACATCACCCGGATCCCGATGCGCAGCAGGCCGGTCGCCTCGGCCTCGTCGGTCACCTCGCGGCCCAGCCCGAGCCGGCCGGCCGCGCGCCACATCAGCGTCGGGTCGCCGACCGGGTCGGCCGCGGCGACCAGCATGAGCAGGCGCACCTTCACCGGCAGCCCGTCGAGGCGGCGCAGGAAACTTTCCTCGATCTTGCCGGCCAGCGGGAGCGCCCCGGGCAGCGCGTAGCCGCCGGCGACGTCGATCCGCCCGAGCGGCAGTTCCAGAAGGGCGAGGGGGTTGCCGCGGGCCTCGGCCAGGATCGCGTCGCGGACCCGCTCGTCGAGAGGTCGGCAGACCACAGTGGACAGCAGCGCCCGCGCGTCCGGCTCGGGCAGGCCCGCGACGGCGAGCTCGGGCAGGCCGCGCAGCCCACCGGATACCTCCCGGGCCGCGAACAACATGAGCACCGGCTCGGCCTGCAGGCGGCGGGCCACGAACGCGAGGGTCTGCGCCGACGACTGGTCGAGCCACTGGGCGTCGTCGACGACGCAGAGCAGCGGGCGGTCCCCGGCCGCGGCCGCCGAGAGCAGGGTCAGCACCGCGATGGCGACGAGGAACGGGCTGGGCACCGGCCCCTCGCGCAGGCCGAAGGTGATGGACAGGGCGTCGCGCTGCGGCCCGGGCAGCCCGTCGAGCTGGTCCAGCAGCGTCGCGCACAGCTGGTGCAGGGCGGCGAACGGCAGCTCCGCCTCGCCCTCGGCGCCGGTGACCCGGACGACGCGCAGGTCGCCGGCCGCCTCGGCCACCGCGTCCAGCAGTGCGGTCTTGCCCACGCCCGCTTCGCCGCGCAGCACCAGCGCGCCGCTGCGGCCGTCCCGTACCGCGCCGAGCAGACCGTTCAGCACCGCGATCTCGTCGCTCCGGCCGTGCAGCAAGCCGCCACCCCCTCATGTGTCCTCCTTGGTGGGAGCGCGCCCAGAGGGGTGTTGGTTCAAAAAGGTGATCCTCAGCTCTTCGGATCGTCCTTCCAGGCGTCCCGCAGATCGCGCTTGGTGGTGACCCACCACTCGCGGAACTCGCCGCCGAGGCTGCGCAGCGCGTGCCGGATGCCCGGGTCGTCGAGGCCGGCGCCGAGCATCTCGACCAGGCTGAGCGCCCACAGGACGGGCGCCAAGGCCAGGGCGAGCACGGCCGCCGGCCACCAACCGGCCGCCGCGTGCAGGACCAGCAGGGCGACCGCGACGACCAGCACGGCGAACGCCGCATACCCCGAACGCCGCATCAGCGCGGGCAGCAGCGGCAGGCAGCGCCACGGCAGCCGGCCGGCGGGCAGCAGGACCCGCGCGGCGAAACCGGCCAGCACGGCGGCCAGCACGGCGGAGACGATGCGGGCGAAAGTCGCCGCCGGGGACCACCACCAGTGGCCCACCAGCAGCAGCGCGCAGACGATGACGGCGCCCACGAACAAGCCGCGGCGCAGGCCGCTGAGCACACCACGGATCGGCCAGGTCATCGAGATCAGGTCGGGGCGGGCCGGGCTGATCCGGGCGACGTCGCGCAGGCCGCGCATCGAGCGGCGCACCCGCAGCCGCTCGGCGTCGATCATGGCGATCATCCAGCGGCCGTACGAGTTCTCCGGCTCGATCGCGAGCGCCGCCCGCACGGCGGCGGTGGCGGCCTCCCGGTTGCCGGCGTCCCGCTCGACCTCGGCGACCGTCAGCAGGCCCTCGACCGAGCGCGGGTCGAGGCTCAAGCCACGCGCGGCGGCGGCGCGGGCGCCCTCGTGGTCGTGAGCGGCGGCGAGGGCGCGGGCCAGCACCAGGTGGGCGGCGGCGCTGAGCTGGTCGAGGCGGACGGCCTCGGTGGCGGCGGCGACCGCGTCCCTCGAGCGGATCAGCAGGATCAGGTTTTCCGCACGCTCGGCGTGCGCGTCGCCCAGATGCGGCGACGCGGCGACGGCGGACTCGGCCGCCGCGAGGGCGGCGGGATACTCGCGGCGCATCCGCAGCACCGACGCGAGCAGGGTGAGCAGGCGGCCGTCGCCGGGCTCCTCGGCGAGCCCGGCCCGGACGATCCGCTCGGCGTCCTCGTACCGCCCGGCCTGGGCGAGGTGGTGGGCGCGCCGATAGGAGTCGGTCATCTCATCGGAGCTTGCGCTTCTTCAGGTACGCCGCGAGGTCGTCGTACTCCCCCGACTCGTTGGCGAACATCGCGACGTTGCGGGCGGTGGAGAACCACGCGTCGGTCGACGGCCGCACCTCGCGCGCGGCGGCCAGCATGTCGTGCTGGGAGATCATGCGGATCTCGCCGGTGGCGATCGAGTCGCGCATCGCGAACTCGGCGGCGGTCTCGCAGACGTGCGCCAGGTCGGCGCCCGAGTAGTTCTCGGTCGCATCCGCGACCTTGCCGAGGTCGATGCCCGCGACCGGGCGGTCGCGCAGGTGATACTCCAGGATCGCGGCGCGTGCGGCCTTGTCGGGAGGCAACACCAATAGCGTACGGTCGAGCCGGCCGGGCCGCCGCAGCGCGGAGTCGATGTCCCACGGGGCGTTCGTCGCCGCCAGCACGAAGACGCCGTCGTTGTTGCCGTCGACCCCGTCGAGCTCGGTCAGCAGCTGGTTGACGACGGTGCGCATGGACGACGAGTTGAGCTGGCTGCGCTTGTGGCCGAGCGCGTCGATCTCGTCGAGGAACAGCACGCAGGGCGCGTGGCCGCGGGCCGATTGGAACAGGTCGTGCAGGTTGCGCTCGGAGCTGCCGACCCACATGTTCAACACGTCGGTGATGGACAGCGAGATGAACGCGGCGCCCATCTCGCCGGCGACGGCCCGGGCCAGGAACGTCTTGCCGCAGCCGGGCGGGCCGTAGAGCAGCAGGCCGCCGCGCAGGCTCTTGCCGAACAGGCTGCGCAGCTTGGGGTTGCGCAGCGGGCCGAGGAAGGAGACCTCGAGGCGCTTCTTGACCTCCTGCATGCCGCCGACGTCGGCGAGGGTGATGGTGGACCGCTCGACGTCGAAGGTGCGGTCGGCGTGGCCCCGCACGGGGTCGGGCTCGTCGTCGGCCTTGGCGAACCTCGGCGGCACGATGTCGCCGAGATCCTGCTCCATGGCCGCCCAGTCGACGGTGTCGTCGCCTTTGGGCTTTTCAGCGGCCGGCTTTTCCCGCGCCGGCGACTCGGCCGGCGCCGGGCCGCCCAGCGCCGAGGTCATCAGGCGCTGGGCGGTCTCGTTGCCCGGCTCGCGGGCGAGGACCTGGGCCGCGTGGCCGATCGCCTCGGCGCCGCGGCCCGCCCCCACCAGCAGCTCGGCCAGGTGGAGCCGGAGCGTCAGGTCGTCGGGCCGGGCCTCGACGGCGGCGCTCAGGCTGTCGATGAGGGGCGAGTCGCTCATGACAGCAAATTATGCCCGCGCCCCCTGACAAGATCGCGGCGCGGTCACAGGGCCTCGTGGAAGAACGACGTGATGTCCGCCGCCAGCAGCTCGGGCACCTCCAGCGCCGCGAAGTGCCCGCCGGACGGGAACTCGGTCCACTGCCGGACGTCGTGACGCAGGTCCACCAGGGGACGGACCGGCTGGACGATGTCCTTGGGGAGGACCGCGATGCCGATCGGGACCGGGCACGGCACCGGACCGCTGCCGAGGCCGCTCTCCTTGACCAGGCGCGACGACGACCCGGCCGTGCCGGTGATCCAGTAGTGCATGACGTCGGTCAGGATCACCTCGTCCGGGATCGGATGGGCCGGGTCGGCCCACTGCGAGAATTTCTCCGCGAGGAAGGCGAGCTGGCCTACCGGGGAGTCGTTCAACGCGTACGCGATGGTCTGTGGCGCCGCCGCGAACAGCACCTGATGCGGGTGGCGATTGGCGGCCAGTTTCAGGGTCTTCTCGAGCCGTTCGGCGTCGAGCGGCGAAAGTTTCCCGTCGTAGGCGCCCCCGGTCGGCATGAAGTTGATGTGCACGCCGATCACATGAGCCGGGTCGGCGGCGGACACGAGGCGCGAGATGCCAGAGCCCCAGTCCCCGCCCTGGGTGCCGTAACGCTCGTACCCGAGATCGGCCATGAGTCTCACCCAGGCCTGCGCCACCCGTTGCTGGCCCCAGCCGCGGGAGCGGGTGGGCCCGGAGAATCCGAAGCCCGGAATCGCCGGGATCACCAGGTGGAAACGCGGCGTGAGCAGCGGGATCAGGTCGAGGAACTCGACCACCGAGCCGGGCCAGCCGTGAGTGAGGATCAGCGGGATCGCGTCCGGCGACGCCGAGCGGATATGCAAGAACCAGATGTTCTCGCCGTCGATTGTGGTCGTGAACTGCGGGTACGCGTTGAGCCGCGCCTCGTGGGCGCGCCAGTCGAGCTTCTGCCAGGCGTCGGCGAGCTGCCGCACCCGGTCGAGCGGGATGCCGTAGTCCCAGCCGGCGCCGGACAGCTCGTCGGGCCAGCGGGTGCGGGCCAGCCGCTCGTTCAGGTCGTCGAGCTCTGCTTGCGGAACGTGCACGCTGAATTCGTTCATGCTCCTAACGTTAGGTCCACTAACGTTAGGAGCGCAAATGTTATGCTGCTCACGTGGAGAGCGTGGAGCACCTGCCCAGCTGGCTGCTGACCCAGACCGCCGGGTTTGCGGGGCGCATGGTCAGCGCCCGGTTCGCGGATGTCGGCGCCCGCGGGTACCACTACCGCGTGCTCTCCTCGCTGGCCACCGAGGGCCCGGCCAGCCAGGCCGACCTCGGGCGGCGCGTGGGCATCCACCTCAGTGACATGGTCAAGGCCCTCAACGAGTTGGAGGCCGATGGTTTCGTCCAGCGTGTGCCCAGCCCCGACGACCGCCGCCGCAACATCATCACGATCACCGACGGCGGGCGGGCGCGCGCGGAGCAGCTGGCCCGGCAGGTCGGCTCCATCCAGGAGGAGCTGCTCGAGCCCCTCGACCGGGTGGAGCGCGAGCAGTTGACCACGCTGCTGGCGAAGCTCTACCGGCACCACCGTGTGCGGGAGGCCGCCCCGCCGCCCATGGACTGACGGCAGGTTTCCCGGTTGCCCGCGACACGGCGAGCCGCTAGATACGCGGAAGGGCCGCCTTCCGGCGGCCCTTCTTCGTGTTCCGGATCTCAGCCCGGTCGCCGGTAGCCGGCGATCGGTCCCCGTTCGATCGTCGCCATCCGTACATGGTCACCCGTGTGCGGGGCGTGCACCACCATGCCGCCGCCGATGTAGATGGCGACGTGATGGAGGCTTCCGGGGTAGTAGAAGACCAGGTCACCCGGTTGCAGCTCGTTCCGGGACACGGCCTTGCCCTCGTTCCACTGGTCCTTCGTGTAGTGCTCGAGATGCACCCCCACGCTGGCCCACGCCTCCTTCGTCAGGCCCGAGCAGTCGTAACTGTTCGGTCCGTCGGAACCGAAGACATAGGGCTTGCCGATGAGGTCGCATGCCTTCTGCGCCGCTCGGCCGCCCTTGTCGTTGGTGTAGGTGACGGGGCACGGTCCGGTCTTGTACGGGCCGTCGGCCTCGCCCGCCGAGCCGTACGCCTGGATCCGCAGCTTCTGCAGGCTGTCGATCTTCTTCTGGATCGCGGCCTTCTGCTTGGCCAGGTCGGCATCGCGGGCCGCGATGGACTTGGTCAGCACGTCCAGGTCGGACTTCATGCCGGCGTACTTGTCGCGAAGTTTCGCGACCCCGGCGATCTGGTCCTGCTGGTGCCGAGCGAGCTGATCGAGATAGGTCAGCTTGTCGGTCAGCCCGGTGGGCGACCCGCTCACGATCATGGCGTTGAAAGCGTTCGGCGCGCCCTGCTTGTACGCGTCGACCGCCATGCCGCGAACCTGAGAAAGGGCGACGTCCACCTGCACCTGGAGCGGGGTGAGCTGCTTGGTGAGGTTCTTCAGCTGAGCCTGGTTCTTGAGCAGTTTGCCGTGCACGTCGTTGTACTGCTCGATGACCGGCTCGAGTTGGTTCCACTGCTTGTCGATCTCGGCCTCGACGGTGGCCGGGTCGGGTGCTGCGTGCGCTACGGACGGGCCGGTGAGAACGATCCCGACCGCGGCGACGGCGCAGACGATGCTGCGCAGAACTGCGGCGCGGCGCGCCCCAATCCGTTTCACGTAGGTGCGTTATCCCTTCTTCCCTCGCGCCGCCGACCGGGTTAGCTGACGGGTTCGGGCGGGAAGCGCGCCCGGCCGCAGGGGGACTGCGGCTTCACCCCGACTACTCGGGTCCCCGGTTCGCCGCATGCGGCGATTAGGCGGTGATCCGTCAGATCGGCCGGATGGACGATGGGGGGCTGCCGGACCGCCGACCACCGTACCCTCGATCATGCGGGTAACTGAAGTTGCCACGACGGGGAAACTTCCTGCACGGCTTTCGCTACCCAGCGTGGTCAGAGAGGCCAGGCATCCAGCGCGCGGTCGAGCCACGGGACGACCAGGATCACGGTGGGTAGTACCAGCAGGGCAAGCGCGACGACCGCGACGACCGTGTTGAGGGCCGCCGAGGGGCGTTGCGGAGCCGCCAGGCGGTCCAGCCGGCGTCGTTGCGAGTTTCGTTCGGGCACGACTTCCTCCGCCAGGGGGACAGCGTCGGTCAGGCGTTCGAGCGCGCCGCGCAGGGGCGCGGCGCCGGCGCGTTTCCGGGCGGCGTCGTCGGCCACCATCTCCAGCAGCACGTGTACGGCGTCCAGCGGCGCCCGGCTGCGCAGGGGACGCGGCACGGCGCGATAGAAGGCCGTGAACGACTCCATGACCACCTCGTGCCGGTGGCGCAGGTGGGTCTGCTCGTGGGCGAGGACGGCGTCGACCTGGTCGCGGTCGAGCAGGCGAAGCGCGCCGTCGCTGAGCACCACCCGCGCCTCCCGGCCGGGCACGCAATACGCGAGCGGCAAGTTTCCGGCGAGGACGCGAACGTTTCCGGCGTCCAATTCCTCGCGGTGCTCGGCCTTGTCGAGCAGGTCGACGAGCAGGCGGTGTTTCGCGCGGCGGGCCCGCGAGCGCCGCGAAACTCCCCACAGCGAGACGAGCAGCCGCAGCACGATGATCGCGGCCACCGCCAGGGCGCCGATCAGCGCGGCGGCGGTGACCGGCTTTCCGGAGCCGGCGGCGCGGGTCAGCTCCTCGGGCGCGGCGAGCACGACGCCGAGGGCCGAGAGCACGGCGGCCAGGGTGACGGCCTGCCACAGCAGCACGGCGGCGGCGGGCGCCCGGTCGGGCCAGCGGGCCCGCGCCAGCAGGCCGGGCACGATCAGCGACAGGGTGAGCCCGAGCGCGCCGAGCAGCAGCGCGGTCATCCGGCGATCCCGTGGCTCTCCATCACTTCTTGGTGGCGGCTTCGATGGCGGCCTGCAGCGCCGCCGGCGAAAGTTGCCCGACGAAATACGCCAGCGCGGCGTCCTGATCGGGCGAGGCGCTGAGCGCGTCGAGCATGACCGACGCCGTCATCTCCTCGCGGGACTGCGCCGGGGCGTACCGGTAGGCGCGGTCCGCTCTCTGCTGCACCACGACTGCCTTTCTGGCCAGGCGGTCGAGCACGGTCATCACGGTCGTGTAGGCGAGGTCGCGGTCGCGGCTGAGCGACTCGTGCACCTGCCGCACCGTGAGCGGTTCCGCGGCGTCCCACAGAACCGTCATGACCTCGCGTTCCAGGTCTCCCAGCGCCATGTGTCCCAGTCTACTGCACAGCGTCGTACTACACGTCGTAGTATCTACTACGAGCCGTCGTAGAGGGGGACCATCCGATGGACGTGCTGGACCTGACGCGCCTGCAGTTCGCGGTCGTGACGATCTACCACTACTTCTTCGTGCCCATGTCGATCAGCCTGGCGGCGATCGCGGCCGGCCTGGAGATCACCTGGCTGCGCACGAAGAACGACAAGTTCCGCGATCTCACGAAATTCGTCGGGAAACTTCTCATCGTCACGTTCGCGGTCGGCGTCGTGACCGGCCTCGTGCAGGAGTTCCAGTTCGGCATGGGCTGGAGCGCGTTCGCCAAGTTCTACGGCGACGTCTTCGGGCCCACGCTCGCCATCGAGGGGATGCTCGCGTTCTTTCTCGAGGCGACTTTCCTGGCGCTCTGGTATTTCGGCTGGGACCGGCTGCCCCGCGTCGCGCACGCGGCCACGATCGTGATCGTCTCGCTGGGCACGATCCTGTCCGCGTTCATCATCCTTGCCGCCAACAGCTTCATGCAGAACCCGATCGCGTACGAGATGGATCCGGTCACCGGGCGAGCGCGCCTTACGTCGTTCGCCGAGCTGCTGACGAACAAGGTGAACCTGGCGGCCTTCCCGCACACCCTGGCCGGGGCGGCGATGATCGGGGGCGCGCTGCTGCTCGCGATCGCGGTGTGGCGGATGGCGGCCGAGCCGGCCCACCGGACGCTCGCCCGGCTGGGCGCCTGGGTGATGCTGGCCGGCGGGGCGGCGACCGCGCTGACCGGCGACCACCTGGGCAAGGTGATCACCGAGGTCCAGCCGATGAAAATGGCCGCGGCCGAGGCGCTCTACGAGACCACCAAGGGCGCGCCGTTCTCGATCATCACCACCGGCAAGCCGCTGCCCTCGTTCACCCTCGACATCCCGTGGCTGCTGTCGATCCTCGCCAAGGGCTCGCCGGGTGCGACCGTCCAGGGCATCGACGACCTGCAGGCGCAGTATGTCGCGCAGTACGGGCCGGGCAGCTACGTGCCGATGATCCCGGTGGCCTTCTGGACGTTCCGCCTGATGATCGGCGCCGGCATGCTGGCCGCTGCCGTCGCCGCGTTCTACCTGTGGCGTACGCGAAAGAACCGCGACGCGCCCCGCTGGCTGACCCGATGGCTGCCGTTGATCCCGCTGCTGCCGGCGGCGGCGAACACGCTCGGCTGGATCTTCACCGAGACCGCCCGGCAGCCGTGGATCGCGTTCGGCCTCACGAAAGTTTCCGACGGCATCTCCCCCGGCCTGACCAGCGCCGAGGTCCTCGCCTCGCTGATCGGTTTCGCCGTGATCTACGGGGTGGTCGCCGTCGTCTGGTTCCGCCTGATCCGTCATCTGGCGCGGCAGCCGCTCCACGTTTCTGAACCGTCCGGAAAGTCGCCTGAGCTCGCTCCCGTCTACTGAGGGGTTGTTGATCGTGATCACCTTCTGGTTCTCGATCGTGGTGCTCGCCTGGGTCCTGTTCTTCGTCCTCGAGGGCTTCGACTTCGGCGTCGGTGTCCTCGGCCCGCTGCTCGGCCGCGACGACCACGAGCGCGGCGCGATCGTGCGCACGATCGGCCCGTTCTGGGACGGCAACGAGGTGTGGCTGGTCGCCGCGATCGGCGTCACGTTCGCCGCCTTTCCGGCCTGGTATGCCGCGCTCCTTTCCGGTCTCTACCTGCCGGTCGCGGCATTGCTGCTGCTCCTGGCCGTGCGCGGAGTAGCGCTCGAGTTTCGCGGAAAGGGCGACGGCGAACGCTGGCGCCGCCGCTGCGACATTTTCCTGACCGCGAGCTCCGCCGCGATCGTCCTGCTGTGGGGCGCGCTGCTTGCCGTCTTCGTCCGCGGCCTCGCCCTCGGCCCCGACGGCTCGGTGACCGGCTCCGGCCTGAGCCGCAGCCTCGACCCCATCCTGACCTGGCAATCCCTCCTGGGCGCCGGCGCCGCCCTGTTCGCCGCGCTGCTGTTGGGCGCAACTTTCCTGGCCCTGCGCACCAGCGGTCCCGTCCGCCGCCGGGCACGCGACCTGGCCCGGTGGCTGGGCACCGGCGGCGCCGTCGCGTTTGTGCTCATAGGTTTCGGTACGGCGTCGCGCACCGTCCTCGCCGCCGCGGTTCTTTCGCTGGCCGCCGGCCTGCTGGCACGGCACGGCCGCGAGGCCCTGGCCTTCGCCGCCACCGCGGCGGGCGTGGCCGGCGCCGTAGTGGCCGTCATGACCGCGAACGGCCACGTCGTCCTGCCGAGCACCCTCGACGGTTCCTGGTCCCTGACCATGTCCGCGGCCGCCGCCACCCCATCGGCGTTGAGCCTGCTCACGGTGTTCGGCGTCATCATCCTGCCCGGCGTGCTGGCCTACCAGGCGTACTCGTACTTCGTCTTCCGCCGCCGCGTAGCCAGCGAAAGGGTCCCGTCATGACCCCCGCCGGCGCCACCCCACCCGCCGCCCACAGCAACGTCTACGACGGCCCGGCCACCGCCCGCCGCCGCGCTCTTCGCGGCCCGGCCGCAGTCCGCCGCCGCGGCCCGGTCGACCCTCGGCTGCTGCGGCACGCCGGCGGCGGGGTCGTCGTTCTGGCCGTGCTCGGCGCCGCCCAGGCCCTGTCCACACTGGTCGTAGCGGTCGCCCTCACCCTGCTGGTCGCCTCTCCGCGCTGGTGGGCGCCCGCGCTGCTGGCCGCCGCCTACGTGGCGCGGGCCCTTGTCTCCTGGGCCGAGCAGGTCGTGGCCGTCCGCACCGCCGCCCGGGTCACCGACTCCCTGCGCCGCCGCCTGCTGCGCGCCCTCCCCCGCCGCGGCCCCGCCTGGGTGGCCGCTTTCGGCCGCGGCCGCCTCACCGCCGTCCTGACCACCGGCCTGGCGTCGCTGCGCCCGTGGTTCAGCGCGTACTTCCCGTCGGTCATCCTCGGCGTGACCCTCCCACCGCTGGTCATCCTCGTGATGGCCTGGGTAGACCTGCCTTCGGCGCTGATCGCCCTGGCCACCCTCCCGCTGATCCCCCTGCTGGGCGCCCTGATCGGCTGGGCCACCGCGGCCCGGGCCCGCGACCGCTGGCGGGCCGACGCCCGCCTGGCCGGCCACTTCCTCGACGTGGTCCAGGGCCTGCCCACCCTGCGAATCTTCGGCCGCGCCCACCGCCAGACCACCGCGATCGCCGACCTGACCGACAAGCACCGCTCCGCGACCCTGCGGGTCCTGCGCGTGGCCTTCCTGTCGTCCACCGCCCTGGACCTCGTCGGCACCCTGTCCGTAGGCCTGATCGCGGTGGAGGCCGGCCTCCGCGTGGCCGCCGGCGACGTCTCCCTGGCCCCGGCCCTGCTGGTGATCCTCCTGGCTCCCGAGGCCTACCGCCCCCTGCGCGAGATGGCCGCCCGCTATCACGCCGCTACGGACGCCACCGCCGTGATCTCCGACGTGGACGAGATCCTCAGCGCCCCCGCCTTCCCCGAGGCCCCCGGCTTCCATGCCGCTGTGGCCGGGCCTCCCTCCACCGGCGAGTCCGCTGGGGAGCGCCGAGTCGGCGTGACCGCCTCCGCGGTGCGAGCCCGCTATCTGGGCGCGACCGTCGAAGCTCTCTCCCTGCCCGCCTTGAGGGTCGCCCCCGGCGAGATCGTCGCCCTGCGCGGCCCGTCCGGCGCGGGCAAGACCACCGCCCTGCGCGTCCTGGCCGGCCTGCACCCCGCCACGGCGGGCGAGTTCACCGCGCCCGATCCCCTCTATCTGCCGCAGCGACCCGCCCTTCCGCACGCCCGCCTGGTCGCCGACCTGTTCCCCACCGGCTCCGCCGAGGCCGCCCTGGCGACGGTCGGCCTAGCCGGCGACGTGACTCCCGAAACTCCTCTGGGCGAGCACGGCACCGGCGTGTCCGCCGGCCAGCGACACCGCCTGGCCCTGGCCGCCGTGCTGGCGAAGGCGAGCGCCGCCCCCGCGACCCTCCTCCTCGACGAGCCCACCGCCCACCTGGACGCCGACACCGAGCGCTTGGTGATAGGCCGCCTCCGCGAGGCCGCCGAGGCCGGCTCCGCCATCCTGGTGGTGGCCCACCGCCCGGCACTCCTGGCCGCCGCCGACCGCGTCGTCGACCTCACCGCCCCGGCGATCACCCCCGCGCCCGGCCACACCGCCCCGGCGATCGCCCCCGCGCCCGGCCTCGCTGCCCCGGCCCAGTCGGCCGCGCCCGGCCACACCGCTGCGACGATCACCCCCGCCGACCTCTCCGTCGCCGCCGCGCCCTTGACGGCCGCTCACCCTCCCGCCGGTGCGTCGGCCCCCGCCATCCTTTCGCGCCCGAGGCGTAGGCGTGCTCTTTCGTGGCCAGTGGCGGTGATGTTGGGCAGCGGATCCTCGCTCGCCGGGCTGCTGCTCACCGGGGCTGCGGCCTGGCTTCTGGTCCGAGCCGCGACGCTACCGCCGGTGCTGACGCTCTCCGCGGCAGTCGTGCTCGTGCGGGGCAGCGCGGTCGCCAGGCCACTGCTGCGCTACGTGGAACGCCTGGTCGGCCACGACGTCGCGTTCGCCCGCCTCGGGGAGCGTCGGGCCCGCGTCTACGCCGCCCTGATCCCCCGAGTGCCCGGCCCGCGCCTGCGCCGCCGCGGCGACCTGCTGACCCGGGTCGCCGACGACGTGGACGCGCGGGTCGACGGCCTGCTCCGAGGGCGCCTGCCCGCCCTCACCGCGGCCGTCACCCTGGCGGTGGCGACGGTGGCCGCCGTCGCCACCGCCCCCTCGATCGCGATCCCGCTGGTCGCCGGCCTGCTCGTGTCCACCGTGATCGCCCCCGCGGTCGCCGCGCGCCGGGCCACGCGCGAGGACGCGATCACCGCCACCGCCCGGGCCCAGCTCCGCGACGCCATGGTCGAGACCGTCGACGGCATCGAGGAGCTGACCGCCGGCAGCCCCGTCCCGGAGGAGCGGAGCCGGGCCCTGTTCCGCCTGGAGTCCCGCGCCGCGAGCGCCGCCGGCCGCGCCACCGCGATCGCCCACCTCGGCTGGGGCATCGCCGCGACGGGAACCGCATGGGCCCTCACCCACGCGGCCGCCCTCTCCCCCGAGTGGACCGCCGTGGTGCTCCTGGCCGTCGTCGCTCTGGGCGAGACTGTCCTGACCCTCCCGGACGCCGCTGTGGCCCGCCGTCGCGATGCGGGTGCCGCCACGCGCCTGGCCGAGCTGACGACCTCCCCCGAACCCGCGACGTTCCCGGCGCAGCCGGGCCATTCCACCGCCGCGTTGGGCGAGGTGGCCATTCGCGGCCTGAGCGCGGGATGGGACCGCGAGCGGCAGCCCGTACTGCGAGACTTCGACCTCGACCTCCCAGCGGGTGCCCGGGTCGCGGTCGTCGGACGCTCCGGGTCGGGCAAGTCCACCCTCGGTGCCGTCCTCGCGCGACTGCTCGATCCACGCTCGGGGACCATCACCGCCGGCGGGCGGGACCTCCTGGCGTTCCCGGAGGAGGACGTGCGCGGCCGGATCGTGCTGGTCGGCGACGAGACCGGGCACGTCTTCGCCTCCACCGTCCGGGAGAATCTGCGCCTGGCCCGGCCGGACGCCACCGACGACGAGTTGCGGGCCGTGCTACGCCGCGTGCGGCTGGACGGCTGGCTGGCCTCGCTCGCCGAAGGCCTGGACACCTGGCTCGGCACCGGCGGCACGACCATGTCGGGCGGGCAGGCGCGCCGCCTGGCCACCGCGCGGGCGTTGCTCGCCGAGCCGGAGCTGCTGATCCTCGACGAGCCGACCGAGGGACTCGACGTCGACCTCGCCGAGACGCTGATGGCCGACCTCCTCGACGCGACAGCCGGCCGGACAGTCCTGCTGCTCACCCACCGCACCGAGGGCCTCGACCGGGTGGACCGGGTGGTCGACCTCCAAGCCCGGCCCGCCGCCCTGGCCGTGTGAACGGCTAGGTTCAGGGCATGACGGCGCAGGAGCACATCCAGCGATTCAATGCCGCCGTGCGCAGCGGCGACTGGGCCGAGTTCCTGACGACCCTCGATCCGGAAGCCGTGATGAGCTTCGACGGCGTGCCGGTCGGGCCCTTCGTGGGCCGCGAAGCCATCGCCGCCGCCTACGAGGCCAACCCGCCGACCGACACCATGGAGATCCGGAGCCTCGACCTCGACGGCGACACCGAGATCGTCCACTTCGCCTGGAGCAAGGGCGGCACCGGCACGCTGACGATCGGGCGCGGCCCGGGCGGGATCACGAGACTTGCCGTGACCTTCGACTGACCCAGGCCGGCATCACGGCAGGGGCCGGCCGCAGAGGCGGCCGGCGATCTCGTCGAGCGCGGCGATCAGCTCCTCCGGCGCGAGCACCGGTGGGAGCGGGCGGCTCTCCACCAGCTGGGCCGCCGCTTCGCCGTGCGACGCAACCACGTCGGGCAGCGACGCCACGTCCCAGACCGCGCGGAGCCGCCCGGCCGGTTCCGAGGCGCGCAGAAAGTCTTCCTGGTGGGACGTTCGGGTCTCGCCCAGCGCGCGCCGGCGGGCGACCACGACCGGCACCCCGCCGAGGCGCTGCACCAGGCGGACCGTGCCGGGGCCGGCGTGGGTGATGACGATGTCGGCCTCGGCGAGCCGTTCGCGCATCTCGTCGAGCGGCACATAGCGGGCGTGCGGGCACGGCGGCGCCACCGACGACGTCCCGGTCTGCACGAAGACGTCGTGGTAGGCGCACAACGGCGCCACCGCGGCGACCAGCCGGTTGAACGGGAACGATCCCATCCCGACGGTGACCAGCAGGCGGGCCATCAGTACAGCTCGCCCGCGAAAGTTTCCCGGGCGAGGCGGGCGACCCGGGACGAAGGTTTCCCGATCCAGAGCGCCGGCACCCGCGAAAGCCGGGCGATCAGGAAGAACGGCAGCGCGATCCGCGGGCTGGAGGACACCACCAGATGCGGGCGCTGCCGGCGGAGAATCCGGAACGCGCGCCACAGCCCGGCCGGCGCGGGCACCCACGTCACCGGCTGGCCGGCCAGCGCGCTCGTGGTGTCCGCCGCCGCCACGGCCACCCACGACGTGTCGTACCGCTCCCACCACGGGCGCAGCGCGAGCAGGTCCAGCAGCACACCGCCGCTGCCGGTGACGAGAAGCACGCGCATGTGCCGAGACGCTAGACCGTTTTGTCAAACCTATGAATCCACTGTGGAGAGGGTGCGGTCCGAGCCGTTCAGGCGATGCCGAGCGCCTCCCGGATGAAGATCAGCTCGGGGGTGAGCAGGTCGACGCCGGGCGGCATGTGGCTGCCGCCGGGCAACGGCAGCACGGTGTGCGGCTTGCGGGCGGCAAGCAGCGCCGCGGACAGCCGCAGCGTGTGCGCCGGGTAGACGTTGTCATCCCGTAGACCGTGGATCAGCATCAGCGGCCGCGAAAGGTTCGGCGCGTCGCGGAGCAGCGAGCTGTTCTCGTACGGCGCCGGGTCGTGCCGCGGGTCGCCGAGAAACCTTTCCTGCCAGTGCGTGTCGTAGAGCCACATGTCGGTGACCGGCGCCCCGGCGACGGCGCAATGGAAAGTTTCCGGCCGTCGCAGCACCGCCATCGCCGCGAGGTAGCCGCCGGCCGACCAGCCGCGGATCGCGACCCGCGAAAGGTCCAGCGGAAATTGCGCGGCGGCGGCGTGCAGTGCCGCGACCTGGTCCTCGAGCAGGAACGTCGAGCGGTCGCCGTGGATGGTCCGCTCCCAGCGCGGCCCGCGACCGGGCGTGCCGCGCCCGTCCGCCACGATCACCGCGAAACCCTGGTCGGCGAACCACTGCGACGCGTAGTAATAGTCGCGGTCGGCGATGACCCGCTGCATGGCCGCGCCGCCGTAGGGATCCATCAGCACCGGCAGCGTCTCACCCCGCCATCCGGCGGGCAGGAGCACGGCCGTCCGCAACTCGAGCTCACCGGCCTTCAAGAAATTCACCTCGGGTACGACGGGGGAAGCGGCCGAGAAATCCTTGACCGTCCGCGCGCCGACGGTCACCGCGTGTCCGTCCAGCGTGGCGCCGAGGATCGCGGTCGTGCCCGCCGTACGGATCCCGGAATGGCATCCCCTCGCCGACGTGACCCGGATCAGGCCGTCGGCCGCCGACCACGTCCACAGGTGGCGCTCGGTCGGCTCGTCGGTGGCCGCGAACAGCACCGTCTCGCCGTCGACGCCGTGCACCTCGTACACCTGAAGCCCGGGCGGTGTCACCGGCGTGCCGTCCACCGTCAGATGGCGGGTCTCGTCGATGTCGCCGGTGGCGACCAGCGCGCCCGAGCCGGTGCGCACGGGCACGCCGGGCACGATCTGGGTCCAGGCCGGGTCGTGCGTCTCGGCCAGGATTCGTGCCTCACCGGTCTCCGGCGAGATGGCAACGGTCCGCAACACCGTCTGCGCGCGGTTCTGGAGCACCGCCATCAGGCCGTGCGCGTCCCACACCACGTCGACCAGATATTCGTATTCGCCCCAGCCGAAGTCCACCCGCGTCTTACGGCCGTCCACCGAGAAGATCCACAGGTCGACGATCGCGTTGTCGGTGCCCGCGGCCGGGTAGCGCTGGGCGGTCGGCGGGGCCGAGGGCTCGGTGGGATCGCTCAGATACCAGACACGGACCGGCGAGTTGTCGACCCGGGCCACCGCGAGCCGGTCGCCCTCCGGGGACCACCAGTGGCCGCGGTGGCGCTCCATCGACTCGGCCGCGACGTGCTCGGCCAGCCCGTACGTCACGTCGGGTCCTTCGGGAGTGGCCAGGGGACGGTCGTCGTCGCCGTCGGTGCCGATCAGGCGCAACTCGCCGTCGTGCACGTACGCGACGTGGGCGCCGTCGGGACTGATCGTCGCGTCGGTGAGCGGGCCACGCGCCGCCAGCTGGGTGACCGTGCCGGTGCGCATGCCGACCAGGTGCAGCTCTTCGCCGATAGTGCACGCGATGAGCCGTACGGTCTGATCGAAGTTGTAGGCGACGACGCCGGAACCCTGATCGCGTGCTCTCTCCCGCCTGGCCCGCTCCTGCGCCGAAGGCGCGGTCTCACCCGCGCCGAGCGTGAGCGGGTCGGCGAGCAGGCGCTCCGCCCCGGTCTCCAGGTCGAGTTGCCACAGGCAGCGGACCGGGTCCTCGGCGCCGCGCGAACGCAGGAAGAGGACCCGTCTGCCGTCCGGGGTGAGGGTGACGCGCTGCGGCCGGCCGAGCCGGAAGCGCTGAGTGCGGGCGAGCAGGCTCGGATATTCCGTCATTTTCGCGGCACACATGCTCGCCAGTCTCTCTCAACCGCGCGACTCTTACCCGTCCAGGCGCTCGAGGATTGTCGCGTTGGCGGTGCCGCCGGCCTCGCACATGGTCTGCAGTCCGTAACGACCGCCGGTGCGCTCCAGTACGGACAGTAGGGTCGTGGCCAGTCGCGCCCCACTCGCGCCGAGCGGGTGACCGATCGCGATCGCGCCGCCGTCGACGTTGACCTTGGCGGGGTCGGCGCCGGTCTCGGCCTGCCAAGCCAGCACGACCGAGGCGAAGGCCTCGTTGACCTCGAAGGCGTCGATGTCCGCCAGGCGCAGACCGGCCCGGCGCAGGACCTTGCCGGTCGCCGGGATGATGCCGGTGAGCATGAGGATCGGGTCGTCGCCGACCACGGTTGCCGTGTGGACCCGGGCGCGCGGTCGCCATCCGTTCCGGCGGGCGATCTCACTGGTCGTGATGAGCAGGGCGGCCGAGCCGTCGTTGACCGGGCTGGAATTGCCGGCCGAAACTTTCCACTCGATCGGCCCGAACCGCTCCTCGAACCGAGCGTCCTCGAAGGAGGTCCGCAGCCCGCCGAGGATCTCGGGGGTCGTCCCGGGCCGGACAGTTTCGTCGACACCGAGGTCGTTGATCGGGGAAACTTGCGCGTCGAAGTGCCCGTTCTTCCACGCGTCGGCGGCCCGCTGGTGGCTCGTCGCGGAGAACTCGTCGAGCTGGGCGCGCGAAAGTTTCCACTGCCGGGCGATCAGCTCGGCGCTGATCCCCTGCGGGATCAGGCCACCGCCGTAGCGGCGCGCGATGTCCGGGCCGCCGACGTCGGCACGGCTGCCGTTCACGGACGCGGAGGAGCCGATCGGGACGCGGGACATCGACTCCACACCGGAGGCGATCACGATGTCGTACGCCCCGGCGACGACGCCCTGCGCCGCGAAGCTGAGGGCCTGCTGGCTGCTGCCGCACTGCCGGTCGACGGTGACCCCGGGCACCGACTCGGGGAAGCCGGCCGCCAGCGCGGCGAGGCGGGTGTTGTTGAGGCTCTGCTCGCCGACCTGGCCGACGGTGCCGCCGATGACGTCGTCGATCTCGGCTGGATCGAGGCCGGGGTTGCGGTCGATCAGGGCTTGCAGGACGTGCGCGTGCAGCGTGACGGGGTGGATGTCGTGGTAAGCGCCGTTCGGCTTCCCCTTGGCGATCGGGGTACGCACGGCGTCGACGATGACGGCGTCTCGCATGACCTGCCTCCTCGGCAATTGACGGACCGATCGGTCCGATGCTAGGCGCTCGACGGACCGATCGGTCCGTTAGACTTGTCACTCGTGGCACGAGCGGAAGATCCGGCGGGGCGTGAGCGCATCCTGCGGGCGGCGACGCAGCTGTTCTACGTCAACGGCGTCCGGGCGGTCGGCATGGCCGAGGTGATCGCGGCGGCCGGCTGCGGCAAGAACATGCTCTACCGGCATTTCCCCAGCAAGGCGGCCCTGACGGCGGCCTACCTGAGGGCCGTGCGCGCCGAGCGCGACAAGGCGACCACGAAGGCCCTGGCGGAATCGGACGCGGCCGAGGGACTCGTCGCGCTGGTCGGCGAGGTGGCCGCCTGGGTCGGGCGCGACGATTTCCGGGGCTGCGCTTTCCGGAACTATCTCACCGAGTTTCCCGGCGACGAGGACGAGCCGGCCCGGGTCGCCCGGGACTACCTGCGGGACACCCGCCGGCAGGTGGACGACTTGGTCGCCGAGCTGGGCGCCCCACCCGTCACCGCCGATCGGATCTGGCTGTTGATCGACGCGCTCTACGCCGGCACCGGCACGCCGCCCCGCGTCGCCGTCGACTGGGCCAAGGAACTAGTCGGCTGAGTCGCCCTCATGAGGGCGACTCTCCCGAGGAGCTGCCGGCCGGCGCTGGTGCGGGATCGCCTGGTCGACGACCTCGGACGGCGGCCGCAACACCGTCAGCGTGGCGTGGCCCTCGGCCAGCAGCGCCAGGTCGGTGCCGGGCACGGGACTTTCCCTCGTCCTCAGGAAATCCGTGCGAACGAAACCTTCCCCGGACTCGAGGATCTGGATCTGGACCTGACCGAACGCGGCCAGCCTCGCCTCCCGCAGCGAGGTGACCGACGGCAGGTTGGGCACGTTCAGGTTGAGGGCCGTCCCCGCCGGCGCCGCCGCCGCGCGATCCAGCAGGTCCCGGGCGATCACGGCGGCCGTTTCCCAGTGCAGGGTCTCCCCCTGGGCGGCCAGGTAGTCCAGCGAGACCGCCATCGCGTGGCAGCCCCGGGCGGCCGCCGTCAAGGCAGCGCCCACCGTGCCCGAGTGCAGCACCGCCCGGCCCGCGTTCGCGCCCGGGTTGATGCCCGACAGGACCAGGTCGGGCGGCGGCCCGAAGGCGCCCAGAACGGCGATGACGGCGATGAAAGCGGGGGCGGCCGCCACCGCGTACCCGATGGAGGTTTTCTCGATGACGACCCGGCCCTCGGTGGTCACCGCGGCCAGCGACGCGCTCATGCCGCTGTATTCGGTCGCGGGCGCCGCCACCACCACGTCGTGCCCGGCGGATCGGGCGGCCGAGGCGAGCGCTTCCAGGCCGGGGGACGCGATGCCGTCGTCGTTGGTGACCAGGATGCGCATCACGCCGCCCTCGGCGCGGTCTCGCGGGACGGCGCGGGACGGCCGAAGTGGTAGCCCTGCAGCACGTCGAAGCCGGTGTCGCGGAGGATGTCGGCGGTCTGCTGGTCCTCGACGCCCTCGGCCACCAGGGTCAGGCGCAACCCCTTGGCCATCGCCGCCACCGCCTCGACGATCGTGCGATCGCGCGGGTCGTGGATGCGGTGCACGAAAGCGCGGTCCAGTTTGAGCTCGTCGAGGGGAAGTTGCGTGAGGAGGGCCAGCGACGTGTAACCGGTGCCGAAATCGTCCATCGCGATGCGTACTCCCAGCTCTCGGATCGCGCGGAGCCGGTCGGCGCTGCGCTCGGGGCGGGTCATCACGGCGCTCTCCGTGATCTCGACCTTCAGGGACGCGGCAGGCAGGTCGTACTCGGCGAGCAGGCCCGCGATGACGCCGACGATGCGGTCCTGGGCCAGGACCGGGGCGGGCAGGTTCACGGCGACCGGGACACGCCAGCCGGCGCGGTGCCAGCTGGCGGTCTGGCGTACGGCGTCGGTCAGGATCCGATCGGTGAGCGCGGTGATGACCTCGGAACGTTCCGCCTCGGGCAGGAAAGTTGCCGGGGTGAGCAGCCCGTGCCGGGGATGGTCCCAGCGCACCAGCGCCTCGAGGGACGTGGTCGTCCCGGTGCGCGCGTCGACCAGCGGCTGGTAATGCAGCACCAGCTGCCCCTGGTCGATGGCGGCGCGCAGCTCGGCCTGCAGGCGCAGGTCGGTGCTGGACTCGGCGGCCAGCTCGGGCCGCCACAGCTCGACAGCGGTGCGGTGCCTTTTCGCGGCGTACATCGCGGTGTCCGCGCCGGCGAGCAGGTCACCGAGCTCGCGGCGGCCGGGGTGGGTGCGGGCGATGCCGAGCGACGCCTCCACGGTGATCGGGACGCCGCCGACCGTGAACGGCCCCTGAATGTCGTGCAGCAACCGGCGGCCGAGTTTCTCGAGACATTCGCCGGAATCGTCGGCCAGATCGTCGAGCAACAACACGAACTCGTCGTCGCCGAGCCGGTAGACGGTGGCGCCCTCGGCCTGGCTCGCCGCGTCGAGCACGCCGGCGACCTGCCGCAACAGCTCGTCGCCGCGGGTGTGGCCGAGCTCGTCGTTGATCTCCTTGAACCGGTCGAGGTCGATCAGCATGAGCGCGACCGGCCGGTCGTCGCGGGACAGCACCGCGCCCGCGGCCTCGGTGAGACGGCGCCGGTTGCCGAGACCGGTGAGGATGTCCTGCTGGGCGAGGCTCTCGTAGCGGCGGCTCAGGTGCTCGACCAGCGGCCCGACCGGGGCGATGCCGAGCCGGCCGTCGTCGTAGCGGACCACGACCGGCGTCGCCTTGGTGCCGCTCGGCCTGTTCAGCACCGCGCGGGCGGCGTCGTCCCAGGCGGTGGCGGCGGGCAGCACGAGAGCGGGCCCGCGCAGGATGGCTCGCGCCGGCCGGCGGAACAGCAGCGCCCGGCCATAGCCGAGCCGCCCGGCGAGGACATTTTCCAGATAAGAGCGATCCAGCACGTACGGAATTTCGTGGTCGATCGCCACCAGGCCCAGGCTCTCGGGGTCGGCGCGGATCATCGCCTCGATCTCCCCGACGCCGGTGTCCGCGTCGATCACCGTCACCGGGGTGGCCAGATCGCCGAGCACCGGCGCGTGCGGCATCGGCGGCACCACCCTCCCCGTCCTGGTGGGCAAGACTACGTCAGGGGTTCGTCGATCTCGACTCACGAACGGAAGAATTCACGAAGCCGCTCCATTGCGGACGGCTTGCCGGCGGGCGACGACCAGGCGATGTGCGCCGGAACACGGCCGGGCCGCCCCCGGAAGATCGCTTGGGATCGCCTAGAGTCCGAGGCCATGGCGACAATCCACCAGGCCACGCTCACCCCGACGAAGCTCGAGTTGCTGGAGGCCTGGCTGCCCGGCCGCCACTGGTATCCCGCCGACAAGGCCCCGGGCCTGCAGCGGGTCGCGGCCTGCCGGTTCGACGACCCGGCGGGCGAGGTCGGGGTGGAGATGATCGTGGTCCGGTCGGGCGAGGACGGGCCGCTGGTCCACGTGCCGATGACGTACCGGGGCGCGCCGCTCGAGGACGGCGAGTTCTTCCTGGTGGGGACGCTGGAGCACTCGGTGCTCGGCGAACGCTGGGTGTACGACGCGGTCGGCGACCCCGTCTACATCGAGGCGCTGACCACGGCGATCCGCACGGGCGCCGGCCAGGCGGAGGAGCTGCTCGACACGCCCGACGGGCCGCAGCGGCGCGATTCGTCGATGACCGTCCGCGGCACCGGCATGGCGGCCGACTCGGCGCCGGCCGGGCGGCTCGTGCGCGTCGAGGACGGGGACCCGGCCGTGGTGGTGACCGAGGCCGCCCGTCTCGACGTGCGCCGGGTGCTGTCGGCGGAGCCCGCCGACGGGCCGTTGTCGCTGGTCGCGGCCTGGTCCGGCCAGCCGTCGACGGTGTTGGCCGTGCTCTACTGAGCTGGTTCTATCGGGCCACGCCGACCGTGTGGCCGATGGTCGAAGGCATGGTCACGCAGGCCAGCATGTGGTGGGCGACGTCGGCACGGGAGATCGAGAAACCGCCGCGGACGTTGCGGTCGAGCGCCGTACGGTATCGGCCGGTCAGCGGGCCGTCGGTGAGCTTGGGCGGACGGCTGATGGTCCAGTCGCGGTCGCTCGCGCGGACCACGTCCTCCATGCGGGCCAGGTCGTCGTAGTGCGTGCGAAACATTCGCTTCGCGAAGGGCGCTCCGAGGTAGCGCATGAAGAAACCGTCGCCGGGGTCGTGCCGCGGCGGATGCGGAACGCCGGGCGACGGAACCGTGCCGATCGGGGCCGCGCTGACCACGATCAGGCGGCGCACGCCGGCAACTTTCGCGGCTTCGGCGAGGGCTTTCGTGCCTCGCCACGCCACCCCGGCCTCGAAACTTGTGCGGGCGCCGAGGCCGGAGACGATCGCATCCGAGTCCTTGAGGGCTTCGGCCAGGTCGGGCACGTCGGGCGCGGCGAGATCCGCGAAGACGGTACGGACCGGGTCGGTGATCTTCTCGGGGCTGCGGGCGATGGCGGTCACGTCGTGGCCCGCCTCGATCGCCTGTCGCAGCAGATGCCGCCCGATTCCTCCGGTGGCGGCGACAATGGTGAGCCGCATGACGTCCTCCCCTGGCCGACGGTCAGTCAGTTAATATGGAAACCATAACATCTCCTTTTGAGGTTCATACCGTATGACTTCCGTAACACCTCGGGAGCAACGGCGGCTCGCGAACGGCGTCAAGCAGGCGCTGCGCGAGGCGTCGCTGCAGGTGGCCATGCTCAACCACCAGGTCGGGACGAAGCTCGGCCTGCGCGACGCCGACTTCGACTGCCTCAATCTGCTGAACCAGCACGGCGCGCTGGGCCCGGGAGCGCTCGCGAAGCTGGCCGGGCTGCATCCGGCGACGATGACCGGGGTGCTCGACCGGCTCGAGAAGGCGGGTTTCGTGACCCGCGACCGCGACCCGGGCGACCGGCGGGCCGTGGTCGTGCGCACCTCGCCGGAACGGGGCGGCGAGGTCCTCGGCCTGTATGCCGGCATGAACGACCTGATGGACGGGATCTGCGCCGGCTATAGCGCCGAGGAGCTGGCCGTCATCACCGACTTTCTGCGGCGCGCGGCCGCCGCCGGCCGGGACGCGACCGCGAAACTTGCCGACTGATCAGCGCAGTTCTTTCGCGCAGAAGTCAAGAAACCCGTCGGGGTCGGGGCCGCAGTTCATCAGGGCGATGTGGTCGAAACCGGCCTGGCGATAGGTTTCGATCGCCTCGCGATACGGCTGCGGGTCCGGGCCGGTCACCATTTTCTCCCGTACGTCCTCGGGCCGCACCAGCTCGGAGGCGGCCTCGAAGTTCGCGGGGTTGGGCAGCTCCGACATCACCTTCCAGCCGAAGACCGACCAGCGACTGGTCTCGTGCGCCGCCCGGACGGCGTCCTCCTCGTCGGGCGCCCACGCCACGGCGATCTCGGCATACTTCGGGCCGGTGCCGCCGGCCGCAACGAAAGTTTCCACGAGGCCGGTGTTGGGCTCGGTGGCGAACAGTCCCGACCCGTGCGTGGCGGCCAGCTCGGCGGCCTTCTTCCCGCCGGCCGCGACAGCGATCGCGGGAAGTTTCTCCGGCAGGTCGAAAACGCGGGCGTCCTCCAGCGACAGGTAATCCCCGTCGTAGTGCTGGTAGCCGCCTTCCCACAGCAGGTTGATGATGTCCAGCGCCTCGGCGAGGAGCGCGTGCCGGTCCCGTACGCCGGGAAATCCCTGACCCACCACGTGCTCGTTGAGACGCTCGCCGGAACCGACGCCCAGCGTGAATCGATCATCGGAGATGATCGCCAGGGTCGCCGCCGCCTGCGCGATGATCGCCGGGTGGTAGCGGACGGTCGGGCAGGTCACGCCCGTCGCCAGGCCGAGGCGCTGGGTCCTGGCGGCGATCGCGCCGAGCACCGACCACGCGAACGGCGAATGCCCCTGCACGTCGAGCCACGGGTGGTAGTGGTCGCTCATCTCGACGAAATCGAAGCCGCACTCCTCGGCGCGGACCGCCTGCCGGATGAGCTCCTTGGGCCCGAAGGCCTCGGCCGCGAGTTTGTATCCCAGTCTCATTCCCACCGCGATTCCCCGGCCGGATCGGGTCAAACCCGCGTCCTGTTACCCTCGGCGACCGTGGGCGAAAAGCACAGCGTGCGGGTGATCGGCAAGCGGGAATTCGACTTCGCACGGCAGGTCGCGGTGATGGCGATCGTCAACCGGACGCCCGATTCGTTCCACGACCAAGGCAGCACTTTCGCGCTCGATCACGCGCTGTCGGCGGTCGAGAAGGCGGCCGGGGCCGGCGCGGATTGGATCGACATCGGCGGGGTGCCGTTCGCACCGGGGCCGGAGGTCAGCGCGGCCGAGGAGATCGACCGTGTGCTGCCGGTCGTGGTCAAGGCGCGCGAGCTGGCGGTGGTTTCCGTCGACACTTTCCGGCCCGAGGTCGCCGCCGAGGTGATCAAGGCGGGCGCCGGCGTCATCAACGACACGTCCGGCCTGCGCGATCCGGCGATGGCCGACGCGGTGGCGGGCACCGACGCGCAGCTGGTGATCACGCACAGCCTCGCGCCGCCGCGAACGCCCTGGCCCAGCCCGCATTACGCCGACGTGACCACGGAGGTCGCCGCGTTCCTGCGCGATCGGGTGAAACTCGCGCTCGATCGCGGCGTCCGACCGGATCAGATCATCATCGATCCCGGCCACGACCTGAACAAGAACACGCTGCACTCGCTCGAGCTGACCCGGCGCCTCGACGAGATCGCGGCGGTCGGGTACCCGATGCTGGCCGCGGTCAGCAACAAGGACTTCATCGGCGAGACCCTCGACGCGGCGCAGCCGGACCGGCTGGCCGGCACCCTGGCCGCGGTCGTCTTCTGCGTCGTGCACGGCGCCCGGATCGTCCGGGTCCACGACGTGGCCGCCACGGTCGGCGCCGTGCGGATGACCGAGGCCATGCTCGGGTGGCGGCAGCCCGCCTACACCCGGCACAACATCTAACGCCGCTTCTGCGACTCCGGCTCTTCCTGGTTGGCGTGCAGCTTGTTGATGCCGGCGTTGCTGCTGCCGCTGGCCGGGGTTTTCGAGGTCGGCGGCTCGTCGGTGAGGAAAGTTTCCTCTTCCTCGCGGCCGGTGATGTGCTGGTCGGTGCTCGCGCCCTGAACGGTCGGCTCGTTGCTGCTCATGGGAGCGAAATACCCTCAGTGCTTGTCGTCGAACGTGCTCAGCAGGTCATTCATCCACGGGGTGCGCGCGACCGGGTCGGGGCCTACCACTCGCATGGCGCCCAGGCAGTTCAGCAGCATGCCGACCGCGAAGAAATCGCGGGCCTCCTCCGCGCTCGCCCCGGTCAGCTCGCGCACCACCTCGTAGAGCCGGCCGAAGCAGGCGCGCACCGGGTCGCCGATCGCCGGGTCGGCGCTGGCGGTGAAGCCGTGCAGCAACAGGGTGATCAGCTCCCGCTCGGCGAGCAGGTCGTTGTAGGCCTCGCCGAGGCTGGCCAGCGAGGGCTCCTCGGCCGCCGCCCGCCGGAACCGCTCCTCGATCCGGGCGCCCGAGCGATTCACCGCCGCGATGAAGAGCTCTTGTTTCGTGCGAAAGATTCTGATCACGTACGGCTGGGAGACGCCCGCCAGACGAGCCACTTGATCGGTGGTGGTGCCCGCGTAGCCGCCGTGGCTGAACGCGGTCACGGCGGCCGTCACGAGCTGCTCGTGGCGCTCCTCCGCGGTGAGACGGGTCCGGGTCATGTTGACAAGTTATCAGTCACTAACTAACGTCGCCAAGCGAAGTTATCAGTGGATAACAACTTCGGGGAGCGAACCCATGACCACCACCGCCGTACGACCGGCCCCGCCCTCGCGGCGCCGCGCCGGCCGACCCCTCGCCGCCGTCCTGGCCGCCGTCGGCATTCCCACCTTCATGGTCACGCTGGACAACCTGGTGGTGAGCACCGCACTGCCGGTGATCCGCGAGGACCTGAACTCGTCGCTGGCCGACCTGCAGTGGTTCGTCAACGCGTACACGCTGCCCTTCGCCGCCTTCCTGCTCACGGCGGCCGCGCTCGGCGACCGCATCGGCCGCCGCCGCATGTTCCTGTTCGGCATCACGGTCTTCACGCTGGCCTCGGCCGCCGCCGGCCTGGCCACCGAGTCCTGGCAGCTCACCGCCGCTCGCGCGGTGCAGGGGCTGGGCGGCGCGGCGGTCGCGCCACTCGCGTTGACATTGCTGGCGCAGGCGGTCCCCGACCGGATGCGAACGGCGGCGGTCGGCATCTGGGGTGGCATCAGCGGCCTCGGCGTCGCGGTCGGCCCGGTCGTCGGCGGCGCGGTCGTCGAGGGCCTCGACTGGCACTGGATCTTCTGGCTGAACGTTCCCGTCGGCGTCGTCGCCATCGTCCTCGCGGCGACGGTCCTCGACGAGTCCCGCGGCGGCGCCCGCAAGCTCGACCCGCTCGGCCTGGTGCTCTCCGCCGCCGGAATGCTGCTGCTCATCTGGGGAGTCGTCGACGGACCGGACCGCGGCTGGAGCTCGGCCCGGGTGCTCACCATGCTGATCGGCGGCGGCGTCCTCATCGTGGCGTTCATCGCGTGGCAGGCCCGCAACCGCACGCCGATGCTGCCGCTTTCGCTGTTCCGTTCGCGCGGCTTCAGCCTCGTCAACATCGTCACGCTGACGTTCTCGGCCGGCACCTTCGGCGCGGTGTTCCTGCTGGCGCAGTTCTTCCAGGTGGTGCAGGGCCTCAGCCCGCTCGGCTCGGGCTTGCGCACCCTGCCGTGGACGATGGCGCCGATGGTGGTCGCGCCGCTGGCCGGCCTGTTCGGCGACCGCATCGGCCAGCGAAACCTGATCTTCGCCGGCCAGGTGCTCCTCGCCGGCGCCATCCTCTGGATCGGCGTGGCCACCTCGGCGACGGTGGGCTACAGCCACCTGATGGTCGCTTTCGTGATGGCCGGCGTTGGCATGGGCCTGACTTTCGCGCCGATCAGCACCATGGCGCTGGCCAGCGTCAACGAGCAGCAGCGAGGCGTCGCATCCGGCGCCAACAACACCATCCGCGAGCTGGGCGTGGCGGTCGGCGTCGCCGCCCTGGCGTCGATCTTCAGCTCGTACGGCAGCTACGCCACCCACGAAAGTTTCGTCAACGGTTTGCGCCCGGCCGTGCTGGTCGGCGCCGCGATCGTGGCCGCCGGGGCGGTGATCGCGCTGTGGCTCCCCCGCCGTGAGACCCCCGCCGCCGTCGTCGAGAGCGTCAACGACTGACCGGCGGTCGCAACGGCCCGCCGAGGTGACGGCCTCGGCGGGCCGCTCATCTTCGTGTCGCCGCGCGCGCAACCGCACCTGCCGCCGCCCGCGCTTGCGCCCGCCACGCCTGCCGCCCGGCGGCGACTTCATTTGCCGGCGCGCCACCACAGGTAACCGGCCAGGCCCAGCGCGGCCGCGGCGATCGCGAAGCGCAGCGGGCGTTCCGGCGTGCGGCGGACCAGCGCCGGCCCCAGCCAGCTGCCGAGCAGGCACCCCGCGGCGAGGAACGCGGCCGCCGGCCAGTGGACCGGCGCCACCAGGGCGTAGATGACCGCGGCGGCCAGGTTGGACGCGCCCAGGGCGATGCTCTTCACCGCGTTGGTCACCGGCAGCGGCTCGGTCGCGGCCACCGAGAGCACCGCCAGCATGAGCACGCCGGCGGCCGCCCCGAAATAGCCGCCGTACACCCCGATCAGAAAGACCGCACCGCCCAGCAGAGGCGGCGACATCGAACGATGCCCGGCCCACCGGCGCAACGGGTCCCGCAGCAGGAGCAGCGCCGCCCCGAGCGCGATCAGCACCGGCACGATCCGCTCGAAGGCCTCCGACGGCGTTGCCAGCAGCAACACCGCCCCGGCCAGCCCGCCCACCGCCGCGACCGCCGAGAGCCGCACCAGCCGATTGCGGTGACCGCGCAACTCCTGCCGGGCGCCGGCCGCGGTGCCGACCGTGTTCGACAGCAGGGCCACCGTGTTGGTGACGTTGGCCGCGATAGGCGGGATGCCGACGGCGAGCAGCGCCGGATAGCTGGCCAGCGACGCGAGCCCGGCCATGGAACCGGTCAGCCCGGCCCCGACCCCGCCGAGAGCGAGCAGGATCGCGTCGCCCGGCTGCACCCGGCCACCCTACCCACCACCGAACGCACCAACCGCTCGCCGCCTCCCCGAGCCGTGAGCCGGCCATTTTGCCGGCCGGTGGCGGGTCGCGGAGCCGGACCCGCCACCGCCTCATATGGCGTCCGGCGCCGGATCTGCGGTTGGGTACGCCTGACCCCGTACGATATCGGCGTTTATGCGGATCGATGGTGGCCGCTGCGCCAGATGGAGCGGAGCCAGAGCAGCGCGACCAAGGTGATGACGATCATGCCGCCGATCGAGAACAGCGTGAACAGCTGGACCTGTTCGTCGGTCGGGCGGGGGATCCAGCCGAGCGCGAAAAGTTTCTGCTGACCGGCGGTGCTCGTGAGCACGAAAGTTAACAGAACCGCGATGCCGTGCATCGAGTCCCAGAGGGCGTGCAGCAAGGAAACGCCCAGGTATCCGAGGATCACCTTGCCGGTCAGGCGCAGGTGGCCGGCGGCGGTAGCGCTCGCGAAGAGCAGGCCGCCGAGGATCGCGGTCCACAAACCGTGGCCGAAAGGTGCGAGCAGACCGCGGAGAATTTCCGTCTCGACGAGCGAACGCAGCGAAAGTCCCTGGACGGTGAGCAGGGCGTTCAGCGCGTAGCCGGCCGACTCGAACGCCGCGAAACCGAACCCGACGGTTGCGCCGAGAATGACGCCGCTGCGGACCGAGCGGCTGGTCACGTGCCTGGTCAGAAACCACAGCGCGGCAAGTTTCACGCCCTCCTCGATGAGGCCGACGCCCACGAACATCCACCACGACGGATGCAGCAGATAGGACTCCAGCACCGACGCGCCGAGGACGCCCAGGATGCCGCCGACCACGAAACACTTGAACGTCAGCTCGACCGGCGTGGCCTGGTCACGATGCTCGTAGGCCCACGCCACGAACGTGACCGGCACCAGGAAACTTCCGAGCAGAACCAGGGTCGGGATCAGGTTGGCGTTCTCGGTGATGAACGTGATCGCGACCGTGAGCACCCAGAGGACCAGGCCGGTGGTGAGGATGACCAGCCACGGCGGGCGTCGTCGCGCCGCGCCACGGGTGCCGGCCGTCGCGGGAGGATGGGTCGCGCCGCCGTAGGTGGAAGATGCCATGCCATCCACCATTGTGAGATCGCTCGCCGTGCGCCTCCCCCGCCGCGGATGATCCGGATTGTCGGGCACCATGGGCTCGTGAGCATCGATGATCAGCTGGCCGAGTGGGGTCGCGGCGCGCAAGCGCTCGCCCTTTTCCACGCCACTTTCGCGCAAGGCTGGATCAAGTTTCTCGCCGAGCCGCAGGATCTCGCGGCGGTCGCGAAATTCGCCGATCAAGACCCCGATCGCGTACGGGATGTGCTCGCGGCCCTGATCGCGAACGGGCTCGTCGTCGCCGATGCGGGACGCTACCGCGTTGCGCCCGGCGTAGCGGAGGCGATCGCCGACGAAGCGCCCATCGACCTCGGCGCGAAAATCGAGAACGCCCGGCTCGTGGCCCGGCAGGTCGAGGACGTGGTGCGCACCGGCGCCGCGCCGCTGACCGCTGAGGAGGCCGTGGTGGTCGCGCGGTCGTTCGCGTTCAAGCCCAGTCCCGGCGCCCGCGCGGTGGTGACGATGCTCTTCGAGCCGATGCCGGAGATGTGGGAGGCGATGCGCGAGGGCAGGCTGCTCGACGTGGGCAGCGGCGTCGGCGGTTTCGTGCTGACCGCCGCGACCATGCTGCCCGGCATGCGGGCGACCACGCTGGAGCTGGTGCCGGAGGTGGCCGCCGTCGCCGCCGACCGGGCCAAGGCCCTCGGCGTGGACGACCGCATCGACATCCGCTGCATGGACGCGCGCGACTTCGTCGCGAAAGTTTCCTATGACGTGGCGTTCTGGGCACAGCCGTTCTTTCCCGCTCAGGCCCGCGCCGCCACCCTCGCGATGATCAAGCGCAGCCTGCGCCCCGGCGGTCTGCTGCTGGTGCAGGAGCTCGAGCCGCCGTCGGAGGGTCCCGGGTCCACGATGCGCCGGATGATCGCGCAGTCGCGGGGCGTGCCTTTCGCCCGGCCCATCGAGGAACTGGTGGCCGAGTGCGTCGAGGCCGGTTTCACCGACGCTCGCATCATCACCGCCGACTTCGGCCGGGTGGCGCTGCTCAAGGCCTGACGTCGCGCCCCCGGCTGGACTCGAACCAGCGGCCTTCGGACTCGGAATCCGGTGCAGGGGGTTCGCGGTCGTTCGCCACCGTCTGTCTTCCCAGCTAACGGCCCATGTTGACCGTTCGTGAACCTGCCCGAACGAGGCTCGCACGCTACATCGTCTGCTACATCCCCGCCCGTTAGAGCGGGCCCGGACGCGGTGATCGCAACACCGGCCGGGCCCTTGATCGCCCCAGGAGGCGACCCGAGATGACCGTACCCAACCCTGCCCAGGAGCGGGTCTACCCGCTCGACCCGCCCGACGACGACCGCCGCTTCACCCTCGGCTTGATCTTCACGATTGGCCAGGTTCTCGCCAACGCCGGCTATCCCGAGGTCAGGTCGGGCGGCGACCTGGTCGCGTTGCAGCAGGCGATCTTCAACTTCCTTTACGCGGCACCGGGTGGTGCCCGGTGAGCCGCCGCCGGTCCGGGCGCGCCGTCTTCAGTCAGGCCCTGTTCAGGCACGTGCACAGCCGCCGCCGGCTGGCCGGGGGGCCGCGGCCGTGCCCCGAGTGGTGCGACGTCGACCACGCGACCGACGTCGACCTGGAAGGTACGCGGGCGCACGCGCGCCAACTGTCGGCGCGGGTGAAGATCGGGGCCACCGAGGATCTGGAGACGGGCGAATGGCACGAGCCTTCCGTCTCCGTGCTGCCGGGCCTCATCACGACCGCCGAGCAGGCCCACACCCTCGCCCTGGAGATCCTCGACGCTGCCGAGCTGCTCGAGGGCGGTGCGCGATGAGCGACACCGGCCGCCGGCCGCAGCGGCAGCCCGAGCCCGGCGCCCGCGTCGTGCTGGTCGTCCCCCGCAGCGGCGAGATCGCCGCGCTGCTGCTGAGCCGTGCTCTCGACGACATCGAGCGGCTCGGCCTGGACCTAGTCGCGGTCGTCGACCCGGCGGACCACATCGAGGCGCTGCGGCTGATCGTCGACGGCGCGGCGGACATTGCGCTGGCCTGCCGGCCGGAGCACCTGCCGTCGCTACAGCTCACGTCGTTCCTGATGGCGCCCGGCAAGACGAGGCCGGTCGACCGCGGGGACGTTGACCGGCGTACGCGGCTCATCGACCGCACGGACCGACCCGAGGTCACCTATCAGCGCACGTTGCCCGCGGCCCGGCAGCGGAGGCCCCGGGCGATCGGCTGAAATCCGTCACGGCCGTACGGATTTCGCGGCCCGCTCCCTCGCCGGGGCGGGCCGCTTCCGTTGTCGCCGAGACCCGCGCGCGGCTCACGGATTCGGCCAGGGCGTGGCCGAATCGCGCACGCGAATGCGCAATCCAGATCGGCACGCAGGTGCCGAATCCCGAGCGCCGGAGACGGGCCCGACCGGCAGAAGCCTCGAAGCGTCGTGAGCTACCTGCGGCGTACGGCCACCGTGATCGCGGCGATGACCCCGGCCACGCCGAAGACGAACAGCAGGCAGACCAGCAGATGCCAGATCTTCAATGCGCCCATGTTGCGCACCGTACGGTGCGACCGCACGAGATCACCGTCCACCGATCGGTGGACGACCGGCAGGGCGGGGCGTACGACGCTCACTCGTTCGGGTGCCCGAACGGCTCCGGCCTTCGGGCGTACGCTCGTGTTGGCGTGACCGGTTCTTGCGGGCCGGTCCGCCGCCCCTGACCGCAAGCAGGGACGTGACCCCGTGGACGATTCGGGCTTCTTCGGCGACGTGCTGCGCCGCCTCTGCGACGAACGTGGACTGTCCGTGCGCGAGCTCGCGAAGCTGACCAACCACTCGAAGACCGTGATCGGTGAATGGCGCACGGGCGCGAAGGTTCCCGACCCGGTCGAGGCCGAGCGCGTCGACGCGCTTCTCGGCGCCGGCGGCATTCTGGCCGCTGCGGCTCGCATGCCCGGTGCGAACGGGAGTGCCGAGCGGCTCGCGTACGTGGCTGCCGCGCCGCGCACGGTCGACACTGCGGCTGTCGATGCCCTTGCCGCGACGCTGGCGAGCATGCGCCGCCTCGAGGACTCGATCGGTGCCGAGCGTCTGATCGTGGTCACCGCCGAGCCGCTGCGACTGGTCGACGAGCTGGCCGACGAGGCGCGCGGCGCCATCCGGGAGCGGGTCGTGGATGTGGCCGGCCAGTGGGAGCAGTTCGCCGGATGGCTACAGGCCGCCAGTGGCAGGGGGCCGGCGGCACGAGCCCGGTACGCGCGCACGTTGGAGCACGCGACCGAGGCGCGTGACGACAACCTGATCGCGACATCGCTGTCGATGCGCGGGCACCTCGCCTGGACGGCACGGCAGCCCGGGCCCGTGATCGGCCTGTCCGCGGCCGCGGCGGGGCACGCGCTGAGCCCGGGCCTGCGGGCGATGGCCGCTCAGCAGGAAGCGCGCGGGCATGCCCTGCTCGGCGAAGCCGGTGACGTCGAGCGGCTCTTCGATGCGGCCGACGAGCAGATGGCGGCGGCGGCCGCGCACCCTGAGGGCGAGCCGCCGTGGACGTACTTCTACACGCCGGGCTACCTGCGGATGCAGCGCGGACTCGCGTACGGGCTTCTGGGCCGCAACGACGACGCGATCGGCGAGCTGCGTGCCGGCCTGGCCGAGGCGGGGCCGTTGGTCGCCGGGTCGGAGTTCGGCGCGAACTACAAGCTTCGGCTCGCCGAGGCGCACCTGCAGGCCGGTGACCGCGACGTGGCCGAGGGACTGATCGCCGAGGTGCGCGTGCTGGCTGCGTCGACAGGATCGGCTTCCCTGGCACACGAGGCGGAGCGTCTGGAGCGCCAGGCCGGAAGCTGAGCCCGTCCGTGATGGGTGTCCGCGGACAGCTTGGGGACGCGCCCCTACTCCACACCCGGTGATCCCCCGACCACGATCAGGTTGACGGCGGCGGAGCAGCGCGTTCGAACCCCGTGGCCCCGCCGCCGCCCCCTTGGTCCCGCGTCCCCCGGAGGCGACAATGCTGCGACGGATACCCGGCCTGCGCGCGCTCCTGCGACGCCGGCGCCTGGCACGACTGATCAAGGAGACACCGCAGCGGTCGGCCGCCGAGCACACCGCAGCCTTGAGCCGGCTCATCGAGCAGGCACGGGCCGAGCGATGAACGAGCGCCCGCTGCACACCTTCCGCGGCTTCAACATGAAGGTGACGGGCGAGCCGCCGCGCCCCACTCACGTGCCTCAGCGGCCGGCGTGGACGTGCCGGGTGTGCGGCGACGAGTGGCCGTGCAACGCGGCCCGAGAGAACCTGCTCGCCGAGAAGCAGGACGACCCGACCGGGACCGCGGTGCTGATGTGGACCTACCTGGAGAGCTTCATCTTCGACCAGGGGCCAGGCCCGCTGGGCGACGCGTTCGAGCGCTTCATCGCGTGGACCCGGCCGCGAGGCGCGGCGTGAAGCTCGACCTCGTGGGTTTCGGTGAGCTGGTCGAGCGGTTCGGCCTGAGCCGCAGCCAGACGTACCGCCTCAGCAAGAGGCCGGACTTCCCGGAGCCAGGACTCACCAGCGGTCGGCGGGTCTGGTGGACCGCCGAGGTCGAGCAGTGGATCAGCGAGCACAGGCCCGATCTCGGGCGCGACGCCTAGAGCTGTCCCCTGCGCCGCAGGTCGTCGATCGACGCGGACAGCCAGGCCTGCAGCTCCATGCGGCTGCCGACCGGCCCGGTGAAGACGTTGCCGGTGCCCGATGCGGTGAAGCCCACATCCACGTACACCTGTGGCAGCGCCATCAGAACACCCGTGTTCCGTTCTGCAGCACCATCGTGCCGCCGGCGTCGAGCCACGGCCGTAGGCCCTGCGCGATCTGCCGGCCGTGCTCGACCGGGTTGGCGCCGGCCGCGATCGGCACAGTCAGGTTGATGACCGTGGTGTTGCCGCCGCCACCGCCGCCGGCGGAGGACTGCCAGTTCGGGATGACACGCTCCGGCTGATAGTTCTCGCCGAAGCTGTAGGTGCGGCCCGACGCGCCGACGCCGAGGATCGGCTCCGAGATCGTGCCGCCGTTCTTCATCGCCCAGTGGTCGTGCGGGTTGCCGCCAGCGAAGTTGTGCTGGTTGTAGACCAGCGACGAGTAGGCGTGGCGGCGGCCGTTCTGGATGTTCAGCGACTGCCACGGGGTGATCAGCTCGCGGGTCGCCGCAAAGTACTTCGCGTTGATCCACTCGGCCAGCGGCTTTGACGCCCGAAAATCCACGGCCCGGCCCATCGCGTGATACGACCGGTTGCCGGTCAACGTGATCGCGCCCGGGCGGTCCTTCGAGAGAACCTCCATGCCCGGGAAGGCGGCGCGCACGACCCGGACGATCCAGTCGCTGGTCCGCCCGCCGGACGGCAGGGCAGGCACGACGACAGCGCGGGCCTCCTTCTCCGACGGGACCCGGGTCATCGCCGCGGTGGTGCGGTACGGCCAGCCGACCAGGCCTCCCTGGGCGAAGCCGGGCCAGCGGCCGGTGCGGTTCATGTAATCCAGGCCGCCCGGCTTGGCGTCCTCGAGGTTCCCGCGGGCCTGCTTGTTGACCACGTACTCGTCGGCGTGCACCACGCCCGCCACGTCGTACTTCGCGCCCGGCCCCGTCCAGCCGCCCTCGGCATAGCCGAAGCCCTTCTTCGCCATGGCGTTCGCGACGGAGATGTTCTTGCCGGCCTTGAGGCTTTCCTGCAGCTCGCGCAGCCGGTCGAGGCGCTTGCCGACGTTCACGTCGCCGCTGATCGAGACGTTGGCCCGGTACGGCCCGGCGAAGTGGTTGGCCGCCGTGTATGCCTTGTCGAGGTCGGCCTTGGCCTGCTTCGCGCCCGGCGCCGACGCAATCGCCTCGTACTTCCCGTCGTAGGCGTCAGCCGCCTTCTTGGCGTCCCTGAACTGGCCGCTGACGTTCTTGATCTGGGTGTCGGTCAGCCCAGCAGCACGCAGCGTCGAGTACAGCGCCGGGGTCATCTTGCCGTCGAAGCTTCCGCCGAGCGCGCCTACCTTGCCCTGCAGGTCGACGGCCGAGCCGGTGAGGGTCCGGGTCGCCTCGTCCAGCTTGGCGGACGCCGCCCGGGCCTCCTTGCTGTCCGCCCCGTGCTTGCGGATCGCGGCCGACAGGTCCTTCTGCGCCTGCCGGGCGTCGTTCTGTGCCGTGCTCAGGCTCTTCTGCGCGTCGATCAGCCCGAAGACAGGGTCGATCTGGGCCTTCATGAAGTTGGACAGCGACGCGATGGCGTCGCGCTGGCCGAGGGCCGCGCCGGCCGCGGCGTCGGCCGCGGTCTTGTACTCCGCGGTCGCCGTGGTGGCGTCCTCGGTGGGCCCGGCGATCCCCGCAGTGGCCGTGGCTAGCCCGCCTGCGGCCGTACCGGCGGTCTGGAGGGCCGCGGCGTAGCCGGGCATCCCCTTTTTGAGCTCGTCGACGGAGACGCCGGACTTCTTCGCCTCGCCGGCCAGTTTGGAGAAGATGATCGCGGCCTGCTCGCCCTGGCCGTTCTGGACCATCGTTGCCAGCGTGCTGTCGATCGCCGAAAGCCGTTCTCTGGCGTGCTGCAAGCTCTCGTCCATGACGCCGCCGAGGCCGCTGATCGACTCGGCGACTCCGGCCGCGCCGTTGCCGAGGCCGGTCCAGAAACCGGAGTCGAGGGTTCCGAGGTCGTAGCCCAGGTGTTTGAAGTCGTCGCCGAGCAACCGGGCGGCCTCGCCGGACTTCGCGCCTGTGGTGGCCCACTGGTCGAGGCTCTGGCCGAGGGCGTCGACCTGCGGGTTGAGGTCGCTGCCGAACGCCGCGTTCACGCCGGCGGCGGCGGCCTGCGTGATGGCGAACGCCACCGCAGCACGCCCTGCCCACTTCGTCGTCTTCTCGAGGGCGCCGGCGGCCTTGTCGCCCGCGGGCCCGGTCGCCCGGAGCTCCTCGAGCGCGTCGGCGGTGCTGCTGCGCATCTTGACCCAGCCCGCAGCGCCGAGCGCCGTAGCGCCGCCGAGCGCGGCCAGCACCGTCACCGTGCCAGTAATGCCGGAGGGCAGCAGACTCAGCTGGTCGACGAACGCATTGGTGCTCTTCGTCAGCGCGCGCAAGCCGCCGGTCGCGCCGCCGCCCGACTCGATCGCGAACGTCTCCAGGGAGCCCTTCAGGCGCTCCAGATCGCCGGCCAAGTTGTTGGTCAGTTCGGCGGCCGTGTCGGCTGCGTAGCCGGCGTCGTTGACCTTGCCGACCCAGGACTGGATGCCCGCGCCGCCCTGCTCGTACAGGACGTTGGCGGCGCGAATCGCGTCGGTGCCGAAGATCTGCGCGAGGGCGGCGTCACGCTGCGCCTGGGTGAGGCCGCCGAGCTTGTCTTTCAGCTGCTCGGCGAGGTTGGTGATGCCGACGAACTTGCCCTGCGCGTTGTAGGCCTGGATGCCGAGGTCCTCCATGAGGTCCTTGGTCTTCTCGGCCGGGTTCGCCAGCTGTAGCAGCATCGTCTTGAACGACGTGCCCGCGTCGGAGCCGATCAGGCCAGCGCTCGCGAACGCCGCGAGGGTGCCCGTGGTGTCCTCGACGCTGAGCCCGAACTGGTTTGCGACCAGGCCGGACTGCGACAGGGCCATGCCCATGTCGTGCACCGATCCCTGCGCCTTGCCGGCGCCGGCGGCGAGCAGGTCGGCGATGTGCGGGATGTCCTTGCCGGACAGCTTGAACTGCGTCATCGCGGACGCCGCGGTCTCGGCCGCCTCGCCGACGTCGAGCTGGCCGGCCGCCGCCAGCGACAGCGCGCCCTTGAGTCCGCCGCCGAGCACGTCGGCGGTGGACACGCCCGCCTTGGACAGCTCGGTGATCGCGTCGGCTGCCTCGGTGGCGCTGTAGGAGCTGCTCTTGCCGGCCTCTATTGCCGCTGCCCGCAGCCGATCGATCTCGCCCGCGCCGGCGTGCGTGGCCGCCCTGACGCCCGACATCGCCTTGTCGAAGTCCGCGCGCATCTTGACCGCGGCAGTCGCCGCACCGGCCAGACCGATGCCGAGCAGCGCCGCCCGGTCGGCCACGTGGTCGAGCGAGCCCGCCTTGGCGGACTTGTCCAGCTCGCCGACGAAGTCCTTCGTTGCCGCGCCGGCGCGCTTGAGGCCGGACATGTATTGACTTACATCAGCCGTAAGGCGTACCCCGACGGTCCGCAAAGCCATCAGGCACCTAGCCTCTCCTCGGCCCCACACGGCCGCTCGAGCTTGCAGAACTTGAAGACCTCGGCGCAGGACTTGCCCGGGCGCCAGCAGCCGTTTTCGACGCACCATTTGTCCTGCGCCTGTCGCCACCGCCGGGTAGCCGGGCCGCCCGGCCCCTCGTCGGGCGCAGCGCCGAAGCGATGGCGGCCGAAGTTCCACTGCCGGATCCAGAGCGGGGCCTCGGGCCGGTCGTCTCGGCGCGTGGGCTCCCTGCGCCTCACAGCACGCCCCGCGGGTCCAGTCCGCGCTCGCGCAGCCAAGCGTCTCGGCGGGCGTTCAGCCGATCCACGCCATCGAGTGACACCGTGCCGTGCTCGTCGACGCTGCCGATGTGGCGCAGGCCGACCTCGAGGTGAGTGATCCACATCGGCACCTCGACCTGAGCCGCGGGATCCTCGACGACGCGCCGCCTCACCGAGACACCGCCTGCGGGCGCGTCAGGGCGAAATGGCCGCGATGAACGCCACGCTCGGCCAGCCACGCCCGGCCAGCGTCCACCCAGCGCTGGTGCGCCACGATGTGCCGCCAAGTCGCGTCGTCGAAGGCCCAGCCCTCCGGCGGCTGGGCGTCCGTGTCGATCCACCTCGCCAGCTCGAACCTCGGCAACCAGTCAGGCAGCTCGCCCAGGTTCGCCAACGGGTCCTCGCGGCGCTTCACGACGCCTTCCCGCCCTTGATGCCGTACACGCCGCGGACCCCTGAGCGCCTCTGTGGGCGATGCTCGCGCCGACCCTGAACCTTGTCGCCCTCGTCGCCGGCGGGCATGCGCAGGGCCGCCAGGAGGCGCGCCAGCGCGATGCGTTGCTGCCTCGCCTCGACCATGGCCGGGTGCGTCTTCAGGCCCTGCGGCGACTCGATGATCGCGCCGTCGCGCCGGACGATCGATTCCAGCTCGTCGACCTGGTCGACAGTGCGGCACACCTCCCGGGCGAGGGACAGTTCGTGCTCGTCCAGCTCGAACTCGCCGGTGATCGAGTCCCACAGGCGCTGGCCGCCGGCGCGCAAGCCGGTAGGTGGCTTCGGAGCCTCAGACATTGATCACCTCGCGTGCGACTCGGCCAATAGGTCCAGACGTTTCAGGGGTCCCGGCTTCTTTTGCCCCTCCCCGGCGGTCCGCTCCTATATGGACACGGAGGGGAAGCCCCCTATGCCTCTCTGTAGTCATGCCTGCTCAGGTAAGGAGTTGACCGAGGTCGAGGATGTTCTGTGCCCGCGCCTGACCGCTGCGTACGGCCTGCGAGCCGTTGTGTGCTCGCACCGTCGCGTTGAAGGTCTCGACCAGGCGCGGCAGCTCGTACACCTCGCTGGGCTTGGGCGGCTGAGCGAACGCCATCTGCTCGAAGCGCAGCTGCATCTCGCCCGTGTAGCCGAGCAGCAGGTTCTGCAGCGTGCGCCACTCGTCGACCAGGCCGCGGGTCGCGGGCGAGTGGCTGTCGATCCATCGGTCGAGCAGCTGCCATTCGCTGACGTCGTAGCTGGCGGTGAAGACGGCGCGGCGTACGGCCTCGTCGCCGAAGCGCTCGGCGTCGGCGAGCATCGACGCTCGGCCGGCGGTGCCTGTCTCCCGCGCCTTGGCCAGTGCGGCGTTGAACGCGGCGAGCAGCACGGTGCGGTCGGCCGGTGTGGTGCCCGGCGCGATGCCGGGGCCGATGGGCAGCTGGGTCTCGATCCATTCCTGCCGTGTCCGGCGCCGGCTCTCGAGATCCTCGTGCAGCGTGGCGAGCGTCTGGATGCAGGCGTTGTACGCCTTGACCACGGCGGCTGCGCGTACGGCCGGGTGCTGCAGGGAGTCGTTGCGGGCCTGGGCGGCGGCCGCGGTGTACGTCTCCTTGGCCGCGAGCGCCTGCGTGTAGCTCCGGTCCTCGCGGACGTCGGGAAGCGGCGCGGGCCCGGTGAGGCTGCCGTCGCCGCGCAGGCGGGTGAGGATGGCGGCGAGCGCCGGGTCGGGACTGGTCACTGACGCCTCCGAGCTACTAGGGCCGCCGCGTCTTCGGCGGCCCACTGGTTGCGGCGTAGGGGTGCGATGCCCTCGACCTTGGCCAGCCGGCGTACGTGGCGAGGCGAGACGCCGAGATGGTCGGCCAAGGTCGAGGTGGGGAGCACCGCGCTAGCACTCGCCGCCGATGATGGATCAATGTCCGCGGATGTCCGCGAAATTGGTCCGTTCGCGTCCGTGAGATACCGGAGAGCCGCCTCCCGCAACGCATCCAGCGCCTGGGCGACCTCGGGCCGCACCATGCCACCGTCGGCCCGGCGCCGCTCGATCTCGGCCCGCAGTGCCCGCCACACCGGCTCGGCGAGAGCGGGGGCGAGCCAGACTCCACCGCCGATCGCGACTGCGGCGGGCGTCCGCTGCGGCTGCACGGTCATCCCTGCGTGCGCACGATCAGGTCGTCGATGCGCCGGCCGAGCACCGTGCCGACCGGGTAGTCGGCTGCGATCTCAGCCAGCTCGGTCACGAAGTCGCCCGGGTCGGCGCCCAGCGCAGCCCAGCCGCTCTGCTCGAGGCTGGAGCGCACCGCTTCCCGGAAGTCCTCGGCCGACAGCGGGATCTCCCGGACCTCGGCCGTCGTGGTGGCCATGCCGCTGTTGAGCCCGATGAACGCCTTGGCGCAGCCGCAAGCGTTGGGCCCGTCAGGGTCGTACTCGTCTCGCCCGCAGATGAGCCCGAGGTAGACCAGCTCGCCGGGCACAGTGAAGCTGAAGTCCCAGCTCTCGTCGCCCTGCGTGCGAGCTGTGGCCGCGAGCGCCTTCACCGATCGGCCCGCTCTCGCCAGTCCGCGACCTCTTGTCGGCAGGTGTGCACGAGTGCCGCCTCCTCGCCGATCACCGTGCGCTGGTCATCGGTCATGGCCGCGTACGTCGGACACTCGGTGTCGTGGCCGATCGCGAGCAGTGGCCCGGTCGGTCCCTTGGTGACGACGAGGTTGGGCGTACGGCAGTCCATGCAGTAGATCGCGGCTCGCTCCGGGTCGGGGTCGACCACGACTCCGGCAAGCCGGCTCGCCAGCTCCACGTCACTCTCGGATGCGTCGGTCATCGGTCCTCCTGCGTCTCGGGTGCTGGCTTGCCGTTGCACGCGTTGGGCTTGCTGATGCTGCGGGCAGACCTCGCCGAGGCCGGCGCAGCACGCTGGTTGCTGAGTCACGGTCGTTCCCCTTCCATGTCGAGCCCGAGTCGCCGGGCCAACTGGACAGCGCGCGTCAAGTGAGGGCGGCACCACTCGCCTCCCGGCAGCCGCTCGTTCGGGCACGGCCTCGGCGGCGCCTCGCTCACGAGGTACCGGCATCGACTGCCGCTCTCGTCGACCACCGTGGCGGCGTCGTGCTGGGTCAGCTTCGTGCTGTGCCGCTGCTTGAGGCCCGCGTCTCGTCGTGCTTGGCGCTCGCGGCGTTCGTCGCGCGCCGCCGCCTTCTTGTGCAGGGTCTTGCCGACCGCCTGCGCGAGGCGCTGCTGCCACTCCTCATCGGAGTACGGGTTGGGCACGTCACTCACATTGATGTCCTTCGCTGTGACGGGATGCGGGAGGGGGGTGTGATGACGTGACCGCCCTATAAGGGCGGCGGTCACATCACGCACACCCCTGTGATCGGGTGTGACGGGGGGTGTGATGGTCACAGGTCCACCGCCTGTCCGTCGCTGGTCACGAACCACTCGGCCGCAGCGCCTTTGCCCTGGTCAATGCGGTCGGCATGGCCGTCGGCGAGAAGTGCGTTCAGCTCCCGTGAGCAGGTCTCGCGGGTCAACCCGTGACCGTGCAAAGTCGATATGTGGTCGACCAGCGCCTTGACCGTCACGGGCGCGCCCGAGAAGTGGCGTAGCGCATCGAGGAGCTTGGTTCGCGAGGGCGGCATCTTGGGCCGCTCGGTGTCCGTTTCGTCCTCGTCGACGAACTCGCCCTTCACCCAGCAGTGCAGCGGCGAATCGAGGTCGTCAGGATCGTCGGCGCGAATCCGTCGCGTCACCCGCAGCGTGCCGCCGGGGATGCTGCCGCCGATGAAGTCGAGCTCGGTGATGACGGTGGTCTCGCGGGTGACCTTGTCGACCTTGCGGCTCTTCACCGTGGCGGTGGCCAGCACCCGGCCCCACTCGGCCGGGCCGGCGCCGGTGATGCGGGACGCGCCGCGGCCCTCCTTGCGGTTGGTGTGCGTGGTGACCCACAGCCCTGCTCCGGCCTCCTGGCACAGGTGCTGAGGCCGCTCAAGCAGCTCGCCCATGGCGTAGAGGTCGGAGCCCTTGGCGCCGCCGGCCGACAGGTACAGCGGGTCGAGGGTGACCAGCACAGGGCGCTCTCGCTCGATCTGGTCGGCCATCTCGCCCAGGTGCACGACGTTGCGAAGGTGCGGTGCCCGGGCGCAGATCGTGATCGGCAGGTCGTCGGCGTTCAGCCCGGCCGCAGCGGCTACGGCGTCGATGCGGCGCAGCAGGTCGGCCTCGCCGCCCTCGCCCGCGAACATCACGACCGGCCCGGACAGGTCGACGTCGACCGAGCCGAGCCACGGCGTCCCAGATGCGACCGCGACCGCCGCGGCGACCGTGTTCCACGACTTCTGGGCCTTCATCTCGCCCGCGTGGACGCCGTAGTCCCCGGCCGGCCAGAGGCCGCGCAGCAG
Organism: Actinoplanes sp. CA-142083; assembly: GCF_050942195.1. NCBI lineage: Bacteria > Bacillati > Actinomycetota > Actinomycetes > Micromonosporales > Micromonosporaceae > Actinoplanes > Actinoplanes sp. CA-142083. The sequence goes on from NZ_CP192076.1 coordinate 6,403,287, forward strand.
CCATCGCCGCGGCCCTGCCGCCCGAACGCGGGCACGTAGCTCGGCGACGGTGGAGAACGTCAGGGCAGGCTTGATGGCCTCTGGTTCCGGCGCCTCGTCCTCGGCGGGCGGCTCATCCGGCGTGTCGTCACTCAGGTCGTCCTCGTAGCGCAGGCCGTCCAGGCCGCCGAACTTGACCACGTGGTCGGTCACGTCCTTGCAGCCGCCGGCGGGCTCGGCGATCTCCACCGTGGCGGCGATGCCGGCCAGGGCGGCACGGACCTTGCGGGCGTGCTTACGCCCGTTCGCGTCGGCGTCGGCGATGATCATGATGTTGGCGTCGCGCAGGGAGTCGCTGTACTCGGGCCGCCAGCCGCCGCCTGCCCCGCCCGGGTTGCACGTCGCATCGAGGCCGAGCCCGACAAGCGTGGCAACATCCTTCTCACCCTCGGTCACGAACACCGGCCTGCCGGCGGCGACGGCGGCGATCACCTCGGGCAGGCGGTAGAGCACCCGTCGGGTGCTGGCCAGCTTCCAGCGGTAGCCGGACCGTCGGGACGGGTCGGGCACGCGCACGGGGAACTGCTTGTCGGCCGTGCGACACACCTCGAAGAGCAGCGCCCCGGCCTCGTCGCGGTAGGGGTAGACCGCCACCGCGTCGCCGTACGGGGTCCATACAGCGCGCTCGGTGCGGTCGGCCAGGGCCGCCTTGTCGAGCCCGAGGGCGGCGAGGAAGTCGTCGTACGTGCAGCCCTTCTGGGCCATGCAGCTGAACACGACGGCCTTCCGGTCGCCGCGGCTGACGGTCGCCGAGGCGTTGTGGTCGTCGTGCACGGGGCACTGCACGCTGGCCTTGCTCTGGCCGCTCTCGTGGACCTCGAGACCGCGGTCGCGCAGGGCTCGGAGTACACGGCGGTACGGATCGTCGGTCACTGGGCACCGACCCGTCCATGCAGCCACCGATGCGAGGCGCACCAAGGGAATCCGTCGCGCGCAGGCCAGGCCCTACACGCCCCGCCCCGGACGGTGGTGGCAGCGCACCGCGGCTTGCCCGCATCGCCGACGCGGGCAGCGGGGCGCTCGATGAGGAGCTGGTCAGTCACGCGCCGCCCCGATCGTCGCGTGGTAGATCTCGCTCAGCTCGTCCGGCTCACGCTGGCACTCGGCGGCGTACCATCCGCCCGGCCACGCCAGCACCTCGGTGACACGGTCGGCGTACAACACCTTGCGGAGAGGGCTGAGGAAGTCCTCGCCCATGTTCGTCGCCTCAGTCTCGAAGCGGTGCCAGACCGTTGCCAGCCAGCCCACTACCTGGGTAGGCGCGTCGCCGCGCAGCAGCATGACGATGACCTGCCCGTCCAGCGACCGCAGACCGCCCTCGACCGCGGCCTCAGCCTCGGCCAGTGCCGACCGCACCTGTTCGGCGTCTCCGGTAGCGGCCGCGGTGACCGGGTGGGGAATTCCCCACCCGCCGCGGCGTACGGCGGCCACCGTCTTGTGGTCGACGCCGCACAGTCGAGCGATCGCGCGATCGGACCGGGATGGGTCGCGCTCTAGCTCCGCGACGACCAGGGCGCGCCGCTGCTCGCGGCTGAGAGTCCGCCGCTGGGCGTTGACAGCTAAAGCGTGCTCGCGCTTCTGGTCCTCGGTCAGCCCGTCCACAAGCCTTGTGGGGCAAGGGATTCCGAGACTTGCCGCGATTTGCTGGCGGTGGTGACCGTCGAGGACCTGGCCGGCCTCGTCGACGTCGATCGGCACCCGGATCCCGTGCGCCTCGATGTCCGCGCGCAGGGCGGCATACTCGTCGGCAGCCAGGGGTGGCAGCAGTTGATACGGCTGACCGGTCATGCGGCGGACCTCCGCCCGTGCAGCTCCCACGCGGTGATCGAGCAGGCCCACACCTGGTCGTTCACGGCGAAATCCGGCCAACGGCGCCGAGCCGTCCAGCTGATCCAGCGCTCGGCATCGTCGTAGACCTCGGCCCAGGTGAGTACGCTGGCGTCGGCCGGCCCGGCCTGCTTCGCGCCCGTCTCGGATCGCCGTCCGGGGCGGGCGTTCTTGTCGGGGGTCACGGGTCAGGCCGCCGCTCCGGTGCTGGCCTGCTGGGCGCGTAGACGCTCGACGTAGGCGGCGAGCGCGTCTGTGGGCACGCGGCGGTGGCGACCGATCGTCACCGACTCGACCTCACCCCCACCGATGAGGGCGAACATCTTGGTTCGCCCGATCCCGAGCTGAGCGGCGGCCTGTTCGGGCGTCAGCAGCAGAGGCGTGGCTAATGTGCTCGACATCGTTCCTCCATGAGTGGGTCACGTTCATTGACCACTGCGACAGGAATACAGGACGAGCAGATCTTTTACAAGTCAGCGCGGTTCATTGACGAGCTAGACAGCTCGCGCGTACCGTGTTGAACGTGACTGAACGCGACCCGCTGAAGTACGACCCGGAGACGAAGAGCTTCGTAAATGCTCTGGCCGAGACCCTGACCCGCGAGACCGGCCTGCAATGGGACGGTGTCCACAAGGACCACTCCAGGACCGGCGCGGCGATGTTCACCGCGCTACGGCATGACGAGGATGGTCGGCCGGTCCTCGCCGGCGTGCTGGTGCTCGCGGACATTCGGCCATACGGCCCAGGCGATGCCGTGACGGCGGAGACGCTGCGCAAGGTTCCCGTGTCGGCAATCGAGAACGCTCGTTCCCTGAACCAGACCTTCGACCAGGTCCAGGCGGAGATCGCCGATCTAACGCCACTGAAGGATGCCGACCGATCGGACCCGGTCGCGTTCTCCCAGCTCGTTGCCGAGCACTACAAGGCGTGGGCTCGTGCAGTTCCGCACGTGGTCGCAGCGATGGCTGCCGAGGCGGGAGTGAAGCCTCCGACAGTCCACACATGGGTGCGTGAGGCGCGGCTCCGCGGCTTCCTTCCGCCCGCCCGGAAGCGGGGGACGCGGTGACCAGCAAGCGCAGCCCATCAGGCGAGGGCAGCGTCTACCAGCGCAAGAGCGACGGCAAATGGTGTGCGGCCGTGATGCTGCCGAGCGGCAAGCGGAAAGTCGTCTACGGCGACGACGAGAAAGCTGCATTGAAAGCCCGGCGGACGCTGCTCGCCGAGATTGAGGCCGGCCGTCCGGTAACAGTCGGCCGAGATCCGACGCTCGGTGAGCATCTGAGGTGGTGGCTGGACGTGTTCGTCGCCGGCCAGGTCGAGGCAGGCCATCTCGACGAGAGCACTGCCGACAGCTATCGCGAGAAGATCGAGATCCACGTCTTGCCGACCGACATCGCTAAGGCGAAACGCAACCGGCTCTCCACGGAGGATGTGCGCGCGTGGCAGCGCGACCGGCTGCGGGCAAGCAGTTCGCGCGGCAAGCAGTACTCGCCGCGCTCGGTCGGCATGGCGCACGGGGCGGTGCGCCGAGCCCTGAACGACGCGATGCGCGACGAGCTGATCGGCAGGAACGTCTTCGCGCTCGTACCGTTGCCGGCCGGGCAGAGCAAACCGGCCGCGCCGCCGAGCGAGGACGACGCGGCTCGCGTTTTTGCCGAGATGATCAATGACAAGCGCCGGGTGTTGTGGCTGACGATGCTCGCGCTCGGACCTCGCCGCGGCGAGGCGCTGGGCATGCGGTGGTCACTGACCGACCTCGACAAGGCGACGACCCGGCTCCACAAGCAGATCCGGCGAGTTCGCGATGCCGAGGCCAACCCGGAGACCGGGCGGCGCCGGGGTCGCCTGGTCGAGAAACAGCTGAAGACCTCGGAGTCCCGCGCGACGCTCAGCCTGCCGGCCGCGCTGGTCGAGCTACTCCGCGAGCATCGCCGCGAGCAGGTGGCCGCCCGGCTCGCGGCTCGGGTATGGCTCGACCCTGACCTGATCTTCGCCACCCGCGTAGGTACGCCGATCGAGCCGCGCGGCGTCAACCGCGCATGGGCGGCCGTGTGCAAGCGGGCGGACGTGGCGATGAAGTTGCACGACCTGCGGCACCTCGCCGCCTCGCTGGCGTTTGCCGAAGGCGCCTCGATCAAGGAGGTGCAGAGCATGCTGCGCCATACCCGGCAGGCGACGACCGCGGACATCTACGTGCACGTCTTCGAGAGCGTGCGCAAGGGCACCGCCGACAAGATGGACGGCGTACTCCGCAAGATTGTCGGCGCGTGATGCTACATCCGCTGCTACATCCCGATCCGAAGGCGAGCCTCGACTTGCCTGGTCGCGAATATCTGTGCTGGTCAGCGGACTACTTTCGTCGCGCCCCCGGCTGGACTCGAACCAGCGGCCTTCGGACTCGGAATCCGGTGCTCTCTCCACTGAGCTACGAGGGCTTGAGGGTGACCGGACGGTTTCGAACCGACGACCTCCGGGGTCACGACCCGGCGCTCTGACCTGCTGAGCTACGGCCACCGTGCCCACACCAGGGATCGAACCTGGGACTTCCGCCGTGTGAAAGCGGCGCTCTTCCGCTGAGCTATATGGGCGTTTCTTTCGTCGGGTCGGCCGGATTTGAACCGGCGGCCTCTCGCTCCCGAAGCGAGCGCGCTGCCAAGCTGCGCCACGACCCGTTTTCCTGCGTCGGGATGGCCGGATTCGAACCGGCGGCCCCCGGTCCCCCAGACCGGTGCGCTGACCAAGCTGCGCCACATCCCGCTGTTTCTTTCGTGCCCGGAGCGCGATTCGAACGCGCACTCGCGCCGTCCTGGGCGGCGTGCCTCTTCCGTTGGGCTACCCGGGCGGGTGGACCGTGCCCTCGGCGCGATTCGAACGCGCACCGTCGACGTTCTCGACGTCGTGCCTCTGCCAGTTGGGCCACGAGGGCAACTTGTTTCGAGCGGCTGACCGGAATCGAACCGGTGGCCTCCACCATGGCGAGGTGGCGCTCTGCCAGCTGAGCTACAACCGCGGGAAAATTGCAAAGAAAAACCGCCCGATCCCGCGTTTCCGGGAGGGCGGCTCGACGATCGCCAGCGTGCGCTAGCGGCGCCTGCCTCCCGGAACGGGCAGGGGAAGACCTCGTAGGCCGGTCACGACAACCCGGCCGCACGGCGTGAGCCGCTGCGGAACCGTCGGGATATGCCGTGTCATCGTTTCTCCTACGCCCTGGAATCGGTCGGTGATTAAAACCGTACGGCCGGACGCGGCGACCCGGCAACGGATTTAAGCGCGACCGATTAGTTCGGGCCGCGCCGGGCGTACACCCTCCGAAGCGTGCCGTGGGGCGCGCGCCGGAGGAGACGACAACCATGGATGACCAGACGCTGCGGGACGCGGTGGTGGCGGAGCGGACCGAGCTCGCCGCGATGCTCGGAGCCCTGACGCCCGAGCAGTGGGCCGCGCCGTCGCTGTGCGCGGGGTGGCGGGTGCGGGAGGTGGTCGCGCACATGACCATGCCGTTCCGGATGTCGGCGGCAAGTTTCGCGCTGGGGATGCTCAAGGCGCGGGGGAACTTTCATCGGATGGCGGATCGGCAGGCGAAGCAGGACACCGCCCGGCTGAGCGACGCGGAGTTGCTGGCGTCGTTGCGCGACAACATCGAGCATCAGTGGCGGCCGCCAGGCGGCGGGATCGTGGGCGCGCTCTCCCACGACGTCATCCACGGGCTGGACATCTCGGTCGGGCTCGGCCTCGAGCGACGACCGCCGGCGTCGCGGGTGCGGATCATCCTCGACTCGATGAACAGCAAGAACATTCGCTACTTCGGCGCGGACCTGTCCGGCGTGCGGCTGGAGGCCGACGACCTCGACTGGAGTCTCGGCCAGGGCACGCCGCTGGGCGGCAGCGCCGCTGACCTGCTGTTGGTGGTGTGCGGCAGGCGGATTCCGTCCGCTCTTCTGACGGGTACGGCGGCCGCACGGTTCTCCGGCTGAGATGCGGGCTCGGGGCGCTTCTCTTAGCGTCGATGAGTGACCGAGGAAGAAAGTCGGAGGGCAACCGCGGAAGAAAGCCGGCGGGCGACCGAGGACGAAAGTTCGCCGGCGGCCGAGGAGAAGCCGACCGGGCGCGCGCCCGTGCGGCGGCCCCCGCGCGGCCGGGCGAAGATCGGGCAGGCCGTGGGGAAAGCCCAGCTGCCGGAGCACGCGGTCACCGGCATCGTCGAGCATGACGTGTCTCTGACCCAGCCGGTCTTTGTGGATCCGAGTGGTGCCCGGCGCCGGCGGATACGCGCTTTCGCGTACGCGATGGGGGTCTTGTTGATTGTGGCGCTGGCGGCGGTGTGGGTGAGTCAGCTGGTCGGGCCGGCCGCACCGCCGCCGCGGCCGGTGCCGTCGGTCTCGGTGTCGCGGTGACGGTCTATGGGACGCCGGCGCCCGCCGAGACGGTCCCGCGGCGGCCCCGGCGTGGCCCCAGATTGCTGTTCGCGCTGGTGGCGCTGCTACTGATCGGGACCGTCGTGGTGGTCGAGGTGTACACCGACGCCGGGTTCAGCCCGGACGGCACCACCCCGCGCGACTCCGCGACCGGTGACGTGCCCGCGACCGTGCAGGACGGCGGGCCGATCATCGGGATGGACAACGGAAAGCCCACCTCGCGGCGGATGCCGGCCCGGACGATCGCGCTGACCTTCGACGACGGTCCCGATCCGACGTGGACGCCACGGATTCTCGACGTGCTCGCCAAGCATCATGTGCCGGCAACATTCTTCGTGATCGGGTCGGAGGTTGCGCGGCATCCCGAGCTGGCCCGGCGTATCACGTCCGAGGGCCACGAGATCGGCGCGCACACGTTCACCCACCCGGATCTCGCGCGTCTGTCGCAGTGGCGCAAACAGCTGGAAAATTCGCAGACCCAACTGGCGATCGCATACGCGACCGGTCGCGAAACCGCGCTGCTCCGCCCGCCCTACTCGTCGACGTCGGACGCGCTCACCGACGACGACTACGCGACCGTGCGGGCGGTCGGCGCGCAGGGCTACCTGACCGTGCTCGACGACCTGGACAGCCAGGACTGGCGGCGGCCGGGCGCCGACCGGATCGTGCAGAACGCGACGCCCAAGAGCGACGAGGGCGCGATCGTGCTGTTCCACGACGCCGGCGGCGACCGCGGGCAGACGGTGGCGGCGCTCGACCGGCTGATCCCGCTGTTGCAGCAGCGCGGGTACCGGTTCAGCACGGTGACCGGGCAGGCCAACCCCGAGGCGGGTACGGCGGAGGTCTGGCGGGGCCGGGCGCTGGCCTGGACCATCCGTGGCTCGGACGGCATCCTGCGGCTGCTCTGGGCCCTGTTGATCCTGGCCGGCGGACTGATCGTGATCCGCACCCTGATCCTGTTCGTGTTCTCGATCTCGCACGCCCGGCGACGGCGTTCCCCGACCTGGTCGTGGGGCCCCGAGGTGAACGATCCGGTGACGATCGTGGTGCCGGCCTACAACGAGCGCGAGACGATCGTGCCGGCCGTGACGTCGATGACCCGTTCCGCGCACCCGGACGTGTCGGTCCTGGTGGTCGACGACGAGTCCACCGACGGCACCGCCGAGGCACTGGAAGAAATTGGAAATATCAGGGTTGTTCGGATTCCGAGCGGCGGCAAGGCCCGCGCACTGAACACCGGCGTGGCCCTGTCCAGCGACGACCTGATCGTCATGGTCGACGCGGACACCATGCTGCTGCCCGACTCGGTGCACAAACTCGTCCAGCCGTTCGCCGACCCGCGAGTGGGCGCGGTCGCCGGAAACGTCAAGGTGAGCAACCGGCGCGGGCTGATCGGAAAGTGGCAACACATCGAGTACGTGATCGGCTTCAACCTGGACCGGCGGCTCTACGACACTTTCGGCTGCATCCCGACGGTCCCCGGCGCGCTCGGCGCGTTCCGCCGGAAGGCCCTCGACGACACCCGGGGACTGAGCACCGGCACCCTGGCCGAGGACACCGATCTGACCCTCGCCATCCAGCAGAAAGGGTGGCGGGTCGTCTACGAGGAGAACGCGGTCGCCTACACCGAGGCGCCGGCCACCCCGCGGCAGCTGTGGCGCCAGCGGTACCGGTGGAGTTACGGCACGATGCAGGCGCTGTGGAAACATCGGCACGGTCATTTCGGCCGTACCCGGATCCCGTTCATCGCGCTCTTCAGCGTCGTGTTGCCGCTGCTCGCGCCCCTGATCGACCTGATGGCCGTGTACGGGCTGATCTTCCTGGACCGGCGGATCACGCTGCTCGGCTGGCTGGCCATGCTGCTCGTCCAGACGATAACGGCGGTGCTGGCTTTCCGTCTCGACCACGAAAGTCTGCGCCCGTTGTGGACGCTTCCGCTGCAGCAAGTTGTCTACCGCCAGGTGATGTACGCGGTGCTGCTCGCCTCGGCGCTCGCGGCGCTGACCGGGCGGCGGCTGGGCTGGCAGAAGATACGCCGGACGGGAGATTTCAGCGCCGCGCCGAGTGGGTAGAGGGACAACATGCCCCACCCTGGAGAAGTTCTCGGTGATCGATATCGGCTGGACGACCGGATAGCGGCCGGCGGCATGGGCGAGGTCTGGCAGGCCACCGACACGGTGCTCGGCCGCGACGTCGCCGTGAAGACGCTGCACGCCGGCCGAGCGGAGGATCCCGGTTTCCAGACACGCTTCAAGCACGAGGCGCGGGCGATGGCGGTCCTGCACCACCCCGGGGTGGCGGACGTCTACGACTACGGGCAGAGCGGGCCGGACGCGTACATCGTGATGGCCCGCGTCGAGGGTGAGGCGCTCAACCAGCGGATCGCGACCCGGGGGCGGCTCACGACCGCCGAGACGATGTCGATCGTGGCGCAGGCCGGACGGGCCTTGGAGGCGGCGCACCAGGCCGGCATCGTGCACCGCGACGTCAAGCCGGGAAACCTGATCATCAAGCCGGACGGCACGGTGGTGCTGGTCGACTTCGGGGTGGCCCGCTCGGCCGAGTCGGCCGCGCTGACCGGTGCGAAAGAGGTGGTGGGCACCGCCCTTTACATCGCACCCGAGCAAGTTTCCAAGGAAACAACCGGGCCTTCGGCCGACGTGTACGCGCTGGGCTGCGTCGCCTACCACTGCCTGACCGGGCATCCCCCGTTCATGGGCGACAACCCGATCCAGATCGCCCTGCATCACCTCAAGGAGGAGCCGCCGCCCCTGCCCCGGGAGGTCCCCGAACCAGTGCGCATCGTGGTGGAGACCGCGATGGCCAAGGACCCGGCGGCCCGCTTCTCGTCGGCGGCGGCGATGGCCGACGCGGCGGAGCTGGCATCGGCGGGCGCGGGAACGACGGCGATCCTGGCCGCAACCGGCCTGCTCGGAGCGGCCGGCGCGGGCGCGGCAGGCGCGGGCGCGGCAGGCGCGGGTATGGCGGGCGCGGGCGTGGCGGGCGCGGACGGAGCGGCCGGCGGGCTCCGGGACGGCGCGTGGTCCGGGTCGGCGGCCGTGACACGCCCAGGCGGCGCGGCGGGCACCGGCACGGCGATCTTCCCCGCCACGCCGGGAGCGCCCGAACCGCCGTGGGCACCGGGCCCGCCCGGCAGCCCAGGAAACAAGCGGCGAAACATTCTGCTGGCCGCCGCCGCCCTGATCGTGCTGGGCACCCTCGCCACCGTCCTGCTCCTGGCCAACACCGGCGGAAACCTTCCCGCCACTACCCCGCCCAACGCGACCAGCGGCACCAACGCCTCCCCCGCCGCGCCGGCCGGCAACACGACCAAGAAGAACAGCAACCGCGAAGCCACGAAGAACGGCGGCAGCACGACCCCCGGCGCCACCGCCACCACGAACACCGGCGGCGCCCCCGCCCAGACCACGAAGCCGACCGCGACCCAGGCCCCCACCGAGACCACCACCTCGACGCCGAAGGAAACTTCGCCCACGGCGACCACCGAGCCCGAGTCGACCGCCACCACCGGCACCAGCGGCGGCGACGAAGGCGACAGCGGGAGCGGTGGCAGCGGCAGCGACAGCGGCACTGGAAGCGGAAGCGGCGGCGGCGACCAGGGCGAGGAGAACGCCGAGGCCGCCGCCACGCCAACCCCCTGACTCAGCCGATGTGGATCCAGATGTCGTCGACCGACCCGTGGAACTGGTCGTTGTCGGCGCCCACGCCCTTGCCGCCGATGCTGAACGGCTGAGCCGACGTCACTGCCAGATCCTCCGGCACGGCCTCGCTCGCCTGCACCAGCCCATCCACCAGGATCGCCAGCGTCGGCCCGGTCCGGCGGCACTCCAGGGTGTGCCACTTCCCGTCCGCGATCGACTGGCGGCTGCGCGCGATGTGCACCGCCGTCTCGGACGCACCGCCCATCCCACAGCTCGGCTTGCCGGAAACCCCGTCGACCTGCAGCTTGTACTGGCCGCCGCCGGTCGAGTAGCCCTTCTGGAGAATGTTCTCGCCGCTGGCCGTCTCGGCCGGCGCCAGCAGCACCGACGCGCCGTAGCGCAAGTTTCTCGCCCCCGGGTTCAGGTCGGGCGTGTCCGCGGCCTGCAGCACCAGCCGCGGGCAGGTCGTGCCGGTGCACTTGGCCGGGAACGTCAGCGCCTGCCCGGTCCCGTGCGGCGTCAGCGTGACCTTCCCGCCGTTGCGGGTCACCGCGCGCAGCAGGTGCCCGTGCGCCGATCCGTCGTCGAACGTTCCGTCCGCGATCGTCGTATCGAAGTTGTACGACGCCACATAGTCGCTGGCCGCCGTGGCCTTCTCCTGGTGCGGCGTCACCCCCGCGAACTGCACGTACCGCTTGCGGGTCACGCCGCCGACCAGGGTGAAGTCGCCGACCGCGCTGATCGCGCCGAGCGCCGCGCTGGTAGCCAGCTGCCTCGTCCCGGCCACGCCGTTGGCCTGCGGCGACCAGTCGAGCAGGTTGCCCTGGCTGTCGATCGCGGCAAGTTTCCCGCGCGCCACCGAGCCGTCGGTGCACACGCCCTTGATGCCGTTGTTCGAGGTGGTGCACGCCTTGTCGAAGTGCCCACCCACATAGGTCGTGCCGTCGAGCTCCGCGATCGCCTGCGCGTCGCCGTCGAAGACCCGCGTCCATCGGGTCGCGCCCGCGTGCGTGTAGGCGACGGCTCGTCCGCCGAGGCCGCCGAGGGCGGCATAAACCCCGGTGCTGTCGGCCGTGAGCGCGAAAACTTGCGACACCGGTTTCGGCAGAAAACCCTTGTCGAGTACGCCGGTGGCCGGGTCGACCGCGCTCAGGCGAAGGGTGGAGCTGACCCCGTTGGTTTTGTGGAAACGTCCGCCCAGATAGACCCGGTCGCTCGCGTACGCGAGGGCGTTCACGGTGTCGTCCACGGTCGGCGCCCACGCGTCGAGCGCGCCGGTGGCCAGCGTGAACGCGGCCAGGTTGGTGCGCGGAACCCCGTCGACCGAGGTGATCCGCCCGGCGAGGTAGAGGCGCCCCGCGCCGGTCACGAGCGCGTTGGGCTGGCCGAGCACGGTGTGCCGCAGCGAGGTGGTCAGGCCGCTGGTCGCGCCGATCCCGGCCACCGCGTCGCGGGGCTCGCCGTTGATCGTGTCGAAGTCGCCCGCCGCATAGACCACGTCGCCGTCGACGGCGAGGGCGCGCACGTTAGCGTCGGCGCTCGGGTTCCACGGCAGCAGCGCGCCGGTCCGGGCGTCGAAGGCGGCGAGCCGGGTCCGGGCGACGTTCTTGCCGCCGGCGTTGGCGGTGGTGAAGTTTCCGCCGACGTAGACGGTGCCGCCGCGATAGGCGACCGCGTAGACCGGGCCGTTGAACGACGGCGAGGTCACCGGGTCGGGCGAGACCACCTCGGCGAGGGCGGCGCCGCCGGCCGCGACCACGACCGTCGCGACGCCGACGATCAGCGCCCGCCGAACGACCGATTTACCGCTTATTCGCAAGTTGAGCACATTGCACGTCAACGGTGGTTCGCACGGAAGGATGCGTCGCCGAACGGGTGGCAAATAGGATTCAAGGGACTAACTTCAGCACGCCCATCGCGGACGTTCTATGCTTGGCCCCCGCCGTACGCGCGAGTAACAGAGGGAGAAACGCCGTGCCGCAACGCCGCCTCGCCGCCCTGCCCCTCGCCCTGGTCGCGACGGCGGCCCTGGCCGCCGGTTGCTCGATCGAGATCTCGCCCGAGAGCGTGCCGGTGCCGTTCAGCGTGGCGCCGACCCCGTCCGGCTCGGCCGGCGTGCCCAAGTACGTGTGCACCGCCGCCTACAAGATCCTCACCGACGGCGCGGTGCGGATGGCCGGATACATTCGCGGCGACGGCGAGCACAACCGGCAGGGTTTGCGCGACACTTTCAATGACATGGCCGCCAAGCTGAACACCGAGGCGGCCGGCGTGACCGATCCCTCGTTGAAGCAGGCGCTCGGTGAGGTGTCGTCCGATCTGACGGCCGCCGCGCAGGGATCGGATCCGAAGGCGTACGCGAACGGCGGTTTCCAGACCGTGGGTCAGAAGCTGGACGACGCCTGCCCCTCGGCCTGAGGAAAGTCGGCCGAGCGGCTGACCTGCTCCCACTTCTGCGCCTCGGCCAGCTCGCGGCGGGCCTCGGCCTGGGCCATCGTGGTCGCGTTCCCGCCGAGCGGCAGGTGCGTGGGCACGTCGTCGCCGTGGACGACCCGCACGATAATTTCCCCGGCACGTTTCGGGTCGCCGGCGGAAAAGTTCGCGGCGCCCATGCCTCGCGCCAGCACGCCGACCGTCGCGTCGTAGGCCGCCGGCACCTCGTGGATCGTCATCGACGAGCCGGCCCAGTCGGTCGCGAAGCCACCCGGCTCGACCACCAGGACCCGCAGGCCCAGCGGCGCGGTCTCGACGGCGAGGACGCGGCTCAGCCCGTCGACGGCGAACTTGGCGGCCTGATAGGAGCCGAGTCCGGCGCTGCCGCCGACCCGGCCGCCGATCGAGGAGATCTGCACGATCGTGCCGCTGCCCCGCTCGCGCATCCCCGGCAGAGCCGCGCGGGTCACGTTGTAGACGCCCCAGAAATTCGTCTCGAACTGGCGGCGAAAGTCTTCCTCGCTGGTGGTCTCGATCGGGCCGAGATTGGCGTAGCCGGCGTTGTTGACGACCACGTCGATCCGGCGATCCACCGCCGTCCGCACGGCGTCAGCGTCCGTGACGTCGAGCTCGACGGGAACGATTCTTTCGCCGTACGCGTCGACCAGGTCTTTCAGGTGCGACGGGCGGCGGGCGGTCGCGATGACCCGGTCGCCCGCGGCGAGGGCGGCCTCGGTAATGGCGCGGCCGAGACCGCGGGAGGCGCCGGTGATGAACCACGTCTGTTCGCTCATGCCTTTAGTAAAACGCGGTTGCGTTAACCTTGGGATGTGACCTCAGCGACTCATCGCCGCGCCCGCAGCGCCTCCGCCAAGGCACAGCGCTCGCAGGACATCCTCGCCGCGGCCCGGGCCCTGGCCACGGCCCGCCCGGTGCGCGAGATCACGCTCACCGACGTGGCCGCGGAGGTCGGCCTCCACAAATCGGCCATGCTCCGGTATTTCGAGACAAGGGAGCAGATTTTCCTCGCCCTCGCCGCCGACGGCTGGCGCGAGTGGATCGCTGAGGCCCGCGCCGGCCTGGGCGACCCCGGCGAGGTGGCCGGAATCCTCGCCCACTCCCTCGCCTCCCGCCCCCTCTTCTGCGATCTGCTCGCGCAAGCCCCGCTCAACTTGGAACGCAACGTTTCGCTCGAGGTCGTTCGCGACTACAAGACGTCGACCCTCGCGGCGCTGACCCCTCTCGTCAGCGATCTGCGACGCATGCTTTCGCTGACCGAGCAGCAAGTTTTCGACGTCATTTCCACCGCCACGAGCATGGCCGGCGCCCTCTGGCAGATGGCCGCCCCCGGCACGACCCTGCGAGCTTTCTACGAATCGAACCCCGACCTGGCCCACGCGATCGTCGACGTCGAGCCCCGCTTGACCCGCATTCTCACGGCTCTGCTGGCCGGCATGCGCTAGACCTGTCACAGATCTCCGCCCGGCGGTGCTTCATGGATGTGGACGTTGCAGGAACGTGGTGGGGTGAACGGAAGGGTGGCGTGGCCGTTTTCAGAAGACCGGCCGTGCGGACCGACCTCGAACAGGTCTTCCGCGCCGCCTATCCGCGGGTGGTGTCGGTCGCGGCCCGGGTGCTCGGGTCGCGCGACGAGGCCGAGGACGTGGCCCAGGAGGTCTTCCTGAGTTTCGGCCGATCGTCGGTGCCGGGTGACGAGGCGATGCCGTGGCTGTCGGTCGCGGCGGCGCACGCGGCGCTCAACCATCTGCGGACGGGCCGGCGCCGGGCCAGCCGCGAGGAAGCCGTCGGGAACCACGAAACTTTCTCGCCCGATGTCGCGGAAGCGGTGGTCACGCTCGACGAAAGGCGACGGGTCCGGGCCGCCCTTTCGCGGCTGCCCCGGAAACAGGCCGTCGCCCTCGTGCTGCGGCACAGCGGGCTCAGCTACGCCGAGGTCGCAGCCGCTCTCGATCTTTCTCCGGCCAGCGTCGGCACCACCGTCCGACGCGCCGAGTCCGCGCTGCGGAAGGAGTTGAACAGTCATGCGTCATCCGAGTGAGGGCACGCTGCGCCGGCTCGTCGACGAGCCGGAGGCGATCCCGGACGCCGACCGCTCGCACGTCGCGGGCTGCCCGCAATGCCAGGCCGCGCTGGCTGCCGCCGGCGAGGACGCAACTTTCGCGGCCGGCATGCTGTCGCACGCCGAAGAGACGCCGGACGTCGACGCCGCCTGGCAACGACTGTCCGATTCCGCCGCCGAGCCCGGAAAGATTCGCGGCCGGCGCTGGAAACTTCGCAGCCCGTTCGTCGCCGGGGCGGCCGTGGCGGTCCTGCTGGCCGGCGCCGGAGCGGCGGCCGCCGCCGACTGGCTGCCGATCTTCCACGCCGAACGGGTCACCCCGGTGGTGGTCAGCCCGGGCGACCTGGTCGCGCTTCCCGATTTCTCCGCGTACGGGACGGTCGAGCTCACCAAGCCGGCCCACGTCCGGGCGGTGAGCGGCGCGGCGGAGGCGACCGCGGTGACCGGCCTGCCCGTCCCGGCCGTGGCCGACCTCCCCCGCGGCGTGACCGGTGAGCCGGCCTACCGGGTCGGGGACAAGGCCGCCGCGACCTTCACCTTCGAGGCCGAGCGAGCGGCGAAGACCGCCGCCGAGGTGGGAAAGCCGCTGCCGCCGCCGCCCGCCGGCATGGACGGCAGCCAGTTCCGCCTGACCGCCGGCCCCGGCCTGGCCGCGATCTGGAGCGAAGGGCACGGCGTCCCGGCCATGATCGTGGCCCGGGTGGTCGCCCCGGTCGTCTACTCCACCGGCATCCCGTACGAGACCGCCCGGGACTACCTGCTGTCCCTGCCGGGACTGCCCGAGTCGGTCGCGACCCAGCTGCGCGGGACCGCCGCCCTGCCCCTGATCGTCAAGGGCAACAGCCAGACCACCTCGACCGTCGACGTCGGCGGCGTGCAGGCCACGGTCCTCGCCCTCAAGGACGGCACGATGGCCGGCGTGGTCTGGGTCGACGGCGGCTACATCACCGCGGTGGCCGGCTCGATCTCGGGCGGCGAGGCGGTCGCGGTGGCGCGGGGGCTGCGATGGAGCCGGTGACCGCGGCCTGGTGCTCGGGCCTGCGCAAGCGCTACCGGCAGCGCACGGCGGTCAGCGACGTCTCGCTCGCCGTGGGCCGGGGCGAGGTGCTGGGCCTGCTCGGGCCGAACGGCGCCGGCAAGACCACGGTGATCAAGATGCTGCTCGGCCTGGTGCGGCCGGACGCCGGCGAGGTGCTGCTGCTCGGCCGCCCGGGACGCGACCCGGCCTCGCGGGCCAAGGTCGGGTACCTGCCGGAGCTGTTCCGCTACCAGCCCTGGCTCACCGCGACCGAGGTGCTGGACCTGCACGTACGCCTGGCGAACGCGGAGGTGCCCGCCGCCGCGCGCCGGGAGACTCTCGGCCTGGTCGGCCTCGCCGACCGGGCCGGGGACCGGGTGGGCGGCTTCTCCAAGGGCATGCAGCAGCGCCTCGGGCTCGCGGTGGCGCTGGTGGCCGGGCCCGAGCTGGTGGTGCTCGACGAGCCGACCAGCGCGCTCGACCCGATCGGCCGGGCCGACGTGCGGGACCTGCTGCTCGGCCTCAAGGCGCGCGGGGTGGCGGTGCTGCTCAACTCGCACCTGATCGGCGAGGTGGAACGGGTCTGCGACCGGGTCGTCATCCTCGACAAGGGCCGGGTCGCCGCCGCCGGGACGCTGCCCGAGCTGCTCGGACGACCGGAAATCCGGCTGCGGCTCGACAACGTCGGCGAAAAGGCCGAGAAGCGTCTCGGAAACTTTCTGCGCGACGGCGACGAATATGTCGTGCTCGACGCCGGCGAGGACGAGGTGCCGGCGCTGGTGGCCGACCTGGTCGCGCTGGACGTGCGGATCCACGCGGTCGAGCCCGGCCGGATCACGCTCGAGGAGCGGCTGCTCGACATCTTGCGAGAGGCGAAATGATCAAGGTAATCGGCGTCATCGCCGCACTCACGCTCAAGGAGGCGGCTCGCCGTCGCGTCCTGCGTGCCCTGGCCGCGCTCACCGTCGTCCTCCTCGCGCTCAGCGCCTGGGGATTCTCCCGGATCGACGCCGAGTTCGACGGGCTCACCACCGGCGAGGCCCGCATGGTCGCCTCGATCGTGCTCAACCTCGTCATGTTCGGGCTCTCGCTGATCGCGGCGCTCGGCACCGCGTTCCTGGCCGGGCCCACGCTCTCCGGCGAGTTCGAGTCGGGCATCTCCCTGGCCATGCTGGCCCGGCCGGTGCGGCGCGGGTGGATTCTGCTCGGCAAGTGGCTGGGGCTGGTCGTCTTCGGCAGCGGTTTCGTCGCGGTCGCCGGCCTGGCCCAGCTGATCATCGTGAAGGTGACCGTCGGCTACTGGCCGCCGCACCCGATCACCGGCTTGGCGCTGCTGGCCGGCCAGGCGACCGTGCTGCTCACTCTGGGCCTGCTGCTGTCGACCGTCGTCTCGCCCATGGCCTCCGGGGTGGTCGCGGTCGGGCTGTTCGGCGCGACCTGGATCGCCGGGGTGGTCGGCACGGTCGGCGAGGACCTCGGCAACGAAAGTGTCGCGCGGGTCGGCACCGTCTCGCGGGCCCTGCTTCCGACCGACGGCTTGTGGCAGGGCACCATGAACGCCTTCCAGGACCCGAGTGTCATGACGCAGTTCACGTCCGGTGCGGGCGCCTCGCCGTTCATCAGCGCCAACAGCGTGACAATCGCCTATCTTGGCTGGTCAACAGTGTGGATCGCGCTGATCCTGGGGCTCGCCGGGGTGGCGCTGGGGCGCCGCGACCTGTGACACCCGGGGCCTACCAGGGGTCCGCCCAGGGTCTCCTACTGGCTCGGCGCACGGGGGTGCTGCGGAAATCTGTAGTCACCACAGAGAAAGAAGGAGCACCCCCGATGGCCACGATCCACATGCACGAAACGACCACCCTCACTCCCGAGCAGTTCGTCGCCGGGGTGACCGACTTCGGGCCGGGCCGCCAGGAAATTTTCACGAACAGCGCCGACGGCGAGCTCAAGGTGCATTCGCAGGGCCCGAACCGGGCCGACGTCACCGAGGGCAAGGGCGGCGTCTGGGAGCGGCTGCAGTACGACTGGTCCGACCCGAACCGCATCGTCATGCGGACGATCGACTCCAACCTCTGGGGCGGTGCGTCCGGGCACACGTACACGATGACCCGTCAGGCCGACGGCACCACCGCCATCGACGCGGTCGTGGTCCGCGAGGGCAAGAACGTCAAGGGCAAGCTGGTCGGGGCGCTGCTCGGCTCGGTCGCGAAGGGCGGCCTGGTGAAGGCCTTCCACAACACCGTCGGGGCGATCGAGGCCCGCAACGGCGTCATCTCCCGCTGAACCTCGTCCGCTGGATCAGGACCACGCAGGTCAGCACCACCAGCGCCGCGCCGATCGAGGCCGGGGTCACGGTCTCGCCGAGCAGCAGCGCCGACCAGGCCAGGGTCAGGACCGGCTGAGCCAGCTGGATCTGCCCGACCTGGGCGATGCCGCCGCGCGCGAGGCCCGCGTACCACGCGAAGAAGCCGAGAAACATGGAGATGACGGTGACGTAGCCGAAGGCGGCCCAGGCCGGGCCGCCGGCGTGAGGTGGGTGCAGCAGGGCCGAGCCGAGCGCGATCGGCAGGGTGCAGGGCAGGCTCAACACCAGGGCCCAGCAGATCGTACGGGCGCCGCCCAGCTCCCGGGCGAGCGCGCCGCCCTCGGCGTACCCGAGACCACAGAGCACCACCGCCGTGAGCAGGTAGAAGTCGGCGGCCGTCAGGGCGCCGTGCACCGCGCCGCTGGTGATCAGGAACGTGAGCACCGCGCCCACACCGGCCGTGCAGGCGACCCAGAACAGCGGCGGCGGACGCTCGCCCGCGCGCAACACCGCGAAAATCGCGGTCATCGCCGGCAGGACGGTGACCACCACCGCGCCGTGCGCCGAGGTCTGCGTGGTCAGCGCCAGCGACGTGAAGAACGGAAAGCCGAACACGACACCGAACGCAACTATCGCGAGTCGTCGCCACTGGTTTCCGGTCGGCCGCGGCGCTCGCGTGAGGCTCAGGTAAGCCCAGGCCAGCGCCGCCGCGCCCACCGCCCGGCCGAACGCGACGAACCAGGGGTCGATCTCGTGCACCGCCACCCGGGTGGCCGGCAGCGACATGCTGAACGCGAGCACCCCGAGCGCGCCGAGGGCGAGGCCACCGATCCGATCGGCTGTTACCGTGCCCGGCGCAGTAGCGCTACTCTGTACTGTCATGGAGAACGGTAACGCAGTCGACCGCGTTATCCAAGATCTGCGCGCGCTGGCAGCGGCCGGCGCGCCCGGCTCGCGGCTGCCCTCGATGCGAGAGCTGACCGCGCGCCACCACGCCTCCCCGGTGACCGTGACCGAGGCGGTCCGCCAACTGGCCGCGCAAGGCGTCGTCGAGGCTCGCCCGGGCCGGGGAACTTTCGTCGCGCGCCGATCCGCCATACCTCGCTTGCCCGATTTGTCCTGGCAGACCGTCGCGCTGGGTGCCCGGCTCGGCGGCGAGGCCGACATGCAGGCGTTACTGGCGTTACCGCCGGACGGCGCGATCCCGCTCTCCGGCGGCTACCTGCACCCCGACCTGCAGCCCTCGGCCGCCCTGGGCGCCGCCCTGGCCCGCGCCGCCCGCCACCCCGCCGCCTGGGAGCGCGGGCCGGTCGAGGGCCGCGCCGACCTGCGCGCGTGGTTCGCCCGCTCCACCGGCGGCGGCCTGCGCGCCGACGACATGGTCATCTGCCCCGGCGGCCAGGCGGCCCTCTCGTCGGCGCTGCGCTCGCTCGCCGGCCCCGGCGACACTCTGCTGGTCGAGTCGCCCACCTACCTCGGCGCGCTCGCCGCCGCCCGCGCCACCGGCCTGCGCGTCGTGCCCGTGCCCACCGACGCCGACGGCGTGCTCCCCGGCCAGCTCGCCGCCGCCTTCGCCCGCACCGGCGCCCGCCTGTTCTACTGCCAGCCGCTGCACCACAACCCGACGGGCGCGAGCTTGGCGTCCCACCGCCGGGCCGCGGTCCTCGATTGCGTACGCGACGCCGGCGCGTTCCTCCTCGAGGACGACTACGCCCGCGATCTCACCATCGACGGCGAGGCCCCGGCCCCGCTGGCCGCCGACGACTCCGACGGCCACGTCGTCTACTTGCGATCGCTCACCAAGGCGGCCGCCCCCGGCCTCCGCATAGCCGCCATCGGCGCGCGCGGACCGGCCGGCGCCCGCCTGCGCGCCGCCCGCCTTCTCGACGACTTCTTCGTGGCCGGCCCGCTCCAGCAGGCCGCCCTCGAGTTCCTCACCGCGCCCGCGTGGTCCCGCCACTGCCGGGCCCTGCGCTCCGCCCTGCGCGAGCGCCGCGAGGCCCTGCTGGCCGCCCTGCGCCGTCACCTGCCGTCGCTGATCCCGCCCGCGATCCCCCGCGGCGGCCTGCACCTGTGGTCCCCGCTCCCCGACGGCGCCGACGACGTCGCCGTGACCGCCGCGGCCGCGGCCGAGGGCGTGGTCGTCTTCCCCGGCCGCCCCTGGCACGCCGCCGAGCCGCCGGGCGCGTACCTGCGGCTCACCTACGCGGCGGCGCCGCCCGACCTCATGGACGAGGCCGTGCGACGCCTGGCTCGGGCTCTTTAGACCACGAGGTCGAGCAGGAACACGCAGATCACGCCGACCACGGAGATGATCGTCTCCATGATCGACCAGGTCTTGATGGTCTGCCCGACGGTCATCCCGAAATACTCTTTGACCAGCCAGAAACCGGCGTCGTTGACGTGCGAGAAGAACAGCGACCCGCACCCGATCGCCAGCGCCAGCAACGAGATCTCCGGCTTGTCGAGGGTGGCCGCCAGCGGCGCCACGATGCCCGCCGCCGTGATCGTCGCGACCGTCGCCGAGCCCGTCGCCAGCCGGATGCCGACCGCGACCAGCCAGCCCAGCAGCAGCGCGTTGATGTGCGCGTCCTGCGCCGCGTCCGCCACCACGTTGCCGATCCCCGCGTCGACCAGCACCTGCTTGAAGCCGCCGCCCGCGGCGACGATCAGCAGGATCCCGGCGATCGGCGGCAGCGAGCCGCCGAGCACCGCGTTGGTCTCGCGGCGGTCCATCCCCGAGCGCTTCCCGAGGGTCCACATCGCCACGAGTACGCCGAGGAGCAGCGCCACGGGCGGGTTGCCGAGCACGTCGAGGAAGTTGCGGGCGCCGCTGCCCTTGTCGAGCGTCAGCTCCCCGATCGCCCGGGCCAGCATCAGCACGATCGGCAGCAGCACGGTCAGCACGGCCGCCCAGAAGCCCGGGTTGCGCCGGTGGGTCCGATGCCGTTCCGGCCGGGTCGCGTCCTCCGCGTAGTCCTCGTCGCCAGGGACATAGTCCTCGTCGCCTGGTGCAGTGCCGGCGCCCGAGCTGGCGGCCGCGCCCGAGCCGGAGGCCGCGCCCGAGCCGGAGGCCGCGCCCGAGCCGGAGGCCGCGCCCGAGCCGACCGGCTCGAGCAGCGCCGGCACCGGCACGTGCACCCGCTTGGAGATCCAGTTGCCGTAGACCGGGCCCGCCACGATCACCGTTGGGATCGCGCAGATCAGGCCGAACAACAGGGTGAGGCCGAGGTCGGCGTTGAGGCTGGAGATCGCGACCAGCGGGCCGGGGTGCGGCGGCACCAGGCCGTGCAGGACGGAGAGGCCGGCCAGCGCGGGGATGCCGATCCGGAGCAGGCCGATGTCGGTGCGGCGGGCCACCAGGAGCACGATGGGCACCAGCAGCACCACGCCGACCTCGAAGAACAGCGGCAGGCCGACGAGCGCGGCCACGCCGGCCATCGCCCACGGCAGGGCCGAGCCGGAGACCCGCTGGACGATCCGGTTGACGATCCCGTCGGCGCCCCCGGACTCGGCCAGCAGCGCGCCGATCATCGAGCCGAGCGCGATGAGCAGGCCGACGCTGCCGACGGTGCTGCCGAGGCCGGTGGTGAAGGAGGTGACGGTGTCGCCCGGCGCGGCCCCCGCGACCAGGCCGAGGACGGCCGAGCCGAGGATCAGCGCGAGGAACGGGTGGAATTTCGCCCACGCGATCAGCAGGACGACGGCCGCGATGCCGAGCACCGCGGCGAGCACGAGTTGGGTTTTCCCGGCGTCGGTTATCGCCTCGGCGGCGAGGGGCATCATGCGTGCGCGTTACCCCCGCCGTACGGTTTTCAATCTTGTTGAATGTCCGGAGGGTGTAGAAGGAAGAAATGCCCAGATCGGTCGGGCCGGAGGTCCGCGCCGCGACCCGGTTGCGGCCGGTCGACGCCGCCTGGGCGTTCGCGCTGCGCGCCGGCCTGGCCGTCGCGATCCCGCTGGTCACGCTGGTCGCCGCGGACCGGCCGTCCTGGGCCGGGGTGGCCACGTTCGGCGCGTTCACCGCGCTCTACGCCCGCGACGAGCCCTACCGCCGCCGGGCCCGGGTGCTCACCGCCGCGGCGGCCGGACTGGTCGCCTGCGTGGTGATCGGCACGCTGGTCGAGGGCAGCGGGCCCGGCTCGGTCGTCGCCGTCGCGCTCGTCGGCGGGGTGGCCACCCTGGTCTGCGGCCGGTTCCGGGTCGGGCCGCCCGGCGGTCTGATGTTCGCCTTCGCCACCGCCGTGACGAGCGCCCTGCCGGCCGGAGCGGGCGGGTCCGGCGCCGGGGGCGCCGCCACGCTCGCGACGTGGTCCTCGGCCGGCGGCAATGTCTGGCGCAACGCCGCGCTGTGCGCCGGCTCGGCCGCGCTCGCCTGGCTGATCGCGATGGCCGGCGCGCTGGTCGACCGGGACGCGCCGATGCGGCTGGCGGTGGCCCGGGCCTTGCGGGCGGCGGCCACGCTGGCCGCCGCGCCCGGCGGTCCGGCCGGATTACAGGCCCGTTACCAGGCGGCGCTAGCGGTCGAGAAGGCGTGGCGGGCCGTCCCCGCGTCCCGGCCGGCCGAGGCGCTGCTGGTGGCGCACGCCGAGACCGAGCTGAGCGGCCCGCACGGCCACGATCCGGCGGTCGCCGCCCAGCTGCGGACGCTCGCCGACGCGGCCGCCAAGCGCGGTCCCGCGCCCGCCCTGACCACCGACCGTGGCGAGGCCGACGAGGTACGCGGCCGCCGGATGGCCACGCTGCTGCTGCGCGACCCGCTACGCCGCGCGCCCGGCCCGCTGCTGCCGGCCGCCGCCCGGGTGGCGGCAGGCGCCCTCGCCGCCGGTGCCGTAGCCGGCATGCTCGCCCACCTCACCGGCCTGGGCCATCCCTACTGGGCGGCGCTGTCGGCGGTGGCGGTCCTGCAGGCCGACTCGCTGCGGCTGACCTTGCAGAAGGCGATGCAGCGCGCGGCCGGCACGATCCTCGGCCTGTTCCTGGCCGGAGCCGCCGTGGCACTGCCCGGCGGCAAGTGGACGCTGGTCGCCTCGATCGCGATCGCCCAGGTCGTCGCCGAGTTGCTGGTCGTGCGCAACTACGGCTTGGCGATGCTCGCCATCACTCCCCTGGCCCTGCTGGTCGGCGAGCTCGGCCGCCCCACCCCGCCGATGGAGCTGATCGGCGACCGGCTGGTGCAGACGCTGCTGGGCTGCGCCCTGGGGCTGGCGGCCGCCGCGCTGGTACGCAACCGGGCCGCCGCCCGTCACCTCGAGGACGCGATCAACCAGGTAGCGGCGGCCACATCGGTCCTACGACGCGAGCCGGCCGGCGCCACCGGCGAGGCGAGGCGGCTCGCGCTTCTGCTTCTCAGACTTCGCGAGGCGTACGTCGTGGCCAGCGGCGAGCCGGGCCTGGCGCCCGACGCGACCGAACGCGTCCTCAAAGCCGAGCGTGCGGCTCGACAGGCCCTGGTGGCTCGCCACTGAACGCCCGTCCCGCGGGCGAGTGGCCGAGCGGGTCGTCGAGCCGTGGGGTCCGCGCTGCCCGGACCGCATCCACCACCGGCTGGATGACGTCTGCCATCGCGCCAACGCCATAAGCCGGGGGCACATCGCGTTGCCGGTCCGGGTGAAAGAGGAAGTCGATCTCGTGCCGGATGCGCTGATCCGCCTCCTCTCGCGTGAGCCCCGCCAAGTAGCCGAGCTCGCTGTGGCCGGCCGCGTATTTGATCCGGCCCCACTCGCAGTGGAAGGCGTTCGCGTCGACAGCGACGGTGCATCGGTCGTTCCGCCCGAACGGGACGTCACCACGCACGTCGAAGGCAGTCGCTTCGATCGTCGTCGGCGAGTCCGGCCCGGCCGCGCTCGGGTGACGCGCTGCAGCCCCGCGGGCGGTCCGGAACGGACTCCGCGGATCCGGCGCGGGAGCCAGCATCTGCCGCACGGCGGCCGCGGCGACGGCGCGAACAGGCGCGATCCCGTCGGCGGACCAGCCGGCGAGCAGGGCCGCGGCGTGGGGCGAATCGCCGAGCAGCCCCGCGATGTGCGCCCGCGACCACCATCGCCCGGGGTCGGCCCGCAGCGCCTCGACGATCCGTTCGGCCATCGGCCCGGCCCCGCTGCCGTCGAGGCGATCCAGCAGCGCGGCCACCTGCCGGGGCGACCGCTTCTCGACGACGAAGCTGAGGAATCGGTCCACCAGGTCGGGCCGGCGGCCCCCGGTGCCGGCCGGCTCGGGCCCGACGTGCCAGACCCGCGCTGTCCAGGAGGGCACATACTCGTGCTCGGCGAGCCGTTCGAGGAGTCCCTCCGCGCCGACGGTGTCTCCGGCCGCCCAAATCCGGGTCAGGAACGCCAGGAAGACGCCAGGCGGCTCGCCGATCAACTGGTTGGCCAGAAGCGAGCGGATGACGGGACGATTTTCGGCTGTCGCGGCCACATGAGCGGCTGCCGAGGGGGAGGAGACGACGGCATCGATGACCATCGTCTCGCGCCCCGGCGGGCCTTGTGCGTAGAGCTTCATTTTGTGGCCGGGCAGGACGATCGTCGTCCCCTGTGCCAGGTCGTCGATCACTGCTTCGAGTGCCCCCGGTACTTCCGCGGCGATGCGGCGGGCGACGACGCGCTGCCGCGGTCGATCCAGTCCTCGCGTCATAGCGAGCACATTGCCGGCGTGCGCCTTGGCCAGACGGCCGAGGAACGCCGTCGCCCCGTCGGCGTCCTCGAGCAGGACGATGAGGGCGCCGGCCTTCGCCGGGTCCGCCTGGTCCACCACGGCGTCGATCAGGAACTCGAGCGCGAGCGGGTCGGTGCCCTGCAGATGGCGGAAAAGCTCGGCGACCTCGCCGGCCTCCCGGCTCGCGGCCGCCTCGACGACCCGCCGCGCGTCCCAGGGCCGGCCCGCCTCGGCCACGGCTCGCAGGCAGCCGATGATCTCGGCGACCGGCCGCCGGGCCGCGGCAGCGGCGACCAGGTCGCCCGCCTCCTGGTCGTAACCTCCGCGCCACAGCACTTCGGCGAGCAGCAGCAGGTCGGGCCCCGTCAAGGTGGACGCCGCCGAGGCGACGGTGTCCTCGACCGCGTACGGGATCGCGGTCGCCCAGAGTGGCAGGAGCATGGCGGCATAGTCGCCAGGCTGCCCGCACTCGCTCAACGCGCGGCCGACCAGCTCCCGGGCCTGTTCCTCGTGACCAGCCGTGTGCATCGCCTCGGCGAGCGATGCGATGTCGACGGGGCTGCGCCGGGCGAGGACCGCGGTGGCCGCCGCGTAGACGAGGAACGCCGCCTCCTCCCGTCCCGCTTCCCGCAGCACGTCGCCGACGCCGGCCGCGTCATCCGGCGGGATCCGGGCGGCGGTGCGCTCCAGCAGCGTCTCCAGCACACCGTCCAGCCCCGGCTCGGTGGAGAGAGTGGCGACCAGGGCGATCAGATCGTCGGGCCGGCCGAACCGGGCGTCGACGGCCGCGTCCAGCAGGGCGTCGCGTTCGGCGGGGATCAGCCGTCCCGCGACCGCCACGACCGATGCCGCGGCGAGCCCGGCGACCTGCCGGCGGAACCGGGCCAGCACGGCCGGCCGCCGCAGCCCGGCGAGCATGCCGATCAGGTCTGCCACCTCGGCCGACGGACGGCGCGCGGCGGCCGCGAGAACGCGGTCGGCGTCGGCCGGGGCGCCGGTCGTGTCCAGGGCCTCGACGATGCCGACCACTTCCTGCCGCGCCCGCCAGGCGCCGATCGTGTCGAGGAAGGCTGCGGCGGCCCGGTCACCGCCGTCTGCGCGCATCTCGGCGAGCCGCTGCACAACCGCGGCCGGAGCGAGCCACGGCGGCCGCCCGCCCGCGTCGCGCAGCGCCGGAGGCCGCGGCTCGGCGTGAGACGGCCCGGCGGGCGACGTCGGGGCGCGCGGCCCCGGAGGCGGCGGCTCGGCGTGAGACGGCCCGGCGGGCGGAGACCCGACGGACGGCAGCTCGACCGACGCGGACTCGACCGACGCGGACGCGGACTCCACGGGCGTGGAGCGGCGCGCGGCCCGGTTTCGGGCGAGCACGATGTAATGGCCGCGGTTGCCGACGCGCTGCTGCGGCACCGGATGGCCGGCCGCGAGCAGGCTGTCGCGCAGCCGCCAGTACAGGTCTTCGGTTCTCAACAGCTCGGGGCCGCCGGGCAGACCCTCCGCCAGCAACCGCGCGAGCGCCCCGGTGAATGCGGTGAGCGAAGCATCCGGCGGCGCGACGGCGAGGCTGCGCTCGTCGCAGGCGGTCAGCAGATAGGTGCCCTCGACGACTGTCTGGTCGGCAAAATCGCCCATCGTGGCCTTGCCGCTGTAACAGCAGTCCAGGATGACCACCTTGGACGGGCAGCGAGCCTCCAGCATCGCGCGGCGGACGCGCTGGTAGTCGACGGCCCGGTGGATCGGGTCGTTCTCCGCGTTGCCGAGGGCCAGGAACAACTGGCCCGAGTCGATGTCGAGCAGTCCGTGCCCGGCGAAGTAGAACAGCAGCGTGTCGGTGGCCGCCCGGGCGGCGGCGAGCAGCGCCTCCTCGACCTCGTCGGTGACGGCCGCGTCGGTGAGCGCCACGCAGTGCTCCGCGGGCAGCCCCCAGATCTCCGGGTCGGTGAGCAGGTCATGCAGCCGTGCGACATTGCGGGGCACGGCCGGCAGCGGGCTGAGGTACGCGTAATCGGCCGGGCCGACCAGCACGGCCCGGGAGCCCGACGGATCGGGCAGCGTGAAGTCAGTCGTCGTCATCCAGCGCCGCCCGCAGCATTCTCTCCAGGGTGGCCATGCTTTCCGGCGAGTCGTCGGTCAGGGTCACCCGCACGCCGCGGGCCTCGAAGGTGATCGGCGGTTTCCGCGGGCGGGTGCCGAGCCACGCCCGCAGAGCCACCAGGAAGCTGCTGAGAGCGATCGTGTTGCTGAGCACGATGTTGACGATCTCGGCAGCCCCCTGGTGGGTGGGGCTGGGCTCGGCGGTGACCTCCAGGCCCGGCGAGCGGCGGAGCCAGTCGTACAGAGTCTGGAGCACGGGGAGATCTTGCTGGTCAGAGACGCCGGCGGAGACCCTCATGCATGGGATTCAAGCACGCTGCGTCGATCTCGATGTCACCCGGCGAGGCCGGCCTTCACGCCGCGGGTCACGTCGTCGGCGAGGATCTCGGTGCGGCCCTCGGCGACGCCGTCGAGGGCCAGCGCGGCCACGATCGCCGGGTCGGTTTTCTGGTCGGCCGGGACGTGGGCGGCCATGTCGGTGTCCATGTAGGCCACGTGCAGGCCGGAGACCGCGATGCCGCGGGGTGCGAGCTCCTCGCGGACGGCGTTGGTGAGCGCCCAGCCGGCGGCCTTCGCGCCGCTGTACGCGCCGGCGCCGGACGGGTGGAACCACGACAGCACGGACAGGACGTTGAGGATCGCGCCGCCGCCGTTGGCCTCGATGATCGGGGCGAAGGCGCGGGTCACGGCGAGCGTGCCGTAGTAGTGCGTGTCCATCTCCAGGCGGATCTGGTCGAGGTCGCCGGCGATCAGCGATTGGTGGGTGCTCGAGCCGGCGTTGTTGATCAGCAGGGTGACGTCACCGGCGACCTTCGCGGCGCGCTCGACCGAAGCGGGGTCGGTGACGTCGATCTGCAGCGGAATGGCGCCGGGCAGGTCGACCGTCTCGGGGTTGCGGGCGCCGGCGTACACCTTGGCGCCGCGTTCGATCAGCTGGGCGGCGAAGTGGCGGCCGAGGCCGCGGTTGGCGCCGGTGACGAGGGCTACGGAGTTCGTGAGGTCCATGCGAGTTAGATTACGGCCGTCATCTAAAGCGGGCAAGGTAATAGATGACACACACCATCTATACTGGGCGGCATGGGAAGGGTTTCGCAGGCGCAGGCGAAAGAGAACCGGAAACTCATCGTCGAGACGGCCGCCCGGCTGTTCCGCGAGCGCGGGGTCCCCGGTGTCAGCGTGGCCGACGTGATGGCCGAGGTGGGGCTGACGCACGGCGGGTTCTACAAGCAGTTCGCCAGCAAGGAGGCGCTGGTCGCCGAGGCGGTCGGGCAGGCGTTCGGCGACCTGACCGACCGGCTCACGACCGTCGACCGGGAAAGTTTCGTCCGCGGTTACCTGTCGGCGGAGCATCGCGATCGGCCGGGCGACGGGTGCCCGGCGGCCGGGTTCGGGGGCGACCTGTCGCACGAAAGCTCGGGGGCCGCCGTCGAGGCGTACGCGAAAGGCCTTGAACTTTATGGTCGCGAGCTGGGCAGCCTCGCGGACGTCGCCACGCTCGTCGGCGCGATCGTGCTGGCCCGGGCGACCGCCGGAACGGAAATTTCCGGCCAGGTCTTGCAGGCGGCCCGGGAAAGGTTGCTCAGCGAAGCCTGAACTGCTCCTCGAGCATCTGCAGCGCGTCCTCGACCCGCTCGAAGTCGGCCGCGTCGAAACCGCCGCTCGCTCCCCCGGGCGGCGCGACGGCCAGCACCACACCCACCATCGCCCCGGCGATCACCCGATAGACCAGGTCGTCGGCCGGCTTTCCGTCGCGGTCGGCGAGCGCGGCGGCGAGCATGTCGACCGCCAGGACCGTCTGGTTCATCGCCGCGGCGCGCAGCTCGGGCACGGTCTGGTAGATGCGCTGACGCCGACGCTCGCTCGCCCACTCCTCCGGGCTGAGCTGCAGAAACACCGACCGCATGCCCTCGAGCAGAGCGCGCACCGGCGAGGTGCCCGGCGGCTGCGCCTTGATCGCGTCGACGATCAGCGGGTCGTAGTCATCGGTGAGGATGACGTCTTCCTTGGTCGGAAAGTATCGGAAGAACGTGCTCTGCGAGACCTCGGCCGCCTCCGCGATCTGGTCCACGGTGGTCGCCGCGTACCCCTGCTCCTCGAACAGACGCATCGCGTGATCGCGGATGGCGGCCCGGGTCTTCGCTTTCTTGCGTTCCCGTAACCCGGCCGGCAGGGACGAGGTCATAGGCCCGATTCTGCCAGCACGAGCCGCTCCTGCTCCACCGGCGCGGCGGGCGTGCGGCGCGGGAGCATGAACAGCGCGAGGATCGCGCCGGCCGCCGCGACGGCGGCCGCGACCAGCAGCGAGACGTCCATGCCGTGGGTGAAGGCATCGCGTACGGCATCGAGCAGGCTCGCGTCGTGCGCCTGGGTGGCCACCGCGACGCCCGAGGAGGCGCTCTCCCGCACCGGGCCCGACGAAATCGGCAACTCGGAGCGATAGGCGCTGTTCAGAACCGTGCCGAGCACCGCGACGCCGATCGCGCCGCCGACCTGCCGCATCGCCTGGAGCAGGCCGTTGCCGACGCCGCTGCGCTCCGCGGTGAGCGCGCCGAGCGCCGCGTCCATCGACGGCGGGAGCGTGAAACCGAGCCCGATGCCCGCGACAGTTATCCACGCGGCGACGAAACCGTAACCGCTGTTCGCGCCGGTCAGGCTGCCGACGACCATGGCGGCGGTCATCATCGCCAGGCCGCCGGCGATGACGATGCGGTTTCCGGCCCGGGCGGCAACTTTCTCGGCCGTGCGCGCGCCGATCAGCAGGCCACCGATGATGGGAAGCAGGCGCAGGCCGGAACCGAACGCGTCCTGGCCGCCGACCGCCGAGAAGAACTGCGGAAGCGCGAAAAGCAGGCCGAGCATCGCGAAACTGGCGATGGTCGCGAGAACCGCGCCGCCGGTGAAGGCGCGGGAACGGAACAGGCCGAGGTCGACCAGCGGCGCCTTGGACTTTCGCTGCCAGACCACGAAAGCGACGAGCAGGACCACGCCGCCGGTTATCGTGATCAGCGAGCGGGCGTCGCCCCAGCCGCGATCGCCGGCCTCGATGATGCCGTAGGTGACGGCGACCAGGCCGCCGGCCGAGAGCAGCACGCCGAGCGGGTCGAAGCGGCGGGTGCGGTCGCCGTGCGACTCGGGCACCCAGAGCGCGACCGCGACCAGGGCGATCGCGACCAGCGGGACGTTGATCAGGAAGACCGAGCCCCACCAGAAGTTGTCGAGCAGCCAGCCGCCCAGCAGCGGGCCGAGCGGAATGCCGAGGGCGCTCGCGGTGAGCCAGACCGACAGCGCCTTCGACCGGTCCTTGTCGTCGAAGAGCACGGTCAGCACCGCGCCGGATAGCGGCATGAGCACGGCCGCCCCCAGGCCGAGCACGGCGCGGGCGCCGATCAACTGGCCGGTGGTCGCCGACCAGGCGCAGGCGGCGGACGCGGCGCCGAAGACGAAGAGCGCGCCGAGCAGCAGCTTCTTTCGGCCGAACCGGTCGCCGAGCATGCCGGCCGGGAGCAGCACGGCCGCGAGGACCAGCAGGTAGGCGTTCGTGAACCACTGCAGGTCACCGGTGGTGGCGTGCAGGTCACGGCTCAGCGTGGGCAGGGCGACGCTGAGGATCGTGGTGTCCAGCCCGATGGCGAGCGTGGACAGGGCCAGGGCGGCCAGCGCGTACCAGCGCGATGTGGAAGTAACCATGTTTTGACAGTAGCTCTCACTTCATAGCAGCTGTCAAGTTCTAGGATCGGGGTGTGATGAACGACGACGAAGTGCCGGGGTTCTGGGCCGGACTAGGGTTGCCGGGCCTGTTCGACGTGCATACGCACTTTCTGCCGCCCCGGATGGAGCGCCGGGTGTGGGCCCACTTCGAGATGGCCGGACCGCTGCTCGGGCGCCCCTGGCCGATCACCTACAAGGTCGACTTGGCGGAAAGAGTCGCGAAAATGGGCGAGCTTGGCGTGCGAAAGTTCAGCGCTCTCGCGTACGCCCATAAGCCGGAAATGGCCGCGGACCTGAACCGATGGTCGCTGGATTTCGCCGCACGGACCCCGCAGTGTCTTCGCAGCGCGACATTCTTCCCGGAGCCCGGCGTGCTCGGCTACACCCGGGCCGCGCTCACGACCGGCGCCGAGATCTTCAAGGTGCATCTGCAGGTGGGCGGCTTCGACCCCCGGGTGCCGGAGCTCGACGAGGTGTGGGGGCTGCTGGCCGAAACCGGCACGCCGGTTGTCGTGCACGCCGGATCGGGGCCGGTCGCGGCGGGTTTCACCGGGCCGGGGCCGCTCGGTGAGGTGCTCGCCCGGCACCCGGATCTCGCCGTGATCGTCGCGCATCTCGGGGCGCCGGAATACGAGGGCTTCCTCGCGCTGGCGGAAAGTTTCCCGCGCGTCCGGCTCGACACGACCATGGCGTTCACAGATTTCTTCGAGGAGATGGCGCCGTTTCCGCCGGGCCTGCGGCCGCGGCTGCGTGCGCTCGGGCTGAGCGGGAAAGTTTTGCTCGGCAGCGATTTCCCGAACATTCCGTACGCCTACGCGCACCAGCTCGAGTCACTCGCCCGGCTGGATCTCGGCGACGACTGGTTGCGGGCTGTGTGCTGGGGGAATGCCTGTGACCTGTTCGGTATGACGCCGCGCGGGTGAAGGTCCGGCATCCACGAGCGCGGACGTGTCACGATCATGTAGGCAACGCGTCCGGGTCGCGGAAGGGGCCGGCATGAAGAAGGCAATCGGCTGGATCGTGCTCATCCTGGTCATCTTCTACATCGGCACGAGCCCCGGGCCGGCCGCCGACATGGCGCAATCCATCGGCAACGGCATCGCCGAGGCCTTCCGCGGGATCGGCACGTTCTTCCACGATCTCGCCACATGAGCCGGATCCTGTGCGCCGGTCTCGTCACGGTCGACCTGGTCCATCGGGTCGGCCGTTTTCCCGGGGCCGACGAGAAAGCACAGGCGAGCGCGGTTTCGATCGCGGCGGGCGGGCCGGCGGCCAACGCCGCCGTCACCGCCGCCGCGCTGGGCGCGTCGGTCACTTTGGTCACCGCGGTCGGCGCGCATCCGCTGGGTTCGCTGATCAGGGCAGACCTTGACGCGTACGGGGTGGAGCTGATCGACGCGGCGCCGGGATCGTCCACGCCGCCACCGGTCTCGGCCATCACCGTCCTCGAAGGAACCGGGCAGCGGACAATCGTCAGCCGCAATGCGGGGGACGTCACGGTAGGCGTACCGGATGGCGGTCTGCCGGACGCGGACCTGACGCTTGTCGACGGCCATCACCCGCACCTGGCCGTCGCGGCAGCGCGAAGCGCTCGACGCCTGCTCGTCGACGCCGGCACCTGGCGCCCGGTTTTCGCGGAAATCTTTCCGTACGCGGAGGTGGTGGCGGCGTCGGCAGCTTTCCGTCATCCGGCGGAAACTTCACCCACCGACGCGGCGCTGGCCGCCGCGATCGGCGCGCCGCACGTCGTGGTGACGCACGGACCTGACCCGGTGCGATGGTTCAGCGGCACACGCTCGGGCACGGTCGAGGTGCCGCCGGTCGCGGCCGTCGACACAGCCGGCGCGGGCGACGCCTTCCACGGCGCCCTCGCAGTAGCCCTCGCGGACGCCGATATCCCGCGCCCGGCCAGTATTCCGACGCCGCCGCCGGCCGATCCCGCACCCTATTCGGAGAGATCGGATCTGGCCGACGGCATCGCGTTCGCGATCCGCGTGGCCGGCGTTCGCGTCACCCACGAAGGGCCGCGAGACTGGCTCGCGGCCCTGCCCGGCTGATCAGACCGTGCGGGCGAGACGGTCCGCGAGAAGTTTCGCGAAACGGGCCGGGTCCTCCAGGTCGCCGCCCTCGGCGAGCAGCGCGGTGCCGTACAGAAGCTCGGCAGTTTCCGGCAGCGCCGGGTCGTCCGCGTTGTTTTCGTGGGCCGCGCGCAGACCGCTCACGAGCGGGTGGTTGGGGTTGAGCTCGAGGATCCGCTTGACCCGCGGGCCCTCCTGGCCCATCGCCCGGTACATCTTCTCCAGCGTCGGCGTGATGTCGTCGGTGTCGCTCACCAGGCAGGCCGCCGACGTGGTCAGGCGGTGCGACAGGCGGACCTCCTTGACGTTCTCGTCGAGCCTCTCCTTGAGGAAACCGAGCAGCGGGGCGAAGTCGCCCTCGGGCGCCGGTTCCTCCTTGTCCTTGGGCAGGTCGACGTTGCCGCGGGCGATCGACTGGAGTTTCTTGCCGTCATAGTCGGGCACGGCCTCGACCCAGATCTCGTCGACCGGGTCGGTGAGGATCAGCACCTCGTACCCTTGGGCCTGGAACGCCTCCATGTGCGGCGAGTTCTCCACCTGCGACCGGGACTCCCCGGTCAGGTAGTAGATCTCCTCCTGGCCTTCCTTCATCCGGGTCTGGTAATCCGCCAGCGTCGTGGGTTCCGTGCCGGCCGTCGACGAGAACGTCGCCACGTCGAGGATGGCCTTCTGGTTGTCCGGGTCGTTGAGCAGGCCCTCTTTGAGCGCCCGGCCGAACTCGCGCCAGAAAGTGTCGTACTTCTCGCGGTTGTTGTTGAGAAGATCCTTGATCGTCGACAGGACCTTCTTGACCAGCCGGCGGCGGATCAACTGGATGTGCCGGTCCTGCTGGAGAATCTCGCGCGAAATGTTCAGCGAAAGGTCGGCCGCGTCCACGACACCCTTGACGAACCGCAGGTAGTCGGGGATGAGCTCCTTGCTGTCGTCCATGATGAAGACGCGCTTGACGTAGAGCTGCAGGCCGCGGCGGGCGTCGCGCTGGAACAGGTCGTGCGGCGCGCGCGAGGGCAGGAACAGCAGCGCCTCGTACTCGAAGGTGCCCTCCGCCCGCATGTTGATGATCTCGAGCGGGTCGCTCCAGTCGTGGCTGATGTGCCGGTAGAACTGGTGGTACTCGTCGTCGGACACCTCGGAGCGCGGCCGCGCCCACAGCGCCTTCATCGAGTTGAGCGTCTCCTCGCCCATCCTGATGGGGAAGGAGATGAAGTCGGAGTACCGCTTGACGATCTCCTTGATCTTCCACTCGTCGGCGTAGTCGTAGAGGCGATCCTCCTCGTCCTTGGGCCGCAGGTGCACGGTGACGCTCGTCCCGACCGGGGCGTCCGGCGCGTCGTCGATCGTGTACGTGCCCTCGCCCGCCGACTCCCAGCGCGTGCCGTGGCCTTCCGTGCCGGCCTTGCGCGTGGTGAGGCTGACCCTGTCGGCGACCATGAACGTCGAGTAGAACCCGACCCCGAACTGGCCGATCAGCTCGGTGTCGCGGGCCTCCGTGGCCTCTTTCAGCTTGGCCAGCAGGTCGGCGGTGCCCGACTTCGCGATCGTCCCGATGAGGTCGACGACTTCCTCGTGGGTCATGCCGATGCCGTTGTCGCGCACGGTGAGCGTGCGGGCCTCGGCGTCCGCCTCGATCTCGATGTGCAGGTCGGAGGTGTCGGCCTCGAGCCCGTCCTGAAGCGTGGCCAGCCGCAGCTTGTCCAACGCGTCGGAGGAGTTCGAGATCAGCTCCCGCAGGAAGATGTCCTTGTTCGAATAGATCGAATGGACCATCAGCTGCAGCAGTTGCCGAGCCTCAGCCTGAAACTCCAACGTCTCCATTCCCGCACCCCAACTTGTCGCGGCCGACTTTCGCTCCCAGATGGTATGACCTGAGCGTCACCGCCCGGCGACCCAGGGCCTCCTTTTGGCGGTCTCGCGGCCCTGACCGTCGCCTCGCAGCCCTGGCCGTCGCCTCGCAGCCCTGGCCGTCGCCTCGCCGCCCTGGCCGTCAGCCGACCGGCTGTGTGGCGACCGAGGCTCGATCCCGGACGCGGCGTGCCTCGGCCGCGAGGAGCAGCAGGGCCGCCAGCGCGAAGACCACGTGACTGACCACGACGAGCGCCGTGGAGGACTCGACCACCGGGTGCATCAGGAAGCTGTGCCAGACGTAGGTGAGCAGCGCCCCACCGGCCGCCGCCAGCCGATGCCGGCCGTCCCACCCGTCCCGGCCCGACCAGCGGTAGATGGCGACGGCCGTGCCCGCGAGCGCCACGATCAGCAGCGGCACGCCCAGCGCCGGGGCCAGCTTGTCCCCCACCGCCAGCACCGCCCCCGCACCCAGCGCCGTCACCAGCACAATCCACGGCGCCGGGGCGACGGCGCCGTCACTCTGCACACCAGCACCGGCCTCGCTGTCCCGGGGCACGAGGAACGCGGCAGCGATCAGCCCGGCCACCACCACGACGGTCGTGATCAGCTGAGCCGGGCTCGCCATGAAATGCCCGTCGGCGTAGGAGACGCCAAATGTGAACACGGCCCCGGCCACCGCCAGAACGGCGACGACCACCAGCCCCGGCACCCTCAGCCACGGTTCCGTGCGGCGGTCGGTCCACTCCTCGACCAGCGCGATCGGCACGCTGATGCTCCAGACGGTGTGAAGCGTGAGCACGAACAGCGTCCACGGGATCGAGATCCCCAGCGCCGGCACGAACCCATGGTCGAGCAGGTGAGCGTGAAGATAGTCCGGGTTGAACAGCGACTGCGTCTCCAGCCCTTCCTCGAGCACACCATAGGCAAGAGCCAGCAGAATCATCGTGACCCACCCACGTCCGGCCCGGCGGGTCACTTCCCGCACGAGCACCGCCGCCCCGCCGTAGGCAGGCGCCAGCGCGACAAGAAACGGCAGCTGAGCAAGAGTGAAGTCGCCGAGCAGAAACTCGGCCACCAGCGGTGACAGAAAGAAGAGGGCTATCGCGGGCGCCACCCGACGCATGGACATACCCCGATGCTCAGCCCACCCACCACGGATCATCCGGGCCGGATGTCACCCCTCTCCGATGACATCCAGCGGCCTCCCGCTCCATTTCCCCCGCGAATGGCCGCTCCGCCAGCGCACGCGCCCCGCGCCGTCCCGCACGCCCTCGCGTCGCCGCGCCGCGCCGTCCCGCACGCCCTCGCGCCGCCCGCGCCGCGCCGCCCCGCACGCCCTCGCGCCGCCCGCGCCGCGCCGCGCCGCCCCGCGCGCCCTCGCGCCGCCCGCGCCGCCCGCGCACGCCTCGCGCCGCCCGCGCGGCCCAGGCCGCCCACGCACGCTCCGCGCGGCCCGCTCCCGCTCTGCGCGACCCGTTCCCGCTCTGCGCCCGCGCGGGTGGGATCGCGCGGTGTTCCTGCCCTCGTCAGCCCGGCGGCGGGAACTGGTGGGGCGTGGGCGGGCGGAAGCCGAGGAACGTGGTGACCGACGAGATCAGGGAGTCGCCGAACTCGAAGAGCAGGAGGGCGAACGGCTCGAACTCTCCGCCGGGGCCCGTCGGGCGCTCCTGCCACACGGCGATGTCGCCGTTCGCGAGCTCGGGCACCAGGCGGGCGCCGTGGCACGAACCGTCCGACGCCGCCATGACCTTGGCGACCGTGTCGCGGCCCTGGATCCACCAGGTGAAGGGCGGCATGGAGTTGACGACGTCCTCCTGGAGGAGGGCCACCAGGGCGGTCACGTCATCACGGTGGAACGCGTCGGCGTAGCGCTCCACCAGATCACGTTTGGCGGCGTCGGAAAGCGGGCTCGGCGGTGGCAGGTCGGCCTTGCGCAGGGACGCGCGGGCTCGCTGCAGGGCGCTGGTGACCGAGGGAACCGTCGTCTCGAGCAGGACGGCGACCTCGTCGGCCGGCCAGCAGAGCACGTCGCGCAGGATCAGCACCGCGCGCTGGCGGGGTGGCAGGTGCTGCAGGGCGGCGACGAAGGCCAGGCGGATCGTCTCGCGGCGGACGGCGACGTCGGCGGGGTCGGCGTAAACGGGATCGGCGTGAGCGGGGTCGGTCAGCGACCGGTCGAGGACCGGCAGCACCCAGGTCGACTCGGGCAGCGGGGCGCCGAGGGCGCCGCCGGGCGCGGCGGTGGACGCGAAGTCGACGACGCGGGCACGGCGCCGGGCGGAGCGCAGCATGTCGAGGCAGACGTTGGTCGCGATGCGATAGACCCAGGTGCGCAGCGAGGCGCGGGCCGGATCGTAGTCGTCGCCGTGTTTCCAAGCGCGCAGGAGGGTCTCCTGAGCGGCGTCCTCCGCCTCGGATGGCGAGCCGAGCATCCGATACGCGAAGCCCACCAGCTCTGCGCGCATCGCTGTCAGCTGTGCTTCCATGCCGGGAAAGCTACCCGTCCCCTCCGACAAAAGCATCGGACCAGGGTCTGACATACCTGGGTCGGAGCCTAAGGTCGGACAGCATGGATGAGCTCGTTGTCCGGCACGCCGGCGTCGAGGACCGAGGGCTGGTCACCGATCTGCTTCTGCGGTCCTGGGGCAGCACGGTCGTGGTCGCGCACGGGGTGCGATACGACGCCGCGGACCTTCCGGCGCTTGTGGCCCGGCGCGTGGACCGGGTCGCCGGGCTTTTGACGTACGCGATCGGGATTGACGGTCTTGAAGTTGTCACGCTCGACGCGGTGGAGCGGCATGCGGGCGTGGGGACGGCGCTGCTCGACGCCGCGGCGGAGATGGCGTCCGGGAAAGGGCTCGCGCGGGTCTGGTTGATCACGACCAACGACAATGTGGACGCGCTCCGGTTTTATCAGCGGCGAGGCATGCGGATTGTCGGGATAAATCCGGGATCGATCGACGAGGCCCGGATTTTGAAGCCCTCGATTCCGGTCATCGGGGATTACGGCATCGAAATCCATGACGAGATCATCCTGGAGAGGCGGCTGCCGTCCCGGTGATCGGCGCCGACGCCTGAGGCAGCACAGCTTTGCAAAATGCGGCGAATCGCCCCATCGAGGTTCACGGGGAAAGGCTAGCGTTTGCCCGAGAACCTCGGATTAGGCACCGAGCGATTTTCCCGGCCGAAGACCCGACAGAACTGTTGCGCTGACGGTTCTTTCGATGTGTGATACGTTCCGGTGCCTTCGTCATCCGGAGGCGCATCGACCGGCGTGGTCGTGGGTTGGTGACCGCCATCGCCCGCCCACGGCCGCGTCGCCCCAACGCGCGGCCGCGTCACCCCCGTGCGCGGCCGCGTCCCCCGCTCGAGGCTCGCCGAAGTCGCACTGGACTCTCCCCCAAGGGGAGGGTGCAAGGTTTCTGCCATGCCGACAGAGCACCTCCCCCTCAGCCACCCGACCCGTCAGGTCCCGCCCGCAGCGCGTGGGCGCGCGCCGTCAAAAATCGGCGTTCGGGGTCGTTCCCCGCCCCCGCGGCGGCCCGCTGGTATGACTCGGCCGCCTCCGAGGCGCGGCCGAGTCGGCGGAGCAGGTCGGCCCTGACGACGTCGCGCACGTGGTGGCGGTCGAGACCGTCAAGGCTCTCGACAAGCTCCAGGGCGAGCGCGGGGCCGTGCACCTCGGCGACCGCCACCGCGCGGTGCAGGGCGACGATCGGGGTGGGTGCGAGAGCGGACAGGTGGTCGTACAGATAGAGGATCTGCGGCCAGTCGGTGGACGCGGCGGTCTCGGCGTCGGCGTGCACGGCGTTGACGGCGGCCTGGAGCTGGTAGGGGCCGGGGCGGTTGCGGCGCAGGCAATCGCGGAGCAGGGCTTGCCCCTCGGCGATCAGGGCACGGTCCCAGAGCCGGCGGTCCTGGTCGGCGAGAAGGACGAGGTCACCGGTGGCGGAGGTCCGGGCGGGGCGCCGGGCCTCGATGAGAAGCATGAGCGCAAGCAGGCCGCGAGCCTCCGGCTCGTCGGGCATCAACCCCACGAGGGTACGGGTCAGCCTGATCGCCTCCGTGGTCAGATCGGGCCGGGTGAGGCTGTCGCCGTCACTCGCCGCGTACCCCTCATTGAAAACTAGATAGAGAACGGACAGCACGCCGGCCAGCCGGGCCGGGAGGTCCACGTCGTGCGGCACGCGGTAGGGAATGCCGGCGTCGCGGATCTTGCCCTTGGCCCGGGATATGCGCTGCGCCATGGTCGGCTCGGGCACCAGGAAGGCCCGGGCGATCTCCGCGGTGGTGAGCCCGCCGAGCAGGCGCAGCGTCAGCGCGACCCGGGCGGCGGGCGCCAGCGCCGGATGACAACAGGTGAAGATCAGCCGCAGCATGTCATCGCCCTCCTCCCCCGCTCCCACGAAATCCCCCGCCTCGATAACCGTCGCTTCGACCGCGGCGGCTTCGAATCCCGGGCGAGCCGCTTCCCGCCGCATCCGATCGATGGCCCTGTTCCGCGCGGTGGTGATGATCCAGCCGGCCGGGCTGGGCGGGATGCCCAGCTCCGGCCATCGGCGCACGGCCGTGACGAAGGCGTCCTGCACCGCCTCTTCGGCGACGTCGATATCGCCGAAGTGACGGGTGAGGACGGCGACGGCACGGCCGTACTCCTCGCGGAAGATCCGCTCGATCTCGCTCACACGACCGGCCGGACCTCGATCGTCAGCGGCGGCCGCAGAATCGCTGACATGCGGCGGCCCCACTCCAGCGCCGCGTCCAGGTCGGGGGCCTGGATCACGGTGAAGCCGCCCAGGTGCTCCTTGCCCTCGGCGAACGGCCCGTCCGTCAGCACCCCGTCCCGGATCACGGTGGCGGTGCTCGCCGGATGGAGCCCCAGCGCGAAGACCCAGGCCCCGGCGGCCTGCATCTCGGCGTTGAGCTTCCCCAGTTCCTCCATGATCGGATCGAGGATCTCGGGCGGCGGCGGGTCGCCATCGGGCTGGTAGACGCTGAGCAAGTACTGCCTCATCGGATCGCTCCTCTCGTGTGTCTCCCCCTCTACACGAATGGGCCGCCACGCTTCTCGACAGATCGGCTCGTCAGATTCAGCCCATCATTTCCGCGATCGCGGCGTGGTTGTGATAGTCACGCGACTCCACGATCAGCCCGTCGCGGATCCGCAGCACCTGAATGTTGGCGAGAAGCTCGCCGCCCGTCTCGTAGTCGAACTCGGCGACGATCAGCTCCGGGTCGCCGGTCTCGTAGACGCGGACGTTCCGCGGGATGAGGCTGATCTGCCCGTCGAACCGCGCGAAGTGCTCACGCACCTGGTCACGCCCGTGGATCCGGACGGCCCGCGGCCGCATGAACGGGATCTCGACGGACGCGTCCTCGGCATACAGAAGGTGCAGGCGTGCGAAGTCGCCGCTGCCGATGCCTTCGCTGAGCTGCCGGAAGACATCCTTGGGTGTGCTCATTGCTCCCCCTCGACTAAAGTAGAAGTCTCCACTCCGCTTCCGAATATACGGAGTACGTACTCCGTTTACCACCCGGGATTCGCATGACCCTGCGCGCCGACGCCCGCCGCAACCGCGCCCGCATCCTCGAAGCCGCAGAGAAGGTGCTGGTCGAGAAGGGCACGTCCGCCCCCACCGAGGAGATAGCCCGAGCCGCCGGCGTCGGGATCGGCACCCTCTTCCGTCATTTCCCCACCAAGGAGGAGCTCATCGAGGGCGTCTTCGTGGCACGCCTGCACCGGCTCGCCGACGACGCGGCCCGGCTCGCCGAAGGCCCCGACCCGGGCGAGGCCCTCACATCGTTCCTGCGCCAGGCGGTCTCGCAGGGCGAGGTCAAGAACGCGCTCGCTGCCATGCTGACCTCGGCGGGCGTCGACCTGCACAAGGCGGCCGGCGAGGCGCAGCAGGAGGTCAGGCGGGCGCTGGGCACGCTGCTGCGCAGCGCTCAGGAGTCCGGCGCTGTGCGCCGGGACCTGCGGGTGGCCGATCTGATCGGCCTGCTCGCGGGAGCATCGAAAGCCATCGAGTACGCCGGGCAGGACGCCGCCTCGCGGGACCGGATCCTCTCGGTGATCCTGGACGGGCTGCGCCCATGATCTCGCACATCCACGTCGAGAAGAACCTGAATCGGAACGCCGCCGCGCGCGGCATGCTCGCCGCGACCTTCGGCCTGGTCGCCGACTCTCCGGCGACGGTGACCACCGGGTGCGGGCTGACGGTGGCGTACGCGATGACCTCGGCCCAGCCGGAGAAGGTGACCTGCCTCCCCTGCCGCGACCACGCGGCCCGCTGGCACCTCGCGGCTGCGGCGGACATGCGGCTGCTCTCGCCGGGATCCACGGCGTTCACCTCGCGCGATCTCCTCGCCGCCGCGGCGCATCACCGGGAGCAGGCCCGGCGCTTCGGCGGCTAGCGAACCTCGAATTCCATCAACGAATAGCCGTACTGACTCGACCGCTGGGTGCCGTAGACGCGGACATAGCGGGCCGGGGTCGAGTCGATCGGGATGTCGCGGAGGCCGTCGGTGCCCGAGGAGGTCTCGTAGACGGTGGTCCAGCGCTCGGCGTCGAGAGAGACGTCGACGCGGTACTTGATCGCGTACGCGTGCTCCCAGTTCAGCCGCACGTCGCTGATCTGCCATACGGCGGCGAGGTCCACTTTGATCCACTGCGGATCGGCGAAGCCGCTGCTCCATCGGGTGGCGACGCTGCCGTCCACGGCGGCGGAGGCGTGATAGCCGGAGGCCTCGTCGGTGGAGCTCTCGACCTTCTTGCGGAGGGCCAGGTTGGCCTTGGCCTTGTTGGGTTTGCCCGCCGCAGCCGGTTTCGTGGTTGTGGGCGCGATCGAGGTGGCGGCGATCTCGGTGGGGACGGCGCCGGACGGCGCCGCCGTCGGCTCGGCCGAGGGGACGGGGACGCCGGCGACTCCCGTGCCGGCCGGGCGGGGGTCGGGACTTTCATTTCCGCCCTGGTCGACCGTCGAGGAGCGGTGGTTGATGCCGAACGGGGTTCCGCGAGTGGCCACGAAGGCCGCGCCGGCGCCGACGGCGACCAAGGCGATGACCAACGGGACAAGCCAGAGCCGGCGTCGCCTACGCCGCGCGGGCGCGACGAGGCCGGCGACTGATGGCCTGCGCCCCGGCAGCGGCGCCTGATGGCCGACGGGCGAAGGGCGGCGTCCGGTGGTCGATTCGCCTGGTGTGCGGGGCGGCGCGTCCGGGGTACGGCCGGGGCGGGGCGAGGACGCGAACACGGCGCGTAACGACGCGGCGCGCTCGGAGGCGGCCCGCTCGGAGGCGGTGCGCTGGTTCGGTACGTCAGCCGGATCGGTCGGCGTGCCTTCCACCAAGCTCTCCTCAGCAGCGGAGGTATCGGACGGGGCGTAGCTTAACGATCTTCGGACATTGATGTTCCCGCGCGGGTGCCGCGCGTCGGAAATCAGTCACTGCCGGACCCTCTCGGTCACGCTAGGTAGCCGTGTCCACATCAGGCCGAATCGGAAGGATCCCTGGCTTGTGGATCAGCGGACGAAGAGGAGGAACAGCCCCGCCCACGTGCAGAAGATCATGAACAGGACCACGGGCAGCTCGTCGGCCAGCACGGCCAAGGGCGGGCGGCCGGGGTTGTCGGCGAGAGCCATGTCGTGGGCGGCGAGGACGCCAAGCATGTGGCCGGCCAGGATGAGGGCCACCTGGAGGATCGAGACCACGTGCGGGTCGGGGACGACATCCCAGGTCGCGCCATCGGCGATCCCCCACTGCTGCACGAGGAGCAGCGCGCCGCGCGGACCCTCCACGAGGAGCAGCGTGAGGTAGTGCGCGAGCGTGTAGCCGACCGCGATGGGGATCAGCGAGTTGGTCACGTCCAGTCG
Organism: Actinoplanes sp. CA-142083; assembly: GCF_050942195.1. NCBI lineage: Bacteria > Bacillati > Actinomycetota > Actinomycetes > Micromonosporales > Micromonosporaceae > Actinoplanes > Actinoplanes sp. CA-142083. Next base: position 6,445,316 of record NZ_CP192076.1, read on the forward strand.
GCCGGGCAGCCGGCAGACGGCGATGAAGACGATCCCGCAGACGGCCACCAGTCCCGCCGTCGACCACAGCAGGGGCTGGCCCGCCCGCTGCACGAAGCCGGCCCATGCCGGCGAGCCGGACGCGCTGTCGAAAATGGTCGACCCCCACCAGATCGCGAGGAAGGCGGCCCGTGCCGCGCCGGCCGGGTGATCCGCGGCCAGGCCGGAGAGCGGCGGTCGCCACCGCAGTGGGCTGAGGCGCCCGGCGAGATCGGAGTAGACCTCGAGGAAGTCGCCGCGGGCCGGCCAGTTCGCGCCGTGGCGGGCGGTGAGCGCCAGGTGGACGACCGCGTATCCGGCGATGCAGAGCCCGATCACGAGCGGGTTGGTCCGGCCCGGCGCGGCAAGCTCCAGCCAGACGAAGGCGAGCAGCCCGGCCGCGGCCGCCCACGGTTGATCGGCCGCGGGAGCCGTGCCGCCGGCGGCGGTCTTGGGAACCGGCGCAGCGAAGACCGGCGCGGACACTGAGCCAGGCGGGCCGGTGAGGGCTGAGACGGGCACGGCCGCAGGGACGAATGGCGCGGGCGCTGGTCCGGACGACGCCTGGGTGGGCACCGGACCGGACGACGCGTGGGCGGGCTCTGGACCGGACGACGCGTGGGCGGGCTCTGGACCGGACGACGCGTGGGCGGGCTCTGGACCGGACGACGCGCGGGCGGGCGCCGGACCGGGTGTAGGCGCAGGGCCGAGGGTGGATGCGGGAGCGGCACTCTGCGCAGGCGCGGGGAAGCGCAGGAGCCGGGCGAGCGTGCGGATCGGGTTGAGTGCTCGCCAGACGGGGCCGAACAGGACGCTCAGCGGGATGAGGCCTACCCAGAGCCAGACGAAGAGGGCGTGGGCCGCCGGGTTGTGGTCGCGCGGGCCGAAGAGGGCGGCGGCGGTCAGGTAGAGGGAGATCGCCAGCACGAGGAGCTGCAGCGGGCGGCGCCACCAGGTGGAGCGGGGGTGACGTTCGGTGGGGTGGGTCAGGCGGGGGCGGCGCCACAGCAGGGCCGAGGCCAGGAAGGAGAGGACCACCGTGGCCGCGCCGGCCTGGAGGACGAGGTCCAGCGGGAGAGGCAGGTCGGTCGACTGGCCTACGCCGTGGGCCAGCGGGATCAGGAAGTCGGCTGAGCCGCCTGGCGACGGGGCGACGACGGCGGGTGGCAGGGTCACCGGACCTCTAGCTGCAGCAGCAGGGTGTCGGGGTGGGCTTCGACGTCGAAGAGGCCGGCGCGGTCGGCCACGAAGGACACGCAGCCGGGCGTGTCGGGGGCGGCGTCGTATTCGAGGTCGTAGCCGTGGATGTGGATCTGGACGACCTTGTCCGTGGTGACCTGCACCCGGACGGTGCTGCCCTCCGGGATCAGCACCCGGTGGGGTGCCGGGGAGGCCTGGCCGTTGCGCACGTCGGAGGTGACCAGCACCGCGCCCGGCACGTCCGAGGCGCAGTCCGAGACGGCTGGGGACTCGGTGTGGCCGCATCCCGCGACCAGGGCCGCCGCGGCGACCAGTGCGAGCGCGCCGGGGCGGAGGAGTCCGGTCCGGCGGCCAAGGCACATGCGGAGACCGACGAGAGCGGCGCGGCGGGCGAGTGTCGCGTCAGGACCTGCGAGCTCGGGGCGGCGGCCGGAAGTCATGCGGGGTCTCCGGTGGGGGTTGGCTCGGCGGCGGCCAGGGTGCGCAGGACTGAGGCGCCGGCCACGGCCGTGCCGGCGCCGCAGGACAGGGCCAGGAGCACCAGGACCCGCTCCAGCGTGTCGGGGCCGGCGAACGGGAGCACCGCTCGGTGGAAGGAGGTTACGTCGGGGAGGACGAAGACTGCCGTGAGGGCGGCGCCGGCGCAGGCCGCCAACAGCCCCGCCGGTCGGCCTCGGACGGCGGCCAGCGCCCCTCCGAGGATCAGGGGCCAGGCCAGAAGGTTGATGCCGGCCGCGTTCACGAACGTGCCGAGCATGGGGGCCGAGGCCACCTCCATCGTCGAGCCGAGGACGTGGGCTATCGAGGCGGCCATGGCTGTCAGGGCGGCGGCGGCCAGGAGCAGGTCGGGACGGCGGGCGCGGCGGCAGAGGACCGGGACGGCCACGGCCAGCGCGAGGGTTGCTGCCCACCACGGCGCGAAGAGGGGTGGTTTGTGGCCTTCGAGGACGCCCGTGACGGTGATCGGGACGCCGGCGACGTCCAGGGTCAGGGACCAGGTCTGGGATTCGCCGGGAGCGACCGTTTTGCCTACCGGTGAGGTGCGGGTGTCGGGCCACATCGAGGTGCGGCCGGCCGGGATCACTGTGGGAGTGGCAGGGCCGCCGCCGGGCGGGACTGCCACCGGCGCGGAGGTGCCGTTGACCAGGCGGAGCTTGGCGCCGTCCTCGATGGTGGTCACCGACAGGCCGGGCACCTGCGGGGACAGGGACACCACCCGGCTGCGGGCGTCGGTGGCGACCAGGCCGCCGGCGTGGGCCAGCGCCGGCGACGCCCAACCGGCCACGACCGTCCCGGCCAGCAGGAACAACAGAGCGGAACGACGGAAGAGAGTCACGAAGCGGTGAGGTCGGAGCTCGACGAAGCCCCCGGCATGGAGGGCGAGGCGGCGGGGGATGCGGAAGCGGGAGCGGCCGGCGAGGCGGCGGACCCAGTGGGCGACGCGGGCGAAGGGGCGGCCGGCGGGGAAACGGCGAGGGCGCCGGAAGGCTGGGGTGCGGCGGAGGGTGGCTCGGCGAAGGCGTGAGCGGGCGGACGCACGTTGCGCGCCACCAGGATTGTGGCGGCGCCCGTCAGGGAGACGTAGGTGAGCAGGCCGCTGACCACGTGGACGTTCCAGCCGACGCCTACCTGCACGTCGGCCACGACGAACAGGGTGCCCCACACCAGCGGGGGCGCTACCAAGCCCAGCAACAGCCACGCGGTGGACGGCGACGCCGGGATCAGCGGGGCAACCACGCGGATCACCAGCTCGGTGCCGGCGGCGGCCGCGGCGATGGTGAGCGACATCCACCACGGCTCGTCGGAGAGGAACATCAGGTGCATGGCCAGCGTGGGCACGGCCACCAGGACCGTGGGGACGCCGGGCGGGAGCGGCCAGCGGCGGCCGATCAGGATGATCGGCAGGAGCAGGAGCGCCGTGGTGAAGACGTAGCCGTGGAAGATCTGGGCGTCGGTGGAGTAGATGCGTACGGGGTCCTCGCCGTGGCCGAAAAAGATCGTGCCCAGGACGTTGGCGTGCAGCGAGTAGATGTGCAGGGGCAGGACCGTGAGCAGGGCCGAGACCGTCACCAGGGTGCCGTCGGCGAAGTTCAGCTTGGCGGCCGTGGTCATCAGCGCGGGGCCGACGGCCACGAGCACCATGCCGAGGATGATGAGCTCGTGGCTCGGGCTCACGAAGATCTCGAGGCCCTGTTCGATGCCGAAGACGTTGTGCCACAGCGTGTCGATGCCGCCACCGACCAGCAGGAAAGCCATCCCGAGGATGGGGACGCGCAGCGCGTTCGGCAGGGCGAGCACGCTCTCGTAGGTCGGGATGCGCGGCAGGCGCGGGCGCAGCAGCCACACCAGGGTCAGGCCGGAGGCGGCGATGCCGGAGTAGAGCACCGCGTGCCAGGGCGTCCAGAAAGTTTCCAGCTCGGGTGTGGTGGCGTGCGCGTACGCGTCGAGCTGAAGGCCGGTGACCAACCATGCGCTCGCCACCAGCATGACCCAGCGCTCACGGGCGGAAAACGTGGCGGCGGACGCGGCGACGGACGCGGCGACGGACGCGGCGACGGACGCGGCGACGGACGCGGCGACGGCCGGCGAAGTGGACACGATGATCTCCTCGGGAACGATGCGGGCGGCATCAACTTACATTCCCGGGGATGGATGGATCGTCAGCGCGCCTGGGCCACCAGCCACGGCAGGTGGGCCCGCCCGGCGCGCCCCTCCCCCATCAGAGTGACCACATAGGTCGTCTCACCGTGCCGGAACGCCGCCCGATCACCCGCGACGAACGACCCGTCGGGCATCTGCTGACCGCGCTGGTTGGCCCGCCACGCGACTTTCCCCGGCAGCCCGGAAAGCGACTGCACCAGCACCATCGGCTTCCCGGTGTCGGCGGCGTTGTACTGCAGCCCCAGCGGCAGCGGCGACGAGACCACCGCCCGTCCGACAAGTTGCGCGACAGTTTCGTCGGAGAAGAGCGGCGCAGCGACGGCCGGCATCATCGTCAGCGACAACGAGCCGGTCTCCTCCTCACTGACCGTGTCGATGATCTCCCGCGATCGGCCGTGACCAACGGTGACGATCTTGGTGATGCGGCGGGACCAGGGACGGACCGTGATGGTCACCGTGTCGCCGTCGCGGCCGGCGGCGTCCAGCTCGGCGGGCAGCCCCCAGGCCGTGGTGCGGTCCCCCGACCCGTCGTCGACGGCCAGGTGATACAGCCAGGTGATATACGAGTCGTCGGAGTTGTCCTGCTTCTTGGTCTTCCAGGACTCCCGCCACAGCACCTCGCCGGTGATCTCCCGCGTGAGGGCGAGATCCAGCAGCGCCCGGACCAGCACATAGGCGCCCAGCACGAGCAGCAGGACAGCGGGCGCCGCGAGATAGTCCAGCGACCCCAGGAACCTCAAGATCAAACCACCGGCGATCAGGTACGCGAACGCGCGCACCAGCAGATGCGAAAGTTTCGCGCCGTAGCGGGGCCAGAAACTCGGATACCGCACGCGCACCCGGTGCCACGTCCCGCCGAACGACGACCAGACCAGCCGCTTGTCGCCCATCTCGAGGTCGAGTACCGCGCTCGCGAGCCGGGTGACGCCGACCGCGGCGCCGTAGGCGAGGTACCTGTCCCAGACCGCCACGGCCGACGGCGGCAGCGAGGCGAATTGATCGTGGCCGCGCAGCCAGTCGCGGACGCCCAGCCAGCGCGCCGCCGCGGCCCGGCCGGCGGGAGTGTCCCGTTCGCCGAGCGACCTCGCCCCGAGCGCGCTCAGCGCCACGAAAGTGAAGAAGCCGAACGCGAAGGCCGGCGGCTGATCGTCCTCGGCCTTGCCGAACCCGTAGTGCAGCGCCGCGAACCCGACCGCGACGCCCACCCCGGCGGCGAGCAGCGACAGCAGCGTCGACATGGTCTTGCTGATCCGCCGCCGGGACAGCCCGGCCGCGCGCGCCTCGGCGAACACGGACTGTCGCAGCCGCTTGTTCCAGCTCGTCGACTCGGAGGCGTCACGGAAAGTGAGAGCGGTGATCGGCACGACCCCGTCGACGGCCAGCCCCCGGATTCGTTCGAGCACCTGCGACTCGTACGGGGAAAGATCGCTCGAAGCCGGCGGCGAAGCACTCAGATGGACCGTCGTCTGCATCGGGTCGTCGCCGGGCTGGCGCAGCTCGAAATAGCGGCGCGCCGCCAGGTCGAGCAGCGTCGACTCGGCCGCGTCCTCGGTCAGCGTCCACCGGTTGACCAGCAGGCTGACCAGCGCCGGCGACTCGGCGCCGAGCTCCATCGTGGCGGGCGCGGCCGCGGGTGACGCCGGGCGGGTCAGCAGGCGGCAGAACGCGTACACGAGCACCCAGAAACCGACGGCCGCGGCCGCCACAACCAGGTCGGTCATCGGTTCAGAACTGCACCCGGACGGGACCGCGCTCGTCGCCCGAGGCCTGGTAGAACTCGCGCGACCGGAAGCCGGTGAGCCCCGCGACGATGTTGGTCGGCACCGTCTGGACCGCGTTGTTGTAGGACTGGACCGCGCTGTTGAAGAACTGCCGCGCGTACGCGATCTTGTCTTCGGTCGTGGAAAGCTCCGCCTGCAGGGCGGAGAAATTTTCGTTGGCCTTGAGCTGCGGATAGGCCTCCGCGACCGCGAAGAGCCGGCCGAGGGCCGAGGTCAGCTCGCCCTCCGCCACCGCCCGCGAGGCGGGGCCGGCGCCCTGAGCGGCCGTCATGGCGTTGCCACGCGCGGCGACGACCGCCTCGAGCGTGCCCCGCTCGTGCGCCGCGTAGCCCCGGACGGTCTCGACGAGGTTGGGAATGAGGTCGTAACGGCGCTTGAGCTGGACGTCGATCTGCGCCCAGGAGGCGTTCGCCTGGTTGCGCAGCCGGACGAGCTTGTTGTAGGTGGCCACCAGCACGGCGACCACGACGATGAGCAGGGCGCAGACGATGCCGCCGAAGACAGCGGTGACCGTGGTCATCTCGCTCCACAAGAGACGCGATGGATCTTTTGTCGCCCTCAAGGTAGGGGTTGCGCGCCAGCGGCGGGACCGGCCGAACGGCCGAGTGAAGATCAATGTCCGATAGTGCTCTCCCGCGGGATGAGCTCGTGCGCCACCTTGAGCTCCACGCCCGGCACCGGCGCCGCGCTGCCGATGCGCATGACCAGGCGATCCACCGCCAGTTGCGCGATCGCCTTCTTGTCCGGCGAGATGGTGCTGATCGTGGGCTGGCTGTACCGGCCGTCCTCGATGTCGTCGTAGCCGATGATCGCGACGTCCTCGGGCACCCGCAGCCCGCGGCCGAGAACGGTGTGGATGGCGCCGGAGGCGACCAGGTCGCTGTAGCAGAACACCGCGTCGGGCGGGTCGGCCCGGTCGAGCAGCGCGGCCATCGCGGTGGCGCCGTCGACCCGGTTGAAGCGGGCGGTCCCGATGATCAGCGACTCGTCGACGGCCAGGCCGGCGGTTTCGTGCGCGGCCCGGAAACCTTTCGTGCGCAGTTGTGCGGCCTCGCCCGTGGGGTACGGCTGGTCACCGATCGCGGCGATGCGCCGGCGACCGATCTGGATCAGGTGCGACACCGCCTCGGTCGAGGCCGCCACGTCGTCGATCCCGACATGGTCGAAGCTGCCGTCGGAGCGGCGCTCGCCCAGCACGACCAGAGGGAGGTCGGGATCGCGTACGGAAAGATCCTCCTGAGCCAGGCCCAGCGGGCTGATGATCATGCCGTCGAAGAGGAAGCGGCGTGAGCCGCGGCCGATCAGCTCCCCCTCGTGCTCGCGGTCGCCGTCGGTCTGGTCGATGAGCACGTTGTAGCCGAGCTTGCGCGCGGCCGGGATGATCGCCTGCAGCAGCTCGGCGAAGTACGGCGTGTCCAGATAGGGCACGACCACGACGATCTGGCCGGAGCGTCCGGTGGCGAGGTTGCGCGCGAGCACGTTGGGCCGGTAGCCGAGCTCGGCGATGGCCGCCTCCACCTTGGCGCGCGTGGAGTCGGTGACCTTGGCGTAGCCGTTGACCACGTTGGAGACCGTGCGCGGGGAGACGCCGGCCAGCTCAGCGACATCACGCAGCGTGGTTTCTTTCAACGAGAGCCTCCCCGAATTTTGTTGCCCGCGTCACGAAAGTATTTCCGAGACGTTGCCTCTTGCCAGAGCCGAACGGCCGAGGCATAGTCCTTTGCAGCGCTGCAAACGGAACTTACATCACACATCACCGACGAGTGGTGAGCTCCCCCTCCCCTCGGCATCCACCCCCAGATAGCGCGTCCCCCTCCGAGCTGGACATCACAGCCCGTAATTCGTGCTGCCCGAAATGTCCGAGGAGAGGGACGCGCCGCCTGATCCAGGAGGCCAGGAAATGCGGTTCAAGATAGGACTTTCCGCCACCATCCCCCTCGTCCTGACGCTCGGCCTGGCCGCCTGTGGCGGCGGGGACGACGACGGCGGCAGCGGCGGCACCGCGGCCAAGCCCACCAACTGCACCAACAAGATCGTCCACGAGGACGCCAAGCGGGTCCTGGTCTGGGCCTGGTACCCGAACATGGCCAAGGTCGTCGACAACTTCAACAACCAGAACACCGACGTGCAGGTGTGCTGGACCAACGCCGGGCAGGGCCAGCCCGAGTACGCGAAGTTCCAGACCGCGATCTCGGCCAAGAAGGGCGCGCCCGATGTCATCATGCTCGAGGCCGATCAGCTCGTCGGCTTCGAGATCCAGGACGCGCTGGTCGACCTCGCGCCATTCGGGGCGAACGACGTCAAGAAGAACTTCTCCGAGGGCGCCTGGAAGGACGTCTCCCAGGGCGACAAGGTCTTCGCCGCCCCGGTCGACGGCGGCCCGATGGCGCTGATCTACCGCACCGACGTCTTCGAGAAGTACGGCATCAAGACGCCGCCGAAGACGTGGGACGAGTACGCCGCCGACGCCAAGAAGGTCAAGGACGCCGGCGGCCCGGTCTTCGGCGACTTCGGCAGCAACGTGCCGGCCGTGACCACCGCCCTGATGATCCAGAAGGGCGCGCAGCCGTTCGTCTACGACCTGTCGGACAAGCAGAACATCACGGTCAAGCTCGACGACCAGGCCACCAAGGACGTGCTCGACTACTGGGGCAACCTGTCGAAGCAGGGGCTGGTCGGCAAGGAGGACCAGTTCACGACCGACTACATCGCCGGCATGGTGGGCGGCAAGTACGCCACCTACGTCTCGGCGGCGTGGGCGCCCGGCTACCTGACCGGCGCGGGTGTCGGCGCCGGCAAGGACAAGGGCAAGTTCGCCGTCGCGCCGCTGCCGCAGTGGGACGTGAACAGCCCGATCTCGGTGAACTGGGGCGGTTCGGCTTTCGCAGTCACGTCGCAGGCTTCCGACAAGGCCGCAGCCGCGAAAGTTGCGCTCGGGCTCTACGCGGATGACGCGTCGCTGACCGACGGCTGGAAGACGCAGACGATCTTCCCGCTCAACCAGGGCGTGCTCAAGTCCGACGAGTTCGTCAACGCCAAGGTCGAGTTCTTCAACGGGCAGACCGTGAACAAGGACATCTACGTGCCGGCCGAGAACGCCTACAAGGGCGCCGTCTACAGCCCGTTCACCGTCTACTACTACGCCCAGCTCCAGGCGCAGATCGCAAAGATCAACAACGGGCAGACGACGGGTACGCAGGCCGCGACCGACCTGCACAACCAGATCGTCCAGTACGCCAAGACCCAGGGCTTCACGGTTCACTGATCGGCGAGGCCGGGCGGCGTTCTCGACGAACGCCGCCCGGCTCGAAGGAGTGCACGAAATGGCAGTCGAAACGCCGGTCAGCGCCGGCACTTCCGTGGCCGTCGCGGCTCCGGCAAGAAGATCCGGCCGACGTCACCAGAACAAGGGCTGGCTTTTCATCCTTCCGTTCCTGGTGGTGTTCGCTGCGTTTCTGATCGCGCCGCTGGCGTACGCGGGATATTTGAGTCTTTGGACCAAAGGCCTCGCCACGGGCACGACGTTCGCCGGGTTCGACAATTACACCCGCGCCTTCGAGGACCCGTCGTTCCGCAAGGGGCTGTGGTTCGTGCTGCGGTTCAGCGTCGTGGTGATCCCGCTGCAGATCATCGTGGCGCTCGCCGCGGCGCTGCTGCTCGACGAGATCACCGGACGCATCGCGCGATTCTCGCGCTTGGTGATTTTCCTTCCGTACGCGATTCCGGTCGTCCTCGGCGCGCTGATGTGGGGCTTCCTTTACAGTCCGACGTTCGGCCCGATCGAGCAGATCTCCTCGTTCTTCGACGTGCGGGCGCCGTTCCTGCTCAGCCAGGGCAACGTCTACTACGGCCTGCTCAACGTGGTGACCTGGCAATGGGCCGGCTATTACATGATCATCATCTACGCCGCGCTCAAGGGCATCGACTCGTCGATCTACGAGGCCGCCCGCATCGACGGCGCCTCGGCGCGGCAGATCGCGTTCCGGGTCAAGGTGCCGATGGTCGGCTCGGCGCTCGCGCTGATCCTGGTCTTCTCGCTGATCGGCACGCTGCAGTTCTTCTCCGAGCCGCAGATCCTGCGCCCGATCGCGAACGGCTCGATCACGCCCGACTTCACCCCGAACATCTACGCGTACGAGCTGGCCTTCAACTACGCGCAGTTCAACTACGCGTCGGCGATTTCTTTCGCGCTCGGTTTCGTGGTGTTCGTGGCCGTGGCGATCTTCATGGTCGTCACCCGCAAGCGAGGGAGCCTCTTCACGTGAACAGACCGCGTCATGTCTGGGCGAAGCTGCTCCTGCTGGCCCTGTGCTGCTATTTCCTCATTCCCGCGTGGTGGCTCGTGGTGGCCAGCACGAAGAACGCCGAGGGATTGTTCGCGGGGACCGGCGCGCTGTGGTTCAACGGTTTCCACCTATTCGACAACCTGCACGACCTGTTCACCTTCAACAACGGTGAATATCTGCGCTGGCTCGGCAACTCCGCGCTCTACGCCTTCGCCGGCGGGATCGGCTGCACGGTCATCTCGGTGCTGGCCGGCTACGGTTTCGCGAAATTTTCCTTCCGCGGCCGCAACATCGTCTTCGCGCTGGTGCTGGGCTCGGTGATGGTGCCGCTGACCGCTCTCGTCATCCCGACTTTCGTGATGATGTCGAAAGTGGGCCTGGTCGACACCATCTGGGCCGTGATCCTGCCGTCGCTGCTCAGCCCGTTCGCGGTCTATCTCATGCGGGTGTACGCGGGAGCGTCCGTCCCCGACGAGCTGCTCGACGCGGCCCGCATCGACGGCGCCGGCGAGTTGCGAACCTTCTGGCGGGTGGCGCTGCCGCTCATGCGGCCCGGCGTGGTGACCGTGCTGCTGCTGTCGATCGTCGCCACCTGGAACAACTTCTTCCTGCCGCTGACCATGCTGTCCAGCTCGAAGCTCTACCCGCTGACCGTCGGCATCGGCCTGTGGTCGCAGCTGGCCAGCTCGAACAACGGCGGCGGCCAGTCGCTGTGGAACCTGATCATCATCGGCTCGCTCGTGTCGATCATCCCGCTGATCATCGCCTTCCTGACTCTGCAGAAGTACTGGCAGGGCGGGTTGTCGGTCGGCAGCCTCAAGTAATGGGAGTCCCGTGCTGCACGCAACTTTCCGCCTCGACCCCGCCTTCACGATCGCGCCGGTCTCCCGCCGCACCTTCGGCTCGTTCGTCGAGCACATGGGCCGCTGCGTCTACACCGGCATCTACGAGCCGTCCCACCCGACCGCCGACGCCGACGGTTTCCGGCAGGACGTGCTGGCGCTGACCCGCGAGCTGGGCGTGTCGATGGTGCGCTACCCCGGCGGAAATTTCGTGTCCGGTTATCGCTGGGAGGACGGCGTCGGCCCGGTCGCCGACCGTCCGGTGCGGCGCGATCTCGCCTGGCACAGCCTCGAGACCAACGAGGTTGGCGTCGACGAGTTCATGCGCTGGGCGGAGAAGGCGGACGTCGAGGTCATGTATGCGATGAACCTCGGCACCCGCGGCGTGCAGGAGGCGCTCGACGTGCACGAGTACCTCAATCACCCGTCCGGCACGCGCCTGTCCGACCAACGCCGATCCAACGGGTCCGACAAACCCTACGCGGTCCGGATGTTCTGCCTCGGCAACGAGATGGACGGCCCGTGGCAGACAGGACACAAGACCCCCATCGAGTACGGGCGATTGGCGGTCGAAACTGCTCGGGCCCTGCGGGCTGCCGAACCGGGGCTCGAGCTCATCGCGTGCGGGAGCTCCCACTCGTCGATGCCGACGTTCGCCTCGTGGGAGTCGCAGGTCCTCGAGATCGCGTACGACGAGGTCGACTACATCTCGGCGCACGCCTATTACGAGCCGATCGACGGCGACCTGGAAAGTTTCCTGGCCTCCGCCGTCGACATGGACCACTTCGTGAACAGCGTGGTCGCGACCGCCGACAGCGTCGGAGCGCGGCTGAAGAGCCGCAAGAAACTCCAGATCTCGTTCGACGAATGGAACGTCTGGTACCAGAAACGATTCGAGGCGACCCGGCAGACGTCGGAGTGGCCGATCGCGCCGCGCGTCATCGAGGACCAGTACAACGTGGCCGACGCGGTGGTGGTCGGCAGCCTGCTGATCTCGCTGCTGCGGCACAGCGACCGGGTGACCGCCGCCTGCCAGGCCCAGCTGGTGAACGTGATCGCCCCGATCCGCTCCGAGCCGGGTGGGCCGGCCTGGCGGCAGACGATCTTCCACCCGTTCGCGCTGACGTCCCGGCTGGCCCGCGGCGAGGTCCTCCGGGTCGAGATGCGCGCGCCGCTCCATTCGACGGCCCGCTTCGGCGACGTGCCCACGCTCGACGCCGTCGCCACCCACGACGACACTACCGGCGACGTGACCGTCTTCGTGGTGAACCGCTCGCTCACCGACCCGGCCGACCTCGCGGTCGCGGTGGCCGGCTTCGGCCGCGCCTTCCGCGTGGCGGAGTCCTGGACCCTGGCCGACGACGTCTTGACCGCCACCAACACCGAGCAGCACCCCGACCGGGTCGTCCCCCGCCCGAACGAGACCGCATGGGTCGAGGACGGCGAACTCCACGCCTCCCTGCCCCCGGTCTCCTGGACGGCGATCCGCCTGACCCCAGCCTGACAGCCGGGCCGGCCCGTCTCCCTCGGGCCGGCCCATCCCCGCCCTAGCCGCGGCCCTCACCGCGGCGCCGCTCTCACCACGCCGCCGTCCTACGCCGCGCACGCCGCGCCGCCGCCCTTCCCCGCGCCCCCGCCCTTCGCCGCGCACGCCGCGCCCCCGCCCTTCGCCGCGCCGGCGCCCTTCGCCGCGCCGCCGCCCTTCGCCGCGCCGCCGCCCTTCGCCGCGCACGCCGCGCCGCCGCCCTTCGCCGCGCACGCCGCGCCGCCGCCCTTCGCCGCGCACGCCGCGCCGCCGCCCTTCGCCGCGCACGCCGCGCCGCCGCCCTTGCCGCGCCGCCGCCCACGCTGCCGCACTCGTCGCGCCGCCGGCCACGCCGCAGGGATCTTGATGACTTGGCGCGCGGAGCTGACACCAAGTCATCACGCTGTGCGGCCGGCGGCCGGCGGCCGGCGGCCGGCGGCCGGCAGCGTGAGCGCATCGGCCGATCTTGATGAATTGCTGCGCGGCGCTGACGCCACGTCATCAAGATTCCGGCGCGGCGGGCGGGGCGAGGGCGGAGGACGACGGGCGCGCGGTTCAGAAGGTGATCGTCCAGCCCTCTCGGGTGGACTGGTCGGCCGTGTAGGCGACGCCGTCGACCTTGAGGCCTTGGGCGTCGAGCAGGGTGATGGTGCCGCCGCGGTTGCCGAGCAGCGCCGGAGCCACCTCCACCCGCAGGGTGTCGCCGGCGGGCAGGCGGCCGGTCAGCGGGTGTCTGTTGCCGGCTCGGTCGGCTATCTGCCAGTTCGTCAGGTCGATCTCGGCGGGCGAAGCGTTGAGGAGCGTGACGGTCTCGCGCTCGGGGGCGGGACCGACCGGGTTCGCCAGCGCGCCGATGATGCGCACCAGGTGGTCGGGCTCGCCGGGGCCGGGCGTGGGGCCGGGCCCGGGCACCTCCGGCAGGGTATGGCCGGTCACGTCGTCGGTGTGGAACGACTGGGACTGGAAAGCCAGGAAGATCGCCACCCAGGCGTCGCCGGGAAAATGGAGCAGCAGGCCGCCGTCCTGGAATACGCCGTCGTCGTCGGCGAAACGGCCGCTGTTGCCCTGATTCATATGCACGTCGTGGACGCCGTTGCCGGGCGAGAAATGGAATACCTTGTCCGGAGTGGTCGGTTCCGGGCCCCAGGCCTGGCCGAACACGTACGCCCGCGCCGCGTCGTCGCCGAGCGCGCGCCGCACGTAATGGTCGAGGAAATCGCCGAGGTCGTTCTCGGGGCCGGGCTCGGCCGTCGGGACCGGGCGCATCAGCTGCCGCTGGAACAGGTTTCCCCGGATGTAGTCGAGCGCCGCGCCCGTCCCGTCGCTGCTCAGCTCGGTGAAGCCGTCGGGCAGCTCGCGCACCCGGTCGAGGATCGGGTGCTTGAAGTCGTCGACGGCGACATAAAGGAGTTCCGGCGGCCGCTGCTGCGACCGCACATTGACCGCGGCCCGATAATCGACGCCGGCGGCTCGTAAATGAATTTGATAGTGAGGCGTATCCGAGGTCTCGATCCGGCGGTCCACCACGGCCGCCCGGAGAGCTCCGTACCGTTTGATCGGCATGGCCGAGAGTCAACCACCGATCGCCCGTGGGGGCAGTCAAAAGATCTACATTCCACGCTCGCACAAGTCGTCTGTTCTTAACCGCGCGGGCGCGAAATGTTCCGCGGATGACCTCAGGCTGCGCCGGTGTACCAACCGCACAACCATAAGCCGCGCGACGGCGTACGAAATCTGATGTTTGTCTCGAGCGCGATTGTCGCGGCCCTGCTCATCGCCGCGGCCCTGCCCGTCCTCCGCGGCTGGCTGCCACACCTGGCGTTGCCGGACCACACGGCCCGGACGGCGGTGCAGCCCGCGCTCACCGCGGCGGGCGGCCCGTTCACCGGCACGGTCGCCGACAAGTATCCGGTCGGGCAGGCGGGAATCGTGCTGCCCAAGGCGAAGGCGATCGACACGTTCACCGTGGCCGAGGTCGACGCCGCCCTCAAGCAGGTGCGCCGCGCGCTCATCGCCGGCCGGCTCGAGGAGCGGATGCTGGTCAGGCACGACACCAGCGCGTTCGTCGCGCTGATCTCGCCGGCGCAGCGGCCCGAGGCGAAGCGATGGGCCAAGGAGTCCCGGATGTCGGGCGTGGCTACCTGGATCGACCCGGCGGTGAAGCTCGACCCGAAGTACCCGCCGCGGGTCAGCGGCAAGGTCACCTTCGGCGTCGTGACGTACGAGGGACGGCAGCACCTGCAGGTGACGACGAACTTCGTCTGGGTCTACGCGTTCAAGCAGGGCGAACCGCCGTACGCGGCCGTGCACGACAGCGTGGTCTGGGAGTTCTACAAGGCGAGCGAAGTTTCCGCGAAATATCGCGGGATGCAGGTCATCGACTGGCACTCGTATTTCTTCGCGATGGACTGCGTCGCCTCCGACAAGAACCTGCTGAGCCCGAACCGTCACCCGCGCCGTGGTTTCGACCGGGATCACGAGGACTCAGACGACTACCTGAGTCCCGACCATCCGCTCGAGGTCCGCGACGGCTGCATTTGAATCAGTCCCAGACGAGCTCCCACCACTGCCAGCCGTGCGGGGCGGGCGGCCAGGACGGGTCGGGGTTCCAGCCGGCCGGCGGCGCCCAACCGGGCGGCGGTTGCGGCCAGCCGGGCGGCACGGCGAAGCGCACCCCGGTGGGCGGCGGCGGGATGGGCTGATGAGGCCGGGCCGGCGGGGAGACGGTCACGGCGGCGATCACGGAAGCGACCGCGACCGGCGCGGCCGGGGAGATCGGCGAGGCCGGTCCCAGCCAGCTGTGCGGCAGTTCGTGCGCGCGCAACGCGTACAGTGTCACCTCGGTCTTGATCCTGTTGCCTTTGACCAGGGCGCGTGTGACTGTGGCACGGCCCTGCCCGGCGAGATGCTGGATCGCCGGCAGCAGTTCGCCGCTCATCCGGGGGCTCAGCTTGCCCACCCGCGCACCGTCGAGGCGGACCTCCACCACCACCTTCGAGGTACGGGCGGTCTGCTCCACCACCTCGTGCAGGGTCGCGTGTACCCAGCACTCCCCCTCGGGGCGCAGGAACGGCAGCAGCGCGTCCAAATGGTGTTCTTCGCCGGTCACCTGGATGGCGTGGCCCGGCGGCAGCAGCCGGTGCTCCCCGCCCGGCGGCCGGTTGGCCGGGGCGAGCAGGTGCGGCTCGGCGAGGTCGAGGCGTACCGAGCCGCGAAAGTTTCCGTCCCACGACGCGCCCCAGACCCGGCAGGCCACCTGCGGCGACCAGCCCTGCGTCACCAGCTGGAAGAGCGCCGGCGAGTACCGGGCGGCCTCGTCGCGGGGCAGGTAGCCGACCAGCTGACCGCCGATCCGCACGGCGACCGCGTTCTGGTCGTGCCGGTTGCCGGGCTCCGGAACCAGCTCGGCGACCGCTATCACCTCGCTGCCGTCCACTTTGAAGTCGTTGCCGAGAACGTCACGGATCGCCGCGGCGTAGTGCGACTCGCCGACGATGTCCGCGTGCGGGTACCCGCGCTGGCCCCACAGGTCGAAGGGGATTGCCACGGACAGAAGGTAAATCCTCGGGCGGGCCGCGTATCCCCGCCGGTCGGCCCGGACAATCCGTCGATCGGCTTACCGGCCGGAGAGGCAGACCCGCCGGAGGGGCGGACCGGCCGCGGGGCCGGTCCGCCGAGCCGGATCAGGGACGGATCACCGAGCGGATCCACGGGGCGATGTTCTCGACCCGCGCGGCGTTCTCGGTGGCGGTGTGCGGGCAGCTCGGTCCATTGCTGACCACGGCCACCAGCTCGGGTCTGTGGTGCTTGCGCTCGGCGAAATACGGGCCGCCGGAGTCGTAGGGACAGGGGGTCGTGTCCGCCGCCGGCGCGTAACCGTGCAGGCCGAGGACGGAGTCGCCGACGGTCAGGATCTGCAGCTGACCGGTGCGCAGGTGGGTGACGGGCGCCGGGTTGACGCTGGTGGTGGAGCCGTAGCCGGTCACCCGGAGGATGTCGTCCACCTGCGGCGCCTTGCTCGCCAGGCGGATCGGCGGAACCCGCCACGCGGGCTTGTCGATCTCGGCGAGGGCGACGTCGGCGGTCGGGGACTGCCGGACGGCGATGACCTTGGCCTCGATGCCGTGGCTGGTGTCGGTCAGGTCGGTGCGGCCGATGGTCGCCGTCGTCAGATCGGCCACCGGGTACTCGACGCGGACGTTGTTCGCGTCGCGGAAGCAGTGGCCGGCGGTGATCACCCAGCGCGCCGCGATGAGGGCGCCCGAGCAGGCGCTGTTGCGTTTGCCTCCGTCCGCGGTCGGGATCCCGGTCATCGTGAGCTTGACCGAGAACGTGTAGTGCCCGTCGGGCACGGATTCGCCGTCGGCGATGGCGTTTGCCGGGGTGGCGGCGCTCAGGACGAGCCCGAGCGCGGCGGCCGCGGCGAGAACGAATGATCGCGACATGCGGCCCAAGCTATCGACCGCCGGCAATCACCGCATCCCCGGCGGCGGCAGCAGGGCATCGACGAGGTTGCGCAGATGTGCTTCGAGCTGGGCCTCGGTGGCCGACGCGATCGGCTCCATCCGGATCGAGGAGCGCAGCAGCGAGATGCCGATCGCGGTGGCGAAGACGATCTGCGCGCCGAGCAGCGCGTCGTCGCCGCCGGCCACCGCGGCCAGCCGCTCGGTCGAGGTGCGCAGCACCTCCAGGCGGATCTGGTCGGCACGCTCGTCGCCGGACGAGCGCAGCAGGAGCGCGAGCTGACCGGCGATCGCTCCCGACGACGAGGAGTCGGCGATGTGACTCGCCATCGTCGCCGCGATCTGGTCCCGGCCGATCTCGCCGGTGGTGCGCCGCAGGTCCTCCCCCGCGCCCTTGAGGCACGCCTCGAACAGCCCCTCCTTCGACGCGAAGTAGCGACTGATCAGCGCAACGTTGACCCCGGCGTCGTCGGCAATTTCGCGAACGGTCGTGGCCGCGTACCCGTCCTCGGCGAACCGGCGGCGGGCCGCCTCGAGCAACAACTGTCGGGTTTTCGCCGCGTCGCGGCGGCGG
This sequence comes from Actinoplanes sp. CA-142083, assembly GCF_050942195.1. Taxonomy (NCBI): domain Bacteria; kingdom Bacillati; phylum Actinomycetota; class Actinomycetes; order Micromonosporales; family Micromonosporaceae; genus Actinoplanes; species Actinoplanes sp. CA-142083. The sequence continues at coordinate 6,462,666 of NZ_CP192076.1, forward strand.
GGCGGTGCGTCGGTCACGCGGGAAAGCGTAACCGGCCGGACACCTCATGTAAACGCGCGTTGACTTATCCGGGGCACGGGTCTACCGTCGCCAAGTCAGCAGACGTTTACTTTCGTGTCCCGGGGGAAATTCAATGGCACAGGCACAAGCGCGTACGGGACGCGTCGTGCTCTTCCTGTCGCTCGGCGGTCTCGCGTTCGCCGTGCTCCAATCGCTCGTCGCGCCGGCCCTGCCGGTGATCGGGCACGACCTCGGCGCGTCGACCGAGGACATCAGCTGGGTGCTCACCGCTTACCTGCTCGCCGCCTCGGTGCTCACGCCGATCCTCGGCCGGCTCGGCGACATGGTCGGCAAGCGGCGGGTCATGCTCGCCGTGTTGGTGATCCTCGCCGCCGGCACGCTGCTCGCCGCCCTCGCGCCCAGCCTGCCGGTGCTGATCGCGGCCCGCGCGCTGCAGGGCGCGGCCGGCGCGATCCTGCCGCTGTCGATCGGCATCGTCCGCGACGAGCTGCCCCGCGAGCGGGTCGGCGTCGTGGTCGGCCTCCTCTCGGCGATCTTCGGCATCGGCGCGGGCCTCGGCATCGTGGCCGCCGGCCCGATCGTCGACCACCTCTCCTGGCACTGGCTGTTCTGGCTGCCGCTGGTGCTGATCGGCATCGCGCTCGCGGGCGTGGCCTTCGGCGTGCCCGAGTCGCCGGTGCGCGCGCCCGGCAAGCTGGACGTGCTCGGCGCCGGCATTCTCTCGGTTTCGCTGGTCGGCCTGCTGCTGGCCATCAGCAAGGGCCGCGAGTGGGGCTGGGCCGACGGCAAGACCGTGACACTGCTGATCGTCGGCGCGATCGCGCTGGTGGTCTTCGTGCTGGTGGAGCTCCGGGTCAAGGAACCGCTGATCAACATGCGGCTGATGGCGCTGCGCGGCGTCTGGACGACCAACGTCGTCGGCCTCACGTTCGGCTTCGCGATGTTCGGAACGTTCCTGCTGATTCCCACTCTTCTCGAACTGCCCACCATCACCGGGTACGGCTTCGGCAAGAGTGTTTCGGAAGCGGGCCTGTTCCTGCTGCCCACCACGCTGATGATGCTCGTGTTCGGGCCGCTTTCCGGGCTGCTCGAGCGCAAGTACGGCCCGAAACTGCCGCTGTTCCTCGGCTCGGTCGCGGTGGTCGCCGCGTTCGCGCTGCCCGCGATCGTCCACGACCACGTGTGGCACCTGCTCGTCTCCGGCTTCCTCACCGGCGCCGGCATCGGCCTCGTCTTCGCGGCCATGTCCAACGCCATCATCGAGACCGTGCCGGCCACCCACACCGGCGAGGCGACCGGCGTCAACGCGATCGTCCGCACGGTCGGCGGCAGCATCGGCAGCGCGGTGGTCGCGGCGATCGTCGCCTCGGACACCACCCCGCAGGGCATCCCGACCGATCAGGCGTTCACGACCGGGTTCTGGGCCTGCTCGGCCGTGGCGGTGATCGCCGTGATCGCGTCGCTCGCCCTGCCGGCGGCCCGCAAGCGGCACGACCAGGCGGTCGAGGAGGGCGTCGACGACCTGCCGCCGGAGCCGGTCGAGCTGCACCTGCACCGGTAGGACGCGGCCCCGGCCGGGCCGCGCTTACGGGTGACACGCAGGCAGATCTCCGACTCAGCCCTTCTCCGCCGAGCGCCGCGGGCGCCTCATCGGTGGATGGACGAGAAGCAGTTCCGGAAGATGCTCGAGAACCGGGCGATCGTGGTGGCCGACGTGCCGGCCGGGATCGCCCGGGACCTCGCGGCCAAGGCGAACCGCCCGGCCGGGCCCGGCGACGCCACCCTGCGGACCAAGGCGGAGTTCGGGGCGCTCTTCGACGCCATCCAGGGCCCCGACGCGGAACGGCTGGCCGGCACGTACGCGAAAGTCTCCATCGGGAAGAAGGAACTCTTCGCGCAACCGATGTACCAGGTCGCGATCACCGACTGGCCCGCCGCCGAGATGAAGCCGGAGGAGCCGGTGGTGGCGACCGGCGACGCGCGGATCGGCGTGTGGCGCACGGATCCGGCCGACCAGCGAAAGTTGCCTTCGCCGGACGCGTCCGGAGTGCTCTTCACCACCACGACATTTTCGCTCGTGAACAGCGGCAACAAGACGAAATACGCGCCGAAGCGCTCCTGGAAGGTCGACGTCGAGCCCGGCGATGACGACGACAAGCTCGTCGGCATGCCGCGGCTGAACCTCAAGTCGATGTACAACGACCCGTCGCAGATGCGCGAGGCGATCGCGTGGCCGCTGCTGCGCCGCATCGGCGTCCCGGCCGCCCGGCACACCTACGCCCGGGTCGCGATCAACGGCGGCTACCAGGGTCTGTACTCGCTGATCGAACAGATCGACAAGGGTTTCCTGCGCGACAACTTCGGCGACAACTTTCGCGGAAACCTGTACAAGGCCTACTGCGGCGACGTCGGCTGCGCGACCCTCGAGCACCGCGTCGGCCGCGACGGCGACGACAGCGGAAAGCAGTACTTCACCCGGCACGACCACCCGGATCTGACATACCGGCTCAAGACCAACGAGGACGATCAGACCATCAACGGGTACGACGACCTCGCGCACCTCATCCGGGTCATCAACGGCGACCCGCTGAACAGCGACGCCGTCGAGGAGATTCTCGACGTGAAGGCCTTCCTGCGCTGGGCGAGCCTGAACCTGCTCCTCGGCAGCTGGGACAACTATTTCGCGACCCCGGCGAACTACTACCTCTACAACTCGGGCGACTACGACCGGCCGTTCTTCACGTTCATCCCGTGGGACTACGACAACTGCCTGGGCATCGACTACTTCGGTACGGCGTGGCAGTACACCGACCTGCTCGACTGGGCCGCCAATACGAAGGCGTACCACCAGGGCAAGGGCTTGTCCCGGATCCCGCTCGTGCAGAACCTGCTCGCGAACCACGACTTCGCCCAGTACTACCTGGACCACCTCGACTTCCTGCTCGAAACGGACTTCACTCCGCAGGCGCTCTCCGACCGGATGGTCGCGCTGTGGCCGCGCGTCGTCCCGTCGGCCTACTTCGAGGCGGACCTCCCGAACTCGGCGCCGTTCACCGGGCGGCAGTTCAGCAACGACGAGGTCTACCGGGCCGGGCACGAGCAGCAGGAACTGCGCCACGACAAGCAGTTCGTGCTCGGCGTCTACCACTACGCACGGATGCGTTGCGACAGCGCCCGCGAGCAACTTTCCGCGCTGCGAACGCGATATCCGGCCGGAGCGAGCGGGGCACATTTCCCCGCCGTACCCGGAAACTTGCCGAAGTGATCCGCGAGGCCCGGCTTCGTGATCTGTTGCCGGCCGGCTCGCCGAGCCGGCTGGAAGCCAGCGGCGTGATCGCCGCCGACGGCCGCTACCTGGTCGTCTGCGACAACCTGCGGGCGGTCGCCGTGATCGACGCCGACCTGAACCGGATGGCGGCCAACGCGCTGCACACGACCGGGCCCGGCCCGGGAAACGGCTACGAGGACATCGCCCGCGACCCGGTCACCGGCCACCTGTTCCTGCTGATCGAGTCGGCCGAGCGGGACGGCGGCCACCAGGCACGCGTCGAGGAGTACGACGAAAGTTTCCAGCTCGTCGCGGCGGGCTGGCTCGAATACCCCCTCCCCCGCCCCAACAAGGGCGTCGAGGGTCTCGAGTTCGTCCGCCGCGACGACGGGGTGTACCTGCTCGGCCTGCACGAGACCGGCGGCCTGCTGGTGTTCCGGCCCGGCCGGCGCAACTGGCGCCACGTCGCCACCGTCGACCTGCCGGCCGGGCTGCCGCTCGCCGATTTCGCCGGCCTCTCCCTGGCCGGCAACCGCCTCGCCCTCCTCTCCCAGGAATCGGCCGCGGTGTGGGCCGGCGAGCTCGCCCCGGACAAGTGGGCCGCCACCGGCCCGGGGCGCGTGCGCCGCTTCCCTCGCGGCTACTGCACGGTCGAGGGCGTGTGCTGGCTCGGGCCGGAGAGCATGGTCGTGGTCTCCGACCGGGCCAAGCGCGACTCCCAGCCCGCCCGTTGCCGCGAGAAGGAGGAGTCGCTGCACGTCCTCGACCTTGACGACCTCACCGGTTGACGCCCCGGCCCAGGAAGGGCACCAGCATCGCCATCACCTCGGCGGCGTGCCGGGCCGCCAGACCGTGATGGTCGTCGTCCTTGGACTCGTCCGCGGTGTCGGAGATGCCGCGGATGGTCAGCCACCCGCGGGTCCGGTTGTCGTGCCCGACACTTTCGTGGAAGGACTGCGCGACCCCGGCCGCCTCCGTCTCGACGGCGAGAACCTTCTCGTTGACCCGGCACAGCCACTGCCGGATCTCCGCGTCCGGGTCGGTCACCACCGCGTTGCCCGAGCCGATCGGGCCGTGGTGCAGGCCGTACGACTCGCCCGACGTGCGGTGCTGCACCACCGGCGTCGCCGCGAAGAAGTCGTTGACCCGGTGCCGCAGCTCGGCCGCGACCGGCTGGGACTGGCCGCGGTGCGCGACGCCACCCGGTTCGAGCCGCCGCGGGTCGTACATGATCACCTCGTCGGAGATGACGACGTCGCCGATGCCGACCCGCGGGCTGACCCCGCCGGCGATGCCGACCAGCAGGACGGCCGCCGGGTCGTACTCGTCGACCAGCCCCCGGTAGGCGAGCGCCGCGGCCTCCGTGCCCGGATGCAGGATCTGCACGGCGGCGACCCGGACCCGGCCGCCGGGACCGGGCAGCCACGCCTCCCGCGCAAGAGGGCCGTGCCGCAGCGGGCGCTCGTGGTAGTCGTACATCTGCTTGAAGGCCGCCGTGACGGCCCGGATCTCGGCCGGCAGCACGGTGAGCACGCCGACCTCGGCGCCGGACGACGACGGCCGCGGGCGTTCCCCGCCCGGCCAGGTCATGCTGCCGGCGACCGGGCCGTGGAAGGTGTTGCCGCCGCCGATGCTGCCGACGTCGCCGCCGATGTTGTTGTGGTAGATGGTCATGGCCTGCCCCCGCCGCCCATGGAGCCGGCGACCTGCTGGTTGAAGGTGTTGTTGTCGCCGATGCTGCCGACGTTGCCGTTGACGTTGTTGAGGTGGTTGACGTTGAGGACCGACGCGGCCCGGGCGCGGTACTCGGTGGTGTCGATGCCGCGCTCGTCGAGGAAGTCGAGGACCGAGGCGATCACGCGGCGCTCGATGAGTTTCTGGTATTTCTCGAAATCGAGCGCCTGCACCAGGTTGCGCATGCCCTCCTCACGGCAGGCCAGCTCGCGGACGCCGATGACCGCGCCGTAGTCGTAGCCGCGGGTCAGCCCGGCCGGGCCGACCTGGCCGGCGGTCGACGAGCGGCTCACGTCGACCAGGCCGCGGAACAGCGAGAGCGGCGACTTCCAGACCGTCTGCGGCGCGTCGACGATGCCGTGGCGGATCGCGCGCAGCCAGGCGCCCGAGCCGGTGTTCTCGACGGTGTCGACAACGCGGTAGTCGTCGTTGCACGGCGGCAGCACGGTGGTCGTCATCTCGATGTAGAGCGAGCGGCCCTGCACGGCGATGTGCACGTAGACCGTGGTGATCAGCTCGCCGCCCCAGGAGAAGATCTGGCAGGTGAGGTAGTGCCGGGCCGGCGTGGTCGGGTAGCGGATCACCGCGGCCATCACCTGCGGTTCGGTGTACGGCACGAGGTGGCTGACCTCGGTGCCGGCCAGGAACACCCGGTCCTCGACGGTCAGGCCGGGGATCCGCTCCTCGGCCTCGGCGCCGTGGACCGGGATGAGCGTGGCGAGATGCTCGCGGACGTAGTCGATGACCTCCTCCGCGTCGAACGGCGCCTCCTCGAACTCCCGCTGCCGCTCGCTGGGCAGGGCGGTGACGGCGTGCCGGGCCTCGCCGTTGAGCAGTCGCTCGGCCGGGCCGGCCGCCGGGCGCACGAGACGTTGCGCGAAACTCCACGTGTCTTCCTGGAAACCGGAGCCGACGAATGGCCGGTATCCGCTGTAGGCGACGGTGTTGCCGCGCTGCTGCCGGGCGATCTCGTCGAGCCGCGGCGTGCGGGTGGGCGGCGCGACCTGCCGGCCGGGGGTGAGCTTGCCGAGCTCCCCTTGCCGCCACAGCGCGAAAGAAACCTGGAAACCGACGAAGACCGCGGCCAAGGCGAGGCTCCCGAAGATCGCGACCCCGGTGGTGGCGACGGCCCCCGAGCTGCCGCCCTCGAGGAACGAGGTGGCGAGCGCGCCCACGAAAAGCCCCGAGAAAGCGAACGAGCAGAAGATCACCAGCGCCCAGCCGAGCAGGAGGAACGCCGCCCGGGGCACCAGCTTGCCGCCGGCCGCGTCCGGGGTCTTCATCCGCTGGTAGGTGTCGCGGACGAGACGGTAGGTGCTGACGAAAACCTGGAGGTAGACGAGCAGCACCAGGCCGCCGACGAAGGCGGTCCCGGCGAAGCAGAAGGCGCCGAGGAAGGCGACGACGATCGCGGCGTCGCGGACGACGGCGGCGTTGCGGGCCCGCAGGCAGTGCCCGAGGACGGGCACGAGATCGAATCCGTACGACGGGGCGACCATGCGCCGGGGCTGGTGGTAGACCTGGCGCAGGCTGAGGTTGCGGAACTCGTCGTCGAGATAGGCGCCGGCGCACATGTGCCGGGTCGCGGTGGTCGGGTCCTCGGGGTACGGCGGCGCCGCGGGCCGGGCGGCGCCGGCGCGCTGGCTGGGCACTGTCATGTCGCTCCTCGCGGGGTCAAACGGGATCGCAGGGTCGAGCGGGGTCGCGGGTGTCGGGGCCCCGGGTCTCGGGGGGCCACGGGGGTCGAGCGGGGTCGCAGGTGTCGGGGGCCAGGGGGGGGTCGAGCGGGGTCGCAGGTGTCGGGGGCCGCGGGGGTCGAGCGGGCGTCCGGCGGGGTCGCGGGGTCAGGCCGGGGGTCGCGGGGTCAGGCCGGGGGTCGCAGGGTCAGGCCGGGGGTCGCAGGCGGCGGACGGCGCACTGGTTGGCCAGGGCGTCGCCGGTGAGCTCGGGAAAGCGCCGGGCGCACCAGGCGCGCACGGCCGCCTCGGAGCCGAAGGCGCGCAGCGCGAAAGTGACGTATAGCGGCTTTCCGTGGTAGAGCTGCCGCTTGCCGTAGTCGGTGCTCTTGAGCAGCACGACCGTGGCGTCGCCGTTGCGCGGGTCGTCGCGCAACCTTTCGTGTTCGGCCAGGATGTCGGTGGCCTGGAAGACGTGCGAGCCGCTCGCCGTGGTCTCGTGCGGGTCGCTGATGCCGGGATTCTTGGAGGCGAGCTGAGCGACGAGCTGGCCGCCGAGGCTCACCCGGGTGAGGCCCTGCCGGCTGAGGCTGTCGAGCTCGCCGAGCGCCGCCTGCTGGGAGCCGGCGGTGGCCTCGGTGGCCGGGGCGGCGGTCGTGGGCCCGAAGGTCGTCGGCCCCAAGGTCGTGGGCTCCACCGTGGTCGGCTCCACGGGTGTCGGCTCCACCGCTGTCGGCTCCACGGGTGTGGGCTCCACCGCTGTCGGCTCCACGGGCGTGAGCTCGGCGGTGCCGGGCTGGTCGACGGTGTCCGCGGGGTCCGGCTCGGCCGCTGTCGTCGTCGGCACCTGCTTGTCGGCGCCGAGCTGCCGCATCGCCAGAAAACCGCCGCCTCCGACCAGGACCACAAAGACAGCGCCGGCCACCAGGATCAGCGGCAACCGGCTGCGCGCCGCCGTTGGCTCGGAAGGCGGAGCCGAAAGCCACGGCGGCGTGCTCCCGCCGTCCGCGGGCGGCGGCGCCATGAGCGGCGCCGAAAGATTCGCGGCGGCCGGCGATTGCGGCGCCGAACGGTTCGCGGCGGCCGGCGATTGCGGCGCTGCGAACGGTGCCGGGATGTTCGCGGCAGCCGGCGATTGCGGCGCTGCGAACGATGACGGAATGTTCGCGGCGGCCGGCGATTGCGGCGGCGACCCGGCCGACATGGCCCACGTGGGCGCTTCCGCGTCGCGCGGCCCCGACACGATCCACGGCGGAGTGCTCGGATCGACCGGCGGTGGAGGCGGCGCCACGGGCGGCGCGGCCGACATGTTCCAGGTCGGCGCCTCTCCGTTGCGCGGCCCCGACACGATCCACGGCGGAGTGTGCGGGTCGGCCGGCGGCTGCGGTGGTGGCATGGCCGGCGCGGCCGAAACTGTCGGCGCCTCGTAGTCGGGCGCCGCGACTATCCATGGTGGAGGGTTGTTCTCCGGCCGCCAGGGCCCGGACGGGGGCTGGTGATCGGTCATCTCATCTCGATTCCCGCAGGTCTCGCAACGTTTCCGGCTGGAACGTAACGACGAAGCCTTCCGGTTTCCTGCCGCGCGGTCGGCAGAGCGCCGGCGACCCGGAACCGGGCCGCCGGCGCATCGGGAGGCAGCGACTTCACATCGCTGTCAGACGCAGCGCTGCAACAGGTTGTCCCAGCTCGTGCTGCCGGGGCAGGTGATCGCCTCGGCGTGGCCGGGAGCCGCGGAGGGCGCCACCAAGGCGACGGCAATCGCGGCGATGAGCGTGACCAGGAAGTGACGGTGACGTGCGCGCATGACCATTCCTTTCGGGAAAGGTTGCGGGGAACTTTCGGGATTGACGGGCTCGCGCGATGTCGCCCCGCCCGGCCGAGCGGGAGGCGTGGAGGCTGGCCGGCCTCCCCGCGCGCGCCCCTGCGCGCAATCGACGGCAAGTCCGCCGCTCCGGCCCGGTCGTACGCCACGTCCCGGAGAGGCAAGTCTTACTGTCACTAGGACACTAAATGGCGACGGGGGTTTGTGTCAAGAGGACAATTAATAGATCAGGCGTGCCTGCGGTCCGGGAGGGGCACGCCGACGGCGTCATAGACCTCGCCGACTTGCCGCCGGGCCGCGGCCGCGGCGTCGAGCAAACCCCTTGACGCGTACGCCTCGGCCAGCGTGACCAGGGCTTCCACTTCCAGGTGGATCGCGCCGCAGGAGCGGAACGACGCCTGGGCCCGCAGCAGGGCGGCCGTCCGGTCGTCCGTGCGCGACGCGGCCGACGGCTCCGGCGCGAGCGCGGCCAGCGAGAGCCAGATCCGTCCGACCAGGACGACGTCGGCGCCCTCCGCGGCCAGGGGGCCGGCGAGGTCGAGCCGTTCCCGGGCCGAGTCGCGGTCCCCGGCCGCGAGCGCGAGCTGGCCGAGCCCGTGCAGCGCGTAGGCCTGCCCGAGCAGCGGCGCGCCCTCGAGGACCTCCTCGAACGCCTCCCCCGCCGCGCCGAGGTCGCCGCGCGCGAGATGGGCACACCCGATCCAGTAGACCGTCGGTTTGATCAGCCGCGGGTCGCCCTGGTCGCGCGCCAGCCGTTCGGCCTCGCGCAGGGTCGTCACCGCCGCGCCGGCGTCGCCCCGGTCGAGCTGGGTATGGCCGATGAAGCGCAGGGTCTGTTGCACCCCTACGTCGTCGCCGCTGCGCCGGTAACCGTCGAGCGCCTCCTGGAACAGCCGCAGGGGCCGGGCGAGCTCGCCCCGGCGGCGCAGTGCGTTGGCGAGGGTGCGCAACGCGATCGCCCGGCCGTGCCGCTCCCCCGCCTCGGTGAGCAGCCGGGCCGCGGTCTCGAGCTCGGACACGCCGGAGACGCCCGGGCTGCCGCTGGCCACCAGCGGCGGCTGCCCCAGCGCGGTCAGCACCAGCGCCTCGCCGCGCCGATCCCCCGCGGCGCGGCAGGCGGCCAGCGCCACCTCGTGGGTGACCCGCCAGTCGTCGAAGTATCCGCGCAGCGCATAGAACTCGTGAGCCGAGACGGCCAGATCCCAGCAGACCTCGGTGAGCCCGAGCGCGGCCGCCTGCTCGACCATCGCGCGCAGGTTGAGCCGTTCCCGCTCGAGCCAGTCGAGGGGTCTCGCGGTCGCGGCGGCCAGCTCCGCGGGCGGCACGGCCACGTCGGGCAGGTCGCTGTGCACCACGTCGAACTGTCCGCCGTAGATCGCCTCGTGCGCCCGGCGGGTCAGGGTGAGCAGCGCGCGGCAGGCGCGGGCCGGCACGTCGGCCGACTCCGGCGCGTGGGCGCGGGCGTAGTCGCGGGTCAGCTCGTGGAAGCGGTAGCGCGGGCCGGCGGCGGCCGGCTCGATCATGCCGACCGCGGCCAGCTGGGACAGCGCGACCCCGGCCGCCGGGCCCGGCTCGTCCAGCACGGCCGCCGCCGCCCACTCGCCGAACATGGGCAGGGCTAGCAGGCCCAGACCGAGGAAGAGCTGCCGCGCCTGGTCGTCGAGCGGCGCCAGGCCGGCGCCGAGCGTCCGGGCGAGGCTCTGCTGGCCGTACTCGAAAGCAGCCGGACCCTGATCACTCAGCCGGCGCAAAAGCTCGGCCGTGGGCTGGTGGAAGTCCTCCACCCGCAGCATCGCCGCGATGCGCAACGCCAGCGGCAGCCCGCCGCAGAGCCGCACCACCGCGGCGACCGCGTCGTCCTCGCCGGCGAGGTCCACGTTGCCGGCCGCCACGATCTTGCGGAACAGCGCGGACGCGGTGTCGTCGTCGAGCGCGCCGAGCGGCGCGACCTGGTGGGTGGCCGCCTCGATGCCGGGCAGCCGGCGCCGCGCGGTCACCAGCACCACGCAGTCGCCGCCGCCGGGGATGAGATCGCGGATCTGCGCGCTGTCGGCGGCGTCGTCGAGCACCACGAGCATCCGGCGGTCGGCGGCCAGCGAGCGAAAGAGCGCGGCTCTTTCGCGTAAAGTTTCCGGGACGGCGGGCTCGCCCAATCCGCGCAAGAACTCCGCCAGCACCTCGGCGGGGTCGGCCGGCTGGTCGGTGGTGCCGCGGAGGTCGGCCCAGAGCTGACCGCCCGGGTAGGCGTCGGCGGCGGCGTGCGCGGCGGTCAGCGCGAGCGCGGTCTTGCCCATCCCGCCCGCTCCCGAGATGACCAGCACCCGCATCCGGGGCTCGCGCAGCAGCCAGGTGAGCTCGGCGAGCAGGCCCTCGCGGCCGACGAAATGGGCGGGGCTCGGTGGCAGCTGGCGCGGCAAGGGCGGCGGCTTCACCACGGCCGCGGGGCGGCTTTCGGCGCCGATCGTCTTGGCCACCTCGTCGTCGTTGCGGACCGCCATGGCGTACGCGAGACGGCGCAACGTCCGGTCGGCGCCGCCGCCCGCCTCCTCGAAACTTTCGTAGGCCGCGGTCGCGTCGTCGGCGTGGCCGGCCCGGTAGAGCGCGATCATCCGCAGCCGGCAGATCTGGGCGTCCTCGGGGTACTCGGCGGCGAGCTGCTCGAGGTCGTCGAGGATCGGGGCGTGCTCGCCGCGCTCGATCTGCAGCGTGAAGAGGCGGATCGCGCACCGCTTGCGCCGGGCGCGCAGCGTCTCGATCTCCCGGCCGAAGGCGCCGAGCGGAACGTTGGACAGCGGGCTCGGGCCGCGCCACAGGTCGAGCGCTTCGCGGAGGTGGATGATCTCCTCGCCGGTCTCACCCTTGGCCCGGTCCGCGTCGGCGCTTTCCACCAGGCGATGGAAAGCCAGGAGATCCAACTCGTCGTCGGCCGCCTGCACCCCGTACCCGAAACGGTTGTAGGTCTTGATCGCCTCGGGCTTGCCGACCTCGGTGAACAGCTTGCGCAACGCCGAGACCGCCTTGTGCAGCTGGGCCGGTCGCACGTCGGTCTCGCCCCACGCGGCCTCGATCAGGTCCGGAGTGGACAGTTGGCGGTTCGGGCGGATGAGCAGCGCGGCGAGCACCGCCAGCGCGTGCCCGCGGGGCAGTTCGACGGGCACGCCGGTCGAGGCGCGAACCTCGAGATCGCCCAGCACGCCGTAGATCACTCCGTCGTCCTCCTCACGCCGCCACGGTACGGAGCCACGCCGTCACGGTAGGAGTACCGCACCAGCTTGCACCATCGCTAAAAGGGGTAGTCGACATGTTCGGAACCGAAACGGAAGCGCTCCGGTAGTTCACTGTGGCCGAATCGCGGTGTGCCTTCGCCTCATCAGCCCACCGTGACGGGGGTGTGCGATGACCCATCGCCTGTACGGCAGCATCGACCGCCTGACCGACTGCGAGCAACGACCGTTGCGGCCGATCGGGATGAGCGTTCAGGAGGTGGCGGCGCGCACGCGAGATCTATTAGCGCGGCTCGGTGAGGCGCCGGGCGTGCGGGTGATCGCGGGACTGCGGCTCGGCCCGGACGTGCCGCCGATAGCTTTCGCGATCAGCGCTGGTCATCGGGTCGTGCTCGTGGAGCCGGTCGCCTGGCCGGCGGGCGCGTACTCGACGACGCCGCAGGGTGGGGTGCTGTGCGACGGCACCTACATCGGGCAGTCGGTGCACCCGCTGCTCGGCGCGGTCCGGCATTTGCGGCGCCGGCTGCACAAACGCGACGTCGCGGCGGTCGTGGTGGTGCATCCGTCGGGGACCGGGACACCGGCCCTGTCCCCGATGGCGCCGCCCGGGTTGTCCTGGCTGCCACCGGAGGAGGTGTGCCGGCACCTGGTGGCGCGGCTGCGCTCCCGGGTGAGTGTCCGCCGGAAACTTTCCATCGTCCGAATGGCGGTGGAAGGCAAACGGAAGGACACCAGGACAGCCTGAACGTGAAGGGGCCGCTTGCGGGTGGGCGGACCCGTGGGCGGCCCCTTCCATCTTTAGACGGTTACCAGCTCTTTCTCGCCCGGAACGTCGGCCTCGGCGGCCAGCTGCTTGGTCAGGGCCTCGCCCTCGACATCCACGTTGGGCAGGATCCGGTCGAGCCACTTCGGCAGCCACCAGCCGGCCTTGCCGAACAGCGAAAGAACCGCGGGAACGATCGTCATGCGGACCAGGAAAGCGTCGACGGTCACGCCGAAAGCGAGCGCGAAACCGAGCGTCTTGATGATGGTGTCGTCGGCCAGGATGAAGCCGGCGAAGACGCTCATCATGATGAGCGCGGCGGCGGTGACGACGCGGGCGCCGTGCCGCATGCCGGTGACCACCGCGTCGTTCGGGCTCGCGCCGTGCACGTACTCCTCACGCGTACGGGTGACCAGAAAGACCTCGTAGTCCATGGCCAGGCCGAACAGGATGCCGATCAGGAAGATCGGCATGAGGCTGATGATCGGGCCGGTCGAGTCGACCCCGAGCAGGCCCGCCAGGTGGCCCTGCTGGAAGACGAACACCACGGCGCCGAAGGTCGCGGCCACCGAGAGCAGGAAGCCGAGAGTCGCCTTGAGCGGCACGATGATGCTGCGGAACACCAGCATGAGCAGGACGAACGCGAGGCCGACGACGATCGCCAGGTAGGGCACGAGCGCCTTGGTGATCTTATCGGTGACGTCGATGTTGATCGCGGTGGTGCCGGTCACGGCGATGTCGTCGTCCGGCAGGGCGCGGATCGCAGTGACCAGGTCCTTGGTGGCCTCGTCGGTGGCGCCACTGCCCGGGATGACGGTGAGCATCGCGGTGTCGCCGGCCTTGTTGAAGGTCGCCGGGGTGACCATGACGACGTCGTCCAGCTTGGCGATGGCCTGCTGGGCGGCGGTCGCCGTGGACTGGGTCGCGTTCTCCACGACCACGATCAGCGGGCCGTTGAAGCCGGCGCCGAAGCCCTCGGCGAGCTGGTCGTAGGCCTTGCGCTGGGTCGAGTCGGGCGACGCGGTGCTGTCGTCCGGCAGGGCCAGGTGCAGGTCGAGCGCCGGCAACGCAACCACGCCGATCACGCCGAGGGCAAGGACAAGAGCGACAATCCGATTCTTGAGTACGAGACGGGCCCAGCGCTCGCCGAACGCAACTTTCGCGGTGCTCCTGACCTTCTTGGGCAGAACCTTTCGCCCGGCGAAGCCCAGCAGCGCCGGGGTCAGCGTCAGCGTGATGATCACGGCCATCGCCACGGTGAACGCGGCGGCCAGGCCCATCGCGGACAGGAACGGGATGCCGGTGACGCTCAGCGCGGCCAGCGCGATGATCACGGTGAGGCCGGCGAACACCACGGCCGAGCCGGCGGTGCCGGTGGCGCGGCCCGCGGCCTCCTCGCCGTCGTTGTTGAGAAGCTCGTGGCGGTAGCGGGAGACGATGAACAGCGCGTAGTCGATGCCGACGGCGAGGCCCAGCATGGTCGCGAGAGCGCTGGTCGACCCGGACAGGTCGAAGAAGCCGGTGGCGATCTGGATGCCGGTCATGCCCAGGGCGACGCCGATGATCGCGGTGAGCAGCGGGAGGCCGGCGGCGACGAGCGAGCCGAACGTGACGAGCAGGACGAACGCGGCGATGATGATGCCGAGCGCCTCGCTGGAGTGTCCACCCTCGGCGCTCTGGAGCATCTCGCCCGAGTACTCGACACCGAGACCGGCGCTTTTCGCGCTGTCGCCTGCTTCCTTGAGGGCATCGCGGGCCCCGTCGGTCACGTCGGTCGCGGCGACACTGTAGGTGACCGTGGCGTACGCGGTCTGCCCGTCCTGCGAGATCGTCTTCGCCTCGAAGGGGCCGGCGACATTGCTCACCTGGGGCGCCGTCTTGAGCGCCGCGACCGCCTTCTCGATGGCGGCCTTCTGCGTGGCGCCGGTGAGCTTGGCGTCGCCGGTGACGGTGAAGACGACCTTGGCGGACGCGCCGTCGGCGCCACCGCCGAACTTCTCCTCGAGGATCTGCATCGCCCGGGAGGACTCGGTGCCCGGGATCGAGAAGGCGTCGCTGGTGGGGCCGGACAGGGTCGCCGCGCCCACCCCGAACAGGGCGAGCACCACCACCCACAGCAGTCCCACCAGCTTGCGCCGGCGGAACGAGAACCGGCCGAGCCGGTACAGCATGGTCGCCACGAATTTCCTCCCCAGGCCGAAGTCCGTCTTACGTTTCGGCACCGCCACCGTAGAGCTGAGACTTACCGATCGGCTAGAAATTAACTAGCCGAGCGGTAAGCGTCACACTTGCTGGTCGGCTAGTTTTTTCGTACGTGTGTCGATACGATGACGGCGTGACGCAGAGCGCCGGGGTGCGGCCGCGCGGCGCGGGCCGGGCCCAGTTGCACGAGACCGCGCTGCGGCTTTTCGCGCGCGACGGGGTCGAGGGGACGTCACTGCAGGCGATCGCCGACGAGATGGGCGTGACCAAGGCGGCGGTGTACTACCACTACCGCAGCAAGGACGAGCTGGTGCTGGGCGTGCTCGCGCCCTTGTTCACCTCGCTGGACGCCATCCTCGACCGGGCCGCCGGGCATCGGGCGCGGTCGGCCCGGCTCGACGAGTTCCTAGTCGGCATGGTCGACCTGATCGTCGACAACCACTCCCGGTTCTCGGTGCTGGTCGGCGACCCGTACGTGAACCGTCTGATGGAGAACCACCACGACCTGATCGGCTGGTGGAACCGCATCGTCGACGAGATCATCGGCTCCCGCCCCGACCCGATCACCCCCACCGCCCTGATCATCTTCCTGAGCGGCATGACGGCCCCCCTGACCACTCCGCCGACGACCGGCCTCGACGCCGACACCCAGCGGGCCCAGCTCGTCGAGTGCGGCCGCCGCATCCTGGCCATCCGCCGCCGCTCAGCCTGACGCGCACCGTCTGCGCGCCTCGACGGCCACCGCCGCGCGGCTTGACGGCCACCGCCGCGCGCCTTGACGGCCACCGCCGCGCGGCTTGACGGCCACCGCCGCGCGCCTTGAGGGCCGCCGCCGCGCGGCTTGACGGCCACCGCCGCGCGCCTTGATGAGTTGCCGCACGGATCGCACACGAAGTCATCACCGGCGCAGCGCGCCAGCGCCCGCACCCGGCCGCCGCGCATCCTCGGGATCCGCCGCCGCTCGGCCTGACGCGCACCGCCGCCCGCCTTGATGAGTTGCCGCGTGGACCGCACGCGGAGTCATCACCGCCGCAGCGACGGCGCACTTGCACGCGCTGCACGGCCGAAGCGGGGCCGATCTTGATGACTTGGCGCGCGCAGCGAACCCGCACTCATCAACGCCGGGGCGCTCAGCGGGCGGCGCGGCAGGGCCGTGGTGATCTTGATGAGTTGACGCGCGTGGCGAACGGGAAATCATCAACGCTGATGGCGCGCGAACGCTGAGAGCGCGCGCGGAGCGCGCGCGGAGCGCGCGCGGCGGCGACGACGGGGTCGGCGTGACCTGGCGGGACGGGCGCGGGTGCAGCGACAGGCGTTGATGAGTGGGTGCGCGGGTCGAGCGGCGAGTCATCAAGATCTGGAGTCGGAGGGGCGCAACGCGCTGACCTGCGTGATGTTAGCGATAACAATTGCTCCCGTCGAGCGGCGTTGACACCTGTGTTGTTAGCGATAACAATGCTGAAACGCCCCCTCAACGTGGAGGTATCCCCCCAATGCCCGTTGACCCCACCGTGGCCTGTGTGGTCGGTGTCGATTACGGCACCCTCTCCGGCCGCGCGGTCGTCGTCCGTGTCTCGGACGGCGCGGAGCTCGGCTCCGCGGTGCACGACTACTCCCACGCCGTCCTCACCGAGTCGCTGCCCGACGGCACCCCGCTGGGCCACGACTGGGCCCTGCAGGTGCCGTCCGACTACATCGACGTGCTGAAGACGGCCGTGCCCGCGGCGGTCGCCGCCGCCGGCATCGATCCGGGGCACGTGATCGGGATCGGCACCGACTTCACGGCCTGCACGATGGTGCCGACGCTCGCCGACGGAACGCCGCTGAACGAGCTGCCGGAGTGGAGCGCGCGTCCCCACGCGTACGTAAAACTCTGGAAACATCACGCGGCACAACCGCAAGCGGACCGCATCAACGAGCTCGCGGCGAAGCGCAGCGAGCCGTGGCTGGCCCGCTATGGCGGGCTGATCTCCTCGGAGTGGGAGTTCGCCAAGGGGCTGCAGCTGCTCGAGGAAGATCCTGCCGCCTACGCGGCGATGGACCGCTGGGTCGAGGCGGCCGACTGGATCGTCTGGCAGCTGACCGGGAGTTATGTCCGCAACGCGTGCACGGCGGGGTACAAGGGCATCCTTCAGGACGGAAACTACCCGTCGCGTGAGTTTCTGGCCGCGCTGAATCCGGCGTTCGAAAGTTTCGTGGCCGACAAGCTGGACCAGCCGATCGGGCAGCTGGGCGACGCGGCCGGCACCCTGACCGCGCAGGCCGCGCAGTGGACCGGGCTTCCGCAAGGCATCGCGGTCGCGGTCGGAAATGTCGACGCGCACGTCACCAGCGCCGCGGCGAAGGCGCTCGACCCGGGTCAGATGGTCGCGATCATGGGCACCTCCACCTGCCACGTGATGAACAGCGACGAGTTGCGCGAGGTCCCGGGCATGTGCGGGGTCGTCGGCGGCGGGATCGTGGCCGGCCTCTGGGGGTACGAGGCGGGGCAGAGCGGCGTCGGCGACATCTTCGGCCACTATGTCGACAACTTGGGCGGCTCCTTCACCCATGAGCAGCTCACCGCCCTGGCCGCCGCGCAGAAGCCGGGCGAGCACGGGCTGATCGCGCTGGACTGGCACAACGGGAACAGGTCGGTGCTGGTCGACCACGAGCTGTCGGGGCTGCTGATCGGCGAGACGCTCGCGACCAAGCCGGAAGACATCTACCGCGCGCTGATCGAGGCGACGGCGTTCGGCACCAGGAAGATCGTGGAAACTTTCGCGGCCGCGGGCGTGCCGGTACGCGAGTTCATCGCCGCCGGCGGGCTGCTGAAGAACCGGCTGCTCATGCAGATCTACGCGGACGTGCTGAACATGCCGCTGTCGGCGATCGGGTCGGAGCAGGGGCCGGCGCTCGGCTCCGCCATCCACGCGGCCGCGGCGGCCGGGGCGTATCCGTCCGTGCGCGACGCCGCGGCCGCGATGGGCAGCGTCTCCGCCAACGCCTACGTCCCCGACCCGTCCGCCGCCGCGATCTACGACGAGCTGTACGCCGAGTACTCGACGCTGCACGACTATTTCGGCCGCGGGGCCAACAAGGTGATGCGCAAGTTGCGCGCGATCCAGCGAAAGGTTTCCGCATGAGTCTGGCGTCGATCGCCGAGATCAAGCAGCTGGTCGCCGGCCTGCACGCCGAGCTGCCCCGCAACGACCTGGTGGTGTGGACGGCCGGGAATGTCTCCGCGCGAGTGCCGGGCGAGGACCTGCTGGTGATCAAACCGTCCGGGATCTCCTACGACGAGATCAGCGCGGACAACATGGTCGTCACGGACCTCGACGGCAACCTCGTCGAGGGCACGTTGTCGCCTTCGTCGGACACGGCGGCGCACGCGTACGTGTACAAGCACATGCCCCACGTGAACGGCGTGGTGCACACCCATTCCACGTACGCGACGGCCTGGGCCGCCCGGGGCGAGGCGATCCCCTGCGTCCTCACGATGATCGCCGACGAGTTCGGCGGCGAGATTCCGGTGGGACCGTTCGCGCTGATCGGCGACGACTCGATCGGACGCGGCATCGTCGAAACGTTGCAACGCCACCGCTCCCCCGCGGTGCTGATGCGAAACCACGGCGTCTTCACCATCGGAAAGTCCGCGAAAGACGCCGTCAAGGCCGCCGTCATGTGCGAGGACGTCGCGCGCACGGTGCACATCTCCCGGCAGATCGGCGCGCCCATCCCGATCGATCAGGCCGACATCGATTCCCTGTACGCCCGCTACCAGAACGTCTACGGACAGGAGCCCGCCGCATGAAGCCCCAGATCTGGTTCCTGACCGGCAGTCAGCACCTCTACGGCCCGGAAACGCTCGACCAGGTTGCCGCACAGTCCGCCGAGATCCAGCAGATGCTCGTCGCGGCCGGCCTGAGCGCCGAGATCGTCGGCAAGCCTGTGCTCACCGACTCGGGCGCGATCCGCCAGGTGATGCTGGAGGCCAACGCCGACCCGTCGGTCATCGGCGTGATCGCGTGGATGCACACTTTCTCGCCGGCCAAGATGTGGATCACCGGCCTGGACACGCTGCGCAAGCCGCTGCTGCACCTGCACACGCAGCACAACCAGTCGCTGCCGTGGGCCACGATCGACATGGACTTCATGAATCTCAACCAGGCCGCGCACGGCGACCGGGAGTTCGGGTTCATCCAGGCCCGGCTCGGGGTGCCGCGCAAGACGGTGGCCGGGCACGCCGCCGATCCGGGGGTGGCGCAGCGGATCGACGCCTGGGCTCGGGCCGCGGCGGGCTTCGCCCACCTGCGGGGGCTACGCCTGGCCCGTTTCGGGGACAACATGCGGGACGTCGCGGTCACCGAGGGCGACAAGGTCGAGGCCGAGTTGCGCTTCGGGGTTTCCGTCAACACGTACGGGGTGAACGACCTCGTCGCGGTGGTGGACGCCGTCTCGCCGTCGGAGGTGGACGCGCTCGTCGCCGAGTACTCCGACGTCTACGATCTGGCGCCGTCGTTGCGGAAAGACGGCGAGCAACATTCGTCGCTGCGGTACGCCGCGCAGATCGAGGTCGGCCTGCGACAGTTTCTGACGGCCGGCGGTTTCGGCGCGTTCACGACCAACTTCGAGGACCTGGGCGGGCTGCGGCAACTGCCCGGCCTCGCGGTGCAAAGGCTCATGGCCGACGGGTACGGCTTCGGCGGCGAGGGCGACTGGAAGACGTCGGCGCTGCTGGCGGCCGTGAAGGCGATGGGCGCCGGCACCGGGCGGGGCACGTCTTTCATGGAGGACTACACGTACCACTTCGGCCCCGGCGAGCCGAAGATCCTGGGTGCCCACATGCTCGAGGTCTGCCCCACGATCGCCTCCGAGCGCCCGCGTTGCGAGATCCACCCGCTCGGCATCGGCGGCCGCGAGGACCCGGTGCGCCTGGTCTTCGACGCGGCGACCGGCCCCGGCGTGGTGATCGGCCTGGCCGACATGGGCGACCGGTTCCGCCTGGTGGCCAACGCCATCGAGGTGGTGCCGCCGGACGAGCCGCTTCCGTCGCTACCGGTGGCGCGGGCGGTGTGGAAGCCGGAGCCGTCGCTGTCGACGTCGGCCGAGTGCTGGCTGACCGCGGGCGGCCCGCACCACACGGTGATGACGCAGGCGGTGGGCGCGGAGACGTTGCGCGATTTCGCGGATATGGAACGCACCGAGCTCCTGCTGATCGACGAGAAGACGACGCCGTACGACTTCGCCGACCGGGTGCGCTGGAACCAGGCCTACTACCGCCTGTCCCGCCCGATGTGATCGCCCGGCGCCGCTCCCTTCCTGCGGGGAGCGGCGCCGGCTCGCATACTCGGCCGCGCCGTTCTCGCGCGGCCCCGCTTCGTGGCCGGCAACCCGCCCGACGTGGTCGACAACACCGGCGCCGCCTGCCCTGGGTGGGCGCCAGCCCTGGGTGGGCGCCAGCCCTGAGTGGGCCGCCAGCCCTGAGTGGGCCGCCAGCCCTGAGTGGGCCGCCAGCCCTGAGTGGGCCGCCAGCCCTGAGTGGGCCGCCAGCCCTGAGTGGGCCGCCAGCCCTGAGTCTGCGCCCGCGCCTGAGTGGGCGCCTGCCCTGAGCCTGAGTGGGCGCCTGCCCTGAGCCTGAGTGGGCGCCTGCCCTGAGCCTGAGTGGGCGCCTGCCCTGAGTGGGCAAGCGCCCACTATGGCCGCGCCTGGCGAGCGTCGGTAAGGGAGGACGTGGCCGGCGTCAGCGGGAGGTCGGGACGCCGGCGCGGGCGGCCAGCAGGCGTAGCAGGCCCCGGGTTCCGACGAGGGTGCGGAGATTCACCGGGCTGAAGAAGTCGCGGATCGGGACGGTGCCGGTCAGCACTCCCAGGAAGCGGGTCACCTGGGCCGGATCCTCGGCCACGGCCGGAAAGAGGATCTCGCCGGCGGGGTCGGGGCGGAAAGCGGCGAAGCGGGCCGTCAGGTCGTAGATGGGACGGCGGGCGGCGTCTCGGGTGCGGTGGTAGTCGCGGAAGGCTTTCTGGTTGCCCGCGAAAGTTGCCACGATCGCGGTGGACAGGGCGTCGGCGTCGCGGAGGGCGTTACCGATGCCCTGGCCGGTGATCGGGTCCATGACCAGTCCGGCGTCGCCTGCCAAGGCCCAGCCGGGACCATACGGGCGGCGCATCAGGCCGGGGACGTCGGTCGTGGCACGCACGTGCTCCACGAGTGTGGCGGCGGCTATGCGGTCGCGCAGGTCGGCGGGCGCGGACACCGCGGCGCGGAAACTTTCCGGGCGGCGTACGTCGGGAAAGCGCGAAACCGGAACGCCCAGATAGACAATCGTCAGGTCGTCGTTGGTCGGCCAGAGGCCGACCATGCGATCGGGGCGGGTGTAGACCTCGCCGCCCTTGAGCGGCAGATCGGCGAAGTAGCCGTAGCAGGCGGCGGAGATCGGCGGGCGGGCGCGGTAGGCGCGGGCGCGCACGGCTTTGGCGACCGTGGAGTGCTTGCCGTCGGCGCCCACCACCAGGCGGGCCGTGATGGTGCGGGCGGCGGTGGCGCCCTTGAGTTTTCCGCGGATGCCGGTGATCTGGCCGTCGCCGGTGAGGCCCTCGACGACGAAACTTTCCTCGACAGTTGCGCCGGCGGCACGCGCCTCGGCGATCAGCAGAGCGTCGAAGAGAGTGCGGCGGGGGCTGTAGACGGCGTCGACTCCGTCGTGGGCGGCGTAGCCACCGCGGAGGACCGCGGGGCCGGCGTCGAAGTGGACGCTGCTGGCGCCCGGGGTGCCGCTCTCGATCAGCTTGTCGAGGATGCCCCACCGGCGCAGGAGCGCGCCGCCGGGGAGCTGGATCTGGTGGGTGGAGAGGGTGTCGCTGGGAAAGCGCGCCCGGTCCACGGCCAGCACGCGCAGTCCCGCACGGGCCAGGAGCATGGCCGTCGCGGCGCCGGCCGGGCGGGCGCCGACCACGATCACGTCGAAATCCACTGTGACCTCCTTTTTTGATACGGCGTAACGTAACAGCGTCACGGTAGGATCGGGAACCATGGGACGTCCGAAAGAGCACGGAGCGCAAACCCGGGCCGCTCTGCTCGCCGCCGCCGCCGAGTTGCTGCACGCCGAGGGGCCGTCGGCGGTCTCGGTGCGCCGGGTGGCGGCCGCGGTGGGCACGTCGACGCGGGCGGTCTACAGCCTCTTCGACGACAAGGACGGGCTGTTGCGGGCGCTTTCGGTCGACGTCGCCGAGACGATGCGCCGGCACCACGAGTCGGTCCCGGCCCACGACGATCCGATCGCGGAAATACTTTCGCTGGCGCTCGCCTACCGGGCGGCGGCCCTCGAGAAGCCGAAACTTTACGACCTCTTCTTCGGCACGGTGAGACCGGGCGCCTCGCAGGCGGATCCGCTGTTCGCGCTGGTGTACCGGAGTTTCGAGCGGGTGTTGCGGGTGGTCCGGCGCGGCATCGGGTCGGGGGTGTTTCCGGGGCGGAGCGAGTTCGACATCGGGCGGAATCTTTTCGCTCTCGTCCACGGTCTGGCGTCGCTGGAGTTGCGCGGCGTGCTGGGCGACGAAGCGACGGCGGTGGGCGTCTGGCGGCAGTCGGTCGGGGCAACGCTGGCGGGTCTTCAGCAGCGGCCGGCGGGACCGGCTGAGGGCGCGAAGTAAGTCAAGACTTACTTCCGCACGGAATCTCCTGACAATGGGAGCGGTGAGCGAGCAGGCGCTGGTGGCGCACATGTACGAGCGGCTGGATGCCGAGACGGCCGAGGTGCTCGAGGAGCTCGGCGGGTGGCGGGGCGGCGAGCGCACGGCGGAGTCGAGAGGGCAGCGGCGCGGCGAGCGCGCGGCGGAGCCGAGAGGGCAGCAGCGCGGCGAGCATGCGACGGAGCCGAGAGGGCAGCAGCGCGGCGAGTGGGACGTGCAGTCGGGTGGGCTGCCGGATCCTGACCGGGCGGTGCTGTTGCGGAAGCGGCTCGTGGAGTTGCGGGCGGCCGAAGACGGTCTGGTGTTCGGGCGGATCGATCGGGTCGACGGGAGCTCGCTGCACATCGGGCGGCGCGGGATCCGGGTGGACGGGGAGCCTCTGCTGGTGGACTGGCGGGCGCCGGCCGCGGCGCCGTTCTATGCCGCCACTGCCGCCCGTCCGATGGGGCTGCGACGGCGGCGTCACCTGCGGCTCGATGGGCGACGGGTGGTCAGCGTCGCCGACGAGATTCTCGACGGGTCGGCGCCGGGGCCGGACGACGTGGTCGGCGACGGGCCGCTCGCCGAGGCGCTGGCGGCGCCGCGAACCGGACGGATGGCCGACGCCGTCACAACCCTTCAGGCGGAACAGGACGAGATCGTCCGGTCGCCGTATCGGGGAATCACGGTCGTGCAGGGCGGGCCGGGCACCGGGAAGACGGTCGTGGCGCTGCACCGCGCCGCGTACGTTCTGTTCGCCTTTCCGGCGACGGCCGAGCGCGGCGTGCTGGTCGTGGGGCCGGATGCGCGGTTTCTCGAGTACATCTCGCAGGTGCTGCCTTCGCTGGGCGAGAACGACGTGCGGCTGGCCACCCGGACGGGGATCACCGAGGTGGCACCCGGCAGCAGCGAGCCGGCCGGCGTGGCACGGGCGAAAGGGCAGGCGAAAGTTGCCGAGCTGCTTGCCGAGATTGTCGCGGCGCGGCGTCCCGGAGTTGCGGCGATAAGACTGCCGGTGGGGGCGGAAACTTTCGCAGTCGGCGAGGACGCGATGGCCGGGGCGATCGCCGCCGCCGCAGGAATGCCGCACAACGCCGGGCGGGAAGCGTTCAAGGAGTATCTGGTCGCCGAGTTGGTGCGGCTCCGCGCCCGGCGCACCGCCGAGACGCTGGAACGGATCGACGCTGAGACGGCGGCGCTCACCGGGGTCGACCTTGATGCGGCCGTGGCTGCCGATTTGCGGTCGCTCGGCTTCGCGGACGAAGCGCCGCGACGGACCGCAAGCGCTGGGCACGACAAGACGCCCCAGAGTCCCGCCGGCCCTGAGCAGCGCAAGCTCGCCGACCCCGAACCCGACCCCGAACCCCCCGAACCCGACCCCGAGCCCGAAGGAACGGCACGCCGGCTCGCCGATCTTGAGGCCGAGCCCGAAGGAACGGCACGCCGGCTCGCCGATCTTGAGGCCGAGCCCGATGGAACGGCACGCAGGCTCGCCGATCTTGAGCTCGGCGACTCGCGGGCGGCACGGGCGGCGATCGCGGCGGATGCGCGGCTCGACGAGGCGATCGAGCGGCTCTGGCCGCGACTTACTCCGGATCAGGTGGTGGCGGGGCTACTTGACGCGCCGCCGCCGGGCTGGGAGGCACTTCGCCGGGAACCCGGCGGAGGGTGGACGGCGGCCGATCTCGCACTGCTCGACGAGGCGGCCGAGCTGGTCGAGGGGACTCCGGCCGACGTGTACGGCCACATCGTGGTCGACGAGGCGCAGGAGCTCACCGAGATGGACTGGCGGGTCGTGCTGCGGCGTTGCCCGTCGCGGTCGATGACGGTGGTCGGGGACTTCGCGCAGGCCGGGAGCGGCTCGACGGTCACGGGGTGGCGCGAGGCGGTCGGTGAGCGGTTCGAGCTGCACACGCTGACGATCAACTACCGGACCACGGCGGAGATCCTCGACTACAGCCGGGACCTGCTCGCCGAGATCGCGCCCAGCCAGCGCCTCAGCCGGTCGCTCCGGCACGGCGAGAAGCCTTTGATAGCGCCGGAGGAGCTGACCGTCACGCCAGGCGAGCTGGTGGCCGTGATCTGCCCGGACGACCTCGTCGTGGCGGGCGGGATCCCGGTGTCGAAAAGCCGTGGATTGGAGTTCGACACGGTGATCGTCGTGGCGCCGGACAGGTTTCCGCGACGCGATCTCTACGTGGCGCTGACCCGGGCCACGCGGCGGCTGGTCATCGTCGAGAGGCCGGAAGCGCTGCCGCGCCGGCGATGAGGAAGTTCCGCTTCCACAGAAACGTACACTCGCGTACGCTTCGGCGAAGCCCCGGGACGAACTGGCTGGACGTCCCCATCTCTGGAGGCAGCGCATGAAGGTCGCCGGCAAAGTTCTCGTGGTCACCGGGGCGGGCAGCGGCATCGGGCAGGCGGTCGCGCGCGAGGCGGTGCGGCGCGGGGCACGTGTCGCGGCCGTCGACCTCAACCCCGAGACCCTCGCCGCGACCGTCGCCTCCACGGAAGCGACAGCGGAAGCGACGGCGGAAGCGACAGCGGAAGCGGCGGCGGGGTCGATGTCGGCGCATCCGCTGAATGTGACCGACCGCGATGCCGTCGAGGCGCTTCCGGGGCAGGTGGTCGAGCGGTGGGGCGCGGTCGACGGGTTCATCCACTGCGCCGGGATCATCCAGCCGTTCGTGCGGCTCAAGGACCTCGACTACGCGACCATCGACCGGGTCTTCGGGGTGAACTGGTCGGGGACGCTCTATCTCGCGAAAGCTTTCCTGCCGGTTCTGCTGGCCCGGCCGGAGGCGCACATCGTCAACGTGGCCAGCATGGGCGGCTTTCTCCCGGTGCCGGGGCAGACGATCTACGGCGCTTCCAAGGCCGCGGTCAAGCTGCTCACCGAAGGGCTGCACGCGGAGTGCGCCGGCACCGGCGTACGCGTCACGGTTGTCTTTCCCGGCGGTGTGGCCACCAACATCACGAGTAACTCGGGGGTCGCGATCCCCCTCGACGGGGCGTCGGCGAGCAAGCAGGCCACGAAAATCACCACCCCGGAGCGCGCCGCGCGGGACATCCTGAACGGCGTGGAGGCCGACGCCTACCGGGTGCTGATCGGCAAGGACGCGCGGCTGATGGACAAGCTCTATCGCCTCAACCCGCGGCGGTCGGCCGCGCTGATCGCCGGGAAAATGGAGGCTCTGCTCAACCGTTGAGCCGCCGCCGCACGGCCGCGGCGTCCGGGAGTTCGAAGGCCCAGGCCGCGCTTCCGGTCCCGCTGGCGCGCACGGCCTCCTTGACCAACGGCACAGCCGTAGGGGTCACGCTCAGCTCGTGTACGCCCAGAGCGGTCAGCAACGGGACGGCGGTTTCGTCGGTCGCGAGCTCGCCGCAGACCGCCACCGGCACGCCGGCGTTCCGGCACACGGCGTCGATCAGGCGCAGCACCGCGGGGTCGAGGCCGTCGGCGGGCACGGACGGATTCCCGCGCTCGGCGGCGAGCGTGTACTGGGTCAGGTCGTTCGTGCCGATGCTGACGAAATCGACGTACGGCCGGAAAGTTTCCACCTTGAGCGCCGCCGCCGGGACCTCGACCATGATGCCTACCTCGAGGCCCTCCGGCGGGTGGCGGTCGTCGAGCATCCGGCGCGCGGCGATCAGCTCCTCGACGCTGGTGACCATCGGGAACATGACGCTGACCGGAGTCTCCCGGGCGACGTGGACCATCGCGTCGAGTTGCGCCCCGAACAGCGCGGGATTTTCCAGAGAATGACGCAGGCCGCGTACGCCGAGGAAAGGGTTCTGCTCCGGACGGCTGGGCGCGTATCGCAGTGGCTTGTCGCCGCCGACGTCGAGGGTGCGCAGCGTGATGCGCCGTCCGTGCATCGCCTCGGCGATCTGCCGGTAGACGGCGACCTGCTCGTCGACGCCGGGCGCCTCGTCGCGATCGAGGAAGAGGAATTCGGTGCGCACCAGGCCGGCCTGGTCGGCGCCGTTCTCGGCCGCCGCGCGCGCGTCGGGCACCGATCCGAGGTTGGCCGCCACCAGGATGGTGACGCCGGCGCCGGTCACGGCCGGGTCGTGTGCCCGCTCGGCGGCCTTTCGCCGGCGTGCCTCGCGGGCCACGGCCCGGTCACGAAACTCCACCACGACAGTTTCGTCCGGCGCGACGGAGAATTCGCCGGAGCCGCCGTCGAGCGCGATCGTGGTTGCGGGCGCGATGCCGAGCACGCCCTTCCCGGCGCCGACCACCATCGGAATGTTTCGCGCCCGCGAGATGATGGCCGCGTGAGCGGTGGGGCTTCCGCCGGCCAGCAGCACGCCGGCCACCCGGCGCGGATCGAGGCCGGCGGCCTCGGCGGGCGTGAGGTCGCCGGCGATCAGCACGCCGTCGCCGTCGAGGGCCGCCGTCGTGAGGCCGAGCAGCCGCCGGACGACCTGGTCGCCCACCGCGCGCACGTCGGCGGCGCGGGCGTTGAGATACGGGTCGGGCAGCGCCTCGAACTCCACCGCCACCCGCTCGGTGGCCTCCCGGAACGCGCGGGGTGCGGCGTCCCCGCGCTGGATCCGGGCCGACACGTCGGAAAGAAGCTCGGCGTCGTCGAGCAGCAACAGATGCGCCCCGAAGATGTCGGCCGCCGCCTCGTCGTCGGACGCGGCCGCCCGCATGTCGCCGATGTCCCGTCGGACCGCCGCCACCGCATCGTCGAGCCGGCGAGCCTCGACCTCGGCGCCTTGAGATGATATTTCGGAAATGTCTGGCAGCGCCGAGGAAGCGGTGGCGGCAGGCTGCCACGCAGGGCCGATCCCGACCCCGCCCGATGCCGCCCGCCCGCGCCCGCGGCCTGCGGCCGCCTGGGCTGATATTTCGGAAAGGTCGGGCTGGGCGGACGCGGGTGCCTCACCTGCCTCGTCGAACGCACGAGCCGCGAGGTCCACCAGCTCGTCGACCGCCTCGCGAGCCTGCGGCCCCGACGCCCGCAGCTCGATCTCGTGCCCCCGCAACACGCCCAGCGTCGCCACCCGGGACAGGCTGCTCGCGCGCACCCACGCCGATCCCGTAGTGCGGTTGCGGATCTCCACGTGAGCTTCGAACCGGCTTGCCGTGGTCACCAGCCGCGCGGCCGGCCGGGCATGCAGCCCGTGTGGATTGGAGATCGTGACAGCCCGACTCAGCTCAGCGGAGGTTTCCGGCGGCTTGGGGAAGTTGCCTGTGGGAGACGGCTCGCCCAAGTGCGATTGTTTCGCCTCCAGCGCCGCGATCGCCTCCGCCGCCACCTCGTCGCGGCCCGCACCACCGGCGGCCGCGACCACCGCCGCCACCAAGCCCTCGACCAGCGGCGCCGGGCACAGCACCGCCCGCTCGCGCACCTCGTCGTCGACCATCTCGAGGGCCATCTCGGCGGAGAGGACCGCGCTGCCCAGGTCCATCAGGATGACCACGCCGTCGCCCTGATCCGCCGCCGTCACCGCTGACGAGATGGCCACCGCGTCCGTGCCCAGTGTGGACTCGTCCAGGCCGGCGGCCATCTCGATGCGTACCGACTGGTCTTGGAGCATCGCCGAAGCCAGCTCCACCGCCGCCGACGCCAGCGCGCGGCTGTGACTCACCACGACCAGGCCGACCATCCGCGTACCGGCGGTCAGGCCAGGGCCGACGCCGCGGCGGCCAGCAGGAACGTCACGGACGTCGCGCCCGGGTCCTGATGGCCGGCGCTGCGCTCGCCCAGATAGCTGGCTCTCCCCTTGCGGGCCACCATCGGGATCGTCGCCTCCCGCCCCTCCTCCGCGGCCCGGACCGCGGCGTCGAGGGCCTCGCTCAGCGGCTGACCGGCCGCGACCGCCCCCTCGAGGGCGTCCACGGCCGGGGAGAGCGCGTCGATCATGGTTTTGTCGCCGGGGGCGGCCTTTCCCCTTGCCACCACCCCCTCCAGCGCCGCGCGGAAAAGTTTCGCGACGTCCGCGCCGTCCAGGTGCTCGGCGTCGCCGGCGGTGGCGGACATGCGCAGGAAGGCCGTGCCGTACAGGGGACCGCTGGCGCCCCCGACCGTGCTGACCAGCGTCATCCCCGTACGTTTGAAAACCTCGGACGGACGGCCCGGACCCTCCGCCCGCAGCGCCGTGACCACCGCGGTCATGCCTCTGTCCATGTTGACGCCGTGGTCGGCGTCGCCGATCGCCGAATCCAGCTCGGTCAGCATCTGCTTGTGCTCGCCGACCAGGCGGGCGAACTCGTGGATCCAGGCGACCAGCGCCGCGGTGTCGACGGTGTCGGCCATGGTGGTCAGACTCCCCACCGCAGCGCGGGCGTGCTCACGGGCGCGTCCCACAGCCGCAGGAGCTCGTCGTCGGCCTTGAGCAGGGTGACCGAGGCGCCGGCCATGTCCAGGCTCGTGATGTACGGGCCTACCAGCGACCTTGCTATCCGGACGCCGGCTTTCTCGAGGAGCGCGGAAATTTCCGCGTACATGACGTAGAGCTCGATCAACGGGGTGGCGCCCATGCTGTTGACGAAGGCGATCACGCCGTCGCCGCCGGTGAAGTCGAGGTCGGCGAGGACGGGAGTCACCAGCATCTCGGCCACCTCGGCGGCCGTTCCGGTGGGGACGCGGCGTCGGCCGGGCTCGCCGTGGATGCCTATCCCGACCTCCATCTGCCCGTCCGGCAGGTCGAAAGTCGGCTTGCCGGCGGCCGGAACCGTGCACGAGGTGAGCGCCACGCCCATGCTGCGGGCGTTTGCGTTCACCTTGCGGGCGACGTCGGCGACCTCCGCCAGCGGGCGGCTCTGCTCGGCGGCGGCGCCCGCCAGCTTTTCCACCAGGACGGTCGCGCCGACGCCGCGGCGGCCGGCCGTGTACAGGCTGTCCTGCACGGCCACGTCGTCGTCGATGACGACCGCGACGACCTCGGTCTCGACCATCTCGGCGGCCATCTCGAAGTTCATGACGTCACCGGTGTAGTTCTTGACGATGTGCAGCACACCGGCGCCGCCGTCGACGCCCTGCGTGGCGGCGACCATCTGATCGGGTACGGGTGAGGTGAAGACTTCCCCGGCGCAGGCGGCGTCGAGCATCCCCATGCCGACGAAGCCCGCGTGCAGCGGCTCGTGACCGGAGCCGCCACCGGAGATCAGGCCGACCTTGCCGCGGACGGGAGCGTCCCCGCGGAAGACGACGCGCTGCTCATGGTCGACCCTCAGCTCCGGGTGGGCTGCCGCGACGCCGCGCAGGGCGTCAGCGACCACGCGCGCCGGATCGTTGATGAGCTTGTTCATACCGACAACTTACGCCGCCGCCGGGCCATGACCACCGCGAAAGTTACCCCGATTATCGAGCCGAGCGTTGCGATCGCCATGTCCTTGTGCGCGTCCCACATGTCGCCCTGCTGGCCGTTGTAGGCCTCGGCGTCGGCGGGGGCGAGCGTCATCGCGATCCCCCACTCGAACAGTTCGTAGAGGGCGCTCGTCGAGATCACGATCTCCACCGCGAGCAGCGCCGCCCAGCGGGTCCGGGCGCGCAGCGCCGTGTAGAGCACCGGCCCGAAACACAAGCCATAGCTGAGGTGCACGAGACGGTCGAAATTGTTCCGCTGCCAGCCGAAAGTTTCCGAGATCCGCACCCCGAACAGCGCCGAGGTCCAGTCGTCGTAGGGCACGAACGAATAGATCCACCGGGCCGCGACCGAATGGAGAGCCAGGAAAATCAAAATCAGCAGGAATGACGCGTACGGGATGGGCTTTGCTCTTTGGATGAGCAGCAGCGCGACCAGCCCGATCAACGTGAGAGAATGATGCATGGCCTGTTCGGCCGGGTAGATGGGCCTCCACCAGGTGGCGGCCACGATGACGAAGAAGACGGCGAGCGTCCATCCATATCGGTTCTGCGCCATGACAATCGGCGCCGTTCCCCCGCGTGCTGTCATGCCCCACGAGTCAACCGGCGCCGATCACCGGATCGGTCTCGTCCTCGGCACGAACCGATATCGTCAGATCGTCGTCCAGCTCCCGAAAGGACTGGCCGGATCCGCCCCGCCGGCCCGGCAGACGTGCAGCCGGCCGTCCAGGCCGAGCACCGCGAGAACAGCCCGCCCGGCCTGATCGGTGGCCAGCGCCGGCCCGCCGCTGATCTGCCCTGGCAGCCTCCGCCACCGCGACCCGGTGGCCGGCGCCGGAAGAACCGAGAGGCTGGCCGTCGCGAAACGGTTGCGCTGGGCCATCAGCAGGTCCCCGGCGCCCCGGGAAGGGTTGTCGAGCGCGGCGATCGGGCCGAGCCCGTCGTAGCCGCCGAACTCGGCCGGCCTGCCCGGCCACGTGCCTGGCTCCTCGTGCTCGCGATACGCGAGCACCGTCCCCGTGCCGGCCTGCCGGAAGAGCAGGCAGGCCCGGTCCCCCGCCGTCCGCACCACGCGCAGGCCGCCACTGGCCACCGGCGTCGTCTTCAACGTGTGGTGCGCGACGAGAGGGCCGCCCTTCTCCACCTGCCGCCAATGCGCCACGGTGCGCTTCGCCGCGACGAACACCTGCACCAGCCCGGCGCCGCTGACGGCCGCCACCGGAACGTCCTGGAGGGGACCACCGCCGAGCGGCTCCCACGGCTGCCACCCGTCGGCCGTCTGCCGGCGCACGCTCAGCCCGCCGGTGAAGTCGCGCACGAAGACCCAGAGAAAGCCGTCGGGGTCGACGGTCGCGGCCGGCACGCCGATCTCGCGCTGCTTGCGACGGTCCGGGTCGGCCGACTCGGGACCGTCGAGCGACTGCCAGCCGGAAAGCTGGCCGCGCTCGTCGACGGTGAAATGGCCGGCTTCGACGTTGATGTCGCCGCGCACGTCGGTCCGGCGGAGGGCGACGACGTGCACCGGGCCGGACTCGCCGGCGGCCACCGCCAGCGTGGGCATCAGCCCCGCGCCGGTCAGCGATGGACCCTGCCAGGCGCCGGAGCCGGGTTGCTGCTCCGACCACATCGCGAGCCGGTCGCCGAGCACCGCGAAGGCCGCGAGGGCGCCGGACGGGAGCCGGGTGAGCCAGGTGGAGGTGGCGACGTACCGCTGGGCCGTGCTGAAGATGTGCGTGCTGCGGTACGGGTTCGCGCCGAGCTGGTAGTCACCGTGCCCGTACGCGAATCCGGGGTTCTCGGCGCCGTCCACTCCCGCGTATGTGCTCAGGTAGTCGGCCTTCTCGCGGTGGATCCGCTCGCTGAGGTTGTAGGCCCAATACCGGTTCGCGTAGGCCCGGTAGTACTCGACCACCGGCGGGTTCGGGTTGTCGCGAGTCACCCGCTGGACGGCCTTGATGGTCAGGCGGGCGGTCGCCGTGTGCTCGGGATGGTCCGAGCACACGGACTCGGTCTTGCCCCAGTCGTGCTCGGGGTCCGGGTCCAGGGTGCGGATCACCGCCGGCCGGTGCTGCTCGATCAGCTGCACCACCGCGGCGGTCAGCGCCTCCAGCGAGACGCCCTGCACCGGGGTCTTCAGGTCCAGCGACGGCAACGTGGGCGCGTGCTCGATCTCGCCGTCGAGCAGCGGCGGGAAGGTGTGGTACGAGCGGTCCCCGGCCTGCCGGTGGGCGAGGTTGAAGAAGTAGAGCACCACGTGCGGCGCGGCCTTGAGCGTGTCGCGCTCGACGATCAGGCCGCCGTCGAGCGCGACGGCCTCCTGCCGCCACGGGCTGTCCACGGGGAGCTGGGCCATCCGGGCGTACGCGCGGCGCAGCCCGACATGCCGTGCGGTCGAGTAGGCGGCGTGGTCGACCGGGGTCCGCTCCCGGTCGGGGTCGCTGGTGTCGACGTTGATGCCGTCGCCCTCGCCGGCGGTGAGCACCACGCCGATCGCCGGCATCTTCGAGGCGATCGCCAGGCGGACACCGGGATTGACGAAGTAGAGGTCGTCGTCCGGGTGCGCCACGACGGTCATCGCCGGACCCGGCTGCCACGTGCCGTCCGCCGGCGCCGGCGCCGGGTTGTCCGTCCCACCGCGCAGCGAGCGCAACCAGGCCCGCATCACGGCTGCCGATCCGAGACGACGAACGAGAGTCCACTCTGGATGTTCAGGTACGGGGTGATGCGGACCTCGGCCATCGGGGTCTCCTCGTAGAGCTCGGGCGGTTGCTCCTCGTCCACGCGTACGGACGGGTAGACGAAGGTGCGCTTGCGCTCGACGACGTCGTCCATCAGGCGGGCGATCGTGGCCGGCGACCCGTCCGCGCCGCGCGACACCGAGGCGTCCCAGTCCTCGTACCGCCGCAGCCGGGCGTCGGCGAGGCGGCCGACCGGAACGTCGACGCTGAACCGGCCGTGGCCGTCGCTCGTGCCCGCGACGGTGAGGGTTTCCGGGTGGTCGCGGCGGGTCAGGGTCAACACCGGGGTCGTGTCGCCGAAGTCGCCCGCGACAAGGCGACCGGTCACGGTGATCGTTTCGAGGCCGTACAAGATCTGGTCCAGTTCGGCGTGCTCTTGACGGTTCCACGCGGCCACCGCGAGGAACTTGTCCCTGGTCTCGTACGGCACGTTGCGCGTGAAGGGCGCGCTCTCGCCACCGCCGATCAGCTCCCGGGTGTCGAGCAGCCCGGCCCGCAGGCGGTGCAGGCCGTCGCGCCGGTCGGCAACGTACAGATCCCAGCGGCCCTCGGCGAACACGTTGGCCTCGGCGGGGAAAGAAGCCGAGTCGCCGTCCAGCGGGAACCGCACGGCCTTACGGACGCCCTCGATGCGGCGTGGCTTGCCGACCAGATCGGTCAGGTGCCGCGGCAGGCCGTCGCCCGTGACGGTGACGACCACTTGCCCGTTCTCCACCCGGCAGGACGCGACGGGCGTGGTTTCCTTGCGGGGCTTGAGATCGGGCAGGATGCGCATCAGGGCCCGGCCGCCGGACCGCAGCGTGTGCGCGGGCGCCCGGAGCCGGGACGCGCCGGCCGTCAGGTGCTGCCGGAACAGCTCCTCGTAGCGGGCGGCCACCGGTTCGGGGTCGTAGCGCCGCGCGTTCTCGCGGGCGGCCGCGCCGAGCCGGACCCGCAGGGTGTCGTCGTTCATCAGGCGCAGCAGGGCCGCCGCGATGGCGTCGATGTCGCCGGTCGGGACGAGCAGCCCGTCCACGCCGTCGTCGATGATCTCGACCGGGCCGACCGGGCACGCCGTGCTCACGACGGGCAGCCCGCAGCGCATCGCCTCGACGATGGTCATCCCGAAGGACTCCTGGTCCGAGGTGACCGCCGCGATCGAGCCCTTCACCCACTCGGCGTCCAGCGGCGCGTAGCCGCCCATCCGGAAGACGTGGTTCTGCAGTCCCAGGTCGCCGATCAGGACGCCGAGCTGGCGGGACTCGCCGCCGGTCCCGTAGATGCGCAGCGTCCAGTCAGGACGTTCGGTGACGACCTTGGCGAAGGCCCGGACCAGCAGGTCGTACCGCTTGATCGGGTGCAGGCGGCCGGCCGCCACGACGATTTTGCGGTCGCCGCGAGCGGGCGTCACGTGCGGCTCGGGGACGCTGTTGGGAATGGCCAGCACGGGCGGCGCGCCGGCGCCCAGCAGCTGGCGCACCTCGGCGGCGTCGGCCTCGGTCACCGCCGTGACCGCCGAGAGAGCCGGATAGTAGGCCCGCATCTGCTCGTGGATGGACGCGGGAATCATGTCCTGCGTCATGTGCTCCTGCGCGATGCGCACGCTGCCGGCCCGGCCAAGCCGGGCCACATAAAGGTTCAGCGCAGAGCGGGTTCCGGCGACGACATCGTACGGCGTTCGCCGCAGATATTCGGCGACGCGCTCGTCGGTCAGCCGGCTGTAGAAGCGGTAGAACTCCTCTTCGACCGGCACCAGCTCGGACATCTCGCGGGCACGCGGGTCCTTGCTGTCGGCCGTGCCCCGGCGCAGGTCGACGAGTCCCACCACCGAGACCCGCGACGGGATCTCCATCATCGGCCGGTCGAGGCGGCGCAGCACCGACACGATCTCGACGTCGTGCCGCTTCGAGAGCTCGGTGGCCAGGTTGATGACGGTCCGGTTGGTGCCGCCGACGCCGTAGATGTTGTGGACCAGGATGGCGATCCGCATGTCAGGCCTGCTTCTCGTACGGGCTCGGCACCGGGAAGTAGCCGTCCAGGAAGGGCCGCAGTACCGCGTCCTGCGCGGCCAGCTGGTCCTCGGTGGAGAAGGCGTCGTTGATGCAGTACGCCTCCCAGTCCCGCCGCTCGAGGGCCCGGGCCAGGCGGGCCGCGAGATCGGGCACCGCCAGCTGGACGTAGCCGTACTTCACCGAACCGGGCAGCGCGCGGCCGCTGAGGAACGCGTAGTGGTGGTACAGGTTCGAGACCGGCGAGAGGTCCTCGGTGCTGCGGAAGCGCGAGGTCATGGTCGCCGTGTACTCGGCCGGGAACTCGGCCTCGATCTCGGCCATGACGCTGCGCCGCAAGGCGTACGGAACGTGCTGGAACACCTGGGTCGTGACGGGCCCGAACTTCGCCTCCAGCAGCCGGCGGTTGTTCTTGTGGGCGGCGTCGACCGGGGTGTCGTCCACCCGGATCGGGCCGACCGGCACCCGCCCCTGCGACAGGAAGAACTTCGACAGCCCGTTGGCGAGGAAGAACGCCTGCGGCGCCATCGGGCGCCCGAAGAACATGTCGTCGTTGAGGTAGAGGAAATGCTCGGCCATGCCGTCGATGCGGTGCAGCTGGCTCTCGATCGCATGCGAGTTGAACACCGGCAGCACGGTCGGGTCGCTGAAGATCTCCTTGTGGCTCACGACCCGTACGCCGGGCTGGGTCGTGTCCAGCCAGGGTGGCGTCTGCTCGTCGGTGACGATGTAGATGTTGCGGATCCACGGGGCGTTCGCGTGGATCGACCGCAGCGAGTAGCGCAGCTCGTCCCGGCTGAGGAAGCGGGCGGCGCTGGCCGACTCGGCGTGGTAGGTCTCGCCGGTCACCTGCGCGCGCTTCTGCTGCCAGACCGGGTCGGTGCCGTCGACCCAGGTGTAGACCAGGTCGATCGGGAAGGTGATGTCGTCGGGCAGCGTGACGGCCATCTCCGGGCGGGTGCGCACCGGCGGCAGCGTCCGCCCGACGCCCGCCAGCCGGGTGAACTGCTCCATCGGCGCCTGGACCGGCGTGCTCTCGCCGGGCAGCACCCGGCCGACGCGGTTCTGCCGGGGGCCCCACAGCCGGCCGTCGCGGGCGGTACCCCAGAACTCGATGTCGCAGCCGTACTCGCGGCCGTACACCAGCGTCTGCGTGGGGTCGGTGCGGAACCAGACCAGGCGCAGCACCTTGGCGTCGGCGACCTTGCCCCACGCGGCGTCGTCGGCGCCGTCCAGCAGCACGTCCCGGACCGCGGGCTTGGGCATGATCGAGGCCAGGTAGGCGCGGGACTGCCGGGCCAGGGCGCCCAGCGCGGCGACGACGGCGTCACGCTCGTCGGCGCGCACCCCGATCACCGGTACGCGATCCTCCAGTCCCCGCACGGCGAAGTGCTCGACGCCCGCCTCCGCCAGCGCCCGCTCGACCGCGACGTGGTTGAGCGTGCGCACCTGCAAAGGAGTGAGGCCCGGGTGGACGTGCACCGTCCGCGGCGTCATCTGGATGGACATCTCCACCGCGTACAACGGCTCTCCTCGATTGATTTTCTCGGCCACCGGTGATCAGTAACTCTGCAGCGTGTGGCGGCCCCGGCGGGACAGCTGCTCCGGGATGATCGCCGTCGTGCCGTGGCGGGCCTCGCGGGCCAGCGCGGTGGCGGTGAACCGGGCGCGCTCGTCGGCCACCTCCTCCGGCAGCTCGAACTCCGAGCGGAACGGGAAGTACTTGGGCAGGAAGTCGGCCATCATCGCGGCCTGCTCGTCCAGGGCCACCGTCGCCGAGTCGGTGTCGTTGAGGCAGAAGACGTCGCAGTGCCGCCGCGAGAGCAGGAACGCCAGCTGCACCGGCGTCGAGGGATGAGCCAGATCGGCGTACGTGTATTTGATGTTGCCCGGCACCGCGCGCTTGGTGAGGTAGGCCCAGTAGTGCTGCAGCGACGACGGGATCGACAGGTCCTTGGGGTGCCGGAAGGGGTGCTCGGAGGTCTGCTTGACCTCCTCGGGCAGCCACTTCTCGATCTCCTCGAGCACACCCTTCTGCAGCGGGTACGGCACGTGCTGCATCTTGCGGGTGATGCTGCGCTCGAACAGCTCCTGGATGTGCCGGCGGTTGTTCTTGCCGGCCGCGGTCACCGGCGCGTCGAAGACGGTCGCCGGGCCGGCCTCCAGCTGCGCGGTGGACTGGAAGAACTTCGCGATGCCGTTGGCGTGGAAGAAAGCGTTCGGCAGCACCGGCCGGCCCAGGAACATGTCGTCGTTGAAGTAGACGAAGTGCTCGGCCAGGTCGGGGATGCGGTGCAGCCGCGACTCGATCGCGTGCGAGTTGAACGTGGGCAGCACGCCGGTGTCGCCGAACAGCTCCCGGTGGCTGATCACGGTCAGCCGCGGGGAGTCCGGGTTCAGCCACGACGGCAGCTGGTCGTCGGTCACCAGGAAGATGTGCCGCACCCAGGGCGCGAACGAGGCGATCGACCGCAGCGAGTAGCGCAGCTCGTCGCGGCTGATGAAGCGCGACTGGTTCGTCGCGATCGTGTTGATCTGCTCCTTGCCGAAGGCGGCGAGCGACTCGTTCTTGCGGGCGAGCCAGTCCGGGTCGCTGCCGTCGACCCACGTGTAGACGACGTCGATCGGAAAGCGGACGTCCTCGGCGGGCACGCCGGCGAACTCGGAGCGGGTGCGGTACCGCGGCTGCTCCTCGGTGGCCGACAAAATCGGGTTGAGCGCGACCGGCGGCACCTCGCGGTACTCGGCCTGCGCCGGCAGCACCGAGGCGACCTCGTTGCGCCGCGGGCCGGCGATCATGTCGGGCGCGCCGTCGACGCCCTTGACCGTGCGCCAGAATTCGATCTCGCAGGCCGAGCCGCTGCCCAGCACGGTGGCGCCGTGCGGATCGGTCACGGGGAAGAAGACCTGCACGCCCGTCTTCCCGATCCGGGTCGGCCGGAAGCCGCGGTCGGTCGCCTCGCCGGTGCGGATCCGCGCGCCGGAAAGCTCGGCGTCGGCCCGCAGGACCTCGAGCGTGCGCTCCCGGTCGCGCCGGTGCACGGCGACGGAGCTGTGCAGGCGGCCGGTGGGGCGCAGGCAGAAGTACTCGATGCCGGCCCGGTCGAGGACCGCGGTGACCGCCGTGAGGTTGCGGTGCCAGGCGCTGGCGGGCGTCGTGTCGGCCTCGACCTTGGCGTGCAGCGTGGTGCCGGCGTCGCGCGCCTTGATCAGCGTGCCGGGCGTCGCCGGATGGGCCAGCGAGCGCTGCCGGGTGAGCCGCCGGACCAGCCACAACTGCCGATGTGGCGGAAGCACCTGGACCAGCCGCAGCCGGTAGTCCTTCGGCAGCAGGCGGTAGAACCGCAGCGCGATCATGCCTCGGCCCTCGGGGACCGCAAGGCCCCTGGGCAGGACAGATCACGTCCCTCGTCGCGCAACATTCCGTGCTTTCCCCGTATCCCCGTGTCGCCGGCCACGCTCCAATCCGTCTGCGTGGCGGATGCAGGGTAACCACTCTATGAACACGAGACAATCTCGAGGTTTCTCAGCTGGAAGGTTTCCGAACTTTTGCCCGGTTTTAGGGCCTGCGGATCTCGCCGATCGTTATATTTCGGGCCAAAAACCGGGGCAAAAGGTAGTCGCGCAGCTCGGACAGGGTGGCGTTCTCCTCCGCCAGGCGCTCACGCAGGGCGAACAGCGGGCGGGCACGCTGGGTGAATTCCTCGATCACGTGGGCGGGCGGCAGGAGGACCGGCAGCGCGAGGGCGTGCGAGCGGTTGAGCCCGGGAACGGCCGAGTCCTGATTCATCCGATCAAGACCCAGATTCAGGAGCATATGGTACGCGTACGCAAAGCTTATATTTTTGCCTTTTATCCGGACGTAATATGTCGTGTCGATGGGGAAGAAATCTTCGGCGCACCAATGGACCGAACCCACCGTGCCTTTGCGGCCCACGATCACGCCGGGGCCGGGGACGAGCGCCGTGTCGTGCCGGCCGACCCGGCCGCCGCTGCCGAAGACGGGGACCTCGCCCGGACGCCGGAGCCTTGCGGGGAGGGCCTTGCCGTAGGCCAGGTCGAGGATCTCGCCCAGGCTTTGCGGCCGCCCGGACCGGCCCGGTCTGATCGCTTCGGCGCTCGCTCTCGCGAACTCGGCCGCGACCAGGTCATGGGCGGTTTGCGCGGTCGCCTCGTTGGCGGCGATTTTCTCGTCGAGGGCGCCGAGGACCTCGGCGATCGCCACCTGATCGCGCAACGGGGGGATCACTATCGGTAGCGCGGCGAGGATGCCCAGATTGATGTGCGGCACGCCGGTGGTGATAGCGCTGTTACGGATCGTGTCGACCATCGCGCGGGATCGGAACTGGTAGTACACGAATCTCGGGTCGGCCCGGGCGGGGTCGACGCGCAGGCGCATCTGGCTCTGCGAAATCACGTAGCTTTCGTATTGTCCGGGGACGATTCCGACCTGGCCGAGCGTGCCGCGCTGCGTGAAGACGACATCGCCGGGGCGGGCCTGGTTCCCGGAAAGTTTCCGCGCTTTCTCCGGCGTCACGAAAACGAGCTCGGCAGTGTCGAAATAGCCTTGCGAACCGAGATTGGCGCCGCGGATGACCGGCACGCCGGCGGGGACGTAGTCCTTGCCGCCTAGCGAGGAGCCGAAGGGGCCGCCGATCAGCCCTCTCGGCGCGGCCACGTCGCGCAGCGTCCCGGTTCGCCAGTCATCCATGCAGCCGTCCGAGCTGCTCGCGCACCGCGGCCTCGAGCCGGGCGGAGTCGTCGAACCGGGCGTAGAGCTCCTTGGTGAGCCGCTCGATCCGGTCGGCGACCGGCTCGTCGTCCTCCTGGCTCTCGGGCGCGCCGACATAGCGGCCCGGCGTGAGCACGAAATCTTGCGCGGCAACTTCCGCGGTTGTCGCCGCGAAACAGAACCCGGGCACGTTCTCGTACTCGTCCCGGCGCCACGCGTGGTAGGTGTCCGCTATCCGGGCGATGTCGGCGTCGGTCAGCACCCGCTCGGTGCGGTCGACCATCGTGCCCATGCCGCGCGCGTCGATGAACAGGATCTGCTCGTCTTTCTTGCGGCGGCTGAGGATCCAGAGGCAGGCCGGGATCGCGGTGGTGCGGAAAAGGTTTCCCGGGAGCGCGACCATGCAGGCGACCAGGTTGTCACGCACGAGGGCTTCCCGGATCGCGCCCTCGCCCTGCTGCCGCGACGACATCGAGCCGTTGGACAGCACGATGCCCGCGCTGCCGGAAAGTTTCGCGGCGATGTGCTGGAGCCAGGCGAAGTTCGCGTTCGCCAGCGGCGGCACCCCGTAGGCCCAGCGCGGGTCGGCGGGATCGCGCTGCCAGTCGGACTGGTTGAACGGCGGGTTGGCGAGGATGAAGTCGGCGCGCAGCCCCGGGTGCAGGTCACGGGCGAAGGTGTCGGCCCAGGTCTCCCCCAGCCCGCCCGGGTCCATGCCGTGGATGGCGAGGTTCATCTTCGCCAGCCGCCAGGTGCGCTCGTTGCTCTCCTGCCCGTGCACGGCCACGTCCCGCCCGCGAAACTTGGCGGCCTGCACGAACATGCCGCCCGACCCGCAGCACGGGTCGTAGACATCGCCCTCGTACGGCTCGAGCATCTCCACGAGCAGCCGCACCACCCCGGCCGGCGTGTAGAACTCCCCCGCCCGCTTTCCCTCGGCGCGGGCGAACCTTTCGAGGAAATATTCGTACGCCTCGCCCAGCACGTCCTGCGCCGGCCGGTCGCCGTCGGCGGTGAAGCGGGCGTCCCCGATCAGCTCGACGATCTCCCCGAGCCGGGTCGGGTCGACCTTGCCGAAGACCTTGGGCAGCACGCCCGCGAGCGCCGGGTTGTCGCGCATGACCGCGTCCATGGCGGCGTCGAGCCGTTCGCCGATCGCCCCGTCCCCCGCCGTGAGGGCCGCCCATTGCACGCCCAGCACCCGGGCGTCCGATACGTACTTGAAGAAGACCAGCCCCAGGATGAACTCCCGGTACTGCCCGGCGTCCACGGACCCGCGCAGCTTGCCGGCCGCCCGCCACAGGATGTCCTGAATCTCGCGGGTGCTGGATGCGCGTGCCGGCATCCGCACAGGCTGCCACAGACATCGCTTCCTTTGCGGGATGGCCGATTGTGGCGGAGAGTTTCAGCCATGGGAGACACCATCGGCGCCGCGGACCAGGTGCTCGACGACGCGACCGTACGGGACTTCGTGATGGAACGGCTCAGCGGAGCCGACCTCGACGGGAAGTCGGTGTGCGTGGTGGTGCCGGACGCCACCCGCAGCTGCCCGCTGCCGCTGCTGCTCGGCGCGGTGCACTCGGCGCTCGACGGCCGGGCCTCCCGGGTCACCGTGCTGGTGGCGCTGGGCACGCACGCCCCGATGAACGAGGCGCAGCTCGCGAAACACCTGGGCGGTCCGTATCCGGGTTTCGAGGTGCTCAACCACGAATGGTGGGTGCCGTCGACGCTGGTGTCGGTGGGAAACATTTCCGCCGAGCGGGTGGGTTCGCTTTCCGGGGGGCGGATGCGGCGGGCGGTGGATGTCACGCTCAACCGGGCCGTGGTCGACCACGACGTCTGCCTGGTGGTCGGGCCGGTCTTCCCGCACGAGGTGGTGGGTTTCTCCGGCGGCAACAAGTACTTCTTCCCCGGCGTCGCCGGGCAGGAGATCATCGACTTCTCGCACTGGCTGGGCGCGCTGATCACCAGCGCCGAGATCATCGGCACCCGCGGCATCACCCCGGTCCGTGCGCTGATCAACGAGGCGGCGGCCCTGATCCCGAGCCGCCGGCTGGCGTTGTGCCTGGTCGTGCAGTCGGGGACGGGCGCGCTGCACGCGGCCTCGTTCGGGCCGCCCGAGGAGGCCTGGGCCGCGTGCGCCGACATCTCGGCCGAGACCCACGTGCAATACCTGGACGCGCCGGTCCACCGGATCCTGTCGATCATCCCGGCGAAATACGACGACATGTGGACCGGCGCCAAGGGCTTCTACAAGGTCGAGCCGGTGGTCGCCGATGGCGGGCAGGTCATCCTGTACGCCCCGCACGTCACCCGGATCTCCGAGATGCACCCGGAGATCGAGGAGATCGGCTACCACTGCCGCGACTATTTCGTGAAGCAGTGGGACAAGTTCTCGCACTACCACTGGGGTGTGCTGGCCCATTCCACGCATCTGCGGGGCGCCGGCACGTGGGATCCGGAGACGGGCGAGCACGATCGCGTGACGGTCACGCTGGCCACCGGGATCCCCGAGGAGGTGGTCCGGCGGGCCAATCTGGACTACCTGGACCCGGCTTCCGTCGACATCCCGGCGTTGACGGCCGACCCCGGGACGATGGTGATCCCGCAGGCCGGCGAGGTGCTGTTCCGCCTGCGCTGACGGGTCCTCGGGCCCTGCACGGCGTCCCCGTGGGGCGCGACGCTGAGGAGGAAAGTTTCCCGGCCCGCGTCTCTGGAGGGGATCGATCGTGAAAGCGCTGGTGGTCTACGAATCGATGTTCGGAAACACCGAGGCGATCGCGCAGGCGGTCGCGGAGGGGCTGGCCGGCGGGTACGACGTGACGCTCGCCGACGCCGCCTCCCGTCCGTCGGCGGACGGGGTGGACCTGCTGGTCGTGGGCGGCCCGACGCACGCGCTGAGCATGAGCCGGCCGAGCACGCGCGCCGACGCGGTCAAGCAGGGCGCCTCCGCCGGGCACAGCGGCAGCGGCCTGCGCGAATACCTGGACACCGCGCCCCGCCTCTCCGGTCTGGCGGCGGCGGCCTTCGACACGACCATCGACACCCGGTTCCCGACCGGGTCGGCGGCGCGAAAGGCCCAGCGAAAGTTGCGCCGCCTCGGCTGCCGCGTGGTCGCCCCGGCGGAAAGTTTCCACGTCTCGGGCACGGCGGGCCCGCTGCTCGACGGCGAGACCGAACGCGCGAGGAAATGGGCGGTCGGCCTCCACGTCGCATAGCCGGGATGGCCGGGCCGCGGTTCGCGGCCCGGCCATCCGAGGGTGATCGGTCAGCCAACCGTGGGTGAAGCGGTCAGCATCCGTGGGTGAAGCGGTCAGCCATCCGCGGGTGAAGCGGTCAGCGGGACGTGCAGGTGACGGCCGGCGTGGAGGCCGGGCCGTTGCCGAGGAAACCGAACTGCGCGGTGGCGTTCGCCGCGAGAGCCCCGTTCCACGAAACATTCCGGACGGTCACAGTCGGCGAGCTGCTGATGAGCTCACCGTTCCAGACCTGCGTGATCGACTGGCCGGAGCCGAGCGGCCACGTCACGGTCCATCCGGTGATCCCGGCGCTGCCGGCCTTGACCGTGACCTGGCCCTGGAAGCCGCCCTGCCACGAACCGGTGGTCTGGTAGGTGGCGGAGCAGGCCCCCGTGGCCGGCGGCGTCGTCGGGGTGGTTGTCGGCGGCGTCGTGGGCGGCGTTGTCGGCGGCGTTGTCGGAGGAGTCGTGGGCGGGGTTGTCGGTGGCGTCGTGGGCGGCGTTGTCGGAGGCGTCGTGGGCACGGTCGTCGGCGGTGTGGTCACCGGCGGGTTGGGGGCGCTGCTCGCCAGGCTGTAGGCCAGGTCGGGCTGGAAGGAACCGGCCGTGTAGCGGCAGCCGTCGGCCTCGCCGGGCGGCTTCACCCACAGGTAGGCGTCGATGTTGGCGTCGCCGGTCGCCGTGGTCGGGTACTGGCCGATCCGGCGGTCGGTGTTGTCGTCGCCGCACCAGTCGCCGGACGCGCCGCCGTTACGGCTCGTGTCGATGACCTGGCGCTTGCCGTTGACGCCCTGGCCGGAAAGCGAGGAGATGATGCTCCGCCCGTACGCGGCCTCGGAATTTGTAGGGTTGAAGTTGGAAACATTCGTGTAGAAGCCGTCCGCCGAGGCGACGCCCGCGGCCACCAGACGCGTGGCCTGCTCGCTCGCGCTGTTCCACGTGGAGTGTCCGGCGTCGAGGTAGACCTTCGCGTTCGCGTTGGCCGCCTTGAGCGTCTGGGTCGCGGTGCGCAGAGCCTGGTCGCGGGCGGTTTTCTCGCTCGCGCTCAGGCAGGTCTGCAGGGCGATCGAATCGGGTTCGAGCATGATCA
This sequence comes from Actinoplanes sp. CA-142083, assembly GCF_050942195.1. Lineage (NCBI taxonomy): Bacteria > Bacillati > Actinomycetota > Actinomycetes > Micromonosporales > Micromonosporaceae > Actinoplanes > Actinoplanes sp. CA-142083. The sequence goes on from NZ_CP192076.1 coordinate 6,506,136, forward strand.
GGACGGTGCTGCCGCCGAGACCGCGCGAAATGTTTCCGATCCATGTCTGGTAGGTGGCGAGGTCGGGGGCGCCGCCGGCGGACGCGCCGCCGCAGTCCCGGTTGGGGATGCCGTAGAGGGTGAGGGCGGGGATCTGGCCGGCCGCGTTGGCCGCGTTCACGTAGCCGGAGACCTCGGCCTGGACGGTGCCGAGGTTGAACGAGGAGATCCACCGCGACGCCGGCTGGCTGGCGACCTTGTCGCGGATCACCGCAGCGCGGGAGTCGTTGGGATTGGCCGCGAGCCAGCGGGCCACGGGGGTGTTGGTGTCGCGATAGAGGGCGCCGCTGATCGTTCCGGCGCTGGCAGTGCCGGTGGAGACCCACACGCCGGTGGCGGCGGTGAGGCAGGCGACGGCGGCGATGGTCAGGCGCCGCTTGGCGGGGAGAGGGGGCACGGGGAGTTCCTTCCAGAGACGACGGTCTATGGGAGCGCTCCCAAGGTAACCTGCCGGAAATGTTCCGGGCAACTGTTAACGCGCCTGATTAAGTTCCAGCAGCCGGTCGAGAATCTCCTGCCGGGCCGCCGGACCGACCGTGTACCGGCCTTCGTGGAAGCCGTGATCCAACGGCAGATCACTCCATCCGTACGCGTCGGCGACCGCGAAATCTATCTCCCGGTGCAGTTCACGCAGGCCGGCGACGTCCGCGTCCCCGCAGCGCGGGTCGAAGACCCGGTTGTACGTGGCGGTGAGGCCGGCGCCTCGTGTCAGCATCACGTCGCGCCGTTCGAGGTCGAGCCGGTCGCCCAGCTCCCGCAGACGCGAGGTGAGAAAAGGCAGCGGGAAAGTTTCGAAGGCGTCCGACGGCGTGTAGCGCAAGGTGGTGCCCAGCGTCGACGCCCGCCGCGCGGCCCACCAGTAGTGGTGCGAGCTCGACAGCAGCGCCAGCATGGCCGGGTCGTCGGTGGCGAAGACGCCGAGCATGTGCGAGAAGACCTGGCCGGTCGGGACCATCGCCGGCATCACCGACTTGCCGACCAGCGTGATCGCGATGACCCGCTTCAGATCCGCGATCGCGCCGCGCAACCCGGGCGCAAGTTTCTCGTACTGCCACCACTTCTCGCGCGTGGAACGTTTCGCGTCGGGCAGCGCGTCGCGGGCCGGCTTGACCAGACGCTCGACCCGGGCCAGGCAGGCCGGGTAGGCGGCGGCGCGCTCCAGCGGCCAGCCGTGGAAGTCGATGATCCAGCGGCTCGCCGCCTGTTCCGGGTGCCTGTTGACGTCACGGCCGTTCAGATAGCGGTGCACCACCTCGGACGACTGCGGCTCGGCGGCGAGCAGCGCGTCCCGCTCGTCGTCGGACAGCACGAACCCGATGCCGTTGACGAAGTTGCCGATGTACGCGATGCCCGCGCTGCCGCGCAGGCGTTTCGGGGTGCCGTGGACGCGCGAGGCGGCCTCCAGCGAAGAGGTAATCACCGGTATGCCGGCGGCCGGCCGGACCTTGCTGGTCCAGGCCACGCAATATTCGAGGGCCGCCGAGCGGGACGGCCAGCGGCGGCTCTTCACCGCGCGGGTGATGGTCACGCCGCGCGCGACGAGCTGGTCGAGGCCGACTTCGCGGGTGTCGCCCTGGGCGAGCGTGTTGGTGCCGATCAGCCCGGTCTGCCCGGTCGCGTTGAGCAGGCTGTGGGCCCGCAGCGCGAAGTAGGCGATCAGATCGGCGTTGCCTTTCACGCCGCGCCCGACCACATCGACGAGGTATTTGCGGTAGGCGGGGCCATGGGCGCCGCTGATCCGCTTGCCGCCGAGGAAGGGCGGATTGCCGACGATCGCGTCAAAGCCGCCGTTCGCGAAGACTTCGGGAAAGACCAGCGGCCAGTGGACCGGCCGGCGTTCGAGCCCGCCGGCCCGCGAGTCACGCTCACCGCGGACATCGGCGGGCTCAGGGCCGGCGCTGCCCTGCTCGCCTCGGACATCGGCTTTCCCGCCCGCGTCGCGGGCGCTCCCGCGCCCGGCGTCGACGGCACTGCGTCGGATGTCGGCGGGCCGGCCCCACCGGTCGGCGGGCAGGAGACGGACATCGGCCGGCCTGCCCCGGATGTCGGCCGGCCTGAGTCGGGCCAGGGCGGCGGCGGTGACCAGATCGGCGTGCTTCTCGGCGGCGTGCTTGTCGGCGAGAACGGTGGGTGAGCCGGCAAGCTCGGCGAGGCAGGTGATGCCGAGCAGCGAATCGCCGGCGATCAGGTGGTCGTCGAGGAAGGTGAACGGGCGGCGTTCGTCGGCGGCGGCCAGCCAGAGGGAAAGTTTCGCCATCTCGACGGCCATCGGGTTGATGTCGGCGCCGTAGAGGCAGCGCTCGACCACCCGCGACGAAGGCACGTGGCGGCCGAGACAGCGGGCCGCGGCGAGCAGGAACGCCCCCGAACCCATCGCGATGTCGGCCACCCTGAGCGCGAGAATTTCCTCGGCCGGCCGCAACCGCCAACGCGCCGGGTCGGGCGTCTGCAGCGGGCCCGGGTCGTAGATCAGCGGCGCGAGCGCATGATCGACGATCTCGTCCGCGAGTTCGCGCGGCGTGTAGTGCGTGCCGGTGTTCCGTCGCAGCCCCGAGCGGGCGACGCGGGTCGAGCCGTCGTCGGCGCGGTAGCCCTCGAACGAGAGCAGCCCCTCGTAGACGTACCCGATCTCCTCGATCTCGCCGAGGTCGCCGACGCGGAGTAGCTGCGCCACGACCTCCGCCGGCACCTCGGCGGGCAGCCACGGCAGTCCGGCCGGCTCGAAGAGCGACCCGCCGTGGTCGCGGTGCACGGCATCGAAGACGGCCGTCAGCTCGCGCCAAGTGGAGACCCGGCTCGTCCCGTACGAAAGAAGGAGTCTTTGTCTTTCCGCGAAGCGCAGGAAAACGACGCGCATCATCACGACGACCGCGCCCCGATAGATTTCGTGCGCCTCGACGCCGGGCGGCCGCCCGAACGCCCCGGCCAATGACGCGACCGCCTTGCGCGCCTGGGCGACCAGCCCTTCCGTCGCTCGCTGCCGCACCCCGGCAGTTTATCCGCGGGCAAGAGGTCGTGCCGGTCGGCGGAAACTTTCGCACTCCGGGCCGCAGCAGGCTTCGCGCATCGGGCCGCGGTCGGGCATCGCGCGCAGGGCCGCGGTCCGCATCGCGCAGGGCCCCGGTCCGGCATCGCGCGCAGGGCCCCGGTCCGGCATCGCGCGCAGGGCCCCGGTCCGGCATCGCGCGCAGGGCCGCGGACGGGCATCGCGCGCCAGGCCGCGGTCGGGCATCGCGCGCAGGATCACTGCCGGGTCAGGACGTCGGTGACCGGGCGGCGTGGGGTGCGGCCCGCCATCCGGCCGTAGCCGATGCGCAGGACCATCTGGACGGAGAGGCCGGACGCCGGGTCCAGCAGTCGGCGGCGGATCTCGGGGACCTCGACCGGCTGGCCGATCGGCGTCGAGGCGACGCCGTGCCACGTCGCGGTGAGCAGGACCCGTTGCAGGGCCTGGCCGGCGCGGACCCAGGCCAGGCGGTCGTCGCCGTGGGTGGCCAGGACCAGGATCGTCGGGTACGGCTCGAAGCGCTCCCGCTTGCGCGGCTCGCCGGAAAGTTGCGCGAAATCTCGGATCGGCACCGCTTCGAGGGCGTCCCACGGGCCGGCCGCCCAGATGGGCACGCCGTCGTGGCGGGGGTCGCCGGTCCAGCGGGCGAGCTCGGTGGTGTAGCCGGGGCGGGCGCGCAGCACGCGGTCGGCCGTGCCGGCCAGGCGCAGGATCGCGTCGCGGCCCTCGGGAGTCGCCACGGCCAGGACGGCGCCCTCGGCGTGCGCGGCGTCGCGCAACTTGTCGAGAACTTTCTCGGGCACGGCCAGGTGCGCGAAGGGCAACCGGTTGGTGTGGCGGTGCGGTATCGCCTCGGCCAGTGCCGCGAGCTCATCGCTCACCGGCTCGGGATGGGTGGCCGTCACCCGCGCGACGACGCCAGGCTCGGGGAAGAGCTGCAGGTCGTTGAGGTAGCCGGCCTCCCGCAGGGCGAGCCGCAGATTGAGGACCGCCGCGCCGACGCTGATCATCAGCTCGCGCCCCTGGGGATCGAGGACGGGCAGCCGGCGATCGGGATCGGCGTACACGTCGATCCGTCCCGACCGGATCCGGAACCGCCACGGCTGGCTGTTGTGCAACGACGGCGCGGCGGTGGCGGAGTGGACGCAGTCCACAAGCACCCTCCGCGAGGGCGGGACGACGGTGTCCATGGCCTCTCACCTCCACCTCCACCCTCCCGCCGGAGGGCGTGGCGAGGCAGAGGCTTTGGTCCCGCCCCGGCCGGGACAGCGCGGGCCGGGAAGGCCGGGGGCGAAAAGGGCCGGTGCACGCGAGAACGACCGGCGGCGCGAGGGCAGGGCGCGAGGGCAGGGCGCGAGGGCAGGGCGCGAGGGCAGGGCGCGAGGGCAGGGCGCGAGGGCAGGGCGCGAGGCCACGGCGCGCGGCCACGGCGCGCGGCTGGGCGCGAGAACCCTCGACGGCGAGAGGCCGGGGCCGGGGCCGCCCGAGGGCGCCGTGGTCAGGCGCCGGAGGCTCGGCGGTCCTCTTCGGCGTCGGCCTCGCCCACCGGGACGCCGTCCGAGTCGTGGCGGGCGTCGGTGAGGTCGACGTCGGCGCCGGAAGCGGCCGCGTCGGCGTCGGCGTCGGACGCGCCGACGGTGGGGCCGGTCTTCTCCTCAGCCTGCTCCTTCTCGGTCTCGCCGGCGGCGAGCGGCACGGCGATCGGCACTCCCTGCGGGGAGGATGCGGCGGTCATGGCGAGCTCCTTTCCGGGGTCGGACATAGCGGATACCCCGCGCCGGACGGCTCAACCCGCCGGGCCCGAGGTCTTGTCTCGGCGGAACCCGGCTGCTAAACATCGGATGTATGACGCGGGATGAGGTCGATATGCCGGAGCAACTCAGCACGGCCGGGAGCAGTCATCGGATCACGGCGGTCGAGACCCACGACATCCGGTTTCCCACCTCGCTGGAGCTCGACGGCTCCGACGCCATGAATCCGGACCCGGACTACTCGGCCGCCTACGTCGTGCTGCGCACCGACGATCCGGCGGGGCACGAGGGGCATGGCTTCGCGTTCACGATCGGGCGCGGCAACGACGTGCAGACGGCGGCGATCGCGGCGCTGACGCCCTACCTGGTGGGGCGGCCGGTCGACACCGACCTCGGCGAGCTGTGGCGAGAGCTGGTGCACGACTCGCAGCTGCGCTGGCTGGGGCCGGAGAAGGGCGTCATGCACATGGCCATCGGCGCCGTGATCAACGCCTTCTGGGATCTCGCGGCCAAGCGGGCGGGCCTGCCCCTGTGGCAGCTGCTTTCCCGGATGTCGCCGGAAGAGATCGTCGGCCTGATCGACTTCCGCTACCTGACCGACGTGCTGACCCCGGACGAGGCTGTCCGCATTTTGCGCGACAAATCAGACACGCGGCAGGCCCGCGAGGCTGAGCTGATCGAGCTGGGATTCCCCGCCTACACCACCTCACCGGGCTGGCTGGGCTACGACGACGAGAAGCTGCGGCGACTCTGCAAGGAGGCCATCGACCAGGGCTTCCGGCAGATCAAGCTCAAGGTGGGCGCCGATCTAGAGGACGACCTGCGCCGGATGCGGATCGCTCGCGAGGTGTGCGGCCCGGAGATCCGCATCGCCGTGGACGCCAACCAGCGCTGGGACGTCCCCGCGGCCATCGAGTGGATCAAGGCGCTGAGCCCGTACGAACCCTGGTGGATCGAGGAGCCGACCAGTCCGGACGACATCCTCGGCCACGCGACCATCGCCCGCGCGATCGAGCCGATCCGGGTCGCGACCGGCGAGCACGTGCAGAACCGGATCGTCTTCAAGCAGCTCCTTCAGGCCCGCGGCCTCGACTACCTCCAGATCGACGCCGCCCGGGTCGCCGGCGTCAACGAGAACATCGCGATCCTGTTGCTGGCCGCCAAGTTCGGTGTGCCGGTCTGCCCGCATGCCGGCGGCGTCGGCCTCTGCGAGATGGTGCAGCACCTGTCCATGTTCGACTACGTCGCGGTCTCGGGCTCGATGGACGACCGCATCATCGAGTACGTCGACCACCTGCACGAACATTTCGCGGATCCGGTGGTGATCCGCGACGGCCGCTACGTCGCGCCGGTCGTGCCGGGCTTCGGCTCGACCATGCGCCCGGAGACGCTGACGACCTACGCCCACCCGTCATCGGATGGATGATGCGGAAATTCACGACGATCCCTTGATTTCGGGCGCGCGTGACTGGTAAACATCCGATGTATTGCAAGCATGTTACCGATCCAGCCTCTGTTCCAAGCGCGAATCGAGGACCACGATGAGGTACGCATTCCGCTCGGCGCTCGCCGCCGTCCTGATCCTTTCGACCGCCGCCGCCTGTGGGGACGACTCCACTTCCACGGGCGCCGGCAGCAGCAACCCCCCGATCGGCGTGGACCTCCCCCGCGCCGACTCCGACTTCTGGAACTCGTACGCGAAATACGTCCCCAAGTTCGCCGGCGAGCTCGGCGTCAACATGATGACGCCGACCAACTCGCAGAACGACGTGTCCAAGCTCGTCGCCAACACCCAGGCCCTGGTCAGCCAGGGCGCCAAGGCGATCGTGATGGCGCCGCAGGACACCGGCGCGATCGCCTCGACGCTCGCCACCCTGGCTTCCAAGAAGATCCCGGTCGTCTCCGTCGACACCCGCCCCGACAAGGGCAAGGTGTTCATGGTGGTCCGGGCCGACAACCGCGCCTACGGGCAGAAGGCCTGCGAGTTCCTCGGCGAGAAGCTCGGGGGCAAGGGCAAGGTCATCGAGTTCCAGGGCTCGCTCTCGTCGATCAACGGCCGGGATAGGTCCGAGGCGTTCGCCGAGTGCATGAAGAGCAAGTTCCCGGGCATCGAGATCTTCGCCGAGCCGACCGAGTGGGAGGGCGCCAAGGCGGCGGCCGCCCTGCAGACCCGGCTCGCCCAGCACCCCGACATCAAGGGCATCTACATGCAGGCGGGCGGCGTCTTCCTCGCCCCGACGCTGCAGGTGCTCAAGTCGAAGGGGCTGCTGGTGCCGCCGAGCGACCCGAAGCACATCTTCGCGGTCTCCAACGACGGCATTCCGCAGGAGTACGACGCGATCCGTAAGGGCGAGATCGACGCGACAGTTTCGCAACCCGCCGACCTGTACGCGAAGTACGCGCTCTTCTACGCGAAAGCGGCCCTCGACGGGAAAACTTTCCAGCCCGGCCCGACCGACCACGACTCGACGATCGTGGACGTCGGCAACGGCACCCTCGAGGACCAGCTGGCCGCTCCCCTGGTGACCAAGGACAACGTGGACGACAAGTCCCTGTGGGGCAACCAGCTATGACCACGGTCGAGGCGCGAGGGATCACCAGACGGTACGGCGCGACAACCGCCCTCGACGACGCGGGCATCGCGCTGACCAGCGGGGAGACCCACGCGCTCGTAGGCAGGAACGGCGCCGGCAAGTCGACGCTCGTGTCCATCCTGACCGGCCTGCAGAAGGCCGACGCCGGGACGGTCACGTTCGACGGCGAGCCGGCGCCGCCGGTCGCCGACCGGGACGCGTGGCGGCAGAAAGTCGCGTGCGTCTACCAGAAATCCACCATCATCCCGACGCTGACGGTCGGCGAGAATCTTTTCCTCAACCGTCAGCAGAGCAGGCGCGGGCTGATCGACTGGCGCGGCCTGCGCCGGCGGGCGGGTGAGCTGCTCGACCGCTACGGCGTCGACATCGATCCGGCGACCGTGGCCGGCGACCTCACCGTCGAGCAGGGCCAGCTCGTCGAGATCGCCCGGGCGCTGTCGTTCGGCGCGAAGTTCATCATTCTCGACGAGCCGACGGCGCGGCTCGACGCCGCGGCGATCGAGCGGCTATTCGAGCGCATGCGCGACCTGCGGGCCGCCGGGGTCACGTTCCTGTTCATCTCGCATCACCTCCAGGAGGTGTACGAGGTGTGCCAGCGCGTCACGGTTTTCCGCGACGCGAAACACGTGCTCACCGCGCCGGTCGCCGACCTGCCCCACGACGACCTGGTGCGGGCGATGACCGGGGACGCACCGGTCGCGTCGTCGTCCGCCCGGGACCGGGCGGACGGCGGCCCGGTCGTTCTCGACGTCCGGAAACTTTCGCTGGCCGATCGCTACGAGGAGGTGGACCTCGAGGTGCGGGCCGGCGAGATGGTCGGGCTGATCGGGTCGGGCAGCAGTGGCAAGAACGCTCTGGCCCAGACGATCGCCGGGCTGTTCAAGGCCGACTCGGGCACGGTCACCGTCGCCGGGAAGGCGCCGCGGCCGGGCAGCGTGCCGGCCGCTCTCGACGCCGGGCTGGGCTATCTGCCGCAGGACCGGCACCGGGAGGGTCTGGTGCCGCTGCTGTCCGTCGCCGAGAACGCGACGATGACGATCACCGATCGTCTGGGTCCGGCGGGGGTCGCGCTTCCGGGCCGCCGCCGGCAGGCGGCAAGGCAAATGATCGACGCGTACGACATCCGCACCAGCGGGCCGGATCAGCCGGTGAGCGGACTCTCCGGCGGGAACGCACAGAAAGTTGTGCTCGCCCGCGCCCTCGCCAGCGATCCCCGCGCGCTCGTCCTGGTCAGTCCCACCGCCGGGGTCGACGTGCGGTCGAAACTTTCCTTGCTGGGCGCGGTTTCGGACGCGGCGGCCGGCGGCACCGGGGTGCTGATCGTGTCCGATGAGCTCGACGATGTGCGAGCCTGCGACCGGGTCCTCGTCATGTTCCACGGCCGGATCGTCCACACCGCCACGCGGGGCTGGGACGATGCTTCGCTCATCGGCGCTGTCGAAGGCGTACATGAAAGGGGTTGACGAAAGAGTGAGCGAGACGCAGAGCCTGGCCACTCCCCGCGCCGCCCAGCCGCGCCCGCGGCTGCGGCTCGCCCGCTTCCGCGACCTCGCGCTGGTGCCCGCGATCGTGGTGCTGGCGCTGGTCGGGGCGATCATCGACCCGGTGTTCCTGAGCAAGGCGAACCTGGTCAACGTTATGCAACAGCAGACGGAACTTTCGCTGCTGGTGCTGGCCGAGGCGATCATCCTGATCGCGGGAAAGTTCGACCTGTCGCTGGAGTCGACGATCGGTCTCGCGCCGGCACTCGCGCTCGGCCTGGTCATCCCGACCGCCTCGCACGGGCTGGGCACCGACTGGCCGACCGCCCTGGCGATCCCGTTGTGCCTGCTGACCGGCGCGGTGATCGGCGCGTTCAACGGGTTGCTGATCCTGCGGTTCCGGCTGTCGGCGTTCATCGTGACGCTCGGCATGCTGATCGTGTTGCGCGGCCTGCAGATCGGATTGACCGGCGGGCAGAATCTTTTCGACATCCCGCCGTCGGTGCTCTATCTGGGTAACGCCACCTGGCTGGGGTTGCCGGCGTCGATCTGGATCTGCGCGATTCTTTTCGCGGCCGGGATTCTTGCGCTCGGTTTCCTGCGGGCGGGACGCGCGGTTTACGCAATCGGCGGAAACGTCGACGCGGCGCGGGCGGCCGGCATCCGCACCGACCGTGTGGTGTGGATGGTGCTGATCGTGGGCGGGCTGCTGGCGGCGCTGGCCGGGTTGCTGATGACCGGGCGGCTCGGGTCGGTCGCGGCCGCCCAGGGCCAAGGCATGATCTTCACGGTGTTCGCGGCGGCGGTCATCGGCGGCGTCAGCCTCGACGGCGGCAAGGGCACGCTCTTCGGCGCGCTGTGCGGCGTGCTGGTGCTCGGCCTGATCAACAACATCCTGACGCTGGGCGGGGTGTCGGCGCAGTGGATCCAGGCGATCTACGGGGCGATCATCCTGGCGGCGCTGGTGCTGGCCCGGCTGACCTCGGGCAAGGCCCAAGACTGATGGAACGGATCGCCTTGCACACCCGGCTGAAGCCGGGCATGGAGAACGAGTACGAAAAGGTGCACGAAACCATTCCCGCCGCGCTGGACGGCGCGCTGCGGGAGGCCGGGGTGCGCTCGTGGGAGATCTGGCGGGACGGGCGCGACCTGTTCCACGTGGTCGAGGTGCTCGACTACCAGCGCATGCGCGCGTTCCTGCGCGACCATCCGGCCAACGTGCCGTGGCAGAAGCGGATGGCCGAGCTGCTCGAGGTCGAGGACGACTACTCCGGCAAGGACGGCGGGCTGCCGCTGGTGTGGGAGTTGCCGTGATCAGCTTTCCGCGGGCCGGGCTCGGCTGCGCCCAGCTCGGCAACCTCTACACGGCGATCGACGACGCGACGGCTTTCGCGACGGTCGGGGCGGCGTGGGACGCGGGAGTGCGGTACTTCGACACGGCGCCGCACTACGGGCTGGGGCTCTCCGAGCGCCGGCTCGGTGCGGCGCTGCGCGAACGCGCCCGCGACAGTTTCGTGCTCAGCACGAAAGTGGGACGACTGCTGGAACCCTCGCCGGCCACGGCCGGGGAGCAGGACCCGGCGGGTTTCGTGGTGCCGGCCGCCTACCGGCGGGTGTGGGACTTCAGCGCGGACGGGGTGCTGCGGTCGCTGACCGACAGTCTGGATCGGCTGGGGCTCAACCGGGTCGATCTAGTGCTGATCCACGACCCCGAGGACCACGCCGACGAGGCCCTGTCCTCGGCCTACCCGGCGTTGCACGAGCTGCGCGCCGAGGGCGTGGTGCGGGCGATCGGCGTCGGGTCGACCAAGGCGGAGGTCCTCGACCGGTTCGTCGCGGAGACCGACATCGACGTCGTGCTGGTCGCGGGCCGCTACACGCTGCTCGAGCAGCCGGCGCTGGACTCGCTGCTGCCGGCCTGCTCCCGGCGTGGGGTCTCGGTGCTCAACGCGGGGGTCTTCAACAGCGGGATGCTCGCGGTGGAGCGTCCGCACGCCGGACTTCCGTACGACTACGTGGACGCGCCGTCGTCGGTGGTCGCGAAAGCGCAGGCGATCGCCGAGGTCTGCGAGCGGCACGGCGTTTCGCTGCCGGCGGCGGCGCTCGCCTTCGCCGGCGCCCACCCCGCCATCGCGTCCGTCATCGTCGGCACCCAGACGCCCGCGCAGGCCCGGCAGAACTTCGGTCTCGCGGCGGCCCCGCCACCGCCCGGCGAGCTGTGGGCCGAGCTGGTGGCCGAGGGGCTGTTGCGCGCGGACGCCCCGGTGCCGGTGCTCTCGTGATCGTCGACGCGCATCACCACCTCTGGCGGGACGACCAGGGCTACGCCTGGCTCGACGATCGTTATCTCGCGCCGATCCGGCGGACCTTCTCCCCCGCCGACCTGCGGGCCGAGCTCGCCGCCAACGGCGTCGACCGCACGATCCTGGTCGAGGGCGGGCGGTGCGATGTCGACGAGGCCCGCATTCTCCTCGGCTATCTCCCCGACATTCCCGAGGTTGCGGGGGTGGTGGCCTGGGCGGATCCGGCTTCACCGGCGCTCGCGGAGATTCTCGCGGGTTATCGGGCGCTGCCGGGCGGGGAACGGCTGGTCGGGATCCGGGAGCAGATCCAGGGGATCGGCGATCCGGGCTATCTCGACCGGGACGACGTGCGGTGCGGGCTGCGGACCATCGGCGACGCGGGGCTGGCCTTCGACCTCTGCATCCGGGCCGACCAGCTCGCGGCGGCCGCACGCGTCGCCCGGGACCTGCCCGACGTACGGTTCGTCCTCGATCACCTCGGCAAGCCGGCCATTCGCGACGGCGGGTTCGCCCCATGGGCCGCCGACCTCGCCGCGCTGGCCGAGAACGCGAACGTGACCGCGAAACTTTCCGGGCTGGTCACGGAGGCCTCGTGGAAAACGTGGACGGCCGACGACCTGCGGCCGTACGTCGAGGAGGCGCTGCGGCTGTTCGGGGCCGAACGGCTGATGTTCGGGTCGGACTGGCCTGTTTGTCTGCTGGCAACGCCGTACGCGAAATGGATCTCGGTCCTGACCTTGATCTTGCCGGCCGACGCGCGGGAGATGATCTTCGGTGGGACGGCGGAGCGGACCTACCATCTGACTCGGGACTAGGGAGAGCGCGTGGCTGTCACCGACGAGGCGATCGAGAAGATCAAGGCGATGATCGTCGCGGGCGAGCTGCGGCCCGGCGACCGGCTGCCGCGCGAGGCCGATCTCGCCGAGCGGCTCGGACTTTCGCGAAACTCGCTGCGCGAGGCCGTGAAGGCTCTGTCGCTGATCCGGGTGCTCGACGTGCGGCAGGGCGACGGCACCTACGTGACCAGCCTGGCGCCGCAACTGCTGCTCGACGCGCTGAACTTCATCGTCGACTTCCACCGCGACGACACGGTGCTGGAGTTCTTCGAGGTCCGGCGCATCCTCGAACCGTCCGCGACGGCGCTCGCCGCCCAGCGGATGAGCGACAACGACGTGAGCGAGTTGCGGAAAGTTCTCGCCAGCCTCACCGACGACGCCTCGATCGACGAACTGGTCGCCAACGACCTGGAGTTCCACCACCGGATCGCGGCCGGCGCCGGCAACGCCCTGCTCTGCTCGCTGATCGACAGCCTGTCCGGCCCGACGACCCGGGCGCGGATCTGGCGCGGCCTCACCCAGGCCGGCGCGGTCGAGAAAACCCGCGAGCAACATGCCGCGATCCTCGACGCGATCGCCACCCGCCAGCCGGAACTGGCCCGTTCCTGGGCGACCGTGCACGTGGCCGGCGTCGAGGACTGGCTGCGGGTCGCCCTTCAGGGCACCTGAGACACCGCCGGACGGTTGATCGACTGCGCCTGATCAGCGGAGGTCCACGCCCACCCGCGTGCCTAGCGTTCCTCCCTGGGTAAAAGGGGGGTTACATGGGTTTGTTCAGTCGGTTACGCGAACGCGTGCGGCGGGATCGGCTGCCGACCGAGCTGTTCGTGCCGGCGCCGGAGTTTCCGGCGTATCAGCCGGGGTTTCGCGCGCCGGATTTCGTGCGGGCCGGCGCCGACGTGCCGGACGAGCTGAGAATGCGTTTCGAACCGCCGTCAGCGGGCTGATGCGTGTAGTTGTGCATCTTTCCAGCGGCGCTGCCACTCGGCGTCGGTCGGCTCGCCGGCGGCCTCGGCCAGGGCGTTGAGGGTGGCGGCGAAGCCCAGCGGACGGGTCAGCGAGAGCTCGGCGACCAGCGCGGAGACCTGATCGCGCCGGCGGCGCATGACCTCGCCGACCAGGGCCCGGCCGGGCTCGGTCAGGGTCACCCAGGCCGCGCGCCGGTCCTCGGGGCGCGAGACGCGGGACACCAGGCCCTTGCCGACCAGCCGGTTGCACATGCGGGTCGCGGTCGACGAGGTCACCGCCAGCTCCTGGGCCAGGTCGACGATCCGCTGCGGGCCACGCGAGACCAGGACCACGAGGGTGCGGAACTGCGGGAGGGTCACGTCCTCGTCCAGCTCGGCCAGGGAGCGCGCGGCGACCGCGACGAACACGCGGCTCACCGCCAGCAGCGCACCGACCACCTCTTCCTCCGCCGGCGACAACTCAGCCGGCGACAACCCGGTCAGGGACAGCTCGGCCGGCGACAACTCAGCCCGGGACAGCTCAGCCGGCGACAACTCGGCCGGGGACAGCTCTTTGGTCACGACCGACAAGGTTAATGGCGGGAGCGCATGATGCGGAGGCTGGCGAAGGCCGCGATCGCCACCATGCCGATCAGCATGGTCCACAGCACGATGGGGCTCACCGGCGGGTTGACCCCGGCGTTGGCCGTGGCCATCCCGATCGCCGACAGGTCCTGGGCCGGCGGCATCGCGGCGGGCGGCAGCTTCTCGTACTGGACGAGGCCGGTGCTCTCGAGCATCTTCATGTGGTTCGAGACGAAAGTGTTGGCCTGGTCGGCCAACTTGCGCACGACCGGGTTGCGGGTGGCCGCCCGCACCGCCCCGATGACCGGGAAGATCTTGCCGTGCGCGGCCCGCAGCCGGGTCACGAAGGTCTGGTCGAAGCGGGCGCCGTCGGCGTTCTGCATCTCGGTGAGCCAGCCCGACTGCTCGGCCGTCGGCGTCGCCGGGATGGTCGCGCCCAGCTCGTTCGCCGCGTCGACGACCAGCTGGTCGAGCTGCACGTGCTGATCGGCGATGTACTGGCCGGCCGCGCGCACCTTGGCGCTGCTGCCCTTCAGCGCGGCCATCTGACCGGCGGGCATCTCCCACAGGCCGGCCTGGCGCACGCCGTTGAGCAGCGCCTGATCGGCGGCGTTGAGCTGCGTGGGCACCCCCGGCGCCGCCATCGCGGGCGCCGGGACAAGGGCGAGCACGGCGACCACGGTGGCGCCGGTGAGCAACGTACGGATCATCGAGGACCTCCCATCGACGGTCAGTACGGGCCTTGGGCCAGAAAGGTTCACCTGTGCACGTAAATTTGGGACGGCATGATCGACACCGGTCGCGGGTACCCCGAAGGCATGACCAACGAACTGGACGCCGAGGACCGCAACTCGCTGTCGGAGAGCACCTTCGCCTTCCCGCACCAGCGCAAAGAGCCGCTGACCGACGCGAGCCACGTGCGCAACGCGATCGCCCGCTTCGACCAGGTGCGGGACGTGACCGACAAGGAGCGCGACGAAGCTTTCCGGCGCATCAAGAAAGCCGCCAAGAAATACGGCGTGCAGATGACCGAGACCCGCTGGCAGGAGCTGGGCAAGCCCTCGGCCGGGCGCAAGTCGTCGGACAAGCCGAAGTCGAAGGCTCAGCTCTACTCCGAGGCCCGCGCCCGCGGCATCGAGGGACGCTCCCAGATGACGAAGGAGCAGCTAGTTCGCGCGCTCGAGAAAAAGCGCTGAGGTGGTCACGTCGGCCTGGCGCGGGAAAACTTTCTCGGTCAGGACACGATGCACCTCGAGATCGTTGTCGAGACAGCAGTCCTCGATGACGGTCAGCCGGAAGTCGAGGTCGGCTGCCTGCCGGACCGTGGAGAGCACGACACCGCTCGTGGCGATCCCGGTCAGGACCAGGTGGTCGATCTCCCCGGCGCGCAGCACGACGTCGAGATCGCTGCCCGCGAAAGCCGAGACCCGCCGTTTCGTGACGACGATGTCCCCCTCCAGCGGCGCGATGTCCGGGTGGCTCGCGTTGGTTCCGCCGCCACCACCGGCCCGCGCGGCGATCCCGCCGAAGATCTTGTTACGCGGGCTGATCTCGGGAAAACCCGGCCGGAAGCCGACCTCCACGTAGATCACCGGCAGGCCGCCGGCGCGCGCCGCGTCGATGACGCCGCGCAGGCGCGGCAGATAGCCGGGGTCGGGGAAGCGGGCGACATTAGCTTCCTGCACATCCATCACCAGCAGGGCGGTTCCGGTCACGCTTTTCCTTCCGTACGGGTGGAGGCGGCCCAACTGGCGAGCAGCCGCAGGGCGGTTTCGGATTCGGATCCGGGCTCGGCGAGCCCGGCCGTGATCCGCAGGTCGGGGTCCTGGATCAGATCGGCCAGCCGCGGCTCGTGCGGGTCGCGGCCGGCCTCAGCCCGCAGCACCGCCACGGCGTCGTGCGCGAGGAGCTCCCAGTCGGGAAAGAACTCCCGCGAAGTTTCGTCGAGGAAGAGGAAACGCGCCTGGTTGAGTGGCTCACCGCCGGGCGGGAACAACGGCAGGAACAGCGCCCGCCCGAGAGCGTTGGCGGCGAGCACGTCGAGCCGGCCGTTCCACACGTACGCCGGGGCCTCGGTCATCGCGTCGAGAAGGCGTTGCACGCCGGGCCGGATCGCCGCGGGTTTCCGCGAAAGTTTCCGGGCCGGGGCGGTGTTGGCCGCGTGGACCAGGTCGAGCAGGTGCTCCCGCTCCACGTCGTCGAGGCGCAGCGCGCGGGCGACCGCCACCAGCACGGTGTCGGAGATGCCGCGACACTTTCCGCGCTCGAGCCGGCTGTAGTACTCCACGCTGACGCCGGCCAGCTGCGCGACCTCCTCGCGCCGCAGGCCCGCGACCCGCCGCAGGCCGTACCCCGGCAACCCGGCCGCCTCCGGCGTGATCCGCGCCCGCCGCGAGAGCAGGAAGTCCCGGATCTCGTCCTTGATCGCCACGCCCTCCACGGTAGGACGACGATCGGCCTTCCTGGGAGGAACAGGTTGTGCCTGGCAGTCAGTAGCGGAACGTGGAGATGACGTCCTGGAGCTGGGTGGAGATGCGAGCCAGGTCGGTCGCCGCGTTCTCGGTGGCGTCGGCGGCTTCGCGGGTGGTGCTGGTGACCTGGACGACGTCGGCGAGCTGGGTGCTGATGTCGCCGGTTCCGGCGGCGGCCCGGCCGAGGTCGTCGGTCATGCCCTTGGTGGTGGCGCTCTGCTGCTCGACCGCCGACGCGATGGTGTTCTGGAAGTCGTTGATGTTGCCGATGATCTGGCCGATGCCGGAGATCGACTCGACGGCTTCCTTGGCGTCGCGCTGGATCGCCTCGATGCGGCGCGAAATTTCCTCGGTGGCTTTCGCGGTCTCCTGGGCCAGATCCTTGACCTCGCCGGCGACGACCGCGAAGCCCTTGCCGGTCTCCCCCGCCCGGGCCGCCTCGATCGTCGCGTTGAGGGCGAGCAGGTTGGTCTGCTCGGCGATCGCGGTGATCGTCTTGACCACGCTGTCGACCTCTGCCGAGGAGGCGTCCAGCTTGGTCATCAGCTTCTCGGCCTCGGCGGCGGTGTCGACCGCGCTGGAGGCGACCTTCGCGGCCTCGCTGGCGCTGATCGCGATCTCGCGGATCGCCGCGCCCATCTGCTCGGCGCCGCCCGCGACCGCCTGCACGCCGGCGGTGACCGCCTCGGCCGCCTGGTCGATCGAGTTGACCCGGCGGGACGTCTGTTCCACGCCGCCGGCGAGGTTGCGGCTGGCGTCCTGCATGTCCTCCGAGCGCTGGGCCAGCCCGGAGCTCGCATCGGAGAGCGTCTGCATCGCCGTACGCATATGGTCGACCGCTTCGACCGCCGAGCGCGACATCTGGCCTATCTCGTCGGATCCGGGATCCGGCTGGCGCGAGCGCAGGTCGCCGGCGGCCATCCCGGACATCATCGCGGCCAGCGATCCCAGCCGCCGGGTCAGGACGCGGGCCGACAACAGCGCGATCGCCCCGGCCAGCAGGATGCCAGCCACCAGCGTGGCGATGATCGTGAGGCGGGCGTTGTCCGCGGCCGACCGGGCGGCGGCCGACGCGGCGGCGGCGTTGTTCTGCGATAGCGTCTTGAGATTCTCGATGGCGGCGACGGCGTCGTTGATCGGCGGGTTCAGCCCGTTGGCGCGCAACTGGTTGTACTCGGCTGTCTTTCCGGCGTTCTGCAGGGTGGTGAGCTGGGCGCGGACGTCCAGATACTGCTGCCAGGAGTCCTGCACCTTGGCCATCCCGGCGCGCTCGGCCGAGCTGACGTCCAGCTTCAGGTAACCGGCGATGCCGGCGTTGATCTGCGTGAACAGCGTCGACGCAAGCTCGGTGAGAGTCTTGGCCGTGGCGGCGGCCGTGGTGCTGTTGTTGGCGGTCGCTCCGGCCCACCGGGCGTGCCAGATCATCTGCTGGACGTCCTGGACCACGACTAGCGGCTGCAGCGACTTGCGATAGATCGCGTCCGCCCGGTCGGCGATCGTGTTCATCCGCAGGATCCCGACGATGCCGACCACGACCGCGACGACCAGGCCGATCGCGGCCACCGCCAGCAGGTTGGTCCGCATGCTCATCGAGCCCAGCCGTTTCCCGAGCGACGCCATGCCGATCACCAAGCCCTCCACCGTGGAAACGACAGACTCACGATAGGAGGCCAGCTGGAACATGAAGGTTACTTCGGGATTATCTGATAAGTCGGACTTCTAGGACGGGGGTTTATCCGGCACACGGACGCTGTTGAGCACGGTTTGCCCCTGCTGGTCCACCAGTCTCGTGAACAATTGCTGCGCGTACCCGAAGACCAGGGCCCAGGCGAGGATCTGGGCGGACGTGTCCAGCGCGCTCAGCCCGGGCACGAACTGTCCCCGCATCAGCAGCAGCCCGAGGAAGGCGGTGATCGCGCCGGTCGGCAACTTCAGCGCGGCCAGCGCGACCGGCAGCCCGTACCGCTCGGACGACCCGCGGATCCGCCGGATCGCCGCGGCGCCCGCGATCGTCGCCGCCGCCAGCCCGACCAGCTCGACGATCAGCAGGTCGGCCGGTTTCGCGGTTTCCGCGACGACGTTGTCGATGTCCGTCACCGGCACGCCGTCCTGCGCCGTGCCACCGGCCTGCGTCGGCGTGAATCGGTCGGACTGCGCGGTCGGGCAGACCACGATCGCGGTGCCGGACTCCTCCGGCGCGAAACAGAGCGGGATCAGCGACCGGTCGGCGAGCCCGAGCAGCGCCACGCCCACCGCCAGCAGCGTCATCACGATCGCCGTGCCGACCACGATGTTGCGGAAACTTCGCAACCGGATGCGCTCGCTCAGCGCCGCCGAGCTCGCCGCCCGCACCGCCGTCACGATCTTGCCGCGTTCCTGGTCGATGATCTGGAGCCAGCCCTTGAGCTCCTCCTCGCTGCGGGTCGCGACATCGAGGCCGTTGCCGACGCGGTGGGCGATCCGCTCGAACTCGCGCCGGCCGGGATCGGTTGTCGGCAGGTGCGCCTGCACGTCGCGAAGCAGGCTCGGCATCTGCCCGAGCACGTAGTCGGGTGGCGCCACGTTGAGGATGTGCGCCTCGGCCGCGGCCAGGTTTCCGAAGGACCGCTCCATCAGTGGCCCGGTGGGCAGCGTCAGCCGCCGGGCCTTCGCCGCCTGCCGGGCCGCGTCCAGGTGGGCCTGGATCGCGCCCTCGAGCACCTGGTCGCGCGGATCCTGCGAGCGGACCCACTCGGCGAGGGCCTCCAGCTCCCGGGCCCGGGTCAGCGTGCCCTCCCGCCAAGCCACCCACACCGGCCCGCCGACCGGTTCGATCGCGTTGATGTCCATACCCGGTAGTGGCGCCGGGACCGGGCCGGATACGTCAGGCTGCCGACAGCACCCCACGGGCCGGGATGGCCACCATGAAGCAGCCGGGCCGGCGCGAAACTTCGGGCGAAACATCGAGCAAGCGCGCCGCCCGTACGAGAATGGCGGCCATCTCATGATCACCCAGCCGGACCGACATCAGCTCGCCCCGGCGGCGCCGGCCGCCGGCGAGCAGCGCGGCGCGCCACGCCGCGTGCGCGAGAGTCACGCGCTGCGCGTGCCGCGGCGACGAGGAACCCAGCGTCTCGGTGGAAAGAAGCGCCTGCCGGCCCTGACGCCAGGCGGCAGCCACCATCCGGTCGGTCGCGCGGCGCCGGCTTTCCGGAATCAGCACGCGTTGCAGGTCGTAGCGCCGACGGCCGCCCCCCGTGTGCACCTCGTGCTCCGCCGCGCACCCCAGACGGGTGAGCAACGAGGTCAGGCGGCCGGCGGCGTCCTCCCGGTCGAACTCGATCATCGAGGCGGGCTGCCCCTGGGCGACCGCGCACCGCACGAGGCACGCGGCCTCGAAAGCCGCCGGCAGCGCCGCGGCAAGCACGATGTCCCGGACCTGATCGTGGTTCATGCCGATACCGTGGCCGATCGGGCCGTTCGGCGGGTACACCACCGAGCAGGACTTGAGGGAAACTTGCGCGGGTGATTCGCCGCCGTGCCCTATTAGGGGGAGTTGTCGCGCTGACGGTCTCCGGCTGCGTCGGCCGGGAGCCGCGCCACCGCACCGTGCGCATCGCCACCGGCAGCCCGACGGCGGTCTACTACGCGATCGGCTCCGCGTTCGCCCGGGTCATCGCGCAGGACCTGCCCGGCACCGACGCGAGCGTGCTGGTCACGGCCGCGTCGGCGGAAAATCTCCAGCTGATCGCCTCCGGGCGGGCGGAGGTCGCCTTCAGCCAGTCGGACGTCCTGGTCACCGGGGGCGTCCCGGCGCCGTCGACGGTCGCGCTGGCCCGGGTGTACGACGACCTGCTGCACCTGGTCGTGCGGGGCGACAGCCCGATCCGTTCCCTGGAGGACCTGCGCGGCAAGAAAGTTTCGGTGGGCGCGCGAGGGTCGGGCACGGTCATCACCGTGCGACGCCTGCTGACCGTCGCCCGGATGAGCGGCATCGACGAGCGGCAACTTGGCCTCGACGACTCGACCGCGGCGCTGACCAGCGGCGACATCGACGCGTTCTTCTTCTCCGGCGGCCTGCCGGTGACCGGCATCCGGCAGCTCAGCGCCTCCTCCGCGACCCGGCTCGTGGACCTTTCGAAGTGGGCGAGCGAACTGCGAAAGGCCTACAGCGACGTGTACGTCGTGCGCGACGTCCCCGTGTCGGCGTACCAGATGCCGGCCGTCGCCACGGTCGCCGTGCCCAACCTGCTGGTCGTCGCCGCCTCGATGGCCGACGACCTGGCGTTCGACCTGACCCGGCTGCTCCTGGAGCGGCGCGAGGTGCTGGCGGCGGCCCACCCGGCGGCCGAGCGGCTGGACATCCGCTCGGCGATCGCCACGCTGCCGGTGCCGCTGCACCCCGGGGCGGCCCGCTACTACCGCTCGACCAAGCCGTAAACGGCTTGCACGCCGGAGCACCGCTCCGCATCGTGGGCACGATGAGCGACGTTCCCCAGCGGTGGACCCGGGCCAGCGTCTACCCCGACATGTGGCTGGACCCCGACGATGACCCGCGTGACAGCGACGGCCCCGCGCCGGAGGGCGAGCTGCCGACCTATCTCGATGTGTTGCGGCACTTCCGGCTGACCCTGCGGTTGAAATGCGACGGACTGGACCCGGCGCAGCTCGCCCGCCGATCGGTGCCGCCGTCGTCGATGTCGCTGCTCGGGCTCGTGCGCCACCTGGCCGAGGTAGAACGCGACTGGCGCACGTGGATCCGCCCGGACGAGCCGGCCGCGAAACTTTACGGCGCGCGGGACGCGGATTTCGACGGCGCGGTCGCCGACCAGGCCGTGGTGGACGGCGCTTTCGCCGATCTGGCCCGCGAGCAGGAAGGGACCGACGCGGCGTTGCTGTCGCATACGGATCTGGGCGAACGGCTGGGCAAGGACGGCATCGCCGCCCGCGAGCTGTGGGTGCACCGGATCGAGGAGTACGCCCGGCACTGCGGCCACGCCGATCTGTTGCGCGAACGTGTCGACGGCCGTGTCGGGCAGTGAAATGTGACGCACGCCGGGCGGCCGGAGCCCGGCGGCGCCGGCCGTCCCACCACCTGGGTAACGTCCAGGGAGCCGTCGGTCGGCGGGCGCGGTGCTGGAAAGGTCGGGCGCATGACTGAAGCGAGTGAGCTGGTGCGCCGGCTGCGCCGGGCGGGTGTCGCCGACGTCCTGGACGACGCGACCAACCGCTCGATGTACGCGTCCGACGCCTCGCTCTACCGCGTGGTCCCGCAGGCCGTGGTCCGGCCCCGCTCCGACGACGAAGTTGCCGCGACCCTTTCCGTCGGTCGTGACCTGGGCGTCCCGATCACCGCGCGGGGCGCGGGCACTTCCGTGGCCGGCAACGCGATCGGGCCGGGGATCGTGCTGGATTTCAGCCGGTACCTGAACGAGGTTCTCGAGGTCGACCCCACGACGCGGACCGCCCGGGTGCAGGCCGGCACGGTGCAGGCGGCCCTGCAAGCGGCCGCGAGACCGCACGGCCTGCGGTTCGGCCCCGACCCGTCGACACACACCCGCTGCACGATCGGCGGCATGATCGGCAACAACTCGTGCGGCTCGCGCACCCTCGGCTACGGCCGCACGTCGGACAACGTCTTCGCGCTGAGTGCGCTCACCATCGACGGCGAACGCATGATCACCAGCGAGAAAAGTTTCGACGGCGCCGAGAAAGTCACCACCGCCCTGCGCGAGGTGATCGGGGCCAACCTGGCCGTCGGCCGCACCGAGTTCGCGCGCTTCGGGCGGCAAGTCTCCGGGTATGCGGTCGAGCACCTGCTGCCCGAGAACGGCTTCAACCTCACCGAGTTCCTGGTCGGCAGCGAGGGCACCCTGGCCGTGATCACCGAGGCCACCGTACGGCTGGTGGCCGACCCGAAATATCGGATCCTGGTGGTTCTCGGCTACCCCGACTTCGGCACGGCCGGCGACGCCGTCCCGGGGATTCTCGAGTTCAAGCCGACCGCCTGCGAGGGCATCGACTCGCGCATCTGCGACATCGTGCGCAGCCGCCGCGGGCCGGACGCGGTGCCGCCGCTGCCGGGCGGCCAGGCCTGGCTGATGGTCGAGATCGCCGGCGACGACCTCGCCGAGGCGCGCGATCAGGCCGAGAGGCTGGCGAAATCGGCGGGCGCGATCGACACGCTGATCGTGGCGGACACGGCCAAGGCGGCTCCGCTGTGGCGGATCCGGGAGGACGGCGCGGGCCTCGCCGGCCGGGCGCCCTCCGGGCTGCCGGCCCATGCGGGCTGGGAGGACGCGGCGGTGCCGCCGGCGAGGATCGGGGATTATCTCCGCGACTTCGACTCGCTCTGCGAGCAGCACGGGCTGAGCAACATGCCGTACGGGCATCTCGGCGACGGTTGCGTGCATGTGCGGCTCGACTTTCCGCTCGACAAGCCGGGCGGGCCGGGAAAGTTTCGCGCGTTCCTGGAGGACGCGGCCGACCTCGTGGTCAGCTACGGCGGATCGCTCTCCGGCGAGCACGGCGACGGGCGGGCCCGCAGCGAGTTGCTCACCAGGATGTATTCGCCGGCCGCGATCGGCCTTTTCCGCGAGATCAAGCACACCTTCGACCCGGGCAACCTGCTCAACCCGGGCAACATCGTCGAGCCCGACCCGGTCGACGCGAACATCCGGGTGGCGCAGGCGCGGCCGGTGCGCACGAAACTTGCGCTGGCCTATCACGCCGATCACGGCGACTTCAACCAGGCGGTGCACCGCTGCACCGGCGTGGGCAAGTGCCGGGCCGACACGACGGTGCTAGGTGGCGTGATGTGCCCGTCGTACCTGGCGACGAAGAACGAGAAGGACTCGACCCGGGGACGGGCGCGGGTGCTGCAGGAGATGCTCGACGGCGACCTGGCTCCCGGGTGGCGCGCCGAGGCCGTACACGATGCGCTTGATCTTTGTTTGTCCTGCAAGGGATGCGCGAGCGACTGCCCGACCGGGATCGACATGGCGGCCTACAAGTCCGAGGTGCTGCACCAGAGTTTCAAGCGCCGGATCCGGCCGCGGTCGCACTACTCGCTGGGATGGCTGCCGCGGTGGTCGCACCTGGCCGCGAAGATGCCGCGGCTGGCCAATCGCCTGACCACGTTGCCCGGCCTGCGGCGAATTGCTCTCTACGTCGCGGGGGTGGATGCACGCCGCGCCATCCCTGCCTTTGCGAATCAGACATTTCGTCAATGGTTCGCCACGCAGAAACCCCTGGCCGGGAAACCTGTCGTGCTCTTCGTCGACAGTTTCACCGACCATTTCTCGCCCGAGGTCGCGAAAGCCGCCGTCGAGGTGCTCGCCGACGCCGGCTACGCGCCGCAAGTCACCACCAAGGACGCCTGCTGCGGCCTGACCTGGATCTCCACCGGGCAGCTGGACGCCGCGAAACGCATCCTCGGCAAGACCGTGGGTGAGTTGCGCGAAGCGGCGGAAAGTGGCGTGCCGATCGTGGGGCTCGAGCCGTCGTGCACCGGCGTGCTCCGCGGCGACCTGCCCGAACTGGTCGACACCGACGCCGCGCGCCAGGTCAGCGGGGCCACCGTCACCGTGGCCGAGCTGCTCGCCCGTACGCCGGAATGGAACCCGCCGTCGCTCGACGGCCTGAAGGTGATCGCCCAGCCGCACTGCCACCACCACGCGGTGATGGGCTGGGAGGCCGACGCGAAACTTTTGCAGCGGGCCGGCGCCGAGCTGGTCCGGCTCGGCGGGTGCTGCGGGCTGGCCGGCAACTTCGGGGTCGAGCGCGGCCACTACGAGGTTTCGGTGCAGGTCGCGGAGCAACAACTGCTGCCGGCGCTGCGCGACGCGAAGGAAGGCGACGTCTTTCTCGCGGACGGCTTCTCGTGCCGCACGCAATCGGCCGATCTCGCCGGGATCCCCGGCACCCACCTGGTGCAACTCCTGGCGGGCAAGAAACCGCGCTGAAGCACAAGTGCAGTAGATTTGCCGCCCAGAGGATGGGCGGAGGCGGATGCGGATCTTGCTCGTGGAGGACGACCGCCGGGTCAGCGCGGTCATGCTCTCGATGCTGCAGCGGCGTGGATACGACGTCGAGCACGCCGCCACGGCCACCGCGGCGCTCGAGGCTGCCCCGTGCGACCTCGTGCTGCTCGACCTCACCCTGCCCGACGGCGACGGCGTCGACGTTTGCCGCATCTTGCGCGCCCGCAACGAGAACTTGGGCATCATCGCGGTGACCGCCCGCGGCGAGGAACGGGACAAGATCACCGGGCTGCGGGTGGGCGCCGACGACTACGTGGTGAAGCCGTTCTCCATGGCCGAGCTGCAGGCGCGCATCGAGGCGCTGCTGCGGCGCACGGTCCGGCAGGCGCCCGCGCGCGAGATCGCCGAGATCGGCCCGCTGCGCATCGACCACGCCGCCCGCACGGTGCACGTCGACGACGCGCCGGTCACGCTGACGCGCAAGGAGTTCGACGTGCTGGCGTCGCTGGCCCGGCAGCCGGGCGTGGCGCTGTCCCGCGAGCGCATCCTGCTCGACGTCTGGCAGACCACCTGGTCGGGCAAGCACACCCTCGAGGTGCACGTGGCGTCGCTGCGCGCCAAGCTCGGGCGCCCCGAGCTGGTGGAGACCGTTCGCGGAGTGGGCTACCGTTTGCGCTCATAGCGGGCGGGGGTTCGTGTGCGAAACCGGCTGGTCGGCACCTATGTGTTGCTGCTGTGCATGGTGCTGGTCGCCCTCGAAGTGCCGCTCGCGATCGCGCTGACCAACCGCGAGACCGAGCGGGTCGTGGCCGACCGGCTCGCCGACGCCACCCGGTTCGCGTCGCTGGCCGCGCCCGCGCTGCGCAGCGGGGAGCTCGAGTCGCTCACCGACGAGTTGCGCAGCTACCACGACCTCTACGGCATCGCGACCATGGTGGTCGACCAGGACCAGCGCGTGCTCAGTGTCTTCGGCGACCCGGTGGCCGGGGCGGACGGGGCGATCCGCGGCGCGCTCGCCGGCCGGCAGGTCAGCAGCCCCTCGGTGGTCTGGCCGTGGCGGTCGCTGCCGCTGGTGGTCGCGGTGCCGGTCAGCGACGGCGGCGCGGTGCTGGGCAGCGTGCTGACCGCGTCGCCGACCGGGCCGAACCGGCGCTGGATCGTCTTCACCTGGCTCGAGCTGGGCCTGGGCGGGCTGGCGGCGGTGGCCGTGTGCCTGCTGACCGCGCACCGGCTGGCCGGCTGGGTGCTGCGGCCGGTGACCCGGCTCGACGCGGCCGCGCACGAGATCGCGGCCGGGTCCACCGACGCGCGGGTGCAGCCGGGCCTCGGTCCGCCCGAGCTGCGGCGGCTTTCGGTCAGCTTCAACGAGATGGCCGACGCGGTGGCGTCGTCGCTGGAGCGGCAGCGGTCGTTCGTCGCGCACGCCAGCCACCAGCTGCGCAACCCGCTCACCGTGCTGCGGCTGCGCATCGAGGACCTGGGCGGCCGACTCGGGGACGACTCCGCGCGGGACGACCACTCGCTCGCATTGGCCGAAACTGATCGTTTCGCGGATGTGCTGGACGGGTTGCTGGCGCTGGCCCGGGCCGAACGCGGGCAGCACGTCGTCGCCCAAGTGGACGCGGCCGCGGTCGCCCGGGACCGGGTCGCGGCGTGGCAGCCGCTCGTCACTCGCCGCGACATCTCGCTGGTCACCGACCTGCCCGAGACAGAGCTGCCGGCCTGCGCGGTGGCCACGGCGCTCGACCAGTCCCTGGACGCCCTGATCGACAACGCCCTCAAATTCACGCCGGCCGGGGGCCGGGTCGAGGTCGCGGCCGCGAAACTTTCCGGTGGGGTGGCGATTCGCGTGCGCGACACCGGGCCGGGCATGACCGAGGAGCAGTTCCGCCTCGCGACGGAAAGATTCTGGCGCGCCCCCGACGCCCAGAACGTGGACGGTGCGGGGCTCGGTTTGTCGATCGTGGCGGTGCTGGTCGAGGCGTCAGGCGGAAAGTTCTCGCTGGCGGCGGCCGACGGCGGTGGCCTCGAAGCCACCATTTGGCTGCCCGGCGCCGACGACCCGGTGGATCGGGCCGTCGAGGGATGACAGCCGGCGGCCGGTGCCGCCGTTGCGCAGCAGGATGAGCTCGGCGGCGATGCTCACCGCGGTCTCCTCGGGGGTCTGCGCGCCGATGTCGAGGCCGAGCGGCGAGGCGAGGCGGGCGAGGGCTTCGGCCGGGAGGCCGCGGTCCCTGAGCTGGGCGGTCCGCTGCAGGTGGGTGCGGCGAGAGCCCATGGCGCCGACGTACGCGACGGGCAGGCGCAACGCCGTCTCGAGCGCCGGCAGGTCGAACTTGGGATCGTGGGTGAGCACGCAGACGACGGTCCGCTCGTCGATCCGGCCCGCCTCGGCCTCGGCCGACAGGTAGCGGTGCGGCCACTCGACGACGACCTCGTCGGCGGCCGGGAAGCGGGGCGCGGTGGCGAAGAGCGGGCGGGCGTCGCACACCGTGACCCGGTAACCGAGAAACTTTCCGGTGCGGGCCAGGGTCGCGACGAACTCGGTGGCGCCGAAAATGATCATCCGCGGGGGCGGCTGGTGCGCGGCCACGAAAACGGTGCTCTCGCCGTGTAGGAAAATTCCGGTGCGTCCGCGCCGCAACATTTCGCGGATCCGCGGCTCGACGCCGGCGAAATCGCTGCCGATCGGGCGGCCGCCGCGAGCGAAGCCGGGGTCGGTCGACGGCCCGCCTTGGGCGAAGTCCGTGCCGACCGGCGGCTCGCCCTGGGCGAAGTCGGGGCCGGTCACGATGCGGCGGCCCGTTTCGGGGCCGGCCACCCACGTCGCGGTCGCCACCGGGCGGCCGGCACGGATCGCCACGGCCACCTCGCCCAGCTGCGGGAAACGCGCCCGGTCGACCGGCTCGACGAAGACGTCGAGCACGCCGCCGCAGGTCAGCCCGACCGCGAAGGCGTCATCGTCGCTCACGCCGAAACTGTGCAGCCCGGCCACGCCGGTGAGCGCCGCCTCGCGGGCGAGCTCGTAGACGGCGCCCTCGACACAACCGCCGGAGAGGCTGCCGACCACCTGCCCGCCCGGCCCGGCCAGCATGGTCGCCCCGGCCCGGCGCGGCGCCGACTTCCAGGTCGCCACGACGGTGGCCATGCCGACCGTCTCGCCGTCCGCCCACCACCGCTCGAGATCGTCGAGCACGTCCCGCATCGTCACGCCCGGATCGTCATGCGGGAGACCAGGTCGCCCTCGGTCCGGAAGGTGAACGTGCTCGGCCCGTTGAAGCCGTTCCCCCCGACCGCCGCGGTCACCACGGTCTCGTCGCCGCTGCGGCGCACCCGCTCGACCTTCAGGCTGACCTGCTTCCCGATGAACTCCCGGTCGCTCCACCCGCGGATCTTCTCGGAGCCGTGGAAGACCCGGCCCCAGTCGTCGACGGCGCCGTCGGCGGTGAAGCCGGCCAGGAACGCGTCGATGTCGTTCGCGTTGGCCGCGTCAACCAGCCGCCGCGTAGCCTCGTCCATCTGCTCCATCGGTGTTTCCTCTCGTGCGGGAAAGGGCGCTGACCGGCCAGCGCCGCCAGATCGCCACGTGCAGGATCACGGCCAGGCCGACGGCGTTCAGCGCGGCGAACGCGATCCAGTCGTCGGTGCCGGCGCCCGGGTGCCAGACGTTGCTGCGCACGCTCGCGTCCAGGAGCCAGTACGTCAGCGCGGTCGCGGCCGCCGTCATGACCAGGATGCCCGTCTTCGTGCGGGCAAGCAGCCAGCTGTCGAGGAGCATGCCGACGATCAGCGTCGCGGCGATCGCGCACCCGGCCACCGCCGTGATCGTTTCCGGTGGCAGGAAAGTGGCGCAGACCAGGTACGAAACCCAGCCGCCCCCGATGACCAGCGCGTTCCCCGCCGCTCGGCGTCGCGCGTCATCGGCGATGAGGTTGATCGGCCATCCCTTGAGCGCGACATACGGCACCACCTGCCACACGCCCAGGACGGTGAGCCAAGCGCCGTAGACGCCGCCCGGCACCAGATGGGTGCGCACCACCAGCAGGTAGCCGGCTATGCCCACTATCCAGCACAGCGCCAGCCCCACCAGCCCGGCCGGAATCTTTCGCAGCTTTCGCACCGGCCACCCCTCGCACACCAGCGTGAGCTGCAGAATCGCCGTGAAGACGCCGGCCGCGAGCGGCAGCGTCGCCGGGAAGGTCGCGGTGCGGCCGGGGCCGGGGAAAGGGTTCAGCATCGCCCCGAAGTCCACCCGGTCCACCACCGCCTGCCCCAGGATCGTGAAGACGACCGCCGCCACCGCCGCGATCAGCGTGTCGGTGACCCCCGCCCACACCCCGGGCAGGCGCACCCCGGGCCAGTCGTCCCACCAGAAGGCGATCAGCGCGACCGCGGGCAGCCCAAAAGTGACGATCGGCCCGACCACCCGCAGCGAACTTTCCGCGCCACCGGTCGCGAAACCGATGAGCAAGGCGACCGGCAGCACGACCACCAGCCCGGCGACGCCGGACGCCGGCTGCTCTCTCAGATCCACGCCGTCGATCGTCGGGGCCGCGCGGCGGCCGGGCCATAGGGCAAACCCCACGCCACCGTGCGGCCAGCACGACAGACCGCGGCCGCCGGGCGGTCGCAGCATCGACGGGTGACCACGATTCCGATCTCGTTCACCGTCAACGACCGGGACGTCGAGCTCAGCCTCGACCCTCGAGAGAGCCTGCTCGACGTGCTGCGCGAGCGCCTGGCGCTGACCGGCACCAAGAAGGGCTGCGACCAGGGCCACTGCGGCGCGTGCACGGTGCATCTCGATGGTCGCCGGGTGCTGTCCTGCCTGACGCCCGCGGTGCAGGCCGCCGAGCAGCACGTCACCACCATCGAGGGGGTGGCCGGCCAGGACGGCGACTTGCATCCGCTGCAGCAGGCGTTCATCGACAACGACGCCCTGCAGTGCGGCTACTGCACGCCCGGGCAGATCATGTCGGGCCTGGCCTGCATCGCCGAGGGCAACACGACGACCGACGACACGATCCGCGAGTACATGAGCGGCAACGTGTGCCGCTGCGGCGCGTACGTCGGGATCGTCGCCGCGGTCCGGCAGTGCGCCCACCGTACGGAGGCTTCGTGATGTTGCCCTTCACCTATCAGCGCCCGGAGACGGTGGCGGAGGCGGTCGACGCGCTGCAGGCCGGCGGGCCGGGCACCACGCTGCTCGCGGGTGGCACGACGCTGTTCGACCTCATGAAGATCGGCGTCGCGTCGCCGTCGCGGGTGGTCGACATCCACCGCGTACGCGAACTCGACCACCTCGGTGTCGCGAACGGCGAGCTGGTGATCGGGGCGGGCGCGCGGATGTCCCGGGTGTCGGCCGAACCGGACGTGATCCGCCTGTTCCCGGCGATCTCGGAGTCGCTCTGGCGGTCCGCCTCGCAGCAGCTGCGAAACATGGCGACGATGGGCGGAAACTTGATGCAGCGCACCCGCTGCGCGTATTTCCGCGGCGGCGAGCCGTTCCCGTGCAACAAACGCGAGCCGGGCAGCGGCTGCGCGGCCATCAGCGGCGTGGACGGCGGGATGGCGGTGCTCGGGGTCAGCGACCAGTGCGTCGCCACCTACCCGGGCGACGTGGGGATCGCGCTGGTCGCCTTCGATGCGGTCGTGGATCTTGTCGGCCCGGACGGTGGGCGGTCGCTGCCTTTCGCGCAACTCAACCTGCTGCCGGGTTCATCGCCGGAGCGCGAGCACGCTCTGCTCGACGGTGAGCTGATCACGCAGATCCGGGTGCCGGTGACCCCGGTCGCGGCCGCTTCGGGATATCTCAAGATCCGGCCGCGGGAAAGTTACGCGTTCGCTTTCGCGTCCGCGGCGGTCGGCGTGCTGTTCGCCGGCGACGTGGTCGGCGAGTGCCGGATCGGGATCGGCGGCGTCGCCACCCGGCCCTGGCGAGCCTCCGCAGCCGAGGCCTGGCTGACCGGGAAGCCGCTCACCGAGGACAACGCCCGGCGGGCCGGGGAGATCGCTCTGCAGGGCGCGCGGCCGATCGCGGCGAACGAGTTCAAGGTCGAGCTCGGCATCCGCACGGTCGCGAAGGCCCTGCTCGACGTCGCGGGAGGCGACCGATGACCACGAAGCCGACCCGGGTCGACGCGCACGACAAGGTCATGGGCAAGGCCCTGTTCGGCACCGACCGGGTGCCGGACGGGCTCGCGCACGCCGCGTTCGCCACCTCGACCATCAACAAGGGGCGGGTGAGCTCGGTCGACACCTCCCGAGCCTCGTCGGTGCCCGGGGTCCAGTTGGTCCTGACCCGGGTCGAGCTGAAGTCGCCGGGCTACATCATGGCCGAGGGCTACGGGGTGCAAAGTTTCCAGCCGCTCGTGAGCGACGAGATCGCGTTCCGGCAGCAGCCGATCGCGCTGGTCGTGGCCGACGATCCGGTCACGGCGACCTACGCGGCGTCACTGATCTCGGCGACCTACGAGGAGGAAAAGTTCGCGGTCACGCTCGACGATCCCAACGCGACCGTTCTCGTGCAGGAACAGGCGATCCCGCTGCCGTTCCTGGCGGACATCAAGGTGGGCGACGCGGATTCCGCCGTGGCGGGAGCCGAGGTCCAGATCGATGAGACGTACGAGCATCCGTCGCAGAACCCGGCGCCGATGGAGCTGCTGGCCAGCGTGATCGAATGGCACGGCGACGAGGTGGTCATCCACGAAGGGACCCAGAACGCCGGGGCCCTGCGCAACGGGTTGGCCCAGCAACTCGGCATCCCGCCGGAAAAGGTGACAGTGCTTTCGCCGTACGCCGGCGGCGGTTTTGGTCAGAAGAACTCGTTGCAGACGCACATCGGGCCGCTCGCGATCGCCGCCCGGCAGCTCGGCCGGCCGGTCAAGCTCGTGCTCACCCGCCCGCAGGTCTTCCACAACGGAAGTTTCCGGCCGCTCAGCCGCCATCGGGTGCGCCTCGGCGCCGATCGCACCGGCAAGATCCAGGCGATCGTGCACGAGATCGACCAGCAGACCTCACGACACGATCTGTTTCCGGCGATGTACACGGACGTGAGCTCGCGGTTCTACGGGTTCTCGGCGTTCCGGGGGCGGCAGCGGCTGGTGCAGACCGACGTGCAGACGCCGGGATACATGCGCGCGCCGTTCGAGCATCCGCTGGCGTGGGCCCTCGAATCGGCGGTGGACGAGCTCGCGTACGCGGCGGGCGTGGACCCGGTTTCGCTGCGGCTGCGCAACGACGTCACGAACGATCCGGTGACCGGCCTGCCGTTCTCGTCGCGGCACGTGGCCGAGTGCCTCAACCGCGGCGCGGAGATGTTCGGCTGGGACAAGCGCCCGGCCGAGCCCGGGAACTGGATCGACGAGGACGGCGCGCAGATCGGGTGGGGCGTGGCGCTCGGGGCGTACCCGGCCTCGACCACCCCCGCGGTCGCGCGCGTCACCGCCGAGGCGGACGGCAGCGTGACCATCGGCGTCGACGGGCACGAGATGGGCCAGGGCATCCGCTCGGCGGTCACCCTGCTCGCGGCCGACATGCTCGGCCTCTCCCCCGACCGGATCACGATCGGGCTGGGCGACACGCGGGCCGCGCCGCAGCACCTGACGGCCGGGTCGTGGGGCACCGCGTCGGCGCTGCCGGCCGTGCGGGCGGCCCTGCTCCAGCTTCGCGAGCTCGATGCGACGCGGCCGGTCACCGTCACCGCCACCAACGGGCTCCCGGACGACCTCATGGCGCACGCCCGGCGGGGTCTGGTCACCGCGGTCGGGCCGGTCTACGAAAAGTTCGTGGCGTTCAGCTTCATCGCGCACTTCGTCGAGGTGCGGGTCGAGCGCTGGACCCGGCGGATCCGGGTGCCGCGGGTGGTGAGCGTCGCCGACTGCGGAACCGTGGCCAGCCCGGTCACCGCGGCCGGCCAGGTGCGCGGCGGCGTCGTGTGGGGGCTCGGCGCGGCCCTGCGCGAGCACCTCGAGATCGATCCGCGGTACGGCGGTTTCGTGAACTCGACGCTCGAGGAGTACCCGCTCAGCGTCAACGCGGACATCGGCAGCATCGAGGTGGATTTCGTGAACCGGCCCGACTACCTGCTCAACCCGGTCGGGGTGAAGGGCCTCGGCGAGGTGTCGATGTGCGGCGTCGCGGGCGCCCTCGCCAACGCGGTGCACCACGCGACCGGAAAGCGGGTCCGGAAGCTTCCCATCACCCTGGTCGACATGCTTTGAGTCATATGACGGCTGCTATCCGGGGCCGGTCCGCCGACACTCGGGCGCATGAGCATCCGTGTGGTTATCGCCGACGACAACGCCCTGATCCGGGAGGGTCTGGTGCGCGTTCTCGAGCGCGGTGGCGTCACCGTGTCCGGTGTCGCCACCTCGGCGGACGACCTGGTCGGGCTGGCCCGCGCCTACCGGCCCGACGTGGTCGTCACCGACATCCACATGCCGCCCGGCGAGGGGCGGGACGGCATGTGGGCGGCGCTCGAGCTGCGACGCACCAACCCGGAGATCGGCGTGGTGGTCCTGTCGCAGCACCTGGAGCCCGAGTTCGCCCACGACCTGGTCGCGGACGGCACGACGAGGGTCGGCTACCTCCTCAAGGAGAAGATCGCCGAGCCCGGCCTGCTGGTCGACGCGGTCCGCGGGGTCGCCGCCGGCGGCTCGGTCCTCGACCCCGATGTGGTCGCGGGCCTGATGAGCCGTGGCCGGGTGACCGGACCTCTCGCCGGCCTGACCACGCGGGAGCGGGAGGTGCTGGCGCTGATGGCCGAGGGCCGGTCGAACACCGGAATCGCGGAAAGTTTGTACGTAACTGTTCCCGCGGTCGAGCGACACGTGACCGGAATTTTCACGAAACTCAAGCTGCAACGCGCCGGCGCCGGCCAGCACCGGCGGGTGCTGGCCGTGCTCGCCTACTTGCAGGCGGCCTAGGGTCAGACCACGCAGAACTCGTTGTCCTCCGGGTCGGCCATCACCACGTGGTCGGGCGTGCCGTCATCGCGAAAGACCTCGCTTCGCACCGTCCCGCCGGCCGCGAGGAGGCGCGCGACAGTTTCCTGCACGCGGGCCCATCGGATCTCCTGCGGCTCGGCACGGCCGCCGCCCGCCTGGATGTCGAGGTGCACCCGGTTCTTGACGGTCTTCGGCTCGGGAACTTTCAGGAAAGAGATGCGCGGGCGTATGCCTTCGGGATCCTCGATCGCGGCGCCGTCGTCCCATTCCTCCTCGGGGACGCCCATCTTCACCGCCCACTCCTCCCAGCTCGCGAAGCCGGCGGGCGGCGAGGCCTCGACGTAGCCGAGCGCGGTGGCCCAGAAGGCAGCCATCGCCGCGGGGCTCCGGCAGTCGATCGTCAGCGTCCAATTCACTGTCATCCGGGTCTCCTCGAGCCTTCAGGCGGGAACAAGGGTGAGCTTCAACGCCTGGGTGACGGAGTCTTGCAGATTACCTTCGAAGCCCAGCACGATCGACCCCTCCGCGGTGACCCCGAACGAAAGCGTCATCGTGCTGTCCCGCAACACGAACGGATCGTCGCCCATCCCCGCGGCCGCGACCGCCGCCCGCACCTGCTCGACCGCCGAGACCAGCGCCTCGTCCACCTCGTAGTCGCGCAGCTCGCCGCTCACCCCGCCCGGCGCCGCCTCCAGGTTGATCACCAGCGTGTGCAGGTCGACCTTGGTCAGCTTGGTGCCCGCCTTGAGCCGCAGCCCGATGACCGGCACCTTCAGCTCGAGCCCGCCCCCGGCTGTGCTGGTCGCCATCGTGTTCAGCGTCAGCTCCATCACCGAGACCCGGAGATCCCTTTCCCGGTTGGCCGCCGACAGATTCGCCGCCGTGATCGACCGCTTGACCGCATCAACAAGATCATCGACGCGTACGGCGTCGCCGGTCACCTTCAAAACGCTGCCCTTTCGTCACGCCGCCGTCGCGGCCGAATCCCCGTAGACCGAGTACGCCAGCCAGGTCGGGTCCCCGGCGTCCTCGGTTTCCGCCCGGGCGCGCATCGCCGCCGGGCCGAGCGGCGTCCCCGACGCCAACTCCGCATAGAAAGTTTCCGCGAAAGCCGCCGCCCGATCGCTGTTCACCGGCCACAAAGATCCCACGAAGGCGCCGGCGCCCGCCTTCATGAACTGGTTGGCCCAGCTCATCATCCGGGTGTACTCCGGGGCCGCGCCGGCGCTGCGGCACGCGTTGACGAACACCAGCGGATGATGGTCGTGCAGCGACCGCCGGGTCACCGCCCGGTTCAGCATCTCCGGCACGAACGGGCCCCCGTCCATCTCGATCGAGGAGCCGCCCTTCTCCAGCGAGAACTTGTTGTGGCAGACGAAATGCAACATGCCCGCCGCACCGCCGCTGTCGAGCACGCCGAGCAACTCGTCCAAGTGCGAGATCACCCCACCGTCGGGGCGGCGCAGGATCTCCCGCACCCGGGCGACCTCGGCGCTCGCGTTCGCCGGCGCCCGCGGCGGCACCACGAACTGCGCGTCGCGCAGCGAGATCCGTGGCGACGAAAGTTGCCCGATCACTCGCCGCACGACCGGGAACTGCTGGGCGAGAAAGCCGTGGTCCTCCGTGCGGGAAAGCGGATAGAGCAACTCCCAGGGCACCCGGTCGTCGGCGCAGACGATCGTGAACGTACCGATGTCGTCACGCAGCTCCCAGAAGGCTTCCTTGATCGGATCCGGCACCAGGTCCTGCCAGAGCCCCACCCCGGTCTCCTCCACCCAACGTCGCGCGGTGGCCGGGCTGTAGGGGTTCGCAGCCCCGTAACCACCGCCCGGGGTGGCGAAACGGCGCAGCATGTCCACGGTCCGCTCGACCGCCTCGCCCGGCGATTCGGTCAGCGATCGCGCCACGACCGGCTCGGAGACCAGCCGGTGCGAGATGAGCTGGAACGAGTACCGCGCCCCGTCGAAGCCGACCTGCATGGTCAGCTCGCCCGGCTCGGCGCGCAACCGGTCGATCGGGGCGGTCCGCCGCTGGTTGCTCTCGTCGACCCGGTGATTCTCGGCCGACACCTCGAGCTCGACCTCGGCGAGCAAGGTGCCGCCGAGCCAGGCGGAGAGCCGGATCCGCCGCAGCCCCTCCCGTACGGCCCGCAAGGAGAACCGCACCGGCGCCGAGCCGCGCCGATAGGGCACCCGAACGGTTGCCTGCAACTTGTCCGTGCCGGCGAGACCGGAATCCACCTGCACAAGCAGCACGACGTCGACGCCGTCCGGACCGACCGCCAGCGCGGGCATCGCGGCCGACGGCACGTCCGGATCGGGCCGGTCCGCGATGATCCGGGCGACCAAGCTGAACTCGTCACCGGCCCGCGCCCGCGTCGGCGCCTCCCCGACGAGGAAACGTTCGAGGTTGTCGTCGTCACCGACGTCCGGACGGCCGCCGATCCCCGTGGCCGGCAGCCCGCCGGAGATCTCCGGCCTGGCTCCGCCGCTCGGGCGGACCTCCGCGCCGGCCGCGCCCTCGATCACGCGAACCTCGGCCGGCACCCGCAGCTGCGCGGTCTCGTCGCCGGCCATCAGCGAGACCATGCGGACCCGGACGTACGCGAGGAACTCGGTGACCTCCTCCGGCGAGAGAGTGATCGTCCCCAGTTGCTGCATCCGGCGCCGGACCTCGGCCTCGAAGTCGGCCGCATCCTCGAACCGTGACTCGCCCGCCTCGGCGGCGATCCAGTCGTACAGGGTGGGGCGGCTCACGTGCATGACGAACCTGACCAGCACGGGCAGCAGGCCGAAAATCGTGAGCAGAATCCAGAAGACGAGCCAGGTGGACCTGACCGACGTCCGGAAATCCGAGAGCCGGTTCAGAGCCTCCAGCCGGTCGCCGACGCTCGGCGAGCGACGCAATTCCCGGGCGGCCGCGAGACCGTCCGACTCGGCGGCGCGCAAGTCATCGACACGACCTTCCAGCTGGGTGACCTCGGCCTCGGCCGTCTCGCGCTTGGCGGCGATCGCCGCCGCGGTCGCCTGCGAAAGTTGTTTCTCGGCGACAGCCCGGTTGGCACGCAGGTCCACCACTACGCGCATCTTCGCCTTGTACGACGGCCCACCGCCGCCTGAGCCGGTGCCGCAGGTGCCGTCGAACTCGCATTGGGCAGCGGCGAGCGCCGCCTGGTACTGCTTGTCGACCGTGGCAAGATCGTTCCGCAGAGCCTTGATGGCCGGGTCGTCGCCGACGTCGGGGATCGCGCCGTTCGCGATGGCGCGCGCGTCGACCAGCTGCGCCTCGGCGGCGTCGACCTGACGGGAGTAGGAGGTCGTGGTCTCGACGATCGCGGCTTGCATGTCGGCGGCGATGAGCTCAGCGACCTCGGTGCGGTAGATCGCGAGAACGAGCGGCACGGCCAGCACAAAAGCCAGAACCGCGGCCAGCACACCTCGCAGGCCGATGACCACCGCCGTGCGCAGTGCCCCGGTTCCCGGTCGCGCGGCGGCCAGGAACGCGCGGTCGAGCAGCACCATCACGGCGCCCACGACCGCGCCCGCCGGCACCGCCGCCGCGATCGGAAACCCGAGCACGACCCGTGCGCCGTACCCGGCCAGGATGGCCGTCGCCAAGCCCGAGGCCAGCGTCAGCGCGCCGAGTGCCGCGAAGCGGTTACGGTCCTGCCTCGAGTACTCCAGGAGCTGCGGATCGGCGCCGGAGAGCCAGACCAGCGGATGTCGCCGGGAGTGGTTCCTCGGCACGGCGGTGTCCTTTTCGGTAGCTGAACGCGATCGAGGCAATACCGTAACCGCGACCGCGGACCGCCGAGTTCGCCCATTCGGGCGGAAACCGCGCGTCTGTCAGGCGACGATCAGCAGCACGAGGGCGATCAGCGGGGCGGCGCCCTGGACGGCCGCGGCGCGGAGCATGCGGCGGTTGGTGGCCAGCAGGACCAGGGCGGCGGCGAGCATGCTGCCGCACGAAGCTGCGATCAGGGCTCGGCCGGCGGGCTCCGACGAAGTGTTGACCAGGATCAGGCCGACCGCCGCGATGATGGCCAGAAACAGGTTGTAGAAGCCCTGGTTGAAGGCCCATGGGCGGACGGCGGGCAGCTCGGCCTCGGTCACGCCGAAGTTCTTGCGGGCGGACGGGCGGGGGAAGAGCACGCTCTCCAGCACGAAGATGTAGACGTGGATGAGGGCCGCGATCGCCGCGAAGATCTGCCCGACTGTGTTCATGAGCCGGCATTCTGCACGACCGGGGCGGACGGGGCAGCATGGAGGGCATGCGACTGGATCTTTCGGGAAAGACCGCTCTTGTCACCGGCTCGACGCAGGGCATCGGGCAGGCCATCGCGGCCGGGCTCGCGGCGGCCGGCGCGCGGGTCGGGGTGAACGGCCGGTCGGCCGAGTCGGTGGAGCGGGCGATGAAGGAGATGTCCGGCGAACTGGTGGCGGTGCCCGCCGACGTGGCGACCGAGGAGGGCGCGGAGGCCGTACGGGAAAAGCTGCCGCACGTGGACATCCTGATCAACAACCTCGGGATCTTCGGGGCGCGGCCGGCCCTGGAGATCACCGACGACGACTGGCGGCGGTATTTCGAGGTCAACGTTCTCGCCGGGATCCGGCTCACCCGGGCCTACCTGCCCGGCATGCGCGAGCGTGGCTGGGGGCGCGTGCAGTACATCGCCAGCGACTCGGCGGTCGTCACGCCGGCCGAGATGATCCACTACGGGGTCTCGAAGACCGCGCTGCTCGCGGTGTCGCGGGGTTTCGCGAAAGAGGCGGCCGGCTCGGGCGTCACCGTCAACAGCGTCATCGCCGGTCCCACGCACACCGGTGGCGTGGAAAGTTTCGTGTACGAGCTCGTCGACAAGAACCTGCCGTGGGACGAGGCGCAGCGGGAGTTCATGCGCGAGCACCGGCCGCAGTCGCTGCTGCAGCGGCTGATCGAGCCGGAGGAGATCGCGAACATGGTGGTCTACCTGTCGTCGCCGCTGGCCTCGGCGACCACCGGCGGCGCGCTGCGGGTCGACGGCGGGTACGTCGACGCGATTCTTCCCTAAAGTCGCCGGTCGAGGGGCCGATCCCCTGGCCATGACACGCTGGTTTGGCGCCGGGCACAGCACCCTCACCGATCCGGCCGCGGCGGGTGCCGCCGCGGCCGAGGCGGCCTTCGAGGGGCGTGAGCCGGTACTCGCGTTCGTGTTCTGCTCGGTCGGCTATCACGTGCCGGCGATGCTCGACGAGGTCCGCCGGCGGGTCGGGCCGCAGACCGTGATCGTCGGGGCCACGACCTCCGGTCAGATGACGACCGGCGAGGTCAGCGGGGACGGGGTCGCCGTGGTCGCGCTCGGCGGGGACGGTTTCTCCGCGCGTACGAAAATTGCTCGTGACGTCACCCCCCGCTTGCGTGAGGCCGGCGCCGAGATCGCCGCCTGCCTGGACGAGGTCGACCGCCCGCACCGGGCCCTGGTGATGATCTGCGACGGGCTCACCGGCAATCAGCACGAGCTGGTCCGCGGCGCGTTCTCGGTCGTCGGCGCGGCGGCCCCGCTGGTCGGCGGCTGCGCGGGCGACGATCTCACCTACGTGCGGACGTACCAGTTCTACGGCGGGCGGGACGGCGTCGAGATCCTCTCCGACGCGGCCATGGGCATCGCGCTCGGCTCGGAGGCGCCGCTCGGCGTCGGCATCGCGCACGGCTGGCGCAAGCAGAGCGACGCGATGGTGGTGACCAACAGCCGCGACGGCCGGGTCTACGAGCTCGACGGCGAGCCGGCGCTCGATGTGCTGATGCGCCGGCTGGGCCTGGACGAGTCGGTGCTCGACGACGAGGCGGGCTTTCGCGATCTGGTGTTCCTGCACCCGCTCGGACTTTCGCGGCGCAGCGGCGAGGACATTCGCGTGATCCACGGCTTCGACCGGGACGACCGTTCGCTGCTCTGCCTGGCCGACGTGCCGCAGGGCGCGCTGACCTGGCTGATGGAGAGCGACCACGACGCGATCGTCGACGGCGCCCGCGAGTCGGCGAGCCAGGCGCTCGACGGGCTGGACGGGCAGGCCGCGATCGGCCTGCTCGCGTTCGACTGCGCGGGCCGGCGCACGGTGCTCGGCTGCGAGGGCGTCCAGCAGGAGATCGGCGTGATCGGCAAGGAGCTGGGCGGCGTCCCGTACGGCGGCTTCTACACCAACGGCGAGATCGCCCGCCTGCGCGGCGCGCTGGGCATGCACCACTTCACGTTGGTCACGCTGGCCCTGGCCTGAGGGGGCGACCGTGAACCACTGGTCGACCCACCAGCTCACCGAGTTCTTCGCCGCGGTCGGCTCGTCGCGCGACGAGCGCTCGGCCACCATGGTCGCGATGGAACGGGCCAGCGAGGTCCTCGAGGCCGAGGTCGGCGCCGTGCTGATCGGCGGCCGGGTCGAGGTCGCGTGGGGCGTGCGCGGCGACGATCTGAACTCCGCGCTGGCCGCCGCCAAAGACACCGAGACCATCGACGTGGCCGGCCTCGACGACCTGCACGTTGCCTCCGCCCGCTTCGGCGCGCAACACCGCGGCGACCTGCTGGTGGCCCGGATCGGCGAGCCGCTCAGCGCCGAGGAGCGGCAGCTGCTGCAGGCCATGGCGCAGACGCTCGGCCTGGCGCTGGACAACATCACGTTGCTCAGCGCCGAGCGAAAGTTGCGCGAGGAACGGGAACGGGAGGCCGCGGAAAGACTGGCGTTGCTCGAGTCGCTGCGCGAGGCGCGGCACGACTCGCTCACCGGCCTGCCCACGCGGGTGCTGTTTCTCGAGATGCTCGAGGAGAAAGTTCGCGCGGCGACGCCGACCAGCGTGCTGTTCATCGACCTCGACCGGTTCAAGGCGGTCAACGACAGCCTCGGCCACCGGGCCGGCGACGAGCTGCTCGGGCACGTCGCCGGCCGGATCCGGCACTGCCTGCGCCCCGCCGACGTCGGCGCGCGGCTCGGCGGTGACGAGTTCGCGGTGCTGCTCGACGACACGGCCGCCGACGAGGCCGTGCCGGTCGCGCAGCGGCTCATCGACGCGATCCGCCGCCCGTTCCACATCGACGGCCGGGACGTCTTCATCGGCGCCAGCATCGGCGTCTCCACCCACTGCGACACCGCGCCGGCCGACCCGGGCGATCTGCTCGGCAACGCCGACGTGGCGATGTACAAGGCGAAGAAGGAAGGGCCGGGAAAGGTCGTCGTCTTCGCCCAGCAGATGCACGCCGAGGCGCTGACCCGCCTCACCCTGACCAGCGACCTGCAGCGGGCGCTCGAGCACGACGAGTTCCACCTGCAGTACCAGCCGCTGATCCGGCTCGCCGACGGCGCGACGGCCGGCGTCGAGGCGCTGGTGCGCTGGCGCCGGCCGGACGGCCGCTACGTGCCGCCCGCGGATTTCGTGCCGATGGCCGAGGAGAACGGCCTGATCATCGACATCGGACGGTGGGTGCTGCGGACCGCCGGCGAGCAGGCCGCCCGCTGGCGCCGCACGATGCCCGACCTCAAGCTCAACATCAACGTCTCCGGGCGCCAGCTCACCGACCCGTCGTTCGCGGCCGACGTGCAGCGGATGCTCGCCGGGACCGGCCTCCCGCCGACCGCGGTGACGCTGGAGCTGACCGAGTCGGTGGTGATGAGCGACCCGGACACCGCGATCGCCTGCCTCACCGACCTCAAGGCGCTGGGCGTGGGCCTGGCCGTCGACGATTTCGGCACCGGTTACTCGTCGCTGTCGTACCTGCAGCGCCTGCCGGTCGACGAGCTGAAGATCGACCGGGCGTTCATCGAGCACGCCGAGCCGACCGTCGAGGACCTCGCGGTGATCCGCGCGGTGGTCGAGCTGGCCCGCGCGCTGCGGCTGCGCACGGTGATCGAGGGCATCGAGACCGAGTCGCAGCTGGTCGCGATGCGCCGGCTGGGCTGCGATCTGGGGCAGGGCTTCCACCTGCGGCGGCCCGCCGACCCCGAGCTCCTGCTCACTGCGGCAGCCGCCTGATCGATCGACAAGCGGCTATATGGTGAGCCGATGCGCATCGTACCGCTGCTGGCTTCTTCCCTGCTGGTGATCGCTTTCGCGGCGCCGGCCGAAGGAGCCACGAAAACCGAAACCCTTCCGGTGTACGACTACAGCCAGGCCATCCGGGAACAAGTCTGGGTGCAGACCGCTGTGGACAGTGACTCCGACGGCCGGCCCGACCGGGTCGCCGTGCGGATCATCCGCCCCGCCGGCGCGCCCAAGGTGCCGGTCATCTTCCAGGCCAGCCCCTACTACGCGGGTCTCAACGACGTCCCCAACCACGACGATGTCGACCGTGCTCTCCGCTTCAGCCGGGCGGAGACCGTCACCTTCAGCGGCTACCTCGACAATTATTTCGTCCCGCGCGGCTACGCGGTCGTCTTCGCCGACAGCCTCGGCACCGGCGGGTCGGACGGCTGCCCCACCTCCGGCGGCCGCAACGAGACACTCGGCATGAAGGCCGTGGTCGACTGGCTCAACGGCCGCGCGAAAGGTTTCGACGCGTCCGGCGCCCCGGCGCGGGCGGACTGGTCGACCGGCCGCACCGGCATGATCGGCGTCTCCTACAACGGCACGCTGCCCAACGCCGTTGCCGCGACCGGCGTGCGCGGCCTCGAGACGATCGTGCCGATCGCCGCGATCTCCAGCTGGTACGACTACTACCGCGCGAACGGCGGCGTGGTCGCGCCCGGCGGTTTCCAGGGCGAGGACACCGACATTCTCGCGAAAGCTGTCCTCACCCGCGCGAATCCCGAGGTCTGCGCCGACGTGATGGCACGCCTCGAACGCGACCAGGACCGGGCCACCGGCGATTACAGTCCCTATTGGGCCGAGCGAAACTATCTGCCCGACGCCGGAAAGGTTCGGGCCAGCGTTTTCGTGGTGCACGGCCTGCACGACGACAACGTGCGCACCCAGCAGTTCGGCCAGTGGTGGGACGCCCTCGCCGCGCACCACGTGCCCCGCAAGATCTGGCTGCATCAGGGCGCCCACGCCGACCCCTTCAACCTGCGCCGCGACGTCTGGCTCGACACCTTGCACAAGTGGTTCGACCACTGGCTGTACCACATCGGCAACGACGTCATGCGCCAGCCGGCCGCCGATGTCGAGATCGCGCCCAACGAATGGCGGACGTCGCCAACCTGGCCCCTTCCCGCGAGCAGGGCGGTTTCCCTGCCTCTGGGCGGCGGCTCACGCCAGGCTTTCGTCGACAACCCCTCCCGTACGCCGGAAGAGCTCGCCGCCGACGAAAGCGCGACCGATCCCAATCGTCTGGTCTTCCGCACCCCGCCGCTGCCGGGGGAAGCCCGGCTCTCCGGGACCGTCGAGGTCACCTTGCGCGCCGATGTCGCCGGTAAATCGCCCTACCTGACGGCGATGCTGGTCGACTACGGCGAGGCGACCCGGTACGCCGGCACCCGCACGCTGGCCGTGCAGGACTGCATCGGCCCCGGCATCGAGGGCGACCCGGGCTGCTTCAACCGGCGCGAGTACGTCACCGCCACCACGCCGTACGAGATCGTCAGTCGCGGCTGGCTCGATGTGCGCAACCGATTCTCCCCCGCCGTGACCACGCCGATCGTGGCCGGCAAGCCGTACACGTTCCGCTGGAAGCTCCAGCCGGAGGACCACGTGTTCGCGGCCGGGCACCGCATCGGCCTGGTCGTGATCTCCACGGATCGCGACCACACGCTGCGCTACCCGGCCGGAACTGTCGTCGGGGTCCAGCCCGCGCTGTCGCGGGTGGTGCTGCCCCTCGCCTAACGGACCTTTACCACCGCGGTCCGGCCGGTGCTGCCGGCGAAGAAGTCGAGGTAGCCCGTCACCGACACCTGGAAGTAGCCGGTGCGCTGGGCCGTCGTCTCGGAACGGAAAGTGCCGTCCGCGGCAATCTCGACGTTGTTGTAGCCGTAGGCACAGCCCGTGTCGTCGCAGGTCTCGATCCACAGGCCGGTCTGCGGCGGCGCGGGCGCCCAGCCGTGCGCGCCGAGCCTCTCGACCTTGCCGGTGAGCGTGATCGGGTCACCGACCTTGGCGTGGCGCTTGTCGGCCCGCACCCGCACCCGGGTCTGCTGCGGCGTGACGGTGACGGTGTAGCTCGTGATGCCGGTGCCTCGGGTGTACGGCGAGCCGCTGTCGTAGAAGAAGTCCATCGTGTTGAGAGTGCCGGCCATGGTGAACGTGCGGCTGAAAGCGCCGTTCGCGTCGGTGACGACCGGGTCGCCGGCGTTCATGTAGACCCAGTAGTTGACCAGCGCGCCGGCGAGCGGGCGGACCTCGCCGGTGCCCGGCCATCGGCCGCGCAAGACGCCCGAGACGGTGACATCGCGGTGGTCCCAGTCGATGGCGGGCCGGTCGGCGGTCAGATCTTCGACGGTCGCGTTGACGTAGTAGATGAGCCGCTCACTCGCGGCGGCGACCGTGCCGTCGTCGGCGGTGACGGTCACCTGCGCCTGGTAGGCGCCGGGGTCCATGACGACCGGGCTCGACGTCACGTAGCTCACCGAGGTGCTGGTTTCGTACTCGAGAACGAAATTGTCGGCGGCGCCGCCGGTCGCGCCGGTCGCCTCGTCGACGAAGTCGGCGTGGATCGACGCCACCGGCTCAGTGGACTCGACGCTGACGTGAACGACGCCGGCGTTGGTGTCCCAGTCGTTGCTGATGATGATCTGGCCGAGCCCGGCGGCCTGCGCCGTCGCGGGCGTGGTGCCCACGACCAGCGCGATCCCGAGCATGACGGCGACTGGTGGTGCCCATTTCCTCATCGGTACTCCCCCGTGCTGTTGACAAAAGCGGCGGCGTCTTCGGGCTTTCCGGCCCACCACACATAGCCGTCGGGCCGGA
This sequence comes from Actinoplanes sp. CA-142083, assembly GCF_050942195.1. Lineage (NCBI taxonomy): Bacteria > Bacillati > Actinomycetota > Actinomycetes > Micromonosporales > Micromonosporaceae > Actinoplanes > Actinoplanes sp. CA-142083. Next base: position 6,549,919 of record NZ_CP192076.1, read on the forward strand.
CGATCGCGGTCGTGCCTGGTGAGATTTCGAGTGTCGTGGGACGGCCGTCGGGCATGGCGGCGACGGGAACCCGGGTGCCGGTCAGCGGGTGCGCGTCGGGGTCGGCGGGCGGGTAGTGCACGTCGATGGCCGACAACCGCCGGGCAATTTTCTGCGACATCTCCGGCAGCGAGCCCATCAAGTCGCTCAGCAACTGTCGCAGCGCGAGGCCCTCGGCGGTGGTGGCGGTGATCAGGGCGGTCTGCGCCATCGTGTGCCGGGCGACGTCTTCCGCCCAGGGCTTGCGCTCGGTTTCGTAGGTGTCGAGGAAAGTTGCGGGCGCCCGGCCCCGCACCACCGCGGCAAGTTTCCAGCCGAGGTTCATCGCATCCTGCAGGCCCAGGTTGAGGCCGACGCCACCGGCCGGGAAATGCATGTGCGCGGCATCGCCGGCAAGGAGCACCCGGCCGGCGCGGTAGGACGACGCGACCCGGGTGGCGCTGTCGAACTGGGTCATCCACTTCGGAGAGTGCAGGCCGAAATCGGCGCCGGAGATGCGGGATGCGGTCTCGCGCAACTCGTCCAGCGACAGCGCGCCTCGTCCCGCGTGCTGGCGCAGCGGGTCGTAACCGGCGACGCGATGGAAGCCGCCCGGCATCGGGGCCACCATCATCGCGCCGTTCTCGTTGACCACGTTGAAGCCGGGAGCGGGCGGGCTGTCGGCGACCACATCGCCGAGGTACGAGTAGAAAGTGGCGTCGGTGCCGGGAAAGTCGATCCCGGAAAGTTTCCGCACGGTGCTGGCGGCGCCGTCGGCCCCGATCACATAGGCCGCCCGGTATTCGGCGTCGGCGCTCTGTACCCGTACGGAATCATGGTCTTGACGGAGACCGACGGCCTGGACGCCGCGCACGATGCGCGCCCCCAGCGCCAGCGCCCGGTCTTCGAGAATCGCCTCGGTGCGGTCCTGCGGGAAGGACAGCACGAAAGGGTACGGCGAATCCAGGCCGGTGAAGTCGACGCGTTGCTCAAGGAACCCGAAATGCCATCCCGGCAGGCGCACGCCGTTGTCCAGGAAAGTTTCCGCGAGGCCGCGCATGGCGAGCAGTTCCAGAGTGCGCGCGTGCATCGCGACGCCCTTGGTGATGTCGCCGCGCTCGGCACGCTGCTCGAGAACTGTCACGTCCACGCCGGCCAGCCGCAGCTCACAGGCGAGAAACAGCCCGACCGGGCCCGCGCCCACGACAACGACTTCTGTCACGTTCGTCGATGATAGGGGCGCGGGTGCGTACTTGTTGTCCCTGGGCACGCCAGCGACCATCGAGCGATGTCGACCAGCGGGCCGCCGCCTTACCGGCAGATCGCCGCGGGTCTGCGCGACCAGATTCTCGACGGCAGCCTTCCGGCCGGGGCGAAACTTCCGTCCCAGAACGAGCTCGCCGCGCGGCATCACGTCGCCCGCGCGACCGTGCAGTCGGCGCTGCGCACGCTCCGCAACGACGGGCTGATCACAGCGCGTAAGGGCGCCGGCCATTACGTCACCGGCGGCCGGGAAGCCGCCGCGCCCGCGGCCGACGGCAGCCGTTGCCCGGCTTTCTTCGAGCTGGACGCCGAGCAGCTGGCGTGGCTCGAGCTCTTGTCGCGCTCCGGCGACGACGTGACGCGGGTGCTGCGCTGCGAGCTGGAGTACGACCATGTCGGTCCGCACGCCTGCCTCGGGCGCCGCACCCCCGGTGACACGGAGTGGTGGGTGCTCTGGACCCTGCAGGCCTCCGAGATCGACCCGCTGCGCCTGTGTCCGGCCAAGAGCGATCCCGGCGACAACGGGTGCCTACTTTTCCGTCGGCACGAGGGACGCCACTCTCACGGCGCCGGTTACTGGTAAATCGCCCACCTGACCCCGCCGAAGCAGGAAAAATCGGGATGTGTCCAGCTCCGAAGCACCGGTCCTGAGCCGGCGCCAGATCAACACGGTCTTCGTCGCGATCCTGCTGGGCCTGCTGCTGGCGGCGCTCGACCAGACCATCGTGTCGACCGCGCTGCCCACGATCGTCGCCGACCTCGGCGGCGCCGGGCACATGTCCTGGGTCGTCACCGCCTACCTGCTCGCGGAAACTGTCGCGACCGTGCTGGCCGGGAAGTTCGGCGACCTTTTCGGCCGCAAGCTCGTCTTCCAGGTGAGCACGATAGTTTTCGTCGGCGGCTCGGCGCTGTGCGGTCTCGCCAACGACATGATCTTCCTGATCGCGGCGCGAATCGTGCAGGGCGTCGGCGCCGGCGGCCTGATGGTGACCGCGATGGCGCTGATCGCCGACGTGATCCCGCTGCGCGACCGCGGCCGCTACCAGGGCGCGCTCGGCGCGGTCTTCGGCGTCACCACGGTCGTCGGACCCACCCTCGGCGGCCTGTTCACCGACCATCTGAGCTGGCGCTGGGCGTTCTACGTCAACGTGCCGGTCGCGATCGTCGTGCTCGCCATGTCGGCCCGCACCCTGCCGTCCCGGCGCGCCGAGGGCCGCCCGATCATCGACTTTCCCGGCATCGCGCTGGTCGCGGCCGGCGCGTCCAGCCTGATCCTCGGCCTGTCGTGGGGCGGCAACCAGTACGCCTGGGACTCCCCGACGATCCTCGGCCTGTTCTCCGCGGCGGTGGTGTTGCTGGTCAGTTTCGTCGTGGTCGAGCGCAAGGCCCGCGAGCCGATGCTGCCCATGCGCCTGTTCGGCAACTCCGTCTTCACCGTGTGCTCCACGCTCAGTTTCATCGTGGGTTTCGCGATGCTGGGCGCGATGACTTTCCTGCCCACCTACCTGCAATACGTCAAGGGCGTCTCGGCGACCGCGTCCGGCGTGCGCACGCTGCCGATGGTGGTCGGCCTGTTCGCGATGTCGATACTTTCCGGAAACGTCATCAGCCGCACCGGCCGCTACCGCGTCTTCCCCATCATCGGGGGCGCGGTGATGGCGCTCGGCCTGTTCCTCATGTCGACGATGCATCGCGGCACCAGCGCCTGGCTGGAGTCGCTCTACATGTTTGTGCTCGGCCTCGGCATCGGCCTCTCGATGCAGGTCCTCACGATCGCGGTGCAGAACACGGTGCCGTATGCGGACCTGGGCACGGCGACGTCCGGCGTGACGTTCTTTCGCACGCTCGGCAGCTCGTTCGGCACGGCGATTTTCGGCACTCTTTACGCCAACCACCTCGCGCCCGCGCTCGCCAAGGCGCTCACCGGCGCCGAAGCGTCCACCGCGAGCGCGGCGCAGAATCCCGAGTTGCTCCGGCAATTGCCGCCGGTCACGGCCGTTCCGATCATCGACGCGTACGCCCACAGCATCGACTACGTGTTCCGCTGGGTCGTGCCGGTCGCCGTGCTCGGTTTCGTCGTCGCGTTGTTCCTCAAGGAGGTCCCGCTCCGCGGCAGCGCCCGCGCCGCCGCGACAGATGTCGGCGAGGGTTTCTCGCCGCCCGCAAGCGACGACCGGCTCAGCCAGCTGGAACGGGCGGTCAGCGACACGATGCGCAACCGCGGTCCGGATTTTCGCGAACATGTTCTCGCCGAGTCGGGCACCAGCATGCCTCCCGGCCAGGCGTGGGCGGCCGGCCAGACCCACCTGCACACCCGGGTCCGGGGCCACGCCCACCTGCCGTCGATCGCGAAACGTCACCGCGTCCCGCACGAGGTGATCCAGCCCGCGTTCACCGAGCTCTGCGCGGCCGGTTACGCCGAGCAGGAGGGCGACACCGTACGGCTGACGCCCGCCGGCCAGGAGCAGCTGGGACGCATCCAGCACGCGTGGCGCGAGTGGCTGGACGCCAACCTCGACGACATCACCCTGGCCGGGCCGGAGGACCGCGCCCTGCTCGACAAGGCGCTGAGCAACATCGCCGGAAAGCTCGTCGACGACGAGACAAGTTTCACGTCGACACCCAGTCCTCGGTAGAGCGAAAGCGGTCCAGCCCGGCCGCCGCGAACTCGTCGATCGCCGCGCCGCGGTCGACGCCGAGCCAGCGCAACACGGCGTTGATCGCGCGGTCCGGGCGCGGCGGGGCCACGACGTAGTGGTCCTCGGCCTCGCCGGCCGCCGTCGCCGTGAAGGACGGGCCCCACGCGGCCTCGCCGCCGCGCCAGCCCATCGCGGCGTGGAAACCGTGGCCGCCGAAGAACTCGCAGTGGACGTAGGCGACCGGCCCGCCCTTCGAACGTTGTCTCGCCCACTCCGCGACATTGACGCCGAGGTCGTAGAACCCGGGCACGAAAGTTTCTCCGGGCCCATCCATCACCGACTCGACGATCGCGGGCGTCAGGGGAAGCAGAACCAAGCCGGTCGCGACCACCGCCAGGTCCTCCCCCGGCGCCGGGGCGAACAGCAATGCGTGCAGGGTCGCGGCCACGGTCGCGAAGGTATCAGCCGCGGATGGCGACCGACCGCCGAGTGGCCGGAGCCCCGAACCGGGACTCCGGCCACCCCGGCCGCGGACACCGCGGCCTCAGGAGGGCGCCGGCTGCGGCGCGGCCACCCGGAGGGCGCCGGCTACTGCGCGGCCTCGAGGATCGTCTGGGTGACGGCCTCCGGCTGCGAGACGCTCAGCGCGTGCGAGGCGCCGGCGATCTCGCGGACGCCCTTGGCGCCGGCCCGCTGGGCCATGAAGCGGTGCAGGGCGACCGGGATGTTGAGGTCCTGATCGGCGAAGACGAACCAGCTCGGGATCGACCGCCACGCCGGCTTGTCGGTGGCCACGTTGCCGGTGAGCGCGGCCTGGGTGGCCGGGCGCTGGGTGTGGTACATCAGCGCGGCCTCCTTCACCGGCACGTCGGCGCAGAACTGGTGGTGGAAGGCGTCCTGGCGGATAGCGAGCTCGTTGCCGCCAGTGCTGACCGGGTAGGCGTTCAGGGCCTCGCCGAGGGTGCTGCCGGGAAATTTCGCGGAAAGCTCGAACGCGGATTCGCCCGTCTCGGGCGCGAAAGCACACACGTACACGAGGCTGGTCACCGACTCGAGGCCGGCCGCGGCCTCGGTGATCACCATGCCGCCGTACGAGTGGCCGGCGAGCACGACCGGACCGGGGATCGACTTGATCACGTCGCGGACGTAGGCGGCGTCGCCGGCGAGGCTGCGCAGCGGGTTGGCGACGGCGACGCTGTCGTAGCCGGCGCCGTGCAGGCGCTCGATCACGCCGTTCCAGCTGGCGGACTCGGCGAACGCGCCGTGGACGAGGACGACGGTGGGCTTGGTCTCGGACATCAGTTGCCTCCCAGGGCCTTACGAAGGATGGAGATGGACTGCTCGACGGCGCCGGTCGTGGCGGCAGTGCCGCGAACCGGGTTGAGCATCATGAAGTCGTGGAGCGTGCCGTTGTAGCGGACGGCGGTGGTGCGCACGCCGGCGGCGGTGAGCTTGCGGGCGTACGCCTCGCCCTCGTCGCGCAGCACGTCGTTCTCGTCGACGATCAGGAACGCCTCGGGGAGCCCGGCGAGGTCGTCGAGGGTGGCCCGCAGCGGCGACGCGGTGATCTCGCTGCGCTTGTCGGCCTCCGGCAGGTACGCGTCCCAGAACCAGGCCATGCTCTTGGCCAGCAGGTAGGGCCCGTCGGCGAACTCGCGGTAACTTCCCGTGTCCTGACCCGCGTCGGTGACCGGGTAGTACAGCGACTGGTGCACGAAGTGAACATCGCCGCGCTGTTTCGCGAGGATCGTCACCGCGGCGGTCATGCATCCGCCGACCGAGTCGCCGGCGATCGCGAGCCGCGAGGCGTCGAGTCCCTCGGTGGCGCCCTCTTTCACGATCCACTGCGCTGTCGCGTACGCCTGCTCGATCGCCACCGGGTAGCGGGCCTCCGGCGACCGGTCGTACTCGACGAAGACGACCGCGGCGTTCACTCCCACGGCGAGCTCCCGGACGAGCCGGTCGTGGGTGCCGGCGTTGCCGAGGATCCAGCCGCCGCCGTGCACGTACAGGATGGTGGGGAGCGTCCCGGTGGCGCCGACCGGCTTGACGATGCGGACGCGTACATCGCCCACCGCGGCGGGCACAATGATCCACTTCTCGTCGATTTCCGGTTTTTCGATCGGAGCGGCCTGGAGGTCGTCGAGCAACTTTCGCGCGCCGTCGACTCCCAGCTCGTACAGAAATGGGGGTTTGCTTGTCGCGTCGGCAATCTCTTGTGCCGCCGGTTCGAGAACGTGGTCCGTCATTTGTCTGCCCTTTCTGACGTCTCGCTAGGCCAGACCGCGGGACTCGCGATTCTGTGACAGGTCATCCGGCGTGGCCCGGGGCACACTGGTGATCGACTGCGCGGCGGGCGAGGATGGGGGTCGGCGAGGTGGGGGGAGACGAGGGCATGGTGGGGGATCTCGACGAGGCCGCCAAGATCTTCACGGGGGTGCGGCCGAGGCTGTTCGGGATCGCGTACCGCATGCTCGGCAGCGCCACCGAGGCCGAGGATCTGGTGCAGGACGTGTGGTTGCGGTGGCAGGGGTACGACCGCGCCAGGGTGGAGAACCCGGCGGCCTTCCTGGCCACGACCACGACCCGGCTGGCGATCAACGAGTTGCAGTCGGCGCGGGCGCGCCGCGAGACGTATGTCGGGCCCTGGCTCCCCGAGCCGGTCGACACCACCGCCGACCCCTACCTGGGCGCGGAGCGGGGCGAGGCGCTCGAGTTCGCGGTGCTCATGCTGATGGAGAAGCTGACCCCGACCGAGCGGGCCGCCTACGTGCTCCGGGAGGCCTTCGACTACCCGTACTCGCAGATCGCCGACATTCTCCAGTCGACCGAGCCGGCCGTGCGTCAGCTGGTCAGCCGGGCCCGCAAGCACGTCGCCGGCGAGCGCAAGGTCCCGGTTTCCGAGGTCATGCAGCGCGAGTTGCTGGCAACTTTCCTCGAGGCGGCGCGCACCGGCGACCTGGCGGCCCTCGAGAAACTTTTCGCGGCCGATGTGGCGAGCATCTCCGACGGCAACGGCGCGCGGAACGTGTCGCGCAAGGTCGTGGTGGGCGTCGAGCGGGTGGCGAAGTTCATCGCGGCGTTCGCCAGCTGGTACTGGGAGGGCGTGGAGATCCGCTGGGTCAGCGCGAACGGGCGGCCCGGCGCGGTGATGACCCGCAACGGCGAGCTCCTGGGCCTGCTCACGCTGACCGCCTCGGAGGACGGCATCGACCAGCTCATGTGGGCGATGAACCCGGAGAAACTTTCGGCGATCTGATGTCACAAATTCGCGGGCTGTCCGGTCCTAGTAGGTGACTGCTAGAGAACAGGGGTCACCCGTGCGGACGATCTTGGTCGTTGGTGGCGGCTACGCCGGCTTCTACACCGCCTGGAAACTCGAGAAGAAGCTTCGCCGGGGCGAGGCGCGCGTCATCGTCGTCGACCCCCGGCCGTACATGACATATCAGCCGTTCCTGCCCGAGGTCGTCGCCGGCTCCGTGGAGGCGCGGCACGCCGCCGTCTCACTGCGGCGGCACCTGCGCAAGACCAGGCTCGTCACCGGCACGGTGACCCGGATCGATCACGCACACCGCACGGTCACCGTCCGCCCGCCGGTCGGGCCGGAGTTCCCGCTCGACTACGACATCATCGTGGTCACGGCCGGTGCGGTGACCCGCAAGCTCGCCGTCCCCGGCATCCCCGAGAGCGCCATCGGCATGAAGCACGTCGAGGAGGCGGTTGCCATCCGCGACCGGCTGCTGACCGCTTTCGACCAGGCGTCCACGCTCTCCCCCGGTCCCGAGCGGCAGCGGCTGCTCACCGTCACGTTCGTCGGCGGCGGGTTCTCCGGCGTCGAGGGCTTCGGCGAGTTGCTGGGCCTCGCGACGGCGCTGGTCAAGCGGTACCCCGAGCTCAGCGCCGACGAGCTGCGCTTCCACCTGGTGGAGGCGCGCGACCGGATCCTGCCCGAGGTGACCGACAAGCCCGGCGAGTGGGTGGTGCGCTCGCTCGAGAAGCGCGGCGCCCGCGTGCACCTCAACGCGCAACTGGTCGACGCGACCGGCGGCCACATCGTGCTCTCGACCGGCGAGGAGTTCGACTCCGAGCTGATCGTCTGGACCGTGGGCAACGGCGCGAACCCGATGGTGCACAACCACACCGACCTGCCGATCGACGCGCGCGGCATGCTCGTCGTGCGGGCCGACCTGCGGGTGGGCACCGACGACGCGCCGGTCGAGGACGCGTGGGGCGCCGGCGACGACGCCGCCGTGCCCGACCTGGCCGCCGCGCACCACGGCGCCTCCACGGTGCCGAACGCGCAACATGCCGTCCGGCAGGGAAAGTTGCTCGCGAAAAACCTCATCGCCACCCTCCGCGGGCGCCGGACCAAGCCGTACGTGCACCACAGCCTCGGCACGGTCGCCACCCTCGGCCTCGGGCGCGGCATCTTCCAGTACCACCGCCTGGTCATCAAGGGCTTCCCGGCCTGGGTGATGCACCGCGGATACCACGTGCTGGCCGTGCCCACCTGGGAGCGCAAGGTACGAGTCCTGGCCGTCTGGGCGACCGCCGCGTTCTTCGGTCGCGACATCGTCTCGCTCGCCTCGGTGCAGCATCCCAGGGACGCCTTCGTCACGGGCGGTGACCTGGTTCTGTCGGCCTCCGATGCCCCACGTTCCTGATGAGCTTGTCCGCCGGCTCGCCGACACCTGCGTGCGGGGCGACCTCGGGGCCCTCGAGGCGCTCCTGCACGGCGAGGCCGTGGCCCACTGCGACGGCGGCGGGCAGGTGCTCGCCGCCCTCCAGCCGGTGCACGGCCCGGCCGGCATCGCCCGCCTGATCCTCGCCCTGCTCTCCGTCCGGCCCGGTGTCGAACTGACCGTCGAAAGCGTCAACGGCCGTGCCGGCCTGGCCCTGCGCCAGGACGGCACGGCCGTGGCCGTGATCGCCGTCGCCGCCCAGGCCAACCGGATCACGACCGTGTGGATCGTGCTGAATCCCGTCAAGCTGCACGGCTGGCACCGTCCGCGGTGAACGCACGAAAAGGGCGCCGGAAACCCGGCGCCCTTTTTCGCGAGACTGTCTTACTTCTGCGTCGCGAGCCACTCCCGGAAGGTGGTGGTGGACAGGACCGCGTCGGCCGGCGCGGTGAGCACGTCCCCCGGGGCGGCCGCGAACATTCCGGCCGTGTTGTCGATGACGACCTCGCGCTTGTCGCCCTTGGCTTCCAGGATGATCCGGCCCAGCTCGTCGAGGGTGAAGACCTCCGGGCCGCCCACGTTGTGGATGCCGTTGAGCGGCTTGCCCACGCTGACCTCGGCCACCGCCTTGGAGATATCGGCCGACGCGATCGGCTGGATCGGCGTGGCCGGCAGGCGGACCGTCTTCTCGTCGGCGGTCCAGGTCAGGACCGACGGCATGAACTCGAAGAACTGCGTGGCGCGGACGATCGAGTAGGGCACCGGGCCGGCCTCGAGGATCTTCTCCTGGAGCACCTTGGCGCGGTAGTAGGCGAGGTCGGGCACCTGGTCGACGCCGACGATCGACAGGATGACCGCGTGGCCGACCCCGTCACGCTGCGCGGCGGCGAGCATGTTGTCCATGGTCGTCTGGAAGAAGGCCGGCGAGGCGTCGTCGAACGTCGGCGAGTTCGTCAGGTTGACGACCACATCGGCGCCCTTGAGAGCCCCGTCGAGGCCCGCCCCCGTCAGCAGATCCACCCCGTTGGACGGCGACAGGGGCGTCGCCTCGTGCCCGGCCGCAGTGAGAATCTTGACGACCTGCGACCCGATGAGCCCGGTCCCGCCCAGGACGGCGATGTTCATGACTTCACACCCTTTCCAGCAGCCGTTCTGCTGTCGCCAACTAAGACCGGACAGCCCACCGCCGTGTGACAGCCGAATTCAGAAACTTTCCCGAGTACGAGGAAGGCACCGTCCCCAACCACAACACGACCCGCCCCCGCCGCTGCGGCCCGGCCGGCTGCAACACCGGGCCGTCCCCGGCCACCGGCCCGGCGACCGGCCCAGACCCGCAGTCACCGCCTCAGCGGGCGCCGCTCGGCGCGAGGCGCCGCTCAGCGCGAGGCGCCGCTCAGCGCGAGGCGCCACTCAGCGCGAGACACCACTCAGCGCGAGACACCACTCAGCGCGAGACACCACTCAGCGCGAGGCACCACTCAGCGCGAGGCACCACTCGCTCAGCGCGGGGCAGTCGCCGGGGGCAGGATCGCCGGGGTCGTGGGCAGCCCGCGCAGCGCTCGCACCACCGGCAGCGTCGCCAGCAGGCCGATGACCGGAATGAGGAACGCCGTGCGCAACCCGACCGGCTCGGACAGCGCGCCCAGCAGCACGGCGCCGAGCAGCGCTCCGCCGTAGTTGAAGAGGTTGACCCGGGCGATCACCTCGTCGCTGTGGCCCGGTGTGGCCTCGCCGGCCGCGCTGAACGCCAGCGGGACGAGGATGCCCACGCCGATGCCGGTGAGCGCGAACCCGATGATCGCGGGCACGATCGCCGGGATGGCGACGACGATGCCGCAGCCGACCGCGCAGACCAGCAGGCTGCCCACCGCGGCGGCACCCCGCCCGATCCGCGGCACGACATGGTCGCCGACCAGTCGCGAAACCAGGACGGCGGCCTGGTAGGCGGCGTAGCCGAGCGGCACGATGGCTGCCGAGGCGAGCAAGGTGTCGTCGAGATAGACGGAACTCCAGGTGGACACGGCCGAGTCGGCGAGGAAAGCGGTGAAGATGAACGCCCCGCACACCATGACGACGTGCCGGGTGCCGTCGTGCCGCTTGTCGCCGACCAGCTCGGGCATGACCGTTTTCGCCGGTTCGAGCGACGAGAACCCGCCCAGCACAACGCCCGCGGCGACGACGGCGGCGACCCCGACGGCGAGAGCCGCTCCCCCGCCCGAGGCCGCGAAACCGGACATGAGCAGGGCCGCCGTGATGGCGGCGGCGGTGTAGGCGGCGAACAGGCGGCTCATGACGCTGCGCCCGAGGCGCGCCTGCACCAGAACCCCCTGCATGCTCAGGCTGGCGTCGACGGCGCCGAGCCCGATCCCGTACGCGATGAGGATGACCGTGAAAATCGGGGTCGGCGTGTGGAAAGTTGTCAGCCCGAGGCCGACGGCCACCGCGAGCAGGCCCCCGCTCAGCGCGTAACGGCTCCCCCAGCGCGCGGCGGCCTTGTCCGCGAGGATCGACCCGCCCGCCGCGGCCACGCAGACCAGCAGCAGGATGACGGAGACGAAACCGTCGTCGATCCCCTGCCGCTCCTTGAACGTCGGCAGCGCGGTGACCACCGCCGCGTAGCCGAAGCCCTGGGCGGCGTACCCGGCCCCGATCCAACCGGCCCGGCGCCCGCCGCTCACCTCTGTCCGCATCAACGGATCATCGTCGGAACGGGCCGCCGGGAACAGACCCCGCACCGATCGCCTTTCCGGAAACTTTCGCCCAGTGGCTCAGTTCGGGCCGCGGTCGACCAGGCTGAAGGTCGACAGCGGCCGGGCGTCGCCGACCTCCTCGACGAAGACCGTGTGATCGGAGGGGCTGTACTGGACGAAACCGTACGTCTCGTTGCCCAGCCAGTAGGTCGGCCGGCCCTTGTCGTCCTTGCCGTTGGCGGCGCTCAGCGAGAAGACCGTCGCGGCGGTCGGCTCGCAGGCGACCGGCGTCAGCGAGGCGGCGCCATCCGGGATGATCTTGACCCCGAGGCACGTCTCCTCGGTCGAGGACGCGTCCCGCAGGGTCCTGATCATGTAGTCGACCCCGTACGGGACCAGCAGGAACAGGGATTTCGCCCCGGTGCCGTTCCCGGCAACCACCTCGCTGTCGTGCAGGTCGAGGGCAAGGTCGCGGTCCGCCTCGGCGATGTGGATCAGCGTGCGGTGGCTACCGCGAAGGATCGCGGCATGCGTGTCGACCGGCGAGGGCGTGGCCCGGTAGGAAGCGGTGGACCCGCCGGACGGGCCCGTGGCCGACGGCTCGGGCGCGTTGGCCGCGAGAAGCTCGCGCGAGGCGAAGAGCCCGCCACCGGCCAGGACCAGGAGGGCAATCCCGACTATGGCGGCCGTCCGGGCGCGGCGGCGTGGCGGCCTGGGCGAAAGGGTGTCCGGCGCGACCACCTCCGGCGACACGAAACCCACCGCGGGCGACACCGGCTTCTCCACGCGCGGCGCGGGCGAGATCGGGGTCGCGGTTGCCGGGGCGGCTACCAGGAGGTGGAGCAGCTGGCGGGCCGTCGGGCGGTCCTGCGGCTCCTTGGCCAGGGCCCACTCCACCGCGTCGCGCAATGACACGGGCAGGCCGGTGAGGTCCGGTGGCTGGGTGAGGATCCGCACGGCGGTCGCGGTGGCGGAGTCGGCGTCGAAGGGAGTGCGGCCGGTTGCCGCGTACGCGACGACGGCGCCCCACGCGAAGATGTCCGCCGCCGCGGTGGTCGGGCGGCCGCCCGGTGCCGGGTCGAAGCGCTCGGGGGCCATGTACGCGACCGTGCCGACCATCTGGTCGGTGCGGGTGTGCCGGCTCGTCGCCTCGAAGGCGCGGGCTATGCCGAAGTCGATGACCTTGATGCCGCCCGGCGCGAGCAGCACGTTCGCCGGTTTGAGGTCGCGGTGGATCACGCCGGCGCCGTGGATGGCGGTGAGCGCGGTGGCGATGCCGATCGCGAGGCTGTGCAGGCCGGCGCCGGAGAGCGGGCCGTCCTCGCGCACCTTCGTCGAGAGGCTGGGACCCTCGACGTACTCGACCACCAGGTATGGCGGCTCGTGGTCGGGGTCGGCGTCGAGCACCTCGGCGGTGCAGAACGGCGGGACCTGCCGGGCCCGGTTGACCTCGCTGCGAAAGCGGGCGCGAAACTCGCCGTCGCCGGTGAAGTCGATCCGCACGGTCTTGATCGCGACCGGCCGGCCCTCCGGCGACCGGCCCAGGTAGACCGTGCCCATGCCGCCCTCGCCGAGGCGCCCCACCAGGTCGTACCGGCCGATCCGTGTGCCGTCCCCCGGCCGGAGTGGCGTCGCCATCCGGTCCCCCTCCATCGACGGTCGTCGCGCGACGTAACCATAGAGGAAGGCGTCAACGCAGCCAGGCGGCGGCCTCCCCGGGCAGCATGCCGCCGGCGACCGGCGCGCTGGCGAGAAGCACCTCGCCGGCGGGCAGCGGGACCGGGCCGGCGCCGGTGTTGACCACGCAGACGACCTGCCCGGGAGTACGCCGGAAGCAGAGCACCGCGTCGTCGCCGGTATCGAGCCACTCCAGGCCACCGTCGCCGAGATGCTCGCGGCGCAGGGCCAGCGCGGCTCGGTAGAGCGAAAGCATGGAGTCCGGGTTTCGCTGCTCGGCCTCGACAGTTTGCGCCGCCCATTTCGCGGGCTGCGGCAGCCAGGTCGGCTCGGTGGCGCCCGGCGGGCTGAACCCGAACGGCGGCGCGCTTCCCGACCAGGGCAGGGGGACACGGCACCCGTCGCGGCCGCGCTCGGCGCCGCCCGTACGCAAGAAATTGGGGTCTTGCCGCATGGTGTCGGGAATGTCGAAAACTTCCTCGAGCCCCAGCTCCTCCCCCTGATAGAGGTAGGCGCCACCGGGGAGCGCCAGCATCATCAGCGCCGCGGCGCGCGCCCGTCGCTGCCCGGTCTCGCCGCCGCCGTAACGGCTCGCGTGGCGCACCACGTCGTGGTTGGAGAGCACCCAGGTGGCCGGCGCCCCGAACGGCGTGAGCCCGGCGATCGTGTCGTCGACGGCCTTGCGGAAGGCGGCCGGGTCCCAGGGCGCGACCAGGAAGGCGAAGTTGAAGGCCGTGTGCAGCTCGTCGGGGCGCAAGTAAAGGCCGAGTCGCGCGAAATCGTAGACCCAGGCTTCCGCGACGGTGACCCGGTCGCCCGGGTACGTGTCGAGGATCCGCCGCCAGCCGCGCCAGATCTCGTGCACCTCGTCCTGGTCCCAGAACGGGTGGCCGGGCTGAGCGACGTGCACGGGCAGCCCCGGGTCGAGATCCTCGGGGAGTTCCCGCAGCGACGAATCTTTCCGCAAGCCGTGCGCGACGTCGATGCGAAACCCGTCGACGCCGCGGTCGAGCCAGAACCGCAGGATGCTCTCGAACTCGGCGACCACCTCGGGGTTCGTCCAGTCGAGATCGGGCTGCTCGGCGTCGAAAAGGTGCAGGTACCACTGGCCGTCGCCGACCTGGGTCCACGCCGGACCGCCGAAGACCGACTGCCAGCCGTTGGGCTTGTCGCGGAAGATGTACCGGGCGCGGGCCTGCGGATCGCCGGCCAGCGCCCGCTTGAACCAGGGGTGCTTCGACGAGGTGTGGTTGGGCACGAGGTCGACCACGACGCGCAGGCCGAGCCGGTGCGCGTCGGCGATCAGGCGGTCCGCGTCGGCGAGGGTGCCGAAGAGCGGCTCGACGTCGCGGTAGTCGGCCACGTCGTAGCCGGCGTCGGCCTGCGGGGACGGGTAGAACGGGTTGAGCCAGATCGCGTCGACGCCGAGCTGGGAGAGGTACGGCAGGCGCTCGATCACGCCGGGCAGGTCGCCGACGCCGTCTCCGTCGGAATCCGCGAAACTTCGCGGATAGACCTGATAGATAACCGCGTCCCGCCACCAGGCCACCGGCTCGGCTCCCTTCGCCCTGCGCCGGAAACTTTCCCCGCGCCGTGAAAACCCAGGATCTCACCTCCCCCGGCGGCCCGAGCCCGAACCGTGCCCCGACCGTCCCGAGGCGCCGGCGGGCCGACGCCTCGGGGGTGGCGCCACCGTCTGGCGGATCGAGGCGCCCAAGGTGGCAAGGGGTCGGCCGCCGGTCCTGAGCGGGTGAGCCGAGCGCGAGCGGAGTGCGCGGGCCGAGTGCCCTAAGCCGGCGGGTCGAGCCAGTAGTTCGGGTCGGGGGTGAGGGCGTCCAGCTCGGCCCAGAGGGAGTCTGGGATCGGGGTCTCGGCGAGGGCGACCGTGCCGGCGACCCGCTCCGGTGATGACACGCCGACCACCGTGGAGTGGATGAACGGGGCGCGCAGCGAGAACTGCAGCGCCGCGGCGGCGAGGGGCACGCCGGCCCGGGACGCCGCGTCGCGCATGGCGACGGCGGCGTCGGCGAAGGTGTCGTCGCGGCGGCCGTAGGCGTACTTCTGCTGTTTCTCCGGGCCCTTCGCCAGCATGCCGCCGCCGTACGGCGCGGCGTTGAGCACGCCGATGCCCCGAGCGGAAGCGTCGCGGAAGAGTTTCTCGGCCGAGCGGTCCAGCAGCGTGTACCGGTTGTGCGTGAGCACCACCTCGAAGACGCCGGTGTCCAGGTACTGCCGCATCAGCTCGACCGGGCCGCCGGCGACGCCCAGGTGCTCGGCCAGCCCTTCCCGCTTGAGCTCGGCCAGCGTCGCGACCGGGCCGCCCGGCGCGGTTCCTTCCGCGAAACTTATCCGCTCGGGGTCGTGCAGGTGCAGCAGCTGGACCCGGTCGAGGCCGAGCCGCTCAAGGCTCTCCTCGAGCGACTGGCGAACCCGTTTGCCCGAGAAATCGCCGGTGTGCGGATCCGGGTCGACTTTCGTGGCCAGCACGACACCGGGCGGAAGCCCGCCCCGCCCGCGCAGCGCCAGGCCGATCCGCCGCTCGGCCGAGCCGTCCTCGCCGTAGCCGTTCGACGTGTCGACGAAATTGATCGCGCCGCCGGCGAAGACCGCGTCGACAGTTTCCACCGCCTGACGCTCGCTCACCTCGTACCCGTACAGGCCGGGCATGCTGGCGAGCGGGCTCGTTCCCACGCACAGGGCCGTGACCTGCAGTCCCGTGCTTCCCAGCGAAATCACGCGGGCACCCCCTTCGCAACGAAAATATCGCGGGCGGCGTGGTAGGCGTCGACGATCCGGCTGAGGACGGCATCGTCGCCGGCGTCGCCGCGGGTGCTCTCCGGGTGGTCGCGGCGCCACTCGACCATGCGGCTCGCGGAGCGATGGAACGTGAGCCGGGGCGCGAAACTCGGCACGAAAGTTCGGATTTTCGTGTTGTCGAAGACCGCGCTGTGCCCGAGGTCGCCGACCATCTCGCCGGACCAGAACCACTCCGGCGCCACCAGCGGAAACATCTCCGAGGCGACGTGCACCAGGCGGGCCTCGACGCCGAGCGCAGCCGCCATGATCGTGTAGATCTGGTCCCAGGTGTAGACGTCGGGGCCGGTGATGTTGAAGGTCTCCCCCACCGTCCGCGGGTTGCCGAGCAGGCCGACGAGGCCCTGCGCGAAATCCTCGGCGTGGGTGAGGGTCCAGAGTGACGTCCCGTCGCCGTGCACCGGGATCTCGGCGCCGCGGGCCATCCGGTCGACGACGGTCCAGCCGCCGGGCAGCGGCGGGTTCGCGTCGTCGTAGGTGTGCGACGGGCGCACGATCGTTACCGGGAAACCTTTCTCCGCGTACGCGTCGAGCAGCGCCCTCTCCGCGCGCCACTTCGCCGTCGCGTATGGGAGCGGGGGGTTGGGTCCGGTCGGGGTGGACTCGTCGATGGGCACCTGGCGCACCGGTTTGGCGTAGATGGAACCCGAGCTGATGTGCACGTACTGGCCGGTGCGCGGCCCGAACAGGCCGGCCATCCGGAGCGCGTCGCTTTCGTCGTACGAAAGAAAATTGACCACGGCATCGAAGGTGCGGTCGCCGATCGCGTTAGTCAGCGCGGTTTCGTCGGCGACGTCGGCGACGAGCGTCTCCACCTCGCCGGGCAGCCCGCGTTCCTGCCGGTTGCGGCCGCGGTTGACGACCGTGACGCGCATGCCCGAGGCGGCGGAGAGCCGCACGCACGAGGCGCTGATGGTGCCCGTGCCGCCGAGGTAGAGCACGTTCAGAGGGGCGGGGTCGATGCTCATTTTCCGGCGTACCAATCCTCGAAGCCGTTCTCGGTCAGGCTGATCAGCACGTCCTGCGGGCGGATGCCGAGCGGCTCGAGCCGGGCGACGACCGCCTCGAAGAACTGCCGTTTCGTGGTCACCGGGTACATGTGGACGGCGATCACTCGGATCACCAGCAGGTTCTGGCGGTCCACGCTGTTGTAGCCGGCATCGAACTTGAGCTCGCCGGGACCGTGCGGCTGGAAGATCTGGAACCGGTCGTCGGCGGGGATGCCCAGCGCCTCGATCTGAGCGTCGTGGATCGCGTTCCCGATCTCCTCGTGGGATTTCTCGAAAGTTTCCCGGTCGAGATGGACGTGGATGAGCGGCACGGGTGTCACCTTGCTTTCACTTGATGGCGCCGGCCGAGAGGCCGCGCTCGAAGAGGCGCTGGAGGCTGAGGTAAGCGACGATCTCGGGGATCGCGGTGATGACGGCCGAGGCGAGGATCTTCGTCTGGTCGTTGCTGAACTCGCCCACGAAGAACTGCGGAACCAGGGTGATGGTCTGCAGGCTCGGCGATTGGAGGAAGACCAGCGGCATGAGGTAGTCGTTCCACGCCGCGACCAGCGTGAAGATGATCACCGCGGCGGCGATCGGCCGGGTCAGCGGGATCACCAGGTAGCGGAACCCGCGGTACGAGTTCGCGCCGTCGACGCGGGCCGCCTCGAACAGCTCGTCGGGCAGGCTCTTGATGAAGTTGCGGGTCAGCAGCACGGCGAACGGCACCTGCAACGCAGCGAGCGGCAGGATCACCGCCCAGTAGGTGTCGTAGAGGCCGAGTTTCGTGTCGGTCGCGAAAAGCGGCGCGAGCAGGACCACTTCGGGCAGCGTCAGGCAGGCCAGCAGCAGCCAGAAGTAGACCTCGCGGAAGCGGATGTGCAGTTTCGCGAAACCGAACGCGGCCATCATCGTGACCACGTAGACCAGCACGATGACCGCGGCCGCGATGATCACGCTGTTCACGAAGAAGCGGGCGAAGCCCGGCACGCCGAGGACCGCGCGAAAGTTTCCGACGCCCTCGCCGGCGAAGGCGCCCTTGACCATCACGATCAGCGGGAACAGGTACGGCAGCACCAGGATGGTGGCCACGATCTGCAGCGCGATGCGGCCGGCCCGGGAACGGATCTCGAACATCAGCGCCGCCCCGCATCCCGCTCGCGCCCGGCGAGCTGCAGGACGAGGGCCATGATGAGTGCTACCACCAGCAGGATGATGGAGAGCGCGGCCCCGTACCCGACGTGCGCGAGCGGGATGGTCTGCCGATAGATGTAGGTGCCGAGGAACTCGGTGGCGTAGTTCGGGCCGCCGATCGTCACCAGGTACGGAACGTCGAAAGTTTTCAGCGCGCCGATCGCGCCGAGGATCGCCAGCGCAATCGTGGTGCCGCGCAGCTCGGGCCAGATGATGCTGCGCAGCGTGCGCCAGTTGCCGGCGCCGTCCATCCGCGCCGCCTCCAGCACCGACGGGTCGACCTGCGTCATCGCCGCGTAGTAGAGGACGAACGTGACGCCGGTCCACTCCCAGATGGTGATGAACATGATCACCGGCAGGGCGGTGCTGGTCTGGCCGATCCACGGCTGGGCGAGCGATCCGAGCCCGACGTGCGAGAGCACCGCATTGAGCTCGCCGTCGGGGGCGAACATGTGCCGGAAGACCGGCGCCATGATGGCCGGCGCGAGCACGACCGGGATGAAGACGATCACCTTGTAGAGCCCGGCCAGCCGCAGGCGGGAGTGGGCCATGACAGCGAAGGCCAGCCCGAGGATCGTCTGGATCGCGAAGGTGACCACGAAGAACACGACCGTGTGCCGGACGGCGGTCCAGAAGACCGGGTCGTGGAAGATCCGCGTGTAGTTCTTGCCGCCGACGCTCTCGGGGCCGGGGCTGATGCCGTCCCAGTTGAGCGTCGAGATGTATCCGGTGTAGGCGATGCCGTAATAGATCAGCCCGACGCTCAGCACCAGCGCGGGGAGGATCCACGGCAGGCCCGGCGGCCGCCGGGGGCCGCGGCGCCCCGGCCGGCCGCCGCCGTTCACAGCGGCTCGCCCGGGGCGCGTCAGCGTGGACGACGCGGTCACTTGAAGGTCACTCCCGCGGCCTCGGCGGCCTGCTGGAGGGTCTTGGCGGCGTCGGCGGGGGTCGCCTTGCCGGTCGCCACCGAGGTGGCCGCGGCCAGGATGCCGGTCTGCACGTCGGCGCTGAGCAGCGCCTCACGCGGCTCGGTGACGTCGCCGACCTTCTCGATGAGCTGCTCGACCGGGTCCTTCTGCGAGGCCGCGTCGACCAGCTGGATCGTGCTGAAGTCGGGCTCGACGCCCTTGAGCGCCGGCAGGTCGTTCAGCTGGTTCGCGATCGCCTGCTGGCCTTCCTTGCTGGTGGCCATCCACTTCACGAAGGTTTCCGCGGCCGCCCGCGACTTCGCCTTGGTCGAGATGGCCAGGCCGAAGTCGGCGTCGCCGTACATCTCGCTGGTGTTGCCGGCGCCGGCGACGTCCGGGAAGGCGATCGGCAGGATCGGGAAAGGTTTTGCGCCGCTGACCCCGGCCGCGCCGAGCGCGGCGGTCATCGCCTTGCTGGTGGCGTACTGGGTGTACCAGGTGCCCATCATGACCATGCCGTACTTGCCGGTCAGGAAGTCGTTGTTGGCGTCCGGGTACTGCTGGTAGCCGACCGCGCCGGGCTGCATGATCCCGCTGTCGAACAGCTGCTTCCAGATCTCGAAGGTCTTCACGATGCCCGGGTCGGTCCACTTGGCGTCGCCGGTGGAAACCTTTGTCCACAGGCCGGGCTGCACCGAGTTGGCGATCGACTGCAGCGTGTCCTGGTCGAAGCCCTCCTGGGCGGCGCCCTGCACGAAACAGCCGACCTTGTTCTGCTTCAGCACCTCACAGACGTGCTGCCATTCGGCCAGCGTGGTGGGCGGCTGCAGCGAGTACTTCTTGAAGATGTCGCCGTTGATCCACAGCATTCCGGCGTAGACGGAACCCACCGACAGCGCGGTGAGTTTGCCGTCGGCGGAGAGCCCGCTGATGCCGATCGGCGCGACCTTGGACTTCCAGTCGGCGCCGAGCGCGTCCTCGGCGAGTTTCGTCTGGTCGACCGCGAAGGATTTGAACTGCGACACGTACGCCCCGGGCTGCATGTCGAACACGTCAGGCCCGTTGCCGGAGGCCAGTGCGGGACGCAGCGCGGCCACCCAGTCGGAGATGCTGACCAGCTTGAAGTTGACCTTGATGTTCGGATACTGCTTGTTGAACGCGGCGATGTAGGTGTCGGCCGTCGCGTTGTCGGTCGGCGTCCAGCCCCACCAGTTCACGGTGCCGGAGGTCGCGCTCCCGGCGTCGGCGGAGCTGTCGGATCCGCCACCGCAGGCGGTCAGGGCGGATATGGCCAGAGTCGCGGCGGCGAGGACGGGCAGAAGGCGCATGGGACCCTCTCCACTTCTCATGGAGCTTGCGGGCATCAGGAAAGTAAGAGGGCGGTCCGGACCAGAGGTCAGGACCGCCCTGGCTGTTGCCCGAGGCTAGGCCGCACGAAACTTGCGCGTCAACATTTCTTGATTACTTGGAAACTTTCGTTGGCACGGTAGTGCTCGCCCGGATCACCAGCGTGGTCTCGATGTCCGTCCGGCTGGAGCTCAGCTCGGGCTCGCCGCCGAGCCGCTGGATCATGTGCACGGCGTCCTGGGCCATCCGCGCCAGCGGGACGTGCACGGTCGTCAGCGGAGGCCCTGCCCACTGCGCGATCCGGAGGTCGTCGTAGCCCACCACGGAAAGCTGATCGGGGATGTCGATGCCCAGGGAGCGGGCCGCCTCGTAGACGCCCAGCGCGTACAGGTCGGAGGAGGCGAAGATCGCAGTGGGCCGGTCCGGGCGTGACAGCAGCGTGAGACCTTCGGCCAGGCCGTCGGCGTGGTGGAACTGGCCCGGCCGGATGAGCGAGGGCTCGATCGGGATGCCGGCCGCCTCGAGCGCCGCGGTGTACCCGGACTGGCGGGCGGCCGAGGCCATCATGTCGGCCGGGCCGGTGATGATCCCGATGCGGCGGTGCCCCAGGTCGATGAGGTGGCGGGTGGCCAGGTAGCCGCCTTTCCAGTCGGCGGAGCCGATCGACGGGATGTCGGGCGCCGGGGTGCCGGCGGGGTCGATGGCCACGATCCGGATGTCGCGCGAGCGCAGCCTCTTGCGGTCGGCCTCGGGCAGGCGGCAGGCGATGAGAACGACGCCGACGGGCTGGCGGCTCACCACGTCGTCGACCCACCCCGGATGCGGCAGATTGTCGGCGTTCGCGCCGGTCAGCACCATGCCGAAGCCGCCTTGCCGGGAGGCCTGCTCGATATGGGCGACCACCTCGCTGCCGAACGGGCTGTCGATCTCGTAGCAGAGCACCTCGATCAGGGGCGCGGTCTGCCTTCTCGTCGCGCGCGGCTGATACCCCGTCTTCTGGATCGTGGCCTCGACCAGGGACCGCGTCTCGTCCGAGACACCTGGCTTGCCGTTGAGGACCTTGGAGACCGTAGGGGTCGTTGTGTTCGCCAGCCTGGCGATGTCGGCCAGGGTGACAGCGCGGGGCTTGCTGGGCATGTGCATCGAGCCTGTCTGTGTGATTCCGCGCCGTTGACGGCGTCGAGCGGGCTTACCTATGCTGCGATTTTCCACGATAGTTTCGCACTCTCTAGAGAAAGTTTCCACGATGTCGACTCTCGATCATCGGATTGGTGAGACCACGCTCACCGTGCTCGGGCCCGACCGCCGCCCCGCCGCCGAGCGGCTCGTGACCGTCGCACAGCAACGGCACGCGTTCGCCTTCGGCAACATCGGCTTCGATTTCGTTCCGCTTGTCGGCGGACCCGATCCGGAAGTTATAGACGACGTCGAGGGCTTCGGCGGAGTTATCCACAGGGGGCCGGGTCTCGACGTCCTCGCCGGCCTGTGGACAAACCTTTTCAACAGCGCCACTTTGCCCTTCTATTGGGGCAGATATGAGCCGCTACCGGGCATGACGGACGCGGCCCGGCTCGAAAAAGTGGCACGCTGGTTCGCCGATCAAGGCGTCACGGTCAAGGGCCACCCGTTGCTCTGGCACACCGTGCAGCCGTCCTGGCTGATGGGGCTGGAGCTGGACGAGGTCGAGCGCCGGATCCGGACGAGGATCCACGACGTGGTCGAGCGTTTCGCGGGACTGATCGACACCTGGGACGCGATCAACGAGGCCGTGATCATGCCGATTTTCGCGAACGGGGAGAACGCCATCACCCCGCTGGCCCGCGACCGCGGCCGGATCGCGATGGTGCGGATGGCGTTCGAGGAGGCGCGCGCCGCCAACCCGTCGGCCACTCTCGTGCTCAACGATTTCGACCTGAGCTCGGCGTACGAAATCTTGATCGAAGGTGTTCTCGAGGCCGGCATCGCGATCGATGCGATCGGTTTGCAGACGCACATGCACCAGGGTTATCGCGGCGAGGAGTACACAAACACCGTGCTCGACCGGTTCGCCCGCTACGGCCTGCCGCTGTACATGACCGAGACGAGCCTGGTCTCCGGCCACCTGATGCCCAAGGAGATCACCGACCTCAACGACTACCGGATCTCGTCGTGGCCCAGCACGCCGGTCGGCGAGGCCCGCCAGGCGTACGAGATCGTCCGGCACTACCGTGCGCTGGTCGAGCACCCGGCCGTCCAGGGCATCAACTACTGGGGGCTGACCGACGACGGCGCGTGGCTCGGGGCGCCGATCGGGCTGCTGCGGGCGGACGGCACGCGAAAACCGTCGTACGACGCGCTCGAGTCGCTCATCAAGGACGAGTGGTGGTTGCCGCCGACCGAGATGCGCACCGACGCCGACGGAAAGTTGACGGTGCGCGGCTTCTTCGGTGACTACGAGATTTCCGGCGCGCCTTTCTCCATCAACGCCGGCGGTGCCGGACAGGCAGAGGTGATCCTTTAGCGGTCGTACCTCTCGTAGATCGTGGATCGCGCGCCGTCCGGGTCGACGCGGTGCAGGATCGCGTCGGCGATCGCGGCCAGCTGGTTCACCTGCTCGTGGGTGAGCGCGTCGATCACGTACTCGCGCACGGTCGCGACATGGCCCGGCGCGCTTTCCTCGACCTTCTCCCAGCCCGCTTCGGTGAGGCGGGCGTTGGTCGCGCGCCGGTCCTCGGGGCAGGGGAAGCGCTCGATCAGGCCGCGCGACTCCAGGCGCTGCACGACGTGCGACAGCCGCGCCAGCGTCGCGGTCGTGTGCTCGGCCAAAGCGGTCATCCGGAGTGTGCGCTCCGGCGCCTCGGAGAGCATCGCGAGCACGTAGTAGTCGAAGTGGGTGAGCTGGGCGTCGCGCCGCAACTGGGCGTCCAGCGCGGCGGGCAGCAGCTCCAGCACCGCGGCCAGTCGCACCCAGGCCGCCATCTCCCCCGTGTCGAGCCATCGCGTATCCACGATCACATTCTGACAGGAGCTTTGGTTGTTGCTACAACCTACATCGTTGTGCGATAGTTGTTGCTACAACCAATTGGCTTCAGGAGGCCACCATGGCGAAGATCAGCATCATCGGCAGCGGAAACATGGGCCAGGCGATCGCGGGCATCGCGGCCAAGGGCGGCAACGAGGTCGAGCTGCTCAACACCTCGCACGCGGGCCAGGTCGTCGCCGGCGACATCGTGGTGCTCGCCGTGCCGTACCCGTCGGTGGCGACCGTTCTCGCCGAGCGCGCCGACCAGTTCGCGGGCAAGGTCGTGGTCGACATCACCAACCCGATCGACTTCGCGACTTTCGACGGCCTCACCGTCCCCGCCGACAGCTCCGCGGCCGCCGAGATCGCCGCCGCCCTGCCCACCGCGCGGGTCGTGAAGGCCTTCAACACCAACTTCGGCGGCACCCTCGCCTCGGGCAGCATCGGCTCGGAGACCACGACCGTGCTGATTGCGGGCGACGACGCGGACGCCAAGGCGCTGCTCTCCGGCGTGGTCGCCGCGGCCGGCCTCAAGGCCGTCGACGCCGGGTCGCTCAAGCGGGCGCGCGAGCTGGAGGCGCTCGCTTTCCTGCAGATCTCCCTCGCCGCGGGCGAGAAAATTTCGTGGACCGGTGGTTTCGCCGTCACCGCCTGACGAATTCCGCGGCCGCGCCTTCTAGTAAGTGACCTTCAGGGTCAACTGCTGCGAGGGCGCGGCCGGGTCGTCCGCGTCGACCACTGCCAGCAGCCTCGACCCCGCGAAAGCCAGGCCCTCGACTTTCGCATTCAAAAGACCTTCATCCCGTACGCCTTCGTCGTCCAGCAACATCAGCGCAGCCCCCGCGACCGGCCCGTCGTCGATCGCGTTGGACGTGTCCTCGGCGACCGCGCTGACCAGCACCAGTCCGTCGCCGGCCGCCACCGCGTCGGTCACGCCGAGCGTGACGCCCCCGACCTCGCCGAGCTCGTAGTGGCGCAAGTTTCCGACCGCGACCTCGCGTTCCCGGCCCTCGACCGTGGCCAGCAACGCGGCCAGATCGACGTCGACGGAAACTGTCGGCGCCCCGGCCGCCCGGTTGGCGCGCTGGAACCACCGCAGCCGGTTCCCGATCACGCAGGCGCCCTCGAGATTGAGCTGATCGGTCAGGCCCATGGCCGCCGCGACGTCGCGATAGATTAGCGAAAGGTCCGCCGCCGTGAAGGAGGAACTTTCGCCGGCGCCGAGCCGCACCAGCGAGGCCCGCATCCGTGCCGGCGACGACCCCGAGCCGAGCAAAAGCGCCGCGTCCCCGATCGCGCAGGCCGCCTCGAAATCGGGCTTCAGATGCTTGGTACCCGCCGCCTCGCTGAACACCTCGAGCCCGTCGACGGCATCGATCACGCGCACCGGCGTGATCCCTGCCGGCCGCACCCACGCCGCGTGCGTCGCGTCGTCCTGCACGACGAGCCAGCCGCCGCCGAAGGGCGCGATCGCCGATGCGGCCCGCACCGGCGATCCGTCCGCAAACGACAGCGTGGTCGTCTCCTCCACCACCACCCTCATAACGTCGAGGATCCTTCATCGCGGGCCTATTGCGGTACGTTCCAGGCCTTCACCGTGACATTGAGGACACCGGTGTCGTCGTCCCGGGTGATCGAGTCGACGGTGACGAAGACCAGTTTCTGGGTGATGCCCTGGGCGGAGGCCGCGTTCTGCGACGTGATGAAGCAGAGCGTCATGCCGCGGCGCGCGGCGGTCGGGGAACGTCCGGGGTCGGTGCGAATCGTCTCGAGGCAGTCCGAGGGGGTGGCGGTAGGCCCGGTGACCTCGGCGAACTGCAGCTCGGTCGAGATCTGGCCCGGCTCGCAACCCGCGTAGGAGAGCTCGCTGATCTCGTAGGCCACGCCGACGCGCGGCGGCTTGTCCAGGTCGACGTAGGTGCCGCTGCTGCCGCAACCGGGCGAGCGCACGCGGAGGTGCTCGCCCTCGTAGGCGACCTGGAACTGGGCCGACGGACTGATGTCGCCCGGGGACGCCGACGCCTCGGGGGCAGCCGGGGCATCCGTGGTCTCGCCGGTGGCCGGTTCGGTGGTGCCTGCGGCGATGGGGTCGGCCTGCGTCGCCGTGCCGGTCACGGCCGCGCCGGGTGCGGGTGCTTCGCCGGCGCTCTGCGCGCTCGCGGCAAGCGTCGCCGCCTCGTCGCTGCGGCCCAGTGCGAGCGCCGAGACGACGACGCCGGCGAGGGCGAGGACCAAGGCGGTCACAGCGACGACGAGCGTGACGACATGCAATCCGCCGCGCTGCTTTCGAGCCGGCGTGGGCGGCGCCGCGGCGGGCATGGCCTGGGTGGCTCGGGTGGCCTGGCCCGAATGCGCCGAGGGACCGGGCTGCGCCGAGGGACCGGGCTGCGCTGAGGGACCGGGCTGCGCCGAGGGACCGGGCTGCGCTGAGGGACCGGGCTGCGCCGCGGGGCTGACCGGCGCAGCCGCGCCGGATTGCATGAATGGGCCGGGCTGCGGGAACGCGCCGACCTGCCCCGGCGGCCCGAATTGCTTATGTGGGCCGGATTGGGCAGGCGGGGCCGATTGCCCGGGCCGGCCGGATTGTGCTGGCGGGCCTGAATGGGTGGGCGGGCCGGCTTGAGCGTTGCGGGTGTTCGGGGCGGGCGGTAATGAGCCGGGTTTCGGGCCGATCGGCACGGCGGCGGCGCCCTGCGCGGCGCCGGGCGGAGGCGGCGGGAATGGGCTCGGAGGATTCGACACGTCAGTCGCTCCTTGGGAAATTCTTGGCTTGGCTAGGAGTGTGCGAGAGCCGGATTGCCGAGAGTTATCTCGCTGTCGGGGAATTCGCAGGTCAGCTGGATCCGCAGCTTCTCGGTCCCGTCCAGGGGCACTTTCAGGCGGCTCGCGGGCCCCTTCTTCAGGGTTCGATTGGCCGCTTCCCGCCCGTCGGCGAAGATCTTTATCTGGACCTTGCTGTCGGCGTCGGGCGCCTTCGACACGGTCAGATCCGTTTCCAGGCCGGCGTAGCGGCGCAACAGGTCGTACTCGACTGTGCGCTGCCGGTCGTCCGACTGCCCGCTGGCGCAGGGCATGACCAGGCCTCCCCCGCCGGCGTGGATGTTGGCGCCGCCGGCGGCAGGCGCGAGCGAGGCGAGGGCGACCGTGCCGGCGACCGGGGTGACCGGCGTCGCGGCGGCCGGGGTGGTGGACCCCGTCCCAGCGGCGGGTTGTGTCGTGGAAACTGGCGCCGGCGCGGCGGAAAGTTTCGCCTCGGCGGTCGTGGACGAGGCCGGCGAGTGGGGCTGTATCCAGGCGAAATACCCGAAGATGGCGGCCACGATCGCGACCACGACGCCGACGCCGGCGAGGACCACCTGCGTCCACGAGGCCGCGTCGGCCACGTGCCGCCGGTGCGCTTCCGACGGCGTACCCGTGCTGGTTCTGTCGTTGAACTTGCGGTCCTGAAGCGACATGGGCGATCACACGTGCCGGACGATGGAGCCCGCCATGCGGTCGTGCAGCGTGCGCTGGCGGTCGCCGAAGACCATGAACGAGTCGACCCAGAAGTAGATGCCGCAGCTCACGGCGTCGAGCAGCCAGCCGAGCAGGCCGTCGACCACGAGCGAGCGGAACGCCATGCGGCCCCAGCCGAAAGCCTCGCCGGTATTGACGTCGGCCACCACGTGGCCGAGCAGGCTCTTCGCCGGAGTCTGGCCGTTGGACCAGGTGATGCACGACCAGATCAGCCAGCCGATCCCCAACGTGACAATGAGGAGCAGCCCATCGAGCAGTCGCGCGCCCAACCGGCCGCCGGCCGAGACGAGGGAATACCCGTAAGGATTAACCGGAATGAGCACCGGCGGCGGCGAATAGGGCACCGGGGCCGGCCGATAAGGCTGGACGGCGTATCCAGCGGGTGGCGAGTAAGGATATGAGGGCCGATAGTTCTCGCCCCCGTGCGGCTGCGTCATGGTGATCCAGCGCCCCTTTTCCGACGGGATGTGGAATCACGCTGATGCAGATCTCGAATGCGCGATATCCGCCGCCCGGGTGTTCACTGTGTCCGGTCGGTCGATGTGCCGAATCGGAGGGCGCGGCGAATGGTCCGGACGGGAGCTCAAAGGCGACGGGCGACCAGGATGATCTCGGGTGATTCGGCCGTCAGCGGGGTGCGGCGCCAGTCGCCGTACGCGGCATGGAGAGCGAAACCGGCCGCCTCGAGCGACCGGACCAGGGCGGCAGCCTCGCGGAACGCGAGGATGTCGCGGTCGCAAGTTTCCGCACCGGTTTGCGGATCGCGGGTGAAAGTGTCGTAGGCGACGAGCGGCAGCGACACCCAGGCGGTTTCGTGCCAGAACTCGACCGGGCCGACGAAACGCAGCGTCTCCTCGCGGGTCCAATGCTCCCAGCCGCGCGCCGCCGGGTTGCGGGACTCGAAGGCCAGCACGCCGCCGGGGACGAGGGCGCGGCGCAGGTCGGCCAGGGCGCGTGCCCATTCCTCGTCGTCGCGGAAGACCTGGGCCGCGTGGCCGGTCATGACCGCGAAATCGGCCGAGCCGGCGCCGGCCCGGTCGCTGAATCCGAGCCGCCAGTCGACCCGATCGGCGCCCGGCATGTTGCGCGCGACATCGAGCATCGCCGGGTCGGGATCGATCCCGACAGCAACGCGGCCCGGGGCCGCCAGATCACGCGTCAGCGTCCCGGTACCGCACCCGAGGTCGAGCACGCGGGTGGCGCCGGCCTCGGAGGCGAGCGCCAGGTAGAACAGGTGGTCGTCGCGGCCCGGGTTGAGCTCGTCGTAGGCGGCGGCGAAGTCCAGGGCCATGCTCGCAGTCAGCCCTGTCCGGCGGGCGCGCGCAACCCTCATTGGCCGGCCGCGCGCACCGCCGGGGCGATCTCGTTGGCCCAGCGCTTGAGCGAAATTTCGTCGGGGTTGCCGCCGTCCGGCGAGAACAGCATGAAGCCCGAGGCGTCGTGCTCGAGGACCGCGCCGGTCAATTCCTCGATCCACTGGTCCACCGAGCCGCCGACCCAGCGCCCGTCCCGGTTTCGCGTCGCGGCCAGCGGGCGGTCGGTGATGCGGCCGGGAAAGTTGAAGACCGTGCGGATCGAGCGGGGGTCGCGGCCGGCCGCGGTGGCGGCCTCGTCGATGATCGGGCGCGACGAAAGGAAGCGTGGGCTGCGCCAATCGGCGGCGTGACCGGGGATCCAGCCGTCGGCGACCCGTCCCGTGGCGGCCAGCGAGCGCGGTCCGACCGAGCCGGTCCAGATCTCGGGGGCGGGCGCCGGGGACGGCTCGATTTCGTCGAGCGAGTGGAAACTACCGTGGAAAGTTACCGGCGCGCCGCCGCCGGAGAGCATGCGGACGACGAGCACGGCTTCCTCGAAGGCGGCCACCGCGTCGGACGGGGAGAGCCGCGGCACGCCCATCGCGGTGATCCGATCCCACAGGCCGCCCGCGCCCATGCCGAGCACGACGCGGCCGCCGGACAGCGCCGACAGCGACGTCACCGTCCGCGCCAGCAGCGGCGCCGGCCGCAGCGGCACGTTGGTGACGTTGGCGAAACCGGCTATCCGCCGGGTGCTGCCCAGCAGAAAACCCAGGCTCGCGTACGCGTCGAGCCGCGCGCCCAGATAGGGATGGTCGGACAGCGAGAACAGGTCCAGCCCGTCGTCATCCGCCTGCCGAACCATCCGCGTCAGGTCCGCCAGGTCCGCGAAATCGCTGTGCGCGCCGAAACCGAAAACCGCCATGCGCCAAGCGTCCCGAGGCGCGGCCCCCGCAGGGAGGCCGCGCCCAGGCTGGTAGCGACAGGGCCAGGCTTACTCCCCGGAGGGGGCGGTCAGCGTGACGCCCAGGCCGACCGGGGAGCCGAAGTTCGGCGTGCCGTCGGCGTTCCAGGTGAACTTCTGCGCCCGGGTCGAGCGGTTCAGGTCGCAGTTGCCGCCCGGGTTGTTGGTGGCGTGGTAGACGATCCAGTCCTCGGTGCCGTCCGGCGACTTGAAGAAGCCGTTGTGCCCGGGGCCGTAGACGGCGGCCGCGTTGTTGCGCTGGAAGACCGGGGTCGACGACTTCACCCAGGATGACGCGTTCAGCGGGTCGCCGCCGTTGTAGGTGAGGATGCCCAGCTTGTAGTCGGGCGTGGAGCAGTGCGAGGCGGAGAAGACGATGAACGTCTTGCCGTTGCGCTGCAGCACCTCGGCGCCCTCGTTGACGGCGCCGCCGACCGTCTCCCAGCTGTAGGTGGGATTCGACAGCAGGTGACGCGTGCCGGCCGCGGTCCACGGGTTGGACAGCTCACGGATGAAGTTCGGCTGGCTGCCGTTGTAGAAGGTGCCGAGCAGGTACAGCTTGCCGTTGAGCTGCAGGATGCTCGGGTCGAGCTCCCACGTGTTGTTGGCGGTCGGGTCGAGCAGGTCGGCCTTGAACGTGTACGGGCCCATCGGGTCGGTGCCGGACGACTCGAGCACGTGGATGCGCTGCGTGCCCAGGTTGTACGGCTCCTGGCCGGCGACGTAGTAGAAGTACCAGCGGGTGCCGCTCGGGCCGGTGAGCAGGTGGAACTCGGGCGCCCACATGGTGCCCGCGCCGTTGGGCCGGGTCAGCGTGAAGATGGTCTGGTCGGTCGCCGAGGCGAGCCCGCCGAGCGTCGCCGACTTCCGCATCGTGATCTTGTTGTTCCAGGTCGTGGTGGCCAGGTAGTAGAAGCCGTTGTAGTACGTCAGCCACGGGTCGGGTCCCTGGACCTTCAGCGGGTTCGTGAAGGTCTTCGTGGTGCCGCCGCCGGTGGGGAAGCCGGCCAGCCGCCAGACCCGGGAGGCGGCCGTCGTGCACGGCAGCTGGACCAGCCCGGCGTTGGCGGCGGACGAGTCGCCGGCCGGGACGATGCACTTGCCGGAGTGGACGGCGGCCAGGTTGAACGTGTTCGTGCCGACCGGGCGCAGCTGGAAGCGCTGGTTGTTCTGCCCGTTGCACGGCCACTGGATGATCTGCGCGTTGTCGGCGGTGCTCACGCCGTACACGTCGACGCAGTTGGTGTTGGCGGGGGTGGCGATCGTGTACGTGTCGCTGCTGCCGGCGACGGGCGTCAGGGTGAAGGACTGAGCGCAAGTCGCCTGGGTGAGCTGCAGCGCCGCGGTGGTCGCGCCGCCCGGGACGGTGACACAATTTCCGTTCGCGGTGTTGGCGATCGTGCTGGAGAAAGTTGTCGCGGCTAAGGCGCGACCGGGGACCAGCAGGGTGAGTAAGAGCGAGGCGGCGAAGATCGCCGCGGCACACCGTTTCATCGCGATTTCCTTTCGGGGGCAGGAAACCGACGGGGGGCGGGGAGGCGCCCGGCGGTCGAGCGAAAACCTTTTCAGGACCATACCATCGCTGCACTGTGCTCTTTGGACACAGCATTGCCGAAAGTTTCTTCCGAAATGTTTTCGGCACTAGGATCATCGACGTGGAGGAGCCGGCGATCATCCGCGTCGCGCGTGACGGCGACCTGGAGGCGGTCCGGCGGCTGCTCACCGGCGATCGAGAAGCGGCTTACGCACGGGGCTGGATGGGCGAGACGCCGCTGCACGCGGCGGCGGCAGGCGGATCCGAGGTCGTGGTGCGGGTGCTGCTCGACGCGGGCGCGTCGCCACGGGCCCGGCGCGACAACGGCGACACTCCCCTGCACCGGGCCGCGAGCGCGGCGATCGCGGATCTCCTGGTCCGGGCCGCGCGCGAGGGCGGGCCCGACCAGCACAACGAGTTCGGGGAGACCCCGCTGCACACCACCCGCGACGGAGGCGTGGCCGCGGCGCTGCTGCGCCATGGTGCGTCGCTGACCGCGCGAAACTTTCTCGGCCGGTTGCCGCTGCACGAGACCGGCGTGGCCAAGGCGCGGGTTCTGCTCGCGGCCGGCGCCGAGGTCGGCGTTCCCGACGACCACGGGCACACGCCGCTGCATCGGGCGGTGTGGGAGGGCGATGCCGGAGTGGCCGCGCTGCTGCTGGCGGCCGGCGCCGATCCGGCGGCGCGGGACGAGAACGGGGCCAGCCCGGTCCACTTGGCCCGCCGCCGCGGGCCGCTGGCGGTGCGTGACCTGCTCGAGGAGGCGCTCGACGGCCGGTCGCTGGCCGAGGCGTCCGCCTCCGGAGTACGCGGGCTGCAGGTGGACGGCAACGGGCGGGCGTTCGGCATCGTCGGGCACGCGACGTTGGTGCGCCGGCGGCTCGGCGATCCGCCACACCTCGATGTGGGCGAAACTTCGCGCCGGGAGGTTGTCGTTGCGACGGAGCACTCCCGCATCCGCCGCCTGGCGGTCCATCCGCGGCGGCCGCTTATCGCGGTCGCCCCCTCTGAAGCGCCGGTTGAGTTTCGCGGCGATGACTTCGCGGCCGTCGAGGTGCTGGCCGGCCTCGTGGATGTCACCGCCCTGGCGTTCTCGCCGGACGGGCGGTGGCTGGCGGCGGCCACCGATGACGAGCGTGTGCTCCTGGTCGACGTGGACACTCGCGCCATCACGGCCGAGGTCGAAGGCGGTGAACGGACCGGGAGCGTGGCCTTCTCCCCCGACGGGTCGTTGCTCGCGTCGGCCTGCGTCTTCCAGGGCGGAGCGCATGTCCGGGTCGACAGCGTGTTGCCCGGCGGCGGCCTCGCGCCGGTCGCCGAGGTCGAGAGCTTCGCCGACGTGATCCCGGCGGTGACGTTCGTTACCGGCGGCCGGGGCCTGGTTTTCGTGGAACTGTCGCAGCCGCGGAACCGGCCGGGGAGCGAGAGAGCGCTGGTCCTGGCCGACCCGGCGAGCGGCGAGGTGCGCGAGCGGCATGCGATCGACGCCGGATCCTCGACTTTCGCGATCGGGAACGGCCGGATGGTCGCACTTGGACTCGACGGCAGCGTCGTACTGTTCGACGGGGACGAAACTTTCTCCGGCACGGCGGAATCTGTCGCTGTGGACGGGTCGACCGGCACGCTTGTCGTGGCCGGCGGCGAGGGACTGCGGCTGTTCGGGCCGGGCGGGAACGCGTACGGGAAAGTCATCGACAACAATCGCAGCGGGACGGCCGCACCCGGCCGGTGAGGCGAGGAGATCGCGTTGGGCTTCGACACCACCCGCAAGGGCACTCATGGCGCACGCCAGCCGCGCGGACCGCTGCTGAACTGGGCCAACCGCATGACGATCAAGCGAATCCGCGGCGGCAAGGCCGGCGAGATGGTGGTGCTGACCACCGTGGGACGCAAGAGCGGCGCGACCCGCGAAACCCCGGTGCGTAGTTTTCCCGGCGACGACGGCGCCTGGCTCATCGTGGCGTCGGCGAACGGCGCGGCGGCGAACCCGGCCTGGTACTACAACCTCGCCGCGAACCCGGAGGTGACCATCGAGGTCGGCGGGCGGAAAGTTGCCGTGAGCGCGACGCAACTTGCCGGCGCCGAGCGCGACGAGGCCTGGCGGCGGATCAGCGACGCGGCGCCGCGGTTTGCGGGCTATCAGCGCAAGACCGACCGCGAGCTGCCGGTCATCCGGCTCACCGAACGGGCCGCCTGACGCGTGCGTTCCCGGCTGCCCTTCCCGGCCGAGGTCGCGCTCGCGATCATCGCGGGGGTGGGCTCGTTCGTCGTGTCCGCGCTCGTCTGCTCGGCGACTCGCGGGCACGTGCCCGACCTGGTGATGGGGCTGGCGCTGCTGGTCGTGGTGCTCGGGGTCGCGCGCACGGCGGGGATCCTCTACGCGCTGCCGAGCGGGGTCGCGGCGATCCTGGCGTACGACTGGTTCTTCCTGCCGCCGCTGCGTGACGTCAACGACGCGGCGTACGCGGTGCTCGGCCTGTTCATCGTGATGGCGGTGATCGTCGGCTCGGTCACCACCTCGACCGGGCGGCGGGCGCTCGCCGCCGAGCGGGCCCGGGGCGACCTGGCCGAGACGCAGGCCTCGCTGCGGCGGCTCGCCCTGCTCATCGCGCGGGGCGAGTCACCGCGGTCGGTTTTCGCGGCGGTCACCCGGGAGGTGCTGCGGCACTTCGGGAGCGGCACGGCGCGGCTGGTGCGTTTCGAGCGCGACGGCGGCGCGACCGACGTGGCGGTCGAGGGCGCGGTGACGCCGGCCGACGAGCTGGTCGCGAAAGTTCGCGAAACTGGCCGGGCCGCCCAGGACGGCGACGCGCTCGGCATGCCGATCCACGTGGACGGGCGGGTCTGGGGCATGTTCCTGGTGTGCTCGGAGGATCGGCTGCCGCCGGACTCGGAGGCGCGGATGGCCGAGTTCACCGAGCTGGTGGCGACCGCGGTGGCCGACGCGCAGAGCCGGGCCGAGCTGGTCAGCTCCCGGGCCCGGATCGTGGCGGCCGCCGACGAGGCGCGGCGGCGGATCGAGCGGGACCTGCACGACGGGGCGCAGCAGCGGCTGGTCGCGCTTTCGCTGCGGTTGCGCACGGCCGAGGCGGAAAACCTTCCCGAGCTCGCGGTCGACCTGACGACGGTGATCGACGAGCTGCGTGAGCTGTCCCGGGGCATCCACCCGGCGGTGCTGACCGACTCGGGGCTGCGGCCGGCGTTGCGGGCGCTCGGCCGGCGGTCACCGGTGCCGGTCGAGGTCTCCGCCGAGCTCGCGGCCAGATTGCCCCAGGCGGTGGAGGTCGGCGCGTACTACGTGGTGTCGGAGATGGTGACCAACGCGGTGAAGCACGCGGACGCGTCGGTCATCGCGATCGACGCCTCGGTCGACGGCGACACGCTGGTGCTGGTCGTGCGCGACGACGGGGTCGGCGGCGCGGACGAGGCGAAGGGGTCGGGGCTGGTCGGGCTCAAGGACCGGATCGCGGCGCTGGGCGGGACGTTCGAACTGGTCAGCCCGGCGGGTGGCGGCACGACGGCGACCTGCCGGATCCCGGTCGGCTGAGCCGCGCGGGGGCCGGGCGCCACAGCCGCGTCGGCACCCCCGGCCGCCGCGCCCCGCCCGGCACCGCAAAGCGGCCTCGGCGCGGCACCGCAAAGCAGCCGCGCCCCGGCACCCGGAAACCGGTGCTAGGCCGCGAGCGGGACGCGGGCCTTTCGCGGTGCGCGCCGGCGCAGCGGCGTGACCGTGGAGGGCGTCACCGCAGCGGGCGTCGCGGCGGCGGGTGTGAGCGTGGCCGGCCGGGCGGCGGCGTCGAGGACGATCGCGCCGTTGCACAGCATGCTCCAGCCGAGCTCGGCGTGGTGGACGAGGACGTGGGCGGAGTCCCAGCCGGGCTGGTCGATCGGCGGGCACTCGGGGTGGTGATCGCACATACCAAGAGCCTCGCGAAAGGCGGCCTTCAGCACATCGAGGCCAGCCCGACTCCTCGTTACCGGCTAGCCGGTATTTAATGCTTCCGTGACGGGTCTTCGAGTGGTGCTGGCGGAGGACGACGTCCTGCTGCG
This sequence comes from Actinoplanes sp. CA-142083, assembly GCF_050942195.1. NCBI lineage: Bacteria > Bacillati > Actinomycetota > Actinomycetes > Micromonosporales > Micromonosporaceae > Actinoplanes > Actinoplanes sp. CA-142083. Next base: position 6,584,500 of record NZ_CP192076.1, read on the forward strand.
CGAGGGGCTGGCCAGCCTGCTCGAGCGGTCGGGCCTGACCGTGCTAGGCCAGGCCGGCGACGGCGCGGAATTGCTGGAGCTGGCGCGGAGCACGAAACCCGACATCGTGGTCGCCGACGTGCGGATGCCGCCCACGCACACCACCGAGGGGCTCGAGGCCGCCCGGCAGCTGCGCAAGGAGCTGCCCGAGGTGGGGATCCTCGTGCTTTCCGCCTACGCGGACGTCGACCAGGCCATGGAACTGCTCGCCGGCGGGCGCGCCATCGGGTACATGCTCAAGAGCCGGATCACCGACGTCTCCGAGTTTCTCGCCGCGCTGGAAAGAATCGCCGACGGCGGCTCGGTCATCGATCCGGGCCTAGTGGCGGAGCTGGTCACCGCCCGGCGGCGCAACGACCCCCTGGCCGTGCTCAGCGCGCGGGAGCGGGAAGTCCTGGGGCAGATGGCCGAGGGGCAATCCAACGCCGGCATCGCGCGGCGGCTGTTCATCACCGAGGGCACGGTCGAGAAACACGTACGCGGCGTGCTCACGAAACTCAACCTGGCCGACACCGACGACCATCACCGGCGGGTGCTGGCGGTGCTGGCGTTCCTGGAAGCGCGTTAGTTTCGCAGCAAGTTTCGCACCGCGGTCGCGGAAAGTGCCGTTTTCGCGAGGAAACCTATCGCGGGACTTTCGTCGATCAGGTCGACGTAGTCGTCACCCGAGTGCGTCGAAATCATGATCACCGGGGTCGGCACCAGACGCTCGGCGAGGTCGAAGCCGCTCTCGCCGCCGAGGTTGATGTCGACCAGCGCCACGTCGGGCCCGAGGTCGGCGGCCTGCCCGACCGCGTCGGCGATGTGCCCGGCCACGCCGACGACGGTCAGTCCCTCGCGCTCGAGCAGATCGCGGGCGGCGGCGAGGAACTGGGAGTTGTCGTCGACGAGGAGGCAGCGCAAGGTCACGGTTCCAGGGTGACAGGCATTTGCCGCGTACGCATTCCTGCTAACCCGAAACAGCAACCGTCGAACCACTCCAATCGGGTGAGACGGCGATCATGTCGCTGATGGCGGCGGCGTCGACCGGGCGGGTGTAGAAGTAGCCCTGTGCGGCGTCGCAGCCCAGGTCGCGCAGTTTCTCGAGGGTCGGCTCGTCCTCGACGCCCTCGGCGATCGCCCGCAGGCCCAGCGCGTGGGCCAGGGCGATCATCGCGCGGACGACGCCCTCGCGGGCCGGGTCGTCGGTGAAGTCGGAGACGAAGCTGCGATCGATCTTCAGGGCGTCCCAGTGCCGGTCGGCGAGCCGGGACACCGACGAGTAGCCGGTGCCGAAGTCGTCGACCGCCACCGCCACGCCGTGGCGGCGCAGCTCGGCGAGGGTGCCGGTCATGACCGCCTCGTCGACCAGCGCGGTCTCGGTGACCTCGAGGATCAGCGCGGACGGCGGCGCGTCGTGCGCCTTCAGCGCGGCCAGCACGACCGGGATGAGGCGGGTGTCGTTCAGCTGCCGGGGTGACACGTTGACCGCGATAGTCGGGCGCCAGCCGAACTCGGCGAGCCAGCCGTCCTGGGCGGTGAGCACCTGGTCGAGGACCTGCTCGAAGAGCTGGCCGATGATGCCGTGCGTCTCGGCGTGCGGCACGAACTCGTCGGGCGAGAGCAGGCCGCGCTCGGGATGCTGCCAGCGGACCAGCGCCTCGAGGGCGTAGAGCCGGCCGGTGACCAGGTCGATCTCGGGGTGGTAGTGGCACAGCAGCTCGCCGTTGACCAGCGCGTGCCGCAGCTCGGTGTCCAGCCGCAGCCGGGCGCTGGCCGCCGCCGCGTACCGGTCGTCGAAACGCTCGGCGCGGCCGCGGCCGCCGCTCTTGGCCTGGTACATCGCGGTGTCCGCGTCGCGGAGGAGCTCGGCCGGGTCGGCCTGGTAGTCGTCGGTGGTGCGCACCCCGACCGAGACCGACGGGAACAGCTCGACGCCGTCGATGACGATCGGCTCGGTGAACGTGGTGACCAGCCGCTCGGCGACCGCGTCGGTGTCCTCCTCGGTCGCGCCCGGCATGAGGATCACGAACTCGTCGCCGCCGAGGCGGAAGACGATGTCGTGGTCGCCGCGGACGGTGGCGACGATGCGATCGGCGATCGTCACCAGCATCCGGTCGCCGGCCTCGTGGCCGAGGCTGTCGTTGACGTCCTTGAACCGGTCGAGGTCGCAGAAGAGCAGCGCGACCTTGCTGCTGCCGTCCGAGGGCAGCTCGGCCAGCGCGAAGGTGAGCCGGCGCAGCAGCTCGGTGCGGTTGGGCAGGCCGGTCAGGCCGTCCTGGGTGGCGCGGCGGCCCATGTCGCGCAGCGGGCGGCGGATGCGCACCGCCGCCAGCGTCGCGGAGACCAGCACGGCCAGGGCGACGAGACGGGCCGCGCCGTGGGCGCTGATGGCCGCGTACGCGTCGAGCGCCAGCACCCCGGCGATGACGACCAGGTAGCGGCGGACGCTGAGAATGTTCGTGGAAACGTGCAGCGGCACGTTGAGCTGGGGCATCTGGGGGTGCAGCGCCGCCGCGCCGAGCAGCAGTGGCATCAGCATCCAGCCCAGGTCCATCCAGCCGCCGGCGACGTAGGTGCCGTTGAGGCTGGCGGTCGCGTAGTAGGCGTCCGGGATGAACCAGCAGACCATGCCGGCCACGAGCAGCCGGGCCGGCATCTTTCGCATCTCCATGGAAAGACCGGCGCGCAGCGCGCCGAACAGCACGATCAGGGTGCCGACCGGGGTGACCACGGCGACGAGTACGGCCAGAGCGTTGCCGCCCTGGTCGTGCAGGGTCGGGCCGATGATGTGGATCCAGTACTGCAGCGCCAGCGGGACGGTCAGCACGCCGGCCTCGAGGAAACTGTCGCGGCCGGCGTGGTGGCTCAGGCGTACGACCGCGGCGGCGGCGAGCAGATGCGCGGCGATGTAGAGGATGTCGGCGACCGACGGGAACGGCGGCTCCGCCTGGAACAGGTCGTAGCCGGCGAAGATGATGTCGCCGACCGCCGAGAGGCTTAGCGCGGTGGCCAGCATCGTCCAGGCCGAGCGGTTCCGCGGCCGGTTGCGGCGCAGGCCGATGAACGCGGCGATGCCGCCGGTCGCGTTGACCAGCGGGAAGATCCAGTTGGTGACCTGGTTCGACGGCAGCACGATGTACGCGACCGCGACGACCGTGCCGGTTAGCAGGTACCACAGCCACGCGCGATCACGGTTCGGCATGCAAGGAGCCTCACTCGGAGCGGGGGTGGGACTCCGTGTTCATCGGCGTGGGCGCCGGAAACTTGAACATTCGACGTTTGCCCCTATGGGTAAGGTTTCTTTACAATTGACGTGGCATTTGACAATGTCGATGCCATGACTCGAAAGCGCCTGCTCACAGTGCTCGCCGCGGCGGTGATCTCCCTGATCGCCGCGGCGGGAGCGGTGATCCCCAGCACGGCATCCGACGCGGCCGCGGCCTGCGTCACCCCCTACAACAACGCCTCGGTGTACACCGGAGGCATGACCGCGTCCTACAACGGCCACAACTGGACCGCAAAGTGGTGGACGCAGGGCGAGGCGCCCAGCACCGGCGGCTCGGGCGTCTGGCAGGACAACGGCTCCTGCGGCTCGACCGGCGGAGGCGGCGGAGGCGGTACGACCTGCAACTACCCGAACTGGGTGGCCGGGCAGTACTACGCGGTCGGCGCCATCGTGCGCTACACGAACGGCCTCTACTACCAGGCAACCCACGAGAACCCCGGGTACGACCCGACGATCAGCACCTGGTTCTGGTCGCCGTACAGCTGCTCGGGCGGCGGGGGCGACACCGGCGGCGGCGGGAACAGCGGGTTCGTCGTCTCCGAGGCCCAGTTCAACCAGATGTTCCCGGGGCGGAACTCCTTCTACACGTACGCCGGACTCACCGACGCGATGCGCAAGTATCCCGCCTTCGCGACCACCGGCAGTGACACCGTGAAGAAGCAGGAGGCCGCCGCCTTCCTCGCCAACGTCAGCCACGAGACCGGCGGGCTCGTGTACATCGACGAGATCAACCAGGCGAACTGGCCGCACTACTGCGACTACTCGCAGCCCTACGGGTGCCCGGCCGGGCAGTCGGCCTACCACGGCCGCGGCCCGATCCAGCTGAGCTGGAACTTCAACTACTACGCGGCCGGCAACGCGCTCGGCGTCGACCTGCTCAACAACCCCGGCCTGGTCGGCACCAACTCGTCGATCTCCTGGCAGACCGGCCTCTGGTACTGGATGACCGGCACCGGCAACGCCGGCACCACCTCGCACAACGCCATGGTCAACGGCCAGGGCTTCGGCACCACGATCCGGGCCATCAACAGCATCGAGTGCAACGGCGGGAACCCGGCGCAGGTGCAGAGCCGCATCAACCTGTACACCCAGATCGCCGGCATCCTCGGCGTCCCCACCGGTGGCAACCTGAGCTGTTAGTCGTGATCCATCGCCTTGGCCACCGCCACGCCGTCGACCCGGGACAGCACCATCTCCTGGAATCGGGGGCAGGCGCGGTGGTCACGGTGGCGGCACCGCAGGCCGTGTTCCAGCATTTTCGCGGAAAGTTCCAGCTGGGTCAGGCGCTCGCGCACCTGGGCCAGCTGGCTTTCGAGTTTCGCCCGGCGCAAAGCCGGGTCGTCGAGGTCGCGGATGTCCTCGAGGCTGAAGCCGGCCGCCTTGCAGAGCTGGATCTCGGCGACGCGGGCCACGTGGGTGTCGTCGTACACCCTTCGTCCCGCGACGCGCCGTTCCGGCTCCAGGACGCCCACATCCTCCCAATGCCGCAGGACATGGGTGGCCAGGCCGAAGCGGGCCGCCAGCTCGCCGATCGAATACTCCACCGGGATCGCCTCCGTTGACTTCAGGTCGACCTTAAGTCGCATAGTCGGCGGCATGCACAGTGCCTTCACCGATTCCGAGAACCTGATCCGCATGCTCGACGCGGCCGAGTCCGTCCCCGGGGCAGCCGAGCTCCGCCTCCGAAGCTATGAGCAGTTGACCCTGAAACCGGGCGCGACCGTCGTCGACGTGGGCTGCGGCGCCGGACGGGCGGTGGCCGAGCTCGCCGCGCGCGGGGCCCGGGCCGTCGGGGTGGATCCCGACCCGGTCATGATTCGCGCCGCTCAAGAAAGATTCCCTGCCATAGACGTACGGGAAGGGGATGCTCTTTCATTGCCTCTGGCCGACGGCGAGGCGCACGGGTATCGGGCCGACAAGGTCTTTCACGTGCTGCCGTCGCCGTCCGACGCCTTGGCCGAGGCCCGGCGGGTGCTCGCACCCGGCGGCCGGATCGTGCTGGTGGGGCAGGACTGGGACACCATGGTGATCGACTCGTCGCTGCCGGAGGTGACGCGGCGGATCGTGCACGCGCGGGCCGGCACGATCACCCATCCGCGGATCGCTCGCGCCTACCGCAACCTGCTCCTCGACGGCGGCTTCGAGGACGTCACGCTCGAGGTGCACACGGCCGTCTTCACCGACGCGAGCGCGAAACTTTTGCTGCCGTCGCATGCCGCCGCGGCCCGGTCAAGCGGCGCGGTCAGCGAGGCGGAGGTGGCGGAGTGGCTCGCCGATCAGGACGCCCGCGCGGCGGCGGGACGCCTGATGATCGCCGTGCCGATGTTCCTGGCCGCCGGGACCCGCGCGCCCTCTCTATAGTGGCGGCGTGATAATCGCGGCTACGTCGACCGGCGTCGATTGGCGGGTGGCGGCCACGGTGCTGGCGGCGGCCGCCGAGGTGCCGGTCGCGATCGTCGTGGTGGGTGGCAGTCTCGCGGCGGACGATCCGATTCGCGACCATGTCGCCGCGGTGCTCGAGCTGACCGCGGCCGGCGAGCTGAGCCTCGAGCGGGCGCGGAACATGGTCGTGACCGTGAACTGGGCGCACGGGCTGGTGCTCGTCGGCGCCGACGCGGGGCTGCTCGTGCCGATCGGGCGCGACGGGTGGACGCTGGCCGACCTGGCCGCAGCCGTGAACGCGCCGGCCGTGGTGGTGACCGGGCCGGGGCCGGATGCGGTCAACCACACCACGCTGGCGCTCGGGGCGCTCGCCGGCCACGGGATCGCCGCCTCCGTCGTGACGATCGGCGAGGTCGACGAGGAGAGCCTGCCGGTCACGCCGGCCGGGCGGATCCCGGCCGAGCTGCCGGACGACCTCGCGGGAGCCGCCGAGTGGCTCGATCCGGTCCTGCGCGCGACTCCCCCGCCGCCGCCGGTCACGCCCGCGGCCGCCCCGGCTTCCAGCGGGAAACGGCTTGTCCTGGGCCTGCTGGCGGTCTTCGCGGCGATGGTTCTCGTGGTGTGCGGGGTGGCCTGGTTCGGGCGCGGCTCCTCCGACGTGGAGTACCGCCTCACCCAGGTGCCGGCCCCGCGGTATTCGGCGTACATCGAGCCCTTGCCGACTCGGGCCGCTCCCCCGCGGACGCGGACGGCGTTCAACGCGTGCCCGCAGAACGCCGGCACGGTCACCGTCGCCCGGCCGGACGCGGCGACCACCGCCCGGGTCGGCGCGGCCTGGCAGCGCATCGAGAAGTGGCTCGCCAAGCATGCCCCGGCCACCACCCGCACGCTGCGACCGGGCGCGCCGGCCGCGCGGATCGACGCCGTCCAGCGCCAGATGTCGGTGGCCTTCCCGCCCGACCTGGTCGCGTCGCTGCGCCGGCACGACGGCGCCACCTCGATGGCCGGGTTCGCGCTGCCGCCGTTCTACGTCCTCGAGTCCGTCGAGGAGATCGCCGGCGACTGGAAGGTGACCTGCGGCGTCCTGTCCGATCAGGACACGGGGGGCGGGGAGAACCCGTGGTGGGACAAGGCGTTCGTGCCGTTCGCCCAGGACGGCGGCGGTGGTTGCCTGTTCGCCGACCAGCGGGCCGGCGGCCACGGGCGGATCGGCGAGTTCTACCCGGAGGACGGCACCAACTTCGAGCGGTGGCCGGCCTCTTTCGTGGAGTTTCTGGAAATCACCGCGACCTCGCTGGAAACCGGGCGTCCGTACGCGGGCCGATATCGCGCGCAAGTCGGCAGGGACGGCACGCTCGACTGGGACATCATCTGAAGCGGCGCATCCACGAGGTGGCGAAGTCGACCAGCTCGGCCTGCGGCATCAGCCGGGCGACCGCGTCGCCGACCATCCCGACGGTGAGGTCGCCGTTCATCTCGTACGCGGTGCCGAGCTCGGCGAAATCGGAGCTGTCGGCGAGCGGCGCCTTCCAGGTGACCCAGCGGGAAGTGCCGTCGGGAAGGCGCACGGCCGCGCCGTAGTCGGACATCACCGGGTGCTCCTGCCGGCTCTCGGCCAGGTGCAGCGAGGTGTTGCGGTCGTGACCGCAGCCGATCAGCAGCACCCGGCCGCGCAGGCGGTAGATCGCGCCGAGCGGCGAGGCCTCGCCGAGGCCCTCCTCCAGGCGGTGGTCGCGCACGACAGTTTCCGCTTGGGCGCCGATGGCGGCGAAGGACATCTGCGGGTGGTCGCTGCGCAAGGCGCCGGGCCACATTCGTACGATCTCCGGCAGCGTCCCCACCCACCAGCTCGGCGTGATCGCCGGGTCGAAACCGGGGCTCTGCTCGCGGATGACCGGCCACCACTGCTCGGGGACCGGCGGGTTCCGCCAGGCGGCCGGGTCGGAGTTGAAGGTGGTGTGCGTCGGCACCACCAGGGTGCCGGCCGCGCCGAGCACGTCGAGCAGAGCCTGGGCGACGGCCTGCGCGAGGCCCGCGACGAAACCGATCGCGCGCAGCGAGGAATGCACCAGCACGGTGTCCCCGGCGGCCAGCCCGAGGGCGCGCAGGTCCGCGGCCAGCGAACCGGCGGTGTGCGGCAGGCTCTGCGTCACCCGGCCAGTATGCCGAGGATTCCCGGTGGCGCACGTCACGCACGGGACCGGTGTTGGAGACGAACCAATGCGGTCGCGCCGCCGGGGCCAGTGGGTCTTCCTGGTTCCCCGCCGGGCGGGGCGTGTGAGCGTGAGGACAACTCCATCACCGTCCACCAGGGAGAATGTCATGGAGCAATTCGGAGACCGGCGAAAGTTTCTGCGCACGAGCGGTGTCGCGGCGCTGGCCGCCGGGGCGGCGCCGCTCATCGGGAAGGCCGGGGTGGCGCAGGCGGGCACTTCCTCGCCGCGGCACGGTTTCGGGCCGGTGCGGCAGATCGACGCCGGCGTGCTCAGCCAAGGCTACGTCGAGCTCGGGCCGGCGAACGGGCGGCCCGTCATCCTCATGCACGGCTTCCCGTACGACATCCACAGCTACGAGGAGGTCGCGCCGCTGCTCGCGGCCCGCGGTTACCGGGTGATCGGGCCCTACTTCCGGGGGCACGGCAGCACCACGTTCAAGTCGGCGTCCACGCCGCGCAACGTCGACCAGGCGGCTTTCGCGGTCGACATCCTCGCGCTGATGGACGCGCTCGGCATCCGGCGGGCGATCCTCGCCGGGTACGACTGGGGGTCACGCACCGCGGACATCATCGCGGCGCTGTGGCCGGAGCGGGTGAAGGCGCTCGTCTCCGTCACCGGGTATCTGATCACCAACCTGGCGTTCAACAAGGAGCCGCTGGAGCCGGCCGCCGAGAACGACTGGTGGTACCAGTACTACTTCACCACCGACCGGGGCGTGGCCGGGCTGACCAGGTACACGTCGCTGATGGGCGAGTTCATCTGGAAATTCAACTCGCCGACATGGAAATTCTCGGACGCAACTTACGCGCGGACGGCCGCCGCGTTCACCAACACCGACTACGTGCCGATCGTGATCGGCAACTACCGGTGGCGGCTGAGCCTGGCGCCGTCCGAGCCGGAGTACGCCGACATCGAGGCGAAGCTGCAGGACGCGCCGCCGATCGCGGTGCCGACCATCACCATCGACGGCAAGTACGACCCCTTCACGCCGGACGGCAACGGCAGCTCGTACCGGTCGCACTTCACCGGCAAGTACCGCCACCGCACCTTCGACGTGGGCCACAACGTGCCGCAGGAGGCCCCGCGCGAGTTCGCCCAGGCGGTCGTGGACGCCGACCGTATGAGCTGACCCGCTAGTTCCGAGTGTCGTGAACGGGGGACTGCCCGCAATCGCCCCGCCGAAAGGGGCGATTGCCCGCGGAGCGAAGCGAAGCCAGCCAGCTCAGTTCTTCCGGACATGTCCATAGATCCGAGGTTCCACGGTGGAGCGAAGACTGCTTACGTGAGACGCACATTCATGAGAAGACTGACCCCAGCCGAGACGACATGGGGGCATGCCGATGTGGACGTGGGTGTTACTCGCGAGCGCCACGCTCGTGGCGCCGGTGGGCACGACGCCGCTGGCGAGCGTCAACTTCCAGCCGGCCTCCTCGGCCATCCCGTCCGGCTACGTGGCCGACACGGGCGCGGCCTACACGGCGAGCCGCGGCTACGGGTGGGTGCGCCAAGACAACGGCGCCCCACTCGACCTGACTCGCAACACCCGTGATCGCGCCCGCTCCGGCATCGACCCGCGGCTCAACACCGTGATCCACATGCAGTACGGCGACGTGAGCGGCGGCACCAACGGCGTGGCCACGGCGGGGGCCTGGCAGTATGCGGTCGCGCCGGGCACCTACACGGTGACCGCGTCGGCCGGCGACCAGCCGAGCTACGACAGCGTGCACGTGGTCCGGGTCGAGGGCGTGACCGCGATCGATCACTTCCGGTCGACGGCCGCCGCCGAGTACGCGACGGGCACGGTCACCGCGCCGGTGGCGGACGGGCAGCTCACCGTGGACGCGATCGGCGGCACCAACACCAAACTCAACTATCTGCAGGTCAGCCGGGTGGTCTACGACTCGTCCGCACCGGCTGCGCCGGGCGGCCCGACCGCGCTGGCGGGCGACCATCAGGTGGTGCTTTCCTGGGCTCCCAGCACGAGTACAGATGTGCTGGGCTACCGCGTCTACCGGGACGGTTCGGTGATCACCGGGCCGGGAGTGATCACCACGGCCGGGTTCGCGGACACCACTGTGACGAACGGCGGCTCTCACTCGTACGCGATAAGCGCCTTTGATCTTTCGGGGAACGAGTCCGTCCTGTCCGGTGCGGTGAGCGCGATCGCGTCGGCCACCGCGGTGAAGGTCAACTTCAGCGATCAGGCCACCGCTCCCCCGGCCGGCTATCTGGCCGATTACGGGCAGGCGTTCGGCGCCCGCGGGAACGGCCAGACCTACGGGTGGGTGTCGCTCGACGAGGGCACGCCGCTCAGCCTGGTGGGCAACGGGCGCAATCGAGGATCAAGTGCCAATTCAGACGTACGCCTGGCGACGCTGATCCATACGCAACTGCCGTCCGGGTCGGCGGGCGTGCACACGCCGGGACGCTGGGAGCTGGCCGTCCCGAACGGGCTCTACACCGTGACCGCCGCGGTCGGCGACGCCGGCACGGCCGTCGACAGCGTGCACTACGTGAGCATCGAGGATCAGAACGCGGTGGCCGCCTTCGTCCCGGCCGCCGCCACCAAGCACGCGATCGCGACCCGCACGGTGACGGTCGCCGACGGCAAGCTCACGCTCAGCCCGCAGGCCGGCACCAACACCAAGCTCGACTACGTCGACGTGGCCAGCGTGCCGGCGGCGGCCGCGATCCCGGCGGTCCGCGCGGTGACGCCGGCCAACCTCGCCACCGGTGTCGAGCCGACCGCGAGCGTCGTGGCCGACCTGCGGCTGCCGTCCGGCGGGGTCGACCCGGCCTCGCTCACCGCGAGCAGCGTGCGGCTCACCCGGGTCACGGACGGCGCGGCCGTCGACATCAACGTCATCACCAGCGGCGGCGGCGACGTGGTCAACGCCTCGCCGCGGGCACCGCTGGCCGCGAACACGCTGTACCGGCTCGACATCACGGCCGCGGTCAAGGATGTGGCGGGGCACGCGTTCGCGCCGTACTCGATGGTCTTCGGCACCGGGAGCGCGGGCGGCGGCGGACCGGCCTTCGACAAGGTCGCCAGCGGCGCGGTCAGCGCGCAGTACACGAGTGTCGTGAAGGGACCGGACGGGCGCCTGTACGCGGCGACGCTCGACGGGCACCTCTACCGGTACCCGATCAACGCGGACGGCACGCTGGGCGCGCCAGTCGTGATCGACACCGTCCGCAGCCACGCCACCGCCGCGGGGCTGCCGGGCGCGCCGGACCGCACCATCATCGGGCTCGCCTTCGACCCGGCCTCGACGGCGGCCGCGCCGATCCTGTGGATCAGCGACAACTACGAGTTCGTGGGCGCCTACGACGTGCCCGACTGGTCCAGCAAGATCGCCCGGCTGAGCGGGCCCGACCTCGGCACCTACACCGAGGTCGTCACCAACCTGCCGCGGTCGGTGAAGGACCACGAGACGAACTCCCTCGCCTTCGGGCCGGACGGGGCGCTGTACTTCCCGCAGGGGGCGAACAACGCGATGGGCGCGCCCGACGGCGCCTGGGGCAACCGGGCCGAGCACAAGCTCAACGCGGCCGTGCTGCGCCTCGACCCGGCGAAGCTGCCCGCCACCCTGCCCCTCGACGTGAAGACCGAGGACGGCGGCGCCTACAACCCGGCGGCGGCGGGGGCGGCGCTGACGCTGTACGCGACCGGCGTGCGCAACGCGTACGACCTGGTCTGGCACCGCAACGGGCACCTCTACACGCCGACGAACGGCTCGGCGGCCGGCGGGAACACCCCCGCCTCGACCACCGGTTGTCCTGGCTACAGCGGCCCGGCGGTGCCGGCGATCACCAACAACCCGCAGGCGGAGACCGACTACGTCTTCGACGTGAAGCAGGGGCGCTACTACGGGCATCCCAACCCGGCCCGCTGCGAATGGGTGCTGGCCGGCGGCAACCCGACCGCGGCGGCGGATCCGTTCCAGACCAACGCTTACCCGGTCGGCACGCTGCCGGACGCCAACCTCGACCTCGCCGGGATCTACGACGCCGGGCTGCACGCCTCGGCCGACGGGGCGATCGAGTACCGCGGCGGCGGCGGCCTGGACGGCCGGCTGCTGGTGGTCCGCTACTCCGACGGCCAGGACATCATCGCCTTCGACGTGGCGGCGAACGGGGCGCTCTCCCATCGCCGGAGCGTCGTCGCCGGGTTCAGCCAGCCGCTGGACCTGACCGAGAGCAACGGCAACCTGTACGTGACCGAGCTGGGGGCCAGTCGCATCACGCTGCTGCGTCCCCACGTGGGGGCGTGACACTGCCGCCGCGACCCGCTGGGGAATTCTCGGCACTCGCCGTGATGGCCTGCCTGGCCGCGGGACGCACCGAGAGTCCCCTCATGCCGTGGGACACCGACGCTCGAGGTGAGGGGACTGCTCGACGAGATCCGCGGCCAGATCGGCGTGACCTATCGCTGACCCTGCTTGGCGGCGAGCTCCTCCATCGCGTTCACGTACTGATGGTCGGTGATGTCGCCGGCGGCCACCTGGGCCGCGAGGACGCCCTCGGTGCTCGACGTCGAGGGGTCGGCCCGCCAGGGACGGGCCGCGGCGGGCTCGCGGCCCACCCGTTTCCATACACACAGCGCGCAGAAGGATAAAACGGCCAGAACAAATACGTAGACGAACATCAGGCCCCCGTTCAACTCCGAAGTCCCATGCTGGGACGGCGGCCGGGTTGATCGGAAGGTTCGCGTCGGCTTGGCGACGCTGAGCTCTCGGGTGGGACAGTCACGCCATGGCCAACGATCAGCTGCCCAAGACGCTCCGCTTCCAGGGCGTGGCGAACCGGATCGTCCGCGTGCTGCTGCGCACCCCGCTGATAGCGCGCGGCGTCGGCACCCGCTTGATCACCGTCTATGTCGTCGGGCGGAAGTCCGGCAAGCGCTACACCGTGCCGGTCGCCTACACCGCTCACGAGGGCGCGCTGCTGATCGGCACGCCGTTCGCGTGGGCGCGCAACCTGCGCACCGGCGACACCGTCGACGTCCGCTACAAGGGACGCCGCCGCCGGGCCACGGTCGAGGCGCTCACCGACGAGGAGGGCGTGATGCGGGGGTACGGCGTGATCGCGCGCGACAACCACAATTTCGCCGGCTTCAACTCCATCGCGCTGGACGCCGGCGGGAACCCGGCCGAGGCCGACCTGCGCCGCGCCTGGGAGATCGGCGGCCGCGTCATCCGCCTGACGCTCGCCTAGAGCGTGGGGATCTCCTCGCCCTCGGTGGAGGCCTCGGTCATGCGCTGCAGCCAGGCGTTGACGACCGCGATCTCGTCGGCGGAGAAGCCGGCCGCCAGCCGCGCCTCCACCTCGCGCACCGTCGGCACCGCCTCGGCGAGGCGCCGGCGGCCCGCGTCGGTGAGGAAGATCTGCTGGGTGCGGCGGTCGCTCGGGTGCGGGCGCCGCTCGACCAGGCCGGCTCGCTCGAGGCCGCCGAGCATCTCGTTGGCGGACTGCCGGGCCGTGGAAACTTTCCGCGCCACGTCGGCCACCGACAGGCCCGGCGCCTCGTCGAGCATCAGCAGCGAGGCGAACTGGGCGACCGACAGGTCGTGCTGGACGAGCGCCTCGGCGACGACGCCGCGCAGGGCCAGCCAGGCATGGCGGACGAGGAACGTCGAGCAGCCGTCGGGTGGGTTCACGTGACCATTGTGCGTCAGACGGTATTGACAGGGACCTGACAATCTTGCCAAGGTGAGAAGTATGACCGTCAGGGACCTGTCATTGAGCGTACCGCGACAGCGGCGCGTGCTGTCCGTCCTCGTTTTCGCGGCGGTGCTCATCTGGATCGACACGACGATCCTGGGCATCGCGCTCGAGCGCATCGCCGACCCGCGCACCGGCCTCGGCGCCACCCCGGGCCAGCTCCAGTGGGCCGTCGGGGCCTACGCGCTGCTGTTCGCGACCGCGCTGTTCGCCGCGGGCGCGCTCGGCGACCGCTACGGCCACCGCACGATCCTCGTGCTCGGCCTGCTCTGCTTCGGTGCGGCGTCGGTCTGGGCCGCGTGGGCCGGGGGCGCGACCGGCCTGATCCTGGCCCGCGGGCTGATGGGGCTGGGCGGCGCCATGATGATGCCGACCTCGATGGCGATCATCGGGGCCACCTTCCCGCCCGAGCGCCGGGCCGGGGCGATCGCGACCTGGTCGGCCTCGGCCGGGGTCGGCGTCGCGCTCGGGCCGCTGCTCGGCGGCGTGCTGGTCGACCATTTCTGGTGGGGCTCGGTGTTCCTGGTCAACCTGCCGGTGGTCGCCATCGCGCTGGTGGGCATCGCTTTCGTCGTACCGAATCCGAAGCTGGCGGCGCGCCGCCGCCCGGACCCCATCGGTCTCGTTCTCTCCACCGCCGGGCTGGCCCTGCTCGCCTACGGCCTCATCGAGGCCGGTCAGGACACCGACTGGGCGCGCCCGCAGGTGTGGGCGCCGGTGCTCGCCGGGCTGGCGCTGCTGGCCGCGTTCACCGTCTTCGAGTGGCGCTCCCCCGAGCCGTCCTTCGACCCGCGGCTGTTCCGCAACGGCCGGTTCAGCGCCGGCAACCTCGCGCTCGGCGCGCTCTTCTTCGGCATCACCGGCCAGATGTTCTACGGAAATTTCTATCTTCAGGGCGCCCGCGGGATGACCGCGCTCGAGACCGGCCTGGCCTTCCTGCCGGGGGCCGTCGGCCTGGCCGCCGGCTCGCCGCTCGGTGCGCGCCTGGCCAGGCGGCACGGGGTGGGCCTGGTGAGCGGCATCGGTTTGCTCGTCGTCGCGGCGGCGTTTTTCGCGAATCTTTCGTTCGACATGGACACGCCAGTTGCGTGGTTCTGCACTGTCGGTTTCGTCAGCGGTGTCGCGATGGGCCTCGCGATCGCGCCGACCGTGGCCGCGGTCATCGCGGTGCTGCCGGTGGACCGGATGGGCGCGGGCTCGGCGGTCAACAACACCGTGCGGCAGGTCGGGAGCGTGCTGGGGATCGCGCTGCTCGGCACGATCCTGACCACCGCCTATCGCGACCGGATCGCGCCCTCGCTCGCCTCGCTCCCTTCCGGCACGCGCGACGCCGCGGCAGCCTCGGCCGAGCACACCCGAGCGGTCGCCGACGCGTTGCAGCGGCCGGACCTGGCCGACGCCGCCAACAGTTCCTTCATCGGCGCGATGCACGTGACCGCGGCGTCCGCCTCCCTCGTGCTGCTGCTGGGCGCGGCAATGCTGCTCGTCGCCTTCCGCCGGCGGCGCGGTCCGGCGCCGGCGCCGCAGACCCCGGAGGTGGCGCTGGAAAGCGTCTGAGTCGCGCTCAGCGGACCACGGTCACGGCGCATTTCGCGTACGCGGCGACGTGCTGACTCACCGAGCCCAGCACCAGCCCCGCGAAGCCGCCGTGGCCGCGATGGCCGACCACCAGCAGGTCGGCGGCGGCCGACTCGTCGATCAGCACCTTGGCCGGCCGGCCCTGCTTGACCTGGGCCTGGATCCGCACCGGCGGGTCCTCGCCCAGCTCCTCCTTGATGACCTGGACCAGCTCGTCGGACGTGCTCTGGCTCGGCTCGGGCACATAGTGCTCGGACACGCTGACGCTGCCCGCCGGCGGGAGCAGCGTGTGCTCCCAGACATTCACCACCAGCAGGTCCGCACCGTGATCCGCGGCCTCGGCGGCGGCCCAGGCGAGCGCCTTGCGACTGCCGGCCGATCCGTCGACGCCCACCACGATCGTTTTCCATTGATGCACGGCCGTCTCCTTCCCCGGGCCTCTCCCGAACGTATTACACGAGGTGAGGCACGTCGAGAGATCGACACCTGCGGTTGCGTGCGGTGCAGAACCGATTTAGCGTCGGTGACGTAGGTCACGTCCGTCGAAGGGGTCGCCATGACCACCACGACATCGGATTCCGTCGCCACGACCGGCCAGGCCGAGCGCAAGCCGCTGATGACCGGCAGCGCCATCCTGATGATGAACCTCGGGTTCTTCGGGGTGCAGTTCAGCTTCGGCCTGACCCAGTCGGCGGTGAACCCGCTGTTCCTGCTCATCGGGGCCGACCCCGATCAGCTGCCGATCCTGAACCTCGCCGGCCCGGTCACCGGGCTGATCATCCAGCCGCTGATCGGCGCGATCAGCGACCGCACCTGGAGTCCCCGCTGGGGCCGCCGCCGGCCGTTCGTCACGGCGGGCGCGATCCTCTGCGCGATCATCCTGTTCGCCTTCCCGTTCGTCGGCGTGCTCTGGCTCGGCGTGATCTGCTTCTGGCTGCTCGACGCCGGGAACAACACCTCGATGGAGCCGTACCGGGCGTTCATCTCGGACCGGCTGCCGAAATCCCAGCTCGCCCGCGGCTTCCTGACGCAGAGCATGTTCACCGGCGCGGGCGCGGTGCTCGCCAACATCTCGCTGTTCCTGCTGCAGAAAGTTTCCGCGCTCGACAAGACCGCCGGGAACGGGGTTCCGTACTGGATGTACGTCTGCTTCATGATCGGCACGGTGTGCATCCTGCTCACGGTGCTGACGGCGATGGCACGTACGAAAGAGATCGCACCGACGGACGAGGAACTGGCCGAGATGCGGTCGGCGCCCAAGGGTGTCGGGCATTTCGTCCGCGACATCGCCGACGCCGTACGTGCGATGCCGGTGGCGATGCACAAGATCGGCGTGGTGTTCCTCTTCCAGTGGTACGCGATGTTCATCTACTGGCAGTTCCTGGCGGTGAGCCTCGGCGAGACGATCTTCGACGCGAACCCGGAGCAGGGCGGCCCGGCGTGGGACAGCGCGATCGCCTGGAGCGGCCTGATGAACGGGGCCTACAACTTCGTCACGATGATCTCGGCGCTGTTCCTGGTCGGGTTCTCCCGGCGGCTGGGCGCCAAGCGAGTGCACGCAATCGCGCTCGGGCTCGCCTCGGTGGCGCTGATCTGGCTGGCGCACATCGGCAACCAGTACGTGGCGCTGATCTCGATGATCGGGCTCGGCATCTTCTGGGCGAGCGCGGTCGGCGTGCCGTACCTGATGGTGGCGAGCATGGTCCCGGCCAAGCGAACCGGCGTCTACATGGGCATCCTCAACATGATGATCGTGGTGCCGATGCTGATCGAGACGGTCACCTTCGGCTGGATCTTCAACTCGTTCCTGGACAGCAAGGGCTCGAACGCGATCCTGGTGGCCGGCGTGCTGATGGGCATCGGCGCCGTGGCGATGCTCTGGGTCAACCCGCCCGACGAGGCCGACGAGTCCCCGATCGTGCCGCTCGGCGCGAAGCGGAGCATCAGCGTGTACGAGCGGGTCGTGGTCGGCTCGGACGGCACCGCGACCAGCCTGTACGCCGTGGACCGCGCGGCTGAGGTGGCACAGGCCGCGCAGGCGAGGCTGGTGGTCGTCACCGCGTACCGCACGGACCCCGCCAAGAGCGAGCCGGCCGCCGGCATCCACCGCGAGCTCTTCGGCGTGGACACCGCGCGCGAGGCCCTCGAGAAGTCGGTGACCGGCCTGACCCGCGAGCGGGCGCGCTACATCGAGCAGCGCCTCGTCGAGGGCGACCCGGCGCAGGCCCTGCTGGACACGGTCGGCGCGAACCCGGCGAACCTCATCGTGGTCGGCAACCGCGGCCTGGGCGCGAGCGAGGGCCAGATGCTCGGCTCGGTCCCGGCCGGCGTGGTCCGCAACGCGGTCTGCGATGTGCTCGTCGTGCAGACCTCCGCACTGGACGAGGAACGTCTGTTCAAGGCTTGACACCTCCTTTAGCTAACCGTTAGACATGGGGCTAACGGTTAGCGGGAGGTGCGCGGATGCAGCAGGAAGTCGTGCTGGCGATGCTGGCCAAGGAGCCCACGCACGGTTATCAGCTGCGCGCCCGGCTGCGGGAGGCTCTCGGCCCGCTCGGCGAGGGGATGAACGCGGGACAGGTCTACGTCACGCTGACCCGCCTCGAGAAGGCCGGGCTGCTGACGGCCGAGCGGTCCGACGGCGAGCGCGCGGACCGCAAGGTCTACGCGCTCACCGCCGAGGGCCAGCAGCGGGTCGCCGAGTGGATCGCCGAGGTCAGCTGGCCGCGGCCCGACCTCGCCGAGTTCCACCTCAAGCTGATCGCGGCCGCCTCCGCCCGGCTCGCCGACCCACTGTCCATCGTGGACGCTCAGCGCCGCGAGCTGCTGCGCCGGCTGCGCGACGCCCAGCGCGCCGCGATGGCCGAGCCGGCCGGGTCCGGCGCGGCGCTGCTGCTGGAAGGTGTCGTGCTGCGGTTGCAGGCCGATCTGCGCTGGCTGGAGGCGTGCGAGCAGAGTTGGACTCGTCGAAGGAGCGAAAGGTGAGCATCGTGCTTCGCGCCCGCGGGCTGCGCAAGGAGTACGGCCGGGGCACCGGGCTGGTCCGGGCCGTCGACGGGGTCGACCTCGACATCGCCGCCGGCGAGACCGTTGCCGTCATGGGTCCCAGCGGGTGCGGGAAGTCCACGCTGCTGCACCTGCTCGGCGGCCTCGACCGACCCTCGGGCGGAGAGGTGACGCTGAACGGACGCCGCATCGACGACATCGGCGAGCGGGCCCTCGCCCGGATGCGGCGCACCGACATCGGCTTCGTCTTCCAGTCGTTCCACCTCATGGAGGAGCTCACCGCGGTCGAGAACGTCGAGCTCTCGGCGCTGCTGGCCGGGCGCTCGCCGCGCGCCGCCCGCCGCCGGGCCGGGGAGTTGCTGCAGCGGGTCGGCCTGGCCGACCGGGCGCGCTTCCTGCCGGCCGCGCTCTCCGGCGGCCAGCGGCAGCGGGTCGCGGTCGCCCGGGCGCTGAGCAACGAGCCGTCGATCGTCCTCGCCGACGAGCCGACCGGAAACCTCGACAGTGCCGCCACCTTGGACGTTCTCCGGCTCTTCGAGAGCCTGCACGAGGCCGGGCAGACGCTGGTCATCGTCACCCACGACGCGCGGATCGCGGCCACCGCCGACCGGATGGTCTCGATGCGCGACGGGGCGTTCGTCGACGAGACGCGGCTGACCGGCGGCACGACCGGGCAGCTCGGCGCCCTCATCGGGCTGGACGACTGACGATGGGCCGTCTTCTTCTGGTGGGCCGTCTCGCCGTACGCGATCTGCGTCGCCGCCGCGCCGAGGCCGCCCTGCTGCTCGTGGCGATCCTGGCCGCCACCACGACGCTGACGCTCGCCCTCGTCGTGCGCGACGCGGCCGGCGACCCGTACCAGAGCACCCGCGAGGCCACCCACGGCCCCGATGTGGTCTCCATCGGCACCAGCGCCCAACAGCTGTCCGGGCTCGCCACCCAAGCGGGCGTTGCCGACCACAGTGGACCCTTCCCGGTCGCCGGGGCAAAGATCCAGGCCGGCACGCGTACGGCGGACGCGCAGGTCGTGGGCCGCGACAGCGGGCACACGACCGTCGACCAGCCCGCAACGGTCAGCGGCGACTGGGTCCGCCCGGGCGGCGCGGTCGTCGAGGCCGCCTTCGCCGCCGAGCTCGGCCTGCACGCCGGCGACCGGATCACAATGAGCGGCGAGCCTTTCGAGGTCGCGGGCATCGCGGTCACCGCCGCCATCGCGCCCTACCCCGGCGCCTCGTGCATCACCGCCGGCGGCTGCGTCAGCGGCGCCGCCCGCGGCGAGCTGCCCCAGCTGCTGCACGACCCCGGCCTGATCTGGGTCGCCCGGTCCGACCTCGACGGCATGGCGACCGGCACCTACGTGATGAACCTCCGCCTGACCGACCCGGCCCGGGCGCCCGCCTTCGCCGAGGCGCACCACGGCACCCCGTGGCAGAGCGTCCTCGCCGACGCCACCGAGGTCGCCGGCGACACCCAGATCCTGCTGATGATCGGCGCGTGGCTGCTCGGCCTGCTCGCCGTGGCCAGCCTCTCGGTGCTGGTCGGCGGGCGGATGGCCGACCAGACCCGGCGCGTCGGCCTGCTCAAGGCGGCCGGCGGCACCCCCGGCCTGGTCGCCGCCGTGCTGCTCGCCGAATACCTCCTCGTCGCCGTCGTGGCGGCCGCGGCCGGGCTGGCCCTCGGCGCGCTGACCGCGCCGCTGCTGGTCCGGCCCACCGCCGGCCTGATCGGCAGCGCGGGCACACCGGCGCTGACGCCGGCCACGGTCGTCCTGGTGACCGCCCTGGCGCTCGGCGTCGCGGTGCTGGCGACGCTCGTCCCCGCCCTGCGCGCCGCCCGGTCCAGCACCGTCGACGCCCTCGCCGACACGCCGCGCCCGCCCCGCCGGGTCGGCTGGCTGA
The DNA here is from genome assembly GCF_050942195.1 of Actinoplanes sp. CA-142083. Classification (NCBI taxonomy): domain Bacteria; kingdom Bacillati; phylum Actinomycetota; class Actinomycetes; order Micromonosporales; family Micromonosporaceae; genus Actinoplanes; species Actinoplanes sp. CA-142083. The sequence goes on from NZ_CP192076.1 coordinate 6,604,611, forward strand.
TCGCCGCCTCGGCCCGGCTGCCCGTGCCGCTGCTGCTGGCCGTACGCGTCGCCGCCCGCCGCCCGCGCCGGGTCGTGCTGGCTGTGGCCGGCGTCGCGATCACCGTGAGCGGCATCTACGTCGCGCTGATCCTCAACGCCGTGCTCGACACCCAGCCGGACCGCGCCGCCGCGCTGCGCGAGGTCCTTCTGGTGTGGACGGTCATCCTGCTCGGCCTGGCCGCGGTGAACGCGGTCGTCATCACCTGGGCGACGGTCCTCGACAACCGGCACGCGTCGGCGCTGGCCCGGGCCCTGGGCGCGACCCCGCGCGACGTGACGGCGGCGCTGTCGGCCGCGCAGGTGCTGCCGGCGCTGCTGGGCGCGGTCATCGGCGTCTTTCCCGGCGGATACCTGCTGTTCGTCGCCATCAACGCGATCACCGGCGGCAACCGCGACCTGGCCACGCTCCCGTCGCTGTGGCAACTGGCAGCGGTGGTGCTGGCGACGGTGGTCGTGGTGGCAGTGCTGACCGCGCTCCCGGCCCGGCTGGGCGGCCGCCGCCCGGTGGCGGAGGCGCTGCGCTCCTACTGATACGGGTCGGTGATCTCGCGCAGCCGCGCCAGGTGCTGCCGCAGCTGGGCCATCCGCTGCTTGCCGAGGTGCGCGGCCCACTCGGCCTCCACCTCGGCCACGATGGCCGCCGCGACCGGGACGGCGGCCGCGCCCCGGGCCGCGATGCGCACCAGGCGGGCCCGGGCGTCCTCCGGATCGGGCGCCCGCTCGACGTAGCCCGCCCGCTCCAGCTGGTCGACGAGAAAGCCGGCCGACTGCTTGGTGATCTGCGCCTGCTCGGCCAGGTCGGTCAGCCGGCTGCCACCCGGCGCGATCCGCTGGAAGACCCGCGCCTGCGCCGGCGTGAAGTCGTCGAACCCGGCCTCGGCCAGCCCCGCGAAGACCCGCTGCTCCATCGCCCGGTAGGGGATGAACAGCAGCAACCCGAGGTTCAGATCCGGCACGCCGCCTCCCTTGACAGATGGTCAGAGTGACTGACTAATTTAGTAAGAGACTCTGACGATATCAGAGGGGGTTGCGGATGGATCGCGAGGAGGGCTGGCGGGCGATCGCCGGCATGCGGCTCGCGCTGGCCGACATGCTGGAGGGGCTCGGCGAGGCCGATTGGGAGAAGCCGTCGCTCTGCGCCGGCTGGCGGGTGCGAGACGTGGCGGCGCACGTCGCGCTCACACCCCAGGCCCCGGGCGTACGCGCGATGCTCGCCGACGCCGCACGGGCCCGCGGCAGTTTCCACCGTCTCAACCACGACCTCGCCGTGCGGCACGCCGCAACCCGCGACGCCGGGCGGTTGGTTGCGGAGCTGCGCGAACACGCGGCCTCTCGCCGGTTGCCCGCTGTGACGAACTATCGCAACATCGTCCTCGACGTCCTCGTGCACAGCCAGGACATCGCGATCCCGCTCGGCCGAGACCTCGCAGCGCCGCGGGACGCCGCCGTGGCCGCCGCGACCCGCGCCTGGACGATGGGCTGGCCGTTCTGGGCCCGGCGCCGGCTGCGAGGCCTGCGCCTGGTGGCGACCGACGCCACCTGGGAGGCCGGCCGAGGCGAGGAGGTCCACGGCCCGATCGACGCGCTCGTCCTGCTGCTCACCGGCCGGACGGAGGCAGCCGGCCCGCGTCTGGCCGGTCCCGGCCTGGCTAAGCCGCGAAGTCGTCGAGGGCGGCGCTGAGGTCGTCGCCGGTCAAGGGTTTCTGCAGGTCGCTGAGGAGCCTGGCCGCCTCGGGGAGTGCCTGCTGCTGGCTGGTGAGGATCACGCTGACGTACTCGCGGTCGGGGACCAGCAGCATCGCGGCCCGATAGCCGGGCAGGCGGCCGTTCAGGTACATCTGGCCGCTCGGACCGAGTGCCCAGCCCAGGCCGTACGCCATGGGGTCCTGCTCCTGGGTCTGCCTGCTGCGAATCGCGGTCAGCACATTCCGGTCGTGGAGCAGGCCCTCGCCCAGGCTGAGCAGGTCGGGGACGCTGGACCACAGGCCACCGCTCGGCCGGCGCGCCGGCGGGTAGTCGATCGGGGGCAGCGCTTCCCTTCCGTCCCAGCCGGTGACCGCCTTCTCCGGCGTGCCGAAGCCTGTGCGGGACATGCCCCACGGCTCGAGCAGGCGCGTGGCCAAAGCTTTCTCGAAAGATGTGCCGTCGAGGGCGGAAAGTATCGCGCCGGCCAGGAAATAGTTGCCGTTGTAATAGCTCCACCGGTCGCCGGGTGCCCGCTCGCTCCCGGCCCGCACGACCAGCCGGGCCGCTTCCTCCAGGGGAAGGGGAGCCACGTTCGCAGCCGTCACCGACTCTCGCAGGCCCGTGACCTGCCCGAGCACGTGCGCGACGCTGATGTCCGCGCGCGCCTGCCAGTCGGCCGCGAGATCGGGCAGGAGCGTTTTCGCGAAAGTGTCGAGCGGAACTCCGTGGGAAAGCATGGCAAGCACGACCGCGGTCGAGGTGAAGCTCTTGCTCAGCGAGGCGATGCGAAAGCACGAAACCTCGCCGGTTCCTTTCGCGGCAACGTCGCGCGTGCCGGCGAGGGAGGTCCCCGCGACGGCGGCGGGCACGTCGCGGAGGTCGTCAAGCGCGTCCCGGAGATCCACGCCTAAGAAACTAACGCGTCCGTCTCCCCCGCCGACTCGCGCTGGGCGCGAATGTCGGCCAAGCGGCCGGTCAAGGCCGTTTCGATGCTCCCGTACGCGTCGGAGCCGAGCACCAGCCGCCGCGGCGCCGGATCCTGCTCGACGCTGGCGATCATGGCGGCCGCCATCCGGGCCGGGTCGCCGATCCCCTTGGTCGTGCGCTCGGTGAGGATCCGGCGGATCCCGGCCGCGGGCGTCGCGTCGTACGCGCCGATCCGCTCGGCCAGAACCGAGCTGCCGTAGCGAAAGTTCGTGCGCGCCCCGCCCGGCTCGACGATCGTGACGCCGATGCCGAACGGCGCCACCTCGCCGGCGAGGGCGTCCGCGAAACCTTCGATCCCCCATTTCGTGGCGTGGTAGAGCGAGCCGCCCGGCCACGCCACCTGCCCGCCGACCGAGGAGAGCTGCAGGATCCGCCCGCCGCCCTGCCGGCGCAGGTGCGGCAGCACGGCCCGGATCAGCCGGATCGAGCCGGTCAGGTTGGTGGCGATCTGGTGGGTGACCTGCTCGTCGGTGAGCTCCTCGGCCGCGCCCATCAGGCCGTACCCGGCGTTGCTGACCACCACGTCGACGCGCCCGAGCGCCGCGAAGGCGGAGTCGACCACCGCGACGATCCCGGCCGGGTCGGTGACGTCGAGGCGCGCGGCGCGGAAAGTTTCCGGCCAGCGCGCGGAAAGGTCGTCGACGCTGCCGGCCGCCCGGAAGGTTCCGACGACAGTGTCGCCACGGGTGAGGAGCTGTTCGCTGAGGTGCCGTCCGAAGCCGCTGTTCGCGCCGGTGATGAGCCAAGATGTCATGCCGGAAGCGTGCGCCCGACCCCGCCGGCCAGCCATTCCCCCGCTGAGAGGGGTGCCGCCAGGGCTACCTCCTATCGTCGGGGGCGTGAACCTCATCGGCGAATACCTGCGGGCCCGGCGCGAGCTGATCCGGCCCGGGGACGTGGGCCTGCCCGACAACGGCCACCGGCGGGTGCCCGGCCTGCGGCGGGACGAGCTGGCCATGCTCGCCGGGATCAGCACCGAGTACTACACCCGGCTCGAACAGGGCCGGGACCGCCGCCCGTCGGCCCAGGTGCTCGACGCCCTCGCCCGCGCGCTCGGCCTCGACGAGGACGCCACCGCTCACCTGCACGCGCTCGGCGCCCCCGAGGCGCCGCGACGCCGGCGTCCCGAGCGGATCCGGCCGGGACTGCAAGATCTGCTCGACGCGTGGCACACCACCCCCGCGTACGTGCAGGGCCCGTTCCAGGACGTCCTGGCCGCCAACCGGCTGGCGGTGGCCGTGTCGCCGATCTTCACGCCCGGCACCAACATCCTCCGCTCGGTGCTGCTGGATCCGGGCGTGCAGGAGCTCGTGCCGGGCTGGCGGGACCGGGTGGGCGACCTCGTCGCCGCCCTGCGCCTGACGGCCGGCCCGGACGTCGACGACCCCCGCCTGACCGACCTGGTCGGCGAGCTGTCGGCGCGAAGCGACCTGTTCCGCCGCCTGTGGTCGCGCCACGACGCGAAACCGCACCCCGGCGGCGGCCGGCACCACCTGCGCCATCCGCTGGTGGGCGATCTGGAGTTGTCCTACGAGAAGTTCGCGGTCACCGAGGCCGACGGGCAGCTGCTGGTCGTCTACCACGCCGCGCCCGGCTCCCCGACCGCCGACGCCCTGACCCTGCTGGGATCGCTGCCCGCGGCGGAAGCTCCGGTCAGTAAAGTGCGGGCATGACCGACTTGAGGAAGCAGATCCAGGCCGAGCTCGGCGTCAAGGCGAGCATCGATCCCGCGACGGAGATCCGCGAGCGGGTCGGCTTCCTCAAGGACTACCTGCGGTCGACGCCGGCCGAGGGCTATGTGCTCGGCATCAGCGGCGGCCAGGACAGCAGCCTCGCGGGCCGCCTGTGCCAGCTGGCCGTCGAGGAGCTGCGGGCCGAGGGCGGGGCCGCGAGCTTCGTCGCCGTGCGGCTGCCGTACGGCGTGCAGGCCGACGAGCACGACGCCCGGATCGCCCTCGACTTCATCCGTCCCGACCGCACGGTCACGGTGAACGTCAAGCCCTCCGCCGACGCGGTGTCCGCCGAGGCCGCGCTGGGCCTCGGCGAGCCCCAGCTGCGCGACTTCGTCCGCGGCAACATCAAGGCCCGCGAGCGCATGGTGATCTGGTACGCGATCGCCGGCCAGCTGAACCTGCTGGTGGTCGGCACCGACCACGCCGCCGAGGCGGTGACCGGCTTCTTCACCAAGTACGGCGACGGCGGCGCCGACATCACCCCGCTGACCGGCCTCACCAAGCGCCAGGGCGCGGCTCTGCTGCGCGAGCTGGGCGCCCCGGCGAGCGTCTGGGAGAAGGTGCCGACCGCCGACCTCGAGGACGACCGCCCGGCCCTGCCCGACGAGGTCGCCCTCGGCCTGACCTACCACCAGATCGACGGGTACCTCGAGGGCGCCGAGGTCAGCCCCGAGGTCGCCGAGCGGGTCGAGTCGGTCTTCCGCTCGACCCGGCACAAGCGCGCCGTGCCGGTGACCCCGCTCGACGACTGGTGGCGCTGACCACGCCCCCACGGCACGCGCCGGCCGGTGGCACTCCCTAGGATGGGGACATGACCGATGAGACCACGGCCGACCAGCTGCGTCAGGAACTCAAGGATGTCGACGCGGAGCTCGCCGAGCTGCGCCGGGTCGTCGGCGACGCGCAGGCGCGACGCGGGCAGGACACCGACACCTCCGAGGGCTACGTCGAGCCGGAGGAGATCGCCACCGCGCTGACCGGCATCAGCGAGACCGAGGCCGTCATCGACGTGCTGGAGCAGCGCCGCGAGCGTATCGAGGCGCGGCTCACCGCCCTGGGCTGAGACCGGCACCCGGGGCCGGCGTGGCGACCTATACGACGTACGCGGTGGCGGTCTGGGACGGCGATCGTCCCGGCGACGACGTCGCCGCCCGCGCGATGTTCGACACGCTGTATTCGCAGTACGTCAACCGCCCCTACGGCGAGGCGCCGGCGCCGCCGACCCCGCGGATCGACGTCTACCGGCAGATCCTGCTGGCCCGCTATCCGCAGGACGCGCCCGACTGCCCCTGGTCGACCCGCCTGGCCAACGAGGTGACCGGCCCGCTGATGTACTTCGTGATCAAGATCGAGCAGTACGTCAAGGTCTCCTACTTCGTGGCGAAGGTCGCCGCCGATCAGGGCCTGGTCTGCTTCGACCTGCAGTGGGGCAAGCTGCGCCCGTAGGCGTCTGGTAGGAAGTCCATCATGGACCTGACGCCGGTGATGGTGACGACGCTCGGCGGCGCGCTCTCGGCCACGCTCGGCGTGCTCGTCGGCGGCGCGGTCACCCGGCGCGTCCAGGAGCGGCACTGGCTGCGCGACCGGCAGCTGCTGGCCTACCAGGAGCTGTTCGCGCAGTACTCGCGCTTCATGATGGCCCTGCGGCGCGCCCATCTCGACCGCCGTGGCGTCGACGTCGACTGGGCCTCCTGGAGCGCCGCCCTCACCGCCGCCAGCCTGGTCGCGCCCCTGGAGGTGGCCCAGGCCCTCGACCAGTTCGCCAAGGCCGTCGCGGTCTTCCTCGGCCGGGTGGCGACGCGCGACCCGGCCACGAACCCGGTCGACGAGAAGGGCCTCACCGAGGCGTCCCGCCCGGCCGCCGAGGCACATCTCGCCCTGCTCAACACGATCCGCCGGTCGCTCGGCCGTACGCTCGGGGACATGCCGTTCTTCCTGGGCGGCACGCTGGGCGACCAACCGGAGGGGTTCGCCGATCAGGGAAAGACCGTGGCGTAACGCTCGAAGTCCTCGCTGTGCCGGGGAATGACGCACAGCAGGTGGCCGCCGGGAGCCCGCAGGATGCGGCACTCCAGCCACTGCCCGATCTGCACCGCCCCCAGCCCGATCAGCCGCGCGGTCTCGGCGTCGAGGTCGTCGGTCTCGAAATCCACGTGGTAGCGCGCCTGATCGTCGACGGCCTGCAGCGCCAGGGTCAGGCCGGGGAGCGCGCCCGGCAGCGAGGTGAACTGCTCCTCGTCGGGAACGGGCTGGGCCGGCACGCCCAGCGCCGCCGACCAGAAGGCCGCGGCTTCCCCGGCGGCGGCGGACGGGACATCGATGAGCACGGTGGACAAACGGCTGCGATGCACGCACGAATCATACTTTCGGCCAGCCAGCGACGCCTTTTGTCCAGACATGGGCGTTTTGCCCAAGTAAATGCTCGGGCAAATCGGGCGAAACGCTAACGTCTGACCTATCGAGAGCGGGATCCCCCAACGCTCGAAATTTCCTGACACAGGAGGTCAGAGATATGAGCACTGTCAAGCGGATGATCGCGGCGGTCGCCCTGGCCGGCGCGGCCGGTTCGGTGGCCGCGCTGGCCGCGGCCGGCCCGGCGTCCGCCGCCATGCCGCGCGGCCCGCAGCCGGTCAGCAACCGGCTCACCGCGGTCAAGGCGAACACGGCCAGCTGGGTGAACATCTACTGGCGCACCGACCGGCCGGTCTGCGACGCGAAGGTGGCCGTCGACGGCGGCCGCCAGGTGAAGGTCTCGTACCCGGGCCTGCGCCGCACGACCACCTTCACCTCGGGCGACAACCTGCGCCCGGGCCGCACCGCCGCGACGCCGATCCGGGTCAGCCCGGTCGCCCGCCGCAGCGGCGTGGTGGTGCTGCGCGCGTCGATGTCCTACACGGACTGCGGCCGGCACGCCCGTACCCAGTGGACCCGGGTCGACCTGGCCCTGCCGGTGATCCGGCAGATCGGTGGCTTCCCGGGCAACCACCGCCCGGGCCACCACTGAGATAGCGGGAAGGCCGGGCGCGTGCGCCCGGCCTTTCTCATGGCCTCAGCAGCGGCGGATGCAGCAGCGCCGCCGATCCGCGGCGATACAGCTGTGCCGGCCGCCCCCGGTCCCGGATCGCCGTTTCCCCCGTCGGCTCCACGAACCCCTCCGCCCCGGTCACCTTGCGATGGAAGTTCCGCGGGTCGAGCCGGGTGCGCCACACCGTCTCGTACACGGCCCGCAGCTCGGCGATGGTGAACTCGGGCGGGCAGAACGCCGTCGCCAGCGGCGTGTACTCGAGCTTGGCCGAGGCCCGCTCCAGAGCGTCGGCCAGGATCCGCGCGTGGTCGAAAGCCAGCGCCGGCCCCGACGACACCGGCAGCCACGAGGCGACCGCCGCGTCGCTGCCGGCCACCGGCAACGGCTGATCCGGCAGCAGCGCGAGATAGGCCACCGTGATGACCCGCCCGCGCGGATCCCGCCCCGGCGTCCCGTAGGTCGCGAGCTGCTCGAAATGCTCGGGACGCAGGCCGGCCTCCTCGTGCAGCTCCCGCGCGGCGGCGGCATCGAGATCCTCGTCGGGCAGGACGAACCCGCCCGGCAGCGCCCAGGCGCCCTCGAACGGCGGGATCCCCCGCCGGATCAGCAGCACATTCAGCTCCGACGACCGGATCGTGAGCAGCACCAGGTCCACCGTGACCGCCACCGTGTTTAGCGTCATGTTGACGATAATAGCGGACTCCTTTATCGTCAGTGTGACGACAAAGAAGGAGCCGAGACATGGCTGACGTGACACGACGACTGCACCTGCGGCACCTGCGCGGCGCCCCGACGAGCTGGGTGAGCCACACGGCCGGCGGAAAGGTCAGGGCGCAGGGAACCGGGCTCTCGTTCTGGTACCGGCCGCTGACCGCGGTCCTCTCCGAGGTGCCGGTCGACGACCGCGAGCTGCCGCTGCTGTTCCACGCCCGCACCGAGGACTTCGCCGACGTCACCGTGCAGGCCACCGTCACGTACCGGTTCAGCGACCCGGCCGCCGCCGCGAGCCGCCTCGACTTCTCCATCGACCCGTACCGGGGACGCTGGCGCGGTCAGCCCCTCGACCAGGTGGCCACGCTGCTCGCCGAGCTGGCCCAGCAGCCGGCGCTCGACGTGCTGGCCCGGGTGCCGCTGGCGGAGGCGCTGACCACCGGGATCGCGCCGGTGCGGCAGGCGGTCGCCGACGTGCTGGCCGGCGACCCGCGGCTGACCGAGACCGGCGTGACCGTGGTGAGCGCGCGGGTGGTGGCGATCCGCCCCGAGCCCGAGCTCGAGCGGGCGCTGCAGACGCCGACCCGCGAGCAGGTGCAGCAGGACGCCGACCGGGCCACCTACGCCCGGCGCGCCAACGCCGTGCAGCAGGAGCGGGCGATCGCCGAGAACGAGCTGCAGAGCAAGATCGAGCTGGCCCGGCGCGAACAGCAGCTGGTCGAGCAGCGCGGGGCGAACACCCGCCGGGAGGCCGAGCTGGACGCCGAGTCCCAGCTGGTGGCGACCCGCGGCGAGGCCGAGCGCCAAGCGGTGGCGGCAACGGCAGAGGCAGAGGCGGCACGCGTACGGGATGACGCGCGCGCCGCCGGAGCTCGCGCCGTGGGCCTGGCCGAGGCGGAAGCCGAGGCCGCGCGCCTGGCCGCCTACCGCGACCTGCCGCCGGCCGTCCTGCAGTCGCTGGCGCTCAAGGAGCTGGCCGCCCACGTGCCCGCGATCGGCGAGCTGACGGTCACCCCCGACCTGCTCGGCAAGCTGATCGGGCGGCTCGGATGAGCACCCTCAATCCGCGCGTGGTGGTCGTGTCGCGGCGCAGCGAGCTCGACGAGCTGCTCGCCCGGCACGGCACTCGGGGCGCCGCCGCCTACTTCCTGCGGCAGCGCGGCCGCGACCTCGACGAGGTGACCGCCCGGCACGAGGCGTTGCGGCGAGCCCTGACCGAGGTGGGCGCCGCGGTGCCGGCCGACTGGCGGCGCGGCCACGTCGAGCGGGCCGACCTGCCGCGGTTCCTCTTCGGCCCCGAGGACATCGTCGTCGCGGTCGGCCAGGACGGCCTGGTGGCGAACGTGGCGAAGTACGCCGACGGCCGGCCGGTGATCGGCGTCGACCCCGAGCCCGGCCGCAACGCCGGGGTGCTGGTGCGGCACCGCGCCACCGAGGTCGCCGAGCTGCTGCGCAAGCCGGCCGGGCAGGAGCGGACGATGGTGGTGGCCCGGCTCGACGACGGCCAGGAGCTGTACGGCCTCAACGAGGTCTACGTCGGGCACGCGAGCCACCAGTCCGCCCGCTACCTGCTCACCACCGCGGACGGCCGCCGCGAACGGCAGTCCTCGTCCGGCCTGATCGTGGGCACCGGCACCGGCGCCACCGGCTGGTGCTCCTCCATCGCCCACGAGCGCGCCACGCCCCCGGCCATGCCGGCCCCCGATGAGCGGGCGCTCTGCTGGTTCGTACGGGAAGCTTGGCCGTCACCCACCACCGGCGTGCAGCAAGCCGCCGGTCTTTTGAAAGCTGGCGAGGAAGTGGAGCTGACCAGCGAGTCGGAGCGGCTCGTCGTGTTCGCCGACGGGCTCGAGTCGGACGCGCTCGAGCTGTCCTGGGGTCAGAAGGTGCGCGTCGGCGTCGCGGACCGCAGGCTGAGCCTGGTCTGACGACCGCTGATCATGGGTGGCGAACCCGGTATAAGGTGATCGCCGATGTCCGCTCCCCTGTCGCTGCCGCCCCCGCCCCCGCGCGCCCCCGAGTTCGGCGCCGAGGCGCTGATCGCCTGCGAGAGCCTGGTGCGCATCTACCAGTCCGGGCCCGTCGAGGTGCAGGCCCTGCAGGGTCTCGACCTGCTCGTGGAGGCCGGCGAGATGGTCGCCGTGGTCGGCGCCTCCGGGTCGGGCAAGTCGACGCTGCTGTCGATCCTCGCCGGGATCGACGCGCCGACCGCCGGCCGGGCCCGCGTCGACCGGTGGAACCTGCTGTCGATGTCGCGCGCCGACCGGGTGCGCTACCGGCGGCACACGGTCGGCTTCGTCCGGCAGCAGACCGCGAGCAACCTGGTGCCGTACCTGACCGCGAAGCAGATGGTCGACCTGCCGATGGCCGCGGCCCGGGTCCCGGCCCGGACCCGCCAGAAGCGCAGCCTCGAGCTGCTGGGCGCTCTCGGCGTCGGCGAGCTGGCCGACCGGCGGCCCGGGCAGCTCTCCGGCGGTCAGCAGATGCGGGTCGCCATCGCGGTGTCGCTCGCCAACGAGCCGCGCGTGCTGCTCGCCGACGAGCCGACCGGCGAGCTCGACACCGCCACCTCGGCCGAGGTGTTCGGCGCGCTGCGCGACGTCAATCGCGACCTGGGGGTCACCATCGTCGTCGTCACCCACGACCCCGCGGTCAGCGGCCAGGTCGAGCGGACCGTGGCCATCCGCGACGGCCGCACCAGCAGCGAGGTGCTGCGCCGCACCGCCACCGCCGACGACGGCGGCGAGCACGTCATCGCCGAGGAGTACGCGGTGATGGACCGGGCCGGCCGCGTGCAGATCCCGGCCGACTACCGCGAGGCCCTCGCCCTCACCCGCCGGGTGCGGCTGGCGCTGGAGCCCGACCACGTCACGATCCGGCCAGATGCATGACCGCCTGCACCGAGCGGCACCCAGCCGCACCTTGCAACGGCCTCGCAGGCGAGGGCCAGAAGGGCATGCAGAAGGTGGGCAGGGCATGACGGCATCTTTGCTCACGGTCCAGGGCGTGCACCGCACCTTCGGATCGGGACCCGCCGCCGTGCACGCGCTCGACGACATCTCGTTCGAGGTCGAGCCGGGCACCATGGTCGCGCTCGTCGGCCGCTCCGGCTCCGGCAAGACCACCCTGCTCAACGTCATCGGCGGCCTCGACCGCCCGGACGCCGGCTCGGTCACCGTGGACGGGGTCGACGTCACCGGCCTCGACGAGGACGGGCTGTCCCGGCTGCGGCGCGAGAAGGTCTCGTACGTCTTCCAGACCTTCGGGCTGATCCCGGTGCTCTCCGCCGCCGAGAACGTGGGCGTGCCGCTGCGCCTCGCCCGCGCCGAGGCCGGCGAGCGCGAGCGCCGCGTCGAGCTTCTCCTCGAGCTGGTCGGGCTGGCCGGCCACGCCAAGCAGCGGCCCGGCGAGCTCTCCGGCGGCCAGCAGCAGCGGGTCGCGATCGCCCGCGCCCTCGCCGCCTCGCCCCGGCTGCTCATCGCCGACGAGCCCACCGGCCAGCTCGACGCCGAGACCGGCCTGGCGGTGATGGCGCTGCTGCGCGGCGTCGTCGAGTCCGAGGGCGTCACCGCGCTCGTCTCCACCCACGATCCGGTGATGATGGCGCTCGCCGACCGGGTCATCCAGATCGCCGACGGACACCTCCTCCCGTGATCGCGCTGCTCGCCCGGCGCGCCCGCGCGCAGTGGCCGCTGCTGGCCTCGCTGCTCGCCGTGCTCACCGTCGGCGCCACGCTGCTCGGGGCGTGCGCGCTGCTGGTGACCCGCACCTCCGAGCGGGCCGTGGAGGTCGCCGCGACCCGGGCCGACCCGGACGACGTCGCGGTCACCGCGTACACGGTCACCATCGCCCCCGGGGACGCGCGCTCGGTCGCCGCCGACACCCAGGGCCTGCTCACTTCGGCGATCGCGCCGTTCTCGGCGACCACCACCACCCGCGCCTCGTCGGTGATGCGCGCGCTGCCGGGCGACCGCGAGGCGTACCTGTCGGGGGTCGAGGGGCTCGCCTCGCGCGCCACCCTCGTCGCCGGGCGGTGGCCGCGGGCCGCCGCCGACGCCGCCGCGAACGGCCGGCCGCTGGAGGCCGCGCTCTTCGATAACACCGCCCGGCTGCTCGGCGTGAAGGTCGGCAGCCGGGTGCGGCTCGGCGCGGAGATGACCCGCGACCCGGCGCCGCCGGTCGACGTGACCGTGGTCGGGCTGGTGCACCCGCTGCCGGACGCGGGCTGGGACCGCGATCCGCTCTCCGGCGAGGGCTTCGACCCCACGCCCACCGACAGCGCGTTCGGGCGCCAGGTGCAGGCGTACGGGCCGTTCCTGGTCGACCTGGCCGACCTGCTGGCCAGCGGCTCGGCGCTGGACCGGCTCGAAGTCACCGCCCGGCCCGACCTCTCCGCGCCCCGCGCCCGCGACCTCGACAGGCTGGCTGCCGCGCTGCTCGGCGCCGACCGCAAGCTGGCGGCGACGCTCGGCGACCGCGTCCGCATCGAGCGCGTCACCTCCCCGCTCCCCGCCACCCTGCTCGGCGCCCGTTCGCAGCAGCAGCTCACGGCGGGCGCGGTCCTCGCGCTCGCGCTCATCGGCCTGGTGCTCACCGCGATCGCGCTCGCCCTCGCCGGCCGGCTCGCCACCGGCGTGCGGGCCGAGGAGAGCGACCTGCTCACCGCGCTCGGCACCAGCCGCGGCCAGTTCGCCGCCGCCGCGACCGCCGAGGCCCTCGCGCTGGCCCTGCTGGCCGCCGCGCTGTCGATCCCGGCCTCCTCGGTGCTGCACTCGGCGCTGACCCACCTGCCGCCGCTCTCCGGCGCCGGGCTCTCCGCCCGCCCGGCCGTGACCCCCACGCAGCTCGTCACCGTCGCGTGCGGGGTGCTGGCGCTCGCTCTGCTGCTCGTCTCGCTCGCCGTCTGGCCCACGATTCCCTCGGGCGACCGGCGCCGCCGCCGTGAGCTGCTCGCCCGGTCCGGCGCCGACGTGCTGCTCGTGGCGCTGGCCGGGATCGGCTGGTGGCAGCTGAGCACGCAGCCCGCGGCCTCGGGCACCCGCGCCGACGCCGTACGCGTGCTCGCCCCCGCCCTGCTCCTCACCGCCGGGACCGCCCTCGCCCTGCGGCTCGTGCCGCCCGCGCTCGGCTGGGCCGAGCGGCTCGCCGCCCGGCGGCGGGACCTGGTGCTGCCGCTCGCCGCGTTCCAGGCCGCCCGCCGGCCGCAGGCCATCGCCGCCGGGCTGCTGATCGGCCTCGGCTGCGCGGCCGCTACCTTCGGGACCGCGTTCGGCGCCACCTGGACCGCCTCCCAGCACGACCAGGCCGATCTCGCCGTCGGCACCGACCTCGCGATCGAGCTCGGCGCGCCGCCGGTGACCGGGCAGAGCGGCGCCGTCGCGACGGCGGCCGGCGGCGTGGTGAGCCCGGTCGCCCAGCACAGCATCGCGGTCGGCCAGTGGCTCGGCGGCCCGGACGCGTCGCCCCAGCTGGTCGCGGTCGACACCCGGCAGGCGACCGGCCTGCTGCGCGGGCGCGCCGGCGGCGACCGCACCTGGGCGGAGGTGGCGAAGCCGCTCACCCCGGCGGCCCCGGTGGCGGGCCTCGCGCTGCCCCAGGGCGCCACTCCGGTGGTCGCCGGCCGGGCGACCGGCAAGGCCTCGCTGGCGGTGACGCCCTGGTTGCTCCTCGAGGACGAGACCGGGCTGCGCACCTCCTGCTCGGGCCCGGCGCTACAGCTCGACGGCCGCCCGCATCAGGTGCCGGGCTGCGTGCCGATCCGGGGCCTGCGGCTGGTCGCGGTGGCCATGCCGATCAGCGGCGCCCCCTTCGACTGGAACGCGGTCAGCGCCTTCGACATCACGATGACGCTGCCCGGGTCGACCGGCAGCGGGCCACAGTGGACCGCGCGGCCCGCCCTGCCCGAGTCGCAGCAGCTCACCGGCGCCAAGGTCGACATCGGTGGCGACCGGATGCGGATGACCGGCACCGTGCAGTTCGCCGACCCGACCGACGCGAGCCGGACGCTGGTCGCCACCGCGTTCGGCGAGCCCGGGCCGGTGCCGATCGCGGTCTCGGCCAATTTCGCCCGCGACGTCGGCGCGAAGGTCGGCGCCAAGCTCAGCCTCACGTACGGCGTCACGCCGGTCGACACGGTGGTGACCGAGGTCGTGCCGACGGTGCCGTCCGCGCCCGGCGCCCCCGCGGCCCTCGCCGACGTCGACGCGCTCTCCCGCGCCCTGATCGTCCGCGGCGACCTCGACTCCCCGGTCAGCGCCTGGTGGGTCGGCAACCCGCGCGCCGACGCCCAGCAACGCCTCGACGCCCAGCACCTCGGCGTGATCACCACCCGGGCCGGCGAGACCGAGCGGCTCACCGGCAGCCCGCTGCGGGCCTCGCTGCCGGCGGTGCTGCGGGTGCTGGTCGCCGCGGCGGTCCTGCTGCTGCTCGGCGGGGTGATCCTGCACGTGACCTGCGACGTGCAGATCCGAGCGCTCGAGGTGGCGCGGCTGCGCGGGCTCGGCATGTCCCGCCGCGACATCCAGCGGGCGCTGCTCGGCGAGCACGCCGCGGTGCTGCTGCCTCTGCTCGCCGCGGGGGCGGCGGTCGGGGCGCTGGCGACCTGGGTGGTGGCGCCGCTGATGATCCGCTCGGACACCGGGGCGGCGCCGGTGCCGGCGGCCCTGGCGCACTGGCCGTGGCTCGCCGAGACGCTGCTGCTCACGCTGCTCGTGGCGGGGACCGCGCTGGCCGTGGCCGCCGTGGTCACGGTCCAGGCCCGCCGGGCCGACGCCGCGCATCTGCGGGTGGCGTCATGAGATACCTGCCGGTGTTGCATTGGCCCAGCGTCCGCGGGCGGGCGCGGGCCGACGCCGGGCCGCTGCTGCTGGTCGCGATCGTGGTGGCGGCGATCAGCCTGCTCGCCGCCGTGGTGCCGCCGCTGCTGCGGGCCACCGCCGACGACGCGGCCCGGGACGCCATCCGGGAGGCGCCCGACGAGTCGGCCGTGCGGGTCGATGCCCGGTGGGAGGACGACTACGGGCCCATGGGCGGACGCGTACGCGATGCCCGCCTCGCCGAGGACATGGAGGACCTGCGCTCCCGGGCCGTGTCCGAGCTCGACCCGGGCCTGCGCGCCGCGCTGCGTCCGCCGGTCACCACCGTCACCAGCCTCTCCCTGCTGGTCACCGACGGCAGCGTGCAGCGGCACTTCCTGCTCGCCTACCTGCGCAGCGGCGACGACGGCCCGGCGGTGACCTGGGTCGCCGGCGGCGCGCCGAAGGGCACCGTCGAGGGCAACAAGGAGATCCAGTTCACCGGCACGCCGTGGGAGGTGCAGGTCGGGCTCTCCGAGGCCGAGGCGGCCGCGCTCAAGCTGCGCCCCGGCGACCACGTCCCCCTGCAGGACGAGCAGCGCAACAAGTACAACGTGAAGGTCAGCGGCATCTTCAAGCCGGTCGACACCGCCGATCCCGCCTGGCAGCGCACGCCGTGGGTGCTGCGGCCCACGCTCGGGCTCGACGGCGCCGGCACCACCCGGCTCGGCGGCCTGCTCTCGGACGACTCGCTGCCCGATGCCCGGCTCGCCACCCTGCAGGACCAGCTGCGGCGCACGATCTGGTTCTCGGCCGAGCCCGACCGCCTGACCTGGGAGTCCGCGCAGCGGCTCGCCGCGACCGTCGCCACGCTGAAGGCCGAGTCGGCGTCGTCGGCCGAGCGCGACGACTCGCTCAAGTGGCAGACCCAGCTCGACCTGGTGCTGCGCAAGGTGCACGAGCAGGTCGACGCGGCCACCGCGCAGGCGTCGGTGCTGCTCATCGCCGTGCTGGCCGGCGGCGTGCTGGTGCTGTTGCTCGCGGCCGACCTGCTGACGCGGCGGCGGGCGGTGGCGCTGACGACGGCGCGGCAGCGCGGGGCGTCGCTGCCCGGGCTGGCGTCCGAGCTGCTGATCGAGTCGGTGGCGGTGACCGTGCCGGCCGCGGCGATCGGGGTGCTGCTCGCCCTGGCCATCGCCGGCGACGCGGCGATCACGTGGGTCTGGCCGGTCGCGGCGTGCGCGATCCTGGCCGGGCCGGGCTTCGGGACCGTCGCGGCCGCACGGGCCACGCGCGATCGGCGTACGCCCGCCAACCGGGCCGCCCGCCGCTGGCAGCAACGCACCGCCCAGTTGCGGCGGGCGGCGCTCGACGTCGCCATCGTCCTCGCCGCCGCCGGCGCGGTCGTGTCCCTGCGGCAGCGCGGCGTCGGCGACTCGGCGCTGCCCGCCGCCGCTCCCGCCCTCGGGGTCATCGCCGGCACGCTCCTGCTGCTGCGGCTGATGCCGGCCGGCACCGGGCTGGCGCTGCGGCAGGCGTTGCGGTCGCGACGGCCGCTCGCGGTGTTCGGCGCCGCGCAGGCCGCGTCCACGGCCGGCCGGGTGCTGCCGCTGCTGGTGCTGACGACCACCACGGCGCTCGCGTCCTTCGCGGTCACGCTCTCGGCGACCATCTCGCACGGGCTCGAGGACGGGGCCTGGCACACGGTCGGCGCGGACGCGCGGCTCGACGTCTCGCCCGACGCCGCCGGGGCCACCTCGGATCTCGCGGCGAGGATCGCCGCGTCGCCGGGGGTCACGGCCGCCGTCGCCGGCGAGGTCATTTCCGGCGTACGGGTCGTCACGAGCGACACCTCGGTCACGCCCAGCCTGGTGATCGTCGACGCGGCGGCGTTCCGGAAGATGCTGGCGTCGACGCCGCTCGGGGACGTGCCGTCGCTGGATCGGCTGGCGTCCGGCGGGGCGCTGGTCCGGACGACCGACGGCAGCCTGCGGCCGGGACAGTCGCTGCGGATCTACGTGGGCGACGACGCCGGCACCTACGGGGTCAGCGGCTACGGGGCCGACGACCCCGACGAGGCCGTCGAGGTGACCGCGGTCGGCGCCGCCCCCGAGATCGACAACCTGGGCGACGTCGTGGTGGTGGACAAGTCGGCGCTGCCGAGCGAGCCCGACACGATCTGGGCCACCGGGCCCGGCGCGGCCCGCGCGGTGGAAGCGGTGGCCACGAGCGGACATCCGGTGGTGCGGGCCGACGTGCTGGCGGCGCGGAGGTCGTCGGCGCTGACCGCCGGGCTGGTGACGCTCGACCTGGCCACGGCGGCAACGCTGCTGGCGCTCGGACTGCTGGGCTTCGCGCTCGGCGCGGCGGCCACCGCGCCCGAACGGTGGCGCACGTTGGCGCGGCTACGCACGCTGGGGTTGCGCCCGCGCGACACGCAGCGGGTGGCGGCCGGGGAACTGCTGCCGCCGGTGCTGGTTGCGGCGATCTTCGGGCCGCTGCTCGGGGTGCTGCTGGTGTGGCTCAGCTTCGGGCCGCTCTCGCTCAGCCTGATCACCGGGCAGTCGGCCGCGCCGCTCACGGTCGTGCCGTGGTGGCTGCTCGGGGCGCTGGCGGTCGTGCTGCTGCTGGCGCTGGTCGTCATGGTGCCGGCCGAGGCGGCGGTGCGGCGCCGCCGGGGCCTGGCCGAGGTGCTGCGCACCGGGGGTTAGCGCTGCGCCTCGTAATGCTCCTTCATCGAGGGGTAGTAGTCGTCGAAGACCGGCATCGGCAGGCCGTCGCGGGAAGCCACGAGCGCGTCGAGGTAGAACTCCCAGCCCGGTCCGACCTCGCCGACGCCGTCCTTGGTCGTCAGATGCTGGGTGAACCGCAGCTCGGTCACGCCGGCGTCCTCGGACAGGGTCAGGTCGAGTCGCCAGCGGTCGTTCTCCTCGCCGGCCGAGAGTGCCAGCCGGCGCGGCGGCTCGCACGCGTCGATGGTCATGTCCATCCAGGGCTTGCCCTCCTCCTGCACCATCTGGACCTTGACGATGTGCCCCGGCGCGGCGTCGCCCTCCCAGCCGCCGAACCAGCGGGCGGTGCGCTCCGGCTCGGTGAGGCTCGCCCAGACGTCGGCGATGGGGGCGCGGAACGTGCGGGTCAGCACGAGGTCGTCGCCGAAGAGTCGGCCGGTCGGTGACGGGCTCATGCGGTCTCCTCCTGGGAATCGTTACGCCCGGCGGCGGTGCGCCGCTCGCGGCGGGTGCGGTAGACCTCGGTCTCCAGCGCGTCGAGGTGCCGCTGCCAGCCGGACGGGCGGGTCACCCGCTCCAGCCAGCCGGAGAGCTCGTCGAGCGGCGCGGTGACCAGCTCGTAGAGGCGCCGGCGCCCGTCGGCGGTGTCGCGGACCAGGCCGGCCTCGCGCAGCACCCGCAGATGGCGGCTGACAGCGGGCCGGCTGATCGCGAACCGGCCGGCGATCTGGCCGGCCGAGAGCGGCTCGTCGCGCAGCATCAGCAGGATCTCTCGCCGCACCGGGTCGGCGATCGCGCCCGCCACCTCGTCCACGCCGGGAAGCGTAACAGGGTGGTTACGCGTATGCCAGCCTTCTGATGCAGGTCGTAGGGTCGATCCATGAAGGCCATCATCTACCGCGACAACGGCGGCCCCGACGTCCTCGAGCTGGCCGACCGCGACGTGCCCGCGCCCGGCCCCGGTCAGGTCCGGGTGCGGCTCGCCGTCTCCGGGGTGAACCCCACCGACTGGAAGACGCGCTCCGGCGCCACCAACCCCAAGCAGCATCCCGAGATCATTCCGCAGCTCGACGGCGCCGGGGTGATCGACGCCGTGGGCGACGGGGTGGACGCGGGGCGGGTCGGGCAGCGGGTCTGGCTGTACCTGGCGGGCGCGGGACTGCCCGGCGGGACCGCCGCCGAGTTCACCGTCGCGCCGGCCGGGCGGGCCGTGCCGCTGGCCGACGAGGCCGGTTTCGACGTCGGCGCCTCGCTGGGCGTGCCGGCGCTCACCGCGCACCGCGCGCTCACGGTCGCCGAGGACGGCCCGCGGCGGCTGCGGCCCGGCACGCTCGACGGCAAGGTGGTGCTCGCCGCGGGCGGCGCGGGGGCGGTCGGGCACGCGGCCATCCAGCTCGCCCGCTGGGCCGGCGCCACCGTGATCAGCACGGTCAGCGGGCCGGAGAAGGCCCGGCTGGCGACCGCCGCCGGCGCCCACCACGTGGTCAACTACCGCGAGGGCGACCCGGCGGCCGAGATCCGCGCGATCGCTCCGGAGGGCGTCGACATCGTGGCCGAGGTGGCGCTCGGGGCCAACCTGGCGCTGGATCTGGCCGTGCTGCGCACGCGCGGCACGATCGCGACGTACGCCAACGACGGCGGCAAGCCGGTCGAGCTGGACGTGCGGCAGAACATGATGCTGAACACGCGCTTCCAGTTCCTCGTGCTCTACACCGTCGGCGAGCAGGCGCTCGCCGAGGGCGCCGAGGACGTCGCCGCCGCGGTCCGCGACGGGGCGCTGCCGGTCGGCGAGGAGCACGGGCTGCCGCTGGTCCGCTTCCCACTCGGCCGCACCGCCGACGCGCACCAGGCGGTCGAGGACGGCGCGGTCGGCAAGGTCCTGGTCGACATCGAGGGCTAGGCCGGGGTCAGGCGGTCCCAGGCCGGGAACGGCAGGGCGATCACCGCGGCGGGGAAGAGCCCGTGCTCCTCGTTGTCGCCGTGCCCCGAGGGTGATCGCGTCGCGCAGCCGGCAGGCCCCGGGGCCGAAAGACCCGACCCGAGTTAACGGCGGCTCTTGCGGGGTACTCGCATGCCATGGCGACGGTGACCCGCACGATCTCCGCGACGCCGGACCGTGTTTTCGCGGTTCTGGGCGACGGCTGGGCCTACAGCGACTGGGTGGTCGGCACCGCCCACATCCGCGACGTCGACCCGTCGTGGCCGGCGGTCGGGGCGTCGCTGCACCACAAGGCGGGGCCCTGGCCGCTCTCGCTCAAGGACAAGTCGACCGTGACGGCGGTGGAGACCGACCGGCGGCTCACGCTCAGGGCGGGGCTCTGGCCGCTCGGCGAGGCGACCGTCGACATCGTGCTCGAGCCGGCCGGTGCGGGCGCGACCAAGGTGACGATCCACGAGGACTTCCACGCGGGGCCGCTGCACTGGGTCAAGAACAAGGTCAACGACCTGGTGCTGCACGGGCGCAACGCCGAGACGCTCAGCCGCCTGGCCGACCTCGCCGAGCGTAGGGAGGCCGGCGAACGTCGCTGACCGGCCTCTCGCACGCTCCACAACGGACAGTCAGCCCTTCAGCTGCTGGATCTTGTCCTTGAACAGCGTCGACGCGATCGACGCCTTGCGGGGCTGGCCGTGCAGCCATGCCTCGGCGAACTTCTTCGCCTGGTCGTAACTGACCTTTCCGGGCAGCGGCGGCTCGTCCGGGTTGACCGCGACGTCGAGCAGCGCGGGCCCCGGATGGGCGAGGGCTTCCTGCAGCGCGCCCGGCAGATCGCCGGGTTTGGTGACGTGTACGCCGAACCCGCCGCACCCGCGGGCCCACGCCGCATAATCCGGCAGTGGCTCCCCGAACCGCACCCCGTGCTCGGGGTAGCCCAGGACCATCTGCTCCCAGAGGATCTGCCCGAGCGAGTTGTTGTTGTTGATCACGACCTTGACCGGCAGTCCGTAGCGCATGGCCGTGTGGAACTCCGCCATCAGCATCGCGAAGCCGCCGTCCCCGACGAACGCGATGACCTGCCGGCCCGGGTGGGCGTGCTGGATCGCCAGCGCGTAGGGCAGCCCCGGCGCCATCGTCGCGAGCGTGCCGGACAGGTAGAACTCCCGGCCGCCCCGGACCTGCCAGTGCCGCGCGGCCCACGTCGCGATCGTCCCGGAGTCGCAGGTCAGCACCGCGTCGTCGGCTGCCTGGGCGTCGAGCTCGCGCGCGAGGTACTGCGGCGCGATCGGGTCCCGGTCGGCCGACTCCAGGGCGGCCATCGCGTCCCGCCAGTCCCGGGTCTTCTCCTGGTATTTCCGCAGGAAGGCGGGATCCTTGCGCTCGATCAGCGGCAGCAGCGCCTCCAGGGTCGCCGCCACGTCGCCGACCAGCGGGACGTCGGTGGGCACCCGGGTGCCGGCCCGCGCCGGGTCGATCTCGACCTGCACGACCTTCGCCTTGCCGGGCTCGGGCAGGAACTTCGTGTACGGGAAGTTGGTGCCGAGCATCAGCAGGGTGTCGGCCTCCTCCATCAGCTCCTCGCTGGGCTTGGTGCCGAGCAGGCCGAGGCCGCCGGTGGTGTACGGCGAGTCGTCGGCGAGGACCATCTTGCCGAGCAGCGACTTCACGACCGGCGCGCCCAGCGTCTCGGCGGCCTGCTCGACCAGCCGGCCGGCGCCCTTGGCCCCGATACCGGCCAGGATCGCCACCCGCGTGCCGGCGTTGAGCACCTCGGCGGCGTTGCGCAGGTCGTCGTCGCGCGGCCGGACCGCGGGCGCCAGGTAGACCGGGGCGGTCGACGGCGGCCGGACCGGCGCGACCGTCTGGTACGGGTCCTCCCCCGCCGGCGCGACCTGGATGTCGTTGGGAAAGGTGAGGTGGGCCACGCCGCGCCGCGCGTACGCGGTCCGGATCGCCACGTCGACCAGCGCCGGCATCTGCGCCGGATTCATCACGACCTGGTTGTACTCGGTGACGTCCTCGAACAGCCGGTCGAGCGCGACCTCCTGCTGGTACGCGGTGCCGAGCACGCTGGACTCCTGCAGTCCGGTGATCGCCAGCACCGGCACGTGGTCGAGTTTCGCGTCGTAGAGCCCGTTGGCCAGGTGGATGCCGCCCGGGCCCGAGGTCGCCAGGCAGACCCCGATCTTCCCGGTCGCCTTGGCGTAGGCGCACGCCATGAACGCCGCCGCCTCCTCGTGGTGCACGAGGACGAACTTGACCTGGTCGGAGTGCCGCCGGAGGCCCTCCATGATCCCATTGATGCCGTCGCCGGGAAGCCCGAAGACGGTGTCGACGCCCCACTCGGCCAGCCGCTTGATCAACAGTTCGGAAGTTATCTCAGCCACCCAGGCTGGCTACCCCGGCCTTCGGCTTCCAACCCAGGTTTGCATCTTTCGATGCCGGGGCATCCCGTCGGCCCCGGGATGGTGCTGGAGGAGCGCGTGGTACGGCTGAGGCGTAGTGATCTGACCAGAAACGGTCTCGCCCGTCGCCGGTCGGGCCGCGGTTTCACGTACCTCGACGCCGCCGGCGACCGGTTGACCGACGCCGCCACGATCGAGCGGATCAAGGCGCTGGTCATCCCGCCGGCCTGGCAGGACGTGTGGATCTCGCCGGACCCGCGCGGGCACATCCAGGCCACCGGCGTCGACGACGCGGGCCGCAAGCAGTACCTTTACCACCCGGACTGGCGCACCGGCCGCGACGAGGAGAAGTTCCGCCGCGTACGCGAGGTGGCCGGCCGCCTGCCGCGCGTGCGCCGCCGCCTGGAGGCCGACCTCACCGGAGGCCGCGGATTGACCCGGGACCGCGTGCTCGCCGCCGTCGTCAGCATCCTCGACCTGGGAATGTTCCGGGTCGGCAGCGACGAGTACGCCGCGCGCGACGAGGATCCGTCCTTCGGCCTGTCCACGCTGCGTCCCTCGCACGTGCGCACCCGTGGCGGCTGCGCGCTGCTCCAGTTCCCCGGCAAATCGGGGGTCGAGCACAGCGGCACCGTCGGCGACGGCGAGGTGTGCGCGGTGCTGACCGCCCTGAAACGGCGCCGGCGGGGCGCGGACCGCCTGTTCGCGTACTGGGACCCGCACGCCCGGGCGTGGCGGGAGATCGACGCCGGCATGATCAACGACTACCTGGAGGAGATCAGCGGCGAGCGCATGACGGCGAAGGACTTCCGCACCTGGCACGGCACCGTCAAGGCCGCCGTGGCGCTCGCCGAAGCCGGCCCGCAGCCGACCGCGGCCAAGCGCAAGAAGGCCGTCGCGCACGCCATGAAAGAGGTCGCGGACCTGCTCGGCAACACCCCCGCCGTGGCTCGCTCGTCGTATGTGGATCCGCGTGTGCTAGAACGTTTCGAAAACGGTGAGACGGTCGAGCGCGGTACCGAACGGGCGGTGCGAGACCTGCTCTCCGACGAATCTTGAGTAGGTTGTTTCCATGGGCGGCGACAGCATGCGAAACGACGAGCGCCTTCGCCGTCTCGAGGCGATCACCGACGCCACCCTGTCCCGGCTCGACGCCTCCGACCTCCTCGACGAGCTGCTGGAACGCGTACGCGATCTGCTCGGCGCCGACACGGCGGCGATCCTGCTGCTCGACGCGCACTCAAGGCAGCTCGTCGCGACCGCGGCCAAGGGCCTCGAGGAGGAGGTGCGCCAGGGCGTGCGCATCCCGGTGGGGCAGGGCTTCGCCGGCCGGGTCGCCCAGACCCGCCGGCCGGTCGTGGTGGCCGACGTGACGCCCGACGACGTGATCAACCCGATCCTGATCGAGAAGGGCATCCGCTCCCTGCTCGGCGTGCCGATCCTCGCCGCCGGCGACGTGGTCGGGGTTCTGCACGTCGGCATGCTCAGCCCGTACGAGTTCGGCGACGACGACATCCAGCTGCTCGAGCTGGCCGCCGACCGGGCCGGCGCGGCGGGGCAGATCCGCAGCCAGAAGCTGGAGCAGGCGGCCGCGCTCGCCCTGCAGCGCAGCCTGCTGCCGAGCACGCTGCCCCGGGTGCCGGGCGTGGAGCTCGCCGCCCGCTACGTGCCCGGCCACGAGTTCGGCATCGGCGGCGACTGGTACGACGTCTTCACGCTGCCCTCGGGCTGGATCGGCGTCGTGATGGGCGACGTCTCCGGGCACGGGCTGGCCTCGGCGGTCGTGATGGGCCGGGTGCGCAGCGCGCTGCGGGCGTACACGCTGATCACCGACGATCCGGCCGAGGCGCTCAGCCTGCTCGACCGCAAGGTCCGGCATTTCGAGGCGGGCAGCCTCACCACCGCGCTGTACGCCATGATCTCGCCCGACCGCGGCACGGTCCGCGTCTCCACGGCCGGCCATCCGCCGCCGGTGCTGGCCCGGCCGGGCACGCGGGCCACGGTCGTGCCGCTGCCGGCCGACCCGCCGCTGGGCGTCGACTTCCTGCACCGCCCGCGCCGCGCCACCACCTTCGAGCTGCCGCCCGGCGCGGCCCTGGTGTTCTACACCGACGGCCTGGTGGAGCGTCGCGGCGAGCTCATCGACGAGGGCCTCGAGCGGCTCATCGACGTGGCGAGGGCCGAGCCGGCCGAGCCGCTCTGCGCGGGCATCATGGCGACCATGGGCCTCGACCGTCCCACCGACGACGTGGCGCTGCTCGTCCTGAGACGTTTCGATGATCATTGAAATGGGCACCCACCAGCGGCATGACCCCCGAGAAACCCCGCATCCGCTATGAGGACGAGAAGCACCGCTGGGACCGGAACTTCGCCGATCTGCTGCAGGAGCTCAGGGTCGCCCAGACCGGCATCCAGATCCTGTTCGCGTTCCTGCTGACCCTGCCGTTCAGCAACGGGTTCCCGCGCACCACCCCGTTCCAGAAGGATGTGTACGTCGTCGCGCTGCTGGCCGCCGCCGCCTCCACCGCGATGATCATCTCGCCGGTCGCGTTCCACCGCGCGCTGTTCCGCCAGGGCCGCAAGCCCGAGCTGGTCCGCTACGCCCACCGGATGGCCACCGGCGGCCTCGCGTTCCTGCTGATCTCCATGGTCAGCAGCGTCTTCCTGATCGTCGACTTCATCCTGAGCCGCCCGATGGCCCTGCTGCTGGGCGGCGCGACGGCGGTCTTCTTCCTGATCTTCTGGGCCGGCATCCCGTGGTACCGCCACAACTGGATCGACGAGGACGCCGAGGAGGAGGACGAGGAGGCTAGCGGAGAGCAGCCTCCATCCGGTGCACGCCCAGAGTGATCAGCTCAGGCGTGGTGCCGAAGTTGAACCGGGCGTGGCCCGCTCCGCCGCTGCCGAAGGCCGGTCCGGGGCTGAGGGCGACCCGGCCGTGCTCGAGGAACGCCGCCGCGGGATCGTCGCCGAGGTCGAGCGCGCGGCAGTCGAGCCACGCGAGATAGGTGCCCTCCCCCGGCCGGTACCGGACCTCCGGCAGGTGGTCGGCGAGCAGCTCGGCGAGCAGCCGCCGGTTGTGGTCGAGGCCGGCGAGGAGCGCGTCGAGCCACTCGCCGCCGTGCCGCAGCGCCGCGACGTGCGCGTGGACCCCGACGTGACTCGGTCCCTCCTTGGCCCACCAGGGGATCCGCGCGAGATCCTCGGTCGCGCCCGGCCCGGCGATGGCGACGGCGGCTTTGAGCCCGGCCAGGTTCCACGCCTTGGAGGCCGACATCACCGAGAACGCGGTCTCCGCGCCCGGCACCGACAGGTACGGCACGAACGCGGCCTCGCCTAGCACCAGCGGCGCGTGAATCTCGTCGGCCACGACCCGGACGCCGTGCCGGGCGGCGAGGGCGGCGACGGCCTCGAGCTCGGCGGCGGTGTGCACGGTGCCGGTGGGATTGTGCGGGCTGCACAGCAGGAACGCCGGCCGGGGGCCGTGCGCGGCGGCCCGCTCGAACGCCGCGGCGAGGGCGTCCAGGTCGATCCGGCCGTCCGCGGCCAGCGGCGCCTCCTCGATCGGCCGTCCGGAGTGCCGCACGAAGTCGTAGAACGGCGGGTAGACCGGGCAGTTGACCACCACCGCGCCGGCGCGGCCGCCGATCACGTCGAGAACCTCGAGGACGCCCTGCATGACGTCGGGAACCATGGTGGTGCGCTCCACCGCCACACCGTCCCAGCGCCAGCGCTCCCGGGCGAAATCGGCGAGGGCCTCGGCGTACTCGGCGCCGGCCGGATAGCCGGTGTCGCCGCGCCGCAGCGCCGCGGTGACCGCCTCCACGATCGGCTCGGCGAGCGGCACGTCCATCTCGGCCACGAACATCGGCAGCACGTCGGGCGGGTGGGTCCGCCATTTCTCGCTGGTGCGCTCGCGCAGTCGGTCGAGGGACAGTTGCCGGAGGGGATCGCTCACAGCTTCGACATTAGGTGAGACGCCGCGGACACTTCCGTCACCGCGTCGAGGACCTCACGCTCGCCGATCGCGAGCAGGGCGGGATGCACGTCGGGGCCGGGCCGGTCGCCCGGCTCGCTCCGGGTGCCGTGCCAGATCGAGCGATGGTACGGGCGGTCCGGCGGTCCCCAGCGCGCCGGCGACATCGGCCCGAACAGGGTGACCGAAGGCGTCCCGTACGCGGTGGCCAGGTGCGCGATCCCGGTGTCGCCGCTGATCACCAGGCGGGCGTGTGCGACCAGCGCGGCGAGCTCGGCCAGCCCGGTCGACGGCAGCGCGGACGCGGGCAGGCCGGCGCGCTCCGCCACCCGTACGCGAAGATCCTGCTCGGAAACGGAACCGGTGATCACGACCTGGTGTCCCGCCTCGCGCAGCTGCCGCGCGACGGCCGCGAAGCGGTCGGCCGGCCAGCGACGGGCCGGTACCTTCGCGCCCGGATGGACGATCGTCACGCCGCGCGGCGCCGAGCGGTCCGGCACGGCCAGCGACATGTCGGTCTCGTCGCAGGTCACGCCGTAGTGGCGCAGCAGCCGGCACCAGCGCTGGACCTCATGTTCCTCCTCCGTCCACTCCGGACCGTCGAGATGGTCGGCCTCGGCGTTGGCGAAGGCCCACAACGACTCGGGGGCGGCGGCGTGCAGCAGGCGGTGCGACTCGGGACCGCGCCCGTGCAGGTTGACGGCGAGGCGCGGCCGCTCGATGTCCCAGCGGTGCAGCGTGAGGCCGTCGGTGGGCACGATCCGGCCGACGCCGCCGATCAGCTCGATCAGCGGCGTCAGCCACGCCGGGGCGGCGAGCGCGAGCGGTTCGCCGTAGAAGGCGGCCCGCAGGCCGCGCAGGGCGGGCACGGCGGTGACGAGGTCGCCGACGCCGAGCGCGCGGAGGGCGAGGATCACGGGTACGACGATTCGCGCTCGGACGCGACGACGAGTTCCCGGACCGAGCAGCCGGGCGGCTGGCTCAGGGCGAACACGACCGCGGCGGCGGTGTCGGCGGGCGCGTTGAGCGAGGCGTCCGGGCCGGGCTTGTACTGCTCGTCGCGGTCGTCGAAGAACCTCGTGCGCATGCCGCCCGGGATGAGCAGGGTGACGTTGACCCGGCCGGCCAGCTCGGCGGCGAGCGAGCGGGTGAAGCCGACCACCCCGAACTTGGCGGCGCAGTACGCGGTGGCGTCGCCGACCGCCTTGATGCCCAGCGTGGACGCGACGGTGACGATGCTTCCGTGCGTCTCCTCCAGGGTGGGCAGCGCGGCCCGGACGACGGCGGCGGTCGCGAGCAGGTCGACGGTGACGATCCGCTCCCACACCTCGGCCGGCACGTCGGCGAGCGCGCCCGGCACGTCGAAGCCGGCCGCGGTGACCACACCGTCGACGCGCCCGCCGGCCAGCGCGATCGCGCGGCGGGTGGCGTCCTCGGCGGCGCGGGTGTCGCTCAGGTCGCACTCGATCCAGTCGAGGCCGTCGGCGGGCCGTTGCCGGTCGACGATCAGCGGGCGGCCGCCCTGTTTGAGAACGGCGTCGGCGACGGCGGCGCCGAGACCGCTCGACCCACCGGTGATCAGCACTGCTTCCATGGTCCTACCTCCCCCTACGAGCCACTGCGAGCGGCGGCGATGGTCCTGGTGGTGGAGCGTCCGTCCAGGTACGGCACGATCACGGTCTGGCCGCCCCAGCGGGCGACCAGATCCGACTCGGGCAGCTCGGCATAGTCGCCGCCTTTGACCCAGACGTCGGGGCGCAGCCAGGACAGCACGGACTCGGGGGTCGGCTCGTCGAAGACGACGACGGCGTCCACGCAGTCGAGGGCGGCGAGCAGGCGGGCCCGGTCGGCCTGGGCGGTCAGCGGGCGGTCGGGTCCCTTGAGGTCGCGGACCGAGGCGTCGCTGTTGAGGCAGACGACCAGGCAGTCGCCGAGCTGCCGGGCGGCGCGCAGGGTGGCCAGGTGACCGGTGTGCAGCAGGTCGAAGCAGCCGCCGGTGGCGACGACCACGCCGCCGCGGGCGCGGGCCTCGGCGACGGCCCGGCCGGCCTCCTGCTCGCCGATCCGCTCGGCCTTCTCCGGCCGCCGGTCGTCGTGCGGGGCCAGCGCGGCGGCGACTCCGCCGCCGGCGACGTAGGTGGTGGCCGCCTCGACGGCAAGCTGCACGGCCTCCGAGACGAGCGCGCCGTCCGCGAGCGCGATCGCGGCGGCGGTGGCGAACCGGTCACCGGCGCCGCAGGTGTCGCCGCGGGATTCGGCCGGAGCGGGCACCACGAGCGGGGTCGGTCCGGAATGGCAGAGCACCGCGCCGCCGGGGCCGCACGTCACCGCGACCGCTGCGGCCCGCCAGCGCTGCCGCAGCAGGTGGCCGGCGCGCTGGGCGGTGGTGAGGGTGGAGCCGCCCCCGGCGTCGCCGGACAGCTTGCACACCTCGGCGAGGTTGGGCGTGACCAGGCGGGCGTCCGGCACGGGCGCGGGCCCGTCCGGGTGCGGATCCCAGACCACGGGCGCGGAGGATGCCTCGATCGCGGCACGCAGCGCCGGATGCCGGGCCACGCCGCGGCCGTAGTCGCTGACCAGGATCGCCTTGGCGTCACGCAGCGCGTCCAAGGCGGCCTGCGGCGCGTCGCCGGGCGGCCCGGGTGTTCCGCCGCGATCGAGGCGCAGCAGAACCTGGCCGCCCGAGCGCAGCCGCACCTTCTCGGGAGTCGCTCCCGGCAGGGGCAGCGCGTGGAGCTCGACCCCGGCCAGCATCCCGGTCAGCCGCGCCCCGGCGGCGTCCGAGGCGATCGCGGTGATCAGCGTGACCTCGTGTCCGTCGGCGGCCGCGAGCAGCGCGGCCAGGCCGGCGCCGCCGGGTCGCTCGTGGACCTCCTCCTCGTCGAGCACCGGCGCGGGCGCGTCCGGGGCGATCCGCCGGACCGCTCCCTCGACGTCCCGGTCCAGCAGGGTGTCCCCCACTATCACCAGCCTCTTCATCGACGCTTCCCTCCCCAGGACAAGATCAACGTGTTCGCACATCACGTGCACGGCCAGCAGGTGCAGCTCCTGCACGACCTGGCTCTCCGGCGACGGGCAGCGCAGCACCTCGTCGCAGGCGTCGCCGACCGGGCTCGCCCCGGCGCCGGTCATCGCCCAGGTGCGCAGCCCGCACTCGCGGGCCGCTCGCACCGCGGCCACCAGGTTGGGACTGCGCCCGCTGGTGGAGAGCACGAGCAGCACATCGCCCGGGCGGCCGTGCGCCCGCACCTGGCGGGCGAAGACCTCCTCGAACCCGTAGTCGTTGCCGATCGCGGTCACCGCCGAGGAATCCGGGGTGAGCGCGATCGCGGACAGCGGCCGGCGGTCCTCGCGGAGCTTGCCGACCAGCTCGGCCGCCAGATGCTGGGCCTCGGCCGCACTGCCGCCGTTGCCGGCGACCAGCAGGCGGCCGCCGCCGCCGAGGTGCCGGGCGAGCTCGGCGCCCCAGCCGGCCAGCCGGGCGCCGACGGTGCGGAACGGGCCGATCGCGGCGGACAGCGCGGTGAGGTGCTGCTCCAGCGGGTCCATCAGGCGACCGCCTCCGCCGGGGCGCCGGCGACCGCGGCGTAGACGCTCGCGAGGCGGCGGGCGATCCGGGGCCAGGCGTACGAGTGGACGGCCCGGTCGCAGGCGGCCGCGCCGTACGAGATGCGGCGGGTGTCGTCGGCCAGCAGCCGGCGCACGGTGCGGGCCAGCCCGGCCGGGTCGCGGGGCACGACCAGGTCGCCGGTGACGCCGTCGACGACCGTGTCGACCAGGCCGCCGACCGCCGAAGCGACCACCGGCACGCCGCAGGCCATGGCCTCGAGGACGGTCAGCCCGAACGGCTCGTACCAGGGGGTGGCGGCCAGCAGGTCGGCCGAGCGGTACCAGGCCGGCATCTCGTGGGCGGGCACGGCGCCGGCCAGGCGGACTCGGTCCTCGACGCCGCACCTGCGGGCGAGGGCGCCGAGCTTGCACGCGTACGGGTCCTCGGCCATGTCGCCGGCGGGCGGCCCGCCCACGACGACCAGCTCGGCCTTCGGCACCTGGGGCAGCGCGCGCACCAGGTCCTCGATGCCCTTGCGCTCGACCAGGCGGGCCACGGTGAGGATCCGCGCCATGCCGGGCACGCGGGGCACCGCCGGCCCGGCCGGGGCGAATCGCTCGGTGTTGACGCCCGAAGGCACCAGCGCCATCCGGGGGCGCGGGATCCCCATCCGCACCAGCTCGGCGACCTCGTCCTGGCACTGCACGACCACCCGGTCGACGGCCTTGCCCAGCGCGATCTCGTAGCCGATCCGCTGCGCCGGGCTGGTGTCCGCGGCGCCCTGATGGCGGCGCTTCACCGACCCGAGCGCGTGGTAGGTCTGCAGCACCGGCACCCCGACATCGCGGGACGCGGTGACGGTGGCCAGCCCGCTCATCCAGAAATGCGCGTGCGCCACGTCCGGCTTCCAGGTGTCGCGCCAGTCCGCGGCCAGCCACTCGGCGAACGCGCCCATGTGCGGCAGCAGCTCGTCCTTGGACAGCGGCCCGGCCGGCCCGGCCGGTACGTGCACCACCTCGACGCCGTCGCCCAGCGGCACCACCTCGGGCAGCTCGCCGTCGCGCCGGGTGTAGACCCGCAACTCGTGGCCTTCCGCGGCGAGCGCGGCCGACAGCTCGGCGACGTGGGTGTTCTGCCCGCCCGCGTCCACGCCGCCGAGCGTGGCCAGCGGGCTGGCATGTTCCGAGATCATCGCGATGCGCATGTCTCCTCCTCCAGCAGCCGGTCCCAGTCCGCGAGGAACCGGTCCAGGCCGTATCGCGTCAGTGCCACCTGCCGCGCGCGGTCGCCGAGGCTGCGGGCGGCGTCCGGCTCCTCGAGCAGCCACCGCGCGGCCTCGGCCAGCACGCTCACATCGGTGGAGAGCACGCCGGCGTCGGGCGGGACCGCCTCGACGGCCTCGGTGGTGGCCAGGCCGACCACCGGCATGCCCATCTGCATGGCCTCGATGAGGCTCAGCCCCAGCGAGGTCCAGCGGCACAGGTGCAGGTAGGCGCCGCGGCGCGCGACCTCGGCGTGCATCGCGCGCTGCGGCGGGTCCTCGTGCGCGACGATCCGGTCGCTCGCCAGGCCGGCCACGCCCATGCCGTACACGTCGAGCGGCGCGACCTCCGCGAACCGGCCGAACAGGTCGGTCCCGGTGACCCGGCCGCGGCGGACCGGCTCGTTCGTGACCACGGCGAGCCGCGGGAGCTCGCCGGTCCAGCGCGGCTCCGGCTCGACGACGCCGTGCTCGATGACGGTGGTGCGGGTGCTCCCGCAGTCCCAGAACAGCTCGTTGAAGTGGGTCACGTGGACGACCACGACGCCGTCCTTGTCGGCCATCGGGTGCCGGGTGTCCGGCACTTCCCCCTTGGGGGTGTTGTGCTCGACGTAGACGATCGGGACGCCCGGCGGGACGAGCGCGAGCTCCTCGGGGCGCTGCACGATGGCGACGTCCGGGTCGCGGATGGCGCCCAGGGGCTTCTCCTCGACCGTCGGCGGCCAGTCGTAGGTCTGTGCCCGGCCGCGGCCCCAGCAGTCGCGGGCCTCGTTGACCGGGATCAGGTAGTGGTGCTTGCCCTGGACGAACGCGGTCGTCCAGGAGCCGTGCACATGCCAGAGCATGATTCTCACGCGGCAACCTCGCGCTTGGTGATGGGCCGCGCGCCGAGCACGCGTACGGCGTCGAGCACCGCGGCCGGGTCGATCGTGGACAGGCAGGGGTGTCCCGGGACCGGACAGTCGGTGGCCCGGGAGTCGCGGCAGGAGGCGTCCGGGACGCCGAGGCGCACGACCGGGACGCGGTAGGGACCCCACCGTCCGAAGGGGACGGTGGGCGCGTAGAGGCTGACGACCGGGGTGCCGACCGCGGCGGCCAGGTGCGCCGGCCCGGTGTTGCCGACGATCAGGCAGGAGGCGCCGGCGATCAGGCCGGCCATCGCTTCGAGCGAGCCCGGCGCCGTCCAGCCGGCGTTGTCCCCCGCGACCTGCGCGGCCAGCAGCTCCTCCCCCGGGCCGGCGCTGACCAGCACCTCGTGCCCCGTGTCGGCGAGGGCGGCGACGACGGCCCGGAGGGTCTCGGGCGGGCAGGCGCGGGCCCCGGCGGCCGCCCCCGGATGGACGATGACGTAGCTGCCGTGGCCGGCTTCCCGTGCGGCGCCGCTTTCCCGATCGGCGGCGCTGTCCCATCCGGCGACGCTTCCCCGACCGGCGGCGGTGAGGCGCAGGGCGCCGTCGTCCTCCGCCGGCAGGGCGAAACCAGCGGCCGCGGCGAGGCTGCGGGCACGCTCGGGTTCGGGCAGGTCATCGGGTACGCGATGGCGCACGTCGAGCAGCGCGCCCGGGTAGTCCTCGCTGATCGCGCTGATCCGGGGCACCTTGGCGAGGCGCAGCAGCAGCGCGAGAGGCAGCGGAGACTGGTGGAACGACGTGAAGATGATCGCCTCGTCCGCCGCCACCTGCCTGATCCGCGCGACGAGCGCGGCGATCCCGGCGGGGTCGACCGGCCCCGGGTTCGCGTCGATCCAGGGAAGACGCCACTCGACGATCTCGTCGACGCCCGGCAGCAGCTCGGCGGCGGCCCGTCCGCGCGGCCCGCACAGCAGCACCACCCGGTCGGCGCCGGCCGCCACGGCACGGATGCCCGGCCCGGTGACCAGCACGTCGCCGGCCGAGTCGGACCGAACCACAAGAACCGTGCCGGCCCGCCCAGGACCCGGCGCCCGGCCGGCGAGGTCCGAGCCGGCATCGCCGGTTCCCGCCACCGGGCGCGCGTCGCCGGTGCCAGCATCGCCGGTTCCCGCCGCCGGCCGCGCGTGGCCCGTGCCGGCATCGCTCGGGCGCACGTGGCCTGTACCAGCGGCGCCGGGGCGGACCAGGTCCTCGCGGCGCAGGATCTGGTCGGCCGCGGCGGCGAGGGTCTCCGCGACGGCCGGGGCGGCGGCGATCTCGGTGGACAGCGTCACCCGGGTGGGCACGAGGATGCCGGTGGCGCCGGCCGCGAGGGCGGCGCTCATGTCCCGTCCGATGTCGCCGACCAGCACGCAGCGGGCCGGCGTGGTGCCGAGGGCGTCGGCGGCCGCGATGACCAGGCCCGGGGCGGGCTTGCGGCAGGCGCAGCCGGCGGCGTCGTCGTGCGGGCAGACCTGCCACGTGCCGAACGGGCCGAGCAACTCCTCGACGCGCCGGTTCACGGCGTCGAGCTGGTCGCCGGTGAAGTGGCCGCGCGCCAGCCCCGACTGGTTGGTGACCACGCCGAGCCGCAACCCGGCGGCACGCAGCCGGTCGAGGGCAGACCGCGCGCCGGGCATCGGGACAACCTTGCCGGGGTCGCCGTTGTAGGGAACGTCGACGACGAGCGTGCCGTCCCGGTCGAAAAGGACAGCGTCGAAGAGAAGGCTCATCTGCGCGCCTCCGTGTGGGGCCGCTTCCGCGCCGGCGTGGGCCGCGCCCGCCGCCCGGACTTCGCGCGCGGAGCGGGACGAGCGGCCTCGGCGGGCGGCTCGACCTCCGTGGGCGGCGCGGTCTCCGTGGGTTGCACGGTCGCGGCGGGCGACGCGGGCTGCGCCGTCACGGCGGGCGACGCGGTCGCTGCGGTCCTCGCGAGCGCGTGTGGGCCCGCGGGCGGGATGGGCACCGCGGTGCGCCAGCGCCACCAGCCGCGCAGCCAGTGGGCCACGGCCGCCGGTGGGATGGCGACGCTGGTGGCGAGCATCGTGGCCACCTCGCGGGGGTCGCGCGGGCCGGGTGCGATGCGGGCGGCGGCGAACTCGGTGGTGCCGGCCGCCCAGGCCGCCGCGGCGAGGACGGCGGCGCCGGCCCAGCCGCGGCGGCCCGTGGCGACGGCGGCCCCACTGCACGCCATCGCCACGGCCCCGGCCGCGGCGATCACCGCGTGGCGGCGACGCCTTCCGGCCGGGACGCCCAGCAGCGCGCGCCACCGAGGCCCGTGAAGGCGGCGCAGCAGGGCGTCGTCGGAGTTGCCGCGCTGGGTCCGCACGCTCACCCACGGGTCTTCGGGCCGCACCGGATGGGTGACCCGCCGCCGGCCCCGACGCAGGGACCAGCCTTCCCGCCGTACGCGAAAAGCAAGCTCGGCGTCCTCCCGGAAAGCTCGCGGCAGACGCTCGTCGAAGCCGCCGGCGCGCGCCAGCGCGACGCGGCGATAAGCCATGTCGGCGGTGATCCACTCACCGGTGGCCAGCCCGTCCGTGACCCGCTCCCAGTCGGTCGGGCGACGGTCGGAGGGCAGCGGCACGTGCACTTCGCCCTGCACGCCGCCGATGTCCGCGGGCGCGGCCGCCAAATCGGAGGCGAGACGTTCGAGCCAGCGGGGCTCGGGCAGCACGTCGTCGTCGAGGAAGGCGATCCACTCGCTCTCGGCGGTCTGCCAGCCCAGATTGCGGGCGGCGGCCGGACCGCGCGCGGGACCCGGCAGCACGGTCACCCAGGCGGGCACCTCCAGCTTTTCCGATTTGTCGGGCCGGTCGTCCACGACGAGCACGTCGGCGGGGCCGTCCAGCGTCTCCAGCAGCCGCGTGAGACTGGGACGGCCGAGCGTGGGGATGACGATCGTGCAGCTCATGCGGCGAACGCCTTCCGGCGGTGCACCGCGAACGGGCCCATCGCCAGCATGTCGACGGGCGCGGAGCCGAACAGCTCCATCGCCTCGCGCGGGGTGTCCACCATGGGCCGGCCCGCCGTGTTGAGCGAGGTGTTGACCACGACCGGCAGGCCGGTCAGTCGATCGAATTCGGCCAGCATCTCGGCGACCAGAGGCTCCGTCTCGCCGTCGACGGTCTGCACGCGGGCCGTGCCGTCCACGTGGGTGACGGCGGGGATCCGGTCGCGCCAATCGGGCTTCACGCGGTGCACGAACAGCATGTACGGGCTCGGGCAGACCCCCTCGAAGATCTCGCCGAAACGCTCGGCGCGCACCATCGGCGCGATCGGGCGGAACTGCTCGCGGCCCTTCACGTCGTTCATCCGCCGCTGGGTGTCCTGGTCGCCGGGGTGGGCGAGCAGCGAGCGGTGGCCGAGCGCGCGCGGTCCGTACTCGGAGCGGCCCTGATACCAGGCGACGATCCCGTTGGCGGCGAGCACGCGGGCGGCCTCGGCGGCGATCGACGCGGGCCGCTCGTACGGCAGCGCGGCCCGGCGCAGTTCCGCCTCGAGCTCGTCGTCGCTCCATCCGCGACCCAGCGCCGCGGTGGTGAAGACGCTCGGCTCCTTGCCGAGCGCCAGGGCGGCGCCGAGCGCGGTGCCCGAGTCGCCGGCGGCCGGCTGCACCCACACCCGCTCGAACGGGCCCTCGGCGGCGATGCGGGCGTTCGCGACGCAGTTCAGCGCGGTCCCGCCGGCCATGGTCAGCGTGGACGGTCCGCCGGCCGCGTCGAAGGTCCAGCGGGCCAGGTCGAGCATCACCTCCTCGAGCCGGGCCTGCACGCTCGACGCCAGGTCGGCGTGCGCCTCGGTGAGCTCGCCGTCGGCGGTGCGCGGCTTGGTCAGCGCGGTCCAGTCGATCCGCTCGACGGTGAAGCCGCCGTCGCCGGTCGGCCGCACGAGCTCGCGGAACATGTCGAGGAACCGCGGCCGGCCGTACGAGGCGAGCGCCATCACCTTGTACTCGTCGCTGGAGTGCAGGAAGCCCAGGTGGCGGGTCAGGTCCTCGTAGAGCAGGCCGAGCGAGTGCGGCAGCTCCTGCGCGCGCAGCACGCTCAGCTCCCCGCCCCGGTAGACGCCGGCCAGGTGGCTGGCCACCTCGCCGCGGCCGTCCAGCACGAGCACCACGTTGTCCTCGGCGACCGACAGCCCCGCCGACGCCGCGTGCGCGACGTGATGTGGCACGAATTTCACCCGATCGGGGTCGAGGCCCGGCAGCGCGGTCGCCAGGAATTGCGGCGCCCGGCGCGCGTAGTCGACGCGCATGTGGTCGGACGGATCGGTCACGCCGAGCTCGTCCAGGTCCCGGGTCAGACCCGGGTCGAAGGAGTACGCGACCGCGTCGACCTCGCCCGGTGTCAGGCCGGCCTCGCTCAGGCACCAGGCCGCCGCCAGCTCGGGCAATTCCCACGCCGCGAACGGCACCGGCCGCTTGCCGTGCTTGCGCCGGCTGAACCGTTCCTCCTCCGCGGCGGCCACCACGCGACCGTCGACGATCAGCGCCGCCGCCGGGTCGTGGAAGATCGCATTGATTCCCAGTACTCGCATGGCGCGGCGGGTACCCCTCGATCACCGACCTACTCCGGGTGATCATCGACTTCTCCAAAAAACTTGTTCAAAACGTGCTGACCTGCGTTGATGGCGAGCCGGTTTGTTTTGGCCGCTCCGGGGCAACCCGCGGCCATGCTCGAAGTCGCACAGTTGGCCGGCACCGGTCGAGAGTTGACTGTCATCAATCCCAGGGACGGCGTGCCGGTCACCCGGGTCCGCTGCTCCTCCTCCGACGACGTCGCCGCCGCGGTGCGCGCCGCACGCTCCGCCGCGCCCGGCTGGGCTCGCCTGGCCCCCGCCGACCGGGCCGCCGCCCTGCACGCGGCGGCCGCCACGATCGAGGCATCCTCGGTGGCGCTGGCGGAGATCATGTCGGCCGAGATGGGCAAGCCCGCCGGCGAGGCCCGCGACACGATCGCCGCCGGAGTCGGCACGCTGCGGCAGTACGCCGAGCTCGGTCCCGTCCACCGCGGCCGCACCCTCGCCGGCGACCCCGCGGCGATCGACCTGATGGTCTACGAGCCGCGCGGCGTCGTCGCCGTGATCACGCCGTGGAACGACCCGGTCGCGGTCGCGTGCGGTCTGCTCGGCGCCGCCCTGGTCACCGGGAACACCGTCGTGCACAAGCCCAGCGAGCGCACTCCCGGCACCGGTTCGCGCCTGGTCGAGCTGCTGGCGCCGCATTTCCCCGACGGAGTGCTCAACCTGGTCAACGGCGACGGCCCGGTAGGGGCGGCGCTGGCCGCCGCACCCGTCGAC
Source organism: Actinoplanes sp. CA-142083 (assembly GCF_050942195.1). NCBI lineage: Bacteria > Bacillati > Actinomycetota > Actinomycetes > Micromonosporales > Micromonosporaceae > Actinoplanes > Actinoplanes sp. CA-142083. The sequence continues at coordinate 6,641,639 of NZ_CP192076.1, forward strand.
GTGGTCGCCCACGTCGGCTCGACCGCCACCGGCCGGACGATCGCCGCCGCCTGCGCCCGCACCGGCGCGAAGGCGCTCCTGGAGAACGGCGGCTGCGACCCGTTGATCGTCGACGCCGATGTGGACCCACAGTGGGCGGCGTCGCAGGCGGCTTTGGGGGCTTTCGCCAACTCCGGCCAGATATGCGTCTCCGTGGAACGGATCTACGTGCACCGCTCGGTGGCCGCGCCGTTCCTGGACGCCCTGGCCGCCGAGGCCGACGCGTGGCAGCCGCGGCTCGGACCCCTGGTCGACCGGCGCCTCCGCGACGCGGTGGACGAGCAGGTGCAGCAGGCGGTGAAGGCCGGCGCGTCGGCCCTGCGCGGCGGCGCCGCCCCCGCCGGCCCGGGCGCCTGGTATCCGCCGACCGTGCTGGCCGACTGCACCGACGACATGGCGGTCATGCGCGAGGAGACGTTCGGCCCGGTCGCGCCGGTCGCGGTGGTTTCGTCCTTCGAGGAGGCCCTCACCCGCGCCGCCGACACGACTTATGGTCTGGCCGCGAATGTGCTGACCGGTTCGATGAGCCACGCGCAGCGGGCGTGGCGCTCCCTGCCCGCCGGAACCGTGAAGATCAACGCGGTCTTCGGCGGGGCTCCGGGCGGCGCCGCGCATCCGCGCCGTTCGAGCGGGCAGGGTTTCGGGTACGGGCCGGAGCTGCTCGACGAGATGACGGCCACCAAGGTCGTCCACCTGTCGGCCCCGCCCACCGGCTGGTGACCTTCCGCGACCGGGGCGGCCCGGGTCGGCGCGTGCAGCCCCTTCCGCGATGCGGATGGATGCGCTGGGTTGCCATGGCCCGGGCCGTCGCTGGTGGCGGCGAGTGCGGCCCGTTTCGCGATGCGGGTGGATGCGCTGGGTCGCCATGGCCCGGGTGGTCGGCCGTCACGCTGAGCGCGGCCCGTTGCGGCACAGGCGATTCCGCTTCTCACATACCGGCGGCTGCTTCCGAATGCTGGGCGCCGTCCCGGATAACGGGCAGCGCTCCCGCATCTCGGCCAGATCATCCGCATCCCGGGATGGGCACCCACCTTTTTCCGGATATATCGGGGCGTAATTGCCAGGCGGCGCCGCCGCCTTGTTGAGTTGCCGTCAGCTCCGAGCGGGAGTTCATCAAGATCGCCACCGCGGGGCGGAACGGGCCGGACGCACCGCGACCGGCGACGGCCCGGGCCATGGCAACCCGGCGCGCCCACCCACCCCACGCAACGGGCCGCACGCACCGCGACCGGCGACGGCCCTGGCCATGGCAACCCGGCGCGCCCACCCACCCCACGCAACGGGCCGCACCCACCGCCACCAGCGACAACCCGGGCCATGCCAACCCAGCGCGCCCACCCACCCCACGCAACGGGCCGCACCCACCGCCACCAGCGACAACCCGGGCCATGGCGCCGTCAGGCGGGCTGCTCGACGGGGCGGCGCAGGCCCGGCAGGACGACCCCGTGGACGCGGGCCAGGGCGATCGCGCCCCCGACCGCTGCCATCGTGGTGAGGAAGCCGCACAGGATCAGGCCGCCCCGGGGGCCGAGGGTGTCGGCGAGCCAGCCGACCGCGGGAGCGCCGACGATGCCGGACAGCGACGACACGATGCCCATCGTGGCCAGGACCCGGCCGCGCATGTCCTCGCGGGTGTCGAGCTGGACGCGGGTGGAGACGACGGTGTCGAAGACCACGGCGCCGGCGGCGATGGGGAGCAGCATGGCGGCGAAGCCCAGGACGTTCGGGGCGAAGCCGGCGCACAGCTGGAGCAGGCTGATCGCCACGCCGGTGCCGACCAGGACCTTCAGGGTGGAACGGCCGCTGCCGGCCAGCAGGAGGCCGCCGGCCACGGCGCCGACCGCGAAGACGGTGGAGAGCAGGCCGTAGGCGCCGGAGCCGCCGTGCAGCGGGCCGGCCGCCATCGCGGCCATGCTGACCTGGTAGTTGCGGCCCAGCGAGCCGAGCACGAACGAGAGTCCCAGCACGATCAGCACGACCGGACGGCTCACGACATATCGCAGGCCGGCCACGATGCCGCCCTCGCCGGCGGCGGCGCCGGGCAGGGCGCGCAGGTCACCCGAGCGCATGGCGGCCAGGGCGCCGATCACGGCGAGGTAGGAGACGCCGTTGATCACGAAGAGGACGGCGGGGCCGGCGAGGCCGACGAGCACGCCGCCGAGCGCCATGCCGCCGATCCGGCCGGCCGAGCTGAGGACCGAGCCGAGCGCCAGGGCCGAGCCGAGGGCCTCGCGGGGCACCAGCGCCGAGCCGAAGCGGCCGAGCATCGGGCCCTCGAACGCGCTGATCACGCCGGAGGCCAGCGCAACCGCGAAGATCAGGACGTGGCTGTCGCCGCTGAGCAGGGCGAACGCGAGGATCGCGCGCAGCGCCTGGAAGAGGATCAGCGCCGGGCGGGCGGGGAGCCGGTCGGCCAGCGCGCCGCCCCAGCTGCCGAGCAACAGCACCGGCAGCGACTGGGCCATCACGACCGCGCCCATCATCGCGGCCGAGCCGGTGGTGGCGAGGATGACCCAGTTCAGGCCCAGCACCTGCATCCAGGTGCCGGCGGTCGACACCAGGTCGGCGCCGGCCCACAGCCGGTAGTTGCGCTCCCGAAGCGGCGCGAGCAGCACGCGTGAAACCCCCAACAAGCCGAAGGCGCCGTCTCTCGGCGCCACGTCCTGTTCGGGAAGCGCACCCGTACCGCTTCGGGCGAAAGAAGCCGCACAACCGAAACGCAACTCAGCGCATCATGGGATTGTTTGGATTCAGGCGTGCCGGGCACCTGCGGTTAGTTGACACTCAGCAAATAACCCGCGCAGGGGGACTCAATGCCGCGCACCGATGAGCACGAACCGCTCGAGGATCTCGACTTCGCGGCGGACGAGTACACGCGGGCCTGCAGCGAGGCCGACGGCCCGACCCGGGAGCGGTTGCGGTCCGAGTTCGTGGGCGTGGCGCTGCCGTTCGCCCGGCGGCTGGCCCGGCGCTACCGTGGCCGCGGCGAGCCCGCGGAGGACCTGGAGCAGGTGGCCCGGCTGGGGCTGGTGAAGTCGGTGAACCGGTACGACCCGGAGCGCGGCTCGTTCACGGCGTACGCGATCGTCACCATCACCGGAGAGATCAAACGGCACTTCCGCAACCACGGCTGGGGTGTCCACGTCCCCCGGCGGATGCAGGATCTGAGCCTGGACGTGGGTCAGGCCAGCGCCGCGCTGACCGCGGGGCTGTCGCGCCGGCCCACCGACGACGAGATCGCCGAACGGCTCGGCATCGACGTGGCCGAGGTGCGCGAGGCGCAGGTGTCAGGGGCCGCCTACGCGCCGGGATCGCTGAACGCGCAGGCCGAGGGGTACGACGGCATGGAGGTGGGCGATATGATGGGCGCCCCCGACCCCGGCCTCGACCTGGTGGACGACCGGGCGACGGTGGAGCGGCTAATCTGCCGGCTGCCCGAGCGGGAGCGGCGGATCCTCGCGCTGCGGTTCTACGGCAACCTGAGCCAGGCGGACATCGCCCGTGAGCTGGGCGTCTCCCAGATGCACGTGTCGCGGCTGCTCGCCCGGGCGCTGAGCTGGCTGCGGCGGGCGATGCTGAGCGACGTCGCGCCTCCGTGGACCGGCGCCGACGAGACCGATCACCGGCTGACGGTGGCCACGCTCTTCCGCGGCGAGGTCATCGAGTCGCACGTCTCCGGCGAGCTCGACCGCGACAACGCCGGGCACCTGCGCGAGGAGCTGCTGACGGCGCTGCGCGACGGCGGGCGGATGCGGCGGATGCTGCTCGACCTGACCGGCGTGCCGCTGCTCGACGCGGCGGGGATCGGCGTGCTGGTCGACCTGCACGAGGCGGCCCGCGTGCGTAATGTCGAGATCCGGGTCACCGGGCTCCAGCCGTTCGTCGTGAAGATCGTCGCCGCCTCGGGCCTGCAGGATGTGATCGGAGCCTAGCGGCCGTCAGGCCGCGGCCAGCGTCGCCCAGACGACCTTGCCGTCCGCCGACGGCAGCGAGCCCCAGTGCACGGCGACCGTGGCCACGAGCAGGAGCCCGCGCCCTCGCTGGGTGAGGCTGCCGAGGGTCGCGGCGATCGGCTCCCGCGGCGAGCCGTCGCGGACCGCGATGTGCACGTAGCGGTTCCGCCGGGTGATCCGGACCGTCATCATCGTGCCGGCGTGCTCGACCGCGTTGGAGACCAGCTCGCTCACCACCAGGCTCGCCGGCCCCACCAGCTCGGGCAGGTCCCAGGCGAGGCAGGCCTCGGTGGCCAGGTTGCGGGCGTGCCGCACGGCGCCGACGATCGGCAGCAGCTCGTCGCTGATCGAAGGGACGACCGCGCGGCCGTCGGCGACCGCGCGCCGGGCGCCGGCCACGTCGGCGTGCACCCGCATCGTGCCGTGACGGCCCCGCTCGAGCAGCTCCGCCACCGGCGGCGACGGGGCGCACAGCAGCAGCGGGGTGCCAGGCCAGTGCGCGGCCTGCAGAGACACCGCCGTGAACAGGGAGAGCACGGTGTCGTCGGCGATCTCGAGGGCGGCCAGGTCGACCAGGAGGGCGTCCGGCTGCTCGGCGAGGCACTTCAGCAACGCCGTACGCAATCCCGGCGTGCCGCGGAGATCGAGCAGGCCACGCACGGTGACCACCGCGAACCCGTCGTCCTCGCCGACCGTCCACGCCAAGGTCCCCGTCATGTCGCCTACACCTCCGTTCTGTCCGACGCATTCCCACCGCGCTCGGGAGCAAACTCCCCGGCCTCCATCGCGATGATCGCGCCCGTGCCCTCGCCCGCGCTCACCAGGGGGCTGCAGGTGACGCGTACGATCACCGGGCGCCCCCGCCGGTTGATCGCTTCCAGCAGCTGCTCCTCGGTGTCGAAGTCGCCGCCCAGCGCCCGGCGCACCAGCGGGCGCAGCAGATCGACCGGCAGCCCGATGTCGAGGTTGAGCAGGTGCTGACCGACCGCCTCGGCCGGGCGCAGGCCCCACAGATTTTCCGCCTCGCGGTTCCACACCCGCACCCGCAGGTCGGCGTCGACCACGGCGATGCCGGCGCGGAGCCCGGACAGCACCGCGTCGAGGAACGCGTTCGCCTGGTCCAGCTCGGTGCTGCTGTCGTGCAGCTGCTCGTTGATCGTCTGGAGCTCGTCGTTCGTCGACTGGAGCTCCTCGTTCATGGTCTCGAGCTCCTCGTTCGTCGATTGGAGCTCCTCGTTGGTGGTCTCCAGCTCCTCGACCGTGGACTGGAGCTCCTCGTTCGTCGTCTCCAGCTCCTCGTTGGTGGACTGGAGCTCCTCGTACGCGGCCTCCAGCTCGCGGTTGGCCCGCTCGAGCTCGGCGCGCAGCTGCCGAGCCGCGGTCACGTCGTGGAAGACCAGTGCGACGCCCAGCAGGCCGGCGTCCGCGTCGACCAGGGGGTTGACCAGGATCTCGAGGTGGATGACGTCGCCGGCGCCCCGGTTGAACTCGATGTCGGAGACCCGCTGCGGGCTGCGCTCCGCCTGCGCCTGCTCGATGTGCTTGCGCAGCTCGACCGGCCGGTATGACACGTCGAGGTCCTGGAAGCGGCGGCCCACGTCGCGTGCGGTCAGCCCGAACAGCTCGCCCGCCCGACGGTTGACGACCGCGACCAGCCCGTCGGCGGTGACCACGATCTGCGCCACCGGGTTGGTCAGCATCGCGGCGCTGCGCAGCTGATCGAGCCCGGCGAGCTGTCCGCGGCCGGCCATCGGCGGCGGGGCGGCGAGGGCCGAGCCGGTCGGCGCGACCAACCGCGGCACCTTGCGGAAGATGCGGCGCTTGAGGTCGGCGGGCTGGAAGAGGTGCGAGTGGCTGAGCAGCATCTCGGCCTTGCCGAGGAAGAGCGAGCCGCCGTCGAGCAGGGCGAAATGGAACCGGCCGAGGATGCGCGCCTGGGTCTCGGCGTTGAAGTACATCAGCGTGTTGCGACAGGTCAGCACGTCGACGCGGGAGATCGGGGCGTCCTGGACGAGGTCGTTGCGGCCGAAGATCACCGAGCGGCGGAGGTCCTTGCGGAACACGTACAGGTTGCCGCTCTGCTCGAAGTAGCGCTCCAGCAGCTGGGGCGGGACGGCGGCCACCGCCTGCTGGCCGTAGCTGCCGTGCCGGGCCTCGGCGAGTTGCTCCTCGTCCACATCGGTGGCGTAGATCTTCACCCGTTCGCGGAACGCCTCCACCCCGAGGATCTCGCAGAGCAGCATCGCGACCGAGTACGCCTCCTCGCCGGAGGCGCACCCGGCGCTCCACAGCCGGATGGGGGCGCCCGTCGCCTTGACCGCGACCAGCGGCTCCAGCACCTCGGCCCGCAGCCGGTCCCAGGCCTCGGGGTCGCGGAAGAAGGCGGTGACGTTGATCAGGATGGTGTTGAACAGGGCGGTGAACTCGTCCTGGTGCAGCTCCAGGTAGTCCTGGTACTCCTGGTAGCCGCCGATGTGGACCTGGGCCATCCGCCTCTCGACCCGCCGCATCAGGCTGGAGCGCTTGTACCCGGTGAAGTCGAAGCCACGCAGCTCCTTCACATGCAGCAGCAATGCCTCGAACTGACTGTCTTCCCCATCCATGCCAACGCCCCTCCGACACCCGGCGTCACCGTACCGCTGCGCTATTCCTGGTGCGTGGCGGTGGATGTGGCGAGCCGGGTGAGCAGACCTCGGATCAGCTCGCCGGCGCCGTCGGCGTCCTCCGCCATCCGGGTGAACCGGGCGCGGTCGACGCGCTCCCGCTGGGCCAGCCGGCGGCTGAGCGCCGACTTCTCCTCGAGAGCCCGCAGCGCCGTCCACAGGGCGCCCTCGGTCGCGACCGCCTGCTCGTCGACCAGGCTCTCGGGCGACCAGGCGTGCCCGACCCGGCAGCGGTAGCGCGGCCGGGGCCAGCTCTCCAGCTCGAACAGGCCCCCGCCGCAGCTCGGGCAGCCGTACACCGGGGACGCGTCGACGATCTCGTCGGTGGTGACGTCGGCGAACCCGTCGATGGCGATCTCGGCGTCGGTGAGCGGGTCGACCGGCGGCGGAGGCGGCTCGGGGATCTGCTCGGCGGTCAGTTGAGCGAGCAACTCGCCCATCTCAGCGGCGTCGACCACGCGGGCGGGCGCGACGCGGTCCATGGCCGCGCGTGGCATCGACCCGTTGAGGGCGTCCTCGGGCCGCTGGACCACCACGACGCCACCGTTGACGGCGATGGTCTCGGCGCCCACCGCGCCGTCGTCCCGGCTGCCGGAGAGCACGACGCCGATGACCCGCGAACCGGCGGCCCGGGCGGCCGAGCGGAACAGCGGGTCGACGGCCGGGCGGTGCCCGTTCTCGGAGGGGCCGCGGCTGAGCCGCACCCGGTGGTCGAGCACGAGCAGGTGCCGGTCGGGCGGGGCGACGTAGATGCGGCCGGGGACGAGCGGCTCGCCGTCGAACGCGGTGCGCGCCGGAAGCGCGCCGCTGCGGGTGAGGATGCGCGGCAGGGCGCTGGGCGCCTCACGCGGCAGGTGCAAGACGATCAGGACGGCGGCCGGCAGGTCGGCGGGCAGCCCGGCGACCATCGCACGGAGTGCCTCGACCCCACCGGCCGACGCCCCGACCACGACCACGTCGCGATGCGCCACGTCTAACCTCAGCGCTCCCGCCACCGGTATGTCAAGCGGATCATCCCGGGGGCGCCTGCATCGGGGTGGCGGCCAGCGCGCGGGCCACCGTGGCCAGATTCCTGGCCATCGCGCGGCCGGTCTTCGCGGCCCAGTCGTGGCCGCGCTGTTCGTCGAGGTAGTCGGGGCCGGCGCCGGGCCCGAGATGCCAGTAGGTCCAGGCCTGGCCGGGAATGGTGAAGCCGATGTCGGCGAGCGCGCCGGAGATCTCGCCGATCACGTGGTGGGCGCCATCCTCGTTGCCGGTGTTCACGACGCCCGCGACGCGGTTGTACGCCACCGGGCGCCCCTGCTCGTCGGTCTCGGAGAGCATCGCGTCCATCCGCTCGATCACGCGCTGGGCGACCGAGGAGGGCCGGCCCACCCAGGTCGGCGTCGCGATGATCAGGATCTCGGCGTCGAGGATCCGTCGCCGGATGTCCGGCCAGGCGTCGCCGGCGCCCATGTCGCTCTCGACGCCCGGCTTGATGTCGTGGTCGACCGCCCGGACCCAGTCGACGGTTACGCCGTCCTTCTCCAGCGCCTCGGCGACCACCCGGGCGAGGGCTTCGGTGTTGGAGGGCTCGGGCGAGGGCTTGAGGGTGCAGTTGACGATGAATGCACGCATTTCCCGCGTATGCCCCGCCGTCATCTGGCTACACTTCTCGATCCAGATCCGCCCAGGGGATCTCGACGGCGTTGCGGCGCCAGACGCGGCGGGCGAGCTGCTCCAGCAGCCACGGCCCGGTGGTCTCGGCCCGCTCGTAGCCGAGCAGGCGGCCCCAGCGGCCCTTCACCACGATCGCGGCGACGACCCGGCCGTCGTCGTCGGTGATCAGGTCGGCGACGCGGCCGTCGCCGACCCGCCGGCCGAGGATGTCGCCGGCCCGTCCCCTAGTCATGGCGGGCCCCCGGAATGCTCCCGATCAGATGATCGCGCACCCAGGTCTCCAGCGGCGGCTCGGGCAGCAGCTCGCGCGCGACCGAGAGGTGTACGGCGCTGTCGACCTTGGCGACCAGGTCGTAGGCGATCCGGATGGGTGGCTGGTCGGGCGGCTCGGACATCCGGCGGGCGATCGCCGAGATCCACCGGCCGAGGCCGCCGCCGATCCGCTCGCCGAGCGCCTGCTGGCCGAGCAGCAGGCCGGTGACCCGCGGGACGCCATTTTCGTCGTAGGTGAGCTCGACGTCGTCGACCTTGCCGACGGGCTCGCCGTCGCGGTCGACGATCTGCCGGTCCAGCAGGTCGAAGCCGATGAGCATGTCAGCCGCCTCCCATCCGGGTGATGACCATGAGCGGGATCGCGGCGACGGCCGCGGCGAGCACGATGACGAGGTAGACGACGCCGAGGCCGTTGGCGAGCCTGCCGTTGACCTGGTCGCCGAGGTAACCGCGGTCGTTGGCGACGACCAGGATCGGCAGGTACGTCAACGGCAGCGCGACGGCGCTGAACAGCAGCGTGTACTCGGTGAGCTGGATCGGGTCGATCGTGGTGAACAGCACCGCCACGCCGACCAGGATGCCGATGATGACCACGGCGTGGAAGCGGGCGGCCTCGCGCGGGCGGCGCAGCTTTCCCCAGTTCCAGCCGAAATACTGGGCGACCGTGTAGCCGGTCGACAGTCCGGTTTCCATGGCGGCGCCGAAAGTTGCCGCGAAAAATCCCAGGATGGCGACCGCCAGGCCGAGCTTGCCGAACGTCATCGCGGCCGGCATCGCCACCTGCGACAGCGTGTCCACCGAGGTTTTCAGCGGGTGGAAGACGGCGGCCGAGGTGAGCATGAGCGCGAAGGCGAGCAGCCCGCCGAGCGGAAAGCCCACGAACACGTTGACCCGCGAGGTGAGCAGATCCTTGCGGGTCCAGCGCTCCTCGACCGCGCCCGAGGAGAAGAAGAAGACCTCGTACGGGGTGAGCGCCGACGCGAACAGGGCGACCGCGAAGAACCAGTAGGTGCCCCAGTCCTCCCCCTCGGGCGGGCCGGAGTGCCACAGCTCGCCGGGGCTGACCCCGAGCTTGAAGAAGGCGATGATGAAGACGATCAGGGCGAGGCCGGTCAGCCCGAAGACGTTCTCCAGCACGGAGAATTTCGCCCGCCACAGGGCCACCCACAGCACGAAGGCGACCACCGGCACCCACAGCAGATAGCTCACGCTGGTCGCGAGCTGCAGCGCCAGGCCGACACCGCCGATCTCGGCGCCGAGCGTGAGCACGGTGACCAGCAGCGAGCCGCCGAGGTTGGCGAGGGCGACGCGCGGGCCGAGCCGCTCGCGCACGAGATCGAAGACCGGACGGCCGCTCACGGCGCTGACGCGGCCGCTCATTTCCGCGTACGCGCAGATGCCGATCACGCCGACCAGCAGCACCCAGGAGTGCGCGATGCCGAACCGGGCCCCCGCCTCCGCGTTGGCCACGATGTCGCCGATGTCGACGAAGCCCCCGATCGCGGTCAGGATCCCCAGGGCAACCGCCAAAAAGCGCTTCATGACGCGTACGCCGTGACGAAGGCGCTCAGTTTCCCGGCGAGCACGTCCAACCGTCGTACGCCATCGCGCAAAGCCTTGTCGTCACCGGCCTGCGCCGTGTCGCCCAGAGTGAGCACCGCCTCGGACAGCAGCGGGCTCAACTGATCGCGCAACGCCGCCGAACGGTCGTCGGGCGGCCCCTCGCCGGCGAACTTCTGCTGCGCGCCGGCGAGGGCCTTCGTCGCGTCGCCGAAGGCGGTGATGGCGTACGCGCCGGTCACGTTGCCGGCCAGCTCCTGCTCGCCGACCAGGCGGCCGGTCTGCGTCGCGTCGTGCGCGGCCTCGGCGACCTGCAGCATCGTGCGCTGGTACTGCTTCGCGTCGGCGGGCCGGGAGACGTTGTAGGCGAAGCCGGCCCACAGCAGCGCGACCGCCGTCCCGGCGATCACCGCTCTGCCTCGTGCTTCCACGAGGCAGAGCTTTACCCAATGATCACCGGCGCGAAGCACCGATCCCGATCGCGCCCAGGGCCAGCACGGCAGCGCCCGCCGCGCCGATCAAGCCGTGGTGCTGGGAGGCCCACACCTGCAGGCTGCGGGGCTTGGAGCGGTCGTCGAACTCGCCGTGCGCGCCGTAGTCGTGGCCGCTCTCGCCGTCGGCCGGCTGCCACAGGTTGCCGGGCGCGTCCGGGTCGTGCGGCTGGTCGGTCTGCTGCGAGTCGACGCCGGTGCGGCCCAGATAGCGGTCGAGGATGCCCGGCGCGACGGCGTTCGCCAGCAGCGTGCCGGCCGTGGAGGCGCCGACCCAGTACTCGCGGCGGCGCGGGTGGTCCGCCGCGTACACGATCGCCTGCGCCGCGACCTCGGGCTGGTAGATCGGCGGGACTGGCTGGGCGTGCCGGCGCAGCCGGGACCGCAGCCAGGTGAACTGGGGCGTGTTGACCGCCGGCAGCTGCACCATCGTGGTCCGCACCCCGCTGCCGGCGTGCAGCAGCTCGCAGCGCAGCGCCTCGTTGAAGCCCTGGACGGCGTGCTTGGCGCCGCAATAGGCGGTCTGCAGCGGGATCCCCCGGTACGCGAGGGCGGACCCGACCTGCACGATCGCGCCCCGGTCGCGGGGCTTCATGCGGGTCAGCGCGGCCCGGGTGCCGTACACGTAGCCCAGGTACGACACCTCGGTGACCCGGCGGAACTCGTCCGGCGCGATCTCGGCGAACGGCGCGAAGACCGAGGAGAACGCGGTGTTGACCCAGATGTCGATCGGGCCGAGCTCGCTCTCCACCTTCGCGGCGGCGGTATCGACCGCGTCGAAGTCGGCCACGTCCACCGGCAGCGGCATCGCCCGGCCACCCGAGCGGGTGATCTCGTCGGCGGCCGCGTCCAGGCCCTTCTCGCCCCGCGCCAGCAGCGCGACCCGGTCGCCGCGCGCGCCGAAGCGCCGCGCCACCGCCCGGCCCACCCCGCCGCTCGCGCCCGTGACCACCACGACTCGCATCTGTTTCCTCCCTCATCGGTTCGTCGTCCCCTGACGTACCCCGCGCACGGTTCGCCGAACACCCGCGTACCGGCCATACGTTAGGACGTGCTGTCGGAACGGCCTCAACAGCGCCCGCCGTTGATCTCAGAGGCGGAAACGGCCGATCACCTGCTGGAGCTCGGCGCTGATGCCGGCCAGCTCGTGCACCGCGCCGGTCGTCTCCAGCAGCGAGGACGTCGTGCTCTGCGTCGCGCCGGCCACGCCCGAGATGGTGCCGGCGATCTCCGTGCTCCCGTGCGCCGCGTCGGCGACGCTGCGGGCCATCTCACCGGTGGTCGCGGTCTGCTCCTCCACCGCCGAGGCGATGGTCAGCTGGTAGTCGTTGATGCGGGCGATGATGTGCGAGATCTCGCCGATCGCCACGACCGCGCTCTCGGTGTCGCTCTGGATCGCCTCGACCCGGCGGGAGATGTCCTCGGTCGCCTTCGCGGTCTCCTGGGCGAGGTCCTTGACCTCGGAGGCCACCACGGCGAAGCCCTTGCCGGACTCGCCGGCCCGAGCCGCCTCGATGGTGGCGTTGAGCGCGAGCAGGTTGGTCTGCTCGGCGATCGCGGTGATCGCCTTGACCACGTTGCCGATCTCGGCGCTCGAGACGCCCAGCTTGCTGACGGTGGCGTTGGTGTGCTCGGCGACGCCGACCGCCTCGGAGGCGACCCGGGCCGCCTCGTTCGCGCTCTGCGCGATCTCGCGGATGGAGGCGCCCATCTCCTCGCTGCCGGCCGCGAGGGTCTGCACGTTCGAGGAGACCGCGTTGGCGGCGTCGGTGACCGCGTCGGCCTGCCGCGCGGCCTCGCTCGCCGACGCGCCGATCCGGTCGGTGCTGCCGGTCAGCTGCTGGGTGCTGTGACCCAGCGCCGCCGAGCTGTCAGTGAGCTTGCCGACGACCTCGCGCAGGCCCTCGCGTGCCTCGTTGACAGCGACCGCCATCGCGCCGAGCTCGTCGCGGGCCCGTACCTCGGCCGGCACCGACAGGTCGCCCTCGGCGACGGCGGCCAGCGAGTCGGCGACGCTGCCGAGCTGGCGCATGATCAGCCGGCCGACGAAGGCCCCGACGCCCAGCGCCGCGAACAGCGCGACCACCATGACGACGATCAGCTCGGTGCGGCCCTCGGTGTACTCGTCCTCGGCGGCGGCGGCCATCTGCGCCGACTCGCTGTCCTCGACCTGCTGGAGGGTCTCGATCGCGGACTTGAGGTCGGCCTGAGTCTGCTTCCAGGAGGTGACGATCTGGTCGGCGGCCGGCATGTCGAAGCCGGCCGGCGCGGCCTCGCCGAACAGCACGACGTCGCGCAGACCGACGTAGAACTTGTACTTGGTCTCGACCGTGGTGGCCGCGGCCGTGCGCTCCGCCGAGCCGGCCGCGAGCGCCTCGTACTGGTCCAGCGCCGCCAGGAAGGCGGTGTCGGCCGCCTTCACGCCCTGGACCGAGTCCGCCTTGGTGGCCGCGGTCGTGTTGACCTCGTAGCCGAACAGGTTGGAGAAGCCGTCGCTCGACGCTCCGCGCAGGGTGCTCAGCTGCAGCAGCGCGTCGACGTGCCGCGCCTTCATCTGCTTGATCTCGTCGTTGAGGCTGTTCATCCGGGCGATCCCGAGCGCGCCGATGGCCAGTGCGGCCACGGCGACGACCAGCACCGACACGTAGATCTTGGTGCCGACGCGGAAGTCGGCGAGCCGACCCGCTATCGGGTTGCGCCTGGCCGTGACCCGCACGGTGCCCAGATCGACCTTCATCCCGCCCAACTCTCTCGTGGAGTCCGATTTCGCCGGGAATGATCGGCACCGGGCGGCCTTGGTTGAGGGGCCAGCCATATCGCGAAGTTTTGATACTGTCCTCCGCTATGGCCGAGTTCTTCCAGGTCGAGCTGGACACGCTCGCGCGGTACGTCGCGACGCTGCAGCAGGCTCAGCAGCAACTGGCGGACCTGCCGAAGCTGCTCTTCGGCAACGACACCCAGCTGGGCAACGGCAAGCTCAACGGCGCCGCCGAGGACTTCCAGCACTGCTGGGAGTACGGCGCGAAGCAGCTGGGCGAGCTGGTCACCGAGACCACCGACGCGGTGCGCGACGTGCAGCAGGCGTACACCGGCACCGACCAGGCGGTCTCCGACGCGGTCACCACTCTCAAGCAGCCGCTCGGCATGATCAACCAGGCCTTCTAGGAGCTTGCGCGATGGCACCCGCTGACACCGTCCGGCCCGGCTCCGCGCTGGCCACCGAGCCCGGCCTGGCCGCCGCGCTCGCCGCGGCCGCTTCCGCCGGCTCGGGCGACCGGCGCGCGCAGGCCGACGCGGCCGACACGTACTCGCTGCTCGCCGCCCTGCCCTGGCAGCGGTTGAACTACCGGATCGGGCACTGGGCATCGGAGGCGAACACCTGGAAGGCGCTGCTCACCTTCGACGCCTGGGAGTCGTACCGGTGGCAGCGCAACGAGGAGCGGTTCCAGGTGCTCGACCCGCACAGCGGGCAGCGGCTGGGCGAGCTCTACACCCAGGCCGAGCTGCGGCGGCTCAACGGCAGCGCGTACGCGGCGCCCGAGCTCATCGTGCCGCCCGGCGGGACGCTCGACTTCGCCGGCGACCCGGCCACCGTCGGGGTCTACCGGCCGCCCGGCGGCGGGGCCGACGCCATCCGGTTCACCTGGAACCCGTACCTCAACAACGGGGTGCTGCGGGACGGCATCAAGGCGCTGCGCGAGGGCACCGCCGACCGGCTGCCGCCGCCGTACCAGTTCGTCGACTGGGACCTGCTGGACAAGTACCGGGTGTGGTTCACCGAGTCACGGGACAAGCCGGGCGGCAAGGCGCCGTGGGCCTCCGAGGCACGGCTCTATCGTCCGGGCGGGCCGCCACGGTTCGGGAGGTCTCGCTGATGAGCGCGGCAACGACGTACCCCAATCTCGGTTTTGATCCTTGTCCCGGCTCGGTCGAGAGCGTCTCGTCGCTGGAGCAGCGCATCTCCACCGCCGCCACGTCGATGCGCCAGGCGAACGAGCTGATGAACCGGCTGCGCTCGGACAACTCGGCGGTATGGCAGGGCGCGGGCGGCGATGCCTTCCGGCAGCACCTCAACTCGACGCTGATCGAGGATCTGGGCAAGGCCAACCAGTCGCTCAACCAGGCGGTCACCACGCTGCACGGCTGGGGTGTCTCGCTCGGCGGTTTCCGGCAGCGCGCGAGCGCCCTCGAGCAGGAGGCCGCGCAGGCCAACCAGGAGGTCGAGGCGGCCCGGTCGCGGCATCGGCAGGCCGCCGGAAATCCCGACCTGCGACTGGCCGGGCAGTTCTTCAGCACCGACGCCGAGCTGCAGAGCGCGCAACGACGTCTCGACAACGCGGCGCTCTCCTTGCGGAACGCGACCACGGATCTCAACGCGGCAGAAGACAGGCTGGAGACCGTACGACGGAAGGCGCGCGACCTCCACGACGAGTGGGACGACGTGTCCGACCGGGCGGCCGGCGAGCTCAAGCACGCGGCCGAGTTCGCACCGCACAAGCCCGGCCTGCTCAGCCGGATCGGGAAGGGCATCGCGCACGCGGTCGACGCCGTCGGCGACTGGGTCTCCGACCACCTCGACGACATCCACGCGGTGCTCAGCACCGTCTCGGCGATCTCCGGCCTGATCGCGCTGTGCACTCCCCCGCCGATCGACGCGATCGCGCTCGGCGTCTCGCTGGTCGCCGGGGCCGGCGCGCTGGTCACCACGCTCGCCGACCCGAAGGTGCGCGGCGACCTCGGCGAGATCCTGCACGGGAACTTCTCCGGCAACTGGGGCTCGATGCTGCAGCTCGGCGGCGACGTGATCGGCCTGGTGCCCGGCGTCGGCCTGGCCACCAAGTCGGTCAAGGCGGGCGGCGAGCTGTTCGCCGAGGGCGCCCGCGGCATGCCCACGATCGTCGACATCGCCAGCAACGTGGCGCACGACCCGGGCATCGTGATGAACCAGGTCGCCAAGATCCCGAAGATCGGCGACGCCCTCGAGGGCATGAAGCTGCTCGAGCCGGGCGCCGCGTCGATACCGGGCGCGACCGCCGACATGCTCAACTTCGTCAACAAGACAGTCGGCTCGGCCAAGAAGACCATCACCACGACCTGGGACGGAGTGACCGGTGGCGGAGACGACTGAGATCCCGGTCTGGCTGTCGATCCCGTCGGGCTACGCGGAGCTGCCGCTCGAGGACATCGCCTCCACCGTCGACGTGACGCGGCGGCTGGTGGACGAGCTCGGGACCGAGGAGCAGCGGGAGGCGGGCGAGTTCGTCTTCAGCTCGCTGTACTTCTTCCTGTCGGCGCTGGCCGAGCGGAACGCCGTGTACTGCGGGATCGGGCGCCATTCTTCTTTTCTCACCGGCGGCCTGATCACGTCATCGCTCGTCGTCACAGTGATGGATTTCCCGGGCGAGCGGAACCCGCGGCTGGTGCTGCGGGACGTGCTGATCGGAAAGGCGCGGGCGCAAGAGGCCGGACAGCCGGACATCGTGGACCTGCCTGGTGGTCCGGCGGCCTTCTTCGAGCACACGCTGTCGCTGCCCAATCCGGCCACGGCCGGGGTGGAGGTGCCGGTGTGGCAGTTGGAGGCGTTCGTGCCGTCGCCGGGTGGCGACCGGCTGGTGACGATCGAGCTGTCCACGCCGTTCGCGGAGCACGGCCCGCAGTACCGGACGATGGTGGTGGAGATGGCGAACGCGGTGCGGTTCGAGCCGCCGGCCTCGGCCGACCCGCTTTCGGCGCTGCTCGGTACCGGTTAGGGCGATCACCGGTAGGCGGCACGGCTCGCCTCGATGTGTGGCGCGTGCTCCATGGCCCAGCTCGCCAGGGCCAGCGCCGGCGGCAGCAGGCTCTTGCCGGTCGGGGTGAGCTCGTATTCGACGCGGGGCGGGACCTCGGCGTGGACCGTCCGGGCGACCAGGCCGTCGCGTTCCAGGTTGCGCAAGGTCAGGGTCAGCATGCGCTGGGAGATGCCGGGGATCTGCTGGTGAAGCTCGGTGAAGCGGACCCGCTCCTGGTCGAGCGTCGCCACGATGAGCAGCGTCCACTTGTTGCAGATCTGGTCGAGGATCGCGCGGATGGTCTTGCCGCCGTCGCCCCGGATCATGCACGTGTGCTCGTACTCGTCCACGACAGCCCCCTGTGCCTCACGCACACGAATGTGCCTTTTGTAAGCCTCCTAATAGTGCCCCATCATGAGGTTACTTACGACGAGTAACCATCCTGGTGGGAGCGTTCATGGACATTGCGTACTGGATCGTCGCGGGCCTGCTCGCCCTGTTCTACCTCTACGCCGGCGGCCTCAAGATCGTCCGGACGCGGGAGCAGCTACGGCCGATGATGGGCTGGGTCGACACCGTGCCGATGCCGCTGGTGCGGGTGATCGGCGTGCTCGAGGTGCTGGGCGCGATCGGGCTGATCCTGCCGAAGCTCACCGGGATCGCGCCGTGGCTCGCCGTCCTCGCCGCGATCGGGCTCGTGCTGATCCAGATCGGCGGCATCATCACCCACCTGTCGCGTGGCGAGGCTCGCCTGATCGGGCTCAACGTCGCGCTGCTGGTGGCGGCGGGCTTCTGCGTGTTTACGGCGTAGTGCCGTACACCAATCGCAGGATCGCGTCGGTCAGCGTGTCTAGCAACTCGTCGGCGGTGTATTCCGAAGGTTTCGCGAAAGCGTCGGCGAAAGTCATGTTGCGCAGGTGCAGCACCATCGTCGCGACCAGCTCGGGCGGGCCGCTCACCGGCAGGCCCGCCCGCAGGTCACGCTCGATGCGGGCGCGGAAGAGCGTGCAGCCGGTGGTGAAGAGCCGCTCGCGCACCTGAAGCATGTCGGGGCCGGGATCGGGGGCGATGAACGCCTCCCGCAGCCACCGGCCGTCCACCATCCAGCGGGCCAGCGACCTCTGCAAGCCCCGGCGCAGCGCCCCGCGGTCGAGCCCGTCGGAGGCCAGCCACTCGCCCATCTCCGCGTCGGCCTCGCCCACGACCTGGTCGACCAGCGCGGCGAGCAGCGCCTGCTTGGACTCGAAGTAGAAGTAGAAGCCGGACCGTGCGATCCCGGCCGCGCCGGCCAGCTCGTCGATGGTCACCTGGCTGATGGTCTTCTCGCGGAAGACGGCGCGGGCGGCGGCGACAAGGGCGAGCTCCCGCTGATCGCCCTTGGTGGGCGCGCGGCGGCTTCCGGTGGCAGGCACGCGACGATCGTACATTCCTGTTGTCGGGTGCAATCGACGTCACATCTTGTGTTTTCGACGCCGTGTTGAGAATCCTCGGCGACGGTTCTAGGTTCGGCGCATGCCCAAGCGTTTGGCTCTCCCGGTCGCCTCGTACGCCGTCCTGCTGGTCTCCGCCCTGCAGACGCTGGTCGTCCCGGTCGTCTCCAACATCCAGGCGGACCTCGGCGTCTCGGCCACCTCGGCGAGCTGGGTGGTGACCGCCAACCTCCTCGCGGCCGCGGTCTTCACCCCGATGCTGGGCCGCCTCGGCGACCTGTACGGCCGCCGCCCGGTCATGCTCGGCGTGCTGATGGTCGTGCTGGCCGGCTCGATCCTGGCCGCCACCACGTCGAGCCTGCCGCTGCTGCTCGTGGCGCGCGTCGCGCAGGCCACCAGCTTCGGCCTGTTCCCGCTCTCGATCGGCGTGCTCCGCGAGGAGCTGCCGCCGGCGAAGCTCACCGGCGCGATGGCCATCGTCAGCGGCATGCTCGCGGTCGGCGCCGGCCTCGGCCTCACCGTCACCGGCCTGCTGATGCAGAACGGCGGCGACTACCACCAGCTCTTCTGGCTGGCCACCGCGCTCAGCGCGGTCGGCATCGCCGGCGTCTTCCTGCTGCCGCGGCGCGAGCCGGTCGCGACCGGCCGGCTCGACGGGGCCGGCGCGGCCGTGCTGGGCCTCGCGCTGGTGCTGCTGATCCTGCCGCTGGAGGAGGGCAACGACTGGGGCTGGGGCTCGGCCCGGGTGATCGGCTCGCTCGCCGCGGCGGTCGTGGTCTTCGCGATCTTCGTGCTCTTCGAGCGCCGCATCAGCCACCCGCTGGTCACCACGCGGATGCTCACCCACCGCCCGATCGTGATCGCCAACGCGGCGGGCCTGTTCCTCGGCTTCTCGATGTTCGCGGTCTTCCTCGCCGTCTCCTACCTGGTGCAGACCCCGGCCGGCGTGGCCGGCTACGGCTTCGGCTCGACGGTCCTCGCCGCCAGCGTGGTCTACCTGCTGCCCGGCACGGCCGGCGGCGTCGTCACCGCCCCGCTCGGCGGCCGCCTGGTCGGGCGCTTCGGCGCGAAGGCCACGCTGGTCATCGCGGCCGCCCTCGCGCTGGCCGGGTTCGCGATGCTCGCGGTCCTGCACGACGACACGTGGGAGATCATCGTCGGCGCCGCGATCGTCAACACGGCCGTCATGTTCGGCTACGCGGCCCTGCCGGCCCTGCTGATCCAGCACGTCTCCCCGGCGGAGACCGGCATCGCCAACAGCGTCAACTCGATCGCCCGGTCGGTCGGCATGTCGATCGGCACCGCGTTCGTCGTCACCATGCTCACCCGCAACCTGATCCCCGGCGTGCCGCTGCCGCACGAGTCGCAGTACGTCTGGATCTTCGTCGTCGGCGCCGCGCTGGCCGCCGCGGCCGGGATCCTGGTCGCGCTCGCGCTGCCGCGCAGCCGTCCGGTGGCATTGAGCGTCCGCGAGGTCGAGGAGGAAGAGGTGTTCGGCGCGGCCGGGCTCGCCGTCCCCGCCGAACTGGTCAGGAAATCCGCGACCTGAGTCCTCAGCGGTTGCGCCACCGGGGCTTGCGCTTCTGGGCGAACGCGGTCAGCCCCTCCATCGCGTCCTCGCTGATCATCAGGTCGTCGAGGGCGGGGCTGTGGTGGGTGACCGCGTCGACCACGTCGGGGATGCCACGGGTCTCCTCCATCACCTGCAGCGAGATCCGAACGCTCGTCGGCGACGATTCGAGGATCTCGGCGGCCAGCTCATGGGCGCCGTCCAGGGCCTTCCCGGCGTCGGTGACCCGGTTGACCAGGCCGTGGGCGAGGCCTTCCGCGGCGGTCAGGCGGCGCCCGGTAAGGATCATCTCGTTGGCGAGCTTCACGGGGACCGTGCGCGGCAGCCGCACCACTCCCCCGGCGCCGGCGATGAGGCCGACCTTCACCTCGCTGAGCGCGAATTTCGCGGTCTCGTCGGCCACGACGAGGTGGCATGCGAGCGCGATCTCGCAGCCGCCGCCCATGGCGAAGCCGTTGACCGCGGCGATGACCGGCTTGGGCATGCTGCGGCGGCTCGTGAGGCCCGCGAAACCGTTCTTCGGCACCCACATCGGCTTGCCGCTCGCCGAGTAGATGAGGTCGTTGCCGGCGCTGAACGCCTTGTCGCCGGCTCCGGTGAGGATCGCGACCCACAGGTCGGGGTCGGCGAAGTACGCGTTGAACGCGTGGTCGAGCTCGTCGTTCGCCATCGGGTGCAGGCTGTTGCGCGCCTCGGGCCGGTTGATCGTGACCTCGAGCAGATGGCCGTCCCGTTTGACCAGGATGTGCTCGTACCTTTCGCGCAACACGGTCGGCGAGGCCGGGAAAAGTTCGTCCATCGTGGACGGGTAGACCGTGACCCGGTTGCCGAAGCCGAACGACCGTGCGTAGACCCGCTTGCCGATCGGCTCGTCGGCGGTCTCGCCGGCACCCTCGCCGGTTCTCTCGCCGGTTCTCTCGCCGGTTCTCTCGCCGGTGCTCTCGCCGGTGCTCTCGCCGGTTCTCTCGCCGGTGCTCTCGCCGGTTCTCTCGCCGGTTCTCTCGGCGGTCGTGAGGAGGTCGAGGATCGCGGCGTCGCGGTCGTCGGTGCGGGCGACGAAACGCCGTCCGTCGTCCTCGAGACGGCCGATCACGATGCCGGTGCGCTTCCCGTCGCGGCCGTGCTTGACCGTGTACGTCTCGACGGTCGCCCAACCGTCCGCCTGCCTGGCCTCCACCGGGGCGGGCCACGCGTCGATCTCGGCCTGCAGCGCGCCGCTCCGATCGGGCGTCCATGTCGATGGCGTCGTCGTGTAGACGCCCACCGAGTACTTGCTCATGCTGCCGCCGTTGGCGCCCACGAACCCGTAACTGCCCGGCGCTTTCCGCGCGCGCTGGACAGTTTCCGCGATGGCGTGCATGGAGTAGTTGTTGCCGGCCCCGCCGAAGAACGGCAGCCCGCCGGTCAGGGTCAGCCCGCGCGGGTCGTCGGCCGCCAGCCCGAAAGCGTCCGCGATATTGAATACCGGCGCCGGGAAACAGCTGTAGAGATCGATCGTCGCGACCTCGTCCATGCCGACGCCGGCCACTTCGAGGGCGTGCCGGGCCGCCAGCACCGAGGCCGGCGAGGCCGACAGATCGGCGCGGTCCATCAAGTTTCGCTCGCGCAGGTCGGCGTGTCCCGCCACAAAAACCCATCTCTCGTACGGGATTTCCAGCCGTCGCGCCTCGGCGACCGAGGTCAGCAGCACCGCCGCGCCCTGGTTCACCTTTTCCCGGGCGACCACGTAGCGGGTGTACGGGTCGGCGATGGGCCGGTTGGCCTCGGTGGGCGTGACGAGCTCGGACGCGCTGCGCTCGACGGGCGCCGAGGAATGCGGGTTAGCGGCGGCCACGCGGGTGAACGGGGCGAAAAGCGCGCCGATCGCCGCCGCGTACTCGTCGCGGGAAAGTTTCAGCCGCGCCCGCCGAGCGTTGTCGAAAAGCGCGTACTGGCTGGGCGCGTCGGTCAGGCCGTGCGAGGCCTGGTGCATGGAGACCAGCCCGCGCAGGCCGTAGCCGCGATCCTCCAGGTCGCCGTCGACGTGCTCGGCGAAGTCCGGCTTGTCGTCGGCTTTCGCGAATCTTTCGATGGTGGAGATCGCCTCGGAGCCGAAGATGAGGACCGCCGAGGCCTCGCCCGCCGCGATCGTCGCGGCGAACTCGTTCACCAGGTGCTGCGGGCTCTGCCCACCCGCGACCTCCAGCACCGCGCGCCGGGGCCGGGCGCCCACTCGGTTTGCCACCGAGCGTGGAAAGTTGTCCGAGCGGCCGAGCGGGGCCCGCGCCATCGGCATCGAGTTTTCGAACTGCCGGGTGCCGGCGACGGTGTCGATGGCCGCGGAAACTTTCGCCGGGTCGGCGCCGGTGTCGGCGAGCGCCTCCCGGGCGGCGTCGGCGGCCAGGTCCACCGGCGATCGGCGCTGGTAGCCGGGGTCGTCGAGGCGTTCGGAGGCCTGCCCGACACCCACCACGATCGGCGTGCGCGGGTCGAGGTCGTCGAGGCTGAGTGTCATGCGAGTGCTCCAGAAAGCTCGGTGATGCGCTGTTCGCCGTCGGCGACGATCGTCCTACCGGGGAAGGCCCAGACCACGGGCGATCAGTCCACGTTGGATGTCGTTGGTGCCGCCGCCGACCACGTACATGATGGACAGTCGGAGGCCGTACTCGAAATCACCGGCCAGGGCGGCGCGCGGGCCGAGGATGTCGAGCATCGCCTCGCCGAACTGCTCGGCGAGCTCGCCGCCCAGCACGCCGGCCATCGGCGCCTCCAGCCGGGCGCCGCGGCCGCCGGCGGTGGCGCCGATCGCGGCGGCCACCAGGGCGCGGTTGGCTTGCAGGGTGACGGCCAGCTCGCCGAGCTTCGCGCGCCGGGCCGACCCGCGCGGGCCCACATAGGCGTCGGGATCGGTGCGCACCAGCATGAGCAGGTCGTCGAGCTGGCGCAGCAGGCTCGCGGCGATGCCGCCCATAAGCACCCGCTCGCCGGCGAGGGCGTCGGTGATGACCTTCCAGCCACCGTTGACCTCGCCGACGCGGTAGCTGTCGGGGATGCGCACGTCGTCGTAGAAGACCGTGCAGGAGATCTCGCCGGACAGCGCGCGGTGCTGGTGGACGGTGATGCCCGGGGTGTCCATCGGGACCAGGAAGACGGTGATGCCGGCGTGCGGCGGGGTGGTCTCCTGGTCGGTTCGGGTGGCCAGCCAGACGTGGCTGGCCTGGTGGCCGCCGGTGGTCCAGAGCTTCTGCCCGTTGACCACCCAGCCGTCGCCGTCGCGATCCGCGCGGGTCTTGAGGGAGGCCAGGTCGGAGCCGGCCTCGGGCTCGCTGTAGCCGAGGCAGAACCGCAGCTGTCCGGCCCGGATCAGCGGCAGGAAAGTTTCCTTCTGCGCGGGCGTGCCGTGGCGCAGGATCGAGCCGCCGAGCAGCATCACCGAGCCGAGTTGCAGGGTGACCGGCGCCCGGGCGTACGTGATCTCCTCGTGCAGCGCGACCTGCTCGGCCAGCGGGGCGTCGCGGCCGCCGGCCGCGACCGGCCAGCCCATGCCGAACCACCCGCGGGCGGCCATGTCTCCGGCGATCGTGGACTCGTCGCTGGTCGCGATGAGCTCGCGCACCTCGTGCCGGAAAGGTTCGTCGTCGAAGGCGGGCAGGCCGGTCTCGCCCTCGACGAGCACGTCGGCGACGGTGTCGCGCGGCAGGTCGTGCAAGCGGGTGAGGTCGGCGTGCACGCGGCGGAAGAGCCAGGGCGCCTCGTGCTCCTCGAAATATCCGATCGCGGCGAGGGTGTGGTGCGCGCCAAGTTGCACGCGGCGGGCGGCGGCCGCGACGAACTCGACGGCGATCTCGGCCTGCAGCGGCCAGTCGGCGCGCCCCGACCCGTACGCGTCGGAGGCTTTGTCCAGGAGATGGTTGGCGGCGCTGACGTCGATCTGGCAGCTCGCGACCCGCTGCTGAACCGCCCCGAACGAGCCGATCGGCCGGCCGAACTGACGCCTGGTTTTCGTGTGCTCGATCGCCATCTCGTGCGAATGTTGCGCGGCGGCCATCGCACGGGTGGCCAGCCCGAGCCGCAGCAGCGCGGTTGCCTGGTCGCGTTGCTCGTCGCTCAAGTCGACGGACCTTTGCGCCGGACCGACCCGCACCCGCGACCACGCCGGAATCGCGAGGCCCGGCTGCTCTTCATGGTCGAGGATCTCGTGCAGCCCGCCGGTGCCGAGGTCGAGCACGTGCGTCGCCTCGGTTGCCGCGTCGAGGTGCTCGAGAACACGCGTGACCAGCACCTTCTCGGCGTCGATGCCCAGGCGTCGCGCGACGAGAGTTTCCATCACCGGCAGCGGGCAGGCGACGGCGCCGAGCGCGCGGGTCACGGTCAGGGCCGCGGCGAGGTCGTCGTCGAGGTCGAACCAGCCCTGGCCCGCGCCGGCCGCCCACAGGTCGCCGAGCTTGCCGTCGGCCGCCGCGGTCGCGTTACCCCAGTGCCGGGTGGCGACGCCGCTCACCGACTCGCGCAGGGCTTCCAGCTCATCCGGTGTCACCAGAGTCTCCAATACTGAACGCTTCCCGTTCACTTATGCCGACTGTATCCTGACGGATACCGTTCAGCAATAAGCGAGCCGAAGGATGACCACGATGAGCGCCACGTCGTCAGCGCCCGACCGGCCGCGCGAGCCGTCAGCCCCCGGGCAGCCTCGGGACTCGTCCGCGCCTGGGTTCTCACACGAGCCGTCGGCGCCGCCCGGCCGCTCCCGGGAGGCGTCGGCGCCGGGGCGGTCGCGGGATCCCTCAGCGCCCGGGCGACCGCGGGATCCGGAGGTCGATCGGCGGATCGGGCAGGCCGCGCTGGACGTCTTCGGGGACGCCGGCTGGGCGGGATTCGCCATGGAGGCGGTCGCGAAGCGCGCCGGCGTCGGCAAGGCCTCGCTCTACCTGCGGTGGAGCAGCAAGGAGGCCCTGCTCACCGACGCGCTGACGCTGGGCCTGCCCAAGGTCAGCGACGTCGACACCGGCACCCTGCACGGCGACCTGGTCGAGCTGGCGACCCAGATGCTCGACCTCTACGTCGGCCCGTGCCGCCGTGCCGCGATGCGCCTGATCCTCGAGGCGGCGAGCATCCCCGGCGTGGCCGAGCACTACGCGGCCATGCGTACGGCGCAGGCCCGCGCCGCCCGCGCCATCGTGCGCCGCGGCATCGACCGGGGCGAGCTGCCCGCCGCCACATCGGTCACTTTGCTCCTGGACACCCTCGTGGGCGGCGCGATGATGCACGCGATCACCACACCCACCGACAAATGGGCCGCACTCGTGAGCGACACCGCCTCCTACGCCCGCAGCCTTGTCGACTTCCTGCTGCACCCGGTGAGCGCATGATCATCACTGGCACGGACCAGCACGTGGCCTGGCAGCGGCGCGTCCTCCCGCCGGTCGAGCAGGTGCGTCCCGGCGTCTGGTCGATCCCGGTCCCGATCCCCCGCAGCCCGCTGCGGTACACGCTGAGCTACGCGTTCCTCGACGAGCCCGGTGTCCTGCTGGTCGATCCCGGATGGGACTCCGCCGAGGGCCGCGAGGCCTTGACCGCCGGCCTGGGCGTCGCCGGCGCCTCGGTAGCCGACGTCACCGGGGTCGTGGCCACCCACGTGCACCCCGACCACCACGGCCTGAGCGGGTGGGTGCGCGAGCGTTCCGGCGCATGGATCGGCATGCACCCCGTCGAGGCGAGCACCCTTCCCGGCCGCCTCTGGCGCGACGCCGATCCGGCCGCCGACCGCGCCTGGCTGCTGCGCCATGGTGTACCGGAAAGTTTCGCTCTTGAAATCACCGTGGACCCGGCGAAAATGTCCACCGTCCTCGGCATGGCCGAACCGGACCGCGCCATCGAGGACGGCGACCTGTTGCCGCTGGCCCGCCACGAGGTGCACGCGGTGTGGACGCCCGGCCACACACCTGGCCACCTCTGCCTGCACGACGCCGCCGCCGGCGTCCTGCTGACCGGCGACCATCTACTGCCCCGAATCAGCCCTAACATCGGCATCCACAGCCGCGACGAGGGCGACCCGCTCAGCGCCTACTTGGACTCGCTCGAACACGTAGCCAAGTTCTCCGACGACGAGGCGTTGCCGGCCCACGAGTACAGGTTCCGCGGCATCGACGACCGAGCCGCCGACCTGATCCACCACCACGACGAGCGCGGTCTCGAGATCCTCCGGGTGATCCGCGGCCACGGCGCCCCGACCGCTTGGCAGATCGCCGAAGGGCTGACGTGGTCGCGGGGCTGGGACGCGCTGCAGGGAATGCTGCGGCGGATGGCCCTCGCTGAGACCCTCGCCCATCTGCACCACCTGGCCGCTCGCGGCACCGTGCAGCTCGCGGCGGGCGAGCCGGCGCGCTGGCGGGCGAGCTAGTCGGCGCGCACAATCGCCGCGCCGTGCCTCCCTCGCGGCCGGCCCTCGCAGCACGGCGCGGCCCGCAGCGCGACCGAGCGTCGTTTGGCGGGTCTAGATCTCCAGGACGCCTGACGACCAGCGCTCGCGGACCGCATCGACCAGGCCGCCGACCACCCGGTCGGCGGCTCTGGCGGCCAGCCAGACCAAGCCCAGGCGGAAGGCCGGGCCGTCGGTCAGCGGCACGATGGTGAACGCGGGATCGTCGAAAATGCGCGACGAGCCGCCGGTGTCGGGGTGCAGCGTGAAGGTTAGGTCGCCGGTGCGGCGCACGTGGCCGGCGAGCATCGCGGAGTCAGCGCCGGCCAGCAGGCGGAAATGTCGCAGGCCGCGGCTCACCAGGTCGTCACGCAACTGCTGCATGGCCAGCGGCTGGAGGGTGAGCGGGAACGTGACGACGGTCCGCTCGGCCAGGTCGGCCAGGGACAGCTCGTCGTAGTCGGCCAACGGGTCGTCGCGGCGCATGGCTACGAAGAAGCGGTAGGACGCCAGCGGCAGCGCCTCCATCGCCGGGTCGTCGATCGGCAGGTGCACGACGGCGGCGTCGAGCTCGCCGCGGCTCAGCGCGGGCAGCAGGTCGGAGGAGGGCGCCAGCGCCACGTCGACGCGGCGGCCCGGGTTGCCCTTCTCGGCGCACTCCACGACCGCGTCCAGGACGCCGGGCGGCGAAAGATGGGAACCGCCCAGGCGGACCACCCGGCTCTCGCCCGCCGCGACCAGCTGGATCTCGCTGCGCAGGCGATCGAACTCGGCCAGCAATGGCGGCACGCGGCGCGCCAGCTCGACGCCGGCGGGGGTCAGCTCGATCTGGTGGTAGCCGCGGACGAAGAGCTCGGCGCCCAGCTCACGCTCGAGATCCTTGACGATGCGGCTGACCGGCGAGGCGGTCATGTGCAGCCGCTCGGCCGCGCGGCCGAAGTGCAGCTCCTCGGCGACCGCGAGGAAACAGCGCAGCTGCTGGATGTCCATGACGCCCAGTCTGACGTTACTGAACGGTGACCGGCAAGGAATTGAAATGACACGTTGCCGGTGGCGGCACGTAACGTGCGCGAAACAGTTATTTACGAACTCCCAGCCGCACGGCGACGCTGTGACCTAGCGCACCGCACGTCGCTTGGAGGCCGCCATGCACGAAAACCTGCCGCTGACCGGGGTCCGGGTCATCGATCGCACCGACGGGATCGGCGAGACGACCTCACGGCTGCTGGCCGACCTGGGCGCCGATGTGATCCGGGTCGAGCCGGCGTCGGGCGCCCCGTCCCGGCGACGGGAGCCGGTGGTCGACGGCGTGAGCCTCTACTACGCCACGCACAACGCCAACAAGCGCGCGGTCGTCGTCGACGAAGAGGACTTCCTGCGCCTGATCGACACCGCGGACATCCTCGTGACCAACGCCAACGACGATTTACTTGCGCTCCGCTCGCGAAAACCCGGCCTGGTCGTCGTGGCGATCACCGACTACGGACTCAGCGGGCCGTACCGGGATTGGCAGGCCACCGAGTGGACGCACCTGGCGCTCGGCGGCGTGCTCTCGCGTTCGGGTCTTCCGGGACGGGAGCCGCTGCTGCCGCCCGGGTCCATGGCGTACGAGTCGGCGTGCGCCCAGGCGGCGTGGGCCGCGCTGGTCGCCTACTTCGGCGGGACCGGCGACCTGGTCGACGTGTCGGTCTACGAGGCGACCGCCCAGGTGCTCGACCCCGGCTTCGGGATCGGCGGTAGCGCCACCGGCGGGGTGCCGGCAGCGAACGGTCCGCGCGGGCGCCCCGACGCCCGCCACCTCTACCCGATCTTCCGCTGCGCCGACGGCTGGGTGCGAATCTGCGTTCTCGCCCCGCGTCAATGGCAGGGGATGTTCACTTGGCTCGGCTCGCCGGACGAGTTCGCCGACCCCGCCCTGGCGAATCTCGGTAAACGTTTCGCCGCCGCCGGAAAGATCTACCCGGCGATCGGGCGTTTGTTCGCCGACCGCACCCGCGACCAGATCGTCGCCGAGGGCCAGCAGCACGGCGTCCCGACCGCCGCTCTCCTCTCCCCCACCGAGGTCCTGCACGCGTCGCAGTTCACCGAGCGGCAGGCGTTCGCCGAGGTGGACGGCGTGCTCATGCCCAACGGCTACCTCGAGGTGGACGGCCGCCGCGCCGGGATCCGCACCGCAGCTCCGGCGCATGGCCAGGACACCGCGGCGGTGCTCGACTCGCTGACGGCCGCCTCCTCGCCCGCCGCCGCAACGCCCTCGGCCACCTCCGCCGCGGCCGGGCCGGACAGGATGCGACCTCTGGCCGGGCTGCGCGTGCTCGACCTCGGCGTGATCGTGGTCGGCGCGGAGCTCGGCCGGCTCTTCGCCGACATGGGCGCCGAGGTCATCAAGGTCGAGAACAAGGCGTTCCCGGACGGCAGCCGGCAAACTTTCGACGGCTCCGCGATCAGCCCGACCTTCGCCTATGGGCACCGCAACAAGCTCGGGCTCGGACTGAATCTCCGTTCGCCCGAGGGGATCGCGCTCTTCAAGCGGCTCGTCGCCGAGTCCGATGTGGTGGTCTCCAACTTCAAGCCGGGCACCATGGAGTCCCTCGGACTCGGGTACGAGGAGCTGGCCGCCATCAACCCGGGCATCGTCGTCGCCGATTCCAGCGCGTTCGGGCCGACCGGGCCGTGGAGCCGGCGGCTCGGGTACGGGCCGCTGGTGCGCGCCTCGACCGGGCTCAGCGGGCTGTGGCGCTACCGGGACGACGAGAACGGCTTCAGCGACGCGTCCACGATCTATCCCGACCACATCGCCGCGAGGTTCGAGGCGGTCGCGATCCTGGCGAAACTTGTCGCCCGCCGCCACACCGGCCGCGGCGGCACGGTCAGCGTCGCCCAGGCCGAGGTGATCCTGGGCCAGCTGCCACACCAGCTGGCACTCGAATCGGTCCGTCCGGGCTCACTCGCCGGCGCGCCACCGAGCGATGCTCCGCGAGGGCACCGCCCGCGCGACGAGGACGGCGACGCTCCGCGGGGGCTCTATCCGTGCGCCGGGGACGACGAGTGGTGTGTGGTGACCGTTCGCGGGGACGAGGATTGGGGACGGCTCAGTGCCGTACTGGAAACCGATCTTCACTTGCCGACGGCGCGTGAGCGGATCGCCCGGCGTGAGGAGATCGATGCCCTGGTTTCGGCGTGGACGGCGGCGCGGTCGCCGCGCCGCGCCATGGCCGAGTTGCAGGAGGCCGGCGTGCCCGCGGCGATGATGCAGCGGGTGCCGGAGCTGCTGAACGACCCGCATCTGGCGGAGCGTGGGTTCTTCCGGACGATGCACCATCCGCGGATTGCCCAGGCGATGCCCACCGAGAACGCGCCGGCTGTGTTTCAGAACGTGGCGGACCCGGAGCTGGGGCCGGCACCTCTGCCCGGCGAACATTCGCGCGACATTCTCGCGCGCGTGCTCGGGATGACGGCCGCGGAGATCGACGGACTCATCGCCGCGGGCGTGATCGAGCAGCACGCCGACATGGAACGGGTCTGACACGAAACGTTTCGCGCCGGGCCGGCGCGAGCACGGTCCGTGCCGAGGCGGCGCCGCGACTTTCTCAGGTGACGAGCCAGGCCGAGGCGAGGGAGCGGTCGACCACGCGGCGCCAGCCGGGCGGGACTTCGGGGTCGCGGCTGGCGGTGCCGGCCAGCCAGAGAAGGCTGAGCAGGTCGTCCTCGGTGAAGTCGGGCGACAGCGAACCATCCGCGTGCGCGTCGCGGACCAGGGAGCGGCCCAGCTCGGTCGAGACGGCGCAGATGTCGTGGAGCGCCACCGCGTCCGGGAAACGTCGCAGCAGCGCGTCGTTGAGGGCCGGGTCGCCGCTCTGGAGCTCGATCATGCCGTGGACGAAAGTTTCCAGGCGATCGCGCGGGGTGGGCAGCGCGTTCACCTCGGTGGCCAGGTCGCGCAGGCGGGCGCCGACCACGTCGGGGACGACCGCGTCGATGAGGCCCTCGCGGCAGCCGAAGTGGTTGTAGAGCGTGCCGATACTCACCCCGGCGGCGCGCGCGATCTCGTAGAGCGACGCGTCCAAGCCCTTCGCCAAGAACTGCTCCAGGGCGGCCGCGCGCAGCTTGGCGGCGTTGTCGCGCGCGTCGCGCCGTGGCGCTCTCGTGGCCGTCATGCCCCTCCCGCCTGATGTTGAGCACGTGCTCAAGTTAGTGCTAACTTTTCTTGAGCGGTACTCAAATTTACTGGAAGGCGGCCGCATGCTCACCATCGACGTCTGGGCGGACGTTCTCTGCCCGTGGTGCTACCTCGGCGAGGAGCGCCTGAGCAAGGCCGTCGCGCAGTCGCCGCACGCGAGCGAGATCGAGCTGAAGATCCACACGTTCCAGCTCGATCCGGGGTCGTCCACGACCGTCACGCCGCTGCTCGACTACCTGTCGAAGAAGATGGGCATGTCCGCGGCGCAGGCCCGCTCGATGGAGGAGGGCATGGCGCGGATGGCCGCCGAGGACGGGCTTGCCTACGAGCTCGACCGTCCGGCCGCGAGCACGTTCGACATGCTGCGCCTGGTGCAACTGGGCAACGAGCACGGCGTGGGCTGGGACTACCTGCGGGCGATGCAGGCCGAGGTCTTCGGCGGAAACTTCGACGCGTACGAGCACGGCACGCTCACGAAACTTGGCGAGCAACTCGGCATCCCGGCCGACGAAATTCGCGACGTTCTTGCCGGCGATCGTTTCGCGGACGCGGTGCGCGCCGACCACAACGAGGCCATCAACCTGGGCGCGCGGGGTGTGCCGTTCACCGTGCTGGGCGGGCGGCTCGGGATTCCGGGCGCGGTCGCGACGAAGCAGTACGCCGCCGCGATCAAGCAGGCGTGGGGGCAGGTCGATGCCGAAGGATGACGCTCCGCCGCTCCAGCTGATCGTGGTCGAGGGCGGAGGCTACTGCGATCCCGAGACCGGCTTCTGCGCGCCGCCCGACGACCCTGGCTCGGTCGAGGCGACGTCAGCCGAGCCGACCTCAGCGAAGGCGCCCTCAGCGGACACGCACCCGGCCGAGGCGAAGGCGAGCGAGACCGAGGACGCCGGGCCGGCGCTCGTCTGAGCCCATTGGCGCTGCCCTGAAGAATTGCCGTTCGCCGCCCGCCTGAACTCATCAAGATCCCGGCGGGAAGCAACGCACGGCGGAAGGCAGCGCGACAGGACAACGGCGCGCGGCCGCAAAGCGGCGCGCGGCGGCAAAGCGGCGCGGCGCGCGGCGGCTGGGCAGCGCGCGGTGGCAGAGCGGCGCGGTGCGCGGTGGCAGAGCAGCGCGCGGTGTCAGGGGTCAAGCCCCGGCCGCGCGCGGTGGCAGGACCGCGCGCGGTGGCAGAGCGGCGCGCGGAGCGGCGGTCAGGGCACTACGGTGACCGGCCAGCGGCCGGCGCGGACCAGCTTGACGGCCAGGGAACCCATCACCCGGTGCAGCAGCTTGGTCGAGCGGCCGACGATCACCGCGTCGGCGTGGACCTGGTCGGCTACCTCGATCAGCTCCGTGTAGGGCTCGCCGGTGCGGACGACCAGCTCCACGTCGATGTCCAGGATGCCGACGCGCTGCTCCATGGCGGCTCGCAGCTCGCGCTCGATCTCGTCCTGCGCGTCCATCACCGCTACCGCCGCCCCGGCCAGCGGGAGCGCCGGCGCGGCCAGCTTGCGGACGTAGACGACGACCAAGCGGGAACGTTGCCGGCGGGCCATGCCGGCCGCGTACGCCGCGGCGTGCAGCGACGACTCGGAACCGTCGATGCCCACGATGATGGTGCCGGGGCCGTCGGCGCACCGGTCGGGGATGGGCCGGGCCCGCGGCCGCAGCTCGTCGTCGATCATGGCCTTCTCCACTCGGAGGCGACGATCCACTGTATTACGGACGGAAGACGTTCAACAACAGGGGCTGTGTGATCAGTCACCGAGGCTCGGCGGGTGCGGGCGCCGCAGCTCCGGCGGGATGAGCTCGACCAGCTGGTCGCGCCGCAGCGGCAGGTCGAGCAGGCTCAGCTTGATCCGGGCCCGGCTGGCGTGCTCGTCGGCCGACAGGCGCACCACCTGCGCCGCGTTGGCCCGCAGCGACGCCGTCACGCGCTCGCCGTGCGCCAGCTCCCCGGTCGCTATCCCGTCCACGTCCACGGCGATCGGCCCGCTGTCCGCGGCGACCGAAAGCGTCACCCGGTCGCCCGCCCCCAGCACCACGGGACGCCCGATCCCGGCCATCGGCGCGACCGGAGTGATGACGAAAGCCTGCGACGACGGCGACAGTACCGGGCCGCCGGCCGCGTAGTTGTACGCCGTCGACCCGGTGGGCGTCGACACGATCACGGCGTCGCCGCGGTAGTACCCGTACCGCAGGCCGTTGACCGTCAGGTCCACCGAGATCGCGCCCGCACGCCCGGCCCGGCCGAGGACCAAGTCGTTGAAGCCGTACCGGATGGGCAGAGCCCCGACGTCGAGGCAGGCGTGCTGCTCGATGGTGAAATCGCCCTCCTCGAGGCGCGAAAGCGCCGCGGAAAGTTGCGCGGGCGCGACCTCGACGAGGAAGCCGAGGTTGCCGTGGTTGACCCCGAGCACCGGCACCGGACGCCCGACCGTCAGCCGCAGCGCGCCCAGCATCGTGCCGTCGCCGCCGAGCGCGATAAGGGCCTCGGCTTCCGACACGAAAGTTTCCGGCGGGACCAGGGAAACGCCGGGCGGCAACCGGTCGCGGTCGGTGTCGCGCGCCAGCACCCGGAGGGGGTGCCGGCGCGCGAACTCGAGCACGGTGTCCACGGACGTGTCGACCAACTTGGTCGGGTGGAGGACGAGGCCGACCGAGCTGACCATGACCTCACCCTAGCGGCGCTGGACCTCGTGCTCGAAGTCAATGGCGTCGGGAGCCCCGCCGAACTCGTCCGCGATCTCACCGGCCACCGCGTCGGCCTCCCCGGAGCCATGTGGTCCGGCCGCCATCGCGGCGTCCGCGGCCGCCAGCGGGCGGTGCCCGGTGGCGAGGACCACGACGCCGAGCAGGACCGCGACCGCGCCGACCACGAACGGCACGTGGATGTTCCAGTGGTCGACCATCTTGCCGGCGGCGTAGGGGGCGAGGCCACCGCCGATGAACCGCACGAAACCGTACGCGGCGGAGGCGACCGGCCGCTCGACCGGCGAGACCAGCATGACGGCCTGGGTGGTCAGCGTGTTGTTGATGCCGGCCACGATGCCGGAGGCGACCACGCAGACGATCACCGCCCAGCGGTTGTCGGTGAAGACGCCGATCAGCAGGATGAGCACGGCGAACGAGCTGAGCGCGCCGTACAGCGAGGGCGCGGTGCCGAACTTGCGCTGCAGCCAGGGCGCGCCGGTGATCGAGAAGAACGCGAGCAGCAGGCCCCAGGCGAAGAACACGAAGCCGAGCTGGATCGCGCTGAGCTCCATCGGGTACGGCGCGTAGCCGAGCATCGTGAAGAAGCCCCAGTTGTACAGCAGCGCGGTGATGCCCATGGTGAGCAGGCTGCGGTGGCGCAGCGCCTTGATCGGCGCCAGCAGCGGGGTCTTCTGCGCGGGCTTGGGGGTCTTGTCGAGCAGCGTGGCGGTGGCGAGCAAGGCGATCGCCATCAGCACCGCGACGCCGAAGAACGGGCCGCGCCAGCTGATGTCGCCGAGCAGGCCGCCGAGCAGCGGGCCGGCCGCGATGCCGAGGCCGAGCGCCGCCTCGTACATGATGATCGCGCCCGCGAAACCGCCGGACGCCGAGGCCACGATGACCGCGAGGGACGTGGCGATGAACAGCGCGTTGCCCAGGCCCCAGCCGGCCCGGAAGCCGACGATGCCGTTGATCGAGCCGGACAGGCCGGCCAGCGCCGCGAACACGACGATCAGCGCGAGGCCGGTGATCAGCGTCTTCTTGGCGCCGATGCGGCTCGAGACCCAGCCGGTGAACAGCATGGCGACCGCGGTGACCAGCAGGTAGCTGGTGAACAGCAGGCTGACCTGGCTCGGTGTCGCGTCCAACTGCTTGGACAGGGCCGGCAGGATCGGGTCGACCAGGCCGATGCCCATGAAGCTGACGACACACGCGAACGCCACCGCGTACACGGCCTTGGGCTGTTTGAAGATCGTATTTCCGGCAGCTGCGCTCACCGGTTCACCTCCACGGAAAGATTGAGCAGCTCCATGTTAGCTGCATAATGCAGCTATAGAGAGAGAGTTCTGGATCACACCTGTGATTGCTTTCTCAAAGAGAAAACTTGCGCGTTGCGAAAGTTTGACCGAGGCTTTCTGGTGTGCGGGGAAAATTTCGCGCCGTAGCGGTCGGCGCCGTGGTGATCGTTCTCGGCGCCGAGCTGGTGCTGGGCTGGTCGTCGCTGGCCGATGCCCTGCGCCAGCTGCGCACGCCGCACGTGGGATGGCTCGCCCTGGCCGTCGTGGCCGAGCTGGTCGCGATGAACGCGTACGGGCGGATGCAGAGTCACCTGCTGCGCTCGGCCGGCGTGCGCGCCCCGCTCGTGGACCACCTACGGCTGGCGTACGCGGCGCACTCGCTCAACGAAACCTTGCCCGGCGGCGCGGCGTTCTCCATCCGCTTCAACTACCAGCAGATGCGTCGCTTCGGCGCCAGCCCGGCGATCGCCTCGTGGGCCATCGCGCTCAGCGGCATCCTCTCCTCCTGCGCGCTAGGCGCCCTCACCCTGGCCAGCGCCCTGGCGGCGGGCGGAAACACCGACTGGCAGCACCTCGTCTGGCTGACGATCGCCGCCATCGCTTTGATTTTCGGCGTACGGCACGCTGCCCGTCACCCGGAAATGTTTCGCTCGCCGCTTGCCGCGCTCAATCGCCTACGCCGCCGGCCCGCCACCGACGGAGAGGACCGCATCCGCGGCTTCGTCCAGCAACTGCAGGCCGCGAAACTTTCCCCGGCCCACGGCGTCATGGCGAGTGCTCTGGCCGTACTCAATTGGTTTCTTGACGCCGTTTGTTTCTGGCTGTGTTTTCGCGCCGTCGGCGAGACCCCGGCCGACCTGACCGTGGTGCTGCTCGCCTTCTGCGCCGGGATGGCCGCCGGAACCATCACGATCGTCCCGGGCGGCCTCGGCATCATCGACAGCGCCCTGATCCTCGGCCTGATGGCCGGCGGCGTGGCCGCCCCCGCCGCGGTCGCCGTCGTCGTGCTCTACCGGGTGATCACCCTCGGCTTCATCCTCGGCATCGGCTGGCTCTCCTGGCTCGGCCTGCGCTCACCGAGCCGCATCGCACAGCCCGCCGCCCTCATGGAGCCAGCGCCTTCTCGGTGAGCAAACTTGCGCACTGAGAAAGATCAGAGGATACTTGGTTTCGGCACCCATCGATCGCTCAGGGAAGGCATCCGCGGTGGACGGCATCGGCGCACGACTCAACGACCTTCTGCGGGTGATCCGCCTGACCAAGCAGCGCCGCTCGGAGGAGCGGACCGCGGTGCCCAGCGGCGCTCTCGGGATGCTCGGCCTGATCGACCGGCTCGGGACCGGGGCGCACGCCCGCGAGCTCGCCGCCCACGCCGCCCTCGACCCGTCCACGGTCAGCCGGGCCGTGGCCGCCCTCGTCGCGAGCGGGCTGGTCGCGCGCGAGCCGGACCCGCACGACGGGCGGGCGACCGTCCTCGCCGTCACCCCGGCCGGCCGGGCCGCCCTCGGCGACGCCCTCGACTGGTACCAGCGACTGGTCGCCGACGCGCTCGCCGACTGGACGCCGGACGAGGTCGCGGCCTTCGACCGGCAGCTCGGCCGGTTCACCGAAGCCATGGACAACGCACTCACCACAACTTCATTCACCAAGACCGGAAACCTGGAGGTCGCGCGATGAGCGCACCCACCACCACCGCGGAGACCGCGGGCTCGGAGCCGATGAGCCATCGGCAGACGCTCGAGGCGCTCAGCGGCCTGCTGCTCGTGCTCTTCGTCGCGATGCTGTCGAGCACCGTCGTCTCGACCGCGCTGCCGAAGATCATCGGTGCGCTGAACGGGTCGCAGACCCAGTACACCTGGGTGGTCACCGCCACCCTGCTGGCCGCCACGGCGACCACGCCGATCTGGGGCAAGCTCGCCGACCTGTTCAACAAGAAGCTGCTGATCCAGATCTCGATCGTGATCTACGTGGTCGGCTCGCTGGTCGCCGGCCTGTCGCAGAACGCCGGCGAGCTGATCGCCGCCCGCGCCTTCCAGGGCATCGGCGTCGGTGGCCTCCAGGCCCTGGTGCAGGTCGCGATCGCCGCGATGATCCCGCCCCGCGAGCGCGGCCGCTACAACGGATACCTCGGCGGCGTGATGGCCGTCGCGACCGTGGGCGGCCCGCTGCTGGGCGGCCTGATCGTCGACACCTCGTGGCTCGGCTGGCGCTGGTGCTTCTACATCGGCGTGCCGGTCGCCATCATCGCCCTGGTGCTGCTGCAGGCCACCCTGCACCTGCCGACCCTCCGCCGGGACAACGTCAAGATCGACTACCTGGGCGCCTCGCTGATCGCCGCCGGAGTCAGCCTGCTGCTGGTCTGGATCTCGTTCGTGGACAGCTCGTTCGCGTGGCTCTCCTGGCAGACGTACACGATGGTCCTCGGGTCTTTGATCTTGCTGGCTTTGGCCGTCTGGGTGGAATCGCGGGCGGCCGAGCCGATCGTGCCGCTGCCCATCCTGCGTGAGCGAAACACCGCGCTCGCAATTTTCGCGAGTCTGGCGGTCGGCATGGCGATGTTCGGCGGCGCGGTCTTCCTCGGTCAGTACTTCCAGATCGGGCGCGGCTACTCCCCCACCGAGGCGGGCCTGCTCACCATCCCGCTCATGGTCGGCGTGCTGCTCACCTCGATCGTCGCCGGTCGCATGATCACCACGAGCGGCAAGATCAAGCCGTACATCATCACCGGCACGATCGTGCTGGTCGCCGGCTTCGCCGTGCTCAGCGTGATCGACCACGACACACCGCTCTGGTACGTCGGCGTGGGCATGTTCCTGGTCGGCGCGGGCGTCGGCATGTCGATGCAGAACCTCGTGCTCGCCGTGCAGAACTCGGTCGCCCTCAAGGACATCGGCGCGGCCTCGTCGACGGTGGCGTTCTTCCGCTCGCTCGGCGGCACGATCGGGGTCTCGGTGCTCGGGGCGGTGCTCGCCCGCCGGGTCGCCGACCAGGTCACCGAAGGGCTGACGGCCGCGGGGATCCCGGCTTCGGGCTCGGGCGGCGGTAGCTCGCTGAACCTGACCGCGCTGCCGGAACCGATCGTGCACATCATCCGGGCCGCCTACGGCGACGCGACCGGGCACATCTTCCTGATCTCGGCGATCATCGCGGTCGTCGGCGTGATCGCGGCGCTGGCGTTGCGGCCGGTCACCCTGCGTGACAGCCTCGACCTGCCGGCCGAGCTCAAGGCGGCGGCGGTCGCGGCCGACGCGGTGGATGGGGCGCCGGCCATCGACCAGGTGCGGGGGCCCATCGACCAGGTGCGGGGGCCCATCGACCAGGTGCGGGGGTAAGGAAAGTCTCCATTCCCCGGGGCGAAGACGACGTGCCGATGTGATGACATGGGATACGTCGGTGGAACAGTCAGCATCGGAGAAGCGCATGCAGTCGCGTACGGATCTTGTCGAAGACCTGATGGGCCGCTTCCCGCACGTGCCGCGCGAAGCCGTGATCAAGGAAGACCTGCTGCGCGGCGGGCTGGCCTTCGACGAGTCGGCGCTGACCGACAACGAGAACGGGGACGTCAAGCCCAAGTCGTACTTCATATTCTCGTTCGACCACCGCACGCTTCCGGAACTGGGCGAGGCGGCCCTGCGCCGCCCGCCCGAGGAGATCGTCCTGCTCGGCGGGCCGTACGACCTGCGCCGCACGGTTGTTTCGGTCCGCACGAACCCGGACTCGCCGTACCGGGTCAAGGCCGGCGAGGACGGGCAGCTCAAGCTCTTCCTCGACGGCCGGCCGATCGCCGACGTGGGCCTGCCGCCGATGCCGGACTACTACCGGCACACCCTTGCGAACGGCAAGCAGGTGATGGAGGTGGCCCCGACGATCCAGTGGGGGTACCTCGTCTACCTGACGGTGTACCGGGTCTGTCAGTACTTCGGCGCCTCCGAGGAGTGCCAGTACTGCGACATCAACCACAACTTCCGCCAGCACAAGGCGGCCGGCCGCCCGTACACCGGGGTGAAGCCGGTCGAGGAGGTTCTCGAGGCGCTCGAGATCATCGACAAGTACGACACGGCCAAGGCGTCGCAGGCGTACACGCTGACCGGCGGCAGCGTCACGCGGAAAGTCGACGGGCTGGCCGAGGCGGATTTCTACGGTCGTTACGCGCAAGCCATCGAGGAACGTTTCCCAGGCCGGTGGATCGGCAAGGTGGTCGCGCAGGCGCTGCCCCGGGCCGACGTGCAACGTTTCCACGACTACGGCGTGCGCATCTACCACCCCAACTTCGAGGTGTGGGACAAGCGGCTGTTCGAGCTGTACTGCCCGGGCAAGGAGCGCTACGTGGGCCGCGAGGAGTGGCACCGCCGCATCCTCGAGTCGGCCGAGGTGTTCGGCCCGCGAAATGTCATCCCGAATTTCGTGGCCGGCGTGGAGATGGCCGAGCCGTTCGGTTTCCGCACGGTCGACGAGGCGATCGAGTCGACGACCGAGGGCCTGCAGTACTTCATGTCCCGCGGGATCCTGCCGCGCTTCACCACCTGGTGCCCGGAGCCGACCACTCCCCTGGGCCGCACGAACCCGCAGGGTGCGCCGCTGGAGTACCACATCCGGCTGCTGGAGGCCTATCGGGCAACGATGGAGGCCAATGGCCTGTCGAGCCCGCCCGGGTATGGTCCGGCCGGCGCCGGGCGTGCGGTCTTCTCGGTGAGCTCGTTCATGGACAGCCTGCCCGCCGAGGATTAAGACCAGGCGTTTCGCGTACGCCTTCGTGAGCGCGACGAAAAAGGGGGCCGGCGCCCTATGCGCCGGCCCCTTTTCACGTGGTGCCGCTCAGCAGGTGGCCTCGCCCGACTGCGCCGGGACGTTCACCGCGCTCCACGCCGCCTTGACGGAGTTGAACTGGGTGCAGCTGCCCGGGAACAGGTTCTTCGCGGCCTGCAGCGTCCACTTCCGGTAGTTCAGGTACGAGGAGCTGGACGTCTTCAGCAGCATCGCGTTGTACATGATCTTGATGGCGTTCTGGATGCCGACGCCGGTCACGGTGCTGTTGTTGCAGGTCGGGCTGGACGGCTGGCCGTTGCCGCTCGAGCCCTGCGCGAGCAGGTAGAACCAGTGGTTGCCGGGGCCGGCCGCCGCGTGCACTTCCTGGTTCGGCGTGCTGCTGGAGTAGCAGTTCGAGTCGCCCAGCGCCGCCGGGTTGTACATGTTGCGGATCGGGCCGCTGCCGACCAGGTTGACCTCCTCGCCGACCAGGTAGTCGGGGGCGTCGTTCGGGCTGTTGATGTACCACTCGGTCGCCGCGCCGAACGTGTCGGCGACGAACTCCTGGGTGCCGCGCCGCGAGATGCCGCCCGGGGTGTGGTCGTCGATGCCGTGGCCGAGCTCGTGGCCCACGACGTCGGCCGATGAGATCCACTGGTTGGCGGTGTTGTGGCCGATCTGCACCTGGGTGCCGTCGTAGTACGCGTTCTCGTCGTTCAGGCCGATCCGGATCGGCCACGCGCCGCCCGAACCGTTCTGGCCGTTGCGGCCGAGCCACGACGAAAGCATCGCGAACTGTTTCTGCGCGACGTAGAAAGCGTCGACGCCGCCGGTTTCCCGGTTGGTGCCGTTGCCGTTGCCCCAGACGTTGTCCGAGCCGCTGAAGGTCGCGTTGCCCGACGCGTTCTGCGCCCGGATCGTCGTGTGCGACGGGTCCTGCAGCAGGTAGGTCGAGCCGGACTGGGTCGTGTTCACCGTGACGGTGCCGTAGATCCAGCCGTTGCCGGTGCCGTTCACCTCGGTGACGTGCTCCTCGGTGCCGAGCACCTTGCCGGTGAGCGCGTCCACGGTGACGCTCAGCCGGCTGACGCCCTCGGCGCTAGTGCCGTTGATCGTCGACTCCCAGGCGAGCCGGGCGGCCGTGCCCTCGCCGGCGACCACGACGAGGTTGGTGCCCTCGACGCTGCGCACGGACTTCAGCTGCTTTTTCGCGATCGCAAGCGCGGCGGTGCCGGAAACTTTCGGCGTGACCGACAGCTCGCCGATCGCGCTAGTCTGCGCGACCGAGGTGTACTGCGCGACACCCTTGGCGTCGGTCATGACGACGAAGTCGCCGCCCTTGACCGGGAGGCCCTTGTACGTCCGGGTGTAGGGGATGTAGCTGAACCCCGCGGAGTTGACGGCCGCGTGCCGCTGGAACGTTTCCGAGGCGCTGGCGTGCAGGTAGCTGGGGTTGGCGGCGACCAGGGCGTCGGCGGCCGCGGCCGGCGACACGGCGGAGGGCGCCGAGGGCTGGGCGAGGGCCGGCCCGGCGGTCAGCGCCGCGGCTACCGCGGTCGCGGTCCCCACGGCGATGACGAGGGGGATTCGGGACATGGCGTCTGCTCCTTCTCCGCCCGAGGGGTGACGGGCGGTCTCGAGTCCGGCGCGGCCGGGTAACCGCAAACCGGCATTAAAGGAAGACGCTAGTTATCTCCATCAATATCCGTAATAGGGAAAACCCTTGCTCGTCCACATCGCGCCATGTCTGCTTCGCGGCAGGCGCGAAGGCTGCCGTCCCAGGTAGATCGACTTCAAAATGCTCTGCAACCCAGCAGAGAGGTCGATGGATGCCACTATCCCCGCGCATCGCGGTCATCGCCGCCGTCACCCTGGCCGCCACAGTGGCCGGACCGGTTCCGGGCGCTTCCGCCTCGCCGCCCAAGCCCGCGACAAAGGCGCAGACAATCACGCTGATCACCGGCGACGTCGTCTCGCTGACGCCCGCTTCGGGCGGAAAATTCACGGCGTCCGTGCGACCTGCGGCCGGGCGCGAAGGCGTCGGCTTTCAAACCACAGAGACAGACCATGGCGTACGGGTCATCCCGGCCGACGCGATTCCCATGCTGGCGTCGGGGCGGGTCGACGCGGCACTGTTCGACGTGCAGCGGCTCCTGCGCGACGGCTATGGCGACGCGGTCAGCCCCGGATTGCCGCTGATCGTCCAGGGTGGGACGGCTCTGCGTAGTGCGGCCGCGACCTCGCTGGCCAGCATCGATGCTGTTGCGGTCAAGCCCGGCAAGAATCAGCTGAGCGATTTCTGGAACGCACAGACGGCCGCGGCACCCAGCGCGGCCATCGAGCGCGTCGCTGGGGGCGCCGGGCGGATCTGGCTGGACCGGAAAGTTTCCGCGGCGCTGGCGGAAAGTACCGCGCAGATCGGGGCGCCCACCGCCTGGCAGGCCGGGCTGGACGGCAGCGGGGTCAAGGTGGCCGTGCTCGACACCGGCATCGACGCGTCTCACCCGGATGTCGCCGGGCAGGTGGCCGCTTCGCGGGACTTCAGCGGCAGCGGGGACACGGTGGACCGGTTCGGGCACGGCACGCACGTCGCGGCGACCGTGGCCGGGAGCGGCCAGGGTTCGGGCGGGCGCGAGAAAGGTGTTGCGCCGGGCGCGAAACTTCTGATCGGCAAGGTGCTCGACGACTCCGGCAACGGCTATGAGTCGTCGATCATCGAGGGGATGCAGTGGGCGGTCGACTCGGGCGCCCGGGTCGTCAACATGAGCCTCGGCGGCGAGCCCACCGACGGCACCGACCCGATGGCCGCGGCGGTCGACGCGCTGAGCGCGCAGACCGGGGCGCTTTTCGTGGTCGCGGCCGGCAATGAGGGCGGCACCTCGACGGTGGGGACGCCCGGCAGCGCGCCGGCGGCTCTCACGGTCGGCGCCGTCGACAAGAACAACAAGCTGGCCGACTTCTCCAGCCGCGGCCCGCGGGTGGGCGACAGCGGGCTCAAGCCGGAGATCACCGCGCCCGGAGTGGACATCATCGCGGCCCGGGCGGCCGGCACCACGATGGGCGAGCCGGTGGACGCGCTGTACACGGCGGCGTCGGGCACCTCGATGGCCACGCCGCACGTCGCGGGGGCCGCGGCGATCCTGGCCGGCCAGCATCCGGGCTGGAGTGGCGCCCGGATCAAGGACGCCCTGGTCAGCACGGCCGCGACGCAGTCCGATGTGAACGTCTTCGGGCAGGGCGCGGGCCGGGTCGACCTGGCGCGCGCGGTGACGCAGAAAGTTTCCGGCACCGGGGTCGCCGACTTCGGCGAGCACCAGGCGGGATCGTCGCCCTCGGTGGTGACCCGGGCCGTCACGTACGCGAATGCCGGAACCTCGCCCGTGACGCTCTCGCTTCGGTCGGGGATCGCCGCGATCGCGGCGCCGGCGTCGATCGTCGTGCCGGCCGGCGGGACCGCCTCGGCGACAGTCTCGCTCGACACCGCGAAAGCGGCCCGGGGCCCGCTCAGCGGATGGCTCACCGCGACCGCGGCCGGCGGGGTGCAGGTCACGACCGCCCTCGGAGGCATGCTCGACGGGCCGCACCACAAGGTCACGTTCACCGCGGTGGACCGGGCGGGCGCGCCGGCGAGCGTGCCGGGGCTGCAACTTTTCGGCGACGACGCGCGTTTCGACGTGCTCAACTTTCTCTTCGCCGGCGAAACCAAGACCTTCGAGTTGCAGGAGGGCGACTACCTGCTCGATGCGACCATCGAGGACGGCGGGCCGCTTGACGAGCAGGTCACCCAGGTCGTCAACCCGGAGCTGCGGGTCGACCGCGACCTGACCGTGGTGCTCGACGCGCGCAAGGGACGGCCGATCCGCATCGAGACGCCCAAGCCGGCCGAGCAGCGAACCGTGCTCAGCTATTACGTGCACCGGGTGACCGGCGCCGGGC
Organism: Actinoplanes sp. CA-142083; assembly: GCF_050942195.1. NCBI lineage: Bacteria > Bacillati > Actinomycetota > Actinomycetes > Micromonosporales > Micromonosporaceae > Actinoplanes > Actinoplanes sp. CA-142083. The sequence goes on from NZ_CP192076.1 coordinate 6,684,284, forward strand.
GGAGCATCGCGAACGGGTTCATGTTCTTCAGCACGCTCAAGCAGGTCAACGTGACGCCGACCGCGTCGCTGCGGGCGGGATCGTTCGAGTTCTCCTCGCGCTGGCAACTTGTCGCGCCGATCGCGAAACTCGACCCCGGTCCCACCCTCGACCTGCTGCCGAGTTCCCCGGTCTACGACGGCACCCGGCGCTTCTCGCTGGTGGCCGGGCTGGGCGCGCCGGCGCGAGGCAAGGCCGTGGTCCTGGACGAGCGGGACAACGACGACGAGTACGGGCAGGTGCAGGCGGCCGCCGACGCGGGCGCCGCAGCGGTGATCTTCATCCGGCGGCCGGACCGGTCGGGGTGGAGCCCGTGGTCGCCGGACGGCGATCGGCTGCCGATCCCGGCGCTGGTGCTCCCCTACGACCAGGGCCGCGAGGTGCTCGCCCGGATCGGCAAGACCGTCTCGCTCACGCTGACGCCGAACAGCCCTTACCTGTACGACGTCTTCCAGGTCTCCCCCGGCCGGGTGCCCAGCCAGATCGTCCACAAGGTGACCGCGGTGAACTCGTACCGGATCGTCTCGCGGTACGCGGACAACGGCGGCTTCGATTGGGTGCGGGAGCAGCGGTTCGGGTGGCGCCCGTGGCAGACGTACTCGTGGAACGACACCCAGCGTGACGTGCGCACGCCCACCGTGCGCGAGGAATGGGTCTCGACGGGCGACACGATCTGGCAGCACCAGGTCCACCACGCCTACCCCTGGAACGATCTGGGCGCCTCGCTCGACGGCGGCATGGCCGACGTCCCGGTCTCCTACCGGCGACCGGGCGCGGCGTCGGAGACCTGGAACTCGCCGGTCGTGCGGCCGGCGACCCCGGCGGGCTGGTCGAACACCCGCACCGGCGACGTGCTGCACCTGCGCATCGCCGACTACGTGGACTCGACCGACCGGCACCACACGGTCGACCAGGCCGACCAGGCGAGCGCGTCGCTGTACCGCAACGGCACGCTCGTGACCACGACTCCGAACGCCTGGCAGGACGTGACGGTCCCGCCCGGGGACGCCGGGTACCGGCTGACCCTGGCGACGGCCCGGGGCGGCGACGACTGGCAGTACGGCACCTCGACCAGCACCGAGTGGACATTCCGCTCCGCGAAGGCCGGAACGCTGCCGCTGTTGCAGGTCGGCTACTCGGTGCCGGTCTCGCTCGACGGGACCGCCACGACCCGGGCCCACGCCGTACGGGTCACGGTGCCGGGCGCCACCAAGGTGAGCGTCGAGTACTCCGCGAACGACGGCGCGACCTGGACCCGGGTCGTGGGCTCGTGCATCCCCGCCGGCAAGGGCACGGTCTCGCTGCGGGTGACCGCCAGTGATCGCGCCGGCAACACGGTCCGTCAGACGGTGATCCGCGCCTACGGACGGTCGTGAGAAAAATCGGTTGACCGCACCGATATTCTGATACTCCGTACTTTCGGCAGTCCGTGAGTCGGGAGGGGCCCTGTCCCTCCCGACTTCCGGAGCCGTCGTGCCACTCACGTTTCTCCTGCTCACCGTCTTCGTCGACATGCTCGGGCTGGGCCTGATCGTGCCGATCGTGCCCGCCCTCATGGGCGAGGTAACCGGCGGCCCGTCCGCCGCCGTCGTCTGGTCCGGCGTGCTGGGCTCGATCTTCGGCCTGCTTCAGTTCGCCGGTTCCCCGCTGCTCGGCCGCCTGTCCGACCGTTACGGCCGCCGCCCGGTCCTGCTCGTCTCGCTGTCCTGCCTCGGCGTCGACTGGCTCGCCCACGCGCTCGCCTCCGGCCCGTGGACGCTGGTCTTCTTCCACGCCCTCGCCGGCGCTTTCGCGGGCACGAACACCGTGGTCAACGCCTACATCGCCGACGTCACCCCACCGGCGGGCCGGGCCCGCGCCTACGGCTTGGTGGGCGCGGCTTTCGGCCTGGGTTTCGTAGCCGGCCCGACAATCGGCGGCCTGCTCGGGGCCATCGACGTCCGGTTCCCCTTCTACGCCGCGGCGGCGCTCTCTTTCGCGAATGTGGCCTACGGCTGGCTGGTCCTCCCCGAGTCCCGCCCCGGCGACCGAACGACGTCGCTGACCCTGCGCACATCCAACCCGATGAGCGCGATCGCCGCCCTGTTGCGGCGGCCGGTGCTGGGCCGCCTTGCTCTCGCTCGCTTCTGCGCCGACATCGCGCGCATGACCCACCAGGCGACCTGGGCATTCTTCCTCACGAACCAGTTCGGGTGGGGCACCAGGCGTATCGGCTTCGTGATGGCCGCGAGCGCGCTGGCCGGCGCGATCTTCCAGGCGCAAGCGGTCGGGCCGGTCGTCCGGTGGCTCGGCGACCAGCGAGCCGCCGTTCTCGGCAGCATGCTCGGCGCCTCGGTTTTCGCCGGGACCGCGTTTGTTTCCGTGCCCTGGGCGCTCTACGCGCTCATGGCGGTCGGCGTGCTCGGGTCGGTCGGAGGCGCCGCGGCGCAGGCGTGGATCTCGCGCTGCGTCGGTGACGAGGAGCAGGGCAGCGTGCAGGGCGCCCTGACCGGGATCGGCGCGGTCGCGGAAACTTTCGTGCCGGTGGCGGCGGGCGCGGCGTTCGGCGCGCTCATCGCGTACGGGATGACGGGTTTGATTTTTGTGGGTGCGGCGCTCTTCGCGGGTGGGTCGACGCTACTGCTGGTTTTCGCCGGGCGCGGGAAACTCCACCACCATGGCGACTCCGGGGTCGCGGGCCTCGGCGACCGCACGGCCACCGTGGGCCTCGGCGAGCTGGCGGACGATCCACAGCCCTAGCCCGACGCCGTCGGGGCCGCCTACCGCGAACTGGCCGAACAGGGTCGTGCGGAGGCTCTCGGGGATGCCCTCGCCGTGGTCGCGGACCTCGAGGCGGTCGGTCGGGCCGTCGCGCGTGATCGAGACGACCACCGGCGGGCGGCCGTAGCGCAGCGCGTTGCCGACGAGGTTGACGACGATCTGCTCGAAGCGCTGGCGGTCCACGTCGATGGAAAGTTTCTCGTCGATCGCGACAGTCACGTCGGCATCGGCGCGCACGTAGTGCAGGGCATCGTCGACGAGCTCGCGCGCCGGCGCACACCGGCGGTCGAGCTGGAGGTGGCCGGAGCTGCTGATCCGGTCGAGGTCGAGCAGGCCCTCGGCGAGACGGGAGATGCGGGCGGTCTGGCGCAGGGCCGCATCCAGCATGCGGACGGTCGGGCCGCTCGCGTCGTCCCGCAGCTCCTCCAGGGTGAAGCGGACGGTGGCGAGCGGCGATCGAACGTCATGGGCGAGGGTGCTGACCATCGCGGCCCGCCACTGCTCGATGCGGGCCAGCCGTTCGCGGTCGTCGCGCAGGTGCCGGTCCTGCGCCTCGATCAGCAGGGCCACCGTCAGCGCGACCGGCATGAGCACGACCGCGCTGCCCAGAATGACCGGCGGCTGACCGGTCAGCACCAGCGGGACGACGTAGGCGAGCGTGGCCGGGAGGAGGTAGACCAGCAGGATCCAGCGCGGGAAATGCAGGGCCGCCCAGGCGTAGAGCAGCACGAGAAACGGGCCGGTGCCGGTGGCGATCCCGCCGAAGGACCAGGTGGAAAGGCCGAGAACCGCGAAACCCGGCAGGCCGAGCGCGGCCGGGGCGTACGCGTGCAGGCGCTCCCACGGAATCAGCAGGGCGACCAGGGCGGTGAGCAGGTCGCAGACGCTGACCACGAGAAAGCGGTGATAGCTGCCGGGCTGGTTGGCGATGCTCACCAGCGCGAGCAAGCCCGCCAGCACGAAAAGCGCCGTGGCCTGGCGAGCCGCGGCGCGCGGCCCGGTTCCGAGCAGCCGAAAGGGTCCGCTTCGTTCTATTTCCCCACCATATAACGGACATTTTCCTCGACGGACGGCGCGGATCATTCCGGGAGAGGGATGCGTGCGCGGGCGCGTTCGGCGACGATCGTTCGCATGGACCTGGGCGAGTTCTATCGCGACCTGCATCAGCATCCGGAGCTCTCGGAGGCGGAAACCCGCACCGCCGGGCTGGTCGCCGAGCGGCTGACCGCGCTCGGCTACGAGACCACGCCGGGCGTCGGCGGGACCGGAGTCGTGGCGGTGCTGCGCAACGGCGACGGGCCGACCGCGCTGTTGCGCGCCGACATGGACGCGCTGCCGGTGGCGGAGGAGACCGGCCTCCCGTACGCGAGCACGGCCCGCACCCTCGACCGCGACGGCCACGAGGTGGGGGTGATGCACGCGTGCGGCCACGACGTGCATGTGGCCTGCCTGGTGGGGGCGGCGGAGGCGCTGGCGGCCGACACCGCCTCGTGGCGCGGGACCGCGATGCTGGTCTTCCAGCCGGCCGAGGAGGTCGGCACGGGCGCGCAGGCGATGGTTTCCGACGGCCTGTTCGAGCGGTTCGGCCGGCCCGACGTCGTGCTCGGGCAGCACGTCGCGCCGATTCCGGCCGGGATCATCGGGTTGCATCCGGGGGTGGCGTTCGCGGCCGCCGACGGCATCCGGGTCACCCTGTTCGGCCGCGGAGCGCACGGTTCGCGGCCGGAAACTTCCGTGGATCCGGTGGTCATGGCGGCCGCGACAGTTTTGCGACTGCAGGGGGTTGTTTCGCGCGAAATCGCGGCGAAAGACACCGCCGTGCTGACCGTGGGGTCCATGCGGGCGGGCGTGAAGAGCAACGTCATCCCGGCCGACGCGGAGTTGCTGCTCAGCCTGCGGACGTTCGATCCCGCCGTACGGGAGGCGGCGCTCGCCGCGGTCCGGCGGATCGTGGCGGCCGAGGCGGCGGCGTCGGGGGCGCCCAAGGAGCCGGAGGTCGTGCTCGAGGAGTCGTTCCCGCCGCTGGTCAACGACCCGGCGGCCATCGAGCGGACGCGCGCGGCGCTGGAGGCTGTGCTGGGCGCGGGACGGGTGGTCGACCCGGGCGTGGTGACCGGCAGCGAGGACGTCGGCGCGTTCGCCACCGAGGCCGGCGTCCCGCTCGTGTACTGGCTGCTCGGCGGCGCCGACCCGAAGCTTTTCGCAGGCGCGGCGACCGCGGCCGACATGGAGCGGATCGCCGGCGGGCTCCCGTCCAACCACTCGCCGCTGTTCGCGCCGGTCATCGACCCGACGTTGCGGGTCGGCGTGACCGCGCTGGTAACCGCCGCGCGCGAATGGATGCCGGCGAGTTAGTTCCGGAACGCGAATCCCTTGCTCGCGGTGACGGGCATCGATGAGACTCCGGGTGAGAGCGCTCTCTGCCGCCCTTCCCCAGGCCGGCGACACCGGCCGGGCGGCACACCGCGCACCATCCCCACTCCCCGGGAGTACCCATGCCCCAAGCCATCCGCAGACGGTGGATCCGGCCGGTCGGCGCGGCCCTGGCCGTCCTGATCGCCGGCTATCTCACCGTCGCCATCGGCACCGCGCACGCCGCCGACACGCTGCTCTCGCAGGGCAAGACGGCGATCGCCTCCAGCAGCGAGAACGCCGCCACCCCGGCGAGCGCCGCCGTCGACGGCAACACCGGCACCCGGTGGTCCAGCGCGTTCAGCGACCCGCAATGGCTGCAGGTCGACCTCGGCGCGAGCGCGACCATCTCGTCCGTGTCGTTGAACTGGGAGGCGGCGTACGCGAGATCTTTCCAGATCCAGACCTCGGCCAACGGCACCGCCTGGACCACCGTCTACAGCACGACCACCGGCGCCGGCGGTAACCAGACGCTCAGCGTGAGCGGCACCGGCCGCTACGTCCGGCTCAACGCCACCGCGCGGGCGACCGCCTACGGCTACTCGCTGTGGGAGTTCCAGGTCTACGGCTCGACCGGCTCCTCGGCCGGCTGCAACGCGGCGGACGCCGCGCAGGGCCGCCCGGCCACCGCTTCCAGCAGCGAGAACGCGACGATGTCGGCGGGCGCCGCGGTGGACGGCAACGCCGGTACCCGCTGGTCGAGCGCGTTCAGCGACCCGCAATGGCTGCAGGTCGACCTCGGCTCCACGCAGACCGTGTGCGGCGTGACCCTGAGCTGGGAAGCCGCCTACGCCACCGCGTACCAGATCCAGGTCTCCACGAACGGCACCACCTGGACCTCCATCTACAGCACGAACACCAGCACCGGCGGCACGCAGGCTCTCACCGTGAGCGGCAGCGGCCGGTACGTCCGGATGTACGGGACGGCCCGGGCGACCGCTTATGGCTACTCGCTGTGGTCGTTCGCCGTACGGATCACCGGAACGGTCACCACACCGACCACGCCGCCGACCAGCACCCAGCCCGGCGGCAGCACGATGCCCGACTCTTTCTGGGGCGACACCGCGTCGATTCCCGCCGCCCAGAACGTGGTCGAGGTGAAGATCCTCAACCGCACGAACGGGAAGTATCCCGACAGCCAGGTCTACTGGAGCTTCAACGGCCAGACCCATTCCATCGCCGAGCAGCAGTACCTCGACATGCCGGCGAACTCGGCCGGGCGCATGTACTTCTACCTCGGCTCGCCGACCAGCCAGTATTTCGACTTCATCGAGTTCACCGTGGGCGCGAATGTTTTCAACGGCAACACCACGCGGGTGGACGCCTTCGGCCTGAAGATCGCGATGCGGCTGCACGCGAAGGACGGGTACGACGTGCAGGTGGGCGAGGACTACCAGACGTTCACCGAGGACCGGGCCGTCACGTTCCAGAAGTTCTCCAACGAGGTTCCGACCGAGTTCAAGCACCTGGCAACGGCCACCGCGCCGTACCGGATCATGGCGCCCGGCAGCGACGCGGCGTTCCGTTCCGGCGGCCAGTACCAGACCTACATGTCGAGTTACGCGGCGCAGAACGGGATCACGGCGGCGACCTCCGACATCTTCGGGTGCGCCGGCGTGCTCGCCGGGCAGCCGCAGCAGTGTGCGGCGCTCAACCGGCACACCATCGACCTGCCGCAGTCGCAGTGGGAGACGGTGTCGAACTACTACCGGGCCGCGCCGGCCAACTACTACGCGAAGTTCTGGCACGACCACGCGCTCGGGCGGCTCGCCTACGGCTTCCCGTATGACGACGTGGCCGGGCAGAGCTCGTTCGTGTCACACGGAAACCCGCAGTACCTGCTGGTCGCCGTCGGCTGGTGATCAGACGGGCGCCGCCTCGGCCTCTCGCGGGACGAGGCGGCGCCCGGCCCAGCCGGTCACGATCAGATACAGCGCCGCCACGTAGGTCGCCATCACCAGCAGGCTGGGACCGCCCAGCCCGATCGTCAGATCGGAGATCAAGAACAGCACCCCACCCACCGCGACCTGGCGCGACACACCGGCAGCTGCCGCGGCCATCGCTGCGAGGGCCACGCTATAGAGCAGCACGGGTACGCGTAGAGCACCGAGCTGCCCCCACAGCAGGGAGTTCGCCACCGCCCACACCAGCGCGGCCCCGATGACGGGGGCGGCCGGCGGTCGCCCGTGCCGCAGGAAGGCGACGGTCAGGCAGATCTGGCAGCCGAGAAAGAACACCATCCCGACGAGAAAGGCCGCCTGTCCCGGCACGAGCAGCGCGATGTCGCCCGCGGTCGCGAAACAAAGCGCGAGAACGACGAGATCCCGCCTTCCTAAAGCCCAGATGAGAAGGGGCGCGAGCAGCGGCTTGGCCACCCACTGCACGGGTGTCCACTCGGCCGCCACCGCGACCAGCTCGACGATCGCCGCGAGAGCGAAGAGTCGCAGCGAAAGTTCGCCATGCCCGGCGGCAAGTCTCGTGCCGCCGGGCGCTATCCGTGTCGGCGGGTTCACGACGCCGGCTGCCAGCCGGGGCGGCCGAACAGATAACCGGCGCGGTGGCGCCACTGCGCCGCTCCCCGGACGTCGCGCCAGATCGCCGCGTACTCGTGTGTCGCCACCTTCAGCGGGTTGAACGTCTCGATGTTCGTGGTCAGGCCGAACTTGACCCGCTCGCCTTCGGGCTCGAAGCTGCGGAACAGCCGGTCCCAGATGATCAGGATGCCGCCGTAGTTGCGGTCGAGATAGGGGTCGTTCGAGCCGTGGTGCACGCGGTGGTGCGACGGCGTGTTGAAGAACCACTCGATCGGCCGCCACATCCGGTCGACGCGCTCGGTGTGCAGGAAGAACTGGTACGCCAGGCTGATCGACTGCTGCAGGAAGATCATCCACGGCGGCATGCCGAGCAGGGCCAGCGGCAGCCAGAACGGCAGCGAGGTCATCGGCGTCCAGCTCTGCCGCAGGGCCGTCGACAGGTTGAAGAACTGACTCGAGTGGTGCACGACGTGCCCCGCCCACAGCACCCGCACCTCGTGGTGCAGCCGGTGGAACCAGTAGTAGGCGAGATCGTCGGCGAAGAAGAGCAGCACCCACACCCACCAGTCGTGCGGGTCGAGCTTGATCGGGCTCAGCACGTACAGCCCGGCGAACGCAACTGCCGTGAAAAGTTTCCACGGCACGCCGATGACCTGGCTGCCGAGTCCCATGGAGAGGCTCGTCGCGGTGTCGCGGGCCTCGTAGCCGCGCTCCTCGTCGTCCGGCAGGAACCGGAACGACAACGCCTCCATGATGATGAGCAGCAGGAACGCGGGCACGGCGTACAGCACGGCGGGAATCACCGGGGGGCTCCGATCTGCGTGGGGACGGCGAGGAGGGCGCGCGCCTCCCGCTCCGCGCCGGCGGCGTCACCGGCGGAGATCAGGGCGGCGAGGTTGCGGTGGGCGGCGACGTCGAGCAATTCCGCCGTACGCCGGTGGGGCGGCACAGTTCCGACGGCGAGCGTGCCCGCGGTGAGGCTGTTGAAGGCCAGCAGGTACGCGATGTTTCCGGAGCCCTCGATGATGCGCCGCCACAACGCCCGGTCGGCGGCGCCCATCTGCTCGAGGTCGGGCGCGGCCGACGCGTACGCCTCGGCGGCCTCCACCACCGCTTGGCGCGCCGCCTCGTCGGCCCGGGTGGCGCACAGCCGCGCGGCGTCGGCCCCGACGCAGGCCCGCATCTCGAGCACGTCGCGGATCAGCGTCTCGACCGGCAGCACGTCACCGGCCGCGCTGAGCGCCATCGCCAGGTCGAGACCCGCGGTGGCCCGCCAGTCGAGCACCCGGGTCGCGCCGCCCTGGCTGACCTTGACCAGGCCGAGCTGCTGGAGCCGGCGCAGCGCCTCGCGGATGGCGTGCCGGTTGACGTCGAAGGCCGTCGCCAGCTCGCGCTCGCTCGGCAGTGGGTCGCCGGCGGGATAGCGCCCGCTAACGATGGCGTCGCGCAGCCGCCCGAACACCTGATCGGAGACCGATTGCCGCGACAACGGCTCGAAAGTCATGCCCGGCAGTGTGCCCCGCGCCACATCAACCCGTCAACTGGTTGGACCAGTCACGCTGGCCGGTAATGCCAGACCCTCCCTGCCGGACACGTGCCCTACGTACGGTCGTCTGGTGACCGCATGGACCGAAGATGACCTGACCCGCGTCGGCAACGCGGAGGAGCTCCAGGTCAGCTCCTACCGCGCCGACGGCACGCTCCGTCCGTACGTGACGATCTGGGTTGTCCGAGCCGGCGACGACCTGTACATCCGCAGCGCCTACGGCGCCACCAACGGCTGGTACCGCCGTGCGCTCGCCTCCGGCGCGGGCCGCATCCGGGCCGGCGGCGTCGAGCGCGATGTCGTCTTCGCCGACACGGAGCCGGGTGCGAGCGCCGGCATCGACCGCGCCTACCACGGCAAGTACGACCGGTACGGCCCCGCCATCGTCGGCAGCGTCACCGGGCCGGACGTGGCGGCGCTGACCATCCGTCTGCTGCCCCGCGACTGAGGAGGACCATCATGGAGTTCCGGCCGTTGGGGCGCACCGGCGTCCAGGTGAGCAAGCTGTGCCTCGGCACGATGATGTTCGGCGACTGGGGCACGAAGGACCACGACGAGAGCATCCGGATCATCCACCGGGCGCTCGACGCCGGCGTCAATTTCGTGGACACCGCGGACGTGTATTCGCAGGGCGAGTCGGAGGAGATCGTCGGCAAGGCGCTGAAGGGGCGGCGCGACGATGTCGTGCTGGCGACGAAATTCTTCATGCCGTTCGACGACGATCCGAACCACCGCGGCGGCTCCCGGCGCTGGATCATGACTTCGGTCGAGAACTCGCTGCGCCGGCTGGGCACCGACCACCTCGACCTCTACCAGATGCACCGCTACGACCCGGAGGTCGACCTCGACGAGACGCTGGGCGCGCTCACCGACCTCGTCCGCGCGGGAAAGATTCGCTACCTCGGCCACTCGACTTTCCCGGCCTCGGCGCTGGTCGACGCGCAATATGTCGCGCGCGACCGCGGCCGCGAACGTTTCGTGACCGAGCAGCCGACGTACTCGATGCTCACCCGGAACATCGAGAACGAGATCCTGCCGCTGGCCCGCCGCTACGGCATGGGTGTGCTCTCCTACAGCCCGCTCGCCGGTGGCTGGCTCTCCGGCCGCTACCGCCAGGATTCGCAGGAGGGCCCGACTTCGGCGGCCCGGCAGCGCCTGGCCAACCGTTTCGACCTGTCGCTGCCGGAAAACCAGCGGAAGCTGGCCGCCGCCGAAGCTTTCGCGAAACTGGCCGACGACGCCGGCGTCACGCTGATCGAGCTGGCAATCGCGTTCGTCCTGCGCCACCCCGGGATCACCTCGGCGATCATCGGGCCGCGCACGATGGAGCACCTCGAATCCCAGCTGACCGCGGCCGAGGTCACCCTCACCGACGACGTCCTGGACCGCATCGACGAGATCGTGCCGCCCGGCGTCACCCTCAACCCGGCCGACAACGGCTGGGTCAACCCGTGGCTGCAACCCGCCAACCGCCGCTGAAAGGCCTCTCATGGAAGTGAAGAAGAAGCAGTCCACCACCAAGGGCCCGGCCGAGATGTTCACCGGTGACGTCTGGTTCGACGTCATCGCCGCCACCGACCGGCTGCGGGTCAACGCCGTGCGCTTCTCCCCCGGCGCGCACACGGCGTGGCACCGGCACGTCAACGGCCAGACCCTGCACGTCACCGAGGGGCGCGGCTTGGTGCAGTCGCGCGGCGGCGAGCTCGTCGAGATCCGCCCCGGCGACACGATCTGGACCCCGCCCGGCGAGTGGCACTGGCACGGCGCCACCCCCGAGCACTTCATGACCCACCTGGCCATCTGGGACGGCCTCGCCGAGGGTCAGCAGGGCCCGGAAACCGAGTGGGGCGACCACGTGATCGCCGAGTACCCCGCCTGACCGAGGCGGCCTTGATGACTTCCGGCTCGTGGGGCGCCGGAAGTCATCAAGATCGCGAAACCGCTAGGGGCGGCGGGCGCCGAAGTCGATCGCCTCGATGATGCGGGGGCGCATCTCGGACGCCTTGATGACCGCGTCCACCGAGCCGACCTCGACCGCACGCTGGATGCTGTGCTTGCGGTCGAACTCCGCGGCCACCTCGTTGAGCTTCTCCGTCCGCACCGATGCCCGCAGCTCTTCGAGCTCGGCGGCCAGCGCGCCCCGGTCGGTGCCAGTCGACGCCGCCACCCGCTCCTGCAGCGCGATCACCCGCGGGTCGGCCGCCGTGCGCCGGTTGACGTCGCCGGTGAAGACCACCGCCGCGGCCGGCGCGCCGCCCAGCACCGAGGCGAACGAGCCCTCCAGCGCCAGCACCGTCATGTTCGGGTTGAGCCGCTTCGAGAACACCACGAAAGCGCCGCCGTGGTAGCGCGAAATCACGCAGAAGACGATCGGGCCGCGGAAGTTGACGATCGCGCGACCGATCTCCGCGCCGTACTCGAGCTGCAGTTTCCGCATCGATTCCGGGGAGCCGTCGAAACCGGAGAGGTTCGCCAGCACCACCAGCGGACGGTTGCCGCTGGCCGCGTTGATCGCCCGCGCCGCCTTCTTCGACGAGCGGGGGAAGAACGTGCCGGCCGTGTACGCGTCGGGGCCGTCGGTGGGCGGGAACCCGCGCCGGGTGACCGACCGCGACTCGATGCCGAGCAGGCAGACCGGGATGCCGCCCAAGTGGACGTCCTGGACGACCGCCGTCTCCGCGTCGGCCATGCCGGCCCATCGCTCCAGCACCGGGTGGTCCTGGTCGGCGAGCGCGCGCATCACCGTACGGATGTCGAAGGGCTTTTTGCGGTCGGGGTTGGCCGCCGCCGAGAAAATTTCGCCGACGGTGGTGAAGTCGCTGCCCGCCACGTTGTGCGGGAAGCCGGAAATATCGCGGTCGGCCGGATCGATCGTCGCCGCCAGGCGCGGAGCGGACTCACCGGGCGCGATGTACGTGTGCTCGTAGTGCGCCATCAGCACCTCGGCGGCGGCCGGCAGCGACGGCGCCCAGTACTGCGCCTGCCCGTTCGGCCCCATCACCCGGTCGTAGCCGCCGATGCCGAAGTTGTCCTCGGCCGACACGCCGCCGGAGAAGTCGAGCGCCTGCTTGCCGGTGAGCACCATCGCCGAGTCCGGCGTCATGACCAGGATGCCCTTGGTGTGCATGAGCATCGTGGCCTCGGCGTTCCAGTACGGCTGGGCGCCGACGTTGATGCCCGCGACCACGATGTTGATCTCGCCGCCGTCCTGGGTGAACTCGACGATCCGCTTGAGCGCCTCGGCCACCCAGTCCATGTTCTCGGTGCCCGAGTCCATCGCGATCTTCGCGCCCGAGGAGAGCGCGAACCACTCCAGCGGCACGCCCAGCTCAGAAGCCAGGTCGAGGCCCGCGATGACCCGGCGGCACTCCGGCTCGGCCAGCGAGCCCAGCGACTTGGTCGGGTCGCCGAGCAGCACGACCCGCTTGATGCCCTCCGGATAGACGTCGGTGCGCGTGGTGACCACACCGGCCACGATCGCCGCCGAGTTCTTGCCCTTGGGCCGGTCGACCGGTTCCAGCACGCCGTCCGCGGACAGGTCGTGCTCCACGAACTCGCCCAGCATGGCCGTGATCTCGTACGGATAAACCGTGTTGCGGCTCGACGCCCGCAGCACCTTCTGCCGGTAGCCGTCCAGCGGCTCGACCGGCTCGTCCGACGGCTCCTCGATGACCAGCCGCGCGCCGCCGGCGACGTCGAAGACGATCCGGACCGCCACCTTGACCAGCCGGCCCTCGCTGTTGCGGCGCCGCGCGATGAACAGGATCTCCTCGAGCCCCGCCCCCGCCACGGTCGGCGCCACGCGCCGGGCGATCATCTCCATCTCGTCGCGGGTCAGCGAAACCGGCGGCCACACGTAGATGACGATCCGGTTGGTGTTGAACCGCTTGTCCGACGGCCGGCTCGACTGCTGCCGGCGGATCGAGTCGAGGCAGGTGGCGATCGTGTCCTCGGTGGTGGGCAGCGCGACCAGGCGGCCGTCGTGCTCGCGCAGCTCGGCCAGGTCGCGAACTTGCGCGAAAGCGACCAGCCGGTCGTCGGACGGGTTTTCGCGGGCCACGCACCGGAAGAGGTAGATCTCCTCGTCCGAGGACGGCACCCGGGTGAGGTCGAACTTTCGCAGCCTTTCGAGCTGCATCCGTTCGGAAACTTGCGGGTGCAGACCGCGAATCAGTCGTTCCTCGGTCATCCCGGTGCTCGACCGGCGGAAGGTGAAGTGGTGGTGCATGACCGCGCCGCCGCTGCCGGCGACCGCGACCGTGAGCCGGTGCACCTGCGGCGGCAGCGGGTGCGCGCTGATCACCTCGTACAGCGCGGCGGCCATGTCGTCGGAGTCGGCCGGCTGGCCCTCCCAGGAGAGGTAGACGTCGGCGTCGATGGCCACGTCGCCGGTTGCGAGCGCGGCCAGCCCGTCGAGCGCCCCGCCCAGTTGCGCGTGGTTGACCGCGGCGGTGACCAGGCGGGACCCGGCGCGCTCGGCGACCACGAACGAGCAGCCCGCGGCCTCGACCGTGCGCACGTCGGACAGGCCCTTGTTGCCGTAGTAGCGGCGGGTCAGGACTTCGAGCATGACCGAGTTGTCGAGGTTGTCGCGGACCAGGCGCTGGCCGAGCACGCGCACCAGCGGCTCGGTGCTTCGCACCATCTCCGTGATGCGCTCCGCGCGATCCGGGGCGTCCGGCTGAGCGTCGAGATAGCGCAAGTTTTTCCGTACGCCTACGTAGACGCGCGCCCGGTTGCGGCGCAGCAGCGGCTGCCCGAACCACGCGAAGACGACCCCGCGCGACAGGTCGGCGACGGCCGGGAACCGCACCTGCGTGGCCGAGATCAGCCGCTCGAGCGCGAGACCCGCCGACTCGTGCAGCGTCTCGTCCGGCGGCGGCTCGCCCAGCCAGGCGCGCAGCAGCGTGGTGATCGCGGTCGCGTCCGAGGCGGCCCGCTGCTGGGCCAGAAAGATGCGGAACACCGCGGCCTCGAGCTCGGGCGTGCGCTCGAGCTCGGTCACGCCGTAGTGGCTCAGCGCCTTGCTGAGCCGGGCCTGGAATCTTTCCGGCAACCCGGCCCGCTCGACGTCGAGGCTTTGCAGGTAGGCGTGGAAATATTCGCGCGGGCTGTGCACGTGGGTGTCGCTCGCGCCGTCCTCGCCGGCCGGCCGGTTCCGGCTCAGCTCGGCCAGGTCGGCGAAGACTTCGAGCAGCTGCACCTCGCCGGCGAGCATCCGCTGCCCGGCGTCGGCCGCGGCCCGCCGGGCGGTCAGGTAGTCGTTGAGCACCCGGCGCTCGTCGTGCGGGTCGGCGTCGAAGCCGAGCAGCAGCCCGCGCAGGTCCTCCTGACCCCATGCTGCACGCTGACCGGCCACGGCCTCCTGGGGCTCGGCGGGCAGGTCGATCTCGACGTGGGCCGCTTCCTCGGCCGCCGCCTCCTCGTCGCCGCCGAGCGGCTCGAGCCGCAGCAACGCCGCACCGGCGTCGACCTTGTTGCCGACCACGACCAGGCGCTCCTTGACCCGGGCCCGGAACGGCGCGCGCAGCACCGCCTCCATCTTCATGGCCTCGAGCACGAGCACGGGCGCGCCGGCCTCGACCTCGGCGCCCACTTCGAGCGGGGTGGCCACGACCAGAGCCGGCATCGGGGAGCGCAGCACGCCGCCCTCGTCGCGGGTGATCCGGTGGGCGACGCCGTCGACCTCGACCAGGTGGATGGCGCCGTGTGCGCCGGTCATCAGGCGGTGGCGCTCGCCGTTCACCACGATCCAGCCGGTGTGCCGGTCGAAGCGGTGGATCTCGACGTACGCCGCGCGCAGCTCGCCGCCGGCCTCGATGCTGACCCGGAAGCGGTGGGCGCCGACCCGGGCCACGCGCAGCCGGTAGCCCGCGCCGCGCAACTTGAGGTCGAGCGGGCGGCCACTTTCGTGGCGAACTTGCGGGCGGCCGCCGAAAGCCGTGGCGAGCAGCCGCTCCTCCTCGACGCGCTCGTCCTCCTCGTACGCCTCGATGGCCGCCGCCGCGAGCGCGACGCCGGAGTGGCGCTGGGAGACCAGGCGGCCCTCTTCGCGCACCCGGTCGATCCAGCCGGTGTCCGCCGAAGCGTCGATCACCTCGGGCTGGGCCAGCAGGTCGAGCACGAAACTTTTGTTGGTCGCGCCGCCCTCGATGATGACCGTGGTCTCGGCCATCGCCCGGCGAAGCCGGCCCAGGGCCTCGTCGCGGTCCTTCCCGTACGCGATGATCTTGGCAATCATCGAGTCGAAGTCGCCCGGAATGCTGTCGCCCTCGCCCACGCCCGTGTCCACCCGGATGCCGGGGCCGGCCGGGAAGACCAGGCGCGCGATGCGGCCCGGGGAGGGCGCGAAATCGCGATCGGGGTCCTCGGCGTTGAGCCGCGCCTCGATGGCGTGACCGCGCTCGGCCGGCGGCGTGCCCTCGAGCTTGCCGCCCGACGCGACGTGCAGCTGGGCGCGCACGAGGTCGAAGCCGGTGGTCGACTCGGTGATCGGGTGCTCGACCTGCAGACGGGTGTTGACCTCGAGGAACGCGAGCAGGTCGTCGCCCGGGTGGTAGAGGAACTCGACGGTCGCGGCGCCGCGGTAACCGACCGCGACGGCGAGCCGCTCGGCGGACGCCTTGAGCTCGGCCGCCCGCTCGGGCTTGAGCACCGGCGACGCGGACTCCTCGATGACCTTCTGGTTGCGGCGCTGCACCGAGCAGTCGCGCACGCCCAGCGCCCACGCGGTGCCCTGGCCGTCGGCGATGACCTGCACCTCGACGTGCCGGGCGCCGGTGACCAGGCGCTCCAGGAAGACGATGCCGCTGCCGAAGGCGCGTGCGGCCTCCTGACTCGTTCTTTCGTAGGCGTCGACGAGTTGCGCCTCGTCGCGGACCACCCGGATGCCGCGCCCGCCGCCGCCGGCCGTGGCCTTGAGCATCAGCGGGTACCCGATCCGGGCCGCCTCGGCGATCGCGGCGTCCAGCGTCTCGACCGCGCCGCGACTCCAGGGGGCGACCGGGACGCCGACCTCCTCGGCGATCAGCTTCGAGCCGATCTTGTCGCCGAGTTTCCGCATCGCCTCGGGGCTCGGCCCGATGAAAGTGACGCCGACTTTCTCGCAAAGTTCCGCGAAAGCGGGATCCTCGGCGACGAAACCCCACCCGACCCACGCGGCGTCGGCGCCGGTGTCGACCAGCGCGCGCTCGAGCGTCTTCAGGTCGAGGTACGGCCTGCTCGCAGCCGCCCCGAGGTCGTACGCGACGTCGGCCTCGCGCACGAACATGGCGGCGCGGTCGACGTCGGTGTAGAGGGCGACGGTCTCGATCCGGGCGCCGGTCTCCGCGTTCAGATCGCGGACGGCGTGGATGAGCCGCATGGCGGCCTCGCCGCGGTTGACGATGGCGATTCGCTTGAACACCAGACCCAGCCCTGCCTCACCTCTAGGTAACTCTCAGGGGAGGCTACAGGCCCGCTCGCGATCATGAAGAGTAGGTGAGATCCATCGTATCGGTGTGGCCCCACCACTGAAGCGTCAGCCGCCAGCAGCCGGCCTTGGGCAGATCGATGATCGACGGTCCCGGCCCGCCGGTCACCGTGCGTTCCGCCGTTTCGCCGGTGCCGTCGAGTTTCGCGGAAATTTTCAGGTCTCCGGTCACGGTCGCCGGCGGCCGGGAAACCCAGAGGATCTTGTTGTTGCGGTCGGCCGCGGGCGGCGCCTTGAGCGGCGAGCCGAAAATTACCCCGAGGATGTCGCCCGATTTTCCGAAAACATGCGGGATGCCGGAGCCGTCGTCGCTGAAGCCGGTGCGCGCCCATTCCGGCAAGGCGTCCGTTACGACAGTTTCACCACATTTCGGCGGTTCCTCGGCTTTTTCCGGCTGGCCGCTCGTGCATCCGCCCACGAGGAGCACGAGGACGAGCGCCGCCGCTCGGGTGATCGTCATCGCACGCTCCTCAATGTGGTCAGGCCCTCGACCTTCGCCCGTCCCCGGATCGCTCCCCCGCTGTCGAACCAGAGCACCTCGTTGTCGCCGCCGCAGTAGACCCGCTCGCCGTCGGGGCTGACCGCCAGGCCGCGCACGTCCGCCGGTACCGGCCAGCTTGCCGTCACCGCGCCGGTGCGGTCCAGGGCGCTGATCGTGCGGCCGGTGCCGGCCAGCACGCTCGTCCCATACGTGAGGCTTGCCTTGTCCCCCTTCGGCGCTTTGAACACGCCCGCTATCGCGAGCTCGGTCGTCCCGGCGTACGCGATGTTTCCGGAACTCGCGTCGAAAACCGCGAGTTCCCGCCCGTCCGCGCTGGCCGCGACCGCGTGCGCGCCCGGCGGGCCCTCGCCGAACGGATGCGGCAGGTCGAGGCAGTAAGCCCAGCGCTCGGTGAGGTGCAGGACGTGCACGAAGGCGTGCGCGTTACCCGGGCGGCCCGAAAGCAGGTCACGGGTGTGCTGGTGGCCCGGCTGGTGGGTGTAGAGCGTGTAGAGGACCTGCCCGTCCGGAGACAGGACCGCCTGCCGGCCCTCGCCGCGCATCTCCTCCTCGGCGCCCGGCGGCACGGCGGTCTTGTTCCTGGTCAGCAGCGGTCCGACGGTGCCGGTGGCCAGATCGAGCAGCCGCACGCGGTAGTGGTCGGGCGCGGTGGCGGGCAGCCACTCGAGCACGAAGAGTCCGGTGTTGTCGGTGGTGAACGCGTCCGGCTCCACGACGCCCGGCAGGTCGTAGCGGCGTTGCTGCCCGTCGACGGTGACCAGCAACGGCGACTGCGGCCGGGCCGCGGGCTGCACGGCGGCCGCGGTGCGGCTCAGCGCGCAGGCGGTCCGCGAGACGGCGCGGGGTAGCCACCCGCCCCCGAGCGTGACGCTCCGGGTGGATATCCCGTCGGCCGGGTCGAACCGTTCGAGGTTGTCGCCGACCACCGCGAAGACGACGCGCCCGTCGGCGCTGGCGGCCGCGCGCGGGCCGTGCCGGGCCGGGCGGGCGCCGCCCAGGACGACCAGGCCCTGCTCGCTGTCGGCCAGCACGACATCGGGAACTTTCGCCGGTTCCTTCTCCGGCTTGCCGGAACAGCCGCCGAGCAGCGCCACTGTCGTGCCGCCGGCCAGTGCGAGAAATCCCCGTCGCGTCGTCATGCCCAAGGGACACCGCGACCGCAAGAAAGGTTCCCGGGAACCTTTTTCCGTCTCGCGGTGTCGATGATGTGTTCGTTGGGGGGTGCCGAACTGGACAAGGCGACCGAGCTGGACGACGCGACCGCCGTCGCGCGGGCGCGGGCCGGCGACCTGGATGCTTACGAGTTCCTGGTCGCGCACTACACCGTGCCCGCGCATCGGGCCGCCGTGCTGCTCGGCGCCGGCGCCGAAGCCGACGACGTGGTGCAGGAGGCGATGGTCAAGGCGTACCGGCAGCTGTCGTCCTACCGCGGCGAGGCGGGGTTCAAGGCCTGGTTGCTCGCGATCGTTGCGAACGAGACGCGAAACCTGCACCGGTCGCGACAACGGCGGGACGGCCTGGTGCTGCGGGCCCTGCACCACGAGGAGCCGGCGGTCGCGCCCGATCCGGCCGAGTCGGCGATGGCCCGCGAACGGCGGGAGTCGCTGGTCGAGCAGCTGCGGCGGCTCGACGGGCGGGACCGTGAGGTGCTGGTGTGCCGCTACCTGCTGGACCTGTCGGAGGCGGAGACCGCCGTGGCGCTCGGGGTGCGCAAGGGGACGGTCAAATCGCGTACGTCCCGGGCCCTGACCCGATTGCGCTCGTTGCTGGCCGGAGAGGAGGGAACCGATGCCTGATCGCCCCGACGACCTGATCGCCGAGCTGCGCGCGCTGGGCGACCACCTCGACGTGCCCGAGGCCGCCGACCAGCGCGCCGCGGTCCGCGCCCGCCTGACCTCCGCCCCTCCCCCGGCCCGGCGTCACCGCTGGCGGCTCTGGCTGATCTCGGCCCTCGTCGCCGCCGTGGGCGCGACCGGCGCGATCGCCCCCGCCCGGGCCGCCGTGCTCGACCTGCTGCGGGTGGCAGGCATCGAGGTGCGCACGACCGCGAAACCGACCGCCCTGCCCTCCAGCCCTCTGCCGTCGCAGCACCCGGCGGGGCTGGAGGAAGCCCGCCGTCTGGCCAAGTTCCCCGTGCGCCTGCCGACCACGCTGGGCACGCCGGGGCAGGTAAGCATGGCCGACCAGGACAGCGCGGGCGCGCCCCGCGTGGTGACGGTTTCCTACCGCGACGGAAAGGTTCGCTTCGACCAGTTCGACGGCACGCTGGCGGTCGCCTTCATCAAGCAGGCCACGAACGCCGAGTGGGTCGAGATCGCCGGCAACACCGGCATCTGGGTGGCCGGCCCGCACCCGGTCACCTATGTGGACCGCGCCGGCGTCGAGCACACCGAGACGGCTCGCCTTGCCGGCCCGACGCTGATCTGGGAGGCGGGCGGGGTCACCTATCGCCTCGAAGGCGTGGCCACGATGGAGGAGGCAAAGGCGGCCGCCCTCTCCGTCGAGTAACCGTCAGCGGTCACAGATCAAGAGCGTGTTGCCGTCGGGGTCGGTGGCGGTGAACCAGAAGCAGGTGCGCTCGTCGCCCGCGATCTCGCTCGGGTCGCGGTCGAGCAGGCTCTTGCGGGCCGCCTCCAGATCGTTGACGAGCAGGCTGAACGGCGCCCAGCTCAGGCCCGGCGGCGTCGCGATGCCGCTCGCGGGACCCATCAGCGTCAGCCGGAACTCGCGGTCGGCCGAGTCGAGCACCGCCGCGTGATCCTCGATGCTGGACACGGCGAGGCCGAAGACCGCCGCAAACCAATCCGCCGCGTCCCGGGGCGATCGCACCGGGAGGAACACGCTCCCCAGTTGTGCCATGCCGCAGACCCTACGGCGGGGGTACGACAACTTTCCGGGGGCGCGTCGCCGCGGCGGGTGCCGCGGCGACGCGTACGAAATCAGAAGTCGCCGTTGGTGTTGCACTTGGCCTTTTGGACGAGGCAGTTCTTCACGCGCTCGGACTGGGCGCGGTTCTCCCAGGCGAAGAACGCGTCGCCGTGCATCGACGAGGCCATGCCGGATGCCAGGCGGAAGCCCGCCGACGTGCCGCTCGTCTGGTACGAAATGAGGAACGAAAGATTCGGGATCGCGATGGGATAGTCGCCGCGACAGGTTCCGTCGTAGCTGTAGCTGACGTGCTGCTTGTGGGTCGGGCTGTCGAGGTGCTTGCCGTCCCAGCAGTCCTGGAAGACCAGGTGGAACATGAGGACGGCGGTGGAGGCGCAGATCGGCCAGTTTCCGTCGGCGCTACGACCGATCTCGCCGCCCGGGCCGGCGCAGTAGAAGGCGTTGACCGAGCCGGCCGGGGTGGGCGTCTGGAGCTTGGCGTCCCCGGCGATCATGCGGAAGCCCTGGGGGAAGGGCTTGGTGGCTGCCGGATCGGTGAGCCGGGAGCCGTAGTAGACGACCACGTCCTTGGGTTCGATCACGCGATCGCCCTGGTAGAGGCTCGGGATCCAGTAGGCGGAGAGGTCGGGCAGCGGGCGGCAGCTGGTGCCGGCGTTGCCGAGCAGCGTCGCGGTCGTCGTGTACGCGTCGGTTTTCGTGTTTCCGAGGAAACTGTGCATGTGCGAGGCGCCCGGCATGCCCGGAAAGATGATCGGGTCGTCGGGGTGGGAGTGGCTGTAGGCGCAGGTCGCGTTGAACTCCGACACGCGCACCGTGCCGGCCGGCACCGGTCGCGGGACGATCGAGTTGAACTCGGCGAGCTGCGCGTTCCACGCGGCCTGGTCGATCGGGACCCAGCCCGGTCCGCTGTCGGCGGGCGAGCCGTCGCCGAACGAGAACCAGTTGATGTTGACGAAATCACCGGCGGTCGAGTTTCGCAGCACCGCGAAAACTGTCTGCGCGCCGGTCGGGTGGGTCGCCGTGGTGGCGGTCAGCGTGGTCCACGCCTGCCAGCCGCCGGTCGCCGCGATGGAGAATTGCGTGAGCAGCGGGCCGGTGACCGAGCCGGTGCGCAGCTCGACCCGCCCGGTGCCGACCGCCGAGGCCACCCGGGCCTGCACGGTCAGCGTGCCGGCGGCGCCGAGGTTGACGCCGTCGTAACGCATCCAGTCGCCTTCGGCGAGATAGGCGGCGTTCTGCCCGCCGCCGGAGTCGGCGGTCGCCTCGACCTGCACGCCGGACTGCGCGGCATAGGACTCTGCCTGGACCGTGACGGTCGCGGCCTCGGCGACGCCGGGCGCCACGACGAGCGTGGTCGCGGCGGCGAGCAGAGCCGCGGAGAGGATGCGCATTCTTGGGGATGAATGCATGACGCTCCCTTCGGGGAGAGGGGACGTGAGTGCCCAGGAGTATCCGGGCCGGGGAAGCGCTCTCTCAACATTGATGCGCGGTGATCCCCACCATGTGCCGAAACGTGCGCGAAATCTCGGGAAGCGCTTCCCCGTGACTAAGCCTCAGGCGTGGTGGATCCAGTTGTCGACCAGGGCCTCGTGCGCCTCGAGGCGCTGCTGGGTGCGGCGCGGGTCGGTGGCGGCGATCGCGTCGAGCAGGCTCACCGCGAGGACGATGACCGCGGCGTGCGAGTCGAAGACGAGGCCCGTCCCGACCGGCGCGACCAGCAGCACGTCCACATCCGCCGCGAACGGCGCCAGCGCGGTGTCGGCGACCACGACCGTGGCCAGGCCGAGCCGCCGCGCCAGCCGGATCGCGGCCACCGTGGCGGCCGGGTAACGCGGCATCGCGAAAGCCAGCAGCGCGGTCGCGCCCTGGTCGCGCCACTCGAGCACGCTGTCGTCGACCGTGCCGGCGTCCGTGCACACGCCGACGGCCGGCAACAGTCTGCGCGCGAAGTATCCGAAATATTCGGCCGGCGCCGCCGAGGCCCGCAGCCCGATGACGCCCAGCGGGGTGGTGCCGGCCAGCAACCGCACGGCCTCCCGCATCCGATCGCCGTCGAGCACCCGCTTGAGGCTTTCCAGGTTGGCCATCTCCTGTTCGATCGCGGGGACGCTCTGTCGCTCCGGCGCCGGCGAAACTCCCACGACAACATCGCGCAAAGCGGCACGAAACTCGGGGAAGCCGGCGAACCCGAGCGCGGTGGCGAGCCGGGTCACGGTCGGCTGGCTCACGCCGGTCCGCTCGGCGATCTCGATGGTCGACAGGAAAGCCACGTCCGGAAACATTCCGAGCATCCGCTGCACGATCTGCCGCTGGGTCGGCGAGAGCCGGTGCCGCTGCGCGAGGGTGAGCAGCCAGTCCTCGGCCCGGTCCATGCGCACCCCCGGTTTGCTGAATAGCTTGAATCGCCCAGGTTATAGGGTGCATTACATGATTCACGGGAGCCCGGCGATCTGGCTACGGTTTCTCTCCGGCGCCGACATCGACGCCCTCGGCATCGCGAACGACGAGGTCATCGGCGCCGTCGAGTCGGTGGTCGGCGCGCACGGCCGGGGCGAGACAGTTTTCGAGCCACGCACGCATCTGGTCCCCGAGAATGGCGGCGCAGGCCACTTCAACATTCTCCGCGGCCACGTCGGCACCCTCGGCGAGCACGGCCTGAGCGGCGTCAAGGTGGTCGGCGATTTCGTGCCGAACTACGAAAAGGGCCTGCCCAGCGAGCTCGCGCTGATGACCGTCTTCGACCCCACCACCGGCATCCCGCTCGCGATCATGGACGCCACCCTGATCACCGAGGTCCGCACCGGCGCGATGACCGCCGTCGGCGCGAAATATCTGGCCCGCCGGGATTCGCGGATCCTCGGCCACATCGGCGCGCGCGGCACGGCGTTTTCCAATGTCACCATGCTCGACAGCCTGTTCCCGCTCGAGGAGATCCGGGTCACCAGCCGCCGCCCCGAGTCGCGCGAAGCCTTCGCCGCCCGCCTGCGCGAGGTGACGGAAATTCCCGTGCGCGCCGTCGCGACCGCCGAGGAAACTTTCGCCGACGCCGACATCCTCGTCGAGGCTTCGCGCTTGGAGAAACCAACCCCACTTTTGCGTACGGCTGCCGTCAAGCGAGGCGCGTTCGTGGTCCCGTACGGCACCGTGAGCGCGGTGGAGCTGAACCTCCTCGACGTGATGGACAAGGTGGTCGTCGACGACTGGCGCGAGTCCCGCTCGGGCCGCTTCGGCGCGCTGCGCGCCCACGTCGACACCGGCCGCCTGACCGAGCAGAGCGTCTACGCCGAGATCGGCGACATCGTCAGCGGCCGCAAGGCCGGCCGCGAAACCGACGACGAAAGAATCCTCTTCTGGCACCGCGGCCTGTCCATCCTCGACGTGGCCCTGGCCCACCTGATCCTCACCCGAGCCGAGGCCGCGGAGGCCGGCACCATGCTCCGCTACCGATGACCACGCACGAGATCCGGCGGCCCGAGGATCTTTCGCGGGCGGTGATCGCCTCGCTGGCCCGCTCCCGCTGCCGGATCGTCCTCGCCCCCGGGCTGCTCGACGACCTGGCCGCGACCCGCCGCGCCACCCTGGACGACTTGGCCGGCGACCGCCCCGTCTACGGCGTCAACACCGGCATGGGCGCGATGGCCGGCGTCCGCCTCGACGCCGAGGCCCAGACCCGCCAGCAGAACACCCTGATGATCGGCCGCGCGGTAGGCTCGGCCCCGTGGCTGCGGCGCGACCAGTCCCGCGCCCTGCTCGCCGCCCGCCTGCGCACCCTGCTGCACCCCGCCGCCGGCGCGTCCCCTTCGCTGTGCGAGTTCCTGGCCGCCCTCCTGGACGCCGACGTCGTCCCGGCAATCCCCCTGCGCGGCGGCGCGGCCGGCGAGATCATCCCACTCGCCCACGCCGGCGCGGCCCTGACCGGCGCCGGCCAGGCGCTCACCGCCTCCGGCGCGGTCGTTGACGCAGGTCCGGCGCTGGCCGCCGCCGGCCTGGCCCCGCGCCCGTTCGAAGCCAAGGAGGGCGTCGCCTTCCTCGAAGGCGTCCCCGGCCTGACCGCCCTGGCCACCCTCGCGGCGGAAGACACCCGCATCCTGCTGAGCCAGATCCTGATCGCCTCAGCTGCCTCCCACGCGATCATCAGAGCCAGCCACGACCCACTGCACCCCGCCCTCGCCGACAGCGAAGAGCTGGCCACGGTTCTGGCCACCATGCGCGGTTTGCTCGGTAGCGAGGCGACGAGCGTTGGCGGGCCGGTCCGGCGGTTGCAGGCGCCGGTGTCGTTCCGGGTCACCGCACCCGCTCTCGCCGTCGCCCTGCGCGCGGTGGCCGGGCTGGAAGCGGCGGCCGACCGGGCGCTCGCCGCCGTCACCGACTCCCCCGCGCACCTCGACGGACGGTTCGCCGGGACCTTCGGTTTTGCGGGCACCGACCTCGCCGCCGCGGCCGGGGCGCTGACCACCGCTCTGGTGCATCTCGCCGAGCTGGGCGCGGCCCGGCTGCATCGACTGCTCGACGCGGACATCACCGGTCTCCCCCGGCAGCTCTCCGACGCGCCCGGGCTGCACGCCGGCATGGTCACCGTCCACAAGCGGGCCGTCGGCGCCGCGCACCGGCTACGGCGCTTCGCCGTGCCGGCGTTGGTCGGCGCCATGGAGACCTCGCTGGGTCAGGAAGACGTGCAGAGCTTCTGCTTCGAGGCGGCCGAATGCCTCGGCGAGGCCATCGCCGGCCTGCGCGAGGTGCTCGCCTGCGAGCTTCTCGCCGTCCATCAGGCCCGGCTGCTGGGCGGTCCGGCCGACGGCCTGACCGGTCGTGGCCGGGCCGCGCTGGACCAGATCGCCGCGGCGTTACCGGGCGGAACGGCCGACCGGCCGTTCGGTCGCGACCTCGACCGCATCGTCGAGCTGCTGGCAGACGACTGGGCGGCCGAGGATCAACCCTGAACGCCGGGTTCATTCGACGGGGATGATTCCCTGCCCGGACCAGGTCCCCGACACTGGCGTTCCGCGTTGAATCGTGAGGAGTGTCAATGTTCGAGGGACGCATGCTCCTGCCCGAGCGCAGCAAGTACTGGTGGGTCGAACTGCTGGCCGGCTTCGGCTGGCTCGTCATCGCGTGGCTCGTGCTGCGCGCGAACGTGACCTCGCTGGCCACCGTCGGTCTGCTGCTGGGGGTGCTGTTCATCGTGGCCGGCCTCAACGAGATCTTCGTCGCCACCATGGTCGGCGGCGGCTGGAAGGTCCTGCACTACGTGATCGCGGTGATCTTCCTGCTCGGCGGCCTGTGGGCGCTCATCCGCCCGGTCAACACGTTCTTCGCCCTGGTCTCGGTGCTGGGGCTGGTGTTGCTGCTGGAGGGCGCCTTCGAGATCGTCCGCGGTGTCTCGTCGCGCGCGGAGAATCCGTACTGGTGGCTCGGTCTCGTGACCGGCGTGCTGCTGATCCTGCTGGCCCTCTGGGTTTCCGGTTCGGACCGCGTCTTCAACCTCCAGACACGCGCCTTCCTGGTGCTGTTCTGGGTCGGCCTGATGGCGCTGATCCGCGCGGTCTCGGCGATCATCCTGGCCTTCGCGATCCGGCGTGCGGACCGGACGCTCACGCCCGCCTGAGCAACACGCCGGCGTCGCACGCGAGACCGCGTGAGCGCACGCCTGAGTCGCGCGCGGCTCAGGCGTGCGGGCGGCTCGTCGAGCCGCGCACCACCAGCTCCGGGCGGAAGAGCGGCGCGGGGTCGGCCGGCCCCTCCAACTGCTTCACGGCCGCCGCCACGATGGCGTCCTCGTCCCATGCCATCGTGGTCAGGCCCGGATCCACCAGGGCCGCCAGCTGATGGTCGTCATACCCCACCACCGACAGGTCCTCCGGCAACCGCAACCCGACCTCCCGGACGGCGCGATAGACCGCGAAAGCCAGCGAATCGCTCAGGCAGAACACCCCGGTCGGGCGCGAGGGACCGGCTAGTAGCTCCGCGGCTACCTCGACCGCGTCCACGGTGGCGGCCGGCGCCGAGATCTCCATCAGGTCGACGCCGAGGCGCGTGGCAACCTCGGCCGCCAGCACCTGAGCGGGGCGGCCGGGCGTCGAGGGCAGGGCGGGCGCGAGCAGGCCGATCCGGCGATGGCCCAGCTCCGCCAGGTGGGCCAGGGCCGCCTCGACGCCGTACCGGTTGTCGAACAGGACGCTGCCGGACCCGGGCCGGCTGGTCAGCGCGTCGCCGATCGCGACCACCGCGACCTCAGGACCGAGCAGGCGCCAATATTTCGCGGTCGGATCCACCGGCGACACCAGGGCGCCGTCGACGCGCTGGGCCACGAACTGTTCGACGATCAGGCGTTCCTGCTCGGGGTCGGCGTCGGCGTCCGCGATCGTGGCGTAACTGCCCTGGCTGCGCAGGGCCCGGGTCAAGAGCACCGAAAGATCTTGCTGCCACAGGTCGCGCAGGGAGCCACTCACGCCGATTGATCCCGTACGGCCGCTGGCCAGCGCCCGCGCGATCGGGTCGACCGTGTAGCCGAGCTTCTCGGCCAGCTCCCGCACCCGGGTGATGGTGGCCGGTGATCCGCGTACGCCGCGTAGCGCGTACGACGTCGCTGCCAGCGACAGGCCCGCCGCGTCCGCCAGGTCTTGCAGCGTGCGTCGCTGTCCAGACACCGGCCGAGAGTAACACCGCCCCGCCCGGCTCAGCTGGTGAGAAGCCCTTGTGCCCAGGGGACGGAAGCGCTTCACTCGATGCATTGAGTGAAGCGCTTCCCTCCTAGGCAGGAGCCGTCATGGTGATCGACTGCCACCAGCATCTCTGGCCCCCACGCCTGCTCGACGCGCTCCGCCGCCGCGGCGAGTTCCCGTTCCTGCGCGGCTGGACGCTGCACCTGCCCGGCGAGCCGCCCTACGAGGTCGACCCGGCCGCCCACGACGTCGCCGCCCGCCAGGAGAAGGAAACTTCCGAACAAGTTCTCGTCTCGCTTTCCAGCCCGCTCGGCATCGAGCACCTCGCCGGGCCCGACGGCGCCGAGCTGATCGACGTCTGGCACGAGAGCGCCCTCGAGCTTCCCGACCCGTTCCGGGTGTGGGCCGCCGCCTCGGTCGCCGACCCCGACCCGGACGGGCTGGCCAAGGTGCTGCGCGAGGAGCGGGTCGCGGGCCTGCAGCTCCCGGCGACCGCACTCGGCGACCCGGCCGCGGTGGCCCGGATGGCGCCGCTGCTCGACGAGGCGGAGCACGCCGGCAAACCGGTGCTCGTGCATCCCGGCCCCGCGCCGGAGGGCGACCCCGGCCTGCCCGCCTGGTGGCCGGCTCTGGGCCCGTACGTGTCGCAACTGCATTTGTCCTGGCTGGCCTGGCACATAGCCGGCCGGTCGCGGCACCCGGGCCTGCGCATCGCCTTCGTCGCGCTCGCCGGCCTCGCCCCGCTGCACCACGAGCGGCTCGCCGCCCGCGGCGGAAACTTGGGCCCGGTCGACGCGAAAGTTTTCTACGAGACTTCCTCCTACGGCACGCGCGCCATCGACGCGATGGTCCGGGTCGTCGGTGTCGACCCGATCGTGCACGGCTCGGACCGCCCGTACGCGGAATCGGCCGACCCCGGCCTGGGCGCGGCCTTCGCGCACGCCATGTTCACCGCCAACCCTCGTGTCCTGATCGGAGAGCCGCGATGACGCTGGTCGACACCCTGCCCGTGCTGCCCGGCCGGGTCCTCACCCCGCGCGAGCTGAAGGCCTGGGTGACCGACGTCGCCGCGCGACCCGATCTGTGGCAGCCACTGGTGCGGCACGACACCGGCAAACGGCATTACGCGCAGCTCTACCGCGACGGCGACATCGACGTCTGGGTGCTCTGCTGGAATCTTTCCGACGACACCGGCTGGCACGACCACGACATTTCCTCGGGCGCGGTCGCGGTGACGCTCGGCGCGGTTTCGGAGGCCACGCCCCGCATGGCCGGCGCGCCGGTGACGCGGGTGGTCGGCTCGGGGCGGGTTTTCGCGTTCGGCCCCGACCACATCCACCGCATGGCCGGCGCGATCGACGGCTCGGTGTCCATCCACGCGTATTCGCCGCCGCTGTGGCGGATGGGCCAGTACTCGATCAGCGCGAGGGGCGTGCTGCGCCGGCACGCGGTCAGCTACGCGGACGAGCTGCGGCCGCTCGACTAGGGATTGTCCTGGGCGAAGGCCGCGAGGGCGGCTCGCGCCACCACGTCGCCGCGTTCCTGCACGAAGTGGCCGGCGTCGGTCAGCACCATCGGCGCCGGCGCTCCACGGACGGTCCGGCGGAGTCGTTCCATCGCAGCTACGCCCAGCACCGGATCCTGGCTGCCGACGGCGAGGAAGCTCGCGCCGTCCCAGGTGGACCAGAATCGCTGCGCCTCCCGGGAGATCGCGACGCCCGGCATCTCCGGCTCGGTCATCACCAACTGCGGGAAGGCTCGCACGCCCGCCTTGTACGAGACATCGGGGAACGGGGCGTCATATGCCGCGGCCTCGGCATCGCTCAGCGTCGGCACGCTGCGCTTGAGCAGTGCGCCGACCGCGAGGTCCGGATGCGCCACGACGTAGGCGCGCCAATCCTCGAAACCTTGGCCCGGGGAGGTCCCGACGGCAATCCCGGTGTTCATCGCCAGCAGCCGGGACAGCCGCGGCGCGAACCCGGCGTCCATCGGCAGGGTCAGCCCGAGCAGACCGCCCCAGTCCTGGACGACCAGCGTGATGTCCCTCAGGTCGAGACGCTCCACCAGACGCAGCAGGTAGTCGCGATGGAAGTCGAACGTGTACACGGCCTGATCGACCGGTTTGTCCGACCGCCCGAAGCCGAAGAAGTCCGGCGCGACAACCCTCCCGCCGGACGCCACGAAGATCGGGATCATCTTGCGATAGAGATACGCCCACGTCGGCTCGCCGTGCAGCAGCAGGTACGTGTGCACGGCATCGCGCGGGCCGGCGTCGACGTAGTGCGCCCGCAATCCCTCGTAGCCGGGCAGGTCCTCGAGGTACGACGGTTCGTGATCCCAGTCGGGCAGGCCGCGGAAGCGATCGTCCGGGGTACGCAGCGCCTCGACCACGACGTCTCCCTCATCGATGGATCCTCGGGCGCGGGACAGCGTCAGCGTAGTGCATGGTCCTGCTCGGGCGGGAGCGAGAGCGCGCCGCGTGTCGTATGAAGCCGGCTCCGGGAGCGCTCTGCCTAGGCGCCGAAGTAGATGGACTCGACGATGGGGGTCGCCGCCGGCAGGTAGCTCTGCAAGGTGATGCCGCCGGGGATGTCGATGATGTTGATCAGGACGGTGCCGCCGCCCGGCGCGTCGAGGAGGTAGAGGCGGCTGGATCCACCCTCCGGCAGGAACGTGCTGGTGGGGTGGAACTGCGCCGGGTCGCCGGTCTGCAGCAGCGGGACCATGGGCTCCTCGGCGATCGGGCAGGTCCTGGTCCATCCCTTGGCGAGCTGGACGTCGAGGACGAAGCCCGGCCAACCGCCGACGGTCGCCGGCCGCGGGGTGCTCGCCGTGACGCCGGGCAGGCCGTCGAGCCACCGTGCCAGGTCGCCGGCCGTGCGGCCCACGCCCGGCTCGCCGTTCTCGTCGCAGTGCTGGGATGCCGCCACCACGTTGGACATGATCGTGATGGCGTTGCCGCCGAAGAAGTCGAGCACCGGGTCGCCCGGACGCGCCAGCAGAAAGTTGCGCGGCAGGTCGATGCCATTGGCCCACCCGGCCGGCACCGTGTAGGTGATGGCCGGCTGGAATGTCGCCGTGTGGTAGGTCCCGGCCACCAGATCGCCGCGGCAGGTGCCACCCTCCGGCGGGCATGCCGCGCTCGACGCCGGCGACGGCTGGGCGGATTGGGCCTTGTCGTCGCTGCCGGATTTGCCGTCGCCCGAGTCGCACCCGGCGAGAAGAATGACGGCGGTGGCAACGGCCGCCGATACGGTTCGCTGCGATGTGCTCATACCCATGCACAGCCGCAGCGGCCCGGGTGGGTTACGGCACCTCGTAACCCACCCGGCATCCCGCGTCTGTGTCCGGGTGGGGGGTGATTGCGCTGGCTCCGACGGCCGACTACGCCGCGTTCTACCTGGCTGAGTTCAGGGCGGTCGCCCGCACCGTGTACCTGGTCCTGTACGACCGCGAGCACGCCGAGGACATCACCCAGGACGCCTTCGTCCAGCTCTATCTCCACTGGGCCAAGATCGCGCGGTACGACGCCCCGCACGCCTGGGTGCGCCGGGTCGCGATCCGCCTGGCGGTCCGGGCGGCGCACCGCGACCGGCAACGCCTCCAGCTGACCAAGCTGTCCGCGGACGCGCCGGCCGCCGCGCCGGCCCCCATGGACATCGACCTGCTCAGGGCCACTGCGGCCTTGCCGGCCCGGCAGCGCGCCGCCGTCGCCCTGCATTACTACGAGGATCGTCCCGTCGCCGAGGTGGCCGATCTGCTGGGCTGCACCACCACGGCGACCAAGGTGATGTTGCACCGGGCCCGGCAGGCGCTCGCCGCCACGCTCGCCGACAGGGAGCTCGACGATGCCCACTGACGCGGACCTGAACAGTCGAATGCGCCTGGCGCTCACCAGCGCCGCCGAGGCGGTCGATCCGCCGGTCGACACCCTGCTCGAGGAGGCCACCGTCCGCGGGCGGCGCCGCCGCACCCATCGGCGCGCCGTGGTCCTGGCCGCTCTGCTGGCCGTCGCCGCCATCCCGCTCGGCATCATCGGCTTGGGCGGGAAATCCGCGACGGCCCCGGTGATCGCGGCCGCGCCGCCCTCGCGCGCGGATCTGATCGGCACCTGGCAGACGCCGTCCCTGTCCGCGGGCGACTGGGCCCGCACGTACCAGCGGGCCGGCGGGAGCAGCGCCCAGGCCACGGCGTTCCTAGGGCCTCCGATGGACGGCCCCGCCGGGCAGTACCGAATCGTGCTCCGCGTGACGCCGACCGAGTGGGCGGTGTTCGTCAGCGCCGACGGCCGCGAACTCGAAGCCGGCTGGCGGGGCGGCTATCGGCTCGATGGGCCGCTGATCCAGGTCCGGGCCACCGGCGACGCCTGCGAAGCCGCCTACCGTTTGACGCTCTCCGGCGGAAGCCTGCACGTCAGCGTGCTGGCCGACAGCTGCGGCCCCACCGACCTGCTGGCGCAACGAACGATCTACGAGACCGCGGCGTTCCAGCGCTCCGGTTGACACCCCGCCCGTCAAAGATCTCCGAGCTTGGGGAGGAGGTCGGCCGCCCGGGCCAGGTCGTCGCCCAGCGGGCGGTCGTCCATCGACGCGTCCAAGGACCTTGCCGCCAGATCGAAGGCCTCTCGCGCCGTCCCGTCGGTGAGGCGGCCGGGTGCCATCCGGAGCGCCCGGACCGCGGCCACCAGCTCGGCGGCCAGCAGGGTCGGCGCGAGTTTCGTCATTGTTCGCAGCGATCGGGCGCCCTGGGTCGCGAAACTTGCGTGCTCCTCCAGGCCCAGCGAGATGGTCAGCGTTCCGGCCGCCGTGGGCTGCATTCCTACCCGGATCTCGGTGAGCAGGTCCTGGACCACGTACTCGCTGATCATCAGGCCGGAGCTGCCGGGCGGGCCGTCGGCCAGGAATGCCCGCAAGCCCGTCATGTCGGGGCGCATCAGCAAACCCAGGCGGGCCGCCGACAACGACAAGACCGGGAGAAAGGCTCCGCGTACGGCGTCAAGTTGCGACGCCAGTGTCGCGGTGTGGAACTGGCCGTGGTGCCGTACGCCGTCCTCGGTGACCAGAGGGTTCTCGACCGCGGCGTTCAGTTCGCCGATCACCACCTCGTGCAGGGTCAGGGCCGCGTGCAGGGCCGGCGCCGCCACCTGGGGCAGGACGCGCAGGCCGAACGGGTCCTGGATCCGGGCGGGATCGCCGCACCCGGCCACCAGCTCGCGCAGCCAGGACGCGACCTCCGCCTGGCCGGGGTGGGCCCGCGCCGCGTGCACCGCGAAGTCGTACGCCTCGGGGTTGCCTCGAAGCGCAAGAAAGGTCAGCGCCCCGACCACGACGGAAGCGCGCAGCTGGCTGCGCATGCGATCCAGGGCCAGCGCCGCCGTCGTCACCGTCAGGGCGCTCGACGAGATCATCGGCAGGGCATCCGTGGCGCCGATCCTGGTGACCGGGCCGGCGCCGGAACGCCACGGACGTTCGCCGGCCAGGGTGAGACCAAGCTCGGCGAGCGCGGCCAGGTCGGCCGTCCCGATCGCGCCCCACGAGTGCATGGTGGGGACCGCGCCGTCGCGCACCGCGTCCGCCAGGGCCGCCGCGACCGGCTGGGAGATGCCGGAGCCGCCGGCGAGGATCTGGTTGAGGCGGGTGACCATCGTGGCTCGCGCGGTGAGGTCGTCCTCGATCGGGCCCACGCCGGCGCAATGGCTGCGCAGCAGTCGCAACGCGTGCGCGCCGTCGTCGGAGGTGCGTTCGTGCCGGTTGGCGCCCACGCCGGTGTTCGCGCCGTAGACGGCGCCGCGTGCCTGGGCCGCGAGCAGCACGTCGTGCCGATCGGCGACCAGCGCCAGCGCGGCCGGGTCGACGACGAGCGACGACTGGCCGGAGGCGAGCGCGATCAGTCCGTCGATCGTCAACGACCGCCCGTCGAGCCGGACACTTGCGCTCATATCGACACCACCTAGTTTCAGGAGCGTAAAGGGCTCCCGCGGAGCGTTGACATCTTATTCACTACCCCGCGAGTATGAATAGCCTCATTCACCGAGCCGGGAGCGCCATGATCACATTCGAGGATGTCGTGAAGGTCTACCCGGGTGGCAGCACGGCCGTGGATCATCTCTCGCTCGAGCTCCCGACCGGCAAGACCACGGTCCTCGTGGGACCGTCCGGCTGCGGCAAGACCACGTCGCTGCGGATGATCAACCGGATGATCAGCCCGACGTCGGGGCGGGTGCTGATCGACGGCGAGGACATCGCGGGGCGGGACGAGGCGCTGCTGCGGCGCGGCATCGGGTACGTGATCCAGCACGCCGGCCTCTTCCCGCACCGTACGGTGCTCGACAACGTCGCGACCGTCCCGATGCTGCTCGGCCGGACCCGCCGGCAGGCCCGCACCGACGCCCTCGGCCTGCTCGACCGGGTCGGGCTCGCGCCGGAGTTCGCCAACCGCTACCCCGCCCAGCTCTCCGGCGGCCAGCAGCAGCGCGTCGGCGTGGCCCGGGCGCTCGCCGCCGACCCGCCGATCATGTTGATGGACGAGCCGTTCAGCGCGGTCGACCCGGTCGTCCGCGAAGGTCTGCACCGCGAGTTCCTGCGCCTGCAGCAGGATCTCGGCAAGACCATCGCGATGGTCACCCACGACATCGACGAGGCGATCAAGCTCGGCGACGTCGTCGCGATCTTCCGGCAGGGCGGCGTGCTCGCCCAGGTCGGCACCCCGCGCGAGCTGCTCGAGAGCCCGGCCGACGAGTTCGTGGCCGAGTTCGTGGGGCGCGACCGCGGGCTGCGCAGCCTCTCCTTCGACACCGCGGCCGACCTGCCCGTGCGGCCCGTCTCCGAGGCGCCCGACCTGGTGCTCGACGAGGCGAAGAGGCCGGTGGGCTGGCGGATCGGCGGCGACGTCCACAAGATCGCCACCTTCACCAGCGCCGACTCGCTGCGGCTGGTCACCGACCTGGCGATCACCTCGCCGGCCGGGGTCGCGGTGCGGGTCAACTCCGACGGCGAGGCCGACGGCGTCGTGCCCCACCACGACCTGGTCGACCACCTGGCCGGACGGAAGAAGAAATGACGACCTACCTTTCGAACAACTGGGAGACGATCCTCGCGGCCCTCAAGCAACACGTCGCGCTGGCCCTGATCCCGGTGCTGATCGGCTTCGTCCTGAGCCTGCCGATCGGCTACCTCGGCGTCCGCTTCCCCTGGCTCTACCACCCGCTGGTCAACACGGCCGGGGTGCTCTACTCGATCCCGTCGCTGGCGCTGTTCGTCTTCCTGCCGGTCATCCTCGGCACGAAGATTCTCTCGCCGCTGAACATCGTGGTGGCACTGACCATCTACACCGTCGCGCTGCTCGCGCGGACCGTCGCCGACGGCCTGCGCAACGTCGACCCCCTGATCGTGCAGTCGGCCACCGCGATGGGCTACCGGCGGCTGCGCCGGCTGGTCGACGTCGAGCTGCCGGTCGCGCTGCCGGTGATCCTGGCCGGGCTGCGGGTCGCCACGGTGGCCAACATCAGCCTGGTGAGCGTCGGGGCGCTGATCGGCGTCGGCGGGCTCGGCCAGCTGTTCACGCGCGGCTTCCAGCTGTTCTACGTGGAGCCGATCCTGGTCGGCATCATCCTGTCGGTGCTGCTCGCCGGCCTGGCCGACCTGGTCATCGTGCTGATCCAGCGGCTGGTCACACCGTGGACCCGATTCCAGAGGGGCGCCGCGTGAACCTCTCGTACCTGTTCGATCCGGCGCACTGGAGCCTCACCGAGGACGGCAGCATCCCGCAGCTGATCCTGTCCCACCTCTACTACTCGGCGCTGGCCCTGCTGATCGGCACGATCATCGCGCTGCCGATCGGGCTGTGGATCGGCCACACCGGACGCGGCTCGTTCATCGCGATCAACGCGGGCAACGCCGGCCGGTCGCTGCCGACGCTCGGGCTGCTGATGCTCATGGTCACGCTGCTCGGGCTCGGGCTGCTGCCGGTGCTCATCGCGCTGACGGTGCTGGTCATCCCGCCGGTACTGACCTCCTCGTACGCGGGGGTCCGTTCCATCGACCACCGGGTCGTCGACGCCGCGAGGGGCGTCGGGATGCGTCCCTGGCAGGTGCTCATGAAGGTGGAGCTGCCGATGGCGCTGCCGGTGATGATGAGCGGCTTCCGCAGCGCCGCGCTCCAGGTGGTGGCGACCGCGACCGTGGCCGCCGCGGTGGGCCTCAACGGCCTGGGCCGCCTGCTGATCGACGGCCTCGCCGTCAACGACTACTCCCGTGTGCTGGCCGGCGCCATCGTCGTCGCGGTGCTGGCGGTCGTACTGGATCTGGTGCTCGCCCTCGTGCAGCGCCGGATCGTCTCCCCCGGACTCCGAGAAAGGTCATGAGAATGAGACATATCCGCATTTTTGCCGCTGTAGCGGCGATTTCGATGCTCGCCGCCTGTGGCGCCAACGAGGACCCGCTCAGCAACGACACCGACAAAAGCAGCAACGCGCCTTCGACCGTCACGATCGGCTCGGCCAACTTCGCCGAGAGCGAGCTGCTCGCCGAGATCTACGCCCAGGCCCTGGAGGCCAAGCAGGTGCAGGTCAAGCGCCAGTTCAACATCGGCGCCCGCGAGCTGTACCTCAAGGCCCTGCAGGACGGCTCGATCGACCTGCTGCCGGAGTACAACGGCGCGCTGCTCTCGGCGCTGTCCAAGGGCGGCGCGCCCGAGGGCGTGAGCAGCCCGGAGGACGTGCTCGCCGCGCTCAAGAAGGTGCTCCCGGCCGGCACCGAGGTGCTCGAGCAGTCGGCCGCCGAGGACAAGGACACGCTGACCGTCACCCAGGCGACGGCGACCAAGCACAACCTCAAGACCATCGAGGACCTCAAGCCGGTCGCGGGCACCCTGTCGATCGGCGCCGGCCCCGAATGGCAGGAGCGCTACCAGGGCCTCAAGGGCCTCGACCAGCTGTACGGGGTGAAGTTCAAGACCTTCAAACCGCTCGACGCGGGTGGACCGCTGACCCTGAACGCGCTGCTCAAGGGCCAGATCGACGTCGGCAACATCTTCTCCACCGACTCCGCGATCAAGACCAACAACCTGGTCGTGCTCGAGGACCCGAAGAACCTCTACCTGGCCGAGAACATCCTCCCGCTGATCCGCAGCGAGGCGAACAACCCGACGGTGAGCGGCGCGCTCAACGCGGTCTCGGCCAAGCTGACCACCGAGAACCTCACCACGTACCTGGCCAAGGTGCAGGTCGACAAGCAGGACACCGCGGCGGTCGCGAAAGCTTTCCTGGCGGACAACGGCCTGTCATGACGAAAGCTCGGCGGAAAGTTCGCGCATAACGCTGGTCACCGCGCCGGCGTGCGCACGTAGTTCATGGATCTCGGGCGGGCGCGCCTCGCGCGCCCGCTCCTCCACCTCGGCACAGAGCGCGGCCAACTCGTTCGCCCCGAGGGTGGCCGACGAACCCTTCAAGGAATGCGCGAGCCGCGCCAGGTTGCGGGCGTCACCGGCCGAAGCCGCGTGCTCCATCCTGGTCAAAGTCGCGGGCAACCGGTCGGCGAAGTTGTGCAGGATCTCGGCAAGTTTCGCGCGGTCGCCGCCCACCGAGGCGGCCATCCCGTCCACCCAGTCGCGAATGTTCTCCGCCTCGGACCGCTCGACGATCTCGGTCACGTCCGCGTGGGCCGCCGCGCCCGCCAGCACGGCGTCCAGCTCGGCCTGGCGGATCGGCTTGGCGAGGAAACCGTCCATGCCGGCCCGCTTGCTCGCGGTCCGGTCGTCCACCATCGCGTTCGCGGTCAGAGCCACGATCCGGGGCGCGCCGTGCACCGGCGGATGGGCGCGGATCTGCTCGGTCGCCGCCAGGCCGTCCAGCACCGGCATCTGCACATCCATCAGGACCAGATCAAATTTCGTACGATGGACGGCCGCCACTGCCTCTCTCCCGTCGGCCGCCAGTTCCACCCGGTGACCGCGACCCTCCAGCAGCAGCTGCGCCACCCGCTGGTTGATCGGGTTGTCCTCGGCCACGAGCACGCGCAGCGGGCGAGCGGCCGGCGCCGCCTCTTCCACGGCCGCCGCTATGAAGTCGGTCTCCGGCAGCCGCACCGTCACGGTGAAGGTCGACCCCTGGCCGGGCGTGCTGTCCACGGCGATGCCGCCGTGCATGGCCTCGGCGAGCCGCTGACTGATCACCAGCCCGAGGCCGGTGCCGCCGTAGCCGCGCGCCACTGACGCGTCGACCTGGGAGAACGGCAGGAAGAGCCGGTCGAGGCGGTCGTGCGGGATCCCGATGCCGGTGTCCCGGACCGCGAACCGGACCCGGCCGTCGACCGTGGTCACGGTCACCGTGACCGCGCCGTGGTCGGTGAACTTGACCGCGTTGCCGATCAGGTTGACCAGGATCTGCCGGATCCGGCTCTCGTCCCCGATCACCGCCGCGGGACAGTCGTCGGCCAGGTGCGCCGACAGGTGCAGCCCCTTCGCGTCCGCGGTAAGCGCCACCAGGTTGATGGCCTGGTGCACGCACGGGCCGAGCGCGAACGGCCGCTCGTCCAGGGACAGCTCGCCCGCCTCGATCTTCGAGAAGTCCAGGATGTCGTTGATGATCACCAGCAGCGACTCGCCGCTGGCGTGCACGGTGTCGACCAGCTCCCGCTGCCGCACGTCGAGGTCGGTGCCGAGCAGCAGCCCGGTCATCCCGATCACGGCGTTCATCGGCGTACGGATCTCGTGGCTCATGGTCGCCAGGAACGCCGACTTCGCCGCCGCGGCCGCCACCGCCTCGTCGCGGGCCGCGACCATCGCGGACATCGAGGCGTTCACCGCCGCCGCCATCTGCGCCAGCTCCTGCGGCCCGCTCACCTCGGCTCGCCGGCTCAGGTCGCCCTGGGCCACCCGCTGCGCCGCCGCGGTGACCCGCCGGACCGGCGCGGTGATGTGCCCGGTGATCCAGCGCGCGCAGAGCGCCACCAGCGCCGCCGTTCCCAGCGACACCCAGAGGATCAGGTTGCGGGTGCGCCGGGCGCTGGCGTCGTTCGCCCGCAACTGCTCGGCGAGGCGCTGCTCCTCGTGCGTGTGCAGCTGGCTGACCAGCGTCTGCACGGCGGCCATGTCGGTGGTCACGGTGGTAGGTTTCCGCTGGTCCGCGGCCTTCTGATACTGGGCGAGGCGGCTCTCGATCAACGGCTGGAGCCGGTCGAGGATCTCCTGGTGGATGGGGTCGCCTCGGCTGTCCTCGCGGACCCGGCCCAGGTCGCCGGCGACCGCGGCGGAAACGTTGCGCAGCGCCTGGATCCACGTGGCGCTGCCACTCTCGCGGTAGGCGCGGGCGGTGCGGTCGAGGCCGTTCACCCCGTCGCCGAGCCGCCCGATCTCGCCGAGCAGCAGGTGCGAGCGCTGCAGCGGCGCCTGGCTCTCCATCAGGGCGCCGATCCGGACGTACGCGCTGGCGCCCACCACGGCCAGGGCCAGCAGCGCCAGCAGGAAGCCCACGGTGAGCATGCGCCCGACGGTCCACCAGGACCGATCGGCGATCCGCTCACCGCGTACCCCCACGGAAGCTACTCTAAGTAACGTCGGAGGGGGATGCGGTGACTTCTGTGCTGGTGGTCGACGACGACCCGACGATGCTGGAGATCGTCCGGACCGTGCTGAGCTCGGGCGGCCTCGAGGTCGAGACCAGCAGCACCGGCCGCGATGGGCTGCGGGCGGCGCACGAGCACCCGCCGGACCTCGCGGTCCTCGACGTGACGATGCCGGACATGACCGGCCTCGAGGTGTGCCGCGCGCTGCGTGACGACGCCGAGACCGCCGACATCCCGATCATCCTGCTGACCGGCCGCGGCCAGTGGCTCGACGTGGCGTCGGGCTTCGACGCGGGCGCCGACGACTACCTGGTCAAGCCGTTCACGGCGCAGGATCTGCTGACCCGGGTGGACGCGCTGACCGGGGCAGGCTGACCACGAGCGAAGCGCTCTCGACGCCGACCGTGCCGCCGTGCCGGCCGACCACCGCCCGCGCGAACATCAGCGCCGTGGCGTTCGCCCCGGTGAACAGCCGGTCGGTGACCAGATCCGGGGGCAGCGGCAGCGCGATCCGCCAGTGATCGCCGTCGGTCGAGGCGGTCATCCGCCCGGCCCCGCCCAGCGCCCGGACGGCCTCGACCAGCCGCGCGAAAACCTGGTTCAGTCGATCCCGGTCGCCCGCGAAAGTTTCCATGCTCTCCACCGCGAAACCGTGCTTCGAAAGCAACGCGGCGAGGTCGAAATCTTTCCGCGAAATCGGGAGCGTCCCGTTCTCCATCCCGCTGATCGTGGCGATCTGCTCGGTCACCCCGGCGATCCGGCGCACGTTGCGCGCGATCAGCTCGAGGGCCTCGTCGAGCTGCGCGTCGCCGGTGTCCGCCGGCAGCATCTCGACCATCGCGAGGGTCGAGGCCAGCGGCGTGCGCAGCTCGTGCAGCATGGCCGAGACCAGCTCGGTCCTGGTCGCCACCAGCTCGGCGAGCGCACGGTTCTGCCGGCGCAAGCTCTCCCGCGCCCTCGCCTCGCCCGTCAGCTCCCGCACTCGTTCCAAGATAGGCACGAAAGGTGGCCAGAACGTCCTTGTCCGCAACATCGGCGCGGGTCGATGCTGGGGTCATGCGGGGGCTGACGGTAGGTGTCATCGGTGGCGGGATCGGCGGGCTGAGCGCGGCATTGTCGCTGCTCGCGGCCGGTTTTGACGTTCAGGTGTACGAACGTTCGCGCGCTCTGGGCGAGGTCGGGGCGGGCGTCCAGGTCAGTCCGAACGCCTCGCGGATCCTGCACAACCTCGGCCTGGCCGGCGAGTTGGCGCGCGTCGGCGTGAAGCCGCTCGCGCTGCATCAGCGCCGGTGGGACGACGGGCGCACGTTGTTGCGAACGCCGCTCGGCGAGCCTCTCGAGGACCGGTTCGGGTTCCCGCACTACCAGGCCCACCGCGCCGATCTGCTCGCCGCCCTGGCGGCGGCGATCCCGCCGGAGCGGATCCATCTGGGCCATCGGCTGACCGCTTTCGATCAAACCCACGATCGCGTACGCCTTCGTTTCGCGGCCCAGGACGACGCGGAGGTGGACGTGCTGGTCGGCGCGGACGGCATCCACTCCGACGTGCGGGGGCTGCTGTTCGGCCCCGAGCGGCCGCGGTTCACCGGGTGCATCGCCTATCGCGGGCTGATCCCGGCCGAGCGGCTGGAGGGCCTCGACATCGAGGTGACCGCCCAGGTGTTCATGGGTCCCGGCCAGCACTTCGTGAACTACTACGTCAGCGGCCGGCGGCTGATGAACTTCGTGGCGATCGTCGAGCAGGGCACCTGGACCCGCGAGTCGTGGACCGACCGCGGCGAGGTGGCCGACGCGCTGAAAGCTTTCGACGGGTGGCACCCACAGGTGCGCGGAATGTTGGAGGCCGTCGACGAAACTTTCGTGTGGGCCCTCTTCGACCGGCCGCCGCTCCCGCACTGGTCGCAGGGCCGGGTGACGCTGCTGGGCGACGCCTGCCACGCGATGCTGCCGTTCATGGCCCAGGGCGCGGCCCAGGCGATCGAGGACGGCGCCACGCTGGCCGCGTGCCTGGCCGCGAAATCGGACGATCCGGCCGGCGCTCTGATCGACTACGAACGCTTGCGCCTCCCCCGCGCGAGCAGGATGCAGGCGCTCTCGTCCGAGAACAAGACCCGCTTCCACCTCCACGACGGGCCTGATCAGGAGGCCCGCGACGAGGCGATGGCCAAGGGCGCGACCGACTGGTCGTACGACGTCGTCGCCTGGATCTACGACCACGACGCTGCGAACCCCTTGCCGTAGCGCGAAACATCTGGGTAATCTCCCCGCCACTAGCTCGATTTAGTGGAGGCCGGGATGACCCTTCAGCGCGAGACCTACGAGGCGGTCGTCCGGCACCGCGAGGGCGCCTTCGTCTCCGAGCGGCCGGCGCTGTTCAGCCCGGCCGCGGCGGCGCAGGACCCGGCGAACGCCAAGGGCGCCTACGCCCCGTTCGCCCAGATCCTGCTGCCACAGGAGTACACGGGATGGGCCGAGGAGAGCACCGCCCACGTGCGCGGCTGCTACCTGGGCGACTGGACCTCGCTCAACAAGATCGAAGTGAGCGGGCCGCAGGCGCTCGACTTCCTGTCGTGGCTGGGCATGAACGACCTGTCCGTCTTCCACGACGGGCAGATCAAGCATCACGTGCAGCTCGACGAGCACGGCTGGGTCGCCTCCGAGGGCGTGCTCTGCCGGCTCGGCGAGGAAAAGTTTCTCTACACGGCCGGCAGCGGCGACTGGCTGCGCTGGCAGTTCTCCATGGGCAACTGGGACGCGTCGGTCACGGACGTCAGCCCGGATCTGTTCATCTTCGGCGTCCAGGGGCCGGAATCTTTCGCGATCCTGCAGAGCGTTCTCGGCGGAAACTTGCGCGACCTCGGCTTCAACCGGAGCCGCCCGGCTTTCGCGAACGGCGTCGGGGTGCGGGTGTTGCGCACCGGCATCTCGGGCGAGCTCGGCTATGAGGTGCACGGCCCCGCGGCGTACGCGAACGAGGTTTGGAAAGCGATAGCCGGCGCCGGGAACGTGACGCTGCTCGGGCTGCGCTCGCAGTCGGTGCAGCACATCGAGGCGGGCATCGCGACGAACGGCCTCGACTACCTGCCGGCCGCGATCCTCACGCCGGGCGCGCCCACGCAGTTCCGCCGCGGCAAGGGGCCGGGCGGGAGTTTCGTTCCGGGCAACGTCACCGACTATTTCCGCAAGCCGGGCGAGCTCGGCTGGCTGCGCGGCCGGATCTCCTCGCACGACTTCCTCGGGCGGGACGCGCTGGTCGCCGACGCCGGCGAAAGAAAACTGGTCGGGTTGCGCTGGGACAACGAAAGTGTCGCGGCGATCGCGGCCGGCCTTTTTGACGGCGTCGAGCAGATGGAACTGCCGCGCCTCAACGGCCCGAGCTTCGACCAGATCCTGATCGACGGCGTCCTTCGAGGCGTCTCGACCGGCCGGGCGCTGAGCCTTACGGTCGGCGCGACAATTTCGCTCGGCGTCCTGGAAACAGCGCACACGACGCCGGGCACCGAGGTAACCGTCCTGTGGGGACGGCCGGGCACTACGCAGCGAGAAATCCCAGCCGTCGTCACAGAGTTGCCATTCAAGCCCGACCGCCGCCGCACCGACGTCAGCCGGTGATGGCCAGGATGATGGCCGCAATGCCCAAGGGCACGTCGAGCAGGACGCAGAACTCGGCGAGCGAGCGCTTCACCACCACGTCGCGGCGGTAGTGGATGACGTCCCAGACGGCGTGGGCGCAGAGGGCCACGCCGGCCACCGCCAAGCCGGCGCGCGGAGACAGGGACAGGGCGAGCACGGCTACGGCGCCGTAACCCAGCAGGCCTGCGGTCTCCACGGTCAGGGCGCGTCTGGGCGCGCGCAGGATCAGGCCGACCACGACCAGGGCCAGCGCTACCAGCGCGCCGACGAGCCACCAGGTCAGGTCGGCGAAACGGGCGGCCACGATGATCGCCGGGAAGACCAGGCAGCCGGCCCAGGAAACCCAGCGCCTGTCGAACGCGGCCGCGCCCAGATAGCAGAGCACGGCCACGGCGAGGACCGTCGCGATGGTGTCGGTGTCAGGGCCGAGCGCCAGTTGGCCGGCCGCCGCGGCCAGGCCGAGTGCGGCGGGCCAGCGGTTCAGCAGTGTCATGTCAAAACCTCCCCCGGTTAACGCGAGATTATTCGCGATAGGACAGCCTTATCGCAAGGAATTTCGCGTTAAGATGCACGGGTGGTGAACTCGCCCCGGCCGATGCAGCGGCCGCACGGACGGTCGGAGCGGCTGCGCGAGCGGGTTCACGGGGCGGTGGTCGAGCTGCTGGCCGAGCGCGGGGCCGACGAGCTCACGATTCCGCTGATCGCCGAGCGGTCGGGGGTGCACCAGGCGACGATCTACCGGCGCTGGGGCAAGGTTTCGGTGCTGTTGAGCGACATGGTTCAGGCCGGGCCGGCGCGCACTTCGCCGCTGCCCGACACGGGCAGCCTGCGAGGTGATCTGGAGGCATACGCGACGGCCGTGGCCGGCAGCCTCTCCGGCCCGCTCGGCGCGCTCATGTTGCGCGCCGCGGTCGACGCGATCCCGGCCGATCCGGATCGCGGGGCGTCGGCGGTGCTGGCCGAGCGGTCGACGCAACTTTCCGAGATGCTCGAAAAGGCCCGCGCCCGGGGCGAGTCGCCGCCCACGGTCGCGGACCTGCTCGAGGTCGTTGTCGCTCCGCTCTACTTTCGTGCGCTCTTCGATCGGCCGGCCTCCGCCGACGACGCCCGGCGCCTGGTGGCTCGACTGCTCGACGGCTAAGCGTCGCCTCGGTGGCGACCCATCACCTCGTACAGCTGCGGGTTCTTGTTCTTGAGCACGATGGCCGAAACCAGGCCGACCACCGCGGCCACGACGATGAGGGCCGGCAGGATCCAGCTCAGGGCGCTGCCGGGCTTGCTGATCAGCAACCCGAACTGGGAAGCCGCGTAGACCGCGACCGCGGCTGTGGCGACGCCGCCTACGACCGGCGCGACGAAAGTTCGCAGGCGGTTGCTGTCCAGGTCGGGATGGCGCAGGAAGAACGCGACCACCGCGAAAGATGCCAGCGCCATCAAGGTGATGATCGCCAGCGTGCCGAGCTGGGTGAGCCAGGTGAACAGGGCCAGCACCGGGTCCTGGTCGGTGATCACGAAGACGGCGACGATGACGACCGCCAGCACGGTCTGGCTGAGCGAGCCGGCGTGCGGGCTGAGGTGCACCTTGTGGGTGCGGCCGAGGCGCTCGGGCACGAGACCTTCGCGACCGAGCGCGAAAAGATAGCGCGCGACCGCGTTGTGGAAGGCGAGCAACGCCGCGAAAACGCTGGTGGCGAAGAGCAGCGTCATGATCGTGGTCAGCGTGCTGCCGAGATAGGTGTCGCTGAGCACGAAAAGGAACGCGGTGGGGTCGGGCTTGAGGCCGCCGAGGAAGTCCACGAGGCCGTCGGCGCCCTGCGCGTTGACCATCAGCCAGGTGGTGACGGTGTAGAACAGGCCGATCGTCAGCACGGCGACGTAGGTGGCGCGCGGCACCGTACGGCGCGGGTCCTTCGCCTCCTCGCTGTAGATGGTGGTGGCCTCGAAGCCGACGAACGACGCGGTGTTGAACAGCAGCGCGATCGCGACCGAGCCGGAGGCGAACGCGCTCCAGCTGAACGGCTCGAGGGTCAGCGGCGCGCCACCGCCCTCACCGCCCTTGACCGCGATCGCGACGTCGAGGATCAGCACGACGATGAACTCGGCGAGGACCAGCACCGACAGCACCTTGACCGACAGGTCGACCTGCCGGTAGCCGAGCACGGCGATGACGGCCATGGCGATCAGGACGCAGACCCACCAGGGCACGTCCCAGCCGAACTGGTCGGCGAGAAAGCCCGACGCCGCCGACCCGAACAGGCCGTAGAGCCCGATCTGCATGGCGTTGTAGCCGAGCAGCGCGATCCACGCCGCCGCACCGCCGGCCGGTTGCCGCAGCCCTCGCGTGACGTAGCTGTAGAACGCCCCGGTGCTGGTGTGGTGCCTTGCCATCGCCGTGTAACCCACTGAGAAGATCAAGAGCAGAAGACTGAC
This sequence comes from Actinoplanes sp. CA-142083, assembly GCF_050942195.1. Classification (NCBI taxonomy): domain Bacteria; kingdom Bacillati; phylum Actinomycetota; class Actinomycetes; order Micromonosporales; family Micromonosporaceae; genus Actinoplanes; species Actinoplanes sp. CA-142083. Next base: position 6,728,723 of record NZ_CP192076.1, read on the forward strand.
GACGACGTACGCGGCGGGGATGCCCGCGCCGTTGCCCAGCAGCATGGCCACGGGCGCACCGCCGGCCATCGCGGTGAGCGGCGCGGCCGCGGAGATGACGAAGAAGGAGATGGCGAGCACGCCCAGGCTGCCGCGGCGCAGCTGATGTTTCTCGGTTTCGACGGTGCTCGACTGCTCGGCTTGGCTCATGACGCCCGTCCCTATGTCATGGTCGTTCGTGTCCGAACGTTTGAACGCGAACATTAGGGCCGGTGTGTCACGGGACACAAGACCCTCTTGCATCTCGGCCTGCCCGCACATATCGTTTGGGTCCGAACGACTTTTGTCACGGAGGCAGGGCGGTGGCTGTGAAAATCGACGAGGTCAATCTGGCCGACTACGACCGCTTCCAGCGAAACGAGGCCTGGGACCAGTTCGACACGCTGCGGCGCGAGGACCCGGTGCACTGGAACCCCGAGGACGCGCCGAACCGGGGCTTCTGGGCTGTCACGAAATATCAGGACATCTGGGCGGTGGATCGCGACACGGCGACCTTCACCTCGGAACAGTTCGTCAACCTGGAAGAGGTCGACGACGACCTGATGGACATCCGCCGGTCCCTTCTCGAGACCGACGGGCAGCGCCACCTCGTGCTCCGGCAGCTCATCGCCCGCGAGTTCAGCCCGCGCAACCTCATGAAGAACTACGAAACTTTCCTGCGGGAGCTGACGAAAAAGACAGTCGACGAGGCGCTCTCCTCGAACGACTTCGACTTCGTCCAGAAGATCAGCGCGGACTTCCCCATCCAGGTCCTCGCCCGCCTGCTCGACGTGCCGCTCGAGGACACCGGCCAGCTGATCCGCTGGGGCAACGAGATGGTCGGCAACACCGACCCCGATTACACCGAGCACCAGTACGACTCGCCGGAGAGCGAGAAGTACAAGCACCTGCCGTTCCGCTCGCCGACCACGCAGGACGTCTTCGACTACGGCCGGGCGCTGCGCGACCGTCGCAAGGGCGGCGACGGCACCGACCTGATCAGCCAGCTCGCCAACAAGCTGCCCAGCGACGGCGTGCCGATGACCGACAAGGACTTCGACAACTACTTCCTGCTGCTGGTGATCGCCGGCAACGAGACCACCCGGCACGCGATCAGCCAGTCGATGCTCGCGCTCATCGAGCAGCCCGACCAGCTGCGGCTGCTCCAGGAGGACCCGGCGCTGATCGCCTCCGGGCTCGAGGAGCTGCTGCGCTGGGCCTCGCCGGTCTACCACTTCCGGCGCACCGCGACCCGCGACGTCACGCTCGGCGGCAAGGACATCAAGGCCGGCGACAAGGTCGTCATGTGGTTCGCATCCGGCAACCGCGACGAGGAAATTTTCGAAAATCCCTACAAGCTCGACGTACGGCGTCCGAACGTGGACCACCTCACGTTCGGCAAGGGCAGCCCCCACCTGTGCATGGGCAACGCGCTCGCGCGGATGGAGGTGCGGCTGATGTTCGAGGAGTTGCTCCCTCGCGTCCAGGACATCCAGCTCAACGGCGAGGTCACCCGGGTCCGCTCCAACTTCGTCAACGGGATCAAGAAGTTCCCGGTGTCGGTCAAGCCGCGATGACCGTCGATCTGGTCGTCCGCGAGTTCGAGGCCGACCTGGTGGTCCGGTCCGTCACGCCGGCCGCCGACGGCGTGGTCGCGCTGACGCTGGCGCGCGCCGACGGTCAGGACCTGCCGGACTGGACCCCGGGCGCGCACATCGACCTGATCCTCGAGGACGGGCTGGTCCGGCAGTACTCGTTGTGCGGCCGGACGAGCGAGCCGGGGTGCTGGCGGGTCGCCGTGCTGCACACGCCGGACAGCCGCGGCGGATCGGCCCGGGTCCACAAGCTCACGGCCGGCGAGAACGTACGGGTCCGGGGGCCGCGCAACCACTTCCCGGTCGTGTCCTCGCGGCGCTACCTGTTCCTGGCCGGCGGCATCGGCATCACACCGCTGCTCGCGATGATCCATGAGGTCTCGGCGGCCGGGGCGGAGTGGGAGCTGCACTACGGCGGCCGGACGCTCGACTCGATGGCGTTCACCGACGAGCTTTCCGGGGATCGCGTTCATCTTGTGCCCGAGGATTCGCACGGGCGGCTCGATTTGAGCGCGATCCTCGGCACGCCGCGGCCGGACACCCTGGTCTACGCCTGCGGGCCCGAGGGCATGCTGGCCGCGGTCGAGTCGCAGTGCGCCGCTTGGCCGCCGGGCAGCCTGCATCTGGAACGGTTCACCGCGCGGGAAGTTTCGCCGGATTCGCCGGACAGCGAGTTCGAGGTGGTGCTGCAGCACTCCGGCAAGACGCTCGCGGTGCCGGCCGGGCAGTCCGTCTTCGAGACCGTCCGGCAGGCCGGGGTGAGCGTGCTCGGCTCCTGCCTGGAAGGCATCTGCGGGACCTGCGAGACCGAGGTGATCGACGGCGAGGTCGACCACCGGGACTCGGTGCTCGACGACGAGGAACGCGCCGCCGGCGAAGTCATGATGATCTGCGTGTCCCGCTGCAAGGGGTCGCGCCTCACGCTCGCGCTCTGAGGACGGGCCTATGTATCCCACGCACTGCTGGTATGTCGCCGCCACCAGCGCCGAGGTCACCGGAACGCCGCTCGGGCGGCGGGCGCTCGACCGCGGGCTGGTGCTCTACCGGACGCCGTCCGGGCAGGCCGTCGCCCTGGAGGATCGGGACGCGCACGCGCCGTACCCGCTCTCGCTCGGACAGCTCGAAGGCGACCTGATCGTCTCCTCGTACTCGGGATTCGCCTACGCCCCGGACGGCCGCTGCGTCAGGGTGCCCACCCAGGCGGCGGTGCCCTACGACGCCCGGGTCCGGGCCTACCCGCTCGTCGAGCAGGACGGCCTGGTCTGGGTGTGGTTCGCCGACGCGGGGCTGGCCGGGCTGCGGCAGCCGCCCCGGGCGCCCTGGCTGGCCGCGGCGGAGTGGACCACCTTCGGCGACGAGTGGACCACTCGTGCCGGGGCGCTGCTCCTGCACGAGAACTTCGCCGACATCACGCACGTCGCCGTGGTGGACCCGATCATCGCGCCGCCCGCGCTGTCGGCCGGGCCGATGCCGCGGCTGGACGTCGAGGTGTCGGAGACGTCGGTGGGGTTCTCCCGCGACTATCCCCCGGCCCCGCTCGCCAAGTGGCACGCGCCTTTGGTGGGCGCCACGGACGACTCGGTTTTCGCGCAACGCGAGGAAGGGCGCTTCGTCTCGCCGGGGCTGTGGGTGGACAGCTGGCACGTGTACGCGGGCGAACGGACATTCAGTTTTCGCTTCACCCACGGCGTGACCCCGATCGACGCGACCACGACCCGGCACGTATGGCGGGTCAGCCGGAACTTCGCACCGTCGGCCGAGCTGACGCCGCTGTTCGCCGAGTACTACCGCCGCGTCAAGGACATCCTCGTAACCATGCAGCGCGTGCTCGACGAGGACGGGCCGCGCCCGCTCGTGCGGGTCGCGGCCGACGCCGCCGCCATCCAGGTCCGCAAGATTGTCGGCCGCATGATCGCGGACGAGAGAGAGGGCATATGAAGGGCTTCTTCTACCCGCGCACGGCGAGCGGCGACTCGTCGCTGATCCCGAGCCCGCCCTGGTTCTACTCGGGTGACCTGCTGACCGTGGAGTACCGGACCGATCCGGCCCGGGTCGCGGAGCTGCTACCGGCGCCCTTGCAACTCGCCCCGGACGACCCCGGCGCGGTCGCCCTCATCTGGGCGGACTGGCAGTCGTGCTCGTCGTCGCGGGCCGAGCTGCTCGACCCGGTGCGGTCGCAGTACAAAGAGGCGTTCGTGGTGGTGCGGTGCAGCTTCGAGGGGCAGGTCTTCTCGCGCTGCGTCTACATCTGGGTGGACAAGGACTTCGCCATCGCGCGCGGGCTGCACCAGGGGTATCCGAAGAAGCTCGGCTCGATGTGGCAGACACGGCCGCACCCGTTCGGGCAGGCGGCGCCGCAGCTGGCGCCGGGCGGGATGTTCGGGGCGACGCTCGCGGCCGGCGACCGGCGGATCGCGGAGGCGGTGCTGACACTGCGCTCGCCCGCCGAGACGAACGGCTTCGTGAACGGGCATCCGATGGCGCATCACCGCTTCTACCCGGGCATCGAGAAGGGCGCACCGGACGCCTACGCCGAGCTGATCCAGTCGGGCGCCGCGTCGTTCGACGGCGGCCAGGCGTGGGCCGGTGACGTCGACCTCCGGTTGTTCGACTCGCCCACCGAGGAGCTGTCCCGGCTCACCGTCGACGAGGTCATCGGCGGCTACTACCGGCAGGTCGGCGTCGTCTGGGACGGCGGAAAGACGCTCGCGAAACTTTCCAAGGAGGACGCGTGATTTCCGTAGAGGGCGTCGCGATCGACACCCGGCACTGGATCGGCGGCCGGCGAGTCGCGTCCGATCGGACATTCGCCGATATCTCCCCGATCGACGAAAGTTTCCTCGGCGATATCGCAGCCGGCACGGCGGCCGAAGTCGACGCCGCTGTCGCCGCCGCTCGCGAAGCATTTCCCGCCTGGGCCGCGTTGTCCGCGCCGGAACGTGGCGCGATCCTCCGCCGGGTCGCGGACGGCATCGACGAGCGCCGGGAAGACCTCGCCCGCGTGGAGACCCGGGACAACGGCTCGCTGCTGCGCTCGCACCGCCGGGGCGTGATGCCGCGAGTGGCGATGAACTTCCGCTTCTTCGCCGACTACGCCGAGAAGCTCGCCCACCCCGACATGGAGATTCGTGGCCACCGGGAGCGGGTCACCTACGACCCGGCCGGCGTCACCGCGATCATCACGCCGTGGAACGCGCCGCTCATGCTGGCCACGTGGCGGATCGGCCCGGCCCTCGCCGCCGGGAACACGGTCGTGCTCAAGCCGCCGGAGTGGGCGCCGCTGACCGCGTCGCTGCTCGCCGACATCGCGCACGAGGCCGGGCTGCCCGCCGGCGTCTTCAACGTCGTGCAGGGGATCGGCGCCGAGGCAGGCGCGGCCTTGAGCAAACACCCGGGCATCAACCGGCTGTCGTTCACCGGCTCGGTCCCGACCGCCGGGGTGATCGCCGCCGCCGCCGCGCCCACCATCGTGCCGCTCTCCTTCGAGCTGGGCGGCAAGTCGCCGCTGCTGGTCTTCGACGACTGCGACCTCGACCTCGCCGTCGACCTGGCCGTCGAGCAGTTCGACAACGCCGGTCAGGTCTGCCTCGGCGCGTTCCGGATCCTGGTGCAGGAGAGCATCGCCGCGGAGTTCCAGGCGCGGGTCGTGGAGAAGGCCCGTGGTCTCGTGCAGGGCGACCCGCGCGACGAGAAGACCGACGTCAGCGCCCTGGTCAGCCGTGCACATCTCGATCGGGTCAGCGGGTTCGTCGACCGCGCCCTGGCCGACGGCGCCCGGGCGATCCTGGGCGGCGCCGCACCCGAAAAGGGCCTCTACTACCCGCCCACGATCCTGGCCGACGCCAAGCCGGGCAGCGAGATCCTGACCGAGGAGGTCTTCGGGCCGGTGCTGACCTTCCAGACCTTCGCCGACGAGGACGAGGGCGTGCGGATGGCCAACGACACCCGCTTCGGCCTGGCCGCCACCCTGGTCACCGGTTCGCCGGAAAAGGCCGAGCGGGTCAGCGCGCGGCTCAACGCCGGCACGGTCTGGGTGAACTGCTTCTTCGTCCGCGATCTCGGCGCGCCCTTCGGTGGCAACGGCAAGTCCGGGATCGGGCGCGAGGGCGGTACGTACTCGTTCGACTTCTACTGCGACGTCAAGAACACGGTGTTCAGCCCCAACGGATGGAAGGAGAGCTCCCATGGGTGAGGTGGCCGGGGCCGGGCTGATCGCCCACGTGCCCACCATCGTGCTGCCGGAGGAGACCCGGCGCGAGCTCAACCACGGCGAGGACTCGACGCTGGTCTCCGGCCTGCACCAGCTGCGCCGGGAGGTCTTCGACGTCGTCGACTACGACACCGTCGTGGTCCTCGACTCGCACTGGGCCACCACTGTCGAGTTCGTGGTGACCGCCCAGCAGCGCCGGGCCGGGCTGTTCACCTCGGAGGAGCTGCCGCGCGGGATGTGCCGCCGGCCGTACGACTTCCCCGGCGACCCTTCGCTGGCCCGCCTCATCGAGAGCAAGGGGGCCGAGCACTCCACCTGGATCACCGCCATCGAGGACGACCACCTGCCGATCTTCTACGCCACCACGAACCTGTGGGAGTTCCTCGGCCAGGGCCTGCCGGAGAAGCGGTGGATCTCGATCGGGGTGTGCCAGACCGCCGACACCGAGGACAACCTGCGGCTCGGTCGCGCCCTCGGCGACGCGATCGCGGAATCCGACCGGAAGGTTCTGCTGATCGCGTCGGGCGCCATGTCGCACACGTTCTGGCCCCTGCGAAAGTTGCGCGACCACGAAGCGGCCGGTTCCGAGCACATTTTCACGCCCGAGGCCTACAAGGCGGACATGGAACGCCTGGAATGGTTCGCGGCAGGCGACCACAAGCGGGTCCTCGACACCATGCCCGAGTTCTTCAAGTACAAGCCCGAGGCCCGCTTCGGGCACTACCTGATGATGATGGGCGCGCTCGGCGAGGGCGACTGCACCGCCACCAGCCGCCAGTACGGCGAGTACGAGAACTCGGTCGGCACCGGTCAGGTCCACCTCTGGTTCGACCGCCCATCCGAGGGCTTCCCCCGGCCGCATCGCACCGCTCCCGATCCCGACTACGTACGCCAGACGGCGTGAAAGGTTCCCCGAAAATGCGCGAAACCCGCCGCATCCTGCTGGACGGCAATGTCGTGGACGTCGAGCGACAAGGCGACGAGCTGATCGCGTACGACGGCCGCGCCGTCAAGATCGCCGACGCCGTCCACCTGCCGCCGGTCGTACCCTCGAAGATCGTCTGCGTCCACCTGAACTATCGGTCGCGCGTCGACGAGATGATGACCAAACTTCCGGCCGCGCCGACGTACTTCCACAAGCCGGTCTCCGCGCTCAACGCGCACGACTCGGCGGTGGTGCGGCCGGCCGGGTGCAAGTGGCTCAACTACGAGGGTGAGATCGGCATCGTCATCGGCCGCACCGCCCGCAACATCTCCCCCGCCGACGCCCGCTACTACATCCGCGGCTACACCGTCGCCAACGACTACGGCCTGCACGACTTCCGCGACACCGACGCCGGCTCGATGCTGCGGGTCAAGGGCTCCGACACGCTCTGCCCGCTCGGCCCCGGCATCGTCGAGGGCTGGGACTTCCGCGGCAAGCAGATCCGCACCATCGTCAACGGCGAGGTGCGGCAGGACGGCAACACCGACGAGATGAACTGGGACATGCACTACCTGGTCGCCGACATCGCCCGCACGATCACGCTGCAGCCGGGCGACGTGCTGCTGTCCGGGACGCCGGCCATCTCCCGCACGGTCTACCCGGGCGACGTGGTCGAGGTCGAGGTCGAGGGCCTCGGCACGCTGCGCAACCACATCGTCGAGGGACCGACTCCCATCCGTACGGACGTGGGCGCCCAGCCCACGGAAAGCGAAGAGGTCCTCTCCACCGCCCAGGGCGGCGACTGGGAGTTCCGCGGCATCCGGGCGCCCCGCCGATGATCATCGATGGTGCGGAGAGGGAGTCGACCACCGGCGCCCTCCGGAAGATCGTCACCCCGCGCGACGGCAGCGTCCTGGCCGAGATCCCGTGGGCCGACGTCGCCGACGCCGATGCCGCCGTCGCGGCGGCCCGGCGGGCGTTCGATCACGGGCCCTGGCCCCGGATGGCGGCCCGCGAGCGGGGGGAAATCCTGCTTCACTTCGCGGAGCTCGTCGAGCGGCACCGGGACGAGATCGCCCGGCTGGTCACCCTCGAAATGGGCAAGCCGATCACCTACGCCAACGAGATCGAGCTTCGCGCGCTGATCCGGTGCCTTCGCTTCTACGGCGGGCTCGCCGACAAGACGGCCGGGGAGGCGCCACCGACCGCCGAAGGCGAACTCGCCCTGGTGACCCGGGAACCGGCCGGCGTGGTGGCGGCCGTCGTGCCGTGGAACTTCCCCCTCACGATCGGGGGCTGGAAATTCGCGCCCGCGCTCGCCGCCGGCTGCACCGTCGTGCTCAAGACCGCCGAGCAGTCCCCGCTGTCGATGCAGCGGGTCGCCGCGCTCGGCCTGGAGGCCGGCCTGCCACCAGGGGTGCTCAACGTGCTTTCCGGCGACGGCGCGACCGTAGGCCGCCGCCTGGGCGAGCACCCCGACGTCGACGTGCTCACCTTCACCGGCTCGACCGCGGTCGGACGGCATTTCCTGCGCTACGCCGCCGACAGCAACGTCAAGCGGGTGCACCTCGAACTGGGCGGAAAGTCGCCTAACATCATCTTCCCCGACGCGCCCGACCTGAAGGCGGCCGCCGACACGGCCGCGTGGGCGGTGTTCTTCAACTCCGGCGAGATGTGCACGGCCGGCTCGCGCCTGGTCGTGCACCGTGACATCGCGGACGAGGTGGTCGACCGGATCGCCGAGGCCGCGGCCGGATGGCAGCCGGACGACCCGCTGCTGCCCGCCACCCGGATGGGTCCGCTCGTCGACGAGCGCAGCCTCGACCGCATCCAGGCCCAGCTGGCCCGCGGACTCGAGCAGGGCGCGTCGCTGCGGCTCGGCGGCGACCGCACCGACCGGAGCGGCCCCTACCTGGAGCCCACGGTCGTCACCGGCGCGGCGCGGGACAACATCCTCGTACGGGAAGAGCTCTTTGGTCCTGTTCTTGCGGTGCAGACCTTCGAGGACGAGGAAGAAGCCCTGCGGATCGCGCACGACACCGAATTCGGGCTGGCGGCCGCCGTGTGGACCGCCGATCTCGGCCGGGCGCACCGGATGTCGCGGCGGCTGCGGGCCGGCACGGTGTGGGTCAACTGCTACGAGGAGGGCGACATGACCGTCCCGTTCGGCGGCGTGAAACTTTCCGGCAGCGGGCGGGACAAGTCCGTGCACGCCCTCGACCAGTACACCGACCTCAAGACCACGTGGATCGCGTATGGCTAGGCGCCCGCTCATCGTGATCCCGGCGCGGTTCTCGGCGAGCGCGTCGGCATTGCGTTTCCGGGCGGACGTCAACGCGTACAAGTTGATGGAATCTGTCTTCGAAGCCGGCGGCGAACCGATCACCTTGCACCCCACCTTGCCGGCCGACGACGACGAGGTGCGAAAGCGCATCAACTTCGCGGACGGCGTGCTGCTGCCCGGCGGCGGCGACCTGGCCGCGCATTGGGCCGGGCAGGAGGCCCACGACAGCCAGTACGACGTCGACGAGGTGCAGGACGCCTTCGACCTGGCGGTCGCGCGGGTCGCGCTGGAGGACCGGATGCCGCTGCTGGCGATCTGCCGGGGGCTGCAGGTGGTCAACGTGGCGCGCGGCGGCGACCTGATCCAGGACCTCCCGGACGCGCACCGCAGCGTGCACGTGGTCGGCGATCTGACCGTCTCCTGCTACCACCACCAGGGCGTCGGCCGTCCCGGCAAAGGGTTGCGCGCCATCGCGTACGCGAAAGACGGCACCATCGAAGAGCTAGCGCTCGACGAACATGAGGGCTGGTTCCGGGGTGTTCAGTGGCATCCGGAGGACACCGCCGATACGGACCCGGCTCAAGCCGCCTTGTTCGAGGGACTCATCCGGGCAGCCCGGTCTCCTCGATCGTGGTGACGATCTCGCGCAAGCTGTGCGTCATCGCCCTGGTGTCCCCGCCGGACAGCCGCCCGACCACCTTGGTCTCGATCGCGTTGAACTTGGGGTAGAGCTCCTCCATCAGCGCCCGGCCCTCGTCGGTCAGGTGCAGCTCGACCAGGCGCCGGTCGTCGGTGCGCCCGACCCGCGAGATCCAGCCGCGCGCCTCGAGGGTCTTGGCCACCCCGGTCAGCGTCGCCTTGGAGATCGCGGCGGCCTCGGCGGCGTGCCGCGTCTCCATCCCGTCGAAGATCCAGACCACCCAGAGCACCACCCAGCCGGTCCAGGTCAGGTCGTACGGCCGGAGCAGCTCGTTCCAGATGTACGACCGCACCGCGTTCGCCGCCCGGTAGATGCTGGACACGGCGTGCGCGGCCGCGAAGTCCAGGCCGAGCGATTCGACGTGCTCGCGCATCGCGCGCTCGGTTTCGACGAGGCGGGGGTGGTGGTCGGTCATGGAAACGATCGTACGTTCCGGCGCGCGCGAAACTATTGACACAATCGTTTGGGTCCGTACGATCTGCTGTGACGCCCGGCACAATCACCCTCCCCAAGGAGTTGAGCCCATGCTCTCGGTCGACGCGCACGCCATGGAGGCCGCGCAGGCGGAGCTGAACGCGCAGAACATCGACGTCGTCCGCCTCGCCTACAGCGACCTGATCGGCGCCGAGCGCGGGCGGGACCTGCTGGTGCGCCACTTCGCGCGCACAGTCGGCGACGGCGTGGCGTTCTGCCGCTCGATCTACGGCACTTCCCCGATGGGCGACGTGGTCGACATCGACGGCGGCCTGTCCGCCGGGCTGCCCGACGTGCTCGCCGTGCCCGACCTGTCGACCATCCAGCACGTGCCGTGGGAGCCGGGCGTCGCGCACGTCATCGCCGACGTCTTCAACCCCGACGGCTCCCGCTCCGAGGAGAGCCCGCGCAACGTGCTGCGCCGCGTCATCGATCGGTTCGCGACCCTCGACATGACGCCGATCATCGGTCCCGAGCTCGAGTTCTACGTGTTGGAGGAGAGCGCCGGCGCGCCGAACGGCTGGAAGCGCTACGGCGAGGGCACCGGCAACGTCTACACCGCCGGCCTCAAGGGCGACCCCGAGAACACGCTGCTCGCGTCGCTGCGCAAGCTCGAGGCGTACGGATTGGACGTCGTCGCCGCCAACCACGAGTTCGCCTCCGGCCAGTTCGAGATCAACCTCTGGCACTCCGAGGCCCTCGACGCCGCCGACCGGGCGTTCCGCTTCAAGAACGCCATCCAGGAGCTCGCCCGCATGCAGGGCAAGATGGCGACTTTCATGGCCAAGCCCTTCAACGACGAGGGCGGCTCCGGCTTCCACCTGCACTTCTCCGTCAAATCCAGCGACGGTGGGCACCTGTTCGACGACCCGCAGGGCGAGGACGGGCTGTCCCAGGTCGGACGGTCGGCCATCGCCGGCATCCTGGCCCACGCGCCGGCGATCGCGGCGCTGAACAACCCGACGATCAACTCGTACAAGCGGTTCGGCCCCGACACGCTCGCGCCGTGGCTGATCGACTGGGGTCTGGACAACCGCAGCGCCATGGTCCGCATCCCGCCGGAGCGCGGCCGGGCCGCCCGCCTGGAGCTGCGCCTCGGGGACGCCTCGGCCAACCCGTACCTGGCCATCGCCTCGACCATGGCCGCCGCGTACCTGGGCATCCGCGACAAGCTCGAGCCGCCCGCCAAGCTGGAGGGTTACGGCTATGACGTCACGAAGGCGGCGAAGCTGCCGGGCGACCTGCCGACGGCGATCGCCGCCCTCGAGGCCGACACCGAGCTGGCCGACATGCTGGGTCCGCAGTTCATCGCGACCTTCCTGGCCTACAAGCGCAACGAGCTCGAACGTTTCGCGGCCTGGGTGACCGACTGGGAGTTCCGTGAGTACAGCTACCACCTCTGAGCGCCGCGTCCTGATCGTCCACCACGACCACGTCTCCCCCGCCGGCCCGGTCGCCGACCGCCTCACCGCCCACGGCTGGTCGGTGACCGACCATCTCGTGGTGCCGGCCGCGTCGTTCCACGCGCCCGGCGTGGCGGCGTCGTTCCCCGATTTCGCGAATTTCGACGCGGTCGTGGTGCTCGGCTCGCCGTGGTCGGCCTACGACCATGACCTGATCGGCATCTGGGTGGCGCCCGAGATAGCCCAGCTGCGCGCCGCCGACGCCGCCGGCGTGCCGGTCCTGGGCATCTGCTTCGGCGGCCAGCTCCTGGCGGCGGCACATGGCGGCAGCGTGGCCGCCTCGCCGTCGCCGGAGGTCGGCTGGAGTGACATCGAGACCGACGACGCGTCGCTGGTGCCGCCCGGGCCGTGGTTCCAGTGGCACTACGACCGCTGGACGCTGCCACCGGAGGCTCAGGAGCTGGCGCGCAACGCGGCGGCGTCGCAAGCTTTCGTGTTGCGCCGGAATCTTGCGTTGCAATTCCATCCCGAGCTGACGGCGCCATCGCTCGCGGGCTGGCTCGGCAACGGCGGCGCCGCCCTGGCCGCCTCCCAGGGCATCGACGTACCGTCGCTCATCGAGCGGACAGATCAAGAAGGCCCCGATTCCGTACGGCGTGCGCACGCCCTCGTCGACGGTTTCCTCCAGTTCGTCGCGGGACCGCAACCGATCTGCTCCTGATTTCTACCGCCGTGCAACCGGAGGTAGCGGCGAGCCTGGCTTCCCGTCCTGCTGGTCTGGGTCTTCATGGTCAAGCCCGCGGCTCGGGCGCAGCCGGCAGGGTCCGCTTGCCGCGACGCCGAATCCGCGAATAGCAGTAGGCGACGCCTCGCTGGGCGGGCAGTATGCAAGCGTGAGCCAGGCGACCTTGCGGACTGCCCGCATTCAGCTCGTGCCGCTGTCCGACGAGCATCTCGAGGGTGAGGTCGAGCTCGACGCCGACCCCGAGGTGATGCGCTACCTGGGCCCGCCGCGGCAGCGGGGCGAGGTGGAGCAGTTGCATCGGCGCCGGCTGGCCGCCGCCGGGCGGGTGCCGGGGCTCGGGTTCTGGGCCGGGCTGGTCGACGGGGCGTTCGTCGGCTGGTGGATTCTCGAGCCGCCGGAGCGGGCCGATCAGGGGCCGGTCGACGGGCAGGCCGAGCTGGGCTACCGGCTGTTGCGCCGGTACTGGCGTCAGGGTCTGGGCGGTGAAGGCGCGCGCGAGCTCGTCCGGCACGGCTTCGACGACCTCAGCCTGCGGCGGATCTTCGCCGAGACGATGGCGGTCAACGCGCCGTCGCGGGCCACGATGGCGTCGGCCGGGCTGAGCTACGTGCGCACCTTCCACCCGGACTTCGACGATCCGCTGCCGGGCTCCGAGCAGGGCGAGGTCGAGTACGCGATCACCCGCGAGCAGTGGGCGCTACTCCAGCTCCGCCGCCAGTAGCCGCAGGTTCGACTTGGCGACGTCGAGGACCTGGTCGCCCGAGCCGCTGAGAACCGAGCGGGTGCCCCACAGGGTGAAGCCCTTGATCTGGTCGAAGGTCAGGCCGGGCGGGATCGACAGCTCGTGGCGGACGGTGGTGACGTCGACGACGACCGGGCCGTCGTGGGCGAACGCCTCTTCGAGGGCCGCGTCGATCTTGTCAGGGTGCTCGACGTGGATGCCGTGCAGGCCGATCGAGCGGGCCACCTCGGCGAAGTTCGGGTTGTCAAGGTCGGTGCCGTAGTTGACGTAGCCGTCGGCCTTCATCTCGAGCTCGACGAACGCGAGCGAGCTGTTGTTGAAGACCACGACCTTGACCGGCAGCTTCTGCTGGCGCAGCGTGATGAGCTCGCCGAGCAGCATCGACAGGCCGCCGTCGCCGGAGAGCGCGACCACCTGGCGGCCGGGGTGCGACGCCTGCACGCCCATGGCGAGCGGGAGCGCGTCGGCCATGGTGCCGTGGTTGAACGAGCCGATCAGCCGGCGGCGGCCGTTCATCGTCAGGTAGCGGGCCGCCCACAGGGTCGGGGTGCCGACGTCGGGCAGGAAGACGGCGTCGTCTGCGGCGAGCCGGTCGACCGCGGCGACGAGCGACTGCGGGTGCACCGGACCGCGGGCCCGGCCTTCTTTCGCGACGGCGTCGAAGCGGGCACGCGTACGGCGATAGTGCTTTTTCATGGTGTTGAGGTGCTCGTCGTCGCGGCCGTCGCGCAGCAGCGGCAACAGCGCGGCGATGGTCTTCCGGACGCCGCCCACAAGTGGCACGTCGACCGGATGCCGGCGGCCGATGTTCTCGCCCCGGATGTCGACCTGCACCACCCTCGCGTGCGCGGGATAGAAGGGGCGGTAGGGGAAGTCGGTGCCGAGCATGAGCAGCGTGTCGCAGTGCTCCATCGCGCGGTATCCGGACGGGAAGCCGAGCAGGCCGGTCATGCCGACGTCGTACGGGTTGTCGTACTCGACGAACTCCTTGCCGCGCAGCGCGTGCACGACCGGGGCCTGGAGCCGCCCGGCGATCTGCAGCAGCTCGTCGTGCGCGCCCTGGCACCCCGCCCCGGCCAGGATGGTGACCCGCTGGCCCCGGTTGAGCACGTCGGCCGCGTTCGCCAGGTCGCTGTCGGCGGGGACCGTGATCGACCGGGTGGGCCGGATCGCGGTCACCTTCGCGTCGGTCGCCGCCGCCGCGAACACCTCGCCGGGCACCACGATCACCGCGACGCCCCGCCGCTCGATCGCCGCCCGCATGGCGACCTCGAGCAGCCGCGGCAGCTGCTCGACGTCGCTGACCAGCTCGGCGTAGACACTGCACTCGCGGAACAGGTCCTGCGGGTGGGTCTCCTGGAAGTACGACGAGCCGATCTCGGCGCGCGGGATGTGCGCCGCGATCGCGAGCACGGGCACGCCGCTGCGCTGCGCGTCGAACAGACCGTTGATCAGATGCAGGTTGCCGGGACCGCAGCTGGCCGCGCACACGCCGAGCTGCCCGGTGGTGGCGGCCTCGCCGGCGGCGGCGAACGCGGCGGCCTCCTCGTGGCGCACGTGCTGCCAGGCGATGTCGCCGTCGCGGCGCAGCGCGTCGGTGAGGCCGTTGAGCGAGTCGCCGGGCAGGCCGTAGATGCGGCGCACACCGGAGGCCTTGAGGGTGGCGATCATGTGGTCGGCGACGGTGGTCATGCCTTGCCCTTCGAGGTGAGCGCGAACGCGGCGGCGGTGGTGGTGCCATAGACGAGGTGGGCGCTCAGGTCCTTGGCGAGCGTCTTACGGTCGTACTCCCAGATGTTCTTGTAGAGACCCGCGGCGGGCAGGACCACGTAGCCGCCCGACCAGACCGACGCGCCGAACAGCGGCCCGTACGCGACGCGCGGTTTGCGCAGCGATCCGGCGGCCACGCCGTACGCGGCGCCGTTGGCGATCCCGAACGCCCAGTGGGTGATGTTGTTGACCAGGGCCGCGCTGGAGTCGGGCAGCTTGCGCTGGAACAGGCCCTCGACCAGGCGCCGGCCGACCTGGGCGGGGGCGGGCGCGTCGGCCCAGCTCTTGACGCTCGCCGAGAACTCCCAGTCCTTGAAGCTGTCGGTGCCGCCGCCGCGCCGGTAGCGCAGGTACAGCAAGGTGTCCATCGCCAGCGTGCCGACGGCGCCGGCCAGCAGCCCGCGGGCGATGGCGCCCAACGGCGTGGTCCTTGACATGGTTGGCCCTTTCGGTCGGTCCGGACAGCTGATCGCTGGGACCAGCCTGCCCGGCCGATGCCCGGGCCGCGCCAGTGGAAAACCCGGGACCAGGGTGGCCCGGGGCACGTGTCTAGCGGGCCCGTACCCCGACGATGAGCAGCTCGACGAGGCGCGAGGCCAGCTCCCGCTGACGCTCCTCGGCGGCGATCAGCGTGATGCCGCCCAGGGCCATGAGCAGGTCGTTCGGCTCCAGACCGGCACTGATGCCGGGGCCCTTCAGCAGGGCGGCGATCGTGTCGCGCAGGCGGTCGCGGGTCTCCTGGCGGTCGTCCTCGGAGGTCAGCACCGCGCGCAAACTGTCGCCAAGGCCACGCTTGGTTGCCATGAAGTCGACGAAGCTCTCCATCCAGTCGCGCAGCGCCGGGACGCCGGGGCTGCGGCGGGCGAGGTCGGCGCCGGTGGCGCAGAGGTGGTCGACCTCCTGCCGGTAGACGGCCTCGACCAGCGCCTCGCGGGTCGGGAAGCGGCGATAGACGGTGCCGATGCCGACGCCGGCCTCGCGGGCGATCGCCTTGAGGGAGGCGCCGGTGCCGTCACGCTCGAAGGCGCGGGCCGCCACCTCGAGGACCCGGTCGTAGTTCTCCTGGGCGTCCGCGCGCATGTCGCCTCCATCACTTGCTAACCGGACCGAGGTCCGCTTACTGTAGGACTCAAGCGGACCGGGGTCCGGTTACCACGATAGCAAGGGAAGGTAGTCATGTTCGACGCGAGCTCCACCGCCGCCGAGGTCCTCGCCGGCGTTGATCTGACCGGCGTGCGCGCGATCGTCACCGGGGCGTCGTCGGGGATCGGGCTCGCCACCGCGCGGGCGCTCGCCGAGGCGGGCGCCGAGGTCACGGCGGCCGTGCGGGACACCTCGGCCGGCTTCGACTTCCCGGTGCGGGTCGCGCCGCTCGACCTGGCGGACCAGGGATCGGTGCGCCGCTTCGTCGCGGGGTGGGAGGGCCCACTGCAAATCCTGGTCAACAACGCCGGCGTCATGGCAACACCTTTGACGCGTACGCGTGAGGGGTGGGAAATGCAGTTCGCCACCAACCACCTGGGGCATTTCGCACTGGCGCTGGGCCTGCACGACGCCATGGTCCCCGGCGCGCGAGTGGTGTCGGTCAGCTCGGTCGGCCACGTCAACGGCGAGGTGCTCTTCGACGACCCCAACTTCGAGCGGCACCCGTACGACGCGTGGGCCGCCTACAGCCAGTCGAAGACCGCCAACATCCTCTTCGCCGTCGAGGCCGCGAAGCGCTGGGCGCCCGACCGGATCGCGGTCAACGCGCTCAACCCGGGCCGCATCTGGGGCACCAGCCTCGGCCGCCACATGGAGACCCCGCCCGACTCGTTCGACCCCTCCGGCGCCACCGGCGTCTCGGTGAAGACCGTCGAGCAGGGGGCCGCGACCTCCGTGCTGCTGGCCGCGTCACCGCTGGTGGCGGGCGTGACCGGCCGCTACTACGAGGACTGCCAGGTGGCGGTGCCCTACACGCCGGGGGTGCGGCGTGGCGTCGCCGATTACGCTCTGGACCCGGCTAAGGCCGCGCGGCTCTGGGAGCTGTCGCTCGACCTGATGCATTGAGCCACTTGCCGAACTCGTCCGGCGTGCGGACGCCGTGCTCCAGCACCGCCGTATAGATGTCGAAGCCGCCCACCTCGTCCGGATACTCCGGGCGGCGATGCCACACCTCCTTGATCCGCAGGATCGTCATCCGCTGCGATGCGGTCAGCTCGTCCCGCAGCCGCCGGTGGTACTCCGTCACGTTGGCGTGGTCGTCGTGCAGCCACACCGACAGGTCGACCCGCCACTCCTCCACGCTCAACGTGACGTGGAAGCGCTCGTCCCGCCGCTCCCCCGTGGGCGAGCGCTCGCCGCGCTCGTCCGCACACGCGAAGCCGGTCAGCCCCGCCAGGCCGGCCGCCCGCTCGAGAAGTCCCAGCACGTCCCGCACCGCGAACCCGGGCCCGCCCAGCGTCATCACGTCGAGATCCCGCCACACCATCAGCCCCGACACGAAACTGCCGGTCGGCATCAGCTCCTCCCCCAGCACGCCGAGCCGGCCGAGCAGTTCCGCGCCGGACGCCTGCAGATCCGCCTGCCGAGCGAGAAGGTCCATGAGGGTAAGGACAGCACCACTCCGGATCGGGGGGAAGGCCGGACTGACTCGGCGCCCGGTATTTCTTAGCGTCGATCCATGAGAAGAATGCTGAGTTCGAGCATCGCGGGGGCGCTCATCGCAACGTCGCTCGCGGTGGCCGCGACACCGGCCACAGCGGCGACCGGCCGGCTGGTCTCGGTCACCGCTCTGCACACGTACGCCACCCGGGCCGACGTCGACGCGGCGCTGACCGCCGACAAGTTCGATCCGGGGACCGACCGCTACGGGGTGCGCACCTACCGGCTCGTCTACCGGACCACCGACGCGACCGGGCATCCGACCACGGCGAGCGGCCTCGTCGCGCTACCCATCAACAACCGGAGGCAGCTCCGGACCATCTCGTTCGGGCACGGCACCGAGATCTTCAAGGGCGACGCACCGTCCACGTCGGACGACGTCTTCCTGATCGGGCCCGCGCTGACCTTCGCCTCGGCCGGCTTCGCCGCGGTCGCGCCCGACTACCTCGGACTCGGCGAAGGGCCGGGTCCGCACCCTTGGATGGACGTGCCGTCCGAGACCACGGCCTCACTCGATCTGCTGCGCGCGGCGCGGACGTTCGCCGACCGGCAGGGACGGCAGCTGACCCGCGACGTCTACGTCTCCGGCTTCTCGCAGGGCGCTTCGGCCGCCCTCGGACTGGCCCGGGCGTTGCAGTCGGGGACCGACCCGTGGTTCCGCGCCGCCGCGGTCGCCCCGATCAGCGGCGCCTACGACTTCCGCCACGCCGCGATCCCGTCGCTGTTCACCCCCGCGGTGCACCCGCTGCTGGCCAGCGCTTACACCACCTACCTGCTGACCGCCTTCGACCGGCTGCACGACATCTACCCCTACCCGGGTTACGTCTTCCGGCAGCCGTACGCCGGCCTGCCCTCGCTCTTTGATGGCACCCACACCGGCGAGGAAGTCCTCGGCGCCCTGCCCGCCACCATCGACGACCTGCTGACCCCGGCCGGCAAGGCCATGCTGCTGCACCCGACCGGCCGGTTCGCCGACGCGCTCGCCGAGCTGGACAGCGTCTGCACCAACTGGACGCCGCGCATGCCCGTGCGGCTCTACTACAGCCCCGGCGACGAGGAGGCGGTCAACGCCAACACCGAGCACTGCCACGCCACCCTGCCCAGCCGCATGGTCGACGCAGGCGTCAACACCGACTACAACGGCTTCGTCCACGAGGGTTCGGAGGTCCTCTCCGTCCCCCAGGTGACCCGCTGGTTCACCCAGCTGAGCAGCTGACCTTCCTAGGGCCGGGCCCGCGTCGCCGGTCGGCGGCGCGGGCACCCGTCACCAACTGCCCTGGAAGAACGCCACCAGGGCCGGCTCCGGGTTCGCCGCGGTCGAGATGTTCGCCGCCACGACGAGGGCCAGGAGCAGCGACCAGGCCGCGGCCAGCACGCCGAAGGACCTCAGCACCCTCCGCCCGGACCGATCGGCGCGACGCGCCCGCATGAACGCCACCACGCCGGCCGCCAGCGAGGCGATCAGCACCAGCACGCCGACCGCGGCCAGCGCCCAGTGGTACCGGCCGAAGTCGCTGACCATCGTCGCGAACGCGGGCCGGTTCTGCCCGCCGGTCGCCAGGCCGCCGTGCAACATCGGCAGCAGCGACGAGAACGGCGCGAACGCACCCTGGACGTTCGCCATGACCACGACGACCGCGAACATCCCGAGCATCGTAACCAGGACACCGCCCGCCGCGAGCCCACCGCGGCGCCGGTCGGCCCGCACGAAGGCCGTCCAGAGCCGTACGCCGAGCGCGACGAGCACGGCCAGCAGCAGCGCGGCGATCACCGCCCTGATGACGTGGAAGCGGAACCAGTAGTCGACCACCTGCTGCAGCTCCGGGGACAGGCTCCGGCCGCCGGCCCGCCAGTAGTCGACGAAGGCCTGGTCGAGGGCGGCGCTGAGCTCGCGTTGACCCGCGTAGCCGGCACCGCCGACCCCGGCCAGCGGCGGGGGCGCCACGAAGAGGGCGACCCCGAGGACCGCGGCGATCGCGCTCAGCGCGGCAATTGCGCGTTTCTTGAACAGCGACATCGCCCGATCGTCACACACCGCATCAACCCAGTCGCCAATATCGTGGTGAGCTGTCGCCGACCCGACCATCCGGATTTGCGGGAATGTCTACCGTGGAGGCCTCATTCTGCTCGGACCGGAGGCGTCGGATGTCCGCGTCGGCTAAGAAATTCATAGGGTTCCTGGGTGCGCTGCTGGTGACCGCGGGGGTGGCGGCGACCATCGGGGGGATGTTCATGGGAAAGGACATCAATTCGGTGGGACTGGCGTCGATCTTCATCGCCGGAATCGGGCTCGTCTACGCGGGCATATTCGGCCTGCTGCCCGAGGAGATCGGAATCGGCGACAAGGGAAAGATCAAACTGCAGGCGGCGGCCGATGCGGTGAAGACGGTCAAGGAGTCCACCAATTCGGAGGCGGCGGCGATCGCCCAGTCTCCGGAGCTGCTGAAGAACGTGATCGCGGCGACGGATGAGTCGGAAGCGTCGGCCGTGGTCGAGGGTGCGCTGAAGCAGCTCGTGGAGAGGATGCCGGCGACCGCGGACGTGCTCAAGACGGTCAGCTGACACGGCGCCAGGGCGCTGTCAGGGCCGTATCAGCGCCCTGTGCGCCCGATGTCAGCGCCCCGCCGCACGCTTCCTTCCGAAGACAAGGAAGGGAGCGACATCATGAGCGATCTCGTGGTACGTGCGGAGGGGCTCCGCAAGCGATTCGGGACGACGCAGGCGCTCGACGGGGTGGACCTCGCCATGCGCCGCGGCACCGTGCTGGGCGTGCTCGGGCCCAACGGCGCCGGCAAGACCACCGCGGTACGGGTGCTGGCCACGCTGCTGCGGCCCGACGCGGGACACGCCGAGGTGGCCGGCATCGACGTGCTGCGCGAGCCGCAGCGGGTGCGCCGCCGGATCGGGCTGACCGGGCAGTACGCCAGCGTCGACGAGGACCTGACCGGCACCCAGAACCTGGTGCTGATCGGCCTGCTGCTCGACCTGACGACCAAGGACGCGAAGAAGCGCGCGGCCGAGCTGCTCGCCTGGTTCGACCTCACCGAGGCCGCGGGCCGGCCCGCCAAGACGTACTCGGGTGGCATGCGCCGCCGGCTCGACCTGGCCGCGAGCCTGGTCGGCCACCCCGAGGTGATCTTCCTGGACGAGCCGACCACCGGCCTCGACCCGGCCAAGCGCGAGGACATGTGGGGCGTCGTGCGCACCCAGGTCACCCAGGGTTCCAGCGTGCTGCTGACCACGCAGTACCTGGAGGAGGCGGACGCCCTCGCCGACGAGATCGTGGTGATCAACAAGGGGCGCGTGATCGCGCACGACACCCCCGACGGGCTCAAGCGCCGCGTCGGCGGCCTGACCCTTCGCGTACGCCCGGCGGACCCGGCCCGGCTCGGCGACGCCATGGCCGTGCTCAACGCGGTGGCTTCCCCCGGCACCCAGGCCAGCGCGGACACCGCCGCCGGGGCCCGTCCGGGCGCGGTCTCGGTGCCGGTGGCCGACGACACCGCCCTCGACCACGCCGTGCCGGCCCTGCGCCGCGCCGGCATCGAGGTCATCGAGCTGGGTCTCGACCTGCCCAGCCTCGACGAGGTCTTCCACGCCCTGACCGGCGACACCGACACCACCGAGGCCAAGGAGGCTGAGCTCGTATGACCACCCTCGACGTACCCGTGCGCCCCATCTCCGCCGACATCGACAAGCCCCGGGGCGGCGCGCTCGCCGCGCTGGTCAGGCACAGCGTGGCGCTCGCGCGCCGAAGTTTGATCAAGACATTGCGTACGCCCGAGGCGCTGATCGACGTGACGCTGCAGCCGGTGATCTTCCTGCTGCTGTTCACCTACCTGCTCGGCGGCGCCATCTCCGGCGGCGACCGGGCCGGCTACCTGCAGTTCCTGCTGCCCGGCATGCTCGCCCAGTCGCTCGCCATGGGCGGCATCGCGCTCGGCCAGAACCTCAACGCCGACATCGAGAAGGGCGTCTTCGACCGGTTCCGCTCGCTGCCGGTGGCCCGCTCCGCGCCGCTGGTCGGCGCGGTCGCCGCCGACGTCGTCCGCTACCTGACCGTCTGCCTGGTCATGCTGGGCTTCGGCTACGTGATGGGCTTCCGGGTCGAGACCGGCTTCCTGCCGGCCGTCGCCGCGGTCGCCCTGGCGATCGGGTTCGGCCTGTGCTTCTGCTGGATCTCGGTCTGGGTCGGCATGCTCGTGCGCACCTCGGGCGCCGTGCAGGGCGTGATGTTCCTGCTGGTCTTCCCGCTGTCGTTCGGCAGCAACGTGTTCGTCGCGACCGACACGCTACCCGGCTGGCTGCAGGGCTTCGTGCACGTCAACCCGATCACACCGCTGGTCGGCACGATCCGCGGCCTGCTCGTCGGCGGGCCGGTGGCCGGGCACCTGTTCTGGACCCTGGTCTGGATGGCCGGCCTGCTGGTGGTCTTCGTCCCCCTCGCGCTCCGGGCCTACTCCAGGCGCGCCTAATGAAGGTCGAGATCCGGCGCCGGCAGCGCCTCCTGACGCAGCCGCGCCGGATCGACCTGGGTCAAGGCCGTCTTTCCGTCCAGCTTCCAACCCATCTCGTACGCGTCGGCGAAGCCGTCCTCGCCGAGCGCGCGACGACCGCTCTCGACCAGTTCGTGCACCATCGGCTCGGTCATGTCGTGGGTGCCGCGCAACCGGGACGCCGCACCCAGCAGCCGGGCGGCGTCCCGATGCCGTCCCCGCAGGGCGGCCAGTCCCGCCGCGGACACCGCCACCAGCGACAGGATCGGCATGTCCTTGCTCTCGACGGCCGCCGCGTAGGCCGGGCCGAGGGCCTTCTCGGCGCCGTCCGCATCGCCCAGCTTGAGGGCGAGCCCGGCCCGGACGCTGCCCACCAGGGCCCGGCCGTGGTCGCCGGCGAACGGCATCCCGCTGTTCATGCCCTCCTCGGCGAGCTCGATCAGCTCCGTCGCCCGGTCCAGGTCACCGATGCGCACCCACAGGCCGGCCTCGAGCGCGTCGACCAGGATGATCATCTCGGGCGAGGCGGAGCGCAGCGCCCGCTCCCGGGCCACGGTGATCATCTCGACGGCCTCGGGCACCTCGCCCCGGCGCAGCTGCAGGTCGATCCAGCGCAGGTCGATGAAGATCTCGTCGCTGAGGCTGAGCGAGCCGAACTCGCGGGCCAGCGATCGTGCCCGGCGCAGGTCGGTCAGCGCGCCGTCCAGGTCGCCGTCGTACTGCCGCAGCTGGGCGCGCATCGGCAGCGCGGTGGCCATCCCCCAGCGGTCGCCGACCTGTTCGAACGCCTCCAGCGCGCCGGCCACGTCGTGCCGTACCTGATCGACGTCGCCGTTGTTCTCGGCGAACTGGGCCCGGAACATCTGCGCGAGCCCGGCCAGCCACGGATCCGGCCCCTCGACGATGCGCTGGATGATCGCCAGCGACGCCTCGGCCTGCTCCAGGAACGCGAGCGTCACCGCCGTCAGCGCGCCGGCCAGACCGGGCAGCTCGGGGTGGGAGGTCAGCCGCGCCGCGAGCGCCCGCAGCTCGTCCTCGCGCTTGCGGCCATCCTCGCCCATCGCGGCTCCACGGCTGCCGATCTGGTTGAGGAGCAGCACGGCCATCGCACAGTCCCGGTCCAGCGACGACGTCGCTCCCCCCGGCACGGCGAGGGCCTCGCCCAGCCAGTAAGCGGCGTCGGCGTGCCGGCCGAACATCTGCCAGAACCAGGCCAGGCTCAGCGACAGCGCGACCGCGCCGTCCCCGTCGCCGGCGTCGCAGAGGTGGCGCAGGGCGGCGAGCGCGTTGTCGTACTCCGCGCGCAGAACATGCAACGCGCCGATCTGCCCCCGGCCGCGCAGCTGCGGGTCGTACCGGGCCACCAGCGCGGCGAAGTAGCGGGCCGCCGCGTCCCGGACCTCGTTCTCGCTTCCGGCCAGCCGCGTGATGCCGTACTCCCGCAACGTCTCCAGCATCCGGTAGCGGCCCGGATCGGGCGCCAGCTGCAGCAGCGACTTGTCGACCAGGGCGGCCAGCAGATCGGGAATCTCGGCCGCGGGCAAGTCGCCGCACAATGCGACCGCTGACGCCTCGGTGACGCCGCCCGGCAGCACCGAAATGCGCTCGGCGACGGTCCGCTCGTCGTCGCTCAGCAGGTCCCAGCTCCACGCGATCACCGCGCGTAGCGTGCGGTGCCGCGGGTAGGCCGTGCGACTGCCCGTCGTGAGCAGCCGGAAACGGTCGGACAGCCCGTCGGCGAGCTCGGCCAGCGACAGCGTGCGGAGCCGGGCCGCGGCAAGCTCCAGCGCGAGAGGCATGCCGTCCAGTCCCCGTACGATCCGAATGATGTCACCGAGAGTGCCCGCCTCGATGTCGAAGCCCGGCCGCACGGCCGCGGCCCGCTCGGTGAACAGGCGCACCGACGCCGTCCGCCGCGCCTCCTCGACGGTGTCGTCGGGCTCGGGCAGCGTCAGCGGGCCGAGCGGCACCAGCGCTTCCCCGTCCACCGCGAGCGGCTCCCGGCTGGTCGTCAGCACCCGCAACTCGGAACACCGCGGCAGCAGCGCCGCGATCAGATGCGCGACCGCGTCGATCAGGTGCTCACAGTTGTCGACGAGCAGCAGGCTCTCCCGCCCGTTGAGCTCGTCGACCAGCACGTCGATCTCGTCACCCTCGAGCTTGAGCCGCCCCGACGTCTCGAACAGAGCCGCCCCGCGCAGCCCGATCGCCGCCATCAGCGCCGCGCCCACTTTTGCCGGCTCGGTCACCGAGGAGAGGTCGATCAGCCAGACCCCGTCCCGGAACTCATGACGCCGCCGCCGCGCGGCCTCCAGCGCAAGCCGCGTCTTGCCCGCCCCACCCGGCCCGACGACCGTGACCAGCCGCCCCGCCGCGAGCGAGGTGTCGATCCGCGCGAGGTCGTCGTCCCGCCCGATGAAGCTCGTCAGCGACGCCGGCAAATTGCTCCGCGGCAGCTTGCCCGCGCCCGGCTTCACCAGCGTCTGCGACTCCGACGCCCCCGGCTCCGACGAATCGCGCTCCGACGCCTCCCGCCCGGGCCTTCCCTGCTGCGGTTCTCCCTCCTGCGACGTTCCCCGCTGCGGCGTTCCCCGCTGCGCCGCTCCCCGCTGCGGCGTTCCCCGCTGCGCCGCTCCCCGCTGCGCCGCTCCCCGCTGCGGCGTTCCCCGCCCGGGCTCCTCGCCCGCGGTTCGCTCGCGCGCGAGCTCCTCCTCCGGCCCGCGGAGCAGCCGCAGGTGTCGCTCGCGCAGCGCCCCGCCCGGGTCCACCCCGAGCCGGTCGGCGAGATCCTCGCGAACCCGCTCATACAGCGCGAGGGCCTCGGCTTGGCGGCCCTGCGCCGCGAGCGCGTCCATGAGCAGCGCCGCCGCCCGCTCGTCGACCGGATGTTCGGCCAGCAGCTCGGTCAACCGGCTGGCCGCGGCCGCCGGCCGGCCGAGCGCCAACTCGGCCTCGGCCAGATCCGCCCGCGCCTCGGTATCGGCCTGCCCGAGCCGGGTCGCCACCCCCGGCGCCACCGCCGCGATCACCGCCGGCTCGCCGCCGGGCTGCCCTGCCCAGCACGCCACCGCTTCGCTCAGCAGCTCCGCCGCGCCCGCCGGGTCGCCGCCGCGCAGCCGCTCCCGCCCATCGGCGGCCAGCCGCTCGAAGCGCAGCGCGTCCACGTCTTCCCGCGCCACATCCAGCCGGTAGCCGCCGTCGGTCTGCACCACCGCCCCCGCCGCGCCCAGCATCTTGCGCAGCCGCGACACCAGCGACTGCAGCGCGTTGGCCGGCTCCCCCGGCCTCTCCTCGGGCCACAACGCGTCCACCAGCGTCCCCGGCTCGACTGCGCTCCCACCCGCCAGCGCCAGCCGCACCAGCAGCCCGCGCACCCGCGCCCCCGGAACCGGCACGGCGGTGTCCCCCCGGCAGACCGCGAAGGCGCCGAGCAGCGTCACCCGCAGCCGCACACCCACGTCCCCGTCACCGCCCACATGCCGATCCTCTCGCGCACATGCTCGCGCGCCCAACCCGCCCCGGCCCCATCCCCTCTCAGCGTCGTCACAGCCCGCCCGCGGCCCAGCGTCGTCACAGCCCCCGCGGGCCCGGGGCAGCGTCGCCACAACCCGCTTGCGGCCCAGCCTCGTCACAGCCCGCCCGAGCCCGGGGTCAGCGTCGTCACAGCCCGCCCGAAGCCGGGGGGTCAGCGTCGTCACAGCCCGCCCGAAGCCGGGGGTCAGCGTCGTCACAGCCCGCCTGGGGGCCTGGAGGATGAAGCAGCCCCGAGCATCAGCGCACGCGGACCGAGGCGGCGGCACAGCGCAGGCCCTCAGCCCCGCGGCCCGAGGCAGCCGGCGCCACGCAGGGCCTCAGGCCCGGAGCCCGGGGCGGACGGCGCAGCGCAGGGCGTCAACCCCGGCCCGAGGCCGGCCGCGCTGTTCATGGCGTCAGCGTCCGCGATCGGAGGCGGGCGGCGCAGCCCAGAGCGTCTGTGGTCACCCTGGGTGGGCATCCTAGGAACCTGGGTCAGTTGATGCGGACGCGGCGGCCCGATCGGGTGATGGTGGCCGCGACCATCCAGCCCAGCGCGAGAGCGCCGGCGACCCCGGCGGTCTGCAGGGCGACGACGGCGGGGTCGACCTCCCAGATCAGGCTGGCCAGCGCGTAGTCCACGGCCACACCTACCGAGCCGAAGACGAGGCCGGCTAGCGCGCCGAGCAGGTCGCCGGCCCCGGCTGGGATGCCGCCGCCACCGATCGCGGCCAGGAAGAAGATCGGCACCGAGATGAGGGCGGTCCATCCCAGCGCGCCCCACCCGAGGGCGCCACCGTTCTGGTTGCCCAGGCTCCGGCCCCAGGTGGCGCAGTAGCCGACCAGCACGAAAAGGGCACCGGGCAGCATGCCGAGGAGGGCGAAGGACGCAAGCGAGGACAACCCCGGCCGGTCACGCCGGGAGCCGACCGCCGCCGCCCGGACACCCGGGCGCCGGGCGGCACTCGGCCACCGGGCGGCGCTCAGCGGCCGGGCGGCACTCGGCAGCCGGGCCGCACTCGGCAGCCGGGCCGCACTCGGCAGCCGGGCCGCACTCGGCAGCCGGGCGGCACTCGGCAGCTGGGCGGCCGACGACGCCTCGGGGCCGCGGCGCTGGGCCGGCGGGGAGAACATGCCGTCCGGATCCCCGCCACCGTGATCCACAACGGACTCGCCGGCGTCGGGGGCCTGGTGATGCCGGGGGACGTAGGCCGGCTCCGCCGCGAGGTCGGCGCCGGCCGGCCGGCGACGGGCCTCCGCCAGCTCGCGCTGCAGAACGCGCAGCCGTCCGCGCAGATCGGCGAGCTCGCCGCGCGCCTCGGCCAGCTGACGGCGGACCGACTCGGCCTGCTCCTCCGCCGAGCGCTGATCCGCGTACGCCGTGGTCGCGAACTCCTTGGCGGCCGCAAGCTCGCGCTGTGCGGAGGCCAGTTCCAGCCGGAGCGCGGCGATCTCGTTCTGCAAGGCGGCCGATCGGTCGGCCCGCGCTCCCTCGCTGACCAGGAACTCGCGAACCTTTCCGAGCCGCGACTGCATCAGCGCGATCTCGGTCTCGAGGTAGTCGACCCGTAGCTCCCGAGTCTCGCCCCGGACCCCGCGCGCGAAGGCGCCATCGGCGGCGTCGGCGTCCGTCAGCTCCAGCAGATCGTCCACGCGCCGTCTCATCTCGAGCACGTGCGAGGCGAGCGGCTCGGCGTCGTCGTCGGCGGTCACCTCGAGATAGATGGAGAGCGTGACGATCGCGACGAAGCAACCCCAGGCGATGATCTGGGGGTAGCCCGGCTGGATCTTGACGAATCCCACGACCAGGTTGCCCATGAGGGCGGCGCCGACGCCCACGGCGGCAACGGTGACAGCCGACACCCGCTGCTGCCCCACCCGGACCTCCGGCCGATCGCGAAGCGTATTGACGTCGCTACTTTATCCGACCGCGCTGACGCAGCAAGGCCGCCGCATCGCGCAGGAACCGGTCGATAGTCGACCGCCACGACGGTCGCCGACGTGGCCGCCGCGAGCCTTCGCACCAGCGCGTCGTGCGTGTCGAGGTCGCCCAGCACGAACCCGCCGACGGTCGTGTCCGTGGTGGGCATGTCCGGCCACCATCACTGTCATCCGGCGCTGATCATCTATCTTGCGTTGCAGCGGCATTTCGCGGCCGGCCTGACCTGGGAGCCGGCAAGGGATGACCGCGACCCCGAACAATCCCGACGCGAGGCAGGCCTGATGGCGCAGTTCGATCTTTCCTTGTCCGAGCTTCCCGCATTCCAGCCGGTCGTCGCGGAGCCGGACGACTTCGACGCCTTCTGGCGGCGCACCCTCGAAGAGCAGGGCGACCTCGACGCCGTTTTCGAGCCGCACGACGCCCTCCTGCCCGGCGTCGAGATCTTCGACGTGCGCTTCACCGGCTTCGGCGGCGGGCGCGTCGCCGCGTGGTTCCTCGTCCCCCGCCACGTCACCGGCCCGTTGCCCACGATCATTCAGTTCATCGGGTACGGCGGGGGCCGCGGCCGCCCGCACGAATGGCTGCTCTGGCCGGCCGCCGGATACGCCGTGCTCGTCATGGACTCGCGCGGCCAGGGCGACGGCGACACCGCCGACCTGCCCGGCGTCGGCCCCCAGCATGTCGGCCTGATGACCCGCGGCGTCCTCGACCCCGAGCAGTACTACTACCGCCGCCTGTTCACCGACGCCGTCCGGGCCGTCGACGCCGCCAAGACCCGCCCCGAGGTCGACCCGGCCCGGATCGTGGTGGCCGGGGCGAGCCAGGGTGGCGGCCTCGCGCAGGCCGTGGCGGGATTGCGCGACGACCTGGCGGGCGCGATCGTAGACGTGCCGTTCCTGACGTACTTCCGCCGGGCGACCGAGATCAGCGACTCTTACCCGTACCGGGAAATCGCCGATCTCTGCGCGACCAACCGCGACAAAATCGACCAGGTCTTCACCACCCTGGCCTATTTCGACGGCGTGCATTTCGCCGCGCGCGGCCACGTGCCCGCGCTCTACACGGTCGGCCTGATGGACGCGGTCTGCCCGCCGTCGACGGTCTTTGCCGCCTACAACCGGCGCCCGGGGCCCAAGGAGATGCTCGTCTGGCCCTACAACGGTCACGAGGGCGGCGCCACCTTCCAGCCGCCCGAAAGCCTCCGCTGGCTGCGGAATCTGCTTTCCTGAGCCGCCGGAGATCGGTGCCGGGCCTCAGTTGGCGAAGAGGCCGGCCTCCCGATCGTCCTCGGCGGTGGCCTCGTCGATCTCCCGCTTGAGCAGTTCCACGTCGATGACCGTGCCGCCCGGGGTCATGGCGTCGACCAGATCGGGCAGCACCTCGGACAGCTGCCACGCCACCGCGTCCGTACTGCCACCG
The DNA here is from genome assembly GCF_050942195.1 of Actinoplanes sp. CA-142083. NCBI lineage: Bacteria > Bacillati > Actinomycetota > Actinomycetes > Micromonosporales > Micromonosporaceae > Actinoplanes > Actinoplanes sp. CA-142083. The sequence goes on from NZ_CP192076.1 coordinate 6,757,602, forward strand.
GCGAAAACGGCGATGCTGTCGAGTGTGTCGTCGCCGACCGTCAGGCGCACCTGCTCGACGGTCATCGGCTGGTTGCGCTCCTCGTCGTCGAGCCAGCTGCGGTACTGCTCGGACGTCGTCGTGACGGCCAGGTCGAGCACGACGGCCCTGATCCCCTCCGAGCCGCCCAGGCCGAAGATCAGCTCCCGGGCCTCCGGGTTGTCGAGCAGCGTGGCCAGCTTGCGGATGTCAGTCATCGCGCGTCTCCCTTCCGTTGCCAGATAGACCGGACACGCCCGCGATCCGTGACACCAGTCATCAGATATTCCGCACGATCCGGCCGTGGGCGCGCACTACCTAGGCGAGCGCTCGTCCTCACCAACCCGATACGCAGGAGGTCTTCGATGTCCGGTTTGCCGCGGTCCGAGGCGTTACCGATGCGTTGGCTGGTCATCCTGATGGCCGGTCTGCTCGTCGCCACGCTGGTCGGAGCACTCACCTTCGCGCAGACCGCGAGCTGGCCGGGCGCGCTGCTGGCTGCCCTGACCGCCGCGGGAGTGACGGTCACGGCTCTCCACCAGGTCGTCGGCCGATGACAGAATGCGGGCGTAGGCCCGATCGCGGGAACTCAGCGCCGAGCATGAGGAGCCGTCATGGACGACGAGCCCACTGACGGAGGCATCGAGGCTCCGTCAGCCGCGGCGCGGCAGGCGGACGAAAAGGCGGCCCGCGACCTGGAGTTCACGCTCTTCTACACCAAGGAGATGCACTCCCTGGTCACGTTCCTGATCGTCCACGGCGCCCGCACCGCCGTCGCGATGGACGCGGCCCAGGACGCGATGACCGAGGCCTACCGGCATTGGGAGGAGCTCGACCACCCCCGCGCGTGGATCAGGACGGTCGCGAAGCGTGCATGGTGGCGCCGGACCGGGCAGGACAGTGCCGAGGATCCGGGCGGCGCGGTCGCCGAAAGAGTGTTCGCGTCACGGACCACCGAGGCCGACGAAATCGACAACCGGCATACGTTCCTCGAGATCCTCAAGTCCCTTCCACCGGATCAGCGCGAGGTGATGGCCTGGACCTACGACGGCTATCAGCCCACCGAGATCGCCGCGATCCTCCGGATACCCGCGACCCGGGTCCGGTCGCGGCTGCGCGACGCCCGAGCGGCGTTGCGGGCGAGGTACGACTCGGGCGGGGAGAAGCCATGACGGACCCTTCCGAGGCTTACGCCGCGCTTCTCGCCGACGTCGCTCGGTCCGTTCCGCTGGCCGAGGGGTTGGCCGCCATCGTCGGAACGCCTCCCGCTCAGCCGCCGGCCGAGCCCGGTGCGACCGGCTACACCCGGTTGCTGGCCGATGTGGCCGGCACCGTCGATCTCCCGGCCGGCGCCGGTGACATCCTTGGCGCCGAGGGCGGTTACGCCGGTCTGCTCGGCGACGTGAGCACCGGCGTCAACCTCGCCGCCGGCCTGGCCGACATCCTCGACCCGCCGGCGCCCGGCGCTCCCCGGCCCCAACCTCCGATCAACCCGATCGCCATCAACCTGGAGACGACCGGCTCCGGCGTGGCGATGCCCCCGCTGGGCGCCATCGAGCCGAGCGTGCGGTCCGACCTGGACCGCATCGCCGCGGCGTCCGGCACCCATCGGCTTCTGCTCCGCCTCAATGGGCGGCACCGCACGCTGCAGGCCGCGCTCGACACCATCGGCGATATCCGCAGGTACCTGACCCACGCCACGCCCGCCGCGACCATCGCCGGCCCCTACGAAGAGGTGCCGGCGGCTCTGGCCGGCCATCGGGAGTCCCTCGCCCAGGTCGTCGCCATGCTCGCGAGCACTCTCCCGGTTGTCGAAGCTGGTTCCGACGACGACCCCCCGGCCGAGGAGGATCCGGGCCCGCCATTGTCTCTGCAGGGGCCCGATGGATCCCGGTACATCATCCGGGACGCGCCGCCGGAGCTGACGGTCCGCGACCTGATCGCCGAGCTCTACCCGGATGTGTCGGGCGAGGCTCTGGACAGAATGGTCGCCGACCGGATCGGGCCGGACGGCGAGCGGCACCGGGTCGGACTCGATCAGACGCTGGACGAGGCCGGCGTGCAGAACGTCGAGCAGCTGCGGTTCGGCTTCGAGGCTCGGGCGGGGGGCAGCCTGAGCGATCTGCGAATCCCCATTTCGGTCAACTGCCGGGTCTTGGTGAGCGTGCGGTCGGTCGCCGAACTGGAGGAAGCCGAGCGCCAGCTGCGCGACCTGGGCCTCGAACCCACGTTCCGCACGGCCTCGACTCGGACGACCACGTTCGAAGTCAACAGCCCGGACGTCGCCCATGTCACGTTTGTGCTCGAGGGATCCGAGCTGGAGTGGACCGTTGCGGGTCCGGACCAGCCTGACTACGTCGTCTCGGAGCTTTCGCTGCAGGGCCCGGACGGGCGCCGATTCATCGCCCGGGACACGCCTGCGCTGCGGACCCTCCGCGAAGTCGCCGAAGGCATGATCAGCGAGCACTACTCCGGCACCGCGTCCGGCGGCGCCATCGGAAACCCGGTCGTGGACCGGATCGGGCTGGACGGCGAGCCTCGCCGGGCCGACCTGGATCAGACCTTGGACGAGGCTGACGTGCAGGACGGCGAACAGATCCGGCTCGGATTCGAGTGGGATTTCGCCATCTCGACGCGACTCAATGTCGACGACGTCGCATCCGAAAGTGTCACGACGGACGAGCCGACCCCCCTGGAGAGCGACCCGGCCGAGGTCGACGAGGGCCTCGACGCGGGTGCGCTGGCCCGGGCCGACGCTCTGCTTCACCAGGTCGCCGACGGTCTGATGCTGCTCGACGAGCCGGAGTTGTTCTACCGGCTCGGCCCGGACGACCGGGAGCGGTGCCGCGAGAGCGCGGCCGACCTCGACGCCACGCTGTTGCGGATCGCGGAGGCGCTCGGCAGCTTTCACGGTGACGACCTGCGGGACGCCGAGGTCCGAGAGGCGGATCTCGAAGACGTCGACGGCGCCCGCTGGTGCGATCGGACCGCCGGGGAGCCGACCCGATGGCCGACGGCGGTCGAGAGCCAGATCGTCGAGCATTCCGAGGCCGTGCCCTGGGCGCCGGGTGAGTGGGTGGTGCGGTTCGGCGCACCCGTGCGCGCCGGGCGGTGAACGGCCTCAATCGATCGGCCAGGGTAGGACGGTCAGCTCGGGCCACTGCTCGCGCCACCGCGCCGCCTTCGTCTCGTAGACCGATCTCGGCGCCAGCACCGGGTTCGGGCGCAGCACGAGGTTGAAGACGTCGGTGAGGCCGTGCGGGGCGTACACGCGCCACTCGCCGGAAGGTTCCAGGCGGACGCCGAGGCAGCACGTCGTGGCGGCGAACGAGTCGATCGCTGCCTCGGTCGAGTCGTAGGGCGGGCACGCGACGCCGAACTTCTGCTCGTACCAGAGGTGGACGCGGGCCTCGTTGCGGATCTCGACGTCGGCGGCGAGGCCGGCGAACGCCTGCTCCGCGGCCTTGATCACGCGGTCCTCGGCCTCCCACGACAGGTCGCTGTCGTCGAAGTAGAAGACGTCGTAGTCCTTGATGCCGGCGGTGGGCGGCCGGTCGGTGACCACGTTCCACACGGTCTGGAAGAGGCAGCCGGCGGTGAGGTACCAGCCGGGCAGGCGCAGCGACGCGGTGCGTTCCAGAACGGAGAGCAGCGTCTCGTTGCGGGACAGCGAGGACCGAAGGTCGTCCAGTTCGAGGCGGCCGATCACATCAGCCCTCGACGCCGGTGGCGGTGTGGGCGCTGCCGACCGGCTTCGACTGGGAGGAGCCGCGCTGCCGCAGGTAGATGGCGAGGATGGCCATCGACGCGACCGCGAGCAGCTCGGACTGCCAGTTCTGCAGGGTGCGGTTCCAGAAGTCGGGGTTCGTCACGTAGCCGCCCCAGGACACGGGGTCCTCGAGGTCGGCGAGCTGACGCTCGTTGTACGCGACCATGCCGGTGATCGACTGGCCCAGCCAGGAGAGCAAGAAGATCAAGCCCATCACCAGGCCGAGGGAATTGGACAACAAGAATAGCCGTACGCCGCGGACGCGCGCCCACGCCGGCGAGGTCGCGTCGGCGAAGGCGCCGATCTTCTGCTCGCGCTCGGATTCGCGGCCGGCCTTGTCGAGCTCCTTGGACTCGGGCGAGCCCTTCTGCAGCAGCCACACGGTCAGCGAGATGTAGAGGAAGAACTGGAGGTACTCGGACTGCCAGTTCTCCAGCACGTCGACGCCGAAGCTCGCCGACGAGGTGTACCGCCAGAAGGAGATCGGCTCGAGGCCGCTGGTGAGTTGCTGCTGGTTGAAGTCGGCGTGCCCGGCGAACGCCTGCGCGACCAGCACGACCAGGAACATCAGCCCGAACCCGAGGCCGAGCGAGTTCTCCTTGAGAAACCGTCTCACCGGTGCAGCACCCCCAGGGCGGTGAAGTACACCAGGCCGGCGGCGAGCACCAGCAGCAACATCGTGAACTGGAATCGCACGGCTCAGTCCCCCTCGACGGCGCAGTCGTAAGGCTTGTTCCCCCGCACGGTGCAGCCGGCCGCCACGACCCGCCAGCCGCCGGGGAACACGGCCAGGAAGACCGTGTCGCCGGTGAGCCGGACCTGCGCCCACTGCCCGTACACGTCGGCGCCGAGGACGGAGCCCGGCTCCGGTAGGTCCGAGGAGAGGATCGCCGAGGGGCAGTCCGAGTCGGAGACCGACGAGGCCGTGTCGGGCGCCAGCAGCGCGCATGCCCCGGCCCCGTCTCCGGCGGCCACGTCGCCGAGCAGCCGCAGCGCCGTCGCGGAGGCGGCGTCCTCCCGGTCGCCGACCGAGCCGCACCCGGCCAGACCGAGGACAACCAGCGAAAAGACGAAGATCGCCCGTCTCATGCCGCCCGGTGTTCCCGATCCGGAGAGCCTTCAATCCTGGGCGCCGGCGTGTCCCGCCCGGTGCCGGCCCGGAAACCCACCAACCGGTGCGTTCCGTCGCAGAACGGTTTGATCGCCGACTTGCCGCAGCGGCACAACGCGACAGTGCCGCGGCCCGGATCGATCGCCGCGCCCTCGGGGGTGCGCAGCTCGAAGTCGCCGCGTACGACGAGCGGCCCGTCCTCGTACGGAATGATCATTGCCGTCATGAGGGGCGGGATTGCCCGCGGCGGGCCGGGTCGAAACGGCCCGTTTGGCCCGCTGACCCGGGGGAATCCCTCGCGACCATGAAGCTTCCCGCACCCCGGGGCGAGGTCTCGGCCGCCGTGATCGAGGCGCTCAGCGGCCGCGCCACCGCCCTGCCCGCCCACCCGGCGCCGGACGACGACGAGGATCTCCACCTGGCCCTGTTCGTCTGCTACGAGCTGGCCTACCGCGGCTGGGACGGCGTCGACGAGCGCTGGGAGTGGGATCCGGAGCTGATCCGGTTGCGCACGGCGCTGGAGGACCGTTTCGAGGCCGATCTGCGCACGCTGGCCGGTCCGCCCGAGCTGGTCGAGCCGGCCACGGTGCCGGCGCGGCTCACCGAGATCGTGTCCGCCTCGGACGACGGGCCGTCGCTCTCCGGCTACCTGCGCGGCCGGGCCACCCGCGGGCAGTTCCGCGAGTTCGTCATCCACCGGTCGATCTACCAGCTGCGCGAGGCCGATCCGCACACCTTCGTGATCCCCCGGCTGGGCGGGGCGGCCAAGGCCGCGCTGGTGGAGATTCAGATCGACGAGTACGGCGGGGGCCGCGCCCCGAGGATGCACCAGGAGATGTTCAAGCGGACGATGTCGTGGTTCGGCCTGAATCTCACGTACGGGTCGTATGTCGGCGACGTCGGCGCCGCGACCCTGGCCACCAACAACCTGATGGGCCTGTTCGCCCTGCACCGCCGCTATCGCGGCGCCATGCTGGGCCACCTCGCCGCGTACGAGATGACCTCCTCGCTACCCAACCGGGCGTACGCGAACGGCCTGCGCCGGCTCGGCGGCGACCGGGACGCCACCGCGTTCTACGACGAGCATGTGGAGGCCGACGCCGTGCACGAGCAGATCGCCGCGCACGACATGTGCGGCTCGTTCGCGACGGCCGAGCCGGAGCTGGCCGGCGACGTGCTGTTCGGCGCCCGCTGCGCTCTCGCCCTGGACGCCCGCTGGGCCGCGGGAGTGCTCGCCGCCTGGGAGTCCGGCTCCTCATCGTTGCGGAAGTCGTGATGGACCCGCTGCGGGAGCTGGGCGAAGCGCTCAAACACCAGCACTACCGGTTCACCACCGTCACCCCGGCCACGCACGCGCGGGTCAACCGGCGTCCGGAGAACGCCTGGGCGCGGAACCTGCACGACGTCTTCGGCTGGAGCCGCCGCTTCGGGCCCGGCCTGCTGCCCAGCCGCCTGATGAGCCTGCTGGAGGCCGCCGGCGCGCTCGAGCGGGACGGCGACGGCTGGCGCAGCCGGGTGCGGTTCTCGACCTACGACGACGAGCTGTTCGTGCATTCCGCCTTCCCCACCGCCGGCGCCGACGCGGTCTTCTTCGGCCCGGACACCTACCGCATGGCCGACGCGGCCGCCGCGCACGTCGAGGCCCGGAACACCCCGATCCGCCGCGCCGCCGACATCGGTTGCGGCACCGGCGCCGGGGCGATCGCCGTCGCCAAGCGGGCTCCGGAGGCCGAGGTCATCGCCGTCGACATCAACGACACCGCCCTCGCGTACGCCCGGATCAACACCGCCCTGGCCGGCCAGGACCGGGTCCACCCCACCCGCAGCGACCTGCTGAACGACGTGGACGGCGACTTCGACCTGATCATCTCGAACCCGCCCTTCATGATCGACCCGGCGGCGCGGACGTACCGCGACGGCGGCGGCCCCGACGGCAACGACCTCTCCCTCGCGGTGCTCGACACCGCCGAGAAGCGCCTGGCGCCGGGCGGGTCGCTGGTGCTGTTCAGCGGCACCGGGATCGCCGGCGGCCGGGACCCGCTGCGGGAGGCGGCCGAGCAGCGGCTGGCCGGCGGTGGCCTGCGCTGGACCTACCGCGAGGTCGACCCCGACGTGTACGGCGAGGAGCTGGACGACGAGGCCTACCGGCACGCCGAGCGCATCGCCGTGGTGGTGCTGACCGCCACCCGCGCCCGATGAGCACGCTCGGCGTCGAGGAGGAGTACCTGCTGCTCGACCCGGACACCGGCGAGAACGCCCCGGTGGCCGGCGACGTGCTGGCCGCCCTGCCCGGCGAGCTGCGCGAGCAGAGCCGCCCGGAGTTCCGGCGCAGCATGCTCGAGATGGTCACGCCGGTCTGCACGAGCCTGGCCGAGCTGCGCGGTCACCTGTCCGTCATGCGCCGCGCGGCCGCGACCGCCGCCGCCCGGGCCGGCGCCCGTCTCGTGCCCGTCGGCGCGACCCCGGTCGCCGAGCCCGACCGCACGCCCACGGACGATCCGCGGTTCCACGCGATCGCCCGGCACTACGGCCCGATCGCCCACGACCCGGCCCTGTGCGGCTGCCACGTCCACGTCGGCGTGCCGAGCCGCGCGGAGGCGATCGAGGCCGGCAACCACCTGCGCCCGTGGCTGCCGGTCGTGCAGGCGCTCGCCGTGAACTCGCCGCTGTGCGAGGGCGTGGACACCGGTTTCGCCAGCTGGCGATCGGTGCAGCTGCTGCGCTGGCCGAGCCTGGGCCCGGCGCCGCACCACGACTCCCCCGCCGGATACGACCGCACGGTCGCGGCGCTCGTCGCCTCGGGTGCGATGCTCGACGAGAGCATGGTCCTCTGGTACGCCCGGCCCTCGGCCACCTTCCCGACGGTCGAGGTCCGCGTGGCCGACGTCTGCCCGGCGATCGGCGACACCGTGCTCGTCGCGGCCCTGGTCCGCGCTCTCGTGGAGACGGCACGCGAAGGACACGAAGCGCCGGTTGTCCCCGACGAGCTGCTGCGCGCGGCGCATTGGAACGCCGCGCGCACCGGCATGGACGGCACCCTGCTGGACCCGCGAACCGGGCAGGCCCGCCCGGCCTGGCAGGCCGTCGACGACTTGCTGACCCACATCGGGCCGGCGCTGCGCCGGCTGGGCGACCGCGGGACCGTCGAGACCGAGCTGGCCCGGATCCGCCGCGACGGCACCGGCGCGGCCCGCCAGCGCCGACTCCTCACCGGCGGCATCGACGCCGTCCTCGCGGAGCTAGCGGTTCACAGTTCCCCGCCCAGCGCGCTGAACAGCCGATCCGGGGTCAGTCCCAGCTTGTAGAGCAGGTTGGTGTGCGCGGGGTTGTCGAGGTCGATGCGCTCCGGCAGTTGTGGCGCCACCGCCTCGGCGTGGGTGGGTCCGTAGGCGCGGCGAACGACGTTGAGCGCGTGGGTCTTCGTGATGACGGCCATGGGTCCCTCCGGCGGGTGAATCTCTCTCATAAAAGGACCACGCAGGCGTGCGAGTTGTGACGCCGAGGGGGTACAGAGGGGTGGCCCTAAGCTGGCGAGGCGATCGACGGGCGGGAGTGAGCGCTAAACCATGAGTGCGGATGTGTTCGCCGGGGGCGGGGACGTCGGGCGGGATCTCGCCGGCGTGGCGTGGGAGGACACGCCGCTCGGGTCGCCGGACGGCTGGCCGCAGAGCCTGCGGACGGCCGTCAGCATCCTGCTCTCGTCCCGGTTCGCGATGTGGATGGCGTGGGGACCGGAGCTGACGTTCTTCTGCAACGCGGCGTACCGGCGGGACACGCTCGGCCGCAAGTATCCGTGGGCGCTGGGCCGGCCGGCGAGCCAGGTGTGGGCGGAGATCTGGGGCGACATCGGGCCGCGCATCGAGGGCGTGCTCGCCACCGGCGACGCGACCTGGGACGAGGCGTTGCTGCTCTTGCTCGAGCGGTCCGGCTACAGCGAGGAGACGTACCACACCTTCTCCTACAGCCCGCTGCGCGACGACGACGGCTCGGTGGTGGGCTTCCTCTGCGTGGTCAGCGAGGACACCGAGCGGGTGATCGGCGCGCGCCGGATGGCGACGCTGCGCGACCTCGGCTCCGACCCCAGCGCGGTCCGCACCGAGCAGCAGATGCTCACGTTCGCCGGGGCTCAGCTCGGCAAGAACCTGCGCGACATGCCCTTCACGCTGACCTACCTCTTTCAAGATCAGGATCATCCCGTACGCCTGGCGTCGCGCACCGGAATCGACGAGCGGGACCTGGCCTGGCCGGTCGAGGCCGCGGCCCGGGGCGAGTCCCTGCTGGTCGCGCTGGACGGCGCGGACCTGCCGACCGGGGACTGGGCCGAGCCACCCACGCAGGCCCTGATCGTGCCGCTGCTCCAGCAGGGCGGCAAGCCGTACGGCTTCATGGTCGCCGCCCTGAATCGCTACCGCGCCCTCGACGACGGCTACCGCGGCTTCGTCGAACTGGCCGCCGGGCACGTCGCGGCCGGCATCGGCAGCGCCCGCGCCTACGAGGCCCAGCAGCGGCGGGCCGAGGAGCTGGCCGAGCTCGACCGGGCGAAGACCGCGTTCTTCTCCAACGTCAGCCACGAGTTCCGCACTCCGCTCACGTTGATCATGGGTCCGCTCGAGGAGCTGCGCACCCGATGGGAGCTGCCCGACGAGCGGATCCGGACCGAGCTCGACGTCATCCACCGCAACGGTCTGCGGCTCGGCAAGCTGGTCAACGCGCTGCTCGACTTCTCCCGCCTGGAGGCCGGGCGGATGCGGGCCCGCTACGAGCCGATCGACCTGCCGGCCGCGACCGCCGAGCTGGCCAGCGTGTTCCGCTCGGCGCTCGAGCGGGCCGGGCTGAGCCTCGACGTGGACTGCCCGCCGCTGAGCCGGCCCGTCCACGCCGACCGCGGCATGTGGGAAAAGGTGGTGCTCAACCTGCTGAGCAACGCCCTGAAGTTCACGTTCACCGGGGGCGTGCGGGTCGCCGTACGCGAGGAAATCGATGTTGTCGTGGTGGAGGTGACCGACACCGGGATCGGCATCGCGGCCGACGAGATGCCGCGGCTCTTCGAGCGGTTCCACCGGATCGAGAACGCGCGGTCGCGCTCGAACGAGGGCAGCGGCATCGGGCTCGCGCTGGTCAAGGAGCTGGTCGAGCTGCACGGCGGCGGCATCACCGCGCGGAGCGTGGCCGGCGAGGGCACGCGCTTCGAGATCCGGCTGCCGTTCGGGACGGCCCACCTGAGCGCCGACGCGATCGTCTCGGCCGGCGGGGGCACCTCGATCTCCGCGACCGCCGACCCGTTCGTGCAGGAGGCGATGCGATGGACCGGCGACGATCTGGAGGAGGCGCCGACCTCGCCGGCCGTCGAGAAGCCGGCGAGAGTCCTGGTCGCCGACGACAACGCGGACATGCGCGACTACCTCACCCGGCTGCTGCGCTCGGCCGGGCACGAGGTGCGCACGGTCGCCGACGGCAAGGCGGCCCTGGAAGCGGCCCGCGCGCGCCGGCCCGACCTGATCGTCAGCGACGTGATGATGCCGGAGCTGGACGGGTTGCAGCTGGTGGCGGCGCTGCGCGGCGATCCGCGGACGGCGAGCACCCCGGTGCTGCTGCTGTCCGCGCGCGCCGGGCAGGAAGCGTCCATCGAAGGGCTGGAGGCCGGCGCCGACGACTATCTGGTCAAGCCGTTCTCGTCGGCGGAGCTGCTGGCCCGGGTGCGGGCCAACGTGGAGCTGGCCCGCCTGCGCAACCACCACGCGCGCTGGCGGGCCGCGCTGGTCGACTCGCTGCAGGAGGCCTTCTTCGTCTGCGACGAGGACGGCGCGGTCATCGAGATCAACTCGACCTTCACGTCGATCCTCGGGTACGGGCCGGAGGGCCTGCCGTACGCGCCGACCCATCCGTGGTGGCCCGACCAGGCCGCCGACCCCGACGCCTACGCGCTGGTGGCCGACGCGTTCGCCCTGCTCATGGACCAGCCGCACGGCTCGTACACGATCCCGGTGACGCATCGCGACGGGCACACGCTGTGGGTGGCCGCCTCGTTCAACCGGGTCGAGGACCCGGAGACCGGGCGCAAGGTCACCGTCGGAACCTTCCGCGACGTCACCGCCGAGCACTACGTCGTGCAGCGCGACAACGCCCTGGCCACGCTGAGCATGCGCCTCAACCAGGCGGAGACCCTGCCGGCCGCGCTCGAGGGCGCGTGCGCGGCCCTGGCCGAGCTGTGGCAGGCCCGGCGGGTGTACGCGGCGGTGTTCGGCGCCGCCGAGACCCCGACCGTGACCGCGACCGGCGCCGAGCCGCGGTGGGACACCCTGCCCGAGCCGGTGCGGGCGACCCTGGCCGGGCTGCGGGACTCGCCGCCGCTCGCCCCGGCCGGCGCGGGCGTCTGTCTCGAGCACCCGGACGGCACGCTGGCGATCTGGATCCAGCTCGCCGAGAACCGGCCGTTCACCGAGCAGGACCGGACGCTGCTGGCGCTGCTGGCCGGGTACCTCGGCCAGGGCCTGCGGCGCATTCACCAGATGGACGAGCAGCGCGAGACCGCGCTCGCGCTGCAACGCGCGATCCTCGGGCCCGCGCAGTTGCCGGCCGGCTTCGCCGTCCGCTACGAGCCGGCGACCCGCCCGCTGAAGGTCGGCGGCGACTGGTACGACACGGTGACGCTGGCAGACGGCCGGATCGGCATCGTCGTCGGCGACTGCGTCGGCCACGGCCTGCAGGCGGCCACCGTGATGGGCCAGTTGCGCAGCGCCTGCCGCGCGTTGCTGCTGCAGAACACCGATCCGGCGCAGACGCTGACCGCGCTCGACCGGTTCGCGGCCCAGCTGCCGGGCGCGATGTGCGCGACCGTCTTCTGCGGAGTGCTCGATCCGGCGACCGGCGACCTCGCGTACGCGAGCGCCGGCCACCCGCCGGCCGTGGTCACCAGCCCGGACGGTGAGACGGTCCTGCTCGACCGGGGCCGGTCCCGCCCGCTCGGGGTCCGCTCGGCCGCCGTCCGGCCCGAGGCGCGCTACACCGTGCCGGCCCGCGCCACGCTGCTGCTCTACACCGACGGGCTGGTCGAGCGCCGCCGCCAGCCGCTGACCGCGGGGATCGACAAGGTCGCCGTCGCCGTCCGGCAGGGCCGCGGCGCCACCCTGGAGGACCTGGCCACCGAGGTGATGGAGAGCATGGCCCCCGACGGCGGCTTCGACGACGACGTGGCGCTGCTGCTCTACCGCCATCCCGGCCCGCTCGAGCTGGACTTCGCCGCCGAGGCGACCGGGCTGGCCGCGGTCCGCACGGCGCTGCGCGGCTGGCTGGCCCGCTGCGGCATCGACACCGCCACCGCGCAGAACGTGCTGGTCGCGGCGGGCGAGGCGTGCGCGAACGCGATCGAGCACGGCCACCGGCAGCTGCCGCTCGGCCGGATCCGGCTGCGTGCCGCCGCGACCGCCGACGACGTGCAGCTGACCATCGCCGACAGCGGCCGCTGGAAGACACCCCGGCCGGGTGACAACCCGCACCGGGGCCGCGGCCTCATGCTGATGAGGGCGCTGATGACCGAGGTAACCGTCACCACCGGCGCCGCCGGCACCATCGTCGACCTGCAGGCAAGGATTCCCCGATGAGCACAGCGCTGAGCTTCGGCACCGGCCGTCGCCCGGACGGCACGCCGGTCCTGATGGTGACCGGCGAGATCGACATGAGCAACGCCGGCTCGTTCGCCCTTGCTCTGCAGGAGGCCGCCGGGTCCGGCTCCTTCGTCGTCGACCTCACCCGGGTGGAGTACATCGACAGCGCCGGCCTGGCGGCGATCTTCCCGCACGTCGAGCACCTGCGGCTGATCGCGTCTCCCCTGCTCGGCCCGGTGCTGACCATCGCCGGCATGGACGACCTGACAACCATCGAGGTTTAGTGGTTCCCGCCCTGGGGATTCGGAGTACATGCCAGCAGGATCAAGCCCCAAGCGGGAACGACAGTACGAACACATCAAGGACAGCGTGAAGGACCGCGGCGGCTCGGAGAAGCGGGCCAAGGAGATCGCCGCCCGCACGGTGAACAAGGAGCGCGCCCGCGCCGGCGAGTCCAAGACCGCCAGCCGCTCCTCGATCAAGGACGTGTCGTCCGGCCACCGCGGCGGCAAGCGCTCGCATTCCGGCGCACAGGGCCGCACCAAGGAGCAGCTCTACAACGAGGCCAAGAAGCGCAACATCGCCGGCCGCTCCTCGATGAGCAAGGCCGAGCTGGAGAAGGCCCTCGCCCGTTGAGGGACCGGATCGAGGATCCGTGGGGCGACCGCACGCCCTACGGCGCCGGCGAGTCGTGGCCGGTGCGAGCCGACGAGTACGCGGTCGAGGCTCCCGAGCGCTGGGTGCCGTCGGCGTCGCTGTTGCACTCCAACGGCGACGCCATCGACATCGGCGTGCGTGGCGGGCGGATGGTGGGGGTCCGCGGCCGGGTCACCGACCGCGTCAATCACGGCCGTCTGGACCCCAAGGACGTGTACGGGTGGCAGGCGAACGCGAGCGCGGACCGGCTCACCCGGCCGCTGCTGCACAACCGTGAGGTCGGCTGGGACGAGGCGATGGGCGCCGTCGTGGCCCGCGCCAAGGAGCTGGCCGCCACGCCCGGCGGCTGGGGCCGGTTCGGCTTCTACACGACCGGGCAGCTGTTCGCCGAGGAGTACTACACGCTCGGCGTGATCGGCAAGGCCGGCCTCGGAACCCCGCACATGGACGGCAACACCCGGCTGTGCACAGCCACCTCGGCGGCGGCGCTGAAGGAGAGCTTCGGCACCGACGGCCAGCCCGGCTCCTACACCGACGTGGACCACTGCGACGCGATCGCGCTCTGGGGCCACAACGTGGCCGAGACGCAGGCGGTCCTGTGGATGCGGATGCTGGACCGGCGGCGCGGCGCGAACCCGCCGGCCATGCTCGCCGTCGACCCGCGGCCCACGCCGGTCGCCCGGGAGGCCGACGTCCACCTGCCGGTCCGGCCCGGCACCAACCTCGCGCTGATGAACGGGCTGATCCGGCTCATCCTGCGCAACGGCTGGGCCGACGACGACTACATCGCCGCGCACACCCTCGGACTTGAAGAGCTGGAACGCGTCGTCGACGCGTACCCGATGGACGTTGTCTCGGAAATTTGCGGACTCGAGCCGGCCGACCTCGAGCGGGCGGCCGAGCTGCTGGGGACCTCGGACCGGCTGTTGTCGACCGTGTTGCAGGGCTTCTACCAGTCGCATCAGGCCACCGCGGCGGCCGTCGCGGTCAACAACCTGCACCTGCTGCGCGGCATGCTCGGCCGGCCGGGCGCCGGGGTGCTGCAGATGAACGGCCAGCCCACCGCCCAGAACACCCGGGAGACCGGGGCGGACGGCGACCTGCCCGGCTTCCGCAACTGGAACAACCCCGCGCACATCGACGAGCTCGCCGGCATCTGGAACGTCGACAGCGCGACGATCCCGCACTGGGCGCCGCCGACGCACGCCATGCAGATCTGGCGCTACGCCGAGCAGGGCTCGATCAAGATGCTCTGGATCAGCGGCACCAACCCGGCGGTCTCGCTGCCCGAGCTGGCCCGCATCCGGCGCATCCTGGCCCGGCCCGACCTGTTCGTGGTGGCGCAGGACATCTTCCGCACCGAGACCACCGAGTTCGCCGACGTGGTGCTGCCCGCCGCGACCTGGGGCGAGAAGACCGGCACGTTCACCAACGCCGACCGGACCGTCCACCTCTCCGAGAAGGCCGTCGAACCGCCCGGCGAGGCGCGCTCCGATCTGGACATCTTCCTCGACTTCGCGCGCCGGATGGACTTCCGCGACCGCGACGGCGAGCCGCTGATCACCTGGACGGACCCCGAGTCCGCGTACGAGGCGTGGCAGCGCTGCTCGGCGGGGCGTCCGTGCGACTACACCGCCATCACCTACGAGCGGCTGCGCGCCGAGGGTGGCATCCAGTGGGGCGGCGAGCGGCTGTACGCCGGCGGGGTCTTCAACACGGATTCGGACTACTGCGAGACGTACGGGCAGGAACTGTCCACCGGCGCCGAGAACACCGCGGAGAGCCACCGCGCCAAGCGCCCGGACGGTCGGGCGTTCCTGCTGGCGGCTTCCTTCGAGCCGCCGCCGGAGGAATACCCGCTCCGGCTCGTCACCGGGCGCGGCATCTACCAGTTCCACACCCGTACGAAGACCGGCCGCGTGCGGGAGCTCGACGCCGCCGCACCTGTCGTCTGGGTCGAAGTGAACCCGGCCGACGCCAAGGGGCTGGGGATCGGCGACGGCGAGACCGTGCGGGTCGAGTCTTCACAAGGCGCGATCGAGGCGCCGGTCCGGCTCGCCGACATCCGGCCGGGGACGGTGTTCGTGCCGTTCCACTACGCGGACCAGGCGGCCAACGAGCTCATCAGGACCACCTGGGACCCCGTCTCGAAGCAGCCGATGTTCAAGCTGGCGGCCGTGCGGCTCAGCAGAATCGGGCACTGACATGCATCTCGCGCACTATCTCGGCCTGCTGCACCGGGCGCAGAACACCCTCGCGCACGCCTTCCGCGAGGTGGCCGGCGCGCACGCCGAGGAAGCCGACGTCGTCAGCATCTGCACGCGGCAGGCTTCGCATTGCGACGAGCGGGCCGCGGCGCTGAAGCCGTTCGCCGCCCGCTATGCCGAGGACGCGCCCGACGAGCCGGAGCGGCTGCACTCGACGCTGTTCCAGGGCACCCGGAGCGGCGGGCTGGGGCTGCTGCGGGATCTGCAGGACCTGTATCTGATGGCCGCCGAGTGCGACGTCTGCTGGACGCTGGTGCGGCAGGCCGCACAGGGGTTGCGCGACGAGGACCTGGTCTCGGTGGTCGACTCGTGCGCGGCCGGCACCTCGGTGCAACTGGCCTGGCTGCGGACGCGGATGAAGGCCGCCGCGCCGCAGGCGCTGGTCGTAGCCGAGTAATTTTCTCCTGTTAGATCCGCGTTCGGCCGGGTACGCGAAGGGCTTCCGCAGACTTTTAGGGAGCTCTCGCATGGATCCGATCAAGGACGCCGTGAAGTCGGCGGCGGCGAAGATCGCGGACGCGGCGACGCCGTCGACGGTCCCCGGCAAGCCCGGCAGCGGCACGCCGGCCGTGGACGAGCCGACCACCCCGCGCGAACCCCTGCCGCCCTCGCCGGAGCAGGGGACACCCGACACCCGCACGCCGACCGGCGCCCCGACCGGCGCGCCGCCGGAGGCGAACGCCCAGCAGGGCGCGTACCTCACCACCTCCGCGGGCACCCGCCTGCGCGACACCGACCACTCGCTGAAGGCCGGCCCGCGCGGGCCGATCCTGCTGCAGGACCACCACTTCCGCGAGAAGATCACCCACTTCGACCACGAGCGCATCCCCGAGCGCGTGGTGCACGCCCGCGGCGCCGGGGCGCACGGGGTGTTCACCTCCTACGGCACCGCGTCCGCGCTGACCCGGGCCGGGTTCCTGGCCAAGGACGTCGAGACCCCCGTCTTCGTACGGTTCTCCACCGTCCTCGGTTCGCGTGGCTCCGCCGACACCGTGCGCGACACCCGCGGGTTCGCGACGAAGTTCTACACCGAGGAAGGCAACTTCGACCTGGTCGGCAACAACATGCCGGTCTTCTTCATCCAGGACGCGATCAAGTTCCCGGACATCATCCACGCGGCCAAGTGGCACCCCGACCGGGAGATCCCGCAGGCGCAGAGCGCGCACGACACGTTCTGGGACTTCGTCTCGCTGCACACCGAGGCCCAGCACCACACCATCTGGAACATGTCCGATCGGGGCATCCCGCGCTCGTACCGGATGATGGAGGGCTTCGGCGTCCACACGTTCCGCCTGGTCAACGCGGCCGGCGAGACCGTGCTGGTGAAGTTCCACTGGAAGCCCAAGCTCGGCGTGCACTCGCTGACCTGGGAAGAGGCGCAGCTCGCGAGCGGCGTCGACCCCGACTTCCACCGCCGCGACCTCTACGACGCGATCGAGGCCGGCGCGTTCCCCGAGTGGGAGCTGGGCGTGCAGGTCTTCCCGGACACCGAGGAGGAGACGTTCGCCGGGATCGACCTGCTCGATCCCACCAAGATCGTGCCGGAGGAGCTGGCCGAGGTGCAGCCGATCGGCCGCATGGTGCTCAACCGGACGCCGACCAACTTCTTCGCCGAGTCCGAGCAGGTCGCCTTCCACCTCGGGCAGCTGCCGCCCGGCATCGACGTCACCAACGACCCGCTGCTGCAGGGACGGCTCTTCTCGTACGTGGACACGCAGCTCACGCGTCTGGCCGGCCCCAACTTCAACCAGATCCCGATCAACCGCCCGCACACCCAGGTCAACGACATGTTGCGCGACGGCTTCCACCAGCAGGCCGTGCACGGCGGGGTGGCGCCGTACCGGCCGAACTCGCTCGACGAGGGCAACCCCTCGGTCGACAAGAAGGACGGCTTCGTCGACGTGCCGGCGCGGGTCGCCGAGGCGCCCAAGATCCGGCAGAACCCCGTCTCCTTCGACGACCACTTCAGCCAGGCGCGCCTGTTCTGGCTGAGCATGTCCCCGGTCGAGCAGGAGCACATCATCCGGGCGTACTCGTTCGAGCTGGGCAAGTGCTACGAGCAGGCGATCAAGGAACGGCAGCTGCGCTGCCTGGCCCGGATCGACCCGTTGCTCTGCTCGGAGGTCGCGACGGCGCTCGGCCTGCCCGTCCCGTCGCCGGACGCCCCGATCGCCGAGGTGACCGCGAGCCCCGCCCTGTCGCAGGTCGGTCACGAGTGGCCCGCCGACGGGCGGCAGATCGGCATCGTCGCCGGCCCCGACGCGGACCTCGCCGTCGTCGGCTCGGTGCGGGAGGCGGTGTTCGCGGCCGGCATGACGCCGCTGGTCATCGCGCCGCACGGCGGCAAGCTGGGCACGCTGGACGTGCAGCGCACCTTCGCGACGGCACGCTCGGTCGAGTTCGACGCGCTCCTGCTGGCCACCGCCCCGCCGCCGGCGCCGGACGCGATCCCCGCCCGCGACGAGAAAGCCGGCGCGAACGGCAACGGCACGGTCGACCCGCGGGTGATGTTGCTGGTCGAGGAGGCGTGGCGGCACGCCAAGGCGATCGGGGCGTGGGATGCCGGGACGTCCGTGCTCACCCACGCCGGCGTCGCCGGCACCCCGGGCGTGGTAACGGCCGGCAGTGCCACCGAGGCGCTGACGGCCGTTCAGGAGCTGCTTCCCGCCCACCGGGTGTGGCAGCGCTTCCTCTGATGATTTCCCCCGGAGCGGTGGCGCGAGCCACCGCTCCGGTCCCCCCTGTGGGTGGCTCGCTAGCGGGTGGCTCGGTGAGTGATCATGTCCTTGAGCCGGTCCACGAGGCCGACGCCCGGGCCGGCCACCTTGTGGAACAGCTCGGAGTTGGGCGCGCTCGGGTGCGGGCGGGTCGGCGCGAGCTTCTTGGCGGTCTCGACCTTGCCGGCCATCGCCACCAGCTCGTCGCGCGGGATCCGCTGCCGCAGCTCCGGGAACTGCTCGGACTCCTCGTCCTGGATGTGGTCCGCGAGCATGGTCTCGAGGCGGCGCAGGGTCTCGTCGAACTCCGGTCCGTTCACGTCGAGGCCCTCGAGGTCCTTCATCGCCTGCTCGAGCTCCTTGTGCTCCTCGGTGTCGTGCTCGACGGCCTTGTCGCCGTCCGGCAGGTGCTTGCGCATCGCGGGGTAGACGTACATCTCCTCCGCCACGGCGTGCCGGACGAGCTCGCTGATCGCGGTGTCGGCGAGGTCGCGGCGCATCATCGGGTCGCGGATCGTCCAGATCTCGCCGATCAGGGCGACGACGTCGCGATGGTCGGCGGTGAGGACGTCGACCACGTCCGGGGCGGTGGTGTCGCTCATATCTCCTCCTTGGGGGCTCGGGATCACACGAGGTCGGCCGCGCGCCGCGCGGTGGCGAAGGCGTCGCGGCAGGCCTGCTCGTCGCGGTAGATCGGCGGGGACTCGGCGAGCACGGCGCCGTCCGGAGCGACCAGACGCCACCGGTAATGGCGGTCGTCGGTGGTCGTCACGACCAGCTCCCCGTCGCCGTCGCGAAGGTGGCGCAGCGCCGGCTGCCAGTCGTGGGTGTCCTCGTCGGAGGCGATGCGCGCCAGCAAGTCGGCACTCGCGGTGGTCCGGCCGATCAGACGCCCCTCCGGGTGCTCGCCGGTCCCGTTCAACACGGCAATCATGAGAGCTAGGGTGCCCACCGCGGGACGCGTTAATCCTCGGTGAACGGGTACCCGGCCCCCATGCGCATCGGATACTTTCTCTCCTGCGAGGAGTACACCCCCGCCCAGCTGATCGAGCAGGCGCGCCTCGCCCAGGACGCGGGCTTCCAGTCCCTGTGGATTTCCGACCACTATCATCCGTGGAACGACGAGCAGGGCGAGAGCCCCTTCGTCTGGTCCATCATCGGCGCGCTCAGCCAGGTCGTACGCATCCCGGTGACCACGGCCGTGACCTGCCCGATCATGCGGATCCACCCGGCGGTCGTCGCGCAGGCGGCGGCCACCAGCGCGGTGCTGCACGAGGGCCGTTTCGTGCTCGGCGTCGGCACCGGGGAGGCCCTCAACGAGCACGTCCTCGGCGACCGCTGGCCCTTCGCCGACGAGCGCCTGGAGATGCTGGAGGAGGCGGTCGGCGTGCTGCGGCAGCTCTGGCAGGGCGAGTACGTGACCCACCACGGCAAGCACTACACGGTCGACCAGGCGCGGATCTACACGCTGCCGGCCGAGCCGCCCAAGGTGTACGTGTCGGCGTTCGGCCCGAAGGCCATCGAGGCGGCCGCCCGCATCGGCGACGGCTACATCTCCACCTCCCCCGACGCCGACCTGGTGGCCGGCTTCCGGCGGCAGGCCGGCACGGGCAAGGCGGTCCAGGGAGGTTTCAAGGGCTGCTGGGCGCCGACCGAGGACGAGGGCGTCGAGATCGCGCACCGGCTGTGGGCCAACTCGGGCCTGCCCGGCGAGCTGTCGCAGGTCCTGCCCTCCCCGAAGCATTTCGAGCAGGCGTCGCAGCTGGTCACGCCGGAGATGACCCGGAAGTCGGTGGCCTGCGGTCCCGACCCGGCCGGCCATACCGAGCAGCTGAAGAAATACGAGGACGCCGGGTTCGATGAGGTCTACGTGGCGAACATGGGCCCGAACTACCGCGAGTTCATCGACATGTACCGGCGGGAGTTCCTCTAGAGACGCGGCGGCGGGCCGCGACGATGTCGTCGTGGCCCGCCGGGCTGGGTCAGGAGCTGATCGCGTCGACCAGGTCGCCGACGGGGCGGTCGGGCAGCGCGCGGGCCACGTCGGCGACCGCGACGATCCCGATGAGGTCGTGGCCGTCGATCACCGGCAGCCGGCGGACGCGGTGCTGGGCCATCGTGTTCAGCAACTCGTTCGTGTCGTCGTCGGCGCCGATGGTCACCGGTTTGCCCTGGGCCAGCTCGCCGGCGCGGACGTCGGCGGGGTTGCGGCCCTTGGCGATCGCCTTCACGACGATGTCACGGTCGGTGATCATGCCCTTGAGCCGGTTGTCCTCGCCGCAGATCGGCAGCGAGCCAACGTCCAGCTCGGCCATCTTGCGAGCGGCGTCCGCGAGGGTCTCGTTCTCGCCCACACAGGTGACGTTCGGTGACATGATCTCGCGTGCGGTGGTCATGGGAGCTCACATCCTTTCGTTCGGGGATGTCATTCGGGTGCCCACCGGACGGGTGACCAAACAAGGTTCGGCCGGGACGGCGCGGGTATGGCAGTCGGTATGCGCGTAGTGATCGTCGGAGCGACGGGTAACGCCGGAACCGCCCTGCTGCGCCGCCTGCGGGCGGAGGAGAACGTGGAGATCGTCGGGTTGGCGCGGCGACTGCCCCAGCCGACCGGCGTCTATCGGGACATCGAATGGCACGCGACGGACGTGGCGGCGGGAAGGCTCGAGGAACTGTTCCGGGGCGCGGACGCCGTGGTGAACCTCGCCTGGCAGATCCAGCCCAGCCACGACCCGAGACGCCTCTTCCGCACCAACGTGCTCGGCGCCCGCGAGGTGGCCCGCGCGGCCGTCAAAGCCGGCGTCGGCGCCCTGGTGCAGGCCTCTTCGGTGGGCGTCTACTCCCCCGGGCCGAAGGACGCGTTCGTCACCGAGGAGCACCCGCGGCGCGGCGTGCTGCCGTCCTCCTACAGCCGGCACAAGGCGCTCGTGGAACGGATGCTCGACGAGGTCGAGGACGACCATCCGACGCTGCGGGTGGTGCGAGTACGGCCGGGCCTGATCTTCCAGCGGGAGGCGGGCACCGAGATCGTCCGCTATTTCGCGGGTCCGCTGCTTCCCACGAGGTTGCTGCGGCGCCGGCGGATTCCGGTGATCCCGGCGAACCGGCGGCTACGGATGCAGGCGGTGCACGCCGATGACGTCGCCGACGCGTACGCGCGAATCCTGCTCTCCGACGTGCGAGGCGCGTTCAATCTCGCCGCGGATCCGGTGCTCGACCCGTGGCTCGCCGGGGAGGTCTTCCACGGCGTACCCGTGATCGTGCCCTCGACGGCACTCGCCGGCGCCGCCGCGCTGAGCTGGGGCCTACGCCTGCAGCCGATCGACCCGGGCTGGATCCACCTGGCGCTGCAGGCGCCGCTGATGACGTGGGGACGTGCGGAGCGCGAGCTCGGCTGGCGCCCGGAGCACGACGCCGTGGCCGCGCTGCGCGAGCTGGTGGACGGCATCGCCGAGCACGCGGGCCGCCGGTCGAGCCCGCCGCTGTCGAACGACCCGGACCTGCCGGGCCGGCCGGGTGGGCTGATGCACGGCCGCCTACCCGGAACCGGCGACCCCTACTGAGCGCAGGTCCGTGACGACGCCGTCGCGCACGAGCGCTCGGCCCTGCCGGCGCTGCAGCACGAAGAGCACGACCGCCGACAGCAGGTAGACGCCGGAGAGGCCGAGCATCACGACCCGGTTGGCGGCGTCGTCGAGCAGGATGCTGGTCGCGAACTGTACCGCGAACAGGGTCAGCAGCGTCGCCGAGCCCCACAGGCTCAACCGCAGATTGACCAGCAGGCTCACCGCGAACAGCGACTGCGCGGCGGTGAGCAGCAACTCGTAGCGCTGGTGCTCGCTCAGCGGCAGCCCGTGCAGGCTCGCCGACGAGGCCGCGAACACGATCGGGATGGTGCCGACCAGCAGCGTCCACTGGTTCACCTTGCTGGACAGCAGGGCGCCGAGAGCGTGCGAGGCGCGCAGCCGCCACGCGTAGAGGCAGGCGACGATCAGCTCGGGCGCCTCGCTGGCCACCGGGGCGGCCCACTGCACCAGCAGGAACCGGTCGATGTCCAGCTGCTCGCCGCTGTGCACGACCGCGTCGGCGAAGTGCTCGGCGGTCAGCACGATGACTCCGGCGGCGCTCAAGAAGAGCCCGGCCAGCCACCAGCGCCGGGCGCGCCGGCCGTGGGCAGCGATCCAGGCGGCGGTGCCGTCCAGGTCGGGCTCCTCGACCGGCGCCTTGGTGAGCCGCCAGGCGTAGAGGCCGAAGATGGCGAGCAGGACGGCGGAGTCGACCAGGGTGAGGGAGGTGCGCAGCGGCAGGGTCAGCGAGTAGAGGGTGGCGGCGGCAAGGAACACCACCTCGATCGACATGGGCCGGTCGAGCTTCACGTGGCCAGGAGCGGGGACGCTCGGCTCGTCGCGGGCCTTCGCGGGCTTCCGGCGGGCGACGAACGCGGCCACCAGCACGACCAGCGGCCAGCCGATGCCGACCAGCACCCGGTTGGCGCCGGTCATGTTGGCCAGGGCCAGCTCACACGGGTTCTCGCCGCCGG
Source organism: Actinoplanes sp. CA-142083 (assembly GCF_050942195.1). Lineage (NCBI taxonomy): Bacteria > Bacillati > Actinomycetota > Actinomycetes > Micromonosporales > Micromonosporaceae > Actinoplanes > Actinoplanes sp. CA-142083. Next base: position 6,780,285 of record NZ_CP192076.1, read on the forward strand.
ACGGGGCGCAGTTGGTCTGGCCGGCCCGCATGGTGAAGACGAAGTCGACCCCGTACTCCGGCAGAACCGCCAGGAAAGCCAGGAAAGCGAGCGCGACGCCGGCGCTGACGTCGACCTCGGCGGCCTCCGCGGCCCAGGAGAGCAGGAACGCGGCCCCGATGATGGCAGCGCCGAAGACGGCGGCGGCCAGGAACGGCGCAAGCTCCGGAACCGGCAGCCCGGTGTAGTCGGCGATCCCCGCGTAGGCGCCGGGCGCCACCGCCGCGGCGGCGACCAGAAGCGCCTTCACGGGCCGGCGTGGAACGCGTCGAATGGCAGCTTCATGCCCACCGGATTCCCGCGATCACCGCGACCCAATCCGGGATAACTCGGCCCAGCGTGGGCATGCGGGGGGCATGAGAGCTTTGACTTGGCAGGGCACCGGCAAGGTGTCGGTGGAGACCGTGGCGGACCCCAAGATCCAGGAGCCGACCGACGCGATCGTGCGGATCACCTCGACCGCGATCTGCGGGTCGGACCTGCACCTGTACGACGTGCTCGGCATGTTCATCGACAAGGGTGACATCCTCGGGCACGAGCCGATGGGGATCGTCGAGGAGGTCGGCGCCGAGGTCACCCACATCAAGCCCGGCGACCGGGTGGTGATCCCGTTCAACATCTCCTGCGGGCACTGCTGGATGTGCTCGCGCGGGTACTTCGCGCAGTGCGAGACCACCCAGAACAGCGACCAGCACAAGGGCGCGTCCCTGTTCGGCTACACCAAGCTGTACGGGCAGGTGCCGGGCGGGCAGGCGGAGTACCTGCGGGTGCCGCAGGCCCAGTTCGGGCCGATCAAGGTGCCGGACGGGCATCCCGACGAGCGCTACCTGTTCCTCTCCGACGTGCTCACCACGTCGTGGCAGGCGGCCAAGTACGCCGACATCAGGCCGGGCGACACCGTCTTCGTCACCGGGCTCGGGCCGATCGGGCAGATGAGCGCCCGCATCGCCCGCCACCTCGGCGCCGGCCGGGTCATCGCCAGCGACAACGTGCCGGAGCGGCTGGCCATGGCGCAGCGGCACGGCATCGAGGTCATCGACACGTCGAAGGCCGACGACGTGCCGGCCGCGGTGCTGGACATGACCTCCGGGCGCGGGGCCGACGGGGTCATCGAGGCGGTGGGCATGGAGGCGCATGGCGCGCCGCTGCAGTCGGCGGTGGTGAAGGCGGCCGGGATGCTGCCCGATCCGCTGGCGCGCAAGGCGATCGACACCTTCGGCATCGATCGGACGGCCGCGCTGACCGACGCTTTCGGCGCGGTGCGGCGGGCCGGCACGGTGTCGATCATCGGGGTGTACGGCGGGCAGGCCGACCCGTTCCCGATGATGGACCTCTTCGACAAAGGCGTGACGCTGCGGATGGGCCAGGCCCACGTCAAGCGCTGGGTGGACGACATCCTGCCGTTGCTGACCGGCGACGGCGACCCGCTCGGCGTGGACGACCTGGTGACCCACCGGATGCCGCTGGAGCAGGCGCCGCACGCGTACGAGATCTTCAAGAAGAAGGAGGACGGCTGCATCAAGGTGGTGCTGTCACCGGGTGCGTAAAGCTTCAGCAGGCTCGGCAGGGCCCCCACGCCGCCGAATGCCCGGCGGTGTGGGTGATCGTGACGGCGGCCTCGCGGAAGTCGCACCGGGTCGCCGGCGCGAGCGCGGCGAGGAAGCCGGCCAGCTCGCCCGTGACGTCCTCGTGGAAGGCGGCCGCCGAGCGGCGGCCCGCGTCGGTGAGCACCACCTGGAACGCGCGGCGGTCGCCCGGCACCGGCGAGCGCTCTACCAGCCCGCGCTGCCCGGCGCGGTCGACCAGGCCGGTGAGGTTGGCCTTGCCCACGCCGAAGATGCGGGCCAGCTCGGCCATGCCGCGCGGCTGGTCGCCCAGCACGCACAGCAGCCGCGCCTGGACCGGCGTCAGGCCGTGCCGGTCGGCGACGCGGGCGAACGTCTCCTGCACCAGCCCGGAGAGCTGGATCAGCGCCGCGACATCGTCGTCGGCGGGCGGGCGGGACATGCCGTCAGACTACCGCCCGGAGACAGTTCATGACATGTACTATCCAGGTTGCGAACCAACTGCGAGGGGTGCGGTCATGAGCGACTGGAACGACAAGGTCATCGCCGAGTTCCGGGCCAACGAGGGACGGGTCGGCGGGCCGTTCACCGGGGCCCCGATGGTGCTGCTCCACCATCGGGGGCGCAAGAGCGGGCGCGAGCTGGTCGCCCCGATGATGTACCTGGCGAACGAGTCGGACGACCGCGTCATCTACGTCTTCGCCTCCAAGGGCGGCGCGCCCACCAACCCCGACTGGTACTACAACCTGACCTCGGCCGGGAGCGGCAGCGTCGAGCGCGGCACCGAGACGTACCCGGTCACGGTGCGCGACGTGGCCGGCGACGAGCGGGACAAGCTGTTCGAGGTGCAGGCCGGCCGCTACCCCGGCTTCGCCGAGTACGCCAAGAAGACGGCCGGGATCCGGACCATCCCGGTGCTCGAGCTCACCCGCGCGATTTGAGGCGGCTGGCTTTCACGGTGGTCGACCGGGGACCGACGACGCGGCCGTCCGTGGTGATCTCGACGCCGTGGACGTCGTACCAGGTCTCGCCGTCGTGCAGGCGCGGCCGGGACCAGTCGACGCTCTCGACGACCATGCGGAGCGTGCCGGCCCCGAACAGATAGTCGCCCTCGCCGAACGTCCAGGTCCGCCGTCCTAGGTCATTCTGTGCGTCCATGAGAGCCCCGTCATTGCCCTATCCCGGGACGAAAGTCCCCTGACGGCCTACAGCATGCTCCGAACCGTGCTTCGGCACACGCGAATGCACGTGCATCTGCACACCGGGCCGAGGGATCTGTCCGGAAGTGCGCCGACCATCCTCCGTACGCACGATGGCCGTACACCCGTCGAAAAAACTTCTGGCAGGGTGTCGAGCGGGCCGGCCGCCGTTCGACGCGTTGGTGAGAACACCCCTGACACGAGGAGACAGACAGTCATGCGGTTCATGGTGATCACCAAGGCCACCGCCGAGAGCGAAGCCGGCACCCAGGCCACCACCGAGGAGATCGAGACGATGGGCGGCTTCATCGAGGAGATGATGAACGCCGGGGTGCTGCTGGCCGCCGAGGGCATCCACCCCAGCGCCAAGGGCGCCCGGATCTACTTCGACGGCGAGAAGAAGACAGTGGTCGACGGCCCGTTCGCCGAGACCAAGGAGCTCGTCGGCGGCTTCTTCCTGGTCGAGACGAAGTCGCTGGAGGAGTGCGTCGAGTGGTTCAAGCGCTGCCCGGTCCAGCGCCCGGCCGGCAGCGAGCCGACCAACATCGAGATCCGGCAGGTCATCTCGGCCGACGACCTCGGCGACGCGCTCACCCCCGAGCAGCGCGAGGCCGTGGCGAAGCGGGACGCCCAGGGCGCCTGGTAGCACCGGCGGGCGCGGTTGCGCCCGATCGCGCGGTGGGGTAGACGGAGGCCGTGGCAACTGACACCCACCGCGCGATCGAGGCGGTCTGGCGGATCGAGGCGCCCCGGCTCATCGCCGGGCTGACCAGGCTCGTCCGCGACGTCGGCACGGCCGAGGAGCTGGCGCAGGACGCGCTGGTCGCGGCGCTGGAGCAGTGGCCGGCCGAGGGCGTGCCGCGCAACCCGGGCGCGTGGCTGATGACCACCGCCAAGCGCCGGGCCATCGATCAGCTGAGGCGCAACGAGAATCTCAAGCGCAAGGTCTCCTCATTACGAGGCGCCGAGGAGGCCGTCCCGGACATCGCCACTCTGGTCGCCGAGGACGACGGCATCGGCGACGACCTGCTGCGGCTGGTCTTCGTGGCCTGCCACCCGGTGCTGTCGACCGAGGCCCGCACCGCGCTGACCCTGCGGCTGCTCGGCGGCCTGACCACCGACGAGATCGCCCGGGCCTTCCTGGTGCCGGAGCCGACCGTGGCGCAACGGATCTCGCGGGCCAAGAAGACCCTGTCCCACGCCCGGGTGCCGTTCGAGGTGCCGCAGGGCGACGAGCTGGCGGCCCGGCTCTCCTCGGTCCTCGAGGTCGTCTACCTGATCTTCAACGAGGGCTACTCGGCCACCGCCGGCGACGACTGGATGCGGCCCGCGCTGTGCGAGGACGCCCTGCGGCTGGGCCGGGTCCTCGCCCGGCTCGCCCCGCGCGAGCCCGAGGTGCACGGCCTGGTGGCCCTGATGGAGATCCAGGCGTCCCGGGCGGCCGCGCGCACCGGCCCGGGCGGCGAGCCGATCCTGCTGGCCGACCAGAGCCGGGCCCGCTGGGACCACCTGCTGATCCGCCGCGGCCTGGCCGCGCTGGACCGGGCCGAGGCGCTGGCCGGCGGCCGGCCCGGCCCGTACGTGCTGCAGGCGGCCATCGCCGCGTGCCACGCCCGCGCCCGCCGCTTCGAGGACACCGACTGGGAGCGCATCGCCGCGCTCTACGAGCAGCTGGCCCAGGCGACGCCGTCCCCGGTGGTCGAGCTGAACCGGGCGGTGGCGCTGTCCATGGCGTACGGGCCGGAGGCCGGCCTGGCGCTGCTGGACCAGCTGGCCGCCTTCCCGGCCCTGCGGAGCTACCACCTGCTGCCCAGCGCGCGCGGCGACTTCCTGGCCAAGCTGGGCCGGCACGCCGAGGCGCGGACCGAGTTCGAGCGGGCGGCGGCGCTGACCCGCAACGAGCGCGAGCGGACCCTGCTGCTGGACCGCGCCGCCGCCTGCGACCCGCCCGACTGACCTATCCGAGTGCCGCCTTGACCAGCGCGGCGTAGACGGCGGCGCTCGGCTTCGGGGTGCGGGCGAAGGTCTCGCGGTCAACCGTGTGCAGGCCCAGCTTCGGCTCGTACCCGAAGATCCACTCGAAGTTGTCCATGAGCGTCCAGTGGATATAGCCGAGCACCGGGACGCCGTCGTCGATCGCGGCTCGCAGGCCGGGCAGCGAGCGCTCGATGAAGTCGGCCCGCTTGGTGTCGTCCTCGGTGTTGATGCCGTGCTCGCTCACCAGGACCGGCACGCCGGCGGAAGCGTGGGCGTAGCGCACGCACTCGCCGAGCGAGCGCGGATCCACTTCGGACGCCACGATCCGCTTACGGCCGTCGTAGTACTGGCGCTCGTAGTTCTGCACGCCGATGAAGTCGTCCTCGCGGGCCAGCTCCAGCCAGCGGCCGTACACCTCGGCCCGCTTGCGGTCGCGCACCGACGGGTCGTCGCGGCCGCGCACCTGGTCGTCGACCATCGCGAGGGAGAAGCCGACCGGCAGCTCGGGGCGGCGCGCCTTGATGGCCTCGCGGGCGGCGCGATGCCCGGCCGTCATCCCGTCGGCCATGGCGTCGAACTCCTCGGGCACCATGACATTCGCGAGGCGGTAGCGGGGCACTCCGGCCGCGGCGCTTGCGGCTTCGAGGGTGGCACGCTCCAGATCCCGTACGAAATCGGGAATTGCCATCCAGGAGAGCAGCCGCGGCAGGTTGGGCTCGTTCAGGGTGAGCCCGACGGCGATCCGGTCGCCGAAGGCGGCCATGACCCGGTCGCAATAGCGGGCGAACAGCCCGGGCGCCTCCGGGTCGAGCCACGCCCCGCGAGCCGCGAACCAGTGCGGCGACGTCATGTGATTGAAGGTCACGATCGGCGCCAGCCCCCGCTCGAGGCACCGGTCGGTGACCGCCTCGTAGTGCGCGAGCGCCTCCGCGTCGAGCTCCCCCTCGCGCGGCTCGACCCGCGCCCACTCGACCGAGAACCGGAAGGCGTTGAGCCCCATCCCGGCGACCATGTCGATGTCCTCGCGCCAGAGGGCGTACCCGTTGCAGGCCTTGCCCGAAGGCTCCCGGAACGCCGTTGGTCGCACATTCTCGGCGAACCAGGTGTCACTGGTCGTGTTGTCGCCCTCGAACTGGTGACCGGCCGTCGCGACACCCCACAGGAAGCTCGTCATCGGCGCATCGCACCAGGAAGGGGGATGGCAGGTCAAGAGTGGGGTATACCTGCGTCATGACTCGCCGGTTCGTCGTGCAGCGCCACCGGGCGCGGCGGCTGCACTACGACTTCCGCCTCGAGGTCGCCGGCGCCCTGGCGAGCTGGGCCGTGCCGAAGGGCCCGACGCTCGACCCGAAGGTGCGCCGGGCGGCCTTCCACGTGGAGGACCACCAGCTCGGCCACGCCGATTTCGAGGGCGTGCTGCCGGCCGGGCAGTACGGCGCCGGCGACGTCATCGTCTGGGACAACGGCACCTGGGAGCCGCGCGACCGCGATGATCCGGCCGCGTCGCTCGCCGCCGGCGAGCTTCATTTCGACGTGTACGGCGAGAAGCTGCGCGGCCGTTTCGTGCTGATCCGCACGCGCCCCGCCACCGACGAGTGGCTGCTGCTGCACAAGCGCGACGAGTACGCGGTCGACGGCTGGGACCCCGAGGAGCATCCCCGGTCGGTCCTCAGCGGCCGCACCAACGAGGAACTTCCGCACTGAATTCACAGGAGGGTGTCATGGCACGACCGATCTGGACCGGCGCCATCACGTTCGGGCTGGTCTCGGTGCCGGTCCGGCTCTATTCCGCCACCCACGAGCACGAGGTGTCGTTCCACCAGTTCGAGAAGGACACCACCGACCGGATCCGGTACAAGCGCGTCAACGAGCGCACCGGCAAGGAGGTCGAGTACGACGACATCGTGAAGGGCGCCGACGTCGGCAGCGGGAAATACGTGATGCTGGACGCGGACGAGCTCGACTCGGTGGCGCCCGGGCGCTCGCGCAGCCTGGAGATCGACCGGTTCGTGGACCTCGACGACATCGACCCGATCTACTACCAGAAGACGTACTACCTCGGGCCGGGCGGCGACGAGACGGCCAAGGTGTACGGGCTGCTGCGGGACGCGATGACCGACGCCAACCGGGCGGCGATCGGGACGCTGGTGATGCGGGGCAAGGAGTACCTGGCGGCGATCCGGGCCGACGGGAATCTCCTGGTGCTGCAGACGATGTTCTTCGCCGACGAGGTGCGCGACCCGCAGGACGAGATCGAGGGGCTGCCGCGCAAGGGCGCCGCCAAGAAGAACGAGCTGAGCATGGCGCAGCAGCTCATCGACTCGATGGCGGGGGCGTGGAAGCCCGGGGACTTCCGGGACACCTACACCGACCGGGTCCAGGAGCTGATCAAGCAGAAGGGGGCGGGGAAGGAGGTCACGGTGGCCGAGCCGGCGCCGGAGCCGACCAACGTCACCGACCTGTTCGAGGTGCTCAAGCGCAGCGTGGAGAACGCCCAGAAGCGCCGCGGGAGCGCCGCCGCTTCCTCTGGCGCCACCAAGAAGAGGGCGCCCGCCAAGAAGGCCGCCTCGGCCAAGAAGGCGGCGCGGACCAAGAAGACCGGAGCCGCCAAGAAGGCGCCGGCCCGGAAGGCGTCCTAGTCGCGTCGGGGGGCGACCGGGGCGCTGAGGCCGACGCTGAACAGGCGCTGGTCGACCTCGTTGAGCGCGAGCCGCAGCGCGCCCAGCGCCACGCTGTCGGCGCCGAGCGTGGACGCCCGCAACTCGGGGACGCGCAGGCAGAGCTTCTCCAGCTCGCGGGCGAGCGGCTCGAGCACCAGGTCGGCCGAGCGGGAGAAGCCGCCGCCGAAGACCACGACCTGCGGGTCGAGCGCCAGCACCAGCGCGGCGGTGCCGACGGCCAGGTCCTTCACGTAGCGGTTGACCGCGGTGCGGGCGTCGCGGTTGCCGTCGCGGGCGGCGTTGAAGACCCAGGCCGCGGCGTCGTCGGGGCTGACGGTCTCCGGCACGCCGCGGCATTTCTGCAGATGGGAGGGCGCGACCAGCCACTTCACGGCCTTGAGCGCGCCGAGCTCGCCGGCCGCCCCGCCGAAGCCGCGCCGCAGCACGCCGTCGATGATCAGGCCCGCGCCGGTCCGCATGCCGCCCTGCACGAAGACGATGTCGTTGGCGTCGCGCGCCGTCCCCCGCCAGCGCTCGGCCAGCGCGGCCAGCTTGCAGTCGTTCTCCACGATGATCGGGCAGGTGAACCGGTCGCTCAGGTGGGCCGGCAGGTCGACCGTCTGCCAGCCGGGCAGTGGCGTGAACAGCGTGGTGCGACCGCTCGAGTCGACCGGGCCGGTCACGCCGACGGTGACCGCCCAGATGTCCTCCGCCGTCTTGCCCGACTCCGCGAGGCAGGTGGCGAGGATCTGGTCGAGCGCCGCGAGCCGCTCCTGCGGGTCGGCCTCGGCGTCGACCGAGCGCCGGGCGGTGTGCACCACGTTGCCGTCGAGGTCGGCGAGCAGGGTCAATATCTTGTGCCCGCCCACGTCGACCCCGAGCACGTAGCCGGCGGTGGCGCGGAACCGGTAGCGCCGGGCCGGCCGCCCCACCGTGCTGCTGCCGCCGGGCTCGACCACGACCGCCCAGCCGCTGCTGACCAGCCCCTGCGCGATGACGTCGACGGCCGGCCGGGACAGCCCGGTGAGGTTGGCCAGCTCGGTCACGGTGGTCGGCGGCTGGTCGCGCAGCGCCCGCACGACGGTGAGCGAGTTGAGCTCCCGCAGCCGCGACAGATCGGTCCCCGCGATGACCTGCTCCGTCACAGTCCGCCCCGTTCGCCTCACGAATATTGCTATGAAGTTTACAAAGTGGCCCGGGCTTCGCAAGCCCGGGCCACTTGTCGTCACTTGGCGAACGAGATGCTGTCGATCGTGACGGTGCCGCTCCCGCCGTACCAGAAGCCCATGGCCAACTGCCCGGGGCTCACGCGACTGATGCCGTTGGCGGCCATCGGGATCCTGATGTCCTGGTAGGCGCCCGTCAGCACGGGATGCCCGCCCCCGTCGAGGACGAAGTCGCCGAACACCTTGGTGACGCCGCCGACGCCGAGGTTGAAGTGGGCCGCGTTGCCGCCCTTGATGCGAACGACGATATACGTGTACGCCGACAGATCGGTGCCCACGTCACTGCCGAACCAGCCGCAGTTGTTGTACTGCAGGGTCAGCTCCCCGCCGGCCGCGACACCGCTGCCGCCGCCGTTCAGGAAGCAGTTGCCGCCGGTCCATTTGCCGAGGTCGTTCTTGGCCGCCGACGGGTAGGCCGGCGAGCCGTCGAAGTCGTCGAGCACCAGCCCGGCCGGCGGCGGCGTCACGGCGGTGGTCGCGCTCAGCGGCGCCGATGCGGCCGAGAGATTCCCGGCCGGATCAAAAGCCTTCACCGTGTACGTGTAAGAGCCGCCGGCCAGCCCGGTGTCGGTGAACGCCGTCCCGGTCACGGTCGCGACCTGCACCCCGCCGCGAAACACCTGGTATCCGGTGACGCCGACGTTGTCGGTGGCCGCGTTCCAGGAGAGCGCGATCGACGTCGGCGTAGCGGCGGTGACCGCGAGCCCGATCGGCGTCGAGGGCGCCACGCAGTCCGCGCACGGCGGCGGGCACTGGCCGGTGCAGGCGCCGACCGTGACCGACGAGGCGAGGACGTTGTAGCCCTTCACCGCGTCCCACGTCCCGGTGTTGGCGAGCCGGATCGAGTACGCGGGGTTGCCGCGCAGCCCGGTCGCCTGGTCGGGCAGCCACAGCGCGAGCCGGTACTGCCCGGACGCCATCGCCGGCAGCGCGACACTCCGGGTGGGGACGGTGACCGCGCCCGGCTTCCAGGTGCGCGGGTCGACCCCGGCCAGCGGCACGTCGTACCGGTGCGTCCCGTCGTCGAACACCAGGAACGCGGGCCGGGGCTTGATCACCCCGGCGTAGCCGTCGTTCACCAGGTGGGCCGAGAAAGTGAACGGACTCTCTGACGTGGCCGACGAGGGGAACGTGGCGTCCACCAGGCGTAGCCGGTAGCCAAGTTTGCGCTCGATCCGGGTGAACAACGTCTCCGCCGGGTCCGCCCCGGACGCCGCCACCGAGGCGTTCTTCCACAGGTCGATGTTGACCGGGGCGTAGTCCTCGTTGATCTCGGTCCAGTGCTGGTGTGCCAGCTCGTACTGGGCGTTCACCCCGGCCGCGTCGTTGCCGCCGGTGGCGTTGCAGGTCTCGCCGCCGACGATCTTGTTGCCGCCGGTCGAGGTGGCCATGTCGTAGACCCACTGCTTCTTGGCCGCCACGTCGAACCAGCCGAGCCACGAGTTCTGGTCGTAGGTGCCCATGTCGGCCGCGTCGGCGAGGAAGCAGTCGTCGTGGAAGCCGAGCCGGTCGAAGTCCTGGGTGGTGAGCAGGCAGTTGTCGGGCAACGGGCAGCCCGCGGGCGGCGTCGTGCGCTGGGCGAGCTCGTAGTTGAAGATCGGGTAGCGGATGGCCACCGGGATCGCCGGCGACGTGCTCGCCAGCAGCTTCTTGACCAGCCGATACCGTACGGGAGCCTGGTTTTGCTCGGATGCGGCGGTGTAGGGGCTCTCGTGCCACTCGCCCCACGCGCCGAAGAAGCCCGCCTCGAGGTGCATGAGCACGTCGGCGTTCGCGGCCAGCACCGGCGCCAGCTGGTCGATGTGCCGCTCCATCTGGGGCTCCTTGACGGCGGAGTAGCCGTCCCACACGTACGCGAAACGCAGCACCACCTTCATGCCCTGCGCCCGCGCCGCGGCCAGGCCCGTCCCGAGGTTGTCGAGCAGCGCCTGCGGAAGATCGGTGGTCTGGTACTTGTCGAGATGGACGTAGCTGTGGACAAGCGTGTTACCCGCCATTCGCGCGCGGGCGAAGGTGCGGTCGAGCATGTCCGGGTTGAAGCCGGGGATCGTGTTGCTGGCGTAGTCGTTGACGGCCGGGTCGTTGACGATCTCGTAGCGGTTGTGGAAGCCGCGCTCGGGGTTCGTGAAGACGGTCGCGAGATCCCCGGTGTAGGTGACGGTGGTGGTCGCGGCGTGCGCCGCGCCAGGCGCGCCGGCCAGCGTTCCGCCCAGGACGAGGGCGAGCGTCGCCGCCGCGATGAGGAAGCGTTTCATCGTCTCTCCTTGGAAGCCCGGCGCCGCCCGAGGACGGTGGACGGCGCCGGGCCGATACGTCAGTTCGAGAAGGAGAAGCTGTCGATGCTGATCGAGCTGTTGCCGCCGTACCAGAAGCCCATGGCCAGTTGCGCCGGGCTGGTGCGGCTGATGCCGTTGGCCGCCATCGGGATCTTGATGTCCTGGTAGGCGCTCGTCAGCGCCGGATGCCCGCCGCCGTCGAGGACGTAGTCGCCGAACACCTTGGTGACGCCGCCGAGGCCGAGGTTGAAGTGGGCGGCGTTGCCGCCCTTGATGCGAACGACCAGATACTTGTACGCCGAGACGTCCTGGTTGACGTCGCTGCCGAACCAGCCGCAGTTGTTGTACTGCAGCGTGAGCGCCCCGCCCGCGACGACGCCGTTGCCGCCGCCGTTGAGGAAGCAGTTGCCGCCGGTCCACTTGCCGAGGTCGTTCTGGGCCGCCGACGGATACGCAGGCGTCCCGTCGAAGTTGTCGAGCACCAGGCCGGTGGGCGTGCTGCCGCCGCCGCTGGTGGTGGATACGGTCAGCGCGCTCGAGGCGGGCGAGGTGTTGCCGGCGGCGTCATAGGCCTGCACCGAGTAGCTGTAGGCCGTCGACGCGGTGAGGCCGGTGTCCGTGTACGACGTGGCGGTCGTGGTGCCGACCTGGGCGCCGCCGCGCAGCACCTTGTAGCCGACGACCCCGACGTTGTCGGTGGACGCGTTCCAGCCGAGCGAGACGCTGTCCGCCGTCTGCGCGGTCGAGGCCAGCCCGCTCGGGGTGGACGGCGCCGTGGTGTCACCGCCGCCGCTGCCACCCACGCTGATGCCGCCCAGCCCGAGCCATCCATCGGCGTTCTGGGTGGTGTTGCCGAAGCGCAGCTTCTTGGCCGCCGGGCTGACTGCCTCCAGGGGGTTCTTCACCTTCAGGACGAGTTGGTAGGAGCCGTTCGCCACTCCGGCCGTGTTCACGCCGGCCTGGAAGTACTGCGGGTAGCCGAAATCGCGGTAGGCCGGGTCGGCGCCGACGTTCCAGTCCGGGAACGCGCGGATCTTCAACGGCATAACGGTGCGCAGGTCCCAGGGCGTGTCCCAGGTCTTCACGACGGCGCCGGCCGAGTTCTTGAGGCCGAGCGAGACCGTCCAGGGGTAGTAGAACGGCGCGACGCCGTTGTTGGCGATGGTCACGCCGACGGTGGCGCTGCCGCCCGTGACCGTGTTCGGGAAGTACGCGTGGGTGGCCGTCAGGTCGTACCCCATGAGGCGGACCGCCGCCGCGACGTTGGCATCGGAGCTCGAGTAGCTCTGGCTGGTTTGATTGATCTTCCACGTCGTGTGCTCGAGCTCGATGCACGCCTTCATGTTGTCGACCTGGCCGGCCCCGCCGGGCCAGGCGCTGAACGCCGAGCTCTGAATCTCGGGCCGGACCTCGCCGCCCATCGAGTCGGTGATCCACTTGTTCTCGACGCCCATGTTCAGCGCGCGCTGGAGCTGGGCGTAATCGGCGCCGCCGAGCGACTGCGGCAGGGTGACCCCGGCGAGCGGCGAGCCCTCCTTGTAGCAGAACGAGTCGTCGTGGTAGCCGATGTCGCGGGAGTTGGCGGCGCCACCGGCCGAGTCCGGGTAGCGGATCTCCAGCTTCGTCTTGCTGAACGCGGTGTCGAAGGCCTGGACGATCTGCGCGGCGTGCGCGTCGGTGGGCATCAGGTTGGGGTAGCCGTCGGCGGTGTCGGTGTCGAACGGCCACGTGTGCCACTCGCCCCAGAGCCCGACGAGGCCGAGGTTGATGAAGCCGATCCGCGGGTCGCCGTCGTAACGGGCGCCGAAAGCGGCGATGAAGTTGGAGACCGCGCTCAGCAGGTACGGGCTGTCGTAGTCGGGCGAGACGGTGCCCCAGAACGTGTTGTTGCGGTAGGCGACGTGCCCGTCGAAGCAGTGCGGGACGGCGTTGCCGGGGTGGCTGCCGGTGCCACCCGGGTACTCCATGTAGAAGCGGATCGCGGCCTGGTTGCCGTACGAGGCGATCTCGTTCAGCGCGTTGTCCACTATGGACCAGTTGTAGCTGCCGCAATCCGTGGCGCTGGTCATGACCTCGGAGAGCCCGAAATAGCTCCACGCCAGCGAGCGCGGGTAGCCGAGGCTCTGGTCCTCGCCGGGGAAGTAGAACCGGGCGAAGCCCTTGAGCGGGTTGTCGAGCGCGCTGGGCGCGGCGGTGAGCGGGTGGTCGGTCAGCGACGGGCTGGGCGATGACGGCGGGGCCGGCCGCGGTGGCGGGCCGGCGGGCGCGGCGAGAGCGGCCTGCGGGGCGAAGAGCACCGCGGCAGCTGCCACGCACAACGTGACGACACGGGCGAAGCGCATGGATCAACCTTCCGACGAGAGGACGAGATTTCGAGGAGGTGTTGACAAAGTTTCCATGAGCTTCATCATTATTAGCGGCCGCCCGGCCTCCGCCACAAGAGGCAAATCTCGAAGATCTTCGATCGAAGAAACGAGGTCGATCGTGACGACGTCCCACTCCCTCGCGGCGCCCGCCCCGCCGCTGCCCCCGGTGGCGGAGCCCCCCGCAGGACCGCGCCGGCGTCGCGACGACCGGCGTGTGGCCTGGCTTTTCCTGCTGCCGGTGCTGGCCGGGTTCGCGCTGTTCTACCTGTACCCGACGATCCGCGGCGCCTGGTACTCGGTGACCGACTACAGCCTGCTCAACACCCCGAAGTTCGTCGGCGCGGACAACTACGCCGACCTCGCGACCGACCCCAAGTTCTGGGACTCATTGAAGGTGACGGCGTACTACGTCGTACTGAACATCGGTTCACAGACGCTGCTCGCGCTCGGCCTGGCCGCATTGATGCACCGGCTCACCCGCTCGGTCGTGCTGCGGGCCGCGCTGCTGCTGCCCTGGCTCGTGCCGAACGTGACCGTCGGCCTGCTCTGGCTGTGGCTGCTCGACGCGAACCTCGGCTTCGTCAACCATCTGCTGACCGCCCTCGGCCTGAGCAACCAGGGCTTCCTGGCCTCGCCGACCGGGGCGCTGCCGTCGATCGCGCTCATCAACACCTGGGCGTACACCGGGTACACCGCCCTGCTGCTGTACGCCGGAATGCTGCAAATACCCCAGCATCTGTACGAGAGCGCGGCGCTGGACGGCGCGGGCGAGCTCCGGATGTTCCGCAAGATCACGCTGCCGCTGCTGCGGCCCGTCCTCGCGCTGGTGCTCGTGGTCTCGCTGATCGGATCGTTCCAGATCTTCGACACCGTCGCCGTCACCACCGCCGGCGACCCGGCCGGGGCCACCCGGGTCATCTACTTCTACATCTACCAGCAGGCGTTCACGTACTTCCACATGGGATACGCGTCCGCGGCGGCCATGGTGCTGGTCCTCATCCTCGGCGTGCTCACCCTCGTGCAGATGCGGTTGCTGCGCGCCTCCCGTTCCGATCTGGCCGGATAGGCACAGCCATGAAAATGCGACTGAATCCCGGCCGTCTGCTTGGGTGGACCGTTCTCGCCGTCTTCCTCCTGGCCACGATCTTCCCGTTCTACTGGATGGTCCGCACGGCGATCACCCCCGCCGGCGACATCTTCACCGACAGCACCAGCCTGCTCCCCTCCCACCCCACGATGATCAATTTCTGGCGGATCCTCGGCCTGGTCGACGCCGAGACCGCCCGCGAGGCCGGCGGCTCCGGCGCGAAAATCAACTTCCTCCGCTACACGCTCAACTCCGGCATCTACTCTCTCGTCATCGCGGCCGTGCAGACGTTCTGCTGCGCGATGGCCGGGTACGCCTTCGCCCGCCTGCGCTTCCCCGGCCGCGACTTCGTCTTCGCGGTGATGATCGCGGCGCTGATGGTTCCGCCGATCTTCACGCTGCTGCCCAACTTCACCCTCGTGAAGAACCTCGGCCTGATCGACAGCTTCGCCGGCATGGTCGCGCCGTCGTTGCTGATGACGCCGTTCGCGGTGTTCTTCCTCCGCCAGTTCTTCCTCTCCGTGCCCCGGGAGGTCGAGGAGGCCGCGGTCATCGACGGCGCCGGCCGCTGGGGCATCTTCTGGCGGGTCGTCATGCCGATGAGCCGCGGCCCGCTCATCACCATCGCGCTCACCACCTCGGTGTGGGCGTGGAAGGACTTCCTGTGGCCGCTGCTCGTCGGCCGCGGGGAGCAGACCCGGGTGCTCACCGTCGCGCTCGGGGTGTTCCTCCAGCAGTCCCCCAACACCCAGCCGGACTGGACCGGCCTGATGGCCGCCTCCGTGCTGTCCGTGCTGCCCGTCCTGGCGCTGCTCGTCTTCCTCGGCAAGCGCCTCGTCCAGTCGCTCAATTTCACCGGAATCAAATAACTCTCTCCCCGAAGGGAATCATCGTGCTCCGTCGATCCTTGGCGGCGGCGCTGACCGCCGCTGCGCTCGTAACGCCCCTGGCCGCCTGCTCCAACTCCGATTCCTCCGAGAGCGGCGGGCCCGTCGCCCTCAACTACTGGCTCTGGGACGACAAGCAACTGCCCGCCTACCAGGCCTGCGCCGACGCGTTCACCAAGGCCAACCCGAACATCACCGTGAAGATCTCGCAGTCCGCCTGGGACCAGTACTGGCAGAACCTGACCACTCAGATCACCAGCGGCAGCGCGCCCGACGTGTGGACCGACCACGCGTCGTACTACCCGCAGTTCGTCAGCAGCAACCAGATCCTCGACATCCAGCCCTATATGGACAAGGACAAGGTCGACCTTTCGCAGTACCAGGCGGGTCTCGCCGACCTGTTCGTCAAGGACGGCAAGCGCTACGGCCTCCCGAAGGACTGGGACACCATGGCCGTCGTCTACAACACCAAGCTCGTCAAGGACACCTCCGGCCTCGACGCGCTCACCTGGAACCCGTCCGACGGCGGCACCTTCGAGAAGGCCATCGCCGCCGCGACCGTCGACGCCAACGGCAAGAACGGCCTCGACCCGGCCTTCGACAAGACCAAGGTCAAGGTGTACGGCTTCCTGCCCGAGTGGGGCGACGGTTCGCAGGGCCAGAACGGCTGGGGCGACCTGGCCGTGTCCACCGGCTTCACCTACCTCGACAAGAACCCGTGGGGCACGCACTACAACTACGACGACCCCAAGCTGGCCCAGACCATCGACTGGTTCAAGCACCTCATCGACGCCGGCTACGCCCCCAAGTTCAACAAGCAGTCCACGCTCAGCCGGGACGCGGTGATGGAGTCCGGCACCGGCGCGTTCACCATCGTCGGTTCCTGGACGATCGGCACCTACCTCGGTGACGGCGCCAAGCAGAAGTACGCCTTCGTGCCGCTGCCCACCGGCCCGACCGGCCGCAAGACCGCCATCAACGGCCTCTCCGACGCCATCTACGCCGGCACCAAGCACCCCGACGAGGCGTGGGCCTGGGTGAAGTTCCTCGGCTCGGCCGACTGCCAGAACATCGTCGGCGACAAGGCGGTCGTCTTCCCCGCCATCAAGTCCGGCACCGAGAAGGCCCTCGCCGCCCACAAGGCGGCCGGCCGCGACGTGCACGTCTTCACCGACGAGGCGTCGGCGCCGGGCGGCACCTTCTTCCTGCCGATCACCGACCACGGCAACGAGGTCAGCCAGACCGTGCAGGACGCCATCCAGTCGGTCGTGCTCGGCCAGGCGCCCACCGCGGACGCCCTCAAGAAGGCCAACGAACAGGTCAACGCGCTCTTCAAGTAACCACAGCCGGTTAGCTACAAAGGAGAATCATGGCTGAGCTCGTGCAGCTCGACGGAAGTTCCTTCGCCGTACAGCACTCCGGCGAGGGGATAGCGCGGCCCGTACCCGGCGGCGTCCTGCTACCTCCGGGCCGCGTCGCGATCCTGCACGGGCTCGGCGATGCCTCGTTCTACCGCCACGGACAGAACTCGTGGAGCCCGTGCGGGTGGCGGCGGCTGAGCGAGCCGCCGCTGCGCATCCCCAACCCCACCCGGATGGTCACCGCGGACGTCCCCGCCTTCGACGACCCGGCCCGGCACCACGGCTCGGCGGTGGCCGCGCTGCAGGGCGACGACGGGCGGACGCTGCTGCTGGGCGCGCTGGGCCTGGACGCCCCGCGGCTGGTGGCCGACCACGACACCCTGGCCGGGTGGTACGCCGGCGGCGGCGACGACTGGTTTCTCGCGTACGGGTCGGAGGAGGACGTCTTCGGCGCGTACACGTCGTTGCTGGCCTCGCGTTTCGGCGCCGCCCGGCGCCGGGCCGGCAACGTCTGGTGCAGCTGGTACGCCTATTACGAGACCATCACCGAGACCCAGCTGGCCAAGGACGTCGCCGACCTGTCCGGCCTGCCCTTCGACGTCGTGCAGATCGACGACGGCTGGGAGGAGATGGTCGGCGACTGGACGCCGAACGCGAAGTTCCCGAGCGGCATGCGCAGCCTCGCCGACCGCATTTCCGACGCCGGCTTCACACCGGGCCTGTGGCTTGCGCCGTTCATCGCGCTCCCCCACTCCCGCCTGGTTCTTGACCATCCTTCGCTCCTGCTGCGTGATGACGCCGGCCAGCCGGTCGTGGCCGGCTACAACTGGGGCGGTCCGTACTACGCGCTCGACCTCATGCGGGACGACGCTCGTTCCTACGTGTCGGGGCTGATCCGGACGGTCGTTCACGAGTGGGGCTTCCGCTACCTCAAGCTCGACTTCATCAACGCCGCCGCGCTGGTGAGCGAGGAGGTCTACCGGTCGGCGCTCGAGCTGGTGCGGGAGGTGGCGGGCGACGACGTCTACCTGCTCGGCTCGGGCGCGATCTTGCTGCCGTCGCTGGGCCTGCTCGACGGCCTGCGCAGCGGCCCCGACGTCGCCCCGATGTGGGACAACTACGCCTCGGTCGACCCGTCCGACGCCACCGCCCGCAACGCCGTCGTCAACAGCGTCCACCGCCTCTGGCAGTCCTCGCTGGTCGAGGTCGACCCGGATGTCATCTACTTCCGCAGCAAGCTCAACCTGCTGACCCCGCAGCAACTCCAGTGGCTGCGCGACCTGGCCGACGTGTGCGGCTTCCGCGCCATCTCCGACCCGCCCAGCTGGCTCTCCCCCGCCGAGCTGGAGCAGCTGCGCGAATACCTCGAATCCCGCCCGGTGATCCGCCGCCTAGGCCGCTACCGCTACACGATCGACGGACGCGAGACCGACTTCGCCCCCGCGGTCGCCACCGACGGCCAGCTGTACCCCATCTCGTGATGCTGGCGGCCATCCGGCGCCGGCGCATCCTCGACCTGCTGGCGCGGCACGAGTACGTCACCGTCGGCGAGGCCTGCACCGCCACCGGCGCCTCGATGGCCACCACCCAGCGCGACTTGGCCCACCTGGCCACAGCCGGAGCGCTGACCCGCATCCGCGGCGGCGCGACCAGGCCCGCAACGGCACGCGACGAGGAGAGCAACCTCGTCGCGTGCCTTACCCGGGCAGGTCGCGCAGCCGGCATCCAGGACTTGGCCACGGTGGAGACCGAGCTGCGTCAGGCACTCGACGCCTGCCGCCGCCTGCGCGACCACCCGGCGTCAGCCCCCGTCAGCCCGCGCCGGTAGGCCGCCGCCTGACCTGTGCGTCGCCGTCAGCCCGCGCCGGTAGGCCGCCGCCTGACCTGTGCGTCGCCGTCAGCCCGCGACGGTGAAGCCGTGGGAGCCGCGCACTACGTGGCCGTCGCGGGAGGCCACCCGGTAGGCGACGTTGTAGGTGCCGTTCGCCAGCTTCCGGCCGATGGTTACGGCGCCGGTCGCGCCCGCCAGGGCCGGCGCGCTGGTGGGCACGCGGCGCTTGGCCGCGTCGACGAGCACGATGACGGTGCCGGCGGGGCTCAGCCGCTGGAGGAAACGCAGCTTCACTTGTTTCGGGGCGGTGCTCAGCCTCGCGTTCGCGGCCGGGGACGACTCGACGAGCGAGTTGTGGGCCCACGCCGGAGCGGCCGGCGCCACCACGGCGAGGGCGGCAGCGGCGACGAGAATCCTGCGAAACATACTCTCTCCTTATCCGGATTTATTGGGACAAGGGGTAGTCGTTCGGTGGAGGGAGCTGGTTCCCCCTGATTCGACATCGGCGGAACTAACCGGAGCGCGCGGGCGACCAACGGCCATGACCGCGATCCCCGAGGTGACGTCCCCGCCGTCCACCCCCGCTCGACGGCCCGCCCCGCGCAGCACCTTCGGGCCGCTGCTCCTACGCCTGCACTTCTACGCCGGCATCTTCGTCGCGCCGTTCATCCTGCTGGCGGCGCTGACCGGCATCGCGTACGTCTTCACCCCACAGTTGGAGAGGGCCGTCTA
Source organism: Actinoplanes sp. CA-142083 (assembly GCF_050942195.1). Taxonomy (NCBI): domain Bacteria; kingdom Bacillati; phylum Actinomycetota; class Actinomycetes; order Micromonosporales; family Micromonosporaceae; genus Actinoplanes; species Actinoplanes sp. CA-142083. The sequence goes on from NZ_CP192076.1 coordinate 6,799,491, forward strand.
CGCCGACGAGCTCACCGTCACCCCGGGCGGCGCGCCGCGGCCGCTCTCCGAGCAGATCGCCGCCGCCCGGGCCACCCACCCCGACGGCGACATCACCGCCGTCCGGCCCGGCAACGGCGAAGCCACCACACAGATCGACTTCACCTCGGCCTCGCTGGACGCCGAGCACGCCCACACCGTCTACGTGAACCCCTCCACCGCCGAGGTGACCGGCCAGCTCACCACGTGGTGGGCCGCCACGCCGGTGCGAACCTGGTTCGACGACATGCACACCAACCTCAACCTGGGCACAGTCGGCTTCTACTACTCGGAGTTCGCCGCCAGCTGGCTGTGGGTCCTCGCGCTCGGCGGCGTCGCCCTGTGGTGGCGCCGGCAACGCGGCAAGCGGATGCTGCGCCCCGACCTGGCCGCGCGCAAGGGCGTGCGGCGCACCCGCGGCTGGCACGCTTCGACCGGCCTGTGGCTCTCCATCGGCCTGCTCTTCTTGTCGGCCACCGGCCTGACGTGGTCCAACCTCGCCGGCGCCAACTTCAACGACGCCGTCGACGCCCTCAAGGGCAGCCGCCCCGCGGTCTCGACAACGCTCACCGGTGAGGCCGCGACCCCCGCCGGCGGCGGCTACCACAGCGACGGCAGCGGGGCCGCCACCGCCGACGGCGAGGCAGCGACACCCGGCGGCCACCACAGCGACAGCGGCGAAGCCACGGGCCCAGCCGATGGCGGTGCGCCCGTCAACCCCTCGGATATCGACCGGGTGCAGCAGACCGCGCTCGCCAACGGCATCGACGGCAAGGTCTCGATCGCCGTTCCTGGCGATGCCGCGACGGCCTGGACGGTCACGCAGGAGGACGGGCTCTGGCCGGTTCAGCGGGACAGCATCGCCGTCGACGGTGCTACCGGCACGATCACGGACCGGATCGACTTTGCCGACTGGCCGGTGATGGCCAAGTTCACGCAGTGGGGCATCTATGCGCACATGGGCGACCTTTTCGGGCTGGGCAACCAGATTCTGCTCGCCGCGCTGGCGCTGGGGCTGATCTGCGTCATCGTGTGGGGCTACCGGATGTGGTGGCAGCGCCGGCCGACCCGCACCGGCCGCCGCGCCCTCGCCGGAGCGCCGCCCGTCGGGCGGGGCGCCTGGCAGCTGCTGCCCGCGTGGGCCATCGCCGCCGGCGTACCCGTCATCTTTGGTCTTGCCTGGCTTTTGCCCTTGTTCGGCATTCCGCTGGCGGCGTTCCTCGTCGCCGACATCGTCATCGGGACGATCCGCCGGCGGCGGGCGATTCCTGTCTCGCCCGCGCCCGCCGGCAGCTGACGCGCGGCCGGGTGGAAGCCGAACGGCAATTCCAAGCGGTCCCGGCCCAGCAGCTCCGAGTCCACGGGTCCACATTGCGAGAGAGACTCCGGGCGCACGCCCGACAAATCCCGTCAAGTCGGCCAGGAGTTGATCGAGCGCACGGAAGGACGGTGATTTGCCGTTCGCCGCAAACGGCAAATCATCAAGATCCCGCCGGCGGATGCGCAGCCCGCGCAGGGACGGATGGGGCGGCGGCCGACGCGGGCGACCACCGGCAACCGCTACCGGCCGCACCCCACAGCGACCACCCACGGGCGGCGGCCATGGCACGCAGCCGAACCACCGACAACCGCGAGCGGCCGCGCCGCGCGGACGAGCGCCGCGCCGATGAGCGCCGCGCGGATGAACGCCGCGCACGGTAGGCGGAGCCCATATGCGGGCCCGCACGCGGGCGAGCGCCGCGCACGGTAGGCGGAGCCCATATGCGGGCGCCGCACCCGGGCAGGCGCCGCACACGGATGGTGGTGGCGGGCCGGGTGGCGCGGGCTACGCGTCCTCGGTGGGCACCTTGCCCTTGACGTCGTCGTAGACGACCTTCGCCGGCGTCTCGGCCGGCGCGTAGATGACCCGGATCACCCCGGTCGGGAAGACCTCGCTCGCCGTCACCGTCAGGTGGTAGGGCGTGTCGCCCTCGTCGAACAGCCGCCGCCCCTTGCGAGCCGCCACCGGATGCACCAGCAGCCGCAGCTCGTCGACCAGCCCCGCCGCGAGCAGCTGCTGCACCACCGACAGCGAGCCGGGGATCAGGATCCCCTTGACGCCCGGATCCGCCCTCAGCGCGGCCACGGCCGAGACCAGGTCGCCGGAAAGCAGCTCCGAGTTGCGCCACGTGAACGACAGCGGCTGCCGGGAAACGACAACTTTCCGTACGTCGCCGAGTTGTTTCGCGAAAGTCGCGTCGTCGCCGCCGGCCTCCTCGCGGCCGGGCCACGCCCCCGCGAAGCTGTCGTAGGTCACGCGGCCGATGAGCAGCACGTCCGAGGTTTCGTAGTCCTCACCCACCGCTCGGCCCATGTTGTCGTCGAAGTAGGGGAAGTGCCATTCGGGGTCGATCTCGGCCACCCCGTCGGCGGAGATGAACAGCGTGGAGATGACCTTCGCCATGATGCTGGTCCCTTCGGTCCGGTTGTCGAGGATGTAGACCGGCGCGGCCGGCGGAACTCATCGGTCAGGGCAGGGCCGTGGCCAGCTCGCGCCGGGAGGTGATGCCGAGCTTGGTGAAAATTTTCCGCAAATGCCATTCGACCGTACGCGGGCTCAGGAACATCGCCGTGGCGATCTCGGGGTTGGTGCGGCCCGCGACGGCCAGCCGGGCGATGTGCGCCTCCTGCGCGGTCAGCTCCTGCCGCGGCCCGGCGACCCGCTTGGGCACGGCGTCGCCGGTGGCGGTCAGCTCGCGGCCGGCCCGCTCGGCGAACGCCTCGGCGCCGAACGCCGCGAACGCCTCGTACGCGGTCCGCAGCTCGGCCCGGGCGTCGGCGCGCCGGTTCTCGCGGCGCAGCCACTCGCCGTACAGGAGACGGGTCCTCGCCACGAGCAGGGAGACGCCGTCGGCGCTGAGCCGCTCCATGCTCTGGCGGTACCGCTCCTCCGCGCGCGCCGGCGGCCCGGCGAGCGCCTCCCCCAGCGCCCAGATCCCCTCCGACCACGCGTTCCTGGCGGCGTCGGCGCGCGCGGCCAAGCGTTCCCGGGCGTCCTGCGCGACCGTCTCGTCGCCGACCCGCACCGCCGCCTCGACAAGCTCGGGCAATGTCCACCCGTACAGGGCCATGTCCTGGTACGAGATGGACGCGCGCGCCGCCGCCAGCGCGGCCGGGAAGTCGCCGAGTCCGTTGTAGAGCACCGCACGGGCGTACTCGCTCAGGCCCAGCAGCCGGCCCTCGTCGCGCCGCCGCGCGTCGGCGGTCATCGAGTCGATGATCTTCAGTGCCGGCTCGGCGCGGCCCTGGAAGGCGACCAACGCGAGCGAGGCGAACTGCGGGAAGGCGATCCCGGTCGCCTGCGCGAGGCTCTGTCCCTCGTCGAGCAGGCCGGCCGCGTCGGCGAAGCGGCCCATGAACAGCAGCGTGCCGGCCCGGTAGGACAGCGCGATCGGCAGCAGCGACTGGGTGCCGGTCTCGCGGGCGTAGCGGACGGCCCGGTCAGTTATCCGGTACGCCGTGCCCAGCTCGAACAGCTCGTGCGCGGCCGGCGCGGCCATCCACAGCAGCGAGAGGTGCTCGTCGGCGGTGAGCGCCGCGAGGGCCCGGCTCAGCGCGGGCTGGGCCTCGGCGTACCCGTCGAGCGCCCACGCGGTGAGGCCGGTCAGCAGCATGCCGGGGAAGTCGTCGCCCGCTTCGACCCGGCGGGCGGAAGTGGCGGCCCGGCGCAGGTCGTCGCCGCCGAGCCGGCCGGCGTGCAGGGCGGCGCCGACGGCGGTGAGGTACGCGTTGCGGGCCGCCACCGGGTCGAGCGACTCGAGGCGCTCGGCCGCGGCGAGCAGCGGCGGCCCGGCGGCGCGGCCGGGGTTGAGCAGGAACGCCAGCTGCGCGCGCAGCCGCTCGACCTGGGCGCGCTGCAACGGTTCGAGCGGTGTCATCTCGACGGCGGCGAGCATGTCGGGGACCAGGGCGGGCGTGCCGGCCTGCAGACGGGCCTGGGCCGCGGCGAGCAGCAACGAGGCACGCCGGTTGAGGTCGAGGGTCAGCTCGGCGGCGCGCTCGAGGAAGGTGGCGGCCGCCGACCGTCCACCGCGGGCCAGCGCGCGACCGGCGGACTGCTCGAGCTCGGTGGCGACCTGTTCGTCGGGGCCGAGGGCGGCGTGGGCGCGGTGCCACGCGCGGCGGTCGGGGTCCTGCGCCGGGTCGGTGACCTCGGCCAGCGCGGCGTGCACCGCGCGCAGGTCGGCGGCGTCGGCGGAGTGCCACGCGGCCGAGCGCACCAGCGAGTGCCGGAAGCGGACCCGGGTGCCGACGGTGATGAGCCCGGCGGCCTCGGCCTCGGCGGCGGCGGACGGGTCGATGCCGAGCACCTCGAGCGCCCGCCAGAGCAGCGAGACGTTGCCGACCGGCTCGACGGCGGCAGCCAGCAGCAGGCGCCGGGCGTCGTCCGGCAGGGCCGCGATCCGCCGCTGGAAGCCGTCCTCCACACGGCCGGCGAGACCGGGGCTGCCGAAGCCGAAGGCCAGCTCGGTGCTGGTCAGGCCGCGGGGCAGCTCCAGCAGCGCGAGGGGGTTGCCGGCGGTCTCGGCGATGATGCGATCGCGGACCCGGCCGTCGATCGGCCCGGGCACGACCGAGGCGAGCAGGTCGCGCGCCTCGGCGTCGGGCAGGCCGCCGACCGGCAGCTCGGGCAGCCCGCGCAGCACCCGCTCGTCGGTGGTGTCGCGGGCGGCGAAGACCAGCGCGACCGACTCGGCGTCCAGCCGCCGGGCGACGAACGTGAGGATCAGCTCGGACATCTGGTCGAGCCACTGCACGTCGTCGACCAGGCAGACCAGCGGGCGCTCGATGGCGGCCTCGGCGAACAGCCCGAGCACGGCCAGCCCGAGCAGCAGCGGCTGGGGCGCTTTGCCGCCGCTGAGGCCGAAGGCGGTGGTGAGCGCGTCGCGCTGGGGTCCGGGCAGGCGGCCCAGATGGCCGAGCAGGGGCGAGCAGAGCAATTGCAATGACGCGTACGCGATGTCGGCCTCGGGCTCGACCCCGGCGGCCCGGACGACCTGGCAGCCGGTGGCGGTCTCGGCGAGATGGTCGAGCAGCACGGACTTGCCGGCGCCGATCTCGCCGCGCAGCACGAGGACACGGCTGCGCCCGCCCCGGACGTCGCGCAGCAGCCGCTCGAGCGTCTCCCGCTCCCGCTGCCGCCCGCGCAGCTCGAACCCCGGCACGGGAAGGAGGTTACCCATGATCACGCCGGACAAAAGTCCGGTCAACGGACCTCACGGCGCCGGGATCTCACTTTGTGGACGCGACTGCCAGCGGGCCCAGTCCTCCTCGATCGCGGCGGCCGCCTCGCGCAGGTACGGCAGGTACTCCTCGGTCAGCGTGCTGATCTCGGTCTCGCCGGCGTTCACCGTCACGTTCATGGCCGCCCGCACCTCGCCGCTGCCGTCGCGCACTGGCACGGCGATCGACCGCACCCCCGGCGCCAGCTCGTTGTCGGCGATCGCCCAGCCCTGCGCGTGCACCTCGCAGAGCAGGTCGTGCAGCTGCCCGGCGGCCGGCGGCCCGGTCCACGGCCGCACCCCGGAGCGGCTGGGGATCGCGAGCACCTCGGCCGCCCGGTCCAGCGGCATGGCGGCCAGCAGCACCTTGCCCTGCGCGGTCACGGCGGCCGGGAACCGGGTGCCGATCTCGACGCGCAACGCGATGATCTTCGGAACCGCGACCCGCGCGGTGTAGAGGATGTCCGAGCCGTCGAGCTCGGTCATCGACGACGACTCGCCGGTGCGGGCCACCAGGGCCTCCAGGTGCGGCCGGGCGAGATCCCACAGGCTTTGCGAGCCGATGTACGCCATGCCCAGGTCGAGCACGCGCGGGGTCAGCTCGAAGCCGGTGCCGGCCGGGCGCACGTAGCCGAGCTCGCGCAGCGTCAGCAGGAACCGCCGCGCGGTCGGCCGGGTCAGCCCGCTGGCCGCCGCGACCTGGCTCAGCGTCGGGCGCGGGCAGTCCGCGCTGAACACGCGCAGCACGTCGAGGCCCCGCGCCAGGGCCTCGATGAAGTCGGGGCCTTCGCCGCGATCGGGCATGGCTCCCCCATGTGGTCGGTCGTGCCGGGTCCGTCCAGCGAACATTAGTCCGCTCAGTGAAGCAAATGTTTCCAGCCGAAGTCTTGACGGTTCAACGAGGGCGGCGCATTGTGAGTTCACTCCGGTCCGCCTAGCGGACGGATGTCCGACTCCCGACAACACCACCACCGATCCGACGCCGCGGCAACCCCCGCCGGGCGCCGGTCGATGGCGCACGCCCGGATGCGCCCGCCCCCGCCTCCAGGCTGTCCCACTCACCCGTTTCTCTGCGTCCGAAAAGCAGAAGAGGTGTCGAAAGCATGACCATCTCCCGCCGTACCGTCCTCCGCAGCGGCGCCGTGGCCGGGGCGGCCGCAGCCGCCGCCGCGGTCACCGGAAACACGCCCGCCCTCGCCCACCAGGACTTCAAGGACGGCAGCCTCAGCGCCGACCTGGTCCTGTACAACGGCCGCATCCACACCATGGACCGCCGCAACCGGATCGCCTCGGTCGTCGCGATCAAGGACGGCCGGATCGTCTACGTCGGCACCGACGAGCGGACCGCCAAGCGGGCCTTCGACGGCAACCCGCGCACGATCAACCTGCGGGGCCGCACCGTGGTGCCGGGCCTGATCGATTGCCACAACCACATCGTCCTGATGGGAAACCGGCCCGGGTACCACACGCCGCTGGAGAACGCGTACTCCGTCGCGGACGTGCAGAACACCTTCCGGGACCGGGCGAAGAAGGTGCCGGCCGGCAAGTTCGTCACGACCATCGGCGGGTTCCATTTCAACCAGTTCAAGGAGGTGCGGCTGCCCACCTTGGCCGAGCTCGACAAGGCGTTGCCGCACCACCCCGCGTACGTCAGCATCGGTTTCACCGGCCCGAGCGTGACCAATAGTCTCGGCAAGAAGTTCTTCGAGGCGGCCGAGATCCCGGTGACCGTCGGCGCGGACGGCTCGATCGCCGGCGGCGCCGAGACCGGCAAGGCCACCCTCGCGCTGCGCCGCACCCTGACCTTCGACGACCGGGTGCGTAGCACGCTCGACGCGATGGCGTACGCCGCCGAGGTGGGCATCACCACCCACCTCGACCAGGGCGCGTTCCAGGCCACGAACACGCCCTCGGACGGCGCCGCGCACGAGGACAATTACGCGATGCACCTGCCGTTCCTGCGGGTGTACGACGAGGGCCGCGGCATCGTCCGGCTGCGCATCAACTTCCTGCACCAGGACACCGACACCAACGTCACCACGCTGACCAACCGGATCCAGAACGCCTTCAAGTTCTTCGGCAACGACATGGTCCGTACGGGTGCCATCGGCGAGTTCATCGCGGCCAGCTACTTCGGCGGCCCGGTCTTCCTCGAGGCCGCCCGCCGGTCCGCGAAGGCCGGCTGGCGCATCGAGGTGCACTCGCTGTCCGGCTCCGACTTCCAGACCCAGATCCAGGCGTTCGAGACGGTGCACGCCGAGGTCGGCGTCGAGGACCTGCGGTGGGTGGTCGCGCACGTCCCGCAGATCACCCCCGAGTACGTCAACCGGCTCAAGGCGATCGGCGGCGGCGTCAACCTGACCGGCTGGCAGTACCTGGCCGGCAACGGCCCGCAGTCCGGCCCGCCGTTCCGGATGATCGTCGACAACGGCATCCCGGCCGGCATGAGCTCGGACGGCATGCAGATCGCGCCGATGAACCCGTGGATCCACGCCTACTACGCGACCACCGGCAAGAACGCCCGCGGCGTGCAGATCAACCCGAACCAGCAGATCACCCGGCAGGAGCTGCTCAGCCTCTACACCCGGCAGAACCAGTGGTTCCTGGGCGGGGAGGACGAGGACCTGCTGGGCTCGCTCGAGGTCGGCCGGCTCGGCGACCTCGCGGTGCTCAACGACGACTACTTCACCGTCCCGGCCGAGGGCCTCAAGAAGATCCGCTCCGTGCTGACCGTGGTCGGCGGCGCGGTGGTCCACGACTCCGGCGATTGCCGTTAGGGGTTTCCTTCATGCGCAGACGTTCCTTCACCGCGTTAGCGACCGCTGTCGCCCTGTCCGTCGCTGTCGCCGGCTGCAACCGGGGCGGTGACGAGGCCGGCGACAGCGACCCCATCGTGGTCGGCTCGACCCTCTCGCTGACCGGCGCGTTCGCCGCCACCGGCGCGATCCACAAGATCGCCGGTGAGGAGTTCGTGGACCGGCTCAACGCGGCCGGCGGACTGCTCGGCCGCAAGGTCGAGTGGAAAGTCGTCGACGACCAGTCCGACCAGTCCAAGGTGAGCCAGCTCTACGAGCGGCTGATCAGCCAGGACAAGGTGGACCTGCTGATGGGCCCGTACGCCACCCCGAACATCCTGTCGGCGATGGCGGTGGCCCAGCGGCACGGCTACGTGCTCCCCCAGCACACCGCCGTGCTCGCGCCGCAGCTCACCTACGAGTGCCAGTTCCCGGCCTGGTCGATCGGCCCGACGCCGAACTCGTTCATCCCGACCCAGCTGTTCGACGCGGTCGCCACGCTGAACCCCGCGCCCAAGAAGATCGCGGTGCTGACCAGCCAGAGCGGCTCGGCGGCGTTCGTCTCGGACGGCTTCGGCGACGACAAGGCCGGCGTGCTCAGCATCGCCAAGGAGCGCGGCCTCGAGGTGGCGGTCAACGTGCACTACCCGCCGACCACCACCGACTGGGCGCCGATCGCCACCCAGGTGCGCGACGCCAACCCGGATCTGGTCATCGACAACGGGCTCGGCGTGGACGCGGTCAACATCCTCACGGCGATGAAGCAGCTCAACTACACGCCGAAGAAGATGTTCGCGCTCTTCCCGGCGCCGGGGCCGCTGCTGGCCGCGGGCGCGCAGGCCGAGGGCATGCTGTCGGTGTCGATGTTCGAGCCGAACCAGGCGACGCTCGCGAAGCTGCCGCCGGAGGCGACCGAGATCGTCAACGACTTCACCAAGCGGGCGACCGAGGCCAAGCTGCCGTACAAGGTCTTCGAGACCCAGGCCACCGCGTCCTGGAACGCCTGGCAGATCCTCACCGACGGGGTCAAGGCGGCCGGCGGCACCGACCAGAAGAAGATCTGCGACGCCCTCCACGAGAAGGGCGCCGACACGACCTTCAGCGGCCACCTGACCTTCGACCCGAAGGACCACAACTTCTGGCCGACCACCCAGACGCTCAAGCAGATCCAGAACGGCGATTGGGTGACCGTCTGGCCGGCGGACAAGGCCGCCGCGCCCATCAAGTGACCACTCCCGGGGCGGCCGCTGCGAAACGGCCGCCCCGATCCGAACCCAGAGGTGGACCCGCATGAATGTCGTCCAGGCCATCCTCAGCGGCGCGCTGATCGGTGGCCTCTATGCCCTGATGGCCCTCGGCCTCTCCGCGACCTGGGGCGTGCTGCGGATCATCAACCTGGCCCACTTCGGGCTGATCCTCATCGGCGCCTACCTCACCTATCAGCTCGCCACGTCGTGGGGCATCGACCCGCTGCTCACGCTCGTGGTCACGGTGCCCGCCCTGTTCGTGGCCGGCGCCGGGCTCCAGTGGCTGTTCGACCGGCTCGCGGTGAGCGAGTTCAACTCGCTGCTGATCAGCTTCGGCCTGCTGATCATCACGATCCAGGTGGCCGCCAACATCTGGTCGGCGGACTTCCGGCGGATGACCGCGGACATCAATCCGTACGCCACGGAGTCGGTGAGCCTGGGGCGCCTGGTCTTCCCGATCAGCACGCTGCTCGGTTTCGTGATCGCCGGGCTGGTCGTGCTCGGCGCGCACCTCGCGCTGCGGCGCACCTTCGCCGGCCGCGCGCTGCGGGCCGTGGCCCAGGACAGCGCGGTGGCCGGCGCCTTCGGGATGAACCACCGGCGGCTCAGCCTCGCGCTCGGCGGCCTCTCCGGGGCGACGGCGGCGCTGGCGGGCACGATTTTCGCGCTCGGCAACGCGATGACGCCGGAAACCGCGTACGAATGGTTCGGCATCGTCTTCGCCGTCGTGATCCTCGGGGGCATCGGCGAAGTTGCCGGAACTTTCGCCGCCGGAATCCTGGTCGGTGTGCTTTCCGGGGTGGTGTCGGTGGTGTGGTCCCCGGCGACGGCGCCGTTCGTGCTGTTCTCGGCCATCATCCTGGCGCTGCTGCTGCGGCCGCGCGGGCTCTTCGCGCTGGGGGCGGTCCGATGAAATCCCTTTCCGTGGCGGTCGTCGCCCTGCTGGCACTCGGATTCACCGAGATACCGTCGTTCTACCTCGTGCTGATCGGCACGATCTGCTTCTGGATCGCGCAGACCACCAGCTGGAACCTGCTCTCCGGCTACGCCGGCTACTTCAGCTTCGGCCAGGCCGCCTACGTCGGCGTCGGCGCCTACACGACCGCGGTCCTCACCGGCCGGCACGGCGTCAACTTCTTCTGGACGCTGCCGCTCGCGGCCGTCCTGTGTGGACTGCTGGCGCTCGGGATCGGGGCGGTGGCTTTCCGGCTCGGCTCGCTGCGCGGGGAAATTTTCGCGCTGCTGACGCTCGCCGTCCCGTTCATCCTCTCGGCTTTCGCCCGCATCAACCGGGACATCGACGGCGGGCAGGGCACCACGGTGCCGCCGCCGTCCGCCTTCGGCGATTTCCAGCAGTTCCAGTACATCTTGGCGGTCCTGGTCGCGGCGGTCGCGGTGTTTTTCGCGTCCGGGGTGCAGCACAGCCGCGCGGGATCGGCCCTCACCGCCATCCACGACGACGAGGATGTCGCCGAGGTGCTCGGCGTGCCCACCTACCGGTACAAGATGCTCGCCATCGTCGCCGGCGGGGTCATCGGCGGCCTCGGCGGCAGCGTGTTCGCGCTGCAGATCGGCTTCGTCACGGTCGAGAGCGTCTTCGGCCTCACGATCCCCCTGTTCGTCATCGTGATGGCGGTGCTGGGCGGGCGCACCCACTGGCTCGGCCCGGTCATCGGCGCGACGCTGATCGTGGTGCTGCAGGACCGGCTCTCCTCCTACGGCCTCGAGGAGTGGAACGCCATCATCCTCGGCGCGGTCCTCGCGGTGCTGGTCGCGATCGCCCCGAACGGCTTGTACAGCCGCTTGCGGGCCTGCCCCTGGCTGTCGCTCGCCGCTTTCCTAGTGGTAGGCGGCTTCCTCGGCATCATCAACGTCTGGGGGGAGGAGCTCGACTGGGTCCTAGCCGGCATGCTCGCGGCAGCCCTGACCGCAGTCCTCTTCGGCCGCCGCCCGCCCGCTCCCCGGCACGCACCCACCGCCCCCGCCGCCGCATCCGTCCCGGCCACAGCCCAGCCCGGCGGCGCACCCGAGCTCGGCGACGTTCTCATTGAATGCCAGGGGGTCGCCAAGCGATTCGGCGGCGTGCACGCGCTCGACGACGTCAGTCTCGACATCCGCGAGGGTGAGCTGATCGGCCTGGTCGGGCCCAACGGTTCCGGCAAGACGACGCTCATCAACCTGCTGTCGGGCACCTACCGGCCCAGCGCGGGCACGATCCGGATCGGCGGCGCCGGCACGGCGAAACTCGCGCCGCATCAGATCGCGCACGTCGGGCTCGCCCGCACCTACCAGATCCCGAAGCCGTTCGCCTCGATGACCGTGCGGGACAACGTCGCCACCGCCATCATGTTCGGCCGGCGCGCGCACTCGCTGCGGGAAGCGCGTCCCCTGGCCGAGCAACACCTCGCCACCGTGTCGCTCGGGCACCTCGCGGACGCGTACCCGATGAATCTGACCTTGCATCAACGCCAACTGCTGGAGATGGCCCGGGCGATCGCCGCGGAACCCAAGGTGCTGCTGCTCGACGAGGCCCTCGCCGGGCTCAACCCGGCCGAGGTCGACAACGCGGTCCAGGTCGTCCGGCGCATCCACGCCGGCGGCATCACCGTCGTCATCGTCGAGCACCTGCTGCGGGTGCTCAACCAGCTCGCCACCCGGATCGTCGTGCTCGACCGCGGCACCGTGCTGGCCGACGGCGAACCGCGAGCCGTGATGAGCGATCCCGAGGTCGTGAAGGCGTATCTGGGAAGGCAGGCCCATGTCTGACGTCTTGGAAGTGGAAAGTCTCGACGTCCGCTACGGCGACGCGCGTGCTTTGTGGGACGTCGCCCTGCGGGTCGGCGCCGGCGAAACGGTCTGTGTGGTCGGCCCGAACGGCGCCGGCAAGTCCACATTGGTCAACGCCATCGCCGGCATCCACCCCGCCACCGCGGGCCGCATCGCCGTCAACGGCACGGAAACCACCGCGCTGCCCGGCCATCGGGTCTGCGGGCACGGCGTCGCGGTCGTCCCCGAGGGCCGGCGCATCTTCCCGCGCATGACCGTCACCGACAACCTCATGCTCGGCGCGTATCGGCGCGGCGCCCGCGCTTCGTTTCGCGAAACCCTGGGCACCGTTCGCGAACTGTTTCCCCGGCTGGCCGAGCGGTCCGGCCAGCTCGCCGGCAACCTCAGCGGCGGCGAGCAGCAGATGCTGGCGATCGGCCGCGCCCTCATGGCCAAGCCGACCCTGCTGCTGCTCGACGAGCCGTCGCTGGGCCTCGCGCCGGTGCGGGTCGACGAGGTATACGACGCGATCCGCCGGATCGTCGCCTCCGGCGTCAGCGTCGTCGTGGTCGAGCAGGACGTCGAGCGCGCTCTCGCCATCGCCGATCGGGCCTATCTGCTCGGCGAGGGAAGGGTGGTCGCCTCCGGTCCCGCCGCGTCGATGCGCGACAGCGAAGAGGTGCGCCGCAGTGTGCTCGGCTTGTGAGCCGCTGCTGATGGATGGCCGTCGCGTCGTGGTCGACGGCCATCCGATCTGCGCCGGCTGCGGTTCCGCCGCCGTCCCTTGTGGACCGGCGCGGTGGCGGCACCTCGTGCCCGGCGAGCCCTACCCTTTCGACTCACCGTGGTTGCGGCCGCCCGGCTGGGAGGAGTTCGCCGCGCTGACCACTTTCGCGGCCTACGCCGCAAGATGCGCCGACGTCGTGGTCACCGAGGTCGAGTGGCGCACGGCCCGTGGTCGTTTCTTCTCGTACGCCGAGAGCCTCGGTCACCTCCCGCTGGCGGACCTGGTCGCCCTGTTGACCGGCGCCCCGCCCGGCCCGGGCCCGATGCGGATCCCCGCCGCCGTCGCCCGGGTCCTCGACCTCGACGCCCGGCGGCGCGAGCTCGCCTCGCTGTACTCCTGGGCGATCCCCTCCCCCGCCGCCCTCGGACTGATCGCCTCCTACGGCCCGCTGCTGGAGGTCGGCGCCGGCACCGGCTACTGGGCGTCGCTTCTCTCTGCCGAAGGCGCCGACGTAGTAGCCACCGACATCACCCCGCCCGGCCGCGGCGACAACCCCTACCACCGAGCGGGCAGCACCTGGTTTCCGGTCGCGTCCTCGTCGGCGGTCGACGCGGTGCGCGCCCATCCCGGCCGGACCCTGCTGCTGTGCTGGCCACCGCCGTTCGACGACGCGGCCGGCTATGCGGCGGTCCGCGCCTACCGCGCCGACGTCCTGCTGCTCATCGGCGGCGACGAGGACGGCCCGGCCGGCACCCCGCGCCTGCACCGCGAGCTCGATCTGAATTGGACGGTCACCGAGGAGCTGGCGCTGCCGTCGTGGCCCGGCATCCCCGACCGCCTCACCGTCTGGCAGCGGAACGTCCGGCGCCGCCCGCTCCGCACCCGCGACCGCTGCCCGGCGTGCGCCCGCTTCATCCCCACCGGCGCCACCGGCCGCTGCGACCGCTGCGCCCGGAGCCGCCCGGCGGACCTGACGACGTGGTCGGGCGGGCAGCGGGTCGAATACACCGCGGCGGCGCTGGCGGCCATGCCACCCGTGCTGCGCGAGGCCCTCCGCCGATCGTCGGCGGGCCCCCTTTAGGATCTTGCAGGTGCACGGCCTGGACCTTCGTCGCAAGCGAGTGGCGCTCTCGGCCGTCGTTCTCGTCGCCACCGTCGTGCTGTGGGTGTGCGGCCTTCCGCCTCGCAGCATCGGCGTCTTCGCGGCGATCGCGCTGGCCTACTGGGCGCTGCTCGACCGCTTCGACCGGCTGCTCCTCGCCGGCGTTCTGCTGGTGGCCGAGGCGGTTCCGGCCGGGATCGAGGGGCTGCCGCACCCGTGGATCGGCATTGTCGCCGGGCTCGTGCTGGTGGCGTGCCGGCGGCGCCCGGTCCGCGTTGCCCCGCCGGTCACGGCGAAGACACCGGAGGTGGCGGCCTCCGGTGCCGTCCGGCGATCGCCGCCGGTTACCTGACGGGCACGGTCTTGGGGATCGTGACGGTCAGCGGGGCGCTGAAGTCGGACAGGTAGTTGTCGGTTCCGATGGCCTGGACCTTGAGCGTGTACGCGCCGCCCGGGTGCACCGCTTCGGCGTCGAAGACGAGCTCACGCACGGTCACGCTGGTCTTCGAGGTCGACCAGAACTGGGTCGAGCCGGACCACAGCACGTACGAGACGTGGCCGCTGAAGACCGAGGGGTCCCAGGCGATGCCGGTCAGCACGCCGCCGGTGAGGACGCCGCGCAGGTTGGCCGGCGCGGTCGGCGGTGGCACGGTGCGGGCCAAGGTCGTGAAGTGCGTCGACACCGGCGCGGAGGCGTTGCCGGCGTAGTCGAGCGCCCGCACCGACACGGTGTACGTGTGGCCGGCCTCCAAGCCGCCGAACTGCACCGTCGTGTCCTCGGACGGGTTGGGCGAGTACGGCCCGCTCGGCAGGTCGATGGTGACCTCGTAGTACAGCGAGCCCGAGTTGTCGGTCGAGGGACTCCACGCCAGCGTCGCCCAGGTGAACGACAGGCCCGTCACGGTCAGGCCGGAGGGCGCGGTCGGCGGCGTCGTGTCGGCCGCCGCCTGCGCCGAGCCCGGAGCGACCAGGGCCACGGAAGCCGCGGCCGCCACCACGACCACGCCAAGGGACTTCCAAAAACGTTTCATGCCGGGACCGTCGCACCCCGCGCTGGAGCGCCCCTGGAACAGCGCTGAATCACCCGTTCAAGGCAGGACCTTCTCCAGGGCGGCCGCGACCGTCGCCGACTCCGCCGCCGTCATCCGCGACGTGAAGTGCCGCCGGATCGACGCGAGGTAGACCGGCGCGGCGGCCCGCAGCCTCGCCCGCCCCGCCTCGGTGATCGTCGCGTACGCGGAGCGGCGGTCCTCCGGGTTGGTCTCGCGGGCGACCAGGCCGGCCTCGGCGAGCTGATCCACCACGCGGCTCGCCCGGGTGCGGCTCACCACCGCCACGTCGCCCAGCTCGCTCATGCTCAGCCGGCGTCCGGCCGCCGAGTTCAGCTCCAGCAGCACGTCGTACCAGGTCAGCGGCAGCCCGCAGGCGGCCTGCAGCTCCCGGTCGATCCGCGGGACCAGGGCCGCGTGCACCCGCAGCAAGGCCGCCCAGGACGCCACGTCGGTGTCGCTCATCACCGCAGGCTACCGAATTCTTGTGCGTGCGCACGCACCAGGGTAAGAATGTGCGTGCGCACGCATTCTTTGAAGGAGTCGCCATGACACTGCTGCACATCGCCGCCTCCCCGCGCGGCGACCGGTCCGAGTCCCGCGCGATCGCCGCCACTTTCCTGGAAACTTTCCGCTCGGTGTCGCCGGACGTGCCGGTCGAGGAGTTCGACCTCTGGGACGGCACGCTGCCCGCCTTCGGACCGCCCGCGGCCGCCGCCAAGATGGCCGTCTTCGCCGGCGAGGAACCCGAGGGCCCGGAGTGGCAGGCCGCCGTGGAAACTTTCCACCGCTTCGACGCCGCCGACACCTACCTGTTCAGCGTCCCGATGTGGAACGCCGGGATCCCGTACATCCTCAAGCAGTTCATCGACGTGGTGAGCCAGCCCGGACTGGTGTTCGGCTTCGACCCGGTCGCGGGCTACAGCGGCTTGCTGAAGGGCAAGCGGGCGGCGGTCATCTACACCAGCGCCGTGTACGGGCCGGGCCGCTCCCCCGCTTTCGGCGCCGACTTCCAGGCGCCCTATCTCGAGGATTGGCTGCGCTGGGCCGGTGTGGACGACATTCGCACCGTGCACTTCCGGCCCAACCTGGCGACGGCGGAGGCGGAGGAGGGCCGGCGGCAGGCCCACGCCGAGGCGCGGGACCTCGCGAAAGGTTTCTGAACCGGTAGCGTTGCCTCGGATGACGGCGAACGAGGCACTCGACAGCGGCAGGCTCGCCTTCCGCCGGCGGGCCTGGGCGGAGGCGTACCGCGATCTCGCGGCGGCCGACCGGCAGTCGCCGCTGGCCGTCGACGACCTGGAGCTGCTGGCCACCGCGGCGTACCTGCTGGGCCGCGACGACGTCAGCACGGGCGTCTGGGAGCGGGCGCACCACGAGACCGCCGCCCGAGGAGAGCACGAACGAGCCGCCCGCTGCGCGTTCTGGCTGGCGTTCGGCCTGCTCAACCGGGGACAGTACGCGCAGACCGCCGGATGGCTCGCCAAGGGCCGCCGCCAGCTCGGCGAAGGCGAAAGCAAGGGCGAAAGCAAGGGCGAAGGCAAGCGCGAGGGCGAGGGCCGCGGCGACTGCGCGGAACGGGGTTACCTGGCCCTGCCCGACGCGATCCAGCACGTCGAGGCGGGTGACTGTCCCCGCGCGATCGCCGAGACCCAGGCGGCGGTCGAGCTGGGCGAACGCTGCGGCGACCCCGACCTGGTCGCCCTCGCCCGATGCGTGCAGGGCCGGGCCCACCTGCGCCAGGGCGACACCGCCTCGGGCATGGCGCTGCTCGACGAGGTGATGGTGACCGTCCTGGCCGACGAGGTCTCCCCCGCGCTGGCCGGAAACCTCTACTGCACGGTCATCGACGGGTGCCAGGAGGTGTTCGACCTGCTCCGGGCCCGGGAGTGGACGGTGGCGCTGACCCAGTGGTGCGAGTCCCAGCCCGACCTGGTGCCGTACCGCGGGCAGTGCCTCGTGCACCGCGCCGAGATCATGCTGCTGCGCGGCGCGTGGGACGAGGCGGCCGAGGCTGCGCGGTCGGCGGCCGAGCACCTGACCCGGCCGCCGCATCCCGCGGCCGGCGCCGCCCTGTACGTGGTCGCCGAGCTGCACCGGCTGCGGGGCGAGTTCGCGGCGGCCGAGGCGGCCTATCGCGAGGCCAACGAGTGGGGCCGGCAACCGCAGCCGGGGCTCGCTCGCCTGCGGCTGTCGCAAGGGCGTCCGGAGGCGGCGCGGGCCGCGATCCAGCGGGCCCTGGGTGAGCTGGCCGACCCGGCGATCCGCCCCGCGCTGCTCGCCGCCGCCGTCGACATCCTGCTCGCGACCGGAGAGGCGGCCGGCGCGGCGCGGGCCGCCGCCGAGCTGTCCGAGGTGGCTTTCCGGCTGGACATGCCGCTGCTGCGGGCGATGGCGGCCGGCGGTGAGGGCGCGACCAGCCACACGCTCACCGCCCTGCGCCGGGCCTGGCAACTGTGGCACGAGCTGGACGCGCCGTACGAGGCGGCTAGCGTCCGGGTCCTGCTGGGGCTGGCCTGCCGGGAGGCCGGCGACGAGGACACCGCGCGGCTCGAGCTCGACGCGGCCGCCGCGGTCTTCGCGCGGCTGGGCGCCGCGCCCGACCTGGCGGCCCTCGCGGAGCTGTCGGGACGGCGCGCGACCGGCGCCGGCGGCCTCACCCCGCGCGAGCTGGAAGTGCTCCGGCTAGTGGCGGCGGGCAAGAGCAACCGGAGCATCGCGGCCGACCTGTTCCTCAGCGAGCGGACAGTCGCCCGGCACGTCAGCAACATCCTCGCCAAGCTCGGCCTGCCGTCCCGTTCGGCCGCCACCGCGTACGCGTACGAGCGGGGGCTCGTCTGACGCCGTACGTATAAATGCCCATCCGGGGTGAGGCCGCGACGCGCATTTCGCCCGACGCGGCGTCCCGGTCTCGCTACCTAGCGTCTTGGGGCATGCGAGACACCTTGATGAGCACGGTACTGACCCCTGAGGACGCCGGATACGAGGCGGCGACCCGGCTGTGGAACGGCCGGATCCGCCGGAGGCCGGCCATGGTGGTGACGCCGGTCGACGCCGCGGGCGTGGCGGCCGCCGTCGCGTTCGCCCGTGAGCAGGGCCTGGCCGTCTCCGTACGCGGCGGCGGGCACAACATCGGGGGCACGGCGCTGGCCGACGGCGGGCTGGCCATCGACATGTCGGCATTCCGGGACGTCACAGTGGATCCCGGCGCGCGGACGGCCACGGTCGGCGCCGGCTGCCGGCTGGCCGACGTGGACCGCGCGACCCAGGAACACGGCTTGGCCACGCCGCTCGGGTTCGTCTCCCGGGTCGGGGTCGCCGGGCTCACCCTGGGCGGCGGGCTGGGCGTGCTGACCCGGCGCTTCGGCTGGACGGTCGACAACCTGCTGGCCGCCGAGGTGGTGACGGCCGACGGCGCCGTACGCCGGATCGGCCGCGACGCCGAGCCCGACCTGTTCTGGGCACTCCGGGGTGCCGGCGCCAACCTCGGGGTGGTCACCAGCTTCACCTATCGCCTGCACCCCGTGGGCCCGGAAGTCTACGGCGGGCTGATCGCCTGGCCGTTCGAGCGGGCCGCGGAAATCATGGACGGCTACCGCGCCATCACGGCCGCGGCGCCCCGGGAGCTCGCGGTCTGGCTCAGCCTGCTGACCGCGCCGCCGGCGCCGTTCGTCCCGCCCGAGTGGCAGGGCCGCAAGCTGTGCGCCATGGCCGTTTGCTACACGGGCGATCCACGCACCGCCGACGATGCGGTCGCGCCGCTGCGGGCCCTGGGCAAGCCGGTCCTCGACCAGCTTTCCCGCACCCAGTACACCGGCATCCAGTCCTATCTGGACGACACCGAGCCGGAGGGCATGCACTACGACTGGCGGTCCGAGTTCCTGGCCGAGCTGTCCGGGGACCTGCTCGGCACGATGCGGGAGCTCTTCGCCGACTGCCCCGCCCCGATGGCCGACATCGGCCTGCTGCACCTGGGCGGCGCGCTCAACGAACGCCCCGCCGACGACGGCGCCGTCGGCAACCGTGACGCGCGCTACGTCGTCGGGGTCAAGGGCATGTGGCCGCCCGGGGAGACGCAGGAGACTCGCTTCCGCGAGTGGGTGGCCGAGGGGGGCGACCGCATCCGGCCGTACGGGCTGGGGCGCACCTACATCAATTTCCAGGGACCCGACGAGTCGGACGCCCGCGTGCGCGCCACGTACGGCGCGAACTACCCGCGTCTGGTCGAGATCAAGCGGCGCTACGACCCGGCCAACATCTTCCGTTCCAACCGCAACATCCGCCCCTGACCCCTACGTCTCGCCGGGCGTTCTCACGACGGCAGCTTGATGGCCTCTCCCATCTGGGGTCCGACCCGCCCGGTGAGGACGTGCCGGGTGGTCAGGGCGTCGCCGACGACCAGGATGTCGCCATCGGCGATCTCGGTCACGTCCCCGACGTAGCGGGCGAACATCGCGTTCCGTGGTCGGCGTCGCCGTGTGCTGCGCTGCGCTGACGCGGCAGCAGGAGGCCGAGCGCGGCGATGACCACGGCGATCCCGGCGGCGGTCAGGAAGACCCGGTCGTAGCCGGAGGCGAGCGTCGCCAGCGCGGCCAGGCCGATCGCGCCGCCCGCCTGCTGGGCGGTGGCCGCGATCCCGCCGACGATGCCGGCCTCGCCCGCGGGGGCGTCGGCGGTGGCGGCCGCCATCAGGGTCGGGAAGACCAGCCCGATTCCGGCCGCGACCAACAGCGAGGGGACGAGCACGCCAGTGGCGTAGCCGGTGCCGGCGCCGGCCTGGGCCAGCCAGGCGAACCCGGCCACGAAGAGGGCGCATCCGGCCAGGATCAGGGGACGGACGCCGAGGCGCGGCAACAGCGGGGCGGCCTGGCGTGCGACCGCCACAAAGGCCAGCGCGGCGGGGGTCTGGCCGAGTCCGGCCTGCAACGCGCTGTAGCCGAGCATCTCCTGGAGGAACAGCGCGGTGAAGTACCACATGGCGATGGCGATGGCTCCGAAGAGGACCAGCAGGAGACCGCCGACCGCCACGCCCCGGATGCGCAGCAGGCGCAGGGGCAGGACCGGCCGGGCGGCGCGCGCCTCGATGAGCACGAACGCGCCCAGCAGGAGCAGACCGGCCACGATCGGCACCACGGCCGGGCGGTCGGTGCTGGACATCACCCCGTAGATCAGGACGGCCAGGCCAGCGGTCCCGCAGATCGCGCCGGGCAGGTCGAGCGGCCCGCGCCGGGCGGGCGCGTGGGCCAGCCGGGTCAGGGCCAGGGCGATCAGCACCGCCCCGATCGGGACGTTGATCAGGAACACCCACCGCCAGGACAGGCCGGTGGTGAGGGCGCCGCCGGCCAGGGCGCCGGCCATGCCGCCCACCCCTCCCGCGGCCGACCAGGCGCCGAACGCCCGGGCGCGCTCGCGTACGCCGGTGAAGTAGATGTTGATCACGACCAGGGTCGCCGGGGCCAGCAGGGCGGCTCCGACGCCCTGAGCGATACGGGCCGCCACCAGGACCGCGGGAGCGGCGGCCAGCCCGGCGGCCAGGCTCGCTCCGGAGAACAGGAGCAGGCCGGCGGTCAGCATCCGGCGGGGGCCGAACAGGTCGGCGGCGCGGCCACCGGCCAGCATGAACCCGGCGAAGGCGAGCAGGTAGCCGTCGACGACCCAGGCCAGGCCGGCGCCGGCGAAGCCGAGGTCGCGGTCGACAGCGGGCAGGGCGACGTTCACGATGGACGCGTCCAGGATGACCATGAACTGGCAGGCGCAGGCCAGCGCCAGGAGGATCCAGGACGAGCGGACCGGTGTGGCGGGCAACGCCTCGCTGGTGGTCATGCGTGGACCGCCGTCCCGGCGAGCATCTCACTGCCGGCACGCAAGAGCATCGCGGTCCGGGCCAGCCGTTGCCCCTGGTAGCGGGCCGCATCAAGGGCCGCGGTCTGCAGATCCTCTCCGGCCGGGCCCGAGACGGCGGTGGTGCCGTACGGGTTGCCGCCGGCGGCGTACACGGCCGGGTCGGTGTAGCCGGGTGGAACAATGACCGCGCCCCAGTGGTAGAAGACGTTGGCCAGCGACAGAAGGGTGGCCTCGCTTCCGCCGTGCCGGTTGTGTGCCGAGGTGAAGGCGGTGGCCGCCTTGTCGGCGAGGGCACCCTCCTGCCACAGCCCGACCGCCTCGTCGATGAAGTGCTTGAGTGGGGCGGCCGGCGTGCCGAACCGCGAGGGGGTGCCGAAGGCGTACGCGTCGGCCCAGGCCAGGTCCTCGACCGCGGCCGGGGGGATGTCGGCGAACGGGGTCTCGGCGACCCGGCGCAGCCGCACCTGGGCGCCGGCCTCGGTGGCGCCCTCGGCGACGGCCCGGGCGAGCGCGTGCACGGATCCGGTGGCGCTGTAGTAGATGACGGCGACGTTCGCGGTCATGGTTTCCTCCTGCGGCATGTCGTAGAGTTAGTTACGCGCATAACGTTATGCGAATAATGTTATGCGCGTAACTAGTTCTGTCAAGGGGGGTTTCTCGTGGACTTCGATCAAGCCGATGGCGTCAACCAGGCGATCCGCCTGCTGAGCCTGCGTCACCGGGCCCGGGCCGCGGAGCTGCTGGCGCCGCTCGGCCTGCACCCGGGCCAGGAGGCCCTCCTGCTCGAGCTGGCCCGCACCGGCCCGATGATCCAGGCGCAGCTCAGCCAGGCGCTCAGCATCGAGCCGCCGAGTGTCACGCTCATGGCCCGCAAGCTCGAAGCCTCCGGCCACCTGCGGCGCACGCCGGCCCCGGTCGACAAGCGCGCCAGCGTCGTGGAGCTGACCGACAGCGGCCGGGCGCTCGCCGACCGGGTCAGGCAGCTGTGGTGCGAACTGGCCGAGGAGACCGTGGCCGGCCTGCCCGCCAGGACCGTGGCCGACCTGCCCGGCGTCCTGACCATGCTCGCCAACAACGTCGACGCCCGCCGTGCTACCCACCGGTCCGCGCGCCGGCCGTGATCAGGGGCCGCGCGCGCGAGCCCCGAGCGAGGAGCACGAGCGCGAGGGCGGCCAGGAGCACCAGTCGCCAGGGCTACGGCCCGGTCACGGTGGAGACCGTCGCCGCGGGCTGCTGAACGACCAGCGGTTCGGCCGCGCCCTGGTCGGGCTGATCGCCGACACCCACCACAACACCGAACTCGCGCACGGCTCAAGGAGGTGCTGTTCGGACCGCGCATCGCGGACGGCTGGTCGCGGCCCGCGACGCCGGGCAGATCAGATCCGACGCGCCCTGCACAGCACCATCGAGCTCGAAACCCTCGTCGACTACGTGCTGCGGGCGCCGGCGCCATCGGCTCGTCCCAGAGAGGCGGTCCGGGCCGGCGCGCGGACGTGCGCACCTTCACCGGCTTGGGGCGATGCTCAACAATGGCGGGCGTGAGCCCTCAGGATCGTCGCCGGATGACCCAGCACGGCGCCGACACCCAGCCACCGCGGGGACAGACCTCACGCCCGAGCGGACGCCTCAAGCAGGGGCTACGCCCAAGGCGGCCACCCGCAACGCCGGCGCCGCGCCCCGACTGGTGGCAACGTGGTGCGGCGATCGGCGGTCTTGTATCGGTACTGCTGGTTGCCGTCGGCCTGTATCTGACCAACAGCTTCAACCGCGACCAGCTGAGCCTGCAACGCAAGACCACTCAAGAGCAGCAGGACCTTGCACTCAAAGGACAGCGCGCGGACCGATTCGTCGCGGCCGTCGACCAGCTCGGTCAGGAGGGCGCCGACAAGCTCGGTGTCCGGCTCGGCGGCATCTACGCCCTGGAAACCTTGATGAAAGACTCGCCCGAGGACGAGGACACCGTCATAGAAGTCCTCTGTGCATTCGTGCGCACGCACACGCCATTTGTGGCACGCTTCCCTCCGGAGACACCCGACTCGCCAGCGGATATCCGAGCGGCGATAACTGTCCTGGGCCGCCGCCATGACCCCGAGAAGCACGCCCGACTCGACCTCACCAGAGCACTGCTCGGACTGCGCAGAGCGAACTTGTCCGCGGCAGACCTGTCCGGCGCGGACCTGACATATGCGGACCTTTCCGGCGCGGACTTGTCGGGCGCAGACCTGTCCAGCGCGATTCTGAACGGCGCGGATCTGACAAATGCGAACCTGAGCGGCGCAAACCTGTCCGGCACGCAGGGATTCGCCACGGATCTGTCCTCCGCGAAATTGCTCCGCGCGAATCTGACCGGCGCCGATATGAAAGAAGCGCACCTGACCGAAGCGGAGATGAACGGCGCAGAGTTGAAGAACGCCAACTTGAGCCACGCGAATCTGAACCTGGCCGACCTGACCGGCGCGCACCTGCACGCCGCGGACCTGACCTACGCGGATCTGGACGGCACGGTCCTGATAGGCGCGGATCTGAAGGCCACCGGCGTGGTCACCGTCCAGGTGGCCTGTTCGCACGTGGACGCATCGACAACTCTGCCGCCCGGAGTGCTGCGTCCCGCCGAGGATGCCCCGGATTCCCCCGACTGCATTCGCAAGTGGGCTGGTCCTCAATACACGCCCCACATCGGCAGGCGGCCCGGTTAGATTCGGAACAACTGCCGCACGGGCATTCGTCCACAGTGGCCGTAGGATGCGTTCATGCGTGCCGCCGTGGTCACCGCCCTGGGTGGGCCGGAAGTCCTGGAAATCGACGAGTTGCCCGATCCCGTGCCCGGTCCCGGCCAAGTGTTGGTGAGGGTCCGCGCGGTCTGTGTACATCCCGCCGACATCGCCGCCCGGGTGGGGCAGATCCCGGGCGGGCCGGTGCAGCCGCCGTTCCTCGTCGGGTGGGACATCGCTGGTGAAGTCGTGGCGGCCGGTGACGGCGTCGCCGACCTGGCCGTGGGCGATCTCGTCGCCGGGATGATCCCGTGGTATCTGACGCGTGGCAAGGTCGGCGGTTACGCCGAGCTGGTGGCGGCGGACGCCGAGTGGCTGGTGCCGCTGCCCGCCGATCTCGACCCGGTCGTGGCGGCGACCGTGCCGCTCAACGCGCTGACCGCACACCGGGCGCTCGACATCCTCGCCCTGCCCGAGGCCACCACCCTGCTCGTCACGGGCGCCAGCGGCGGCGTGGGCGGCTTCATGGCCCAGTTGGCGACGCAGGCCGGGCACACCGTGCTGGCCTCGGCCACGTACGACGACGAGGAGTGGGTGCGCGACCTGGGCGTGGCGACCGTGCTCCCGCGATCGGCCGGCCTGAGCCCGGCGCCGGCCGTTTTCGACGCCGTGCCCATGGGCGAGCCGGCCATCGCGGCGGTCGCCGACGGCGGGGTGCTGGTGAGCACCCGCCCCATCGCGCCGGTCGACCCCGCCCGCGGGGTGCGTCAGGAGCTGACTCTGGTGAGCCTGGACCAGCCGGCGCTGCGCCGGCTCATTGATGCGGTGGCGCAGGGCCGGCTGCGCACCCGGGTGGCGGCGACGTTCCCGCTGGCGGAGGCGGCCGAGGCTCATCGGCGCTTCGAGGCCGGCCACCTCCGCGGCAAGATCGTGCTGATTCCCTAGCGGACCTGGTAGACCGTGATCTCCCCGGCCCGGAAGCGCTCCTCGGCGAACTGGGCCAGGGCGGGGCTGGCGTGCAGGTTCCGCTTCACGCCGCGGGCCGGGTCGGGAATCGTGCCGACCGCGACCAGCCAGCGCACCTGGTGGGCCTGGGTGAAGGCGGCCACGTTCGCCGCGGTGGGGTGGTAGAAGATCTCGTCGTTCGCGGCCAGCAGGGCCGGGTCCCAGAAGGGGCTGCCGGCCAGGGTGTAGTCCCACAGGCCGCCGGAGGCGAAGGCGGGCTCGGTGTAGCTCCAGCCCTCCAGCACCACGTGCCGCTCGGAGTACGCGGACAGCCAGAAGTCGCGGCTGTCGCAGCCGTTCCCGCCGAGGCGGCAATGGCTGTTGGTGGCCACGCGATCGCCGGGGGCGGAGTGGTCCCGCAGCCAGCGCCCGGCCTCGGCCACGCCCGCCGGCATGACGGCGGCGGTCGCGGGATACCGGTTGGCGTGCCCGGCGGTCGCGTCGGGCCAGAGCTCGCGGGCCCCGAGCACGCCGGTGGCGATCGAGGCGGCCAGGAACGGGACCGCCATCACCGCGGCGGTGCGCCGCCGGCCCAGGTGGGTCTGCCGGCCGGCGACGGCCAGCAGCGCCGCCAGGCCGATCAGGACCGCCGTCAGCAGCAGGTAGGGGCCGATCGCGTGCAGCGCCGACCACGTCGCGGGGCCGGGCGGCCGCAGCCGGCCGGCGGTGAACTGCACGGCGATCAGGGCGCCGACGCCGAGCAGGGCCGCGACGGCGAGCAGCCGGCCGAACCAGCGTGGCGCCCGCCCACCGGCCGGGACCAGCGCGCCGAGCCCGACGGCGGAGAGCACGGCCAACAACGGGCTCGACGAGCGGGCGAAGTAGCCCTGGCTCAGGCCGGGGTGCGCGAAGACCCAGGTCGCGCCCGTGCCGGACAGGCCGATGCCGAGCAGCACGTGCACCATTGGGTTCCAGCGGAACGAGCGCCGGGCGAGGGCGGCCAGGCCGGCCCAGCTGATCGCCATGGCGAGCACGGCGGTGGCGGCCAGCGCGAAGAGCGCCGCGAAGTGGTTGGCCGGGCGCGGACCGCCGAAGACCGCCCAGCCCAGGATCGTCCACTTGGGCGTCTGCAGCGGGTCGACGATCATGCCCTGCGCGCCGCCGCTGTAGAGGACCAGCTGGGCGAAGACGAACCAGGCCAGCGTGATGGCCAGCGCGATCGCCTCGGCGCCGAGCTTGCGGGTGCGCAGCAGCCGGACGCCGACGGCCAGCACCAGGCCGCAGAGCAGGATCGGGAGGAACGTCGCCTTGGCGCCGGCCATCGCGCCGGTCAGCACCGCGTACGCGATCCAGGAGACCCGGCGGCGCGAGCCGGCGCCGAGCAGGTCGGCCAGCACGTACAGCGCGGCGGCGCAGAGCAGCGCCGCGTACGTCTGGGTGGGGCTCTGCCAGAAGTGCTCGGTGATGACGCCGTTGTACATCGGCCGGTCGCCCCACGCGTACGGGGAAATCGCCGTGCCGGCCAGCGCGAGCACCACCGCGAGCGCGCCCGCCCACCAGCGGCCCGAGAGGCGGTGTGCGAGCGCCACCAGGACCAGCAGGAACGCCGCGATCATCGGCACCACGAGCAGGCGCAGGATCAGGATCTCGGGCTCGATCCCGGTGATCCAGCTGGCGGCGGCGCCGTGCGGGTAGACGTACCAGTGGTAGCTGAGCCCGACGCCGTCGACCCACGGCACGTCCAGCTTCACGCCGTTCTTGAACAGGCCGACCAGGGCGAACTGGAACGGGAAGTCCAGGATCATGCTGAGCCGGTGCGGGTCGGTCGGCGCGGTCTGGCGGAAGGTCAGCGCCATGGCCCGGCCCATGCAGTAGAGCATCGCGGCCGCGACCGTCCAGGAGACGCCGAGCGGCATCCGCTCGCCGCTGCCCCGCCAGTGCCGGCGCAGCGAGGGCAGCGCCGCGAAGAGGACCAGCGTGAGGATCGGCCAGGCGAGCACGGCGAGCGGCGCGCCGCACGCGCGGGCCAGCAGGTAGACCGGCAGCTCGACGACGAAGCCGGCGACCGTGCCGAACGCCGCGTCCAGCGCCAGCACCCCGGCGCCGCCGCGCACCGCGCGCCAGATCAGCGTCCCGGGCAGGGTGCCGGCCAGCAGCGTGTAGCCGGCGAACTTGAGCAGATCGCCGGCCGGGACGTCGTAGTACAGCAGGCTGGCCGCCGTGCCGGCCACCGCGACCAGGAACGCCGCCCAGCCCGGGGAAAGCCAGTGCCGCGGGCGTGGGGCAACCGGTTGTTCGGAAGCCTCCACGGGCAGTTCGGTGGTGCCGGCCGTCATCGGTGGTTGGCCAGCTCGATCTCTTCCACGGACGGGCTGGTCTCGTCGGCGGTGTCCATCCCGATCAGGTACTGCGGGCGGTTCTGCACGGCCGCGTAGATGCGGCCGATGTACTCACCGAGCAGCCCGAGGCAGATCAGCTGGATGCCGCCGAGCAGCAGCACCGCGACGTACAGCGACGTCCAGCCGGGCACGACCGCGCCGAAGCCCCACGCCACCAGGCCGCTGATCACCAGCGCGAGGCAGAAGAAGAAGCTCAGCAGGCCGAGCCAGGTGGCGATCCGCAGGGGCGTCGCCGAGAAGCTGGTGACGCTGTCCAGGGTCAGCTTGATCATCTTGCTGAGCGGGTACTTGGTCTCGCCCGCCACCCGCTCGGCCCGGACGTAGGTCACCTCGGTCGAGGAGAAGCCGAGCGACGGCACCACCAGGCGGTACACCGGCCGCTGCTCGGGCAGGCCGTTGAGCACGTCCACCACCGCCCGGCTCATCAGCCGGAAGTCGCCGGCCTGGTCGCTCACCCAGGGGCCGACCAGGCGCCGCATCATCCAGTAGTAGATGCCGGCCGTGCGCCGCTTGAAGACGGTGTCGGTGCTGCGGTCGTTGCGCACGCCGTAGACGACGTCGACGCCCTGCTCGCGGGCGGCGGCCATCATGTCGCCGATCGTCTCCGGCGGGTCCTGCAGGTCGGCGTCGATGCTGACGACGTAGTCGCCGCGGGCCGAGCGCAGGCCGGCGGCGAGCGCCGCCTGGTGGCCGGCGTTGCGGCGCAGCGACACCACGCGCAGTTGCGGCCAGTCGGCGCGCAGCTGCAGCAGCCGGGCGACGGTCGCGTCGCGGCTGCCGTCGTCGACCGCGACGACCTCGTACGTGACGCCGAGACGGTCGAGGACCGGCCGCAGGCGCGCGACGAAGTGGTCGACCGCCTCGCGTTCGTTGTACATCGGGGTCACCACGGAGAGGGCCAACGGCGACACCAGGGGCTGCGGCACTGTCATCATTCCTTCTGCACGGCGCACGAGGGAGCAGCTCGGCACCCGGAGCGGCGTTCACTCCGTAGCTGAGCGCCGTTCACCTGTGCCTCGGGCCGGAAGAGTAGCCGAACGGCGGTATCCGGCGCAGCTTGGAGAGAGATGTTCGGGTGACGAACAGGCTCATTCCGGGTGAATAATGCACACAGCGAATAGGCAGGAAGTTGTCGACCTGTCCACAGGCTGCGCACAGAGGATGCTCTCATGATGCAGAGCCCGGCGGCCCGGCCACCACTCTCCCGGCGGACCATCGCCCGGCTGGTCCAGTTGGCCGGCCTGTTCGACATCGTCACCGCGATCGCGCCGCATCGGCACGGCCGCATGGCCGTGGTCGCCGAGTTCATGCCGGCGGCCGGGGTCCTCACCGCCCGCGCCGGCACCGTCGTGGCCGGGATGCTGCTGGTCTACCTCGGGGCCGGCCTGCGCCGCGGCAAGCGGCAGGCCTGGCAGGTGGCGGTGGGGCTGGCGGCGGCGTCGATCGGGCTGCACGTGGCGAAAGGCTTCGACTTCGCGGCAGCGGGGGTCACGGCGGCACTGCTGCTCCTGCTGCTCGCCACCCGCGACCGGTTCACCACGATCGCGGATCCGCGGAGCCGGTGGCGGGCGCTGACCGCCCTGGCCGGCTTCGCCGCGGCGGGGTTCGTGCTCGGTTTCCTCGAGATCGCGATCCGGGCGAACCGGCTGGTCGGCTCGCCGGGCGTGGCCGACTGGGCGAAGGAGGCGGCGCTCGGTCTGATCGGCCTCAACGGGCCGGTCACGTTCCGCTACGACCTCGGCGAGGACGTCGTCACCTACACGACCGGGGCGTGCGGGCTGCTGGCGGCCGGGGTGGCGCTGGTGACCCTGCTGCGGCCGGGCTCGCGCCGGCCGCAGCGTGGTGGCGAGGGCGAGGAGCGCCTGCGTGAGCTGCTTGTCCGGTACGGCGGCGCCGACTCGCTCGGCTATTTCGCGCTCCGCGCCGACAAGTCGCTGATCTGGGCGCCGAACCGGGCCGCCGTGGTGGCCTATCGGGTCGTCAACGGCGTCAGCCTGGCCGCCGGCGATCCGATCGGGCCGGAGTCGGCGTGGCCCGAGGCGATCGGCGCCTGGCTGGCCGATGCCCACCGGCACGGCTGGACGCCGGCGGTGCTGGGCTGCGGGAAGGCGGCCGGGAAGGCGTACAAGAAATGCGGTCTGGATGTTGTTGAACTTGGCGACGAAGCGGTCGTGGAGACCTCGTCTTTCGCGTTGAGCGGCCGGCCGATGCGGGGCGTGCGGCAGGCGGTGAACCGGATGCGGCGCGCGGGCTATCACTGCCGGGCCGCCAGGCAGCGCGATCTTGCGCCGGCCGAGCTGGAAGATGCGATCCGGGCGGCGGAAACTTTCCGGGACGGGCCGGTCGAGCGCGGCTTCTCGATGGCGCTGTCGCGGCTCGGGGACCCGCGTGACGAGGATTGCCTGCTGGTGTTCTGTCACGACGAGCACGGAAAGTTGCGCGGACTGCTGCAGTTCGTGCCGTGGGGAGCGGACGGCCTCTCGCTCGACCTGATGCGCGGCGACCGGACGGCGGACAACGGGCTGACCGAGCTGATGATCGTCTCCGTGCTGGAAGAAGCGCCGGCGCTCGGCGTACGGAAAGTTTCGTTGAATTTCGCGGTTCTGAGATCCGTCTTCGCGCGCGCCGAAGAACTGGGGGCTGGGCCCGTTCTGCGGCTTTGGCACCGTTTGCTCCGAGTGGCGTCGCGGATGTGGCAGATCGAGTCGCTGTACCGCTCGAACGCGAAATATCAGCCTTTGTGGCAGCCGCGGTATCTCTGCTTCCCGGCCGCGCGGGACCTGCCCCGGATAGCCGTCGCGGCGCTGACGGCCGAGGCGTTCCTGCCCGAGCCGCGCCTGCCCCGGATGCGCCGCTCCGCCGATCGGTCCGAGGTGGCGGTGTGAGCCTGACGGGGCTGCCGCTGCTCGTGCTGTCGGCGCTGGCCACGGTGGCGATCGGCACGCTGACGGTGTGGCTGTGGGCGCGCATCGGGGCCGGCGGGCGGTTTGCCGGGGTGCTGCTGTTCGAGGCGCTGATCGTGCTCACCGCCGGGCTGGTGGTCAACCGGCAGGAGCAGTTCTATCCGTCGTGGCCGGCGCTGCGCGGCGACACCGGGACGGCCCTGATCACGTCGCGGGTGCACGCCGGGCGGCTCGACGACCACCTGCCGCCCGGGCCGTTCGCCTGGCGTCCGCCGGAGCTGGCCGCCTGGCGCCTGGCCGCGCCGCCGACCGTCCGCCTGCCGGCCGGCTACCAGGACCGGCCCGATGTCACGTTTCCGGTCGTGCTGGTTTTCGGGGCGGCGCCCGCGCGTACGAAATCTGCTGTGACAGTGACCCTCGCACCCACGTCTCACACCACCGCTACCGCCGTGCGCACGCTGCCGGATGCGCTCCGGCACGACCTGCGGGTGACCGCCACCGGCTGGGACGTGATCGGCGGCGGCGCGCTCGGCGAAACTTTCGTGACCGCCCGCGTCGCGGCGCGCCTACCCTCTCCCGACGACCTGCCGCCCGCGTTGGCGGCCCCGCTGAGGCTGCCGTCGTCATGACCGTTTATCTGGCGCTGACGGCCGTGCTGCTGACCGCCGCTCTGCTCGCCTCCTGCTGGCGCCGCCTGCGCGTGGCGGGGCGCACCGGGCTGGTGCTCGCCTCCGTGCTCAGCGTCGTCACCGCCGCGGCGCTGCAGGTGAACGATCTCGTCCAGGCGTACCCCACCAGCGACCCGCCGGCGCCGGCTTTCGCCACCGCCGGCAGCCAGTTGCTCACCGTCTCGGTGCCGGGCCGGGCAAGTGGTCTGACCCTTCGGATGTACGTCTACCTGCCGGCCGCCTATCGCACCGGCGCCGGCCGTTACCCGGTGATCGAGGCACTGCACGGCTACCCCGGCTCGCCACAGACCTGGCTGCGGCGGCTGAACGTGCAGTCCCACCTCGACCAGGAAATCGCCGCCGGCCGGATGGCGCCGACGGTCGTGCTGTTTCCCTACCAGACGCCGAAGCGGCTGCTCGACACCGAATGCACCAACCTGCGCCACGGCCCGCAGGCGGAAACTTTCCTCACCGTCGACGTTCCCGCGTACGCCCGCACGCACTACCGGGTGCGCACCGGCGCGGCGTCCTGGGGCCTGACCGGGTATTCGGCGGGCGGTTTCTGCTCGACCAACCTGTTGCTGCGGCACCCCACCGAGTACGCCGCGGCCGCCTCGATGTCGGGCTACGCCTCGTCCGGCATCAGGATCGGCGACAGGTCGGAGAAGACCACCAACAATCCCTGGTGGCGCCTGAAGCATCTGCCGCAGCCCGCGGTTTCGCTGTGGCTCGGCTGGGCCGCCGACGACAAGCAATCGAGGCACGATTCCCGTCTTCTGGTCGCGACCTCACGTGCGCCACTTTCGGTGACCACCGCGGTTGTCGCGCACGGCGGGCACAGCGACGCGGTGTGGATCCAGATGGAGCCGCCCGCTTTCGACTGGCTTTCCGCCCACCTCGCGGGGCCGCTGCCGTGAGGCGAATGTTTCTCTTGCTCGCGTTGCTCCTTTCCGCGTGCACCCCGCAGGCCGGCTTTTCTTCGACTCTGGCGGTGGTCACCCTGGGCGATTCGGTCCCGGCCGGCACGGCTTGCGGTTGCGAGCCATTCCCCATCCTGTACGCGCGTGCGGAGCATTTCGTTTCGCTGGATCTGGCGTCTTCCGGGGCGACAACGGCCGACGTGCGAGCGGCCGTGCCCGGGCAGCGGGACCTGTTGTCGTCGGCCGCTTCGGTGATCATCATGGTCGGCGCCAACGACATGGCACCATCTTTCGAGAAACCGTCGGAATACGGCCCGATCTCCTCGGCGATCCAAGCCAACGTCTCCGCCGCGCTGAACGCGATCGAGCAGATCCACCACGTGCCGGTGATGGTCGTCGGCTATTGGAACGTCGTGCTGGACGGGCGAGTGGGCGCCGCCCTGTACGGCCCTTCCGGGGTCCGCGACGCGGCGGCGGCCACTGCCTCGGTCAATCAGGCCTTGCAGGCCGCCGCCACCGCTTCCGGGGCTACCTACGTCTCCACGCTGGAGGCCTTCCACCGCGGCGATCCCACCGGCCTTCTGGCGCCGGATGGCGACCACCCGAATGCCGCCGGCCACGCGGAGATCGCAGCCCTTCTAGAAGGACAGCATCCCGCTGACCAGAGCCTGCCAGGTCATCGGGCCGGCGATCCCGTCGATCGCCATTGAGGGGACGTCGGCGTGGATCGCGGTCTGGAACTCGCGGACCGCCGTTTCGGTCTTCGGCCCGAAGTCGCCGTCGACCGCGAGACCCTTCGACGGGTCGCCGGAGAGATTGCGGAACTGGAACTCCTCCTGGACGCCGCGCACGGCGTCGCCCTGGGAGCCACGCTTCACCTCGATGATGAGCGCTCCCCAGGTGTTCGGACCGACGATGCCGTCGACCGTGAGGTGCTTCTCCTGCTGGAACGCGCGCACCGCCGCGTCGGTCTTGGGCCCGAACTCCCCGTCCACCGCCACAGGGCGATTGCGGGCTCGCAAGAGGTACTGCAACGTGGGGACCGGGTGTTCCTTGACGCCTTTGCGGATCTCCGGCCATGGGCTGAGTGTGCCTGCCATCTATATCGCCTCCTTCCCCTCGTCATACCGCCCGGCCGGGCTCCGGTGACCGTTACTGTCCTTGATCTGTGGCGCTCGACATTGTCCTACATTTGGCTCAAGTGGTTGACTGGCGCCATGCCGCGCCTGAAGCAGAACGTGCCGCTCGCCTCGCAGGTCGCCGACCAGTTACGCCACCGGATCACCGGTGGCGAGTTCCCGGTCGGCGCGCTCCTGCCCACCGAGCACGAGCTGGCCCAGGAGCTCGGCGTCAGCCGCAACAGCGTCCGCGAGGGCATCCGCTCCCTGGTCCACGCCGGCCTGCTGGGCGCCCGCGCCGGTTACGGCACTTTCGTCGTCGCCACCAGCGACCTGGCGCCCACCCTCGCCCGGCGCCTCGAGCACGACCGCGCCGCCGACGTGGCCGAGGTCCGCCTGCTGCTGGAACGCGAGGGCGCCCGACTGGCCGCGATCCGCGCAACTCCTTCGCAGCACCGCCGGTTGACCGAGGCGATCGCCGCCCGCCGCGCCGCCACCAGCGGCCCCTCCTACGCGGCGGCGGACATCGCCTTCCACCAGCTGCTTCTGGAGGCCTCCGGCAACGTCCTGCTGGCCGAGCTGTACCGCGGCACCGGCGGCAACGAGCAAGCCCTGCTCCACCTGAATTCGGCGGACGTCGACTGGCCCGCCACCGTGCCCGGCCTGGCCGAGATCGACGCCGCCCATGCCGCCATTGTCGACGCCGTCATCGCCGGCGACCCCTCCGCGGCCGCGGCCGCCGCCGAGCACACCGTCCGCCTCGCTCACGAACAGGCCGGCCTATGACCACCACCGCCCGCCCCGCCGCCACCGCGCTGCGCCCCGCGCTGATCCTGGCCGGCCTCCTGCTGGTAGCCGCCAACCTGCGCGCCGGCATCACCACCGTCGGCCCGGTCCTGGAAGAAATTCAGGCGGACCTGGGCCTGTCGTCGCTCACCGCCTCGGTCCTGATCAGCCTGCCGCTGGTCGCGTTCGCCGTGGTCTCGCCAGTCGCGCCCGCCCTCGCCCGCCGGCTCGGGCTCGAGCGCGCCCTGGGCAGCGGCCTCGCGGTCCTCGCCGTCGGCCTGGTGGTGCGCTCGCTGCCCGGACAGACGCTGCTGTGGGCGGGGACGGCCCTGCTCGGCGTCGCCATCGCCGTGCTCAACGTCGTTCTGCCCGCCCTGGTCAAGCGCGACTTCCCGCAGCGGATCGGCCAGGTGACCGGCGCCTATTCCGCGGTGCAGTCCAGTTTCGCCGCCCTGGCCGCCGGCTTGGCGGTGCCGGTCGCCTCGTGGACCTCGGCCGGCTGGCGGCTCCCCCTCGGCATGTGGGCCGGCCTGGCGGTGATCGGCTTGGCGGTTCTCGCACCTCAGCTGCGCCGCCACACCGTCGCGCCCGAGGTGCGCGTCGAGGTTGCGCGGCCGTGGCGGTCCGCGCTGGCTTGGCAGGTCACCGCCTTCATGGCTTTGCAGTCGACCGGCTACTACATCTTCATCACTTGGCTGCCCTCCATCGAGAACAACGCCGGCATCAGCACCACCACGGCGGGCGTACACCAGCTGCTGCTGAACGCCTTCGGCATCGCCGGCAGCATCACGTGCTCGACGTTGATCGGCCGCTTCCGCGACCAGCGGTTGCTCGGCGTCGTGGCCCCGCTGCTTTTCATGTCCTCGGCCATCGGCATCCTGGTGGCCCCGGGCTTGAGCGCGGTGTGGAGCAGCATGGCCGGCATCGCCGGCGGCGCGAGCATCGTGCTGGCGCTGTCTTTCTTCGGTTTGCGCACGGCCAACCACTCGCAGGCGGCCGCGTTGTCGGGGATGGCCCAGTCGGTGGGCTATCTGGTCGCGGCGGCGGGCCCGATCGCGGTGGGCGCTCTGCACGACGTGACGGGCTCGTGGACGCCGGCCCTGGTCACCGTGATCGTCATGGACGTGGTGCTCGTCGGGTTCGGCTACCTGGCCGGCCGCAACCGGGTCGTCTGACAATGGGACGATGTCGAGGGTGTCGGCTGTCCTGCGCGTCGCGATCGCCGTGGTTCTGCTGTGGGCGCTGGTCGTCGCGGCGGCCTGGCTGCTACAGCGGCGGCTGATCTACTTCCCGGACCGGTCCGCGCCGCCGGCGGCCGCCGGCGCTAGCGACGTCACCCTGCGCACCACCGACGGGCTATTACTGACGGCCTGGCTGGTCGAGCCGCCGCCGGAGACGCCCGGCCCGCGCGTGGCGGTGCTGCTCGCGCCGGGCAACGCCGGAAACAGGCTGTCCCGGGCCCCGCTCGCCGCCGCCCTGGCCGGCCGGGGCCTCACCGTGCTGCTGGTCGACTACCGCGGCTACGGCGGCAACCCCGGCAGCCCCAGCGAGGACGGCCTCGCCCGCGACATCGAAGCGGCCCGGACCTTCCTCGTCGAGCAGGCCGACATACCGGCCGAACGGCTGCTGTACTACGGCGAGAGCCTCGGCGCGGCGGTGGTGACCGCATTGGCGGCGAAACACCCGCCCGCCGGCCTGATCCTGCGCTCGCCGTTCACCGATCTCCCGGCGGCGGGTAGCGAGCACTATCCGTTCCTGCCGGTGCGCCTGCTGGCCCGCGACCGCTTCCCGGTGGCCCAGCTGATCGCGCGGGTCACGGCGCCCACGCTGATCGTGTACGGCACAGCCGACTCCACCGTGCCGCCGCGGCAAAGCCTGGACGTGGCGGCCAAGGCCGCCGGCCCCGTACGGGTGGTGGCAGTCCATGGCGCCGACCACAACGACGCATCCCTGGTCAACGGCACGCAGCTCATCAACGCGGTCGCAAAGCTGGCCGCCGAAGCAATCTGACACGGGCTGCGTGTCCGGAATGATGATTTCCCTTCGTCATGATGTCGAAGCCCCGACGGCGGCTTCGACGTATCGAGCACAGAAGGGAGTCAGTTGTGACCACGAACGAACTTTCCGGGCGGCCGCCCATCGCCGACATGGACACCTGGCAGCAGGCCCGCGACGAGTTGCTGATCCGGGAGAAGGCACACACCCGCGAGGGCGACGCGATCGCCGCCGCGCGCCGCCGGCTGCCCATGGTCGAGATCGACGGCGGCATCGAGGTCGTCGGCCCGGACGGCCCGGTGCCGTTCCGCGACCTGTTCCAGGGCCGCGATGAGCTCATCGTCTACCAGCACATGTGGCACGACGGCGCGCCGCACCAGGGCCAGTGCGAGGGCTGCACGGTGTCGGCCTGGCACCTGCGCGACACCAGCTACCTCCGCGCGCGCGGGGTCTCATTCGCCGTGCTCACCCCGGGCCGGTGGGACGAGGTGGCCCCGTTCGTCGAGTTCATGGGCTACACCCAGCCCTGGTACTCGGTACGCGACGCGCCCGAGCCGATCGGCGGCGACATGGGCTACTTCAGCTGCTTCCTGCGCGACGGCGAACGCGTGTTCCTCACCTACCGCACCACCGACCGCGGCACCGAGCCGGCCAGCGGATCGTTCGCCCTGCTCGACATGACGCCCTACGGGCGAGGAGAGGCTTGGCAGGACAGCCCGGAGGGATGGCCCAAGGGCGAGGACCCATGCTGGTACTGGCGCGCGGACGCCGACGGCACGGCCATGCGGGGCCCGACAAGCCGCCCGGCGCCCCAGTGGACGCGTCCAGGAGCAACGCCGGAGACCACCCTCGGCCGGACCGGCGCACACCACTGACCCGGACGGATCCATTGGCGAGGCCCCGTGCTCTCAGGTTTCCGACCGGGAGGCGGGGCTCACCTGTGGCGCGGCAGCGCCGACGGCCGCGTCTCATCCGACGCAAGCGCGTATGGGTCGCGGCCGGGGCTGCGTACGGCTGCGGCCGCGGCCTCCGCGATTTCGGTGGCGGCGCCGTCCAAGGCGTAGACGCGCGTGGTCGCGTTGCCGCGTGGGGTCAGCAGGCCCGCGCGTGTCATTGCCTGGATGTCGCGGATGGCCTGGTCGCGGCTGAGGCCCTCGTCCTGCTGATAGGTGGTGCGCCTGACCTCTCCGATGGCGGCGGCGTACAGAGCCGACACCACGCGCTCGGGCAGCCCACGTTCCTCGGCCAGGCGAGCGAGGTCGTTCCACAGGCGAACCGTCCAGTCGTAGCGGCGTTTTACGCGCTGCGCCTGCCGGTGATGTGCGGTGAACACGAACTTGAGCCACGGGTGGGCGTCCCGATCCGGCTGGAAGCTTCCCTGCTGCACCGAGCGCAACGCCTCGTAGTACTGGACGGTGTTGGTGTGCTCGCCCAGCCATTCCTCGATCGAGGAGAACTCGGGTGCCAACTCCCCCATCCGGGCCAGCACTGCGGTGTGCAGCGCTCGCGCGGTGCGGCCGTTGCCGTCGCGCCACGGGTGGATGCCCACCAGGTTCAGGTGAGCCATGGCCGCTCGGGCGTATGCGGGGGCATCGAGGTCGCCGGCATGTAGCCACTCGACCAGTTCGCCCATGAGGCCGGGGACCGAATCGGCGTCGGGACCCGTGTACGACGGCTCCAGCGGGTCGCTACTTGTCACGTAGATTCCGCCGGCTCGATAACGGCCGGGCCACTTCGCGGGCTGATACTTCGTGATCATGAAGTGCAGCGCGGAAAGCAGCGTCTCGGAGTAGTCGAAGAAGCTCATCATCGGGGTCTGCTGGACGTACGTCATCGCGTCCCGGTAGCCGATCACCGCCTGCTGCGTTTCCTCGCTGGCTTCGGCGGACATGGGGGCGTGCTCCACCAACGCGCGGGCATCCGAGCCGCTGATCGTGATGTTCTCGATGGTGTTGGAACCTTGGATCGCCGCCGCGAAGAGGCTGCGGCGCAACTGTCCTTCCCACCGCGGCTTGGACCGCAGGTGCGCGCGAAGCTCGGAACGCATCTCACCTAGCTCGTCCAGGACACGAAGGTCGGCGGAGTCCAGCACCGGCATCGCGTAGAGCATGCTTCCATGCTACAGCGCCAGTAGCATGGTCGCACTCGTCTGATCAGCCGAGCTTGAAAGGATCCCGCTGCTCGCCGGTCAGCTCTACATACACCGACTTTGTCTCCAGATACTCCTCGACTGCGGCGATGCCGTTCTCGCGGCCTATGCCGGAGCTGCCGAAACCGCCGAAAGGCATGTTCGGCGCCACGACGCGGTAGGCGTTCACCCAGACGGTGCCGGCCCTGATCTTCGCCGCTACGCGGTGGGCACGGTGTACGTCTTTCGTCCAGACGGCGCCGGCCAGGCCATACTCGGTGTCGTTGGCCAGCCGGACTCCCTCGTCCTCGTCTCCCCCGAAGACGCAGACGCTCAGGACGGGGCCGAAGATCTCCTGGCGCATCACGGTCGAGTCGCGGGTCACGCCGGTGATGACGGTCGGCCGCACGAAGAAGCCGCCGATGTCCGTGGCCGCCGCGCCGCCGGCGGCGAAGGTGTTGCCCTCATCGCGCGCGGTCTGCAGGTAGCCGAGGACCTTCTCGTACTGGGGCAGGTTGGCCACCGGGCCCATCTCGGTGCCGGGGTCCATCGGGTCGCCCAGCTTGATGGCGTTCGCGCGGGTCACGATCTTGCCGATCAGGTCGTCGGCGACCGCCGAGTGGACGACGAGCCGGGAACCGGCCATGCACGTCTGCCCGGTCGCGGCGAAGACGCCGGCCACCACACCGTTCGCGGCGGCGTCGAGGTCGGCATCCGGGAACACCAGCTGGCACGACTTGCCGCCCAGCTCCAGGCTGGCCCGGTTGACGTTGGACATCGCCGCCCGGCCGACGGCGATGCCGGTCGCCGTCGAACCGGTGAAGGCGACCTTGTCGATCCCCGGGTGGCCGGCGAGGGCCTCGCCGGTGGCGCGGTCCCAGCCGGTGACGACGTTGACGACCCCGGCGGGCAGGCCGGCCCGGGTGAGGATCTCGGCGAACGCCACCGTGGAGCAGGGCGAGTGCTCCGACGGCTTGACGACGCAGGTGTTGCCGGCCGCCAGCAGCGGGGCGAGCTTCCAGGTGAACAGCAACAGCGGGCTGTTCCACGGGGTGATGCAGCCGACCACGCCGACCGGCTCCTTGCGGGTGTACGCGAAGTAGTTCGGGTTGGCGAGCGGGACGGTGGCGCCCTCCAGCTTGTCGGCGAGGCCGGAGAAGTACAGGAACCAGGACGACAGCCCGGCCATCTGGCCACTCATCTCGCGCATGAGCTTGCCGGAGTCGCTGACCTCGAGCCGGGCCAGGCGCTCGGCGTTGGCGTCGAGGGCCTCGGCGCACTTGCGCATGATCGCGGCCCGCTGGAAGCCGGTCATCGCGCCCCACGGCCCGTGGAAGGCCGCCCGGGCGGCGGCGACCGCGGCATCGACATCCTCGGCGGTTCCGTCGGCGACGCGGGCCCACGGCTCGCCCGTGTACGGGTTGGTCGACTCGAAGACTCGCCCGGTCACCGAGTCGACGGGCTCGCCGCCGATGAAAAGACGAAACTCCTCCATGGGCGTCCACGCTGCCACCGTGGCGACGGCCGCGGAAGTCCCGGCCTGTTCAGTCGGTGTTCAGTGGGTACCGCGAGGATCAAGCCGTGAGCGACGACGGCGTGCCCAGCGGGCCGGAGCTGGGCGACGAGCAGTTCCGGCGGCTCGCCGGATACGGCGAAGTGGAGCACGCCGAGGCCGGGCGTCGCTTGTACGCGTCCGGCGATGACGCGTACGACTTCTTCCTGCTCGGCACGGCGACGGTGGACATCGTGCGGGACGCCACCGTGATCGAGCCGGAGCGGCTGATCTACCGCGGCCTGCCCGGCGACTTCCTCGGGGAGCTCAACCTGCTCACCGGCCAGCACGTCTACCTGACCGCCCGGGTGGTGACGGCCGGGACCGTCGTCCGGATCGGGCCGGCGACACTGCGCCGGGCCATCGCCGAGCACGCCGACATCGCGGATGTGCTGCTCGACGCGTTCCGGGTGCGACGCGACGTGATCCGGGCGGCGGCCGGCAACGCCCTGGAGATCGTGGGGCGGCCGGACGCCGCGGAGGCGGTGGGACTGCGCACCTACCTCACGCAGCTGTACCTGCCGCATGCCTGGCTCGACGCGACGTCTCCCTCGGGGGACGCGCTGATGAGGTCGGCCGGCGTCGGGGACGGCGACCTGCCGGCGGCCGTGGTCAACGGCGCCGTGCTGCGGCGCGCGACGCCCGGCACGGTCGCGGACGCTCTGGGGCTGACCTATCGCGCCGGTGGGGGCAGCCCCGACCTGGTCGTCGTGGGGGCCGGGCCGGCGGGGCTGGCCGCCGCCGTGTACGGGGCGTCCGAGGGGCTCGCCACGGTGCTGCTGGATCGCAGCGG
This sequence comes from Actinoplanes sp. CA-142083, assembly GCF_050942195.1. Lineage (NCBI taxonomy): Bacteria > Bacillati > Actinomycetota > Actinomycetes > Micromonosporales > Micromonosporaceae > Actinoplanes > Actinoplanes sp. CA-142083. The sequence goes on from NZ_CP192076.1 coordinate 6,839,218, forward strand.
GCTCGGCGGGCAGGCGGCCAAGAGCGCCCGGATCGAGAACTACCTGGGCTTTCCGCAGGGCGTCAGCGGCGAGGACCTGATGCGGCTGGCGATGGCGCAGGCGCTCAAGTTCGGCGTACGGATCTTCTCGCCGTGCCCGGTCGAGGGGCTCGACCCGTCCGATCCGGAACGCCCGGCCGTGCTGCTGGAGGACGGGACGCGAATCGAGTCCCGGGCGGTGATCGCGGCGACCGGGGCACGCTACCGGCGCCTCACCGTACCGCGTTGGGAGGCGTTCGAGCAGGCCGGCTGCATCCGGTACGCGGCCACCGAGCTGGACGTCCGGGCGTACGAGAAACGGCCTGTCGCCGTCGTCGGGGGCGCCAATTCGGCGGGGCAGGCGGCCCTCTCGCTCGCCGCGCACGACGCCGCCGTCGATTTGATCATCCGGGGCGGCGAACTCGGGGCGGGTATGTCCTCTTATCTGACCGATCGGATCCGCGCGCATCCCCGGATCCGGGTGCACACCGCGACCACGGTCCGCGAGCTGGACGGCGACGGCGGGCTCGAGTCCGTGGTGGTCGAGCACGCCGCCACCGGGCCGGAGCGGCGGGAGTGCCACGCGCTGTTCTGCTTCATCGGCGCGGACCCGGCCTCCGAGTGGCTCACCGGCGTCGACAAGGACACCGGCGGTTTCGTACGCACGTTGTGGCTGCCCTATCAGACGAGCGTGCCCCGGGTCTTCGCGGTCGGCGACCTCCGCTCGGGGTCGACGAAACGGGTGGCGACCGCGGTCGGCGAGGGGGCTAGCGCGGTCTCCTCGGTCCATATAGTGCTCGGTAGCGTCTGACATGCGGCCACGCGGATCCCGGATCCGACACGAGGTAGGAGCGGCACGATGGCAACGTCATCGCCGGGACTGCGTCTCCAGATCCTCGGTCCGTTGCGCGTGTGGCGTGACGGCCTCGAGCTGGACGCCGGTCCCCCGCAGCAGGCGTACCTGCTCGCGCTGCTGCTCGCCCGGGCCGGCCGGCCGATCAGCATCAGCGAGCTGGTCGACCTGATCTGGGGCGAGGACGTCCCGGCCTCGGCGGTCAACATCCTGCAGAAGTACGCCGGTGCGCTGCGGCGGCTGCTCGAGCCCGCCGTGCCGGCCCGCGAGTCCGGCTCGTACCTGCAGCGCCACGGCAACGGGTACCTGTTCGCGGCCGGCCGGGGCGTGCTGGACCTCGTCACCTTCCGGGAGCTCGTCGCCGCGGCCGGACACGAGGATCCCGGCGCCGCGCTGGAGAGCTACCTGCGGGCGTTGGAGCTCTGGCACGGGCCCGCCGGTGACGGCCTGGCGCGCGGCACCACCGCGACGGCGATCTTCACCGGGCTCGACGGCGAGTTCCTCGAGGCCTGCGTGGCCGCGGCCGAGCTGGCTGTCCCGCTCGGCCGGCCGGGTCTCGTGCTGCCGGCCCTGCAGCGGGCGGCCGGGATGGCGCCGCTGGACGAGAACGTGCAGGCGGCGCTGGTCACCGCGCTGAGCGCCGCCGGGCAGCAGGCCAAGGCGCTGTCGGTGTACCAGACGGTCCGCGCCCGTCTGGCCGGGGATCTGGGCATCGATCCGGGCCCGGCGCTGCGGGCCGCGCAGCGGCGGGTGCTGGAGCCGCCCGCCGAGGCGGACGAGCCGGCCGGCGCGGAACGGACGGACGGCCTGCTGGTGGGCCGGGCCGAGGAGCTGGCGGTGCTGCGGCAGGCGGTGGAGCCGGCGTTCGGGGGCGGAACGGGCCTGGTCGTCGTCGAGGGCGAGCCGGGCGTCGGCAAGACCCGCCTGATCGAGGAGACCGGCGTCGAAGCGGATCGACGGGGCGCGCTCGTGGTCTGGGGCCGCTGCGTCGAGGGGGAGGGCACCCCTTCGATGTGGCCGTGGCTGCAGGTGATCGGCGCGCTCCTCGACCGGCTGCCCGCCGCCGGCCGCCCGCGGTGGCAGGCGGGCGAGCTCGGCAGCCTTCTCGGGACCCCCGGCGGCGTCCCGGGCACCCCGGTGCTGCCGGACAGCGGCGCCCGGTTCCGCCTGTTCGAACAGGCGGTCGCCCTCGTCGGGCAGGTGTCGGCCCGGCAGCCGCTGCTGCTGGTCGTCGACGACATCCAGTGGGCCGACATCGCCTCGCTGGAGCTGTTCAGCCACCTCGCGGCCCGGCTGCCGGCCGGCACCGTGGTGGTCGGCGCACTACGCGACCGCGCGCCCGCGCCCCGCCCGGAGGTGGCCCGCACGCTCGCCGCGGCGAGCCGGCAACCGCGGCACCGCCGCATCCGGCTCGGCCCGCTCGGCCCGGAGGAGGTGGCCGAGCTCGTCCGCCGCGAGACCGGCAAGGCGCCCAGCGTCGCCGCCGCCCGCGAAATCCACGCTCGGACCGGTGGCAATGCGTTCTTCGTCCGGGAACTGTCACGGTTCCTGGCCGACAGCGGTGAGCGGGACGGAGTCCCGTCCACGGTGCGCGACGTCGTCCGGGACCGGGTGGCCGGCCTCGACGACGACGCCCGGAGCCTGCTGCAGATGGCCGCGCTGATCGGCCGGGACGTCGACCTGGCGCTGCTGGCCGACGCGGCCGGCCTCGAGGTGCAGAGCTGCCTCGACCGGCTCGAGCCGCTGGAGGCCCTGGGCCTGGTGGAGCCGTTGCGGGGCGACCCGTTCTCGTTCCGGTTCGCGCACGACCTCGTCCGCGAGTCGGTTGCCGTCACGACGTCGACGCCCCGCGTGCCCGGCCTGCACCTGCGCGTCGCCGAGGCGCTCGAGCGCACGGTCGCCGACGACGACCCGGTGGTCGAGCGCCTCGCCCACCACCTGTGGGCGGCCGGCCCGCTCGCCGACCAGGCCCGCACCGCGCAGGCGCTGGTCCGCGCGGGGCGCTGCGCCGGCGCCAAGTCCGCCCTGGAGGCCGCCGCCGGTCACCTCAGACTGGCCGCTCAGGTGGCTCGCGCGGCGGGTCTCACCGAGTTGGAGCTGTCGGCGCTGTCGCTGTTCATCGCCGTGGACGGGATGCGGGCGGGCTATGTCGGCTCGGCGCCCGACCTGCTGGAGCGGGCCGAGCACCTGGCCCGTGCGCTCGGCCGGGAGCAGGAGGCCACTGATTTCCTCTTCTCCCGCTGGGCCGCGTACTCGCAGGGGATCCAGCTCGACCGATCCGGCGTGCTGGCGCGCCGCCTGCTCGACCAGGGCGAGGCCTCGGCCGACCCGATCGTCCGCGCCTACGGCCGGCACGCGTGGGGCATCCACCAGTGGGACATCGGGAACATCGCCGAGGCGTACAAGTATCTGAGCCTGTCCAACCCGGCGATCCCGCACGACCCGGCCCGGCGCGAGCAGGCGCCGCTGCGGCACGACCTGCAGATGCTCTCGCCGGTGATGCTGGGCCTGATGACCGCGCTGCACGGCGACCTCGAGGGCGCCCGGGAGCTGCTCGACACGGTCGAGGCGGCCGCCGGCGACGACCCGTACGCGATCACGGTCTGGTCGTCGTTCTCGGTCACCGTCGCGGCGCTGGCCGGCGACCCGGCCTGGGCCCTGCACGCGGCCGGCCGGGGCATCGCGCAGGACGACGACTTCTCCTTCGTCTTCCTCGGCAGCTACCAGCGGCTCGCGCGGTGCTGGGCGCGCGCGGTGACCGGCGGCGATCCGGACGCCGCGGCCGAGGCGGAGCAGATCATCGCCGCGGCCCTGCTCGATCCCCCGCGCTCGGGCCTGGCCACCTGGTCCGGGCTGCTCGCCGAGATGTGGCTGGCGTCCGGGCGGATCGACGAGGCCGCCGCGGCGCTGGACCGGGCCGACTCGTTCGTCGCCGCGTACGGCCAGCGCTATGCCGAGGGTGCGCTGCTTCTGTTGCGGGCGCGGCTGATGCGGGCGCGCGGCGAGCCCGAGGCCGGCGTCCGGGCCATGGCCGAACGGGCTCGCACGCTGTCCACCGAGCGCGGCGCCCATCTGTTCGCCCGCCGTGCCGGGGAGTTGCTATAGCTAGGCGGTCCGGGGCCGGAGCGCCACTCGGACCGCCCAGATGTGGGCGATCAGCCCGATGCCCCAGCCGAGGATCGACCACAGTGGCCAGAAGAAGATGTCCGGCGTGACCAGCCACCAGACGATGACCTGGGCCACGTTGGCCACGACGTACCAGAAGACGTGGGCCCACAGGCCCCACTTCATCGCGGATTCGCTCTTATGCATTCTCGTTCGCCGCCTTCTCGATGAACGCCACGGCGGCGCCGGGGCGTGAGACGAACACCAGGTGGGAGGCGCCCTCGACGACCTGGACGGTCGCGCCCGAGCGCTGCGCCATGAACTCCTGCGCCGCCGGTGGGATGATCCGGTCGGCGGCGCTGATCAGGTTGTAGCTCGGGATCGCCTGCCAGGCCTGCGGGCCGGCTGCGGGCTCGCCGAGCGCGACGCCGGTGGCCGGGCGCTGGGTGATCGCGAGGAGCGCGGCCTCCTCGGCCGGCACGTCGCCGGCGAAGTTCTGGTGGAACACCCGCGGGTCGATGTAGAGGTCGACCTGCCCGCCCGGCAGCGGCACCGGCTTGAGCGACTCCCCCACGGTGCTGCCCGGGAACTTCTCGACCAGCGCCTGGGCGCTCTCCCCCGCGTCCGGCACGAACGCCGCGAGGTAGACCAGCGCCCGTACGCCGGGATGTCCGGTGGCGGCCGTGGAGATGACGGCGCCGCCGTACGAGTGGCCGACCAGCACGATCGGCCCCGCGATGCTGTCGAGCAGCGCCCGGACCTGGGCCGCGTCGGAGCTGAGCCCCCGCAGCGGGTTCGGCGCCACGGCTACCGGATAGCCGTCCGCGAGCAGCCGCTGAGCCACCGCGGTGAAGCCGCTGCCGTCGGCGAAGGCGCCGTGAACGAGCACGATTGTCGGTTTGTCTGTCATGCCCGCAAGCTATGGCCGCGCACTGGACGGACAGTGGACGCTTTCCCCGCGGCTCGTTCATTGGCCATCAAGTCGGCCCTGCGAGATTCCGGCCATGGTTGCGGACGAGGAATTCGATGTCGTGGTGATCGGCTCGGGCATGGGCGGCCTCGCCGCCGCCCGCGCGATCGCGCAGTTCGGCGGGCAGAAGGTTCTCGTCCTCGAACAGCACTACACGCTGGGCGGGATGACGCACGAGTTCTCCCGGGCCGGGCGTTTCCAGTTCGGCACCGGGCTGCACTACATCAGCGCGAACGCCGGCCCGTTCCTCGAGTTCATGACGGACGGGCGGGTGCAGCTCTCGCCGCTGCCGGACGACTACGACGTGCTGCATTTCCCGGGGTACGACTTCGCCATCCCGGCCACCAAGGAACGTTTCCGGGCGCGGCTCGCCGAGCAGTTCCCGGCCGAGACCGGCGCGATCGACGACTTCTTCAAGACGACAAGGCGGGCCATGACCGGCCTCGCGGCGCGCAATGTTTTCGCGTCGTTTCCCGCGGGCGTACGGAAAATGGGCTTTCCGATCGTGCGAAGCCTCTACCCGTCGGCCTATCGGTCGTTGCGGGATCAGGTCACCCGCAGCTTCCGCGACCCGCGTCTCCAAGCGGTTCTGTCGGCCCGATGGGGTCTCTACGGCACTCCCCCGGCGTCGAGCGGTTTCGGCTATCACGCCGCCGTCCCGCTCACGTTCTTCATGGAGGGCACGGCCCATCCGGTAGGCGGACCCAAGGAGCTCGGCCGGATAATTCTGGAAATCCTTGATACGTACGGCGTTCAGATGCGTCCCCGGCAGCGGGTCGGCGAGATCCTCGTCGAGCGCGGCAGAGTGTCCGGTGTGGACGTCGAGGACACGGCCACCGGCCGGCGCTATCGCGTACGGACGAAAACTGTCGTATCGGCGGCCGGTGTGCGGAACACGTACGCGATGATCGGAAAAAGCGAGGAGTTGGCCGGGCTGCCCGGGGAACCGTCGGCGGTGATGCTTTTTCTCGGGATGGACCGGTCGCCGGCCGCATTCGGGATCCGCGGCGAGAACCACTGGTTCATGCCGGACCTCGACGACCACGAGGGCTTCCACCGCCCACCCGGCGAGGGGACGCTGTACGTCTCGTTCGCGTCGCTCAACAATCCGGCCGCCCGCTACCACACGGTGGAGGCGCTGGAGCTCGTCGATCCGGACGTCGTCGACCAGTGGCGCGGCACGCCCGAGGAGGAACGGCCGGAAAGTTACCGCAAGCTCAAGGAGGAACTGACCGCGCGGCTGATCGGCCGCCTGGAGGAACGCTGGCCGGGCTTCCGGGACACGATCGCGTTCGCCGAGCTGGCGACGCCGCTGTCGTTCGAAACTTTCCAGCACAGCGTGCTGGGCTCGTTCTACGGCCTCGCGGCGACTCCGGAGCGGCTGCGATCGGCGCGGGCGGGGTGCCGCACACCGGTCAAGGGTCTTTTCGTGGCCGGGCAGGACGCGTGGGGCTCGGGGGTGGTCGGCGCGCTGGCGGGCGGGCTGATGGCGGCGAACGCGGTGCTGAAGCCCCGGCAGCTCGGGACGATGTGGCGGACGGTTCGCGCCGGCGGGCCTCTGCGGGACCCGGCCAAGCCATGGCAGGGCTATCTGCGGGTGGCCGCGATCGAGGCGCTGAGCCCCAGCGTCCGGCGGATCCGGCTCGAGCCGCTTTCGCCCGGCCCCATGCCGTTCTCGTTCGCGGCCGGACAATATGTGAAGGTCGATTTGCCGGTGGCGGTCGAGCCGATCGAGCGCTCGTACTCGATCTGCAGCGGCCCCGGCGAGACCGGCTTCGTCGAGATCGCGGTCAAGCACGAGCCGGACGGGCTCGGTTCGGGCTTCCTGCACGAGGGCGTCGAGGTCGGCGAGGCGCTGCGGGTCAGCGGGCCGCACGGCGAGTTCACCTGGGCGCCGGACGACGTCGCCGAGACACTGCTGCTGATCGCCGGCGGTGTCGGGATCACGCCGTTGATGAGCGTGCTGACCGCGGCGGCCGACGCCGGTCACCAGGGCCGGATCGTGCTGCTGGCCAGCTACCGGACCTGGGACGAGGCGTTGTTCCGGCCGGAGATCGCGGCGCTGCGCCTGCCGCAGTTGGAGGTGTCGATCGTGCTGACCGGCCATCAAGGACGGATCGGCGAAGACACGCTGCGGCCCTACGCCGGCCCCACGACCCGCGTCCACCTCTGCGGCCCGGCGCCGATGATGCAGGACCTGATCGGGCACCTGACCGCGCTGGGGGTGCCGCGGGAGGCGATCCACACCGAGGCTTTCGTCTCCGGGCGCAGCAAGGAGACCCGCCGGGAGAAGGCGCACGCGATCGCCCTCGCCGCCGCGGCGGCCGGGATCACTTCGTATTCGATCGGGCTGGAGGACTCGGCTTTCCCGTGCCCGCCCGGGGATTCGGTCCTCGTCGCGGCGAACGCGGCCGACGTCGACCTGCCGCAGTCGTGCGGCGAGGGCGCGTGCGGCACCTGCCGGGTGCGGGTGCTCTCCGGCGCCTACGAGACCGATCCCCGCGGCATGTTCTCCGCCGACGAGCTGGCGGCGGGCTGGCGCCTGGCCTGCCAGACCCTGCCGACCGAGGATCTGGTGATCGCCCGGTAGGGCCTCAGCGGAGGCGGCTGTCGATCCAGTCGATGAACTCGGTGTCGTCGGCGTAGCGGTCGACCTCGGCGGCGTCCCGGCGTGCCGGCTCGGCGTCGCCGGCGTCGGCGGCCAGGACCGCCCGCACGGCCAGGCGGTTGCAGGAGCCGGGGATCGGGGCCTCGTCGCGCAGCAGGGAGAGCAGCTCGGCGCGGTCGAGCAGCGGCAGGTAGTCGGGCAGCGCCGAGCGGACGGCGGCCAGCGCGGCCGCGCCGACGCGGTCGGCGTCCTCCGGGCCGGCGGCGAAGGCGTCCTCGTACCACCGGGGATTCTCGGGGCTGCGGAGCCGGTCGTGCACCGCGCCCTCGGTGGCGATCGCCTTGCCGGCGTCGACGGGGCCGTCGGCGCCGCGCAGCCAGGCCAGCCACGGCTGGGAAAGCACCGCGATGTTGAGGAAGAAGCGGGAGCCCGAGGTGGTCTGCACCTCGAGGAGCAGGGCGTCGCCGTTGCCGGCCGCCTTGCGGAAACAGCGGCCCTTGCGGACGAAGCCCTCGGCCTCCAGCACGGGGGCGAGGTGTCCGCGGACGATCTGGTCGATGACGGCGCGCGCGCTGGGCACGGGCGAACGCTACCCCGGGCCGGCGCCGGCCTGGTCGATGCGGGCGATCGGGGTGCCCTGGCGGGCCTCGGCCTCCTCCTCGACCAGCAGGTGCACCACGCCGGCCGCCGGGGCCGGGACGTCCGTCGAGACCCGCTGGGCCCGTCCCCGGCACGGGCCCGCGCGACGGCCCGGCCGGCGGCCTCGTAGACCGCCTCGACGGCGTTGTCCTCGATGCGCTCGCCGGGCATGTCGTAGGCGGCGGCGCGGGACGCGTTGGACGACACCGAGGTCGACTGTGCCCGCGGCACCGAGATGCCCCGGTCGTTGTCCTCGACCACGAACACCACCGGCAGCTTCCACAGTGCCGCCAGGTTCAGCGACTCGTGGAAGGCGCCCTGGTTGGCCGCGCCCTCCCCGGTGACCGCGACGGCGACGCGGTCGGTGCCGCGGCGCTGGAAGGCGAAGGCCCGCCCGAGCGCCGGCGGGTAGCCCTCGGCGATGATGCCGGAGCAGGGGAAATGCGTCGCGGGGTCGAACAGGTGCATGTGGCCGCCGCGGCCGCGGCCCAGGCCGGTCTCCCGGCCGAAGATCTCGGCGGCCATCCGGCGCGGGCCGACGCCGTGGGCGAGCGCGAAATGGTGCGGACGGTGCCCGGGAGAATGCAAGAGCGCTCCGGGGACTCGATTTGTTACTGCCGCGGCCCCCTTGAGCGGTTAATATTCCTCACAATCGAAATGTCCAGCATTGCGTTGATCCCTCGGAATCGGACTCCTACCCTTTGTGCCGATCAACGGGGGAGGGCGATCGATGTCGATCAGCGTGCGCATTCTGGGGCCGGTGGAGCTCTGGGCCGACGGCGCCGAGGTCAGCCTGGGGCCGGCCAAGCGCCGGGCGCTGCTGGCGGCCCTGGCCATCGAGCGCAACCGGCCGGTGCCGCTGGGCCGCCTCACCACGCTGCTCTGGTCGGACGCCGCACCGGCCTCGGCGGTGGCGAACATCCGCAACCACGTCGTCATGCTGCGCCGGGTGCTACGGTCGCGGATCGTTTCCCGTAACAGCGCCTACCAGCTCGTCCTCAACGCCGACGAGCTCGACCTGACGGAGTTCGAGACGCTGGCCGAGAGCGGGCGGCGGTCGGTCCGGGCCGGCGATCCGGCGCGCGCCGAGCCCGACCTGGCCGCGTCGCTGCGGCTGTGGCGCGGGCCGGCCGGGGACGGCGTCACCCGGGGCACCGAGCTCGAGCAGCGCCTGCAGGGGCTCGACCAGCATCGGCTGCAGGTGGTGGAGGACCTGGCCGAGGTACGGCTGGTGCTCGGTCACGCCGGCGATCTCGTCCCGCTGCTGCGCGAGCATCTCGCCGGGCACCCGCTGCGCGAGCGGGCCTGGGCGCAGCTGATGCTGGCGCTGTACCGGGCCGGTGATCTGGGCGCCGCGCTCGCCGCCTACCGCGAGGCGCACGAGCTCTTGCGCCGGCAGCTCGGCGTGGACCCGGGCGCCGAGCTGATCGCCCTGCACCAGGCCATGCTGGAACGGTCGCCGCGCCTGGACGCGTGACGGCGCCGGCTCAGGCGGGTGACTCCGCGATGCGGTCGAGCCACTCGACCAGCAGCTGACGCTCAGAGGGGCTAAGCATCTCCAACTGCGGCGCGAGCGCCCGGAGGGCGACGGCCGGCGCCCGGGGGCCGCTCGGGCCCTCGGCCGGGGCATCGGTCAGGATGCGGCTCAGGACGGCGTCCATCATGGCCTCGCCGAGGGCGGGATCCCGCAGCGCCGCCGGCGTGGCCAGCAGCGTCTGGACCGTTCCGACGCCGGCCGCCTGGATGAGGTCGACCGCGTGCGGCTCGGTGACCCGGAGCAGCCCGGCCGCCGCCAGCCGATGCACGCGCTTCTCGAGAATCTGCCTGCCCAGGCGGGCGGCCGGCGAGCCGAGCACCCGTTCCGGATCGCTCAGCAGACGGAACACGGCCGGGTTGGCGAGACCGAACTCGATCTGCTTGCGCCAGCTCGTGCGCAGATCGTCGAGCGGGTCGGCGTCGGCCGCCGTGGCCGCCGCGACGACCGCGGCCTTGTCCGAGACGAAGCCGGCCATGACATGCTCGGCCACCGCTTCGAGCAGGCCGTCCTTGTCGCCGAACAGGCGATAGATGGTGGGGGCCTGCACCCCGGCCCGGTCGGCGACGCCGCGGGTCGTGACCGCCTGAGGCCCGCCTTCGCGCAACAGCCCGGCGGCGGACTCGACGATCGCGGCCCGCGTGTCCGCGCGATTCTTGACCGCGTCGCTCATGTAACAACGATAACACCCAGTTGCTATCGGTGATTACCGCCGCTACGGTCGAGATGTTTCCGTCGATAACACGAAGGGCTTACCGATGATAATCGTGACCGGAGCGACCGGCGCCCTCAACGGCGCCAGCGTCGACCACCTCCTCGAACGGCTGCCCGCGGGCGACATCGCGGTCGCCGTGCGCGACATCGCGAAGGCCGAGCGGTTCGCGCAGCGCGGCGTCGAGGTCCGGCACGGCGACTACGCCGACCCCGACTCCCTGCCGGCGGCGTTCGCCGGCGCCGACCAGCTGCTGCTCGTCTCCTCCAACGACCCGGCCGCCGACGCGATCGGCCTGCACCGCACGGCCATCGACGCCGCGGTCACCGCCGGCGTGAAGCGGATCCTGTACACGAGCCACCAGGCCGCCGCGGCCGACAACCCGTTCCGCCCCGGGCGGAACCACTTCGCCACCGAGCAACTCCTCGCCGCCTCGGGGATCGCCTGGACCTCGTTGCGCAACGGGTTCTACGCCCACAGCATCCAGTGGCTCGCCGGCCCCTGGCGCGAGACCGGCGTGATCGCCGTACCCGGTGACGGGCCGGTGTCGTGGACGGCTCGCGAGGACGCCGCCGAGGCGGCCGCAGTGATTCTCGGCTCCCCCGGCGGGTACGACGGCCCGGTGACGATCACCGCGCCCGCGGCACCCACCTTCGCCGAGCTGGCCGAGATCGCTTCCGAGCTGTCCGGGCGAACCATCCGTTACCAGCGGATGGAGGAGCGGGACTGGGTCGCCGCCCAAGCGGCCGCCGGACAGCCGGAGCACATGACGCGCTTCCTGCTGGGCTTCTACCAGGCCGCGGAGCGTGGCTTCTTCGCCGGCGTCGACCCGCTGCTGGGCCAGCTCCTCGGCCGTCAGCCACGCGGCGCCCGCGACGCCCTCAGGTGATCAGCGCGGTCGCGGGCGCCCTCAGGTAGTCAGCGCGGTCGCCGGCGTGAAGGCGGCCGCGAAGTCCCGGGCGAAACTGGTGATGTCGCGCGCCGGGCGGCCGGTGATCTCCCGGACGTCGTCGGTGGCGCGGTCGAAGCCACCGGCGCGGATGACGCCGAAGACGCCGGCCAGGTGCGCGGCGAGCCAGTCGGGCAGGCCGGCGCCTTCGAACCGCGGCCGGGCCTGTTCCTCGGTGAGGTCGGCGTAGCGCACCGGCGCTCCCGTTGCGACCTCCAGCGCCGCCGCCACCTGGGCGAACGTGATCGGCGCGGGGCCGGTGAGATCGTACGTGCGGCCGGCGTGGCCGTCCTCGAGCAGGGTGACGGCGGCGGCCGCGGCGACGTCGCGGATGTCGATCATCGCGACGGGGCGGCCCGCGGTGGGGGCGTACAGCGTGCCGGTGTGCGCAACGCCCTCGGCGACCATCAGGAGGTTGGTCATGAAGAACGCGGGCCGCAGGATCACCGCCGGCAACCCCGACCGGCGCAGGCCGGCCTCGATCTCGCCGTGCCAGCGATAGGCGGGCAGCGCCGAAGCCGGATCGGCGTGCATGGCGGAGAGCTTCACGAGCCGCTCGACGCCCCGTTCGGCGGCGGCGCCGATCACCGCGGTCTCGTGGGCGACCTTGCGGGGGCCGTCGGCGGCGCAGAGATACACCCGGTCCACGCCGTCGAGGGCGCGCCGCAGCGACCCGGGGTCGTCGAAGTCGCCGGCGGCGAGCTCGGCGTCGCCGAGCCGGGCCGCGGCGGCCTCGGGGTTTCGGACGAAGGCACGGACGGTGGCGCCGCGGGCCTGCAGCTCGCGGACGACGTGGACGCCGACGGCGCCCGTGGCGCCGGTGACGAGGATGCGGGTCATGAGGTTGCCTCTCGATCGGGGGCCGATGGGATGTCGTGGCCCGAGCAGAAGAAGTTGGCCGGATCCCAGGCGCGTTTGACCTCGGTCAGGCGGGCGTAGTTCGCCGCCGTGAACGCGGTGCGCGTCCGGGTGGGGTCGGTGAGCAGGTTGAGGAACGAGCCGCCGGTCGCGTGCGGGCGCAGCCGCGCGACGAGCTTGTCGAGGGTCGTGTCGACGAAGGTGTGGTCGGGCGTGAGGTAGGCGCCGACGGCCATGACGGAGAACGACACGTCGCGGTGCCCGGCGGGGCCGGCGTCCGGGCCGGGCCGGGCCATCGCGCCGCCCCAGTGCCGCAGCTCGACGAAGGCGAGCGGGGAGTCGGCGGCGCCCGCCTCGACGATCGCGTCCAGCACGTCGTCCGGCAGGTCGCGGAACAGCTCGACCTCCTGGCGGTTGGGCATCGGCGGCGCGTCCGGGCCGTTGGTGGCCTCGGAGGCATCCGGAAAGGAGCGCATCCCGTACGCGTCGAGCAGCGGCGGCCCGGCCGCGGCCAGCAATGGAGCCAGGACGTGGGGACCGTCGTCGCCGCCGTGGAACGCCCGGATGGCGAGGACCCGCTTGCCGCGCAGCTTCTCCGGGTAGAGCGGTGACGGCGGAACGCGGATGAGCAGGACCGCCGTGTTCATCGCCTCGGGCTCGCGGGCGGCCCAGTCCCGATAGGCGGAGAGCACATCGAACGCGCGCTCGAGCGGGAACAGCGACATGCCGCCGTACACCCGGGCCACCGGGTAGAGCCGGAACTCCAGCGACGTGACGACGCCGAAGGTCCCGCCGCCGCCGCGCAGCGCCCAGAACAGGTCCGGATGCTGTCGCGCGGTCGCGGTCACCTCGCGCCCATCGGCCGTGACGAGCTCGGCGCGGACAACGCTGTCGGCGGCGAAGCCGTAGGTCCGCGACAGCCAGGACTGGCCGCCGCCGAGCATGTAGCCGGTGACGCCGACCGTGCCGCAGCGGCCGGCGAGACCGGCCAGGCCGTGCCGGGCGGCGGCGCGGTTCACGTCCGCCCACACCGCGCCCGGGCCGACCCGGGCGATCCGGCGCGACGGGTCGATCTCGACGCCGGTCAGCGCGGTCGTCTTGAGCAGCAGGGCACCGTCGGCGGGCGTCACGGCGCCGTGGCCGGTCGCCTGCACCGCGAGGGGCAGATCGTGCTCCCGGGCCGCGCGCACCGCGACCGGGATGTCGGCGGTCGTGGCCGCCGCGACCACGAACGCCGGGTGGGACTCGAAGGTACGGTTCCAGCCGAGCAGGTGCTCGGCGTAGCCCGGCTCGCCGGGCCGCAACAGGGTGGGCATGCCCCCGAAGCTAAGAGCCGCACGCTGCGCTGTGGATGTGGTTCCGCTGTGGTCCTAGATTGAGCGGTGTGGTCGTACGGGTGCTCGGGACGGCGGGGGTCCATCCCCCGGCCGGCCCCGCGCCGCGGCTCGAGCGCAAGGCCCGCGAGCTGCTGAGCATCCTGACCGTCCGGGCGCCGGCCGCCGTCACCCTGGACGAGCTGGGCCGGCTGCTCTGGGACGATCCGCCGCCCTCGGCGGTCAAGACCGTGCGCGCCCACCTCTCCCGGGTGCGCGCGGCGCTGCGGGCCGCCGAGCCCGGCGCGGCCCTCGAGCGGGCCGGCCGCGACGGGTACCGCCTCGCGCTCGCGCCGGAGCGAACCGACATCGGCCTCGTCGCCGCCGCTCGCGCCCGGGCCCGCCGCCTGCCTCCCGACGAGGCCGCGGCCGTGCTGGCCGAGGCGCGCGAGCTGTGGCGTGCCGACCCTGAGCTGCCGGAGACCGTGGCGGCCGAGGCGCTGCGGCAGGGCTGGCACCGCGAGCGGCGGCTGCTCGTGCAGGAGCATCTCGGGCGCCTCGTGGCCGGCAGCGATCCCGGTTCGGCCCTGGCGGAGCTGGCGCAACTGACCGCCGCGGATCCGCTCGACGAGCCGCTGTGGGTGCTCTACGTGCGCGCCCTGCACCGGGCCGGACGGCAGACCGAGGCGCTGCGGGCCGCGGCCGCCGCCCGGGCCGCGCTGGTCGAGGTCGGGCTCGACCCGTCCGCCGCGCTGCACGAGGCGCAGGCCGAGGTGCTGCGCCGCCCGCCGCCGGCGGCGGTCCCGTCGGTGACCGTCCGCTACGCCGTCGACCGCGACGGCTCGACCGCCTACACCCGGCTGTCCGAGCGGGGACGCCCGCTGGTCGTGCTCAATCCCGCGATGATCACCATCGACGGCCTGCTCGACGGCCGGCACGCCCGCTCGGCGCTGACCGCCCTCGCCGCGCACACCTCGGTGGTGTGCCTCGACCGGCGCGGCATCGGCCTGTCCGACCCCCTCGACCCGGGCCGGGCGCCGCTCGACCAGTGGGTCACGGATGTGGGCCGGGTCCTCGACGGCCTGGCCCTCGACCAGGCCGACCTGTTCGCCAACTTCGACACCGGGCTGGTCGCGCTCGAGTTCGCCGCGCGCCACCCCGAGCGGGTGCGCTCGCTGGTGCTGGCCCAGTGCTACCCGCGGTACACGCGCGGCCGCGACTACCCGTACGGGCTGGATCCGGGCACGACCGAGACCCTGATCCGCGACACCGTCTCGCCGGCCGACCCGGAACACGGCGTGGACTCCGTCGCCCAGGCAGCTCCCAGCGTCGCCGGCGACGAGGAGTTCCGGCAGTGGTGGAACCGCCTCGGGCGGCGCGCCGCGGGCCCGGCGGTCGCGCTCGCGATCCGTACCGTCGCCACCGGCACCGACCTGCGCGATCGCCTGCCCGCCGTCACCGCGCCGACCCTGGTGCTGCACCGCCGGAACTGCCTCAACGTGGACGTGGGGCACGCCTCCTACCTGGCCGGCCACCTGCCGGACGCCATCCTGCGGACGACGCCCGGCACCGACGCGCTGTGGTTCACGGACTCGGCCGAGCTGCTACAGCACGCCGTCGGCTTCCTGCAATAGCTCGAAGGTCAGAGTGACGTCCGGTGGATCCGCCCGTCGACGCCGCGCAGCACGACCACCGCCGACCCGTTGGGGCCGGGCTCAGCGCCGACCGGCCCCTCGATCTCGCCGGTGGCGAACTCGCCGCGCTGGAACCATCCACCCCAGGCGCCGTCGACGAAGTTGCGCTGCCACAGCCGGTTGTCGGCGGCGACCGCGAACATATAAACCCGCCCGGAAGTGCCCAGCAGCGTCGGGCTTCCGCTCAGCGTGCCGCCGAGGTTCTGCCACGCCGACCACGAGCCGCCCGAGTAGACCCGTTCCCAGATCTCGTCGGTGCGGTACCGCACGGTCACGTGGACCGCGCCGGACCCGTCGACCGCCGCGCTGGGCCGCCCCAGCACGCCGCGCCCGTCGGGGCCGCCGATGCCGGTCCAGCGGCCGTCGGCTCCGCGCGCCTGGATCAGGCCGTCGGCGCCGCGGGCGAAGACCCACCCGCCGGCCGCGGCCGGCTCGGAGGCGACCTTGCCGCCGAGATCCGACCAGGCGCCCCAGCGCCCACCGGCGAAGACGCGCTGCCAAACCCGGTTGTCGGTGCCGCGGGCGTAGACGTCGATCCGGCCGTTCTCCGGTGAGTAAGCCGCCGGCTGGCCGACAATGCGCCGTCCCAGGCTGCGCCACGCGCCGTCCACGTACTCCCGCAGCATCCCGTCGTTGCCGCGGGCGAAGACCCGCCCGCCGGCGGCCGCCGGGGCGTCCGAGGCCGGGCCGAGATCCGTGCCGGTCACGTCGTCGGCGCCGGTGAGGCCGAGCATCGCCACGCCGTGCGCCGGAACCGTGGTGGTGTAGGAGCCGGTGAAGGCGCCCGCGTCGGCGCGGGCCCACAG
This sequence comes from Actinoplanes sp. CA-142083, assembly GCF_050942195.1. NCBI lineage: Bacteria > Bacillati > Actinomycetota > Actinomycetes > Micromonosporales > Micromonosporaceae > Actinoplanes > Actinoplanes sp. CA-142083. The sequence goes on from NZ_CP192076.1 coordinate 6,855,277, forward strand.
ATCCCGGACGCGCACCGGCCCGCCGAGGGCCACGCTGTCGAACGCGACCGTGATCTGCTGGGCCGTGTCGCCGCGGTTCAGCAGGGCCACGGCGCGCCGCCCGTACCCGTCGAGGGTCTTGCTCCACACCTGGGTCGTCGCCGACGGGTCGGCGACCTTCACGCCCGGCCGGACCAGCGGATCCTGGTCCACCGCAACGATTTCCGGGTTGCGCAGCGCTGCGATCATCGACGCCGCCAGCGTGCGCGGGTCCGATCCGAGCACGAGCGGCGCCGCCATCATCGCCCACATGCCCAACTGGGTCCTCGATTCCTCGAAGGTCAGCTCGGTGCCGCCGCCGGGCAGCGGGCGCATCGGCAGCAGGTAGTCGGGGTCGCTGAAGTGCCCCGGTTGGGTGGCGGCCGGGTGGTACGCGTTGACGTCCATGTTGCGCAGCACCCACAGCCACTGCCACTGCGGCTGGGTGTCGAGCACGCCCACGTCGGTGTAGCTGCGCCACGACGTGGCGACCTCGGGCGCGTACGTGTAGCTCCAGGTGGACAGCGCCTCCGGCGGGTAGGGACCGCCGCCCCAGTCGCTGGAGACGGGGTTGCAGATGTTCAGCAGCATCGGCCGCGGCGACCGGTCGACCTCGGCCGCGAGCTGCCGGTAGATGGTCTCCGGGTCGAGCCCGGAGACCCGGCCGCACAGCCAGTCGGCCTTCAGCGCGTCGAAGCCCCACCGGGCGAACTGCCGCACGTCGTCCCGGAAATGCCCATAGCTGCCGAGCCCGCAGTTGCCCTCGAGGTAGGGCCCCGCGTCGGTGTAGATGCCGGCCTGGAACCCGCGCGCGTGCAGGTACCCGGTGAGCGACGCCATGCCGGAGGGGAACCGGGCCGGGTCGGCGACCAGTTCGCCGCGCGCGTTGCGGGGCTTGGGCGCGGCCCAGTTCCCGTCGATCCAGATGATCCGGTAGCCGGCGTCGCGCAACCCGTTGCGGGCCATGGTGTCGGCGATCGCCTTGACCTCGGCCTCGGTCGGGTCGCCGCCGAGCCCGTAGTAGGTGTTCCAGCCCATGTAGGGGGTGTTCTTCGAGCTCGCGGCGGATGCCTGGGCGGGCACGGCGAGCAGGGAGAGGGGAAGGAGGAGCAGAGCAGCGGTACGGAGGAAGCGCACAGTCACCTCTCTTGAAGGAGCCTGCTGATCTGTTCGCGCTGGGCCGGGTCGGCCAGCGCCGCGCCTAGCGCGACCACACGCGCGCCGGCGGAGAGAAAGGCGGGCGCGTCGGCCACGGTGAGCCCGCCGGTGGCGACGAACCGCGCGTCGGGGAACGGGCCGAGCAGCCCGGAAATCCACTTCGGACCGAGCGCCGCGGCCGGGAACGCCTTGAGCCACCGGCAACCGGCCAGCCACGCCCGCTGCACCTCGGTCGCGGTGCCCACGCCCGGCAGGTGCGGCAGGCCCGCGGCCAGGCTGCCGGCCAGCACGCCGAGGTCCAAGCCGGGCGCCACGGTGTACTGCGCGCCCGCGTCGGCCGCCGCCCGCACCTGTTCCGGGGTGATGACCGTGCCGGCGCCGACCCGCAGGCCGCGGTCGCGACCGGCGTCCACGGCGGCTCGCAGCGAGGGGATCTGGTCGGGCTTGCCGATCGGGATCTCCAGCACGGTGACGCCGGCGTCCCACAGCCGCCCGGCCACGGAAACGGTCTCGGACGGCGGCAACCCGCGCAGGATCGCCATCACCGCCGTGCCGCCGAAGATGTCGTCGAAAGTCATGCCGCGCTCACCCTCAATCGCCATTCACAGACACCGGACGCCGGCACCACCGCCGCGTCGCCCGGACCGGCCTCCGCGAGGTCGAAGACGCGGCCCAGCATCGGCTCGACCCCGATGCTGCGGTAGGGATTCCCGGCGGGCCAGCCGCGCAGGTTGCGCCACAGGGCGACCGAGACCGGCTGGCCGGGCGCGTCGAGGACGAAGGTCAGCCGCTCGCCGTCGGCCACGGTGACCGCCGGGCAGTCGACGAGGATGGCGCCGACCGCCGTGCCGTCGTCCGGCCCGAGCCTGGCAAGCGGCGACGGCCATTCGACGACAGCCCCGCCGTCGACCCGCGCCGAACAGCCGGCCGGCGCCTCCAGCACGGCCGACGGCGTGAGATCGAGCAACGCGTGTGCGGCCCAGACGAACCGGTAACCCGGCTCGGCCTCGAGGCGGTAGGTCGCGGTGTCGCCGGCCCACGTGCGCGACAGCCGGAAGTCGCCGCAGTCCACACCGGCCTCGGTCCACGGGCGGGACCAGGCGGCGCCGTGGTCGGGAACTCCGCGAACCGTGGGGATGCACTCCTCCAGCCCGCCCGCGTCCACGAACGGGTCGTCCGGGCGTACACCAAGGCGCTCGGAAACGGGCCGGTGCCAGAGCCACTCCCGCCCGGCGCCGCGCAGCGAGGTCCACCGGCCGCCGTGGGCGAGGTCGAAGGCGACGGTCACCATTCCGCGAACGACCCGTCGTCGTGCCGCCAGACCGGGTTGCGCCAGGCGTGCCCGGCGGCCTGCCGCACGGCCTTCTCGTCGATCGTGATGCCCAGCCCCGGCGCGTCGGTGCGGGCGATGTGCCCGTCCACGATCCGCAGCGGCGCCGGATCGGCCAGGTAGTCGAGCAGGTCGGCCCCGCCCCGGTGGTAGTGGATGCCCATGCTCTGCTCCTGAATCAGGAAGTTGGGCGTGGCGAACGCGACCTGCAGGCTGGCCGCCAGCGCGATCGGCCCGAGCGGGCAGTGCGGCGCGAACAGGGCGCCGTAGGTCTCGGCGAGCGCGGCGATCCGGCGCACCTCGGAGATGCCGCCCGCGTGCGAGAGGTCGGGCTGCACCACCGCCACCCCGGCCTTCAGGGCGGGCAGGAAGCCGGCCCGGTCGTAGAGGCGCTCCCCGGTCGCGACCGGGACGGGCGCGCTGCGCACCACCTCGCCGAGCAGGTGGGTCTGCTCGGGCACCAGCGGCTCCTCGACGAGCAGGGGGCGCAGCGGCGCGACGGCCGGCAGGATCATCCGGGCGGCCGGGAGGCTGGCCCGGCCGTGCAGGTCGATCGCCACGTCGCGATGGTCGCCGAGCGCGGCCCGGGCGGCGCCCACCCGCTCGACGATCGCGTCGACCTCGGCCGGGGTGGGCACCGGCGAGAGCCGGCCGCTGGCGTTCATCTTCACCGCGGTCATGCCCGCCTCGACGTGGGCGGTGACCCCATCGGCGATCTCGGACGGGTCGTCGCCGCCGACCCAGGCGTAGACCCGGGCCCGGTCGCGCAGCGGGCCGCCGAGCAGCGCGTGCACCGGCGCCCCGTACGCCTTCCCGGCGATGTCCCACAACGCCTGGTCGATGCCGGCGACGGCGCTGGAGAGGATCGGGCCGCCACGGTAGAAGCCGCCCTTGGTCAGCACCTGCCAGTGGTGCTCGATGCGCAGCGGGTCCTCGCCGATCAGGTACTCGGCGAGCACGCCGACCGCGGCCCGCACCACCTCGGCGCGGCCCTCGACCACCGGCTCGCCCCAGCCGACCAGTCCCTCGTCCGTCTCCACGCGGCAGAAGAGCCAGCGCGGCGGGACGAGGAAGGTCTCAATTCTGGCGATCTTCATGCCGCGTCCCTTCCAGCCGGGCCACGTCCTCGATGGCCTGGTCGAGCAGCTTGCCCATGGCCCGGGCGGCCTGGGTCGGGTTGCGCCGGCGGATCGCCTCGACCACGGCCTTGTGGCTGGGCACCGGATCGGTGGGGCCGGCCGCGCCGTGCACCATGCGGTCGCGTTCGGCCAGGCCGGTCTCGATCACCACCTCCATGCGCTGGACCAGCTCGTTGTGGGTGGCGGCGAGCAACGCGCGATGGAACGCGAGGTCGGCGGCGACCGCGGCGGCCGCGTCGTCGCCGGCCGCGGCCATGTCGGCCAGCGCCGCGTCGAGCGTCTCGAGGTCCTCGTCGGTCGCGCGGGCGGCGGCGAGGCTGGCCGCGCCGGGCTCGACGATCGCGCGCAGCTCGTGCAGGTCGTCGAAGAGGCCGGGCCGGTGCGAGCGGGCGAACTGCCAGCGCAGCACGTCCGGGTCGAGCAGGCTCCAGGCCGAGCGGGGGCGCACGAAGGTGCCGCGCTTGGGCCGGGCGTCGACCATGCCCTTGGCGGCGAGCACCCGCAGCGCCTCGCGCAGGACGGTGAGGCTGACGTCGAACTCGGTCTGCAGCGCGACCAGGTCGAGGGTGTCCCCCTCCAGGAGCTGGCCGGTGAGGATCCGCTGGGCGAGCACCTCCACCGTCTGACCGTGCACGCCACGCGCCGCGAACTGCTGCATCCCGCTCTCTCTTCTCTGTCGGTGGCTCATGCGGACGACTTCACGGCCGTCCAGCCGCCGTCGACCACCAGGCTCGCGCCGGTCACGAAGGCGGCCTCGGGCGAGGCCAGGAACGCCACCGCGGCGGCCACCTCGCCGGGGGTGCCGAAGCGGCCGGCCACGGTCTCGGCGATGCTGCGGGCGCGGTCCTCTTCGGACACGCGATCCCACGCGGCCGTCAGGATCGGGCCGGGCAGGACGGTGTTCACCCGCAGCGCCGGACCGTACTCGACGGCGAGCTGCCGGGCCAGGGCCACCAGGCCACCCTTCGCCGCCGCATAGGCCGGATGCCCGGGCAGCCCGACCAGCGCGTGCACCGACGACACCACGACCACGCTGCCGTCGTTCTTCACAAGATCGGGCAACAGCTCTCGTACGCCGAGGAAGGTGCCGGTCAGGTTGACGGCGATCTGCCGTTCCCACGAGGCCGGCGTCATCTCGCCGGCCGGGGTGACATCCACCGTGTACGCGTTGCTCACCAGCACGCCGACCGGGCCGAATTTCTCACGCGCCGTAGCCGCGATCGTGGCCCAGTCCTCCTCGCGCGAGACGTCCGCGACCACCACCTCGGCGCGGCCGGACGCGGCGATCCGGGCGGCCACATCGGATGCCGGGCGCACGTCGGCGAGCACCACCGCGGCGCCCTCGGAGGCCAGCCGCACGGCGGTGGCCGCCCCGATCCCCGACGCGGCCCCGGTCACCACAGCGGTCCGACCTGCGAAGCGACCCGTCACTCCCCCGCCCTTCGTCGCAACTCTTCATTAATTACGAAGATATGTTGACAGGCCATCAACGGTGATGCAACCTCTTGGAAACACGAAACAGGAGGCTCAGCATGACTACCGCTCCACTCAGTCGCCGCGGGTTCCTCGCCGGGCTCGGCGGTCTCGGTGTGGCCGGGCTCCTCGGCGCGTGTGCTACGGGGAGTGACGACACCTCCGGCACCGCCTCCTCCACCCTGACCCTGCAGTCGTCGCTCTCCGACGCCGACCCCAAGGCCGCCCTCACCAAGGTGGTCGAGGGCTATACCAAGAACAAAGTCACCCTCAACACGATCGCGATCGAGACCTTCCGCGCGCAGCTGCCGACGTACCTGAACTCGGGCAACCCGCCGGACGTGCTGACCTGGTACGCGGGCTCGGTCGCCCGCGACTACGCGAGCAAGGGCTTCCTGCTCGACGTCTCCGACCTGTGGAGCGGCAGCGGCCCGTGCGCCGGCTTCTCCCCCGCGCTCAAGGAGCTGTCCACCGCGGAGGGCAAGCAGATCTTCGTGCCGACCAACTACTACTGGTGGGCCGTCTTCTACCGGAAGTCCGCCTTCCAGGAGTGGGGCGTGCAGCCCCCGACGACCTGGGACGAGTTCATCGCCCTCTGCAAGACCATCAAGGGCAAGGGCGTCGCGCCGCTGACCATGGGCACCGGCTCGACCCCGTGGATGGCGTCCGGCTGGTTCGACTACCTCGACCTGCGCATCAACGGCGCCGACTTCCACCGCGAGCTGCTCGCCGGCAAGCACTCCTTCGACGGCCCCGAGGTCAAGGCCGTCATGGACCACTACCGGCAGCTGGTCGAGTACATCGACCCCAAGGGCCGGTCCTACTCCTGGCAGGACGCGGTCACCCCGCTCGCCTCCAAGAAGGCCGGCATGTACCTGGTCGGCGCGTTCCTCACCACCGCGATGCCCGCGGACGCCGTGGACGACCTCGACTTCTTCCGGGTGCCGATCATCGACCAGAGCGTGCCGCTGGCCGAGGAGGCGCCGACCGACGGCTACTTCGCCAGCGCCAAGTCGCGCAACGCGTCCGGCGCCAAGGACCTGCTGGCCTACCTGGCCTCGGCGCCGGCTCAGCAGCAGTTCATCCAGCTGTCGAAGTCGTCCAACCTGCCGACCTCGCAGCAGGTGGACACCAGCACGTTCTCGCCGCTGGTGCAGAAGGGCATCAAGCTGCTCAACGACAGCAAGGCGATCACCCAGTTCTTCAACCGGGACTCCAGCGACGAGCTGCAGACGACCGCCGACACGGCGCTGACCAAGTTCCTCGACAAGCCCGGGGACGTCAACAAGATCCTGGCCGAGTGGCAGGCGAGCGCGAAGAAGGTATTCGGGCAGTGACCACGATCGCGGCGCCGGCGCGCCGGAGAAGAGTACCCGCCGTTGTCTGGCTGTTCCTCCTGATCCCGGCCCTGGTCGAGATCGGCATGGTGTTCTGGCCCGCGATCAACAGCTTCTACCTGTCGTTCACGAAGTGGAACGGGCTGGGCGCGGCCCAGCCCGTCGGCCTCGACAACTTCCGCGAGCTGACCACCGACGACGTCTTCCTCGGCGCGCTGAAGAACAACGTCATCTGGGCGATCGGCTTCGGCGGGCTGTCGGTGCTCGGCGGCCTGGCGCTCGCGCTGGCCCTGAACAAGCCCCGGCGCGGCGTCGGGCTCTACCGCAGCGCGATCTACCTGCCGATGGTGTTCTCGCTCGCGGTCACCGGGCTCTTCTGGCGGGTGCAGTACCAACCCGACGGCACCATCAACACGCTGCTCGGCGCGATCGGGCTGGACAGCCTGGAGAAGCAGTGGCTGGCCGACCCGGACACCGCGCTCTACGCCGTGCTGATCGCGGCGGTGTGGCGGCAGGTCGGCTACGTGATGGTGCTGTACCTGGCCGGCCTCAAGGGCACCGACCCGACGCTGGACGACGCCTCGGCGGTGGACGGCGCGGGCGCGTGGCAGCGCTTCCGGTACGTCACGTGGCCGCAGCTGCGCGGCGTCAACACCGTGGTCTTCGCGGTCACGGTCATCGACTCGCTGCGCACCTTCGACATCGTCTGGGCGATGACCCAGGGCGGCCCGTACCACTCGTCGGAGCTGCTCAGCACGTACATGTTCCAGCAGGGCTTCACGTTCCTGAACCTCGGTTACGCCTCCGCGATCGCCGTGGTCATCTTCGCGCTGGCCCTGATCTTCATCATCACCTACCTGGTCCGGACCACCAAGGAGGAGGTGTCGTGACCGCGGCGACCCTGACCCGCGCGCCCGGCGAAACCACCCCGGAGCCCGTGGTGAAAAGAAAGCGCCGCTGGGTCTTCCACGCGGTGATGGCGCCGCTGACCCTGCTCTGGGTGGCGCCGATGGTCTTCGTGATCGTGCTGGCGTTCCGCTCCTTCGACGACATCGCGCAGAACGGCACCGCGGCCTGGCCGAGCTCGTTCACCTTCGACGGCTTCAAGACCGCGATGGGCGCCGGGTCGATGGGCCGGGCGTTGTGGATCAGCATCCAGGTGACGGTCCCGGCCGTGCTGCTCAGCCTCCTGCTGGCCTCCTGGGCGGCGTACGCGTTGAGCCGCTATGCGATCCCCGGACGGCGCGCGATCCTTCTCACCATGCTGGCCGGCAACTTGTTGCCGCCGCAGATCCTGCTGATCCCGGTGTCGCGGGTGATGGAGTCGCTGGGCATCTACGACACCCTGGTCGCGCTCGTCGCCATCCACGTCGGTTTCGGGCTCGGCTTCTACACCTTTGTGCTGCACGGTTTCATGCGCTCGATCCCGGCCGAGCTGACCGAGGCGGCCCGCATCGACGGCGCCGGCCCGGTGCAGATCTACGCGCGCATCATCATGCCGCTGTGCCGCCCGTCGCTGGCCGCGCTCGGCGCGCTCGCCACCACCTGGATCTTCAACGACCTGATCTGGGCGATCACCGTGCTGCGCACCGAGGCGAAGCTGCCGGTCACCGCCGCGCTGCTCAACCTGCAGGGCGGCTACGTCAGCAACTGGAACGTGGTGGCCGCCGCGTCGGTCGTCGCCGCGATACCCACCGCCATCGTGTTCTTCGCGTTCCAGCGCCACTTCGTCTCCGGCCTCCTGATGGGATCCACCAAATGAAGCCGATGACCATCACCCTCTGGGACTTCACCTGGTTCACGCGCACCGGTTCGGGACAGCCTTTCCAGGACCTGGATGACGCCTTCCGGCAGGCGGTGGGTCGCGGCTATGACACCGTACGCGTCTGCGCGATGCCCTTCCTGCTGTTCCGATCCGGCCTGGACACCTCGGCGCTGCGCTTCTCCGGGCTCGGCGGCGCATACGGGCAGCGCACCCGCTGGTACGACGTCCCCGCCGATCAGCCGCCGCTGGACGGCCGCGCCTGGCTGCTCGATCTGTTCCGCGCCGCCGACCGGCACGGCTGCCGGGTCATCGTGTCGAGCTGGGAGTACCAGCAGAGCCCGTCCTTCTCGGTCGACGACGCCTGGCACCGCGCGCTGCAGGCTGTTCCGCCGGCCGACCGCACGGTCGCCCTAGCCGACGCGCACGCCGACCTGATCGACCTCCTCAAGGCCGAAGGCCTCCAGCACACCGTCGCGTTCGTCGAGCTGCACAACGAAGTGCAGTACAGCGGGCTGCACCACGGCGAGGGCATCGTCGGCCTGCAGCCCTCGATGGAGCGTGGCATCGCCCGTTTCAAGGAGCGCCATCCGTCCACGCCGGTGACCGTCAACTACGCACGCGTGCCGGTCGGTGAGTTGCGCGGCATGCCGCGCAACGCGGACGTCGCGGTTTTCCATCCGTACGTGTACGGCGTGCTCGACCAGCTGGTGACCGAGTTCGCGCTGCGCGACCCGGCCCGCCCGTACCCCCAGGAGCGGGCGTACGCCGAGCTGCTGCGCGACGACGCTCCCCCGCTCGGCGAGTGGTTCCCGCCGGCGAGCTGGAAGACCGACGCCACCGTGGTGCCGCACCGCGAGATCTACACCCACGACTGGTGCGACCCGGCCAAGTGGGATCGATGGCTCTACGACCGCTACGGCGAGCACCGCCGGGCCATGCGGCAGACCCTCGACACCTGGCTCGACGTGGCCGCCGATTTCGCGGCCGGGCGCGGGATCCCGCTGGTGTTCGGGGAGGGCTGGGTCGGCTACACCCCGCTGCACGCGAGTTTCGAGGAAGGCCCGGTCGGCGCCGAGATCTGCGAGCACGCCGTCCGCCGGTCGCGGGAGCTCGGCGCCTGGGGCACGCTCGTCTGCTCCAACGCCGCCCCGCACCATCCGATGTGGAGTGACGTGGCGCTGCAACGCCGGCTGAACGACGAGTTCCGGGGGAACCGCTGAGCATGTGGACCATCACCGGCGCGAGCACCGAGTACACCATCGGCGACGACCTCACGCTGCATTCCTGGGGTCCGCACGGCGTCTCGGACGGCCCCTCGCCCTACGCCTTCTCCGGCAAGGTGCAGTACATGCTTCCCGGCGACGTCGCGGCGGTGGAGTACGCGCCCGACGGCGAACGCCCCTTTCTCGGCGCCGATCTGGCCGTCGCCGGCGAGGTGCTGACGCTCTCCCTCGGTGAGGTGGCCGTCGACGACGGATTGCGCGCGGACCTGCACGACGAGCGCACCGGCCTCTCGCTGACGCTGCGCTGGCGGTTCGCGCCCGGGACCGACGTCGTGGAGCGCTGGGCCGTCGTGCGCAACGGCGGCAAGGCGCCGATCGCGCTCACCCGGCTCGGATCGGCCGGTTTCTCGGTGCCGACGCCGTCGGGCGCGACGCTGCACTATCTCTGGGGCCAGTGGGCGCAGGAATTCACCCCCGCATCCGTACGGCTGACGCGCGGGCGCTTCGAGATCGGCAGCGCCCAAGGGGTCACCGGCCACCAGTTCTCGCCCTACTTGGCGGTGGAGAACGGCGATGCCGCGTACGGGATCCAGCTGGCCTGGACCGGATCCTGGCAGATCGTGGCCGACGCCGACGTGGCCGGCCTGACCCGGATCCGAGCGGGCCGACAGCTCACCGACTCGCCGGTAACTCTCTCTCCCGGCGAGTCGGTGACCACCCCCATCGCCGCCGGGGTCTACAGCGCCGATGGGCTCGACGGACTGGCCCGGCAATGGCACGCCTACGAGCGGCACCTCGCCGGCGACCGGCTCGGGCGCACTCGGAAGGTCCTCTACAACTCCTGGGAGGCCACCGCCTTCGACGTCACCGCGGAGGGACAGCTCGCGCTCGCCGACGTCGCCGCCTCGCTCGGCGTGGAGACGTTCGTGGTGGACGACGGCTGGTTCGTGGGGCGGCCCGACGACCACAGCGGGCTCGGCGACTGGACACCCGATCCGGCGAAGTTCCCGGCCGGCTTCGGCGCCTTCGTCGACGCGGTGCGGGCCAAGGGTTTGGACTTCGGACTATGGGTCGAGCCGGAGATGGTGAATCCGAAGTCGGCCCTCTACGCCGCGCACCCCGACTGGGTCTACGAGACGGCGGGCCGGCCGCGCACCACGATCCGCAACCAGTACCTGCTCAACCTCGGGTGTGAGGATGTGTACGAGTTCGTCCGCGACACGTTGGACGGCTTGCTCACGACGTACGAGATCACGTATTTGAAGTGGGATTTCAACCGCCCGCGCACCGAGGCGGACCGGGCCGTCGACGACCTCGACGGCGCCCACGTGCGCAACCTCTACCGGATCCTCGACCACCTGCGAGACGCTCACCCCCAGGTGACCGTCGAAGCCTGCGCGGCCGGTGGCGCCCGCGTCGACCTGGCCATCGCGGCCCGCGCCGACGTGGTCTGGCCCAGCGACAACACCGCGCCGCTCGACCGGTTGCGCATCCAGGACGGCTTCCTGTCGGCGCACGCGCCGCACCTGATGAGCTCGTGGGTGACCGATTCCGAGGGCATGTTCGACGAGCGGCAGCGGTCGCTCGACTTCCGGTTCGTGCTCGCGAGCGCCGGCGTGCTGGGCATCGGCGCCGACATCACCCGCTGGTCCCCTGCGGAACGGGCCTCGGCGACGGCATGGGTGGAGCGCTACAAGGCCGTCCGCGACGTCATCCACCACGGGGTCGTGCATCGCATTGGCGATCCCTCCCAGAGGCGCTGCGCCGTGCAGTACACAATGGACTCGCGGATCGTCGTGCTGGCCTGGAACTCCGGCAGGCTCGATGGGCTCGGTCGGGTGCCGGCGCGGGACATCCGGCTGCCGCTGCGCGGGCTGGATCCCGCGGGCCGTTACCGCCACGGCTCGGTCGTCTACTCGGGCAGCCATCTCATGGCGGTGGGCCTCCCGGTGCGGTGGACGCCGGCGCACGACGCCGAGCTCATCGAGCTCTACTCCATGTAGCAGGTGAGGGAACGGTCGGCGTTGTCCACCATGTGGCGGTTGTTGGGGGCCAGCTTCGGCTCGACGGTGCCGTCGGCCACCTGCTGCTGGATGGTGTTCGACTGGTCGAGCACCCACTGCAGGTCGGAGGCGAACTTGGTGGTGGGGATGCAGGAGAACTTCTGGTACTTACCGACGGGGTCGTACTGGAGCTCGGCGATGGCCAGGTCGCCGGGCTTGGTACGGGAGTCGGAGAGGGCCACGGTCGGCTTGCCGTCGTCCTTCCAGTCCTCGATCGAGACCTTGCGGCCCAGGTCGGGTGATTGATAGCTGCCGGTCATGGTGCGCTCGTAGCCGGCCTGGGTCAGTTGCGCCGCCAGGTCACCGGCGGTCGTGGGCGCGGCTCTTTCCGGGGGCGCGGCGGGCATCTCCACCTTCTTGCCGTAGATGGTGGAGACCGCCTGGCCGGCGAAGGTCATGAACGCGGGCCGCATGTCGGCGGGCACGTCGAGGCCCGCCGAGTGGTCGCCCTCGTCGGACAGCCAGACGACGAGGTAGGTCGAGCCGAGGTCGATGATGAACGTGCCGGTCTCGGTCTGTCCGGTGCTCAGCTTGTCGACGCAGCGCCGATCGCCGCCGCCCGACTCGGCCAGCTCGCAGCGCTGGGCCGACGATGCCTGGTCGTAAAGCTGCTGGAAGGTGGCGGCGCCGGGTTTGCCGTTGTCGATGACGCTGACCGAGACCCGCTGTCCGCCGGAGGCTGTCCACACGGCGGCGCCGAGGGTGGCGAGCGACTCGTCCGGGGCGCAGGCGCGGTGGTTCGCCGCCGGGCCGCCCAGCACCGCAGCCGGGTCGAGCTTCTCGATGGCGGGGCAGACGTCGGCCGGCGCGCTCCCCGCGGCACTGCTCGAAACGTCGTCGCCGCAGGCGGTCAGCGCCAAGGCGGTGAACGCGAGCATGGCGGCGGCCGAGGTGCGCGAAGGCGTCATGCCGGGACCATGCCAGCCCCTCCGGTCGACCCGAATCGCACGTTCCGCCGCAATGGTCAGACCGATGGGCGGTGTCTCTTCCTCGGACATCCCGTACCAGTGAATGACGCCCGGATCGCGCAGTGGGGCGCGATCCGGGCCGGTGGTCAGCTCGTCGCCTGCTTCACCAGGGCGGTGATCCGGGCCTCGACGTCGGGGTTCAGCTCGGCGATCGCGTAGTACGCCGCCCACATGGCGCCGTCGTCGAGGTTCGCGGCGTCGCTGAAGCCGAACATGCCGTAGCGGGCCTTGAACTTCGAGGCGGGCTGGAAGAAGCAGATCATCTTGCCGTTGAGGTAGTACGCCGGCATCCCGTACCAAAGCTTGGGCATGAGGTCGCCGGAGGCGGCCTTGACCACCTCATGCACGCGCGCGGCGATCACCCGGTCGGCCTCCGGCATGGTTTCGATCTTCGCGAGCAGCTCGCCTTCGGTGTCGGCGCTCTTGCCGGCCTTGAGCTCCTTGGCGCGGTTCTTCATGGCGTCGCGCTCGGCCTCGCTGAACTTGGTCATGACATTCCCTTCGATTGGCGCGTCGCCGAGCTGAGCCGGTCGATCGCGGTGGCAAGAACGGCGGAGAGCAGGAGGGCGGCCAGTTCCTTCTGGTCGAAATGCTTGGCGGCCTGGTCCCAGATCCGGTCCGGGACAGGGTCGGCCTCGTCGACCGGGTGCGTGACCGCTTCGGCCAGCGCCCGGGCCGCGGCTTCCCCGCCCTCGGTGTTTACCGGCTTCAGCAGGGCGTCCAGTGCTTCCCGTGCCCCGGGGACGAGATCCACCGGGTGGGGCATCCGTACGGTCCGCATCGCTTTCTCCCTCCTGTTTCCGACGATCTCCATCCGACCACCCGCCGCGGTGTCCCCGCGCCGGCCGTGGGACACCGTGGGACACTCGCAACGGATCTGACCTGCACGAATGCCGCCTTGATCCGGTGCCGTGGGCCGGGACGGTAGGTTGTTGCACGTGCCCGGCCCGCAGGAGCGACTGGTGGCTCAGCTCGCCCAGATCAAGAAGCTGAGCGGCCTCAGCCTGCGTTCCCTGGCCCGCGAGTCGGGGCTGAGCAGCTCCTCGCTCTCGCGCTACCTGACCGGCCGGCTGATCCCGCCGTGGGAGGCGGTCGTGGCGCTCTGCCGAGCGGTGAAGAAGGACCCCCGCCCCCTGCGCGCCATCTGGGCGGCGGCCTCCGAAGCCGGGCCGGCCCCCGCGCCGCGGCGCAACGACCTGCCGGGCGACCTGTTCGACTTCACCGGGCGGGAGGCCGAGTCCGCCCAGGTCGAGGAGCTGCTGCGGACGGTCGGGGCGGTCGTGATCGACGGGATGGGCGGCGTCGGCAAGACCAGCCTGGCGCTGCACGCCGCCCACCGGCTCGCCCCGGCGTACCCGGACGGCGGCCTCTACCTGGACCTGCAAGGCTTCACGCCTGGGCAGGAGCCGCTCGACCCGCAGGTGGCGCTGGGCCGCCTGCTTGACGGGCTGGACGTCACCCATCCCCCGGCGGGCGCCGCCGAGCGGGCGGCATTGTGGCGCTCGGAGCTGTCCCGGCGCCGCGCCCTCGTGGTTCTCGACAACGCCTTCGACGCCGAGCATGTACGGCCGTTGCTGCCGGGCGCGGGCGCGTCGGCGGTCCTGATCACCAGCCGGAACCGCCTGGTCAGCCTGGACGGGGTGCCGCCGGTGTCGCTGGCGCCCTTCGACGACGCCGACGCGGCCCGGCTCTTCGGTCGGGCGGCTGGTCTCCGCTTGGACGCGGACGACGCGGTGGAGCAGGTGCTCAGGCAATGCGGCGGGCTGCCGCTGGCGCTGCGGATGGCGGGGGCGCGGCTGCGGCACCGGCCGGGGTGGTCGGTCGCCGTGCTCGCCGAGCGGATGCGGGACAACGCCGGGCGCTTCGACGCCGTGTTCGGGATGTCGCTGCAGCAGCTCGACGCCGATCAGCGGCGGCTGTTCCGGCTGCTCGGGGCGCTTCCCGGGGCTGACTTCGACGACGGGGTGGCTGCCGCGCTGTTCTCCGGTGACGTCGTAGATCACCTCGAGGAACTGGTCGACGCTCATCTGATCGAGGAGATCTCGCCGGGCCGGTATCGGATGCACGACCTGATCCGCCGGTATGCGGCCGAGCTGGCCGTCGCGGAGGAATCCGACATTTCCGTCAATCTAGGCCACGTCTTCGATCACTATCTGGCCCGGGCTGTTGCTCAAGATCGGATCCTGCCGTCGCCCCAGCGGCCCCGGCCCGACGCGGGTGATCCGGCTTTGGCGATGGCGTGGTTCGACCTCGAGTACGTCAATCTCGTGGCCTGCTTCGACGCCGCCGTGCGCCTCGGCGCCGACTCGTTCGTGGCCGGGCTCCCTCCCGCGATGCGGGTCTGGTTCTTCCGCCACCGCGGCACCGACGATCAGACGCGCATGCTCGCCGCGGCCGCCGACGCCGCCGGGCGGCTGGGTCGCGACCGTTCCCCGTTGCTGGCCGACCTCGGTTTCGCTCTCGCCGCGGCCGGCCGCCTCTCGGAGGCGCTGGCGGCCTACGCGGCGGCGTCGCCGGACGGCGATCTCGCCGCCACGCTCGCGCTGCGCACCGGTTTCGTCCACCGGGACCTGGGCGACCTCGCGGAGGCGCAGACCGATTTCCGGCGGGCGCGGAAACTTTTCGAGCAGCAGGGAAACCGGGCCGGGCAATCGCAGGCGCTCGCTTTCGACGGATGGGTCACGCTGCATCTGGGCGCTTCTTCGGACGCGGTTTCCCTGGCGCTGGCGTCACTCGAACTGGCTTCCGGGCCCGCTCGCGTCCCCGGCCTCCTCACCCTGGGCGTCGCCCGGGCCGCGACCGAGCCGTTGGAGGAGGCGCTGGCGCTCGCCGCACAGCATCGGCTGCCGCACCAAGAGGCGTGGTGCCACAACTGCCTCGGCATCGTCCTGCGGGAGAACGGCTTCGCCCTGCGGGCGCTCGACCACCACCGTCGCGCCCTCGAGCTGCTGAAACCGCTGGCCGAGGTGCAGCTCGAGATCGACTGCCTGCGGGCGTACGCGGAAACCTGCACGGCGGCCGGACGGCCCGACGAAGCTCTCGCCGCGCTGGATCGCCTTCGCTCGCTGACCAGGGTTGCATCCGGTACCTAGGTACGGGTTTACCGTCGAGGCATGAACCCACCCGACGCCTGCACCCTGCCCACCGCCGAGCGGCCGCTGCGACTCGCCGAGTTCGACGAGCTGTTCGCCTCTTCGCTGCGAAACCAGCAGCGGATCTCGCCCACGGTCCTGCGCTGGGACCTCGACCCGGCCGCCGAGGCCACGGCCCGCGACCTGACCCGGCGTGAGAGCGAGTGCTGCTCGTTCTTCACCTTCAGTTTCGCGCCCGAGCTGGGGACGCTCCGGCTCGACGTCGAGGTTCCCGCCACCCAGGTCGAGGTTCTGGACGGGCTCTCGGAGCGTGCCGCCGCCGGGATCCGGGCATGACTGCCATGCGCAGCAGCCAGGTGGCCGCGGCGGCCGGGGTGAACCTGCAGACGCTGCGCTACTACGAGCGCCGCGGGCTGCTGGAGTCGCCCGAGCGGAGCCTCGGCGGGCATCGCCTCTATCCCGCCGAGACGGTCACCGTGCTGCGCGTCATCAAGGCCGCGCAGCGGCTCGGCTTCACCCTCGACGAGGTGGCCGACCTGCTGACGGCGGGCGCCCACCGGCACGGCGCCGCCGACGCCCGCCTGCAGGAGCGGGCGCGCGCCAAGCTGGCCGAGGTCGAGACCAAGATCGCCGACTTGCAGGCCATCGCCGAAACGTTGCGCGCCACGGTGGCCGCCGGCTGCGACGACCTGGTCACCTGCGCCGGCGAGCCATGCTGCCCGATCCCGTTCGCCACCATCGCTTCCCGCTGACACCCGCTCTCACCGCGACCGACACCGCGCGCGCCGCAACGATGCCCGGCGTGTTCGGTCATCGGCTGTCGCGTATGCGGCGGCTTACCTGCCAGCCGCGCCAGGCGGCGAACATGGCGAACGGGACCACCCCGACCGCGAGCACCACGTCGCCGTCCGCTGCCGACGTGATCACCAGCCAGACCATCACCACCAGGGCCGCCAGCTGGCCCAGCAAGCCGGGCAGGAAGAACGTCAGCCTCAACCCGAGACTGGTGTCCGATGTGGACGAAGTGGCCCGCCGCGCCTCGTCGAAGCCACCGCCCATGGCGACGAGCAGCGGCACCCCGATCAGCAGCGCCATCGCCACAGCCCCTCGATGCTCGCCGCCCGCCACGAGCACGACCACCGCGGCGACGACGGTGGCCGCCACGATCGCGATGGGAACGATCAGCGCTCGCCGGGTCATGTCGGCAACGCGCGGTGTAGCTCGGCCGGCATCGCCGGGTCCGGCTCGGCCGAGATGACGTCGGCGTCCAAGGCGAGCAGCGTGCCGGTCAGCTTGCCGGTTCCGGCGCCGAGGTCGAGCACGCGCGGCACCGGCGCTGGTTCCAGCGCCCATCGCGCCGCGTCCGGGGCGTAGTCGGGGCGGTGTTCCGCGTACGCGTTCGCGACCGTGCGGAACTTCATCCCGACACGCTAGCCGAGAGTGACCCGTACGCCGCCGGACAGTAAGGAATCGTGCAGTTCCAAACTGGTCAGCGTCGCCGCCTTCGGCACGTCGAAGACGAGCTTGCCGGACACCTCGTGGCCGGGGTCGACCTTGCGCAGGAACGTCTCGGTGTCGCGGTTGGCGTAGACGCCGGCGATCTCGTCGTTGCCGTACTCGACGCCGGCCGTATCGAAGGCCCTCTGCGCGCCGCCCACGAAGAACTGCGACCCGTCGGCGACGTTGCGCACCGACAGGCTGACCACGCAGTACTTGCCCTTGGCGGTCCGGCGGAAATGTTCGAGGCCGACGCTGCTTTGCGTGCAGTCCACCCGCGAGACCACGAACTCGAACTTGCCGTCCCGCACCGCCTGCCCCACCCCCGCCGGCGGCTTGCTGCTCGGCCTCGCCGGGGTCGTCCTGCTCGGCGTGCTGGTCACGGTGGTCGCGGCCGCCTCGGTGCCGGTTTGCCGCTGCGCCACAAAGCCGACCACCAACAGAACCACCACCGCGCCGCACGCGAGCAGCACCGCCAGCAGCGGATTCAGCGGCGCGCCACCACGGGCGCCCGGATCGGGACGGCGTTGCGGACGAGGGTCGTGCGACATCGGGCCACTCCATGGGCCGATCGGACTAGCTCCCTCAACTGTCCGTCACCGAGCCTGGGCGGGCCACCGCTTTCGCCTGATCGGCGCCGCCCTCGACCTGATCGGACAACTCAGCGCGGGCTCAGGATCCCAGGCGTCACGAAGGCGGAGGCGGCGGGCTCTGATACGGATCCTGCGGCGGCGGCCCGGAAGACCCGGGATAGGGACCCGGCGGCGGCGAGGCAGGCGGGTAAGGACCGGGCGGCGGCGAAGCAGGCGGATAGCCACCCTGCGGCGGGTAAGGCGGATAGGGCGGATACCCCGGGTACGGCGGCGGCTGCTGCGCCGGCTTGGTGCTGCGCCGCACGATCCACACGATGAACCAGACGATCGCGCCGACCACGACGAGGCAGCAGCAGATCCGCGTGCCTACGTAGCCCACCATGTAACCCCACGAGTGGGCGTCGCTCTCCGTCACCGGTGCTCCTGTCGGTCGATACCGGCGGACAGCCTACATCGATGTCGATCTCCCCACTGACCCTAAGATCGTCGCCGGGCACGATGATCAGCGCATGGCGGCGCTCGAAGCGGCCGCCACCGACGCGGACCGTCCCGCCTTTCAGCGAGCGCAATGCCGCGCTGCCGGTTCCGGGCGAGGGCGATGAACAGGAATGGTTCGAGTACCGGGACGAGGTGACCCGGCTTGCCCGGCGGCTCGACCCGTTGCGGCGCGACATGTTCTGCCTGGTAAGCCCGCTCGACATGCTCGACGGCGAACCGCTGATCGTGGTCGACCGGACCAAGCAGCGGGCGTTCCGGCTGCGCATCAGCGGGTGGGGCGACCCGCAGTGTCGCCGGGCCGATCAGCCAGACCGTCGCGCCGTCGCCAGCCCGGCAATCACCAGGAGCGCGCCGGCCACCGTGAGCCACACCGGCAGCTGCGGCGGAATGCCCAGGTAGGTGACGATCCCCAGGATGCGGTGCAGCCCCCACGGCAGCAGCGCCATCTGGTCGTTCCAGACGGTGAGCGATCGTTCGAGGCCGGCCGACCAGATCAGCGCGCCGATCGCGAGCACGGGGAGACCCGCCGCGAGCAGAATGGCCCCGGTGACGCCACGTCGCGACCACCCGTAATGCGTCCGCAGCACCGATCCGGTTGCGAAGAAAAGCCAACCAAAAATCGCAAAACCGATCGTCACGTACGCCGACCGCGCGGCCGGATTCGTCCAGAACTCGAACCAGTAGTGGCCCGGACCGCGGATCGCGAGCGCGGCCAGCAGAAGCACCGAGCGCAGCAGGGCCACGCCGCCGATCACCGTCCACAGCGCCCCCGGGTCACGCCCGCGGACAAGTAGCCGGGCGACGAGCGCGAAAATTACCCAGGCACCGAGCGAAACCAGCAGGTGCGCGGGCGCCGCGAACCAGGTGTAGATCCCGCGGCTGAGCAGCAGAACGGCGGCCGGAAACAGGATGGCAAGTTTCGCCGGCGCCGGCCGGTCGACCCGCCACGGCCGGACCGCGGCACGCCACAGGGACCGCGCCGGTCGCCAGGGCACGAGGATCGAGACGACCAGAACGCCGAGCAGGATGCGCGCGAAAGTTGCCATCGCGGGGTCGCGGTCGAAGCGCTCCGAGCCGAGGTCCGCGGCGGTGAAGTTGTAGGCGGGCAGGTCGAGGCGACCACCGTATTTCTGGACGTGGGCGGCGCGCGCTATCTCGTACGCGTCCTCGGCCTTTTTCCATTGTTCTTTCGCGGTCGTTTCGCCGGTGTCGATCCATTGGGCGCGGCGCAGGAACATGGTGCGATAGGCGCCGAGCGTGCGGTACAGATCGGCCTGATATTCGAGCGTGTCGAGCAGTTGGCCGCGCAATTGCGGGTCGCGCCACGTGCTCGGATCGGTGGCGGCGACGATGGCGCGCTGCTGCTCGGCGAGGGCGATGGCGCGGTCCCCGTCGGCGATCGTCTGCTCGACATGGTCGCGGCCGATCGCGTAGATGCTGTCGAGCACGGCCGAATCGCCGGTGACGATGTCCCACTCGAAAATCCACATCATCGGCGGCGGCTCGAGGCCGAGCGCCTTCACCGCATTGTCCGCGTACGGCGTGAGGTAGAGCCCCTTCGTGACGGCCTCGCGCGACATCGCGAACATCGCGGCGATCGCTTTCGCGGTGTCCGGGTCGGCGGAGAAGGTCTGGCGCACCCAGTCGAGCGTGATCTGCGCCGGGTCGGCATTCGGGTCGCGCGCGAGCCGTCCCATCGCGTACGCGTTGATGTCGTAGAGCTGCCAGAAACCCGTCCGCAAATAGAGAGTCATCGGGCCCGCGTGGAGCGGCCCGCCGTCCTGGGTCCACAACCAGACGCCTTCGATGTTGGGGTTTTGCGCGAGAAGTTTCGTGAGCGCGGCGGCGTGCAGGGCGGTCAGATCGTTGGGGAGCGAGCCGAAGCCCTCGAACTCGCGGCGCCCCTGGAACTCGATGATCCGCCGCTGGTCGCCCACGCCGAGCGTCGGGTTGAGCGGCAGGTGGCTGTAGAAATCCCCGGCGGTGAATTTCGTCGAGACCACCAGGTGCGGGTCGCGCAAGCTTCCGAGGACTTTCGCGTACGAGTCGGGATTCGTATGCAGGTCGCCGACCGCGCCGACGCCCACGGTCCAGCTGCGAAAGATGATGTCGCGGTTGCCTTCCGCCGCCACCGCGAGAAAAGCCCGCAACATCGCGCGAACTTTCTCGGGCGTGGTGACGGCGATACGCGAGAAATAATCCCAGCCCGGCGCGCGGTACGCCGAGCCGCCCTCCCCCACCCGGACCATCAGCCCCGCCGCGAACGGCATGGCGGTGAACAACTCGCGCAGCCCGGCCTGGTAGATCGGCCACGGGTCGTTCTGCTTCTTCAGGTAGGCGTCGAGCGGGCCGGACAGCGCGAGCATGTCGGTGAGGAAGTAAACGCGCATTCCCTTGTCGGCGGCGTAGCGGAACATCGGCGAGAAAGCGGCGACCATGGCTTTCGCGCGATCGACGTGCGGGTCGCCGGGTGAATAGACGTTCTCACCCGCGAAAGTCACGTACTCCAGAAAGCCGGGCACGACGACGCCGTTGTAGCCCTGCGCCAGCGAATGGTCGATGAACTGGCGGAACTCGGCGGCGGTCCGGTCCACGACCGCGGCATCCACCCACGGCGCTTGCGGCAGCAGCGCGCTGGTCACGATGTCGGTGTTGAGCGAGTAGTCGGTGCCCGTGCGCCAGGCCGCCGCGTCGGCGGTCCGCCCGACCGAGCCGGCGTCGGTGAGCCGGAGCTTCATCGCCCGCGTTGGCACCGCCTTGGTGCTCGACGACTCGGCCATGACGTCGGCCGGCGTCCAGGAGAGCCGCAGCGCCCCGGCCAGCCCGTAGGCCACCCCGGCGCCCAGGACCAGCAGCAGGACCACCACGACGACACGACGCATGCCTATTTGTAGATCATGCCGACGGCGTGTTGATGCTTACCTTGACGTTCATTCCGAACCGTTATCAGCCGAACATCTGGTAAACAACTTGGATGGCTTCTGAACGGTCGACGGCCGGCACCGTCGCGGTCAACGGCATCCGGCTGGGCTGCCGGCAGTCGGGCGACCCCGACGGCGTACCCGTCATGCTCCTGCACGGCAGCGGCAGCAGCGCCACCACCTGGGACAAGTTCGTCCCACATCTGACCGCCGCCGGGCACCGCACGATCGCCGTCGACCTGCGCTGGCACGCCACCAGCGCCCGCCCGGGCAGCTATTCGCTGACCAGCCTCCGCGATGACGTCCTGGGCCTGCTGGACGCCTTCGAGCTGCGCGAAGCCGTCCTGATCGGCCACTCGGTCGGCGCCTACGCCGCCCTCGCCGCCGCGCTGCACGCGCCCGACCGGGTCGTCAGCCTGGTCCTCGAAGACCTGGCTGCTCCCCCGCGCGAGCCCGGCTCGACGACCCGCATCAACCCGTTCGACGCCGTCAAGGCGGTCGCCGGCATCCTCACCAGCGGCCGCGACTACGAGCTGCGGGCGGTGGTCACCATCCTCCGGCAGCTCTCCCGCCCCGACCCGGCGTGGTGGGCGCGCCTCGGCGACGTCACCCACCCCACGCTGATCCTCTCCGGCGGCCCGACCAGCTGCATTCCCCCGCAGCGGCTGGCCGACGCGACGGCCGCGATCCCGTACGCCCGCCTGGCTACGATTCCGGTGGGGCATCGTGTGCACAGCCTGGCCCCGGCCGAGTTCGCGACCGAGGTCCTGACGTTCCTGGCAGAGCCGATCGCCGCAGCACCGTTAGCCGCAGCACCGAGGAGGCCATGATGAGCAATCACGTGTATCGCCTGACCGAGGTCGTCGGGAGCAGCCCGACCAGCGTCGACGACGCGATCCGGACCGCCGTGAAGAAGGCGGCCCAGACCGTGCGCAACATCGAGTGGTTCGAGACTCAGGAGGTCCGGGGTCAGATCGTGGACGGCGACGTGGCCTACTTCCAGGTCCGCCTGAAGATCGGCTTCCGCGTCGACGACTGACCCTCCCGGTCACTCATCGATGCTGTCGCGGTGCTTGTCGAAGCCGATGTAGAGGCGGGCTGACGCGTTGGCGCCCAGCGCGCCCATCGTCTCCAGCTCGCGCAGGCGCAGCAGCGCCGGGTGCTGCGCGTACGCCTCGGCCGCCGCGGCCAGCCGCCGCAGCGCGTCCACCTCGGCGTCGGCGCGGATGCGCTTCGCCTCGGCGTCGGCCTCGGCCGCGACCCGCTTGGCGTCGGCCCGCGAGCTCGCCTCCAGCGCCTCACGCTCGGCCTTCGTGCGGGCCTCGACCATCTGCGCCTCCGCCATGCGCTGCGCCGTCAGGACGCGGTTCATGATCTCCTGAAGGTTGCCCGGGAAGACCAGGTCCTTCACGTCGGCCCGGATGATCTGCACGCCGTAGCCCGCCGAGATGCCCTCGACGTCGCGCAGGATGTCCTCGCTGAGCTGGTTGCGATTGGTCAGGATCGCCTCGAGCGTCATCGTCGCCAGCGACCGCCGCGCCGCGAGCTGCACGTCGCTGTAGATGCGGTCGTTGTACGCCGCGACCTGCTCGACCGCGGCCTTCGGGTCCACCACCCGGAACTGAGTGATGATGTTGACCCGCACCGCGACCTTGTCGGCCGTCAGGATCTCCTGACCCTTGATGTTGAGCTCCCGCTCCCGCACATCGATCGGCACGATCTCCACCTGCGGCGCCCGCCGATGGAACCGGCCGCGCGCGGGCAGCTCGTACCGGCCCGGCTCGAGCACCTGGTCGAAGCGGCCGTCGACGTAGCGCAGGCCGCGGAATCCGCTGTGGACGGTCACCTCGTGGGACATGGGTTTCACCTTCTTCATATGCGTATGGGGTGGCCCCGGAGCGGATCCGATTTGAAGGATCGGTCGCCGTGAAGGCAACGGATGAGCGTGGTTTGATCGCCAATGCATCCGCCACGGAAGCGCGTACTTCTGAAGCCGCCGGGGCCGTGATCAGCATGACCCCGGGCCGGCGTCGCCCACAACGCATTAAACGGGCCCCCGCGCTCGCCCGTCACGGCCCGGTGGTGGTCGGGCCTGCTTGCCATGGCCCGGCCGCTGCCCGGTTGCGGTGCGTGCGGCCGGTCGCGCATTGTGCGTTGTGCGCCATTTCGGAAGCCCTCGAAGTTGGCATGATCCATCGCCATTTCGGCTTACCGAGACGTTCGACGAGATGGGAAATTTTGGAGTTCTTTTCCCGGACCCAATTGGCAGAAATGCGTGACCGCACTCTTTCGCGTCGCTATTCTCTCGGCGGCGTCTCGGACGACCGGCGCGGCACGACGGCCCGGTCGAACGTATTGTCCGGTCAGCGGGCCGCCCTAGCGGCGGCGGTTGCGGGGGTGGTTCTTGGCGGTTCGCTCGTTGCCGTGTTTGTAGTTGCCGGTGACGCGGGCCATCAGCTCCTGAGGATCGTCGCTCTCCACGTCGATCAGGAAGCGGGCTGCGGCCCCGCCGCGTAATACAGCGGCGGGGCGGCCGTGATGGAGCACCTCCACGTCGCCGTTCTTGCGGACGCGGTAGGTGAATCCTTCGGGTGCACCGGCCATGACCGCATCTTGCCCACGGGCAGATCCGGGTGCCACCGAGTTTCGCGTCAGGCCGGCGTGGCGTTGCGCCTCGGCAGGACCCAGCCGGGGCGGGGGAAGTGGCAGGTGTAGCCGTCGGGCAGGCGCTCCAGGTAGTCCTGGTGCTCGGGCTCGGCCTCCCAGAACGGGCTGGCCGGCTCGACCGCGGTGACGACCTTGCCGGGCCACAGGCCGGAGGCCTCGACGTCGGCGATGGTGTCCTCGGCGACCCGCTTCTGCTCGTCGCTGGTGTAGAAGATCGCCGACCGGTAGCTGAGGCCGACGTCGTTGCCCTGCCGGTTGAGCGTCGTCGGGTCGTGGATCTGGAAGAAGAACTCCAGGATCTCGCGGAACGACGTGACCGCCGGGTCGAAGACGATCTCGATGGCCTCGGCGTGGGTGCCGTGGTTGTAGTAGGTGGCGTTCGGCACGTCGCCGCCGCTGTAGCCGACCCGCGTGCTGATCACGCCGGGTCGCCGGCGGATGAGTTGCTGCATGCCCCAGAAGCAGCCGCCGGCCAGGATGGCGGTCTCGGTTTGGCTCATGGGCGTAACGGTACCTTCGGGAGGTGACCTTTTCCGACGTCGTGCCACCGATGCTCGCCACACTCGGTGCGCTGCCGAGCGGCGGCGACTGGGCGTACGAATACAAATGGGACGGGGTGCGCGCCGTCGTCTACGTCGACGGCGATGACGTACGCATTCTCAGCCGCAACGAGAGGGACGTCATCGCGGCGTACCCGGATGTGGCCGGCGCGATCCCCAGAGGCGGCACGTTGATCCTGGACGGCGAGATCGTCGCGCCCGACGCCCACGGCCGGCCCTCGTTCGCTCGCCTGCAGCGCCGGATGGGCGTGCACGACCCGAGCGCCGACCTGATGAAAAACACGCCCCTGCACTACAACGTCTTCGATCTGCTCCACGAGGGCAAGAAGTCGCTGGTGACCGCCCCCTACACCGAGCGCCGGGCACGGCTCGAAGCGCTGGAGGGCCTCCAGCTCACTCCTTCCTTCCTCGCCGACACTCCGGACGACGTGGTGGCCGAGTCGCGACGGCTGGGACTCGAGGGTGTGATCGCCAAGCGGCTGGCAGCCCCCTATGCCCCAGGACGACGGTCACCTGACTGGATAAAGGCGCCATTTATCCGTACGCAAGAGGTCGTGATCTTGGGTTTCAAAGAGGGCGAAGGACGGCGAGCGGGCACGATCGGGGCGCTGCTCGTGGGGTTGTATCGCGGTGGCGAGCTCTCGTTCGCCGGCGGCGTCGGCACCGGATTCACCGACGCGGCCCTGCACGCGCTGCAGGCCCAGCTCAAGCCGCTGATCACCGCGGAGCCGGCGGCCGGCGACGTGCCCCGGCGCGACGCGAAGGGCGCCATCTGGGTCGAGCCTAGCGTCGTCGGCGAGGTCGAGTACCGCAGCTTCACCGACGACGGCCGCCTGCGTCATTCCTCGTGGCGTGGCCTGCGCCCCGACCGGCGCCCCGAGGAGGCCAAGGTCAGCTGAAGATCCCGGTCACGAAGCCCCAGACCGCCTTGGCCGCGTCGATCAGGTCGGTCGCCTCGGCCAGCCACGACAGCGGCCGGATCAGCACGATGACGATCACGGCGATCCGCCACACCCAGTTCAGCCGCGTCCGCTTCAGCGACTGGAGGAGGCTGCGGAACGGGCGCGCGCCCGCGTCGTCCTCGCCGGTGTCCCGCAGCAGCGCGACCCGCCCGCCGACGCTGAACGCGTTGCCGCAGGCCAGGAAGCCGGTGGCCAGCACGACGCCGGCCCACTGGTCGAGGAGCAGCGTGACCGTCGACGCCCCGCCGCCGGCCGCCACCGGCCAGAGCGCCAAACCCAGGATCAAGGCCGCGACCGCCACCGTACGGACCTGGGTGCGCACCAGATAGCCGCGCAGCTGCTCGTGGGTGAACGGGCTGCCCACCCGGAGCTTGGCCATCATGCCCTCGACCCGGTCGACCGCCAGCCGCCGGTTGGCGATCACGAGCACGGCCAGCAGCTGCAGCGCCACGAAGCCAGCCAGGGCGAACCCGCCACTGAGGCCGATCAGGGCGACCACCACGAAGGCCGCCGTCCCGGAGAGGTCGGCGGGGTCGATCGCGACCCGGGTGCGGGTGCGCTCGTCGGAGTGGCGCACGTTGCCGGCGACGTACTCGTGATTCTCCACCGAGACCGGGACGGACGGACCCGCCAGCGCGGCGACCAGCCCGGCCACGATCATCGCGTTGGTCGCGGCCGTCCCCTCGGCCACCGCGTGCACCGCGAAGATCACGACCGAGAAGCCGGCCACCACGACGGCCAGGTCGGCGCCGACGAAGACCATGACGAAGCGGTGCACCAGCAGCAGCGGGGTGGTCCAGAGCAGCAGGACCACCCACAGCAGCAGCGTGGCCGGGAGGTTGTCGAAGCCGCGGCCGTAGACGACGAACGCGAACACCAGCGCGCCGATCGGCGCCAGCCGGGTGATCAGCGGGGACGGGTCCGCGATGCCGACCGCCCGCGCCGCGAGCTGGGTGACCACGATCAGGGCGAAGAACGACATCAGCGGGCGGCCGGGCAGCACCGTGGCGAAGCCGAAGACGTCGGAGGCGCGGTCGACGAGGGTGAACTGCCGGGCCGGGGTCATCGTCGGCAGCAGGCCGATCGCGGTCACCAGCAGGAAGCCGAGGACGGCGGCGACGCCGTACATCGGGATGGTGCTGACGAACGATCGGACCCGGCGCACCGCGCCGGTCAGCCGGCCCTCGGCCGGCAGCCGCTCGGCCAGGATGCCCTTGGCGTGCAGGCTGTCCACGAAATCGGCGATCAGCCGGCGGTGCACGCGCAGCTCGGCCGAGGACATGCCCTTGGTGGCCAGCGCGTCGATCATGAGGTCGACCTGGCGGCGCATGACGCCACCGCCGACCGTGCCGGGCCGGGCCATCAGCGGCCGCAGCACGTCCAGCAGCAGCAGGCGCGCGTAGTCCGGCGGCAGGGGCAGCCCGCCCGGCGCCTTCGACCGCTCGGCCAGGAACTGCTCCACGAGCGCCTGGACCTGCTCGTCGGCGAGCTGGACGCTGGGCGGCGGCGCCGGCGCGGGAAGGGTCGCGACGTCGTCCACCGGCTTGTCGGCCGGCGCGCTGGCGATGCTGTTGTCGGCGCTGAAGAACAGCTCGCCCAGCGTCGCCGGCTCGTCGGCCATCAGCAGGTTGTTGAGCACCTCGGTGCGGGCCTTCAGCTCGGCCAGCTCGTGCAGGGTCCGCACGGCGAACGCGCCCCGGCGGTAATAGGTGGCCGGCGTGGAGCTCACCCACAGCGCCTCGAGCTTGTGGGTGACCTGGGTGATGTAGGCGGCGTTGACCATCAGCCGCGTCTCCCGCTCGATCCGGACCGGGGGACGCCAGTCCGCGACCGTCTCGATCGGCAGGTACTGCCGCGACGCCATGGCGGCCTGGCGCCGGAAGAGAACGGCCTCCGGGGCCTCGGGCCGGTCGCGGAAGCGGTCGGTGCCCCGCCGCAGCCACCCGGTCAGCGCCCGGAGCTCGGCGTCGTCGTCGAGATACATGTTCAGCAGCCGGTACTCCGGCTGGCTGTCGGTGGCGGCGCGGATCGCCGCCTCGAAGTCGCTGACGACGCCGTCCGACGCGCGCCTCTTCTCCAATGCCTGCACGACGCTGGGGCCGAGGGCGCCATGGCCGTTGACCGGGCCGGTCTGCTGGGCCGCGAGCTCCTCGGCGTGCGAGTCGAAGTCGACCGGCGACCCGATCCGCTTGAGAGCCAGGAACCGGGCGGCCGTCTCCATCTCCGCCTCGCCGACCGCGCGGGACAGCACGCTCGCGTGGGTGCGCCGGCTGACCTGGCCGAGCCAGGTCTCGCGCTGAGTCGAGCGCAGCCCGCGGGCGGCCGTACGGTTCAACGGCATCGCCTCGGGGAAGAACTTCGTCGCGAAGGCCAGCTGGCTGCTCCAGATCGGACCCTGCGAGTCCACGACGAACTCGGCCTCGAACGCCTCGCCGTGGCGGCCGACCCGGCCGAGGAACTGCCGGTCCAGGCGCGGCTCGATGGCGCGGCCGATCACGATCAGCAGGGGCTTGTGCGCCGAGCGGACGTCGACGCCGCGGCTGCCGCCCTGGCTGAGCACGGTGATGGCGCCGGGCGCCCCGGCGTTGTCGATGACCTCGGCGTCGGTGGCCGAGTCGAAGCTCGCCACCGTCGACACCCGGGCCGGGTCGATCGACTCGGCGTGGCGCAGCCAGTCGGCGACCGCGCGGCACTCCGCCGCCGACCAGGTGCCGATCACCACCGGGCGGGGCGACTCCTCCTCGATGCGCAGCAGGATGTGCTCGAGGGTCTTCTCCCGAGAGGGGGAGAGCAGCGTACGGATGTCGGTCTCGAACCGCGGGAAGCGCGGCGGCACGTTGCCGGTCAGCGTGCCCAGCTGCTGCAGGTAATACAGCGTGTCCTCGCGGACCGTGCCGGAGAGCCCGACCACGTGCGGATGCCGGGACAGCAGGCTCAGCGCGTTGATCTCGGCGGTGGTCAGCGCGAGCCGCGGGTTGCCGCCCAGGACCAGGTATTCCAGGGCGGCCGAGTCGGGGCTGGCGGTCGAGAACGGCTGCCCGGTCACCCGGTTGATGAGCCGGATCTCGCGGCCGGCCACGATGTAGTCGGCGCCCTGCTTCGCCCGCATCGCCCAGAGCACGCCGGCGGCCAGGTCCATCAGCAGCGCGGCGGGCCGGCCCAGCGCGTGACCGAGCCGGGCGAGCTGCTCCCACGCCTCGGCGCTGAGCGTGATGGTGTCCAGCACCGGGTTGTACGTGTACTGCTCGGCGCCCCAGTCGGCGACCAGCGCGACGACGTCCTCCCACATGGTGTCCTGGCTGCGCATGTGCCGGACCAGCGAGTGGCGCAGGTTCTGGTCGAGCAGCACCGAGTCGATCTCGTCGACCACGATCGCGGCCCGGGTGGGATAGGTGCGCTTGTCCTCGGCGTACGTCCGCTGCAGGTACCCGAAGCAGAGCTCCTCGAGCGTCACGTAGGCGACGCCGTCGAAGTCGGCCCCGGGCAGGTCGCCGGCGCACGCGATGCCCATGGCCTCGAAGAACGAGCTGACCCGCCGGCGGTCGCGGCGTGCCAGGTAGGCGTTGGCGGTGACGATGACGATCTGCGGGTAGCGGGCGAGCAGGGCGGCCGCGGCGACGGCGATCGCGTACGTCTTGCCCTCGCCGGTGTCCATCTGCACGTTGAGCTGGTCGAGCAGCATCAGCGCGGCCAGGCGCTGCTCGTCGTAGATCTTGGAGCCGGCCGGCAGGTCGCAGGGGTGACGGTCGAACATGCACGACGCGATCGCGAGCGCGTGCAGGCCGGAGGTGTCGCGCTGCTTCATCAGGAACCGCGGCCCCGGGGTGGTGTCCCGCCCGGACGACATGCGGCCGGCGGTCACCTGCCGGCGGAACTCCACCCGCAACTGCTCGTCGGTCATGTTCCGGTACAGGATCTGCAGGCGGTCGAGCTCTTTCAGCGAGTTGCGGGAGAAGTTCTCGACGATCAGATTGATCAACCTGGCCAGGAGGGACAGGATGCCCAAGCGGTCACCCCCACCCGAAGGCCGCCAGGTCGGCGACGCGGGAGCGGGATTTGAAGGCGTTCACGTTGTTGAGCACCGCCTGCAGGAGCGCCTGGAGCTGCACGGGCGCGACACCCACCGGGCACGGCAGATCAAGATCAAGTTGCACGCGTACGGCCGGAGCGGGCGCGCTGCCCGCGTCGGCCTGCGCCATGATCGTGGTGGCCGACGCCTTGACGAACAGCTGGGACGCGTTCCACCAGTTGCACCGGCCGGTCAGGGTGGCCATCGCCGATGCCGGAAACTGTTGCTTGAGGATCGCGCGCACGCTCAGGTCATTTTCGTTGAGCACGCTGATCTGCAGCGTGAACTCGGCGAACCGGGCGTAGAGCCGGCGACCGTGCTCTTCGTAGTCGAGGCTCAACCGGGTCAGTTGATGCGCGAGCAGCTCGAGCGTCAGCGGTTGCAGCGTCACGTAGAAGTCGTCGGGCTCGGCCGGCCGGGCCACCTCCGCGCTCGGCGGCCGCTCGATGGCGTCGCCCGGCGGAGAGAAGTCATCCGTCATGTTCTGCCCCATCCGCCCGCTGTGTGCGGACAAGGCCAAGCTAACGAGCGGAACGTGCACGACACATCACCGAAAGGTGTCGATGCCATCCATCGTTCGAGCGATGGACGCGGATCACCGCTGCTGCCGTCAGGTTCCCGACAGCAGCTGCATCCCCAATGGTGTGAGCGTGTGGTGGACGGCGCGTCCGGTGCGGCGGGTGGCGGCCAGCCCCGCCTCCCGCAGCGCGGTGACGTGCGCCGACGCGGAGGCCGGGCTGATCCGCAGGTCGCGGGCGAGCTGCGTGGTGCCGCAGCCGGTGGTCAGCGCCCGCAGCACTTCGGCCCGGGTGGCGCCGACCAACGCGGACAGCGGATCGTCCCGGGGCGCCGGCGGTGAGGCCGGAGCCGGGTGGATCGGATAGCTCAGCGTGGGCCGGCGATATCCCGCGACGCTGACGCCCGGCCGCGTCCAGAACACCGACGGCACCAGCCGCAGCCCCCGCCCGCCGAGCCGCACCTCACCGTCCACCGGCGAGCGCACGCTGAGCACCGGCGGCTCCCAGCTGATCCCCGGCCCGAGCGACGCCAGCGCCGCGTCCACCCCCGACGTGAAGATCAAATGCGCCCGGTGGGCAAGCTCAGCGCGCAGCAACGCCCCGATGGTGGTCATGGCCGGAGCAATGCAATTCATCTGGTACGCGACCAGAGCGTCGCCAAACGCAAGCAGCCCCGCCCCTTGTTTCCGCTTGTTGCGGCGGAGCCCGGCGATGACCCGGTCGGTCGGCAGCCGGCAGTAGTCCTCCGGGGTGAACAGATCCGGGACGAACCCTTCGGCGGGCACCGCCTCCAGCAACGCGCCGGCCGCTCCGCGCACCCGCGACCGCATCGCCTGTCCCCACCGGTCGAGGAACGGCCCGCGGCCGGGTTGCCGCAGCGCCTGAAGGCTGCCGATCGTCTCGGAGTGCCAGGCCAGGTCGAAGACAACTCGCCCGCGATCGTCCGGGTCGAAATACAGGCGCAGCATTCTTCGACCCTGCCCGAAAGGATCGCGCCCGTCGATCCCCCACCCCGATCCTGACCGCCATGACCGTTCTGCACACCCTCAGCGCTCTGCTCCTGCTGACGCCCGTCGCACCACCCGATGCACCCGCCGAGCCGCTGACCGCTTCCCCGCTCGCCGCCTCCTCGCGCGCCGCGTCCTTGCCCGCCGCGTCCTTGCCCGCCGCCTCGATGGCCTCCGCCGCGCTGCCCTCTCCCGCGGCCCAGCCGTTGACCTACGACGTGCGCCTCGCCAGCGACGCGACCGGTGCGCGATGGGACGGCCGGGAGCGGATCGTCCTGCGCAACCCGGGACCCGCGGCGATGGACCACGTCTGGCTGCGGCTGTGGGGCAACGGCGTGGACGGCTGCACCCCGACCCTGGACGTGACCGTCTCGCAGTTCCAGGGCGGCACCCCCGGCACGCCCGAGGTCGGGTGCACCGCCGTGCGCGTAGCCCTGACCCGGCCGCTGCCCCCGCGCCGCACCACCGACCTGTCCTTCGCGCTGACCATCCGAGTGCCCGAACGCCCCGACCGCTTCGGCCGCGTGGGCCCCTACGCTTTCCTCGGCAACGCCCTGCCGGTCCCCGCGATCGGCGACGACCTCCCGCCGTACGTCAGCGGTGGCGAGAGTTTCCAGACGCCCACCGCAAGTTTCCTGGTCTCCCTGAACCACCCGGCGACCATGGCCGTCCCCGCGACCGGAACGGTCGTGGCCGAGACCCGCCACCAGGACCGCGTCACCACCCGCATAGCCGCGCCCCTGGTGCGCGATTTCGCCTGGGCGGCCGGCCCGTTCGGAAGCGTGACCGGCCGAACCGCCACCGGCGTCCGCCTGCGCACCTGGTACACCAGCGAGGTGACGCCCGAAACGGCGACCACAGTGCAATCCGACGTGGCTCGCACCCTCGAGTACGCGTCCCGCGAGTACGGCCCGTACCCCTACCCCGAGATGGACACCGTGATCGGCGGTTTCGAAGGTTTCCAGGGCATGGAGTACCCCAATTTCGTCCTGACGGAGCCCGCCGCCCTCCCCGCCGTGCACGAAACCGCACACCAGTGGTGGTACGCCCTGGTAGGAAACGACGAATACCGGAACCCGTGGCTCGACGAGTCCCTCGCCCAGTACACAACCGACAAGCTCCTGGGCACCCCCGACTACTGCGCGACGGCCCCCTTCTGGTTCGACGACGGCATGCGCATAGACGCCAGCATGGACTATTACGCCACCCACTACGACTTCTACGCCCCCGGCATCTACGGAGACGGCGCCTGCATGCTTCTGGAGCTCGAAACCCTGATAGGCGCCACCCCGATGCGCACAGCCCTGCGAAACTATCTCGCCCAGAACCGCTTCGGCATAGCAACTCCATCCACCTTGAGAAACGCCTTCCAGGCGGCCACCACCATCGATCTCACAGCATTCTGGGAGCGCTGGCGAAACACCGCCAACTGACCGCGCTTCCACCGCCAGGAAAGTTTCGAAACGACGCTTCCCGGCGCAGAAATCCGTAACAGAAATGCGGCGGCGGGAATGGTACGCCAAGCGCCCGAACGCGACGAAACCTACAGACCGGGCGGCGAGCGGCCGCCCGGTCGGCGTGTCCAGCTGCCGCACCGCCAACCCGGCCGCTTGCCGCGGTGATGGGCTGGCGGCTTGCCGCACCTGCCGCGCTGCCGGGTCGGCGACCTGCGACACCACCGGCCCAGCCGCGCGCCGCACCACCGGCCCGGCCGCGTGCCGCACCACCGGCCCACCCGCGTGCCCCACCACCGGCCCGGCCGCGCGCCCCACCACCGGCCCGGCCGCGTGGCCCCACCACCGGCCCGGCCGCGCACCCCACCACCGGCCCGGCCGCGTGGCCCCACCACCGGCCCGGCCGCGCGCTCCACCACCGGCCCACCCGCGTGCCGCACCACCGGCCCAGCGGCTTGCCGCACCTGTCGCACCGCCGATCCGGCCGCATGCCGCGCCCGCGGCCTGGTCGCATGGCGTGCCGCCGAGCAGGCGCTCGGCGATGACGGCGCGTGCTCGCCCGAAAGCTGCCCGACCGGCGGCTCCGGTGAGCGTGTGAGCGGCCCTTCCGCCGACCGCGCCGCTCGCCCGTCTGCCGCCTTTCCCGCCGCCGGGCCGGGAGGCTGCTCGGCGCCTGCGGACAGAGCGGACGGAGACGGTCGAGCCCGGCCGGACCAGAGTCGCACCTCCTCCGCCGTCAGCGGCGAACCGTCGTCGCCGCCGTGGAGACGGCGCATTTTGCGGGCGTGCCGCTGGACAAGACCCAAAGCGCGCTGCCGGGCGTGCTCCCGGCGGAATTCTTCCCGGGCCGGAGAATAACGACGCGAAAGAGTGCGATCACGCATTTCCACCAATTGAGCCCGGGTAAAGAATTCCAGCTGTCGCACTCCAAAACTATCCCATCTCATCGAATGCCGCGGTAAGCCGGAATTGCCGGTGGATCATGCCAACTTCGCGGGCTGCCGAAATGGTGCACAACGCACAATGCGCTAGAGTTTTGTGATGAACGCACGGGAGACGGACGAGGCCCTGCGCGCGGCGGGGGTGAACCCGCAGCTCTACGCCATCCGCGGGGCGACGGGCGACAAGCCTGTCGGCGAGGGCAGCGTCATCCTCGGTCCCGACGACGGCGACGACGGCGGCGGCTGGACGGCCCGCGCCTGGGAACGCGGCCGGGAGACGGTGGTGGAGCGGTTCCCGGACGAGGAGCGGGCCTGCCGGTGGCTCTACGACACGCTGACTAGGCTTCGGCCTGGCGCTTGATGTGCATGGCACGTCGCGTCAACAGTCGCTTGAGGTAGGGAGCGATCACGCCCGACATCCCCAGCGGCGCGCTGATGGTCATGCGGTCCGTCATTTTCGTGCGCATGTCGCCGAGCTCTTCGAAGTGGTGCTCGTGGCGCATGCTGCGGAACGGGCCGCGGACCTGCTCGTCCGCGAAGTAGCGCGGACGGTCGTAGGCGCTGATCCGGCTGGTCATCCGCCACGGCAACCCGAAATGCCGGGCCCGGAAGGCGACTTCGTCGCCGAGCACGAGCCGCCGACGGCCGGAACTGGTCGTCGCGGTCTCTCGGCTGTCGCGCAGCGATGCGGCGTGCACATCGACATCGAGTTCCAGGTCGAACACCGTGCTCGCGGCCGCGCCGACGACGGTGACGACCTCGATCATCGCGGGCACGCACGCAGCCTAGCCGCGATGGCATACTGCCGCGCATGTTGCTCACGGGGGGAGATCCAGGTCACGTATGGCGTGTACCGCAAGATGGCGCTGAGTTCCTACGGCATCCGGGCCAACATCGGCCGTGCCCTTCCCGTCCCGTTCCTCATTTTCGGGATCGGCCAGACGCTGCTCGGGACAAACCCGCTGAGCTCGTCGCTGCCCATGGGTTTGTTCCTGCTCGTCATACCGGCGTTCTTCGAGCTGCTGGCGCTGGCGAGCTGGGGACTGCGCCGCAAGGCGTTCGCGCAGCCCGTCAAGTACGAATTCACCACCACGGGCATGACGCAGCTGACCGGCGCCGCCCGCACCGACGTCGCCTGGGACGACGTCACCCGCGTGGATCGCCGGCCATCCACCTGGATCGTGCGGCTCGGCGGCGGACGTTCACTGCGCGTGCCCCGCAAGGCTCTCGCACTGGACGACCGGCGCACCCTCAACGACTTCTTCCTCGCCCACCCCGTGGCTTTCGGCTGAACTCAGCCGAGCCCGCCGGGCAGGTGGATCAGGCTTCCTGATCCTGACGACACGCCGCTCCCGTGGCCGCCCACGATGCCGGTCTGCGAGGGCCCTGCTCCCCCGCCGGCATTGGCCCGGTGGCGTTAAAGTCGTGACCGATGTCGATGGAGGCAGCCCTTGACACCGAGATCGCGGAGACCACACGGGGGCGGTGACGACGAGACTCCCCCGGCCCGGCCCGGCCCGGCCCGGCCGCCGGCGCGGGCGGGCGGGCAACGTGCAGCGGGGCGAGGTCGACGCCAGGGACGTCCTGAGCGGGGGTCGCCCGACCGCCGCCGGCGGCAGTGCGCCGGGCTCCTCGGCGTCGTCCTCGCCGGCACGGCAGCCCAGCAACGTCCCGCACGGCTTCCGCGATTTCCAGCACTTCCGAGACTTCGCGAGCCGCTACCGCGACCGCATGCGCGAGCTCTATCCCGACCTGGACATGGGATTTCAGGGCAGCGCGGTCACCGGCCGCAGCGCCGACGACGGGGCGCCGTTCGACGAGGGCCGGGTCAGCGACTACGACATCGCCATCACCGGCGACTCGGTCAACGCGGCCGCTCGCGACGGCGGCGTGCCGTTCCGGGGCGACGGCGTCTCGACCGGGCCGCTCGACGAAGCAGACCTGGAAAGGCTCGGCCTCGATGGCATCGTCGGCGAGGCGTCGGCCGAGGCGGGGCGCGACGTGCACGTCATGATCTTCCGTACGATGGACGACGCCGTCGGTCGTAAACCGACCATCCGGGTGTGGTTCTGACGTGAACGGACAGTCCCAGTGATCTACGACGTGTACGGGTTCGTCGAGCCGAGCCTCGGCGACCAGCCCGACCGGCTCGCCGAGGCGTTGGGCGTCGAGTGGCAGCTGCACGACAGCGACTACCGGGGCGTTCACTACGCGGCACCCGGCCCACCTCCGGGTGGCGGCAAACTCCGGCTGCAGTCCAACGATCTCCATGACAGCGCGGGTGACTATCACCAACTGCCCGATTTCCCGGCATATCGCTACCTGTTGTACGTCGACAAGTCCGCCAGTCCCGATGAGATCAGGTCCCGGCTGGCGAGCCTGCCGCAATGGCGCTTCCTCTACCGGAGAGTGGTGGGCTGACGCCCGATGAGGCTGCTGGGCACCCGGCCGGAACGGCTGGCGACGATCCCCTACCGGGCGGCCGGGCCCGGTGGCGGCACGCAGAACGTGCAGCTCGCCATCGAGCGATTGAAGGTCGACGAGCTGCCCGCCGGGTGTGCTGCGGTCCTCGCGACCGGTGATCTTCAAGGGGTGGCGCCCTCGCCGCTCGGTGGCAAGCCCGTGCTGCTGGGCATCGCGCTCGCCGACTACCTGGGGGTGTGGGCGGAGAGCGGGCTGCTGCCGCCGCCGGACCGGGTGGGAGTGCTCCTCACCGGCGATCTGTATTCGGCGCCGGAGGCCGACCGGCGTGGCGCGTCCGGCGCGGTGCTCGACGTGTGGCTTGCCTTCGCGGCGGCCGAGTGCCCGATGCTGTTCGGGGTGGCCGGCAACCATGACGAGGTGACGGCCGCGGAAGTCTCGGAGCTCGGGCCGCACGTGGCGCTGCTGGACGGTGAGCCGCGGAGCTTCGGCGGCCTTGCGGTCGCAGGGGTCTCGGGGGTCGTCGGCGACCCGGCGCGCGTGCTCCGGCGTAGGGAAAAGGATTTTCTGCGCCTTGTCGGGAAGGCCGTCGAGCCGGCGCCGGACGTGCTGCTCCTGCATGAGGGGCCGGTGGGTGATCACGCCGGCCAGAGAGGCAACGCGGCGGTGCGGGCGTTGCTCGAACGCCGGGGGCCGTCGCTGACGTTCTGCGGTCACGTGCACTGGGACGAGCCGGTGGCTTCGCTCGGCGACGGCCATGCCGTGAACGTCGACGCCCGGGTCGTCATCCTCGTGACGTAATCCATTCGTGCACGTCGTTGTTAAACTGCGCCTCACCACGGGGGTGATGCTCATGCCGGAGATCTCCGATACCGAAGCCTTCCTGGATCCGGACGCATCGCGCGAGTACCTGCGGTCCTGGAAGGAGAACCTCGACCGGACCGCCGCGCGGGCCGCGATCATGGCCGGACGACTGGAACAACTGCGTACCACGGCACGGGACGGCGACGGCCTGGCCGAGGTCACCATCGACTCCTCCGGCGTGCTGGTCGACCTGGAGCTCACCGAGCGCATCCACCGCCACGCGCCGGAGGCCGTGGCCAGAGCGATCATGAGCGCGCTGCGGAAGGCCCGCGCCGAGGCCGCCGAGCGGGCGCAGGAGATCGCGGTCGAGACCATGGGACCCGATTCGCTGTCGGCGCGCACGACCGCCGAGCGGATGCGGCAGCTGCTCGAGCGGCCGGACGCGACCGACGAGCACGGAGGTTAACCGACATGTCCGACTCGTTCCATGTGGACTCGGCCCAGCTGTATCGGCACGCCTCGAACGTCCGGGCGGTGCGTGACCAGCTTGCGGCGATCAAGGACGCCAGCCGCGCCATCGCGCAGGACGACGCCGCCTACGGTGTCCTGTGCGGATGGATCTCGGCGATTCTCGAGCGCCGGCACGTGAGCCAGGACGGCCTTTACACGTACGTGGAGGAGAACCTCCAGCTGATGGCGGACGCGCTGGTCGACACCGGCAAGGAGTACGACGGCGCCGACAACAGTGCACAGGGCCGCATACAGGCGGCCGGCGGGGTGGGCTGACCAATGCCGTACTCGTCGCTGGTCGCCACTTCCACGACCACCCGCACGGCCTGGACCGGCAGCTCGCTGGCCGACGGTCTGCAAGGCCTGCACCAGTCGGTCGAGAGCGGCAGCTGGGTGAACGGCATGCTGGCCGGCGGCTCGTTCGTGGCCGATGCCGCGTCCACGGTGATCGACCCGTTCAGCGCGCTGCTGGCCAACGGCCTCGGCTGGGTGATGGAGCACTTCGAGCCGCTGCGCGAGGTTCTCGACCGGCTGACCGGCATCCCCGACAAGGTCGTCGCGCACGCCCAGACCTGGACCAACATGGCCGGCGCGCTCCAGGCCATGGCGGAGGACCTGCATGCGGATCTGGCCGCCGATCTGCCCGACTGGGGAGGAAGCGCCGCAAGCTCCTACCGGGCCATGATGGCCAACAACGTCGACGGGCTCGGCGGCCTGAGCGTGCTGGCCGCCACGATGTCCTCGGCCACCCGGGCGGCGGGCAACCTGGTCCAGTTCACCCGCGACATCGTCCGCGACCTGATCTGCGACCTGGTGGCCCGCGTGATCGTCTGGGCCGCCGAGGCGCTGGCGATCGTGACCATTCCGGTGGTCACGGCGCAGATCATCGCCGCGGTCGCCAAGTGGGCGGGCCGGATCTTCGGCTACACCGGCGCGCTGATCAGCAGCCTGGAGAATCTGACCGGGCTGCTGGACGGCTGACCGGCCCTAATCCTCGGTGAGCAGGCCGTTGGTGAGCGCTGCCGCCGTCAAGTGGCGGTAACCGACCGAGTCGAAGGCGATCACCAGCTCGTGGTCGTCTCGGCTGAGGATGGTGCCGTGGCCCCACAGGCGGTGGTGGACGCTCTGGCCGGCCCCCTGCTGCGACGCACGGGCGGCGGCGGGTGGCGCGTTGTTGTCGTTGTCGCAGGTCTTGCAGGGTGGGTCGTAGTGCTCGCCGAAGTAGCCGAGCAACTCGGCCCGCCGGCAGTGGACGCTCTCCGCGTAGCCGCGGGCCGCCTCGATGCGGGAGCGCAGGATCGCCTGGCGACGGTTGCCGGCCGCGGTGACCTGCTTGAACGCGTCGCCCATGGGCGCCGCCTGCACGGCGTCGTTGCCGTCGGGGCGCACCAACCCCAGCTCCAGCAGCTCGTCGACCACGCGGGCGGTGGCCGAGCGGCCCACGCCGGTCGACTCGGCCAGGTCCTTGACCGTGATTCGGCCGGTCGCGGCCTCGATGGCGTCGACGACCTTGTGGACGGCCGCGTCGCCCATCTTGGAGCGGGCCGCCAGCAGGCGCGGGATGCGGACCGTGCGGGGGTCGTAGACCAGGACCGCGGTCGCGGGAGCGCCGTCGCGACCGGCCCGGCCGATCTCCTGGTAGTACTCGTCGAGGCTGCCCGGCACGCCCGCGTGCACGACCGTGCGTACGTCGGGCTTGTCGATGCCCATGCCGAAGGCGCTGGTCGCCACGACGACGTCCAGCTTGCCGGCGAAGAACGCGTCCTGGATCTCGGCGCGGCGGGCGGCCGGCAAGCCGGCGTGATAGGGCTCGGCCTTGTACGCGTCGAGGCGCAGGCGCTTGGCCAGGGACTCGCAGCGGGCGTGGCTCAGCGCGTACACCAGAGTCGGCCCATCATGGGCGAGCACCACTTCGACCGTACGATCATCAATGGCTTGATCTTCGGGAAGGTCGTGGCGTGCCCGGCGCACCGCGAGCGAGATGTTCGGACGATCGAAATCGGCCACGATCACCTGGGGGTCGCGCATCCGCAGCTGGCGGGTGATGTCGGCCTGCACGGGCGGCGCGGCGGTCGCGGTCAGGGCCAGCACCGGCGGACGGCCGGCGGTCTCGACCACGTCGGCCAGGCGAAGGTATTCGGGGCGGAAGTCGTGGCCCCACTCGCTGACCAGATGGGCCTCGTCGACCGCCACCAGCGTGATCGGGCGCGGGCTGCCGGTGATGGCGGCCATCGTCTCGGCGTTGGCGAGTTGCTCGGGGCCGAGCATCACGAAGTCCACCTGCCCGCCGGCCAGCTCGCCCAGGGCCGCGACGCGGTCGGCGTGGTGCTGGGACGAGTTGAGCATGACGGCTCGCACCTTGCCGTGCGCGGTCATCGAGCGGAGCTGGTCGCGCTGCAGGGCGATCAGCGGCGACACGACCACTGTGAGCCCGCCCAGCGCGAGGCCGCCGACCTGGTAGATCGCGCTTTTGCCGCTGCCGGTGGGCAGCACGGCGAGGGTGTCGCCGTGGGTGGTGAGGGCGGTGAGGGCGCGGCGCTGCGCCGGGCGCAGGCTGATGCCGAGCACGCCGGCGGCGATTGTGTCCAGCTGATCCATCCCGCCGGATGCTACCCGCGCGCCGATCTATAGTCGCCGGATGCTGCAGAAGTACGACGAGCGCAACAGCGACCTCCGCTACTGGGTCAACGGCGAGTTGCTGCACCGCGATCAGCCCGGCCTCTCCCCCTTCGACTCGGTCGTGCAGGGCGGCGACGCGGTCTGGGAGGGGCTGCGGCTCTACCGGGGCGCGATCTTCGGGCTGCATGAGCACCTCGCGCGCCTGCGGCGCTCGGCGACCGCGTTGAATTTCGCGGACATTCCGGGCGACGACGAGATCGTCACGGCGGTCACTGCCACGCTTCAAGCCAATGACATGTACGACGGTGTGCACGTGCGGCTCACGCTCACCCGGGGTGTGAAGGTGACCAGCGGCATGGATCCGCGGCTCAACACGGCGGGGCCGACGCTGATCGTGCTCGCCGAGCACAAGCCGCCGGTGTACGACACGAGCGGGCTGCGCCTGGCGACGGCGAGCGTGCGCCGGCCGGGACCGGACGTGCTCGACCCGAAGATCCACCACGCGAACCTGCTGAACTCGATCCTCGCGAAGATCGAGGCGACCGCGGCGGGCGCCGACGACGCGCTGATGCTCGACCAGCGCGGCTTCGTGGCGGAGACCAACGCGACCCACCTCTTCGCCGTGGCCGGTGGCGGGCTGGTCACGCCGGCGACGGTCGCGTGCCCGGAGGGGATCACCCGGGAGACGGTGCTGTCGCTCGCGGCAAGCGCCGGCATCCCGACAACTGTGCGGGACGTGTCGCTGATCGAGATGTACAACGCGGACGAGGTCTTCTGCACCGGCACGATGGGTGAGATCGCGGGCGTCACGGTGATCGACGGGCGGACCATCGGCGGGGGCGAGGTCGGCGCGGTGACGGGCCGGGTCGCCAAGCTGTACCAGGAGCACGCGGCGGCCAACGGCGTACGTCTAGGGCTGGAGCCGGTGGCGGGCTAGCTCGTCGTAGTAGGGCTGGGCCGCGTCGACGAGGGGGCGCAGCCGGTCCGGCACCTCGACCGGGGCCGGGTTGTAGGGGGCGAAGCCGGTGGACGCCTGGACCGAGGCGTACCAGAAAGGCGCCCACACGCCGTCGGTCGCCCTCGGACCCGGCGCCCACGCCAGCATCGCGGGATCGAAGGCGATGCCGAGTGCCGCGCAGAGCCGGGCCAGCGTCCCGGCCGGATCCCGGAGCACGTCGGCCGCGTCGACGACCGGGCCGCCGAACGCCCGGTAGATCTCCGCCTGCTGCGGATAGCCGAGGTCCTCGAGGGTGGGTTCGCCGCGCACCCGGGCGTAGGAGGCGACCACGTGCGAGGGGTCGCGGATCAGGAACGCGTGGGTGAGCGCGCCGAGCCAATCGCGGCCGATCCCCGGCAGCAGATGGTGGGTCATGTGCTTCTGGTAGTGCACGGCCGGGTCGCCGGCGAGCGGGCCGGTGAGCTGGGCGGCCACGTCCTGCCAGCGGGTGGGCTGGCTGAGCAGGATCTCGTCGCGGCCGGGATGGTCGATGGCGGTGACGGCCAGGTAGTGCGCGTAGAGCGGCTCGTCGACCACCACGGTGTCGGGGCGGGCGCCGAAGCTGCGCATCATGGCGGTCGAGATGTTGCGCGGGCCGGACCACATCGCTATCCGCGTCGTCATGCCACGATGATCACCCACCCATGAGGTCCTGGCCAGGTAAGGCGCCGGAACAGTCGGGGTTGCGATTCGGCAGCGGATCTCGTGGCGGGGGGCTCCTAGGCTGGCCGCGTGCGGATCCGGCTGCTGGGCGGATTTGGCGTGGACCGGGACGGCGTTGCCGTCGAGGCCCGCGAATGGCGGCTGCGCAAGGCGCGGACGCTGGTGAAGCTGCTGGCGCTCGCGCCCGAGCAGCGGATGCACCGGGATGTGCTGCTGGAGACCCTCTGGCCGGGCAAGGACGCGTCGGCGGCGGTCAACAATCTGCATCAGGCGCTGCACGTGGCGCGGCGAGCCCTGGCCGGGGACGGCGATC
This sequence comes from Actinoplanes sp. CA-142083, assembly GCF_050942195.1. NCBI lineage: Bacteria > Bacillati > Actinomycetota > Actinomycetes > Micromonosporales > Micromonosporaceae > Actinoplanes > Actinoplanes sp. CA-142083. The sequence goes on from NZ_CP192076.1 coordinate 6,896,857, forward strand.
CGGGCGAGCTGCTGAAGCTGCGGGACGACGTGGTGGTGCTGCACGCGGGCGGCCCGGTCGAGGTCGACGTGCTGCGGTTCGAGCGGATGGCGGTCGAGGATCCCCGGGCGGCGGTGGGTCTGTACGCGGGCGATCTGCTGCCGGAGGACCGGTTCGAGGACTGGGCGGTGCGGCGGCGGGAGGAGTTGCGCCACACGTACGGTGAGCTGCTTGTCGATCTTGGAGAGCACGAGCGGGCGCTCACCGTCGATCCGCTGCACGAGCGGGCGGTGCGGGGGCTGATGCGGCAACTCGCCGACGCCGGGCGACGGTCGGAGGCGCTCGCCCGGTACGAGCGGCTGCGCGACGATCTGGCCGCGGAATATGGCACGAATCCCGATGACGAGACCCGCGACCTGTTCCGCGAACTGCTCGTGGAGAAATCGGGCAAGAGCAATCTCGGCGAGTCGCTGACCAGCTTCGTCGGGCGGGAGCGGGAGATCGGTGAGGTGCACCGGCTGCTGACCCGGGGCGGGCTGCTCACGCTGACGGGCGTGGGCGGGGCCGGCAAGACGCGGCTGGCCGAGGAGGCCGCGCGGCGACAGATCTCGAAATATCGCGATGGGGTGTGGTTTGCCGACCTGGCCCGGGTCGCGGATCCGCGGCTCGTGCCGGACACGGTCGCCGCGGCGCTCGGCCTCGACCCGGCGGCCGGCGAGAACGCGCTGCGTTCGCTCGTCGGGCGGCTGCGGGACCGGACGCTGCTGCTCGTGCTGGACAATTGCGAGCACCTGCTGACGGCGTGTGCCGAGCTGACCGTGGCGGTGCGCCGGTCCTGCCCGGGCGTGACCCTGCTGGCGACCAGCCGCGAGCCGCTGCACGTCCCGGGCGAGGTGACCTTCCGGGTGCCGTCGCTGGAGGTGCCGGACGGCTCGGGCGGGGAGACGGCGTCGGTGCGGCTCTTCGTCGAGCGTGCGCGGGACGTACGCGTCGACTTTGCCTTGAATGAAACGAACGCCGGCGATGTCGCCGAGATCTGCCGTCGCCTGGACGGCATCCCGCTCGCGCTGGAGCTGGCCGCGGCCCGGATGTCCCATCTGGAGCCGGCCGAGATCGCCGAGCGGCTGACCGGCGCGCTCTCGCTGCTGCGCCGGCAGGGCGCCGAGGTCACCCGGCACGCGACGCTGCGGGCGGCGCTCGAGTGGAGCCACGCCCTGCTGGACCCCGACGAGCAGGCGCTGCTGCGGCGGCTGGCGGTCTTCGCCGGCAGCTTCTCGCTCACCGCGGCCGAGCAGATCTGCGCGGACGAGAACGTCCTCGGCCGGCTCGTCGACAAGTCGCTGGTGCAGGTGGAACGGGCCGGCGACCGCTCCCGCTACCGGCTGCTCGAGACGATCCGGCAGCTCGCCCGGGAACGGCTGGTCGCGGCGGGCGAGGCGGCGGAGTTCGAGGCGGCGCACTGCGCGTTCTTCACGCGGCTCGCGGTCGACAACGACCCGGACCGCAGCGTCTCGGGCATCGTGGTCGAGCGGCCGCAACTGCTCGACATCGACCACGACAACCTGCGGGCGGCGCTCGGGTGGGCGGTGCGGCACGATCCGGAGCAGGCGCTGCTGCTCGGGGTGAGCCTGTGGCGGTACTGGCTGGCGCGGGGGCACTTCATGGAGGGGGCGGCATGGCTGCAGCGGATCCTCGGGGTGGCGGAGACGCCGTCGCCGTTGCGGTCCCGTGCGTCGTTCGCGCTGGCGATTTTGGAGGCCCGCAAGGGGCTCGGGGCTCGGCTGCGTCCTCTGGCTGACGCGGCTGTCGCCGATGACGCTCAGTCGGAGGACGCACGGCTGATGCGCGGCTTCCTCCTGCTCGGGGTGGCCGACCTCGACGAGGTGGAGAAAGTCACGGAAAATACGGACAATGCCACCGCGCGCTGGCTCGCGGCTCTGACCGCGCTCTTCCGCGAGGACGTGCCGATCGCCCGGGAGCGATTTGCCGCGTTCTTGAGGGAACTTGAGATGATAAATCCGGACAAGTTGCCGTTCTTGCCTGCGGTGACGCTCTGCGTGCCGCTGGCGCCGCTCCACGACACCACCGTGCCGGTCTTCGAAGAATCCTGGCTGCTGGGCCGCCGCGTCGGGGCGGTGCAGGGACACGCGTACGCGTGCTCCGCCCTTGCCTATGCCCATCGCCTGGCGGGAGACATCCCCGCCGCTCTCGACAGCACCGAGCGGGCCGTCGAAGAGTTCGCGCGCATCGACGACCCGGCCGGCCTGGCACACGCCCTCAACCACCTGGGCTGCGTGGAACGCGACGCCCGACGGTTCGACGCCGCCGAGAAGCACCTGCGCGAAGCATTGCGGCTGCGCGAGCAGCTCGGCGACCGTCGCGCCGAGAACCTCAGCCTCGCCAACCTGGGTTTGCTCGCCGCCGCGGCCGGCGACGCCGCCGAGGGACGCCGCCTGGCCCGCCGCGCGCTCGACCGCGGCGAGGCCGTCGACGACGGACCCGGAACCGGCGGCGCCCTGCTCAACCTGGCCGTCGTCGAGCTGTTCGCGGGTGAGCGCGACCGGGCCCGCACCCTCATCGACCAGGCGACCCGGTCCTTCGAGGACCAGGGCTACCTGCGGGTGGAGGCGTGGGCGCGGCTGCTCGCGGCCGAGCTCGGCGCGCCCGGCGAGCACGCGGCCAAGGCGCGCGCCATCTTCCGCCGGCTGGGCTGCCGGATCGGGCTGCCGCGGGCCTTAAAAATCCGCTAAGCCGTTGCGAAGGCCGGCTTCGTAGCGTCGGATCACATGAACACGATTGGCGAAGCCACGCTCGGTGAGCTGGCACAATCCCTGCGCGGCGACCTGATCCGCCCCGGCGACGAGGCCTACGACGAGGCCCGGTCCATCTGGAACGGCGCCCACGACAAGCGCCCCGCCCTGATCGTCCGCTGCCACGGCGTGGCCGACGTCCTCAAGACCGTCGAGTTCGCCCGCAGCGAGGGCCTCCCCCTCGCGGTGCGCGGCGGCGGCCACAGCATTCCCGGCTTCTCGACCGTCGACAACGGCGTCGTCCTCGACCTGAGCCCGATGAACGGCGTGCGCGTCGACCCCGGCCGCAAGACCGTCACGGCGCAGGCCGGGGCCCTCTGGCGCGACGTCGACGCGGAGACCCAGGCGTTCGGCCTGGCGGTCACCGGCGGGCTGGTCTCGAGCACCGGCATCGCCGGCTTCACGCTCGGCGGCGGCATCGGCTGGCTGGTCCGCCGGTGCGGCCTGACCTGCGACAACCTCATCGCCGCCGACATCGTCACCGCCGACGGCCAGTACCTGCGGGTCAGCGAGGACGAGCGCCCCGACCTGCTGTGGGCGCTGCGCGGCGGCGGCGGCAACTTCGGCGTGGTCACATCGTTCGAATTCAAACTGCACGAGGTCGGCCCGACCGTTTTCGCCGGCCTGGTCTTCTATCCGGGCGAGCACGCCGAGCAGATTCTGCGCACTTTCCCGCGGCAGGCGCCCGACGAGCTTTCCGTGGTCATCAACATGACCACTGCCCCGCCGGCGCCATTCCTGCCCGAGGAAGTCCATGGGAAGCCCATCGTGGCGGTGGTGGGAATGTGGTCCGGCCATCCCGAGGACGGCGACGCCGCGACGCGTCCATTCCGTACGCTCGCGCCGGTCATCACCGACCTTTTCTCGCCGATGCCCTACACCGCGATGCAGACGCTTCTCGACCCGCTCTACCCGCGCGGCATGTGGAACTATTTCCGCTCCGCCTTCTTCGACAACCTGGACGACGCCGCCGACTCGCTGATCTCGAAGTTCGCGGCCGTTCCCAACCCGGTTTCCGAGCTGCACATCCATCACCTGGGCGGGGCGATGTCCCGGATTCCCGAGGACGCCACCGCGTTCGCCACCCGCAACCGCGACTATCTGCTGAACGTGGTGGCCCGATCCGCCGACGCCGACGGCTATCCCGCCGCGGTTTCCTGGGCGCGTGACGCCACCGATTCGCTGAACACGGACGCCTCGGCCTACGTCAATTTCACCGGCGAGGCCTCCGAGGACAGGGTCCGCGCTTCCTATCCGAAGGCGACCTACGACCGCCTGGTCTCGGTGAAGGAAAGCTACGACCCGTCCAACCTTTTCCAGCTCAACCAGAACATCAAAACCAACTAGGGGGTACGGCGAACGCACCGCACCGGGGGGATGCGGTGCGTTCGCCCCGTTACCGCTTCTTGCGGGATGTCGCTACCAGGATGACTCCCGTCACGGCCATCGCGGCCGCGCCGACGAGCGCCGTTCTGCCGAGGCCGGGCGCCTGTGCCTTTTCCCGGACCGCCGGCGCCAGCCGGTCGGTAGCGATGTGCCGGGATTCGTCCAGCTTCTCCCGCGCCTTGCCGACCGCATCCGTCGCGGCTTCCTTGGCGCGCCCGGCGGCGTCCGAGGCGGCTACCTTGGCCCGCTCGGTCGCGTCCGACGCGGCTTCCTTCGCCCGCGACTTGATGTCGGTCTTGGCGGCCAGCGCCTCGACGGTCTCCCCCAGGTCGGCGCGGGTCTGCTCGATCTCGGCCCGCAGCTGCTGCGGGTCCTGTGCGGTGCTCATGCATGCCGTCCTTCCCGTGCCGCGGCCTTGACCGTGCGCACGTCCGCCTCGACACTCTCGATCGCGTCCTTGGGCAGCGGCGGCGTCGCCTCGCGCAGCTTGGTGCGCCCGATCAGCGCGGCCACGCCGGCGGCGGCGAAAACCACCACCATGACGACGAGTACGGCCAGCCACAGTGGCCAGGCCAGGTCCAGCAGGACGACCGCGAGCGTCAGCAGCAGCCCGAGCCCGTAGAGCGCGAGCACCGCGGCCCCGCCGAACAGCCCGCCGCCGATTCCGGCGCGCTTGCCCTTCTCGGTGAGCTCCGATTTCGCCAGCGCCAGCTCGTCGCGAACCAGCGTCGAGATCTGCGCGGCCGCCTGGTTCACCAGGTCAGCGGTTGACTTTCCGTCGTGCCGGTTGCCGGCCGGTGTGGTTGTGGTCACCGTGTTCACCTCCTTGCTTCTGCTCTTGTGGTGCCCACCGCACCGGCGACCAAACGCAACGACTCCTCCACCGACGGTGGAACCTGGCGGCGGTGCCGCAGCGCCCAGGGCAGGTGGCGAAGGGTGCCGGCGAGCGCATGCGGGCCGGTATGCAGGGCGGTGCGGGCCACAGTCGCGGGCGGGCGGCGCAACAAGGCGGTCAACAGGCGGTTGCGAGCCTCGATGCGGCGGCGGGCACGCGGGTCACGGCCGGACGGCTCGGGGAGGTGCCGCACCCGCAAGGAAGGCGCGTAGGACAGCAGGTGACCGGCGGCGGCGAGGTCCATGGCGAGAAGGGCTTCCTCCCCGTACACGAAAAGTCTTGGTTGAAATCCACCCACCGCGAGAAAGACATCGCGCCGCACCACCACGGCACAGGAGAGAAAGCCGAGCACGGCCGGGCCGGGAGCGCCTTTGGGGGTGCCGAGCGGGGCGGCCGCCATCGCCGCCGACATCGGATCGAGGCGACCCTCGGCGCCGATGCGCACCTCGGCGGTCAGCAGCGCGACCTGGGGGTGGGCGCGCATGAGGGCGGCGGCGCGGGCGAGTGCGCCATTTTCCCAGTACGAGTCATCGTCGGCGAACGCGACAAACGGCGTCCGTGCCCGCGCGACGCCGGTGTTGCGCGCGGCCGCCCCGAGGTTGCGGCGAAGGCGGATCACTTCGGCGCCGGGCATGCGGATGGGTTCGTCCGACGCGTTGTCGACCACGATGACCGGCGCCCGGTGGTGCGGCGCCGTCTCGGCCAGCCGATCAGCACGGTTACGAGTGGCGACGACGATCGTCACCTCGTCGGTCTCGATCGGCGGGGGATCCTGATCATTGACTCGCGCAGCGGCGGTGGTCGACATGGCGGCGCGGTTACCCGTTTCCCGGCGGACGACACCGGCCTTTGTGCGCTGCCGCCTGCCTTTGTGCGCTGCCGCCTGCCTTTGTGTGCGGCCGCCTGCCTTTGTGTGCGGCCGCCTGACCTCCGGCCTCTCACGCGACGCCGCCTGACCGCCGGCCGCTCGCCGGACGCCTCGGCTGACCTGCGCCGGTATCAGCCTTTCGCGCGGAGCCGCCTCAGGTTGGGGCGGCCGCCGGGGTGGCCGACCGTCAGGGCCGCGGCGGCGACGGCGTAGCGGGCGGCGTCCGGCGGCTGGTCGCCGCGCAGCAGGGCGACCGTCAGGGCGGCGGTCAGCGCATCGCCGGCCCCGGTCGTGTCGACCACCGGCGCGTCGCCCAGCGGCAGGAACAGGTGTCCCTCCCGCCACACGAACAGGTTGCCGCCGGTCATCCCGAGCGCGAGCAGGCCCGGGCCGGCGTTCAGCACCTTCTCGGCCGCCGCCCGCACCTGGTCCTCGTCGTCCGGCGGCGCCCCGGTCAGCAGGTGAGTTTCCTGCTCGTCGGCGCGCAGCACATCGGCGACGGCCAGCAGTTCCTCGTGGTCCTCCTCGGCCGGGACGCCGTCGAGAACCACGAGAGCTTCGGCCTCCCGGCCACGGCGCGCGGCGGCAAGCGCGGCCCGAGGCGGCTGCTGAAGCTGCACCAGAACGGCCGCGGCCCCGGCGAAGAGGGAGCCCGCCTTCTCGATGTCGGTGGGCGTGAGCAGGGTCGCGGGCGGCAGATGCTGCAGGTAGCGCCAGCCGCCGCCGGCCTCGAGCGCCTCCACGATCAGCCCGGTCGGCTCCCCGTCGCGGCGGACCACGCCGCTCACGTCGATGCCGTCCCGGGCGGCCTGCGCCACCAGCCGGTCCCCCACGTCGTCGCCGCCGGCCACCGCGACCAGCGAGACCGTGGCGCCGAGCTGGGCGAGCGAAACCGCCTGGTTGGCGCCCTTGCCGCCGAGCACCTCCCGGCGCAGCCCGGCGTCGGCCGCCTCACCGGTGGCCGGCATCCGCTCGACCCGTAGCACAAGGTCACGCGCCAACTGCCCGACAACCACAACCCGCCCGCTCATGGTCGCCACGCTCCCGGCTGGTCGCACCCACCCGGCAGCGCGGCCCGGGCGGGCCCACTGGGCAGCGCGGCCCGGGCGGGCCCACTGGGCAGCGCGGCCCGGGCGGGCCCACTGGGCGGCTCGGGCTGGGCGGTCACGGCTGGGAGATCTCGACTCGGCCGTCGCGGACTCGGGTGCGCAGCATGGGCTGGGCGCTGGCGGCCGGGCCGTGCATGACGGCGCCGTCGGTCAGGCGGAAAGCGCTGCCGTGCCACGGGCAGACCACGCACGCGTCGGCGCCCTCGCCGGTGATCTCGCCCTCGCCGAGCGGGCCGGTCTCGTGGCCGCAGCGCTCGATCATCGCGGAGACCCGGTCGCCGTTCCGGTAGACGAGGATCGGCACCTCCCCCGCCTTGCGCACCACCGGCCGTCCGTCGGGCAGGTCGGCCAGCGACGCCACCTCGGTCCACTCCTCCGGGACCCGTACGATCTCCGGCGCTGCCTGGTTGACGCCGGCGCTCTGGGCGTACGAAAGGTGACCCCCGAGATATGCGCCCAGACCGGCCACCGTCAGTCCGGCGAAGCTGAAAGCTTTGCCTCGGGTGGTCCGCCCGCGCAGGCGGGCGACCAGCGACGTCGCGTAGAGACCCACCGCGATCGCGTTCGTCGTCGCGTGCACCAGGCCGACACGGCGCCGGTCCTTGGTCAGCTGCGACCAGTCGATCCAGCCCGCCGCCACCGCCGGGGCCACGCCGGCCACGCCCGCCGCGATCAGGGCGGTCGCGGAACGGCTCCGGCCGGGCAGCAGGTCGAGGATCGCCGCCGAGACGAACGAACCCACCGGCAACTGCACTAGTACGGGGTGCAACGGGTGCCCGAGCCAGGTGCCGTGCAGCACGTCGCGCAGGCGCTGCGGTTTCGCGACGGCCTGCACCGCCGCCTGCAGCTTGTCGCTGACGGGGTCGAGCGCGTGGGCCTCTTCCAGCCGGGTCATCATCTGCATGTACGGCGGATTGCCCGCCCTAAGCCCGCCCAAACGGCTCAGAAGGTGTGCCGGTAGAGCGCGCAACCCCGGCACACGTCCGGCGGGTCGGCGCTGTCGAGGCGCCGGCGGAACTCCCGGTACGCCTCGCCGTGCCAGATGTCGGCGAAACTTTCCCGTTTCAGATCGCCGAGCGCGACCCGGTCGTCGCCCATCACCATGCAGCACGGCTGCACCAGGCCCGCGCTGGTCACGTAGGCCGCGTCCCACGGCCAGGTGCAGTTTCCGCCGCCGTTCCCGGCCTTCGACGGGAGACGCAGTTTGATGTCGAGTTCCTTCGCCTGCCCGGCCGCCTCGGCGAACGCGCCGCCGTCGTCCCAGAGCGCCTGCTCGGCAGTGAACTGCCGGATCTCCTGGTACGCGCCGGCCGGGTCGGTGTCGGCAAAGTCGTGCGAAAGATTCTGTACGCGCAACTCGTTCACGCCGATGCCCGCGAGCAGCCGGGTCAGCGCGGGAAGTTCGGCGACGTTGTCGCGCATCGCCACGAAAACCACCCTGATCCACGGGGTCGCGCTCGACGCCTCGCGCTTGGCCTCGACCAGCCCCGCCAGGTTGCCGATCACCGTGTCGAAGCGGGCGCCCTCGCGGATCCCCTCGTAGACGGCCGGCGTCGCCCCGTCGACCGAGACGTGCAGCCAGCTCAGTCCGGAGGCGACCAGGTCACCGGCGCGACGCCGGTTGAGCAGGGTGGCGTTGGAGTTGAACCCGACCCGCACGCCCCGCGCGACCGCGATGTCGATCATCTCCGGCAGGTACGGCGACAGCAGCGGCTCGCCGAGTCCCTGCAAGGTCAGCTGGCGCAACGGCAGCTCGTCGACGAGGCGGCGGAACAGCTCGGGACGCATGGCGCCGGCGAGCTTGTTGACCGGCGGCCGGTAGCGGACGAGGCACATCGTGCAGCGCAGGTTGCAGGCCGAGGTGACCTCGACCTGCAGGTGACCCGGCAGCGGCGGGTCACCACCAGCTTCCCAAAGCGGTGCTCCGGCAGCGAGAACGTGCGCCTTGTCGTGGTCCATGCCGGGCCGAATACCACGCGAGCGCACAGGTACACCTGCCTGCGTGCCCGTCCGGTTCGAGCTCGTGGTCGTCCAGCGTCGACACCACGCTGGTTTCGTCGTCATCGGGCCGGGCACGTACCTGGCTGGACCACCGTGGAAGGAGCTTCCGATGGGCTTCATGGACGAGGCGAAGGACTTCGCCGACAAGCACGACGAGCAGGTAGACCAGGGCCTGGAGAAGGCCGGCGACCAGGTAGACGACCGCACCGGCAACAAGTACTCAGACAAGATCGACAAGGGAGTCGACGAGGCACAGGAGCGCACGGGCGAGGGCGACACCCAGCGCAGGTAGGAGCCGGCACTCTCACGCCGGCCCGGGCCAGCACCCTCGCGCCGGCGCGGGCAGACGCCCTCACGCCGACCTACGTGGGCGCCCGCCCTGGGCGGGCGCCCTCACGCCGGCCTGGGCGGGCGCCCTCACGCCGGCCTGGGCGGGCGCCCTCACGCCGGCCTGGGCGGGCCGCCCTCACGCCGACCTGCGCGGACGCCCGCGCTGGGCGGGTACCCTCACGCCGGCCTGGATGGGCTGCCCTCAGCCGACCTGCGCGGACGCCCGACCTGCGCGGACGCCCGCGCTGGGCGGGCACTCTCGCGCCGGCCCGGACGGGCGCCCTCGCGCCGGCCCGGGGCGCCGGAGCTCGCGCCGTCCCGGGGCCGGAGCTCGCGCCGTCCCGGGGCGCCGGGACAGCCCCGGCCTCACCCGCCGCTTAGACCCCCGAGGTCGCTCGGCATCATGACGCCGGAGCCGATTCTCGCCGCGGCCCCGGGACAGTGGCCGTAGCGTTCGCGCCGAGCATCGGCTGCGGCGCCATGGCGAGGTGGCCGGCCATCCAGTCGGCGATCATCGGGCGGGCCTTGGACGGCAAGTTGGAGACGCCGTGGTTGCCTTCCGGGAAGCAGACGAAGGTGCCCTTCGGCGTCTCGTCAGCCTGCCGTTGGGTCTGCTGCCACGGGATGAGCCGATCGAGGCGGCCGGTCACATACAGCGCCGGAACACTGATCCGCCGGCACTGGTCGGTGAGATCGAGCGTGAGGGCGAGCCGCCGCCCCTCCTCCTCGTCGCGGGCGCCGGACTTCACGACGAACGTTTGCCGCGTCATCGGCGGCAGGTCGTCCCACATGTCGCCGAACCGGAACGGCCCGCTGATTCCCGCGACAGCAGCCACCCGTGGTTCGTGGGCGGCGGCCCGAGGCGCGTAGTAGCCACCGAGGCTGACACCGGCGAGCCCGATACGGTCGTGGTCAAGGTCGGTGCGAGCCGCCACGTGGTCGAGCAGCGCCGTAACCGCGACCTCGTAGTCGTGCCGGATCGGCAGCGCGAGGCCGGCCTCGCCCTGCCCAGGCCCGTCGAGGGAGACGGTGGCCATGCGCCGGTCGAGGAACGACTGCTCGAAGTAGAAGAACTCCTCCTTCGTCGAGTCGAGCCCCGGGATCAGCACCACATAGGGCGGCAGATCGATGCCGGGCGGGCGACGCAGATTCGCGTAGACGATGCCCTCAGGCAACGGCACCTCCAGCCGCTCTCCGGAAGGGTCAAGGCGCTGCAGGGCCGCCAGCGTCTCCCGGACCGACACGCGGGTGGCCTCGGCGGCCAGCTCGAGGTCGACCGTCCAGACGAACTTCCCGAAATGCCGGTTCACCGACGCCCGCCGCCATGCCTGGCCGGCGGTGAGACCGTGCCCTCCCGCGTCCGCCTCCCGCGCGAATGCCGCCTGCTCATCGGCGGTTCTGTTCCACTGCGGCAGCCAATCGGCCCAGGTCTCGGTGCGGGCGATGGTCGCCATCATGTCGTTGTAGTCGACCCCGTTCTGGATCAGCCGGGGCGCCCAGTGGGCGAGAGCGGTCTCGATGGCGGCGTCGGGCATGAATAACCTCCGTCAGGCCAGAATGCGTATGGGGGCTTCGAGAAGCCCGAGGAACTGGGCCATCCAGCGGGCGGCAAGCGCGCCGTCGACCGGCCGGTGATCCACCGAGAGCGTCACCCGCAGCACGGTCGCCACGGCCACGGCACCGTCGATGACGACGGCCTCCTCCCGCGCGGCGCCGACGGCCAGGATCGCCGCCTGCGGAGGGTTGATCACCGCGCTGAACTCCTCGGTGCCGTACACGCCGAGGTTCGTCACGGTGATCGTGCCGCCCTCCAGCTCGTCCTGCCGCAGCCTGCCCGCGCGGGCCCGCGCGACCAGATCAGCACTCGTCCGCGCGAGCGCCGTGATCGTGAGTTCGGAGGCCCGGCGAAGCACCGGCGTGACAAGGCCACCATCGGTGGCCACCGCTACGCAGACATCGACATGGCGGAACTGGCGGACGGCGTCGTCTGTCCACACCACATTCATGCCCGGCACTGCGACATGGGCACGAGCGGCAGCCGCAACCACCAGGTCGTTCACGGAGATCTTGACCTCGCCCCCCGCGTTGAGCTCCTCGCGAAGCGCGAGCAGAGCACCGACCCGCGCACTCCCCCTGATCGTGAACACGGGCGTCTCGCGCGCGCTCGCGGACAACCGCGCGGCAATGGCCCGCCGCATCCGCGAATGCGGGATCACCTCGAAGGCGGCCTCGCCCGTCCCGGCCAAAGTCACACCAGGCACGGAACCCATCGCAGGAGCGGAAGGGGCGACAGCCTCTGGGCTGGTCACCGGCCCGGAAGGCGCAAAACCCGCCATCTCCGCCTCGGGCCCCGAGGACGGGACGTGGACACGATCAGCCATGGCTCGGTGGACGTCGTCGCGCACAATGCGGCCGCCCGGGCCAGTGCCGTTGATGTCCTCGACGCGTAGGGCGTTCTCGCGGGCGAGGCGCCGCGCGAGCGGGCTGGCGAACACTCTGACCGCCCCGTCGGCGGCCGACGACGCAACCGACGCCGCGCCCGGCATGCTAGTCGGTGCCGCCACTGACGGCGCGCTGCCCGGCCCGACCGCTGAGGCCCCGCTTGGCCCGCCGCCCGGCATGCCGTTCGGCTCGGCTGTCGAAGCGCTGCTCGGCCCGACCGCCGGCGTGCTGCTCGGCCTGGCTGTCGGCGTGCTGCTCGGCGTGGCTGTCGGCGTGCTGCTCGGCGTGGCTGCCGGCGTGCCGGGCCGAGCTGCGCCCTCCACGCTCGTGCCGAGCAGTTGGGCGACCAGGGCGTCGACGTCGTCGATGGTCTCGCCGGGGGCCGCGAGCACGGCCATCGGCGTGCCAACCGTGACCGCCTTGCCGGGCTCGACGAGGGTGCGGATCAGGACGCCGTCAGCCTCGGCCGGGACGTCGACGACGGCCTTGTCGGTTTCGACCGTGGCGAGGGGGTCGCCGGCGGCGAAGGCCGTGTTTTCCGCGAGCGGCCATTCGTTGAGCACGGCCTCCGCGACGTTGGCGGAGATCGCGGGCATCCTCAGCAGGCTCGCCATCTCAGGCCTCCCCGATGCGGCGGAGGGCGGTGGCGATCTCCTCGCGCCGGGCGATCGCCGCGCGCTCCAATACCTTGCTGATGCTCGGCGAAGCCACGCCGCCGGTGACGCGCTGGATCGGCGCGTCGAGCCAGTCGAAGAACCGGCGCTGTATCTCGTCGGCCAGCCAGCCGCCGTAAGAGGTGCCAACCGGGCCCTGCTCGACGATGAGGATGCGATTGGTTTTGCGGATGCTGGCGCCCAGGGTCTGCCAGTCGACGCTTGCCCGATCGAGCCAGCGCAGGTCGACCACCTCGGCGTCGACGCCGGTCTCCTCGGCCGCGGCCAACGCCTCGGCGACCATCGAAAGGTAGGCCACGAGCGTGACGGCCGAGCCCGTACGCCGGAGCGCGGCCCGGCCGACCGGGAGGCAGTAGTCGTAGTCGTCGACCGGGCCGGGGCCCGTGCTGTTGTAGAGGTCGACGTGTTCCAGCACGACGACCGGGTCTTCGCAGCGGAGCGCGGCGTTCATCAGGCCGATGTAGTCGAAGGGTGTGGACGGCGCGACGATCCGCCAGCCCGGCGCGGTGGCCAGCACCCCGGCCGGGTCCATCGAGTGCTGGGAGCCGTACCCGGTGCCGGTCGCCACCTTGCTGCGGAGCACGAGCGGGACCGGGCCATCGCCGCCGAACATGTGCCGGGCCTTGCCGATCTGGTTGAACAGCTGGTCGGCGGCGACCCACATGAAGTCGGCGTACATGAGCTCGACGACCGGCCGGAACCGCCCGTCGAGCGCGACGCCGCCGGCCAGGCCGGTGAAGGCGTTCTCGCTGATCGGCGTGCCAAGCACCCGGTCGGGGAAGGCGTCTTTGAGGCCCTTGGTGGCGCCGTTCGTCCCGCCGCTGAGGCGGTGCACGTCCTCGCCGAGCACGACGATCCGGTCGTCGGCCTCCATGCGCCGTCGCATGACCTCGGCGACGGCGTCGATGAACTTGGTGTCGCGCACGGCGATGCTCTCGTCGGCCATGCGGGCGCCGTCGAATTCGCTGAGGTCGCCTCGGACCCCGACATCGACGAAGGCCGGGTCGGGCCATTCCGCGGGTCTGATCCGCCGCTCGCCGGGCTTCCCATCGGGGACAGGCTCGAGGAGGACCTCTCCGGCTGCCGCGACCGCCTCCTTGGCACCAGCCACAGCGGCGTCGCGGGCCTCAGCAGTGAGCAGGCCACGCCGGATCAGGTGGCCGGCCACGCGATCGATCGGATCACGGCTGCGCCACTCGGCCTCCTCCTCTTTCGAGCGGTAGCGGAAGGAGCTGCCGGGGAAGGGGCCGTTCTGGTGGAAGTAGCGATAGGTGTCGGCCTCGATGAGGGTGGGACCGTGCCCGGCGCGCATGTGCGCGGCCGCCTCGCTCATCGCGAGATGGACCGCGAGCGGATCCATGCCGTCGACCCGCCAGCTGGCGATGCCGAAGCCCGGCCCGCGGGCGGACAGGCGCTGCTCCCCCGTAGCCTCCTCGACGCTGGTGGACACCGCGTACTGGTTGTTTTCCAGGAAGAAGCAGACCGGCAGGCGCCAGGCCGCGGCGAGGTTGAAGGTCTCCAGCGTCGAGCCGATATTTGCCGCGCCGTCGCCGAAATAAGTCACCGCGACCGCGTCGGTGCCGGCTTGCCGGGCGGCCCAGGCGTAGCCGGCCGCCAGCGGGACACCGCCGCCGACGATGGCATTGGTGCCCATCGCGCCGGCCTCGATCCACTGGAGGTGCATGGAGCCGCCGCGGCCGTGGCCGAAGCCGCGGGCGAGGCCGCAGATCTCGGCGAGCGTGCGCAGCAGGACCGTGCGGACCTCCTCGGACAGCCCCGCGGTCAGGTCGAAACCCTTGGGCGCGACGTGCTGCAACGCCTTGGCGAGGAACTGGTGATGGCCACGGTGCGAGCCATTCACCTGGTCGCCGGGGGCGAGCGCCAGCACGGAGCCGACGGCGCCGCCCTCCTGCCCGATGCTGGAGTGCGCGGGACCGTGGACCAGGCCCGCGGCCGCGAGCTCGAGCACGAGCTCCTCGAAGGCGCGGATCAGGGTGAGCTGATGGAACATCGTGGCGAGCAGCTCGGGGTCGGCCGCATCCCAATCGGCGTCGGTGACGACCAGCTCCGTCCATGCGGCGCCGGGGTGCAAAGCGCGGTGTTCCGCCATCGGGACCTCCTTCGTCCCGGACAGCCTCCCACCGATTGGATCCATTCACCAGCCCGAAAATCGTCCTTCCCTCGCGCTACGGCGAGGCGATAGGGTGAATTGGATCCAAAAGGAGGTGAGCGATGGGGCTCCCAGGGCTGCAGCGGCTCGATCACGTCGGCTTCACCGTGCCCGACCTCGACGAGGCGCAGACGTTCCTCGTCGACGTGCTCGGCTGCGAGTACCTCTACTCTCTGGGCCCGTTCGCCGACGAGGGCATGTGGATGGCGGAGCATCTCAACGTCCACCCGCGCGCCAAGATCCCGGAAAACCGGTTCTTCCGGCTCGGCGGCCAGGCGATCCTGGAGGTGTTCTCGTACGAGGCGCCCGGCCGGCGCACCGAGCCGCCGCGCAACAGCGACATCGGCGGTCACCACATCGCGCTCTACGTCGACGACCTGGATGCCGCCGTCGCCCACCTGAGGAGCCACGGCGTCACCGTGCTCGGCGACCCGACGGCGAGCCGCGGCCCGCACGAGGGCCAGCGCTGGGTCTACTTCCTGGCACCATGGGGCATGCAATTCGAGCTGGTGTCCTACCCGCACGGCCGGGCCTACTTCCGGGGCGAGAGCTCATGACCGTCGCCACGCAACGCGTCGCCGAGCACCTTCGCAGCGCCATCCTCGGCGGCCGGATAGCACCCGGCGAGCGGGTCCGGCAGGAGGACATCGCCCAGCAGCTCGGCGCCAGCCGGCTCCCCGTCCGCGAGGCGCTGCAGATGCTCGCCGCTGAGGGCCTCGTGGAGCATGAGCCCAACAAGGGCGCCCGGGTGCCCTGGCTGTCCATGCACGAGGTCGACGTGATGTACAAGATGCGCGAGCAGCTCGAGCCCCTAGCTCTCGCCGAGAGCCTGCCGATGCTGACACCTGGCGACTTCCTGCGGATGGAGGAGATCCAGGACGAGATCGAGGCCGGGGTCGACGTGGAAGGGTTTCTCGCCCTGGACCGCGAGTTCCACCTGCGCACCTACAGCGCCTGCGGCATCGATCAGCTCACCACCACGGTCACCCGCCTGTGGAATTCGACGCAGTACTACCGCCGCCTGTTCATGCAGCTCACCGGACCGAGCCGGCGCTGGGTCGTGAACGCCGAGCACCGCCTGCTGCTGGACGCCATCGAGCGCCGCGACGAGGTGGACTCGGGCCGTTTCCTGGCCGGCCACATCCGGCGGACGCGCATCGAGCTCCGCCGGCACCCCGAAGTCTTCGGAGAAGACTGATGATCACGCTCACGGTGAATGGCGTGGAGCACCGCGTCGCGGCCGATCCGGATACGCCGCTTCTGTACGTCCTGCGCAACGAGCTGGGGCTGATGGGCGCGCGCTTCGGGTGCGGGCTCGGACTGTGCGGCGCCTGTTTCGTCCACGTCGACGGCCACCCGGTGCCGTCCTGCGACACCCCGATCTGGTCGGTCGAGGGCAAGGCGGTCACGACCGTCGAGGGCATCACGCCGCATCCCGTCCAGCAGGCATTCCTCGATGAGCAGGCGGCGCAGTGCGGTTACTGCGTCACCGGGATCATCATGTCGGCGGCCGCGCTGCTGGAGCGCGACCCTCATCCCGGCGAGTCCGAGGTGGTCGCCGCGCTCGACCGCCATCTGTGCCGATGCGGTGCGCAGCAGCGGATGGTCCGGGCCGTCGTGCGGGCGGGTGAGGACAATGGCTGAGCTTCCGAAGAACCTCGCCGCCAACCCGATCCTCGCGCGCTGGATCACCGTGCACTCCGACGGCCGGATCGACGTGCGGGCCGGAAAGGTCGAGCTGGGCCAGGGCATCCTGACCGCGCTGGCACAGATCGCCGCCGACGAGCTCGGCGTCGGCCTGGCGGCCGTCCGCATGGTGCCGGCCGGGTCCGGCGGGCCCGACGAGGGTGTCACCGCCGGCAGCCTGTCCGTCATGGATTCGGGTGCCGCACTGCGGGTCGCGGCGGCGAATGTCCGGATGCGCTTCGCCCGAGCGGCGGGCGGCGACGACTTCTCCTATGCCCGGTTTGCCGCCGCCGTCGACCTCGAAGTCCCGGCCGACCCCGACGTGCCGCTGCGGTCGGAGGCAGGGCTGGTCGGCCGAAGCGTCGAGCGGCTCGACCTGCCGGACAAGGTGTTCGGGCGGCCGCGCTACATCCAGGATCTGCGCCTGCCCGGCCAGCTGTACGGGCGGGTCGTGCGTCCACCCTCGCGCGGCGCACGCCTCGTCGAGGTGACCGCCGCGGTGCCCGACGGGCTCACCCTCGTGCGAGATGGTTCCTTCCTCGGCCTGGTAGGACCGGACGAGGCGACTGTGGTGCGAGGCGCGGAGGTCCTGCGGCAGGGCACGCGCTGGGACGAGCATGACTCGCTTCCCGACGAGGAGGACCTCGACAAGTTCCTGCGAGCGGGCCCGCACGAGACCATCACGGTCGTCGACGACGGCGCAGCGCCACCGGGCGGTGACAAAGACGGCACAACCGGCGCGCGGGGCAGCGGTGCTGAGACAGGCGGCAGCCGGCAAAGAGGCGCGAGCGCGGCTGACAGCCGGGACGATCACGTCGAAGCGGTTAGCGAGCGAGTTGTCCGGGCGACCTACAGCCGTCCCTTCGTGGCGCACGCGTCGATGGCACCCAGCTGCGGCGTGGCGCTCTGGCACGACGACGGCCGGCTGGAGGTGTGGTCGCACAGTCAGGGCGTCCATCCGCTCGGCCGGGCGATCGCGGCCGCGCTCGGCCTGGAGGCGGACGCCGTGCGGGTCGAGCACGTCGAGAACGCGGGATGCTACGGACACAATGCCGCCGACGATGCGGCCTTCGACGCTGTGCTGCTCGCCCGGGCCGTGCCGGGGCGCCCGGTGCAGGTGCTGTGGAGCCGGCAGGACGAGCTGTCGTGGGCGCCGTTCGGGTCGGCGATGACGGCCGACGTGGCTGCCACGCTGTCGGCGGACGGGGCGATCTCGTCGTGGCACTATGACGTCTTCAGCCAGGGCCACATGGCACGGCCGGGGTATGCCGGTGTTCCCGGGTTGCTAGCGGCGACCGTCCTCGGGCACGCGGCCGAGTATCCGGCGGCGGTGGATCCCCCGGCTGCCAACGGGTACGGCAGCATGCGCAACGCGCTGCCCGGGTACGACCTGCCGCGCCGACGGGTTGTCGGGCATCGGCTGCTCCGGTCACCGATCCGCAGCTCGTCGATGCGGGCGCTGGGGGCGTTCCTCAATGTCTTTGCCATCGAGTCGGCCATGGACGAGCTGGCCGAGGCAGCCGGGCGGGATCCGTTGGAGTTCCGGCTGGAGCACCTCAGCGACCCGCGCGGGCGGCGCGTCCTCATCGCGGCCGCCGAAGCGGCCGGCTGGAGACAACCACCGCCCGAGGGGCACGGGTTCGGTCTGGGCTATGCGCGGTACAAGGGCACCGGCGCCTACTGTGCGGTGGTCGCGGAGGTAGAAGCGGAGGCTGACGTCCGGGTTCGCCGGCTGTACGTGGCGATCGACGTGGGCCGGGTGGTCAACCCGGACGGCGTTCGCAACCAGATCGAGGGCGGCGCCGTGCAGTCGGCCAGCTGGACGCTGACCGAGCGGGTCCGTTTCGACCGCAGGCGGGTCACCAGCGACACGTGGGAGACCTACCCGATCCTGCGGTTCTCCCAGGTGCCGCGGGTCGACGTCACGCTGGTCGGCGGCGAGGAGAACGAGAAGTCGCTGGGTGCCGGCGAGGCCGCCCAGGGCCCGACCGCCGCCGCGATCGGCAACGCGCTCGCGGCGGCAGTAGGCGTCCGGGTGCGCGACCTGCCGCTGACACGAGAGGCGGTGGTCGCAGCCATAGAGCGGGACAGCTGACCTGCCTGCCGCCCGCCCAGGGCAAGGCAAGACACGGCCCTATGAGCGGTGCGAGCGCCGGCGTGGGCAAGCACGAACGCGGTGGCGGCAAGCCGGAACGCCGCGCGGGCAAGCCCGGCGCGGCGCCGGCTACCAGGTGACGGCTATGTACTTGGACTCGGTGTAGTCGAGCAGGCCCTCATGACCGCCTTCCCGACCGATCCCGCTCTGTTTCACACCGCCGAACGGGGCTGCCGGGTCGCTTACCAAGCCGCGGTTCAGGCCGACCATCCCCGCCTCCAAAGCCTCGCTCACCCGCAAACCACGCGCCAAGTCGCTGGTGTAGACGTAGGCGACCAGCCCGTATTCGGTGTCGTTGGCGAGGCGGATCACCTCCTCCTCGGCGGTGAAGGTGACTATCGGGGCCACGGGGCCGAAGATCTCCTCGCGGAGAATGCTGGCGTCGGGTGGGACGTTGGTGAGGACCGTGGGCGGGTAGTAGCAGCCGGCCCCCGAAAGGCGGGAGCCGCCTGTGGTGGCTACGGCGCCCGCGGAGAGGGCCGAGCGGACCAGCGAGTCCACCTTGTCGACCGCCTCGGGGTTGACCAACGGGCCCACCTGGGTGGCGGGGTCGGTGCCGGGGCCGACCACCAGCGACGCCATGCGGGCCGACAAGAGGCGGGCGAACTCGGCGGCTACCGGGGCCTCTACGTAGAAGCGGTTGGCCGCCGTGCAAGCCTCGCCGCCGTTGCGCATTTTGGCGATCATGGCGCCTTCGACGGCTGCGGGGAGGTCGGCGTCGGCGAAGACCAGGAAAGGCGCGTTGCCGCCCAGTTCCATCGAGGTGTTCACGACGTTGTCGGCCGCCTCGGCCAGCAACAGGCGGCCCACCTCGGTGGAACCGGTGAAGGAGACCTTGCGTACCCGCGGGTCGTGCAGCATCGCGGAGACCACGCGGCCCGAGCTTCGGGACGGCAGCACGTTTACCACGCCGGGCGGGATGCCGGCCTCGGCCAGCAGGGCGGCCATCGCGAGGGCTGTCAAGGGGGTGTCGGAGGCCGGCTTGAGGATCACGGTGCAGCCGGCGGCCAGGGCGGGTGCGATCTTGCGGGTGGCCATGGCGGCGGGGAAGTTCCAGGGCGTGACCAGAACGCAGACGCCCACCGGCTGGCGCACCACCAGGATGCGGTTGGCGCCCGAGG
This sequence comes from Actinoplanes sp. CA-142083, assembly GCF_050942195.1. NCBI lineage: Bacteria > Bacillati > Actinomycetota > Actinomycetes > Micromonosporales > Micromonosporaceae > Actinoplanes > Actinoplanes sp. CA-142083. Next base: position 6,916,483 of record NZ_CP192076.1, read on the forward strand.
GAGCCGTCGCGACCGAGCCGAAGGCGCGCACCGCCTCCTCGGCGTACCACCGGAAGAACTCGGCGGCGTAAGCCACCTCGCCCTGGGCGTCAGCGAGAGCCTTCCCGTTCTCCAGGCTGATCAGCTGGGCCAGCGACGACGCGCGCGCGGTCATCAACTCGAACGCGCGGCGCAGGTGCTCCGCCCGTACGCGTGGTGGTGTCGCAGCCCACGCGGCGGCGGCGGAAGACGCGGCCTCGACGGCCGCTAGGGCGTCGGCCGTCGTGCCGTCCGCCACCGAGGCGATCACCGTGCCGGTCGCGGGGTCGAGCACGTCGAAACGATCGCCGGCCGAGGACGGGAGCCACTTGCCCCCGATGAAGAGATCCGTGTCCACAAAACCTCCTAGTACGGGTTGGCGACCACGAGGTCTTCCGACGGGAACAGCGTGAGGATGCGTGGGCCGTCCGCGGTCACCACGACTTCTTCTTCGAGGCGCGCGGCCGAGAAACCGTCGTCGGCGGGGCAGTACGTCTCGAGGGCGAAGACCATGCCCTCCTGCAGCTCCACCGGCGACGAGAAGCTGTTGAGCCGCGAGATGATCGGGCGCTCGTGCAGCCCCAGCCCCAGGCCGTGCCCGAATTGCAGGCCGAATGCCGCCATCTCGTTCTCGAACCCGAACGAGGGAGCGGCCGGCCACAGAGCCGCGATCTCGTCGGTCCCCACGCCGGGACGGACCGCGTTGATCGCCGAGTCCATCCACTCACGGGCCTTCTTGTAAGCGTCGCGCTGCGAAGCCGTCGCGCGCCCCACCCCGAGCGTGCGGTAGTAGCAGGTCCGGTAGCCGTTGAACGAGTGGATGATGTCGAAGAACGCCTGGTCGCCGGGGCGGATGATGCGGTCGGAGAAGTTGTGCGGGTGCGGGTTGCACCGCTCGCCGGAGACCGCGTTGATCGCCTCGACCTGGTCGGAGCCCATCTCGTACAGCCGCTTGTTGGCCATCGCCACGATCTCGTTCTCGCGGATCCCCGGCTTCAGGGCCTCCACGATGTCCTGGTAGACGCCGTCCACCATCGCCGCGGCCTGGTTCAGCAGCATGATCTCATCCGGCGACTTGATCAGCCGGGCGTCGAGCATGAGCTGCTGGCAGTCGACGACCTCCACCCCCTGCCGCTGCATTTCGAAGAGAAACGCGGGTTCCACGATGTCCACGCCGACCGGCTGATCGGCAAGACCAGCATCAAGAAGCAAACCCTTGATTTCCCGTACGGCGGATTCCATGAGCCCGGCCGACGGCGCGATGGCCCCGCGCATCCCCAGCATGCCCGCCCGGCATGAAGAAGGGTCGAGCCACGGCGCGTACAGCTTGTGATGCCGAGCCGCCGACCCGAAGTCCCACAACGTCGGCCCGCCCGAGCGCGTGAGCAGCGCATACCGGGTCATCTTGTCGCCGAGCGCCCCGCCGATCCACGTCTGCGTCGTGTACCGGATGTTGTAGAAGTCGAAGAGCAGGAACGCGCCACACGAAGAGGAGGCGAGACTGGAGACCGCGCGGGAAAGCCGGTAGCGACGCAGCCGATCGAAGTCGACCCGCTCCTCGTAGTCGACCCCCATGTGCCCCGGCGCGCCGAGCGGCCGGCTCACGACGAGAGCCCGTCGTCGACCGGCGTGTCCTCGGGCTTGAGCGTGAGTCCGGAGGCGGCGGCCTGCTGGTCGAGCAGGATCGCGAAGTCCTCGGTCACCCGCCCGCTCGACACCGCCTGCTGCACCAGCTGCGCCGTCAGCGCGGCCAGCGGCAGCGGCACGTCCAGCTCGTGCCCCGCGGCGAGCCCGAGATCGAAGTCCTTGCGCAGCAACACCGGCGTGAACGTCGGAGTGTAGTCGAGGTGGACGAAAGCCGGCGATTTGTACCGGGTGAACATCGACCCCATCACCGAGCCGTTCAGGAACTCCAGGAACGCGGCCCGCGACACCCCGCCCTTCTCGGCGAGCACGGTGATCTCGGCCATGCACTGGGTGACCACGCCGAGCATCAGGTTGTGGCAGATCTTGACGAGCCGGGAGACGTCGCCCTCCCCCACATAGGTCACCGAGCGAGCGATATGTCCCAGCAAATCCGACACGCGTTCATAGGCCAAAACCGGCCCCGAAACCGCAATACTCAAATTTCCGGACTTGACTACTTTGCCGTTACCGGAAACGGGTGCGGCGAGAAAATCAACCCCAAGAGCAAGACACGCCGATCGTACGAGCGCAGACGACTCGGGCGAGATAGTGGAGCAATCGATCAAGGTCTCCGGCACCGAAGACGGATCGACGAGCAGACCGCCGTCCCCGAACAGCACCTCATCAAGATCCGCAGAAGTGGACAGCATCGTGAACACGACATCGCAGGAGCGCAGGGCGGCGACATCGGAGGCGACCGGGCAGCCGGTGGCCTCAGCTTTGGAGCGGGTCCGGTTCCAGACGAGCGGCGGCACACCGGCGGCGAGCAGCCGGACGGCCATGGCGGCCCCCATCCGCCCCGCCCCGATCCAGCCAACAGCTTCAGCCATGTTGTGTCTCCTTAACGGATGCAGGTGTGCCGCCCAGATAGAGCGAAGCCATCTCGGGGTTGTCGCGTACCGCGGCGGCGGTGCCGGTGAGCCGCACCTTGCCGCCCTCCATCACCACGCCGTGGGTGGCCAGCCCGAGCCCGAGCCGCACGTTCTGCTCGACCATCAGCACGGTCGTCCCGCCCTCGTGCAGCGACCGGATCAGCCCGGCCACCCCGGCGAGGCTGCGCGGATCGAGCCCGAGCGACGGCTCGTCGAGCAGTAGCAGCTTCGGCGAGAGCATCAGGCAGCGCGCGATCTCCACCATCCGCCGCTGTCCGCCCGAGAGGTTCCCGGCCTGATCACGGGCGCGTTCGCCGACGAGCGGGATGCGCGCGACGACCGCGTCGAAGCGGGCCGCCAGCAGACGGCGATCGCGGCGGATCAGATAGCCGCCGAGCAGCACGTTCTCCCGCACCGACATTCCCGGGAAGAGCGCCTGCGACTGCGGCACCTGGGTGATCCCGAGCGCCAGGATCCGGGCCGGGTCGAGCTGATCGAGCCGCGAGCCCGCCAGGGCGACCGACCCCGTCCGGCACCGCAGCAACCCGCTGATCACCCGGAGCACCGTGGACTTCCCGGCCCCGTTCGGCCCGACGATGCAGGTCACCGTCCCCTCGCCGCAGGTGAGCGACACCCCCTGCAGCACGTTCCCGCCGCCGTACCCCGCCGTGACGTCCTCAAGCGTGAGCATCGGCCCTCCAGTCGTCACCCAGGTAGGCGTCCAGCACCAGCGGGTCCTCCCTGATCTGCGCCGGCGGTCCCGACGCGATGCTCTTGCCGCGCGCGAAGACGTAAACCGGATCGCAAAGTTCCAGCACCAGCGGAATGTTGTGCTCGACCACCAGGAAGGTCACCCCGTCCCGGTTGAGCTCGCGGATCACCTCGGTCAGCCGTCCCAGCAGGCTCGGGTTGACCCCGCCGGCCGGCTCGTCGAGCAGGATCAGCTCCGGCGCCTGCATCAGCACCTGCGCCAGCTCGACCAGCTTCTGCTGCCCATAGGAGAGCGCCCCCGCCTTCTGCTGCGCCAGCGCGCCGAGCCCGACCACGTCGAGCAGTTCGCGCGCCCGGGTCGCTTCGGCTCCCGACACCGCGTCGGCCAGCATCGTGCGCAACTTTCCGTCGGGCTGCGGCGCGACCACGTTCTGCAGCACGGTCATGTCCTTGAACAGCCGCGTCACCTGGAACGTCCGGCCCAGCCCGAGATGCCCGCGCGTCCACGGCGGCAGTTTCTCGATCCGCTTGCCGTTGAAGGTCACGGTCCCCGAGTCGGCCGGCATGGCCCCGGTGATCAGGTTGAACAGCGTCGTCTTGCCCGATCCGTTGGGCCCGATCAGCGCCGTGATCGACCCGCGCTCGACGGTCAGGTCCGCGCCGTCGACGGCCACCAGCCCGCCGAAACGTTTCGTGACCCCCCGTACTTCGAGGATCGGTCCCGGTTCCCGCTGCGGCAGTCGCGCCCGCACCACAGCCGCGTTGTGCGAGAGAGCGCCGACCTGATCGGTATAGGAAACTTTCGCGGGATGCCGCTTGCGCCAGGCCGACTCCACCGTCGGCAGCAGCCCGGCCGGCAGGAAGAGCACGACCAAAACCAGGATCAAGCCCATGACGAGTACGCGTGATTGAGTGCTCCCGCCGTACACCGTGGCGCCCTCGTTGATCAGCGAGACGATGAACGCGCCGAGCACCGGCCCGTAGAGCGAGCCCCGTCCGCCGACGAGCGCGGCGAGGACGATCAGCACACTGCCGAGGATCGCGAACGACCCCACCGGATTGAGGAAGGTCTGGTAGTACGCGTAGACGCCTCCGGCGATGCCGATGAAGAAGCTGCTGGCCCCGTACGCGATGATCTTGAAGATTGTGGTGTTGACCCCGATCGCGGCGGCCTTGCCCTCGTCCTCGCGGATCGCGACCAGGCCGGTGCCGAGCTTGGTGCGCGCGATCCACGCGCTGAACAGCACGGTCAGCACCAGGAGAAACAGGAACGCGTAATAGAACGGAATGTTCTGGAAATCGGCGCTCCAGAACGGAAGCTCCAGCGTGATGCCGTCAGAGCCGTTGGTGAGCGAGTCCCAGTTGGTGGCGACGATCTGCGCCGACAGCAGCAGCGCGATCGTGATGATCACGAAGGCGTGCCCGCGGGTCCGCAGCACCACCGCACCGAAGACGACCGCGACGATCACCGCGGTCACCCCGCCGAGCGGCGCCACCCAGAGCGGGTTGACGCCGGTGTGCAGCGCGATGATCGCGGCCGTGTAGGAGCCGAGGCCGAGGAACATGCTGTGGCCGAGCGAGATGTAGCCCGCGTAGCCGGAAATGATGTTCCAGCTGGTGGCCTGGATGGCGAGCAGGAACATCATCAGCATGACGCCCTGCGGATAGGGCTGCCACGGGTTGATCACCGGGTAGAGGATCAGCCCGAGGAGGACGATTCCGGCGATGGCGTGCGGTTTTCTCAAGAAGGTCATGCGACGTCCTCCCGCAGCCGGGCGCCGAACAGACCCTGCGGCCGGACCAGCAGGACCGCCATGATCACGAGATAGAAGACCAGCGTCGACCACTGCAGGGAGCCATAGGTCGCGGTGAGCGTCTCGGCCAGCCCGAGGACGAGCGCGCCGACCAGCGCCCCCGGCAGCGAGCCCATGCCGCCCAGCACCACGATGCCGAGCAGCCGGGAGATCCAGTCGTAGTGCGACGCCGGGAAGAACGGGTAGAGCACCGACAGGATCGACCCGCCCACGCCGGCGCTCGCGCTGCCCAGCGCGAACGCCAGCGCGGCCGTGGCCGTCGCCGTGATGCCGACCAGCGCCGCGGCCGACGGGTTCTGCGAGGTGGCCCGGATGGCCCGGCCCGCCCAGGTCCGGGTGAGCAACAGATACAGCCCGCCCAGCACCACGACCGCCGCGAGGAAGCCGTAGACCTGGGCCTTGGGCAGCAGGATGTCGCCCACCCGGAAGCTCTGCTCGAAGTACGCCGGGGTGGCGGAGCGAAACTTGTTGCCCGCCACCACGTTGAGGAAGCCCTCGATCACCAGCGCGATGCCGAAGGTCAGCAGCACCGACATCGAGGCCGCCTGCCCGCTGATGCGCCGCACCACGAACCGGTACAGCAACCAGCCGAGGCCGAACATCAGCGGGGCGGTGATGAACGCGGACAGGATCGGGTCGATCCCGGTCGCCCGCCACAGCCACCAGGTGAACGTCGCGACCAGGATGAGGAACGCGCCCTGGGCGATGTTGACGATCCGCAGCACTCCGAAGATCAGCGTCAGGCCGGAGGCCATCAGCGCGTAGATGCCGCCGATCAGCACTCCGAGCACGAGCGCCTGGACGAACTGGGTCATGTGCCGATCACTTCCAGTCGGGCTTGGGGTTCACGACCGTCTGGGAGGTGGCCGCCTCGGCCGGCGCGACGACCTGGGCCTTGCCCGACTGCCACTGTCCGAGCAGGAACTTGCCGATCGGCTCGCCGGTCGCCTCCCAGCGCAGCGGGCCGAGGATGGTCGTCACCTGGTTGGCGTGCAGCCAGTCGCGCAGCTTGGCCTGGTCGGTGGAGCCGACCGCGACGACCGCGGCCTGCAGCACCTCGGCCGCCGCGTACGCGTCCGCCGCGTCCTCGGCCGGGTCGGCGTTCTGATACTTCGCCTTGTAGCCGGCGACGAATTCCGCGTTCTTCGGGGTCTTGGCGTCCTGATGCCAGCTGACCGTGTAGAAGACGCCCTCGGTGTTCTCCACGCCGACGCCGGTGCTGTACTGGCCGGCGTTGCTCGGCGCCGAGGTCTGGAACATGATCTTCGGCGAGTACTGCAGTTGCTTCAGCGAGCGGACCAGTCCGACGCCGTCCTCGAAGACCGCGCCCTGGGCGATCAGGTCGGGCTTCTTGGCGGCGAGCTGGCTGGCGATCGACTGGAAGTTCGTGGTGTCGGCCGGGTACGTCGAGCTGTACACGGTCTTGACCCCGATGGCTTCCAGCTGCTTCTGCATGCTCTCGATGACCGGCGCCGCGAACGGGTCGTCCTGCGTCGGGTAGGCCGCCGTCTTGGGCTGCTGGTCGGCGGGGAGTGACTTGATCCAGTCGACGAAGACGTCGGCCTGGTGCGGCGCGGTCGCCGGCTGGGCGAAGAAGAGGTACTTGAAGCCGCGCTCGAACATCTTCGGCGCGCCGCCGGCCGGCTCGACGAACACCATGCCGTTCTTCTCCGCGACCGCCGAGGCCGGGTAGTTGAGCAGTGACGAGAAGGTGCCGAGGATGAGGTCGACCTTGTCCTGCGTGATCAGCTTGGTGTAGTCGCTGACCACCGTGTCCTGGTTGCTCGCGTCGTCGACGATCTTGAGCTGCACCTGGCGGCCGAGCAGGCCGCCGGCCTTGTTGATCTGGTCGGCCCAGACCTCGTAGCCGCGGCGCGCCTCGGTGCCGGGCTGGGAGAAGTCGCCGGTCAGCGGCAGCGAGATGCCGATCGTCATGGGTTTGCTGGTATCGGCCGCCGCTTTCTCGGACGGCCGGGATCCGCAGGCGCCGAGAGCAAGCGCCATGGCGGCGGTGAGGGAAGCGGCGAGGACTGATCGCCGGGGGACGGATATCTCGATCATCAGGGTCCTCCTGAGAGAGGCCGCAATCGTTTGCGTAGCAGGATGTGTCCTGTGTTACAGCAATGTCAAGAGTTCCGACTGCAAACGAGTGCGGCTATGCTGCCGTCGTGGCCACCACCGTCCGACTCGGATCGTTCACGCCGTCGGTCCTGCTGCGCGTCGCGCGCCACCTCGACCCGGCCCTCGACGTGACCGAGACCCTCGTGCCCTCGTCGCCGGCCCAGTTCCAGGCGCTCTACGCCGGCGCCTACGACGCCGTGCTGACCAGCCCCGACAACGTCCTCGGCCAGCCCCGCCGGGTGGAGATGCTGGCCGCGATCGACCGGGGCATGGGCCTCGCCCTCTACGGCCGCGGCGAGCTGCGTGGCGCCCGCGTCGGCGTCGACGTGCCCACGTCGGGCTTCGCCTTCGCCATGTACGCGCTCGCCGAGTCGCTCGGCGTCTCCCGCGACGAGTTCGAGCTGATCACGCTCGGGTCCACGCCGAAGCGGCTCCAGGCGCTGCTGGCCGGCGACTGCGATTACACGATGCTCAACGCCGGCAACGAGCTGCACGCCGAGGCGGCCGGCTTCACCGCGGTGGCCCGGGTCAGCGAGGTGTGCAACCCCTATCTCGGCACGGTCCTGGCCGCCCTCGATCCCGCGCCGGTCGCGGCCTTCACCGACCGGATGGTCGAGACCGCCGGCGCCATCGTGGACGGCAAGCACGACGAGCTCGTCATCGCGTCGGCCATGGAAGCGCTGCGATTGGAACGGCCCCTCGCGGAGCGCTATCTGCGGCGCCTGAAGGACCCCGAGGAGGGGCTCGTCCCCGACGGCGTCATCCACGCCACGGCCCTGGCGACGGTGGCCGGCCTGCGCCGGCGTTTCGCGTGACCCGCCCGCTGCGCCTGCTGCAGGCCACGACGTTCGTCAGCACCATGGACCGCTTCGCCATGCCACCCATGCTCATCATCACGGCCCGATCGCTGGGCGTTCCGCTCTCGGCCGTCGTCCAGACGGCCAGCGTCTACTTCCTGGCGTACGGCTTGATGCAGCCGATCTGGGGCCTGGTGTCCGATCGGCTGGGCCGCGTCCGGACGCTGCGGATCACGCTGGCGGCGGCCGGCATCGCGGCGGCCGGTTCCGCCGCCGTCACCACGGTCACCCAGCTCGGGGTGGCCCGCGCGCTGGCCGGGGCGGCGTTCAGCGCGGCCATCCCGGCGAGCCTCATCTACGTCGGCGACACCGTCTCGCGCGAGCGCCGCCAGACCGAGGTCACCAACCTCATGGTCGGCGTCGCGCTCGGCACCGCCCTCGCGTCGGCCGGCGCCGGCCTGCTCGCGGTCGCGGTGAGCTGGCGGGCCGCGTTCCTGGTCTCGGCCGTCTGCGCGCTGACCCTCTCGTTCCTGCTGCGCCGCCTGCCCTCCCCCGCCGACGGCCGGCGGGGCGGCGGCGGCTTCGGCCGGCTGTTCCGCTCGCGGGCGGCGCTGCTCGTGCTGCTGCTCGCGTTCGTCGAGGGCGGCGTGCTGCTCGGCGCCCTGACCCTGCTGCCGCCGGCCATCGAGTCGACCGGCGTCAGCGCCGCGCTGGCCGGCGCGGTCACCGCCGTGTACGGCCTCGCCGTGCTGATCTTCGCCCCGCTGGCCGGCGCGCTATCCCGGCGCTGGCCGGCCTGGCGGCTGATCGCATGCGGCGCCGCCGCCGCGGTAGCGGCCTGCGCGCTGGCCGCGGTCTCCCAGCGGGCCGCGGTCGCCGCCGTGGTGGCGGTGCTGATCGGGCTGGCCTGGGCCGCCATGCACTCGTCGCTGCAGACGTGGGCCACCGAGGTGCTGCCCGCCGCCCGCGCCGCGGTCGTCTCCGGCTTCGCCGGGTGCCTGTTCGCCGGCAGCGCCCTGTCTTCGGCGCTGCTCGCCGGCCCCGCCTCGGCCGGCCACTATTCGCTGGGCTTCGCGGTGCTCGCGCTGGTCGCCGTGCCGCTGGGTGTGCTGGCCACGCTGTCGCGAGCCCGACTGACCACATCGGCCGTGACTGTCGGGGGCGGGGATGACCGGGCCTAAACTCGTGCGGATGACCACGCCGACGCTCCGCGACGTCGCGCAGCTGGCCGGGGTGCACCCCGCCACGGCGTCCCGCGCGCTCAACCCGCAGACGCGCCCGCTGGTCAACGCCGACACCGCCCGTAAGGTCCTGCGCGCCGCCGAGTCCATCGGCTATCAGCCCAACCCGATCGCCCGCAGCCTCAAGACCGCCCGCAGCAGCACCGTCGGCCTGGTCATCCCCGACCTGACCAACCCGCTGTTCCCGCCGATCGTCCGCGGCATCGAGGACGTGCTCACCACGGCCGGCTACAACGCCTGGATCGTCAACACCGACAACGATCCCGGGCGCGAGGAGGCCCAGGTCGAGTCGCTGCGGTCCCGGCAGGTCGAGGGCCTGATCGTCGCGACCGCGCGCCGCGAGCACCCGCTGCTGCACCGGTTGCACGAGCAGGGCGTACGGATGGTGCTGGTCAACCGTCGCGTCGACGGCCTGGAGTTGCCGTCGGTGAGCGCCGACGACGACGCCGGCATCGCCCTCGCGGTGGCCCACCTGGCCGGGCTGGGCCACACCCGGATCGCCCACCTCTCGGGCCCGCAACATACCTCGACCGGCCTGAGCCGCGCCCGCGCCTTCCGCCACGCCATGGTCGACAACGGCCTCGGGGACGACCCCGCTCTGACCGTCGAGTGCGGATACTGGTCGGAGACCGAGGGCGCCCAGGCGCTGCGCTCGCTGCTCGACTCGGGCGCCGAGTTCACCGCGATCGTGGCCGGCAACGACCTGATCGCGCTGGGCTGCTACGACGTCTTCGCCGAGCGCGGCATCTCCTGCCCCGGGCAGATCAGCGTGGTCGGCTTCAACGAGATGCCGTTCCTCGACAAGATGCGGCCGCCGCTGACCACGGTCGCCATCCCCCACTACGAGATCGGTGGCGAGGCCGCCCGCCTCCTGCTCGACACCATCGAGGAGCCGGACCGCCACCCCCGCTCGGTCCTGATGAACCCGTCCCTGGTGATCCGCGCCTCCACCGCGCCGCCCACAGCCGCCTGAATCCTCCCGGCCGCCCAGGCCCCCGCCGCCCAGGCCGCCCCGCCGCCCGCCGCCCCGCCGCGCTACGGACGCCAGAACTCGTCGGGCAGCCCGGCCACCTCGGCGCCGGACCGTTCCAGAAACGCCGCCCACGGCAGCATCCCCTGCGAAGTCGGCTCCCCACCCGCGGCCATCTGCCGGATCACCGCGACGTTGCGCTCCACCCGCCCGGCGATCGCGTCCCGGATCGCGATGCGGTCGCCGTCGTACCCGTACGCGTCCAGCAGCAGATGGAACCGCCGGTGGCGGTCGGTCGCCTCGTCGAAACCGGCGTTCCCCGCGAGCTCCGCCGTCAGCAGCGGCACCCAGGTCAGCGCCGAGAAGGCCAGGTCGTCCTCCCGCCGCGACGGGCTGACGGTGTCCCAGTCGACGAAGCCCACCAGCTCGCCATCGGCCCAGACCGCGTTCCACGGCGACGCGTCCAGATGCGCCATCAGCAGCCCCGGCTCCCACGCCCGGCCGGTGAACCAGACGGCATCGGCGGCCGGACGGAAAGTCGCGGTCGCGTCGTGCAGCCGCCGCAGCCACGCACCGACCTGCCGCAGCGCCTCGTCGGTGCGCAGCCAGGCCGGCCACGGCCAGGTCTCGCCCAGGGTCTCGCCGGGCAGGAACGTCAGGCGCTCGCGACCCTGCTCATCGAAGCCGCGGGCGCGCGGAGCACCGTCGAAGCCGGCGTCCTCCAGATGCCGCAGCACCGCGTGCGCGTTCGCGGTCCAGGGCTGCACGGGCCGGCGAACCTCGTCGCCGACGCGCACGGCGCCGAATCCGAGCCCACCGGCCAGCCGCTGTTCGGTCATTCCGTGGTTCTACCGCCCCCCAGCCACTCGCGGCGACCGATTAATCGAGGGCGGCCAGCGTCGCGTAGGCGACCGCGCCGTAGGCCAGGTGCGGCACGAGGTCGCTGAGCCAGTCGCCCACCGACCAGTCGCGGGGGTCGCTGACGCCGAGCGAGGCCATCGAGGCGTTCGTCGAGGCCATCGCGGTCAGCCCGACCAGGACGGCCCCCACCGGCCCCGGCGGCCGCAGCCCGGCCCGGCGCAGCACCCCGAACATCACGCCGATCCCGACCCCGGTGACGACGCCGGACAGGCTGCCGAGCGCGCTCACCCGGTTCTCCCGAGTTTCGCCCTCGCCGGGCACCGAGACCGGTAACCGGTCCTCCATCGCCTCGACCGACTGCTGGGGTGTCTCGCTGCCGCCGCGCCCGCGCACCGCCATGTCGACATACGTCACCGCGTTCAGCGCGGCCGTCCCCGCCGCGCCCGCGACCGCACCGGCCAGGATTCCCGTCCGCATGCTGCCCGAGTACCCGAACAACCAGAACGCAACCCAATCACCACGCGGTACGCAATCAACAGACCTTTTCCGGGGCCGCCCGTGGCCGACAGGAGCTACCAACCTCCGTCCGGCTGCAAGAAGGGCTCTGAAAAGTGCGCAAGTTCGCTCGCGGGATGACCGCGGCCATGATCGCGGCGCTGCCGCTGGTGACCGTCCCCGCGAGCGCGACGGCCGCCGGCACGGCCGCCACCGCGACCACGCTGTCCGGGCGGCTCGCGGCGGTCAAGACGGCCAAGCAGATCAACTACTACCCGTCGGCGGCCGGCTGGAGCCGGATGTGGACCGACTTCGACGCCGACACGATCAACGCCGACCTGGCGAAGGCCGCGGCGCTCGGCGCCGACAGCGTGCGAGCGATCGTCTTCCCGTCCGTCTTCGGCTACCCCACGCCGAAGGCGGAATACACCGCCAAGCTCGCCCAGTTCGTCTCCCTCGCGGCGGCGCACGACATGACCGTGAAGCTCACCCTCTTCGACTGGTGGGACGGCTACACCGACATCACCGGCAGCACCACCTGGGCGAACGCGATCCTCGCCCCCTACCGCTACGACACCCGGGTCATCGCGATCGGCCTGCAGAACGAGCTCGAGCCCACCAACGCCGCCGCCATCGCCTGGGCGAAGAAGCTCGTCCCGGTGGTGCGCGCCGCCGCCCCGGAGATCCCGGTGACCATCTCGGTGAACGAGGCCTCCGACCTGGCGAAGCTGAAGGCCGCCGTCCCGGTCGACTACTACGACTACCACTTCTACGGCAACTCCGAGGCGGCCCTCGCCGAGATCCGGCTGGCGCAGGCCGCGGTCGCCCCGGCGCCCCTGGTGATCGGCGAGGCCGGCGCCAGCACGGTGACCAACACCGAGGGCGAGCAGGCCGCGTACCTGGCCCGGGTCTTCGAGGCCGCGAAGGTCGCCGGGATCCGGGCGGTGGCGCCGTGGACGCTCAACGACTTCGCCACCGGCGCCATCCCCAGCTCCGGGGTGGCGCAGAGCGCGGCGCAGTACAAGTTCGGCCTCTACCGCACCGATGGCACCGCCAAGCCGGCCGCCGGTGTGGTGCAGGCCGCCTGGGCCGGCACGGCGTACCCGTCGTCCTTGCTGGACCTCGGTTTCGAGAACGCGTCCGGCCAGTCGCCGTGGAGCCCGTACCTGCCCGAGCTCGGCGTGGCCACCAAGACCACGGCCGTCGCGCGGTCCGGCAAATGGTCGGTGACGATGAAGAACACCGGCAAGACGTCGGCCGGCTCCCCGTCGTACCGGGTGGCGCCGATCGTCCCGGTCCAGGCCGGCCAGAAGTGGCACGCCGAGGTGTGGGCGCGCGGCAACGCCGCGACCGGCGCCACCCAGATCGCGCTGAGCTGGTTCGACGTGAACAACAAATGGCTCGGTGGCGCCTCGTCGGCGAGCCTGCCGGCCGGCACCACCGGCTGGACGAAGCTGTCCGTCGACCAGGCCGCTCCGGCCGGCGCCGCCAGCCTCCAGATCCACCTGAAGTCGGGCGCCAACACCGGCACGGTCTGGTTCGACGACGTGGCGCTGACAGTGTCGTAACCAAAAGAAAGATCGGTCGTTGAAGGCTTAATGGCAGGACACCCCTCCCGCCCGACCGATCGGCAGGTCGCCTGGTCGGCGGCTGCCGTCTGCATCGTGACAGGGCTCGCCCTGCTGCCCGCGGACGCCGCCGCCGGCCTGCTGACCGCGTGCTCGGCCGGCATCGCCGTACTCATGCTGCGGGCCCGCCCGCAGGGTCCCCGCCTGCGTGTCCTCGCGCTGGCCGGCGGCATCCTGGTGACCGCGCTGGCCGGCGCCGCCAGCGGGCTCGCCGTCCTGCTGGCCCCGGACGCGCTGGTCGGCGGTGTCCCGCTGCCGGCCGAGATTCCCCTGGTCAGCCTCTTCTTCGTGGCCGGCCTGTACCTCCCGGCCGTCCTGCGCCCGCACCAGAAGCGCGACCTGCGCGCCGGCCTCGACACCCTGGCCGTCGCCGCCTGCCTGATCTTCCCGCCGTGGCTGCTCCTGTTCGGAGCGGAGGGCAACGAGCGGCGCGGCGCCTCGATCACCGCGCTGATCTTCGGCGGCGGCGCGGCCGCGGCCATCGCCGTGACCGGCGTGTACGCGATCCGGCATCGGGCCGCCCTGCAGTGGTGCGCGCCCGGCGCCTCGCTCTCGCTGGTCGCCCTGACCGCCCTGATCATCGCTCAGGACGCGGACGGCGAGCCCAACGCCAAGATCGCCGCCCTCGCCGCCGCCGTCGCGGTCAACGCGGCCGCCGCGCTGATGTGGCACGGCTCGGTGCGGATCGGCCCGGACGCGCGCCCCCTGCCGCCGGCGGGCAGCGAGCCGTCGGCCGGCTTCCCGCTGCTGGCGCTGCCGATGATCGCGGCCGCCCTGATCGCCGTGTACCACCTGATCAACGACGGCGGCATGGACACCGTGTCGATCGTCCTCGGCCTCACCGCGGTCACCGCGGTCGCCGCCCGCGAGTGGCTGTCGGCAATCGCCCTGCGCCGGCACGCCGATCACCTCACCGTGCAGGGCAACCGGCTGCGCAGCCTGGTCTTCGGCTCGGCCGACGTGGCGATGGTCCTGGACGCCGACCTCGCGGTGCGCTGGCAGTCGCCGGCCGCGGCCCGCCAGTTCGGGCTCTCCGATCAGGACGTTCTCGGGCACGCCGCGTCCGCGCTGGTGCATCCGGTCCAGGCCGACGCCGTGCACGCCTATCTCACCGAGCGGATCGCCGGGCGCGGCGCCGAGGAGAGCCTGACGGTCCGCCTGCGGGACGGCTTCGGCCAGTGGCGGGAGACCGAGTGGACGACCAGCGGCGCCGACCCGGCCGAGCCCGGACGGACCCTGGTCGTGCACGTCAGCGACGTGAGCAACGTGCGCGACCTCGAGCGGGCGCTACGCCAGGCCGCCCACCTCGATCCGGCGACGAGCCTGGCCAACCGGGAGGGCCTGCGCCGGGCGGGCGAGCTGATCCCGGACGCCGGCGCGATGATCGTGATCGAGCTGGGCGGGCTCACCGCGATCGGCGACGTCTGCGGGCCCGACCAGGCCGAGGTGGTCGTGGTCGAGGCGGCCCGCCGGTTGCGCACGTTCGTGGCCGGCGCCGACGTGCCCGCGCGGCTGGGCGAGACCCGGTTCGCCGTGCTGACCCACTGCGGCGCGGTCCGCGCCCACTTGCTGGCCAGCCAATTGATCAACGCGTTGACCGCTCCCTACGAGGCGGCCGGCACGGTCTCGCACCTGTCCGCGTGGGCGGGCCTGGCCGACCTGGCGCCGGAGGCAGGTGTCGACGAGGTGATCCGCCGCGCGGTCCTGGCGCTGCGGTCGGTCCGCCAGGGCCCGCCGGGCGCGGTCGAGTGGTATGACGAGCAGCTGGAGGTCCGGCTGCTACGCCGGTCCACGTTGGAGCAGGATCTGCCGGGCGCGGTGTCCCGCGGCGAGCTCGAGCTGGCCTACCAGCCGATCGTCGACCTGGCGAGCCGCCGTCCGGTCGGGGTGCAGGCGGTGCCGTCGTGGCGGCATCCCACGCTGGGCGCGGTGCCGGCCGGCGAGCTGCTGCCGCTGGCCGAGGATCTGGGTCTGCTCGGCCCGATCGCGCATTGGGCGCTGCACGCCTCCTGCCGTCTGCTGGTCGGCTGGCGTCAGCGCGAGCAGCTGTGGCTGGGCCTCACCGTCCGCCCTCGCACGCTGGCCGATCCGGCCTTCCAGGCGAGCCTGCAGACCGCGCTCGACCTCTATCAGATCCCGCCCGCGGACCTGGTCGTGGAGATCAAGGAGCAGGACCTGTCTTTCGTACGGGATGAGCACCAGCCCGATCTCGCGGCGCACCTCGGCCGGCTCCGCGCGCAGGGCCTGCGCACCGCGGTCGGCGGCTTCGGCGCCGGCCCGACCTCGCTGAGTCGCCTGCGCATCCTGCCGATCGACCTGCTCAAGATCGATCGCCACGTCTTCGGCCCGGAGTCCGACACCGCCCGCCAGGCCGGCGCGGTCCTCGACGTGACCGTGACACTGGGCCGCCGCCTGGGCATGGAGGTGATCGCCGACGGCCTTCAGACCCAGGAGGACCTCGACATCGTACGGGCGGCGGGCTGCCGCCTGGGCCAGGGAGCCCTGCTCGGCAGGCCGATGCCCGCCGAGCACTTCGAGGCCCTCCTGGAACTGCGCCGCGACGCCCGCCACCCCCACGGCTAGGCGGTCAGAGCGGCGAGCTCCCGGCCGGCGTGCTCTCGACCGTGACCGTCTCGACCGGCGTGGTCCCGACCGTTCCGCTCCCGGCCGTCCCGCTCCCGGCCGGCGTGCTCCCGGCCGGCTTGCTTCGCGGCGAGCGCGGCTTGCGCGGCGCCCCGGCCTTGTCCGCGACCTGGTCGAGCTTCGCGCCGGCCGTGTCCTTGACCTTCTGCTTCGCCTGCTCGACCTTGGGGCTGCCGCTCAGCCCGCGCGCGGCCTCCGCGATCTTCTCGTACTGCTCCCGCCCGGCGCGGGCGCCGAGCACGTAACCGATGGCGAGGCCGGCGGCCAGCTTCACGATTCTCATCAGCAACCTCTCTCCCGTGTCGTACGCGGAAAGGTTGCCCACCGCGGCGCGGCCCAAACAGTCTCTCGGCAGGCTCTACACCGAGGCGATCGTGGAGGCGACCTCGCCGACGATCTCGCGGGCCAGGAAGCCGCTGCGGCCGAATCGCTGGCTCAGCCGCTGGCCGCCCACCGCGTGGGCGTACGCGCCCCAGCACGCGGCCTGAGCCCGGTCGGCGCCGCGGCCGAGCAGGCCGGCCACGACTCCGGCGCGGGCGTCGCCGCTGCCCGACGTGCCCAGGCCGGCGTCGCCGCTCTCCTCGTGCCAGAACCGGCCGTCCGGGGCGGCGTTCAGGCCGGTCAGCGCGGTCTCCGCGGTCTGCCGCGCCGGCCTCCGCGGCCGCCGCAGCGGCGTTGCCGATGCTCTCGCCGTGGCGCACCACGGCCAGCCAGTCCAATGTCTCCACGGGTCGCCGACTACCCATCAACAGCGTCGCCCAGACCACCTTGCCCTCGCTCGAGGGCAGCCATCCCCAGCGCGCGGCGATCGCGTCGACCAGCATCAGCCCGCGGCCGTGCGGCTGGGTAGGCGGCGGGGGCGCGTGCAGCCGCGGCGGTTCCGGGGAGCCGTCGCCGACCGCGAGGTGCAGGTAGTGGTCGCGCCGGCTGATCCGCAGCGTCATCAGGGTGCCGGCGTGCTCGACGCCGTTGTTGACCAGCTCGTCGACGACCAGGCTGGCTGGGCCGACCAGCTCGGGCAGGTCCCACATGGCGCAGGCCTGGGTGACCATGTTCCGGGCGTGCCGGGCCGCGCCGGCCGCCGGGAACAATTGATCCGTGAGCAACGGTGGCACGTCGGTCCCCTCACGCCCTGTGCGGAGAGCGTCCGCGGCGCTCGCTCAGCGAGCCCGCAGCATTCCCCCAGGGTCGCCGGCCAAACGGCCGATCATGTCAGCGGCGGTCCCGGACCGCGCAGCACCCCGGCGACCAGGTCGGCGGCGACCTCCCGGAGTTTGCGGTTGGTGCGCTGCGAGACCTGGGTGAGGATCGTGAACGCCTCCTCGGCGGTGCAGTGCCGGCGGCCCATGATGATGCCCTTGGCCTGCTCGATCACGGCCCGGCTGGCCATCGCCGCCTGCATGTGCTGGGCGAGGGTGGCGGTGGTGTCGTACCGGTGGGCGTTGGCCAGCGCGACCGCCGCGTAACCGACGAAGGTCTGCGCCAGCGCGACCGTGTCGTCGTCGAACGCCCCGGCGGCGCCGTAGATGTTCAAGGCGCCGCTGACGTCGTCCAGGATCGGCAGTCCCACCGACAGCACGCTGCCCATGCCGGCCTCGGCGGCCCGCGCCGCCCAGCCGGACCAGCGCGGGTCGGTGGCGGCGTGCGGCACCGACACGGTCGCGTGCCGCGCCGCGGCCTCCAGGCATGGGCCGGCGGCCTGCTCGTACTGGTACTCGTCCAGCCGCAGCGCGGTCTCGCCGGTCTGCGCGGCGGTGTGGGCGCGCTCGCCCCGGACCAGCGTGACGGACACTTCGGCCGCACCCGGAAGCGCCCGCCGCGCCAGCTCGGCGACCCGCTGCAAGACCCCGTTGAGGTCCGTTTCGCCCAGTTTGATCCGTCCCAGTTCGGCGAGGGCGGAGAGGGAGTCGAAAGGCTCGTAGGCCATGAGCGTCAAGAACCCCATGCAGCGGAATCGATCGTGATGCTCCACGGAGCACGAGACTCCGGATCGGCGCCGCTGTTTGACGCTCGAAGCCGGCAGAGCCGGCCGCGGATAGAACATAACATCGGGCCGGCGCTCACCGTTCGACGGCCAGCACCCCGAGGACACCGCATCGGCACAGCACGTAGTCCACCGCTTGGCCGACCCCGGTGAGCAGCAGTTTCCGGCCCGACCCGGCGGCCGCCACCTGTGCCCGCACCAGCGCGCCGACGCCGGCCGCGCCGAGGAAGCCGGTCTTCGAGAGATCGCAGCGGACCACCCGCCGGTGTTCCAGCGCCGCGAGGAGCTGATCGCTCAGCAGCGGGGCGGTGTCGCGGTCGATGTCTCCGTCGACGACGACCCGGGCGTCCTCCGCGCCCTCCGCGTGCCAGGTGATCCGGGCCAGCACGGTCCCGTCGAAGCCGATCACCGCCGAAGGATCGCAGGATTCGTACGCATACGACCAGGCCACCATGGGCAAACCCCTCCCGTCGACAGTTGACGGGCACCCTGTTTGACCCGCCCTCACGGTAACCGCGAATCGGCGGCACGCAACTCGAAGCGCCCGGACGGGAACACGGTCATGACTACGAAGCCGCTCGACCCGGCCGGCGCCTTCCACGAGCTCGGCCGGATCCGGTTGGGCGAGACCGACCTGGCCGGCGTCCTCGACCGGGTGTCGCATCTCGCCGCCCGGGCCGTACCGGGCGCCGCCGAGGTCTCGGTGACGCTGGTCCGCGACGGCTCGGCCCGCACCGCCGCGCACACCGGCCAGCCGGCCCTGGTGGTCGACGAGTGGCAGTACCGCTGCGGGTACGGGCCGTGCCTGGACGCCGCCGAGTCCCGTACCTCGATCGTGGTCGCCGACACGACGGCCGAGCGGCGCTGGCCCGGCTGGAGCGAGCGGGTCGCGGGCCAGGGCATCCGCAGCACGATGTCGGTGGGCCTGCCCGTCGGGGAGCCGGTGACCGGCGCGCTCAACATCTACGGCACCAGGCCGGATGCCTTCGACGAGGACGCGGTGGACATGGCCGAGACGTTCGCCGGTTACGCCGCCGTGTGCCTGGGCAACGCCCACCTGTACGAGACCACCATGGCCTTCGCCCGGCACCTGGAGAAGGCGCTCGCCGGCCGGGCGGTCATCGAGCAGGCCAAGGGCATCATCATGGGCCAGCGGCACTGCACCCCCGACGAAGCGTTCGCGGTGCTGTCCAAGGCCTCCCAGGCGTCCAACCGCAAGCTGCGCGAGGTGGCGACCGACCTGGTCCACCGCGCCCAGCACCCTCGATAGTTGTCCCGCGCCGTGCCCCTGCCCGACGACGAGGGCGAGGTCACCGCATGGGCCGGCACCGCCACCGGGACCGCCCGGCCCGCGCCGGAGCCCGCCTGACCACGCGGCCATCCTCGCCGGCGAGTGCGGAAAGCACCACCTCCGGGAGCACGACCCATCCGTCCACGGCGGCCAGCAGCACCTGGAGGAGGTCGGCCGGCTCGCTGCTCTTGGGCAGGAAACCGGAGGCGCCCGCGCTCAGGGCGCCAAGCACCGCGGCGGGATCCGGGTCGCTCGACATGGCGAGCACCCGGACCCTCTCGTCGGCCTGCCGGGCCGCCACCACCGCCCGCAGGCCACCCGGCGGCGGCATGTGCAGATCCACCAGCGCCACGTCGGGCAGCGACCGGCGGACCAGTCCGCCCGCCGACGCGGCATCGCCGGTGCTCGCCACCACGGCGATCCGGCCGTCGCTCATCTCCGGCAGCAGCAACTCCAGGCCGCGGACGAACATGGGGTGATCGTCGACGACCGCGATCCGGACGCTCGGGGGCATAGGACCCGGATGCCCCGTGCGAGCGGATCTCATGCGAGTCTCCGCTAGGGCATCGGCTGCGGATCGGCAGTCGGGCCGTGGACGACGGGCCGGCCATCGGCCCAGTCGACGCGGTCGAGCCACATCTGCCGTCCCGGGCTGATGCTGCCGATGCCGTCCGGTGGCCACGCGTGATAGAGCAGCCAGGTCGTGCCGTCCGGCAGCGTCACCGGGTAGCAGTGGCCCGGGCCGGCCGCCGCGTCCGACGAGCGCAGGATCGGGTTCTCCGGCGCGTCGTGGCACGGGCCCATCGGGCCGTCGCAGGTGGCGTATCCGACGGCGTACCCGTCGGAGTCGAAGGCGCCGCCCGAGTAGAACAGGTAGAGCCGCCCCTCGTGGCGCAGCATCTCCGGCGCCTCGATCACGGCACCCTGCCAGGGCTTGTCGTTGGTGAGCAGCCGGACCCGATCGCCGGTGAGCGACAGCCCGTCCGGGGCGAGCCGCTGGGCGTACAGGTGGGACGGCACGCCGATGTGGTTGCCGTCGTTCTTCCAGTAGAGATAGAGGGTGCCGTCCTCGTCGCGGAACGGGCTCGCGTCGATCGAGCCGCCCTCGTCGGCCTGGCAGATCAGTGGCTCGGGCGACGGGTCGGCGAACGGGCCGTGCGGGTTGTCGGCGACGGCCGCGCCGATGCACTGGCGGTCGGCCTTGTTCCAGCGGGCGGTGTAGTAGAGCACGTACTTCCCGGCCTCGGTGCGGACCACCTCGGGCGCCCAGGTGTTGCCGGTTTCCGCCCATGCGCCGACCGACGGGAGCACGTCCCCGGCCTCGGTCCAGTTGACCAGGTCGGTGCTGCTCAGCAGCGGCACGTTCTGCGACGCGTTGTTGGTGCCGTAGGCGAACCAGGTGCCGTCCTCGTGCAGCACGCCGGGGTCGGGGAAGTTCTTGTCGAAGACCGGATTCTGGTACGTCATGACGGCGGCTCCGGTGGGTGCGGGGGCGGTGTCGCTGCAGGCGGCCAGGGCGAGCGCGGCCACCAGCAGCGACGTCGAACGCTTCACGAGCGATAGATCCGGAAATAGTCGAACTGTGCGGTCACCGGCGGAGTGGCGCCGCCGTGCGCGTCCAGGCCGATCCGCAAGGGGGCGCCGGCCGGGAAGGTCCACACCCCGCCGAGCGTCCAGGCGCGCCCGTCGGTGCTCGATTCCGACCGCAGCAGATGCTCACCGGTGGCCGGGTCGAGCCGGTGCACCAGCCGCAGCCAGGTCGTCGTGGCCGGCGTTCCGAGGGTGATCCCGCCGTAGGCGAGCGAGCCCGCGTACGGCAGCTCCCGCCCGTACTCGATCTGCCTGGTGTTCCAGATCGACACGACATCGAGCCGGGCGAAGTCGTCGTCGCCGGCGTAGGCGATCATCCCGGCCTGCTGGTAGTTGCGGACATCGTCGACGCCGAGATCGAGGGTCAGCTTGGTCTCGGCCGTCCAGTTCCCCGAAGGCGGTTGGCGCAGCAGCACCGAGGCGTTGTTGCCCGTGCCGGTCAGGTCGCCGCCCTCGACCGGCCAGTTGAGACTGCCGCCGGAGACGGTGACCGCGGCGTCGGGCCGCACCCAGCTCCACCCGCCGCCCAGCGAGTCCCCCTGGAACTCGTCGGACCACGCCAGCCGTCCCAGCGCCGGCGCCGGCGCCGCATGGGTGACGGGCCGGTAGAGCCGCTGCACGCTGAAGTTGTCCACATCGCCCCGTCCGACAAATCCGATAAATCCGGATCGGGAGGCGGGGAGCGACAGGGACACGATCGGTCCGTTCTGCCGCGCCTCCGTCAACTCGGCGACCAGCCGATCTCCGCGCACCGAGACGGCCAGGTTGTGCCAGGTGCCGTAGTCAAGGCCCGCCGGCAGAGGCGCCGACGCGCGCGCCGCGCCCGAGCTGGCTACGAGCCGCCCAGCAGCCCGGTCGATCACGACTTGGGCACCACCGACGAGGAGTCCGACCGAGGACCCGCCGCCCGGCGCAGACCAGGCCGCCGGTCCGACGCCCGCCACGGACCCGGCCGCGGCCCGCGCCGGCAGCCGGAGGTCGGCCTCGACCCGCACGTCGCCGCCGGGCGACGGGCGCAGCGCGGTTCCGCTGCCGGTCGCGTAGCCGTCGGTCACCCGCCAGCCGCCCGGCAACCAGGACGGCCGCCGGTCGAAGGTCTCCGCCCCGGTGGCTACCGGCGCCGGCTGCGGCGTGTCGGACGGGCCCGCGCCGGCCCGCACCACCGGCCACCCCGAGATCCAGTCGAGGCGGTCGAGCAGCATCGGGCGCCGGTTGATCCCGAAGGGCTGGTCCAGGTAGGGCTGGTGGCGGTCGATCGCGTGATAGACCAGGTAGTCCTGCCCGGACAGATCGGTGACCAGGCCGTTGTGCCCCGCGCCGATCCACCGGTTGCCGTTCTGCGTCACCACCGGCGTGCCGCCCACCCGCGAGTCGAGCAGCGACACCCCGCGCGCGTCCACAAACGGCCCGAGCGGCGACCGCGACCGCCCGGCCGACACCGAATAACCGGTCGCCGGCCCCGCGCAGCAGTTCGCCGACGAGGCGAACAGGTAGTACCAGCCGTCGTGGCTGACGACGTAGGCGCCCTCGTACTTGTTGTCGAGAGCCACCAGGGTCGGCGCACCCACCGCGCTCAGCCCGTCCGGAGCGAGCTGCACCACCGAGATCCCGCCGTAGTAGCTGCCGAAGTACAGGTATCGCGTGCCGTCGGCGGCCGTGAGCTCGGCGGGGTCGATCGTGCTCAGGTATCCCCCACCGCCACCCGGCCGGGGCGCCACGACCGGCGCGGCCTGCTGGGTCCAGGGCCCGGCCGGCGCCGGAGCGGTGGCCACCCCGATCGCAAAGTCCGAGTTGTCGGGAGAAATAGTGGTATCAGTAACGGCGTAGTACATGACATACCGGCCGTCCAGGTAGCGAACGTCCGGCGCCCAGTAGGACGCTCCCGGAGCGACATAGGGCGCCGACGGACCGGTCAGGGCGTCCCCGACGTAGGACCACGTCACCAGATCGGTGGAGCGCGACATGGGGATGTGGTGCGCCGTGTCACCGGACCGCAAGGGGTCGCTGGTGGCGTAGGCGTACCAGTAACCGTCCTGGCCTCGGATCACCGTCGGATCGGCGAAGGTGTCGGCGAAGGACTGCGACACGGGATTGACCAGCAGGCTCACGAACAGCAGCAGCGCGCGGAACATGAGATCACCCCTTGATTCCGGTGTGCGTGACGCTCTGGATGACGTGCCGCTGGGCGGCCACGAAGAGGATGAGCACGGGCACGCTGGCCACCACCGCCCCGGCCATCGCGATCGGATAGTTGGTGGTGGCGGCGTTCTGCAGGTTGCCCAGGCCGGCGGGCAGGGTCAGCCGGTCGGCGCTGAACAGCACGTAGAGCGGCCACAGGAAGTCGTTCCAGTTGGTCAGGAACGACAGCACCGTCAGCGTGGCGAGGGCGGGCCGGGCCAGCGGCAGCACGATCCGGGTGAAGATCTGCCACTGGTTGGCGCCCTCGATCAGCGCGGCCTCCTCGAGGTCGGCGGGCAGCGCCGAGAAGAACTGGCGGAGGAAGAAGACGCCGAACGCGCCGCCGGCCGACGGGACGATCAGCGCCCACAGCGAGTCGAGCCAGCCGAGCTGGCTGACGATCAGGTAGTTGGGCACGAGGAACAGGAAGGGCGGCACGAACAGCGTGCCGACGACCGTCGCGAACATCAGCTTGCGGCCGCGGAACCGCAGCCGGGCGAGGGCGTACGCGGCCATCGCGTCGACCGCCACGATCAGCACCGCGTTGGCGGTGGCCGCGATCAGGCTGTTGACGAACCAGCGCAGCACCGGCGTGGCCGAGTTGGTGGTCAGCACCGTCGAGTAGGCCTCGCCGGTGGCCGGGCGCGGCAGCCAGGACAGCGGCAGCGCGGTGGCGTCGTTGTTGGTCTTGAAGGAGGTGGTGAGCATCCACACCAGGGGCGCCACGAAGATCACCGTGAGCACCGCGAGCGTGAGCCAGAAGAAGAACCGGCCGGCCCTCACAACGACCTCCGTTGGGTCAGGCGCAGGTTGAGGACGCTGACCCCCAGCAGGATCAGCGCGAGGATGTAGCTCATCGCGGCGGCCATGCCCTGGCGGTTGTTGGCCAGGCCGGTCTCGGCGATGTACATGATCGCCGTCCGGGTCTCGTTGGCGGGCGCGCCCTTGGTGAGCAGGAACGACTGGCCGAACATGTTGGCCGAGGCCAGGATCGTCACGGTCGTCACGAACGCCATCACCGGCCGCAGCCCGGGCAGCGTCACGTTGCGGAACTCGTCCCACTTGGACGCGCCGTCGACGCGGGCCGCCTCGTACAGCTCCTGCGAGATGTCCTGCAGGCCGGCCAGGTAGATGACGGCGTTGAAGCCGAGCGTCCACCAGACCGTCATGCCGATCAGCGAGATCCACGCCCACGGCAGGTCGGTGGTCCACGGGATGGCGCGGCCGAGGTAGTAGTTGACCAGGCCGATGTTGGGGTCGAGCACGAAGCGGAAGAGGATGCCGACCACCGCGACGCCGAGCACGTAGGGCGCGAAGAACACCGCGCGGAAGAACGACCGGCCGGGGAAGGCGCGGTTGAGCAGCAACGCCACCCCGAGCGGGCAGACGATCAGGAACGGCACGCTGAACACCGTGAAGATCCCGGTGGCCAGCATGCTCTTCCAGTAGTCGCCGCTGTCCCGGCTGCCCGGCGTGAACAGGTCGATGTAGTTCCGCAGCCCCACCCACGGCTTGCCGGGCAACAGGTAGTTGTAGTCGTGGAGGCTGACCCAGAGGCCGAAGATCGCCGGGATCAGCACGAACCCCAAGAACAAGATCAGGAAAGGCAGCAGGAAGAGGTACGGCGTCAGCGGCGCGTTACGCGGTACGCCGTTCTTCCCGCTCGCCCGGCCGGCCCGGCTCTCCTGCCGGGCCGGCGCGGTGTCGACGGCCATGATCAGGCCCCGTACTTCTTCTTGTTGTCGGCCAAGATCTTGTTGGCCTTGTCGGCCGCCGAGGTCAGCGCGTCCGCCGGCGACTGCTTGAGCAGCACCGCGCTCTGCACGCCGGTGTAGAGCTGGGCGAGCGCGTCCCCGATGCCGGCCACCGACGGCGGGAAGTGCGTGTACTGCACGTCCGCGGCGAACGACTGCAGGTTGGTCAGGGCCTTGAAGTCGGCGCTCTGCGCGAGGTCGTTGCGGGCCGGCACCTTGGCGCTCTTGGCCCAGGCCGCCGCCTGCTGGGTGAACCAGTTGATGAAGAACCGGCTGGCGTTGGCCTTGTTCGCGTCGTTGTCCTTCTTGCGGGGCAACACGAACTGGTGGCTGTTGCCCCAGACGCCACCGGTCGAGCCGATCTTGGGCAACGGCGCAGTGCCGATCTCGTACGCCTTGAGCGCGGTGACGTCGTTGACCTGCCAGATGCCCTGCCAATTGAAGACGTTCCTGCCGTTCTTGAGCGCGATGTAGTCGGCGTCCTGGCCCACGTTCTTCGGGCTGTACCCGTTCTTGACCAGGTCGACCATCCAGGTCAGCGCCTGCACGCCGGCGTCGGAGTTCCAGGTGGCGCTCGCGTTGTCCGAGCTGAAGACGTCCCCGCCGAACTGCCAGAGCAGCGACTCGAACTGGAAGCCGCCGGTGAACTGGAACGGCGACACCCACGAGCCCTGGATGCCCTTGCTCTTCAGGGCGTCCAGCTGGGACATGTACTCGTCTTTGGAGGTCGGTGGCTTCTCGGGATCGAGGCCCGCCTTCTCCATGACCGTCTTGTTGTAATAAAGACCCAGATTGTGTACGTCGATGGGAATGCCGAACCGAGTGTTCTGGTACACGCCCCCGTTCCAGACGGCCGGCGCGAAGTCCGACTCCTTGAGCCCGAGCGCCTTGGCGACGTCGTCGATGGAGACGATCACCTGCTGGGCGGCCTGGGTCGGGATGTCGTCGATGTGCATCGCCGCCACGTCCGGGCCGTTGCCGCTCTGCACCGCCGCGGGCAGCTTGGTGAAGAAGTCCGCCCACTGGAAGACATTCATCTTCACCTGGACGTTGGGGTTGGCCTTGTTGAACTGGTCGACCATCGCCTGGGCGGTCTCGCCGTCACTGCCGGTCCAGCCGTTCCAGAAGGCGAGCGTCACGCTGGGGCCGCTGTAGCTGGCGCCGCCGTTGCCGCCGGCCGGCGCGGCCTGCGGGGCCTTGGAGGTGCCGCCGCAGGCGGCGAGGGCGAGCGCGGTTCCGGCTCCGCCGGAGAGGGCGAGGAAGCGGCGACGGGTCAAATCGGACATGGGTATCTCCTAGGCGTCGTGGTGGTCGGTGGAGAACTCGAGGACGTTCCAGGAAGCGGGTGGGAGCTCGACGGTGAGCTGACCCGGCTGGACGGGACGCTCGCCCGTCAGCAGCCGGTGGGACTTGAGGGCGGCGCCGGAGAACGCGCGCAGGTCGGCCGAGAGCGTCATCGGCGCGGTGCGGTCGCGGTTCACGGCGAACACGACGACCGCGCCGGTCACGGGGTCGTGGCTCGCCGCCGCCGTGAGAGCGGGCACCGGCCCGTACGCGTCGGTGTCGATCTGATGCGTGACCGGCTCCACCCGGAGCGCGTCGCCCCGCGCGAGGCCCGCCATGTGCGCGAACGGATGGAAGATGGTCTGCTTGCGGGCCGGACCGCCGGGTTCCGTGCGGATCGGGGCGATGACGTTGGCGAGCTGCGCCTGGCAGGCGATGCCGACCCGGTCGGCGTGCCCGAGCAGCGAGATCAGGTACGTGCCGACGACCACCGCGTCGATGTCGGAGTAGTCGTCCTCGATCAGCCGGGGCGCCTGCCGCCACTCCAGGGCGGCCTCGCCGTGCCAGTCGCGCTGGTACCAGACGTTCCACTCGTCGAACGAGACCTTGAGGCGCTTGGGGCTGCGCAGCTTGGCCTTGACGTGGTCGGCGGTGGCGACCACCTCGTCGATGAAGGCATCCATGTCCACGGCGGACGCGAGGAAGCTGTCGGTGTCGCCGTGGTGCTCCTCGTAGTACGCGTGCATCGAGATGTAGTCGACCTGGTCGTAGCACTGCTCGAGGACGGTCGCCTCCCACGAGCCGAACGTCGGCATGTGGCGGCCGGAGCTGCCGCACGCGATCAGCTCGATCTCCGGGTCGAGGCGGCGCATGGCCCGCCCGGTCTCGGCGGCGAGCCGGCCGTACTCGTACGCGGTCTTGTGGCCCATCTGCCAGGGCCCGTCGGCCTCGTTGCCCAAACACCAGAGCTTGATCCCGTACGGCTCGGCGTCGCCGTTCTTGATCCGCTGGTCGGAGAGGCGGGTGCCGCCCGGGAAGTTCGCGTATTCGAGCAGCTCGACCGCCTCGGTCAGGCCGCGGGTCCCGAGGTTGACCGCCATCATCGGCTCGGCCCCGAGCCGCCGGACCCAGGCCATGTACTCGCCGAGGCCGAACTGGTTGGTCTCGATCGAGCGCCAGGCCAGGTCGAGCCGGGTGGGCCGGGACTCGCGCGGCCCGACGCCGTCCTCCCATCGGTAGTTGGAGACGAAGTTGCCGCCCGGGTAGCGCACGACGGTCACGCCCAGCTCACGGGCCAGGTCGAGCACGTCCGTGCGCAGGCCGAGCTCGTCGGCGGCGGGGTGGCCCGGCTCGAAGACGCCGGTGTAGACGCACCGGCCCATGTGCTCGACGAGCGAGCCGAAGAGCCGGCGATCGATGCTGCCGATCCGGAAGGCGGGATCGAGGGTGAGCTGCGCGACATTCACGTTGGTGTTTTACAACGTTGTATACATCGTTGTAAAGAGCCGGGCTAGTATCCTGATCCCGCTGATGAAGGAGGCCGCCGGTGGGCGCGAGCATCAAGGACGTCGCCCGGCACGCCGGTGTCTCGGTCAAAACGGTCTCCAACGTGATCAACGACTTCCCGTTCGTCTCGGCGGCGACCCGGGCCAAGGTGCAGCAGTCCCTGCAGGAGCTGGACTACCGGCCCAACCTGTCGGCCCGCCTGCTGCGCGGCGGCCGCACCGGCGTGGTGGCCCTGGCGGTTCCCGAGATCAGCTCGCCGTACTTCGCCGAGCTCGCGGCCCAGTTCGTCCAGCACGCCAAGAGCCACGCCTGGACCGTGCTGATCGACGAGACCCAGGGCGCCCGCGACAGCGAGCGGATCGTCCTCGACGGCATCAAGTCGCACCTGGTCGACGGCCTGATCGTCAGCCCGCTGGCGCTCACCGCCGGCGACATCAACGCGCGCCGCGACAGCACCCCGCTCGTGCTGCTGGGCGAGCGGCTCGCGCACGCGCCGGTCGACCACGTCAGCATCGACAACGTCGACGGCGCCCGGGCCGCGACCGCCCACCTGCTCTCGCTCGGCCGCCGCCGGATCGCCGCGATCGGCAGCCAGCCGCACGTCTCCGGCGGCACCGCGGCGCTGCGGCTCAAGGGCTACCGCGCCGCCCTGCGCTCGGCCGGCGTTGTTTTCGACGGGAAGCTGGTCATGCCCGCACCGAGCTACCACCGCGCCGACGGGTACGCGGCGATGAACGCGCTGCTCGACCTGTCGTCCCCGCCCGACGCGGTCTTCTGCTTCAACGACCTGATGGCGATCGGCGCGCTGCGGGCGCTGCACGGGCGCGGGGTCCCGGTGCCCGCCGACGTCGCGGTGATCGGCTTCGACGGCATCGAGGAGGGCGACTTCCACACCCCGTCGCTGAGCACGATCCGGCCGGACCGGGGCGAGATCGCCCGGCTCGCGCTGGGCCTGCTCGACCGGCGCATCACCAGCGGCGCCGAGACATCGGCCCAGGAGGCGTACGCCGGGTTCGAGCTCCTCGTGCGGGAAAGCTCGGCCTGCTAGGTTGTTGGCATTCTGCCAACAAGGGAGCGCCCATGGACCGCGACGAGGCCCGGACCCACATCGCGGAGATCCGCGCCGCGGGCGGCAAGACGACAATCGACGAGCTCGACGAGATCTGGGCGGCGCTCGCCACCGTCCGCCCTTCGGAGATGCTCGGCGACTGGGCCGGCAGCGAGTTCGTCACCGGCCACCGCTTCGAGGGCCAGCTGGCGAAGGCTCGCTGGCACGGCAAGTCATTCACGTCGCTGACCGACGTGGCCCCCATCGTGTGCCGCGACGACGACGGCAACCTCTTCGCCAACACTTCGCTGGCCAAGGGCGGCGCGAGCCTCTGGACGGTCGAGTTCCGAGGCGAGGCCACTGCCACGATGGTCTACGACGGCCAGCCCGTCCTCGACCACTTCAAGCGCATCGACGACCGCACGCTGCTCGGCGTGATGAACGGCAAGGGCGTCCGCGACAACGGCCGGTATTACTACTTCCTGCTCGAGCGGTCTTCTTGATGCGGATCCGCGCCGCGCTCGTCTCCTGCCCTGGCGGCCCTTTCACCGTTCGCGACGTCGACCTCGCGCCGCCGCGCGACGACGAGATCCTGGTGCGGCTCACCGCGGCCGGCCTCTGCCACACCGACCTCACGATGCGGCACGGCTGGCGGCGGTTCCCGATGGTCTTCGGCCACGAGGGCGCCGGCGTCGTCGAGGCCGTCGGCGAGTCGGTGACCGGTTTCGCCCCCGGCGACACCGTCTGCTTGAGCTACCGCAGCTGCGGCGCCTGCGAGCAGTGCAAGGCCGGCAGCCCCGCCTACTGCCGGCGCAGCGACCTCAACATGCGCGGCACCCGCGCCGACGAAAGCACCCCGCATTCGCTCGACGGCGCCCCCGTCTACGGCAACTTCTTCGGCCAGTCGAGCCTCGCCACCCACGCCCTCGCCTACGCCTCGAACACCGTCAAGATCCCCGCCGACTTCCCGTCGGCCCTGACCGCGCCGCTGGGATGCGGAGTCCAGACCGGCGCCGGAACCGTCCTCAACGTCCTGCGCCCCACCCCCGGCGAGACGATCGCCGTGTTCGGCGCCGGCGCGGTCGGCCTCAGCGCCGTCATGGCCGCGGTAGCCCTCGGCTGCGACGTCATCGTGGTCGAGCCGGTTGCCGCGCGGCGCGACCTGGCCCGCGAGCTGGGAGCGGCGGCCGCGATCGACCCCGGCGACGCCGCCGCCCCGCCCACGAGCCCGGCCCACTACGCCATCGACACGACCGGGCGGGCCGGCGTCATCGGCCAGGCCGTGCGAGGGCTGCGTCGGCGGGGCATGCTCGCGCTGGTCGGCATGGGTGGGACGGCGGAGCTGGACATCATGACCGTGATGGCCAACGGCATCGCGGTGCGCGGGGTCATCGAGGGGGACGCCGACCCGGCCACATTCATCCCGCGCCTGATCGAGCTGCATCGGCAGGGGAAGCTTCCGCTCGAGAAGATCGTCGCGGAGTATCCGTTCGAAGAGGTGGAGACGGCTGCCCGGGACGCCGCTTCCGGTCGTACGATAAAACCGGTTTTGATCTTTTAGTCGGCGTCAGGACGATGAGCGCCACGGCCAGCGCGATCACCGCGGTGCCGGCGATCACTCGGGCATCGAGGGGCTCGCTCAACAGCCACCATCCCAGGAAGACGGCGACGACCGGGTTGACGAAGGCGTAGGTGCCGGCGATCCGCGGCGCGACGTGGTCGAGCAGCCAGGTGTACGCGGTGTAGGCGATCAAGCTTCCGAAAACGATCAGGTAGCCCAGCGCCAGCAGCGACCGCCCGGTCACCTCGACGCGCGGGACCTCGCCGGCGAAGGCGGCCAGCACCCCGAGGATCGCCCCGGCGCTGACCATCTCCACGGCACTCGTCATCAGCGCGTGCGACGGTCGCGGCGCGTGCACGGCGTAGACCGACCCGAGCCCCCAGCACGCCGCCCCGCCCAGCGCGACCGCGGCCGCCAGCAGGTCGCCACCGCCGCCGGGACGGACCAGGATCGCCACCCCGGCGATACCCGCCACCAGGCCGATCGCCACCGGGGCGGTGATCCGCTCGCGGTCTGCCACCCGGCGCCCGAGCACGATCCACAGCGGAATCGTGGCCAGGAACAGCGCGGTCGTCCCGGACGGCAGCGTCTGCTCGGCCCAGGTGGCGCCGCCGGTCCCGGCCGCCGGCAGCAGCAGACCCTGGATCGCGCCGGCCCGCCACTGCCGACGGTCCGGCATTGTCCACCGCTTGTACCGGCAGTACGCGAACAGCAGCAGTCCCGCGATCAGGAACCGGACGGCGTTGAGGGTCAGTGGTGGCATCGCCTCGAGCCCCACTTTGAGCGCCAGGTAGGTCGAGCCCCAGACGACGTACACGATGAGCAGCGGTCCGACGAAGGTCATGACTGTTTCCTTCCCCGTCCCGGTTGGCAGCTGTGCCATGCATCCGGCAGTTCGTGCCAAACTAGGGGGATGCTGACCGACGTGGCCGTCGTCGTGACCGAGCCGGTGCCGGCGTTCGAGCTGGGCATCGTCAGCGAGATCTTCGGGCTGCCCCGGGCCGACCCCTCGCTGCCGCGCTACTCCTATGCCGTCTGCGCCGAGCGCCGCACCCCGATGCGCACCTCCAGCGGCTTCGCCGTCCAATCCACCCACGACCTGTCCCGGCTGGCCACCGCCGACCTGATCGTGGTCACCGGCGCGGCGCCACCGGTGCCCCCGCCGACGCCGGCGCTGGCCGGCGCGCTGCGGCAGGCCGCCGACCGGGGCGCGACCGTCGCCGCGGTCTGCACCGGCGCTTTCGTGCTGGCCGCCACCGGTTTGCTGGACGGCCGCACCGCGACCACGCACTGGGCCTACGCCCCCGAGCTGGCCCGGCACTATCCGGCCACCACGGTCGACCCCGACCGCATCTACGTGCTCGACGGCCCGATCGCCACCAGCGCCGGCTCGTCCGCCGCGATCGACCTGTGCCTGCACCTGATCCGCCGCGAGCACGGCGCCGACGTGGCCACCCGCGTCGCCCGCGAGCTGGTCGTGCCCGCCCACCGCAGCGGCGGCCAGGCCCAGTTCTCGGCGGCGCCGGTCGCGCTGCCCGGCTCGGGCGACCTGGCCGGCCTGCTCGACTGGGCCGCCGACCACCTCGGCGACGACCTGACGGTCGAGGCCCTGGCCCAGCGGGCCGCCATGTCCACCCGTACGTTCATCCGCCGCTTCACCGCCGCGACCGGCGCCACCCCCGGAGCGTGGGTGCGCGAGCAGCGCGTCCGGCAGGCCGAGCAACTGCTCGAAAAGGACAACGCGACCATCGCCGCGGTCGCCCGCCACTGCGGTTTCGGCAGCCCCGACACGTTGCGGCGCCAGTTCCGCCGGGTGCGCGGCGTGACCCCGGAGGCCTATCGGGCGGCTTTCCGGGACTGAACATCGCCGCCGCTTACGGTAGCCGGAACGTCCCGACCAGCTCGCGGAGCGGCCAGGTCCTTGACCTCGCCGGCGACCACCGCGAAGCCCTTGCCCATCTCGCCCGCCCGGGCCGCCTCGATAGTGGCGTTGAGCGCGAGCAGGTTGGTCTGCTCGGCGATCGCGGTGATCACCTTGACCACGTCGCCGATCTCCTGGCTGGAGGCGCCCAGCCGGGAGACCGTCTCGGTGGTCGTGGCGGTCACCGTGACGTACGTCCAGCCGCGGCGTGAGATCGCCGGCCGCGACCGCCGACATGACCTCGCCGGCCTCGGCGAGCGGCCGGGTGATGCTGCGCGTGCTGCGCCAGGCGACCAGCACGGCGACGACGATGGCCGCGGCCAGCAGGCCGCTCATGAGCAGGATGAAGTTGCCCGCCGTTTGCCGGGCCGCGGCGGTCTCCTTCTGGCTCATCGACTCCTCGAGGTCGATAAAGACATTGATCACCCGCAGCCACTCGACGAACGCCGGCTTGGCCTGCTCGGTCAGCACCTTGATGGCCTCGGCGTCGTTGCCCGCACGCCGCAGGCTCACCACCTGCTCGATCAGCGGGAGGGTCTGCGCCTGCACCTTGTCGATTTCGGCAAGCGCCATTTCGCCGACCGCACCACGTCGGCGGCGCCGTCACCGCCGGCAAACCGGTTCGCCATCCCGGCCATCGGGGTATGCGACATCCATGCCGGTCGAGGAGAAAGCGCGGGAGAAGACGTTCTTCGGGCAGCCGCGGGCGCTCGCCAACCTGTTCGGGGTCGAGCTGTGGGAGCGGTTCTCGTTCTACGGTATGCAGGGCATCCTGCTGATCTACCTGTACTACGAGGCCTCGCGCGGCGGTCTCGGCATCGACCAGGACACCGCGACCAGCATCGTCGGCGCGTACGGCGGCTCGGTCTATCTCGCCACCGTGATCGGCGCCTGGCTCGCCGACCGCGTCCTCGGCCCCGAGAAGGTCCTGTTCTACAGCGCCATCCTGGTCATGTGCGGCCACCTCGGCCTGGCCCTGCTCCCCGGGGTGGCGGGCGTCGCGATCGGACTAATCTTCATCGCGCTCGGCAGCGGCGGCGTCAAGGCGACCGCGACCGCCATCGTCGGCACGCTCTACGCCGAGGGGGATCCGCGGCGTGACGCCGGCTTCTCGCTGTTCTACCTCGGCATCAACGTCGGCGCCTTCCTAGGACCATTGCTCACCGGTCTGTTGCAGAAGGATCTGGGATTTCACTACGGCTTCGGCGCGGCGGCCGCCGGCATGGCGGTGGGTCTTATCCAGTACGCCATGAGCAGGCGTTCCCTGCCCGCACGCGCCCGCGAGGTCGCGAACCCGCTGCCCGCCGGCCGGCGCCCGTTGGTGGCCGTCATCGCCGCCGCCGCGATCGTCCTGATCGCCGTGCTGGCCCTCACCGGCCTGCTCCCCGCCGAGCACCTGTCCACCATCGTGGTCGTCCTCAGCATCCTGGTGGCCGTCGCCTACTTCGCCGTGATCCTGAGCAGCCACCGCATCGACACCACCGAGCGCCGCCGGGTGATCGCCTTCATCCCGATGTTCATCGCCAGCGCCGCCTTCTGGTCGCTCTACCAGCAACAGTTCACGGTCGTGACGATCTATTCGGACCAGCGCCTGGACCGCACCATCCTCGGCTGGACCATGCCCGTCTCCTGGGTCCAGTCCATCAACCCCATCATGATCATTATCCTCTCCGGCGTCTTCGCCGCGCTGTGGCTGCGCCTGGGCGACCGCCAGCCGTCCAGCCCGGTGAAGTTCGCCCTCGGAACGGCCACCATGGGCGTGGCTTTCCTGCTGTTCCTGCCGTTCGCCGGCACCGGCCCGAACGGCGTTCCCCTGCTCGGCCTGGCCGGCATCATCCTGGTCTTCACCATCGCCGAGCTGCTGCTCTCCCCCGTAGGCCTCTCCCTGTCGACAAAGCTCGCCCCCGACGCGTTCCGCACCCAGATGGTCGCCCTGTTCTTCCTGTCGGTGGCCCTCGGCACGGCCCTTTCCGGCACGCTGGCCACGTACTACAGCGAGGACCACGAGGTCGCCTACTTCGGCATCCTCGGCGCGATCGCCATCGTGCTCGGCTTCCTGCTGTGGCTGATCCGCAAGCCCTTGGAGCGCCTGATGGGCGGCGTCCGCTGACCCACCACGCCGGATCCACCTGGGCCAGCCGCTCGGCCTGCTGTGCCCCTTGCGCCCCCCGCGCCGCGCACCGCCGCCCGCCCACGCCGTGCCCCTTGCGCCCCCCGCGCCGCGCACCGCCGCCCGCCCACGCCGCGCACCGCCGCCCGCCCGCACCGCGCACCGCCGCCCGCCCGCACCGCGCACCGCCGCCCGCCCGCACCGCGCACCGCCGCCCGCCCACGCCGTGCACCGCGCCCACGCCGCGCGCTTTCCGCCGCGCCACCCCTCGCCCCACTGCCCGCGCCTCCCACCCGCGTCGATCTTGATGAGTCGTAGCGCAACGCGGACACCAATTCATCGGGCCGGCCGCGTCCACCCTCCCACCGCCCGATTTTTCACGATATTGCCGGCGGCCCGACGCTCCCTCACTGGCTGCTCTTGCCGCTCCCGGCCCGCCCGCGCACCAGCCGCACCCCCACCGGCACCACCGACACCGCCACGATGGCGACCAGAATCAGCTCGATATGCCCCCGCACAAACGGCACCCGCCCCAGAAAGTGACCCAACGCCGTAACCCCGCCCGCCCACAGCACCGCACCCACCACGTTGTTCCGCAGGAACGTGCGGTAGTGCATGTGCACCGCCCCCGCGAGGATCGGCGTGAACGTCCGCACCACCGGCACAAATCGCGCCAGCACGATCGAGCTCGCGCCATAGCGATCGAAGAACTGCCGCGCCCGCTCGTAGTGACCGGCACGCCGGCGCAGCGCCGCGGGCCCCACCCGCCGCCCGAAGGCGTACCCCACCTGGTCCCCCGCCACCGCCGCGACCGCCGCCGCCAGGCACAGCACCCACAACGGCGCCGGCGCCAGCAGGCCCGCCGCGAACAGCAGCGAGTCCCCCGGCAGGAAGAAGCCGATCAGCAGCCCCGACTCGGCGAAGACGATCGCCATGAGGCCCAGCAGCCCGAAGGCCGAGATCAGATGTTGCGGGTCAAGCAGGCTCATGCCCGCACAAGCTAGGTCCCCGAAGCTGAAGATTCGTTGAACGGCAGCCGGATCCGCATCGCCGCCCCTTCGTCCAAGGCGTCCGCCGTCAGCGTCCCCCCGTGCGCGATAACGATGTCGCGGGCGATGGACAGCCCCAGCCCTGCACCTCCGTCCGCCCGGGACCGGCTGTCGTCCAACCGCACGAATCGATCGAAAACCCTCGCGCGATCGTCCGGCGAGATCGGCGGCCCGTCGTTACCCACCACGATCTCGGCGACGCGGTCGGTCGCATGTAAGTCGATCGTCACCGTGCCGGCCGCATGCCGCGCCGCGTTGTCGGCCAGATTGCGCAGCACCCGCAGCAACGCGTCCGGGTCGCCGCCCATCCGAACCGGCGAGAATCTTGCTTGCACCGTCAGCGACGGATTGCGTTCCCGCGTCGCGGAGACGACCTCGTAGACCAGATCATCCAGATCGACGTCGCGCCGCCGTACGGGAAGATTGTCCAACCGCGCCAAGAGCAGCAAATCGTCGACCAGGCGCGCCATCCGGTCCGATTCCACGCGGATCCGGCGCACCGACCTCGCGGCCGGCTCCGGCAACCCGGCGCCCTCGAGCAGGTCGGCGTTGGCCTGCACGGTCGCGAGCGGGCTGCGCAGCTCATGGCTGGCGTCGCAGACGAACCGGCGCTGCGCGGCCGACGAGGCCTCGATCCGGTCGAGCATCGTGTTCATCGTCGCGGCCAGGGCGGCGATCTCGTCGTCGGCGGGCGGCACCGGCAGCCGCTCGTGCAGGTTGCGCGCGGTGATCGAGTCCGCGCGCCGACGCATCGCCTCGACCGGCCGCAGCGTGCGCCCGACGAACAGGAACGTGGCGCCGCCGACGATCAGTGCTAGCAGCGGCATGCCGACCAGCAGCGCCGCCAGGATCGCCGCGGTGCTGTCGTTGGCCGCGTCCAGCGACTGCGCCACCAGCACGATCCGGTTGCCGGACGGCGTGGCCACCCCCTCGGCCACGATCTGGAACTGGTCGTCGCCGACGTCGATCGGCAGGCGCCGGCGCTCCCGCGACAGGGCGCCGGGCGGCGGGCGCAGCGCCGAGACCGGCGCCAGCCCGCCCCACGCGGGTGACGCGGCCACGACCCGGCCCGACGGGTCGAGCACCTGGACGCCCGCGGAGGGGTGCAGCAGCGTCGGCAGGTCGGAACGGCCGCCGGCCAGCGCGGCGGCGATCTGCGCGGCCCGGTCGGTCACCGCCGAGCTGACGTTGTCGAGCAGGGCGATCCGGGCCGTGACCAGCAGCACTCCGCCGGCCAGCAGCGACGCGACCGCCACCACCACGGCGGCGGCGAGGGCGGACCGCAGCCGTACCCCCAAGCGGCGCCGCAGCGAGACCAGCATGGCCGCCACGGTAGCCCCGCCGGCGTACGCGTCGTGGTGGTCTTCAGCGGATTTTCAGGTGTCCGGGCGTCACCCTGGAGGCATGCGAGTGCTGGTGGTGGAGGACGAGGCGGCTCTGGCCGAGACGATCCGGGACGGGCTGACCGGCGCGGGCTTCGTCGCCGACGTCGTGCACGACGGGGTCGACGCGCTGTGGCAGGCCACCGAGGCGCCGCACGGGGCGTACGACGTGATCGTGCTCGACATCATGCTGCCCGGCCTGAGCGGCTACGAGGTTTGCCGCACGCTGCGGGCCCGCGAGGTGTGGACGCCGATCCTCATGCTCACCGCGAAGGACGGCGAGTACGACCAGGCCGACGCCTTCGACCTGGGCGCCGACGACTACCTCACGAAACCTTTCTCGTTCGTCGTGCTGATCGCCCGGCTGCGGGCCCTGGTCCGGCGGGGCGCCCCGGCCCGCCCGGTCGTGCTCACCGCCGGCGACCTGTCGCTCAGCCCGGGCGAGCGGCGGGTGCGGCGCGGCGATGAGCCGATCGAGGTGACGCCGCGGGAGTTCGCGATGCTGGAGTTCCTGATGCGGCACCCGGGCCAGGCGGTCACCAAGCGGGCTATCCTCGAGAACGTCTGGGACGCGCATTTCAACGGCGACCCCAACATCGTCGAGGTCTACATCGGCTATCTGCGCAAGAAGATCGGCCGCGAGTCGATCGAGACCGTCCGCGGTTCCGGTTACCGCATCGCCGGTCACGACACCGAGGTCTAGGGTGCCTCCTGCTGCGGGTGGGTGATCACCAGGACCGGGCGGGACGAGCGCTTGATCAGGTCGAGGGGGACGCTGCCGAGCAGCCGCGCCGCGACCGCCGGCCGGTTGCTCGACCCGACCACGATGAGGTCGACCTGGAAACGCTCGGCATACTCCAGAATGGCCGGCACCGGGCGGCCCGGCACCACTGCCGTTCCCGCCTCGACGCCGGCTTCCAGCAGGTGGCGGGCCATGCGCTCGGTCGCGCCGCGGGCCTTGTCGTCGAACACCGAACGAGGGACGGCGGCCAGTCGCTCCAATTCGACCCCGTCGGCTGCGACGACCGTGACGGCGGCGCCGGTCTGCCTGACCAGGCTGGTCACGGCGGCCGCCACCCACGGCTGATCGGCATCGGGTTTCGCGGCGACGACGATGAGCATGTCACGCAGTATTACCGCCTGACTGCGTTCCGTCGATAGGCTCACGACCATGGCAGACACCGTGACCCAGGCCGAGCCCTCCCTCAAGCGGGTCATGGGGCCGGGCCTGCTGCTCCTGTTCGTCGTCGGCGACATCCTCGGCACCGGCGTCTACGCGCTGACCGG
The DNA here is from genome assembly GCF_050942195.1 of Actinoplanes sp. CA-142083. NCBI lineage: Bacteria > Bacillati > Actinomycetota > Actinomycetes > Micromonosporales > Micromonosporaceae > Actinoplanes > Actinoplanes sp. CA-142083. The sequence continues at coordinate 6,954,285 of NZ_CP192076.1, forward strand.
CCGGGTGGCAAACGAGGTGGGCGGCGCGGTCTGGCTGCCGTTCCTCATCGCGTTCGTGGTCGCGCTCCTGACCGCGTGCAGCTATCTGGAGCTGGTCACGAAATATCCACGAGCGGCGGGCGCGGCGCTGTACACGCACAAGGCCTTCGGTCTGCACTTCCTGACTTTCCTGGTGACTTTCGCGGTGATGTGCTCGGGCCTCACCTCCGCGTCCAGCGCGTCGAAGGCCTTCGCGCAGAACTTCGCCGAGGCGTTCGACCTTTCGCTGAGCGAGGGCATCGGGCTGACCGCGGTCGCGCTCGGGTTCATGACGCTCATCGCGCTCATCAACTTTCGCGGCGTCGGCGAAAGCGTGAAGCTCAACGTCGTGCTCACCCTGGTCGAGCTGACCGGCCTGCTCATCGTGATCGGCATCGGGGCGTGGGCGCTGGGCGGCGGCGACGGCGACCTGTCCCGGCTCGGCGACTTCAACGCGGCCGAGGGCGAGAGCGCGTTCTTCTCGGTGACCGCCGCGACGGCGCTCGCGTTCTTCGCGATGGTGGGCTTCGAGGACTCGGTGAACATGGCCGAGGAGACGAAGGATCCGGTGCGCGTCTTCCCCAAGGTGATGCTCACGGGCCTGTGCATCACCGGGTTGATCTACGTTCTCGTCTCCATCTCCTCGGTAGCCCTGGTCGCGCCCGAGGAGCTCGGCGAGGGCGACGCGCCGCTGCTCAAGGTGGTGCAGGCGGGCGCGGCAAGTTTCCCGCTGTGGATTTTCGCGTTCATCACGATGTTCGCGGTCGCCAACTCCGCGCTGATCAACATGCTGATGGCGAGCCGCCTGCTCTACGGCATGGCGAACGAGCGGGTGCTGCCCAAGATCCTCGGCCGGGTGCATCGCGCACGCCGTACGCCATGGGTGGGAATTGTCTTCACCACGGTGATCGCTTTCGGTCTGATCTGGTTCGCCGACCTGACCGCGCTGGGCGGCACCACGTCGCTGCTGCTGCTCTGCGTCTTCACGGTGGTCAACATCGCGGTGCTGGTCCTGCGGCGTGACCAGGTAGAACACAAGCATTTCCACGCGCCGACGGTGATCCCGGTGCTGGGCGCGCTGGTCTGCGCCTATCTGGCGAGCCCACTTTCCGGCCGATCCACTGACGACTACCGCGTGGGCGGCATCCTGCTGGTGATCGGCGTGGTCCTCTGGGCGATCACCTACCTGCACCGCCGCGCGACAGTCAGCTAGCCGACGTATTTCCCGCGGGCGAAGGACCCACGTCTCTACGAAAAGTTTCCTTCGTCCGAGGAGCAGTCGTGCGCACTCGTCATTCCCTGACCGCCGCAATCATCGCGCTCATCGCCATCCTGATCGGCATCATCATCTCGCTGCTGGCCGGCCGCGGCCCCATCGCCAACGCGGAGGAGCCCACGACCACCCCCAGCGTCGCCGAGCCCGCGCCGCCGCCAATCCCGACGCGTACGGGCAAAGCATCGCACCCATCGAACCAGTCCCACGGCGGCTCCCGCCCGACGAAACCTTCCACGAAACCCGGGACAAATCCGCCCTCGAAGCAGCCGTCGAAGCCGCCTGCACGACCTCCCTTCCGCCCGCCGGTGGACCCGCCCGCCGCCACTCCCCCGCGGCTGGGCACGGCCACCATGCCGTCGGACGCCGACTGCGCCGTCTCCGGCGACGGCCAGGCGTTCACCGCCCGCTTCAGCTCGCTGGAGTCCGGCACCGACATCGGCCGCCCGAGCCGAACCCAGAAGATGACAATCCCGGTGACTGGCGACGGCAAAGGCAAGAACCTGCTGCTCACCTTGTCCGGCTACGTCTTCACCGAGCGCAACGCCACCGCCAAGTTGACGGTGACCATCAACGGCAGCACCACGACCATCGCCTACCAGCCGGGCCACGACACCGAGCTCATGCGGAGCCTCGACATCCCGCTACGCAACGTCCACTCACTCCGCATCACCATCAAGGTCGAGGTCCAGCCGGCCGTGAAGGACGCCGACGCCTACCTCAACGTCGCCGCCTTGGACGGCCAGATCGAGTGACCACCGGGGCCGCCCTGCGGCCCCGCGACCGCCCGGACGCCCGGCCACCCGGCCACAGGACCGCCCGGCCACCCGGCCACAGGGCCACCCGGCCACCCGGCCGCAGGGCCGCCCGGTCGCCAGGCCGAGCAAGACGTCAGGCCGGCGGCGGGCGTCCGGTCGACCGTCCGGTCAGGCGGGCTTGGACGGTCGGAGCGAGCCGGTCAGGCCGCCAGGCAGGAAAGCGACCGCGAGCACGAACAGCGCGCCGAGGACGAACAGCGGCTGACTCAGTGGGCCGGGCAACGACCCGCCCACGTGGGTCAGCCGCTGGTCCAGGTAGGCGTAGAGAATGCCGCCCAGCACCGCGCCCCACCGGGTTCCGGCGCCGCCGAGGACGGCCATCACGATCAGGGACAAGGTCAGATCGGTGGACGCGAGATGTGGAGTCGCGCCGCCGACCACCAGCACGTAAACGGCGCCCCCGAGCGCCGCCAGGGCCGCGGCCAGGACAAACGTCGCCAACTTGATCCGGTAGGGCGAGAGGCCCAGCACGGCGATCCGGCGCTCGTCGTCGCGCAGGCCGGTCAGCACCCGGCCGAGCGGAGCCCGCCGGATGCCGTGCACCACCAGGACGACCAGGACGAGGAACGCCAGCGCCAGCCAATAGAGGTTCACCGTATTGACCACGCCGACCAGCCCGGAGGGCAGCGCGCCGGCGTCGAGCGGCAGACCTTCTTCGCCGCCGGTCAGTCCGCCGGGGTCACGGTTCACGACGATCCAGCCCACCTGAGCGAAGGCCAGCGTCACCATCGCCAGCGCGATCCCGCCGACCCGCAGCGCCACCGCGCCGAGAAGAGCGGCGGCCACAGCGGCGAGGAGAACCGCGGTTAACATCGCGGTCCACAGGGGCAGATGCTCGAGAAGGATGCCGGTGCCGTAGGCGCCGAGCGCGATGAACAAGGCATGCCCGAAGGAGAGCAGCCCGGCATGGCCGAACAGCAGGTCGTAGCCGAGCGCAAGCCCGCCGAAGACCAGGCAGACGCCGAGCAGTTGCAGGGTGCCGGGCGAGTTGAGCGGCCCGTCGAACAGCATCGGAACGCTCAACGTGGACCACGGCACGGCGATCGCCACCAACAGCGCCACCAGCGGCAGAAAACGCGCGATTCTCATGCGGTCGTGACCTTTCCGGCCAGGCCGCCCGGGCGGAGCAGCAGAACGATGGCGAGCAGCGCCACCACGCTCACGTCGCCGGCGCCGGAGGTGCCGTAGTAGTTGACGAACTGCTGGAGGACCCCGACCACGACGGCGGCGATCGCCGAGCCGGTGATGGAGCCGAGGCCCCCGATGACCACCACGATGAAGGCGAAGATCAGCAAGCCGGCGCCCTGGGACGGGGAGACCGAGCCGAAGTACATGCCGCCCAGCACCCCGGCCGTGCCGGCGAGCGCGCCGCCGAGGGTGAAGACCAACGTGAACGCGGTGCGCACGTCGATGCCGAGCGCGCTGACCATGGCCCGGTTCTCCACGCCGGCCCGGATGATCAGCCCGTACCGGGTCCAGCGCAGGAAGGCGAGCAGCGCGCCGAGGACGAGGACGGCGGCGGCGATCAGCAGGAAGCGGTCGTTGGGCACCTCGGCGCCGAGCAGCGAGGTGGTGTCGGCGGTCCAGGCCGGACGCGGGTAGGTGCGTGGGTCGGCGCCCCAGACCGATTGCAGCAGCGCGACCCCGGCGAGCGAGAGCCCGACGGTGGCCAGCACCTGCTCGGTGGGCCGGCGATAGAGGGGGCGAATCACGATTAACTCGACGAGGGCGCCAGTGGCGGCGCCGGCGCCGATCCCGACGGGTACGGCAACGGCGAGCCCCCAGTGCTGGGCGGCCTGCCAGGCGGCATAGGCACCGACCGAGAGAAACAGGCCGTGCGCGAAATTGAGCACCCCAGCCAGCCCGAAGACTAGCGACAACCCGGAAGCGATGAGGAAGTAGAGCGCGGCCAGCCCAAGCCCGGTGAGCGTCAACAGAACAACGGTCGACATCAGGCTCGCCTCCCGGCTGCGTCGCTAGGGGAAGCAGCATCGGTCGAGCGGGGTGAGTGATGTGCGCTGGTTGAGCCGACGCCTAGCAGGTCGCGGGTCAGGGCGGGATCGCCTAGCAGCTCCGCTGCCGGGCCGTGCCAGGCGACTCGGCCGGCGGCCAGCACTACCGCGTCCTGGGCCAGGCGGCGGACTACGGCGAGGTTCTGTTCGACCAGCAGCATCGGCACCCGATCGGCCATGCGGGCCAGGGCCTGCGTCACCGAGGTGACTACGGCCGGCGCCAAGCCCTTGGTGGGCTCGTCGATGAGCAGCAAGCGCTGCGGGTTGAGCAGCACGCGGGCCAGGGCGAGCATCTGCTGCTGACCGCCGGAAAGCGTGCCGGCGCGTTGCGCTGCTCGTTGCCGGAGCTCGGGGAACAGCTCATGAACCGTACGGAAATCGGGGTTTTTGTCGCGGACCGCCAGGCGCAAGTTTTCCGCGACCGTGAGTCCGGCGAAGACGCAGCGGTCCTCGGGCACGTAGCCGAGTCCGGCACGGACGAGGCGATGGGTCGGCCGGCCCAGAGCGGGGGAACCATCGAAGTCGACCGATCCCGTGGCCGGCATCTCGCCGAGAATCGCGCGTAACGTCGTGGTCTTGCCGACGCCGTTGCGGCCGAGCAGGGCGGTCACCCCGGTGGGCGGCACGTCGAAGCTGACGCCCTGCAGGATGTGTGAACCGCCGAGGCGCACCGAAAGCTCGTTGACTTGCAGCATCACAGGGCCTCCCCGACGTAGGCCTCTTGCACCGTCGCGTCGGCCATCACCGCGGCGGGCGAGTCGCATGCCAACAGGGTGCCGTGGTGCATGACGGCGACCCGGTCGGCCAGGTCGAGCACGACGTCCATGTGGTGCTCGACCATCAGCACGCCGCGGTTGTCGGCCGTCAGGCCGCGGATCACCTCGGCGAGGGCGGGCACGTCCTCGGCGCTGACCCCGGCCATCGGCTCGTCGAGCAGCAGCATCTTCGGCGCGGAGGCGAGCAGGAGCGCGATTTCGAGTTTCCGTTTCTCGCCGTGCGAAAGTTCCCCGGCCTTTTTCGCGGGCGCCAGCGAAACCTGCTCCAGCACCTCGCCGGCAGCGGCGGTGATGTCGCGGTCGGAGCGACGCCGCCACGGGCGCATGCTGCCGCCGCGCGCGGCCTGGACGGCGAGCGCGACGTTCTCGGTCACGCTGAGCGAGGCGAAGACGGCCGAGGTCTGGAACGTGCGGCCGAGGCCGCGCCGCGCCCGGCGGTACGGCGCGAGCCGGGTCACGTCGGCGCCGCCTAGCAACACCCGGCCTCCGCTCGGCCGGTACAGGCCGCTGATCACGTTGAACAGGGAGGTCTTGCCGGCGCCGTTGGGGCCGATCAGGGCGACGAGCTCGCCGGGCGCGACACTCAGCGTCACGTCTTCGATGATCGGGATGGCGCCGGCGTGCCAGGAAACGTGGTCGACGCCAAGCGCATCCACGCTGCCAGGCCCGGGGACCGGCTGCCGTCCGGGTCCGGCGCCGCGCTCCGTGGAGGCCGACTGCGGCTCAGATCCGGCGCCGCGCTGCGTGGAGGCCGACTGCGACTCGGGTCCGGCACCATGCTGCGTGGGGGGCGACTGCGGCTCGGGTCCGGCGCCGGCGGGGGCCGGCGCCGGAGGCTCGGTGCGGGGCATACGGGTGTCAGCCCTTCATGACGGCCGCGGGCGGCGCGGTGTCGTCGGCGCTGATCGTGTTGGTGAGGCCGGCGGTGTCGGCGCCGGTGAGCTTGGCCTGGAACATCGGCTGGAGCAGGGCGTGGTCCTCCTTGCGGACGGTCAGCTTGCCCTTCACCGAGTCGAAGCTGTAGCCCTCGAGCGCGCCGACCATCTTGTCCACGTCGTCGCCGCTCGCCTCCAGGGCGTGCACCATCATCTGGGCCGCCGCGAAGCCATCCGGATGGAACAGATCGGTCTTGCCGCCGGGCACGGCCTTCGCGAGCGCCTGCTCGGCCGGGTTGTCGGTGGCGCCGTCGAAATAGTGGGCCAGCAGGTGCAGCCGGGTAGCGCCGGCGCCGAAAGCGGGCCACGTCGCGCGGATGTCCAGGCCGGTGACGACCGTGGTCGAGGCGAGCACGCCCTGCTGGTCGAGGGCCTGCCACATCGCGCTGGCGGTCGTGCCCGCCCACGCCACGAAGAGCAGATCGGCCGCGGCCGCCTTGGCCTGGCTGGCGAACGGCGTGAAGTCGGTGGCGGTGGCCGGCACCGCGATGCTGTCGACCGTGGCGGCCGTGCCGATGACGGCCTTCACCGCCTCCACGTTGGACTTGCCGAAGGCCGAGTCGGGCGCGAAGACCAGCACCTTCTTGCCGTCGCCGAGGTACGCCTTGGCGGTCTGCACATCCTGATAGGACTGCCGCCCGGAGCGGAACGTGTATTTGTTGAGCCCGGTCAGCGCGTCAGTGGCGGCGGGACCGGAAATGAAGAGCACCTTGTTGGTCGCGGCCAGCGGCGCCACCTGGGTCGCCACGCCGGAGGCGGTCGAGCCGCCGAGCACCTTGTAACCCTTGCCGATCAGGTCCTTCGCGGCCGCTACCGCCTTGGCCGGGTCACCGGCGTCGTCGGCGTAGGTCACCTCCACCGTACGGTCACCGATCTTGCCGGTGTCGTGGGTGGCGTACGCGAGTCCGGCCTTGAACCCGTCCGCGTACTGCTGGCCGTAGCTGGCGAGCGGTCCCGTCTGGGAGTAGACGATGCCCACCCGCAGCGGGCCGTCACCGTCGCCGCCGGCCGCCTGTTGCGGGCTGCCACAGCCCGCGACGACGAGGATGGCCGCCAGTGCGACCGCTCGCCGGGATGTCGCCGATCCACTCATCGGACGCCTTTCGTTACATCGACGTTTCGCGTTCGCTCACGCTAGGTCGGCATCGACAGGGGGAACTACGTGCGCCGCCGCCACGGGACGGCCCGTTCGCATGGCCGCGGGACACATAGAAGGCGGTCTCCTACACAGCGGCGGCACGCAATGTGGCCCGCGAATCCATGGGCCTTGATGTGACCCTGGTCATACGTTCGGCTCATGTATCGACGGATGTGGTGGTCCCTGGTCGCGGCGGTGCTCCTGACCGCCGCCGTCGTGGCGCCGGCCCGCGCCGCGGCCACGCTCACCGAAGTGACCGGCTTCGGCAGCAACCCCGGCGCCCTGCGCATGTACAGCTATCTCCCCACCGGCCTGGCGAACAACCGGCCGCTCGTCGTGGCGCTGCACGGCTGCACGCAGAGCGCCTCCGACTACTACGGGCATGCGGGCTGGCCCAAGTACGCCGACCTCTACCAGGCGGCGCTGGTCTTCCCCGAGCAAACCTCCGCTAACAACGCATTGAGCTGCTTCAACTGGTTCACGGCCGGGGACATCGCGCGCGGCGGCGGCGAGGCGCTCTCGATCAAGCAGATGGTCGACTACGCGGTCGCGCACTACGGCTCGAATCCGTCGAAGGTCTTCGTGACCGGGTTGTCCGCGGGCGGCGCGATGACGGCGGTCATGCTCGCCGCCTATCCGGACGTCTTCGCGGGCGGCGGCGTGGTGGCCGGGCTGCCCTACAACTGCGGAACGGTCTGCCAGTACCAGGCGCAGAGCAAGACGCCGGCACAGTGGGGAAACCTCGTGCGGGCCGCGAATCCCGGTTACGCCGGGCCCTGGCCGCGGGTCGCCATCTGGTACGGCACGTCGGACACCACGGTCGTGCCGGCCAACGCGACCGAGCTGCGTGACCAGTGGACGAACGTGCTCGGAGTCTCGCAGACGCCCACGAACACCGATTCACTTCCCGGCAGCACGACACGGGAGACCTACGGCGGCGTGGTGCAGCTCAACCGGGTGCAAGGGATCGCGCACGGCACGCCGGTCGCCCCGGGCAGCGCCGAGAGCCAGTGCGGCACGACGGGCACGTACTACCTGGCGTCGATCTGCTCGTCCTACTACCTCGCCCAGTTCTGGGGGCTCACCGGAACCACGACGCCGCCAACCACGACGCCACCGGCCACGACACCGCCAACGACCCCGCCGACAAGCGGAGGCTCGTGCTTCACCGCCAGCAACTACGCCCACACCGTCGCGGGCCGCGCCCATCAGTCCGGCGGCTACACGTACGCGAACGGCTCGAACCAAGCCATGGGCCTGTGGAACGTCCTGATCACCCACACCCTGCGCCGCACCGCCGACAACTACTACGTGCTCGCCGACGGCCAGTGCTGATAAGGAGCGATATGTCCGCAATTACCGAGACGCGCAAGACGACGAACATCGTCAAGGTCGTCGCCGCCTCGCTCGTCGGCACGGCCATCGAATGGTACGACTTCTTCCTCTACGGCTCGGCCGCCGCGCTCGTCTTCGGCTCGCTGTTCTTCCCGAAGTCCGATCCGGTCACCGGCACGCTGCTCGCCTTCGGCACCTACGCCCTCGGCTTCGTCGCCCGTCCGCTCGGCGGGATCGTCTTCGGCCACTTCGGCGATCGCGTCGGACGCAAGAAGATGCTGGTCGTCTCGCTCCTGACGATGGGGCTGGCCACGATTGCCATCGGACTGCTCCCGACGTACGCGTCAATCGGTCTTGCTGCTCCTTTGCTCTTGCTTGCCTGCCGGCTGGTCCAGGGCTTCGCCGTGGGCGGCGAGTGGGGCGGCGCCGTGCTGATGGCGGCCGAGCACGGTGACGACGCACGCCGCGGCTTCTGGTCGTCCTGGCCGCAGGCCGGCGTGGCCCTCGGCAACCTGCTCGCGACCGGCGTGCTGTGGGTGCTCGCGCTCGTGCAGCCCGACGAGGCCTTCAACTCCTGGGGCTGGCGGATCCCGTTCCTGCTCAGCGCGGTGCTCGTGGTGACCGGCCTGTGGGTGCGTCTGCAGATCGAGGAGTCGCCGCTGTTCGAGCGGGCGCCGGTGCAGAAGAGCCCGCTGCTGGAGGTGATTCGCCGCTATCCGCGCGAGGTGGTGCTCGCCATGGGCATGCGAATGGCGGAGAACATTTCCTATTACCTGTTCACGGTCATCTCGATAACTTTCCTGACGACGTACGCGGGAACGTCCGCCGACAAGAGCACGATCCTCACCGCGCTGGTGGTCGGCTCGGCCGTGCAGTTCTTCGTCATTCCCGCGATCGGCGCTGTCTCCGACCGCGTCGGCCGCCGCCCGCTGTACCTGGCCGGCGCGATCGGCGTGGCCGTCTGGATCTACCCGTTCCTGCGGCTGGTCGGCACCCGTGACGCCGGCCCGATCACCCTCGCCGTGGTCGTCGGCCTCCTCCTGCACGCCCTGATGTACGCGCCGCAGGCGGCCTTCTTCGCCGAGCTCTTCGGCACTTCGGTCCGCTACACGGGCGCCTCGGTCGGCTACCAGCTGGCGTCGATCGTGGCCGGAGCGCCCGCCCCGCTGATCGCGCTCGCCCTGCTCGGCGACACCGACGACCCCAATCTGGGGGCGGTCGCCATATACATGGCCATTGCTTCGGCACTCAGCGTGATCGCCGTGCTGGTGGCGCGGGAAACCGCCCGCAGCTCGCTTGATCACGACCGTACGTAGGGCCTATAGCGCTGGAAACAAATCTTGTGCAGACTCCCCCGTCAAGATCGGCCGTCGGCGATGCCACGGCCGGTCTTGAGTGAGGGGAGGCAGCCCAAGTGGGCGCAAAGAGGTTCAACACGGCGGTAGCCGCCGGCATCCTGCTCGCCGCGATGGGGGTGGTGAGCGCCTCATCGAGTGCCGCCGCCGCTCCCGGCGTGCGGCAGGACTTCAAGCCGGTCCCGGCCGGATCCAAGATCACCAAGGTGCCGGCCGGCCTGCGCAACAAGCCGGTCACCGTCATGGTGCAGCTCAGCGAGGCGCCCGTCGCGGTGGCCGACGCCGACGCCGCGACGCCGCTGACCACCACGCAGAAGAACCAGCGCCGCGACCGGATCCGCAAGGCGCAGGCGCCGGTCGAGCAGAAGGCCCGCCAGCTCGGCGGCACCGTGCTGGGCTCCTACCAGCACGCCTACAACGGCATCAAGGTGCGGGTCAACGCGAACGAGCTGGACACGCTCGCCGCCGCCCCCGGCGTGGTCAGCGTCCACGCGCTGCAGACGGTGAAGCCCGACAACACCAAGGGCGTGCCGATGATCGGCGCCCCGGCGGTGTGGAACGCTCCCGACAAGTACCGCGGCGAGGGCATCAAGGTCGCCGTCATCGACACCGGCATCGACTACACGCACGCCGACTTCGGCGGCCCCGGCACCGTCGCCGCCTACAACGCAGCGCACGCCACCGAAACCGCACCGGCGGCAAAAACGCTGTTCGGCCCCCGCGCGCCCAAGGTCAAGGGCGGCATCGACCTGGTCGGCGACAGCTACAACGCCGACCCGGACAGCGCCGACTACCAGCCCGTCCCGCACCAGGACCCGAACCCCCTGGACTGCAACGGCCACGGCTCGCACGTCGCCGGCACCATCGGCGGCTACGGCGTGACCGCCGACGGGAAGACCTACCAGGGCTCGTACGACAAGAACACCGTCAGCGCGAACACGTGGAAGGTCGGTCCCGGCGTCGCGCCCAAGGCCGACCTGTACGCGATCCGCGTCTTCGGCTGCGAAGGCTCGACCGACATGACCGTCGACGCCATCGAGTGGGCCGTCGCCAACGACATGGACGTCATCAACATGTCGCTCGGCTCGCCGTTCGGCACCGCCGACGCGCCCGAGTCGGTCGCCGCGGACAACGCGTCCAAGGACGGCGTCATCGTCGTCGCCTCGGCCGGCAACTCCGGCGGCGCGCCGTACATCGTCGGCAGCCCGTCCACCGCGACCAGCACGATCAGCGTCGCCGCCAACGACCCGACCGCGTCGTTCCCGGGCGCGCACCTGTCGATCGGGCTCGACGCCATCAACGCCAACGGCGCAACTTTCGCCGACGGCGTTTCGCTGCCCATCAAGGTGGTCGGCAACGGCGCCGGCGGCATCTCGCTCGGCTGCTCCGTCGCGGACTTCACCGCGGCCGGGGTGACCGGCGCGATCGCGGTCATCGCCCGGGGCACCTGCGCCCGGGTCGCCAAGGCGATCTACGGCCAGGCGGCCGGCGCCGCGGCGGTGCTGCAGGTCAACTCGGACGGCTCCTACCCGCCGTTCGAGGGCGCGATCACCAGCAACCCCGACACCGGCGAGCCCGCGAACGTCACCATCCCGCTCCTCGGCGTCCCGAACACCGCTGCCGCGGCCCTGATCGCCGCGAACGGCCAGACCACCACGCTGACCAACAACCAGCTGGCCAACCCGAGTTACACCGCCACCGCAAGTTTCTCCTCCGGCGGCCCGCGTGTCGGCGACAGCTGGCTCAAGCCGGACGTCACCGCGCCCGGCGTCAGCATCTCGTCGGCCGGCTCGGGCACGGGCAGCGACGCGGTCGTGGAGTCGGGCACGTCGATGGCCGCCCCGCACACCGCCGGTGAGGCCGCGCTCGTCAAGCAGGCGCACCCCGACTGGCGCAAGGTCGCGTACTGGAAGGCCGCGATCGTCAACACCGCCAACCCGGGCGGGATCGCCGGATACAGCACCCGGGCCGACGGCGCCGGCCTCATCCAGGCGCCGGGGGCGGTCGACACGCAGGTCATCGCGCTCGGCGACAAGGGCACATCGACGCTCAACTACGGCTTCGCCGAGCTCGACCGCAACTACAGCAAGACCAAGACAATCACGGTCAAAAATTTCGCACGTACGAGTCAGAGCTTCGCGCTTTTGGTTGCGTCGCCTTCCGGGAGCCCGCACAGCGTGAAACTTTCCCGCACCAAGGTGACTGTGCCCGGCCGCGGCTCGGTCGACGTTGCGGTCACCCTGTCGGTGCCGGCCGCGACCGCCGGGAGCTCCGCGCAGTTCCAGGACGTGGCCGGGCTCGTCACCCTCACCCCGTCGGGCAAGGGCGTCGCGCTGCGGGTGCCCTACTACCTGGTGCCGCAGGCGGTGTCGAACATCGACCCCTCCGTCGACACCAGCGCCCTGCGCCGCAAGGGCACCGCCACCGCGACGGTGACCAACCGGCACGGCGTCCTGGCCGGCAACGCCGACTGGTTCGCCTGGGGCCTGTCCGACGGTCGCGACGCCGCCAACGGCGCGGCCGACCTGCGGGCGGTCGGCGCCACCACCTATGACGCCGAGGCGATCGGTTTCGCGATCAGCACGCACAACCGCCTGTCCAACGCCGCCCGCAACGAGTTCGACGTGTACGTCGACGTCAACGGGGACGGCGCGGACGACTACGACGTCGTGGCGGTCGACTACGGCTTGCTCACCACCGGCGACCTCACCGGCGAGCTGGTCACGGCCGTGTTCGACATCCGCACCGGCGACGGCACGCTGGAGTTCTTCGCCGACGCGCCGTACGACAGCAGCGCGATCGTGCTGCCGGTGCTGGTGTCACAGCTGTGCGCGGAGGGTTCGCCCTGCCTGTCCGCGGACAACCCGCGATTCACTTACCACGCGGAGAGCATCGGCCTGATAGACGGCAACAACGACGAGATCGCCGGAAAGGCGACCTACAACGCGTTCGCGCCGTCCCTCACGACCGGCTTCACCAACGAGGTGGCCCCGAACAAGGCCGCCACCGCGACGGTGTCGCTGAACAAGGCGGAGTTCGCGAAGTCGCCGGCCCGAGGCTGGATGGTCGTCAGCCACGACAACGCCAGCGGCGACGAGACCCACCTGATCCCGGTCAGCACCCACTGAGTTCGTCCACAACAAGCGGCCCGGGACCCTCGCGGTTCCGGGCCGCTTTGGCATTTCTCCCGTTAGAAGGGGTTTTGTTCGCTTAGGGTCGGGCTGCGCGGCGGCGGTCGGCGCGCGGTGAGGGGACCAAGGTGCGCTTGCGACACGGGGTGGCGGCGGCCGCGCTGCTGAGCACGTTCGTCATGAATGCCGGCGGAATTGCGGCAGCCGAGCCACGGCAGGCAATGCCGGGGTGGGCGCAGGACGGGTTCGGCCCGGGCAACGGCGGCTTCAACCCCGGCGAGCGGTGGCTCGCCGGCGCCCGCCTCGGGCAGCTCGCGCAGCAATGGTCGATCCCCGCCATCGGGCAGCAAGTCTGCGCCCGCCAAGCCGCGCCGGTGACCGACGGAACCACGATTTACCTGCCGGGGCGCGAAAGCCTGACCGCCCACGACGCCACCACCGGCAAGCAGATCTGGAGCTATCCCTACTCGGACCCGATGGACACCCGCACCCCACTGCTGGCGCTGCACGACGGCACGCTGCTGGTCGGCACGTCCGGATGTCAGTCGGTCAGCGACCCGAACGGCGAATTACTTGCGCTCGACCCGGCCACCGGCAAGCCACGCTGGACGGCGAAAACCGAGGCCCCCGACGAAGTCCTGGCCGCCGACGACGGCGTGGTGGTGGTCGGCGGGGCCGACGCCGGTTGGATGTCCTCGACCGCCTTCAGCGTCGCCACCGGCAAGCAGGTCTGGGAGCGCGAGCGCGGCCTGGCGACCGCCGGCGCCTCCGCCCGTGGCACGTTGCTGCTCACCGAGCACGACACCGCGTTCCGCCCGACAGGCGCAGTCGCCGTCGACATCAAGACCGGCAAGTCGCTCTGGCACACCGACCAGCCATGGTCCGTCCGCGCCGCCGACGAGACCGGCCGGTTCTTCCTCGCCGACGACGTATCCGGCGCGCTCCTGAAAGTTAATGCCGATTCGGGGCAGGTCGTCTGGACCAAGAGCGACCTGAGCGGTCCGCTCGCCGTCGATCGCGACCAGATCTACGTTGTTTCGGGTACGGCGTTGGTGAGCCTGGCCGCCGACACCGGCACCGAGCGCTGGCGCCGGAACAACGCCGGCGCGGACCTGCGCCCGGTGGTCGCCGGCAACGTGGTCTACACGGTCACCTCGCGAGGCCGCCTCGAGGCCCTGAACACCAGGAACGGTCACCAACTCGGCTTCCGCCCGCACTACAAGCCCGCCGACCACCCGGTCATCGACGACGGGCGCCTCTACCTGACCGACGGCAAGCAGCTGCGCGCCTACGCGGCCCCGCGCAGCTCCTGCTGCACGGGGCCGCGCTGACCGTCAGACCATCGAGGTGGTGGCCTCGCGGAGGTGCCGGGCCAGGAACTCGTTGTCGAGGCCGATCCAGCGGATCCGGCGATGGTCGCCCGGGTTCGCGTGCAGCGTCTTCTCCGCGGAGGCGAACGCGTCGAACAACGTCAGCGACGACTGGCGGTCGACGTATTCGTCGTCCCACGGCAGCAGGAACTGCACGGGGACGGTGATGTTCCGCGCGGCCGCGAGCAGCGACTCGTACACGAAAAAGCCGCCACCGAAGACGGCCGCGACGATCCGTGGGTCGGCCGCCGTCAGCGGGATGCCGATCGCGGTGCCCATCGAGATGCCGCCGCCGTAGCCGATCGGGGCCTCGGCGCCGATCTCGGGCAGCCGCTGAAGGGCGTCCAGCGTCGCCTGCCACTCGGGGACCGCCCGCGAAGCCAGCGACGTGGTGTACCGGACGCTGACCGACTCGAAGCGCGCCTTGTCGCCGGCCGTCATGGCCTGCCGCATCTCGTCGCGGGCGCGGTCGTCCTCCGGCGTGCGCGGGCGCTCGCCGTGCCCGGGCGCGTCGATCGCGACCACGTGGAAACCCCAGGTGGTTACGGTGACGAGGGCGCGGGCCGCCTGGGCCGGCGTCTTCTTGTGCAGGCCGCCGCCGTGGCCCATCAGCACCACCGGCGCGTGATCGGAAGCGGTCACCGGCGACCAGAGCACGCCGGGAACGTCGCCGACGAGGAAGTCCCGTTCGCGGACGCCGTTCGACGACGTTTCCGCGGTGAATTGCACAGAATGCATGGGTTGGTGCCTTTCGGGAGTGCCGTGATGGTCGGGCGCTCCCGGCGACCGTTACGTCAATCGCCGACCGTGGCGACAAGGGAGCTCCCACGTGCCTACTGCGTTCATGGGTCTCACCTCCCCGGGCCGAATCACGGTCGGGAGCACGTTATCAGGCCGCCCGATGTGTCGCTCGTCTATTAGGAGCCCTCAATGATTGACCGGTCGGTGGCTCGGGGCTAGCGTGCTGATCATTCGTCAGGTCGGGGATGATCGCATGTTCGTGACGCGGGCGGGCCGATGTGGAAAGGCCCCGGGAACGGCGGCGCCGCAGTGATCGTCACGCTCGTCACCGACACCTTCAATGTCAATAACAACGGAACCACGATGTCGGCCACGCGGTTCGCCGCCGCCTTGATGGCGCGCGGCCACACCGTACGCGTCGTGGCCTGCGGCGAACCCGGAGAGCAACTTTCCAAGGGCCCGGAAATGTTCTGGGTGCCGGAGCTTGTCGTGCCGCTCGCGACCCGGCTCGCCCATCATCAGGGCACGCTGTTCGCCAAGCCCGTCCGCGACGTGCTGACCGCGGCGATCGACGGCGCCGACGTGGTGCACATCTATCAGCCGTGGGCGCTGGGGCACGCGGCCGAGCGCATCGCGCGGCGGCTCGGGGTGCCGGCGATCGCGGCGTTCCACGTGCAGCCCGAGAACGTCACCTACAACATCGGGCTGGGCTGGTTCCCGCCGGCGGCGCATCTGGTGTACATCCTTTTCCGCCTCCTTTTCTACGGCCGCTTCGCGGATATCCACTGCCCGTCGACGTTCATCGCGGCGCAACTGCGCGCCCACGGCTATCGGGCCCGGCTGCACGTGATCTCCAACGGCGTCGACGACAGCTTCACGCCCGGCCCGGCCTCGATGCGAAAGCGCGGCGAGAAGTTTCGCATTCTCATGGTGGGCCGTTTCTCGCCGGAGAAGCGGCAGGACGTGCTGATCCGGGCCGTCCGCCGATCCCGGCACGCCGCCGACATCCAGCTTTTCTTCGCGGGCCACGGACCGGCCGAGAAAAAGTTGCGCCGGATGGCGTCGAAGCTGCCGAACCCCGCGCACTTCGGCTACTACGCGCAGGACGAGCTGATCGAATTGATCCGCGGCTGCGACCTCTACGTGCACGCCTCCGACGTGGAGATCGAGGGATTGTCCTGCATGGAGGCGTTCTCCTGCGGGCTGGTCCCGATCATCTCGGACAGCCGGCGGAGCGCAACCGGCCAGTTCGCGCTGGAGCCGCGCAACCTGTTCCGGGCCGGCGACCCGTCGTCGCTGGCCGGGCGGATCGACGAATGGTTCGAGGATCCGGCCGGCCTCGAGTCGGCGTCCGAGACGTACGCGCGCTACGGCCGGCTCTACGCGGTCGACCGGAGCGTCAAGGCGATCGAGCGGGTGTACACGCGGGCCGGGAGCGAGCCGGAGCTGCCCGCCGGGTACGCCGGCCGGATCTACCGGGCGCTGTCGACCGCGTTCTACTACGGCATCGCGATTCCGCTTCTCTTCCTGTTCACGCGGGTGATCCTGGGAGTCCGCAGCGAGGGCCGCAACCGGTTGCCCCGCGGCGGCGCGCTGACGGTCTGCAACCACGTGCACATGCTGGACAGCGCGCTGGTGGGGCTCGCCCTGTTCCCGCGCCGGGTCGTGTTCACCTCGGCGCCGATGAATCTCACCAACCGCTTGTACGGCGCCCTGGTGCGGCTGCTCGGCGGGGTCGCGGTACCCCGCACGCCATCGGGTCTGCCTTTGTTCTTCTCCGAGATGGAGCTCTTTCTGGCGAAGGGAAGGATCGTTCACTTCTTTCCCGAGGGCGAATTGATTCCGTACGACACGAGCCTGCGCGACTTCAAGCGGGGCGCCTTCCACCTGGCCGCGCTGGCCCGCGTCCCCGTCGTGCCGCTGACCATCCGCTTCACGCCGCCGACCGGCTTGCGGCGCCTGATCAGCAAGAAACCCACCATGGTGATCGTGCTGGGCGACCCGATCGTGCCGACCACGACGGACCCGCGCAGCGACCGCGCCATCCGCATGGAGCTGGCGCGCCGCCGCATGCAGGATCTGATCGCCCCGCGGGCGGTCGGGGAATCAACACCCGATCGAGTGGCGTAGGCCGCAGCCTTCCGGGTAAGGCTTGCGCCATGGATGCGCTGCGGCTGCCGTTCGCCGACGCCGGGGAGAGCGCGACGATCCGGCGCAGCGCCGCTCAGCTGCTGGCCGGCCAATCGCCCGACCTGGTCGAAGACGTGCTGCTCGTGATCACCGAGCTGGTCGACAACGTCGTCCAGCACACCGACGACGGCGGCGAGCTGTGCGTGCGCAGCGACAACGGCGCCGTCTGGGTCGAGGTGTACGACCGCAGCCGCGTCTTCCCGCGCCTGCAGCGCCACGATCCCCGGCGGCCGGGCGGGCGAGGGCTGCTGCTGGTCGCCGCGCTCACCGAGACGTGGGGCAGCCGCCCGACCGAAACCGGAAAGCTCGTCTGGGCCCGGCTGGGAGGCTAGGCCTCCCCCATCACCAGGCCTTCGATGGTGTGCTTCTGCACGATCGGGGTGAGCCGGTCCACCACCGGGCAGTGCAGGTGATTCCGGACCTCCTGCGGCAGCGACTCCCAGTAACCGTGGGTCGCGGCCAGGTCGTGCTTGTCGCCGTTGGTCGCGTCCGGCGCGTCGACACCGAGCACCAGCACCGGCCGCGACATCTCCGACCGGTTCTTCGTCCCCCGGTGGATGGTCAGCGCCGACCGTGCCGAGATGTCGCCGCGGCGCGGAAACTTCCGCACCGCGCGCTCGTCGTAGCGGGCGTACTGCGACTTCGGCGGAAACATGCCGTGCCCGAACGCGGGGTTGTCGTCGAACTGGGTGCCCGGGGCGATCTCGAACGGGCCCATCTCGTCGGTGGTGTCGACGCCGGTCAGGTTGAAGGCCAGCGAGTCGAGCCGGCCCTCGGCACGGGTGACCTCGGGCATCGGGAAGTCGCGGTGCCACGGCTGGTTGACGGCGCCCGCGAACGGGATGTCGGTGTAGATCGCTTCCCTCGCCTGCTCACCCGCTTCGTTCACGAAAGTCGTCATGGTCGACATCGTGCAACGCGGCTTCCAAGATCGCCGGTTCGCGCCGGCGAGGGGCAGACTGGGGGTCGATGCGCCATTACTCCGCACAGCTGAGCGCGCCCGACGGCGCGACCGCGACGGTGGCCGCCTACGGTCACTGGGGCCGGCCCGTGCTCGTCTTTCCCACCGAGAAGGGCAACGCCTGGGAGTGGGCGAACACCGGCATGGTCGCCACGCTGGAGCCGCTGCTCGAGGCGGGCCGGTTGAAGCTCTACTGCGTGGATTCCTTCGACGCCGGCACCTGGTCCGACGAGCAACAGCCGCTGGAGGAGCGGGCGCGCCGGCACGACACGTACGAAAAATGGATCTTGAATGCCGTTGTGCCGCACATCCGTGCCGACAGCGGCGAAGACAGTGAGATCGTGACGGCCGGCTGCTCCCTGGGCGCCTTCCACGCGCTCAATTTCAGCCTGCGGCGGGCCGACCTCTTCCCGCTGGCGCTGTGCTTCTCCGGCAACTACGAGCCCGTCACCTGGCGCGGTTCCTGGGGCGAACGGGGCGACGCCTTCTACTTCAACAGCCCGGCCGACTACGCGGCCAACCTGCACGGCGACCATCTCGACTGGTTGCGCTCGCGCGTGTCGGTGCTGCTCGTCTGCGGCCAGGGGCAGTGGGAGGACACGACCGGCTCGCTCGCCTCGACACCCCGCATGGCCGAGATCCTCAAGGCGAAGGGCATCCGCTGCGAGCTGGACATGTGGGGCCCGGACGTGCCGCACGACTGGCCCTCGTGGCGGGCTCAGGCCGCCCACCACCTGCCCCGTTTCTGCTGAGATCATGACGGGTAGACAGCCGCGATGGACGTGACCACGGCCGCGCCGCCGTCGGCGTGGGCGCCGCTGCGCGTCGCGGCCTACCGCAGCCTGTGGCTGGCGCTGCTGGCCAGCAACATCGGCACCTGGATGCAGACGGTCGGGGCGCAGTGGCTGCTGGTCGAGCAGTCCGGCAGCGACACGCTGGTGGCCCTGGTGCAGACCGCCAGCACCCTGCCGATCGTGCTGTTCGCGCTGCCCTCGGGGGCGCTCGCCGACACCCTCGACCGGCGGCGGCTGCTGATCGCCGTCCAGAGCCTGCTCGTCGGGGTCGGCGCCATGCTCACCATCCTGACGCTCACCGGGCACATGCCGGCGTCCCTGCTGCTCACGCTGACCTTCGCGCTGGGGGCCGGGCAGGCCCTGACCGCCCCGGCGTGGCAGGCGATCATCCCCGAGCTGGTGCCGCGCTCGCAGCTGGCGTCCGCTTCCGCGCTCGGCGCGGTGAGCATGAACCTCGCCCGCGCCGTCGGACCCGCGGTGGCCGGCGTGCTGATCGCGCAGACCGGCGCGGGTGTCGTGTTCGGGCTCAACACACTGTCCTTCGCGCTGTTCGTCGTGGCGCTGTGGCGCTGGCGCGCTCCGGCCGCCGAGTACGCCGACGCTCCGGAGCGCTTCGCCGCCGCCGTGCGAGCCGGCGGCCGGTACGTGCGGCATTCGCCGGTGGTGCGGCGCATCCTGCTGCGCGCGGCGCTCTTCCTGGTGCCGGGAAGCGCGCTGTGGGCGCTGCTGCCGCTGGTCGCCAGCCGCCGCCTAGGCCTCGGCTCGAGCGGGTACGGCATCCTGCTGGCCGCGGTCGGCGTCGGGGCGGTGGCCGGCGCCCTGCTGCTGCCGCGCCTGCGCGCCCGGTGGTCGGTGAACCGGCTCCTGCTCATCGCCGGTGGCGCGTTCACCGTGGTGTTCGTCGTGCTCGCGCTGGTCCGCTCCGAGGCCGCCGTGGTGGTGGCGCTGGTGCCCGCCGGGGTGGCGTGGGTGCTGGTGCTCTCCAACATCAACGCCGCCATGCAGCTGTTCCTGCCGAATTGGGTACGCGCCCGCGGGCTGGCCGTGTACCAGATGGTCTTCGCCGGGGCCCAGGCCGCCGGGGCGCTCTTCTGGGGCGCGCTCTCCGACGCCACCGGCCTGGTCGTCAGCCACCTGGCGGCCGCCGCGGTGATGGCGGCCGGCGTGCTGACGCTGCGCTGGTGGCCGATGCGCGACGTCAGCGGGGACAATCGCGAGCCCGCGGTGTTCTGGCCGGAGCCGCACCTCGAGATCGACCCCGACGACCACGACGGCCCGGTCCTCGTCACCGTCGCGTACCCGGTCGCCGCGGAGCGGCAGGACGCGTTCGTGCGGGCGATGGAAGCCGTCGGCCGGGGCCGGCGACGCACCGGCGCGGTGCGGTGGGGATTGTTCCGCGACGGCGAGCGGCCCGACCGCTACGTCGAGGCCTATCTGGTGCCGAGCTGGGCGGAGCACCTGCGGCAGCACACCGGCCGGCTGACCGGCGCCGACCGCGAGGCGGAGGAGCGGGCCCTGGCCCTGACCGACGGCCCGGCCGAGGTCTCGCACCTGCTCTCCGCCCCCGGCGTCATCCCGCCCGGCCGATAGGCATGCGCCACAACACCCGGCTGGCCTCCTGGTCGGCCCGGCGCCGGACGGCCAGCAGCCAGACGACGCCGGCCAGGGCCACCAGGATCAGCCCGCCCCAGGAGAGCACGGTGAACAGGTTGGCCTGGGCCGCGGTCGGCTCGGGCTCGTAGCCGCGCTCCAGCAGCTGGAACTGGTACGGCGTCCCGGTCAGCACGAGGGTGAGCACCAGCGCGATGCTGTGCATGCTGTCCCAGAGCGCGTGCAGCAGCGCGACACCCAGATAGGTCAGCAGCAACCGGCCGGTGAAGGCGAAATGCCGCCGGCCGCTGGCTGAGAAGAGCACACCGCCCAGGATCGCCGTCCACAGGCCGTGGCCGACCGGGGCGAGCAGGCCGCGCAGCAGCTCGGTCTGCACGAGCTGCATCAGCGAGATGCCCTGCTCGGTGAAGAGCGCGGTGAAGGCGTACCCGGCGGACTCGAACGCGGCGAAGCCGAAGCCGACCGAGGCGCCCAGGATGAGGCCGTCGCGGGCGTACTTGTGCTCGAGATGGCGGGCCAGGAAGGCCAGCACCGCCAGCTTCGCGGCCTCCTCGATGAGCCCGACGCCGACGAAGAGCAGCGGCGACGGGTGCAACAGGTAGGTCTCGAGCAGCGAGGCGGCGAGCACCCCGAGGACGCCGCCGGTGACGAAGGTGGTGAACAGCAGCTCAGCGGTGACCTCGCCGCTGTGCCGCCGGCCGAACGCCCACACGACGAAGCTGACCGGCACCAGGAAGCTGCCCAGCAAAACCAGCGTGGGGATCAGGTTGGGGTTCTCGGTCAGCATCGTGACCACGACGGTCAGCAACCACAGGACGAGCCCAGTGAGGAAGACATGCAGCCAGGGCCGGCGCCGGTTCACATACATGGCCACAGTCTGGATCTATGTGGCGGGCCCGTCCACGGTCACGGTCGCCTGCGTGATCGCCGGGTCGTCGAGCAGGCTCGCTCGCAGCCGGTCGATCCGGCCCATCAGCTCGGCGGCGGGCCCGTCGGAGGACGCCGTCGTGGGCGTGACGCGCACGTTGACCAGCAGGCTGGACGGTCCGACGTAGACGGCCTGCAGCTCCCGGACCTCCTCGATCCAGTCGGCGCCGGCCACCCGCTCGCGGATCGGCTCGAGCACGTCCGGCGGGGCCGATTCGTCCAGCAGCAGCGTCTTGGAGCGGCGCGCGAGCAGGAACGCCACGATGATGAGCAGCACCCCGATCGCCATGCTGCCGACCGCGTCCCAGGCTGCCCAGCCCGTCGCCGCATGCAGCAGCAGCGCGGCCAGGGCGACGACGAGCCCGATCAAGGCGGCGGTGTCCTCGAGAAAGACCGTCGTGGCGCTGGGGTCCGATGCCCGCCGAAGGTGCTCGGTCATGGACCGCTGCCGCTCCCGCGACTCGGCGCGCAATTGCTTGTGGGCCGTGTACCAGGAATAACTTTCAAAGAAAAACGCCACCACGAGTACGGCGACGCCGACCCACAGCGATTCGAGGGGCTCGGGCGCGAGCAGGCTGCGGACACCCTCCCCGATCGACAGGGTGCCGCCGATCAGGAAGATGCCGAGCGCCGCCAGGAACGTCCAGAAGTACCGCTCCTGGCCGTACCCGAAGGGATGCCGCTCGTCCGGGCCGCGCTTGGACCGATGCAGCCCGACGAAGAGCAGCACCTCGTTGCCGGTGTCGGCGGCCGAGTGCGCCGCCTCCGCCCACATCGACGCCGACCCGGTCATCAGGGCGGCGACCGTCTTCGCCACCGCGATCGCCAGGTTCGCGATCACCGCGACCAGGACGGTCCGGGTGCTGTCGCCGCTTTCCTTCTTGTCGCTCGCCTTGTCGCCGGCTTTCTTGTCGCTCGCCACGGCACCGGCGTACCCCGAAGCGCGACACACCACACGCGACGGGCGGATCGGACAGGCCTGGCACAGGAAGTGGTGGGAGGCTCGGTCGGATGCGCGCGCTGATCCTTGCCCTGGTGACGATCCTGCTGGCCGGCACGGTCGCGGGCGAGCGGGCGGCGAGCGGGCCGCTGCCGCGCGGCTACAACGGGCTGGCGGCGACGCCGCCGATGGGGTGGAACAACTACAACGCGTACGGGCTGGAGGTCACCGAGCAGCTGATTCGCGAAACCGCCGACAAGATGGTCTCGTCCGGGATGCGCGACGCGGGGTACGTGTACGTCACGATCGACGACGGGTGGATGGCGGGCACGCGTGACGCCTCGGGAAACTTGCGCGCCGATCCGGAACGTTTCCCGAGCGGGATCGCGGCGCTGGCCGCCTACGTGCATGCGCGGGGGCTCAAGCTCGGCATCTACGAGGACGCCGGGGTGAAGACCTGCGGCGGCCTGCCCGGGAGCCTCGGGCACGAGACCGCGGACGCGGAAACTTTCGCGGCCTGGGGCGTCGACTATCTCAAGTACGACAACTGCTACGCGGCGGAAAGTTGCGGGCAATACACCTGCTCCTCCAGCAACGAAACGGAAAGGTACGCGGCGATGCGGGACGCGCTGCTCGCGAGCGGCCGGCCGATCGTGTTCAGCGTGTGCAGCTGGGGCACCGACGCGGTGTGGCGGTGGGGCGCGGGTTACGGCAATCTCTGGCGCACCACGGCCGACATTCAGCCGACGTACGAAAGCATGGTCTTGCTCTTTAAGGAAACGGTCGGGCTCGGCGGCTTCGCGGGGCCGGGTGGCTGGAACGATCCCGACATGCTGGAGATCGGCAACGGGATGTCGGCGGTCGAGGACCGGACCGAGATGACTTTATGGGCCGCAATGGCCGCGCCGCTGATCGCCGGGACCGACCTCGTGCACGCCGACGCCGCGACGCTGGCGCTGCTGACGAATCGGGCGGTGATCGCGATCGACCAGGACCCGCTCGGCGCTCCCGCCCGGGTCGTCTCCAGCGATCAGGGCCACTATGTGCTGGAACGGCCGCTCGCGGATGGCGACACCGCCGTCGTGTTGTTCAACGAGACCGACACCGCCGCGGTCATGGCAGCCGATTTGTCCGGGTCGGCCACCGACCTGTGGAGCGGGGAGTCCACCCCGGGGACAATTCGGACAGAAGTTCCCGCGCACGGCGCCATGCTTTATCGCGTCGGTCAGTCGTAAGGCCCGGCCTGTTCCACGAATTCGCGAAAGCGCGCGGCCGCCGGCCCCAGCGCGCGATCGGTCCGCCAGGTCAGCCCCACCACCCGCTCGGCGCCCTCGGCGACCAGCGGGATCCCGGTCGTCCCCGAGGCGCCCGCGAACTGCGACGGCACGATCGCCACCCCCAGCCCCGCCCCGACCAGCCCTTCGACCGTCGCCAGATCTCCGATCTGGAAAGTTACCCGCGGCGTGACGCCGGCTTTCGCGAAAAGGTCGTCGATCAGCGCGCGAAACCCGAACCCCGGCGGAATCGTCACGAAGTCCTCCCCCGCCACGTCCGCCAGCCGGGCCCGGCGGCGCGCCGCGAACCGGTGACCGGCCGGAACGATCAGCACCAGGCTCTGCCGCTGAAGAGCCATCCACCCGTACGGCCCCTGCGGCGGCCCGGCGATCAGCGCCAGTTCGCTGACGCCCGTCGCCAGATCGCGCAACATTTCGTGGCCGGGCTCCTGCCGCAGCTCGACCCGCATGCGCGGCGCCCGCACCCGGACGTCGTGCAGGATCCGCGGCACCAGCGACGTCGACATCGAGTCGAGGAAGGCCAGCCGGACCGTCCCCGAGTCGGGGTCGAGCAGTCCCGCCAGGTCGCGCCGCAGCCGATCGTGCCGGTCGACGATGTCGCGCGCCGCGTCCAGCACCAGATCGCCGAGCGGGTTGGGATGCGCGCCCTTGGCGTCGCGCTCGAACAACCGCGTCCCCAGCTCGGCCTCGACCCGCGACAGCAGCCGCGAAAGTGTCGGCTGGCTGGTGCCGAGCGCGACGGCGGCCTCGGTGACGTGGCGGTGCTCACCGAGCGTCAGCAGGCTCCGGAGATCCTCGATTTGCATAGCCACCGATCATACGTGTTACGCATGTCTTTTCTCGCTTTCATGCATTGGACGTATACCGACGGGCCGGCGGAGAGTCGGCCGGGTGACCGGATATCGCCGCATCTGCCTCGCCCTTTTCGCCGCGGGCGTGGCAACTTTCGCGCTGCTCTACAGCACGCAGGCCCTGCTGCCCGAGCTCTCGGCGGCGTTCCACGTGACTCCCGCGCAAAGCTCGTGGTCGCTTTCGCTGGCCACTATCGGACTCGGCGCCGCCCTCCTGGTCACCGGGCCGCTGTCCGAGCGCATCGGCCGTACCCGCCTGATCCATCTGTCTTTGATCTTGTCGGCTCTCGTCGGGGCGGGTTGCGCGATCGCGCCGAGTTGGCACGTCCTGCTCGGGCTTCGCCTGTTGCAGGGGGTCGCGCTCGCCGGCCTGCCGGCGGTGGCGACGGCCTATCTGCGCGAGGAACTGCCCGCCAACACGCACGCCCGAGCGGCCGGCCTCTACATCGGCGGCACCGCGCTGGGTGGCATGGCGGGCCGTCTGATCACCGGATCAATTTCCGACGCGTACGGCTGGAGGCTCTCCCTCGCGGCGGTGGCGGCCCTCGGCCTGATCTGCAGCGGTTTCGTGCTCGCAGTGCTGCCTCGATCGCGAAATTTCGTGGCCCGGCGAGGCGCCGCGATGAACCGGCGCGCGCTCACCGATCCGGCGCTCCTGATCCTCTACGGGATCGGCGCGTGCGCGATGGGCGCGTTCGTGGCCGTCTACAACGCGATAGGTTTCCGCCTGACCAGCGAACCTTTCGCACTGGGCGTGGGCGCGGCCGGCGCGATCTTTCTCGTGTACCCGGTTGGCACGCTCAGCTCCACGGTCTCCGGCCGCCTGGCCGACCGCTACGGCCGCCGCGCCGTGCTGCCGTTCGGCT
This sequence comes from Actinoplanes sp. CA-142083, assembly GCF_050942195.1. Classification (NCBI taxonomy): domain Bacteria; kingdom Bacillati; phylum Actinomycetota; class Actinomycetes; order Micromonosporales; family Micromonosporaceae; genus Actinoplanes; species Actinoplanes sp. CA-142083. Next base: position 6,979,622 of record NZ_CP192076.1, read on the forward strand.
GCCTGCTGACCGCGGCCGGCCTGCTGCTCACCCTGCCCGACCGGTTGCCGCTGGTGATCGCCGGCCTGGCCGTGATGACCGCCGGCTTCTTCTGCGTGCACGGCCTGGCCAGCGGCTGGGTGCCGGCCCGCGCGCACCTGGCCGGGGTGCCGCCCGCGCAGGCCGCGTCGCTCTATTTGTTCGCCTACTACGCAGGCTCGTCTGTCTTCGGCAGCCTGTCCGGGACGGCTTGGTCGCTCGGTTCCTGGCCGGCCGTCGTGGCCTTGGCGTCAGTGTTCGTCCTGATCAGCGGCCTGCTGGCCGGACGGCTCCGCCGGGTGCCCGCCCTCGCGCCCGCCGCCCGGCCGTCGGCTCCTGCCCTCGCGCCTTTGCCGGCGCGCGGCCAGGCCGTGTCCTAGCCGCTTCGTCCGATGGCGATCATCTCCGCGCGCGGCACGACCTTGATCCGGCGGCGGCCGTGCGGCTCCCCGAGGGCGATCTCGTGCCGGTCCAGGCGCTGCCAGCCGGCCCAGGTGGTGTGCTCGACCTCGCGGCGGGCCAGGTGGGCGAGCACCTCGGCCGGGTCGGGGCGGCTCGCGGGCGGCAGCTCCGGTAGGTCGGCGAGCAGGCTCGCGACAGTTTCCTTGGCATCTTTCTTGGTGTGCCCGATCAGCCCGACCGGCCCGCGCTTGATCCACCCCGTCACATAGCGCCCCGGGACCGGCCTGCCGTCGAGATCGAGCACCCGGCCGCCCTCGTGCGGAATCGTCGCCGTTACCGGGTCGAACGGCAGATCCGCGACCGGCCGGCTGCGATACCCGATCGCGCGATAGACGGCCTGCACGTCCCAGTCCGCCTTGTTTGTGCGCACCCCGGTGACCCGTTCGTCGCCCAGGATCGCCACCGGGGCCTGAAAGAAATGCAGATGCACGCGGCGCGGCCGGCCAAGCGGTTCCCGCCCCACCCATCCCCGCAAAGTTTGCACGCACATTTTCGCCGTCCGCCGCCCCCGCAGCGCCTGATCGTCGACCTCGAACCCCACCGGGTCCACGATCACCTCGACGTTCGGCGACTCGTCCAGCTCGCGCAGCTCCATCGGCGTGAACTTCACCTGAGCCGGCCCACCCCGCGCGAAAATGTGCACGTCCGTGACCCGGCTGGCCAGCAGCCCTCGATGCACGTTGTCCGGGATCTCCGTCTCGAGCAACTCCCCCGCTGTCTTGGCCAGAATCCGGGCAACGTCGATCGCCACGTTCCCCGCCCCGATGACCGCCACCGTTTCCGCGCTCAAAGGCCATTCCCCGGGTACGTCCGGATGCCCGTCATACCAGGCCACAAAGTCGGCCGCCCCGAAACTCCCCGGCAGCGCGATCCCCGGAATGTCCAGCTCCCGATCCCGGTCGGCCCCCGTCGCGATCACCGTGGCGTCATAGAACGGATCCAGTTCCTCGGCCTTCACGTCGACGCCGTAGTCGACATTCCCCAGAAACCGGATCCGCGGCTCGTCGAGCACCTGATGCAGAGCCGTGATGACCTCTTTGATCCGCGGATGGTCGGGCGCAACCCCGTACCGAATCAGCCCGAACGGCGTAGGAAGCCGGTCAAAGATGTCCACGCGCGCGCCCGGCTCAGCTTTCGCGAAAATGTCCGCCGCATAAATCCCCGCCGGCCCGGCCCCGACAACAGCAACCCTGATCTGACGTCCCACGCCGCAACGGTAAAACTTAAACCCGACTTCAGGTCCAAATCTCGCCCGCGACGGTGGTCACACCATGATGATCCGCGGCTCAGGCGAAGATGTCCTCGAGCATCGCCAGCGACCTGGCACCGAGCCTCTCACCAGGGAAGAACCGCTCGCAATGCTCAAGCGCGGCATCGATCGTGGTCACGCCGATGATGCCGGCCAGGGCTCGGAGGTCGTCCTCGTCGCGAGCTCGGGCAGCATAGGCCTTCATGGCGAAACGAGTGCCATCGCAGCGCCACCCGCGATGAAGAGGTCGGCCACTACGCCCCTGCGCACCAGCCGGTCGCCGAGTGCCGCGAAAGCCCGCTCCAGCTCAGCACGCCCGAGGAGGCCGTCGTCGGTCATGCCGCTTCCAGGTCGTGTGCGGAGAGATAGACGCCGTGTTTCCGGAACGCGGCAGGAGCCCAGACCAGGGCTTCCATCCGCTTCGACGGCAACGACGACGGGAACCAGGGCGTCCCGAGGATCCGGGATCTCGACCACTCGGGTGGCGCGGCGTCGAGCTTGGCCGCCAAGTGTTCCGCGATCGCGCCCAGCAGGGCGTCCCACTTCTGATCACCGGTCGCGGGCGGCTCCTCGCGCAGCAGCTCCGCCTGCCGTGCAGGCGTGCCCCGCGAGCTCGACAAGCGTCATCGGCCGATACGCCATGACCCGATCTTACGGAATCCGGCGACGCTGGCGATGGCCCATCCTCGGCGAACGAGCGGCGAGTCCGAAGACTTAGCATCGCCTGATGACGCATCGAGGGCAGTCGGCGCCCTTCCGCTGGGAGGGCGTGGAGGTGCGCGCCTACAAGGAGACCGGCGAAACTTTCCGCGACGTGACCCGCCAGGAGCTCACCGGCGCCGAGCACGGGCAGGGCACGTCGCTTCGGTATTTCGAGGTCGGGCCGGGCGGGCACACCACGCTGGAGCGCCACGAGCACACCCACGTCGTCATCCCGATCCGGGGCCGGGGCGGCGCGCTGATCGTCGACCGGGTCGTGCCGCTCGCCCCGCACGACATCGTCTTCGTGCCGAGCTGGGGATGGCACCAGTTCCGCGCCGCGGACGACGAGCCGTTCGGCTTCCTCTGCGCGGTCGTGATCGATCGCGACCGCCCGGTCCTGCCCACCGAGTCGGACCTCGCCCAGCTACGCCGCAACCCGGAGATCGCCGAGTTCATCCGCTCGTGACGGCCGCGACCAGGCGCTCGGCCGCTCGCCGGGGATCGCCGCCCCGGCGCAGGTCGCCGCCGACGAGGAACAGCGTGTCCGGCCCGTAGGCGTCGAGCATCTCCGGCGCCCGGTCGATCGACATGCCTCCGCCCGGCGTCGGCAGCGTCGGCGCAAGCCCGTGCAAAGGCCGCCGGCAGGCGTCGGCGACCGCGATACATTCCGCTCGGGTGAAGCTGAAGCGCCCGCCCCAACTCGGAAAGATGCTTGCGTCCGCCCCCGCAATCCGCAGCAGCGTCCCGAACAGCACGTCCGGGGCCATGCCGTGGCTCGCCGCCGCCGTGAAGCCACCCAGGAACGACGGGTGCGCCAGCACGATCCCGCCGCCGTCCGCCGCCCGGGCAAGAGCGCCAAAGCCCGCAATACCAGGCATGACGAGTACGCCGTGAGCACCGGCCCGCATCGCGAAGTCGATCTGTTCGGCGCTCCCGTCCACTACGGGCAGGTAAACGGCCCGATCACTGGCCCGCCGCACGGCTTCGGCCAGCCGCGGCACCCGCTCCGCGAACGGCGCCCAAGGCTGATTCGCGAGCCCCTGATCCTCCTTCACCACGTGCAGCCCGCCCGCCGCCACGTCGGAAGCAAGGTCGGCCAACTGCGTAACGGTCATCCCGACCGGCTTCAGCGCCGTCGCCAGCAACGGCCCCGAGGGCTCCCCCACCAGCGCCCGGATCCCCGCCACGCCGAGCCGAGGTCCCGGCAGCGACGCGGTGAGCGATGCCGGCAGGTCGACGTCCACCAGCCGTACGCCATCTTGGAGCGAAACGTTGCCGATCAGCAGAACCAGCAGCTGGCCGAGCTGGCCCCCGGCCAGCTCGGCCGGATAGTCGACGGTGACCAGCGCGGGCTGCCCGGCCCGCTCGGTGACGCTGCGGACATGCGCAAGTGAATCGCGAATCGCATTGGCCGGCGCCAGCTCGGTCGGCAACTCGTGACTCTGCTCCACGGCGACTTCTTCGGCCCGCCGCGCCGGATCCTCGCCACCGATCTCATAAACCGCCGTGATGACCTCAGTCATGACCGCCAGGCTACGGCCGCCCCACCGAATCCCCGTTAACCGCCCATCCACAGCCCCATCGCGGCGCGCCGTCCGGGTAAGGCCGCATCAGGGCGGATCGCCTTTGACCTGGCCACGTCACAGCTCGATCGCGGCGCCCCTCCGGATCGCTTCGGCGGCCGAGCTCGCCTCGTCCAGGACCAGAGTCCGCCGATCGCCGTCGCCCGGATCGAACGCACGCGGCCGGGTGCCCTGCGAGACCACGACCGGCCCGCGGGCGTCGATCCATTCGTCGCCGGTGAGCAGCAGGCGGCCGGGCTCGATCGCCTCGATCGTCGCCGACCAGCGGATCGTGACCTTCGGGTCGGTGGTCAGCCGCCGCACCAGCAGGACCTTCTCGCGCGGCCCCGCCTCGGGCGCGAGCTCGTCGCCGGCCGCCAGCAGCAGCACCCGATGCCCGGCGGTAGCGGCAGCGTCGGCCACGGCGATGCCCGGCCGGTCGGCGCCCCAGACGGTCACGACTTCATCGTGCCGAGGCAGCTCCGGGTGCCGCGGCTGTCGGACGCGGGGGCCCTTGGCCGAGGGCCGCCGCAGCCAATCACGCGCCTCGACTACACGCGGCAGCTCGATGCCCGGCACGGGCGGCAGCACACCAATCCCACCGACCGCCACGACCAGCACATCCGGCGCATGCCCGGACACCGCCGAGGCGTCCGCGACCGTGGACAGCCGCACGTCGACCGCCAGGCGGGCCAGCTCCGCCGCATACCAGTCGAGGAGACGGCCGAACTCGGGCTTGGCCGGCAACCCGGCGGCGAGCCGGAACTGACCGCCGATCTCGGGCGACGCTTCCATGACAGTCACGTCGTGCCCGGCGAGCGCCGCAATCCGGGCTGCCTCAAGACCAGCCAGCCCTGCGCCAACGATCAGCACCCGCCGCCGCGCAGCCAGGGCCGGCTCGCCACCCCGCGCCGAGTATGTCGCCCGCGCTACAGCGTCCGTGGCAACCAGGGCCACAGGCGACGTGGCGGGCGGGTCGCCGGCTGGGTTGACGAGGCACCAGATGGGCTGCTGGGTGTGCAGGACGTCTATGCAGCCCTGGTTGCAGCCGATGCATGGGCGCGGGAGTCCGCGCGCGAGCGTGGTGTTCGTCCATGTGGGATCGGCGTGCTGGGCCCGGCCCACGGCGACGAAGTCGGCGGCGCCCGCGGTCAGGATCTCCTCGGCGGCTTCGCCCGTAGTGATCCGGCCGGCGACGCCCACCGGCTTGCCGAAGGCCCGGAAAGGGGAGGCATACGGCGCGAGCACCCCGCGCGGAACCTCGCCGGGCTGGACCATCCACTCGCCGGCCTCGTAGCAGCCGGCCGAGATGTCCAAGGCGTCCACCAGCTCCAGTGGCATTTGCTCGGTCAGCGAAAGCGTGGCCGCCAGGTCGAGGCCGTCCGGCACGCCCTCGAAGGCGGACAACCGCAGGAAGACCGTGGCGTCCGGGGCGGCCTCGCGGACCCGGGTGAGCACCTCGCTCAGGAACAGCATCGGGTCGGCGTAGCGGTCGGCGCGGCGGTTGGTGCGCGGGGACAGGAACTGATGGATGAGATAGCCGTGCGCGGCGTGGATCTCCAGGACGTCCACGCCGGCGCGGGCGCAACGGGCGGCGGCCGCCCCGAAGGCGCCGGCTATGTCCGCGATCTCGCCGGCCGCCAGCTCACGAGGTGTCCGGCCGCGGAAGGGCACGGGTGAGGGAGCTACCGGCTCGAACTCGGAGACCCGGCCGGCGTGGTTGAGCTCCACGCCGAGCAGGGCGCCTTCGCGGTGCACCGCGTCGGCCACGGCGCGCAGGCCGGGAACGACATGGTCGCCGTGTGCGCCGAGCTGCCGCACCCGGCCCCGCCCGTCGGGGCGGACATAGGTCGCCTCGGTGAAGACCAGAGCGGCTCCCCCGGCGGCGCGGGCCCGCAGGTAGGCGGCGTAGTGGTCGGTCACGCGGCCGTCGGGGGTGCCGTAGTTGCGTTCCATCGGCGGGCTGACCACGCGGTTGCGCAGAACGTGCCGGCCGACGCGGAGCGGGCTGCCGAGGGTGAGCACAGTTGTGAATATAAACCACTAGATGGTTCCCAAGAACCGACTGGCGGACCATTATGAACTATCTAGTGAGTTCACTAGCGCCGAAGCGAAGCGACCAAGCGAAGCGACCAAGCGAAGCGACCAAGCGAAGCGACCAAGCGAAGCGACCAAGCGAAGCGACCAAGCGAAGCGACCAAGCGAAGCGACCAAGCGAAGCGACCAAGCGAAGCGACGATGCGGAGGGGCGCCATGACCGGACGCCGGATGTCGATCGCCACCCACTGCCTGTCGGGCACCCTCGAGGACAAGCTGGCCGCGGCGGCGGCCGCCCGGTTCCACGGCGTCGAGCTGGCGGAGAGCGACCTGGTGACGTCGTCGTGGTCGCCGCACCGCATCCGCGACGAATGTGCGCGGCGCGGACTGAGCGTCGACGCCTACCAGCCGTTCCCGGACGTCGAGGCGGTCCCGCCGGCCGTGTTCACGGCGAACCTGCGCCGCGCGGAACGGACCTTCGCCGTACTCGAGGAAATCGGCGTGAGAACGGTGGTGGTCTGCTCGTCGATGAGCCCGGAATCGGTGGACGACGACGACCTCGCCGCCGAGCAACTCCACGCGCTCGCCGGGCTGGCCGAGGCGCACGGGCTGTGCATCGCCTACGAGGCGATGGCCTGGGGACGGTTTGTCAACACCTATTCGCACGCCTGGCGAATCGTGCGCCGGGCCGGGCATCCCGCGCTGGGGCTGTGCCTGGACAGCTTCCATGTGCTGGCGCGCGGCGACTCGGCCGGCATCCGGGTGATCCCGGGCGAGAAGATCTTCCACCTGCAGCTGGCCGACGCGCCGCGGGCGACCATGGACGTGGCCGAGCGCAGCCGCCACCACCGGCTGTTCCCGGGGCTGGGCGCCCTCGACGTCACGGGCTTCCTGCGGCACGTCGAGAGCACCGGCTATGACGGGCCGCTGTCGCTCGAGGTATCCAACGACGTATACCGCCAGGCCGACCCAAGGCACGCCGCGATCAACGGCATGCGCTCGCTGCTGGCCCTAGACGAAACAGGCCCGGCGGCACCCACGGCCGGAGCGGGGGCCGCCGGAGCGGGGGCGGAGGCCCGGGCGGGTTCAGGCGCTGGGAAGACGAGGGCTGGAGCGACGACGGCGGCGCCCGATCTCAGCGGCATCGTCTTCACCGAGCTGGCGGTCGACGACGTGTCCGGGCCGCGGGTGGCCGCCGCCCTGAGCGCGCTCGGCTTCGCCCACGCCGGGCAGCATCGGTCGAAGCCCGTGCAACTCTGGCAGCAGGGCGCGGCGCGAATCCTCCTTAACTTCGCGGCCCAGCGCACGGTCACCCCAGGCACGGCCACGATCGTCGCGCTGGCGGTGGAGAGCGCCGACCCGGCCCGTTCGATCGAGCGCGCCGAGCGGCTGCTCGCCCCGGTGCTCCCCCGCCTGCGCCAGCCGGGGGAGGCCGACCTCGCGTCGATCGCGGCCCCCGACGGCACGTCCATCTTCCTGGTGCGCAACGAGGCCTGGCTCCAGGACTTCCTGCCTCAGTCGCCGGCCAGCGACGGCCCGGTCACCGCCATCGATCATGTCTCGCTCACCGACACCGTGGACGACTTCGACGAGGCGGCCATCTTCTATAGGGCGGTTCTCGGGCTGCGGTCCGGCGAGACGTCCGAGATCGCCGCCCCCTTCGGCCCGATCCGCAGCCGGGCCGCCGAGGATCCGGCCCGCCGGGTGCGAATCACCCTCAACACCGCGCCGATGCGCCGCGGCGACTGGGCGCCCGCCATCCCCAACCCGCAGCAAGTCGCCTTCGCCACCGACGACGCCATCGCCACCGCGCGGGCGATGCGCGCGCAGGGCGCACCGCTGCTGCGAATCCCCGATAACTACTACGCCGACCTCGACGCGCGGCTGGATCTGCCGCCCGACCTGCTCGCCGCGCTGCGCGAGAACTCGATCCTCTACGACCGCGACGAGACCGGCACCTACCTGCACTTCTACACCGAGATGCTCGGCCACCGGGTCTTCTTCGCGGTGGTGCAGCGCATCGACGGCTACGCCGGCTACGGCGGCCCGGTCAGCGCGCCCGTGCGTATGGCCGCTCACCGCGAGCGCCGCCTGCTCACGCTGCGCCAGAACAAGACCCCGGATCAGCGCCACGACTTCTCGCTGGCCCATCTCACCGCGCTGAGCCTCTCCCCGCCCGAACTGGTCGACGCCGCCGCCGAGGCCGGCTACCGGTACGTGGGCCTGCGCCTGACCCGGGTCACCCCGCAGGAGCCGCACTACCCCCTCGCCACCGACCCGGCGCTGATGCGAACCACCAAGGTGCGGCTGGCCGCCACCGGCATCGAGGTTCTCGACATCGAGCTCGCCCGGATCAGCCCGGACGAGGACCCCCGCGACTTCCAGCGCTTCCTGGAAGCGGGCGCCGAGCTGGGCGCCCGCCACGTCATCGCGCAACTTCCCGACCCCGACCGCGCCCGCAAGACCGACAGATTCGCGCAACTCTGCGAAATGGCCCGCCCGCTCGGCCTCACCGTCGACCTCGAGTTCCCGTCGTGGACGGAGACCCCGGACCTGAACGCCGCCGTCCGCGTGCTCCGGGGTGCCGCTCAGCCGAACGCCGGCATCCTCGTCGACCTGCTGCATTTCGCCCGCTCCGGGTCGAGCGTGGCCGACCTGCGCCAGCTGCCCGCCGAGTGGTTCCACTTCGTGCACGTCTGCGACGCCCCGCCGGGCGTGCCGGCCACGAACGAGGGCCTCATCCACACGGCCCGCTTCGAGCGGCTCTTCCCCGGCGAAGGCGGCATCGACATCCCCGGCATCCTCGGCGCCCTCCCGCCGGGACTGCCCTACGCGCTGGAGATCCCGCGAGCCACCCTCGTCGCCCAGGTCGGCGGCAAGGAACACGCCCGTCTGGCGATCGCCGCGGCCCGCACCCACCTCGAGAAAGGCGAAACTCTGTGACCACCTTCGACCGACGCCGACTCCTCTTGGGCAGCGCCGGACTGGCCGCCGGCGCCGCGATTCCGGCCTGGGACAAGAAACCCAAGGAACCCCTGCCCGGAAGTCTCGACGGGCGGCCGTTCCCCGCCTACGACTACTCCCGCGCCAACAAACTGCCGCGCGAGATGACCGGTTACTGGACGAAATCGTTCGGCGCCCGCACCGCGAAGGTCTACATCTCCCCCGAGACACCGATCCGCTCCTATTTCACCGTGCTCGCCGACCCCGGCAAGGACCTGTCGGCGTGGATACGGCGAGCTGACCAGCGCCAGGAGGGCCTCTTCATCCTCGAGCCGGGGCCCGGCGGCTGGGGCACCCCCGAAGAGGAAAGCGCCTATGTCGAGGAGGCCATGGCGTTCTTCCAGAACAACCGCTACTTCTCGATTTTCGGGCTGCATTACCTCGTCGGGTACGGCGGCGGCGCTCCCGCGCTCGAGGCATGGGCCGTGGCACACCCGTTGCGCGTCATAGCCCAGGTCTACGTCGACTCCCCCGGTTTGAGCGCCGCCTTTCTCGACTCGTACGCGTCAAAGCAGTTCGACGGCACGACGGACGGCTACACCCCGGTCGAGTTCCCGCCCGGCTTCGACCTCATCCGCTACGACGAAACCGTTCTGCCGACGTGGTACATCCATCCCGACCCGCGTTCGGCCGGCGCCAGCCTCGCCTACTGGAAGCGCGCCAACGACGTCGGCCGACAGACGGAACACGGCGTCCTCGGCACGGTCTACCAGCAGCGCCCCGGGTCGCCGAGATGGATGACGTCGCACGCCGGCCCGATCGCGAAAGTTGCCGTGCAACCCCGCCGGCGGCCCGGTGTCGACGACATCATCGGCTTCCTCACCGCGTACACGAGGTATGAGAATTTCTTCGCCTACGGCAACCAGCTCTACGAACGCGCCAGCTACGAAAACATCGAAGTGCACACGATGATGGTGAACGGCTTCGTCCGCGAGTACCTCGTCCACGTGCCCCGAAAAGCAGGCCGGAAGGCGCCCGTCCTCTTCGTCTGGCCCGGGAACAGCCAGACCGACAAGGTGTTCGTCGACGCCACCCAGTGGTGGAAGGTCGCCGAGCGCGAGGGATTCATCCTGGTCGTCGTCTGCGAGCAGTACAGCACCACGTCGGTGTCGGTCAGCCACCGCGACTCGAACCTGTTCTTCCAGCAGCTTCGCGCCGTGATGACGAAGGACTACGACGTCGACCCGACCCGCTTCTATTCGACCGGCCAGTCCGCCGGCAGCCAGGTCACCCAGAACTTCGCGATCGCGTTCCCCGAATATTTCGCCGCCGTCGCCTCCACCTCGTTCACCGTCGCCCCCGACGCGGCCGGAAACATCACCATGGACGGCGTCGCCTATCCTGCCAGCAACCGGCCGATTCCGAATTACCAGATCTACGGGTACGGCGATCTGCAGTTCCTCGCCGGCACGCTGTGGGACGACACGCAGAACTCCCTCGACAGCTGGGCGCAATATCACCTGAGCGTCAACCGCTTGACCCTCGACCAGGCCGAGAGCCGGCGCAGCGGATTCCATCGGCGCTTCCAGACGTGGACCTGGAAATCGCGCGGCATCCCGGTGTTCAAGGTGACGAAGAACGTCTACCGCTCGCACAACACCATGGCCGAGGAGCAGCCGCTGCTGTGGGATTTCCTCAAGCACTACAGCCGTGAGGTCGCGGCGGACGGCACCGTGACCCGCTACTACAGCCCGTCCGCCTTCCACCGGCCCGGAGACCGGCGGCGCCTACCCGCGTAGGCCGGAAGCCAGGTGGCCGACAACCGCGCGGGCGTCGTCCTCGATGCCGTTGATGAACGTCGAGCGGCGGCGCCGGAGCATCGGCAGCCCCAGCGCGTACAGCCCGGGCGCGTCGAGCACGCCACCCTCGTGGCGCAGGTGTCCCTTGGCGTCCACCACCGGCACGTCCAGCCAGCCGTACTCGGGGCGGAAGCCGGTCGCCCAGATGATCGACCCGATCGCGCCGCCGCGCAGGTCCAGTTTCAGCCGGGCCGGCGCGGGCACGACGGTCGGCGGGAAGTCCTCGGGCGGTCCGATGCCGTCCCGGCCGGAAGAACGAGCCCACTCGTCGAAGGTCGTGAGCAGGCGTCTCATTTTGAGATCCGCCAGCGAACAGACGTTGCGCAACCCACCCGAAAAAAGAGCATTGCCATCCCGTACGGCGGCCAGGCGTCCCACCAGCTCGACGCCGAGCCCGGTCAGCGTGTTGAGGTCGAGGGTGGCCCGGTCGGCGCCGCCGACCAGTTGGGGCGAGGGCAACCGGCGGGCCCGGGTGAGGTCGTCGACCTCGTCGTAGCGCTGGTCCCACACCCCGCTGTGGTGCATCCACCAGAGCACGTCGCGGCCGCGGTACACGCGCGGCAGCCGCACGTGCTCACCGACCGCGAGCGTCACCTGCCGGCCCGCGCGCTGCAGCTCGGCCGCGAGCTGCACGCCGGTCGCCGAGGCGCCCACCACCAGCACCCCGCCGTCGGGCAGGCCCGCCGGGCCGCGGTAGTCGAACGGCGTCAGCTGCTCGATGAACGACGGCACGCCGGCGCTGACCGCGGGCACCGTCGGCACGTTGCAGGCGCCGCTGGCGATCACGACCGTCCGGCAGCGCAGCTCGCCCCGGCTGGTCGTCACGTGGTAGCCGCCGTCGGCCGGCCGCACCGACAGCACGTCGGTGCCGGTGCGCACCGGCGCCCGGCTGACAGCGGCGAAGCGCTCGATGAACTCGACCACCTCGCCGCTTGTCATGTATCCGTCAGGATCCGGGCCGTCGTAGGCATGGCCCGGCAGCCGGCTCAGCCAGTTGGGCGTGAGCAGCCGCAGGGAGTCCCAGCGCTCGCGCCGCCACGAGTTGGCCACCTCGCCCCGCTCGAGGACGACGTGCTCGACCGACCGGTCGGTCAGGAAGTGACTGGCGGCCAGCCCGGCGTGCCCGGCGCCGACGACAACCGTGGTGACGCTTTCGATGGTTCTGCCCTGCCTAGGGTTCAGCGAACTTCGACCGTGACGTCGGTCGGGTTGGTGAGCGCGTCGAAGACCGCGGACCGCTTCTGCGACTGCGCCACCAGGGCCTCAATCTCCTCCTTCGACGCGTCCGCGTCGATGTTGAAGATCACTTTGACGTCGTTGAAGCCGTTGCGGACGTCGCTGTCGGCGCCCAGGATGCCCCGGATGTCATGGTTGCCCTCGACCGTCGCCTCGACCGAGCGCAGCTGGATCCCCCTGTTCTGCGCTACGGACGCCACGCCGGCGGTCAGGCAGCCGGCCAGGCCGACCAGCAGGTACTCGATCGGGGTGATGCCCTGGTCCTCGGCCGCGAACACCTCGGGGTGATCGGCCGAGAACACCGTCTCGCTCTTGTGGGTCTGCTCCTGCCCCAGCCCGAAGAACTTCTGCACGCTGGTCGTGCTGTGCACGCCGTTCTCCCACTTGGAGTTCGCCCGCCAGGTGAACTGGGCCGCCTCGGGGGCGCCCTTGAGCACCTCGCGCGCCTCCAGCAACGCCTGCACGTTGACCCCGTTATCCACCGTCGTCATACCGATTCTCCCTTTCGACCCGTTCTCCTACTAACTCCATAGGGAATCGCGACAACGATACTGGCCTGCCCAGACGGCGCATAGCTATAGTCGCCCACATGGTGGCACCCTCGACCCTTCCGGCCGGCTCGGTCGGCAGCGTCGAAACCCAGTTCCTGGATCTGCCGGCCCCGTTGCCGCTCGACTGCGGGCGTGAGCTGAGCTCGGTCCGCGTCGCCTACGAAACGTACGGCACCCTGGCGCCCGGGCGTGACAACGTCATCCTGGTATGTCACGCCTTGAGCGGGGATGCGCACGCTGCCGGATACTCGACTGTCGTATCCGAGACCAGCACGCGCGACGGCTTCGCGGCGGAGAGCCGCGACGGCGCGGCCGGCAAGGCCCTCGGCTGGTGGGACGGCATGATCGGGCCGGGCAAGGCGTTCGACACCGACCACTTCTTCGTGGTCTCGACCAACCTGCTCGGCGGCTGCAAGGGCACCACCGGCCCGTCCTCGATCAACCCCAGGACCGGCCACGCGTACGGGTCGGACTTCCCCGTCATCACGGTGGCCGACATGGTGCGGTGCGAGCGGGCCTTCCTCGACGAGCTCGGCATCGAGCGGCTCGCCGCCGTGGCCGGTGGCTCGCTCGGCGGCATGCAGGCCCTGCAGTGGGCCGTCACGTACCCCGATCAGGTCGACTCGATCGTGGTGATCGCCTCCACCCACGCGCTGCACCCGCAGGGAGTGGCCTGGAACGCGATCGCCCGCGAGGCGATCACCCGCGACCCGGCGTGGCAGGGCGGCGACTACTACGGGACGGGCCGGCAGCCCGACGACGGCATGAGCGTGGCCCGCATGGTCGGCCATATGACATACCTTTCGGCGCCCGCGCTCGAGGGCAAGTTCGGCCGGCGGCTGCAGTTCGCCGACGACATCCGGTACACGATCGACCGCCCGGAATTCGAGATCGAGAGCTACCTCGACTACCAGGCGGGGTCGTTCGTCAAGCGGTTCGATGCCGGCACGTACGTACGGATGTCTCGGGCTTTGACGTATTTTGATCTTGCGCGGCAACATGGGGACGGTTCGCTCGCCCGTGCGCTCGCGAACGTCTCCGCCCGTACGTTATTGATTGCCTTCAGCTCTGACTGGCTTTATCCGCCGGTCGCCTCGATGGAGATCGAGGCGGCGCTGAACGAGTTGGGCAAGCCGGTCGAGTACCACCTGATCGAGGCGCCTTATGGGCACGACTGCTTCCTTCTCGAGGAAGCCCGGCAGACGCCGATCGTCCGGCGATTCCTGAAAGAGGACCTCCAGTGATCGAGCAAGCCCACGAGTTCGGGTTCGAGACCCGGCAGCTGCACGCCGGTCAACGGCCGGACCCGAACACGGGCGCGCGTGCCGTGCCGATCTTCCAGACCACGAGCTACGTGTTCGAGGACCCGGAATCGGCGGCCGCCTACTTCAACCTCCAGGAGTACGGCAACACGTACTCCCGCATCATGAACCCGACGGTGGCGGTGTTCGAGGAGCGGGTGGCGAACCTCGAGGGCGGCTCCGGCGCGGTGGCCTTCTCGAGCGGGATCGCGGCCCAGGCGGGCGCGCTGTTCACGCTGCTCGAGCCGGGCGACCACGTCGTCGCCTCGTCGGCGCTGTACGGCGGCACGGTCAACCAGCTCAAGCACATGCTGCGCAAGATGAACGTCGAGCTGACCTGGGTCGACCCCGACGACACCGACGCGTGGCGCAAGGCGGTCGCGGCCAACACGAAGGCGTTCTTCGGCGAGACGATCGGCAACCCCGGCGGGAACGTCCTCGACATCGAGGCGGTGGCCGCGATCGCGCACGAGCACGAGCTGCCGCTGATCGTGGACAACACGTTCGCGACGCCGTACCTGTGCCGGCCGATCGAGTTCGGCGCCGACATCGTCATCCACTCGGCGACCAAGTTCATCGGCGGCCACGGCACCAGCATCGGCGGCGTGGTGGTGGAGTCCGGCCTGTTCAACTGGTCCAACGGCCGCTTCCCGGTGGTGGCCGACCCGTCCCCGGCGTACCACGGCCTGCAGTTCCACGAGACGTTCGGCACGTACGGGTATCTGATGAAACTCCGCGCCGAGACGCTGCGTGACCTCGGCGGCGCGCTCTCGCCGTTCAACGCGTTCCTGTTCCTGCAGGGCCTCGAGACGCTGTCGCTGCGCATGGAGCGCCACGTCGTCAACGCGCGCAGGGTGGCCGAGTTCCTCGAGTCGCACCCGGGGGTCTCCCGGGTGGCCTATCCGGGCCTGCCGTCCAGCGGTTACCGGCCGCTGGTCGAGAAATACCTGCCGCTCGGGGCGGGCGCGGTGTTCTCGTTCGACTGCGCGGGCGGGCGCGATGCGGGCGTCGATCTGATCCGCAACGTCACGCTCTGGTCGCACCTGGCCAACGTCGGCGACGCGAAGAGCCTGATCATCCATCCGGCCAGCACGACCCACCGCCAGCTGAGCGACGAGGAACTGGCCGCGGCGGGGGTGGGGCCCGGCACCGTACGGCTGTCGGTCGGCACCGAGTCGGTGGACGATCTGATCTGGGACCTTTCGCAGGCGTTGGAGAAGGTGGCAGCGGCATGACCGATCTCGCGCGGTACCAGGACGTGACGGCGATCCAGCGCGTCCTGCACAACTCCAAGACGATCGCGATCGTCGGCCTGTCCAACAACCCGCTGCGGGCCAGCTACTTCGTCGGCTATTACGCCAAGCGGCACGGCTACCGGGTGATCCCGGTGAACCCCCGCGAGACCGAGATCCTCGGCGAGAAGAGCTACGCCAGCCTGCGCGACGTGCCCGATCACATCGACGTGGTGAACGTCTTCCGCGCCCCGAGCGCGCTTCCCGACATCGCCCGGGACGCGGTGGCGATCGGGGCGGACACGCTCTGGTGCCAGTTCGGCGTGATCAACGAGGAGGGCTCGCGGATCGCCGAGGAGGGCGGCCTCACGGTGATCGTGGACCGCTGCCTCAAGGTCGAGCACGCCCGGTACGTGGGGCGAATGAACTGGCTCGGCTTCAACACGCAGCGCATCACCGCGGTGCGCGGCGGGCTTCAATAGATATCCGCCCGCCCGACCCGGTCGAGGTCATGAACGCCACCGGCCAGAAGGCGTTCCAGCTCGCCGGGCCAACGGCGGCGACGTCAGCGTCTCGATCGGCGGCTACGGCGGCACCAAGCTCGGCCAGCAGAACAACCCCGGCCTGTACGTGCCGGTCAGTCATAACGGGCACAAGTACACCGCGAAGTGGTGGACGCAGAACGAGTCCCCCGCCACCCACAGCGGCCAGTGGGACGTCTGGGCCGACAACGGCAGCTGCTGACGGTTGATCGGGCCGTGCCGGGGTACGGCCCGATCATGCCTTCTCGCGTCGTCGTCCTGACCGGTGCTTCCAGCGGCATCGGCCGGGCCGCCGCCCTGGCCTTCGCCGCCCGCGGCGACCGGGTGGTGCTGGCCGCCCGGGACGAGGCCGCCCTCGCGGCCGTCGCCGCTCGATGCGGGGACGACGCGCTGGTGGTCACGGCCGACGTCACGGTGCAGGAAGAGGTGGACGCTCTGGCCGACGTGGCGCTGCGGCGGCACGGCAGGATCGACATCTGGGTCGACACGGCCGCCGTCATGGCGTACGGCAAATTCTTGGACCTGCCGGCCGAGGTGTTCGATCGGGTGGTGACCACCGACCTGCTCGGGTCTTCGCACGTGGCCCGGGCGGCGCTGCGGGTCTTCCGGCAGCAGCGAAGCGGGACGCTGATCCTGGGCAGTTCGCTGCTCGCGCACGTGACCGTGCCCTACATGTCCGCATATATCACTGCAAAGTGGGGCTTGCGCGGCCTGATGCGCACGCTGCAGCAGGAGACGCGCGACCTGCCCGGTGTGCAGGTGTGCTGGGTGGCGCCGGGCAGCGTGGACACCTCGATCTACACCAGCGCGGCGAGCTACGCCGGGTTCGTCGGACGGCCGCCGCCGCCCGTCGACTCCCCCGAGCGGGTGGCCCGGGCAATCCTCCGGCTCGCCGACCACCCCCGCTCCGGCGTCTCGGTGGGCGCCGCCAACCGACTGATCAAGACCGGCTTCGTGCTCTTCCCGCCGGTCTACGACGCGCTCGTGACGCCGCTCATGCGCGGCTTCGGGCTGTCCCGCCAGTCCGTCGAGCCGCACGACGGCAACGTCTTCCGGCCCGCGGCCCGGGTCGAGGGCGGCCCCGGCCGCTGGGGCCGAGCCAGTGTGGCGACGGCCGTGCTGACGACGGCGGCGCTGGCGACAGCCGCGACCGCCGCGGCCGCGGCGGCATGGCTTAGGAGCGCCCACTCCAGGGGCCATCCGGGCAGAGATCATTGACATATTTCAGTACGTAGATTAATCCTGACGATGACATCGTTGTCATCGGAGGGAGTCCACCCCACATGCTCCGCAACCGTGTCCTCGCCGCCCTCGCCGGCGTGGCTGTGACCGTGCCGCTCGCCACGGCGGCAAAAGCCGGGCCAGAGCTCGACCCGGCCGCGTACGTCAACCCGTTCATCGGCACCACCAACCTCGGCAACACCTACCCCGGCGCCGTACGCCCGTTCGGGATGCTCGCCTGGAGCCCGCAGACCTCGCGCGGCACCCAGATCTCCACGCCCGCGCCCGGCGGCTACCAGTACACCGCCACCCGGATCCGCGGCCTGAGCCTCACCCACCTCAGCGGCGTGGGCTGCTCGGGCGCCAACGGCGACATCCCGATCATGCCGCAGGCGGGAGACATCACGACCTCGCCGACCGCCGACACCACCGACAAGGTCTACGCCAGCACGTTCTCCCACGCGAACGAGGCGGCCGAGCCCGGCTACTACCGGGTGGGCCTGGACAGCGGCGCGGGCGCCGAGCTCACCGTCACCGACCGCACCGGACTGGGGCGCTTCACCTTCCCGGCCGACAAGAGCGCCAGCCTGCTCTTCCGCACCTCGATGTCGGAGACCGGCAGCGAGAACGCGACGGTCCACATCGACCCGGCGACCCAGACGGTCACCGGCTCGGTCAGCGCCGGCAACTTCTGCGGGCCGCAGAGCACCGACAACTCGCACGCGTACTACACGCTGCATTTCGTCGCGAAAATCGACCAGCCGTTCGCGGCCACGGGCACCTGGACCGACGCGACGCTGACACCGGGCGGCACCGACGCGCAGGGCGGCAGCGGCTACAGCAGCGCCGGGCGACCCAACGCGGGCAAGGGCTCGGGCGGTTACGTGACCTTCGCGCCGGGGACGACCGCCGTCACGATGCACGTCGCCATCTCGTACGTGGATCAGGCCGGCGCCGAACGAAACCTCGCAGCCGAATCGGGCGGGTTCGACCAGGTCCGGGCGCTGGCCCGCAATGCCTGGAACGACCGGCTCCGGAAAATCCGGATCGGCGGCGGCACCCCCGACCAGCTCGCCACCTTCTACACAGCCCTCTACCACTCCTCGCTCGAGCCGACGCTGACCAGCGACGTCGACGGCCGCTATTACGGCGCCGACGACAAGATCCACAAAATTTCACATCGCCAAAAGGCGCAATACGGCACTTTTTCCGGTTGGGACGTCTACCGCGCTCAAGTGCAACTGCTCGCGCTGCTCGACCGTCGCCAGGCCAGCGACTACGCGCAATCGCTGTTCAACTACGCCACCCAGCGCGGCGGCGAGTGGGACCGCTGGCTGCTGCAGCACGGCAAGACCGCGGTGATGTCGGGCGACCCGGCGGCGGCCGCGATCGCCGCCATGTACGCGTTCGGCGCCCGCGACTTCGACGCCCGCGGCGCGCTCAACTCCCTGGTGCACGCCGCAACCGTCGCGACCGAGAACGACTACAGCGACAAGGGTTGCAACGTCGAATGTTTCGGCCAGCGGCCCTCGCTCAACGAATACATCAAGAACGGCTGGGTGCCCGCCGCCGACTGCCACTGCTGGGGCGGCGCCGCCGAAACCCTCGAGGACGCCGCGGCCGACTACGGCATCGCGCAGCTGGCTTTCGCGCTCGGCGACACGAAGACGTACAAAACTTTCCTGGCCCGATCGAAGAACTGGCGCAACGTCTACGATCCTGCCGCCAAGGCGGATCCGGGCCTCGAGCACAACATTCGCGAGCACATCACCGCCATCACCGCGAGCGGCGAGAACCCACCGGGCGAGGGCAAGGCGCAGGCTTTCGACGGCGACAAGGGCACCAAGTGGCTGACCTTCGCGACCACCGGCTGGGTCGCCGCCCAGCTCGACACCCCGCTCACCGTCACCAACTACGCGCTGACCTCCGGCAACGACGTTCCCGAGCGCGATCCCGCCGACTGGCAGCTGCAGGGTTCGGCCGACGGCAGCACGTGGACCACGATCGACGAGCAGACCGGTCAGGCTTTCGACAAGCGAGGGCAGACCAGGGGGTACGCGGTCGCGAGCCCCGCGCCGTATTCGTACTACCGCCTCAACGTGACCACGAACGGCGGCGCCGACATCGTGCAGCTGGGTGAGCTGGAGCTGGCCGACCCGGCCGTGCCCACCCCCGCCCCGATCGACAGCCCGTTCGTCGGCTGGATGCGGGACCGCTACCTCGACGGCACCTGGGCCGAGGGCTTCAGCCCGTCCACCCAGACCGGTTTCGTCGAGGGCAGCAGCGCCCAGTACACGTGGATGGTCTACTCCGACGTGGTCACGCTGGCGCAGAAGATGGGCGGCAACGACGCCGCCATCGAGCGCCTCGACGCGTTCTTCCGCAACCCCGACGGCACCTTCGACCTGAGCGCCAAGAAGCTCACCCGCTTCGACGCCACCAACGAGCCCGACATCCAGACGCCGTATCTCTACAACTACTTCGGCGCCGCCTACAAGACGCAGGAAACGGTGAAGGCCATTGTCGACACCAAGTGGAGCAACGGCACCGGCGGCATCCCCGGCAACGACGACGCCGGCACGATGAGCGCCTGGTACGTCCTCTCGGCGCTCGGCCTCTACCCCACCGTCCCCACCCGCGCCGAGCTGGCGCTCACCACCCCGCTGTTCCCCCGCGCCGAGGTCCGGCTCGGCAGCGGCAAGAAGCTGACCATCGAGGCGCCCGGCACCGAGACCGCGCACTACGTCCAGGGTCTGAAGGTCGACGGCCGCGCCACCACCAAGGCGTGGTTGCCGGCCCGCACGGTCACCGACGGCGGCCACCTCGTGTACACCCTCGGCACGGCCCCGAGCCTGACCTGGGGCAGCGGCCCGAAGGACGTGCCGCCGCAGAACTGACAGGGCTTCCTCACGGGTCCCGGCCGCGATGGCGGCCGGGACCCCGTTTGCCGAGCTCGTCCAGGGGTAGCCCGGGGGCATGACCGGTACGGAAAACGGCGCCGTGGCCCGCCGCACTCTGATCGTGCTCGGGTTGATCGTGGCCACCGCGGTGGTGCTCCTGCTCGCGTACGAGACGCGGCGGGTGCTGACCTGGATCCTGGTCGCCGCGTTCCTGGCGGTGGCGCTGCACCCGGCGGTGAACTGGGTGACCCGCCGGGCGGCGTTCCGCAAGCGCTGGCTGGCCACGCTGCTGGTCTTCCTGGTGACGTTCACCCTGCTCGGCGGCCTCGTCACGCTGTTCGTGGTGCCGCTGGCGCACGAGGGCAGCCGGGCGATCACGAACCTGCCGCAGCTCATCGAGGATGCCCGCAACGGGCGCGGACCGGCCGGCCACCTGATCGCGCGTTTCAACCTGCTCGAGTACGCGCAGAACAACGCCTCCCGGATCCGGGAGTACGCCTCCGGTCTCGGGGCGCCCACGCTGACCTTCCTGCGCTCGGTGGCCACCGGGATCGCGGGCACCGTGACGATCATCGTGCTCTCGTACCTCATGGTGCTGGAAGCCCCGAAGATCATCGACGGATTCCTCGCCCTGTTCCCGGAGGACCGCGCCGAGCACATGCGCCGGGTCGGTCACGACTGCGCCCGCACGATCACCGGCTACCTCTCCGGCAACCTGCTGATCAGCGTGATCTGCGGCGGGCTCACCTACGTCGTGCTGCTGATCCTGGGCGTGCCGTACGCCGGCCTGATCGCCCTTTTCGTCGGCGTGGCCGACCTCATCCCGCTGGTCGGCGCCACGCTCGGCGCGGTCGTCGCCACCATCGCCGGGTTCGTCGAGTCCACCACCGCGGGAATCGTGGTCATCGTCTTCTTCGTCGTCTACCAGCAGCTGGAGAACCACCTCCTACAGCCGGTCGTGTTCGCCCGCACGGTGAAGCTGAACCCGCTGACCGTGCTCGTCGCGATCCTCCTCGCGGTGGAGCTGGCCGGCATCCTCGGCGCGTTGCTGGCCATCCCGATCGCCGGCATCCTGCAGATCATCGCCCGGGATGTCTGGGACAGCCGGCACGGACGCCCCAAGGCCGTGCCCACCGTCGGCGAGGACCACACGCCGGTGCCGGCGGACGAGGCCGAGCGGGCGGCCGCCGCCGGCCGGACCGACGCTCAATCCGCGCTGGCCGTCGAGCCGGCGCCACCGGCCAAGACCTGACCGCGAGAGCTCCTAGGCGAGCGCGGCCACAAAGCCGTCCAGGTTGTCCGCCATGAGGTCGTGACCGGCGCCCGGAACGACGCGTACCTCACAGCCGCTCGCGCGGACGGCGTCGAGCTCCTCACGCGACAGTTCGCCGCTGACGTACAGCCGCGGCCGGTTGAAGGCGGCGAGCTGCTGCCGGAAGGTGGCCGGCCGGTCGGCCAGCAGCGAGACCGCCGTGCGGTGCAGCCCGCGCGGCGACCAGCGGGCGAAAGTCCGAGCGTATTCGCGATCCGCGTCGCTCGAGCGCAACGCGTCGAGGATCCGCTGCCGCCCGGTCGCGACAAAGGTTTCCTCGTCGTAGGCGGCGATCTGCGCGGAGATCGTTCCGACCCCCGGATCGAGGTTCGGCTCCGCGACGACGAGACGGCCCACCAGATCGGGGCGCTGGGCGGCGAGGCTGATGGCCACCGATCCGCCCAGCGAGTGACCGATCAGCGTGACGTCGCGCAGGCCGAGCGCGTCCAGGACCCCGATCACCGTGCCGGCGTGCTCGTCGACGGTGTGCCCGAAGGCGTCGTCGTGGTCGCTCCACCCGCTGCCGATCAGATCCACCAGGATGTGCCGCCCGGCCAGACCGGGGTGGCCGGCCACCGGCGCGAAACTCACGGTCGTGGCAGATCCAAGACCACCGACATAGACGCGTACGGGTGACCGCGCGCCGATGTCGAGCACGGCGACCGAGGCGCCGGACGGGGTTGCGGAACGGAAGATCATCACCCGATCATGCCAGCGGACCTGTTGTAGCTTCAGAGCTCCGAACGAAGGAGGCCGCCGACGTGGGTGACCGGCTCACCGCGGCCGCGGTCCTCGGCGGCTTCCGGCAGCGGGCCTGGTCGCTGCTGACGCTCTCCGCGTTCCTCGTGCTGGCCGCCGCCGGCGCCGCCGCGCCCATGTTCGCCGAGGCCTCCGACAACGCCACCTTCCAGCTGCGCCGCGACGAGATCCCCCCGACCGCCCGCCAGAGCGACGCGGCCGTGGTGCGCCTCTCGGCCGCCGTAGGTTCGAAAAGCGCCGACCAGCAGGCCGTAGTCGACGACATGCGGGCGATCCCGCACCTCACCGAGCCCGACCTGACCGGCGGCTCGATCGGCGCCGAGATGGTCGAGCCCCGCTTCTGGGAGCTGACCGTCAGTCTGGGCGCCGCCACGGAGCGAGCCCGCCTGTTCGCCGTCACCAAGCCCTCCGCCGAGCTCACCAAAACTGCTGCAGCCGAAGGCGAGGAGGGTCTTTGGTTGCCGCGGCCGATGGCCGACACGCTCGGCGCGCACACCGGCGACCGCATCAACCTCACGGTCGTCGTGGGCACGCAGGGCGAGCGGCACCAGACCACGAGCACGGTCGCCGGCATCTACGCGGTCGACGGCGAGGGCCGCCTGCCCGCCGGTCCCACGTGGGCCCTGCGGCGCGGCGACACTCCCGGCGACACGGAATACGAGACCCTTCCGGCCTACCTCCTGGTCGGCACCCCGGCGACGGTCGAGCCGCTGGCGAAGGCGCTGGACGACCAGATCTTCTGGTCGGTGGAGGCCGCGCTGGAGCCGGGCACGACGCTGGCCGAGGCAAGCCGCACGGCCGGCGCCGTGGAGGATCTGCGCCGCGCCTACGCGACCCGCCAGCCGCCCGAGGGCGCCGACAGCCCGCTGGCGTTCCGTTTCGCCAGCGGCATCGGGCGGATCGTCGCCATCGCGCGCGAGACCACCGAGACCGTCCGGCATCGCACCCGCCCGGTGGAGTGGGCCGCGATCGGCGTCGGCCTGGCCTCGGTCCTGGCCGTGGCGCTGCTGTCCGCGCGACGCCGCGAGCGCGAGCTGCGCCACGCGGTCAGCGTCGGCCTCGCGCCGGCCCGGGTAGGCAGCCTCTGGCTGCTCGAGAGCCTGCTTCCGGCCGTCCTGGGCGCGGCGTTGGGCTGGTTGGCCGCGTGGCAGCTCGTGGCCCGCTTGGGCCCGCCCGGCGCCATCGAGGAGTCAAAGTCCCAGGCGGCCTTGACGGCCGGTCTGGTCACGCTGGCCGGACTGCTCGCGGTCGCCGGGGTGGCCACGGCCGCGACATCCCGACGCGTACGGCCGATGGCCCCCACAACCGCAAGACGCCACGTCCCCTGGCCGGCGCTGGTAGTGGTCGCCGCGCTGGTATCCGCCGCTGGCCTGGCCGGCGCCGGCGGTCCGGCCGGTGGCATCGACCTCCTGGTTCCACTGCTGGTCCTCGCCGCCGTCGGCGTAGTCGCCGGGTGGCTGCCGAGCCGGCTCGCGGCCCGCAGGCGCACCTCGCTTCCAATCTCGCCGCGGCGGGCAATTCTGTGGATCGCTCGCCGGCGCCTCGGCTCGGGTGGCGCCGAGCGCCGTCTCGCCGTCGTGGTGGTCACGGCGGGACTGGGCATGCTGTTGTTCGCACTGTCCGCGGTGGACTCGACGGCGGACTCGGCCGTGGATCGGGTCGCGGTGGCGGCCGGCGCCGAGGCCGTGGCGCCGCTCGAAGGCTCGTACGTCCTCGACGAGGGCGCCCCATCGCCGCCACCGCAACGGGATCCGTTCGCCCCGCGACTCACCGGCCCGGTCCCCGGCGTGCGCGTGCCCCCGCTGCCGCCGGGCAACACGGTCGTGTGGCACACCGACGTGCTGAGCCCGGTCGACGCCGAGCAGAAGGACCTGCTGATCATCGATCCGGCCCGCTTCCGCGAGGTCGCCCTGTGGGGCCGCGGCGCCGACCTGGCGGCGGCACGCGCGGCCGTCGCCGAACTGGCTTCCGAGCCGATGGCCGCCGATCGTTCCGTACGCGTCATCGCCGTCGCCGACCCCGCCTCGGCGAAGGTGGACTCGTTCCCGCTGAAGGTCGGCTTCGACTTCCAGGACTTCACCGTCGCCGCCCGGGTGGCCGCGTTCCCCGGCATGCACGGCCGCCCGATGTACGTCGCCGCCGCCGACCCGCTGCTCGGCAACCTCGGCGTCGACGACCCCCGCCTCGCGCCGCTGACCGCGATGCCCGCCGGCGCCCAGGTCGCGCAGGCATCGCTGTGGAGCTCCGGCGGCGCGACCGGCATCCAGGCGGTGACCGCGGCGAAGGGCGTGCGCCCCGAGCGCGTCGACACCGCCGCCGCGTTGCGTTCCGGTGCGACCTACGTCGGGACGGCCCGCGCCCGCGGCTACCAGGTCGCGATCGCCGGCTACCTCGCGCTGCTCGCGGTGCTGACCCTGGGCATCTACGCCCAGCGCACCGCCGTGCAGCGCCGCCCGGCCGACCTCATGCTCGCCCGGGTGGGCCTGGGCCGCCCCCGGGTCGTGCAGGCGAGGGCGCTGGAGTTCGTGCTGCTGGCCGCGGTGGCCCTCGCCGCCGCGGTGGCCGGCGTGGCCGCGCTGTACCCGCTCGGCGCCCGGCTGCTGGACGACCAGCCCGTCCTGCTCCCCCGCTACGCCTTCCATTTCTCCCCCCTCGGCCTGGCGGTCACCGCCGGCGCCGCCGTCCTGGCCACAGCGCTGGCCGTGGCCCTGACCGCCACCCGCCCGGCCGTAGAGGAGGCCGCCTACCGTGACGACTGACAGCGCCCCCGGCCGACGGATGAGGCCGCCCAGTGTGACTGACAGCGCTCCGCCCGCCGGCCGACGACGGCGCCTACCGTGACGACTGACAGCTCGCCCGTGCTGGAGGGGCACGACCTGCTCCAGCTCTATGCCGCGCCGACCGGGCCGACTCAGGCGCTGCGCGGCGTCGACGTCACCGTGCGCGGTGGGCGGATCAGCGCCGTCACCGGGCCCTCCGGCAGCGGGAAGTCGACGCTGCTGGCGCTGCTCGCGCTGCGGGAGCGGCCGGCCGGCGGCGAGCTGCGGCACCGGGGACGGCTGGTCTCCGGCCTGTCCCGCCGCCAGTTGCGGCGCCTGCGCGCCCGGGAGATCGGCTGGGTCGCGCAGCGGCCCACGCACAGCCTGTTCCCGCAGTTGGACGCCCTCGGCCAGATCGAGCAGATGGCCCGGCTGCGTGGCGTGGAATGCGACCCGCTCGCCGCGCTCGACGAGGTCGCGCTGAGCGCGCTGGCCCGCAAGCGGCCCGAGGTGATGTCGGGCGGCGAGCAGCAGCGCCTCGCGGTGGCCGCGGCCTCGGTCGGCCCGCCGGCGCTGCTGGTGGCCGACGAGCCGACGGCCGAGCTCGACGACGACTCGGCGGCGCTGGTGCTGCGGCTTCTGCGCGCGCGGGCCGAGCAGGGCAGCGCGGTCGTCCTGGCCACGCACGACGCGCGGGCGATCGCCGCGGCCGACACCGTGCTGCGCTTCCGCCACGGCGTCCTGTCCGGCTCGCAGGACGCCGGCCGCGACCACACCGTCACCATCGACGGCCAGGGCCGCCTGCAGCTCCCGCCGGAGGCGCTGCCGCTCTTCCCCGGCCGCCGCGTGGTGGTGACCGTTGTGGACGATCACGTTGAGTTGAGGCGGGCGGAATGACCGAGGCCTTGGTGGAAGTCCGCGAAGTCAGCCACGCGAAGGGCGTCCTCCGCGACATCTCGCTCTCGCTGTCCCCGGCGACGCTTACGGTCCTGGCCGGCCGCTCCGGCTCCGGGAAGTCCACGCTCTGCCACCTCATCGCCGGCGTCATGCGGCCGTCCTCGGGTTCCGTTCTGGTCAACGGCCGCCCCGCCCACGACCGGCCCGACTGGGCCACCGTCTCGCTGCTACCGCAGCGCCTGGCGCTGGAGCCGGAGCTGTCCGTGGCCGAGAACGTCCTGCTTCCGGCCGGAGTTCGCGGCACCTCCACCGGCGCGGAGCTGCTCGACCGGCTCGGGCTCGCCGCCATCGCCGCCCGCCCGGCCCGCGACACCTCGCTGGGCGAGCAGCAGCGCACGGCCCTGGCCCGCGCACTGGTCCTCACCCCGCCGTGGCCGTCCTCGACGAGCCGACCGCTCACCAGGACGACGAACACGTCCAGCTGGTCCTCGACGCCCTGCGCGCGGCGGTCGAAGCCGGCAGCCTCGCCGTCGTCGCCACCCACGACCAGCGGGTCATCGACGTCGCCGACACCGTCATCCGCCTCAGCTCAGGCCGCCTCGCCTGACCCCGTCGGGACGCCTCGCCAACCTCGCGCCAGGCCCGCTCGCCCAGGGCCCAGGCCGGCGCGCCCGAGCCCAGGCCCGGCCAGGCCGGGCCCGCTCGCCTGAGCTCAGCCGCCGCGTTTCTTTCCGCCGCCCTTCTTGCCCGGGCCGCTCCCGTTCGCGGGCGGGGTCGCGCCGCCGGCGCCCTTGCTGATCTCCATGACGATCTGGCTGCCCTTCGCCGCCTGGCCGCTCGGCCTGGTGTCGGCCACCGTGCCGGCCGGGCATGTCGACGCGACCTGGCCGCCGGTCGTCGGCAGGAAGCCGGCGCCCTTCAGCTCGATCGTCGCGTCGGCGACGTTCGTGCAGCTCACCGCCGGGACCGAGACCAGGTCGCCGAGCGCCACCTTGGTGTCGCCGGGCTTCGGGAACTGGACGCTCGGCTTGCCCTTCATGTAGTCGGCCACCGTGTTCCACACCGCGGGGTTCACCGTGCCGTGGTCCATGTGCTGGCTGGTCTGCGGCCAGTCGGGGTCGGCGAGGTAGCCGGCCACCACGATCGAGGTGGTGCCGACGATCAGCGCGGCCGTCTTGGAGCTGTCGGTGGTGCCGGTCTTGCCGAACACCGGGTGGCCGACGATGCCGCGGGTCTGCGGGGCCGTCCCCGAGCCGCCGCAGCTGCCGAGCTGGGCCGAGTCGCCGACCGGGCAGCGGGCCGCGTCGAGGGCGGAGCGGGCCACGTCGGCCGAGACGACCCGCTTGCAGTTGGGGCTGCCGACGTCGATCTTCTCGTTGTCCCGGTCGACGATCTCCTTGACCGGGGTCGGCGTGCAGTACTTGCCGTCGGCCGCCAGCGTCGCGTACGCGTTGGCGAGGTCGAGCGGCGTGGACGCCGAGACGCCCAGCGTGAACGCGCCCCACTGCTCGGCGTTGCCCGGCGCGGCCAGGTCCGCGTCGTTGGAGGCGCGGAACTGGATGCCGAAGTCCTTCGCCGTCTGGACCACGTTCTGCGCGCCGACCTCTTCCTCGAGTGGCACGAAGTACGTGTTCACCGAGTGACCGAACGCCGACCACATGTTGTAGACGCCGGCCTCGCTCTCACCCGCGTTGCCGGGGCAGTAGAAGTGGGTGCCGGGGCAGGCCGCCCGGCTGCCCGCTTCCACGATGTAATGCGTCTTGGCCACGACCCCGGCGTTCAAGGTCTTGGTCAGCGGGATGCCGGCCTTGAGCGCGGCCACCATCGTGAACATCTTGAACGTCGAGCCGGCCTGGTACCCGTTGACGTCGCCGCCCCCGCTGATGATCGGGTTGGTGGTGTTCGGGTACGTGCCCTTGAGCTTCTTGGCCGCCTTGGCCGGGTTGGACGAGATGTGGTTCTTCGAGTCGTCCAGCTTGAACGTGCGGTTCGCGGCCAGCGCCAGCACCTGACCCGTGCCGGGCTGGACGGCGGCCAGCATCAGGGCGTCCTTGTTGCCGTTCTTGATCTGCTGGTTGATCCGCTTGTAGGCCGCCGCGGTCGCCTTGAGGTCCATGGTCGTGACGATCCGGTACCCGCCGTCGTTGAGGCGCTGCTCCCGGTCGAACGTCGAGGCGCCGAACGCCTGCTGCTCGTTCCACCAGCGGGTGAAGTAGTCGCAGAAGAAGCCCCACTGGTTCTTGTTGACCGAGACGCAGCCGTTGCCGGCCTTCTTGACCTTGTGCGGGACCGTCTCCTTCAGCGCGGCCTGCTCCTGGGCCGCCGTGATCGCGCCGGTGGAGACCATGCCGTCGAGGACGTAGTGGCGCCGGTCGACCGCCCTCGGGTACCCGGCGGGGGTGGCCGGGTTGTTGGTCGTCGGGGCCTTGACCATGCCGGCCAGCAGCGCCGCCTCCGCGACGTCGAGGTCCTTGGGGAGCTTCTGGAAGTAGATCTGGCTGGCCGCGTAGATGCCGTACGCGCCGTTGCCGAACGGGGCGATGTTCAGATAGCGCTCGAGGACCTGCTGCTTGGACAGCTCCTTCTCGAGCTGGATCGCGTACTTCATCTCGGTGACCTTGCGCTTCGGGGTGTCCTCCGTCGCGGCCACGACGTCCTGCGGGTTGGTCGCCGAGTAGGCCAGCGCCATCCGCACGTACTGCATGGCGAGGGTGGAGGCGCCCTGCTTGTCGCCGCCGCTCGAGTCGTTGACGAACGCGCGGACCGTGCCCTTGAGGTCGACGCCGCCGTGCTTGTAGAAGCCCCGGTCCTCGGCCGCGATGATCGCGTTCTGCATGTTGACCGAGATCTCCTTCAGCGGCACGTCGCTGCGGAACTCGTCGTACATGACCGCGATCTGCGTCTTGTTGTCGGATGCGTAGATCCGGGTGATCTGCGGTGAGCTGAAGGCCTTGAGCTGGCTGGGCAGCGCGGCGAAGGCCTTGCCACCGGCCTCGACCGTGAGCCCGGACATCGCCAGGGCCGGGAAGGCCGCGGCCGCGACCACCACCCCGGCCAGCAACCCGCAGATCAGCAGCGAGGTCGCGTTGGTGAAGATGTTGTGATCGCGCGGGCGGAACCAAGAGGACACCCGGGCAGGGTAGTGATCCAGGTTGTGAATCCGGTGTGAGGTACGGGAGTGAATCCGGCCACGTGGCAAAATCGCTGCGTGCGGATCGGGGTGCTTGGATCGTTCGAGGTGCGGACGGACGCCGGCGCCCTCGCCGACGTTCCGGGGGCCCGGCTGCGCGCGCTGCTGATCGCCCTCGCCCTCGAGCCCGGCCGGGTGGTTCCCAAGGCGGCGCTGGTCGACTGGATCTGGGGCGAGCACCCGCCCGCCGACGCGACGAACGCCCTGCACCGGCTGGTCTCGCGGCTGCGCAAGGCGCTGCCGGAGGGCTCGGTCGAGGGCCTGACCGACGGTTACCGGCTGACCGTGCAGCCCGAGGCCGTCGACGCCGTGCGGTTCGAGCGGCTCGTCGCGGCGGGCCGTCCCCGCGACGCGCTGGCGCTCTGGCGGGGCGCCGCCATGCAGGACGTCGGCCTGCAGGACAGCCTGGCCTTCGACGCGGCGGTGGCCCGCCTCGAAGGGCTGCGGCTGAGCGCGCTGGAGGATCGGTTCGAGGCCGAGGCGGGCCCCGGCGACATCGGCGAGCTGACCGATCTGGTGGGTGCTCATCCCGTACGGGAAAAGCTTGTTGCGTCTTTGATGCGTGCGCTCGTGGCAGCCGGCCGTGGCAGTGAGGCCCTGCAGTTGTTTCAGCGCACCCGGGAAGCGCTGGCCGAGGAGTTGGGCGCCGATCCCTCGCCGGAGCTGTCCGCCCTGCACGTCGCCCTGCTGCGCGGCGAGGGTGGCCGGCCCGGGCGCCGGAGCAACCTGCGCGCCGAGCTGACGAGTTTCGTCGGCAAGGACTCCGACCTGGCCGCGGTCCGCGCGCTCGTCGCCGAGCACCGGCTCACCACGCTGATCGGGCCGGGCGGCTCGGGCAAGACCCGGCTGGCCACCGAAACCGCGCGCACCATGCTCGACGAGCTGCCGGACGGCGCCTGGCTGGTGGAGCTCGCCCCGATCGGCACCGAGAGCGACGTGGCGCAGGCGGCGCTGGCCGGGCTCGGGCTGCGGGACGCGCTGCTCGGCCCGGCCCCGAGCGCCGACCTGACCGAGCGGTTCGTCGCCGCCGTGCGCGACCGGGACGCGCTGCTGGTCCTCGACAACTGCGAGCATGTGATCGATCACGCCGCGGTCTTCGCCCACCGGGTGCTCGGCGAGTGCCGGCGGCTGCGGATCCTGGCGACCAGCCGGGAGCCGCTGGGCATCACCGGCGAGGCGGTGTGGCAGGTCGAGCCGCTGGAGCTGCCGGCCGACGACGCCGACCCGGGCGAGATCAAGTCCTCGCCGGCCGTCCGGCTGCTGCGTGACCGGGCGAGCGCGGTGCGCAAGGACCTGACGGTCGACGTGCACACGCTGGCGACGATGGCGCGCGTCTGCCGGGCGCTGGACGGGATGCCGCTGGCGATCGAGCTGGCCGCGGCCCGGTTGCGCACGATGTCGCTCGACCAGCTCGCGCACCGGCTCGACGACCGGTTCCGCCTGCTGACCGGCGGCAGCCGGACGGCGCTGCCCCGGCACCGGACGCTGCGGGCGGTGGTCGACTGGAGCTGGGAGCTGCTCAGCGACCCCGAACGCAAGGTCCTGCGCCGGCTGGCCGTGTTCGCGGGCGGCGCGAGCCTGGAGGCGGCCGAGCAGGTGTGCTCCGGCGCCGGGGTCGAGCCCGACGACGTGCTCGAGCTGCTCACCTCGCTGGCCGAGAAGTCGCTGGTCGTCGCCCTGGACACCGGCACTCCGCGCTACCGGCTGCTCGGCACCGTCAAGGAGTACGCCGGGCACCGCCTCGGCGAGGCATGGGAGAGCGACCCGGTCACCCGGGCCCACCTTGCCTATTTCACCGAGCTGGCCGAGACCGCCGAGCCGCATCTGCGCCGGGCCGAGCAGTTGGAGTGGCTCGCCACCCTGGAACGCGAGCACGACAACATCGTCGCGGCCATGCGCGGCGCGCTCGCGGCCGGCGAGGCACACGCGGCCATGCGGCTCGCGGCGGGCGCCGGCTGGTACTGGTGGCTCGGCGGCCACAAGGCCGAGGGCGCCGAGCTGATCCTCGCCGCCACCGAGATACCGGGCGAGGTGCCCGACGACATCCGGGCGACCGTGTACGGGCTGATCACGATGTTCCTGAACTCCGGACGCGGCGGCGAGCAGCAGGTGGCGGAGTGGATCCACAAGGCGTACCGGGCGAGCCTGAGCGGCCGGCGGAACCACCCGGCAATGGGGCTGGTCGCGCCGCTGGAACGCATGCTGCGGGCCCCGGGCGAGGCCCTCACCGCGTTCGAGCCGCTGCTGGACGACGAGGATCCGTGGGTGCGCGCGCTCGCCCGGCTGCAACTCGGCAAGATGCGCATCCAGCTCGGCCACGGCGGCCGGGACGCGGACGCCTATCTCGAGGCGGCGCTCGCCGAGTTCCGCGCCCTCGGCGAGCGGTTCGGGATCTCGTTCGCGCTGACCGAGCTGGCCGACCGTATCGCCACGCGCGGCGAGTACGGTGCCGCCTGCGAGTACTACGAGCAGGCGCTCGCGGTCGTCGTCGAGGTCGGCGCCACCGAGGACGTCATCCGGACGCGGGCCCGGCAGGCGCGGCTGTACTGGCTGGCCGGCGACCGGGCCGCGAGCGCCGCCGCCATCGCCGACGCGGAGCGGTACGCGGTGCGCGTCAACTGGCCGGACGCGCTGGCCGAGCTGGCCTTCTCCAAGGCCGACCTGGCGCGCTGGTCCGGCGACCCGGCGGAGGCCCGCCGGCAGATCGGCCTGGCGACCGCCATGCTGGGCGCCGAGGCGGACGAGGCGTACATCAGCGCCGCTGTGCACGACCTGCTCGGCTACGTCGCCGACGATCTCGGCGAGGCGCACAAGCACCGCCTGGCGGCGTATCGGGCGGCCGCCGAGGCGGGCCACGCGCACCTGACCGCGGCGGTTCTCATCGGGGTCGCCGACCTGGCGATGCGCCGCGACGACCCGGAGCAGGCGGCCCGGATGCTCGGGGCGAGCGTCGCCGTGCGCGGGCTCGAGGACCGTTCCCACGTGGATCGGGAACGGATCGAGCGGGAGGCACGAAACCGCCTCGGCGACACGGGGTTCGCCGAGGCGGTCGCTCAGGGGGCGCAGGCCGACTGGCGTCAGCTGACCGAGGTCACGCTCGCTTCTTGAAGGTGGCGGTCGCCCACAGGTAGCCGACCACCAGGAACCCGGCGCACCAGGCGAGCGCCTGGATCAGGTCGCTCGTCTGCAGCGAGCCGAAAAGCAGCCCGCGGAACGTCTCGATGATCGGCGTGAACGGCTGGTACTCGGCGAACTGCCGGGCGCCCGGGCCCATCTTGTCGGCCGGCACGATCGCGGTGCTCAGGAACGGCAGCATGATCAGCGGGACGGTGGCCAGGCCGGCCGTCTCCACGCTCTTCGCGGACAGGCCGAGCGCGACCGTGAGCCAGCCGATCGAGAAGCCGACCAGCAGGACCATGCCGACAACGCCGAGCCAGTCGACGAGGCTCGCGGTGGGCCGGAAGCCCAGCGCGTACCCCGTCCCGACGATGGCCGCGACCGCGAGGAGGTTGTTGACCAGGCTGCCGATGACCTGGCCGGAGAGCACCGCGCCGCGGGAGACGTCCATGACCTTGAACCGGTTGATGATGCCCTTGGTCATGTCGTCGTTCGCGGCCGTCGCGGTGGCGCCGAGCCCGTAGCAGATGGCCAGCACGATCATGCCCGGCGTCGCGTAGTCGACGTAATCGACGCCCACACTGAACGCGTCACCCAGCAAATACACGAACATGAGCATGATGACGACCGGGAACAGGACCGCGCTGAACATCGTGGTCGGGTTCCGGAGGGTGTGCTTGAAGTTGCGGCGCAGCATGATCGCCGAGTCGCCCAGCGGGGATGCGGTGGTGCTCATTCGGCCGATACCTCCGTGCTGTGTCCGGTCAGGGCAAGGAAGACGTCGTCGAGGTCGGGCGTGTGCACCGACAGCTCCTCGGCGTCGAGGGAGTGCTCGTCGAGCCGGTCCAGCAGGGACCGCAGCGACTTGGTCCCGCCGTCGCTGGGGACCTGGAGGGTCAGCGCCTCGTCGTCGCGGGTGGCCTCGGCGAGGACCCGCGCGGCCGCGTCGAGCTCGGCGGCGCCGGCGAACCGGAGCAGCACGTGGCTGCCGGGGATCTGCCGCTTGAGCTCGGCGGAGGTGCCCTGGGCGACCAGCCGGCCCTGGTCGAGCACCGCGATCCGGTCGGCGAGCTGGTCGGCCTCCTCGAGGTACTGGGTGGTCAGGAGGATGGTCACGCCGCCGGCCACCAGCTCGCGGATGATCTCCCACATCGTGCGGCGGCTGCGCGGGTCCAGCCCGGTCGTCGGCTCGTCGAGGAAGATGATCCTCGGGTTGCCGACCAGCGTCATCGCCAGGTCGAGCTTGCGGCGCATGCCGCCGGAGTACGTGGCGGCCATCTTGCCCGCCGAGCCGGCCAGGTCGAACCGTTCCAGCAGCTCGGTGACGACCCGCCGGCGCGAGCCCACCCGGTGCAGGTCCGCCATCATCTGAAGGTTCTCCTGCCCGGTGAGCAGCTCGTCCACCGCGGCGAACTGGCCGGTGACGCCGATCGTCGCGCGCACCGCCTTGGCGTCCTTGCCGACGTCGTGGCCGGCGACCCGCACCGTCCCGGCGTCCGCGCCGATGAGGGTGGTCAACACGTTGACCGTCGTCGTCTTGCCCGCCCCGTTGGGGCCGAGCAGGGAGAAGATGGTGCCCTCCTGGACATCGAAGTCGATGCCGTCGAGCACGACCTTGTCCCCGAAAGCCTTTCGCAGCCCGGAAACCTCAATCGCTGAACTCATGCGACCACGATCGGCGGGCGCCCTGTCACGGCCCTGTCATGGCTCTGACACGGCTGCCCTTATCGAGTAAGGCCGGAACAGACCTCGTCGTTGACGCGGCAGTCGGTGGGCTGCGCGTCGACCAGCGTGGCGCCGCGGACCTCGAAGGAGATCACGGCGGACGTGCCGGCGGCGATCTGCCGGGTGGCGTCGTCGGGCGTGAAGGTCCAGACCGCGCCGTCGCGCTCGACGGTAGCACCGTCGACGGCCGCGACCTGCAGAGTCGTGCGGGGCAGGGTGATGGTCAGCCGCCAGTCGGCCGACGGGCTCGGGCCCTCGGCGGCCAGGGTGACCGTGGCCTGGTAGCCGAGCAGGCCGCTGCCATTGGCCGCGGCGTAGGCGGCCGTCAGGTGGCTGCCCGCGCTGGTCACGGGGTTGGCGGCCGAGGGTTTTGCCACTGGACCGGAAGTCACTGGCGTGGCGGAGGCCGACTCCGAAGCGGCGGCCGAGACTCGATGGGTCGGAGTGGTCGCGGTGGCGGGCGCGGCGAGGCTGGTGACCGGCGGCGGCGGCGCGGGCGCGGCCTTCCCCGGCGGGGTCAGATCGGTGAGGCCGCCCGGCGCGCGCATCAGCGCCCCGACCAGGATCGTGGTGCCGCCGGCCACGACGAGCACGCCGGCGGCCAGCCAGATCAGGCCGGCCCGGCGGCGCCCGGGCAGATTGCCCGTCTGCACGGCCGTGACCAGGCCGAGAAAAGCGTCCAGCAGCACCACCGACGGCGAGCGCCGGGGTTGCGGGGGCGAGTCGTTCATCGTACGGACCTCCGCCGTCACAGGGCGTTCAAGCCGCTGAGCACCTGCTCGAGCAGGCTCATGGACGGGCGCTCGGCGGCGTTGCGGGAGCGGGGAACGGCGACCAGGCCGGCCTCGCGCAGGTCGCCGAGGATGACCCGGACCGGGCCGAGGGGCAGGCCGAGCCGGGCGGCGATCTCGGAGACCGACACCGGGCGCTCGGTGAGGTCCACGATGGTCGTCTCGGCGAGCGACAGGTCGTGGCCGGGCTCCGAGCCGGGCACCCGCTGCACGATCGTGCTGAGCGTGAAATCGCCGGCCGGCGCCTCGGCACGGCCCCCGGTGATCGCGTACAGGCGGACGAGGGGGCCGGCCTCGTCGTCGTACCAGATGTCGTCGTTGATCATGAGATCGGCAGCAGCAGGTCGGGTTCGGTGGGCCGCATGTCGACCGAGGAGAGCCGCAGCCCGAGCCGGTTGGCGAAGGTGGCGATCCGCTCGCGCGTCCCCGACAGGTCGGTGACCGCGTCGAACACCACCGCGAGCAGCAGCTCCCCGGTCACCGGGACGATCACCAGCATGCGGTAGTCCATCTCGACCACCGACTGGTCGACCCGGCGGCCGCCGTTGTTGCGGTTGGCCGCGTCGGCGATGGCGTGCAGGCCGGCCGCGACCGCCGACAGCTGGGTCGCCTTGTCCGGCCGGGTGCCGGAGGAAATCGCCAGCTCGAGCCCGTCCGCGGACAGCAGGACCACACCCTCGGTGCCGGGCAGCTGGCCGTGCAACTGGTCGAGGAGGGGACCCGCACCCGTCGCACCGATGATCCAGTCGTTCACTGCGCCTCCGCCTCGCTCGCTGCGCCATGGCCCACGTTGGAAAGATCTACGGATGTGGCGTCCACATCGCTCAGTCGCGCGCGCATCCGGTCCACTCGGTTGATGGGCGGGCCGCCCGGCCGGGGCTCGTCGGGGCCCGGGTGGGTCACCAGGCCGGCCGGCAGGGCCACCTCGGCGACCAGGCCGCCGGCCGGGCCGCGCATCAGCCGCACGTCGACGGCGTGCCGGGCGGCGAACCGGCCCACGACGTAGAAGCCCTGCCAGACCCCGCCGCCGGGCGGGCGCGGGTCGTCCATCACCTCGCGGGCGCGGTCCAGGTCGAGGTCGCTCATGCCCGGTCCGGCGTCGGAGATGGTCACCGTGTAGCCACCGTCCGCCCAGCGGCCGCCGGTGCGCACCCGGGTCTCGGCCGGCGAGTAGCTGACCGCGTTGTCGATCAGCTCGGCCAGCAGGTGGGTGATCTCGAGGACCGCGTCTCCGGCCAGCGCGGCCGGCTCGATCTGCGAGGTGGAGACGCGTACGTAGTCGTCGACCTCGGCGGCGGCGCCGCGCACCACCTCGCCCAGCGGCATGGGCCGCCGCCACTGGCGGCCCGGGGCCCCGCCGGCCAGGGTGATCGCCTTCTCGGTGTTGCGGCGCACCCGGGTGGCGAGGTGGTCGGCGCGGTAGAGCTGGCCGAGCATCTCCTCGTCGGACTGGCGGCGCTCGAGGCCGTCGAGCAGGCGCAGCAGGCGGTGCACCAGCCGCTGGCTGCGCCGGTGCAGGTCGAGCAGAAGCTCCTGGACACGGGGATCGGCTATCTCCTGCGTCACCGCGTCGACCGGCGCCGGCGCGGGCCGGAACCGGCGGGCGAGGGCGACGACGCCGAGCAGGGCCACGAGGCCGACTCCCGCGACGAGACCGGCGTAGACGGTCGCGCCGATCGCGGCCGGGGTGGCGTCCTCGACCGCCGCGCGGGCGGCGCTCGTCTCGGCGGCGCGCAGGGCGGCGTTGACCGGGTCGGCCGCAGCCGCCCATTCCGCCGGGGTGACCGCGGCGCCCTTGCCGAGAATCAGCCGGCTCTCGACCGCGGCCAGCCGCTGGTCATCGATCCCGGCCGGGCCTTGGCCACTGTTCCCGGCCCCGGCCGGCGCTTCGCCGCCGTCCCCAGCTCCGGACAGCCCGGCTTGGCGCTCGCCGGCCAGCTCGCCGACCCGGATCCGGTCGGCCTCCCCGGCGCCGGCCGTCGTGGCGAGCGCGGTGCGGAGCATCGCGTCCTCCTCGGACAGCGCCTCCCGCGCCCGGCCGAGCGGTCCCGCTGGCAGCCAGGGCAGGCCGAGGCCGTCCCGGATGGCGGAGCCATAGGCGGCGAGCACCGCGGCGCCCTTCATCTGGCCGTGGTCCACCTGGGAGCGGACGACGCCGAGCGTGTCCAGACTCGCCACCAGCTCGCTAGCCGACTCCGTATAGGCCCACTTGCCGTCGAGCGACCGCAGATCGTCGCCGGCCCGGTCGGTGCGCTCCCGGGCCGCGGCCAGCGCCGAAGCGTCGCCGCCCGCGAGGCGAGCCACCGACAGCCGGCGCTCGTCTTGCAGCGCCACAACCACGGTGTCCACCGCCCGCCCGAGCCGGTCGGCGGTGTTGCGCTCCCGCACCCGGTCGGCCGCGCCGAGCACGGCCGGCACAGCGGCGGCCAGCCACAGGGCGACCAGGAGGAGCAGCCCGGCGCCCAGCCGGGGATCGATAGGCCGCTTCACGCCAGAACTCCGTTCGCTCGGTCGACCGCATGAATACGGATCACGCCATCGCTCCGTTCGGTCGATCGGCCGGTTGCTCCGGCAGCAGCTCCCGCAGCCGGGCCAGCAGCTCGCGGCGGTCGGTGCAGCCGAGGCGCTGGCGGATGCGGGCCACGTGGTGCTCGACCGTCTTGGCCGAGAGGTAGAGCTGCTCGGCCACCTGCTTGTACGTCAGCCCGGCGACCACCAGCGCGGCCACCTGCTGCTCCCGCTCGCTGAGCAGCGGCTCGGCCGACGGCGTCTCCGTCTCGCGCGGCTCGGCGGCCGGCCCGCCCAGCAGCCGCGCGCAGTCGAGCAGCCAGGTCATCGCCTTGCGGTCGCCGGTGCGGATCGCGGCCTGGCCCGCCAGCCGGGCGCCGTCCCAGGCGAGGCCGGTTGCGGCGAGTCCGCGGGCGGCGGCCTCGATCCGTTCCGGATCGATCCGGTCGGTGATCACCGCAAGCCATCCAGTTGCGGCCAAGGCCAAAGCTTCCGCGTACGGGCGGCGCCCGGCGTTCTCGGCGAGGGCGGTGGCGTGCCGCTCGGCCTCCTCCGGACGCTCGGCCAGGATGGCGGCGTGCAGCCGGCTCCAGTGCAGCGGAACGCTCCACAGCGGCGGGTCTCCCAGGCGAGCCAGCAGCCGGTCGGCCTCGGCCAGTTGGGCGGCGACCCGATCCTGCTCGCCGAGCCGGGCCGCGGCCACGGTCAGCTCGCCGAGCGGCAGCAGCGTGAAGAGGTCGACGGGCTGACTGATCAGCACCTGACAGGCATCCGGCCAGACGGCGCGCAGCCCGACCGGGTCACTGTCGCGCCGGGCCAGCCCCACCCGCAGCGCGGTGGCGAACAGCAGGTCACGACCCAGCAGGGCCGGGGGGCCCGCGTCGCGCGCGCGACCCCGTGCGGCTTGCGCGCCGCCCGGATCGCCGGGCAGAGCCGGGGCGTCCACGCCGCGCGTGCGGCCCCGTGCGGCTTGCGCGCCGCCCGGATCGCCGGGCAGGGCCGGGGCGTCCACGCCGGTCCGCGCCTCGGCGAGGAGGCGGGCGGCCGTCCCGAGGTGGCCGCGCAGCATGCGGGACCAGGCTTGCAGCAGCAGGTGACGCGCGGCCAGCGGCGGCCCGCCCATGGTGGAGCGGATCGCGCGGTCGAGGGTGGCCTCGGCCGTGTCCAGGTCGGCGTCGTGCAGGGCGACGATCGCGGCCAGCGCGGCGGGGCTGTCCGGCAGCAGGCCGGCCCCGGCCGGTTCGAGCAGCGTCGACGCCTGGACCAGCGTGGACAGCGCGGCGGCGGGCGTGCCGGTGACCGACTCCCGGACGCCGCGCGCCATCAGCGCGGCGGACGCCTGCAGCAGCGTCGGCGGGCCGTCGTCGCCGGCGTCGAGGCGGGCGAGCACCTCGTCGGCCTCCTCGGGACGACCAGCGCCGGTCAGCGCCGCGGCGCGGAGGCTGGCAGCTGTGCCCGGGCCGGCCCAGCGCAGCAGCTCGGCGGAGCTTTCGAGGCGGCCGCGGTGGGCCATCGCGACGGCGGAGACGTACGCGGATTCGGCGCGCTGGGCGGGCGATCCGCCGGTGACCGACCGGTCGGTCAAGGCCCGGTCGGCGAGCCGGGCGGCCAGGTCGAGGTCTCCGGCGAGGGCCGTGGCCATGGCGTGCCGGGCGGCCGCGGGCCGGCCGGCCTCGGCGGCGGCCGCGAAGAGCCGGGCGGCCAGCGCCGGGTCGTCGCCGAGTGCCTCCTCCCCAGCGGCCTCGAATGCATGGCCCAGCTCGGGCCGAGCGCCGTCGCCGCCCTCGGGCAGCAGGTGGCGCACAAGCGGGAGGACCGGTCCGCCGCGCGCGAGCTGGAGGCCGGCGAGCCGCTGCCGCACGTCGATCCGCTCGGCGATCGGCGCCAGCGCGGCCAGCGCGTGCCGGGCGAGCGGAATCATCGTGCCGTCCGCACCGAGCATCCCGGTGGCTTGTCCGGCCGCGACGAGTTCGGCAACATCCCGCGGCTCCCGGCCGAGCAGCTTGGCGATGAGGTCGAACGACAGTCCCGCCCCGGCCTCGGCCGCCAGCAACAGCGTGCGCAGCCCTGCGTCCAGCTCATCGATCTCGGGTGCGAACGGCGCGAGCGCCGTCGCCGGCACCCGGCCCGGAACCGCCGAGGCGGGGAGCGCCGCCGCCAGCCGGGCGACGTAGCGCGGCACGCCGCCGCTGAGTGCGGCCACATATTCGGCGAGCGGGAAGCCGGCCAACTCGCCGATTTCCGCGGTGGTCAGGGCGGGCAGCACGATCGGGGCTCGCCGGCGGCGCAGGACCTCGGTGAGCGGGACCAGCGCCGGCGGGCGGGGCCACGGGCGGTAGGCCACCACGATCCGCGCGTCGGGGCGTTCGGCCAGCTCGCGCAGCTCTTGCAGGCGGGCGTCGCCGAGCCGGTGGGCGTCGTCGACGAGCACAGCCTGGTCGCCGTAGAGCTGCTCCAACTCGGCCAGCAGCATGCTCTTGCCGAAGCCGCCGGGGGCGCAGATGGCGGCTCGCAGCGGCGCGGCCGGGTCGGCCCGCACCTCGGCCAGCAGCTCGGCGGCGCTCATTTGCCGCCTACCTTCGGGGCACTGACCTGGATCGGCGGGCGCGGGGGCATCTCGCCGGGGCCGAGCTCCGAGACGCCGAGCCGGCTGTCGGTGATGGGCAGCAGCTCGGTCGGCAGGACAAGGACGTCGGCCAGCGGCGACGAGGCCTGCTCGGCAAGAGGGAAGGCCACCGGCGAGGCAAGAGGGATAGCCACCGGCGAGCGGAGCGCCAGCGCCGTTCCACGGGCGACGGTCAGCCACGGGTGGTCCTCCCGGATCACCGGCGCCGTCAGCGCCTCGGCCAGCGACGGGACGACCAGCGGGTGGGCGGCGCCGCCCCCAGCCACCAGCACGGCGGCCAGGTCGTCGAGCCCGGCCCGGCAGGCGCGCGCGGTCCGGCGTACGAGATCGAGGATCGCGGCCAGGACGGCGCGCGCCTCGCCCTCGGCCAGGTCGTCGCCGCCGAACTCGTCCACAATGGCGCTTCCGAGGACTTCGAGGCGCCCCGGCCCGTACGGGATGAGGAGCGTGACCTCGACGGAAGCGCGACCGATGCGGCAGACGGCGACCGGTCGGCCGGAGGCCACCGGGCGGCCCGCGGCGAGATGGCCCTCGACCACCGCGCAGGCCCTGCTGACCAGCACCACATTGCTCATCCCGGCGTCGTCGAAGGCGGCCCGCAGCAGGCCCACCCGGCCGGGACCCCACGTGCTGGGGTAGGCCACCGCGATGCCCTCGGGACCGGAGCCCTCGCGGGCCCAGACCTGGTCGCCGGCCGCGCGGGCCTGCTCGACCACCAGCGCCTGCGGGGTGATGAGGAGGTTGTCGTGGTAGACCGGCACGTAGTCGCCGCACCGCCGGAACAGGCCCGGCACGGCCGGTGGCGAGTCGGTGGCGACCGGT
The DNA here is from genome assembly GCF_050942195.1 of Actinoplanes sp. CA-142083. NCBI lineage: Bacteria > Bacillati > Actinomycetota > Actinomycetes > Micromonosporales > Micromonosporaceae > Actinoplanes > Actinoplanes sp. CA-142083. The sequence continues at coordinate 7,019,943 of NZ_CP192076.1, forward strand.
GACGGTGGCCCCCAACCGGCCGGTCCGGGTGCACGGCGGCAGATCGCGGCCCAGGTGGCGGCGGATCCGACGTCGAGGCCTAGCAGGTACGACAAGGGGAAGCTCCTCAATATCCGATCTCGGGACCCCATGTTCGTACCAGATCGGGCATCGGGGGTCTTCCCCCAAATTTCGTGGCGACCAATCCCCTAACCCCCTAACCCCGACGCACCCTATCCCCTGCCGGCAGAGGGGGACGAACCCCGATGCCCGGCGCGTCCCCGGCTCCTAGCTTGGTGGCACACCCACGACCCCGTGAGGAGATCGTTTTCAATGGATTCGTCCCCGACGTTGCAGGATTTCGTCCTCAACCTGATCTATGACCCGGGCGCCCGGTCGGCGTTCGAGCTGGACCCGCACGGCACGCTCGAGGCGGCCGGTCTCGGCGACATCACCGCCGCCGACGTGCAGGACGTGCTGCCGCTGGTGCTGGACTACGCGCCGCTGAGCAACGTGCCGGCGCAGGCCGGACTGGCCCAGGTCGACGAGGTGACCACGGGCGTGGCGCACCTCGACGTGGCCGGCGCGGTCGCCCACCTGCAGTCGATCACCGCGCAGGTCGGCGGCAGCACCTACTCGCACGCGGCCGACCTGAACGTCGCGGCGGCCACCACCGTCACCGCCGACCACCTGCTCTCCACGGTGGACGTGACCGGCGGGCTCGGCCTCATCCACGACCCGGCGGCCGGCCTGGACGCGACGGTCGTCACGACGGTCGACCACACCACGGCCGACGTGGCCTACAGCGCCGAGAGCGTCGTCTCGCACGCGGCGGTCACCGGCACCCTGGACGCCACGGTCAACACGGCGACCGGCGTGACCGGCGGCCTTGACGTCGCCGGGGTCCACGAGGCAACCTCTTCGCTTGCCGGGAGCCTCACCGGAGACCTCGGCGGGACCATCTCCGGGACGGTCGGCGGCGTGGACCACACGGTCGGGGGGCTTCTCCCCGACGGCACCGTGGACGGCGTTCTCGGCGACGCGACCGGCGTCATCGACCACCACGTCTCGGGCGTGACCGGGCTGGTCGACGGCCTGACCCACCCGACGCCGCCGGCGCCCGAGCCGGTCGAGCCGGACGCGGGTCACGGCCTGCTCGGCGGCCTTCACTTCTGATCCGGGACGAGCAGGGGAGCAGGACGTAACGATGGAAAGCTGGGAGACCGGACCCACGGCCTATGCGGGTCCGGCCTCCCCCGTCCGGCCGGGCCGGACGGAACTCAGCGCCCTGTCACCCCTGTGGCTCGACGTCCTCGACGCGACGATCCGCACCTGCACCGAGCACGGCCGGCCCGATCTGGCCGGCCAGTTGTGGCAGCGCCGGACCCAGCTGCTCGACCCGAGCCTGCGGGTGCTCGTGGTCGGGCGGGAACGGCAGGGCAAGAGCCAGCTTATCAACGCCCTGATCAATGCCCCGGTCTGCGTGACCGGCGACGACCGGGGCACCGCCGTGCCGACGGTGATCCGGCACGCCGCGCAGCCGACCGCCCAGCTGATCCGCGGCGACGAGGCCGGCGCCGGCCCGCACGACCGCCTCGCGCTGGCCGCCGACCGGCCGGCCGAGGCGCTCGCCGAGACCCTCGCGGGCATGACGTCGATCGAGCGGCTGCACGCCGAGGTGGGCCTGCCCCGCGAGCTGCTCGCCGCCGGGCTCGCGCTGATCGACACGCCGCCGCTGCCGTGGGAGGAGGGCGCCGCGCTCGGCCGGGTCCGCGAGCTGGCCGACACCGGCCGGGCCGACGTGCTGCTGTTCGCCTGTGAGGCCGGCCGGGAGCTGACCGGCGCCGAGCTCGCCGTCCTGGCCGAGCTGTCGGCGCTGCGGCCCGGGCTGGTCGTGGCGTTCACCAAGACCGACTACGCGCCGGACTGGCGGCGCGACGTCGAGGCCAACCGGATGCGGCTGGTGCAGGCGGGCGTCCCGGCCACGGTGGTGCCGACCTCGGCGGCGCTGCGCGCGCACGCCGCCCGGACCGGCGACGGCGCGCTGAACGGCGAATCTGGCTTCCCGCAGCTCGTCACGCTGCTGCGCACACTGATCGTGGCCAAGCCGGACCGGCTGTCCCGGGCCGCGGTCGGGCTGATCGGCCGGGCGGTCACCGACGAGCTGGCCGTGCCGCTGCGTGAGAGCGTGGCGGCGCAGCGGGCCGCGACCGCCCGGTCGGACGCCGCGACCCGCCTGCACGAGGCCCAGCGGCGGATGGACGGCCTGCGCAAATGCACGACCCGCTGGCAGAGCCGGCTGGCCGACGAGGTCGGCGACCTGATGTCCGACATCGAGCACGACCTGCGCGAGCGCACCCGGGCCGTGATCGCCCGCTCCGACGAGATCTTCACCGAGTCCGACCCGCTGCGCGTCTGGGACGAGTTCGAGCCGTGGCTGCGCGACGCCCTCGTGGAGACGGCGCAGACCAGCCTCGGCTGGCTGAGCGAGCGGGCGGCGTGGCTGGCGCGGTCGGTGGCCGCCGAGTTCCCGCCCGAGCTGGGCCAGGTGCTGCCGTCCTGGGTGCCCGCGGTGCCCGGCGACCTGCCGAACAGGGTGACCGATCTGGACAGCCCGCCGGTCGAGCGGTTCACGCTCAGTCAGAAGGTGTTCACCGGACTGCGCGGCTCCTACGGCGGCGTGCTGATGTTCGGGCTGGCCACCAGCCTCACCGGCATGTCGCTGATCAACCCGATCTCGCTGAGCGGCGGCGCCCTGTTCGGCGGCAAGAGCATCCGCGAGGAGGGCCGCTCGCTGCTCAAGCGCCGTCAGGCGACGGCTCGCGCCGCCGTCCAGCGGCACGTCGACGAGATCTACATCGGCATGGCCAAGGACGCCAAGGATTCCGTACGCCGGATCCAGCGCGCCCTGCGCGACCATTTCACGGCCGTCACCGAGGATCTGCAGGACGCCATCGTCGAGTCGCTGCGCACCGCGAAAGCGGACGCCGACCAGGAGGCCTCGGCCCGCGAGACCCGGGCGCGCCGCGTCGAGCAGGAGCTGATCCGCCTGGCCGGCCTGCAGCGGCAGTCCCTGGCCCTGCTGCAAGCCCCGGCATGAGCGACGACGACCTCGAGCGGCGGGCGCGCGACCTGCTCGACCGGGCCGCCCTGGCTTTCCGGGGGCACGCCCGGGCCGAGAAATGGTTGCGCCACCATCGCGTACGTCTCGACGAGCCGCTCCGCGTGGCCATCACCGGCGGGCCGCAGGCGGGCAAGTCCACCTTGGTCAACGCCCTGATCGGCGAGGAGGTGGCGCCGGTACGGGCCGGCGGCGCCCCGGTCTGGTTCCACGACGGGACCCAGCCGCTCGCCCGGATTCCGCCGGGTCACGTGGTGCCCCTGGAACGTTCCAAGCCCGGGCACGCCGTGGCTGTGCCGGAATCCGGCGTGCGGTCGGTCGTCGTCGAGTGGCCGTGCCGGGCGCTGCGCCACACCCGCCTGCTGGAGACCGCGAGCGACGACGTGTACTCCGAGGCCGACGCGGTTCTGCATCTCGTGCGCCACCTCGGCGAGCCGCCGTCTTTGCCGGTCGGGGGTGCTCTGCCCGTACACGTCATGGTGTTGCTCTCGCGCGCCGACGAGCTTGCCGGCGGCAAGCCGGATGCTTTGCTCAACGCCAAGCGGATCGCCCGCCGCAGGCGAAAGGACCCGCGGGTGGGCGCGCTCTGTCAGGACGTGCTGGCGATTTCCGGGCGGATCGCGCACGCCGGGCGGACGCTTCGCGAGGACGAGTACGGTGCGATCGCCGCGATCGCCGGAATGCCGCGCGCCGAAGCCGACGCGCATCTGCTGTCAGTGGACCGTTTCGCTTCGCTCCCGGCTTCGGCGGGGCTCCTGGACCGGCTGGGTCTCGGTGGGGTGCGGCTGGCGGTGACGCTGACCCGCACCGGCGCCCGGACGCGGGCCGCGCTGGGTGAGCAGTTGGTGCGGCAGAGCGGGCTGACCGAGTTGCAGGCGTCGATCAGCGACCTGTTCACCGGGCGGCGCGGGGCGCTCAAGGCCCGCAGCGCGCTGATGGGCCTCTCGCATCTGCTGCGGGCCGAGGCGCAGCCGGCGTTGAGTGCCGAGCTGGAGAAGGTCGTCGCCGGGGCGCATTCGTTCCGCGAGTTGCGGCTGCTGGCGGCGCTACGGACCGGGCGGGTGACGCTGCCGGCCGAGCTGGCGGTGGAGGCGCGGCGGCTGGTCGGAGCCGAGGGCGGCGCGCATTGCGAGCGGCTCGGCGTGGATCCGCGGACTCCGCCTTCGGTGCTGTGGCCGGCCGCGGAATCGGCGGCGGCTCGCTGGCATTCGCTGACCACCGACGCCGCCACGGCCGGCGGGCGGCGAGCGGCCGAGATCGTGCTGCGCAGCTGCACCGCCATCCTCGACGACCTGGGCTGAACGGCGTGCCGGCCCTCCCGGGAGGGCCGGCACGGGACTTATTTGATGACGAACTGCGAGCCCGGCTGGATGACGATGTTGCCGTCGGCCGAGTTGGTGATGGTGACGTTGGTCAGGGTCGCGTTGCCGCGGGCGCCGCCCATCGCCAGGATGCCGGCGCCGTTGTTGGACTTGTCGATTCGCACGTTGGTCACGGCGACGTTCGGCATGTTGCCGCCGCCGGTCTTGAACTGGATGCCGTCATACGTGGAGTCGACGATCTCGGTGTCCCGGATGGTGACGCCGGTGATGTCCTTCGAGGACGGGAACAGCGTGATCGCGCCGAATTCCTGTTGCTCGCCCCAGAACACGCCGCCGGCCCGGTAGAGCCCGTTGTTGGCGATCAGCGTGGTCCCGCCGAACGGCAGCGGATCGTGGTCGGTCGCCAGCATGATGCCGGGGTAGTTCATCGTGTCGTACACGAGGTTATTCTCGATGGAGTTGTTGGACCCGCCGTAGATGGCGATTCCGTTGGCGCGCCACGGCAGCTGCACGGTGTTGTTGACGAAGTGGTTGTTGGACGCCACGTCCACCGAGGTGTCCTTCACGCGCGGATTCGCCCACACGGCCAGCGAATCGTCGCCCGTGGTGCGGAACGAGGAGTTGAACACCTTCGAGTTGCGCGTGCCGTTGCTGAAGTTGATGCCGTCCGCGTACGTGTCGCGGATGCGCATCCCGGAGAACTCGAGCCCGTCGCCCGGGTTCCAGTAGGCCGGCGTGTCCGAGTAGTCGCGGCCGACCCAGGCGCCGACGTTGACGTGCTCGATCCAGACGTTGCTGATCTTGGTGTTCTTGCCGAGCCGGCCGTTGATGCCGTGGCCGCGGTTGGCCCGGTTGGTGGTCATGCCGAAGATCGCCAGGTCGGAGATCTGGGTGTTGTCGTCGATGTCGAAGCCGACGTTGCCCTCGTGCGGGTGGTTGATGTTGCCGACCACGTTCTGCGGCTCGGTGTTGGTGTAGAGCACCGATCGCCACATGCCCGCGCCGCGGACGACGACGTTGCGGATGCCCTTCTGGTTGTACTGGCCGCGCGCCGGGTCGGGCGACAGGATCTTCTGCTCCTGGCGCCACTGCCCCTCCGGGATCCAGACGCAGCTGATCACGCCGTTCTCGTCGTCGGTCACGGCCCGCTGGATGGCGGCGGTGTCGTCGACGCCGTCGTTCGGCACCGCGCCGTAGGCGGTGATCGACGTGCAGCCCGCCGGCTGGCTCAGGGCCGGCGCGACCTGCTCGAGGTCGATGAAGTCGACGTAGTAGAACGCCGCCGTGTCGGTCGCGTCGCGCTGGAGCTTGAAGCGGGTGCCGGCCGGATACGACTGCGCCAGCAGCGCGTGCGACTCGTCGAACAGCCGCCGCGCGTCGGCGGACGGCGAGTTGGACAGCGACTCGGTGTCGTCGCTCGTGCCGTAGAGCCAGCTGTTGCGCGACGACAGGCTCAGTTTCTGCACGAACTGGTCATTCACATAGAGGCTGATCGTCGCCGTCTGCCCGCCGCCGGCCGGCGCGTCCGGGATCGAGTTGCGCACCACGATCGAGTTGGACGGCACGGTCGAGGTGAACTCGACGAACTGGCCCTGGCTGGTGAGGCGCACGGACTTGCGGCCGGACGACTCGGTGCCGAAGTTGGTGTGACCGAAGGTCCGCTTCGCGTCCGCCTCGACGAGGGTGCCTTGGTAACGCGCGTCCTCCGCCTCATACGTCGCGTAGGGAACGGCCGCACCCCGGCCGACAACGATCGATTGCGTACGCGAATTGTTGTTCTCATTGGTTTCCACAACCACGCCGGTGGCGTCCGCGGTGGCCGTTATCGTGGCTCCGCCGTTGGTGGCCGTCCACGGCCCCACACTCACGCTCACCGTCTGGCCCGCGGCGATCGCGCCGGTGTTCGCGTTCAGCGTCGTGCCGCCGACCACGAGCCGGGTGACCGTCGCGGCAGCCGCACTCGTGCCGCGGTTGTTGACCGCCACCGAGAACGTCACCTGCGCGCCGGCCGACGGGCTGGCCGGGTTCGAGGTCACGCCGGTCACCTGAAGGTCCGGCCCCGGCGCCTGCGCCACGACCAGCTGCGACGAGGCGGTGAGCGTGTTGTTGTCGTTGTTCTGCTCGGCGACGATGTTGCCCGGGTCCACGGTCGCGGCCACCGGATAACTGCCCTGCGCGAACCGGCCCGCGTTGACGGTCACCGTCGTCGTCGCCCCGGCCGCGAGAGCACTCACTTGGGCGTTTCCAACAACAACACCATTGACGCGTACGTCCAAAGTGGTCGCCGCCGATGCGGCGTTACCCGCGTTTCGCACTGACGCCGAGACCGTGATCGCGCTGGTCTCGTCGGGCGTGGCGGGCGACCAGGTCAGCCCGGTCACGACCAGATCGGGGTTGGGCGCCCAGGTCCCGAGCACCTGGATCTCGGCGACCTGCCCGCCCGGGGCGCCGGTGTTGGCGAAGAACTGCACCTGCAGGTCCGCGGCCTTGCCGGTCACCGGGATGGTCACCGTGTTCTGGTTGGTCGCCGGGTTGAAGGCGTAGTCGGCGCGGGCTTTCAGCGAAGTGAACGCCGATTCGCCCTGCGCGCGGCCGAGAACCTGGACGCTCTGGGTGCGGGCGCCCCAGACCGGGTCCGGGTTGAGTTTGAGCACGACGCCGGTCACGTTCGCGTCGGCGCCCAGCTTCGCGGTCAGCGTGGCCGGGAATCCGCCGGACTCCCAGTAGGTCCCGGTGTTGTTGTCGTTGGCGTTCGACGCGGTGAAGGTGAAGACCGAGGACGAGGCCTCCATCGCCTTGCCGGCCGCCAGGTTGGTGCCGGTCGGCGGATCCGGATCGGGATCCGGGCCGGTCCCGGCGACGCCGTAGACCTCCAGCTCGGCGAGCTGCCCGGCCGGCCAGCCGGTGTTGGCGGTGATGGTGACCCGGACGTACCGGACGGTCGCCGCGGTGAAATCGATGGTGACGGTGTTGCCGGTGGCCGGGTCGAAGGTGCGGCCCGCCGAGCCGGACAGCGTGCTCCAGCTCGAGCCGTTGGCGCTGCCCTGCAAGGTCAGCGTCTGGGTGCGCGCCGCCCACGCCGTCGCCGGCGGCAGTTTCAGCTTCGCCTGGTCGACGGCCACGTTGCCGCCGAGGTCCACCTGGACCCACTGCGGGAAGGCGCCGTTCGGGCTCTCCCAGTACGAGTTGGCGTTCCCGTCGGTCACGTTCGACGCGGGGTAGGGGCCGTTCACGCCCGAGGCGGTGGCGGCCTTGCCCGCGGCCAGGTTGACTCCACCGGCGGCGTGCGCGGCGGTGGGTGACATTCCGGCGGCGACCAGGCCGGCCGCCAGGGCGATGCTGAGCAGTCTTCGTCGGAGCGGTCTCTTCGTCATGAAGCCCTCTTCGTTCTGCGCAGCCGGCCGCCGAGGTCGGGGCTCCCGGGCGGCCAACAGGGGATGGGGAGTCCTGCCACGAAGTTTCGGCCCGGTGCACGGAGATTTTCCATGTGTTGCCGAATTCTTGCGTAGACAGGCATCTAAGATTTCAGATGTGTGACCGCTCGTCAACGCCCGCGTGCAGCGGCGTCCTACGCTCACGCGGGTGATCAACGACGGCCGCCGCCCATCCGCACTGGCCGGTTTCTGGACATTGCTCGTCGGCGGCGCCGCGATCGTCCTGCTGCTCCTGTTCCTCCACCCCGTCACCCAGCGGACGGACTGCCCCAACTACGGCGGCAACGGCAACGCGAGCGCCTTCCGCAACCCGTCGTGGGACCTCTACTTCCCGCTGGTCCTGCTCGCCTGGATCGTCCTGATCGCCATCGAGCAGGTCCTGCCGTCGACCTGGCGCGGGCGCGGCGGCCTGGAGATCGCGGCAAGGACGGCGATCGCCCTGGTCCTGCCGACGGTCGGTTCATGCTGCCTGTTCGTCACCCTCGCCACCGTCTGCCATTGACCCCGTCGCCGCGAGCCCGATGGCGGATGGCTGCGGCCCTCTCGGGCCCGCTGGCCCCCAGCGGCGCACGGCCGACCGGGGCGGCGCACGGCCGACCGGGGCGGCGCACGGCCGACCGGGGCGGCGCACGGCCGACCGGGGCGGCGCACGGCCGACCGGGGCGGCGCACGGCCGACCGGGGCGGCGCACGGCCGACCGGGGCGGCGCACGGCCGACCGGGGCGGCGCACGGCCGACCGGGGCGGCGCACGGCCGACCGGGGCGGCGCACGGCCGACCGGGGCGGCGCACGGCCGACCGGGGCGGCGCACGGCCGACCGGGGCGGCGCACGGCATCGCCGCCGGAAATATCCGCTTATTTGCGCGGCAAGCCACCGAGACCGCCGGGATGGTGGATTTCGGCGCGCCTCTGACCGCGACCTATCAGCATCGAGCGGGCAAGCCGGACCGAGCAGGCGCGCGGCCGCCGAGCAGGCGCGCGGCCGCCGAGCAGGCGCGCGGCCGCCGAGCAGGCGCGGCGCGGGTGGGCGGGCGCGGCGCGGGTGTGGGCGGGTGCGGGTGAGGCGAGCGCGGCGCGGGCGGGCGCGGCGCGGGTATGGGCGGGTGCGAGTGAGGCGAGCGCGGCGCGGATGAACGGGCGCAGCGCGGATGAGCGGGCGCAGCGCGGGCGAGCGGGCGCAGCGCGGGCGAGCGGGCGCAGCGCGGGCGAGCGGGCGCAGCGCGGCGCGGGTGAGGGCAGGTCAGGCGTGGGTGTGGTCGGCGTCCTCCCTGGCCTGGTACTCGTGGACCACCCGGGCGATGCGGCGGTCGGGGACGATCCACAGGATGGCCACGCCGACGTAGCAAGCGCCGGCGATCCAGACGCCGATGTCGTCGATCAGCAGGGCGCTCAGGACGCCGGCCAGGTTGACGACGGCGGAGATCTTGCCCTTGACGTCGGCGCCGATGGCCTGGCGCAGCGGGGAGTCCGGGCCCTGCCGGCGGATGATGACCGTCTGGAGGATCACGTAGGCGACGCCGGCAGCGAGCAGGTTCAGGCCGTAGATCACGACCGGGGTGCGCTCGAAGGAGGACTCGTCGAGCCAGCTCGTGGTGAACGGGAACAGCGAGAGGCAGAACAGCAGGCCCAGGTTCGCCCACAGCACGCCGCCGGTGACGCGCCGGACCAGGTGGAACATGTGGTGGTGGTTGTTCCAGTAGATGCCGACGTAGACGAAGCTGAGCAGGTATGTCAGGAGCCCGGCGCCGGTCGTGTGCACCAGGTCGGACAGGGCGTGGCCCTCGGGGGGCTTCAGCTCGAGCACCATGATCGTGATGATGATGGCCAGCACGCCATCGCTGAACGCTTCCACTCGACTGGTCTTCACACGGGTAGAGACCGGATGGCCCGCCCGGATGTGACAACAAGCTACAGAGCCTGCGCGCCCACCACGGACAGCAACTCCAGTTTCTCGTAGCTCTCGGTCCTGGGCGTCGCCGTGTACACGACCAGGCCCTGCGACTGGTCGGGGTCGATCAGCGTCTGGCAGTGCAGGTCGAGCCGCCCCACCAGCGGATGGTCGAGCCGCTCCAGCGCGCAGTAGGGCCCGGCCACCGGATGGCGCTCCCACAGCGCGGCGAACTCCGGGCTGCGTCGCTGCAGGTCGGCGGCGAGCTCACCCGCGTACGATCCGGCGCCGGCCCTCGTGTACGTGGCGTGCAGGTGCGAAACGATGGTGAGGCCGCGCTCCTCGTGGTCCTCGGCCGGATACCTCAGGCGGCTCGCCGGGTCGGTGAACCACCGGTAGTGCAGGCTGCGCGCCCGGCCGGTGTACACGCTCTCGTCGCCGAGCAGAGCCACCGCCAGCGGGGTCTGCCGCAGCGACTCCCCCACGTCGTTGACCACCATCGCGGCCGCGTCCTGGAGCCCGTCGAGGATCCGCATCATCCCCGGGTTGATGTGGTCGGCGCGCACCCGCCGGCCCGGCGTCGCGTAGCCGGCCAGCCGGAACAGGTGGTCGCGGTCCTCCATCGACAGGCGCAGCCCGCGGGCGAGCGCGGCGAGCATCTGCTCGGAGGGGTGCGGGCCGCGTTTCTGCTCGAGCCGGTTGTAGTAGTCGAAGGACATGTCCGACAGCACCGCGACCTCCTCGCGGCGCAGGCCGTTGGTGCGCCGGCGCGGCCCGCGGGGCAGCCCCACGTCCTCCGGTTGCAGGGCCTCGCGGCGTGTGCGCAGGAATTCGGCCAGTCGTGCACGGTCCATGACCTGATCAACCCCCGGCGGACCGGCCATGTTCCGCGTTATCCCTGTACTCGGAGAGCATGGGCGCCTACGCAGAAGCCGGAAACAGTCGGGGCATGACAACGAACCACTGGATCGACGGAGCCGCCGTTCCCGGCGTCTCCGGCAAGACCATCCCCGTGCTCAACCCGGCGACCGGCGAGGTGGTCGGCGAGACCCCCGCCGGCACCGCCGAGGAGGTGGACCGGGCCGTCGCGGCGGCGCGCGCCGCCTTCCCCGGGTGGGCGGCCACACCCGTACGGGAAAGGGTGTCTGTTCTTCGCCGGATCGCGGAGGGCCTCAAGTCCCGCGCCGAGGAGATCGCCACCACCATCACCGCCGAGATGGGCTCGCCGATCGCCCTCTCCCGCGCCGCGCAGGCGGTCTTCCCGGTGCTGGTGACCGAGTCGATGGCCGCCCTCGCCGAGGACTTCGCCTGGACCGAGGAGCTCGGCAACTCGCTGCTCGTGCGGGAGCCGATCGGCGTGGTCGGCGCGATCACCCCGTGGAACTTCCCGCTCCAGCAGATCGTGTCGAAGCTGGCGCCCGCGCTGCTGGCCGGCGACACCGTGGTGTTCAAGCCGTCCGAGGTCGCCCCGCTGACCGCGAACATCCTGGCCGAGGTCACCCACGAGGCCGGCCTGCCGTCCGGCGTCTTCAACATCGTGTACGGCGAGGGCGCGGTCGTCGGTGAGGCCATCTCGGCCCATCCCGACATCGACATGATCTCGTTCACCGGCTCGACCCGGGCCGGCCGCCGCATCGGCGAGGTGGCCGCCGCCACCGTCAAGCGGGTCGCCCTGGAGCTCGGCGGCAAGGGCGCCACGGTCGTCCTCGACGACGCCGACCTGCCTCGGGCCGTCGCCGCCGGCGTCCAGATGGCGTTCACCAACGGCGGGCAGGTGTGCGGCGCGTGGCCGCGGCTGCTGGTGCCCGCGTCCCGGCACGACGAGGCCGTCGCCCTCGCCGTCGAGGCGGTCTCCGCTCTCCAGGTCGGCGATCCGCTCGACGAGACGACCGCGATCGGCCCGATGGCCTCCGAGGAGCACCGGGCGAGGGTCGAGGGCTACATCCGGCGCGGCATCGAGGACGGCGCCACTCTCGCGTACGGCGGTCCCGGCAATCCCCTGGAGCGCGGCGCCTTTGTGCGGCCGACGGTCTTCGCGAACGTCGACCCCCGGTCGGCGATCGCCCAGGAGGAGATCTTCGGCCCGGTGCTGACCATCATCCCGTACGCGGACGAGGACGAGGCCGTGGCCATCGCGAACGGCACGCTGTACGGCTTGACCAGCGGCGTCTTCGGCGAGCCCGAGCACGCGCTGGCGGTCGCCCGCCGGTTGCGCGCCGGTCAGGTGGACGTCAACGGCGGCCACTGGAACCCCTTGGCCCCGTTCGGCGGCTACAAGCAGTCCGGCAACGGCCGTGAGTTCGGTCACCACGGCTTGGGAGAGTTCCTGGAGATCAAGTCCATCCAGCGCTAGGTTTTGCTCGACTCATACGAGACGAGGAGGCCCCCGTGCGAGTTCTGTTGGTCGCACCACCGGGCGCCGGCAAGGGAACGCAGGGTGCGCTGATCGCCACCCACTTCGGCATCCCGCACATCGCGACCGGCGACCTGCTGCGCGACCACGTCGCGCGGGGGACCGAGCTGGGCCGCGCCGTCAAGCAGCACCTCGACGAGGGCCACCTGGTGCCCGACGAGATCGTCCTGCGGATCGTCGAGCAGGAGATCGCCGAGGCGAAGGCGGCCGGCGGCGGCTACGTGCTCGACGGCGTGCCCCGCAACATCACCCAGGCCCGGGCCCTCTACGAGGCCGCCCTCAAGCTCGACATGACCGCCGACGTGGCGCTGCACCTGAAGGTGGGCGACGAGGAGGTGGTGCGCCGGCTGCTCGCCCGGGCCGCACTGGAGCACCGCTCCGACGACACCGAGGAGGTCATCGCCCGCCGCTTGGCGGTCTACCACGACGTGACCGCCCCGATCGTCGACTGGTACGCCGAGCGCGGCATCCTCGTCTCGGTCGACGCCATGCGCCCGGTCGAGCAGGTCGGCCGCGAGGTGCTGACCGCGCTCGAGGTCCTCCGCCCCCTCGTCGGCGTGGTGCCGCCGGGCGCCCGCCGCCCGATCGACCTAACCGGCCTGGGCGCCGCCTTCGGAAAATGAGCGCGCCTCGGGCACTTCGAGCTCCGTGTAGATAGCCATCGCCAGCGCGCGGTGCTCGCCCGCGTCGGGCAGCGCGCGAGCCAGCCCGTCGTGGGCGCGCGCCTCCTCGTGCCGGTCGCCGGTCTCGCGGGCCAGCGCGAGGGCGGCCGTGTGCCGGTCGCTCGCCTCGGCCGGAAGCCCCAGCGCAAGCAGCGTCTCCCCCTGCCCGTTGAGCGCCTGGATCTCCAGCCCTCGATCCCCCGTCTCCCGCGCGATCTCCAGAGCTCGCCCCAGATCGGCGAGGCTCTCCTGGCACTGGCCGAGCAGCCGATGGATCACCCCGCGATCGCCGAGGGTCGCGGCCTCCTCCGCCAGCTCCCCGCTGCGCCGCTGAATGGCCAGCGCCGCATCGCAGTGCGCCAGCGCCTCCCGGTGCCGCCCGAGGCTGCTCAGCACGTTGCCGAGGCTGTTCAGCGTGTGCGCCTCCCACCCCGAGTCGCCGGTCTCCCGGTGGATGACCAGCGCCTCTTCCAGGTGGTCGCGCGCCGCCTCGTACCGCCCGAGCCGCCACAACGCATTACCCGCGTTGCACAGCGCGTCGGCCTCCCCGGTCCGATCGCCGTGCTCGCGGTAGATCTCCAGGGCCTGCTCGCACAGGTCCAGAACCTCGCGATACCGCCCCTGCCGCTCCTGGATGACCCCGATGTTGTTGAGCGCGGTCGCCTCGGCCACCCGATCCCCGCCCGAGCGATGGATCAGCGCGGCCTCGCCGTAGAACGCGATGGCGTCGTCATACCGCCCCAGGCTGTAGCGGGTCGCCCCGAGCGTCTCGAGGATGCCGGCCTCGCCGCGCAGCGCCGGCAGCGCCTCCCGCAGGTGTCCGTCCGCCTCCTCGTAGCGCCCGAGACGCCAGCAGGCCTTGGCCAGGTTGTGCAGCGCGACCGCGCGTTCCCCGGCGTCCCGGGCCGCGTCCCGCGCGAGTCCGTGCACGGCCAGGGCGTCGACGTGATGCGTGCCGCTGTCCAGATAGAGGCGCAGCGTGGCGGCCAGCCCGGTCGCGTGGGCCGCCCATCCGCCGGCCGCGGCGTGCCCGACCGCCGCGACCAGGTTGACCCGCTCGGCATCCAGCCAGGCGCGCGCCGAAGCCGCATCCGCAAAGGCCGGCTTCGCGTCCAGGTGCGGCCTTTCCTGACGCGTACGGGGAAAGAGCGTGTCGGCCGCCGCGACGGCGGTTCGCAGATAGTGGTCGAGCATCCGGCCCACCGCGTCGCGTCCCGCGGCCGGTTCCTCGGCGGCGAGGGCGGCCGCGTGCTCCCGCAGCAGGTCGTGGAAGCGGTAGCGCCCGGGCGCCGGCTCCTGCAGCAGGTGCACGTCCAGCAGGTCGTCGAGCAGGCCGTCGATCGGCTCGCCCGCCGCGGCAGCCGCCAGCCCGGCGTCGAAGTCGGCCCCGAAGGCCAGCCCGAGCAGCCGGAAGAGCCTCTGCTGCGGCGCGGTGAGCTGGGCGTACGAGAGGGCGAAAGACGCCGCCACGCTGCGATCGCCGACCGCGAGCTCGGTCAGCACCCGCCGCCGGTCCCGCAGCCGCGAGGCCAGGTGCCCTACCGTCCACGATGGACGCGCCCGCAGCCGGGCCGCAGCGATCCGGATCGCCAGCGGCAGCCGGTCGCAGAGCCCGACCACCTCGGCGACGTCCTCGGCGCCGCGGCCGGCACCCAGGATCCGGTGGAACAGCTCGGCCGCCTCGGGTGGCGGCAGCACGTCGAGGGAGACGACCGCCGTGCTGTCCAGGTCGGCCAGCCGGCGGCGGCTGGTGACCAGGGTCAGGCAGCCCGCGGTGCCGGGCAGCAGCGGCCGCACCTGCGCGGCGCTGCGGGCGTTGTCGAGCACCAGCAGCACCCGCCGCCCGGCCAGCTCGGCGCGCCATCGGGCGGCCCGCTCGTCGAGCGCTACCGGGATCTCCTCGCCGGGCACGCCAAGGGCCCGCAGCAGCTGGTCGAGCGCGGCGGCCGGCTCGACGGGCGGGGAGCCCTCGCTGTGCGCGTGCAGATCAATGAAGAGCCGACCGTCCGGGAAGCGCCCGCTCAGCCGGTGCGCGACGTGCACGGCGAGCGCGGACTTGCCGACCCCGGCCATCCCGTCGACCGCCAGCACCACGGCCGCCGTCGGCGGCGCCAGGCCGGGCGCGGCCAGCAGGCTTCCCAGCTCGGCTTCGCGCCCGGTGAAGTCGGCGACGTCGGCGGGCAGATCGTCACGCGCGGCCCGGCCGGCGGCGGCCGGGGCGGCTCCGGCAAGGGTGGGGTCGGCGGCGAGGATCCGCTGGTGCATCCGGGTGAGCCCGGCGCCCGGTTCCACGCCCAGTTCCTCGACGAGCAGCGAGCGGGCCGTCGCGTACGTGGACAGCGCCTCTGCCTGTCGATCGGCGCGATAGAGCGCCAGCATCAGCAGCGCCCACAGCCGCTCCTGAAGCGGATACTCCTTCACCAGCCGGGAAAGGTCGGCGATCGCGTCCGCATGCCGGCCCCCGTCCAGGTCGACGGTGGCTCGCAGTTCCAGGGCGGTCAGCCGCCGCTCGGCCAGCCGTTGCCGGGCCACGTCGACCGCCTCGCCGCCGAGCCCGCCCATCGGCTCGCCCTGCCACAGCGCCAGCGCGGCCGCCACCTCGCCCGCGGCCGCCGCCAGGTCGCCGCGCTCGTGGCCCTGCTGAGCCGCGTCCAGATGGCGGTCGAAGGCCGAGACGTCGAGCTGGGCCGGATCGAGCCGCAACAGGTAACCCGCGTCGGTCGAGACCAGGTGCGGGCCGAGGTCGAGCGCCTGGCGCAGGCGGCTCACGTACGTCTGCACGAGGTGGGTGACGCTCGGCGGCGGCGCCGCGCCCCACACGGTGGCCACGATCCGCTCGACGGCGACCGGCCGCCCGGCCGCCAGCAGCAGCACCGCCAGCACCGTCTGCTGCTTGACCCCGGCCAGCACGACCGGGGCGTCGCCGCGCCAGGCCCGCAACGGCCCGAGCAGTTCGAAGCGCAGCGATTCGACCACCGGGACACCTTAGTGATCTACCAGCGGGTATAGCGAATTGCGAGCGATCCTCGCGCGGGCGTCCTTACCTTGCCGCGCGTGCAAATTCCTACCTTCGTCTACTTCCTGGCGCCGCTCGTCGTCGTCGCCTTCATCGTGCAGATCGTGCTCCGGGCGCGCTCGGCGGCCCGCAGCGCCCGCGGCATGGTCCGCTCGTACCGCAACGTCGTCGCCGTCGACCAGAAGCAGCCCACCAGCGGCGAGCTGGCCACCGCGCTCGCGGTCGGCGCGCACATGTCGCTCAACCACGGCGTGTCCTGGAACGCGCTCAAGGACGACGCGAACAGCGCGCAGAAGACCTACACGCTCCTGAAGAACCAGTGGGGTGTCAGCACCGCGGGCGAGCTGCGGGAGACCGTCGAGGGCCTGCTGGACGACGAGACCGGCGATCCGGTCGCCGACTTCGTGCTCGGGGTGCGCAACGGGCTGCGCGGAACGCCCGGCGCCGACGCCTGGAAGCAGGCCGTCGCCGACCAGGCCCGCGCTCAGGGCGTCCCGGAGACCACAGTGGACGAGATGACCGCGACCGTCGACCGGGTGCTGGCCTACGAGGAGCGGTTCCGCGCCGACGGCCTGCTGCCGGCGGGCGGCATCGTCAGCAGCCTCCTCGCCTACGACTGGGGTCGCGCCGTCAACATGGCCCGCTGGGGCTACAAGGTGCGTTACATCAAAGAGCAACAGGCCATCGAGTACGTGTCGCGCGCCGCAAAACAAGCGTTCGGCCGTTACACGTCGTGGGGCGACTTCTCCGCCGGTTACGCGCTCGGCCGGGTGCTCCGCTTCGACAACGACGAGTTCGACGTCTGGTACGCCACCGTCCTCGAACCGCACCAGACGCTGTTCACCGACCCGGCGAGCCCCTGGCTCACGCTGGCCTGGCCGACCCGCCGGTGACGCTGCGCCTCCAGGTCCTGCTGGCCGCCGTCGGGCTGATCCTGCTCGCGGCGGCCCTGCGGGAGGTGCTCGGCCGATGGCGGCGGCGCCCGCCGCGCCCCCGGGACACCGCGGTCTACGAGGGCGAGGCGCCGCAACCGGTCACCGAGTACGCCACCGCGCTGGCGATCGGGGCGCTGGCCGCGCTGCGGGCCGGCGAGGTGCTGGACATCGTCGGCTGCCGCCGCCCCCGCCGCGCCATCAAGCGCGAGCTGCGGCTGCGGGCCGAGCCCTACCTCGTCTCGGTGCTGGGCGAGGAGGACGTCTCCACCGCGATCGGCCGGTGCGTCAACGACCTCCTCGGCCCCGGCGCCGAGACCGTCGGCGACCACCTCTCCGGGGTCGAGGAGGTGATCCGGCACCGCCGCCGCGGCGGCCCCGAGCTCTGGGGGCACGCCATCGACGAGTGGGCATCCCGGTCCGGCATGCCGGAGGAGGCGGTGGCGGCCCTGCACGACATCGCCGAGCGGGTCGCCGGCGCCGAGGACCAGTTGCGCGGCGCCGGCCTCCTCGATGCGGAAGAGTTCGTGCCGACGCTGCTGGCCGTGCACTGGGGTCAGGGCGTCCACCTGGCCCGCGGCGCCGTGGCGGTCGGCTGGCTGGACCGCACGAGGGGCCTCAACTACCTGCGCCGCACCGGCGAGCTGGCCCGGCGCTGGTACCCGTCGCCCCGCACGATGCTCGCGGCCCAGCTGCTGCCCGCCTACCTCAGCGGCGACGCCGAGGCGATCCGCTGGGCGAGGACCGCGGCGCCGCCGCTGCTGGCCGATCCGCGAAGCCCGCTGGCCGCGTCCGCTTTCCCCGGACCCGACAGTTCGCGGCAGTTCCCTCGGTAGGGTTACCCCCATGGCGCAGCCAGGTGCGGCGGGGGGAGCGGGGCGGTGCCCGCCGGCGACGGCCTGACCGGCGAGCGCGTGCACGCCATCGAGCAGGCGTACGCGTTGATCGAAGCCGCCCAGGGCGAGTTGAGCCCCGGCCAGGTCGACGACGCCGCCGCCCGGATCGGCGAGCCGGACTGGTGGGACGTGCAGGTGCTGCTGCATTTCGCCCGCTCGCTGGCCGTCCGCGACGCCGGCGGGGACGACGCCGAGCAGATGCGCGCCATGCTCGACGTGGCGACCGCCCTCGACGATCCGGCGCTGCTCGCGCTGGCCCTGGCCGCGAGCGCCGCCCGGCGGGTCGGCGCCCAGCGCCCGCTGGACCTCAGCGAGTCGGCCGCCAGCCCGCTGGTGCGCGCCGCCGTCCTGCTCAACGAGGAGGGCGGGCCGGTGGTGCACCGGGCCGCGGCGCTGATCGAGGTTGCCTGCGTGGCGCACGCGCTCGGCTTCTGGGAGCTGGCGCTGGAACACTACGACCGCACCCACAAGGCCCTCGACGAGGACGACGACCCGCGCTGGCAGACCGTCGCCTTCCGGCACCGCACCGTCCTCGCCGTCAACCGCATCGAGCTGCTGCTGGACTGGTCCTGCGCCGAGGCGATGATCGGCGACTGGCCCGCGGCCGCCACCCGCGCCGCGGCCGCACTGCCCGGCAGCCGCGACGCCATCGCGCCGTACTGGCCGCCCAGCTGGATCCGCCAGTACGACGGCCACCTGCACCTGCTCTCTGCCCTCGCCGGCCACCCGTCCGCGCTCGCCGGCCACCCGTCCGCGCTCGCCGGCCACCCGTCCGCGCTCGCCGGCCACCCGTCCGCGCTCGCCGGCCACCCGTCCGCGCTCGCCGGCTCGCCGGCCGATTCCGCCGCGCCACCGGCCGATTCCGCCGGCTCGCCGCTTGATTTCCCGGGTCCGCCGCCCGGTGGTGGCAGCCCACCACCCGGTGATGCCGGGCCGTCGCTTGGCGTCGAGCCCGCGATCAGTGCGCTCGGCGCGGCGATCGCGGCCGTCCGCGCGGCCGACCCGGCCGGCGCCGCCATTCTCGCGCGGGGCGTGGCCGACCGCTTCGGCCAGACCGTGCCCCTCCACACCTGGCTGCTCGCCCTGCAGCTCGAGGCGCGCCAGAGCGAGGCGCTGCAGGGCGGGGTGCCGCGGAGCGAGGAGGCGGCGCACGGTGCGGCGCGCCAGAGCGAGGCGCTGCAGGGCGGGGCGCCGCGGAGCGAGGAGGCGGCGCACGGTGCGGCGCGCCAGAGCGAGGCGCTGCAGGGCGGGGTGCCGCGGAGCGAGGAGGCGGCGCAGGATGGGGCGCGCCGGGCGGCGGCGCCCGGCCGGTTCGCGGATGAGCTGGTGCGGCTGCGGTGGAACGACCGGCTGGTGCGGATGAGCAGCATGCGCGACGCGATCGCCGTCGCCCGGCACCGCCGCGAGCACGACCAGCTGCTCCGGGAGATCGTCACCGACCACCTCACCGGGCTGGCCAACCGGCGCGGCTACCAGGCGTACCTCAGCGGCCTGCTCGACGCCGGGCAGCCGGCCGAACCGGGCGACTACGCCGCCATGATGATCGACGTCGACCACTTCAAGCAGGTCAACGACCGGTTCGGTCACGACGTCGGCGACCGGGTGCTGGCCGCGATCGCCGCGATCCTGAGCGCCAACGTGCGGGCCATGGACCTCGCGGCCCGCCTCGGCGGCGACGAGTTCGTCGTCATCCTGGCCCAGGTGCACCCGGGCGTCTCCGAGGCACGCGCCCGGGCGATCCTGGAGGCGGTCCGCGACCATCCCTGGCACGAGCTGGCCGCGGACCTCACCGTGTCGATCAGCGTGGGATTGCACCACGGCGGCCACGAGGAGCTGCCCACCCTGCTTGGCGACGCCGACCGGCACCTCTACCGGGCCAAGAATGACGGCCGCGGCCGGGTGGCGCAGCGGGCCTAGTGTCGCGGGTTGACGCTCACCACTCACCCATAGGGGGACGAGTCATGGCCAGGACCGCGGTGTCCACCCCGGCGGCTCCGGCGGCGATCGGGCCGTACAGTCAGGCGATCGTGGCCGGCGGGTTCGTGTTCTGCTCGGGGACGCCGGGCATCGACCCGGCCACCGGCGCCCTCGCCGACGGCATCGAGGCGCAGACCGAGCAGGCGCTGCGCAACCTCGCCGCGATCCTCACCGCCGCCGGCTCCTCGATGGCGTCGCTGGTGAAGACGACGATCTTCTACACCAATGTCGAGGACTTTCCGCTGATCAACGAGATCTACGCCCGCCACATGCCCGACCCGGCGCCCGCCCGCTCGGCCCCGGCCAACGCGGTGCTGCCGCGGGGCATCCTCATCTCGATCGAGGCCATCGCGGCGGTCGAGGCCTGACGTCCCGGGCGCGGGCCGCCCTACCCCGTGTCTCCAGGGCGGTCCACGATGGCCATCTTGCGGTAGATCACCTGCCGGTACAGGTCGCCCTTGCGCCCGTCGCCGCGGCCGCTCTCGTCCTTCACGGCGATCAGGCGCTCGCCGATCAGCGTGTACGTCTGCTTGTCGAAGAGCAGCTCCTGCGACAGGTAGCCCTCCATGACCCGGCCCAGCCCGATCGCCGGGTGCCCGTCGAGGTTGACCGCGTCGGGGTTGACCGTCATGCCCGGCTGCTGGGCGAGGTAGCGGAAGATGGCCGCCTTCACCTCGGGCGGCAGCACGTACTGGCCGGCCAGCGCGTCGGGCACCGCCATGACCCCGCCCTCGGGGTGCTCGAGATACGCGGCGATCGCCTCGGGCGAGGTCAGCTTGATGATCTGCGACCAGGGGACGAAGGCGAAGTAGGTGCCGTCCTGGCCCTGCCGCAGGGTCTCGAGCTTGCCGTTGCGCATCGTCGCCTGCACCTGGCCGTCGATCCGGTCCCACTTCTGGATCTTGCGGTACTTGGCCTTGCCCGGCAGCAGAGCCCCGTTCGGCGCCTTCTGCTCGTACGCCGGCGGGTTGCGCATCTCGAGGGTCTCGACATACATGAACTGGGTCGGGGCGGGGTCGGTCCACTGCTCCTGCTCGACCGTCCACGCCGCGTTCTCCAGCACCTGCGCCGCGTTGACCGGACGGAGGTACGGCACCTTCGCGGCCGCCTGGGTCTGCTCCTGCGGCCGCTCGGGGGTCGTCACCGGGACCGCCGGGCCCGCGCCGCCGAGGTTGGCGATCGCCACCGCCGCGACGACGGCCGCGGACGTGGCGAGGCCGACGACGATCGGAATCCGCAGGCGCCAGGCGGCTTTCGGCCTCGGGGCCATCCGGTCCCGCAGGGCCTCCCGGGCGCGCTGCTCGGCCTCCGGGGACGGCGCCGCGTCCGGGCCGAAGGTCTCCTTCAGGATGCTGATCTCGTCCATCACTCGCCCACCTCGATCTCGGCGCCCAGCGCCTCCCGCATCTCCTGTCGTGCCCGGTGCAGCCGGGACCGGGCCGTGCCGGCCGGTATGCCCAGCGCCTCGGCGGCCTCCTGCTGGTTGAGCCCGGCCCACGCGACCAGCAGCAACACGGCGCGCACCGGCTCCGGCAGCCGCCCGAGGGCCTCGGCCAGCCGCCCTCGTACGGCCGCCGCGTCGAGCCGCCCCGCGACCGCGTCGGCGTGGCTGTCGGCCTCGCCGATGTCCTGCCGTCCGGCTCGCGCGAGCGCCTTGTAGCGCCGCGACTCGGCCCGGACGTGCCGCGCGACGAGGTTCGAGGCGATCCCGTACAGCCAGGGCCGCGCGTCGCCACGGGCCGCGTCGAACGTGTGCCGGCGGTCGTACGCGGTCAGGAATGTCTCCGACGCCACGTCCTCCGCCAGATCGGGCCCGAGCCGCCGCGCCACGTACGCGTAGATGTTCCGATAGTGGCGATCGAAGATCGCCGTGAAGTCGTGGTCGATGAGGTGGGCGTCGGCGTCCAAGCCCGCGGTGCCCGGCTGCGTCACGATCACCACCACATCCGTCCCCGTCGTCGTCCCGAGTGCATCACACCCCTTGTTCGCCGGAACCGGGAAGAGTGTTCAGAAGCGCCACATCGTCCTCGGAGAGCGCGAGTCCCGCGCCGACGATGTTCTCGCGCAGGTGGGCCGCGGACGACGTGCCGGGGATCAGCAGGATGTTGGGCGAGCGCCGCAGCAGCCAGGCCAGGGCGACCGACTTCGGCGTCGTCTCCCACCGGGCGGCCACCGTCGCGAGCGCCTCGGACCGCAGCGGGCTGTAGCCGCCGAGCGGGAAGAAGGGCACGTAGGCGATGCCCTCGGCGGCAAGCTTGTCGATCAGCTCGTCGTCCTGGCGGTGCGCGAGGTTGTACATGTTCTGCACGCAGACGATCGGCGCGATCGACCGGGCCTCCGCGACCTGCTCCGCCGTCGCGTTGCTGACGCCCAGGTGCCGGATCAGGCCCTGCCGCTGCAGCCCGGCGAGCGTCTCGAAGGCCTCGGCGAGCGAGCCCGGCATCGGTCCCTCGGCGTTGCCGATCCGCAGGTTGACCAGGTCGAGCACGTCGAGTCCGAGAGCGTCGAGGTTGTCGTGGACGGCCCGGCGCAGGCTCTGCGGGTCGCGCGCCGGGGGCCAGCCGCCCTTCCGGTCACGGGTCGCGCCGACTTTCGTGGCGATGACAAGCGATGACGCGTACGGGTGCAGTGCTTCCCTGATCAGTTGGTTCGTCACGCGCGGCCCGTACGCGTCGGCGGTGTCGATGTGCGTGATGCCGCGCTCGACGGCCTCTCGGAGGACGGCGATCGCGCCCTCACGGTCGGCCGGCGGCCCTATGACCCAGGGGCCGGCGAGCTGCATGGCGCCGTAGCCGAAGCGGGTGACGGTCAGATCTTCGAGCGTCCAGGTGCCGCCGGGAAGCGAGATGGATGACATGCGCTCTACCGTGAGGCGTTAACTCTCTATCGGGAAGTAGGCACCTTTTAGTGCGTACCGAATACGATGCCTTCCTGGCGATGTGCCCCAGCCATCAACTGCTCGCCCGCATCTCCGGCAAATGGGTCGCGCTGATCATGTCCGCGCTCGGAAGCGGCCCGGACTGCGCCGGCGATCCCCGCCCGATGCGTTACTCGGAGCTGGCGCGCCTGCTGGCCGGGGTCAGCCAGAAGATGCTCACGCAGACGCTGCGCGCCCTGGAGCAGGACGGGCTGATCAGCCGCACCGTGACGCCCACCGTGCCGGTCACCGTGACCTACGAGCTGACGGAGCTGGGCCTCTCCTTGCACGAGACGATGCGCGGCCTCAAGCGGTGGGCGGAGACGCACATGGATGAGGTCTTCGCCCACCGCGCCGGCTCTTAGGCCGCGGGCGATGAGCTCGGTGGACAGCTGGATGTGCATGCCCAGGGGCTCGCGGCCGTTGATCAGCTGGATCCACCACGCGGATGCCAGCGGGCCGGCCGAGGATGGCGGCGCCGTCAGCGGCCACCATGCGGCCGGCCGAGGTCGACGGCGCCGTCCTCGGCGACCGTCAGGGTTCCCCACGTTGTGCCGGCCACATACGGGAAGCGGCCGGGGCGGGTGCTCTCGGTGTGGGTTCCGGCGGTCGCGTCGTGGCGGACGCCGGTCCAGGCGGTCAGGAGGGACCAACCCGCCATGGCCCGCACGTAGTGGTCGCCGCACTCGATCTCGTTGAACGGGTTGCGGCGGGTGCCGTCGTAGCGGGCCCGGACGCCGCGGACGATGGCCAGGCCCTCCTCGTCGAGGCCCTCGTAGAAGCAGTGCGCGGCGACCTGGTACTCGACTCCGGTCCACACCTCGTCGCAGTAGCGCAGCGGGACCTCGGGCCGTCCGCCGTGCGGCCAGGTGCAGACGACCAGGCCGGTCTCGTCGCCGTCGGCGAACGAACGGTAGCCGTGCGGCTCGAAGCCCGTGCGCAGGTTGTAGCGCACGATCGAGCGAAGGGCCTGCCGCACCCGGGACGGCGGCAGCAGGTGGCCGAGGCCCAGCTCGTGCGCCCACCACTGGCCGAGGAGCTGGTCGGCGAGGCAGCCCCGGCCGAACTCGTACGCCTCGCCGGTGTCCGGCTGCGCGTAGTACTCCCCGTTCCAGAGCAGCTCGTCGTAAGCCTTGGACGCCCGCTCGAACGTTCCCGCCAACGGATCCGTCTCGCCCAAGAAGGCCGACATCTCTGAGAGGGCCCGCAGCGCCGCCAGCCACAGGGCGCCGACGAACATGTTGGGCCCATGCAGCGAGATGTCATAGGTGACCGGTTGATCGCCGCGAATGACACCCTCATCATCCAATTTGTCGGAAATATGCGTCATGAGCGCCACCAGCGACGGCCACTGCGAGCGGAGCCACGACAGGCCGGCGCCGTCGAGAACGGAACGGTAAGTCTTCAAGACCGCGCCCAGCATGCCGTCAAGAGCGGGCCGCTCGGGCCCACCGATCGGCACCCCATGCAGCTGCGGCAGATAGAGAGGCAGCACCACCCGGTGCGGAATCGACCCATCGGCGGCCTGCACGGCGAATTCGGTTTCGCGCATGTCGCGCCCCACCGAGGGGAAGAGCCGCGACAGCGCCTGCTCGTAATTGAGCACGTGATTGCAGTTGAGCGGGCACGACCCACCCGCGTCCCCGTTCCAGTTCCGGGTCGAGGCGCCGAGCGCCCCCTCAAACGCAAATGTGCGCCCATCAGCCGTTTTAAAGACGCTTGGCGATCGTACGAGGGAAGGCTGCGCCGCAATCGTGTCCTTCAACGGCGCGGGGAGGTCGCTCGACGCCACCGCCGAAGCCCAGGCGAGCGAGTCCGCGTCGAGCCGTTCCCGGTCGCCCAGATACGCGTCGAGCACATCGAGCGCACCCCCGAACCGGGTCGCATAGTGATTGCCCACCCAGAACCGGGTCGGCCCATACTGATGCTGCGGCCCGAACCGGTCGAAGTCCGCGTACCGGTTGGGAAACCACCACGCGTGCACGATGTCCACGGTCGTCGACTCCCCCGGCGCCAGCGCGAACGCCACCGCCACCGCCGAGTCCCAGGTGTGGCCGGCCGGGCTGGGCCCGCTCGGCGCCCGCATCGGCGAGGCCGAGGCCGCGTCGCGCAGCGCCGCCCGCAACGACCCGTCCGACCAGTCCCCGAGCTGGGTCGGCGCCACCAGCCGCAGCGTCTCGGCCCAGCGCAGCACGGCATCGGCATCGTGCGCCCGGGGCAGCACGGCGGCCGGCCCGTCGGTCCAGAGCAGCATCTCCCCGGCGGCGGCGTCGTCCTCGGCCAGCCCGGGGTGGTCCATCAGCACACCGCTCTGTCCGGGCCGTCGCACCGGCCGGTTGACGTTGCCGCCGTACCCGGCTCCGCGGGTGCCGTGGATCGGCGTGACCCCGTCCCATCCGGCCGCGTTCTGCAGCGCGCCGAGCACGAAGCCGTGCCGGAACAGGTCGCTGTCGTTGCGGATCGTGAAGCGGTACCGGACCAGCGGCAGCGCGCTGGCGTCGGCGTCCAGCGGCACGAACGGCGTGTGCGCCTCGAGCGCCACCGATACCGGCAGCTCCGCGTCGTGGTAGCCGACCCGGGCGTACGGATAATCCGCCTCGAAGGTCGTGTCCTCGACGAACGGCCAGCGCCATCGCCGATCCCGGTCGGGCACGTCGGCGTCCGAGACGTTCGCGGCCGGCCGCGGGTGCGGCGGCAGCGGCGCGGCCCGGAGCAACCGCACGACGTCGTCCGGCGGCTCGAGCGACGACACCCGCAGCGCGAAGAAGCTGTCCGGCAGCAGCCCGCCGTGGTGGGGCACCCCGAGCAGTTGCCACTGCCGCAGCGCACCGTCGCCGCACAGCGCCACGTGCCCGGTGCCGAGCCCGCCGAGCGGGAAAGCCACCGCGCGCCGCGCGTCCCCGGTGAACCGCATTTTCTGGCCTCCCGCGTGAAATCGATTTCACGGAAGGTAGATCGAGACCCGCCGACTGTCAAGCTGCCCTACAGTGTGGCTTCATGGCCACGATCTACGAGGTTGCGGCGCTTGCCGGCGTCTCACCCGCGACCGTCTCGCGCTACTTCAACGGCAACTTCGTGTCGCCGGAGAAGCAGCAGGCCGTGCGCGAGGCCGCCGCCAAGCTGGCCTTCACCCCCAACAAGACCGCCCGCCGGCTGCGCAAGCAGAGCTCCGAGGTGGTCGGCCTGCTGATCCCGGACATCGAGAACCCGTTCTTCACCGCGCTGGCCCGCGGCGTCGAGGACAAGGCCCAGGAGAAGGGCTTCTCGGTCGTGCTGTGCAACACCGACGACGACCCGGGCAAGGAGCTGCGCTACCTGGAGATCGCCGCGTCCGAGCAGATGGCGGGCGTGATCCTGGCGCCGGCGTCGGACGAGGCCGACCTGGGCGCGATCGCCTCGCTGGGCCGCCCGGTGGTGGCGGTGGACCGCACCACGCCGTACCCGGTGGACGCCGTCAAGGTGGACAACCGCGCGGCCGGCATCGCCGCGACGACCGCGCTCTTCGACGCCGGGCACCGGCGGATCGCCTGCATCGCCGGCCCGCTGGGCATCGAGGCGACCGAGGACCGGTTCCTGGGCTGGCGACAGGTGATGACCGCGCGGCGGGCCCCGATGCCGGAGGGCTACCTGCAGCACGCGAACTTCCGCGCGGACGGCGGACACGCGGCCATGCAACGGCTGCTGGCCCTGCCCGAGCCGCCGGACGCGGTGCTGACCACGAACAACCTGATGGGCGTGGGCGCCCTGCAGGCGATCGTCGAGGCGGGCGTGGACCCGGCCAAGTTCGGCCTGGCCGTGGTCGGTGAGCTGCCATTCATGTTCCTCACGCCGCCGGCCGTGGTGCAGATCCGGCTACCGGCCCGCCACTTGGGCACGACCGCCGCGACGATGCTGCTGGAGCGCATCGGCGGCGACGCCCAGCCGCCGCGCACGATCGTGCTGCGCGCCGAGCTGGCCTGACGCTGCAATCGATACCGACTGAAAGTTTCCTGATCAGGCCTAACCTGAGGAAGCTGTTAACGAGTTCTTGACGAAATCGATTTCTTGGCCTTCACTGTGTCCACCGCACCGCCTCCCACCCGTTCCCAATCGAGAGGGACGCAGGCTCATGAACACCCGGTTACGCAAACTCGCGCTGCTGTGCGCGACCGTCGCGCTCGCGGTCGCACCCACGGCCGCCTGCTCCAACGACAAATCTGACGCCTCCTCGTCGGGCGAGAAGTCGCTCGAGATCGTGTACTGGAACTACGGCCCGGCCGCCGAGTCCGGCAACAAGGCCACGGCCGACGCCTTCATGGCCAAGAATCCGGGCACCAAGGTGACGCTCACCCCGGTCACCGGCGAGAACTGGGGCACCTACTACGCCAACGTCGCCACGCTGATCGCCTCGGGCAAGCGCCCCGACCTCATGGTCATCTCGGGCGAGGGCGCGCAGTTCGTGCACTCCAACAACCTCGTGCTGCCGATCAACAAGTACCTCGACAAGGACCCCGAGGCGAAGACGCTGACCGGCGACATCGCCCAGGGCCTGATCGACGGCTTCACGGTCAAGGGCGACGTCGTCACGCTGACCTACGGCTGGAACGACATGGTCGTCTACTACAACACCGACGTCTTCTCCAAGGCCGGTGTCGAGCCGCCGAAGGCCGACTGGACGTGGGCGGACTTCGAGGCCACGGCCAAGAAACTGACAAAGGACACCAACAACGACGGCAAGCCCGACCAGTACGGCTTCACGTGGGCCAGCAACGAGATCTTCCCCGGCATCATGCCCTGGGTGGCCAACGCGAACGGCAACCTGACCAGCGACGACGTCTGCCAGGCGACGGCCGACACCCCGCAGGTCAACAAGGCCGTGTCGTTCCTGGAAGGCCTCATCAAAGAGGGCGTCTCCCCCGCCCCGATGCCGATGAGCGACGTCTTCACCCGCTTCCAGAACGGCCAGATCGCGATGTTCGGCGCCGGGCGCTGGCCGATCGCGACGTTCCTGCCGAAGTTCAAGAACTTCGACATCCAGCTGTACCCGAAGGGCGACACCTACAAGACGGTGTTCGGCGGCGCCGGATACCCGATCCTGAAGTCGTCGAAGAACCCCGACCTCGCCTGGGAGTACCAGAAGTTCACGGTCAGCGAGGACATCGAGAAGCAGTACGTGGGCACCCCCGAGAAGCCCGGCGACTCGATCCCGTCGCGCCGCTCGCTCGCCCAGACCATCTCGAAGGTCGGCGTGCCCCCGGCGAACTCCGACCTGTTCTACGACAGCATCGACAAGTACCCGACGCTCGTGCCGTACCCGGCGCCCGCCAAGTACAGCGCGTTCGAGTCGACCGTCCTGCGCCACCTGCAGCTCATCTTCGCCGGCGAGAAGAGCGTCGCCGACGGCCTCAAGGACATGCAGGCGGAACTGAGCACCATCGTCACCTGCTGAAATGACTACATTGATGACGCAAGAAACGGCTCCCCCGGCCCTGCATGGGCCGGGGGCACCCCGGAAGCGCCGCAAGGACGGACTGGCGGCCCTGGGGTTCCTCTCCCCCGCCATCGTGACCTTCCTGGTATTCGTGCTGGCGCCCACGCTCGGCGTGCTGTACCTGAGCTTCTACGACTGGAACCTGCTCAGCGACGGCACGTTCGTGGGGACGGACAACTTCGACAAGCTGATCCATGACGATCGATTGCTTCACGTGTACGGCTCCACGGCGTACATGGCACTCGTGATCTTGATCGTGAATCTGGTTGTCGGACTGCTGCTCGCGGTGCTCCTGGAGACTCGGATGCCCCGCTGGATCCGGGGGTTCTTCCGCCTGTCGTTCCTGTTCCCGTTCGTGGTCTCGGCCTCGGCGGTCGCGCTGATCTGGCGGTTCCTGCTCAACAAGGACCTCGGGCTGGTCAACTACGTGATCGGGCTGGTCGGCGTCGACCGCATCGACTGGCTGGGCTCGTCCACGTGGGCGCCGGTGTCGGTGATCGTCGTGAACTCGTGGAAGACGATCGGCTTCTCGATCCTCGTCTACATCGCCGGCCTGCAGGCCATCCCGGAGCAGCTCAAGGAGGCCGCGATCGTCGACGGGGCCAACGCCTGGACCCGCTTCTGGCGCATCACGTTCCCGATGCTGTCGCCGACCATCTTCTTCCTGGTCGTCATCAACACCATCAACTCGTTCCAGATCTTCGCCGAACCGCGGGTGCTCACCCAGGGCGGGCCGGGCGACGCCAGCCGCACGATCGTGGAGTACCTCTACGACCGGGCCTTCGGCGACTTCGACCTCGGCTACGCCTCCGCCATCGGCATCACGTTCATGCTGGTCCTGATCGTGCTCACGGCGGTCCAGTTCCGGCTCTCTCGCAAATGGACATTTTACGAATGAGCCGACTCCTCTCGCGCGTGGCCACGTTCGCGATCCTCATCGTGGCCGCCCTCGCGATCACCGCGCCGTTCCTGTGGATCTTCCGGGGTGCCTTCTCGGCCTCGGACGCGGAGCTCTACAAGCTGCCGCCCACGTTCAGCCCCGACAACCTGACCGGGGCGAACTTCGGCAAGGTCACCGACCAGGTGCCGTACTTCCGGTTCTTCCTCAACTCCATCATCGTGTCCACCACGATCACGGCGGCCCAGATCATCACCTGTGCCACCGCCGCGTACGCCTTCGCCCGCCTGCACTTCCGCGGCCGCAACGTGCTCTTCGCGGTGGTCATCGGCTCGCTGATGATCCCGATCCAGGTGACGATCGTGCCGCTGTTCCTGGTCATGTCGAAGCTGTCGCTGACCAACACGCTGTGGGCGCTGATCCTGCCCGGCATCTTCAGCGGCTTCGGCATCTTCCTGCTGCGGCAGCACTTCCTGGCGCTGCCGGCCGAGCTGGAGGAGGCCGCGAAGATCGACGGCGCCGGCCACCTGCGCACGTTCGTCCGGGTCATCCTGCCGCTGTCCGGGCCGTCCATCGCCACGCTGGGCATCCTGTGCTTCACCTACTGGTGGAACGACCTGCTGCTGCCGCTGGTCATGATCAGCGACACCGACCGGCAGACGCTCCCGGTGGGCCTCGTGCTGCTGGCCGGCCGCTTCTCCACCGGCTCGCTCGGCACCATCGCCGCCGGCATCGCCATGGCGATCGTCCCGGTCCTGGTCGTCTTCATCGCGGCGCAGCGCTACATCGTGCAATCGATCGCTTCCAGCGGTCTGAAGCTCTAAGGAACACCATGGACAACTCGACCTTCGCCCGGGCCGGCGCCACCGCGCTCTGGCACGAGCTTCCGCGTGCCCTCGCCGCCGGCGCCGTCACGCTCGTCGCCGCGGCGCCGCTGACAGCGGCCCTGCTCTCCGGGGCGCCGCGCTGGCTGGCGGCCGCCACGGTGCTTCCGGTGATGCTCGCGTTGACCGGTGTGGCGTCGTTCGCCGCCGCGGTCGCCCGGGGCGACGAGCCTTCGCTCGCCGCGCTGCGCCGGGTGG
Source organism: Actinoplanes sp. CA-142083 (assembly GCF_050942195.1). NCBI lineage: Bacteria > Bacillati > Actinomycetota > Actinomycetes > Micromonosporales > Micromonosporaceae > Actinoplanes > Actinoplanes sp. CA-142083. Next base: position 7,049,950 of record NZ_CP192076.1, read on the forward strand.
ATCCCGTCCTGGCTCTTCTGTTGTCGGTCGCCGGCTTTGCTCTGCTCACCTCCTGGGGTGTGGTGCCGGCCGCGGCCGTCCTGATCGTCGGGCCGTACGCGCTCGCCTACGGTGCGGTGCGAGGCAAGCGCGGCCTGACCGCGGTACGCGGCGGGGTCATCCTCGCCGCGTACCGCCCCACCTGGGCCCTGACCCTGACCGGCCTCACGGTCATCGCCGCCTTCGCCGTGGCGGCCTCCGCCGGCGTCCTCGCCCTCGTGGTGGCGCCGCTGCTCCTGACCATCGCCTGCCGCCAGACCACAACGCTGCTGGCCGAAATTGACACCGTGCAGGCCGGTGCGCGATGACACCCCCTGTGTCCACCTGTAGATCGGAATTAGGCCGCGAGCTGTTGTTCGGTGCTGTGCCGTGCGTTCCCGTGCAGGGCCGGGTCGTAGGTGGTGTTGTTCTGCCAGCAGCGCCAGATGATGCGGACCCAAGCTCGGGCGAGGATGCGGGTGGCGTGCGGGTGGTCTTTGCCGCTGGCGCGGGCCCGGTCATAGATGTCGGCGGCCCAGGGGCTGGCGTGGCGGCTGTTGTCGGCGAACGTGGTGATGGCCTGGCGGAGCCGTTTGTTGCAGGCCCAGCGGAACGACACGCCGCGTTGTTTGCCGGATGCCTTGGTGACGGGGGTGATCCCGGCCAGCGCGGCGATGGCGTCGGGATGCTCGAACGCGGCCCTTGCGTCACCCCATTCGGCCAGGATCTGGGCGGCGTTGACGGTCCCGGCGCGGGGGAAGGACTGGAAGATTTTCCCGTCGGGGTGGGTGTCCATCTTCTCGGCGATGGCCCGGTCGAGGTCCTTGATCGCGGTGTTGAGCGCCTTGATCACGCTGACCTGGGCCAGCACCGCCGCACGGACTCCCGTGCACAGGTCAGGATCGGTGGTGCCGGCCGGCGCCGAGCGCAGGCGGGTCAGGAGAACCGCCGCGGGCCTTTTGCCGGAGTAACTCTGCTTGGTGCAGAACGCGGCGAGCCGGGCCTCGGTCAAGGGGGCTGCCGACACGGCGGTCGGGTATTTCGTGAGGAAAGCCAGCGCAATCGCCGAGGACAGGCTGGCGAAGATCGCCTTGCCTCCGGGCCAGTGCGCGTCCAGCAGCGCGGCGAGCTGGTTGACCGCGGCCACCCGGGCCTCGACCAGGTCACCGCGGCTGCGGGTCACCGTCCGCAAAGCCTTGGTAGGCCCCGAATACGGGACCGCCGGCCGCAGCCGGTGGATCCGCACGCGCAGGTAATCAGCGATCACCTGTGCGTCACCTGGGTCGGATTTGGCGCCGGAGAGAACCTCGGCCTCACGCCAGGCCTTGATCGCGTTCGGCTTGACCGGCATCACCGGATGCCCAGCCTCCAGCAGAGCGTCCACCAGACGCCCATCCGGACGCTCGATCGCCACCGGCGTCAACTCGGTGTCGCCGAGCTTGCCCAGCCGCACGACCAGCCTGGCGAACCCGGCAGCGGTGTGCTCGACGGTGAACGCCGCGACCTTGCGGCCACCCTGGTCCAGCACACACGGCATGCTCGGTGGTCGCCCAGTCGATCCCGACGAAGAACAACGGCCCCTCTTGCAGCGACAACCTCGTCGCCTTCCCGTTCGCAGCAACAGGCAGGAGCCAGGCGGAGGCGAAGGAACCGATTGTCGAGCGGTCACTAACCGGCGCTCTGCGGCGCGTCCCTCTGTCATCGATCAGCGGTTCCGGGGAAGCCGGGGGCGGCAGTGTCATCGAAGCCCACAAGGGGCAACCATCAAAGGCCGTCACCCCGACTTCCGCCTAGTTCCTACCACAAGCCCCATCCAGGGGCCCGCACGGAAGAGGGTGCACTAGTGACCTTCGAACCTCTCACCGCCCACCTCCCCGACGGGCCGCTCGACGTGGCGACCGTGCGGGGGATCGACGACCGCCTCCGTGCCCTGAATCCGCCACCCGCCGGCCTGGCACCCCCGGAAGTCGCCGACAACCTCCGCGTGCACGGTGACGGCGACGGCTGTGTCCTCTGGATCCACGGCGGCGGCATGTTCCTCGGCGCCGCCGAATACGACGACGCCTTCTGCTCCCACCTGGCCTTCGCGCTGGGCGCCGCGGTCGTCGCCGTCGACTACCGGCTCGCCCCCGAGCACCCGCACCCCGCCCCGCTGCATGACTGCCGTGACGCCCTCGCCTGGTGCGCGGCCCACTACGAGCGGGTCGTCGTCGCCGGCGCCAGCGCGGGCGGCGGCCTCGCCGCGGCCCTCTGCCTGCTCACCCGGGACGAGAACGAACCTCTCGCCCAGGACGAGAACGGACCTCCCATCCGGGCGGCGCACCTGTACTACCCCATGCTCGACGACCGCCGGGAGACCGCCAGCTCCCGCGAGAACGCCGACGCACCCATGTGGAACGGGCGCCTCGCCGACGTGGCGTGGGCGGCGTACCTCGGCGGCCGTCCCGCCGACGGCTACGCCGCCCCCGCCCGGACAGCGGATCTGCGCGGCCTTCCGCCCACCTACGTCGACACCGGTGAGCGGGACATGTTCCGCGACGAGGATGCCGACTTCGCCAGACGACTCGGGGCGGCCGGCGTGCCGACGCTCTTCGAGCTGGTTCCCGGGGCGGTGCACGCCTTCGAGCTGCTCGACCCGGAGGCCGGGATCAGTCGCGCGGCCCGCAAGCGCCGCTTGGAGGCCCTGCGCCACTCCCTGCGTGCGGATTTCCGCACGTGGTGACGATCTACGAGGTGGCGGCCCGGGCCGGCGTCTCCCCTTCGACGGTGAGCCGCGTCCTGAACGGCGCCAAGGTCTCCGCCGAGTCCGAGCGGCTCGTCCGCGCGGCCGCCGCCGACCTCGACTTCGTGCCCAACCGCACGGCTCGGCGCCTGCGCGGCCAGGGCTCGGCGGTGATCGGCCTGATCATCCCGGACATCGAGAATCCGTTCTTCACCGCGCTCGCCCGCGGCGTGGAGAACCGGGCGCGCGCCGCCGGCTACTCGGTGGTCCTGTGCAACACCGACGAGGATCCCGAGCGCGAGTCGACGTACATCGACATCGCCTTGGCCGAGCACATGGCGGGAGTGATCCTCGCGCCGGCCGACGACGCCAGCGATGTGAGCCGGCTCGTCGCGCAGCGACGGCCGGTCGTGGCGGTCGACCGCAGTCTCGCGCACGCCGATGTGGACGCGGTCACCGTGGACAACCGGGCCGGTGGCCGCTCCGCCGCCGAATCGCTGTTCGCGGCCGGTTTCACCCGGGTCGCCTGCATCACCGGTCCCAGCTCGGTCGAGACCGCCCAGCTGCGGATGGCGGGCTGGCGGCAGGCCGCGGCCCGGCACGCGGGCGGCGAGTATCTGGAGGACCTGCTGCGCTACGCCGACTACCGCGTGGACGGCGGGCGGCAGGCGATGGCCGAGCTCCTTGCGCTGCCGGAGCCGCCCGACGCGGCGGTCGTGGCCAACAACCTCATGGCCGCCGGCGCGCTGGACGCGCTGCACGACGCGGGTCTCGCCCCGCCGGAGTTCGGCCTGGCCGTCTTCGGCGACCTGCCGTTCGCGTCGTTTGGCCGGCACGGCATCCGCGTCGTCGACGTTCCGGCGCGGGAGCTCGGCGAGGCCGCGGCCGCGCTGCTGCTGGAGCGCATCGGCGGCGACGCCGGCCCCGCGAAGACCGTTGTCCTGCGGACGAGGGAGCAGAGGTGAGCCTTTTCCTGGGCGTCGACATCGGCACCTCCAGCTGTAAGGGCGTCCTCGTCGACGAGGACGGCGACATCAAGCGACTGGCCGTACGCGAGCACGCCGTCGACCGCCCGCACCCCGGTCACGTCGAGATGGACGGCGAGATCTGGTGGCAGGAGTTCGTCTCGCTCGCCGCGGAGCTCACCGCCGGCGTCACGGTCGACGCGGTCGGGGTCAGCGGCATGGGCCCGTGCGTCCTGCTCACCGATTCCAGCGGAAAACCTTTGAGACCCGCGATTCTGTACGGGGTGGACACGCGCGCCACCGCTCAGATCGACGAGATGAACGCGGAGTTCGGCGACGCCGTCCTGGAGCGATGTGGTTCCGCGCTCTCGACCCAGGCGGTCGGCCCGAAGCTGGCCTGGGTCGCGCGGAACGAGCCCGCCGTCTGGGCGAAGTCGAAAAGGCTCTTCATGCCTGCCTCCTGGCTGGCCTACCGCCTGACCGGCGCCTACGTCCTCGACTACCACTCCGCCAGCCAGTGCACGCCGCTGTTCGACACGCATGCGCTGGATTGGTATCGGCCGTGGGCGTCGCGGATCGCGCCGGATCTGGAGCTGCCGCCGCTCTCCTGGCCGGGCGACGTCGCCGGAACCACCACACAGGCGCTGGCCGGCATTCCCGCCGGCACCCCGGTCATCACCGGCACGATCGACGCCTGGACCGAGGCGGTCAGCGTGGGCGCGCAGAACCCCGGCGACCTCATGCTCATGTACGGCACCACGATGTTCCTCATCGCCACGGCCGACCACCCGGTCTCCAGCCCCGCGATGTGGGGCACGGTCGGCGCCTTCCCCGGCACCCGCAACCTGGCCGGCGGCATGGCGACCTCGGGCGCGATCACCGCCTGGCTGCGCGACCTCACCGCCGCCGACTATCCGGCGCTGCTGAAGGAGGCCGCCGCTTCCGGCCCCGGCGCCCGCGGGCTGCTCATGCTGCCGTACTTCGCCGGCGAGCGCACCCCGATCATGGACCCCGACGCCCGCGGCGTCATCGCCGGCCTGACCCTCGAGCACACTCGCGGCGACCTGTACCGGGCCGCGCTCGAGGCGACCGCGTTCGGGGTGCGGCACAACGTGGAGTCGATGCCCGGCGTCCGCCGCGTCGTGGCGGTCGGCGGCGGCACTCAGGGCGGGCTGTGGACGCAGATCGTCTCCGACGTCACCGGCCTGGCCCAGATCGTGCCCCGGGTCACCACCGGCGCGGCCTACGGCGCCGCGTTCCTGGCGGCGCAAACCGCGGACATCTCGGCGTGGAACCCCGCCGCTTCGGTCGTCGAGCCCGATCCGTCCACGAAGGACACCTACGACGAGCTCTACGCCCTCTACCGAGACCTCTACCCGGCCACGCGCACCGTCGCGCACTCGCTCGCAACCCGCCAACGGAGGACCCCATGAGCACCTACACCCTCCCCGCCGCCCCGTCCCGCCCGGCCGCCGAGCCGCGCACGGCCTATCTCATCGCGAGCGGCGACCTGCGCCCCGCCGCCAACCGGGCCGGCTGGCCGACCCAGGAGCGGATGGAGGCCGACGTGACCGCGGCGCTCGCCGGGCTCGGCTGGTCGGTGCGGCGCGCCCACGATTTCGACCCCGAGGCCGGGCACGGCTTCATCTCCAGTCAGCGCATGGGTCTCGAGGTCTTCAAGACGATCCCGCCGGACGCCCCGCTCATCGTGGCCGAGGCGGTCTGGCAGTACAGCCACCACGTGCTGGCCGGCCTGCGCACCCACCGCGGCCCGATCCTCACCGTTGCCAACTTCGCCGGCGACTGGCCCGGCCTGGTCGGCCTGCTCGGCGTCAACGCCGGCATGGCCAAGATGGGCGTGCCGTACTCCACGATCTGGTCCGTCGATTTCAAGGACGACTGGTTCAAGGACGGCCTGCGCAGCTGGGTCACCACCGGCGGCATCACCCATGACGCGTCCCACGTCGCCGACCTCGGAAAGCTGCCGGAGAACGCCGAGACCGAGCTCGGCGTCGCCCTGGCCGGCCAGCTGAAGAACGACAAGGCCATCATCGGCGTCTTCGACGAGGGCTGCATGGGCATGTACAACGCCATCATCGACGACGAGCTGCTCAACCCGATCGGCATCTACAAGGAGCGCCTGTCGCAGAGCGCCCTCTGGGCCGAGATGCAGCGCGTCCCCGACGCCGAGGCCGACGCCGTCGGCGCGTGGCTGATCGGGAAGGGCATGACCTTCAAGCTCGGCGCCGACGAGGCCACCGAGCTCACCGAGGCCCAGCTGCGCTGGCAGTACAAGATGTACATCGCCGCCCTGCGGATCAGCGACGACTTCGGCCTCGACGCCGTCGGCATCCAGTACCAGCAGGGCCTCAAGGACATCTGCCCCGCCTCCGACCTGGCCGAGGGCCTGCTCAACAACGCCGACCGCCCGCCGGTCACCTCCCGCGACGGCGCCCGCGTGCTCTGGGACGGCCGCCCGCTCCCGCATTTCAACGAGGCCGACGAGGGCGTCGCGGTCGACGCGCTGGTCACCAACCGGCTCTGGACCGCGATGGGCCTCGACCCGGCCACCACCCTGCACGACGTGCGCTGGGGCGAGGAGTACGACGGCGAGTTCGTCTGGGTCTGGGAGATCTCCGGTTCCGTCCCCGCGTCGCACTTCGCCACCGGTTACGCCGAGGCCGAGGGCTGGCGGCAGGATCCCGTCTACTTCCCGCTGGGCGGCTCGACCATCAAGGGCATCTGCAAGCCGGGCGAGGTCGTCTGGAGCCGCGTCTTCGTCCAGGGCGGCGCCCTGCACGCCGACCTGGGCCGCGCCACCGCGGTCTCGCTGCCGGCCGCGGAATCCGAGCGCCGTTCCCAGGCCACCACGCCGGCCTGGCCCATCATGCACGCCGTCCTGCACGGCGTGACCCGCGACCAGTTCATGGCCCGCCACAAGGCGAACCATCTGAATGTCGCCTACGCCCCCGACGTCGCGACGGCCGACAAGGCGCTACTGGCCAAGGCCGCCCTGCTGTCGTCCCTGGGCATCCAGGTCCACCTCTGCGGCGACGTGAAGCTCTAGTACGGGTGGGGCGTTCCCTAGCGAAGGGGACGCCCCACTCACAACTCGGCCTGGCGCCGGATCCCGGCATACCCCGCCGCGACCAGCACGGCCGTGCAGCTCGTGTAGATCAGCAGATACGGTGAGATGGGCGAGTTGACCCAGCCCGGCGTCCAGTAGCCCACGAGCGTCAGCGCCTGCACCAGGAAGAGGCTGCCCACGGCGATCGCCACGCGCGCGTCGACAGCGGTCCACAGCAGAGCGAGCAGCCCGAGGCCCCACAGCGCATAGGGCTGCCACCCCAGCGAGGCGTCGAAGGCCGTAGGGAGCACCACCACCGCGACCGGCACCGCGAGGAGCCACCACACCGGACGCGCGGCCGGGCGCGGCCGCCACCGCAGCAGGGGCAGGGCCAGCAGGATCGCCAGCGGCAGCTGCCAGAACTCGCCGTCGACGAGGCGGAACAGCGGTGTCGGATACCAGCTCAGCGCCCAGAACGTCAGCGCGAACGCGCCGGCGGACAGCAGGATGCCGGTCGGATAGCGCCCGCCGGCGAAGGCCAACAGCGCGAGGGCGCCCACCACGACCGCGCCGACGTGGCCGAGGTCGCTGGTGAGGGCGAGCCCGCGTCCCTGGAGCAGGTCGGAGAAGACGATCCGCCCGGCCAGCGCGGCGGAGAGCGCGGTGGCGTGCACGACCAGCACGAGGACGGTGAGGCGCAGCGCGGAGAGCCACACCTGGCCCGGCGAGGTGAGCTCGGCCAGGCCCGCGCGAGCGCGCGCCGCCCCGAGAAGCAACGCAGCCGTCTCGCGGCCGACCGGCCGCTCGGCCTCGACCATCGTCGCCAGCATCTCGTCGGCGCGTTCCTCGCGGTACGCCATCGGGTACAGCCGCAGCAGGTCGGCGTACCAGCGTTCCAGGTCGGGGCTCACGCGGTCGCTCCCCGAAAGCGCGTGACGACCCGGGCCGCCGCCGCCATCCGCTCGGCCTCGGCGACCAGCGCGGCCCGCCCCTCGTCGGTCAGCGCGTAGTAGCGCCGGGCCCGCCCGTTGACGATCTCCTCGTTGACGACCCGCAGGTAGCCCTCGCCGGTGAGCCGGTCGAGCGCCGCGTAGAGCGTGCCGGTCGCCAGCTTCACCAGCCCTCGCGACAGCTCCTCGGCGCGCGTCATGATCGCGTACCCGTGCCGTGGCTCGTCCTGCAGCGCGGCCAGGATGAAGTACGTGGGCTCGCGCATCCGTCCGATAGGCATGTCGCCATCATATGTAGCTGATCTACCTATGCAAAGCCCAGTCCCGCGGAGTCAGGAACTCGTCGCGCATCTCCGCCTCGGGGCTGCCCGGCTCCGGCGTCACGTCGAAGGCCCAACCCGCGAGGGGCGGCAGCGACATCAGGATGGCCTCGATGTTGCCGCCGGTCTGCAGCCCGAACTTGGTGCCCCGGTCGTAGACCAGGTTGAACTCGACGTACCGGCCGCGGCGGTAGAGCTGCCATTGACGCTCGCGATCCCCGTACAGCTGGTCCATGCGCCGTTGCACGATCGGCAGGTAGGCCTCGGCGAGCATCGCGATCCCGCGCTCGGCCAGGGCGAGCCCGCGCTCCCAGCCGTCCTCGCCCGCGGGCCGCAGCCCGTCGAAGAAGATGCCGCCCACGCCCCGCGCCTCCCGGCGGTGGGGCAGATAGAAGTAGTTGTCGCAGGCGCTCTTGGCCTCCGGGTAGAAGGCCGGATCGTAGGTGTCGCAGTAGTCCTTCAACGTCCGGTGGAAATGGCCGGCGTCCTCGGCGTACTCCTCCGGGGCCCGCCCGAAGGCATCCTGCCCGGCCCGCATGATCCCGACCACCCGCTCGCGGCCGACGCTCATCTCTCTTCACCCCGTGTCCCAGAGATCGATGATCGTTTCGCCGCACGAACCTAGCAGCGATGCTCCGGTTGTGGGGGTGGGGTGGCCCGCGGGACCGCGGGCCACCCCGGCACTCTCAGCAGCTCGGCGGGTCGTTCGTCGAGCTGGTCTCCGAACACTTCGTCCAGGTGATCCGCTGGTTCAGGTCGGGGTCGACGGCGTAGTACGTCAGGACCACGCCGTCCTTGCCCTGTTCCGCCTCCAGGTCGGTGCCGCCGGCGGCCTCGTGGCCGAAGAGCTCGCGCACGTGCAGGTACACGTGGTTCTTCGGGCCGTCCGGGTCGCCCAGCCCGGCCCGCAACTCCCAGCTGCCCGCGGCCCGCAGCTTGTCGCGGCCGGGCCGGTAGTCGGGCGGCAGGACGTTGGTGAACCCGTCGAACATCTGGTGCGGCAGGTCGGAGGCGAGGAAGGTGCCGTCCTCGGTGAACGAGATGACCCCTCCCCCGGTCGCCTGCCAGGTGCCGCCCAGCTGCGACTGGCTCACCTCGGCCCGCTTGTCGCCGGCCGGCGCCAGCGACGAGCAGCCCGTCAGGAGCAGCACGGCGGCCAGCGCGGCGGCCCATCTCCTCATCGGCGTACCAGCCTCGATTCCGGTGTGAACGGCCATCACGCTACCCTCACAGCCCCGGCACGCAGCAGTTGTCCGCGGTGCCGAACGACGGGCCCTCGATCGGCGGCAACACCGGTGCGGCGCCGCCGACGAAGGTCTCCCGCCAGCGCACGGACTGCTGCAGCCAATGCTCCCCGGGTTCGGCGTCGTGCCCGTCGCCGGCGCTCTGGTTGGCCTCGCCCTGCCCGGGATAGTTGAAGACCTTCATGGGGTTGAGGCTTCCGGACGCCTTGGTGCTGGCGTTCGTCAGGTGGAACTCGATGATCGCGTTGCCGCCGCTGTCCGTGCCGACCTTCTCCCACGTCATGTCGTACGACCCGATGAACGCCTGGACGGTCGGCATGGCGCCGTTGCCGTAGCCGAAGGTGAGGATCGACCAGAGGTTGTCGAGCGCCGTGGCGGCCCGGTCCTTGGGGCCCTGGCTCACGTAGTGCATGTTGACCGTGCCGGAGGTCGCGCCGTTCGCGAGGTCGGAAGCGATCTGCTGCCGGGCGTCCTGGATGGACTGCATTCGTTTGATGTCCTCGGTGAACGGGTCGCCGTCACGGAAGTACTTGGTGTCGTGGCAGGCCGTCTTGTTGTCGTCGCAACCCGACAGCAAGCCGCCCAGCCACATGAAGAACAGCCCGTACGAGTCGATCGCCTCGCTGCCGGCCGAGTGGCAGTACTCGGGGGTGGCGTCCGAACAGGTCGGCCCCGACTTCGAGGGACAGTCGCCGGGCTCGACGCACGGGGTGTGCCCGTTGTTCTCGATCGCGGTGATCGGGTTGCCGGCGCCGAAGGCGTACCGGTTGCTCGTCCACGGGTCGATGCCGAGGTTCATGTCGGCCAGGGCGCCGCCGTACGAGTCCCGGGTGAGGAACCGGTTGAGTCCGGGGCTGTAGTCGCGGAAGCCCATGTCGTACGAGCCGGACGCCTGGTCCCACCGCTTGGCGTTGAACCGGTACGCGTTGTACGGCTCCTTGGTGGGGTCGGCCGAGTCCGGCTTGTCGATGCCGGTGAACTGGGCCTCGTCGTTGCTGCCGTACGCGGTATAGCCGTACGTGGCCTTGGTGTCGCCCGAGTCGTCGGTCAATGTGTCGACGTCCGAGTGCGGGTTGTATCCGTAGTAGGCGTCTTCCGTGGTGCCGTCCTCCTTGTTGGTGATCTGCGACAGCCGCTGGCCCCACGGCGAGTACTGGTACGACTTGGTCAGTTCCCCGGCGACCTCCTCGTCGAGCACCTCGGTGGACAGGCCGAGGTAGTTGTACGCGGTGGTCTTCTCCTTGGCCGCGCCGGCGTCGGTGGTCTTGGTGGCGGTCCGGTCCAGCGGGTCGTAGGTGTACTTGGTGGTCGACGTGCCCGTGCCCGCGAGCTGCCGGTTCTCCACCATGTGGTCGAAGCCGTCGTAGACGTTGCGCTGGATGACGGCGCCGGCCGCGGTCACGGTGTCCAGGCGGCCGAACGGGTCGTAGTTGTACGACGCCGTCGCGCCCCCGGACACCGACGTGAGCAGCCGGTTCCGGTCGTAGTTGTAGGTGGTCGTCTTGGCCTTGACGGTCTGGCTGGTGACGTTGTTGTTGGCGTCGTGCACGTACGTCTCGGTCCCGGCGCCGTCGCCGGTCTTGGCGACCTGGGCGAGCCGGTCGCGGGGGTCGTACATGTAGTCGCTCGTGGTGGTCAGGTAGGCGCCGTGGTTGTCGGCGTTCATCTTCTTGGCGACCTCGCGGGACCGGTTGCCGTTGAGGTCGTAGTCCAGGGCCGTGCTGGAGACCAGGGTGCCGTTCGGCTTGTTCTCGGTCTGGCTCTTGAGGAGCCCGTCGAGGTAGTAGCCGTAGTCGACCGTGTTGCCGTTGCCCTTCACCTCGTGCAGCTTCTCGCCCTTGTCGGTGTAGGTGTAGGTGGTGACCTTGGCGGCGCTGTCCGTGGGGGACTTGCCGTTGGTCACCTTCGACACCAGGTTGCGCACGTCGTACTCGTAGGCCGCGAACTGTTTGTCGTGGGTGGTCGAGGTCGGCGAGCCGTTCTCGTCGTAGGCGAACGAGGTGGCGCCGACGGTCGCGCCCGACTTCGACTCGGTGACCTTGGCGACCTGGTTGAGCTCGGTGTAGGACACGGCGTAGTTGTCGACCCGGGTGCCCGGAGAGACGTCGCTGATGGTCGTCATGTTGCCGTTGGCGTCGTACCGGTAGGTGTAGTCCTTCTTCTCGTTGTCGGTGTCGGCGGCGTTGTCGCGCACCAGTTTCACCGCGTCGGCGACGACCGTGCCGCCGGCCTGGTCGGAGAGACTGATCTTCTGGGCGTTGCCCTCGGCGAAGGCGTACGAGCCGAGGCTGACCCACGTTCCGGTGGCCGTGGTCTGGTCGACCGTCTTGACCACGCTGCCGCCGCCGTGCGTGACGGTGTACTTGGCGTCGGTGGCGGCGCCGCTCACCTGCGGGTACCGGACGAAGACCTGATAGCTGCCGTCCTGCGGGATGTTCAGTTGCCAGGTGAAGGCGTTGCTGCCGGTGCCGGCCGCGTGGCTGGCATAGCCCGCCGATCCCTCGCCGGTCGCCGGCCAGACGCCGGTCGCGACGGTGTTGTTGAAATCGGAGTTCTCGACCAGCACGACCTGCTTGCCAACCGGCACGCCGTCGTCCGCGCGGGACCGCAGCTTGCCGTCGGGGTAGTACGTCCAGCTCATGGTGCGGTTCGAGGAGCCGCCCGCCGAGGTGACCGTCTGGGCGGTCTGCGAGCCCAGCTCGTTGTAGTCGTAGGTGGTCACGAGGTCCCACGGATCCGACGACGACTTGGTCCAGCCGTTGTCGAAGTACGTGTACTTCGTGTCGTTGCGCAGCGACTGGCCGGCCGACGGCGGGGCGGACAGCGTGTCGAGGCGGCCCACCTTGTCGTACGTGTAGGTGGTCTTGTCCGGCGTCTTGTAGCGGCTGTCGTCCTTGTCGTACGCGGTCCGGGTCTCCTTCACCCGGTTGAGCTCGTCGTAGACGGTGACCTGGGCGAAGTCGTCCGGGTCGTCGGTGGTGTCGACGCCGCGCGGGCTGATCGCCTTCGTCTGGTTGCCCACCTGGTCGTACTCGAAGCGGGTGATCGCGTAGATCGCGGTCGCGCCGCTGCCCGACCGCGGCACCTTCTGCTCGATCAGCTGGCCCTTGGCGTCGTAGGTGGCCAGCGTGGTGGTGCCGACCTGGTCGGTGGTCGAGGTGGTCAGGCCGTCCTTGTCGTAGGTGCTGCCGGTGAACTTGCCGGCCGCGTCGGTGGTCCGGGTGACCCGGTGGGCCAGGTCGTAGGCCATCTTGGTGGTGAAGTCGGCGGTGTCGGCCGTGGCGCTCTTGCGCGGGTCGGTCACGGTGACCACGTTGCCGACGTCGTCGTACTCGTACTGCAGCTTGTGGCCCTTGGCGTCGGTCACCGCGCTGAGCTGGTAGATCGCGTCGTACGTGTTGGTCGTGACGTAGTCGGTCGGGCTCGTCGACGTGGGCAGGTTGCCGTCGGGCTCGGTGGTGGTCAGCAGGTTGCCGGTCTTGTCGTAGGTGTAGGTGGTCTTGCGCGCCGGATCGCCGCTGACGTCGGCCGGCGCCACGATCGACGAGAGCTCGTCGGCCGCGTCGTAGACGGCCGTGGTGACCGCCCCGTTCGGCGCGGTGGAGGTCAGCACGTTGTCGTTGGTGTCATAGACCGGCGCCGGGGTGGTGATATAGACGCCGGCGCCCTGGTCCTTGGGCGCCTTTCCGGCCAGCGGGCGGCCGAACGTGTCGTACGCCTGGGTGGTGTCCTTGCCCAGGGCATCGGTGATCTTGGTGACGTTGCCGCGGGCGTCGTAGACGTACTTCGTCGCGCGGGTGAGCGCGTCGGTGATCGTCTGCGGGTAGCCGTTGGCGTCGTAGTCGTCGTACGAGGTGGTGTGACCGTTGGCGTCCTTGACGGTGCGCGGCAGCCCGTACGCGTCGTACGTGTTCGTCGTGGTGTAGTCGTCGGCGGTGGCCGTGGTGTTGCCGATAGGGTCGGTCACCGTGGCCAGGTCGCCCGCCGTGGTGTAGGTGAACGACCACTTGCGGCCCTCGGGGCTGGTCTTGGTGGCCAGGTCGGCCACGTACCCGTTGAGCTGGGTGCTGTAGGTCAGCCGCGTGCCGGGGTAACCGTTCTTGACCGCCGGCGCGTCCTTGGTCTCCAGCGGGTAGCCGGTCTTCGGGTCGTAGGACCACGCCGAGACGGCGCCGTTGTTCTCGGTCAGGCTGCTGACGTTGTGCTGGTCGTCCCAGACCAGCTTGGTCACCTGGTTCCGGGCGTTGGTGGTCTGGTACGGCCGGCCGAAGCCGTCCATCCGGTACGCGGTGGCGTGGTTCTCCGCGTCGGTGACCGTCGCGTCGACGCCGGTGCCCTGCGCGCCGTCCGGGTCGGTGTAGGCGAACTGGGTGAGGCCGTTGAGCCGATCCGTGTACGACTTGGTGCGCCAGTGCCACTGCGGGTCGTCCCCGGCGGACGGGTAGTTGTAGACCACGCTGGTGGCGTTGCCCCGCGGGTCGGTGACCTTGACCAGCTTGACGTTCTTGTTGCCCTGGGTCATGTCGTACTGGAACTTGAACGTCTTCGGCGCGCCGCTGGCCGAGCCGGCGCCGTCCACGAGCTCGCCGAGCAGCCCTTTGTCGGTGTAGGTGAAGGTCAGCTTCCGGCCGCTGATGTCGGTGATCTGCCGTACGTGGTCGATGATCTTCGGATTGGTCAGGCCGGTCGCCGACTTGCGCGTCCAGGTGGCGTCGTCCACGTAGTCGTACGCGTCGCCCTTGGCGAAGTAGTCGATCGTGAGCGTCTGCCGGCCGGCCGGGTCGGTGACGTAGCGCAGGAACTTGGTGGGCTTGTTGTTGCTCTTACGCTCCTCGTACGTGAACGTCATGGTGTTGCCGTTCTTGTCCACGACGGAGGTCAGGTAGCCGTCGCAGTCGTAGAAGAACTGCGTCCGGTCCGGGCGGGTCAGCGACCAGGCCTGCGGCTCCTGGGTGTTCGGCTTGCACTGCACCCCGGCCTTCTGCTGCAGGTACAGGTGCACGCCCTTGGGCGACACCCACTGCCCGCTCGCCGTGTCGAGGGTCCACCAATGGCTGGTGCCGTCCCCGTCGATCATGGTGATCTTGGTGGGGTGCGGGTTGGGGTGGAAGTCCAGCGGCGAGCCCAGGCGCATCATCGAGGAGGCCTGCAGCGACCAGCCGTACCCGGAGACGGTGTCGCTGGTGTCCAGCGAGTTGTAGGCCAGCCGTACGAACGAGCTGAGGCCCCGGCCGGGGTTGCTGAACGCGTTGTACGACCACACCGTGTTGCCGGCCGCCAGGTTGTTCATGAGCGTGCCGCCCGCGCCGGTGTTCTTCCCCGCGTAGGCGTAGAACTGCTCGAGGCCGAGCTGGTCGGAGGTCGGCTCGACCACCGCGACCGTCTGCGCCAGCGGCGCGAGGGCCTGGCCGGTGGTCTTGTTCTGCAGCTCCCAGCTGATCGTGTAGTCGGTCTTCTTGTTGCCCTCGGTCGTCGACGGCGGCGTGGTGACGGTCGCGGTCAGGTCGACGGTGCCGCCGGACGGGACGTCGGCCGGCAGAGCGGTGACCGCTGTCGAGCCGGCGACGGCCTCGCCGTTGGCCCGGCTCCACTTGTACGACAGCTGCCAGTCGGCCGCCTTCCACGTGGCCGGCGTCGGGTTCGAGATCGACACCGGGGTCGTGTAGGTGGACGCGGGCGCCACGTCGGTCGGCGTCTGCGGCGCGTAGTACGTCGACTCGGGCGTCTGCTCCAGGTACGTCACCTCGAGGGCCGGCCGCAGCAGCGGCTCGCTCGCCTCCGACGCCAGCAGCATCGCCCGGGCCGTGGCGCCCACCTCGTCGCGCTGCTTGAGGAGCAGGCCGTAGTTGCCGGCCGGCGTCGCCACCCAGCTCTTCGCGGCCGTGGTGACGTTCCAGGTCTCCCATTCCGGGTCGTTGGTGAACCCGTTGAATCCGGCCGACCAGGCGGTGTCGTAGTCACCGCCGGCCTTCGTCCAGGCGGTGGCGCCGTCGCTGGTGTTCCAGGTGGCCTTCGTCTGGTCGAAGGCCCGGGTCAGGCGGTAGACGTCGACGTACTCGTCGGTGTCCGTGCCCGGGTAGAGCCCGGCGTTCCACATCCGCAGCTGCGCGTCGACGACCTGCGCGTTCGCGGGCACGCCCGAGATCGGGAACTTGACCAGGCCGCGGGTGTCGCCGTAGACCGTCGAGTTGTTGCCGGGCGAGACGTACGGGTCGCCGGCGTAGCTGTTGACGTTGACGGCCGGCTGGGCCGCCGACAGCGTGGTGTCGGTGACCCCGGTCCGGAAGATCTTGGTGATCTGTCCGGCCTTGGGCAGCATCGCCGGGACCGTGGGACCCGCTAGCAGCTTCCCGTCGGTGGTCTTCACGGCGACCATGTAGTAGAAGAACTTGCGCTTCATCGCATCGGTCTCGGCCGCCGCCGTCGGGGCGGCCGTGCTGTCCTGGAACGACAGCGTTCCCGCCTTGACCGGCGCGACGAGCGTGGCCGCGGACGGCGTGAAGGTCTGGTAGACGCTGCGGTGCACCTGGTACTCGGCGATGTCCGCGCCGGTGTACGCCGGCCAGTCCAGCAACGCGCCGGTCGCCGCGATGGTGGTCGGCGGGTTCACCGCGACGCCCTGCTTGCCGTACGTGATGACCAGCTTCGGCAGGTTGAAGTCGCGCCGGTCGTTGTTGTAGGCGTACTCCGACGCTTCGAAGATCGCGCCGCCGCGGCCCAGGTCGGTCTCGTTGACCGCCTTCACCATCAGGCCGTAGTTGGCGGCGCCGCCGACCCAGCTCTGCACGGCGCTGCGCACCGGGAACGAGATCCAGGCGCTGGACTTGGAGTTGGCCTTCACCGCGCTCGCCTTGGTGAACCGGACCGCGTCGGCGATCACCGCCTTGCTCGCGACGTCGCCGAGCACGACCTTGCCGCTGGTCCCGGCGGCGAACGGCAGGACGCCGAGCGTCTTCCAGGCGCCGTCCGCGGTCGGGGTGGTCTGATCCACCGTGTACGCCTTCGAGCCGCCGTTGTAGTAGACCGTGTACGGCGCGTTCGACGCCCGGTCCGACTCCCCGACGTAGTGCACCTCGACCAGGTAGTTCCCGGCCTCGGTGATGGTCGGCACCCAGGTGTACGTGTGCCCGGTCGTCGCGTCGTTGTTGACCCGGTAGTCGCTGCCGATCGCCTTGGGCGTCAGCGTGGAGTTCGTCGACGAGGTCCAGGTGCCGACCGCCGCGGTGTTGCTGTCACCGTCGTCGACCGTCACGATGTTGCCGGCCGGCGCCGGTGAGATGTTCGCGTTCGTGCCGGCCCACGTGGCCGTGGACTCGGTCCAGGCGGTGGTCACCGGCCGCGCCTCCATCGGCACGTCCTGGCCGTACGCGTAGAGCGACTGGTCGTAGTAGAGCTGCAGCTGCGCGTCGTCGATCGTGGTGCCGGCCGGCACCGGGCTGGTGTCGAACTTCAGGAGCGACCGCCACACGGAATTGGCGTCGGTGCCCACCTTCAGCTGGTAGTCCCCGCCGAAGCTCGTCGTCGCGGCGCCGGAGTTGATCTGGGCGTCCAGCGCGTCGGCCGGCACCGGCTGCACCTTGATCGTCGGGTCCACCACGACCGGGTAGACGCGCGCCGGGTCGGCGAGCCACGCCGGATCCGCGGTCACGGTGACGGTGGAGCCGGTGACCGTCTGGGTGACCTTGGTGCTGGTCCGGCCGGCGCCGTCGGCCATGAAGGGCGCCGGCATCGTCAGCTCGGTGGCGCCGCTCGCGCCGCGGAACGCGATCGACCCGTCCGCCTGCGGCACGGCCGTGAGACCGTGCGCGTCGAGCGTGAACGCGTAGGACACCGGGCCCGCGGGCGGCCGCTTGAGGACGATCTTCTCCTTCAGCTCGGTCGAGCCGACGTCGTAGACCAGGTCCGCGCCACCGGCGAGGCCGGGGTAGGTCACGGTGGAGCCGGAGACCTGCGGCGTGGCGCCCTTGGCCGCGCCGGCCAGGCCGAGCTCGACCGACCGGCCGTCCTTCTCGAAGCGCACCAGCCGGTCGGTGCGGTCGCCGAACAGGCTGGCGAAGGTGTTGGCCGCGTTGCCCTGCACGTACCCGGGCCGGCCCGTCGCCTTCACCCGGGTGTCGATCGGCTGGTAGCGGCCCTTGCCGTCGCGATAGTTCACCGGCGTCGCGGAGAGCTCCGCCTGCAGCCGGCCGTCCGACAGCTGGTACACCCGGCCGTTCGCGGTGCGCTTGGCGGTGACCTCACGCACCCGCTTCTGCGCGGGCCACTTCTTCGCGGCCGGCGCGGGACGGCTCACCGACATCCCGGCCGAGACCGGCTCGGTGTGATGCCCGCTGTCGGCGCCGACGAGCGCCCGGGCCGCCCGGCCCACCCGATCGAGCACGCCCGGCTCGGCTGCCGCGGTCGTGCCGGCGGCCGGCGCCGGCTCGGCGTCCCCGGCCGTCCATGAGAATCGCGCTCCCACGGCGGCCACCGCCGCGAGCACGACAACACCTGCGAAAATCCCCCGCGTACGTTTTCCCACTGCATCCTCCGTCACGACAGACGTCGGCCGAAGGCTAAAGATCTCGCATATTCAAATGCGTATATCCCACATACTTTCCCAGGTCAGTCGGCACCCGGTTGCCGGATTCGGCCGCCATCCGGCGCGACGATGTGAGAGCGTCGAGCCATGATCGTGGTGCCGGCGGGCAGCACCCTCACCCTGCGGTGCCCGGGCGAGCCGGACCTGCCCCTGATCGTGCTCGACGACGTGCGGGCGGATTTCGTGGCGGCCCTCGCCCCGATCCCGGTGCTCAGCCTCGACGACCCCGCCGCCCGGCGCGCCGGCATCGTCGAGCTGGTCACCAACGCCGGGGTGACCTGGATCGAGGCCGAGCTGCGCGGCGGCCGGCTCACCATCGCCGGCGACCTGACCACCGACGTGGTGCAGCGGCGCGAGGCCGCGCGCCGGCCCGGGGCGTACGCGGCGACCGGCACCGCCCAGGTCGACTCGGAGCCCGGCCGCCGGCTGGTGCCGGTCAGCGGGCACGTCGAGGACGTCTCCACCGGCGGGCTGCTGCTGCGGGCCACCGGCGCCGGCCGCCCGCATCTCCCGGCGGGCATCGTGCGCACCCTGCTGCACGTCAGCATGCCGTGGGGCGTCATGACCGCGGCCGTCACCACCGTCGACCAGATCTCCGACCAGCTGCGCGGCACCTACGAGTGGATCGACCCGGTGGACTCGGCGGCGTTGCGGAAGTTCTGCGGGTCCCGCTGAGCGTCCGACGACCGGACGAGTCGGCCGCGCACCAGCTCGGCCGAGAGCGCGCGACGCATCGCGGCGAGCACCTCGGCGCGGGGGAACCGGGTACTGGCGGCCAGCTCCGCGTCGGCCAGCTCGGCCGGCGCGGCCCGGATCACGGCGCCGAACCACGCCTCCAGCCCGGCCGCGTCGTCCGGCGGCTCCGGGCGCTTGCCCGCCGGTCCGGGCGGCGGCTCGTGGTTGCTGGCGTACAGGCAGGCCGGCAGCTGGACCCGCGCGGGGTGGACGCACTCGGGCAGCCCGGTCGTCTGGTTGGTCCGATACCCGGCGGCCGGGTCGTAGCGGGACGCCGGCCCCGGCCGGTCCAGGACGTCGAACTCGCCGACCGGCAACGTCTGCGCGGGACATGCCTGACAGGGGTCGAGCCGCCACCTGTCCCCGTGGCCCAGGTCCATGGCGGCATGGTATGCGCGTGCGGACCCGGTGGAGCCGTTTTCATTCGCTCGTGCGACCCCGCCGCACACCGTGTGCGAGTGCCGGGCCCGGCGCGCACTAGCGTCCGAGCGATGGCGACCGTGCTTGTTGTCGATGATGACGCCCCCAGCCGGGAGTTCATGCGAACGTTGCTGAGCTACCGCGGGCACCGCGTCGAACAGGCGCCGGACGGGGACCGCGCCCTGGCGATGGCGGCGCTGTGCCCACCGGACGTGGTGATCACGGACGTCCTGATGCCGGGCCTGGACGGCTACGCGCTGGCCCGTGCGCTGCGCGGCGAGCCGGCGACCCGGCACATCCCGATCGTCTTCAGCACCGCGCACTACGGCGCGCAGGAGATCCAGCCGCTGGCGCAGGCGTGCGGCGTGCACGACGTGATCCTCAAACCGGCGCAGCCGTCCATGGTGCTGGCGACCATCGACTCGCTGCTGGTCGACGACCAGATCACCGTTTCCGCGGTCGAGCAGGTCGTCGAGACGCAGCGGGTGACCGGGGCCGGCACCTGGGAGTTCGACCCGGCGACCGACACGATCGTCGTCTCGCCCGTGCTGCGCGAGGCGCTGGGGCTGCCGTCGGCGCGGCTGACCGTGCCCGAGCTGATGCGCCGCCTCCACCCGGAGGACGCCGCCCGGATCGCCTCGATGATCGAGCGGACCTGGTACGCGGGCGCGCCGTCCTCGGCCGAGCTGCGCGTCGTGGACGCCGACGGCGCGGTCCGGGAGCTGATCGTCTCCTGCCGCCCCACCGCCACGTCGCGGGTGTGGGGCGTCGCCCAGGACGTCACCGGGATCCGTACCCGGTCGCGGGCCGACTCGCAGGCCCAGGTGGACTGGTTCGCGGTGCGCCGGACCATCGACGCGTTCCACAGCGCGGTGCTGCAACCGGCCCTGCCCGCCGTCCCCGGCGCCGAGCTGGCGGCGGTGTACCTGCCCGCGCCGGAGCGGCTGGACATCGGCTCGGCCTGGTACGACGCGCGGGCGGTCGACCAGGGCCGCGTGCTGCTGTCGGTCGGCAAGGTCGCCGGCCACGACCGGCACCCGGCCGCGGTCATGAGTCACGCGCTCGCGGCGCTGCAGGCGTACGCCCACGACGATCCCGACCCGGTCGGCGTGCTGACCCGGCTCAACCGGTTCCTGGCCGGCACCGGCCGGGACGACACCTTCGTCACCGCGGTGGTGGCGCTGTTCGAGCCGGACACCGGGCGGCTGCGCTTCGCCAACGGCGGGCACCCCGCGCCGGTCGTCGTCGCGCCCGAGGGCGAGGCCACCGCGGCGGTGCTGCTGAAGGCGGCCGGCCCGGCCCTGGGCGTGCTGCGCGACGCCGTCTTCCCGGAGCGGGAGCTGGAGCTGCCGGTCGGTTCGGCGTTCCTGGCCTACACCGACGGCCTGACCGACCGGCACAGCGACCCGTCCTCGGTCGACGGGAAGCACCTGCTGAAGGTCGCCGCGCAGGCGTTCAACCGGCTCGACCCGGACCAGCCGGTGGCCGAGTTCCTGGCCGAGGCCATCGTCCGGGACATGCTCGGCGGCGCCGCCCCCGACGACGACATCTGCCTGACCGTGCTGCACGCCTGAGCCGGCGTCGACCACGCGAAAGAGCGGTGTTACACGCCTAGGCCGGCGTCGACCGCCCGCAGCAGGTCGGTGATGTCGTACGGCTTGACCAGGAAGCAGCGGGCGCCGTTCGCCAGCGTCCGCCGCTGGACCGCGGGGTCGACGTCCCCGCTGATCACGATCACCGGGATGTCCCGCGCCCGTAGCTCGGCGAGGACCCGCTCGCCGCCGATGTCCGGCAGCTCGAGGTCGAGCAGCACCAGGTCCGGCCGGGTCTGTTCGGCACGGTCCAGCCCCGTACGCCCGTCCGGCGCCGACCCGAACGTCACCTCCGGCCGCGCCCGCAGGACCCGTTCCACCAGCATCGTGTTGATCGGGTTGTCCTCGATGTAGAGGACCGTCGCCGTCATGCCCGGGACGCCACGACGCCGGCCCGGCTGTCCAGCACGGATCTGACCTTCGCGGTGAGGGCGGCCGCGGTGAACGGCTTGTCGAGGAAGGCCGCCGCGTCGTCGGTGAGCACGCCGCGGGTGTACGCGGACGTGAAGATCACCGGCAGGCCGGGGCGGAGCTCGGTGAGCCGGTCGGCCAGCTCCTGCCCGTTCATCCCCGGCATGATCACGTCGGTGACCAGCAGGTCGATGCCGTCATGGGCGCGGGCCACTTCGAGGGCGTTCTCACCGTCCACGCCGACCACCACCTCGTACCCCGCGGTGGTGAGGATCCGCTGGCTCAGCTGACGGACCGCGGGATCGTCCTCGACCAGCAGGATCGTCCCGGTGCCGGCGGTGAGCGGCTGCGGCTCGACGGCCTCGCCGATCGCGTCGGCGGGCACCTCGGCGGCCGGCAGGAAGACCTCGAAGGTGGCGCCCGCGCCCGGCTGCGATTCGAGCCGCACCTGCCCGCCGGCCCGGGTGACGATGCCGTACACGGTCGACAGGCCCAGTCCGGTGCCGCCGCCCGGCCCCTTGGTGGTGAAGAACGGCTCGAACACCCGCTCGGCGACGTCGGCCGTCATGCCGCAGCCCGTGTCGGTGACGGTGATGAGCACCCGATCCCCGGCGTCGTCGACGACCCGGTCGGTGGCGATGGCCAGCGTCCCGCCGTCCGGCATCGCGTCCCGGGCGTTGATCGCCAGGTTCACCAGCACCTGTTCGAGCTGGCCCGGGTCGACGCGGACCGGGGTCGCCGCGGCCGCCGAGGTGACGATCAGGTCGACGTCCTCCCGGATCAGCCGCCGCAGCAGCACCTCGACGCCGGCCACCAGCTCGGCCACGTCGACCACCTGCGGGCGGGCGGTCTGCGCCCGGGAGAACGTCAGCAGCTGGCGGGTGAGCGCGCCGGCCCGGGTCGACGCGTCGCGGATCATCACGAGGTCCCGGGCGGTGTCCTCGTCGGCCCCGGCGACCAGCAGCGCGGCGTACCCGTCGATGACGGTCAGCAGGTTGTTGAAGTCGTGCGCGAGCCCGCCCGCGAGCTGCCCCACCGCTTCCAGCTTCTGCGCCTGGTGCAGCTGCGCCTCGATGCTCTTCTGCTCGGTCACGTCGGCGACCATCGCCAGCGCCCCGACCGGCCGGTCGGGGTCGCCGACCCGGGCGGTCAGGGCGATCCGCGCCCATACCGCCCGACCGCCGTGCGCCTGCAGGCCGACCTCGATGCGGGTCGCCCCGCTGGCGCCCACCTCGCTCAGCGCCCGCGCCGCGACCGGCCGGTCGGCGATGGCGACCAGGTCCAGCACCGGCGTGCCGGGCAGTTCGGCGGGCTGCCGGCCCACCATCGCGGCGAACCGGTCGTTGGCGTACCCGATCCGCCCGTCGCCACCGACGACCACGACGCCCTCGCTGGTGGTCTCCACGATCTCGCGGAAGCGCTCCTCGCTCGCCCGCAGGGTAGCCTCAGCCGCCTGCCGCAGCCGCAGGTCCTCGAAGACCGCCGCGCCGCGCACCAGCGCCGGGAACCGACCGCGCAGCGTCCAGTACCAGACCGCCAGCAGCGCGGTCACGGTGTCCCAGCCGGCGGCCTGGAAGTCCATGCCGAACGCCATCCGCATCGCCATGCCCGCGTGCATGTCGCCGCCGAAGTACGGCATCAGCAAATGCACCGTGTGCGAGCCGTGGTGCACCGCGCAGCTGAAGAAGATGGCAGCGGTCGCCAGCCCGAGCGGGTTGTTGCGCCACTGCCGCGAGCGCCACAGCCCCCGCGCGATCGCCAGCGAGATCGCCAGGTACGCGGCCAGGATCACCGCGTTCGCCAGCGCCGTCAGCTGCCACCAGGTGTCCGTCCAACCGTTCACGAGCGTCCGCCCTTCACGGCAGTTGGTTGATGCGTGCCAGGAGTTGCTCCGCGCTGGTCCGCACCAGCCGCAGCTGGTGCTCCTGCTCGTCGTTGAGCGGGCCGGGCAGGCGCATCAGCAGCGTCTCGGTGAACCCGAGGACGGCGTTCAGCGGCGTCCGCAGGTCGTGCCCGAGCCGGTCGTTCTCCGGCAACCACGAGGTCGTGGCCACGCCGACGGTGACGCCGGCGTGGTCCACGATCGGAGCCGCCCGCGAGCAGACCCGGATTCTGCTGCCATCGCGCCGGATCCGCTCGCCGTCGGGCCGCCCGGGCGGATAGAGCCGATCCGCCCGCTGCCCGATCATCTCCGCGGCGGGATACCCGTACAGCTGCTCGGCCGCCCGGTTCCAGAGCACGACCGTGCCGTCGAGCGTCTCCCCGACGATCGCCTCACCCACGGACTGCACGATCATGCCGGGCAGGTCAACGGACACGTTCCCGGACTCTAGCCACCAGCGACGGGCGTGTATGTCACCGAAAGAGTGACGCTCAGCTTTGCGTGATCATGCCGATGAGCCACCCGCCGAGAATGACGGCCAGGATGGCGGCCTGCACGCCGAGGATCCACGCCGCGACCGTCCACCCGCCCTGGCCGGCGAGCCAGGACGCCGCGGCCGGCGCCGCCGGAGTTACCGCCAGGCCGGCGACCAGGAGAATTCCGCTCATCACCGAGCCGTTGGACATCAAGCCGGCGAGCCGCAGGCTCCAGAGGAACAGGACGACGGCGAGCGTCCACCCACCGGCCAGCACAGCGACGATCGCCAATCCCCGGCCCATGGGACGAGGATGTCATGGAAGGAGGTGCCCGATGAAGCCCTTCAGGACCTTGGAGGAGGCGGCGCCCGGGACGGTCCGGACCCGGGTCACCGACCGCTTCGGCATGGCCCACGACGCGTCGCACTATCTGCTCACCCCGCAGGCCGTGCTGGTGCCGCACGACGCCGGTCAGGTCGCCGCGCTGATGCGGGCCGCCGCCGGCTTGAAGCTGGGCGTCACGTTCCGTTCCGGCGGCACCAGCCTCAGCGGGCAAGCCGGCACCGACGCGCTGCTCATGGACACCCGCCGGCACTTCCGCGACATCGAGGTCCTCGACGAGGGCAAACGCGTGCGGGTGCAGCCCGGCGCCGTGCTCCGGCAGGTCAACGCGCGCCTCGCGCCGTTCGGCCGCAAGCTCGGCCCTGATCCCGCCAGCGAGTCGGCCTGCACGATCGGCGGCGTCATCGCCAACAACTCCAGCGGCATGACCTGCGGCACCCACGCCAACACGTACAAGACGCTCGAATCTTTGGTCTTGATCCTGCCCAGCGGCACCGTCGTCGACACCGGCCTGCCCGACGCGGACGTTCGGCTCCGCGAGGCGGAGCCGTCGCTCCATGCGGCCCTGCTGCGGCTGCGAGACCGGGTGCGGTCAAATCCCGATTCCGTACGGGTGATCCGCGCCCAGTTCTCGATGAAGAACACCATGGGGTACGGCCTGAACAGCCTCCTCGACCACGACACGCCGGCCGGGATCCTGGCTCATTTGGCGATCGGCAGCGAGGGCACGCTCGGCTTCGTCGCCTCGGCGGTCTTGAACACCGTCCCGGTCAACCCGGCCGCCACCACCGGCCTGGTCGTGTTCGACACGCTGCACCGCGCCATGTCCGCCATGCCCGACCTCGTCGCCCTCTCCCCCGCCGCCGTCGAGCTGCTCGACGCCGAGTCGCTGCGGGTCGCCCGCACCGACCCCGCCCTCGGCGCCCTGGCCGTCGACCGGCACGCCGCGCTGCTCGTCGAATGGCAGGAGCCCGACACCGACCGCCTGGCCGACCGCGAGAACGCCGCCGCGCAGATCTTCGCGTCGTGGGACCTGCCCACCCGCCTCAGCCGCGATCCGGCCGCCCGCAACGCGCTCTGGCACATCCGCAAGGGCCTCTACGCCACCGTCGCCGGCAACCGTCCCAGCGGCACCGTTGCTCTCCTCGAGGATGTAGCCGTCCCCGTCCCCGTCCTGGCCGACCTCTGCGACGACCTCAACCGCCTCTTCGACCGCCACGACTACGAGCGCAGCGTCATCTTCGGCCACGCCAAGGACGGCAACCTCCACTTCATGCTCAACGAGCGCTTCGGCGAAGGCGACCAGGTCCAGCGCTACGCCGACTTCACCGAGGAGATGGTCACCGCCGTCCTCGCCCGCGGCGGCACCCTCAAGGCCGAGCACGGCACCGGCCGGGTCATGGCGCCCTTCGTCCGCCGCCAGTACGGCGACGAGCTCTACGAGGTCATGCTCGAGATCAAGCGCGCCTTCGACCCCGACAACTTGCTGAACCCCGGCGTCCTGCTCACCGACGACCCCCGCGCCCACCTGCGCCACCTCAAGCCGGTCGTGACGGTCGAGCCCGAGGTCGACCGCTGCGTCGAATGCGGCTACTGCGAGCCCGTCTGCCCCAGCCGCGACCTCACCACCACGCCGCGCCAGCGCATCGTGCTGCGCCGCGAGCTGGCCGCCGCCCGCGACCCGGCCATCGCCGCCGCCCTGGAACGCGAATACCAGTACGACGCCGTGGACACCTGCGCGGTCGACGGCATGTGCGCCACCGCCTGCCCCGTCCTCATCAACACCGGCGACCTGACCAAGCGCCTGCGCGCCGAGGCGAACGGCCGCGCCACCCAACGCCTCTGGACCACCGCCGCCCGGCACTGGCCCACCGCCACCCGCACCATGGGCGTCGCGCTCAGCGCCGCCGCGGCCGCTCCCTCATCCTTTGTGGAGGCGGCCACGCGTGCTCCGGCCGTACCGAATTGGTCCCGTGACCTGCCGCCCGGCGGAACCAGACGCCGCCCTTCGCTGTCGGCGCGAGCCGACGCCCTCTATCTGCCCTCGTGCCTCAACACCATGTTCGCCCCCGCGGACGGCGGCCCCGGCGTGATGGCGGCAGTGCGGCAGCTGGCCACCCGCGCCGGCCTCCACCTCACCGTCCCCGACGGCATCGCCGCCCTGTGCTGCGGCACCCCCTGGAGCTCCAAGGGCCTGCCCGACGGTTACGAGCTCATGCGCACCCGCGTCGTGGACACCCTCACCGGCGTCGACCTGCCCGTGATCAGCGACGCCGCCTCCTGCACCGAGGGTTTCCACCGCATGGGCATCGACGCCATCGACGCCGTCGCGTGGGTGGCCGACAACGTGCTCCCCACCTTGACCATCACCCACCGCCTGCCGTCGCTGGCGCTGCACCCCACCTGCAGCTCCACCCGCCTGGGCCTGGACGACGCCATCGCCCGGATAGCTTCCGCGATCGCCGACCGCGTGACCGTGCCGTCGGGTTGGCAGTGCTGCGCCTTCGCCGGCGATCGTGGCCTGCTGCACCCCGAGCTGACCGCGTCCGCCACCCTCGAGGAGGCCGCGGCCGTGCGCCTCGGCGACTTCACCGCCCACGCTTCGGTCAACCGCACGTGCGAGCTGGGCCTGACCCGCGCGACCGGCCAGACCTACCACCACTTGCTCGAGCTACTCCTCGACGCAACCACCTGAACGGCGCCTCGCCGCCCAGCACCGCTCGCCGCATCCCCGCACCGCCCGCCGCAGTCGCCGCATCCCCGAACCGCCCGCCGCATCCCCGCACCACCCGCCGCACTCGCCGCATCCCCGCACCGCCCGCCGCAGTCGCCCCACCGCCGCACCGCCCACCGCAGTCGCCGGATCCCCGCACCGCCCACCGCACTCGCCGCACCGCCGCACCGCCCACGGCAGTCGCCGCATCCCCGCACCGCTCGCCCGCAACCCCCGAACCGCTCGCCGCGGCGCGTCCCCTCGCGGCACGTCGCGGCGCCACTCGCCGCAGCCTGGCCCGTTGCAGCACCGTGGCGGTCCGGGCGGGTTGCCATGGCCCGCGGCGTGCATGGTTGCCGTGGCTGCCGCCAGTCGCGCCCCGCCGTATCGCGCCGCCGAATCCCGCTATGTGGCGGCATCTCTCGGCTGATGGGAGCCGGTCCCGGATCCCGACCAGCTGTCCCGATGAGTGAGCGCGCAGCCACAATGCGGGAAACCAGCGACTTCCGCGCCCGAAATATCGCGTTATCGACGGTCACGCCTCCGCGCGCGCAGCCAAGGATGATGAATTGGCGTTCGCGCCGAACAGTAACTCTCCTAGATCTCGGCGCCCGCGCATCTTCGCGGCCAAGCTCGCTCACCCACCAACAACGACGGGACCACCGCCGGCACTGACGAACACGAGCGACCGGCCGCACCCACCACGCACGGGCCTTCGCCACGGCAACCCAGCACAAACGACACGCGCAACCGGCCGCACCCACCCCGACCACGCACCCGCCCCGGCCGTTTGCCACCGGCCCACCCACTGATCGCCGAGCCGGCCGCGACGAGAGAGCGTTTGTTGATCTCTGCGACGCCCACAGGCCATCCCCCGCCCCGGCACTGGGTGGGGTCGAGCAGAGCACGTGGGTATGACAGTTTTGAGATGTCGTCCACAGAGGGGCGTGCCGCTACGGCATCCGGGCAACAGCCGCCCAGATGTTGGCGTCCGTCCGGTCGGCGGCAGGGCCACCGTCGGGCCGCCACTCCGCGACCGGCACGATGCCCGGCTCCACGATCTCCATGCCGTCGAAGAAGCGCGCCACCTCCCCCCGCTCCCGGAACCGGAAGTCCACGCCGTGCGCCCGGTTGGTAGCGTTCGCCGCCGCCACCTGTGAAGCCGGCCAGAAATCGCCGGTGGCGTGGGTGATCGCCAGATAACTGCCCGGCGGCAACGCCCCCACGATCGCCGAGATGGCCGGATAAGCGACCTCGTCCGCGCGGACCAGATGCAGCACCGCCACCAGCAGCACAGCGACCGGCTGCTCCAGGTCAAGCGTTGCCGGAAGCTCCTCCAGGATGGAGGCCGGCTCGCGCACATCGGCATCGATATAAGCGGTACGCCCCTCGGGCGAGCTGGTCAGCAGCGCACGCGCGTGGGTCAGCACGAGCGGGTCGTTGTCGACGTAGACGACCCGCGACGACGGCGCGACAGCCTGGGCGACCTGGTGCGTGTTCCCCGCGGTTGGCAGCCCCGTCCCGATGTCCAGGAACTGCCGGACACCAGCTTCACCCGCCAGGTACCGCACGGCGCGGCCGAGGAACAGCCGATTCATCCGAGCCGCGACCCGGATGGCCGGCACCCGGCGCTCCAGCTCGTCGCCGTACGCCCGGTCGGCCTCGAAGTTGTCCTTGCCGCCGAGCCAGTAGTCGTAGACCCGGGCGACGTGCGCCCGGCCGGTGTCCAGCTCCATCCGGCCACGCTAGTCCTCAACGGACGCGCACGGTGTCCCGTAAAAGCGAAGTCGCTCGGAGCAGCACCAGCCTCTCCGGAAAGAGAGCCGGCGCCTGTACCCCTACGGCGCCCAGCATCCGCCCGGTCAGCTCGACCCCCGAAGTCCACCACGGCGGCGGAGCCTTGGTCGGCCCTTGCGGCTGGTCCCCCGGCGGCAGCGGCTCGACGCGATAGACGGCGTCCGGGTCAAGACCGGGCAGCCGTACGCGTCCCGGCGGCGACCACACCCCGGTGGTCATCGCGACGAGGGCGTAGACGGCCTCGGACCGGTCCCGCGCCGCCACGCCGTGCACCCACAGCGCCGGGTCGGGATGGTCGGAGCGTACGACGGTGCCGTCGTGCAGCAGCCCGCGCAACTCCTTGTAGAGCCGCACCCAAGCCGCCAGCCGCTCCCGGTCGGCGTCGCCGGCCTCGGTCAGGTCCCATTCGATGCCGAAGTGGCCGAACAGTGCCGTCCCGGCGCGGAAGTCGAGGGTGTGCACTCGCCCAGTGGTGTGCGAGACGGTCGGTCCCACGTGGGCGCCGATCATCTCCGGCGGCAGCAGCGTGCCCGTCCAGCGCTGGATGTGCTGCCGCTCGAGCGCGTCGTTGCAGTCGCTGGACCACACCCGGTCGGTCCGTTCGAGGATGCCCAGGTCGACCCGGGATCCGCCGGAAGAGCACGATTCGATCTCCACGCCGGGGTGCCGGGCCCGCAGCTCGTCCAGCAGCCGGTAGACGCGCAGGGTCTGCGTGTGCACGCCCGCCTCGCCGCCCGGCGAGTGGCCCGCGTCGACCAGGTCCCGGTTGTGGTCCCACTTGAGATAGGCGATGTCGTACTCGGACAGCAGCGCATCCAACCGCGAAAAGATGTACTCGTACGCGTCGTCGTGCCCAAGGTCGAGAACTTGCTGATGGCGTGACTCGGGCGGCATCCGGCCACCGGTCGACATGATCCACTCGGGGTGGGCGCGGGCCAGGTCGGAGTCCGGGTTGATCATCTCGGGCTCGACCCACAGGCCGAACTCCATGTCGAGCCCGCGCACGTGGTCGACGAGGGGGTGCAGACCTTTCGGCCAGACCGTCTCGTCGACATACCAGTCGCCGAGCCCGGCGCGCTCGTGCCGTCGATGCCGGAACCAGCCGTCGTCGAGGACGAACCGTTCGGCACCGACCTCCGCGGCGACGTCGGCGAGCGCGGTGAGCTTGGCCAGGTCGTGGTCGAAGTAGACCGCTTCCCAGGTGTTGACGATCACCGGCCTCGGCGAATAAGACCGCCGCAAGTGCCGATGGAATCGCGCGGACAACTCATCCAGACCGCGGCCGTAGGAGCCGTAGAGCCATGGACTGCGATACGACTCGCCCGGCGCCAGCCGCACCTCGCCGGCCAGCAGCAGCTCGCCCCCGCCGAGGAGCGCTACGCCGTCCGGGGTGCGCTCGGCGATCGTACGATGATTGCCGCTCCAAGCCACGTGAATGCCCCAAACCTCCCCGGAGCCGGAACCGAAGCCGAAGCCCGCGGTCCCGGCGGCCAGGACGATGGAGGCGTCCGCGCCGGTGCGCCCGCGCCGGTTCTCCCGCACCCGCGTGCCGAGCGCGAAGGGTTGCCGTTGCGGGATGCGCTCCCGCAGGTGCCGCCCGGTGAAGTCGAGCAGCTCGGTCGCCTCGGCCGGCACCGGCAGCGTCGGCAGCAGCCCATCGAGCGTGAAGACCGATGCGGCGTGATCGTTGGTCAGCGTCGCTCGCTGCCGCACCAGCCCCGACTCGGTCAGCTCCAGCTCCAGCAGCAGCGAGACGCCGGCCGAGGAGTCCCGCGCGGTCACCGAGAGGCGGCGATCGTCCTCCTCGAGATCGACCACGGCGAAGGAGGTCGAGAAGGCCGCGCCGTCGCGATGCCCGGTCACCCCGGGAGTGCCGAGCCACCCGGCCGACTGCTCGGGCAGCACGCTGACCGGCACCACCTGGTCGATGCTGTTGCTGACCCGGGGCGGCACCGCCGCGGAAGCCAGGGCCGCCAGCGGGCCGTCGCCGAGGTCGGCGCCCCAGTGCAGCGCCCGCGGCAGCAGCGGGCCGGAGCAGTCGAGCGCCAGGCTGACCCCGGCGGCGCGCCAGTGCAGAATCATTGAGCAACCTCGAAGAGCTTGTTGAGCTGGTCGTTGAGCGTGGTGAGCGACGACACCGGCTCCGAGCCGATGTAGACGGCGTCCATCCGCGGGTTCATCAGCGCGGTGATGTCGGCGGCGTTGCTGGTCACCGGGAACAGGAACGTGGTCTTGTCCTTGACCTGGTCGGTGAACGGCGTGACGTCGAGCTTCCGCTCGTCCCGGTTGTACGCGATGGCCAGTTCGGTGCCCTCGGGCCGGGCCGGGAACACCACACCGGACTTGCCGATAATGCTCTGGCACTCGCTACCCGAGAGGAACTTGACCCATTTCCCCGCGTTGGAGGGTTGCTTCGACAGCGTGGTGATCGAGTCGGCGAGGCCGTTGAACATCGACGCCCGCTTGCCGGTCGGCCCGATCGGCGTCGGCGCGATGCCGATCTCCAGCTTCTTGCCGGCCGCGTCGGTGAGCTTGGTGAAGGTGGAGATCATCCAGGAGCCGCTGAGGCCCATGGCCGCTATTCCGGACTGGATCTGCTTGTCGGTGCCGACCGCGTTGGCGCCGCCGATCTCCTCGTACGTCGGCATGTATCCCTTGCGGGCCAGGCCGAAGTACCAGTTCAGCGTCTGCTGGAAGGCCGGCTGGTCGAGGTTGAAGTGGGTGCCCCACGGGTTGCGGTCGGTGGCCTGCCAGCCGGCGCTGCCGGTGAACGCGGACCACTGGGTCTGCCCCCAGCCCGCGCCGCCGGAGCCTTCCGCGCTCAGCCCGTGCGTCTTGATGTGGCTCTTGTCGAAGCCGGGCTCGTCGCCGCGCTTGCCGTTGGCGTCGACGGTCAGGTGGGCGACGAGCTTCTCGAAGGTGCCGCCGTCGGTGGGGTTCCAGGTCAGGTCGCCGAGCGTGGCCGGGTCGACGCCGGCCTTCTGGAGCGCGGTCTTGTCGTAGAACAGCGCGATGGTGTCCCAGTCCTTCGGCGACCCGTACCGCTTGCCGTCCTGCCCCTTCCACAGCTCGGCGAGCCCGGGCTGGTAGTCGCCGTCCTGGATGCCGAGGTCGTCGAGCGGGCGCAGCACCTTCAGGTCGACGAACTGCGCGTACTTGGCGAGGTGGTCGGTGAACACGTCGGGCGCGGTGTCGGCGATGAAGCCGGCGGTCAGCTTCTGCCAGTACACGTCCCAGCCGTACTGCGAGATGTGCACCCGCAGGCCGGGGTTCTGTGCCGCGAACGCGTCCGCGCATTTCTGGTAGCCCGGTTGCTGGCCCGAGTCCCACAGCCAGTACTCGATGGTGCCGTTGCCGGCCGGCCCGGTGGCGGCGTCCGCCCCGCTCCAACCGCAGCCGGCGACGAGGAACGCGGAGAAGAAAGCGAGTAAGCGCCTCATTTGATCCCACTGAATCCGATCGAGTTGACGATCCGCTTGGCGAAGAAGCAGAAGAGGATGAGCATCGGCAGCGCCGCCACCAGCGTCGCGGCCATCAGACCCGACCAGTCGGGCCCGGTCTGCGGCGTCTGCGATTTGAAGACGCCGAGCGCGACCGTCAGCACCCGCGACCGGTCGGTGTAGCTGACCATCAGCGGCCAGAAGTAGTCGTTCCACGAGGTGATGTAGGTCAGGATCGACAGGGTCGCGATCGGCGCCGACGCCATCGGCAGGATGAGCCGGAAGAAGACCCGTACCTTGCTGGCGCCCTCCACCAGCGCGGCCTCCTCGACCTCGCGGGAGATGCCGAGGAAGAACTGCCGCAGGAAGAAGACGGCGAACGGGGTCATCAGCATGTTCGGCAGCGCGATGCCGAGCAGCGTGTCGACCAGCCCGAGCTGCTTGATCAGCACGAAGTTCGGCAGCAGCGTGAAAATCGTCGGGATCATCAGGCCGGCCAGGAAGAACGCGAAGACCTTCTCGCGGTGCCGCCACTGCAGGCGGGCGAACGCGTACGCGGCCATCGCCGAGAAGAACACCTGCCCGCCGGTCACGAGCGTCGACACGATGACGGAATTGACCAGGTAGTGCCAGAACTCGATCGGCTGCCCCGCGCCGCCCGCGTCGATCGCCTCCTGGCCGGTCTGCAGCCCGAAGACCCGCGCGAACCCACCCCAGGAGAACTGCACCGGCAGCAGGCTGTCCGACCCGGCGTAGAGGGCGTTGTTGCTGGACAGCGCCGTGCGAAGCATCCAGTAGAACGGGAACAAGGACAGGAAGATCACCAAGATCATAAAGACCCAGGCGATCGTACGGCCGAAGTTGAAGCCCGGCTTCGCGGCCGGCTCGACCGGGGTGGCGGTCGTGGCGGGAGTCGCCGTGGTGGTGGTCATCGTCGCCTCCTCAGGACAGGTCCGACGTCTCGGCCCGGGTGAGCCGGTACTGCACGAAGGTGATCACGACCAGGATGATCAGCAGCGCGACCGACATCGCCGACGCGTAGCCGAACTGGAAGCGGCCGAACGCCATGTCGTAGATGTAGTACTGCAGCACCCGGGACGAGTCGACCGGCCCGCCGCGGGTGGTGATCGCGACGGTGTCGAAGACCTGGAACGACCCGACCACGGTGATGATCAGCACGAGCGCCATGATCGGGCGGAGCAGCGGCACGGTGATCCGGCGGAACATGGTCAGCTCACTCGCACCGTCGCAGCGCCCCGCCTCGTACACGGTCTCGGGAATTGTCTGAAGGCCCGCGAAGATCAGCAGGGCCGTGTAGCCGACGTGCCGCCAGACGTTGATCAGCGCGATCGTCGGGATGACCCAGGCGCTGTCGGACAGGAACGCGATCCGGTCCAGGCCGAGCCATTCGATCACGTGGTTCGCGATGCCGAGCTGGTAGTCGAGGATCCACAGGAAGACCAGGGCGGCCACGACATTGGACACCAGGTAGGGGGTCAGCACGATCCCGCGCAGCCAGGTGCGCCGGGTCAGACGCTGCATCATCACCGCGATCACCAGCGCCACCACGGTCTGCACCACGATGTTGACGAAGACGTAGTAGATGGTCACCTTCAGCGCGTTCCAGAACACCGGGTCCTGGACCATCCGCACGTAGTTGTCCAGGCCGGTCCACTCCGGCGGCGTCAAGAGATTGAACTTGGTGAAACTCAGGTAGATGCCGCGCAGCGTCGGCCACACCATGAAGACCAGGAATCCGATCAGGGCCGGCGCGATGAACGCGATCGCCAGCCGGGTGTCGTCGCGGCGCTTCGGCCGCGCCCCGGTGGCAACCGTGGCCGGCCGGGCAGGGGTGCTCGTGCTGATCGCCATCGTGCCTCCTTATTTACAACCAGATTGAAAATAAGTCGGGGACGTGGCAGTGACAAGGGTCACTCGTAAACTGAGCACATGGTGATGACGAGCCGTCCCGTGACGCCGCGGCGAGGCCTGTCCGCCGCCGAGCTGGCCGTCACCCGGCACCTGCTCGTCCACGGGCCGGCCACCCGGCAGGACCTCGGCGACCGGCTCAACCTGTCCTACGCGTCGACCTCGCGCCTCGCCCGCGCCCTCGTCGACGGCGGCATGGCGTCCGAGGCGCTCGAGCCCGAGCAGGCGGTCGGCCGTCCCCGTCAGGTGCTGACCGCCGTGCCCGGGGCGCGCCACGTCGTGGGTTGCAAGCTGACTGCCGACACCGCGTACGCCGTTGTCTGCGACATGTTCGGCGACGTCCAGGGCACCGCCCGCGCCGCGCTCCCCCGCCCCGGCCCGGAGGGTGGCGTGCCGGTCGCCGCCACCGTCAAGGTCGTCGCCCAGCTCACCGCGCGTCTGGCCCGCCGGGTCCCGTCGCTCGACGGCATCGGCGTCGCGCTGGGCGGGGTCATCGACGCCAGCTCGACCGTCCAGGAGGGCACCTTCCTGGGCTGGCGCGACGTCGACCTGGCCACGCCCCTGCAGGAGCGCACCGGCCTGCCGGTGATCGTCACCAACGACGTGACGGCCCTCGCCCGCGAGCAGCTGTGGTTCGGTGCCGGCCGCACCCATTCCACCTTCGGCGTCGTCACCGTCGGCGCCGGCCTGGGCTTCGGCGTGGTCCGCGAGGGCTTGGCCGTCGATCGCCTCATCGACAACGGCCACCTGCTCGCCCACTCCCCCATCGACGCCGGCGGCCCGCCGTGCGGCCTGGGGCATGCCGGTTGCGCCTCCGCCTACCTCGACCACGACGACGTCGCCCGCCACGCGCCCGCCACGATCCCTCGCCCGATCACCTTCGGCGCCCTGGCAGAGGCCGGCCGCGCCGGCGACTCGCGCGCGGGTCGCTTGCTCGACGACGCGGCGCGGGCCCTCGGGCACGTGGTCGCGACCATGGCCGGCGCGCTCCAGACGAGGTGCGTGGTGCTGGCGGGCGAAGACGTGGCCGCGCTCACCGAGTCACCGGCCATGAGCGAGGTCATCGCCGAGCGCTTGCGCCCCGGCCCGAATGAGGTGCAGCGCTGCGCCCTCGAGATCGTCACTACCCCGCTGACCTTCACCGACTGGGCCCGGGGCGCCGCCGTAGCGGGAATCCAACACGTCCTCGGCGGCGTCTGAACACGGCCCTCGGGCCGGCCCGGCTCACCGCTCAGCGAGCCCTAGGTCCGCGAGCGCGGCCTCGCCGGCCGCGCGGCTCTCCCCGCCCGCGCTGCTCTCCCCGCCCGCCAGCAGCAGTGTTCGAGCTCGCTGATACGGGCAGCCCGCGGCCTCGAACGCGATCGCGGCGGCGAGAAGCCGTTCACGGTCGTCGGCGAGCAGGGCGGCGGCGCGGTCGACGATGGCCTCGGCGATCGGGTTTCCCGCGACGATCCCGCCGGCGGCCGCGAGGTGCTCAGCCGCCTCGGGATGGCCGGCCAGCACGGCGGCCTCGGCGCGCAGGGCGACGTGCCAATGCTGCAGGATGCCCGGCAGCCATGCGCCGTCGAGCTCCTTCAGGGCGAGCTCGGCCTGCCCGCGGTGCAGCAGCCCGATGGCGTCGAAGGCCGGGCTGTAACCGGCCCGGTCCTCGGGTCCGACACCCAGCTGGTCGAGGACGTCCAGCCATTCGGCGCGGGCGGCCTCGTCGCCGCGCAGGTCGTGGATCATCGCAACGGCGGCGGCGACCGGCCCGAAGCTGCGAACCGGCGGCCGTCCCTCCCGGCTCCAGGCGTCGAGGAACCGGCCGCTCACCGCGACCACATCGTCGGCCTGCCCGGCGAGGGCGTCGGCCATGAGCAACTGCGCCGTGGCGACATGCCCGGCCTCGGCCAGCGGCGGCAGGTCCCGCAGCATCCGGCCCCACCGTCGCGCGGCGCGCAGGTCGCCGACGCCGATGCCGGTCGCCGTGGCGATCTGGAGGGCGTCGATCAGCTCATCCGCGGTAGCCGGGGTGAGAGGCAGGGCCTCGAGCAGCTCGACCCGGCGGCGCGCGGTGGCCGCGGCCCCGAAGGTGTCCCCCGCCTGCCGCCGGGCACCGGTCAGCGCGAAGAGCGCCGCGGCCTCCGCCACCGGATCGCCGAGCCGGCCGGCCAGCTCCACCGCCCGTTCGGCCAGAGCGGTCAGGTCAGTCGGAACCTGCTCGGCGAAGAACGCATAGCCCGCGGCCGCGCAGTCGCCGAGGGCCACCGCCGCCTGCGCCGCGGGGTCGTCCCCGGCCAGCTCACGCGCACGGTCGAGCAGCTTGCCCGGCTCCTCGCGCGGCGGCAGCTGAGCAAAGGTCCCGGTTTTCCGGAAGTAGGTGGTGCTCGCCATGGCCAGGTCACGCGCCGGGCTCTCGGCGATGTCAGCAGCGGCCTTCCACAGGCGATAGGCGTCGTCGCCACGCATCCGGCAAGCGGCCACATTCGCAGCAGAACGCAACGCCGAAGCGTCGGCTCCCAGGGCGGCTGCCTGCTCGTAGCGCTGCTGAGACTCCCCGATCAGGTTGCGGCGGAAAGCGAGCCCCGCCAACGCCAGCGCCAGGCCGTAATCGGGAGTTCGCCCCAGCGCGGCCCGCAAGTCGTCGGCCACCGCGTCGAAGCGCGCTCGCCAGTCGCCGCCGGTCGCCTCGCCCAGTTCGCCCGCCACCGCGAGGCACCACAGCAGATGCCGGGCGTGGGTGGCATCCACCTCGCCGGCCCCGGCCAGCAGCTCGGACCCGTACTGGCGGATCGTCTCCAAAGCCTGATAGCGCGTGCCTCCGGGCGCCGGGCTCACGGTCAGCAAGCTCTGCTCGGCGAGGCGGGCCAGCCCTTCGACAACCTGGCCGGGCTCGAGCGGGTCGAAGCCGGCCACCGCCGCGGCGGCCGCGGCGGTGAACGGCGAGACGAACACCGACACGCGCCGCAGCAGCGCCAGGTCGGTCTCGGCGAGCAGCGCCCGCCCCCAGTCCAGCATCGCCCGCACCGAGCGGTGGCGGTCGTCGGCCCGGTAGCCGCCGACCAGCAGCCGCAGGTGGTCGGCGAGGCCGGCGGCCAGCCCGTCGAGCCCGAGCGCGGGCAGCCGCGCCGCTGCGAGCTCGATGGCCAGCGCCACCCCGTCGAGCTTCTGGCACACCTCGGCGACCTGATCGCGTTGCCCGTCCTCGACGACCCAGCCGACGGCCCGCGCCCGATCGATGAAGAGCCCGACGGCATCGGAAGCGAGGGACAGCGGAGGAACCGGATAGACCCACTCGAAGGGGACCATCAGCCGGGCCCGGCTCGTGATCAGCACGCGCACCTGGGGGCAGCCGCCCAGCAGCCGCTCGACGAACGGCGCCACCCCGTCGGTCAGGTGCTCGCAGTTGTCCAGCACCAGCAGGGCCCGCCGGTCGGCGAGCGCGGTCAGCACCGAGTCGTCGAGGTCGCGGCCCGGTTGCTCGCCGAGCCCGAGCGCGGCCGCCACCGCCGGGCCGACCATCGCCGGGTCGGTGACCGGCACGAGGTTGACGAACCAGACGCCGTCGGCGAAATCGCCGGCCAGGTCGGAAGCGACGGCCAGAGCCAGCCGGGTCTTGCCCACGCCGCCGGGACCGACGGCGGTGACCGCCCGGTTGGCGGTGACGGCATCGCGCAGCGCCTCGCGCTCCCGGGCGCGGCCGATGAATGGGTTGACCGGCGACGGGAGCCGCACCGGCGCCTTCGCGGCCGGGGCGAGATCGGCCAGCGCGCGACGGTCCACCGCGCCGAGCTTGCGCAGCAGCGACGACACATGGCTCTCGACGGTGCGCACCGAGATGAACAGCTTCGCGCCGATCTCGGCGTTGCTGAGGTGCTCCCCCACCAGCGCCAGGATCTCGGCCTCCCGCGCTGAGATCTCCGGCTGCTTCGTCACAAAACCCATCCTGCCGTACGGCTCCGTGAGCGTGATCCGTGGTCCGCTCCGTGCTCACCACGGATGCGAGCGGAACGGCACCGGCGGCAGGCTCATAGCCATGAACCACGGCATCAAGACCATCATCGTCCCGGTCCGGGACCTGGACGCCGCCCGGGCGCTCTACGAGACGGTCCTGGGCGTGGCGCCGTACGCGGACGAGCCCTACTACGTCGGCTTCCGGGTCGGCGACCAGGAGATCGGCCTCGACCCGAACGGCCACAACCACGGGATGACCGGCCCGGTCGGGTACTGCCACGTCGGCGACGTCGCCGCGGTGCTCGCCCAGGCCGTCGACGCGGGATGGCGTACGCGTCAAGGTGTCAAAGACGTCGGCGCGGGGCAGCTGGCCGCCGTCGTGGAAGACCCCAGCGGCAATATTCTCGGATTCCTCGAACGTAAGGACCTGTCATGACCTCCATCGACCACATCACCCTCGAAGTTGCCGACATCGCGAACGCCGAGCGCTTCTACACCGGGGCCCTCGACCTGGGCGCCAAGGTGCGCCTGCGGGCCTCCGAGGCGCCGACGACCGGCTTCCGCGGCTTCACGCTGTCGCTGCTGATGTCCCAGCCCTCGACGGTCAACGCCCTCATGGACGCCGCGGCCGAGGCCGGCGGCAAGACGCTGAAGCCCGCCGCGAAGTCGCTGTGGGGCTACGGCGGCGTGCTGCAGGCGCCGGACGGGACCATCGTGACGTTCGCGTCCTCGTCGAAGAAGGACACCGGCCCCGCCACCCGGCAGATCGACGACGTGGTGATCCAGCTGGGCGTCGCGGACGTGGCGGCGAGCAAGCGCTTCTACGTCGCGCGCGGCCTTGAGGTGGGCAAGAGCTACGGCAGCAAGTACGTGGATTTCGCCGGCACCGTGAAATTGGCGCTCCTGAAGCGCAAGGCCCTGGCCAAGGCCGCCGGCGTCGCCCCGGACGGCGAGGGCTCCCACCGCTTCACCATCGGCAGCGACGCGGGCGCGTTCACCGACCCCGACGGTTTCGGGTGGGAGTGAGGATCCAGTAGGCGAGGTCGCCCTGGCCGTTGGACTCGCCGACGTCGGCCAGGCCGTCCAGCGCCCGTTCCAGGAGGCCTGGGCCGCGTCGAAGGCGTAGTGGTCGCCGCGCGGCAGCAACGTGGCGGCGGCCAGCTCACCCTCGGCGACGTCTTCCGGGCCGGCGTCGTCGCCTCCCTTGGAGGGGCCTGTCCAGACCTGCACGGAGTCGGGGCGCGGGTCCCCCTGCGCAAGCGTTTCCACGCACCGCCGGAAGTTCACGAACGCGACTCGCAGCCCACCACCTGGATGACGACCGGACGCGACAGCGCCGAAGCGGCGAAGTCAGCTAACTGACTAACCCAATACGCGACGGCCGCCTGACCGCCCTCGACTCGCACCAGGGCCGCCGCGCCGGACAGCGCCGCC
Source organism: Actinoplanes sp. CA-142083 (assembly GCF_050942195.1). NCBI lineage: Bacteria > Bacillati > Actinomycetota > Actinomycetes > Micromonosporales > Micromonosporaceae > Actinoplanes > Actinoplanes sp. CA-142083. The sequence goes on from NZ_CP192076.1 coordinate 7,088,921, forward strand.
GGGCCGGACGGCGCCGCCGGGCCGGACGGCGCCGCCGGGCCGGACGGCGCCGCCGCGTCGGGCAGCGGCGCCAGGCCTGGCGACAGCTGGTCGACCCGGCGCGCGCCCAGCCTGCCGGCGACGGCCTGGCACCAACTCTTGAAGCCGGTCACGGCGGGCCCAGTCACCACCCCCGCGCCCGGCGGCGCGGAGGCCAGCTCGGTCAGCACCCGCCGGTCCAGGTCGCCCGCCGGCGCCGGCGGTCCGAACAGCGGAAGCTAGTCAGTCCCCCGGTCGCGTTTCGGCGACCGCAGCTCGCACGGTCCCAACTCGAGCCGCTCCCCCGCCGCCTGGATCGCCTCGAGGGCGAGCAGCGTCAGCCGGTAGCCGAGCAGCCGTCCAGCCGGCCCGCGCGCCAATCCACGAGGCGACCCTATCGGAATCTTGATGAATTGCCCCGCACGAAATTGGCATGATCGAACACCCGTTCGGGCTTACCGCCGCATTCCTCGGGATGGGAGAATCAGGTATGCGGCAGTTGGAGTTCTTCACCCGGTCTCAATTGACGGTAATGCGTGATCGCACGGCGTCGCGCCGCTATTCGCCGGAGAAGGAAGAGTTCCGCCGCCAGCAGGCACGGCGTCGAGATTGGGGGCTCATCCAGCGGTATGCGCAAAAGCTGCGCCGACAGCACAGCAGCGACGAAGTGCGGGAGATGCTGAAGGGCATCGGACCCAGCCGGGCAGGCCGAGCATCGCCGCCCACGGCTCCGCCGGCGCCGCCGCCCGCCCGGTGCACGCCGCCGTCAGCGTCCGGGCCGGCGTCGCAGCTTCGACCCAGCTCCGCGCCCCAGCTCACGCCACCGCACGCAGCCCAGCCCACACCGCCGGTCGAGCGGCGGCCCGCGTCCACGTCCGCGCTCCGGGTTTCACGGCGGCCGGTACGAATCTTCAGCCGCGCTCTCGACGATGTCGTTGGCCTATTCTATCGGGCACAGAATTTCGCACCGACGCGGCCGGCATTCTCCGCGCTGGGTAAATCGGCGGCTGCGTGGGGCTCTGAATTATTGCCATGGCGGAAATGGTCAGGACGGGTCGGGGCTGAGGTGTTCGTGGACGGCCAGCCAGCGGCCGTCGGCTTCGCGGTGGAAGACGATTGTTTCTCGTTCGTTGAGGGTCTGCTCGGCGCCGTCCAGAAAGACTACTGTGCGGACTCGGTGGGTGAATACCGCTATGTCGCCGAAGTGCTGCACGTTCTGGTCGGAGGACTCGCAGGAGCGGACGTGGAAACCCGACTGCTCCCAGCCGTACCAGATCTGCTCGTAATCGGACCGGGAGCGCAACGGCGTCTCGTGGGTGTGGAAGATGAAGGTGGCGTCGGCGGCGAAGCTGCCGAAATAGGCCTCGGTGTTGTGCGCGGCGAAGGCCTCCACCAGGTTCCGCGCCGCTTGCAGGACGTCAGTCATTCTTCTTCCCCAGGGCTAGCGCGGAGAGGATCTCGTAAACCGTGTGCGACGCCGCGATGCCGGTTATCTCGGCGTGGTCGTAGGCGGGAGCGACCTCGACGACATCCGCCCCGACCAGGTTGAGCGAGCCGAAAGTGCGCAGCACCGCCAGCAACTCGCGGCTGGTCATGCCGCCGGCCTCGGGGGTGCCGGTGCCGGGCGCGAAAGCCGGATCGAGCACGTCGATGTCGATGGAAAGGTAGACCGGGCGGTCGGCGACGCGCTCGTGGATGCGCGAGGCGATGCCGCGCGCGCCCAAGTCGTCGATCTCGACGCTGGGCACTACGTGGAAGCCCAGTTCGTGGTCGTCGTGCAGGTCGCTGGTGGAGTAGAGCGGGCCGCGCGTGCCCACGTGCAGGCAGCCTGAGCGGTCGATCAGGCCCTCCTCCGACGCGCGCCGGAACGGGGTGCCGTGGGTGTGCGCCGCACCGAAATACGTGTCCCACGTGTCCAGGTGCGCGTCGAAGTGCACCACGGCGACCGGGCCATGGCGAGCGGCCATGGCCCGCAGCAGCGGCAGCGCGATGGTGTGGTCGCCGCCGATGGTGACCAGGCGGTGGGAACGTTCCAGCACCGCGCGGGCGCCGGCCTCGATCTGGCCGATCGCCTCCTCGATGTCGAACGGGTTGATGGCCAGGTCGCCGGCGTCGACGACCTGCTGGCTCGCGAACGGCGAGATCCCGGCGGCGGGATTGAAGGGCCGCAGGAGCCGGGACGACTCGCGGACGTGCGTGGGGCCGAAGCGCGCGCCGGGACGGTAGGAGACGCCGGCGTCGAACGGCACGCCGAGCACGGCGACGTCCACGTCGGACACCTCGTCGATCTGCGGGAGCCGGGCGAAGGTGGCGGGCCCGGCGAAGCGGGGAACGACGGTCGCGTCGACCTGGCCGACGCGACCGTCCTGGAGAATCCGGGGAACGTGCATTTTTCCTACTCGGTAGCGGCGGCACGGACCCGGTATCGCGAGGCCGTGTGGTCATCGACGATCTCCGGCATCGGGCCGTCGGTGCTCGGGACACCGCGCGGGCCGTCCGGCCCGAAGACATAGCGAGGCTCCGGGAAGACAACGATCAGGCACACGTACGCGACGGCAGCGGTCCCGATCGACACGAGCAGGCTGATGTCGACGCCGCCCGCGACGTTGCGGAACGGGCCCTCGATCAGCGGCGGATAGTTGGCGAACAGCAGGCCGGCGATCGCGGACGGGATCCAGGCCGCCATGCCGCGCCAGTTCACGCCGTGGTGGAACCAGTACGCGCCGCCCCTCTGACCCTGGTTGAAGACCTGCAGGTCGGCCGGCCGGTAGTGGGCGCGGCGAACGACGTACCCGATCGTCATGATGATCATCCAGGGGGTGGTGCAGATGACGATCGCGCCGATGAACGCGTTCACGCTCGCCATCAGGTCGAAGGCGAGGCGCCCGACCAGGATGAACACGAAGGCGAGCGAGCCGATGCACAGCGACGCCTGGACCCGGTTGAGTCGCGGGAACACCGACGAGAAGTCCAGGCCGGTGCCGTAGAGCGAGGTGATGCCGGTGGAGAGGCCCCCGAGGAACGCCACGACGATGAGCAGCACCGCGTACCAGGCCGGCGAGGCGTTGATGAGCGCCACGATGTAGTCGGCCTCCCCCGCGACCAGCGTCGCGGTGAAGACGCCGAAGAGGAACGGCACGAGGGTGGCGAGCTGGGCGAACAGGGTCGCGCCCAGCAGGCGTACGGGTTTGGTGGCGGCCGGGATGTAGCGGGACCAGTCGCCGAGGAACGCGCCGAAGGAGATCGGGTTGCCCATCACGATCAACGCGGAGAGTACGAACGTCGGCCAGAACGTGCCGAGCGCGTACGCGTCGGGCCCGGGGTTGTAGCCGAGGTCGAGCTTGCCGCTGTACGCCAGGGCGCCGAGCAGGATGAGCAGCGTGTTGCCGACGACCACAACCTTGTTGACCAGCAGCATGAACGCGTACCCGTAGATCACCACGACGATCACGATCGCGCCGAGCACCGCGTAGACGACGCCCCGCAGCAGGTCGGAGTCGTCCACCCCGGCCAGCCGCACCAGCGCGCCGACGACCGCGTCGCCGCTGACCCAGACCGAGATCGAGTAGAACGCGATGGCGGTCAGCAGCGACAGGAACGAGCCGACCACCCGGCCCCGGACGCCGAAGTGGGCGCCCGAGCTGACCGCGTTGTTGGTGCCGGTGAGCGGCCCGAACAGGCCCATCGGCATGAGAATGAGGGCGCCGACGACGACGCCGGCCACGGTGGCCGCGACGGCCTGCCACAGGGAGAGCCCGAGGATGACGGGGAAGGTGCCGAGGATGACGGTGGCGAAGGTGTTGGCGCCGCCGAACTGGATGCGGAACAGGTCCAGCGGGCGGGAGTGCCGGTGCGAGGCGGGGATGGTGTCAATGCCGTGCTGCTCGACCTCGGTGACTCTGGGCCGCGCGGGCTGTGTCTCGGTCATGCGCATTGTCCTTCGTCTAGGACTCGATGCTCGGGGAGCGTAGGCGTAAGTTTCACGTCACGCAACGGTTGTTGCCTAGGAGGAAAAATGCGCATCGTCGATCTGTCCGTGCCGGTCGGCCCCGGGACGCAGGTCTACCCGGGCGATCCGGTCCCCCGGTTCACGGTGCACGCGACCGTGCGCGAGGACGGGTTCAACCTGCTTCACCTGGAGGTGGGTTCCCAGACCGGCACCCACGTCGATGCTCCGTACCACTTCCGCGACGACGCGCCCCGGCTGCACGAGCTCGACCTCGGGTTGTTCGTCGGCCCGGGGGTGCTGCTCGACGTCCGCGGCGCCAAGGCGCGCGAGCGCATCACCTGGGAGCGCCTTTCCCCGTACGCCGATCGGCTCGGCCCGGGCGTGATCGCGCTGATCTGCACCGGCTGGTCCGCCCACTACGGCACGCCCGCCTACTTCGACCATCCCTACCTCGACGCCGACGCCTGCCGGCGGATGCTCGACCTCGGCGTGCGCACGTTCTGCCTGGATGCGATCAACATCGACGAGACCCCGGACGAGACGCATCCGGGCGACGGCTACCCAGTCCACCATCTGATCGCCGAGGCCGGCGGCGTGATCGGCGAGAACTTCCGTAACCTGGAGCAGGTCGACTTCCCGAACCCCATCGTGTCCTGCCTCCCGGTCGCCTTGGAGAATGCCGACGGGGCTCCCGTACGGGCGGTCGCGATGCAGCTGGAGGAGTGAAATGGCAGGCCAGGTACGACGCGTGGCCCAGCCCCCCGTGGGCGGCGTCGCGATCGGCGGCCGGCTCCGCGCCGCCCGGCAGGCCCGGGGGCTCACCCTGCAGCAGGTGGCCGACGCGACCGGCCTCAACAAGGGCTTCATCAGCCGCCTCGAGCGCGACGACGTGTCGCCGTCGGTGGCGTCGCTGATGTCGATCTGCGCGGTGGTCGGCATCCGGGTCGGCGAGCTGTTCGAGCCGCCGGCGACCTCGCTGGTCCGCGCGGGCAAGGGCCGCCCGATCAACTTCGGCGGCAGCAAGGTCAACGAGCTGCTGCTGACCCCCGGCACCCAGAGCCACCTGCAGGTCATCCACTCGACCGTCGAGCCGGGCGGCAGCGGCGGCGACGAGCTCTACACCCTCGACAGCGATGTGGAGTTCGTCTACGTGATCCGGGGCCGGCTGCGGATCACGCTCTCCGACGAGTCGGTGCTGCTGGACGCCGGCGACGCCTTCACCTTCCCCGGCCGCGAGCCGCACACCTGGGCCAACGCCACCGACGGCGACGAGGAGTGCGAGGTCATCTGGGTGCTGGCGCCCGCCCCCTAGCGCTCGGCCAGCCCGCACTCGTATCCGAGGATCACCGCCTGAACCCGGTCGCGCAGGCCGAGCTTGGCCAGGATCCGGCCGAGGTGGGTCTTCACCGTGCTCTCGGCCAGCGAGAGCGCCACCGCGATCTCGGCGTTGGACAGCCCGCGCGTGATCAGCGTCAGGATCTCGCGCTCGCGTCCGGTGAGGGCGGCGAGCCGCTCGTCGGCCGGCGGCGGGCCCGGCGACCGGCCCAGGTAGTGCGCGAAGAGGCGGCGGGTCACGCTGGGCGCCGCGACCGCCTCGCCGGCCACGACCACGCGTACGGCGTTGACCAGGTCGGCGGCGAGGGCGTCCTTGAGCAGGAAGCCACTGGCCCCGGCGCGCAAACCGGCCAGGACGTACTCGTCGAGGTCGAACGTGGTCAGAATGATCACCTTCGCCGCGTGCGGACCGGACCGGATGCGCCGGGTTGCCTCGATGCCGTCAAGACCCGGCATCCGTACGTCCATGAGCACCACATCCGGACGCGTCCGAGCCACCACGTCGAGGGCTTGAGCCCCGTCGGCCGCCTCCCCCACCACCTCGATGTCGTCGGTCTCGTCGAGCACGAGCCGAAACCCGGTGCGCACCAGCGTCTGGTCGTCCACCAGCACCACCCGCAGCGTCATGACCGAGCCGGAACGGCCGCCAGCGGCAGCGTGGCGGACAGCCGATATCCGGCGCCGCCCGGGCCCGCGCCGGTCTCCAGGTCACCACCCAGCATGGTGACCCGTTCCGCGATGCCGCGCAGGCCGTTGCCGTGCCCATCCACGCCGCCGGCGAGCCCCACCCCGTCGTCTACGACCTCCACGCGTACCCGATCGGGCTGAAACTCCAGCAGTACGCGCGCGACCGCGCCCGGTCCGGCGTGCTTGAGGGTGTTGGTCAGGGCTTCCTGCACGATCCGATAGGCCGAGAGATCCACCGTCGCCGGCACCACGTCGGGCACGCCCTCGATGGTCAGCTCGATCCGCATGCCGGCCGCGCGCAACTGGTCGACCAGCGCGGGCACGTCGCCCATGCCGGGCAGCGGGTCGAGCCGCACCGCGTCGGTCGACGGGCCGGTGCGGCCGGCCGCGAGCAGCCGGCGCATCTCGGCCAGCGACGACCGCCCGGTCTCGATCACGTGCTGGAGCGCGTCGGCCGAGCGGTCCGGATGCCGTTCCAGCGCCGCGGCCGCCCCCTGGGCCTGCACGACCATCACCGACATGCCGTGCGCCACCACGTCGTGCAGCTCGCGGGTGATGCGAGCCCTTTCGGCGGCGACGGCCAGTGCCGCCCGCTGCCGCTCCTCCCGGGCCAGGTCGGCGGTCCGCTGCTCGACCGCGGCCAGGTGCGCGCGGCGGCTGCGGATCCCGTCGCCGACCGCGAACGCCGCGAACGACAGCAGCCAGATCTCCAGCACCGCCTGCCCGGTGTCGACCAGCACGTCGACCGTGACCACCCGCTTCGACGGCGCCGGCTTCCCGGTCACATCCCGTTCCACCACCATGACCTGGGCTTCCTTGGCGGCCTTCGCCTGCTTTTCCTCGACCTGCACGCCCAGCCGGCCCACGAGCATCGCGAAGTAGGTCAGGACCATGGTGAGCGCCAGGATCCCGAAGGCGAGACGCCGGCGGCGAGCGGCCGCCGCCACCGTGTACAGCACCAGCGGCAGCGCCAGGTCGAGCAGCTGGAACTTGGTCTGGAGCGCCAGGTGCCCGAACGACCCGGCCGCGACCAGCGCCAGCGCGGCGACCGGGAGGTGCTGCCGGATCAGCAGGCCGGCCAGGACGAGCCCGGAGAACAGCCACCAGCCGGAGGACACCGGGATGAGGGACTCGGCCGACCTTTTCGCCGCCAGCGCGCCCGTCACGAGCTGCGGCCCCAGGGTCAGCGCGAGCAGCGCCAGCGCCAGGGCGGCGTCGGTCAGCAGTCGGTGCCGCGAGAACCGGGACATGCGCCCATCGTAGGAAGCGCGGCCGCCGGAAGCGTCAGACTCAGGTACTACATCGCCGGTGCCGATTCCGCCCGGATTCCCGACCGTGGGTTGACGAGTCGCGAAGCCGTGACCGTCACCGTGAGGGCATGACCAGGACAACGTCCACAGTGCTCATCGCCGCGGTCCTCGCCGCCGGGCTCGCCGGGTGCAGCGCCGACCCGCCAACCCCGTCCGCGTCCGCGTCCGCCTCCGCGAACCGCCAGCAGCTGCTGAGCCTCGGCCAGGAATGGGTCGAATGCCTGCGCGACCACGGCCTGACCCGGATGCCGGACGCCCAGCTCACCCAGGACGGCTACCTCCAGTTCCCGCCCGCGGGCGACTACAACTGGAAGGACGACCTCCGGACCCACAAGGCGATCATCGACGCCTGCCAGCCGATCGAGGACCGGTACCCGCCCAACGCGTTCCGCCCCAAGGAGCAGTACAGCGCGGACGACCTGCGCAAGCTGGCCGAGTTCGCGAAATGCGTCCGGGCGCACGGCCTGCCCGACTTCCCCGACCCCAACCAGGCCGGCGAGTTCGACCTCAGCGGCACCCCGCTCGCCAACGGCATCCCCGGCAACCTGCGCGACCAGGCCGACGAGGCGTGCAAGAGCGTCTGGAGCGGCGACGTCAAGATCACCGGCGGCACCGGGGTGAAGAAGTGAGCCCTCGGCGCGGCGCGGTCGCGGTGGTCGCCATCGCGGTGACCGCGCCGCTCGCCGCCGGGGTCGCCTACGCCGCCCGCTCCGAGCCGAAGGCCGCCGCCACGCCCACCGCCGAGATCTCCACCGGGACCGCCACCGTCCGGCGCGGCACCCTCACCCAGACCACCCAGCTCAGCGGCACGCTTCAATACACCGGCTCGTACACGGTCGACTATCAGGGCGATCCCGGCATGCTCACCGCGGCGCCGTCCCCGGGCGCCGTGATCGCTCGCGGCGATGTCCTCTTCCGCGTCTCCGACGCGCCGGTCCGCCTTCTGCTGGGTGCCGTCCCGGCCTTCCGAGATTTCTCGTACGGCATGAGCGACGGCCCGGACGTGCGTCAACTCGAGACCAACCTGTCCGCCCTCGGTTTCGACCCGCACCACCGGATGACCGTCGACCGGCACTTCAGCGCCGCCACCGCCGCCGCGATCCGCCGCTGGGAAGCGTCGTGGGGGCGACCGTCCTACCAGCGCACCGGCCGGCTCGATCAGGCGCAGGTCGTCTTCCTGCCCACCGCGATCCGGGTCACCGCGCTGCCGGCCCGCGTCGGCGCGGCGGTGGCGCCCGGCGTCACCGTGCTCACCGGCACGTCGACGAATCGCGCCGTCGTGGCGCAGGTCGACACCGCGCAGGTCGCCGCCCTGCACGTGAACGACGAGGTCGAGGTCTCCCTGCCGGACGCCGGGCCGATCCCCGGGCGGGTCACCGCGATCGGCAGGGTGGCGACGGCCCCCTCGGCCGAGTCGCCGGATCAGCCCGGCGACCCGAACGCGGCGACGGTCCCGGTGACCGTCACCGTCCGCCTGCCCCGCGGCTTCGCCCTCGACCGGGCCCCGGTCACGGTCGACGTCATCGTCGGCACCCGCCCGAATGTGCTGCTGGCCCCGATCGCCGCCCTCCTCGCCCGGCCGGGCGGCGGATACCAGGTGCGGCTGCCCGGCGGCGGTCTCGTGCCGGTCGAGCCGGGCCGCTTCGACCAGAGCACCGGCCAGGTCGAGATCGTCAGCGGCCTCACCGAGGGCCAGTCCGTGGAGGTGCCGGCCGCATGACCGACGTCCTGGAGCTGATCGACGTGCGCAAGGTCTACCCCGGCACCCCGCCGGTCGAGTCACTGCGCGGCATCACCGTCACGATCCGCCGCGGCGAGCTCGTCGCCGTCGTCGGGCCGTCCGGGTCCGGCAAGACCACGCTGCTCAACCTCGCCGCCGGCCTGGACCGCCCCTCGTCGGGCTCGGTGCGCATCACCGGCCAGGCGGTCGAGAAGCTGCGCGACCGGCAGCTCTCCGGGGTCCGCGCGCACCGCCTCGGCGTGGTGTTCCAGCAGTTCATGCTGCTCGACCGGCTGACCGCCGCCGAGAACGTCGCGACCGGCCTGCTCTACCGCGGTGTGCCGGGCGCCGAGCGCCGCCGGGCCGCCGCCGACGCCCTCGAGCGGGTCGGCCTCGCCCACCGCGCCGGCTTCCCCGCCGCGCACCTCTCCGGCGGGGAACGGCAACGGGTGGCGATCGCCCGCGCGCTGGTCGGCCGGCCCGCCCTCGTGCTGGCCGACGAGCCCACCGGCAACCTGGACTCGGTCGCCGGGCAGGGCGTGGTGGCGCTGCTGCACGAGCTCAACGCGGACGGCGTCACCATCGTCGTCATCACGCACGACGAGCGGATCGCGGCGGCCATGCACCGCCGCATCGAGATCCGCGACGGCCTGGTAGTCGGGGAGGCACAATGAAGTCCCACCTACGTCTCGCCGATCTGCTGCCGGTGAGCACGGTCGGCCTGCGCTCACGGCCGGGCCGCGCCGCCCTTTCTGTCCTCGGCGTCGCCATCGGAATAGCCGCCATGGTGGCCGTGCTCGGCGTGACCCGGTCCAGTCAGGCCGACGTGCTCGCCCAGATCGACCGGGTCGGCACCAACCTGCTGACCGTGGCCAACGGCAAGACCCTCCGGGGCGGCGAGGCCGAGCTGCCGGACACCGCGGGGCCGGCGGTCGCCCGTACGCAAGGAGTGCTCTCGGCCGCCGCGACCGCGACCCTGCCGATCCAGGTCTATCGCAGCGACCGGATCCCCAGCGGCCGCACCGGCGGCCTCTCGGTCCGCGTCACCGACCCGGCCCTGCTCGCCACCCTCGACGGGACGCTGCTGCACGGCCGTTTCCTGGACGCCGCGCTGATCCGCTACCCGGCCGTCGTGCTCGGCCATTACGCCGCAACGGTGCTGGGCATCGGCGACGTGACCGGCCGCCCCCGGATCCGGGTCGGCGACCGCTGGTACACCGTCGTCGGCGTGATGGCGCCGGTCGACCTGGCGCCCGAACTGGACACCGCCGCGTTCATCGGCGCGCCCATCGCCGCGCAGGACTTCGGCTATCAGGGAAACCCGACCCGGATCTTCGTACGCGCCCGGACCGACCGCACCACCGAGGTGGCCACCATGCTGGCCCGCGCCGCCGCTCCCGAACACCCGGAGGAGGTTGCCGTGAGCCGCCCGTCCGAGGCGCTCACCGCCCGGCTGGCCGTCACCGGCGGCACCACCGTGCTGCTGCTCGGCCTCGGCGGCGTGGCCCTGCTGGTCGGCGGCATCGGCATCGCGAACGTGCTGGTCATCTCCGTGCTCGAGCGGCGCGGCGAGATCGGCCTGCGCCGGGCCCTGGGCGCCACCCGCGGCCACGTCGGCGCCCAGTTCCTCGTCGAGTCGGTCCTGCTGGGCGCCGCCGGCGGCCTGACCGGCGTGGTCCTGGGCACCGCCGTCACGTACGCGATGGCGGCCGCGCGCGGCTGGCAGACCCTCGTCCCCGCGTACGCGGTGGGCGCGGGCCTGGCAGCCGCGGCTCTGATCGGCGGTTGCGCGGGGCTCTATCCGGCCCTGCGCGCCGCCCGTCTCTCCCCGACCGAAGCGCTGCGCACGCTCTGACCTCGGCCGGCCTGGTGGACCACCTCGGCGATCCAGGCCATCGCCTCCGGCACGTCGCAGTTGTCGGCGTGCGGCTGGTTCCACGCGAGCCGGTAGTTCACATCCCTGACCTGCCGGTCCGCGTCGAGCGCACGGTCCAGCGGGTCGATCAGCCGCACCTGGTCGTCGACGATCGTGCCGCGCTTGCGGGTGTACTGCGCCCACGTCAGCCCGGTGTCGTCGAGACCGCTGCCGTCACCGGCGACGTTGTTGTGGTCCCAGCTGTACCCGGTGTAGTTCAGGTACCGCTGGTTCGCCGGTCCGAACAGGTTGGTCTCGGCGCCGCTGGTCGTGTTGCCGTTGACCCCCAGCGGGTCGAAGGCGGGCGTGGACTTCAGCGTGGCCTGGGTGGCGACGAAGTCGAGGTAGTTCTTCATGTCCACCGACCGCACCTTGCCGGTGGCGACGTCGACGTCGATCCAGTTGTGACGTAGGTCTTCGTCGTCGGCGGCGTCCCCGGCGGCCCTCCACCCTGGATGACGAACGTGCCGCCAGCGGCGGGATCGTGCCGGTCTTCAAATATGTCTCCGCCGACCTGATGACTTCATGCTTGATCGTGTCGAGCAAGTTCCCGGCGCTCAGTCCAAGACCCAAGCTTGGAGCTCGCGTACGAGGCGCCGGCGGTCACGCTGGCCTTGATGTAGCTCGCCATCCAGCCCGCGTTGTTGACCGCGAAGTAGATCGGCGCCCGCTGGTCGCCGGCCGTGGACTCCGCGACGAAGACGTTGATGCTCTGGTAACCGCACCGAGTGTTGCTGATAGTGGTCGTCCCGCCGATGCCGGTCTGCTGCGCCGCCGCGGCCACCGGCGCCGCGACATCGCAGATCTCCTTGTACCACCGCACATTGGTGGCCTGGCCGTCGACCGTGACGGTGAAGGACGTGTAGTTGGCCGGGTCGAAGGTGAGCGCGGCGTCTTCGGCGTCGGCCGAATGGCCGCCGCCCGGGTGAGATGACGCCGCCTGCGGCGCCAGGGTCGCCGCCAGAGCAATGGAACAGCCGATGAGAGCAACATGTCTTGAGGACGCCCACAAGCGCTGCATGCCAGGCAGGTTTTACCTTGGCTAAAGGATTCAACAATATCGTCGATAATCGTGCAGCCAACGCCGCGACCGACGCGGCGCCCCCTGTGGACATCCGCCCAAAGTTGTCATACCCACCTGCTCTGCTCGACCCCACCCAGTGCCCCGGATTCCAGGGGTCGTCGCAACACCTCGTTCTGAGGGGTTTGTGTGATGGAGCAGGTGGTCCGGGATGGGTCGGTCGACTACGCCGGTCGGTCGTTGTTGCGGCGGGAGGCCTACCTTGCTCTGGTGGATCAAGGCATGGGGTTCCGGCGGGCGGCTCGGATTGTCGGGGTTTCCTATCGGCTGACTAAACGCTGGCGTAACGGGCCGAAGCCGATCAGGTCGGCCGCTGAGCGTTCGGTGCGGGGCCGGTATCTGAACGCTGACGAGCGTATCCATATCGCTGACCGCCGCCGGGAGCAGGCGTCGGTCCGGCAGATCGCCGCGGAGCTCGGCCGGGATCCGTCCACGGTCAGCCGGGAACTGCGCCGCAACGCCCATCCGGACAGCGGGAGCTACCGGCCGTATGCGGCGCAGCGGCGGGCCGAGGCCCGCCGACCCCGCCCGAAACCCCGCAAGATCGACGCTAGCCCGCAACTGCGGGCGCTGATTCAGGACGGCCTGGACCTGCGGTGGAGTCCGGAGCAGATCGTGCGACGCTTGCGCCGCGATCATCCTGACCGGCCGGAGCTGTCCGTGTGTCCTGAGACGATCTACCAGGCCCTCTACCTGCAAGGCCGCGGCGGTTTACGCCGCGAGGTCGCGGCCGCGCTGCGCACCGGGCGGGTGATGCGCCGCCCCCACCGCAGCGCAGGGCAGCGCACCCCGCGGATGGCCACCGACATGATCATGATCAGTGAGCGGCCGGCCGAGATCGAGGATCGGGCGGTGCCCGGGCACTGGGAAGGTGATCTGATCATCGGCAAGGGCAACAAGTCCGCGATCGGCACCCTGGTCGAACGGCACACCCGCTACCTCATGCTGGTGCACCTGCCGGACGGGCGACGGACCCCGGACGTGTTCCGCGACGCCTTGATCACCACGATCACCACTCTGCCCGCGCATCTGCGCCGGTCGTTGACCTGGGACCAGGGCAGCGAGATGCACCTGCACCACCAGTTCAGCCTGGCCACCGACATGAGCGTCTACTTCTGCGACCCGCATTCACCCTGGCAACGCGGCACCAACGAGAACACCAACGGCCTGCTGCGGCAGTACTTCCCGAAATCCACCGACCTAGCCGTGCACAGCCGTGAACACCTCGACGCGGTCGCGGTCCAACTCAACGGCCGCCCCCGCAAAACCCTCGGCTGGGACACCCCCGCCGAACGCTTCGCTAAACTCCTCACCCAAGCCAACTGACCAGCAGTGTTGCAACGACCCCCAGAAACCGCCTGCCGGGGCGGGGGATGGCCTGTGGGCGCCGCGGAGATCAACAACGCACCGGCCGGCGCGGACGTCGTTGCGTCGATCGGCGGCCGAGCAGGGCCGGCGGTGCCCTAGGCGGCCCGAGTGGACGCGGCCCCCGCCATCCGTGCCGCCCGCGCCAGCCCGCGCCACCCGCGCCCGCGCCCACCCACGTCGTCGGCACCGCCCGCCCGACCGCGCCCGACCGGCAAGATCTGGCCGGCAATATTCCCGAAAGCCGTCGGCCGGCAGCTTCCCCGCACGATATTGATGAGTTGCCGTCAGCCGCGCGCCGGAACTCACCATCCTTCGTGGCCGCCGGAGATCGACTACCCGAAATATCTGGATATAATTGGCAGGGCATGCCGCCGCTTCTCGCGATGTGGCCGGAACGCCCAGTCACCGGGAACGGCCCGCCGCCATGCGGGACCGGTCCCATCAGTCCGGCCAATCCACCGGCCGAGCAACCGCATGCCGGCCTGGAACGCCCCGCCGCCTCGGCTAAAGCAAGTCGGTCGCGATGATCTTCTCGATGTTGCGCTCGGCCAATGCGGTGATCGTGACGAACGGGTTGACCCCGGTGCTGCCGGGGATCAGCGAACCGTCCATCACATACAGCCCCGGATACCCGGGCAGCCGGCCGTAGTTGTCGGTGGCCTGGTTGAGGATGCAGCCGCCGAGCGGGTGGTAGGTGAAGTCGTCGCCCCAGACCTTGTTCACGCCGAACAGGTCGCTGCGGTAGACGGTCACCTGCGCCCTGTTGATCTTGTCGAAGAGCCGTTTCGCCGCGTCGACGGCGGGCTGGTTCTGCGCCGTCTGCCAGCTCAGGTCGACCGCCCCGGTCGCGCCGTTGTAGGTGAACCGCGCCCGGTTGGGGTTCTTGGTGATGGCCAGGTACAGGCTGACCCACAGCTCGGTGCCGGCCGGGAACGGCGCGATCTCGGCGAAGACCGGCCCGGCGGCATCGGCCCAGTTGTCGATGCCCATGGCCGGCATGCCCGACTCGAGCGCGCCGGTGGTGTTCCAGATGTGGTTGGCGCGGGCCACCATCACGTTGCCGTTGTTTCCCCAGCCCTGCCCGACCGCGTCCGGCAGGTTGGGCAGCTTGCCCTGCGCCCGCATCGCGACGAGCAGCTTGCTGGTGCCGACGCTGCCGGCCGCGAGGAACACCCGGTCGGCCCGTACGGTCTTGGTGGTCACGGTGGCGCCGCTCGTGTCGATCTGGTTCATCGTCACCGAGTAGCCGCCCGCTGCGGCCGGCGCGACGGCGGTCACGACGTGCTGGGCGGTGACGGAGAGCCGTCCGGTGGCGGCCGCCGCGGCGAGATACGTCTTGTCCAGCGACCGCTTGCCGTAGTTGTTGCCGTAGATGACCTCGCTGGCCAGCGCCGACCGCGGCGCCGTGTTCGCCTGCTCCTGCTTCATGTACGCGAAGTCGTACACGTTGTTGAGGAACGTCGTCGTGAAGCCGGAGGCCTTGGCCTGATCGCGGCTGACCCGCGCGTACCGGTAGCAGTCGGCGCTCTCGAACCACGCGGTGTCGATGCTGTTGACGCCCAGCCCGGCGTTGGCGCGCGGGAAGTACGTGCCGTACATCGAGGCGGCGTCGACCGACGGCAGGATCTGGCTGAAGTAGTCCCGTTTGGGCACCACCGCCATGCCGCCGTTCACCAGCGAGCCGCCCCCGACGCCACGGCCCTGGTAGACCCGGATCCCGGCGAACTTCTCGGAGTCGAGGATCCCGGTGTACCGGGGGATGGATTTGTTGACGCCGATGCCGAGGAAGTAGCCGAGGGGCTGGTCGGTGGTGGTCCGCAGCCAGTACGAGCGCTGGTCCGGGTTCAGCATGTCGCAGAAGACCTTGCCGTTCGAGCCGGCGGTGTTCCACGCCATGCCCATCTCGATGACGGCGGTGGCGATGCCGGCCTGGGTCAGGCGCAACGCGGCGACCGCGCCGCCGTAACCGCTGCCGACGACGAGCGCCGGAACGTGGTCGCCGTTGGCGATGGTCGCCCCGGCGGCGGTAGCGCGCGCGAGCAGGAAGGCGGCCGGTGTCCCGAACACGGCGGCACGAAGGAGGGTGCGACGGCGTGCCATGTCAGGCTCCGTTCGCTAGGTCATTGGCCGCTATGTAGCCGAATGTCATCGCGGGGCCGATGGTCGAGCCGGCGCCCGCGTAGCTGTGTCCCATCACCGCCGCGCTGGAGTTCCCGGCCGCGTAGAGCCCGGGAATCACCGAGCCGTCGGTGCGCAGCACCCGGGCGCGGGCGTCGGTGCGCAGCCCGCCCTTGGTGCCGAGGTCGCCCGGCACGATCTTGCAGGCGTAGAACGGCGGCAGCCACAGCGGCGCCAGGCACGAGTTCGGCATGACGGCCGGGTCGGTGTAGTAGTGGTCGTAGGCGCTGTCGCCACGGTGGAAGTCGGTGTCCTTGCCGTTGAAGGCGAAGCCGTTGAACCGGCTGACGGTGGCGGACAGCGCGGACGCCGGGACGCCGATCTTGCCGGCCAGGCCGGAGAGGGTCAGCTCCTTGAAGACCGCGCCGCTGCTGTACCAGGAGGAAGGGAACGGCAGGGCCGGCGCGGTATCGCGGAACAGGTACCGATTGCGATAGTTCTGGTCGAAGATCAGCCAGGCCGGGATGTCCGGCGTGATGCCGTTCTTGTCGTACATGACGTGCACGACGTCGCTGTACGGCGCGGCCTCGTTGACGAACCGCTTGCCGGCACTGTTGACCATCAGGCTGCCGGGCAGTGTGCGCTCGGCCAGGCAGAAGTACGGCTCCTCGGGCAGCGGGATCGCCGGGCCCCACCACGCGTCCTCCAGGAAGTCGGTCGCCGCGCCCGCGCGCAGTCCGGCCCGGATCCCGTCGCCGGTGTTCTCCTTGGCGCCGACGGTCCAGTCGACGCCGATCGGCTGCCGCTGATAGGCCAGCCGCATCGCCAGGTTGTGCTCGAAACCGCCGGCTGCCACGAGGACGCCGCGGTTGGCGGTGACGCCGGTCGAGACGCCGTTGCGGGTCACGACCACCCCGGTGGCCCGCCCGCTCGCGTCGAACTGGAGCTCTTCGAAGGGCGAGTTCAACCACACGGGTACGCCCGCGCCGGCCAGCCCGGCGCGCAACGCCCCCGCGAGTGCCTGTCCCATCGTGAGCGGCGTCTTCCCCGCCAGCGTGGCGGCCGTGTACCGCGCGACGCACTCGGCCGCGACGGCGGTGCCCTTCACGTTGACCAGCGCCAGATTGAGCCACTTGTAGTCAGCGCTGAACACCGTCAGGCCCGCGGGCGTCGGCAGATACGCCGGATTCAGGTTCGCCAGCTCGGCCCCGAGCAGCTTGCCGTCGAACATGTCGGGCTCGATCGAGCGGCCCCGCGCGATGCCGCCGGGCAGCTCGGGGTAGTAGTCGGAGTAGCCGTCCATGTAGCGGAAGCGCAGCGGGCTGTTCGCCATGACGAACGAGATCATCGCCGGCCCGTTGCCGAGGAAGGCCTGCTGCTTGGCGGTCGGCACGTCGGCGCCCACCACCGCGGCGAGATAACTGGCGGCCTTCGCGGGCGTGTCCGGCACGCCGGCCGCGAGGATGACCTGGTTGTTCGGGATCCAGATGCCGGCGCCGGAGCGGGCGGCCGAGCCGCCGAAGGTGGGCGCCTTCTCCACGACGAGGACGCTGAGCCCGCGCTTGGCGGCGCGCAGCGCCGCGGTCATCCCGGCCGCGCCGCAGCCGATGACCACCACATCGTACGAGGGCTGGGCGGCCCGCGCCGGACGACCGAGCGCGGACGAACCGGCGACCAGGCCGGTTCCGAGGGCGGCGGCGCCGGCGAGGACCTGGCGCCGATTCAGATGAGCGGTCATCGCGAAAGCTCCTCAGAGGTTGGAGCTATAACGCGTTCTACTATCAGCCCGCTCGAACCCTGATGTCAAAGGGCTTCGTCTATAAGAACCTGTTTCAGTTCTGCGACGTCCTTGATCCGCTCGGCCCGGGTGGCCGCGAGCGGCGAGACCAGCAGCGTGGTCACTCCCGCGGCGGCGAGCGACGCCAACCGGACGCGCAGATCATCCAACGGGCCGACGAGCGCGGTCGCCCGGACGAGCCGCTCGGGAACCGCGGCGGCCGCCTCCTCGCGCCGCCCGCTCAGGAACAGCTCCTGGATCGTCGCGGCCTCGGTGGGGTAGCCGTAGCGCCGGATCAGGTCGTTGGAGAAGTTCCGCCCGCGGGCTCCCATCCCTCCGATGTAGAGCGCGAGCTGCGCCCGGTGCCGCGCCAGCAGCGAAGGTGCCGGCTCGGCGACGGCGAACGGCAGCGGCACCATGATGTCCAGCGGCCCGAGCGCCGGGTCGCGCCGGGCCAAGCCCTCGGCCAGCGCCGGCCCGAACACCCGGTCGATGGCCTCCGGGTCGAGGAAGAGCGCCTGCCAGCCCTCGGCGATCTCGGCGGCGAGCGCGACGTTCCGCGGTCCCATGGCCGCCAGCAGGATCGGGATGCGGTCGCGGACCGGCCGGTTGATGAGCTTCAGCGGCTTGCCCAGCCCGCCCGGTAGCGGCATCCGGTAGTGCTCGCCCTCGTGGACCAGGACCTCCCGGCGCCACACCCGCCGGCAGATGTCCACCACCTCGCGCGTGCGCGCGAGCGGCGCGTCGTACTTGACGCCGTGGAACCCCTCGATGACCTGCGGGCCCGACGCGCCGAGGCCCAGCGAGAAGCGGCCGCCCGAGACGTAGTCGATGCCGGCCGCGGTCATCGCGGTCAGCGTCGGCGTGCGGGTGTACAGCTGCATCACCCCCGACGCGAGCTGCATGCGGCTGGTGCGGGCGGCGAGGTAGCCGAGCTGGCTGACGGCGTCGAAGCTGTACGCCTCCGGCACCACCACCAGGCCGGCGCCGGCCGCCTCGAACTCGACCACCTCGTCGACCGCGGCCGCGAAGCCCTCCCCGCTGTACCCCAGTTGTATGCCGAGCCGCATGTCAGGCGCTCGGGTCGTTGATGATCACCTGCCGGATCACGTCCCCGCGGCCGAGCGCGGCGAGCGCGTCGTCGATCTCCTCGAGCCGCAGCCGGTGCGACACCATGCCCTCGAGGTCCAGCCGGCCGGCCCGCCACAGCGCGATGAGCCGGGGGAAGTCGCGCGGCGGGTAGGCCGAGCCGTACAGCGAGGGGATGATCCGCTTGCCCTCGAAGAGCAGCTCGAACGGGTTGAACTCGACCTGGTGCTCGGCCCGTCCGGCGCCGACCACGACGACCGTGCCGCCGCGGCGCGCGGCCGTCCACGCCGTACGCAAGGTCTGGGGAACCGCGACCACGTCGAAGGCGTAATCGAAGCCCTCGCCGCCGGTTATCTCGGCGGCGAGGTCGCTGAGTCCCTCGGGCGTGACCGCGTGGGTCGCGCCGAAGCGGCGGGCCACGTCGAGCTTCTCGGGCACGGTGTCGACAGCCGCGATGACCGCCGCGCCGGAGAGCCGGGCGCCCTGGATCGCCGAGATGCCCACCCCGCCGCAACCGATGACCACGACGCTGTCGCCCGGGCGGACCTGCGCGGTGTTGACGACCGCGCCGACCCCCGTCATCACCCCGCAGCCGACCAGCGCGGCCACCTCGTAGGGCACGTCCGGCTCGATCCGCACGGCGCCGATCCGGGGCACCACCATCTCCTCGGCGAACGCGCCGCAGCCGGCCATCCCGAACACCGGCAGGTCGCCGGCCATGAAGCGGGGCATCGCGTACCCGGTCATCACGTGGGTCATGCACAGGTACGGCATTCCTCGTACGCACTCGGCGCAGGTGCCGCAGGACGGCATCCAGTTGACGATGACGCGGTCGCCGGGCGCGAGGTCGTCCACCCCCTCGCCGACCTCGAGCACGTCGCCGGCCGCCTCGTGGCCGAGCACCGCCGGCACCGGCTGGGGCAGGCCGCCGTCGCGGGCGGACTGGTCGGAGTGGCAGACGCCGGCCGCCCGGACCCGCAGCCGGATCTCACCCGGGCCCGGGCCGAGCACGGTCACGTCGTCGCGTATGTCGAGCTTCTCGTCGTCGCCGATGCCGTGGAGAACCGCCGCCCGCATCTCGCCACCCCCTCCGGAAACTAGAACGCGTTCTACGCTAACGGCCGCCGTGGAACCGAGCAAGCACTTGGGCAAGTAGCATCGGGCTGGTGACGACCACGAAGAAGGCCGCGCCGCCGTCCGAGCGCCGCGCCCATCTGATCCGGCTGGCCGCCGACCTGTTCGCCGAGAAGGGTTTCCGGGCCACCACGGTCCGCGAGATCGCGGACGCCGCCGGCATCCTGTCCGGCAGTCTCTACCACCACTTCGACTCCAAGGAGTCGATCGGCGACGAGATCCTGCGCGAGTTCCTCGACGACGTGCTCGCCGGCTATCGCGAGGCCGCCGCCGGCGATGGCGACCCGCGGGTCGCCATCGAGCAGATGGTGCGCTCGAGCACGGCGGCGCTCAGCCGCCACCGGGCCGCCCTGACCATGCTGCAGAACGACTGGGCCTACTTCAGCGCCCAGAAGCGCTTCGCCTACCTGCGGACCGCGATGAAGGAGATCGAGCAGACCTGGATCGACCAGCTCGAGCGGGGCAAGCAGACCGGCCAGTTCCGCGCCGACCTCGACCCGCGGCTCATCTACCGCCTGCTGCGCGACATCCTCTGGATCCCCACGTCGTGGAAGCAGAGCCGGGGCAAGTCGTGGAACACCGACGAGATCGTGGACGGCTTGCTGCGGTTGCTTTTCGACGGCATCAGCACGCATCGGGAGTGATACCCTCCCAAGCAAACGCTTGGTAGGGGGCTCCGATGGGACGTCTCGACGGCAAGGTTGCTCTCATCACCGGCGGCGCCCGCGGCATGGGCAAGTCGCACGCCCGGCATTTTGCCGCCGAGGGCGCCCAGGTGGTCATCGGCGACGTGCTCGACGACCGCGGCCGGGCGGTCGCCGACGGCCTGGGTCCCGACCGCTGCCAGTTCGTGCATCACGACGTGACGAGCGAGGACGACTGGGCCGCCGCCGTGGCCGCCACGGTCTCGGCGTACGGAAAGCTCGACGTCCTCGTCAACAACGCCGGCATCCTCAAGCACGGCCCGATCGCCGAGATGGATCCGGCCGAGTTCCGCCGGGTCATCGACGTCAACCTGGTCGGCTGCTGGCTCGGCGTGCACACTGTGGTGCCGGCGATGGTCGCGGCCGGCGGGGGCTCGATCGTGAACGTGTCGTCGATCGAGGGCTTCGCCGGCGCCGCCGGCCTGTCCGCCTACAGCGCCAGCAAGTTCGGCATCCGCGGGATCACCCGCTCGGCCGCGCAGGAGCTCGGGCCGTCCGGCATCCGGGTCAACTCAGTGCACCCCGGCGGCGTGATGACCTCGATGGCGCTCACCGCCGCCGAGGTGATGACCGGGGTCGACCCCACCGCTTTCCTCAAGGCGCTGCCGATCGCCCGGTTCGCCGAGCCGATCGAGATCTCCCGGCTGGTCGCGTTCCTGGCCTCCGACGAGTCGTCGTACACGACGGGCGCCGAGTTCCTCGCCGACGGCGGCCTGCTCGCGGGCCCGGGGTACTGAGATGGCCCTCCTCGACGGCAGGGTTGCTGTGGTCACCGGCGCCGGGCAAGGGCTCGGCGCCGCCGAGGCGATCGCGCTCGCCGCGGCCGGCGCCCGGGTGGTGCTCAACGATCTGCCCGGTCCCGGGCTCGACGCGGTGGCGGCCCAGATCCGCGACGCCGGCGGCGAGGCGGCGGTCCGCCCCGGCGACGTCGCCGAGTGGTCGACCGGCGAGGGGCTGCTTTCCGCTTTCGACGGCGTCGACATCCTGGTCAACAACGCCGGCGTGCTCCGCGACCGGATGGTCTTCTCGATGTCCGAGCAGGAATGGGACACCGTGATCCGGGTGCACCTGCGCGGCCACTTCGTCACCACCCGGCTGGCGACGGCGTACTGGCGCTCGCTGTCGAAGACAAGCGGGCGGCCGGCCTACGCCCGGATCGTCAACACCGCCTCGGAGGCGTTCCTGCTCGGCTCGGCCGGCCAGCCCAACTACGCCGCCGCCAAGGGCGGCATAGTCGCGCTCACGCTCGCCACCGCGCGCGGATGTGCCCGATACGGCGTGCGCGCCAACGCCATCTGCCCGCGCGCCCGCACCGCGATGACCGGCGAGCTGATGGGCCCGCCGCCGGACGGCCCCGACCCTCTCTCCCCCGCCCGGGTCGCGCCGCTGGTCACCTATCTGGCCGGCCCGGCCGGCGAGCGCATCACCGGCGAGGTCTTCGTGGCGCACGGCGACGTGGTGGCCGTGCTCGGGCCGCCGACGGTCCGGGCCGCGTTCCACGCCTCGGGCTCCCAGTGGACGCTCGACGAGCTGGACGCCACGCTGGGCAAGGTGTTCACCGCAGACCCGCCGCAGCCCGGCTTCGTCTGCGAGGAAACCCTGCCCTTGGCCGAGTCCACCTTCGGGGAGAGCGAGTGAAGCAGCGCGACACCGTCTCGATGCCGCCGTCCGACATCGAGAAGTTGTTGGAGGGCAGCCGCAAACTCCAGCTCGCCACCATCAACCCGGACGGCACGCCGCATCTGGTCAGCATGTTCTACGGCATGCGCGACGGCCGGATAGCGTTCTGGACCTACCGCGCCTCGCAGAAGGCCCGCAACCTGGCCCGCGACCCGCGGGTGACCTGCCTGGTCGAGGACGGCGACGACTACTTCGAGCTGCGCGGCGTCCAGGTGACCGGCGTGGTCACGCGGATCGACGACTTGGCCGGGGTGACCGAGGTCGGCCGGCTGGTCGCCGCGCCGATGCCCAGCCCGGCGGTCGGCGACCTCCCGCCCGAGCAGATCGCCGAGGCGCTCGACGGGTACGTCGCGCACGCGGCGACAAAGCGCGCGGCGTACCTCGTCGAGCCCCGGAAGGTGGTCAGCTGGGACCACCGCAGGCTGGTGAGCTAGCTACATCATCTCGTCGGTGGTCGGGATCAGGACCGTCTTTACCTCGGTGTAGGCCTCGATCGACGTGCGGCCGCCCTCGCGGCCGAGGCCCGACTGGCCGAACCCGCCGAAGGCCACGTGCGGCTCCAGCTGGTAGCCGTTGATGCCGACCGTCCCGGCCCGCACCGCGCGCGCCAGCCGGATCGCCCGCTTGACGTCCGACGTGTAGACGGTGGCGGCCAGGCCGTACGAGGTGTCGTTGGCCAGCCGGATCGCCTCGTCCTCGTCGGTGAACGGCACGACCGCCAGCACCGGGCCGAAGATCTCCTCGCGGGCGATGGTGGCGTCGTTGGACACGTCGGCGAAGACCGCCGGCTCGACGAAGTTGCCGGCCGCCAGCTCGCCGTCGGGCCGCCCGCCGCCGCAGACCAGCCGGGCGCCCTCGGCCTGCCCGCGCTCGATGTAGCCGAGCACCCGGTCGAGCTGCCGCGGGTTGATCAGCGGCGAGGCGGTGACCTCGGGGTCGAAGGGATCGCCGTACGTGACCAGGGTCGTCATGCCCTCGGCGATGGCGAGGAACTCGTCGTACACGTCGCGGTGGACCAGCGCGCGGGAATGCGCCACGCACGCCTGCCCGGAGAGGCCGAGGGTCACGGTGCCCATGGTGAGGGTGGCGGCCGCGTACACCTCGGCGTCGGGGAAGACGATCGACGGGCTCTTGCCGCCGAGCTCGAGGCTGACCCGCTTCATCCCCTCGGAGGCGGCCGCGAGGACCCGCTTGCCCACGGCCCGGCTGCCGGTGAAGGTGATCTTGTCAACCAGCGGGTGGGTGATCAGCGCCTCGCCGGTCGGATCGCCGGGGCCGGTCACCACGTTGAGCACCCCGGCCGGCAGGCCCGCCTCCTCGAGCAGGCGCGCCAGCCGCAGCGCCGCGAACGTCGCGAACTCCGACGGCTTGAGCACGACCGTGCAGCCGGCCGCCAGGGCGGGCGCGACCTTCTGCGCCGCGAGCAGCAGCGGGCCGTTCCACGGCACCACCGCGGCCACCACGCCGACCGGCTCGCGCAGCGTCATCACCAGGTGGTCGCCGCCCTGATAGCCGGGAAGCGTCTCGCCGCCGAGCTTGTCGACCCAGCCGGCGTGGTGCTCGAAGACGTCGGCCACGCACTCGATCGACATGGCGTACTCCTCGCCGAAGGTCAGCGGGACGCCGTTGTCGAGCGCCTGCAGCGTGCGCAGCTCGGGAGTGTGCTCGCGGATCAGGTCGGCCGTGCGGCGCAGCACCCGGATGCGTTCCTTGGCCCGGGAGCGCGGCCACGAGCCCTCGTCGAAGGCGCGGCGGGCGGCGCGCACGGCCGCGTCCACATCGGCGGGCGAGGCCACCGCGAAGTCGCCGACCGACTCGCCGGTGGCCGGGTGGGTGTGTGTCCAGGTGCGGCCGTCGGCCGCGGGGCGCCAGGCGCCGCCGATCAGCAGTTCGCCGGTGGCCAGGCCGACCGCGTCCCGCCTCGTCTTGATCGAGAGAACCATCCGGCACCTCCGGTGGGCAACTGGAACACGTTCTACTTCTGCGCAGGGTACGCCGTGCCTCGCAGGTGCGCCAGATACCCCGGCCACTCGCCGCCGCCGTGCACGGCCACCGCCGCGCCGCTCACATAGGAGGCCAGCGGCGAGGCGAGCAGCAGGCAGACGCCGGCGACCTCCTGCACCGTGGCGGGCCGGCCGAGCGGGACAGTCCGCGCGACCGCCTCGGGATCCAGCCCGCCGTTGCCCACCGGGCCGGGGACCACGCTGTTGACCCGCACCGCCGGGGCCCACTCGGCGGCCAGGCTGGTCGCCAGGTGGTGCAGGCCGGCCTTGGCCGCGCCGTACGCCGCGGTGCCGGGCGACGGGCGCGTGCCGCTGACGCTGCCCACCATGAGGATGACGCCGCCCTCGGGCTGCGCGGCCATCACCGCGTGGGCCGCCTGCGAGACGTGCAGCGGGGCGATCAGGTTGAGCTCGATGACCCGCGCGTGCAGCCGCGGCGAGGCCGTGGCGGCCGCGGCCTGCGGAGCGCCCCCGGCGTTGTTCACCAGGACGTCGAGGCGGCCGAACCGGTCCACCGCGGCCGCCACGAGCGCGGCCGCCTGGTCGGGGTCGCGCACGTCGGCCTGGAAGAAATCCGGCAGGTCGCGGGACCGGCGGCCGCAGACGAGCACCCGGGCGCCCGCCGCGCGGAAGGCCGCGGCGATGGCCGCGCCGATCCCCCGGGTCCCGCCGGTGACCACCACGCCGCGCCCGGTGAAGTCGAGGGGGTCCATCGGCAGAGCCTAGCCGACCAAGCAAGCGCTAGGTTAGCCTGAGCGGCGTGGGCGTACACCTGGATCGCGGCGCCGTCGCCGAGGTGGTGATCGACTTTCCGCCGGTCAACGCGGTGCCGGCGGCCGGCTGGCTGTCCATCGCCGATCTGGTCACCGCGGCCGGCGCCGACCCCGGCACCCGGGTGGTCATCCTGTCCGCCGAGGGCCGCGGCTTCTGCGCCGGCGTGGACATCAAAGAGATGCAGCGCTCCCCCGGCCACGACGTGCTGCTGGCCGCCAACCGGGGCTGCGCCGCCGCGTTCGCGGCCGTCTACGACTGCCCGGTCCCGGTGATCGCCGCGGTGCACGGCTTCTGCCTGGGCGGCGGCATCGGCCTGGCGGGCAACGCCGACCTGATCGTGGCGTCCGGCGACGCGACGTTCGGGCTGCCCGAGGTCGACCGGGGCGCGCTCGGCGCGGCCACACACCTGGCCCGGCTGGTGCCGCCGCAGCTGATGCGCACGATGGTCTACACCTGCCGCACGGTCACCGCCGCCGACCTGCACCGCTTCGGCACCGTCCACGAGGTCGTCCCCCCGGGCCGGCTGCGCGCCGCCGCGCGGGCGGTGGCCGGCGAGATCG
This sequence comes from Actinoplanes sp. CA-142083, assembly GCF_050942195.1. Lineage (NCBI taxonomy): Bacteria > Bacillati > Actinomycetota > Actinomycetes > Micromonosporales > Micromonosporaceae > Actinoplanes > Actinoplanes sp. CA-142083. Next base: position 7,114,143 of record NZ_CP192076.1, read on the forward strand.
CGGCCAAGGATCCGGTGGTGATCCGGCGGGCCAAGGAGGCGCTCAACGGCATCGACCCCGTCGACGTGAAGCGGTCGTACCGGTTCGAGCAGGGCTTCACCTTCGAGCTCAACCTCAACGGCGCCGGCGACCGCGCCCGGCAGAAGTTCGTGGAGGAACGATGACGGTGATGACCGTCGACGACGTGGTCGCCGAGCTCCGCGACGGGATGACGATCGGCATCGGCGGCTGGGGTTCCCGCCGCAAGCCGATGGCTCTGGTGCGGGCGATCTGCCGGGCCGCCCTGAAGGACCTGACCGTCGTCTCCTACGGCGGGCCCGATGTGGGCCTGCTGATCGCGGCCGGCTGCGTCCGCCGCGTGGTCACCGGTTTCGTGTCCCTGGACAGCATCCCGCTCGAGCCACACTTCGGCCGGGCCCGCCGCGAGGGCAAGATCGAGCTGACCGAGTACGACGAGGGCATGCTCTACTGGGGACTACTGGCGGCCGCCAATCGGTTGCCGTTCCTGCCGATCCGCGCCGGGCTCGGCTCCGACGTGATGCGCGTCAATCCTTCGCTGTCGACGGTGCGGTCGCCGTACGCGGATGGCTCTGAGCTTGTCGCCATGCCCGCGCTGGAGCTGGACGCGGCGCTGGTCCACCTCAATCGCGCCGATAGGCGCGGCAACGGCCGCTACCTGGGCCCGGATCCGTATTTCGACGACCTGTTCTGTCTCGCCGCCGGCCGCCGCTATCTTTCCTGCGAGCGGCTGGTCTCGACCGCCGAGCTGCGCGATGCCGGGCCGCCGCAGGGCCTGCTGCTCAACCGGATGATGGTCGACGGCGTGGTGGAGACCCCGCGCGGCGCGCATTTCACCAGCTGCGTCCCCGATTACGACCGCGACGAGGCGTTCCAGCGGGAGTACGCGACGGCGGCCGCGAGCCCCGAGGATTGGGACCGTTTCCGCGCGACCTATCTGGACGGCGACGAGGAGCACTATCAGAAGGCGGTGGCCGCGCGATGAGCCGGGCCGACGTCTGCGTGGTGGCGTGTGCCGATGCCTGGCGCGGCGACGGCGCGGTGCTGGCCTCGCCGACCGGCCTGATCCCGCGGCTGGGCGCCCGGCTGGCGCAGCTCACCTTCGCCCCCGACCTGCTGCTGACCGACGGCGAGGCCACCCTGCTGCGCGAGGACGAGGCCGAGGGCTGGCTGCCGTACCGGGCGGTGTTCGGCGTGGTCGCGGCCGGCACCCGGCACGTGATGATGGGGGCGAGCCAGCTCGACCGGTTCGGCAACCAGAACATCTCGTGCATCGGCGACTGGGCGCGGCCGGCCCGGCAGCTGCTGGGTGTGCGGGGCGCGCCGGGCAACACGGTCAACCACACCACCAGCTACTGGGTGCCCCGGCATGCGCCGCGCGTGTTCGTCCCGCAAGTGGACATGGTCAGCGGCGTCGGCTTCGATCGCGGCGCCGTCGAGATCCGGGTGGTGGTGACCAACCTGGCGGTGCTGGATTTCGCGACGCCCGACCACTCGATGCGGCTGCGGTCGGTGCATCCCGGGGTGCCGGTCACCGAAGTCGTTGCCGCCACCGGGTTTCCGCTCGTGGTGCCCTCCGAGGTGCCGCAGACCCGGTCGCCGACGGAGGCCGAGCTGGCGCTGCTCCGCGACAAGCTCGACCGGGAAGGCCTGCGGGAGAAGGAGATCCGGTGAGAACCCGGCTCACCGAGCTGCTCGGCTGCCGGCACCCGATCGTGCAGACCGGCATGGGCTACGTGGCGGGCGCCGGACTGGTGGCGGCCACGTCGGCGGCCGGCGGCTTCGGCATCGTTGCCTCCGCGACGATGACCCTTCCGCAGCTCCGCGTGACGCTGCGCGAGATCCGGGAGCACACCGACGCGCCCTTCGGGGTCAACATCCGGGCCGACCTCCCCGACGCCGCCGAACGGATCGACCTGCTGATCGCCGAGCGGGTGCGGCTGGCCTCCTTCGCGCTGGCCCCGGATCGCGATCTGATCCGGCGCTGCGCGGACGGCGGCGTCCTCACCATGCCGTCGGTGGGCGCTCGCCGGCACGCCGAGAAGGTCGCCGAGTGGGGCGTGGACGCCGTGCTGGCGCAGGGCGGCGAGGGCGGCGGGCACACCGGGCCGGTGCCGACCACGCTGCTGCTGCCGCAGGTGGTCGACGCCGTCGGCGTCCCGGTGGTCGCGGCCGGCGGGTTCTTCGACGGGCGCGGGCTGGTGGCGGCGCTCGCGTACGGCGCGGCCGGCGTCGCCATGGGCACGCGTTTCCTGCTCACCTCGGACAGCCCGGTCGGCCTCGAGGTCAAGCGGCGGTACCTGACCGCCACCGTGACCGGCACGGTCGTGACGACGCGGGTCGACGGGGTGCCGCACCGGGTGCTGCGGACCCCGTTCGTCGACTCCCTGGAACGTTCCGGCCGCGTCGCCGCGCTGGCCCGCTCGGCCCGGCACGCCGTGGCCTTCCGTCGCGAGTCGGGGCTGTCGTGGTCCTCGCTGCTGCGGGCCGGGCGGGGGCTTTCCTGGACTCAGAGGTTGATGGCGGCGAACACCCCGGCGCTGCTGCGCACGTCCATGGTGGAGGGCCGGCCCGAGTCCGGTGTGATGCCTTCCGGTCAGGTGGCCGGCGTCATCGACGACCTGCCGTCGTGCGCCGAGCTCATCGACCGCATCATGAAGGAAGCCGACGACCGCCTGGCCGCCCTCACAGCCGTTCGATGACGGTGACGTTGGCCTGGCCGCCGCCCTCGCACATGGTGAGCAGGCCGTAGCGGCCGCCGCAGCGTTCCAGCTCGTGCAGCAGGCTCGTGAGCAGCCGCGCGCCCGTCGCGCCGAGCGGGTGGCCGAGCGCGATCGCGCCGCCGTTGACGTTGACCTTGGCCGGGTCGGCGCCGCTCTCCCGCAGCCAGGCGAGCACCACGCTGGCGAACGCCTCGTTGATCTCGAACCGGTCGATGCTTTTTATATCCAGGCCGGCCTTGGACAGCGCGGACACCGTCGCCTCGATCGGCGCGGTCAGCATGAGCACCGGGTCGCCGCCACGGGCCGACAGGTGGCGGATCCTCGCCCTCGGGCGCAGCCCGTGCGCGCGGACGGCGTGCCCGGACGCGACGAGCAGGGCGGCCGCGCCGTCGGCGATCTGGCTGGAGGTCGCGGCCGTGGTGACGCCGCCGAGGCGCAGGGCCGGCAGCGCGGCCATCCGCTCGGCGCTGGTGTCGCGGCGCGGTCCCTCGTCGGCCGCGCACTCACCGACCGGCACGATCTCGTCTCGCAGGCTTCCCGCGTCGATCGCCCGGATCGCCTTCCGGTGGCTTTCGAGGGCCCACTCCTCGAGCTCCTCGCGGGTCAGCCCCCACTTGGCGGCGATGTCGTCGGCGCTGCGGAACTGCGAGACCTCCTGGTCGCCGTACCGCTTGGCCCAGCCCTTGCTGTTCCGATACGGACCCTCGGGATGCATCGCGCTGCCGATCGGCACCTGGCTCATGCTCTGCACGCCGCCGGCCACCACGAGGTCGGCGGTGCCGCTCATGACCGCCTGCGCGGCGAAATGCACGGCCTGCTGCCCCGAGCCGCACTGCCGGTCGACAGTCACGCCGGGCACGTGCTCGGGCAGGCCGGCCGCGAGCCAGCTCGTGCGCGCGATGTCGCCGGACTGCGGCCCGACGGTGTCGACGCAACCCAGGATCACGTCGTCCACCGCGGCCGGGTCGACGCCCGTGCGGTCGAGCAGCTCCCCGATGACGTGGCCGGCCAGGTCAGCCGGGTGCACGCCGGAGAGGCCGCCGTCGCGCTTGCCGACCGGGGTGCGGACCGCGCCCGCCAGATACGCCGTCTCCACGGTTGACGCCCCTCCGCCGGATGGACTCTACTAGAACAGGTTCTAATCTATGGCATCGGGTGGCGACATGCACATCGGATACACCCCCGAGCAGGAGCAGCTCCAGCGGGAGCTGCGGGCGTACTTCGCCGATCTCATGACGCCGTCGCTGCGCGAGGCGCTGACCGACGACGAGGGCGAGTACGGCGACGGTTCGGCGTACCGCGAGGTCGTGCGGCAGCTGGGCCGCGACGGCTGGCTCGCGCTGGGCTGGCCGGTCGACCACGGCGGCGGCGGGCGGTCCCGCATGGACCAGCTCATCTTCGCCGACGAGGCGGCCATGGCCGGCGTGCCGGTGCCGTTCCTGACCATCTACACCGTCGGGCCGACCATCGCCCGGCACGGCTCCCCCGCCCAGCGCGCCGACCTGCTGCCGCGGATCGCGGCCGGCGAGGTGCACTTCTCGATCGGCTATTCCGAGCCCGAGGCCGGCACCGACCTGGCCGCGCTGCGCACCCGCGCGGTCCGTGACGGCGACGAGTACGTCATCAACGGCCAGAAGATGTGGACCAGCCTGATCCGCTACGCCGACTACGTCTGGCTGGCCTGCCGCACCGACCCGGAGGCGCCCCGCCACAAGGGCCTGTCGATGCTCATCGTGCCGACCGACGCGCCGGGCTTCTCCTGGACGCCGGTGCGCACCGTGGCCGGGCCGACGACCAGCGCGACGTACTACAACGACGTGCGGGTGCCGGTCACGGCCCGGGTCGGCGCCGAGAACGAGGGCTGGCGGCTCATCACCAACCAGCTCAACCACGAGCGGGTGGCGCTCACCCCGGCCGCCCCGCTGCGCCGGGCGCTCGACGAGGTCAGCGCCTGGGCGGTCGAGACCCGGCGGATCGAGCAGGAGTGGGTGCGGCTGCACCTGGCCCGGGTGCACGCCCAGACCGAGGTGCTCAAGCTGCTCAACTGGCGGGTGGCGGCCGGCGCGGAGGGCGCTCCGGCGGCGGTGCAGGCATCGGCCGGCAAGGTGTACGGGACCGAGGTCGCGGTCGAGGCGTACCGGCTGCTCATGGAGGTGCTCGGCCCGGCCGCCACGGTGCGGGCCGGCTCGCCGGGCGCGCTGTTGCACGGCCGGATCGAGCGGATGCACCGGGCCTCGCTGATCCTCACCTTCGGCGGCGGCACCAACGAGGTGCAGCGCGACATCATCGCGGCCGGCGCGCTCGGCCTGCCGGTCAAGCGCTAGGAGGCGCTCGTGGACTTCACACTCAGCGGCGAGGCGCGCGACCTGGCGGCGCTCACCCGGGATCTGGCGGCCTCCGGCCGTCCGCTGTGGCCGGCGCTGGCCGAGGCCGGCGTGCTGGCCGCGGCGCTGCCCAAGAGCGCCGGCGGCGAGGGGTACGGGTTGCCGGAGCAGTGCGCGATCCTGGTCGAGCTGGGCCGGGCCGCCGCCACCGTGCCGTACCTGCCGTCGATCGTGGCGGCGGCGTCCGCGCTGGCCCAGTTCGGCACCGACTCGCTGCGGGCCGAGTGGGTCGCGCCGGCCGCCGCGGGCGAGCTCGTGCTCACCGCCACGGACGGTTCGGTCGACGCCCGGCCCGACGGCGAGAGCTGGCTGCTCGACGGTGAGGTCGTCGCCGTTCCGGCCGCCGACCGGGCCGTGCTGATCCTCGTACCCTCCGGGCCCGACGTTTTTCTCGTGCGGCCCGGCGACCCGGGCGTCACGATCGAGCCGCAGCGCGTCGAGGGCGGCCCCGGCGCGGGCCTGCTCCGGCTGGAAGGCGCGCCGGGGCTTCCCCTCGAGGGCGCCGCCGCCTGGCTGGCCGCGCACGCCACCGTCGGCGCCTGCGCGGCCCAGCTCGGCGTCGCGGAGCGCGCGCTCGAGATGACCGCCGAGTACGCCCGCACCCGCGTCCAGTTCGGCAAGCCGATCGGATCGTTCCAGGCGGTGTCGCAGCGGCTCGCCGACGCGTACATCGACGTGGAGGCGCTGCGGGTGACGATGTGGCAGGCGGTCTGGCTCCTGTCCGCCGACCGGCCGGCCGGGGCCGAGGTGGCGACGGCCGGGTTCTGGGCCGCCGAGACCGGCCATCGGGTGCTGCACACCGCCGTCCACGTGCACGGCGGCGTCGGCATCGACGTCGAGTACCCGCTGCACCGCTACTTCCTGGCCGCCAAGTACCACGAGTTCCTGCTGGGCGGCGGCACCGGCCAACTGCTCGCGCTCGCCTCGACCCTCCCGGGAGAAACCGCATGAAGTTCAGTCTCGGCATCGCGCTCAGCCCTCTCGACCAGCTCATCGACCTGGCGCGCACCGCCGAGGAGTGCGGCTTCGCGTCGATCGCCCTGCCCGACTCGCTGTTCTACTCCGAAGAGGTCAGCGCGAAATACCCGTACACGTCGGATGGAAGCCGTTTCTGGACGGCCGAGACGCCGTGGTCCGATCCCCTGGTGACCGCCGCGGCGCTCGGCGCCGCCACCACGACGATCCGGTTCTACACGCAGGTGCTCAAGCTCGGACCGCGCAGTCCGGTGCTGCTGGCCCGCCAGGTCGGCTCGGTGGCCCACCTGACCGGCAACCGGTTCGGCCTCGGCGTCGGTCTCGGCTGGTCGCCGGAGGAGTCGCTGTGGTGCGGCGCCCCGTTCGCCGACCGGGGCGCCCGCGGCGACGAGGCCATCGAGGTCCTGCGCCTGATCCTCGGCGGCGGCATGGTCGAGTACCACGGCAAGCACTTCGAGTTCGGCCGCCTGCAGATGAGCCCCGCCCCCACCGAGCCGGTCCCGATCTACATCGGCGGCCACACCGGCGTGGCGCTGCGCCGGGCGGCGCGCGTCGGCGACGGCTGGTCCTCGGCCATGATGCGCTTCGACGAGCTGCGCACCGTCATCGAGAAGCTCGCCGCGCTGCGCGGTGAGTACGGCCGCGCCGACAAGCCCTTCGAGATCCAGGCCGTCTGCGTCGACCGCTTCGGCCTCGACGGCTTCCGCCAGCTGGCCGGCATCGGCGTGACCGACGCGATCGTGGTGCCCTGGCGCGCCTACGGTGTCGGCTTCGACGGCGACCTGAAAGCCAAGCAGGACGGCCTCCGCCGCTTCGCCGACGAGGTGATCAGCAAGCTCCCCGAGCAGTGACGTCGGCACCGGCTTCTCGGTGCAGCATGTCGAGTGGGACTCCGTCCTGGTCACCCAGGAGGCCAACCTGGTCTTCGACCGGCAGTTCGTCGCCTACCGATCCGGCTCCCCCGTGGGGCCCTTCACCGGGCCGATTCCGCTCTGGACCGCGCCCGGCCGGACTTCACCGTGACCGCCGCGGACGACCACGCCGACCTGGCCTGGCAGGCGGTGCCCGGCGCTACCGCGTACCGGGTCCACCAGCGGGACGTGACCGCCGGGCAGACCCACTTCGCCCGGTTGCCGGGGTGCTCAGCAGGAGCGGGTGGCCGCCTGGTCCGAGCAGATCGTCGCCCAGGCCGGCGGCACCCTCGACTCGGTGTTCGTCCACGTGCCGCAGGGCTTCGCCGCGACGCTCACCGAGGCTGAGGCCGTCAACCTCGCCGCGCATCCCGACATCCTCGATGTGGAACAGGACCAACGGGTCGAACTCGACGACTGACCTGCCTGTTAGCGTGCGCCTCATGACGAGTGGCAAGCGGGCTTCCGGTATCGCTTTCGCCGCGGCCGTGGGGGCGCTGACCGGCGCCGCGCTCGCGAGCCGCCGGGGCGTCCGGGCGGCGACGGCCGGCGGACTGGCCGGCGCGGCGGCGCTGGCCGCGACCGAGGCGGTGGCGCGAGCGCGGCAGCGGCCCGGCGAGATCCCGGCGTGGTGGTCCCGGGTCGTGATGAGCGGCGCACTGGCCGCGCAGGCCGGCTGGCTCGGCGGCCGGCTGACCAAGGCCGGCCCGGTGGCGGTGGGTGCCGCGGCCGGGTCGTTCGCGGGCGCGCTCGCCCTGCGCCCGCAGAAGGTTGCCCTCGGTCCCGTCGTCGGCGCGGCCGTGGGCGCGGCCTGGCGCCTGGCCGCCGGTCCCGACGCGCCGCCGGCCGCCGTCGCCGCGACCGCCGTGGTCGGCTTCCGCGCCCTGTCGGCGGCGTTGTTCCGCGACCCGCAGGTCGGCCTGCTGGCCGAGCAGGTGCCGGCCGCGGAGCTGCCCTTCGTGGTTCCGCTGGAGGCCCGCACCGGCTACGTCGGCACCGGCTACGTGCGCGAGCTGGCCGAGGTGCTGGGCGGCACCTATCAGGCCGACGCCCCGGACGTCGGGATCGTCGCCTCCCTGGACGACCTCGCCGGCCCGCAGTTCGACCCGGCCGGGGTCGATCCGCTGGTGCGTGAGTTCTACGAGCACACCACCCGGTTCCGCCTCGACATCGTCCCCGAGTGGCGGCTCTGGGTGCGCCCCGGCTACCTGCTTTACCGCACGCTCGTGGCGCGCCGGGTCGGTCAGGCCAACGTTCCGATGAACCAGCGCGAGACCCTGCGCGGCGTGCGCAGCCGCATCGACACCATCACGCCGGAGGGCACCGACCTGATCGGCGTACGCGGCTGGATCCGCTCCTTCGCCGACACCGACGAGCCCATCTACGTCGGCGTCTACACCACATACCGGCACGAGGGCCGGGGCTATGTCAGCGTCGGCTTCCCGGTGCCGCAGGGCAACTTCACCGCCACCCTGCTCCCCCAGCCGCGCCCCGGCGGCGGGCTGGTGTTGAGCAGCCGCAGCGACCTGCCCCACCCCGGCCACTACCTGAGCTTCATCGACCCCGAAACCCGCGAGCTGACCACCTTGGCGGTGCACGGCTTCGCCGAACAACTCGACGTCTACACCGAGGGCGGCGAGCTGCGGGCCGAGCACGCATTTTCGCTGTACGGGCTGCCGTTCCTGGTCCTGCACTACACGATGCACCGCAAGCCCCCGGCGTAGGCCGGTTCGCCGCCGTGATCGCGGGTACTCCGCACCCATGAGATCCGGTGTTCTCTTCGACGTCGACGGCACCCTGGTCGACACCACGTACCTGCACACGGTCGCCTGGTGGGAGGCGCTGCGCCAGCAGGGCGCGGACGTCCCGATGGCGAAGATCCACCGGGCCATCGGAATGGGCTCCGACAAGCTGCTCGATCATCTGCTCGGCGACTCCCGCGACCGGGACAAGGACGAGCAGGCCTCGACCGCCCACGACGTCCTCTACGGCGCCTGGTGGGAGCGGCTGCGCCCGCTGCCCGGGGCGACCGAGCTGCTGCGGGCGGTCGCCGGGCGCGGCCTCGCCGTCGTGCTCGCCTCGTCGGCCAAGGAGCCGGAGCTCGAGCAGCTGCGCCGGGTGGTCGGCGCGGACGACGTGATCGCGGCCGCCACCTCGTCCTCCGACGCCAAGGAGAGCAAACCCGCGCCCGACATCCTCGAGGCCGCCCTCGACCAGTCCGACGTCGACCCGCACGCCGCGGTCTTCGTCGGCGACTCGGTCTGGGACGTGCGGGCCGCCGCCCGCCTGGACATCCCGTGCATCGGCGTGGCCTGCGGAGGCACCTCGGCCGACGAGTTGACCGAAGCCGGCGCGGTCGCGGTCTACGACGATCCCGCCGCCCTGCTGGCCGCCCTCGACGACTCCGCGATCGCGGCTCTGTGACTAGCCGGTGATGTGCACGAGGCGGTCGCCGTCGGCGGTGCGGTAGTAGAGGACCGACCGGCCCGACCGGCGGCGGCGCACGAGTTGCGCGTCCAGCAGCACCTTGAGGTGGTTGCCGACGGCGCCGAGGGCGAACCCGGTCACCGACACCAGCTGGGTGGTGCTCATGGGGTCGTTCAGCAGGCTCAGCAGCGTCGCGCGGGCCGGGCCGACCAGCCGGCTCAGGGTGCCGGGCGCGGTGGTCGCACCCTCGGCGAGCAGCCCGCCGCACGGATAGACCACCGAGTAGCGGTGCGGCCGGCGCCAGCCGACCCAGCCGCGCGTGCTGGTGCTGGGGATGAACAGCAGTTGCCCGTCGGTCAGGTCCTGCGGCGGATAGTCGTACGCGTTGATCCGCAGTTGACCCTCGCCCAGCCACCGCATGTTGGGTCGCATATCGTCGAGGGCGGACGCCCAACCGCTGCTGCTCAGCCGCCCGGTCCGGGCGATGATGTCGGCCTCGAACGCTCGCCGGCGGCGCTCCCAGTCGGGCTCGACGGCTTCGGTCCAGACCCAGTCGAGCACGGCGGCGATGCGGTCCGGCAGATCCGGCACGTCCAGCTTGGGGTCATCGTGCGCCAGATCGGCGCGCAACGCGGCCGCCGATGCCTCCCGGATGCGGCGCATCTCCTGGTCGAAGGTGAGCTCGTCCTCCTCCGGCGGGGCGCAGAGGAAGTCGGACAGCCAGGTGGGCAGCAGAGCGTTCTTCACGAACGCGCGGCCGACCGGGTCGCCGGCCATGCGGGCCTCGTACGCCGCCCACCGCTGCTGCGGGCGGTGGCCCAGCTGGCCGGGCCGGTGTGATCGCAGTCGCGCCAGCACCCCCAGCGTGGCAACGGTCTCGGCGAACGCGGAGATCCGGAACCGGCTGCCGGCCAGCACGTCGGCGTTGATCAGCCAGATGCCCATGTTTCGCCTCCACGCGAAACTCTAACCAGGCGGAGGCGCCCTTGCCGAGACTGGCCGGCATGCGAAAACTGATCGCCCAGCAGTGGGTCACCGTCGACAACATCGCCGCCGAAGAAGACGGCGGGCTCAGCTTCGTCTCCGGGGAGCCCTTCTCCGACGCCACCAACCCCGCGTTCAAGGCCGGCGTGATGGGTTTCATCGATTCGGTCGACACGATGATTCTCGGCGCGAACACCTACGCTCAATCGAAGGATTACTGGCCGCACGCCGACGAACAGGGCGAGTACGGCGAGAAGCTGAACAACCTCACCAAGTACGTCGCCTCGTCGAAGCTGGACGCGGCACCTTGGGGCGACTTTCCCGCCGCGACCGTGACCCGCGACGCGGCCACCACGATCCGGGAGCTCAAGGAGCGGAGCGGCAAGGACATCTGGCTGTGGGGCAGCCTGCGGCTCATGCGCTCGCTGATGGACGCCGGCCTCGTCGACGAGGTGCGGATGATGGTCTGCCCGGCGGCCCGCGGCAAGGGAACCCGCGTCTTCGCGGATCGGCAGGACCTGAAGCCGGTCGAGGCCACCCTGTTCGAGAACGGCATCGTGCTGCTGCGCTACGACATCAGCCGACGGCGGTGACGGTCAGGGTCTCGCCGCGCGGGCAGAGCAGATAACCGGGCGTGCCCCGGCAGTCCTGCTCGGCGAACCGGTCGACGGTGCCGAGGACGGTCTGCCGGCCGGTGGCCAGGTCGAGGCGGTTCACCGCGGTGCGGTAGGGCGGGGTCGTGGTGCCGCGGAGCAGGAGCAGCGAGCCGGCCGCACCGGTCGAGAACGCCTGCTGCCCGCCGATCGGGCGACCGATCGTGCGGCCGGTGGCGCTGTCGACCAGCACCGTCGTCGCCGAGGCGAGGTTGGCGGCGGCGGAGAGCAGCAGGCGGCCGCCGCCGAGGTTCCACACGAAGTTCATGTCGCCGCGCCGCCAGACCTCGCCGCCGTTGGCGGGCTCGCGGCCGACCACACCCCGCACGCCAGCGGTGCAGATCAGCGCGCCGCAGCCGGTGACGTAGCCGATCAGCTCGTCGGATCGCCACATCGGGCGCAGGTCGGTGGCGCGGTAGATGGTCGCGACGGTCTGCGCGGACGCCGTCCGGACCACCACCAGGTACGGGTCGGCCGGGAAGAGCGTCGCCGAGTAGACGCCGTTCCAGGGGATGCGGCCGCGATGCCGCACCACGCCGTCCTCGTACCCGTAAATGGTGACATCGCCGGTCTGGGTCACCGACGCGATCGTGGTCGGCCGGCCGCCCTCGGCGACGGTCGTCCACTGCACGGCCGGCTCGATCGGGTGTCGCCAGATCTCGTGGCCGTCGCGCAGGCCGACCAGGCGCAGGGCCGTGGTGACCCCCAACTGATCCGTCTCGGCGAGCAGCACGTCGCCGCTCGCCACCGACGGCGAGGCGTCGCCGTCCGAGTGCCACAGCTGCTCGCCGGTGGCCGCGTCGAGCGCGATCGTGCCCTGCTTGGCCGACGACGAGACGGTCGGCGCCAGCAGAACGTCACCGGCCGGCAGCACGCCGTAGTTGGCGATCCCGGCGCCGTCCGGCGTGCTCCATCGAGGCTTGCCGGTGGCCAGGTCGAACGCGGTCACCGCCGGCCCGGCGGGGCTGGTCCGGTTCAGATAAACCGTCCGGCCGTCCAGCGCCAACGTGTCGCCCGGCCCGTACGCGGTCGCCCACAGCTGGCGTACCAGGGACGGCGCCGGCGGGGCGGAGGCGGCCGCGGCTAGCAGACCGGCCACGGCGAGCACGGCCAGCGCCGCCCGGCGCAGCCGCGGCAGATTCACCGGGGCGGCCGCCGGCTCGGCGCCGGGCCCGGCGACGTCGCCAAGGTCGATCACGGTCATCGTCAGCGGTGATGCCGGCCGCGCGCCAACGGGCGGAAGATGAACAGGAAGAACAGGAAGCCGGGCCAGATGAAGTGCACGCCGGAGAGCACCAGCACCCCGATCAGCGCCGTCGCCGCCAGGATCGCGGCGCCGGCGACCGCGGCCTTGCGCCGCCTGTCCCGCGCGGCGGCCAGCTTCGCCTCGGGAAGCTCGGCCAGCGCGTACCGCCCGTTCTCGGGCAAGTCGGCGGTAAGCTGCGCCAAGTCGTCCCGGTACACGGCCCGGTAAACCGCGGCGAGGCGCTCTTCGCCCTCGTCGAGCGTGAGCCGGCCCTCGCCCATCGCGGTCCGCACGATGTGGGCCACCTGTTCCCGTTCAGCATCCGATGCGCGGACCCCATGCCCGTCGGATCCCGGTGTCTGCTGCGACGCCATGCCTCCAGCATGACACCGCGTCCCCGCCGCCTGACGAATCGAGGAGACCACGATGACCGCCACCTATACCTTCGACTTCTTCACCAGCCTCGACGGGTTCGGCACGGCCGTCAGCGGCTGGGGCGGCTACTGGGGCAAGCAAGGCCCGGAGCTGCTCGGACAGCGCCTCGCCGAGTACAGCGAACAACAGCGGCTGGTTCTGGGGGCCAACACGTACCGGGCTTTCGAGCAGATCCTCGCCGCCGGCGAGGAGGAGACCGTGCACGACGCGTGGGTGACCAAGCTGCGGCACCTGCCGGCGACGGTGGTGTCGAACACGCTGCAGGGCCCGCTCGACTGGCCGGACGTGACCCTCGTCAAGGGCGACGCCGTCGACGTCGTCGCGCGGCTCAAACAGGAGTCGGACGTGCCGCTGCGCTCGCACGGCAGCCTGGCGATGAACCGGTCGCTGATGGCCGCCGGGCTGGTCGACCGCGTCCAGGTGACGCTCTTCCCGGTGATCACCGGGCAGACCGGCTCGGATCCGATCTTCCGGGGCGCCCAGGACTTCGACCTCGAGCTGCTCGAGAGCCGGACCCTCGACGGCAACATCCTGGAGCTGGTTTACCGGCCCACGCTGCACGCCTGACCGATCACGACTCGCGCAGCCCGACGCAGTCGTACGCCCAGAAGGTGTCCGAATAGACGAACGTGCCGGTCATCCAGGACTCGTAGGCGGACAGTCGCACGACCTGGAATCCCTGGTCGGGGATCCGCAACGACGGCTTGCGGAAGCCCTGCTCGCCGGCCGGGCCGAAGCCCGAGCGGGAGTAGTAGCGCGGATCGCCCTCGAGGAACACCAGGGGGACGCCCTGCTCGTCGAGGCGGCTGAGGCCGGCCCGGATGAGCTCACCTCCGATGCCGCGGCGCTGCCAGGGCGGGGCAACGGCGAGCGGGCTCAGCGACACGATCGGCACGAGCCGGCGAGGGGCGTCGAGCAGCGCGCGGCTGAACATGATGTGCGCGACGACCTGCCCGGACTCTTCCCAGACGAGCGAGAGCGCGCCGGGATCGTCACGGCGGAGAGCGTCGACGAGCCGGGCCACGGTGTCGCCGTGGTCGCCGCCGAAGGCCGCCCGGTGCACCGCCCCCACGGCCTCGCCGTCCTGCGGTTGCTCGATGCGAAGGGCCATGGGCGCAAGGTATTGGCCCGGGCGGCCGGGGCCAACCGAATATCGCTACAGCAGGATGACCGCGCGGCCGGTGAGGGTGCCGGAGGCCAGCCGTTCGTAGGCCTCCTCGACCTTCTCGAAGGCGAACTCCTCGACCTGGTTGCGGATCAGGCCGGCGCCGGCCAGGGCGATGACCTCCTGGGCGTCGGCGATCGTGGAGCCCTGGAACGTGAAGACCTCGCCGTCGCGGGGCAGCGTGCCGAACCACGGCCGGTCGAGCCGGCCGCCGGCCGAGCCGATCAGGCCGTACGCGCCGCCGGGGCGGACCGCGGCGATGCCGGCCGCGATGGTCTCGTCGGTGCCGACGAAATCGAGCACGGCGTCGGCGCCGACGCGGCGGAGGAGCTCGACGCCGGCCAGGGCCTCGTGGGCGCCGACCGCCTCGGCGTAGGCGCGCCGGGCGAGGTCGGTGTCGACGGCGAGGACGCGGGCCGCGGTCAGGACCCGCAGGAACTGGACGGCGAACGCGCCGAGGCCGCCCGCGCCGATGACAACGGCGGTGCCGCCGGGGGCCACGCGGGGCAGGGCGCGGCGCACCGCGTGATAGGCCGTGGCGCCGGCGTCGGTCAGCGGGCCGGCACGACGCGGGTCCAGGCCGGGCAGCGGCACGACCCCGCGGGCGCCGGCGACCAGGACGTAGTCGGCCAGGCCGCCGTCGCGACCGTAGCCCCGGCCGGCCAGGCCCTGCGGGCAGCCGTTGTCGAGGCCGCGGAGGCAGAACCAGCAATTGCCGCAGGAGGCGGAGGCAGCGAGCGCGACGGGGGCACCCTCGGCCAGTCCGGTGACGCCGGGACCGGTCGAGGCCACCCAGCCCGCGATCTCGTGGCCGAGCGTGAACGGCATCCGCCAGCCGAGCCGCTCGCCGACGGCCTGCGGCATCTGGCGCATGGTGAGGTCGGAACGGCACAGGCCGCAGCCGGCCACGCGCACCAGGATCTCGCCGGGGCCGGGCGACGGCACGGGCACGTCGGTGTGCGAAGGGTCGGCACCCCAGCCGGTCATCCGGAAAGCCCGCATGACCACCAGAGTGGAACACGTTCTATCCACGGTCAAGGCACCGCCGGGGCGAAGTTGACCCTAAGTTAGAACGCGTTCTAGCATGAGGCGTGCTTACTCAGCCGTTCGCCGAAGCCATCGCGGAAGCCGAGCGCGTCGTTGCCGAGGCACCCCACATCCGCAGCGAGCAAGATCTGGTCGAGGGCGCCGACTATCTGGCCGGCGGCATCCGGGCCTCGATCCAGATGGCCTGGGCCTACGAGCGCGACTTTCCCTACTTCGTGCGCTCGACCGGGCCGTACACGAAAATGGGTCTCGACAACCCCGACACGCTCTACTTCCACGCATGGCTGCGCGACGACGCGGAGTACGTGGTGACCGGCCGGCGCGGGAGCACGGCCGACCTGAGCTTCCAGATCCTCGACGGCTCCTACTCGCCGGTGAACGTGCCGGGCAGCCTCGCGGCGTTCGACGACCGGGAGATCGACATCGCGGCGGACGGCAGCTTCGAGATCCGGTTCGGGCCGGGACTGTCCGGGCGCAACGCGTTCGCGCTCGCGCCGGGGTCGGCCATGCTGGTGGTGCGCGAAGTGTTCAGCGACTGGGCGACCGAGCGCCCGGGCATGCTGCGCATCCACCGCGCCGACCGGGCCGGCCTGGCGCCGCCGCCGCTCACGCCCGAGCTGATCGCCAAGCGGTACGAGGTGGCCGGCAAGATGCTCGTCGGCCGGATCCGCACGTTCCTGGCGTTCGCCGAGCGCTTCTATCTGAACCTGCCGGTGAACACGCTCACGCCGCCGCGGCTCACCCCGGGTGGGCTGGCCACGCAGTACTCGTCGGCCGGGCACTACGAGCTCGCCGACGACCAGGCCATGGTGGTCACCGTGCCGGTCTCCGACGCCCCCTACCAGGGGCTCCAGCTGGGCAGCATGTGGTACATCTCGCTCGACTACATCAACCACCAGACCAGCCTCACCGCGCCGCAGGCACGCGCCGATGCCGACGGCATGATCCGGTACGTCATCAGCGAGCGCGACCCGGGCGTGGCCAACTGGATCGAGCGCACCGGCCACTCCCGCGGTTACGTGCAACTGCGGTGGCAGCGGCTGTCCCGCGCACTGACCGATGAGGACGGTCCCCGGGTGGAGGTGATGGCCGTGGACGACCTGCCCAAACAACTGCCGTACTACGAGCCCATCGACGCGTCGGCGTGGCGGGACCGCATCGCGGCGCGCCAGGCCGCCACCGCGATCCGGATGCTGGGCTGAGCCATGCTGCTCGAAGAAAAAGTCGTGCTGGTAGCCGGCGTCGGGCCGGGGCTCGGCCAGGCGGTCGCGGTCCGCGCGGCGCAGAACGGGGCCGACGTGGTGCTCGCGGCCCGCACCGAGTCGTATCTGGCCGAGGTGGCGGGCAAGGTGACGGCGGCCGGGAGGCGAGCGCTCGTGGTGCCCACCGACCTCACTTCCGACGACGCGAGCGAGGCGCTGGTGCGGGCGGCGCTCGACGAGTTCGGCCGGGTCGACGCGCTTGTGAACAACGCGTTCGCGATGCCGCCCATGCGCAGCCTCGGCAAGGTCGACCTGGACGAGCTGCGGGCCAACTTCGACGTCAACGTGCTGGCGGCGCTGCGGCTGACCCGGCTGCTGACGCCCGCGCTCATCGAGTCGGCCGGCGCGGTGGTGATGGTGAACTCGGCGGTGCTGCGCCACTCCCGGCGCCCGTTCGGGCCGTACAAGCTGGCCAAGGCCGGGCTGCTCGCGGTGGCGCAGAACCTGGCCGGCGAGCTCGGGCCGAAAGGTGTGCGCGTCAACTCGGTGGCGCCCGGCTGGATCTGGGCGGACAGCCTGCGCATGTGGTTCGACTACCAGGCCGCGCAACGCGAGGTGCCGGCCCAGCAGATCTACGACGAGGTGGCGGCGACCACGGATCTGCGCCGCCTGCCCGAGCCCGACGAGGTGGCCGACGCCGTGCTGTTCCTCCTCTCGCCGCTGGCGCGCGGCATCACCGGGCAGTGCCTCGACGTCAACTGCGGCGAGTTCCACCACTGAGCCCCGGGGGCGAGCATGCGGAGCGCACGCACGGATGTCGGCACGGTCGAGGACCTGCATTCCTCCGCGACCCGGCTCACCGGGCTCGACGACTTCGGCGGCGATGACTATCGCGAGGGAATGGGTGCGCTGCTTCACGCGTACGGGAAAGAAGCGGCCCTGACCCCCGCCGGCAGCAAGATTTCCCGGGCGTTTTTGCGTTCGGCCCTGGTTTCGAGGCTCCTCAGCGAGGCGGCGTGGAAGCAGTTCCCCGAGCACGCCGGCGTGGCGCTGCCCCGCCCGATCTTCCTGACCGGCCTGCCGCGCACCGGAACCACCGCGCTGCACCGCTTGCTCACCGCCGATCCCGAGCATCAGGGCCTCGAGCTGTGGCTCACCGAGGTGCCGCAGCCCCGCCCGCCGCGTTCGTCCTGGGCCGGGAACCCGATTTTCGCGGCCCTGCAGGCCGGATACGAGGAGCATCACGAGGCCGACCCGGAGTTCATGGGGATGCACTACACCGGCGCCGACCAGGTGGAGGAATGCTGGCGGCTGCTGTGCCAGTCGATGACGTCGGTGTCGTTCGAGTGCCTCGCGCACATCCCGAGTTACTCGACCTGGCTGGCCGCGCAGGATTGGACCGTGGCGTATCGGCGGCATCGGCGCAACCTGCAGCTGATCGGCCTGAACGACCGGGATCGCCGGTGGGTGCTCAAAAATCCGAGCCACCTGTTCGCGCTGGACGCGTTGCTCGCGGCATACCCGGACGCCGTGGTGATTCAGACGCATCGGGCGCCGCGGGTGGCGATCGCGTCGGTGTGCAGCCTCAACGCCCGCGCCTCGGACGGATGGTCGACGCTGTTCCGGGGACCGGTGCTGGGGCGGGCGCAGCTGGAGTTGTGGTCGCGCGGGTTGCGGAAGTTCGCTTCCGCCCGCGCGCGGCACGACCCGGCGCATTTCATCGACGTCGACTACGACGACTTCGTCGCCGATCCGATGAGGACGGTCGAGGGTATTTACGACCGGCTGGGAATGCCACTGACGGCGCCGGCCCGGGTTGCCATGACTGCGCTGCAAGCCGAGGGCCGGCGACCGTCCCACCGGTACGACCTCGCGGATTTCGGGCTGACCCCGGCCGACGTGGACGCCGCGTTCGCCGTCGTCTAGCCGCCGTGCGTGTAGGGCGCGCCGACCGTGTAGAGCAGCAGCGCCAAGGTGGCCAGCGTGAAGAGTGCCAGGGTGACGCGGCGCCAGGATAGGGTCATCATTTCTCCGTTCGGGCCGGAAAGGTAACCGCCGCGCCACCCCCACGAGCGGTGGCGCGGCGGTGAGAATGGCGACCATTCCCGCGATAAGAATGGCAGGCTCGGGCGGCGGCCCAGCCGCGCCGAAAAAGGGGCGCGACCGGGCCACGCGGCCAATTGCGGAAAGAGTGACCCTAGCGGGTCGGGCCAGCCCACGTGCGGGTGGGACCGGCCCAGGTGGTGTGCGCTTGCTTGATCATTTGATCCCCCTGTGACAAGCGTTTCCAAATTCCGATGTGGACGACCATAGTCCGGCCGGGCCACGATCGGAAATACCCATTTGCTGTTGCGAACCCGACACTAGTTCCGCACAATCTTGGAGCACAATGTCTTGACGGCGAACTGCAGGAAACTGCAATCACGGGGGCCTTCATGAATGCGGCATTTCATCGTTACTGGACGGCTCGGCTCGTTTCGTACGCCGGTGACCAGATCGCCCGCACCGCCCTGCTCGTCGCGGTCTTCGACCGGTACGGCGGGGCCGCGCTCGGCCTGTTCCTGCTCGCCGCCACCGTGCCACGGCTGTTCGGCCCGGCGCTTGGCGCGCTAGCGGACCGGTTCGACCAGCGGCGCATCATCGTGGCCTGCGACCTGACCCAGGCGGCTCTGTATACGACGATCGCCCTCCTGAGCCCGTCGCTGCCGGTGCTGCTCGCGCTCGTCGCCGCCGCCTCGGTCGCCGCGACGACGTTCACGCCGGCCGGCCGCAGCCTGATGCCCGAGCTGGTCGGCCCCGAGCGGCTCGGCGAGGCAAACGCGCGCCTCGCCGTCGGCGTCAACATCGGCTTCGCGGCCGGCCCCGCGCTCGGCGGCGTGCTGCTGGCGACCGCCGGCCTGACGCCCACGCTGCTGCTCGACGTGGCGACGTTCCTCGTCTCGGCGGCACTCGTGGCAGGGTTGCGCCCGTTGGCCCGGCGCGGCGCCCCCATCAAGGAGCCGCTGCGGGCGGTGCTGCGCGACGGCCTCGGCGTGGTCCGCCGCAACCTGGTCGTCCGGGCGGTGGCCTGCGGTTTCCTGATGCTGGTCACGTTCGCGGCCCTGGACAACGTGGCCATCGTGCCGCTCGTGCGCGACAGCCTCGGCGCCGGCCCGGTCGCGGTCGGGCTGCTGACTTCCGCGTACGGCGTCGGCATGGTCGCCGGTCCGCTGCTGATCGCGCGCGGCGCCGACCGGATCCGGATCGACCTGGTCCTGTACGCCTCCCTGCTGGTGATCGGCGCGGGGACGGTGCTGACCGGCCTGAGTTACGCGGTCGCCATCGCCGTGGCGGGGCAGGCCCTGGCCGGCGCGGGCGCGGGCTGGCACAACGTCGCCGCCGACACGCTGGTGCAGCGCCACGTGCCGGCCAACCGCCTCGGCACCGTCTTCGGGACGATCTACCTTTTCCCGTACGCGGCGGAGGTGCTCGCCTATCTCGCCGGCGCCGCGCTGCTGGGCGCGGTCGGCGGCCGCTCGCTGCTCGTCATCTCCGGTCTCGGGGTGACCGCGACGCTGGCGCTCGTCGTGCCGCTGCTGTCCCGAGCGTTGTCCGCGGAACGGGGAAACACGGATCGGAGAGAGCCGGTTACCGTGGTCGCCTGATGGACTCTTACATCGAGCGGCCACCGCTGCCCGCTCTGGCGGGCGTGGTGCGGACGGTCTGGATCCAGCGCACCGGCGACACGGCGCAGGTGCAGCGACACCTGCCCACCGGCGGGGTCGAGATCCACTTTCCGATCGGCGGCGCTCCCCAGTTGGTCGGCCCGCTGACCGGTCCCGAGGTCGAGGTCATCCCGCCGCGCACCACGCTCGTGGGGGTGCGGTTCCTGCCGGGCACCGCGCCGCCCCTGCCGACGGTGCTCGACGACCTGGTCGACCAGCGCCTGAGCCTGGCCGATCTGTGGGGGCGCACGGCCGACCGTCTGGTGGAGGCGATGGCTCGCGCCGAGACGCCCGAGCGGGCGCTCCTGGACCTGCAGGCCCACCTCGTGCGCGAGTTCCGCAGCGCCGGGCACGTGGATCCGCTGATCCGCGCGGCCGTGCGGGCGCTGATGCCGTGGCGCCCGGCCGGCATCGACGCGCTCGCCGCCCATCTCGGGCTGTCCGCGAGCCAGCTGCGTCGCCGCTGCCTGCAGGCGGTGGGCGTGAGCCCCAAGGTTCTGCAGCGGACCCTGCGGTTCCAGGGATTCCTCGCGCTGGCCCAGGCCGGCGCGGCGAGCGTGGCGGGCCTGTCGGTCGACGTCGGGTATGCCGACCAGGCCCACCTCAGCCGGGAGTGCCTGCGCCTGACCGGCCAGACCCCGACCCAACTGCTCGGCGGCACCGTCGACCGTTGCTCCTGCGGCCACGACCACTCCGCCTCGTACAAGCCCTTCCTCGCGCGTTTTGTTCAAGACCGGTCGCCCCGCCGCACGTAGCTTCAACCCGTGTCTTTCCTTGTGCCGGACGGCCAGGTGTTCACACCGGAGTCGCCGGGATATCCCGCCTACGGCGATGTGCGGCCCCGCTTCGTGGTGCTGTGCCGCTCGGTAGCCGATGTGGTCAGCGCGCTGGCGTACGCCCGGGCCACCGGCGAACGCCTCGTTCCCCGCGGCGGCGGGCATTGTTTCGCGGGCCGGTCGTCGACCGACGGCATCGTGCTCGACCTCTCCGGCCTCCAGAGCGTCTCCCCCGCCGCGATCGGGCCCGGAGCTCGCCTCCAGCAGGTGTACGAGGGGCTGCACACGTACGGCCGGACCCTGCCCGCCGGATGCGGTCCCACCGTCGGCATCGCCGGTCTCACCCTCGGCGGCGGGATCGGCCTGCTCGGCCGCCAACATGGGCTGACCTGCGATCGCCTCGTCGGCGCGCAGGTCGTGCTGGCCGACGGGACCGTGGTGGACTGCGACGAGGACCGGCATCCGGAGCTGTTCTGGGCTTTGCGCGGCGCGGGCGGAGGCCAGTTCGGGGTGGTGACCGAGTTCCGGTTCGACACGATCGCCGAGCCGCTGACGACCCGCATCGAGGCGCATTGGCCGGAGGTCGCGCTCGAGGATCTCGTACGCGAATGGCAGGCGTGGGCGCCCGACGCTCCCGACGAGCTCACCCTCAACCTCACCCTGATGGGAAGCCGGGCGACGCTCTTCGGCGCGTCCACTCTCGACGAAGCGTCGACCCGGAAACTGCTGCGGGAGTTCACCGATCGACCGTTCGAACTGCGCGACGGGCTGCCCTACCACCGGCTGAAGCAAACCTTCGCCGGCCCGCCCGAGCCGCGTCAGCGGACCCGATCCGAGTTCTTCTCCCGGGGGTTGTCCGACGGCACGATCGCCACGCTGCTGACCGAGCTGGGTGGCCGGCTGAGCTTCACCACCATGGGCGGGGCCTACAACCGGGTCGCCGAGGATGCAACAGCCTTCGCCCACCGCGGCGAGCGCTTCCTGCTCGAGCACGTCGGCGACCCGGACGACCCGTGGGTCGATCGGTCCTGGGCGATCGCCCACGCCGACGGGTCGGGCCGGGTCTACCCCAACTTCCCCGACCCGGCCCTCGACGATTGGGCCACGGCGTACCACGCGGGCAACTACCGTCGGCTGGTGGCGGTCAAGAACGCGTACGACCCGGACCGCTTCTTCGACTTCCCACAGGCGATCTCTTGACCCCGCGCGAGAGCCGGACGTACTGTCGCTCGCGAATATGTTAAATGGTTTTCCTATTGCTGGAGGGCCCGTGATCCGGACTCTGGTCAGTGGCCTGCTGCTGCTCGTCACCACGGGCGCCGCCGCACCGCCGGCGCATCCCGTCGTGCACGGCGTCATCCGCGTCGACCAGGCCGGCTACACGCCTGGCGACAGCAAGCAGGCGTACCTGATGGCCACCACCCCCGCCCCGGGCGCACGTTTCACGGTCGTCGACGCCGCCGGCCACTCCGTGCTGTCGGGGAAGGTCGCCGCCAGCCGAGGTTCCTGGAACGCCGCCTATCCGGCCGTCCACCCGATCGACCTGAGCCGTCTCGACCGCCCCGGCACGTACCGGATCCGGGTCGCCGGCATCAAATCCCCCGCCTTCAGCGTGCGGCCCGCCGCCGACCTCTACGGCGAGCTCGTTCGCGACGGGGTGAAGTTCTTCCGCACCCAACGGGACACCGCGCACCGCAACGACGCCGCCGCCACGGTGTACGCGACGCCCCACTTCGTCACCGAGGACGTCATCGGCGATGAGGACCTCACCCGGATCGGCGGACCGGTCGACGTCGCGGGCGGCTGGTACGACGCCGGCGACTATCTGAAGATGGCGCACACCACCGCGTACGGTGTCATCGCCTTGCTCTCGGCCGAGCGTGCCCTCGGTAAGAAATCGCTCGGCGCCGCGGCCCGGCCGGGCGTCGACTGGCTCGGCAAGGCCTGGGACGAGCGCACCGGAACGCTGCGCCTGCAGGTCGGCATCGGCTCGGGCAACGAGGCCGGCACCTTCACGGGCGACCACGATCTGTGGCGGCTGCCGGCGGGCGACGACCGCGACACCGACCCCGCCAACCGGTACGCCACCGCCCACCGCCCGGTCTTCGACGCCGCCGAACCAGGCGAGCGAATCAGCCCCAACCTGGCCGGCCGGGTCGCCGCCGCCTTCGCGCTGGCCGCGCAGGAGGACGCCGCGACCGATCCCCGGCGGGCCCGCGCCGAGTTGCGCGCCGCCACGTCGCTCTACGCCCGCGCCGACGTCGACAGCCCGCCGGAGCCGCTCGTGACGGCGCTGCCCAACGAGTTCTACCCCGAGGACACCTGGCACGACGACATGGAGCTGGGCGCCACCGAGATCGCCCTGGCGCTACAACGGCTGGGCCTGCCCGGCGGCCGTGCCTACGTGCGCGACGCCGCTGCCTTCGCGGACGGCTATCTCGCCGAGGAAACAGGCGACACCTTCAATCTGTACGACGTGAGCGCGCTGGCCCACGCCGACCTGATCACCGCGATCCGGCGCACCGGCGGCCCGCACGGCCTCGAGACCGGTCCCGGCCGTTTGGTCGCCGACCTGCGCCGCCAGGTGCGCACCGGCGCCGACCGCGCGGCCCGCGACGTGTTCCACGCCGGCGGCGTCTACACCGATTTTGACGTCGCGTCGCACACCTTCGGACTGCTCGCCACCGAGGCGCTCTACCGCACGAGCAGCGGCGACCGCTCGTACGCCACGTTCGCGACCCGGCAGCGGGACTGGCTGCTCGGCGCGAACGCCTGGGGCGTCAGCTTCATGATCGGAGTGGGCTCGACCTTCCCGAGGTGCCCGCAGCACCAGATCGCCAACCTGACCGGCCGCACGCTGACCGGCGCGGTCGTGAACGGCCCGAACGACCCGGAGCTGTTCGCCGACGGCCTCGGCGACTACATGGACGACATGGTGAAATGCCCGGCCGACGGCGCCGACCGGTACGCGGCGTTCACCGGCCATGGCAGCCGCTACGTCGATGACGTGCGGGCGTGGCAGACCGACGAGCCGGCCCTGGACATGACCGGCAGCGCCGTCCTGGCCGCCGCCCTCCAAGCGGCCCGGTGACGGCTCAGACCCCGATCGCCGCCTTGATCGCGGTGCTCACCGCGGTGAGCGCCAGTTGCTCGGCGATCCCGAGCGCCCACTGACCCGCCCGGGCGAGGTGACGCCGCATCCCGGCCTCGTCGTTGCGGCTCGCCGCCTCCTGGGCCGCGGTCACCGCTTCCACGGTCTCCCGCTCCTCCGGCGAGCGGGCGGCCGCGCCGAGCACGTCGCGCAGCTCGGCCAGCTGTCCGGTGAGCTCCTTGAGGTCGCCGCCCACGGTCTGCTGGGCCTGCGCGTTCTCGATGCGGGCGTCGTTGCCGATGATGTTCGAGCTGACCGGCCCGTTGAAGTTGTAGTTGCTGGGCGACGACATGGCGTTTCCTCCCTGGCCGACGGCGTTGATCTCGATTCGTTTGATGTAGGCGAGCTGGGTGTTCAGCCCGTCGATCTCCTTGCGGAACGCCAGCTCCCGGTCGCAGCGCCGCAGCGTGTTCTGCAGCAGCATGTCGGTGTTCCCGTCGTCGGAGCGCTGCGTGATGATCCCGAGGTACGTGTTGCGGGCGGCCAGCCGCGCGGCCTGGTTCCAGTGGTTGCGGGCGGCCCGGACATGCTCGCGGCAGGCGGCCCACCGTCGCTCGTCGACGGCGAGCTCGGCGTTCACCCAGCTGAGCCAGCCGTTGACCCGGGCCAGTTCGGTCTCGTGCAGAGACTGGGCGTTGCGCGACGTCTCGCGGGCGACGGCCTCGTCGACGATGCGCTGGAAGTGTCCGACCGCGTCCCGGCCGGACACCACGGCGTCGCCGTAGTTGCCGTTCTGGGCCTCGCGCAGGGTCTCGACGAAGCTCTGCACGGCCTGGATGTAGCGGATGCCGTCGGCCAGATCACGGCGCAGCTCCTCGAACGTGGCGTCGTTCTTGTCCGCGGCCCGCTCGTGCTCCTGCTCGACCTCGACGAGCAGCTCGTCGAGCGCCACGTGCGTGCGGTCGAAGCTCTGGTAGGCGCCCTTGAAGTCGCCGGTCCGCATCTGCGCCAGGCCGGCCACCATCTGCCGGTTGCTCTCGGCCAGCGTGTACCGCAGCTCGCCGACCGGCTGCAGCGGCAGGTCGCTGAGCGCGAGCTGCCGGAAGCACTTCTTCGCCTCGCCGAGGTGGTCGCGGGCGACCTCGAAATCCCCGGCGAGCCGGCGTCGCTCGGCGCGGTTGGCGTACTGCTGCCCCTCCGCGAGCAGCACGTTGCCGGCCGCGGCGGCCCGGACGTAGGCGAGCTGCCGGCTGTAGTCGTCGTCGAGCCCGGGACGGCCCATCTCCCGCTCGGCGATGTCGCGCTGGGTCGTGTTCAGCACCACGAACTGGTCGAGCAGGGCGCCGGCCTCGGCGAAGCCGAACTCCTTCTGCCGCCGGGCCGCCTCCGCGCTGATCATGTCTTCCAGCGCGGCCTCGGCCCGGACGTACCGGTCGAAGTCGTCCCGGTCCAGCGCGGCCAGGTGCTCGTAGTACTCGACCTCGGCCAGCAGGCTGGCGAAGTCGTCCAGGCCGGACATCGGCGGCGGGGTGGTCATGGCGCCTCCGCCACGCCCAGCGCGTCGACCGCGAACGGCGGCGACGTGTCGCTGCGATGCACGATGATCCGGGTGCCCGGCGGCGGCTGGTTCTCGAGGATCCAGCGGTTGAGCGGGACCCGGACCCACTGCTCGAGCAGCGGGCTGCGGATCTGGCGGGCCCCGAGCGCGGCGCCGCGGCGGGCGATCTCCTCGACCACCGCCCGCCCGATGGCGATCCGGTCGAAGACCAGGTCGTAACCGCGGGCCTGGGCGGCCGTCATGATCTGGTCGAGGAACTTGTTGGTGATGTCGACGATCACGTTCTCCCGGAGCAGGTCGAAGACGACGATCCCGCTGCCGAGCCGGCCGAGCAGCTCGGGGCGGCCCAGCCGGGTGGTGAAGAAGTCGGCGACCGCCCGGTTGAAGTGCTCCTTGATGGCCTCGTACGACATGGCCGGATCGCTGAACGTGCGGCGGATGTCGCCGGCGCCGATGTTCGACGTGAAGATGACGATCGAGTGGGTGAAGTACGCCGTGCGCCCCTGCCCGTCGGTCAGCCGCCCGTCGTCGATGATCTGCAGGAACTTGTCCAGGATCTTCTCGTGCGCCTTGTCGATCTCGTCGAACAGCAGCACGCTGAACGGACGGTCGAGGACCCAGTTGGTCAGCGTGCCGCCGTGGTCGTGCCCCACGAACCCGGGTGGCGCCCCGGTAAGCCGTTCGCTGGCGTGCTCCTCGCTGTACTCGCTCATGTCGAAACGGCGCAGCGCGGACTCGTCGTCGAAGACCAGCTCGGCGAGCGCCTTGGCCAGCTCGGTCTTGCCCACGCCGGTCGGCCCGACGAAGAAGAAGACGCCCTTGGGCCGGGTGCCGGTCTGCTGGGCGTCGGAGACGAAGTCGAGCCCGACACGGGCGTTGACCAGCACGTCGGTGACCGCGCGGACGGCCGGGAGCTGGCCGATGACCCGGCGGGACAGCAGCTCCTCCGCCGACTTGATCTTGGCGATGTCGAGCTGTTCCCACGGGTCGTCGCGCAGCCCGAACCGATGCCGGGCGACCAGCCGGCGCGGCATGGACGGCGAGATGAGGGCCACCTGCGAGGTCACGCTGAGGGCGCCGATGTCGACGATCGTCATGCCGTCGGTCAGGTTGGCCAGCACCCGGATGGCGTTGTCCCGGGCCTCGTCGGTCATGGCGTCCGCCTGGTAGTAGGCGAGCAGGTTCTCCCGCAGGAACGCCGCCCGTTCCACGATCCCGGGCCGGTCGGCGAGCACCGTGGCGACGTGCGGGTTGTCGCGGCGCAGCCAGGCCGGCAGCGAGCCGAGGTCGCGCACGACGAAGACGATCGTGTTGTGGTGGCGCTGCTCGCCGGGCGGGGCGGCGGCGCCGGAGGCGAGCAGCCGGCGGACGTACGCCAGCTGCATCACGTGGTCGGCGCTGAGCTCGGACGCCGGCCCGACGATCAGGTCGGCCGACTCGATCACGACCACGCACGGCCGGTCCGGCTGGGCCATCAGCCGCAGCGCCAGCGCGAGCACGTCGACAGCGGTGCGCGGCTGCGCCTGCCCGGCCGCCAGCAGTTGCTGTTCGAGCAGGTCGGCGGAGGTGACCACACCATCGCGCCGGGGGCGGCTCCTGGGCACGCGAGCGCTGTCGCTCGCGGCGTCGCCGAGATGGCGCCGGACGAACTCGCGGCTCGCCTCGTTGTGGTAGGTCAGGCCGTCGACCATGTTGTACCGGACGATCACGTCGAAGCCGGCGACCGCGAGGAACTCCATCAGCGTGTCCGCGAACGGCTGATACCGGTCGTGCCAGCGAACCAGGTCGTCGACGTTGCCGTGGATCACCAGATGGCGGCGACGCTGGAGCTCGTGGTAGGCGCGGACCAGCCACGGCGCGCCGCGCGGCGCGGTCAGCGTGCCCATGGCTGCCCCTTCTGCTGTTTGACCTCCTCGGCGGACTGCCGCCGGACGACCACCCCGGGCGCCGCCGGCCGGTCCTGGCCCTCCCAGGAGACCGTGCTCAGCACGACGCCGTCGTGGACGGCGGAGGCCTGCAGCGCGTCGATCACCTCGACCAGCTGCGCGCAGGCCGCCTCGCCCCGGCCCTGCCGCTGCTCGCGCCGCAGCCGGTCGGAGTTGTAGAGCACGCGGTGATCGCTCTCGCGCGGCTCGACCACGACCGCCATCGTGTCCCCGCCGGCCCGGACCGCGCGCACCGCTATCGCGCCGTCGGCGTTCTCGGTCAGGCTGGCGCGGTCCACCGCGAACCCGACGTCCGGCAGCGCCTTGATCAGCGAGCCCAGGATCGCCCGGCGCTGGGTGATCTGGTCGATCGCGGCGTCCAGCGCCGCCTCGCTGGCGTCGAGCCGCTGCTCCAGCCGAGCGCAGAGCCGCAGCACGTCGGCGACCTCGCCGGCCGCGATCTGCCCGCGCAGCACGTCCAGCGCGTCGGCCGCCCGCTCGCCGTCGCGCACCCGCACCCGCGCCTCCCGGGCGTCGTCCGTCAGCGCGGTCAGCCGGGCGGCCAGCTCGCCGACCCGGGCGACGGCCTCGCGCCGCTTCCGGTCGTGCTCGCTGCGCCGCGCGATGGCCCGCTCGAGGTGCTGGCGCACGGTCGCTTCGACCTCGTCGACGGCGGCGGGACCCGGCGGGACGGGGGCGCGCAGGCGGGCGAGCCCGGTCTCCACCACGGCGGCGCCGACCGGGTCGAGGGCCAGCCGGCCCGGGCCGAAACCGGCAAGCTCGGCGGCGAGCACCGCGACGCGGTCCGGGTCGGGGCGGCCCCGCTGGGTGACCTCCGCCCGGTGCCGGCCGATCTGCCGCTCCGCGCCGTCCAGCATGCCGTCCGCCGCGGCCAGCGCGGCCGCGGTGGTGGCGCGGTCGATCGCGGAGAGCGCGTCGGCAAGCGTCTGGCGGACGTCGGGCGCCGTGGCCCGCCCGGCCAGCTCACGCTGCCGCTCGAGCGCCGCGGCCCGGGCCCGGGCGAACGCCCGGTCCCGTTCCCGCTCGACCGCGTCGGCGCGGCGCTTGCGGCGGGCGCTCTGCTCGCGCCGCAGCCGCTCGTGCACCTGCTGGCCGAGCTGGGCGAAGCTGTACTTGGGCGACCTGCTCACGGGCCCGCCACCCCGAGCGCCTCTTCCAGCCGTCCCCGGAAACCGCGCACCGGCGGCACCCCGAGCCAGGTCAGCGCTCCCGACCGGTCGATCTCGAACTGGAGGCCAACGCCGGCCTCCGGGCCGGAACCCAGCCCCCGGTGCCGGTCGGTCAGGACGTGGATCCGCTGGTTGGCCGAGCCGCGCCAGCGCAGATCGGCGTGCCGGTCCACCAGGTACGGCCCGTCGATCACCACATCCAGCAGGCCGAGCAGCCGGGTCTGTGCGGGCGTGCCGTGCCGGCGGAGGTGCTCGACGGTGTACCCGGTGTAGCTGAGCACCGACAGGTCACGGCGGGCACGAACCTGCTCGACCAGCGCGGCGAGCGCGGCGGCCTGGGCGAACGGTTCCCCGCCGGAGATCGTCAGCCCGTCGGCGGCCTCCCGCACGACCCGGTCGGCCAGCTCGCCGATGGGTGTCTCGTGTCCACCCTCGGCCGGGATCCATTGGGGACTGATGCACTCGCGGCAGCTCAGCGGGCACCCCTGCACCCAGATCGCGAACCGGGTGCCGGGCCCGAGCACCGTGCAGGACGGGTGCAGCGCGGCGACACGTACGGTGAAATCGGTCATCCCAGCGTCGACCCCACCCCGATGCAGAAAGCCAGCACCAGAAGCACGATCAGCACGATCGCCCAGACCGGGATCGGCTGCGACCGCTTGACGGGCAAGGGAGCCACGGCCGGGAACGCGCCGGTCGGCGAGGGCGGCGGCGGATAGGCCGAGAAGGCGGCGACCGCAAGGCGCCCGGACGGCACGACGCTGGGCACAGCAGCGACGGGCGCGACCCATCCCGCCGGCGGCGGGTACTGGTCGGCGTACCCGGCGGCGATCCGCGCGCACCACACGCACGAGGGCGCGGACCGGTGGTAGGCGTGCCGGGGGTTGTACCGGCAGCCCATCAGCTCGTACCCGGCCTGGTCGAGCTCGTGCGCCCAGGCCTGCCCGCCCGGGCGGCGGGCGGGATCGAGGAAGCCGTTCTCGAAGCATCCGCGGATGAGGTCCTGGATCCGGCCGGGCAGGATCTCGGCGGTCATCGCGTCCGGCGACGCCACCAGCCGCTCGGCCCGGGTCACCCGGTTGTTCTGCCGCTTGATGTTCTCCTCGACGCTGAGCGAGGGCGGCCGCTCGGTGGACACGCCGCCGAACGGGTGCTCGCCCTCCATCAGCAGCTCGCAGACCATCACGCCGAGCCCGAACAGGTCGTGTTCGCGGGTCAGCCCGGTGCCGTTGAGGACCTCCGGGGCCGCGTACTCCGGGGTGAACTTCTCGGCCCGGTACAGCGTGCCGGTCAGCGGATCGGTGAACTGCACGCCGTCGCAGTCGAGCAGCGTCA
This sequence comes from Actinoplanes sp. CA-142083, assembly GCF_050942195.1. NCBI lineage: Bacteria > Bacillati > Actinomycetota > Actinomycetes > Micromonosporales > Micromonosporaceae > Actinoplanes > Actinoplanes sp. CA-142083. The sequence continues at coordinate 7,143,892 of NZ_CP192076.1, forward strand.
CGTGGCCATGCCGGTCGACCAGCACGTTGGACGGGCTGACGTCGCCGACCACGACCCCGGCCGCGTGCAGCATGTCGAACAGCCGCCCGACGCGGGCCGCGATCGCGAAGGTCGTCCGCCAGGTCGGCTCGTCGAGGATCTCCATGCGGCGCAACGGATCGCGCAGCCGCAGCAGCGGGGTGCCGTCGATCCGCGGCAGCACCACGCCGCGCAGGTCGCCGTGCTCGTCCCGCAGCGAGGCCCGCGGCCAGGCGGTGTGCAGATGCTCCGGGCAATCGCCGCCCCAGGCGACCGGCGGCAGCCGGGTCAGCGCGTCCATCCGCGGTCCGAGCGCCGTGGCCCGGTCGAAGTCGGTGTAGATCTTGGCGCAGACGTGCGGCGAATCGGCAACCGGGTAGATCACGCCCTCGGCGCCGCTGCCGATCTCCTGGTCGACCAGGATCTGCACCCGGCGGCCGGTGGAGGTCCGAAGACTGAGCCTGGTCATCGCCGCACCGCCAGCACCATCGTCTTGTCGTCGCCGGAGGAGGCGGCGAACTCCCGGGACTGCAGTTTCCGGCTCAGCTCGGTGCCGTCGACGCCCGGAGCGCGGAACGCCGCGAAGTACGCGTCGAAGTCGGCCGGCGCGGTCAGCAGCCGCAGCCCGTCCGGCGACGGCGCGACATCGAGCATGCCGTCGATGAGGCCGTCGGTGCACAGCGCCAGCCCGACGACCGCCGGGTCGACGAGCACGCCGCAGCGCAGGTCGGCCTCCCGCCCGGGCGACGTCATGAACACCGTCTCGCTGGCGGTCTCGCGCCCCGACGGTGGCGCCAGCACCAGGTGCGAGCCGCCCGGTGCGCGCTCGACGACCAGAAACCCGTCGCCGACACAGACATAGGCGAAGTACGGCGGGTCGGCCACCACCGCGAGCAGCGTGGTGGCGAACTCGGTGCGGGCGGCGGTGTTCGCACCGGTCGCGGTCGGCCGGGCGCGCAGCGGCGTCAACTGGCGCTCGACCTGCTCGTCGAATTCCGCGAGACAGGCGCCCGCGAACACCTGTGCGGCACGCCGCCACTCGGCCAGCGAGCGCGGGGCGGTCACGAAGACACGGTTTGCGGCGTCCCGCGCGGCCTCCACCGACAGCCGCGACCCGAGCGCGGCCCTCGGCTGCGAGCCGGCCCCGTCGGCGACCGCGAGCAGATGCAGCGCGTCGCCGACCGCGCCGGTCCGCGCGCTGTCCTGGTTCTCCATCCCGACGCTGGCGTGGTTCGGGCCCGCCACGGAGGCGGCGATCACCCGCCAGCCCCGCTCCAAACGGCTGTCAGCCATCGTCCGCGGCGCCTTCCCGCTCGAGCCAGCGGCGCATCTCCTCGTTCTTGCGGTTGTCGCGCTGGAAGTGGTCGTAGATGACGTCGGCCGGCGCGTCGCGCGACTCCGCCTGCGCCGAGCCGATGCTGGTCGAGACCAGTCTCAGCACCTTGCTGAAGTCGGTGTCCTCGAGCAGGTACCAGGCCTTGGGGGCGAGCCCGGTGAGCACCTCCTGATCGGCGCCGCGCACGCCGAGCGCGAAGAACAGCAGGTGCTTGCCGGCCTCGTGCTGGCGCAGCATCGCGGCCACGTCCCGCCACCGGTCGGTCCGGTTGCCGTGCGGGTCGGTCGGCACCCCGTCGGTGATCAGATGCAGCATCGGCCGGTACGCGAGCCCGACGCCCTCGCTGGTCAGCTCGTTGCGCCGGACGCTGAGCACCTCCAGCGCGTACTGGATCGCCTCGACCATCGGGGTGACGCCGTCGGCCTCCAGCCGGGGCGGGTCGAAGTCGCGCAGCGGCACGTACGGGCGGGGCGTGTTGCCGCCGATCCGGCCGCTCGGGTCGATCGCCCGCACGTGGTCCTTGCCGAAGGTGATCATCGCGATCTCGCCGGACATCTGCAGCGAGTCGTTGCCGCGCAGCTCCTCGCACCACTTGCGGAGCGCGTCGTTGAGCTCGTCGATCGCCCCGGTCTGCCGCATCGAGGACGACGTGTCGAGCACCAGCGTGATCAGCGTGCGGTTGCGGGCCTGGCGGACGGGCAGGGCATCGACCGTCATGGCCGTACCTCCTCGATGACGTGATGCGAGACGACAAGGCCGTTCTTGCCCCGGTCCGGGCCGACCACGGTCAGTTCCTGCCCCGGGTACGCGCCGTCGGCGGGCTCGGCCAGGCTCGCCCACAGGACCACGCCGCCGGCGTCGACGTAGCCGCCACCCGGCCCGAAGTGGGTGCGGGCGACGACGCGGTGGCCGGCGGGCGGGATGGCGTCGGCCGGGAGAGGCTCGGGCCGGGGCGGCGACGGCTTGCGCGGCGAGGGCGGCGGCGCCGCGGCGCCCCGGTGAACGGGAGCGGCGGACATGTGTTGCACCGGCGGCGGTCCGGTGGCGGGTGCGGGCCTGGCGCCCGCCGGCCCCGAGTCGGGCGCGACCGAGCGCAGCTTGCGCGGGCCGGCCCGCAGCACGAAGAAGAAGGCAGCCGCAACAACGATGGCCATCACCAAACCCACCTTCGTGGCCGCGCCCCAGGCGAACGTGCCGTGCAGCGGTCGGACGTAGGTGGTCCCGTCGGCGTCCGCCGTGTCCTGGCCGTAGATCGTGTTCAGCGTGTCGCCGGTGTCGCCGTCGAGCACGACGCGCCGCTCGTGCTCATGAATGATCGGGCAGGAACGCGGCAGCCGGCGGTTCGTGCAATCGAACGGCTGCCCGGCGTAGGACCCGGGCGGTGGAATGAGGAGCAGTACGGATGACCCGTCGGTATCCTTCAATTGTTTCTGCAGCAATTGATCGTCGATATCCGGATAAGCCCGCAGGTTGACCACATCGGTATCCGTCCGCTGCGCCCGCGCGGCGCCGACGAGCAGCGGAGTCAGCACGACGACGACGCCCGCCAGCACGGCTACCAGGACCGTAATGGCCAGGGAGCGGAGGTGGTCGAGCGTCCGGTCTTCCATCCCGGAATTCTCGGCCCGAATAACCGGGGGCGTTTGGCGAGAGCAAGGTATTTGACAGCCGCGATAACCGGACGGTCAGCCCCGGCCGGATGATCGGACGAACGATTAAGTGACTAAACGAGCTTTCCCAGGCGGGTCAGGGTTTCGTCGGCCTCGGCGACCAGATCGGCCAGCACGTCGGCGACCGGGCGGACCGAGTTCATCCGGCCCACGATCTGGCCGACCGGCATCGGCACCACCGTCGGGTCGCCCGACTCCATGAGCCGGGTGTGCGCCTCCGCCACCAGCAGGTTCTGCAGCGGCATCGGCAGTGGCGACGGCGCCTCGGCCTCGTTCCAGGCGTCGGTCCAGCGGTTGCGCAGCAGGCGGGCCGGCTTGCCGGAGTAGATCCGGCTGCGCACGGTGTCCGAGGAACGGGCCTTCAGCAGCGCCTCCCGCAGCGCGTCCGTGCTGCGGTATTCCGCGGTGCCGAGCCAGACGGACCCCATCCACACGCCGCGGGCGCCCAGGGCCAGGGCCGCCGCGATCTGGCGGCCACTGCCGATGCCACCGGCCGCGAGCACCGGCACCGACTCCCCCACCGCGTCGACCACCTCGGGCACCAGCACCATGCTGGCGATCTCGCCGGTGTGGCCGCCGGCCTCGTAGCCCTGCGCCACCACGATGTCGACGCCGCTCGCGACGTGGCTGCGGGCGTGGTCGGCCCGGCCGGCCAGCGCGGCCACCACCAGGCCGTGCGCGTGCGCCTGGTCGATCACGTCGGGCGGCGGCGGGCCGAGCGCGTTGGCGATGAGCCGCGGCCGGTGGGTCAGCGCCACCTCCACGTGCGAGCGGGCGACCGAGTGCAGCCAGCCCAGCACCCCTTCTCGGCCGGAGGAGACGCCAAGCGGCGGCACGCCCAGGCGCAGCAGCGTCCGCTCGACGAAGTCGCGATGCCCTTCGGGGATCAGCTTGTCGAGGTCGGTTGCGACGCCCTCGGTCGGCACGTGGCTCGGCATCACCACGTCCACCCCGTACGGAAGGCCGTCGGTCTCCGCGTCGAGCCAGCTGAGCGCCTCGTCGAGCTCGGCGGGGTCGTTGTAGCGCACGCAGCCGAGCACCCCCAGGCCGCCGGCGCGGGTGATCGCGGCGACCACGTGCTCGGAAGGGCTGAAGCCGACGATCGGGTGCTCGATGCCGAGCCGCTCGCACAGCTCAGTCCGCATGGCTGACCTCCTCGGCCGGATGCCCGGCAGCGTGTTCGTGGGCCCATCGGTAGTCGGCCTTGCCGCTGATCGTCCGGTGGATCTCGTCGACCAGCCAGACCGCCCGGGGCACCTTGTATCCGGCAATCTGCTCGCGCAGGTGCTCCTCGACCGCGGCCAGGTCGAGCTTCGCGCCGGGGCGGGGCTGGACCAGCGCCGCAACGCGCTGCCCGAGCCGTTCGTCGGGCAGGCCGATGACCAGCGCGTCGAAGACGTCGAGGTGGGTCTTCAGGGCGCCCTCGACCTCCTCGGGGAAGACCTTCTCGCCTCCGGTGTTCACGCAGGTCGCGCCCCGCCCGAGCAGGGTGATCGTGCCGTCATCCTCGAGCCGGGCCAGGTCGCCGGGGAACGCGTACCGCACGCCGTCGACCTCGGCCAGCAGGGCTGCGGTCTTGACCGGGTCCTTGTAGTAGCCGAGCGGCAGATAGCCGCTCTTGGCCAGCCGGCCCACCTCTCCGGGCGGCACGGGCTTGCCGTCGTCGCCGAGCACGACCGTGGTCGGGCCGGGCATCACCCGCGGGTCCTCGACCGCGCCGCCGGGCACGTCGGCGACCACGCCGAGGCCGGTGAAGCCGGTCTCGGAGGCGCCGACCGCGTCGGTGACGAGCACGTTCGGCAGCAGATCCAGATATTGGCGCTTGACCACGGGAGAGAACAGCGCGCCGCTCGACGAGACGGCGCCCACCGAGGAGCCGTCATAGGAGCCTTGCGCGTACGCCTCGATGATGGGCCGGGCCATGGCATCGCCGATCAGCACCACCACGTTGACCCGGCGGCGATCGATCGTGCGCCAGACCTCGTCGGCGTCGAAGTGCGGCAGCATCACCACGGTGTCGCCGGCGAACAGCGCCATGAGCGCGGCCCATTGGGCGTTGCCGTGGATGAGAGGGGCCAGGCAGAGGCGCACCATCGGGTCGGCGCCGACCCCGCGCTGGGACTGCTGCCACTCGTCCTCGAGCGGGATGCCGGTCATGAAGTCGACGCCCCCGCCGAGCGCGCGCCACACATCCTCGTGCCGCCAGAGCACACCCTTCGGATAGCCGGTCGTGCCGCCGGTGTAGAGCAGGTAGATGTCGTCGGCCGAGCGCTCGCCGAAGTCCCGGCCGGGATCGCCGGCGGCGAGCGCGTCCGCGAGCAGCACCCCGTCGGCGTTTTCGTCGGAGCCGTCGGGCAGGGCCACCAGCGTGTGCGGGCCGGGCGAAGCGGCGAGGACCGCGGCGACCCGGGGCGCGAAACGACGGTCGTGGACCAGGGCCGCGAGCTCGGCGTCGGCGAAGAGGAATTGCAACTCGTTCTCGACATAGCGGTAGTTGACGTTGACGACCGCGGCCCGCAGCTTGTAGACGGCGATCATCGCCACCACGGCCTCGATCGAGTTGCCGGCGTACAGGCCGACGTGGTCGCCCGGGCGCACGCCGCGATCTTGCAGGAAGTGAGCCAGACGATTGGCGCGCTCCTCGAGCTCGGCATAGGTGATCGCCTGCTCGCCGAAGCACACGGCGGTCCGGTCCCCGAAGGCGTCGACCGCGTGCTCGAACAGGTCCGCAATATTTGCCGCCATCACCAGAAAGTAGAACCTGTTATTGTTCGTGACAAGCCCCAGAATCACCGCAGGAGGCGTCGTGGAACCGCATGCCCTCGTCGAGCAACGTGGACCGATCCTGATCGTCACGATGAACCGGCCGCAGGTCCGCAACGCGCTCTCCGCCGAGATGATGGCCATCATGCGCGACGCCTGGGATCGGGTCGACAACGATCCGGAGATCCGGGTTGCCGTGCTCACCGGCGCGGGCGGCGCGTTCTGCGCGGGCGCCGACCTCAAGGCGATGACCCAGTCCCACCCCGGCGACAACTTCAACGGCTCCGACCTGTCGCGCATCGACGCCTTGCTCAAGGGGCGGCGGCTCTCCAAGCCGCTGGTGGCCGCGGTGGAAGGGCCGGCGGTGGCCGGCGGCACCGAGATTCTTCAAGCCACCGACGTACGGGTGGCGGGCGCGAGCGCTCGGTTCGCGGTCTCCGAGGCGCGGTGGGGCCTGTTCCCGCTGGGTGGCTCGGCGGTGCGGCTGGTGCGGCAGATCCCGTACACGATCGCCGCCGAGATGCTCCTGACCGGCCGCCAGTTGAGCGCCGACGAAGCTCACCGCGTGGGGCTGATCGGCCACGTCGTGCCGGACGGCCAGGCCCGGGAGAAGGCGCTCGAACTGGCCGGCGCGATCGCCGCGAACGGTCCGGTCGCGGTGCAGGCGATCCTCCGTACGATAAGGGAAACCGAAGGCATGGCCGAGAACGACGCCTTCGCCGTGGAGTCCCGGATCGGTATGGCGGTGTTCCGTAGCGCCGACGCCAAGGAGGGACCGCGCGCCTTCGTCGAGAAGCGCGCGCCGCAGTTCCAGGGCCGCTAAATGGCTCGCTCGCGCCCCGCCCAGTAGGGGTCGCGCAACAGTCTCTTGTAGAGCTTGCCGTTCGGGTCGCGGGGCAGCTCGTCCACATAGTCGACGCTGCGCGGCAGCTTGAACTTCGCCAGCCGCCCGGCCAGGAACGCCAGCAGCTCGCCGGTCAGCTCGGGCCCGGCCTGCACGCCCGCCTCGGGCTGCACGACCGCCTTGATCTCCTCGCCCCACTCCTCGTGCGGGATGCCGAAGACCGCGACGTCGGCGACCGCCGGATGCACGGCGAGCTCGTTCTCGATCTCGGCGGGGTACACGTTGACGCCGCCCGAGATGATGATGTCGCTCTTGCGGTCGCACAGATACAGGTAGCCCTCGTCGTCGAGGTAGCCGATGTCGCCGACCGTGAACATGCGGCCGCGCCAGGACTCGCGGGTCTTCTCGGGGTCGCCGAGGTATTCGAAGGTGGCGTCGCCCATCTGCAGGTACACCGTCCCCGGCTGGCCGGCCGCGGCGTCGTTGCCCTCCGGGTCGAGCACCCGCACGCGCGAGCCGGGCCAGGCCTGTCCGACCGAGCCGGGCCGGTCGAGCCAGTCGGCCGCGGTGATGAGCGTGCCGCCGCCCTCGCTGGCCGCGTAGTACTCCAGCACCACCGGGCCCCACCAGTCGAGCATGCGGCGCTTGACCTCGTGCGGGCACGGCGCCGCGCCATGGATCATCACGCGCATCGAGGACAGGTCGTAGGCGCCGCGGACGTCGTCGGGCAGGGCCAGCAGGCGGCGGAACTGGGTCGGCACCATGTGGCTGTGGGTGACCCGGTGGCGCTCGATGAGCCGGAGCATCTCGTGCGGGTCCCAGCGGTCCATCACCACGACGGAGTGGCCGAGCTGCAGCGAGATGACGGCGAAGTTCATCACGGCGGTGTGGTAGAGCGGCGAGCAGCAAAGGTGGACGTTCCCATCGAAGGGCTTGAGACCGAAAAGGCCGAAGAACCACAGAGACACCGGGGGTACGTCGTCGGGGTCGAGCCCGGTGAGCGGCCGGCGCACGCCCTTGGGCCGCCCCGAGGTGCCGGAGGTGTAGACCATCAGCGCGCCGGCCGTGCGGGGCTCGGGCCTGTTGTCGCCGGCTCCGAGACTCGCGAGCGGCGGGAATCCCGGCACCTCGCCCACCGAGAACACGGCCGGCACTCCGGCTTGTGCGGCCGCGTCCGCGGCTGCCGCGGCGAAGCGCTCGTGCGCTATGAACACCTTGGCGCCGCTGTCGCGCAGGATGTAGGCGATCTCGGCGGCGGTCAGGTGCCAGTTGAGCGGCACCGAATACAGCCCGGTCTCGAGCGTCGCGAACTCGACGGCGAGCAGGTCGGCGCCGTTCGGCAGCAGCATCGCCACGGTGTCGCCGGCCGCCAGCCCGAGCGCCTGGAGACCACGCCCGATCCGGTCGGCCTCGGCGGCCAGCTCGCCGTAGGTGACGGTGCGGCCGTCCGGGTCGACGACCGCGGTCAGTCCCGGCTCCTCGCGCGCGATGTTCCACAGCCCGACGCTCGTCATGGCCGCCACTCTATAACGCGTTCTAGTTACTGAGAAGCGGCCGCTCGCGCGCTTGCCGCCTGAAGTTAGAACGTGTTTCACTGACTGGCGTGGAAGCGCCGCTGGTCATCGAGTTCGACTACACCCGATCGCTCGGCCCGGTACTCGGCCGGTTCATGACCGCGCTGCGCGAGGGCCGGGTGCTCGGCAGCCGCACCGCGGACGGACGGATCCATGTGCCCCCGCTCGAGTACGACCCAGTGACCCACGCCGCGGTGACCGAGCTCGTCGACGTCCAGCCGACCGGCACGGTGGCGAGCTGGACCTGGACCGACCGGCCGCTCGACGGCCAGCCCCTCGACCGGCCCTTCGGCTGGGCGCTGATCCGGCTCGACGGCGCCGACACCGCCCTGCTGCACGCCGTGGACGCGGGCGCGCGCGAGGAGATGCACACCGGCATGCGGGTCCAGATCCGGTGGGCATTTTCGAGAAAAGGGCACATCAGCGATATCGAGTGCTTCGAACCGCTGTCCCCGCCGGCCGCCGGTCCTTCCGCGGATGCCGGTGAGCCGGTCACCATCATGACGACGCCGATCCGGTTGGCCTACACGCACACCACCTCCGACGACGAGAGCCGCTACCTGCGCGCGCTGGCCGAGGGACGGCTGCTGGGGCAGCGCTGCCCGGTCTGCCGCAAGGTCTACGTGCCGCCGCGGGTCTGCCCCGCCGACGGCGTGCCGACCGAGGAGGAGGTGGCGGTCCACGACCACGGCACGGTCACCACCTTCTGCGTCGTCAACGTGCCGTTCGCGGGGCAGCGCCTGGAACCGCCGTACGTGGTCGCCCAGATCCTGCTGGACGGCGCCGACATCCCGATTCCGCATTTGATCCTCGGCCTGCCGGCGGAAGACGTGCGGATGGGCATGCGGGTGGCCGCGGTCTGGCGCGAACGCGAGAAATGGACGACCACGCCCGAGAACATCGCGCACTTCCGGCCCACCGGCGAGCCCGACGCCCCCTACGAGTCCTACAAGGACCACCTGTGATGGATGAGAACGTCGCCGTCATCGGCTTCGCCCAGGCCCCCAACCTCCCGTCGGCCGGCACCACCAGCGGAGTCGAGACCCTGGTGCCGGTCTTTCAGCAGGCGCTCACCTCGGCCGGCCTCGACCGGCGCGACATCGACTTCTGGTGCTCCGGCTCATCCGACTACCTGGCCGGCCGCGCGTTCAGCTTCGTCAACGCGGTCGACGCGATCGGGGCGTACCCGCCGATCTGCGAGTCCCACGTGGAGATGGACGCGGCGTGGGCGTTCTACGAGGCCTACGTGAAGATCCTGGCGGGCGAGGCGAAGACCGCGCTCGTGTACGGCTTCGGCAAGGCGTCCGCCGGCGAGTTGCGCCGCGTGCTCGCGCTGCAGCTGGACCCGTACGTGTCCGCGCCTCTTTGGCCCGACTCGGTGAGCATCGCCGCGCTGCAGGCCCGCTTCGCGCTCGACGCCGGGATCGTCACCGAGCAGGCGATGGCCGAGGTGGCGGCCCGCAGCCGGGCCGACGCCATCGACAATCCGTACGCCCAGGTGTCCGGCCGGGACGCGTCCGGTGACCTGCTCGCCGGACCCTATGTCGCCGACCCGCTGCGCAAGCACGACTGCGCGCCGGTCTCGGACGGCGCGGCCGCGCTGGTGCTGGCGGCCGGCGACCGCGCCCGCGAGCTGTGCGAGCGACCGGCCTGGATCACCGGCCTGGCGCACCGGATCGACCCGCAGGGCCTCGGCGAGCGCGACCTCACCGCGGTGCCCTCGGCGACCGACGCGGCCGACGCGGCCGGCCTGCCCGACGACCTCGACCTGATCGAGCTGCACGCGCCGTTCACCCATCAGGAACTGCTCCTGCGCGCGGCGCTCGGCCTGAGCGACCGGGTCCGGATCAGCCCCTCCGGCGGCGCGCTCTGCGGCAACCCGATGTTCTCGGCCGGGCTGGCCCGGATCGGCACCGCCGCCGAGCAAGTGATGTCCGGGCGAGCACGGAAAGTCGCCGGCCACGCCACCAGCGGGCCGGCCCTGCAACAGAACCTCATCTGCGTGATGGAGGCGGAGTCGTGAGACGAGCGGCCGTGCTGGGCACCGGGCAGACGCACCACCGCACGCGGCGCACCGACGTGTCGATGGCCGGGCTGTGCCGGGAGGCGATCGACCGGGCGCTCGCCGACGCCGGCATCGACTGGCCGCAGATCGACGCGGTGGTGCTGGGCAAGGCGCCCGACCTGTTCGAGGGCGTGATGATGCCCGAGCTGTTCCTCGCCGATGCGCTCGGCGCCTCCGGCCGGCCGCTGCTGCGGGTGCACACGGCCGGCTCGGTCGGCGGCGCCACCGCGATCGTGGCGACCAGCCTGATCCGGGCGGGCGTGCACCGGCGGGTGCTGGCGGTCGCGTTCGAGAAGCAGTCGGAGTCCAACGCGATGTGGGCGCTGTCGATCCAGCCGCCGTTCACCGCGCCGATCGGGGCCGGGGCCGGTGGCTACTTCGCCCCGCACATTCGCTCCTACATCCGGCGCTCGCACGCGCCCGGGCACATCGGCGCGCTGGTCGCGGTCAAGGACCGGCGCAACGGCGCGCTCAACCCCTACGCCCACCTCCGCCAGCCCGACATCACCCTCGAGTCCGTGCAGGCGTCACCGATGCTGTGGGATCCGATCCGGTACGACGAGACGTGCCCCTCCTCCGACGGCGCGTGCGCGGTCGTCATCGGCGACCAGTCCGCGGCCGAGTCCTCCTCGCGACCGGTGGCGTGGATCCGGGCGACCGCGATGCGCACCGAGCCGACCTTCTTCGCCGGCAAGGACCACGTGAACCCGCGCGCCGGCGCCGAGGCGGCCCAGGCGCTGTGGCACGCGGCCGGCATCACCGACCCGCTCGACGAGGTCGACGCCGCCGAGATCTACGTGCCGTTCTCCTGGTTCGAGCCGATGTGGCTGGAGAACCTGGGCTTCGCCGAGGCCGGGCACGGCTGGAAGCTCACCGAATCGGGCGAGACCCGGATCGGCGGGCGGCTGCCGGTCAACCCGTCGGGCGGGGTCATGTGCTCCAACCCGATCGGCGCCTCCGGCATGCTGCGCTTCGCCGAGGCGGCCATGCAGGTGATGGGCCGCGCCGGCGAGCATCAGGTGGCCGGGGCGCGGGTGGCGCTCGGTCACGCGTACGGTGGCGGATCTCAGTTCTTCTCGATGTGGGTCGTCAGCGATAGCGCACCGGCAAGTGCTTGATGCTGTTGAGCCAGCCGGAGCGCAAGCGCTCGGCCGGGCCGGCCAGGCTGATGCCGGGCATGTGGTCGGCGATCGCGTTGAAGATGAGGTCGATCTCGAGCCGGGCCAGGTTGGCGCCGAGGCAGAAATGCGCGCCGCTGCCGCCGAAGCCGAGATGCGGATTCGGACTGCGGGTGATGTCGAAGTTCTCCGGGTGGTCGAAGACCTCCTCGTCGAAGTTCGCCGAGCCGTAGAAGAGCGCGACCCGCTGGCCCTTGGCGATCTGCTGGCCGCCGAGCTCGACATCGCGGGTCGCGGTGCGCTGGAAGACGTTCACCGGGGTGCCCCAGCGGACGATCTCGTCGACCGCGGTGCGCGGGCGGCTCGCCTTGAACGCCTCCCACTGCTCGGGGTGCTCGAGCAGGGCCAGCATGCCGTGCGAGATGGCGTTGCGGGTGGTCTCGTTGCCGGCCACGGCCAGCATCAGCACGAAGAACCCGAACTCGTCGGATGACAGGTGCTCGCCGCCGATCTCGGCCTGCACCAGGGTGCTCACGATGTCGTCGCGCGGGCACGCCTGCCGGTCCTCGGCCATCTTCATGGCGTAGCCGAGCAGCTCCATCGCGGGCTCGAGCGGATCGCCGACGTTGCGGTACTCCGGGTCGTCGTAGCCGATCATCGCATTCGACCAGTCGAACACGTTGCGCCTGTCCTCCTGCGGCACGCCGAGCAACTCGGCGATCGCCTGCAGGGGCAGCTCGCAGGCGATCTCGGTGACGAAGTCGCCACCGCTGCCGTCGCCGGCCTCGCTCGCCTCACCGACGATCCGCTCGGCCCGGGTCTGCAGGGCCGCGCGCAGGCTGTTGATCGCCCGCGGGGTGAAGCCGCGGGACACGATCGCGCGCTGCTGAGTGTGCTGCGGCGGGTCCATGTTGAGCATCACGTACCGCTGCATCTCGATGCGGTCGCGCGGCATGTCCGACTGGAACCGGACGATCGCGGTGTTTTCCCAGCTGGAGAACGTCTCGCTGTCGCGCGACACGGCCATCACATCGGCGTGCCGGGTCACCGCCCAGTAGCCGTCGTCGTCGAAGCCGGCGCTCCCGCGCTCCTGCGGGATCCACCAGACCGGGGCATGGCGCCGCAACTCGGCGAACTCCGCGTGCGGGATGCCGTGGACGCAGATCTCCGGATCGGTGAAGTCGAAACCGGCGGGGATACGGGGCTCAGCCACGGCTCCTCCTACAGAAACAGGTTCTACCGATTCAAGCACGCACAAGCCCCCAGCGGTATGCCTGCTGTGCTTTGATATAAGAACACGTTCTATGAACGGGAGGGTCGCCGTGGGCGTACCGGTGATCGTCGACGCGGTCCGCACGCCCATCGGCCGCCGCGGCGGCGTGCTGTCCGGCCTGCACCCCGCCGAGCTGCTCGGCACGGCGCAGCACGGGCTGCTCGACCGCGCCGGCCTCGACCCGGGCCTCGTCGAACAGGCGATCGGCGGCTGCGTCACCCAGGGCGGGGAGCAATCCAACAACATCACGCGTACGGCGTGGCTGCACGCCGGACTGCCGTACACGACCGGATGCGCCACCATCGACGCGCAATGCGGCTCCGCGCAGCACGCCACCCACCTGATCGCCGGCCTGATCGCGGCGGACGCCATCGAGGCCGGCGTGGGCTGCGGGGTCGAGTCGATGAGCCGCGTCCCGCTGCGCGCCAACCTGGGTGACGCCGGCCTCCCCCGCCCCGACTCGTGGGACATCGACCTGCCCAACCAGTACGTGGCGGCCGAGCGGATCGCCGACCGGCGCGGGCTGACCCGCCAGGATCTGGACGCCTTCGGCGTGCGCTCACAGGCCAACGCCGCGCGCGCCTGGCAGGAGGGCCGCTTCCAGCGCGAGGTGATCCCGGTCGGCGACGTCGACCGCGACCAGGGCCTGCGGGAGACCACCATGGAGGGTCTGTCCGGGCTGCGGCCGGTGCTGCCCGACGGCCGGCACACCGCGGGCACCTCGTCACAGATCTCCGACGGCGCCGCCGCGGTGCTGCTGATGGAGGCCGACCGCGCGCAGGCCCTCGGATTGCGGCCGCGGGCCCGGATCCTGGCCCAATGCCTGGTCGGCGCCGAGCCCTACTACCACCTGGACGGCCCGATCGCGGCCACCGACCGCGTCCTGGCCCGCACCGGCATGAAGATCCAGGACGTCGACGTGGTCGAGGTGAACGAGGCCTTCGCCAGCGTCGTCCTCAGCTGGCTGAGCGTGCACCAGGCCGACCCGTCGCGGGTCAACGTGAACGGCGGCGCGATCGCCCTCGGCCATCCCGTTGGCAGCACCGGCGCGAGGCTGATCGCCACGGCCCTTCACGAGCTCGAGCGCTCGGGTGGAGGAACGGCGCTGGTCACCATGTGCGCCGGAGGCGCGATGTCCACGGCGACCATCATCGAGCGGATGTGAGCCCCCGCCGCCTTGGTCACGCCAAGGCCGGTCGTTTGCGCCGCCACACCGCGGCGCCGGTGACCAGCGCACTTGCCGCCGCGGCGCCGACGGCGCACGCGAGCAGCTCGCCCACGGTGCCCGGCCGGACTATTGCGGCGACGATCGCCAGGCCCGCCACCACGGCCCACACACCCACGGCCGGGCGGCGGGCACGGTCGGCGATCAGCGCATTGATGAAGAAGACGGTAACGGCGTACAAGGCGCCGACCAGCACGAAGTACGGCGCGAGCTCGCCGATCCGGGCGTATCCGTCGCCGCCGACCGCGCGCACGAGCAGATCGCCGGCGACGGCCGCGCCCCCGACCAGCGCGGCGCCGGCCGCCACGACCAAAGCGAGGCCGACGCGCAGGGCAGCGCCGCCCCGGACCAGCCTCGGCAGGGCCACGATCGTGACCACCTGCGGGCCCCAGATCGCGGCCCTGGTGAGCACGGCGCCCACCGCATACGCCCCGGACTCGCCGGGTGGCAGCAGCCGCCGGGCGAGGATGAGATCGGCGTAGGAGGCCACCAGGATGGCCAGCGAGGCACTCGCCGCCGCGAACACCGCCCGCCCACGCAGCGCGCCGGGCGCCGCTTCAGTCGCCGAACTCGTCACGCCGGCCGCCTCGATGCCGGGTGTCTCGGCGTCCGGCAACGCGGTGGCAAGCGACGCGGTGCCGTTGGCGCGGAGCAGCCACGAGAGCGTCGGCGGGACCAACCACGCCGCCAGCGCGCCGAGCGCGAAGGTCCCGGTCAGCCCGAGGCCGGCCACCAGACCGACGAGCACCCCGGCGTATCGACCGAAGGCCAGCGCCACCGTCCCGACGGCCAAGCGACCGAAGCGCTCGCCGCCCTGGAGCACGCCGAGCGGCCAACCGGCAAGCACCGCCGGAACGGTCATCGCGGCCAGCATCGGTGGCACGCCCACCGGCAGACGCAGCGACACTGCCAGCACGGGCGCGGCCAGCAGCACCACTCCCCCGCACATCAGCGCCGTGAGCCACGCCTGCCGAGCCACCGAGCCCGGCCCACTCGCGCGCGTCGCCGCGGCCTTCCCGCCCGCGCGGGCCACCGCGACGGCGACGGCGGTTTGCAGGCCGATGCCGGGCATGGTTGCGATCGCCACCAGCGCCAGCGCCGCTGCCAGCGCGCCCAGGTCGGCCGGGGCCAGGCGGCGGGCGCCGAGTGCCGGTGGCAGGTATGCCAGCAGGTTGGCGGCCGCGGTGGCTGCGGTGACGGCGAGGCCCGCGCGGCCGAGAGCGGTGAGGGAGCCGCGAATGCCCGGGGAAGAATCCACTGTGCCTCCACCGTCGTTGCGTGACGCGGGGCCCGATCGTGCCGACAGCGTAGCGCTCGTTGACGGTCCTCCCGACCGGCGGCAGCGGTTGCTTCTCTACGGCTGCGCGGTTGCCGTCGTGGTGGCGGTCCTGGCGCCGCTCGTCCGTGCCGGCTACGTGCTGCGCTACGACATGGTCTTCGTCCCCCGGCAGCCGCTGACCTGGAACCTGCTGGCGCCCGTCGGCACGATGCCCCGGGCCGTGCCGGAGGACGCGCTCGTGAGCCTCTCCGCGCTCCTCGCGCCCGGCTGGCTGGTGCAGCGCCTGGTGCTCGCCGGCATTCTCGCCGCGGCAGCCATCGGCGCCGGCCGGCTCGTGCCCACCCGGCGCGGCCTCACCCGGCTGGTCGCGGCGCTCGCCTACGCCTGGAGCCCGTTCCTCGCCGAGCGGCTGCTGATCGGCCAGTGGGGCCTGCTGATCTGCTATGCCGCGCTGCCGTGGCTGGTCGGCGCGGCGCGTGACCTGCGGCTGGGCCGGCCGGGCGCCGGCGCCCGGCTCGTGCTGGCCGCGGCCTGCGCCTCGGTGACGCCGACCGGCGGGGTCATCGCGATGGTCACGACGGCCGTCCTGGTCCTCGGTGGGCGGCCCACCGCCAAGCGGCCGGCCGGGCACACTCCCACCGATCCGGCCTGGCACCTTAGCCGCCGCCGGGGAAACCTCGTCGTGATCGGGGTCGTCGCGCTGAACGCGCCCTGGCTGGTGGTGGCCGTGACGTCGCCGATGATCCGGGTGTCCGGCCCGGAGGTCGTGGCCATGTTCGCGGCCCGCGCCGAGAACTGGGGCGGCGCTCTCCTCGCGCTCGCCGGCACCGGCGGCATCTGGAATGCCAACGCCGCACCCGCGAGCCGCGCCGGGCAGCTGGTCCCGCTGATCACGATCGCCCTGGTCGCCGTGGCCGTGGTCGGATTCTGGCCACTCCGCCGGCGTTGGCCGGACGGCACCGCGACCCGCTTCGCGTGGCTCGCCGGCGGCGCCCTGCTGCTGTCGTCGGTCGGCGTGCTGCCGGGCACCCGCGGCGCCCTGGGCTCCGCCGTCGATCTGCTGCCGGGCGCGGGCCTGTTCCGCGACGGGCAGAAGTTCGCCATGCCGTACGCGCTGCTGCTTGCCGTTTGTCTGGCGCTGGGCGCCGAGCGGATCGCCGACCGGCTCCCGGCCGTCGGCGGCCGTCTCGTGCTGGCCGGCTTCCTGCTGCTGCCGGTGGTGGCGCTGCCCGACCTGGCGTGGGGCGCCGGCGGAAAGCTGCGCCCGGTCGAATATCCGGCGGAATGGGCCACCGTGGCGGCGGCGATAAGGGCCGATCCCGGACCCGTGGTGTCGCTGCCGATGTCGGCTTACCGGGCCTACCCGTGGAATCCGGGGACGATCGTGTACGACCCCGCGAACCGCTACCTGCCGGCCACGGTCATCATGGACGACCGCCTGCGGATAGACCGGGGCCACGGCAGCTCCACAACGATCCGCGGTGAGAGCGAAGTGGCGGAGACCGTGCAGGAGCGGCTCAAGACCGGAGGCCCGGCCGCCGACGACCGGATCCGCTGGGTGCTCGTGCAGGTCGACGCCGCCGGGAGCGTGCCGGCGACGGCATTGGACGGGCTCGTACCGGTCCATCGTGGACCGAGTCTGGAGCTGTACGGCAACCCGGATTACCGCGCCCGGGGCGAAGCGCCGGTATGGGCGCTGGCCGGCTACGCATTGGCCGGACTGGTCATAGCCATCGCGGGATGGCGACGTTTGGCCCTTGGCAGAGCGATGAGGAGGAAATCCCGATGATTATGTTCAAGACCCTGATCGTCGGCGCCGCGGTGGGCGCGCTGCTCGCCGTCGTCGGTGTCGCGGCCGCGATGGCGGCGCTCAACCCCACGGCCAAGGAGGTCGCGACCGAGATGGCCAGCCAGGCGAGCTCGAACGGCGAGGCGGGCAAGGCGGCCGCCGACCCGATCGAGCCGCCGACCTTCTACGGCGCCCGCTGATCGGCGAGCAGCCCGTCGACGAGGGCGGCGAGCTGCTCCCCCGCGGCGGTCCAGGTGAAGCTTTCCGCGTACGCGCGCGCGGCCGTACCCATCTGCCCGCGCGCCTGGTCGTCGGTGAGCAACCATCGGATCTTCGCGACGAAGTCGTCGCGGTCCTCGGCGAGCAGGCCCGTCTCGCCGTCCCGGATCGCGTCGCACACGCCGCCCCCGCTCCGGAACGCGATGGCCGGAGTCTCGTGCGCGGCGGCCTCCATAATGGTCAGGCCCCAGCCCTCCTTGAGCGACGGGACCAGCGCCACCCAGCCCCGCGACAGCAGCTCGTGTTTGGTGCGCTCGCTCACGTATCCGGCGAACTCGGTGCGGCTCTCGACGCCGAGCCGCGCGGCGTACTCCCGCAGCCGCGGCTCCCACCATCCGCGGCCGGCCACGATCAGCCGCAAGCCGGGCAGGTCCGGCGCGAGCGCCGCGAGGGCATCCAGCGCGTATTCGACCCGCTTGTGCGGCACGAGCCGCCCGAGAACCACGAGACATGGGTACGCGGCGCGGACGGCCGGCTCCCCACCCGTACGGGAAAGGCCGTTTTGAATTATGGAAATGCGTGGGCCGTTGATGCCGAGGCGCACCAACTCGTCGCGGGTGGCCGCCGAAACCGTGACGTAGCGGCATTGCCGGTAGATGCGCGGCGCCACGCGGGATTCCAGCCACCAGCCGAACCGGCCGCGCCAGTCGCCGAACACCACCGGCCACTGCTCGCGATGCACGTGATGCACCACCACGACGGTCGGGCATCGGGCGTACAACGGCGACAGGAACGGCACCCCGTTGCAGACATCCACAATCAAATCCGGTCTTCCGCGTACGCCTGCGGCAAGGCGCCCGAGTTTGCAGGCGCCCGCGAGGTACGTAATTGCCGCGCGCAGGTACACCGTGTGCCGCCCACCGCGCCGCAGGACGTGGACGTCGGTGGGAAGCACCTGCTCGGCGAGCGCGCCGTCATGCGCCGCGCACAGCAGCGTCACCCGGTGGCCGCGGGCCACCAGCTCGGCCGCGATCCGCTCGGTGTAGACCTCGGAGCCTCCACCCTCGGGGTTCCGGGTGTCCCGCCAGTTGAGGAAGAGGATATGGCGGGCCGCGGTCGCGGCGGGCACGGCGGCGGGCGGCCGTCAGCCTTGCGGCACAGTGGACGGCTCGGGTTCGGCGGCGTGCGCCGGGGCGTGCTCCTTCGGCGGCGCGACGCGTCGCGTGATCATCAGCCCGGCGACGATGGCCAGCAGCCCGCCGACCAGCAGCCCGATCGGCAGGTAGCGGCCGTAGAGCAGCAGCTGGGACCGGCCGTCCTTGGCCTGCTTCACAATGGCGTCGGCGGTGGCCTGGTCGTAGGTGAAGGTCGCGTCGAGAATGTCGATGGGCGCCCCGGTGTCCGGCACCAGCTGGCGGTGCTGCTGCTCGCGGTAGGCCACGATGGCGCCGGTCATCGGCTCCACCCACAGGGTGCGGGAGGCCTCGTAGTTCATCGTCGCGCTCTTCGCCTTCGGCGCCAGGAAGCCGATGAGCCCGGCGAGCGTCTCGTCGTCGGCCTCGATCTCCTGCTGCGGCACCGTCTGCTCGAAGCGGTATGTGGGCATGCCGGCGACGTCGTCGTCACCGCGGTACTGCATCGGCAGCGCCTTGCGCAGGGTTCCGTCGAAGTACTGGTACGTCGTCTTCTCGGTCCCGAACGGGAAGAGGTAAAGCTGCCCCGAGTACTCGATGTTTCCCGGCTCGCACGTGGTCGCGTCCTGCTTGGTGACCTTGACGTCGTTGTAGCACTGGCCCTCCCACGGGACGGCCGCGCCGGACTTGCGGTCGAGCGCGATGCGGCTCTCGGCCCGGTTGATCGGCACCTGCTCGTCGACCCAGTCTGTCGCCTGATACACGTTCCAGATAAGAGTGTTTCCAGCGAGGTCGCCGGTCAGATCGGCTGCAGCCTGGTAGTCGGGCTTGACGCCGGTCATCGAACGCAGCGTGCCCGACTCGACGGCAATTCTCGGTTCGCCGTTGGCCAGCAGGCGGGCGCTCACAAACTTCGCATTCGGGGCCATGACCACGACGTCTGGCGGCTTCAGATCGTACGGAACCTGACTGAGGGCGGGGACGATCAGCCATGCGAGGGCCGCCGCGGCAACCACGCAGAGCAACCCCAGGCCGAACAGCGTCGCGCCGGCAACTCGCCGCATCGTAGCACCTCCCATGGACTAGAACTCGTTATAATCTACTGCCGCGTAACCGACGACGAAACCCCGGGAGAACGATGTCTTCCGACGACGTATCGGCACCACCCCGCCTGCCCGCCCTGGACGCGCTCCGCGCCGCCGGCGCCGCCGCCGTGGTCGGCGTGCACGTCGGCTTCGCCACCGGCTGGGGCGCGGGCCGCTGGGGCGGCATGGTCGTCCGGCTCGACGTGGGCGTCGCGGTCTTCTTCGTCCTCTCCGGATTCGTGCTGTTCCGCCCGTTCGCTTGGGCGCGCGCACACGGCGACCGCCGCCCCGGCGTCGGCGCCTACCTGTGGCGGCGCGCCCTGCGGATCCTGCCCGCCTACTGGCTCACCGTGGCCGTGTGCTTCCTGGTATTGCCGAACAACGCCGGCGTCTCCTGGGTGGAGTGGCTGCGGTACGCCACGTTCACGCAGTTCTACGACCGCGGGCATCTGCACGACGCGCTCGGCCACACCTGGAGCTTGACCGTCGAGGCCGTGTTTTATCTGATGCTGCCGCTGCTGGCGGTGCTCGCCCTGGGCAAGTCGTGGCGGCCTCGGCGCACGGCCCTGATCCTCTGCGCGGGCGGGGCGGTCGTCACCCTGGGCTGGTTCGCCGCGATGGCCACCGGCCGCCTCGACATGGGGCTGCACACGATGTGGCTGCCCGGTTTCGCGGTCTGGTTCGCCGCCGGGATGGCGATGGCCACGATTCAGGTAGCTGTGGCGACCGGCGGCCGGTCGGTCCTGACCGAGGCAGCCAAGGCGCCGCTGACGTGGTGGGCGCTCGCGGCTGGGCTGTTCGTGGTCGCCGCTACCCCATTGACCGGGCCGCGCGACCTTGCCGAGCCCACGCCCGGCCAGTACGCCACCAAGGTGTTGCTGTTCCTCGGGGTGGCGGTCGCGATCGTGCTGCCGGTCGCCTTCGCCGGCCCCGGGCGGGTCACGTCGGCGCTCTCCGCTCCCGTCGCCCGGTGGCTGGGGATGGTCTCCTACGGCTTGTTCTTGTGGCACCCGCTGGTGCTGGCCCTGCTGCACCCGGTCATGACCGCTGAGACGTTCGCCGGCGTAATGCGGGTGTACCTGCTGACCGTGGCCGGCGCGTTGGTTCTGGCCACGCTGAGCTGGTACGGCCTGGAGCAGCCGATGCAACAGCTCGGTCGCCGTCGGCTCAGCCGCGCCTCGCGGGCCGGCGCTCAGGCCCCGCCCTCACCCCGACCGGTCGAAAAGGAAACGACCGAGCCGTCCGCCGCAAGGCCGTTCGCCGCTGCGCCGTCCGCCGCTGCGCCGTCCGCCGCTGCGCCGTCCGTCGCAGGGCCGTCCGTCGCAGGGCCGTCCGCCGCAGGGCCGTCCGCCGCAGGGCCGTCCGCCGCACGGCCGCCAGCCGCACGGCCGCCCGTCGCGGGATCGTCCGTCGCAGAGCCGTCCGAGCCGGCGCGGGCGCCATCGGCCGAGCCGGCCTCCGCAGCGTCAGCCGAGTCGGCGGTACCGCGGACGAACGGCAACGGCAAGGTGCCCAGCCAGAGCGCGACGAAAGCCGCCAGTCCCGCGAGCTGAGGCCCGAGCGCCACGTGTGGGCTGTCGGATCGCAGCGACAGCACGCAGGCAACGGCGAAGAGACCAGCCGGCGCCCATCGTTCGCCGCGCAGCACCGCCCGCCGCAACTCGCGACGTGGCTCGCCGCGCGCGGCCCGCATCGCCGCCCACGACCCAAGCAAGGCCAGAACGCCGAGCAACGCCAGCGTCGCCCCCGCGTATCCGCCGACCACGACAAGGAGAACGGCGCCCCACGCCGTCAGGAAGCCATCGCGACGACGGCGCCGCCGGACAGACGCAGTAGGCGACACGCCGCCCACAGCGCCGGCCGAAAGAGCAGCAGACAAGCCAGCCGGAGGGGCGGCAGACGAGCCAGCCGGCGGGGCAGCGGACGAGCCGGCCGGAAGGGCAGCGGACGAGCCGGCCGGAAGGGCAGCGGACGAGCCGGCCGGAAGGGCAGCGGCTGCCACGACGGCCGCAGCCAGGACGGCGCCGCCGAGGAGGCCGGCGCGGTAGAGGCTGTCCGGGGCGAATTCGATGGTGGCCACGCCGGACAACCCCGCCGGAACGATCCAGGCCTGCTGCCACCCGTCGACCACGATCGGGCGCAGCGTCTGGCCGCCGATCCGCGCGCGCCAGCCCGCGTTGGTGTTCTCGCGGAGCACCAGGACCCGTGCCGACGCCCACGGCGCGAGCGTGACCCGCCTCCGGTCGGCGTCCCACCGGTCGATGGAGAGCACGCTGTCCACCGGCACCGCGGAAGCGCCGCCGGCGGCGGGCAGGAGCGCCATCCGGGTCGGCAAAGCCGCAGCGCTACCGGTCGCCACGACACGCACCGCGCCCTCCGCCGTGCCCGGCCGCGCCGCATCCTCGGCCGTGCCCGGTCGCGCCGCATTCTCCGCGGTGCCCGGTCGCGCTGTCCCCTTAGCCGTGCCAGGCGCCGCATCCTCAGCCGTGCCGGGCCGCGCCGCATCCTCAGCCGTGCTGGGTCGCGCCGCACCCGCGGTCGTGCTTGGCCGCACCCGGTCGGTCTCGCACAGTCGCATCGGGAGCTCGCGGCGTGCGAGCAGGTCGGAAACCGTTGCGGTGAACGACGTGCGGATCCGCCGGCCGCCGATCTCGAGGGTCGGGCCCGTGCCGCACGGTGCGCGGACCACGGTGTTCGGTCCGGCGGGAGCGGACTGCCGGTGATCGGAAAGCACGGTCAGCTCGCCCACGCCGACCGGCAGTCGCTCGAAGCGATTGTCGTAGGGGCTGAACGAGATCGCCTCCGGCGCCCCGCCGAACAGCACCGTGATGTCGTCGGTGTGCACCGGCGGGTTGAAGACGAACTGCCCCTGGGCATCGAGGGTGCCGGAACGCGAACCCTCGTCGGTCTGCACCGTCACCGCCCACGGGTGCGCCGCCGCGGCCCGATTGGGCAGCGTGATGCGCAGGCCGGTGACCGTCCGCGCGGTGAACCAGTCGAGCCGCAGCCACGGCGTGCGGTCCTCGTCGCCCGCGTACCAGACCGTTTCGGGATTGCCGTCGACCACCGTTCCGGCCCGGGCGGCGGGATCGGCCACCCCGGTCGAGGAGGCGGTCACCCAGGGCGTGTCCGGTCCGGCGATCGCGCGGTCGAGCAGGGCATCGACGGCCGGTCCGGCGCGCGGCCTCGCCCACAGCCGGGCGGTGTAGGTGCCAGGCAGGGACCAAGGCACCGTACGGTCGAGGACCGAGCCGTCCTCCGAGCCGCGCGCCGCCGTGGCGGCGCAGTAGGGCAACCCGAGGGCGAAGAAGCACGAAGGCACGGACGGCGCCGCCCCGAGCAAGACCGTCGGCGCCTTCGCGGAAGACGCCGTCCCTGCACTGGCGGGAGTCACCCCGCTTGGGGAGGAAGCCACGCTCGTGGGGGCCGCCACGCCGGGCGACGAAGCCGCGCTCCGGGGAGCCGCCCCGCTTGGGGAGGATGCCGCACTCGCGGCCGCGCTCGTGGGAGCCGCCATCGCGACCGTGCTGTCCCCGGCGGCGGCGGACGGCTCGGCGGGCAGGACCAGCGTGCGGCGCGCCGATACGCCGGGGATGGCCAGTTCGGCGATGCCGACGCCGCCGTAGCCGAGCCGCACGCTCCAGACCGCCGTGATCTCGACGGTGACCTTGGTGACCGCAAACCACCCTTCGAGCGGCACCGTCACCGTCTTGTCCGCGACCGGGACCTCGCGCCGCTCGCCGCCGGCCTGCACGGCGATCCGGGTGGGGATGGCGTCGGCGCCGAGGTCGAAGGTGAGCCGCACCTGCTTGATCCGGCGCGGCTGGTCGAGGGCCACGGTAAGCCACTGCCCGACCGCCGCGGTGCCCGGTGCCGAGCGCCACGAGGTCGACGCGTCGCCGTCGAGTGCCGCGTAGGGCAGGTGCTCCGGGCGGTTGCCGGTGAGCGTGAGTGCCTGGCTGTATGCGCTCGACGCCGTGATGCCCCGCACCCCGAGGTAGCGCGCGACGGTCTGCCAGCGGACCGCGTCGGTGGGCGAGTAGTCGTGCGCGGGCTGCGTGAGCCGCCACGGGTCGGTGGCGGTCATCGTGGCCGACGCGTTGTCGCGCGCCTGCCCGAAGGTGACCTCCCGGCGTCGCAGGCCGTCGGTGACGACCGTGCCGCCCGTGGCGAGGCCTGCGGGCAAGCCGAGGCCGCCCGCACCTGTGGCGGCGACCCCGGCGGCGGGCACCGTAGGCGCGGAGGAGGACGAGAAGGCGCGCGCGGTGGGCGCGGAGGACGAAGAGCGTGCGGTGGGCGCGGAGAAAGTGGCGCGCGCGCTGGGCGCGGAGAAGGTGGCGCGCGCGGTGGGCGCGGAGGAGGAGCTGAGCGCTTCGAGGTCGGAGGCGAGCACGGTGGGAGCCGGGCTCAGCTGACCCGCTTCGGCGAGTGCGAGCAGCGACTCCGGGCCGCCCACTACCGTGCGCACGTCGGACAGGTCGTAGGCGCCGATCGGCGCGGCCGCGTCGGTCACCTCCCATACCTCCAGCGCGGTCACCGCGACATCCAAGCCTCGATCCACATAGGATCCGGACGGCTGCCCTCCGACGGGCGGGCCGAAACTGGTGACCGGGCGCAGGCCCGGCGAAGCGGCCAGGGCGGAGCGCACGATGAGCTGCCGCAGCGAATCGGTGCGGCCGGTGTCGAGGTCGGCTCGGATCAGCAGGTATCGCACGCCGGAGCGGGAAAGCAGCGCGGCCAGGCCGGGTGAGCCCTCGCCGGAGGCGAGCACACCCTCGACGGTGTCGAGCAGGCGGACGGTGGTGGGCGGTACGAGTGGGATCGAGTTGCGTACAGCCCAGCCTGAGCTCAGCAGCGGCTGGACCATCTCGTCGCCGGGGGCGCCCCACAAATAGCTCGGGAAGCGGGCGCCGGGCACGACCAAGGTGCGGCCGGCGCCGGCGTGCGCGTCGAGCCATGCGGTTGCCGTACGCCAATATTGCGGGACCTCGGCGAACGTGCCCTGACTCGGCAGACCGCCGGCGAAAGCCGGCCCGGCGGCGACCGCGAGCGCCGTGCCCACAGCGGCAGCGACAAAAGCGGCACCAACAGAAGCGGCAGCGACAGAAGCGGCGGCGACACGAACGGGCCGGAACAGAGCGTGCCGTGCCCGCAGGACGATGCCGAGCAGATGGGTGAGGCCGAGCACGAGCGGCAATCGCAGCAGGACATCGAATTTGTGCAGGTTGCGCAGCGGCGCGCCGGCCCCGTCGAGCCAGGTGCGCACGGCCTCGGCGCCGGCGGCGGGCACCGCGGAGAGATGGCCGAGACCTACGACGGCCAGTCCGGTCAGCGCCGCCGCGATGAGGAAGCGCCGATGCGGCAGGCCGCGCCGCGAGAGGCCGGCGAGGCCGAGGCCGGCCAGCACCATCGTGGCGATCACCAGCGGCGTCTCGACGGCCAGCCGCCAGCCCGCCGGCCAGCTCGGACCGTAGGCACCGCCCAGATAGGCGAGCCAATGCGAGGCGCCACGCACGCTGCTCACCACATCGGTGGTGCGGGTGGTGGTCGCGGCGGTCTCGATGTATTCGAGGAACGGCGGGCTGTACCGGCCGAGCAGCAGCAGGGGCACCACCCACCAGGCCGTCGCGCACGCGACCGCGACACCCCAGGCGGCGCCTACCTTCAACCGCCGGCGCCATGGCCGTACGGTGAAAAGCCACAGCAGCGGCAGCGGCAGCACCGCGACCACCGCGGTGGCATTGACCCCGCCGGCGGTCGCCACCGCGAGCGCGGAAAGCGCGACCGCCCGCACCAGCCGCCGCGTGGGAAGCGGGCCGTTGGCCAGGCCCACCAACGGGAGCAGGACCCAGGGCGCGATGGCGGTGGGCCAGGCCTCGACCGACACCGGGCCGAGCTCGCTGAGGATGCGCGGGGAAAGGGCGAAGGCCACGCCGCCGATGAGCCGGGCCGCGGGCGTGCCGATGCCGAGCCGCCCGGCCAGCAGCACCACGCCGGTGAAGGCGGCGCACAGCAGCAGCGCCCACCACAGGCGCTGCACGGCCCAGGCGGGAACGCCGAGCAGCTTGCCGAGGGCGAAGAACGGGCCCATCGGCCACAGGTAGCCGTACGCCTGGTTCTGCATCTGGCCGAAGTTGCCGGACGGATCCCAGGCGTGCAGCGCGCGGGCCAGCCACGCCTCGGGCGCGACCACGAGGTCCACTTTGGTGTCCGGCACGATCCGGCCGGGCTGCTGCCAGAACGACAGCGCGGTCAGCAGCACGCAGCAGGTGGCCACGCGCAGCCGCCACACCACGGTCGCGGTCACGGGTGCTGGCTGCTCACGGAGATCACCTCGCCGGTGAGGTACGAGGCGTAGTCGCTAGCCAGGAACGCCACCACCGTGGCCACCTCCCAGGGGTGCGCGGCCCGGCCGAACGCCTCGCGCCTGGCGAGACCCTCCAGCTCCTCCGCGCCGATCACCTTGGTGAGAAAGGGATGCATCGCGAGGCTGGGCGCGACCGCGTTGACCCGGATCCCGTGTGCGGCCACATCCAGCGCGGCGCAGCGCGTGAACGCCATGACTCCGGCCTTGGCCGCCGCGTAATGTGCCTGCCCGGCCTGCGCCCGCCAGCCCAGCACGGAGGCGTTGTTGACGACCGCGCCGCCACCGCCCTGCGCGATCATCTGGCCGAGCGCCGCGCGGGTGCACCGGAACGTTCCAGTGAGCGTGACGTCGAGGACTTTGCCCCACTCGTCGTCGCTCATCTCGGTGACCGGCCGATTGCCGCCCAGCCCGGCGTTGTTGATCATCACGTCGAGCCGCCCGAACTCCTCGACCGCCCCCGCGATGAGCCCGCGCACCGCGTTCTCGTCGGTCACATCGCAAATCAAATGCCCAACCCGTTTCGGGTACGCCTCCGTCAGGCGTTCCCGCGTCTCGGCCAGGCGCCGCTCGTGGCTGTCGCTCAGCACCACGCAGGCGCCCTCGGCCAGGCAGCGCTCGGCCACCGCGAAGCCGATGCCCGTGCCGGCCGCGGCGGTGACCACCACGACCTTGTCGTCGAGCAGCCCGTGCCCCGCCGGCGGGGTGGTCACCGGCGATCCTGCCTCGGCAGGCCGAGGACCCGCTCGGCGAGGATGCCGCGCTGGATCTCGTTGGAGCCGCCGTAGATCGTGTCGGCCCGGCTGAACAGGAACAGCCGCCGCCAGCGGTCGACCTCGGCGTCGCCGGCGGTGGCCGCGATGCCCGCGGGGCCGAGCACGGTCATGGCGAGCTCGCCGAGCCCTTGCCGCCAGCGCGACCACAGCAGCTTGATGACCGTGGCGGTGCCCATGGTGGGCGGCGCGGCCAGCACGCGCAGGGTGTGCGCACGAAGGACGGTCAGGTCGATCCAGGCGCGCGTCAGCTTCTCGCGCACGGCGGGATCGCCGACCGCGCCCGTGCGCCGGGCCAGCGCCACGAGGTCGTCGAGGTCGCGCTGGAAGCCGACCTGCTGGCCGACGGTGGCCGCGCCGCGCTCGAAGCCGAGCGTCGCCATCGCGACCCGCCAGCCCTGGCCGGGCTCGCCGACCACCAGGTCGCGCTCGGTGCGGGCCTCGTCGAAGAAGACCTCGTTGAACTCGCTGTCGCCGGTCAGCTGGCGGATCGGGCGCACCGAGACGCCGGGCTGGCGCATCGGCACGAGCAGATAGGACAGTCCGGCGTGCCGGGAAGCGCCCTCGGGCACCGGCGCGGTGCGGGCCAGCACGAAGCACCAGTCGGCCACGTGGGCAAGGGAGGTCCACACCTTTTGCCCCGTGAGCACCCACTGGTCACCGTCGAGCCGGGCGCGGGTGGTGACGGCGGCCAGGTCGGAGCCGGCGCCGGGCTCGGAATAGCCCTGGCACCACAGCTCGGTCGCCGAGGCGATGCCGGGCAGGAAGCGTCGCCGCTGCGCGTCGGTGCCGAGCGCTATGAGGGTGGGCCCGACCATGGTGATGCCGATGTGGTCGACGCGACCGGGAGCGCCGGATCGCGCGTACTCCTCGTGGAAGATGACCTGCCGCGCGAGGGACGCGCCCTGCCCGCCGTGCTCCACCGGCCAGGCGAGGGTGCTCCAGCCGGCCGCGGCCAGGCGGCGGGCGAAGTCGAGGCGTTGCTCGAAGGCCTCGTTCTCCCGGCCGGCGCCGCCGGCGCCGCGCAGGTCACCGGTCACGTTCGCGGCGAGCCAGTCCCGGATCTCGCGCCGGAACTGCCGGTCATCGTCCACTGGCGTCGCCTCCCGCTCCACGCGTAGGCTCACCCTACCAAGCACTTGCTTGGTTGACCATGCCGGTGGGGAGGTCCCGATGACGTCGACCGTCCCGGCGGCGGTGATCGGAGCGGCCCGCGATTTCGGCAGCTCACCGGCCCTGGAGCGGTTGACGTTCGAGCAGCTCCTGGCCGGGGCGCGCCGGGTGGCGCGGGCCCTGATCGCCGACAGGCTGCGGCCGGGCGACCGGCTCGCGCTCTGGGCGCCCAACTCGGCGCAGTGGGTGCTGGCCGCGCTCGGCTCGAGCTACGCGGGCCTCACCCTGGTGCCGGTCAACACCCGGTTCACCGGCGTCGAGGCGCTCGACGTGATCCAGCGCAGCGGCGCCCGCGGCCTTCTCATCACCGGGCCGTTCCTCGGCGTCGACCGGCTCGCCGCATTGCGCGCCGCCGCCGATGCGGAGGGCTTCCCGCTCCCCCACCTCGTCGTCGAGATCCCCTCCCAGTGGGACGAATTCCTGGCGCGGGGAGCCGAGGTTCCCGAGGGTGAGGCCGATGCCCGCGCCGCCGCGGTCACGCCCGACGACGTCGCCGACATCCTGTTCACCTCGGGCACGACCGGGCGCAGCAAGGGCGTGATGAGCGCGCACCGGCAGTCCCTCGCGGTGGCCGCCGCCTGGGCCGGGATCGCCGGGCTGTCCCCCGACGACCGCTACCTCGTGGTGAACCCGTTCTTCAACAGCTTCGGGCTCAAGGCGGGCATCCTGGCCTGCCTGGTCAGCGGCGCGGCCATCGTGCCGCAGGCGGTGTTCGACGTGCCGCGCACGATGGCGCTGATCGGCGCGGAGCGGATCACCGTGCTGCCCGGCCCGCCGACGCTCTACACCAGCCTGATGGACCATCCGGACGCGGCGCGGCACGACCTGTCGAGCTTGCGCCTGGCGGTCACCGGGGCCGCCACGGTGCCACCCGCGCTGGTCGAGCGGATGCGCAAGGAGCTGGGTGCGGACGTGCTGACCGCGTACGGCCTGACCGAAGCAGTAGTGGCCACGATGTGCCGGGCGGGCGACGACGCGCGGACGGTGGCCGAGACGTGCGGACGGGCCGCGGCCGGCTTCGAGGTGCGCATAGCCGAGCCGGGCGGTGAGGTGCTGCTGCGCGGGCCGAACATGATGCTCGGCTACCTCGACGATCCCGAGGCCACCGCCGAGGCGATCGACGCCGGCGGCTGGTTGCACACCGGCGACATCGGGCGGCTCGACGAGCGGGGCTACCTGACCATCACCGACCGGCTCAAAGATATGTACATCTGCGGCGGCTTCAACGTGTACCCGGCCGAGGTGGAGCGGGCGCTGGCCCGCCTGCCCGGGGTGGCCGAGTCGGCGGTGATCGGCGTGGCCGACCCGAGGCTCGGCGAGGTCGGCCGGGCGTACGTGGTGTGCCGCCCGGGCGCGACGCTCACCGAGTCCGAGGTCATCGAGTTCTGCCGGGGGCGGCTGGCCGGCTACAAGGTGCCCCGCTCGATCGAGGTGCGGAAAGAGTTGCCGCACAACGCTTCCGGCAAGGTCCTCAAGTATCTGTTGCGCGCGGAGGCGGCCGATGGGTGACGAGGTGCTGTACGAGCGCCGGGGCGTGGTCGGCCTGGTGAAGATGAACCGGCCGCGGTACCGCAACGCACAGAACTCGGCTATGACGTACGCGCTGGACGCGGCGTTCACCCGCGCGGTCGACGACGACGAGGTCCGGGTGATCGTGCTGGCCGGGGCCGGCGACCACTTCTCGGCCGGCCACGACATCGGCTCCCCGGAGCGCGACGCGGACACGACGTTTCCGCGCCGCGCGGCGATCTGGTGGGACCACACCGGAAAAGAGGGCGCCGACCGCCGCTACGCCCGGGAGATTGAGGTCTACCTGAGCATGTGCCGGCGGTGGCGGGAGATCCCGAAGCCCACCGTCGCCATGGTGCAGGGCGCGTGCATCGCCGGCGGGCTCATGCTGGCCTGGGTGTGCGACCTGATCGTCGCGGCCGAGGACGCGTTCTTCGCCGATCCGGTGCTGCGCATGGGAATCCCCGGGGTCGAGTACTTCGCGCATCCATGGGTGGTCGGGCCGCGGTTCGCCCGCGAGATGCTGTTCACCGGCGATCGGTTCGGCGCGCGCCGGGCGTACGAAATCGGAATGGTCAATCGCGTGGTGCCGCGCGACGAGCTGGAACCCACCGTGCTCGCGCTCGCGGAGCGCGTGGCCGCCATGCCGGCGTTCGGGCTCGCGCTGGCCAAGCGCGCGGTGAACCAGTGCGAGGATCTGATGGGCATGCGGGCCGGCATGGATTCGGTGTTCGGCCTGCATCACGTGGCGCACGCGCACAACGCCGAGGTGACCGGAAACCCGTTGGCAGGCCTGGATCCGGCCGCCATGAAGAAGGCTTCGTCGTGAACCTCGATCTGGATCCGGCGGCGCTGGCGTTCCGCGACGAGGTCCGGGAGTGGCTCGCCGCCAACGTTCCCGCCGCGCCGCTGGACGGCCGTGCCTGGGAACGGCGACTCGCGGACGCCGGGCTCGCGGTGGTGTCCTGGCCATCGCGGTACGGCGGGCGGGACGCGCCACTCCTGCACACCCTGCTCTTCGAGGAGGAGTACCACGCCGCCGGCGCGCCCGTGCGGATCGGGCAGAACGGCTTGTTTCTGCTCGCCCCGACCCTGCTGGCACACGGGACCGACGAGCAGCGCGACCGGATCCTGCCGCCGATGGCCCGGGCCGACGAGGTGTGGGCGCAGGCCTGGTCCGAGCCCGAGGCGGGCAGCGACCTCGCCGCGATCCGCTCGCGAGCGCGCCGCACCGAGGGCGGCTGGCTGCTGTCCGGGCAGAAAACATGGAGTTCCCGGGCCGTGGTCGCCGACCGGGCGTTCGGATTGTTCCGCAGCGACCCCGGGGCCGAACGGCACCGCGGCCTCACCTACCTGATGTTCGGCCTGCGGGCGCCCGGGGTCACCGTGCGGCCGATCCGGCAGCTCGACGGCGAGCCGGGCTTCGCCGAGATCTTCCTGGACGACGTGTTCGTCCCGGACGCCGACGTCATCGGCGCGCCGGGCGACGGCTGGCGGGTCGCGATGAGCACGGCCGGGCACGAGCGCGGTCTGACGCTGCGCAGTCCGGGGCGGTTCATGGCGGCGGCCCGGCGGCTGGTCGCGCTGTGGCAGGAGGATGAGGATCCGGCGTTGCGGGATCGGGTGGCGGACGCGTGGATCGGCGCGCAGGCGTACCGGATGCACGCCTTCGCGGCGCTCGACCGGCCGTCCTCGGGTAGCGATGCCAGCCTCACCAAGCTGTTCTGGTCGGAGCTGGACGTGGCGCTGCACGAGACCGCGCTCGAGGTGCTCGGGCCGCATGCGGAGACGCATGCCGCGTGGACCGGCGGGTACCTGTTCTCGCTCGCGGGCCCGATTTACGCGGGCACCAACGAGATCCAGCGCGGCATCGTCGCCACCCGGGTGCTGGGGCTCCCCCGATGAATCTGGCGCCGTCGGCGGAGCAGGCCGCGTTCGGGGAAGCGCTGCACGACCTGTTGTCCGCGGCCGCGGTGCCGGAGGCCGCGGAGAGCTGGGCTGCCGGCGACCACGGACCCGGCCGGCTCCTTTGGTCGCGGCTCGCCGAGGTGGGCGTCACCGGGCTTGCGATCCCTTTGCTTTCCGGCGGCCTGGGCGCCGATACGCCCGACCTGATCATCGCCGCGGAGGAGCTGGGCCACCACGCGCTGCCGGGACCGGTCGCCGAGTCCCTCGCTGCCGTGCCGACGCTGCTGGCCTCTTGGGAGGACCCGGACGGGTGGCTGCCGGAGCTGGCCGCCGGGCGGGCTCTGGCAACTCTTGCCGCGCCGCCGTGGCTGCCCTTTGGCGCCGACGCCGACGCCGCAGGCCTCGTGCTGCTCGCCTCTCATGATGCCGTCGGGGTCGCCGTTCCCGGCGATGTCCACTCCTCCGTGGACCCCACCCGCCGCCTGTTCGAGGTGTCCGTCTCCGGCCCGCTGACTCCCTGCCCGGCGGTCGGCCGCGCGCTCGATCTGGGCGCGCTGGTCTGCGCGGCGCAGCTGCTCGGTGCGGGCCGGGCGCTGCTCGAGGCGGCAGTGGCCCACGCACGGACGAGGGTCCAGTTCGGCGGGCCGATCGGGCGGTTCCAGGCCGTCCAGCACCGGCTGGCCGACGTGGCGGTCGGGCTGGAGTTCGCGCGGCCGCTGCTGTACGCGGCGGCGGTCACCCTGACCGCCCGGGACGTCTCGGCCGCGAAGGTGGCCTGCTCCGGCGCCGCATGCCGGGCCGCCCGCGCGGCGCTGCAGGTGCACGGCGCGATCGGCTACACGCAGGAGCACGGGCTGGGCCGCTGGCTGACGAAAGTCCGGGCGCTGAGCCTGTCCTGGGGCACCCCGGGCGAGCACCGGGCGCGAGTGATGGCGGAGCTGAAGAAGGGGGCCGCATGGAACTGACCGAGGAACACCGGGCGCTGCGCGACGCCGTGCGCGGCCTGCTGGCCGGCTACCCGGCACGCGCCGCCGTCGAGCAGCCCGAAGGCTACGACACCGGCCTCTGGCAACGGCTCTGCAAAGAGATCGGGGTCGCGGGGCTTGCGGTCCCTGACGCGTACGGCGGGGCCGGCGCGACCCTGCTCGAATCGTGCGTGGTG
Source organism: Actinoplanes sp. CA-142083 (assembly GCF_050942195.1). NCBI lineage: Bacteria > Bacillati > Actinomycetota > Actinomycetes > Micromonosporales > Micromonosporaceae > Actinoplanes > Actinoplanes sp. CA-142083. Next base: position 7,176,172 of record NZ_CP192076.1, read on the forward strand.
CTGGGCGAGTGGGGCCGCGGGCTCACACCGGGGCCGATGCTCGGCTGCGCGGTGCTCGCCACCCAGGCGCTGCTGAACGCCGACAAACGGCTTCTCCCCGGCATCTGCGCCGGCGACCTGATCGTCTCGGTGGCGTGGCCCGGCGACTTCTCGCTTTCCGCCGCGGGCCGGCTCAGTGGGTCGGCGGATCAGCTGCTCGACCTCGGCGCTTCGGTGTTGCTCGTCCCGGTCGGAGACGAGCTGTGGGAGGTGGAAACGGATGCCTCCGGGGTCACGGTGCAGCCGGCCGACGTGCTGGATGCGACCCGGCGGCTGGCCACGATCCGGCTCGACGGCGTGGCCGGCCGCCGCATCGGCGAGATCTCGCTTCCCGGGCTGCGCGACCTGGCCTGCGTGGCGCTGAGCGCCGAGCAGGTCGGCGCGGCGTCGCGGGCGTTCGAGGCCACCCATGAGTACGTGCAGCAGCGAGTCCAGTTCGGCCGGCCGATCGGATCGTTCCAGGAGATCCAGCACCGGCTGGCCGAGGCGTACCTGCGCCTGGAGGCCGCCACCACCGCCTCCTGGACCGCGGCGGAGGCTCTGGTGGCCGGGTCGGCCGAGGCTTCGACGCTGGCCGCGATGGCCAAGGTCTACTGCTCGGAGGCGCTGCAGGCGATCGCCGCCGAGATGGTCCAGATGCACGGTGGACTCGCCATCACCTGGGAGCACGACGCCCACCTCTACCTGCGCCGGGCGTACGCCGACGCACAGCTGTTCGGCGCGCCCGCCGCCCATCTCGACCGGCTGGCGGCGACTTTGCTGGGCTGACCCTCTTTACGAAAACGTTTTCGGCAGGCATGTTGATTGACGAGCATCAATCTCATGTCTGGAGGAAACGATGGTTTCTGGACGAACCCGCGGCCTGATGGCGGTCGCCGCCGTGACCGCGCTGGCCGCCACCGCCATCTCCGCGCAGGGCGCCAGCGCCGCCGCGGCCGGCTGCCGGGTGTCGTACACGATCAGCTCGCAATGGCAGGGCGGCTTCGGCGCGAGCGTGGCCGTCACCAACCTCGGCGACCCGATCACCGGATGGACCTTACGCTGGTCGTTCGGCGCCGGGCAGGCGGTCACGCAAGCCTGGAACGCCACGGTGACGCAGAGCGGCTCGGCGGTGACCGCCGTCAACGTCTCGTACAACGGCGCGCTCGCCACCAACGGCAGCGCCTCGTTCGGCTTCAACGGGTCCTGGACCGGCAGCAACCCGGTGCCCGGCTCGTTCACCCTGAACGGCGTCACCTGCACCGGCACGGTGACCCCGACGACGCCGTCCACCTCACCGCCGGCCAGCCCGACCCCGACCCCGACGCCGACGCCGACCTCTACCGGCTCCCCCGCCCTCAAGACGGTCCGGGTCTTCTACCTCAAGCCCACCGACGTCGCCTTCGACCAGCGCTACCCCGACGGCATCGCCGCCGTCATGCGCGAGGCCCAGCGCTACTACAAGCAGGAGCTGGGCAAGACCTTCACGCTCAACAACACCGTGGTCGAGGTGGTCAACGGCGAACACGACCGGAACTGGTACATCACCACCAACTGCACCGGCAGCGACCACTACTGGTGCGTGGTCGGGAACATGCACCAGGAGTTGATGCGCCGCTTCGGGATCAGCAACCCCGACAGCCGCTGGTTGTGCGTCGGCGAGATCAGCGCCGAGGAGACCAACCAGTCCGGCGGCGGCGCCAGCCCCGGCTGGGTAGTGCTCAGCGGCCACGACGCCGACGGCGCGGCCGGCATCAACGGGCCGATGAACCGCTGGTACGGCGGGATGGTGCACGAGCTCGGCCACGGCTTCGGCCTGCCCGACTCGACGTCCACCGACGGGACACCGATGTCCGCGTCGTTCTACAGCTACCCGAACACCCACTTCAGCCAGGCGCAGAAGAACGCCATCATGGCCGGGCCGTACGGGAGCTTCTTGTCCTGAATGTTGTCAGCAGGTCACCGAGATCTGCTCGAAGCGCGCGTGGAACGGGGTGGGTTTCGCCCCGAACTGGGCCCGGTTGAGAGCGGACACGCCGACCCGCACGGTTTGCGGCAGCGTCATCGGGATCTTGGCCAGCTGGGCGAAGGCGGGCTTGTCGGCCGGACGCCAGGAACCGGTGATGGTGCCGCCCGACCGGGCCATCCGGAGAACCATCCGGGTGGCCCCGGTCTTGATCGGATGCTGACTGGGCAGCGGCCCGTGCACCCGCTGATGCGGGCCGCCGTCCCGATACTCGAAGCCGATCGTGCCCACCCCGCCACCGAAGCCCCGCTCGATCCGCACGTAACTGGTCGGGCCGTTCCACAGAAGCAGACCCGCGCCCTGGTAGAACACGGCCGGGGAGACCTGCATCGTGGCTTCCAGCACGAAGTCACCCGTTACCGGCCGCAAGAGCATCGGCGCCGTCATGTTGGACTGGTAGATGTCGGCGCCGTCCGGCGCGTTCAGGTCGGCCGCGCCCCCGCTGACGGTGATGCCGAGATCCGCGCGGTTGCGTTCCCAGGCGCTGTCCACCGTGCTACCGGCGAAGTCGTCAGTGAACCCGCAGGCCGGGGCCGCGCTCGCGCTGGCACTGGTGCTGGCGCCGGGTGGCGGCTGCGCCCCGGTCCGCCCGTCATTGTCCCGCAGAACCCGCACGGTGATCGGCACGCTGACCGCGATCAGCAGGACGGCCGCCGCCGCGACCACGACGAGCGTGCGACGCCGCCCGGAGCGGGTGGCTCCGGACAGCGGTTCGGTGGCCTCATCAGGCGCGGCCCGCCCCACCGCAAGAGGCTGCGTCGCCGCGGTCCCGCCCGACGGAGTCCCGCCCGCAGAATCCCGGGGCGCCGCCGTCCCGCCCGACGGAGTCCCGCCCGCTGAATCCCGGGCCGCCGGCGCCCCGCCCGCAGGGGGCCTGCCCGGCGGAGTGCCGCCCGGCGGAGTGCCGCCCGGCGGAGTGCCGCCCGGCGGAGTGTGGCTCAGCGGAGTCCCGCCCGGCGGAGTGTGGCTCAGCGGAGTCCCGCCTGGTGGAGTCCCGCCCGACGGCGGGGCGGGCTCGGGCGAAGGCGACGCCGGCGAGGTCGGCTCGGCCCGCGGCTCAGGCGACCGTGGCTTCGGCGCCGGTGGGGAGACCACTGGCACCGTGGCGGGCTCGGGCTTAGTGGTCGCGGCCGGGGCGGAGACGGGCGCCGCCAAGGCAGGCCCGGGCAGGGCTGGCGCGTGCGAGGCGGACGCGCGCACATGCGAGGCGGGCGCGGGTGAGGCGGACACGGGCGGGGCAGGCGCGGGCGCGGCAGGCGCGGGCGCGGCAGGCGCGGGCGCGGCAGGCGCGGGCGCGGCAGGCGCGGGCGCGGCAGGCGCGGGCGCGGCAGGCGCGGGCGCGGCAGGCGCGGGCGCGGCAGGCGCGGGCGCGGCAGGCGCGGGCGCGGCAGGCGCGGGTGAGGCGGACACGGGCGGGGCAGGCGCGGGCGCGGCAGGCGCCGGCGCGGCGGGTGCGGGGCGTGCGGGGGCCGGCGTCGGGAGGGCGCCGGTCAGGCGGGCGGCGCCGAGGGCGATGCTGTGCTCCGGGTCGGGGTCTACTACGACCGGGCGCTCGAACGCCTCGCCCACCAGCGCCCCCGCCAGGGGGATCCGGGATGAGCCGCCGGCCAGCAGGACTACGCGCAGCTGGTCGGGCGCCACGTTGGCCGAGCGCAGCGCGCGGGCGAGGGCGCGCACCGTCTCCTGCAGCGCGGGCGCGATCATCTCCTCGAACTCGCGGCGGGTCAGGCGCACGCGGGTGTGCAGGCCGGGCAGCGCCACCGGGATCATCACCTCGGTGTCGAAGGAGAGCGCCTCCTTGGCGTCCACACAGTCGCGCCGCAGGCGGGTCAGGGCCGGCAGCAGTTCGGCGTCGTCCCCGGTCAGACGGTCGGGTGGCAGGAGCCGGATCACGTGGTCGAAGACGGCCTCGTCGAAGTCGGCCCCGCCCAGCTGCTCGATCCCCTCCGGAGAGCCGAGCAGTTCGAAGCCTGAGGCGGTGCGGCGCAGCACGGCCGCGTCGAAGGTGCCGCCGCCCAGGTCGTAGACGGCCACCACGTCGCCGTCGGCCATGTGCTCGCTCGCCGCGTACGATATGGCCGCCGCCTCCGGCTCGCTGCGCAGCACCACCCTCGGTGCGTCGGCCAGACGCGCCGACTGCTCGAGGAGGTCCCGCTTGTAGGGACCCCAGTTCGCCGGGCAGGTGAGCACCACCGACGCGGGCGGCCCCTGCTCGGCGGCGGTGGCGACCGCCAGCACATGCTCCAGCTGGCGGGCGAGCAGCGCGTGCGCCGGATAGGGCGAGCCGCCGACCAGCAGCGGCACGGGATCGCCGACCCGCCGCTTGAACTCGCGGGCCAACCGGCCGGGCTGCTCCTCGCCGCGGCGCGCGGCGGGCTCGCCCACCAGCACCGGCCCGCTCGGCGGCAGGAAGATCACCGACGGGATCTCATGGCGCCGCCCGCCGAGGCGGAGCACCTCGACCTTGTCGCCGCGCCGGACGGCCGCCGCGGTCCAGGTGGTACCGAGGTCCACGCCCAGCCCATACGTCATCTCGGCCTCACCGTGACCCTTCACCGGCCCCTTCCGATCCGCGCCCCTGCGGGCCGCCTCGCCGCCTCACCCCGGACGGGACCAGGGCCGGCTTCTCGCGCGGCGACGCAGCCTCGATGACACGGCCGCACCGGCGACCGCCACCCAGCATCGGCCGATGCACCGGCGCCGACAAGGCCGCAGGCGACGGCTGCCCGAAAGGCTGCCCCCGCGGACCCGGCCCGGGAGGAGCCACCAGCACGCTTTGCTCTGCTTACCTTGACGCGCATCGGTGCGTATCGGTGAGCAGAGCAAAGCGCCGCCGGAGAGGAGCGGGTCGAAGGCTGGGCCTGAAATACCCGGATATTTCCGATGCCAGCCGGGTCGGGCGGCGAAGACTGGTGAGTTCCCGCATGCCTCGAACGGCAAGACGCTCCTATAGATGTCAAGCGGCGGGTTCGTGGGTGTTGGTGGTGATGAGTTGGTAGAGCTCGCGGGCTATGTAGCGTTTGAGGCAGCGGATGATTTCTTTTTTGGACAGGCCGTCTTTGGTGCGGCGTTGCGCGTAGGCGCGGGTGTTGGGGTCGCTGCGGAGCCGGACGATGGCGACGCGGTGGAGGGCGGCGTTGGCTTGGCGGTCGCCGCCGCGGTTGAGCCGGTGCCGGCGGGTTTTGCCGGACGAGGCGGGGATCGGCGCGACGCCGCAGAGCATGGCGAACGCGGCTTCGCTGGTGAGTCGCTGGTGGTTCTGGCCGACGGTGACCAGTAGTTGACCGGCGATGTCGGTGCCGACGCCGTGGGCGGCGGTCAGGGCCGGGTTGATCGCGGCCACCAGGGGTTTGAGCAGGCTGTCCAGGTCGGTGATCTCGGCCGTCAGGTGCTGGTGGCGGCGGGCCAGCGAGCGCAGGGCGATTTTGGTGGCGGTGGCCGGGCTGGCGGCGTCGGCTCGGTCCGGCCGCAGGTTCGCGCAGGTGCCGATCAGTTCTTTGACGCTCAGCTCGCGGAGCCGGGCGCGCAGCTGGTCGTCGGCGGTGACGATCAGGGCTTTGATCTGGCGTTGGGTGTCGGCGCGCTGGTCGATGGCGCTGCGCCGGGCCAGCCGCAGGTGGCGCAGGGCCTCGACCTGGCCGTCGCGTTGTTTCGGCAGGCCGGTGCGTTCGCCGGCCAGGGCGGTCTTGGCCGCGGCGATGGCGTCGATCGGGTCGGACTTGCCCTGTGACCGGCGGGTCTTGCGGTCCGGGCGGTCGACCTCGATCACCTCAACGGCCGCGGCGCGCAGCCGGCGGGCCAGCCCGGCACCGTAGACGCCGGTGCCCTCGACGCCGACCCGCCACAGCCGGCCGTGCCCGCGCATCCAGGCCAGCAACGCCTGATAGCCGGCCGCCGTGGCCGGGAACTGCTCGGTGCCCAGGACCCGCCCGACCAGGTCGATGACCGCCGCGGTGTGAGTGTCCAGGTGGGTGTCGACGCCGCCGACGACATCGAAAAGGGCCGGGTCAGGTGTAATGGAGGGCATCGTCGTCCTGTCGTTCGTGACTGTGGGCAGGGCGGCACGCACCGGCCGGGCAACGATGGACAAGACAGAGATGGGGCCTCTGGCCAGGCTCCTATGAAGTCACAACGCCACGACCCGGCACGTGCACGAGCACCTCCCGACCGGAGCCGACAAGTCTTACGAAGGACCCGAAGTCAGTCATCAAGCGGGTCAGACCCCGGCGGGAGGTGCTCACCCACCATCATCTCTGTCATCAAGATCGCAGGCGACGCGGGCGGGCGACGCGGGCGGGCGGGCGACGCGGGCGGGCGAGCGACGCGGCGGGCGAGCGACGCGGCGGGCGAGCGAGCGACGCGGCGGGCGGGCAGGCGAGCGACGCGGGCGGGCGAGCGACGCGGGCGGGGGACGCGGGCGGGCGGGGGACGCGGGCGGGCGACGCGGCGGCCCCGGCGGAGGTTGGCGCGATCGTCTGCAGACGGCGAACTGACGGCCTTGCCCGGGGCGCCTAGATCCAGTCGGTGTGGCGGGGCCACGCCAGCAGCGTGTCGACCACCTCGGGCGAGGCGTTGGGCGACACGGGCGCGGCCCCGTGGTAGCGGCCCTTGAAGAACAGCAGGGGCCCGTCGCCGCGGCATTCGCCGAGGGTGAGCACCCGGCCCACGACGATGGCGTGGTCGCCGCCGGGGTGGACATCCTCGACCCGGCATTCGGCCCAGGTCAGCGCGCCGGTCAGGATCGGCATGCCGGACGGGGACGGAGTCCAGGAGACGCCGGCGAACTTGTCGCCGCCTCGCAGGCCGAAAGCTCGGGACAGGTCGTCGTGGCCCTCGGCCAGCACGTTGACCGCGAAAAGGCCACTGTGCCGGATCCTCGCCCAGGTCGAGGAGCCCGCCTGCGGGCAGAACAGCACGAGCGGCGGGTCCAGCGAGAGCGGGGCGAAGGCCTGGCAGGCGAAGCCGGCCGGGCCTTCCTCGTCGGAGGCCGTGGTGATGATCGTGACGCCGGTGCAGAAGTGGCCGAAGACCCGGCGGAACTCGCGGGCGTCCAACCCGGCCGGGATGACTGTCACCCCGGCCTCAGTGCCCGCCGCCGGCGGCGAATCGGTGGCCCCAAACGCTGTGCGCGGTGGTCTGGCGGGCCACCCAGGTGGCGTCGTCGACCGTCAGGCCGGCGGTGCCGTACTCGATGTCGAAACCGCTCGGGGTGCGGACGTAGAACGAGATCATCTTGTCGTTGGCGTGGCGGCCGAGGGTGGAAATCATCGGCGCTTTGTTGCGGGCGCAGCGGTCGATCGCGCGGCCCACGTCGTCGATGGTCTCGGTCTCGGTCATCAGGTGGACGAGGCCGCTGGGGGCGGGAATCGGGGCCAGGGCAACGCTGTGGTGGCGCGGCCCGCAGCCGAGGAAGCGCATCCACAGTGGCTTGTCGCTGGGCGGCAGGCCGATGGTCTCGGGGATCAGCCGCATCGAGTCGCGCAGCCGGAAGCCGAGCACCTCGGTCCAGAACCGCAGGCCGGCGGCGTCGTCGAAGGTGGGCAGCACGACATGGCCCATGCCCTGGTCGCCGGTGACGAACCTGGTTCCGTATTGCCCCAAAAAGGGCCGGGTGTCGAGGGCGGCCCCGCAGAAGAACTCGAGGCGGTTGCCGGCCGGATCGTCGACGCTGACCATCTGCGCGACCCGCCGGTCGGCGAGCTCGTCGGCCCCGGCGATCTTCACCGCGGCTCCCGCATCGTCGAGCACGCCAAGCAGACGGGCAAAGCCCACGGGGTCGGCGACTTCCCAGCCGCTGGCGGCGAGCCGGTCGCGGTCGCCGGGCACGACGACGATGCGGGCGGGCAGGTCGTCCATGCGTAGGTAGACGGCCGACGGGTCGGGGCCGCGGCCCTCGGTCATGCCGAGCACCTTGACGCCGAACTCCCGCCAGGCGGGCACGTCGGTGGCCTCGACGCGCAGGTAGCCGAGGGATCGGATGAGACTCACGACCTGTCCCCTTCCCGGAGGTCGGATGCGAGCGACCTATCCCCTTCGAGGAAGTCGAACGCGAGGCGGTTGAACTCGTCGAACTTCTCGAGGTGCGCCCAGTGCCCGCAACCGCCGAAGACGTGCAGCCGGCAGCGGCGGATCACCTTCAGCGCGACCAGCGCGCCGTCGAGCGGGTTGACCCGATCTTCCCTGCCCCACACCAGCAGGACCTCGTTGCGCAGCCGGTGCGCTTCGCGCCAGAGCATGCCGTCCTCGTATCGCGCCGGGTCGGTGAAGGACGCGCCCATCTCGCGCAGGGCGTGCAGCGCGGCGGGCGTGGAGGCGGCGGCGAGGCGCTCGTCGATCAGATCGTCGGTGATCAGCGACGGGTCGAAGACGAGCGTACGAAGGAACGCGGCCATCCTCTCGCGGCTGGGCCCGGCCCCGAAGGCGCCGAGCCGCTTGACGCCCTCGGTCGGATCGGCGGCGAACACGTTGAGGCTCAGCCCGCCGGGGCCCATCAGCAGCAGCTTGCCGGCCCGCGCGCGGTGGCGCAGCGCGAAGCGGACCGCGGTGCCGCCGCCGAGCGAGTTGCCGACCAGGTCGACCTTTTCGAGGCCGAGCTTGTCGAGCAGCGCGGCGAGAGCGTCGGCGGAATGGGTGAAGTACTGATCCTTGAGATCCCCGAGTGCAGACCCGCCATACCCGGGCTGGTCGACGGCGATGGTGTCGAAGCGAGAAGCAAAGGCGGGCAGAGTACGCGAGAAGTTGCTCATCGCCGATGCGCCCGGCCCACCGCCGTGCAGCAGGACAACTGTGCTGCTACCGGCGCCTGGTCCTACTGACGGCGCGGAGAACCCAGGCCCCTCCGGGGCCACGTCCGCCGGTCCGGCCCGGTGGAAATGAAGGAGCTCCACAGGAACCGCCTCACACCATCGCGTCGGCGACGGACAGCCCGAACTCGCCCCGCCCGTACATGGACAGCGCCCGCTCGGGGTCGTTGATGGCGTGCACCCGCCCGGCATGGGCGTCGCGCCAGAAGCGCTGCATCGGGTGCGATGTGTAGATCGCCCGGCCGCCCGAGTTCTCGAAGAGCCGGTCCACCGCCTGGATCGCCAGCTCGGTGCCGCGCACCTGGTCGCGCCGGATCCGCAGGCGCAGCCGCATCGGCAGCTTCGCACCGGCGGTCGCCAGTCCCATCAGCTCGGTCATGTCGGCGGCGAGCGCGTTCCAGGCGGCGTCCACGTCGGCGCCCGCGCGGGCCACCCGCACCTGCGAGTACGGATCCTCGGCCGCGCGCACCCCCGCGTACGCGGCCCGGACCCGCTCCTGCATGTAGGTCACGTGCGCGTCGTACGCCCCGGTGGCCATGCCGATGATCGGGGTGGTGATCGAGTACGGGAAGATCGAGCCGTACGGGATCCGGTACAGCGGCGCCGTGTTCAGCTCCTGGCCGGGGCAGACGCAGCGGGCGGTGTCGCCGAAGCTGAGCGACCGGTACGCGGGAACGAACGCGTCGGCGACCACGATGTCGTTGCTGCCGGTGCCGCGCAGCCCGATGGTGTGCCAGACGTCCTCGATCGTGTAGTCGGCGGCCGGGATCAGGAACGTGCGGAAGTCGGCCGGCGTGCCGTCCTCGCCGGGCGGCACGATACCGCCGAGCAGCACCCAGGTGGCGTGGTCGCAGCCGGAACTGAAGCTCCACCGGCCGCTCACCTGATAGCCGCCGTCGACCGCCTTGATCTTGCCGGTGGGCGCGTACGACGAGGACATGAGCGTGCCGGGGTCCTCGCCCCAGACGTCCTGCTGGGCCTGGTCGGGGAAGAGCGCCATCTGCCAGTTGTGCACCCCGATCACCGAGGCGACCCAGCCGGTCGAGCCGCAGGCCGACGCGATGTCGCGCACGCAGCCGAGGAAGGTCAGCGGATCGGCCTCGAACCCGCCGAAGCGGGACGGCTGGAGCAGCCTGAAGAAGCCGGTCTCGGCCAGCGACTTGACCGTCTCGGCCGACAACTGCCGGCGGTCCTCGGTCTCCTGCGCCCGGTCACGAAGAACAGGTAACAGTTCCCGCACTCCCGGCGCGACCGCTGCGACCTCCATGAGACCCCTCCCCGGCTCGGCTTGACTGGCGAAGCTTGGCTGGCGAACTGAACGGTCCCTATACTAGAACACGTTCTACCTGACGGGCTACCGCCGAACCTGGGGGCGACACATGAGCGACGGCGCGGAAGCACGCACGATCGACACCGGGGCCCTGCCGACCAGGTTCGCCCGGGGTTGGCACTGCCTGGGATTGGCCGACACCTTCCGCGACGGTCAGCCGCACGCGATCGAGGCGTTCGGCACCAAGCTGGTGGTCTTCGCCGACTCGGGCGGCGCCCTGCACGTGCTCGACGGGTTCTGCCGGCACATGGGCGGCGACCTGACGATGGGCACGGTCAAGGGCGACGAGATCGCCTGCCCGTTCCACGACTGGCGGTGGCGTGGCGACGGCCGGTGCGCCGCGGTCCCGTACGCCCATCGCGTGCCCCTGCGCGCCCGCACCCGCTCCTGGCAGACCCTCGAAGAAAACAGACAGCTCTTCGTCTGGAACGACCCGCAGGGCGCTCCCCCGCCGCCCGAGGTCACCATCCCGCACATCGAGGGCGCCTTCTCCGACGAGTGGAGCGCCTGGACGTGGGACTCGATCCGGATCGACGGCGCCAACTGCCGCGAGGTCATCGACAACGTCGTGGACATGGCGCATTTCTTCTACATCCACTTCGCCTTCCCGACGTTCTTCAAGAACGTCCTCGAGGGCCACGTGGCCTCGCAGTTCCTCGAGACCCGGCCGCGGCCGGACGTGCCGATCACGGCGCGGCAGTCGGGCGACGCGACGCTGCGCTCGGAGGCGGCCTACTACGGCCCCTCGTACATGATCGACTACCTCTTCAACAACTACCGCGGCATCGACGTCGAGTCGGTGCTGATCAACTGCCACTACCCGGTGTCGGCCAACTCGTTCGTGCTGCAGTGGGGCGTCATCGTGAAGCGGCTGCCCGGCCTCACCACCGAGCAGGCCGAGCGGGCGGCGGTGAAGTTCTCGAAGAGCATCGGCATCGGCTTCGAGCAGGACGTCGAGATCTGGAAGCACAAGAGCCGCATCGACAACCCGCTGCTGTGCGCCGAGGACGGCCCGGTGTACCAGTTGCGCCGCTGGTACGAGCAGTTCTACGTCGACGCCGAGGACGTCACCGAGGACATGGTGGCGCGCTACGAGTTCGAGGTCGACACCACCCGCGCCGTCGAGACCTGGACGGCCGAGGTGGAAGCCAACATGAAGAAGTCGGCATGACACTGACCGAGCGCCAGGAATACCTGGAGGGCGGGTTCAGCGAGCTGGCCTGCGCCCGCTGCGAAGCCCTGGTCCGGGTCCGCAAATCGAGCCCGCAGCAGACGAGCGTCCAGTGGACGGCCCAGGCCGCGAAACGATGCGCCGGTGACCTCGGCGCGCTCGTGCCCACGTGCCTGGACCTGCGCGCCAGCATCGACGAGGCGGTGCGCGCGGGCAAGCTGGAGGTGACTTGATGACCCACCGGCTGCGCGTCGCCGAGGTCGTCGCGGAGACGCCCGACGCGCACTCGCTGATCTTCACGGTGCCACCCACCCTGGCCGCCGAGTTCGCTTACCGCCCCGGGCAATACCTGACCGTGATGGTGCCGCACAACGGTGGCAGCGTCGCCCGTTGTTACTCGCTCTCCAGTTCCCCGCACACCGACACCGATCTGAAAATCACGGTCAAGCGGGTACGCGACGGCCAGGCGTCGAACTGGATCTGCGACCATGTGGTGGCGGGTGAGACGCTGGAGCTCCTGCCCCCGGCCGGCGAGTTCACCCCCGCCTCGCTCGACGACGACCTGCTGCTGCTCGCCGGCGGCAGCGGCATCACCCCGGGCATGGGCATCATCAAGTCGGTGCTCGCGCACGGCAGCGGCCGGGTCACGCTGGTGTACGCCAATCGGGACGAGCAATCGGTCATCTTCGCGGCCGAGCTGGCCGAGCTGGCCGAGCGGCACGGCGACCGGCTGACCGTCACGCATTGGCTCGACAGCGAGCGCGGCGCTCCGGATGCGACCGCTTTCGCCGCGCTACTCAAACCAAAAAACCGCATTGACGCGTACGTGTGCGGCCCTGAGCCCTTTGTCGCAGTGGCCCGCGACGCGCTGCAGAAAGCCGGTGTCGCGCCGGAACGCGTGCATGTCGAGCGCTTCGAGGTCGAGCAGGAGAAATCCATGGACGCCACGCTCGAGGTGGAGATCGACGGGCAGACGCACCGGCTGCCGTGGCCGGCCGGCAGCCGCATGCTCGACGTCATCATCGGGGCCGGGCTGAACCCGCCCTTCTCCTGCCGGCAGGGGCATTGCGGCGCCTGCGCGCTGCGGATGCTGCGCGGCAAGGTCGATCTGGTCAACAACGAGGTGCTCGAGCAGGAGGACTTCGACGAGGGCTACATCCTCGCCTGCCAGGCCCTAGCCCGCAGCGACGAGGTCTCGGTCACCTATTACTGAGCCGCACGGCGATGTCGATGAGCTGGTCCTCCTGGCCGCCGACGAGGCGCCGCTCGCCCGCCCGCACCAGGATCTCCGCGCCGGAGACCTGGTATCGCTGGGCCAGCGTGAAGGCGTGGCCGAGGAAGCTGGAGTAGACCCCGGCGTAGCCCATGATGAGCGCCATCCGGTCGAGCTTGCACTCGTCGGCCATCACCGGGCGCACCACGTCCTCGGCGGCGTCCACAATGGAGAAAAAGTCGACGCCGGTCTCGATGCCGAGCTTGTCGCAGACGCCGACGAAGGCCTCCACCGGCGTGTTGCCCGCGCCCGCGCCGAAGCGGCGGGTGCTGCCGTCGATCTGCTTGGCGCCGGCCCGCACGGCGAGCACCGAGTTGGCGACGCCGAGGCCGAGGTTCTCGTGGCCGTGGAAGCCGACCTGCGCGTCGTCGCCGAGCTCGGCCACCAGCGCGGCGACCCGGTCGGCGGTCTGGTCGAGCACGAGCGCGCCGGCCGAGTCGACGACGTAGACGCACTGGCAGCCGGCGTCGGCCATGATGCGGGCCTGCTTGGCGAGGGCCTCAGGCGGCTGCGAGTGGGCCATCATCAGGAAGCCGACAGTTTCGAGGCCGAGCTTGCGGGCCAGGCCGAAATGCTGCTCGGTGATGTCGGCCTCGGTGCAGTGGCTGGCTATCCGGCAGACCGTCGCGCCGCTGCCGGCGGCCGCGCGGATGTCGTCGAAGACACCGATCCCGGGCAGCATCAGGAACGCGATCTTCGCGCGCGCGGCGGTGCGCACGGCCGCCTTGATGAGCTCCTGCTCGGGCGTGCGGCTCAGGCCGTAGGTGAAGGACGAGCCGCCGAGGCCGTCGCCGTGGGTCACCTCGATGACCGGCACGCCGGCCGCGTCGAGCGCGGCGACGACCGCGGTGACCTCGTCGACGGTGAACTGATGGCGCTTGGCGTGCGAGCCGTCGCGCAGCGAGGAGTCGGTGATCCGGATGTCGGCGGTCATGAGGCCAGTTCCTCTCCCACGCGCGTCGCGGCCGCGGTCATGATGTCGAGATTTCCCGCGTACGGCGGCAGGAAGTCCCCGGCGCCGGTGATCTCGACGAAGATGGCGACGCGGCCCTCGTCGAACTGTGGCTCGTTGAGCAGCCGGTAGCCGGGCACGTAGCGCGCCACCTCGGCGGCCATCTCGTGGATCGAGACAGCGATCGCGGAGGTGTCGGCGTCGGGGCCGATCGCGCAGAAGATGGTGTCGCGCATGACGAGCGGCGGGTCGGCCGGGTTGAGCACCACGATCGCCTTGCCCCGCCCGGCGCCGCCGACAAGTTCGAGGGCGCGGCCGGTGGTGCGGGTGAACTCGTCGATGTTCTGCCGGGTGCCGGGGCCGGCCGAGCGCGAGGCGACGGTCGCCACGATCTCGGCGTAGCTGACCGGCGTGCGGCGGGAAACCGCGTACACCATCGGGATCGTGGCCTGGCCGCCGCAGGTGATGAGGTTGAGATTGGGCGCGCCGGCGTGCTCGTGCAGGTTGACCTCGGGCACGACGAGGGGGCCGACGGCGGCCGGGGTGAGGTCGATGGCACGGATGCCGGCCTCGGCGTATCGGGGCGCGGCGGCCCGGTGCACGGCCGCCGAGGTGGCCTCGAAGACGATGTCCGGCAACGGATCCTGGGCCAGGAGCCAGTCGATGCCCTTGGCGGAAGCGGCTAAACCGAGGGAGGACGCGCGGCGCAGCCCCGGGCTCTCCGGATCGATGCCGACCATCCAGCACGGCTCGATCTCCTTGGAGCGCAACAGCTTGTACATGAGGTCGGTGCCGATGTTCCCCGATCCCACAATGGCGGCCGTGAGCGTCATGATGCCTCTCCAAAGGAAAGCCGGACCTCGCCGAGGCCCGTGAAGACCGCCCGGAACTCGTCGCCCGGACGCGCGTCGACGGCCCGGCAGCACGCGCCGGGCAGGACCAGGTGACCTGCGTGGAGCCGCACGCCGAAGCCGGCGACCGTGCGGGCGAGCCAGGCCACCGCCGTGACCGGGTTGCCGAGGACTGCGTCCGATCGGCCTTCCGACACCAGATCCTCGCCCTTGTAGAGGACCGCATCGATGCCGCGCGGGTCCACGTCGGACGGCGGCACTCGGGCGGCGCCGACGACGAAGCCGGCCGAGGAGGCATTGTCGGCGATCGTGTCGGCCAGGCTGATCTTCCAATCCTGGATGCGGCTGTCGATCAGCTCGATCGACGGCGCGAAGGCGGCGGTGGCGGCCAGCACGTCCTCCTCGGTGCACCCCTCGCCGGGCAGGTCCGCGCCCAGCAGGAAGGCGACCTCGATCTCGACCCGCGGGTAGCAGTAGCGCCCCGCGTCGGCCGGCTCGCTCTCGGAGAGCCGCATGTCGGCCATCAGATGCCCGTAGTCGGGCTCGTCGACGCCCATCATCTGCTGCATCGCCTTCGACGACAGCCCGACCTTGTGGCCCACGACCACGCCGCCGCGGCGGCGCACATTCAAAAGCTGGATCTCGTACGCGTCCGCGGCGGTCAGATCCGGTCGCTCGGCGACCAGCGGCAGGATGGGCTCCCGGTCGCGCTCGGCGGCGAACAGCCGGTCGGCGAGCGCGCGGCGGTCAGCCTCGGTGAGCATGCAGTCCTCCCCTGTCCTGGATGGCGGCGTCGCGGCCGGCCCGGCGCCCCGAGAAGACGCAGTCGGCCAGCGAGAGCCCACTGACGTAGCTGCGCGAGCAGATGCCGACGGCGGTGCGCCCCGCGGCGTAGAGGCCCTCGATCGGACGGCCGTCGGGCCGCAGCGCCCGCCCGGTCTCCTCGTCCACGGTCAGGCCGCCGAGGGTGAGCATCGGCGCCGGCGCCGCGGGCCGGTTGCGCACCGAGACGTCGATCAGCGAATACGGTGGCGTGTCGAGCGGCCGGGCGACTTCGGGCGGCTTCCCCGGCGGCCCGCTCCGATATCCCGCGAGCGTCTTCGCCAGCCCGGCCGGATCGATCCCGGCGCGGCGCGCGACCGCCTCGGGCGTCGGGGCGGTGACCCGCCCCGCGGTGAGCAGATAACGCGCCTGCCACCGCTGGAACCACAGGGTCTGCTCGCGCACCTGACGGCGGGACTCGGCCAGCACCGACGCGTCGAGCAGCAGCCAGCTCCGGGCACCCGGTGACCGCAGGATCGCCTCGCCGACGGCCGCGCCGTAACGGGATTCGTCGCAGACCCGCCGGCCGTCCCGGTCGACGATGAGGCCGCCGAGCATGGCCGAGGGCGGGGTGATGAATCGCCAGATGCTGACCCGGTCGAGATGGGCCGTGCCGGCGCCGGCCGAGACGCCGAGCCGGATGCCCGAACCGTCGTCGCCGGGCGTGCCCAGCCGCAGGCCGCCGCGGTAATCGGGGGCGTGCTCGCGCATCATCGCCCGGTCGAAGACGAAGCCGCCGGCCGCGAGCACGACGCCGCGCGTGGCTTCGACCCGCAGCGGGCGGCCGTAGCGCCGTTCCAGCCAGGCGACCGGCCGATGCAGCGCACGCCCCAGGCTCGGGAGGTAGAGGCCCGGCTTGACCGACCACCGATGCAGCACCCGATGGGCCCACGCCGGGGCGCCGCGCAGGGTCTGGCACTCGACCCCGGTCACCCGCCCGCCGGCATCGGTCAGCAACCGGGTGACGCGGGTCTGGGCAAGCAGCACCACGCCTCTCTTGCGGGCGGCCGCGGCGAGCCGGGCGTAGAGCATCCGGCCCGAGGTCCCGCGCGCGAGCACCCGGTGGCCGCGCGGCGCCCGCTGGCCGAAGGAGATCTCGCTTCCCGAGAAGTACAGGTAGTGCCGATTGGTGGGATACGAGGTCTTGTAGGGGCAGACCCGGGCGTCGAACGGCACGCCGAGCCCCGCGAGCCAGTCGACCATGTCGGCGCTCTGCTCGCAGAACCAGCGCAGGGTCTCGGCCGAGACGGTGTCGCCGACCTCTTCGCGCAGGTAGTCGAACATCGCCTGCGGGGTGTCCGCCACGCCGGCCTCCCGCTGCTGGCGCGTGCCGCCCCCGGCATAGACCACGCCGCCCGAGATCGCGGTGGCGCCCCCGCCCCCGAAGCGGTCGAGCACCACCACCCGGGCGCCCGCGTCGGCGGCCTCGATCGCGGCGCAGGCCCCGGCCGCGCCGAAGCCGACCACGATGACGTCGGTGGTGGCATTCACGGAAAAACTATAACCTGTTCTAGTGTCGAAGACCGAGGGTGAGTTCGACGTTGTCGTGGCCGGCAGCGGCGGTGCGGGCATGGTCGCGGCGCTCGCCGCGGCGCACCACGGGCTGAGTGCGGTGGTGCTGGAGAAGGCGGACGCGTACGGCGGATCCACCGCCCGCTCCGGAGGCGGCCTGTGGATGCCGGGCAACGAGGTGCTGCAGCGGGCCGGGGCCGGCGAGGACGCCCGGGTCTACCTGGCGCACGTCGCCGGACCGGACGCCACCACCGAGCGGCAGAACGCGTTCCTGTCCGCCGGGCCCGAGGTGCTGGCCTTCGTCCGCGCGCACACGCCGCTCGACTTCGCCTGGGTGCCCGGCTATCCGGACTATTACCCCGAGGCGCCCGGCGGGCTTGCGGGCGGGCGCAGCATCGAGCCGCGGCCGCTGGACGCCCGCCTGATCGGGCCCGACCTGGCGCAGCTGGCCGCGCCGTACCGGGCCGCCCCGGACGGGATCGCGGTCACCCAGGTCGACTACCGGTGGCTTTCGCTCGGCACCCGGCATCCACGGGCCATTCTCACCGCGGTCCGGCTCGCCGGACGCGGACTGAGCGCCCGGCTCCGCCGCCGGCGGATGCTCACCATGGGCCAGGCGCTCGCCGCCGGCCTGCGCGCCGGGCTGCGGAAAGCCGGCGTTCCGGTGCTGCTCGAGACGCCGATGACCGAGCTCATCGTCGACGACGGGCGGGTCGCCGGGGTGCGCTCCGAGGACCGGGAGTTCCGCGCCCGGCGAGGTGTGCTGCTGGCCAGCGGCGGGTTCGAGCACAACGAAGCGATGCGCCGCAAATATCAGGACATCGGCACCGAGTGGTCGGTCGGCGCGACGGGCAACACCGGCGACGGCATCGAGGTCGGCGCGCAGCTGGGCGCGGCGCTCGACCTGATGGACGAGGCGTGGTGGGGCCCGTCGATCCCGCTCACCGGCGGACCGTACTTCTGCCTCGCCGAGCGCAACCAGCCGGGCTGCCTGATGGTCGACAGCTCCGGCAAGCGCTTCGTCAACGAGGCCGCGCCCTACGTGGACGCGGTGCACGCCATGCTCGGCCCGGGGGTGAGCCTGCCGGCCTGGCTGGTGGCCGACCAGACCTACCGGGACCGCTACCTGTTCGCCGGGCGCGGGCCGCGCGCACCGCTGCCCCGCCGCTGGTTCGACGCCGGGGTGGCGCACCGGGCCGGCACGCTGGACGAGCTGGCCGGCCGGATCGGCGTGCCCGCCGAGGCGCTGGCCGGCACCGTACGGCGGTTCAACGAGTTCGCGGCGAGCGGCCGCGACGACGACTTCCACCGCGGCGACTCGGTCTACGACCGCTATTACGGCGATCCGCGCCAGCGCCCGAACCCGTGCCTGGGCCCGGTGGCCAAGCCGCCGTTCTACGCGTTCCGGATGGTCCCCGGCGACCTCGGCACCAAGGGCGGCCTGCGCACCGACGAGCGGGCCCGGGTGCTGCGACCGGACGGCACGGCCGTCGCGGGCCTGTACGCGGCGGGCAACGTCAGCGCCGCGGTGATGGGCCGCAGCTACGCCGGCGCCGGCGCGACGCTCGGCCCCGCCATCACCTTCGGATACCTGGCGGCGCTCGACATGGCGAAGGAGTCCTGATGCCCATCGACCCCGATGTCGCGGTCGGCGCCGAGCTGCCCGGCCGCGAGCTGAGCTGGGACAGCAACGACGTTCTGCTCTACCACCTGGCGGTGGGCGCCGGCGAGCTGTCCTACGCGTACGAGGAGCAGCTGTGCGGCGTGCTGCCCACCTTCGCCACCGTGGCCACCACCCTGCGCGACACCGACCCGCCCGCGGTGAAGATGCCCGGCGTCGACGTCGATCTGGCCCGGGTGGTGCACGGCCGGCAGGAGATCGAGCTGCACCGCCCGATCCCGGTCAGCGGCCAATGCACGGCCCGGGCGCGGGTCGCAGCCGTCTACGACAAGGGCAGCGCCGCGGTCGTCGTCACCGAGACCACCACCGAGCTTTTCACCAGCCGGATCAGCATCTTCGTCAAGGGCGAGGGCGGCTTCGGCGGCGACCGTGGCCCATCCACCCGGGTGCCCGTGCCGGAGCGCGAGCCGGACGCCGAGGTGCTCTCCCCCACCGATCCGCGGCAGGCCCTCTGGTACCGGCTGCTGGGCGACCGCAATCCGTTGCACGTCGACCCGGTCTTCGCGGCGCGGGCCGGGTTCCCGCGCCCGATTCTGCACGGCCTTTGCACGTACGGGATGGTCTTGAAATCGGTTGTCGGTGAAGAGCCCGATCGGGTGGCCGGCTATCAGGCCCGTTTCGCCGGCGTGGTCTTTCCGGGCGAGACGCTGCGCACCCGGATCTGGCGCGAGGACGGCCGGATCGTGCTGCGGGCGACCGTGGCCGACCGGGACGACGCCCCGGCGCTCTCCGACGCCGTGGTCACGTTGCGCTGAGGATCAGCCCGCTCGTCGGCACCCCGGTGCCGGCCGTGACCAGCACCGGGCCGTCGCCGGGGATCTGGTTGGCCGCCGTGCCACGGACCTGCCGCACGCCCTCGGCGATCCCGTTCATGCCGTGGATGTAGGCCTCGCCGAGCTGACCTCCGTGCGGGTTGATCGGCAGCCGTCCGGCCTCGATGACGTGCCTCGCCTCGCCGCGACCGCAAAAACCCAATTCCTCCAACTGCAGCAGCACGTACGGCGTGAAGTGGTCGTAGAGCACGGCGGTGCGCACATCGGCGGGGGTGAAGCCGGACTGCCGCCACAGCTGGCGCGCCACCACGCCCATCTCCGGCAGCGCGGCCACCTCGTCGCGGTAGTAGCTGGTCATCACGAACTGGTCGGGCCCGCTGCCCTGCGCCGCCGCGCACACCACGGCCGGTGGCCGCCGCAGGTCGCGGGCCCGCTCCGCCGAGGTCACCACCAGGGCCACCGCGCCGTCGCTCTCCTGGCAGCAGTCCAGCAGCCGCAGCGGCTCGGCGATCCAGCGGGACGCGCGATGGTCCTCCAGCGTGATCGGGCGGCCGTAGAACCAGGCGGCCGGATTGGTGGCCGCGTACCGCCGGGAGGTCACCGCCACCCGGCCGAAATCGTCCGGCGTCGCGCCGAAGTCGTGCAGGTAGCGCCGGGCCACCATGGCCACCATCGCGGCCGGCGTGGCCAGGCCCATCGGATAGTGCCAGCTCGCGTCGATGCCGGGCGCGGCCATCGCCTGCCCGAACCGGCGGCCCGAGCGCTCGTTGAGCGCGCGGTAGCAGACCACCGTCTCGGCGACGCCGGCCGCGATGGCGAGCACCGCCTGCTGCACGACCGCGCACGCCGCTCCCCCGCCGTACCCGATGCGGCTGAGGAAGGTGAGCTCGCCCGCGCCGATCTCGCGGGCCACCGCGATCTCGGCGTTGTCGTCCATGGTGAAGGTGACCAGGCCGTCCACATCGGACGGCTGCAGGCCCGCGTCGTCGAGCGCCGCGCGCACCGCCTCGACGGCCAGTCGCAGCTCGCTGCGCCCGGAATCCTTGGAGAACTCGGTGGCGCCGATGCCCGCGATCGCCGCGGCCCGCGCGATCACGACGCCACCCGCACGATGCCGGAGGCGTGCTCGCCGCCCGCCGTCCGCCCGGTCACCGCCACCTCGCCGCCGCGCGCCGACCCGGTGAAGGTCAACGTGTCGTACGGGTAGCAGGGCGCCCCGAGCCGGATCTCGATGCCCCGCAGCACCGCCTCGGGACCGGCCCAGTCGGTGACGAAGCGCTGCACCAGGCCGGTGGTGGTGAGGATGTTGAGGAAGATGTCCTTGCCGCCGCGGCGCACGGCCGCGTCCCGGTCGTGATGGACGTCCTGGAAGTCGTGGGTGGCCAGGGCCGTGCTGATGACCACCGTCGGAGTCACCGCCAGCTCCCACGGCGGCAGGCGCTCTCCGGCGAACCAGACCGGGAGACCGTCGGCGAAGCCGACCTGCACCTCGTCGCCGATGCGCACCTCGCCCGGCCGTACGCCGCGCAGCTCGCCCACCATCCGTACCCCCTCGTCCAGGTCGACCAGCGCGACCACCACGGGCGACTTCCGCCCGGGCAGCGGCGGATGGTGGTGCACGACGTAGCTGTGGATACGGCCGGTGCCCGCCGCCACCGCGTACTCGGGCTTCAGAGCCCCGCAGCGCGGGCAGGCCGGCCCGGGCGGGTGGCGCAGCCCGCCGCAGTCGCCGCATTGCTGGATGCGCAGCTCGCCGGCCTCCACGCCGGCCCAGAAGAACGCGGTGTCGGGGCTGACGACCGGCCGGATCGGCTCGGCGCGCGGCGCGGGCGGGGCGGCGCCGCCGGGACGGAACTTGAGGATCCGGAACCGCATCTCGGCGACCGGCTCGCCGTCCACCTCCCAGATGCTGTCGGTGGTGAAGAACCAGCCTTCGCCAAGCGCCGTTCGCTTCGGCCCGGTGACGTCGGTGAGGCGGGTGCTGACCGCCACCCGCTCGCCCTCGCGCAGGTAGCGGTGGTAGGTCTGGGCGCAGTCGGTGGCCACCACGGAGGTGAATCCGGCCTGGTCGAGCGCGTCCGACATGGCCTGCAGCGGGTCCCGCTCACTCGGGAGGGGCCGCAGCCCCCGCATCGTCCACACCTGAACCATGGCGGGCGGGGCCACGCCGTCCCGCTCGTACACGGGATTGTCGTCGCCCATCGCGGCCAGCCAGTCCCGGATCGCCGGGCGGTTCACCGGATCGCGGGCGAGCCGGGCCGGCGACGGGCCGGCCTCCTGGATTCGCCGCGCGGCCTCCTCGATGTCGCTCATCGCGGCACCCGGGGCAGCCCGAGACCGGCCGACGCGATGATCTCCCGCTGGATCTCGTTGACCCCGCCGCCGAACGTCAGCACGAGGTTGCGCTTGGCCTGGACGTCCAGCCACGTCAGCAGCTCGGCGGTCGCCGGGTCGGCGGGGTCGCCGTGCCGCCAGACCGTTTCCTCGAGCTCCTGGAGGTGCCGCAGCAGCCGTTCCGAGGAGAACACCTTGGTGGCCGAGGCGTCGGCGGCGTTCGGCTCGGCGCCGGCCACCTGCCAGTTGAGCAGCTCGTTGACACGCCGGCACGCCTCGGCGCGGGCGAGGGCGTCCCGGGCGTCCGGCAGGTTCCGCCCCTCGGCCCAGGCGCCGACCCGCTCGATGAGCGCGCCGAGGCGACCCTCCGGGCCGAGCATCACGCGCTCGTGGTTCAGCTGGGTGGTGAGCAGCCGCCAGCCGCCGTTCTCCGCGCCCACCCGCCGGGAGACCGGCACCCGCACGTCGGTGAGGTAGACCGAGTTGACGTGGTGCGCGCCGTCGCAGGTGATGATCGGCGTCCATGAGTAGCCGGGGTCGCGGGTGTCCACGATGAGGACGGACAAACCCTTGTGGCGAGGCGCGTCGGGATCGGTGCGGCAGGCGAGCCAGAGGTAGTCGGCGTCGTGCGCGCCGGTGGTGAACGTCTTCTGCCCGTTCACCACGTACTCGTCGCCGTCGCGCACCGCCCGCGTGCGCAACGAGGCGAGGTCGGTGCCCGCCTCGGGCTCGGTGTAACCGATCGCGAAATGGAGCTCCCCGGCCAGGATCCGCGGCAGGAAGAACTCCTGCTGCTCGGCCGAGCCGTGGGCCAGCAGCGTCGGCGCCACGGTCTGCAAGGTGACCGCGGGCAGCGGCACATCGGCGCGGGCCGCCTCGTTCACGAAGATCTGCTGCTCCACCGGGCCGAGACCGCCACCGCCGAAGCGCTCCGGGAACGCAAGCCCCAGCCAGCCGTCGTGGCCCAGCCGGCGGACCAGGCCGCGATAAACCCCGCCGTGCCGCTCTCGCAGCAGAATCTCGCGCTCCTCGCGGGACAGGACCCCTTTCAGGTACGCGCGCAGGCGCGCCCGCAGAGCGTGCTGTTCCTCAGTGAGGTCGATGAACACCATGGGCTCCCAGCCGGTCGAGATGGCGGACCAGATCGCGGACCAGGGCGGTGTGCCGGTGCAGCGGATAGTCCACCGACAGGCCGAGCCCGCCGTGCAGGTGGTGGCACGTGCGCAACGCCGGCAGGGCCTCGCTGCGCAGCCAGTGCGCGGCGGTCCACAGGTCTTCGCCGTCCTTGTCGTTCTCGACCTCCCAGGACGCGGCGAGGGACACCAGATGCATGGTGCGCGAGGCGATGTAGACGTCGGCGATCTGCTGGGCGACCGCCTGGAAGGTGGCCAGCGGGCGGCCGAACTGATGCCGGTCCCGGACGTGGCCGGCGGTCATCGTCAGCGCACCGGCCAGCGCCCCGTCGCCGAGCGCGCACGCGCCCGCCACGGCGAAGCCGTACAAGTCGGCGTCTTTGTCACCCAGAGGCTCGGCCGCGGCGTCCTCGAGCAGCAGGACGAACTCCTCCGGTGCCGCGCTCCGGCGCAGCGTCACGCCCGGCGCGGCCCGGTCGACCACCGCGACGCCGTTGGTCGTCGGGACGAGGATGCGGTAGGCCCGGTCGGCGTCCGGCACCGAGCTCCACTCGCCGCTGATCGTTTTCGCTGTTCTCGAGAAGACCGCGGGCTCGCCCAGCGCGGCCGTCAGCACCCGGCCCTCCAGCACGCCCGGGAGCAGGTCGCGCTGCTGCTCGCGGCTGCCCCAGCGGGTCACCGGCAGCACGCCGAGGGCCAGCGTGGACCATGCGGGGACCCGGGCGGCGCGCCGGCCGATCTCGGCGAGCAGCAGGCCGGTCGCCATCGCGCCGAGCCCGGCGCCGCCCAGTTCCTCGGGCACCGCGAGGCCGAGCAGCCCCGCCTGGCCGAGAGACTTCCACAGGCGCTCGGGTGTGTCGGCGTTGTCGCTCAGCACCTCGCCGGCGAGGCGGACGATCGCCTCCTGGGCGTCGTCGAGCGCGAAGTCCGGACCCATTCCGCCATTAGAACACGTTCCAGTTCGGGAAGAACACCGCTCGCCACGACATCCTCACAACATCGCGTTGCTAGGCTGGGAAGAGACGTTGGGCCTTGGAAGGTAGCGATGGCAGCATCGAGAACGAATACCAGTACTGGCGCCGCCCGCAGCACCCTCGACGGCGAGCAGGGCTCCGCCGCGCAGCGGGACAGGCGACGCCGGATCCTCGAGGCGACGCTGCAGCTGGCGTCGCGGGGCGGCTACGAGGCCGTGCAGATGCGCGCGGTCGCGGAGCGCGCCGAGGTCGCCCTCGGCACGCTGTACCGCTACTTCCCGTCGAAGATCCACCTGCTGGTGTCGGCGCTGGCCTCCGAGCTGGAAAAGATCCAGGAGAAGCTCGAGCGCAAGCCGATCCCCGGCGACACCCCGCACGAGCGCATGCAGTTCGTGCTCAACCTGGTGACCCGGGCGATGCAGCGCGAGCCGCTGCTCACCGAGGCGATGACCCGGGCCTTCATGTTCGCCGACCCCTCCGCGAGCGCCGAGGTCAACGCGGTCGCCCGCCTGATGGAGGAGATGTTCACCCGCGCCATGCACGAGGGCGAGCCGACCGCCGACGACCGGGCCAAGGCGCGGGTCATCGGCGACGTGTGGCTGTCCAACCTGGTGGCCTGGGTGACCCGCCGCGCCTCGGCCAACGACGTGGTCAACCATCTGGAACTGGCCAGCCGGTTACTGCTGCGCTAGCGCCACCAGCTTCTCCAACGCCTGCTTGCCCGCGGCGCCGGCCTGCTTTTCCAGCATGCCGGCCATCGGGCCTTTGAGCGCCGGGCCGACGAACTCCATCTCGTAGGTGATGTGCGAGCCCTCGCCGCTCGGCTCGATCACAAAAAGATTCTTGGCCTTCACGCCCATCGGGCCGTCGCCGTTCTGCTCGAGCCGGCCCGGCGCCGCCGCGGTCGTCACCCGCCATGCCATCTCGGCCGGCATGCCCATCAGCTTCACCCGCTGCCGGTAGGTGGCGCCCTCACCGAGAGTCTCCGGGACCTCACCGGTGAAACCCTCGTGCATCGTGTTCCATTCTCCGACCCGCGACGGGGTCGCCACGATCTCCCAAACCCGCTGCGGATCCGCCTTGGCATCGGCCTCGACAGTCACCTTGGTCATGGCGCGCCTCCTCCGTTAGAGCAACTAGAACAGGTTATAGCAGTGTGACTTGATTCACTAGCTCTGACCGTCGTGGGGCAGCGATGCTGTTCCTTGTGGAAGACACGCGGATCGAGAGGCGCGCGGCCATCGCCGAGCTGGGTGACGCGCTGCGGGTGCTGGTCGAGCAAGCCACCACCACCGAGGCGCCGGCCGGCGATCTGCGGCGCGCGGCGGCCGAGATCCGCGAGGTCGCCGCCCGGCTCGGCGAGCGGGTGCGCGATCGTTCGACCCTGTCCACCGCCGACGACCTGTTGGACGGTGTGCGCATGTACAACCCGGTCATAGGCGCGGGCAGCGCCCTGGCGCCGCCGGTGCACATCGAGGTGGTGGACGGCACGGCGATCGGCCATTGCACCTTGGGCATGGCCTACGAGGGGCCGCCGAGGTTCGCCCACGGCGGCGTCAGCGCGATGCTGCTCGACCAGATCCTCGGCCACGCCGTGGTCGCTTCCGGCAATCCCGGGATGACGGTTCGTCTCGACACTTCCTACCGGGCGCCGGTGCCCCTGCTGACTCCGCTGCGGCTCACCGCCGAGGTGCAGGAGGTGAACGGCCGCCGGGTGACCGCCACCGGCGCGATAGCAACCGAGGCCGAGCCCGACACGGTGCTGGTCTCGGCCACGGGCACGTTCGTCGGCCTGCGGGCCGAACAGACGCGGCGCCTGTTCGGCCCGGTCCTCAGGGCCGAGGCCTGATCACGCCTCGTAGGCGTCGTGCAGGGCGAACTGCGTGACGTGTGACTGCCGGCCGAGCGGCGTGAGGTCCAGGTACGTGTACGTGTTGACCAGCGGGTCGAGCCCGCGCTCGTAGGTCGAATAGGTGTGGTAGACGTCGTCCCCGTCACGCAGGAAGACGCTCAGCCCCTGCCACTCCCCGTCGACGTACCACGGCGTGCCCTTCGCCTCCAGGGTGGCCTTGTCCTTGTAGTTGTATTGGACCGGGGCGACCGCCTCGTCGTTGGTGACGTGGTAGTCGTAGTTGAAGTCGCTGCCGAACGACGAGTACCAGGGAACGGTCCACCCCATCCGCTCCCGGAACGCCGCGAGCTTCGCCATCGGCGCCCGGGAGACGAGCGCGATGGTGGTGTTGTTGGCGTGCAGGTGCGACGGGTGGCCGATGTTGTCCACCAGCAGCGAGCAGCTGTTGTGGCCCTCGTCCTGGTCCGGGCCGAACATGAAGTGGTAGATGATCAGCTGGTCCCGGCCCTCGAACAGGTCGAGCAGGCGCACCTTCCCCTGTGGCCCTTCGAACGTGTACTCCTTGTCGATCCGGACCATCGGCAGCTCGCGGCGTCGCGCGCTCAGCGAGTCCTGCGCGAGCAACGCCTCCTTCTCGGCCTGGAGAAGCTCCTTGCGAGCCGTCAGCCAATCGTCTTGGGACACGACCTGTGGCAGGTTCATCGTCTTTCCTTACCTTGGTGGTGGATGGTCAGGTCATCGCCGTGAACATGGCGGCCATGCCGATGCTCATGACGGCGTGACCCAGGGGCTCGGTGGTCGCCGCGCGGCCCGAGCTTCGAATGGTCCGGAATGCCGCGTACAGCCACGGCCACGCCGCGACGAGGAAGTACGCCGAGAAGACGACCGCGGCGAACGGCGGCGCCGGATGATGATGGTGATGCGCCGGCTGGGCGATGGACCAGGCGAGAGCACCGGCCATCGCCGCGTGGTGAAGGTCGGCCCATCGCCCGGCGGACCGGGCGATCACCCCACGGGCCGCCCGTGCGCCGAACCAGGCCGCCGCCAGCGCGAACGCGGCAATCTGCGGTTTCGTTCCCCAGGGCCAGGCCATCAGAGTCATGGCCACGCTGCCCGCGACGTGAACGACGCCCGACAGCCAGTCGCCGACGCTCGCCGGGCGGCCGGCGACCCACCCCACCGTCAGCAACACGCCGGCGAGGCCGGCCATGGCGGTCAGTGCCCAGCTCATCGCGTCACCCCCACTCGTCAGCCGCTCGGCTTCCGGTGGTGTAGACCCGCTGCCCGCCCCGAACCGATCGGCTCACGCGCCCGGTGTGGCCCAGGCCACGTCAGCCCGTCTCGATACCGGCGTACGGGCTCAGCCGTCCCCAGCGGGCCAGCTCCCGTTCGAGCCAGCGCGGGCCGGTGACCGTCATCCGACCGGTCCGCTGCGCCGCGCCGAGCGGGAGCCGCCCCGCGTACCAGCCGATCAGCGCGGCCGGGTCGCTGGTGACCACGCCGTCCTCGGGGTAGCCGGGCGGCTCGACGCACACCTCGTTGCCGGTCCGGCCCGCGACCAGCCAGTATCGGTGCGGGCCACGCACGCCGGTGAGATCGAACCGCACCACCACCCGGTCGCGCGGCAGCGAGCCCGGGTCGACCATCCGCGAGACGGTCCACAGCGCGAGGTAGGGGTCCTGGTCCTCGGGCCGCGCCTCGAGCCAGCGGGCGCCCCAGGCCCCGAGCGCGGTGCACACCTCGGCGAGCTCGAGGCCGCAGTCGGTGAGCACGTACCGGGTCCGCCGTCCCGATGCGGTCTGCCGGACGACGCCGGCCTGGCAGAGGGTGCGCAGGCGCGCGGCCAGGACGCTACGGGGCAGGCCGGGCGCGCCCTCGAGGATCTCGGCGAACCGCTCGCAGCCGAGGTGCAGATTGCGGAGGATGATCGGGGTCCAGCGCTCCGCGAAGACCTCCGCGCCGAGCGCGACCGGGCAGTACTGTCCGTAACTGCGCATGACCCATCGTCCGGCCGCCCCGCGGCCAAGGGAAGTCCATTCTTCGTACCTCGCGTCCCCGCGGCCCGGGCGCAGCCTGGTCGCATGTGGGAACTGGGAAACTACGCACGCATCGCCGAGCTCATCACCGACATCGGCCGCGACCTGGTCGTCGCGGCCGGCCTGCGGCCCGGCGATCGGGTCCTCGACGTCGCCGCCGGCACGGGCAACGTCGCCATCCCCGCCGCACAGGCGCGGGCAAAGGTCACCGCGTCGGACATCACGCCGGAGCTGCTGGAAGCCGGCCGGCGGGCGGCCGGCGATCTGCCGATCAAGTGGGTCGAGGCCGACGCGAGCGATCTTCCGTTCGCCGACGGCGAGTTCGACGTCGTGCTCTCCGCGGTCGGCGCGATGTTCGCCGCCGACCAGGAGGCGACCGCCCGCGAGCTCACCCGGGTGTGCCGCCCCGGCGGCCTGGTCGCGATGGCGAACTGGACACCGGACGGCGGCGTGGGCCGGTTCTTCGCCCTGCTCGCGCGCTACGCACCCGGACCTCCGGGCGGCCCGCCGCCGACGCGGTGGGGCGATCCGGCCCAGGTCGGCGCGCTGTTCGGGGGCCGACCGGTCAAGACCGAGCAGCGGGTGGTCGAGTACCCCTTCACCGGCACGCCGACCGAGCTGGCGGCCCTCTACCGCTCGTCGTTCGCACCGGTGATCGCGACCCGCGCGGCCCTCGACAGCGACGAGGCCCGGACCGCGTTCGACCGCGACCTGGTCGACCTGCTCACCGCCGAGCACGAGGCTGCGCCGGGCGCGCCCGGGCGCTGGCGCTTCGCCTGGCTGCTAGTCACGGTACGGGTGGACTGACCATGCGCCGGGCCTACGAGGAGCGCGGTGCCGGGCCGCCGGTCCTGCTCTTGCACGCCGGCGTCTGCGCGGACTGGTTCGCCACCCTGACGGCCGAGCCGGCGCTGGCCGGGGCGTACCGGCTGATCCGCTGTCACCGGCCCGGATACGGCGACAGTGACAGGATGGCGGGGCCGGTCACTGTCGCGCGCATGGCGGACCAGTGCCGGGATCTGCTGTGTCACCTCGGAGCCGAGCGGGCACACGTTGTCGGGCATTCGTCGAGCGCGGTGATCGCCCTGCAATTGGCGCTCGATCATCCCGAGGTGGTGCGGAGCCTCGCGCTGCTGGAGACCGCGGTGCTCGACGTGCCGAGCGGCCCGTTCGCCGGCGAGGCGTTGCGGGCTTATACCGAGGGGAACCACGCGGCGGCGGTCGACACCTGGATGCGTGGCGTCTGCGGCCCGGACTACCGCAAGGCGTTCGAGGCCGTCCTACCCGGCGCGATCGACCGCGCGGTCGCCGACGCCGACACCTTCTTCGGGCAGGAGCTGCCGGCCGTGCGGGCGTGGTCGTTCGGCCCGGCCGAGGCCCGGTCGCTCACCCAGCCGGTCCTGCTCGTCCTCGGCGAGCGCAGCGCGGACGTCAGCCCGGCGTTCGCCGAGCGGCACGCCCTGCTGCGCGACTGGCTGCCGCACGCCGAGGCCTTCGAGCTGCCGGGCGCCAATCACCTCATGCACCTCCAGAATCCGAGAGGGCTGGCCGAGCGCCTGGCCGCGTTCTTCACGCGGCACTAGGCGCTCGGCCAGTGGTCAGACGAGGTCGAACTTCTCCCAGGCGCCGATGGCGGCGCGGTTGGCGATCAGGGCTGCCGCGCCGGCGTTTTCGGCGGTGACGTACATGTTGTTGGCGGCCGCTCGGAGGCTTTCGCTTCCGTCGGCGTTGCGGATCAGGGCGAACGTCTCCCAGGGGCCTACCGCGGCTCGGTTGGCGATCAGGGCGGCGGCGCCGGCGTTTTCGGCGCAGACGTACATGTTGGTGGCGCGGGAGCGTAGGGCCACGTTGCCGGCGCCCAGATCGATCACATCGAAGCGCTCGGTGGCGCCGGCCGTGGGCTTGTTGGCGATCAGGGCGGTGGTGGCGTTGGGGGCCGAGACGAACTGGTTGTTGACCAGGGCCTTCAAGGTCGAGCCCTGCGACTGCGCGGGAGCGTCGAAGGTGAAGGCGTCCACGTCGAAGAGGCTGCCGGCGCCGCCCTTGAAGACCAGGTACAGCTGGGTGGGGCCGGCGGGCACGTTGGTGAGCGCGGTGCTGACGTTGACGTAGGTCTCCCAGCCTCCGGTGTTCGCGACCGTTGCCGTGCCGTGGAGGGGGCCGGTGGCCGAACCCGTACGGACCTCGATGGTGCCGCCGGCGCCGGCCGAGGCCACCCGGGCGGTGAAGCGGGTCGCCGTGGAGAGGTTGTAGGGGCGGAAGGAAATCCAGTCGTTGTTGTCGATGTAGCCGGCCGTGGCGCCGCCCTCGGCGGTCGCGTGCGTGGCTACCTGGACGCCGCCGGACTGGCTCCCGAAGTGCTCGCCCTGGCGGTGCCGGGGCTGCAGGGTGCGCTGGCTGGTGCCGGTCAGGCCGCCCTTGTCGGTGTAGGAGGCGACGAAGACGCCGAAGATGTTGGCGGCGTTGTCGTGCTCACCGTCGGCCGGAACGGTCAGGGTGCCGGTGCAGCCGGTCTTCGAGGTGATCTGGTGCTGGTGGCTGTCGTGGCCGAGGAAGTAGGCGACGGTCACCTTGGTGCAGTCGATGGCGCCGTCCTCGGGGTCGGTGACCGTCACGCTGAACGGGACGGTGTCGCCGAAGCTGAACAGCGTGCCGTCGGCGGGGGTGGTCAGCGTGACCGTGGGCGCGGTATTGCCCACGGTGATCGGGATACTGGCGGTGCCGCTCAAGCCGGTCGGGTCGGTCACCCTGAGCGTCGCGACAAAACTGCCGTTGCCCGTGTACGTCTTCGTCGGGCTCGCCGCGGTCGACGTGGTGCCGTCGCCGAACGTCCACAGGTAGGTCAGCGCGCCGCCCTCGGGGTCGCTGCTGCCCGCCGACGAGAACGCGACGGTGAGCGGCGACGGGCCGGAGGTCCGGTTCGCCGTGGCCACCGCGACGGGACTGCGGTTGCCGCCGCCGATGTACTCGATCCGGTACAGGGCCTGGTCGTTCGCCCCGGTGCCGTAGTCGAGGACGTACAGCGCGCCGTCCGGCCCGAACGCCATGTCCATGACCTGGGTGCCGGTCCACGGGAAGCCGCTGATCTCGCCGTACGTGCCATTGGTGTTGACCTGGATCGCCTTGATCCAGCGGCGGCCGTATTCGCCGGCGAAGTAGCGGCCGTCGAGCGACTGCGGGAACTTGACGGGCGAGTTGAGCGCCGCGTCGTAGCGGTAGACCGGGCCGCCCATCGGGGATTCCGAGCCGCCGCCGAACTCCGGCGGGGTGAAGTCGAAGCCGTAACGGATCCACGCGGGCCGCGCGGCCGGAAGCGTTTGCTGGCCGGTGTTGCGGAACGAGTTGTTGGTGGGTCCGCCGGCGCAGTTGAACTTCGCGCCGGACGGCCCGGACGGGAACGTGTAGTCGTTGTAGGTCTCGGCGGTCGAGTTGCTGCCGGTGCAGTACGGCCAGCCGTAGTTGCCGGGCGACGTGATCCGGTCGAACTCGACCTGCCCGCCCGGCCCGCGGTTGGGATCGGCGGCGCCCGCGTCGGGGCCGTAGTCGCCGAGATAAACGATGCCCGTGGGCTTGTCGACGCTCATCCGGAACGGATTGCGGAAGCCCATCGCGTAGATCTCGGGACGGGTGTTCGCGGTGCCGGGCGCGAACAGGTTGCCGGCCGGAATCGTGTACGTGCCGTTGGCCTGCGGCTTGATGCGCAGCACCTTGCCGCGCAGGTCGTTGGTGTTGGCCGAGGAGCGCTGCGCGTCGAACTGCGGGTTGCGGTTGGTGCGCTCGTCGATCGGGGTGAACGCCTGCGACTCGAACGGGTTGGTGTCGTCGCCGGTGGTCAGGTACAGGTTGCCGGCCGCGTCGAAGTCGATGTCGCCGCCGACGTGGCAGCACTGGCCGCGGTCGTTGTCGACGGTCAGCACCACGACCTCGCTGGCCGGGTTGATGGTCTCGTCGGCGTTGAGGGTGAAGCGCGACAGGTTCAGGTGGCCCTTCCAGGCGTTGAAATCGGCCGCGGTGCCGGTCGTGGGCGCGTCGCCGGCGGGCGTGCTGAGGGTCGGCGAGTAGTAGAGGTAGATCCAGCGGTTGGTCGCGAAGTTCGGGTCGACCGCGACGCCCTGCATCCCCTCCTCGTCGTGGGTGTAGACCGGGATGGTCCCGGCCACCTTGGTGTTGCCGGCGGCGTCGGTCACGCGGACCACGCCGTTGCGGGCGGTGTGCAGGACCGAGCGGTTGGGCAGGACGGCCAGGGACATGGCCTCACCGAGCTCGGCGCTGCCGCGCGCCAATGAGACCTGCTGGTAGTCGGCGGCCGGGATGTCGGCGGCCTCGGCGCCTTTCGCCACGAAGACGGCGCTGGTCAGTCCCAGGAGAACGGCGGTCAGGAATCGAGTGCGTCGCATGGTCAGGCTCCCGTGACGAGGTCGAACTTCTCCCAGAGGCCGATCGCGGTGCGGTTGGCGATGAGCGGCGCGGCGCCGGCGTTCTCGGCCGTGACGTAGCGGTTGTTGACGGTGGCGCGCAGGCTGACCGTGCCATCGCTGTTGCGGATCAGCGCGAATGTCTCCCACGAGCCGACGGCGGCCCGGTTTGCCACGAGGGGATTGTTGCCGGCGTTCTCGGCGCAGACGTAGAGGCCGTTGGCCTTGGAGCGCAGCGCGACGTTGCCGCCGGAGAGCGTGACGATGTCGAAGCGGTCGGCGGCCGTGGCGGCGCTGGCGATGAGGTTGCCGGAGGCGGCGGTGACGAACTTGTTGTTGGCCCGTGCGCGCAGCGCGGTGCCGGTCGGCTGCGGGTTACTTCGGGGGGTGCAGTCCGCCGTCACGGCGCCGGCGGCGATGCGGAGGCCGCCGAGCAGGAGCCGGGTGAAATTCGGGTCGGCGTAGGACTCCTGGGTGTGGCCGAGGCCGGTGTAGAAGGCGCGGCCGCCGCCGTAGTTCTGGCACCAGGTGATCGGGTGGTCGCCGGCCATCGAGCCGCCCGAGTAGGTGCTCTCGTCCAGGCTCAGCAGCACGCGGACGTTCGCTCGCGGGTTGGCGCGGTAGTTGTACCACTCGTCGGTGCGAACCCAGGCCGCCGGGAGGTGCGCGGTGGCCGGGTTGGTGGCGTCCTCCACCCGCACGGTTGCCGGCTGGATCGCCGGGTGGGAAAGGAAATACGCGCCGACGAGGCCGCCGTACCAGGGCCAGTCGTACTCGGTGTCGGCGGCCGCGTGGACGCCGACGTAACCGCCTCCGGCCCCGATGTACGACTGGAACGCGGCCTGCTGGTTGGCGTCGAGCACGTCGCCGGTGGTGGAGAGCCAGACGACGGCCTGGTACTGCGCCAGGTTGGCGGCGGTGAACTGGGCGGCGTCCTCGGTGGCGGTGACCGAGAAGCCGTTCTCGTTGCCCAGCTTCTGGATGGCGGCGATGCCGGCGGGGATGGCGTCGTGCCGGAAGCCGGCCGTCTTCGAGAAGACCAGGACCTTGGTGAGGGGCGCGGCCGACGCGGGGATCGCCGGCGACGCGATGAACAGGAGGACGAGGGCGCAGAGGATCGTGGTGAGGCGTCGCGACATGGGGAATCGACTCCTAGCCGTTGACGAGCGTGAACTTCTCCCAGGGACCGATGGCGTCCCGGTTGGCGATCAGGGCCGCGGCGCCGGCGTTCTCGGCCACCACGTACTTGTTGTTGACCGTCGCGCGCAGGCTGATCGTGCCGTCGCTGTTGTTGACGCGGGCGAAGGTCTCCCACGGGCCGGCCGCGGTGCGGTTGGCCACCAGGGGGTTGGCGCCGGCGTTCTCGGCGCAGACATACAGGTTGTTGGCTCGGGAACGCAGGGCGACGTTGCCGCCGCCGAGGTCGATCAGGTCGAAGCGCTCCGTGGCGCCGATCGCGGTGGCGCTCGCGACGAGATTGCCGTTCGCGCTCACGTATTTGCTGTTGGCCTGGGCGAGAAGCGCGGTGCCGCCGCCTCCGCCGGTCGCGGTCCCGAGGCCCAAGGTGGACGCCGTTCCGCTGAGCGTCTTCACCCCTTGGTTCGGCGTGCCGGTGAGCGTGACGGAGGCGTACGAGGAAAGGGGTTTTGCCGTTCTCTCGATGACGTAGGTGGTGCCGCTGGTGGTCGCGAAACTGACCTCGGCGGTCGAGACCGTGGTGACGATGGCGTTGTCGGAGGTGCGGCGGACCCGGATCTGCTGGGTGCCCCACGGATTGACGACGCGGGCCTGCTTGCCGAACTGGCTGCGGATCCCGATGTACTTTGTCTCGCCCGCCTCGCGCTCGGAGCTGACCAGGAAGCCGTCCTTGGCGAGAAGGGTGAACTTGCCGACGAAGCCGGAGTCGCTGGGGAGGGCCGGAAAGACCCGGATCTTGTCGTTGTACGACTGCAGCAGCGACTCGTTCATCGCGGCGAGGTGGATGCCGAGGTACTCGAACACGCCGTTGGTGTTGTTGGTCATCCCGTTCGGGTAGTTCTGGTACTTCTGCAGCATCGTCCGCATGCCCTGGTACGCCTGCTCGCCGAGGCCGAGACGCGCGGCGTGCACGTGGTCGTTGGCCCAGACGTTGCCGTACGGGAAGGGCCGCACGTTCCAGGTCTGGACGGCGGTCTGCGTGTCGGGGTAGCCGATGCCGGTCTGGTCGTAGGGCCAGACGAGCTCGAGCGCCACGTTCTCACCGTTGCGGGTCTGCGCGGTGGGCGGGTCGTGCGGGAGGTAGGCGCCGTTGCTGGTCTGGTAGGGCGCGAGGTTGTTCAGCACGTCCTGCCAGCCGGCGCGCAACCCCGCGTCGAGGCCGAGCTGCGTCGAGACCTGGATGGTCAAGGGAAACAGCAGGCGTACGGCGGCCAGGTCGGTGATCGCGTTCTTCACGTCCCAGTACGTCTCGTGCGCGTTGGAGCTGGCCATGTAGTACTGGGATCCGTTGCGGGACAACCGGTTCTGGTAGAAGCGCGCCGACTCCCGCATGAACGGGTACGCCACGTTCTGCAGGTAGGAGGCGTCGTTGGTGTAGCGGTAGTAGAGGTACATGTTGTAGGCGGCCTCGGTGCCGGTCGAGTAGATGTCGTTGACGAAGTCGCTGCCGACCGTGCCCCGCGCGTTGCCGTCCCAGCCCATCGTCTCGGGCACCCAGAGCGAGTCGGTGCCGTAGCGGGTCTGGGTGTACGCCTTGAGCGAGTTGAGGTTGCGGCCGTACAGGTTGTTGAACGTCCGCATCATGTCGGCGTGATTCGAGGCGTAGAAGGAGTTGTAGACGTCGCGCTGGTTCCAGTACCAGTACCCGTTGCTCCATTTGGAGTTGTCCTGGGTGGCGCGGAAGACGCCGTTGATGAAGTGCAGCGGATAGTTGCCCTGGCCGCCCGCGGCGATCATGTACGTCGCGAGGTAGTAGACGTTCTCCAGGTAATCCGAGCCGCCGGCGTTGTACTGCACGAACGACCTCTGCCAGAACGCGTGCCACCAGTTCTTGTAGTTGGCGAACGTGGTGGCGTAACCGGTCTGCTTGACCGCGGCGAGCTGGTTCCTCGCCTCCTGCACCGAGTTGCGGCCGGGCGCGTTGACGCGGCTCGCCGCCGTGAACCAGATGGTGTAGCTGCTGGTCGGCGTGATGCTCAGGCGGACCCGGGTGCCGTTGACGGTCTGCGAGGTGTAGGCGGCGCCCTCGACGGTCGCGGCGAACGTGTAGCCGAACCCGTTGGCGTCGGTCTGCCCGCGGCTGAGGCCGGCGCCGGTCGAGTCGGCGTATGTGCTCACCGTGCGCCAGGTGTTGAGGTCGGGAACGTCGGCGATGTTCTGCACCGTGTTCATGTCCCAGAGGCTCAAGTCGAGCGTGATGCTGCCGCCCGCCGGTCCCTCGACGTGGACGCCCATCACCTCGGAGTTCGGGGCGCCCATCACGGTGACCGTACGGTTGCTGTCGTATTTCGTGGTGAGCGTGCCGTCGTACAGCGAGAGCCGTTGCTGGTACGTGGTGGCGGCCGTGTTCAGGTTCAAATTCAGGTTGCCGGCCGCGTAGGTGGACTGCTCGGCGAGGTCCACACCGGACACCTGCATGGTGATGCCGTTCTGGTCCCAGGCCATCGCGCCGGTGCGGCCGTTGCCGACGGTCAGCCCGTGCAGGGGATTGGTGTTCGGGCGGTTGTAGACGACGTCGTGCTTGGCGAGATAGCCGGCGTAGTCGACGTTCAGCGCGCCGGAGCTCGAGTTGAAGGCGGCGTCGGTCGGGGCGGCGCTCGCCGGGGACGGGTGGGCGACGACCAGGCCGGCGAGGAGGAGGCCGGCCGCGGCCGCACGGAGCACTCTCATAGGGACGACCCTCCGGGGAGTGAGATCGGATCGACACATGTCCGCCACGAAGGATTAACATCGGGTCTCTGCCGCCGTCAATTCCCTGATGTCGATGTCTCGCGAGGCGCACAAAAGGCCGGTGGGCTGCCTACTTCGGTGATGATCGAGTTTCAGCGCTTGCTGAAAGATCCGATGTATGTCAGCAACCGCTCAGCAACTTTGCGAACCGGCCGAACGGGAAGTTGCATCATTCAGCGACTGCGCCAGGCCAGGAGAGCAACATGAACGGTCGCCTCAACGACATGCGGGTCAGCGTCAAGATCGTGTTGGCGGTGGCGGTGGTCGCCCTGGTCGCCGTGGTGACCGCCGGGGTCGCCTGGGCGCGGCTCGGGTCGCTGGACGTCCGCGTCCAGGGCCTCAAGAGCGACAACATCGTGCGGCTCGATGCGCTGGTAAGCCTGCAGAACGGCATGTCGGACATGTATCGTGCGCTCTTCCTCTATTCGGGTGCACAGACGGCCGCCGACCGCACCAACTACGCGAAGCTCACGAGGGACGGGCAGGCCGCGGTGGACGCCGCCGGCCAGCAGTACGTCTCCTCCCCCGACCCGTCGTCCACCTGGCAGACCCAGACCAAGGCCTTCGGGGCCGCCTGGAGCCAGTACAAGGCGCTGGTCAACCTGCTGCTGTTCCAGGAGGCGCCGCCGGCCGGGGTCACCCTGCCGACCACACAGGCCGAGCAGTACAAGCTGTGGAGCGACTCCGAGAACACGATGAACACCGCCGTCGACAAGCTGATGGACCTCGAGCGCTCGCAGGCGGCGCAGGACAGCACCGAGGCCCACCAGGACGCGGTCGGCGGCCGGCGGACCATCCTCATCCTGGTGCTGGCCGGGGTCATCATCGCGGTCGGGCTGGCGATGCTGATCGGCCGCAGCATCTCCCGCCGCCTGGCCGGCGTCCGCGGCGTGCTCGACGCCGTCGCCGGCGGTGACCTGACCCGGCAGGCGGCGGCCGGCGGCGGCGACGAGGTGGGCATGATGGCCGGTTCGGTGAACCAGGCCACGACCTCGATCCGCGAGACCGTGGCGGCGCTGGCCGGCTCGTCCCGGACGCTCGCCGAGTCGTCGCGGCAGCTGTCGTCCTCGGCCGAGGCCATCGCCGGCAACGCCCAGGACACGTCGGCCCAGACCGGCCTGCTGGCCGCCGCGTCCGAGGACGTCGCGCGCAGCGTGCAGACGGTGGCCGCCGGCACCGAGCAGATGGGGTCGGCCATCCGCGAGATCTCCCAGTCGGCCAACGACGCGGCCGGCGTCGCCTCGCAGGCGGTCACCGAGGCCGCCGCCACCAACGCGAGCATCGCCAAGCTCGGCGAGTCGTCGGCGGAGATCGGCAACGTGGTCCGGGTCATCACCGCGATCGCCGAGCAGACCAACCTGCTGGCGCTCAACGCCACCATCGAGGCGGCGCGGGCCGGCGAGTCCGGCAAGGGCTTCGCCGTGGTGGCCTCCGAGGTCAAGGACCTCGCCCAGGAGACCGCCAAGGCCACCGGCGACATCTCCCAGCGGGTGGAGGCGATCCAGGCCGACACTGACGGCGCGGTGGCCGCGATCGGGCGGATCTCCGAGATCATCGCCCAGATCAACGACTACCAGACGACCATCGCCTCCGCGGTCGAGGAGCAGACCGCCACCACCAACGAGATGAGCCGCTCGATCGGCGAGGCCTCCACCGGCTCCGCGAGCATCTCGGACAACATCGCCAGCGTCGCCGAGGCCGCCCGGACGACGACCGCCACGGTCGCCGAGACGCAGCGCTCGGCCCAGGAGCTGGCCCAGATGTCCGCGGAGTTGCAATCGGTGGTGTCCCGCTTCCGGGTCTGATCCGCTGATTCAGAGGGTCAGCACGACCGTGGAAACGCTGCGCGCGGGGACAGTGACGGTGACCTGACTGCTGTTCACACTCGCCGGCTGGGTGGCCGCGCCGGCGTTCTGCGTGGTGGCGTAGTACTCCGCCTTCGCGATGCTCTGCGGCGCCTGCAGAACGGCGCCGTTGACCGCGCTGCCCGACCGGTTGAGGATCACCAGCGCGATCTTCCCGCCGCCCTGGTACGCGGTCACCTCCAGCGGGGACGCCTTGGTGCTCTTCGTCAGGGCGATCCGCTGGTAGCCGGGACGCACGTACTTGGCGTACTGCGAGAACGCGTAGCCGCGCTTGAGCGGGGCGCCGGCGGTGGTGCCGTACGCGGCCTCGCCGTCACCGATGAAGGAGTAGTACCGCTTGCCGTACCACCAGATGTAGGCGCTCCAGTTCGACTCCATCGACTTGTGGACCGTACGCATGATGTCGTCGAGCGTCTCGTCCCAGGCCGCCTTGTTGGCGGGGTCGCCCCAGATGTTCGAGCCGCTGCCGTCGGCCTCGTGGAAGTTCCACTCGGTCATCCACACCGGCTTGTTGTACTGCTCGGCCAGCGGATACTGCTTCAGCCGGCCGGCGTCCTCGGTGCCGTACAGGTGGCCGCCGATGTAGCCGAGGTTGGCGCGGGCGCCCGCGTCGTTCAGCGCCGGATCGGTGTAGCCGTAGTTAAGGTTCACCGCCTCGGCGACCATCAGCTTGGTGTTCTGCACCTTGGCGCCCTGATCGCGGACGAAGTCGCGCAACTGGTTGCCGGTCCAGGTCATCGAGTCGTAGTCGGGGGCCCAGTCCGGCTCGTTCTGCACCGACGTGACGTCAATGGTCACGCCCTGGTTGCGCATGTACTGGACATAGCTGTTCAGATGGCCGGCGTAGTCGTCGTAGTAGTCAGTCTTCAACGACCCGCCGTTGGTCCGGCTGTTGTTGGTCTTCCACGCCGCCGGGGCGGTCCACGGGGTGGCGAGGATCTTCACCCCGGAGCCGGAGGATTTCGCGGTCTTCAGGGCGCTCACCTGGGTCGCCCATTCGCTGGAGACCGGAGAGATCCCGGTACGCACGATCGACAGGCCGAGCTGGCCGGCGCCGAGCCCGACCAGGGTCTGCGTCTCGGTCGTCGACCAGGCGCTGCCCCAGATCGACACCGCCGCACCGAAACCGTCGACGGTCTGATACTTGGTCGCGGTATTGACGGTGATGTCCGCCGAGGTGGCCGGAGGCGGGGAAGTTGGCCCCGTCGTCGGTCCGGTGCCGCCCGTGCACGCCACTCCATTCACGGCGAAGCTGGTCGGGGCCGGGTTGCTGCCCGTCCATGAGCCGTTGAAGCCGAACGAGACCGTGCCGTTGGTCGCGACGGCGCCGTTGTAGCTCACGTTCCTGGCCGTGACCGCCGCGCCGCTCTGGGTCAGCGTCGTGTTCCAGGCCTGGGTGACCGACTGGCCCGCGCTGTAGGACCACGTCAGCGTCCAGCTCGTGAGTGGATCGCCCAGATTGGTGATGGTGACGTTGGCGCCGAACCCACCCTGCCACTGCGACGACACGGCGTAGTCGACCGAACATCCGGCCGCCGCGGCATCGGCCGGCAGCGCGACGGCAACCGCCGCCGACGCCAGCGCCAGGACACCGGCGGATGCCAGCCCGAATGTGGTCGCTCTCGATCTGGGCATGGAGCAGTCCTCCCCGGCGCATTCATGAAAGTCATTGCATAATCGCATTTAAAGATCGCGAAGAATGTTACGGGAGCGCTCCCATACTCACAACAAAGGGAAGGTCGGGAAGTCGCGTCTGGTTCAGGAACTCTGCGACCGTTCGGGCCTGCCCTACCTGTACTTCACCGCGGTCAAGGGCGCTTCCGTCACCGAATCCACGACCCAGTTCCTCGCGGCCTTGACCGGCCGGTCCTGTTGCTCCTTCTCGGCAGCGACCTGCACATGATGCGGCGCTTCACCGCATACGACCAGCCGTTCTACGGCCGTGCCGACAACCTCGTCCTCGGCCCGCTGAATCTCGCGGAGACGGCCGACGCAGCCGGTCTGGCGGGATCCGACGCCGTCGACGCACACCTGATCACCGGTGGCCTACCCGGCATGCTCCTGCGCTGGCCGTCCGGCACTCCCGCCGAAGACCACCTCCACGCGGCCGGCCCGACGCCGGGTACGCCCTGTTCCAGAACCGGTGGAGCAGCTGGCGTGGCCGGGCCGTCGAACCGTTGATCCGTACGTCGGTGGAGCAGGCCACCCTCACCGGGGCGCTGCCGTGGCCGGAAGCCCAGGTCGTCGGTGGCTGGTGGAACCGGCAGTTCAACCCCGAGATCGACCTGGTGGGCGCCGACCGGGCCCCCGTCGCATCGCGGATTCATTTCTGCGGGTCGGTGAAATGGCTTAGCACTCCGTTCGACGGCCACGACCTACATCAATTGCGGGACGGCGCTCGCCAGGTTCCCGGCTTCGACGCTGCCGCCACCGGGCTGCTCGCCGTCAGCCGCTCCAGTGCGGATATTCCGGCGGATGCCGCCGACGTCGTGTGGGGTGCCGGAGACGTGGTGGCAGCCTGGCGGCCCTGACCCGGCGTGCTAGCGCTGCTCGGCCGGGCACCACCAGGTGGTCCGGCCGGCGACCGTGCCGTGTTTCATCGGGGCGCCGTCCCGGGGGCAGCGGCCGTCGGGGCGGCGCTGGGCGACGATCGTCAGGGTGTGCACGCCGCCGTCGCGGAGGGCGGCGGCCACGGCTTCCCGGGTGGCGTTCAGCAGGCGCTTTGCCTGGGGGCGGGTCAGCTCGTCGCCGGGGCGGGCCGGGTTCACCCGTGCCTGCCAGAGGATCTCGTCGGCCAGCAGGTTGCCGATCCCGGCGATCAGGTGCTGGTCCATCAGGCGGCCCTTGACCGGGGCTGTGCCGCCCGTGACGGCGTGGAGGAAGGCCTTGTCGGTGATGGTTGTCGCGTCGGGGCCCAGGGCGTCGAGCACCGGGTCGAGGCGGATCCGGCCGAGCCGGCGAGGGTCGACGAGCATGAGGCGCCCGCCGTCGGCGAAGGTGAGAGTGAAGCGGGACCAGCGGTAGTCGCCGGGCACGCGCCGGCCCTCCCAGTAGTCGCCGCCGTCGATCTCCTGGCCGCCGGGGTCGGCGATGACGATCTTGCCGGACATGCCCAGGTGGACGCCCAGAATCGGGCCGCCGGAGGTGTCGCACCACATGGTCTTGCCACGCCGGTGGACGGCGGTGAGCTTGAGACCGGTAAGGGCGGCACGGATGTCACCCGGTCGGTGCGGGCGGCACACGTACGCGTCGGAATCGTCGACATCGACGATGAGCCGGCCCAAGGCTGCGCGCTCGATGACCGATCTGGCGAACTCGACCTCCGGCAACTCCGGCATCAGAGGGGCCGGCCCTCGCGCAGCTCACGCACGAGGGAGGCAACGACGGCTTTGAGGCTTCCGTCGTTCGCCGCCGCGACGCGCAGCTGGCGCTGGTAGCTGGCGCCGCACTCGGCGACGTCGCGCAGATGCTCCAGCTCCGCCACGCAGTCGAGCTCCTCGGCGATCGGCGTGAGGGCCGGCAGCAGTTGGTCGAGGTCCTTGGTGACCAGGCGCTCGTCGCCTGCGGCGTTCTGGATGATGATCGCGTCCATGCCGTAGCGGGCGGTGCGCCATTTGTTCTCACGGACGAACCAGGGCTGCATCTGCGGGATCTCCCGGCCGGCGTCGAGCTCACGGGAGAAGTGCTCGACCAGGCACTGGGTGAGGGCCGCGAGCGCGCCGATCTCCCGCGCGGTGGGGATGCCGTCGAAGGTGCGCACCTCGATCGTGCCCAGCCGCGGCGACGGGCGGATGTCCCAGCGCAGCTCGCTCAGCTCCTCGATGACGCCGATGTGCCGCAGGTCGGCCACCATCGCCTCGAACTGCGCCCACTCGGTGAACTGCGGCGGCAGCCCGGCCGTCGGCAACTGCTGGAACATCAGGGCGCGGTTGGACGCGTACCCGGTGTTCTCCCCGCCCCAGAACGGGCTCGACGCGCTGAGCGCCTGGAAGTGCGGCAGGTAGGTGAGCAGGCCGTCGATGATCGGGAACACCTTGCGGCGGTCCTCGACCCCCACGTGCACGTGGACGCCCCAGATCAGCATCTGCCGGCCCCACCACCTCGTGCGGTCGATCAGCGTGGCGTAGCGCGGCTTGCCCGGCGTCACGTGCTGCTGGAACCACTGGGCGAACGGATGGGTGCCCGACGAGATCAGGTCGACGCCCATCGGCTCGGCGAACTCGCTCACCCGCTCGGCCAGGCGGGTGAGATCGTCGACGGCGTCGCGCACCCGCGGGTGCGGCGCGCTGACCAGCTCGACCGTGTTGGTGAGCAGCTCGCTCGTCACATGCGGGAAGGTGTCGGCGGTGCCGAGCTTGGTCAGCAGCTCGGGGCCGGCCGGGGAAAGCTCCCCGCTGCGCCGGTCGACGCAGGCGATCTCCCACTCGATCCCCAGCCGCGACCTGCTCGACGCGGCGAAGTCAATGCCCATGAGCCCGCCCGGCTCGACAGGCGAACCGGCAGAGAACGGCCATGCCGCCCAGCCTAACGGACGCCTCAGGAGGAGGCCGAGAGACGGATCGCCTCGACCGGGCCGTCCAGGCGCAGCGGGCCGGCGGCGTGCGGCACGAGCAGGGTGTCGCCACGCCGGATCGACAGGTTGTCCTGTTCACCGGTCAAGCGGCCCCCGCCGGCCACCGCGACCAGAATGCTGAAGCCCTGCTCGAGCCGGTCGCCACCGCGATGGCGCGAGGCCCGGAAGAACTCGTCGGCGGCGGCCGGCAGCAGGGTCTCGCCGCCGCGCAGGCCGGCCAGTCGCGACGGGCTCCAGGCGCTGCGGTCGACGCACGCCAGCGCGAGGTCGTAGCCGAGGCCGAGGTGGCCGTCCGCCAGGCCGAACTCCGAATACTCGAGCAGCACCGAGAAATCGGTCGGCTCCTGGATCTCGACCAGCAGGATGCCGTCGCCGATCGCGTGCGGCAGGCCGGCCGGGCAGAGGATCGCGTCACCGGCCGCGACCGGGATTCGGTTGGTGGCCGCGAGCATGCCCGCGGAGTCCTGCGTGGTCACCCAGGCTGCCAATTCCTCGCTCGCGACGTCGCGAGCGAAACCCAGATGCACGTACGCGCCGGGTCGCGCCGAGACGATCACCCACGCTTCCGTCTTCCCGTACGGCGATGCGAGGTGCGACGTCGCGAAACGGCGATCAGGGTGGACGTGCAGGGGCAGGCGCTGGCCGGCGTCGAGCAGCTTGACCAGGACGCCGGTGTCCTTGCGGCCGGGCCCGACCCAGTACCGCGGGTCGTCCTCGACGGCGGAGGCCAGCAGCCGCCCGTCGGCCAGCGCCGACAGCCCGGACGGCGCGAGATCGAAGCGGCTGGTCGTCGAGCCGACCCAGTCCTCGGGACGGTCGGGCAGCGCCGGCACGTTGCGGAACTCGGCGATCCGGCCGGCGCCGCGGTAGAACGTCTCGGGCTGGTTGGCGGCGAGGGCCTCGACGGTCATCGGTGTCGCTCCAGGGCTAGCTCGGTCAGGAATCCGCCGACGAAGGTGTCGCCGAGCCCGACGGTGGTGGGGTTCTCCACGTCGAGGGCGAAGCCCGGGACGCAGACAACAGTCTCGCCCATCCGCGAGCGCAGCGCCGCCGCGAAAGCCACCGACTCGGGTCGCCGGGGCTGCCGGCGCAGGCGCTCGGCGTCCTCGTCGGTGAAGTCGTCGCCGTGGCTGTAGCGGGTGGCGGCCATGACGGTGCCGGTGTCCAGGGCCGCGGCGTGGTCGCCGGCGCCGAGCGCCAGCGCCCAGTACTTGGTGTGCAGCACCAGCGTCGGCACCGGGATGAGCTCGCGCACCTCGGTGAGCGCCTTCGCCAC
The DNA here is from genome assembly GCF_050942195.1 of Actinoplanes sp. CA-142083. Taxonomy (NCBI): domain Bacteria; kingdom Bacillati; phylum Actinomycetota; class Actinomycetes; order Micromonosporales; family Micromonosporaceae; genus Actinoplanes; species Actinoplanes sp. CA-142083. Next base: position 7,219,769 of record NZ_CP192076.1, read on the forward strand.
CTCGGCGGCGTCGAGCAGGTCGACCGGGCGGCCCAGATACGACTGCAGCTCGTCCTCGTTGAGGCCGTAGACGTCGATCTCGTCGAGCAGCGCCGAACGGACCCGGCGGCTGAAGGCGGGCTCGTGGTAGGCGGCGTCCTCGAAGTAGGTCACCGCCCCGGACGGCAGCTGGCGCATGTGGTCTCGCAGCTGGGCCAGGCGGGCGTCGAGCTCCTGCTCGCTCCGCATGGCGTTGAAGCCGGAGATCAGGAAGACCTCCGCCTGGGCCAGCCGGTCGCCGAGGTCGTCGGTGAGCAGCATGTCGCCGTTGGCCGGGTCGTTGACGTAGATCAGGCGGTTGGGCGACGGCGCCTCGATGTCGAGGTCGCCCGACCGGATCCGCAGGCCCTTGTCGTACTGAACGATCAGGTGCGGGAAGAAGGTGTCCTCGACGCCGCTGTTGATGTAGTCGGTGTCCGCCGGCAGCAGCCGGCGGAACGTGTCGTTGACGGTGACCAGATGCAGCGTCGACGGGACGCCGAGCCGGCTCATCAGGATCCCGGCCCGCACCGAGGTGCCGCCTAGGGTCTCCCGATGGGGGAACCGGTTGGCGAAGGCCGACAGCGCCGGGGCGGAGGCGACGAAGTGCTCGCCGCCCGCGCCCCGCGCCACGTAGCTGAGGATCGACACGACCAGGTCCCGCTCATTGGTCACCACCGCCGGCGACGTCAGGTCGGCGGCAACGATGCCGTGCTCGGAGATCAGCCGCGCCAACGGAAAAGGGGTCAGCTTGAGCTCGTAGTCGACACAACCGCCAAGACCCAGCAGCACACGGGACGCATCGGTCATGTCAGTAGAGCGAGCCCTTGCCGGCCGCCCCGAACAGCTCGATCTTCTGGGCGGCGACCACCTGCATGGCGCGAATGCAAGCAGGCTGGATGGCATTGGGCTCGCGGACCTTCGGGTCGTTGCCGAGCACCTCCCGCATCTTGTTGTGGTAAGCGACCTTGATGTCGGTCGAGATATTGATCTTGTTGATGCCGATCCGGGCCGCCTCGCGGATCTCGTCGTCCGGGTTGCCGGAGCCGCCGTGCAGCACCAGCGGGATCTGCAGCCGGCCCTTGATCTCCTTGAGCAGGTCGAGCTTCAGCTCCGGCTTGAGGTGCGCCGGATAGAAGCCGTGGAACGTGCCGATCGCGATGGCCAGGCTGTCCACGCCGGTCTGCTCGACGAAGGTGACCGCGTCGTCCGGGTCGGTGTAGATGATCTCGGCGGCGCCGGCCTCGGCGTAGCTGTCGTTCCCGCCGATCGTGCCGAGCTCGCCCTCGACCGAGACGCCGAGGATGTGCGCCGACTCGGTGACCTTCTTGGTGATCGCGATGTTCTCGTCGAACGGCTTCAGCGAGCCGTCGATCATCACCGAGGTGAAGCCGTACTGAATGGCGGTCAGAACCTCGTGATAGGTGGCGCCGTGGTCCCAGTGGATCGCGATCGGCACCGAGGAGCGGTGCGCCCGCGAGATGATGCCGGTGATCATGTCGGGGCCGATGTGCTTCACCTCGTCGGGGTGGATGGCGACGATCAGCGGCGCGTTCGTCTCCTCGCTGATCTCCACGATCCCCTGGAACATCGCCCAGTCGCTGATGTTGAAGGCGGGCACGGCGAAGCTGTGTTCGTTGGCGACGTCCAGGATCGCCTTGCCGGTCGTGAGCATTACGGCTTTTTCTCCTTCGACGAGAAACGGGGGTCAGGCCTTGACGGCGCCGGCGGTGAGCCCGCCGATGAAGCGCCGCTGGAAGAGCAGGAAGAGGACGAGGACCGGGATGGAGCCGAGGATGCTCATCGCCATCATCTGGTTCCACTCGTACGAGTGCTGGCCCATGAGCAGCTGAATGCCGATCGGCACGGTGCGCATGTCGTCGGTGCGGGTCAGCGTGAGCGCGAACAGGTACTCGTTCCACGAGATCATGAAGGTGTAGACCCCGACCGCGATGAGCCCGGGCACCGAGATCGGCACCAGGATCCGCCACAGCGCCGTCCAGCTGGTGCCGCCGTCGACCTTGACGGACTCGTCCAGCTCCTTGGGCAGCGTGTTCAGGTACGCGGTGATCATGATGATCGCGTACGGCAGGGTGAACACCATGTGGGTGAGGATCAGGCCGGGATAGGTGTTGTACAGGCCGAGCGCGACGACGAGCCCGAAGTACGGGATGACGAGCGTGATCGGCGGCACCGCCTGGACGCTGACGATCACGGCGTTGATGGTCTTCTGGAAGGGGAAGGTGAAGCGACTGAACGCGAACCCGGCCAGCAGCGCCACCAGCAGCGTCAGGACCGTCACCCCGATGGCGACGATGTAGCTGTTGGCAAAGAAGCGCAGCTGGGTCGAGCTGCCGAGGATCTCGCGGTAGGCGTCGAACGAGAAGGTCTTGGTGATCAGCCGCGGCGGGTTCTGGAAGACCTCGCCGTTGGCCTTGAACGAGGTGGACAGCATCCACAGCACCGGCAGGCCGGCGAACAGGCCGCCGAGGACGAGCCCGGTGATGACGCCGGCCTTGGCGACGGTGCGACGGGTCTTCAGGGTGGCCACGCGTCTCACCGCTCTCTCTGCTGACGCACGTAGAAGAACGCCAGGACCATCGTCAGCAGCAGCACGATCACCGCGGCCGCCGACGCGGTCGAGAACTCGTACTCGCTGAATGCCTGTTTGTAGGTGAAAGTGCTGAGCATCTCGGTGGTGTTGAGCGGGCCGCCACCGGTCGTCATCCAGATCAGGGCGAACTGTTGCGAGGTCCAGATCAGGTCGAGCACGGCCATGCTGATGATCACCGGCCGCAGCTGGGGCAGCGTGACGTGCCGGAACCGCTGGAACCAGTTCGCCCCGTCCACGCCGGCCGCCTCGTACAGCTCGCCGGGAATGCCCTGCAGCCCGGCCAGCAGGCTGATCATGAAGAACGGGTACCCGCACCAGATGTTGATGAAGGTGATCGCCCAGAGCGCCGTGCCCGGGTCGCCGAGCCAGTTCACACCCTGCTGGATCAGGCCGAGGGTGTGCAGCACGTAGTTGACGACGCCGGTCGGGTCGAGCAGCAGCCGCCAGATCACGGCGATCACCGCGATCGTGAACAGCCACGGCAGGATGTAGACGATCCGGAAGACGGCCTTGGTGAATCCGCCCAGCAGCGGGGTGTTGAGCATCATCGCGAAGGCCAGGCCGAGCACCAGGTGGGCGACCGTGCTGACCGAGATGAAGATGGCCGTGTTCTTGATGGCCGCCAGGAAGTCGGCGTCGGTGAGCACCTTGGTGTAGTTGGCGAACCCGGCGAACACCGAGTTCTCCTGGACGATCACGTTGTCCCGGAACGAGTAGCTGATCACCATGACGATGGGGACCACCATCAGGACCACGATCAAAATCACCGTGGGCGACAGATAGCCGTACGGGATCAGGCGCCGCGCCAGCGTTTTCTTCGCCGGTGGCGCCGCCTGCTCGATCGGCGGCGCCACCTTGGAAGCAATCAGGGATGACATGACTAACCGATGACCTCGGACCAGGAGGCCTGGGACTTGGCGAGCGCGTCATCGACACTCGTCTTGCCGGTCAGCACCAGCTGCAGCTGCTCGTCGAAGCTGCGCATCAGGTCCTCGGACTTGGGCAGGCCGGTGAACTCGTTGGCCGGGTAGCCCTGCTGGTAGATGTCGAAAGCGGTCTTGAACAGCGGGTCGCTGTCACCGAAGTCGGGCTGCGCGTTCTTGTTGCCGGGGAAGCCGTTGGCGATCGTGCTCAGCTTCGCGTTGGTCTGCTGGTCGAGCAGGTAGGACACGAACTTGAACGCTTCGGCCTTGTGCTTTGTCGAGTTGGAGATGCCAATTCCCCATGACGCGTACGGGATGCCGCGCTTGCCGGTGTAGCCGTCCTCGGCCGGCAGGGCCGCCACCTCGAACTTCAGATCGGGCTTGTTCTTCTTGATCAGGTTGATGTGCGCGAGCGAGTCGATCATCATGCCGACCTGGCCGTTGGTGAACTTCTCGACCTTGTCCTGCTCTTTCATGGTGAGCGAGCCGGGGACGATGACGCCCGCGTCGTTGAGGCTCTTCACGTACTCGACGGTGCTCTTGACCGCAGGGGTCTGCAGGGCCGGCTTGCCGTCCTGCAGCATGCTGCCGCCGGAGGCCCAGAGCCAGGACATGACGTCGTTCTGGATGCCGTTGGGGACGGCGGTGTCGAGCGGGAGCGCCCAGCCCTTCACGTCACCGCCGGAGGCGCTGATCTTCTTGGCCGCGTCGAGGAACTCCGTACGCGTCGTCGGCGTCTTGGTGACGCCCGCCTTGGCCAGCAGGTCCTTGTTGACGAAGAGCGGATACACGAAGTTGACCACCGGGATCATGTAGGTCTTGTCCTTGACCTTGACCTCGCTGGCGAGCTGGCTCGCGTCGTAGTTGGCGTCGGTCATCAGCTTGGACAGATCGGTGATCGCACCCTGCTTGGCGAAGTCGTTGACCCAGGCGCCGTCGAGGCCCACCACGTCGGGCAGGGTCTTGGAGGCGGCGCCGGTGACGAGCTGCTGCTTGGTCGAAGCGTACGGCGCGCTCAGCAGCTTGATCTTGATCTTCGGGTTCTGCGCCGTGAAATCGTTGACGATCTTGTCGAACTCCCCGGCCGGAAGCTCGGCCCCCCACCACTGGGCGAACTCCAGCGTGACGTCGCCACCCGAGGCGGCCTCCTCCGAGCCGCCACCGCCGCACGCCGCCACGAACGCGACCATCGCGGCCGCCGTCACCGCCCCTATCACTCGCTTCAGCCGGGTTGCACGAACCGCCATGGTGGCTCCTTCTATATCGAGATCTTTCTGTTCTCTGCCGTGTTGGCGTCACGTTAGCAGCGTGTTACACAAGGAGACAAGAGAAGAACAGCAGAAAACAGCGGAGTACGGCATACTCTTGCGCATGTTCCGGGTTTGTCGAGCTGAGAGGCCCTGCGCGCGCTTGCGGCTCTGCGCCGCTCTACGCGGCGTTGTGCTCAGTGGACACGCAGGTGTGGCATACTCCCGCACTGACCTAGGGGGAAGCAGTGACCGTTGACAAGGACGACCGGCAGCGCCATCTGCCGGCCGGACGCAAGGCCCAGCTGGCCACCTACGTCGCCGAGGCTGGTCAGGTCACGGTCGGCGAGCTGGCCGAACGCTTCGGCGTCTCGATCGACACGGTGCGCCGCGACCTCGATCAGCTGGCCGCCGAGGGCAGCCTGGTGCGGACGTACGGCGGCGCCGTCAGCCTCTCCACGGTCTCGCGCACCACCGACCGCGCGGTCGACCAGCGGCTCTCCGTGCAGGAGCAGGAAAAGGAGAAGATCGCGGCGATGGCCGCGGCCCTCGTCCAGGACGGCTCCACCATCATGATCAACGGCGGCACCACCACGCTGGCGCTCGCCCGCAGCCTCGGCCAGCACCGCGACCTGACAGTGGCGACCAACAACCTGCTGGTGCCCGGGGCGCTGCCGGCCACCGCGGTCCGCGACATCTACGTCTTCGGCGGCGCGGTCCGCGCGCTCACCCTCGCCACGATCGGGCCGGTCAGCTTCCGCGCCAACACCGGCGCCGAGCTGGACATCAGCTGCGACCTGGCGCTGATCGGGGTGGGCGCGGTGGCGGCCGAGGCGGGCTACACGACGAGCAACCTGGCCGAGGCCGCGATGATGCAGGAGATGATCTCGCGAGCGGCCCGGGTGGCGATCCTCGCCGACTCGTCGAAATTCGGCCGCCGCCTCTTTGCCCAGGTGTCCGAGCTGGGCGCGGCCGACTACCTGATCACCGACACGGCGCCGCCGCCGGACCTGCGCGAGGCCCTCGAGGCGAACGGGGTGGAGCTGCTCCTCGCCGGCAAAGCCTCAGCTCCACGGCAGGCGTGAGCGCTCCCGCCAGTACTGGTCGGGCGGCTCCGCCAGATCGTTCGGCGGCGGCGCGGTGATCTGCTCGGCGCGGAGGTTCGACGCGAGCTGATCGACGGTGGCGGCGCCGGAGAGGACGATCGTCGCCCAGGGTTGCGCGAGCGCCGCAGCGATCGAGACGGCGTCGCCCGGCGCCCCCGACCCGGCGTCTCCCTGAGCGGCGGCGTCTGCCTGAGCGGCGGCGTCTCCTGTGGCGACGGCCAGGCGTCCGTTGGCGAGGGCTTCGTTCACGATGACCAGGCACCCGGCGTCGTGGGCTTCGGCGAGGGCCGGGCCGGCGCTGGGTTCGAGCAGGTTCCAGGTGGCCTGCACGCTGCGGAACAACGGCTGCCCACCGACCTGCACCTCGAGCGCGGCCCGGATCACCTCGGCCTGCGCCGGCCCGCTGGTCGACAGCCCGACCACGACGCCCTGCGCCGCGAGAGCTGCGAGCCGGCTGTGCAGGGCCGGGTCGCGCAGCGCCGTGCTCTCCGGGGTCACCGAGTGGATGTGATAGACGTCGAGCCGGTCGCCGAGCAGCGCCCGGGTCTCGCCGAGCTGCCGCTCGAAGGTGGCAACGCTGTGATCCTTGGCCTCGTTGACCTCGGCATCCATCCGCCACCCCGCCGTGTAGGTGTAGCCCCACTTGCTGCCCACCACGACATCGCGGTCATCCAGCCACTCGGCCAGGAACTCCTCGGCGCGCCCGTAGGAGCGTGCAACATCGAAATACCTGACCCCCATCGCGTACGCCTGATCGAGCAGCTCATGCGCACGCGAGCGCATCGCCTCGACCGTCCGGTCGGCCGGCAGGTCTTCTGCGCGCCCGAGGTTGATGTAGGCCGGGCGTCCGACGGCGGCCAGCCCGAGCCCGATCCGGGAGGCGCCCGCCAAGCGATCGACGATGTCCATGCCACCATCCAACACCGTGCCCTACCGGACGATGGTGAGGCGCGGCCTCCCACCCTTGCCCGGCGCCAGCTCGGCGGACCGCTGGTCGGCGGACCGCTGCTCGGCGGGTCGGTTCTTGAAGATTCGCTGCTTGGTGAGCCGGGCGAGCAGGACCGCGGCGAGGACGGTGACCGTGTCGCGCACCAGCGCGTAGCCCGCCTCGGCCGGATCGAAGTCGGCGATCAGGGCGACGCTCTGCAGGATCGCGCCGGCTGCGGCCGCCGAGGCTGCCGCGCCCGCCAGCCGGGCGAGTGTGGTCTCGCGGCGGCGGAAACGGTCGCCGTGGCCCCGCCAGTAGCCGGGCAGCCAGCGCTCGAGCAACCAGGCGAAGAGCACGGCCGGCACGACCTGCGGTACCGCCTGGGAGAGGCCCGCCAGCAGGTCGTCGGTCATCGGGACCAGCGCGGACAGCACCATCATCGCGAGCATGTCGAAACGGCGGGGCCCGAGCCCGGCCTGCGCGACCAGCCAGATCGCGCCCACGGCCGCGGCCGGCCAGACGACGCCGTCGGTGGCGTCGCCGGCGACCAGGGCAAGCAGGTAGAGCAGGGCGAATCCGGCGGTCCGGGCGCCATAGCGGGACAAGCTCAAGGCCGACCTCCGCGGTCTGGGGAACGCCCCCATCGGCGGAGGAAGGCCAACCTTGAGCCCTATGCCGCTGCTTCCTCCGGGGCGGCCGTGGGATCGACGCCGGCCAGGAATGCGGCCGCGTTGTCGCGGACGCGGGTGGCGCCCAGGGCGTTCGCCCAGCGCTGGATCTCGGTGGCCAGGGCCGCGGCGCCTGCCTCGTCGCCGGCGTCTCGGGCCAGGACGGCCAGGAGCAACTGCTGGGAGAGCGTGCCGGTCACCTTGCCTACGCCCGCGCCTAGGGCCGTCGCCCGTCGCCAGCGGTCCAGCGCCAGCGCGTGGTCGCCGTGGTCGTGGTCATGGTCGCCGAGGTGCCGGAGCGCCTCCCGGGCGAGCAGGTCGTCGCCGGTGGCCGCGGCCAGGGCTGCCTCGTAGTGGGGTGGTGCTGATTCGCGGTCGGCGCGGAGGTTGTCGGCGATCAGGCCTAGATACATCTCGGCCCAACCTGCCTCGAGTGGGCCCGGCGCGGTCTGCAGCAGCAGCTCGGCGCCGCGTTCCACGGCGAGGATCGCGTCGGAGTCCTTGCCCCACGGGCCCGGCTGGAAGGTCTCGCCCGGTGGGTGGATCAGCCGGAGGTAGTCGTTGCGCATACGCAGGAAGTCGAGGGACCAACCCTGGGCGCCGGCCCTCTCGGCCTCATCGAGCCGCTCCCCCGCGGTATCGGTGCCTACCCACCAGTCTTGTTCCAGGGCCACCTCGGCCGCCGCCAAAGCGATCGAACCATCGCGATCCATGGCGTCCAGCAGGGCCAGCGCCCTCTGCCAGCGGCCGCCGTTGGACAGCTCCCGGGCGGCCGCCACAATCTCGTTCGTCAAAGTCGTCATGGTGGAGGACGGTAGTTTTCGGGAAAACTATCCACAAGAAAACTACCTGGGGGTGGGTGTGGAAGGGTCGGTCGATCGGCATGTGGAGACCTGGACTCGGGAGCTCGAGTGGCTGGATCCGCTCACCGAGGCGATCACGGTGCGGCTGGCTGCGGCTTCTCGGTACCTCACGCAGTCGCGCAAGCGGGCGCTCGCCGGTAGCGGGCTCCGGCTGTGGGAGTTCAAGATTCTGCTGACGCTGCGTCGGCAAGGGGCGCCCTATGCGACGAGCCCGTCTCGGCTGGCCGACGAGATGGGACTGACCCGCGGGGCGCTCTCGGCGCGGCTGGCGCCACTGGAAGAAGCGGGGCTGCTCGTTCGCACGCACGACACGAGTGACCGCCGGCGGGTCGAGGTGCGGCTCACCGATGCGGGCCACGCGGCCTTCGAGAGGCACGCCAAGGCGGAGAACCGGGATGAGAGCGATCTGCTGGCGCCGCTGACGCACCAGGAGCGCGAGACGCTCGACCGCCTGCTGCGGAAATTGCTCCCGGAAGCCCTGTGAGCTGCCCCTGTGGGCACATTTCATTGACAGACGCCGATATTGAAGCTTTGTTAACTTCATGACGACGTGGATTTCGGCCGCGGTGCTGGCCATCGCGGCGACAGTCTCCCCGCAGGTGAGCACGGCGCCGGCGGTGGCGGCCGCGATCTGTAACAAGTATTGCGACGGGCGCGATGCGGGGCTCGCGCCGGCGGATCGGGCTCCGGTGAGCGCGGGGCTCTACGGGCGGGTCTTCAAGGTCCACGTGAACGACACCGACGCGATGGCCTGGGGGTCGGTGGAGAACGGCTCGGCGGGCGACGAGGTGTGGCTGGACCGGTCGTTCGATGGCGGGCGGACGTGGGCGGGCGGCTCGAAGCTCGGGGACGGGACGATTCCCAGTGGCGCCGGCAGCCGGCGTACGGGTCAGTTCAACGTGGACGACTGGGCCAGCAACGGCGTCGGGGCGCTGCGCGCGTGCGGGAAAGCGGGCGACCGGCCGGAGATCGTGTGCACGGCGTGGACGCGCAGCACGTGGAACGCGTGGGATCGGCGTACGGCGGCGGCCACCGCGCTGATGATGCGCTTCGACCGCGCCACCGGTCTGTTCGACACGAACGGCTGGTGGACGGGGGCCAACGCGCTGACCGCGATCATCAACAACATCCAGCGCAGCGGCATGAACAGCTATCGGTACGCGATCGCGAGCACCTACGACAAACAGGTCGGCACGCACCAGGGGCAGTTCCGCAACGAGTACCTCGACGACACCGGCTGGTGGGGTCTGGCGTGGGTGGCCGCGTACGACGTGACGGGCGACAGCCGGTACCTCAACACGGCCCGGGCGGACGCGGACTGGATGTACAGCTACTGGGACTCGCGCTGCGGCGGGGGCGTCTACTGGAGCACCAGCCGGACCGTGAAGAACGCGATCCCGAACAGCCTCTACATCCACCTCAACGCCGCGCTCAGCCGGCGCATCGCGGGCGACACCGTCTACCGCCAGCGGGCCCAGGCGGGATGGTCGTGGTTCCAGAGCACCGGCATGCTCAACAGCGGCAACCTGGTCAATGACGGCGTCAACCTGTCGACCTGCAAGAACAACGGCGACGTGACGTGGACGTACAACCAAGGGGCTTCGATCAATGCCCTGGTCGAGCTGAATCGCCTGACCGGTGACTCCGGACTGCTCGCGACCGCGCGGCGGATCGGCGACGCGATGACTGCCAGCGGCTATCTGTCGCCGGGCGGGATCCTGCGTGAGCCCAACGAGCCGGACGCCTGCGGCGGCGACGGCGTGTCCTTCAAGGGCGCGGCGATCCGCGGGCTGGGCGTGCTGAACGCGGCGACCGGCGGAGCCTACAACGGTTACCTGCAACGCAACGCCGACAGTGCCTACGCCAACGACCGAGACAGCATTGACGCGTACGGGTCGCATTGGGCCGGACCGTTCCGCGGGACCAACCACGGCTGTCAGCACAGCGCGCTGGACCTGTTGAACGCCGCTCCGTAGGGCGGCTCACTGCCACTGGAGGTAGTCGGCGAGCGATCTCGCGAGGCGGCCGGCCTCGTCGTCGCGGCCGGTCGAGCGGGCCAGGGCCACCGCGCCCAGGATCGGGGAGAGCTCGGCGCCGAACCAGGCCACCGCTCGGTCGCAATGCTCCTCGGCCTCGATCAGTTCGGCGGCCGCGCCCGCCGTGGTCAGGTAGTGGTCGAGGAGCCGGCGCTCGGCGGCCTCGCGGTCGCCCTCGCCGTCGTGTTGCCGGCCGAGCTCGGCGGCATAGGCCCGCAGGAGCTCGTGCATCGCGTACCGGCCGGGGGTGTGCTCGGTCAGCAGGTGGGCGTCGCACAGCTCGCGCAGCACCGGTCTCGCCTCGGGGATCGGCAGGCCGGCGAGGCCGGCGGCGGCGTCCAGGGCGATGTCGGGGCCGGGGTGGGCGCTGAGCAGGCGGAACAGCCGCTGCGCGGCGGGACCGACCGCGGCGTAGGACCAGGAGCCGCCCGCGACCACGGCAACGGCCGCGGCGTCACCGGATGGGAGGAGCTGCTCGAGGCCGGCGACGCCCGGTGGGAGCCGCTCGGGCACGGGAACGACTGGGTCATCGGTGGGACGGTGGTGCAGCGCCGGATCCGCGCGGACCATTCGCCGGTGCAGGTGCTGCACGTGGGCGCCCGGCTCGACACCGGCCTCGTCGGCCAGCAGTCGGTAGAGGATCTGATAGGTGGATAGCGCCTCGACCTGGCGGCCCGAGCGGTAGAGGGCGACCATCAGCTGGGCCCAGAACGTCTCGCGCAGCGGGTGCCGGGCGGTCAGATCCCGCAGCTCGCCGATCAAGCCGCTGGGCGCGCCGGCGGCCAGGTCGAGCTCGATGCGGCGCTCGACGGCGTCCAGGCGGCGCTCGGCCAGGCGGGGGGCCTCGACGTCTTCCAGCCACACCGCGCGGATGCCCTCGAAAGGCTCGCCTCGCCAGAGGGCCAGGGCTTCCGCGACGGCCTCGCGTTCCAGCAGGCGTTCGAAGGAAAGGGCGTCGACCTCGGCGTGCAGGAGGTAGCCGTCGGGGCCGGACTCGATCGCGTCGGCGCCCAGGATGGTGCGCAGGCGGGTCACGTAGGTGCGGATGCTTCGGCGGGCGTCGTCCGGGAGGTTCTCGCCCCAGATGGCGCCGGCCAGCCGGTCCGCCGAGGCCGGGCGGCCGGCCGTCATCGCCAGCACCGCCAGCAGGGCCCGCAGCCGGCCGGTGGTGATCTCCACCGGCCGGCCGCCGAGCCGGACCTCCAAGGGGCCGAGCACGCCGACGAAAAGCAGCAGTCCGGTCCCGGACGGGCCAGGCGCCGGGGACGGCATGGCTACCAGCAGGTGCCGCAGGCCGGGTCGCCGCCGCCGTCGTAGCCGTGGACGCGGACCTCCCGGTTCACCAGCGGGTCGTCGGTGGGCAGCGGCGTCGTGAAGACCGTGCCGCCGCGACCGGGGCTGACCGTGTCGCAGGCGACCCGGACGTTGTAGTCGGTGACCAGGCAGATCACGAACTGGCCGGACGGCAGGTCCTTGCGGATCGAGTTCGTCGTCGCCGGGCCGGTCAGGTCGTAGCCGTTCATCGTGGACCAGTACGCCACGGCCTGCTTGTCGCGGTACAGCGCGTACATGAAGGCGGCGTTCGGGGTTTCCGGATCCGCCGCGCAGTCGACGTGACCGTCGACCTCGATGAGGCCGCCGGACGCGGTGACCCGGTCGATCGCGCCCGAGGCGCAAGGGATGCGGGTCCACCCGGGGTCGTCGGCCCGGGCCGTGGCGGGGGCGGCCAGCAGCACCACCGCGGCGGTCAACGCCGCTCCCACCCGTACGATAAAAGATCTCATTGCTCGGTCTCCTCCGTTGTCGCGTCGCCCGGCGGTGTGATCGCGTGCGTCGCGCCCAGCGCGAGGCCCAGCTGGAACCTGTTCTCCACGCCGAAGCGATCCATCACCCCGCGCAGCAGATAGGTGACCGACCGCTGGGACATGCCCAGGCATTTCGCCGCGGTGGCGTCGGTGTGCCCCTCGGCGAGCAACGCCACCACCGCCTTCTCCCGTGGGGTCAGCACGACCGTGGGCACTCCCTTTCGGCGCGGATCCGTCGCGCCACTCCAGTGGCGGACGAACAGGGTGACCAGCGCGGCGACCACGGCGGGCTCGTCTATCTCCCAGGTGCCGCTGTCCAGGTCGAGCGGGTCGACGGCCAGAAGCGCCACCCGCCGATCAAAAATCATCAATTTGTACGGCAGCCGCGGCGCCTCCCGGTACTCCCCGCCGAGCCGCACGAACTCCTCGGCGCGGCGGGCCGATCGGTCGCCGTCGGTCGGCGGGCGGCCCAGCGACCGCAGCCGGATCCGGCGCCGGAGCAGTTCCGCGTCCATCGGCGTGGCGATCGCCAGCGTCTCGGCGCCGAACGTCTGCTCCGGGTTCATCGCCAGGTGCTCGCCGCGCTCGACCGCCACCAGCTCGGCGATCCGGCGGCGGGTGGCGGCCCGGTCCGGGAGCCGCCGGGCCACCACCGGATGGTCGGCGCGGCGGGCCGGAGCGTTGGCGGGACGCAACGCCCGCCGCCGCAGCGTGTTCACCGCAGCGCCGACCGGCGACGCCCGCCACCGTGTGCCGTCCGTGCCGGCCGCGCCGCAGCCGTCCAGCTCGTCCAGGGCGGCCCGGACTCGCCGGGCGGCGAGGCCCAGGTCGGCCGCGACCTCGCCGGCGGGCCGTGGCCCGAAGCTCGCCAGGTACCGGTACACCAGGTCGGCGTCGGCCGAGACACCCCAGCGGACCAGCGACGGCACCGCACTCCCGACGGTCAGCACCCCCGTATTGCTGTTCCGTGTCACGAAGAACCCTCCCCGTTGGACTCCGTTACCCCCTGAGGGAAGCACAGCCGTGCCGCCGGCGTCTGCGGTCGTGCGGGACATCCCTGACATCCGTTGCGCGATCACGCAAACGCCGGCTTCCATCGGTCAGCGGCGCCACCGGTCCCACAGCATCTTCCCCGCGGCCACGATCACCGCGGCGCCGATGGCGGCTCCACCAGGGGTCATGACGGTCTTGTTGCCGTGCATTCCCGGTTGCTCGCGGCTGACCGGAACCTCGATGTAGGTCTCGGGCCGGGTTTCCGTTCTCTTCCCGGGCCCTTCCAGCCCGTCGGCGACCGCGCTCACCGGACCCTTCCGGGTGGTCTCCTGGCTGGCCGCGCCGCCGTCGTGCCCCTCGGCGTTCTCGGCCGCGGGTTTGGACGACTCCTTCGTGCCGCCGCCGGGCACCTCGTCGTCCAGCTTCGCGAGGTCCCTCTCGGCCTCCGCGACGTCCTCGAGGACCTCGGGGGACTTCTTCTTGATCCGCAGGAAGTCCTTCACCGCCGACCAGGCCTTCTTGACCGCGCCGACCAGCCGCCCGATCTCGAAGATCTTGCCCCAGGGGACGGCGGTGAACAGCAGCGAGATGCAGGAGCCGAGGTTGCCCTGCCCGAAGCAGCCCTTGATCTCGTCGACGTGCAGGAACTCCTTGATGACGTCGCCGCCGACCTCGAGGACGACGTCGATCACGCTCATGTTCTTGACCCGGCGGGCCTCGTCGATCTCCTTCTGGGAGTGCCCGCTGGCCTTGGCCGCCTTCGCCTTGCGCTGCTTGATCTTGTCGGCGATCTGCTTGTTGACGCGGGCGAACTTGGCGGCCTTCGCGGCGGCCTTCTTGATCTGCCCGGCGGTGGCGTGGGCCAGCGACGGGATGGAGACGTAGCCGTCGGCGTCGACGATGTACCGCAGCCCGTCCGGGTCGCTGTAGGTGGCCGGGCTGTTGTTGGCGTACGCGTAGCCGTTGAGTTGTTGCGGGTCGCCCGGGTCGACGACCGGGTCGGCCGAGAGGAAGCGGCCGGTGCCGGGGTCGTACTCGCGGGCGCCGAGCTGGACCAGGCCGAGGGACACGTCGTCGACGCCGCCGACGAAGCCCCGGTCGCCGGGCCAGTCCACCGCCGCGCCGCGGACGTCGCCGAACGGGGTGAACAGGCGCCGGATGACGGCCAGGTCGACCGAGCCGACCAGCGTGGTCGCGGTGCCGTGCCGGTCGTTGACCAGCCAGTACAGGCTGCCGCCGGTCCGCACCGCCACCGTGGCGTCGCCGTTGCCGTAATAGCGCGTGCCGGTGCGCTTGCCGGTGGCCTTGTCGAGGCGGAACTCCTGGTCGCCGAGGTAGAGGGTGACCGCGCCGGGCTCGCGCCGCAGCAGGCGGTTGCCGTCGGCGTCGTAGACGAACGTCGTGTCCCCGACCGCCGCCAGTCTTCCGGCGACGTCCCACTCGAGCGTCTGGCCGGGCCGGGTGACGGTGTTGCCGGCCTTGTCGTACTCGTAGGTGTCGGTGTGAGTGCCCGTGGTCACCGAGGACAGCAGATGGCCCTGGTAGGTGTAGGTGCGGGTCGTGCCGCCCTGCTGGGTCTCCGACGTGCGGTTGCCGGTCTTGTCGTAGGTGTACGAGGTCCGGTAAGGCTGCCGGCCGCCGACACTTTCCGGGCACCCGGCCCCCTCGACCGTCCAGGCGTCGGTCATCCGGCGCAGGTAGTCGTACTTGAAGCACTGATTGTCGGCCGCGGGCTCGTCCCCGATCCGGGTGACGTTGCCGGCCGGGTCGTAGTCGTAGCGGAAGTCGTCCACCGCGGACGGTGTCGCGGACCCGCCGGCCGGGTCGCGGCTGGTCAGCACCCGGGTCGCGCGGCGGGTGGTCTCGTCGTAGTAGAAGTTGCTGGTGACCTGCTTGCCGGCCGCGCCGTAGGCGAACTGCTCCGGCTCGGCGAACCGGGTGTACGAGCTGGCCGCGACGTAGGTCGCGGTGTAGCCGCCGCTGCCCTTGAGCGTCTTGGCCATGCCGAGGTTGTCGTAGTCGTAGGTGAGGGTCTCGGCGGCGAGGTCGCCGGGCACCGGGTTCGGCGCCGACGGCAGGCCGGTCGAGGCCACGCTGCCGTCGGGGCGGTAGGCGACGCTGCTCTGGTACGTCCCGGCGAGGTTGCCTTCCGCCGCCGGAATGCTCACCTTCGCGCCGGTGGGCCGGTTGGCGGCGTCGTAGCCGACCGTGGTGCTGGTGTAGGCGTTGCCGTTGTCGTACCGGGTGCTGGTGCTGGGCAGGCCCTTCATCGCGGTCACGCCGTCGCCGGCGGTGGAGGGCGTCTGGTCGTACGTCCAGCCGGCCAGCAGCTTGCCGGTGGCGGCGTCGTGCTCCTCGGTGCGACGGCCGAGGCCGTCGTAGACATAGGAGAGCGTCCGGCCGCGGCCGTCCGTCGCCGTCAGCATCTGGCCACCGTCATCGTACGAGGTGGTGCTGTCGCCGGTGTCCGGGTCGTGCACCTTGATCCGGCGGCCGAGCAGGTCGTACTCGTACCGCCACTGGTTGCCGGCCGGGTCGGTGACGGTGGCCGGCTGCCCGCCCTTGGCGTACGTGTAGCGGGTGATGTCGGGGGTGCTGCCGGCGTACTGGTGGAGGGCCGTGGTGTTGCCCTGCGCGTCGACATAGGTGCTGGTCGCGGTACCGCCCCGCGGCGGGGTGAAGTCGGTGTGATCGCCGTGATAGCTGCTGGTCGACG
The DNA here is from genome assembly GCF_050942195.1 of Actinoplanes sp. CA-142083. Classification (NCBI taxonomy): domain Bacteria; kingdom Bacillati; phylum Actinomycetota; class Actinomycetes; order Micromonosporales; family Micromonosporaceae; genus Actinoplanes; species Actinoplanes sp. CA-142083. Next base: position 7,235,686 of record NZ_CP192076.1, read on the forward strand.
ACCACTGCGGCACGTTCTTGTTCAGCACGGTCACGGTCAGCGGCCGCGACGCGCCGTCGAAGGTGGTCACCGTCTGCGAGGGGATGTTCTGGTCCCCGAAGCCCTGCAGCGTGCCGGACGGGTTGCCCTCGACGTAGTACGGGTTGTTGTTCTTGACCGCCAGGCCGCGCGAGTCGTAGACGGTGTCGGTGAGCACCCGCCCGCCGCCCCACGCCGGGGCCTGGGTCTGCCGCGGCCGCATGAACCCGTCGTAGATCACGTAGGTGCCGACGTAGTTGTCGTTGGCGTGCAGCGCCTCGGTCAGCACCGAGTTGGTGCGGTCGGCGCCGACGTTGTACGTGTAGCGCGTGTTCGGCCCCTGCAGGGCGTCCTTGCTGCGGCCGGGCAGCCACACCGCGGTCACCCGGCCCACCGGGTCGTAGGTCACGTCCGTGCGCCGGTTGTTCGGGTCGAGCGCGCGGGTGGCCTCGCCCCAGGCCGGGCTGATCTCGGTGGTCGTGGCGTGGCCGACGTTGTTGGTGATGGTCTGCCGGGTGGTGAGGCCGCCGGTCTCGACGTAGTCGAAGGTGGTCTTGCGGCCGAGCGCGTCGGTCGACACCTTCGGCCGCCCGTACGAGTCGTAGGTGCTGGTGTTGACCGTGACGTAGGTGCCGACGCCCTTGAGCTGGTCGACCCGGGTGGGCAGGCCCGCCGCGTCGTAGGAGGTGCGCACATCGGACAGGGCGGTCGCCTCGGTGGCCGGCGACTCGGCCGGATACTCCGGGGCGGCCGGGCAGGCGGCGGCGGTCACCTGCGAGCGGGTGACCAGGGCGCCGTCGTACCACGTACGCGTGCAGGTGTCGTCGCCGGCGACGTCGAGGTCGCCGTGGTCGTCGATCTGGGTGACCTGCCCGTTGCCGGGATCGTGCCGGCGGACCACCTGGGTGCGGCGCCACCGGCCGCCGTCGAGCGCGGTGTAGTCGGTGGCCGCGGCGGTGTCGAGCAGGTACGCCTTCAGGGACCCGCGCTGAGCCGTCGGCCCGCTCTGCCACGGATCGGTGATCGTGGTGCCCAGGACGGGGCCGCCGTCGCCGTTGCGGGTGAGCACCTCCCGCACGACGCCGTTGAGCTGGTCGTCGTCGAGCACCTTGCCGCCCCGGCTGTCCTCCACGTACACGGCCGGGCGGGTGCCGGTCTTGAGCCGGTCGCCGTTCATGCCGCGGAAGTAGCGCATCTCGGTGATGCCGCGGGTGGTGGTGGCGTCGCCGTGCCGGATCACGACGCTGCCGTAGCCGCGCCATTCCGACCAGGTGCGCCGCTCGGGCTTGATCAGCTCGCTGTCGTTGTAGCGCCAGGCGCCGTCGCCGACGTACTCGTAGGAGGTGACCTCGGTGGGCGAGCGGCCGACGTTGTCGACTTGGGTCACGCTGCTCACGACGTACTTGTGCATCCAGTCTTTGATCTCGGGGGCGCCCTCGGGCGCCCAGAACACCGGGAAGCACCGCAGCGTGTTGGTGTCCTCGGCGGTGGGCTTGGACGGGCAGTTGGCCGGCGCGTAGTTGACGCTCGTCGTGCCGCCCGACTCGTTGTTGATCGCGATGACCCGGAACTTGTTCATCGCGGGCAGACCGTCGGCGTCCGCGTCGACCCGGTTGGCCTTGGCCTCCCGGCTGAAGGTGACCGGCGGCAACGCCACCGAGCCGCCGTAGAGACCGGTGTGCGCGATGCTCTTGAGCGACAGCGACGGGCTCGACTTGTCGCCGGGGTCGGGATAGTCCTGGTCGAGCGTCCACTTCTCCACATCGGACGAGCCGACGCGGGTGGTGATGCTCGCCAGCCGCCGGGTGGTCCAGAAGGTCGGGGAGACAACGGTTTTGCAGTTCGCCGCGCAGGCCTGATCCAGCGGGGTGTCGGGGTAGCTCTGCGGCGTCTGCGCGGTGCAGTTGGCGCCCGGTGCACACCGCGGCGCGGTCTCGAACACTACGCTCGCCGGGGCGGCGCCGGCGAACTCGCTGCCCGCGCGCAGGCCGTAATCGATCCGCTGCAGCGTCGCCGAACGGTCGTAGCTCACGGTCTGAGCGCCGGCTAGCAGACCGTACGAGTTGGTCTCCTTGGCGTAGGTGTAGACGATCGCGTTGCCCCGGCGGTCGACGACGTGGTCGAGGTTCCACTGGTAGCCCTGCATGCACCAGGACGCCGCGAAGGTGGGCTTGTTGCAGGGCTCGCCCGGGTTGTTGCCGAAGACCGGCGCCATCTGCGTCGAGTTGGTCTGCGGCAGTTGACCGAAGAAGTACTGCGTGCCGTCGGTGGTGGTCACTTTCCAGTGATCGGCCAGCTTCTCGATCCTCGTGCCGTCGTCGGACTTCAGCTTCCACACACCGGTGGCGTCATCCCGGACCAGCTCCCCGGAATGGCCGGCCATCGCCAGCGTCGCGTTGTCCGACGCCCAGCACTGGTCGCCGGTCAGTGTCGAGCCGTTGTTGCCGGGGTCCTCGTTGCAGCCCTTGTAGGACCGCGAGATATAGCCGGTGGCCAGGTCGAAGCCCTCGCCGACCCAGGACGGCTGGTTGTTGGTGGAGGCGGTCCGGCCGTCGACCGAGCCCGACGAGTACGAGATCGCCAGCTGGGGCGCCAGGGTGCCGGGCACCTCCGGGAGCCGGAGCGGGTAGTTCCAGGCGAACTCGCCGGTCTGGCCGGTCACGTCCCACTTGGACTGCAGCGGCAGGGGGTTGGCGGTGAAGGAGCCGCCCGCTCCGGACGGTCCGGCGGCTAGGGCGAAGGTCTCGGCCGTGGCGGAGCCCGGGACTTTGGCGGTCAGCGTGCCGGTCGCGGGGTCGTTGGTGGTGGGCACGGGCTTGCCGTCGGAGCGGCGGACCAGGCGCAGGCGGGTGGCCCAGTCCCCGCCGTACGCCTGGCGGAAACCGTTGTAGTCCAGGGTCACCTTTGTGTCTTTCTTCCCGCCACCCCGGTCCACGACCTCGACATCGATGCCTTTCTCCGACGCGGGCCACGACACCTTGGGAGTCCCCCGCATTGCCTTGGCGGCGGCGGGATCCGCTGCCTTTTCTCGCGGCTTCACCGGCGTCACGGGAACCGCTGGGTCGTGCTGCCTTTTCTCCGCGGGCGTTTTCGGCGCGCCCGAGGCCGGGATCTGGCCGGCGATCGTCGTGACCAAGGCCAGGACGGCTACGGCCGCCACGCTTCGTACTCTTCGCATGCTCATCTCCCCCGTCACAACCTGGTGATCACGTAGCCGAGCGGACCCAGAACGCTGCGCTGCTCGCACAGCGGGTCGGTCGAGGCGAACCACTCCCCCGACCCGTCGAGGCCGGAGCGGCACGCCATGAGCGGGCGGCTCTCCAGGGCGACGGGCGGTGGATCGTTCCAGACGTTGCCGGTCCAGTACCGCTGCTGTTTCCCGTCGCAGGCGGAGCTGGTGGCCAGGAACTCGTCGGCGCCGTCGACGCAGGCGTACAGCGGGCGCTGGCCGGGCTCGGTGGCCATCCCGACGAAGCCCAGCCGGCCCTCCGCCCGGTAGGTGTAGGCCGGGCCGCCGTTGAACGCCGTACGCCCGGTGATCGAGGTGAAGTGGTCGGACGGCGCCACTACGTGCACGTATCGGATCAGGGCGCGATACGCCTGGGCGTACCCGAGGAGTCCTTCGTTCTTGCTTCCCTCACAGTCCTCGGTGACCGCGACGAAGTGGTCGCCCTTGGTCGTCACGCACCGGTACACCGGAACCGTCGCCACGTCGGGGCGCGGATTCTTGAACAGCAGGCCGATCTCGCCGAGGACGCGGCTGTCCGAGGTCTCGCAGCCGGGCGTCAGGGTCACGTACTGGCCACCGGGGTACAGGCAGGAGTAGAGCATCCGGGTGTCCGGCGATCCGGGCGGCGCCATCGTGCCGAGCCCGATCTCGAAGGCGGTGCCGGGCGGGACCGGGCCGCTGGTGACCCAGTGGTGGCTGTTGTGGTCGTAATAGCGGCTGAGCTGACCCGTGTACGGCGTGGGCCGCGAGGTGGCCAGGCTCAGCTTGTCGGCGGTGAGGTCCTCGGGGCTGCGCGCGCCGGTCCAGACGTGCACGTCGTCGACCCGGCCGTCGAGGAAGTTGCCGGTGGTGTCGCGGCCGATCGCGAGGTTGCCGCCCACGTTCGCGGCGACCCGGCCCGGGGCGAGGTACTCGTTGCCATCGACGTAGAGGCGGACCTGGCGCGAGCCGGCGTCGTACACGCCGGCCACGAACACCCACTCCTCGTGGACCTCCGCCGGCGCGGACGCCGCGACGATGGACCCGACCCGCATCACCCAGCGGCCGCTCTCATATCGCAGGGCGAACCCGTCCTGGCTGACCACCGTCTGGGTGCGGGTGTCGTCGCTCAGGACGACGCGGGCACTCACGGTGAAGCTGGTGTCGGTGCGGACGGCCGGTCCCGCGGTGGTGACCGCATCGTCGACGCCGTCGAGCAGCACCGCGCCCGAATCCAGCCGCGCGCCGCCGGTCAGGACGCCGGTGCGGTAGTTGCCGGACTCGTCGCCGGTGTCGTCGTTCAGCGGGTAGAACGCTTCCTCGATCGCGGGGGTGCCCGCCGCGGTCCGGATCTCGTCGTCGGAGAGCAGCCGGTTCCACACCTTCGCCTCGTCGACCAGGCCGGGCCAGTAGGCGCCGGCCTGGCCGCGGCCGAGCTGCACCGGGCCGGTCGAGGCGCGCGGCGAGGCCAGGCCGGCGGTGCCGTCGAGGGCGCCGTTGACGTAGAGGCGTAGTTGCTTGGCGCCGGCGTCATACATGCCGATCAGGTGGGCCCACGCTCCCGGGGTCGGCGCGAGGGCCGCCGTCGCTCGGGTCGGGGCGCCGTCCGGTGCGTACATCGTGAAGGCGAACCGGCGGGTGTCGCCCTCGTAGCCGAGGCTGAAGCCGGACGCCTGGCTGATCGCGGTGTGGCTGACGGCGTCGGCGCGATCCAGGTTCGCCCAGACCGACACGGCGAAGGTGCCGGTCGTGTCGACCGCCCGGGTGCCCGACGCCAGGGCGAAACCACCCGAGGTTCCGTCGGCGCTCGCGTTGAACCGCATGGCGTCCTCGACCCGGCCGGTTGTCCAGGCCGCGGCGCTGCCCGGCCAGATGCCGGTCGCGGTGGCGTGCCGGCCGCCGCCGGAGAGGTCGGGGACCTCGGTCATCGTGCCGGTGCCGTCCATCGGCCAATAGCCGACCGGGGGCGGGATCGCCGAGCCGACATTGAAGCCGCTCTGGTACGCCGCGGAGACGTTCAGCGCCTTGTCGACAGCGCGCACGTACAGGTCGTTGCGGCCGGTCCGGGGCGGAGTGGCCCGGATCGTGGCCGCGCCGCCGGCCGCCGGCGCGAAGAACGGCGAGCTGACGTTGACCGGCGGGAAGTCCTGGAAGTTCAGGCTCCACTGGAAGCCCAGCAGGTCGGGTTCGGTCGAGCGCGCGGTGAACGAGCCGGTCCGGCCCACGTACCCGGCGGTCTGACCCTCGGGGTAGTCCACCGAGGACACCGCCGGTCGGTCCGGTGGCGCGGTGTCGACCGTCAGGCCGCACCAGGTCGACCAGGGGCCGTCGACGATGCCGTCGTTGGGCTTGACCCGCCAGGCGATCCGGCTGCCGTGGGCGAACGCGCCCGCCGGGACCGTCACCTGGAACGAGCTGCCGTTGGCCTGGGCGGCGAGCGATTGCGAACCGACCGAGGCGCCGTTCCAGACCGCCCACTCGAAGGTGGCGCTGACGTTCTGGCCGTCCGGGTCGGTCAGCGTCGCGTGCAGGATCGGGCGGGCGGTCGCGGTGAACGCCTTGGCCGGGTCGTCGGCGCAGCCCAGGCTCGGGCCCTGCCCGACCGTGCTCCAGGCCGACGCCACGCCCGGCTTCCAGTCGTAGTGCACGACGAGGTAGCCGTTGTCGAACTTCTTCCAGGCCAGCGAGTCGTTCTCGTCGGCGGCCACCACCGCGTAGGCCGAGGTGGTCCAGCCGGCCGCGAGCTGGGCCGCGACCCGTTCACCGGCGGAGATGCCGACCCAGTTCGCGGGGCAGGCGGAGCTGTAGCCGTACGCGACATTGGGTTGGGCGATCGGGCCGTACCAGCCGGTCGGCTGGCGGTTCCACGTCGGCGCCGAGGTCATCGGGTCGATCTGATAGACCCGGAACGGCCGCGCCGAGCACGACGGCGCGTGCGTCTCGTGCAGGTTGAGCTCGGCGCCGAGGATCACCGCGCCGCGCAGGGCCGAGATGTTGAACTGCCAGAACGACCGGGCCGTGCCGACGCCGTTGCACCCCGCGAAGGCGCAGTTGCCGATCTTCGCGAGCGCGTCGTCGCCCTGGCCGGTCCAGTAGCTCTGGTCGGGGTGGCCGGAGAAGACCTTCGCCCAGCCGGTGCTGGGCGGCGAGAAGTCCGGGTCGACCGTGACCGGGTAGACGGTCGCCGGGTCGGCCAGGAGCTTCTGGTCGGGGGTCAGCGTGATCGTGCCCGGGCCCGCGCGCTGCTCGGCCACCGCCTTCGCCCCGGCGGCGTCCCACATCGCGGCGGGGCCGGAGGCGAAGGCCACGTTGCCGTGCTCGTCCTTCGCCTGCAGGCCCTTACCGTCGGCGCTGAGCGTCAGCCCGTCGGTCGCCACCTTGTAGGTGACGCTTTTCAAGGCGGCTTCCCGGGTCTTGATCACGAGTTCCTGGGTATAGCCCCGCTGGCCGGCTTCGAGGCGCAGGTCCACGCCCGGCAGCACGTCGGGGTAGACCGCCGCAGCGCCCTCCAGCCTCGGTGCCGGCAGACGGCCGGGCCACGACAGATCCAGCCGATGGCCGTCGGCGGTGAGGTGCACGAGCGGCTTACCCTCGCCGCCGCCCGAGAAGGAGATGCCGGACACCGCGGCGCGCGGGCCGACGGTGCCGTCCGGACGCGCTTGCAGGGTCGCGTCGGGGGTAACCCAGCCCTTGCCCCGGCGGACCCGCTGCGGCTCGGCCGAGATCTCCATCGTGTACGTGCCGTCGGGCTCAGCGAACACCTGCCGGGTCTCCGACCGCGCCGAGGTGACCTCGACGCGCTGTTCCGGCTTCTTGGTATCGGCCGCCGCGCTTTGTGGCGCGGCCATCGTCCCTATCGTGAGCGCGGTAGCCGCCACCAAGGCGACAACCCGCATGATCCGTCCCCGCACCACCGTCTCCCCCCGCCGCGCGATCGCAGACTTGATGTCCGGATGCTGGCAGGGCGGTGATTCATTTCCGCTTCACCGCCGGTTGGCGGCGCCCTTCCACCACTTGCGGCCCTCCGCGGCGACGCCTTCCAGGACGAACAGGGTGTTGCGCAGGCCGGTGGCGTCCTGCGCGCCGTCGGCCAGGATCCGCTGGTCCTCGTCGTCGAGCGCGCCACCGGGCTCGGTCACGGGGACGTCGATGTCGGCGCCGTTGACGAGGAACAGCTGAAACTCGCGGGCGCCGTCGTCCTGAAGCGTCACGCGGACGGCGGCCACGGCTTCGTAGCGATAGTTGGTGCGCTCCCAGTGGTGCAAGGAGGCCTCCTCGAAGTCCAGCTCGACGGTGATCTGCCGAACCCCGTCCACGGTGAGCAGGAAGACGAAAAGCCGGTACCGGGAGTACCGCCACGGGCCGTTCTTGGCGCGCGCCTTGCGGCTGTCCGGTCCCGGCGCCTCCAGCGAGGCGTACGCGCTGATGTCGCTCCAGCTGAGCTGATGCATCCGCATGGCGAGCCGCAACAGGATGCGGCGGTCGCACTCGAGCCACCGCGCCATCTCGATGTCGCTGGGGCGGTCGGAGAGCCGGTGCCGCCACCGCTGGAACTCGAAGAAAGACGCCGTCAGCCGCTGGTCGTGGTCGATCCGCTCGGCCGCGAACCGCCGGTTCTCGGCCGCGATGCGCAGCCCGATGGGGACGGCCACCCAGGCGCCGAGAATCAACGCGATCAGGGCCTCCGCCGCGTACACCGGGTCCTGCCGCGCGGCGGCCTGAACGGCCCAGACGGTGGCGGCCAAGGCGGCGACCGTGCCGATCGCGGTGAGCGCCTTCAGGTGCGCCGGTACGGCCCACCGTTGCCGGGGATCGAGCGGCGTGCCCTCGGACCACTGCCGGTACAGCTCCCGGACCTGGAACCGGATCAGCCATCTGACCCGGTCGGCCTTGACGCGGTTCTCGCGGTAGGCCTCGACCAGGTCGTCGCGGAGCCGGCACAGCGGCAGGTAGGCATCCAGTAGCCAAGCGGCACGTTCGGCGCCTTCCTCGCCGCACCGGCGGGCGTAGCGCGTGTACATCCGGTCCACGGTCGCGGCGAATCCCGGAGGCCTCGCCTGGGCGCCGGGGAAGCGCGCCGCCCGGCGCCGGCGCTCCTCGGCGCGCGCTTGATCGAGCCGGAACCGCCAGTCCGCCCCGTTCATCAGGGCCACGCCGGCGGCGAGGATGGTGACCGTCAGCGCGACGAGTGCCGAGGTGTCGTCGCGGCCGAGCGCGAGCCAGCCGATCGTCCCGAGCGCGCCCGCGACGACCGCGCCGGCCAGCACCGCCAGCGCCAGGTGCGCGGCGGAGTAGTCGGGCCCGCGCACGCGGCGGGCCCGCGGCTCCGCCGGTTCGGGCTCGAAGAACTTCCACACCCGCTCCTGCCTGCGCTCGGCGTTCTGCTCGGCTACCGCCCGCGTCACCTCACGCAGCCAGAGCTCGTCCTTGAGCGCGCCGCGCAGCACACGCTCCAGGTGCCGCAGGATCTCGTCGCGCAGCGGGGCATCCAGCGCGTCGAGGTCGCGAAGGGTGGCCTCGTCCTGGGTGGCCTCATTCCCGGCCAGTCTCCGGATGACGTCGATGCCCGGCGACCAGCTGTCCCTCGGCAGATCGTCGATCTGCTCACACGCCGTCCGCCAATGCGCCCGGTCCTCGGCGGAGAGCTCCCAGCGGGTCCGCCCGCTGTAGAAGGCGAGCATCCAGAAGAACCACATCTCGTTCGAATAGCGGATCTCGGCGGTCACGTCCGCCAGCAGCTTGCGGGCGGTCGTCGCCTGGCCGGAGGCGAGATAGTTCCGGGCGAACTCGAACTTCTCCCCGGCCGAGGCGCCCTCCGGGACCTGGTAGTAGTTGTGGACGCCGCCGTGGATCGTGCCGTTCATGTCATCCATCGTCGTCAGTGGATCTACCGCTTGCCTCCCGCTTCCAGGCGGGCATAGTGGAGCGATGCGCATCGCAGTGGATCAAGCCCGCCGCGTCTGGTTGCGTGCTCAGCGGCTCGACGTGGCCGAGCCGTTCGGGAGCGGACCGGAGGCGACCCTCGCCGCGACGAAGCATCTGGGGTATGTGCAGATCGACTCGATCAATGTGGTGGAGCGCGCCCACCACCACATCCTGTGGAGTCGCATCCCGGGCTACGACAAGGCGCATCTGCATCGGGCGCAGACCGTCGACAAGACGCTCTTCGAGACGTGGACGCACGCGCTCTCCTACGTGCCGACCGACGACTACAAGTACTTCGTCCCGGCGATGCGCAGCGTGCGGACCGGGCCCTGGCTGTCGTGGCACAAGGGGTTCACGGCCGACGACGTCCGGCGCGCGGTCAAACGCATCCGCGACAACGGGCCGCTGAAGGTCAGCGACATCAAGGACGACGTGCTCATCGACAAGGACTGGGCCTGGGCCAGCCGGAAGCCGTCGAAGCGCGCCCTCGAGGTCGCCTTCGCCTGGGGTCTGGTCACGGTCAGCGAGCGCACCGGCATCATCAAGACGTACGAGCTGCCGGAGCGGCACTTCGGCTGGGCGAAACCGCGGGCCGCCACGGCCAAGCAGATTGCCGCGTACCGGCTCGACCGGGCGCTCCGCTCACAGGGCCTGATCAGCCTCGACTCCGCCTGCTACCACGAGCACGCGGCCAAGCCGGCGGTCCGGGCCCTGATCGACGAACGTGTGCGCCGCAAGCGGCTCGTGCCGGTGACGGTGGAGGGCGCCGAACACTGGGCCACGTCGGAGGCGCTCGACACGGCGCCGCAGCCGGATCCGGGAACCGCGCATCTGCTCTCGCCGTTCGATCCGCTGGTCATTCAGCGCAAGCGGCTCGAGCTGTTCTTCGGTTACCGGCATGTGTTCGAGGCGTACGTGCCGAAGGAGAAGCGGGTCTTCGGCTACTTCGCGCTGCCCGTGCTCGTGGGCGACGAGATCGTTGCCGTCATCGACCTCAAGACCGACCGCGCCGCCGGCAAGCTGCTGATCCAGCAGTGGACGTGGCTCGGCGGCGCCGATCGGGAGCCGATCGACGCCGCACTCGCGCGGTTCGAGCGGTTCCAGCTCGGCGGCTAGGAGCGCCGAGGGCGGTGCCAGGCGACCCGCTGGACCAGCAGGGTGAGCACCCCGGCGAGGACGATCGCAGCCACGTTCACCAGGAGCTGCACCGCCGAGCCGACCGCCTCGTCGGTGACGCCGTAGGAGAGGGCGACCGCGGCGTTCGCCGCGGCCGGCACCGTGGTCACCGAGATCAGCACCCCGACGAGCGTGCCCGCCTTGGCCGAGGTCAGCGACAGCATCCCGGCGACGCCGGCGAGGAAGCCGACCACCCAGCTCAGCGCGTCCGGCTGCCAGATGAAGCTGGTGAGCGGCCGGTCGGCGAGCAGCATGTCCCGGCTGACCAGCCCGGCCGCGTCGAGCAACCAGGTGGTCAGCACGGTGACCGCCATGCCCACCGGGAACCCGACGGCCAGCGTGACCAGCGCCCGCCGGAACAGGAAGGCGCGGCGGCGCACCAGACCGACGCAGAGCGCGGCCAGCGGTCCGAACTCCGGGCCGACGACCATCGCCCCGACGATGAGGATCGGCTGGTCGAGCAGCACGCCGATCCCGGCGATCGCGGTGGCCACCGCCATGAAGACCAGGAAGGCCGCCGACAGCCGGGACTCCTCCCCGGTGGATTGCTCGATCTGCTCCCACACCACTGCGTCCACCCCGAACCCGGGCGCCCGCCGCTCGGCGCGATCGGCCGACCGGGACAGCGACACGTCGACGGTCTCCAGCATGATCGAGCCGTCCCGCTCCAGATCCAGATCGCGCAATCGCGCCAGCAGCGCGCTGGCCCCCTCCCGCGCCACGTCGCAGGTGATCAGATCGCCGATCGGATCTCGCGCGACGCCCGGGAACACCACGACATGGGTTGCCGCCACGTCCTCGGCGAGCAGCCGCTCAACTCTGGTGGTCCGATCGGCCGGGCTGATGATCCGCAGATGCAGCACGGCACCCATTGGACCATGGTCAGATTCCGACGTCCCGGCGGCGCAGGCCGGCGTAACCGGCGGCGATGAGGGCCGCCGCGATCAGGATCAGCGTCAGCAGCGGCGGGAGGCTGAGGTCGTCGAGCGGCACCCTCGGGGTGTGCACGAACGGCGACGCGCGCCGGGACCAGCCGGGCAGGTCGAACGAGTCGGCGAACAGGGCGATCACGGCGCAGTAGGCGACCACCGCCCAGGCCACGGCGGCGGCGGGGCGCGGGAGCCAGCCGACCGCCAGCACCGTCACGGCGATGACCAGCCACACCGCCGGCAGATACGCGAGAGCGACCCCGATCAGGCGCGGCACCTGGCCGGCGTCGGACACCGCCATTCCGTACGCGATGCCGAAGCCCAGCCCGAACGCGGTCAGGGTGATGGCGGCGCCCGCCAGGGCGACGCTGAGCTGACCCGCCAGCCAGGCCCACCGGCTGGTCGGGCCGGCCAGGACGACTTCGGCGCGGCCGGTGGTCTCCTCGGACCGGACGCGGAGCACGCTGCTCACGCCGTAGGCGGCGGCCAGCAGGGCGGACAGCCCGGTGGTCAGCGCCAGATAGGAGTTCACGACGTCGTCGGCGCCGCCCGGCAGGAACTGCGCGATCTCCGGGTTGTCGCGGACGTACTGCGCGATGCTGTCGCCGATGGAACCGTAGGCGACGCCGAGCAGGGCGAGCCCGGCGGTCCATCCGGCGAGGGCGCCGCGATGCAGGCGCCAGGCCAGCGCGTACGGGTTGCGCAGCAGCGGCGAGGCGGACGGCCGGCCGGGCCGGGGCGGCACCAGGCCCGCGCCGAAGTCCCGGCGGGCCAGCAGCGCCACCGCGGCGGTGGCCAACAGCGCGGAGACGGCCACCGCGAGCAGCACCGGCCACCAGCGGTTCTCGGAGTACGGGTACGCGCGCTGGCCCCAGCCGATGGGCGAGGCCCAGGCCATCGCGCCGTTGCTCACGTCGCCGGCGGCCCGCAGCGCGAAGGCGGCGCCGAGCAGGAGCGCCACCGACCCGTACACGGCCCGGGTGCTCTCGAAGACCTGCGCCGCGATCGCGGTCAGCGCCGCGAAGACCAGGCCGACCCCGGCGATGCCGGCGCCGAAAAGGGCCGACCCGGCGACCGGCAGACCGGTGCCGGCCGCCACGGCGAACACCAGCAGGCCGGCGACCACGTCGGCCGTCCCCGCCAGGACCAGCGCCGCCGCCAGCGGGGCGTGCCGGCCGACCCGCGCCGACCGGATCAGCTCGGCCCGGCCGGACTCCTCGTCGGCGCGGGTGTGCCGGCCGACCAGGAACATGCTCATCAGCGCGACGACAATCGACGCGAAGGCGAAGATCTCGAACACGATCTCGCCGCCGATCGACGCGAGCAGCCCGGTGGGCCCGCTCATGGCGATCACGGCGCTGTTGGAGCCGATGGTCTGCCGCAGCCGTTGCAGCGCCTCGGCGGTGCCGTAGAGGTTCTGGCTCTGCCCGGACTGGACCAGCACCAGCAGCGTGGCGCCCAGCAGCCACAGCGGCAGGCCTCGGCGCTCGCGCCGCAGCAGGAAGCGCAGCAGCGGCAGCGTCCCGGTCATCGCCCGGACTCCTCGTCAGGCCCGAGGAAGCCGTGCACCTCGCCCTCGGCGACGGTCAGGTCGAGCCCGTCGAGGGCCTTGGCGCTGCCGAAGGACTTGCGAAGCTCGGAGATGGTGATCGCGCGGGAAACCATGACGCCTCCACGGGTCGACGACTCGCCGACCAGTCTTCCCGGCACACCTACCGGCATCGTACGCCTGCGTCAAGAAGCCGGCGAGGATCGTCTATGTGTGCGCGGCGGCCGGCGAGCCGAGCAGGGTGAGGGCCTCGCGCCGCAGCCCGCGCCGCGGGCCGAGCGCCGGCCGGGTCACTGCTGGGCGGCCTCGGCGGGTGCGCGGCGGGCCGGGCCGGCGACCGCGTACACGATCAGGCCGCCGACGGCGAGCAACCCGGCCGTCACCGTCGCGGCCGTGCTCACCCGCGGCTGGGTCTGCCACGTCAGGACCCGGGCGATGACCGGCTCCGACTGGGGGAAGAGGGTCGCGGCCAGCGTCCAGCCCAGCGGCGCGAACCAGGCCCGGGCGACCCCGATCGTCGCGGCGCCCAGGGCGGTCAGCCCGATCAGCCCGGCCGCGTCGCGCAGCACCAGCCAGGCCGGGCCGAACCGGGCGCCCGTCGCCAGCGTGACCAGCGGCAATCCCGCCACGACCAGGAACGCCGCCAGCACGTGCGCGGCCCGTCGCGGCCGCCACGGCAGCGCGGCCGTCCCCTCGAGCGCGTCGTCGGGGCCGCCGAGGGTGGCGGTCAGCGCCGTGACCAGCAGCAGGACCGTCAGGACGACCATCTCCACCGCCACCTCGCGGCTGTCGGAGAAGACCGACCACAGGGTCCACATCGCGGCCGAGCCGGTAAGAGTGACGGCCAGCGCGAGCGGCGCGCGCCGGGAGCGCAGGTAGAGAGCGAGCCACCTCATCGGGACAGCTGCCCTTTCTCGACCGTGCAGGCGAGGGCAGCCTGGCGCAGCGCCACGATTTTGGCCATCGCCTCGCTCTCGGGCAGCTGACGCAGGCCCTGCCACAGCTGGACGGCCTCGCCGATGGCCGCCGGGTCGTAGTCGCCGCGGGCCACCGGCTCGCTGCCGATCAGCCAGTAGGCGGCCGCGAGCCGCTCGGCCGGACCGGCGAAATTGGCGCAGTTGGGCTTGCTGGCGAAGGCGCCGGCGACCACCTCCGCCGCCGTCCCGCCGCGGTTGTCGAGGTGGGCCTTCGAGTCGGCGTGCACGGTGAGCAACACGACGTCGTCGTGCCACGCCGGGTACATCGGCGGCCCGTACGTCGTGGTGTCCTCATGCACTTGCGTCGGCGCCGCCGGAAGCTTCGCCAGGATCTTCAGCCCCTCCCGCGCCCGCGGGGTCACCTCGCCGAGCAGCCCGGAGTGCACCCGGCTGACGCACACCTGAGGCTCGCACACCAGCTCTCGCGCCACCGGGTCGATCGCGTCGACGACGACCCTCTTCTGGTGGGGCATGGCGGCGATCGCCAGCGCGGCGCCGAGCACCACCGGCAGCACCGCCGCCACCCGCAGCCGCCAGCCGTTCGAGGCGAACAGCAGCACCGCGGCGACGGCCAGGGCGGTCATCCAGATCGCCTGCGAGAGACTGACCCGGCCGGGCACGGTCGTGTAGGCGTCGGGCATGTTCATCTCGTAGATCGGCGAGAACACCAGAGCCAGCCACCCGCGGGGACGCGTCGCGCCCGGGATGACCAGCAGCAGCCCCAATCCGGCGACGCCGAGCCCGGGGGCGGTCGCCGGCGACGGCAGCAGGCGGCCGACCGCCAGCCCGAGCCAGACCGCCGCGATCAGCGACAGCAGTCCGACGGCCGTGACGGCGAAGAACTGAACCGGCAGGTAACGAGCGGTCCGGACGATCCACAGGCCGCCGGCGAGCGCCATCGCCAGATAGCCGGCGACGACCCCGACTCCCATCGCGCCGAGCGTCGGGATCATCCGGTGCGCCCGCGGGCGCGGGGTGGTGGCGAACAGCTCCTCGACCTTCGACCGGATCTCGCGGCGAGCCTGCCAGGCGCCGGCCGCAAGCGCGACCGGCCACAGCAGGGCCAGGAAGAGCCGCTGCGACATGGCCAGCTGCATCCAGCCGGTCGTGAACAACGTCTCGCCGGCGAAGAACAGCACCAGCACGCCGACCACCAGCAGGATCACGGCCGACCCGAGCGCCGCGGACCGGCGCAGCTCGATGCCGAACACGCGGCTCACCGGCCCTCCCCCGCCCGGTGCCGGCGCAGCAGCGCCGAATAGCCGCGCTCGGCGGGACTGTCGCCGGCGTCGCTCTCGCCGCCCTGCGCGGCCAGGTCGCCGGGGGTGCCCTGGTGGACGAGCCGGCCCTCGTTGATCAGGACCACGTCGGAGCAGGCGGCCACCACGTCCTCGACGAGGTGGGTGGAGACCACGACGCAGCTGTCGACGCCGGCGTCGCGCAGCAGCTCCCGGAAGTCGAGGCGCTGCTCGGGGTCGAGGCCGACGGTGGGCTCGTCGAGCAGCAGCATCGCCGGGTCGTTCACGATCGCCTGGGCGATCCCGGCCCGGCGCAGCATGCCGCCGGAGAGCGTCTTCATCCGCGCGTCCGCCTTGGCGGTCAGCCCGACCCGGTCGATCGCCCGCTGCGTCGCGCCCGCCACCTCGCCTTTCGGCATCTCCTTGAGCCAAGCCATGTACTCGACGAACTCGCGCACCGTGAAGCGCGGGTAGAAGCCGAACTGCTGCGGCAGGTAGCCGATCCCCCGGCGCACCCGCCGCAGGTCGGCCCGGCCGTCGACCGGCTCGCCGAGCAGGGTCAACCGCCCGCCGGCCGGTTTCGCCACCGTCGCCAGCGCGCGCATCAGCGTCGTCTTGCCGGCCCCGTTCGGGCCGAGCAGGCCGTGGACGCCGTTGCCGAGGGTCAGGTCGAGACCGTCGACTGCCAGGTGCCTGCCGGCGCGCACCTTCAGCCCCTCGGCGGCCACCACCCAGGGAAACGTGGTGGGGGCCGTCTCGGCCGCGCTCACCGTACGCATGATCTTCGTCCTCCTCAGTTGTGGCTGGACAGCCGGCGGTAGTTGGCGGCGCGCGTCGCCGCGAGACCGGCGAGCGCGAGGGTGAGCAGCGCCCAAGCCCCGGAGCTGCCGGGTCGCAGCACCAGGGGCACGTGCGTGGAGATCACGGCGGGCACCAGGACCGCCAGCGTCCAGGCGATCCCGAGCCCGGCCGCGGCGCGATGGACGCCGATGAAGGCGCCGAGCGCGATGGTCGCGGCCGTGAAAGCCAGGCAGGGCAGGAGCGTCAAGGCCAGGGAGACGCCGGTCCGGCTGCTGGCCAAGGCCAGCGAGGGCACAATCACGATCAAGACCGCTGCCGTACGCCTGAGCAGCATCGCCAGGCCGGCGGCGGGGGTGCCCGCGATCAGTTCCCAGGCGGGGTCGTGGCGCCGGCTCCACGCGATCGCGACCCCGGGCAGCGGCGCCACCGGGGCCAGCAGCAAGACCAGCGGCACGAGGGGCTGCGCCGCCTGCAGCAGGACCGCGCAGGCCAGCACCGCCAGCGACATGACGAGCCACGGCACCAGGTGCCAGACCAGCCAGCGGTTGCTCGCCACCGACCAGCGCCGGCGGCGGGCCGGAGCGGGACCGGCGGCGATCTCGCGGTCCAGGGCGGCCGCGACCCGCTCGAGGACGTCGGCGCCGCCGGTCAGCCGCGAGCGGCACTCCGCGCACTCCTCCAGGTGCAGCTCGACCGACCACATCGTGACCTCGTCGAGGTCGGCCCCCGGGTCGGCGTAGCGGGCGATCACCGCGGCGCTCGGATGTGTGGTCATGACAGCGCCTCCCCCAATGTTTCTCGCAGAGCAATCCGGGCCCGCCGGGCCCGCGACTTCACCGTGCTCTCCGGCACGCCCAGCAGCAGCGACGTCTCCCGCACCGAGAGGCCGTCGAGAACCATCGCCCGCAGCACCTGCCGCGCCTCCGCCGGGAGCACGAGCAGGGCCTGCTCGAGCTCCTGGCCGACCCGCCCGGCCATGACCTCGTCCTCGGCGGCCGGAGCGACCGTCTCGGCGAGCGCCACGGCGGGCACGTCGTGCTGCCGGGCCCGCCGGCGGAACGCGTCGACCAGGCGGTGCGCGGCGATGGTCCAGAGCCAGCCGACCGCGCTGCCCTGGACGCCCGGACCGCTGAAGCTGCCCGCCGCCCGCCAGACCGCGAGGTAGGTCTCCTGCATCACGTCGGCGACCACGTCCTCGTCGGCGCACCGGCGGCGCAGCCGGGCGAGCAACCACGGCGAAGTCCGCCGGTAGAGCTCGTCGAAGGCGCGCCGATCGCCGGCGGCGGTGCGCCGCACCAGCTCGCCCTCGTCGGCCGCGTCCAGACTCCGTTTCACACCAAGCAAGACGACCCCCGCATCGCCCACGATTCACCAATCGCTGTGACCTGAGTCACTATGCGTTTTCCGTACGTGCCGGCGCATAGAGTTTGCCGATGCGCGGGGACTTTCACGACGAGCTCGCAAGGGTGAGCAGTTCACTGGTCACCATGGCCAAGGCCGTACGGGAAGCGATGCGCCAGGCCAGCGCGGCGCTGCTCGCGGCCGATCACACCCTCGCCCAGCAGGTGACGGTACGCGACGCCGAGATCGACGTGCTCTACCGCGTCGTCGACGACCGGGTCTTCGACCTGATCGCCCGCCACCAGCCGGTCGCCGACGAGCTGCGGGTGGCCCTGACCGCGCTGCAGGCGGCCGCCGACCTCGAGCGCATGGGCGACCTGGCCGCGCACGTCGCCCGGGCCACGCTGCGCCGGTCCCCGGTGCCGGCGGTCGCGCCCGAGCTGGCCGGCATGTTCCGGCAGATGAGCAAGGTCGCCGACGAGCTGGCCGGCAAGATCGTGGCGGCGCTGGCCGACCACGACGCGACGCTGGCGGCCCAGCTCGACAGCGACGACGACGCGATGGACCAGCTGCACCGCGAGCTGTTCAAGGTCATGATCAGCCAGGAGTGGCCAATGGGCGTCGAGGCCGCCGTCGACGGCGCGCTGCTGGGCCGCTACTACGAGCGGTACGCCGACCACGCCGTCAACGTCGGCCACCACGTCATCGTCCTGGTCACCGGCAAGACCCGCCTGCCCTAGTCCTCCTCTTCACGAGAGGGACGCCCGGGCCGGCGCATTTTCTTGGCCTCGCCGGGCAGCCGCCCCTGGGCCTGCAGCGCCTGCCGGAGCAGGTACTCGATCTGCGCGTTGGTGCTGCGCAGCTCGTCGGCCGCCCACCGGGCCAGGGCATCGTGCACGGCCGGGTCCAGCCGCAACAGGATGCTCTTGCGCTCTGCCATTCGCGTGCCCAGGTCAGTGGTAGAGGGTGCCGGTGTTGACGACAGGCTGGGTGTCTCGATCGGCGCACAGCACGACGAGCAGGTTGGAGACCATGGCCGCCTTGCGCTCCTCGTCGAGCTCGACGATCGACTCCTCGGCCAGCTTGGTCAGCGCCATGTCGACCATGCCGACCGCGCCCTCGACGATGCGCTGGCGGGCGGCGACCACCGCGTTGGCCTGCTGGCGGCGCAGCATCGCCTGGGCGATCTCCGACGCGTACGCCAAGTGGGAGAGCCGCGCCTCGACGATCGTCACGCCGGCCGCCGCCACCCGGGCGCCGATCTCCTCGGCGAGCTTCTGGGTGATCTCGTCGGCGCTGTCCCGCAGGGAGGTCTGGCCGGCCTGGTGGGCGTCGTACGGGTAGGAGTTGGCGATGTGCCGTACGGCGGTCTCGGCCTGGATGGCGACGAACTGCTCGAACTGGTCGACCTCGAAGACCGCCTTCGCCGTGTCGCTGACCTGCCACACGACGACGGCGGCGATCTCGATGGGGTTGCCGTCCGCGTCGTTGACCTTGGTCACCTCGGTCTGGTGGTTGCGGATGCGGGTGGAGACGCGGCGCCGGGTCGTGAACGGGTTCACCCAGCGCAGGCCGGTCGTCCGGACGCTGCCGGTGTACCGCCCGAGGAACTGGACGACCCGCGCCTCACCGGGAGCGACCGGGGTCAGCCCGCGCAGCGCGACGATGACGGCGGCGATGATCAGGGCACCGGTCACGACGGTTGCCTCGGTGCCCTGTGCCAGCAGGACGAAGGCCGCGACGATCACGACGATGCCGCCGAGCAGGACCGGAATGCCGGGCGCGCCGTCGGCGCGGCGTTCCTGGGTGATGGTTTCGGTGACCATGGTCCTCCCCCTCCGGTCGGCACGGGGTTGCCCCGCTCCTATCAAAGTGATATCACATTTTCTGTGACACGCCAGTTGGAGATAGACGGGGTAAGCAAGCGCTACGGCGACGTGGTCGCCCTGCAGGGCACCACCTTCGAGGTGCGCGCCGGCGAGATCTTCGGTCTCGTGGGCAGCAACGGCGCGGGCAAGACCACCGCGATGCGCATCGTCCTCGGCGTCCTGGCGTCGGACGCGGGCGCGGTCCGGTGGGACGGCCAGGTGCTCGATCGCGACACCCGCCGCAAGATCGGCTACATGCCCGAGGAGCGCGGCCTCTACCCCCGGATGAAGGTCGCCGAGCAGCTCGTCTACCTGGCCCGCCTGCACGGCATGACGCCGGCCGCGGCCCGCGCCTCGGTCGACGCGTGGGTGGAGCGGCTGGGCGTCGCGGGCCGGCGCGACGACGATGTGATCAAGCTTTCGCTGGGCAATCAGCAACGCGTCCAGCTGGCCGCCGCGCTCGTCCACGACCCCGAGATCCTGGTGCTCGACGAGCCGTTCTCCGGCCTCGATCCGGTGGCCGTCGACGTGATGAGTGGCGTGCTCCGCGACAAGGCTGACGCAGGCGTACCCGTCATGTTCTCCTCTCATCAGCTCGACCTCGTCGAGCGTCTCTGCGATCGGATCGGCATCGTCCGGCAGGGCCGCATGGTCGCCGTCGGCACCGTCGACGAGCTGCGCGCCGGCGGCCCGGAGGAGCTCATCATCAACGCGCCGGCCGCACCACCCGGGTGGGCGGACTCCCTGACCGGCGTCACCGTGCTCGACCAGTCCGGCGCCAGCACCCGCCTGGCGCTCCTCGACGGCGCCGACGACCAGGCGATCCTGCAGGCCGCGCTCGCCACCGGCCCGGTGCACGAGTTCGCCCGCCGCCGCCCGTCCCTGACCGACCTGTTCCGTCACATCGTCAGCGCTCCGACCGAGGGAGAAGCGGCATGATCTGGATGATCGCCGGCCGGGAGATCGGCACCCGGCTGCGCTCCAAGGCCTTCCGCATCGCGACCGTGGTCAGCGTGCTCATCCTGGTCGCCCTCGGGCTGATCGCGAAGCTGGCCGACAACGGCCCGTCCTACCTGGACGTCGGCGTCACCCCCGCGGCCGCGAACCTGACCGGCGCGCTCACCACGACGGCGGCCTCGATCAACGTCGACATGCACACCCACGAGGTCGACGATGCGACCGGCCGGGTCCAGGTCGACGCCGGCACGCTCGACGCGCTGCTGGTCACCGGGGCCAGCCCGATCCAGGTCGTGGTCAAGACCGAGCTCGACGACGGCCTCCAGTCGGTGCTCCAGCTCGTGGCCCAGCGCAGCGCGCTCGATCAGCAGGTCCAGGCCCTCGGCGGCGACCCGGCCAAGGTCGCGGCCTCGATCTCCACGGCGACCGTCGCGGTCACGCCGCTCTCCCCGCCCAAGCACAACAACGGCCAGCAACTGGTGCTGGGCATCCTCACGAGCATCCTGATCTACATGGCGCTGCTGCTCAACGGCCAGGCCGTCGCCCAGGGCGTCGTGGAAGAGAAGACCAGCCGCGTCGTCGAGATCATCCTTGCCGCCGTACGACCATGGCAGTTGATGATCGGCAAAGTTCTCGGGCTGGGCATCGTCGGCCTCATCCAGGTGGCGATCATCGCGCTGTCCGGCGTGGCCGTCGGCCTCGCCACGGGATCGCTCGACCTGCACATCAGCGCGGCCGTCAGCACCATCGTGTGGCTGATCATCTGGTTCCTGCTGGGCTACGCCGCCTACTCGCTGGCCTTCGCCGCGGTCGCCTCCCTGGTCAGCCGCCAGGAGGAGGTCGCCGCGGTGGTCACGCCGGTGATGATGCTGCTGATCGTCGGCTACGTCATCGGCATCTCGATCCTGCCGAGCAACCCCGACTCCGGGTTCGTCGCGCTGCTCTCGATGATCCCGGTCTTCGCACCCACCCTGATGCCGGTCCGGCTGGCCCTCGGCGTGGTGCCGGCTTGGCAGGCGGCGATCGCCCTGGCCGGCATCATCGTGGTGATCCCGTTGCTGCTCTGGATCGCGTCCCGCATCTACAGCAACGCGGTGCTGCGAAGCGGCGCCCGCGTCCGCCTGCGCGACGCTTGGCGCGCCGCCTGAAACCCTCCCCGCTGCTGGCCGACGGGCGGGCGCGCCGGGCTGCACTCCGCGGCACTTTGCTCTGCTTACCTGAACGCACGTCGGCGCGCGCATAGGTAAGCAGAGCAAAGCGGCCAGGCACGGACCTACTGACCCGGCGGTCTCAATAACGCGCGGGGCGGCGTGACGGTCAGCCGATGGGGTAGTCGACGTAGGCGAAGCGGCGGCCGTCCGGCGACCAGCTGTTGACGTTGATCGTCCCCTGGCCGCCGGGCAGCTCGGCGATGGTTCGCGGCGCCTTCCAGCCGTCGCCGTCGACCAGCCGCAGCTGGACTCGCCGGTCGGCGGGATGGCCTTGCGTGCCGGGCGGGTAGCTCAGGTAGACCGCCCGGCCGCCGTCCGGCGCGAAGTGGGGGAACCAGTTGACCCGCTCGTCGTCGGTGAGTTGCTGTGGGTCGCTCCCGTCCGGGCGGATCCGGGCGATCTGCGCTCGGCCGGTGAACAGCTCGGTGTTGAAGTAGATCCAGTCACCGGCGGGCGTGTACTCCGGCCCGTCATCCCGCCCGCCAGCTGACGTGAGCCGGGTCGAGGGGCCGCCGCCGCGGCCGATCGTGAAGAGGGCGGCGGAATCCCAGTTGCCGGGCTCGATCCCCACGTAGGCGAGGGCCGCGCCATCCGGGCTGACGCCATGCAGGAAATGCAGGCGGTCCTCGTGGGTCACGCGGCGCGCCGCTCCCCCGCCCAGCGGCGCCTCGTAGATGTGCCCGTCGTCGGCGGAGACGTAGATCGTGTCGCCGCCGGGCGCCAGGACGTGGTCGTTGTTGAGCTCCGGCACGCCGTCGAGCGGGATCCGCTGCGGCGCCGGGCCATCACCGTCGGCCGGGCCATCACCGTCGGCCGGGCCATCACCGTCGGCCGGGCCATCACCGTCGGCCGGCAGGCGCCAGAGCAGGCCGTCACCGTTGAGGATCAGGTCGCCGTTCGCGGCCCAGTTGGGCGCCTCGAACAGCACGGAGTCGCTGGAGTGCACCAGGGTCGTGATGCCGGTGGCCACATCGTAGGTGTGGATCCGGCACACCTGGCCGGCGGCGAGCGTGCGGGCGGGGCTCATCGGGAATCTGAGGTCTCGGGAAGCGTCACATCGCCCACTCTGCCATGCCATCACCGCGCCGCCAAAGAATGGCATGATCGAACGCGGTCCCGGGCTTACCGCGGCATTCTCGGAGGTGGGAGAATTCTGGGGTGGGACAGCTGGGGTTCTTTTCCAAGGCGCAATTGGCCGAAATGCGCGATCGCACCCGGTCACGCCGTTATTCGCCGGCGGCGGAGGCGTTTCGCCGGGAGCATGCCCGGCATCGCGCCTGGGGCCTGACTCAGCGCCACGCTCAGAAGCTGCGCCGCCTGCACGAGGGCGACGCGGTAGCAGCGACGGCGCCGAAGCCTGGCCAGACAGCACGTCGGTTTGCTCCGCCAGCGACGCCAGCACCAGCGGCGACAGCGACGCCAACGCCAGCAGCAACGGCGACAGCGACAGCGACGCCAACGGTGGCAGTGACGGCGGCCCCAGCGGCGCCAACGCCAGCAGCAACGGCGACAGCGACAGCGACGCCAACGGTGGCAGTGACGGCGGCCCCAGCGGCGCCAACGCCAGCAGCAACGGCGACAGCGACAGCGACGCCAACGGTGGCAGTGACGGCGGCCCCAGCGGCGCCAACGGCGGCAGCGGCGGCCGCGCCAGCAGCGGCAATGGCGCCAACGGTGGCAGCGACGACAGCGCGAACGCCAGCAGCAACGGCGGCACCACCAACGGCCGCGCCAGCAGCGGCAACGGCGCCAACCGTGGCAGCGACGGCAGCGCGAACGACGGCAGCGACGACGGCAGCGGCGACGACGGCAGCGCGAACGACGGCAGCGCGAACGACGGCAGCGCGAACGACGGCAGCGCGAACGACGGCAGCGGCAGCAGCGACGCCAGTGGCGGCAGCAGCGGCAGCAGCGGCGGCGGCGGCGGCAGTGGCGGCGACAGCGAGGGGTGCCAGGGCCGAGTTGACCGTCGGCGTCGAAGAACGGCGCGCGCGTCCAAGTCGCGAGCAGGTAATGCACGCGGCATTCAGCGGGTCGGCGCGCCGTTCAAACCGTCCTTCGTTCTTACCGGGATTTCGGTGGCTGGGCAACCCATTTCCCGGCGTTTTGAGGGCGAAAGTCGGCACCCAAGAATCGGTGTTTGCTGGCAGGGACGGGGGTGGGGGTAAAAGGTAATCTCGAATTCGCGTTCGGGGTCAGCGGTGGCCCTGGGTGAAGCGTGAACCGCCTAGTTCTAGGAGCTTCTCGTCGGGGATTATGGGTGGGAGGGTGGGGTCGTCGGGGAGGGTGATGGTTGTTTGCAGGCGGATGTCGCGTGACGAGGCGCCTATCTCGATGACGAACTCGCCTCCCTCCAAGCGCCAGGCGCCGTGGGGGCCCGCTGCGATGTCCCAGTAGGCGAAGTCTCGGGGGGTCAGGTCGAAGGTGACTGGGGTGCTTTCGCCGGGGGCCAGGGTTAGCTTTTCGAAGGCGCGCAGCTCGCGTACGGGGCGGCGGACTGTGGCGTCGGGGTCTCCTATGTAGAGCTGGACCACCTCGCGGCCGTGGCGGGGGCCGGTGTTGGTGACGGTGCAGGTGACCCGTACGGAATCGGTGATTTTGATGTTGAGGTTTGTGTAGTCGAAGGTTGTGTAGGACAAGCCGTGGCCGAAGGGGTAGCGGACCGGGCGGTTGAGGGCGTCGTACCAGCGGTAACCGATGAAGACACCCTCGCCGTAGAGCACCGTGCCGCGCTCTCCGGTCCACGTGACGTAGCTGGGGGTGTCCTCCAAGGCCAGGGGGAAGGTCTCGGCGACCTTTCCCGAAGGGTTCACGCGGCCATAGAGGACGTCTGCCACGGCGCCGGCGCCTGCCTGGCCGGGCAGCCACGCCTCGACTATGGCGTCTACTCGGTCGTGCCACGGGTCCATCGTGATTGCCGCGCCGTTGGAGAGGACCACTACCAGGTCGGCGCCGGTTCGGTCGCGCAGGGAAGCCAGGCGGTCCAGCAGGGCCAACTGGTCGGCCGGCAAGGACAGCGTGGTGCGGTCGTCGGCCTCCTGCTCGAAGGCCAGCGGCAAGCCTGCGAAGACGACGATCACGTCGGCGTCCTGGGCTACCAGCACCGCCTCGTCGATCAAGCGGCGGGCCTCGGCGGAAAGGGGGCCGGCGGCTACGCGCTCGGCGGCGGCGGCCAGGCGTAAAGCCTCCGCCAGCGCGGCCGAGCGGCGCGCGGGGCCGCGGCCGTCGTCCACGAAAGTGGCGTCGTGGGCGGCCAAGTAGGCGGTCAGGTCGTCCTGGTAGGCGTTCAAGGGGGTGTGGACGTAGCCGGGGGCGTAGGCGGCGGCCTCGAAGAAATCCAGGGCGTTGTCAACGCGGGTCGGGTCCACGCCGGAGGAGCCGCCGCCCTGGATGCGGGCGTGGGCGGCGAAAGCGCCGATGACGGCTACCCGGGCGGAAGGGTTCAGGGGCAGCACGCCGCCCTCGTTGCGCAGAAGCGTCACGCAACCGGCCGCGGCCTCCCGGGCGAGCGCGTGGTGCTCGTCGGCGCGCAGGAGCTCCAGTTGCGAATCGGTGAGCCTGGCGCCGGGCGAGACCTCGAAGCCGGGGACGGCGGCGGGGTGAGCGCGCTCGACCAGCCGCACCACCCGGCGGACCGCCTCGTCCACGACGCTCTCGTCCAGCTCGCCCGCGCGGACGGCGGAGACGATCTCGGCGTCGGTCTTGCCCGCGGTGCCGGGCATCTCCAAGTCGAGGCCGGCGGCCAGGGCGCGCACACGGTGGTGCACGGCGTTCCAGTCGGAGACGACGACGCCGTCGTAGCCCCACTCCTCCCGCAGGATCGTGGTGAGCAGCCACCGGTTCTCCGAGGCGTGCACGCCGTGCAAGCGGTTGTAGGAGCACATGACGGTCCACGGGTCGGCCGCCTTCACCACCCGCTCGAAGGCGGCCAGGTAGATCTCGCGCAGCGTCCGCTCGTCGGCCTCGACCGAGATGCGGGTTCGCTCGATCTCCTGGTTGTTGGCGGCGAAATGCTTCAGGGAGGCACCCACGCCGACGCTTTGCACGCCTTTCACGTACGCGCTGCCGAGCTCGCCGGAAAGCAGCGGGTCCTCGGAGAAGTACTCGAAGTTGCGCCCGCACAGCGGGGACCGCTTCATGTTGACGCCGGGGCCGAGCACCACCTGCACGCCCTCGGCGCGGGCCTCCTCGCCGATCGCGACCGCGACCCGGCGGACGAGGTCGCGGTCCCAGGAGGCGCCCATCGCCGACGCGGTGGGGAAGCCCGTGGCGGGCACCCACACCATGTCGACGCCGGTTTCCTTGCGCAGCCCGTGCGGGCCGTCGCCGACCTCGATGGCGGGCAGGCCGAGCCGGTCGATCGCCTCGGTGTACCAGTCGTCGTGGCCCGAGAGCAGGGACGCCTTCTCCTCGAGCGTGAGGGCGGCGATGTCGATCATCAAGGGGTTCCTTAGAACGTCGTGAGGAAGTCGTGGGGGTGGTCGTCGCGCACCCGGGCCAGCAGTTCGGGGCCGACCTCGACGCCACCCTCGGCCAGCGCGTCGAGCACCACGCCGCTCAGCGGGGAGGCGTCGGCGACGACGACCCGCGCGGCCGGCGCGACGCGATGAAGCGAAGAAAACAGGGCGTCGCGCATCGCCGGGTGCTCGGACGTGGCGACCGATCCGTTGAGCAGCACCGGCAGCTCGCCCGACGCGAGGTCGACGCCGACCCGCCGGGCACACCATTCCGCGTACCGAACAAACGCCGACGCCTGCTCGGCGACGATGGAAACGGCGACCGCGTCACCGGCCTCCGCCGCGGCCAGGACGAGCCGCGACGCCTGCCACAGGTCCGACGCGGGCCGCGCGCCGAACCGCCGGGTGAACACGTGGCGCAACTCCCAGCCGTCCGCGACGCCGTAGAACGACAACATCGACTCGGTGAGGGCCGTCTCCGGGCCGGCGCCCATCCAGGCCAGGCACACCGCCCGCAGGGCCGCGTTGCCGAGCCCGCTGCCGCCGAGGTGGTCGAAGACGAAGAAGCCGGAGTGCTCCTCGCGGCCGTCCTTGGCGCGCGCGGCCACCGCGGGCCCGGTGCCGACGGTGATCGACACGGCGACCCCGGATCCGTCGATCAGCCGCAATGACGCGTACGCGTCGTTCTTGACGCTCACTGCCCGCAGAAAAGGGAAACGCGACCGCAGGTGGTCGTCCCAGAAGGTGGCGTCCTCGGGGTAGTCCACGCCGGCGATCCGGAACGCGGCCGCAGCGATGTCGACGGCCCCGGCGCCGGCCAGGGCGGCCTGCACCGCTTCGAATACCGACTCGAGCGCGGAAGGGACGCTGTCGGCGCCGTAGATGTCGCCGTTGCCGCCCCGGCCGCGGCCCAGGACGGCACCCTCGGCGTCGGTGACGAGGGCGACCGACTTGGAGTTTCCGGCGTCGACCGCCAGGTACGCGTGACTCACTTGAGCAGACGCTCCGGGAGGTAGGCGCGGTGCGCGTACGCCATCTCGTCGTACAGCTCCTCGGCGACGGCGAGCGTGGGGACCATCGGGTTGGCGGCCAGCGCGCGGACGCCGTCGGCCCGGGTGCCCTTCCACGCGGCCTCGGCGGCGAGATATTGGAACTCGGCGAGTTGCTGGACCAGACCCCGTACGGAATGCGGCAATGGCTTTTGCGGCAGCGGCCGGACGCCTTGCCCGTCGACGGTGCACCACATCTCCACGACGACATCCTCGTCGAAGCCCGGCAGCGCGCCCCCGATGTTCGGCAGGTTGACCGGCAGGCGGGCGCTGTTGTCGTTGTAGTACGCGCTCATCACGTCGATCGCCAGCTCGAGCTCATGGATGCCGCCCCGCGACCGCTTGGGGTCGAGCTGGGGAACGTCGGCGAGCATCTGCTCCTCGTAGTGCTGCCAGTACCCGGGCAGCGCGTCGAGCAGGACCTCGGCGCGCGTCCGCCGGGCCGCCTGCGCCTCCCGCAGCACCTCCTCGCGGAAGTAGTAGTACTGGAAGTAGTCGCTGGGCACCGAGCGCATCGTGGTGGCCAGGCGCAGCATCCGCTTGGCGTGCAGGTCGAGGGTCGGATCGTCCTTGCGCGCCTCCCAGGCGGCGTCGAGCAAAGGCATAAGATCTTTGCCCTCGTACGTGTGCTCGTAGGACCAGCAGTTGTGGTTGACGCCCGCCATCACCACGTTGGCCTTCGCCGGGTCGAGGCCGGCGGCCCGGAGCACCGTGTTGGGGAAGGTGATCGGCCCCTCGCACATCGACCAGATCGTGCGGTCGGTGAAGCGGGTGACCGCCTGCGACACGATGTTGACCGGGTTCGTGTAGTTGAAGATGACCGCGTTCGGGGCGACCGCGTCAAGGTCGCGGATGATGTCCTCGTAGATGTGGATCGACCGCAGCGACATGAAGAAGCCGCCCGGTCCCTGCGTCTCCTGGCCGATGACGCCGTGCTTGAGCGGGATCCGCTCGTCGAGCGCGCGGGCGGCGAAGTCGCCGGGGCGGAAGCTCGCGAGGACGGCGTCGGCGTCGGTCAGCGCGGCCCGCCGGTCGGTGGTCGACGAGATCTTGATGTTCAGGCCGTCGGCCTTGGCGATCTTGCGGGCGATGGTCTCGACGGCCTGGAGGCGGTCGGGGTTGACGTCCTGGATGACGATCTCGGAGCCGTCGAACTCCTTGCCGTGCGCCAGGATCGACGCCATGGTGCCGGCGCCGCGGGAGGATCCGCCACCGATGTAGACGAGCTTGATGGATGCCATGATCATTTCTCCCTGACAGCGGCCGCGTGGTCCGCGATGAGCGTGGGGTTCTTGCATTCGACGACGATGGTGGACGGCCAGTCGGCTTCGTAGGCCTCGGCCGCCGTGATGCGGGCGAACGCTTCGTGCTTGTGCGCGCCGCAGACGATCATGATCACCTCGCGGGACAGGGTGGCGATCGTGTCGACGCCGACCGTCACTCCGTGGGTGGGCACCATGTCGAGGCGGGTGAACTCGGGGAACGTCCCCATGTTGTCGCGCCGGGTCGCCTCGCCGAGCGCGGTGACGTGGGTGCGGGCGTCGCGGGGCGTGCCGGGCTGGTTGAAGGCGATGTGACCGTCCCCGGCGCCGGTGGCCAGCAGGAACAGGTCGATCCCGCCGGACGCCTCGATGCTCTCGTCGTAGCCGATCGGGTCGGCCGGATCCGGCACCCAGATCTCGAGGGGCGCTCCCAGCGGATCGGCGATCTGGCGTTGCGCGAAGCCGAGACATGAATAGGACAACTCAGGCGCGACCCGTTGGAGGGCAGGGTCGAGATAGTCGTCCATCATGACGATCACCAGGCGCGAGAGGTCGGTGCCGAGGGCGGCGTGCCGCGCCAGGGCCCGGTAGACCGGCATCGCCGTACGGCCGCTGGGGCAGCCGAGCAGGAAGGGCCGGTCGCCGGTCGCGGCCATGCGGTCGAGGATCGTCGCGGCGACCTGGTCGCCGACCGCGTCGGCGTCGGGCAGCACGATGGGTTGCAGAGACACGAGGGTTACTCCTTGATCGCGCCGGCCAGCATTCCGGAGATGAATTTCCGCTGGAAGACGACGTAGAGGACCAGCACGGGCGCGGCGACGATGAGCCCGCCCGCGGCCATCAGGTTGATCTGGGTGACGTACTTGCCCTGGAAGACCCCGAGCGCGACGGTCGCCGTCTGGTTCGAGCCGTGCAGGAACACCAGGGACAGGAAGTAGTCGTTCCAGGTCCACATGAAGCTGAGCAGGATCAGCGTGTAGATGGCGGGCCGGGCCATGGGGGCGGCCATCGACCGCAGCATGCGCAGCGCGCCGGCGCCGTCCATCTCGGCCGACTCGAAGGCCGAGCGGGGCAGGGCGCGGAACGCGGCGCGCATCCAGAAGATGCCGAACGGCACGCCCATGCCCAAATGGATGAGGATGATGCCGGGCAGCGTGTTCGTGAGGCCGAACGTCCGGAACTGGTAGTAGAGCGGGACGATGATGGCCTCGAGGGAGATCATCATGCCGAGCAGGACGATCGGGAACAGCACCTTGTCCCCGACCACGCCCAGCACGCCGAAGGCGTACCCGCCAAGAAGAGCGAGAAGGACCTGGCCCGCGACAACGCACACGGCAATGACGATGGAGATCGTCATGGCCCGGGAGAAGTCGGCGTCGCGCCACGCGGTCGCGAAGTTCCCCCACGCGAAGTCGCCGACGCCGACCGGCTTGCCGGAGCGGTCGGGACTGAGCGCCGCGACGACGAACGTGCCGACCGGGAAGAGCACGACCACGGCCAGGATCGTCAGCACGACGTAGTTGACGACGCGTTCCATCTTCGAGATCACGGTCAGTCCCTCTCCGAGACGCGGGTGATGACGACCGCGATGACCAGGCACAGGGCCGCCATCACGACGCCGATCGCCGCCGCGAGTCCGACTTGCGGGTTCTGGAACGCCGCCTTGTAGAGCGCCACCGCCGGGGTCAGGGTCGAGGTGCCCGGGCCGCCGTGCGTCGTGATCCAGACCAGGTCGAAGGTGCGCAGCGCGGCGGTGATGGTCAGCGTCAGCGCGACGGCCAGCTGACCGCGCAGGCCCGGCAGCGTCACCGCGAAGAACTCGCGGACCGGACCGGCGCCGTCGATGCGGGCCGCCTCGTACAGCTCGGGCGCGATCGCAGAGGTGCCGGAAATGAACAGCACCATGCAGAAACCGAAGGTCACCCACGTGCCGACCAGGCCGAGCGCCGGCAGCGCCCAGGTGAAGTCGCCGAGCCAGGTCTTGGCCAGCGAGTCGAGGCCGACGGCCCGCAGCGCGGTGTTGAGCGGGCCGTCCGGCGCGTAGATCCGCTTGAAGACCAGCGCGATCACGACGGTGGTCATGACCTGCGGCAGGAAGAAGATCCACCGGTAGACCGCCATGCCCGGCTGCTTCGCCCGGGTCAGCAACGCCGCCGACAACAGCCCCAGGATGATGGGCAACAGGGCAAAAAAGCCGATGAGCACGAGTACGTGTCCGAGCGTCGACCGCAGGACCGGGTCCGTGACGAACGCCTTGTAGTTGTCGAACCCGACCCATGTCGAGGCGGTGACCCCGTCCCACTTGTAGAACGAGTACTGCACCGACTGGGCCAGCGGGACGAGCACGACGAGCGCGTACACGCCCAGCGGGAGCGCGGCGAAGCCGAGGCCGATCCACCGCGTCCTGCGCCGCAGGGGGCGACGCCGGACGTCGGTGTTCGTGGCCGTGCGCACCTCGCGTGCCGGGGCCACCGTGTCGGTCACGGGTCAGCCCTGCCCCGCGAGGAACGTGTCCCGGTCCTTGTCGACGGCCTCGGTGAACTTGTCCGGGGTCATCTTGCCGGCGTACACGAGCTGCAGGTTCTGGCTGATGGTGTCGAGCATCGTCGGGCTGGACCAGTCGAAGTACGGCACGTAGCCGTCGTTCTTGTCCAGGGTCGCCGCGCCCGCCGACTCGCCGGTCAGGCTGAGCGACGAGGCCGGCACCTTGACGTCCGGGGACATCGCGGGGACGAGGCCCTTGTCGACGGCGACCTGGCCGGCGTCGGGCGACATCATGTAGTCGAGGAACGCCGCGGCGACGTCCGGGTGCTTGCTCTTCGCCGAGATCACCATGGCGCCCGGGGCGGCGCCGACGCCGACCGTGCCGCTACCGCTCTTCTGCGGCAGCTGGATGTAGCCGAAGTGCCCCTGCTGCGAGGCGTTCAGGCCGAGCGAGCCGGTGTACTCCCAGCGGAAGACGCCCTTGCCGCCGACGAAGTTGGCGACCGCCGTCTGGTAGTCGATGCCGTTGAACTTCGGCGGGAAGTAGCCCGCGTCGGCCCACTTCTTGGTAAGGGTGATGGCGTCGGTCATCCCGACGTCGGTGGCCTTCACCGACGTGTCGCCGTAGATGTAGTCGTTCAGCTTCTTCTTGTCGGCCAGCAAGGCCTGCGTGCCGAGAAGGATCGTCGTGGAGCCGTCGAGGCTGCCGTACTCGAAGGGGACCTCGCCGGCGGCCTTGGCCTTGGCGGCGCCGGCCTCGAGCTCGTCGAGGGTGGTGGGCGGGGTGATGCCGAGTTTCTTCAGCTTGTCGGCGTTGTAATAAAGGCCGATCAGCGACGTACGGGCCATGGGCGTGCCGAACCACGAGCCCGCGCCCATCGTCTTGAAGTCGGTGGTGAAGGTGTTCTGCCGGGTGATGGTGCTCGGGACCTTCTTGTCCCAGCCATAGGCCTTCGCGTACGCGTCGAGGTTGAGCACCAGGTTGCCCTTGGCCAGGGTGCCCAGCGACTGCCAGCCGTTGTTGGCGGTCGCGATGTCGGGCCCGCTGTCGTCCTGCAGCTGCAGGTTGAGCGTCGAGTTGAGCTGACCCCAGTCCTCGGTCGTGCGCTCGATCTTGACGTTCGGGTACTTCGTCTGGAAGCCGGTGATCAAGGACTTGATCCACTCGCCCTCGGCCGCGCCCCAGAAGTCGGTCAGCTTGAGCGTCACGTTGCCGGCCTTGGCGACGTCGGTCGAGACGGTGCTCGGGGCGTCGTTCTTGGCGGTCGAGCCGCCTCCGGGCGAGCAGGCCGCCAGGCTCAGCGCTATGGCCGCCGCAACTCCCGCTTTATGAAATCTCATCTTCACTCCGTTGTGTCGCCGGTGTTAACGGACACTAGATCCTCCTATACCAGTTAGTCCAGTGCTGAACCACGAATCGCCACTGGTCCACCCAGCGGTGAAACTGGTACTCTGCTCCGCGTGACGACTGGGACCGCTTCGACGCAGGCCTATGAGCAGCTGACCCGCGACCTCACCGTCGGCCGTTACGCCCCCGGCTCGCGGCTGCCCGGCGAGCGCGACCTGGCCACCCAGCTGGGCGTCAGCCGGGCCACGCTGCGCCTGGCGCTGAGCCGTCTCGAGTCCGAGGGCACCCTGCAGCGATCCGCCCAGCGCGGCTGGTTCGTGCCCACCCAGGTGCTCAGCGAGCCGCCCAGCACGCTGCAGTCCTTCACCGAGATGGCCCGCGCTCGCGGCCTGCGCCCGACCGCCCGCGTCATGCGGCAGGAGGTGCGGCCCGCCGGCATCGACGAGGCCGCCAAGCTGCGCATCGCGCCGGCCGCGCCGGTCATCGAGGTCGACCGCCTGCGCGGCATGGACGGCACACCGGTCTGCTTCGACGTCGTGGTCGTGCCGGAGGCCCGCGCCGCCGACCTGGCGACCGCCGACCTCACCGACGCGTCGCTCTACGACGTGCTGCGGGAGACCTGCGGCATCGAGGTGCATCGCAGCGCCTACACGCTGATGGCCGAGAGCGCCGACGCGGAGCTGGCCCGGTTGCTGGGCATCACCGCCGGCGCGCCCGTGCTCGTGGGCGACGAGGTCGCCTACACCGCCGACGGCACCCCGGTGCTGATCGGCCACAACAAGTACCGGGGCGACGCCTACCGCTTCGAGGCCGACCTGTTCCGCCGCGCCTGACGCGCCCTGGCCGGTCCGGCACCCGAGCCTTAGGCTCAAGGGCCTGATGATCACAATGGGGATGAGCGGCGAGGCCCTTTACGGCCGCGATGCCGAACTGCGGCAGTTGAGCGCTTTCGTCCGGAGCGGGCGTGATCGGGGCGGGCGTGATCGGGGCGGGCGTGATCGGGGCGGGCGTGATCGGGGCGGGGCGCTGGTGGTCCGCGGCGAGGCCGGCATCGGCAAGTCGACGCTGCTGAGCGAGGCCCGCCGGATCGCGACCGGCGACGGGCTGCTCGTCCTGTCGGCCGCCGGCGTCGAGGCGGAGTCGCGGCTGCCGTTCGCCGGCCTGCACAACCTGCTGCGACCGGTCCTCGGCCGGACCCGAGCGCTGCCGGCGCCGCAGCGGGACGCGATGATGGCGGCGTTCGGCATGACCGGCGCGGCCACGCCGGACCTCTTCCTCGTCGCCCTGGCCGCGCTGAACCTGCTGGCCGACACCGGCCCCGAACCCGCCACCCTGCTGCTCGTCGAGGACGCGCACTGGCTCGACCCGGCCAGCGCGGACGTGCTCGCCTTCGTCGCCCGACGGCTCGACGCGGACCCGGTGTTGCTGCTCGCCGCGGTGCGTGACGGATTCCCCAGCTCGTTCGGGGCCGACCTGCCGGCTCTGCGCCTGGAACGGCTGGGCGAGGCTGCGGCGGCGGCCCTGCTCGACGCCAGGGCCGGCGCCCTGCCGCCCGGCGCTCGCCGGCGCCTGTTGCGCGACGCCGCCGGCAATCCGCTGGCGCTGGTGGAGCTGGCGGCCGGGGCCGAGTCCTCGGCGCAGGCGTTCCAGCCGCTCAGCGAACGGCTGGAGGAGGCGTTCGCGGCCCGGGTCGGCAGGCTGCCCGCCGCCACCCGGACCCTGCTGCTGATCGCCGCGATCAACGACAGCGACTCCCTGTCCGAGACGATGGCGGCCGGCGGCGAGGGGGTCACCGCCGACGACCTCGCCCCCGCCGTCGCCGCGTCCCTGCTGGACCCCGACGAGATCCGGGTCCGGTTCCGGCACCCGCTGATGCGCTCGGCCATCCACCAGCGGGCGAGCGTCGCCGAGCGGCACGCGGCGCACGCGGCGCTGGCCCAGGTGCTCGCCGGCAAGCCGAACCGGGCGATCTGGCACCGGGCGGCGTCGCTGTCGGAGCCGGACGAGAGCGTGGCGGCCGGTCTGGAGGAGGCCGCCAAGGCGGCCCGCCGGCAGGGCGCGGCCCGGCTGGCGCTGTCCGCGCTGGAACGGGCCGCACGCCTCACCGCCGACCCGGCCCGCCGGGCAGCACGGCTGCTGCGCGCCGCCGAGGCCGCGGTCGAGCTGGGTCGCCACGACGTGGTGACCGATCTCGTCCGGGAAGTCCGGACGGTGGAGCTGTCGGCGCGGCAGCGCGGCCAGCTGCTGTGGATCGAGGCGAGCTTCGGCGCCGGCCTGCGCGAGGAGCACCGGCGGCCGGAGGCGATCGCGGCCGCCGCCGAGCAAGTGGCGGCGGACGGGCATGCCGACGTGGCGATGCGGCTGCTGAACGGCGCCGCCCTGCGCTCGTTCTGGACGGAGGCGGACACCGCGGCCCGGCTCCGCATCGTCGATGTCGCCGAGTCCCTGCCGGTCGCCGCGGGCGATCCGGACCTGCTGGCGATCCTCGCGTTCGCGGCGCCGATCGAGCGGGGCGCCGCGGTCATCGACAGCCTCCGGCGCAGCGCCGCCCGCTCGGACGGCGATCCGGAGGCGATGCGGCTGGTGGGTTCCGCGGCGATCCTGGTGGGCGTCTTCGACCTGGCGGAGACCTGCTCCGCGGCCGCCCTGCCCGCGCTGCGCGCCCAGGGCCGGCTCGGCCTCCTGGCCCGGGCCCTCGGCGCCCAGGCGTGGAGCGCCGCCCACTTGGCCGACCTCGACGCCGGCATTCCCGCCGCCGAGGAGTGCACCCGGCTGGCCGCCGAGACCTCCCAGCCGCTCTTCGTCGGGATCGGCCAGTCCACGGCCGCGGTGCTGGCGGCGCTGCGCGGCGACGAGGAGGCCGCCGGGCGCCTGGCCACCGCCGCGGAGCAGGGCGCCCTCTCCGGCGGGGTCCGCCCGGTGCTGGCCACCGCCCGGCTCGCCCGCGGGCTGGCGGCGCTCGGCGCGGGCCGGTACGCCGAGGCGTACCAGCAACTGCGGCGCATGCACGACCCGGCCGATCCGTCGTTCCACCCGGCGCTGCGCTGTTTCGCCGTCGGCGAGCTCGCCGACGCCGCCCTCCACAGCGGGCAGGCCACGGCGGTGGCCACGGTGATCGCCGAGATCGAGGAGCTCGGCCGGCAGACCCCGTCGCCGGCGCTGCACGGCGGGCTCCGGCATGCCCGGGCCGTCCTCGCCGGGGACGCCGACGCCGAGGAGCTGTTCCGGGTGGCGCTCGGGGAAGGGGCCGGGCGCTGGCCGTTCACCCGGGCGCGGGTGCAGCTGGCGTACGGGAAATGGCTGCGGCGGCAACGCCGGAGCGCCGACTGCCGCGAGCCGCTGCGGGCCGCCCGCGACACGTTCGACGGCCTCGGCGCCACGCCGTGGGGCGAGCTGGCCCGTCAGGAGCTGCGGGCGTCGGGCGAGACGAGCCGGCGCCGGACGGTCGAGGCGTACGAGCGGCTCACCGCCCAGGAGCTGCAGATCGCGCAGATGGCCGCCGAGGGCATGACCAACCGCGAGATCGGCGAACGGCTCTACCTGTCGCACCGCACGATCAGCTCGCACCTGCACCGGATCTTCCCGAAGCTGGAGATCACGTCACGGTCCCAGCTGGGCGCGATCGTGCGCGGCCGGGCGACCGTCATCTGACGCTCGCGACCGGCGCCGGCCCGCTTGTAGGGTCCGCGTCATGCAGCTTGATCTCGAGGGCCGGACGGCCCTGGTCACCGGGGCCAGCCGCGGCATCGGGCTGGCGATCGTGCGGGCGCTGGCCGCCGAGGGCGTGACCGTCGTCGCGGGCGCCCGCAGCACCCCGCCGGAGCTGGCCGCCCTCGCCGGGACCGGCCACGTCCACCCGGTCACCGCCGATCTCAGCACCCCCGACGGACCGGCCGCCCTGGTCGAGGCGGGCACGGCCCTGCTCGGCGGCCGCCTGGACATCCTCGTCAACAACGTCGGCGGCGTGCATCCCCGCACCGGCGGCTTCCTGTCGGTCACCGACGCCGACTGGCTGGAGACCCTGACGATCAACTTCCTCTCCGCCGTACGGGTCACCCGCGCCGCCCTCCCGCACCTGCTGGAACGGGCCGGAACGATCGTCACGGTCAGCTCGGTCAACGCGTCGCTTCCGGACCCGCTGGTCATCGACTACAGCGCCGCGAAAGCCGCCCTCGCCAACTTCAGCAAGGCGTTGTCGAAAGAGGTCGGGCCCCGAGGCGTACGTGTCAACACCATCAGCCCCGGCCCCGTGGAAACCGACCTGTGGCTCGGCGCCGGCGGCGTCGCCGAGACCGTCGGCGCGGCCGGCGGCCTCGCTCCCGAAGAGGTCGCCAAGGGCGCGGTCGGCGGCGCCGCAACCGGCCGCTTCACCCGCCCCGACGAGGTCGCCGACCTGGTGCTGCTGCTGGCGAGCGGCCGGGCCGGCAACGTCACCGGCACGGACATCCTCATCGACGGCGGCCTGACCGCCTCCCTATGAGATTTCGATCCGCCACCTGACGCCGGGCGTTGCGACGCGTCCGGGCCCGATGCGAAGATCCGTCGATGCGTCCCGATCTCACGGCACTTCGCGACAGCTTCCGCGGCGACGTCATCTCCGCCTACGACCCGGGTTTCGAGGCCGCTCGCGTCCTGTTCAACACCCGGATCCGCACCCGGCCCGCCGCCCTGTGCCGCTGTGCCGACACCCAGGACGTCGTCACCGCGGTGCGCTTCGCCCGGGACGCCGGGCTGCCGGTGGCCGTGCGCGGCGGCGGGCATCACGCGAGTGGACTGTCGCTGGTGGATGACGGTCTGGTCATCGACGTCGGCGGGTTGCGGGACGTCGCCTTCGACTCCGCCTTCGACTCCGCCGCCGAGGTCACGGCCGGGGCCGGCGCGGGCTGGCGGTCGATCGACAGCGTCACCTATCCCGAGGGCCTGGCCGCGCCGGGCGGCGAATGCCCCACCGTCAGCAACGCGGGCTTCAGCCTGGGCGGCGGATACGGGCCGCTCAGCCGCCGCTTCGGGCTGGGCTGCGACCACATCGTGGCGGCCGAGGTCGTCGACGCCGGCGGCCGGGTCCTGCAGGTCACCGAGGACGAGCACCCCGACCTGCTGTGGGCGCTGCGCGGCGCGGGCGGCGCCGGGCTTGGCGTGGTGACCAAGCTGCGCTACCGGCTCGACCCGGTGCCGGCCACCATGATGGGCGGCTTCATCAGCTGGCCGATCGAGCAGGCCGAGGCGGTGCTGCGGCTCTACCGCGACCTGTACGCCGACAACGACGACGACCGCTTGGCGTTGTGCCTGCTGCTCAGCGCCGATCCGGCGCCCGAGATCTCGCTGTACGGGCTCTACGTCGGCCCGCTGCCCGAAGGGGAGAAGGCGCTCGCGCCGATCCGCGCCTTCGGCAAGCCGTCGGTCGACAACCTCGGCGAGCTGTCCTACCTGGACCTCATGCACGCGTTGGGCGAGGAGATTCCGTACGGGTTGCAGTCGCGCTGGACCGGCGGCTACTTCCGCGATCCGGGGCCTTCCGACGACGCCATCGCCACCATGGTGGACGCTTTCGCACGCAAGCCGTCGGCGTACTCGATGATCCGCTTCGACCTGCTAGCCGGCGGCGCCGTCGCTCGCGTGCCCACCGACGCGACCGCTTTCGTCCACCGGTCGGCCGTGCACTACGTCTCGGTGATCTCCCTATGGCAGGAGGACAGCGACACGCCCGCCAACCTCGCCTGGGCTGATGACTTGGCGGGCGCGCTGCGGACGCATCTGACCGGCGAGGTCTACCAGAACTACGCCGACACCGGTCTGACGGATTGGGCCGGCGCTTACTACGGGTCCAACTATCCGCGGTTGCAGCAGGTGAAGGGCCGCTACGACCCGGACGACTTCTTCCACCACGCCCAGAGCATCCGCCTGCCCTAGCCGGTCCCGCAATGTGGCCCCAACTCTCAGCAAGTGGACCGCTTCCCGCATCCTGACCGCGCGTCCCGGCGACCGGTCGGCTCGTCCACATCGCGAGACGAGCGCCGAGCATGAGCCGGACATATCATGTTAAGTACACCAGGAGTTGATCGAGACGGTTGAAGGCTGATGATTTGGCGCTCCCATCAGACCGCTATTCATCAAGATCCAGCGCGAGGCGCCGGGGGCGCGTGGGCGAGGCGCCGGGCGGGCGCGTGGGCGAGGCATGCGGCGAGCGCGGCGGTCAGGGCGGCCGACGAGAGCGACGGGCCGCTCGCACCGCGACCAGCCACGGCCCGGGCCATGGCACCCCGCCCAGCCAGCGACAACCGCGACCGGCCGCACGCACCCCGACCAGCCACGGCCCGGGCCATGGCAACCCAGCCCAGCCAGCGACAACCGCGACCGGTCGCGGGAACAGAAAGCGGCTCAGTCGAGGCCGTCGTAGGTCCAGCGGAGGGTTGCGGTGCCGGTCTTCTGGTCGTCGTCGTAGACGGTTCGGGTTACTCGGACGCTGAAGCCTCCGTCGGCGCCTACCGGGTTTCGGGGGCCGGTCTCGGAAACCACGCGACGGTCCCCCGTGTGGCCGTACAGGCCGACCGTCACCGACGTGCCGGTGGTCTTGACGCGGATCACCACTGGGGCGTCGGTGGTGTTGCGGAAGACGTTGTCGATGTTGCCCCAGTCGAGGGTGGCCTCGCGGCCCGGCGGGTAGCGCGAGATGTACTTGCTGTGCGGCTGGTGCTTCAAGCTGGGCAGGCCGGCGAACCAGACGGCGTTGAACAGCGTGGTCGAGAACTGGGAGACGCCGCCGCCCAACTGGTCCTCCAGCTCGCCGGCGACGATGGCGGGGGCGGGCACGAAACCCTTGTCGCGGGTGCGCTCGCCGACCTTCTCGTTGAGGGAGAAGGTCGCGCCGGGGGCCACCACCGTGCCGTCGACCAGCTTGGCGATCAGGTGGATGTTGGTGACGCGCGGGGCGCAGCACGGGTGGTACGTGGTGAACGTGCCGATCAGCTGGTCCACGCCGGCCAGGTTCGCGGGTTTGGTGCCGGGCGCCACGGGAATGCTCGCCACCGACGCCTCGGCGAGGCCGGAGCGGGCGGCGGCCTCCACCGCGGCGGCCGCTGTTGCGGGGTCCAGGGACCAGCCGGGCTTGCCGGCGGCGCGGGTGACGCCGGCCGTCGACGCGGTGTAGGACGTGTCGCCCTTGGCCTCCAAAAAAGGCGACGGCGCTGCCAGCTTCACGGTGGTGTCGGTTGCCGCCTGGCGGTGTGCGGCCAGGGCGGCGCGCAGCTTCGCGGAGTCGACGGCCAGGGTGGCCGGGAGGGCCGCCGTGGTGCCGGCCAGGCCGTCCCGCACGGTCGCGTCGACGTCGAGCGTGATGCCGGAGGCGCCCGGTGCGAAGGTGAAGGTCTGGCCGGCGCCGGTGACCCGTACGGTGATGGGCTGCTCGACCCGGGGCCGCACCGACGACTCGACCGCGGCCCGCAGCTTGCGCTCGTCGAGGCCGCCGACCGCGACGCCGGCGATCGTGCGTCCGGCGGGGACCAGCTGGGCACGGCGGGCCATCACGACCAGCGTGACCACGGCCGCGACGACGATCACCACCAGGACGGCCGAGATCAGTATCCACAGGCGGGTGTACCAGGGACGCTTGACCTCATACACCGTGCTGACCATGACAAGATCGTGAAGGATCTCCGCGATACGCACAGCGGCGACGATCACAAGGGGGCAAAGATGACCGGCGAGTGGCCGCGGCTTCGCGTGGCCGATTGGACCGACACCCGGGACACGCTGCACATGTGGACCCAGATCGCCGGGAAGATCCGCATGGCGCATGCCCCGTCGGTCAATCACTGGTGGCACGTCGCGCTCTACCTCACGGCCCGTGGGCTGGGCACCTCTGCCATCCCGTACGAGAACGACGTCTTTGACCTGGAATTTGACTTTATCGACCAGGTTTTGCGGATCCGGCGGAGTGACGGGCGGCACCGGGAGGTCGCCCTCGAGCCCAAGCCGGTCGCGGCGTTCTATGCCGAGACCATGGCGGCGCTGGCGGGGCTCGGCATCGAGACGACCATGCACGCGGTGCCCAACGAGGTCGAGCGGGCCATTCCGTTCGCCGAGGATCGAGAGCATCACGCGTACGACGGGGAAGCCGCGCGACTGTTCTGGGGGCAGCTTCGGCAGGCCGACCGCGTGCTCACCCGGTTCCGATCGGGGTTCGTCGGCAAGGCGAGCCCGGTGCACTTCTTCTGGGGCGCGATGGACCTGGCCTACACCAGGTTCTCCGGGCGGACAGCGCCACCGCACCCGGGCGGCGCGCCGAACTGCCCGCCGTCGGTGATGCACGAGGGCTACTCGCACGAGCTGGCCAGCTTCGGCTTCTGGCCGGGAGGCGGTTCGGAGGGCGCGTTCTACGCGTACGCGTACCCCGAGCCACCCGGCTACGCCGACCGGCCGATCCTGCCGGGGGCGGCTCACTACGACCGCGGGATGGGCGAGTTCCTACTCCCCTACGAGGCCGTCGCCGACGCCGCGGACCCGGACCGGACGGTCGGCGACTTCCTGCGCTCGACCTATGACGCCGCGGCCGACCTCGGTCGCTGGGGGTTGGAAAACGGCAACTAACGCGCGGTGGTCTGTGCGATGGTGGTTGGCTCGGCATTGTGGGTGACACCGAGACAGCCATCGCGCCCGCGAGCCGGATAATGCAGCTGTGTCTGGGCCCGGGTCCGGATCGGCCGGCGGGGAAGCTGGCGGCGATGATCGCGCGGTCGGCGGGGGTGCCGATCGCGCTGATACATCTGACCGACGACGGCGAGATGCTGAATCTGGCGGGGGCGGCCGGCCTGCCCGCCGAATGGACCCGGTACGGGCCGACTCCGGTGAACCTGACGATCGCGGGACTGGTTCTCGCGCACCAGCGGCCGATCGTCATCAGCGACATCACGAAGGATCCGCGGGTGCCGGAGGGCGCGCCTGCGCTGGAGCTGGGCGTGCGCGCGTACGCCGGATTCCCGATCCGTGACCCGGGGGAACGTATCGTCGGGGTGTGCACGGCGCTGGACTTCGTGCCGCGGGAGTGGTCGCCGGAGCAGCTGGCGGCGGTCGACGAGGCCGCGCAGGCCTGCACGGCGCTCGTCACCGAGCAGCAGCGCGCCGACACGCATCGCCGCTTCCTCGAGGCGATCCTGCAGCACCTGCACGTGGGTGTGGCGGCCTGCGACGAGCACGGCCTGCTGGTCTTCGCCAACGACGCCATCCAGCAGCTGGCGGGCGCGATGCCGCCCGGCGACCACATCAGCGAATGCGCCGAGCGGCACCACCTGGTCGACGGCGAAGGACGGCCGCTTCCGGCCCAGGAATCGCCGTTGTGCTGCGCGATGCGGGGTGAAGAGCTGCGCGAAGCGGAGTTCACCGTCAAGCCGCCGGGCCTGTCCGCCCGGACCGCGATCGCCGACGCCCAGTTGATCACCGGCGCGGACGGGCGGCAGCTCGGCGCGGTGGTGGCCGTCCGGGACGTCACCGATCAGCGTCGCGCCGAGCAGTTCCGCGACGTGGACCGGGCGGTGTGCGACGCGTTGGAGAGCGCCGCCGACATCCACGACGCCGGGCCGAAGATCCTCGCCGAGGTCTGCGCCGCGTTCGGATGGGCCCGCGCGGAGATCTGGGTGGCCGAGCCGGAGGTGGACGCGCTCGTCGGCGCCGCCCGGTTCCCGGAGAACGGGTCGCTCGACGGCGCCGACGCTCTGACCGATGCCGCCTGGCGGACCGGAACGCCGGTGTGGACCCGCGACACCACCGCGCCGCAGGCGACAACCAGCTTCGCCGTGCCCCTGCCGGCCGGCGGCAAGATCGTGGCGGTGATGTCGTTCTTCGACGTCGTGGTCGACGACCCCGCCGACGCGCTGATCAGCTTCCTGTCCGGGATCGGCGCGCGCATCGCCGAGTTCCTCGAGCGGCACCGCGCCGACGAGCTCACCGTCGCGCTGGCCCGGAGCAAGGACGACTATCTCGCGCTGATCGGTCATGAGGTGCGGACCCCGCTCACCTCCATCGCCGCCTACATCGAGATGCTCCGGGAATGCGACCCGGCCACCGCCGCCGACGACCTGCCGGCCACGCTCGAGGTGCTCGGCCGCAACAGCGCCGCGCTACGTCAGATCATCGACCAGCTGCTGGATCTGGCCGCGCTCGACGGCGGGCACGCCGGGCTGGCCCGCGAGCCGATCTGCCTGGCGGGGGTGGTCCGCGCGGCGGCCGAGGCGGCGCAACCGCTGGCCGACGCCGCGGGCGTCGGCGTGACTCTCCACCTCGACACCGAGACGACGATCACCGGCGATCCGGTACGGATCCGGCAGCTCGCCGACCAGCTGCTCGGCAACGCCATCAAGCACACTCCGGACGGCGGCCACGTGACCGCCGTCCTGACCCGCCCGGATCCGGGCGCCATCGAGCTGACCGTGACCGACACCGGCCTCGGCTTCCCGGAGGACGAGCGGGACCGGATGTTCGTCCCGTTCCACCGCACCGAGCGCTCGCGCCGGCACGGCATCGCCGGGAACGGGCTCGGCCTGGCCATCAGCCGCGCGGTTGTCGAGGGCCACCACGGCACCATCCGGCTGATCCCGACCGCCGAGCCCGGGTCCCGGATCGTCGTACGGCTCCCGGTCACGCTCGCTACCGACGACTGAGCGCGGCCTCGACGCAGGCCACCAGATCGCGCGGCAGGAACGGCTTGGACAGGATCGCGGTGGCCTGCGCCTGCTCGGGGCGGGTGTCGCCGGGAACCAGGCTGCCGCTGACGAAGACCACCGGCAGGTCCTTGGTCGCCGGGTCGGCGCGCAGGGCGAGGCACAGATCGACGCCGGACATCACCGGCATGTCGATGTCGCTGACCACCATCGCCGGCCGGTGCTCCCGGACCGCGTCGAGCGCCGCGGACCCGTCGGCCACCTCGATCACCTCGTATCCGGCGCGGCGGAGAATCCTCGCGGCGATGGCGCGGATGTCGTGGTCGTCCTCGGCCAGGACCAGCGTCGTCATGCTGGAATTCCTACCGTACGTAGGAGCCCCGCAAGACCGATTTAGCCGGACTTCAGTCGGGTCATGACGTGCTTGGGCCGGGTGTATTCCAGAAGCCCGGCCATCGACAGGTCGCTGCCGTAGCCGGAACGGCCGGTGCCGCCGTGCGGCATCTCCGACACCGTGGTGGCGTGCGTGTTGATCCAGACGATGCCGGCACGGAGGTCGCGCGCGGCCCGCATGGCGCGCTCGTGGTCGCCGGTCCACACGCTGGCGGCCAGGCCGTAGGGGGTGTCGTTGGCCAGGCGCACCGCCTCGGCCTCACTCGCGAAGGGCTGCACGGTGAGCACCGGGCCGAAGATCTCCTCGCGGACGATCTCGTCGTCCGGCCGCACGCCGGTGACCACGGTCGGATCGTGGAAGAAGCCGGGCCGGTCGAGCGCCGAGCCGCCGCACGCGATCGAGGCGTGCCCGGGCAACCGGTCCAGCAGGCCGCGCACCCGGGCCAGCTGGGCGGCGTTGTTGAGCGGGCCGAACTCGACGGCGGGGGCGGCCTTGGCCAGCTCGGCCACGAACGCGTCGTGGACGCCGCGCTCGACGAGGATCCGGCTGGGCGCGGTGCAGTCCTGGCCGGCGTTGTAGAAACCGGTCGCGGCGAGCGCGGCCGCCGTCGCGGGGATGTCGGTGTCAGCGTGCACGATCGCCGGGGCGTTGCCGCCGAGCTCGAGGTGCAGCCGTTTGAGGCCGGCCGCCCGCGCGATCTCCTCGCCGGCGCGGGGGCTGCCGGTGAGCGCGACCATGCCCGGCACCGGATGCTCGACGAGGGCCCGGCCGGTGTCGCGGCCGCCGCAGATCACGGTGAGCACGCCGGGCGGCAGCACCTCGGCCGCGGTCCGGGCGAGCAGCAGCGCCGAGGACGGCGTGGTCTCGGCCGGCTTGAGCACGACGGTGTTGCCGGCCGCCAGCGCCGGGGCGACCTTCCAGATCGCCATCATCAGCGGGTAGTTCCACGGCACGATCTGCGCGCAGACGCCGATCGGCTCGCGGCGCAGCATCGAGGTGAAGCCTTCGAGGTACTCCCCCGCCGGCGCGCCGGGCATCGTCCGGGCGGCGCCGGCGAAGAACCGCAGCGGGTCGACGCAGGCGGGCAGTTCGTCGGCGGCGAACAGGGCGGCCGGCTTGCCGGTGTCGGCGACCTCGGCGGCGATGAAGCTGGCGGCCCGCTCGTCCACCAGCGAGGCGAGCGCGAGCAAGGCTTCCTGGCGGCGGATCGGCGGCGTCCGGGACCACGCGCGGAAGGCGTCCGCCGCGGCCCGGCACGCGCGGTCGACATCCGATCGGTCGGACAACGGCGCGTGGCCGTGGACCGCGCCGGTGACCGGCGAGATCAGCGGATAAAGGTCAGCCACGGCGCAGCGCCTCGCAGGCCGCCGCGCGCCCGGTGCGGACCGCGCCCTCCATGTAGCCGGCCACCCACTGGTCGGAGCCGCAGACGTAGAACGGCGGCTCGTGGGTGCCGTGCAGCGGGCCGACCGCCATGACGTCGCCGGGGGCCCACTGCGTCACATAGCCCTGGGTCCACGGGTCGGTGCCCCAGAAGCGCAGGTACGCGGCGATCGGGTCGGCCTCGCCGTACATCCGGGTGATCTCCGCCAGCAGGGACGGGATCCGCTGCGCGGGCGGGGTGCCGAGCAGGACGGCGTAGCGCTCGGGCGGGATCAGCCCGGAGAGCACGCCCTCGCTCTGCGGCCAGGTGCTGCCGAGCACGCCCTCGCACTCGGACAGGCCGTTGCGGCCGAGGTCGCGCCAGAACGGCCGCTCGTAGCCGACCGCCAGTTTGGCGGCGAGGGCGTTGCGCTGCCGGTTGAGCGATTCCAGCCGTGAGGAGGAGACGCCGGTGATGTGCACCGAGCGCAGCGGGCCGACCGGCAGGGCGCTGACCACGGCCGCCGCCGTCAGTTGCTCGCCATCGCGAAG
This sequence comes from Actinoplanes sp. CA-142083, assembly GCF_050942195.1. NCBI lineage: Bacteria > Bacillati > Actinomycetota > Actinomycetes > Micromonosporales > Micromonosporaceae > Actinoplanes > Actinoplanes sp. CA-142083. The sequence goes on from NZ_CP192076.1 coordinate 7,280,444, forward strand.
GGTGACATCGCAGCCGGAGGGAGCGATCGACACGGAGGTAACCGCCGCACCGGTGCGAACCTGAACGGAAGCAGCCATCCGCAGGGCGACGGTGGCCGACCCCTCGGCGACCCGCAGCCCCTCCCAGTCGTCGTAGTCGTAATGGCCGTCGCTGGGCACAGCGGCGTTCTTGCGCAGCGCCGACAGCATCGAGGTGCGGTCGTTCGACCCGCTGGCGAGCGACAGCTGCCCGATCTCCCAGAGGCGGACGACGCCCTCGGTCGCGCCTTCCGACCGCAGCCACGCGGAGACCGGCAGCCTATCCAGCCGGTCCGCGTCGGGGTGGGACCACGGATCGTCCGGATCGACGGTCTTCGCCAAGGCCACGAACGCGGCGGTGACCTGTTCGTCACCGGCGATGTCCCAGCCGGGCCGCCCGGCGCTGACCGAGGACGCCGTCGAGTAGACGATCTCCCCGGGCTCGGCGACATAACTGGGCACCAGGGTCAGGCCAAGCTCGGCGACCAGGCCGACGTAGGCGGTGTGGGCATGGCCCACCACCTCGCCGCCCAGCTGAATGAGCCGGCCGTCCGGCAGGGTCGCCTGCTCGACCCGGCCGCCGACCCGGTCGCGGGCTTCGAGTACCAGCACGTCGGCGCCGGCGAGCATCAGGTCGCGGGCGCAGGACAGCCCGGCCAGCCCGGCGCCGAGCACGATCACGTCGTGGCTCATGCGCCCTCGCACAGCAGCAGGCAGTGCTCCGGCTTCCAGGCCAGGTCGATGGTCTCGCCGCCGACCCAGCGCTCCTCGCGGCGGGAGCGGTCGATGTTCTGCTCGAGGACCGACAGCTGGACGCCCGGGGCGATCTCCACGAGGTACGTCGTCGTCGCGCCGGAGTAGACCGTCTCGCGCAGGGTGCCGCGGATCTGGACCATGCCGTCCTCGAAGTCGGACAGCCAGATCTTCTCGGGCCGCACCGACGCGCCGACCCGGCTTCCGGCGGCCAGCCCGGGGCGGGCGGCCACCGGGAACGACAGCCCGCCGGGCAGGGTCAGCTTGCCGTCGGCGTAGGTGCCGGTCATGACGTTCGAGGTGCCGATGAAGCCCGCGACGAAGGCGTCGGCCGGCCGCTCGTACACGTCCTCCGGGGTGCCGACCTGCGCGACCTTTCCGCCGTTCATGACCGCGAGCCGGTCGGACATGGTCAGCGCCTCGTCCTGGTCGTGGGTGACGAAGACGAAGGTGATGCCGACCTCGCGCTGGATCTGTTTGAGCTCGACCTGCATCTGGCGGCGCAGCTTGAGGTCGAGGGCGGCGAGCGGCTCGTCCAGCAGCAACACCTTGGGCCGGTTGACCAGGGCGCGGGCCAGCGCGACCCGCTGCCGCTGGCCGCCGGAGAGGGTGGGCGGGCGGCGGCCGGCCATGCCGGAGAGCTGGACCAGGTCGAGCATCCGGCCCACCCGCTCGCGGCGCTCGGCCTTCGGGACGCCCCGGCGCTTGAGCCCGAAGGCGACGTTGTCGGCCACCGAGAGGTGCTCGAAGACGGCGTACGACTGGAAGACGGTGTTGACGTCGCGCTTGTTCGGCGGCAGGTGGGTGACGTCCTCGTCGTTGAGCAGGACGGAACCGAGATCGGGGTCGGCGAAGCCGGCGATCATGCGCAGTGAGGTGGTCTTGCCGCAGCCGGACGGGCCGAGCATCGCGAAGAACTCGCCGGGCCGGATGTCCAGGGTGACGTCGTCGACGGCGACCGAGTCGCCGAAGCGCTTGGTGATGCCGTTCAGCACGACAGCGGAGCTCATGGGACCTCCTTCAGAGGAGCTGGCTGAGGCTCTCGCGGCGGCCGAAGAACCGCGGCACGAGCAGGGCGAGGCCGATCAGGGCGATGGAGCCGACGAGCATCACGGTGCCGACGGCGTTGATGGTGGGCTGGACGCCGAACCGGATCGCCGAGTAGATCCGGACCGGCAGCGGCTGCGGCGTGACGCCGGTGGTGAAGTAGGCCAGGACGAAGTCGTCGAAGACCATCGCGAAGATCAGGATGGCGCTGGCCACGATGGCCGGCAGCAGCGCCGGCAGGGTGACCAGGCGTACGGCTTGGAGCCGGCTGCAGCCGAGGTCCATAGCGGCCTCCTCGATCTCCGGGTTGAGAGCCGCGACCCGGGACCGCAAAATCACCGTGACGTACGAGATGGAGAAGGTGACCTCGGCCAGCATCACCGTCCCCGACGACAGCGGCAGGCCGACGCCCCGGAAGAGCATCGCCGAGGCCACCCCGGTGACGATCTCCGGCGTGATCAGCGGGATCAGCAGCACCAGGCCGGCCGCCGAGCCGAGCTTGCCGCGGGAGCGCACGATGCCGAGGGCGAGCGCGACGCCCAGCACGATCGAGCCGATCATCGCGACCGCCGAGATGCGCAGACTGAAGCCGAGCGAGCCGATCAGGTCCTGGTCGGCGAAGAACGCGCGGTACCAGCGCAGGCTGAAGCCTTTGAAGACGGTCAGCGACTTCTGCGCGTTGAAGGAGAACAGCGCCACCACGATGATCGGCAGGTAGAGCACCCCGAAGAAGGCGACGGTGACCCCGATCGCGAACCAAGGCTTACGTCTCATCGCGCCTACTTTGTCTGATATATCCGGACAGACCGACAATCAAAAGCGCCATCAGGAGTACGGTCAGCGCACAGCCCAACGGCCAGTTCTGACCATCGAAGAACTTCTGCTGGATCAGGTTGCCGATCATGATCTGGTTCGGGCCGCCGAGCAGCTGGGCGCTGACGAAATCGCCCGTCGCGGGCAGGAAGACCAGCACGAGGCCGGCGAGCGCGCCCTGCCGGGTGGCCGGGACGGTGACGAACAGGAACGTGCGCAGCGGGCCGCCGTACAGGTCCCGGCCGGCCTCGATCAGCGAGACGTCCATCCGCTCCATCGCCGCGTAGAGCGGCAGGATCATGAAGACGACGAAGCCGTACACGAGCCCGGCGACCACGCCGAAGCCGGTGTTGAGGATCTGGATCGAGGCCGGCGCGCCCATCGCGCGGGCCGCGCGCAGCACCGGGCCGTCGTCGGCGAGGACGGTGGACCAGCCGTACATCCGCACCAGGTAGTTGGCGAAGAACGGGACCACGATCGCGGCGATCAGCGCGTGCTTGAAACGGCCGCCGTGCAGGGCGATCACGTACGACACGGGGTAGGCGATCAGCAGGCAGATCACCGACGCGAGCCCCGCGTACAGGAAGGAGCGGACGATCACCTTGGCGTACGCGGGCTCGGCGAGCTGGGCCCAGTTCGCCAGCGTCGAGGCGAAATGCGGGTTGCCCAGGTCGTCGGTCACGCCGAACGACAACGCGATGGTGAGCAGCAGCGCCGACAGGAAGAAGACGGACATCCAGATCGTGCCGGGCAGCGTCAGCAGGCTCCACAATCGGGTCCGCCGGCGCCGCGGGCGCTTGGGTGCCCGGACGGCCGGGGGCCGGGTGAGCACGGCCACCACCTCAGGCCGCCTTGATCTCGGTGTAGGCGGCGTCCCGGGCCTGGGTCTCGGCCGCCGTCCCGTTGTGGAAGTTGATGGCCTTGGCCAGGTCGTCGACCGACACGACCGACTCCGGCACGGGCTCGACCAGCTTCGCGTACGCCTGCTCGGTGCCCTTGATCGGCATCGGGTAGCCGATGTACTCGATGTTCTTGATCGCGTTCTCCGGCCGGAGCATGTAGTCGATGAAGAGCATCGCCGTGCCCGGGTGCTTGGCGTCCACCGGGATCGCATAGGTGTCGGAGCCGGTCGGCGCGCCCTCGCTGGGCGACTCGAAGCCATAGACCTCGGGCTTGTCGGCCTGCCCGATGACCGCGACGATGTCGCCGCTCCACATCTGCTGCAGCCAGGACGAGCCGCCCGAGAGGTTGTGGGTGGTGTCGCTGGAGAAGCCGCGCAGGTTCGGGCGCAGCTCCTTGATGAGCGCCACCATCTTGTCGAGCTGGGCGGGGTCGGCGGTGTTGATGTCGTAGCCGAGCCGCAGCGCGGCCAGCCCGAGCACCTCGTCCCGGTCGTCGAGCAGGAACTTCTTGCCGTTGGCCCGCGGGTCCCACAGGTCCTGCCAGGAGCCGGTGAGCTTGTCGCCGAGCTTGTCCTTGCGCCAGCCGACCCCGGTCTTGTACATCGTGTTCGGGATGGTGTGCGCGGAGTTCTTGTCGTACCAGGGGTTCTGGAAGTAGGCGTAGGCGCCGAAGACGCCTTCCGCCCCCTTGAGCTGCGCATGGTCGATCGCGCGCAGCTTGCCCGCCTTGACCAGCCGCTCGGCGAACTTGTCGGACGGGAAGATCACGTCGTACGCGTTGCCGGCGGCGAGCTTGGAAGTCATGCTCTCCATCGAGTCGAAATTGGACTCGATGACCTTCACGCCGTACTCCTTGGCGAACCCCGCCTTGACGTCCGGGTCGATGTAGTCGGCCCAGTTGAAGTACACGAGGTCGCCGTCGACTTTCATCTCGATCGGCGGGGCCTGCGACTCCTCGACGGCGGCCGGCGCCTCCGACGAGGCGAAGCCGCAGCCTCCCAAAGCCAGGGGGGCCAGCGCGGTGGCGCCACCGAGCAGCCCGGCGTATCTGAACAGGTCACGACGATTCATCGGGATGCCTCCGGGGGAACGGAATGGTGAGGCCGAGCTCCGCGCTGACCAGGCGCCAGATTGTGGTCTCCGCCGCCCGCAGGTCGACGGCCGGGTCACCGAAGGTCAGGTGGACGGAGTAGCCGTCGGTGAGGATCAGCACGAGATCGGCGACCTTGGCCGGGTCGCAGGGGCCGAAGCTGCCGGCCGCGACGCCGTCGGCGATCACGCCGCGAATCCAGTCGCGCAGCTCGGCGTACAGCCAATGGGTGAACTCGCGGGATTCCTTGTCGCGCGCGGCGCGCAGCCACAGCTCCTGCCAGAGCAGGCCGTCGCGGCGGGTCTCCTCGTCGATCGGCAGGCTGCTGTCGATGATCCGGGCCAGCCGCCACGCGTACGGGTTCTCGGCCGGGGCGGGCGCCTCGTACTCCTCGCGGCCCACGGTCTCGAAGGTGTAGCGCAACGCCTCCTGGAACAGCTTCTCGCGGTTGGAGAAGTGGTAGTGCAACAGCGCGGTGGACACGCCGGCCTTCTCGGCGACGTTGCGCATGCGCACCTTCTCGAAGCCGATCTCGGCGATCGTCTCGCAGGCGGCGATGAGGATGTTCGTACGGGTCTGCGCGGCGTCGATCATGGAAGCTCACCTTCGGACAGGGTGGACCTGGCAAGATCGGACCGTATCCGGTCGGCGAACCAGGCGACCGCGCCTTCCCGCTGCGACAGCGGCCCCATCTCGTACCCGGGGGTCGCCAGGCCGGTCTGGACCCGGGCCACCAGGTCGGCGTCCTCGTCGTTGGTGATGTCCCCGATCCGGATGTTGAGCCGCTGCGCGAGGCGGGTGCGCAGGCCCTGCCCGGCCCGGCCGTAGCAGGCGCCCGGCACCGCCACCCGGTCCACCGCGCGGGGCACGATGGTCCACGCCAGCACCATGTCCGGGTACATCTCGAGCATCGTGTTCGGGTAGAGGAACAGGTACCGCCAGATGCCGTCGTCGTCCGGGGTCAGGCCGGGCATCCGGGTGACCGACCACTGGTAGAGGCGCTCCAGCCAGTTGGCCGAGGGCTGCTCGCGCAGGGGCGCCTCGAACAACGCGTACGCGTGATCGATCTCGACCGAATAGCGCTTGTAGTCGAGCAGCCGCATCAGCGCCGGATGGGCGACCGGGACGTGGTAGCCCTCCAGGTAGTTGTCGGCCGCGACCTTCCAGTTGGCCCGCTGGACCTCGGCCTCGGCGACCTGGTGGATGCGGTACTTCGTGATCGGGTACAGCCCCGGGGCGAAGTAGCGGCCGAACCGCTTCTCCATCTCGGGGGCCTGCTCGCCGAGCGGCACCGCGTCGGGGTCGAGGCTGACGAAGACGAAGCCTAGGAAGACGTCGGCCTTGGCCGGCAGCAGGCCCAGCTTCTCCTTGTCGAGGCAGGGGAACTGCCGGTTCTCCGGGGCGCCGACCAGTGAGCCGTCCAACTTGTAGGTCCAGCCGTGGTACGGGCAGCGGAACGCGGCGGCGTTGCCGGGGCCGTCGACCAGCCGGGCGGCCCGGTGGCGGCAGACGTTGCGATGCGCCGCGAGGGTGCCGTCCTCGGTGCGGACCACGATCGCCTCGTGCCGGCCCACCGTCGCGACCAGCCGGTCGCCGGGCTTCGCGAGCTCGGACTCGTGGCAGACGAGCTGCCAGGACCGGTCGAAGACGGCCGCCTGCTCACGTTCGTACAGGTCATGGCCGGTGTAGTACCGCGGATGCAGGGCCTCGGCGGGCATCGGACACCTCTCCCGTGCTGACTGATTGGTTAGTTAGCCACCATCTCGTCGATGTGTCAAGAGCCACAGCCATGCGGGTTGACAGTCGAAAAACTCGCCTCTTGCGCGCTGACTGATTAGTTAGTTAGCTTCGGAGCATGCGCGCTCTCAGCGGCCGGAACCGCCGCCTCGCCTGGCTCGGGCTCACCCCCGATCCCGAGCGCCTGCTGCCTGGGCACGTGGCCCGGCTGCGTCATGCTCGTTTTTCAGGGACCTCAGTGGCCGATCTGGAGATCGCCGAACGCGGCCGGGTCGAGCGGCTCATCCTGCACGGCACGCCGCGCCGCTGGCTCCGCTATCTCGGCGAGCTCACGACCCTCGTCGTCGCCGTTGCCGACGGCGGTCCCGGGGATCCACACACGGCGCGTGAGGTCGGCGACGTCATCCGCCACCACCACCGCATGCTCATCGGCCTGCCCGGCCCCGGCTACCAGCGCACCGGCGCGCAGCGGGCCGCTCTCGACGACGCCCTATTGCGCCTGGAGTCACGATGAATCCGGCAAAAATCATCGAGCTGGCCGCTGGGTTGCGCGGGCGGGGCGGCGCCGGTTTTCCCACTGCTTCCAAGCTCACCGCCGTGCGAGCGGTGCCGACCACCCGGGTCGCGGTGGCCAACGGCGAGGAAGGCGAGCCGGGGTCCATGAAGGACCGCTGGCTGTTGCGTGAGCGACCCGAACTGGTCCTGGAAGGGCTGCGGTTGGCGGCGATCGCGATCGCGGCCGACCGGTCAGTCGTCTACCTCTCCGACCCCGCCGCCGAGGTCTCGGTGCGGGCGGTGGCGCCGCCCGAGGTCGAGATCATCCGGGTCGCGCCCCGCTACGTCGCCGGCGAGGAGACCTCGATCGTCCGGGTGCTCGACGGCGGGCCCGCGCTGCCGATGGCCAAGCCGCCGCGCCCCTACGAGCAGGGCGTGCTGGTGCTCAACGTGGAGTCGCTGGCCCGGCTGGCCCGGCGCGTCGCGGGCGAGGCCGAGCCCCCGCTGCTGGCCACCCTGACCGGCGCCGGGCGCCCGGCCACCCTGCACGAGGTCCGCCCCGGCACGACGCTGCGCGCGCTGGTCGAAGCGCACTTCTCCGGTCCCGTGCAGGCCGTGCTCGCCGGTGGGCTCTTCGGCGGTTTCCGGACCGCGCTCGACGTCGAGGTTTCCCACGAAGGGCTCGGCAGCGCCCTCGGGTGCGGGGCGTTCCGCGTGCTCGGGCCGGACGACTGCCCGGTGGCGGTGGCCGCCGCCGCGCTCGACTACCTCGCCGGGCAGAGCGCCCGGCAGTGCGGCGCCTGCATCCGCGGCACCGACGCGCTGGCCGCCACGGTCGCCGGCCTGCGCGCGGGAACCGTCACCGCGGCCGACCTCGAGCTGCTCGCCACCCGGGCCGCACGCCTGCCGGGCCGGGGCGCGTGCGGGCTGCCGGACGCCGCCGCCCGGCTGGCCTCCTCCCTGCTCAGCGTCTTTCCCGCCGCCGTGCGACGGCATCTCGTGCCCGGCTGCGCGGCCTGCCGGGTTCCCGTCGATCTGAACGCCACCGAAGGGGTGTGCGCATGAAGCTGCTGGTCGATTCCACCAAATGCCAGGGATACGGGCTGTGCCACGAGCGAGCGCCCGAGCTCGTCGACCTGGACGAGTGGGGCTACGCCGCGATCACCCGCCAGCCGACCTCGCCCGACGACGACCGGGCCGCCCGCGCCGCGATCGAGGCCTGCCCGGCCCAGGCGCTGCGCTCATGAGGGACCTGTCGGCGCTCTTCGACCCGGCCGCCGTCGCGATCATCGGCGCGTCCGACGACCCCGCCAAGTGGGGGCACGCCGTCGCCCGGCAGGCGCTGCGGGCCGGCCGGCGGCGCCCGGTGCATCTGATCAACCGGCGCGGCGGCACGGTCCTCGGCCGGCCCACCGCGCGGAAGCTGGCCGAGGTCGGCGCGCCGGTCGACCTGGTGGTGGTGGCCGTGCCGGAGCAGTACTTCGAGGAGGCGGTGGACGACGCCCTCGCCCAGGGCGCGCGGGCCATCGTCGGGATCACCGCGGGATTCGGCGAGACCGGCGCCGATGGGCGGGCCCGGCAGCGGGCCATCGCCGACCGGGTACGGGCGGCCGGAGCGGCGCTCGTCGGGCCCAACTGCCTCGGCTTGGTGGACAACACCACCGAGGTCTACCTCGCCTCCGACGCCTTCACACCGGGCCGGGTCGCGTTCCTCAGCCAGAGCGGCAACCTCGCGCTCGAGCTGGGCCTGCGGCTGACCGCGCGCGGCCTGGGGATGAGCCGGTTCGTCTCGTACGGCAACCAGGCCGACGTCACCCTGGTCGACCTGCTGGCCTCCTGCGCCGGGCACGACGGCACCCAGGCGATCGCGGTCTACGCCGAGGACTTCGCGGACGGCCGCGCGTTCGCCGAGGCGGCCGCCGCGACGAGCAAGCCGATCGTGCTGCTGTCGGCCGGTCGCGGCGCCGCCTCGGCGCGCGGCGCGGCCTCGCACACCGGCGCGATGACCAGCCCGGCCGACGTGGTCGCGGCGGCGTGCCGGGACGCGGGGATCCATCAGGCCGCCACCGTACGGGATCTGACCGTGCTCCTCGAGGCGCTGTCCGGCGTCCACCGCGCGACCGGGCGCCGGACCGCTGTGCTCACCGACGGCGGCGGGCACGGCTCGATCGCGGCCGACGTCGCCGAGGCGGCGGGGCTGACGGTGCCCGAGCTGTCGGCGCCGTTGCAGGCCTCGCTGCGGGGACGGCTGTGGGGGCCGTCGGCGGTCGGCAACCCGGTCGATCTGGCCGGCATGGGCGAGCAGGACCCGGCCTCGTATCCGGCGGTGGTGGAGACGCTGATCGCCGCGCCCGAGGTCGACGCTGTGCTAATGACGGGCTACTTCGGGGGCTACTCGGTCGGTGGGGGCGCGCTGGGCCGGCTCGAGCTGTCGGCGGCGGAGCAACTCGCGGTGGCGGCGGCTTGCGGGCAGACGCCGGTCGTCGTGCAGTCGATGTACCCGGAGTCGCCCTCGTGCCGGGTGCTGGCCGCGGCCGGGGTGCCGGTGTTCGGCGCGATCGAGGACGCCGCCCGGGCCTTGGCCGCCGTGACGCCGGCCGCGCGGACGCCCTCGGTGGCGCCGCTGCCGCCGGCCGCGGAGCCGATCGCCGACGGCGGGTACTTCGCGGTGCGGGGGCTGCTCGAGCGGGCCGGGGTGGCTTTTCCGGAAGCGCGCGAAGTGTGGGACGAGGACGGGGTGCGTCGCGCGGCGGGGGCGCTTGCCGGGCCGTACGCGCTGAAGGCCGTTGGTTTGTTGCACAAGTCTGATGCCGGCGGCGTCGCGCTCAGGGTGAGTGACGCCGAGGAGCTGGCGGTGGCGTTTCGCGAGATGCGTGCGCGGCTCGGGGACATGCCCTACTCCGTCGAGCGGATGGCGGTGCTGGACGACGGGGTCGAGCTGATCGCGGGAGTTCGGCGGGATCCGCGGTTCGGGCCGGTCCTGATGGTGGGGCTGGGCGGGGTTTACGCCGAAGTGCTGCGGGACGTCGCGTTCGCCCTCGCGCCGGTCGACGCCCGGCGGGCGCGGGAACTGCTCGAAGGATTGCGGACGGCGGCGCTGCTCCACGGCGTACGGGATAAATCGCCTGTGGATCTTGATGCTGCGGCCCGGACGGTGGCCGCTCTCGCCGGGGTGGCGGCGGCGCATCCCGAGATCGCCGAGATCGAGATCAACCCCCTGCTGGCCTCTCCGGACGGGGCGCTCGCCCTGGACGCCCGCGTGATTCTGTGAAGGAGCACCGTGGATATCTCCTATTCGGCCGAGCAGCTCGACCTGAAAAGGCGGGCGGCGGAGTACACCGCGCTGCTGATGGCGCACGAGGAAGAGTCGGAAATGGCGGGCGGGCCGCTGCCGGCCGAGACCGTGCGGAAGCTGACGCGGCAGGCCATGGAATACGGCGTGTACGGCATCAACATGCCCGTCGAGTGGGGTGGCGCCGGGCTGTCGCTGGTCGACCAGGTGATTGTCGAGGAGGAATTCGGCAAGGCGACGAACTGCCTGTGGGACATTCCTTGGCGGCCCTCGAACGTGCTGGCTTTCGGTACGCCGGCGCAGCGCGAGAAATATCTGCTGCCGATTTTGCGCGGGGAGCGATTCGACGCGTTCGCGGTGACCGAGCCGGGGGCGGGATCGGATCCGGCGTCGGGCACCTCGACGGCGACCCGCGTCGATGGCGGGTGGCTGCTCAACGGGGAGAAATGGTTCGTCACGTGCGGGGACATCGCGGATTTCCTGCTGGTGCAAGCCGATGCGGGGCCCGATCGGCTGGCCACCATCTTCCTGGTCGCCAAGGACAGCCCGGGAGTGCGTATGACTCGGGTGCCGCGTTTCATGCACACGGCGGTCAACGGGCATCCCGAGTTCACGTTCACCGACGTGTTCGTGGCCGATGACGATGTGCTGGGTTCGGTAGGGCAGGGCTACGAACTGACCCGCTCCTGGTTCACGGACGAGCGGCTGATGATCGCGGCCCGGACCGTGGGAGCCGCCTCGCGGGCTCTTTCTCTCGCGCGGGACTGGGCGATTTCCCGGGAACAGTTCGGGGCGCCGATCGCCTCGTATCAGCTGATCCAGGGCATGCTCGCCGATTCGGCCGTCGACATTGCCATCAACCGGGCCTACACCCATCAAGTCGCGTGGGAGGCCGACAACGGCGCGGACGCCAAGACGCTGCACGCCAAGGCGTCCATCGCCAAGCTTTCCGCCTCCGAGGCGGCCGGGCGCGTGGTCGACCGGTGCCTGCAGATTTTCGGTGGGCGGGGATACGACCGTTCCCACCCGGTCGAGCGCCTCTATCGGGAGCTGCGCGTGGACCGGATCTGGGAAGGCACGTCCGAGATTCAGCGCCTCATCGTCGCCAACGAGCTCATCAAACGTGGGACCTCTTCTCTGGAATGGAACTGATCGATGGACTTTCGCTATACGCCCCGCCAGTCTTCGCTTCGGGATGCCGCGCGCGGCCTCTTCGACAAGATCGAGCCGTATGAGCTCGCCTGCGAGGAGAACAACGGGCTGCCCGCGCCGGTGCACGCCGAGGTGACCAAGGAGGTGCTCGCGGCGGGGTTGCAGGCCATCAACATGCCGGCCGAGTGGGGTGGGGCCGGGCTGACCATCACCGAGCAGGTCATCGTTCAAGAGGAACTGGGCAAGCTCACGGGGGCGCTGTGGGACATGGTGTGGCGGCCCGCCAACGCTTTGCGGTTCTGCACTCCGGCCCAGCGCGATCGCTATTTGATCCCGGTCATCAACGGGGAGCGGCGGGACTGCTATGCCGTCACCGAGCCGGGGGCCGGGTCGGATCCGCAGGCTCTTGCGACCACCGCCACCCGGACCGACGGCGGCTGGCTCATCAACGGCGAGAAGTGGTTCGTGACGGTCGGCGACCATGCGGACTTCCAGATCCTGCTGGCGCTGGCCGAGGGGCAGCCGACGCTGTTTCTGGTCGAGCGGGATTCGCCGGGGGTCGAGGTGGCGCGCGTGCCGCGCTTCATGCACACCTTCGTGTACGAGCATCCCGAGTTCACTTACACGGACGTGTTCGTGCCGGACTCTCAGGTGCTCGGCTCGATCGGGCAGGGGTACGACATCACCCGGTCCTGGTTCACCGAGGAGCGCTTGATGATCGCGGCCCGGACCATCGGGGCTGCTTCCAGGGCGTTGTCGCTCGCCCGGGACTGGGCGATTTCCCGGGAGCAGTTCGGGGCGCCGATCGCTTCTTATCAGCTGATCCAGGGGATGCTCGCCGATTCGGCTGTCGACATCGCTACCAATCGGGCTTACACCCATCAGGTCGCCTGGGAGGCCGACAACGGGACCGACCGGAAGACGCTGCACGCGAAGGCTTCCATCGCCAAGCTTTCCGCTTCCGAGGCGGCCGGCCGGGTGGTGGACCGGTGCTTGCAGATCTTCGGAGGGCGCGGGTACGACCGCACGAATCCGGTGGAGCGCCTCTATCGCGAGCTGCGCGTCGACCGGATCTGGGAGGGCACCAGCGAGATCCAGCGGCTCGTCATCGCCAACGAGCTCATCAAGCGCGGCACGGGAGTGCTGGACCTGCCCGCCGCCGGCTAGCGGTTGAGCGCGGCCGGTCGCGGTCATCGCCGGTGGCCCGGGTCCCCCGCATGGCCACGCTGAGCACGGCCTGTCACGGTGCTTGGGCGGCCGCGCACGGTATGCCATGGCCCGGCTCCCTGCATGGCCGGGCTGAGCGCGGCCCGTCCCGGTCATCGGCGGCCGGGCTGGGATGCCATGGCCCGGCTCCCTGCATGGCCACGCTAAGCACCGCCCGTCACGGCCATCGCCGACTGCAGCCCGCCCTGCCGCACCCCGCCGCCCGCCCTGCCGCACCCCGCCGCCCGCGCTCGCCCGCCGCGGCGGGACTCTGGGTGAATCTTGATGACAGAGATGATGGTGGGTGAGCACCTCCCGCCGGGGTCTGACCCGCTTGATGACTGACTTCGGGTCCTTCGTAAGACTTGTCGGCTCCGGTCGGGAGGTGCTCGTGCACGTGCCGGGTCGTGGCGTTGTGACTTCATAGGAGCCTGGCCAGAGGCCCCATCTCTGTCTTGTCCATCGTTGCCCGGCCGGTGCGTGCCGCCCTGCCCACAGTCACGAACGACAGGACGACGATGCCCTCCATTACACCTGACCCGGCCCTTTTCGATGTCGTCGGCGGCGTCGACACCCACCTGGACACTCACACCGCGGCGGTCATCGACCTGGTCGGGCGGGTCCTGGGCACCGAGCAGTTCCCGGCCACGGCGGCCGGCTATCAGGCGTTGCTGGCCTGGATGCGCGGGCACGGCCGGCTGTGGCGGGTCGGCGTCGAGGGCACCGGCGTCTACGGTGCCGGGCTGGCCCGCCGGCTGCGCGCCGCGGCCGTTGAGGTGATCGAGGTCGACCGCCCGGACCGCAAGACCCGCCGGTCACAGGGCAAGTCCGACCCGATCGACGCCATCGCCGCGGCCAAGACCGCCCTGGCCGGCGAACGCACCGGCCTGCCGAAACAACGCGACGGCCAGGTCGAGGCCCTGCGCCACCTGCGGCTGGCCCGGCGCAGCGCCATCGACCAGCGCGCCGACACCCAACGCCAGATCAAAGCCCTGATCGTCACCGCCGACGACCAGCTGCGCGCCCGGCTCCGCGAGCTGAGCGTCAAAGAACTGATCGGCACCTGCGCGAACCTGCGGCCGGACCGAGCCGACGCCGCCAGCCCGGCCACCGCCACCAAAATCGCCCTGCGCTCGCTGGCCCGCCGCCACCAGCACCTGACGGCCGAGATCACCGACCTGGACAGCCTGCTCAAACCCCTGGTGGCCGCGATCAACCCGGCCCTGACCGCCGCCCACGGCGTCGGCACCGACATCGCCGGTCAACTACTGGTCACCGTCGGCCAGAACCACCAGCGACTCACCAGCGAAGCCGCGTTCGCCATGCTCTGCGGCGTCGCGCCGATCCCCGCCTCGTCCGGCAAAACCCGCCGGCACCGGCTCAACCGCGGCGGCGACCGCCAAGCCAACGCCGCCCTCCACCGCGTCGCCATCGTCCGGCTCCGCAGCGACCCCAACACCCGCGCCTACGCGCAACGCCGCACCAAAGACGGCCTGTCCAAAAAAGAAATCATCCGCTGCCTCAAACGCTACATAGCCCGCGAGCTCTACCAACTCATCACCACCAACACCCACGAACCCGCCGCTTGACATCTATAGGAGCGTCTTGCTGTCTGCTGCGAACGGGAAGTCATCAGCCCTAAGTGCGCTCGATCAACTTCTGGTGGACTTAGGCGGATATTTCCGGCACGACGCAAACGCTCGTCTCGCATGGCGGACGCGCTGCCCGCTCACCGGGACGGGCCGCCGGAATGTGGAAGCGCGTCCCGTCAAGTGGGCATCGGCGCCACATTGCGGGACCGAGACGGCGGCGCTGCGGGCAAACCAGGCGCGCAGTAGGCGAATCCGCCTCCTTTGGGCCGCTTCGCGGATACGCTCGGCCTGTGCACGTGACCGTCGAGGTGGGCAGCCAGCTCGATCCTGACGTCAACTGGCCGACCGGCGCCGCCCTGACCATGCCGGCCGGCGAACCCGTACAGTTGATGATCTTTTTGAGCCACCCGCACCAGCTGGAGGTCGAGGCCGTCACGACGGCCCCGACGCAGTTCGCGTGGGTTGACGGGGCGGACGCGGGGGTGCTGCTCTACCGGCTGGGGCCGATTCTGTCCTGGTCGCAGGTGCCGTACTCGCCGCATCTCGACGCCGACGAAGGGCCGCCGGGCGTCGACCGGAACGGGGTCGTGCAGATCGTGCTCGTCGACCGGGACACCAATACGGTGAAGGCGCTGCACACGGTGCGCTGGCCGGCCGAGTTCGCCGCCACGGTGCGCGCATCCGTCGCGCGGATGTGGAAGGCCCCCTTCAGCCGCTTCGCCTTCGAGCACGTCCTCGCGGGGCTGCACCGCCGCTACCCGACGCCGGAAGACCTTCTCACCGACCGCGTCGACGCGCACTGCACCGCGACGCCCTGAGCTCGCCGCCGCACTGCGACGCAGGGCCTCACTCCTCGCGCGGCACCGCCCGGGTGGTGTAGAGGTAGCGGCCGTCCTGGAGGAACGCGATCTGCGGGTGCACGCCCTCGTCGGGCTCGGCCGCGACGAAGCGGTCGCCGCCCAGCGGCAGGAAGCGGACCGTCTTCACCTCGCCGTCGACCTGGGCTGCGAAACCCTTCGGGATCGCGGTGACCTCCAGGCCGTCGTCGACGGGCGTCACCTCGTAGGTGGCCAGCGGCACGGAGTAGCGGCCGGCAACCGGACGGAACGGCACCGGCGTCGTCGGCGGTGTCACGCGCGCCGGCATCTTCACCCCGGCGACCGCCTCCAGCACTTCCGTCAGCACCTCGTCGATGAACGCCCACGCCGGTCCCCCGTTCACGTTGACGGCGGCGACCACGTCCCGGTCGGGCACGATGCGCCAGGTGGTGGTCTGGCCGGGCGTGCCCCCGTCGTGACCGATCAACGGCACGCTGTTCCAATCAAAGATCATCAAACCCAGGCCCCACGCGTACGCCGGGCGCGGTCCCATGTCCGGCAACGTGACCTGCGGGGTCCGCATGGCCTCGAAGGTGCCCGCCGGGAGGACCCGCGTGCCGTCCTCCGCGACGCCGTCGGCGAGGAACATCCGGCCGAGGCGCACGAGCTCGCGGGGCGCGGCGCAGGGCGTGGAACCGGCCGGCGCGTTCGACTGCGGCAACTGCCAGCGCGGGAAGACGCTCTGCGACTCCCCGATGTGCCCGGCCGCGGCGCGGAACAGCACCGCCTCCTCGGCGTACAGGGCCATCTGCGTGACGCCGAGCGGCTCGATCATCCGCTCGCGCAGCGCGGCCTCCCACGTCGTGCCGCGCAGCCTGGCGATCAGGGCGCCGAGCACGCAGTAGCCGGCGTTGCAGTAGGAGAACATCGCGCCCGGCGGGTGCACCTGGCGGGCGTTGGCCCGCATGAACGCGATCAGCTTGTCGATGGCGTCGTCGCCGCGCCCGGTGTCCTCGAACAGGTCGCCGTCGAACCCACCGGTGTGCGAGAGCAGCTGGCGCACGGTCACCGACACGCTCGCGCTCTCGTCGAGCACGCCGAACTCGGGCAGGTAGCGGCGAACCGGCTCGTCCAGGTCGACCAGGCCCTCGGCGGCGAGCTGCATCACCAGCGACGCCGTCCAGACCTTGGTGACCGATCCGATCTGGAACACGCTGTCGGGGGTGGCCTCGACCCCGGTGTTGCGGTTGACCACCCCGGTGGCCGCCTCGGCCAGCTCACCGCCGGCGCCGACGGCGATCGCGGCCCCGGGCACCCCATGGCGGCCGGCGGCCCGATCGATCAGTTGCTGAAGGTCCGGCAGCAGCGTCATATCGACGACCGTACCGGCTCTGCGGCGCCGGATGCGGCCCTCAGCGCCGAATGCGGGTCAGGCCCACGACCGGCGCCGGCAGGGGCAACGGCGCCGGCATGCCCTCATGGCAGGCGCACGCCGCGATGACGGCGTCGAGGTATTCCCGGCGGATCCGGGCGGTGCCCGCCGCGATGCCGCGCCGCGCGCGCTCGCCGCTCTCGGGCTTGGCGACGTACGTCCAGGCCGGGCCGAACCCGTCGACGTCGACGCTGATCCGCCGGTAGTTGCCCTCCCGGGCGTCCAGCGCGGGCAGCCTGTCGTCGGACATCCGGATGAGCACGCCCTCGACCGAGTCGCCCGGCTCGATCGCCAGGAACAGCACCTGGATCGGGGCGCGGCGGCCGTTGGCGGGATCCTCGTACACCACCGGGCCGTCCAGCGTGTTGTCGGTGCAGACGTTCCAGGTCCGGGACCATCCGGTCAGCCGCGCGCGGGCGTAGTCGCGTCCCCGGCCGACCGGCCGGCCCACGAGCTCCGCGATGGTGGCGGGCGCGACCAGCGACCCGTACGCGAAAACGGCGGCCATGGCTGCAGAGTAGGCGGAGACACGTCAAGGAGTCCTGATGATCCAATTTGAGCACCGTCCCGGCCTTCTCGACCTGGGCTGGGGGCATCCGCGCCCCGGCCTGCTACCGGTCGAGGAGTGGGCCACGGCCACGGCCGCCGCGGCCCGGGAGTTCGGCTGGCGGCAGCTGACGTACGGGTATCCCACCGGGCCGGCGCCGCTGCTGGAGTGGTTGAGCGCCCGCCTGGGAACCGAGGCCGGGCAGCTCTTCGTCACCGGTGGCGCCTCGCACGGCATGGCGCTGGTGGCATCGCTGCTGGCCGGCCCCGACGATGTGATCCTGGTCGACTCCCCCACGTATCACCTGGCGTTCCGCATTCTCGCCGACACCGGCGCCCGGCTGGTGCGGGCGCCGGCCGACGCGGACGGCGTGGATCCCGATGCGCTGGCCGGCATGCTCGCCGCGTTGCGGGCTCCGGGAAAGCTCCTTTATCTGGTGCCCACGTTCGCCAACCCGACCGGCCGCAGCCTGCCGCTCGACCGCCGGCGCGCGCTGGTCGCCCTCGCCCAGCGGAGCGGCCTCACGCTGCTGGAGGACGACAACTATCGCGAGCTGAGCTATGACGGCGAGGCGCCGCCTTCGCTGTGGGACCTGTCCGGCGGCGAGGGCGTCGTCCGGGTCGGCACCTTTTCCAAGACGGTCGCGCCCGGCCTGCGCCTCGGCTGGGTCAACGCCGCTCCGACGCTGATCGCCCGCCTCACCGAGCTGGGCTACGTCGAGAGCGGCGGCGGCGTCAACCATGCCGTCGCCACCACCATGTCCTGCTTCGGCGCGTCCGGCGCCTACGACCGGCACGTCGCCGCCGTCCGCGCCGAGTATCGCGAGCAGCGGGATGCCCTCGTGGCAGCGGTGCGACCGCATCTGCCGGTGGCCGCGCCGGCGGGCGGGTGGTTCCTGTGGGTCACGCTGCCGCCCGGCCTCGGCGCCACCCGGCTGCTGGCCGCCGCCGAGCGGCACGGCACGTCGTTCGTGCCGGGCCCGCGCTTCTACCTGGACGGTCCCGGCGGCGAGGACCGCATCCGGCTCAGCTTCTCCCACCTGGCGGCCTCCGACCTGACGGAGGCCGCCACCCGCCTCGGCGCGGCCCTTCCTACAGCGTGGGGATGACCGGCTGGATGGTCCGTCGGCGTTGAACCGGAGCGGATCGATCGTGACTTTCGCGGTTGGTTCCGTCGCCATCAGGTAGCCGCCGGCGGCCGCCGGCCCGGTCAAGCGGGTCGTAGCCGCAGCTTCACACCCGGCATCCGGCGCAGCGTCCGCAGTGCCCAGGCCGCGCAGACCCCGATCGTCAGCGCGCTGAGCAGCCCGCTGAAGAACGGCCGTGTCACCAGCCCGAAGCCCAGCCCCCAATGCAGCAGGCCGAGGCTCATCCCGGCGTCGAGGATGCGCGAGACGCCCCACACCACCGTCACCTGGGTGAACAGCCGGCGGATGCCGTCGTGGTGGAACAGGTGGGCGGGCAGCGACACGAAATCCCGGGCCAGCCGGATGACGATGGGCCGCCCGATGGCCGCGCTGCCCAGGAAGAGCACGCCCAGCAGCGCCGAGCCGAAGACCGGCTGCAGCACGTAGACCAGCGCGCTGGACAGCACGAGCGCCATCGCCGCCCGGCCGCAGAGCATGCCCGCGGAGAGCAGCAGCGTGCTCGGCAGCGGATGACCGAGCGCCCGGCGCAGCACCAGCACCAGGCCGCACCAGCCGATCACCGCGCACAGCCCCCACCCCAGGCCGGCGGTGTACAGCAGCGCGAAGAGCAGGACCGTGGGAACCGCGATCGTCTCCACGAAGACCCGGATGCCCCGGATCAGCTGTGGACGGACCTTGCCGAGCTCGATGACGACCTCGTGGGCCGTGTCCCGATGAGAAGTCATCCCCGGTCCGCTGTCGACGACGGTAAGCCCGGCAACCGTACCCGGCGCCGGCCCTTCAGCGAAGCCGGCGGGCAGATCGCCGAGCACTGGGACGTGGTCCAGCCGGTCCCGGCCGCGGCCGGGATCCAGCACGGCATGCTCTGAGGCGTCAGCCCAGCGACGCGCTCGCCGCCCGCAGCTCCTCGAGGGCCAGCCGGGCGTGATGGGCCAGGTCGTGATCGCCGGCGCGGTCGCCCTCGGACCAGGCGGCGTAGCCGCGCTTGAAGGCGAGCACGCCCAGCTCACCGGCGAGCGCCGCGGTGGGCCCGGGCACGCCGCGGGCGACGAGGGCGACGCCGTACGCGGTATCGCCGGAGTCATCGGCCGCCGGCTGGGCCTGCCGGTCGAGGCGGTGCCGGCCGAGACGTACGGCGCGCTCGGCCCGATCTTCGCGACCGACCAGCCCTCGTCGAGCGTCCACACGCGGCAGGAGCTCGGGTGGAAGCCGGTCCACCCGAGCCTGCTCGCGGATCTGGAGAACATCCAGCCCTAGGGGGTCAGGGTGACCGCGTACGCATCCTTGGCGTTGGTCCAGTTGACGGAAACGGTGATCGCGCCGCCGCTCACGGTGACCCGGCTGTTGGAGACGACGGTCGGCGCGCTCACGTACGCGTTGGTCGACGGCATCCGCTCGACCAGCACGTTGACCGAGCCGTTGGTGGGCAGCCACGACGGGATGCCGGTGTAGCGGACGTCGATGGCGCCCTGCGCTCCCCCGGCCTTGGCGCCGAGGACCGCGATCGACTTACGGGCGGATGAGTCCTGGAACACGATGCCGTCGTGGCTCGAGCTCGCCGTGATCTTCGTACGCTGGCCGGTCTGGTCGGCGTATCGCTTGTAGACCCACCACTGCCCCATCGGCTGGCCGGCGTTGGCCGTGACCAGCCAGCCGAACGTGTCGTAGAGCGACGGCGTCTGGCCGACCATCCCCCAGTTCGCCCGGGCGCCGTCGCAGTTGCAGCGCTCCAGCCGGGAGATGTACCAGGCCGACGGGCCGGGCTGCTGCTCGTCGCCGAACGCGCCGTACTCGTTCACCGAGGTGCCGCTGATGCTGATGCCGCGCGACGAGAGCATGCCGGAGAGGTTGGCCGCGTCGGTAGCCGGGTCGCCGGGCAGGTCGTGCCAGCTGATGATGTTCGGGACCACGTTGTTGGCCTTCACGTAGTTGAGGTACGTGGTCCACCACGAGTTCGACGCTGACGGCACGCCCGCGTAGCTCGGCCCCTCGATCACGGCGCCCGGGATGGCAGCCCGGACCATCTGGGTGCCGCGCCGGATCATCTCCAGGTACTGGCTCTGGTTGCGGCCCCAGAAGAAGATGTTCGGCTCGTTCCACATGTCCCAGCGCACGTCGGAGCCGGTCATGCCGTTGGCCTTGGCGTCGGCGATCAACTGGTTGACGAAGTTGGTGTACTCCGTCCAGTTGCCGCTGTCGCCGGGCCAGCGCGGCACGTTGCAGACCCCGTCCGAGCCCCACATGCCGGACAGCAGCAGGCTGAACCGGGCGCCGGTGGCGCGGGCCCGGGCGTAGTAGGCCTTGATGAAGTTCCACCGGGCGGCGTAGCCACCGTTCACATAGCCGCCGTTGGGGCAGCCGATCTGCGAGCCGCCGGCCCGCATGACCTTGACCTTGATCTGGCTCTGCAGCGACGACGAGGGCGTCGCGCCGTTCTGCGAGATGCCGTAGATGAAGCCGGACGCACGGTAGGTGGGGGTCCCACCGTAGGCGGTCATGTCGACGGTCAGCGTCTCCACGGCGGCGAGGGCCGGGAGCGCGGGTTGCGCTACAAGAGCAAGGACAATCAGCACGGGTACGGCGAGCAGCCGTCTCAACATCGCCAGCTCCTTCGGGGACAGGAACCACACGTCGCGGGAGTTGGCCGGTCGGCTCGACGGAAAACCGTTTCCTAACCTAGGTAGTGGGCTTAGTCGATGTCAAGGAAACTGATTTCCTAGCTTTCTGTGGTCGCTCGCGGTCTGGTCGGCGTACGCGACGGCGAATTCGGCCATCGCCTCGTCGAAGCGCCTGCCCTTGCCGATGTAGCCCGCGATCGCCATCGCGTCGCCGGTGCGCGCGTGCGACCGCGCGAGGACGTGCGCGCACCGCTCGGCGAACGGCACGAGGTGCGGCGCGATGAGCTCCCCGTTCGGGATCACCTTCATGTCGCGGAACTGGCGCACGTAGAAATCGAATCCGCGCACGCTCGTCCAGCCGAGGAAGATGTCGCTGGCCGCCTGGATCTGCCGCTTGCCGCGGATCACCCGCTCGCCGTGCCCCGGGTACGGGCTCGGGCCGAGGAACTGCTCGTAGACCGACAGACCGGCCTCCTTGATCTGCAGGAACAGCGGCTCCCGGCCGTTGCGGCCCTGCAGCAGCACCAGATATACCTGCATCCCGACGCTGCCGACCCCGACGACCTGGCGGACGACGTCGACGAGGGTGAAGCGGTCGAGCAGGCCGCGCCGCTCGTACGGCAGGCTGTCGTGATAGGCCTGCAGCGTCTCGCCGGCGAGGGCGGCCACCTCGGGAAGGTGCACACGCACCGGCGGGTCCTCGACGATCCGCAGCTGCCCGTCCACCACGTGGGTGAGCTTGCGGGCCGCGCCCGCGCTGGTCCGTCGCCGGGCGCGCTTGGCCAGCCGCGCCGACCGCTCCTCCTGCTCCTCCGGCCCGAACAGCTCCAGCAACTCGTCGGAGGTGATCACGTCGTACCAGATGGTCAGCTCGTCGGCGGTCGAGTAGAACGCGATCCGCTCGCGGTAGGCCCGCGCGGCCGCCCGCACCGCGGCCAGCCCGGCCCGATCGTCCAGTCCCGTGTCCCGGGCGAGCACGACCAGGCTCGCCAGGTAGCGCTTGACATCCCACTCGAACGGCCCGCGCAGCGTCTCGTCGAAATCGCGCAGATCGAACGACAGCTGCCGCTCGGGCGTGGCCCACAACCCGAAGTTGAGCACATGCGCGTCGCCGCACAACTGCACCTCGATGCCCGTGTGCGGCGCGGCGGCGAGGTCAGCCGCCATCACCGCCGCCGCCCCGCGATAGAACGTCCACGGCGACGCCGACATCCGCGACATCCGGATCGGCACGAGGTCTTGCACCCGCGTCTCGTTCTGCGCGAGCACCGTCGCCAGGGCGTCATGGCCGCGCGCGGCGGGATCCCACTCGCCGAGGCGTTTGAGCGGCACCCGGTCGCGAGCCGCGCGCCCGATCGCCCGCCGTTCCGCCATCGGCAGCGCCGGCGCGGAGACCGATCGGTGGCCGGCGGCGGCCGGAATCGAGAGAGTCATAGCGCCGAAATTACGGCGGATCCGCCGCCGGGACATCGCCTGCGCCGGGTGAGGGGCCGGGCAACGCCTCGCGGCGTTCAGCGGCCGGTCAGGAGGCCGGGCGGCGTCTCGCGGTGATCAGTCGCCGGTCAGGAGGCCGGGCGGCGTCTCGCGGCGTTCAGTCGCCGGTCAAGAGGCCGGGCAGCTGCGACATGGCCGTGAAGACGAGGCTTGCCCCCGCCTCGCGCAGCACCTCCGGCGCCGCGTGGGCCGGGCCCGCGGGGGCGAACCCGAACACCGTCGCACCGGCCGCGACCCCGGCGGTGACGCCGGCGACCGAGTCCTCGATCACGACCGCGACGGCCGGGTCGATGTGCAGCGCCTCCGCGGCGGCGAGGTAGACGTCGGGGGCGGGCTTGCTCCGGGGCGTCTCCATGCCGCTGAAGACCCGGCTGCCGAAATAGCGGTCCAAGCCGGCGATCTTCAGCTGCATCTCGACCTTGCCGCGGTCGGCGCCGGTCACGCAGGCGAACCTGTCCCCCACGAGCGTGGACACGAACCGGACCGCGTCTTCGGCGCCGGGGACCGGAGCGAGCCGCGCTCGCAGGGCCGCGTCCCGCCGACCGCGGAAGGTCGCCAGCCAGGTGTCGTCGATCCGGAACCCGGTGTTCTTCAGGATCACCGCCCACTCGTCGCGGAGCGCCCGGCCGACGAACAGGTCGATGCAGTCCCGCTCGGAGATCTCCCACCCGAGCTCGATCAGCATCGTCCGCAGGACGCCGTTGGTGATGGGCTCGGAGTCGACGAGCACGCCGTCGCAGTCGAAGAGCACGGCGGAGAAGCGAGGCGTCGAAGTAGTCACGACCGCCAACTCTACGTCGCCTAGGCTCGGTCCATGATCCTCGATATCGCCCGGGTGCGGGCCGGCTACCCCGCCCTAGCCGACGGCTTTGTGCACTTCGACGGGGCCGGCGGCACCCAGCCGGCCGAGCCGGTGATCGCCGCGATCGGCGGGGCGATGCGCACGGCGGTGTCCAACCGCGGGACCGCGCACGAGCCGTCCCGCCGGTCCGGGGAGATCGTGGCGGCGGCCCGGTCGGCGGTCGCTGACCTGGTCGGCGGCGATCCGGCCGGGGTGGTGTTCGGGCCGAGCGCCACCGCGCTGACCTATCTGGTGGCGCGCACGCTGGCGCAGGGCTGGGGCCCGGGCGACGAGGTAGTGGTGTCGCGGCTCGACCACGACGCCAACGTCCGGCCGTGGGTGCAGGCCGCGGCGGCGACCGGAGCGACCGTACGGTGGGCTGATGTCGACCTGGAAAGCGGCGAGCTCCCGGTCGCGCAGTATGAGGATCTGATCGGTCCGCGCACGCGGCTGGTGGCGGTGACCGCGGCCAGCAACGCCATCGGGACCATGCCGTCGGTCCGGGACATCGCCGACCTCGCGCATGCGGCCGATGCTTACGTGTACGTGGACGGCGTGCACGCCACCGCGCACCGGCCGACCGACGTGGGGGCCCTCGGCGCCGACTTCTACGTGACCAGCGCCTACAAATGGTCCGGCCCGCACTACTCGGCCGCCATCGCCGACCCGGCCGTCTGGGAGCCCCTGCGCCCGGCGAAGCTGATCCCCTCGCCTGAAGTGGTGCCGGACCGGTTCGAGTACGGCACGCTGAGCTTCGAGCTGCTCGCCGGCATCACCGCCGCGGTCGACTACCTGGCCACCCTGGCCGACTTCACCTCGGC
Source organism: Actinoplanes sp. CA-142083 (assembly GCF_050942195.1). NCBI lineage: Bacteria > Bacillati > Actinomycetota > Actinomycetes > Micromonosporales > Micromonosporaceae > Actinoplanes > Actinoplanes sp. CA-142083. The sequence continues at coordinate 7,304,259 of NZ_CP192076.1, forward strand.
CCAGCCGCTCGGTCAAAGGCCCGGCCCGGCCGCACCGGGTGACCGCCCCGCCGGGGTGCCGGCCGGCGTCGCCGCGCCCGGTGACCGGCGCGCTCGGGTGCTGGCCGGGATGGCGGCGGCGACCGACCACGAGGACGCGCTGCTCGATCGGCTGCTGGCCGGGCTCGCCGCCATCGACGGCGTGACGATCTGCCCGGCCGGGGCCGACCGCTGCCCGACGGTCTCGTTCCGCCTCGGCGGCCAGGCCCCGGCCGAGACCGCCCGCATCCTCGGCGACCAGGGCATCTGCGTCTCGCACGGCGACTATTACGCGGTCGAGTACTTCGAGGCGGCGAGGCTTCGCGCGGACGGCGGCGCGGTGCGCGCGAGCCTCTACCACTACAACACCGCGGACGAGGTGGACCTCCTCCTTCAGGCGCTCGGCAGGATCTCGATGTAGCCGTCCCCGCCGTGCACGCGGATCCGCTCGCCGTCGGCGATCAGCCGGGTCGCGTCGGCCACGCCGACCACGGCCGGCAGGCCGTACTCGCGGGCGATCACCGCGCCGTGCGTCATCTGGCCGCCCACCTCGGTCACCAGCCCGGCGACCGCGACGAACAGCGGCGACCAGCTGGGGTCGGTATAGGCGGTGACCAGGATGTCGCCCTCCTCGAGGTCGGCCTCCGCCATGTCGAGGATGACGCGGGCCCGGCCCTCGACGGTGCCGGCCGAGACCGGCAGGCCGGCCAGCGCGCCGGGCGGCAGATCGTCGCGCCGGTACGAACCGCGGATCGCCTCGCCCTCGGAGGTGAGCACCTGCGGCGGCTTGAGCGCTTGGTAGGACCGGAAAGCGTCCTTGCGTCGCTGGATGAGCTGCTCGTCGAATTGGCCGGCGCGCAGTTCCTCGAACGTTAGGTAGAAGATGTCTTCCTTCTCGCCGATCGGCAGGCGTTCCGCCTCGGCCAGCAGCGCCTGCTTGTAGACGAAGTAGCGGGCGATGATGCCGTACTTCGGGTACTCCCGATAGCCGATGAAATTCCGGAGACGCTCGATTACCCGTACGGTCTCCTCTGCTTTTTGATCGCCACCCGGCAGCGACCGCAAGCGTTGCAGGACCTCTTGCCGTTTGTTCTCGGCCGCCTGGCGGCCCTCCTCGAAGCGTCGCTCGGCGGCGCCCGGCTCGAAAAGCTTGATGTTGTCGAGGATCAGCGGTACGAGGGTGGTCGGGCGCTCGCTCCAGCGCGGCCGGGTGATGTCGATTTCGCCGGCGCAGCGCATGCCGTATTTGCCGAGGTACGCCTCGATGGCGTCGCGCGCCTCGGTGCCGCCGGCGAGCTTCGGCAATTCGTCCAGGAAGCTCTCGTCCTCGACGCCCTGCAGGAACGCGACCACCTCGGGGAAGGGGCGGATCACGTCGGCGACATCGAGCAGCTCCAGCCCCATCTCGGAGGTGATGTTGTTCGGGGCGGAAAGCGTGAGCGTGTCGGCGGCGTTCTTCTCGCCCAGCCATTCCTGGAGGTGGTCATTGAGCCACCAGGTGGCCTCCATGCCGGCCATGATCGCCTGCATGCTCAGCGGATCGGTGAGCACCCGCTTGTGCTCCTCGAAGGCCTCCACCAGGTAGTCGAAAAGCGCCGGCCCGGTTTTGCCGGCGATTTCACGCTTGAGGGCGGCCAGGGAGGTCTGGCTGCGCTCGATCAGCTGGGCCACGATGGCGGGATCGGGGTCAGCCGGCTTTCCTGGATTTGCCGGTATTCCTTGCCGCGGCGTTGTGTCCGGAGGGATCTCGCGGATGAAGCCGCGGTCGAGAACTGTTTCCAGCGCGTCCCGGATCAATGGATCGCCGCGGCCGATCATCTCCAGGAAGCCGGGGCGGATCGCCGGGGAGGCCAGCTGCCTGGTGCTGTCGACGAACAACCGTCCGCCCGCCTCCACGAACTTCGCCATCGCGGTCAGCTTCCACATGGAGAGGCCGAGGGGTTTCATGGCGTCGGTCATCATCTGCTGATGACCGACCGAGAGATAGACGTGGTTCTCTCCGTCGGCGCTCTCCGGGATCGGGAACAGCGTCGTGATCGGGCGGCTCTGCACGATCGCGAAGCCGTCGTCGGCAAGGCACCACTCGATGTCTTGCGGGCGGCCGAAATGCGCCTCGATCCTTGTGGCGAGCCGGACGAGATCGACGACCTGCTCGTCCGTGAGCGCGGGCTCTTCTTGGATTGCTTTCACGACTCGCGTCCCGCCACCTTGCACCGGCTGAATGCTCAACTGCTTGGCGGCGATCGCCCGGGCGACGATCTCGCCGTCGCGCACTTTGTAGACGTCCGGGTTGACCAGGCCGGAGACCAGCGCCTCGCCGAGGCCGAAACCCGCGTCCACCGTGGCCACGTGGCGATTTCCGGTGACCGGGTCGGCGGTGAACAAGATGCCGGATGCGCGTGGGAACACCATCTGCTGGACCACGACGGCCATCTGGACCTTCCGGTGGTCGATGCCGTTTCGCTCGCGGTAGATCACCGCGCGCTCGGTGAACAGCGACGCCCAGCATTTGCGAATGTGCTCGAGGACCGATTCCGGGCCCACGACATTCAGATAGGTGTCCTGCTGGCCCGCGAAAGATGCGGTCGGCAGGTCCTCGGCGGTCGCGCTGGACCGGACGGCGTACGCGACATTTTCCTCAGTTGCTTCCTTGATGGCGGCCGCCAGATCGTCGGGAATCGTGGCCTGTTCGATCGCCTCCCGATCGGGCGCTTCCGCCAGGACTCGCTGGAAGGCAGCGGTCGTAATGCAAAAACCAGGCGGCACGCGTACGCCTTCGACGCGCGACAGTTCGCCGAGGTTCGCTCCCTTGCCGCCGACCAGCGCGACCTGTGTCTGGTCGACGTCCCGAAGGTCCAGCACGTACTGCCCGGTCATGAAGATCCCCCATATCCGCAGGTCGTGGCTTCGATGGACGATTCTGCGCTATGACACCGGTCTTGCCGCAAGCCACCCTGTGCGTTATACCTTGAGGTGGGAGGAAGTGGCACCCTGATGTCGAAGCGGCGCTGGCTGGCAGCTGTGGTGCTCGGCCTGGTCGCCCTCGGCTGCGCCCGGCCAGGCGCGGGTGACGGTGACACTTCACCGCTCCCATCATCTTCGCCTCCCCTCTCGCCTTCCCTCGCGCCATCTTTCTCGCAGCGTGCCCTGCCGCCTCCCGGCGATGGGGCGCCGCACCAGGCTGAGAACAACGGCTGGAAGCAGCGGCACGAGCTCACCGCCGAGGAGCAGCGCGCCGGCGACGCCCTCGCGGCCCGCATCCGCCCGAAGCTCGCCGCCCTGCGCACCGCCGGCGACTTCACCCCGGCCTCCACCCGCCAGGCCCTGCTCGGGCTCGGCCTGGCGCCGGACGACGTGGCGGTCACCCCGATGCGTACGCCGCTCGACGCGGCGGCTCCTCCACCGGGCGCGGTCTTCGCCGTGCGCTTCCCCGACGCCGGCTGCGTGATCGGGGATGTCCGGCCTTCGCGCCTCCTGGTCGAGGTCACCGGGGCGGGCGCCGAGTTCGGCTGCCTTGAGCCGTACACACATTAAGGGTTCCGATATATCTTCGCAGCCGATACATTGATGGCGTGGAGACACCGCTGCGCGAACCCACGTTCCTGATCCTCACCGCCCTGGCCGGGGAGCCGTTGCACGGCTACGGCTTGATCGCCGAGGTGGCCCGGCTGTCCGGCGGCCGCGTGTCGCTGCGGCCCGGCACGCTCTACGGCTCACTCGACCGGCTGGTCGACGCCGGGCTGGTCGCCGTCGAGCGGGAAGAGGTGGTGGACGGCCGGCTGCGCCGCTACTACCGGCTCTCCGATTCCGGCGGTGACCTGCTAGCCGAGGAGACCGAGCGGATGCGCGCCAATGTGGAGGCCGCGACCAGGCGGTTGAACGCCCGCCTCCGGCTCACTGGGGGGATCGCGTGACCGACCTGGAACGCCGCTACCTGCGACTGGTCCGGCTCTTGTACCCGGCCCGCTACGGTCGCGAGCGCGGCTCGGAGATAGTCGGCACGTACCTGGCGCTGGCCGCCCCCGGCCGGCGGTGGCCGTCCCCCGCCGACGTGACCGATCTGGCCGCCGGCGGCTGGCGGGAACGTCTGCGCGCGGCCGGCGCCACCGGGATCGGCCCGGGCATCCGGCTGGCCGGCACGCTGGCTCTGCTGACCGCGACCGCTCTGGCCGCCGGCTGGACCGTCGTGGAGGCCCAGTGGGTGACGGAGTTCGAGGTTCCGCCGCTCGGCCTGGTGGTGTGGGTGGCGTGGCTGCTGGCCGCGGTCGTGCACGCGCTGTCTCCGGGCCGTTGGACGCGCTTCGCGATCGGTGTCGCGCTCACCCTCACCGTCGCCGTCGTGCCGCTCGCCCCCGTCATCGGCGCGTTCCGGCCCCCGCTGTACGTGCTGCTTCCCCAAGCCGCCCTGGGCCTCGTAGCGCTCGGCGTCCCTCGCCGTCCACCGTTGTGGCTGCGGCTCGCACCGCTGGCCGGCGCCGCCGCGCTGCTGCCCGCAATGGCGAGCATCCTGCACGGCAGCGCGCTCAGCACTTATTACGGCCAGTCCCCCGGCTCCGCCGGCCAGGCCCTACCCGCCATCGGCCTGGCGCTCCTGCTGGTCACGTTGCTGCTCGCCGCCGGCTTGGCGCTGCGCAACGACTTCCGCGGCGCCTGGGCGCTGCTGCTCCTACTAGGCCCGATCGGCATGTTGTCACTGCACTCCCTGGCCGGCGAACTGGCCGTCCAGCTCTACGGCGGCGGCCCGAACGCCTCCTGGTCGACACTGCTCGCGTCGGCGGTCGCCGTCGCCGTGATCGCGTCGACCCTCGTGCCCCTCGCCCTGCTGGCGGCTTCCTCGCGCGCCACCGCCTCCTCGGGCCCCGCCGCCTCCTCGCGCGCCGCCTCCTCGGGTCCCGCCGCCTCCTCGGGCCCGGCCGCCTCTTCGAGCGCCGCCGCTTCCTCGCCCGCTGAGCGCTGCCCCTCCTGCGGCTCGATCACCGGGCGACAGCCCTGACCGGCTGCCGGAGGATCGTGCGCTGCTTCTCGGGCGCGACCCTGCGGAAGTCACTGAGGTAGATCTCGTGGTGCTTGCCGGCCATCCGAAGCCCTTGGCCTGGAATGAGCTCGTCGTGCAGCCGCGCGAGCACGCCCGCCTCGTCATCGAAGGACCCGACGTGCAGGGTCTGCACGCACCGCCCCTCGGAGAGCGTCTCCAGCCGGACGTTCTTCGCCCCGGCCCGCTCGACAGCCGCCGCACACATGTCTTCGCCGATCCACTCGGGAACCATCAGCATGAGCGTCCAGTCCCACCGCGACTTGTTCCGAGCCCCGGTGAAAGACTCCATGTCGTCGGCCCACCACAGCCCCTCCAGCGGCGGAACGACGTAGTCGCGCTCGAGGTCGATCTTGCTCGCGAACTTCATCTTGTACGCCACCGGGTAGAGCGCCTCGACCGCCCGCGTGAACAGAGGCGACGTATTCGGATCGCCGTGGCCGTCAACCATCAGATACCGCGTGTCCGGCACATCGAGGATCCGGAACTCCCCTCGCCGCGCCCGGTAGGTGTCGAGGTCCTTCTTGAAGTCGGTCTTGCTCGTCATCGGGCGCGCCCCTTTGCTCAGCAGTCGTCCTCGTGCCAGCGGCCGTCTTCGCGTACCCAGGGTTCGCTGTCCTGGTCGATGGCCTTGACCGAGTAGGTGTAGGTGACCCGGGCGAGGTCGCCGGAGACCGCGGCGGAGAAGGTCTTGATCGGTAGCGCACTGCCGTATTCCTGCTTGGCGAAGTCGACAATGGTGGTGAAGGCGGCCGGCGTGATGCGCTTGCGGCATCGCCGTGACAGCAGCCCATAGGCGGTTTTGCCGTCGCCGGTGAGGTAGGCGTCGCTGTAGGCCTGGACTGATGCCTTGAGGTCGTCGTGGTCCGTGGTGGCAGCCGCCGCCGGCGAGGTGCCGGTAGGGGTGGCGGGGCTTCCCGCGGCGGCGCTGGTCACGTCCGGGGCCGGCGCGGGAGTCGTGCCGTCGCAGCCGGCCGTCAGCACACAGGCGGCAGCCGCCACGACGATCTTGTTACGCATCCGGCCATGGTGCGCGATCGATCAGCGTGAATGTCGTGCGGGTCGCCGCGGACTGTGTGCGGCCGGCGTTGGGTGGCCGGTAGGTTTCAAGGTGCGGGCTGGGCCGGGCCGTCGGGGGTGTCGCGGATCGAGCGCAGGAGGACCCGGGACACATCGACGACCTGGAGCTCGTCAGGGGCCTTGCCCTGCTGCTTCCGGACGGCGGTGCCGTCGGTGAGCATGACTATGCAGAACGGGCACGCCGCGGTGATCAGCTCGGCGCCGGTCTCGATTGCCTCGTCGGTTCGGGTCTCGTTGATGCGGGTGCCGATCGTCTCCTCCATCCACATGCGGGCGCCGCCCGCGCCGCAGCAGAACGACGTCTCGCGGTTGCGGGGCATCTCGTTGAGGCGTACGCCGGGGACGCCGGCCAGGATCTCGCGGGGCGGGCTGAAGACGCGGTTGTGACGACCGAGGTAGCACGGGTCGTGGTAGGTCACCGCGGCGTCGACGGGGCGCACCGGGACCAGCTTGTTCTCGGCTACCAGGCGGGAGAGCAGCTGGGTGTGGTGCAGGACCTCGTAGTCGCCGCCCAGTTGTTTGTATTCGTTGCCCAGCGCGTTGAAGCAGTGCGCGCAGGTGACCACGATCCGCTTCGCGCCGGCGGCGTCCAGGGTTTCGACGTTCTGCTTGGCCAGCTCCTGGAACAGCAGCTCCTGGCCCAGGCGGCGGGCGGCGTCGCCGGTGCAGGTCTCGGCGCCGCCCAGCACCATGAACTGGACGCCGGCCTCGTTCAGCAGCTCGGCGACGGCGCGGGTGGTCTTCTTGGCGTTCTCGTCGAGCGCGCCGGCGCAGCCGACCCACAGCAGATAGTCGACGTCGTCGGGGAGCGTCTGGCCGTCGTCCAGGACGCGCACCTCGAAGGGGAGGCCGGTCATCCACTCCAGGCGCGCCTGCGCGCCCCGGCCCCACGGGTCGCCGCTGCGTTCCAGGTTGCGCAGCAGCGTGTGGGCCTCCTTGGGGAACTGCGACTCGATCAGGACCTGGTAGCGGCGCATGTCGACGATGTGGTCGACGTGCTCGATGTCGACGGGACACTGCTCGACGCAGGCGCCGCAGGTGACGCAGGACCACAGGACGTCCGGGTCGATCACCCCGCCCTCGTCGACCGGGCCGACCAGCGAGCGCTCGGCCTCGGCGAGCACGTCCTTGTGCATCGCCGCTCGCTGCTCGTCCGAGTCGGCCAGCAGGTACGGCGCCTTGGCCATGGCGTGATCCCGCAAGCTCATGATCAGCAGCTTGGGGCTGAGCGGCTTGCCGGTGTTCCAGGCCGGGCACTGCGACTGGCAGCGGCCGCACTCGGTGCAGGTGCCGAAGTCGAGCAGGCCCTTCCAGGTGAAGTCCTCGATCACCCCGCGGCCGATCTTGTCGTCCTCGCCGGGGTCCTCGAAGTCGACCTCCTTGCCGCCGGAATACACCGGGAGCAGCGCGCCCAGCGCCCGCGGGCGGCGGGAGAACGCCACGTTGAGCGGCGCCAGGAAGATGTGCAGGTGCTTGGAGTAGAGGACCAGGACCAGGAACCCCAGCACGACGCCCAGCGACAGGAGCAGGCCGACCGTCTCGAACACGTCGTTGGCCGTGCGCCCGGCCGGCGCCAGGATCCGGGCCACCCACTCGGAAGCGAACGCTCCCCGGTCGTACGGGAAATTGCCGGTGTTGATCTGTGCTCCTCGGTAGAGAAGCAGGGTCCACATCACGTTGAAGATCATGAAGAGGACGAGCCAGGCGGGTCCCAGATGCGAGCCGTAGAACCGGGACCGGCGGCCCTCGCGCTCGGGGCTCTGGGTCAGGCGCAGGACCGCGAAGACAGCCAGGCCGCAGAGCACCGCCACGATGAAGAGGTCCTCGAGGAACCCCAGCCAGGCCTGCGTGCCGATGATCGGGATGTGGAAGTCGCGCTGGAACAGCGCGCCGAAGCCCTCCACGATCGTGGCGAGCAGGATCGTGAATCCCCAGAAGACGGCGAAGTGCGCCGCGCCGGGCACGCTCCACTTCAGGAGCTTGCGTTGCCCGAGGACCTCGGTTGCCACGGCCTCGGAACGTTTGCCCACGCCGCTCGTGCGGCCCGGCTCCACCGGCTGGCCGGTGCGCGCCAGCCGGTAGAGCATGAACGCACGGCGACCGGCCACGGCGAACACGACCAGCGTGATCGCCAGGCCGAGCACGAGTCGCACGACCACTCTTATGCCTCCGGAATCATGGGTAGGGCCCGGCGCCGCTCGATCTCGGCGAGCAGCTCCGGGACGATTTCGTGCACGTCGCCGACGGCGCCGAGGTCGGACAGCTGGAAGATCGGCGCTTGCGGGTCGCTGTCGATCGCCACGACCGTGGTGGCGCCGTGCATGCCGGCGCGGTGCCGTAACGACCCGGAGATGCCCAGGGCCAGGTAGAGGCTGGGGTGGACGATCTTGCCGACCTGGTCGACCTGCATCTCCGGCGGGCACCAGCCCTGCTCGGCGGCGGCGTGCGATCCGGCGGGCACCCCGTCGAGCGCCGCGGCCAGCCGCTTGACCAGCTCGAACCCCTCGGGGGAGCCGACGCCGCGGCCGCCGGCGACGATGACCGCGGCGGTGGACAAATCTTTGGGCTTGGCGCGGGCGACCTGGCGTACGGCGCGCACGCCATCAGGAAAGGACATGCGCACCGGGGTGATCGCCGGTTCGGTGGGCGACAGGGTGATGGTGACCTCCTCGGTGCGCACCGCGAGGACCGGGACGCCACGCACCACGCTGGACTCGACCAGGTAGGCGCCGCCCTGCACGGACTGCACGGCGATCGGGCCGTCGGGGCCGGGCGTCACGTCGATGACGTCGTTGAGGAAGCCGGAGTCCAGGCGGACGGCGACGCGGCCGGCGATCTCCAGGCCGTCGCGGCCGGAGGCGATCAGGATGGCGGCGGGCGGGTTCTGGCGGGCCAGGTGGACCAGGAGCTCGACGCGGGCGGCCACCGGGTGTTCATCGAGCTCTGGGGCCGATGAAGAGTAGATCTTGGCGGCGCCGTATCGTCCCAGCGCTTTACTGGCCGCCTTGCCGCCCGCGACCGCGGCGGGGGCGCCGATTCGCCGAGCCAGAGTGAGCAGCGCGCAGGTGGCGCGGGTCTTGCCCGGCCCGGCCAGCACCAGGACCTCCGCCATCCGCGCCTCCGATCTCGGCCTAGAGGAACTGGCGCTCGGCCAGGAAGTCGGCGAGGCGGATCGCCACGCTGGTCGGGTCGCCCATGGCGAGCGCGTCCCGCCGGTCGCCCGGCCGGGGCGTCGCCCCCCGCACCACGGACGCCGAGCCGAGCAGGCCGACCTCGGCCGGGTCGATGCCGAGCGTCGCGAGGGTCCAGACGGCGATCGGCTTGTCGCGGGCGTCGAGGCGGGACACGTACCGCGGGTAGCGCGGCTCGCCGCACCGCTCGGTCACCGACACCACCAGCGGCGGCGCCGCGACGAACACCCGCCGGTCGCCGCAGCCGTCGTCGCGGTGGATCTCCACCTTGCGCTCGCGCACCACCAGCCGGTCGGCGAAGCAGAGGGCCGGCACGCCCAGCCGCTCGGCGACCATGGCCGGCACCGCCGACATGCCCGAGTCGGCCGACGCGGACCCGCACAGCACCAGGTCGAACCCGATGCGGGCGACGGCGGCGGCGAGCACCCGCGAGGTGACCAGCGCGTCGGAGCCGTGCAGCGCCTCGTCGCGGATGTGGACCGCCATGTCGGCGCCGAGCACCAGCGCGGTGCGCAGGGCCGCCACCGCGCCGGGCGGCCCCATGGTGACCGCGGTGATCTGGACGTCGCGCCGCCGCACGGCGACTCGCAGGCTCTGATCGACGGCGCACCAGTCGGCGGCGTTGAGCGCGGCCCGGCCGGCGTCGCGGATCACGGTGAGGTCGGACGCGAACGACAGGCCGGCGTCCGTGGACGGCACCTGCTTGACGAGCACCACGATCCGCATCGCGTGGACCTCCCGGGGGCTGAACGCGAGTTTAGGACGATCGTTGTCGATCTGGCCAGAGCCGCCGCGCGCTCAGGACGGCTCGTCCGGAGCGGGGACCGCGACCGGCACTTCGGCGATGCGCAGCCGCGCGCAGCCGTACGGCACGAGCCGGATGTCGTGCATCGGGAGCAGCGCGGTGACGGGGCTGTCCGGCAGCCGGCCGGCGGAGGCGCCGTCGAGCTTCCACTCGGGCAGCGGCGCGCCCTTCGCGTGAACGACCAGAGGTGCGCCGGCGGCGGTGAATGGGACCTCGCCGGGTGGGCGGCGCTCGACCCGCCATCCGCCGGGGCCGCGGCCCTCGTCGAGCCAGAGGCCGAAGTTCCACCAGGCGCGCGGGGTGACCTCCCATTCGGCGAGGCCGGGCGCGTCCGGCACCGGCCGCCAGTTCTCGCCGACGGCGAGCGCGAGCACGAGTGGGCCGAGCCGCAGCCCGACCGCGCCGCGGTCGCGAGGGACGACGCGTACGGCCATCGGCAGGCGCAAGAGCACCTCGTCGCCGGGTCGCCAGGCGCGGTCGACGGTGACGTACCCGTGCTCGTCCGGCGTAGCGGGAACGGCTTCACCCCGTACGGTCAAGGAAGGCTTGTCGCACCAGGACGGGATCCGGAGCCGCAGCGGGAAGGCGGCACTGGCGTCGACGACGATGCGGATGTCCTCCTCGAACGGGTACTCGGTGCGGACCTCGAGCCGGACGTCCTGGCCGGGCAGCCGGGTGGTGACCGTGCAGGGGGCGTACGCGACGACGGCGAGCCCGTCGTCGGGGGTGCGCATCCACAGCGAACGGGCCAGCTTGGGCCAGCCCTGATGCAGGTTGGCGGTGCAGCACCCGAAATGCGGCTCGAGCCCGAAGATGTTGGCGTCGTCGCCGCTGAACGTCCAGTCGCGCCGCGCCACGCTGGCCATGACCTGATTGGCCTGCTGGTGGTACTGGTGGGCGAGCATCCGGGGGTCGCAGCTCGACGGCAGCAGGTTGAACGCGACCTGTTCGAGCAGGTCGCCGTACCGGCCGTCGCCGAAGATCCGGGCCGTCTGCTCGAGGGTGAACATCAGCTCGACCACCTGGCAGGTCTCGACGCCGTGGTGCGGGTCGCGGCCGCCGAGCCACTCGTCGCCGGAGAACACGCCGTGGACCAGGCCGTGCAGCCGGTCGAGCGCGGCCAGCATCTCCGGCGTCTCGGCGCGGTGGGCCTCGTCGCCGTCGACGAGGAAGCTCACGGCCGGGGTCTTGAGGCCCATCGCCACATTCACGCCGTGGGTGAGATGGCTGAAGGTGCGGGCCGGTTCGCCGGTGAGGTCCCGGGTGACGAAGGTGTGCCAGTCGGCGGTCTGCGCGAGCAGCAGCCGGGCCAGCTCGAGCAGGTCGTCGTCGCCGGTGCGCTCGTGCAGCCACAGCACCGAGAGGACGTTGTCGGCGCCGCGGACGCGCCCCCAGTCCGACAACGGCCGGCCGGGCAGGTGGCGCAGCTGGTAGCGGAAGTAGCGTTCCAGGAAGGGCGCGACCCGGGGGTCGCCGGTGGCGTCGGCGTGCTGGACGAGCACCTTCAGGGCGACCATCCGCGGCCACCAGTCGTCGTTGCTCTCCGGGCCGAACTGGCCGTCCGGCCGCTGGCTGCCCAGAACCGACTCGACCCACTTGCGGGCCTTGGCCTGCAGGGCCGGATCGTCGAGGACGTACGCGAGGGGGAGCAGGCCGTCCTGGTGGTACGGCCCGCGTTCCCAGTCCTCGCCGTGACCGCCGAGCCAGGCGCTGTCCGGGCCGACGTCCGGCCAGATGTCGTCGAGCTGGCCGGTCAGCCCGGCGGCCTGCAGCCGGAGCTGGTTCAGCAGCCAGCCGGACGGCCGGATCTGGCCGGGCGGCAGTTCGGACAGCGCGGGGGGTGCGGCGGTCACGTCGACCGTCCTTTCTTCAGGGGTGTGCTACTGGCGGGTGAGGCGGACGGCGTCGAGGGACAGCCATTGGCCTCCGCTGCCGGTGGAGTAGACGCCGACGGTCAGCTGTCCGTTGGCGACCGGGATGCCGGGGATCACGACCCGGCGCCAGTTCGGCCAGCCCGTCGCCGGGATCGGCGCGGTCAGCTCGGGGCCGGACGCCGAGTAGTCCTTGGCGCTCAGGTAGGCGCCGACCTGCCCGCCGCCGCCGACCGCCTGAGCGGTCAGCGTGTAGGTGCCGTTGGCGAGGCCGGTGATGGTCTGGCTGGTGTAGACCTGGTACGCGGTCGCCCGGTACTGGGTGAGGCGGTAGCCGCCGTCGAAGCCGCCGGTCTCGACATAATCCGCGTCGGCGTCGCCCCACGTGCTCCAGGCAGACGGCGTCCCGGTCTCGAAGCCCGCGTTCGGCACGCCGACGACCTGTTCGGCGGCATACACGGGCGCCGGCGCGGTGGAGAGATCGGCGTAGTCGAGCTCGACGTACCCGGCGTTGCGTTGCAGGCGGATGGTGTTGGCGCCGGCTGCCAGCGTCACGGGCAGGTACTGAAGGTCGCTGGCGAAGGTGCCCCAGGCCTCGGTCCGCGGGAACGGGGCGGTGAACTTCTTGGCGCCGTTGACGAGCACGTCCATCGTGCCCGCGGTCGTCCCGGCGCTGGCGTAGCCGACCGCGAGCCGGTACTCGCCGGCGGCCGGCACGTTCACCGCGAACTGCACGCCGTCGCCGGCGTTGTCGAGGCCGCCGACATAGCCGCCGCCGGAGGCGCTCGAAGCGGTGCGCGCTTGCCCTCCCGTACGCGTCGCCGCTTCTGCCTCGTAGCGCGTGGTGGAAACACTCGCGATCTGTCGCACGGCGATGTTGTCGATGGCGGCGAAGCCGGTCGCGCCGGGCGGCAGATGCAGGCCGGCCTCGGCGGTGGTGCCGGTCGGCGTGAACTCGATCGTGCGGCTGACCCACTGCTGGTTGGTGTGCGCGTAGGTGCCGATGGCCGAGGTGTGCAGCTCGGTTCCGCCGTACCCGGCGACGTACAGGCGGGCGGCCTGATCGCCCTGGACGAAGGCGCTCAGCCGGTACCGGGCGCCGGGCTGCAGGCCGCGCAGCGTGGTGGACAGCTTCACCTGCGGCACGTCGGCGTCGGTGAAGACGGTGCCCTTCCACGCGCCCGACTGGGCGGTGCCGTTGCTCTCGGCGAAGGCGTTGGGGCTGCCCGGGTCGGCGCCGGGAGTCCACCTCGTCCAGTTGGCGAGCGTGCCCTGCTCGAAGTCGTAGTTGTCGACCAGCACCGCCGACTCGGGCGCGACGGTCTGGGTCTGGATGTGGAACGCGGTCGCGTCGGTGGTCCCGCCGCGGGCCGTCACCTGGGCGGCGGTGTTCGACTCGTACAGCGAGACGATGCTGTCCCAGGTCTGTGCGGCCGGATAGTTGTTCTTGATGTTCGGCGGGAAGCCGGTGGTGAGGTCGTTGACGTACTGGCCGGCGCCGTTGCGGTAGATCTTGTCTTTGAACTGCTGCGGCGTCCCGGCCATGCCCTTGACGATGCCCATCAGCCCGGCTGCGGCCGACGCCGTGCAGTCCGCGTCGTTGCCGATCAGCGACGCGATCCGCAGCGTGGTGAGGTAGTCGTTGCCGCCGTAGAGGATCGCGAGCACGGTCGAGCCGTTGTTGCGGTCCGGGATGGCCATGACGTTGTCCTGGCCGTAGACGTTGCGGACGAAGCTCATCAGCTGGCCCTGGGCCCACCGCCAGTCGGCGCCGTTCTGCTCGTGCAGGGCCACGGCCTTCTGATAGACCTGGTACGGCCAGCCGTCGCGCGGCAGGACCGCCGAGGCCTGCGCCAGCGCGTCGCGCGCGTCGGTGAGGAAATACGCCTGCGAGTACGCGGTCGCGAGGAACTTCGCCCACACCACCGAGTCGAACTCGCCGGTGACCGACCCGAACCGATCCGCCAGGTCCCGCGCGGTCGCCGGCATGCCGGGAGCGACCAGGCCGAGGGTGTCGTTCTCGATGTACGGCTCGGTGAGCCAGTAGTGCCGGTTGAACTCGGCCCGGCCGGTCAGCGGCGGGATCAGGCCGTCGTCGCGCATGGCGGCGTTGGCGATGTCGCCCGGCCCCCAGTCGCCGACGTCGTGCGCGACCCACTCGTCGCGGATCGCCTGGTTGCCGGCGTCCGGCCCGTGCTCGGCGAGGATCAGCTGATCGAAGAAGTCGATGTGGTAGTCGTCGTCGCTGCCGGTCTGGTCGGCGGTGAAGTGCGGCGCGCCGAGCCGGTCGTAGCCGGGATAGCCGTTCGGGGTCCAGCACGAGGCCGGGGCGTCCCCGGAGTACGGGCCGGCGGCGGGCGCGAAGCAGGCGTCGGTCGGCTCGGGGGACTGGCTCTTGTACTCGTACCCGGTCAGCACGCCGCCGACCTGGCCGAGGATCGCGGCGAGGGTCTTGTCGCGGTAGGTGGCGCGGTTGAGGGTGACGGTCGCGGCCGACGCGGCGGCGGCGGGCACGGCCACGCCGGCGGCGACCATCAGGAGGACGGGTAGGGATCTCGCGAATCTGCGCATGGGAACCTCGGGGAGTCAGTTCAGGAATTTGTCGGCGTACTCCTGCGCGTCCCGCAGAACCTCGGCGACGCGGTCGGGGGCGTCGTCGAGCGTGCCGTCGACGACCGTGAGCGTGGGGATGACGCCTTCGCGGACCGGCAGCCGCCAGTGCGCGTTGTAGCCGGCCTCGTGGCAGCCGGTCGACCCGTAGGCGGGGTCACCGAGGCACACGTGCCCGAACGACCGGTTGCTCGCGGTGAACAGCTCCGGGGCGGGCTGGTCGTGGAAGGTCGGCACGGTGTCGCGGTGCCCGGTCTGCACCAGTGGGATGATGCCGCCGAGCGCGTCGAACCAGCCCTCGCCGGCGATCAGCAGGTCGGGGCAGCGGTCCCGGATCTGCTCGACCAGCAGCCGCAGCCCTTCGGTGGTGCTGCCGCGCGGGTCGTTGTTGTACATCGCGGAGATGTCGAGGAACGCCGCGTCGAAGCCGTACTCCTCGCGAAGGCCGACGATCTGCTCGGCGAGATGGGTACGCCAGGGCGCGTACGCCGGGTTGATGAGCGCGCCCCAGCCGTGGTCGAAGTGGCGGGAGGCGTCCCAGTCCACCGAGCCGATCGGGGCGTGGCCGCTCGCGTTGAGCAAGCGGCCCGGTTCGGCCCACTGCTCGAAGCCGGGCAGGTCGCGGGAGGCCACGTTGGCGCCGAACATCGGCATCACGCGGGCGCCGAGCTGGTGCGCGCCGTCGATCAGGCGGCGGAACCCGGCCGCGCCACCGAGTCGTTCGTCCACATCGAACCGGCCGTACCAGCGGTAGTAGCGGCCCTCCCACCCGGGCAGGTAGGCGAGGATGTGCCGCGGGTCGATCCGCTCGGCGAGCCGGCGGATGGTGTCGAGCATGGCGTCGTAGTCGAGGAAGACCCGGCCGGTGAAGTGCATGCCGTTGAGGCTCAGCACCAGCGCGGTCCGTCGTAGCCAGGCCGGGACATCGCTGCGCTCGTCCCATTTTTCCAAGGCATATGCCGTACGGGTGTGAGCGGTGTGCTCGGCCAGGACGGCGTCCAGCTTCGCGACTCGCCGCAGCTCCCATACGGGTACGGCGAAGGTGGTGCTGGGCGTGGTCGCGTCGGCGTCGGTGATCAGCTCGAATTCGCACGTGGCGGGATCGCCGAAGTGCGGGACGACGGCGAAGCGCCGGCTGTGCACCTGCTCGTCCTCGGCGCGCGCGACGGTGATCGTGCCGTCCGGGCGGCGCAGGCCGAGCAGCGGGGTGGCGAGGTCGAACCACCCGTCCGGGTAGCGCACCACCCGGCCGGTGGCGGGCACCGGCAGGTCCCCCTCGCGCAGCGCGGTGACGTCGCCAGTGGGCTGGTCGTGCAGGACCAGCGCGACGCAGCGCACGCCGTCCGGGTGGCGCGCGTCGATCCGTACGCGAACCAGGTCTTGATCTTGATCTTGGGTGATGCGGACGGTGACCTGCCCCGGGCCGGTCAGCTGACCGCCGGCCCAGGACAGCTCGCCGCAGGTGATCGTCGTGGTGTCGCCCTCGACGGTCTGCTCGATCGCCTCGGGGAAGAGGCCGTAGACGTTCTCGCCGGTGTGCACCCGCACGCTGATCGGGCCGAGGGAGGTGCCGAACCGCGGGTGCGGCCACCGGAAGCTCAGGTCCTGCATGGTTGTCTCCCTGGTTTTCAGGAGGCCAGGCGGCTGGAGAAGCCGTCGTTGCCCTTGGTGATCGCCTGCTGCGGGTTGCCGGTGAAGACCCAGTCGCGGACGAACTGGAGGTACGGGCCGGTCGGGTCGATGAACAGCGAGTTGTACTTCGCGGTGACCGGGACCTTCGCCGTGGCGATCAGCTTGTTGGCCGCGAGCAGCCGGGGCTCGGCCTGCGTGGCGGGGTTGTCGGCGTCGTCGGAGCGGACCGTCAGCTGCCCGGTCTTGGCGACCACGGTCTTCTGCACCTCGTCGCTCATGCTCCAGGCGATGAAGTCCCACGCGGTCTTGGCGTTCTTGGCGCCCTTGGAGATGCCGATGACGTCGCCGCCGAGGAAGGACGCCGAGCCGGAGGTGCCGGGGATGGCGGTGACGCCGAAGTCGAGGCCCTTCTGGCCCTTGAAGACGCTGATCGCGAAGCTGCCCAGCGCGATCATGCCGATCTTGCCGGACTGGAAGCCGTTGAGCCAGGTCGCGCCGTTGTCGTCCTTGGCGCCCGCGGGCATGAGCTTCTCGTCCCACAGGGTCTTGTGCAGGTTCAGCGCGGCGGCGACGGCCGGGTCGTCGAGCGTGGCCTTGGTGCCATCTTGGTTCATGATGTCGCCGCCGCTGGCCCAGATGTAGGGCAGCAGGGTGTACGCGTTGCAGCCGGCGCAGTTGCCGGCGAAGGTGAAGCCGTAGTTGCCGCCGCCGAGCGCGGTGATCTTGCGGGCCGCGGTGAGGACGTCGTCGGCGCTGGCCGGCGGCTTCTCCGGGTCGAGGCCGGCCTTCTGGAACAGCTGCTTGTTGTAGTACAGCATCGAGACGTCGAGCTGGTGCGGCAGCGCGTAGATCTTTCCGCCCACCGTGCTGATCCCCACGCCGGCCGGGGCGATCGCGTCCTTGTAGGACAGCGCGTTCACCTGGCCGGTGATGTCGGTCAGCAGGCCCTGGGAGGTCAGCGCCTTCACGTTGGCGATGTCGACGGCGGCGAGGTCGGGCGCGTCGCCGCTGCGGACCGCCTGCACGTACTTCTGGACGTACTGCGCGTCCGGGACGGTCAGCATGGTGATTTTGCGGTCGGGGTTCTGCTGGTTCCAGGCCTCGACCAGGGCCTTGTCCATCGGCTCGTCGGCGGCGCGGACCCAGAGGGTGGCCGGGCCGTTGCCGGTGAGCTCGGCGGGTTTGGTTTCCGTTGCTGGGCCGGTGTTGCTGCAGGCGGCGAGGGCGAGGACGGTCAGCGGGACAACCCACCTAATTCGGGCAGACACGGGTGCTCCTTTTTGCTTTTTGCGAAGGGGGAGATTCAGCCTTTGACCGCGCCGCCGGTGAGGCCGGCGACGTAGTAGCGCTGGAGGATCAGGAAGATCACGATGCAGGGCACGGCGGCGAAGACGGCTCCGGTCTCCAGCACGCCCCAGTTGAGCGTGCCGCCCCCGCCGGTCTGCAGGTTGGCCAGGACGACCGGCAGGGTGTACTGCTCCTGCCGGGTGGTGAAGATCAGCGCCGCGAGGAACTCGTTCCAGGCCGTGAAGAACGCGTACAGCGCGACCGTCGCGATGCCCGGCGTCACCATCGGTGCGAGCACCCGGACCAGGGTCGTCATCGAGCCGGCGCCGTCGACGAAGGCGGCCTCCTCGATGGCGGCCGGCACGCTCGCGAAGGCGGCCCGCATGGTGAAGACGCCGAACGGGAGCGCGAAGACCGTGTAGAGCAGGACCAGCCCGACCTTCGAGTTGGTCAGGTGCAGGGTGTCGAGGATGACGTACAGCGACGGCACGATCGACTGGAACGGGATCATCAGGGTGGACAGGATGACGACGAAGAGCAGGCCCCGGCCGCGGAACTGGAAGCGGGCGAAGCCATAGCCGGCCAGCACCGCGATTACCGTGGCGATGACGACCGTGCCGGCCGTGACCAGCGCGCTGTTCGCCACGTTGGTCCAGAGTCCGGCGTCGAGCAGGCGGCGGTAGTTCTCGAGGCTGAAATGCGACGGCAGGTAGGTCGGCGGGGACTGGGCGAACTCCGCGCCGGTCTTGAACGAGGACAGCACCAGCCACCCGAGCGGGGCGACGAAGAGCAGCGCCACGAGCGCCCAGACGGCGTAGGCGGCCTTTCTCGGCAGGCTCACGAGTCCTCCCGGGTGCGCGTGATGGCCAGCTGCACGGTGGTCAGGACGAGCAGGATGACCATCAGGGCGATCGACAGCGCGGCCGAGTAGCCGAGGTTGAAGTCGATGAAGCCGGCCCGGTAGATCAGATAGACAACCGGGATCGTGCTGTTGTCCGGGCCGCCCTGGGTGAGGATGAAGAACTGGTCGAAGGCGAGATAGCTGCCGATGACCGTCAGCACCAGCACCATGCCGATCGTCGGGCGCAGCAGCGGCAGCGTGATCGAGAAGAGCGTCCGGGCCCGCTTCGCGCCGTCGACCTGCGCCGCCTCGTAGTAGTCCTTCGAGATCGCCTGCATGCCCGACATCAGCAGCAGCATCGTCAGGCCGACCGTCTTCCAGACCACCAGGACCACCACCACGGCCAGCGCGGACGAGTAGTGGCTGAACACCGACACGCTGCCGTGCGCCAGGCCCAGACGCCGCAGCAGGTCGGGGATCACGCCGATGCGGTCGTCGAGCAGCCAGAGCGTCAGGTAGCTCGCCGTCGCGAAGCCGATGACCACGGGCATGACGAACGCCGTCCGCAGCAGGCCGACCCCGCGTCGCCGGCGCCGGACCGCCGACGCCAGCGCGAACCCGACGACGAACAGCACCGCCGTGACGATGACCGTGTAGATCGTGGTGAAGACCAGGCTGTGGTGGAAGGTCGTGTCGCCGAGCAGCCGCCGGTAGTTCGCGAACCCCACGTACGTCCGCTGTCCGAGCAGCGACCAGTCGTAGAAGCTCATCGTCGCCGTGACGATCACCGGAACGATGAACATCCCCACCACGAGCAGCACCGCCGGTGCCACGAAGAGCAGCCCCATGCGCTGACGGCGCCTCCGCGGACCAGTCACGTTCGCCTCCCTCCCCTCGGTGATCGAGTTACGTAATCGTTTTCGTAACTCGGCACGTTACAGGCGCGCGTCCGGCCTGTGTCAAGGACTTTCTGATATTGTCTAGGCCCGAACGGGGTTACGTAACCGATTAGGGAGAACAGGTGCAGGGCTCGAGGACACGGGTCACGATCCGTGACGTGGCGCGGGCGGCCGGGGTCTCCACCGCCACCGTGTCGAAGGTGCTCAACGAGCGTCCCGACGTCGGCGACGAGGTGCGCCGGCGGGTCCACGAGACGATCACGCGCCTGGGCTACCGGCCCAACGCCGTCGCGCGCGGCCTGCGCGCGCTGCACACCAACACGATCGCCATCCTCACCGACGACCTCGAGGGCATCTTCACCAACGCGCTGATGCGCGGGGTCGAGGACGCCGCCTCCGCGTACGATGTGTCGGTCTTGCTGGCCAACAGCTACGGCGACCCCGAGCGCGAGCGCACCCACCTGCGGCGCCTGCTCGACCGCCAGGTCGACGGCCTGATCATCATGTCCGGCAACCGGGTGCGTTCCCGCTCCGGCCCCGCGCTGCCGCTACCGGGCGTGCCCTACGTCTTCCTGTACGAGTACGGCACGTCCGAGCCCGTGCCCAGCGTCCTGCCCGACGACCGCGGCGGCGCCGTGCTCGCCGCCCAGCACCTCATCGACATCGGCCGCCGCCGCGTCGCTTTCATCAACGGCCCGGCGTCCTGGGACGCCACCGGCGAGCGCCTCGAGGGCCTGCGCGCCACTATGGAGGCCGCCGGCCGCCACCTCGATCCCGCGCTAGTGCGTCACTCTCCGTCGTGGTCGCCGGAGGACGGCTACGCCCTGGCCGAGGCCATGCTTCCGGAGCGGCCGGACGCCCTTTTCTGCGCCAGCGACGATCTCGCCACCGGCGCGATGGCCGCGATCCACGAGCACGGCTTGAGCATTCCCGGCGACATCGCGGTCGTCGGTTTTGACGACCGCTCGCTCGCCGTCCATCAGCGGCCGCCGCTGACCACGGTCGCGCTGCCCCTGCTCGAGATGGGGCGGACTGCCGGCCAGCTCGTCCTCGACGCGGTCAACGGGGCGGATCAGCGGCAGGAGATCATCCGCATTCCCTGTTCGCTCAAGGTGCGCGCCTCGACCGTTCCGGTTATTTAGGAAGGACCGCCTCGATGGCGGTGACCACCGACTCGTCCTCGGGCTCGGTGCGGGGGCCGAAGCGCACGACCGTGCCGTCCGGGGTGACCAGGAACTTCTCGAAGTTCCAGCGGATGTCGCCGGTGTAGCCCTCGGCGTCCGGCACGGTCACCAGCTCGGCGTACAGGGGGTGGCGGTTGTCGCCGTTGACCTCGATCTTCTCGGTCAGCGGGAAGGTCACGCCGTAGGTGGCCGAGCAGAACTCGGCGATCTCGTCGGCGGTGCCGGGCTCCTGGCCGCCGAACTGGTTGCAGGGGACGCCGAGGACGGTGAAGCCGCGGTCGGCGTACCGCTCCTGCAGGCGCTCGAGGCCGTTGTACTGCGGGGTGAGGCCACACTTGGAGGCCACGTTCACCACGAGGGTGGCGACGCCCGGCTTGGGGCCGAGCTGCGCGGAGGGATCGGTCCCGCCGGGGATGGTCGTTTCGAAAATGGTCATGAAGATCAGATTACTGCTCCGGCGTTTACCGCAAATCGCGGTGGATATGAATGCCGTCGTGGAGAGCGGGAGATTGATCGCGGAGCGTTATCGGCTGGTGACGCCGCTGGGCCGGGGTGGCATGTCGGTGGTCTGGCGGGCGACCGACGAGCTGCTGGGCCGTCCGGTGGCGGTCAAGGTGCTCTCCTGGCAACTCGCCCGCGATGAGGCGCGCATCGCGGCCCGCTTGCGGCACCCCGGCATCGTGACGGTCTTCGACTGCGGCGAGCTCCCCGGGTCTTACTCGTACGTCGTGATGGAGCTGGTCGACGGCTGCTCGCTCGCCGATCGACTGGCCGCCGGCCCGCTGCCCTGGCCGGAGGCGGTGACCGTGGGCGCCCGGGTGGCGGCCGCGCTCGCCGCCGCGCACGCCGACGGCATCGTCCACCGCGACGTGAAACCCGCGAATGTCATGGTCACCTCGGGCGGCGTGAAGCTGGTCGATTTCGGCATCTCCGCCACCGTGGGCGACCTCGACGGCCCCAGCGGCGAGCTGCTCGGCACGCCCGCCTACCTCGCGCCCGAACGGATCGAGGGGAGCCCGGTGCGTCCCGCGACCGACGTGTACGCGCTGGGCCTGCTGCTCTACGTCGCGATCGCCGGCAAGATGCCATGGGACGCGTCGACCGCCACGCAGATGGTGAAGGCTCACGTCTACGCGGATCCGGCGCCGCTGCCGCGCGTGCCTGGGCTCCCGCCCGAGGTCGCCCGGATCCTGTCGCGCTGCCTGGCGAAACGGCCGGGTGACCGCCCCTCCGCGGCCGAGGTGCAGCGAACCCTCGGTGAAACGGCCGACGCCAGGACCACCGTGACCCTGCGGCTGGCCCGGATGAGTGGCCGGCGGCGCGCCACGACCGGTGTCGCCGCCGGCGTCACGGCCCTGCTGCTGGCCGCCGGCGGCGGGTGGTGGCTGCACGACGGCGTGAACGAGCCCGCCGGTGCCACTGCGCCGAGACCTCAGCAACCGGCAACCGGCCAGACGGGGACTCCCCGGCCCTCGACAACCGGCGGCAAAATCGAGGTCGTCGTCGCCCGAAGCGAGGCGAAGCCCGCGGCCGCGCCGGCTGCACCCGCCAAGGCGAAGGCGCCGGCCGCTCCCGCGAAGGCGGAGGCGGAGGCGAAGGCGCCGGCCGCTCCCGCGAAGGCGAAGGACAAGGCCAAGGGGAAGGCGAAGGGCAAGCCGCCCAAGGCCAAATGAGGCGGTCATCCACGGCGCCGTTGTCGTTCGCCGCCCGCCGGATCGCGTCGTGCCCCGACGGGGTCCCGTGGAACCCGGTGGTTCCCGCAGCGCCGCGCCCACCACCAGCTCGGCCTCCGCGCCCTCCCCGTAGCTCGGCGCCAGATCGAGCATGCTGATCCCGCCGTCGATCGCGGCGTGCACCGTGGCCACCGACTCGTCCCGGCCGGTGCTTCCCCACACCCCGCCGATGCCGCCCCCGCCGAGCGTGAGCGCGCTGACCCGCCCGAGCCGCCCGAATTCCCGCTGCTCCACTGGATGCCTGCGCTCCACCTCAAGGGCGGTTGTGCCTCAAGTCACGGCCCGGGCCGCCGATGAGGCAGCCGTGATCGGTCGCCAGCGGCAGGTGATAGCGCTCGTCGTGCTGTGCCTCGCGTTCGGCGTACCGGTCATTGCTCTGTCCGGCACGCCCGCCGCCACCTACACGCAGCTGGGCAGCAGCGCCCTCGCCTGCGCGGCCGCCGCCCTCTGCGCCGCCGCGGCACGGCGGGCCACAGGCGGCACGCGCGGCGGCTGGGCGCTGGTCGCCGCCGGCTGTCTGAGCTGGGGCGTGGGCAACTTCTACTGGTCGTGGAACGAGCTGGTCGTCCGCGCCGAGGTGCTGTTCCCCTCGTACGCGGACGCCGGCTACCTCCTGTTTCCGCTGCTGGGCGCCGTCGGGCTCTGGTTGATCTCGGGCTGGTCCTCGGTCGGCACCCGTCTCACCGTGCTGCTCGACGGCATGATCGCCGGTAGCGCGCTGTTCGTGGTCGGCTGGGTGCTCACCGTACGGTCGGTCTGGCGGGCCGGCGCGGACTCGCCGTTCGCGTTCGTGGTGTCGATGGCCTACCCGATCAGCGACATCGTGCTGGCCACCATCGCGGTGCTGCTGGCCGCACGGACCCGCCGCGGCGGTCGCGGCGTCGTCCTGCTGCTCGTTCTCGGCCTGGCCGGCATGGCCACCTCGGACGTGCTGTTCGCGCTGGACACGTCGGCCGGCTCGTACTACACCGGGCAACCCTCGGACGCCGGCTGGTTCATCGCCTTCTCGGCGTGCGGGGCGGCCGGCTGGCTGGCAACACGGCGGCCGATGGTGCTGAACGACACCGGCCTGACCACCCGGCGGCAGATCCTGCTCCCGTACGTGCCGTTCGGGCTGGCGGTCGTCGTCGCGGCCGGGCAGACGGTGGCCGGGCTGGGACCCAGGGTGGACACGGCCGAGGCGGTCGCGCTGCTGGCCGGGATGATCCTGATCCTGCTGCGGCAGCTGTCGACGCTGCTGCACAACTCGACGCTCGCGCGGCGCCTGGAGCATCAGGCGTACCACGACCCGCTGACCGGGCTCGGCAACCGCGCGCTGTTCGTCGAGCGCCTGGAGGTCGCGCTGGCGGCGGGTATGCCGGCGGCGGTCGTCTACCTGGACCTCGACGACTTCAAAATGATCAACGACTCGCTCGGGCACGACGCCGGCGACGCCGTGCTGCGGACCGTCGGCGACCGGTTGCGGGCCTGCTTCGGCGAGCCGGACACCGTCGCGCGGCTCGGCGGCGACGAGTTCGCCGTGCTCACCGGCCGGGTCGACGGGTTGCCGGAGCAAGCGGAGCGGCTGCTGGCCGGGTTGCGCGAGCCGTTCGAGGCGGGCGCGCGCACGGTCCCGATCAGCGCCAGCGTCGGCATCGCCGTCGCGGACGGCTCGACCCGCCCGGAGGATCTCCGCAAGAACGTCGACCTCGCGATGTACGCCGCCAAGGGGCGGGGCAAGAACACTTACGCGTTGTTCGAGCCCTCCATGCGCGAGGGCTTCGACCGCGAGCTGACGTTGCGCGGCGAGCTGCGCCGGGCGCTGGCGGACGACGCGCTGCACGTCGTGTACCAGCCGATCGCCGGACTCCGCGTCCGCCGGGTGACCGGGGTGGAGGCGCTGGCCCGCTGGGACCACCCGCAGCTCGGCTCGGTGCCGCCGGACGTGTTCATCCCGGTTGCCGAGCGGGCCGAGCTGATCGGCGAGCTGGGCGTGCTGGTGCTGCGGCGGGCCTGCGCGGAGTTCGCGGCCTGGGCCGGCGCGCCCGGCCGGTACCTGTCGGTGAACGTCTCACCGCTGCAGTTGATCGACCCGCGATTCCCCGGCCAGGTGGCCGCCGCGCTGGCCGAGGCCGGGTTGCAACCACGCCAACTGGTTCTCGAGGTGACCGAGAACGTCCTGGCCGACGAGTCCGAGGTGATCGGCACGCTGACGCGGCTGCGCGCCACCGGCGTCCGGGTCGCGATCGACGACTTCGGGACCGGCTACGCGTCACTGCGCTATCTGCATCGGTTCCCGGCCGACATCGTCAAGATCGATCGATCGTACGTGCATGAAGTCGCCCGCGACCCGGCAGCCAAGCGGATCCTGGGCACGCTGTGGCAGCTCTTCGACGCAGTGGGCCTGACCGCGGTGGCCGAGGGCATCGAGGACGAGGCCCAGACGGCGATGCTGATCGAGCTGGGCTGCGACCTGGGCCAGGGCTTCCACCTCGGCCGGCCGGCCCCGCTGGCCGCGAACTCCTTTCTGGAGAATGCTCCGCTCCTGCGCTGACGGCGGACATCTGCCACGGTTGGCGCCATGGACGAATTGGTCATCGGCGCCGACCTCGGCGGCACCTCGACCCGCCTCACGGTGGCGACGACCGCCGGATCCCGGCCGGCCACTGTCGAGGGCGCCGGCGGGAATCCGACCACGCACGGCGTGGAGCGGGCCGCCGCCGAGCTGAGCAGCGCGGCGCGGCGGGCGCTGTCCGGTCTCGATCCGGCCGCGGTGGCCGCCGTCGTCATCGGCGTCGCGGGCCGCGCCACCCTCGACGACAAGCGGGCCGCGGACATCTTCGCCGGCGCGCTGGCCGCCGCGGGCGTAACGGCCCGGCCTGTGTTCGTGGGCGACGCCGAGGTAGCGTTCTGCTCGGCCACACCCGCCCCCGACGGCACGGTGCTGCTGGCCGGCACCGGCGCCATGGCCGTGCGCATCCGCGACCGCCGCACCACGACAACCTCCGACGGCCTGGGCTGGCTGCTGGGCGACGAGGGTTCGGCTTACTGGCTCGGCCGCGAGGCGGTGCGGGCCGCGATAGCCGCGATCGGCGGCACTGGCCCGGCGACCACCCTGGTCGAGGCCGTATCCGCCCGCCTGCTCGACACCGCGCCCGGTGAGGTCCTCGACGAGGGCTCGGCCGGCTCGGTCCAGCGCCGGCGGTCCGCGCTGATCCGGGCGGTTGCGGCCCGGCCGCCCATCCAGCTGGCCGCGCTGGCGCCGCTGGTGGTGGAGGCCGAGGCGGCCGGGGACGCGGTGGCCGCCGCCATCTGCGACGACGCCGCCGCCCGCCTGGTCCGGCTCGTCGGGGACGTTCGCGGGCCGGCGGAGGCCGATCCGCTGGTGTTGAACGGTGGCGTCGTGCGTGCGCAGGACGCGCCGGTCGGGCGGCGGGTCCGGCGGCTGATCGCCGAGCGGTTCGCGGGCGAGGTGCTGACCGCGGCTGACGGGATCGCCGGCGCCGCGTGGCTGGCCGTGCGCGACATCCGGCCGCAGTGGTCCGGTGAGCGGCTCGCGCAGGTGCACGCCCTGCTCACGGCCCCGGCGCCGCGACACTGACGCGCGACGGGCGTTGACCGCCGGCGGGCCTGCTCCCGCGATCATGGCCCGCTAGCGGGAGCCGACCGCTAGCGGGCCCGGTTCCGCGATCATGGCGTGTCGACGGGAGCCGACCGCTAGCGGGCCCGGTTCCGCATCGATGATGTGTGGCGGGAGCTCACGGCGGTCCGCGTCGCGTCCAGGGCCGCGAGGGTCTGGTCGTAGGTGCGCTGGGCCACCCCGACGAAGAGGCAGTCCACCACCGTGAGCTGGGCTAGCCGGCTCGCGGTGGCGCCCGACCGGAACGTGGTCTCGCGGGCGGCCGTGGTGAGGACGTGCTCGGCGGCTCGCGCGATCGGTGAGCGCGGGAAGTTGGTCAGGGCCACCGTCGTGGCGCCGTGGGCGCGGGCCTCGGTCAGGGCGTCGATGGTGTCGGTGGTGGTGCCGGTGTGTGAGATGCCGATCGCCACGTCGCCGGGGCGCAGCAGGGCGGCGCTGGTCAGTGCGACGTGGGTGTCCGGCCAGGCGAACGCCACCCGGCCGATGCGGTGCAGTTTCTGCTGGAAGTCGAGCGCTACGAAGGCGCTGGCGCCGACGCCGTAGAGGTCGACCCGTTCGGCTCGCACGAGCGCCTCGACGACCCGCCCGAGCGCGACGATGTCCAGCTGGGCGCCGGTCTCCTCGACCGCGCGAGCGTCGGCGAAGGCGATCTTCTCGACCACCCGGGCGAGGTCGTCGCCGCGCTGGATGTCGGTGTCCACCTCGCGGCCGTTGCGGTCGGCGCCCTCCGCCCGCCCGGCCTCCGCGGCCAGCGCCAGCCGCAGCTGCGGGTACCCGGCGAAGCCGATCGCCTTGCAGAACCGGACGACGGTCGCCTCGGACACCCCGGACGCGAGCGCCAGCTCGGTGACCGTGAGACCGGCCGTGGCGGTGGTGTCGGCCAGCACCCGCTCGGCCACCTGCCGCATCGACGGCTGCAGGCTCGGCAGCAGCGCGCGGATGTGCACGGCGGTCCCGGTCGTCGCCGGGGCGGGCTTGCGGGTACGTGCCATGGGGCTCAACGTAGCCGAGGCTCCCATCCGTCGAGCCGGACTCGGGCCGCGTCGGCCGGGCGGCGGTCGTCGAACACCGTGCCGTGCGGGCCGACAACCCGGATGCCGTCGACGTAGACGCCGCGCCCCTGATAGGCCGCATCGGTGGTGTAGCGCCAGCGGAACCCGGTCGTGCCGGCCGGCAGTTCGGCCGAGCCGGAGAGCCATTGCCGGCCCTCGAACCCCGAGAACGAGCCGTCGGTGGCCCACCGGCCGGCGCCGGCTCGCAGCGTGAACGGGACGGGCTGCCAGGTCGCGCCGCCGTCGGCCGAGGACTCCAGATAGCCGACGTCGGTCTGCTCGGTGTCGTACCAGAGGTCGAAGGTGAGCCGGGTGCCGGCCGCCGGCACGGTCAGGGTCGAGGTGGTGGCGTCGGCGGCGCCGGAGAACCACTCGGTCCGGCCGGACACCGGGCGCACCGGCAGGGCGAGCGCGAGGTCGCGGGCGACCGCGCGCCGGGCCGGATTGTTGCTGCCCCAGTTCCGGCTGGGGTGCACGCGGTTGGTGAGCAGGATGACGAACGAGTGGGAGAGCGGGTCGACGACGATCGAGGTGCCGGTGTACCCGGTGTGGCCGGCGGTGACGGGCGAGCTGAGCGCGTCCATGTAGAACCGCTGGTCGAGCTCGAACCCGAGGCCGTGCGCGTGCCCGGCGTACGCCTGATTGAAGTTGGTGAACAGCAACCGGGTGCTCCGCTCGGAGAGGATCCGCGCGTGCCGGTACTGCCCGCCGTCGAGCATGGTCTGCGCGAGCACGGCCAGATCGCGTGCGGTGGAGAAGATGCCGGCGTGCCCGGACACCCCGCCGAGGCAGTAGGCGTTCTCATCGTGCACGGTGCCCCACACGATCCCCCGGCCGGTCCAGGGCTGATACTCCTCGGCGGCGATCCTCGGCCGCAGCGACGCGGGCGGATTGAACATGGTGTCGGTCAGGCCGAGCGGCCCGGTGATGCGCCGGGCGACCACCCGGTCGAGGCTCTGCCCGGTGACGGTCTCGACGACCCGGCCGAGCGTCATCAGGTTGATGTCGCTGTAGAGATAGGTCGTGTCCGGCGGCGCGATCGGCGCTACCGCGTACACCGCCGCCCAGCGCTCGTCGTCGGTGGCGTAGGTGCACAGCGACGGCACCGGATCGGCGGGCAGTCCCGAGGTGTGGGTGAGCAGATTCCGTACGGTGATGGCGCCCTTGCCGTTGGCGGCGAACTGTGGGAGGTAATCGGCCACCGGGGAGTCGAGTCCGATCCGCCCCGCCTGGATCAGCTGCACCGCGGCGATCGAGGTGAACAGCTTGGTCATCGACGCGATGTCGAAGATGGTGTCGCGGCGCATCGGGATCCACTGGTCCGGCGGCAGCTCGGTCGGCTTGTCGTCGGCGTAGCGCAGCGCGTAGCCGGTCACGTCGTGGGCGACGATGACGCCGTTGTGCGCGGCCAGCGCCACGGCACCGGCGTACTCCGGGTAGGTGGGCGAGGGGCGGGTGTAGGCCGCGATGTCGCCGGCGATCCGGTCGACATACTCGGGGGCCAGGCCGGCCTGCGCCGCGGTGCCGTACCGAAGGGTCTGACCCGGGGTGAAATGGACGTCGGCCGCCGTCACCGTGGTAGGCGCCAGGATCAGCGCGGCGGTCAAGGCCCAGGAGATCATCGTCCGCTCCCGTAGATGAGGTGCCGGGCGCGCAGGGCGGCGAAGGCGGCAAGCTCGCCCTGCCAGCCGGCCGCGACGGCGTCATGATCAAGACCAAGATCTATTGACGTACGCACCTGCGCGGACCCGGTGAGGGTGTCGATCCAGTTGTCGGGGCGCCACGCGAACCCGGCCGGGTACAGCCGTTTGAGCGTCACCAGCATGGCGATGGCGGTCCGGATCGGGTCGAAGGCGTGCCGATCGGTGACGACCACCTGGACGCCTCCGACGGTCTGCCCGGCGAACTTCGAGAAGGTCGGCGTGAAGTAGCTCTCGCGGAACGCGGCGCCGGGAAGGCGGAGGGCGGTGAGCGCGTCCGCCCAGCGCCAATCGCCGTACGGCGCGCCGATCAGCTCGAACGGCCGGGTGCTCCCCCGGCCCTCCGAGGCCTGGGTGCCTTCGAACAGACACGTTCCCGGGTAGACGACGGCGGTGTCCACGGTCGGCATGTTGGGCGAGGGCGGCACCCACGGCAGGCCGGTGTCCTCGTAGTACATGTCCCGCGACCAGCCCTCGAGCCGCACCACGGTCAGCGCCGCGGGCCGGCCGGCGTCGGCGGGCACCCATTCCGCGTTGAACAGGCGGGCCAGCTCGCCGGCGGTCATGCCGTGCGCCTGGGCGATCGGCTTGCGGCCGACGAACGTGCCGTACTCGGGGTGCAGCACCGGCCCGGAGGCCCGCCGCCCCGAGATGGCGTTGGGCCGGTCGAGCACGACCATCCGCTTGCCCGCCATGGCGGCCGCGACCATCGAGTCGTAAAGCGTCCAGATGTAGGTGTAGAACCGGGCGCCGACGTCCTGGATGTCGAACAGGACGGTGCCGACCCCCGACGCGGTGAAGACATCGGCGAGGGCGCGTCCGCTTTTCCCGTACGTGTCGTAGACCGGCAGCCCGGTGCGCGGATCGTCGTAGAACCCCTGCGACCCGCCGGCCTGCGCGGTGCCGCGGAAACCGTGCTCAGGGCCGAAGACCGCGGCCAGGTCGACGGCCGGGTCGGCGTGCATCACGTCGACCTCGTGCCGGAGGTCGGGCAGGATCCCGGTCGGGTTGGTGATGACACCGGCCCGCTCGCCGCGCAAAATCGCGTAGCGCGAGGCGATCAGCCGCTCGACGCCGGTGCGCACCCGCGCACGCCCGCCCGCCGTCGCGGCGCGTGGGCCGAGGGCGGCCCCGGCCGCGCCCCCGACGGCTCCGGCGAGAAGTCCACGACGGTCGACGGGCACAGGAGTGCTCCTTCCGCCGGCGGGCGCGGCCCGCGCGGATGGGCGTCGCCGGCACCCGGATCCGCGACGCCCACCCGCGGGCCCCCGTTGCAAGCCCGAATGGGATGAGTCCGGAAGTTACCGCTCCGGCGGCGCCGTCGGTAAGTTATTGACGCATTGATGCGCATGGTGGAAAGTTTCTATCGTGCCGCACATCGATCCCCTTGCCGCTCCACCCTGGGTCGTCGCCCCTACCGAGGAGCGCAACCCCGCCACGGTCGGCATCGACCTCGCCGGCACCCTCGACGTGCTGCGCATGATCAACGATGAGGACGCCAAGGTCGCGGGCGCGGTCCGGGCGGTGCTTCCGGCGCTGGCCGAGGCGATCGACCTGGCGACCGAGGCGCTGGGCGGCGGGCATTGTGTCCACTACTTCGGCGCCGGCACGTCGGGCCGCATCGCGCTGATGGACGCGGCCGAGCTGATCCCCACCTTCGGCACCGACCCGTCGGAGGTCGTCGCGCACCACGCCGGCGGCACCGAGGCGGTGGGCCGGCCGATCGAGAACCTCGAGGACGACGAGGCCACCGGCGCGAACGACGCCGCCGGGCTGCGGCCGGGAGACGTGGCGGTCGGCCTCACGGCGAGCGGACGCACCCCGTACGTCGTGGGCGCCCTGCGCACGGCAAGGGCGCGCGACGCCCGTACGATATTGATGTCCGCAAATCCCGTGGCGGCTTTCGGCGCGGAGGTCGACGTGCACGTCGGCGTCGCCACCGGGCCGGAAGTCATCGCGGGATCCACCCGGATGAAGGCCGGCACGGCACAGAAGATGCTGCTCAACGCCTTCTCGACCGCGCTGATGGTGCGGACCGGCCGGACGTTCTCCAACCTGATGGTGGCGGTCGGCGCCCGCAACGCCAAGCTGCGCGGCCGGGTCGTGCGGATCCTGGTCGAGGCGACCGGGCTCGATGCCCGCGCCTGCGCCGAGGCGGCCGAGCAGGCGGGAGGCGACGGCCGGGTCGCGCTGGTGTCGCTGCTGGCCGAGGTCCCGGTCGACGCCGCGCGCGAGGCGCTGGCCGAGTCGGGCGGTGCGGTGCGGCAGGCGCTGGCGCTGGCCGGCCGGAGAAGCTGACTGCGAAGGGACAGAGATGAGAGCGCGCAACGGATTCGCGGTTCTCGCGGTCGCGGCCATGATGGCCGCCACCGCCGCCTGTACCGCGACGGGATCCTCCGACGACAGCGACGGTGACGTCACGCTGTCGGTCTGGTCGTGGCGGCCGGAGGACGCGGCCGTGTACAAGCAGATCTTCGCCAAGTTCCACGACTCGCACCCGCACATCAAGGTGGACTTCAAGCCGTACAAGTCGACCGAGTACAACACCATCCTCTCCACGGGGCTGACCCAGGCCGGCGGCCCCGATGTGGCGCAGCTGCGGGCGTACGGCGGTGTGCAGCCTTTGATCGAGGCGGGCGACCTCGTGCCGCTGGAGGGAAGGGTGGCCGGGCTGTCGAACTTCGAGACCGCGTCGCTCGACGGCAGCCGCGGCAAGAAGGATGGCAAGGTCTACGGCGTGCCGCTGGAGATGTCGACGTTCCAGATCTACTACGACAAGGACATCTTCGCGAAGTACCAGCTCCAGCCCCCGACGACCTGGGATCAGATGATCTCGGCGGCCAAGACGCTGCAGACCGATGGCGTCACCCCGTTCGCGGTGGCGGGCAAGGACACCTGGCTCCTGCCGCTGTATGACGACACGTTCGGGGCGACCCGCTACGGCGGCCCGGACTTCGAGAAGAAGCTGCTGGCGGGGCAGGCGAAGTTCACCGACCCCGAGTACGTGGCCGCTCTGGACGTACTCAATCTCCTGAAGCCTTATTTTCCCAAGGATCTGATGGCGCTCGGCGAAGCGGATGTGCAGACACTATTCGCCACCGGCAAGGCCGCCATGATTCCGGAGGGCTCGTTCGCGCTCGCCCCGATGAAGGCCATCAACCCGAAGCTCAACCTGGGAGTCTTCAACGCGCCGCCGGCGCCGGGCGCGCTGGTGAACAAGCCGCTGCAGGTGGGCTGGGTGGACGCTTCCTACGGGCTGAACGCCAAGTCGGAACACCAGAAGGAGGCGCTCGAGCTGCTCGAGTGGATGTCCGGCGCCGAGTTCGGCCAGATGGTGGCCGACAATCTCAAGCAGGTGTCGCTGGTCAAGGGCGTGCAGTCGAGCGATCCGCTGCTCAGCCAGATGGTCCAGGCGTACCAGAAGGATCCGACGCCGTACCTGATGCTGGTCGACTTCCGCTACGGCACGCCGCTCGGCAGTGACCTGCAGGCGGCCGGCCTGCAGAAGATGCTGCTCGGCCAGCAGACCGCGGCGCAGGTGGCCGGTGACATCCAGGGCGGCGTCTCGCAGTGGTTCAAACCCTGATGAGGTTCCGCCTGGCGTTCTGGTTCCTGCTGCCGGCGTTCCTGCTCTACACCGTGTTCACCGTCTATCCGCTGCTGTCGGCGCTCGCCAACAGCTTCTGGCAGTGGCGGGGCACGGCCCGGGGCGGGTTCGCCGGCGTGGACAACTTCACCAGCCTGTTCACCACGTTCCCGCTCAACCAGCAGCTCTGGCCGGCGTTCTGGCACACCATGGCGTTCTTCGCCGGGACGATGGTTGTCCAGAACACCTTCGGCCTGCTGATCGCGGTGCTTCTGGTCGAGCTGCCGGCGGCCCGGCGGTTCCTGCGAACGGTGTATACGGTTCCGTATCTGATCGGCGGCCTGGTCGTCGGCTATCTGTGGAGCCTGCTGCTGAGCCCGACCTTCGGCCCGCTCAACGCCGGGCTGGACGCCGTCGGGCTCGACTCGCTGGCCCGGCCCTGGCTGGGCGACCCGGCGACCGCGCTGCCGGCGGTGATCCTGGTCAACGCCTGGCAGTACATCGGGTTTCCGATCCTGCTCTTCGGAGCGGCGCTGGCCGGGCTGCCGCCCGAATACGGCGAGGCGGCCCGGGTGGACGGGGCGAACGCCTGGCAGCGGTTCCGCAAGGTGACGCTGCCGCTGTTGCTGCCGGCGATCGGCGTGGTCTCGATCCTCACCTTCATCGGGTCGATGAACACCTTCGAGCTCGTGTATTCGTTGTCGGGCGCGCAAGGCAACCAGCCCACCGGGCCGGGCGGCGCCACCGACGTGCTCGGGCTCATCTTCTACCGGGTCGCCTTCCAGGAGGGCGGCTCGAACGCGATCGGCCAGTCGTCGGCGCTGGCCGTGCTGCTGTTCGTCTTCACCTTCGGCATCGCTGTGGTAGCCAACCGCGTCGTCCGTCGCCGGGAAGCGACGCTGACGTGAAGCGGTTCGCCGGATATCTCATCCTATGGGCGTACGCGGCGGCCGCCCTGATCCCTTTGATCATCATGGTGCTGGACTCGTTGCGCCCCAACGCGGACGTGCTGTCCCGCCCGCTCGCGCTGCCCAGCTCCCTGGACTTCAGCAGCTACTCCACCGCCTGGACGCAGGCGTCGTTCTCCACCTATGTGCGCAACTCGGTCCTGGTCACCGTCGGCGCGGTGGCCCTGGACGTGCTCGTCTCGCTGCCTGCCGCGTACGTGCTGGGCCGTTATCGGTTCCGCGGCAGCGGCGTCCTCATCGCGTACTTCCTGGCCGGGCTCATGCTGCCGATCAGGCTGGGCATTCTGCCGATCTTCTACCTGCTGGGCAGCCTCGGCATGGTCGACTCCCGGCTCGGGCTGGTGCTCGTCTACGCCGCCGCCGGCGTCCCCTTCTCGATCTTCATCATGTCGGCCTTCTTCCGCGGACTCCCCCGCGAGCTCGAGGAAGCGGCGCGCATCGACGGCGCGGGCGAGCTGCGGGTGTTCGCCCGGGTCATGGTGCCGCTCGTGAAGCCGGCCATCGCTACGGTGGTGGTCTTCCGCTTCGTTCCACTGTGGAACGACTTCTTCTTCCCGCTCGTGCTGCTGCGGACAACCGATCGCTACACGCTGCCGGTCGGCCTCACCCAGTTCTTCGGCGAGTTCCAGACGAACTGGTCGGCGCTGTTCGCGGGGCTGGTCATCGCCACGGTGCCGCTGGTGGTGCTGTTTCTGGTCGCCACCAAGCAGATCGTCGAGGGCCTGACCGCCGGCATGGGCCGGTGACTCAGCCGTCCGCGCGGGAGTCCCACTCCCAGCCGATGCCGTCGAAGGACGACAGGAACTTCTCGTCGCGGGCGCCGATGAGCAGCTGGCTCCCGGCCGGGTCGCCGCCGCGGCCGCCGTACGCCAGCACGCCCTCGCCCTCGTAGAAGGAGAGGTTCGGGTCCGGCCACGACCACAGCCGGCCCGGCAGCTTGCGCAGGTGAGCGGCGGCCCGGTCGAAGTCGGTCCCGGCGATGTCGGTGCTGACCAAGCCGATCCGGGCGGACATCACCGCGCCCGCCACCGCGACGTGGAGCAGCAGGCTCGACAGGGGGAAGCCGGTCTCGCGCCACGACTGCTCCCCCACCGCGCGCTCGAAGGTCGGCGGGTCGTCGCCGTCTTGGCCGTACGCCCAGACGAACTCCCCGCCCGGGTCGTCGCAGAACACCATTCGGCCGTCCGCCTCGTCCAGGCCGTCCGGCGGGCGGACCTGGTAGTACTGGGTCACCCGCTCGCCGCCCGCCGCGACGGCCTCGTACCACTGCGCGAGGGGCCGGGGCACCCCCCGCTCGCTTCCGCTGGGCTCCGGCAGGCCGTACCAGCCGGCCAGGAAGCGAGCGAGGGATGTCCCGTCGACGTTCTTCAGCTCTTGCATCTCACCCTTCACCGCTGCTCTCACCCGCTGCCGCGGGTAGCGTTCTTGTATTTGTTCAACGACCTGGTGCAGATCGGACAGAAGGCACGATCAGCGTAGACCCGGGTGACGCTCAGCGGGTCGATCCCCCGGTCCGCCAGGATGCGGTTGAGCCGGATCTCGGCGTGCAGGCCGGCCGGGAAGCCGGGCGTGTTGCGCGGGATGTTCTCGATGGTCAGCGTCCGCGATCGGGCGCCCGTGCTGTATTCGAAGGTCGCCACTGTCCGCGTGTCGTTCGTGGCTCCGGCGGCCGGCAGCCCGTTCCGCTGCCGGTGGCTCGCGGTCTTGGCCCGCAGGTCGTCGAAGCCGTCGCCGCAGTTGTGGACGAGGACCGCTCGTCCCTGCGCCAGCACGTAGTAGGTGTGGATGTCCTGGACGGTCAGGTTGTGGACGGTCGCGTGCTGGGTCCAGCGGCGGGTGTGCACCACCGTCAGCTCGTCGCCGTCCGAGGTGCTCACCCGGTCGCCGGGGCGAAGGTCGGAGGCGTCCACCCACGCGTACGCCTCGGGCAGCCAGAACGGGTGACCGGCGGTGGCGGTGATCTCGGCCGTCCGCCCGTCGCCGACGTCGATCGTCAGATCGACGAGATCGCGCTGCCCGGTCCCGGTGATCGTGCGGGTGACCGGCTCCGCCTGCGTCGTGTTGCTCTCCGGGGCCGCGGTCTGCACCTCGTCGCCGACCTCGACGTCCTCGATCGGCTTCGTGCTCCCGTCGGCCATGAGCACCTGGGTGCCGGGTATGAAGCTGTTCGAGAGACAGTTCCGGCCGGCCCGCGAGGTGAGCCCGCCCGCCGAGGCGTCGTCCGAGGCCGCGCCGCCGCCGAGCCGCCCGCCGATCTTGTGGCTGACGAAGGCCTGCAGGCCGATCGAGGTCAGGTGACCGGCACACGTCGCCGTGCTGGTGCCCTGACCGCAGCCGACCGCCTCCTGGACCTGGCCGCAGGCCGCCTTGTCGTTGCTGAACCCGCAGTCCTCGGCCTTGTCGAACAGGTCGAGCTGCTGCTTGGCCTTGTTCTCCAGGCTGTGGCAGGCCGCGTCGCTGTCGCCGGACGAGCAGTCGTCCAGCTCGGCGTACGTATCCAGGCCCTCCTTGATCGAACCCTTGGTCCAGTCGGCGGCGGCCGAGAAGAACTCGTTCACCTTGCTGTCGGCCTTGGACACCGCGCTGGAGGCACTCGACACGGCGCTCGAGGCGCTCGACAGGGTGCTCGAGATGGCGTCCGAGACGGCGCCCGCCGCCTTCTTGATCCCGTTGCCGATGTCGTCGAGGAAGCTGTGCCCGTCGAGCTCCACGTTGGAGATCGGGTTGCCGCCGGCGAACGCGTACCGGTTGCCGGTGTACGGGTCGATCGCGAGGCCGAGGTCGTCCAGGGCGCCGTTGTACGAGTCCCGGCTCAGGAACTGGTTGATGCCGGGGTCGTAGTCGCGGAAGCCCATGTCGTAGTCGCCGGAGGCCTGGTCGTACCGCTTGCCCTGGAACCGGTACGCGTTGTAGGGCACCTTGTCGGGGTTGGTGGGGTTGTTCGCGTCCGGCTTGTCGGCGCCGGTGAACTGGGCGGCGTCGTTGGTGCCGTAGGCGGTGTAGCCGTACGTCGCCTTGTTGTCGCCGCTCTGGTCGGTGATCTGCTCGACGTCCGACTGGCCGTCGTAGCCGGTGTACGCGTCCTCCTTGGTGTTGTCCGCGTTCGTCATCACCTGCGAGAGCAGGCTGCCGTCCGGGCCGCGCTGGTACGACTTGGTGACCTTGCTGCCTTCGAGCTCGGCCGAGACATCGCCGGTGAGGCCGAGGTAGGCGTACGTGGTGGTCTTGCCGCCATAGGTGCGGGTCGCCATCCGGTCCAGCGGGTCGTACGTGTACTCGGTGGTCTTGCCACCCGGGTTCTTGACGTTCTTGATGACGTGGTCGAAGCCGTCGTACGTGTAGTTCTCCAGCTGGGTCCCGGCCGCCGTGACGGTCTTGAGCCGGCCGTACGGGTCGTAGGCGTAGCTCGCCGTCACGCCCGCGGCGGTCGCGGTCGTCAGGCGGTTCTTGTCGTAGGCGAAGGTGGTGCTGACCCCGCCGACGGTCTGGCTGACGACGTTGCTGTTGGCGTCGTGGACGTAGCTCTCGGTGGTCGCCCCCGAGCCGGTCTTGGTGACCGTGCGGACGCGGTCCTGCGGGTCGAACGCGTACGTGCTGGTCGTGTCGAGGTAGGACGCGTGGTTGTCCGCGTTCTGCTTGTGCTGGACGTCCTTCGACTTCTGCCCGTTCGGCGCGTACTCGTAGGTGTGCGAGCTGACGACCGTGCCGTCCGGCTTCTTCTCGGTCTGGCTGCGCGGCGAGCCGTCGAGGTAGTAGTCGGAAGTGACGACGTTGTTGTTGCCCTTGGTCTCGGTCGCCGTCTGCGCCCGGTTCGTGTACGTGTACTTCGTGTACTTGGGCTTCGGGTCGTCCTGGGTCTCGGCGTTCTTGATCTCGGTGACCAGGTCCCGCTGCGCCTCGTAGCTGTACGTCGAGACCTGCAGGTTGTGGGTGCGCCGCTTGAGCAGGTCGTTCGGCTCGTACTCGAAGGTCGTGGTGTCCTTGACCGTGCCGCTCTTCTTCTCCTCGACGCTGGCGACCCGGTTCGTGCCGTCGTAGGAGACCGCGTACGTGTCGATGGTCGCGCCGGTGCTCGTGTCGAGCATCTGCGTCATGTTGGCGTTGACGTCGTACGAGTAGGCGAAGCTCTTGGCCGCGGTGCCCGAGCCGGCGCCGTTGTCGGCCGTCGTGCGCAGCTTGCCGTCCGGGTAGTACGACCAGGTCATCTGCCGGGTCGTCGCGGACGGCGCGGCGACCGAGCGGGTCGTCTGGGCGCCGTTGTCGTCGTAGCCGTAGCTCGCGGTGATGTTCCAGCCGGCATCCTGGGTGGTGCGCACCCAGCCGTTGTCGAAGAACGTCTGCACCATGTCGTTGCGGGTGCTCTGCCCCTCGGACGGCGGTGCAGAGATCCGCAGCAGGTTACCGACGTTGTCGTAGCTGTACTTGGTGACGGCCGGCGTGGTGTACCGGGAGTCGTCCTTGTCGTACGGCTGCTGGACCTCGCTGATCCGGTCGAGCTCGTCGTAGAGCGTGACGGTGGCGAAGTCGTCGGGGTCGTCGGTGGTCTCCACGCCCCGCGGGCTGACCGTCCGGGTCGAATTGCCGACCTCGTCGTACTCGAGCCTGGTGGTGCGATAGGTGACCGTGCCGTTCACCGACTGGTACGGCGTCTTCGTCTCGACCACCATGCCGCGCTCGTCGTAGGTGGTGGTGCTGCGGTTGCCGTCCTGGTCGATCGCGACGGTCGCGTTGCCGTCCTTGTCGTACTCCTTGCCGGTCGAGTTGCCCTTGGCGTCGATCGCCGTCTTCAGCCGGTGGTTGAGGTCGTAGACGAACTTGCTGGTGTAGTCGGTGGTGTCGGTGGTCGCGGTCTTGCGCTGGTCGTACTGGGCGACCACGTTGCCGACGTTGTCGTAGGTGACCGAGACCCGCCCGCCGAGCGCGTCCACGGCGTCGGTGACCTGGTTGAGCTCGTTGTAGACGTAGCTCGTGGTGTAGTCCTGCGTGTCGGCGGCGGTGAGCGAGCCCTTCGGCTGCGTCACCTTGGTCATGTTGCCGACCTGGTCGTACTCGTACCTGGTCACCGCGGCGTCGGACGTGGCGGTGTCCTTGGGTGCGGTCACCGTGCTGCTGCGGTCGAGCGCGTCGTAGGTCGCCGTGGTCACCGCGCCCGTCGGCGACGTCGACTGGGTGACGTTGTCGTTCTTGTCGTAGACCGGCGCCGGCGTGGTGATGTAGACGCCGGCGGCGGCGTCCTTCGGAACCCGCGAGGTGAGCGGGCGGCCGAAGACGTCGTACGTGTAGGTGGAGGTGTGCTGGTTGGCGTCGGTGGCGGTGAGCACGTCGCCGGTCGGCGAGAACGTGTACTTGGTGGTGCGGGTCAGCGCGTCGGTCAGCGTTCGCGGGTAGCCGACCGCGTCGTAGTCGGAGTACTTCGTGGTGTGGTCGTTCGCGTCGGTGTCGGTCAGCAGCCGGCCCGCCGCGTCGTAGGTGTAGCTCGTGGTGTAGTCGCCGGTCGTCGCCGTCGCCGTGCCCTTGGGATCGGTCGCCGAGAGGATGTTGCCCTTGGCGTCGTAGCCGAAGGTCCAGTGCCGGCCCTCCGGCGAGATCTTGTCGATCAGGTCGGCGGCGTGCCCGGCCAGCCCGAACTGGTAGCCCAGCCGGGTGCTCTCGGTGTTGTTCTTGTTCGCCTCCGGATCCTTGATCTCCAGCGGGTAGCCGGTGACCTGGTCGTAGCGCCAGGTCGTGACCGCGCCGTTGGGCTCCTCGAGCCGCACGACGTTGTTGTCGGCGTCCCAGCCGAGCTGGGTGACCTCGCTCTTCGGGTCGGTGATCCGGGTGACCCGGCCGTACCCGTCGATCGCGTTCTCGGTGGCCCGGCCCTTGGCGTCGGTCACCGTGGCGACGACCGCGCCGCTCGCGGCGCCGTCGGGGTCGGCGTAGTCGAAGTACATCGGCTTGTTGAGCCGGTCGGTGACGGTGTTGACCTTGCCCTGCAGGAACTCGTCGCCGGGGTCGTTGTAGCCGACCTTGGTCGAGCCGTTCCGCGGGTCGGTGATTTTCACGAGGCGGTCGCCGTCGTCGTCGTAGCCGAAGACGAAGGTCTTGGCCTCGGTGGTGCCGGCGCCGTCGGTGACCTCGCGCAGCAGGCCGCTGTCGCTGTAGACGAACGACAGGGTCCGCCCGCTGACGTCGGTGATCGACTTGACCTGGTCGACGATCCGGCGGTTCTGCAGGTTGGTCAGCGTCTGCTTGGTGCCGTTGACGTACGCGGTGTAGCTGTCGCCGGCGGCGTAGTAGTCCAGCGTCAGCGTGCGGCGGCCGGCCGGGTCGGTCAGGTAGCGCAGCACGCCGGTGTTGCGGTTGCCCTGGCACACCCGCTCGTAGGTGAAGTCGAGCCGGTTGCCGTTCCGGTCCCGGACCGCGGTCTGGTAGCCCTGCTCGTCGATGATGAACTGGCTGCGGTCGGGCCGGGTCATCGTCCAGGCCTCGGTGCTGTCCCCGCTGCCGGTGCGCTGCAGGTAGAAGTGCACGCCCGCGGGCTGGATGTAGCGCCAGTCGGCCGGGTTGGCGCTGTTGTGCTTGTCCAGGTTGAACAGGTGCGTCGTGCCGTCGCCGTCGGTCATTGCCACCTGGCGCGGCCAGGTGCGGTCGCCGCCGCGGAACTGCAGCGGCGAGCCGAGCCGGACCGTGCTGGAGGTCGAGATCGACCACCCCTGCCCGGCCGAGGAGGTCGAGGTGTCCTGGCTGTTGTAGGTGAGCCGGACGAAGGTGGAGACGCCCAGGCTCGGGTTGCTGATCGGGTTGTAGCCGAAGACCGCGTTGCCGGAGAACTGGTTCACCATGATCGACGAGCCGGCGCCGGCGCCGCCGCCCGCGTACTTGTAGAACTTCTCGAGGCCGAGCTGGTCAGAGGTGGGGTCCTCGACCGCGACGCTTAGGTCCAGCGGCTCGATCTGGGCGGTCTGCGACAGCCACTGCCCGGTGGTCTTGTTGCGCAGTTCCCACTTCAGGACATACGGCTCGCGCCGGTCACCGTCGCGGCCGGAGTCGGGCGCCTGCACGGTGGCGTTGACCGTCACCACTCCGCCGGGCGCCTGGGCCGACGGCAATGGTGTCTCGATCCGGGTCGCGGCGACCTCGGTGCCGTCCTGCTTCTGCCAGTGGTAGGTCAGCGCCCAGTCGGCGGGCGACCAGATCGACCCGGTCGTGTTGGTCAGCGTGACCGGCACCAAGTACTGGTCGTTCG
Organism: Actinoplanes sp. CA-142083; assembly: GCF_050942195.1. NCBI lineage: Bacteria > Bacillati > Actinomycetota > Actinomycetes > Micromonosporales > Micromonosporaceae > Actinoplanes > Actinoplanes sp. CA-142083. The sequence continues at coordinate 7,344,595 of NZ_CP192076.1, forward strand.
GGATCATGCGGCCCGGGGTGTCCGGCGCGTAGTAGGTGCTGGTGCTGTCCGGCGCGGTGTACACGACCCGCAGCCGCGGCCGCAGCGACGGCTCCGCCGCCTCGGCCGACAGGAACAGCACCCGCTGCTCGGGCCCGGCCTCGTCGGCCAGCCGCATCAGCACGCCCTTGTTGGTGCCGGGCGTGTCCACCCAGCGCTGCACCAGCGGCCCGGCCTCCCAGTTGGTCCAGCCCGGGTCGCCGTTGAGCGAGCCGACGGTCGACTGCACGGTGCTCTCGGCGTCGCCGCCGGGCGTGGTCCAGGCCGTGCCGGACTGGGCGCTGTTCCAGGTCGAGGTGGTCTCGCTGAAGTCGCGGGTCAGGCCGCGCAGCTGGAACTGACCCTGGCCGATGTTGGCGCCCTCGGTGTACCACCCCCACAGTCCCACCTGGGCGTTGATCACCTTGGCCTTGGCCGGCAACCCGGTGACGTTCGGGAACTTGAGCACGACCCGGCTGGTGCCGTAGACCGAGCCCTTGTTGCCCACCTGCAGCTCGCCGCCGGTGTCCAGGACGTCCCAGTTGCTGGTCGGCTTGGCGCTGGTCAGCGTGTTGTCATCGGCGCTGCCGAAGAACCTGATCACCTGACCGGCCTTGGGCAGGCGCACCAGCTGGGTCTGGGCCGGGATCACCGTGCCGTCGCGCAGGCGGGCCGCCACCATGTAGAAGAACTGGTCGCCGAACTGGGCGGTGGAATCGGCCGGCGTCGGGGTGGCGTGCGTGTCCGAGTACGTCGTGCGGCCCGGCCGGACCGGCGCGACCAGGGTGGCGGCCGACGGCAGGAAGTTCTGGGTCTTGCTGGCGTGCACCTGGTACTCGACCAGGTCGTCGTCGGGTGAGGAGGACGGGTCGGCGTACGCGGTCCAGGACAGGTCGGCGCCGGTCGCCCGGACCGTCGTGACCGGGTTCAGCGTCACGCCTGGGCGGCCCCAGGTGAGCAGCAGCTTCGGGCCGTGGTCGTCCTCGCCGCCGTACGAGTAGTCGCCCGACTCGTAGCGGGGGCCGCCGGTCTTGTTGTTCTCGTCCTTGCCCTTGACCATGAAGCCGTAGTTGGGCTGGCCGTTGAGCCAGTCCTGCACGATCGACCGCACGCTGAACGTGTGCCAGGCGTTGGTCTGGTTCAGCTCCTTGGTCGCCTCGGCCCGCTTGACGAGCTTGACCGCGTCGGCCACGACGACCTTGCCGGCGACGTCGCCCAGCACCACCTTGTGCGTGGTGCCGGCCACGAACGGATAGCTGCCGAGCGAGACCCACGTGCCGTTGCCGGAGCCGGTGGTCTGGTTGACCGTCTTGGTGACCGACCCGCCGTTGTAGTAGATGGTGTACGGCGCGTTGGTCGCCCGGTTGGAGCCGGGCACGTAGTGGACGAGGACCTCGTAGCCGCCGGCCTCGGTGACCCGCGGGACCCAGGTCAGGCTCTGCCCGGCGGTGGCGTCGGAGTTGTAGAGGTACGACCCGTTGATGGCCTGCGACTTGTCGGCGCCGGTGGCGCCGGGCCACTCGCCGCTACGGACGATCTTGGCGGTGTCGGCGTCGTCGATCTGCTCGCGGTTCTCGCCCACCTCGGCGAAGTTGGCGGCGGACGAGTTCCACGTCGCGGTGTTCTCGACCCAGTTGGCCGAAGCCCGGCGGACCTCGTAGACCTGCGTGGACGGGTCGGCGTTGCCGTGCGTCTGGTCGAAGTAGAGCTGCAGCTGCGCCGAGTCGAGCGCGGTGTTGAACGGCACGTGCGACAGGTCGAAGCGGGTCAGCGACCGGAAGGCGCCGCTCGCCGACGCGCCCGCGGACAGCCGCCAGACGTTGTCGAAGTTCTGCGTGGGCGCGTTCGACGCCAGCATGACGTCCTGCGCCTTGTCGAGCGTCGGCTGGACCTTGATGGTGGGGTCGATCGTCACCGGGTACTTGCGGCCGGGCGCGGCGAGCCAGGCGGCGTCCGCGGTCACCGTGACCAGCACCCGGCCGCCGGCGACGGTGACCTTCTGGGTGACCATGTCGCTGAAGGCCTTGCCGGTGGGCGAGTCCGGGTCGTCGGCGCTGTCGTACATGTACGGCTTCGGCAGCGTGAACAGCGCCGGGCCCTCGCCGTCGGTGGCGTAGAAGGCGATCGAGCCGTCGGCCTGCCCGGCGGCGCGGACCTTGCTCAGCGCCAGCGCGAACGTGTACGTGGCCGGGCCGGTCGGCGCCGAGCGCAGCACGATCTGCTCCTTGAGCGCCGTGCGGGTCACTTCGTAGACCAGGTCGCCACCGGCGACGGCGCCCGGATAGGTCACCCGGCTCCCGGTGGCCGCCGGCCGGGCGTCCTCCGGCGTGGCGTCCAGGCCCATCGTCAGCCCATGGCCGCCGGCGACGTCGAAGCGCACCAGCCGGTCGGTGCGGTCACCGAACCGGCTGCCGAACGAGTTCCTGGTCGACGCGTACGGGTATCCGGCGGTCTTCCCGGCGACCGCGCGCGTGTCGATGTCCTGCCACTTGCCTTTGGCGTCGCGGTAGTGCACGGGCTCCCGGCCCACCTCGGCCTGCACCCGGCCGTCGGCCAGCACGAAGAACTTGGTGGTGGCGGTGCGCCGGTCGGTCAGCTCGCGCACCCGGCGGGCGGGCGGCGTGGCGACGGCCGGCACCGGCTTGTCGGCGGCCGGCAGCACGGCCGACGGCGCGGCGGCACCGGGCGGCACCGCCCGGCCCTTGGCCGGCGGCGGTCTCAGCACCGAGCCCGGCGCCGGCGGTGGCGTGGTCGGCCCCCGGTCCGGTTGCGCCTTCACCGGTGAGCCGCCGACCAGCAGAAGCAAGGTGGCTCCGAAAGCCACCACGGCCGTCCTCGTTCTGAACATCGTCGTCTCCCCCGAATGCCGACGTGCTGTGCGGGCACGACGATCCGCCCAGCGGGCAAGCGGGTCAACGCATCGACTTCCGGCAGTACCCGTGCCCGGAACTGCCGGTCCGGAACTGCCGGTTCAGGGGCGTCCGGCCGGGCCGGGCTCGAGCCGGTCGGAGACCGTGACCAGGGGTTCCGGGTCGCCCGCCGCCCGCCTGAGCTCCATCGCCCGGCGTAGGTGCCGGGTCGCCTCGCCGTACTCGCCGAGACGATGGTGGGCGTGGCCGATGATGTCGTGGATCGCGGCGCGGCCTCGTTCGTCGTCCACAGTGGCGTTCACGGCGAGCGCCCGGCGGCCGTGGTCGAGCGCCTCGAGGCAATTGCCGAGCCGCACGTACGCCCAGGCGACCGCGCCCAGGGCGCGCGCCTGCTCCACCGCGTTGCCCTCCCGGCGGTACAACCCGAGCGCCGCCAGCCGGTGTCGCAGGGCCAGCTCCGCGTCGGGAGCCAGCTCGGCCAGCCCGGCCAGCGTCTGGGCGTACCCGAGGGTGTCGCCGGCCGCCCGGCACAGCTGGGCCGCGTGCCGGAAGTGCACCTCGGCCTCGGCCCGCTTGCCCAGGAGCACGCAACAGCGGCCGAGGTTGCGGTGCGCGTGCGCCTGCGCCGGCTTGTCCAGCGCGCGCACGGCCGCGGCGAGGGCCAGGCGCTCGACAGCGTGCCACTCGTGGCGGCGGCCGGGGTGGTCCAGATGGTCCTGCAGGGCCCACGCCAGCCGCCACGCGTGCATGACCAAGCCGTCGCCCGCGGCCCACTCCACCGCCGCGACCAGGGTCCGGTGCTCGGCGCCGAGCCAGGCCCGCGCCGCGGCCGCGTCCGCCGGCGGCTCCACACTGACGCCGGCCGTCGTGGGCGGCAGGTCGATCGGGCGGCGGTGCGGATCGAGCAGGCGGGCGGCCGCGTACGCGGTGTGCAGGTAGTGGTCGAGCAGACGGCGCCGGCCGGGTCCGGGGTCGGTCACGCCGGGCAGGTCGGCGGCGTACACCCGCAACAGATCCTGACTGGTGTACCGGCCGGAGCCGTCAACACTGAACAGGTGTCCGCGCACGAGCTCGTCGGCCGCGGTGCGGGCCCGGCCGGACGGCCAGCCGGTGAGGCTGGCCGCGGCGGGCAGCGACAGCGGCGCGGCCGGCGCCTGGCCGCACAGCCGCAACAGGCGGGCCGCGTCGACGCTCAGCCCGCGCGACGACCAGCGGAACGCGTCGCGCAGCTCGTCCATCCGGTGCACCGGGCCGAGCTGGGCCGCGACGGCGGCGAGCGGCGCGCCCGGGGTCGCGGCGGCCCGCGCGGCCACGACGTTCAGCGCGAGCGGCAGGCCGGCACACCGGGCCGTCAGCTCGGCCGCCGCCTCGGGCTCGGATTCGACCCGGGCCCGCCCGAGCCGGCGCGCGATCAGCTTCCGGGCGTGCTCCGGCTCGAGCGGGCCCACGGTCAGCGACTCGGCGTCCGCCGTGGCCACCAGGTCGCGCAGCTGGTCGCGACTGGTGATCAGGGTGCGGCACCCGGCCGCGCCGGGCAGCAGCGGCCGGATGTGGTCGGCCGAGCGGACGTTGTCCAGCACCAGCAGGAGCCGCCGCTCGGCGAGCAGGCTGCGGAACAGGCCGCCGCGCGCCTCGAACTCGGCCGGCACCAGCGTCGCCGGCACACCGAGAGCGTGCAGGAACCCGCGCAGCACCGTATCGGGCCGGGTGGAGTCCCCGGCGCCGAAGCCGCCGAGGTCGGCGAAGAGCTGCCCGTCCGGGAACCGGTCGCGCACGGCGTGCGCCCAGTGCACGACGAGGGCTGTCTTGCCCGAGCCGGGTGGGCCGACCACCACGGTGATGCCCGACCCGCCGTCGAGGGCGTCGAGCTGCTCCCGGCGGCCGGCGAAATGGCGCACGTCGCGCGGCAGCTGCGCGGGCCGCACCCACGGATGCCGCGACCCGGTATCGGCGACGGCCTGCTGGTAGGCCTCCACCAGCCGGCCGCCGGGCGCGATGCCCAGCTCGCCGGCCAGGCGTCCGGCGATCTCGCCGTAGAGCCGCAGCGCACCGGCCCGGTCGCCGCTGCGGGCCAGCGCGAGCACCAGCGCGGCGTGCACCGGCTCGTGCAGCGGCTCGCCGGCGGCCACCGAGCGCAGCGCGTCGATCGCCGCCGGGCCGCGCTCGGCGTCGGCGTAGCCGAGGGCCGCGGCGATCCGCTGGTGCCGCAGCGCCTGGGCCGCCGGGTGCTCGCGCACCAGGGCCGGCGCGTCGGCGAGCACCGGGCCGCGCCAGCAGGTCAGCGCCCGGCGCAACAGCTCGGACCGCGCCGCCGCCCCGCGCCGGCCGGCGGCGCGCTCGGCCAGGCCGGCGAACCGGGCCGCGTCCACCTGCTCCGGGTCGAGGCACAGCAGCAGTCCGTGTCCCGGCGTCCGGAGCGGGTGCGCGGCGGCCCGATCGGCGGGCTGCAGCTCCTTGCGCAGCCGCGCCACGGCGGCCCGCAGGTGGGCCAGACGGGCCCGGGCCGGCTCACCCGGCCAGAGCAGCTCGGCGATCTCGTCGCGCGGCACCACCTCGCCCAGCCGCAGCGCGAGCAGGCCGAGCAGCAGCCGCGTGGTGGGCGAGCCGACCGGCCGGCCCCCGACCGTGACGGTCAGCGGCCCGAGCAGCGAGACGGCGACCGGCGGCGGGCCGGCGGCGGTGACCGGCACGAACGCCGCGGTCTCCTCGGCCGACAGGCTCAGCGCGTCGCCGAGCCTCCGCAGCGACCGGGCGTGCGGCGTCGCCACCCGGTTCTTCTCCAGGTCCCGGATCCCCCGGGTGCTGAGCCCGCTGCGGCGGGCCAGCTCTTCCTGCGTCAGGCCCGCGCGCCTGCGATAGCGCCGCAGCACGTCTCCGAACGCGTCAACACGCACATTGCTGGTCACCTCGGTCCCCCCGGCACCACGGCTTCAGCTGGACATTCAGTTGCATCGAGAGCACAGACCGTAGTACAGATCGAGTGCCGTCGCTATCCGCTGCCCGACCCGTCCCGCCGGCCGGGCGGATGCATCCTCGGATCGAGGGCGGCGGCCAGCGCCGCGTTGCGCCCGGCGAAGGACGCCCAGCGGGGCGGGACCGCGGGTCCGGTCTCCGGCTCGGCGGCAGGGCTCTCGTGCCAGTCGCACAGCCGGCCGCCCCGAACCTCGAACCGCACGCGGACGCCGCCGGCGTACGCGCTGAACTCGGCGTCGGTGGCGGTCATCGTCGTCACCCGCTGCGGCGCGGTGATCCAGGCGATCGCGGCCAGCTCCTCCTGGATGCGGGCGGCCAGCTCGAACGCCTCGGCCGCGGCGGCTTCGTCGCGGCGGGCCGACAGCTCAGCGCACACCTGCCGGACCGCCTGCCGGCGACGCCGGAGCACCGCGGTCAGCGCCTCGGCGAACCGGGGGCGGTCGGCCGGGACCACGCCCCGGAGCCGAGCCATCTCCTGCTCGGCGGCGGTGAGCGCGATTCCGGTGTACGCCAGCGGATACACCCGATGCAGAGCGGTCACCGCCATCCGGACCTTGAGCCCACCCAGGTACGGGCCGAAGCAGCCGCTGCGCGGCAGGTGCGCGGCGCGGAGGCCGGGCGTGGTCGCCGAGACGTCGAGGCAGAGGTGAACCGGGCTCTCCTCGCCGCCGCGGGTACGGTTCCACGGCGGGAGGTGGCGTTCGAGGATGTTGCGCTCGAGCCAGGCCGCCTCGTGCTCCGAAGCGCACACGAGCGCCTCGATCCGGGCGATCCGCGGCACCATCGCGCTCAGGTGCGCGCGGCCGCGCAGATCGCCCCAGTAGGAGCCGACGCGACGCCGCAGGTTGACGGCGCGGCCCACATAGAGGACCTCCCCGGTCGCGCCGCGGAACCGGTAGACACCGGGCTCCTCGGGCAGCCTGGCCACCGCCGGCGGGCGTGGGCTCATGGGGCACACGGTATCGGCGTGAGTCACTAAGCTCACCGGCGACGGGGGACTTCCCACAAGGGAGTGATGTTCAGCATGATCCGGATGACTCGACGTGTCCTGGTGCCGGCGTTCCTGGCCGCATCGATCCAGCTTCTCGCGCTGGCCGCGGCGCCCGGCGCCGCCTATGCCAGCGACGGCGACTCCAGCGTGGCCCGATGCTCGTTGCAGGTGGCCGATGCCGCCAAGCAGATCCGGCCGGTGAGCGGCTACGCGCTGGACACCGCAAACCTCGTCGGCGATCCGGCCGGCCCTTCACCGGCCAGCGCGGTCCCGACGCACAAGGACTTCAACAACGGCATGCGCACGGTGTGGGACGCCCCGCAGACGGGCGACACCACCTACCTGGGCGCCGGGCCGCAGATGACCGCGGTCGACCAGGGCAGCGCCGCCGCGCCGACGACCGCGATCACCGGGTACTGGACCCACAACGGTGACGTCTCGGGCGCCACCGAGCAGACCTTGCGGGCGGTGTCCGCGGACGGCGGCTCGTCGTGGCCCACGCCCACCACCGTGAGCGGCGGCACCGCCCCGTTCTCGGTGCAGCTGCGCGACGGCCGGGTGTTCTCCGTGGGATTCAAGGCCACCAGCGGGTACGACTACTCCGGCACCATCACCGACACGACCGGCGCCGCGGCCACGGCCACCCCGATCGCCGTGAAGTTCCCGGACACAGTGCAGACGGCCTCCAGCCCGCTGACCTACTCACGTACGGCGGGGCTGCCGATCCAGCGCTCCGACGGCTCGGTGCTGCTGCCGATGTACGGATCGGACCGCGCGAACACCGCCCACTCCATCGTCGCGCTGACCGTCGCGACTCCCGCGGCGGGACAAACCGACTGGACCTTCCAGGCGCTGCGACCGGACCTGCTGTCGCCGCTGTCCGCCACCAACAAGGCCGTGACGTTCGGCTCGGCGTACCCGAATAGCAACTTCAGCGAGGCCGGCCTGCTCGAGCGGCCGAACGGGTCGCTGATCGCGGTGATGCGCAACCTCGTCGTCGGGCAGAGCAGCGGCTCCGACTTCATGAAGTGGAGCACCTCCACCGACAACGGGCTGAGCTGGAGCGCGTACGCGACCATGACCGGCACGATCGGCGGCTGGAACGGCAACGGCGTGGCGCAACCGACCGCGAGCGGTCTGCCCGGCATCAACCCGCAGCTGGAGCTGATGACCAACGGCCTGATCGTGCTGAGCTCCGGCAAGCCGGACAACTGGATCGCCTTCTCGACGACCGGCAACGCCACCGGCTGGACCGGGCAGTACACGTACCGCAACTGCCCGACCACCTCGGTGACCCCGTCGCGGAGCTACTACACGGGCAACGACCCCGACCAGTGGCGCTACGGTTCGAGCGGGAACACCTCGCTGGCCCGCACCGGCAGCAACCGCATCCTCCAGTTCGGGGACAACTGCCACAACTACCACTGGGGCTGCGTCCGCACCGACACGTCGTTCCACGCGCAGCCGGCCCAGTCGCCGTACACCGTGGATCTGACCAGCCGGATCTGGCAGCGGCAGGTGTCGGTGGTGACCCCCAACACCGGCAAGCTCGACCTCGCCGGCTTGAAGGCCGCCGGACAGCTCCAGGTCACCGGCAACATGACCTGGGGCTCGGCCGCGCACCCGCGGGCGGGAGCGGCCGGCGCGTTCGACGGCAGCCGCGCCTACTGGTCGTCGGCGATCGCCACCGGCGGCCCCGGCACCCTGCAGCTCGACCTCGGCAAGCCGTACACGTTGAATCGGGTGGGGTTGAGCCTGCGCCCGCAGCTGCCGGAGTCCGCGACGGTGGAGGTCTCGGCGGACAACGCGACCTGGACGACGGTGACCAGCCTGAGCAACGCCGTCACCCGGGCGCTCACCTACGCCGACATCACCCCGGTCGCCGCGCGCTACGTGCGCGTCACCGTGCCGGCGACGAGCGGATGCGACGCCGGGCTCGGCACCTCGTGCGCCTTCCTCAACGAGATCGAGCTGTACTCCACCGTCGACGGCTTCGAGAACGACCCGTGGGGCAACCTTCCGCGCGGCGCGGACGCGAGCCGGCCGGCGCTCATGAACTGGATCACGACCGACACCAGCGGCGGCAGCCACCAGGCGCTGCGCATCGCCGATTCGTCCGCCGACGCCATCGCCGGCATCTCCTTCGCCGCCCCGGCCGCCGCGGCACGCACGCTCACGTTCCGGGTCAAGCCGTTGCAGTGGGCCACCAACGTCCCCGAGGGCGGGTTCCTGTTCACCGTCGACTCGGGCACGACGCCGGTGCTGTCGCTCGCGGTGTTCAAGGACGGGACGCTGCACGCGTACACGGCGGGCGACTATGTCGCGCTGGGCGGTCCGTCGGTGCCGATGAACGCCTGGTCGACCATCACGGTCACCCGCACCGCGAGTGGCGGCACCCTCCAGATCAACGGCGGCACGCCGGTCGCGGTGCCGGTGCGCAACAGCGCGACGACGGTCAGCGGGTACACGTTCGCCTCGGGCGGCACGGAACCCAACGGGGATCAGGTGCTCATCGACGACGTCTCCTTCAGCTGATCTGATCGCCGACCAACGCCAGGCACTGGATCGCGGACAGGCCGTACAGGGCGGTGGTGTTGGTCGACACCCACACGGCGGCGTCGGTGGGATTGAGCGTGGTGCTCACCCGCCGGCTCGCCCAGGGCAGGTCGGGCGCGTAGCCGTCGCCGGTGTAGAAGTCGCGCCAGGCGCGGGTGGCCAGGGCGGCGTCGTTCAAGCGGACGGCGGCGTACGCGGTGAGCCGGGCGTGGCCCTGCTTGAGGATGAGGTTGCCGAAGTCGACGCCGCACTCGGCCGCCTGCTCGGCCTTGGTGGCGTTGAAGAGCCGGCAGTACTGCAGCCAGGCCACCTCGAACGCGGGCTGGCCGACCAGGTCGATCACCTCGGCGCAGATCTCCACCTGGCCGAACATGGCGCTCAGATGGGAGACGCTGACCGTCTTGGCGGTGACCGGCGCGAAGCGGCCGGTGTCCAGGTCGTACAGGCCGCTGCCGGTCACGAAGCCGTTCGGCATGGCCCCGATCGTCTCCATGGTGCCGAGCAGCTTGGACCGGGCCAGGTCGGCCTTCGGGCCGCGTCGCTCCCACTCGGCGAGCCAGGCGGCGGCCAGGCCGCTCCAGTCGGTGCCGAGGCCGATCGACAAGGCGTGCGGGTCCGGCGTGTACGGCTCGGTGCGGATCTTGCGGATGGGGTCGAGCACGAGGAACGTACGGTCCGAGTCGACGAGCTCGGTGAGCAGGTCGCCGGTCCGCTCGTCGGCGGTCAGGTAGTAGTACATGCGGCGGTAGACGGCGGTGCTGATCCGCTGCTGCTTGGCGCTGTCGGCCCAGTGCTGCACGCCGTGCCGGGTGCCGAGCCCGGCCCACTTGCCGAGGTGGTAGACGTCGACCTCGCCGGTGTGCCGGGTCATCGCCTCGGCGAAGCGGAAGATGTCGGCGCGGCCCGAGCGCAGGAACGCGTACCACAGCCAGAGGTCGGGCGAGAGCTCCGAGTTGTCCCAGGCGTAGCCGCCGACGTCGTACCGCCAGACCAGGCGGTCCTCGTCGAAGGTGTGCATGATGTCGCCGTAGTTCCAGAAGCCGTACCAGTGCCGCTGCTCGACCTGCTTCTGGTAATAAGCGAACAGGAAGTCGAGGTGGTCCTCGATGACGGCCTTGGCCGGGTTGCTGCGGTCGACCGGGCTGAACAGGCCGCCGAAGACGCGGGCCGCCACGAGGTGCCCGACCGGGTTGACGAGCTGGGGCGGGGTGCGGACCTGGGCGGCCATCGCGCCGAACCGCTCGGCCGTCGGGGTCGCGGCCAGCGCCCACAGGGTGAGCTCGCTGGTGCGCGAGATGCCGTACGGGGTGCCGAATCCGGGCTCGTAGTCCTCGTAGGTGATGTTGAGGCCCTCGAGCTGCTCGGCGTACGTGTCCTGGCCCATGCCGTCGTGGTAGAAGCGCATGTCCATCGGGCCCGCCGCCGGCGACCAGAGCCAGACGGTGACCTCGGCCAGGTCGGTGTGCGCGCCGCGGATGTCGAGCTGGGTGGGGTGCCGCTGCCAGAAGTCGCGCAGCCCGAACGCCACACCGCCGGTCACTCCGCCGACGTAGCCGAGCCCGGAGGCCCGCCGGCCCTGATCGACCTGGACCCAGCCGTACCCGTGCTTGGTCCGCTTTTGGATCGTGAATCCCTCCGCGGACAGCTGACTCAGCGTGTAGTCGCCCCACTCGGGAATGTATTGCAGCCGGGTCGTGACGCGCTGGTCCCAGGTGGACGGATCGGGGAGCTTGGTGCCGGCGATCTGCGCGGCCCGGATGGCCGACCCGGGGTCGCGACGCTGGCCGGTGATGCCCTTGACCGCCTCGGCCAGCAGCCCGGCGCCCTCCCCCGCGAACCGGATGTGCCGGTCGTAGGCGGCGTCGCGCATCGGCACCTGGAACCGCACGCCCAGCCCGGCGATGTAGTCCCGCGAGCCGTCCCGGTCGTAGACGAAGGTGTGCATCATGCGGACGCTCTCGGCGCCCGCGAAGAAGCAGAGCCGCACGGTGAACGGCAGCCACTTCCCGTGCCGGCCTTCGATGCGCACGACCGCCCGGACCGGACCGTGCTGCTCGAGCGAGACCTTGTGGATCACGCTTTCGCAGCGCTCGCGCGGGGCGGCCCGCTCCTCGTCCTCCTCGATCCGCTCCTGGCGCAAGCTCACCAGCACCCCCTGCCGCGCGATCTCGCTGTCGCCGCGCCACAGGTGGCTGATGATTTCGCGTCCCCGCCGGGGAATCCGTGCCCGGATCACACCGGTGTCGACGTCCACATAGTCCCGATGGCTCTTCACCGTGACCGCGATGGCCGGCTCGGCGGGAACGCCGGCGGCGAGGGCGTAGGAGTCGGCCGGAACCGATGGGGCCGCGGCGTGCCCGCTCCATTTCAGCGAGCCGTCCGGCCAATACGCGAGCGGCCAGCTCTGCATCGGCACGGCGCTGCCGTCGGGCGCGGTGAGCTGAAAGGAGGTGCCGGCCGGGACTTCGCCCTTGGGCCAGGGCGTGCCCCAGGTCGACGTGGCGGCCGCGCCAGGCGTTCCTTCCAGCCAATTCAGCGTCACCGGCGGTGGTGCGGCACGGCGCTGGGCCGGAATCGCCGAAAGAAGGGGGATGGACGCCGCGCCCGCGAGCACCTGTCGACGGTTCACTGTCACTCCTTCACTGAGCCGATGAGAACGCCCTTGGCGAAGTGCTTCTGCAGGAACGGGTAGAACAGCAGGATCGGGACCGTCGCGATCACGATGATCGCGAACTTCACGCCCTGCTCGGGGAACGCGTAGCCCTGCAGGGCCTCCAGCGCGTTGGCCGAGTCGGCCTCCGGCGCGGTGAGCTGGCGGACCAGCATCTGCAAGGTCCACTTATGGCTGTCCGAGATGTAGAGCAGCGGCGACATGTAGTCGTTCCAGATGGCGACCGCGTAGAACAGCGAGAACGTGGCGATGATCGGCTTGGAGAGCGGCAGCACGATCCGCAGGAAGACCTGCAGGTCGTTGGCGCCGTCGATCCGCGCCGCCTCCTCGAGGGCCTCGGGCAGCGCCTGGAAGAACGTCTTCACGATGATCAGGTAGAACGGGTTGATGGCCAGCGGCAGCACCAGCGCCCAGTAGCTGTCGAGCAGCCCGAGATCGCGCACCACGAGGTAGAGCGGGATCATGCCACCGGTGAAGACCAGCGTGAAGATGACGAGGTTGAGGACCAGGGTCCGGCCGGGCAGGTAGCTCTTCGACAGCGGGTACGCCATCGTGAGCGTGAGCATCACCTGGATGGCGGTGCCGACGGCGGTCACGACCACGGTGACCATCAGCGCGCGGACGAACGTGTCGGTGCCGAAGATGTAGTCGTACGTCGTGGTCACGAACTTCTCCGGCCACAGGAAGAAATGCCGGGACGCGATCTCCGACTCGCTCGCGAACGACCCCGCCAGAACATAGAGCAGCGGAAGTACGGTGATCAGCCCCAGCCCGATCAGAAACACCGCGTTGAACCAGTCGAAGAGCCGGGAACGCATCAGTACAACCCCCGCTCGCCGAGGCGCTTGGCCAGCCAGTTGGAGCCGAAGATGAGCAGCACGCCGACGACCGCCTTGAACAGGCCGACCGCGGTGGCGTAGCTGTAACCGCCCTGGGTGATGCCGACCTGATAGACGTACGTGTCGAAGACGTCGGCCACCGAGCGGTTCAGCGACGTGGTCATCAGCCAGATCTGCTCGAAGCCGGTGTCGAGCAGGTGGCCCGAGGTGAGGATGGCCATTACGACAATCGCCGGGCGGATGGCGGGCAGTGTGATGTGCCAGAACTGCCGCCACCGGCCGGCGCCGTCCACCCGGGCCGCCTCGTACAGCTGCGTGTCGACGCCGGCCAGGGCGGCCAGATAGACGATCGTCCCCCAGCCGGTCTGCTTCCACAGCGACTGCAGCACGATGATCGGGCGGAACCACTCCTCCTGGGCGACGTAGTCGACCGGCCGGCCGCCCACGATGCCGTGGATGAACTGGGCGATCACGCCGTAGTCCACGGAGAACAGCAGGTAGGTCAGCGACGCCACGATGGTCCAGGACAGGAAGTGCGGGATGTAGATCAGCGACTGGACCGAGCGCTTCACCACGTTCTGCCGCACCTCGTTGAGCAGCAGCGCCACCACGATCGGCGCCGGGAACACGAACAGCACGGTGAGCAGCGCCAGCACCAGCGTGTTCACCAGCAGCCGGCCGAAGTCGGGGCCGGTGAACAACGCCTCGAAGTGCTTGAGTCCGACCCACGGGCTGTCCGAGTACCCGAGGAACGGGAGGTAGTCCTTGAACGCGATGGTCAGGCCGTACATCGGCCAGTACTTGAAGATCAGGAAGTACGCGAGGCCGGGCAGCAGCATCAGGTAGAGCCACCGGTTTTTCAGAAGCGACCGCCGCGGCGCCTGCGGGGGAGACTCGACCGGCGCCTGGCGGGGTGCCAGTTGGGTGGCCATCACTTGAGGAGATCGTTGATCTCTTGCGTGATCTTGGTGCCGCCGCCGTCGTACCAGCGCTTGATCTCGGCCTTGAGCCCGTCCTCGGTGATCGCGCCGGACAGGTACTTGACCCGCGCGTCCGGGATGATCTTGTCGAGGGTCGGGCCCTGCGCGATGGCGGTCGGGGCGATCACGCTCAGCGCCGGGTTGTGGACGGCGGTCTTGAGGTCCTCGTCCTCCATCGGCTTGCGCTGCTCGATCAGCTTGAGCTTGGCCTCGTCGGCCGGCTTCAGCGGGTAGTAGCCGCCGTTGACGCTGTACCGGGTGCCGAGCTGGATGAAGGCGTTCTGCACGTCGTTCTGCACGATCTTGACCGCCGGGTCGTCCAGGCCGATCGGCACCGCGTAGTTGCCGTCGAGCTTGAAGTTGCGGCCCTCGATCCCGTTCGTGATCAGGATCGAGCCCTCCTTGCCCTCCAGCTTGTCGAGCACCTGCAGCAACTGGTCGAGCTGCTCGTCCGTACGGATGCGCTGTTTGGAAATGGCGAGCACGTTGTTGTATCCGGTGAACGGGGACGAGAACTTCTGCCCGTCGGCCCGCTTGAGGTTGCCGACCATGAGGACCTTGTCGGCGTCCTTCGCGTTCTTCTCGCGGAACAGGTCGTAGAGCTGGGTGGCGCGCACGTCGACGTCGATGATGATGCCGCCCTTGCCCTGCACGAACGGGTCCATCCAGTTGCCGGTGTCCAGCGTCGCGAAGTCCGGGTTGATCAGGCCCTCGTCGACCCACTTCTTGAGCTCCTTGTTGGCGGCGAGGAACTCCGGGGTGTCGAAGCCGGGCACGTACTTGCCGTCGCGCAGGCCCCAGCCGTTGGGCGCGCCGAACCAGGTCTCGAAGACGTCGTACGGGCTGGCGGTGGCGTACTTGCCGCTCCACTTCGGAATGATCAGGCCGTACGTGTCCTTCTTGCCGTTGCCGTCCGGGTCCTGCTCGCGGAACGCCTTGGCGATGGTGTAGAGGTCGGGCACCGACTGCGGCTCCGGGAGGCCGACCTTGGCCAGCCAGTCCTTGCGGATCGAGATGGCGGAGCGCAGCAGCGGGCGCACACGGTAGATCCCGTACGTCTTGCCGTTGGTCATCGAGTTCTTGGCGGTCTGCGGGTCGAGCGGCTTGAGGTTCGGGTACTTGTCGAGCTTGCCGGTCAGATCCCAGAAGGCGCCGGCCTCGGCGGTCTTCACGAACGACGGCGACTTCTCGTCGGCGACCATCACGTCCGGGAGGTTGTTGGACGCCAGCGTCACGTTCGCCTTGTCGTTGTAGCTGGCGTCGGGCACCCAGGTGATGCTGAGCTTCTTGCCGATCAGCGCCTCGACGGCCTTCTGCAGCTCGCCGTCCGGGTTCGGCGCGGTGCCGTACAGCTTCGACATGATCGTGATGGTGTCGCCGGTGCCCTCGGCCTTGTCGTCACCGCAGGCGGCGACGGTCAGGGCGGTGGTGAGGGCCAGCGCGGCCGCCAAGGTCTTCGTTGTTCTCATGAGATCTGCTCCGCTCGTAAACGCGCCTCGTTCTCGGCGAAGAACCGCAGACACAGCCACGTGTCCAGCTGGATCCATGCGCCGACGGAGATCACCAGGGCCAGGAAGGGGTACGTCGCGGTCGCCTTGACGACCGCGAGGAAGGCGAACAGCAGCAGCACCGACGAGGCCGGCCGGGTGAGGGCGAACAGCGACGCCTTGGGGAGACATGTTCGGGGGGCCAGGTCGTAGTGCACGACCATCGGAAATAGATAGGAAGCGATGACTGCCGTGGCGGCCAGGCCCGCCAGCGTGGCCAGCCGCGGGGCGGTGGCCGCCGGCCCACGACTCGCGAAGTAGAGATAGTCACTGACCAGGAAAACGCTTACCCCGAGGACCGGAAAAAGCAGGGCGGTGCCCCGCAGGAACTGCCGCCGGTACGCGTCGAGGAAAGCCGGGAAGGCCTGAAAGGATTCACCGCGGGCGTGCCGGCGAGCCAGGGTGTACGCCGCGAGGGTGGCCGGGCCGGCGCCCAGCACGATCCCGCCGAGCAGGGTGCCCGCCAGCCACAGCAGGTTGAGGCGGGCCGCCCAGAGGACCTCGTCGGCAGCGTCGTAGAGCCTGATCACCCAGGTCGGCGAGCCACCTCGTGCGTACACGGCGTGAACGTAACTTTGAACCGTATCAATGTCAACGTTCATCTATGTCTTGTGCGGCCAGCGATCGTCCCGTGCGCTCGTTGGCGTGATCCAGCAGCCGCATGACCGGCGTGACGGCCACGCCGTGCAGCACGACCGACACCAGCACCACGAAGCCGATGGTCGCCCAGATCAGCTCGGTGCCCGGGAACGACGCGTGCGTCAGCGCGTAGGACAGGTAGTAGAACGAGCCGATGCCCCGGATGCCGAACGCGGCGATCACCCAATGCTCGGCGGTGTGCCCCGGCGCGCCCCGCAGCGACAGGAAACCACACACCGGCCGGATCACGAGGATGAGAGCCAGCCCGACCAGAACCGCCTGCCAGGTGAGCGGCTTGAGCAGCCCGCCCACCACCGCGCCGCCGAACAACAGCAGCAGCAGTACGGTGAGCAGCCGCTCGACCTGCTCGGCGAAGTCGTGCAGTACCTGGTGGTACTCGTGCGAGCGCTCGGCCGCGCGGATCGCCCGGGCGGCGACGAACACCGCGAGGAAGCCGTATCCGCCGGCCACCTCCACGACGCCGTACGCGAGAAAGGTCGCCGCCAGGGCGAGGAAGCCCTCGGAATGCCGGGCCAGGCGCAGCGCCTCGGCCCGCGGCCGGAAGAACAGCCAGCCCAGCAGCTTGCCGACGAGCAGGCCGCCGGCCACGCCGACCACCATCTTGTAGCCCAGGTCCTGCCACGCCCAGTGACCGATCCAGCCCAGTCCCGCGGTGCCCGCCATCGCGATGGCCGCGTAGACGAACGGGAACGCCAGCCCGTCGTTGAGCCCCGCCTCCGAGGTGAGCGCGAACCGCACCTCGTCCTCGGAGTCCTCCTCGTCGGTGGGCTCCCCCACCTGCACATCGGAGGCCAGCACCGGATCGGTCGGCGCCAGCGCGGCCCCCAGCAGCAGCGCCGCGGCCGGCACGAGCCCGGCCCACCACCAGCCGAGCAGCGCGACCGCGGCGATGGTGGCCGGCATGGCGATCGCCAGCAGGCGCCAGGTCGACGCCCACCCCTTGCGGCTGAGCGGCCGGTCGATCTTCAGGCCGGCGCCCATCAGCGCGACGATCACCCCCACCTCGGTGAGGTGCTCGGCGACCTTGGGGTGCGCGATGGGGTCGGCATGTGGCAGGCCTAGCGGCAGGCCGAAGGCGAGCATGCCGAGCCCGAGAAAGGCGATCGGCATCGAGAGGGGGCGCCGCTCCAGCAGCCGAGGAAGAATCCCGGCCAGCAACGCCCCGACCCCGACCACCGCGAACACCACGTCTGACTTCTGCACAGCCCACAACTGCCCGCTCAGGCGCGAGGCATGCGCTTTTCGGGGATCAGCGGTAGCGCGGTTTGCGTGCGACGTCCCCGGACGTCGCAGCTAGGACAGGGCGGCGGCGAGGCGCTCGGCGTTCATGTACGCGATCGCCTCGATGGAGATCATCGGGTTGACGCCCGACGACGTCGGGAAGGTCGAGGCGTCCGCGATGATGAGGTTGGGGACCTCCCAGGTTGCTCCGTCCGGGCCGGCGGCCGAGGTCTTCTTGTCGCCTCCCATGCGGGCCGAGCCCATGATGTGCAGCGCGGCCATGGCGATCTCGCCGGGCGCGGTGCCGAGGCCGTTGGTGCGCTGGATGAAGTCGTCGAGGGAATCCTTGCCGCGCTCCCAGATCCGGCCGCGCTGATGGCCGGAGAACATCTGGGACGCGCCGGCCGCCTCGACGATCCGGGCGGCGCCCTCGATCCCGGCCCGCATGTGCGCGGCGTCGTAGGCGGAGATGCGGTAGCGCACCACTGGCTCGCCGTCGCGGCCGACCGTGACCTGCCCGCTGTCGCGGTCGCGGGTGATGACGCCGACCCCGCTGAGATGCGGGAGCGAGCGCATCCGGCTCAGGTGGGTCGCGGCGCCGGTCCAGCTCATGAAGGACACGGCGATGGCGGGATTGGTGGCGGCGGTCTCGTAGATGACGCCGTATCCGTTGCCGTCGAGGTCGGCGTGCTCGGTGGAGTACCGGGTCTGCATGCCGCCCTCCCACGGCCGGACCTCCTCGTCGAAGACGCCCCAGACGCCGGTGGCCGGGTGCAGGCGCAGGTGCCGGCCGATGTTCGGATTCGTCAGGCCGGAGCGGCGCAGCAGCGCGGGTGTCCGCACGCTGCCGGCCGCGGCCACCACGGCCCGGGCGCGGATGGTCACCTCGTGGCCGCCGGCCGTGCGCCCGGTGACGCCGGCCGCGCGGCCGCTCTTGATGGTCACCGTGCGCACGTCGACGCCGACCACGAGCCGGGCGCCCGCCCTCTCGGCGTCGACGAGCCACGTCTTGGCGACGGACTGCTTGGCGCCGATGCGGCAGCCCAGGCCGCACCGGCCGCACTCGATGCCGGTGTCGCAGCCCCGGACGTTGCGGGGCATCTCGTCGACATGCCAGCCGAGCTTGGTCAGCCCGCGCTCCATCAGGGCGTCGCGGGAGGAGATCTGGTTGTGGTCGCGGTTCACGCCGAGCCGGGACCACACGGCCTCGAGGCAGCGCTCGTACTCGTCGGTGGCGAACTGCGGGACCCCGAGCGCCGCCCATTCGCCGCGGACCCGCGGAGGCGTACGGAATGAGGTTGAGTAATTGACCACGGTGCCGCCGCCGACGCACTGCCCTTGCAGGAGGCTGAGCTGGCCTTCCGCGCTGCCGGCCGGGCCCGGCGCGTAGAGCCGGGACAGGCCGGAGAGCTCGCCGCCGTCGAAGTCCTTGTCGTCGTAGTACTCGCCCTTCTCCACGACGATGACGTCGAGGCCGTGGGCGGCGAGGACGGCCGCGGCGGTGCCCCCGCCGGCGCCCGAGCCGACGACGACCACATCGCAGTCGAAAGTGGTCGCCGCCGGCGGGCGGATCGGCGTCAGCGGGGGCGCCGGCGCGTCGGCCCGGGCGCCGAGCGGGCCGGGGTAGCCGATGGCGTCCCACAGCGGCGAGTGACCGTCCGGCCCGGGCGCCATGTAGTAGGAGAGGGTGGCGGCGCCCTTGAGGGCCTGGAAGAGCGCCCTCTTGGCGGCGATGCGGGACTCGGCCAGGGCGAGCAGCATCTGCTCGCGCCGCTGCTGGGGCTCGCGGGAGAACCGCCGGGCGCCGCCGCCCAGGGCCAGTCGCACGACGGGCGACTCCCACAGGTCCAGCAGCCGCAGGAATTGCCGGACCTCGGCGTCGCGCGGGTTGTGCAGGACCAGCGCGGCCATGATGTCGACCGCGCCGAGCTCGCCGGCCGACGGTATGCCGGCCCCGTCGCCCGGCGCGAACGTGTCGCAGATGCTCGCCAGGGTGGCGCGCTGCGTGTCCGTCAGCTCCATGCTTGAACTGTAATTCAGCGTTAACTTGTTGGGAAGATGCCTAGATTTCTGGTCACCTCAGCGCTGCGATTGCCGGTTAACAACCGGGATCTCGATGCTGATCGGCCGGGCCTCGGAGAGGAACAGCAGGGCCGCCTGGCGCAGGAACTCGTCGAAGGTCCAATAGGCCGCGGGGGCGAGCGGGAAAGGCAACAGACCTTCCCGTACGGCGACGAAGGGTCCCCAGGCCGTCCGCAGCAGCGTGTCCCAGATCGGCTCCGGCGGGATGCTCAGCCAGCCGGCGATCCGGTCGCCGAGCATGAAGCGGGTGAACGCCCCGAGGATGGGCTTGCTCAGAATGCCGGCGTCGATCACCGAACCGAGGTTGAGCAGGATGTCGGCCAGTGCCTTGCCCTCGGGCGTGACCGCCAGCACCGGGTCGAGGACCTCCTGGGCCTGGGAGTTGGCCTCGGTCCAGGTCGCCGGGATGTATTCGTCGCGGATCCCGAGCAGGTGGGCGCCCACCTGCCACGAGTGCAGGAACGCGGTGGACTCGGCGGCCGGGATCGGCACCCGCCAGGCGGTGAGCTTCTGCATGACGGTCGTGGGCAGGCTGTGCCAGGTGACCATCATGTCCCGCTGGCTGATCGGGATCTCCTCGTCGGCGGCCTGCGTCCAGTACGGCGATTGCGGCAGCAGGTGACGGACCGCGGCGTGCACGAGCCGGGTCTTGACCGCCGTCACGATCATCGAGCCGTCGCTCTGGTACGCGTTGACCGCGCCGATGTCGTACCCGAGCTTGGCGGTCTTGGAAATGCGGTCCTTCATGTCGGCGCCGCCCTGGGAGTAATAGACGGCGCGGGCCTCCTTCGGGATGACCGTGCTCATCATGCCGCTGGCCAGCCCGTAGAGAACGCCGAGGTAGAGGCCGCGCTTCGTGTTGAACTCCACCGCGGTGGCCAGTTTGCGCTTGTCGGTCCAGGACGGCAGCTGACGGGCCCGCTCCATGAAGTCGCGCAGGTCGGCGGGCAGCCCGTCGGGCAGCGGCTGGCCGTTCTTGGTCCAGGTCCGCAGGACCTGGTTGACGGCGGGCACGTCGCCCCGGTCGAGGAGCGACGCGACGAGCGGGTCAGCTTCGTCGTCCCACACCCAGCGCGGATCGGCGCCCGTGCCGGCGCCGGCCACCGAGCCTTTCGGCGACCACGTCCACAGTGATTTCGCCTGAGCCGGAGCGGCGATGCCGAGCGCACCGAGCGCGCCCAGGGCGCCGCCGGCCTTCAATACCGCGCGTCTACTGGTTGGTTCCATGGTTCGTCTCCCTCCGCTCGCTGATACTGTGAAACATGATGTGCATCTATGTATCTCGATCACAAGACCTTTGATACGGTGCGTATATGACGTCGTTGCTGGAGCGCGCTCTCGCCGACGCGTTCGAGCCCGGCGGCGACAGCGACGAGATCGCCGAGCGTCTCCTCGACGCGGCCTACGACCAGTTCTGCCGCATGGGCATCCGGCGCTCCACGATGGAAGATGTGGCCCGCCGGGCCGGGGTTTCGCGGATCACCGCGTACCGCCGGTTCGCCACCAAGGACACGCTGGTCGAGCACGTCGTGCGCCGCGAGTTCCGCCGCTATTTCGACCAGTTCCAGATCGACATCCGGCCGGCCACGACCGCCGCCGACCGGGTGGTCCTGGGCTTCGTGAGCTCCTTGCAGGCGATCCGGCGCAACCCGCTGATCGGCGGCCTGATGACCGCCGAACCGGATCTGCTGATCCCCTCGATGATCAGCGACGGCGGCCGGACGATGGCCGCGGTGCAGCGCTTCGTCGCCGGCCAGCTGCGCCGCGAGCAGCACGCCGGCACCATCTCGGCGACGGTCGACGTGGACCTGGTGGCCGAGGTGATGACCCGGCTGTGCTGCTCCTTCCTGATCACTCCGAGCACCGTCGTCGACCTCGACGACGACGAGCAGCTGAGGACCGTGGCGCGCCGGTTCCTGGTGCCGATGCTCATCTCCGGGGGATGAAGTAACCGGGCCCGCCGGGCTGCCACTCTGGCCGGATGACCGGGCATCGCGCGAAGACCTTGCTGGGCGCCGGAGCAGTGGTCCTTGTCGTCCTCGCCGGATGCAGCGGCGGGACCGACACGCCGACCGTGGCCGCCAGCCCGGCGGCGTCGTTGCCGCCGGCCGAGGTGGTCGAACGCGCGCTCAGCGACATCGAGCGGTACTGGACCGCCACCTACCCCACGATCAGCGACGGGAAGCCGTTCCAGCCGATCCAGGGTGGCTATCACCCCTACACCCAGAGCACCCCGCCGCCGGCCTGCGGCGGTGAGGAGGGCGTCTACCAGCCCAACGCGTTCTACTGCCCGGTCGGCGACTTCATCGCGTGGGACGCCGAGAAGCTGATCCCGGAGCTGCAGAGCAACTTCGGTCAGCTGCTCGTCGCCGTGGTAATGGCCCACGAGTACGGGCACGCGGTCCAGCACCGCCTGGGGGTGACCGATCAGCCCACCGTGGTCCTGGAACAGCAGGCCGACTGCTACGCCGGCGCCTGGATCGCCGACGCGAAGGCCGGGCATGCCGGCTCGTTCACCGGCATCACGCCGGCGCAGATCGACGACGCGCTCGCCGGCATGCTGCAGCTGCGCGATCAACCGGGCACCTCCGCGACGAACCCGGGGGCCCACGGCAACGCCTTCGACCGGATCCGGGCCTTCCAGGACGGCGTGGAGAACGGGGCCACCAAGTGCGCCGGGTACAACTCCGACAACCTGCCGATCACCGAGGTGCCGTTCACCCGGGACCGGGACGCCGCGACCGGCGGCAACCTGCCCTACGAGGAGGCGGTCGACACCATCGTCAAGGACGCGGAGGCGTACTGGGCCAAGGCCTATCCGCAGCTCACCGGCAAGCCGTGGACCCCGCTGAAGGTGCAGCCGTTCGAGCCGGGTTCGGCGCCGGTGTGCGCGGATCCCGACGCCATCGCCAACGGCGCCGCCTTCTACTGCCCGGACGGCGATTTCATCGCCTACGACGATCAGAAACTCCAGGCACTGTACGAGCAGCTCGGTGACAACGCCGTCGGGCTGCTCCTCGGCGACCTGTACGCGCGGGCCGTCCAGCATCGCCGCGGCCAGTCCACCGAGGGCAGCGCCGGTCAGCTCACGGTCGACTGCCTCAACGGCTCCTGGACGAACGATCTGCTGAAGCGCGGCAACCAGCCCGACGCCACCACGTTGTCGCCCGGCGACCTCGACGAGGCCGTCGCGGCGCTGCTCGCCCTCGGCCGGGCCACCAAGGGAACCGGAGCGTCCGGGTTCGACCGGATCGCCGCCTACCGCAACGGCGTGCTCAACGGGCTTTCCGCCTGCAAGTGACCCGGATCAGCCGGGCGTCGCCAGCCAGCGCTGGGCGGCGTGATAGCCCTCGAGGCTGGACTCGCCGACCACGTCGCTCGCCTCGAAGACCCGTACGCCGTCGACCTGCTCGACCGTCCGGTTGCGCCGGAGCTGGTGCAGGACCGCCGGGTCGACGCCGGTCAGATAGAGCCGACCGCCCGCGTCGGCCAGCCGTCCGGCGTAGTCCGACAGGACGGCGAAGGCCGTCGAGCCGAGCATGGCGCGTCCCCGCAGCCGCAGGACCACGACCGGTCGCTCGGCCTCCGCGGGATCGGGCAGGCGGGCCTGCAGGGTGCGGGCGCCGGCGTAGAAGAGGCTTCCGTACACGTCCAGCAGCACGACCTGGCGCGACTCCAGCCGCCGCGGCGCCGGGTGCTCGACGAAGGCGCCGTCGTCGCGCGGCGTCAGCTGGACCACCCGCAGGTCCGCCGCCTCCCGGTTGAGCTGCATGAGCAGCGACAGGACCACGCCGATCCCCACGGCGGCGGCCACCGGCAGGAACAGCGTGGCCAGGAAGGTGGCGCACACCGCGATCCTGGAGATGGCGCCGGTGCGCAGGATCGCCCGCACGTCGGCGGCCCGGAAGGCGCCGATCGCGGCGGCGATGAGCACCGCGGCCAGGGTCGACATCACCACGGCGCCGACCAGGCCGGAGAAGAGCAGCAGGAGCACGGCCATCCAGAGGCCGGAGAAGATGGCGGCCCAGCGGTCCGCGGCGCCGGACGCGACGTTCAACGCGGTGCGGCCGACCGAGCCGCCGACCGGCTGGCCGCGGAACAGCCCGGCAAGCAGGTTGCCGGCTCCCTGCGCCAGGAAGTCGCGGTTCGGGTCTGCTCGGGTCTTGTCCGGGTTGGGCGCCGACTCGCTGACCCCGGCGCCCTGCACCAGGACGACGGCCGCCACGGCGAACGCCCCGGCGAGCAGGCTGAGGGAGAAGTCCGACAAGTGCGGCAGGCTCGGCGCCGGCAGCCCGCTCGGGATGCCCCCGGCGTCGCCGGCCACCGGCACGGAGTCGGCCCCCGTGAGGGCCACGACGACGCTGGGCACGATCAGCGCGACGAGGGTCGAGTACGCCGCGAACCGGGTGGGCCGCAGCGCCACCAGCACCGCCAGGGCGAACAGCCCGGCCAGCAGCGCGGCGGCGTTCACCCGGCCCAGGTGGGTCAGCAGGTCCCACGCCTTGGCCAGGGCGAACGGCCCGCTCGCCGAGGCGCCCGCCAGATCCGGCAGCTGGCCCAGGACGATGTTGACCGCCACGCCGGACAGGAATCCGATCATCACGGAGTGCGGCACGAACCGGATGTAGCGGCCGAGCCGGGCCAGCCCGGCCACGACCATCAGCGCCCCGGCCAGCAGGGTCAGCAGGAACAACGCCCGCGGGCGGTCCGCGGCCGGGACGTCCGCCAGCGCCGAACCGGCGGCGACGGCCGCGGCGCTGGTCGTCGTGATGACCATCAGCCGGGTGCCGGCCGTGAGCCCGCCGCCGATCGGGCCGAAGATGCTGGCGTAGAGCCCGTACACCGGGTTCACGCCGGCCAGCACGCTCGCCGCCATGCCGTCGGGCACGCCGCTGATCGCTCCCGGCAGCCCGGCCACGAGATCCTTGCGGACGGTCTCCCGTCGGGGTGCTACCCGGCGCAACCAGCGCCTGGCCCGGCCGGCGATCACCACGCCGTGATTGTCGGCCGGGCGCCGCGCGCGGAGCATCATGCGCGGCGGATGAGCCTCCGGACGGCCGGATGAGGAACCATCCGACCATGCCCGCGAACGCAGCTGCCCCGCCACGAGCCGGTCTGGTGCTGGTCGCGCTGATCACGGTGGCGGGCGTCGCGAACCTGAACCTGTCGGTCGCCAACGTCGCCCTGCCCTCGATCGGCCGGGCCTTCGACTCGTCGCAGACCACTCTGGATCTGATCGCGGTCGGTTACTCGCTCGGCCTGGCGGCCTCGGTCCTGTACCTCGGGGCGATCGGCGACCGCTACGGGCGCAAGCTGCTGCTGCTCCTCGGCATGGTGCTGTCGATCCCCGCCTGCCTGCTGGCCGCCTACGCACCCTCCGACGGGGTGCTGTTCGTGGCGCGCGTGCTCGGCGGGGTGTCGGCCGGCATGGCTTACCCGACGACCCTGGCCCTGATCACAGCGTTGTGGTCGGGGCCGGGGCGCACCCGGTCGATCGCGCTGTGGTCGTCGATCGGCGGGGGGATCGCGTCGCTCGGGCCGCTCGCCGCCGGCGCCCTGCTGCAGAGCTTCTGGTGGGGATCGGTCTTCCTGATCACCCTGCCGCTGGCGGTGCTGGCCCTGCTGCTGGCGTACTTCACCGTGCCGGCGCACGTCAACGAGACCTCGGAGCCGGTCGACAACCTCGGCGGCATCCTGTCGGTCGTCCTGGTCGGGGCGACCATCGTCGCGATCAACTTCGCGCCGGTGCCGAGCAAGGGTGCGCTCGCGCTCGGCGGCGCCGCGGTCGCGCTGGCCGCGCTGGCCGGCTTCGTCATCCGGCAGCGCCGGGCGCGGAACCCGCTGTACGACCTGCACGTCGCCGGCCGGCGTGTCTTCTGGGTCGCGGCGTGCGCCGGGATCATCGTGTTCGGCGCGCTGATGGGCTCGGCGTTCGTGAGCCAGCAGTACCTGCAGAACGTGCTCGGCTACTCGACGTTCGAGGCGGGCGCGGCGTTCCTGCCCGCCGTCGTGCTCATGGTCCTGGTGGCCCCGCAGTCGGCCCGGCTGATCGAGACGCGAGGGTCGCGGTTCACCCTGCTCATCGGCTACGTGTTCCTGCTGCTCGCGTTCGGCTGGATGCTGCTGCTGTGGAACGAGGGCAGCTCGTACTGGCAGGTCGGCGTCGCGTACGTGTTCATCGGGACGGGCGTGGGTTTCGCGGGCACGCCGGCCTCGCACTCGCTGACCGGCTCGGTGCCGGTGCAGCGCGCCGGGATGGCGTCGGGCACCGCCGACCTGCAGCGGGATCTCGGCGGCGCGGTCATGCAGTCGGTTTTCGGGGCGTTGCTCTCGGCCGGTTACGCGACCGCCTTCGCCGCCACCGTCGCGGCGTCACCGGAACGGCAACAGGTCTCCACGAGCATGGAGAACCAGCTCACCAAGTCCTTCTCCAGCGCCGCGGACGCCGCGCAGCAGTACCCGCAGTACGCGAACCAGATCGTCGCCGCGGCGAAGGCGTCCTTCCTCGACGGCGCCGACTGGGCGTACACCGCGGGCATCACCGCGATCGTGGTCGGCGCGGTGATCGTGTTCTTCCTCTTCCCCCGCAAGCCCGCCGAGGAGCGGCTGCTCGCGCAGTACCACGCCGAGGACACACCGGTCGGGGCGGATCCGGGTACAGCAGGCTATACCCGTAGTGGGTAGCTGCCGGGATCGATCGCGGTCGCTGGCGAAAATAGCGTTTCCGGCATGAAGAAATCTCTCAGCACGACGATCGGGATCCTCACCGCGGGCGCGGTGCTCGCGGCGGGCGTGGGGGTCGCCCACGCCGACGGCATCCAGCGCGAGCAGGTGCGCATCGACTTCGGCAAGGGGTGGGTCACCAAGGCCGAGCTCACCTATCCGAGCAGCGCCAAGGGCCGGCTGCCGCTGGTCATCTTCCTGCACGGCAGCGGGCACAACGACATGAACCAGACGCTGCCCGACGGCCGGGGCGCGACCTTCCCTCCGCTGGTGCGGGCCGCCACCCAGGAAGGCTTCGCCACTCTGCGCTTCAACAAGCGCGGCGTGACCGACATCGGGCCGGTCGAGAGCACCGATCAAAATCAACTGCTTCCTGAGCATCCGTACGAGCAGATCCAGCTCGACGCCGCGTCGGTGGTCCGCTTCGCCGCCCGGTCGTCGAAGGTGGACCCGTCGCGGATCTTCCTGCTCGGCCACAGCGAGGGCACCAACGTGGCCGCCAACCTCGCCGCCACGCCGCAGAAGTTCGGCATCCCGAAGCCCGCCGGCGTGGTCGAGATGGGCGTGGTCGGCCTGCCCGTGAAGCAGCTGCTGACCTTCCAGATCTACGGCCGGGTGCTGGTGCAGTTGCACGACGAGTTCGACGTAGACGGGGACGGGCAGCTGACCGCCACCGAGGTCACCGACGGACTGGTGGGTCAGCCGCCGGAGATGGCGGCCCTGCTTGCCCCCAAGACCGACAAGAACCACGACGGGCGGATCGCGATCGACACCGAGGCCGGCGCCGTGCTGCGCGAGCTCACCCACATCGACGACTACCCGAACCTGCCGGACCTCGACCCGTACACGATCAGCTATGCCACGGACATCGCGCGCTTCCCGACGGTTTCGCAGGCGCTGCCGAAGTTCTCCGGGCCGGTGCTGATGCTCAACGGCGAGAACGACCTCCAGACCCCGGCCCGGGCCGCGATCGTCGCGGACGCCGCCGTAGCCGCGGCCGGCAACAAGGACCACAAGATCGTGATCTATCCGGGCATGGCGCACACGATGAACATCACGCCGAAGTTCCAGCCGGTGTTCGGCGAGCCCGACAAGCAGGTCATCACGGAGATCCAGGGGTGGCTCAAGGCCCACCGTGTTCGCTCGCAGTGAACGCCGGAAGAGGGTACGGCCGTCCGCGGTTGAGTCGGCCGTACTCAACTTTTTCGGAGGTGCCCCGGTGGCAAGCAAGCGACTCCCCGTGTTGTTCCTCGACGACATCGTGCTGCTGCCGAGCATGGTCGTCCCGATCGCGCTCGACGAGGCCGCCCTGGCCGCCGTCGACGCGGCCCGCACCTCGGCCAGCTCCGAGCTGCTCATCGCCCCGCGGCTCGAGGACCGCTACGCCACCCACGGCGTGGTGGCGAGCGTCAAGCAGGTCGGCAAGTCCCGTGACGGATCGCCCGCCGCGGTGTTGCGCACCGGCGTGCGCGCCCGCATCGGAGCCGGCGTGACCGGCCCGGGCGCGGCGCTGTGGGTCGAGGCCGAGCCCGTCGAGCCCCAGACCGCCGGCGAGCACGTCCGCGAGCTGGCCGCCGAATACAAGCAGTTGGTCGTCGACGTGCTGGAGCGCCGCGAGGCCTGGCAGGTCATCGAGTCGGTCAGCGCCATCGACGACCCCAGTGACCTGGCCGACACCGCCGGCTGGGCTCCCTACCTGTCCAACGACCGCAAGCGCGAGCTGCTGGAGACCCCGGATGTCGAGGCCCGGCTGCGCCTGCTGATCGAGTGGACCAAGGACTTCCTGGCGGAGTCCGAGGTCAGCGACACGATCGAGAAGGACGTCCGCGAGTCGGTCGAGAAGCGCAACCGGGAGTACCTGCTCCGGGAGCAGCTCAAGGCCATCCGCAAGGAGCTCGGCGAGGGCGAGCCGGACGGCAAGGACGACTACCGCGCCCGGGTCGAGGCGGCCGAGCTGCCCGACGCCGTCCGCGAGCAGGCGCTGCGCGAGGTCGACAAGCTCGAGCGGGCCGGCGACCAGAACCCCGAGGCGGGCTGGATCCGCACGTGGCTCGACACGGTGCTGGACCTGCCCTGGAGCGTCCGCACCACCGACAACACCGACCTGGCGGCGGCCCGGGCGGTGCTCGACGCCGACCACCACGGCCTGGACGAGGTCAAGGAGCGCATCGTCGAGTACCTCGGCGTCCGCGCCCGCCGCGACTCCCGGGGCCTGTCGGTCGTCGGCGGCCGCGGCTCCGGCGCGGTGATCCTCCTCGCCGGCCCGCCCGGAGTCGGCAAGACCTCGCTGGGCGAGTCGGTCGCGCGCACGCTGGGCCGCAAGTTCGTCCGGGTCGCGCTGGGCGGCGTGCGGGACGAGGCCGAGATCCGCGGCCACCGCCGTACGTATGTCGGCGCTCTTCCCGGACGCATCGTGCGCGCCATCCGCGAGGCCGGCTCGATGAACCCGGTCGTGCTCCTCGACGAGGTCGACAAGGTCGGCAGCGACTACCGGGGAGACCCCGCGGCCGCGCTGCTGGAGGTGCTGGACCCGGCGCAGAACCACACGTTCCGCGACCACTACCTGGACCTCGACCTCGACCTGTCCGACGTGCTGTTCATCGCGACCGCGAACGTGCTGGACACCATCCCGCAGGCGCTGTTCGACCGGATGGAGCTCATCTCGATCGACGGCTACACCGAGAACGACAAGGTCGCCATCGCCCGCGACTTCCTGGTGCCCCGGCAGCTCGACCGGGCCGCGCTGTCCGCCGACGAGGTGACGGTCACCGACGAGGCGCTGCGCGAGATCGCCGCCAACTACACCCGGGAGGCCGGCGTCCGCTCCGTCGAGCGCCTGCTGGCCAAGGCCTTCCGCAAGGTCGCCCTGCGCGACCTGCCGGCCACCATCGGGGCAGGTGACCTCAAGGACCTGATCGGGCGGCCGCGGTTCACCCCCGAGTCGTCCGAGCGCACCGCCGTGCCGGGCGTCTCGACCGGCCTGGCCGTCACCGGGATGGGCGGCGACGTCCTCTATATCGAGGCGTCGCTGCTGCCCGGCGACAAGGGCGGGCTGTCGGTCACCGGCCAGCTCGGCGACGTGATGAAGGAGTCGGCGCAGATCGCGCTCTCCTACGTGCGGGCCCACGCCGAGGAGCTCGGCATCTCGCCGGAGCAGCTCGACCACCCGATCCACCTGCACGTGCCCGCGGGCGCGGTGCCCAAGGACGGGCCGTCGGCGGGTGTCACGATGACGACAGCGCTGGTCTCGCTGCTGCTCGGCCGCAACGTGCGCGCCGAGGTCGGGATGACCGGCGAGGTCTCGCTGACCGGCCGGGTCCTGCCGATCGGCGGCGTGAAGCAGAAGCTGCTCGCCGCCCAGCGAGCCGGTCTCACCGAGGTTTACCTGCCGAAACGCAACGAGCCCGACCTCGACGACGTTCCCGCCGACGTGCTCGACGCGCTGACCGTCCACATCGTCTCGGACGTCCGCGAGATCCTCCGCACGGCTCTCGAGCCGGTGTCGCTCGGCGTCGCCGCGGCGGCCTGACCCACGGCGCCGGCGTCCCGTTTCAGCGGGACGCCAGCGCCGTTTCAGCGGATCCCGGCATGGTCCCCCCGGACAGCTGTCCCGAGGGGGAGGGAATCCGTGAGACCGAAAAAGATCTTCACAACGCTGGCGGCCGCATTGGGCGCCGCGCTCATGGCGGTGGTCGCGACCGCCGGCCCGGCCATGGCCGACACGCAAGGCACGAGCACCGACCTGTTCCTGCCGTCCGGCCGGGTGGTCCAGGGCCAGGAGCCCAACTTCGTGATGTCGGTCGGCATCAGCTCCGCCACCGAGGGGGGCTGGATCATCGAGGCCGGCTCGCCGACGTTCCCGACGAAGATTCTGTGCGGCGGCGCGCTGCCTGGCCAGACGACCTGCACCATGAGTCCCGATGCGCTGCCGCCGGGCAACTACAACCTGCTCGCCTTCTACGGCGGCACCGAGAACTTCAGCCCCTCGGCCTCCGGGCTGGTGCCGCTCACGGTCGTGGCCCAGCAGCCGACCAGCACGTCCCTGACCCTGTCGCCGGCCACGGTCGTCCTCGGTCACGAGGACAACGGGACCCTCCAGGTCCAGGTCAACGGCGACACCGGCAACGCCGCACAGGGTACGGCCTCCGTGCTGCTGAACTCGGCGCCGCTGTCCCAGTGCGACAACCTCCCGCTTTTCGGCGGCGTGAATTCCTGCCGGCTCGGCGCGAGCGAGCTGCAGCCCGGCACCTACCAGCTGACCGCCAGGTTCAACGGCAGCCGGGACTTCGCCGTCTCGACCTCGGCGCCACAGACGCTGACGGTCGTGCCGCAGCAACCGACCACGATGAACGTCGGCTTGTCCGCGCCGTCGGTCCCGTTCGGCGGCGAGCAGGCCGAGACGATCGACGTCACGGTCGTCCCCTCGATCGGCGGCACCCCCACCGGCTTCGTCTCGGTGAAGACCGGGTCGACCACCGTGTGCGGCTTCTTCCTGGCCAATGCCAAGGGCAAATGCTCGCTCACGGCCAGCCAGCTGCCACCCGGAAGCTACCCGCTGACCGTCACCTACGGCGGCGACGACACCTACGCCACCTCCACGAACACGTCCCAGACCCTGGTCGTGGCCAAGCAGCCGACACTCACCCAGCTGACCATGTCGGCCGACACCATCGCCGTCGGCAGCGAGCAGGCCGAGCTGTTCACGGTCGACGTCACCTCGTCGATCAGCGGCACCCCCACCGGGAACGTCACGGTGAAGGCCGGAGCGACGGCCGTGTGCACGATCATCCTGGCCAGCGGCACCGGGAACTGCAACCTCACGGCGAGGCAGCTGGCCCGGGGCACCTACCAGATGACGGCCACGTACAACGGCAACGGCACCTACGCCACCTCGGTGTCCTCCCCGCCGCAGACCCTCACCGTCCTGCCCAGGAGAGGCTGACGACGTACTTTCCGTGGCCGGCGCCGTCGGCGAGAGCCTGCTGGGCCTCCGGGGCGGCGGCGAGACCGGAAAGGATCGTCGGGTCGGCAGTCGCCTGGCCGTCGGCCAGCAGGCCGAGGGCTGTGCTCATCGCGGCGGCGACCATTGCGGGCGCCGTCGCGGAGAGTGCCTCGAGGCTGAACCCGCCCACCGAGGCGTTGCGGCGATACAGCAACCCCGTGGGCGGGAGCGCGGCCAGCGCCGCGCCGGAGGCGTTGCCGAACAGGATGACGCGGCCGGTCGGCGCGAGCATCGCGAGGTCCTGATCGAGATAGGTGGTGCCTTGCGGGTCGAGCACGATGTCCACGCCCCGGCCGCCGGTCAGGGCGCGGGCGTCGTCGGCCAGCGTGTCGCCGCGGACGAGCACGTCGGGGTAGCCCGCGTCGTGCGCCGCGGCGACACGCGACGCCGCCCCGACCGCGCCGATCAGCCGGGCCCCGCGTGCTCCGCGTGCTTCGGGGGCTCCGCCGCGAGCGCGGGAGACATCGGCGAGGGCTCGCCCTACTGCCCCGGCGGCGCTGTGCACCAGGACGGCGTCGCCGGGGCGCACCCGGGCGACGTGGTCGTGCAGCAGGACGGCGGTGGTGAGCGCGCCCGGCACGGTGACGGCCGCGGCGGCGTCGAGCCCCGCGGGCAGCCCGACGGTGAGCGCGGCGTCGGCGATGGCCACCTCGGCCAGGCCGCCGGCATTGGTCAGCGCCACGACCCGGTCGCCCACCCGATGCGCGGTCACTCCGGGCCCGATCTCGACGACGGTTCCGGTGATCTCGAGCCCGGGCACGAACGGCCACCGCGTGACGTAGCCGGGGTCGCCCCGGCGGGCCATGACGTCCTTGAAGTTGATCCCCGCGTATTCCACGCGGACCGCCAGCTGCCCCGGGCCGGGGACCGGCGTGTCCAGCTCGGCGACGCGGGTGGCGCCGGTGTCGGATGCGGGGCGGTCGAACACGAGAGCCTGCATGGCTAGACTTCCTTTCGACAATCATCGAAGGTTTGCACCGCACATTACCTTCGACGACCATCGAAAGAGCCGTGATGCCCGCTACACCACGTCCGCCCCTGATCCACCCGGACAAGAGCGATCTGAGCCTCGTCGCCGTCCTGCACGCGCTGGCCGATCCCACGCGCTTGACGATCGTACGAACGCTGCGCGCCGACCCGGAGCGCCCCTGCGGCACCTTCCCGGTCACCGTCGCGCCGTCGACGCTGAGTCACCACTTCCGGGTGCTGCGCGAGGCCGGCGTGATCCGCCAGCGCGACGAGGGCAACCGCCGCTGGACCACGCTCCGCCTGCCCGACCTCGACGCCCGCTTCCCCGGCCTGATCGACACGGTCCTGGCCTCCCCGCCGGACAACACCTGATATGAGCTGCCGGTTTGTCAAGGGGCATGGTGAAGAAGCGTCCTGAGTTGGGATTCTGGGACGCCTTGGTTTGGTTAGGGCCAGGCGGTGAGCCGGTCGTGAGCGTGTCGTTGGCGACGCGCGGTCAGACTGATATGCGCGGGTTGATTACCGCAGGACGGGCTGTGAGTTCCCCCCGGTTTGGCGGAGCTTCTCAAGCATGATCGACTGATCATGGGGAGGAAGTATCCGTGGCCGTACCGAAGAAGTACCCCGACGAGCTGCGAGCGCGGGCTGTGCGCCTGTATCGCGAGTCGGAGCCGAAGCCGACGATCCGGCGGCTGGCGGAGCAGTTGAACGTGCATCACGAGGCACTGCGCAACTGGATCCGGCAGGCCGAGGCCGACGCGGGCGAGCGTCATGACCGGCCCACCACCGAGATGGCCGAGGAGAACCGCCGGCTGCGGGAAGAAGTCGCTGAGCTGCGCCGGGTGAATGAGATCCTGCGGGCTGCGTCCAGTTATTTCGCCTCGGAGCTCGGCCCGCCCCGGCGACGGTCATGAGGTTCGTCGACGAACACCGTGACCGCTTCGCGGTCGCGCTCCTGCTACGGGTCCTGAATATCGCCGAGTCGACCTACTACCAGTGGGTGCGAGCGGTCGAGCGGCCCTGTGACCGGGACTTGGTCGACCTTGGGCTGCTCTCCAACATTTACGAGATCTGGGAGGCATCCGGGTTCACCTACGGCGCTGACCGGGTGCATCGGCAGCTGCGCCGCGACGGTATCCGGGTCGGTCGTAAACGCGTCGAGCGGCTGATGGCCGGCCAGGGCTGGCAGGGGGCGTTCCTGCGGCGTGGCTGGCGGGGCGGCTCCACGAAACAGGATCCGCGGCGCACGCCGGCGCCGGATCTGGTCAACCGGAACTTCACCGCGGCCGGCCCGAACCGGCTGTGGGTCGCCGACGCCACCCGGATTCCGTGCGGTGAGGGTGTGTTCTGGCTGGCCGCCGTCCGCGACGTGTTCTCCCGCCGGATCGTCGGGTGGAAGACCTCGGACCGGTGTGACACCGATCTGATCCTGGCCGCGCTCGAGTACGGCATCTGGTCGCGCGACGTCCGTGACGGCCAGTTGATCCACCACTCGGACAGGGGCTCGAACTATACGAGTTTCCGCTTCTCGCAACGCTTGCAGGACAACGGAATCCGGCCGTCCATGGGCTCGGTCGGTGACTCCTATGACAACGCGTTGATGGAGAACTTCTGGTCGACGCTGAAGATCGAACTCGTGTATCGCACGAGCTGGCGGACCCGCGACGAGGCCGAGAACGCGATCTTCACCTACATCGACGCCTGGTACAACACCCGCCGCATCCAGAAGGAACTCGGCTACCTCAGCGCCGACGAATACGAGATCACCTGGCACGCCCAGGACGAGCCAGATAACCTCACCCCTGCCCCGACCGGAGGCAGGTAACCACCGCTCCGTCGAAACGGGGGGAACTCACGGTGATGCCATGCCGCCTCGACCAGCAGCCGGCGGGCATGAGTGTTGCCTGTCTTGGTAATCGACCCTTGTTGACGCTGGGCGCCGGAGGATGATTCGGTGGGCACCAGACCGAGATAGGCGCCGATGGTGGCCCCGGTGAACCGATGCCAGTCACCGATCTCCACGGCCAGGCCGAACGCGGTCAGTGCCGAGACTCCACGCAGGCAACCCAGCCGGTGCACCACCGGGGCGTATTCACCGCCCAGGGCCATGTCGGTGATGGCCTTGTCGAGCCGGTTGCGCCGATCCACGGTCAGCAGCATCGCCTCAAGTTCGGCCTCGAAGGCCAGCTGCAGACTCGGCTGGGCGAAACGCTGCTGCCGAAGCCAGACCTGATGGCCGCCGGTCCAGGCCTGACCACCCGAGTAGACGATGCCGTGACGCAGCAACAACTTCGACACCCGATGCCGGCAGCGCATCAGATCACCACGCACGTCCTCACGGGCGCGTACCAGGTCCCGGGCGGCTTCCTGCGCCACGCCGGGAACCCGCACGGGCGTAACTTGGTCCATGCGCAGCAACCGGGCCAGATGCAACGCGTCTCGAGCATCGGTTTTGACCCGATCCCCGGCCGGGCGCTGCAGCTTCGACGGTGCTGCCACCACACAGCGCACACCCGCCGCTGACAGCTGCCGCGCCAGCCCGAACCCGGTCGGTCCCGCTTCATACGCCACCGCGGCAGGCCCGGGTAACCGCGCCAGCCACTCCAGCACCGCCTCCGGTGTCGGCGCCAACCGCTGCCGCGCGATCTGGCCTGTCACCGTGTCCAGCCCCGCACGCCACGATCGACCGCGCATGCACGTCCAACCCGACACTCGTACGCTCAGAAAACACCGGGGCCTCCCGCAAATGTGGTGCCGGCGAGGCCAACTCCTCGCCAGCAATCCACGTCAACTTGCGAGTGAGGCCCCGGCCCGGTCAACCAGGACCCTCATACCGTCTAGCCGGCGTTGCGCCGGGCGCGCTCCTCGTAGGCCTCCCGGGCGGCCGGGTCGGCGCGGCTGAGGACCTTTCCGGCATCGGACAACCGGTCGAGCACGGCCGTGACGCGGCGCGGGAGGGCCTGGGTGAACTTCGTGGGACCCTGGACCCAGCGCGGCACCCAGAGCTCGGCGCGCGGCTTGCGCAGGGCGGACTCGATCACCTTGGCCACGTCCTCGGCTGTGACCGGCTTGACGCCCTTGGCGGCGGGGACCCCGGCGGAGAGCTCGGTCTGCACCACCGTCGGCAGGATGAGCGTGACGTCGACGCCGTCCGGGGCGAGCTCGGCCCGCATCGCCTCGCTGAAGCCGACCACGGCGAACTTCGAGGCCGAGTACGTGGCGCCGTTGGCGACGGCGAGGCGTCCCACCGCCGAGGCCACGTTGACGATGTGGCCGTGCCCGCGGTCGACCATGCCGGGAGCGACCGCCTTCGTGCCGTTGATCATGCCGAACACGTTGACGTCGAAGATGGTCCGGGTGATCTGGTCGGGCTCCTTGAGCAGCGAGCCGAGCGGCATGATGCCGGCGTTGTTGATCAGCGCGTCCCACGGGCCCAGCTCGCTCACCGCGGCCAGGAAGTCCCGCCACGAGGCGGGATCCGTGACGTCCAGCCGTTCGCTGACGACCCGGTCGCCGAAGGGCGCGGCGACCGTGGCCGCCAGGTCGGCGTCGAGGTCGCCGATCGCGACCGAGGCACCGAGCCGTGCCAGGCGTTCCGCGGTGGCGCGGCCGATGCCCCGCGCGCCGCCCGTGACGATCACGGCCATCCCGGAGATCTTGCGGCTCATCGATCCCTCCCGACGAGATCCCGTACGGCTTTGCGATTGATCTTCCCGACGCTGGTCAGCGGCACCGCTTCGAGCACGGTGACCTCCCGCGGGTATTTGTATTTCGCCATCCGGGCCCGGGTGAACTCGACGAGCTCCGCGCCGGTCACCTCCTGGCCCGGCGCGAGCTGCACGACGGCGACGACTTCCTCGCCGCTCTCCGCGTCCGGCCGTCCGACGCAGGCCGCCAGCTGCACCGCCGGATGCTCGAGCAGCACGTCCTCGACGTCGCGCGGGAAGACGTTGAACCCGCCCCGGATGATGAGGTCCTTCAACCGGTCCACGACGTAGAGGTAGCCGTCCTCGTCGAGGCGCCCGATGTCGCCGGTGTGCAGCCACCCATCGCGTACGGTCCGGGCGGTCAGCTCCGGATCGTTCCAGTACCCGAGCATCACCCCGGCGCCGCGCACGCAGATCTCGCCGTCCTCGCCGGCCGGCACCGCGTTGCCCTCGAGGTCGCGGATCGCCACCTCGGCGTGCGCGAGCGGCTTGCCGACGCTGCCGGCCCGGTGGTCGGCCATGGTCTCGGCCGAGACCACCGCGCTCGACTCGGTCAGACCGTAGCCCTGCAGGACGGTCACGCCGAAGGCCTTCTCGGCCGCGACCCGGATCGCCGGCGGGAGGGTGGCGCCGCCCGAGCCGAACGAGACCAGCGAGGACAGGTCATAGTCGCCGATCGGCTGGCCGAGCAGCAGTTGCAGCATCGCCGGGACGACCGAGCTGCTCTCCAGCCGGTGCTCGGCGACCAGCTCCAGCCAGCCGACCGGATCGAACCAGCGCTGGAGCACCGACACGCGCCGGCGGTCGGAGTGCAGGCCGGCGATGACGACGATGAGTCCGTACGCGTGCGACAACGGCAGCGGCAGCAGCGTGCGGGTCGCGGGCGTCGTGCGGGCGGCGAGGTCGAGGCCGCGCCCGTTCTCCCACAGTCCGCGGTGGCTGAGCATGACGCCCTTCGCCCGCCCCGTGGTGCCCCCGGTGTAGAGCAGCGCCGCGAGGTCGTCGTCCCCGCGCGGCTCGATCCCGGCCGGTTCGCCGGCTTCGAGAGCGGCGAAGTTCTCGCCGATGACGAACGTCGTGATCCCCAGCCCGTCGGCGGCGGCGCCGAACAGCTTGGCCAGCTCGGGGCTGATGATCGCCGCGGTGGCGCCGGAGTCGGTGAGGATGTGCCGCAGCTCCGGCGGGCTCTGCAGGAAGATCACCGGCGTCACCACGGCGCCGGCCCGCCAGATCGCCCGGTAGGCGATGAACACCTCGGGCGTGTTCGTCGTCATCACGACCACCCGGTCGCCCGGCTCGACCCCGTGCGCGCGCAGGCCGCCGGCGACCCGGGCCGACCGCTCGTGGATCTGGGCCGAGGTCAGCCAGGCGCCCTCGAAGAACAGCGACTCGTAGTCGCCGAGGCGCTCGAAGGACTGCTCGGCGAGGACCGCCAGATTGTGTTCCCCGGGACCGCTCATCACGCCACCTCCCCCATCGCCAGCCGGGCGACCTCGTCGAAGGCCGCCACATCGTCACCGAGCAGGAACCGGTCCACCTTGGCGCGCCGCCAGTACAGGTGCGCGTCGTGCTCCCAGGTGAACCCGATGCCGCCGTGCACCTGGATCACCGTCTCCGCCGCGTGTTCCAAAGTGGTGGCCGCGGCGGCCTTGGCGGCGGCCGCGGCCAGGGGCAGTTCGCCGGGCGCGCGGTCGGCGGCCCAGGCGGCCCACCAGACCAGCGACCGCAGCTGCTCCACCTCGACGTAGACATCGACGAGCATGTGCTTCACCGCCTGGTACGAGCCGATGAGCCGCCCGAAGGCCTGGCGCTGTTTCGCGTACGCGACCCCGAGCTCGAGGACGCGCGCCGCGGCGCCCAGGCCCTCGGCAGCGAGGATCGTCCGGCCGACCCGCTCGCCCCGCTGCCACAGCTCGGCGGCATCGGGCACGAGCACGGTGGTCTCGCCCAGTGTGACGTCGCCCAGGCCCCGGGTCGGGTCGATCGGCTCGCGGGCCGCGACCGTGCCCGGCCCGCAGACCAGGGCGCCGTCGCGCATTGCCAGGAAGGTGTCGGCGCCGATCGCGTCCAGGACCGGTCCGTCGTCGTCGATCACCGCGACGGCCAGGCTGCCGTCGGCGAGGCCGGCCAGCCGGTCGGCGTCGTTCTCCAGGAGCACGGCCGCCCGCGCGAAGCTCACCAGCGACGGGCCGGCCAGCACCCGGCCGGCCTGCTCGGCCACCACCGCCAACTGGAGGACGGACCCGCCGCTCTCCGGGACCGTGATCGTCGCGTAGCCGCTCTTGACCAGCTCCGCGCGGCCGGGCCGGACCGCGGCGCCGTCCTCGAGAGCCGCGCGGGCCGCCGCCGGGGAGGCGAAGGCCGACAGGAACTCGGCGGCGGCGCCGGCCAGCTCCCGGTGCTCGTCGTCCAGGTCGAAGTTCAACGCCAATCAACTCCCTTGTCGACGCGGGGCTCCGCGGGCAGGCCGAGCACCCGCTCGCCGATGATGTTGCGCAGCACCTGGTCGCTGCCGCCCGCGATGGCCATGCCGGGCAGCACCGCCTGCATGTTCTGCCAGATGTTGTCGCCGACGCGGGCGTCGCCGCCGAGGACGCGCACCGCGAGGTCGGTCAGGTCCCGCGCCGACCGGGTGCCGCTCAGCTTGCCCGCCGACGCCTCCGGGCCGGGCAGCTCGCCGCGGCTGAGCTTGGAGAGCTGGCGGTAGCCGGTGTACCGGGCGCCGAGCGCGGCGACGTACCCGCGGCCGAGCTCCTGGCGGGCCAGCACCTGCCGGTCGGCCGGCAGCGCGCCGATGTGCTCGGCGACGTGCCGGGCCACCGCCTCGGGCTTGGGCCCGATCGACGTGCCGCCGCCGCCGAGCGAGAGCCGCTCGCTCATCAGCGTCGTCAGCGCCACCCGCCAGCCCTCGCCGGGCTCACCCAGCCGCTCGGTGTCGGGCACCAGCACGTCGTCGAAGAACACCTCGTTGAAATGCGCGTCCCCGTTCATCTGCTTCAACGGCCGTACGGTGACGCCTGGGGCTTTCATGTCGACCACGAACATGGTCAGGCCGCGGTGTTTGGGTACGGCCGGATCGGTGCGGGTGAGCAGGATCCCGTAGTCGGCCAGGTGCGCCAGCGTCGTCCACACCTTCTGGCCGTTGATCCGCCAGCCGCCGTCGTCGCGGACGGCCCGGGTGCGCAGCCCGGCCAGGTCGCTGCCGGCCGCCGGCTCGCTGAACAGCTGGCACCACAGGTCGTCGGCGCGCAGCAGCCGCTTGAGGTAGCGCTCCCTCTGGTCGTCGCTGCCGTGCATCATCACGGTCGGGCCGCACATGCCGATCCCGATGAGGTTGATCAGCGCGGGCAGGCCGAGCTTGGCCATCTCCTGGTCGACGATCGCCTGCTGCATCGGCGTGCCGCCGCGGCCGCCGGCTGCCACCGGCCACGCGACGCCCACGAACCCGGCCTCGTACAGCGTGGCCTGCCAGGCTCGCGGATCGTCGACGGCACGGTGCTGCGACAGGAACGTGCGCACCGACGCGCGCCAGGCTGCCTCGTCCGGGGTGTCGTCGAAGTCCATACTGATCCCTTCACCGGATGCCGAGCCGCCGGAGCAGCTTCAACTGCCTGTTGCCGAGTGCCACGAACGACTCCGCCGGCCGGCCGGGCGGCGGGCCGACCGGGCCGACGCGGGAGACGGCGACGGTCTGCGCGTCGGTGAACCGGCGGATCCCCTCCGCGCCGTGGCGGCGGCCCAGGCCGCTCTCCCCGCGGCCGCCCATCGGCGCCTCCACCGTGCCGATCGCGAGGCCGGCGCCGTCGTTGATGTTGACCGCGCCCGCGCGGATCCGGCGCGCCATCGCCTCCGCCTCGGCGGTGTTCCGGCTGAAGATGCTGGCGGACAGGCCTTGGCGCCCCCGGTTGGCCACAGCGATCGCGGCGGCGTCGTCGGCCACGCGGTGCAGTGCCACGACCGGGCCGAAGGTCTCGCCGAGACACACGTCCATCTCGTCGGTGACGTCGGCGAGGACGGTGGGCTGATACGCGTACGGGCCGATGTCGGGGCGGGCGCGCCCGCCGGCCAGCACCGTCGCGCCCTTGGCGACGGCGTCCCGCACGTGCGCGCCAACCCTCTCCAACTGAGCCTGGCCGGCCAACGGCCCGACGTCGTATCCGAAGCCGAAGCCCTGGCCCAGCCGCTGCCCGCTGGTGGCGGCCAGCAGCGCGGCGGTGAACGCGTCGTAGACCTCCGCGTGCACGATGACGCGCTCGATGTGGATGCACATCTGGCCGGTGTTGGCGAACGCGGCCTCCACGGTGCCGCGGGCGGCGAGCTCCAGGTCGGCGTCGGCGCGGACGATGAGCGGATTCTTGCCGCCGAGCTCGAGCGACGTGCCGATGAGCCGGCGCGCGGCCCGCTCGGCCACAAGCCGGCCGGTGGCGGTGGAGCCGGTGAAGCAGAGGTAGTCCACGGCATCGACGAGGGCCGTGCCGATCGCCGGACCGTCGCCGGCGACGACCTGCCAGACGTCTTCCGGCAGGCCCGCCTCGGCCATCAGGGCCCGGGCCCACAGCAGGCTCAGCGGTGTCTGCTCGTCCGCCTTGCTGACGGCGGCGTTGCCGGCCAGCAGCGCCGGGATCAGGTCGCCGACGCCGAGGTAGAGCGGGTAGTTCCAGGGCGACACGATCCCGACGACGCCCTTGGGGATGCGAAGCTCGCGGGCGTGCGTGACCACCGGGACGGCCGGGCGGACGGCGCGGTCCTGCAGGTACGTGTGACCGTGCCGGGCATAGTGACGGGCCACGGTGCCCAGCAGCAGGACCTCCTGCCAGGCGTGGAAGCGGGCCTTGCCCATCTCCCACTGGATCAGGTCCAGCACCTCGTCCTGCCGCTCGAGGAGAAGGTCGTGGAACCGGAGCACGACGTCGGCGCGGGATCCGTACGATATCTCGCTCCAAGCCGCCTGCGCCGGACGTGCCCGGACCACCGCGGCTTCGACGTCGGCCGGCGTGCAGGCCGGCACCGGAACCGTGGGCAGGGCATCGAACGGCGCGATCGCGGTGGTGGTGACTCCACTGCCGGGACCGGTGACGGCGACCCAGCGCCGCAGCGAGGCGAGCCGGGCGTCAGTCAGCCAGGCCGGGCGGTGGGCGCTGACCGTGGCCATGACCGCGGCTCAGTTCCGGACCAGGACGATGGGCTGGCCGTCCTTGGGGAACGGCAGCGAGTGGTTGTCGATCGGCGGGACGTAGCCGGGGTCGACGCTCCAGTGGTAGCCGCGCAGCAGCCGGTGCATGATCGCCTTGACCTCCAGGCCGGCGAAATAAAGGCCGATGCATTTGTGTACGCCGCCGCCGAACGGTTCCCAGGCGAACCGGTGCGAGCGGTCCTCGCGGCGCCCCGGCGCGAAACGCTCGGGATCGAAGACCATCGGGTTGGTCCAGTACTCCTCCATCAGCTGGGTGAACTGGATGCCGAGCGTGCAGAAGGTGTCGGCCGGGATGCGGACGCCCTGCACGACGGTGTCCTTGACCGCGTAGCGGACCAGGACGGGCACCGGCGCGCGCAGGCGCAGCGCCTCGCGCATGACCAGGTCGATCGAGACGAGCGACTCCAGCTCGGCCAGCTCCGGCGCCGGCCCGAGCGCCATCGACTCGGCCCGGCAGCGGTCCTGCCAGGCGGGGTGCTGGCCGAGGTACTGCAGGATCGCGGACGTGGTGATCGTCGACGTGTCGTGCGCCGCCATCATCAGGAAGATCATGTGGTTGATGACGTCGTCGTCGGTGAAGCGCTCGCCGTCGTCGGTCTCGATGTGGCAGAGCACCGAGAAGATGTCGTCGGTCCGCTCGGCCCGCTTGGCCGGCAGGTAGCCCCGGAGGAAGCCCTCCAGCACCTTGCGACCGCGGTAGGCGCGGCCCCAGCGGGTGAGCGGCACGTCCGCCCGTACGATGCCGGCCGCGGCCTGCACGCAGCTGATGAACGCCTTGTTGACCCGGTCCATCTCGGCCTTGCTCGTCTGCCCGGCGCCGCCCATGAACAGATCGGCGGCGATGTCGAGAGTGAGCTGCTTGAGCCGCCAGTACGCCCGGAACTGCTTGCCGGACCCCCAGCTCGCCATGCCCCGCTCGATGGCCGGGTGCAGCCGGCGGGTGTACCCGGCCAGCCGCGGCCGGGTGAACGCCTCCTGCATGATCCGCCGGTGGTCGTGGTGCTCGTCGAAGTCGATGAGCATGAGGCCACCGTGGAAGAACGGGCCGACCAGCTGCGACCAGGCCGGCTCGTTGGCGAACGCCTTGTCCCGGTTCTGCAGCGCCTCGCCGCAGGCGTCCGGGCCGAGCAGGATCACCGTGTTCTTGCCGAGCATGTGGGACGGAGCGACCGGGCCGTAGTGCTCCCACTTGCGGCGGTAGAGCCGGATCGGATCCTTCTGGTACGCGAAGATCTGGCCGATCCAGGGCACGCCCCGGTCGTCGCGGCGCAGGGGTGGAACGTGGCGCGCTTGCAGAGTCTCGGCCGTCATGGCTCACCTCTAGGCATCCTCGTTCCGCCCAGCGTTATTCGGGAAGGGCGTCCTGTCAACCTTCGAGGGCCGGTTGTGGCATCGTGGGTTTCATGGCGGTGCAGTCAGGCATCTACCGCGGCGTCAGCGCCGCCGACCGGGCGGCCGAGCGCCGCGCCCGGCTGCTCGCCGCCGCCCTCACGGTCTGGGCCGACCCGCTGACCCGCACCACGATGACCGCCGTCTGCGCCGAGGCGGGCCTGAGCGAGCGCTACTTCTACGAGAGCTTCACCGGGCTGGAGGCGCTGCTCGAGGCGGTCATGGACGCCATCGCCGCCGAGATCGAGACGACCAGCCGCACGGCCGCCGAGGCCGCCGGCGACGACCCGGTGGCCCGGGTGCGCGCCTCGGTGCGGGCGTTCATGGAACTGCTGGTGGACGACCCGCGCAAGGGGCGGGTCGCGATCGTGGAGTCGGTCGCCGTGCCGAGTTTGCGGCAGCGCCGCACCGACCTGCTCCGCTACCTGGCCCACCAGTCGGCGCTGGAGTCGCGCAAGCTCCTCGGCTCCCCCGGCCGCAGCACCAACGAGGACGAGATCGGCGGCCTGCTCTTCATCGGCGGCATGGCCGAGCTCATCACCGCCTGGCTGGACGGCACGCTCG
The DNA here is from genome assembly GCF_050942195.1 of Actinoplanes sp. CA-142083. Taxonomy (NCBI): domain Bacteria; kingdom Bacillati; phylum Actinomycetota; class Actinomycetes; order Micromonosporales; family Micromonosporaceae; genus Actinoplanes; species Actinoplanes sp. CA-142083. The sequence continues at coordinate 7,387,551 of NZ_CP192076.1, forward strand.
TGGCCTCCACGGACGAGATCGTCGAGGCCGCCTCCCGGGCGCTGCTGGGCATCTACCGCTGACGGCCGTCCGGGCGCGGTGGGGCGGCGCTGACCCATTCGGCCAGCAGCACCGTGGCGTCGTCCTGGAGCTCGTGGTTCTGGTAGTCGAGGATGGCGTGCACGAGCCGCCGGGTCGTCTCGGGCAGGGGCAGCTCGTCGGCGACCGCCTTGACCGCGAAGTCGATGAGCCGGTCCATCCCGAACTGCTCGCCCTCCGGCGACCTCGCTTCGATGATCCCGTCGGTGTAGAGCAGCAGCCGATCCCCCGGCTCGAGAGCCTCCTCGACCACGACCGGCGCCCGGTTCTCGCCCAATGTCACCGGCAGGGCTGTCGGGGTCGGCAGGACCTTGACCACCCGGCCCTGCCGGATCACGATCCCGCTCGGATGACCGGCGGAGATCACCCGCAGCACGCCGGTGCGCTGGTCCAGCTCGGCCAGGACCGCGGTGATCATCCCGAACCGATCGTGATCGCGGACCGCGGCGTCGATGTGGTGATAGGTGGCCGTCAGGTCCAAGCCGCCGCGGCGGGCGTTGCGATACGACGCCAGAGCCAGCGACGCCAGGATCACCGCCCGCATTCCCCCGGCCGACCCGTGACCCGTGGCGTCGAACAGCGCCAGATGGGCGACGTCGCCGTTGATGGCGTAGTCGAACGCGTCACCGCCGACGTCGTAGCACGGCTCCAGAATGCCGCTGATCATCAGGTGGCCGGTGGAGAAGGTCAGCGGCGGCAGTTGCGCGCGCAGCATCTCGGCGGCCAGCCGCATGGGTTGCCGGCGGCGGATCCGCTCGATGGCGTCGCTGTACGAGCTCCGCGTGACCACCAGCTCGGCCAGCAGAGAGGCCACCGCTTCGCAGTTGTCCACCAGCGTCTCGTCCGGCGCCTGGGTCAGGACGACCTCGAGCACGCCCAGACGTTCCGCACCGTCGAGCAGAGGGACCCACAGTCGCTCCTCGCCGATGCACGGAGCGAGCAGCGCGAAGGCGCGCCCCGGTATCGTGCCCTCCACCGCTGTCGGCGCACGGTGCGGCGCGGAACCGCCCGGCAGCGGGACGAGGACACGTTGCTGATGATCAACGATATAGATCACCAACGCGGAAACCCCCAGCACGGGCGCCACCCGCATCGCCATCTCGGGCAGATCCTCCGGCCGGGCGTGGTGCGACTGGCGCAGGATCTGCCGCAGCGGCTCGAGCTCGCTCATCGTCACATGCGTACGCTTTCCACACAGCTCGCCATCGAACCGCATAGAGATTCGGTTTCCGGGGCAATGGGCCGCTATGTCGTTTCAGCCTTCGACTCGTCCGCCCGAGCAGGGCGAGCTGCTGCGGGAATGGGTGCTGGACAGCTACGAGGAGCTGGGTCGCCTGCGGGCATCACTGTTCGCGGCGTTGACCGGCCAGCCCATGCCCGCCGGCGGCGTGCTGGACGAGATCCCCGAGAAAGTGGCCGTCGTCGCCACCGAGCTGGCCACCAACGCCCTGACCCACGCCGGCAGGCCCACTCTGGTCTGCCTGCGCCGGACCGCGACGACCTTCATCCTCGAGGTCGTCGACGACGACATCGGCGCCGTACCCCGGCCGAAGGCTCCGGACGCGCACCGGGCCGGCGGGTTCGGGACGCACATCGTCGACGATCTCGCCGGCGCTCTGGGCTGGTATCGCGACGAGACGACCAAGCGCGTCTGGGCTCAGTTCCCCATACCCCATGCGGACTAGCGGTTCATCACTTGCCGATGCCGCTGGTGAGGCCGCTGATGAGTTGCCGCTCGGCCAAGGCGTAGCAGATCAGCGACGGCAGCATCGCCAGGGTGACGTAGGCGAGGATCCGCGCGGTGTCCGCCGAGTACTGCGACTGGAACTGCTGGACGCCCAGCGGCAGCGTCCACCACCGGGAGTCGTTGAAGACGATCAGCGGGAGCAGATAGTTGTTCCAGCTGCCCACCACGGCGAGGACCGAGACGGTCCCGAGGGCGGGCCGGGACATCGGCAGCAGGATCCGCCAGAAGAAGCGGAACGGGCCGCAGCCGTCGAGCACCGCGGACTCCTCGACCTCGGCCGGGATGCCGCGGAAGAAGCTGCGCAGGATGACGATGGTGATGGGCAGGCCGAACGCCGCCTGCGGCAGCACCACCCCGAGCGGGTTGTTCAGCAGGCTCATCTCGCGCAGCAGGATGAACAGCGGCAGGATCGCCACGGCGAACGGGAACATCAGCCCGATCGCGAAGAGCGTGAACAGCAACTCGCGGCCCGGGAAGGCGTACCGGGCGAAGATGTACGCGGCCATGGCGCCGACCAGAACCACCAGGATCGTGCTGGCGACCGCGATGACGAGGCTGTTGGTGGCCTGCTGCCAGAACGCCGACGAGCGCAGCGCGTCGAGGTAGTTGCCGGGGATCCACGGGTCGGGCAGCCCGAACGGGTTGGTGAACAGCTGGCCGTTGTCCTTGAACCCGCCCAGCACGCCGAAGACGATCGGCACGACCACGACGGCCGCGACCAGGATGCTGAGCAGTTGCAGGGCGGTGTGTCGGGTCCGGCGCGCGCCGGTGGCGTGGCTCATCGCCCGTCTCCGATCGTGGTGACGGCGCCCTCGAGGTCACGGCGCAGGACGAACCGCTGGTAGAGCAGGCCGAAGGCGAGGCTGATCAGGAAGATCGCCATGCTGATCGCGCTGGCGTAGCCCACGTGGAACCGCTTGAATCCCTCCTGGAACATCGTCACGGCGAGGGTCTCCGACGAGCGGATCGGGCCGCCCCCGGTGAGCACCCACACCATGTCGAACAGCTGGATCGTGCCGAGCACCGACAGGAAGACGCTGATCCGGATGGTGGGTCCCAGCAGCGGCAGGGTGATGCGCCGGAAGGCCTGCCAGGGCCCGGCGCCGTCGATGGCGGCCGCGTCGTGCAGCTCCTGCGGAATTCCCTGGCGGCCGGCCAGGAACAGGATCGTGTGGAAGCCGAAGTACTTCCACGAGATCACCAGGAACAGCGAGTACATCACGGTTTCCGGGTCGGCCAGCCAGGTGGCGCCGAGGTCGCCGAGCCCGATCAGCCGGGTGACGTGGTTCGCCAGGCCCTGATTGGGCGAGAAGATCATCGTGAAGAGGACCGCGGTGACGACCTCCGACAGGACAAAGGGCGTGAAAAACAGCATCCGGTACGCGCGGCGGCCGCGCAACGGCTGGTTGAGCAGCATGGCCAGAGCCAGCGACACCGGAAGCTGGACGCCGAGCGACAGGACCACGAGCAGCATCGCCCGCCGCAGGTCCCCGGCGAAGATCTCGTCGGCGAGCAAGCGGCGGAAGTTCTCCAGCCCCACGAACTGCGTGGGTGCGCCGAAGCCGTTCCAGTTGAAGAAGCTGCCGTACGCGGCGACCACGATCGGGGTGAGCACGAGCAGCAGGAACAACACCAACGCGGGGCTGAGGAACGCCACGATGGTCGGCCAGGGCCGCCGGCGCCGCCGCCGGACGGCCTCGACCGGCGGGGGCACGGCCGGCGCGGGCCGGCGTTCGTCGGTGAGCACCGCCGGTCAGCCCTGCTTGGCCGCGGTCGTGATGGCCTCGACGACCTTCTGCGGCGAGGACTTGCCGGCCAGTAGTTCGGCCACGCTGTCGTTGACCTGCTGGCCCACCGCCGGGGCGTAGGCCTGGTCGAGGTAGAGCTGGAATCCGGTCGAGTTGACCAGCGTCTCGCCCACCTGCTTGAGGTTGGGGTCGGTGACGGCGTCCTGCGCGGCCGCGACCACCGGCAGCACGCCGGCGGTCTTCGCCTCGATGCGGGCGTTCTCGGGCTGCGCGATGAACTTGAGGAACTCGATCGCCTCGGGTGGCGCGTCCTTGCCGACCGCGAAGCCGCCGCCGCCACCGAACGCGTCGGTGATCTTTCCCTTGCCGCCGTCGACCGCCGGGAACGCGAAGAACCCGAGCTTGTCGCCGAGCCCTTTCTTACCGGCCGAGTTGTCGCGCTCGACGACCGGCGCCCATTGGCCCATCAACTCCATGGCCGCCTTGCCGTTGCCCATGGTCGCGGCCTGGCCGTCCGCCGTGGAGTAGCCCGCGGCGAGGTAGCCGGTCTGGAACGGTTGCAGCGCGACCAGCTCGGCCAGGCGATCACCGGCCGCGACGAAGTCGGGCGTGTTGAAGTTCTTGTCGATACCGGCCTGCCGCAGCGCGTCCAGCCCGGCGACCCGCATGGCCAGGTAGGCCCAGTAGTAGTGGCCCGGCCACTTCTCCTTGCCGGCGAGCGCGATCGGCGTGATCTTCGCGGTCTTCAGCTTGCGCACGGCCTCGAGGTAGTCGGCCCAGGTGGCCGGCGCTGTGCTGACGCCGGCCCGGGCGAAGAGCTCCTTGTTGTACCAGAAGCCGACCATCCCGGTGTCCACCGCGGACGCGTACGTCTTGCCGTCGTTGGTGTACGCGCCGAGCGCGGTCGGGATGAGCGTGTCCTTCCAGGCGCCGACGTCCCCCGTGAGGTCCTTGACCATCCCCGCGTCGGCCTGCTGGAAGAGCACTCCGCCGCCCCAGGTGTGGAAGATGTCCGGTGGATCGCCGGCCTGGATGACGGTGGTCAGCTTGGTCTTGAAGGCCTCGTTCTCCAGCGGGGTGATCTCGAACTTGACGCCCGGATGCGACGCCTCGAACTGGTGGGCCATCTGCGCCCACGCCGACAACATCGGGTCGGTGTTGGCGATGTGCCACCACCGGATCTTCTTGGCGGAACCCGACTTGCCGCCGCCGCTGTCGTCGTCGCTGCATCCGGCGAGAACCGCGCCGGCGGCGGTCGCGGCGGTCAGTCCCAACAATGATCTACGGCTGAGAGGCACCGTGAACTCCCCTTTCGACACTTGCTCAGGCACACGTGAAATAGGCGGCCAAAACATGGGGCCGCTCGGAAGTTTCGGAGATTGATCGAAACCTTTTGGCTTCGTAAGCGGCACGTTACGAGCTTGAGACGGCCCGGTCAATACCAAGCCTCTCGCGGGCGTGCGAAACTTCCGGTCCTCAAATGTTTACTGAAATCTCGTTATGAGCAACGCCCGAAGTCGCACGCCACATTGCCGGTAGTCAATGTCGCAAGGTCGGTGCTATGAACTGGGGGGCCGTTCGCGGCCCGCCGGGGCAACGGCGCCCCCAACGTTCATGCATCGACTCGCTGGGGGAACGACGTGAGAAGATCGATCATCGCGGCCGCATTCGCCGTGCTGAGCCTGGTGGCCGCTTTGGTGGTCGCTCAGCCGGCTTCCGCGGCTGCCAGCCCGGGGCCGGCCACCGTTGCCACGGGCTACTCGCACACCTGCGCGGTCCGCACCGGCGGCACACTCTGGTGCTGGGGCGGCAACGAGAGCGGCCAGCTCGGCGACGGCACCACCACGGGCCACGCCGCGCCGGCCCAGGTCGGCGACGCCACCACCTGGGCCACCCTGGACGCGGGCACCAGCTACAACTGCGCGGTCCGCACCGACGGGACGCTCTGGTGCTGGGGCAGCAACCGCCGGGGTCAGCTCGGCGACGGCACCACCACCGACCGGAGCACGCCGGTGCGGGTCGGCGCCGCGACGAACTGGGCCCGGGTCAGCGCCGGCGACAGCCACACCTGCGCCGTCCGCACCGACGGCACGCTGTGGTGCTGGGGCTTCAACCGGCTCGGTCAACTGGGCATCGGCACCGACGTCTACTACGCGACCGCGCCCGTCCAGGTCGGCAGCGCCACCACCTGGTCGAACGTCACGACCGGGTACGCGCACACCTGCGCCCTGCGCACCGACGGCACGCTCTGGTGCTGGGGCGACAGCACGACCGGGCAGCTCGGCCTGGGCATCCTGAGCTACACGGCCACGCCGGCGCAGGTCGGCACCGAAACCACCTGGACCGCCGTGACGGCCGGATACGCCTTCACCTGCGCGGTCCGGTCCGGCGGGACACTGTGGTGCTGGGGCGAGAACGGGTACGGACAGCTGGGCGCGAACACCACGTACCAGACCACGCCGATGCGGGTCGGTGACGGCGCCACCTGGTCCGCCGTCGGCGCGAGCTTCAACACCACCTGCGCGACCCGCACCGACGGCACCCTGTGGTGCTGGGGCAACAACATGGCCGGACAGCTCGGCGACGGCACGACCGTCAACCGGAACGCGCCGGCCCGCGTCGGCGACGCCACCACCTGGACGGGCAGCTTCGACGTCGCCTATCACGCGTGCGCGGCCCGCTCCGACGGCAGCCTGTGGTGCTGGGGCTACAACCCCACGGGACAGCTCGGCGACGGCACCACCGTCGACCGGCCGGCCCCGGCGCCGGTGAGCCTGCCGGCCTGACCATTCATCGCGATTAGTGCCGCCGGGCCCGGCCGGCGGCATTCGCATTCTCTCGGTCCCCGAGAATGGTCTTCGAACAATGGATTGAAACGTAACCGGCGAGGTCAGCCCAACTATCGTCTTGAATGTGCGGTGCGACGCTCATAGCATGTGGCGCAGATTGTGAGCGTTCACTTTTCCTTGCCGAAGTCAGGACACCGCGTTGGACCAGCCGTTTTCCGGTCGCGACGAGCCGCTCGTCGTCGCCGCGCGCGCCGGGGATCCGGCCGCGACGAACGAGTTGTTCCGCCGGCACCTGCCGATGCTCTACAACCTCGTCCGCCGGGCGCTGCCCGGCGACCCGGCCGTCGACGACGTCGTGCAGGACGTGCTGGTGCGTGCCCTGCGGCAGATGCCCGACCTGAGGTCGGCGAACAGCTTCCGGCCCTGGCTGGCCGCCATCGCCGTACGCCAGATCGGCAGTCACCTGGCGCGGGCCGACGCCGCGGCCCGGCGTGTCGCCCCGCTGGAATCGGCGTACGGCCGCCCGGACGCCGGCGCCGACGTGGAAGGGCCGGCCCTGCTGCGGGTGGAGCTTTCGGGGCAGCGGCAGCAGGTGGGGCACGCGCTGCGGTGGATGGGCACGGACGAGCGGACCGCGTTCTCTCTGTGGTGGCTCGAGATGACCGGCGAGCTCACCCGCGCCGACGTCGCCGCCGCCCTGGGGACGAGCGTCGCGCACGCCGGCGTCCGGATCCAGCGGATGCGCGAGCAGCTCGAGGCCAGCCGGCAGATCGTCGCCGCGCTGGAGGCGATGCCAGGCTGCGACACGCTCGGCGAGGTCTCGGCCGAGTGGGACGGAACGCCGAACCCCTACTGGCGAAAGCGGCTCGGACGCCACGTGCAGTCCTGCCCGGTGTGCGCCCGCGCCACCCGGAGCCTGCTGCCCACGGACCGGTTGCTGGCCGGGCTGGTCCTCCTGCCCGTCCCGGCCGCGCTCGCGGCCGCCGCCGTGGTCAAGGCCCTGGCCGGCGGCGCGGCCGCCGGTTCCGGGGTCAAGGTCGCGACGGGCCTCGCCGCGTGGCTGGGCCGCGCGGTCCAGGTGGCCGCGACGCACCCGGTAGCGGCCACGGTCACCGTCGGCGTCCTGGCCGTCGGCGTCACGGTGCCCACGACCGGATGGACCACGTCGGCGGCGCCCCCACCGGGACGGACCGGCACGGCCACGCCCGGCACGGCGGCCGGCCAGCTCGCCATCGGACGGATGTCGCTGGAATCGGCCGGCATCCCCGGGCGGTACGTCGCCGTGAGTGGTGACTCCGGGGTGCTGACTCCGGTGGGCCCGGCGAGCGACGCGGCGGCGCGGGAGCGGGCCAGCCTGCGGGTGGTCGCCGGGCTCGCCGATCCGTCGTGCTTCTCGTTGCGCCGCCCGGACGGCCGCTACCTGCGGCACTCCTCCTTCCGGCTCCGGCTGAGCCCGGAGGACGGAACCGTGCTGTTCCGGCGGGACGCGACGTTCTGCCGCCAGACCGGCTTCCTGAACGGGTCGGTGTCGCTCGAGTCGTTCAATTACCGCGGCTTCTTCCTGCGCCACGTCGGCGATCAGATATGGATCGACCAGGACGACGGAAGCGCCGAATTCCGCGCCGACAGCTCATTCCTCGTCCGCCCGCCATTGGGCTGAGCCACGAAATCCACTACTGAAAAGTTGTTATGACGCTGCCTGAGGAGGGCGTCCCGCTCGGAGAGTCAGGAGAAGCCGGTCGTGAGGTCGGCGACGGTGTGCGCGCCCACGCCGGCGATCGGTCCGTCGGCGTACCGGCTCGCCACCGCGCGTACATGATCCTCGGCCGCTTGCGCCAACCCGTCGTAGACGGCGATGAAGAGTTCCCGGGCCGGCTCACGCAACCATCCCGGCGGCAGCAGCCGGGCCGGCAGCGCGGGGTCGAGGATGGGCAGGCGCCGGTAGCTGTCCATGACCTCGGTCCGGGCCCGGACCGCTTCGGCGCCGGCGATGCGCCCGGCGGAGGCGCCGGGCAGCGTCGCGGTCCAGCGCCGGATGAAGGCCTCGTACTGACGCGCGATGCCGGCGGTGTCCCAGGCGTCCAGCGGGCTGCGGCGGATGGCCGCGTCGAGCTCCACGTGCCGGGCCCGGAAGACGGTCAGGGTGCCGAGGGTGAGCTCGGCGAGCCGGGCCTTGGTCTTCTCGCTGAGGTCGTGCGGGGAGATCCACAGTCCGTCGTACAGCGGCGCGTAGCCCATCCACCGCAGCTGACTGCGCAGCCCTCGCCGGAGCGCGCCCTCCTCTTGCGGCAGGGAGAAGGCGATCAGCGTCCACTGCTCGTCCCACGGCCGGCCGGCGGCGGGAGAGACAATCGCGCTCCCGCCGACGGCCAGAAATCCGGCGGCCGCGGCGGTCAGCCGGTACGAGCTGCGCCGGCCCTGCCGGTGACTCTCGAGCACACCGCGACGGGAGAGCCGGCTGATCGCCGTCCGGGCGCCGGCCTGGCTGACGCCGGCCTCCGCCAGCAGGGCCACGATGGCCGCGGACGGCAGCCAGGCCCGCGACCGCAGCGTGTAGTCGGCCAGCAAGGTAACCGTAAGGCCCTGCGGCGACGGTCCGGCCTGCCGCCGCGGCAGCCGCACCGGGCCGGCCGCATCCTCCGGAAATATCTCGTCGATGTCGTACGGGCTGGTCACAGAGACGACTCTAAAGGCCGATCGGCCATATTGATCGAGAGATGTCGATTGACAGTTTGCTGTACCGGGTGAAGGATATGTGTCACGCGATTGGTGGTGGACCGGTTCACGCACGTTGTACCGATGCGCTGTGCCCGCGGCATGTCACCACCACCTCTGACGCGTACCTCCCTCTCTCCACCTGCCATGGCGGCAGTCGACCGCGCAGTCCACCGTGCGGCCGGCCATGCCCGCCTGCGCGGAACAAAGGAGCCAGACGATGAAGATCAGACGGAAAGTCCTGCTCGCGGCCGTCCTCACCGCGGCAATCGCCGGTCTGGCCGTGCCCGCGGCGCGGCCCGCCTTCGCCGCCTCGTTGACCGAGGTGACCGGCTTCGGCGACAACCCCGGCGGCATGCGAATGCACATCTACGTGCCGGACAACCGCCCGGCCAACCCCGCCATCGTGGTGGCCATGCACGGCTGCGGCGGCTCGGGACCGGGCTTCTACTCGGGCAGCGAGTTCGCCGGGCTGGCCGACCGCTACGGATTCCTGGTCATCTATCCCAGCGCGACCCAGCAGGCCGGGTTCGGCAACTGCTTCGACACCTGGTCGGACGCCGCCAAACGCCGCGGCGGCGGCAGCGACCCGGTGTCGATCGTCTCGATGGTCACGTACGTCGAACGGCAGTACGGCGGTGACCCGGGCCGGGTCTACGCGACCGGCAGCTCCTCCGGCGGCATGATGACCAACGAGATGCTCGCCCTCTACCCCGACGTCTTCAAGGCCGGGGCGGCCTTCATGGGCGTGCCGTTCGGCTGCTTTGCCAACGCCGCCGACTATCCGCCGGGCACCAGCAAATGCACCGGCGGCAGCATGGACCGGACGCCCCAGCAGTGGGGCGACGCGGTCCGGCAGGCGTACCCGGGCTACACCGGCCCGCGCCCGCGCGTCCAGTTGTGGCACGGCACCAGCGACACGCTCGTGCCGTACTCGCTGCTGCAGGAAGAGATCGAGCAGTGGACCAACGTGTTCGGGCTGAGCCAGACACCGTCCTCGTCGGACACGCCGCAGTCCGGATGGAACCGCCGCCGCTACGCCGACGGCTCCGGCACGGTCCAGGTGGAGGCCTACAGCATCCAGGGCGCCGGGCACAGCCTGCCGAGCGCCGGCATGGCCGCGTACGCGATCTCGTTCTTCGGCCTCACCGGCGGAAGCACCCCGCCCACCACACCACCCACGACGCCGCCCACCACACCACCCACCACGCCGCCGTCGAGCCCACCGGCCTCGGGCGCGTGCCGGGTGACGGCCACCGTGAACGCCTGGAACACCGGCCTGACCGAGAACCTCACGATCACCAACACCGGCGCGACGCCCGTCAACGGCTGGTCGCTGGTCTTCACGTTGCCGGGCGGGCAGACCATCACGTCCGGCTGGAACGCCTCGTACTCGCCGGCTTCCGGCCAGGTGACCGCCCGGAACGCGGCCTACAACGGCGCGATCCCGGCCAACGGCTCGGTGACCATCGGTTTCCAGGCCACCCACACCGGTAACGCGAGCAAGCCCTCCGCGTTCACGCTCAACGACAACACCTGCGTCACCGCCTGAGGTCGCCAGGGCGGGCGTGGCGCGGGCCGTCTCACACGCCGACGGTCCGCGCCGCGCCGGCGCGGGCCAGGCGGGCCGCGTCCTGGCCCGGCGGCAGCCCGAACAGCCGGCGGTACTCGCGGCTGAACTGCGACGCGCTCTCGTAGCCGACGGCGAGCCCGACGGCCGCCACGTCACCGGGCTCGGCCAGCAGCAGGTTGCGCGCCTCGTGCAGACGGATCGCCTTCTGGAACTGGATCGGCGTCATCGTCGTGATGGCCCGGAAGTGCCGGTGCAGCGACGTCACGCTCATGCCGGCCACCCGCGCCACGTCCTCGATGCGGAACAGATCGGCGTGGTGCTCCCGGATCCAGCGGACGGCCCGCCCGATCTGCACGACGTTGCTGTCGCCCAGCCCGATCTGCCGGACCGTGCCGCCCTGGTGGCCGGTCAGCAGCCGCCAGACGACCTCGCGCTCCACGCCGGCCCACAGCACCCGCTGGTCGTCGGGACGGTCGAGCAACCGCAGCATGCGCAGCACCGCGTCCAGCAGCTCGTTGCCGGCCGCGCTGATCGCGATGCCCGGCGCCGGCTCGCCCCGCGCCGGCGGCGCCTCCAGCACCAGCTCCGCGATCAGCGGCGGCCGCAGCGGCAGGCCCAGCACCAGATACGGCTCGGCGGGCGTGGCTCGGGAGACGTGCGCGATCACCGGCAGCTCCATCGACGCGACGAGGAACTGCCCGGCGCCGTACGTGTAGACCCGCTCCCCCAGAACCGCGCGTTTCGTGCCCTGTGCGACCAACGCGAAGACCGGCGCCGACTGGGACGGCATCGGCTCGGTCGGGGCGTCGCTGCGATGCAGGATCAGACCACCCGGGGCCGGAAGGCCGGCGTGGCGGAGCACGAGATCACGAATCGCGGGCAGCGCACTCACGTGGTCCATCCTGCCGACTTTGGCAGGATCGGGCAACGGCGCGACAGCATTGATCTACCCGGCCCCAGCCTCGCCGGTGTGAACTGGACGCATGCCACTCGACAGCTTCGTCACCCTGGGCCGCTCCGGCCTGCGCGTCAGCCCGTACACCCTGGGCGCGATGACCTTCGGCGAGGACCACGGCTGGGGCGCCCCGGTCGCCGAGTCCGAGGCGATGATCACGGAGTACTTGGAACGCGGCGGCAATTCCATCGACACCGCCAACATCTACACCAACGGACACTCCGAGAAGATCATCGGCGATTACCTGGCCGCCCGGCCCGGCGTCCGGGATCGCATCGTTCTCGGCTCGAAGTTCTTCGCCAATCTGTTCCCCGGCGATCCCAACGGCGGCGGCGCCGGGCGCAAGGCGGTCATCGCCCAGGCCGAGGAGTCGCTGCGCCGGTTGCGCACCGATTACCTGGACCTCTACTGGCTGCACAACTGGGACCGCGGGGTTCCGGTCGAGGAAACGCTGCGCGCCCTCGACGACCTCGTCACGGCCGGCAAGATCCGGTACGTCGGCCTGTCCGACCTGCCCGCGTGGAAGGCGGCCGAGGCGCAGGTCGTGGCACATTTCCGCGGCTGGACCCCGGCCGTCGGGATGCAGCTCGAATACTCGTTGCTGGAACGCACCAGCGAGGGAGAGCTGATCCCGATGGCGGGCGAGCACGGGATGGGTGTGCTGCCGTGGAGCCCGCTCAAGAGCGGCTGGCTCTCCGGGAAGTTCACTCGCGGCGACGCCCCGGTGGACACCCTGCGGACCGGCCTCGTGGGTGGCCCGGCGGAGAGCGACTGGCGAGTCATCGACGTGCTGCACGAGGTCGCGTCGGAGGCCGCGGTGACGCCCGCCGCCGCCGCGCTCGCCTGGGTCGCCGCGCGGCCCGGCGTCACGTCCGTGCTGATCGGGGCGCGGCGCCTGGACCAGCTGAAGGCGAACCTCGACGCCGTCGACACCCGGTTGTCGCCGGAGCAGACCGCGCGACTCGACGACATCTCGGCGCCGGTGCTCAACTTCCCGGCGGCCAACAACCGGGACCTCGCCCCGGCGCTGGCCTTCGCCGGCGCGACGGTGGACGGGCGCCCGACCACCGTGCCGCTGCGGCGCTCCGCCGGCCAGGTGAGGTACTGATGGAGTACGTGCGAGCGGTGGCCACCCCGCAGACCGCGGCCCGGTCGTTGATCCAGGCCGGACCGGAATCGGTCAGCTCCTTCTGGGCGGGCTTCACCGACACGGCCGGCTCCTCCGTGCTCTGGGCGCCCGGCCTGCGGCCGCTCGTGGCCGGCGACGTCGCCGCAAGAGCCCGGACCGGCCCGACGATCCGGCGATGCTCGAGCGCTATCCGCGGCGGGCCAACCCCGGATCGCTCTGGGGAGGCGCCAAGAGAGCCAAACAGCCCTCTTGAGCGCCCCTTGCCCTCAGATCCTGGTCAGCGTCCAGAGATGGTCCGCTGTGCCGTTGTCGCCCCATTGGAGCACCTGCGCGCCCGAGGTCGTGGCCATGTTCGTGACCCCGAGCAGCAGGTTGCTGTTGACGTTCCAGAGCTTGTAGTGCCCGGCGCCGTCCGGGGTCACCGTCCAGAGATGATCCGTCGTGCCCGTGTCTCCCCACACCAGCGCGGACGCGCCCTGGCTGGTGGAGGCGTCCTGGATGCCGAGCAGCACGGTGCCCTGCTGATTGACGATCTTGTAGTGGCCGGCGCCGTCGGCGACCAGGGACCAGATCTGGGTGCCGCTGCTGCTCGCCGTTTCCTGGACGACCGGGGTGCCCCAGGCGGTTGCCTGGTTCCGGGTGGCGAGGCGCAGGCCGCTGTTGGCGTTGGTGATGCGGTACGTGCCGGCGAGCGTCGAGCCGGTCGAGCCGGGCGTGATGGTGATGCGGTAGGCGTTGTTGGTGGCCATCGTGATCGGAACGCTGATGGTGCCGTTGGACGGGGTGTATGACGCGGTCGAGATGGTGTTGGAGCCCGAGGACGCGACAGTGCGGCCCTGGGAGACGGTCTGCTCGACCTTGACGGTGACGGTGCTGCCGAGGCCGAGCGCGTTGAGCCCGTTGACGGTGACGGCACAGGATCCGTTGCAGTTGCCGACGACGATGCTGACCTGGTTGTTGCCCGCCGGCACGGACGCGAACCCGTCGATGCCGGTCTGGGCGGGCGGGGTCGTCACGACCATGTTGCCGCTCATCGCCGCGTACCACGTGTAGAGCCAATAGGCGGCGTTCGGGCTGCCACCCCTCGACGTCAGAAGATCTCCCAGAGTGCCGGACTGGTTCCAGAAGGCCAGCTCGGCGTCGCGGATGCCGAGACGTTCGAACTTCGAGATGTACCCGACGAGCGGACCGGCCAGGCCGACCTCGCTCGGCGACGCGTATTCCTCGATCGCTATCGGCCGCCGGCTGATCCCGAGCTGATCCTCGAGCGCCTGGACCTTGGCCACGTCGCCCGCGATCTTCGAGGAGCTGGAGAGCTCGTGCCAGGCGAGGATGTCCGGCACGGTGTTGGTGGCGACGGCATTGCGGAGGAAGTTCTCCATGTCGCTGATGTTGTCGGAGAAGCTGGGACCTTGAATGGGCTTGGTGGCGTCGAGCGAGCGGACTTGGCGGAAGGTCGTGGTCCAGAAGGCCTCGTAGGTGCCGTTGGACGAGTTCCAGGTGTTGTCCGACTCGTTCCACAGCTCGTACGCGGAGATGTTGTTGTAGTAGGACGACGACTTCATCGTGTTGATCTGAGAGGTGATGAAGGGCGTCCACGTGTTCCAGCTGAACTGATACGGCCAGCCCGCGTAGTAGTCCGAGAGCCGGTTGACCAGCTTCGCGCCGACGCTGACCGCGGTCGGCGCCACCACCGAGATGTCGCCGGTGGGCTGTTGCTTGCCGCCCGCGGGCATCTGCACGAAGGTGTTCGGCTTGATCGCCTGGGCCAGGGCGACGGTCGGCTGGGACGCGTTGGCCAGGCCGTACAGGCTCCCGGTCGCGACGTGGGTCACCGGCCGCAACACCTGGTTCGCGTTCACCACGAGCGTGGCGGATGCGGCGGCCGCGGACGCGGGCGCCGCCGCGAGTCCCACGAGGAGCAGGGCCGCGGCGGCCGTTCGGAGGGATCTGATCATCGGCTCGTCTCCATTCAGGAAAACGGCGTGCACGAATCGACTCCGAAAGAGGGGATGAACTCGGAGTTCGCGCAAGGAAATCGTTTTCCGAACTGTATCGACGACGTTTCCGTGATGTCAAGCGACGACGGTCGATCCGATGGCCGGACAACACAGCAGGGTGCCGCCGGATGGCTCCGGCGGCACCCTTCTTATCCCCCTGTGCGCACCGGCATCACGAAGACGCGGTGCAGGTCACCGACGGCACGCTGTTGGTGCCGTTCCAGGTCCCGAGGAACCCGAACGTGGTGGACGCCCCCGCGCCGAGGTTGCCGTTCCAGCTCTCGTTGGCGACGCTCTGCGTGCCGCCGCTGGAGGTGTTGCGGCCGCCCCACATCTGGGTGATGGTCTGGCCGTTCGCGAACGTCCAGCCGACGCGCCACCCGCTCAGCGCGGTGGCGCCCGCGGTCACCGCGACCTCGGCCTGAAATCCGCCCTGCCACTGACCGGTGATCCGGTACACGGCCGAGCAGGCTCCCGGTTGGACGGTGGGCGACGAGGTCGGCGAGGTCGGAGTGGTCGGCGAAGTCGGCGAGGTCGGCGTGGTGCTGGGCAGTTGGGTGAAGAACTTCCAGACCTCGCCGCCCACCCAGGTGC
This sequence comes from Actinoplanes sp. CA-142083, assembly GCF_050942195.1. Taxonomy (NCBI): domain Bacteria; kingdom Bacillati; phylum Actinomycetota; class Actinomycetes; order Micromonosporales; family Micromonosporaceae; genus Actinoplanes; species Actinoplanes sp. CA-142083. The sequence goes on from NZ_CP192076.1 coordinate 7,402,879, forward strand.
GGGCGCCGCTGGTCGACGTCGACCCGTCCACCGGCTCGGGGGTGTGGTCGCCGTCGAACGCCGCCCACGCAACCGGGTATCCGGCGCGGCACCCCGCGTACGCCGTCACGATGTGGGTGAGACTGCCCTGGGCCGGCTCCGGCGGGTTCTGCGGCGTACACCCGTTGTTCCGCACGAACGTGTCCCGGATGGACCGGCCGAGCGAGATGTTGAGGACGCTGTCGTGGGTGCCGTGGATCCCGAGGTAGGCGACCGGCTGGGTGCCGGGGCTGCAGCCGCTGAGGTTGGCGCCGGAAAGCACCGCGACCGCGCGGAAAACCGCCGGCCGGGCGCACGCGACGGCGTAGCTCATCGAGCCGCCGTAACTCCAGCCGAGGGCGAACAGCTGCGACGTGTCGACGCACAGGTCGCCCTCGATCAGCGAGGTCAGGTTGTCGACGAGGGTGAGGTCGCGGTTGCCGGTGTTGGCCCAGCCGTTGTCGATGCCCTGCGGCGCGACCAGGATCGCCGAGTTGTTCGACAAGCCTTGGAGCCCGTAGTAACCGGCGCTGGCCACGTTGCCGGCCGTGCCGTTCAACCAATGAAAGGCAAAGATCAGCTTGTACGGCCGGTTGCGGTCGTAGCCGTCGGGGACGCGCAGGATGTAGGTGCGGTTCTGGCCCCCGCTGGAAATCGTGCGGGTGCCGCTGGTCAGCGTCGGCGCCTTGCCGCAACCGGCGGTGACGGCCGCGTCCGCCGGCACCGCGGTCACGATCGCCAGGGCGACCGCGGCGGCCAGGAAGACCGCCGCCACTCCCCCGGCGAGTTTACGGATGGACATCACGATTCCTCGATTCAGGAGACGGCGAACTGGTTGACGGTGACGGAACCGCCCAGCGCGCTGGTGGCGTAGTTGAAGACGCCGAACCGGTAGCCCATGAAGAACTGCCAGTCGCTGCTGAGCGTGAAAGCGGGCCCGAGCGGGCTGAAGGTGCTGCCGTTGGTGCTGTACGAGAACGTGGCGGTCCGGCCGGAGCCGGGTTGGATGTTGGCCGAGACCCGCAGCCAGATCTTTCCGCCGGACACCGCCGCGCCGGCTTGCTCGGCGCCGGTGCCGGTGGTGGTCCAGCCGCTGGTCGACATGGTCAGGCCGCCGGTCATCGACACCCGGGTGGCGCCGTTGTCCTTGCGGATGCCGATCCAGGCGGACTGGTCACGCAACATCGCCAGCCCGGCCCGGTCGCCGTTGGCCATGCCCGTGTAGTCGAGCTGGACAGTCGCGGTCGACGACGGCCCCTGGATCCGGCGGGTCAGCGTGTTCCGCGCGTTGTACAGGTCGTTCGTGACCGTGGCGGTGGACAGCCTCAGTCCGTTGCCGACGCTGAACTTGGTGGTGTCGGGGTTGTGGTTCCACTCCCACTGCGGCCCGAGGACGCCGGCGGTGAAGGTGTCGGTCCCGGTCATCGAGGCCAGCGGATGCCAGGGCAGGTTGGGCCGCGGATAGCTGCTCCCCCACCGGCCGTTGACGGTCTGCAGCACCGGCCAGCCGTCGCCGCTCCACGTGATCGGGGCCAGGGTCGGCATCCGGCCGCCCGGGTAGGCGTCGGTGAAAGCCATGTACCACCAGTCACCGTTCTGCGTCTGCACCAGGCCGCCCTGGTGCGGGACGCCCCCACCGGAGATCGGTCCGGGCAGGTTCAGCAGGACCTGGCGTTGCTCGTAAGGCCCCCACGGGCTGGTCGAGCGCAGGACGTACTGGCCGTTGGCGGGCCGGGTCAGCCAGATGTAGTAGTAGTTGCCCCGCTTGTACATGCGGGAGCCTTCGAGGGTGCCGATGCTCGACGGTGTGGTGTACACGGTCTGCGACCGCACCTCGGAAGTGAGATCGGCCGACAACTGCGCGACGCTGATCGTGGTGTTGCCGTACGCGACATAGGGGATGTCGTTGTCGAAGAGCAGCCCGGCGTCGTAGTAGCACTTGTTGATCCGGGCCTTCTTGCCCCAGCCGCCGGTGACGGACGTCGACGCGTACACGTAAGTGCGGTTGAACTCCGTGCAGCCGAGCCAATAGTAGGTGCTGTTGCTCGGCCGGTAGTTGAACGCCGACGCCCAGATGCCCTTCACGTAGGCGCGGCCGCCGCTCAGGTCGTAGGCGGCGGAGTCGAAGTCCAGCCGGGGCACCGAATGCCCGGCGTACTCCCAGTTGACCAGGTCGTAGGAGCGCAGGATCGGCGCGCCCGGCGAGTAGTGCATGGTCGAGGCGGAGTAGTAGAAGACGTTTCCGACCCGGATGATGTCGCCGTCGGCGAAGTCCTGCCACACCACCGGATTGCTGAAGCTCGTCGGAGCCGGCGGCGTGGTGGGATCGCTGGGCGTCGGGCTCGCGGTCGGGCTCGCGGTCGGGCTCGTGGTCGGGCTCCCGGTCGGGCTCGTCGTCGGCACCGATCCGGTGCAGGCCACGCCGTTGAGGCTGAACGCGGCCGGCGCCGGGTTGCTCGACGTCCAGCTGCCGTTGAAGCCGAAGGTGGCGGTGCCGCCGGTGGCGATGGCGCCGTTGTACGCGGCGTTGGCGACGGTCACCTGGGCGCCGGACTGGGTCACCGTGCCTCCCCACAGTTGCGTCACCGTCTGGCCGGCGGGGAAGCTCCAGGAGAGCTGCCACCCGGTCAGCGGATCGCCGAGGTTGGTGATGGTGACGCCGGCGCCGAAGCCGCCCTGCCACTGGTTGGTCACGGTGTAGGTGACCTGGCAGCCGGCGGCCGCCTGAGCGGTGGTGGCGACCGCCGTGAGGCCGGTGGCGAAGGCGAGCGTCAGGGCGGACGTCAGCCAGGGATGTCTCCTCATGGCGTCAGCCGGCCGCGCAGGTGGGGGTGGCGGTCGGTCCGGCGCCGGTGCCCTGGAAGCCGAACTCGGTGTAGCCGCCGGCCGGGATCTGGCCGTTGTAGCTGACGTTGCGGAAGCCGACCGTGCCGGTGGCGCCGGTGTTGGTGGCGTTCCAGGTGCTGGTGACCGCGCTGCCCGACGGCAGCGCCAGGCTGACCGTCCAGCCGTTGACCGGCGCCGAGCCGGCGGTGACCCGCACGGTGGCGACGTAGCCGCCGTTCCAGGAGTTGAGCGAGACACCGGCGGAGCAGGCGCCGGCGGGCGGGTTGCCGGTCGGGGTGGTGGTGACCGGCGTCGTCGGGCTGGTCGGGCCGCCGGCGTTGAGGGCGTTCAGGACCGACGTGTACGCGGCCTTCTTGTTGCCCGAGGAGTCGAACAGCAGCGGGTTCTCGCCGGTGCGCCAGGAGTCGCTGTCCCGGATGCCCCACACGGTGATGCCGCCGCAGCGGGACACCGCCATGCAGGCCCGGGTGACCGCGGCGTAGATGTTCGCCTGGTTGCCGCCCTGCGCGACGTCGAGCTCGGTGATCTGCACCTCGACGCCGAGGTCGGCGAAGCGCTGCAGGTTGGCCTGGTAGTCCCCGGGGATGCCGGTGCCCAGATGCGACTGGAAGCCGACGCAGTCGATCGGGACGCCGCGCGCCTTGAAGTCGCGGACCATGTTGTACACGCCGGTGCTCTTCGCGTTCACACCGTCGGTGTTGTAGTCGTTGTAGCAGAGTTTGGCGTTCGGATCGGCGGCCCGGGCGGCGCGGAAGGCGGCCTCGATCCAGTCGTTGCCGGTGCGCTGCAGGTTGGAGTCGCGCCGGCCGCCGCTGCCGCCGTCGGCGAACGCCTCGTTGACCACGTCCCAGGCGTAGATCTTGCCCTTGTAGTGGGTGGCTACCTGGGTGACGTGGTTGATGGCGGCGTTGCGCAGCGCGCTGCCGGAGAGCGACTGCGCCCAGCCCGGTTGCTGCGCGTGCCAGAGCAGGGCGTGGCCGCGGACCTTGGCGCCCATCGAGACGCCCTGGTTGAGGATGCGGTCGCCGTTGGTGTACGTGAACCGGCCCTGGGACGGCTCGGTGGCGTCCCACTTCATCTCGTTCTCCGGCGTCACCGCGTTGAACTCGGTGGTCAGGATGCGGGTGTAGGTGGCGTCGCCGAGCCGGCCGGCAGCGATCGCGGCGCCGAAGTACCGGCCGCTCTGCGCCGCCGAGGCGCCCAGTGTGGAGGCCGCGTCCGCGGTGCCGATCACGGCGACGCTCGCCGCGACGACGACGCCCACGGCGGCCGTCGTCAGCAGCGCGAGCCGGCCCTGCCTGGGGATGGACATGGGGGGAACCTTTCGGGAGAGGGGAATGCTCGGGCGGCGCTGATAGTGAACGTTAACAACCCGATTCGGAAATGTTACCGGGAGCGCTCCCATCAACTCAAGTAAATGTCCGCATTTGAATCATGAGAACGGCCCTGAGCAGCCACTATGTCGTTCATAACCGGTTTTCAGTTCGCCATTCTTCGCATGCCGAAATGGCAATCGGCCGACGCCACCGAGGTGGCGCCGGCCGGCCTTGTAGCGGAAATGTCTCAGCGCTGCAGGGTGAGCAGGCCGGGCCGCCACGGCAGGTTGTTGTAGTCGCCGCCGGCGCTGGGGTTCTTGCCCTGGTAGAGCAGTTGCAGGTTGCAGGGGTCGACGGTCATGGTCTGGTCCGGGTTGCTGCGGACCAGGTCACCGTGGCTGATGTCGTTCGTCCAGGTGGCGCCGCTGTTGGCCTTGCCCGCGAACGGGTTGCTCTCGCCGGCCGCCTGTGGTGTCCACGACCCGCCGAGGCTGCTGGCGGTGAACGACCGGAAGTAGCGCCCCTGGCTCCCGATCGCCTCGACGATCATCAGGTACTGGTTCTGCCCGGCCACCTTGTAGACCTGGACCGCCTCGAACAGGTTGTTGGTCGAGTCGCTCATGATCGTGGTGTAGGAAGAGCCGAAGCTGCCGGGGAAGTTCCCGATCGGCATGCCGGCCCGGTAGATCTTGCCGTTGTCGCCGGCGAAGAACAGGTACATGTTCTGGCCGTCACCGATCAGCGTCTGGTCGATCGGCCCGGTGCCCGACCCGGAGATGCTGCCGGTGAACAGCGGCTGCGGGGAGGACCACCCGTTGGGGTTGGTGGGGTCGCTGGACGTCCGGTAGATGAAGGGCCACGCACCCCACTGATAGGCCAGCACCCAGATGTTCTTCGGCGCGAAGTAGAACAGCGTCGGCGCCACCGCGGCCTGACTCATCCCGTTCTGCGCGGCCGAAGCCATGTCGGACCAGTTGGTGAAGGGGCTGAAGTTCATCGAGCCGTACGACCCGTTGGACACGTTGGACGCGTAGACCAGGTGCTTGCCGTTGTAGACGACGTTGGTGAAGTCCTTCAGCGAGACCCACCCCGACTTCGGGTTCGCCAGCACGCCGGTCGAGCTCCACCGATACGACGACGGCAGCGAACAGTTGCCGGGCGGAGTCGTCGGCGGCGTGGTGGGTGGCGTGGTAGGCGGGGTGGTGGGCGTCGTGGTGGGCGTCGTGGTCGGAGGCGTCGTCGGCCCGGTGCCGCCGGTGCACGCGACACCGTTGAGGGCGAAGCTGGTGGGCGCCGGGTTGCTGCCCGTCCACGAGCCGTTGAAGCCGAACGACACCGTGCCGTTGGTCGCCACCGCGCCGTTGTAGCTGACGTTCTTGGCCGTGACCGCGGCGCCGCTCTGGGTCAGCGTGGTGTTCCAGGCCTGCGTGACGGTCTGGCCGGCGCTGTACGACCAGGTCAGCGTCCAACTCGTGAGCGGATCGCCGAGATTGGTGATCGCGACGTTGGCGCCGAAGCCACCCTGCCACTGTGACGACACCGTATAGCTGACCGAGCAGCCGGCGACCGCCGCATCAGCCGGCAGGGCAACGGCAACCGCCGCCGACGCCAGCGCCAGAGCGCCGGCGGAGGCCAGGCCGGCAGTGGTCGCTCTCGATCTGGACATAGTGCTTTCCTCCCGACGGGGACAGCGGCCGACGCATTGGTGGGGGTCATTGTGCAAGCGCATTGACGGCCGCGAGACGGATGCTACGGGAGCGCTCCCATCGACTCAACAAAAGGACGGGAGAGCCGTTCATAACACTAATTCAGTAGATATCTTGGCCTCGTAAGTTTCAGGCCACACCCTCGACCGGGAATCGTGCACGACCTCGCACCCTTCCTCCAAATACCGTGCGAATCCGGTCATAACGTCGCCGATAGTTTCCGGGAGCTTCCGGAAACTATTGTTTCGGAGTTGTTAGCTGTGCCAGCATGTCGGTCATTGAAGCCCATCATTAGTTGGTGAAAGGAGGCCACCGCGGTGACCAATTCCCCCTCTCCTTCCCCTGGTTCCTCGGCGAGCCGATCGTTGCGGGTCCGGATGCTGGTCGGCGGCGCGGTCGCCGCCGTCGCGGCGGCGGGCGTGGTGATGGTCATGCCGGCCGCGAACGCCGCCAGCACCCTGGGTGCGGCGGCCGCGCAGTCGGGCCGGTACTTCGGCACGGCGATCGCCGCGAGCCGGCTCGGCGACTCGACGTACTCGTCGATCGCCGGGCGTGAGTTCAACATGGTCACGGCCGAGAACGAGATGAAGCCGGACGCGACCGAGCCCAACCGGGGCCAGTTCAACTTCAATTCCGGCGACCAGATCTACAACTGGGCGACCCAGCGCGGCATGAAGGTCCGCGGCCACACCCTCGCCTGGCACTCCCAGCAGCCGGGCTGGATGCAGAGCCTCAGCGGCAGCTCGCTGCGCCAGGCGATGATCGATCACATCAACGGCGTGATGGCGCATTACAAGGGCAAGCTGGCCGCGTGGGACGTGGTCAACGAGGCGTTCAACGAGGACGGCAGCCGCCGCAACTCCAACCTGCAGGGCACCGGCAACGACTGGATCGAGGTGGCGTTCCGCACCGCCCGCGCCGCCGACCCGTCGGTCAAGCTCTGCTACAACGACTACAACATCGAGAACTGGTCCTACGGCAAGACGCAGGGCGTCTACCGCATGATCCAGGACTTCAAGTCGCGCGGCGTGCCGATCGACTGCGTGGGCCTGCAGACCCACTTCACCGGCGGGAGCTCCCTGCCCGGCAACTTCCAGACCACGCTGTCGAGCTTCGCCGCTCTGGGCGTGGATGTGGCGCTGACCGAGGTCGACGTCACCAACGCGTCGACCTCGCAGTACGCCGGGCTCACCCAGGCCTGCATGAACGTGCCGCGTTGCATCGGCATCACCGTCTGGGGCGTGCGTGACAGCGACTCGTGGCGCTCCGGCGAGAGTCCGCTGCTGTTCGATGGCGGCGGCAACAAGAAGGCCGCCTACACCTCGGTGCTGAACGCCCTCAACGCCGCCGGCCCGGGCACCACCACCTCGCCGACCGTGTCCCCCACGACCTCGGCCCCGCCGCCGAGCGGCTCCGGCCGCATCGTCGGAGCCCAGTCGGGCCGGTGCATCGACGTGCCTAACTCGTCGCAGAACAACGGCACCCGCGTCCAGCTCTACGACTGCAACGGCCAGACCAACCAGCAGTGGACGCTCACGTCGAGCAAGCAGCTGATGGTGTACGGCACCAGGTGCCTGGACGCCGCGGGCTCGGGCAACGCGTCGGCCGTGCAGATCTACAGCTGCAACGGCCAGGCCAACCAGCAGTGGAACGTCAACGCCAACGGCACCATCACCGGCGTGCAGTCCGGACGCTGCCTCGACGTCTGGGGCACCGGCAACGGCCAGCAGGTCCAGATCTACGACTGCAACGGGCAAGCCAATCAGAGATTCAGCCTGAGCTGATCCCCGCGAGCGCGGTGTGGCGGCAGGTGGAGCCGCCACACCGCTTCGGCTCGTCGCGGTCAGCTCAGCTGCACCAGGATCGAGCCGCCGAGGAGGATCGCCAGGCCGCCGAGCCGGGCCGGGGTGAGCCGGCGGCTCGGCAGCCGGAACAGGCCGTACTGGTCGATCGCGGCCGAGGCGAGCTGCTGACCGGTCACCGTCAACGCCACCGTGGTGGCGGCGCCGATGACCGGGATCAGCAGGAACGTCGCCGTCACGTAGGTGGCCGCGGCCGCGCCGCCCAGCCAGCCCCACCACGGCATGTCCCGCAGCGGACGCAGTTGCGGCCGCGGCGTCCGCCTCAGGGCCAGCAGCGCCAGCAGCACGACGGCGATCGTCACGGTCGCCACCGTGAAGCTGACCAGCGCGACCGCGAGCGGCTCGCCGACCTCCCGGCGGAGGGCGGCGTTGATGGCGCCCTGGACCGGCAGCACCGCCCCGGCTATCAGGCCCAGGGCGATCCACGGTCCGCGGACCGCCGAACCCGCCCCGGCCGGGCCCGCCGCGCTCCGCTGCCCGCGGATGACGGCCGTGATCCCCACCAGCACCGCCGCCGCGCCGACCACCACGCCGGCGCTGACCGGCTCGCGGGGCACGCCGAGGAGGCCGCCGAAGTCGAGCGCCAGCGAGGCGAGGACCTGACCGGTGACGAACAGGCCGACCGACGCGAGCGCGCCCAGCCGCGGGAACAGCAGGATGGCGCTGGTGATGTAGATCGGGCTGGCGATGCCGCCGAGGAGCTTCCACGGCGCGACGCCGGGCAGGTCGCCCAGCCCGCCGAGTTGGCCGGCCGCCGCGGCCACGGCCAGCAGCAGCACGGCGGCGAACCCGAGCTGCAGCGTGGATGCCCCGTACGGCGTGCCGACCGCCTTGGTCAGCTGGAGGTTGACCGATGCCTGGACGGCGAGCAGCCCGCCCACCGCGACGGCCGTCAGGAGAAGGATGGCTTCCATTTTCCGCCCCTATCTGGACGCTTAGTCCGCTTACTCTCATCTAAGCGGACCTCGCGTCCGCTTATTCCGGGCGACGGTGGCAGACTGGCGCCATGCGTACCGTCGTGCTGCTGGACGCCCCGTCCAACCTCGGTCTGCGTCCTCCGTCGCCCGGCACGGTTCCCGGGTGCTACAAACTCGCCGGCGCCCTGCGGGACCAGCGGCTGCTGGACCGGCTCGGCGCGGTGGACGGCGGCGTCGTGGTGCCGCCCCGCTACGACCGCGAAGGCTGGCAGCCCGGCGACGGCGTCTTCAACGCGGCCGCGATCGCCGGTTACAGCCGGCGACTCGGCGACCGGCTGGACAAGCACCTGAGCGCGGGCGAGTTCCCGGTGGTGCTCGGCGGCGACTGCAGCATCGTGCTGGCCGCGGGTCTGGCCCTGCGCCGCCGCGGCCGGTACGGGCTGGCGTTCGTCGACGGGCACTCCGACTTCCGCCACCCCGGCAACTCCACCGGGGTGGGCGCCGCCGCCGGTGAGGACCTCGCCCTGTCGACCGGGCGCGGGCAGTCCGACCTCACCGACATCGACGGCCTGGGGCCGTACTTCCGCGACGACGACGTCCACGTGCTGGGCATCCGCGACGCCGACACGGCTCGTGACGAGCTCGCCGGCCTCGGCATCCGCCACGCCGCGGTGTCCGACATCCGCAGCGCGGGAGCCGGCGACGTCGCCCGGGCGGCCCGGCGCCACCTGGAGTCGGCCGGCGCCGACGGGTTCTGGGTCCACCTCGACGCGGACGTGCTGGACCCGTCGATCATGCCGGCCGTGGACAGCCCCGATCCGGACGGCCTCACGATCGACGAGGTGCGTGCCCTGCTCACCGTGCTGCTGGCGTCGCCCGGATGCGTGGGTTTCCAGCTGGCGGTGTACGACCCGGACCTCGACCCCGCCGGGACGGGCGCGGCGCTGCTGGCCGACCTCGTCGAGGCAGTCATCGCCTTCACTCCTTCGGCAGCCGGGGATCCGGGTCGTCGCGGCCCACGTAATCTCGGGTGATGGTCGTGCGGGAGGAACGGGCGGACGCGGCGCGCAACCGGACGCGCGTGCTGGAGGCCGCCGAGGAGCTGTTCGCCCGGCTCGATCCGGCCACGGTCACGATGGAGGACATCGCCCGGGCGGCCGGCGTCGGCAAGGGCACGCTGTACCGGCGCTACCCCAACCGGGACGCGGTCGCCGTCGCCCTCCTCGACGAGCACGAGCGCCGGCTCCAGCAGCGGTTGCTGACGGGTCCGCCGCCGCTCGGCCCCGGAGCGCCGCCGGTCGCCCGCATGCGCGCCTTCTATGCCGCCATGGCCGATCTGCTCGACCAGCACGGCCACCTCGCGCTGGCGGCCGAGACCGGCGCCAAGCGCTTCACCACCGGCGCGTACGGCTTCTGGCGCGCCCACGTCGGCGCCCTGCTGGACGGCGCGGGCCTGCGCCGGGAACGCGCCGCCCTGGTCGACACGCTGCTGGCCCCGCTGGCGCCCGAGGTGTTCCAGTACCAGCGTCGCGTCCTCGGCATCGGCCGGGGCCGCATCGTCGCGGCTCTCGGCCTCGTCGCCGACGGCGTCTTCGCCCAGGCGCCGGACGCTCGCGCGGAGTGACCCGGGCCGGCGCGGGGTTCCGGGGGCACGCCGGCCCGGAGGTTCAGCCCAGCGGGGTCTGCTGGTGCCGGGCCAGCGCGTCGTCCGTGAGCGCGGCCCGGTAGAAGAGCCCGTCGCCCTCCCGGTTGGCCGCCCACAGCCGTTCCTCGCGGTCGAGGATCTCGTTCACGATCTCGTTCATGTCGCGATCCTGCGCCCGCCGATTACCGTTCTTCTACGGCCGCGTGGGCGGTAAAGAAATCGTAAGCGTTCTCCGGAGTCTCGATGGCGAGCGGGCGATCGGCGCCCGATCGGATCCGGAGGGCGACGATGAACGACATCCAGCACACCGTCCAGCAGGCGATCGACCAGCTCGTCGACGGCGGGGCCGAGCGGGGACTCCAGGTCGCCGTCTACCGGCACGGAGAGCTGATCGTGGACGCGGTCGGCGGGATGGCCGCGGGCGACCGGCCGGTCGCCTCGGACACGCTGTTCCACGTCACCTCGACGGCCAAGGGCGTGGCCTCGACGGTGCTGCACACCCTCGTGGCGGACGGGCTTCTCGGGTACGACACGCCGGTCGTCGAGCTGTGGCCGGAGTACGGCGTCAACGGCAAGGACCGCACGACCGTCCGCGACGTGCTCACCCACTCCGCGGGCGTGCCCGCCGTGCCCGTCGGCACCACCGCGGACGACCTCTGCGACTGGGACAAGATGTGCGGTCTGGTGGCCGGCGCCACCCCGTGGTGGGAGCCGGCAAGCCGGACCGGCTATCACCCACAGACGTACGGATATCTGGTCGGCGAGATCGTGCGGCGCGCGACCGGCAACACCATCTCGGAGGAGACCCGCCGCCGGGTGGCCGAGCCGCTCGGCGTCGAGGACGAGCTGTTCTTCGCGGTGCCGACGCGGGACCTGGGCCGCGTCGCGCACCACGTCCAGCCGGAAGGCATGCACCTGACCCTCGAGATGGCCGCCCAGATGGCCGAGACGGTGCCGTTCTTCCGGGTCCTCGACGGCTGGACCGCGGCCCCGCTCGGCGCGCTGCCCGACGCCGACTTCTGCAACCGGGTCGACGTGCTCACCTCGGAGATCCCGGCCGGCGGGGTGGTGTCCGCGCGCGGCATCGCCCGCATGTACGCCGCCCTGATGGGCCCGGTGGACGGCGTCCGCCTGCTGTCCGGCGCGCGGCTGCGCGACATCGCCTCGGTCGTCGTCAGCGGGCCGGACGCGGTCCTCGGCTTCCCGGCCAAGCGCGGGCTCGGCTACGACATCGGGTTCGCGGGCCCGCTGGACAGCCCCACGCTGTTCGGGATGGCCGGCAGCGGCGGGACCGCGGCCTATGCCGACCCGGAGACCGGCGTCGCGATCGCGGTCGCCAAGAACCGGGTCACCGCGGGCGACTACACGGCGTTCACCGCGATCGGCGCCGCCGTCGCGAAGAGCCTGTGAGGGCCCGGCGATGACCGACATCGACGACTACCTCAGCACCCGGCTGGACGAGAAGCAGGCGGCGATCGTCCAGGCGATCCGCGATCAGCTGAGGCGGCACGCCCCGGGCAGCCGCGAGGTGATCAGCCGCGGCTCGCTCGCCTGGCGGGGCCGGCAACTGATCGCGATCGTGAGCCTCAGCCGGACCCACGTCACCCTGGCGTTCGCCCGCGGGGCCGAGTTCTCCGACCCGCACCAGCGGCTCGAGGGCGCCGGCAAGACGACCCGCCATCTCAAGGTCAGGTCGCCCGCCCAGGTGACCGACGCCCTGATGGCCGACTACGTCCGCCAGGCCGTGTCGCTGGACCTCGACGGGTCCTGACCCTCCACACCAGAGAGGAAATCCATGCGCATCCCCCTGCTCGCGATCCTGCCGATCGGCCTGATCGCCGTGATCGCCGCACCGGTTATCGCCGCCGGCCACGGCCCGTCCCGGCCGCCCAGCTGGATCGCCACCTGGACCGCGGCGCCGCATGCCCCGGTTCCCGGCAACGACTTCGACGGGCCGAACTGGTCGGTACCGGGTTTCACCGACACGACCGTCCGGCAGGTCGTGCGGACCAGCGCCGGCGGCTCGCAGGTACGTGTCCGGCTGTCGAACGCGTACGGGATCAAGCCCTTGCGCATCGCCGGCGCGTCGATCGGCCGGACCGGGCCGGGCGCCTCCGTCCAGCCGGGCACCGTGCGGACCCTCGGGTTCGGGCGGCACTCCTGGGCCGTGGTCCCACCCGGTGGCGCCCTGGCCTCCGACGCGGTCGACGTGCGGGTGTCCCCGCTCGAGTCGCTCACGGTCACGCTCTACTTCGCCGAGTACACCGGGCCGGCGACGTTCCACCAGGACGGCCTGACCACGACCTACCGGGCGGCCGGCGACCACCGCGACGACGCCGGTGCGGCCGCGTTCGCCGGCGAGACCAGCCGGTCGCGCTACTTCCTGACCGGCGTGGACGTCGCCGGTGCGCCACCCGTACGGGATGTGGTCGTGGCCTTCGGTGACTCGATCACCGACGGGCACGGCACCCGGGCCGGCGCCGACAACCGCTATCCGGACCAGCTCGCCGAGCGGTCCGCCACCGGCAGGCGGCCGGTCGCGGTGGTCAACGCGGGCATCGGCGGCAACAAGCTGCTGGCCGACTCGCCGTGCTACGGCGACCGTGCCACCGCACGGTTCGGCCGGGACGTGCTCGACCAGCCCGGCGTCCGCGCGGTCGTCGTGCTCGAGGGGGTGAACGACATCGGCGCCGGCGGCTATCCCGACTTCGGCTGCGGGGCGTCGCCGAAGGCTCGGACGGCCGACCTGGTGCACGCCCACCGGATGCTGATCCGGGCCGCGCACCAGCGCGGTGTCCGGATCATCGGCGCCACCGTCACGCCGATGAAGAACTTCACCGGCTACTACGACGCCGACAAGGAGCGGGTGCGGGACGAGGTCAACCGGTGGATCCGCGGCGGCGGCGAGTACGACGCCGTGGCCGACCTGGACCGGCTCCTGGCCGACCCGCGCGATCCCGACGCCCTGCGCGCGGAGTTCGATTCCGGCGACGGCCTGCATCTCAACGACGCGGGCGCCGACGCGATCGCCGCGGCCGTGTTCCGGGTGCTCGCATGAGCACCGTGATCGTGTCGACCTTCGTGACCCTGGACGGGGTGCAGGACGATCCGCAGGACTGGTCCCTGGAGTTCTGGAGCGAGGAGTACGGCCGGCACGCCCGCGACCAGTTGCTGGCGGCCGACGCGCTCGTGATGGGCCGGGTCACGTACGAGGCGTTCGCCGCCACGTGGCCGGCCGTCGACGACACGGGCTCGCCCACGGAAGGCTTCGCCGACCGGATGAACAGCATCCGCAAGTACGTGGTGGCCGGCCGCCGGCCGAGTCTTCTGTGGACGAACACGCAGCCGGTGACGGGTGACCTCGCGACGTTCGTGCGCGAGCTGCCGGGCGCCACGCTGCTCTACGGATCGGGGCGGGTGGCGCGCACGCTGGCCGCCGCCGGTCTGGTCGACGAGTTCCGGGTGTGGGTGCATCCGGTGGTCGCCGGGGGCGGCACGAACGTCCTGCCGGGCTGGCCGCGTACCCGGATGACGCTGCTCTCGCAGACCCAGCTGCCGCACGGCGTCGTCGTTCTCTCGTACCGGCCGGAGCCCTTGACCCCGCCATCCAATATCTCTTAGGCGCGGTTGCCCGTGCCACGACCGCCCGATGCCGGCCCGCCTAGGATCGGTGACATGCGCTTCGGGGTGCTCGGACCGCTGGCGGCCTGGGACCGCGACGGCCGGCCGGTGCCGATCCCCGGCGCCAAGGTGCGCGCGCTGCTCGCCGCGTTGATCGCCCGCGACGGCGACGCGGTGTCCGCCGACCGGCTCGTCGACGAGCTCTGGACCGGCCCGGTGCCGGGCAACCCGCAGGCCGCGCTGGCGGTCAAGGTCTCGCAGCTGCGCCGGGCGCTCGAGGACGCCGAGCCGGGCAGCCGCGCGCTGGTCGAATCCGGTCCGGCCGGGTTCGCGCTGCGCGCCCCGTCGGTCGACGCCACCGAGTTCGGCTCGCTGGTCGGCCGGGCCGCCGCCGAGCCGTCCCCGCACACCCGCGCGGCGTTGCTGGGCGAGGCGTTGGGCCTGTGGCGTGGTCCCGCCTACACCGGGTACCGCGAGGAGCCGTACGCCGAGGCCGTGGTCGCCCGCCTCGAGGAGCAACGGCTGACCGCGGTGGAGGACCTGGCCGAGGCCCGGCTCCAGCTCGGCCAGGCCGCCGCGGTCGCGGACACCCTGGCCGACGTGGTGAGCCGCCATCCGCTCCGCGAACGCGTGCGCTCGCTGCGCATGCTCGCGCTGTACCGGTCCGGCCGGCAGACGGAGGCGCTCGACGCGTACGCGGAGCTGCGCACCCGCCTGGCCGACGAGCTCGGGATCGACCCCGGGCCCGAGGTGGCCCGCCTGCACCAGGCCATCCTGGCGCAGGACCCCGGGCTCGACCCGCCCCGGCCGGCGCCGGAGCCGCTCGGACCGGTGACCAACCTCCCGGCCCCGGTCGGCGAGATGTTCGGCCGGGAGCACGCCTTGGCCGAGCTCGCCACGCTGATCCGGGAGCACCGGCTGATCTCGCTCACCGGGGTCGGCGGCGTCGGCAAGACCCGGCTGGCCGTCGAGGTCGCCCGCCGGGCGCGAGGCGGGTTCCGCGACGGCGCCTGGCTGGTCGAGCTGGCCGCGGTCGACGGCCCGGCCGCCGCCGAGCCGGCCACCGGCCTCGGCGAGCGCTTGGAGCTGGTTGCCGACGCCGTCGCGACCGCCCTGGACATCCGCGGCGCGCCCGGCGCCAAGCCGGCGGCCGCCGACCGGCTCGCCGCCGCGCTGCGCTCCCGCGACCTGCTGCTGGTGCTCGACAACTGCGAGCACGTCGTCGAGGCGGCGGCGGCGCTGGCCGGCCGGCTGCTCGCGGCGGCGCCCGGGCTGCGGATCGTCGCCACCAGCCGGGAACCGCTGGGCATCCCGGCCGAGGTGGTGTGGCCGGTTCCACCGCTGGACGTGCCGGCCGAGGGCGACGACCCGGCCGCCGCCGGGGCGGTCCAGCTGTTCCTGGCCCGCGCCGCGGCCGCGCATCGCGGTTTCGAGCTGCGCCCCGGCAACGCCGCGCTGGTGGCCGACCTGTGCCGCCGGCTGGACGGGATACCGCTGGCGCTGGAGCTGGCCGCGACCCGGCTGCGCGGGCTCGCCCTGGAACGGCTGGTGGCCGGGCTCGACGACCGCTTCCGCCTGCTGGCCGCCGGGAACCGGGCGGCGCCGGCCCGCCAGCAGACGCTGAGCGCCACCATCGACTGGAGCTGGCGGCTGCTCACCGCCCCGGAGCGGATCGTGCTGCGCCGGCTGGCCGTCAACCCCGGCGGCAGCACCCTGGAAACCGCGTGCGCTCTCTGCGCCGCCTCCGATGTGCCGGCCGAGGACGTACCGGAGGTCCTGGCCCGGCTGGTCGACCGGTCGCTGGTGGTCCGGGTGGAGCGCGACGGCGATCCGGCCCGCTACCGGTTGCTCGAGTCCATCGCCGCGTTCTGCCTCGATCGGCTGGGCGAGGCCGGCGACCTGACCGGCACCCGGGGCCGCCGGCTGCGCCATTATCTCGCCTTCGCGGCCTCGGCCGAGGCCGAGCTGCGCGGCCCGCGGCAGGGCCGGGAGTTACGCCGGCTCGACGGCGAGGCCGCGAACCTGCGCGCCGCCGTCGATCAGGCGGTGGCGGACGGCGACGGCCGCGGCGCGCTCCGGCTGGCCGACGCGCTGTGCTGGTACTGGTTCCTGCGCGGCCGGCTCGGCGAGGCTCGCCGGCTGCTGCACGCCGCGCTGAGCGTCCCGGAGGCGGCGGAGGCCACACCCGAGCGCGCCCGGGTGGCGGCCTGGGAGACCGGTTTCGCGTTCCTGCTCGGCGAGGTGACCGACTGGCCCGCCCGGCGCCGCGCCGTGCGGGCGGCGCTGGGCGACCTGATCGCCGATCCCGGCGGCGCGCGGGCCGCGTGGTTCCTGGCGTACGCGGAGGTCGACCTCGGGGAGGTGGCCGCCACCGAGACGTTCGTGGCCGAGTTGCTGGCGGCCTTCGAGGCGGCCGGCGACCGGTGGGGCACGGCGGCAACACTCACGCTCACCGCCAAGCTGGCGTACATCCGCGGCGACGCCGATCGGCTGGTCCGCGACGGCGACCGGGCGGCGGCCCTGTTCCGCGAGGTGGGTGACCACTGGGGACTGCTGCAGGCGACCGAGTGGCTGGGCGCGCACGCCGGGCTGACCGGCGACCGGGCACTGGCCACCCGGCTGCACCAGGAGGGTCTGGGCCTGGCCCGGGAGCTGGGTCTGTGGGCCGACGTCGCCGGGCGACTGGGCTGGCTGGGGTGGCTCGCCATGGAGGGCGGCGACCAGGCGGCCGCCGTCCGGTACAGCGCGCAGGCCCTCGCCCTGGCCCAGGAGCAGAACGCCCCGCTGACCGCGACGTTCGCCCGGATGGGCCTGGCCTGGGCGGCCCGCCGGTCGGGCGACCACGACACCGCGGTACGGCACCTGCGGGCCCTGCTCAGCGAGGCGGCCGCCCAGCACAGCCGGGCCGGCCGCCCCCTCTACGTGCCGAGCGTGCTGGTCGAGCTGGGGCAGCTCGCCCGGGAGCGCGGCGACCTGACCGCCGCCGCCGGCCACCACCGCGAGGCGCTGCGGATCGCCCGGGAGGTCGGCGCCGAGCGCGACATCGCCCTGGCGCTGGGCGCGCTCGCCGGCGTGGCGGCCGCGGACGGCCGGCACTCGGCGGCGGCGGCGCTCCTGGGCGCGGCCGAGGCGGTCCGGGCGTCGACCGGAAGCACGCCGGACGCCGCCGACCAGGCGGATCTCGATCGCACCGCGGCCGCCGCCCGGGCGGCGCTCGGCGACGGCTTCGACCTCGAGCGGGACCGGGGGCGGGGCCTGGAACCGGCGGCCGCCGCCCGGCTCGTCCACCCCTCGGTCGGCTAGGGTTGGCGACCGTGACGAGGCCGGACCGGAGCGCGCTGCTGGCGGCAGCCCGATCCGGCCGACCGGCGACGGGTCATCGTGCGCCTCGTGGCGGAACGGGAGCGCGAGGCGTACGGGCAGCTTGCCTCCGCCCAGCAGGACCTCGACCGGCTGCTCGCCGGGAGCGAGACGGACGCTGATCAGGGCGCGGGCCCGAGCCGGCAGGACCGGCGTCGCCGCGGCGACCGGCGGCGTGTCGATGCCCAGGACGGCGATCGCGGGGCGGCGCCACAGCCGCTCCGCCAAAGGGCCGGCGACGAGGCCGGCGGCCGCGGCGAACTCCGCCTCGTCGAGCTCCGGGGTGGCGGTGCTGCCGGCGCCGGCGTTCACCGAGTCGGCCGCGAGATCTGAAAGAACCTTTCGCATCGATCGTGCCGTCGCTAGTCTGAAAGAGTCTTTCAGATCTGGGACGGGAGGCCGGGCGATGGCACGCGAGGCACGGCGAGTGATCACGGAACCGGAGACGCTCCGGGCGTTGGCTCATCCGGTCCGGTTGGCCCTGCTGACGTATCTGATGGCCAACAGTCCGGCCACGGCCACCCAATGCGCCGCGGCGGTCGACGACACGCCGTCCAACTGCAGCTACCACCTGCGCACGCTGGCCAAGATCGGACTCGTCGAGCCCGTTGCCTCGGCCGACGGGCGGGAGCGGCCGTGGCGCGCCCTGGTCACCGGGCTCGCCCTGCCCACCGACGTCGATCCGCGATCCGCCGCGGGCCGGCACGCCACGCTCGTCACGGCGATGATGACGCAGCGGGACCAGCAGCTCACCCGCCGGCACCTCGAACGGCGCGACCGGCTCGACCGGCGGTGGCGCAACGCCGAACAGTTCCACACCTACACGCTCCGCGCGTCTCCCGACGAGCTGCGCGACCTGGGCGAGCAGATCGACGCGCTGCTGCGCCCGTTCATCACGGCCACCCGTTCCACCGCTCCGGACGACGCGGCGCAGGTCCACTTCGGGTTCCACGGCTTCCCGGTCACGACCGACGACGGGAGACCGCTGTGAGGGCCAGAGCCGGCGGAACCCGGGCCGGCGCCGGCGCTCTCCGCCGGCCCGGGTTCCGCCGGCTCTGGCTGGCCGGCGTCATCTCCGACACCGGCGACTGGCTGCTGCTGATCGCCCTGCCCACGTTGGTCTACCAGCTGACCGGCTCGGTCGGCCACACCTCGTTCGCGTTTCTCGCCGAGCTCGTTCCGGCGGTGTTGCTCGGCGCGCCCGGCGGATACCTCGCCGACCGGTGCGACCGGCGACGGCTGCTCGTCGTCGTCGCCGGGATCCAGGCGCTGGCGCTGCTGCCACTGTTGCTGGTGCACGGCCGGGAAGATCTACCTGTTCTGTACGGCGTCATCGCGGTCCAGGCGGGGCTGCTCACCGTGTCGCAGGCCGCGAAGAACGCGCTCGTCCCCGCGCTGGCGCCGGCCGGCCACGCCGTATCGGCCAACTCCCTGATGGTGATCGGGCAGAACGTGGGCCGCCTCGTCGGTGGCCCGCTGGGCGGCCTCCTGCTGGCCGTCAGCGGGCTGCCCACGATCGTGGTCGTCGACTCGGTCAGCTTCCTGGCCGCGGCCGCTCTCATCCAGGGCATCACCGGCGTGCGGACGCGCCCCGCCGATCGGCCGACGCCGGGAGATGCCGCCCGGACGCCGCGGCCGGTGCGGATAGCTCTCGCCATCGGCGCGCTGACCGGCGTAGCGCAAGGCATCTTCGTCGTGCTCTTCGTGGTGTGGGTGGCCCGCGAACTCGGCGGCGGCGCCGCGGAGACGGGACTGCTGCGCGGGGTCCAAGCCGTCGGCACCGTCGCCGCGGGCATCCTGCTGGCCGTCGCGCCCGCCGTCAGACGCCCGGCGGTGCTCGTCGTCGCCGGCGGCGCCGCGTTCGGCCTGGTCTCGTTCGCGATCTGGAACGGCCCGGCCGTCACCACGTCACTGCCGCTCTACATCGTCTTGTTCATCGCCGTCGGCCTGCCGGCCCTCGCCATGGTCGCCGGCTTGACCAGCGTGCTGCAGCAGGCAACCACCGATCGCCACCGCGGTCGCACGTTCGGCCTGTTCGGCATGACCTCCGACGCGGGCAGCGCCGCCGGCATGCTGGCCGCGGGACTTCTCACCGAGCACATCGGACTGACGGTCGCCCTCAATGCCCAGGCTGCCCTCTATGTCGCCGCCACCGCGGTCGCGCTGATGCTCCTGCGGCACGAACGGCGCAGCCACCCGCCGACGGCCGTCCCGGGCCCGGCTGGGACGGCCGCGACCGCGGTCAGCGGCTGACCCGTTCAGAGCCGCAGAGTCAGGCGGAACACCGCGCCGTCTCCGCTCGGGCCGGGCGAGGTCACAGTGAGCTCTCCGCCGTGCGCCTCGGCGATCTGGCGAGCGATCGGCAGTCCGAGGCCGTGGCCGGGACGGGCATCGCGCCGGAACCGCTCGAAGACCCGCTGGTGCTGCTCCGCTGGGACGCCGGGACCGTGATCGGTGACGGTTATCGCGGCCATCGGCCCGGACTGCTCGAGGTGGACGTCGATCGAGGACCCCGGCGGCGCGTGCCGCACCGCGTTGTCGAGAAGGTTGGCGACGGCCCGCCGGACCGTTGACTCCTCCACCCGGCAGACCACGGTCTCCGGCGCCTCGACGATCAGCCGCACCCTCCTCGGCGCGGCCAGCAGGCCGGCGTCGGCAACAAGATCACCGATGACGCGTACGAGGTCGGCCGGCGAACGCGTGATGCCGCGGGCCCGGCCGCGGGCGTCGATGAGCAGCTCCTCGATCGTCCGCTGCAGGCGCTCGGCGGCGGCGCGGGACCGGTGCACGCCTTCCCGGTACACCTCCTCCGTCGGCGCGGGATGGGCCAGCACGACCTCCGCGTTGGTCATAAGCACCGCCAGGGGCAGGCGCAGTTCGTGGTTGGTCTCCTCGATCAGGCGGCGCTGCGTCTCGGCGGCCGCCTCCAGCCGATCAAGCATGGCGTCGAAGCTGGCGGCGAGAGCGGTGACCTCGGTCAGCCCGTGCCGCAATCCGATGCGGCGGCCGGGGTCGGTGGCCTCGATGTCCTCCGCGACCGCCCGCACCTGATGCAGGGGGCGCACGGCGCGTCCCGCCCACCACCACGCCAGCGCGGCGGCCGCCGGGGCGAGGGCGATCACCGTGCCGAGCGTCCAGCCGGAGTGGCTGACATCCGAGGTGACCTGCGGCGACTGGCCGTTCCGGGCGGTGCTGGTCACCTCCGTGTCGGTCGCCAGCACGACGCCGAGCAACAGCAGCGTGGGCGTGTAGATGGCGAGGAACCCGAGCGTGGCCAGACGGACCCGCAAGGACCGCCAGAGGCGCGTCATGGCTCCGTCCGCAGCTGATAGCCGACGTTCGGGATGGTGACGATCGGTGGCGGCTCGCCCAGCTTGCGGCGCAGCCGGCTGAGGATGACCCGCACCGAGGCGGTGAACGGGTTCGCGTTGGCGTCCCATACGTGCTCCAGCAGGTCCTCCGTGGACAGCACCACGCCCGGGTGGAGCATGAAATAGCGCAGAAGCGAGTACTCGCGGGGCGTGAGGACGAGGGGGACGCCCGCACGCCACGCCTCATGGGTGCTCGGATCCAACGCCAGCTCGCCCACCCGCAACGCGATGCCCTCTTCGACGCCCCGGCGAGCCAACGCCCGGAGCCGGGCCGTCAGTTCGCTGAAGTGGAACGGCTTGACCAGATAGTCGTCCGCGCCGGCGTCGAGCCCGGCCACCCGGTCGGCGACCGCGTCGCGAGCGGTCAGCACGATCAGCCGGCGTGGCCGGTGCAGCCCGGCGTCCGTGCCCAGCCGGCGCACCAGCTCGAGCCCGTCCGCGTCGGGCAGCCCGAGGTCGAGGCAGACCAGGTCGTACGCCGTGGTCCGGAGGCACTCCTCGGCCTCGGCGCCGGTGGCCGCGACGTCGGTGGCGTAGGACTCGTTCCGCAGGCCCATGGCGATGAGCCCGGCGAGCTCGGCGTCGTCCTCCACCACCAGAATGCGCACTTCGCCACCTCACCGCGCCCGTTGCGCCGAGGTGCCGGCGCCGTCCGGGCCGGTCACCGTCAAGCGGTCCCCGGCGAAGCCGATGCTCACGTCCGGGCGCGCACCGGCCGGGTCGTCCGGGCGGTACCGGTTGTCGCCGGTGGGCAGGAACCGCACCGTCGGAGGCGTATCGGCCGGCACCTCGGCCGCCTCCACTCCACCCTCCTCGTTGAGCGCGAACCAGCCGAGGACGGGCTTGCCACGAGACACGACCGAAACGTACGTCCGGATCTCACCCGCGGATACGGTCGTCCCGGCGATGTTCACCTGGTCGATCGGCCCGATCCCCTTCTCGAACGCCGCCCGTTCCTTGCGTCCTTCCTGCGTCTCACCGGCCAGGAGGCGGCGCACCAGGTCCTCATGGGCGCGCAGCCGGCTCACCGGGAGGCCGGCGGGCGGCGGGAAGAGCGCGGCCACCGCGTCCGGTCCGACCGCGGCGACGGACAGCCGTCCGTCGCGCACACCCACCTCGAATGACCCTCCGGTGCTCAGCCGGTACGTGCCCGCCGCCGCGGTCAGGTCGGCGGCGCCGCCCTGCGCGGGCGGGACCGGCAGCGGCTTACCGGTCGCGATCGCCGGTCCCACCGCCTGCAGCAGGTCCTCGGCCGAGATCTTCGGCTTGTTCGACATGATCGCGACAACCCGCCGCCGCTGGGGCAACCAGACGACCACGGCGTTGTGCCCGACGTCGCCGCCACCGCCGGCGGCGGCCAGGAACGGCTCGCCGTACCGGGTGGCGTCGAAGGCGACCCAGCCCGGCGCCTCGCCGCGGTGGGCGTCGATGGCCCGGCCCGGAACAGCGATCGCCGTGGTGGCGGCGTCGGACACGATCTTGCCGGTGAACAGCGCGCGCGTCCACGCGGCCAGGTCGCCCGCGGTCATGGCCAGGCCGCCGTTGCCCTCGACCGCCCAGTACGGTCCGCCGAACCGGCCGCCGTCCGCGCGGCTGCCGTCCTCCCGGTAGCCGGTCGCCCGCGGCCCGGGCGCGGCCGGCTGCCCGTTCCAGAAGCCTCCGGCGATCCGCCCGCCAGGCAACCGCAGGACCCGCGAGGCCAGGTAGTCGCGGTAGCCCGATCCGGACACCGCCTCCACGATCAGCGCCAGCAGTGTGTAGCCGGCGTTGGAGTACAGGTACTTCACACCCGGCGGCGCGGCCGGCTCCAGACGGCCGATCGCCGCCAGCGCCTGCCGCGCGGTCATCGGCTGCGTGTCGTTGCCGTGCGTTCCCTTCAGCCCGCTGGTGTGCAGCAACAGCTGACGAACTGTCGCCGCCCGCACCGGGCCCTTCAGGTCCGGCAGCAGGTCACCGGCCCGGTCGTCCAGCCTCAGCCGGCCGTCGTCGGCCAGGCCGAACACGGCCGCGGCGGTGAAGGCCTTGGTGATCGAGCCGATGTCGAAGACCGTGCCGATGGTGTTCGGCGTCTTCTCGTCGGCCGACCCGTACGCCGCCAGGCATTCGATCGTGTCACCGGTCGAGACGGCGATCGATCCGCTGAAACCGGCCACCGCCCAGGCGCTGAGCGACGTGTCCAGGTCGCGTGGGCAGGAGGCCGGCGTGGACCGGGCCGGTGGTTCCGGTAGGTCCTCGGTGCACGCGGTCAGCAGCAGAAGAGCCGTCAGGGCGGCGAGGTGCTTTCTCATGGGACCGGACCGTAATGAGCCCCGGGTTAACGGGCTGCGAACGAGGCCGGGGGCTGGGAATCCCCCTGCATGGATTCCCAGCCCCCGGGACTCCGCGGGCGTCAGCGGCCGGTCAGGATC
This sequence comes from Actinoplanes sp. CA-142083, assembly GCF_050942195.1. Lineage (NCBI taxonomy): Bacteria > Bacillati > Actinomycetota > Actinomycetes > Micromonosporales > Micromonosporaceae > Actinoplanes > Actinoplanes sp. CA-142083. Next base: position 7,425,950 of record NZ_CP192076.1, read on the forward strand.
TGATCCACTGCTGGTTGCTGCCGCCGTTGCAGGTCCACAGCTCGACCGCCGCGCCGTTGGCGGTGGCCGCGCCGGTGACGTCCAGGCACAGGCCGGACGCGACGCCGGTGATGGTGCCGTCGGGGTTGACCCGCCACTGCTGGTTGGCCGCGCCGGCGCAGGACCAGATCCGGATCCGGGCGCCGGTGGCGGCGCTCGGCGCGTCGAGGCACTTGTTGCCGTAGACGGTGAGCTGGTTGGCGGAGGTCAGCGTCCAGCGCTGGTTGGCGCCGCCGTTGCAGTCCCAGATCTGCACGACCGCCCCGTCGGACTGGCTCTGCCCGTTGACGTCGAGGCACCGGTTGGAGCCCGCGCCGCGGATCTCCCCCGTGGGGCCGGGGCCGCCGCCGAGCGAGGTGACGGACAGGTTGTCGAACTGAGCCGTCACGCCCTGGCCGGTGGCGTAACCGATCTGGCCGGCGACCCAGGTGGAGTCGGACACGCTGCCCACGGTGGCGCCGTCGATGGCCGCGGTCAGGGTGCCGCCGTTGAGCGTGAGCGAGAGCTTGTGCCAGCGGCCGGTGCCCAGCGCCGCCACCGAGCCGCTGGCCAGGGTCCGCTGATTGCCACTGGTGTTGTTGCTGCGGATGGACCACGAGCCGTTGTCGGCGACCCGGAGGTAATAGGCGTTGAGGTTCTGCGGGCCTTCGTGGTTGTAGTTGGTGGCCCGGCCGACGAGCTGGACGTAGCCGGATTTCTCCAGCATGACGTCGGAGGAGACGGTGTAGTTGCGCCAGCCGAGGTCGCCCAGCAGCGTGAACGGCTCGGCGTGGCCCGACGTCCAGAAGATCGGCGTCTGCTCCGACATCTGGCGTACGCATCGGCCGGCGCGACCGCCGCCGCAGGTGACCACCTCGAACGAGCCCTGGTGGTCCATCAGGTACTTCGCTTCCCGCCCGGGCTGGTAGCTCTCGAAGTCGTCACCGTACGGCAGGGCGAGACTGCCCTGCGCCGGGCTGGTGGCGGCGCCTTTGCCCTGTCCGGTGGTCGTGGTGATGCTGTAGACGTAGCCAGGCTGCACGGTCAGTGAGAACGTCCCGCTCGACGGGGTGATGTCGGCGCGCTTGACGAAGTGGTCGGCCGGGTTGCTGGACCGGACGTTGGTGGACCAGACGTGCACGGTCCCGGTCGACAACCCGCCGGTGACCGTGAAGGTGAGGTCCTGCGCCGAGCCGGCGTCCATCGTCTCGATGATCGTGCTGTAGTCGGTGTTGTCGGCCGACTTCAGCGAGACGTAGCTGCCGTTGCTCTTGTTGCCGTTGAGATAGCCGGTGGCGCTGTCCAGGTAGCGCCATCCCGGCGCGGTGAACTGGGTGGTCTGGGCCATGACCCACGCGTTCTTGCCGATCGAGTAGTAGCCCGACCAGGGTTGCGGCGCCACCGCGAGGCCCGTGGTGCCCCACGGGACGTTCGGCGTGATCGCGGCGATGACCGGCCAGTTCAGGTACGCGGTCATCTTGCCGTCGATGTAGTCGCGGTTGATGCCGCGGGCCAGCGCCTGGGCGCCGGCGTTGTAGTCGTCGGAGCCGTTCTCGCTGGCCCACAGCGCCTTGCCCGAGCTCACGGCGGTCGCCGAGCTGGGGCAGTCGGTCTGCGCGCTGCGGTATCCGCAGACGTAGTGGCTGCCGAAGACCGACACGGCGGCGGCGAACGCGGAGTCGCGCTGCGCGTCGTCGGCGGATCCCCAGCCGAACTCGTCGGATGCCACGATTTTGACGTTCGGGTACCCGCGGGAGTTCAGCGCCGAGCGCAGGTTCTTGTACCAGGTCAGGTCCCGGCCGCGCTCGTTCCAGCCGCCGAGGTAGTCGATCGTCAGCCCGTGCGAGGCGGCGCACCCGAGCCACGCGACCAGGTAGTCGATGGAATCGCTGGACCAGAAGTTCCCGTTGCCGATCCAGCCCGGCGCTCCCCAGGACAATCCGACCAGCTTGATGTTCGGGTTACGGGCTTTCGCCTGGCCCATCAGCCACCATTCGTACCCGCGATCGCAGTTCACCGTGCCGCGGACGTGCTCGTGGCTCGGCTCGGCGCCGGAGGTCGAGTTGGTGTCGCCGCCGATCTCCACCTTCATGATCTGCATTGCCGCGCCGTAACCGGGCTTGAACAGGTAGTCGAGGATGTCGCTGCGCTGCGGTTCCGGGTAGTCGACCAGCAGGCGGCTGTTGCCACCGCCGCCGCTGATCGCCCCGACGCCGTCGAACACCCGGCCGCCGGACGTGCCGTTGACGGTGATGGCCGTCGCCGCCTGCGCCGGCGAGGGAGACGCGACCAGGATGCTCGACAATGCGAGCACCAGAACCGCCATTGTGGACCAGCCACGTATCACGAGCCCGGTTCCCTTCTGTCAGGGGGCCGAAGGAACGACGTGATCGTGAAGCTAATGCCGTTTGACGCGCCCGTCAAACGACGTTTGTCGATATGTAATACCGGTCGTGACATAACGCTTTTTCAGAATCGCCTCCTCGCCCATCATGAAAGAAAAGCGGTGACGACCACGTTGTCGCGGTAATGGCGGGTATTCGGGTCGAACGGGCCGCCACAGGTGATCAGCGTCAGCCGCACGGCGCCGTCGCGGGCGAAATACTTCTCCAGCGGGATCGCCGTCTTGCGGTAGCGCTCGCGGGCCACCACGCGGAACGAGCGGGTCCGCTCCCCCGGGCCGGTCAGGGTGATCTCGTCGCCTTTCTCCAGCGAACCGAGCCGGAAGAACGCGCCTTCGCCCTGGGCCGCGCTGTCGACGTGCCCGGCCAGGACGATCGAGCCGGCCGTGGCCGCGAAGCCCGGTCCGAACCGGTACCAGCCGACCCGGTCCACGCTCGGCGGCACCGCGAGCTCGCCGGTCCGCCGGTCGACGCCGACGGCGTCCACCACGGCGTTCAAATTCAGGGCCGGGATGGTCATCCGGGTGGGCGCGTCGGTCGCGGCCGTCGTGGGTTTGCCGTCCAGCACGCGTACGGGTGCGGGGGCGGACGCCGGCGCGGTGGCCGACGGTCCGCCGAAGTCCGCCGCCGGCCGGCCCTGGCAGGCGGCCACGCCGAAGGCGGTGGTGAGGGCCGTCCCGGCCGCCAGCATCAGGAGAGCGGGCCGGGACGTGCCACGAAGTCCGATCACCGGCGGCCGGTCGCCAGCCGCGCGAGGCCGAGCAACGCCAGCAGGACGCCGGCTCCACCGATGCCGTACCAGGGCAGCGGAACCCCGCGGTCGGCGCGGCCACCGTCGCCGCTGGGCACGCCGCCCGGCGCCGAATGCAGCCCGGTGATCCGCTGCGTGACCAGGTCGAGGGTCTTGTCGTCGGCCGAGCCCACCGCGTACACGATCGTCGCCGTGCCCTCGGCCAGGTCGAGGTCGGCCGGGCCGAGCACCCGGGCGGTCGTGCCGGCCAGCACCACGTCGGCCGAGACCGTGCTCGCGTCCACGTCGGCCTTCGCCTCCTTCGGGTTGGTCAGGCCCTCGAAGACCGGCTTGCCGCCCGCCCGGACGTCGACCGCGGGCGCCGCCGCGGTGTGCCGCACGATCAGCCGGGCCTGGCCCGGGGCCAGTTTGGCGGTGTCGTTGACGAACGGGGTCAGCGCCGGCTTGCCGTCCGCGCTGAGGTGGGCGACCAGGCTGATGTCGGCGCCACCGGGCACCTCGGCGTCGTCCACGGTCAGCAGCGCCTCGCCGACCGGGTCGCCCGGCTTGGTGAGGGCGATGTCGTACTGCCCGGCCGGTAGGCTCAGCGGCCCGGCCACCTTGCCCGGCTGGAAGCCCGGGATGGTCTTCTTGCCGTTGACGTAGACGTCGACCGGCTGCCCGGGGATGCCGTGCACCACCGACACCCGCGCGTTGGCCCGGGCGAACGCCGGTCCGGAGGCGAAGGCGCCGGCCGTGCCGAAGGCGAGCATGGCCACCGCGCCGATGACCACCGCGCGCCGAACGTGCTTGCTACGCATCGAAGCTCCTCAAAAAGATCGCCGTGATTTCCGTACGCCGGTGTCTTCGCCCGGATGGCCGGCGGCGGATGCGGCCGGCCGATGTGAGAAATTGCTGCATCCACGGGCGCCCCGCGGAGCGAATCACCTGAGAATCGGTGTGCGGGAGGGAGGTTGATGAGTTCCGACGACGAGCTCGCCGAGCGCCTGCGCGCCGGCGACGAGAAAGCGCTGCGGACGGCGTACGAAAGACACGGCGCCGCCGTGCTCTATCTGGCCCAGCGCCTGCTGGGCAACCGCGCCGACGCGGAGGACGTGACCCAGCTGACCTTCGTGGCGGCGTGGTCCGGGCGGGATTCGTTCGACCCGCAGCGCGGCACCATGCTGGGCTGGCTGCTCGGGATCGCGCGGCGCAAGGCGGTCGACCGGATGCGGTCGGTGGCGCGGGACGACCGGGTGACCGAGACCGTACGCGCCCAGGTCGCCCCGCCGGAGGAGCCCGAGCGCCCGGAGCGGATCGTGGACCGGCTGGTGGTCGCCGACGAGCTCGGCCGGCTGCCCGCCGAGCAGCGGCGCACGCTGGAGCTGGCGTTCTTCGACGATCTGACCCATCCCCAGATAGCTGCCGTCACCGGGCTGCCGCTCGGTACGGTCAAGAGCCACATCCGGCGTGGACTGGCGAACCTGCGACGTCGTTGGGAGGTGGACGGTGCAACATTTGGATCCCGATCGGCTGGTCCTTCTCGCGCTCTCTGAGGAGACCGAAGAGCCCGGCGAGTCCGGCCACCTGTCCCAGTGCGACGTCTGCCGCCATGATCTCGACGCGCTGCGCACCGTCGCCGACCTGGGCGTGGCAAGTCACGACCTGCGTGACCTGCCGCCGCCGCCCGAGCGGATCTGGCAGGGCATCGAGGCCGGCATCGCCGGGCCGCCCCGGCCCGTGCCGAGCACCGCACCGGCCGGCGCCCTCGGGTCGCCGAGTCGATCCGGCCGCTCGCGGCGCCGCTGGCTCGTGCCGGTGCTCGCGGCCGCGGCCGCGGCGGTGCTGGCGGTGGCCGGCACGGTCCTGGCCGACCGGTTCGCGCATGGCGGCTCGGCCGAGCGGGTGACGGCGCGGGCGACGCTATCGCCGCTGCCGACCGTGCCCGCGGCCGCCGGTGGCTCCGTCCGGGTGCTGTCCGACGGTGAGATGCGCATCGACGTCCGCAATCTGCCGCTGACCACGGGCTACCACGAGGTGTGGCTGATCGATCCGGACGACCAGACGAAGATGGTGGCGATCGGCAACCTGTCCGACAAGCCGGACGCCGTGCTGCCGGTGCCGCCGGGCATCGACATGAACCAGTACCGGCTGGTCGACGTCAGCGACGAACCGCACGACGGCAACTCCGCACACTCCGGCCACAGCCTGCTGCGCGGAACCCTGACGTCCTAGCGGCAGTCCGGCCCGGCATCGTGGGATGCCGGGCCGGGTGGGTTGAGACGGCTTATGCGTCAGGGCAGGTCGACGGGGCGCAGGACCCGGTCGATGCCATGCGCGATCTGCCGGTTGCCCTTGTTGATGTCGAACTTGATCACGCGGGGGTCGCGGTCGCTGCGGTCGGCGTCGACGAGCTTGACGCGCTTCCAGCAGTAGCCGTACACGTCGACCTTGATCGACGAGCCGGCCGCCGTCTTCAGGCTCGCGCCGTCGGCCTTCAGGGCCGCCCGCCGGTCGATCGTGGCGCCGGGCACGACGTGGTAGAGCAGGATCGACTCGACGGTGTTGATGCCGAGCCCGGCGACCGCCGTGAACGCCTTCTTCTCGCTCGGCAGCCGCTTGCTGTGCTGAAGGTCGGCGACCAGCGTACGGAAGGCGCGGTCGTTCGGGACGAAGGCGGTCAGCGCCGTCCGGCCGTCGGTGAGCACGCCGACCGGGCTGGAGGGTTTGGCCTTGAGCACGGCCAGCACCGCGGCGGTCAGGATGTCGAAGTCGCTGCCGTTGCGGTCGAAGCCGCTTTTGTCCGCGGTCAGCACGGCCGCGAGCGACCTGGTCCCGAGCGCCTTGGTGCCGGCTTGCGCGACGGCCGGGGTGGCGACGAGCGCGCAGGCCACGAGGGCGGCGGTCGCGCTGCCGAATCGGAGGAACCTCATCTTCGTGCGTCCTTTCCGGTGCGAAGGGGTGGCGGCGATGCCACCACTCGGTCCTTCACTCGGATCGGACGCGACAGATGCAGCTGACCGCCCCGGCCGGCGCCGGGCGCCGGCCGGGAAACGGTGATCAGGCCTGCAGCCAGGCCAGCAGGTCGGCGTTGATGGTGTCGGCGTGCGTGGTGGGCATGCCGTGCGGGAAGCCGGCGTACGTCTTGAGCGTGCCGTTCTGCACCAGCTGGGCCGACAGCGGCGCCGAGTCGGCGTACGGCACCACCTGGTCGTCGTCGCCGTGCATCACCAGGACCGGGACGCTGATCTTCTTGAGGTCCTCGGTGAAGTCGGTCTGCGAGAACGCGACGACGCCGTCGTAATGGGCCTTGGCGCCGCCCATCATGCCCTGACGCCACCAGTTCTGGATGATCGCCTCGTTGGGCTCGACGCCCGGCCGGTTGAAGTTGTAGAACGCGGTCGACGGCAGGTCCCGGTAGAAGGACGACCGGTTCGTGGCCACCTGCACCTGGATGTCGTCGAACACCTTCTTCGGCAGGCCACCGGGGTTGGCGGCGGTCTGCACCATGATCGGCGGGACGGCGCTGATCAGCACGGCCCGCGCCACCCGGCTCTCGCCGTGCTTGGCGATGTAGTGCACGACCTCGCCGCCGCCGGTCGAGTGCCCGACGTGAATCGCGTCGTGCAGGTCGAGGTGGGCGGTGACCGCGGCCAGGTCGTCGGCGTAGTGGTCCATGTCGTGGCCGTCGCTCGTCTGGGTCGACCGGCCGTGCCCGCGGCGGTCGTGTGCGATCACCCGATAGCCGTTCTGCAGGAAGAACATCAGCTGGGCGTCCCAGTCGTCGGCCGACAGCGGCCAGCCGTGGCTGAAGACGATCGGCTGGCCGGTCCCCCAGTCCTTGTAGAAGATCTCCGTGCCGTCATTCGTGGTCACGAAACCCATGTGTTGCCTCCCTCGGTCCCGGCGTACTTACCGCCACCGTAACCACGTCCGGGACCGATCAGAGCCGAACAACGGGTGAATCGTGCGAGGCGACAATCACAGTGTTCCCGCAGCTAGACAGCCATGAAGGTCCATTGCAGGTTGGTGCTGGAGTCGGGCGCCCAGAGTTTCACCGGGGCCCCGACAGTGTTCACGCCGCCGCTGTCGAGGGCCGTGCCGGTGCCCCGGTTGACGATCTGATATCGGCCGCCGCCCATGTCGTTGAGCCGCCACTGCTGGTTGTTGCCGCTGTTCCACGACGTTTCGATCGCGAGGGCACCGTTGGCGGCGTTGCCGCCGCTGTCGGCGACCAGTCCGTTGGTGCGATTGACCAGGCGGTACCAGCCGCTGCCGAGCGCGACCAGCTGCCAGTGCAGGTTGGTGCTGCCGTCGTAGTTCCACTGCTTGAGCTGCGAGCCGGACGCGACGTTGCCGCCACCGTCCAGGACCAGACCCGTGGTGACGTTCGTGACTCTCGCCCAGCCGGTGGGAAGGCCGGTGCCGCCGGAGCCGAGCGCCGGGATGGTCCCCGAGAAGGTGAGCTTCAGCACGTAGGCCGGGGCGCTGTACGGGACGGTGGAGGGCAGGGTGATGTGCAGTCCGCTGCCGTCCTGGGTGCGGGTAGGGAGGTTGATGTAGGTGCCGGCGGTGGCGCCGAGCAACTGCACGGACGTCAGGGTGCCAAGGTTGATCCGGTTGGCGCTCAGGGTGGTGACATGGGCCGTGCCGCCGGGCCAGCCGAGCATCGTGGCGTACAGGATGCGGTTGTCCTTGGCCCGGGTGAAGCGGATGTCCTGCGGTGTTCCGGTGCGCGGCGCCTGGAACGTGCCACCGCCCATCTGCGTCGGCCCCTCGCCGAAGGCGGTCCAGGCCCGGGTGGCGTAGATCGACTCGCCGAAGCGCTTGAGGTAGTCGCCGATGCCGCGCAGGATCGTCTGCTGCCCGGAGGGGATCGTGCCGTCGGCCATCGGCGCGATGTTGAGGACCATGTTGCCGTTCTTGCTCACCCGGTCGATGAGCGCGTGCAGCAGCGCGTTGGTCGAGTAGTAGCCGATGCCGACCGTGTAACACCAGCTCGAGCTGCTGATGCTGTCGTCGGTGAGCCAGTATGGAGTCTGGATGCCGGCCGGCCCGCCCCGCTCGAAATCGAAGACCTCGCCGCGGTTGTTGAAGCCGTCCTTGTAGGTGGCGACGACCTCTTTGTCCCACGCGACCGCGCGGTTGTAGTAGTACGCCAGGAAGTCCAGCCGCCGGGACTCGGGCAGCTGGGTGAGGTTGAAGTCCTGCCAGATCAGGTCGGGCTGATAGCCGTCGACGACCTCGCGCAGCTTGTCGTACCAGAGTTGCTGCTCGGCAGGGGCGCCCAGCTGGCCGTAGAGCTTGCGCAGGCTCGCGTCCGACTGGCTGGGCACCCACTGGTAAAAACCGGTGAAGTTGTACGCGTGGTGCAGCGCGACCATGAGCTTGAGGCCCTTGCCGCGGATCGCGTCGGCGTGCAGGCGCAGCAGGTCGAGCCGGGGGCCGCGGGCCACCGAGTTCCACTCGTTGACGCTGCTGTTCCACATCGAGAAGCCGTCGTGGTGCTCGGCGACCGGCCCGGCGAACCTCGCTCCGGCGTCGACGAACAGCTGCGCCCACGCCCCGGGATCGAAGGCGCCGCCGGCGGAGACCAGCTTGGGCGCGAACTGCACCCAGTTGCCCGCCTTGTCGCGGCCGCCGTTGATGAAGTTGTGGTACGGCCAGGCGGACGGATCGCCGTACACGGCCTTGTGGTGGTTGTTCTCGTTCGAGCCGTTGTTGTACATGTTCCGCGGGTACCACTCGTTGCCGTAGGCGGGAACGCTGAACGCGCCCCAGTGGTAATAGATCCCGAACTTGGCGTCCTGGAACCACTCCGGCGCCGGCGGGTGCTGATCGACGGACGACCAGGAGGCGGTGTAGCTGGACGGCCCGGGGATGGCGGCGAACGCGGGCGTCACGTGCAGGAGGCCGGTCGCGCCGGCGGCGGCCAGGACGGACCGCCGGGTGAATCGGGGGGCGGGCATGGGATCACTCCTTCAGCGATAGCCGGCGGCGACGATGTTGGCGTGGACGGCGTTCTCGGTCGCGTCGGACGGGTAGCCGGCGACCATGGCGCCCTCGTAGAAGGTCCCGGCGCTCAGATTCGCGCCGCCGTCGGGCTTGCAGCAGTCACCGCCGCTGCCGAGGACGATCGCGCCTTGCTTCTTCATCGGGTTGTACCCGGAGGGAAGAGCGCCGTCCCAGAGCGTGACGAGGCTGCCGGACTGGGCGTCGCTGCCCTTGATGGCGAACCGCGAGGTGCCGTTGTTCTTCAGCGTCGCCGTCACGAACTTGCTGGTGAAGGCCCGCTGGTTCGGGTTCCACGAGGTGCTGCCGCCGGGGAAGAGCCCCCACTCGAGGTCGGCCTGCACCCACGGACCGGTTCCCGAACAGCCGCCGAACCAGCACTGCTTGCCGAAGTTGATGGCGTCCATCGCGCCGGCGGCGTCGGCCTTGCGGGTGGTCTCGCTGTTGCCGTAGTCGAAGCAGCAGCCGCTGTTGACGTGCGTTCCGCTGGTGACCATGTACATGCCTTCCGGCGCGCTGCCGGTGGGCACGCCGGTCAGGTGGCCGTCGCGCCAGTAACTGTTTCCCGGGTTGATGTAGAGGGAGTACGCCTTGGCCCCGCCGATGCTCAGCGACTCGGTGGTCGCCACCGCGGGCTTGCTCTGCGGTGACCCGGGCACCACGGACGACCCCTGGTACCACAGGTCGTTGCCGCGGCCGGATTGGTCGTACACCACCGTGATCACACAGCTCGTGCCGGCGCAGAAGGAGTCCTGGCTTGCGGCGTCGGCCACGCCGATGTTCCTGGTGGCGTTGTCCGAGCCGCGCCGGACCTGGTAGAGGTTGCCCCGGTAGGAGCTGTAGAGGGCACGCACGGTGCTGTGCGCCGCGACGCAGGGGGTGCCGCCGGCGGCGTAGAGGTCGCAGGGCCCGCCGGTCGCGGTCGACGTGCCCTGGCTCCATCGCTGGTTGGCCTGGCCGTTGCAGGACCACAGGATGATCTTGGTGCCGTTCCCGGTGGCCGCCCCGTTCGCGTCGAGGCAGAGGCCCGACTGCACGCCGGTGACCGTGCCGTCGGCGTTCACGTTCCACTGCTGGTTGGTCTGGCCGTTGCAGTCCCAGATGACGGCGGCCGTCCCGTTGGCCGTGCCCCGGCCGTACGCGTCGAGGCATTTGTTGCCGTAGACGGTGAGCTGTTTCGTGCTCGTGTAGGTCCAGGACTGGTTGGCGGCGCCGGAGCAGTCGTAGAGCTGGGCCTGCGCGCCGTTGGTGGTGCTGGAATTCGGGACGTCGAGGCAGCGGCCCGAGGCCGCGCCGACGATGCGGGTGGGGGTGCCCACGACGGCGGCCGCCGCGGCGTGCTGGGTGACGGTGACGGCCGTGGCCGTGAGCACGAGGCTCAACGCGGTACTGACGATGAGACGCACGTTTCCTCCGATGCTGAGGGTGGGACGCTCGCTATCGGAGCGACACGTCATCGAGGTAGTAGCCGTCGGTGCCGGAGTCGGTCTCGACGTAGAACGTGGCGTTCGTCAGGGTGCCGCTCCACGACACCGCGGCCGTGCCGGACAGCAGCGTCCAGCCTCCGGAATTGACCGTCGTCGAGGGCGTCAGCGACATGTAGGTGGTCGAGCCGCCCGCTGTGATCGCCAGGGTGGCGCGCGCCGACGGCGTACCGCTCTGGCTCCGGACCCACGCGCTCGTGGTGTACGTCTTGCCGCTGGTCAGGCGGGACGTCACGTCCTGCGCGATGCCGTTCCACGACGCCGTGCGGCCGGCGATCGCCAGGGACCGGGTGCCGCCGTGCGCCACGCTCGTGTTCGACGTCAGCGTCCCGGCGCCGAACACCCGCCAGCCGGTGGTGCCGTTCTCCGTGGTGCCGTTGGTGATCGCGTCGGTGGTGGCGGCCGACCCGCTGAACTGCCACCAGTTCACGTTGAACAGCGAGCCACCTCCGCCGGTGAACCGCAGGTACAGGTCCTGGGTGCCGGTGGCGCCGCTGACCGGGCAGGTGACCGTCGTCCACGTCTGCCAGCCGCCGGTCCCGGGCACCGCGCAGGTGCCGACGACGGCGCCGCCGGCGCTGCCGAGGCGGAGCTCGATGGCGCCGCCGGACGCGGCCGAGGCGACCCGCGCGGAGAACGAGGTCACGCCGCTGCCGAAGGCGACGCCCTTCACCTTGATGTAGTCGCCGTTGTCGATGTAGCCGACATTCATGCCGCCCTCGCTTGCGGGCTCGGTCTCCACCCCGCTCTCCCAGGCGATGGTCTCGGCTTCCTGGCGCACGTACGGGTTGAGCGTGCCGACCTGAGGCGCCCCCGCGCTGGTCATGGTGATCGTCGGGATGGTGCCGTCGGAGTTGTAGTTGAACTTCTCCACGGCGACGGAGCGGGTGTAGCCGCCACCGCCGGGCAACGCCCCGTTGTGGTAGAAGAAGTACGACCCGCCGTTGAAGTCGATCACGCCGGGGTGGTTGGTGAAGCTGCCGCCCTGGGTCGGCATGATCGTGCCGCGGTAGGTCCACGGTCCGGTCGGGCCGGTCGCGGTCGAGTAGGCGATGAACTCCGAACAGCACTTCGCCGCGAAGACGATGTAGTACAGGCCGTTGCGCTTGTACACCCACGGTCCTTCTTCGAAGAGAGTCGGCCGGTTGGCGTCGCCGGTGCGCGTGCCGAAGCCGGCGGTGGTCAGCGCGATCTTGGTGGGGCTTCCCGAGTACGAGGTCATGTCGGCGTTGAGCCGCACGTACCACAGATCGGGGTTACCCCAGTACAGGTAGGCCTGGCCGTCCTCGTCGACGAACACGGTCGGGTCGATCTGGCCGTTGCTGACCAGCGGACGGCCGATCGCGTCGGTGAACGGCCCGGTGGGGCTGTTCGAGACGGCCACGCCGATGCCCATCTGCCCGGTGGCTCGCACGGTCATCGGGACGTACCAGTAGAACTTGCCGTTGCGGTAGACGGTCTGCCCGGCCCAGGCGTTGGCACTGGCCCAGCTGAAACTGGCCAGGTTGAGCGGCGAGCCGTGGTCGGTCCAGTTGACCATGTCGGCCGACGACCAGACCCGCCACTCCTTCATCGTGAAGTAGGTGGAGTTGTCCTCGTCGTGACCGGTGTAGAGGTAGACGCGGCCGTTGTAGACCAGCGGCGCGGGGTCGGCGGTGTAGATGGTCTGCACGATCGGGTTGTCGGCGTGCGCGGCCGGCGCGAACAGGGCGAGCACGCTCAGCACGGCCGCGGCCAGGAGGGCGATCTTCGTTCGCATGGGCTACCGCCTCGTCCAGAGTTGATTCGCGGCGGCGGTGCAGGTCCAGAGCAGGACAAGAGTGCCGTTCGCGGTGTTGTTGTGGTCGACGTCGAGACACAGCTGGGACTGCGCGCCGCGGACGGTGCCGTCGGCGTTGAGCGTCCACTGCTGGTTGGCGCCCCCGTTGCAGTCCCACAGCTGGACCTTGGCGCCGGCGGCGGCGTTGACCGGCGCGTCGAGGCACTTGCCGAGCGCTTGCAGGGCCTGGCCGGAGCTGGTCCAGCGCTGGTTGGCGCCGCCGTTGCAGTCCCAGATGACCGGCTGGGTGCCGTTGGCCGTGTTGCTGTTGGGCACGTCCAGGCAGCGCCCGGAGGCGGCGCTGACCAGGGTGGCGGCACCGGAGGGAGTGCCGGTGCCCCCGCCGCTGACCCGGTACACGACGGTGCCGTGGCCTGGCACGGAGGCACTGATCGTCCCAGTGGTGGTGCTGGTCGCGCCGGACCAGGCGTCGCGCAGCGTGAACGAGGCGCCGGTCTTGCCGATCGCGGCGGCCGTGGTCGCGACCGTCGTGGTGCCGCTGCCCTGATTGAACAGGGCCACCGCGACGTCGCCGTTGGACAGCCGCTTGGCGAGCACCCGGCGCGTTCCGTCGTACGAGATCTGCGTGGCCTGCAGGCCCAGCGAGTCCTGGTTGATCGCGATCAGGCTCTGGTTCTTCAGGATCGTCTGGGTGGCGGTGTTCATGCTCCGGATGTCGTTGCCGGCGATCAGCGGGGAGGCGAGCATCGCCCACAGCGCGAAGTGGCTGCGCATCTCGGTATCGGTCATGCCGCCGCGGCCGACCTCCATCATGTCGGGGTCGTTGAAGGCGCCCGGCCGGGCGTATCCGGCCAGCGGCACGGTGACGTTGACGATGTTCTGAATGCCCATCGGGTAGCCGTTGGTCTGGCCGGTGTCCCACGCGTTGGTGATGTCCTCGGTGGTGCGCCAGATGTTGGCCACGTCGCCCCAGTTGCGCTGGGGTCCGGTCTTGGCGTGGAAGCTGTTGGGATTGATGCTGTAGACGATCGGCCGGCCGGTGGCGGCCAGCGCGTCGCGCATCTTGGCGAACGTGGCGACCTGCTCGTCGATGCTGCCGTTCGGCGAGCACCAGTCGTACTTGAGGTAGTCGACGCCCCAGGCGGCGAACTGCCGCGCGTCCTGCGCCTCATGGCCCTGGCTGCCGGTCGCACCCGGGTACGCGTTGGAGTACTGGGCGCACGTCTCGGCGACCGGCACCTCGTACAGGCCGAACTTGAGGCCCTTGCCGTGCAGATAGTCGCCGAGGGACTTCATGCCGCTGGGGAAGCGGCTGGGGTCGCCCTGCAGGTTGCCGGCCGAGTCGCGGTTGGGGTTGAACCAGCAGTCGTCGACCACGACGTACTCGTAGCCGAGGTCGCGCATGCCGCTGCTGACGATGGCGTCGGCCATCTGCCGGATCAGCGTCTCGTTGATGTTGCACCCGAAGGTGTTCCAGCTGTTCCAGCCCATCGGTGGCGTGCGGGCCACGCCGTTCTCGAGCGCCTGCGCGGCGGGGGCGCCCGACAGCAGCAGCACCGCCGCGGCCAGCATGATCATCAAGCGTCTCATGGGTTACCGCCTCGTCCAGAGTTGATTCGCGGTCGCCGTGCAGTTCCAGAGGACGACCGGGGTGCCGTTCGCGGTGGCGTTGCCGCTGACGTCCAGGCAGAGGCCGGACTGGGCGTTGCTGATCGTGCCGTTGGCGTTGAGGTTCCATCGCTGGTTCGTGCCGCCGTGGCAGTCCCACAGCTGCGCCTTGGCGCCCGCGGCAGCGTTCGTCGGCGAGTCCAGACATTTGCCGAGGGCCTGCAATGTCTGGCCGCTGACCGTCCAGCGCTGGTTCGCGCCGCCGCTGCAATCCCAGATGATCGGCTGGGTGCCGTTGGCCGTGCTGCCGCCGGGCACGTCCAGGCAACGGCCGGAAGCGGTGCCGACCAGCGCCCCGCCGGTGCCCGGGGTGCCGGGGTCGCCGATGGCGCCGGGGACCGCGCGCAGCGCCGCGTACCAGGTGGCGGCCATCTTGTCGTAGCCGCCGGCGGTGGGATGGATCCCGTCGATGAGGTCCGCGGTGGTCAGCGCGGCATGCATGTCGACAAGGTGGACCCGTTTGCCGGCGTTTGCCTTGGCCTGCACGATACCGGGTACGGCGGCGTTGAAGGCACGCGCGGCCGATTCCTGGCTCGCGGAGCTCAGCGGGATGATCGTCGCCACGAACACGTCCGCCGAGGGCGCCGCCGCGGCGATGTGGTCGATGAGGGCGGACAGCCGGTTCGGCGCGCCGCCGAGGTTGAAGTTCTGCAGGACGTCGTTGGTCCCGATGTGCAGCAGCACGGTACGCGGGCTGGTGCTGCCCAGCCACGCGTTGACGTTGGCGTCGATCTGATCGATCCGCCAGCCGGGGTGACCCTCGTGGTCGTGATCGCCCAGGGCGGCCGGGCCGTTGAACTGGGAGCCGACCAGGTCGACCCGGTAACCGGCGGCGGCCAGCCGCTGCCACAGGCCGATGCGGTATCCGCCGGGAACCTGGGTGCCTTCGGTGATGGAGTCGCCCAGCGGCATGACCCGCACGCCGCCGTTCGACTCGGCGGCCGCGCCGGCGGCCGGGACGGTGACGCCGGCCGCCATGACCATGGCGCCGAGCGCCGCGGTGACGAACCATCGCCTTCTTCTCTGCACGGGGATGCCTCCTGTCGGCCGGGCACGTGTTAGCGACAACAAAGGCTGGGGAATGGGGATGAGAACGTTAACAGCTTGATTCGTGAGATTGCCATATCGTTTCCGAACCTTCAAGCGGCCAATTTGAGCCCGATTGAGCCCCTGATAACCGGGCTGACTGTCGTACCTACGCGCGCATAACAAGTTTTCAGTGCCGCCTTCGGAAAATTCCATTCTTGACTCAAAGTTTGTGAAGGTTAACATCGACGAAATGTAATGGACCCGCGTGATCACCCTCAGGAGGACCGACGTGGAACCATCCCCGAGCCGACGCCACCGATGGCTGGCGGTGGCAGCCGCGGCATTGACCACGCTGGCCGGCGGCGTGTTCACGATCGTCAACGCCCCCGCGGCCTCGGCCGCGACGATCGACACCAGCGCCTGGTACGTGCTGGTCAACCGCAACAGCGGCAAAGCGCTCGACGTCTACAACCTCGCCACCAACGACGGCGCCCGGATCACCCAGTGGAGCCGCAACGACCAGAACCAGCAGCAGTGGCAGTTCGTCGACTCCGGCGGCGGCTACTACCGGCTCAAGTCACGCCTGTCCGGCAAGGTTCTCGACGTCTACAACTGGTCGACCGCCGACGGCGGCTCCATCGTGCAGTGGACCGACAACAACGCCGCCAACCAGCAGTTCGGTATCCAGGACATCGACGGGTACATCCAGCTGATCAACCGCAACAGCGGCAAGGCCATGGAGGTACAGGGCGCCTCCACCGGCGATGGCGGCAACATCGTCCAGTACGCCGACTGGAACGGCGCCAACCAGCAGTGGCAGCTCGTGCGGATCGGTGGCTCCACCCCCACGACGCCGCCGACGGGCGGCACCTGCACGCTGCCGTCGACGTACCGCTGGACCTCGACCGGCTCGCTGGCCAACCCGAAGTCGGGCTGGGCTTCCCTCAAAGACTTCACCACCGTGCCCTACAACGGTGGACACCTCGTCTACGCGACCACGCACGACAACGGCTCGACGTGGGGCTCGATGAACTTCGGGGTCTTCACCAACTGGTCCGACATGGCCTCGGCCAGCCAGAACGGCATGTCCTCCGGCACCGTCGCACCGACCCTGTTCTACTTCGCCCCCAAGAGCATCTGGGTCCTCGCCTACCAATGGGGCCCGACCGCCTTCTCCTACCGCACCTCCAGCAACCCCACCAACGCCAACGGCTGGTCGGCCGCGCAACCACTGTTCTCCGGCAGCATCTCCGGCTCCGGCACCGGACCCATCGACCAGACCCTGATCGGTGACGGCACCAACATGTACCTGTTCTTCGCCGGCGACAACGGCAAGATCTATCGGGCCAGCATGCCGATCGGCAACTTCCCCGGAAACTTCGGCACCTCCTACACCACGATCATGAGCGACACCACCAACAACCTGTTCGAAGCCCCGCAGGTCTACAAAGTCGCCGGTCAGAATCAATATTTGATGATCGTCGAGGCGATCGGGGCGAACGGCCGCTACTTCCGCTCGTTCACCGCCAGCAGCCTCGGCGGGTCGTGGACACCGCAGGCCGCCACCGAGAGCAACCCCTTCGCCGGCAAAGCCAACAGCGGCGCCACCTGGACCAACGACATCAGCCACGGCGACCTCGTCCGCTCCACCGCCGACCAGACCATGACCATCGACCCCTGCAACCTCCAACTGCTCTACCAAGGCCGCTCACCCAGCTCCGGCGGCGACTACGGCCTCCTGCCGTACCGCCCGGGCCTGCTGACCCGGCAGCGTTAGGAGTCGCCAGCGCGGGCCCGCGTTCGGCGCGGGCCCGCGTCGACGAAACCGGCGAGCCATCGTGCCGACGGGACGGAGTCGATGAAGACGGCCTTGGCCAGGAGGCTGAGCGGGATGGCGAGCACGGCGCCCAGCGGGCCGAGGACCCACGACCAGAACGCCACCGACGCGATGGTCACCGTCATCGACATGCCCACCGCGTCGCCGACGACCTTCGCCGGGACGATGGTGGTGACGATCGAGTTCAGGATGATGTAGACGACGATCACCAGCACCATGCTCTGCCACCCCTGGGTCAGCAGCGCCAGCAGGGCGGGCGGGACCAGGCCGATGATGAATCCGACGTACGGGATGAAGTTGCAGGCCGCCGCGAGCAGGCCCCACAGGAACGCCAGCGGGATCCCCAGGATGAGCAGGAAGACCACATCCAGCGAGCCCACGATGATCGCGAAGATGCCGGTGATGGCGACGTACCGCCGGGTGTTGGCCACGAAACCCGCGAGCGCGCCGGCCAGCCGTGGATGATCCTCCCGCAGCGCGACGGAACGGCCACTGATCTGGGCCGATTCGATGCCGACGAACATCAGCAGGCTGTAGACGAGGACCAGGCTCGCAGCCGTGCTCACCAGCGTGGGGATGTGCGCGGTGAGCCAGCTCGCCACCATCGTCAGGTCGAGATTCCGTACGATCTCGCGGATCTGCTCCGGCCCGACGCCGAGCCCGGTCAGGAAGTCGGCCAGCTCGCGCGTGGTCGTCGCGGCCTCGTCGAAGTACTGGGGCAGGACGGTGGCCAGCCGGGCGATCGCGTACACGACGATCGCCACCAGCCCGAGGATGACCCCGAAGATCGACAGCAGCAGCATGGCCAGCGCCAGGATCGCCGGGACGCCGCGCCGCACCAGGCCGGCGTAGACCGGATGGACCAGGATGACTATCACCAGCGCGAACGCCGCCGGCGTCACCAGCCAGGCCAGCTCCCGCAGGCCCAGCACGGTGACCACGATGCCGCCGAGCACCGCGAACGTGGTGACCGGCCACGGAAACTTGGTCGTCGTCGACTCCACACCGGCTCCTTCGTGAGTGACACCGGCAGCCTCGTGTGGAGTCGATCACGAGGAGCGACCAATAGCTAGGTTGTCGAGGAGATCAGTCCCAACCCGTCGACGAAGAGATTGCCACTGCCACTCCCGGCCCGGATCGTGACGGTGGCCGTCCCGGCCGCCAGGGTGAAGCCGGCGAGCTCGCGGCGCGTCCAGCCGCTCGCTGCGGGGAGGACGAGCGTGCGTACCGCCCCGCTCGCGTCCGTCACCGTCACCTGGGCGGCGCCGAGGGCGCCGGAGGTCTTGGCGAAGGCGGACAGCGTGTAGGTGCCGGCCGGCACGGTGATCTGTTGCCGCACGCCCTCCGAGCCGGCGACGATCTGCAGGGCGAAGCGGCTCCCGTTCGCGCCGCCCTTGACGTTGGTCACCCCGGTCGTGCCGGTCCAGCCGGTCAGCGGCGTCTGGATGACCCGGTCGGCCTGGAAATCGGGGTTGAGGATGTAGTTGTTCTGCGGACCCACCCGCCATTCCCCGGTGGTGGCGTTGAGCTGCCATTGGCTCAGCGAGTGGAACTCCGGCCGCGAGCCGGTCTTGTCCACCGGCATCCACTGGTTGTAGCCGATGCCGTTCCAGGCGAAGTCCGACCAGCGGTCGCCGGCAAAGATCACGGTGTGCTTCTTGGTGCCGTTGACGGTCACGAAGAACCCGGTCTGGGTCACGTGGCTGAAGTCCTTCTCGGTGCCGGCCAGCGTGTATTCGCTCGAGTAGGAGCCCTGAACGCCGCTGCCGGTCGACTCGATGACGTGCGCGACCGAGGCGTTCCAGCCGTGCAGGTCCGACGATGCGGCGTAGTACTTGCCGTCCAGCTTGAACATGGCGTTGCCCTCGCGGCCGCAGCCCGAGCAGTAGCCGATCTGCACGGCCGGTTCCGCGTAGAGCGAGTCGGAGTCGCGAAGCTTCGAGACGAACGTGCGCGCACGACCGGAGGCGTTGGAGAAGACCAGGTAGTCCTTGCCGTCGTCGTCGGTGAAGACGGTCTGGTCGCCGGTGGCCGCGGTGGGCGAGTTCGTGATCTGCCCCTGGACGGCGGCGCCCTGGAACGTGCCGGTGGGCGAGTCGCCGCGCAGGAAGACCACCCCGCCCGGGCCCTGCACGACCAGCACGTACTTGCGGGTGGTCTCGTTGTACGCCACGCCGAGACGCCCGACCCAGCCGCCGAGTTTGGTTCCGTTCGGAAGTGTGGTGTTCGTGGTGGCGACGTTGTTCTCGAACTTCCAGTGCGCCAGATCCTTCGAGGAGTACACCGGGATCGAGTCGAACGTGACCTCGTTGTCGTACTGCTTCGTCGGGCTGGCCCGGTAGTGCTCGGCGCCGAGGTAGTGCACGCCGTACCAGTAGTAGGTATCGCCGAATTTGAAGACGCCGCCGCCCTGGGAGTAGATCGGGTTGCCGTTGGTGTCGTTCCAGAAGGTGTCGTTGGTGATGGTCTCGAACGTCCCCTCATCGGCGGCCGTCGTGGCGAGTCCGGCCGCGTATTCGAAGGCGCCGAGGTCGGGGGCCGCGCCGCTGTAGGGCAGGCCGACGTTGGCGCCCTTGTCGATCAGCGTGCTGCCGGGCGCTAGGCGGAGGCTGGGCCGCACCGGCAGGCTGGCGTCGGCCTGGCGGGCCGCGTCCCAGCCCGACGTGGACACGCTCTGGAACTGGGCGTCCGACAGGGTGACGCCGAGGTTCCAGGAGTTGTACGAGGCGCTGGCGCCGGTCATGTTGGAGGTCAGGCTTCCGGCGTACGCGATGTTGTTGCGCAGGTTGCCGCGGCCGACGGCGGCGCCGCTCGCGTCGACGCCCAGCATGTTGAAATCCGGGTGGTTGTTGTAGGCGGTGTTGTTGAAGAAGTCGTTCGCCACCGGATGGTGGTTGGCGTAGAAGCCGGCCGACCGGTTGGCGAAGGCCACCGAGAAGCGGACGGTGTGCTTCACCGCGCCGGCGTCGTAATCGCCGCCGTACCCGCCGGCTTTGAATCCGTTGCCGTTGCCGGAGGCCGTCGTCGTGCCGGGGATGTAGCCGTTCTTCCACGCCCAGGAGCTCTCGATGAGCACCGGCGAGTACGCGTCGATGAGGTCGAAGCCGTCGTCGGAGTTGTTCCAGGCCCGGTCGCCGCGGAACACGTTGCTCGCGGTGCCGGCCGTCATGTAGTGCGCGCCGAACCCGTCGCCGCTCTCGCCGGCGCCGTTGGAGCTGAGCGAGTCGTAGTTGTCGTGCGAGTCGCTATTGAGGACGAGGTTGCCGGCTCCGGCGTTGATGAACAGCCCGGCGCCCATAGTGTGGTGGATGTTGAGCTGCTCGAACGTGTTGTTGCTGCCGGAGATCCACACGCCCCAGGACTCGTGGTTGAGGTTGTTGTTCTGCCGTACGCCGGTGATCTCCAGTCCCTTGAGGTGCAGGTAGCTGCCGGTCACGTCGATGCCCTTGATGCGGCAGTTGTCGGTCATCCGGGAGAAGTCGAAGACCGGCTTCTCCCCCGGGTACGCCCAGTAACGGATCGGGTTGCCGGCGCCGCCGCTCTTGTTCAGCGTGATCGCGTCGACCCGGCCGGTCTGACTCGGGCAGGTGGCATTGGCCCTGGTGTAGGCGTAGGTGCCGCCACGGAAGTAGACGGTGTCACCGGCCTTCGCGACCGACTGGGCCTTCGCGATCGTCGCCCAGGGCGCGGCCTGTGTGCCCGCCGCGGAGTCGTTGCCGTTGGGCGCCACGTAGTACGCCGCCGCCGCGTACGAGATGATGGGGTTGATCGTGATCGCCGCGACCAGAGCGGCGACGACCAGAGAAGCGCGCTTGATCATAGGAAACCGTCCATGGCGACGGTCGGGCGGCGGGTGGCCTCGTCCCAAGCCGAGCTGTTGTAGTTGTTGAACGACGGGTAGCCCTCGGGCTCCCAGAAGAACGTGCCGAGGCCGCCGAAGCCCTTGATCCCGCTGACGAACGCCTTTAGCGAGTCGCGCACCTGGGTCGGCTTGCCCACCGGACCGCCGTACTCGACCTGCATGACGGGCTTGCCGTACGAGGTCTGGATGGTCTTCATGTTGGCCACGATCGGCGCCACGTTGCCGCCCTGCCCGTACGAGGAAAGGCCGGTGATGTCCCACCGGCCGCCGTTGTCGCGATAGGCGTTGAGGAAGTTCTGGACGCTCGCGAGGTTCTGCGGCTGGGCCAGGTGCACCAGGACCGGCGTGCTCGGGAAGACCTGCTTGGACATGTCGTACGCGGCGTTGAGCAGGCCGGTCATCTGGGCGGGCTTGCTGATGCTGCCGGTCGGCTTGCAGATGCCGGAGTTGGTCTCGTTGCCGATCTTCACCCAGGCCGGCGTCACGCCGTAGTACTTGATCACGTTGCAGGAGTGGTACACGTAGTCGTACATCGCCTGCAGCATCTGGCTGTAGCTCATCCCGGCCCAGGCTGCCGGCGGGTTCTGCACACCGACCGAGTTCCAGGTGTCGCCGAAGTGGAAGCCGATGAGCACCTGCATTCCGGCGTTCTTGGCGCGCTGGGCGAGTTGCGCGGTCTCCTCGATGCCGCAGTGGCCGTTGGCCGGGTCACTGGACGGGTTCACCCAGGTGCGCAGGCTGATCGCGGTGATGCCGTAGCCCTTGAGGATGGTGAACAGGTCCTGCCGTACGCCGGCGCTGTTGTTCCAGTAGTAGCCCTTGGCCTCCATCTGGGGCAGCCAGCTGACGTCGGCGCCCTTGACGAAGGCCGCCGCTTGCGCCGCGGGTGGGTCGGCTGCGACGCCCAGGGCAACGGCGGCCGATCCGATCAAAAGGCTGCGTCGTCTCATGACGCTTCTCCTTCCATTGAAGAAGGTCAATGTATGAGCCTCGATGCCGCCGGGAAACCGCTTACCTGAAAAATACCGCTATAAGCTAATATCAGCCTTTCAGGCCGGACGTCGCGACGCTGCGCACGAAGTAGCGCTGGGCGAACAAGAAGATCAACAGGACGGGTACGACGTAGAGCGCGGCCGCCGCGGCCTGCACCGTCGGGATGTAGTCGCCGTGCGGATCGCGGTAGGTCTGGGTGATCGCCACCGACAGCGTGGTGTGGTCGATGTCGAGCAATAGCGCCGGCGCGAGATAGTCGCCCCACGTCCAGGTGAACGACAGCAGCAACGAGGTGAGCAGCACCGGCCGGGACAGCGGCAGGAAGATACGCCAGAAGATCCGCCCGTACCCGCAGCCGTCGATGACGGCGGCGTCCTCGAGGTCCTTCGGAATCGCGGCGAAGAACTGCCGGAACAGGAAGATCAGGTACGGCGAGGCGGCGAGTCCCCACAGCACCCACGGCCAATAGGTGTTGACCAGATGCAACTGCACGAACATCGCGTACGTCGGGATCAGCGTGAGGATGGCCGGCAGCATCATGGTCGCGAGCACCACCGTGAACAGCCAGCGCTGGCCGGGTCCCCGCAGCCGCGCGAAACCGAAGCCCACCGCCGCGCTGGAGAGGGTGATCAGAACCGCATAGGTGGTCGACAGGAACAGCGAGTTCCCGGCGTACGCCAGGAAATTGATCCGGGTGACCGCCTCGGTGAAATTGCTCCACTGCGGCGACTCCGGCAGGAAACGGATCGGGGTCGCCACCCATTCCACCGGCTTCTTCAGCGCGGCGAGCACCAGCCACAGAAAAGGGCCGGCAAAAAGCACGGACAAGAGCAGGAGCATCACGTACGAGCGGCCCGCGCTCACCCGGTCAGTCGTTCTCACGATCCACCTCGTAGTAGACCCAGAACCGGCTCGAGCGCTGGACCAGCAGCGTGATGACCAGGATGATCGCGAAGAACACCCACAGCATCGCCGAGCCGTAGCCGAACCGCTGGTTGGCGAACATCTCCTGGTAGACCTGCACCATGTAGAGGTGGGTGCTCTCCGGCACGTTGAGGTCCACCCGGCCGATGCTGTTGGTCTCGGCCAGCAGCAGCGGCTGCACCAGCACCTGGAGTGAGACGATCACACCGGTCACGATCTGGAAGAAGATCACCGGCGAGATCATCGGCACGGTCACATGCCGGAACACCCGCCAGCGGCCGGCCCCGTCGACGGTCGCCGCCTCCTCCAGCTCGGGCGGCACGCCCTGCAGCGCGGCCAGCATGATGACCATGCCGGTGCCCAGCCCCCACAACATCAGGACGATCAGCGCGTAGAAGGCCGTGGGATCCACCAGCCAGGTGACCGTGCCGGCGCCGAGTCGTTCGAAGATGGCGTTGAGCAGCCCGGCGTCCCGGTTGAAGACCAGCTTCCACATGATGGCCGTGGCCACCACCGGCACCACCGACGGCAGGAAGAAGATGGTGCGGAACAGCCCGACCGCGCGCAGCCGCCGGTTCAGCAGCACCGCCAGCCACAACGAGACGCCCACGCTGAGCGGCACCACGATCGCGGTGAAGGCCAGCGTGCGGACCAGGGCGGCCCAGGCGTTCGAGTCGTGCAGCAGCTCGGTGTAGTTGCTCAGGCCGACCCAGCGCCACAGCGACGAGCTGCCGTCGAAATTGGTCAGGCTCATCGCGAGCGCGTACGCCAGCGGCACCGCGGTGAGCAGCAGGAACCCGGCCACCCAGGGGGAGATGAACAGATAGAACGTCCGGCCTCGATACCGCGACCACGGTTTCACCTAGCCGATCCGATCCTTGCCCTGCTTGAGGAGCTTGTTGAGATCATCGGTGATCTTCTGAGCCGCCACATCGACGGTGATCTTCCGGCGAGCCGCCTGGTCGACGTACAGGTTCAGGGTGTTGACCCAGTTGGTGGCGGTGACGTACGGCGAGTCGGGCAACGGCGCCTGGAACGCCAGCTCGGCCTGCGCCGTCGCGTACGCCTGTTTCTGGTACGGCAGCACCTGCGGCATCTTCGGCAGCAGCGACTTCAACGCCGGCATCCCCCAGCCGCTCGCGGCCCGCTCCTGCGCCGGCTTCCCGGCCATGAAGTACTCCATGAGCTTCCATGCGGCGTCCTTGTTCTTGGCCTTGGCCGGGATCCACGCGCCGATGCCGGCGTAGCAGGGGCTGACCCGCTTGTCCCCCATCCGCGGCGCGGGCGCCATGCGCAGGCCGGATTGCAGGTCCGCCGGCGACTTGGTGAAGTTGCCGCCGTACCAGTAGCCGTCCTGGGAGATGGCCATCCGCCCGGCGGTGAAGGTGGACAGGTCGGCCGCGTCGGGCAGGGGGTTCAGCGACGACGGCGCCGCGCCGGACTGCGCGAGGTCGACGAGCCACTGCAGGGCCCGCTTCGCCTGCGGTGTGGTGAGGTCGGTCTGCGTCAGGTCGGCGTTGTAGATGCTGCCGCCCTGGGACAGCACCATTTGGAACAGCGGCCCGGACAGTCCCCATTGCCACTCGATGCCGAGCCCATACACGGTGGTCTTGCCGTCCTTGCGCACGGCGAGCTTGCGGCCGATCTCCAGCAGCTGGTCGTGGGTCACCGGCTCGGTCGTGCTGAGCGGGTCGACCTTCGCCTTCTGGAACAGGGCGCCGTTGAACCAGAGCGTGGCGTCCTGGCTCCAGTCCTTGGTGATCCCGTAGAACGGGCCGGCGCCGATCCGGTGGCCGTCCCACCGCCAGCTGTCGTTGACCGGCAACAGGTCGGCCGTTTTCAAGACCGAGCTCTTTTCCAGGTACGGGTCGAGCGGCGTGGCCAAGCCCCGGGCGTTGTTGTTGGCGCTGCCCACCGCGGGACCGCGGGCGAAGTCTGGCGGGCTGCCGGAGGAGAGCATCGCGTTGAGCCGGGTCTCGTCGTGCTCGATGAACTGGATCTTGAGGCCGGGGTTCTGGCTCTCGAAATCGGCTATGTGGTCCTTGGTGAGCTCGTTGCTCGCGTACATCACGGTGAGCGTCGTCTGGCCGCCTTTGCCGCCGCCATCGGAGCTCGCATCACAGGCGGCCAGTAGCGGAGCGGCCGCCGCGCCACCGGCCACCAGAACCGATCCGGCCAGGAAGCGCCGGCGACTGATATCGGGCATATCGACTCCCTTCCCCTTGGTGTTTCCTGAAGATGCTCTTCTAAAGTAGGTTTGTCAACGTTCGTAAAGTGATTTATAAAGTTGCTGTTCCGATGACGAGGAGCACCACATGTCGCTGTCCGCTCGTCAACTCCCCTGGCCGGCGCCGCCGCGGGCTCCACGGATGGCCAATGACGAGGACGTACGGCCCGGGCTGTCGCTCACCGACCGGTTCCTTCGCCGGGACGGGCAGCCGTGGATCCCGGTCTCCGGGGAGCTGCACTACAGCCGCGTGCCCCGCGACCGGTGGGCGGAACGGCTGCGGCTCATGCGCTCGGGCGGCATCACCGTGGTGTCGACGTATGTGCCGTGGATCCACCATGTGCCCGAGCGAGGTGCGCCGAGTTTCGACGGCAACCTCGACGTCGCCGCCTTCGTGGACCTCTGCCGCGCCACCGGCCTGGAGGTGGTGCTGCGGATCGGGCCCTGGGTGCACGGCGAGATCCGCAACGGCGGCTTCCCCGACTGGGTGCAGCGGGCGCCGGTCGCCCACCGCACCGACGACCCCGGCTACCTCGAGCTGGTCCGGGAGTGGTTCGGCCGGCTCGGCGCGGCGCTGGCCGGGCGGTCTCCCGTGCTGGCCATCCAGCTGGAGAACGAGCTGTACGACGAGCCGGACCACCTGGTCACGCTCAAGGGTCTGGCCCGGTCGGCGGGGATGTCGGCGCCACTGTGGACTGCCACCGCCTGGGACGGCGCCAAGCTGCCGGCGGACGAGGTCATGCCGGTCCACAGCGGCTACGGCGACGGCTTCTGGGCCGATGCCTGGGACGACACTTTCCGGCAGCAGTATTTCTTCGCGGACAAGTGGGACTCGGTGTTTCCGCCTGTCACCTGCGAGCTGGGCGGCGGCATGGCCACCGCGTATCACCGGCGGCCGTGGCCGTCCGCGCTCGACGTCGCGGCCGTGGCCCACTGCAAGATCGGAGGCGGGTCGGTCTGGCAGGGCTATTACATGTACGCCGGAGGCACGAACCCGCCCGGCACGCAGGAATCGCACGCGACGGGCTATCCCAACGACATGCCGCCGCTCGGCTATGACTTCCACGCGCCGATCGGCGAGGCCGGCGCCCTCGCGGCGAGCCACGCCACGCTCCGGCGGCAGCACGCCTTCCTCGCGGCCTTCACCCCCGACCTGACGCGGACGCCCAGCAGTCTGCCCGACCTGCTCCCCGCGAACGTGCACGACACCACCACGCTGCGGTGGGCGGTGCGCGGCAGCTTCCTGTTCGTGGCCTGGCACCAGCCGCACGTCCCGCTGGCGACCTACCGGGGCGCCCAGTTCCGGGTACGGTCGGAGACCGAGGAGCTGCTGCTGCCTTCCGAGCCGGTCGACATCCCGCCCGGAACCCTCGCCCGCTGGCCGCTCGCCCTCGACGTGGCCGGCGTCCGCATCGACTGGGCCACCGCGTCCGCGCTCACCGTCCTGCCCGGCCCGGTCCCGACGCTGGTGCTCTGCGCCGAGCCCGGCATCCCGGTCGAGCTCGCCGTCCACGGCCTCCCACCACGAACCGTCGCGCCGGGCCACGAGCCGGTCAGGGTGCGCGGCGGCGACCAGGTGCTCGACGTCCTCGTGCTTCCGGCCGGCGACGCGGACGCTGTCTGGGTCGCCGAGAGCCGCCGCCTGCTCCTGTCCGAGGATCGCCTCGGCTGGGGCGTGGACGGCCGGGTGGTCGCGACGACCGCCGGTCCCGCGCCCGCGGTGCGCGTCTACGACCCGGCACGGCGCGCATTCCGGCCGCTGTCGTTCCAAGGCGACGCGACGCTTACCGCCACCGAGGTGGTCGCGATGCCGTTGCGGGCGGCGAACCTCGCCGTTCCCGATGTCTACGGCATGCGGGACTCCCGGCAGTCCGCGCCCTCGGCCGCCGCCTTCGACGAGTTGGCGGCCATCTACCGGCTGACGCTGCCGGATTGGGCTCAGCGGCCCGAATCCGACGCCCTGCTGAGCATCGACTGGGCCGGGGACGTGGCGCAGCTGCGGGTCGACGGCCGCCCGGTCACCGACCGCTTCTGGGACGGCTCGCGCTGGCAGGTCAGCCTCCGCGACGCCGGCTGCATCCCCACCTCGGAGGTCACGTTGCACATCCTGCCCTTGTCGGCGGCCTCACCCGTCCAGCTGCCGGCGGAGGCGGCCGCCCGCGCCGGCGCCAGCCCCGGGCAGTTGCTCGCCGTCGACGGGGTGCGCGTCGAAGCGCAACGCGCCTGGCACGAAGCCGACTCAGCACGCCCTGGCCCGGCCACCGTTCGCGGGGTCATCGACGTCGATCTGCCGGGGCACCGCATCAGCCGGCACGTCTACGGCCACTTCGCCGAGCATCTCGGCCGCTGCATCTACGGCGGGTTCTTCGTCGGCGAGGACTCCCCCATCCCCCACGAGGGCGGCATCCGGCTCGACGTCGTGCAAGCCCTGCGCGAGCTCGCGATCCCCAACCTGCGCTGGCCCGGCGGCTGCTTCGCCGACGAGTACCACTGGCGGGACGGGATCGGGCCCCGCGACCGGCGCCCGCGGATGGTCAACAGCCATTGGGGCGACATCGTCGAGGACAACAGCTTCGGCACGCACGAGTTCATGGCCCTGTGCGAGCTGCTCGGCGCCGAACCGTACATCGCGACCAACGTCGGCAGCGGCACCGTCCGCGAGGCCGGCGAGTGGGCGGAGTACCTCACCCGCGCCGGCGACAGCCCGATGGCGACGCTGCGGCGCTCGAACGGCCGCGACGAGCCGTGGCAGGTGCGGTTCTGGGGGCTGGGCAACGAGCCGTGGGGTTGCGGTGGCGGGATGCGCGCCGAGGCGTACGCGGATCTGGCCCGGGTTTTCGGCACCTACAGCCGCGACCATGGCGGGAACCGTCTGTACCGGATCGCGGCCGGCGCCTCCGGCGACGACTACCGCTGGACCGAGGTGCTGATGCGGGCGCTGGGCCACACGCTCGGCTCGACCGAGGTCACCGGGCACGGCACCGGAACGTTCCAGGCGATCTCGCTGCACCACTACACGGTCCCGGGCCCGTGGGAGCACAAGGGCAGCGCCACCGAGTTCGACGTCGAGGAGTACTACTGGACGATGGCCAAGGCGGCCCGGATCGAGGAGATCCTGGCCGGGCACGCCCGGGTGATGGACGCCTACGACCCCGGCCGGACCGTCGGGCTGGTCCTGGACGAGTGGGGCACCTGGTACGAGGTCGAGCCCGGCACCCACCCCGGTTTCCTGTTCCAGCAGAACACCTTGCGCGACGCGCTGGTCGCCGGCCTGCACCTGGACGCCTTCCACCGGCACGCCGACCGCCTCGTGATGGCCAACATCGCGCAGACCGTCAACGTTTTGCAGGCCATGCTGCTGACCGACGGCGACGCGCTGGTCCGGACCCCGAGCTTTCACGTCTTCGCGATGAACAAGGGCCACCAGGACGCCGACTCGCTGGACGTCCGGCTGCCGGCCCCGCCACCCGTACGCCGGGTCGCGCACACCGACCTGGCCACGTTCCACGCCACCGCCAGCCGCCGGGACGGCCAGGTGCTGATCTCGCTGACCAACCTCGACGCCGATCAGGGCCTGGCCGTCGAGCTCCACCTGCGCGGCGCCCGGCTGGGCCATCCGACGGCGGCCGTGCTGACGGCTGATGCCCTCAACGCCCACAACACCCCGCAAAACCCCGATACCGTACGCCCACGGCCGCTCGACGACGTGCGGATCGAGGACGGCGTCCTGTGCGTGCGGCTCCCGCGGCACGCGTTCGCCACCGTCGCCCTTCCCCTGCTCCCATGAGCCGGCCGAACGGTAGGGTGAGGGATCCCGAAGGCCCGAGCCGAACGTTGGTCATGCCCACTCCGAGAGTCACGATCGCGCAGGTCGCCGCGGAAGCCGGCGTGTCGGCCATGACCGTGTCCAACGTCATCAACGCCCGCCCGGGCGCGTCGGAGTCGACCCGGCAACGCGTCCTGGAGGTCGTGGAGCGCCTCGGCTACACCCCGCCCAGCGCCCGCAACGGCAAGCGCGGCGCCACCGGCCTGGTCGGCGTGCTCACCCTGGACCTCACCGGCGAGTACAGCCTGGAGATCGTCCGCGGCATCGCCGAGGAGATCGCCGACGACGAGCGCGAGCTCCTGCTGAACGCCTCGCTCGACGCCATCCGCGAGCGCGACCGCATCGCTTTCTTCGCCAACGGTCTCGTCGACGGCCTGCTGCTCATCGCGCCGGTCCTCGAGCCCGAGACGGTGCAGGCGATCCAGGCCGGCGAGCTCCCGGTGGTCGTCATCGATCCCCGGCGCCTGCAGGTCGACCTGCCGAGGGTGACGGTCGATAACTACGACGGGATCCGGGCCGGCACCCAGCACCTGCTCGACGCCGGCCACCGCCGGATCGCCTACATCCGCGGCGAGGACGACCACGAGAGCACCGAGGAGCGCTACCGCGGCTACGCCGACGCCCTCCGGCTGGCCGGCATCGAGCCGGATCCCGCGCTGGTGGCGTCGTCCAACTTCAACCGCCAGGGCGGCGAGCACGCGGCCACGCACCTGCTGACCACCCAGCGCCCGACCGCCATCGTGGCCGGCGCCGACCCGATCGCCGCCGGAACCCTGGAGGCCGCCCGGACCCTCGGCCTGAGCGTGCCCGGCGACGTGTCGATCGTCGGCTTCGACGACCTGCCCCAGGCCGCACACACCACCCCACCGCTGACCACGATCCGCCAGCCTCTGTACGAGATGGGCCGCGCCGGCACCCGGGCCCTGCTGTCGCTGATCGCCCGCCAGCCGCTGGCCACCGACAACATCCGCCTGAGCACCGAGCTGATCGTCCGCGCCACGACCGCCCCGCCGGTCAGGATCGGATGAAATCCAACAGGTCGGCATTGATCACGTCCGCGTGCGTCGTCGGCATCCCGTGCGGGAACCCCGGGTAGGTCTTGAGCCGGCCGTCGGCCACCAGTTCCACCGCCCGGGGCGCCGTGGTCGCGGGATTGACGACCTGGTCGTCCTCGCCGTGCATGACCAGTACCGGCACGCTGATCTTCCGCAAGTCCTCGGTGAAGTCCTCGCAGAAGGCGGTGATCTCGTCGTGCTGCGCGATGGCGGCGCCGGTCATCGCCTGCCGCCACCAGCTCTGGATCACGGCTTCGGAGGGCTCGGCGCCGGGCCGGTTGAAGCCGTAGAAAGGACCCGCGGCCACGGCCCTGAAGAAATCCGCGCGATGACCGGCCAGCTGGGACCGGAAGTCGTCGAAGACGCTCGTGGGCAACCCGTCGGGCCGGCCCTCAGCTGCCATGACATATGGCGTCACCGCGCTGATCAGCACCACCTTCGCGACGCGGGTCTCGCCGTGCCGGCTGACGTAGCGGGCCACCTCGCCGCCACCGGCGGAGTGACCGACGTGGACTGCTTCGCGAAGGTCGAGATGCTCGGTCAGGGCGGCCAGATCGTCGGCGTAGTGATCCATGTCGTGGCCACTGCTCACTTGCGCGGAGCGGCCGTGCCCGCGCCGGTCGTGGGCGACGACCCGGTATCCGTTGGCGAGGAAGAACATCATCTGGGCGTCCCAGTCGTCGACGTAATCCGGGCCGGTCGCGTCCGGGAGAACGCGGGCCAGTTCCGCCCGGGATCGGACGTTCACCTTCGGGTAGATCCGGTAGCGATGAGTGCCGACCGTCCGCGGCGACAGGAACAGCCGCTCGCCGATCTGCCGGTTGCTCAGGCCCTGCGCCGCCAGCCGGGCGATCTGCTGCTCCTGGGGTGTAAGCGCGTCCCTCAGGTCCATCGGCTTGCGGCGCGTCTCGCCGATCGCCCGCAGTTCGGCCCGGGCGCGTCGGCCAAGGCGGTGTCATAGTCACCGGTGAGCACGGCACGGGCGTAACCGAGTCCGACCCGGAGCGCGGGTGAACGGCTCTGCTCGGCGATCGGCTCCATCTCGGACACCACCGGGCGAAGCTCGTCCAGGAAGCCACCCAGCATCGCCGCCTCGGCCAGATGCCCGAGCAGAAGCATCCGCTGGTGGGGGTGGTGGGAGTCGTCTGCCGCGTCGTAGACCCGCAACAACTGCCGGAACCCATCGTCCGCGTGGCCCTCGGCCAAGGCCGCGACGCCGCGCGCTCGCTGCACCAGAGCCAGCATCGGATGCCGGCGGCCGGCCGAGAACGCCTGCTCGGCGGCGTCCGCCCGGCCGCGGGCCGACGCGACGTCCCCGCGCAGCGCCTCAGCCAGCGCGGCGATCAGGCCGCCGCCCAGCGCCCAGTTCGGCTGGCCGACCTCCTCGGCCAGCGCGATGCACTCGGCGGCGAGCGGCAGCGCGACCCGGGCGTCGCCCATTCCGGCGTACGCGGCCGCCGCCACGTTGAGCGCCTCCGACAGGATGCCCAGCCTCCCGTGTTGGCGCAGGTCGGCGGCGCTGGACAGGGCCAGCGTCCCGGCAATGTCGAACGCGCCGATGGCCCAGGCCGCGACCGCCGGCTCGGTGCGCCAGCCCGGAGGCAGATCCACCCGATGCACGAGATGGCGCAGCCGGTCCAGCCCGGCCGCTCCGTACTGGACCGGCGCGATCAGCAGGAGGATGGCCGTCAGGCGCGGATGGTCTTCCGGGCCCGGTCGGCCGGGCGAAGCGCGTTCACGTCGACCTCGCCGATGAGTCGCCGGACGGTGTGGCCGTCGCCTTGCTCGTGCGCCAGGACGCAGGCCCAGACCTGGCGGCCACCGCGTGCGACCGGGTCCTGGCTGAGCTGGATCGCCCGGCCCACCGCGTCGAACGCGACGGCGACAGCTTCCCGTTCCGCGGCGTGACCGGCGGCTTCGGTGAGTTCCATGGCCAAGGCCTCGTCCGGCTCGGCCGCGGCCGATGCGCGGTGCCGGAGGCTGCGATCCGGGCTCGCGGACAGCACCTCGGCGAGCGCCGCGTGCGCTCGGCGTCGATCGCCGGGCGGCGCCTGCTGACGCAACGCCGAGCGGAGCAACGGATGCCGGAAGCGCAGCTCGAACCGCTCGTCGACGGTCACCAGCCGGGCCGTCACCGCAGGTTGGATCGCGGCGGTCGGCACCTCGTCGCCGGTCAGCACCGCGGCCGCGGCCCGAGCCTCGTCGAGGCTGCCGCCGTCGTTCAGCGCGGCGATCAGCAGCAGGTCCCGCATCCATGGGCGGGCCTTTCGCCGAAGGACAGAGTGATGGCGGTGGAGCCGGGTACAGGAGGCGCATGGTGGCGATCGACAAACCGGTGGCGCTGGTCACCGGGGCGGCACACGGTCTCGGGTTGGAGGTCGCCCGGCAGCTGGCGGTGGCCGGACAGCACGTGATCATCAGCGCCCGCGATCCCGCGGCCGCGGCCGCGGCGGCCGACCGTCTGGGGCCGGACGTGGCGGCCCTGCCGGTCGGCCTCGACATCACCGATCCGGACGACGTCCGGGCCGCCGCCGCCGCGTTGACCGCGACACCGGGTCGCCTCGACGTCCTGGTCAACAACGCCGCCGCGTACGTCGATTGGACCGGGACCGCGGCCGGCGCCGACCTGGACGCCGTCCGTCAGGTCATGGAGACCAACCTGTTCGGAGCCTGGCGGCTCACGCAGGCGCTGCTCGACCTCCTCCGGCGCAGTCCCGCTCCCCGCATCGTGAACGTCAGCAGCGGCGCCGGCTCGCACGGCGACCACGCCTTCGGCCTGACCTCCCGGGGCGGCGCTGCTGCCGGCTACGGCGTCAGCAAGGCCGCTCTCAACGCCCTGACCAGTACGCTCGCCGACGAGCTCGCCGGCACCGCCATCCTGGTCAACGCCGTTTGCCCCGGCCTCACCGCGACCTGGCCGGGCGCGGAGAGCATGGGCGCCCGCCCGGTCGCCGCGAGCGCGCCCGGCGTGGTCTGGGCCGCCACCCTGCCGGCCGACGGGCCTACCGGCGGCTTCTTCCGCGACACCCAGCCACTCCCCTGGTGAACTAGGTCCTGTTTCGTAACCCGGCCATGTGCGAGGCGAGGCCCAGGGGTCGGCTGGCGTCGCCCGCAGGGCGGTCGCATCCCGGTGTTGGATGTGGCCGTTCTGCGGGTGCCGTCAGGCGGCGCCTGGGCCACGCCGCAGCCCTGGTCGGGTTACGAAACAGGACCTAGGCCGCCGGGGTGGGCCGGCGCCCCGGGATGCGGCCCCACGGCTTCACCACGGCCAGGACGGTGGCGATCGTCAGGGTCGTCAGTGACACCGCCGGCGGGAAGAACAGGGACGAGACCGTGGACGGGTCCGTCGTGCCCAGCGGCAGGTCGCGGCCGTAGGCGGCCACCTCATCCATGCCGGGCTGCAGCAGGAACACGATCAGCGTGCAGAGCAGCAGGTTCAGGGCGAGTTTCACGGCGACCCACCAGTAGCGCAGCAGGCCGAACTTCGTGCCCAGGCCCAGGATCACGCCGGTGATCAGGCAGATCAGGCCGGAGGTCAGCATCGGCCACACGACGAAGGTGCCGAGCGCCTGGTAGGCCAGGCCGCGCACGCCGGTGTCCGAGCCGAACCAGCCGACGCCGACGAGGACGGCGACCATCACGTCGATGCCGATCCACGCGCCGGCGGAGACGATGTGGGTGATCAGCGTGACGCGGCGCCACGGGCGGCTGAGAGATCTCATGCTTCGACCCTGCCGGTCGGGCGTCCCGAGAACATCCGTTGCGGGGCGACACCGCCGCTACGTCGCGGGACGTACTCAGAAAGCCAGGCCGGACTGGTACGCGAAGACGACGAGCTGAGCGCGGTCGCGGGCGCCGAGCTTGATCATCGCCCGGCTGACGTGGGTGCGGGCGGTCGCGGGGCTGACCACCAGCCGCTCGGCGATGTCCTCGTTGCTGAGGCCCTCGCCGACCAGGCCGACGACCTCCTTCTCGCGGTCGGTGAGCGAGTCGAGTTGCGGGTGCGGCTTGCGGGCGCGGGACGGGCGGGTGGCGAACTCACGGACGACTCGCCGGGTCACCGACGGCGACAGCAACGCCTCCCCGGCGGCCACCAGGCGGATGGCCCGCAGCACCTCGGCCGGCTTGGTGTCCTTGGTGAGGAAGCCGCTGGCGCCGTGGCGCAACGCGTCGAAAACGTACTCGTCGAGCTCGAACGTGGTCAGCACGATCACCCGCGTACCGGTCATGGTCTCGTCGGCGGCGAGCCGGCGCGTCGCCTCGATGCCGTCGATGCCGGGCATCCGCACGTCCATCAGGATGACGTCGGGGTGGGTCTCGCGGGCCAGCGCCACCGCGGCCAAGCCGTCGGCGGCCTCACCGACCACGCGCATGTCGTCCTCGGAGCCGATCAGGGCGTTCAGGCCGAGACGTACGAGATCCTGGTCGTCGGCGAGCAGAACGTCGATCATGACCGGGTCACCGGCAGCACCGCGTGGACCCGGAAGCCGCCCCCGGCGCGCGGCCCGGCGGTCAGCTCGCCGCCGAGCGCGGCCGCCCGCTCCTTCATGCCCGCGATACCGCTGCCCTGCCCCGACGGCGGCGTCCCGCCGAGGCCGCTGTCGGTCACTTCCAGCTCGACCACGTTCGCCGCGTACGTGACGGTCACCTCCGCGCTCGTCGATCCGGCGTGCCGCAGCACATTGGTCAGAGCCTCCTGCACGATCCGGTAGGCGGCCAGGTCGACCGCATCGGGAAGAGGACGGTCGCCGTGGATCGCCAGGTTGACCGGCAGGCCCGCGTGCGCGAGCCGGTCCCGCAGAGCGGGCAGCTGGCCCAGGCCGGGCATGGGCGCGCGGTCCTCGTCGCCGCGCACGGCCATCAGCGTCGCCCGCAGCTCATCGAGCCCCTGCTTGCTCGTGCGGCTGATCGCGGTCAGCGCCGCCTCGGCCTGCTCGGGCTTGCGGTGCAACAGGTGCAGCGCGATCTCGGCCTGCATGTTGATCGCGGCCAGGCCGTGACCCACCACGTCGTGCACCTCCTGGGCGACCCGCAGCCGCTCGTCGTCGGCGATCCGCCGGGCGGCGTCGGCGCGGGCCCGGGCGGTCGCCTCCCGGCTGAGCCGCACCGTGACGCCCACCGCGAAGGGTACGACAACCCAGGCCGCGGCCGGGACCAGTCCTTCGACGCCGGGACCGCCGACGGACGGCACGAACGCGTGCACGCTGATCGCCACCAGGGCAGCCCCGGCGGCCACGGCGGCGGGACGCAGCGGCAGCGCGACCGCCACCGTGTACACCGCCAGCAGGAAACAGATCATGATCCCGCCGTACGCGTAGCCGCCGATCAGGTACGCGGACACGGCGACGGTGACGACGGTGAGCGTGACCACCGGCCAGCGCCGCCGGACCGCCAGCGACACGGCCGCGACCGCGATCAGGACCCGGCTCAGCGCGTCGAGCGGCATCGTGCCGGGCTGGTTCTCGGCCGCGTACCGGGTGGTGACCATGGCGAAGACCAGCAGCACCGCGGCGAGCAGCCCGTCGCCCACCCAGCGACGGGCCGTGGTGACCTCCATGAAGCTAGACGATGTCACGGCGGCGCAGCACGAGCGCGCCGACGGCGACGAACCCGGCGAGATAGCCCGCGACGACCAGCGCCGCCTGCCCGCCGCCGACGAGGGTCGCGACGCCCGGCGTGTCGGTGGCGCTGCCGAGCGCCGCGGCCAGCGCGCCCGTGTTCGGCCCGGGCAGGCCCTTCTGAGCCTGCGCGACCCACTCCAGCAGCGGCGCGGCCAGGGCGGAGAGCAGGTTCTGCACCGCCAGCATCCAGACCAGGCCGAGACCGATGGCCAGCGCGACCCCGCGCAGCAGCACCGCGAGCAGCACGCCGAACGCGGTCCACATGGCCGCCATCAGCCAGCCCGCGCCCAGCCCGGTCGCGAGGTCGCCGAGCGGCGGCAGCGCCGTCGACTGGTTCTCGACCGAGGCGATGAGCAGGCTCGACCCCAGGCCGAGCAGGAAGAGCGAGCCCACCACCACGAGCACCGCGACGGCGAGGGCGGCGAGCTTGCCCCCGTACACCGCGAGCCGCGACGGGCCCTGGGCGAGCACGGTCTTCCAGGTGTCCCAGCCGTACTCGCCGCCGACCGCCAGCACACCCAGGATGACCATGATCGCGCCGAGGAACACCGGCAGGCCGGCGATGGAGTTGCCGACCAGCTGTGCCGGCAGGAGGGCGTCGAGGCCGCCGGCGCTGCCGCTCTTGTAGCCGGTGTAGGGGATCACGTACGTGAACAGCAGGCCGAGCGAGAGCGCGACCGCCAGCAGCAACCAGTTCGCCGGCCGTTTGACGACCTTGACCAGCTCGGCCGTGAAGTTACCCCACATGTGCCTCACCCCCGGTGAGCTCGAAGAAGGCGTCTTCCAGGTCGCGTTCCACGGTCCGCAGCTCGCTGACCGTCACGCCCGCCGACACCAGCGACGTGTTGATCTCGCCGGCCCGGTCGGCGCCGACGGCGAGGTTCAGGCCGCCGTCGGCCAGGCTCACCGCGTCCGGCCCGAGCATCCGCCGCGCGTGCTCGGCCGCCCGGTCCAGCGGCGCGGCGACGACCCGCAGGTCGGCGCCCCCACGCAGGTCGGCGACGGTGCCCTCGCGGACCAGCCGGCCGCGGAAGATGACACCCACCCGGTCGCAGATCTGCTGCACCTCGCCGAGCATGTGGCTGGAGACCAGCACGGTGCAGCCGGCCGCGCCGAGCCGGCGGATCATCGCCCGCATGTCGGCCATCCCGGCCGGGTCGAGCCCGTTGGTCGGCTCGTCCAGCACGAGCAGGCGCGGGTCCTTCAGCAGGGCCGCGGCCACGCCAAGGCGCTGCTTCATGCCCAGGGAGTACTTCGCGTACCGGTCGCCGGCCCGACTGGTCAGGTCGACCAGGTCGAGGACGACGTCGACGCGCCGGGCGGCGACGCCCGCGTGCCGGGCGAGCACCTTCAGGTTGTCCCGGCCGGAAAGATAGGGATAGAACGCGGGACCTTCGATCAGCGCGCCGACCGGGCGGGCGTTCAGCGCCACCGTCCCCGACGTGGGCCGGACCAGCCCGAGCAGCATCCGCAGCGTGGTGGTCTTGCCGGCGCCGTTGGGGCCGAGGAAGCCGTACACCTCGCCGGCCCGCACGGTCAGATCGAGATCCCGTACGGCGAACAGCTCGCCGTACCGTTTGGTCAAACCTCGCGTGACGATGGGTTCCATACCGCCGACCCTGCCCGCCCGGCCCGCTCGCGGCGTCCGTCGAGGGGCGGCTCTCCGCGTACGGCGTCGTACGTACGGCCCTCGTCGAGGAACTCCTCGACCATCGGGGCCAGCAGCGCGGCCCGCTGCGGCAGCGAGGCATGCGTGGTGCCGGGCAGGATCGCGAGGCGGCTGCGCGGCAGTCCGCAGACGTCGCCGGGGACCCCGCCGCCGAGCAGCCGGAACATGCGTACGGCGTGCTCCGGACGGACGATGTCCGCGTCGCCCACGACGACCAGGGCGGGGGCGTGCAGCGCCCGGATCTGCGCGGCCGTCCATTCGAGCGGATGCGCGTCCAGCACCGCCATCTTGGTGACCAGCCGATCCCAGCCGGCCGGGTCGGGCGCGGTCCGCACGTACTCGTCGTGCAGCTCCGACCCGTACAGATGCTCGGGTTTGAGATTTTGGGCGTCCTCGAGCAGACCGGGGTGCAGGCCGCCTCGATCGAACGCCGGCGAGGCGAGCACGAGCCGGCCGATCCGCGACGGGTGGTGGGTGCCGAGCCGCAGCGCGACGGCGGCGCCCAGACCCCAGCCCAGCACGTCCACCTCCGGCAGGCCGAGACGATCCAGCAGGTGCATCACCTCGGCCGCGAAGCCCTCGACGGTGTACGGCCCCTCACAGTCGGCCGTCCGTCCGTGCCCCGGCAGCTCGATCGCGACCACGCGCCGCCTTCTCGCGATCAAGGGCAGCAGCACACCGTACGAGGTACGGATGCCGGACAGCGCGGCCGGCACGAGGATCAGCGGCCGGCCGGAACCGGCCCCGTGGTCCTCGAAATAGATCTCCATGCGCCCAGCGTGCGCGGCCGCCCTTACGGTTGGCTTACCGCCCGTACCATGTCCGGCTGTGCGCTTCGGAATCCTCGGCCCGCTTGCCGTCACCACCGACGACGGCGAGCCGGTGGTCGTGCCCGGCGCCAAGGTGCGGATGCTGCTCGCCGACCTGCTGGCGCACCGCAACACGGTGGTCTCCGCCGACCGGCTGATCGAGGACCTGTGGGGCGACGACGCGCCCGCCAGCCCGGCCGCCGCCCTGCAGGTGCGCGTCTCGCAGCTGCGCAAGGCGCTCAACGACGCCGAGCCGGGCGCCCGCGACCTGGTCGAGTCGCAACCCCCGGGCTACCGGCTGCGGGCCGACGACGTGGACGCCGACCGGTTCGCCGCGCTCGCCGACGCCACCGGCGTGGACCGGCTCGGCGCGGCGCTCGCGCTGTGGCGCGGCCAGGCCTACGCCGACGTGGCCGACCAGGAGTTCGCCCGCGCCGAGACGACCCGGCTGACCGAGCAGCGCCTGGTCGTGCACGAGCGGCTCGCCGAGGCCCGGCTGGCCCGCGGCGAGCACGACCTGGTCGCCGCCGAGCTGGCCGAGCTGGTCGAGCGGCATCCGCTGCGGGAGGGCCTGCGTGGCCTGCACATCCGCGCCCTGTACGCGGCGGGCCGCCAGGCCGAGGCCCTGGAAAGCTACGCCGGGCTGCGCGAGCGGCTCGCCGACGAGCTGGGCCTCGACCCGGGTCCCGAGCTGGCCGCGCTGTACCGGCAGATCCTCGACCAGGACCCGGGCCTCAACGCGCCGCCCAAGGCCGCGATCGTCCGCAACAGCCTGCCCGCCCAGCTGGACGAGCTGATCGGCCGGGCCGAGGCCCTCGCCGAGCTGCGCACGCTGATCCCGGCCGGCCGGCTGCTCACGCTGGTCGGCCCGGGCGGCGTGGGCAAGACCCGCCTGGCCGCGGCGGCCGCGGCCGAGCAGACCCAGCCGGACGGTGTGCATCTCATTGAACTATCCCCATTGCCACCGGCCGACACGCGGATCGCTGAGCAGGTGCTCGGTGTGCTCGGCCTGCATGAGGCGCCGGGCACGACCGGGTCGGCGGCCGACCGGCTGGTGGCGGCGCTGCGGCAGCGGGAGATGCTGCTCGTGCTCGACAACTGCGAGCACGTGATCGGCGCGGCCGCCGCCCTGGTCGCCCGGCTGCTCCGCGACGCGCCGGGGGTGCGGGTGCTGGCCACCAGCCGCGAGCCGCTGCTGCTCGCGGGCGAGCAGATCTGGGAGGTGGGTCCGCTCGCGCTTCCGGCCGATCCGGCCGACGTCGATTCCGTACGGCGTTCCGCGGCGGCCCGGCTCTTCGCGGCGCGCGCGGCCGCCCAGCACCGCGGGTTCCGGCTCGACGAGCAGACCGCGCCCGCGGTGGCGCAGCTCTGCCGCCGGCTCGACGGCCTGCCCCTGGCGTTGGAACTGGCCGCGACCCGGGTGCGCGCCCTCGGCGTCCAGGGCGTGGTGGACCGCCTCGACGACCGCTTCCGGCTGCTCACCACCCGCCAGCGGGACGTGCCCGAGCGGCAGCGCACGCTGACCGCCGTGATCGCGTGGAGCTGGGATCTGCTGGACCCGGAGGATCGCGCGGTGCTGGCCCGGCTCTCGGTGTTCCGCGACGGCTGCACGCCCGAGGCCGCCGAGCAGGTGTGCCACGCCGACTTGGACGCGGTGGACCGCCTCGTGGCGCGGTCGCTGGTGGTGGCCGAGCCGTCGCGCTACCGGCTGCTGGAGTCGGTCGCGGAGTTCGGCGCCGCGCAGCTCACCGACGCCGCGACGCTCCGCGCCCAGCACGCCGCCTACTTCCTCGAGCTGGCCGCCCGCGCCGATCCGGAGCTGCGCGGGCCACGCCAGCGGGAGTGGCTCGCGATCCTCGACGCCGAGCGCGCCAATCTGCAAGCGGCCCTCACCCACGGCGGCGGTTTGCGGCTGGCGCTCGCGCTCGCCTGGTACTGGGTTCTGCGGGGCCGGCTCAGCGAGGCCCGCGCGGCGCTGGCGCTCTCCGGCACGGCCGAAGAAGAGCGCCTTGCGGCGCCCTGGCGACTTGGTCTCGCTCTGCTGCAAGGAGATCGGGTGCCTTCCGACGTACGGGATGTGCTTGCTCTTGATCCTCGCGGCCGGGCGGCCTGGTTCGTGGCGAATGCCGTGCTGGACCGGGGTGACCTGGAGCTTGCCGCCGCGCTGATGCCGGAGGAGTTCGACGACTCGTGGACCGAGGCGGCGGTGCTGGCGTCACGGGCGATGCTCGCCCATGCGGCCGGTGACCAGTCCGCGCTGGAGGCGACCGCGACCCGCAGCGACCAGCTCTTCGCCGAGCTGGGCGACCAATGGGGACGGTTGCGGGCCAGCGACTGGCTGGGCGGGCTGGCCGAGTTCCAAGGGCGGAACGAGCGGGCCGCCGCCGTGCACCGGGAAGGGCTGCGCTGGGCGACCGAGCTTTCGCTGTGGCCCGAGGTCGGCAGCAAGCTGTCCTGGCTGGCGTGGCTGGCCGTGCAGGGCCGCGACTACGAACAGGCGCGGGAGCTGGCGGAACGCGCCTACCGCCTGGCCGTCGAACAGGGCGCGCCCACCGCGGTCGTCTTCGCCGAGATGAGCCTCGGCATCGCCGCCCGCCGATCGGGCCGCCTCGACCAGGCCGTCGTCCACCTGACCCGGCTGGCCGACCAGGGCCGCGTCGAGCCGCAGCCGCCGCCGTACCTGCCGATGATCCTGGTCGAGCTGGGCTACGCGCGCGAGCTCCAGGGCGATCACGCGGCGGCCTGGGCGCTGCATCGGGAGGCTTTCGGCGCCGCCATCGGCTCCACCCGCGACGGCATCGGCGCGGTCGAGGGCATGGCCGCCCTCGCCGAGCCGGCAACGGCGGCCCGCATGTTGGGCGCCGCCGCCACCGCCCGCGACCAGAGCTCGGCCCCCGCCGCCCCGGCCGAGCAGGACGAGCTCGACCGGGTGGCGCGACGGGCCGTTGCCGCTCTCGGCCAGGACCGCTTCGACGACCTCGTGGCCGAGGGCGCCAAGCTGACCCTCGATCAGGCGGTGGCCTTCGGGCGGTAGGTGGCGACGATGACGCCGTTGCTGAAGACCCGCGTGTCGATCAGCTCGAACGTCGCCTTCACATCGCTGAGCGCGCTGCTGAAGCTGGCGTTGCCCTCGATGACCGGGTGGATCCAGAACTTCACCTCGTCGACCAGCCCGGCGTTGATGAGCTGCGCGGTGACCGTGCCGTACCCGTACTGGACGATGTTCTTGCCGTCCCCGGCCTTGAGTTTCGCGACCGCCTCGACCAGGTCCCCCTCCAGCACCTCGGAGTTCTTCCACGAGGGGTCTTTCAGCGTCGTCGACGCCACGTACTTCTTCACGTTGTTGAAGAACGCCGCGCCCGTGTTGGGGTCGTTCTCGTCCATGGCCGGCCAGGCCTGCGAGAACCCGTCGTAGGTGGCCCGCCCCATGAGCAGCGCGTCCGCGCCGGTGGTGAGCTCGGTGGCCACCGCGACCGCTTCCTCCGCGAAGTAGGGCATGGTCCAGACCGGGTTCTCGATGACGCCGTCGAGGGTGAGGTAGGTCGAGTTGATGAGCTTGCGCATCGGAAGTTCTCCCTGGTGAGTTGCGGTGTCTTGCGGACAGGGAGAACCTTGCCGGGAGGCGCTTACGATTTCCTTCAGGTCAACTTTCTGCCCTGGAACGGAGCCCGAATGGCCTTTGTGACGTCGAAAGATGGCACCTCGATCGCCTACCAACGCGCCGGCACTGGTCCGGCAGTCATCCTGGTGGGTGGCGGGCTCGACGACGGTTCGGAGAACGCGGTGCTCGTCCCCGAGCTGGCGCGGCGGTTCACTGTCTTCAACTACGCGCGCCGTGGCCGGGGTGACAGCGGCGACACCGCTCCGTACGCGGTGGAGCGTGAGATCGAGGACATCGACGCGCTGATCAGCGAGGCCGGTGGGCCGGCGCGGCTGTTCGGCGCCTCGTCGTTCTGGCCCGGGCTGGAAGCGCTCGCGCCCACGCTCGCCTACGACGCGGCCTGTCTGGGAGACGGACGGCCACCGGTCGCGCGGCTCGCCTCCATCACGCAGCCGACGCTGGTGGCGACCGGCGGCATCCCGGACCCGCACATGGGAGGCCTGCAGCCCGGATTCTTCGACGCAGCGGCGGACGCGATCGCGGCGGCGCTTCCCCAGGCGGAGCGCCGGATCGTCGAGGGCCAGACCCATGTGGCCGATCCGAAGGTGCTCGCCGGCGTGCTCGACCGATTCTTCACCCGATGACGCCCACTGCGCCCTACCACCGGGCCGCTCAGCCCGTCCAGCCGAGCAGGTTCTCGCCGGCGGTCAGGGCGCCGAACCAGATCAGGACGGCCGCCACCGGCACCAGCAGGACGGCCAGCGGGCGGCGGGAGCGGAGCAGCCAGATGGCCACCGCCAGCAACGCCAGCCAGACGACCAGGAGCAGGGCGATCGCCCAGCCGGGCGCGAGCAGCCCACTCGCGGCGTACAGCACCAGCGTGGCCAGCAACGCGGCGAGGCCGACCCAGCCGAGGACCCACTGCCACAACGGACGTTCCATCGACATTCCCTTTCGTCGCGCCGGTCAGCTGGTGCGGTCGAGCAGCTCGCGCAGCCGCACGGTGTCGGCGGTGGTCCAGCCGGGGGGCGCGGTCAGCGCGGCCCAGCCGTCGACCACGCCCGAGCCGTACACGTGCCCGTGGCCGGGCGGCACGCCGTTCGCGAAGATCTGGTCGACCGCGGTCTGCCAGAACGTCACCAGCGGGTACCAGTGCATGTCCGGGGAGACATCCGGGCCTCGCGGGCCGTCGAGCCACTCCGGGCGTTCGAAGATCAGCTCGGGGCTCCACCAGACGATCGGGTCGGAGGAGTTCTGCAGGTAGACCACGGCCGGCGGGGTGCCGGACCGCCCCCGCAGGTCGGCCGGCCGCTGGGTGAACTCCACGACGCCGGCCGTGAACACCGGGTCCCAGACCGGGCTGCCCGGGTCGCGGACGGCGAGCAGGTCGCGCCGGATCGGGTTGGCGAACGGCGGCCCGACCAGCAGGATCCCGTCGGCGCCGGCGCTCAGGCCGGCCGGATCGCCGAAGGCCCGCTCGGTGCCGAACGAGCCGAGGCTCTCGCCGAACAGCAGTAGCCGCGGCCGGATCGCCGGTGGCCGGGACACCCACTCGGCGTGCACCGCCCGGATCAGCGCGGTCGCCGACTCCGACACCCGGGACTGGTCGACCAGGAACGAGATCCAGCTGGGCAGGTACGAGTACTGCATGGACACCAGGGCGGTGTCGCCGGCGTACATGTACTCCAGCGAGTCGGTGACGTTGCGGTCCACCCAGCCGGTCCCGGTCGGCGTGATCACGCCGAT
Organism: Actinoplanes sp. CA-142083; assembly: GCF_050942195.1. NCBI lineage: Bacteria > Bacillati > Actinomycetota > Actinomycetes > Micromonosporales > Micromonosporaceae > Actinoplanes > Actinoplanes sp. CA-142083. The sequence goes on from NZ_CP192076.1 coordinate 7,469,243, forward strand.
CACGGCCCGGTCGAAGGCGCCGGCGCGGCGCATCTCGCGGACCACGAGCTGGGCGCGCTCCTCGGCCGAGCCGGCCGACTCCAGGCCGGCGTACAGGCGGATCGGCTCGGCCGCGGGCCGCCCGGCGAACGCCGTCAGCTGCGCCACGGTCGGGCCGGTGCCGACGAACTCGCGGCCCTGCCGGCCGAGAGTGCGCCACGGCGCGGCCGACGCGGGGCTGCCCGAGCGCAGCGCCGAGCCGGGCATGTGGATGCCCTCCGACGTGCCACCGTTGGTCAGCGACGCGGTCTGGTCGGCCACCGCGAGCGCGTTGTCGAGCAGGAACCCGTTGATGAAACCGATGGTCAGATAGGCCACCACGGCCAACCCGGCCGCGTACGCCACCGGCCGCGGCACCCAGCGGCGCAGCAGCCGGGCGAGCTTGCGGGTGGCCAGCCGCAGCGCGCGGCCGATCAGCAGCAGCACCACGAACGTCAGCAGGGCGACCCCGACGATCCGGACGATGTCGTACGTCGCCATCCGTTCCATGTCCAGCCGGCCCCGCAGTTCCTGCTGCCACTTCGTGCCCAGGGCCAGCATCAGCAGACCGGCGAGCGGGGCCACGACCAGCAGCACCCACCAGGCGACCCGGGTCGCCCGGGGAAACCTGCGCCGCCAGGCCAGGCGCACCAGCGCGCCGAGGGTCGCCCCCAAGCCGTACCCGATCGCCGCGGTCAGCCCGCTCACGATGCCCTGCAGATACCAGGACCGGGGCAGCAGCGACGGGGTCAGGGAGGCGCAGAAGAACAGCAGCGCGAAGACCGATCCGGCGAGGCCCAGCCGGGCCCGGACGATCCGGCCGGTTCGGTACTCCGGCGTCGTCATGGCGCCTCCGTAGCGAACCCGGGCCGCCCGGCGGCGATCCGGACGAGGGCCGTCAAGTCGCCATGGGTCACCTGCGCGTTGCGCCGGGCCATGCGGATGGTGCCCTTCCGGGGCAGGCGGACCCGGAGGGCGCCGGGCAGCGACGTGAACCGCAGCGGCGGGGTCAGCATCAGCGCCTCACCGTCGAGGCCGACCGGGACCGGGGCGGTGGAGCGCACCTCGAAATCGTCGCGCGACCACTCCAGGACGTCGGCGAACCGGCGCAGCGACATCGCCCCGTGGTCGCCGGCCGCGCCGCGCACCCGGGCGGCCAGGATGCCGAGCCGGCCGGTGTCCATCCGGGGCCGTCCGCCGGCCCGGCCGAGACGGCTCAGCCGGTACGGGTTGTTGGACACGAGCACCAGCGACATGCCGGTGTACGACCGCGTGTCGGGCCCGTGGAACACCAGATCGGAGCATTCCGCGGCCGGCCCGATCAGATCCGGCAGCAGGCGGCCCCACGTCCGCAACTTGGCGCCGCGGTAGGCGCCCGCCCGGATGACCTCGGCGTAGACGCCGAGCGAGGCGTTGTTCACGAACACCCGGCCGTTGACCTCGCCGAGGTCCACAGTGCGCTCGACCCCGTCGGTGAACGCGTCCAGGGCGCGGAGCACGTCGCCGCGGTCCAGGCCCAGGTCGAGGGCGAAATGGTTGCGGGTGCCCGAGGGCACACACGCGTACGCGATGCCGTGGCGCACCGCCGTGGCGGCAACGATGGCCTGCGACCCGTCGCCGCCGGCCATCCCAAGCACGTCGGCGCCCCCGGCCGCGGCCCGATCGGCGAGCCGAGCCAGGTCGTCGCCGGGCGCGAGCGTGATCACGTGGATGCCCCGCCCGGCCGCCTCGGCGGCCAGGTTCAGCCGGACCGCGGTGGCGTTGCCGGACTTCGGGTTGATCAGCAGCACGCCGTTGCGGGCCGGCCCGGCCGCGTGGGCCGGCGCGGCGTTCCAGAACAGCGCGCCCGCTTCCGGGCCCAGCGCGTAGCGGCCGGCCACCGCGAAGACCAGCAGCAGCAGCAACAGCTGCATGAGCAGCACCGACAACCCGAGCAGGACGACGGCCGTGGCCGCCAGGACCGCCACGATCACCGCGGTGACCCGCAGCAGGCCGCGCCTGGTCAGGGCGTACCAGGCCGCCACCGTCACGACCGCGGTGGACAGCACCAGAGCGAGCAGGCTCCCGGGGTGCTGGAACATGATCTCGATGGCCGCGGCGAGCGCGAGGATCGGGGCGGCCAGCGCGACCAGCGCGGCAAGGCGACGGGCCGGCCGCGGGCCGGCTTGCTTGCGCTGAGCGGTCATGGCGAGCCTTTCGCCGTACGAACCTTCCCGACCACGCTGCCACGGCGGCCCGTACGGGGAAAGACGGCTTTTCCGCACGCACCGCACACGCCGATAATGGCGGGGTGCGCCAGGTGCTGTGCCCTGTGCTGGTCGGCCGGGAGGACGAGGTCCAGGTCCTGCTGGACGGGCTGGACCGTGCGGCCGGCGGCCACGGTGGCGCCTTCGTCGTGCTCGGCGAGGCCGGGGTCGGCAAGTCCCGGCTGGTCCGCGAGGTGTCCCGGCTGGCCGGCGACCGCGGGCTCCCGGTACTGACCGGCCGGGCCGTCGCCGGCGGGGCGGCGGTGCCGTTCCGGCCGCTGGCCGAGGCGGTGATGGCCGAGCTGCGCCGATCCGGCCGGCCCGATCTCGAGGAGATGGGGTCGTTCCGGCCCGCGCTCGGCCGGCTGGTTCCTTCATGGCTCCCCCACGAGCCGGTCCCGGGCGCGGAGTCGCCGGTGGTGATCGGGGAAGGGCTGTTGCGCCTGCTCCGCGTCGTGGGCCAGGGCCGCGGCTGTCTGCTCGTCCTCGAGGACCTGCACTGGGCCGACCGCGAGTCGTTGTCGGTCCTGGAGTACCTGGCGGACAACCTGGCCACGGAAGGCGTCGCCTGCGTGGCGACCCTGCGGACCGGCGAGGACGGCACGGGGCGGGATCTGGTCGAGACGCTGCTCGCGCGCCGGGCAGCGCGGGCGGTCGAGCTGGGGCGGCTGGATGACGAGGCGACCCTGCGGCTGGCCCGGGCCTGCCTGTCCACCTCGGCCCTGCCGGCGGCGGTCGAGGAGTTCCTCGGCGCCCGCGCCGACGGCCTGCCCTTCCTGATCGAGGAGCTGCTGGCCGGGCTGGTGGTTGGCGGAACGCTGGTGGAGCGGGACGGGCGCTGGACGACCGGCGGCCCGCTGGACCGGCGGGTGCCGCCGACGTTCGCCGACGCGGTCGCCCGGCGCCTGGCCGCCCTGCCGCCGCACGCCCGCAGCGTGCTGCACGCCGCCGCGCTGCTCGGCCGGAGCTTCGAGTGGTCGCTGCTGCCCGCCGCCACCGGCCTGGACGACGCCGAGGTGGTGAGCGCCCTGCGCCAGGCCGTCGGCGCACAGCTGGTGACCGCCGAGGACGCCGGGTTCCAGTTCCGGCACGCCCTGACCTGCGAGGCGGTGCTCGGCGACCTGGTCGCGCCGGAACGGGCGAGCCTGGCCGCGCGGACTCTGCTGGCCTTGGAACGGGCGCGTCCCGAGCTGGCCGGGGCGTGGTGCGAGCTGGCGGCCGACCTCGCCGAGGTGGCCGGCGACCCCGCTCGGGCGTCGCAGCTGTGGCTGACGGCCGGGCTGCGGGCCGCCGCCGCGGGCGCTCTGGCCTCGGCCGAGGAGATGCTGCGCCGGGCCCGGCGGCTCGCGCCCGGCGAGCCGGAGCTGGCGGTGCGCATCGGCGTCGCGCTCACCGACGTGCTCGCCCAGGCCGGCCAGGTCGACCGGGCCTTCGAGCTGGGCGAACTGCTTCTGGCCCGGCTGGATCCGGTCTCCCGCGACCCCGGCGTCCGGAGCGATCTTCACCTGCGGCTGGCCCGGGCCGGCGTGGCCGCGGGCCGCTGGGAGGTCGCCGAGGAGCATCTCGCGGCGGTCGAGGGCACGACGGCGCTTGTCGAGGCGCTCGCGGCCCAGGTCGCCCTCGGGCAGGGCCGGCTGAGCGAGGCGGATCGGCTGGCCGCGGCCGCCCTCGCCGCGGCCGAGCGCGACGAGCAGCCCGCGGTCGCCTGCGAGGCGCTGGAGGTGGCCGGCCGGGTCGCCCGCCAGCAGGACCTGCGGGCGGCGGAGGCGGCGTTCGCCCGCGAGCTGGCCGTGGCGACCGCCCACGGCCTGACGCTGTGGCGCCTGCGCGCGCTGCACGAGCTCGGCACGGTCGACCAGCAGCGCACCGAAAGCGTCGACCGGCTGCGGCAGGCGCGGGAGCTGGCGGCCGAGGTCGGCGCGCTGGCCCTGGTCGCCACCCTGGACCTGCAGATCGCGGCCGGGCTGATCAAGCAGTTCCGGCCCGTGGACGGCCTGGGACCCGCCCGTGGCAGCGCCGAGATGTCGCGCCGGCTTCGCCTGGCCACGCTGCCGATGGCGCTGATCATGCAAGCCGCCGCGTACGCCCAGCTGGGCCGGGCCGACGACATGGAAGCCGGACTGCGCGAGGCGCTGGCCCTGGCCCCCGACGACCTCGACGTGCAGGGCAGCGCCTTGGGTCATTGCCGGGCCACCGCGTCGTTGCTGGCCGAGGACCGCACGCGGGCGCTGGCCGAGATGACCACCGGCGCCCGGCTGCTGCAACGGTCCCCGGCTACGGTCGCCCCGCCGTTCCTCGGCCTGCGGGTGCTGCTGCTCGCGGTCGCGGGTGACGACACCGCCCAAGCCGAGATCGATCGGGTACGCGATTCCGGCGCGACCCGGCATCGGGTGGTGGCGATTCTGCTCGGCTACGCCGAGGCCGTCCTGCTCGGCCGGGCCGGGCGCCCCGCCGAGGCCGCCGCCGCGTTCGCCGCCGCCGACGCGGAGATGGGCCCGCTGGTGGCCTGGTACCGGCAGTACGCGCGCCGCTCGGCCGCCGAGGCGGCGCTGGCCGACGACTGGGGTGAGCCGGCGCTCTGGCTGCGGGAGGCGGCCGCCTACTTCGCCGCCCGCGGCGACCAGGTCGTCGCGGCCACCTGCCGTGAGCTGCTGCGGCGGGCCGGAATCCCGGTTCCCCGTCCCGGCCGGGACGACCCGGGGGTGCCGGGGCGGCTCCGGGCGCTCGGCGTGACCAGCCGGGAGGCCGAGGTGCTGGCGTTGCTCGCCGAGGGTCTGACCAATCAGGAGGTCGGCGCTCGCCTGCACCTCTCGCCCCGGACGGTCGAGAAGCACGTGGCCGGCCTGCTCGCCAAAACCGGTTGCCGGCGGCGCGCCCAGTTGGCTGGGTATTCGGCCGGGTTGTCTGCGTAGCCGGAGGGCCGCCGGACGGGTGGTCCTCCCGAAGCGGCGCGGGGTGGCCGGCGGCAACGCTCGGGTGTGTCAGCCGACCACCGGAGGAAGATCCCATGAGTACGAGCATCGATGCCGTCCTGTCGACGGCCGTGAGCAGCGGTTCCGTCCCGAACATCGTCGCCCTGGCCGCCGACGACGAAGGCGTGATCTACGAGGGGAGCGCCGGTCCGGTCACCGCCGGCACCGTCTTCCGGATCGCGTCCATGACCAAGGTGGTCTGCACGGTGGCCGCCCTCCAGCAGCGCGAACGCGGCGCCCTGGATTTCGGCGCGCCGGTCGAGGACTACTGCCCCGAGTTCGCCGCCGTGCGGGTGCTGGACGGCTTCGAGAACGGGAAGCCGGTCCTGCGGGCGCCGGCCACCCGGGCCACCGTCAAACAGCTGGTCACGCACACCGCCGGCCTGACGTACGGATTCTGGAACGCCACGATCGACCGCTGGCAGCGGGAAACCGGGATCGGCGACGTCTTCGCCACCCCGCTGGTCGCCGACCCGGGCACCAGGTTCGAGTACGGCATCAGCACTGACTGGCTCGGCAAGGTGGTGGAGGCCGCCGCCGGGCGGCCGCTCGACGGATACCTGACCGACAACGTCTTCGCGCCGCTCGACATGAAGGACACGACGTTTCTCCGCACCGACGACCAGCGGCGACGCAGCGTGCCCGTGCACGACCGGACGCCGGACGGCGGGTGGGTCGCCACCGACATCGACTGGGACCAGCACCCCAGCTACTTCTCCGGGGGTCACGGCCTCTACTGCACACCCCGCGATTTCCTGCGGATCCAGCGCATGCTGCTCGGCGAGGGCTCCCTGGGCGGCGCGTCGATCCTCAGCCCGGCATCGGTACGGGAGGCGTTCACCAACCAGATCGGTGAGCTCGACTTTCCCGCCCTGATCCGCACCGCGGACCCGGTGGCGAGCTGCGACTACGCCGCGGGTCCGGGCCTGAAGTGGGGCTGGGGGCTTCAGCTGACCACCCATGACCAGCCGGGCCGGCGATCCGCCGGAAGTGGCGGCTGGGCCGGCATCTTCAACACCTTCTTCTGGGTCGACCCGGCCGCCCGGATCACCGCGGCGGTCTACACCCAGTCCCGGCCCTTCCTCGACCCGGATGTGCTGCGGACGTACGCTGCCTTCGAGGACGCGCTGTACGCGTCGCGCCGGTGAGGCGAGGCTCATGGACCCCAACGCGTACGAGGACTACCTCGTACCCGTCCTGTTCGCACCCCTGGCCGAGGCACTGCTCGCCGCCGCCGGCCCGGTGCGGGGACTTCGGGTTCTCGACGTGGCGTGCGGCACCGGCATCGTGGCCCGCCGGGCCGCCGCCACCGCCGCCGGCGTCACCGCCCTGGACAAGAGCCCCGCCATGCTCGAGGTGGCGGCGCGCCTGGATCCCCGGGTGCGGTGGGTGCCGGGTGACGCGGCCGAGCTGCCGTTCGCCGACCACAGCTTCGACGTGGCGTTCTGCCAGCAGGGCCTGCAGTTCACCCCGGATCCGGCCGCCGTGGTGCGGGAGCTGCACCGGGTCGTCGCGCCGGGTGGCCGGCTCGCGCTCGCCCTGTGGTGCGACATCTCCCGCGCGCCCGGCTTCGCCGCGCTCGCGACGGTCCTCGACCGGCACGGCGCGCCGGGCGACCTCATGCGAGCGCCGTTCCGGCTGCCCGACGCCGACCGTGTCCACCTGCTGCTGACGGGCGGCGGCTTCACCGCCGTCGACCGCACCACCCGCGTCCTCATGGTCCGATTCCCGTCCGTGCCGGAGTTCTTCGCCCGGCAGGTCGCGGCGTCCCCGCTGGCGGCGGCGCTCGCCCCGCTGGACACCGCGACCCGGCAGGCCATGATCGAAGACCTCGGCGAGGTGCTGGCCGGCCACCTCGACGGCGAAGGGCTGCTGTTCCCGGCCGAGGCCCACCTCTTCACCGCCGTCGCCGGTCCGAGCAGCTGAACGGTCACCTGTCCCGGCGGCACTGGCGGCACTGGCGGCACTGGCGGCACTGGCGGCACTGGCGCACGCAATTATGCATAGAATCCGCATAAGCATAGGCCCCCAGAAGGAGATCGCTTGCCCGCGCCGCCCTCTGCTCGCGACATCCTCGTGCTCGCGCAGATCATCGAGATCGTCCGTGCCGAGACCGCGATGACCCGCCCCGACCTGGAGAGCGTGACCGGCCTCGGCCGTACGGTGATCAACGACCGCATCCGCGAGGGGCTCGAGCTGGGTGTGCTCAAGGAGCTCGAGGCGGCGCCCTCCCCGCAGCAGCGTGGCCGGCCGTCGCGGTCGGTCCGGTTCCGGGCCGAGGCCGGGGTGATCCTGTCGGCCTCGCTGGGCGCCGTCTCGCTGCAGGCCGCGGTGTCCGATCTGGACGGCAACCCGCTGCGCCGCCACGACGGCGACATCGACGTCCAGGACGGGCCCGAGGTGGTGCTGGCCGCCGTCCAGGACGCCTTCGACGCCCTGCTGACCGATCTCGGGAAGCCGGTCTGGGGCGTCACGATCGCGCTGCCCGGGCCGGTCGACGTCGCGGCCGGCGCGGTGGTGGCCGCGCCGATCATGCCGGGCTGGAACGGGTACGACGTGCGGGTGCCCTTCCGGGCGCGCTACGACGCCCCGGTCTGGGTGGAGAACGAGGTCAACGCCATGGCGCTCGGCGAGTGGGAGCGCGGCGCGCCCCGGGAGCGGCGCGACCTGCTCTTCGTCAAGGTGGCCACCGGCATCGGGGCGGGGCTGGTGACCAACGGGCGGCTGCACCGCGGCGACAGCGGCGCGGCCGGCGACATCGGGCACGTGCGGGTCACCGACGACCCGGCCGCGGTCTGCCGGTGCGGCAAGACCGGCTGCCTCGAGGCGGTGGCCAGCGGCTGGGCGATGATGCGCAAGCTCTCCGAGCACGCCCGGTCGGGCGCGAGCCCGCTGCTGGCCCGGCGGCTGGCCGAGCGCGGCCACATCGTCCCGGCCGACATCGGCTACGCGGCCGAGGCCGGCGACGAGCTGGTGCACGCCGCGGCGGCGGACGCGGCCCGGCTCACCGGCCGGACCATCGCCGGCGTGGTGAATTTCGCCAACCCGGGCACGCTGGTGCTCGGCGGCGGCGTGATCCGCTACGGCTCGGTGTTCTTCGAAGAGTTCCGGGCCGCCGTCCTCGCCGGCACGATCGAACTGGCCGCCCGCAACCTGACGATCCGGACGGCCTCGCTCGACTTCCACGAGGGCACGGCCGGCGGCGCGCTGCTCGCCACCGACCGCCTGCTGCGCCCCGAGTCCCTGCGCATCTGGCTCGCCGACGGCTCACCGGCCCCTTCTGCCCAGCGCTTGCAAAGCGCCGCCTAGCGGCGTGGCACCGCCAGCTCGTGCTGCAGGTACCAGCTGTTCAGCATGGCCAGCTCGGCCGGGTTGCCACCGTGGTCGCTCTCCACCACGACCCAGCCGGGATAGCCGGACGCGCGCAACGCCGCCACGAAGCCGGGCACGTCCACGAGCCCGCCCTCGGTGCCCAGCTCGTAGAACCAGCGCTCGATCCGCCGGCCGCCCCCGCCGCGCAGCATGGTCGTCTCGGCGGCCGGCATCCGGTATTCCTGGCCGGTGTCGGTGTACCGGGTGTCCTTGAGGTGCACGTGCGTCACCCGGTCGGCGTGCGACCGGTAGAAGGCCACCGGGTCGATCCCGGCCACGGTGAGTTCGGCGGTGTCCAGCGCCAGGCCGACCAGGGCCGGGTCGGTGAAGGCCAGCAGGCGCTCGAGGTCCGCGAGTGTGTGCACGGCGCCGAGGCAGTCGTAGTGCAGGCTCAATCCCACGCCCGCCGCGGCGGCGACCGCTCCCACCCGGTTCCAGACCTCGCCGATCGCGTGGAAGGCGGCCGGATCCAGCGGCGGCCCCATCCAGGCCGAGCCGACCGGGCGCGCCACCAGCTGCGAACCGCCGGCCGCGGCCAGGAAGTCGATGAACGGCTTGGCCGACTCGACGATGGCCGCGTGGTCGTCGGGGTTGCGGGTGGAGCGGAACGCCCAGCCCTCCTCCTCGACCGGCTGCCCGGGATCCCAGAGGAAGCTGGAGATCCCGTCGACCGCGCACGAGCGCACGAAGTCGAGGAAGGCCGCCGGCGAGCCGTGGTTCAGGGCGATGGTCTCGGGCCGCCCGAGGTTGTCCCAGCGCCCGGTGCCGGCGGCCAGCTCGACGTGGTCGAAGCCGCACGCGGCGACCGTCTGCAGCGCCCGCCGATGGTCCTCGTGCCGCACGAAGACGTCGAGCCGGAAGTTCCACTGGTTGAGGGCGTAGGCCCAGCGCAGATCGTCCTTCATGACAGCGACCCCAGCACGTTGTCGATGTACCACTTGGCCACACAGGTCGCCTCGGCGTAGCTACCGCCGCCGAGCTCGGCCTTGTCGTGCTCGACGGTCAGCCAGCCGTCGTACCCGCTGGCGACGATCTCGCGCATCAGCGCCGGAAAGTCGACCAGCCCGCCGGGCGTCCCCATCTCGTAGAACCAGCGGGACACCTGCGGCGCCTGCAATTCCGGGTCCGGTGGGGTCCGAAATGCCGAAAAAACATCGACGTTATGGGTGTCCTTGAAGTGGAATCCCGTGCAGCGGTCGCGATAGTCGCGGAACATCTGCAGCGGATCGACCCCGGCGATCGTGTGCTGTGCCGTGTCGCAGAAGAAGTACACGTACTCGGGATCGGTGTATTCGAAGAACAGATCAAGCTGCGCACGCGTACGGATGGCGCCCCAGAACTCGAAATGGCAGGTCGTTTTCATGCCGTGCGCGAGCGTCATCCGCCCGACCCGGTTCCAGAGGTCCGCCATGATCTTGATCTTGTCGTCGGTGACGGGTTCGACCTGGAAGTACGTCGTCGACGGCATCACGATGAAGTTCTCCACCGCCAGCCCGTCCACCGCCCGTACGGTCTGCTCGCAGTCCGCGAAGATCCGGTCGTGCGTCTCCGGCACGTGCGGCGCGGTGAAGCGGGTCGCCGACGGATACGCCGAGAAGATGCCGGTGATCTTCTCGAAGCCGTTGTCCCGCAGGAACGACTCGAAGCCCGGCAGCGACCCGTACATCCCGGCCAGCATCGGCAGGTAGAAGAAGAACGTGTCGAAGCCCTTGAAGCCCAGCGCCGACAGCTGCTTGATGTAGCGGTCCATGTAGGCGCGGTTGAACGACGGTGGCTGCGGCCCCTGCGGCGTCTCGGTGACCCAGTGGTCCATGTAGGACCATCTTTCCCACGCCATCACGACTCCTGCAGCAGAAGGCGGATCAGGGCGTGCTGGCGGCGAAGCTGATCGGAGGCCCGGCCCGCCGCGTAGTCGCCCTCGTACTCGCTGGACAGGCACCCCGACCACTTCCGGCGGACCAGCAGCGATAGAAATGACGACCACGGGATGTAGTGGTCTTGCAGGTCGTCGTCGATCTCGTAGAACTTGGCCTGGACGTGCACGACGTGGTCGAGGATGTCCTCCAGGTCGGAGACCGGCACGACCGGCACCACCGGCGGCCGCCCGCCGCCGTCGCCCATCCGGCTGGCGACGCCGCCGCCGCGGAAGTGCATCGCGGTCTGGAAGACCCCGGTGTCCATCAGCAGCCCGAAATGCTCCGTTCCCGTGCGCTCGATGAAGGCCAGGTAGTCGTCCACCACCTTGGACCGGATCACCGACGGCCAATGGATTTCCGGGCAGATGACGATGTCCTTGGCGGCGGCCAGGTCGAGCACCCGCTCGGTGGCCGGTTCCCAGACCGGGTCCGGTTCGAGGTCGTCGGTGACGACACCCAGCTTGGGCCGCACGTACCTGAAGCCGAGCTGCGCCGCCAGACGGATGTCGGTGGAAAGCTGCGACACCGCCTCGTCGACGGTCATCGGCCGCCCGCCGCGGCGGGTGTCGACCCAGGAGCCGTAGCAAGTGGGCTCCAGCTTCAGCCGAGAGAGCCGGGCGAACCAGCCGTCGATCCAGGCCGTCGACGGCGAGGGGTAGTTCTCGACGTGCGCCTCTCCCAGGATTTCCAGGCCGGTCGCCCCGAGATCGGCGACATCCTCGACGCAGTCGTCCAGGGTCATCGTGACGCCGTACTCGCCGGTGTAGCTGTAGAGGGAGACACCGTAGGAAATCATCGCGTGATCACCAGCCTGCGCTGCTCGGTCCAGACCGTCGGCTGGAGCTCTTCCGGGATGTAGGACATGGTCAGGCGAAGCTCGGCCGCGACGGTGTGGAACCCGATCGCCAGCGGCTCGGCGCGCGGCACCGACAGCACCGCCGGCACGTCGACCGGCCACCGGGCAGTCTCCGAGCTGAGGGCAACGGGCACGCCGCCGATGCTCCACCGGATCTCGGCGGCCGGCGCCGCGACGTCGTCCACGGTGATCGACGCGCCGACGATCAGGTTCGTCCACACGCCGCGGTAGTAGGGCAGCCGCAGCCGCACCTCGAAGCCGTCCGCGGTGTTGCGGAAGCCCCGGGTCTGAATCATCTGTGGGTCAAGCATGGTCACCTCCGATGGCGGCGCCGGCCGCGCTCTGCAGAACAAGTTGGGATGCGATGTCGCGGGCGCCGGCCACGGCGAGCGCGACGGATGTGAGGGTGGGATTGCACGCGATCGGCGTCGGGATGACGTTGTTGCCGGCCACATAGAGCCCGGTCACGCCCCAGACTTCGCTGTTCGGCCCGCACACCGAGGTGCCGTCGTCGGCCGGGCCCATCCGCGTGGTGCCCTGGTAGTGCAGCGAGGCGCCGGGCGCGAGCAGGAGCGGCTCGTCCCCGATGAACTCGCCGAGCGCGCGGGCCGCCCGCAGGATCTGTTCGCGCGCGGCGGCCAGCGAGGCGCGGTCGCGGGCGGTGAGCGTGTAGTGGATCGACGGCTTCGGCATCCCGTAGTCGTCGACCTCGTCAGTCGAGAAAGCGATCCGATCGGAGGCCTGCAGATCCTTGCCGCAGAACCAACCCAGGCCCACGATCGTCCCGGGCGAGGGCTCGTCCTCGCTGACCAGCGGGATCGGTGACGCGTCCAGCTGCATGACCTGCCCGTGGAAGGGATGCTCGTCGGTGTAGGGCACCCAGCCCACGCCGCTCTGCCCGATGATCTCCGCCCCGGTGGTGACGTCGGCGGCCGAGGCGACGTCGCGCAACCGCACCGCGAAAACCGTCTGGGGCTGGTCGTTCAGATAACGTCCCAACGCCGGCGGTCTGACCCCCGAGGCAAAGAGCAATTGCGGCGTACGCAACGCGTCCGCGGCCACCACGACGAAGCGCGCCCGCACTTCCTGGCCGGCGACCAGCACCCCGACCGCGCGGCCGTCCTCGACCAGCACCCGCTGTACCGGCGACTCGGCGTACAGGGTGAAGTTGGGGTTGTTCCGGGTGACGTCGCCGAAGACTATGTCAGGTCCGGTCCACACCAGCGCCCCGTCCGGCCGCCGGTGCACGGCCAGGGGCATCGGCTGCACCCGCCGGTCCGGCGCGCGCCCGGCGTCGAAGGCATCAGCGAGCCGCGACCGGACCAGGTCGGTGTAGGGCGCGCCGGCCAACGGATGCCGGTCCACCTCCAGCAGCCTTTCCGCCTCGTCGAGCAGCTCGTCGAGGTCCGGCAGGAACCCCATGCGCTCGCCGTCGCCGGGCCGCGGGCAGGCGCCGGTCCAGTGCGCGCCCATCCCGCCGACGTTCGTCGACATCGCGAGGGCGGGCAGCCCGTCCTCGCCCGGCGCCTGATAGCCCTCCGGCAGCAGGTGGGTGCCGGGCCGCAGGATGCGCCGGGCCGGGTCGGCGTACTGTCCCGGCTCGCCGTCGGTGTGCGGGTGCAGCCCCTCCGACCGCCGCTGGGCGGCTCGCTGGGCGGCGAAGCCGGCGATGTTCTTCACGTGCATGCCCGGTGGGTCGGTGAGCGCCGGCCCCGCCTCGAACAGCGCGATGGTGGCGGCCGGCGCCCGCTCGCTGAGGATCCGGGCGTACGCCGCGCCCGTCGGCCCGCTGCCGACGACGACCACGTCGACGGAGTCGGGGAAAGTCCTGGTCATGACGAGACCTCCAACGGTTCGCGGGTGGCGCTGAGCCGGTGGTCCGGCAGCAGCAGTGAGGCGAGCAGGGCGAGCAGGAGGAGGGTGACCGCGGCGGTGGCGGTGCCGACGACGGCGGCCGGCATCGCGTCCTGCAAGACCCACGCCATGTGCCGCTCGCCGCCGAGGTCGGCGACGATGGACGGCAGCGCGGTGGCCACGATGGTCGCGTCGAGCGCGGTGAGCAGCGTGACGACGACCAGGGCGACGAAGAGCGGTCGCAACGAAGGCGCTCGGGAGAGCCGAGCACTCGGCCCGATCAGCGGCTTCCCCCAGCCAATTTCCCGGCGCCCCGCAGGGAGAGCGCGACGCTGGTGAGCGTGGGATTGCACGAGTTGGCGGTCGGGATCAGCCCATTGCCGGCGACGATCAACCCCGCAAGACCCCAGACTTTCCCGTACGTGTCACAGACGCTGGACCCGTCATCGACAGGTCCTGTTCGGACGGTCCCCATGTAGTGCAGGGAGCTGCCGGCGGGCATAATCACGGGCATCCCGTCGACGAACTCGCCGAGCGCCGCCGCGGCCCGCACCTGGAACTTGCGGGCCCGGTCGAGCTCGGCCTCCTCGCGGTCGGTGAGCGCGTAGGCGATCCGGACGCTCGGCATCCCGTTCTCGTCCGGCAGCGCTTCGTCGAAGATGAGCCGGTCCTCGGCCCGCGGCCATTTCCGCACACCCCAGCCCATGCCCACATACCCACCCGGGCTGTCGCGGTAAGGGCTGTCCGCCGGCAGCGGCGCCGGGCAGATCGGCGAATACATCAGCTGCGCGTGGAACGGATGCCGTTCCTCGTCATACCCAATCGACACAACGGCCCGGATGGGATCGATCGGATCGGCTTTGTCCGGCACCGGCAGCACGCCTTCACGCACCGCGACCACCCCGAAGACCAGCGGATGCTCGGTGAGATACCGACCCAGCGCCGCCGGCCGGATCCCCGACGCCCACAACAGCTGCGGCGTCCGGATCGCGTCGGCCGCAACGACCACGGTGTCCGCGAACACCTCACTCTCGACACCGGTCCGCAGATCGCGCAACACCGCCCCGATCACCCGATCGCCGTCGCGGAGCAGCCGCACGCACAGCGTCTCGGCTCGCAGGGTGAAACGCGGATCGTCCACCACCGGGCCGAGCACCACGTCGGTGCCGGACCAGCGCAAGGTGCCGTCCGGGCGTGGGTCGGCGGCCACCGGCAGCGGGCGCACCGCGATGCCGTCCGCGGCGAACTCGGCGCCGACCACGTTCAGGATCGCCTCGGCCTGCGGCGCGCCGCCGAACGCGGTCTTGGTGACGTGCAGCAACCGCTCGGCGTCGGCGACGTGCCGGTCCCACTCGGCCGGGTCGAGGAACGGGATCCGCTCGGTGCCCTGCGGGCGCGGGGTGGCACAGGTCCAGTGCGCGCCCTGCCCGCCGACGCAGGTGGCCACGGCGGCGGCCGGCATCCCGGCCGAGCCCTCGGCGGCCCGGCCGATCAGGTGGGTAGCCTGCCGCGCGGTGACCGTTCCTTCGACGACCACTCCGCCGGGGATGCCGACGACGCCGGAGGACGTCCGGCCCTGCGAGGCGAGCCGGGCGGCGGCCTGCCCGGCCGGGTCGGGGATGTTCTTCACGTTCATCCCGAGCGGCGAGTCGATGACCGGCCCGGCCTCGACCATCAGGACGGTCGCGCCGGTCCGTTCGATGAGCGTGCGCGCGTAGGCGGCGCCGTTCGGCCCGCTGCCGACGATGAGAACGGTAGTCATGCCGCCACCTCGCCGCCGACGATGAGAATGGTCGTCATGCCGCCACCTCGCTGCCGACGGTGAGAGCCGGCACCTCGACCCACGCGTTGGTGCGGGCCGACTCGAGGACCGCCTCGGTCACCGTCGCCGCGCGCAGGCCGTCGGCGAAGGTGGGCAGGCCGTCCGGCGTTTCACCCCGGATCGCGGCGTAGGTGTCGGCGACGAACGCGTCGAAGCAATCCTGGTAGCCCTGCGGATGGCCGGCGGGAACGGTGACGTAACGGGACTCGGCCGTGCCGCGCAGCAGCTGCCGGTTCATCTCGCGGCCGCCGATCCACAGGGTTTCGGGGCTCTCCTGGTCGAAGCTGAGGCTCTCGGCCTCGCCGTCGACCGACACCCAGAGCCGGTTCTTCCGGCCGGGCGTGATCTGGCTGATCGTCACGTTGCCGACCGCGCCCCGGTCGGTGCGGAACACCACGACCGCGGCGTCCTCGGTCTCCACCGGCCGGCCGCCGCGACGCGGGACGGCGGTCATAGTCTGGGCGGCGACCGCGGCGATCCGGTGGCCGCTGACGAACTCGGCCAGGTCGCACCAGTGCACACCGATGTCGGCGAACGCCCGGGACGGCCCGCCGGTGGCGGCGTCGACCCGCCAGTTGTCGTCGGTCTCCTCGGCCAGCCAGTCCTGCAGGTAGGAGCCGTGCAGCAGCCGGACCGCCCCGCTCGTCCCTGCGACGACCCGGTTCCGCGCCTCCCGCACGGTCGGGTAGAACCGGTAGACGAACGGGACCGTGGCGGTCACGCCCGCCTCGGCCGCCAGCGCCACGAGCTCCTCGGCCTCGGCCCGGCTGACGGCAAGGGGCTTCTCGCAGATCACGTGTTTGCCGGCGGCGATCGCGGCCCGCACCAGCGGCGCGTGCGACGCGTTCGGCGTGCAGATGTGCACGACGTCGAGGTCCGCCGCGAGCAGCTCCTCGACCGTCTCCATCGGACGCTCGGCACCCAGCCGCCCGGTCGCTTCCCAGGATTTCGTGGGGGTCGAGCCCACGGCGCCCACCAGCACCCCGCCGCAGCGCTGGATCGCCCGGCTGTGCACCGTGCCCATGAAGCCGACGCCGACGATGCCGGCCCGGATGCGGTCGGTCACCGCTCCACCTCCTTGATGTGCCGCACCGACTCCGCCGAGTCGACGGTCGGGTAGTACTCGAGCCCGATCGGACCGGTGTAGCCGGCCGCGCGCAGGACACCGAGCTGAAGAGCCCAATCCACGTCGCCGCTGCCGGGCTCGCCGCGGCCGGGCACGTCGGCGATCTGCACGTAGTGGACGAGGCCGCCGGCGTTGGCCAGCTCGGTCGCCTGGTCCTCCCCCTCGGTGAGGGAGTGGTAGAGGTCGTAGAGGATGCCGAACCGATCGGAGCCGACCGCCCGGGCCACCCGCACGGCGTCGGCCGTCCGGTCGAGCAGCGCGCCGGGATGGTCGACGCGCGTGTTCACCGGTTCCAGCGCGAAGCCGATCCCGCTGCCGGCCGTCCGGGAAACCACGGTCGCGAAGACCTCGGCGAGGATGTCGAGGTTCCTCTGCCGCGAGGCGCCCGGGAAGCCGAGTCCGGAGGCGAGCACGAGGCGCGGGCACCCGATGCGGCGGGCGTTCTCCACCGCGCGGTCCACCATCTCGAAGTACGCCGTGTGGTCGGTGCCCGGGAAGGTGAAGCTCGTCTTCGGCGGGTATTCGACCAGAGCGGCGGTGACCTGGACGCCGGTCTCCTCGACGGCCCGCTCGACCGACTCGAGGTCTCGCAGGCTCCAGAGCTCCACGGCGCCGAAGCCGGCCTTGGATGCGGCCCGGATCCGGTCGCCCAGATCCGGCCCGGCCTCACCGAAAAGCAGCTCGATGTTCGGGGACAGCCTCATGCCGCCTCCTCGATGGACCGGCGGATCAGCGCGTGCTGCTTGCGGACCAGGTCGATCGGGTCGGCCTCGTCGAGGTCGGCGAAGGCGTGCCCCTCCCACTCGCTCGACATGAAGCCGGAGTAGCCACCCTTCACGAACTCCCGGACGATCGCCGGGTAGTCGATCGCCGGCTCGTCGCCGTTCTCGTCGATGTCGTAGAACTTGGCGTGCACGTGGACGATCTGCGGCATGATGTCGGACCACTCACGCGGGTCGACGTGGCCGTGCATGTTGAAGGCGAGCCGGGCGAACGAGCCGAGGCTCTCCGGCGCGATGCCCTGCGAACGCAGGTATTCGATGAACTCGCCGTGCCGCTCGTTGATGCCGGTGTCCTTGGCCCAGATCTCCTGCAGAACCGAGAGGTCGTTGGGGCGCAGGCCCTTCTTGGTGAGCCCGCGCAGCAGCGTCGGCGACATGCTGTGCATGGTCGAGCTGAAGTCGGCGACGAAGCCGAGCCGCGGCGAGCCGATCTCCTCGTAGGTCTCGCGGATCGCCAGCACCTGCGCCGAGTTGGGCCCCATCGGGGCGTGGATCTCCCAGCCGAGGGTGAGGTCGAGCTCCTCGGCCAGCGGCATCAACCGCCGGATCAGTGCGGGCTTCGCGCTCTGGATGCGCACCAGCGGGAAGCCGAGGGCGCGGGCGCTGCGGAACTGGGCGGCGGTGAACTCGTACTCCTCGTCGGGGGTCATGTCGCGGTCGCGCCGGCGGCCCATGTCGAGGTTGGCGCCGAACGAGCTGGGCACGAAGCCGTGCCGGTCGAAGGCGTCGCGCCACTCCCGGACGAACCCGGCGGTGACCTCCGGGTAGGTGCGGATCGTCTGGGAGGCAACGATTTCGATGCCGGGGCCGATGCCGGCCTTGGCCACCTCGTCGAGCAGGCCGTGCAGGTCGTAGCGGCCGGCGGCCCACTCGCTGGTGAGCGAGTACAGGGTGAGTCCGAGTTGGATGGTCATGGTCGCCTCTCCTCAGCGGACCGCGAGCGCGCGGCGGTTGGTGGCGTGGTTGGTCACGTACTTGCCGGGCGCGATCTGCATGTAGGGCAGCCGGACCGTCATGCTGACCTCGACGTCGACCTCGTCGCCGGCGGCGGGTGGCTCGTCCTGCGGCACGACGATGACCAGCCGGTCCTGCAGGAACCAGAGGGTCTCGGACTGCTCGGCCAGCTCCTCGATGCGATAGCTGCGGTCGCCCAGCTCGGCGCGCAGCGACTCCGCCGGGATCGGCGCGCCGTCGAGGGTGACCGCGATGTCGCTGACGCTGGACAGCCACAGGCTGCGGTACCACGGGATCTTCACCGCGATGCCCAGGCCGTCGGGTCGGCCGCGCAAACTGTCCTCGGTGAGGATGGTGTCGTCGGTGGCCATCAGTGGTTCCTCTCTGCCTCGCGGATCAGTCCCTGCTCGGCCGCCACGACCTCGAACGGGTCATCCCAGTCGTTCCAGTGGAAGCCCTCCCACTCGCTCGAGTAGGAACCGGTGTAGCCGTGCTTGTGCCATAGGGAGACGAGGTCCCGGATGGGGACGGAGTCGTCGTCGACGTCGTAGAACTTGGCGTGCGTATGAACCGTCCACGGCAGCACGTCGGCCCAGTCCGCGACCGGCGCGTGGCCGAACAGGCCGGTGAAGTTGACGGCCATCTCGATCGCCCGGTCGCCGGCGCCGTGCCGGTGCGCGAGCTGCATGACCTGCCCGAACCAGCGGCCGTGCTGCTGCTCGGTCATCGGCGGCCCTTCGCGGTGATGCTCCTGCCAGGTGGCCTCCAGCGCGGAGATCAACTCCTCGCTCACGCCGGCGGCGCGGTACTTGCGCAGCAGCGTTTGCGGGACGGCGCGCAATGAGGCGCCCCAGTCGGGCACGAAGCCGAGGTACGGCGAGCCGAGCTTCTCGTAGCGTTCGAGCAGCGCCTGGATCGCGGGATGCTTCGGGTGCTGATGCGAGTGGATCTCCAAGCCGAGGCGGACATCGTGCTCCTCCGCGACCGGCAGCAGGCGTTCCATGTCGTCGGGGGTGAGCGAGATCTGCACCCGGACGACCGGGAAGCCGAGCTCCTTGGCCGCCGCGATCTGCGGGCGCATGTAGTCGACCAGCTCGTCGTCGGTGAGCATGCGGTCGCGGCGCAGGCCCGCGTCGGCGTTCGCGGACAGGCAGGTCGGTGTCAGCCCGGTCTCGTCGATGAGGGCTCGGAACGCGTGGATCTGATTTTCGTCTAGAGAAGGGAAGCCCTTGAAGCTCTGGAAGCCGACGACCTCCAGGCCCGGCCCGAGGTTGCGGCGGGCCACCTCCCGTACGAGATCGGCGAAGCCGTAGCGGCGCTGGTGGAAGGCCCGGGTGAAGCTGTAGAGGGTGACGCCCTGGATCATGCGGCCATCTCCTTCACGTCGCTCTCCTCGATCAGCAGCACGCCGTGATCGGTGGTGATGTAGGGGATGTAGAGCGCGAGGGTCACCGCGACCTCGTGGGTTCCGCTTGCGGCGGCAAGGTCGCCCTCGATCACGGCCGAGTCGAGGACGTACCACCACTTGTCGTGCCGGGGCGGCAGCTCGTCGAGGCGGCAGGTCTCGCCGTCGACGGTCCAGGTGATCGACTCCCGTGGCACCGAACGGCCGTCGACCGTCCAGCGCACGTCGGCGACCGACGACAGCGGCAATGCGCGGTACCAGGGCATGCGCACGGACATCCGTACGCGATCGCCGTGGATTTTGAAGGTTTCCGGCTCGATGATGAGCTCCGGCATCATGTGAACTCTCTCCTCAGCCCTTGAGCCCGCCGGCGTACCCCTGGATGAATTTCTTCTGCGCGAAGAAATAGAAGGCCAGGATCGGAATCATCGACACGATCACGACGGCGAAAATGAGGTTCCATTGGGAGACCAGGGAACCGACGTAGTTGTACATGACCACCGGCAGCGTCTGATAGTCCGAGCCGTTCAGGAAAATCAGCGCGGTGAAGAAGTCGTTCCAGACGATCAGACCGGCCAGAATGGCGACCGTGCCGGTCGCCGGGCCCATCAACGGGAAGACCACGCGGGTGAAGATGCGGGTCCGGGAGGCGCCGTCGACGGTCGCGGCCTCCTCGTAATCGAGGGGCAGCCGGCGGAAGAAACCGGCGTAGAGAAACACCGAGAGCGGCATCAGCATGCCGGTGTAGACCACGGCCATGCCCCACGGCGTGCCGACCAGGCCCAGCGTACGGGCCTCGACGTACAGCGGCACGATGCCCAGTTGGGTCGGGAGCAGAATGGCGATCAGGAACAGGTAGTAGGTGCGGTTGGACCAGCGGCTGGTCGAGCGCGTCAGCACGTACGCGGCCGGCGATCCCACCGCGATCAGCGCGAGAATCGTGCCCGCCGTGATGATCACGCTCGACAACAGGCCGTGGAAGATGCTCGAGGAGGCGCCGCTGCCCGGCGAGAGCAGGGTGACGAAGTTCTGGAAGGTCGGGCTGGTCGGAAAGGACAGCGTCGAGGTGGTGAGCACCTGCTGTTCCGATTTCAGCGACGTCGAGACCAGGAAATAGAACGGCATCAGCATGACGACGGCCGCGAGGACCGTGCAGATCTCGAGGATCAGCGTTTTCTTGGTATAACGGAACACGACTTTCTCCTCTCTCTAGGCGCGGTCGCGGGTGGCGTACTGCTGCAGGACGGTGAAAATGAGGATGATGACGCTGAGCACAAGAGCGAGCGCGGCGCCGAATCCGAAATTGCTGTAGACGAAGGTCTGCTGATAGACCTCGGTGGCCAGGGTCTGGGTGGCGCCGGCCGGCCCGCCGCCGGTCAGCGCCAGCACCTGGTCGAAGATCCGCAGGCCCTGGATGAGCATCAGCGTCGTGGCGATCGCGATCGACGGCTGGATCATCGGCACCGTGATCGCCCGGAACCGGCGCCATTTGCCCGCGCCGTCGAGGGCGGCCGCCTCCTCCAGCTCCACCGGCACGGTGGCCAGCCCGGCCAGGTAGATGACCATCACGAAGCCGATGTTCTGCCAGACCATCACGACCAGCACGCAGGCGAGCGCCAGCTTGGGACTGGCCAGCCAGTCGTGCTTCCAGCTGTCGAGGCCGGCCGCGCCGAGCGTCTGATTCAGCGGGCCCTCGTAGGCGAAGATGAACTTCCAGATGTACGAGACGGCGATCGGCGCGATGACCACCGGCATGAACAGCAGCGTCCGCAGGATGTACCGGCTCTTCAGCCCGCGGTTGAGGGCGAGCGCGAACAGCATGCCCAGCACGTTGGTGAGCACCAGGAAGCCGAACGCCAGCACCAGCGTGTTGATCAGTGAGCCGGTGAGCTCCTCGCCCTGGAAGATCTTGCGGAAGTTCTCCAGGCCGGTGAAGTCGAACTCGCCGATGCCGGTCCAGTTGGTGAAGGCGTAGAAGGCGCCGCCCGCGGTCGTGGCGTAGATCAGCGCGAGCATCAGGACCACGGCGGGAAGAGCCCACCACCAGTGGCCGTAACCGACCCGATATTTCTTCCTGCTGGTTTCGGCGGTGGCGATCACGGGCTTGGCTGTTCGTTCCATCGTGGTCATGAGACTCATCCCCAGGCCGAGTCCATCGCCTTGAGCACGTCGTCAATCGACTTCTGGCCGGTCAGCAGGCCGGTGACGCCCTGGCCGAGGGCCGCGTAGACCTGGCCGTTGGGCCAGCCGTCGGTGCCGTAGGGCCGGTACTGCTCGCTCGAGAGCAGGTCGGCGACGCCCGCGTACTGCGGGAGCAGGTCGGACGCCTCGGTCGCGCCGATCGGGATGCTGCCCTGCGCCTCGGCGAACTTCTTGGCCTCGGCCGGCGTCACCGAGAACTTGATGAAGTCCTGCACCAGGCTCGGGCTCTTGGTCTTCTTGTTGCCGGCCAGACCGAGGTCGGAGGTGACCGCCATGTAGGTCTTGGTGCCGGTCGGCGCCGGGAAGGGCAGCGCCACGAGCTTCACGGCGCCGTGCGCGGCGTCCATGATGTCCTTGGTCGCGCCGCTGGGCGCGAAGAAGCCGAACAGTTTGCCCTGTGAGGCGCCGTTGGTCAGCGCGTCGAAGCCGGCGCCGGCCGCGCCGTCCTGGAAGCACCCGGCCGCGTTGAGGTCGGCGACCGCCTGCAGCGCGTCCTTCCAGCCCTGGGTGCCGGCGAACTTGACCTTGCCGGCGGCCCGGTCGGCGTTCCAGGTGGGCGTGGGGCCGTAGACGGTGGACGACGCGATCTCCATGGCCAGGATGCCGGTGTTCTCCGGGATCGAGCCGGCCAGCCCGAAGATCGACTTGCCGGCCGCCTTGGCCTTGCCGCACTGGCCGATGACGTCCTGCAGGGTGGAGGTCGCGGTGATCGTGACGCCGCTCTGCTTGGCCAGCACGTCGTTGTAGACGATGCCGCTGATCGCGGTCGCGCTCGGCACCCCGTACACCTTGCCGTTGTAGGAATAGCCCTCCATCTCGGCCTCGGGGATGCCGGTGGCGGCGTCGGGGAGCTCGAGCAGGTGGCCGGCCTTCGCGAGCTGGCCGATCGAGGCGGCCTGCCCGGTGCCGGCGGTGATGTACATGACGTCGGGGCCGTTGCCGGCCTGCATCTGGGTGGTCAGCGTGCTGTTGTACGCGTTCAGCGCGACCCGGTTGGTCTTGATCGTGACGCCGGGGTGCGCGGCCATGTAGTCCTTCGCCAGGGTCTCGTACGCCATCTCGGTGGTGTTGGCGCTCGCGTACGAGAAGTTGATGGTTTGCGACTCGGCTCCGCCGGATTCGCTGCCGCCACCACCACAGGCGGCGAGGAGGAGTCCGGCCACCACGGGCAGCGCCACGGCGGCTGCGGGGCGGCGGTGCCGTGCGATCGGGAACGTCATGGTGAGCCCTTCGGTGTGACGCGGATGGCTGTCCGGTCCTGCGTGCTGAGCGTCACATGAGTTTCGTTGAAAAACAACATAAGTTTTGCTGATAACCGACATAAGCCAGGTCAATGGGTTATCTTCAATGCGTCTCCGGCGCCTCTGGGCGGCGCGCACGGGCGTTTGCCGCCAGAACTTTCGCCGGTCATCGGAGGAACGGACGCATTTCGTGATCCGGGCGAAACCGCGTGGGAAAGGACCGTCGTGGCGATCGAACGAACCGAGAGCCTGGCCGCCGTGCTGCGGGCCATCCGCGGCAACCACGGCATCACCCAGCCGGCGCTGATCGAGCGGGTGGGCTGGGGACGCAGCGTCGTCGCGGCCCGGATCAGCGAGCTGGAAGCGGCCGGCCTGGTCACCACCGCGGGCATCGGCCCCTCCACCGGCGGGCGCGCGCCCCGGCAGTTGCGCCTGCGGGCGGAGTCGGGGCTGGTCGCCGGCATCGGCATCGGCGCGACCCGGATGGAGATCGGCGTCGCCGACCTGGCCGGGCGGCTGCTGGCCCGATCCGAGGAGCAGATCGAGGTGGCCGACGGCCCCGAGGTCGTGCTCGGCCACGCCGAGAAGGTCGTCGACGAGCTGCTGGCGCGGCACGCGGAGGGACGCGCGCTCTGGGGCGTCGGCGTGGGCGTGCCCGGCCCGGTCGAGTTCGCCACCGGCCTGCCGGTCGCCCCGCCGATCATGCCGGGCTGGGACGGCTACCCGATCCGCGACCGGCTCGCCCAGCGGTACGGCGCGGCGACCTGGGTCGACAACGACGTGAACCTGCTCGCCCTCGGCGAGCTGCACGCCAACCCGTCCGCGGCGGCGGCCCGGGACTTCCTCTACGTGAAGATCGGCACCGGCATCGGCGCGGGGCTCATCTCCGGCGGCCGGCTGCACCGCGGCACCAACGGCTGCGCCGGCGACATCGGCCACGTCGCCGCGGCCGAGACCGGCGGGGTGATCTGCCGCTGCGGCAACGCCGGATGCCTGGAGGCCGCCGCGGGCGGCGCCGCGCTCGCGCGGGAGGGGCGCTGGCTGGCCGAGACCGGCGGCAGCCCGGCGATGGCCGCCATCCTGGCGGCGAAGGGGACGCTGCGCGCCGCCGACGTCACGGCGGCCGCGCACGAGGGCGATCCGGCCGCGCAGGCGCTGCTGATCCGGGCCGGGCAGCTCGTCGGCGGTACCCTCGCCACCCTGGTCAGCTTCTACAACCCGGCGCTGGTGGTGCTCGGCGGCGAGGTGTCGCGGACCGGCGACTTCGTCATCGCGGCCATCCGGGAGTCGGTGCAGCGCCGGTCGCTGCCGCTCGCCACCCGGACGCTGCGCATCGAGCCCGCGGCGCTGCACGAGGCGACCGGCCTGACCGGCGCGGTGCACCTGGTCGTCGACGAGCTGTTCGCCGCGCACCGGCTCGCGCTGTGGCTGCCCGGCACGACCCCGGCCGGCCACCCCGAGCTGGCCGCCCGGGGCGCCGCGCCGGAGCCGGGCTGAACTGCTCAGGCGGTCAGCAGATCACCTGGCCGGTCTCGACGGTGTGCTGGCCCCACCACCGCAGGTGCGGCAGGGTCTGCCGGCCGACGCGCCCGTCCACCGCGATGCCGGCGCCGAGGTTGTTGGCGCAGGTCTGGAAGACCCGGACCACCGCCACCGTGGCCGCGCTGTAGTAGCCGGTCTGCGGCTGCGAATGCGGGTAGGCGTTCCACGAGACCGTCTTGTTCAGCAGGCATTGCACCTCGGAGACGGCGGTGCCGCTGTCGCCGAAGCCGATGTCGTAAGTCTTCGGGCCGACCGGGCAGCCGGCCCAGCGCAGCTGCGCCGGGATGGGAGCGGCCTGCGCGGGCGCCGCCACCGCCAGTCCCGCCACCGCGAGCGTCGCGGAAAGCGCCACCGCGAGTCGTGAGTTTCGGATCATCGTCCGTACCCCTTCGTCGTGTCCCCCGTCGGCTCCTGCCGACCAGTTGGACCGTGGCACGGCCGCCGGTCGAGCCCGGAGCATCCCGGCCGAATCCGGACGCGCTCAGGCGCCCGATCCGAGCGCGGCGAGGTGCGCGCGGATCTCGTCGGCCTCCGGCATGTCGAGCTCGGTGTAGAGGGCGAGGGCCCGCGAATAGTGCTCCCGCGCGAGCGCCGGCTCGCCGAGGGTGCGGTGCGCGTGCCCGAGGCCGGTGTGCGCGCGGGCCTGCTGGTCGCGGAACTCGATGACGACGGCGGCCGCGTGCGCCTCGGCGTGGTGGCCGATCGCGTCGGCGGGCCGCCCCGCGGCGTGCGCGGCCTCGCCGAGTCCGTTGAGCGCCCAGATCTCGACGTACCGGTCGCCGATCTCCCGCGTGACGGCCAGGGCCCGCCGGTGGCACTCCGCGCCCCGGCCGGGCCGGCCCTGGCGGGTGTGGAGCAGGCCGAGGCCGTCGAGCGCGTTGGCCTCGCCGCTGCGGCTGCCGAGCCGGCGGGACAGGGCCAGCGACTGCTCGTGGTGGTCGGCCGCTTCGGCGTACCGGCCGGACCGCATCTCCGCGTCGGCGAGGTTGTTCAGCGTGTGGGCCTCGCTGTCCCGGTCGCCGGTGCGCCGGAACAGCTCCAGCGCCCGCAGGTAGTGGTCGATCGCGGACGCGTAGCGGCCCAGCCGCCGGTCGATGAAGCCGAGATTGCTCATCGTGCGCGCCTCGCCGGTGCCGTCGCCGGCCTTGCCGTACATGGCCATGGCCTCCTCGTACTGCTCGCGCGCCGGCCGGTAGCGACCGCATTGCGCCTCGAGATTGCCGAGGTTGTTCAGGGTCCGCGCCAGACCGGCCGGGTCGCCCGTCAGCCGGAACAGGCTCAGCGCCTGCCGGTAGTGGGCGGCGGCCGGCTCCGGCCGGCCCAGCCGCCAATGGACGACCCCGAGGTCGGTGAGGGCGTGCGCTTCGGCGTCCGGGTCACGGCCGAGACGTGCGGCCTGAACGGCGTGCTGGTGTACGGCCAGCGCGTCCGTGCTGTGCCCGCCGTGGAGATAGCGGAACAGTGTGCGGGACAGTCGCGTGGTGTGGGCCGGCCAGCCGTGGGCGGCGGTGTGCGCGGCGACCGCCACCAGCGTGGGCCGCTCGGCGTCCAGCCAGGCGACCGCCGCGTCCGGCCCGGTCACGTCCGGCGCGGGGCCGCCCGCCGGGGAGACCGCGGGCCGCAGGTGGGCCTCGCCGGGGTTCAGGGCTTCCACGGCGGTGGCGGCGACGGCGAGGTAGTGGTCGAACAGCCGGGTCAGCGCGGCCCGGCGCTCGGCCGGGCGATCCTGGTCGTGCGCGCGGCTCGTGGCGTAGGCGCGGATCAGGTCGTGGAAGGCGTACCGGCCCGGAACGCCCTGCTGCAGCAGGTGATCCGAGCGCAGCCGGCCGAGGTGGTCCCGCGCGGTTTCGAGGTCGATCCCGGCGAGGGCCGCGGCGGCGTACGGCTCGAGGTCCTGCCCCGGATGCAGCGCCAGCAAGCGGAACAGGCGCTGCCGGTCGGCCGGGAGGTCCTGATAGGACAGGTCGAGGGCCAGCTCGACGCCGGTGTCCAGGCGCCGGTCGCGGTGGCGCTCGTCGAGCCAGTCGGCGTGGTCGGTCAGCGTCCAGCCCGGCTTGGCCCGCGTGTGGCCGGCCACCAGCCCGAGCGCGAGGGGCAGGTAGCCGCAGCGCTCGGCGATCCGCGCGGCGGCGTCCCGGTCGTCGCCCACCGGTGTTCCCGCCGTGGCCCGGGTCAGGAATCGCGTGGCCTCGGCCGGGCTGAACACGTCCACCGCCAGGTGCGTCGCCGGGCCCAGCCCGGTCAGGCGCCGCCGGCTGGTGAGCAGCGCGAGGTTGCCCGGCGTCGCGGGCAGCAGCGAACGGACCTGATCGGCGCCGGCCGCGTTGTCCAGGATCACCAGCGCACGGCCGCGGGCGAGCAGGTCACGGTACGCGGCGGCGCGACCGTCCAAGTCGTACGGTATGGATTGGCCGGGCATGCCGAGCAGGCGCAGAAAGCCCTCCAGAACGGCGGCCGGATCCGCCGGCGGCTGGGCCGGGTCCGGATGGAAGCCGCGGAGGTTGACGAACAGCACCCGATCGAAGAGCCCCTCTGCGATGAGCGTGTGGGCGACGTGGATCGCGAGCTGGGTCTTGCCGACGCCGGCCATACCCTCGATCGCCACCGCGCCACTTGTGGCAACGCGACGAAGCCGGTCCAGCTCGACCGCTCGCCCGGTGAACCCGGCCAGATCCGGCGGGAGCTCGTCCTGCACCCGTACCTGTGCCGCCGCCCTGCTCCGGCCGCCCACCACCGGCAGCGCCTGCCGCCACTGCGCCACGTAGCCCACGTCCGGGTGCAGCGCCCGGACCACCGCCACCACCAGCTCGGTGTCCAGGCGCCGCCGCCCGAGCCGGAAGCAATCCGCCACCGTCGTGCGGCCCGCCAGCTCCCCCGCCTCGCGATTGACCAGCTTCTTGATTTTCTCGTACGAGGGATCGCCGGCCCACGCCTTCAGCAGTCGCAGTTGCTCCACGAGCTCGTCGAGCGTGGTGGCCGCCCCCGGGTCCGGTGGCGCCTCGCCCTCGCGGATCGCCTCCCGCTTCTCCGCCGGCAGGTCTCGCGCCACCGCCCGGTGCAGCGTGGCCAGGCTGGGCGCCGGCGGTCCCCCGGCGGCCGCGGCCTCGACCAGCTCCCGGTGCACCGCCGCCACGTTCCCGCGCCTCAGTTCCAGCAGCCGGCGCACCTCGTCGTCCACAGTGAACCTTCGCCGCACCGCCGGTTGAGCGCGCCCCGACGCCTGCGCCACCCACCGCCACACCGTGCGCGCCGACACGCCCAGTTCCCGCGCGGCCTGCTCCACCTGCCAGGCCGGCAATGGCCCGGCCGTACCGAGCCGCACCAGCCGCCGAACCGCGGCCTCCCGCCGCGCATCTCGACCGTCCCCCACCGCCCCGCCCCGTCGATCGCCAATCAGGGCTATCAATCTACGGGCCCGGTTCCAGGGACATCCGGGCGAGAGGCCGCTCTCACCCCGATGTCAGCGCCGCAGCAGGCCGATCAGCGTTTCGACGCGGGCGGTCGCGTAGTCGGGCCGCAGCCGGCCGTGCCGGGACAGGTCGGCGAGGCCGTGCAGCGCGCTCCACAAGACCTCCGCCCGCGTTTCGTCGCCCGCGGCGGACAGCAGCGGGCCGAACGCGGCGCGCAGCGGCTCGGGCGTGGCCGGCCGGGCGAACTCCAGGTCGGTCGGCATCGAGAACATCGCCTCGTAGGTGGCCGGCTGCGAGCGGGCGAAGTCGAGATACGCCCCGCAGACGCCGCCGAGGTCGCCCGCCGCCGTCAGGTGCTCGGCGAGGTGCGCGAACCCGTCGAGGGCGACCGCCCGGACGATGCCGTCCCGGCCGTCGGGGAAGTGGCCGTAGAGAACCGGCTGGCTGAACCCGATCGTGTCGGCGAGCCGCCGGACGGTCACCGCCGCCCACCCGTCCGCCTCGGCGATCTCCCGCGCCGCGTCGACGATCCGATCCCGCCGCGCGGCGCGGGCCAATTGCGCTTTCGTAGGGGCCTTCACGAATTCAGTCTAGCAGTGCTAGATTTCTAGCACTGCTAGATACTTGGAGGAATCATGATCGTGCTCGTGGACGTCCTCGCCATCGTCGCCGCGCTGGCCACGGCCGTCATCTTCGGCACCGACACGTTGGGCGCGCTGGTCATGCGCCCGACGTACGCCGGCGTCGACGACGCCACCATGACCCGGGTGGTCGGCCTGTCCCACCGCTACGGCAACGCCCGCATGCCGGTGCCCGGCATCCTCAGCGTCGTGGCCGGCGCCGTGACCGTTCTCACGGCGTTCCTCACCGGCCGCTCCGCCGCCGGGGTCACCGCCGCGATCGCCCTGCTCCTGCTGCTGACCTGGCTGGTCCTGTTCAACCGCATCTCGCTGCCGATCAACAAGGTCTTCATCGAGGCGGCCGAGTCCGGCCGGGTGCCGGCCGACGCGCGCCGGCTCCAGGAGCGGTGGGACTCGATCATCAACCTGCGCGCGGCTCTCCAGGGAGTAGCGCTCCTCGGCTTCTGCCTGACGCTCGCCCTGGCCGCGGCCTGACCCTAGTTCAAGGTCGAGCCCCCGGCCGTACGAGAAACAGGTGTGAAAGATCCGACCGCCGACCGTGAGAAATGCGCTCAGCCCGGGCTGCTCCCCGCTCCACCTAGTCCGCGCCGTCGAAGACGTACGGCTTGTCCACCTAGGCGTTCATGACGTTCTCCTTTCCAAATAGGCACTCAGGCAGCGCAAGGAGCTGGCACTGGCTTCAGGAAACTCGTGGCCCAGGCGGCCGGAATCGCGATCACGGCGATGACCAGTCCGGCGGTCACCGCGGCCGAGACGGTGAAGGCGCCGACCGCCACGCCGCCGGCGAACGAGCCGAGGGCGATGCCCGCGTTGGCCGCCGAAGCGGGCAGCGACTGCGCCAGGGCGCCGCCGGGCCCGGCCAGGGTGATCGCCCGGTACTGCATCGACGGCGCCATCCCCATGGCGAACCCGCCCACGGCCAGCAGCGCCAGCGCCACCAGGACCGCGACCGCGCCGACGAGGTACAGCGCCAGCAGGCTGGCCGCCAGGCCGATGGTCCCCATGGTGAGGGCGCGCCCGGCGTCGAGATCGGCGAAGCGGCCGCCGCCGAACGAGCCCACCGCCGCCGCCCCGCAGTAGGCGAAGAGGAACACGCTGATCAGCCCGCCGGAGATGCCCGTGACGGTCTGCAGGAACGGCACGATGTAGGTCAGCGCCGCGTACACCGACGCGAAGATCAGCACGGTCACGCCCAGCACAGCCAGCACCCGCGGCGCGAACGCGTACCGCGCCTGGCCGGCCGCGCCCTCACCGGTGCTCGGCACGGACGGCACCAGCGCCAGCGTGGCGACCAGCGCGACGGCGGCGAGCACCGCAGCCGCCATGAACGTGCCGCGCCAGCCCAGCGCCTGACCGGCCAGCGTGCCCAGCGGCACGCCCACCGCGCCGGAGACCGCCGTGCCCGAGATGACCACCGCCATCGCCCGCCCCGCACGCTCCGGCGGCACGATCGCGGTGGCGGCCGCGAACGCCGCCGCGATGAACAGCCCCTGGATCGCCCCGATGAGGGTGCGGGCCACCAGGAACAGCCCGTAGCTGTCGGTCAATACCGCGACCAGGTTGCCCAGCAGGAACAGGGCGAGCGCGCCGACCAGGAGGCTGCGCTTGTTCGCCCGGATCGTCGCCGCGGTCAGGATCGGCCCGCCGATCGCCAGCCCCAGCGCGTACGCCGTCACCAGCGACCCGGCCGCCGGAATCGACACCCCGAGATCGGTGGCGATCAGATCGAGCACGCCGACCACCAGCAGCTCGGTGCTGCCGATCACGAACATGCCGAGAAACAGCGTGGCCAGGGCAAGCATCAGGGTCTCCCCTCTAGTAGCAACTGCTTGGTTGCGATACTATAGCAACCAAATGGTTGCCACAAGGGAGACGAACATGACGGACACCGGCGAACTTCGACATGCCTTCCGTACGCTGCTGGACGCCGCGGCCACGGTGGCCGGCACCTCGGTCCGGCCGCCCGACGGGTGGAACGCCGACCAGATCCTGGCCCACGTGGCGCTGGTCAACGCCGCCACGATCGCCGCGGTCTCGTCCGTGGCCGCCGGAGCGATCACGACCTACGACAACCGCCTGGCGTCCGACTCCTGGACGATCGACCGTGTCATCGGCCTGGCCGGCGGCAACCTCGGCCTGCGGGAACGCATCCGACGGCAGGGAGAGGCCCTGGAAGCCCTCGTCGGGCCGGCCCTCAGCGACACCGAGCTGGACACGCCGATTCCGGCCCTGCTCATTTCCGGCAACACGGTCCTGGTCGACCGGCCGCTGCCGCTGAGGGACATCATCACCGGCCTGGCGCAGGTCGAACTGCCCGGACATGCCAAGCAACTGCTCGATCTCCACCCCTGACGGCCCCATCGGCGACAGCGAGGCGACAGGGCGGCGACAGCGCCCCCGCGCACGGTGAGGTGACCGGCGGACCTGCCGCCGGTTCGCCTCCCGGAGATGATCGACATGTTTCCCACGCGAGCCGCCAAGCTGGGCCTGTGGGCGTTACCCGCCTACGCGGCCTCGTTCTTCCTCATCGTGTCCGCGATCGTGCTCGGCACGGCGATCGCGTTTCCCACGGCGCTCGACGCGGCGCCGGCCTCCCCAGCCTCGAAGGGTTGATCATGATCGAGATCAAGAGCCTCACCAAGACGTACGGCGGGAAGACCGCCGTCGACGACCTCACCGTGACCGTCCGCCCGGGTGTCGTGACCGGATTCCTCGGTCCCAACGGCGCCGGCAAATCGACCACCATGCGCGTGATCCTCGGCCCGGACCATCCCACCCGCGGCGAGGTCCTGGTCAACGGGCGCCCCTACGCCGACCACGCCGCGCCGCTGCGCGAGGTGGGCGCCCTGCTGGAGGCGCGCGCGTTCCACCCCGGCCGCAGCGCCTACCACCACCTGCTGGCGCTGGCCGCCACCGGCGGCTTCGGCAGGCAGCGGGTCCGGGAGGTCCTCGGCATGGTCGGCCTCGAGCAGGTGGCCGGCAAGCGGACCCGCGGCTTCTCGATGGGCATGGGCCAGCGGCTGGGCATCGCGGCCGCGCTGCTCGGCGATCCCGCCGTGGTGATGCTGGACGAGCCGGTCAACGGCCTGGACCCGGACGGCATCCGGTGGATCCGCGGCCTGCTGCGCGGGCTGGCGGCCGAGGGCCGGACCGTCTTCGTCTCCTCCCATCTGATGAGCGAGATGGCGCTGACCGCCGACCAGCTGATCATCCTGGGTCGCGGCCGGCTGATCGCCGACGTGTCGATGGCCGAGATGACCGCCGCCTCCGCCGCGGTGCGCGTTCGTAGCCCGCAGGCCGCTCAGCTTCAGTTGGCCGCCACCCTCACCAGCGCCTTGCTCATCGTCGCCGTCGGCGCGTTGTCCGCGGTCGGCACCATCGCGCAGGACCCGTCCGCCACTCCCGGCGAGCCCGTGACGGCGGATCCCTTCGGTGGCGCGCTGGCCGGCGTCAGTGCCGCCGCCTTCGCCGTCGCGACGCTGGGCGTGCTCTCCGTGACCAGCGAGTACGCCACCGGCACCATCAAGCCGACGCTCGCGGCCGTTCCCCGGCGTGCGCATCTGGTCGCCGGAAAGGCCATCGCGCTGGCCGCCACCACCCTGGTCACCGGCCTCGTGGCCGTCTTCGCGACCTTCTTCATCGCCCGGGTGGCCAGGCGTTGCGCCCTCGCGTAGTGGCGTCGCGCGGCCTCGTATTCGCCGCGCTGCCGGGCCAGCAGCCCCTCCCCCAGGGCCGCGACCGGGTTGCCGTCCGCGCCGAGCCGCACGGCCGCGACGTGGGCCTCCGCGAAGTACCGCTCGGCCTGTTCCGCGTCGCCGAGCGCCGCCTCGACGTGGCCCAGGTTCGCCGGCGGCCTGCCGCCGCGTTCCCGCGGCGAGGTGAGCGCCCGGATGGCGACCGCGAGCAGCCTGCGCAGCACGATCGACGAGTACGCCGTGGCGGGCGCGGCGGTGCGGCAGGCGGCCGCTCTGACCGACTTCGCCGGCAAGCCGCTGCTCGTCCTGACGGCCGGCGACGGACATGACGCCGCCTGGACGGCGGCCCAGAACCACCTGGCCACGTTGTCGACCGGCAGCGTGCACCGGATCGTCCCCGGCGCCACTCACGCGAGCCTGATCGACGCGCGGGGTGACGCAGCCGCCACGGCCCGGGCGGTCCTCGACGTGGTCTCCGCGGTCCGCAGCGGTGCGCCGCTGGCCGGATGACGCGCGGTCAGCTCCCGGTCCCGGGGTCTTCGAGCAGGACGCGGACGTCCCAGCGGGACAGCTCGATCTCGTCGCCCGCTGGGACGGACTTGCCGGTCAGGACGTCGCGGCAGTCCACGGGTGCCGGGAAGTTGGTCTCGTCGAAGGACCAGTTGTGGACGAAGCGCAGGCGGCGGCCATCCGGAGTAGTGCCGCTGGTGCAGGTGACCGTGGCGGGCAAGGAGGACCACACGGTGACGCGACCCGACGCGGCCCAGCGCAGTAGTGCCGAAGCCAGCCGAGTGTCGGGGACGGTGCCGACACAGGTGATGCGGCCCCGGCCGGCGGCGTTGGTGGTGACGGCGGGCCAGCGGCCGAAGTGCGGGTGCTGGTACGTGGCCAAGACGGTGGCGCCGTCGGCGTTGAGGCCGTCGATCCAGCGGGTCGCGGTGGCGCCGTCCGCGACGGGGAGGTGTTCCGGGTCGGTGGTGACCTCGATGGGGGTGCGGAGGTTGCTGAACTCGTCGTACCAGGCGCCGGCGGCCGAAGCCAGGCGGGCGGGCATCCGGTCGGGGCGGGCGCGGGCCTCCAGGTCGGCGTAGCCGGTGCGGGGGCCGAGGATGAGGTGGCCGCCGGCCTCGGCGTAATCGCGTAGCCAGTCGAGAGTCTCGTCCGAGGCCAGGTAGAGGCCGGCGGCGATCAGCACGGGGAAACGGCGCACGGCGTCGGCGACGTCGAACCCGAGCTGGGGGGCGTGCAACAGGCGGGCCTGCAGGCCGGCGTCGAAGGCCCCTCGGTAGAAGGGCTCGACCAGGCCCTGGTAGGCGCGCTCGTCGGGCGTGCCGTCGGGGTGGGACAGAGCCGGGAACTTCTGCATGATCCACTGGGTGGGGACGTCGATGACCACGGCTACATCGGCGTCGGGGACGAAGGAATCCAGCAGCTCCAGCTCGGCACCGAGGCGGGAGAGCTCGCGGTACGTGCGGCCGGGCTGTCCGCTGTGCGGAAGGACGCCGCCCCAGTAGGTTTCGGTGCCGAACGGCAGGGTGTGCCAGTGCCAGTACTCGATCATCCGGGCGCCGCGGGAGACGAGTGCCCAGGCGGCCTGCCGCCACTGGCCGTCGTACGCGGGCCGGTTGTCCCAGGACATGCCGATCGAGCCGGCGTTGGTCTCGGTGACCAGGAAGGGCTCCTGGCGCGAGGAGTACATGCGGTCCGCGGTCAGGTAGAGGGCCCAGACGCCGTCGGTGGTCCAGGTCTGGGTGGGCGTGCGAGTGTCCGGCAAGGCGAGGCCGTCCTGCATGACGTAGTACGCGTTGCCCGACGTGACATCCAGGGCCGCGGTCACCGTGCGGTCGTCGACCGCCGGGCGGTCGTACGCGATGCAGGTGGTTATGAATTGCGAAGCCGAAGCGTATTCGCGGACGATGGCGGCCTGCCACGCGATGAACTCGTCGGTCTGGCGGGCCTGGAATCGCCGCCAGGCCAGCTCGTATTGCGGCTGGGCATTGCCGTCGGGCCGCCACAGGTCGGCCCAGGTGGACAATCGGTGCGACCAGTAGACGAGTCCCCATTCCTCGTTGAGGCGCTCGACGCTGCCATAACTGATACGTAGGTGGTCGGCGAAGCGTTGGAAGACTCCCTCGTTGTGCAGCAGTTCGAGGCCGGGCTCGTTGTCGACCTGGAATCCGATGACGGCCGGATGCGTGGCATAGCGCCCGACCACGGCCCGGATGACCCGCTCGGCATGGAAGCGAAAGGCGGGATGGGTGAAGTCGACTTCTTGCCGGGCGCCCCACGGGATCCGCGAACCGGTCCCGCGCTCACCTGCTATTTCCGGATAAATCCGGACGAGCCATGGCGGTACGGCGTACGTCGGTGTACCCAGAATGACCGAGATGTTCCGAGCCGAAGCACCGTCGAGCACCGGCTGAAGCCAGTCGAGCGAAAAGCACCCATCAGACGGCTCCCAAGTAGACCACACCGACTCGCCCACACGAATAACCGTGAAGCCGGCGTCAGCCATCAAATCCAGGTCGGCCTCCAACGACGCAGAGGGACGGTACTCGTGGTAATAAGCCGCACCGAAAAGAACAGACACGAATTCCCCTATTCCTTGACAGCCCCGGCGGAGAGGCCGGACTGCCAGTAGCGCTGTAGCAGAACAAACGCCGCGATCAGCGGAATGACCGAAAGCAGAGAACCGGTGACCACACAGGCGAGCAACCCGGCATTGGCCCCGCTGCCCCCGACCGCTTGCGCCGACCACGAACTGAGGCCGACGGTGATCGGGTAATAGCGAGGATCGTTGAGCATGATCAGCGGCAGGAAGTAGTTGTTCCAGGTCGCCACCAGCGTGAACAGCAGGACGGTGACGAAGCCGGGCCCGAGGCTGCGCAGGACGACCCGGAAGAAGATCGCCAGCTCCCCCGCGCCGTCGATGCGGGCCGCCTCGAGCACGCTGTCCGAGACCGCGTCCCGGGCGTAGACCCACATCAGGAACAGGCCGAACGGGCTGACCAGCGACGGCAGGATCACCGCCCACGGGGTGTTGACCAGGCTGGCCTTGCTGAACAGCAGGTACGTGGGAATGGCCAGCGCCGTGGTCGGCACCATGATCGTCCCGAGGACGAGGCCGAGCAGCGCGCCCCGCCCGCGGAACGTGTAGCGGGCGAAGCCGTAGCCGGCGAACGTGGCCAGCGCGGACGCGCCGACCGCGCTGACCGTGGCGTACACCAGGGTGTTCGCCATCCATCGGGCGTACTCGCCGTGGTTGTGGGTGAAGGTCTCGCGGACGTTGGTGACCAGCGAGAAGTCGTGGCCGAACCAGAGGCCGAAGGTCGAGAACAGATCGCCGGTGGTCTTGGTGGCCGCGACCACCAGCCAGAACAGCGGGAACAGGAAGTAGACGAGGACGGCGCCCATGCCGAGGGTCAGGACGGTGCTGTGGCGGGTCATCGGCGGCTCCGGCCGGCGGTCAGCAGCACCGCGTACGACACGACCAGGATCACGAAACCGAGCAGGAACGAGACCGCGGCCGCGTAGTTCACCTGCTGCGAGGTGAAGGCGAGGCTGTAGGCGTACAGGTTGGGGGTGTAGGAGGAGTTGACGACGGTCGGCGCGAGCCGCTGGATCAGGTTGGGCTCGGCGAACAGCTGGAAGCTGCCGATCACGGAGAAGACCAGGCAGAGCAGCAGGGCCGGCCGCAGGGCGGGGATCTTGATGTGCCAGGCCGTCCGCCACGGGCCGGCCCCGTCGGCCGCCGCCGCCTCGTAGCGCTCGGCCGGGACGGTTCGCAGCGCCGCGTACAGAATGATCATGTTGTATCCGGCGAACTCCCAGGTGACGATGTTGCCGAGGGCCGGCAGCATCGCCGAGTCGGTCAGCAGGTTCACGCCGAACCGGGCGAGCGGCCCGAAACTCGGCCCGTAGAGGTATCCCCACATGAGCGCCGCGACGACGCTCGGCACCGCGTACGGAATGAAGACGCCCAGCCGGAACACCCGCGCCATGCGCAACAACCCGCTGTCGATGGCCAGCGCGGCGCCGAGCGAGACCGCCAGCATGACCGGGACTTGGATGCCGAAGAACAGGCCGACCCGCAGGACGCCTCGCAAGAGCTGCGGGTCGGTCAGGGCCCGGGTGTAGTTGGCGAGACCGGCGAAGACGGTCCCGCCCACCAGTTGGTCCTTGAACAGGCTGAGGTAGCCGGCGTAGCCGAGCGGGAGCAGGAACAGCAGGACGAAGAAGAACAGGAACGGCGCGACGAAGACGTACCCGGCCCGCTTGGTCATCGCACCGTGAAACCCTGGTCTTTGGCGTACGAGGTGAGCCGCTGCTGCCATTGGCCGGTGGCGCCCGGGGCATCGCCCTTGTCGGCCAGCGCCGTGCCGACCGTCTCGGTCCAGTCCTTCACCGACTGGTCCAGGAACGGCGGCCATTGCCACCCACTGTCGACCGTGCCGCTGATGCCGGCGAAGACCTGGTTGACCTGCTGGCCGCCGAAGAAGTCGTTTTTCTGCCCGGCGAAGGACGGGTCCGTGAGGAGCGCCTTGGTGGCCGGGAAGAAGTTCTGCACGGTGTTGAACATCTTGGTGGTCTCGGGGTCGGTGTTGAGGAACTCGGCGAACTTCGCGGCCGCGGTCGCGTTCTTCGTGCCGGTGATGACGGCGGTGGTGGAGCCGCCCCAGTTGCCGGAGACCTGCTGCGAGGCGTCCCACTGCGGCAGCGGCGCGGCCCGCCACTTGCCGGCGGTCGGCTTCGCGCTGCCGCCGAGGAACACCGGCGCCCAGGCCGCGGTCAGCCAGGTGGCGTACTTGTCGTTGGTGAAGCCCTGGTACCAGTTGTCGGTGAAGTCCGGGTCGGTGGAGACCACGCCCTCCTTGGCCAGGCCGCCCCAGTAATCGGCGACCTTCTGCGAGGCGGCGTCGTTCACCGCGAGCCCGACGGTGCTGCCGTCGACCGTGTACGCCTTGGATCCGGCCTGCCACATGAGCCCGTGCCAGCCGGCGGCCTCGTTGGCCGACATGTTGGTGAGGTAGATCTTCCGGTTCGCCGCGTGCAGCTTGCGGGCGGCGGCCGCGAAGTCGTCCCAGGTCTGGGGCACTCCGATGCCGTACTTCTCGAAGAGGTCGGCGCGGTAGAGCATGCCCATCGGGCCGGTGTCCTGCGGGTAGGCCAGGATCTCGCCGCCCGGCCCGGTCACCTGACTCCAGGTCCAGTCGACGAACTTCGCCTTGTTCGCCTCGGCGGCGTACGGCCGCAGGTCGACGAGGCTCTTGGTGATCGAGAACGTGGGGATGTACTGATACTCGATCTGCGCGAGGTCCGGCGCGCCGGAGCCGGCCTTCAGGGCGGTCCGCAATTTCGTGTACGCGTCGGCGCCCTGCCCGGCGTTGACGACATTCACCTTGATCGCCGGGTACTTCTTCTCGAAGAGCGCGACCTCCTTCCCGATGTCCGGCACCCAGGTCCAGAAGGTCAGCGTGGTCGGGGTGGTCATGGCCTTGTCGACGTCGACCGGCGCGGTCTTCTCCGCCGTACCGGAGCAGGCGGAGAGCGCGAGAATCGAGGCCGCCGCGGCGGCCAGTAGTCGCCAATGGGAAACTGAGCGTGACATGGGGTGCTCCTCCGTGTCAGTCGGCCGCTGCCGCCGGCCCGGGGTTCGCAGCCGGTGGG
The DNA here is from genome assembly GCF_050942195.1 of Actinoplanes sp. CA-142083. Classification (NCBI taxonomy): domain Bacteria; kingdom Bacillati; phylum Actinomycetota; class Actinomycetes; order Micromonosporales; family Micromonosporaceae; genus Actinoplanes; species Actinoplanes sp. CA-142083. The sequence continues at coordinate 7,506,964 of NZ_CP192076.1, forward strand.
CCGGTCGGCGGCGGCCTTTCTCTCTAAGGGCTTGCGGTGGAGTTGCGGATCACCATCCGGTGCAGGTGCTTGGGCGGCGCCGGCGGCACATGCTCCGGGTCGTTGAGAAAATCAGTCAGGTACCGCAGGCCGGCCTCGGCGAGCTCCTCGTTGTCGGAGCCGACCGTGGTCAGCGACGGCCACACGTGCGCCGCCACCGGGATGTCGTCGAAACCCACCACGCTCACGTCGCCGGGCACGTCCCGGCCCGCCTCGTGCAGGGCGTGGATGACGCCGATGGCCATCTCGTCGTTGGCCGCGAAGATCGCCGTGACGCCCGGGTCGCGGGCGAGACGGCGGCCGAGCTCGTAACCGCTCGCCGCGGTCCAGTCCCCGGTCAGCGGCCCGGGCACCTCGGCGCCCGCCGCGACCAGGGTGTCGTGCCAGTTCTGCCGGCGCTCGCGGGCCGCCCACCAGCGCTGCGGCCCGGCGATGTGGTGGACCGTGCGGTGCCCGAGGCCGAGCAGGTACCGCGTGACCTCGGCCGCCGCGTCGCCGCCCTCGGCCGCCCGCACCGACAGCACGGTCGGCGCCTGCACCACCGGCGCGGCGCCCAGCGTCAGCACCGGCACGTCGATCACCAGGGTCTCGTTGCCCTCGTCGTCGACCGGCTCGGACAGGATGATCGCGTCGACCCCCTGCACGAGCAGGTTGTCGACCGCGGCCTTGAGCCCGGTGGCGTCCTCCTCGAACGAGTTGGCCACGCTGAGCGAGTAGTCGACCCGGCGGGCGGCCCGCTCGAGCGCCACCAGCAGCGACGACGGCCCGAAATGGGCGGTGCCCAGGGAGACCACGCCGATCCGGTAGTGCCGGCCGGTCAGCAGGGCCCGGGCCGCGGCGTTCGGCCGATAGCCGAGCTGGCGGGCGGCGGCCAGCACCCGGGCCCGGGTCTCCTCGGTGACATTGGGCTCGTCGTTGAAGACCCGGGACACCGTCTTCTGCGAGACGCCCGCGAGCCGGGCCACATCCGTGCCGCCCGCTCGCCGCCTGCCCGTCTCGGCCATCATCTCTCCATTCGGTGACTACGTAGTCGCCGACATGTCTACGTAGTCGTTCCGGATTCGTCAAGCCCTTGACTTCTAGCCGATGACTACGTAGACATCAAGGCACTCCCCACTCCTGTCCCTTCTCGTTTCCGAGGAGACGTTGTGGAACCGTTCCCCAGGCGGATCGCGGCCGCGCTCGCCGGCGCCGCCCTGCTCCTGCTGCCGGCGGCCCCCGCGCGGGCCTACGCGCCGACCGGCGGCACCATCTACCAGCTGCCCGATTCCCAGCCCTGCCTCAAGGGCCGCGGCAACTGTGCGATCTACCCCAAGGCCGCGCAACTGCCGAGCGGCCGGCTGCTCGCTTCGTTCGAGAAGGCAACCGTCGTTCCGTCCACCGGCGGCGCAGCCGGCGAGACCCTGCCCATTTACAAGAGCGACGACGACGGTACGACGTGGCAGGCGCTTTCCGAGGTGAAGGCGCCCGGCGGCGCGTACCCGAGCAACTGGACCAACCCGTACCTGTATGTGCTGCCGCAGGCGGTCGGGCAGCTCGCCGCCGGGACCGTGCTGCTCGCCTCGGTGGTCTCCGGCGAGGACTACTACTACAAGGAGCACAAGGCGGCCGATCCGAACTGGGTGCCGAGCAACGACGGCGACCGGTCGAACGTCGCCATCGCCCTTTTCGCGAGCAACGACCAGGGTGTGACCTTCCGCTTCCTCAACATCATCACGGCCGGCGGCTGGCAGGGCGGCAGCGCCGGCGCGATCGGGGTCAACGTCGCGGCGGCCAACACCTACCGGCAGGTCGACCCGGTCTGGGAGCCCTACCTCACGGTGTACGGCGGAAAGCTCGTCGCCTACTACTCGGACGAGAACGACTACACCGGCATGGGATCGACGGGCGCACCGATTCTGTCCGCCACCAACACGACCGGCGCCGACTCGAGGAACCAGATCCTGGCCCATCGCACGTGGGACGGCACCAGCGCCGCCTGGAGCAGCGCGGTGGCCGACGTGTTCGGGACCGGGCGGCCCGGCATGACCAACGTCGTCCCGACCACCGACGGCAAATTCCTTCTCACGTACGAGTACTGGGGCGGGGGCGACAACGTCCGGTTCAAGGTCTCCGGCAGCCCGTTGACCTTCTGGGGCGTCGGCGGCGCCGGGATCAGCACCCTGCCGGTGAGCGCCGGATCGCACCCGCTCGCCCAGGGCGGCAGCCCCGTCGTCATCCGGCTCCCCGACGGCCGCCTGGTCTACAACGCGGGCGGGAGCGGCAACGTCTGGGTCAACGCGAGCGGGCGCAGCGACGGCGTCTGGACCGAGTATCAGACCACCGTCGGCGCGGGATACAGCCGCAATCTCACGTACGAGCAGCGCACCGGCCGGATCTCGATCCTGAGCAACCGCGGGGTGTCGACGATCGTCTACGCGGACCTCGACCTCGGCCACTCGGCCGGAACGTACTACCAGGTCGTCAACCGGCTCACCGCCCAGGTGATCGGCACCGGCAACCACACCAACGACGCGAACCTCGGCAACGGGGACGTCCCCGACGTCGCGCTGGAGAACGCGAGCGCCGCCGACACCCAGCGATGGCACCTGGTGACCAAGCCGGACGGCGCCGCGACCCTGCTGAACAAGTCGGGCGGCCGCGCCGCCGCGATCTGGACCGGCAACGCCACCGCCGGCCAGCGCATCGGCCAGTGGGTCGACAACACCACGGCCGGCCTCTGGAAGCTGGTCGCCACCACCGGCGGCTACTACCGATTCCAATCGGCGGCCAACCCCGCGCTCTATCTGACCGGCGCGTCCGCGGGCGCGCCATTGACCCTTCAAACCGTGCGTTCCGACGGTTCCCAGGAGTGGAAGCTGGTGGTTTAGGAGCGACGTCATCCGCACGAGATGAAGTCCGCCTCCCCCGGCCCGATTAATTTGGCGGATGGTTTCCGGATGGGGGTGCGAGACGTGACCAAGCCGCCTCTCTGGCCGGTCGTCGCCGTCATTGTCGTCATTGTGGCGTTCGGCGCGGCTCTGCTGATGTTCCTGCGGGCGCTGCTGATCCTGTCCTGAGCGACGGCGGGTCGCCGCCAATGCGTGTCCTCGCCAGGCCCGGAGGATTCCGGGAGGAGCCTCCGGGCCGGTAGACCGGTCGCCATGAGTCTCCTCCAGCCCGGGCGGCGATCCGGACGTGCGCTGACCGCGCTCGTGGCCGGCGTCGCCGCCCTCCTCCTGCTCTCCGGCGCCGCGACGCCGGCTCGGCCGCCGGCAGCCGTCACCCCGGCCGCCCGGGCCGTCCCGGGCATCTCCCACACCGTCACGCTCGTGACCGGCGACGTCGTGCGGGTGTCCGACGCCGGCGGCGGCAAGCACACCGTCGACGTCACCCGGCCCCGCGGCGCGCGCGGCGGCGTCCGGGCCGAGACGATCGGCAAGGACCTGTACGTGCTGCCGGACGAGGCATTGCCGTACCTCGCCGCCGACCGGGTCGACCGCCGGCTGTTCGACGTGACGACGCTGATCGAGCAGGGCTACGACGACGCGCACAGCGACGGCGTGCCGCTGATCCTGTCCTCCCCCACCGCGGCGGCCCTGCCGAGCGTCCCGGCCGGCGCCCGCGCGGTCCGCGCGCTGCCGAGCATCCACGGCCGGGCCGTGCGTGTCGCCAAGAACAGCACCCGGCAGGCCTGGACCGCGGTGGTCGCCAAACCGGGCAAGGTCTGGCTGGACGGCCGCAAGCGCGCCGACCTGGCGCAGAGCACCGCGCAGATCGGCGCCCCGGCCGCGTGGGCGGCCGGGATCGACGGCGCCGGAGTCAAGGTCGCCGTGCTGGACACCGGCGCCGACCTCGACCACCCCGACCTCGCGGGCCGGGTCAGCCAGGCCGTCAGCTTCGTCCCGGGCGAGACCGCCCGCGACGGCAACGGCCACGGCACGCACACGCTGTCCACCGTGGGCGGCAGCGGCAGCGCCTCCGGCGGCGCCGAGCGCGGCGTGGCCCCGGGCGCCGACCTGCTGGTCGGCAAGGTCCTGGCCGACGCGGGGTACGGCGAGGACTCGTGGATCATCGCGGGCATGGAGTGGGCGGCCGGCCAGGGCGCCCGTGTGATCAGCATGAGCCTCGGCGGGTCGTCCCCGAGCGACGGCAGCGACCCGCTCAGTCAGGCCGTGAACCGGCTGACCGAGCAGACCGGCGCGCTGTTCGTCGTCGCGGCGGGCAACACCGGCAGCGAGGCCTCCATCTCGGCGCCGGGCGCGGCGGACGCCGCGCTCACCGTGGCGGCGGTCGATTCCGACGACCAGCTGGCGTACTTCTCGTCGATGGGCCCCCGCATCGGCGACTACGCCCTGAAACCGGACATCGCCGCGCCCGGCGTCGACATCCTGGCCGCCAAGGCGGGTGGCACCGCCGACTCCGGCTGGTACCAGACCCTGAGCGGCACCTCGATGGCCACCCCGCACGTGGCCGGGGCCGCCGCCCTGCTCGCCGAGCAGCATCCGCAGTGGAGGGCCGCGCAGCTCAAGGACGCGCTGATGAGCAGCTCCCGGCAGCTGTCCACCACCGCCTACCAGTCCGGCGCGGGCCGGGCCGACGTCAACGCCGCGCTGCACGCGACGATCACCGCGACCGGCTCGGCCTACCTGGGCTTCGACGCCTGGCCGCACGACGACAACAAAACATCGGAAAAGACCATCACGTACGCCAACAGCGGCGATACGCCGGTAACCGTGGATCTGCTGGAGTCGGTGGCCGTCGCGGGCGGACCCTACGACACGGACCCGCGGGCGGACGCCGGGCAGCCCGCACCCGACGGAATGTTCGGCCTCTCGGCCACGTCGGTCACGGTGCCGGCGCACGGGACGGCGGCGGTCACCGCGAGCGCGCGGCCCGACTTGGCCGCCCCCGGCCGCCGGTATCTCGGCCAGGTCGTCGCCACCGACCGGGCGACCGGCGCCGCGGTCCGTACCCCGGTCGGGCTCTACCGCGAGGACGAGCGGTACACCCTGCACCTCGACGTGAAGGACCGGGCCGGCGCGCCGGTGTCCGGGTACGTCGAGCTCCAGCAGGCCGGCGTCCCCGACCCGACCTACGTCTTCGTGGAGGGCACGGCCGACCTGCGGTTGCGCGGCGGCACGTACAGCGTGGTGGCCTACGCCGACGTGGCCGGCAGCCACGGGCCGGACTCGGAAGGCCTGGCCCTGCTGGGCGCGCCCGAGGTGGTGCTGGACCACAGCCAGTCGCTGGTGCTCGACGCCCGGAAGGCCCGCGAGGTCACCGCCCAGGTGCCGCGCACCGCCGAGGACCGCATGCTGTTCCTCAACTGGTACCGCAGCTTCGGCTCCGACAGCGTGATAGCCGGCCAGTACATGCTGCCCGCCGTCTACGACACGATGTACGCGCTGCCCACCGCCCCGGTCACCACCGGCGACTTCGAGTTCGAGGCCCGCTGGCGCAAGGCGTACCCGCTGCTCACCGTCGCCGACCGCGGCCGGCGGCTGATGATCCTGGGTCTCGCCGGATCCGCGCTCTACGACGGGCGCGGCGAGCTCGACGCGGTCTACGCCGGCAACGGAGCTCCGGAGGACTATGCCGGCCTCCGAGCGAAGGGCCGGGCGGTGCTGGTGACCCGGTCCGACTCGCTGACCGGCGCCGAGCGCGCCCGGAACGCGGCGGCGGCCGGCGCCAAGCTGCTCATCGTGGTCAACGACGGGCCCGGCAAGCTCCCCGACTATGTAGGCACCGACGACGGCGGCTACAGCGCCGTTCCGGTGGTGTCGGTGACCGCCCGAGAGGGTGCCAGCCTGATCCCGCGGGCGCGGCAGGGCCGGCTGCGCCTCGCCGTGGCCGGGGTGCCCGACTCGCCGTACGTCTATGACCTGGTCGATCCGCATCCGGGCCGGATTCCGGAGAACCTCGCCTACCGGCCTCGGCCCGCCGATCTGGCGACGGTCGACATGCGGTTCCATAGCCTCGACGGGCGCACCCGCTATCCGAGCGGCGAGTTCCGCTGGGATTACCGGCCATACCGTACGTACGGCCTCGGCGCCCTGCTGCGGGCCACGATGCCCGGCACCCGGGTCGACTACACCTCGGCCCAGCCCGGCACCGAGTGGGCCGAGGCCGCGGTCACCGGACCCGGGCTGAACCTGGTGGCCAGCGCCGAGGTGCACGCCCTGCGGCGCGGCGACCGTACGGTCAGCGACTGGTTCGGCCCGATCGTCCGGCCCCGCAACGGCGGCGGCTACTGGTCGTCCACCCGCGACGACCTCTCCATCGCGATCAACGTCCAGCCGTGGGCCGACGGCGGCGCGGACCATGCCGGATATCTCCAGGACGGCGACACCAAACAGATGAAGGTGTACGAGGACGGCAAGCTGGTCAGCACCTCCGACTGGGCCTCGGCGTCGCTCTATCCGATCCCGGCCGGGCCGGCGACGTACACGATGGATCTGGTCGCGAGCCGGGACCCGGCGGTCTTCCGCTTGTCGCCACGCACCCACACCGTCTGGACCGTCAAGTCGCTGCCGGTGGGGCCGGGCAAGGTCGAGTTGATGCCCGTTCTGCAGCTGGACTACCGGGTCGGGGCCGACCTGTCCGGGAACGTGCCGGGCGGGCGGCAGTCGATCGGGCTGACCGCGAGTCACCTGCCCGGCGCGGTCGGAGCCGGGAAGATCGCCGGGGCGACGCTTTCGGTGTCCTTCGACGACGGGGTCACCTGGCGCCCGGCCGCGCTGACCGGCGGCACAGCGTCGTTCATGGCGCCGCGCAACGGCTACGTGTCGTTGAAGGCGCGCGCCTGGGACAGCGCCGGCAACGCGGTCACCCAGGAGGTGATCAGGGCGTACGGCCTCAGATGAGCGGCGAAGGGCCGCGGTCCGTTGGCGGCCGCGGCCTCCGCTCGTACCCTCGGAGCATGCTCGCCGCCCTGGGTCTCGATCCCGCCGAGGAGCAGGCCTATCGCCTGCTCGTCGCCGGCGGCGTGGCCACCCTGGACGAGTTGCTCGACGAGTCCGATCTCTCCCGGTCCGCGCTGGCCACCGCCATGGCCGGCCTGGTCGGTCGCGGCCTGGCCACCGAGCAGCCGGCGCCAGTCGGGGACGGGCCGGCGCGGTTTGCTGCGCCCGCCGGGGATGGGCTGGTGTTTTTTGCGGCGGCGCCGCCGGCTATCGCGCTGGGTGGGCTGCTGCGGAGCAGGCATGACGATCTGCGGGCGGCGGAGTTGGCCATCGCGGCGCTGGCCGAGACGTACCGGTCGGCCAGCGCCGGGCGGACGGCCTCCGACGTCATCGAGGTGATCACCGATGTGAGCGCGGTGCGGCACCGGTTCGCGCAGCTTCAGGAGGCCGCCCGCACGGAGGTGCTCTCCCTGGTGGTGCCCCATCTGTCCGTGGTGCCGCACCGGGAGAACGTGGCCCGCGACGAGTGCCTGCGCCGCGGCGTCCGCTGCCGGGCGATCATCGACCGGCGGGTGCTGGACCCGCCCGGCATGGTCGGCGACGCCATCGCCAGCGCCGCCGCCGGGCTCGAGATCCGGGTGGTCGACCGGGTGCCGGTCAAGGCGGTGATCGTCGACCGGGAGGTGGCGATGCTGCCGCTGCGGCACAACCAGCACACCGCCCCGGCGTCGGTGCTCATCCACCCGAGCGGCCTGCTCGACGCGATGCTCGCCTTCTACGACGCGCTCTGGGAACGCGGCTATCCGCTGCTGCCCGGCTCCGGCGCCGGGCCGGCCGAGATCGACGAGATCGACGGGCGGATCCTGGCGCTGCTGCTCAGCGGGCTCACCGACCAGGCCGTCGCCGGCAAGCTCGGGCTGTCGCTGCGCACGGTGCAGCGCCGCATCCACGACCTCATGGCGCGGGCCGGCGTCTCCACCCGCGTGCAGCTCGGCTGGCACGCCGCGCGCAAGGGCTGGGCCTAGGGTCTGTCCTGCCGATCACGAGGGGCTGCGGCGTGGCCCAGGTGGTGGCTGGCGGCGTCCGCGAAACGGCCGAATCCAACACCGGGATGCGACCGCTTCGCGGCCGACGCCAGCCACCACCTGGACCTCGCCTCACTCCCGCGCGATCGGCAGGACAGACCCTAGAAGACCGTCGCCCAGTCGTCGCGGATGCTGACGACCGTCCAGCCTTGCCGCTCCGCCTCCTTCAGCGCCTGCTCGGAACCCGAGATGTAGTCGAACTCCCGTACGGAATCATCGTGTTTCAAAAGCAGTCTCAGGGACGGCTTGCCGGGCCGTTGAGCGAAGTTGAGCATGGCCATGTCGCCGTTGGAGTTGCCCGCGGCGAGCAGCGGGCGGCGGCCGGCCCGACTCCAGATCCGGACCGGCTTCTCCGGGCCGTCGTCCAGGTAATCGGCCTCGGCCTTGTGGATGACCGTGCCGCCGTGCTCGTCGCTGCGGTACTCGAGCGCCACGGTGCTGCCGATCACCCGCTCGCGCGGGATGCCGTACACCTCGTTGCTGATCGGCCGCATGAAGTCGCGGCCGCCACCGGACACGATGTAGCTGGTGAAGCCGTTGGCGGCGAGGTGATCGAGCAGTTCGATCATCGGGGCGTAGGTGCAGCGGAGGTACTCGCGGCCGAGCGTCGGGTGCTTGACCTCGCGGAGAAACCGCTCGGACTGGGCCTCGAAGTCCTCGACGGTGATCCCCTCGTACGCCGCGAGGATGCCGGCCGCGAGAACCCGGACGTTCCGATCGTCGCCGGCATAGTGCTCGTCGAGGGTCGTGGCGAGCCAGCCGTACTCCCGCTCGTACGCGGCCCGCCACGGCTGGCGGTCCCGGAGAGCCGCGTCGGCCTCGGCCATCGCGGCCAGCCGGCGCAGGATGAAGTCCAGCTGGATCGGCATGGGCTTCTCGCACCACAGCGTCCCGTCGTTGTCGAAGACGGCAACCCGCTCCTCGACCGGCACCTCCGCGACGGCGCGCCGGACGAACTCGAGGACCGCTTCCTTGGCGTGACCATCCCGCCAGCCAGGCAAAGTCATGCGTCGACCATCGGCGATCGGGCCGGTCGGCGCCTCACCCGGGCGGGATGAGGCGCCCGCGCGGCGGCGCCGCTTGACTCGGGCGGGCAGGCACAAGGCGCGACGCGGAGGTCAGCGATGCCGACGGACCGGCCCAACATCCTGGTCATCTGGGGCGATGACATCGGAATCTCCAACCTGAGCTGCTACAGCGACGGGCTGATGGGGTACCGGACGCCGAACATCGACCGGATCGCGGAGGAGGGCGCCCGGTTCACCGACTACTACGGCGAGCAGAGCTGCACCGCCGGGCGGGCCGCCTTCATCTGCGGGCAGAACCCGATCCGTACCGGACTGACCAAGGTGGGCATGCCGGGCGCGACCGTGGGCATCCAGGCCGAGGATCCAACCATCGCGACGGCGCTCAAGGAGCACGGCTACGCGACCGGCCAGTTCGGCAAGAACCACCTCGGCGACCGCGACGAGCACCTGCCGACCGTGCACGGCTTCGACGAGTTCTTCGGCAACCTCTATCACCTCAACGCCGAGGAGGAGCCCGAGCTCGAGGACTACCCGCGGCCCGAGGAGTTCCCCGAGTTCCGCAAGCGGTTCGGGCCGCGCGGCGTGATCCACTCCTGGGCCGGCAAGGACGGCACCCAGCGCATCGAGGACACCGGCCCGCTGACGAAGAAGCGGATGGAGACCGTCGACGACGAGTTCGTGGCCGCCGCCTCGGTGTTCATCCGGGAGAAGGCCGCCGCCGAGCAGCCGTTCTTCGTGTGGTTCAACGCCACCCACATGCATTTCCGCACGCACGTCAAGCCGGAGAGCCGGGGGCAGGCCGGGCGGTGGCAGTCCGACTACCACGACGCGATGATCGACCACGACAAGGTCGTCGGCGAGCTGCTGGCGCTGGTCGACGAGCTGGGCATCGCCGACAACACGATCGTCGCGTACTCCACCGACAACGGGCCCCACATGAACACGTGGCCGGACGGCGGGATGACACCGTTCCGGGGCGAGAAGAACACGAACTGGGAAGGCGCCTATCGGGTGCCCTCGGTGGTCCGCTGGCCCGGGCGGATAGCGCCGGGCACCGTGCTCAACGACATCGTGAGCCACGCCGACTGGTTCCCGACCCTGCTCGCCGCGGCCGGCGTGCCGGACATCGCCGCCCAGCTCCGGGCCGGCGCCGACCTCGACGGCACCCGATATCACGTCCACCTCGACGGCCACGACCAGCTCGACTACCTGACCGGGCAGAGCGAGACCAGCGCGCGGCAGCACTTCTTCTACGTGTCCGACGACGGTGACCTGACCGCCGTACGGTATGGCAATTGGAAGTTGGTGTTCCTGGAGCAGCGCGCCACCGGCACGTTGCGGGTGTGGGCCGAACCCTTCACCGAACTGCGCGTGCCCAAGATTTTCAACCTGCGCACCGACCCGTACGAGCGGGCCGACGTCACCTCGAACACCTACTACGACTGGGTCCTCGATCACGCTTGGCTCTGCGTGCCGATGCAGGCGTTCGTCGCCGAGACGCTGCAGACCTTCGCCGAGTTCCCCCGCCGGCAGGAGCCCGCCAGCTTCAGCCTCGAACAGGTGCTCGCGAAGCTGCAGTCCGGGATCCCCAGCGCGTGAACGACGACATGGTCCTGGTGCCCGGCGGCGTGTTCCGGATGGGCTCCGACGACCATTACCCCGAGGAGGCGCCGGCCCGGAAGGTGGAAGTGGGCGACCTCCGGGTGGGCCGGACCACGGTGACGAACGCCGCCTTCGCCGCGTTCGTCGCCGCGACCGGCTATCGTACGGTCGCCGAACGGCCCCTGGATCCGGCCGATTTCCCCGGCGCCCCGGCCGAGAACCTCGTGCCCGGCTCGATGGTGTTCACCGGCACGCCGGGCCCGGTCGACCTGCGCCACCTGAGCCAGTGGTGGGTGTGGGCGCCGGGCGCGTCCTGGCGGCATCCGGAAGGGCCGGGCAGCGACCTCGACGGCCGCGCTGACCATCCGGTGGTGCACGTCGCGTACGAGGACGCCGAGTCCTACGCGACCTGGGCCGGGCTCGCGCTGCCCACCGAGGCGCAGTGGGAGCACGCCGCCCGCGGCGGCCTCGACGGGGCCACCTACACCTGGGGAGACGACCCGGAGACGCCGCGCCGGCGGCGGGCCAACTACTGGCACGGCGACTTCCCCTGGCGCGCCGAGAGCGGATACGGCCGGACCGCGCCGGTCGGCTCCTTCCCGCCCAACGGCTACGGCCTGGCCGACATGGCCGGCAACGTCTGGGAGTGGACCCAGGACTGGTACACCCAAGAGCGCTGGGCCGGCCTTTCCGCCTGCTGCCTCCCCCAAGATCCACGCGGCGGGCGGCCCGAGGAGAGCTACGACCCGGCGCAGCCCCAGATGCGGATCCCTCGCAAGGTCATCAAGGGCGGCTCGTTCCTGTGCGCGGACTCCTACTGCCTGCGCTACCGCCCGGCCGCGCGCCGCCCCCACATGGTCGACACCGGCATGAGCCACATCGGCTTCCGCTGCGTCGCGCCGAGCTAGGGCGTGTGGCTGCCCGGCGTAGTGACACGGACACCAAGATTTCAGACCTCCGCCGCGCGGCCCGTTGCCCACTCCCGGCGGCCTGACCAGGCTGTCGGCATGTCATCTGTCGGTCCGCCCTCCGCGGGCGGTGAAGGTCAAGTGCGTGACGCCGGACGGCGACGGGGTGGACTCGATCTGGTAGTCGTTCTCCAGGCCTTCCAAACCGTCCCAGAGTCGCACGCCCCGGCCGAGCAGGATCGGGACCACGACGACATGCATGTGGTCGACCAGGCCGACGGCGAGGAATTCGCGGATCACGGTGGGCCCGCCGCCCAGCCGTACGTCCTTGCCGCCGGCGGCCTCGCGGGCGGCGGCGAGCGCCTCGGCGGGCGACCCGTCGACGAAGTGGAAGGTCGTGCCGCCGTCCATCTCGATCGGCGGGCGTGGGTGGTGGGTCAGGACGAAGACGGGAGTGTGGAACGGCGGATTGTCCCCCCAGGCGCCCTTCCAGTCCGGGTCCTCGTGCCAGCCCGGGTGGCCCCACTTGCCGGCGCCCATGATCTCGGCGCCGATGTCCGGGTCGTGCCGGCTGACGAAAGCATCGTCGACGCCGCTGGTGCCGGACGGGTCCCACCAGCGGGTCGCGAACATCCACCGGTGGAGCCGGTCGCCGGCGTGGCCGAAATGGGCCTCGCGGCTCTGCCCCTCGCCGGTGCCGTAGCCGTCCAGTGAAATGGCGAAGTTGTGAACGCGGAGACGTGACATGCCGCTACCCTCCGCCGAACCGGCCCGGCACGCATTTCGCCGGCTCGCTCGGGTCCGGAAACTTGGGCAGCACGTCGTTCGAACACCACAGGAGGAATCAGTCATGAGCACGCAGGGCGGCATCGTCGTCGCCAACATCACCGTCTCGGCCGACGGCTACGTGGCGGGGCCGAACCAGACCGAGCAGCGCCCGTTCGGCGACGACGGCGGCGACGGGTTCGGGGACCGGCTCCACGCCTGGATGTTCGACCAGCCGGAGGAGAACCCCGACGAGATCGCCGAGATCGGCGCCTACAAGGCGGTCATCATGGGGCGGAACATGTACGGCCCGGTGCGCGGCGCCTGGGACCGCCCGTGGAACGGCTGGTGGGGCGACAATCCCGTGTTCCACGCACCGGTCTTCGTGCTCACCCACCACGCTCGCGAGCCCCAGCCCATGGCCGGCGGCACCACGTACCACTTCGTCACCGACGGAATCGAAACGGCGCTGACGCAGGCACGAGCCGCCGCCGGGGACGGCGATGTCTCGATCCTGGGCGGCGCGGCCACCATCAACCAGTACCTGGCCGCCGGCCTGGTGGACGAGCTGCGGCTGCACATCGTGCCGCTCACGATCGGCGGCGGCGCGCGGCTGTTCGAGGGCGTCCCGCCGCTACAGCTGCGGCAGGTGAAGTCGCGGGCAACGAGCTCGGTCACCCACGTGACATACCGTCCGGCCCGCTGACCGCAGTGTGTGACTGGGTCGCGCGGTAGTGCGAGGGCGAGACGCCGGTCGCGCTGACGAAGGCTTGGCGCAGCGCTTCGGCCGTGCCGAAACCGCAGCGTCGCGCGACGGCCTCCACGGTCAGGTCGGTGCCGGCGAGCAGGTGAGCGGCGGCCTCGGTGCGGGCGCGGCGGACGAACCGGCCCGGCGTGACCCCCAGCTCCCGCAGGAACAGCCGGCTCAGATGCCGTTCGCTGACCCCGGCCCGGCCGGCCAGGAAGGCCGTCGTCAGCTCCTGGTCCAGATGCGCGCCGGCGTACGCGACCGTGTCCTGCACCACGGTGTTCGCCACCGGCCGGGGCGCGGTGAACATGCTCATCTGGGCCTGGTTCCCCGGCCGCTGCAGGTAGACCACCAGCTGCCGGGCCACGTCCCGCGCGAGCGCCGCGTCGACGTCGGCCTCGATGAACGCCAGCGTGAGATCCAGCGCGGCGGTCACCCCCGCCGAGGTGCAGACGTCCGGCTCGGCGATGAAGATCGGGTCGCTGTCGAACCGTACGCGGGGAAATCGCTCTTTCAGAAAGGCCGCGTGGTCCCAATGCGTGGCCGCACGACGCCCGTCGAGAAGCCCCGCTGCCGCCAGCACACCCGCGCCGGTGCACACCGAAGCGACCCGCCGGGTCTCGCGGGCCAGGCGCCGCACGTGGGCCACCAGGGGCGCGTTCTCCATCGCCTGCACGTACCCGGTGCCGCCGGACACGATGAGGGTGTCGAACGGCCCCCGGGCCCGCTCCAGGCTGGTCTGCGCGTTCAAGATCAGGCCGGTCGCCGTACGGATCTGGGTCCCGCCCGGCGACGCCACCACCGGCTCGTAGATCGTGCGGCCATGAAAATGGTTGGCGAACTGCAGAGCCGTGACCACGCAGGCGATGTCGAGCAGCTCCGCCGCCTCGAAGGCGACAACCAGGACACGCCGCGGCTCCTGCAGAGTCTGCATGAGAGCCACCCTAGGACGCCCCCGCCGAAATCACAGAGGCGTACTTCCGGGAACCATACTTCTGAATCTCGCCAGCATCGCGGCCAGCGGCATGTATTTCGCGGCCACCGAGGCCACCGAAACGGAGTCGCTGCGGCTGTTCACCGAGGCACTCTCGCGGGCACGGCCGCAAGTCCGACCAGATCAGCCCCGCCGCCCGATGGGCGACGGGGCTCGTGTCAGTTTCCGCGAGGCAGGAGCAGCGCTTGCCGGCGGCGGGACGGGATGGCCGGGTCGGCGGCAGCGCCGGCCCGCCGGATGCGGGAGCTGGCCTGCGCCGTAGGAGAAACCCGTGCGGCGACCCGGGTCAGGGTCTTGTCGCCGGGGGCGGCTGCGACGTGGAAATGCCCGGCCGACGCGGGTTTGAGGTCGCCTCCCCACACGACCGTGCCCTCGCAGTCGAGCAGGATGTCGCGGACCACCGCCTCCTGGTGCGGCCACAACGTCTCGCTGCCGCCGATCGGGTACGCGCGCGGGTGCAGTGCCACCGCCGTACGCGGCCTTGCCCGTACGTCCTTGCCGGTAGCCCTCGATGCCGCCGCCCTCGCCGGTGTCGAGGGGAGCGATCTCGTAGTGCCAGCGGCGGGCGACGTGCAGGAGCACCGCCCCCGCGTCGCCTTCGCGCAGGGCGACCGACGCCCGCGAGCCCTCGATCCGGTACGTGGTGATCGCACCGGCGCCGGGGGTCCGGGCCGCGGCGGGAGCGGAGCGGGTCAGGGGGACGGGGACGAGCGCGAGCGCCGCGGCGCCGCGGCGCCGAGAAGACTGCGTCGGGTGACCATCGTGATCCTCACTGACCGGGTTCGAGGAAGGAGACGCCGGGGTCGGCGTTCTCCCGCCAGACGTCGTGGTCCAGGCCCCAGCCGGGCTGGAAGTTGTACTCGCGGATCTGGTTGAACGACCAGTTGTCGGGCAGCGGGAGCCGAGGTTGCCGGAGTAGCCCCAGGACATCCCGGAGACCAGCGACCAGCGCGCGACGACCTCGTGCGAGATCCGGATGCACACGTTGCGGGATCCGTAGACGCCGAACGAGTAGTAGTTGCCGGCCTCGGCGAGCGCGTCCTTCACGCCGCGACCACGTACCGGGCGTTCAGCCGCTGCTGGATGTGCTGGATCTCGGCGTCACCGCCGGGGACCTTCTTGAACTGGTCCATCCGCATCAGCGCCTTGCAGATGTGCGGCCACATCTTCCGGCGCATCGTCGTGTCCGACCAGGACAGTCCGGCGTCGGTGTAGAGCTGCTGCAACGCGGCCTCCGTCCCCATCGACCAGCCGCTCAGGTTCGTCGCCGCGAAGTAGCCCTTGCACCAGAGCGCGCCGTTGTAGAAGGCGATGAGATTCTTGTTGGTCTCGTCCGCCGGCAGCGTGTTGCGCGCCTTGACCGCGTTGAACGTGCCCGGTCCGAAGCTCTGCACGGTCGGCGAGATGCCGAGCTCCCACTGCAGCCCTTGAGTCAACGAGAGAACCGTGCTCCAGCCGGTCCGCCCGTCCTCCGGACAACGGATATAACCGGGAGCGAACTGGCAGACCGCGTTCACCCATTTCTGGGTGGCGTAGACGTGGATGTCGGCAAGCCCGGTCCACGGCGCGGACGGATCGATCGTCGAGCCCGGCTGGGCATACATCGTGAGGTTGCCGGGACACTCGGTCGTCTCGTAGTCGGTGACGCCGTCGCATTCCTTCGTTTCGTAGTGGAAGGAATGCGGCAGGATCCCCGGGCCGGTGAGGCGGGGCGCCTCGGTGCGCAGGAAATTGATGAGGTCCCGGTACGCCCTGAGCATCGGCTCGGACGCCGTGTGGTCGGCGCGCATGATCGCGCAGATCGAATAGAAGTTGGCGTTGCGTCCATAGGTGCCGATATGGCCGCACTTGTTGGCCTCGCCGCGTTCGAACCCTCGGCCCTCGAAGATCTCACCGTGCCTGCAGATCAGGAAGTTGTACCCGATGTCCCCGTTGAACTCGTCATCCGACGTGTGCTCCTCGAACACCCCTAAAACATCTTGCCCGAGTCTCCCGTCGGTGACGATCGTCGATCCCGTACGGCTGTCGAAGCTTCTTGGGAGGACATGTGCAGACGGGGATACGGCGCCGGATCGCGCAAACGGCGCTGGTGCTGGTCACGGTCGCTGCCGGGACGTTGATGATCGGTTCGCCCGCGCTGGCCGAGGGCGAGGACCCGAACACCTCCGGGTGCTCGCCGGTGACCACGGTGCGGGAGTTCGTGGCCTCGAAGACCGGGATCCGGCTCGCAGGAGTGGACCGGCAAGGCGAACTGGACGCGTACGCTGCGGGCCTGTTACGGCTGGGGCTGGATCGGTCCCGAGTGGAACCGCTACCAGAGCTTCGAATACACGTCGTGGTGGTGACGGAGAGCCGCCACATATACTCACCTCCGTAAATACACCGGCGGTGACGGGGAACCGACGTGTTGCGCATCCACTTCACTCCGGCCGACCTCGTCCGGGTCCGGATCGCCGCCGAACCCGACCCGCTCTGGGAAACCGTGCTGAGCCTGTTCCGGCTCCGCCGCCGAGGGCCGACGCTGGCCTTCGGACGGTGGCGCCGGCACGCGCTGCGGGCGATCAACCGGGCCGACCTCGAGATCCTGATGCCGCTGGTCCGCCCCGCGTACTACCCGGATTTCCTCACTCCCGCCGCGGCCGCCTCCGGCTTGCCCGCCGGCATAGAGGCACTGCGGTCGACGCCCGTCGCCCAGCTGCGGCGGGACACGGAACGCCTGGTCGCGGCGGGCGGTCCCGTCCCGTCGTGGCTGGGCTTGCTGGCCGAGGGCGACCAGGCGACTGTCGACCGGGTGGCGGCCGCCGTCCGATCTCATTTCGACGCCGTGGTGGCCCCCTTCTGGGCGGACGCGCGGGCGCTCATCGAGGCGGAGCGCTCCCGCCGGGCCCGCGTCCTGCTGGACGAGGGCACCGAGGGCCTGCTGCGCAGCTTCCGGCCGATGATGACCTGGGAGGCGCCGACAGCCAGGACACACCCGATCGAGGGATCCGTGGCCGCACGCCGGCAGGAAAGGGATGCTGCACTCAGAACCCATTTGCCGCCACACGGCGACTCTGCTACCAGCACTAGTCGCGTGAACGCTCAAGCGGCCATGGATGCGCGGGGAGTCTTACCGCAGGACCGCCGCTTATTCTTAACCAAAGAAGCGTGCCTTTTCGGTAGCCTCTGACGGCTCGGCTCGGTCTCCTAGGCGGCTGCAACCTCGACCGTCTACGATAGCGTCGGGGGAGTCCGTTTTGAGGGATTTTTACTGTTGGGGATGCTTTGGACGAGACTGAAGCGATAGAGACCGATTTAGCGGATCTACGTGGGGCAACGCTCGACGAGCTCTGCCTGCATGCGCCGCTCCAGGGCTTTCTGGAGCCGTATCGCCGGGTCCTGATCGGCCAGGTCGAGCGTCCCCGCCCGAATATCGGCTCGGGGCCACCAGGACGGGCCGACTGACGCCCGATCCCCGGACTCGCCACCTGAAGAGGAACTCCACTCGATGGATACCGTCGCTCGCCACCGCCTATCCGCCGACTCGTTCGCTGTCCTGGCCCGGGGTGGCGGCTCGGCCGAGATCACGCGCGACTTTCGAACCACGGAGGAGAGCAGGCGCCTTCTTCTGGTGAGCACCCTGATCAAGGAGATCGAGGAACGGCCCGGCGCGCTCGGGCCACTGGCACCGGTCGACGCCGTGCTGAAGGTCCTGGCCGAGGCTCAGCGAACAGCCCCGGACGCCATCCGCGATCTCTTGATGGACCCGGGCGTCGGCAGCGGATGCGCCTACGCGTTGCGACGACTGCGGGGTGGAGCCAAAAGCCAGGCGCCACTCTTCCTCGATCTCGGCGTCGTGCACGCGATCGCCTTGGCTGCGGCCGCCCGAGCGGGCCTGGCCTGGTCGACGCTGCTCCCGCTGCGGGACGGCCACGTCATGGTCCACACCTTTGGACTCGCGCGATTCCCCGATGCCGGTTCCGAGACGGTGGAGGCCACGACCGCCGACGGGCAGGTCCGATTCCAGGACGGCGCTCAGGAGCTGATCGTCGCCGCCGATGGGTCCGATGACGATCAGCTTTCCGGCCCCGTCTGGTGGCCCCTGCGACGAGTCGAGACCGGCGGGGATCTTCGTCTTCGCGTGCTCCTGGACGACATCGACCCGCTCCGCGATCTCGGTGATCCGGTTCCGCCGGCGCGGCTCGACCCGGCCGGGTTCGCCCGCTGGCTGCAGCTGATCGAAGACTCCTGGACCATTCTCTGCCGCGACTACCCGGCCGACGCCGCGGCGATGGCGGACGGTGTCACCTCGATCGTGCCGCTCAAACACCTACCCGGCTGGAGCACCCGGAGCGCCTCCAACGGGGAGGCCTTCGGAAGCGTCATGGTTTCCGAGCCACCCGACGCGGTCACCATGGCGGTCTCCCTCATTCACGAGTATCAGCACATCAAGCTGGGTGCGCTCCTCCACCTGATCCGCCTGACCGAGCCGGACGACGGGTCTCTCTACTACGCCCCGTGGCGCGATGATCCGCGGCCCTTGGGCGGTCTGATCCAGGGGATCTATGCGTTCTTCGGCATCGCCCGGTTCTGGCGGACACGCACTCAGAAGGTGACCGGCGAGGAACGGGAGATCGCCGCGTTCGAGTACTCCTACGCCCTTAAGCAGACCGCTGAATCCGTCCGCATCGGCTTGACCTCCCACGGCCTGACCGAAGCCGGACGCGAGCTCCTCGAAGGCCTCCGGGAGGAAGTCGAGGAATGGCTGGCCAAGCCGGCTGAGGCGGTCGAGCCGCGGATCGAACGGCTCGCCCAGATCACCGCCGACAGCCACCGGATCGGCTGGCGTCTACGGCATTTCCGGCCCCGGGACGAAGAGATCACCACCCTTACCCGGCTGCTCGAGCAGCAGCAGCAGCTTTCGAGTGCCGACACCGTGGCCTCGGCATCGATCAGCCCGCACCCGGAGCTGCGCTGGCGGCAGCGCATTCCCGTAGCGGCCCGCCGGCATGCCACCATCGGCGGCGGCCCGGCGCCCAGCAGTTCCGACCCGGTTGTCGTGGGCGAGAACGCCTTGCTGGCTCAGGATGCGAAGGCTGCGCGGAAAGCATTCACCGGCGCGTTGAGCCGAATCGACACGGACGAGCAGAACCCCATCTCGGACGATGAAGCGCGCGCCTGGGTCGGCCTCGCCGTGAGTCTCGCCGCTGAGGGCGACTCCCTCGCCGCGGACATCCTCCACCGACGCCCCGATCTGGTTCGGGCCGTCTACGCCGCCACAGTGGTCAGCCACGCGACCACGCCGGTCGAAGTGGCACGTCGGCTCGCACCAGTTCTGGCCGCCGATGGATGATCCGCCGATCAGAACTGCATAGGGTCGACGTCGCAGTTCGCTCGCTCCCGGGCATGGGCCGCGCGGATCGCCGGGTGTTCTCCGCCAAGCACCTGCGCGTAGGCCAGCATTGTCTCGTCGAAAAGTGTCGTGCCCTCCTCCTCCCGCCCGAGCGCGGTCAGATCGAACGAGAGGTTGAGCGAGCAGGCCAAGGTCGAAGGGTGCTCGCGACCGATGAGGTCCTGGCACAGATCCAGGATTTCCGCGTCGAGGTCGTACGCCTCCTGGTGCCGTCCCTGGACGGCCAGGTCGCTGGCGAGGTTGATGCCACAAGTGAGCGTCAACATGTGCCGGGTGCCCAGCTTGTCTCTGAGCTCCTCCCAGGCGGCCCGATTGTGGACCTCGGACTCATCGGCCAGTCCCAGCAGACGCAGCACGATTCCCAAATTGGTTCGAGCGTACAAAGTGTACGGATGTGCCGCGCCGAGCGTCTCGCGATAGTCGGCCGCGGTCTGCTCCGCCAGTTCCCGCGCCCTTGGCAGGTCGTCGGACTCGCGCAGATCCACCGCGAAGTTCAGCGCCGCCGCGATCGTGTCCGGCTGGGTGGGACCGAACCGCTCGCGGAATCGGTTCATGGTGTCCTCGGCCAGCTTGAAAGCTCCAACATGGTCGCCGGCCCGGCGTCGCGCCACTGCCAGGTTCCGTGCGACCCGGATGGTCTCCTGATGCCCGACACCGAACAAGCGCGCGTACCGGTTGTAGTTGTCCTCCACCATCCGCCGGGATCGGACGTACTCGCCACACTCACGCTCGTCGATAGTGAGGTTGTTCAGCGTCCGGAGCGTCTCCGGATGGTCATGCCCGAGCACCGCGATCCGCCGTCGATATGTGTCCGCGTCGAGTTGCCGAGCGACCCGGAACTCCCCCGTCATCCTCAGGCTCACGCCGAGATTGTGGGCGGTGCTCAGGGTTTCGGGATCGTCGTCGCCGAGCCTGATGCGCGCCGTGCGGAACGCTCGGAGGTCGAGATCCCGGGCGGCGGTGAAGTCACCCGACACCCGCAGGGACATGGCAACCATGCGCATCGCGTCGATGGTTCCCTCGTCATCGGGGCCGAACGAATCCAAATAGATCTGGAGGGTCTCGCGCTGGATGGCGGCGGAGTCCGCGAAGTTGCCCAGCACCCACCAGTAATAGCCCAGCCATTTGGCCGCGCTCAGGGTCTGCGGATGCTCGGCCCCAAGCCGGACGCGCCAGTCGTCGACGACCTGCCGGGCAAGATCGCGGCCGGTGCCGTAGTCCCCCCAGTAGAAATAGAATCTCACCAGGTTGATCACCACGTCTCGCGCCCAGTCGTCCTCGCAGGCCCACGCCTGGGAAGCGATCAGGTGCGAGGCAAGCGCCTGGTAGCGCAGCCACTGTTCGGCGTCCGCGGGGTCGCCGAGTTTGACGCCGGTGAGCAGGATGTGGGCGCCGTGTTCCATCAGGAGGCGCCGATCGGCCGGGATGCTGTCCTGAAGGACCTTCTGTACTAACCGGTGCAGCTGCAGGCTGTTGCTGCGGTGATCGATCCGCGCCAGCACGTACTTCTGGATGTCACGGATGGCCTGGTTGAGCCGGCTCGGATTCTTCAACGCCTCGTCCAGTTCGGGTGCGCCCATGGCGACTCGCACACCCTCGAAAAGGTCGCGGCTGATCGGCTCAGGAGCGAAGAACGAGCAGACCTGCAGCAGCTGCAACGCCGCCGGATTTTCCACGACCAGCCGGTCAAGGGCCACATTGGCCGCCGCAGCGACGGGAATCTCGTAGCCCGGCGCCAGGTCAAGCTCGGCCAGCTGCGCCTGTTTCACCCGAATGAGGGCGAGGTAATCGCTCACGGCCATCTGGGTGGCGTGCAGCCAGGCGGATGCGTGTTCAATCGCGAGGGGCAGATCGCCGAGCGCGTCCGCCAGCCGGTCGGCGTCGGCGGCCGGCAGCGACGGGTTACGCCGCTGGAGCAGCCGCGTGCTCTCGGCCCGGGTGAAGACGTCCACCTCGAGCGACTCCGCGATCTGGTTCCACGCCTGGTTGCGCGAGGTGATGAGAACCTTGCCGGTCCCCTCCTCCGGGAAGTAACCACGGACCCTGTCCGGGTTCTCCGCGTTGTCGAAGACAAGGAGCCAGTTTCCGTACGGCGTTCCCGCGCGCAACGCCTCACGAACCTTCGGAACGGCCGAGATGACCTCGTTGCCGACGTCGAGCCCGAGCCGGTTGCCGAGCTCGATCAGCGACGCGAGGATCTGCGCCGGCCGCTCCGACGGCACCCACCAGATGACGTCGTATTCGTTACGGTGCCGGTACGCGTACTCGATAGCGATCTGCGACTTACCCACGCCGCCCTCGCCGTGCAGGGCCTGCGGCAGCACAGCCGCCACGTTCTGGGTGCGTAGTCGCGTCTCCAGCTGCTCGAGCAGCGCCCGCCGGCCGGTGAAGACCGGATTGCGGGGTGGGACGTTCCCCCAGACCTCCGGCGCCTGGTCGGGGCTCTGCCCTTCGACGATCTCCTGGAGCGACAGCGGCCGTTCGTCCGGCAACAGGCTGCCGGTGAGGCCGAAGTCCTCGTGGATCGGAAACGGGGGCTCGCCGGTCACGCCGATCGGGCGCTCCGGTTCTGGCTGTGCGGGCACGGGATCACCGCCTTCCGCCACGTCCGTGCTGGGGAAGGCACGGTCCTCGGTTGGTGTGTTTTCGTCAGGCATCGCGATGCGCCTGTCGTAAGCGTCGATCGCCTTGCGGAACTGCTGTGCCCGCACCGCGTACGGGCCCGACATCGCGTTGAGCACGACGAGCTCGATACGGTCGAGCGCGACTGAGCCGTCGGTGACCTCGGGGTCGGGAGCGCTGTGCGGCGCCTCGATCGCCTCGGCTGAGCGGCCCGGCCGATGAGCGGCGATGGTGCGCAGAACCCGGGCCGAGTCGTCGCGGCTCGCGCAGGCGAGGAGCACCTCGCGGACCCCGTCGGCGAATTCGAAGGCGGTGCCGGCGTCGTCCGTGCGGCGCACCAGTGGACTGTCCAGCACTTCCGCGAGGTGCTGGGGTTCCGAGCCGGGCAGCAGGATGCGCTGAAGCTTGTGCAGCAGCGGCAGTTCGAGCGGCGCCGCGGCCAGCAGCGTGGCAAGACGGAAGGCCTGCGGCGCCGTACGCCGGAAGCCGGACACGGCGGCCTCGGGCTCGATCTCATCGCCGGGGTCTGCCAGGTCCGGAGGGGTGCTCGGGTCGACCACGTGAACCGTGGCATCCGTCCAGGCCGGCGGACCGGTCACCAGCCGCGCCCACCAGGTCAGCCAGCGAGGGCTGAGCTCGATCAACGGCACCGCGAGCGACCCGCGTGGGACCGGCGGGTCGAACAGGTTGCTCAGCTCGCGCGGGTAGCGGGTCTGCAGTTGGGCAGTCGACGCCGCCGGGCGCGGCGCCCGGAGCCGGCACGGGCGCGGGATGAGATTGCCCGAGCGCCAGTGCCGCTGGGGGAAGGGATTGACGAGCGCGAGAGGCCCGCAACTGCCCCAGAGCCGCAGCAGCGTGTCGAGGGCCGGCTGCCGCCACACCGCGCTGAGGCCGTCCGTGACCACCAGGAAGATCTGTCGGCCGGACGGGTCGAGCAGCTCGGCGGCGCTGCGGGCGCCACCGTTGGGTGCGTAGACGTGGGGCTCTCCCCCGCTGTCGGCGGCAAGCAGGAACGTACGCACGGCCCGGAAGGCGCTGTGCCGTTCGAGCATGAGCCGCAGGGACGTCAGGGTCGGCCGCCACACTGCCATCGACGCGCTCGCGTCGATGATCATCGTCAGTCCGAGCCAGCGCTCCTCGGCCGGCTGGTAGCGGGGCAGCCATACACCGGTGTCGGCCGCCCACTCGGCGGTGGCGTCCTCGTCCAGCTCCGAGCTGGTGTTCGAGTGGACCCGCCGCTTGAGCAAGTTCAGCGACCGGGCGAGACGGCGACCGGACGGCAGGGCGCCGAGCAGAACGCTCCCGGCGAAGCCGGGGATCTCGGCGGGGTGCCGGACCAGACGTCCCGCCGCGCCGGCCGACGATCCGTCGATGGCCGGCGGCGAGACCGCGGCCGCGGCCGTTGCGGGCGCCCGGGTCTCGCCGTCGGCTCCGGGCTCGTGCCCGCCGATCGCGGGGCCAGTGGGGTGTTCTGTTTCCGTGACCTGCTCGTCGCCCTCGCCCCTGGTCATCGCGGCCAGCCAGACCGCGTCAACGATCTGGTAGGCGTCTGGCTGCAGGTCAGGGCTGTTCATCGGCTAGCGCTCCAGCGACAGTGAGTGCCAGATGCTGGTGACAAGGCGTTGCCAGGCCTCGCGATCCTGTGAGTAGACGCCCGAGGCGGTCAGGTAGACGGCGTTGAGCAGCTGGTCGCGGGCTAGGGAGTCGTCGGGCGAGCGCGCGCGGAAGTCGTCGATCAGCCGCCGCTGGTCGTCCTCGAGGAACGGCAGCTGGGCCATGACCATGGCCGCGAGGTCGTCGGCGCCGGGCGCCGGAAGGTTGAGGAGCAGGCAGCGCCGCAGGAACGCCGGCGGGAAATCCCGCTCGCCGTTGCTGGTGATCACGACGATCGGGAAGGCCCGGCAGTGCACCCGCCCCTGGTGCACCACGGCCCTGCGGTCCGGGTCGTCGGTGTAGACGGAAGCCTCGGTCTCGCGGCTGCTCACCCGCACCAGCTCGGGCACCGAGTAGTAACCGTTCTCGAGGATGTGCAGCAGGTCGTTGGGCAGGTCGATGTCGCTCTTGTCCAGCTCATCGATGAGCAGGACCCGCGGCCGCTCGTAGGCCAGCAGCGCGGTGCCGAGCGGCCCGAGCGTGACGAAGTCGCCGGTGCGCACGGGAGCGCCGCCGTCGGCCCGATTGCCCTGGGCCCGCCCGATCGCGTCGTATTCGTACAGGCCGGAGCGCAGTGTGGTACGGCTCGTTATCGACCATTCCAGCACCCGGCCGAGGCGCAGCTCGCGGGCGATGCGGAAGGCGATGGCGGACTTGCCGCTGCCCGGGCTGCCGGTGACGAGCAGCGGCCGGCGCAGCCAGAGCGCCGCGTTGACCATGTCGCATTCGTTAGGGTCGGCGCGGCGCACCGGCTGCGCGTCGAACCGGCCGAGCTTGCGGGTGATGTCGGCGTCGAGCTCCGGCGGCGGCGGTTGCAGAGGCTCACCGTCGAAGCTGCGCCACGCCGGCGGATCGGGCAGCCCGAGCCGGGGCTCGTCCGACGTGGGAATGCCGTCGCCGCGATAGAACCACCAGGCGGGCGGATGCTCGGCCGTCGTCATGGCTGCACTCCCGTGTCGTAGACGTTGCGGTCCGGGTCGTCCCACAGCAGGGCGAGGTGCCGGCCCGGATGCTGATCCCGCTCGTGCGGGGCGAGCAGGCCGGCGTTCTGGCGCAGGATGCGCACACCGTCGGCGAGATCCTCCGGCGGTCCGGCGACGAGCGCGCCGAGGAGCCCGGCCACCTTGGCATCGAGAGGGCCGGGCCGGTGGTCCCAGAGGATCACCGGTATCCCCGCCCGAAGGGCCGCCTGGAGCTCCTCGCCGCCGGACTCGTCGTCCGGGGAGCTGCCGAGCACGACGGTGGTGAGGTTGCGGTCCTCCCGCAGTTGGGCCGCCCACGGGCCCAGGTCGTCCTCGCCCTGCTCGGGGCGGCCCCAGTGCACTCGATGCTGGGACGGGTCCTGCCACAGCGAGCGCCATCGCTGGTTCCAGAAACGCTGGCGGTGCGGGCGGCGCATGCGGTCGAGGCTGCGGACCACAACGCGGTAATCGAGGCAGAGCGGGACGGGCGCGGCCGTGCCCAGCTCGGTGTGCCACCATTCGACCGCGGTGTTGATCAGGTTGGCCGGCAGCAGGAGCTCGATCTCGACCGGCTCGTCACCGAGGTCGCGCCAGGTGGACTCGGCATGCCGGATCGCCGCCTGCAGCACCTTCTCCAGCTCGCGGAACGTGGTCTGCTGCGGATCGGTCGGCTCCGGATCCCAGCGGCTCGCCTGTCGCTGGATCCAGTACCGGACCTGGCAACTTCCGCTCTCGATGCCGTCCCGCTCGATCTGGATGAGCAGGCAGGGCCGGATCGGCGGCCGGCCGTCGGCGCCCTGGGATTCGAGGGACCTTTCGACGGCCCGCCGATAGTCCGGGATCAGCTCGCCGATGTGCAGGATCTGCCGCGCCACCCGGTCGGTCCAGGCGCGCAATTGGCCGCCCAGCCGGTGCGGCGCTCGTGCGGCGACGTGCTCGGCGAAGGCCACCAGCGGCGGGATGCGGTCGGGTCCGGCGTTCTGGCCGGCGAGCGACACGGCCATCTCGGCCAGAGTCGCCGGCTCCGGCAGAGGTGCCACCATGTTGGCCGCCGCAGCCTGCCACACTGCCGTGCCGTCGACGCCGCCCGCCTGGTCGAGGTATTCACGCAGCCGGTCCATCTCGGGATCGGGCAGCAGCTTGCGCGCCCCGTCCGGCTCCAGCCGCCACACCGGGAACGGCGCGCATTGCGCGAGGATCCCCCGCACACCGCCCGCCGCGACCAGGGACCCGTAGTGATGCCAGACGTCGTTCTTGTACTCGTCGCAGTAGTCGACAACGCCGCGGACGACGAACCAGTTGACCCCTCGGTTCGCCACCCCCGCCGCGACGCCGGCGGTCTCCATCTCGAAGGCCAGCACCCGATGCCGGGCGGCCAGCTCATCACGCAGATCGGCGCTCTTGAGAAGCACGTCGGCGGACCCCACCGCACCGAAATGGACCTTGGGAAGTCCCTCGGGATGCCCGGAGACCGCCCGGTCGGGATGCGGGACCACTCGGCGGTGACGATGCACCTGGTCCGCGCTGTCGGGCGGACGGGCGAACACGGCCATCGGGTAGTCGTCGGGCGACGTGAGCAGCTTGGCCCAGTCCAGGGTCTTGCCCAGGAACTGGTCCGCCTGGATCCGCTGAGCGACCCGCCGAAGATCCATCGAGATGCCGCTCACCGGACGGCGCGGCTCCGCACCGCTCGGCCCTTGCTTGACATGTCCGTAATCGACGATGCCATCGAACGCGACCACCACGTCGCCCAGCCGCACGTGCTCCTGCGGTTGCCGGGGCGCCGGCACGCCACCAGCGATACCCACCATGATCACACAACGGACGTGCGGGAAACTGCGCAACATGTCCGTACAGGTGGCGGCCGCATTGCGGGTATCGCCGTCGGCGAGCGTGACCAGCACCGCCCGATGCGGCCGGCCGGGCTCGGCGCTATCGAGATGTCCGACGCGATACTCGTTCGGGTCGTCCTGCCTGCGAACGGACTGGGGACCGGCCATCAGCGTGCGCATTGCCGCCCCCTCGATAGCCAGTGCGGCGATGATCCCAATAGTCACGTCGGGCCATGTGTCGCTCTCCGCCGTCGCACGCCGGAGGTCCCGATCAGGTGATGCCATCTCACGAGACCGGCGACCGGAGAACACGCCTCCCACCAGGGGATATGGCAGCCGAAATCGATCGCTTGCAGGTCAACTCACGACCCCAATCTACGTGAGATCAACATTCACTGTTGGCAATACCCCGGCCACCACAGTGTTACAGAGTCGGGCACCCCGCACAACGATCGGTTGCAACGACGGAATCATCGGAACGAGCCGCAAATCCTCGCTGCCAGCCCGTAACTGAGGTATTCAAGATCTCAATCCGCCAGCGATCAACGTCATTGTCTCACCCGGAGAAGATTGCAAGATGGAGCGCAAACCACCGATTCCACCGCATGACGAATTCGGTGGCGATCTCCGGCCTCCGGCGAATCTTCAGGAGGTGGAGGCGACCGCCTCGGAGACGGTCTCGACGCCGGCGGCCAGATCGTCCCGGGGGAAACTGGCGTCGTCGGCGAGGTCTGCGGCCAGGTTTTCTCGTAACCAGGTTCGGCCGGACGAGGTGCGGCCGGCCACGATGACGAAG
The DNA here is from genome assembly GCF_050942195.1 of Actinoplanes sp. CA-142083. Taxonomy (NCBI): domain Bacteria; kingdom Bacillati; phylum Actinomycetota; class Actinomycetes; order Micromonosporales; family Micromonosporaceae; genus Actinoplanes; species Actinoplanes sp. CA-142083. Next base: position 7,534,274 of record NZ_CP192076.1, read on the forward strand.
TCTCGCTGTTGACCGGCCGTGCCGGAGCCATGCAGCAGGTGGACGGTGTACCGGCCCTCGCCGTGAATCTCGGTCTTGGCGAACCACTGGCCCGAGCTGTGGCTGACGATCCAGTACTCGTCGCCGCCGGTCGCCCGCTCACAGATGTCGACGTCGATACGCGGATTCTCGCCGGTCGAGTTCTGCTGCCGCACCCGCAGCGCGGTTGGCTGTCCACCGCACCGCTCAAGTGGATCCTCGCTGGGCGAGGGAGAACCGGAGGGGGACCTGCTGGGTGAGCGCGAAGGCGAGGGCGACCGGGAGCGCGACGGCGAGCGCGATGGTGATGCCGAGGGTGATGGCGAAACCGAAGGTGATGACGTGGGCGAGCGGCTGATCGAGGGCCAGGGCGAGGGCGAGGGCGACGACGAAATGGGCGACGGCGAAGGCGCGGCCGTCGTTCGCCGCGGCTGAGGCGCCGCGTACTTCACGATCTTGTGGGTCTGCCCGTCGTGGACAGCCCACGCGGCCGGCCCGCGAATGTCGTCGAACCAGAGGAACTGCCGGTTGCGGTGCACGTCCAGGGTCAGGTTCGGGTGCCCGAACTCCAGCGCCGATTCCTCCGCCAGCCCCTCCCCCACCCGGAAGCGGCGCACGACACCGGCGCGCGGGTCGGGCAGATGGACAACGCCGCCCTCGATCACCGGTGAGCCCGCCGCGAACGGCAATGCACGCCGGAACTGCTTCCCGAACGCGACGACGACCAGCTCCTGCCCGGACACAAGAGCGAAGGAATGCCCGTCCGGCGACGCCCCGAAGCCCCTGGCCGTGCCGGGCACGTCGTGCACGACCGTCTTGGCCGCGGTGCCGCGGACGACGAAAATGCTGTGCCCGTCGTATCCGGCCACGCCGTCGGCGATCCCGGTCAGCAACGGCGCGTCGCCGCCGGGCTGCCGCACCTGCTCGGAGTCGTCGGCGTCCACCCGGGTGACCGCGCCGCCGGCGGTGGCGGCGTAGAGCGCTCCGGGCGCGGCGGCCCAACTGACGATCGAGGCGACCGGCCGGGTCGCGGTCGGCCGGAGAGTGGCGGCATCGATCAGATCAACTGCCTGATCCCGTACGCGAAAAAGCTGCGCACCGCCCACAGTGACCGTCCCACCCAGCGCCGCCGACGCCGTGCCCGCACGCAGCGTTCGTGTGTCCACCGGCGTGAGCGAGCCGTCGGCCGTGGCCGCGACGAGATGGTTCGCCGCGGACACCAGTCGCACACCAGACCGTGCCGCCGGGAACGACAATTGCGCGACGATCTGCGCGGACGGAGTGTCGACCAGCGCGTTCGCCCGCACCAGACGCCCGTCCGCCGAAGCCAGCCACATCGTGGCCGACTCCGGCGACGGGGCCACGGCAGGGGTTCGGCCACCCGCGAACACCGCCGTGGCCAGCAGCACCGGCACGCCGAGCAGCACGCCGGCGTACGCGATGCGGCCGCGCTGCCACGACCGCCGATAGGGGTGATTTATCACTTCCGTCACCTCGCTCGGAGGGCACTCTACGGACGATCGCGTGCACCGTCCCGCCTTCGAACGCTCGGAGTCGTCGGCCCGAGTGGACGGCTGCCGCGGCGGATCGTCCGGCGTCGCACACGCCGAACGGCCACATCGGACATCGATCGGATGACTCCTGGTCACAACGTCCGCACGCACCGCTAGCCTCGGGCCCGCCGACACAAGGAGACCGGATGCAAACGAGCGACGCGGCGGCGCCGACCATGAGGTTCGAGGACTTCCAAGCGGGCTTCAACTGGCTCATCCAGCGGGTGGAAAGCGTCCTGCTCGGCAAGACCGGCCAGGTGCGGCGGGCACTGTTGTGCCTGTTCGCGGGCGGCCACCTGCTGCTGGACGACGTGCCCGGCGTAGGCAAGACGACGTTGGCCCGCGCGCTCGCCTCAGTGATCGAGGGTGGCACCACCGGCCGCATCCAGGGCACGCCCGACCTGCTGCCCAGCGACATCCTGGGCACCTCGATCTTCGAGCCGGACACCCGGAGGTTCACGTTCCGGCCGGGCCCGATCGTGGCGAACATCGTCCTGTTCGACGAGATCAACCGCTGTGCGCCGCGGACCCAGTCCGCGCTGCTGCAGGCCATGCAGGAGCACCGGGTGTCGACGTTCCGGCACGAGGAGATGCTGCCCGACCCGTTCCTGGTGATCGGGACGCAGAATCCGCAGGAGACGCTGGGCACTTACCCGCTGCCGGAGGCGCAGCTGGACCGGTTCCTGCTGCGGTTGACCCTCGGCTACCCGGACCGGGAGGCCGCCCGCGAGATGCTGCGCTCGCACGGCAAGGGCGAGGGCGGCACGGGCGGCGCGATGCCGATCGGCCATCTGCGCGCGATGACCGCGTACGCGGCATCGGTCGAGGTCAGCGACCCGGTGTACGACTATTTGCTGGACATCGTGGACGCCACTCGCGACGACCGGGAGATCGCGCTGGGGGCCAGTCCCCGCGCCGGGGTAGACCTGCTGCGCGCCGCACGGGTCAACGCGCTGCTGCGCTGGCAGCCGCGGGGCGACACCCGGCCGTATGTGAGCCCGGACGACATCCGTGATATCGCCGTCGACGTCCTCGCCCATCGCATGGTGCTCGCCGACCGGGGGAAGCGCGGGTCCGCCGAGGCGCAACGGGCGGTGGTGAGCCGGGTCGTTAACGACGTCAGGGTCCGTCAAGCGGTGGTGCGACAGGGGCGGTTCCCCGGATGACCCCGAACGGTGCGATCCTCGGCGCCGGCGGCCTGATCGCCCTGACCGGCGGCGCCGGGCTCGGCTACCCGGCCGGGTACGCGGTGGCGGCCGTGTGTCTCGCGCTGCTGGTGCTCGGGCTGCCTTTTCCCCCGTTGCCGGGACGGTCGGTAAGGCTCGAGCTGACGGTCGAGCCGCGCACCGTGGTGCGCGGCGACTCGGTCACGGTGTCGATCGCGGCGAACGCACGGGCGGTGGCTCAACTGCGAGTGGGCGAGCAGTTCGCGGAGCTCGCGGTCGGTGGCCGGGAGCCGGCCCGGTGGACATCGCCCGCGCTGCCCCGCGGTCGCCTCATCGTCGAGGTGGAACGGGTCGTGGCCGTCGGGCCGCTCGGCCTGTGGCGGTGGATCATGTCCTCCACCGGCGGTCGCGCCGAGATCACCGTCTTTCCGCGGCACGTGGAGCTGGCCGAGCCGCCCGAGGTGATCGATCCGGAGGAGGACAACCGGCCGGCGCGTATCGGGGTGGGCGCTGGCGCGGCGCTCGCCGGACTGCGCGAGTACGAGGCGGGCGACGATCTGCGGCACGTCGACTGGGCGGCGTCGGCCCGCTCGAGCGACGGCGCCCTGTACGTGCGGCACTTCACCGCGGCACTGGCCGAGGAACACGTCGTGGTCCTCGATCCGCGCGGGCCGGATCGGCGGGAAGAGTTCGAGGTGGCAGTCGATCTCGCGTACTCGTTCCTGCTTGCCGGCATCGAGGTGGCACTCGATGGCGAGACCGAGCCGGTCGGACGCGAGGAGCTGATCGGGCTGACGCCACGAACCGGGCCGCCGGCGGCGAGACGAACCGGCGGCGTGGTCGCGGTGATCACGGCCGAGCCCGATGCCGAGGAAGAACTGCGGACGACGTACGGGAGCCAGGTTTTGATCCTTGGGGTCGGCGGTTCGGGTGCACTCGCCGACGCGGCCGCGGCCTGGGCGGGATGGACGGGCCGGTGAAGATTGCCGAGCGACTGGCGGTCGCGGCCGGGGCATCGGCGGCCGGACTGACGATGCTGCCGGCCTTCGAGTTGCGGGCCCCGGTGGCCTGGACGGTCCTGATCACCTCGGTCGTCGTGGCGGCCCTGCTGCCGGCCGGCTGGTGGGCGGTGCCGGCGCTGCTGATCGCACCGGCCGTGTCGGTGGTGGTTTCGCACCCGGCTCACCTCGATGCGGGCCTGACCACCGGCTTCGGGCGAGCGCTGCGTCTCACCCTGCCGCTGCCGCCGGATCTGGTGGTCGTGCCGGCGATGCTGGCCTGCGTGGCCGCCGCGGCCGGGTCGGTGCTGGCGCGGCGACGGCCCGGCGGACTCGATGCGCTGGTTCCGGCGACGATGACGGGCGCGTACGGCCTGGTCGCCGCCGGGCTCGACGATCAGATCGTGCCGGTGTGCCTGGGTCTCGCGGCCGCCGGATTGCTGCTCGTGGCCGGCCGTCGGCGCGTCGGTGGGTCGATGATCGCCGCCCTCGTCGCCGCCGCTTTCGCCGGGACGCCGCTGCTCATCGTGCCGCAGCGCCCGGCGGCCGACGCGGCGGATCCGCGCGATCACTTCCGCAGCCCCGCTCGCGTCGCGGACAGCGTCGACGTGCTCGACCAGGTGGGTGGGTGGCTGTCGGCCCCGGCCGGAGAGGTGCTGTTCACCGCGACCGGCGGACCGGTGCAGCGGTGGCGGCTGGCGGTCCTGGACGACTACGACGGGCTGACGTGGCGTTCGTCGGGGCGGCCAGTCGCCGCCGGGCTGGGCGTGCCGCCGAACCGCGGGAGGGTACCGGCTACCGCGGTGCGGCAGACGATCACGGTGGAGTCGCTGCGCGGGCCGTACCTGCCGGCGGTCGACCGGCCGCTTCGGATCGGGCCTCCGGTGGAGGCGCTCGACCCGGACACCGGCGTCCTGCTCACCTCGCGATCGCTGGCCGCGGGCGCCAGCTATTCGGTCACGTCGCTGCCCGGCCTCTCGGCGGGCGCGGCATCGACGGCGGCCCTGATGGTTCCCGACGGTCTGCGGCCGGCGGTGGGCGGGTTTGTCGACTCCGTACCGCTGCGGGCGGGCATGACTGCGGCGCAACAGGCTGACGCGGTGGAGACCGCCCTGCGCCAGGGCCGCCGCAACGTCCGCGGCGCGCCCAGCAGCGCGGCCGCGCCGGCGGTCGCAGGCCTGCTCGCTTCGGGCGGCACCGGCACGACGGTGCAGTTCGCGACCGCGTACGCGCTGGCGATGCGCCTGCGCGGCGTCCCATCCCGACTCGTGATCGGGTTCGCCGGCGGGGCCACGGTGCATGCGCGTGACGTACGGGTGTGGACCGAACTGCGAGACGCCGGCGGTTGGGTGCTTCATAACCCGACGCCGCCGCCAAGCGAACCGGACAAGCCACCGCCCCCGGACGGGCCGCCGCCGCCCGACGTCGCGGGGCCGGTCGCGCCTCCGGGTGCGGAGGCCTTGTCGCCACCGAAGCATCCGCCCGGACCAGGGCTGCCGTGGTTGTGGATCGCGGTCGCGGTCCTGGTGGTCGCGATGGCGTACCTGGCGACGCCGGTCGTCGGCCGGGCCTGGCGGCGCTACCGGCCCGGCCCGTCCGATGCCCGGGTGGCCGCCGCCTGGCGAGAGGTGCTCAACGCGCAGGTGGCGCCGCCCGGCGTCAGCAGAGCAACGCTGACGCCGGGGTTGCTGCACGACCGGATCAAAGACCGGCTCGGCGCGGCGGAGAACGCCGGGGAACTGCTGAGCCGGCTCGCCGACCGGGCGCTGTACAGCACACAGCCGTGCTCGGCCGCCGACGCCCGCGAGGCGTGGCGGTCGGCCGATCAGGTGCGGCGCGCCCTTCGGACCTATTCAAAAGCGAGGTGTTGATCATCGCCACTCACCTGTCTTCCGGACGCCTGCGTTTCCTGGCCAATCAGAAGTTCATCGGAGCCGTCACCGTCGTCGGCGTCGTGATCGCCCTGCTGGCCTACATCGGAGACGAGCAGGGCCGGCGTGAGCCCGGACCCGTGACACCCGCGCCCGGCCCGACCGCCACCGCTTCGCCGGCCACCGCTTCGCCGGCCGCGTCGAGCAAGGCCGGTGGCAGCCGCCTGTTCGCGTTGTCCCCACGACCGGTCGACGACCGGACCGTCGAGGTTGCCGTCACGCCGCCGGAGAACCTGGCCCCTGACCGGGTCTACTGGTTCTTCGTCGAGGTGGACTGGGGCGACGGCAACACCGACTACTACCCGCGCGAAAAGCTGACCGGCAAGGCCGACACCCTGACCGTCACCATTCCGCCGGACGCCCCTCTCGACGCGAAACGGGCCGGCCGTGTCTACAGCCTGACCGCGGCGCAGAGCGCCGAGGCCGACGTACGCCTGGAACGGCAGCAGACGACCAGACAGGACGACTTCTTCCCGGACGTCGTCGGCACCGTCGCGTCCGGAAGCGTGAAGCTCCCCTTCGGCACCTGACGCACCCAGCGAAATCGCGTCACATCGGATTCCAGTCGTCGCCCATGTCGGTCCACGGCTGGGCGACGTTGATCGTGCCGCTGAGGCTCGACTCGCGGTAGACCACCTGGGCGCCCTGCCGCCACGCTGCCGGCGCCGGTGATCGTGGATTTGCAGAACAGGAATCCGTACGCCGCGGTGATGGGCCCGCCGGTGGAGCGCTTCTCGTAGATCTGGCGCACGTTGTGCAGCACCGACGGTCCGAGTCGAGCTGCAGCGCCACGGCCTGATGACCGCTGGTCTGGGTGCTCTCGTCGAAGTCGTTGCTGACCGTCAGGTTGCTGTAGATGCGCCCGATGGCTGCGGACTACGGAATCCGCCCTTCAGGGCAGGAAGATCTCTTCGATGGTCATGCCGAATACCTGCGCGAGGGTGAACGCCAGCGGCAGGCTCGGGTCGTACTTCCCGGTCTCGATGGCGTTGATGGCCTGCCGGGAGACTCCGCATCGGTCGGCCAGGTCGGCCTGGCTCCAGCGGCGGGCCGCCCGCAGCTCCCGCAGCCGGTTCTTCATCGGTGGAAACGCGTACGCAGGTCGGCGATGCCGAGCCAGATCGCCACCCCGCCGATGACGATCAGCTGCGCGGCCTGCTCGACTCGAAGGACGCCCGCGGCATCGAGCAAGGTGACCACCTGCAGCGCCACGAGGACCACGGCGAACGCGATCGCCATGCTCTCCAGCTGGATCTTGCGTAGGTACTCGTCGGCACGCCGGAACGCCCGCAGCAGAACCCAGGCCACCGCGAGGGTGAACGCGGCGGTGGTGGCGATCCACCAGGCCTTCTGCGTGGCGGTCTGGTCGGGACTGCTGCCCAGCGCCAGGGCCACGACACCCAGGGCGGACACGGGTATGCCGTCGATGAGGACCGCGCGTCGAGCCGCGCGTGTCACGTGGTCCTGCTGCTCCTGTTTCGTCACATGACGAATGTAAGGTGAACCTTCCATATGGTCAAGCGTCCCTTACATATTCATTCTGGGAGCAGCTCGATCCAGCCTCGGATGTAGTCGGCGGTCTCGAGCTCGACCAGGTCGGGATGATCGGCGGCGACATGCGCCAGAACGAGCTGGATCACGGCGTCGTCGGAGTCGCCACGAGCGACGAACCCACACTCGCATCGGACTTGCCGGGTCATCACCGATACCTCCGGGCGTACTCTTTGGCCGAGTCTGCCACGAGGTGTCCAGAGTGCCAGAGCCATCGCGCGTACAGCTGTGTGGAACGTTCGCCGTCGAGCTTCGCGGGCGCCGGGTGGAGCACGCCCTGCGTGGCCGTCAGGGCCGGCTGCTGTTCGCGTACCTCGTGCTGCAGAGGGGCCAGCATGTCAGCCGGGACGCGCTGATCGACGCGCTCTGGGGCGACGAGCCCCCGCCGTCGGCCGGCAACGCGCTCAACGCGTTGATATCGAAGGCGCGCACGATCGTGGAACCGGACGTGATCGTGGGACGCGCGGGCCTGTGCCTGGTTCTTCCCGAGCCGGCGACCGTGGACGTCGAGATGGCGCTGGCGGCTGTCCACGCGGCCGAGAGCGCGGTCGCGCGAGGCGATTGGCGGGCTGCCTGGGCGCCGGCGCTGACCGCCCATTTCGTGGCCCGGCGCGGATTCCTGCCCGAGGCCGAGGCGCCCTGGTCGGAGGTCTGGCGCCGCCGGCTGGCCGAGGTCGACGTGCGGGCACTGGAAAGCTACGCGACAGCCTGCCTGGAGCTGGGCGGGACCGAGCTGGCGGCCGCCGAGCGGGCCGCGCGCCGACTGATCGAGCACGTGCCACTCCGCGAGACCGCGCATCTGCTTCTCATGCGCGCGCTGGTTGCCCGCGGCAATGTGGCGGAAGCCCTGGCGCAGTACGAGCACCTTCGAGCCGTACTGCGAGACGAGCTCGGCGTGAGCCCGTCGCCGGCTCTGCAGGAGACGTGGGCCGGGCTGCTCCGCTAGCGCCAATGTTCTGCCAACCGGGCGCCAACGCCGCCCGGCCAGGCTGCACGGCATGACTGCTATCGATGAGACCGAACTCGACGACCTGCTGGGCCGGTTCGTCGGCGACCTCGGCGCCACCATGTCGGCCGGCAACGTCGTCCTCGGCGACCGGCTCGGCCTGTACCGGACCCTCGCCGACCACGGCCCCATGACGGGAACCGAGCTGGCAAGGAAGTCCGGCACTGCCGAGCGATATGTCCGCGAATGGCTGGCCGGCCAGGCCGCGGGCGGCTACGTGTCCTACGATCCGGCAACCTCGCGGTACTGGCTCAGCGTCGCCCAAGCGACGGCGTTCGCCGACCCCGACGGCCTGGCGCTGCCCGGCGCGTTCGAGCTCGCGGTCGCCTGCATCGCCGACGAAGACAAGATCCGCAGCGCCTTCCGGACTGGGGAGGGCGTCGCCTGGGGAGATCACCACTCCGGCGTCTTCACCGGGTGCGAACGGTTCTACCGGCCCGGTTACGTCGCGAATCTGGTGAGCGCCTGGATCCCGGCGATCGACGGCCTGGCCGCGCGATTGGAATCCGGTACGGCCGTGGCCGACGTCGGATGCGGACTGGGAACGTCGACGACGCTCCTGGCGCGAACGTACCCGGCGACGACGGTGACCGGATTCGACTCGCACGCGGAGTCGATCACGCTGGCCCGCAAGGCGGCGGCCGCCGCCGGCCTGGTCGACCGGGTCGACTTCCGGACCGCCACCGCCCAGGATTTCCCGGGCAGCCGGTACGGGCTCGTCACGACATTCGACTGCTTGCACGACATGGGCGACCCGGTCGGCGCCGCCCGGCACATCCGCGAGTCGCTCGCCGGCGACGGCGTGTGGATGATCGTCGAACCGTTCGCCGGCCGGTCGGTGTCCGAGAACCTCAACCCGGTCGGCCGGATCTATTACTCCTTCTCCACGTTCCTGTGCGTGCCACACGCGCTGTCCGAGAATGCCGCCGATCCGCTGGGCAACCAGGCCGGCGAAGAGCCGATCGCCCGGATCGTGGCCGAGGCCGGCTTCGGCGTCTTCGGAAGGGTCGCCGAGACGCCTTTCAACATCGTCTACGAGGCCCGGCCCTGAGGAACCGGGGGCTTCCATCATGGCCTGAATGAAGCCATGCTGAAAGTCCCCCATCCCTATCCCCAGGGAGTTCCCCGTGTTGCGACGACAACTCGCCGCGGTCGTGGCCACCGTGCTGGCCGCCACCGCTCTCTCCGCCTCCCCGGCCCAGGCCGCCGATCCACCCTGGATGGACACCTCTCTCGCACCCGGCGCCAGGGCCGACCTGCTGCTCGCGGCCATGACCCAGGCCGAGAAACTGACCATGACGCACGGCGGCGGGTCCTGCGGCTACGCCGGTTGCGTGCCGGCCAACACCCGCCTCGGCATCCCCGCCCTGCGCCTGCAGGACGGGCCGGTCGGCGTCGGCGACGGCGCGACCGGCGTGACCCAGCTCGCCGCTCCGGTCGCCGGCGCGGCGACCTGGGACACCGCCCTGATGAAGCAGTACGGCGGCACGCTCGGCGCCGAGCAGTGGGGCAAGGGCACCAATGTGGTGCTGGCGCCGACCATCAACATCGTCCGCGACCCCCGGTGGGGACGGGCGTTCGAGTCGTTCGGCGAGGACCCCTACCTGGCCGGTCAGATGGGCGCCGCCGACATCCAGGGCATCCAGGGCCAGGGGCCGATGGCCCAGGTCAAGCACTACGCCGTCTACAACCAGGAAACCTCCCGCAACAGCGCCGCGGACAACGCGATCGTCTCCGACCGCGCCGAGCGGGAGATCTACCTGCCCGCGTTCGAGACGTCGGTGAAGCAGGGCGGCGCCGACTCGGCGATGTGCTCGTACTCGGCGATCAACGGGCCGTTCGCCTGCGAGAACGGGCCTCTGCAGAATCGGATCCTCAAGGCCGAGTGGGGCTTCGACGGCTTCATCACCTCGGACTGGGGCGCCACCCACTCGACGGTCGCGTCGGCCAACAACGGGCTCGACATGGAGATGCCGGGCAGCACCTACTACGGCGGCGCCCTGACCACCGCGGTGGCGAACGGCCAGGTGTCGCCGGCGACGATCGACGACCACGTGCGGCGCGTTCTCACCCCGATGTTCCGGCGAGGGCTCTTCGACCGTACGCAGAGCGGCAGCATGGCCAGCACCGTGACTTCGGCGGCGCACACCGCGCTGACCCGCCAGGTCGCCGCCGACGGCAGTGTGTTGCTGAAGAACGCCAACGCGGTGCTGCCGGTGCCCGCCACGACGAAGAGCATCGCGGTCGTGGGGACCGGAGGCGGCAGTGCCCCGATGTACCAGGGCGGCGGCAGCGCGGGCGTGAACCCGTCCGGCTCGGTCAGCCCGTACCAGGGCATCGTGAACCGGGCCGGCAGCGGCATCGCCGTGACCTACGCGCCCGGCACCGCCGGCGCCGGGATCACCGGACTCGCCGGCAAGTGCATCGACGTGGCGGCGGCGAGCACCGCCAACGGCACCCCGATCCAGCTGTACGACTGCAACGGCACCAACGCGCAGTCGTGGACCACCGCGTCCAACGGCAGCCTGCAGGCGCTGGGCAAATGCATGGACGTGACCGGCGCCGGCACCGCCGACGGCACCAGGATCCAGCTGTACGACTGCAACGGCTCCAACGCCCAGAAATGGACCGCCACCAACGGAACCCTGGTCAACACCGGTTCCGGCAAGTGCCTGACCGCCGGCGCCTCCACCAACGGCACCCAGCTGACGCTCGGCGCCTGCAACGGCTCGGCCGGCCAGCAGTGGAAACTGCCCAGCGCGGGCGGCCACGACCAGGCGGTGGCCGCCGCCCGGGCCGCCGACCTCGCCGTGGTGTTCGTCAACAGGTTCGAGTCCGAGGGCAGCGACCTCTCCGACATCAACCTGCCGGCCGACCAGAACCAGCTGGTCACCGACGTGGCCGCGGCCAACCCGAACACGGTCGTCGTGGTCAACAGCGGCTCCGCGGTCACGATGCCCTGGGCCGGCTCGGTCCGCGGCATCATCGAGGCCTGGTACCCGGGTCAGGAGTACGGCAACGCGCTGGCATCGCTGCTGTTCGGCGACGTCACCCCGTCCGGCAAGCTGCCCGTGACCTTCCCCGCCTCGCTGGCCGACGTGCCCGCGCGCACCGCCGCCCAGTGGCCGGGACAGAACAACACCGTGCAGTACTCGGAAGGGATCGACGTCGGATACCGCTGGTACGACCGGCAGAACATCGCGCCCGCCTTCCCGTTCGGCTTCGGCCTGTCGTACACGACCTTCGGGTACGCCAACCTGACGGTCGGCACGCCCGACGCGTCCGGCAACGTCGCCGTGTCGTTCGATGTCAGCAACACCGGCACGCGCGCCGGCGCCGAAGTGGCCCAGGTGTACGTCGGCCAGCCGTCGTCCACCGGCGAGCCGCCGAAGAACCTGCGCGGCTTCGCCAAGGTGAGCCTCGCGCCGGGACAGACCCAGCGGGTCACCGTCACGCTGGACGCGCGCAGCTTCCAGTACTGGAACGGCGCCTGGACCGCGGCGACCGGCAACAACCAGATCATGGTCGGCGCGTCCTCCCGCGACATCCGGCTCACCGGCTCGGTGACGATCGGCTCTTCCAGCTCAGCGCCGCTGACCCGTACGGGATGGATCGCAACCGCCTCGCCCACCAGCACCACCGACGTCCCGGCCCGGATGCTGGACGGCAATGCGGCCACCCGCTGGAGCTCCGGCACCCCGATGACCAACGGCAACACCGTCACGCTCGACCTGGCGGCGCCCCGGACGTTCGCCAAGGTGGTGATGGACTCCGGCGGCAGCGCCTCCGACTACGCCCGCGGTTACCGCATCGACGTGTCGTCGGACGGGAGCACCTGGCGCGCCGCCGGCACCGGCGCCGGCACCGCCGCCGTGGTCACCGCCACGACGGGCAGCCAGACCGCCCGCTACCTGCGCATCACGCAGACCGGCTCGGCATCCTCCTGGTGGTCGATCGCCGAACTGAACCTGTACCCCTGATCCCTGTTCGCGCATGTTCGTTTGTGGATGGATCGGTTCGAACAATCGCGTGGTTCTTTCGCTTGCCCTACCAAAGGAACCATGACCAACACACGACGTCTCCTCGTCAGCACTCTGGCCGCGGTGACGCTGGTTTCGGTCGCCGCCGTCGGCGGCGCGTCACCAGCCACCGCGGCCACCAACCAGTTCAAGGGCATGAACTGGGCCCGCGTGGGCGACAACTTCACCACCGGCACTCACGTCCTCGAGGGGCTGAGCAGCTCCGACAGCTACAGCACGGTCCAGGCCAAGGCCAACGCGATCTACAACGGCATGGCAGCCATGGGGGTCAACACCGTCCGGCTGCCGATCAACACCCAGGACGCCGGCACCACCTGGTGGACGGCCTACCGGGGCACGATCGACGCCGCGACCGGCCGGGGGTTCAAGGTCATCCTCGCCTACTGGGAGGACGGCGCCGCCTCCGGCGGCAAGATCACCAATACGAGCGCGTTCAACGCGATGTGGAACACGGTGGTTTCCGCGTACGGCTCCAACGGCCAGGTCTACTTCGAGCCGATGAACGAGCCGCACGGCTACAGCTCGGCGGACTGGCGCAACTTCGCCGCCTCGTGGATCAGCTCCCATTCCTCGGTGCCGAAGGGCCGGATCCTCATCGGCGGCACCGGTTACAGCCAGGACCTGCGCGACCTGTGCAACGACAGCCGGTTCAGCGGCGTCCTGCTGTCCTATCACTACTACGCGTTCTTCTACGGCACGAAGACCTACGAACAGTGGCTCAGCGACTTCAACACCCGTCTCGGCAACTGCGCCTCGCGGGCGGTCCTGACCGAGTACGGCGCCCAGATGGACAACGGCCTCAACTACAACAACGCGAGCAGCACCGACAACTTCGTCCGCTACCTCCGCGCGGTCACCGAACGCCAGCGCGCCCTCGGCATGGGCGGCGTGTACTGGCCGGCCATCGGCGGCAAGATCGCGTCCGGCAAGACCTGGGACCCGTATTCCATGTACTCCCGGTCGGGCAGCGGCACCAACCAGAACCTGACCGTCCGCAACAGCAGCGGCGCCGGCCGGATCAGGTACGGCTGGGGACTCTGACGTTTTTAGAAGCCCCGCCATCGATGAGTTCACGTCGCCGCCACGGTCTCCCTTGGTATCCGACCATGGAGGGATCCGACATGAACAGGCGAACACTGTTGACCAGTGCCGCGGCGATCGGCACCTCGGCGCTGGCAACGGGGGTCATACCGGGCGGTCCGGCCGCGGCCAGTGGCGGGCCTTGGCGGGCCGGGATCGCCCGGCTGCACGACGCGATGGCGGCCCGGGTCGCGCGGCGCGAGCTCGTTGGCGTCGTCTACCTCGTCGCGCACCGCGGCAAGCTGCACGTCGACACCATCGGTACCTTGGCACTCGGCGGCGACGAGCCGATGCGGCGCGGTACGCCGTTCCGCATCGCCTCGCTGACCAAGCCGATCATCGCGGCCGCCACGATGATGCTGGTCGAGGACGGCCGCCTGTCGCTCGACGAGCCGGTCGACAGGCTGCTGCCCGAGCTGGCCGGCCGGCGGGTGCTCACCCGGATCGACGGGCCGCTCGACCAGACGGTGCCGGCGGCCCGCCCGATCACCGTCGAAGACCTGCTGACGTTCCGGATGGGACACGGCATGATCTTCGAGCCCACCTTCCAGCCGCCGTACCCGATCATCACCGCCGCCACCGACCTGCAGCTGGTGATGGACCAGCCCGACCCCCGCACGCCACTGCGCCCGGACGAGTGGATCCGGCGGTTCGGCACCTTGCCCCTGATGCACCAGCCCGGCGAGCGCTGGCAGTACAACTCGGCCGCCCTGGTGCTGGGTGTCCTGATCGCCCGGGCCGCGCGCCAACCGCTCGAAGACTTCCTCCGTCGCCGGCTGTTCCGCCCGCTGGGCATGAGCACTACTGGGTTCTCCCTCTCGCCCGCCGACGCCGCGCGGCTACCAGGTCTCTACGCAACAGATCCACAGACGGGAGTGCTGCAGCCGCAACCCGGCTCGCAACCCGGCGAATGGACCCGGCCGCCCGCCTTCCCTTCGGGCGCCGCCGGCCTGGCCTCCACCATCGACGACTACCTGGCCTTCAGCCGGTTCCTGCTCGATGGAGGCGTCCACCGCGGCCGGCGCCTGTTGTCGCCCCGGTCGATCCGGCGTCTGACCACCAACCACCTCACCCCGCAGCAGCTCGCCGAGGCCGGCCCGTTCCCCCTCACCGGGCGAGGCTGGGGATACGGCATGGCCGTCAGCGTCACCCCCGACGAGATCTCCGGGCCCGGCCGCTACGGCTGGGAGGGCGGCTACGGCACCGTCTGGTTCAACGACCCCCACCGCGACCTCACGGCGATCGCCATGACCCAGACCGTCGATTTCCTGTTCAACGGAGCCGCGGACGAGTTCCAGCGTCTGGCCGCGGCCGCCGCCGGACAAAGATAGATATCCCTATATATAGGCGTTCGATGTGGGCCTTGACGAATCGATTGAGAACGTTAACATCCTTCGTGCTGCGGGATGACGGACGCCGGCGAAGGCGTATCTCCCCTCCTGATGCGAACCCGTGAGCTCTCCTCGGCCATGGGTTTGTCCCGCGTCGCTGCATTGCCCGGAAATGCCGTTGCGACGTACCGAGGAGTCAACCGAATGAATAGAAGAATGGTCTTCCTGTGCCTGGTCGTGGCGCTGACCCTGAGCGGGTGCGGCCAGGACGGAAATGTGAAGGTGAGGCCGGCGAAGAAGGGCCAGATCACCGTCGGTTTCTCGCAGATCGGGGAATCCAGCCTCTGGCGGGCGGCCAACACCAAATCCATCAAGCACTCACTCAGCATCGAGAACGTCCGGCTCATCTTCGCGGTCGCGGGGCTGAGCCGGGAGAAACAGATAGCCGACATCCAAGGGTTCATCCGCGACAAAGTGGACGTCATCGCCTTCTCGCCGGTGGTGGAGAACGGCTACGACGACGTGCTGCGCGAGGCGAGGCAGGCCAAGATCCCGGTCATCCTCACCGACCGCGCCATCCGGACGTCGGAGCCCGGCCTCTACGTCTCCTCCATCGGCTCGAACTTCACGGCCGAGGGAAGCAGCGCCGCCGTCTGGGTGAAGGGCGAGTTCCGGACGACCCGCAAGACCGTGAACATCGTCGAGTTGGAGGGAACCGCGGGATCGGCGCCGGCGGTCCAGCGCAAGGCCGGCTTCCTGGAAGGGCTGGGCGGCGACCCGAGGTTCCGCATAGTCGCGTCGCGCAACGGCAATTTCTCCCGGCCGGAGGGCGAGGCCGCGATGAAGGCGGTGCTCCGATCCCGGCGGGACATCGACGTGGTGTTCGCACAGAACGACGACATGGGAATCGGCGCGCTGGCGGCGATCGAGGCCGCCGGCAAACGGCCCGGAAAGGACATCAAGGTCGTCACGATCGACGCCATCCACGACGGCCTGATCGCGCTGTCCAAGGGAAGAATCAATTACATCGTGGAGTGCAACCCCCTGATCGGCCCGCAGCTGATGAGGTTGATAAAGGACGTTTTCCTCGGGCTCCCCGTGCCCATGCGGGTCGACACCGAGGAAATGGTGTTCTTCCCCGACAATGTGAACGACTACATCCACGAGCGCGAGTACTGATCTTCGCGGCGGGGCGTGGCCGCCTGCTCGACCACGAGCGGGCCGGCCACGCCGGGGATGGCGATCACGGGGCGCCTCGCGGCTGTCCGATGTCCATGATCTGCCGGAAATGATCGGTCCGCGCCCTCGACGCGGGGTGGATGATGTCCGGTAGTCCACGCGATCACCTTCGGAAGGGGCCTCACAAAAGCATTTGAGTCTTGTGGAGAATGGCGCGACCATGTGCTCTCCTGCGGGTCTTTCGGCGCCGCCGATCGGACCCGGCTGATCGACTTCCTCATTCGCAATCATTTCTCGGCCGGCGCCGAACGATTTCGAAGATCGACAGGGGGCTTGCGATGGATCAGGCCGAAGCGCATTACCAGCGAGCGCGAGCCGCATTCGACGAGGGTTCATGGTCACAGGCGATCGCCCTGGCGGGCCAGGCACTGGCCATCGACCCTGGCCACGGCGCGGCGTTGAACCTCATGATCGCCGCCCGCAAACAGTTCGATCTCGCCGCCGATCCGTACGGCGAGCGCCGGGTGCTCACCGTCCTTATGGCCGATCTCGTCGGTTCTACCCGTCTTCCACGACTTTTGGGACCCGAGGGCTATCGCGAGGTACTTCAGGCGTTACATTCCATTTGCGTAAATGCGATCACTACCTACGAGGGCCGGGTCGCCCAATACCTCGGCGACGGCATCATGGCCTTCTTCTCCTATCCGGAGGCGCACGCGGACGACCCTCGCCGGGCCGTCCTCGCAGGTCTGGAGATAGTGGACGAAATCGTCGCCCGGCGCCCCGAGTTCCTCGAGCGGTTCGGGACGGAAATTCAGATCCGCATCGGCATCGACACGGGCCTCGTCGTGGTCGGCGCCCTGGGTGCCGGCGACTGGACCACGAGCGACTCGATCGTCGGTGACCCGCCCAACATCGCGAGCCGGATCCAGCACATCGCCCGGCCCAACACCGTGGTCGTCTCCGACGTCACTCGCCGCCTGGTGGACCGCGACATCGTGTTGCGGGCCGGCCGGCCGCGCCGGCTGCGCGGCATGCCGAGCGACATGGTGGTGCACCGGGCTCTCGGCTCGATCGGCGCTACCGCGGCCCGCCCGCACCGACCGGGTGGCGGAGCCATGATCGGCCGCGACCGGGAGACCGCGCTCCTCGGTGAGGTCTGGTCGGCGGTCCTGGCCGGGGAGCGGCGCTGCGTCCAGCTGATCGGCGAACCGGGCATCGGGAAGTCCCGGCTCGCCGACCACCTGGTGAACGTGGCGCACGCCTCCGGCGGCCGGTCGATCGTGCTGAACTGCTCATCCCTGCGACGCCACGTGCCGTTCCATCCCGTCGTGACGGCGGTTCGCCGGCTCCTGAACATCCGCCCGGCGGCATCCAAGCTCACGCGATCGATGCTCCGGGAGCGGCTGAACCGGCTCGGTGTGCTCGGTGTCGACCTCGACGCGGCGCTGCCCGTGCTCGCCTCGCTGCTCGGAGTGGAGCAGACGAGCGAGCTGCTCCCGGAGCAGCTGCGCGAACGGACGCTGTCGACGCTCGCCCGGCTCGTGGAGGAGGTGGGCGCGGCGGCGCCGCTGCTCCTCGTCGTGGAGGACCTGCACGACGCCGACCCGTCCAGCCTCGAACTGCTGCAGAGGATCATCGCCGGCGGCGGGCCCGCCGTCGGCATCCTCGTCACCTCGCGGCCGGAAGGCCCCGAGCTCGCCGGCGACGTGACGCGGCTGGCCGTCGGTCCTCTCGACTACACGGCGGCGGCGGCCGTGATCGAAGGGATCCTGATCGGCGCGCCGCCCGGCCAGGTCGCCCAGCTCGCCGACCGCGCCGACGGCATCCCCCTCTACCTCGAGGAGCTGGCGAGCTGGTCGGCCGAACAGGCCGACGGCTCGGCGGTGCCGGTCACCTTGAGCGGCGTCCTGACGGCCCGGCTCGACCGGCTGCCGGCCGGCGCCCGCGAGGTGGCCTCGACAGCGGCGGTCATCGGGACGCAGGTCGACCACGAGCTGCTGGCCGCCGTGAGCGGACGGATCGGCGATCGGCTCGACGGGTACCTCACCGATCTGATCGAGCGACATGTGCTCGTGCGAACGCCTTCCTCGCGACGGCCGAGCTACCGCTTCCGCCACACGTTGTTGCGCGAGGCCGCCTACGACCGTCAGGTGCGCGACGTCCGGCGGAACGTGCACCGCCGCTGCGCCGACGTCCTCGCCGGTTGGGACGGGCTGGGCCACGCCGAGTCGCCGGCCGTGGTCGCCGCGCACTTCGAGGAGGGCGCGGAGCCGGCGCAGGCGCTGCGCTGGTGGTCCCGGTCCGCCCGGGAGGCCGGGCAGACCGGGGCGAACCTCGAGGCGATCGACCAGTACGGCCGCGCGCTGCGGCTCCTCGACGCCGTGCCCGGCCTGCCCGACCGCGCCCTGAACGAGCTGGGCCTGCAGATCGGGCTCGGGATCAGCTCCTCGGTCACGCTGGGGTACAGCTCGGCGCCCGCGCGCGAGGCGTTCGAGCGCGCGGACGAGATCGGCCGATCGCTTCCCGCCTCGACGGAGTGGTCGGCGGCGATCTGGGGCCTCTGGTCGTTCTTCATGGTCCGCGGCGACCTGGACCGGGCGGCGGACCTGGTGGCGCGGGCCCGCCGCATGGCCGACGAGCTGGGCGATCCGCAGCTCGCCGCCACCACCGCCGCGATGGCGGGCTACGTGCTCTTCTTCCAGGGCCGGCTGGACGAGGCCGGCGAGCAGCTCGTGGCCGGCCTGGAGTCGCGGGCCGAGCTGCTGCCGAACGATCCCCACACCGTCAGCAGGGCGCTCATCGGGGTGATCGAGTGGCTCCGGGGCGACCCGGTCGCGGCGGACCGCTCGATCACTCGGGCCATCGACGAGGCGAAGGCCGTACCCGGCGGCCGGGGTACCTTCACGCTGGCCTTCGTCTACGCGTACTCGGCCTGGCTGGCCCAGCTGAACGAGGACCCTTCGACGGCCGTCTCGCGGGCCCGGTCGACCATCGCGCTGGCGACCGAGCACGGCTTCCGGACCTGGCAGGCCGCCGGCTACCTGCACCTGACCATCGGGCTCGGCGAGCTCGGGACGCCCGACCCCGCGGTCCCGGGTCTTCCGGACATGATCGGCGCCTGGCAGGGGGCGGGAGCGGGTCTGATGCTCCCGTACTTCCTCGGCCGGCTGGCAGCGACGCGGCTCGCCGCCGGTGCGGTCGACGCCGCGCTGACCGCCGTCCTCGAAGCGCAGGAGGCGGCGCACCGCAATAACGAGCACGTGTACGACGCCGAACTGCTCCGCCTGCGGGCCCTGATCCGGGCGGCGCGTGGAGAGCCCGACGACCACGTTGTGCGAGACCTCGAGGACGCGGTCCGCGTCGCGTACCACCAGGGCGCCCGCGTCTACGTGTCGCGTGCCCTGACAGATCTCGGTCGCAGGGGTGTGTTCGCCGTGCGGTGCGCGGACCCTTCTTCTGGAGAGCTGGGTACGGCCGTCGGATGGTGGGCCGGACGACCTGGGCCGGCGGAGCTCACCGAAGCAACGGCGTTCTTGACCCCACGGTAGATCTTCCGAGCGGAAGGTGCGGCCATGCCATCGATCAGGGGAGGCGAACTCCCCGAATACGCCAACCGTGCCGGTGACCCGGCCTTCCCGCCGCCCTACATCGTCGACAACGCGGGGATGGATATCTTCCTCTGCTACGGCGACCCGGTGGCGCTCAAAAACGTCGTCGATCGGGCGCTGAACGCGCCCGCGGACTTCTACTACCGGCACCACCCCGGGCGCGGTTTGCGTTTCGAACTGGCGAGCACCGTGGTGGGGTTCGCCTGCATCGACGTCGGCTCCATGCGTTCGAAGCCGGCGCCGGGCCAGTCCGTGAAGCCGCTCGACAAGCTTCCGGGAATCACCAGTGTCTACGCGCATCAGACCGAAGTTGCGGTGATGGTGCAGATCCAGGATCAGACGGGCATGCCGTACTGGTATCTGCCGTACGTGCTCAACGGGCTGCCCACGGCGGTTACGACCGGTCGCGAGGTCTACGGCTACCCGAAGCAGCACGCGGAGTTCGCCGCCGACGGCGAGGCGCCGGGGAACGGCAAGGCGCCAGGGAACGGCGTGGAATACCGGCCGCTGTTCGGCCCGCGGCGGCGATGGGAACACACCGCATCTGTCCATGCCTACGACCTCAAGCTGCCGTCCGGCACGGCGAGCGAGGCCGAGTTCGCACTGACGAAGGTGCTGGAGTTCCGTCAGGGCGAGGCGGCGGGTCGCACGACCTACGCCACCGAGGCTCCCCGCGCCGCACATCCGGCAGTCCGGCCCGACGACATCGACATCTTTCCAGGAGGGCGTGTGGAGGGCGCCTCATCCCCGGTCACCGGCAAGGCTCCACCGAACAGGGTCAGCGCCGTGGCCGCCACCGTCGCGTCCGAGGACCCGGACACGGCGTTCCTCAGCCGCATCCGATCCGACGTCCCCTATGTCTTCCTGCGCCAGTTCCGTGACCCGGAGCGCGAAGCCTTCGCCACCTACCAGTCGACGGTGATCGGCCGACTGGTCCCGGACAGCGCGGACGCCCTGCAGGCGCAGTCGGCGGAGAACTTCAGCCTCGGGCTCCCGTGGACCTTCAACCTCGCCTTCGCGCGGGAGCTGTTCGGTATCGAACCGGACATCGGCGCTGTCGTCACTCGGCCCGTCGTCGGTCTGCTGTCCGGCGAGGACGCCACGTTCGACGTGCTACGGGCCATGATTCTTTGGCCGAGGCGGTGACCGATGACCAAACCCCGGATCGCGATCCTCGGCGGCGGCACCGCCGCCGTGACGGCCGCCTATTTCCTCAGCGGGTCGCCGGAGGTGCGGGAACGCTACGACATCGAGCTGTACCAGCAAGGCTGGCGCCTGGGCGGGAAGGGCGCGAGCGGACGCGGCGCGGGTGACGACCGCATCGAGGAGCACGGGCTGCACATCTGGTTCGGCTACTACGAAAATGCCTTCCGTATGCTGCGCGACTGCCACGCCGAGCTGAACACGCTTGCGGAGCAGGGGCAGGCGCGGTGGTCGACCACGATGCACGGGATCGAGACCGCGTTCCGGCCGATCAGCTCGATCGGGATCGTCGAGGACGAGGCGCCGGGCTGGCGGCCGTGGATCGCGACGTTCCCGGAGGACGACGCGTCTCCCTGGGACCGCGACCTGATCTCCGAGCCTCCCGACTGGGACCTCGGCTGGTACCTCGAGACCCTCCTGACCCGCTCGGCGGCCCTGGTGGCCACCGTCCTGCGCAGCGCGGCCGACGAGGGCCACCTGATCGAAAGCTCCATCGAGCCCGGCGGGAACGAGTTCGAGGAGATCCTCGTCGGCGCGGGGCAGCGCCTCGCGGACGCGGACGGCCTGACCGCCGGGCCCTCGCGGGCCATTGCGGCAATCGTCGCGCGCTGGGTGCAAATGACGGACCGTGGCGAGGACGGCGAGCTGCACGACATCGTGGTTCAGGCCCTGACCGTCGGGGGCCGGCTGCTCGACGCGGTCCGCCTGCGGCTCGACGAGCGCCTCGTCACCGACCGCGCGGCCGTCCGCCGGCTCTGGGCGCTGGCCGACGTGATGCTCGCGATCGTGCGCGGCCTGCTCCACGAGCGGGTGGCCGCCGAGGAGGACTTCGAACGGCTCGATGAGGTCGAGTTCCGCACCTGGCTGCAGCTGCACGGCGCGCTCGCCGAATCGACGCGGTCCTCCCTCGTGCGCACCCTCGCCTACGACCTGCCTTTCGCCTATGAGGAAGGCGACGCCGATCTGGGGTCCTGCGGCGCCGGCACCGCGATGCGGACCCTCTTCCGCGCCTTCTTCACCTACCGCGGCGCAATCATGTGGAAGCTGAACTCCGGCATGGGCGACGTCGTGTTCGCGCCCCTCTACGAGCTTCTGCACAAGCGCGGCGTGAAATTCAAGTTCTTCCACCAGATCACCGAAATCATCACCGAGGAGAACCGGGTGGCCGGCTTCCGCTTCCGCCACCAGGACGGTGACCCGTCCCGCAAGCCGGAAGACAGGCTGCTGGCCGTCGAGGTCACCGCGGGCGGCCGGATGCCACCAGGATGGCTGCAATGCTGGCCGGCTCAGCCGAAGGGATGGACGGCGGAGGCCGCCGAGTCGCTCGAGAGTTACTGGGGTGCGGCGCCGGGCAAGGAGGAGTACGAGAAGCTCGACCCGGGCGATCTCGTGGTTTTCGGCCTGCCCCTGGGCACCGTCGAGCACGTAGCGAAAAGACTCGTCGACGAGCGGCCGGCCTGGCGGGATCTCGTCGACCATGTCCGCACGACGGCCACCCAGGCCATGCAGATCTGGGTCGACCGGTCGGCCGAGAAGCTCGGCTGGTACGAGGACGCGGTCGTGGGCGGCTACACGGCGCCTTACGACACCTTCTCGGACATGCCGGAGCTGCGGTTCCATGAGCGGGTCGACGCGGCGACGGTGCTCTACCTCTGCGCGGTTCTGCCGGACGCGCCCGACGGCAGCGCGCCGGCCCCGGGCCAGGATCCGGCCGCGTGGGTCCAGCGCCGGTGGGGATCCGTTCTGGCCAATGCGGAGGACTTCCTGCGGACTCAGGTGGTCGGGCTCTGGCCGGGGGCCGCCGACCCCGCCACGGGCCTGTTCGACCAGCGCATCGAGAAGGCCCGGTACGTGCGCGGCAACGTTCAGCCCTCGGACCGGTACGTGCTCTCGGTGCCCGGGTCGGTCCGCTACCGGCTCGAGCCCGGCGATACCGGCTACGACAACTTGATGATCGCCGGCGACTGGACGCGCTGCGTGATCAACGCCGGCTGCGTCGAAGCGGCCACGATCTCAGGAATGCTCGCGGCGGAGGCGATCATGGGGCGTCTTCCCGTACCCATCATCGGGCGGTCCCACGTCAAGGAAGGTGACGGTCATGTCCCAACCCCCGGATGACCAACGATCGCGGCTCGTCTCGGAGGCCCTCGAGCTCGCACTGGACGTCGCGGACGAGGGTTCTTCCACCCTCTCCAGCTTCCTCACCGACATCAAAGGCGACGCGCTCAACATCGCCCGGAAAGCCGGCGAACAGATGAGCCAGATGCCGGCGGAGCAGCGCGACGAGTTCGCGGAGCGAGGTGGGAGGTTGGCCAACGACCTGGTGTCGTCCTTCCTCGACGTCGCCGTCGCTGCCAAGAACGAGCTAGACCGTCACCCCGATCAGCGGCGGGAGAACCTCGACAAGCTCTCCACGCTGGTGAGCTTCGTCGGGTCGATCTTCATCGACACCGCCAACAAGACGGTCGGGACCACGGCCGAGCAACCGAACCGCGATCGGGCTCGGCAGATAACCGTGGAGGTAGCCGCAGGGGCAAAGGTGGTGCAGTCGGCATGGGTAGTCAATCGCGGCGCGGCCACCGTCTCGGAGGCCACCGTCCGCGTCCTCAGAACCGGAGGACCGCAGGGTGCGAGCATCAAGCCGGAGCCGAGGAAGCTAACTGTCGGCCCGCGGAGCCGTGCCGAGGTTCTCCTGACCGTCACCGGCCCGCAGCTGCCCGTCGGCTCGTTCACCGATTCCCTGCTCATCGTGGACGGCGTGGGCAGCATCGTCGTCCGGACGATCATCAAATGAACGCCGGGGCCGCCGACCGCGCCCTGATCGAGGCCGCGCTCGGCGATGCGCTCCGCCAGGACGGGGTTCCCGGAGGGCACTACGACCTGGTGGCCGACTACCCGTTGCGGGGCGGCAAGCGCATGCGGCCGCTGCTCTGCCTGGCCGCATGCCGGCTGCACGGCGGCTCCCCCGCCGAGGCGCTGCCGGCCGCCGTGGCTCTCGAACTGCTCCACAGCGCCTTTCTCGTGCACGACGACATCGAGGACGGGAGCGCCCGGCGACGTGGCCTGCCGACGATGCACGAGGTGGTCGGCACGGCGCGGGCCATCAACGTGGGCGACGCCCTGTCGGCGCTCGCCCTCGTCGCGATCGCCAAGGGTGGCCGGCGCTGGCCGGGCGAGGTGGCGGGCGCCGTCACCGCCGAGTTCGCGCACCTGCTGCTGCGCACCACCGAGGGCCAGGCCGCGGAGCTCGCGTGGATCGCCGCCGGCCGCTACGACCTGGGCGACGCCGACTACCTCGCCCTCGTCCGCGACAAGACCAGCTGGTACTCGGCGTTGCACCCCTTGCGGATCGGGGCTCTGATCGGCTCCCGGGGCCGGGCCGACCTCGACCGCCTCAATGACTTCGGGTTCGCCCTCGGCGCCGTGTTCCAGATCCACGACGACCTCGAGAATCTCGAAGCCACATCGACGTACGGGAAGGACGTGGCCGGCGACATTCTCGAGGGCAAGCCGACGTTGCCTCTGCTGCATCTGCTCCGCGTCGCGAGCCCGGCGGACCGCGCGCTGGTGCTGCGCTCGATCGGCCCGCGCGGCGAGGGCCCGCCCGCGACCCGCGGCACGATCGTGCGCGACCTGATAGAGCACTACGGCAGCCTGGACCACGCGCGCGAGTCCGCGGGCGCCCTGGCGGGCCTGGCTCTCGCCGAGTTCCGCCACCTGTTCGGCGGCCTGCCGCCCAGCGAGGCCCTCGAGTTCCTCTTCGACCTCGTCACCGGCCTGCGAGCGAGAACACACCCTCGTGTCTTCCTCACGATCTAGGCTCACGTCATGCCTGATGAGCCCCTGCCGAAGCCGGTCGTCGACCTTCTCCGCCTGCCAAACCCCGCCGTGATGGCGACCGTCGCCGCCGACGGCCGGCCGGTGTCGGTGGCGACCTGGTATCTCCTCGAGGAGGACGGCCGGGTGCTGCTGGGCCTCGACGCCAAGCGGGCGCGGCTCAAGCACCTGCACACCGACCCGCGGATCTCGCTGACCGTCCTGGCGCGAGACGACTGGTACACCCACGTGAGCCTGCAAGGCCGGGTCGTCTCCATCACCGATGACAAGGGCCTGGCCGACATCGACCGCCTGGCCCGGCACTACACCGGCGACGCGTATCCGAACCGCGAGCGTCCCCGGGTGAGCGTCCAGGTGGAGATCGAGCGCTGGCACGTCTGGGGCAAGCTCCGCGAGCAATAGGCCGTCATCGGTGGGCGTCGAGCCAGCTCACGATGTCGGCAAGCACCTGGTCGCGCTCCGGCTCGTTGTGAGGCTCGTGGTAGAGCCCTTCGTAGATCTTGAACGTGACGTCCGGTGAGCCGACGTGCTCGCGGACGACGTCGGCGGCGGCCGGTGGCACGAGCCGGTCCGCCCCGCCGTGCAGGACGAACAGCGGCAGCGTGAGCCCTGGAAGCCGGGATGGCATCGCGGTGGCCGTCAGCATGAGCTCGGTGCCGGTGCGGGCGGTCATCTTGCCGAGGTAGTTCAGCGGATCGGCGCGGTAGGCGCGGACCACCTCGGGGTCACGGCTGATCGCCTCCAGGTCGAGCGCCAGCATGCCGAGGTTGGGCGCCAGGGCGGAGACCATCGGCGCCAGCCTTTTCTGCACCGTGGTGGCGGCGCTGGTGTCCAGCGCCGGCGCGGAGATGACCCCGCCGCGCACCCGGCCGGCGGGCTTTCCGGTCAGATACTGCAGCGCGATCAGCCCGCCGAGGCTGTGCCCGAAGACGAACACCGGCACGTCCGGGACGCGCTCCGCGGCCAGGCGGGTCAACGCGTCGACGCCGTCCACGGCCGCGGCCATGCTCGTGATGTTGCCCCGCTTGCCCGGCGACCGGCCATGCCCCGGATGGTCCACGGCGTAGACGTCGTAGCCCGCCGCGACGAGTCGCTCGGCGACCGCGCTGTACCGGCCGCCGTGCTCGTGCACGCCGTGCACCACGATGACCAGTCCGGCGGGCGCCTCGCCGCTCCAGCTCTGCCAGTACTGGCCGGAGTCCAGCCGATCCTCGGCGTGCGTCTCGGTCATGCGGGCTCCAGGGGTAGTTGTGCGCGCGTGCGCCGCATCGTAAACCTTTCGCCGTAAACCTTTCGCCGGGAAAACGAGCGCGACCCGGTTGACCAGAGATGGACATCGATGGAGACTCCCTGGAAAGCGCTTACCTCCGCCCCGTGGAGACCCGGATGAGCTTTCGACGTACCGCCCGAGTCGTCCTCGCGGCGGCCCTGATCCTGGCCGGCTCGCAGGCACCCGCGCAGGCGGGTGACCACGCCGGCATCGAGCTGGAACGCCTCGACCGCGGCCTGGTCGCCGCGGCCACCGCCGAGGGTGTCTTCCTCAGTTGGCGGCTGCTCGGGCCGGAGGCCACCGGCCACTCGGCGACCGGCGTGACCGGAGTCGACTTCCACGTCTACCGGGACGGGCGGCGGATCGCCACCGTCACCGACAGCACCAATTACCTCGACAAATCCGGCACCGCGGCGTCGAGATACCGGGTCGCGCCGGTCCGGGGCGGCCGCGGCGCGAGCGCTACGCCGTGGTCGAGCAATCATTACGACCTGCCTCTGAACAAGCCAGCCGACGGCGTCACCCCGGCCGGCGAGGCGTACACCTATTCGGCCAACGACATGAGCGTCGGCGATGTGGACGGCGATGGCCAATACGAATACGTCGTGAAATGGGACCCGTCCAACTCCAAGGACGTCTCTCAGGTCGGCTACACCGGGAACGTCTACGTCGACGCGTACGAGATGGATGGCACTCAGCTTTATCGCATCGACCTGGGTGTCAATGTCCGGGCGGGTGCCCACTACACGCAGTTCCTGGTCTACGACTTCGACGGCGACGGCCGCTCCGAAATGATGTTCAAGACCGCCCCGGGCACGCGCATCACCCGATACCGGCACGACGGCTCGGTGGCGTCCGAGAAGTACATCTCCATGCCGAAGGCGGACCTCGAGGCCGGCTATCGCAACACCGACGACTATCGCATGAGTGCCGCCGATTATTACGAGCACGTGGTGCGCATGTTCGAGGGCTGGCCGGAACATCCCGAGGTGGTGGCCGGGCATTGGCCGGCGACCGTGGAGCAGGCGTTGGGTCTCGCGCCCGGATACGGCGACGCGAGAGCGCTGGCCGACTACTTCATGGACGTCTATGCGCCGGCCCGCAGCACCCGCAACGCATTGCGGAACTTCGCCGGTTTCATCGTGGACGGGCCGGAATACCTGACCGTGTTCGAGGGAGCGACCGGACGGGAACTGCAAACCGTCCGGTACAAGCCGGGCCGCACCGACGACGGCCTGATGTGGGGCGATTACGCGATGGCCCGGATCGAGCCCGGCAACCGGGTCGAC
The DNA here is from genome assembly GCF_050942195.1 of Actinoplanes sp. CA-142083. Taxonomy (NCBI): domain Bacteria; kingdom Bacillati; phylum Actinomycetota; class Actinomycetes; order Micromonosporales; family Micromonosporaceae; genus Actinoplanes; species Actinoplanes sp. CA-142083. The sequence continues at coordinate 7,561,337 of NZ_CP192076.1, forward strand.
CGATTCCTGTCCGGCGTCGCCTACCTCGACGGGCGGCATCCCTCCGCGATTTTCGCCCGCGGTTACTACACAAGAACAACAATCATCGCGTACGGGTGGAATGGTCACCGGCTCACCGAGAACTGGTATGTGGACTCGGGCTGGGTGCCGATGACGAACCCGTTCAACGACTCGCCGCACGGCCGGGACGGAACCAACCCGGAATTCGCCACGATCACCACCCAGGGCGACCATTCGCTCAGCGTGGCCGACGTGGACGGCGACGGCAAACAGGAGATCGTGTACGGCAGCGCGACCATCGACAACGACGGCTCCCTGCTCTACTCGTCCTTCGACACCCTGCCCGAGGGCAGCGCGGCGCCGGGCGAGTACGTGCGCCTCGGTCACGGCGACGCCATGCACGTCACCGACATCGATCCCGACCGGCCCGGGCTGGAGATCTTCACCGCACACGAGGGCGCGACCTTCGCGCCGTACGGGATGGCCATGCGCGACGCCGCGACGGGCGAGGTGCTCTTCGGCGCCTACTCGGGCCGCGACACCGGGCGGGCGATGATCGGCGACGTGCTGCCGGAGGTGCGCGGCATCGAGAACTGGGCCAGCCTGCCCGGCGGCTCCGACGCGCTCGGCCTGCACAAGGCCACCGGCGAGGTGCTCACCAGCAATATCCCCGGCACCAACCAGAGCATCCGCTGGGCGGGCGACATGACCACGCAGATCCTCAACGGCGCCATCGACGTCACCCCGACGATCGACGACTGGAAGCGGGGCCCGCTGCTGACCGCCACCGGCACGCTGGCCAACAACGGCACCAAGGGCACCGCTTCGCTGATCGCGGACATCTTCGGCGACTGGAGAGAGGAACTTCTGCTGCGTACGGCCGACAGCACGGCGATCCGCATCTACCTGAGCACCGAGCTGACCGGCCACAAGCTCTACACGCTGATGCACGACCCGCAGTACCGGGTCGAGGTGGCCCGGCAGCAGACCACCTACAACCAGCCGTCGTACCCGAGCTTCTATCTGGCCTCGGACACCGACTGGGCGAAGGTGCCCCTGCCCTGAGCATGTTGGCCGAGGAAGTCGAGCAGGAGCTCGTTGACCCGGTCGGGAGCGTCGACCTGCAGCCAATGGCCGGCGTCCTCGACGCGTTCGTAGCGCCACGGGCCGGTCACGTGCTCGGCCGAGCCGGTCATCCCTTCCTCGATCAGCGCGCCGTCGCCGCTGCTCCAGACGCCCATCGCCGGCACGGTTACCGGCGGCAGCGGCACTCCCGCCTCGACCAGCGACTCCGGCGGCAGGATCGCCCGGTACAGGGCGAGGCTGGCGGTCAGCGCGGCCGGATCGGCGAGCCGCTCGACGACCGGTTCGATGTCCGGGTGCGCCGACCACTCGCGCAGGTTGCGGAACCCGTCGTCGGACAGCCACCGCTCGGCGACGCCGGCGAACTGGAACAGCAGCATGTACCAGGACTTCTCCCGCTGTCGCAGGCCGGCCGAACCGAACGCCGCCGGATGGCCGACCGACAGCGCGGTGATCGAAGTAACCCGGTCGGGTGCCAACGCCGCCGTCATCCAGGCGATGGCGGCGCCCCAGTCGTGGCCGACGAGGTGGGCGGAGCCGAGGTCCAGCGCGTCGAGCACGCCCAGCACGTCGCCGACCATGACCGGAGCGGCGTACGCGGCCAGGTCGGCCGGCTTGCTGGACCGGCCGAAGCCGCGCAGGTCCGGGGTGATGACGCGATATCCGGCCTCGCTGAGGGCCGGCACCTGGCGCTGCCACAGGTCGCCGGTGTCCGGCCACCCGTGCAGCAGGACCACCGGCACACCCGAGCCGGTGTCGCGGACGTACAGGGTGATGTCGTTGACGTTGATGTCCATCGTGTCCACCTCGGGAGTCACGGGTCAGGCGATCGCGGCCAGCAGTTCCCCGCGGGTCGCGCCGGGCAGTGGATATTGCGGTGCCCCCATGCCGAGGGCGATGACCCGGTCGACGACGCCGGCGGCGCCGAACACCTCGTCGGGCGTGGCGATGAAGGCCGCGATCGACGCGTAACCGCGGGCCAGCTCCGGGTCGGCCAGGCCGGCCGCGAACAGCGCCTTGCTCATCGGCCACCGCGGATCGTCGGTGCCGTACGGCGTACCGGCGGCGTCCGCGGCCATTTCCGCGAGCCGGTGCCGGTCGTTCCAGACGGTCGCGCGATACAGCGGCTCGACGACCTGCGTGCTCGCCTCGTCGAACCGGCGGGCGACCTTGTCGTGGTCGGCCGGGTCGGTCTCGCGCAGCAGATCCCGCAGCAGCCCGGCCTGGATCATCGCCATCGAGGCGCCCCGGCCGACCGAGGGATTGGTGCACGCCCAGGCGTCGCCGACCGCGACCACGCCGGTGGCGACCGGCTCGTCGTCGGCGACCAGGCGCCGGTACCGGTCCTCGATGCCGGCCATGACGTCGACGCCGGAGATCGGTTCGGCGTCGGCCCAGTGGGCGATCAGCGGATAACGGGCGACGGCCGCGTGCCAGCGGGCCGGTTCGCGCAGGCCCCGCAGGGCCTTGTCCCGGCTCGCGGTGGCCAGCACCACGCTCCACGTGCCGTTGTCCCCGGGCAACGTGATCGCCGACAGCGAGTCGTAACTCTGCAGCAGGTTGGCCAGCGCCGCCGGCTGGTCGCCCGTACCGGACCGGAAGTGCCGGCCGTAATAGACGAAGCCGGAGTCCGATCGTTCCTCGACCGGCGCGCGGGCGCCGGCCGCCTGCAGCCAGGAGGCCAGCGCCGAGCGCCGGCCGCCGCAGTCCACCACCAGATCGGCGGGTATCGCCGTGCCGTCCGCGGTCAGGACGCCGGTCACCCGGGGGACCCGCGCGCGCCCGTCCGTGGTGAGGCCGGTGACCGCGATGCCCCGCCGGATAGTCACTCCGGCGGCCTCGGCGGCGGCCGACAGTACGGCCTCGAGCACCGGCCGGCGGGCGGTGACGGTGTCGAACCGCTCATCGCCGGGGCGGATCGGACCGCGCCGCTCCGCCGGCAACATCTCCCACAAGTTCACCTGGCGGGCGCCGGCCGCCTTCAGCGCGTCACCGACCTCCGGAAGCTGCTCGCGCACCTGCTGCCACCAGCGCGGCAACATGAAATGCGGCAGCCGGAACTGATTGACCCCGCGCCGCTGCCACTCGTTCCAGGCAGCGTCGGTGTCGGCCGCCGGCGGCGGTCCGGCCGAGTCGCGCTCGACGATGATCACCTCGTGCCGGTCGCGAGCCAGCAGCATCGCCGTGCCCAGGCCGGCGAGGCCCGCCCCGAGAACCAATATCCGCGCCATGTCGCACCTCCATCGATGAGCCGATGGCGGCATCGTGGCCCGGGCGCCTGTTCGTTCTCCAGGTCAATCGGTGCTCATCTCCTGCTCACCGACGCCGGTCGGGTCCGCTGTGCCGATCTCCATCGCCCACAGCAGCTCGGTCACCTGCTCCACCGCCCGCGCCAGGTTCCGCCGGTAGGTGCTGAACGACAGGCCGAGGACCTCGGCCGCGGCTTCCTGGTTCGGGGCCGCCCGGAGAAACGTCCGATTCAGTACGGCCCGGAGCTGGTCACCCTTCGGCGTGCCGGCGAGCCGGCCGACCGCCGCCACGACGCTCGCGCGCAGTTCGCCGGCGTCGGCGCCGAGCCGGCTGCCGACGAGCGGGCAACCGGCGAGCCGGTCGGGGCGATGGAGGTTCGGCAGCGCCGACCGTACGGCGTCACCGAACGCCGCCCGGGACAGCGGCGGCGGGCGCAGCGCCGAGTCCGGTGGTGGCCCGGTGCCGCCCTGATGCTCACGCTCGTTCATCAGATCGAGCCAGGCCTCGACCGGGAAACGGCGCCAGTCCATCCCGTACGCGACATGGAGCCGGCCCGCCACGGTGACCTCGACGAGCGGCCGGAAGCCGAGGTAGTCGAAGAACGGCCCCCAGTACGAAGGGTCGACCGACACCACGAACGACCACGCGACCGGTTCGGTGCACCAAATCATGATCGAGCTGACCGAGCCGGCCAGCAACGCGTACTTGTCCCGCTGCGCCTCGCGGATACCGGACCAGAACCGGCCGATGTCGACGCGCTCGCCGGGACGTGTCGGCGCGGTCCGGGCGATGTAGTCGAGGATCGCCCGGACGACGGGATCGCGCTCCTCCATCGGCGAACCGCAAGGGCAGAAGATCCCGTACGCGAAACCGACGACGCCCTCCTCGGTGCGCACCACGTTCAGGTGGTCCGGCTCGTCGGCGAACCATCCTTCGGCCAGCGTCGCGCTCACCCGGCCCTCGCCACGGTCGATCAGCTCCAATATCGGCGCGTACTCCTCGGGCCGGGCCGGCACGACCGCCGCCGTGCCCTGGCTCCGCAAGCTGAAGTAGGCGTCGGTGAGCGGGCTACGCCGGTGCAGGTACGCCAGTTGCTGCGCGAGCAGTTGCCGATCGAGACCGGTCGTGGCCCGGATGCCGGCGACCACATGATCGTGGATGATCCGGTGCAGCGACCGGTACCGGTCCGGTGAACGGCGCTCGAACTCCGCCTCCAGGACCTCCCGGGTGAGATCGTGCGGGGTCAGCCCACCGGGCCGGCAATGCACGAACGGGCGACGCTGCAGCCATCCCCACACCTCGGGCGCCTCCGCGCCGACGGTCTTGCGGAGCAGGTCCTCCGTCGTCAGCCAGGCCCGCGCACACGTCGCCAGGCCCGTCATGTGAGCCTCCGAGGGCGCGTCGCGCAGCAGCGACTCGAGCAGCACCGAGATGAGATCGGGCACCTCGGCGAGGCTCTCCGGGACGGCACCGCCGCCGGCCACGTCGGCCAGCAGCGCGAGGGTCAGCGGGTGGCCGCGGCCCAGCGTCAGCAGCCGCTGCCGAGCCGGCTCGGTGACGCCGGCCCGGGCGAGCAGATCCGCGCTGTCGGTCTCGTCGAGGTGGTCGACCTGATGGATCGCGACGATTTGCCGCCAGCCCGGATCCACCCGCCAGGCGGCCGACGGGGCCTCGCGTCCGGCGAGGACCACGAGCCCGTCGGCCGGCAGCCCCGGGATGAATTCGCGGCGCAGCCAGCCGTCGAGGGCGCCCAGATGCTCGTACGAGTCGACCAGCAGCACCGTCCCCGGCTCCTCGGCAGCCTGCAGGAAGCCCTCCGGCGACGGATCGATCTCCCGCCCGTCCAGCAGCACCGGCACCCGGCCGGCGGCGCGGGCCCGGGCGGACATCTCCAGGAGCAGCGTGGTCTTCCCGATGCCGCCCGGACCGTGCACGAACAGCACCCGCCGCGACGACCGCCCACTCAGCGCGTCGCCGAACGCCCGCAGCTCGTCCCGGCGGCCGACGAAGTTCCGCCGCCGCGCCCGTTCGATGACATCCCCGAGGACGGTAGTCACCACCGAATCAGTCTCGACCCCCGGGACGGAATGGACCAGCACTCGTCATGCGTCGCGTTCCGGGAAGGCGTGGAAGAAAACCGACACCGCCGACCGGTCCTCCTCGATCGGGCGGTCCCGGGTCGCCTCGGACCAGCGGGTGAGCACGGCGAGCAGCTCGCCGGTCAGCGAAGCCAGCTCGCCGGGCGTGAGCCGCAGGAACGATTCGCTGCTCATCACGGCTCGTCGCCAGTCCTCGCTCCAGGTCTCCCGGCTCTGCTCGAAGTGGCGCAATCGCTCGAACTCGTCGATCACCATCTGCGCCTTGGCCAGGTTGGCGACGGCGCGCGCCTCCGGGTCGGTGAAGTCGAGGAACGACCAGGTGGTGGACCCCGGACTGGCGCGCCACCACCGTTCCCGGCGGTCCCGGGCGAGCTCGGGCACGTCCTCGACGAAGCCGTTCCGGGCCAGCTCGCGCAGGTGATAGCTGACCTGCCCCGGGTCGGCGCCCAGTCGCTTGGCCAGGGTGCCGCCGGTGGCCGGACCGAACTGGCAGAGCAGCCGGTAGAGCCGCTGCCGGACGGGCTGGGCGAGGCCATTCAACACTCGCGGATCGGTGATCCGCCGCTGCGGCACGGAGTCGCTCATAAGCCGCTAGCCTATGGCCGTCCGGGACGCCCAGCCGGAAACAGTCAGGCCTGCGGCAGGCTAGCTTTACGCAGGTCCGCCACTGTCAGGCACAGAGCGGCCCCGACCAGTTCAAGGCCGGCGCAGGCGACGAACGCCGGCACGGTGCCGATCCGATCGGCCGCGACCCCCGTCACGGCCATCGCGAGCGGGGTCACGCCCAGATTCGCGAACGAGCTCACGCTGCCCACCCGGCCCCGGAACGCGTCGTCGGTGCGGGCCTGAGTGAGCGCGCTGCTCAGGATCCCGACAACACCGCTGGTCAGACCCACGACAACCGTCGCGGCCACGGTGGTCTCCAAGCGGCCGGCGACCGCGACGGCCAGCACCGCGAGGCCCTGCACGGCGATGCCGACCGCCATCGCGACGCCGACGCTCCACCGCCACCGCACCCGCAGCATCACCAACGACGAGGCCACTGCGCCCGCGCCGAAGCCGGCCAGCAGCGCTCCGACGCCCGCCGACCCCCACCCGCGCTGGTCACTCACCAGGGCCAGTCCGATGTTCATCGGGCCGACGAAACCCAGGTTCGTCAGCAGGGACACGAGCAACACCGTACGCAAAAGCCGATGCCGGCCCAGATACCGCAGGCCCGACCGGAGCGCGACCGTCACGGGCTCGCTCCCGGGCCCGGCGGCCGGGCCCGGCGGCAGGCGGCGCAGGGCCATCACCGACACGAGGAAGGTGGCCGCGTCCACCACGCACGCCACCGGCAGTCCACCCGCCGCCACCAGCACACCACCCAACGGCGCCCCCACGGTCAGGGCCAGGCGTGCGGCCAGCGCGTTGAGCGCCGCGCCCCGGCTGAGATCGGCCGGCGCCAGCAGGCGTGGCGGCACGGCGGCCGCCGCGGGCAGGAAGATCGCGTCGGCCGCCCCGAACACGAAAGCCACCGTCACGAGCAGCGCGATGCTCGGCTGCCAGCCGGCGACCACCGCCGCGACCAGCGCCACCACGCACCGCAGCAGGTCACTGCCGATCATCAGCCGCCGGCCGTCGTGCCGATCGACGACCGCTCCGCCGAGCAGCAGGAACGCCAGCCGCGGCACCGCCGAGACCGCCATGACGGCACCGGCCACCCCCGGCGAGGCCAGCTGCACCGCCGACCAGGACAACGCGACGTACCAGACCTGGTCGCCCAGAACCGAGACGGCTTGGCCGCCCACGTACCACCGATAGACCGGGCGTCCGCTCCGCTGCTGCAGCACGCTGTCGCTCATCATCCGGAGACTAGGGCGGTTGCCGCATTTCCAGTAGACTGCTACTGGATCTTACGCTTATCTATTTATGACGGCGCCCTCCCGCACGCGATCGTCGGCAGCGCCACGAAGCGCCGCCTCCACCCGGCGGTTGCTGGTCATGGTCGCCGTGACAGCCGTCATGGCGAGCAGGAGGCAGGCGGCGGCGTAGAGCGGGGTGCGCACGTCGAACGTGGAGGCCAGCCAGCCGCCGAGGAAGGCGCCGAACGGGGCGGCGCACATGGCGAGCATGCGGGAGGTGGACGCGACCCGGCCCATCAGGTGGGCGGGAACGATCGCCTGTCGCAGGGAGGGGCCGAGCACCATCGTGGCGCCCATGCCCGCTCCGCAGACGGCGAGCGCGAGGCCGGCGACGTACGGGGTCGAGGCGGCGGCAAGGCCCAGGATGGCGAGTCCCTCGACGGCGGCCGTGACGGTCAAAGCGGTGCCGGTGCCGAGTCGCCGGCCGAGGAAGGAGGCGATGCCCGTGCCGAGCAGGCCGCCGGTGGCCTCCGCCGTGAGGAGCAGGCCGAAGCCGTAGGTGCCGATGCCGAGACGGTCGTGCGCGAAGAGAGCGAGGACGGTCTCCACGGCAAGAAACGCGACGTTCCCCACCGCCGGGCGCAGCGCGAGCCCGAGCAGCAACTGATCCCGGAACACGTACGAGGCGCCGGCCCGCGCCTGCCGCAGCAGCGACTCACGAACCTCCGGCACCGGCCGGGGCATGGCGGGCAAGGATCGTACGAGCAGTGCGGAGACCATGAACGACACCGCATCGGCGAGCAGCGGAACCGCCCGCCCGAGGGCGAGCAGGGCACTGCCGGCGGGCGGCCCCGCGAAGCCGGACGCGGCGGTCTGGGCGCCGCGCAGGCGCGAGTTGGCGCGTTCCAGGAGCGCGGGGTCGCGGCCGAGCAGATCCGGCAGATAGGCCGTGGCGGCCGTGTCGAAGAAGAGCCCGCCGAGGCCGAGCAGGAAGGCGACGACCGCGAGCAGGGGAATGCTCAGCACGTCGAACGCGGCCGCCGTCGCCGGCACGGCGAGCAGCACCGCCCGTGCCGCGTCCACGACCCACATCGTGCGCCGGCGTTCCCAGCGGTCCACCAGCGCACCGCCGAGCACCCCGAAGAGCAGCCACGGCAGCGTTCCGGCGGCCGTGACGACGGCGAGCGCCATCGGATCCCGGGTCAACGTCAACGCGAGGAGCGGCAGCGCGGCATACGACACCCCGTCGCCGAGCGAGGAGATCGTCTGTGCGGTCCACAGCCGTCCGAACCCGGTCGGCAACGGTCGAACGTCCGAGGTCATTTGGCCTCACCTTCGGCCTGCTCGCGCGGCGCCGGGTGGAACAGCGCGAAGACGAATGAGGCGTCCGGCAGCGACGGATCGGACAATTCCCGGTACTCGTCCGCCAGTGCCTGCAGGCGCGCCCCCAGCGCCGCGAACTGGTCCGCGGTGAGCCGCAGATGTGCCATCCGTACGTGTCGCTCGCCCTCCGGCGGCGCCGCCTCCAGGTCCGCCACCGCGTGCCGCATCAGCACATCCGGCTGCCCCACCCCCGGATCCGGCAGCTCGATCGTCCGCGCGGCCATCGCGTAGTACCGCTCGGTGACCCCGCGCACCTTCCGCGTCCGCACCACCTTGACCAGGCCGGCCCGCTCGAGCAGCCGCACGTGATAGCTGGAGCTCCCCTTCGCCAGACCCACCTGTTCGGCGATCTGCGTGATCGTCGCCGGCTCGAAGCGCAGCACGGCCATGATCCGGTGACGCGTGAGGTTGGAGACGGCGCGTAGCTGCTCGTCAGTGGTGACGTGGAACGTCTCTGGGAGATCATCGGCAGGCATGCGCTCAATGGTCAACGATTCTTGACCATTGCGCAAGCAGATTTTTCGCCGGGGCTCAGAGCAGCTTGTCGAGGGTGATCGGCAGATCGAGGACGCGTCGGCCGGTGGCGTGCCGGACCGATCACCCCCACCGAGGGTCCCGCGCCGGCACTCTAGGCGAGCCGACTTCCCGGCCAGTGAATTCGGCCGTTCACTGATCGTCGTGTGCCCGTCCTTAGGTTCAGCCGCAGCCTGCCGGAGACGAACGTGAGGACACGATCATGACGATGACCCGCCGAACCTTGCTGGCCGGGACCGCCGCGGCCGCCACCGGCGCCGTAATCGCGGAACCCGCGCTGGCACACCACCGGCCCGAACCGACCGTGGTGCTCGTGCACGGCGCGTTCGCCGACGCCTCGGGCTGGAACGAGGTGGCCGCCGAGCTGACTCGCGCCGGCTTTCCGGTGATCGCCCCGCCGAACCCGTTGCGCGGCGTCGCCGCCGACGCCGCCTACCTCGCCAGCATCCTCGCCACCCTCACCGGCCCGCTTGTTCTCGTCGCGCACTCCTACGGCGGCATGGTCATCTCGAACGCCGCGACCGGCAACGCCAACGTGAAAGCGCTGGTCTACGTGGCGGCGTTCGCTCCCGACGAGGGCGACACCGTCCCCGATCTGCAGTACCGCTACCCGGGCAGCAGGATCACCCCGGAAGCGCTCGACTTCCGCCCGCACCCGACCGGCGCTGACGCCTACATCAAGAAAGAGCTTTTCCCGTACGCGTTCGCAGGCGACCTGCCGAGGGCGAAGGCGTCTCTGATGTGGGCCGGCCAGCGGCCGCTGAACGCGAGCACCTTCGAGGAGCGGTCCGGGGTTCCGGCGTGGCGGACGATCCCGTCCTGGTATCTAGCCGCCCGCAACGACCAGGTGATTCCCGTTGCGGCGCAACGATTCATGGCCAAGCGCGCCGGGTCACGGGTCACCGAGGTCGCCGCGTCGCACGTAGCGATGATTTCGCAGCCCGCCGCGACGGCCGACCTCATCAAACGCGCCGCACGCTGATGCACGGGCACGCGTACCAGAGCCAATGTCTGGCCGAGGAGAAGAGGCACACCGCCGCGACCCGTGATGAGCGGCCTCACTGTCGCCGCGATCGCCGGATCGCCGCTGGGCACGCTGATCGGCCAGCACGCCGGCTAGCGGCTGCTGTTCTGGGTCGTCGCCGGCCTCGGCGTGCTCGTCGACGCCGCGCTGCTGGCCTGGCTGCCGCGCTGATCGGCCGCGACGTCGACCTGCGGCTGCTGTCCCGGGCCGCCGCCGTCGACGCCGTCGACTGCCTCGAGCGCCTCGAACCGCTGCACGCGCTCGGCCTGCTCGAGACCAGCCCCGACGACCCGTCGACGGTGCGGTTCGTGCACGACCTGGTCCGCGAGTCGATCTCCGAGACCACGACCCGGCAGCGTGCCGTACGGCTGCACCTGCGCGTCGCGGACGCGCTCGACCACCTTCACGGCGGCGACGAGGCCGTCGCCGAGCGTCTCGCGTACCACCTCTGGGCCGCCGGCCCCCTGGCCGATCCGGCCCGCACCGCGGAGGCGCTCGTCCGCGCGGCCCGCGGCGCCGACTTCCCGTTCATCCGGTTGATGGGCGCCTACACCTCCACGTAACGCTCCCGGCGGTCGGGTCGGCGGCTCGGCCACCAGCCGTCCAGCGGCCGGTACGGCCGGCGAGCCGGGACGGCCGGCGCGGGCGTGGGCGGGGCAGCGACGATTTCGTTCCGGACCGCCGTCACGCCGGGCACGTCCCGGACCAGCCGCTCGATCACCGTCGCGGTCCGGGCGTCCGGCACGGTCCCGGCCATCGTGGCCACACCGTCGTGCACGGCGAACGCGACGTCCTCGCTCGGCAGGGCCGTCAGCACCTGCCATACGTCGGCCCGGATCGCCTCATCGGGACGCTCGTAGACCTTGAGCAGATCGGCGGCGGTGACGACGCCCAGCAGCCGGCGGCCGGCCCCGGTCACCAGAAGACGGTTGACCGCGCCGTGGCGCATGATCCGGGCGGCCTGCGCGAGCGTCACCTCCGGGGCAACGGTCAGCGCCGGCGCGCTCATCATCTCGCCGGCCGACCGCGCGAGGAACGATGGTGTCGTCACCGGCCGACGCCACGGCAAGCGCGGGCGCCGCTCGGGTTCCCGTGCCTCGATGCCGCTGAGCACGTCGGTGCGGGTGATGATGCCCAGCACGCTGTCGTACCGGTCGACGACGGCCAAAGCGCTCACGTCGTACCTCGTCATGGTGGTGATGACCCCGGCCGGCGGCGTGTCGTAGCCCACCGTGAGGACCTCGGGTGTCATGACGTCTCGGACAGTCCACTGCTGCACGATTCTCCTTCCCCGGCGCCATCATGACGGCGCCCGTCATTGCCGGTCATCGGCAAATGCTGATAGCCAGACCCGCGTCGGCTCAGGCCGCGAACCGATCGCGCTCCGGGCCGAACGGGTCGGCGCTGAACGGGTGCGTGCGGCCGACGCGCGAGCGCGCCAGCGCGCTGTCGTCGAAGTCATGGCGGATGCGGTCGACGACCGCTACAACGCCCGGCAGCTCTTCTGCCAGGCGGACGGCGATGGCGGCGGTGGTGCGCCGGCCCACCGAGCCGGTGAGGGTGACCACGCCACCGTCGACGTGGACCTGCACCTGCTCCGGCTCGATCCACAGAGTGCGGCGCAGCACCTGCTCGACGACATCGTCGCGAATGGCGGCGTCCGGCCGGTCGCCGGCGGCCACCTCCCGGCTCATCACGTCACGAACCAGCCGTTGCCGCATGGCCGAACACCTCCAGTCTCCGAGCAGCCGGACAATCCCACCGATCGGCGGGGACGAATGCTTGTGTCTGTCCAGCATCGCTGCGGAGAACCACCACGCCCAGGTCTGCCCACGGCCGTCTTGGGGCAGCTTGATTGCCGACGACCGGCAACCAGCCGCGGACGGGTGCGGGTCGGCCGACCCGCACCCGCCGGAGTCAGCAGCTGGACTTGTAGGCGGCCTGGCCGCCCTCGCCGCTGAGGTTGTCCTTGGTGATGGTGGTGAAGCCGGTCTGGATCTTCGGCTGGATCTGGCCGCCGTCGAGGGCGGCGACGGCCTCGTCGATGCCGTACTGGCCGATGTTGCCGGGCTGCTGGGCGATCAGCGCCTGCACGGTGCCTTCCTGCAGGGCCTTGATCTGGTTGGGGCCCGCGTCGAAGCCCACGATCTTGACGGTGCTGGTCTTGCCGGCCTGGCGCACGCCGGTGGCGGTGCCCTCGGCGGCGAACAGGTTGGCCGCGAAGACACCGATGATGTCGGGGTCACGCTGCAACGCGGAGGTGATCAGGTTGGACGCCGTCGCCGGGTCGTTGTGCGAGTACTGCACCGGCAGGTACTGGAACTTCGAGTCGGCCTTGGCGGCGTCCTCGAAACCCTTGATGCGCAGGTCGACGGTGGAGACGCCGGGGTCGGTCGACATGACCATGACCTTGCCGCCGTTGGGGTTGAGCTTCTTGATGGCTTCGAAGGCCGCAGCTCCCCCGCCCACGTTGTCGGAAGCGATGGCGCTGGCCGCGTACGACGGATCCTCGGTGGTGGTGTCGACCAGGATCACCTTGATGCCGGCCGCGGCCGCGGCCTGCAGCGGGGTCTGCATGGCGGTGACGTCGGTGGGGGCGATGAGGATGGCGTCCGGCTTGGCCGCCACGACCGAGTCGAGGATCGGCTTCTGCAGCGTGGGATCGAACTTCTGCGGGCCTTGGGTCTTCACCGTGACGCCGAGCTTCGCCGCCTCCGCCTCGATCCCGCACTGCATGGTGATGTAGAACTCGTCGCCCGTCACACCCTGGATGAACTGGATGTTGTAGTTCTTCTTCGCCTTGTCCGGCACCACGGCCGCCGACGCGGCGGGAGCGCTGGGATTGCCGGCGGCCGTGTTCTCGGCGCTTTCGGTCGGCTTCGAGCTCGTGCAGGCCGCCAGGAAAACAACGAGAGCGGCGCTGCCGCCGTACGCGATGATCTTGTTTTTCATGGGGAGTCGTCCTTTACTTCTTGGCCTTGAACAAGGCAAGGAACGAGGGGCGGGAACTGCCCCGGAGGGCGGCCGCACGGCGCGACTGGTCGACATAGACGGCGGCCACCAGCACCGATCCGACGGCGACGCCCTGCCAGAAGGCCTCGACGCCGATGATCACGAAGCCGGCCTGCAGAACGGCCGGGATGAACAGGCCGACGACGGTGCCGAAGATGGAGCCTTCGCCGCCGAAGATCGAGGTGCCGCCGATGACGACGGCCGCGATGACGTTGAGGTTGGTCAGCGACTGACCGGCGATGGTGGTGGTGCCGAACTGCGCCAGGGCCAGGACCGCGCCGAGACCGGCGCAGGCGCCGGAGAGCGCGTACACCCGGATCAGATGCCGGTCGACGTTGATGCCGACGCGGCGGGCGCCGAGCTCGTTGGAGCCGACCGCGTACGTGTAGCGGCCGAACCTCGTCTTGTGCAGCACGATGCCGCCGACGATGACGACGATCAGGGCGACGAACGGCAGCGCCGGAATGCCGACGATCTTGATGTAGGTGTTGAAGTCGGTCAGGGCCTCCGGCACCGAACGGATGTCGATGCCGCCGGTGATGACCTGGGCCAGGCCGAGGGCGACCGAGAGCGCGCCGAGCGTGACGATCAGCGGCGGGATCTTGGCCTTGGCGATGAGGAAGCCGTTGAGCGTGCCCCAGGCGATGCCGGAGACGAGCGCGCCGGCGATGCCGATGGCCGCGGTGGACCAGCCGTCGCCGCCGACCGCCTCCATGACCTTCGCCGCGATCACGGAGGAGAAGACCAGGACCGAGCCGATCGACAGGTCGATGCCGGCGGTGACGATCACGAAGGTCATGCCGACGCCGAGCACGGCCCACACCGCGATGTTCTGCGAGATGAGGGAGAAGTTGCTGGTGGACAGGAACTTGGTGCCGGCCGCCAGGGAGAAGGCGGCGACGATGACGAGCAGGACGCCGAGGATCCACACCGATTGCATGGCGCCGATGCGCCCGAGGAAGGACTGCCGCGGCGGGGCTTCGACGACGGCCTGCTCGCCGGGGGCGATGACGCTCATGACGCGCTCCCGTTGCGGTTGTTGGCCTGCGGGTCCAGGGCGCCGGTCATCGCGCCGACCAGCTGCTCGACGGTGGTCCCCTCGGCGGGCATGGTGGCGACCCGGGTGCCCAGGCGCAGGACCTGGATGCGGTCGGCGACCTCCAGCACGTGGGGCATGGAGTGCGAGATGAGCACGACGGCGATGCCCTTGTCGCGTACGCGTTTGATGGTGTCCAGGACGTTCTTGGTCTGCACCACGCCGAGCGCGGCGGTCGGCTCGTCGAGGAACACGATCTTGTCGGCCCAGCTGATCGCCCGGACGATCGCGATCTGCTGCCGCTGGCCGCCGGACATCGAGCCGACCGGCGAGGTGAAGGCGGCGACGGTGCCCCCGAGCTCGGCGAACCCGGCCTCGGCCCGCGCGCGCATCCGCTTCTCGTCCATGAAGCCGAGGACCCCGAGGAGTCCTTTGCGGGGGATCTCGCGGCCCAGGAACATGTTCTGCACCGGATTGAGATGCGGGGCCAGGGCGAGGTCCTGGTAGACGACCTCCATGCCCATCTCCGAGGCCTGGTGCGGGCTGGTGATGGTGACCCGCTCGCCCTGGAAATAGAGCTCGCCGGTGTCGAGCGCGAGGTTGCCGGTGAGCGCCTTGACCATGGTGGACTTGCCGGCGCCGTTGTCGCCGATCAGGGCGACCACCTCACCGGCGTCGACGTCGAAGGACGCGTCGTTCAGTGCGCGGACGTGTCCGAAGCTTCGCGAGAGGCCGCGCGCCTCGAGGAGGGGTGCCATGAGGGGCCCGCCTTTCGGCCGCCGATATCGATGACTGTTTCTGGCTTGTAACGTGTTGGAAATGAACACTAAGACATGTCACCGGTGTCTGTCACCGATGACAGATAGAAAATCTTGAAACAATGTCACCGGTGACATCACCGCGGCGGACGGGAGGCTGAGCAGGTGAGCACGATGCGACAGGTCGCGGAGCGCGCCGGTGTCAGCGCCAAGTCGGTGTCCCGGGTGATCAACAACGATCGGTACGTGTCGGCCGACGTCCGCCGGCGCGTGGAACAGGCCATCGCCGAGCTCCACTACGTTCCGAACGAGCTCGCGCGCACCTTCCGCTCGGGACGCGACGCCGCGATCGGGGTGGCCATCCCGGATCTCTCCGATCCGTTCTTCGCCAGCCTCGCCCGCGAGATCGAGCAGATCGCCCGGTCGCGCGGGCTGGCCGTGCTGATCACCAGTCTCGGCAACAACGGCGCCGAGGAGCAGAACCGGGTCGAGACGCTGCTGCGCCGCCGGCTCATCGGCCTGATCAGCACGCCGGTCGCCGCCGACCAGTCCTATCTGAAGCCCTGGCAGGATCGGATCGCCATCGTCTTCATCGACCGGCCACCCGCGCGCATCACCGCCGACAGCGTCGTCGAGGACAACCACGGCGGGGCGTACGCGGCCGTCCAGCACCTCATCGGGCACGGGCACCGCCGCATCGCGTTCATCGGCGACCGGGTCACCACCGCCACCACGGCCCGGCGGCTCCGGGGCTACCGCGACGCGCTCCGCGACGCCGGTCTCGCCGAGGATCCCCGCCTGATCCGGATCGGACGCATCACCGCTGACGAATCCGCGGCAGCCGCCGTCCACCTGATGAGCGCGGAGGCGCCGCCGACCGCGGTGTTCTCCTCCAACGCGTGGAGCACGATCGGCATCATCCCGGCCCTGCAGGCGGCGGGGCACCGGACCGTCCCGCTGGTCAGCTTCGGCGATTTCCCGTTGGCGGCGGCGATCGAGCCGGCGCCGACGGTGGTCGACCAGAATCCGGCGGCGGTCGGCCGCGCGGCGGCGACGCGGTTGTTCGAGCGGATCGAGAATCCCCGTCGCCGGCTCCGGCGCCAGATCGTGCTGCCGGTTCCGCTGATCGCCCGGGCCTCGTGCTGCGGCGCCCGTATCTGATCAGCGGCTGGTGTAGCCGCCGTCGATCGGCAGGCAGACGCCGCTGATCATCGCGGCGCCGTCGCTGAGCAGAAAGACGATCGGCGCGGCGATCTCCTCCTCGGTGGCGTAGCGGCCCAGCGGCATCTGATCGAGGAACGGCTTCTGGATCTCCTCCCGTCCCCAGTAGAACGCCGACATCGGCGTCATGACCACGGTCGGATTGACGCTGTTCACCCGGATCCCGTGCGGCCCGAGCTCGAGCGCCGACACCCGGGTGATGCTGTCGAGGCCGGCTTTCGAGGCCGCGTACGAGATGTGCCCGGCCAGCCCGACCAGGGCGGCCTGGCTCGAGACGTTGACGATCGCGCCACCCTTGCCGGCGGCGATCATGTTGCGGGACGCGTACTTGGTGACCAGCAGCGCGCCGCGGGTGTTGACCGCGATCGCCTGGTCGAACACCGCGATGTCGGTGTCGGCCGGCGACGCGATCTCCCCGCCGAAGCCGGCGCAGTTGACGACGCCCCAGACGGGGATGTCCCCCAGCGCGTCACGAACGGCGGACTCGCTGGTGAGGTCGAACGGCAGCGGGCGTGCGCCGGTCTCCGTGACGATGGGGGTCAGCTTCTCCGGGCTCGCTCCGGACGCGAGCACCTCGGCGCCGCTCTTGACGAGCATCCGGACCACGGCGCCGCCGATGCCTCCGGAGGCGCCGGTGACCAGGATGGTGCGGTTGGCGAAGTCGTACATCTGCGCCTCCTCTGTCACCGGCCCCGATCGGCCCGGGTGACCTTGCAGGACTCGCGTTCGATCAGCGCGACGTCGAGGACGGTGGTGCGCCGCAGCCGGCGCTTCGGATGGTCGACGCGCTCGAAGACACGCTGCGCGGCCAGGCGGCCGATCTGGTCGGGATCCTGATCGATCACGGTCAGCGCCGGGTGCAGCATGTCGGCCATCGGGAAGTCGCCGAACCCGACGACTGCCAGTTCGCTCGCCGGCAGCGCGTGCACCACGAGCATCGAGCTGCGGGCGTTGGAGGAGAAGACCGCGGTCGGACGGTCGGCCAGGCCGAGCAGGCGGGTCATCGCCGCCTCGGTGGCCTCGCGGTCCTCGACGTACGGCGCCAGCAGCTCGTCGTCCGGCTCGATCCCGGCCTCGGTGAGCGCCCGGCGGTACCCGGCCAGGCGGTTGACCTCGGTCGACAGGTGCATGGTGTCGCCGACGTACGCGATCCGCCGGTGGCCGTGATCGATGAGGTGACGGGTCGCCAGGTAGCCCCCGGCCTCGTCGTTGTCGGCGAAGGAGTCGGCGGACAGGCCGATCGGCGCGCGGTCGACGAAGACCACGGGGGTGTTGTCCTTCCACCGCTTCAGCCACGAGTGGTCGGTCCCGACCGGGGCCACGATCAGGCCGGCGAGCCGCCGGCTGAGCAACGACTCGAGGATGTCGCGTTCGCGGGCCGGATCGTTGCCGAGATTGGTGACCAGCGTGGCCACGCCCCGGTCGCGGGCGACGCCGTCGACGGCCCGGGCGATGGCCGCGAAGAACGGGTCGACGATGTCGGGCACGGCGACGCCGATCGCCGACGTCTTGCCGGCCCGGAAGGTCGTGGCGAGAACATTGGGGACGTAGTTGAGCTCCTTCATGATCCGTTCCACGTGGGCACGGGTCTCCGGAAGCACATGCGGGTCGTCGTTGAACACCCGCGAGACCGTCTTCGCGCTGACCCCGGCACGCTCGGCCACGTCCCGCATCGTCGCCATCGCAAATCTCCTCGTCCCGTCCCGGTGGCCGCCGCAGCATATCCGACCTGCGACAACACCCGATCAGCCGTCCAACACGGCGGCCAGCTCGTAGAGCCTCGGAAGTGCCCGCTTCGTCAGGTAGTCCCGCCGCACGTCGGGCGACACCGACAGGCTGTCCTTCCACAGCGAGCGGCCCGCCATGGCGCCGCCGGCGCCGTTGGCCATCGCGGTGGCGACCTGGGTCAGGAAGGTCTCGTGGTCGACGCCGGCGGACAGCACCGCCCAGGGCACGCCGCCGGCGGCCGCGGTGACCGCGGCGCAGCCTTCGGCGCCGCCGGGGAACTGCAGCTTCAGGACCTTGGCGCCGCACTCACGGGCGAGCCGGGCGCCGTCGGCCACCAGCCCGGCGAACGCGGCGGCGTACTCGTGCTCGGTCTCGCCCTCGAGGCGGTAGGTGAGCAACTCGACGATCAGGAGCACGCCCTCGGCCGTGCAGGCCTCGATGAGCTCGCGCATCTCCGCGGCGACGCGGGACCCGGCGTCCTGCTTGTCCGGGCGCAGGTACCAGAGCATCTTGGCGGCGTCGCCACCCAGCTCGCGGACCCGGCGCGCGGTCATGCCCGGCACCAAGCGGGTGTACCGCAGCCCGTCGACGGTTTCGAAGCCGGACGCGTCCATACCGACTACCAATGACGTGCCGCGGATCAGGACGCCGTCGTCGACCACGGCCGGCAACGCGACCTCCGGGTCGAGCAGGATCGCGGGCGCGTTGTTGGCCAGGTACCGGACGAGGTCGGCCTTGGCCGCGGCCAGCTCGGCCGTGCTGACCGAGCCGGGAGCGTCGCTCATCGCGGCCTTCATGCCGTTGCGCTGGTCGGCGGCGACGATGAGCATCCGGCCACCGGGCGTGGAGATCGCGGACAAGCCGCGGCGTTCCATGGTGGTCAACTGATTCACGGTGCGGTTCCCATCTTGAGCAGGCGCATGGCGGCGCGGGTCGCCCCGTACGCGGTCTCCTGGTCTCTGGTCGAGACGGTCATCGGCGGGAGGACGCGCGCCCGCGCGCGCCGGACGGCGGCCATGCCGGTCCAGCCGCCGGTGAGGGTGGCGGTGGCGGCCGGGGGCAGTTCGCGGTCCATGGCCTCGATCAGCCGGGCGATCTCGTCGTTGCTGTGCCGCAGCACGGCGCCGAACACCTCGGCGGGGCTGGCGCCGTCGGTGCGGACGGTCAGCTTGAGGACGCCGTCGTCGTTGCGGGCGCCGGACACCTCGATCGCGTCGGCGGGCAGCTCGCCTTCGAACGGCAGCGCCATGACGGCGGCGTCGAGGGCGTCGCGGCCCGACCGGTCGACGATGCCGGCGGCTTGCAGGACGCGGCGCAGCAGCAGTCCGGTCTTGACCCCGGCGACGAGCACGTGTTTTCCGGGTACGACGTGGCGGACCTCGTTGATCAGATGGGCGGCGAGCCGGCGACGGGCTTCGAAACCGAGCGGACGGTCGATCACGCGGAGCAGGACTTCCGCGGTGCCCATCGACACGTGGTAATGGTCGGCCGGCAGTTCGGCGGCGGCGGCTTCGGCGGCCACGAGGTGATCGTGCCCCGCGACGGTCAGCAGCGCGCCCGCCATCGTCTCCGGGACCGACCCGGCTCGCGCCTCGCCGAACGGCGTGCCCGCGTCGACCAGCGGAGGCAGGAAGGTGTCGTCGATGCCCAGCGCGTCCAGCATCCGCGGCCACGGCCGGCCGGTGTCCTGATCGAGCAGGCCGGTACGCGAGGTCAGCGACTGTTCCACCGCGGTGCGCCCGCCGAGGGCGGCCGCCACGAACTCCGGCAGGTTGAGCCACCGTGCCCCGGACAGCGGCACGCCGCGATCGCGTAGCCAGGCGAGTTTGGCCACGCTGACCTGCGCGCCCAGCGGCAGCCCGGTGCGGCCGGCGAACTCGGCCCGGATCTCGGCCGGAAAAGCCGCTGCCTGCTCCGCGCCACGCGGATCGAACCAGGCCATGCCGGGCGCGACGGCCGCGCCGCGCGGGTCGATGACCATTCCCGTCTCGGCCATGCCCGCGATGGCGATGGCATCGATCGGCACCGAGGTCACCCGGCCGATCTCGTGGGCGGTGGCATCGAGCAGCGACCGGACTGCCGCCAGGAGCGCGCCGGCGGTGATCTCGGTGCAGCCGCCCGCGCCGGCGCGCCACGGGGTCGGCACCTGGGCGCCGCCGACCTCGGCGCCGGTCACGTCGGTGACCAGCATCTTCAGGCTGGTGCTGCCCAGATCGATGCCCGCGACCAGGCGTGACGGGGCGCCGGCAGGGTCTGCCACTGCGGTCTCCTTGCCACGAGGACTGGGTCATGTCACCGGTGTCGCGATTGCTCATGACACCGGTAACATGGCCTCATGATGTGGCCCTCCTCGATGGCTTGTCAACCGTCCGAGACCCTCGTCGTCGCCGTCGCGGGCGTCGCCGGCAGCGGAAAATCGACGCTCGGCCGCGCCCTCGCGACGGCTCTCGGGGCACCGATGCTCGACCTCGACTCGTTGACGAATCCGCTGCTCGACCGGCTTCCGGCCGACGTGCTCGGCGGCCACTGGCTCGCTTCACCGCACAGCGCGGCAATTCGCGACGGCCGCTACGCCGCACTTCGCGCCGTAACGCGCGACACAGTGGACACCGCCGGCCGGGCCGTGCTCGTCGCGCCCTTCACCGCCGAGCTGCGCGGCGGCGAGCCCTGGCATCTGCTGCGCGGGGCGGCCGGCGCCGCAGAACTGTGCATGGTCCACATCGACGGCGACGAGGATCTCTTCGCCGCGCGCCGCGCCGCACGATCCGAGCAACGCGACCGGCATCGCCGCCCGCAACCCCCGGCACCTCCCCCGGCCGTACCCGTGATCGCCGTCGACGGCGAGCTCAGCACCGAGCGACAGTTGACGCGGATCCTCGCCGCCCTGGGAGGTCCTGGAGATCCATGATGGGTGGCATGACCGACGACATCATCCGGGTCGGCGTCCTCGGCGCCGCACGGATCGCGCCGATGGCACTCATCCGGCCGGCACGCGACTCGGCGGCGGTGACGGTGGCCGCCGTCGCGGCGCGTGATCCCGCGCGGGCTCGCCGGTTCGCCGCCAAACACGGCATCGCGACCGTGCACACCTCGTACGAGGACCTGATCGCCGACCCCGGCATCGACGCGGTCTACAACCCGCTGCCCAACGGGCTGCACGGCCGGTGGACCATCGCCGCGATCCGGGCCGGCAAGCACGTGCTGTGCGAGAAACCGTTCACCGCCAACGCCGACGAGGCCCGGGCCGTCCAGGACGCGGCCGAGGGCACCGGGCTGGTGGTGATGGAGGCGTTCCACTACCGCTACCACCCGGTCGCGAGGCGCATGGTGGAGATCGCGCGCTCCGGCGAACTGGGACAGCTACGCCATGTGGAGGCCCGTTTCGCCGCGCCGATTCCCCCGGCCTCCGACATCCGTTACCGCCTCGACCTGGCCGGCGGCGCGCTGATGGACATCGGCGCCTACTCGGTGCACATGATCCGCGCCCTCGCCGGCGCCGAGCCGGAGAAAGTCGTCTCCGCCCGGGCCCTGCTGCGAGGGACCGGGATCGACCGGGCGATGCGCGCGGACCTGCTCTTCCCCGACGGGGCCACCGGGAAGATCCTCGCCTCGCTGTGGTCGTCGCAGCTGCTGCGGCTGAGCGTCCGCGCGGTCGGCGACCACGGCGAGCTGCGCGTCTTCAACCCACTGACGCCGCAGCTGGGCCACCGCATCACGGTACGACCGCGCTACGGCCGGCGCCGGATCGAGCACCTGTCCCGCCGATCCTCGTACGCCTACCAGTTGGACGCCTTCGCCGCCGCCGTCCGCGACGGCGCGCCGGTCCT
Source organism: Actinoplanes sp. CA-142083 (assembly GCF_050942195.1). Lineage (NCBI taxonomy): Bacteria > Bacillati > Actinomycetota > Actinomycetes > Micromonosporales > Micromonosporaceae > Actinoplanes > Actinoplanes sp. CA-142083. The sequence continues at coordinate 7,583,136 of NZ_CP192076.1, forward strand.
CACCGACGCCGCCGACGCCATCCGCACGATGACCGTGATCGACGCGATCTACCAGGCAGCCGGCCTCCCCGTCCGGCAACCCAGCTGACCCTTCGTAAGGTGCGGTCAGGCGAAGTCAGCGGCCGTCATGCCGGCCGGATGCCCGGTTGGCCACTGCACGAGCTCGAGCCGGTAGCCGTCCGGATCGGTCAGCCATGCCGTGCGCATTCCCGGACCCAGGTCCGCCGGCGGTTCAGCCATGACACCCCGAGTTGCGAGATCGGCGATCGTGGCGCCGAGGTCCTCCACTTGGATGACCAAGTGGTTGACGGCGCCGATGTCCGCAACCGGTCTCGCGGGGTCGTGCACGAGCTCGAGGCTGATGAAGGGATCGCCGGGAAGCTGCAGCATGGTCAGGCTGCCGAATGCCGTCTCCGGAACGGCGCCGACCTTGGCGTAACCGACCGCGTTGTAGAAGGCGAGTGACCGATCCAGGTCGGTGACCCGCAACCCGAGATGCAACATGCGCATGCTCTTGCGCTCATTTCGTGAAGATGTCCTCCGGCAGGAAGGCCGAGATCAGGAAACTTGGCACATCGACGAGCTGGCTCACTTTCAGATCAACGGCGACACTGCAGATCGCGTACGCCTGCTGCCGGTTGAAACCCCGCTCGCCGAGATGATCGATCATGTTGAGCAGGGCGTTGCGCGCGGCGACCGTGGCGTCCTCGGCGTGCAGGCCGCCGTCGCGGTCCACCGACATGCCGGTCGTGGCGAAGAACCGGCGCGGGGCGGCGTACTCCGGGGCGACCCAGTAGTCGGACCGGGCGAACCGGGGATCGCGGATGCCCTTGTCGCGCGCGGCTCCGCTGTGCACGGCGAAGCGGACGCGCAGGGTGGCGTTCATCTCGATCGCGGTGCCGCAGGTCTCGCAGTCGCCCTGCGCGAAATGCGCGTCGCCGGCGGAGAACAGCGCGCCCGGCGCGTCGACCGGTATGAACAACCGCGTGCCGGCGGCCAGCTGCTTGATGTCCACGTTGCCGGCCTGCTCCCGGGGCGGGATGGTACGCAGCGCCTCGGCGGCGATGGCCGGGTCCGATGGTACGGCCGATGCCGCCGACGGTGGCAGCACGAACCCGCCGCGATCCAGCGCCGCCTGCTCGCGGGCCGTGATCCGGGCCAGCGCCTCGCGCCCGGGCGACAACCCGATGGTTCCCATGAACGGGGCGCCTGGTATCCGTACGCCAGGCAAGTCTTTTGAAGTGGCCCATCCATCCGCGATGTCCCAGCGGACGATGAACGGGTCGGGGAACACGTCACGCAGGAAGCCGAACCCGGGCACCTGCACGGTGTAGCCGTAGCTGTCCGGCACCACCTCGAGGATCTCCACCTCGAGAAGGTCGCCCGGCCCGGCGCCCTCGACGTACACCGGCCCGGTCAGCGGATGCACCACGTCCAGGTTCGGCGCGGCCACCGTCTCCAGCGTCGCCTGTGGACCCATCTGCCCGTCGAACGCGTCGCGGGTCTCCAGCACGACCTCGTCGCCCGGCTCGCAGCGCACGATCGGCGCGATGCCCGGATGCCACCGGTTGTGCCCGGTGGCCGGCTCCTGCAGCAGCGTCTTCGATCTGTCGATTCGCACCTCGTGGACGGCCATGTCCACCCCCTAGGGCTCGCACCCGTCCGATTTCCCTCGGGCTTCGACCCGAGCGGGTGCTTGCATGAGGATAGTCCCGCCCACCGCCACAGCGGCGCCTTGACCCTGACACGGTGGCAGACCCTAGACCAAGGGCATGACTGACGTATTTTTCCGGTCCGCGACCGACGTCGCGGCATTGATGCGCGCCGGCCGGTTGTCCGCGCGCGAGTTGGCGGAAATGGCGCTGGACCGCATCGAGGCGATCAATCCGGCCGTGAACGCGGTGGTGGAAACCTGCCGCTCGGCGGCATTGGACGCGGGGGCGGCGGCCGATCGAGCCGTCGCGAGGGGTGAGCCGGTAGGCCCGCTGCACGGCGTGCCGATGACGATCAAGGAAGCTTTCCCGGTAGCCGGAATGCGGAGCACGTGGGGCAGTCCGCTCTTCGCCGGCCATGTGGCCGACCGGGACGCCGAGGTGGTGCGGCGGCTGCGGCAGGCCGGCACGGTGCTGCTCGGCACCACGAACGTGCCGCCGATGCTCGCCGACGTCGCGCAGACCGCCAACGAGCTGTACGGCCGGACCCTGAACCCGTGGGATCCCACCCGCACACCCGGCGGCTCGACCGGCGGCGGCGCGGCGTCGGTGGCCGCCGGGCTCGCCTACCTGGAATACGGCTCGGACCTTGCCGGATCCATCCGCATACCGGCCGCCTTCTGCGGGGTGTACGGTCTCAAGCCCAGTGCCGGCACGGTTCCGTTGAGCGGCTTTCAGCCGCCGGGCCCGCCCCTGGGCGCCTCCGACATGGCCCACCTGTCCGCGGTGGGGCCGCTGGCCCGATCGGCCGGCGATCTGCGCATGGCGCTGCGCGCTACCGGCGGGCCCGAGGAGCCGGACGCCGTGGCCTACACCTGGCGGCTGGCCCCGCCACGGCACACCTGGCTGGCCGACTTCCGGGTCGGGGTGGTGCTCGACCATGACGGTGCCGCGGTGACCGGGGAAGTCGGTCGCGCCCTGTCGGACGCCGTGGACGACCTCGCCCGGGCTGGCGCGACGATCGTGGCCGGCTGGCCGGACGGGGTCGACCCGATCGGCCAGGCCGAGTCGTTCGGGTTCGAGGTGGCGCAGTTCTTCGCCTTCCACGGCGGCGACACCACCTTCGCCACCCTGCCGCAGGTCGTTGAGCAGCACGATCGCCGGATGGCCGCCCGCGCGGCATGGCGCCGCTATTTCGCGGAAGTCGACGTTTTCCTGTGTCCGGCCACGTTCACCACAGCGTTTCCACACCCCGGCATCCCGTACGGGGAGCGCGTCCACCATGAGCTGGCGTTCTGGATGGCGTTTGCCTCGTTGGCCGGCTTGCCCGCGGTGAGCGCACCGATCGGCCGTACTTCGGGCGGATTACCGATCGGAGCCCAGATCATCGGGCCGCCGCACGAGGACGACACCCCGATCACCTTCGCCGAGCTGGCCACCGAGGTCCTCGGCGGATTCACGGCGCCACCCGTGGCAGGATGAGTCGTGTTCGCCATCGGGGACTTCGCCCGGCTCGGCCGGGTGTCGGTGCGCATGCTGCGCCACTACGACGCGATCGGCCTGCTGCGTCCGGCACACGTCGACCCGGCGACCGGTTACCGCAGCTATCGAGCGGCGCAGCTGGCCGAGCTCAACCGCATCGTCGCGCTCAAGGACCTCGGCTTCACCCTGGAGCAGGTCCGGCCGATGCTGGACGACCAGGTCAGCACGGAGCAGGTACGCGGCATGCTCGCGCTGCGCCGGGCCGACCTGCAGACCGCTCTCGCGGCCGGCGCCCAGCGGCTGGCTCAGATCGAGGCCAGGCTCCGTGCGATCGAGCTCGACGGCCGGCTGCCAACTCACGAGGTGGTGGTCAAGCGCCTGCCCGCAACGCGCATGGCCGAGCTTGTCGACACCGCCGACAGCTTCCACCCCGACGACATCGGCCCGGTCGTCCACCCGCTGTGCGCCGAGTTGGGCCGCCGCCTGGCCGCGGCGCAGGTGACGCCGGCGGGGCGACTCACCTGCTATTACGAGGCAGATCCCGGCGCGGCCGGGACGGTCATCGCGCACGCGGCCGTGCCGATCGCCGCCGAACACGGCGCGGATCTCAACGGCCTGTCGATAACGGATCTGCCCGCCGCCGACCATGCCACCCTGGTCCATCGCGGATCCATGGATCTGGTGCTACCCGCCTGGCAGGCACTTGGTCGGTGGATCGACGCCAACGGCTATCGCACCGACAACCGGTCCCGAGAGCTCTACCTGGAATGCCCCGCCGACCCCACGCAGTGGGTCACCGAACTTCAGCAACCCCTCGCCGCGCGCTGACTCGTCATCAGCCGCGGACGGCCACGCCGCCGAACTCGTCGACCTCCGAGCTGGTCTCGTCGACCGCGCCCGGTCGCCACCGCGAGCAGGACACCACGCCGGGCTCCAGCAGAGTCCAGCCGGCGAAGAAACGAGTGATCTCCTCCGGTGACCGCAGCGTGATCTTCGGCTTGCCGAACTGGTTCCAATGGCGTACACCCTCGTCGCTGGCCTGGCCGTAGACCGCGTTCGTGGCGTGGTTGATCACCAGGTAGCTGCCCGGCGTCAGCGCGCCTTTCAGGCGCTCGACGATCGCGTACGCCTTGTCGGTGTCGGCGACATGATGGAGCACGCCCATCAACACGAGCGCGACCGGCTGACTGAAGTCCAGCGTGCGGGCCGCTTCGCGCAGAATCGCCTCCGGATCCTCCAGGTCGGCCTGAACATAGTCGGTGACGCCCTCCGGGGCGCTGGTCAGCAGCGCGCGGGCATGCACCAGGACCAGCGGGTCGTTGTCGACGTAGGTGATCCGCGACGACGGGGCCACCCGCTGGGCGACCTCGTGCGTGTTGTCGGCGGACGGCAGTCCGGTCCCGATATCGAGGAACTGTCGAATGCCCCGCTCCCCCGCGAGGTGGGTGATGGCCCGGCCCAGGAAGGCCCGGTCGGCACGGGCCTGCTCGACGATGCTGGGAAGCATCTGCAGAACCTGATCGCCGACCTGCCGGTCCACGGCGAAGTTGTCCTTGCCGCCAAGCCAGTAGTTCCAGACGCGCGCCGAATGCGGCGTGCCGGTGTCCAGCTCGGCGAGAAGTTCTTCCCGGGACCGCGGAGGCGTCATGGCGCGACCTTAGTCCACTTCAGACCGCCACCGCAGCCCGGAAGCCAGGCACACGCGGCGGACGATCTCGCGCAGCACGGCCGGCGGGTCCAGGTCGACGACCACCTGATGCGGTCCGTCGTCTTGGCGTTGCAGGGTGGTGACTCCGTCGGAGTCCACCTGGATCCGGCCGCGTGCGACGGTGAACAAGTCGGGCCGGATTGGTGCCAGGGCAGCGATCGGGTCGTGCGGGCTGTCCGGCCGGCCGAGCCAGGCGCGGAACTGATGGATTTCCGCGGCCAGCAGTTCGCCCAGAACGCCGGACGATCGGATGGCCGCGATGGAGTCGTCGTCGAGGACGACGCGTTTGGTCTGGTCGATCCCGGTGGCGAGCACCGGCACACCGGCGTGGAAAGTTGCTTGCGCCGCCGCCACGTCGCACTTGATGTTGTGCTCAGGCTCGTCGGAGGCGAAGTCCCCGCCCATGATGACCAGTCGCTCGATGCCGTGCGGCTGGACCAGCGCGTCGGCCACGTTGGTCAGCGGCCCGATCGCGGCGATCGTCGGGCCCGTGCGCAGCAGCGCCGCGGCGTCAAGCGCCTCGTCGACCGGCTCCGCGGCCAGATCCGGCATCAGCGCCCCTTCGTGACCCGCCCACCAGACCGGCCGGCCGGATCGCGCCTGGCGCGCGCCCGCCGCGACCGGCGGGGCCGGGCGGCGCGCGAGCCGGTACGCCCGGCGCACCATCCGGGCCCGGAGCATCGTGTCGCCGTAAACGGTGGAAACCGCTGTGAGATCACATTCGGGCGATCCGAGAAGCATGGCAAGAGCAAGGAGGTCGTCGACGTCGCTACCGATGTCCGTATCGAGGACGATCTTCATCGGGGTCGCAGGGGTCACCGGCTGACCTCCGAATCAGAACGGTACGGGGCCGCTACCGGCGAGTGTCACCAGGATCTGCGTCGCGAGCAGCTTCCGGACGCCGGTGACGGAGACCGACCCGATCTGGTCGTACGGCAGTTCCAAGGAAAGCCCCTCACCCGCGTTACGGATGTCCTCGCTGGTCTGGTCCGGACGAAACGTGCCGCCCCAGCCCTCGATCCCTCCGCGCTGGTTGGTGCTGAGCGAAGCCATGCCGGACACCTGGGTGCCGCCGGCGAGGGTCAGCCTCGCCGGACCGGAGTAGGTTGCCATGTGCCAACCGTAGCCGGGGTTCCGCAGCGTTGCGGCCCACCAGCGGGTGATCTGGCCCGGGTTGGTCAGGCGCGCCGCACTGCGACCGTCACCCACCGCGGCGTGGCGTAGATCTCGCCGGCCCAGCCGTCGGCGTTTCGGAACGCCAGGCTGGTCGTGTCCGGTCCGGCCCGGTCGGCGACGATCGTGAAGGCGCCCCGCGGCAGCTCGCGCCGGTAGAACGCGAGCACCGCCTCCGGGTCCGGCGCGGTCAGCGTGAACGAGGCGCCCGACTCGTGGTCGGAGAGCGTAGTGACCTGGCTGTCCGGCGGGAGCCGGAAGGCGGACGGCAGGTGGTTTACGCCCGTGGCGGACTGGGCGGCGGCATGGATCTCTCGCGCGGTCGCTTGCGCGCTGTTCGCGGGACTCGGCGCGATCGCGACCGGTTCGTTGTGCCGCGCCTCGAGGGTGGTGACGCTGCCGCAGGCGCCCAGGCCGGCGAAGGTGAGCAGGGTTGTCACCAGGGTGGCGATCCGCCTCGCGATCATGCGTTCACTTCCTCCCGACGCCACCGTGGGCGTACCCGACCATTCTCGGTGATCGCCACAAGGTTTGGTGTCGACGAGCGCGACGCGTCCCCCGAATTGAGTGGCCGGCCGGCTCCAGGATGCGGTAAGCACGCCGCATGACGACATCGGAGCCGCCGCCGTTGACCGTGGTGCAGCCGGGCGGCGGGCGCGTGGGCGAACTCGGCGACATCGGCGTGCATTTCAAGCTGTGGGGCGAGGACACCGGCGGCGCGCTGGCGATCGTCGAGCACCCGTTCCCGGTCGGCGCGCTGGTCACGCCGCACCTGCACACCCGGGAGGACGAGTACTCGATCGTCACCGAGGGCGAGATCGGTTTCCGCTCGGGCGACCGGGAGGTGGTGCTGGGGCCGGGCGGATACATCACCAAGCCGCGCGGCGAGCTGCACGCGATGTGGAACGCGGGCGCGGTCCCCGCCCGGATGATCGAGATCATCAGCCCGGCCGGTTTCGAGCATTTCTTCCGCGAGGTGGCGGAGCTGATCGCGGCCGGACCGGCGGCGGCCGGGGAGGGGGCCGGCCTCGCGGAGCGCTACGGCCTGCAGTTCGGTGAGCCGGAGTGGTTGCCGGGGATTATCGAACGGTTCGGGCTGACCACGTGAAGGCGGGGTTGCGGGGCGGGCGGACGATGTGGAAGTGCTGGTCGTGTCCCGAGCTCGGGGCGAGTGGGTGATGTGGCGGGTCGGGCGGCAGTGCCTCGCCTGGCGGCCTGCTCGCCACGAGTCGTCGTGGCCGTCCGCGCCGCCCGGCTACAGCGCGGACCCGTACTCTGCCCTGTTCTGCCTGCTGGCGACCGTCGTGGTGTTGCCGTGGCGGGCGGTCACCAACCGGTGGCCGGTGATCTGTTACGTGACGGTTCCGTTCGACGTCGAGACGCGGATGCGGCGCAGCCGGCCGATGCCTCGCGCGGACGCGGAAGTGGTGGCCCGGCGGTGGGCGGCGTACATCGAACGGTTCGACGCACCGCCGCCCTATCCGGACGACCTGCGGTGGCGCTCCGGGGAGGGGATCGGGTTCGACCTGGGGCCGGACGTGCCCGCCGATCCTGAATTGACGCGCAGATGGCGTACCGCCGACGTGCCGCCCGATCCGGGCTGAGCCGGCGCCGGCGCAGCCGGGCCGTCACCCCCAGACGCGACCGGGCGGTGGCGGGCCCTGGCTCAACAGGACCTTCTTGAACAGGATGCTCGGTCGAACGACGCACTCGGCCAGCACCATCTCGGAGATCGATGGCCCGACCAACGCCCCGATGCATTTGCCGGGTGCGTAGAGGCTCTCGAAGTACGAGAAATTGCCCACCTTGTGCTCTGCCCATTGCTGGCGCGTGTTGAGGTTGTTGCAAATCCGGAGCGTTATTCTGGAGTAGTACGCCACGCCCTCCGGGTACAGGCACTTGTGTGGCGAGTAACGGCCCACGCCAAGACCTATATGCCAAACGTTGCCCGAACTCGGGAAGGGCTTCCTCCACTTCCACCATTCATTGTCCTGGGCGTTGCAGGGATACTGGTAGACGCTACCGCTGAGTGCATAGTCGTCCATGCACAGCCCGGCCTCGCTGTTCTGCAAGTAGGCCGGTTCGACATTTTCGTCGAAGAAGCCGGCGGCGGACGCCGGCGCCGCGGGACTCAAGGCGATCCCCAATGTGATCAACATGGCGGCCGCGACCGCCGAAATACGTCGGACGATTTTCATGATTGCCCCCGTGTGTTGTGGCATTACCGTTTCCAGTTTTCGGTCGGGCGCGGGGCCCTGTCATCAGCACACGGCGCACAGTCGTGCGCGGGCCGCGCACATCGGCAGACATCGCTACCCTGAGATGCTTCGGGGGAAGCGGGGAGCCATGCTCACTGTGTTCGACACCGCCACGGTCGCCGTACCCGAGCGCCTGCCGGCCTGGCGGGACATCGTCGCCGCGTCGCTGGTACCGACGGCGGTCGACAGTCCTGATCCGGCGACGTTCACCGCCCGCCTCGGCGCCGTGCCGCTCGGGGCCGCGCAGGTCACGTCGCTGGCCTACACGTCGCTGTGGGCGCGGCGGTCGCCGAAAGAGATTCGCTGCTCCGACCCGGAGTATTGCCAGGTCGGTCTCATCCGGTCCGGCCGGCAGGGCATAGCGCAAGACGGCGTCAGCGCCGTGATCCGCCCCGGCGAGCTCGTGATCTACGACAGTTCCCGGCCGCTCGAGGCGGTCTCCGCCGGTGGGCCCTCACCGGCGGAGACCATCGTCCTGCAATTCCCCAAGCGGCTGCTTCCCGTGCCCGATCATCAGATGGCCGGCCTCTGCGCCACCGCGCTCCCGGGGACGGAAGGCATCGGCAGCGTTCTCGCCGCGTTCCTCGCCGCCCTGGCCGACAGCCGCACCTGCTGCACCGACCGCGACGCGCTGCGCCTCGAGAGCATCGCGGTCGACTTGACGACCGCGGTGGTCGCCCACCACCTGGAGCGGGAGAACCCGCCGCTGCGCTCCCCCACCCGAACTCTCTACCTGCGCATCATCGCGTTCGTCGAGGCGAACTTGCACCATCCGGAGCTGAGTCCCGACGCGATCGCCGCCGTACACCACATCTCCCTGCGCTACCTGCACCGCATCTTCCAGCAGCACCACGCCGTCACGGTCGCCACCCACATCCGCACCCGCCGCCTGGACCGAGCCCGCCAGGACCTGGCCGACCGCCGCCTCGACCACCTCACGATCGCCGCCATCGCTCGCCGCTGGGGCTTCCCCCGCCCCGCCGACTTCAGCCGCGCCTTCCGGGGCCACGTCGGCACCCCGCCCCGCGACTACCGCAACAACACCTGACAGTCGGACGACCGCTCAGCCCGCGGGCAGCCGAACCTCGAACCGGCACCCGCGGGTGGTGTTGCGTACTCCCACGTGGCCGCCGTGCGCCTCGACCAGGCCCCGCACGATGGCGAGGCCAAGACCGCCGCCGGTGCCGACGCCAGGGGTGCGGGCGCGCTCGCCGCGGAACGCGACGTCGAAGACCCGGTCCAGGTCGCCGTCGGGAATGCCGCCGCAGGTGTCGGTGACCGCCAGCCAGACGCCGCCGCGCTCGCGGCCGGCGTCGATGTGCACGGTGCCGTCGGCCGGCGTGTAGCGGACCGAGTTGATCAGTAGGTTGGTGACCACGCGGGCGAGCTCGCGCTCCCCCGCGCGTACGGTCGGCCAGCCGTTCTCCGCCGCGACCAGGGTGACGTTCTTCCCGGCGGCGAGCGGAGCGACGCCGGCGATGGCGTCGGAGACGACGTCGCGCAGCGGCACGGTGGTCGGGACCAGGCGCAGCGCGCCCGCGTTGATCCGGGACAGCTCGAACAGGTCGTCGACGAGCTGGGTCATCCGGCCGGTCTCGATCCGCAGCCGCCGGTGGTACTCGGCGACCGTCACCCGATCGGCGACGACGCCGTCCTCGAGGGCCTCGGCCATCGCCCGCATCCCGGCGAGCGGGGTCCGCAGGTCGTGCGAGACCCAGGCGACCAGCTCGCGGCGGCCGGCCTCGAGCCGGCGCTCCCGCTCGCGGGCCTGCTGGGCCCAGACCGCCGCGGCGGCCAGACGCCGGCCGAAAATCACCCCGACCGCCAGGCTGACCAGGGACGCGGCGCAGACGGTGAGCAGCACGACCCGCATGTCGTGGGCGGAGAGGAACATGGCCCAGGCCACCGTCGACACCCCCGCGACCGCGGCCAGGACGGTCACGGCCAGCAGCACCACGACGTGGACGAGGATCGACCGGCCACGCAGCAGCCGCAGCACGGCGGCGCCCGCGGCGGCGACGATCGCGCCGGCCGCGAGCGCGTACAACCCGATCAGCAGGGTGTCCTTCATGCGACCTCATAGCGGTAGCCGATGCCCCAGACGGTGAGCAGGCGCCGCGGCTCGGCGGGATCGATCTCGATCTTCTCCCGCAGCCGGCGCACGTGCACGGTCACGGTCGACTGGTCGCCGAACTGCCAGCCCCAGACCTTGTCCAGCAGTTCGGCCCGCGACCAGGCCCGGCCGGGATGCGAGAGCAGGAAGACCAGCAGATCGAATTCGCGCACGGTCAGCGACAGCGGCGTCCCGTCCAGGGCGGCCAGCCGGCGCGCGGTGTCGAGGGTGAGACCGGCGTCGCTGATCATCGCCGCCGGCGGCGGGTCCGCGACCGGCGCCACCCGGCGCAGCACCGACCGGATCCGCAGCACCAGCTCGCGGGGCGAGAACGGCTTGGTCACGTAGTCGTCGGCGCCGACCTCCAGGCCCAGCACCCGGTCGGCCTCCTCGCCGAGGGCGGTCAGCATGATCACCGGGAGGTCGGGCAGCTGCCGGCGCAGCCGCCGGCACACCTCGAGGCCGTCGATGCCGGGCATCATCAGGTCGAGCACGACCAGGTCGGGCCGCTGCGCCGCGACGGCCGCCAATCCGTCGGCCCCGTCGCCCGCCAGCCGCACCTCGCAGCCGTCCTGCTCCAGATAGCGCCGCACGACGTCGCTCACGGTCGGATCGTCGTCGACTACCAGAACCCGATGTCCCACTCCGGCCACGCTACCCATCGCCGGGTTCCCGTGGCCTTGCGAACTTCTTACGGATCACCGCCCGCACCAGCGAGACCAGCGCGATGGCCAGCAGTATCAGCGCGAAGTCGCGTCCGTAGCGCAGCGGCAGCACCGACGGGTTGTCGACCGGCCGGCCGAAGCCCAGCACCAGCGGCAACGCCACGACACCGAGCGAGGCCACCACCAGCGCCACCATCCGCGTCCAGCGGCCGGTCCGGGCGAGCAGCGCCCCGGCCACCAGCACCAACGGCATCCACAGCGCGTCGTGCGCCACCAGCACCGCCCCGAGAAAAACCACCACCCCGATCTCCGAGAAAACACCCCTCATCGCGTACGAGATGAGCACCGCACCCGCTGCGACCAGCACCACCCTCGTCTTCATCACGCCTCGCGAACGGTGAGCCGGCCGACCCACTTGGTCTGCAGCACGCCGGGCCGGTTCGGCGCGATCAGCCGGGCCGGATAGCCGTGATCGGGGTGCAGCACCTCGCCGCCGAGCCGCAGCGCGATCAGGGTCAGCGGATCGCGGACATGCTCCGCCGGCACCGTCGCGGCCCGGTAGCGGCCGCGGCGCTCCAGCGACTCCACGAGCACCGTGGCGTGCTCGGGGTCGGCGCCGGCCATTGCCACCAGGTCGCGCAGCCGCACGCCGGACCAGGTGGCGCCGGAGCTCCAGCCCTCGACGCAGGCGATCGGCAGGTGGGCGGTGTGCTGCGGCATGGCGTTCAGGGCGGCCAGGTCGAGCGCGGTCTCCCCGGCCGGGCCGGCGACCACCAGGCGATAGCCGGCGGCGTCCACGGCGATGCCGGCGCCCGCCGCGGTCTTGTTCACCGGCAACCCCTGCGGCCCGATGTGCGGTCGCCGGGGCGCGAGCAGGCCGAGGCCGGCGAGCGGGCGCACCGTCTGGCCCGCCGTGGTGACCGTGATCAGTCCGGCCGCGGCGGCGACACCCGCCAGCAGGCCCCGGCGGGTGAGCCCGCCGGGCACGGACGGGGACGGGCGGCGGCGCAGCGCCTCGCGGATCACCGGCAGCTGCACGCCGAGATGGATCAGCAGAGCGCCCGTCACGAGCCAGGCCACCCAGTAATGGTCGGTGGTGAAGAAGAACGGCATCGGGGCGTACCAGTGCGCGATGTTCAGGATTCCGCTGAGCACCTGGAAGAGCGCCGCCGCGACCAGCAGGGCGACCCCGGCCCGTTCCGCCGCGTGCGCGATCGTCCGGGCCGGTGGCCAGGTGAACAACCGTGGGTAGACCGACCACAGCTTGACCCCGAGCAACGGCACGCAGGCCAGCCCGGTCGCCACATGCGTGCCTTGAGTGACGCGGTAGAGCCAGACCGGCCGCGACGGCCACCAGAACCAGCCCGGCGGATGCTGGATGTAGTGGCTGAGCAGGCCGGTCAGGAAACAGACGGCGAACGCGATCCCGAGCGCCACGCCGACCAGGCTGGTGAGCCGGGCCGAGCGCAGCGGTGAGGGGAACGCCCCCGCCCGGAACGGTCCCCGGCGCAGCGCCGCCGGGGGCGACGGCAGCGGCTCGTTCCACCGATCCCGCACCCGCTTGGTCAGCGCGGCGACAGCGTCGCGAACCATCGGCCGGCCTCCGTCCAGGTGTCGAGCACGCGCATCGCCGTCGCGGCGGCGAGCGCGGCCAGGTCGTCGACCGGCACCGACGCCCAGGCGAGCACGTCGCGATCGCCCTGCAGCACCGCCGTCCCGGACCAGCCGGCGGTGCCGGGAGCGGTCACCTCGGCGTGCACCCGGCCGCCGGCGGCGAGCAGGCGACGGCACCGGCGCAGCAGCCGGGCCGGGTCGCCGCCGATGCCGATGTTGCCGTCGGCCAGCAGCACGTGCTGCCAGCGGCCGGAGCCCGGCAACGGCTCGAACACGTCGCGGCGCAGCGCGGTCGCGCCCCGGCGGCGGGCCAGGCGTACGGCGGTCTCGCTGATGTCGATGCCGAGCACCGGGCAGCCGCGGCGGGCCAGTTCCCCGGCGAGCCGGCCGGGGCCGCACCCGACGTCGAGGGTCGGCCCGGTGCAGCGGGCGAGCAGCGTCCGATCGCCCGGGAGGTCGTCGCGGCACCAGGCCACCGGATCGAAGCGCTGCTCCCGGCCGGTGCGGTGCCGGATGGTGACCGGCGCGGCCCGGCGGAACAGCGCGTCGAACACCACGGCCGCGCTCACCTGGCCGCCGCCGTCGCGACCTCGGCCGTGACCACGCCGGGGAAACGTCGTCCGGCCGGGCAGAGGGCGGCCACGGCGTGCGCGTCGGGCGCGGTGTCGACGTCGCGCAGCATCGGCAGCTCCGCCACCCGTAGCCCGCGGGCGAGCAGTGCGGTACGCGTACACAAGCCGGTTGTCGATGTTGAAGTGGGAATGTCGCGGAGAACCGTGGCGTGGCCGGGCTCGCGCAGCCCCAGCGCCCACCAGCCGCCATCCTCGGCCGGTCCCAGCACCGCGTCGGGACCGCCCGGCTCGTTCAGCAACCGGAGCGTCGCGTCGAGGTGACCGGCGGTCAGCTGCGGGGTGTCCATGCCGACCAGCAGCGTCGCCGTCCCCGGCGTGCGCGTGTCGGCGAACGCGTTGGCGATCCGCTCGCCCAGCGGGCCGCCGCGCTGCCGCCCGGACCGCCACCCCGGCGGCGCCGCGAGCGTCGCGTCGGTGACCAGGACGCGGTCCGCCGCCCCGGATTCGCTGACCGCGTCCAGGGTGTCGGCCAGCGCGGCGGCGGCCACCCGGGCGGCCTGCTCGGGCGTGCACGGTGGGCACAGGCGAGTCTTCACCCGCCCGGGCGCCGGCGCCTTCGCGAGCACCAGGACCCGGCTCATCGGGCCAGCACCCGGCTCATGTCGCGGATCGCCCGGGCGGTGCCGAGCACCGATCCGGTCACCTTCGAGCGGGTGCCGGCCGCCCGCGGCAGGTACTCCACGTCGATCTCGGTGACCCGCCAGCCGGCCCGCCCGGCCGCGATCAGCAGCTCGAGGGGGTAACCGAACCGGCGGTCGCGCAGATCCAGCGCGACCAGGTCGTCGCGGCGCACGGCCCGGATCGGCCCGATGTCGTGCACGGGCAGGCCGGTCGTCCGGCGCAGCCGCCGGGCCAGGATCGCGTTGCCGGCCCGGGCGTGCAGCGGCCACACGCCACGCGCGGCCGGCCGGCGGCGGCCGGTCGCCAGCTCGGCGTCCCCGGCGCGCACCGGCCCGGCCAGCGCCGGCAGCCGGGCCGGGTCGAACGAGCCGTCGGCGTCCATCACGCACACCACGCCGTCGTCCGGATCGGCGGCCAGCACGCCGGCGTGCACCGCGGCGCCATAGCCGGGCTCGGCCACCGTGATCACCTCGGCGCCGTGCGCGCGGGCGACCGCGGCCGAGCCGTCGGTCGAGCCGTTGTCGACGACGATCGGCCGGTAGCCGACCGGCATCCGGGCCAGCAGCGCGGGCAGGGCCGGCGCCTCGTTCCGGCAGGGCAGCACCACATCGGTCATGGCTCCGACGCTAGGAACGGACGGCCCGGAAAGGGCTTACGCGGCGATGACGAACTCTTACGAACCGCTGACGTGCGGCCCGCTCGCCCCGCCCACGCCTTAGCGTCGGCGCCGTGACTCGCGTACTCGTGACCGGCGGCGCCGGTTTCATCGGATCCCATGTCGTCCAGACGCTGACGGGCGCCGGCTGCGAGGTGACCGTCCTCGACTGGGGTCACCCGGCCGCCCATCGCGACCCGCTGCCGGCGGAGATCGCCGGTGCTCCGGTGCGCGTGGGTGACCTACGCGACCCGGCTGCCGTCGACGCGGCGCTGGCCGGCGTGGACGTGGTCGTCCATCAGGCCGCGATGGTCGGGCTCGGCGTCGACCTGGACGATCTGCCCGAGTACGTGGGCTGCAACGACCTCGCGACCGCCGTCCTGCTCGCGCGGATGGCCCGGGCCGGGGTGCGCCGGCTCGTGCTGGCCAGCTCGATGGTGGTGTACGGCGAGGGCGGCTACTCCTGCGCCCGGCACGGCCAGGTCCGGCCCGGTCCCCGGGTCGTCGCGGACCTTGCCGCCGGCCGCTTCGAGCCGCCCTGCCCACGATGCGGGGAACCGCTCGCGCCGGAACTGGTCGACGAGGACGCCCCGCTCGATCCCCGCAGCGTGTACGCCGCCACCAAAGTCGCGCAGGAGCACCTCACCGCCGCCTGGGCCCGGCAGACCGGCGGCGCCGTGGTGGCGTTGCGCTATCACAACGTCTATGGGCCGGGCATGCCCCGCGACACGCCCTACAGCGGCGTCGCGGCGATCTTCCGGTCCGCGGTGGAGGCCGGCCGGTCGCCGCGGGTCTTCGAGGACGGCGGCCAGCGTCGTGACTTCGTCCACGTCCGGGACGTCGCGGCCGCCAACCTGGCCGCGGTCACCGCCACCGCGGCGCTCGGCGGATGGCGGGCGTTCAACGTGGCGTCCGGCCGGCCGGCCACCGTGGGCGAGGTTGCCGCTCAGTTGTCCCGGACGGCTCGCGGCCCGCAGCCGGTGACCACCGGCGAGTTCCGGCTCGGCGACGTGCGGCACATCGTGGCCGACCCGGGCCGGGCCGCCGCCGAGCTCGGCTTCCGGGCCCGGATCGGCCTGGCCGAGGGCGTCGCGGAGTTCGCCTCCGCCCCGCTGCGGGGATGAGCCGGCGTCGCGCTGCGGAGATGAGCCGACGTCGCGCTGCGGGGATGAGCCGGCGTCGCGCCGACCTCTACGCCGCTGCGGCAGCGGCCGCGTTGTTCGCCCTCGCGGCCCTCGCCGGCGGGCTTCTGGGACTGGCCGGGCGTCCGGTCCACGCGGGCGCGGCTCCCCTGTTCGCGCACTGGCTGCCGCATCTCGGCCCGGGCACGCCTCTCGCCGCCGCGGTTGCGGTGCTGGTCTGCCGGTACGGGTCCCGGCTCGCGGCCCGGTTGCGGTGGCGGACGCTGCTGGCGGTCTCATACCTGACCGCCGTCGCCTGGACGCTGTCGCTCGCCCTGGTCGACGGCTGGCAGCGCGGTGTGGCCGGGCGCCTCACCACCGGCCCCGAGTACCTGACCGAGGTGCCCGGCGTGACCAGCGTGCCGGCGATGCTGCGCGGCTTCAGCGGCCGCATCCTGGATCATCAGCCGGACTCGTGGACCACCCATGTCGCCGGCCATCCGCCGGGAGCTCTGCTGGTCTTCGTCGGGCTCGACCGGCTCGGCCTGTCCGGCGGCGCCTGGGCCGGGCTGCTGTGCGTCGCTGTGGGCGCGCTCACCGCGGTCGCGGTGCCGGCCACCGTACGCCTGGCCGGTTCGGACCGGGCGGGACGGGCCGCGACGCCGTTCGTGGCCCTGTTTCCCGGCGCGGTCTGGGTCGGTGTCTCCGCCGACGGCCTGTTCGCCGGCGTCACCGCGACGGGGATCGGGCTTTTCGCGTACGGCCTGGCCCGCCGCTCCGCGCTCGCGGCGTTCGCCGGGGGCCTGCTGCTCGGCGCGAGCGTCTATCTCTCGTACGGCATGGTATTGATCTTTGTGATCGTGGCCGCCGTCGTGCTCGCCGTCCCGCACGGACGTCGCACGGCGGGGTGGGCGATGGCCGGTGTGGTCGTGGTCGTGGTGGCGTTCACGGCGGCGGGCTTCGACTGGCTGACCGGCTACCACCTCGTGACACGGCGCTATTACCAGGGGTTGGCCGCCCATCGCCCGTACGCCTATTGGGTCTGGGCGAATCTCGCGGCCCTCACCGTCGCCGCAGGCCCGATCGCCGCCGTGATTCTTCGCCGCGCGACACCGCGTCTGAGCCTTCGGACGGCCGGGGCCGCCCCCTGGTTGCTGCCGGTCGCCGCCGCGGCCGCGATCCTCGCCGCCGACCTCACCGGCTACAGCAAGGCCGAAGTGGAGCGCATCTGGCTGCCCTTCGCGGTGTGGCTCATGGCCGGCGCCGCCCTGGTGCCGGCCCGGCCTCGCCGGTGGTGGCTGGCCGGGCAGGCGGTGGTCGCTCTGGTCGTCAACCACCTGCTGCTCACTGTCTGGTGAGGCCGGCGGAAAGCGTCACGCCCGGGCCGCCCGGCGGCGATCGCGGAAACTGGCCACCTTGGCGCGGTTGCCGCAGTTCGCCATGGCGCACCACCGGCGGGAGCTGTTGCGCGAACTGTCGACGTAGACCCACCGGCAGTCCTCCCCGCGGCACGCCTTGACGCGGGACCAATCGGGGCGCGCCGTGGCGCGCAGCAGTGCCGCCACGGTCGCGGCGCTGATGTCCCGGGCCAGGTCGCCAGGGGCCTCGGCGCGAAGCGCGAGTCCACTGCCGAGGTCGAGACGCAGGGTGAGCGATTCCAAGCCGGACACCGCGCCGAGATCCGGTTCGATCCCGTTGTTGCGCAGGGCCAGGCCGCGGATCAGGACCCGCATCGCGCGGAGCAGGGCGACGCTCTCCGGTGCGACCGGCTGCTCGCCCGCCGTCGCGACCGGCGCGCCCAGGGCACGCCACCAGGCGCCGACCGAGCCGGCGTCGGCGAGCTCGTCCTGCTCGCCGTGTGCCGTGTTGGCCACCGCGAGCAGCAGTTCCGTGTCCTCGACAGCCGCCATGTAACCACCGTACCGCGTTAATCGGTTGCTCGGCTTGGTAACCAGTGTAACGGTTAAGGCGGTTACTAGGTGGAGGAGGCGGAGATGAGGCGCACCGGCGAACAGTTGCTGCTGGTCTCGGCCGCGGTCTATGGCGTGAGCACCACCGTCTCGGTGGTCGCGTTGCGCGTGGTCCGCCCGGTGGATCTGCTGGCGGTCGAGATCACCGGCGCGGCGGCGATGCTGATGACCAGCGCCGCGGCGCGCGGCCGATTACGCCGGCGCGGCGCCCTGCGGCAGATGCTGCTCGGCGCGCTGGTGCCGGGCCTGGCGTTCCTGTTCGGCGATCTCGGCCTGGCCCGCACCAGCGCGTCCAGCGGCAGCCTGCTGCTGGCCGCCGAGCCGTTGCTCTCGGTGCTGCTGGCCGTGGTCGTCCTGCGTGAACGCCTCTCCCGCGGAGCGGCGATCGCGCTGATCGCGGGCCTCGCCGGCAGCGGGCTCGTCGCCCTCGGATCCGGGACGTCCGGCGACGACACCACGCTCGGCAACACGCTGGTGCTGCTCGCGGTGCTGGCCGCCGCGGTGTTCCTGATCGCCACCCGCCGCTTCAACGGCAACGGCGCCGGGCTCAACGAGAGCGCCTGGCAAAGCACCGGCGGCGCACTCAGCGTGGTTCCCTTCGTCGCCGCGTCCTGGTCCACCGGCGGCACCCGCCTCGACACCGTCGGGGTGGCCGGTTGGGCGGCCTGCATCGCCGTGGTCCTCTGCGGCGCGGCCGGCAGCGTCACCTTCAATCAGGGCATCGCCCGGGTGCCGGCGGCCCGTGCGGCTCAGCTCGGCAACCTGACGCCGGTCGTCGGCACCCTGACGGCCGTGCTGTTTCTCGGCGACCGCCCCGCGTTGCTGCAACTCGCCGGCGGCGCGGCGATCCTCGCCGGTCTGGCGTTGCTGCTGTACGAGCAGGACAAACCCGCATTCACCGACCGGCCGCACCGGCCGGTCAGCGAAAGGAGCATGTCATGACCGATCAACCAGGCCGGGCGCGGCTGTTCTGCGACGTCGCGCTCGCCCGGCGCATCGAACACGCCGAGGCGCGGTTCATCGGCGCCTGCAACGACGCCGCCCTCCGACGTCATCGACAGGCCGGCTTCGCCGTGGCGATCGCCGGGGGAATCGCGAGCTTCGCCGAACCCGACTCCCCGCTGAACAAGGTGGCCGGTCTCGGGTTCGCCGGCCGGCCCGATCCGGCCGAGCTCGACGCGGTCGAACGCGCCTTCGCCGCGCACGGCGCGCCGGTCCAGGCCGAGGTCGCCGGCCTGGCCGAGCCCGCGCTGCTGGAACTGCTGGCCGGGCGGGGCTATCGGCTGGTCTCGTTCGAGAATGTCCTCGGCCGCGCCCTCGGCCAGGCGGCGGAGACGGTGGCGCCACCCGGCGTCGACGTCCGGCCCAGCGGCGACGAGGAGCTCGAGACCTGGCTGGACGTCGTCGTCGAGGCGTCGCTGCACCCGGACGCCGAAGGGGTGCCCTGGTACGAGGACTTCTCCCGGGAGATCCTCGAGAACGCCGAACGTGACGCGGCCGGGCTGGTCCAGCGCTACCTGGCACGGCTGAACGGGGTGCCCGGCGGCGGCGCGAGCATGCACATCGCCGACGGCATCGCCCAGCTGACCGGCGCCGCGACCGCGCCCGCGTTCCGGCGCCGCGGCATCCAGAACGCCCTGCTGGCCGCCCGGCTCGCCGACGCGGCCACGGCCGGCTGCGACATCGCGGTCATCACCGTCCAGCCCGGCTCGAAATCACAGCAGAACGCCCAGCGCCGCGGTTTCGACCTGCTCTACACCAGGGCGGTTCTGGCCCTCGAGCGGTCAGGACCGATCCGCTGACGCGCCCGCCGGGGGTGCGTGGTTCTGCCGGACCCAGGTTGGCGGCGCCCGGGGTTGAACAGTGCTCTGGGCAACCGTCGCGAGCCGGCGGAACGTAGCCGTGGCACATCAATCAACGCGAACGGAGCATGAGATGGTGGATGTGAACGCCGGCACGGCGCTGGTGACCGGCGCCAACCGCGGCATCGGGCGGGCGATCGTCGAGGCACTCCTCGATCGAGGCGCCAGGAAGGTGTACGCGACGGCCCGCCGGGCCGGGACGCTGGCCGACTTCGCGACCGACGCCCGAGTGGTCGCCCTGCAGCTGGACATCACCGATCCCGGCGGGGTGACGGCCGCCGTAGCCGCCGCCGGCGATGTCACGCTGCTGGTGAACAACGGCGGTTCACTGGAGTTCGCCGATCTGCTCACCGGCGATCTCGCCGCGATCCACGCCGACATGACCACCAACTACCTCGGCACCCTCGCCGTCACCCGCGCGTTCGTCCCGGTGCTACGGGACAACGGCGGCGGCGCGATCGTCAACATGCTGAGCCTGGTGGCGCTGGGCGCGGTGCGCGGCATGGGCGGTTACAGCGCCTCCAAGGCGGCCGCCGCGTCGATGACCCAAGCCGTACGAGCCCAGGTCACCGACCTCGGCATCACCGTGCACGGGGTGTTCCCCGGCGCGGTGGACACCGACATGATCCGGGCGTTCCCGATCCCGAAGACCAGCCCGCGGGACGTCGCCCAGGCGATCCTGGACGGCGTGGAAGCGGGCGAGGAGGACATCTTCCCGGACGCCATGGCCCGCGACGGCCACCGGGCGTGGCGCGTCGATCCCAAGGCTCTCGAGCGGCAGATGGCCTCCATCTGAGCGGTCAGGGGCCCGTCAGCGACTCCACATGCCCGACACCGAAGTAGAAGACCGCGTGGCCCCCGTTGCCTGCCATCAGCTCGCCGAGAACAACCCGGTCGGAGTACGCCGCCGGCACGACAACCATGGACTCGCCCTTGCGCAGCCCTTCGTCGTAAAGCTTGATGATCTCCGCGTGGTAGCCCCAGCTCTCGAAGAACTTGAGGACTCGTTGCCCGATCCCATGCGGCTCGGGGTCGAGGATGCGCAGGCCGTCGGCGCCATGCAGAACGCCGACGATGTCGGTCTCGATGCCCAGCCCGGGCAAGGCCGCAATGATCGGCGCGCAATGCCTGCCGCCCGGCACGAGGCCCGCGACCGCCTCCACCGGCCGAAGCCCGAAGATCTTGACATTCTCGTGCGGTCCGGTCATGGCCCCTCCCTGACGGTGACTAGCTCTCCGTTGGACTATAGCGTCCAACCTCAATCACTCGGGCATTTGCAAACCAGTGCAACTGGACTTTATAGTCCCGTTGTGCCCACTTGGAATGTCTGGACGTGTGCCAGCGCCATGTCCAAGGCCACCCGCATGGGCTCGGTGTCATGCGCCGTCTGAGCCAGCAGGTAGCCGCCCTGAACGGCGGCCATCACCGCTACGGACAGCGTCGCCGGGTCGGCGTCGGCGCGCAGCGTGCCGTTGTCGCGCATCCGCTGGAAGCCGTCCGCGAGCAACTGTTCCCAGGTGGCGAAGTGGCCGGCCAGCGCCTGCCGGGCGGCTTCGTCGGTGTCGGACAGCTCCGCCGCGAGGGTGCCGATCTCGCATCCGTACGCGCCGCCGCGCAGCTCGTTGCGCTGCACCACGGCGTCGCGCCATCGGCGCAGCCCGGCGAACGAGTTGACGCCGCGCAGCAACTGGTGCTGACGTTCCAGCACCACGCCGGCCTGATGGGTGACGACCTCGCGGACCAATTCCTCCTTGGCCGCGAAATGGTGGTAGAGCTGGGACTTGCTGGTGCCGCTGGCGAGCCGGACCTCGTCGAGAGTGGTGGCAGCGACGCCCTTGGCGGCCATCAGCTCGGCGGCGGCCAGCACGATGCGTTCCCGGGTGGCCGCGCCGCGAGCGGTCAGCCGGGCGCCCTCGCTCCTGACCTGCGAGTCGACCATGGCCGCCAGGTTACCCGAGCCTTCCGCCCGCCAATATTTCCAACGACGAGACATGACCAGGGAGACAAGCCATGAAAGCGATCGTGGTGACCGATCAAGCCGCCGGAACGGCCGGGATGACGCTGTCGGAGCGACCCGAGCCGCCGGCGGCGATCAACGACGTCATCGTCGAGGTGCACGCGTCGGGGTTCGTACCGACCGAGATGGACTGGCCCTCGACCTGGACCGATCGGCGCGACCGGGACCGGACGCCGTCGATACCGGGGCACGAGCTGGCCGGCGTGGTCAGCGCCCTCGGCTACGGCACGACGGGCCTGTCGGTGGGACAGCGGGTGTTCGGCCTCGCGGACTGGCATCGCGACGGCACCCTGGCCGAATACGTCGCCGTCGAGGCACGCAACCTCGCGCCGTTGCCCGGCGACGTCGACTTCACCGTGGGCGCGAGCCTGCCGATCTCGGGGCTGACCGCGTGGCAGGGACTGTTCCAGCACGGCCGCCTGCAGGCCGGTCAGAGCGTGCTCGTGCACGGCGCGGCCGGCGCGGTCGGGACGATGGTGACCCAGCTCGCGCGTGAGTTCGGCGGGTACGTGATCGGCACCGGACGCGCCGCCGACCGGCAGAAGGCGCTCGACTTCGGCGCGCAGGAGTTCGTCGACCTCGAGAACGACACTCTGGACGACATCGGCGGGGTCGACCTGGTCTTCGACCTCATCGGCGGAGACATCCAGAAGCGATCCGCACGTCTCGTTCGAGCGGGAGGAACGCTGGTGTCCATCGTCGGGCCGGCCGAGGCACGGCCCGCCGACGGCCGGGCGGTCGACTTCGTCGTCGAGGCCGACCGGGCCCAACTGGTCGAGATCGTCAATCGGGTACGGGACGGGCGCCTGCGCACGAACATCGGCACCGTCGCGACACTCGACGATGCCGTCGCCGCCCTCAACCCGACCGAGCGGCTCAAGGGAAAGACGATCATCAGCGTCCGTCCGTGAGCGGCCACTGTTTCACCGGCAGCGCGGCGGTCCGCCGGTCGAGGGAGGCGAAGAACAGACAGTCCTCGATCCGGCCCAGCGGCCACCCGCGGACGAACCCGACGACACCTCGTCCTGCTGTTCCTGTGCTGCCACCCCAGCCTCACCCGGCCCTCGCAGCTCGCCCTCACGCTCCGCGCGGTGGGCGGGCTGACCACCGCGCAGATCGCCGCGGCGTTCCTCGTGCCCGCGGAGACGATGGAGAGGCGCATCGGCCGGGCCAAGCAGCGCATCCGCGAAGCCGGCGCCCGGTTCACCGCACCCACCCCCGCCGAGCGGACCGAACGGCTCGGTGTGGTCCCGCACGTCCTGTACCTGGTCTTCAACGAGGGCTACACGACGACCTCCGGCCCACAACTGACCCGGGTCGACCTGACCCGCGAAGCGATCCGGCTCGCATACCTGCTGCACGGGCTTCTTCCACGCGATGGCGAAGTCGCCGGCCTGCTCGCGCTGATGCTGCTCACCGATGCCCGCCGCGCGGCCCGGATCGACCTCGACGGCTACCTCGTCCCGCTGGCGGACCAGCGCCGCGACCTCTGGGACCGGGCAGCCATCGCCGAGGGACAGCGGCTGCTGACCCGTACCCTGGGCGCCGGCCCTGTCGGCCCGTACCAGATCCAGGCGGCCATCGCCGCCCTGCACGACGAGGCGCCCTCCGACGACCGCACCGATTGGCCGCAGATCCTCGCCCTGTACGACGTACTCACCCGGATCGCACCCGGCCCCACCGTCGCGCTCAGCCGCGCCGTCGCCCTCGCCATGGTGCACGGACCGACCGCCGGCCTCGCCGCGCTCGGCGCCCTCGACGCCGACGACCGGCTGGCCCACAGCCACCGCCTCCGAAGCCGTCCGCGCCCACCTGCTCGAACAGTCCGGCGACAGCGAGGCCGCGTACCAGTCGTACCTGCGCGCCGCCCGGATGACCGCGAGCCTCCCCGAGCAGCGCTACCTCACCCGTCGCGCAACGCAAGCCCGCAGGCCGTGAGCGCTCCGGGCAACGCGCCACGGCGTGATTCCCTGGACTCACGATCGCGCGCGGTAAGTCCGAGGTGGAGAGAGGATTCCCATGCTGAACGGTGCCGTAATCGTCGAGAGCCTGCGTCCGGGCGCGGAGTTCGAAGGTACTCAGCTCACGCTGCGCAAGCTTTCGCGCGTGGAGGTGGCCGACAACACCGCGGAGCAACCAAAAATTTGGACCCTGGTGGAGTTCTCCAGCGACGCCGACCCCACCGAGTTGGCCTCCCACCTCGCCGACGCCCTGTCCGGCCGCGGCTGGTACGCCAGCTACGACACCGACGATGAGACCTACGTCATCTTCCCCGGCAAGGTCTTCCACTACAGCAAGGGCGATGACCCGGCCCGCGAGGAGGTCAAGAACTACGCCCGTTCAGCCGGGGTCCCCGACGCACAACTCGACTGGTAAGAACTTCGCGAGCCTCACCCTGGCCGCCGCCTGACCGGCCTCACCTCGCGGCGGGGTAGAAGCCGAACGGCAGTTCCAGGCGGTGGGTGCGCAGCAGCTCGGCGTCGGCCAGCAACTCGCGCGTGGGTGCGTCGGCGACGATGCGGCCGGTGTCGAGGATGACCGAGCGAGGGCACAGCTGCATCGCGTACGGGAGATCGTGCGTGACCATCAGCACGGTGACCGGCAGCGACTCCAGGATCTCCGCAAGCTCCCGCCGGCTGGCCGGGTCGAGGTTCGACGACGGCTCGTCCAGCACCAGGATCTCCGGACGCATGGCGAGGACCGTCGCGACGGCGACCCGGCGGCGCTGCCCGAACGACAGATGGTGCGGGACTTGGTCGCGGTGCTCGGCCATGCCGACCGCCTCGAGGGCCTCGTCGACCCGCCGGTTCAGCTCGTCGCCGCGGATTCCGAGGTTGGCCGGGCCGAACGCGACGTCCTCGGCCACGGTCGGCATGAAGAGCTGGTCGTCGGGGTCCTGAAAGACGATCCCGACCCGGCGCCGGATCTCGGCCAGGCCGGGCCGGTCGGCCGGATCGACCCGCATGCCGGCCACCTCGATGGCGCCGGCGCCGCCCTGCAGGATGCCGTTGAGGTGCAGCACCAGGGTGGTCTTGCCGGCGCCGTTCGGCCCCAGCAACGCGACCCGCTCGCCGGCCTCGACGGTCAGGTCGACGCCGCGCAGCGCGACGCTGCCGTCCGGGTAGGCGAAGTGCAGGCCGGCGATGCGCAGCGAAGGGGTCACGACAGCACCGTAGCCAGCGCGATACCGGCCGACGCGGCCGGCAGCACCGCGGCGGTCACCCACTGCGCCACCGGCGTCCGCTCGTCCGAGAGAAGGGGCAGCCGGCCGTTGTAGCCGCGCGACACCATCGCCAGATAGACCCGCTCACCACGCTCGTAGGCGCGCAGGAACAGCGACCCCACACCGACCGCGAACGCCTTCACCTGCCACAGGAACCGGGGGTCGTAGCCGCGTGACAGCCGGGCAATGCGCATCCGGCGGGCGTCGTCGGCAAGCACGTCGAGGTAGCGCAGCATGAACGTGGCGATCTGGGTGAACGCCTGCGGGCAGCGCAACCGGTCCAGACCGAGGATCAGGTCGCGCATCGTGGTGGTCGCGGCCAGCAGCAACGACGCCACCACACCGAGGGTGCCCTTGGCGAAGATGTTCCACGCGCCGTAGAGCCCGTCGACCGAAAGCGACATGCCCAGCCACTCGACCCGCTCACCGTGCCCGAGGAAGGGCAACGCGACGGCGAGCAGCACGAACGGCAGCTCGATCGTCGCTCGCTTGGCCAGCCACAGGCCCGGCACCCGTGCGAGTGCCGCGACCACGGCCAGCAGCAGGGCGTACCCCGCGAACGCCAGGAACTCCGTCCGCGGGGTGATCACCACGACGATCGTGAACAGCAGCACCGCGACGATCTTCACCTCGGGCGCCAGGCGATGGACCGCGCTGTCCCGGTCGAGGTGCAACGGGTGAGCGTGGCCCGCGCCCATCAGGCCTCCGCGCCGGTCTTCTCGGCCGGGGCGGTCGCGGTCGCCGAGCCGCCACGCCGGCGCAGCACCCAGAAGGCGCCCGCCCCGATCCCGAAGGTGATCAGGACACCGGCGACCCCGGCGAGACCCGTCGAGACGTACGCGTTGTCGATGCCTTTGATCCCGTAGTCCGCGAGCGGGCTGTCGGCCATCTGGTGGCCCTGCTCCTGCTGGAGCATGCAGGTGCCGCCGGTGATCTCATCGTTGGCGTCGAAGGTGCAGCCGTCGCGGGCGGTCGCGTCCAGGCCGTCCGGGCTGGAAGAGGCGAAGTTGCTGACCACGCCGGCCAGCAGCAGGGCCACCAGCAGGCCACCGGCCAGGAACCAGCCGAGTTTCTTGG
Source organism: Actinoplanes sp. CA-142083 (assembly GCF_050942195.1). Lineage (NCBI taxonomy): Bacteria > Bacillati > Actinomycetota > Actinomycetes > Micromonosporales > Micromonosporaceae > Actinoplanes > Actinoplanes sp. CA-142083. Next base: position 7,608,979 of record NZ_CP192076.1, read on the forward strand.
TCATGCCGGCACTCCGATCTCGACGGCGGCGGGCTTACGGAAGCGGCGCAGCGCGTACACCAGGTCGGGCCGTACCTTCGCGACCGTAGCCACCGTGGTCGCCGCGATCAGGCCCTCGCCGATGCCGATCAGCACGTGCACGCCGGCCATCGTGGCCGAGATCGTCGGGATCGACAGCTCGGTGGTGCCGCCCAGCGCGTACTCCAGCACGAAGCCCTGCGAGGCGACGGTCACGCTGATGATCGACGCGATCAACGCGGTCGCGCCGAGCCCGGCCGGCGTCTTCGGCAGCACCCGCAGCAGCCCGGCCACCAGCAGGTAACCGGCGGCCGTGCCGATCAGCGCCATGTTCGTGATGTTCAGCCCGATCGCGGTCAGCCCGCCGTCGGCGAACAGCAGGCACTGCACAATCAGCACCGTCGACACGCACAGCGCGCCCACCCACGGGCCGGCCAGGATCACCGCGAGGGTGCCGCCGAGCAGGTGCCCCGAGACACCGGGCAGCACCTGGAAGTTGAGCATCTGCACGGCGAAGATGAACGCCGCGACCAGGCCCGCCATCGGCGCGAGCCGCTCATCGAGATCCGCGCGCGCCTTGTACACGCAGAACGCCAGAGCCACCGCCGCGAACACCGCGAACAGCGCCGAGACCGGCCCATCCACGATCCCGTTGGCGATGTGCATCGCCACTGTATCCATGCCGCCCCTCCCCAGCCGATTACCGGGGAGCATATGGCCCTGCTTTCGTTGTTGCCAAGACTTTGCAACTGACACGACATGGCAGTCCGCGCATTGTTCACACTTGCGACCCCTCAAGATCACTCCCGCGTACGTGACCGCTTACAGACTGGGCCGGTTCGCAGCACCACACCGCCCGGAGTGAGTTCCTTGGCCTTACACAGCACCCGCGCGCTGATCGCCCTGGCCGTCATCGGGATCGTCACGCTCGTTCCCAGCCCGGCCCAGGCGCATCCCTTCGGCGACCCGCAGACAGTGAGCATCGCCCCCGACGCGAAGCGACCCGAAGTCGTCCACGTGAAATGGCGGGCCGGCGGGCCCGACGACCTCACCCTGCTCGGCGTCTCGCTCGGCCTGCTGCCGAACGATCGGATCGGCCTCGACGGCGCCGTCGACTACCAGTACAGCGACCCCGGCGTCATCGGGAAGTCCCCGAAGCTCACTACCTACCTCCTGGAGCGAATCACCGTCACCGACGGTTCCCGCCCCTGCACCGGACAGGTTCAACCCGTCGCCGCCCTAGGCCTCAAGGGCGCCACGATCGACTACACCTGCGCCGGCCCGGTCACGGCGGCCACCGTCACGGTACGGATGCTCACCGACCTCAACCCCGCCTACAAGACACTCGCCACCGGACCCAGCGGTCAGCGCGCCGTCTACGAAGGCACCGACGACGCCCATGCCTGGACCCTGATCGGCGCGCCCCCGGCGCCCGAGACCGGCCGCGGCCACAGCGCCTTGGTCCAGCTCGCCGCGGTGATCGGCGCCGTCCTGCTGATAGCGGCGGCTTGCGTGCTCATCGCGCGACGGCTGCGCCGGCGGGCGGTGACGGCATGACCGCCCTGTCCGACCGGCGGCAGGACCTCGTCCACACCCCCGGCGTGGGCCGTCGTCCTCTTCGGCGCCGACCTGGTAACCGTCGCAGCCGTCCGCCTCGCGGCCGTTAGCTGACCGACCGCTACTCGCGTGGCTGCCCAGCCGGTCAGCTGACCGGGCTGTCGCGCAGCAGGATGCCGTCGAGGTGGGCGATCTCCAGCACCATGCGGACCATCGGGGTCGGTTCACTCAGCATCAGGGTGACGCTTTGGGCGGCCGCGGCTCGGTGGGCGGCGATCAGCACGCCGATACCGCTCGAGTCGAGGAAAGTCACGGCGCGCATGTCCACGTCGATGTGGGCGGCGTTCTGACTGTTCAGGACATGGCGGAGGACTTCGCGCAGGACGTCGACCGTCTCGAGGCTGATGTCGCCCTCGGGCGTGACGGTGACGCGGTCGGCGCTGCGCTCGATCCGATACTCCAGGGACATCGCTCACTCCCGTGTACGCGGGCCAGTCGACGGTCGCGCGGTACCCAGCGGCGCCTGCGATCAAACGACTCGCGGCCGGAATGAAGGATCCGATGGTCAGCCAAGGTCGCCGGCGATGGGCTCGGTGTCCGGGTCGATCACATCGGCAAGCGCGGCATGGACCTCACGCAGGGCACGGACGTCGGCAGAGTATCAGGCAGCCGAGCGCACCAGCGGGTGCCGGAAGCGGACCCGTACGCCGAATTCGATCAACCCATCGGCCTCGGCCGGCGCGGCCGCGTCGGGTGGGATGCCTAGCTGCTGCAAAGTCCGGCGCAACAGCAGTGCGTCCCCGAGGGGCTCGACAGCAGCCGCCAGCAAGACTCTGCGCGCGTCCTCCGGCAGAGCGGCGATGCGTCGGCGGAAGCCCTCCTCCACGCGGGTGGCGAGCGGAGCGTGGTTCTGCCCCCCGAAGCCGAACGCCAGCTCCTCCGGCGACAAACCACGCGGCAGTTCAAGCAACGCCAGCGGGTTGCCTTGTGTATCGGCCACGATGCGATCACGTACCCGAAAGTCGACCGGCTTCCGGGGCTGCCTCGGCGACCAGCCCCAGCGTGGCCATGCCGAGGCCGAGCAGCCCGGGCGGCGGGCCGAGGCTGAGCCCGAAGGCAGTCGCCAGCGCGACTCGGGGCACTTCGGCCATCCGGTCGAGCCAGGGCAACAGCGGGGCACACAGCTGTTGCAGGCCGGCGTACGCAATCTCCGACTCGGACTCGACACCGCTGGCTCGCACGACCCGGAACCCGGTGGTAGCACCAACGCCCGGCTCATGCCGCCGGCGACGTCACTCAGCAAGCCCGAGAGTGCCGCTTTCTCGCGCTGCCAACCGCGCAGCTCGGCGTTCGCAGCGGTGTCGTCCGGCACGTCTTCGCTCCTCCTCGTCAGGAGGCTACCCCGCGATCAAGCACGAGGAACCGGACAAGCATGCGATCATGGCAGGATAGTCGATCATGTGCAGCCCGCGCAGCTCCTGGAATTGGCTGCTTCGCCGATGAGAGACCACGTCACCGAGATCGTCATCTTCACGATCCTGTTCCTGCTGGTCAGCGGCCTGGGCTTCGTGGCAGCCCGCTGGCGCGCGCCGAAGGACATGGCCCACCTGGACGAGTGGGGCCTCGGCGGCCGGAACTTCGGCGGGTGGATAACCTGGTTCCTCGTCGGCGGCGACCTCTACACGGCGTACACGTTCGTCGCCGTTCCGGCCTTGATCTTCGGCGCCGGCGCGACCGGATTCTTCGCCGTTCCGGACACCATCATCACTTTTCCGTTGTTCTTCCTGATCCTCATCCGGCTCTGGTCGGTGTCGCATCGGCACGGATTCGTGACCCCCGCGGAGTTTGTACGCAGCCGCTTCGACTCGCCGACGATGGCCCTGCTGGTCGCGATCACCGGAATTGTCGCGACCATGCCGTACATCGCACTTCAGCTCGTCGGATTGGAAGCGGTCCTCAAGACCATGGGCGTGACCGGCGACAGCCTCCTCGCCCGGCACGCCCCGATCATCATCGCCTTCGCCATTCTGGCCGCGTACACGTACCAGTCGGGTCTTCGCGCACCGGCGCTGATCGCGTTCGTCAAGGACGTGCTGATCTACATCGTGATCCTGGTGGCGGTCGTCTACCTGCCGTTCAAGCTGGGCGGCTGGGGCGACATCTTCGACGCCGCCGACGCGAAGTTCCAGGCCAGCGCGTCGCCCAACGACGGAATCATCCTCAACGCCAACAACCAGTTGCAGTACGTGACGCTCGCGTTCGGCTCGGGGCTGGCGCTCTTCCTCTACCCGCACAGCATCACCGGCGCGCTGGCCAGCAAGAACCGTAATGTCATCAAACGCAACATGTCGGCCCTGCCGGCGTACACCTTCCTGCTCGGACTCCTCGCGCTTCTGGGGTACGTGGCCATCGCGTCCAACGTGAAACCGCTGCCGGGATCCAAACCGGGCACGGTCGACAGCAACACGGTCGTGCCGCTGCTGTTCGACATGCAGTTCCCCGCCTGGTTCGCCGGCGTCGCGTTCGCCGCGATCGGCATCGGCGCGCTCGTCCCGGCCGCGATCATGTCGATCGCCGCGGCCAACCTGTTCACCCGCAACATCTACAAGGAGTACCTGCGCAAGGACGCGTCGCACGCCGACGAGGCGCGCGTCTCGAAGATCACCTCGCTGGCCGTGAAGGTCGGCGCGGTCGCGTTCATCGCCTTCCTCGATCCCCAGTTCTCGATCGACCTGCAGCTCATCGGCGGTGTGATCATCCTGCAGACCGCTCCCGCGGTGGCGCTGGGCCTGTTCACGCGCTGGCTGCACCGCGGCGCGCTGATCGCCGGCTGGGTGGCCGGCATGAGCCTGTCGATGTGGATGCTGTGGCAGATTCCGAACCCGGCCACCAAGCATGCCCACTTCGGCGGATCGGCGTTCCCGCTGTCCGAATTCGGCTTCGACACCAAGTCGACCATCTACGTCGGCTTCGTGACCGTGCTGGTCAACCTGCTGGTCGCCGTGCTGGTCACTCTGATCCTGCGGGTGACCAAGACTCCCGCCGGTGTCGACGGCACGCAGCCGGACGACTACTTCGCCGACGAGGGCGAGCTGCGCGTCGACCGCGCCATCGTCGCGCGCCGGATCCCCGTGGCGGAAGGCTGAACTACCGGCTGGCAGGAATGCGCCGCCGGGCCGCGACTGGCACCCTGGTCGGGTGAATTTGCGCTGCCTGCTCGTCGACGACAATCGGCAATTCCTACTCGCTGCCCGTAACCTGCTGGAACGCGAGGGCCTGACCGTCGCAGGCACGGCCGAGAACATCGCCGACGCTCATCTGCGGACCGCGGAGCTGCACCCCGATGTGGCGCTGGTCGACATCAACCTGGGCAGCGAGAGCGGCTTCGACCTGGCCGCGCGGCTGGCACCGACTCCGGTGATCATGATCTCCACCCATTCCGGCGAGGACTACGCCGACCTCATCGCGGCCAGCCCGGCGATCGGTTTCCTGTCGAAGATCGAGCTGTCCGCGCAGGCGGTCGAGGAACTTGTCAAGGCCGTTGAGAAGACCGATCTGGTGGGACGCCGCCGCGAGCAGGGCGAGCTCGAAGCGCTGCTGAGCGCGGTCCGCTCCGGGCAGAGCCGCGCGCTCGTGCTGCGCGGCCCGTCCGGCAGCGGCAAGACCGCCCTGCTGGAGTTTCTGACCGGCCGGGCCCGCCCCGGCCGCGTGCTGCGCGCGGCCGGCGTCGAGTCCGAGTCGGAAATCGCCTATTCGGCGCTGGTGCAGCTCTGCTTGCCGCTGCTCGGCCATCTCGACCGGCTCGCGGTCCCTCAGCGCAAGGCCCTGAGCACGGTATTCGGGCTGGCCGCGGGCCCGCCGCCGGAGCGGCTGCTGGTCGGCGTGGCGGTGCTCGGGCTGCTGGCCGAGGCGGCGGCCGATCAGCCGCTGCTGTGCGTGGTCGACGACGCCCAATGGATCGACCGGGCGTCCGCGGTGACGCTCGGCTTCGTGGCCCGCCGGCTGTCGGGCGAGTCGGTCGGGCTGGTGCTCGCGGCCCGCGGCGACACCGGCTTCGAGGGCATCCCTGAGCTGCCGGTCGAAGCCCTCGCCGAGCCGGACGCCCGGGCCCTGCTCGACTCGGTGCTGATCGGGCCGGTCGATCCCCGCGTCCGCGACCGGATCGTGGCCGAGACCGGCGGCAACCCCCTCGCGATCCTCGAGCTGCCGCGCGGGCTGACCCCGGCCGAGTTGGCCTTCGGCTTCGGCGGCTACAGCCGGGCGCCGCTGGAGAACCGGGTCGAGGACGGCTTCCGCCGGCGGATCGCGGCACTGCCGCCCGAGACCCGCACGGTCCTGCTGGCCGCCGCGGTCGAGCCGGTCGGCGACGCCGTGCTGCTGTGGCGGGCCCTCGACCGGCTCGGTGTCGGCGCTCGGGCGGCCGCCCCGGCCGAGCGGGAGCGGCTCCTCGAGGTCGGCGCCCGGGTCCGGTTCCGGCACCCACTTGTCCGGGCCGCCGCCTGGCATTCCGGCGAGCCGGCCGAGCTGCGCCAGGTCCACGCCGCCCTGGCCGAGGTGACCGACCCGGCCCAGGACCCCGACCGCCGGGCCTGGCACCGTGCCCAGGCCGTACTCGGGCAGGACGACGAGGTCGCGGCCGAGCTCGAGGGCTCGGCTGACCGGGCCCGGGCCCGCGGAGGCTGGTCGGCCGCCTCCGCCTTCCTCGACCGGGCTGCGTCACTGACCACCGACCCGGCGCGGCGTGGGACCCTGCTCGTGTCGGCGGCCGAGGCGGCGGCGTACGCCGGCTCCTACGACCGGGTGACCGGGTTCCTGTCGGCGGCCGAGTTGGCGCCGCTCGACGGCCTGCGGCAGACGCTGGTCTCACGGCTGCGGGCCCAGGTCGACTTCGCGCTGCGCACCCGGCGGGAGGCCTTCGCGCCGCTGCTGGCCGCGGCGCAACGGCTGGCGGCCGCCGACCCGCAGGCCTCGCGGGACACCTTCCTGCTGGCCGTCACGGCCGCCATGCACACCGGCCGGTTCGGCGACGACGATCTGCGCAAGGCCGCCCTCTCGGCCCGCGAACTGGTCCCGGCCGGTGAAACGTTCCCCGATCTGCTGCTGGCCGGGCTTGTCTCCTGGGTGCTGGACGGGCGTACGCGGTCCTTGCCGCTGCTGCACCGCGCGCTCGCCATCGCCGACTCCAGCTTCATCTGGCTCACCTCGCTGGTCGGCTACGAGGTCTACCGGCTCGACCTGGTCAAGCAGATGAGCGAGGCCGCGATTCGGGCCGCCGTCGACAGCGGGGCGCTCTCGCTGCTGCCCAACGCGCTCGCGATCCGGGCCAACATCATGATCTACGCCGGCCGGCTGGGCGAGGCGGCCGGCATGATGGACGAGATCGACGAGGTCATCCAGGCCACCGGGGCGTCGGTCTACCAGTTCTCCCGGCTCGTCCTCGCGGCGTACAAAGGGCCGGTCGACACGGCCACCGCGCTGTTCGACGAACGCAAACGCGAGGCGGCCACCCGCGGTGACGGCCGGCTGCACGCGCTGGCCTGCCACGCGCTCGCCATCCTCCACAATGGAAACGGTGATCACCGGGCGGCGCTGGCCGCAGCCGAGGAAGCCGTCTCCCACGGCGACTTCGCGCTCGGCAACTGGCCGCTGCACGAGCTCATCGAGGCGGCCGCCCTCGCCGGTCTCCCCGAGGTGGCCGCCGCCGCCCGCGACCGGCTGGCCGCGATCACGGCCGAGACGCCGACCCCGGTGGCGCTGGGCATCCAGGCCCTCATGGACGCCCTGACGTCTCCCGCGCCGGCCGCCGAGAAGCACTACCGCACCGCGATCGAGCTCCTCACCGGCCAGGAGATGACCGCCTCCGTCTGCCGGGCCCGCCTGCTCTTCGGCTCCTACCTGCGTCGCGAGCACCGCCTCCACGAGGCCCGTGCCGAGCTGCGCGCCGCCCACCACGCCTTCACCGCGATGGGCGCCCCCGGCTACGCCGAGCGGGCCGCCCGCGAGCTCGCCCTGATGGGCCAGGCCGTGGTCAAGAAGCGGCCCACTCGCGTACGGGAGCAATTGACCCCTCAGGAGGCGGCCGTCGCGCAGCTGGCCGCCACCGGCCGGACCAACCAGGAGATCGCCGCCGAGCTGTTCCTGAGTCCGCGCACCGTCGAGTGGCACCTGCGCAAGGTCTTCACCAAGGTCGGCGTCATCTCCCGCCGCGACCTGGCCAAGGCCCTGCCAATCGGTTAGCAGTAAACGATTGCGACACCGTGGGTCGAAACCACAGGCTCGGGCAAGAATGCGGGCCTCATACGACCGTGGGGTCCCGGCCAATGCTCTGACCGGGACCACACTTATGTCCTCTAGTAGGTCGCCTCGAACTGTGCCGTTACCGCTTGGCCGTCGACCGTGCCACTGGCCTTGACGGTCACGGTGCCCGCCGGGATCGATGCCAGACGGGTGTTGAAGGACTGGTACGCGGACTGGCCGGGCGCGACGTCGGGAACCTTTCGTGACCCGTACGCCGTGATCAGCTCGATGGTAAGTGGCACGGTGTCGTTGTTGCGGGCGTTGACCGCGACGTACATCGTCGTGCCGGTGCGTTGCGTACGGGCCTCGACCTCGACCTTCAACGACGCCGGCGGTGTCAGCTCGCCGGCGGCCGCGGCCGCCGCGGCCACGATGGCATCGCGCTCGGCCGTCGTGTACACCCCGGCGGTCACGAAACCGGCGACCGTGTCGGTGACCGCCGTGACGAACGCGGCGTGTGTCGGGAACGGCGCCTGGTCCCAGAGCAGATCCAGGAACGTCGGTCCGTCGGTGCCGGGCGAGGTGATGCCGGTGACCGGGACGTCGTAGTGCGGCAGCCCGTCGTTGCGCTTGCGGTTGGGCACACCGCTGTCGATGGATCCGAACACGACCGTCGGCTCGGTGCGGCGGACGTACGACGACGCGGCCTGGTTGTCGCTGACGTAGTACGGCCGCAGGGTGAGCCCGCCCGCCACGAACGTCGGATCGCCGGCCGCGGTGACCGGTCCGGCGGTGACCGCCGCCCGCGAGTAGTCGCCGTCTCGCTTCAGGCCGCGGTACAGCGTCAGCTCGCGAAAGGACGTGCCGCCGCCCAGGGCCTGCAACAGCACTGGTCCCCAGAAGATCGCCTGAGTGTCGGGGCGGTCGATGGCCCTCTCGATCCGGATGCTGAGCGGCATCTTGATCTCCACCACGTCACCGGGGCTCCAGGTCCGGCTCAACGTCACGTAGGAAGAAGGCTGCGCCGGTAGGTTCTGCGCGACTCCGTTGACGGTGACCGTGAAGCCCTTCTCGACCCAGCCGGGAACCCGCAGCTTGAGGTCGAGCGGACCGCTGCCGTCCACGGTCAGCTTGACCTGGTCCGACCGCGGGAACGTCGTGTCCTGGGTGACCGTGAAGCCCTTCGACGCCCAGGTGAGCGTGGACGGTACGTACAGGTTGATCCAGAGGGTTCCCTCGTCGGCCGACTTGAGGTAGATCGTCTCCTGGTACTTCGTGTGGTTCTCGAGGCCGGTGCCGCCGCAGCACGTGCCGGTGTTGCCGTAACTGCGCACCGTGCCCGGCCCGAGCGGCTGGAAATAGGTGACCTGCGGGTCGCCGGTCGAGGTGGTGTCGGCCCGCGACCCGGCGATCATGTTGAGCATGCCGCGCTCGTAGTAGTCCATGTAGGCCGGGTCGTGCTCGTGCAGGAACAGGTTCCGGGCCAGCTTCATCAGGTTGTACGTCGTGCACGTCTCCGCGCCGCTGGTCGCCACCGCGTTGGCGATGTTGTCGCGGTTCTGGAACAGCTCGAGGTTGTTGTTGGAGCCCGGGTAGTTGCCGCTGGTGCCGCCGCTGGCGAACATCCGGTGCGGCACGACCATGCCGTAGAAGTTCTTGGCCGCCGTGAAGTACTCCTGAGCGCCGTCGTGCTCGAAGATGCGCAGGTACCCGATGAACTGCGGCACGTGGGTGTTGGCGTGCAGCCGCTCCGCGCGGCGGCGGCCGGGCCGGTTGGCCGGGGTGACGACGAGGATGTCGCGGTTCTCGACGGTGGCGCCGAACAGCGACTCGCGGTTGTCGAAGCACTTGGCCGTCTCGAGGTGCTTCGCGTCGCCGGTGAGCTGGTAGATCTCCGGAAAGACCTCGTTGGCGCCGCCGAACTCGCCGCCGATGTACAGGTCCCACATGTAGTTGAGATCGTCGCGGGTCAGCGGGCCCGAATAGTCGGGGTGGTTCTTGTCGCCGATGGTCAGCGCCAAGTGCGCCCAGTCGGCCATCGTGGTGACGACCTCGAGGGCCTGGGCGTTGCCGGTGTGGTAGTACGCGTCCAGCAGCCCGCGCATGATCTTGTGCTGGGTGTACCAGGGCGCCCAGGTGTTGGTCTCGGCGTTGCCGCCGTAGACCGCCCAGCGCGGCGGGCCGAGGCGCAGCACCGCGTCCTCCGGGATGGCGCCGAGATAGCCGGGGTGGGTGGGGATCCAGTCGGCCGGGCCGGCGGTGGAGGCGGCCACAATGCCGGCGTCGCGGCCGTTGGGCGAGGCGTCCTTGAGCGCGGTGCCGTCGGTCTCCTCGAACTTGTACCAGGCGATGTTGCCGCCCCCGGTGGTGCCGGCCGCCGAGCTCTGCAGGGACTGAAGCTCGGCGGCGGTGAGCGCCCGGTCGAAGATGTGGAACTCGTCGATGGTGGCGTCCAGGAACGGGTCGCCGTACTGGGAGCGGCCGATCCATCGGTTGCCGGGGTTGCCGAGGTTGGACGGGTTCAGCGTCATCGCGGTGTTCGTGCCGGCGACCTGCCCGTTGACGTACAGGGTGCCGGTCGAGCCGGCGAGCGTCACCGCGACGTGCACCCACTGACCGGTCGGTAGCGCCGACGAGCCGTCGATCCGCTGCTCGGCGCCGGAGCCACCGACCGTGATGGCGAAGCGCGGCACGTTCCCGGTCACGCCGGCCCGCGGGGTGAGGAACATGTTGATGCCGGTGGACTGGCCGAAGTCGAACAGCCGGGTCCAGCTGGCGGTGGAGCCGAGGTTGATCCAGGTGGCGATGGTGAAGTTGGTGAGCTGGTTGATCGCCTCCTGGGGCAAGGTGCAGTACTGCGCCTTGCTGGTCCCATTGAGGCGAAGAGCGCTGCCGAACTTGCCGGCGACGCGGCCGATGACCGGCTCTTCCCCGGGAGAGCCGCCGCCGGTGCCACCGAGGCGGGCGGTGATGGCGGCCTGGCAGGCGGCCAGCTCGGTGACCATCCAGTCGAGCTTGGTCTTGTAGACCGGCTCGCCCTGGTCGGCGTAGGCCTGTGCGAGAGCGGTCATGTAGTGCCCGGCCCAGTGGCCACTGAGCAGGCCGCCGTCCTCCCAGCCGCCCGGCACGGCAACGCCGGACGGGTTGGGGCGGCCGGCCTGGTTGTTGAACAGCACGAGGAAGCGGCGCTCGTCGTAATTCCGCAGGAAGGCCTTGGTGCGGTCGCGCTTGGTCTGCAGCAGTCCGTTGCCCAGCCGCACGTCACTGAGGGGGAAGGGGCGGACCGGGGCGGTGGATCCGGGGCCGACGTCGATCGAGGAGGCGGCGGCCGCGAGGGCCGCGCCCGGGGGCAACGCGGCCAGGAAACCGGCGGAGGCAGCGCTGAGGGCGGAGATCTGGAAGAGCTGCCGGCGGTTGAGCGGAGTCACTGGTGGGGATCCTTTCTCGATTCCTGCCGGGCTTCGGCCAGCAGCCGGGCGAACCGGCGCCGTCGGGCCCGCAGAACGAGGACGAGAGCGATTAGCAGGACCACCACGAGGAGCTGCGGCCACGGCACGACCCACACCGTCACTGAGGTGGGGCCAGCCGGATCGGCCGGGGAGAGCAGGATCTTCGTGTGGACGGGCCCGAGCCCCCAGACGCCATGGACGACACCTTCGGCCGGGCGGGAGCCGCCGGGCAGCAACTCCCCCGCGGCCGCGCCGCCGTCACGTCGGTGGGCGCCGAAAAGCTCGCTGACGGACACGGAGGCGCGGGCGTCGGCCCGGACGTTGCCGGTGTTCGCCACCGTGTAACTGACATGGACCGTGCCGGACCGGAACGGATTCCAGGAATGCGAGTAACCAGCGGTCACCCGCTGCGCGGCCAGCGAGGACCGGACGGTCCCGCTGGCCCGGAGCATGACCCGGAACCCGACGCGGCTCTCCACCTGGACGGTGCCGTTGCGGCTGAGCACCGAGGCGGCGATGCCGGCCGGGTGGTCGCCCGGCGTCGCGCCGGGCGGGACGGTGATGGTGAACGGGACGGTCGCGGACTTGCCCGCGCCGACGGCGACACTGGACCGCACGGTGATCCAGGTGCCGCCGTCGGTGGATTTCTTGTCCGAGGCGAGCATGTTGAAGTGACCGTTGTCGGTCAGGTAGCCGTCCGCCGCGCTCAGCGCGAACACCGTGTCGGCGGTGCCCAGGTTGCGCACCACCAGCTTCTCGGTGACCTTCTGCCCGGGGTCGAGCGTGCGCTCGATCCACCGGCTCCCGTCGGCCGGCTGGACCGTCCACGTGACCTTGGCGTCGGCGTGGATCGGGGTGGCGGCGAGCAGCACGGCGGCGGCTACCTGAAGGATCATGACAAGGCGTCCTTACTCGAACAGGGAGAGCGTCAGCTTGGACTTGTAGGAGCCGGCCGCCACGTCCGCGGGGGTGCGCAGGAACAGGTCGGCGTTGACGGAGTACGCGTCGCCGGTGACCGACGCCGAGTCGTACGTGGAGACCAGCAGCTCCTGGTCGGTGAGGCCGACGTTGTTGCCGGGCTGGGTCGGCTCGTCCAGCGAGGTGACGACCTCCTCGCCCTCGCTGACCTGGCCTTCGCTGTTGCCGCCGTCGACCAGGCGCGGCTTCCAGCCGAGGTGGTCGGCGGTGATCGGGGCCTGGCCGGCGGTGCCGGTGAAGTCGCTCGCCGAGCCGAGCACCGCCCAGCCGGCGCCGGCCGGGATCTCGTCGGCGGTGCGGGTGTCGGTGACGGTCACCGTCGGCAGGGTGCCGGTGAACTGCCGGACGGTCAGCGTCGAGCCGTTCTCCTGCAGGGCCACCGCGGTGCCGGCCACGGTCAGGGCCAGCACGCCGGGTTCCTTGATCGGGGTGATGTCGACGGTGACGTCGACGTCGGCCGAGTCGCCCGGGTCGGCGATCGCGGCGGTCGGGAACGCGGTCACGCCGGCCAGCGCGGCCACGGCGACCAGCCGCTTCTTCGGGATGTTCATGCGTGCTCCTATCAATTGCAGGTGAGAGCGCCGTAGGGGGCGTTGAGGGTGGTTCCGGCGACGGTCGCGCTGGCCGTGCCGGCCGCGATGGCGTTGCTGCGCACCGCGAAGGACTGGTAGGCGTCGGCGGTCACCGCGATAAAGACCTTGCTTCCGTACGGGGTGAGCACGCTGATGTCCACGGGGGAGTCGCCCGCGTTGTGGGCATTCACCGCGAGGTACGCCTTCCCGGCGATGCACCGGGGCGCGGCGGTGAAGGTGACCGGGACGACCACCGTGCCCGGGTCGTCGGCGAAGACCCGCCACTCGGTGACCGCCACCGCCGAGTACGTGGTCCCGTTGGAGTTGGCGTTGATCGTGGCGCGCAGCCGCGAGGTGGTGACCGGCGTGAAGGTGACCGTGTTGAAAGCGGTCGAGCTCGTCCCGTACGCGCTGGGGTTCGGCACATCCTGGAAGGTGCTGCCGTCCCAGTACTGGAGTTTCCAGCCGTCCGGTTCGGCGACCCCGTCGCCGGTGCCCTTGTCGGAGTCGCGCCAGAACTTCAGCTCGGCGCCGGTGAGCCGGATCGGCCGGGACCAGTCGTACTGGATCCACTGGGTGGCCGGCCGGGTGCCGGACCAGGTGCCCCAGATCTGCGCCTGGCCGGGGTTGGCCACATCGGCGTTGTCGTTGAGCGCGGTGACGCTGTTCCACCCCGCCGTGTACGACGCGGTCGGCACCGCGATCGGCCCGACGTTGCCGGACAGCGGCCCGGACAGGTCGGCCGGGATGGTCGCCGTCTTCGCCGTCTCGAGGTTGCCGGCGTTGTCGGTCGCCCGGAACGACACCGTGTGCTTGTTGGCGTCGGGCGCCGCGATCGCCCCGGCGTAGGCGGTCCACGCGCCGGCGTCGATGGCGTACTCGATCCGCGCGACGCCCGAGGTGGCGTCGGTCGCGGCGACCGTCACCGCACGGTTCTCCCCCACCATGCCGGTGCTGACCGGCGCTACCGCGTCGATCTTCACCGCCAGGGTGGCCACCGCCGACTTGTTGCCGGCCCGGTCGGTGGCGGTCGCCGTGACGGCGTGCTGCCCGTCGCCGGTGACGTTCACGTCGGCGTAGCGAACCGGCCCGGCCGTGACCGGAGCACCACCGTCCACCGCGGAATGGATGGTCATCCGGCCGCCCCGGTCGTCCACGGCCGAGGCCCGCACCTTGACCGCCGACCGATACCAGCCGTTGGTCCCGGCGCTGCCGCTCGGGGTGAGCGTCAGCGTCGGCGCGGTCACGTCGCCCTCGGTGTCGCCGGGCGAAATGACGGTGACGGTCGCCGTTACCTTGCCGGCCGCGTAGCCGAGAACGTCGCCCTGGATCTGGAACGTTCCTGGGCTGGAGACGTCCGGTAGGGGATCCCAGTAGACCGGTACCTGCGGCGTCTGCGAGCCGAAGGAGACCGGCACGGTGCCGGGCAGCTCGGTCTCGCCGGTCTCGACCGTGATGGCCGGGGCGGCGACGGTGGCCGGCTGGGCGGCGAGGATCTTCCACTCCTCGACCGCGACGGCCGAGTACGTGCTGCCGTTGGTCGACGCGTCGAAGGTCGCCCGGACCTGCGTGGTGGTCACCGGGTCGAAGGTCGTGTTCTGGAAGCTCGCGGTGCCGGTCGGGTAGCCGCTCGGGCTGGGCACGTCCGCCCACTGCGAGGTGGCCAGGTTCCAGTACTGGATCTTCCAGTTGGCCGGGGCGGCCACGCCGACACCCGTACCCTGGGCCTGGTCGTTCCAGAAGTCGATCTGCGAACCGGTGATCCGCATCGGCTGGTCCCAGGTGTACTGGACCCACTGCTGCGGCGGGTTGCTGCCGGTCCACGTGCCCCACATGTCGGGCGGCAACGGGTTGGCCCGCACGATCTCGTCGTTGAGCGCCTTCACCCAGTACTGCGTGGGCACCGGATCGTTGGAGACGGTGACCTTGGCCTCCTGGGCGATGTTCGCCCGCGGCGTGCGGTCGCGCTCCTTGACCGGTGTCTGGACGACCTGCTTCATCCGCGGCGGCGACTGCGTGTCGTCCCACTCCACCTTGTCGATCGCCACCGAGCGGCGGAAGTGCCCGCCACCCACGGCGTCGGCCGTGTGGTAGGTCATGTACCACTGGCCGTGGTACTGGATGATCCCCGGATGGCTGGTGGTCGACGACACCGGCGTGAGCACGGTTCCGCGGTACGTCCACGGCCCCTCGGGCGAGGAAGCGGTGGCGTAGGCGATACAGGCGTGGTAGTTGGCCGGGGTGCACGCCGACGTCGGGCCGGCGTTGTTCCCCGCGTACGCGAGGTAATAGGTGCCGTTGCGCTCGAAGATCCAGGGCGCCTCGAAGAACCCGGTCAGCCCGGTGACGGACTTCTGGGTGCCGACCGGCGTCTTCATGTCCGCCTGGTATTCCAGCCAGCGCAGCTGGCCGAACGTTCCCCAGTAGACGAAAACGCGATTGCCGGAGATGAGGATGGTCGGGTCGATGTTCTGGATGGTGTTCGCGGTCGGCACCCGCTGCGAGATCAGCGGCCCGCCGAGGTAGTCGGTCCACGGCCCGGTCGGACTGTCCGAGACGGCCAGGCCGATGGCGAACTTGTCGGCGGCGGTGCTGGTCCGCTCGCTGACCGGCAGGTACCAGTAGTAGCGGCCGTCCGGGCCACGGACGACCTGGCCGGCGTAGGCCCGCCCCGGGGTGGCCCAGCTGAACAGCGTCTCGGGCCGGGCGAGCGACGGGTAGTGCGTCCACGTGCCGGTGGCGACGTCCGACGTGCGGAACGCGCCCCACTCGTTCATCTGGAAGTCGTTGGTGGTGGGCCCGGCCTCGTCGTGGCCGGTGTAGATGTACAGCTGGTCGTCGGCGACCAGCGGCGCCGGGTCGGCCGAGTAGTACGTGCCGTCGGCCAGGATCGGGTTGCCCACGTGGGTGAAGGTGTACGGATCGGTGGCGGCCAGGGCGGCCGTGGCGGGGGCGACAAGCAGCCCCGCCACGACCATCCCCGCGACCGCCGCTGCACGCAGCAGTCTCAAGGCGTTTCTCCTGTTATCTGCAGCTGGCCGCGCCGTACGGCGCCTGGATCTGCGTGGTGACCGAACCGCCGGTGACCTTCACCGTCGCGGTGCCGGCCGGGACGATCGCGAGCCGCGAGTTGAACTGCTGGTAGGCGGTCTTGCCGGGCGCGACCGCCAGGACCTTCTTCGACCCGTACGGCGTGACCAGCTCGATGTCGAGAGCCTGGTCATCGGCGTTGACCGCGTTCACGGCCACGTACGCCTTGCCGCCGATGCACTGGGTCTTGGCCTGGACCTGGACGTCGAACTGCGGGTCCGGGGTGCCCGGGACGTCGTAGACCTCCCACTCCTGCACACCGGGAGCACCCTTGCCCTCCTCGGTCCCGATCGCCTGCAGCAGGGCCCGCAGCTTGGTGGTGGTCACCTTGGTGAAGGTCACCGTGTTCCAAGCGGTCGCCGAGGTGCCGTACGCACTCGCCCCGGAGACGTCCTTCCACGCGCTGCCGTCCCAGTACTGGATCTTCCAGGACGCCGGCGGTGCGACCCCGGCCCCGGAGTCGTCCAGGTCCTGGCTGAACCAGATACGGCTGCGGTCGACCGTGACCGGCGACGCCCAGTCGAGCTGGATCCACTGCTCGCCGACCTGCGGCCAGGTGTTCCACACATCGGTGTTCGGCCCGACCGGACCGGTCGGCTGCACCCCGTCGGCGATGTTGTCGGCGGTCACCCAGCCCGGCGTGTACGACGCGGACGCCGTGCCGGTCCGTGCCACGTTGACGGGCGCCTGTCCGGCCGCCACCTCGAGGGTCCCGACGCCCGAGGTGTTGCCGGCCTTGTCGACCGCCCGGTAGTCGACCGTGGTGGCCGACGACCCGATCGGAACCGGGCCACCGGCGGTGGTCCAGTCCTGGGTGACCACGCCCCCGACGGTGAGGCGGTACTGCACCGCCGCCACACCGGAGCCGCTGTCCACGCCGGTGATCGTCACCGACCGGCCGGCCGCGTCGAGCGACGCGGTGACCGACGGGACGGTCTTGTCGATGCCGACGGTGACCTCGGTGACCGGCGAGACGTTGCCCGCCTCGTCGGTGGCCCGGGCCTTCACCACGGTCGCGCCCTCGGCCGAGATGGTGATCGGTGCGGAGTACGCCGCGAAGGCGCCCGACCCGACCGCGATCTCGATGTCCGGGTTCGCGTCCTGGTTGTCGGTGGCGGTGGCGGTCACCTTGACGTTGGTGTTCGTCCAGCCGGTCGGCAGCGCCGGGTCAGTGGAGAGCACGGTGACGGGGGCGACCTCGTCCTTCGAGCCGCCGTCGCCGACGGAGACCGTCGCGGTGGCCCGCTTGTCGGTGCCGGCCACGGTGCCGCCGACCTCGAAGGTGCCTTCCTTCGCGTACTTGGCGGGGTCGATGGCGTCCCAGGTGACGGCGATGCCGCTCTGCCGGGAGCCGTCGTTGTAGCCGACCGTCACGCCGGCCGGCAGCGCCGGAGCGACGCCGACGTTGGTGCTGACGGTGACCGGGTCGATCGTGTTGATCTGCACCGGGTCGCTGCCGCGGACCCACACGTGGGCGGTGGCGATCAGCGTGGTGCCGGCGACGAAGCCGGAGACCGTGAAGTCACCGACGGCCGCGACCTCGTCCGGGTCGATCTGGCCCCAGGCCACCGCGACCGGCAGCTTGGCGCCGTCGGCGTAGGTGACGTCCACCGTGGACGGCAGCGTCGGCACGACGCCGACCTGGGTCCGCGCGTCCACGCCCTGGATCGAGCTGGCCGCGGCGGCGAAGACCCGCCATTCCGAGACGCCGACCGCCGAGTACGCCGTGCCGGCCGCGTTGGGCAGCGCGTTGAAAGTCGCCCGCAGCCGGGTCGTGGTGACCCCGTCGAACGTGACCTGGTTGGTGCGCCCGCGGACCGCCGGGTCGAACCCGCTCGCCCCGGTCACGTCCTTGAACGCGGCGCCGTCCCAGTACTGCAGCTTCCACGACTTCGGCACGGCGACGCCGCTTCCGCCGGTGGTGGAGTCCGACCAGAAGTCGATCGACGCCTTGTTCACGCGTACGGCCGACGGGAAGTCGTACTGCAGCCAGCGGGTGGCCGGCTCGTTGCCGGTCCAGGTCCCCCACAGGTCGGTCTGCGCGCCGCCGGTGAACAGCGGCGGCTTGCCGTCGTTGACCGCGCCGACCGCGTTCCAGCCGGCCGTGAAGCTGGCCGACGGGGTCGCCGTCGAGGCGACGTTGATCTCGCCCTCGGTCAGCGCGGTGCCCTGCACCACGACGTCCTTGGTCGCGGTCGCCGTGCCGTTGCTGACGGTCAGCCGCAGCGTGTACCGGCCGGACTTGGTGAACCGGGCCACGGTGGTGGGCGCGTTCGCCGGGTCGAAGGCGACCGAGCCGCCGTCCGGCGCGTCCACGACCGTCCAGGCCGAGGTGAGCGCGGTGCCCGGGTTGCCGTCGTCCTGGGCGAGGCCGATCAGGCGGGCCGAGCCGGCCTGGTTGTAGGCCGAGTCCACCCACGCGTCCGCCAGCGGCGCGGCGTTGCCGGGCTGCGGTGCGGCGACGCCGCTGTCGAAGGCCTGGACCTCCTTGATGCCGGTCTTCGAGCCGGGCGCGTGCTGCACGGTGACGCGCAGCTTCTTGGCCGTGATCTCGGGGAACCGGACCTGGTTGAGGTTGCCGCGCGGGTACGCCGGCGACCGGGTCTGGCCGGGGATGGTCTGCCAGCCGTCGCCGTTGTCGTACTGGACCGTGAACTGGCCCGGCGGGGCGTATCCGGCCACCGTCGCGGTCGTCGTGGTCTTGTAGAAGTACACGCGTACGTCGTCGATCTTCTTGTCGCCCTGCAGGTCGATGTCGATCGAGTCGGACGCGTTCGGCGATCCGGCCGTGCCCCAGAACGGCTCGTTGACGGTGGTGCCGTCGACGGCGCCGGCCGGTGCGCGGCCCGCGGCCGAGAACGTCGCGGTGGCGGGCTTGCCCTGGGCGACATTCGGCTTGCCGGTGCTGGCCGGGTTGATGTCGGCGCCGGCCTTGGCCATCACGTCGACGATCCGGTCGCTCGCGGCGAACCGCACGTCCTGCGGCGCGTCGACCGAGGACTTGTTGCTGGTCGTGACCGTCACGCCGGCGCCCGTCTCGACGGTGCCGGTGGCCGGGTCGTACACGACCTTGCCGAGCTTGTCGGCGGTGAAGGCGAGCTGGCCGTCGAGGTAGACGGAGTAGCCCTCGGGAACGTCGGCGCCGTAGTACTTGGTGCCGCCGGGCGCGTCCCAGACCACGGTCAGGTCCTTGTCGCGGTACCGGATGTTGTTGGCGGTGAAGTGGTCCCAGCCGATGTCGATCGGGTCGAGCTCCACCTTGGCGTCGGAGCGGGGGCGCAGGCCCATCGCGTCCTCGATCATGGTGAAGTTGGTGCCGCCCAGGATCGTGTGGTGGATCCACGAGCGGTACCCGACGGTGCCGCCGTTGGCGGTCGAGCCGTCCGCCCAGAACTCGTTCTGGTCCGGGTACCGGTTGTCGCCGTTCTGGTACTGCGCGAACGCGTTCCAGTACAGCAGCTTCTTATAGGACTCGGCGTTCAGATACGGCGAAGGGTAGTTCCGCAGCGCCGAGGAGAGCATCCGGAAATCGACCGTCGAGTTGATGACCGAGAAGTTGTTGCTGCCCGGGTCCCCCGCCGCGGCGGCCGCGGCCTTGTCGGCCTGATTGGCCGTGGTGAACGGGAAGATCGGGTACTGCTGGTCGTCGGCGAAAAGGCGCAGCGCCTCGACGTACGGTTGCGTGTAATCGGCGTCGCCCGGCTTGGGCATCAGGCCGACGGCGTACGGATAATAGTTGTTGATCTCTTTCCACGGCACCTTGACGTTGCCGTTGACCAGGTTGTGCTTGAGCAAGTTGCCGTAGAGCCCCATCTCGTCCGGGGTGGTCCGGGCCGGTTCCCAAAGGTACTGCAGGACCGCCGCCTTGATCTCCTCGGCGAAAGCGTCCATCTCGGCGGCCTTGGCGGTGTCGCCGGCGACCCGGTACGCGGCGGCCGAGGCCTTCGCGTTCGAGTACAGGTACGCGTTCTCGGCCCGGTCCATGTTCTGGTTCTTGCGCCAGTCGAACGACACCGCGTCGGCGTCGTTGCCGGTCATCGCGCCCCAGCTGTACTCGATGAGGCCGTTGCCGTTGGTGTCGTACGCCTGCTGCAGGCCCTTGACGTCGTCCTCGGCGTACTTGGCGAGGTTCTCGGCGATGGCCGACGGACCGCCGTGCAGCTGGTACGACCGCCAGGCCGCCTCGGAGATGTACTCGGTGTAGCTGTTCGACCAGTTGGCCGGGTCACCGGGGTTGTCGACGTACTTCGAGCTCTTGGCCACCTCGCCGGCGGACACCCAGGGACCGTACGAGTAGACCGGGTCGCGGAAGTACTTGAGGTCGTCGACGAACATGCCGACGGTCAGCACGATCGCGTTGTTGTAGCCGAGAACGCCCTCCATCGACGTCGGGAACTGGTAGTCGTTGCCCGGCAGGTCGGCGTCGAGGAAGTTGTACCGCATCAGCCACCAGCGGTAGAACAGCGTCTTGTCGATGTTGCTGTCCGGCGTGTCCAGATAGGGCACGTTGTCGGCCCACCACTTGTTGTACGCCGTGACCTGCTCGGTGTACGCCGCGGCCGGGCTCAGGCCCTTGTAGTGCTCGTACTCGGCGGTCGAGGCCGGCTGCTCCTTGGTGACGAAGCCCAACTGGAGCTTGGTCTTCGCCGCCCCGGTTGCCGGCACCGCGACGGTCTGCTTCAGCGTGCCGTCGACCGGCGCGAAGCCGTCGCCGGAGAACCGCGGGAAGATGGTGGTGAGCGAGTTGAACGAGCGCGTCGACCCGGTCAGCTCGCCGCTGTCGTCGGCGACCGTCTTGGCGAAGGCCGAGGTGGCGGTCAGCACGACGTTCTTGGCGGCGCCGTTGGTGCTGGACAGGTCGAGGTTCGTCACGGCGACGTTCTTGTCGGTGATGAACTTGGTCTCGACGATCCGCAGGCCGGCCGGGGTGTTGTTGAAGACCCCGCGGAAGTAGCTGGGGGTCTGCTTGCGGGACGCGGCGTCCTCGGTCAGCGTGACGTCGGCGCCGTTGACCGAGGCGGTGATCGTGTACGCGCCCTGGCCGCCCGCGATCGACTCGATGTAGGCGACCTCGCCGCCGAAGCCGAGCACGCCGGGGCTGTGCGTCTTCATGAACACGGCCCGGCCGCGGCTGAACAGGTACTGGTTGGCGTCGCCGTTCGAGCCGCCGGGCAGGTTGCCGGTGCGGGCCAGCATCCGGTCGAGCCAGAAGTCCTTGTCGGTGCTCGATCCCGCGCCCGCGGCGACGTCGGCGTCGAAGATGGCCTGGAGCTGGTTCCGCACGTGGTAGCCGGTTCCCTCGGCCGGGACCGGGTCGGCGTCACCTTTGAAGGTGGGGTACGGGGTGTCGGCGGTGGGGGCGGCGTGGGCGGCAGTCGGCATCAGGACCGTCGCTAATACCGCCGCGACGACCCCGTATTTGGAGATTTTCACTACTGGTCGGTCCTTCCGTCTGCGAGGGGCAGCCAGACGCGCATGGTCGACGGGCCACGACGGGCCCATCGGTGGTAAGGACGCAGCGGGACGTCGACGGTCCCGGTGGTGGACGGCTCGATCGCGATGCCGTAGGGCCAGCCGTGCACCGGTGGCTGGACCGTACGGCCGGTGACGACGACGGCACCGTCGCGTTCCTCGGCGTGCGGGAGTACCCGCAGGGCGTTCAGGTCGACGCCCGGGGGCAGGTCCACGGACTCGGCGCAGAGCACGACCGGTCCGCGTTCGACGGCGACACAGCCGCGGATGGCATCGATGCGCGGGTCGGGCGCGGTGATGCGGGGTTGCATGGGCAATTCGAGAACTACGATGTCGCCCGGGGAGAAGCGGCGGTTGAGATGGGCCCAGCCTGGTTCGACCGGGCGGCCGTCGAGGGTCGCGCCGGTGGCCCAGTGCGGCACGCGGAGGCTGAGCGTCCAAGGGGTGTCGGGTGACTCGGTGATCCGGACGGTGATGCGCCCCTCGTGGGGGTAACTCGTGTCGATCTCGCAGCCGAATCGGCCGGTGCGGATCGTGGCGGCGGCGTACTGATGGATCTGGAGCCCGTCGTCGTCGACGGTCGCCAAGTAGGCGGCGAGGCTCGCGTAGGTGCGGGCCAGGTTGGTCGGGCAGCAGGAGACGGCGAACCAGGGTGCGCGCAGGCTGGACGCCGCCCGGGGCACGAGCACGTCCGGTGCCGGCTCGGTGCCGGGAACGCGCTGGTGCAGCGTGTTGGTGTAGAAGAACCCGCGGCCGTCGTCGGCCGGGGAGGTGGCGATGACGTTGAACAGGGTGCGTTCGATCAGGTCGGCGTACACGGCGTCGCCGTGCGCCAGCAGCAGCCGCCAGCTGAACATCACCGACCCGATCGAGGCGCACGTCTCCGAGTACGCCCGGTCGGGCGGCAGCATGAAGTCCTCGCCGAAGGCCTCGTCCTGGTGGCGCGAGCCCATGCCGCCGGTCAGGTACGTGCGGCGGGCGACGGTGGTGTGCCACTGCCGGGTCAGGGCGTCGAGCAGCTCGGCGTCCCCGGTCTCGACGGCCACGTCCACCGCGCCCGCGGCCAGATAGGTCGCCCGCACCGCGTGCCCTCGCAGCACCTCCGCCTGCCGCACGGGCACGTCGTCCTGGAAGTAGCTGCGGCCGAACTCGATGTCGGCCAGGACCTGGTTGCCGCGGCGCTCGACGAACAGCCGGGCCTGCTCGAGGTAGCGGGGCTCGCCGGTGACCCGGTACAGCTCGACGAGGGCGGGCTCGATCTCGGCGTGCCCGCACACCGAGGCGATCCCGTCCGGGCCGAACACCTCGCAGACGTGGTCGGCGGCCCGCACCGCCACCTGGAACAGCTCGTCGGGGCCGGTCGCCCGAGCGCGAGCCACGCCGGCCTGGATGAGGTGGCCGTACGAGTAGATCTCGTGCCCCCACTCCAGGTCGCTGTACCGCGGGGCCTGGCCCGGCCGGCCGAAGTTGGTGTTGAGGTAGCCGTCCGGCTCCTGCGCGGCGGCGACCCGGCGCACGATGGCCCGGTACCGCTCCTCGAGAACGGAATCGCCGGTCCGGCCGACCTCCCAGGCCATGGCCTCCAGCAGCTTGTAGATCTCGGTGTCGGAGAACTCGCGGCCGGTACGCGCGCCGGGCAACCGGCCCTCGGCGGCGGCGTCGAAGTTGCCCAGCCAGCCGGTACGTTCCAGCCAGTGCTCGATGTGCGCGAGGGTCGCCGTCGAGTTGGTGTCCTGACGTTGCTGCCAGAAACCCGGCTTCAGGGTGATCTCACGCAGGCCAAGGGGGCGCAGTCTTCCGGCGCTGGGTGCGGCAGGCGTGGCTTTGGCTTTGCTGATGGAGACAGTCACGTGTGTCAACCCTTGAGTGCGCCGGACATGAACCCGCGGACGTAGTGCCGCTGGAGGGCAAGGAAGATCAAGATGCAGGGCAGGGCCAGCACGACCACGCCGGCTTCGGTGGCGCCGTAGTCGACGATCCCCATCACCTGCTGGCGCATGTTGGCCACGGCCAGCGGCAGGGGCGCCTTGGCGGAGTCGCTGATCAGCACCAGCGGCGTGATGAAGTCGTTCCAGGCGGCCAGGAAGGCGAACATGCCGACCGTGACCAGGCCCGGCCGGACCGCCGGCAGCAGGATGTGCCGCAGGGCCCGGAAGCTGCCGCAGCCGTCGACCAGCGCCGACTCGCGCAGCTCCTTGGGGACGGCCTCGAACGAGATGCGCATCATGAACACCGCGAACGGCAGCTGAAACATGGTGAGCACCAGGGCCAGCCCGACCAGCGAGTTCTGCAGGCCGAGGTCGTTGAGCAGCACGTACAGCGGGATCAGCAGGGTCGCGTACGGCACCATCAGGATCGCCAGCGTGATCAGGAACAGCGCGTTGCGCCCCGGGAAGCTGAACATCGCGAAGGCGTACCCGCCGAGCGCGGACACGAGGAGCGTGAACGCGACGGTCATCAGCGACACCGCCGTGGAGTTCAGCAGGTACTGGAAGATGCCGGCCTGGTAGTTGGCGAGGGTGTGGTAGTTGCCGAGGCCCCAGCCGTGCACCTGGGCGGTGCCGCCCTGCGGGCTGACCGAGGCCACCGCGGCCCAGACGAGCGGAAAGAGGAACAGCAGAGCCAGCGCGCCGGTCAGGACGCGTGAGGGAGTGCGCAGCATCAGTTCTCCCGCCGCTTCAGTTTTCCCGGCCGCGGAGGCCACGGAACTGCACGAGGTTGATGATCAGCAGGGCGCCCAGCACCAGGATCGACAGCGCGGCCGCCCGGCCGAGGTCGTTGCGTCCCTGGAAGGCCGAGTTGTAGACGAGCTGGACGATGGTGATGGTGCTGTTGTCCGGTCCGCCCTTGGTGAGGATGTAGAACTGGTCGAAGGCCAGCAGCGAGCCGGTGACGCACAGGATCGTGCTGAGCGCCAGGGACGGCCGCAGCAGCGGCAGGGTGATCCGGCGGAACGTCTGCCACCGGTTGGCGCCGTCGAGCCGGGCCGCCTCGTACACGTCGCCGGAGATGTTCTGCAGCCCGACGAGCAGCAGGAGCATGTAGAACCCCGCGTAGCGCCAGACGATGAGCACCACCGTCGACCAGAGCGCCGACATCGGCGTACCCAGGAAGGAGATCGGTTTGTCGGTGAAGCCCAGCAACGGGCTGCTCTGCGGCGAATAGAGCGCGTAGAACAGCAGCGAGGCGGAGGCGAGACCGAGAGCGGACGGGATCAGGAACGACGTCCGCAGGAAACCGGTCCAGCGGGTCGACTCCTGCACCAGCAGCGCCAGCCCGAGGGCCAGCACCAGCAGGATGACCGTGGTGACCACGGTGTACTTGACCGTGAACCACACCGCCGGCCAGAGCAGCCGGTCGTCCAGGGCGGACTGGAAGTTCTTCCCCGAGTTCCAGCCCCGATCGCCGGTGAACAGCTTCCAGTCGGAGACCGACATCCGGGCCACGATGCCGATCGGGACGACGAAGAAGATCAGGACGAACGCGGCGGTGGGGAGGGCGTACCCCCACCCCGCCAGCGACGACGACCAGCGGCGCCGCCGGCGGGGGTGGGTCTCCTCCGCCGCGAGGGCGGGGATGCTTCGCACTGTCACTGCTGGCTGAGGGCCTGAGTGACGGCGTCGTTGTCCTTGTCCAGGTTGGCCCCGTCGCCGTACACCTGGTTGCGGAACAAGGTCACCCACGGGCTGCCCGGGGCGTTGAACGCCTGCTGGAAGTTGATGGCCACCGGGGTCTTGCTCTCCGGCCGGCCGGCGACCTCGTTGATCAGCGCGACCCGGGGGTCCTTGGCCGAGTACTGGTTGTTGGCCAGGTCGCTGCGCGCCACCGAGGTGCCGTTCTTGGCCAGCACGTCGACCTGGCCCTTCTCGGACATCATCCAGGCGAGGAAGTTCCAGGCCTGCGAGCTCTTCTTGGAGTCCTTGGAGACGCCGATGCCGTCGCCGCCGACGAAGGTGGAGCCGCCGCCGCTGACGCCGGGGATCGCCGCCACGCCGGTCTTGACGGTCTTGTCGGCGGTGGTCAGCAGCGTCGCCGGGTACGGCATCACGCCGATCTTGCCCTCCTGGAAGCCCGCGACCCAGGTAGCGCCGGTCTCCTCCTTGGAGCCGGCCGCGATGGCGCCCGCCGCCTGCAGCTCATGCCAGGTCGAGTACACCTCTTTCGCCGCGGTCCCGTTGAGCAGCGATTTGGTGCCCTCGGGGTTCATCACGTCCTCGCCGCTGGCCCAGACCATCGGGAACCAGGTGAAGACGTTGCAGCCGCCGCAGTTGCCGCCGAAGAACGTGCCGTTGACGCCCGGCTTGTTCAGCTTCTGGACCGCGAGGGCCTGCTCCTTGAACTCCTTCAGCGTCGTCGGGCCCTTCTCGGGGTCGAGACCGGCCTCCTTGTAGAGGTCCTTGTTCCAGAACATGACCGACAGATCGAGGACGAACGGGAGCACGTACTTCTTGCTCTCGTAGGTGCCGGCGTTCAGGTGCGCCTGGTTGATCTTGTCGGCGTACGGCAGCTTGGCGATGCTGTCGGTCAGATCGGCGAACAGACCGGCCTTGGCCCAGTTGGGCACGTAGACGATGTCGGCCGCGAACAGGTCGGGCAGGTCGCCGCTGCCGGCCGCCGCACCCACCTTCGCCACGTAGTCGTCGTTAGGGACGATGGTCAGCTTCACCTGGTTCTTGTGGCTGGCGTTGTACGCCTCGACCAGAGCTTTGGCCTGCAACTCCAGCGGCGCCCGCGTCCACAGTGTCAGTTCCGAGCCGTCGTCGACGCCGTCGACGCCCGCCGCGGCCGGCGCCGCGGTCGAGCCCCCGTCGTCGTCGCTGCCGCCGCAGGCGGCCAGCCCGATCATGGTCAAGGTTGCGACAGTGACGCCCGCGATCGTTCTGCGAAGGTTATTGGATAAGTCGAGCCGCACGATGCCCTCCGGAACACACCAAAAGGTTTTCGGGCCGTTTCGGTCGCGACGTCGCCACAGGTACTCTCATACGCAGGTGGGGCATCATCCGGGGGAGTTGCGGAAGACCGAAAAGGTTTTCAGGAACGTAATACGGAGGAAAAACTGTTGTCAAGGGGTCCGATGGAGCCGGGGTCCAGTGCGGACGGTCTGCGCCCGAGCGGCCGATCAACGCTGCGTGACGTCGCGAAGCTCGCCGGCGTCTCGATCGCGACCGCGTCGAAGGCGCTCAACAACCAGCCGCAAGTTCGCGCCGAGACCCGTGCCAAGGTCATTCAGGCCGCGGAGGCACTGTCGTTCTCGCCCAACACGCTCGCGCAAGGGTTGATCACTCAGCGCAGCGGAACGGTCGGGCTACTCACGTCCGACCTCGAGGGCAGATTCTCGATTCCCATCCTGATGGGCGCCGAGGATGCGTTCGGTTCCGACCAGACGTCCGTCTTCCTCTGCGATGCCCGAGGCGACAATCTTCGCGAACGCCACCATCTGCGCGCGCTCCTGTCGCGGCGGGTCGACGGCCTGATCGTGGTCGGCGCCCGCCCCGACGCGAGGCCGTCGCTGGGCGAGCTCCCGGTACCGGTCATCTACGCCTACTCCCCCTCCGACAACCCGGCCGACCTGTCCCTGGTGACCGACAATGTCGGCGGCGGCCGGATGGCGGTCGACCACCTGATCCGCCACGGCCGCCGGCGCATTGCCCACATCACCGGCGACCCCACCTACGGAGCCGCTCAGGATCGCGCCCGCGGCGCCCTCGACCGCCTGGCCGAGCAGGGCCTCCCACTGGTCGGCGACCAGGTCTGGTTCGGCGTCTGGTCCGAGGCCTGGGGCCGGGGCGCCACCCGGATGCTGCTGCAGCGAGACCCGGACGTCGACGCCATCTTCGCCGGTTCCGACGAGATTGCCCGCGGCGTCCTGGACGTCCTGCACCAGGAGAAACTCACCGTCCCGACCCAGGTCGCCGTAATCGGCTACGACAACTGGAACATCCTGGCTGCCAACGCCCGCCCACCCCTGACCACCATCGACATGAACCTCGAGGAACTGGGCCGGCTGGCCGCCCAGCGCCTGTTCGCCGCGATCGACGGCACCCTCGGCTCCGGCATCGAGACCATCAGCCCTCGCCTGATCACCCGAGAGTCCACGGCCCCCCTCGACTGACCGGTCCTTCGGCGGCTCATCATCGCCACTGAGCGGGCGGTCCGCGCTTGACGGTCTCGCCGACCGCGGTCATTTGGGCGCGGATCTGTTCGGCCTGTGGCATGCCGAGATCGAGGTAGCGAGCAAGCGCATGGTGATAGTGCTGGCGAGCCTGGTCGAGATCGCCGAGAGTCCGGTGGGCGCGGCCCAGGCCGGCGTGGGCGCGGGCCTGCTGGTCGAGCGCGCCGATGTCGGCGGCGATGCCGAGCGCGGCGCCGTGGTGGGCGACGGCGTGGGTGGGCTGACCGGCGGCCTGAGTTGCCTCCCCGAGTCCGTTGAGCGCATAGGCTTCGCCGTCGCGTGCGCCGGCCTGGCGGAAGATAGACAGCGCCTGTTGATGGTGCTCGACGGCTTGCGTGGGTTGGTCGAGATGGGTGTGCAGGATGCCCAGACTGTCCAGCGTCCACGCTTCACCGTCGCGGTCGCCGTGCTGCCGGTACAAGGTCATTGCCTGTTGGATGTGTTCGGCCGCCAAGTCGTAGTGGCCGATCCGCACTTCGACGTCGCCCAGGTTGCCCAGCATGGAGGCCTCGCCGACGTGGTCGCCGGTCTGCCGGCACAGGGCGAGGGCCTGGCGGTAGCGCTCGGCGGCCGGCTGGTAGTCGCCCAGCCGCGCCGCGACGAAGCCGAGGTTGCCCAACGCCCGGGCCTCACCGGTACGGTCACCGGCCTGCCGGTAGCGCGTCAGCGCCTGCCCGTGACGGTCGGCGGCGCGCCGGTAGCGGCCCAGCCGCGCTTCGACAATGCCCAGGTTGGTCAGGATGCGTGCCTGGCCGGTGCGGTCCTCGGTCAGCTTGTGCAGGTTCAGGGCGCGCTCGAGGTGGTCGACGGCCTGAGCGAACCGGCCGATCTGGACGTACGCGGCGCCGAGGTTGGTCAACGCGTGTGCTTGCCCCTTGGCGTCGTTGGTGTGGCGGGCGGCGTCATAGGCGTGGCCGTGGATGGTCAGGGCATCGTTGTTGTATCCGCCGTTGAGGTAGCGGAAGAGGATGGTGGACAGCCGAGTGGTGTGGCTCGGCCAGCCGTCGGTGGCGGTGCGCGCAGCGGTCGCGACCAGGGTGGCGCGTTCGACGTCCAGCCAGTCACGGGCCGTCCCCGCCTCGGTCAGCACCGGGGTTGGGGTGGTCGGCGACGCAATCCGCGGGCGCCGATGCGCCTCGGCGGGGTGCAGGGTGTCCATCGCGGCGGCGGCCGCGGACAGGTAGTAGTCGAACAGACGGGTCAGCGCCGCGTGCCGCTCGGCCGGCGGGTCTTCGTCGCCGGCCAGGTTGGCGGCGAAGGCGCGGACGAGGTCGTGCTGGGTGTACCGGCCCGGGCTCGCGTCTTGCAACAGGTGGTCGCGGCGCAGATCGCGCAGGTGCGCCTGTGTGGTGCGCAGGTCAAAATCGCAAAGGGCCGCGACGCCGTACGCATCGAAGTCCTCGCCGGGATGCAGCGCGGCCAGCCGGAGCAGCCGTCGCCGATCGCCGGACAGGCGTTGGTAGGACAGGTGCAGGGCGAGTTCCACACCGGTGTCCAAGCGGCGATCGTGATGGCGTTCGTCGAGCCGGTCGGCGTGATCCGTGAGGGTCCAGCCGGGCTTGCCGCGGATGTGTCCGATGACCAGTCCCAGGCACAGCGGCAGGTAGCCACAGCGCCTGGCGATCCGGGCCGGGGCCTGTGGATCTTTGCCGACGGGGGTCCCGGACACGGCCTGCGTGAGGAACGCCACGGCCTCCTCCGCGGTGAACGCATCCAAGGTCAGGTGTGTCGCGGGCGGCAGCTCGGTGAGGCTTCGCCGGCTGGTGACCAGGGTGATGCAGCCGGGAGTGTCCGCGAGCAGTGGGCGGACCTGGTCCTCGTCGGCGGCGTTGTCCAGGATCACCAGCGTGCGCGTGCCGGCGACGCGACCGCGGAATGCGGCGGCGCGGGTGGGGAGATCGTGCGGGATCCGGTGACCGGGTTCGCCGAGCAGGCGCAGGAAGCCGTCCAGGACGGCGGCGGGGTCGGCCGGTGGCTGGGCCGGGTCAGGGTGGAACCCACGCAGGTTCACGAACAGGACGTGCTCGAAGGGTCTCTCCCGGGCAAGCAGGTGCCCGGCGTGGACGGCAAGCTGCGTCTTGCCGACCCCGGCCATGCCTTCGATCGCCGAGATCACCACCGCGCCGCCGTCGTGCTGACCGCGTTGCAGTGCGCTGCGCAGGCGGTCCAGTTCGAGGGTGCGGCCGGTGAACTCGGCCAGGTCCTGGGGCAGTTCGTCCTGGACCCGGACGTGCGCGGCCGCCGTTGTCTCCCCGGCGATCACACGCATCGCCTGGCGCCACTGCGTCACGTACCCGACATCGGGGTGCAGGGCCTCGACCACCGCGATCACCAGGTCGGAATTCAGCCGGCGCCGGCCACGCCGGAAACAGTCCACGACGGTGGTCTTGCCGGCCAGCTCACCGGTCGGTCGCCCGGCCTCGGACCACGCCGCGTTGATGCGGTCCTTGATGGTCTCGTAGGACGGGTCGCCGGCCCAGACCTTCAACAGCCGCAGCCGTTCGACGATGTCGTCGAGGGTGAGGGCCTGCCCGGGGTCGGGCGGATCCGCGAAGGTGTCGACCGGCTGGCCGGCCGGCTCCCGCCGGAGCCCTGGCGGCATGTCTCACCTCCTGATCGGGATCGATGTCCCGAGTGCGTCCTAGATTAACGACGGTGGACGTGCCGACCGCGTTCGGATTCGGTCGGTACACGCCGGCCAGTCCGGCCTGTGGTGTTCAGTCGAGAAGACCTGCCGTGCCCCCCGCGGGCGCACGGCAGCTGTATCCGCTGATGGCGACACCATGGAGGAAAGCAGTGCGAAAGATGCGTGCTCAGCGATCTCTGGCCTTGGTCGGGGCGATACTCGCCCTCCTGATGGGACTCGCCGCGCCGGCGTCCGCTCAGGCCCCCTCGGCCTTGGCCGGTGGACCGTGCGGATCGTCCTACACGCTGGTCACCCACTACCCGGAGACCAGCCAGGCGACCGGCGAGGTCAACATGTACCTGGACGTCTATTACTCGTCCACCGCGAAGCGCAACTGTCTCGTCGCCAACCACTCCGGCAGCGCGTACGGCGCGAGCCTGTACTCGCTGGCGAAGATCCGGCCGTCGGGATCGAGTTGGCCGAGGTGCCCAAGCGTCGGCTGCGACGAGGGAAACTACAAGTACTACGCGGGCCCGGTGTACACGCCGGCAGGCGTCGACATGTCCCACCGGTGCGTCGACGTCGGTGGAATGGCCGGCATTCAGACCGACCGGATCCTGTACGGGATCAACTGTGGCTGAGCTCCCGATGAAACGACTTCTCGCGATTATCGCCATGTTGGTGCTGGCGGTCGGCGGTATGGCGAGCCCGGCACACGCCGCCGGTGATGCCCAGTCCGCAGTCGCCGCAGCCAACTGCCGGCACTCGCAGGGCTCGGGCAGCGTCGTGTCGGCGGACTACCTGCGACTCAACGTCGGCGGCACGGCGATCGGGGCGGTGCAACTCTGCCGAAGCGGGTCCTACTACTGGGCATACATGGTCATGTACTCGCCGCTTCGCTCCGGCTATTGGGGCACCGCGCTCCTCTTCCGCTCCCCGGACGGCGCCAAGTGGTCGTGCAACTCCAGCGGCGGGAACCGGTACGTCGAACCCGGTCAGACGATGTGCTGGACGCCTCGGATCTATTCGCCCAGTACCAGCCAGACCTTCCTGGCACAGGCGTACGTCTGCGTCGGAACCTATCCGAGCGAAGCTCGGTACTACGCCGACGGGCAGACGGCCCGGCTGCGCTGAGCAACGGCGGCAGGAAATCCGGGGTGGCCTTCTTCGAGGGCCGCCCCGGTTGTCGCCGCCGACGACGCCTTCGCCCGCGCCTCCGGCAAGGCCCCTCCTCAGACCTTGTCGGGCATGGGTTCGGCGAAAATCCGGAAGTCGGTACGAGCCAGGTGGGCGTACGCCGAGGCCGGCGCCCCGTCGTCCTGGCCGACATCAACTCGGCGGCTCGCGGCCCGCGGCCCGCGTCAGGCGGGGGCGAGCTGACGCTGTTCGGCCGCCTGTTCCTGCTCGGCCACCTGAGTGGCGAGGCGGTGCAGGGCCGCGTCGAGGGCCTCCGCACTCGGGCCGCCGTCCTCGGCGAGCGGGAGCCGGTCGCGCAGCCAGGACTTCCAGGCGGCGGCGAGCTTTCCGAACTCCTCGTCGCCCCGGCCGGTCAGGGTGAGCAGGTCGCCCTCGGTGCGCAGGTAGCCCTGCGCGACGGTGGCGGCGAAGGCCGGTTCCAGGACGGCCGCCGGCATGCGGTGGGCATGCGCGATCTCCCGTACGCCGACCGGCCGGTGGCCCCGGCCGTGCAGGCGGATCTGACCGACTGTCCAGGCCGCGGCGACGTCGAGAGTCGTGCCGGAATCGGCGAAGACGGCGGGCGCGGCGGCGCGGCCCTCGCGGCGCAGCACCCGGGCGATCGCCCGTTCGAGCTCGCCCTCCGAGCTCTGCGAGTCGAGCAGCCCGAAGCCTTCGCCGAGGTCCGTCGCGCCGGCCGCGGACGATTCCCGCAGCGGGACCTGCTTGAGGGCCAGCGCCAGGACGAATGCCAGAAGGGCGACCGGCACGGCGTACAGGAAAAGGGTCTGGATCGTCTGGGCGTAGGCGTGCACGATGGGTTCCCGTTGCGCCGCGGGCAGGCCGTGCAGCTCCTTCGGGCTGCTCACGGCGCCGCCGCCCAGCCGGAGGAGGACAGGCGCCAGGTGCGCGGCGAGCTGGTTGGCGTAGATCGCGCCGAACACCGCCGCGCCGAACGAGCTGCCCAGCGTGCGGAAGAACGTGATGCCCGAGGTCGCGACGCCGAGGTCGCGGTAGTCGACGGTGTTCTGCACGATGATCATCAACACCTGCATGCACAGGCCGATCCCCACGCCGAGCACGAACATCGACAGCGACTGGACGACGACGCCGGTGAACTCGTCCATCCGTGACAGCAGGTAGAAGCCGATCGCCATCACCGCGCCGCCGGCGATCGGGAAGATCCGGTACTTCCCGGTCCGGGAGACCAGGGTGCCGGCCGCGATCGAGGTGAGCAGCAAACCGAAGACCAACGGCAGCGTACGGATGCCGGAAGCGGTCGCCGAGACGCCGCGTACGTATTGCAGGTAGCTCGGCAGGAAGGTCAGCGCGCCCAGCATGGCGAAGCCGACCACGAACGCCAGCACCGACGAGATCGAGAAGACGTTGCCTTTGAACAGCCGCATCGGCAGCATCGGCTCCTCGGCCCGCAGTTCGGCCAGCACGAACAGGCCCAGCAGCACGACACCGGCCGCGAACAGGCCGATGATCTGCCACGACCCCCACGGGTACTGCGTGCCGCCGAAGCTCGTCGCCAGGATGAGCGCGCCCGCGCCCAGAGCGATCAGGACGATGCCGAGATAGTCGATGACCGGTTTGGCGGCACGGGCGATCGACGGCATGGTCCGGGCCGCGACGGCGATCACGGCGATGGCGATCGGCACGTTGATGTAGAACGCCCACCGCCACGAGAGGTGATCGGTGAACAGGCCGCCGATGAGCGGGCCGATGACGGTCGTCACCCCGAACACCGCGCCGAGCGCGCCCTGGTACTTGCCGCGCTCGCGCAGCGGGATGACGTCGGCGATCAGCGCGGTGGCGGTGACCATCAGCCCGCCGCCGCCGATGCCCTGCACGCCGCGCATCAGCACGAGGGTGAGCATGTTGTGCGCGAGGCCGCAGAAGAACGAGCCGAGCACGAAGATCGCGGCGGACAGCTGGAACAGGAACTTGCGGCCGAACAGGTCCCCGAACTTGCCGGCCAGCGCCGCGGAGATCGTCTCGGCCAGCAGATAGGCGGTGACCACCCAGGACAGGTGGCCGGCGCCGCCGAGATCGCTGACGATCGTGGGCAGCGCGGTCGAGACGATCGTCGAGTCGAGCGCGGCGAGCAGCATGCCGAGCATCACGGTGCCGAAGATGATGTTCTGCCGGCGTTTGTCGAGCACCGGGGGGCGGTTCGCGGCCGCCGGCTCACCGCCCGCGGTCGCTGTCCGGCTCATCACGCCTCCCGATCTCCTGCTCGCATGATCGACGCTGGCACCGGCGCGGTGCCGTGTCGTCATCCGGCCGGGATGAGCCGACGGACCAGCGCCGATGTCGAGTGGGCGATGGTGGCCGGGCCGGCGAACCCGGCCACCACGCTCCTACTTGTCGGCTTGGGCGTTGCAGATGACGTCGACTTCGATGCCGATCAGGGTCCCTCCGTCGAGACCGGCCTTTTCGGTGCTGGTCAGCTTTCCCCAGTCCTGGAGGACGCTGACGGCGGAACTGGCGTCGATCGACCAGAAAAGGAGATCGCAGTTTCCGGTATCGGTGCTGTATCCGGTGCCCAGCGCCACGGTCTGCTGGACGCCGTTTTTCATCGGTTGACCGTCTTTCTTCACGACGAGCTGCGGTCCGGACGCGACCGCGGTGATATCGGCGTCAGCCGGACCGACGAAATACGCCGTTGCGGAGGTGTCGAAGTAGGCTCCGACCTCCCGGAACCCCGACAGCGCTAGTTTGTCCCGGTAGCGCTCGGACTCGTTGCTGCCGAAGGCTGAGCAGCCCATCAGCATCAGCACGGCCGAGACAGCGCCCATTGTTCTCACGAGCATGCGTACACGCCCGAGTGGCAGATCAGTCGATTGCTGAGCTGGTTGTAGCGACCGATCGTGTTGCCGTAGGTCGTGCCTTGCGGGCCGAAGAAGCCGCCTCGCTGCATGGCGTCCTCGGCGGGCTTGCCCACGTTGTAGAGGACGGCTGCGGTCTGCTCGGGTGTGTATGCCTTGCGCACAGCCTTGGGCGCCCTGTCCTTGGCGACCCCCACGTTGTCGGAGAGGGCGAAAGCAGTCACCCTGACTGCCAGCCGATCGTCGCCGATCATGTCGGTCCAATCGGCGCCGCCGAGGGCATCTGGGTGGTTCCTCTTGGTTCGGTTGAACAATGCCTCGCTCATGTTTCCCCAGCCGACCGTCGGAGGACTGTCGGTTTGATCTCCGCCCTTGCCGATCAACGGGCCGAAGATCTTCTTGACCAGACCGTAGACACCCAGTTTCTCACCAGCGACCTGGGCGTGCTGGAAGCCGTCGTCGACGGGCCCGAGGTCCTCCGACTTGGCGACCTCCGCCTGCAGGACCGACAGAACGAGCCGCGGGTCCACCCCGGCCTCGCTGCCGGCCTCCACGGAGATCATCATCCAGGTCGCGGGACCACCGCATCCGGCGTGGGAGTCGCTGCCGTTGTTGCAGCGACTCGGGAAGAGTCCGTGGTAGGCGTCCTGCCACCCCGGCAGCAGCGTCGCCATGAGGGGCGACGTGTTGTCCCAGCCGGGTTTGTCGGGTCCGGAGTTCTCGATCGCGTTCGGGCTGCTCGAGGTCGGTTTGTTGGAGGGTCGGTGGTGGCGTTCGCCCGGTTGGGTGTTCTTGCCGGTGTTGGGTGTCGGCGTGCCGAACTGATTGTCGAGTTCGGGGTCCTGAACGCGCAGTCCGGTCGGGTCCGACCTGGTGACCGGACTGTTGTTGGCGTAGGCGTAGCCGTTCCATTGCTGCGGATCGGCCAGGTCCAGCACCGGGTCGACCGAGATGAAGCGGCCCAGCACCAGGTCGTACTGGCGGGCGCCGATGTTGACCAGGCCGGTGGGGTCGTTGTCGCCGCCGACGAAGCCTTTCTCGTTGACCCATGCCGTGGCGGCGCCGCGGAGGCCGCCGTACGGGGTTTGCCGGCGGACGGTCACGGCGAGGGTGCCGGCGTTGACGGCGATCTGCTGGGTGCCCTGGTGGTCGGTGAACAGCCAGGTCATGTCGGCCACCGCGGAGGTGCCCGTGCGGGAGCCGCAGACCGTGCCGCCCAGGGTGTAGTAACGGGTGCCGGTGACGACGCTGCCCTGCTTGCGGATCTCCTGGTTCGGGAGATAGATCGTGGTACCGGTCGCATCGCGGCGAACGATCCGGGTGCCGTCGGCGTCGTAGATGTTGGTCTCGGCGGTGCTCCCGCCGGCCGTGACCGTGCTCAGCTTGCCCTCGGCGTCCCAGGCCAGGGTCTGGTTGTTCGTGGTGGAGTCGCAGTCGTTGCTGGTGCTGCCGGGCATGGGCCGGCAGGTCGTGTTGCCGCTGGTGTCGTAGCGGTACTCGGTCGTGGCCGCGGCCTGACCGGGCGCGGTAGCGGTCATCGAGGCGACCTTGTGACCGGCGGCCGGGACCACATAGTCGCGCAGGGTGTTCCCGGCGCTCGCGTGGCTGGTTTCGCTGAGCCGTGATCCGGTCGTGTTGAAGGTCCAGTCCTGCCAGTACGGCGCGGGGCCGCTCAGGTTGGCCAGACTGGGATCGGTGGTGCAGTCCACCTCGGGCTTCGGTGTCCAGGCGGTGGTCAGCCGGCCCAGCAGGTCGGTGCGGAAGCACTGCTTGTCGGCGGCGCCGACGGCGGGCTTTTCCTCGACCGAGGTGATGTTGCCGGCCTTGTCGTAGTCGTAGTTGCGGTCGGAGACGGTGCCCGCTGTGGTTTCCCGCTCGACGGTGGTCCGCCTGATCCGCCGGGTGCCCTCCTCGCGGTAGACCACGTCCTGTGCGAACTTTCCGCCCGGCATCTTGTAGATCGAGCCGGACCGCTCGCCGTAGGCCGTGTACGAGGTGGTGGCCATCGTGCCTACCGAACCCGTGAGGCTGGTGTCCAGCCGTACCGGAAGACCGGTTGTCGCGTCGTAATCGGTGGTGAGCTGCTCGGTGACCAGGCCGCCGCCGGCCGGATAGGAGATCGACGTCTGCTGGCCGGTCGCGGCGGCGTAGGTGTAGGTGTAGAGGTAGGTGGCGTCCAGACCGGTCTCCACCGGCGGAATTACGTAGTTGACGCCGGTCGGCTGGTAGCGGTCGTCCAGATTGCGGGCCTGCCACTTGTACGCGTTGGCCGAACCCGCCGGCTCGTACCGGATGGACTGGGTCAGTTGACCGCGGTAGCCGGTCTGACCGCTGTAGAGGCTGTCGTAGCGCCATTCGGCGCGCAGCGCACCGGCCGCCGAGTCGTCGCGGACCGTGCGCTTACGGCCGAGGTCGTCGTAGGTGAACCAGAGCTTCTCGCCGCGGGCGTCGGTGGTGCTCTCGACCTCGTTGAAATCGTTGTAGGCAGTCGATGTCGTGCCCGAGTCGGGGTCGGTTCTCTGGATCATCCGGCCCTTGGCGTCGTAGACCGTGGTCCAGTCGTTGGTGGCGGTGTCGGTGACCTTGACCTGCTGGTCCTTGCGGTTGAACGCGTACTTGGTCTCGATGTAGGCGCCGTTGACGCCGGCCGCCGTGGTGTGTTCGCGCAGGGCCACGACGCGGCCCTGGCTGTCAGTGACGGTGGTCGTGGGGGTGCCGCCCTGCGGCGGCGTGACCTTGGTGAGGTCGCCCTCGTACGCGGTGACTGTGCGCCATTTCTCCACCAGGTTGGTGACGTTGTCACCGCTGAGGAAGACGGCGTCGGTGACCCGGCCGTCCCGGTCGTACACGTTCTTGCTGACCGATGGCACCGACCACTCCGGCTCCCACCACAGGGTCCCCGACGGCGCGCCCGGCTCGGCGTGCGCGCCGTACGTGCTCGCGGCGCGGCCGAACTCGTCGTAGATCGTGTCGCTGACTACCCGATCGCCGCTCCCGCCGAGCGAGATCGACTGAGACTGCCGGGGTCGCAGCAGAGCGTCAAAGATCTGGTACGAGGAGACATAGTTGGCGTCGGCATTGAGGGCCTGCGATTTGACGTACGGGTAGGCGTCCCTGTTCGGGGCGAAGGTGTACTGGTACTGCGCTGACGGTTTGCCGGGGTTGGCGGCCCGCGTCCAGCCCAGCTTCCACTGGCGCAGCAATCGCCCGAGCCCGTCGTAGTCCGCGTCGGCGGTGATCCGGCTGTTCGCGTCGGTGGTCTTGGTGACCGAGCCCCAGTAAGGATCGGAATTCACGGTGGAGACCCAGCCTAGGGGATTCTTCGTGGCCACGCTGGTGACCGGCCCGCCCACCGCCGGGGCGTACGTGCTCTCGGTGGTGTCGCCCTTGATGTCGGTCGAGGTCTTCGTCCGGCCGGTGGAGTCATAGGTGGCCTGGGAGACGGTCTGCCACACCGTGCCGGTCGCCGCCGTCCAGTCCTTGAGCTGCTCGGTCTTGGTCACCGAGCCGAAGGCGGGCGGGGTGGTGAGGCTGGCTGCGCCGTCGAAGTAGTTGCGCGTATCCATGATCACGTCATCGACGGATGACGGCGACGTCCCGCACGTCAAAGCCGTGGTGAGGGTGCGGCTGATCGTGGCGATCAGGTTCTTGCCGGTGTTGCGGTTGTAGGTGTAGGTGGCGCACTGCTCGTCGCCGGTCTTGCTGACGTCGCCATTGTCCTGCGCCCAGTTCACCGTCCCGTACGTCGAGTCGAAGTTCGTCTGCTCGCTGGTGGTCCGCCAGCCGCGGCTGCCGTCCACGCCCAGCGCGGTCTGCGCGTAGGAGGTTTGGGTGTCGACGTAGCGTGCCTCGGCTGTGTCCCCGTTGATGGTGCGGCTGGCGGTTGCGCTGGAACGCCAGGGCACGTTGATCTCGCGGGAGACCGGCTTGGTGTCGACGCCGTTGTAGACGTCCTGCTCCCGCACCAGGCCGGCGAACTGGTCCTCGTCGTAGACCGTCTCGGAGCCGTAGGAAGCGGGCACGGTCACCGTGCGGGTACCGCCGGACGGGGCGGCCCGGTCGCCGTGCATACCGCGCAGGAACCTGGTGACCGTGAGCGTGCGGGTGTTCGTCTCGTCGCCGACCTGAGTACGCACCTCGCGGTAGCCGCGCCACTGGTCCCACGTCTTACGATCTGGCTTGGACAGACCGTCGTCGTCGGCATAGTGCCAGGCCGGCGCGTCGACGTACTCATACCTCGTATGCCTCGTCGGCGACGGATGCCCACTGCTCGTCTGCAGGTCATCCTCCGCGACGTGGGTGACGACGTACTTGTGCCACCACTGCGTGACCAGGACATCCCCGGCCGGATTGCTGGAGTCGGGCACCCGCACCGGATAACACCGACGCGTATTGGACTCGGGAACCAACGCCGCGACCATCGCCGCGGTGCACTCGGGCTCCGAATAATCCACCTTGATCCGGGCACCGGTCTCGGTGACGATGCTGTTGATCCGCAACCAGGTGTTCGCGGAACCGTTCTCGGTCAGCACCCGGTTCGCCAACGACACCGCCTCAAACGTCACCGGCGGCATGCTGACCTCGGCGCCAACCAGACCCTTGTGATCGATCCGCTCCAGCCACAGCCCAGTATGGGTCGAATCCGCAGTCGCCGAGAACGTGTGGCCCAGCGTCCACGACTCGACATCCACCCAGCCGGGTGTGGCGGCGGTCGTGTCCCACACCCGAGTGGTGACCGTCTTGAGCCGCTTCGTGGTCCAGAACGTCGGCGCGTACTGGCCGGGGCAGGAGGTGGCCGACGCCTTGCACTCCTGATCCCACGGGGTGTCCTTCCAGTTGGCCGTGGTCGGCGCGGACTCGCTGCCACAGTCGGTGAAGCACCGCACGTCAGGGGTGAACACGACCTGCGCGTACGGCTCCGTGTTGCGCTCGGTGACACCGTGAATGGCCTGGGTCCGGTCGTACGTGCCGTAATCGATCCGGGTCAGATAGCCGGCCCGGTCATAGGAGGCAACCGCGGAATCGGTGCCGTTCTGGGCGTACTTATTGGTCTCCTTGCCATACCAATACGACATGGTGTTGCCACGCACATCGACGACATAGTCCAGGTTCCACCGCCACGCCTGCACACAATCCGACGACATAAAAGCGCTCTGGTGACACGGCTCGCCCGAATGGTTGCCGAACACCGGCACGGTCAGCGTCGAATTGGTCGCACTGCTCTCACCCGGCAGGTCGTCCAGGCCGAAGTAATACTGCGTGCCATCGGTCGTCGTGACCCGCCAATGCTCACCGACACCGTCGACGCTCGCCTCGCCGGTGTCACCGTTGACGGCCCCGGTCAACTTCTCGATCTTGGAGCCGTCCTCGTCGCGCAGATGCCAGCCCTTACCCGCCTGGTAGATCAGCTCACCGCTGTGCCCACCGAAGCTCATCGTCGCGTTGTCCGACCGCCAGCACTGATCGCCGCTGGAAACCGTGCTGTTCGCCCCGTTCTTGGAATCCTCGGCACAGGGCACGTAGCGACGCTCGATAAAGCCCGGCGAGTAATCGAAACCCTCACCGACCCACGACGGCTGATTATTGCTCACCTCGGACCGGCCATCGACCGCCGACGACGAATACGACAGATCCACGTCCGGCACCGGACCCGTCGCCGGCGGCACCCGCATCGGGTAGCTCCAGGAGAACTCACCCGAGTTCCCGCCGGACGACCAGGTCGAGCTCGCCGCCATGCTGGTGGCGCCGAAATCACCGTCCTTACCGGAGGCCCCCGCCGCCAACGCCACCAACGAATTGGCGGCGACCGTCGCCGAGACCGTCCCGGCCGCCGCATCGGCAGACGTCGGCAGGGCCACCGACCGGCACGACGACACGCCCGGGGTGGTCAGCGCGCACTGCGGCACCTGCCACAGCCGCAGCCGCGATGCCCAATCCGCCCCGTACGCCTGCTCGAAATCCCGGTAATCCACCGACACCCGCGCCGCACCCGCCTGAGCCGAGCCGACCCGCATCACCAACCCGTCCCGCCACGAGGCCGGAACTGTTGCCGGGTCGACCACCTGCACATCCACGCTGGCCAGCCGCGGCCCGCCGGGCGCATCACCCACCCGGATCGGCGCGCCGGGGACTTTGACCTGACCGGAAGCCGGCAGGTCGACCCGAGCCGTCCCCGCCTTGGGCCACGCGAGCTTCGTCGCCGGAAGGTCCCGGACCTTCCGCTGCGTCCACGCCCGCCCGGCCACCGGCCCACCGTCATGGTCCAGCTTCTCCACCGGCGGCGCAGTCGGCGCGGGCGGCGCGGCCACCGCCGTCCTCGCCGGCACCCCCGCGCCCACCGACAGCAGCACGGCCGCGACGACCGACCTCAACACGACATTCCAGCGCTGTGCGTGCATTCCCCGTCCCCTTTGCCTCAGCACGTCAGTCACGCCGCCAGACGACCTGGCCGGTCGAATCGAGCAGAACCAGATCGCCATCGTCGTAGAGCACCAGGCGGTCGGCACCG
Source organism: Actinoplanes sp. CA-142083 (assembly GCF_050942195.1). NCBI lineage: Bacteria > Bacillati > Actinomycetota > Actinomycetes > Micromonosporales > Micromonosporaceae > Actinoplanes > Actinoplanes sp. CA-142083. The sequence goes on from NZ_CP192076.1 coordinate 7,649,668, forward strand.
GTGCCGGCGGTGCCGGTGGACCAGACCGCGGCGCCGGCCGCGCTGTAGATCACGAGGTTGCCGTCGGCCCGCATGACCATGGAGGCGCCCGGATAGCTGTAGGTACGGGTGGACCAGATCTCGGTGGCGCCGTCGTAGAGCTTGACGTTGCCGTCGACCTGCATCCACATCGTGTACTGGCGGTTGTTGGACCGGAGGGCTTCGTTCGTGTGCAGCGCCTGGCCCACGCCGAGGACGTTGGCGCCGGACACGTCGGCGGCGTTCCGGTCGTACATGGCGGCCACCGCGGCGTCGCTCATCGCGCCCTGGTAGATCTCGACGTCGTCGATGCCGCCGTAGAACTGGTCCATCAGGCCGTCGTGCCAGAGGGTGTGGCCGACCAACAGCGGGCCGGTGGCGTTGAACGGGGTGAACGACAGCGTCCTGGTGTTCTGCAGCTCGCCGTTGACGTAGAGCCGGATCTCCTTGGTGGCCGAGTCGTAGACGCCGGTCAGCTGAGTCCACACACCTTGCTCCGCCGCCGCAAGAGAGGAGACCCCGGCGGGCGTCGCCGTGAGATCGTCCTGCGGCAGGACCCGGAACTCCCATTGTTGGGTCTGGGGGCTGTACTTGAGCCAGAAGGCGCTCTCGTGCGTGCCGCGCTGGGCGAAGACCGTCCGGCCGCCGTTACCCGCGGGGCCGGGTTCGAGCATCACCCAGGCCGAGATGGTGTACGACTGATCGGTGCGCAGCACCGCCCGGTCCTGCCAGGTGGTGAACTCCAGGCCGTCGGCGTCGGGCGGCGTCGTGCCGGCCTTGACCGCGCTGCGGCCGTACTCGTCGGAGTAGCTGGTGTTGCCCTCCTCCGGGAAGTACCTGTTGTCCGTCCACAGACCCATCTCGCTGGCCGAGTGTCCGGCCCCGATCTCGGCGCCGCGGCTCAGCGCCAGCCACCGGCCCCACGCGGTGCGGGTGTCCGGCGCCTCGCAGGTGTCCCGCAGGTCGGCGAGGTAGCAGGGGACCGCCGACTGGAAGTCCCACGACCCGACCTCGATCGGGGTGGCGATGCCCGGTTCGTCGAAGCCGCCCGACGCCGGGTCGGAGGCCAGCTGCCCGCTGAAGTCCTGCGGCTGCAGCACCCGGTCGAAGACCTGCACGTCGGCGATCGATCCGTTCCAGAAGTTACTGACGACGCCCGAGGCGAACCCGCGTCCGACCGCGAACTTGCCGGCGGCCGACCACGGCGTCGCCGTCCGGTCGGCCTGGCCGACCAGCGTTCCGTCGACGTAGAGCTTGAGCTTCTTCTCGGTCGCGTCGAACGCGCCGGTCACCAGCGTCCAGCGGCCCACATCCGCGGCGGTGATGGCGGTCGGCGACAGCGCCGCGACCGTCGTACTCGTTTGGGCGCTCGTGTCCTTCATGACGAACGACCAGTACGGCGTCGCCGGGCTGCCGTTGCGTCGCACGCCGATTTCGAAGCCGGCCGCGTCGGGGCCGTCCTGGGTGGCGAACTTCAGGTCGCCGGCGGGCAGCACGCCCAGTCGCACCCAGGCGGAGACGCTGAACGAACCGGTCGTGTTCACCACGGCCGAACTGGTGGTGGCCGCGGAGGAGGTGCCGTTGAAGGTGGCCGTCTGGCCACCGATCAGGCGTACGCCGTCGGTCCAGGTCACCCCGGAGGCGGTCAGTGGTGTGTTGGCGGGAGAAGCGGCCTGGTCGGCGAGGGCGGCTGTCTGGTTGATGCCGGGATAGGTTTCCAGTGTCCATCGGGCAGCAGCCGGAGAGGGCCGGCCGACGCGGAACTCGAGCGAGCCGTTGCCCTCGTTGAGGGTGGCGTCGATGGCCTTGAGCAGCAGCACGTTCAGGCCGAACGCTGGGGCGGTGATGTCGACCTCGGCGTATTTCGGGTTGGTGCCCGAGGCGGTGACCACCTTGGTCGCGGCGTCCCAGCCGTACTGGAACTTGGTGACGTCGGTGGCGGTCGACTCGATCCGGATCCGGCCCTTCTGGCCCGGTCCGGCGGGCTGTGTGATCACCGTGGCGGTCACCGGCGGGACGGTGGTGTCCACTGTGAACTGGCACCACGGGCCCCACCCGCTAGATATCGAGTAGGGCGCCTTGTCGATGGCTCGCGCACGGAAGGCGTACGTCTTGCCCTTGACGGCGGTGACGGTCGCGGTGGTGGCCCGGGTCGATTTCGGGCTGATGTTTGTCTTGTTCGGCGGTGGTGTCTTGCGGGCCGGCGAGGTGTCGGTGACCGCGCTCATTCCGCCGGCGGGCACCTCGATCCATTCGAACACGCCGGTGAGTGAGTCGGACGCGTCGGCGTCGGAGAAGATCGCCGAGAACGTCGGGGTGAGGGTGCCGATGGACAGCACTCCGGTGTTGCAGGCGACGCCGGCGGCCTGCAGGTAGAGCGGTTTGCCGGGCGGGGTGTCGTAGTCGACTACCAGTTTCGCGTCGTTGGGGTAGAACTTCTTCCACCGTTCCTGCACGGATTCGCCGGTACCGTCCGCGGCGCGGGCGGTGAGGGCGACGGTGAGCGCGCTCCAGCTGCCGTTGGCGGCGTCTTGCAGCAGCTGGGTGACCGCGGCGCTGTCGAACTGCATGTACATGTCGCCCTGCTCGTTGCCGCAACCGCCGGCCTCGTTGGCGTGCCCGGTGGCGGTGTCCACGAAGCGCAACAGCGACATGGCCGACCAGCTCGCCTTCGGCGTGGCGTTGATCGCAGATGTCCAGTACATCGAGGTGATCGTGCTGTCACAGGACCAGGAGTGGTCGAGTTTCATCTCCACCCGGGCGGTCTCGATGTGCTTCTTGGCCAGCGACACCCCGTTGGCCGTGGTGGGGAACTGGAAGTACGACCGGTACAGGGCCCCGGAGTCCGGGCTCAGCCCGACCCGGGCCCTCGAATAGTCGGTGTTGTTCGAGTTGTTGCTCGTCGCGTACGCCCATTTGTTCTTGTAGACCGACCAGGCGGGGTCGACGTAGAGCGGGTAGGTCGCGCTCTTCAAGAGCTTGGCGTCCGGGCGCAGCACGAGGTCGTCGCCGGCCAGCGCAACAGACACCGGCGCGACCCTTGCGGCGTCGCCGGGTCCCTTGTGGGTCGAACGGGGCGCGGCCTGGGGCCGGGCGGAAGCCACCTTGGACGGCGTTGTCGGCGTGGTCCGCGAATCCCACATCACCGCCGGCTCGGTCGAGGCGATCGGCGTGTCGGGCCCGGAGGCGGTCAGCAGACCGCCCTTCGAAGAGATCCGGGCGGTGCCGCCGAGCCGGAACCGGGCATTCGCGACGCCGGGCTGGGCCGCGGCCGCAGCTGACTTGACGACCAGCGCGTGGGTGAAGCCGGTGCTGGTCGCCCGGACCACCAGATCGACGCCGGGCAACACCTCGGCATACGTGGCCGAATCATCAGAAACGGTCGGAAGCGGCAGATTCCCCGGCCACGACATGGTCAGGGTCCGACCCCCGCGGGTCAGGGTGATCAGCGGGCCGGAACCGCCGCCGGAGAACGCGACATCGGCGACCGAGACCGCCGGGCGCAGCTGCCCGTCCCCGCCGCGAGTCAGGCTCAAATCGAGGTCGGCCCATTCGGCGCCGCGGCGGGCGCGTTGCGGCTCCACCGCCGACTCGAACCGCAGATGACCGTCCGGCTGGGCGGTAACCTGGGAAAACTCGGTCCTCGAGGAGTCGACCGTCACCGGTCGGTCGCAGCTGACCGCCAATTCGACAGCGGCCCGCTCAGTACCGGCCCGATCCGCGCACGCGGCCTCGGAAACACCGGCCAGAGCCGGTACGACAAGTTGACCGACCGCCAGGCCTGCCACCAGGCAGACGGGCAGAATTCTTCGCCACATAACGTCCCCGTTCGATATAGCAGCGTGATCACATTAAGTCAGCGATCGATCACAGGCCATACCGTGGCGCAAGCAGATCAGATGAACATCGGCGACGCCGGCCGGTGTCCCGTCGACGGGACACCGACCGGCGTCGCCGGTGAGCGCGCGGATCAGCTAGTAGTGCGTTCAACCTATTCGTTGCGGGCCGTCTCCGGTCCGGTGATCCGGCGGAGCAGCGGCAGCGTCGAGGCGATGATGCCCAGCGACGCGGCCAGCCCGCCGATCACCAACAGGTAGTAGGGCAGGCCCGGCGAGCGCAGCGAGTAGTCCAGCTGCGCCCGCAGGAACAGGTGGGCGGTGAGGAAGCCCATGCCGGTCGCCACCAGAGCCACCAGCAGCAGCGGCACCGCGCTCTCGAGGGCGACCACCTGCCGGAGGGTCGCCAGTCGCGCCCCGGTCAGCCGCAGCATGCTGAATGGCCGTTTCCGCTCGGTGAGGCCACCGGCGACGCTGACCGCGAGGCTGCAGCCGGCGATCGGCAGGGTGGTCAGGATGACCACGTTGGCGAGTTGCTGCCATTGGACCAGCTGTTTGCCGAAGTCGCCCATGAACTCACCGTTGGTGGCGGGCAGGTCTCGTCCGGGGAACGCGTTCTCAAGCGTGGTTCGCGCGTGCTCGATGGTGGCGGCGCTGCCGTCGGTCTGCACGACGATCGACAGCATCGGCTGCCCGGCTATGTCAGCCGGGGACATCGTGGTCGCCGGCCACTCCGTCGCCGTGCCGACCGCTCCGCCGTCGTGCTGTCCTTGGAGGTCCGGGTTCACCTCGACCGCCTCCGCGCCGGGCGGGCACCGGCCGAGTAGCGGATGGGACGCCAGCTCGGAGCACGCGATCACCCCGGGCAGGACATCGCTGGGGACATCGATCCGGAACCGCGGATTGAGGCGAGTCACCAGCAAGCCCTGGACGCCGGGCGCGGAGCGCAGGTCGGACGGGATCGCGGCCGGGTCGGTCGGCAGCGTGACCTTCTGCCCCATGTTCGGCCAGAAGCTCTGGACCAGCGCCACATTGGCGGCCGAGCCGCGATCGATCGGCGTGCCCCGGTTGTCGACGATGGTGGTGATGATGCCGCTGGCTGCCGCGGTGACGAACAGGGCGAGCATCAGCCCGCTCACGGCCCGGAACCCGGCCTGCGGGTTGTCGGCCAGCCGGCGCCCGGCGATCAGCGCGGCCGGGCGCCGGGCCCGACCGGCCAGCAGCCGCGCCCCGATCATGGTCAGCCACGGCCCGGCGACGACCATGCCGATCATCACTGTGAAGATGCCGAACAGGTATGCCGCGATCTGCCCATTGGTGGTCTCCGGTCGCCGGCCGACGAAGTAGGCGAGCTCGGCCACGCCCGCCGCCGCCGGGATCACCCGCCAGAACCGCGGCGGCCTCGGGGTGACCCGCCGGGTGACGCCGAGCGGCGAGATCTGGACCCGGCGCAGCGCGACCCGGGCGGCTACCGCCGCCGCGACCGGGACGCCGATCGCCACGCCCAGAACATCGCGCAGGCCGAGCGAGAGGTCGCCGGTGAAGAACGCCGTCTCGGTGAACGTGATCGACGCCATCCCCGGCCGCAACGCGAAGAACACACCGAATCCGGCCAGCACGCCGACCACCGTGGCCAGGAATGCCTCGACCGTGGCGATCAGCGAGACCTGCCGCGGGGTGGCGCCGATCAGCCGCATCGCCGCGAACCGTTGCTCGCGGCGGGCCGCGGACAGACGGGTCGCCGTACCGATGAACATGAGCAGCGGGAAGATCAGCGCGGCCGCCACCACCGACAGCAGCAACGCCATGCCGTCGGAGTCGGTGCCGACCCGGCAGCCGGAGCAGTTGCTCGGATCGACCGACTCGATCCGGGCCACCTGCTGGGCGTACGGCAGCGTGGAAAGAAATTCCGGAGTGTGACCGACCACGGCGAGCAGCATGTCCGGGCCGGGCAGGCCGGCCTCACCGATGATGCCGATCTGACGCCCGGGGAACCGGTCGGCGAGTTGGTCGGCCGGTGTGGCCCGTAGCTCGCGGGCCAGCGCGGGCGACACGTAGTACTCGCCGGGGCCGGGCAATCGGGGCAGGCCCGGCGGCACCGGCGCGTCCGGACCAGTGGGGGCGACGTCGACCAGGGCCATCCGGTCGCCGTGGAAGTAGTCACCGCGCAGCAGCCACCAGGTCGGGTCGGCCGTGCCCACCGCGTCGGTTTTCGCGGCGCCGGTGTTGAGCCAGGCGTACCGCTCGTTCTGGTGCTGCACCGCGTTGAGGCCGGCCAGGGTGCTCAGCAGCAGGCCGGTTCCGATGGCGACGGCGACCATGATGATGGCGAGCCGGACGATGGCCTCGCGGCCGCCGGCCAGGGCGAGACGGAGCCCGAGCCGGATCACGGGTGCACCGTGGCCGGGGCCGGGGACAGCGAGGTCACCTTGCCGTCGCGGACGATGACTTCCCGATCCGCGTACGCCGCCACGCGCGCTTCGTGGGTGACTACGACGACGGTGGTGCCCTCGGCCCGGGCCGAGCCGACCAGCAGGTCCATGACGTGCTCGCCGGTCAGCGAGTCGAGCGAGCCGGTCGGCTCGTCGGCGAACAGGATCCGCGGCCGCGCCACCAGGCCCCGCGCCAGTGCGATGCGCTGGGCCTGACCGCCCGAGAGCTCGCCGGACCGGCGGCGTTCGAGGCCGTCGAGCCCGAGCCGCTCGAACCACACCCGGGCGGCGCGCAGGGCCGGCGTACGGCGGATGCCGGCCAGCAGCAGGGGCAACGCGACGTTCTCCTCGGCGGTGAGCTCGGGCACGAGCTGTCCGAACTGGAAGACGAACCCGAACTGGTCGCGGCGTAGCGCGCTGCGCTCGGTCTCGCCGAGCCGGTCGATCCGCCGGCCATCGAAATGGATCTCTCCGGCCTGTGGCACCAGGATGCCGGCCAGGCAGTGCAGCAGCGTCGACTTGCCGGAGCCGCTCGGCCCCATCACGGCCAGGATCTCGCCGGCGGCCACCTCAAGGTCGGCGCCGCGCAGGGCCGGCGTCTGCCCGAACGAGAGCTCGACGCCGCGCGCCTCGATGATGGTCACTAGTGCACCCTCTTCCGTGCGGGCCCCTGGATGGGGCTTGTGGTAGGAACTAGGCGGAAGTCGGGGTGACGGCCTTTGATGGTTGCCCCTTGTGGGCTTCGATGACACTGCCGCCCCCGGCTTCCCCGGAACCGCTGATCGATGACAGAGGGACGCGCCGCAGAGCGCCGGTTAGTGACCGCTCGACAATCGGTTCCTTCGCCTCCGCCTGGCTCCTGCCTGTTGCTGCGAACGGGAAGGCGACGAGGTTGTCGCTGCAAGAGGGGCCGTTGTTCTTCGTCGGGATCGACTGGGCGACCACCGAGCATGCCGTGTGTGTGCTGGACCAGGGTGGCCGCAAGGTCGCGGCGTTCACCGTCGAGCACACCGCTGCCGGGTTCGCCAGGCTGGTCGTGCGGCTGGGCAAGCTCGGCGACACCGAGTTGACGCCGGTGGCGATCGAGCGTCCGGATGGGCGTCTGGTGGACGCTCTGCTGGAGGCTGGGCATCCGGTGATGCCGGTCAAGCCGAACGCGATCAAGGCCTGGCGTGAGGCCGAGGTTCTCTCCGGCGCCAAATCCGACCCAGGTGACGCACAGGTGATCGCTGATTACCTGCGCGTGCGGATCCACCGGCTGCGGCCGGCGGTCCCGTATTCGGGGCCTACCAAGGCTTTGCGGACGGTGACCCGCAGCCGCGGTGACCTGGTCGAGGCCCGGGTGGCCGCGGTCAACCAGCTCGCCGCGCTGCTGGACGCGCACTGGCCCGGAGGCAAGGCGATCTTCGCCAGCCTGTCCTCGGCGATTGCGCTGGCTTTCCTCACGAAATACCCGACCGCCGTGTCGGCAGCCCCCTTGACCGAGGCCCGGCTCGCCGCGTTCTGCACCAAGCAGAGTTACTCCGGCAAAAGGCCCGCGGCGGTTCTCCTGACCCGCCTGCGCTCGGCGCCGGCCGGCACCACCGATCCTGACCTGTGCACGGGAGTCCGTGCGGCGGTGCTGGCCCAGGTCAGCGTGATCAAGGCGCTCAACACCGCGATCAAGGACCTCGACCGGGCCATCGCCGAGAAGATGGACACCCACCCCGACGGGAAAATCTTCCAGTCCTTCCCCCGCGCCGGGACCGTCAACGCCGCCCAGATCCTGGCCGAATGGGGTGACGCAAGGGCCGCGTTCGAGCATCCCGACGCCATCGCCGCGCTGGCCGGGATCACCCCCGTCACCAAGGCATCCGGCAAACAACGCGGCGTGTCGTTCCGCTGGGCCTGCAACAAACGGCTCCGCCAGGCCATCACCACGTTCGCCGACAACAGCCGCCACGCCAGCCCCTGGGCCGCCGACATCTATGACCGGGCCCGCGCCAGCGGCAAAGACCACCCGCACGCCACCCGCATCCTCGCCCGAGCTTGGGTCCGCATCATCTGGCGCTGCTGGCAGAACAACACCACCTACGACCCGGCCCTGCACGGGAACGCACGGCACAGCACCGAACAACAGCTCGCGGCCTAATTCCGATCTACAGGTGGACACAGGGGGTGTCATCGCCGTACTTCCGTCCGCAGCGCGTCGAGCCGGGCGGCGGTGGTGTCGATCCACCGCAGGTCGGCCTCGAGGTGGAACAACCCGTGGTCGGCGAGCAGCCCGTCGATCAGGCCGCCGCCGCGTTTGATCTCGGTCAGCTCCCGCATCCGTTGCAGATGGGCGGCACGCTGGGCGTCGAGGTACTGCGCGGCCGGCCGTTCGAGCATCAGCGCCAGGACAACCTTGGAGAACAGGATGCTCTGCAGATTGGGCTCGGGGGCGACCGGCTCGGCCAGCCACGCGTTGACCTCGGTGGCGCCCTGCTCGGTGATGACGTAGCGCTTGCGGTCGGGGCCGTCGCCGGGCTCCGCCTCGTTCATGACGATCTTGCCGTCCCTCGTGAGGCGGGCCAGCGTCGAGTAGACCTGGCCGAACGGCAGCGGCTTACCCCGGCCGAAATACATGTCGTAGTCGCGCTTGAGGTCGTAGCCGTGACTGGGCTCGCGCTCGAGCAGGCCCAGCAGTGTCAGAGGAACGCTCATATGCCCACCCTACACGCGAGGTAGATACTCAGGGTATACTCCCGAAGTATATTTCCGGATGGGGGAGGAAGTCATGTCCGTCTCGTTGTCCCGCCGAGGCCTGCTCGGGGCTGTGCTCGCGGCCGGCGTCACGGTGCCGCTCGGCATCGCGTCGCCCGCATCGGCCGCGCCGCGCTTGAGATTGCCGGGTCCCACCGGGCCCTACCCGGTGGGCATGGTGCAGCTGCATCTGGCCGACCACACCCGCGCGTACCAGGGGCAGGTCCGGGAGCTGATGGCCAGCATCTGGTATCCCGCGCACCGCACCGCCGGGTACCCGGCGGCACCGTGGATGCTGCCCGCTCCGCTTCGCCTGCTGCTGGTGTCGGCCGGGTTCGAGCCAGACGCCGCGCTCGCGCCCTTCACTTCAGGGCACATCGGCGCTCCGGTACGCCGTCCCGGCGAACGACTGCCGGTCGTCGTCTTCTCGCATGCGGCCCACGACCATCGCTCGGAGACCACCGTCGTGGTCCAGGAACTCGCCAGCCACGGCTACGTCGTGGTCACCGTCGACCACACGTACGACGCCTTCAGCCAGTTCCCCGACGGACGGGTCATCGCCCCGGTCGACGAGCCGGTGATGCTGCCACCCGACTTCGCCCGCGACGCCAAGTTCGTCATCGACCAGGTCGAGATCCTGGCCGCCGGGCACAACCCCGACGTCGATCACCGGCCGCTGCCGACCGGCCTGGGCTCAGTGCTCGACCTGCGACGCATCGGCATGTTCGGCCACTCCAAGGGCGGGACGGCAACCGCGCTGCTCATGGCCGACGACCGCCGGGTGCGGGCCGGGCTGATCCTCGACGGGCCGATGGAGTCCAACCCGCCGCCGCTCACCGACCTCGACCGCCCCGTCATGCTGATGACCGCCGAGTTCACGCGGGCCGAGGCGCCGCCGGTCGCCGCGTTCTGGTCACACCTGCGCGGCTGGCGGCTCAACATCCAGGCCGAGGGCGCGCTCCATCCCTCGTACACCGATTATCAGATCTTGATCTCCGAGATCGCGCCGATCGTCGGGCTGAGCACGGAGGACCTGCACGGCTGGATCGGCACCCTCGATCCGGGCCGCTCGGTCAAGATCCAGCAGGCCTATCCCCTCGCCTTCTTCGACCGGCACCTGCGGCACCGGGACAGTCGCCTGCTGCACGGCCCCAGCCGGCTCTTCCCGGAAGTGAAGTTCCTGCCGTGATTCATCCCGGATGATCCCGGTTCATGACGACCGGGGTGGTCGGGCTCGATCTCGGGCTCGGCCTCCATCCGACGCTTGGGCGACGCGTGACGGCCGTCTCGTTGCCCGTCCTGGCCGTCCGCGGCGAACGCCGGACGCTGCTGCCCGCGCCAACTCGCCCGCCCGCGGGGCTCAACTCGGCCCGCGGCGGGTCGATGGCACCGGAGACGGAAGGCGGTGCGGCGTTGGAAAGGCGAATGCTTCGCCGGTTGCTGCCGGTGTACGGGCTGCTGTACGCCGCGGCGGTCGGCTGGTGCGTGGCCCGGATGATCGGCTGGAACCATCTCAGCGTCGCCGGCTGGTTGCCGGGCGCGCTGAGCATGCTGGCCGCGGCCTGGTACCTCCGCCAGGCCGCCACGCTCCCCGAGCTGACCCCGGCCGGTCGTCGTTTCTGGCGCCGGCTGTCCGTCGCCGCCCTGCTGATCGCCCCGGCCACCGGGCCGTTCACCGCCGCCAGCGTGGGCGGTACCCGCGCGGGCGTCGGGCCGCAGTTCTTCGTCGCCGTCGGGCTGCTGGTGGTGGCGCTGGCGCTGGTGCTGTGGAGCCTGCTGCGGCTGCCGAGCGCCCGGCGCGACAGCGCCGACTGGTTGCGCCTCGGGATGGACGCCGCGACCGTGCTGATCGGCGCGTCCACGTTCCTCTGGCACTTTGTGCTGCGGCCTCAGCTCAATAGCGGCAGCGGCCCCGCGACGGTGCTCGGGTTGCTGGTGATGTGCCTGATCTGCCTGCTCGCCGTGCTGGCCGTGGTGAAGCTGATGCTGGCCGGCACGATCGCCGTCGACTCGCTCGCGCTGCGCCTGCTGGCGGCCGTGGTGGGGGTCGGCGCCGTCGGTTCCGCGCTCGTGCCGGTGCTGGGCGACCCACGCTATGCGGGCGTCTCGAATGTGATCACGGTGACCGAGGGGTTCGTCGCGGCCCTGGCCGCAGTCGTGCAGTGCGGCCGGGCGGTCACCGTGGCGCCGGTGCGCCGCACCCGGCCGTACAGCGTGCTGCCCTATCTCGCGATCGGCGCGGTCGACGCGCTGCTGTTCGCCGCCGTCCTGACCGGCGAGGACCAGCTGGCCGTGCTGATCGGCGCGGTGGTCGCCACCGCCGCGGTGGTGGCCCGCCAGTTGCTCGCGTTCCGGGACAACAACGCGCTGGTCGAGCAGCTGCGCCAGAGCCAGCTGCTGCTTCGCGAGCAGGCCACCCACGACGCGCTCACCGGCCTGGCCAACCGGGCCCTGTTCAACGAGACCCTGGACGACGCCGCCGGCCGCGGGGAACTGGTCTCGGCGATCCTGATCGACCTGGACGACTTCAAGACCGTCAACGACACGCTCGGCCACCCGGTGGGCGACGAGCTGCTGATCGAGGTAGCCCGCCGGCTACGTGACGCGGTGCGGCCCGGCGACCTGGTGGCCCGGCTCGGCGGCGACGAGTTCTCGGTGCTGCTGCCCGGCGCCGACGCAGGACAGGCCGCCGAGGTGGCGGGCCGGATCGTCGAGACCATGGCGGTGCCGGTCCGGCTCAGCGACCGCGACCTGGCCGCCAACGCCAGCCTCGGGGTCGCCGAGCGCGCCCGCCACGACCTGCCCGCCGATCTGCTCCGCCACGCCGACGTCGCCCTGTACACGGCGAAGCGGGCCGGCAAGGGCCGGTTCTCGGTGTACCGGCCGGACCCGGCGTCCCTGGCCGGCGCGGTGGCCGCCTAGCGATGGGCCACCCGCCCTCGCCACGTTCCGCTTCCAGGCAACGATCCGCGTCGGCGATCTCGGTCCACATCCGTGCAAGACATCGATGGCATGGGTGGGCGCGCTCTGCCGGGCTGGTGTCGGTGCCACCCAGGAATCACCGACGGGGCAAATGCGCGGGGCGGGTGGCGTTTGCAGCGGCCTGGACCAGGGCGGCGACGGACGGGGATGTGCTGTGCGCCGGCCAGGCGAGAAGCAGGACGCTTGCTGGGACGTCGATGACCGGAACCGTGGTCAGATCCTCGCGTAGCGGTGTCGTCAGCACCCGGGGCAGCACGGCGACCTTGCGACCGAGGGCGATCAAGTGCATGAGTGCGCTGAGGCTCTGTGTCGCTCCGGGCTCGGTGGGCCTGGTGTGCAGGCTTTCGCTCGACAGGTCAGCCATCTGCAGGCTCGCTCGCCCGGCGAGCGGGTGGGTGACGGGTAGTACAGCGACCGGCGCCTCGGTCAGCAGTATTTCGGTGTCCAGGCCCCGCAGTTCGTCGGGCGACGCGTACAACAGCGCCACATCCGCCCGTCCCTCGCGCAGCAGACGGGCACCGTCAGCATCGAAGACGATCTCGACCGGCGGCAGATCCGGCCGGCCTTCGTACTCCGCGAGGATGGCCGGGAGCAGGCCGCCGTCACCGCCGGGCTTCATGGCCAGCACCAGACGCGGATCGCGGGTGCCGGCCCGCTGCGTACGTAGCGCAGCGGCCGATACCGCATCCAGTGCGACGCGTGCTTCACGGGCCAGCACCCGGCCGGCCGGTGTCAGCGCGACCGTGCGACTGGTCCGCACGAACAGGGTCACCTCGAGCCGGCGTTCCAGCTGACGGATGCACTTGGACAATGCGGGCTGCGCGATGCCCAGCCGGGCTGCGGCCCGGCCGAAGTGCAGTTCCTCGGCGACCGCCAGAAAGTACGCCAGTTGCCGTGTCTCCAACCGGTCCATTCCGTCAGGTTATCGATCGAGGCCCGGTCGGTCTTGGACGTATCGCCCACCACGGTGATGGGGTGAGGTCGTCCCGCCCACGCGGCCGGCGGGCTACCCCACATCCAAGGAGATCACCATGCCCGCCATCGCACTCGTCGCCGCCGGGGCGCGCCTCGGCCTTTCCCTCGGGAAAGTCTTCGGCGGTCACGGCTTCGACGTCGCCCTGCTCGCCCGCTCGAACGAGCGACTCGGTGAGCTCACCGAGCGGCTGACGGCCGAGGGCGTCAAGACAGCAGGATTTCCCGCCGACGTCACGGACCGCCCCGCACTCGCCGCGGCCCTGAACAGCGCCGCGGAACAGTTCGGCGGGATCGACGTACTGCACTATGCCGCCCCGGCCGCAGGCAGCAGCCAAGGCGTGCGGAACACCGGAGCACTGGACGTCACCGTGGACAACCTCGCGCCGCAAATGGAGAGCATCTGCTACGGCGCGATCGCCGCGACCCGCGCCGTGCTGCCGGCAATGCTGGCTGCCGGCAGCGGAACACTGCTCTACACCACCGGCGCCTCATCGGTCGCACCCATACCCTTGTTCGTCAGCACTGGCATGGCGGGCGCGGCCCTGCGCAAGTGGATCCTCACTCTCAACGCCGCCCTGGCCGGCAAGGGGATCTATGCCGGCCACGTCGCGATCGGCACCTGGATCGCCGGCACGCCAGGCGCGCCAGACGGCGTCACGCTCAAGGAACCCGACGACATCGCACGCTTCTACTGGGACCTCCACATCAGCCGCGAGCCCGCTGAACAACACATTTCCGCCTGACCCGCAGGCCCACCTCTGATAGTGCAGACGTGAGCGGCTCATCCTCTGATCTGCCCACGGATCGCGCCAGGTTCACCCGGTCCAGATCAGGAGAGCAACAGCAGGCTGACGCCATAGGCGATCAGCAGAACATCGCCCCGAGAATCGGGCCGAGCCCAAGCCACACGGCGCCGGTATCGGGTAGGAGCCGACGCCGGCGTATTCGCCGAGCGAGGCGACGCTCATGAACACCCCCGCGAACGCGACTCAGATCCCGGTCGGACACTCCTTCGACATCGACTTCCAGATCTTCCAAACCCGCATCACCTTCGCATCGCCGACCCAGCTGACGTTCAAGGTCCTCACCGGCAGCGCGGCCGGCCCGGCCCAGACCGTCGAATACCGTGTCGTCGTCCTGCGCCCAGGGCTGTTCGCGGTGAGCTGGCAAGAGCCGGACAACACGACCGTCGTCCACCTCGAGGACCTCGCCGAAGGTCAGGTCCACGCGCACATCACCCAGCCGGACGGCAAGTTCCTGCGACTTTCCGGCAAGATCAGCTCCTGGGCACCTCGGTCGTGTCCGTAGTGGCCCGACCGTCGACGCAGCTCACGCTCGAGCTTCCCCGGATCCGCGGCCGGCTGGCCGGACAGCACGCTTGACAACGCGAGGCAATCTGATGCCTGGAAAGGCCAGTTGGTTGGCCTTCCGTTGGCTCATTGCCCGCTGCGCGAGGCGGGCTGAGCGGCGTCCCGGATCGTGGTGGCGGGACAGCGGCTCAGCGCGCGTTTTCGGCCCTGTCGGTCGCGTAGGCTACACCGCGAGCAGGCGAGGGAAAGGAGCCTGAACTGTCGGCCTCCGCGAACCCGGCGAGCAGGTCCAGAGACCTGACGATGTCGAAGCTGCAAGCCCCGCTCGTACGGGCGGGGACGGTTCGCCGTCGGTCGTTGCTGGAGCGTCTGGTCCAGGCCAGTCCTTGCCGGATCGTCTCGGTGGTCGCGCCCGCGGGCTACGGCAAGACGACCTTGCTGGCGCAGTGGGCCGAGCGTGCGAATCACGCGTTCGCGTGGGTGTCGGTCGACGAGGCGGACAACGATCCCAAGGTTCTGCTGACGTACATCGCGGAGGCGTTGCATGTCCACGAGCCGCTAGGCGCGCGGGTGTTCGAGGCGCTGATGTCACCGGCCAGTTCGGTACCCGGCTGTGTGGTGCCGCGACTGGCGTCGGCGTTCGCGTCGATGAGTAAGCCGGTGGTGCTCGTCCTGGACGACGTGCACCTTCTCGACGACCGGACGTGCCGGGACGCGCTCTCCGTCCTGGCGGAGAACATCCCGGCCGGGTCTCGCCTTGTACTGGCCGGGAGGACAACGCCGCCGTTGCGCGTTGCCCGGCTGCGTACGCAAGGCCGGATCCTCGAGATCAGCGCCGCCGACCTGTCGCTCACCGTCGATGAGGCCGGCTCGTTGCTCCGCGAAGCCGGCGCACGATTGAGGCCCGATGAGTTGGCCGCGCTCCACGGCCGCACGGAAGGGTGGCCGGTCGGCCTCTACCTGGCCGCGCTCTGTCTGCGGGAAGGCGGTTCGCTCGACCGGGCGGTCGCCTCGTTCGGTGGTGACGACCAGTTGGTCAGCGAGTACATAGAGTCGGAGTTCCTGGCACGGATCTCTCACCGGCAGCGGGAGGTGCTGATCAGGAGCGCGGTCCTGGAGCGACTGTCCGGACCGCTGTGCCAGGCGGTGCTGGGCGTTGACGGCGCCGCCGCGGCGCTTGCCGAGGTGGCTCGATCGAACATGCTGCTGGTGCCCCTGGACCGCCGCGAACAGTGGTATCGCTATCACCATCTCTTCCGCGACATGCTGCGTGCCGAGCTCGACCGAAACCACCCCGAGCTAGTCGCCGGTCTACGGCGCCGGGCCGCTGTCTGGTGCCTCGATCACGAGCAGCCCGAGGAAGCGCTGGAGTACTTCATCGCAGCCGGGGACGTCGAGGCCACGGCCGGCCTGGTCGAACAGCTCTGGCTGCCGATCTATTGGCGCGGCGGCCGCGAGACTGTCGAACGCTGGCTCACCTGGCTGGAACGGCGGGGTGGCGTCGAGAACCACCCGATGATCGCCATCATGGCCGGGTTCCTCTACAGCACGACCGGGCGGCCGGTAGAAGCCGAGCGATGGGCAAATCTGATCGACCATTGGCAGTACGGACAACCGGGATGGGTCGCCGATCCCGCCACCGAGGCGTACGCCGCGACGCTGCGTTTTGTCCACTGCCGCCACGGGCTCGATCAGATGAACGCCCAGCTGGACGAGGCGGCATACAAGTACGCGCTCGCGGGCATCGTGTCGCCGACGCCGGCGCTCTACCGCGCGGTCGCGTGCATCATGTCCGGCGATCCGGACAGCGGTGACGCGTACCTCCGGGAGTCGATCGCCGCCGCGGAGCAGACGAACGCACAGGAGGTCCTCGTCACCGCCCTGTACGGCCGATCGATGCTCGCCATGGACCACGGCGACTGGAGCCAAGCGCAGTCGCTGGCCGATCAGGCCCGAGCGGCAACCCAACATCCCGGTGTCGAGGAGGCCATGCTCTGGACCGCGCAGGCCAGGCTTGCGCTGCACCGTGGGGACGCGCCCGCCGTCCACCGTGCGCTCGCCGAGACGCAGCGAATGCGGCCATTGCTCACCTACGCGCTGCCGTGCTACGCCGTCCAGGTCCGCATTCAGCTTGTCCGCATACACATCGCGCTCGCCGACATCGCGGGCGCCAAGACGCTGATGAATGAGATCGACGAGGTGCTCCGGTACCGGCCGCTGCTGGGCGCCTTGGCCGACGAGGCCGGAGAGCTGCGGAAGCAGCTCTCCGCCGACCAGACACCGATGCTGCTGAGCGCCTCATCGCTGACCGGCGCTGAGCTTCGTGTGCTCCCCATGCTCGCGACACACCTGTCGCTTCAGGAGATCGGCACTGAGATGTATCTCTCGGTGAACACCATCCGGGCACATACCCGGTCGATCTACCGCAAGCTCGGGGCCTCATCACGCACCCAGGCGGTCACTCGCTCCCGCCAACTGGGTCTGCTGGAGGCGTAGGAATCCCGTTCCTTCATGGATGACACAAAGGGAGCCAAATCCGGACGTCGCCGGGGACCTCGCGATCGCCCTTTGTAGCCGACGCGTTTCGGGCGCTGCGCCGGCTCGCTCTCCCGGCGACCTCACGTGACTGGGCGTACCGCGGAGACGGCGTCGTCGATGGTCGGGTACCACTGTGGCGTGGCGGGCGTGTCGGCGGTGTGGAGCACGTCGCGGACCTGCCCGATGCTCTTGGCGAGCAGCAGCGACATGTGCCGCCGTTCGAGTTCCTCGGCCATGCCGGCGAGCATTCGCGCGCCGGACACGTCGATGGTGGGCAGGGTTTCGGCATCGATCACCACCGCCCGGGTGGTGTCGGTGACCATGGCGAGGACGGCCGTGCGGACGTGGTCGGCGTTGGCGAAGAACAGGCCGGACTCGACCCGGCAGACGATCACCGTGTCGTCGGCGGGCAGGTTCGGGTGGCGGTCGAGGTCGACCCAGACGCCGTCGTCGCCGGGCCGGCGGACCAGCCGGGCCACGTGCGGCCGCGAGGACCGGAAGAGCAGCGTGAGCAGTGAGATCGTGATGCCGATGAACAGGCCCGGCAGCGTGTCGAAGATCAGCACCCCGAGCAGGGCGCCGACCGCGGCCAGGAAGTCGGCCCGGGTGACGCGGTGGTAGATGCGGCTCAGCGGGCCGGTCCAGATGCGGTAAAGCGCCCGCAGCGAGCCGAAGTCGACCAGCTCGATCACCGCGGCGATCACGACGGCGGCCAGCACCGCTTCGGGCAGCTTCTCGAACAGCCCCGTCAGAAACAGCAGCGTCAGCACGGTGAGCAGGGCGACGAAGATGCCGGAGAGCTGCGATTTCGCGCCGGCGCCGCCGTTGACGGCGGTCTTGGAGAGGCTGCCGTTGACGACCAGCCCGCCGACCAGGCCGGCGCCGACATCGGCCGCGCCGTTACCGACCAGCTCGGCGTTCGGATCGATCTCGTATCCCTCGCGGGCCGCGTAGGTCTTGGCCGCGCCCAGCCCTTCAGCGAACCCGATCAACAGCACCCCGACGGCGGGACCGACCAGGTCGAGGTACCGATCGAGGCCGACATCGGGGATCGCGATGCTGGGGAGACCGGACTGGATGGTGCCGACGATGTCGATGTCGAGGTCGAACAGCCAGACCGCGCCGATCCCGGCCAGCACCACGATCAGCGAGGCCGGCAGCAACGGCACGTACCGCTTGAGCAGCAGGATGGCTACGAATGCGGACAGGCCGACCATGGCGGTCAGCCAGTCGATGTCGCCGAGCTCGCCGAGGATGCCCCAGAGCTTCTCGAAGAAGCTGCCGGCAGGCTTGTCGACGCCGATCAGCGCCGGGACCTGGCCGATCATGATGGTCAGGGCGAGCCCGATGATGAACCCTTTGAGGACCGGCTCGGAGATGAACGAGGCGAGGAACCCCATCCGGAAGATTCCGGCGAGCAGGCAGAGCACGCCGACAACGACCGCCAGCGCGGCGGTGGTCGCAGGGACGTCGGCGCTCCCGGCGACGATGCTGGCCGACAGCGCCGCGGTGCCCGACATGGTGGCGACGACCAGGTGCCTGGACGAGCCAAAAATCGGGTAGAGCAGCAGCGCCGGTATCGCGGCATACAGGCCCGCGACCGGGGAGACACCGGCGATGGTCGCGTACGCTAGCGACTCCGGGATCAGCACCGCCCAGACGGTCAGACCCGCGAGCAGGTCACCGCGCAGCCACCGCCGCTGGTACCCGGAGAACGATCCGAACAGTCGCACGTCAGCCGGCCCGCAGGGTGCGTGTGCCGCCGACGACCAGGGTCACGACGGCGTCGACGTCCGCCAGCCCGGCGTCGTCCAGTTCCTGCCGCAGCGCCGTCGCGCTGGCCTCGGGTGGTCCGCCCATCGCGACCACGTGCAGCGTGCCGCGGCGTACTTGGACGTCGGTGAGCTGCCAGCCCTGCTCGGCCGCCCAGCGGCCGGCAACCGGCTGGGCCTTGCCGAGGATGATCTGCTCCTGGAGCACCTGCCAGCTGCCGTACCCGAGCGGAACCGCCACCAGCAGCAGGGACAGTATCAGCGTCGCCACGGTCCGGGCGCCGATCACGCCGACCGGCAAGCCCGTATCTTTGGCGGCCTCCCGCAGCCGTGCGACGAGCATGATCGCGGTGCCGGTGGCGATGATCGCGGCGACGTTGGTGCCGAACAGCAGCAGGGCGCCGAGCGACTCACCGGGAGCGCCGGACTCGAGGGTGAGACCGACGACCGCCAGCGGCGGGACCAGTGAGATCGCGATTGCCACGCCCGGCAGGGTGTCCGAGACGTCCGAGCGGACCAGCGCGAACCCGCCGACCAGGCCGGTGGCCAGCGCCGCGACCAGGTCGATCAGGCGCGGGCTGACCCGGCCCGCCACCTGCGAGTTCGTTGCCGCGACCACGTCGCCCTGGATGATCGTGCCCAGCAGGTAGCCGATCGCCACCACCGCAGCGGCGCCGGCCAAGGTCAGGCCCAGATTGCGCACCAATTGCCGCCGGTCGGCGAGCACGATCGCCAACGCCGTACCCAGGATCGGGGTCATCAGCGGCGCGACGATCATCGCACCGATCACGGTGGCGGTGGAGTCGGCCACCACGCCCGCCGAGGCGATCACCGCGGCCAGCACGAGCAAGACCCAGAAGTTGGTCAGGTTGCGCTGCCGGTCGCCGTGGGTGAGGAACAGCCGCGCGACGATCCGGTCGACGTCGGCGGGCGCAACCGCCAGGTTCACGGTTCCACGATGTTGAAGGCTGGATCGCCGGGCTGCAGCGCGCCGAACAGGGCGGCCAGTTGTTTCTCGTCGCCGCTCAGCCTGAGCCCGTTGGACCGGGCGGCGCCGATGTCGCCCGCGGCCAGGGCGGCGAGGGCGGCGGCGGGGACGGTCAGGGCGAGCTGCACCGGTTTGTCGCTGCCTTTGACGTACGTGAAAACGCCGTTGCGCAGGGTGGTCCGGTACCCGGCGTGGTGGTCGGGCAGTTCCCAGCCGATGGCGAGGTCGAGGTCCCACGATGCCGGCCCGTCGATCTGGACGGCAAGAGCAGAGAAGATCATCTCAGGACTGAGGTGCGCGATGATGTCGGCCGACGCGGAGACCGTGGGGGTGCCGAAATTACCGCGGCGCAGCTCGGTAGCCCCGGACAGGAACTCGCACCGCCACGGGCCGTTCTCCGCGCCGAAGCCCAGCTGCTCGAACACGTCGGCCAGCAGGGCTCTTGCCGCGGCGTGGCCCGGCTCGGCGAACACGACATGGTCGAGGACCTGGGCCGCCCAGCGCAGGTCGCCGCCCTCGAACGACGCGGCCGCCTTCGCCACGACCTGGTCGGCGCCGCCCATGAACTCTACGTATCGCTTCGCCGCCTCGGCCGGCGGGTGCTGCCACAGCCGGGCGGGGTTGCCGTCGTACCAGCCCATGTAGCGCTGGTAGATCGCCTTGACGTTGTGGCTGACCGAGCCGTAGTAGCCCCGGGTGTGCCAGACCCCTTCCAGGGCCGGTGGCAACTGGATCATCTCGGCGATCTCGGCGCCCGTGTAACCGCGGTTCAGCAGCCGCAGCGTCTGGTCGTGCAGGTACGCGTAGAGGTCACGCTGCACGCTGAGGAACTCGACGATCCTGGCCGTCCCCCAGGTGGGCCAGTGGTGCGACGCGAACACCACATCGGTCCGGTCGCCGAACATCTCGATCGCCTCGGTGAGATAGCCCGCCCACCCGTGCGGATCACGCACCTCGGCGCCGCGCAGCGTCAGCAGGTTGTGCAGCGTGTGCGTGGCGTTCTCGGCCATGCACAGCGCCCGCATGTCCGGGAAGTAGAAATGCATCTCGGCCGGGGCCTCGGTACCGGGCGCCATCTGGAAAACGGTGCGCACTCCGTCGACAGTGAGTTCCTGTCCCGTCGTGGTGATCGTCACGGTCGGCTCGATCAGCGTGACGGTGCCGGTCGAGGTGGTCTGGCCGAGCCCGGCACCCACACCGCCGCGGGGGCCGCGGTCCAGGGCCGCGCCGTACATGTAACCGGCCCGGCGGGCCATCGCCGTGCCCGCGTACACGTTCTCCGAGATCGCATGCTCCAGGAACCCGGCCGGCGCGATGACCAGAACCCGGCCGGCGTCCACGTCCGACTGGGTGATCACGCCCTTCACTCCGCCGAAGTGGTCGACGTGGCTGTGCGTGTGGATCACCGCCGTCACCGGCCGGTCACCCCGATGCTGCCGGTACAGAGCCAACGCCGCCGCCGCGGTCTCGGTCGAGATCAACGGGTCGATCACGATCACACCGGTCGCGCCCTCGACGAAACTGATGTTCGACAGGTCATAGCCGCGTACCTGATAAATGCCCTCGGTCACCTCGAACAGACCCTGCTGGGCCACCAGCGTCGACTGCCGCCACAGGCTCGGATTCACCGTGCCCGGCGCGTCCCCGGTGAGGAACCCTGCATACGACCCGTTGTCCCAGACCACCTCGCCCGAATCATTGCGGACCACCGGATCGCCGACCGCGACCAGACCACGCCGCGCATCATCGAAATCGGCCGCGTCCTCGAACGGCAATCCTGTTGAGACCGGGCCGGTCCGGGGCTCAGACATGAACGGCACTCCCTCACGGTTGACTCCGTCGTCCCCCGGATCATGCGGGCGGCCGGACGGACAGCGCCTCACCCCGGGAGGGTGAGACCACTCCCAGGCGACATCGATCATCGACCCCTTCGCCGCCGGCTGGGCGAAGCCCAGCCGGCGCCCACCGGCGCTTCCGCTGCCGCGATCCGTCAGCTTCGGGACTGTGCCGGGAGCGGTGTTTTCGGCCCGACACGCCGGGCTGAGGTCCGGCGGGATGGGCACTGTGAGTGATGACATCGAATGTTGTGAGTCCACGGAAGAAGACCGACGGCGACGGGCCGCAGTTGTCGCCCGGCACGCCACGACGCGAACTCAGTTCTGAGTTCCCCCCGGTTTGGCGGAGCTTCTCAAGCATGATCGACTGATCATGGGGAGGAAGTATCCGTGGCCGCACCGAAGAAGTACACCGACGAGCTGCGGGCGCGTGCTGTGCGTCTGTGTCGCGAGTCGGAGCCGAAGCCGACGATCCGGCGGCTGGCGGAGCAGTTGAACGTGCATCACGAGGCACTGCGCAACTGGATCCGGCAGGCCGAGGCCGACGCGGGCGAGCGTCATGACCGGCCCACCACCGAGATGGCCGAGGAGAACCGCCGGCTGCGGGAAGAAGTCGCTGAGCTGCGCCGGGTGAATGAGATCCTGCGGGCTGCGTCCAGTTATTTCGCCTCGGAGCTCGGCCCGCCCCGGCGACGGTCATGAGGTTCGTCGACGAACACCGTGACCGCTTCGCGGTCGCGCTCCTGCTACGGGTCCTGAATATCGCCGAGTCGACCTACTACCAGTGGGTGCGAGCGGTCGAGCAGCCCTGTGACCGGGACTTGGTCGACCTTGGGCTGCTCTCCAACATTTACGAGATCTGGGAGGCATCCGGGTTCACCTACGGCGCTGACCGGGTGCATCGGCAGCTGCGCCGCGACGGCATCCGGGTCGGTCGTAAACGCGTCGAGCGGCTGATGGCCGGCCAGGGCTGGCAGGGGGCGTTCCTGCGCCGCGGCTGGCGCGGCGGCTCCACGAAACAGGATCCGCGGCACACGCCAGCGCCGGATCTGGTCAACCGGAACTTCACCGCGGCCGGCCCGAACCGGCTCTGGGTGGCCGACGCCACCCGGATCCCCTGCGGAGAGGGCGTGTTCTGGCTGGCCGCCGTCCGCGACGTGTTCTCCCGCCGGATCGTCGGCTGGAAGACCTCCGACCGGTGCGACACCGATCTGATCCTGGCCGCGCTCGAGTACGGCATCTGGTCCCGCGCCGTCCGCGACGGTCAGCTGATCCACCACTCCGACCGCGGGTCGAACTATACGAGCTTCCGCTTCTCGCAACGCTTGCAGGACAACGGAATCCGGCCGTCCATGGGGTCTGTCGGCGACTCCTACGACAACGCGTTGATGGAGAACTTCTGGTCCACGCTGAAGATCGAACTGGTCTACCGCACGAGCTGGCGGACCCGCGACGAGGCCGAGAACGCGATCTTCACCTACATCGACGCCTGGTACAACACCCGCCGCATCCAGAAGGAACTCGGCTACCTCAGCCCCGACGAATACGAGACCGCCTGGCACGCCCAGACTCAGCCAGATAACCTCACCCCTGCCCCGACCGGAAGCAGGTAACCACCGCTCCGTCGAAACGGGGGGAACTCACGTCGACGGACGGACGGAGCCTGGCATGAGTAACCCACGAATGGAACCACTACGTGGCCCCAGGTGCCGCCGCCGCAGCTGCTGCGCGGCCACGCGGGCAGGGCACACCGCCTGCTCGAGGTCGCCCAGGCGCACTGCCAACGCTGCCGAGGGGCACGTGGTGGCCAGACCGATAGCGTTCCCCCCATGCCACCCCGTTCAACCCGATCGTCCGCTGGACGGCGACCACGGTTGCGTCGCCGTCCAGCGATCACCCTTACTTCGCGAACTCTACGACGCCGCCATCGAGGTCTCTCCGACGAGAAGCCGACGGGAGATCAACCGGTACCGAGCTCGTGGCGCTGTTCACGAGCACCAGGTCCGGGCTGGTCGACGGTGAGCCGGCGCCGTAGAGAAGATAGTCGTCCCAGTCGAAGTCGGCGGACAGACCCGTCGTGTCCGCTACGAGCCACTGCGAAGCAGTCACGTCCTCGAAGAAGAGGTTGACCAGCAACTCCCGAACGACCGTGACCTCGGCCGGCGACAAGCCGTCTAGATAGTAGGTCTGCACCTCGCGAGCGCCCGGGACGAACGTGTAGGTGCAGGTGAGATCCACGTCCGGCGTGAACCACCATTCCAGGGTCAAGGACCTGCCCACCCGGCGGCCGACGAGCGATGCCACCTCTTCCGGCGACATGGCCACGTCATTTCCGTCGACGTCGAGCAGGACAGCCACACGCCTGCCGGGATGCGTCAGCGAGATACCGGCCGCGGCGAACTTCTCGGCACGCTCGAGGAACTGCCGATCCGTCGTGCCTCGCCGGCACCATTTGACGAAGGCGTCGGACATCTCAGCATCCCATCTTGAAGGAACGGACGTTGTTCGCCCCAAAGACACGCTTCGCCTGGTCAACCGCCGACTGAGGCGTGCCCTCGTCGAGATAGTAAATGGCGTCGACACCGGCCTGATCGGCGCCGTACTTCGCTACCTGAAGCGCCCGACCGAATTTGGAGGGATCCTTCGCCTTCGCCGCCCCGCCGACGAAAATCAGTTCACCGTTCGGTCCGTAGACGTCGATCCCGGTGGAGCCGACGTTCGGCATGATGATCTTCGGGTCCTGGCCGTTGGGAAGTCGAGCGACCCTTCCCCCGACAAGGTTGGCGACGTGCTGCTCGCGGGAGAGGCCCAACTCGTTCGCCTCGTTGTCGTTGTGCACGAGGATCGGTGTGTCCCCGGCAAGGACGTAGAAGGTGTGCAGATCGCGCACCGTCAGGTTGAGCATGAAGCTCGTGCCGGCGATCGGCCGCCGGGCCAAGACCCGCACCGCGCCGTCCGTGGTCTGCAGCCGGTGCCCAGGCGTGAGCGCTGCGGCCTCGACCCACTTGCGCAGGGTCTCGTCCCAGACGAGGTGATGGGCGGTGGAGTGGATGACCTTCTTTCCGCCATTGGGCAGCGCGACGTCGATGTCGAGGAGGTCGTGATCGAGGTTGTTGTGCACGGCCGTCACGAGGTCGGCGCGCGGGTGCCCGGTCGTGGGGTCGGAGGCCAGGACCTGGTCACCGACCTGAACGTCGCGAATCGGCTTGGTGCTGCCGTCGGCCATCAGGACGAGCGTGGCTGGGGCGAAGCTGTTGAAGGCGTATTGGATCGAGCATTGCTTGAGTGCGTTCGAGGCGGTGGCGGCAGGTTCCTCGCCGCTGAGGGCGGCTTTGATCAATCGCACGGTCGCCGAGGCGCCGGTGCCGCCGATGAAGGACAAGAAGATTGCGTCGCCGACTCTGTGGTTCATCGTGCTGCCCAGCGATGGGCCGCCCATGGGGCCGGCCAGGCCGTAGTCCTGGCGGCAGGCCATGCTGTCGCCGCAGTGCATGTAGACGGCGATGTGCCAGGGGACGGCGCCGTGTTTCAGGTCGTTGACGTAGGCAGCACAGAGGTCCGGGGACATGCGGCAGAAGCCGCCGATCTCGTTGGTGGCGTCCGGTTCGGGGGCCACCATGATCTGGATCATGGCGGCCCGCATCCGTTCGGTGTGCACGTAGCTGTCGTGGTCGCAGGTATTGGACGAGCTGCAGCCGGTCGCGTGGCTGGATTGGCTGCGGCCGCCGCTGCGGCCGCCACCGTGCATGCTCGAGTCGGCGATGCCGCCGGTGCCGTTGCCGTCCGCGCGCTGGTGCTGCTCGCACGAGTTCGCACTGCCGCACGCGCCGGGATTCTGGACGTGGGCGGGAGTATCGGGATAGCCGCAACCGCCACCGCCACCGGGGCACGGGTCGGTGCCGGACGGGTCGCTGAACGTCGTGGGGTTGTTGTTGCCGTACGAGTAGGCGTTCCACTGCTGCGGGTCGGTCAGGTCCTGCACTGGGTCGACCGAGATGAAGCGGCCCAGGGCCGGATCGTATTCGCGGGCGCCCAGGTGGGTCAGGCCGGTGGGATCCTTGTCGCCGCCGACGAAGCCCTTGTTGTTGGGCCACAGCGGACTGCTGCCCCGCGCCTCGCCGTACGGGGTCTGGCGGCGGATGGTCACCTGGTGGCTGTAGGCGTTGACGGTCAGCTGCTGGGTGCCCTGGTGGTCGTCGAACAGCCAGTTCAGGTTCTGGTTGCCGGCGGTGCGGGAGGCGATGGTCGCTCCGGCGAAGTTGTAGTAACGGGTGCCGTTGATCGTGGCGGTGCTGCCGTTGACCGTGCGGCGGATCTCCTGGCCGGGCAGGTAGAGGGTGGTGCCGTTGTTGTCGCGGCGTAGCAGGCGGGTGCCGGCGGCGTCGTACAGGTTGGTGGTGGTGCTGGTTCCCTCGACGACCTTGGCCAGGCGGCCTTCGGCGTCCCAGGTGAGGACCTGGCCGTTGGCTGTGCCGGGACGGGTGGTCATGTTGCCGGAATTGTCGTAGCCGTAGGAGACCGTGGTGCCGGTGCTCTGGCCGGGCTGGGTCGTCGTCATCGAGGTCACGGCGTGCGGGCGGACCACGTTGGGGCCGGCCGTGGGCACCTGGTAGTCCCGGGTGGTGTCGCCCGCGGCGGCGTGCCGCACCTCCCTGGTGCGGTTGCCGAGGGCGTCGATGGTCCAGTCGTACCAGTACGGCGAAGGGCCGCCGAGGTTGGCGAGCGACGGGGTGGTGGCGCAGTTGACGCCGCTGCTGGGGGTCCAGGCGGTGGTGAGGCGGCGCAGCTTGTCGTAGGTGAAGCATTGAGTGTCGGCGCTGCCGACCTGCGGGGTGTCGCTGACGGAAAGCAGGTTGCCGGCGGGGTCGTAGCCGTAGGTGCGATCGGCCACGGTGCCGGCGGCGGTCTCCGGTTTGACGACGACCTCGTGTACGCGGCGGGTGTCGAGCTCGTACGAGACTGACTGCTCGGCGTAGACGCCGCCCTGGGTCTCCAGCTGGGTGACCAGCGGCTCGCCGTAACCGGAGTAGGTCTGCTGGCTCACGTATCGACCCACGTCGGTCCAGCCGGAGACGAGGCTGGTCGGCAGGCCGTCGGTCTGGTCGTAGTTGGTGGTCACGCCCTCGGCGGTCAGGTCGCCGGCGGCCGGATAGCTGATAGACGTGGGGGCGCCGGTGAACGCCGAGAAGCCGTGCCCGTAAATATAGGTGCCGTTGAGGCCGGTCTCCCCCGGCGGAATGACGTACTGCTCGCCGGAAATCTGGTAGCGCAGCGTGAACGTCTTGGCCTGCCACTTGTACGCCTGCACGGTCGTGCTGCCGGGCGGGATGGCGTAGCGGATGGCCTCGGTGAGCTGGCCCTTGATCGGCGCGCCGGTGGAGATCTTGTCGTACTTGAGCTCGATCCGCTTGTTGGCGTCGGCGACCGCGTCGTCGTAGGTGATCGTCGGCCGGCCGAAGTCGTCGTAGGTGTGGACGAGGATCTCGCCGCGGGCGTCGGTGGTCTTGGTCAGGTCGCCGGCGTCGTTGTATTCGGAGGTGGTCCTGCCGCTGTCGGGATCGACTGCCTCGATCTGGCGGCCGCGGATGTCGTACTTGTATGTCCACTGGTCGCCGGCCGTATCGGAGACCGAGGTGAGCTTGTCCTTGGCGTTGTAGGCGTATTTGGTCGCCAGGTAGGGCCCGGAGATCCCGCTGTCCGTCGTGTACTGCCGGGCCTCGATCGTGTGCCCGAGCACGTCGGTGATCGTGGTCGTCGGCGTGCCGCCCGCCGGTGGCACGACAGTGGTGCGGTCGCCCTGATAGGTGGTGGTGGTGCGCCACTTCTCCACGATGTTGGTGACGCCGTCGCCGGAGCGGAAGACCTGGTCGGTGACCCGGCCGGCCCGGTCGTAGAGGGTCATCTCCTGGGCCGGCACCGACCATTCCGGCTCCCACCACAGCGCGCCGTCGGGGTCGCCCGGCTCGGCGTGGGCGCGGAAGGTCATCTCGGTGCGGCCGTAGGCGTCGTAGATGGTGTCGGTGACGACTCGTCCCGCGCCTCCGGCGCGTCCCTCGCCGATGACCTGCGTTTGGGTCTGGCGCGGGCGCAGGAGACCGTCATAGATCTGGTACGAGACATTGGTGCCGCCGCCCGCGTTGAGCGCTTCCGTTTTGACGTACGGGTAGGAGCTGCGCGTCGGGCTGTTGTAGTACGTGAACTTGGTCAGTGGCTGCTTGTCGTGGTCGGCGCGGGTCCAGCCCGCGTCCCACACCATCGAGGTGCGGCCCAGCGGGTCGTAGGTGCCCTCGTTGACTCGCCCATTGACGTCCTTGACCAGGCCGGGCACACCCCAGTAGGGGTAGATCTGCTGGGTGGTGACCCAGTTCAGCTCGTTGGTGTCCGTCCGCTGCGTGACCAGGCCGTTCGCGGGAAGGTAGGCGGTCGTGACGGTGTCGTCGCGTACCGCGTCGCGGCCGGTGAGCTGCCGGCCGTACGCGTCGAATGTCGCCGTGGTCAGCGTGAGCCAGGTCGTCCCGGCGGCCGGCGTCCAGTTCTTGAGGGTGTCGACGCGGGTGGCGTTGCCGGTGGTGGGGGCTGTGTCCACGCTGGTCGCGCCGTCGTAGAAGGTCTGCGTGTCGGAGATGACCTGGTCCGCGGTGGTCGCCGCGGTCCCGCACGGCAGCGCCGTCACCGTCACGCGCTTGACCAGCGTGATGATGTTCTTGGCGGTGTTGCGGTTGTACGTCGTGGCCGAGCACTTCTCGTCGCCCGCCTTGGACACGTCGCCGCTGTCCTGCACGGACGTGGCCATGCCGTACGTGTCGTCGTAGCTGCTGGTCTGGCTGCTGACCCGCCACCCGCCGGCGCCGTTCGTGCCCAGCGCCGTGCCCTGGTAGGTGGTCTTCGTGCCGGTGAACCGGGCAGAGGCGGTGTCGCCGTTGATGGTCCGCGAGGCGGTGGCGGCCGAACGCCAGGGGACGTTGACCGTCTTGCTGACCGGCTTGTCCTCGGTGCCGTTGTAGACGACCTCCTCACGGGCCATGCCCGCGAACTCGTCCTCGTCATACACGGTCTCCGAGCCCAGCGACGCCGGCACGGTGACCGTCCGGGTGCCGCCCGAGGGCGCCGCGCGGTCGCCGTGCATGCCCCGCAGGAACGTCGTGCGGGTCATCGTCTGATCGGTATCGCCGACCTGGACGACCACGCTCGAGTAGCCACGGAACTGGTTCCAGGTCTTGTACTTCGGCTTGGTCAGCCCGTCGTCGTCCGCGTAATGCCAGGCGGGCGTCCCCTCGTACGTGTAATAGGTGTTGATCGCCGGGGCTTGATGCGCGCCGGCCAGCTGGACGTCGCTCTGCGAGACCTGCTTGACCACATACTTGTGCCACCACTCGGTGAGGTCACCGCCCGACGTGCTCAGCGGGTCGGGCCCGATCACCGGATAGCAGAGCTTGGTGTTGTTCTGCGGCGACGCGGGCAGGTTCTGCGCGGTGCACTCAGGGACCGAGTACTGGACCTGGATCTGCGCGCCGGTCTCGGTGTGGATGTTGGCCAGGCGCTGCCAGTTGTTGGTGGTGTTGGTCTTGGTGAGCACCCGGTTGGGCATCGCGATCGGGTCGAGCGTGACCGGCGGCATTGTCACCGTGCCGCCGACATGCCCGGTCCGGACGATCGAATCCAGCCAGAGTCCGCCCTTCTGCCCGTCGCCGGGCGACGGGAAGCTCTGCGTCAGGGTGTACGAGTCGACGTCCTGCCACCCGGGGGTCGCCTTCGTGGTGTCCCAGATCTGGGTACGGATCTTCACGAGCCGCTGGGTCGACCAGAACGACGGCGAATAGTTCGAGCACGTGGTCGCGGAGGCCGCGCACTCTTGGTCCCACGGGGTGTCGGGCCAGTGGTCGGCGTCGTGGTCGGTGCAGGCGGACAGGCATCGCTCGGCGGTGTCGAAGTTGACCTGGGCCAGCGCGGTGACCGACCGGTCCGTGCTGCCTCGGTCCCACGTGCCGTAGTCGATCCTCTTGAGGGTGCCGCCACGGACGTACGAGACGGTCTTGCTCTCGGTGGCTTCGGCGCCGTATTTGTTGGTCTCCTTGTTGTACCAGAGCGACAGCGTGTTGCCGTGCGGGTCGATGGCGTAGTCGAGGTTCCACCGCCAGGCCTGGTTCACTCGCGAGTCGGCGAAGGCCGTGGCGTGGCCGGGCTCGCCGGCATGGTTGCCGTAGACCGGGACCGTCCACGCGGAGTCGGTGACCGTGCCCTGGCCGGTGAGGTTGTTGAGACCGAAGAAGTACTGGGTGCCGTCGGACGCGGTGACTTTCCAGTACTCGCCGTCGTTGTCGCCGTTGCTCGCGCCGGTCAGCTTCTCGACTTTGGAGCCGTCCTCGGACCGGCCGTGCCAGCCCTTGCCGTTCTCGTAGATCAGCTCGGTGCTGCCACCGCCGAGCGACATCGTCGCGTTGTCCGAGCGCCAGCACAGGTCGGCGGTGTTGGCCGGGTTGTTCGAGTTGGTCTTGTCGTCGGCGCACGCGACGTAGCGCCGCTCGATGAAGCCGGGCGAGTACTCGAAGCCTTCGCCGATCCAGGATGGCTGGTTGTTGGTGGCCGACGAGCGACCGTCGACGCTCGCGGACGAGTAGGACAGCGCGACCGACGGCTGCGGGCCGGCGATGCCGGGTGGCACCCGCATCGGATACGACCAGGAGAAGCCGCCCGTCGAGCCGCCGGCCGACCAGGTCGACGAGGCCGAGAGCGGGGTCGCCCCGAAGTCGCCGGCGTCGCCGGACGCGGAGGCGGCCAGGGCCACCAGCGTGTTCGCCGTGCCGGCCTTCGCCGCGGTGACCGGCACGTCGGCGGTGACCGTGGTGGCGGCGGTGTTGTTGCTGGACGGCAGCGCAGTGGCCGAGCAGCCGGACCTGTCCGGGGTGGTCAGCGCACAGGCGGGCAGGCGCCACAGCCGCAAACGTGATGCCCAGCCGCCGCCGTACGCGTACTGGAACTTCGAGTAGTCGATGCTCACCGACGCCGTGCCCGGCGTGGTCGAGGAGACCTCGGCCACCACACCGGCGCGCCAGCGGGCCGGCACCCGGTCACGGCCGATCACCGTCGCCTTTTTGCTCGAGGAGCGGACCGCGCTGCCGTCGGTAGGCCATACCGGCGGCGGCAGCTTCGCCTCGGTCCGCTTCGCGGCCGGCCAGCCCTTGCCGGCCACCTCGCCGCCGTCGCGGTCGACCTTCTCGACCTGGCCGGCCAGATGGCCCGGCTTGGCCTCGGCCTCCGCCGGCGGCACCGCCAGCAACGCCCCGGTGAGCGCCAGCGCGACCGTCGCTGCCAGCCCGAGTCGCAGGCGTGTGGCCCCGGCGAGCCGGCCGATGACGAAAGTTCTCCCCCGTGCTCGCATGATCAGGCCTCCGTGGCGGTGTTGAGGTCGGCGACCTGGGCGTCGGTCATCGCGCCTTGGAAGAGGCGGACGTCGTCGATGCCGCCGTACCAGGGATCGAAGTAGCGGGTGGAGGCGGTATCGGTCCACCATGAGCCCCCGATGATCATCGGGCCTGGGGTGTGCCACTCGGTGATGTTGGCGAGCGTTCCCTTCAGCTCCCCGTTGAGGTACGCCTTCATCGTCTTCGCCCCGGCGTCGTAGACCAGGGTCAGCTGCCACCAGACGCCGGCGTCGTCCTCGGCCAGCGGGCCGGACAGCGTGGCCGCCTGTTGACTGCTGTCCGTAATCGAGTCCGAGCCGTAGGTAAGAAGCTCGAACCGGGTGGCCGTCTCCGATCCGATGGTCCGGTAGCGGGTTCCGAAGTAGAACGGCGACACGTACGTTCCCTTGGGCGCGAAGGCCGTCGAGGTATGACCGACCCGGTCGATGTGCACCCGAGCCGAGGCCGTGAACGACTGGTCGGTTCGCAGCACCGCCGCGTCCTGCCAGTTCGGCGTGGAGAAATCGCCGGCGTTGCGCTGCGAAAGCCCGTACTCCAAGGTGGTCATCCCGTAGAACGGGTCGCCCTCCTCGACCCACGGAAGCTGCTGGTTGTCGAAGTATCCGAAGCTGCCGGTCGCGCCGGCCTCCACGTCGGCGCCCTGGGAGAGGTGCAGGCGGCTGCCGAAGCGGGTGTCGTTGTCCGGCTCGGCGCAGTTGCCCTCGTCGGTGATGCTCGGGTCGTAGCAGGCCGAGGCATCGTCGAAGCTGTAGCGGGCCACCTCGATCGGGTTGAGCATGCCGCGCTCGCCCTCGACCGCGTCGGCCGGATCGGTGTCGTCGCCGGTGAAGTCCTCCCGCACCAGGACGCGATCGAAGGCCTGGACGTCGGCGACGGCGCCGTTGAGGAACTGGACGTTGGCCGTGGAGGTCCACTTACGCGAACCGATGCGGAACCCGTGGCTGGCCGGCCACAGGGTCGGCGCAGTGACCTCCTGTTTCATGACCCCGTCGACCCAGATCCGCATCTTCTTCTCGGTCGCGTCGACGGTGCCCGCAACGTGGGTCCAGCGGCCGGCGACAGCAGCGTTGACAGCACAGGCACTGACGGTGGGGTGGGCGTCGTCGACGTCCTCGGTATGGATCGTCATGCACCAGGACTTGTCGGCGGTGCCGTTGCCGTCCTTGTCGTCGTCGCGGAACTGGAGCTCGAAACCGGCCATGTGCTCGCCGTCCTGGGAGGCGATCGCCTGGACACCGCTGGTGCTGTCGAGCCGGACCCAAGCCGCGACGCCGTAGCTCTGCGTGGTGGTGACGACCGGGGCGGAGGTGACCAGGCTGGTCGCGCCGGTGAACGTCGCCTCGGCGCCGCCGATCAGGCGGCCCTTGTCGTTCCAGCCCAGCGAGCCGTTCGCGGTCAACGGGGTGTCGCCGGCGAGGGACGGCTGGCGGTCGGCGAGGGCGTCGGTAGTGGTGATGCCGGGGTATGTCTCGAGGCCCCAACGGGCGATGGCCGGGGAGGCCCGGTCGACGGTGAAGGTGATCGAGCCGTCGCCGACGTTGGCGGTGGAGTCGACGGCCTGAAGGAACAGGGTGTTGAGGCCGTACTTGGGCGGAGTCAGGGTGACCAGCGCGTACTTGTAGGTAACGCCGCTGACGGTTTCGGTGCCGATCGGGGTGATCTCCGTGACGGCAGCGTTCCAGCCGTAGCGGAACTTCGTGACGTCCGTCGCCTCAGATCTGATCTTGAATTGCCCGGGCTTGCCGGGACCCGGCGGCTGGGTTACGACGACGCCACTGACGGGCGGGTCGGCAGTGTCAATGGTGAACTGGCACCAGTCCGATGCGGTGCCGCTGCGGTTGTACGGCGCTGGGTCGGTGCCGTAGACGTGGAACCGGTATGTGATGCCGTTGGCCGCGCCTGAGAGCGAGGCGCTGGCGGCTAGGTTGTTGGCGGCGGCGCTGCTGGTGGCGGGCGTGGTCATCGCGGTCCAGGTCGAGCCGGCCAGCTTCTGCCACTCCCAGGTCGCCTTGATCGCCTGGGTGGTGTCGGTGTCGGGCATCCGCGCGGAGAACTTGACCGCGGTGGTGCCGATGCGGATGGCGCTGGTGCTGCAGCGGACCCCGTTGACGTACTGCTCAGTGGGCTTGCCCGGGTAGGCGTCGACCTCGGTGATCAGTCGCGCGTCGTCGGGGAAGTACTTCTTCCATCGATCCTGCGTCGTTTCTCCGGTCACCGCCGAGTCGACGGCGGCGATGACGAAGGTGATGCTCGCGGAGCCTGCCGTGCCCGCTGATTGGACCACACTCTTGACCGCGTCGGTGTTGAAGTTGATCGTCATGTCGGGCTGTGGGGAATCCGAGCAACCGGTGCCCTCGTTGGCGTGCGAGGAGACCTGGGCGAGCATCCGCAGGCCCCAGCTCGTTGCCTTCCACGGAGTGCGCGGGGTACCGGCGATCGGGTTGGTGCTGAAGATCGTGTTCGGGGTGTTTCCGCACGACCAGGTGTGGTCGACCTTCATCTGCACGTAGGCGTCGTAGACGTACTTGGACTTCACCCCGGAAGTCGGGAACTCGAAGTACGAGCGGTAGAGGACCCCGCTGTTCGGGTCCTTGCCGACCCGGGCCCGGCTGGTGTCGGTGTTGTTCGAGTTGTTGTTCGTCGAATACGCCCACCGGGTCTTGCCGGTGCTCCACGCCGGATCGATGTACAGCGGGAAGGTGGCATTCGCCAGCAGTACGGGATCGGGCTTGAGGATCAGATCACCGGCCGGGGTCAGGGCCGTTCCGACCTGCGCGGTGCGAGCCGTGTCGGCCGGGGCGGCGGCGGTCGACGGATCCGCGCTCGACCCGGCAGCCGAACCGCCGTCCACGGATCGCGCCGCCACAGCAACGGACGCGGCAGCAGAGTCCCACATCTTCGGCGCAGCCGCGGAAGCTATCACCGTCCCACCGGCCAGCGCGGCCAACGAGCCGTCCGCACCCCTACGCACTCGAGCCGTGCCGCCGAGATCGAACGTGACCTCCCGGATCCGCGGATCCGCGGCCGCAGCCGGCGTCTTCACCGCGAGCACGTGATTGAAGCCGTCCCGCGTTGCGCGGACGACCAGGTCCACATCGGGCAAAACGTTCGGATAAGTGGCCGAGTCGGCGGCCAGCGTCGGCTCAGGCAGGCTGCCCAGCGGCCAGGACAGGGCGAGGGTCTTGCCATTGCGGACCAACGTTGCCACCGGACCTGTACCACCGGCGGAGAACCGGACATCAGCGACGGAGGCCCGCGGCCGGATTGTGTCTCCCTCAGCGGTCAAGGTCAGGTCGACATCCGCCCAGGTGCCGTCGGGGCGGTGCACACGTTGCGGCGTCACCGCTGACTCGTAGATGAAACGGCCGTTGGGCTCGGCGAACATTTGCGCGTACTCGGTGCGCTGGGAAATCACCTCGACGCGGGTCCCGGTCTTCACCGCCAGATTCCGGGCGGATAGCTCGTCGGACGCGGTACGGGCCGGCGGCGGCGCCGCGAGTCCCGCGGTAGGGGCCGAGGCAGCCCCGGCCAAAACGACAGACACGACAGCAGCGGCCGACACGGCGGACCGAACAGCACGATAAAACATCAAGTTCCCCCGTAGATCTTGATGAAAACGGGGGAACCATACGGTTCCTGTGCGTTGCCTGTAAATAAACTCAGCGTGACGTGGAAATTAGTCGATATTGACCGGTTGCTGTCTACTGACGGGTTCGGGGGCCGGATATGTAACGCGAGGTCGGCACCGGTCCCGAGTGGACACCAGGGCCGGACCCGAGGACCGGCTCCCATGCTGCCGCCGCTTTGGCAGGCCCCGCCCGCTACCTTGCGTCACCGTAACGACGTGACAATCTTGTGAGATGTGTCACATGACGCGCCGGTTAGAAACGTCAGTCACCCCTGATTCGCGCCCTCGGCGGCCGGCCGGCGCCGCTCTTGAGCGGGCATCTCGTCGCGCAGGCCCCGCCAGGCTGGGCCGCGCCCGCCCGGGCAAGGTGGAGCACCCCACGTCTGACCGACCTTGCCCGGGCAGGCGCGGTCTGGCTGCCTCCCGGTGTGCGATGGAGACCCGCCGGGCTTCGGCATCCCAGAGCCGCCGGGTCCAGGGCGGGTAGCCCTGCCGCCGGAGGCAGCCCCGGGTGCAGGGTCGAAGATCCTGCCCGCCGGAGGCCCCTCTCAGACTGTCCGTCGGTGCGCGTCAATGGTCAGATGGCGCGCCACCCTGCCGATCCTCGGACGTCACAGAAACGATCGACACGACAAACTCTGCATCCGAGTCGCCCACAGCTTCGCTAAGCTCCTCGGTGACTATGTCCGACAAGGTCATCGGCAGATCGAACTCATCGAGGCCCTCCGCACCCGCGCGCTCTAGTTCGCGGATTTTCTCGACCGTGGCTTCCGAGCAGCTGATCGTGCACTGGAACGTGAACGGCTCTGACTCAGAGCTTAAGATCTCTGCCTTTTTCGCTTCGGCGCCCACCTCGCGGGATGCTGGGCCGAGCACCCTCGCATTGATGGCACTAACCATGATCGTCGCCAGATCGCTCGAGTCGGTGTTGACGGGTCGAATCGGCTCAGTGGGTGCACTTTGGACCATTAAAAACACAACGTTGAGCATGGCATAACGCTATGTGACCGACTCGGCGCTCGGTAGGCCTTCTATCGGGTGTAGTCATCCGCAGCCGTCCGTCAGCCAGTACATCTGATGACGGAGGGCTGCGTCGCGTACGGCCGAGGTTGCGGTCTGCGCGGCCGGGGTCGGCGCGGAGCCGAAGGCGGCAGCGCCGATCCCCGGGCCCGGCGCCTTGAAGATGTATGGAAAGTTCTCACACGCCGATTAGCTGTTCAAAGTTTCTGTACGTATTCAAGGCGGCCCGCGATCGGGCCGTCGCAGTCACCGGGCCCTTAATGCCGGCCACGCCGAGGTGCGCCGCGAGGACGTACCGTTTGCTAAAGGTCGCCCTTCCTTGCCGGTGTGGACAGAGGGTGTCGGCGGCGTACGGACCGCTGTCGCCAGGCGGGTTGTCGGCCGGGCACCTCATGGATTACTTCGGTGTCGCCGTGCCGTGGCGGCAGCCGGAGCAGCCGACGGCGCTCAGGCCGGTCCAGGAGTTGAGGTCCGAGCTCGTCGCTGTCCAGAGGCCGCCATTGGTGTACTTATCGACGTAGATGCGGTACCGGCCATCATCCAGACGGACCAGCGACGGGCCCTCGTAACCGGAGCTCCATAGCGTGCCCCGGTTGATCCAGCCACTGGTGAGGCTCGACGTGGTCGTCCAGTGCTCGATGTACTTCGTGGTCTCGTTCTTGGCGAACGCGTGCCAGGTGCTGCCGGACTTCACAACGTAGGTATCGATGTGGTTGAAACCTAGTCCCGACATCTGCTGCGGCCCGCTCCACGAGGTGAGGGCGGAATCCTGCGCCGTGTAGACATACGGGCGGAAGCAGTTGGAGCAGGTCGTCTGAGCGACGCTCGCAATGATCCGTACCGTGCTGCCATCGATGAAGAACTCGGGTGCCCAGGTGAACCGAGTGCTGCCGATCCCGGAGGAGACGGTGGCGATGTTCGTCCAGTTGAGGAGGTCCGTGCTGCGGGCCACGGCGAAGTAGGTGGAATTGGTCGTCCACGACTGCCAGGTGTACGCGACGTAGTAGGTGTTGCCCCGCTTGATGACACTCGGATCACGGAGCACTCCGGTCGGGCCACGGAAATTCGTGTCGTACAGGACGCTGTAGCTGGTGCCGCCGTTGGTCGACTGGTACACCCACAGCTCCTGGTCCGCCGCTCCGTCCCCCTTGAACGTTGTGTAGATCAGCGTTGTTGCGGCCGACGCCGGCCGGGGCAGCGCCAAACCGCCGAGAAGGATGGCGGCTACGCCGAGCGCCGCGACCAGTGGACGGGGAAGTATCGCCGTTCGGCGACTCCAGAGCTTCATGGAGAAGGGGTAACCGATGTCTGTCGGGGCGTGCCACGAGGCGAAGCAAGAAGCTCAGAAACGTTCACAGACGATCGGCTCGGGCGGGCAGCGGGTCACGGTGACGCCATGAGCCGACGGCGCGTCGCCGTACTGGTGGAAATGGTCTTGTTGGTGTCGGCATTTCTGCTCTTCACGCGTCTGCACGCGGCCGCCGGCACGAGCCGCGCTGCCGCCACCGCCCACGCGCGGCAGCTTCAGTCCGTCGAGGGTGTCCTGCACCTGAACATCGAGCTGACAGCGAACCGGTGGCTCGCCGGGCATCCGACGCTGATCCCGGCGGCGGTGTGCTTCTACCGGCTGTACTACGCCGTGCTGCTCGCCGTGCTGGTGTGGGTCTATGTCCGGCACACCGAGGTGTACGGCCAGGTCCGCCGGACCCTGCTGGCGATGATGTTCCTGGTGCTGCCGGTCTTCTGGGCGCTGCCCGTGTCGCCTCCGCGGTTCGCGTTGCCCGGCATCGTCGACATCGTCGCCGAGCACGACCTGTTCGGCAGCACCGCATCGAGGGACCTCGCCAACGGACAGAACCACTTCTCGGCCATGCCCAGCATGCACGTGGGATGGTCGGCGTGGTGTGCGTACGCGGTGTGGGCGGCGCTGCGTGCCACGCACCCGCGGCCGGCGCTGCTGGCGTGGGGATTTCCGCTCGTCATGGCGGCAGTCGTGCTGACCACCGGCAACCACTACCTGCTCGACATCGCCGGCAGTGCCGCGTTGCTCGCGACCGCGGTCGGCGTTGCGGCCCTCACCGGCCGTCCAGCCACGCGGGGCCGGCGCATGCCCGACCCCGGTTGACCAGGCCCCGGCACCCCCTCGCGTCGCGACCGGCACCGCGGCGCGCGGCCGCCCCGTCACATCGACAGTTGGCAATATTTACGTAATAATGTTTACAGAAACGCGCCTCATTTCGCTCGTCGCAGTAGATCGAACCACTCCGTACGAGAGGACGTTCTCCGTGACAATGAATGCAGGTTTCGCGGACCGGGCGCTGTCACGCAGCTGCCGGCGCCTCATGGTCATCCTCGCCGCGTCCGTCATTGCACTCGTCGGCAGCGCGGTCGTCCAGCAGCAGCCCGCACACGCCGCGTGGAACCTCGTGTGGGCCGACGAGTTCAACGGGTCCGGCGCGCCCAGCAGCGCCAACTGGAACTACAACGTCGGCAACGGCCTCAACCCCGGCCTCAATGCTTTCGACGGCTGGGGCAACGGCGAGTGGGAGTGGTACCGCCCCGAGAACTGCACGCAGTCCGGCGGCAACCTCGTGATGCGCGCCAACTGGCTCACGACGCCCATCACGGTCAACGGCCGCAACTTCTACCAGACGTCGTGCCGCATGACGACGGACACGAAGAAGTCCTTCCAGTACGGCCGCATCGAGGCGCGCATGGCGCTCCCGACCGCCACCGGCTCGTGGCCGGCTTTCTGGATGCTCGGTGACTCGTGCGACGAGACGTCCACGAGCGCCTACAACCCGGCGCAGACCTACTACGACCGCCTGCCCACCAACTGGGCCAGTTGCGGCGAGGTCGACATCATGGAACACGCGAACGCGAACGCGACCGTTACGAACAACATCTTCTGGGATCTCCGGACCGGCGTGTTCCCGTGGACAGCGGGTCAGAACGCCAACTACGTCGCGAACCCCGCCGTCAACAACGCCGCGGCCTTCCACATCTATGCGATCGAGTGGACGGCCGCGCAGATCCGCTGGTACATCGACGGTGTGCAAACGCACGTGATCGACACGACGCCCGCGACCCTGGAGGAGTTCCGCAAGCCGTTCCACCTCATCTTCAACCTGGCGCTCGGCGGCACGTACCCCGGACAGAACCCCGTGCAGAGCCAGTTCCCGCTCACCGCATCGATCGACTACGTGCGCTACTACCAGGACGGCGGGGGCACGACGCCGCCTTCCACGGGCGGACCCGCGACGCAGATCAACGGGCCGGGCGGCAAGTGCGTGGACGTGGCCGGAAACGACACGGGCGGCAATGGCGCGGCCGTGCAGCTGTGGACGTGCCAGGGGCCTTCTCTTTCGAAGGACCAGCAGTGGAGCTGGGACGGCCAGACCCTGCGGACGTTGGGCCGGTGCCTCGACGTCGCCAACGCGGGTACGGCCAACGGCACGAAGGTGCAGCTCTGGGACTGCAACGGCAGCGGCGCACAGAACTGGGTCCAGGAAGGTAACCGGTTGCGCAACCCGAACTCCAACAAGTGCCTGGACTCCCCGGCAGGATCGACAGCGGACGGCGCGCGACTGCAGATCTGGGACTGCAACGGATCGGCGGCACAGTACTTCGTGAAGGCCGCCTGACGGGCCGGCCGAGGGGCACTGGGCTGTTGCCTGCGCTATGGCCTGTCCTACCGCGACGTCGAGGAACTCATCGCCGAACGCGGCATTGAGGTCCAGAATCTGCGCCGCGGACAATACGAGCCCGCCTTCGACGCCCAAACTGGGTTGCCGGTCGCCACTGCATTCACCGAACTCGCCGAAGCGATCTGACGCCAGCCCCGGCTGAGCCTCCAGCGTCCGCTGAACTCGCAACGCAACAGCGCCTGGTCGGTTCAAGGATGCGCCGCCTCCCGGCAGCCGCCCACCGGCTTGCAGTGATATGCAGTTCAGCGATGAGTGGCGGCTTGTTGGGGTAACGGGATGACGGCGTCCACCCGGTAGCCGCCGTCGCAGGTCGGGCCGGTGTTGAGCGTGCCGCCCAGGGCCTTGACTCGCTCATGCATGCCAGTCAGGCCGTTGCCGGCCGTCCGGGCGTGATCCGGATTTGGTCGGTCGGGACGGGTGGCTGCAGTGTTACGGACCCCGACTCGTACGCCGTCGTTGACGAGGTGGGCGGTGATCTGGACTGTGCTGCCTGGGGCGTGGCGGGCCGCGTTCGAGAGGGCTTCCTGCACGAGGCGATACACGGCGAGTCCTGGGGCGGCGGGAATGGCGCTTTGCTCGATGGCGGGGTCGAGGTCAGCGGAGACCTGCAGGCCGGCCGACTTGGCAGTGTCGGCCAATGCGCGCAGACCGCCGATGCCGGCCGGTCGGTCGCCGGTCCGGAGTGCGCCGACCAGGCGGCGCATGTCGTTGAGCGCCTCACGGGAGGCGTCGGCTATGGCGGCGAACTCCGATGGCTGGTTCTCCGGTCGGCTGAGCAGCCGGTACGGCGCCGATTCGGCGCGGACTGCGATGAGTGACATGTGGTGTCCGACCACGTCATGCAGTTCCCGAGCTATCGAGGTCCGCTGCTCCAGCAGCGCCCGCCGGGTCTGCTCGGCCGTACGCCGTGCCGTGACCCGGCGGCGGACCTGGACGCCGGTTACGGCGAGCAGCGTTATCCCGACGATGATGGTGGCCGCGTCCTGAGTTGGCACCCGGGCGAGCATCGCCGGGCATGACAGAACGGCTACCCACGCCACGACGGTCGTGCGGTGCCGCAGCGCCACGGCGAAGACGGTGGCCGGAACGATCAGTAACTGCACTGGGTGCCACGGCCACGCCAGCCCGCCCGGTGCCACCTCGACCGGGATCGTCACGAGGGTGGCGAGAACTCCGAGCCGCCAGGCGATGAGCGGGCTGCCGTACAGCAGCGCCACCGGTCCCGCCGCCGCCACGGCGAGCAAGGCGCGGACCAGCGGCGGCGCCACGTCGAGCCGGACACCACTCAACCCGACCAGGACATAACCCATGACGGCCACGGCGAGCACCGGCCACAGCACCGCGTCACCGCGTCGCCGTGCCGGTGCCTGGTCCGGGCCGAGGATCACGGCTCGCAGGCCTACCAGGACGTCAGCCATCATGCGCTCAGTGTCAGCAAGCGGGTGCGCCGGATCCATACGGCTACCACCCCAGCAACGGTAGGGCTAACGTGACCACCGCTCCGGCGGCCAAGCCGGACTCCTTTCGCGTCTCGTCTGGGCATCCGTGAAGGAGACGCCCGGATCCACCCGCCACCTGGTCCCCGCCCCACTCCAACGCCGGCATCGCCAAAGGCTGGCATTCAGCGCCACAAAGGCGACAGTCCCCGGGACCACCGGAGACCACTTCCGCGGCCCGCCACCGAGCAGGATCATGAAGTCATGGCCAGAACAACCGCAAGGGTGATCTGCACCTTGCCCGGGACACGGTTCGAGCCGCCGCCACGAGGACCGAGACAGGCACCGGTAGCCAACCAAGCCCGCCCGCTGGAAGGCAGTCAGCAGCCATTCGCCGGGCCATCGCCTACGGCCCGCACCGGGGCGGCCGAACCATGATCACCGTACGGGCGTTCGTGTCACCGATGTGTCGCGATCATCCAGAATGGACATCGAACAACCGCGATACTCAAGATCGCAACCACACGCCGATGGCCGGAAGATCGTGGGACGGAATTCCTGTTCAACGCCACTTTCACAATCCATGCGCTCACGTGGAGGCCGGACGCGACATTTCCCCACAGGCTGACAGGAAGGACGCGATCAACGACGACCCGGTAAACCGTACGCACGTCCGGGCAAAAATGCGTGTCGCGGAGATCCGGGGGCATTCACGGCGGGAAATGAAAAAGGCCAGCTGAGCTGGCCTTTGACAACGTCGGGCTGACAGGATTTGAACCTGCGACCCCTTGTTGTAAATCGCGGATGATGACGACCACCTCACGCGTCTCGCGTGACTCGCCGCATGCCGACGCCTGGCGCGCGACTACGAAGCCCATCACCCGCAGACAATCCGCCCGACTCCCGTGAGCGGACATAGGTGTCACTCGTCACTGGCTCGAAATCGGCCGCACGAATGACTCCGCCCTGAAACGAGTAGCGACAGCTCAAAACCACCGCCCTTTCCGCGCTGGAGCGCACGAAGGATAGGCAGCGGTACCAGCGAACGCCGAGCCGTAGGAATCTATGTTCGTCGAACCCGAGAGGACGAGACTGGCGTGGACGCCAACCTTCAAAGCGAGCTACGGCATCTACGCGAGACAGTGACCACACATGTCGCACGCTGGTCGATCAGGACACCGATCATGACGACGCTGTATCACCTGACGCATGGTCGCGTCGACAAGCGACCTCGGCCCACGCTCAGCGACCTACCCACGCTGAACAGCCCATGGCAGGACACCGACTCCGGCCGGTGCGGATCGCCCTACCTGCGCACTTCCGAGCCGGCGCACCAGAAGCTCCTCAGCTACCCGGCTGACGGATTGCGGCGCCCGGATCGGTGCTCTGCTCAAGGGCCGCCCACCACTCCTCCAGCTCATCGACCCGGCTCTGGAGTGCGGCGTTCGCCGCCCGGGCCGTCGCCAGTTCCTCGGTCAGCGCACCGATCGGCCCGGAGGCGATCAGGGCGTCGAGCCAGCCCGCGACCAGCCGATCCTCAGCGGCGACCCGGCGCAGCGCGGAGGCGACCACCTCCGGTGACAACTCAGCCACGAACTCTCTCGGGAGCGTGAGCAGGCGAGCGACCTCGCCGAGGCTCCGCGCGGCGCTCATCTGGCGCCGAAGGCGCTCGGCGGACGGCACCGCCGGTTCGGCCGGTGTCGGAGCCGCGATCGGCTTGGCGGGAGAAAGAGCGGGCTTCGACACAGGCGCGGGCGTAGGTGCCGGCTCCGGGTCAGGCTCGGCCTCTGACGGGAGTTCGGGAAGGTCGTCCCCCACCCAGGCGTAGGCCAGAGTGTCGCCCTTCTGCCGTCGGACGACATTTGGCCACTTGGGCAGAACCGCCAGCGCGCGGGGCCCGTGCCGGGCCCAGGTCTCGTTCCGGAGACCGAGCTCGGCCAGACGCTCCCGGATCTCTCGCACCTTAAGCGGGACCGACGACTCGGCCAACAGGTGGAGAACCACCGCGAGGGGCTCTTGGGCGAAGACGGCGTGGAACAGCCGGGAGTCGGACAGAGCCAGGAAACGCAGCGAACCCCTCGTCGCGACGTGAACGCCGGCGCCCCGCGGGACAAGCTCTTCCTCATCGGTGTCATCCCACTTGACCTGATAGTTTGTCCCGTCATCCCCGATGATCGATCCGGCTCGGGTACGGCGTACGCCGAACGAATCGGACACCCGGACAAGACCCTGATCTGCGCTCACGAATCCGACTGTAATGGTTATGGTCGCGGCCGGACCGCCGGCCGGAGCCAGCCCATCCCGGCCAGGCTCATCGGCCGTGTGCGCCTAGCGCCGGCTTGGCGGAACGCTCTGTTGCATCGGCCGATCGGATGGTCAGGCAGTGTTGACCGGTGAAGTCCGTTGCTCCGTCCCGTTCCTGGTCTCCTCCTCGATCCGCGTTCGCCGGGTTCCACTTCCCGGCCGAGGTGATCGTGGTGGCAGTGCGCTGGTACCTGCGCTATGGCCTGTCCTACCGCGACGTCGAGGAGCTGCTCGCCGAACGCGGCATCGAGGTCGACCATGTCACCGTCCACCGGTGGGTGCAGCGGTTCACGCCTTTGCTGCTCGACGCCGCCCGGTTCGTCCGGCACGCGCCCGGTGACCGGTGGTACGTGGACGAGACCTACGTCAAAGTCAACGGCGCGTGGCGCTACGTCTACCGGGCCATCGACCAGCGCGGCCAGGTCATCGACGTGCTCCTCACGATCCGTCGAGACGCCTCGGCGGCGCGCCGATTCTTCACCCGAGCGCTCGGCACGCTGAAGGTAATTCCCAGGCAGGTGGTCACCGACGCCGCACCGGTCTATCCAGCCGTGCTCGACGAACTGATACCTGCGGCGTGGCACCATGTCGAGCAGTACGCGAACAATCCGATAGAAGCCGATCACGGTCAACTCAAGCGCCGGCTCAGACCGATGCGCGGACTTCAGACTGATCGGACAACGCAAGTAGTAATCGCCGGCCACGCCTTCCTGCAGAATCTGCGCCGCGGCCACTACGAACTGGCGGTCGGCGTCCGGCGCGCACTGCGGGTCGCCGCGGCGTTCACCGAACTTGCTCAGGCGATCTGACAGGCTGTCCTGCCGAGCTCAGCGTGTCCACGGACCTCGCAACGCAACGGGAGCCCTTTCGACATTCCTGGCCTCCCAGGCTCGTACCCTTGGTTGCGCCTGCGGGCGCTGTACCCGCAACCGCCCGTCGGCCATCAAGCTAGAGCCCTGACACAGGGCATTCCACGCGGGCAGGCGCTGCGCGACATCAGCGGGAGATCCGGACGATCGGTCGCGCGGGATCTAACATGGTCTCCATGAGCGACGTCAACGCCGGTGAGCTATCCGAGCTGTCGTTCGCACTCCCGACCATCCCTGCCTCGGCCGCCGCGCTGGTACGTGGCCGCAAGGGGCGATTACTCATCCTGAAGCCGACATACAAGGGCGGCTGGACGATCCCGGGTGGGGTTGTCGAGATAGGCGAGTCACCCTGGGATGCATGTCGCCGTGAAACCAGGGAAGAATGCGGCCTCGACGTCACCACGGGGCGACTCAAATGCGTTGACTTCCTCCGGCCACGACCTAATCGTCCGGGTGGTATGCGCTTCCTTTTCGACTGCGGCGTCTTCGACGATGCCGTCTTGGCTACCGTGATCATCCAACCGGTTGAGATTGCCGAAAGCCGGATCCTGCCGATCGACGCGGCGCTGCCTTTGCTCAGCGGACCGGTCCGGCGTCGAGTACGTGCCGCGTGGAAGACAAAGCGGGTGCGCTACCTGGAGGACGGCCGCCAAGTGCAGGGGATCAGCCCATAG
The DNA here is from genome assembly GCF_050942195.1 of Actinoplanes sp. CA-142083. Taxonomy (NCBI): domain Bacteria; kingdom Bacillati; phylum Actinomycetota; class Actinomycetes; order Micromonosporales; family Micromonosporaceae; genus Actinoplanes; species Actinoplanes sp. CA-142083. The sequence goes on from NZ_CP192076.1 coordinate 7,694,138, forward strand.
CGGTCGGGAACAGACGACCGAACGCCCAGGAGCCAATGCAACGCTATGGGGGCGCGCCGCCGGTCGCTTCCAAAGGCAGTGCGGTTCGACGCTGCGCACTGGCTCGCTCGCGACGCGGCAAATCCGGATGGTGGAACTCGGCTGCCGGGCGGCAAAATCGAGTCATGGGACGCAGGGCTGCTGCATGGACGTGGTCCAAAGTGAGCACCATCCACGCAAATCGTCCCGCACACGGCAATGTATGCGACGGCGAGATCCGCTCCTACAGGTTCCGCCACTATGCGCCGTCCGACAGTTCCTATGAACGCTGCATCGGATTGACTTGGTGTTCCAGCTGTCGCGAGTACTCGGGTGCCATGGTGTGCGTGCCGCGTGGCGAAGACCTTCCGGATGCACTTGCCGACCTCCCGAGACTCGAGCGGGAGCGGCTGGTTCGAAGCGAGGTGAAACTCCTCGACTATCTGGATCGCCTCGCCCACCGCGGCGCCTGGCCGCCGCGGTGATGGCAGTACGTGGTCGCCATGAAGTAGCCCATCCGCGATGCCAGCGACATGACAGTGCGTTTCCGGGCCGCCACCAGATTCCCCACGCGCCGTATCGTGGTGGCATGCCGAAGCCCGAGCTCGATGGAAGACAGCGCGCGGAAGCTGCGCGGGTCACCGCCCAGATCGATCGGCTTGCCGTTGAAGGATTGGCCGGCGGCTATCTTGAGGCACTGCCGAATCTACGGAAGACATGCAGCGACCGAGTAGTACTGGGTGATGTGCTCGGGGACGTTCTTTACCGAGTGGTCGTCGGAGCACAGGCCGAGACGATTTCCGCATGGCCGGCACTGGACCTCCTGCGAGCCGCAGGAGCCGACGAGGAGCGCGCTGCGGCGAAGGCCGCTTGGCTGCGCAGCCAGGCAGAGGATTCACAGCTCGCCACGAAATAACGCACGGTCACTGGCATGTCCAGGCCGAACCAGCGCCGGCAGTACAAAGCGTGACGGCCGCCCTCGGCGCGCACGATCGGCGGGATCCGGACGTCGGCGTCCCCATGGCGGAGGTCGTTGGACCACCGTCGTGGCGAGCTCTCAGGAGTCGACAGTTCCGCTGGCGTCGGTCGCTACAAGCGGGTCAGCACGCCAGCGGAACTGCTCATCGGGCTCTTCCCTGCGGTCAAGCAGACCGGCCTCTACAAGGGCGATCAAGGCTTGGTGGAGGCCGTTGCCCAGTCGATTGTCCGTCCAGAAGACGCTTTTGACCGCAGCGAAATCGCCTTCCCCAAAGCAACCGAGTGCCTGACCGAGCTTGAAGGCTGCGCCATCCCAGTCGGTCCAGTCAGGCAGTCGCTCGGCAAGGTTCACAGCGACGATCGTAGTTGCTATCACGACCTGGCCGTGTACGGACATCGGCATGAGCGTGCGCCGAGCTGGCCCGGGCCCGCTAACGCTGCGTGATGTCCTCTACACGGCCGCCACGCACGGTCGGCGGCATGACAGTGCGCGCTGTGACTACGATCCCGATGGTTTCGTCCTCAACGCGTACATGCATCCTTCCGCTGACTATCTCGTGCCTCATCAAACCAGGCGCCCCTCCATCAGCCCCCTTTCAGTCGAGCGCAAATAACCTCACCGGCGGTGAGCACGCATGCTTACGCGACCGTACAGATAGAGCAATGGGATGACTTGCGCCGAACACGGGACTGGTACTCCGATCTTCAATTGGCGATATCGCGTGCTAGATCGGCTGGCGTTCTTCGATATCTTCTCTTGCGATCGTCAGCAGGGATGGGAGCATCGCGGTGATGCACGACGACAAGATATCTTGCCCGGCCGCGTGCTGGGCCGCCAGAAAGCGGCGGAAGCCTTCGTAGGCGAAGCCGAGCCGCTGGTAGAAGCGTGCAGGATCGCCCCATTGCAGGTGGCCGGCGTCGGCTCGCAGTCCCTCGCGGATCAGGGCCGCTGTGGGCGCGCCGACGACCATCAGCACTGGCTGGCCCGACTGCAATAGCTGGTTCAGGGCCGAAATCAGCACCGTATGCAGGGCTCGGTCCGAACGGATGATCACCGCAGCGTGAACGAATCCGGCCGGGGCATCACCGGACATCGCCTGCCCGGTGGTCATACGTTCATCAAGGCGGCAACAACAGGCCCGCGACGTGTCATCAGTAGCGTCTTTCCAGATGGGCGGCATATCGGAGCGTCGGCAAATGCTGGTTCGCGAACCATGCAGTACCCGGCTGAGGGTTTGATACACCGACCGGGTCCGCCGATGTCACCGCCTGCGCCGAGACGGGCTGACAGTCCCGACCTTCGCCGACGAAGCCGACACGAAACGCCGATGCGTCGGATCGCAGCGATGGCGACCTGCCCGGGTCGTCCACGGCCGGATGCATCCGTGTCCCTCGTCCGGATGACAACACGGCTTCCCGGCGGGCCCGCACCTATGCTGCGAGTGTCCGGGGAGGGTTGGTGGCGGAGAGGACGACACACGGGCAGCGGCGCCGGGGCAATCTGCCGGCCGAGGTGTCGAGCTTTGTGGATCGAGTGGATGAGCGGGCAGCCGTGAAACAGCTGCTGACGGCGTCGCGGCTGGTCACCGTCACCGGCGTCGGCGGGGTCGGCAAGACCCGTACGGTGCTGCGGGTCGCGGCGGAGGTGCAGCGGGCATTCCCGGACGGTGCCTGGCTGGTCGACCTGTCCCTGCTCGCCCAGGCTGATCTGGTAGCCGAGGTCGTGGCGCAGGCGCTGGGGCTGCGTGACCCGTCGGCCCGCCCGCAGGCCGAGTCGCTCGCAGAGTATCTGGCGTCGCGCCGACTGCTACTGGTGCTGGACAACTGCGAGCACCTCGCCGACCGGTGCGCGCAGCTGGTCGACGAGCTGCTGCGCGCGGCGCCGGCCCTGCAGGTACTGGTGACCAGCCGGCAGCCCCTGGTGGTGCAGGGCGAGCACGTCTTCCCGCTGCTCCCGCTGACCGTGCCCGAACCCGAACGGCCCGCCGCCGGCGCCGTGGACGGCGAGCCGGACGCCGCCGTGTTGCTGTTCGCCGAGCGGGCCCGCGCAGCCTCGCCGAGCTTCGCGCTGACCGAGGCCAATCAGGCCTCGGTGGCATCGCTGTGCCGAGGGCTGGACGGCATCCCTCTCGCCATCGAGCTCGCCGCCGTGCGCACCCGGGCGCTGCCGGTAGAGCAGATCGCCGAGCTGCTCGAGGGCCAGGCCACCGACCGGTTCACGCTGCTCGGCGGCGGCCCGATGGCCGGACGGCACGAGTCGCTGCGGACCGCCATCGACTGGAGCCACGGCCTTTGCACCCGGACCGAGGGTCTGCTGTGGGCGCGGATGTCGGTGTTCGCCGGGGACTTCGATCTGGCCGCCGCGCAACAGGTATGCGCCGACGTGATGCTGCCCGGCACCGACGTGCTGCAGCGGGTAGCCGGCCTGGTCGACAAGTCGATCCTGCTCTGCGAGGAGAACCCGGCCGGCGCCCGCTACCGGCTGCTCGACACCCTGCGAGAGTACGGCCTCGACCTGCTCCGGGCCGGCGGCGAGGAGCGGCAGCTACGGCGCCGGCACCGCGACTTCTACCTGCGGCTGGCCAAGCGGTTCGACACCGAGTGGTGCGGACCCCATCAGGTGGCCTGGTACGAGCAGCTCAGCCGGGAGCAGCCCAACCTGATGGCCGCGCTGGATTTCTGCCTCGCCGACCCGGCCGAACACCACGCCGGTCTCGAGCTGGCCGCGGCGCTGCTGTACTTCTGGATGGCCTGCGGACACCCGCGCGAGGGCCGGCACTACCTCGATCGGCTGCTCACGCCAACGCACCCGCCAAGTGAGGCGCTGACCAAGGCGCTCTGGGTCGCCGCAATGGTGACCGCGATGCAGGGCGACCTGGACGCTGCCGAGGCCCGGCTCGCGCAGTGCCGGCCACACGCCGCGGCGCGGGGCGACACCACGGCCGCCGGCTGGATCGAGTACGTCTCCGGCCTGTGCGCGCTTCTCCAGGGCGATCCGGCCGGCGCGCTGGCGTTCGCCGAGGAGTCCGCCACCCTGCACCGCAACGGCGGCGACCCGGCGACCGGCCTGCTCATCGCGCTCACCATGCAGTGCATCGCGCTGGCGTTCGCCGGGGAATTCGACCGGGACATCGCGGTCACCGAGCAGACCTGGGCACTGTGCGACGAGTACCGCGAGCGCTGGATACGCTCGTACGCCGACTACATGCGCGCCCTCGCAGAAGTGGGCCGCGGTAACCCGGGAGCGGCGGTCGGCTACAGCCGCGACGCGCTGCGCTTCAAACGGCAATTGGGCGACAGCACCGGCTGCGCGATGGCCATGGACGTGCTCGCCGGGGCCACCGCCGCCCTCGGCGAGGCGGAACGAGCCACCCGGCTGCTCGGCGTCGCGCACCGGCTCTGGCAGTCCGTCGGCCGCCCTCGGCTCGGCTCGCCCGATCTGGTCGCGGCCCGCGCAGACGTCGAGCAACAGGCCCGGGCGGGAGTGGGCGACGAAGGTTTCGACACCGCCTACGCCGACGGCCTCGCCCTGGACCTGACCGCGGGCCTCGACTACGCGCTCGACGAGCAGACGCCAAGCGCGGCCGGCAACCCGGCGCAGCGAGCCGGCTGGGCGCCGCTGACCCGGCGGGAGCGGGAGGTCGCGGTGCTGGTCGCCGACGGCATGACCAACCAGCAGATCGCCGACCGGCTGGTGATCGGCCGACGCACCGCGAACACCCACGTCGAGCACATCTTGACCAAGCTCGACTTCACCTCGCGCGCACAAATCGCCGCCTGGGCTGCCGCCCAGCAACGCGACAACATCTAACAACGCCGTTCCACACGCATCGGGCGACGTAGCCCTCGACCCTGGCTGCGGAGGTTTCATCCGACACCGTTTTATTGGCGAGTTCTGAGACCGCCGGGCACGTGTCGGTGTCGCGGATGTTGGTTTGCGTCGACACCGCTTCCGCGCCTGACGGGTGTCAGGTTGTCCGCTGCTTTGTGGCTTGGGCCAGACGGTAGGAGTCGGTGCCGGTCTCGAGGATGGTGCCGCCGAAGGTGAGTCGGTCGACGATGGCTGCGCATAGCCGGGGGTCGGTGAAGGTCTTGGTCCAGCCGCCGAAGGACTCATTGGACGCGATCGCGACCGAGGCCTTCTCCTCACGCTCGGTGAGGACCTGGAAGAGGAGTTCCGCGCCGCGGCGGTCGAGTTGCAAGTAGCCGAGTTCGTCGATGCACAGCAGGTCGACGCGGCCGTAGCGGGCGGTCTTCGCCAGCGTCATCTCGTCGGCGGCCTCGACGAGCTCGTTGGCAAGCTGGGTCGCCAGGGTGTACTTGACCCGGTAGCCGGCCACTGCGGCCTCGGTGCCGAGTGCGATCAGCAGATGGGACTTGCCGGTGCCGGAGTCCCCGATCAGACACAGCGGCTGTCCCTTCTGGACCCATTCGCACTTGGCGAGGGTGTGGATCACGGCGGGATCGATGTTGGGGTTGGCGTCGAAGTCGAAGGCCCGCAGGGACTTCTCGCGAGGGAACTGGCGGCCTTGATCCGGCGTTCGGACCGGCGTCGGGCGCGATCGTCGCACTCGGCAAGCAATAGTTCGGCGAGGAACCCGCGGTAAGACATCTTCTCACGCCCTGCCCGGTCGGCATAGTCGGTGAAGGAGTTGCGGATGGTGGGCATTCGCAGCATCCGGCACGCTTGGTCGATCGCGGCGTCGGCTGCTTCTTCGGTCAGTCCACGGCGCTTGGTGGTCACGGTGCGGCTCCTTCGTTCGGGGTGTCACGTCGGCTGGCCAACAGCTGGTCGTACTTCTCCACGCTCGGCAGTTGCCGAGTGTCGGCCGGGATGTGGGCGCGGAGCCGGCGCTCGGTCAGCGATCGCACGGCAGGGATCTCGCCTTCTCCGCGTGCCCTGTCGCCGCTCATCAGGTACTGGTGGTCCGCTGTCGTGTCGTCGGCTCCGCCATCTGCTGTGTCGTTGTACTTGCGCGCTTCCAACGCGACAGCGTCCGCGGTGAGCGCGCCTGCACGCAGCGCCGTCGCGAGTCCGGCGACGACGTGGTCGTGTGGAAGGTGCCGGTGCAGCATCAGGACCTCAATGAGGGCACGGGTGCCGTCGGCGTCACCGCGGGCCTTGCAGGCCGCGGCCCACCGGGCGTTGGTTTTGTATGTCAGTTCGAGCTCCAGATGTCGCTCGCAGCGAGCGCCGCAGTCGCTGGGGTCATTCTCGTGTCGCTGAGTTCGAGCGCCACCTGGTGGCGTGGGCGTTGAGCGTTGTCAGTCGAACCAAGCGACGAGCCGTGCGCGGCTATGCGAGGTTGATAGACTGCTCTGGACGGCGTCGACCGGACGCCGAGCTTTGGAACGTCCGCCCCAGCAGGGGTTCCAATGGCGAAGGGGAGTTTGCCCTCACGGTCGTCGAACGTTACAGGCCATCTCTGCACACTGCGCCGCTGGGGGGCGAGGGTGTCAAGAGGAGGCTTTCCCATGACGAAGGACGGCAGTTTCAAGAAGGTCGTTCGCCACCATGCGCAGGATACCGGTCAGCGCTACACCGAGGCGCTGACCGATCTGAAGGGTCTCGGCGCGCGGATGGATCACGAGCCCGCTGGAGAGCGGCTGCTCGCCCATCTACGGGGTCGATACGCCATCGACCCGGTCGCGGCGACGAAGCTGAGCGTGCACAAGACCTACGTCTTTCGCATCGACCGCAGGGACGGCGAGCCGTGGGTCGCACGGGCCTTTCCGCCCGCTCGCCCCAAGTCAGGTGTCGAGGGCGACGCGGCGATCCTGCGGTTTCTGCAGCGACAGGACTATCCCGCGGAGCGCCTCGCGGTCGACGACCCCGTGTCCGACTTCGACGGCAGTTCCGTGCTCGTGACCCGGTTCGTCCACGGCGGCCAGCTTCCCGATAGCACGGAGAAGTTCGCGATGATGGGTGACCTGCTCGGACGGCTGCACGCCCTGCCGCAAGAGGAGTCCATAAAGCGACCGGGCGGAGCGAGCGGGGAGGATCCGAGCCGTGAGGGCGCACCGCGTCAGGACCTGCTCGCCGCGCTCGCGTTCCTCGACGCCGTGGATACCAAAGTGCCGGACGCTGAGCGCGAACGGTTCGAGCGGCTCAGGGACAAGGTGCGCTCGGCCGATGACGGCGACGGTCTTCCCGAGGGGCTGCTGCACGGAAACCTGCTCCACGCACCCGATCACGTCATCCTGAACGAGGAAGCGCCGGTCGCGATCAACTGGAAGGCATCGGGTCGTGGGCCACGCCTCGCCGACTTCGCTTACCTGATCTGGGGCACCGGCTCATGGAACCCGAGGCGGCCGGACCAGGAACGCATCGACGCCGCCGTGGGAGCCTACCGCCGGCACGTCGAGCTGACCGACGACGAACTCGACCGCCTCGAAGCACTCATGTATATCCGAACGCTCTACCTGACCTGCTTCGGCTACCGACGCGCGATCCTCAACGGCTCCCCGTTCGACGAGTGGTGGTTCATCCAACCACCCGACTACTTCCGCTCCACCGTAGCCGCAACCCGAGCCGCGTTCCGCCGATAGGCCGTCGATGGTCCAATATCAAACCGTCACGGAATCAAACGGCTTTGTTGATCTTGCCCAGTGTTACTGACCTTGGGTTTGTTACTGAGTTTGAGCGCCACCGGAAGGTAGTCCCGATCGGGTGGATTCGATGTCGGCGAGTTTCGGCGCCACCGGGAGGGTGGGAGCATCGGCTGGTCGGGACGGAGGTCCGCCGATGCCGCGGATGTCGAAGGTCGAGTTGTTCGCGGCGATCCGCAGGGACTCACGGGCGGGCATGTCCGGACGCGCCATCGCGACCAAGTACCGGGTCAGCCGGCACACGGTGAGCGACGCGCTGGCGTCGGCATGGCCGGGCCGCGCGAACGCAAGCCTTTGCCGCCACGGCCGTCGGTGTTGGACCCGTTCAAGACCGCTGTCGACGTCATCCTTCGAGCGGATCTCGACGCGCCCCGCAAGCAACGGCATACCGCGAAGCGGATCTACGATCGGCTGATCGACGAACACGGCATGAACGGCGTCTCCTACCAGGTGGTCCGCGGCTACGTCGCCGAACGCAAGCCGAAGATCCGGGCCGAGGCAGGCCGCGGCCCGGTCAACGTATTCCTCCCGCAGACACACCAGCCCGGCGAGGAAGCCGAGGTCGACTTCGGTGAAGTCGTGATAAACCTGCGGGGTGAGCCGGTGACCTGCATGTTGTTCTCGCTGCGGCTGTCGTTCTCTGGCAAGGCGGTGCACCGGATCTTCGCTTCAGGCGGCAGCGAAGCGTTTCTGGAAGGCCACGCCCACGCGTTCACCACGCTGGGCGGCGTCCCGACCGGCAAGATCCGGTACGACAACTTGAAAGCCGCAGTCGCCCAAGTTCTCGGCTTCTCCCGCCAGCGGGTGGAGACGGCCCGATGGACCACCTTCCGATCCCACTACGGCATCGATGCTTTCTACTGTCAGCCAGGCCTGCAGGGCGCTCACGAGAAGGGCGGGGTCGAAGGGCAGATCGGCTGGTTCCGCCGCAATCATCTTGTCCCGGTTCCGCAAGTGGACTCGTTCGAGCAGCTCAACGCCATGGTGGGCGAATGGGATGCCGCTGATGACGCCCGACGCATCGGCACCCGCCCGCACACCGTCGGCGAGCACTTCGCCGTCGAGCAGCCACAACTGGCACCGCTACCGGACGAGGCGTTCGAGACCGGCACCTGGCTGACCCAGCGGGTCGACCGGTTCAGTCAGGTCACCGTCCGCACGAACCGCTACTCAGTGCCGGTTCGCCTGGTCGGTCGGCAAGTCCGGGTCCAGTTGCACGCCTCTGACCTCGTCGTCTACGACGGCCGCACCGAGGTTGCCCGGCACGAACGGCTGATGGCCAAGGCCCGATCCCGACTGGATCTCGATCACTACCTGGAGGCGCTCCTGCGCAAGCCCGGCGCGCTGCCCGGGGCCACCGCGTTGGAGCAGGCGCGGGCGGCGGGCAAGTTCACGCCAGTGCATGACGCCTGGTGGGAAGCGGTCCGCCGAGTCCACGGCGACGCCGCCGGCACCCGAGCACTGATCGAGGTCCTGCTGCTGCACCGGCATATGCCCCACGAGCACGTGGTCGCTGGCCTGGCCACTGCGGTCCGCGCCGGCGCACTCACCGCCGACGCGGTCGCGTTGGAGGCCCGCAAGTTCGCCGAGTCCGACGACCATCGGCCCACCGATGGCCCGACGATGCGGCATCCGGCCGGGAACGTGGTGTCGCTGACCGAGCGGCGGCTGGCGCAGCTGCCACCCGACCGGCGGCCGCTGCCCACGGTCATCGCCTACGACCAACTCCTCCGCCATCGCCGCACCGTCGAAGGGACCGGCTCATGACACGACACCGAGGACTCACCGAGCAGGCCGCTGACGCCGCCGTCGACTCCGCCTGTCGGCTGCTGCGGCTGCCCACCATCCGCTCCCAGTTCACCGAGCTGGCCGAGGCCGCCGCCCGCGACCAGATGACCTACCGCGGCTTCCTCGCCGAACTGCTGATGGCCGAGTGCGACGACCGGGCCCGGCGTCGCTCCGAACGCCGGATCAAAGCCGCCGCGTTCCCGCGGGACAAAAGCCTGCGCACCTTCGACTTCGACGCCAACCCGAACGTCGACCCCGCAGTCGTTCATACCCTCGCCACCTGCGACTGGGTGAGGAAGGGACTACCGCTCTGCCTGATCGGCGACTCTGGCACGGGCAAGTCCCACCTGCTCATCGCCCTAGGCACCGAAGCCGCGATGGCCGGCTTCAGGGTCCGCTACGTGCTGGCTACCAAACTCGTCAACGAGTTGGTCGAAGCAGCAGACGACAAGATCCTCGCCAAGACCATCGCCCGCTACGGCCGCGTCGACGTGCTCTGCATTGATGAACTGGGCTACATGGAACTCGACAAACGCGGCGCCGAACTCCTCTTCCAGGTTCTCACCGAACGTGAGGAGAAGGCGTCCGTCGCGATCGCCTCCAACGAGTCGTTTTCGGGCTGGACAAAGACCTTCACCGATCCACGGCTCTGCGCCGCGATAGTTGACCGGATCACCTTCGGCGGCAACATCATCGAGACCGGCACCGACTCCTACCGCCTCGCCCAGACCCGAGCTCGCACGCAATCCTGAACCGGCCGCCTCATGGACACTGACGAACCCTACGACGACCTGCTACCGCTACTGCTGGAAATCTGCGAGGACTTCTTCACTGGCACCGGTCCCGCAGTCCGCCACGAGGTCGACGCCCTCCTGCAAGCCAGGGACATCACCGGCGGGCCCGGCTGGCTGATCGACATGCTCGCACTCACCCGCCGACGTCTGGAAATCCCGACCTGACCCGGCGGGAAAAGCGCCCGGCCGACATCTGACTCACACGTGGGTGGCTCTCAAACTCACCGACATTGATCATGCCGACCGGCCCCAACTGGCTCTGAAACTCGCTTACAGACGGCTCTCGTTCTCGCAGACAGAATCAGGGCGTCGTGAACGGGCGTGAACCGCCCGGATGCCCTGGCCTGCTCCAGCGCTTTCGCACCGGGTAGCGCGCCCGGTTTGCGGAGGAGGACCTCGAGATAGTGGTCCAGCTCGACCCGGGTCGAGCCCTTGGTCATGAGCCGTTCGTGGCGGGCGATCTCGGTCCTGCCGTCGAACACGACCAGGTCGCTGGCGTTCAGGAGCACCCGGGCTTGACGGCCGACCATGCGCGCGGGCACGGAGTACTTGTTCATCCGGACCGTGACCTGGGCGTACCGGTCCACGCGCGGGGTGAACCAGCGGCCGGTCTCGAACGGCTCGGTCGGAAGGGGCGCGAGGAGTGGCTGCTCGGTGGCGAAGTGTTCCCCGACCGCGCGGGCGCGGGACCCGATCCGCCGGGCGTCGTCGGCTTCGTCCCAGGCGTCGACCATAGCGTTGAGCTCGGCGAGGGAGTCGACTTCTGGGATGGGGACGAGGTGGTTGCGTCGGAACCAGCCGATCTGCCCCTCGACGCCGCTCTTCTCGTGCGCACCTTGGATTCCGGGCTGGCAATAGAAGGCTTCGATGCCGTAGTGGGAACGGACGGCGGTCCACCTGTCGGCCTCGACCCGCTGGCGGGAGAACCCGATCACGCTCGCGACGGCGGCCTTGAGGTTGTCGTAGCGGATCTTCCCGGTCGGCACCCCGCCGAGCACGTTGAAGGCGTGGACGTGACCCTCGAAGAAGGCTTCCTGCCCAGCCGAGGCACTGACCCTGTGCACGGCCTTGCCCGAGTAGGAGAGCCGAAGGCTGAACAGCGCGCAGGTTACGAGCTCGCCGCGCAGGCGGATGGCGACGTCGCCGAAGTCAACCTCGGCCTCGCGGCCCGGGAGGTGCTCTTGCGGGATGAACGCGTTGGCAGGTTCCCGTCCGACCTCGACGCAAATCTCGCGGCGCCGGGTGGCGACGTACTCGCGGACCATCCAGTACGACACCACCCCGGCCCCGTCATGTTCGTCAAGCAGTCGATCGAAGATCCGCTTCGCCGTGTGTCGCTGCTTCCGCGGCGCGTCGAGGTCCGAGCGCAGCCAGTCGTCGATCACCACTCGGTACGCCGTGGGCTCGACTTTCGGCACCGGGCCACCGCCCGGGAACGGTGACCGCATGCGACCACAGCCCGGAATCACTGGCCCTACCGAGGTGCCTGGTCATGTGCTGCGCAGGGCTTCGGTGGGCGGTACTGAGTCGGCCCGGAATGCGGGGTACGACCGACGACGGAGCCGATGAGCAGCAAGTAGGCCAGGTCGAGTCCCACTGAAGCCCAGGTCAGTACGACGGCCCGGCCTTGCGTGGTGACGAAGACGTTGGTGACGAGCACGCCCAGGATCAGGCCTGTGATGCCGCCGACGACATCAACCTCGACACTACCTGTCCGCCCCGTGTCCCTGGCGCGACGAAGATCTGCTTGCGCGGTGCCTAATCGGTATTCCCGCAACACCTCGCGGGCCCCTCAGTGTTCGCTGCTGAAGAACCGTAGCAACAGCGGGCCGACGGTCTGTGGGTCGACGACGTGATCCGGCCCCTCGAGGGTCTCCCGTTGAGCGTGGGGTAATTGGTCTGCAAGCTCGTCGGCTGCGCGGTCGAAGAAGTCCGAGGGCAGGCCTGCCATATAAGGGACCGTGATCGGGCCTCCGGTGGTGACCAGGACCGGTTGGGTGACCGTTGCCAGTCGATCGGCCGGCAATTGGTAGCGGTTGAGGAAGACGCTGTCGTGGACCAGCGTGGGCGCGAGGGCGACCGAATGCGCCCAATGCGCCGTCTGCTTGCCTGCCGCTTTCCTGGCCGCGATGTTGTCGTCGGAGGCGCCGGTCATGCGCATGAACAGTTCGAGAACCTCCTCATCTCGCCCGGCGTCGAAGGCGCGTCGGGTGTCTGCGATGTACTCCTCGAATCGCGGGCGTATGTCGTCCCCGACCGCGTAGGGCACCTCCCAGACGGCGATCGTGTCGATGGCTGACCCGGCCGCGGCGGCTTCCAGCGCCAGCGCGCCGCCTGAGGACGCCCCGAACAGGTGTGCCGAGCCGCCCGCCTCCGCGATCAACGCATCCAGGTCTTCGATCTCCCTTTCCACGGCGTAGGGCTCGGTGAAGCCGCTCGCGCCGCGTCCCCGACGGGCATAGTTGTAGACCGTGAAGTGCTCGGCGAGTGCCGGCGCCAAGGGAGCGTTCTCGGCTCCGTCGTCGAGTGCCCCGCCCACCAGAATGACGGCCGGGCCGCTTCCCTTCCGGTCGTAGGCGATGGTGGTGCCATCGTTTGATGTCACGCGAAAGGCCATCTCGTTCATCTCACATCTCCGTTCGAGAGGTTTGTCTCAGCGCCTGAGCAGCGTGCCGACGACGGCCTCGGTGCGCGACCACCGCGTCCTTGCGATCACGGCCGCCACGACGAGTAAGGCGAGCGGCAGCCAAGGGCTCTGCTCGAGCACGAACTGATCGGTGATGACAGCACCGGTCAGCAATGCCGCCAACCCGAGACTGGCCAGGCCCGCCAGAGCCGGGATCAGAAGTCCAACCCCTCCCGCGACCTCCAGCGCTCCGACCAGGTACCGGAGCCACTGGCCAGCCCCGATGTCGGCGAACATGTCCACCATGACCGGGTCGCCGGCGAGCTTCGAGATTCCGCCGCTGGCGATTATCGCCGCCAGCACGACTTGCAGAATCCAGACGCCGATGCTGCTCGCCCGCCCGGGCGTGTGCGCAACGGTTTCCGAGTTGTTCTTGGGGATGGTGCTCATGCGTCTCTCCTTGTCGTGTCCGGGCCTGGTACCGGTGATGGCGTTGGCCGAGTGGGCCGGGTTGTCGGAGTTGATGTCGACCAAGTGCTCGCGGTAGCGGCATCTACTTCTTGTTGCGGTAGAGGACCATGGTGATGGGACCGAAGACCGCGACGAGAAGTACGGACGAGACGAGCACCCAGCCGATTTCCCCGGCGGGCACCGAGCCGTGCATCAGGCCGCGTACCACGGTCGCCAGGTGGGTGATCGGGTTGACCTCGATGACCGCCTGAAGCCATCCGGGCATCGTGTTCGGGTCCACGAAGATGTTGCTCACGAACGTCAGTGGGAACATCACCATCATGCTGACTCCCGCCACCGAGTTCGGCGTGCGCAGGATCAGGCTGAGCATCGTCCACAGCCACGACAGGCAGAACGAGAACACCAGCAGCAGCACCACCGAGAGCACCACGCCGACGGCGCCACCCTCCGGCCGGAACCCGAGGACCAGGCCGAGCGTGATGACGATCGCCGACCCGATCGAGTAGCGCACCAGATCGCCGAGCAGGGCGCCGACCAGCGGGGACGGTCGCCACACCGGAAGTGACCTGAACCTGTCGAACACCCCCTTCTGGATGTCGGTGTTCAGCGTTATGCCGGTGTTCATGGTGATCATGACGTTCGCCTGCACCAGGATGCCGGGCAGCAGGAACTGTAGGTATTCCTGTGTCGACCCGGCGAGCGCGCCGCCGAACAGGTAGGTGAACATCAGCGTGAACATGATCGGGAACATGGTCACGTCGACGAGTTGCTCGGGCACGTGTTTGATCTTCAGCAGGGCCCGCCAGCCGAATGTCAACGAGGTGCTCACCGGACCGGGTCGGGGCGGGCGCTCACCGGCCAACAGCACACTGCGCAGCGCGTCCTCGGTGACCGGCGGCGACGCCTGCTCCGCGGTCGTGGCATTGATGCGGCATCCTCCTCGGGTGTCTCCTCGGCGGCGTGTCCGGTCAGGGTGAGGAACACCTCGTCCAGGCTCGGCTGACCGAGCGCGAACTCGGTGACGTCGATGCCGCTGCGGGACAGCTCGGCCAGGGAACGGGCGACCCGCTCGGGGTCGGAGATCCGCGCGGACAGCGCGGCCGGGTCGGCGGAGGGCTCGGCCGGCACCTCGAGGACGCCGGCGAGGACCCGTTCGGCCTCGGCCCGCTGCTCGGGCGCACGTAGCCGTACGTGCAGCGAGCCGGCGCCGACCGATGCCTTGAGCTGGCCGCTCGTGCCCTCGGCGACCACCTTCCCGTGGTCGATCACCGCTATCCGGTCGGCCAGCTGGTCGGCCTCGTCGAGGTACTGCGTGGTCAGCAACACGGTGGTGCCCTCGGAGACCATGCCCCTGACGATCTCCCAGACCTGGTTCCTGCTGCGCGGGTCGAGCCCGGTCGTGGGCTCGTCGAGGAAGATCAGTTCGGGGGTGACGACCAGGCTCGCCGCGATGTCGATGCGCCGGCGCATCCCGCCGGAGTACTTCTTCACCTGCCGGTCAGCCGCCTCGGCAAGACCGAACGCGTCGAGCAGGTCGGCCGCCCGCTCCCTGCCTCGGCGGCGTGAGTAGCCGAGCAGCCTGGCGAGCAGCAACAGGTTCTCCACCCCGGTGAGATCCTCGTCGACCGACGCGAACTGCCCGGTGAGGCCCACCCTGCTCCGCACCGCCCGGGCGTCACGCACGACGTCGTAGCCGAGCACTTGCGCCTCTCCGGCGTCGGGGCGCAGGAGCGTGGCGAGCATGCGGATCGCGGTGGTCTTGCCCGCCCCGTTCGGACCGAGCACGCCGTACACGCCCCCGGCGCTCACGGCCAGGTCGACACCGGCGACCGCGTGGGTCTTGCCGAAGCTCTTCTTCAACCCTCTCGTCTCGATCGCGAGCTTTCCCATGGGTTCGATTCCTTCTCTCGGTGTTGCGAACGGATTGGTTGAGCTAGTCAAGTTTGACTACGCGGCCGGAGTGCACGAGGAGGAAAGGTCTAGTCAAGGTTGATTAGAAGCGCATCTTGAGGGGATCGTGGACCGTTCGCCACGAACCCGGATCATCGGCCATGGTGTAGGCGCCCTCAGACAGTCGTTTGCTCAGGTTCTTCGCCCACTCCAGTTCGGTGCGTGCGTGTCCCGCCCACAGTTCGGCCTGATCGCGGACGTGTTCGGGAATGTCGGGGTTCGGGTTCTCCCACCCCTTGGCCTGCCCTACGAGCTCCGCTTCCAGGCGCGCGACCCGCTCGTTAACGTGCGCGATGGCATCTGTCCTGGTCAGCATGGGCAACATGGCGATGGCCGCGTCGAGCATGGTGGGCTCATGGGTGCGCCGCAGACCGTCGCGGACCAGTTCGACTATCTCGTCACGTCCCCGAGCTGTCGCGCGGTACAGAACACGCTCCGGCCCGGAGTTGCCCGGCTCGGCGTGTTCGGTGAGGAGGCCATCAGCCGCCGCCTTCTTCAGCGCGTGATAAATCGAGCCGGGATTGATCTTGGCCCAAATCTCTGCACCCCAGCTCTGCAGTTCGGACCGCACCTGGTAGCCATGCGCGCCGCCGGAGAGGTGCACGATACCGAGTACCAGGAGCTTCGTCGCCGACATACGCCCACCTCCGCTCAATCTGCTTGTCTCGATCGCGAGCTTCCCATGGGTTCGATTCCTTCTCTCGGTGTTGCGAACGGATTGGTTGAGCTAGTCCAGTTTGATTACTTGGCCAGAGTACGCGAGGAGGAAAGGTCTAGTCAAGGTTGATTAGAAGCGCATCTTGAGGGGATCGTGGACCGTTCGCCACGAACCCGGATCATCGGCCATGGTGTAGGCGCCCTCAGACAGTCGTTTGCTCAGGTTCTTCGCCCACTCCAGTTCGGTGCGTGCGTGTCCCGCCCACAGTTCGGCCTGATCGCGGACGTGCTCGGGGGTGTGGCCCAAGCCACAAAGCAGCCATGCGCGCCGCCGGAGAGGTGCACGATACCGAGTACCAGGAGCTTCGTCGCCGACATGCGCCCACCTCCGCTCAATCTGCTCGGACTCGCTCCGCTTGCGCGCCCGCCAGGGTGGGTCAACTCCCACCAACACTAGGGTGCTCTCCTGGTCCGGGTGGTGTCAGCACTGACCTACAAACGGTGCTGGTGGAGACCTCCAAAGCCACGTTGCCGGTCCCCGTGTCCCAGGGTGATGGTCGACAGTTCCGTCGGCGTTCAGGCACCACGCCGGCGAGAGGCAAGGGACGCTGCCGGCGTTGGCGGGTAATCGAAACGGATATAATCCGACCTACGGTTTCTTTGCGTAGCCGCCCAGATAAGTGGCTCCGACTACATCATCCTCTTGAAGGCGCAGGCCCGTCAATTCTTCCGCTAATGCGAACGCGAGTAATTCGAACCTATAGCCGGGTTCAGTCTCGCCGGTGAGGTCGTAGCCAACGGACCTCATTGCATCCGCGAGCTGGTCGGCCTTCGGTCCGTGCAGGGTTCCGGGGGCCGAAGGTTCGACTGCGGCGGTTATCGTGCCATCCTCGGCGACTACGAATTCGTCCTGCAAATTGACATTGAGATAGTGTGCCACCAGGAGGGTGCCGGCGGAAAGCAGCTTGCTGTACCGCGGGCTGACGCCGATGAAGCCGTTTGGCTCAACCATCAAGGACCAGCCGCGTACTTCGGTTACGCCGATCAGAGCCAAGTCACCGGCGTCGTGGTCACCGACCAGTTGGACCAGCTCGTCGATCCCTCGGATGGTCCTTTGGTCTTTACTCTTGAGGCGACTTAGTACTGCGTCTGGTGTTACGCCTCTGACCAGAGTGACGCAGTAGGCGTTTGCGAGTTCGCCCGTCGTAGCGGGAAACCATGCGTAGTTGTCAGCCCGAGCAGCCATGGTTCAATGGTGCCACCAGATCTGGGCGTTGACTGCTCCTTGCGTCTTGAGTAACCGTGGATATCAGGTAGCGGCGGACATACGCACGCCCAGCGGCAGATCAGGATGGAGCACGGCCGGAGGGCCCGCCTTGCCGAGCGTTTATCGGTCAACGGATGATCGGCATGTGCATTACGTTCGCGCGGAGGCTGTCCGATGGATCGATATCGACTGGCCGGGCTGGGTAGAGGTACACCTGCATGAGTCGGACGGCACGGTCGCGGTGCTCGTCGACGAGGTTCCCATCTTCGACGACAGCGACCGGCTAGCGCCCGGAACGCTTCCCGTGGAAGTCGAGATTCCGTGCGATGTGCTCGAGTGGGTCGTAGATCCTGCCGACAACCGGGTCTAGCTCATCCGGTTGCGATCGGACGTCGAGGATCGGCGTGGTCGGACGAGGTTCCACGTCGATGAACGCATCCTTGTTTCGCGCTCCTGAGCAGACCGCGAGGCCGTCACGATCTGCGACAACGCGACTCCCTTCGAAGAGCGATCAGCGGCAGACATCCCATGTTTTTCAAAGTCAAGTATTGGGTTGCAGATGGGCCCAGGCGGTGGTCTCGTCGTAGGTTCTGCCGGTCTTGAGGCAGCCGTGCAGGATGCCGACGAGGCGGTTGCCGAGCTGACGTAGGGCGGCTTGGTGTCCGGTGCCGCGGTCACGTAAAGACTGGTAGTAGGCGCGGGCGCCGGGTGAGCCGCGCATCGCGCAGAACGCCCACTGGTGCACCGCGTCGGCGAGGCGCCGGTTGCGGGCGTAGCGGGCGAGCACCACCCGCCGATTGCCGGATGCGCGGGTGATTGGTGAGGTGCCGGCGTAGTTGCGGCGGGCTTTGCCGTCGGCGTAGCGGTGCGGGTCGTCGCCGAACTCGCCGAGGATCCGGGCGCCGAGCACGGTCCCGAGGCCGGGCAGGCTCAGGTAGCGCTCAGCGTCCCGGTGCCGGCCAAAATGGTTGGCCACCACCTGCCCGAGCTCGGCGATCTCGATGTTCAGAATGTTGATCAGCTGGACCTGGCTCGACACGATCGCCGCGTAGGCGGTTTGCACTGGCCGGGGCTGACGTAGCTGGTCGGCTTTCAACTTCTGCTGGATCGCTGTGGCCCGCCCTTCGAGGTCACGGCGACCCGCCCGGCGCAGCGCGGCGACAATCGTGAGCCGCGGCAGCCGGGCGGCCCGGTCCGGATCCGGGGCCCGGTCCAGCAGCTCCAGAGTTTCGCCAGCGGCCAGATCCTCGAATGCCTGCAAGGCAGCGGGGAAGAACTCTCGCAGCGCTGACCGAAGCCGTAGCACCTGCCGGGTGCGGTCCCAGATCAGGCTCTGATGCGCCCGGGCCAACAGTTTCACCGCTTCCGCGATCGGGCTGTCCCCGGCAACCTGCCGGTGGTGGGCGTGATCGAGCCGGACGATCTCGGCCAGCACGTGCGCGTCACCCTGATCGGACTTCGCGCCCGAGGTGGAATGCCGTTCTCGATACCGGGCCGATGACATTGGGTTGATCGCATATACCTGGTAGCCGGCCGCGAGTAATGCCTGCACCCAGGTGCCGCGGTCGGTCTCGATCCCGATCCGCACCCTCCCAGCGGCCTCGCCCGGCTCCAAGTCCGCCCAGGCCACCGGCATGTGCTCCGCGATCAACGCATGCAAGCGAGTGATGCCCTCGAGACCTTCGGGCAGCCGCGCCCGGGCCAGCCGGCGCCCGTCCTCGCCTTGTATCTCAACGTCGTGGTGGTCCTCGGCCCAGTCGTCTCCGACCCAGATCAAGCTGCACCTCCCGCTCCGACAACTTCCGGGTAGCAGCCTGGAGGAGACGCCAGCGATCTAATAGCCAAGTGCTCACCACACCACAGCGGGGCACGTCATCTCATCAGCTGTCTCATCTCCTCACGACCAACAGGCGCACGGTCTGCCGCAAGACCTCACAAGGTCAAATGAGTGGAGTGCTGACCCGCCGGCCGCTACCGGAGCCATCCTGCACCAGCAGGCTGACGGAACCTATTAGAAGAGGACGTCACCCCGCAACCTGACCGTCCGTACCCTTTGCGGTGTCGGCCAGCGCCCGAAGCCGCCGAACTTCATCGAGTAACTCACGATCCGAGGGAACTGCAAGAACTGTCAGACCCGCGGGTCCCGGTTCTCTGCTAGTCATTCTTAGAGCCGTGGTGAGCCAGGCGCGGAGGTCAGCGAGTTCGCGAGCGGGATCGGGCACGTGACGAGTCTGCCAGCGCCGCAGCCTCTATGTGGCCGGGGACCACCTCAGCGCTCGGACCGGACCAGGACCGCACACTATTGGCGGCATGAGAGCGCGTTGCGGGCCGGAGTGGGATTTGAATCGCTGGTGAGCCAGGCACACCAGGGGCCGTGAGCACATACAAGCATTTCTGCAAGATGCGCTCTTCCGGCAATCGATCAATCAGACAACGGCATCGAATGACAAATTTTCGGCATTCCAAGAGAATTTCTGCGCCTGGTTCCACCACTCAGGGAGATCGCCACCCGAAGCTGAAGGAGTCCACTGCGGATCCCCGATAAGGATTGCAACCTCAAAACTTGGAGATGGCATTCCCCATGATGCATCCGCTTCACTGGCCCGGGGTAGGCGCCATTCTCGATACCATAGCCAGTCAGATGGATTGGAGCCAGGGTGAGGGTTCGGTAGATAGAGCGAACAGAACGCTCGAAGCGTGTCAACGCCGAGGTCTCCGGGATTTTGCCGGAGCAGTCCCATGAGTGCATCGTCACCTTCGGAGGTTAGTGATAGAACTGGACCCGCCCCAATTCTCGCTAGAAGGCCACGCTTAAATCCGATCCCCCACGGCTGTACTCCACATTTCCCAACCAGAAATCGAGCATGCTCAAGATCGTGTCCGGCTTCGGAGAAGCAGACTACAGGACGCCCCCCATAGTGTTGCGGGAACGCGAGAATCTCCCCTGATGTCAGGATTGAGTCGAGGCGTCCCGAGGGTGACATATGGACAATATTTTCAGGAACGTTGCCGGTTGTGCGATGCTTCTCTCGGCCACAAAAATGGATCAGATAGTCAGTATTCTGCGGAATTCCAGGCTGCCCCATGCTACGAATGTACGATGACGGGGCAGCGGCTGCACGCATTCCCGGGAATTGCCGCACCGCCCGGTCAATAAATTCTCTTCTATCGATATACTTCCTGCCGGGGAATCCTATTTGGCGCCTACTCTCATCGGCTACCAAATCCGGACGTCGCCGGCTACCTCGACATCACCGTTTGTAGCCGACGTGTTTCGGGCGCTGCTCCGGCTCGCACTCCCGCCGCCATCCACCTGGTTCACGCCCCACTGCACCACCGCCGGCATCGCCAACGGCTGGCTGGCGTTCAGTCGGCACAACGGCGACAGCCACGGGATCACCGGAGACCACCGCGGCCCACCTCCGCGCAGGATCATGAAGCCATGGTCAGGACAACCGCACGGGCGATCTGCACCTTGGCGAGACACGATGTGAGCTGCCGCCACGAGGACCGGGACAGGCGCCGGCCGTCTGAACGCCGCCCACCGGTGGGCAAGCGCCAGGCATTCGCCGTGGCCGCCGGCTACGACCCGCGCCCGGGCGGCCGAGTCAAGATCACCGTACGAGCGTTCGTGTCACCGATGTGTCGTGATCATCCAGAGTGGACATCGAACAACCGCGATACTCAAGGTCACAGGCACAAGCCGACGGCCGGCGGATCACGGGAGGGAATACCTGCTCAATGCCACTTTCGGGATGCGTGCGCTCGCGTGGAGCCCGGACGCCGCACTCCCCCACCGGCCCCCAGGAAGGACGCGATCAACGACGATCCGATAAACCGTACGCGCGTTCGGGCAAAAATGCGTGTCGTGAAGATCCGGTGGCATTCACGGGAGGAAATGAAAAAGGCCAGCTGAGCTGGCCTTTCACAAAGTCGGGCTGACAGGATTTGAACCTGCGACCCCTTGACCCCCAGTCAAGTGCGCTACCAAGCTGCGCTACAGCCCGATGCCACCCGGCAACCAACCACCGCGCGGCAACTTCTACACCCTACATGCCCTACCCGTGGGCCTTTCCGCGACCCCCCGGTCCGGTCTTCTTCCGGGGCTTCACCGACAGCTCGATGGGCGACCCCTCAAACCCGAACTCCTCGCGGAGCTTGCGCTCGATGAAGCGCAGATACCCGGCGTCAAGCGGCCCAGTAGTGAAGAGCACGAACCGCGGCGGCGCCACCCCGGCCTGGGTAGCGAACAAGATTCGCGGCGCGCGGCCGCCACGGACGGGGTGCGGCGTGGCCTGCGTCAGCGCCGTCAACCACTGATTGAGAGCTCCGGTGGGCACCCGCTGCTCCCACGAATCGAGAGCCCTGCGCAGCGCCGGCGCGAGCTTGTCTACCGCGCGGCCGGTCTTGGCGGAGATGTTCACCCGGACGGCCCAAGGGATGCGCTTGAGCTCGCGGTCGATCTCCTTGTCGAGATAGATCCGGCGGTCGGCGTCGACCAGGTCCCACTTGTTGAAGGCGATCACCAAGGCCCGCCCGGCGTCGACCACCTGCGACAGCACCCGCTGGTCCTGCTCGCTGATCACCTCGGAGGAGTCCAGCAGCACGACCGCCACCTCGGCGGCCTCGACGGCGCCGGCCGTCCGCAGCGAGGCGTAGTACTCGGTCCCCGAGGCCTGGTTGACGCGCTTACGGAGGCCTGCCGTGTCGACGAACTGCCAGACCTCGCCGTCCATCTCGACGAGCGAGTCGACGGGGTCGACGGTGGTGCCGGCTACCGAGTCGACTACCGCTCGCTCCTCTTTCGAGAGCTTGTTGAGCAGCGACGACTTGCCGACGTTCGGGCGGCCGACCAGCGCGACCCGCCTAGGGCCACGCGGGCCGCCTTCCACGATCGGGGGAGGCGAAGGGAGGGCGGCGAGGATGTCGTCGAGCAGGTCGCCGGAGCTGCGGCCGTGCAGGGCGGAGATGGGATGCGGTTCGCCGAGGCCCAGCGACCAGAGCGACACCGCTTCCATTTCCAGCGAAGCGTTGTCGGCCTTGTTGGCGACCAGGATGACGGGCTTGTGGCTGCGCCGCAGCATCTTGACGGCGGCCTCGTCGACATCGGTGGCGCCGACGGTGACGTCGACGACGAAGACGACCACGTCGGCGGTCTGGACGGCGATCTCGGCCTGGGCGGCGATGGCGGCGGCCCGGTCGCGGGCGTCGGGCTCCCAGCCGCCGGTGTCGACGACGGTGAAGCGGCGGCCGCTCCACTGGGCGTCGTAGGGGACGCGGTCGCGGGTCACGCCGGGCACGTCCTCGACGACCGCCTGGCGGCGGCCGATGATGCGGTTGACCAGGGTGGATTTGCCTACGTTAGGGCGGCCGACGACGGCGACAACCGGGACAGGGCCAGCCGAGGCGGAATCGGAAATTTCCGAAAAATCCAGATCCTCGGCGGAGAGGTCACTCACTGACTCACCTTGCTGTTGAGAAGCTTCAAAAGGTACGCGACGACCTCGTCGATCCCCATGCCGGTCGTGTCGACCTCGAGGGCGTCGGACGCCTGCCGCAACGGGTCGGCCGCCCGCGAGGAGTCCAGTTTGTCCCGCCGGGCCAGGTCGGCCTCGGTGGCGGCCACGTCGGTGGCGTCCTCGGCGCTGCGGCGAGCGGCCCGGGCGGCGGCCGACGCCGTCAGATAGACCTTGAGGTCGGCGGTGGGCGCCACCACCGAGGCGATGTCCCGGCCCTCGACCACGATCCGCGGCTCGCCGGCGATGATCGCCCGCTGGAGTGCCACGAGGTGCTTGCGCACGGCCGGCACGGCAGCGACCGCCGAGACCGCGCCCGTCACCTCAGGCCCCCGGATCGGGCCGTCGACGGCGACCCCGTTGACGGCGAAGTGCGGAGCAGACGGGTCGGTCCCGATCGACAACTCCGTCGAGAGAGCGACCTTGGCGATGGCCTCGGCATCATCCAAGAAGACGCCGGCCTGCAACACCGCCCAGGTCACCGCGCGGTACATCGCGCCGGTGTCGAGGTACACCCCGTCGATGGCGGCGGCGAGTCGCCGGGAAACAGTGGACTTGCCGGAACCCGAGGGCCCGTCGACGGCCACCACACACTTCTCCGGCCGCACTTCTTCCGCCACCGTTCCTCCCGAGTTCGCCCGCCCGACCAACCCTCCCATTGTGCCCGCCGTAGAAACCATCGACGAACTAGGGTATGTTACCCGCGAGTAATAATGGAGGGAGCGACAACATGCCCACGCTCGACCGCCACGACTCCGTCTTCGTGCTCGACCTCGGCGACACCGAGAACCGCTTCCACCCCGACTGGATGACCAGCGTCAACGACCTGCTGACCGAGGTGGAGAAGGGCGACGACCCGCGCGCGCTGGTCACCACCGCGAGCGGCAAGATCTGGTCCAACGGCCTCGATCTCGAGTGGCTCGGCGAGCATCCCGACCAGTTCGCGACCTACATCACCTCGGTGCACGCGCTCTTCGCCCGGTTCCTCAGCCTGCCGGTGGTCACCGTCGCGGCGCTGCAGGGCCACACGTTCGCCGCCGGCGCCATGCTCAGCCTCAGCCACGACCTGCGGGTGATGCGGGCCGACCGCGGCTTCTGGTGCCTGCCCGAGGCCGACATCAACATCCCGTTCTCGGTCGGCATGAGCGCGCTGATCCAGTCGCGGCTGACGCCGGCGACGGCCCACGAGGCCATGGTCACGGCCCGTCGTTTCGGCGGCATTGACGCGTACGGGAAACAGATCGTCGACGAAGCGGTGAGCGAGCCTGAGGTGCGCGAGCGTGCGGTGGCCCTCGCTCAGCAGCACGCTTCCAAGGCCGGTCCGGCACTGCAAACCATCAAGACCAGGATGTACGCCTCCGTCCTGGCGGCCCTGAAGTCGGAGGACGGGAACACCCCCGAGCCGGCATTGTTCCGCCGCTAGGAAGCGCTAGACGGGCACTAGACGCCCGCCGGCCCGAGCGGATGCGCTCCCTCGGGCCGCAGCCCGTCGAAGATCAGCCCGAGGTAGCGCCGCCACAGCTCCGGCGGCGCGTCGGGGACGAAGCTGACCACGTGCGCCGGCGCACACATCAGCAAAATCACGTCCATGCCCGAAATATCGCGCCGAATCGCCCCAGCGGCCTGCGCCCTCTCCACCAGCGCGATGATCGCCGCGAAGAGCCGCTCCCGCGCCGATGCGAGCCGGTCGTTGATCTCGCCGGCATCGCGCAGGAACGAGAAGTCGAGCTGCTGCTGCTTGTCCGCGGCCGCCGTCAGGAACTCGAAGAGCGCCGCCCCTGCGTCGGAAGCGACGTGCAAATCCAGGGCCAGCACCGCGAGCGAGTCAACCCGATCCAGCACCACGGCGGCCAGCAGATCGTCCTTGGTCGGGAAGTGCCGGAAGACCGTTCCCTTCCCGACCCCGGCCCGCCGGGCGATATCCGCCACCGAAGCGTCCACGCCGCGAGAGGCGAACTCCGCGGCCGCCGCCGCCAGCAGCAGCGATCGGTTGCGCGCGGCGTCGGCTCGCAGGGCACGGGTCACATCGCGACCCTAACAAGTTGACCGCCCGGTCCGCTTATGCCTAACGTGACCGCACGGTCCGCTTAAGCGTGAAGAGGGAGCAGCGATGAAGGCTGTGCTGGTCGAGAAGTACGGCGAATACACGGTCGGCGAGATCGAGACGCCGCACGCGGGGCCCGGCCAGATCCAGGTGCGGATCGAGGCGGCCTCGCTGAACGCGATCGACCCGCGGGTGGCAAGCGGAGCGCTCGTCGACCTGACGTTCCCGCACGTCCCCGGCTGCGACTTCGCGGGAACGGTCACCGAGATCGGGGACGGCGTGACGTCGTACGAGATGGGGGATTTGATTTTTGGTCATGGGATTCCGCGGGCGATGGCGGGGATGCTGCCGTTCCCGAAGCCGAGCCTGACCACCGGCACCCTGGCGGAATATGCCGTCTTCGAGGCCGACACACCCTTTATCGCGATAAAGCCACCGCAGCTCGACGTGATCGCCGCGGCCGCCCTTCCGACCGTCGGCCTGACCGTCAACGCCCTGCTCGCCCAGGCCAAGATCCAGCCCGACGAGACGGTGCTGGTCATCGGCGCGACCGGCGGCGTGGGCACAACGCTTCTGCCGGCTCTCAAAGCAAAGCGAGTAATCGCCACGGCCAAACCCGGCGATGACCGATTTATCCGAAAAATCAGCACAGCCGAAACGACCGGCTACGGCGAATACCCCAGCGACGTAGACGTGATCCTCAACCTGGTACTCCCCACCAACGAGCTGAAGGAAGCGGCCAAAAGCCTCAAACCAGGCGGCCGCCTCTACACGATCACGTTCCCGGCCCCGAAGCCCGAGTTCATCGACCGCGACGACGTCCTCTTCGAGCTGGTGCTCGACATGGAGAGCGGCGTCGACAAGATCACTAACCTGACCCCGGCGGTCACCAGGAAATACAGCCTCGACGAGGGCGCCCGGGCGATGCGCGACTTCACCCGGGAGCACACCGTCGGAAAGCTAGTCGTCGTCCCGTGACACGGCCTTGAAGAGCGCGGCGATCTCCGCGTTCGACAGGTGGCGGAAGCCGCCCGGCCGCAGGTCACCGAGCCGGATCGGGCCGACCGCCGTGCGGATCAGCCGGGTGACCGGGTGCCCGACGGCGTCCATCATCCGGCGGACGATGTGCTTGCGCCCCTCGTGCAGCACGATCTCGACCTGGGCGGTCTTGCCGAGCGCGTCGACGAGCTTGAACGCGTCGGCGCGCGCCGGCCCGTCCTCGAGCTCGACCCCGGAGAGCAGCTGCCGGCCGACGTTGCGGGGCAGCGGGCCCATGACCTCGGCCAGGTAGGTCTTGGAGATCCCGTACGACGGGTGGGTGAGCTTGTTGGTCAGCTCGCCGTCGTTGGTGATCAGCAGCAGCCCCTCGCTGTCGGCGTCGAGGCGCCCGACGTGGAAGAGCCGCTGGTCGAACTGGCCGAGGAAGTCGGCGAGCTCGGTGCGCCCCTTCTCGTCGTCGAGGGAGGTGACGACGCCGCGGGGCTTGTTCATCGCGATGTAGACGAGCTTGGTGTCGGTGATCACCCGCTGCCCGTCGACGAGGATCTCCGCGGTCGCGGGATCCACCTTGTCGCCGAGCTTGGCGACCTTGCCGTTGACGGTGACCCGCCGCCGGAAGATCAGATCTTCGCAGGCGCGGCGGGACCCGACACCGGCGGCGGCCAGCACTTTCTGGAGGCGTTCGGCGGTGTCAGCCTGGGGCATCGAGTACTTCTTCCACATCGTCGGGCAGGAACGGGGCGAGCGGCGGCAGCTGGTCAACGGAGTTGAGGCCGAGCTTCTCGAGGAACAGCGGCGTGGTGCGATACAGGTGAGCACCCGTTTCGCCCTCGATGCCGCATTCCTCGATCAGTCCGCGCGTGACAAGCGTACGCATGACCCCGTCGCAGTTGACGCCGCGGATGGCCGAGATCCGCGACCGGGTCACCGGCTGCTTGTAGGCAACCACCGCGAGAGTCTCGAGCGCCGCCTGCGTCAGCCGCACCGACTGCCCGTCGAGCACGAACCTCTCGACGTAAGCCGCATATTCCGGCCGCGTGTAGAGACGCCAGCCACCCGCCGCCCGCCGCAGGTCAAACCCATGTCCCGCCGCCGTGTACCGCGCCGAGATGTCCTCCAGCATCGCCCCCACGCGCTCGGTGGGCTGCTCGAGGATCTGCGCCAGCTGCATCTCCGCCACAGGCTCATCGACAACAAGCAGGATCGCCTCGAGCGCCGCGGCCAGCTCACCGTCGTCGGTCAATTCAGGAAGATCATTATCCGTACGGGATCCGGAGTCCTCAACCGCAGCAGCGGGGTCCTTCCTCCTTCGCCCTTGCTCAGGAACCGCGTTCGCCGACCGCCCCGCCGCCCCAAGCTCGCCCGCCGCCGGCAGCGTGCTCAACGGACCTTTTTCGTCAGCGACGTCCCCGCTCGAGCCGGCCCCCTCGTCGAGATCGTCCTCGCCGGCGTCTTCCCCGTCCCCGAACGGCAGGTCATCAACCCCGTCATCGCTGACGTCATCGTCGGCCGCCTGGTCGAAGACGTCCCCCGCGTCATCCCCATCCACCGGCAACGGCGCGTCGGCCGGCTGCCCGCCCTCGTCCTCAGCCTCTTCCACCGCGTCTTCGACGGCCTCCGGCAAAGGCAGTTCAGGCCCGACTTCCCCGGCCGTAGGCTCCGGCTCGTCCCCGTTCGCCAACGGCTGATCGACGCTGACCGGCTGGTCCCCCACACCGCCGAACGCCGACTCTTCGCGCTCGTCATCGTCGACCTCGCCCAAGTCGGAAGTTTCCGATTCGTCGGGCGAGACGGGCCCGTCGGGCGACGACCAGTAGCCGGGCGGATTCGTCCCCTCGAAGGCCTCGTCGTAGTCGTCATCATCGGAGATCTCCGCCCCCGACCGCACCTCTTCGTCGTCAGGCTGCCCCTCGACATCGGAGGCGTCCGCGCTGATCTCGTCAACAACGTCGTCGTCCTCATCCACGAGGTCATCCGCCGCCGCAAGCTCTTCAGCCGCTCCGAAGTCCCGCCCGGCCTCATCGAAGTCATTCTCGGCGTCGTCGAGGTCGACCGCCTCCGGATCGTCACCGTCAGGGCCTTCGCCGGCCGCCGCGCGTGCCTCGGCCTCGGCCGCCGCCTGGTAGGCCCGGTCGGGCGGCCGCTGCTGCCGCTCCCACGGCGGCACCCAGGAGGCCGCCTGCTGCGCAAGCGATTCGGACTGCTCGTCGTTGCTCACGATCGTTCCTCCACCACGGCCGCAGCCGTGTCGTCACCCTCGCCGGCGCCGAGATCGTCGCCCTCGCCAAACTCGTCGGCCAAGTCGAGGCCGTAACCCTCGCCGGGCTCCTCGTCGTCGTCGAGATCGTCGTCCTCGTCGCTGAGATCGTTGCCCGCGGAGGCCTGCTCCGAACCACCCGGCTCTTCCGGCAGCGGCTCGGCCGCCTGGTCGGGATCCGGTTTGCTGCCCTCGTAGTCGTCGATGTCGAACTCGACGTCGGCGTCGTCGCCGCCCACCCAGCGGACCGTCAACTCGTCCAGCGACACCGGCTGCTCGAACTCGATCAGGCCCTCGCGATAAAGCTCCAGCAGCGCCAGGAACCGCGCCACCACCTCGAGCGTGTTCTCACAGTCGGCCACCAGCAGGCTGAACGTGGCGCTCCCGGCCCGCCGTAGGCGGTCGCGCAGCAGCTGGGCGTGCTCGCGGACGCTGACCCGCGCCTGGTGGATGTGCGCGATCGACACCTGAGGCGGGCCGGGCTTCGGCGTGAACTGCTTGAGCGCCAGCTTGAACAAGCGCTCGACCCCGACGCCGAGCACCAGATCGGGCAGCGCCTCCGCATACCGAGGCTCCATCGACACCGCTCGCGGGTAACGCTTGGCGCCGGTGCCCTCGAGGTCGGAGATGAACGCCGCCGCCTCCTTGAACGCCTTGTACTGCAGCAGCCGGGCGAACAGCAGGTCGCGCGCCTCGAGCAGCGCCAGGTCTTCCTCGTCTTCCACCTCGGCGGCCGGCAGCAGGCGGGCCGCCTTGAGGTCGAGCAGGGTCGCCGCCACGAGCAGGAACTCGCTGGCCTCGCCGAGGTCCCAGTCGTCGCCCATCGCGCGGATGTAGGCGATGAAGTCATCGGTCACCGTGTGCAGCGCGACCTCGGTGACGTCGAGCTTGTGCTTGCCGATCAGCTGCAGCAGCAGGTCGAACGGGCCGGTGAAGTTCTGCAGCCGTACGGTAAATTTGCCCGAATCATCCCCAGTGGGGACCTGCGCGAGATCCTCGGGGGTCGGCGAAGCAGCGTCTTCAGGCACCTGCTGACCGTAGACCACCGGTACGACGACCTGTTCCGGGCTCATACCGGCACCTCCGACCGCCTCGAGAACAGCGCTGCGTACCGGTTCAACGCCGCAGCGTTTCGAGGGTGACTACCCCAGCGGGGGAAGATCACCCTTGGTTGCCGGGCCTGACCAGGCCGGTCTCGTAGCCGAAGACCACGGCCTGGACGCGGTCGCGCAGGTCGAGTTTCTGCAGGATCCGGCTCACGTGCGTCTTGGTGGTCTGCTCGGCGATGAACAGCGCCGCGGCGATCTCGGCGTTCGACCGGCCGAGCGCCATCAGGCGCAGCACCTCGCGCTCGCGGTCGGTGAGCCCGTTGAGCGCGGTGGACGCGGCCGGCTGGCGGGGCCTGGCCTCGACGAAGTTCTCGATGAGGCGGCGGGTGATGCTGGGCGCCAGCAACGCCTCGCCGGAGGCCACCACCCGCACGGCGCGCAGCAGGTCTTCGGGCTCGCTGTCCTTGAGCAGGAATCCGCTGGCGCCGGCCTGCAGCGCGGCATAGATGTAGTCGTCCAGGTCGAAGGTCGTCAGCATCAGCACCCGCGGCGTGTGCCCCTCGGTCCGTTCGGGGCCGAGCAGGGCCCGAGTCGCGGCCAGCCCGTCCAGCACCGGCATCCGGACGTCCATCAGCACGACGTCGGGGCGCAGGCTGCGGCATCGCTCGACGCCGAGCTGCCCGTTCTCCGCCTCGCCCACGACCGTGACGTCGTCCTGCGACTCGAGGATCGCGCGGATGCCCACCCGGATCATCGACTGGTCGTCCACAATGAGCGTGCGGATCACTCGTAGCCTCCGATCGGCAACCGCGCCACGACCTGGTAGCCACCATCGTCGCGGGCGCCACTCTCCAACGTTCCGCCCACCAGCCGCGCTCGCTCGCGCATTCCCGAGATGCCGTGGGTGGCCCGGTCGGGCGCCTCCATGGGCTGGGCGGGCCGCGCCGCCGCCTCGTTCACGATCGAGAGCACAAGATCAAGACCTTCAACCTCAAGATCGATTCTCGTACGGGCGCCGGGCGCGTGCCTGATGACGTTGCTCAACGACTCCTGGATGATCCGGTAGGCGGCCAGCGCGACGCTCTCCGGAAGCTCGACGGTTCCCGAAGCGTCGTGCACCTCGACCGGCACACTGGCCCGCGCGGCCGACTCGACCAGCTCCCCCAGCCGGCTCAGGCCCGGCACCGGCGCCAGCTCGGCCTCCGCGCCCTCGTCGCGCAGCACGGCCAGCAGCTGCCGCATCTCGCGCATCGTCGACCGCGCGCCCGCGGCGATCTGCGCGAACTCGGCCTTCGTCTCCGGGTCCAGGTTCTTGAGCCGGTACGACGCGGAGGTCGCCTGCATGTGGATCACCGACATGTTGTGCGCGACGACGTCGTGCAGCTCGCGCGCTATCCGGGTGCGCTCCTCGGCGACCGCCCGCTGGCTCTGCTCGGCCTCGACGTCGCGCCGCGCGTCGGCCAGCTGCCGGCGGACCTCCCGCCAGCCGCGGGTCAGCAGCACCGCACCCGGCGCCAGGGCCGCGAAGATCGGGTAGAGAATCATGATCGGCAGCCAGTCCGAGACCGACCGGTCCTGCGGATCGAGCAGCATCACCAGCAGGAGCACCAGGATGCTCGCCCAGTAGGTCGTCACCGCCGTCCGCCGGTCGGTGCGGGCGGCGATCAGGCCGATGTGCGCGATCAGAATGATGGCGCCCAGCGCCGTCAGCGGCCAGGTCGGTCCGGCGCCGGGCGGGATGGCCACCGCGAACACCGCGACCGACAACAGCTGAAGCGCGGTCGCCTCGGTCGGCCGGATCAGGATCAGGACCAGCGCGGCGCTCTGCCCGAACCCCGCCACCAGCGCGACCACCGGCGACACGTCGAACTCCGACGCGGCCACTCCCACGTTGAAGAACAGCAGCAGGAGCGCGAACAGGCTCGTGCCCGCCCACCACAGCACCGGCGACAGCGCGGGCCGGCGAAGCCGGCGCTGCTTCCGGTCGGGTCCCGAGCGCTTCCTCACGCGGCGACCCTAACAAGATCACAGGTGGGACCGCGTCCAACGCGAGAGGTATCCGACCCCCTACCCGGGAGTGACCCCGCAGGGTACCCAAGATCGATGCCCGGGCCGGTGTCCCCCGCTCACGCTTCAGCGCATGGATCTGATGACTATGGTCGACCCGCTGATGACCTCGCCGCTGCTCTACCCGCTGCTGACCGGGCTGAGCAGCCTCGACGGCGTGTTTCCGATGATCCCGTCGGAGGCGGCGGTGCTGACCGCGGGGGTGTTCGCTCACTCCGGCACGCCGATCCTGCTGCTGGTCGTGCTGGCCACCGCTCTGGGCGTCTTCATCGGCGACCACCTCGCGTACGGTCTCAGCCGCAGCGTCTTCGGCCCCCGGCTGATCAGCCGCTCCAAGCACCTCAGCCGGGCCGTGGCCGCGGCCGGCCGGCACCTCGACCGCCGGCCCGCGCTGCTGATCGTGGCCTCCCGGTTCCTGCCGGGCGGCCGGGTGGCGATGAACCTGGCCTGCGGCACGGCCCGGCTGCCGCTGTCCCGGTTCAGCCCCGCCTCGGCGATCGCGGCGCTGGCCTGGGCCGCCTACACGGCGGGGCTGGGCTTCCTGGGCGGCGCGGCGTTCGTCGAGAACCCCCTGCTCGGCCTGGCCGTCGGCGTAAGCCTGTCGTTCGCGTTCGGCGGCGTCATCGAGCTGATCCGCCGGCGGGCCCAGATCCGCCGGTGGGTTCAGGCGCGCCGGCGGGTCCAGCTCCGCCCGCAAGTTCAGGTCCGCCCGCGGGTTCAGCCCCAGACGCGGACGAAGAACAACCCGAGCGCGTCGACGATGCGCAGCAGGAACGAGTACGGCAGCGGGAACAGGCAGCAGATCAACAAGATCAGCACACCGATGTTCTTGTCCTCGAACCACAACCGCATCCACTGCATGCCGTTGCCCGGGCGGCGCAGCGCGCTGTAGAGCACGCCGAAGCCGTCGAGCGGGGGGATCGGGATGAGCGCGAGCAGGCCGAAGCTGAGCAGCCCCACGCCGAGCGACAGCAGAATGGCCTGGCCGGCCGGCAGGTTGATGCCGAGCAGCACGTCGGCCGGGCCGATGAAGGTCAGCAGATCGCCGGGGAAGGCCAGCGCGTACGCCCCGATCAGGACCTCGCCGACGACGATGCAGGTCAGCGGCCCGGCCAGGAAGACCATGGCGGCCCGGCCGCGGCCGCGGTGCCGCGGGATCTCGTCGACCGAGAGCTGCTTGCCCCAGCCCATGCCGCCGATCGCGGCCGCCACCGCGCCGAACGGGTCGACGTCCTCACGCAGGCGCGGGGTGATCGACTCGCCGCGGTGGGCGAAGCCGAGGCGGCGGGCGGCGACCCGGATCGCGACGGCGCGCAGCACGAGGCCCAGCAGGAACGAGCAGACGAGGGCGGCGAACGCCACCGGCGTCCCGAGGGCGAAGAGCACGGGTCAGCCGCGTTCGGCCTTGGCGGCGATGACCTCGCGGGCGAGCTGGCGGTAGTTGCGCGCGCCGGACGACGCCGGGTCGAGCGTGAGGATCGGGGCGCCGGCCACCGTGGACTCGGGGAACTTCACCGTCTTGGTGATGACGGTCTGGTAAACCTTGTCGCCGAACGCCTCGACCACGCGCTGCAGCACCTGGCGGCAGTGGGTGGTGCGGGAGTCGTACATGGTGGCGAGGATGCCCTCGAGCTCGAGGTCGAAATTGAGCCGCTCGCGCACCTTGTCGATGGTGTCGAGCAGCAGCGCCACGCCGCGCAGCGAGAAGAACTCGCACTCCAGCGGGATGAGCACGCCGTGCGCGATGGTCAGCGCGTTGATCGCCAGCAGGCCCAGCGAGGGCTGGCAGTCGATCAGGATGAAGTCGTACTCCTTGCGGACCGAGCGCAGCGCACGGGCCAGCGCCATCTCGCGGGCGACCTCGTTGACCAGCTGGATCTCGGCGGCCGACAGGTCGATGTTGGCCGGCAGCAGGTGCAGGCCGGCCACGTCGGTCTTGATGATCACGTCCTCGGTGGCCACGTCGTCCTGCATGAGCAGGTTGTAGACGCTCAGGTCGAGGTTGTGCGGGTTGACGCCGAGGCCCACCGAGCAGGCGCCCTGCGGGTCGAAGTCGACGAGAAGGACCTTGCGGCCGTACTCGGCCAGGGCGGCGCCCAGATTGATGGTGGTTGTCGTCTTGCCGACGCCACCCTTCTGGTTGGCCAGGGCGATGATCCGCGCGGGGCCGTGCCGGTCGGTCGGCATCGGCTCGGGGATCGGGCGGCGCATCGTGTACGCCGTGGGGTCGGCCGGGCCCAGGTCAGCGCCGAGATCCAACGAGTTCTGCTGCTCCCGCAGCGTCGAGGTCCAGGCCTCCGCCCGCGATCCGTTGTCCGACATGGCCCTCGCCCCCTTCCGACTCGTAAGGCCCGTAAGGCCGGAGCCGATGCCCGACTGTACGCCACGCGCGCGGCGCGATCGGGGTGCCCGTCCGGCGTGTCGCCATCTATGGGTGCGCAGCGTCTAACGAGCGCGGGGGTGAGCGGTCGCGTACACCTCGCGCAGACGATCCACTGTCACCAGCGTGTACACCTGCGTCGTCGTCACCGACGCGTGCCCGAGAAGCTCCTGGACGACCCGCACGTCGGCGCCGCCGTCGAGCAGATGAGTGGCGTACGAATGGCGCAGCGTGTGCGGGCTCACGGCGGCGATTCCCACCGAATCCGCCGCGCGGTGCAGGATCGTCCACGCGCTCTGCCGCGACAGCCGCCCGCCGCGGGCGTTGAGGAAGATGGCCGGCGTCCCCCTGCCGTTGGCGGCGAGCGCCGGCCTTCCCCGTACGATGTAAGCCTCGATCGCGGCCTTGGCGTAACCACCCACCGGGACCACCCGCGTGCGCCCGCCCTTGCCATGCAGCACGGCCGACGGCTCGCCGTCGAGATCGAGATCGTCGATCGCCGCCCCGACGGCCTCCGAGATCCGCGCGCCGGTGCCGTAAAGGAACTCCAGCAGCGCCTTGTCGCGCAGGCCCAGCGGCGTGTCGTCGGCGACCGCGAGCAGCCGCTCGACCTGATCGACGTCCAGCGCCTTGGGCAGCCTCTTCGGCGGCGCGGGCGGCCTGACCTCGGCCGCGACGTCCACCGCGACCAGGCCTTCCCGCACGGCGAACCGGTGCAGCCCGCGGACCGCGCTGATCGCCCGCGCCGCGCTCGCCGACGCCAGCCCCTCCTCGCGCAGCTCCGCGAGGTGCTCGCTGACGTCGGCCGAGCGCACCTCGCTCAGGATCGAGCGCCCGGAGGTTTCCAGAAACCGCGCATACCGGTCCAGGTCGCGCCGGTAGGACGCGAGGGTGTTGCGCGACAGCCCACGCTCGACCGTCAGATGGTCGAGATAGGCGTCGATGGCACGAGCGATGATCAGCTGAGCACCTCTGCTGTCGGCCGAACCGGCATGCCGTGCGCCTCCGCGACCGGTCCGTAGGTGACGTTCCCGTCGAACGTGTTCAGCCCGAGGGCGAGCGCGGGATCGGCCTTGAGCGCCGCGCGCCAGCCCAGGTTGGCCAGCTCCAGAGCGTACGGCAAAGTGACGTTGGTGAGCGCGTAGGTGCTGGTGTGCGGGACCGCGCCGGGCATGTTGGCCACGCAGTAGAACATCGACTCGTGCACGCGGTAGACCGGGTCGGCGTGCGTGGTGGGCCGCGAGTCCTCGAAGCATCCGCCCTGGTCGATAGCGATGTCGACGAGCACGCTGCCCGGCTTCATCCGGCTAACCAGCTCGTTGGAGATCAAATTCGGAGCTTTCGCTCCGGGCACCAGCACCGCGCCGATCACCAGGTCCGCGTCCACGACGGCTTTCTCGATCTCGTACGCGTTCGAAGCGATCGTCTGCAGATGGCCCCGATAGTCGGCGTCGGCCGCCCGGAGCTTGGCGATGTTGCGGTCGAGCACCAGGACCTCGGCCTGCATGCCCAGCGCGATGGCGGCCGCGTTCATGCCCGAGACGCCGGCGCCGATCACCACCACCTTGGCGGCGTAGACCCCCGGCACGCCGCCCATCAGCACGCCGCGCCCGCCGCCGGAGCGCATCAGATGGTACGAGCCGACCTGCGGGGCGAGGCGGCCCGCCACCTCCGACATGGGTGCGAGCAGCGGCAACGAGCGGTCGGGCAGCTCCACCGTCTCGTACGCGATGCCCGTGACCTTGCGGTCGACCAGCGCGTCGGTGCACTCCTTCGACGCGGCGAGGTGCAGATAGGTGAAGAGGACCTGACCGGATCGCATGCGCGGATATTCCTCGGCGATCGGCTCCTTGACCTTGAGGATCAGCTCGCCGGTCTCCCAGACGTCGTCGGCCGACGGCAGAATCGCCGCGCCGGCCGCCTTGAAGTCACCGTCGGTGATCGATGACCCGGCGCCGGCGCCCGCCTGCACGTAGACCTCATGACCGGACCGGGCGAACTCGTAGACGCCCGCGGGGGTGATGGCCACCCGGAATTCGTTGTTCTTGACCTCACTGGGAATGCCGACCTTCACAGCCGACACCGTCCTTTCTCAACGCTGAGCTGACGTCGTCCCGTCATGGCGCAGATTACCCCTGGTTTTGATCCACTGACGCCCGATTCGTCCGGTTCCGAAGATCGAACACCGTGAGATAGGTTCTTCCCATGCCGGTGGATCTCAACACTTCGGTGCCGCACTCGGCCCGCATCTACGACTTCCTGCTGGGCGGCAAGGACAACTTCGAGGCCGACCGGCAGGCCGCCGCCGCGATCGTCGAGTCGTCACCGAGCCTGCCCATCTCCATGCGGGCCAACCGGCAGTACATGGCGCGCGTGGCCCACTACCTGGCCGCCACCCGCGGCATCCGGCAGTTCCTGGACATCGGCACCGGCCTGCCCACCTCCCCCAACCTGCACGAGGTGGTCCAGTCCGTCGACGCCGAGTCCAAAATCGTCTACGTCGACAACGACCCGATCGTCCTGGTCCACGCCCGAGCCCTGCTCACGTCGGACCCCCAGGGCGCGACGGCGTACCTCGACGCCGACCTGCGCGACGTCGAGGCGATCCTGACGTCGCCGGAGGTGAAGCAGAACATCGACCCGGCGAGGCCGGTGTCGATCAGCCTGATAGCGGTCCTGCAGTTCATCACCGACGAGGAAGAGGCCCACGACATCATCGACGGCCTGCTGGCCCCG
This sequence comes from Actinoplanes sp. CA-142083, assembly GCF_050942195.1. Classification (NCBI taxonomy): domain Bacteria; kingdom Bacillati; phylum Actinomycetota; class Actinomycetes; order Micromonosporales; family Micromonosporaceae; genus Actinoplanes; species Actinoplanes sp. CA-142083. The sequence continues at coordinate 7,730,344 of NZ_CP192076.1, forward strand.
TTCCCGCCCGGCAGCACCCTGGCCATCTCCACGGTGACGGCCCACAACCCCCAGGCGGTCGAGGCGGCGGCGGTCTACCGGGCCCGGGGCATCGCCGCCAAGGAACGCACGGACGACGAGGTGGCGGCCCTGTTCCGCGGCCTCGACCTGGTAGACCCGGGCGTGGTGCTGGTCAACCGGTGGCGTCCCGACGCCGAGGCGGCCGCGATCGAGGACACCCACGTCCAGATGTCCGGCGGCGTCGCCGTCAAGAACTGACCGCACCCGAGCCATCGGCCTCGCCACGGCCCGGCCCGCACACGGCCGCGGTCGATCCCCCACCCGCGTCGCCCACCGCGCCACTCCCCGTTGCCCACCGCGCCACTCCCCGTTGCCCACCGCGCCACTCCCGCGTCGCCCACCGCGCCGCTCCCGCGTCACGCGCCCGCACCGCCCACCCGCGCCGCCGGCTCCGCCGCACCGCCCACCCGCGCCGCCGGCTCCGCCCATCCGCACCGCCCGCGTCGCCCACGTGCGCCAGCTGCCCAGCGTCGCCCGTCCGCGCCGGTCGCCCACAGCGCCGCTCCCGCGTCGCTCCCCAGCGGCCCACCCGCGCCGCTCGCCCGCGCGCCTGAGCCGCCCGCCCCGAGATCTTGCGGAATTCCTGTTCGGTGCTTGCGGCAATTCATCATCCTCCGCCGCCCACGTTGAGCTTCGACCGGAAATAAACGGATATTTCCGGTGTAGCAGCAGTGGCAGTCCCGCAAAGTGAACGAAGGGGCCACTGGCCGGGATCGATGGCCAGCATGCGGGACGTGATCCCATCAGCCGATAGCTGCCACCACATAGCGAGACCGAGCGGCGGCGAGACAAAGCGCTTTGCCCGGCCACTACGCTCGGCGCTCGTGGATGCGCTCTTCTGCGACACCGAGCTGGCCGAGCGCATCGAGCGCGCCGAGGCCGCCTTCATGGCCGCCTGCGCCGAGGCCGGCAAGGCCCGCGGCGCCGACCCCCGCGGTTTCACCCTGCCGGTCGGCGGGGGCATGGCGACCTTCGTCGAGGCCGGCTCGCCCTTCAACAAGGTCTCCGGATTGGGCTTCGGCGGTGTGCCTGATCTCGACGACGTCGAACTGGCGTTCGCCGGCGTGGGCTGCCCGGTGCAGGTCGAGCTCTCCACCCTCGGCGACGCGGCGGTCGGAGCGCACCTTACCGAGCGTGGCTACCGGCTGGCCGGCTTCGAGAACGTGCTCGGGCGGCGGCTGACCGACGTCCCGGCCTACCCCGCCGAGGTGCGGCGCAGCCCCGACGGTGAGCTGCGGGCCTGGCTCGACGTGGTGGTGGAGGCCTTCCTGCACGAGGACGTCGAGGGCGTCACCTCCCATGAGGAGTTCTCGCGGGAGGCGCTCGAGGCGGCCGAGCGTGACCAGGCGACCTCGGCCGGCGCGGTCCGCTACCTGGCCTGGCGCGACGGCGTGCCGGTCGGCGGCGGCGCGCTCCGCGTCACCGGTGACGGCATCGCCCAGTTCGCGGGCGCGGCGACGCTGCCCGAGCATCGGCGGCGCGGGGTGCAGTCGGCGCTGCTCGCGGCCCGGCTGGCCGATGCCCGCGCGGCCGGCTGCGACCTCGCCGTGGTCACGACCCGGCCCGGCTCACCGTCGCAGAGCAACGTCCAGCGCGCCGGCTTCCAACTGCTCTACTCGAGAGCGATAGTGACTCACTCGACGAGCCAGCGACCCTTCTGATCACGCCACCCCTTGGCCAGCCGGCCGGCGGGGAACGGCCCCACCTTCCGCCGCGGCGGCAGGGTGGAGTCCAGCTCGACCAGGTAGTGGTCGACGGCCATGTTCTCGCGGTGCTCGACCGCGGCGATACGCCCGTAATGCTGGAAATTCAGGATGTACGGATCCCGGTCGTACGGTGGCAGGACCGTGACCAGATCGCCCACCTTGAAGTCGCCAGGCATCGTCGCCTCCTTCACCTACGAAATGTAGGTGAAGGAGCACGACACGGGGTAGTCACCGGTTGGTCACTTCTGGAATCCGCCCGGGCCATTAACGTGCCACGCCGTGTTGGCCGGCGTCTTGATCGACGCGAACGGGACGGAGAAGACGAGCGCCTGCTTCGTCGAGCGCTTGATCGTCCACAGCGTCGGCCGCGGCCCGGAGCGGTCCCACGCGATGCCCTGACCCTCGACGCCGGGCAGCTCAACCGTCGCGACCCAGTTCAGCTCGGCGCCGGCGGCGGGCAGGGTCATCACGTACGCCTCGCCGAGATCGTGACCGGTCAGCCAGAGCCGCCCGTCCGGTCCCCACGAGCCGCCGGAATTGCTCATCGGCTTGAAGCGGTCGAGGATCGCCTTGGGGATGGTCCACGCCTCGATCACCCGGAAGTGGTCATCCATCTTGACGACCTGCGTGTTGTAGGTCTCCCCATAGGGCGACGTCTGCCCGTCCGGCACCACGTCGTAGTTGGCGAAGCCCGCCCACCACGCGCCATCGTGCCGGTCGAGCCAGGTCAGCGAGCCGCGGTCGATGCCGAGGCTGTGCGTGGCGACGTGGCGCATGGTGCGCGTGTCGTAGACCTCGATCGAGCTGGTCATCGGCGAGTCGTCGTAGTTGGAGTGGGCACTGTAGATCTTGTCCCCGGCCACGACGCCGCTGTCCATGTGGATGATCGGGCCGCCACTGTCCGACACGAACTGCAGCAACGGCTCGCCGCTGGCCCGGTCGTGCTTGGTGACGCTGCGGTTGTCGACCACGTAGAAGTACTTCTTGTCGACGGCGACGCCCTGGTTGGCGTCGAAGGCGTCGTAGGTGCGCACCAGAGTGGCCTGGTAGACGGGCGGTTCGGCGACCGCGGCCGCCGACGGGACCGAGAGGCCCAGGGTGAGGAGGGCGGCGCCGGCAACAGCGGCGGTGATTTTCGTACGCATGAGATCAACGTCCTCGCGTTCCCACTCACGGCCGTAAATGGGTCTTGAATGGCTCCGGAACAGGATCCGACCACTCGATCGATACCCTTGATCACACTGAGTAACTATCATGGGACGACATGGATCCGGCCACGGCGACGCCGGCCCTCGCGGACCTGGTCAGCGGCATGACGCCACTGCTCACCCGGGCAGAGTTCCGTGATGGCCTCGAGGTGGCGCTGCTGGCCCGCATCCACATGGCGGGAGACCCAGCCGCCGGGCACGAGTTGGAGCGCCGCCGGGCCCAGGCGTTTCACAAAGCCGCAAAAAAGGCAATTCCCGACGCGTACGGGTCGGAGCAGCGCCACCTGGCCGCGCTGGCCGAGGCGTACACCCGTCTGCCCGGCGGCGTGCCCGTCGCCGCTCAGCTCGTCGCCACCGCCCTGGCCCTGCCCCTCGGCGGCGCCGCCCTGGCCGGCCTCACCCTCGCCGAGTCGGTGTCGATCGTCGCCCCCCGCGACACCGAGTCGATCCGCATCGCCCTGGACGCCGCCGAGACCGCCGCCCACGCCATCCCCGATCCGGCCGAGCGGGCCCGCGTCGCCGAGCTCTTGAAACGCTGGTGGCCGACCCCGCCCGACCCCGGCGAGGCAGTCGGCGCGCTCCTGCGCGACCCCGGCGCCCCGCGCTTCACCACGGTTCACCTCGCCGGCCGCGGCCCGGTCGCCGATCCGGGCATGCCCCCGCTGATCGCCGCCCGCCTCTCCGCCGCGATCGTGGTGGCCTCCGGCCCGGGCCCGCGCCTGGCCGCACAGCTCCGCCGCCTCGCGCCGCTCGCCGCCCCCGACCCCGCCGCGCACGCCACGGTGCTGACCCGCTTGCTGCTCGCCACACCGGCCGAGGACGTGCCCATGCTGGAGAAGATCAGGCCGTAAGGAACTCGAGTCAGGGATCTCTCGGGGTTTGACCGGATAGTTTGCCGGGGCCGCAGCGGGCAGGCTGACTACGTGCTCACCGACCTATCGAACGCCGCTGCCGACTTCGTCGCATGGCTGTCGACACTCGACGGCTGGATGGTCCTGCTGGTCACGTTCCTGTCCACCGCCGTCGAGATGACCTTCATGCTCGGGCTGCTGGTACCCGGCGAGTCCGTGGTCATGCTGGCCGGATCGCTGCCCGACGGGCCGGGCGGTTTCGCCGCCGCCGTCGCGGTGGCCACGGCCGGCGGCCTGGCCGGCCAGGTCTGCGGATACGCGGTGGGCCGAGTCTTCGGCGCCCGGCTGCGCGGCACCCGGCTGGGCCGCCGCATCGGTGCCGAGCGCTTCGATCGCGCCGAGGCCTACCTGCGCGGACGCGGCGCCTCGGCGCTGGTGGCGGTTCGCTTCGTCGCGGTCATCCATGCCGTGGTGCCGATCATGGCCGGGATCGTGCGGATGCCGTTCGGTCGTTTCCTGGGCTGGTCGGCGCTCGGCACCACGCTGTGGGTAGGGGTGTTCGCCGTGGCCGGCACCGTGACGGCGGGCGTCGACGCGACCGGTGGCGTCGCGCTGGTGCTCACCGCGATCGGCGCGACCTGCCTGGGCGTGGTGCCCTTGGCCGCCCGCCTGGTGCGGCGGGCCTTCGCGAGCGGGCGGGCGGTGGCCGACACCCCGCCGATGCAGGCCCGCCCGGCCTGACGAGACCGTCATCTGGCGCCTACCGGGTCTGGCCGCGCACCACGAGGGCCCAGCAGAGGAAGCCGAACGCGGCGGTGCTCCCGATCGTGCGGACCAGGTTCCAGGCGGACCAGCGCGCCTCGTCGAAACGCTCCCGAACGGCCGCGAGGTCGGTGATCCGGTCGGGGTCGCCGGCGGCCTTGAGCGCGTCGTTGAGCGGCACGTTGATCGCCATGGTGATGATGACCACCGCCAGATACAGGACGAACGCGGCGATGATCCACGGCTTGCCCGGGTTGAGGAACGCCGCGGCGCCCGTCAGCACCAGCGCCCCGAAGAAGCTTGTCATGAACCAGGGATTGATGATCGCCCGGTCCATGGCCTGGAACGCCCCGACGAACGTACGGTCGTCGGTGCGCGCCAGACCCCGCATGATGGTGTGCTGGTAGAGACCGAAAACCCCGGCCGCCAGCCCCATGGCCATGGTTGCCGCTATCAGCGTCGTCACCCGCAGTACGAACATGTCGCCTCACAGTCCTGGTCGGAACAACCTCGTACGACCAGTCAACCGGCGCGACCCGAGCCAGGCCATCGTCGAGGATCCACGACGCATACGCGAGGATCTCACCTCGGAGTGAGAGAGACCGCCGGCGAGGGCGCGGTCACGACCACAGGAGATGCCGACTGATGCAGCACCCGCCGGCCAAGATCCACCGCATGTTCGAGCTCATCGAGCCGATCGCCACCATCACCTTCTCCGAGGTGCCGACCGCGGCGTTCCTGGCGATCGGCACGCGCAACTACTGGGACGGATACTTCGCCGGCCGGGCCGCCCCGCTGGGGCCGGCGCCGGCCGAGGTGGTGCACGCGGTCTTCTACAACTTCGCCGACGGCGAGGTGGCACGCCACATCCCGTGGGTCTGGGGAAAGGTCACCCCGCGCGAGGCGATCGCGGTCCGTGAGCGGGGCAGCGCCAGCGCGCTGCGGCAGCTGATCGGGCCGCTCGCCGAGTCGCCCGCTTTGGTGCGGGCCGCCGACCTGGCCACCCGGGCCGGCGTCAGCGCGCCGACCGAGGGCCGAGTGCTGTACGCCGGGCTGCGGGCGCTTCCGGTGCCCGAGGAGCCGGTGGCCAGGCTCTGGCACGCGGCGACGCTGCTGCGTGAACACCGCGGGGACGGCCACACCGCGGCCCTGGTCGCGCACGGCGTCGGCGGCACCGAGGCCCACGTCCTCTTGGCGCTGTCCCTCGGCATGAGAGCGCACGAGTTCGGCCGCGTCCACCACCTGCCGACGGCGCAGCTGGACGCCGTCGTCGACGGGCTGCGCGACCGCGGCCTCGTGGACGCCGCCGGCGGGTTGACCGAGGCCGGCCGGCAGACCAGGGAGCGAGTCGAAGCCCTCACCGACGAGCTGGCCGCCCCCGCGTACCGCGTGCTGAACGCCGACGAGCTCGACGAGCTGATCGCGGGACTCGAGCCCATCGCCGCCGCCGTCGAGGCCGCCGACCGCTGAACCGGGCGCATCCGCCGCGACTCTGCCGGCCGGACTCCGCCGCCGGCGCCCCAAAGACGAGCCGTCGGCGCGAAGATGCGACCGGCAGCCCGAAGACGAGCCGTCGGCTTGGAGATGCGGCCGGCGCCTAGGATCGGGCGGCATGCGCGCCTTGATCGTGGGCAACAGTGACGGCATCGGCCTGGCTCTGACCCGCCGGCTCCTCGGCGAGGGCTGGTCGGTCGTCGGGCTCTCGCGGCGGGCGGCGCCGGTCGGCGAGGCCCACGTGGCCGACGTGACCGCACCCGGCTTCCCGGCGAAGCTGGCCGAGGTCGGCGACGTGGACCTGTGCGTCTACGCGGCGGGCGTCGGCGAGCTGCTCGACGGCGACGACCTGACCGAGCAGACCCGGGCGTTCGAAGTGAACCTGCTCGGGGCGGCCCGGACCGCCGAGGTGATGCTGCCGCGGATGCTGGCCGCCGGGAGCGGGCATTTCATCGGGCTGTCCAGCCTCGCCGACACCGTGATCTCCGCCGACGCGCCCGGCTACGGCGCTTCGAAGGCCGGCCTGACGGCGTACCTGATGGGCCTCGATCTTGCCCTTAGGAAACGGAACGTGCCGGTGACCGTCGTGCGATTCGGGTTCGTCGACACCAAGATGGCGAAATCGCCGGTCACGCCGTTCAAGATCTCGACGGACAAGGCGGTGGACGTGCTGATGCGATGCATCCGCAAGCGGCCCGCGGTCGTCTCCTACCCGCGCCGGATGGCGGCGCTCACCGGAACCGTGGGACCGGCACTGAAGTGGGCGTCGAAACTACGATGATCGGACCGTCCACATGGTACGAACGGGCCATAGTGGAGTTGATCTCGATCGATGGGCGGCGTCTCCCTCGTGTGACGGGATGGCGGGTAACAGGGACCCGCCATACAACCCTGGGGGGACACATTGTTCAGCACGACTCGGTCGCGCGTGCGCGCGCTGTCCGTGGCCGGCATGGCCGTCGTCGTCGCCGCGATCGGCGCGGTGAGCTACGAGGCCAGCGCGGCCACCACGGCGCCGGACGCGCGTTCCGTCGCGATCCCGGCCATCCCGGAGACCATCAAGCCGCCGGCGGGGTCACGCCCGGTGGGGGCCTTCGTGGTCACCAAGGGCACGCAGAACTACACCTGCGTCGTCGCGGAGGGGGCGACGACGGGCGCCTACACGGGGGCGTCGGTGCCGGAGGCTCAGCTGATCGGCACGGGCGGGCGGATCCACCACTTCGCCGGGCCGAGCTGGCAGTCGCTGCGGGACGGCTCGCTGGTCACCGCGGTGCGCGACAAGTCGGGGCCGCCGAAGGACGGCGCCATCCTGGAGCTGCTGCTCAAGGTGAACAGCCACAGCGGCAAGGGGATCCTGAGCAAGGCCGACTGGATCAACCGGCTGTACACGTCGGGCGGGCTGGCGCCGGCCGGGTCCTGCACCGCCGGGCAGACGGTGCAGGTTCCCTACGGCGCGGTCTACGTGTTCTGGGACGACCCGGCGATCTGAAGCCAGAATCGCAGGCCGAGTGACTCGTCGGTGAAGACCCGGGCGTCCTGAGTAGGCGTTCCGGGGGCGAACGAAACGGCGAGGACCTCGTCGGCCACCAGGCCGGCGTGCTCGGTCAACGACAGGGCGGTCTCGGCGTCGTCGGTCGCGTAGCCCAGCGCGATGCGATCGGCGACGTCGAGGCCGCTGGCCTTGCGGGCCTCCTGGATCTGGCGGATCGCCTCCCGGGCCCGGCCCGCGCGCAGCAGCTCGGGGGTGAGCTCGAGGTCGAGCGCCACGGTCGCGCCGGCGTCGGAGGCGACGGCCCAGCCGGCCCGCGGAGTCTCGGTGATGATGACCTCGTCGGGTCCCAGCGCGACGGTCTCGCCGTCGACCGTGACCGTCGTGGTCCCGGTGGACCGCAGATCGGCGGCCAGCACCGCGGGGTCGGCGCCGGCGATCGCGCGGGCGATCTCCTGCACCCGCTTCCCGTAGCGCTTGCCGAGCGTACGGAAATTGGCCTTTGCCGTGGAATCGACGAATGATCCCTGGAGCGGGGCGATGGCGCCGACGTTGAGCTCGCCGGCGATCTCGGCGAGCAGCTCGGCGGGCAGGTCGGCGTGGGAGGCGAGGGCGCGGGCGAGCGGCTGGCGGACCTTCATGCCGGACTCGGCGCGAGCGGCCCGGCCCAGCTCGACCAGTCGGCGCGCAACCGCCATCTGGGCGGACAGGTCAGCGTCGCGGTGCTCCGGGCGGGCGGACGGGAACGCCGCCAGGTGCACGGACTGCGCGGCGTCCGGCTCGACCGGCAGGATCAGGTCCTGCCAGACGCGCTCGGCGACGAACGGGGTCAGCGGCGCCATCAGCAGCGTGACGGTGCGCAGCGCCTCGTGCAGGGTGGCGAGGGCGGCCGGGTCGCCGCGCCAGAAACGGCGGCGGCTGCGGCGGACGTACCAGTTGGAGAGGTCGTCGACGAACGCGGCGAGCAGCCGGCCCGTCTCCTGGGTGTCGAAGTTCGCCAGGGCCGCGTCTGTTTTGTCCACCAGCTCGGACAGCTCGGACAGCAGCCAGCGATCGAGGACCGGCCTGTCCTGCGGCGCCGGGTCGGCCGGCGAGGGCTGCCAGCCGGCGGTGCGGCCGTAGAGGGCCTGGAACGCGACCGTGTTCCAGTAGGTCAGCAGGGTCTTGCGGACGACCTCCTGGATCGAGGTGTGCCCGACTCGCCGCGCCGACCAGGGCGAGCCGACCGCGGCCATGAACCAGCGGACCGCGTCGGCGCCGTGCGTGTCCATCAGCGGGATCGGCTCGAGGATGTTGCCGAGGTGCTTGGACATCTTGCGGCCGTCCTCGGCGAGGATGTGGCCGAGGCAGACGACGGCCTCGTAGGACGAGCGGTCGAAGACGAGCGTGCTCACGGCCATCAGGGTGTAGAACCAGCCGCGGGTCTGGTCGATCGCCTCCGAGATGAACTGCGCCGGGAAGCGCTTCTCAAAAAGATCCTTGTTCGCGTACGGGTAGCCGAACTGCGCGAACGGCATCGAGCCGGAGTCGTACCAGGCGTCGATGACCTCTTCCACTCGGGTGGCTTTTTCCGCGCATTCCGGACAGGCGAAGGTGACCTCGTCGATGAACGGCCGATGCGGGTCCAGATCGGACAGGTCCTGATTTGTCAGGCGGCTCAGCTCCTCGCGTGAGCCGACGCAGGTCAGGTGGCTGTTGTCGCAGCGCCAGATCGGCAGCGGCGTACCCCAGTAGCGGTTACGGGAGAGCGCCCAGTCGACGTTGTTCTTCAGCCAGTCGCCGTACCGGCCGTGCTTCACCGTCTCCGGCTGCCAGAAGGTCTTCTCGTTCTCGCGCAACAGGGCATCGCGTACGGCCGTGGTCCGCACATACCAGGACGGCATCGCGTAGTAGATCAGCGCGGTGTGGCAGCGCCAGCAGTGCGGGTACTGGTGCTCATACGGCTCGTGCTTGAACAGCAGCCCGCGCTCGCGCAGGTCGGCCGCGATCGGGTCGTTCGCCGCCCGGAAGAACAGGCCGCCCACCAGCGGCACCTCGGGTTCGAACGTGCCGTCGCGCAGCACCGGGTTCACCATCGGCAGCCCGTACGCGCGGCAGTTGGCCAGGTCCTCCGGACCGAACGCCGGCGACTGGTGGACGAGGCCGGTGCCGCTGTCGGTGGTGACGTAGGTGGCGAGGATGACGATGTGCGCGTCGGGCACATCGACCAGGTCGAGCGGGGGCTGATAGGTCCAGCGCTCCATCTCCCGGCCCGTGTATCGCTCGCCCGTCTCGGTGAAGTGGTCGGGGATCAATTGCTCCGCGACGACGATGTTCTCCTTGCCGTCGGTCGCAACGACGTAGGTGACCTCGGGATGCACGGCCACGGCGGTGTTGGAGACGAGCGTCCACGGCGTGGTCGTCCAGATCAGCAGGCTCGCGCGGTCTTTGAGCGGCCCCGACGTCAGCGGGAGACGGACGGTCACCGCGGGGTCGACGTCGGTCTCGTACCCCTGGGCCAGCTCGTGATCCGACAGGGTCGTCTGGTCGCGCGGGCACCAGGGCGCGACCCGGAAGTCCTCGACCAGCAGCCCCTTGTCGAAGATCTGCTTGAGCGACCACCACACCGAGTCGATGTACTGCGGGTCCATCGTCCGGTAGGCGTCGTCGAGGTCGACCCAGTAGCCCATCCGCTCGGTGAGCTCGGCGAACGCGTCGGTGTGCCGGGTGACCGACTCGCGGCAGCGCTCGTTGAACGCGGCGATGCCGTACGCCTCGATGTCCTTCTTGCCGGTGAAGCCCAGCTCCTTCTCCACGGCGAGCTCGACCGGCAGGCCGTGACAGTCCCAGCCGGCCTTGCGCTCGACATGGAAGCCCTTCATCGTGCGGTATCGCGGGAAGACGTCCTTGAACACGCGCGCTTCGATGTGGTGGGCGCCCGGCATGCCGTTCGCGGTCGGCGGCCCCTCGTAGAACACCCACTCCGGGCGTCCGCGGGACTGCTCGAGGCTGCGCTCGAAGATCCGCTCGCGGCGCCAGAGGCCGAGGATCTCGTGATCGAGCGCGGGCAGATCGACCTGGGCCGGAACCGGGCGGTACATCGCTTTCCCTCCGTCATCGTTGCTCCGACGAAGGGACGAGGCTCTACTGCCGCCCCGCGGTACCACCCTCCTTGGCCGTTGCCGGCCCGCTCTTTTGTCTGCGGCCGGCTTTACTCGGCTTTTGCAAGCCTTTCCTCCGGCGGCTCCGGGGTGATCTTCCCGTCGCGCACTCCCCCGGGCTTCCACCGTCCCCGGGTCTCTATCGGCTGCGTGCGGCGGTACTCGTCCCCATCAACGCCCTGCGCCGTCATGCTACCTCCGACCGGGTGAGCGCCACCTCCGGTATATCGGGCACCCGCGGCACGCCGAGCTGCCGGGCCGCGCGGTCGCAGGCCTCGAGCACGGTCGCCAGGTGGGTCTCGTCGTGGTTGGCGGTGAGAGTGAGGCGCAGCATGGCCGTGCCCGACGCGGGCGGCCCGACCAGGTTGGTGAAGACACCGGCTTCGAACAGCGCCGCCCAGAAGGCCCCGGCCGTGGCCATGTCGGCGAACCGCACCGGTACGACGGGGGTGGTCGACGGCCGGGTGTCGAGCCCCATCCGCCGCAGCCCGTTGTGCAGCCCCTCGGCGAGATCGAGCACGTGCCGGCGCCGCTCGGGCTCGGTCTCGACGACGTCCAGTGCTGCCAGGGCCGCCGCCGCGCTGGCCGGCGGCACCGCTACGGAGTACAGGATCGGCCGGGCGTTGGTCCGCAGGTAGTTCACGTGCGCCGCCGGCCCGGCCAGCGCGGCCCCGATCGAGGCCAGCGACTTCGACAACGTCACCGAGATCAGATCGACCCGGTCGTCGAGCCCGCAGTGCTCGACCAGCCCGCGCCCGCGCGCCCCGAGCACACCCATGTCGTGGGCGGCGTCGACGACCAGCTTGGCGCCGTGGTGGTCGGCCAGCGCGCGCAGCCCGCGCAGGTCGGCCGCGTCGCCGTCCATCGAGAAGACCCCGTCGGTGAGGATCAACCGTCCCGTGCCCGACGGCGCGTCAGCCAGCTGCTTTCCCAGCTGATCGAGGTTCTTGTAGCGATGGACACGTCCCCAGCCGAGCCTCGCCGCGTCCACCAGCGAGGCGTGGTTCCGTGCGTCGGCGAAGACGACATCGTGCCGCCCCATCAGCGACGAGAGCGCGAGGTTGGCCTGGAAGCCGGAGTTGGTGAGCGTCGCGGCCTCCTGCCCGAGAAAGGCGGCAAGGCGGTCCTCGAGCTCACGATGCAGTACGAGCGATCCGCTGAGCGGCCGTGATCCGCTCACGGTGGTGCCCCACCGCCGAACCGCCCGCACCGCCGCCTCGACCACGTGCGGGTGCGTCGACAGCCCGAGATAGTCGTGCGACCCGGCCATCAGCACCTTGCGCCCGTCGATGACGACGTGCGAGTCCCCGGTGCGCTCCGCGGCCTCCCGGAAGAAAGCGTCGACGCCGTGGGCTTTCAGAACCACCTCGGCCTCGTGCAGCCCACCCTTGCCGAACGGATCAACACTCACCGATCCGACGATAGGCGACACCGTCCACCATGGATCAACTCAGGCCGAAGGCGGCCCGGAACGCGGCGATCGTGGCGGCGGGTTCGCACTCGACCGCGTTGTGGACGGTGTCCGTCGCCGCGACCAGCGGATCGCCTTCGCGGGCCGCGACCACGACGTGGATGCGACGATCGCCGGGTCGATCGGCGGCGGCTCGACATCCCCGAACGAGACGGTCGCAGTCCAGGTGAGACGTTCCTTCGGGACATCGCGCTAGCGGGCGAACGCCGAGTCGAAGTGCTCGCTGTAGTAGAACGACATCATCTCCCCCGTCGACGACAGCACCCGCATCGCGTCGTCCTCGCTGCACAGGAACCCCTCGGGCTCGACGACCATCGTCCAGCCGCCGACCGGCGTCACCGCGCCATAATCGAGACCGCTCGGATGGGTCGCCCCGCGCTCATCGACCCGCTGCTCCACGGCCTCGAACCCGCCGAACGCCACCGCGTCCGACACGATCGGCACCGGTTCGCCCCCGCCGAGCCGCGCGATCACCTCGTCCGGGCTCAGCCCGCGCACGAACGTCAAACAGAAGTTCAGCCCCAGCGCGTACGACTCGACCGCCCACGCGTAATCCCCCGCGACCACCCTCCCAGCCTGCACCAGCCCCGCCCGGCCCGCGGCGAAATCAAAGCTGGTCCAGGGTCGATCTCCACATCCGCGCGATCAGGCGGCCGAAGGGGCCGTGATGCAGGAGGAACAGCAGCGGCTTCTGGGAGCGACGGGCACCGGTGCTGGTCCACTCGGCGTGCAGGCGGGCGCCGCCGTTGGCGCTCGGGGCGATTCGCACGAAGCCGTCGCCGCCTCCGCCGTAGCTGCTCTCGACGACCGTCCAGCGGATCGCGGCCGGCTCGGACCAGTCGTAGCGGACGACCACCCAGAACGGCGAGCCCGGCGTGCTCTCCCGGGCGACCGCCCAGGTGTCGCCTTGCTCGCGCACTTCGAATGTCTTCGGGTCGAGGGTGCGGCTCCAGATCCGCGGGCGGCGTTCGGTGAAGTCGGTGAAGGCCTGCCGCACCTGCTCGGGCGAGGCCTTCGTCTCGACGTCGAATCTCACGAGATCGTGAAGGTGAACTTGTAGGGCTCCCGGATCGGCACGCCTCCCGCGCCGGTGCTGCTGACGTTGCCGACCACGCCGCTGTACGTGCCCGGGGGCAGCGCCTCGGACGGGGTCCACACCAGCACGCCCGGCGTGGTCTCGGCGACCGCGCCGGCCACCTCGCCCAGGATGCCGCTCACCTTGACCGACCCGGTGAAGTCGGTGCCGGTGGCGGGCTGGACGTCGCGCTGGAAGCGGACGGTGACCGCGTCGGCGGCGGTGCTGGTGGAAACGACGAGCGGGTCGCGCCAGTACTGGATGGCCAGGTGGTTGTCGGGCACGCCGGGGACGCCCCACTGGGTGGACGTGTCGTCGACCAGCATGGTCTGGGTGATGCCGCCGTCGACGACCACGTCGCGGTTGACGGTGCCGGTGATCGAGCCCCAGTCCTCGACCGTCTCCCAGGTGCCACGGGTGTACTTGTACTGGATGTCGGTGCCGTCCAGCACGGTGATCGTGGCCTCCCAGATGCCGTCGCCGCGGTTGGTCATCGCCTGCTTGCCGGGGTCCCACGGGCCGAGCAGGTCGATGTTGCCGGGCAGGAACAGTTTCGCGTCGGGCGGCGTGCCCGGCGGCGCGAGCACGCGGAAGGTCACCGCGACCGGGCGGATGGGCACGGTGAGCGAGGCCGGCACGCTGGTCGCGGTGCCGTCCGGGTTCCGGTACGCAACGCGCGCGATCACATTCGCCGTGCGCGGAGATGCGCCGGCGGGGGTGACGTCGTACGTGACGGTGAAGGTGGCCCCCGCGGCCAGCGACGAGCGGGTGGTGGAGCCGCGCGGCGTGACCACCCAGCCGTCGGGGGCCTGGACGCTCGCCGCGACGTTGCGGATCGTGCCCGGCCCGGCGTTGCGGACGGTCGTGACCAGGCGGCTGGTGGCGCCCGACTGCAGCCCGTCGGGCGCCTCGAAGGCGACGTCGACGGCGGGCTGCTGCGCGACCGTGAGCGCCTTGCCGTCGTGCGTGACGGTCATCGCGCGGCCGTTCGCGGTCGCCGGAACGGTCACCGTCAGCAGGTGCTTCGTCGCGTCGTAGGAGAAGGACGCCTTACGCCCGCCGACGGTGACCGTGTGGGGGCGCGAAACCCCGGCGAAGTTCACCGTGTACGAGCGGGCGGCCGGTGCTCCCGGGTAGGTGCCGGCCACCGGGCCGACGGTCAGCGACGAGGTGCGGCCCTCGTCGTAGCGGACCGGGATCTGCTGGTACTGCCCGGACTGGTAGCCGAGGCCGTCGCCGGCGTCCCGGTAGACGGTGGTGGCGCCGTCGCCGTGCGGGTACGCCGTGAGCGTCAGCCGGTCCTTCGGCTGGTTGGCGACGTTGGCCGTGCCGGTCGCCTGCGCGACGATCCCGCCGGCGCGCACGTACACCGGCATGTGGTCGGGTGTCGCGCCCACGGTGCGGGTCGCCGGCCCGCGGAAGGTCGCGCCCGTGAAGAAGTCGGTCCAGGTGCCGGGCGGGAACCAGACCGACGTGGTGGTGCTCAGCCCCGCCTTGGTGACCGGCGCGACGAGCAAGTTGTCGCCGAGAAGGTATTGGGTGTCGTGCTGGTACGCCTCGTTCAGCTCGGGCCACTGCAGGTAGAGCGCCCGCGCCATCGGCAGCCCGGTGTCGAAGCTCTGCCGGGCCGCGGTGTAGAGGTACGGCACCAGCGACTCGCGCAGCCGCAGGAAGTCGGCGGCCGGGCCGCTGACCGCGTCCGAATACTCCCAGGGCAGCCGGTCGCCGTGGTCGGAGTGCAGCCGCAGGATCGGCTGGAACGCGCCCAGCTGCACCCAGCGCAGGTAGAGGTCGTCGGGCAGGTGCTTGCCGGCGAAGCTGCCGATGTCGTGGCTGACGTAGGACATCCCGATGCTGCCCTCGGCCGGCGTCATCTTGGCGGCGAAGTCGAGCGTGGCGAAGTCGGGCCGGGTGTCGCCGGTGAAATGGACGGTGCTGCGGTGCTCGCTCCACGGTCCGGAGCCGCCGGGCACGGTGTAGTCCGGATACGAAGCCCCTATCCGGGCCAGCGAGAAGCCGCGCAGCCCGCGGGCGTCGCCGTCGCGCCGGTAAAGCTCGTTGACCCAGGCGTCGGGGGTGACGCCGGGCGTGCTGACCGTGCTGTCGTCGCAGCAGTAGTCGAGCCACCACTGCTGCACGCCCTGCGCCTCGAACGGGTCGTGCAGCGCTTCGTACGCCGCGGCCTGGTCGGCGTCGCCCCAATCGAACCGGTACGGGTTCGGCGCGAAGCTGGCGGTGGCGGGCTTCAGCTTGTCTTTCGCGATGGCCTGGGCGGCGGCGAAGCGCGGGTCGTCGCCGCTGATCGCGGCGTGCACGTTGAGCGTGGTGTTGATGCCCTGCTTCTTCAGCTCGGCCACGAAGACGTCGGGGTCGGGGAACAGGCTGGCGTTCCAGTTCCACCCGGCCCACTGGTTGGGCGCCTTCCAGTCGGTGTCGACGACCAGGTTGTCGAGCGGCACGTCGTGCTGCTTGAAGGCGGGCAGCAGCTGGGTGCGGTAGTCATTGGTGCTGTACGCCTGGTACTTCGAGAACCACGTGCCGAAGGCCCACTCGGGCGGCAGCAGCGACGGGCCGGTCAGCGTGCGCAGGTCGGCGAGCCCGCGCTTGTAGTCGTGGCCGTAGCCGAAGAGATAGCCGTCCTGGTAGGCGCCGCTGGGCGCGGGCCTCGGGGTGAGCCAGTCGTCGCCGGTGCGCAGGGCGGTGGCGGTGTCGTCCAGCAGGTACCACCCCGAGCGGTTCAGCATGCCGGGGTGCAGCTCGAGCTGGTCGACCGGGCCGGCCTGGCCGGCGTAGTAGTCGAGACCGCGGTACCACCCACCCAGCGCGTCGTCGCGGGTCGGGGTGCCGAACTCGGGGTGCACGCTGGTGCGGCGGCCGGCGACGGTGAGGTCGAGGGTGGTGTTGTCCTCGGTGACCGGGCCGCTGTCGAGGCGATAGCGCAGGGTGACGGCGCTCGTCTCGACCCGCAGCTCGCCGCCGGTCTGGCGGGCGCGGAACCAGGTGCGGCCCGGTGAGCGGTCGACGGCGTTGAAGGTGGGGCGGTCCTCGAAGGAGTCGGCCGCCGAATACTCCAGCCTCAGCATCGTCGGGCTGAGCACCTGGACGCGCAAGTGGCCCGCTCGGACGATCTGGCCCTGCACCTGGCACCGCGGCGACGCGAGCGCGGCGGCCGGCGTGGCGACCAGGCCGAGCAGGACCGCCATCAGGAAGGCGAGGCGCTTGACCATGACGACCCCCGTTCGGGTTGCTCCCGTCAAATAGTGGAGTCTCCCCTTGGGGCAGAGTCAATAGCGCGGCGTCGATATGGACCGAACGCCCGGGCCCGAAAACGACCCGGGCGCCCGATTCACCTAGTTGGAGACGGTCGCGAGCCGCGCCTTGAGGCCCTGGCCGTACGCGGTGGCCGTGCCGTCGTAGTTGCTGATCAGCGACGGGCCGCTGGAGCAGTCCCAGGTGTTCCAGGTCCAGCCGAGGTAGCCGATGTTGTGCGCGTCGGCCCAGTTCATCAGCGAGTCGACGAAGCCGTGCGCGCAGTCGTTCTCGCCGATCTCGGTGAGCGTCACCGGCACGGTCTGCGCGGTGGTGCCGATCTGGCTGTCCCAGCAGGAGGTGTTCGCGCAGGTGTTGAAGTTGTAGATGTGCGCGAACGCGGACAGGTTGTTCAGCGAGTCGGTGGGCTTGTAGGCCAGCCACTGGCTCATGTTGTTCGAGTAGGCGAGCCCGCCGATCATGATGACGTTGGTCGCGCCCGTCGCCCGTACGGTATTGACCAGGTTTTGGAAGCCCGCCACCTGGTAGCCGATGCCGTTGCAGGTGCCGCCGTCACGCCAGCACTTCCAGCCCGAGGTCTCGTCGCCGGTGGCGCGCTCCGGGTAGGGCTCGTTGAACAGGTCGAGGATGACCGCGTCGTTGCCCTTGAACGCGTTGGCCACGCCGGTCCAGAACGACGGCGCGTACTGCGCGTCGGGCATCGGCTTCTGGCAGGTCGCCTTCACGTCGCTGCAGCCGGACGAGTTGCCGGTATAGAGGCCATAGCTCCAGTGCATCTCGACGATCGGCGTGATCCCGTTCTGGACGAGCAGGTTCACGTACGTCTTGACCTGGTTCTGATAGGCGGTGCCGCCGTACTGTGCGGGCACGTCGGCGGTGCCCAGCCAGCACTCCTCGTTGAGCGGCACCCGGACGACGCGCACCTTCCACGTACGCATCGCGGTGATCGACGCCTGGTCCATCGGGCCGTCCCAGAAGCCGTTGCCCTGGATGCAGGCGAACTCGCCGCCGGACCGGTTGATCCCGTAGAGCTTGACGGTCGCGCCGGTCGACTTGTTGACCAGCTTGTTCCCGGAGACCTTGAGCGCCGGCGCAGCACCGGTCACCGGGGGCGTGGTCGGTGGCGTGGTGGGCGGCGTCGTCGGCGGCGTGGTCGGCGGTGTCGTGGTCCCGCCGGTGCAGGCGACGCCGTTCAAAGTGAATGCGGTGGGCACCGGGTTGCTGCCCGAGAACGACCCGATGAAGCCGGCCGACGTGGTCGCGTTGGTGCCGAGCGACCCGTTCCACGTCTCGTTGCCGACGGTCACGTGCGCGCCGGACTGGCTGAACTTGCCACCCCATCCCTGGGTGACCTTCTGCGTCGTGGTCGGGAAGTCGAAGCCGAGCGACCAGGTGGAGACCGCGTCACCGAGGTTGGTGATCGCGATGTCGCCCTGGAAGCCGCCCTGCCAGGAGCCGGTGACCTTGTAGGTGACGGAGCAGCCGGTGGTGGCCGCGGACGCCGGGGACAACGTCACGGCCAGGGTGCCGCCGGCGACCATTAAACCGGCCGCGGCCAGGCACAGGGAGCGAAGTCTCATGGAGATGCCAATCGACGGGGGACGATTTGGGAGCGCTCCCAGAATTAATCGCCCCGACATCGTTGTCAAGCGCGCGAGCGGTATAGGGCGTCTGGGATGGGTGCTTAGACAAACATCGATGCAATGCTCGGCGAATGCTCGCATCGACCCTGTTGACGGCGTCCCTGTTGATCACCGGCGCCGCCGTCCCGCAAGTAGAAGCAGCCGCCGCCGCGCCCGACATCCCGGTCGCCAACGTCAAGGCCCACCTCAGCCAGCTGCAGAGCATCGCCACGGCCAACGGCGGCAACCGCGCGCACGGCCGCGCGGGCTATCTCGCCTCCGTCACGTACGTGAAAGGCCTGCTCGACGCCGCCGGCTTCACCACGACCCAGCAGAGCTTCACCTACAACGGCGCCACCGGCTACAACCTGATCGCCGACTGGCCGGGCGGCAACACCAGCGACACCCTGATGGTCGGCGCGCACCTCGACAGCGTCACCGCCGGCCCCGGCATCAACGACAACGGCTCCGGCTCGGCCGCCAACCTCGAGGTCGCGCTCGCCGTCGCCCGCACCGGCTTCCAGCCCACCCGCCACCTGCGGTTCGGCTGGTGGGGCGCCGAGGAACTGGGCCTGCGCGGCTCGACCTACTACGTCAACTCCCTGACCTCGGCGCAGAAGGCCGCGATCACCGGATACCTCAACTTCGACATGGTCGCCTCGCCCAACCCCGGTTATTTCCTGTACGACGGGGACAACTCGGACGGCACCGGATCGGGACCCGGCCCCGCCGGTTCCGCCCAGATCGAGCAGACCCTGGCCGCCTACTTCACCTCGATCGGCGTGCCCACGCGCGGCACCGACTTCGACGGCCGCAGCGACTACGGGCCGTTCATCGCGGCCGGCATCCCCGCGGGCGGCATCTTCACCGGCGCCGAGGGCCGCAAGACCGCCGCGCAGGTGACGCTCTGGGGCGGGACGGCGACCACTTTCGACCCCTGCTACCACTCCAGTTGCGACACCACGTCCAACATCAACGACACCGCGCTCGACCGGAACAGCGACGCCATCGCGTACGCGATCTGGACACTGGCCGCCGGCGCCCCACCCACCGGAACCACCGTCTGGTCCGATGACTTCGAGACCGCCACCGGCTGGACCGCCGGCGCCTCGGACACCGCGACCCTGGGCCAATTCGAGCGCGGCGATCCCGCGGCGACCACCTCGTCGGGCGTCACCACCCAGCTCGGCACAGCCGCGGGCGGGACCTATGACCTGGTCACCGGCGCGGCGGCCGGATCGAGCGCGGGCGCCTACGACGTCGACGGCGGCCTCACCACGTTGCTCTCGCCGTCGATCACGCTGCCCACCGGCACCCTGACGCTCGGCTTCAGCTGGTATCTCGCGCACCTGAACAACGCGACCAGCGCCGACTACTTCCGCGTCCGCGTCGTCTCCGGCAGCACCGCGACCACTGTCTTCACCCAGGCAGCCGCGGCGAGCAACCGGGGCGCCACCTGGTCGGCCGCTTCCGTGAACCTCTCCGCCTACGCCGGCCAGACCGTCCGCCTCGAGGTCGCCGCCGCCGACACCGGCACCGCATCCTTGATCGAAGCAGCGGTCGACAACATCAAGATCACCAAAGCCTGACGCGTACGGCCCGCGGTGGTACCGCCATGTACCACCGCGGGCCCGGTACCGGGTTACCGTTCCGGCATGACTCCACGACCGTCCCCGGACCCTGACATCGGGGACCGGATCCGGGCGCGCCGCCTGCTGCGCGGGTGGAGCATGCGGTACGCCGCCAGCCGGGCCGGGATCTCGCACGCCACCTGGAGCAGGATCGAACGGGGGCGACAGGCGGCGGACAACCGGTTCATGCTGGCGGACATCGCCGCCGCGCTGGAGTGCTCCCCCGCCGACCTAGCCGGGATGCCGGTCCCGGCCACCGACCGCGCTGCGGCCGCCGCCCTCGCCGGGGTACAGGGCATCCGCCGGGCCCTGGTCGACATCGACCTGACCGAGCCCGGCACCACCGACGCGTCCCCGCTGCCCTCGCTCGCCGCCCAACTCGAGCTCGCCGGCGCACGGCTCGACGCGTGCGACTACGCGAGCGTCACCCGCCTGCTGCCCCGCCTGTTGCGCGACCTGCACACCGAGACCGCCGGTCCCGATCGCGCGACGGCCTTGCGCCTGCTCTGCGACGCCGCCTTCGTCGCCTCGTCGGTCCTGCGCCAGGTCGGTCACCCCGCCGACGCCTGGCTGGGCGCCGAGCGCTGCCAGCAGGCCGCGGACGCCACCGAGGATCCCGTGCTGCGCGGTTACGCCGCCTACTCGATGGCCAGCGCCGCGAACGCCTGCGGCTCCTTCCAGCGCGGCCTGACCCTGGCCGAGCGCGCCGCCGACGACCTGCGCCCGCACCTGGGCCGCCCCGGCGGCGCCGAGATGCTGGGCACGCTGCACCTGATCTGCGCGTACGCCAGCCGTGGCCGCGACCGCCTCGACGACAGCCGCGACTGGCTCGCTGAGGCGGAGGTGCTGGCCCGCCGCACCGGCGAGACCACCACGCTGGGCATGTTCTTCGGACCCACCAACGTGAACATCTGGCGGATCAGCATCGAGGTCGACGAGGGCGACCCGGCCCGGGCCGCCGAGATCGCCCGCCGCGTCACTCCCGCCGCCATTCCGGCCGGCCTGCGCCAGGTCTACTACTATGCCGACACGGCACGGGCGCTCGCCCGCGTGGGCGGCCAGGACCGCGAGGCGATCCGCTTCCTGCTGACGGCAGAGCGCCTCGCCCCGCAGCACGTGCACACGTCGTCGGATGCGGCCGAGTCCGCGCGCACGCTGCTGGAACGCTCGAACAACCGAGCCGCCGGCGCCGATCTGCGAGGCCTCTGCGAACGCATGCGCATCGCGGTCTAACTCGCCAACTGAGCCCGATGGCATGCCACATGCGGGGCATCGATGAGATCGGCCTCAATCAGGTCAGTCAGGCTTCATCTGGCCTCGCACCTAGCTACTTCACCTCCAACGTGTCTGGCAAACGATTGGCCGCCTCTGGGCCACCCTGGGAAATCTGGCGTTGTGGGCCACCGCTATACTTTCGGACGTCTTGAATTGGCAACAAACCGCGCAAATAGTGCCGTTCATGTACGGCGCGGCAATCTTGTCGACACTGGCAACTCCGTTCATCGTATATCGACAATATAAGAAGCTGCGAAAAACGAAGCTCGAGATCAAGAAAGCGACCCTGCTGCTCCGAGAGAAACAAGCGCAGCAGGACAAGTACACAGAGGATTCAGGCAAGGGGCCTTTGGTCAGGCAACGGCGCTATCGAGACGACATGCCCGCCTTGGTTATGCAGATGCGGGAACAGGCAAACCGACTTCGCGCTATCCACAACAGGTACCAAACGGTGATCATTTTCGGCTCGATTCTTGCCTCCGCGATCACAACCGCATCGGTCTCATTTGACGTTACTCGTTGGATATCAGTCGGGGTAACAGCGGCCGTCGGGCTCGCTGCCGGATTCACCGGCTACTACAAATTTCACGAGAACAGTTACAACCTGCGACAAACTGCGGACGCAATCGAGCGCGAGTATGAAGCAGTGGACTTGCGTGTCGGCCGATACGCAAACCAAGATGACACGACCGCATATTCGCTGTTCGCCGACACCGTCGAACGCCTACGCGACGAGCAGAACAAGCGACAGCAACAGCTCGATCAACCAGTTGAAGCCAAACGCGAGGAAACGCCGGCAACGACTTGAGCAAGCGAGCTTCCAGGTGTGGACTCTTCAAGCAATCAGCGGCGCCGCCTTCGCCGTCTTCCTAATCATATCCGTCGTAGCGGCGGCGCAGTCCAGTCGACGAGGCGACCGCCGGAAGGCAATTCCTAACGCATTGTTCATTGCAGCAGCGGTCGTACTCCTCGTAGGTATTTGGTTGATCGTCGTCGCTACCTAGCGATTCGACCGACGCTCATACGTCGTCAACGGTCCCACGAGTCTCTCGGCACGCGAACTCCTTGACGCCAGCCGTAACCATGCGCCGCAGCTCCGGGTCGTCGGCGGGGACGTCGGTGATGATGTCCGACGCTTCCGCCAGCGGCAGCACCGCGAACGGGGACGCGGCGCCGATCTTCTCGGTGCCGGCCAGGAGGTAAGTCTCGGCGGCCCGCGACGCCAGCAGGCATTTCATCGCGGCGGCGCGGGCCCGCGACGAGGGCTGGGCGACGCTGCGCCCAGTGGAGACGCCGGAGCCGTGACGTTCGTGTTGACTCGTCAATGTTGATGCAGTCAACACGTCAACATGTCGATACACATGAAGCGCCGGCCCTGTTCGCACAGGGCCGGCGCTTCCGGCTTGTCGGTGTCGGCTCAGTCGTTGTCGGTGGCCGGGATGTAGGCGCCCGGCACCTTCGCCGGCGGGACGATGGATGACTCGCCCGGGTAGGGCTTCTTCCAGTCGTGCGACTGGTACCAGGAGAAGTGGTTCATCTGCGCCGGGTTGGCGTAGTCCGCCTTCGCGGTCGGGCCGGTCAGGTGCTGCTGCGCCTTCCACTGGTCCCACTGCTTGGCGACCGCCTGCTCCTCGGCCGGCACGGTGCCCTTGGGCGCCGGCGCGGCGTTGACGTCCTGCGGCGCCGGCACGTCGGCCCCGCACGTGGGCAGCGCCGTGAGGCCCGCCGTCAGCGACGTGCGGTTGGGCAGCGCATTGAACGGCGTGTAGTTCGGCTTCGTCGTGAAGGCGGCCGCCATGGGGGTGGCCGCGCTGTCCTTCTGGTTCATCGGGTGGATCCCGAGGATCTGCTCGATGGTCCGGATCATCGTGATCTGCGAGTAGTAGTGGCTGTCCACCACGCCGCGCTTCGCGTACGGGCTGATGATCTGGATCGGCGCGCGGTGGCCGTCGATGTGGTCGAGGCCCGCCTGGGAGTCGTCCTCGACCACGAAGATCGCGGAGTCCTTCCAGTACTTGCTGTGCGAGATGGTGTCGACCAGCTTGCCGACCGCGAGGTCGTTGTCGGCGACCTGGGCGGCGCCGTTCGGCGGGCCACCGGTGTGGTCGCTGGAGAACCAGAACATGTTCAGGTTCGCCGGGCCGTTCTTCTCGAAGTCCTTCTTCCAGATCTCGTACCGGTAGATGTCCGGCACGTCGGTGTCGAACTTCGGGAACCCGGCGACCGAGACGTTGTTCAGCGACGGGATCGGAGAAGAAGAGACCATCGGGTACGCGGTGTCCGCGCCCGTCGCGGCCATGTTCTTCGTGTCGCAGTAGAGGTTCTGCCAGGTCGCCCCGGCCGGCTTGGTCAGGAACTGGTGGAACTCGCCGAAGTCGCGCACCGATTTGCCGTTGGCCTGCGCGCCGGTCCAGATGAAGCCGGTCTTCTGGTGGCCGAGCGCGTCGTCCTCGGTGTCGTAGCTGCGGATGTACTCGCCGGCCGAGGACTCGGTGTACTCGGGGTCGTCGGCCTGCATCAGCCAGTTGTGCCCCTCGGCCGAGTTGGTGCCGATGTCGTACGTGTTGTCGAAGAGCCCGAACTGCTGCACCAGCGCGTGGTTGTTGGGCGTCACGTTCGCGCCGTACTCGGCCAGGGCCGGGTCGCCGTTGCCGCTCGGGATGTCGCCGAACATCTGGTCGTACGTGCGGTTCTCCTTGACGACCAGGAACACGTGCTTGATCGTCGACGGGTCGCCGATCCGCGCGGGAACCGCGACCGGCTTGGCCTTGACGTGCGAAGCGAGCTGGACCGAGCCGGGCGTCCAGCCGTTCTGCGCGAACACCTTCGCGGTGGACGAGCGGATGACCCGGTCGCTCGGCAGCGTGAAGCGCACCAGTGACGACGTGGTGTCGTGGGTGCCGTGCCCGGCCGCCGTGGTGGGCCGGCGGGCGTCGATGCCGCGGGTGTTGGAGACGACGAGGTCGTTGCCGACCGTGGCGATCTCGGCCGGGAAGTAGTCGGCCGGCAGCAGGCCGACGTAGCTGACCGGCTCGAGCGGGCTGTAGTAGCGGTAGACCGCGATCGCGTTGGCCCGGCCCAGGGTCACCAGCAGGTGGCCGTCCTTGGTGAGGGTCGCCGCGTTCGGCTCGTAGCCGACCGACGCCTCCGGCCAGGGCTGGGTGGCGATGGTCTGGGTGACCTTGTCGCGGGCGGTGTCGATGACCGACACGGTGTTGCTGGCCGTGTTGGTGACGAAGACGGCCCGGCCCTTGGCGTACACCGCGGTCGGGTGCAGGCCGACGGTGATGCTCTTCACGGCGGTGGACGCGACGTCGATGACGCTGACCGTGCCGGTGGTGGTCGCGCCGGTGACCGGGCTGGCCGGGACCTGCGTGTTGTAGGAGTTGATGGTCGTGTCGCCCGGCTGCGCCGTACGCCCGCCCTCGTTGCTCACGTAGAGCTTGTTGCCCACCAAGGCCAGGTCACGCGGCGCGTTGCCCACGGCCCAGGTCTGCTTGATCGCCCCGGTGGCCGCGTCGAGCGCCATGACCTTGTTCTGCCCGTTGACCGCGGAGTACACAGTGGAGCCGTCGGCCGAGAACACCGCCTGCGCGACGAGCGCCCGCTTGTTGCCGTCGGCCGGGATGGTCACGAACGTCGGGTTGGCCAGCGAACCGTCCGCGTTCACGGTGAACTTGCGGTAGCCGTCGGCCTGGCCCAGCCACAGCTGCGAGCCGTCCGGCGAGTAGGCCGGCCCCTCCTGGCCCACGTCGTTGCCGCTGATCCGCAGGTTCGCGGCCGCGTTGTTGCCGATCAGCTGCTGGACCGTCCAGCTCTTGAGGTCGACGATGGCGAGGGCCATCCCGCCGTCGGCGACCGCCACCGCGACGTGGGTGCCGTCGGGGCTGACCGCCGACGACATGATCTTGCCGTTGTTGATGACGAGGCGCTTGCCGATCGGGTCGATGTACTGGTCGGCGGAGACGACCTGGCCGCGGCGCGTGGTCTGGCCGACCTGGTCGGCGCCGAACTGGTACGTCGACGCCACCGCCGCGCCGCCACCGGCCACGACCACCAGCGACGTGGCGCCGGCGGTGACCAGGAGCAGACGGCGACTCTTCCCGACCCGCCGCCTTCGGCGTGTCACCTGCATGTTGCTATCCCTTCGGAAGGAGCTCGACGCTTCCGTCGAACTGCCAGAGCGGGTTCGGCGCGTCCCCGACCGGGGTGCGCACCAGGAAATAGCCGTTGACCTCCTTGGGGCCGTCGCCGTCCGCGACGAAGCGCCCGTCCGGGGTGATGTCGAGCTGGTAGATGGCGCTGCCGACCGCCGTCGTGTCGGGCAGGTGCCACGAGACGACGCAGCGCCAGTCGTTGCCCGGCCCCACCGGATCGGTCTGGCCGCCGCCGCGGGTGCACGCCGCGCTCGTGCCCAGCTGCGCCTCGGTGACGTCGGGCCGGTTCAGCTGCCCGGTCTGGATGCGGTAGAGGTGCGCGAAGGCGGTGGCGAGCGAGCGCTGCACCTTGTCCTGCTCGATCCCCGAGCCGGTGCCGACGCCCGCGGCCACCAGCGCCAGCACCGTCACACCGGTCAGCGCGACAAGCGGCAGGGCGGCGCGCACCGGGGCAGCGTCGTGGTTAAGGTTGGTGAAATCGCGACGGACGAAGACGACGTACGCCGTCGCGGTGGCCGTCGCCGCCCAGAGCAGGCCCACGACGACGCTGATCAGCACCGCTTTGCCCTGGACCGGCTGGTTGAACAGGCCGTTCCAGTTGTAGGCCGGCAGCGCGAGACGCACCGCGACGGGCAGCGGGAGCATCTGGGCGAGCTCGATCGCCAGCGCGAACAGGGCGGGCAGCAGCAACCCCATCGGGGAGCGTCCGAGGGCGACCGAGCCGAGCAGGCCGATCCCGGCGAGGGCAAGGGTGGGCGCGAGCGCGCAGAGCCAGGCGAGCGCGACCCGCCCGGCGGCGTCACCGGTCGAGAGCAACTGGCCGTCCAGGCCGACCAGCGGCTGGTTGCCGACCGCGATGAGGCCGCCGACCGTGCTGGAGACCGCCAGCCCGGTCACCATCAACATGATCACGGTGAGGCTGGCGAGCGCCTTGGCCGCGAAGATCCGGCGCGGTGAGCGGACCGCGACGAGCAGGTGCCGCCACGTGCCGAGCCGATCCTCGGCGGCGAACACGTCGCCGGCCACCAGCGAGGTCAGCAGCGGGAGCGCGTAGACGCCGGCGAAGCCGAGCAGCACGAGCGGGCCGGCCCAGGCGGTGGCGTGCATCCAGCGGCCGAAGAGCGTGTCGACCGGCAGCGTGGCCTGCTGGCTGACGCCCGCCACGAAGAGCGCGGGCGCTATCCAGCAGGCGGCGACCACCAGGCGGATCCGCCATTGGGAGACCAGCTTGACCCACTCGAACCGGTAGCCCCTCGTCACCGGGACCCGGAGCGTTGCCGCGGTCATCGACCCTCCTCCTGGGTCAGGGCCAGGAACGCCGCCTCGAGCGGCGACACCACAGGCGCGAGCTCCCGTACGGCGATGCCGGCGCCCACAAGCCGCGGTATGAGCTCGTCGAGGGCGGGAACCTGGGCCCGCACCACGAGTGGATCGGCGTCTGCGGCGATTTCGACCCCGGCCGTCTCGGCCGCGATCTGCCGGGCTTTCGCCGGGTCCGAGGTGCGCAGCCGGTAGTCGAGCTCGCGGTTCTCGGACGACAGCTTGCTCAGCGGCCCGGAGAACGCGACCCGCCCGGTGGCGAGGATGGTGACCTCGGAGCACAATGCCTCGACGTCGTCCATGCGGTGGCTGGAGAGCACGACGCTCGTGCCCTCGGCGGCCAGCCGGGTGAGGACGTTGCGGACCTGCCGCTTGCCGGCCGGGTCGAGGCCGTTGGACGGCTCGTCGAGGATCAGCAGGCGGGGCTGGGTGAGCAGGGCGGCGGCCAGGCCGAGCCGCTGGCGCATGCCGAGCGAGAAGCCGTTGGCCCGGTCGTCGGCGACGTCGGTGAGCCCGACCTGGTCGAGCACGTCGTCGATGTCGCCGCTCCGTTCGCCGCGGAGGCGGGCCAGGGCGGCCAGGTTCTGCCGGGCCGTCAGCGACGGGTAGAGGCCGGGACCGTCGACGAAGCCGGCCACGCCGTCCGGCCCGTCGAGCGCGCGCCGGACCGGGGCGCCGAGGATCTCGAGGGTGCCACCGTCCGCGACGGCCAGGCCCAGCAGCAGGCCGAGCAGGGTCGTCTTGCCGGCGCCGTTCGGGCCGACCAGGCCGTGGATCTGCCCCTCCGGCACGTCGAGGTCGACGCCGTCGAGGGCGATGACCTCACCGAAGCTCTTGGTGATCCCGCGCGCCCGGACTGCTTTCATGGTTCCTCCCCGCGCCTCCTACAAGGCGTAGGGATAGATGTACATCGCAGGTTCGGACCCCCGGTTGAACGCAGGGGGAACCGCAGACGACGGGCATCTGCAGTCATCGATACTCGATGGCCGTCTAATCAGGCCGGTCGCTGAAGGGGCCATGCAGGGCCGCCCACTGCAGCAGCATGATGGTCTTCGCGTCGGCGATGCGGCCGTCGGTGGTGCCGGCCAGGGCATCGTCGAACTTCAGCTCGACCGCCTCGATGTCCTCGCCCTCGTCGGCCACGCCGCCGCCTGCCGTGGTGCGGCTCGCGGGCGTGTAGGGCGCGGCGTAGAAGTGCAGCCGCTCGGTCACCGAGCCTGGGCTCATCCAGACGCCGAAGACGTGCTCCAGCTCGCCGACCTCGACGCCCAGCTCCTCGGCGGCCTCCCGGCGGATCGCGCCGGCCGGGTCGTCGCCGTCCAGGAGACCCGCGGCGGCCTCCACGAGCATGCCGTCGGGGTGCCCGTTCACGTACGCGGGGAATCGGAATTGTCTTGCCAGCAGCACCGTGCGCCGGTCGGCATCGTAGAGCAGGATCGTCGCCCCATCGCCGCGGTCGTAGGTCTCGCGTTGCTCGCGGGTCCAGCGACCGTCGGCGTGCCGGTAGTCGAACGTGGTGCGCCGCAGCACGTGCCAGGCCGTGGCGAGCAGCTCGACGTCGCGGATCACGACATCCGCGTTGCCGGTGAGGTCGCGGCCGGCCTGGTCGAGCCCCGTACGGCCCCGCGCGTCCGGGATGTCGATCCCTGGTGTGGTCATGCCCGGGACCGTACACTGCAAAACGCGCAACAGTCGACAAGAATGAGGAGAAACACGCATGCTGGCCGCCGAGCGTCGCGACTTCCTGCTGGCCCGCCTCCGCTCGGAGGGCAAGGTGGTCGCCAAGGACATCGCCGCCGAGATCGGGGTCGCCGAGGACAACATCCGCCGCGACCTGCGGGAGCTGGCGTCGGCCGGTTTGTGCACGCGGGTGTACGGGGGAGCGTTGCCCGCCGCTCCCGCCGCCGCCGACTACGCGACCCGCACGACTGTCGCGCCCGACAGCAAGCACCGGGTCGCTTTGGCCGCCGTGGGCTTGATCCGGCCGGGCAGCACGGTCCTGCTCGACGGCGGTACCACGGCGCTCGCCCTCGCCGCCGCCTTGCCGCCCGATCTTGCGGCCACGATCGTCACCCACAGCGTGACCGTCGCGGCGGCGTTGGTGACCCACCCGGCCGTCGAGGTGCAGGTGATCGGCGGCCGGCTGTTCAAGCATTCCGCCGTGACCAGCGGCGCCGCAGCCGCCGAGGCGCTTTCCCGGGTCAGCGCCGACCTGTTCTTCCTCGGCGTCACCGGCGTCCACCACCGCGCCGGCCTGACCACCGGCGACGCCGACGAGGCCGCGATGAAGCGGCTGCTCGCGTCCCGGGCCGCCGAGACCTACGTGCTGGCCAGCGCCGAGAAGATCGGGGCCGCGTCGCCGTTCGAGGTGCTGCCGCTGTCCTCAGTGGCCGGCATCATCACCGACGTCCCCGCTGACGACGCGGAGCTGCGGCGCCTCGCCGAGTCCGGCATTGACGTGATCTTGCGGCCGCCCTCCCGGTATGGCGGGCCACCTACGCCATCCCAAGGCCAGCCGGAGCGGGGCCGGCCGGGTGTGGCTCAATAGCGGAAGTTGGCGAGGTTGGCCTGCAGGGCATTGGCTACGCGGGCGAGGTCGGCGGAGGTCTGTTCGGTGTTGGCGGCGGCGGTGGTGGTCTCGGCGGCTGCCTCGGCGACTCCGCCGACGTTGGCGCTGATCTCGGCGGAGCCGGTGGCGACTTCGCTGACGTTGCGGCTCATCTCGGTGGTGGTGGCGGTTTGCTGCTCGACGGCTGCGGCGATGGCGGTCTGGGTGTCGTTGATCTGCTGGATGACCTCGCTGATCGCGGTGATCGCGGTGACCGCCGCCTGGGAGTCGCCTTGAATGGCCGAAACCCGGGTGGAGATGTCCTCGGTGGCGCGGGCCGTCTCCTGGGCGAGATCCTTGACCTCGGAGGCGACGACGGCGAATCCCTTGCCCATCTCGCCTGCCCGGGCGGCCTCGATGGTGGCGTTCAGGGCGAGCAGGTTGGTCTGCTCGGCGATGCTGGTGATCAGCTTGACGACGTCGTCGATCTCAGCCGAGGAGGCGCCGAGCTTGTCGAGGATGTGACGGGCTTCGGCGGTGCTGGTGACCGCGCCGGCGGCCACCTCCGCGGCGTTGGACGTCGACCTGGCGATCTCGGTGATCGACGCGCCGATCTGTTCGGAGCCGGCGGCGATGGTGGAGATGTTGACGCTGATCTGCTCGGCGGCGGACGAGGCGCCTTGCGCCTGCCCGGCGGAGCGTGCGGCGGATTCGTTGACCGACGCGGCCACCGCCGACAGCTCTTCCGACGACGATGCCAGCGTTTCGACGTTGATCCCGATCTCCCGCATCGCCGCGGTGAGCCGTTCCAGGGCGGTGTTGAGCGACCGGCCCATCTGGCCCATCTCGTCACGGCTGCCGACGTGCAGGCGTTTGTCCAGGATGCCTTCCGCGAGTCCGGCCAGCACGGCGACCGTCTGCCGCAGCGGACCGGCGATGGAACGGCTGACGAGCACCACGATCAGCACCGAGAGCAACACCGAAACGACGATCAGACCGATGATCAGCGCCCGCGCGCTGCCGGCTGCCTGCCGCGAGTCCGCCAACGACTGAGCTGCGAAACGGGACTCGATCTCATTGATCTCGTTGAGCGCGGCTGTCAACGTCTCGACCACGGCGTCGGCGCTGGCGGCACGCACCTTCACGAACTGGGCCGCGTTGCCCGCCGTCGCCAAGGGAATCAGTTGCTCGTCGCGGACCGTCCGGTACGTCGCGAGGCTGTCGGTGACCGCTTTGACCTGCTTCTCGCGCCCGGCGATGCCGGTGCCCTGATACGCCGCCCACTGCTTGTCGAGATCGGCGTCGAGCTGGTCGAGCTGGGCCTGCGCCTTCTCCCTGCCCGCCGCGGATTCCGCGACCAGCATGTTCAGCACCTGGAACCTGATGGAGACCATGTCCGCCTTGACGGCGCCCGCATAGCTGATGGCCAGCAGATTGCTTTGGTACATCTCCTCGGTGCGGTCATTGGTCTCCCGCAGGCGCAGCATGCCGACGACACCGACCAGCACGGTCAGAGCGCAGACGATGGCGAAGCTGACCACCAGCTTCCCGGCCACCCGCAGGTTGCGGAACCACGCCAGCGGCGTCGACCCGCCAACAGCTGAACCGTCAGACACGCGGATTCACCTCTCATCAGTGACGCGGACGGAGAAACGGCCCGGCAAACCCGTTACACCGTTCCTGTCGGTCATCGGCGCGTCCGGCTGAGATGCACGCGAATGGTCGGACCAGCCCCACCTCGGGCCTGCCCGGCCAAAGCACCCACCACTGGGTCACACGACCCAAGCCAGCCGCTCGTCAACAGCGACGCCGCGGCGGAGGAAGCCACGTTCTCCGCTACGGCGGCGTGGCTGTGGCGCAACGCCGATGCGGCCGCCACCCGGCTGCGCCTCGCAACCGGGGTGCACCGCCGTGATCGTGGCGCGGCTGCGGTCGGCGGCCCCGGCTGGGTAGTCCCGGCGGAGGCTCTTGCCCCAAGTTCCCACGCCGCGTGAACAGTGCGTGCGGGCGATGTCGCGACGTTCCCCGGCCCGAGATCTGGCCGACCACGACCGCAAGCTGCGTGCAGGCGGCGAGGGCTATCTGTTCGTCCGGACCGGCGAGCCAAGCGAGATGGGCGAGTGGTCCGAGCTGTGAGCGCCGGCCCCGGTCTGCCAGGGCCGGCGCGCACGTCACGGCTCCGGCGTCTCCACCGGGCGCAGCGTCGCCCAGCCCTCGTCGCGGGCCCGCGCCGCCGCGAGGATGCCGCCGACCGCTGCCGCGTTGGTGACCTCGCCGCGGAAGACCATGGCGACGGCCTCGCCGAGGTCGACCCAGGTGATCTCCAGGTCGGCCTCCTCGTCGGTGCGCTGGTGACGCTCGGCGTCGGGCACGGGCGTCAGGTCGCGAGCCAGGTAGATGCGGATCTTCTCGTCGGTGAAGCCCGGCGACGTGTGCAGGTCGATCAGCAGGTCGTAGCGCCCCGCGTGCAGGTCAGCCTCCTCCGCGAGCTCCCGCGCCGCCCCGGTGACCAGGTCTTCCCCGCTCACGTCGCGCAGCCCGGCCGGCAGCTCCCACAGGTACCCGCCGACCGCGTGCCGGTACTGCTTGATCAGCACCACCCGGTCCACGTCGTCGATCGCCACCACGCCGACCGCGCTCTTCGCGCCGACGACGT
The DNA here is from genome assembly GCF_050942195.1 of Actinoplanes sp. CA-142083. NCBI lineage: Bacteria > Bacillati > Actinomycetota > Actinomycetes > Micromonosporales > Micromonosporaceae > Actinoplanes > Actinoplanes sp. CA-142083. The sequence goes on from NZ_CP192076.1 coordinate 7,762,079, forward strand.
CCCGGTTCGCCGTGCCGCCGCTCGACATGGTGACCGTGTCGGTGCGAACCGTAAAAATCGGTCCGGCATAGCGATCTACGCGGGACACCGTCTGATGGGCGAAAGCCGTCACGACGGGTCCACCGCGACCGGCAGCTCGTCCGCCTTCGCATACTCGACGGCCGCCTGGACCAGCCCGTCGAAGAGCGGGTGCGGCCGGGTCGGCCGCGACTTGAGCTCCGGGTGCGCCTGGGTCGCCACGAAGTACGGGTGCGTCGCCCGGTCCAGCTCGATGAACTCGACCAGCCGCCCGTCCGGCGAGGTGCCCGAGAAGACCAGGCCGGCCTTCGACAGCTTCTCCCGGTAGTCGTTGTTGACCTCGTACCGGTGCCGATGCCGCTCGGAGATCTCAGTGCTGCCGTAGACCTCGGCCACGATCGAGCCCTCGGAGAGCGCCGCCGGGTACGCGCCGAGCCGCATCGTGCCGCCCAGGTCGCCCTTGCCGGCCACGATGTCCTCCTGGTCGGCCATCGTCGAGATCACCGGGTACGGCGCCCGCTCGTCGAACTCCAGCGAGTTCGCCCCGGCCAGCCCCGCCATGTTCCGCGCGGCGTCGATCGTCATGCACTGCAGGCCCAGGCACAGCCCCAGAATCGGGATCTGGTGCTCCCGCGCGTACTTGGAAGTGTTGACCTTGCCCTCGATGCCGCGCACGCCGAACCCGCCGGGGATGACGATGCCGTCGACGCCCTTGAGGGCGGTCGCGGCGCCGGCCGTGGTCTCGCAGTCGTCGCTCGGCACCCAGCGGATCTGAATCTTGACATTGTTCGCGAAGCCGGCCGCCCGGATCGCCTCGCTGACCGACAGGTACGCGTCCGGCAGGTCCACGTACTTGCCGACCAGCGCGACCGTGATGGTCCGCTTCGGGTGGTGCACCCGGTGCAGCAGGTCGTCCCAGGTCGCCCAGTCGACGTCGCGGAACGACAGGCCCAGCCGGCGCACCACGTACGCGTCGAGGCCTTCCCGATGCAGCACCTTGGGGATGTCGTAGATGCTCGGCGCGTCGGGGCAGGCGATGACCGCCTCGCGGTCGACGTCGCAGTAGAGCGCCAGCTTGTGCTTGAGCTTCTCGGGGATCTCCCGGTCGCTGCGGCAGATCAGCGCGTCCGGCTGGATACCGATGTTGCGCAGCGCCGCCACCGAGTGCTGGGTCGGCTTGGTCTTCAGCTCGCCCGACGGCGCCAGGTACGGCACCAGCGAGACGTGCAGGTAGAAGACGTGATCGCGGCCGACCTCGTGGCGCACCTGGCGGATCGCTTCGAGGAACGGCAGCGACTCCATGTCGCCGACCGTGCCGCCGACCTCGGTGATCACGACGTCGGGCACCCGGCCCGACTCGTCCGGGTCGGCCATCGCGAAGATCCGGCTCTTGATCTCGTTCGTGATGTGCGGGATGACCTGGACGGTGTCGCCCAGGTACTCGCCGCGCCGCTCGCGCGCGATGACCGTCGAGTAGACCTGCCCGGTCGTCACGTTCGCCTTGCCCGAGAGCGCCCGGTCGAGGAAGCGCTCGTAGTGGCCGACGTCGAGGTCGGTCTCGGCGCCGTCCTCGGTGACGAAGACCTCGCCGTGCTGAAACGGGTTCATCGTGCCGGGATCGACGTTGAGATAAGGGTCGAGTTTCTGCATGACGACCCGCAGTCCGCGCGCGGTCAGAAGATTGCCGAGGCTCGAGGCGGTGAGGCCCTTGCCCAGCGAGGAGGCGACGCCTCCGGTGACGAAGATGTGCCGCGTGTCGCGCACTGATGAAGCCAACGCCCGCTCCCGTGGGTTGTCTGTGGTCGGACATGCAGACCGGGGCTTCGGCAGCCCCATCCACGGGAGTCCACCGTAACACCTAAGCCGGCGGGCGCACCTTTGGGCTGGTCGTGACGCGTGTCAGCGAGGATTCGCGAAGCAGCGGACCGCCCGGCCCGTCGGTGGAGCCCTCGGGCCGGGTGCGGTCGGCGGCGTGCAGCAGCACCCGCAGGGTGGTGAGCACCGCGGTCGGCACCAGGAACGCCGCGGCCGCCCCAGCGACGGTCAGCGCCGAGCCGCCCAGCACCCCGGCGATCAGCGTCGCCACGGTGGTGCCGGCGAACGCCGCCCGGATCGCCGGATGCAACCCGAACAGGCGATTCAGCCCACCCCACGGGGAGAACTGGCAGAACGCGATCATCACCATGCCGACCACCGCCAGCACCGTCAGCGGGCTGCTCAGCATCGTCTCGCCGTTCGCCGCCGCGATCCGCTGCAGGGCCGGGCCGGCGCTGCCGCTGGCCAGCTCGGAGAGGAACCGGCCGAGGCTGCCCTGCTCGAGCACCGGGCGGCGCAGGTCGACCGCCGCGAACCCGATGGTCACCGCCAGCCCGGCCAGCGCCGACCAGGCGAACCGCGGGAAGGTCAGCCAGCCGCCGGTGCTGAGCGCCGCGGCCACGCACACCCCCGCGGTCACCGCGATCGCGCCGATCGGGTCGGCGCCGAGGTACGGGCTGCCGACCATGACCACGCCGAGGCCGCCGAGCACCACCACGACAAGCGGCCGGAACGGCTTGCGCACCCACTGGGCGAGGCAGCCGGCCAGCACCAGCAGGCCGGTCACGAAGACGCCGAGGCCGACGCCGCCGACGCCCGCGTACCGGGCGCCGTTGATCGCCGAGTACCCGGCCACGCCGTTGAGCTGAAGCTGAGCGCCGGTGAGCAGGTCGAGGCCCACCACCACCACCCCGAACGCCGCGACCGCCGCCATCGGCCACAGGGTGTGCTTGTAGCGGGGCGCCAGCCGGATCGCCGCGGTGCCCGCGACGATCAGCGCGCCGGTGACGATCCCGAAGATCCACGCCGGGTGGGCGGCGCGCCACCACGGCGAGGCGTCGGCGAGCAGCGCGGCCGGGATGGCCAGCGCGGCGGCGATCAGCGCCAGCTCGACCGCCTCGACCACCCGCGGCGCGGGCAGCGCCGGACCCTTGGGCCCGCTGTGCCGCCGCGCCCGCACCATGACGGGCACGATCAAGGCGAAGAGCACGAACTGCAGGATCGCCAGCACGGTGAAGAAGATCGTGGCGACGCCGCGCTGGGCGCCGGCCCGCCGGTCGGCGTTGTGGTCGCCCTGGACGGCGTCGGCGACGTTGCCGGGCTTGCCGGGCACGATGGTTGCCGACCGCCCGGCGAAGAGCTTCTCGGGCGACGCCTTGCCCAGCGCGGTGAGGATCGTCGGCGCCAGGTCGATCAGCTGCAGGTACCCGTCGCGGCCGGTGCCGGCCGAGGTGAGCCAGCCGCCGTTCCAGCCCTCCCCCTCGGCGATCGCCACGTGCAGCCGCGACGTGCGGTCGGTGTCGGAGACGCCGGCGACCAGCAGCAGCGACCGTTCCGGCCGGGCCGCGACGACCCGCGCCAGCGTGGCGTCGGCCTGCTCGACGAGCGTGGCCCGCGACGCGCCGGAGCCGGTGATGGTGCCGAGGTCGACGAAGCTGAGCACGCAGTCCGAGAGCAGGTTCGCCGGGTCGGCCGGCAGCTCGGCCTGGTACTTGTCGACCCGGCCGAAGGGGCGGGCCGCCGCGATGGCCGCGCCCGGCCCGACCGCGACCGTGCAGCGCACCGACTCGGCGAGCGCGCCCGGCACCGCGCCGTACGGCAGCCTGTCCTGGTTGTCCTGCACGATGTTGCGCTGGTTGACGATGTTCGCGCCGATCGCGTCGGGCTGGTCGAGATCGGGCTTCGGCGTCTCGCAGCCGCTGGCCCCGGACACCCGCGGGTACGCCGCGTAGTTGCCGGCGCCCAGCGTGACCCACCCGTCGGACGGGCAGGTGACCCGCTGCGCCGAGCGCACCGACAGCCAGCCGATCGAGCCCTCGGTCGCCTCCCGCCACAGCGCCGGGGTGCGTTGCGGGTCGAGGTCGTCCCAGCGCAGCCCGGCCGCGCCCGCGACGATCACGTAGTCGACAGTGCTCTGCGGCGCGCCGGTGGCCGGCCGGACCGCCAGGCCGCCGAGGCTGGCCGCCACGGCGAGCAGCACCAGGACGTACGGAACCCAGATGCGTCGTCTCATGCCCGGGCCGTGACCTCGGCGTACGCCTCCCGGACGGCGGCCACGGTGTCCTGTTCGGTCGGCCACGTCGCCGCCCGCGCCGGCCCGCGCCGGGCGTAGTCCTCGCGTAGCGCCGGGTCGGCGAGCATCCGCCGGACGGCGTCGTCGAGCGCGTCCACGTCGCCCGGCGGGATCAGCAGCGCCGCGTCGCCGACCAGCCCGGGCACCCCGCCCACGGCGGTGGCGATCAACGGCGTGCCGGCGGTCAGAGCCTCCTGGGCGAACAGCTGCCGCGCCTCCCAGTCGCTGGTCACCACCGCGAGGTCGGCCCCGCCGAGCAGGTCGGGCACGTCGGGGCGGCGGCCGAGCAGGTGGAACGGCGCGTGCCGCTCGGAGGACTGCTGGGCGAGCGACATGTAGCTGGGCCCGGAGCCGGCCACCAGGACGACCGGGGCGGGGGTGAGCTCGCGCCACCGGGCGGACGCGTCGATGAGCAGGTCGTAGCGCTTCTGCGGGTGCAGCCGGCCGACCGAGAGGATCAGCGGCGCGCCGGGAGAAAGGCGAAATTCCGCGCGTACGGCGGCGCGCGTGCGCTTCGGCGACGCCAGAGTCGGGGCGGCGACCGCGCCGAGCCGGGCGTTGCGCGCGCCGAGCGTCTTCGCCCGCGCGACGAGGTCGTCGGAGGCGCCGAGGGTGAGCGTGGCGCTGCGCGCGACGATCCGCTCGACCAGCGCCGACGCCTGGCCGCGCAGTCCCCGGGCAAGTACCGAGTTGTGCCAGGTGACGACAAGCGGGGCGCTCCCGCGGGCCAGGCCCGCCACCAGGCCGGCGCGCAGCCCGTGCGCGTGCACGACGTCGATCGGCCGGGAGGAGAGGATGCCGCGCAGCTTGCGGACCACGCCGGCGTCGGAGGCGCCCGGGTTGGCGGGGATCTCGACGGGCACGAAGGTCACGCCTGGAACCGATGAGAAGGCGAACAGGTCGTCGGTGGCGGCCGGCCCGCAGACCAGCACCGCACAGCCGGCCGCAGCGAGACCGCGGGCCAGCGAGGCGACGTGCTGCCCGATCCCGCCGGTGCTCGAGGCGAGCACGAGCGCCACCGAGCCGCGCCATCCGTCTTCCACGAGACCCCTTTCAGCGACGCCGCAATCGGGCGACCAAACCACTGACAGCCGGACGGTCGAGGACAAAAGCCACCCCGCCGAACACCACCAGCACGGTGAGCCCGCCCAGCATGCCCTGCACCAGGCTGCCGACGACCGCGGGGCCCGTGCCGCTCAGGTGTCCGATTCCGGTCACCACGCCGTACCCGGCGGCAGCGGCTGTCCCCGCGGCAACGATACCGACGACGGTGGAACGGCCCAGCCCCGCCAGCGACGCGGGGCCCGCGTGGCGGCGGACCGCGAGCACGAGCAGCGCCCCGATCACCGTCATGCCGGCCGCGTTGGCCAGGCCGAGCGCGAGCACCTGCCGCTGGTCGGAGAGGCCGGCGAAGGCGAGCGCGACGCCGGCCGCGACGATCCAGCCGGCGGCGGTGGAGGCGGCCGCGGCCCGGGTCGCGCCGCGGGCGTAGAGGGCGCGCGAGAGCAGGGCGAACAGCGCGTAGCCGAACAGTCCGGGTGCGAAGCCGGCGATACCGGCGGCGGCCGACCCCGCGTTCATCAGGTTGGCGGCCGGTGCGGCGAGGGCGGCGAGGGCCGCGGCGCCGAGCCCGGCGGCGAGGGTCACCGTTCGTGCGCTGGCGGAGAGAGATTTCGCGTACGCCGTCTCGTCGCCGTTTGCCGCGGCCGCGGAGAGCGAGGGGTAGACCGCGGTGGCCAGCGGCACCGCGAGGACGGCCCACGGCAGCAGGAACACGGTCTGCGCGGTCGTGTAGAGCGTGAGCCCGCGCTCGGCGAGCAGCGCGATCGCGACGATGGTGATCAGCTGCTGGGAGCCGACGGTGACCGCGCCGGCCCAGCCGAGCCGCGCCGCCTGCCGCCCCTCGCCGCCCGGGAAGCGCAGCGTGGGCCGCAGCCGCAGGTGCAGCTTGCGCAGCGGGATGAGCAGGCAGAGCGCGAGCACCACGACGCCGAGGGTGGTGCCGATCGAGAGGGTCAGCTCGCCGGTGCGGGTCAGCCCGGCGAAGTCGCTCTCGGCGCCGTCGACCACGGCGTAGCTGAGGTACGCGACCATCACAGTCACGCTCGACAGCAGCGGCGCGATGACCGGCCAGGCGAAACGGTGGTGGGCCTGCAGCACGCCGGTGAGCACGATCCCGATCCCGTACAACGGCAGCTGCGGAGCGAAGACGTGCAGCATGCTCTCGGCGGTCGCCTGATGGGCCGCGGGCACGCCGGGCAGCAGGCCGGCGATCGGGCCGGCGAGCAGGCCGACCAGCAGCGCCAGCGGCACGAGCAGCACCAGCACCCAGGTGAGCAGCGCCGACGCGACCGCGTTGACCCGCTGTTTGTCGCCGGCGGCCACGTGCCCGGCCAGCAGCGGCACGACGAGGCTCGCCAGGGCGCCGCCGGCGACGAGCTCGAAGACGATGTTCGGGATAGTGTTGGCGGCGTTGTAGATGTCGGCCAGGTCGTGCTTGCCGACGGTGTGCAGGAAGACGAAGGTGCGGGCGAAGCCGGCGATCCGGGCGGCCACCGTGAGCACGGTGATGAGCGCGGCGGCCCCCGCGATCTTGCGCGCGGTCGTGGCCGTCACGTGGGACGGCGGCCCAGCTCGTCCAGCTTCCGCAGCCACGGCGTGTCCTGGATGACCTTGGTGTAGCTGACCTTCTCGCTGGCGGCGGTCAAGGCCGCCAAAGCGGCCAGAGCGACAAACCGACCCCCCATTCCCGTACGGGAGGCGAGCGCCACGCCGAGCAGCGCGCCCATCGCGTTCGCCCCCGCGTCGCCCAGCATGATCTCCTCGCCGAGGTCCTCGGGCAGCAGGGCCGTCGCCGCGCCCAGGGTCCCGGCCGCCACTCCCCCGCCGACCGGCACGCCGATCGCGACGCCCGCCTTGATCGCCCGGCCCGGCCGCAGGTCGAGCAGGTTGACGAAGTTCGCCATCCCCGCGATCACCCCTGCGCCCAGCAACACATCGCTCGTGCGACCTAGGAAGCTAGTTCGCTTGCTTCCGATCAGTGTCGAGGCGATGAGCCCGGCCGCGCCGACTCCCGCGATCTTGACGAGCCCGCTGGTGACCTGCCCCTCGCGCAGCGCGCCGAGGTGCCCGGCGAAGCCCTTGGCGGCCTTCTGCGCGGGCTGATTGCCGGCTATGTCGTCGTAGAGACCGACGGAACCGGAGACCACACCCGCCGTGAGGGCCGCGGCGGCAACGCGGGGTGACCGCGCGCCGGCCGCCGCGCCGACCGTGGCGCCGAGCGCGAGCGCGGGACCGCCGGCCAGCGAGACCGTGCGTCCGTGGAAATTCGTCCGCTCGAGCACCGCCGCGTACGCGGCGTCGCGGCGGATCCAGCCGAGCGCGGCACGGGCGACGGAAGCGCCGACGCCGAACGACCTGAGGATGGCCATGGCCAGGAAGTCTAGAGACCGGCCGCTAGGAGGCTGCCTTCGGCACCAGTGACGAGCCCCCCAGGCCGTACTGGCCCACCTTGTTCTGCACCATGCGCTCGCTGGTGACCATCGCGGTGGCGACCTGGCCCTGCACGGTGCTCGCGTTGTCCACCGTGGAGATCTCTTTGACCAGCGTCGGGTCGCCGCGGACCGCCGAGATCACGTTGCCGTCACCCACGCCGACGCCCGCCACCACGAGCGGCTTGGTGGCGAACTGGCTGACCATCATGAGCGCCGATTGGTTCTTCTTCGCGGCGTCCTTGTCGGTCGGCGGCTCGCCCGAGATGAAGACGGCACCCTCCGCGCCACCGGCCGCCTTGTCGTCGACCGCGATATAACCCTGCTTCGTGTACGCCGTCAGCAGCGCGGCCACGTCGTCGGGGCTGGCCTGGACCGTGCCGGCCCGCTGGAGCAGGCCGAGGGCGAGCTGGGCGCTGGCCGTCTCGACACCGTCGCTGTTGAGGGGCAGCCCCTCCATCTGGATCGTCGGCTGCGACGACTGACCGGCGAGGTCCAGCAACTCGTACGTGTTGGCGGGGTCGAAGAATTTGTCCTGAACCGTGACCTTGGCCGTGACCGTGGCGCCCGCGACCTTGAGCATCGCGATGACGCCGTCGGCGAACTCGGAGGTGTTCGGCAGCACCACCACGAGGATCTTGCGCCCGGCGAGCTCGTTGTTCAGGTACGACGGGGCGATCTCGGTCGCGAAGTCCTGACTGCGGTTCAGCTCCTCGCGGTACTGGTTGATCTGGTCGCGCTTGTTGCTGTTGTCCTTGTTCAGCGCGCTGATCTGGTTCTTGAGGCTGTCGGCCACCGGCCCGTTGAGCGCGGCGGTGCCCACGACCAGGCCGATGGCCAGGGCCAGGAAGACCGCGGTGAGCGACACCACGTGGTACCGGAAATTGATCACAACAAACGCCTCGGGGAGAGTTTTTAGAAGAGGTGGCCGAGCTGGAAGACCAGATTGTCCCACCACTCGGAAACCACGGTGAGATACGCCTTGCCGATGGTGGAGACCGCCACCGCCGAGGCCATCGCGGCGACCGCCGAGAGCACGAGCAGCAGCAGCGCCGAGCCGGAGATGTTCTGCCGGTAGAGCCGGCTCACCCCCTTGGCGTCGACGAGCTTGCCGCCCACCTTGAGCCGGGTGAGGAACGTGGACGCCATGCCGCCGCGGCCCTTGTCGAGGAACTCGACCAGGTTGGCGTGCGTGCCGACCGCGACGATGAGCGTGGCGCCCTTGTCGTCGGCGAGCAGCATCGCCAGGTCTTCGCTGGTGGCGGCGGCCGGGAAGGTCAGCGCCGGCACGTCGAGCTTGGCGACCCGCTCGAGGCCGGGGGCACGACCGTCCGGGTACGCGTGGACGACCACCTCGGCGCCGCAGCGCAGCACGTCGTCGGTGACCGAGTCCATGTCCCCGATGATCATGTCGGGGGTGTAGCCGTTCTCGACCAGCGCGTCGGCGCCGCCGTCGACGCCGATCAGCACCGGCTTGTACTCGTGGATGTACGGCCGCAGGACGTCCAGGTCGTCCTTGTAGTCGTAGCCGCGCACCACGATCAGCACGTGCCGGCCGGCGATGCGGGTCTGCACCTCGGGCACGCCGACGCCGTCGAGCAGCAGGTCGCGCTCCTGCTTGAGGTAGTCCATGGTGTTCGCCGCGAACGCCTCGAGCTGCACCGACAGGCCCTCACGCGCGTCGGCCATCGCGGCCGAGACGGTGTCGGTGTCCTGCCGGACCCCGCTGGCGACCGGCTCGCCGGCCAGCAGCACGGTGTCGTTCTCGATGGTGACCAGGTCACCCTCGTGCAGCCGCTCGAACACCTCCTCGCCGAGGTCGTCGACGAGCAGCACGCCGTTCTTGATCAGCACCTCGGGGCCGAGATTGGGGTACCGGCCCGAGATCGAGGGCTTGGCGTTGAGCACGGCGGCCACCCCGGCCGCGACCAGCGCATCGGCGGCGACCCGGTCGATGTCGACGTGGTCGATCACGGCGATGTCGCCCGGGCGCAGCCGGCCGGTGAGCCGCTTGGTGCGGCGATCGAGGCGCGCGGTGCCCGTGACGGCCTCGGGATCGAGGCTGCGGGCACGGCGCAAGGTGGGAAGTCGCATCCCGGCCATCCTGACATGCCGGATCACACGCCTGGCACGCGACATGCGCGATCTCACCCACAAATAGGGCATAACGCCCCGCTAGTCCCCTGTCGCCATCATGTCACGCGCGCGCTCGAGTGATCAGCCCCTTTTCCGGTGGGCGCACCGCCGCGCGGGCCGCCCCTGGGCCGCCCTGGGCCGCGCGGGCCGCCCTGGGCCGCGCGGGCCGCCCTGGGCCGCGCGGGCCGCCCTGGGCCGCGCGGGCCGCCCGTCCGCGGGTCAGCCCCTCTTCTCCCGGGCCGCGACCGCCAGCAGCTCCTCGGCGTGCGCGATGCCCAGATCGGAGTCGGGCAGGCCGGCCAGCATGCGGGCGAGCTCGCGAGCCCGTTCCGTCTCCTCCACGATCCGCACGCCGCTGGTCGTGATCGCGCCGCCGGTGTCCTTGGCGACCACCAGGTGCCGGTCGGCGAACGCGGCCACCTGCGGCAGGTGGGTGACCACGAGGACCTGATGGGTGCGGGCGAGCCGGGCCAGCCGCTTGCCGATCTCGACCGCCGCGGTGCCGCCCACGCCGGCGTCGACCTCGTCGAAGACCAGGGTCGGCGGGCCACCCGCGCCGGCGAAGACCACCTCGATCGCGAGCATCACCCGGGACAGCTCGCCGCCGGACGCGCCCTTCTGCAGTGGCAGCGACGGCGCGCCCGGGTGGGCCAGCAGCCGCAGCTCGACCTCGTCGGCGCCGTCCGGCCCGACGGCGAGCTCCGCCTCCCCCACCGAGACCGTCGGCTCGTCCTTGCCCGGCGACCGCGGGATCACCGCCACCTCGACCTTGGCGTGCGGCATCGCGAGGCCGGCCAGCTCGACGCTGACCGCCGCGGAGAAGCGCACCGCCGCCTCGGCCCGGGCCTCGGTCAGCCGGGCCGCCAGCTCGCCCACCTGCGCGGCGAGGCGCTGGCGCTCCTTGTCGAGCTCCTCGAGCATCTCGTCGGAGGTGTCCAGCGCGGCGAGGCGGGTGCGGGCGTTCTCGGCCCAGGCGATCACGCCGTCGATGTCGTCGGCGTACTTGCGGGTGAGCGCGCGCAGCTCGGCCCGCCGCTCGTAGATCTGCTCCAGCCGGGCCGGGTCGGCGTCGAGCGAGCTCAGATAGGCCGACAGCTCGGACGCGACGTCGCCGACCAGGGTGGCCGCCTCCTCCAGCCGGGCGGCCAGGTCGGACAGCGACGGGTCGACCGAGGACTGCGCCTCGAGGGTGCGGCGGGCCAGGCCGAGCAGCTGGGTCGCGTCGGGGGCGTCGTCGGCCGCCTCCTCCACGCCGGAGGCGAGCGCCTGGGCGGCGGTGGCCGCGGCCACCCGCAGGCCCTCGGCGTGCTCGAGGCGCTGCACCTCGGCGCGCAGCTCGTCGTCCTCGCCGGGCTGCGGGTCGACCCGGGTGATCTCGTCGAGGCCGAGCTTGAGCAGATCGGCCTCCTGCGAGCGGGCGCGGGCGTTGCGCCGCCGGTCGGCCAGGTCGTCGACGACCGCGCGCCAGCGGGCGAACGCCTCGCGATAGGTCTCCAGAAGCTTCTCGTGCTCGGGGCCGGCGAACCGGTCGAGCGCGCCGCGCTGCTCGGCCGGGCGCAGCAGGCGCAGCTGGTCGGACTGGCCGTGCACGGCGAGGACCTGCTCGCCGACCTCGGCCAGCATCGACACCGGCATGCTGCGGCCGCCGACGTGGGCGCGGGACCGGCCCTCGATCGACAGGGTGCGGCTGAGCAGCACCGAGCCGTCGTCGTCGACCTCGGCGCCGGCCTCGGTGATGCGGGTCTGCACGGTGTCGGCCAGCGCGCCCCTCAGGCGCAGGCGGCCCTCGACGACGGCGCGGCCCGGGTCGGCGCGCACCCGCCCGGCGTCGGCCCGGCCGCCGAAGAGCAGGCCGAGGCCGGTCACGACCATGGTCTTGCCCGCACCGGTCTCACCGGTGATGACGTTCATGCCCGACGTCAGCTTCAGCGTCGTGTCGTCGATGACGCCGAGCCCGGTGATCCGCAACTCCTCCAGCACAGGGCAGACAGTAACGGTGCCCACCGACAATTGCCCACCGCGGTATCCCACGATCAGCGTCGATTACCCCGCCAGCCCTCAACCGGCAGCGCGAACTTCGCCACCAAGACATCGGTGAACGGCTTGGGAGCCAGTCGCACGAGCCGCACCGGCAACTGGCCACGTTCCACGGTGACGCGAGCGCCCGGCGGAAGGTCCCACGTGCGGCGGCCGTCGCAACAAAGCACGGCAAATGACGTGTACGGGTCGACGGTCACCACGAACGACGAGGTCGGCGCCGTCACCAGCGGCTTGGAGAACAGTGCGTGCGCGCTGATCGGCACCAGCAGCAGGGCCTCGACCTCGGGCCACACCACCGGGCCGCCGGCCGAGAACGCGTACGCGGTCGAGCCGGTCGGTGTCGCACACACCACACCGTCGCAGCCGTAGCGGGCCAGGGGACGGCCGTCCACGTCGACCAGGAGCTCGAGCATCTGCGCCCGCTGCCCCTTCTCGACACTCACCTCGTTGAGCGCCCACGACTCCGCGATCACCCGGCCGCCGTACTCGGCGCGCACGTCCAGCGTCAGGCGCTCGTCCACCTTGTACGTGCCGTCGACGACCTCCTGGACCGCGGAGTCGATGTCGCTGACCTCCGCCTCGGCCAGGAAGCCGACCTTGCCCAGGTTGATGCCGAGCAGCGGCGCCTTCACCGGGCGGGCCAGCTCGGCCGCGCGCAGGAACGTGCCGTCCCCGCCGAGCGCCAGCACGATCTCGACGCCCTCGGCCGCCTCCGGCCCGGTGACCGGCGTGACCCCGGCCGGCAGATCGAGGTCGGCGACCTCCTCGGCCACCACGCGCACCTCGAAGCCGGCCGCGAGCAGATCCTTCGCGACGGCCGTGGCGTGCTGCGTGCTCTGTCGCCGGCCGGTGTGGGTGACCAGCAGGGCCGACCGCGTCATTCGTCCTCCAAAGACCTCTCCGGCGACATTTCCGGCGCGCCAGAAGCTACCTCCCCGGAGGGTCCCGCGGCGACCACTCTTTCGATCTCCACGCGATCGGCCGGAGCGGCGTCGCGGCGGAACCAGACGAAGAACTCGACGTTCCCGCTCGGCCCCGGCAGCGGGCTCGCCGTCACCCCCGCCACGCCCAGTCCCAGCTCGGCGGCGGCCGCGGCCACCTCCAGCACCGCCTCCGCCCGCAGCTGCCAGTCCCGCACGACGCCGCCGGCGCCCACCCTCTCCTTACCCACCTCGAACTGCGGTTTCACCATCAGCGCGAGGTCGCCGTCCGGCTTCGTGCAGCCGGCGAGCGCCGGCAGCACGAGCCGCAACGAGATGAAGGAGAGATCGGCCACGGTGAGATCGACCGGGCCGTCGATGATTTCCGGCGTGATCGTACGGACGTTGGTGCGCTCGAGGACCACGACCCGCTCGTCGGTGCGGATCGGCCAGGCCAGCTGCCCGTAGCCGACGTCGACGGCGACCACCTGAGCGGCGCCGGCGCGCAGCAGCACGTCGGTGAAGCCGCCGGTGGACGCGCCCGCGTCGAGGCAGCGCCGGCCCTCGACGGCCAGGCCGCGCCCGCCGAAGACTTTTAATGCGCCGGCAAGCTTGTGGCCACCTCGCGAGACGTACTCCGTCGCCGGATCCTCGCCGGTCACCAGCACCGGGTCGGCCGGGTCGACCATCGCGGCGACCTTGCGGGCCACGGTGCCGCGCACCTGGACCCGGCCGGCCTCGACCAGCTGCGCGGCCTGCTCCCGGGAGCGGGCCAGCTTCCGGCGTACGAGCTCGGCGTCGAGCCGGGCACGACGAGCCATCCGCTCAGCCCTCGATGCTCGAGAGGGTCTCCTGGAGCACCTGGTGCGCGGCCTCGTACGCGGCGATCTGCTCGCCGGGCGCCAGCTGCGCGGCGTTGGCGAGGGAGTGCAGCGCTGCGTCCACGGCGGGGTGCCCGGTCTCCTCGACGATCCGGCGCTCGGCGGGTGCGGCCGGCTCCGCGTACGCGTGCGGCTGCGGAGGCTGGGGCACGGGCCGGAACCCACCACCGGGCGGAGGCCCGGGCCTGTACGGGAATGTCATGGACTAATTCTCCGGCTCGGTGCTCGGCGCCGCCTGTTGCGGGGGCGCGCTCTTCTTCACGGGCGCGGCTTTCTTCGCCGGCGCCTTCTTCGCCACAGCCTTCTTCGCCGGCGCGGTGGCCGACGGCTCAGCCGGCGCGGTGGCTGGCGCGGTGGTCGGCGCGGTGGTCGGCGCGGTGGCTGGCGCGGTGGTCGGCGACTCGGGTGCGGCCACCTCGGCGAGCGCGGCGGCCTCGGCCGGCGGCAGCGCCTCGGCGATCGGCGCGCTCAGCGGCTCGGGCGCGGCTTTCTTCACCGCCTTCTTCGCGACGGTCTTCTTCGCGACCGTCTTCTTCGCCACCTTCTTGACCGGCACCTTCTTGACCGGCACCGAAGCCGTTGCGGTCACCGGGGCCGGAGCCGACGTCCCGACGTTGCCCGACACTCCGGCCGGCGTCGTCCCCGCCGTCGGCATCGCGTTCGGCGTGGCCTTCACGGCCTTCTTCGCCACCGCCTTCTTGGCGACCTTCTTCGGCAGCGGCGCCGGCTTCTCCAGGCGCGTCCCGCCGATCTCGGCCTCGGGGGCGCCGCCGTCCTGCACGGCGTGCTCCTGCGCGTCCTTGAGCTGCTTCTCCAGCTCACGCACCCGCGTGTTCAGCTCGGTGACCTCCTCGGCGGTGGCCAGCCCGACCACGCCGAGCGCGCGGTCCACCTCGTACCGCACGATGTTGGTCAGCGCCTCGCGGTTGGCCATGCCGGCCTGCAACAGGTCCTCGACCAGTCCTTGCAGCTGGACCGCGGTCGCGCCGCCGCGGTTGACCAGGTCGCCCACCGCCCTCTGTGCGCGCTTGCGCGGTGTCTCGGTCAGTCCGAGCGCCATCTCCAGATACGCCCGCCATGCGTCCGGCATGATTTCCGCTCCTCTCGGGGCTCACGTCGGGTGTCACGCTACCGGGCTGATCGCGTGCGATCGTGAGGTACGGTGCGCAATTGCGAGCGGTGTCGCAACTGAAGGGGTGTCGGATGGCCACGGTGGACGAATGCCGCACGGCTCTGGAGGGCCTCGCCGCCAAGCTGGCGGCCAACGGGGAGGCCCAGGGCAAGCTCGATTTCGAGCGTACGCTCGCGTGCCGCGTCCCCGATCTGGCCACCGCGTTCCACGCCCGCCTCAGCGGCGGCCGGTTGCTCGACATCACCGACGGCGACGACCCCAAAGCCAAGATCGCTCTGATCGCGAAGAGCGACGACCTGATCGCCCTGCTGGGCGGCAAGCTCGACGTCACCCGCGCCGTCGCCTCGCGTCAGATCTCGATCAAGGCCAACCCGTTCGACCTCCTCAAGCTACGGAAGCTGCTTTAGGCATTTCCCACGCGTCGGCCAGCCGCGAGGGGAACACGTTGATCCCGCCGCCGAAGAAGTCGCAGAACTTCATGATCAGCGGGTCCCAGCGCAGCGGGTCGACATACGAAGTGCCCGGAATTATCAGACTTTCCTCGACATAAGTCCGCAATACCGTCACCTCATACCCGTGCGCGCCCGATCCGAACGCGTGCACGGCGGCGACCTTGCATTCCATCTGGATCGGGCATTCCCTGACTCGCGGCGGCGCCACCAGCTCCGATTCCTGCCGCGTCAGCCCGCCGAGCGCGAACTTGTCCGCCACGTACCGATAGCCCTGCGCCGCCTTGTAGCCGGCGATCTCCCGCTTGCCGGTCGTGAGCGCGATCCGGTCCACCGCGTCCACCATGATCGACGACGGCAGGTTCAGCACGCACTCCCCGTGCCGCTGCAGGTTGGCGGCGGTCTGACTGTTCGCGCCCATCCCGAGCATCGCGGACTGCCCGAGCCACCACGCCGACGACATCGGCGCGAGGTTCGCGGTGCCGTCCGGATTGACCGTGCTGACCAGGACGACCGGGGTGCCGAAGTAGAGGACCTTGAGTCCGGGTACCAGATGCATGCCTCAATGCTGGCCGCCCGACCCCCTCAAAGCTGGCGGGAATCGGACCTGTCGATCAGATTCGAATGCACCAGGCCTAGAGGCCCCAGTTCTCAAAAAGCATGGCCGCCGCCGGGGATACGGCCTCGATCGCCTCCACCGGCACGCCGTCCCACGTCACCCCGCACAACAGGCGCAGCGCCGTAATCGGGTCGCCATCGCCGTCGAGCCCCACGCGCCCGCCGCCGTTGGTGGCCGTGTTGTCGCTTGTGCGGGTCAGGCGCCAGCCGCCGGCCGCGTCCGAACGCAGGAGCAGGCGCATGTCCTCGGCCGGGCAGAAGAGGCCGCTCAGGTCTGCGGCCACGAACGTCGGGCGGCGCTCCGGCGGGGCGGCCAGGAGCTCGGCCGGCCCACTGACGCCGGTGAGGACCAGCAGGCTGTCCATGCCGGCGCCGACCGCGCCCTGGATGTCGGTGTCCAGCCGGTCTCCGACGACCAGGGGGTGCTGGGCGCCGGAAAGCGAGGCGGCGGTGGTGAACAGGGCCGGCTCGGGCTTGCCCACGACCAGGTCGGGTTCCCGGTCGAGCGCGGTGCGCAGCACGGCCACCAGCGAGCCGTTGCCCGGCAGGGGCCCACGCGGGCTCGGCAGTGTCCGGTCGGTGTTGGTGGCCACCCAGGTAGCGCCGGCCCGTACCGACAACGCGGCCTCGGCGAGAACGCGCCAGCCGACCTCGGGCCCGTAACCCTGCACCACGGCGGCCGGCTTGTCCTCGAACGTCGAAACCGGCGTCAGCCCGGCCTCACGCACCTCGGCCACCAGTGCTTCGGCGCCGACAACCAGCACCGGGGCGCCCTTCGGCAGCCGCGAGGCGAGCAGCGCCGCCGCCGCGCCGGCCGAGTTGAGCACCTCTTCGGCTTTGGCGGGCACGCCCATCCCCGTGAGCAGCGAGGCAACATCCGCCGCCCGGCGAGAGGCGTTGTTTGTCGCATAGGCCACCGCGATCCCGTCGCCACGCAGCCGCTCCACCGCCTCCGGGGCTCCCGGAATCGGCTTGTCGATCAGGTAGACGACCCCGTCCAGATCGAAGATGACCAGGTCATAGCCGCTCGCCAGCCCGTCGCCCACGCGCTCCGCCCCTCGCTAGGTAAGTCCGCAACCCGCAGCCGAGGCTACCCAGCCGGGCGACAGCACAATCGTCCGTCGCCCGGCCCGGCATCGTTCCTACTTGCCGGTCTCGCCCTTGTCCTCTGCGGCGCCGCCCTCGGGAGCGCCGTCCTCGTCGGCCTTGGCCTTCGCCTCGACGTCATCCTCGAACCCGGCGATCGCCCCGTCCTCCTCGTCGCCCTCGTCGAGGTCGTCCTCCACCTCGTCGAAGTCGTCGTCGTTCTCGTCGTCCTCGTCAGCGGGCAGGCCGGCGCCGCGAGCCTCGAACTCCTCGTCGTCTTCCTCGTCGAGGTCGTCGTCCTCGTCGTCCTCGTCGTCCTCGTCGAAGTCGTCGTCCTCGTCGCGGAGGTCGTTCCGGTCGTCCCGGTCGCGGGGGTCGTCCCGATCGTCGCGGTCGTCGTCCTCGTCGCGGAGGTCGTCCCGGTCGTCGTCCTCGTCGTCGTCGAAGTCGTCGTCCTCGTCGTCGCGGTCGTCCTGATCGCGAAGGTCGTCGCGGTCGTCGTCCTCGTCGCGAAGGTCGTCGCGGTCGTCCTCGTCGTCCTCGTCGTCGAAGTCGGACTCGGCGCGCTCCTCGTCTGCCCGGGCGTCCTCCTCGTCGGCGTCGCGGAGGCCTTCCTCGTCGTCCTCGTCGTCCTCGTCGTCCTCGAGGGTGATGCCGTCCAGCTCGAGCAGGCGCTCGGTCGCGTCGGTGAGCTGGTCCTCGTCGACGGCCGCGGCGCGGCTGAACCACTCGCGGGCCTCGTCGCGACGGTCGGCCGCGAGCAGCGCGTCGGCGTAGGCGTAGCGCAGCCGCGCCGCCCACTCGGCGTCCTCGTCCTGGGTCAGCTCGCGCACCTGCAGCATCGCCACGGCGGCGTCGTGCTGGCCGAGGTCGCCGCGCGCGCCCGCCGCCACGATCAGCAGCTCGATCGCGCCCGCCTTGTCCAGCGACTCCATGTCGGCGCCGCGGAACAGGTCGATCGCCCGCTCGGGCCGGCCCAGCGCCCGCTCGCTGTCGGCGATCTCGGCGAGGTGGGTCTGGCGCCCGGTCATCCGGTGATAGGTGCGCAGCTCGGCGATCGCGGTGGTCCAGTCCCCGGCCGCGTACGCCGCGAGCCCGACCGCCTCCCGCACGACCGCGATCCGCGACGCGAGCCGGCGGGCCGAGATCGCGTGCTGCAGGGCGAGCTCGGAGTCCTCGTCGATGATCTGGCCGGCGGCCACGAGGTGGCGCGCTACCGTGTCCGCGACCTCCCGCGCGAGCGACAGCAGCTCGGCCCGGACCTCCTGGTCGAGGTCGGTGGCGACGATCTCCTCGGGGATCTCCGGCGCCTTGAAAGCGGCGGCCTGATCCTGGGACTCCTCGCCACGCTCCTGGTCGCTGCGGAACCCACGCCGATCCGGGTCCCGGTCACCCCGGAACCCACCACGGTCGTCCCGGAAGCCCCCACGGTCGCGGTCCCCGCCACCCTGGTAGCCGCCCCGGTCACGGTCGCCACGGAATCCACCGCGGTCGCCGCCACCCTGGTAACCACCACGGTCACGGTCCCCACCACGGAACCCGCCGCGGTCGCCGCCACCCTGGTAACCACCACGGTCACGGTCCCCGCCACGGAAGCGCTCGCCCTGCGGCCGATCCCGGTCGCTGCGGTACCCGCCGCTACGGCCGGCCGGCCGATCGCGGTCCCCGCCCCGGAAGCCACCCCGGTCGTCGCGGAAGCCCCCGCGATCGCGGTCGCCGCCACGGAACCCGCCACGGTCGCCCTGCGGCCGATCCCGGTCCCGGAACCCACTACCCTGCGGCCGATCGCCCTGAGGCCGGTCACCGCCGCGGTAGCCGCCACGGTCTCCACCGGCCTGGTAACCACCACGGTCGCGATCGCCCCGGTAGCCACCGCTCTGCGGCCGGTCACCCCCGCGGAATCCGCCGCTCTGCGGCCGGTCACCGCCACGGAACCCACCACGGTCTCCACCGCCCTGGTAACCACCACGGTCACGGTCCCCGCCGCGGTATCCACCGCTCTGCGGCCGGTCACCACCGCGGAACCCGCCACTCTGCGGCCGGTCACCGCCACGGAAGCCGCCACTCTGCGGCCGGTCACCGCCACGGAACCCACCCCGGTCGCCGCCACCCTGGTAACCGCCACGGTCACGGTCGCCACCGCGGTAACCACCGCTCTGCGGCCGGTCACCACCGCGGAAACCGCCACGGTCGCCGCCACCCTGGTAACCGCTACGATCACGGTCGCCGCCACGGTAACCACCGCGGTCTCCACTCTGGGAGCTGCCGCGGTCACGGTCGCCACCACGGAAGCCGCCGCGGTCACTGCCGCCCTGGTAGCCGCCGCGCTCCCGGTCACGGAAGCCACCGCCCTGCGGCCGGTCGGACCGGAAACCGCCACGGTCGCCGCCGCCCTGATAGCCGCCACGGTCGCCACCGCTCTGCGGCCGGTCGCGATATCCGCCGCGGTCACGGTCGCCGCCACCCTGGTAACCACCACGGTCACGGTCACCACCGCGGAAGCCGCCGCTCTGCGAACGGTCGCCACCGCGGAAACCGCCACGGTCGCCGCCACCCTGGTAACCACCACGGTCACGGTCGCCACCACGGTAACCGCCGCGGTCTCCGCCCGGGGAGCTGCCACGGTCACGGTCGCCGCCACGGTAGCCACCACGGTCGCCGCCACCCTGGTAACCACCACGGTCACGGTCACCGCCCCGGTAACCACCGCGGTCTCCACTCTGGGAGCTGCCACGGTCTCGGTCGCCACCTCGGTAGCCACCGCCCTGCGGCCGGTCGCGGTATCCACCGCGGTCACGGTCGCCGCCACCCTGGTAGCCGCCACGGTCACGGTCGCCGCCGCGGTACCCGCCACGGTCGCGGTCGCCGGAGGATCGTCCGCCGCGCGCGTTCTCGCCGTCCCGGCCTCGGCTGGGCCGGCGCTCGTCGTCGCGGTTGCTGGAGCCGCCGTCGTGCGGTCCTGTAGTCACGGATCAATCCTTCCGATACGGCGGCCCTGTCTTCGTGGGCTTGGCCTCAACACTCAAAGTTACTAGGGCCCGGACGCACAAACGCAGACGAGGGCCGACCCCGTCCTGGGGTGGCCCTCGTCTGTCACGTTGAGTCCGGCGGCGTCCTACTCTCCCACACCCTCCCGAGTGCAGTACCATCGGCGCTGGAGGGCTTAGCTTCCGGGTTCGGAATGAGACCGGGCGTTTCCCCTCCGCTATGACCACCGAAACAGCTGCCAGCATGCACAAACAACCTGCCTGGTTGTTCGTTTGCTGTGAATCACACAGTGGACGCGTTGAGCAAAAAGTTTAAGGTGGTTAAGCCCTCGGCTTATTAGTACCGGTCGACTGAACCAGTTACCTGGCTTACATCTCCGGCCTATCAACCCAGTCGTCTGGCTGGGAGCCTTACCCACTCAAATGGTGGTGGGATACCTCATCTCGAAGCGAGCTTCCCGCTTAGATGCTTTCAGCGGTTATCCCTTCCGAACGTAGCCAACCAGCCGTGCCCCTGGCGGGACAACTGGCACACCAGAGGTTCGTCCGTCCCGGTCCTCTCGTACTAGGGACAGCCCTTCTCAAGTATCCAACGCGCACGGCGGATAGGGACCGAACTGTCTCACGACGTTCTAAACCCAGCTCGCGTACCGCTTTAATGGGCGAACAGCCCAACCCTTGGGACCTGCTACAGCCCCAGGATGCGACGAGCCGACATCGAGGTGCCAAACCATCCCGTCGATATGGACTCTTGGGGAAGATCAGCCTGTTATCCCCGGGGTACCTTTTATCCGTTGAGCGACACCGCTTCCACACGCAAGTGCCGGATCACTAGTCCCGACTTTCGTCCCTGCTCGACCCGTCAGTCTCACAGTCAAGCTCCCTTGTGCACTTACACTCAACACCTGATTGCCAACCAGGCTGAGGGAACCTTTGGGCGCCTCCGTTACCCTTTAGGAGGCAACCGCCCCAGTTAAACTACCCACCAGACACTGTCCCTCGACCCGATCAGGGCCGCAAGTTAGATACCCAAACCCAACAGAGTGGTATTTCAAGATTGCCTCCACCCGAACTGGCGTCCGAGCTTCAAAGGCTCCCACCTATCCTACACAATTAAATTCGGATACCAATGTCAAGCTATAGTAAAGGTCCCGGGGTCTTTCCGTCCTGCCGCGCGTAACGAGCATCTTTACTCGTACTGCAATTTCGCCGGGCCTGTGGTTGAGACAGTGGGGAAGTCGTTACGCCATTCGTGCAGGTCGGAACTTACCCGACAAGGAATTTCGCTACCTTAGGATGGTTATAGTTACCACCGCCGTTTACTGGCGCTTAAGTTCTCCGCTTCGCCCCGAAGAGCTAACAGGTCCCCTTAACGTTCCAGCACCGGGCAGGCGTCAGTCCATATACATCGTCTTACGACTTGGCATGGACCTGTGTTTTTAGTAAACAGTCGCTTCCCCCTGCTCTCTGCGGCCATACCACGCTCCACCCGCACAGGGCTTCACGCGTCCGGCCCCCCTTCTCCCTAAGTTACGGGGGCAATTTGCCGAGTTCCTTAACCACAGTTCGCCCGTCGCCTCGGTATTCTCTACCTGACCACCTGTGTCGGTTTCGGGTACGGGCCGCTCGGAACATCGCTAGAGGCTTTTCTCGGCAGCATAGGATCACTGACTTCACCTGATACGGCTCGGCATCACGTCTCAGCCTTCATCGTGTGCGGATTTGCCTACACACGGGCCTACACGCTTACCCCAGGACAACCACCGCCTGGGACCAGCTACCTTCCTGCGTCACCCCATCACTAAACTACTACCAACCAGGGTCCTAGACTCACCAGCCTTGGTCCGAAGACCGCCGCCGGCTCGCGTAGTTAGCATGGAAAGGTTCGTCTTGGGCGTTCCTTCGCGGGTACGGGAATATCAACCCGTTATCCATCGACTACGCCTCTCGGCCTCGCCTTAGGCCCCGACTCACCCAGGGCGGATTAGCCTGGCCCTGGAACCCTTGGTCATCCGGCGGAAGAGGTTCTCACTCTTCATTCGCTACTCATGCCTGCATTCTCACTCGTACAGCCTCCACGACTGGATTACTCCGCCGCTTCCCTGGCTGCACGACGCTCCCCTACCCATCCACACGACTGCACCAGCACCGCAAGGGCACTGGCGGATCATTATGTGAATGCCACAGCTTCGGCGGTGTGCTTGAGCCCCGCTACATTGTCGGCGCGGAACCACTTGACCAGTGAGCTATTACGCACTCTTTAAAGGGTGGCTGCTTCTAAGCCAACCTCCTGGTTGTCTAAGCGACCCCACATCCTTTTCCACTTAGCACACGCTTAGGGGCCTTAGCTGGTGATCTGGGCTGTTTCCCTCTCGACTACGAAGCTTATCCCCCGCAGTCTCACTGCCGCGCTCTCACTTACCGGCATTCGGAGTTTGGCTGATTTCGGTAAGCTTGTAGGCCCCCTAGACCATCCAGTGCTCTACCTCCGGCAAGAAACACACGACGCTGCACCTAAATGCATTTCGGGGAGAACCAGCTATCACGGAGTTTGATTGGCCTTTCACCCCTAACCACAGGTCATCCCCCAACTTTTCAACGTTGGTGGGTTCGGTCCTCCACGCAGTCTTACCCACGCTTCAACCTGCCCATGGCTAGATCACCCCGCTTCGGGTCTAGAACACGCGACTAAAAACGCCCTCTTCAGACTCGCTTTCGCTACGGCTACCCCACACGGGTTAACCTCGCCACGTGCCACTAACTCGCAGGCTCATTCTTCAAAAGGCACGCCATCACCCCAAAAGGCTCTGACGGATTGTAGGCGAACGGTTTCAGGTACTATTTCACTCCCCTCCCGGGGTACTTTTCACCATTCCCTCACGGTACTCGTCCGCTATCGGTCACCAGGAAGTATTCAGCCTTACCAGGTGGTCCTGGCAGATTCACAGCAGATTCTAGGAGTCCGCTGCTACTCGGGAACACTGTAAGAAGGTCACACGCTTTCGCTTACGGGGCTCTCACCCTCTACGGCCGGCTTTCCCACACCGTTCAACTAACGAATGACTTTGTAACTTCTCGACCATGTGTCAGCACAATCAAACAGGTCCCACAACCCCCGCATGCAACGCCTGACAGCTATCACACGCCACTGGTTTAGGCTCGATCCGCTTTCGCTCGCCACTACTCACGGAATCACGTTTGTTTTCTCTTCCTACGGGTACTGAGATGTTTCACTTCCCCGCGTTCCCTCTACCCAGCCTATGTATTCAGCTGTGGATGACACGACATGACTCGTGCCAGGTTTCCCCATTCGGACACCCTGGGATCACAGCTAGGTTGACAGCTCCCCCAGGCCTATCGCGGCCTCCCACGTCCTTCATCGGCTCCTGGTGCCAAGGCATCCACCGTTCGCCCTTGACAACTTAACCACAGAAAACAAGATGCTCGCGTCCACTGTGCAATTCTCAACCAACGACCAACCCAAGACCATCTACGAAAACACCACCAACACCGTCACAACGGCAGGTATGCCTTCACAGGTCTTGCCTGGCATTGAAAAACCAACCGCGGGATCAATCACCGCGACGGTTGTTCTTTCAGATACCCAACAGGGTGCATGTTTGATCGCCAGGAATTTCAGCCGCACCAGACCCACGTTCCACGCTGCAAGCAGCTGTACTAGCGAGGCCGGCCGTTGCCGAAACCTGACTGGCCAGTGTCTCCGCCTTTGAGCACCCCACCACCGCATTCGGGTGGCGCGGGCTACTGGATCGGTTTCCCGATCTAGTTGCTCCTTAGAAAGGAGGTGATCCAGCCGCACCTTCCGGTACGGCTACCTTGTTACGACTTCGTCCCAATCGCCAGCCCCACCTTCGACGGCTCCCTCCCTTACGGGTTAGGCCACCGGCTTCGGGTGTTGCCGACTTTCGTGACGTGACGGGCGGTGTGTACAAGGCCCGGGAACGTATTCACCGCAGCGTTGCTGATCTGCGATTACTAGCGACTCCGACTTCACGGGGTCGAGTTGCAGACCCCGATCCGAACTGAGACCGGCTTTTTCCGATTCGCTCCCCCTCACGGGCTCGCAACGGTTTGTACCGGCCATTGTAGCATGCGTGAAGCCCTGGACATAAGGGGCATGATGACTTGACGTCATCCCCACCTTCCTCCGAGTTGACCCCGGCAGTCTCCCATGAGTCCCCAACATGACTTGCTGGCAACATGGGACGAGGGTTGCGCTCGTTGCGGGACTTAACCCAACATCTCACGACACGAGCTGACGACAGCCATGCACCACCTGTGACCGCCCCCGAAGGACCTGCCATCTCTGACAGTTTTGCGGCCATGTCAAACCCAGGTAAGGTTCTTCGCGTTGCATCGAATTAATCCGCATGCTCCGCCGCTTGTGCGGGCCCCCGTCAATTCCTTTGAGTTTTAGCCTTGCGGCCGTACTCCCCAGGCGGGGCGCTTAATGCGTTAGCTGCGGCACAGAGAACCGGAGAGGCCCCCCACACCTAGCGCCCAACGTTTACAGCGTGGACTACCAGGGTATCTAATCCTGTTCGCTCCCCACGCTTTCGCTCCTCAGCGTCAGTATCGGCCCAGAGACCCGCCTTCGCCACCGGTGTTCCTCCTGATATCTGCGCATTTCACCGCTACACCAGGAATTCCAGTCTCCCCTACCGAACTCGAGCCTGCCCGTATCGACCGCAAGCCTGGAGTTGAGCCCCAGGTTTTCACGGACGACGCGACAAGCCGCCTACGAGCTCTTTACGCCCAATAAATCCGGACAACGCTCGCGCCCTACGTCTTACCGCGGCTGCTGGCACGTAGTTGGCCGGCGCTTCTTCTGCAGGTACCGTCACTCACGCTTCGTCCCTGCTGAAAGAGGTTTACAACCCGAAGGCCGTCATCCCTCACGCGGCGTCGCTGCATCAGGCTTCCGCCCATTGTGCAATATTCCCCACTGCTGCCTCCCGTAGGAGTCTGGGCCGTGTCTCAGTCCCAGTGTGGCCGGTCGCCCTCTCAGGCCGGCTACCCGTCGTCGCCTTGGTAGGCCATCACCCCACCAACAAGCTGATAGGCCGCGAGCCCATCCCAGACCGAAAAACTTTCCACCACCAACCATGCGATCAGCAGTCGTATCCGGTATTAGCCCCCGTTTCCGAGGGTTATCCCAAAGTCCAGGGCAGGTTACTCACGTGTTACTCACCCGTTCGCCGCTCGAGTACCCCGAAGGGCCTTTCCGCTCGACTTGCATGTGTTAAGCACGCCGCCAGCGTTCGTCCTGAGCCAGGATCAAACTCTCCAACAAAAACCTTTGGAAAAAATGTCCCGGCAACAAAAAGTTGCCAAAGGAATCCAAGACCGGATCAAGCCTCGGGGAAAAATCTATTTGGCACTGGCTTTACAAGCACCCTGTTGAGTTCTCAAAGAACAACCGCACCCCCCCCGGGGCACTCGCTCAACTTTACTCTCGCTTTACCCCTTCGTCAAATCCCGGAAATTTCCCGGAAATGGCGAAAAGAAAGCTCAAGTCCCCGCAAAAATAGCACGACGGTGAGCCGTGCATTTCGTAGGGGTTCCGTCAGGACGGCCGCTGCGGTGACCCCGGAAGGCCCCTCGCGCTCGCCCGTCTCCCTGGCGGCTCGGAAAACATTACAGCGCACTGGGCCCCGGCACCAAATCGGCCCGCTGCGAACCAGGTCACAGCGGGCCGAGCAGGGAAAACCCTAAAGAACCTCGACGCCGGCGAACGACTTCTTGCCCCGGCGCAGCACCAGGAAGCGCCCGTGCAGCAGGGCGGACGCGGGCGGCACGGCCTCGCCGTCGGTGATCCGCTCGTTGTTCAGGTACGCGCCGCCCTCGGCGATCGTGCGCCGGGCCTCGTTCGCGCTGCCGACCAGCCCCGTCTCCTTGAGCAGGGAGGCGATCGACGGCAGCTCACCCCGTACGGGATGAAGCCCTGCCTCGGACAACGCGGACCGCAACGTGCCCGCGGAGAGTGAGTCCAGCGAACCTCGTCCGAACAGCGCCTGCGAAGCGGTGACCGCCTGCTCCGATTCCGAAGCGCCGTGCACCAGAGTGGTGATCTCCTCGGCGAGCGCCCGCTGGGCGAGCCGGGCCTGCGGGCGCTCGGCCGTCGCCTTTTCCAGCTCCTCGAGCTCCTCGCGGGGCTTGAAGCTGAAGAACCGCAGGTACTGCATGACGTCGCGGTCGTCCGAGTTGATCCAGAACTGGTAGAAGGCGTAGGGCGAGGTCATCGCGGGGTCGAGCCAGACCGCACCGCCCTCGCTCTTGCCGAACTTGGTGCCGTCCGCCTTCAGGACCAGCGGCGTGGTGAACGCGTGCACCGGGCCGGCGCCGCGACGGCGTACGAAATCAACGCCTGCGGTTATGTTGCCCCACTGGTCGGAACCGCCGTATTGCAGGGCGCAACCGTGCCGCACGTGCAGTTGGTAGAAATCGTTGGCCTGCAGCAGCTGGTAGCTGAACTCGGTGAAGCTGATGCCGGTCTCGAGCCGGTTGCGCACCACGTCGCGGGCCAGCATCTTGTTGACC
Source organism: Actinoplanes sp. CA-142083 (assembly GCF_050942195.1). Lineage (NCBI taxonomy): Bacteria > Bacillati > Actinomycetota > Actinomycetes > Micromonosporales > Micromonosporaceae > Actinoplanes > Actinoplanes sp. CA-142083. The sequence goes on from NZ_CP192076.1 coordinate 7,788,506, forward strand.
GGGAAATGCTTGCCGACGTCGCGGAGGAACTCGATCACCGAGGTGGGGCCGGTCCAGTCGAGGTTGTTGACGAGCTCTGCCCCGTTTGCCCCGTCGTAGGTGACGAAGGGCGAAAGCTGGTCGCGGATCCTCGCCACCCAGCCGGCGATCACCTCGGGCGGGTTCAGCGAGCGCTCGCTCGACTCGCGCGGGTCACCGATCTGCCCGGTCGCGCCGCCGACCAGCAGCAGCGGTTTGTGCCCGGCCAGCTGGAGCCGGCGAGCGGTCATCACCTGCATGAGATGGCCGACGTGCAGCGAGGCGGCGGTCGGGTCGAAACCCACGTAGAAGGTGATGCCAGGGCCGTCGAGAGCAGCACGCAGCTCCTCCAACGAGGTGGAATCCTGGATCAAGCCCCGCCACTGCAGGTCGTCTACGAGAGTCACGCCTGCGATTCTCCCGCACTCGTCCGTGCGCGAGACACCGGGTTTCGACATGCTGTAGGGATGAGTCGCCTGGGTAGCGCCACCGCGCCGATCGAGATCTCCAAGAAGAAGGCCGTCGCCCGGCTCGAGGAGGCGCAGGACCGCCTGCTCCGGCTGCGCCTGATCCTCGGCGGCCAGATCGAGGAGAAGCGGATCGGCCCGCCGCTGGCCTGCGTCTTCGAGGGCTGGGACGCGTCCGGCAAGGGCGGGGCGATCAAGCGGCTGGTGGCGCCGCTCGACCCCCGGCACGTACGGGTCTCCCAGTTCGCGGCGCCGACCTACGACGAGAAGCGGCACCACTTCCTGTGGCGGTTCTGGCCGAAGCTGCCCGGCTGGGGCGGCATGACAGTGTTCGACCGCTCCTGGTACGGCCGGGTGCTGGTCGAGCGGGTCGAGGGCTTCGCGACCAAGGAGCAGTGGCAGCGCGCGTACAACGAGATCGTCGAGTTCGAGCGCACCCTGGCCGCCGAGGGCATGATCATCGTGAAGTTCTGGATGCATGTCTCCCCCGAGGAGCAGCTGCGCCGCTTCGAGGACCGGGCACACGACCCGCTGCGCACCTGGAAGCTGACCGACGAGGACTGGCGCAACCGCGAGAAGCGGCCGCAGTACGAGAAGGCGGTCGAGGAGATGTTGGAGCGCTGCGACCCGACCTGGGCGCCGTGGCGGGTGATCCCGGGCGACGACAAGCACTACGCCCGCCTCGCCGTGGTCGAGGCGGTCTGCGACGCGGTCGAGGAGGAGCTCACCCGGCGCGGCCAGAAGTTCTAACCCCGCTGCTCCCCGGCGGATACCGATCTTCGACGGCGCGGGGCTCACCGTTGGTAAGCGTGACCGCCCTCATCCGTCGCGACCCGCTGCGTTCGCTGCGCCTGCTCTTCCTGGTGTCCATGCTGGGCATCGGCGCTCTGCTGCTGGTGCAGATGGCAGTGACCCACGCGACGTGGGAGACGACCCTGCTCAGCACCGGCGTGCTGGCCGCGCTGCAGCTGCTGCGGGTCTACGAGTTCGTCCACGGGCGACTGGTCCCGCTGCCCGTGGACCTGCTCGAGCTGGCGGCGATCGGGGTGCTGCTCGCCCAGATCGGCGCCAGCGATCCGGTGCTCGGGCCGATCTACTTCCTGCTCATGTTCCGCGCGGCGACCGGCGGACTGCGCCGCCTGTTCCCGATGATCGCCGGGTACGGCGCGGTGCTGCTGACCGCCGACGTGCCTTACACGCTGGGCGCCGTCATCGGCCTGCCGGTGGTGCCGCTGCTGATCTACGGCATGCGGTCGGTCCTGCTGCACCTGCAGGAGGAGCAGCGCAAACACGGCCAGATGATGGACGACGTGCTCAACCGGTTGCCGTTCCCGGTGCTGCTGGCCGACGCCGAGGGCGGCGTGCTGCTGGCCAACCCGGCCGCGTCCGCGCTCACCGGGCCGCTTGACGAGCTGCGGGCGACGCGGGCCGGCGGGGAGCCGGTGGACCTGCCGCGCCTGGCGGCCGGCGAGTCCGGGCTGGAGCTGCGGCTCACCCGCGGCGACGGCCGGGTGGTGCAGGTGGTGGCCGAGACGGTGCCGACCGCGCACGGGACGATCGTCGCGCTTCTCGACGTGACGGCGCAGCGCGGGTACGAGGAGCGGCTCGAGCACGCGGCGTTCCACGATCCCCTGACCGGGCTGCCGAACCGGGCGCTGCTGTGGCGGCGGTTCGCGGTGGCGGCGGACGGCTCGTACACGGTTCTGCTGGTGGACCTGGACGGCTTCAAGGCGATCAACGACACGTACGGGCACCTGGCCGGCGACGAGCTGCTGTGCCGGGTGGCGGAGCGGCTCAAGCACGTGTGCGGCCCGTCGGCGACGGTCGCGCGGCTGGGTGGCGACGAGTTCGCGGCGTTGCTGCCGGCCTCCGGCCTCGCCGAGGCCGAGACCGTCGCCGAGGCCGTTCACCGGGCCTTGAGCTGGGAGATTCCGCTGGCCACCGGGCCGGTCCGGGTGGGTGCGAGCATCGGGTACGCCTTGGGCGGGCCCGGCCAGTCCCCGGACGACGTGCTGGCCACCGCCGATGCGGCGATGTACTCGCAGAAGCACGCCCGCTCAGTCGGCCGTTGAGCCGGCGACGCTTTCCTCGATCAGTTGAGATCGTGCTCGATCGGGTCGGTGTTGAGCAGCCAGGCGAGCGGCATGGTTGCCTGCACCGCGTACTGGTTGCCGGCCAGGCGATGAATGGTCACGGTCTGCGCCGAGTCCTGATCGACCACCCAGTACTGCGGGATGCCCGCGGACGCGTACTCATTCCGCTTGGTCACGGTGTCGGTGCCTTCGGACCCCGGCGCGATGATCTCGACGACCAGCAGCACGTCATCCACCGAGAGCCAGACGCCGTCGACCTGGGCCTTGCTCCAGACCACAAGGTCGGGGATCCGTCCACCGACGCCGCCGGCACCCGGAATACGCAATCCCACCGCCTGAGCGACCCGTTCAGCGGGGATCGCCGAGGCAAGGAGCCAGGCCATGAGCCGGGTCGCGATAATCGCATGGACATACCCCGGCGGCGGCATGACGGAGAGCACTCCCTCAGGGCTGATCTCATAACGGTGGTGCTCGTCGGCGGACATCATCGCCGTGAGGTCGTCGAGCGTCACGACCTCAGGCATGTACCTGCCGACAGCCTCTGAGCTCATGCCGGCATCTTACCGATTCCCGTGGCCACGGTTCCATGTCGGGCAGCGCCGGCCGGCGGCTAGGCGAGCGGCAGGCCGGCTGACTGGGTGTGGGTGGGCTCGGGAGCGGCGTGGTGGGTGAGCACTGCCCCGGTCATGAAGGTGCCGCCGACGGCGAGGGCGCCCAGGACGCCGAGTGAGATCTGCTGCTCGTGGTCGAGCTGGCGCTGGTAGTCGGCCTCGTTGATGACGGTGATGCGGCCGTTGTGGTCGAGCACGTACTGGCCGTCTCGCATTTCGGCGTTGCCGTTCAGGCCGGCGAAGGCCACGACCACCGCGAGCCAGAAGCCGAAGAACAGCGCGCCGGCGAGCATGGAGGCCCAGTGCGGGACGTGGGGTGGCACCCAGGAGGTGAGGCTCCACGCGCGGCGGGGGCGGGTGGTGCGGTAGTACCAGCGGTTGCCGAGCACGCCGGCGATCACGCCGGGCAGCGCGAGCACGGCGGCGACCAGCACGGCCACCGGTGTGGGGGCCAGCCGGTGGCCGGCGAGCAGCGCCGCGATGAGCACGCCCGTCCAGACCACGCCGACCGAGCACATCGCGCCGCACACGACCAACAACCGATGCGGGATCATCACGTCGGACGCTAGCCGCCTGCGCCCCCCTCCGTGGCCGTTTCGCCGTCCAAGCCGGTCTCGTAGCGGAGCCACAGCGTGCCGTCCGCCGACGTCTGCGCGGACAGCAAGCGCAGCGGCAGCGGGGACTCGCCCGCGCCGAGGGGCGGCCCGTCGAAGAGCGTGGGAGTGCCGAGCCCCCCGATCACCGCCGGCAGCACCACCACCTGCAGCTCGTCGACCAACCCCGCCCGCAGCAGCGCGCCGTTGAGCCCGCCGCCGCCCGTCGAGACCACGCAGGTGACGCCCAGGCGGGAACGCATGCGCAGCAAAGCGGCCGCGAGGTCGACGCGCTCCTCGCCGGCGATCAGGTAGCTGATGCCTTCGCGACGCAGGTAGGCCAGGTAGCCCGAGGGGGTTGCCCGGCATGCCAGCACCAGCAGGTCCGACGTGCCGACCCGCTTGATCGTCCAGCGGACGCGGCCCCGGCCGTCGATGACCGCGAACCATTTCTCGCGGCCGGGCGCGGAGACCACGAAGTCGTCGTAGAGCGCGGGGTCGTCACTCGGCGGCAAAAGCGAGGGAGAGGGCGAGGGCGAGGGCACCAGTGACCCGCTGCCGGCCAGCTCGGCCTGGGGACCGTGGCGGGTGCCGATGTCGGCGCTGCGCTGCGCCTCGACGCCGGCGAAGCCCGGCGGCTGCAGCGCGGCCCACTCGCCGGCCGCCGGTGGGTGCATGAGCAGGTCATCGCGCCGCAAGGCGATGCGGCCGTCGACCGATGCCGTCATCGAGACCACTACACGAGGCCGGGCGTCTGCGTTCATGCCCTCGGTTTACCAGCCACCTCCGACATTTTTCGGGGCCGCGGCGTGTGCCTGCGATAGGTGCTCACCGTCGGATCGCCGGCCAGCCAGAAGCGCCACGGCACGTCGTGCGCCGAGGTGACCCCGACGCGCGGGCCGGCCTCGATCGGGCCGGGCGGGGACGACGGTGGGGTGAGGGTCGCGGGGCCGGTGCCGTCGATGACCGAGGTGTCGTTGGCACTCCGGTTCAGGGCCAGGACCTGCATCAACTTGGCGGGGCCGGCCGCGAGGTCACGGTCTTTCCGCGCGGCGGGGCGCCGCTGCCGGGCGGTCTCGACGCCGTCGACGACCTCGCCGGCCCGCAGCAGCACGGCGGCGGCACGGCCTTCCTCGCCGCAGACCACGTTCGCGCAGAAGTGCATGCCGTAGATCTGGTAGACGTACAGCCGGCCGGCCGGGCCGAACATCACCTCGTTGCGCGCCGTGGGACCCCGGTGGGCGTGGCTGGCCGGGTCCTCGCCGAGCCCGCTGTACGCCTCGACCTCGGTGAGCCGCACGGTGACCCCGTTGGCAGTCATCCGCCAGCCGAGCAGCTCCCGGGCGGCGGAGTCGACGGCGGTCGCGGGCAGGCGAAGCCAGGAGTAATCCACCCGGCAAGCCAAGCACACTCCCGGAAGCGCTCGTTTACCGGCAATCGATTTCGGGCAAAGATCCGACATGGGACGATTTGCCCCATAAGCACGAAGGGGTGTTGCCGATGCGACCCGACCCGGATCTTCTCCAGCGGTGGGTGATCGAGGACGGGGTGCCGCCCGCGAAGGTCGGGCCGCTGATCGGCCTGAGCCGCGCCGCCGGGTACGCGTGGCTGCGCCGCTACGGGATCACCGCGGCCGGGCCGATGCTGGAGCAGAGCCGGCTGGTCGCCCAGTGGCGGGCCGGCCTGGTCGCCGCGCAGCTGGCCGCCGAGCTGGGATTACACCCCGATGCCGTACGCGAGCGCCTGGTCACCGCCTCGGTGCTGCCCCCCACTCGCAGCTATTTCCTGGTCGGCTCGCCGGCCGACCCGCTGCCCGAGCACCTGCTGCGCGACTGGTACGTCCGGGAGGGCTTCAGCGTGGCCCAGGTCGCCGAGCTGACCGGCACCACGGCCCGTCAGGTCCGCTACCGCCTCGCCCGCTACCACCTCTCCCCCGGACGCCCGGGGCCCGCGTCCCGCGCGCGCCGCAGTCTCACCAAGGCGGCGCTCACCGAGCTCTATCTGGCCCAGGGCCTGACCTGCTCGCAGATCGCCGAGCGGGCCCAGGTGAGCGCGGGAACCGTGAACGAGCTGCTCGTCGAGTACCGGATCATCCGGCTCCCTAAGGCTTCCGACCCACCGCGCCGAAAATCGACGCCTCGACCGGAGTGGCGTGTTCCTCGGCGGCCGGATCCGGCCGCCACTCGCTGACCGCCACCACGCCCGGCTCGACCACCTCGAGCCCGGCGAAGAACTCGTCGAACTCGGCCCGGGTGCGCGGGTGGACGTCGGAGCGGCCGGTGCGCAGCGACTCGTCCCAGTTCGCCTTGAGCTCGGGCGTCAGGAAGTCGGTGGTCGCGCAGGACATCACCAGGTGGCTGCCGCCGGGGAGCGCGTCGAGCAGCGTGCGCACGATGGACGCGGCCTCCTCCTGGGAGGGCAGGAAGTGCACGACCGCGACCAGGATCAGCCCGACCGGCTGAGTCAGATCGAGGATCCCCGCGGACGCGAGGATCTTTTCCGGATTGCGCAGATCGTCCTCGATGTACCGGGTCTCGCCCGCAGGGGTGCTGGTCAGCAGCGCCCGCGCGTGCACCATCACCATCGGGTCGTTGTCGACGTAGACGATGCGCGATTCCGGCGCGACCCGCTGGGCGACCTCGTGCGTGTTGTCGGCGGTCGGCAGGCCGGTGCCGATGTCGAGGAACTGCCGGATCCCGGCGTCGGCGGCCAAATGGCGCACGGCCCGTCCCAGGAACGCCCGGTTCGCCCGGGCCGCGATGCGCGCCGCCGGGTACGACTTCGCGAGCAGGTCGCCCGACTCCCGGTCGGCCGCGAAGTTGTCCTTGCCGCCCAGCCAGTAGTTGTAGCGCCGGGCCGGGTGGGCCACGCCGGTGTCGAACCTGTCGGTCATGGCCGTCATCCTAAGAGGATCATGCATGCGAACGCGAGCGTCGTTCACGAAAGGTTGGCATTCACGAACAGCGATCAAGCGCTTACCCTGTGTTCCACGATGGGAATCTCGCGAAGAAATTCTCGAAGGGCGCGCGCATGCCAGACACCGGCTCGACCGTTCCGCGACGGCAGGTCGGCCGCCTCATGCGGCAGCTGCGCGAGCGCGCCGGCATCACGCTGATGGCCGCCGCCGAGGAGCTGGAGTTCTCCCGCGCCCGGATGTACCGCATCGAGAACGGCGAGGTCCCGGTCCGCAAGCACGACGTGATCGCCATGTGCACGGTCTACCGCGCCACTCCCCGGATGACCGAAGTGCTGATCGGTCTGGCGCAGGAGTCAAAGGCAAAGGGCTGGTGGCACGCGTACGGGGATGTCGTGCCCGCTTGGTTCGAGCTCTACGTCGGCATGGAACAGGCCGCCAGCCGCCTCCGCTCGTTCGCGCCCACCGTCATCCCCGGCCTGCTGCAGAGCCCGGAGTACGCCGAGTGCGTCTTCCACACCTGGGCGGGCTCGGGCCGCGGCGCCGTGACCGTACGCATGGAACGGCAGCGGCTCCTCACCCGGAGCGACCCACCGGCGCCGATCCTCGACGTGATCGTCGACGAGGGGGTGCTGCGCCGCGCGATCCCCGACCGGCTCGGCATGCGCAAGCAGCTGGCCCACCTCGTCAACGTCTCGACCCGGCCGAACGTCTGCGTCCGGGTGATCCCGTTCGCGGCCGGGCCACACAAGGCGGCCAGTTCCGGGCAATTCACCATCCTCGATTTCCCCGCCGTCGGCGCCGCCTCGCCGGAACCGACGACCATCTACTGCGAGAACCTCACCGGCGCGCTCTACCTCGATAAACTCGCGGAGGTAAAGGCGTACGAATCGACCTGGGTCGAACTCGAAGCGATCGCGCTCAGCCAGGACGAGTCGGACGACCTCATCCGCTCCGTGATCAAGGAGAGCGACGTTGAGTGATCTTTCCGGCGCCGACTGGCACAAGAGCACCCGCAGCGGCGGCAACGGCGGCGACTGCGTCGAGGTCGCGGTGAACCTTCCGGGCGTCGTGGCCGTACGAGACAGCAAGGACCGCGACCGGGCGATGCTGACCTTCAGCCCCGGCGAGTGGCGGTCCTTCCTGGCCGGCGTGCGCGACGGCGAGTTCGACCGCCTTCATTAGATCTGCGTGATCCCTTTCTTAAGGGCTCTTTAGCTGGCGGGCGTGAGGCACGGCCCGCACCCATAGTGAACGGGCGCTGTCCCCTGCCCGCTTCTCTTTCGAGGTGCCCACCCGTGTCGATGTCCGCTGCCGCCCGTTTCCGCTACACGCTGGTGGCCGGGGCCACCGCCGTGGTGATCGGGACGGGGTTCACGGTCATCGGCCTGAGCCGCCACGCCGAGGCCGAGACGACCGCCACCACGGTCACCGGCGCCGAGGAGCCGCTGGTTCCGCCGGCTTCCGACGAGCCCGCCGTGTCGGTGGAGCCGTCTCCGTCCGCGTCGCCGACGCCGACCCCGAAGAAGACGACGGCGTCCCCGAAGCCCAAGAAGACAAGCGCCACGCCGAAGCCCACCAAAACGTCGAAGAGGGCGGCCGCGAGTGCCCCCAAGACCGGCGACAACGTCCTGGACTCGGTGCTCGCGCACATCAACGAGGCACGCGCCGGCGAGGGCCTCTCGCCGCTCACCCTCGACGCCAACCTGTCGAAGGCGTCCGCCCTGCACACCCAGCTGATGATCAACGGCTGCGGGCTCGAGCACCAGTGCTCCGGCGAGGCGGGCCTCGGCGAGCGCTTCAGCGCCCAGGGCGTGCAGTGGTCCTCGGCCGGCGAGAACATCGGCTTCGGCTCCAGCGGATCCAGCGACGCCCAGATCATCAAGGCGGCGAACGGGCTCACCGACAGCATGCTCGCCGAGGTCCCGCCGAACGACGGCCACCGCAAGAACCTGCTCAACAAGGGCTTCAAGCGGATCGGCCTGAGCATCGTGCGCGATTCCAAGGGCATCACCTGGATGACGCAGGACTTCGTCAACTAGTTTGCTGCCGTGGCCAACATCCTCAAGTCCCTGTTCCGCAAGAAGCCGCCGGCGTCTCCCCGGCCTCCCAGGCATCTGCCCCGGCCGCGTTCCGGCCGGCACCTGGAGTACTCGCCGAACCTGGACGGCGACGCCGACCCCGGCGAGATCGTCTGGACCTGGGTGCCCTACGAGGACGACCCGGCCCAGGGCAAGGACCGGCCGGTGCTGGTGGTGGGCCGCAACGGCCATGACGTGTACGCGCTGATGCTCTCCAGCCAGAGCGAGCGCGACGGTCAGCACAACTGGCTGGCGCTCGGTCCCGGCGCCTGGGACCGCGAGCATCGTCCCAGCTGGATCCGCCTCGACCGGGTCCTCGACATCGACGGCGACGGCATCCGCCGGGAGGGCGCGATCCTCGACCGGGACCGCTTCGATCGGGTGGCGGCGCGACTCCGGCAGGATTACGGATGGGCGTGACCGGACAGTAGTCCGCGCGTTCCGGATAGCGTGGTGCCCATGGGCGAGGGCGCGATGGTCGGTTTCGGTGGCAAGCAGGCGTGGCTGGCGGTGGCCGGCGACGACCCGGCGGCCGTGCTCGAGGCGCTGGGGCTGCGCGATCTCGGTCCCGTGCCGTGGCGCGAGGGCATCGACCTCGCGCACCTGACCGACGACCGGGTGGCGGTGACCCCGCCGCTGCCCGGCGCACGCGACACGAGCTGGGTCCTCGCGACCGGCCGCTGGCTGCTCTCGCCCAGCACGCATGTGGACGTGATCGGCCTGTCCGCGGCGCTCGGCACCGAGGTGCAGCTCTTCGCCACCCACCGGGTGACCGAGCTGCATCGCTGGCAGCGCGCGTCCGAGGGCGAGCTGATCCGCGCTTTCGGGTACGTGGGGCAGACCGGCGAAGTGACCTCGTGGCACGGCGAGCCCGGCCCGGCCGAGCGCGATGCCGGCCTCCCCGCCGAGCTCGACGAGGACACCGTTGTTCTGGTGGGTGAAAAGGACGTGCTCAGGGTCGCCGATGCCTGGAGCATTGACCCGACGACGTTGACAGGGCGCCCGGCGCCCGGTCCGCTGCGACTTGGCGCACCTGACTGAGAGAGGGCAGACCGATGCGCAAGTACGTGATCATGGGGGTGCAGGGCAGCGGCAAGGGCACCCAGAGCGAGCTGCTCTGCGACGACCTCGACCTGGTGCACATCTCGGTGGGCGACATCTTCCGCTGGAACGTGCAGAACCACACCAAGCTCGGCGCCCAGGTCCGCCGCACCATGACCGCCGGCGAGCTGGTCAGCGACGACATGGTCGAGCAGATCGTCCGCGACCGCCTCGACCAGCACGACTGGAACTTCGGCTTCGTGATCGACGGCTTCCCCCGCAACGGCCGCCAGGCCGAGTTCTTCATGGAGTCCTACGACATCGACGGCGTCATCCACCTGGAGCTGCCGGAGGACGAGGTCCGCCGGCGCGTGCTCAGCCGCCGCCTCTGCCCGAACTGCGGCATGGATTACAACCTGATCGCCGACCGCCCCGAGGAAGAGGGCCGCTGCGACATCTGCGGCCACGAGCTGATCACCCGTGCCGACGACACTCCCGAGGCGCTGGACGCCCGCTTGCGCGACTACAACGAGAAGACCCGCCCGGTGCTGGAGCTCTTCCGCCGCAAGGAGTTCGTCCACGACATCGACGCCCGCCCGCCGGCGGAGGAGGTGCAGGCCAAGATCCGCGCCGCCCTCAACCTCCCGGCCTACCAAGCGGAGAAGCCCTCATGAGCAACGACTACCCACCCTCGCTCAACTCAGTCGACCAGATGGTGCCGTCGCCCCGCCGCGTGCGGGCGACGCTCGGCGGGCGGGTGGTGGTCGACACCACGCGCGCCGTCTACGTCTGGGAGCACCCGGCGTTCCCGCAGTACTACATCCCGGTGGATGACATCGACCCCAGCGTCGTCTCCTTGGCGAAGGTCCGTGCCGACGGCTTGGCGCGATTCGAGTCCGGGGCGCTCGACTCCTGGTTCGAGGAGGACGAGGAGATCTTCGGCCATCCCCGCAGCCCGTACCACCGGGTGGACGCCCTGCGCTCGAGCCGGCACGTGCGGGTCGAGCTCGACGGCGTGACGCTGGCCGAGTCGTCGTCGCCCGTCCTGCTGTTCGAGACGGCCCTGCCGACCCGCTATTACATCTCGCGCACCGACCTGAACATGGACGCCCTCGAACACACCGGCACCCAGACGCTCTGCCCGTACAAGGGCCGCACCAGCGACTACTGGACGGTCCGCACCCCCGCCGGCGTCTACCCCGACTTCGCCTGGTCCTACGCCTTCCCCTTGCCGGCGGTGGCGGCGATCGCGGGGTTGGTCGCTTTCTACAACGAAAAAGTCGACCTGTACGTGGACGGGCGTGCCCAGGAGCGACCAGTCACCCCCTTCTCCTAGGTGCGGCTGGCGCCCGCCTCGGGGCCGGCCAGACGCTGGGCCAGCCAGACCGGGATCACCGACAGGACGATGAGGATCGCGGCTACCACGTTGACGACCGGGGCCTGGTTGGGGCGGAACAGGTTGTTGAAGATCCAGATCGGCAGGGTGGTGATACCCGGGCCGGCCGTGAAGGTCGTGACGATGATCTCGTCGAAGGACAAAGCGAAGGCCAGCAGGCCGCCGGCCAGCAGGGCGGAGCGGATCAGCGGGAACGTCACGTACCGGAACGTCTGGCCGGGGGAAGCGCCCAGGTCGGCCGAGGCGTCCTCGAGGTTGGTGCCGGTGCGCCGCAGGCGGGCCAGCACGTTGTTGTAGACGGTGACCACGCAGAAGGTGGCGTGGCCGACGATCACCGAGAACAGGCCCTTGCCGACGCCGAGGGGCTCGATCACCGAGCGCCACGCCGAGTCGAGCGCGATGCCGGTGACGATGCCGGGCAGCGCGATCGGGAGCACGATCAGCAGGCTGAGGGTGTCGCGGCCGAAGAACTTGAAGCGCTGGACGGCGAAGCTGACCATCGTGCCGAGGACCAGGGCGATGGCCGTCGCGCCGAGGCCGGCCTTGATCGAGGTCCACAGGGCGTCGCGGGCGCCGGTGTTGTTCCAGGCGGCCGTCCACCAGCGGGTGGTGAAGTCGTGCGGGGGCCAGCCGAAGGTGCGGTCGCCGTTGAACGAGTTGACCAGCACCAGCAGCAGCGGCACGTAGATGAAGACCAGGCCCAGGGCCATGAAGACACGAAGCGCCCACCGGGAGAGAACCGACAGCGTCACAGCTCCTCCAGGGCGCCCGAACGGCGGACCGCGATCAGGTAGATGACCATGATGGCGACGGGGATGGTGGCGATCGCGGCGGCGAACGGCAGATTGTTGGCGGCGCCGATGTTCGCGTACACGAGGTTGCCGATCATCTGGGTCTTGCCGCCGACGATCTGGACCGTGATGTAGTCGCCCAGCGACAGCGAGAACGTGAAGATCGAGCCGGCGAAGATCGAGGGCACCAGGATCGGCAGCACGATCGCGCGGAACGTGCGCCCGGCCCGCGCGCCGAGGTCGCCCGACGCCTCCAGCATGGAGTCGGGCAGGCGCTCCAGGCCGGCGTAGATCGGCAGGATCATGTAGGGCAGCCACAGGTACGACAGCACGAGGATCACCGCGAACAGCCCGTAGCCGGGACCGTTCCCCGGCCCGCCGAGCAGCCAGTCGATCGGGCCGCCGTTGGCCAGCAGCACCCGCCAGGCATACGCCTTGACCAGGTAGCTCGCCCACAAGGGCGTCAGAATCGCAATGACTAAGAAGCGGCGCGAGCGGGGCGACGCGACCTTGGCCATGAAGAAGGCCATCGGCACGGCGAGGACCACGCAGATCACGGTGACCGCGGCGGCCACCCCGACGCTGCGCAGGGCGACGTTGCGGTAGACCGACTCGGTGAACAGCGTGCGGAAGTTGTCCAGGCTGAACACCTTGACCAGCTCGCCGGTGAAGCTGTTGACGCTCCAGAACGCGGAGATCAGCAGGACGGCGAGCGCCCCCAGGTAGGCGACCACGAGCCACAGCAGTGGGGCCGACAGCAGCGCGGTCAGCCGTACCCGGGGGTGTCGGTGGAGAAAGGAACCGAGGCTCATCCCTTGATCGTCGTCCAGGCCTGGGTCCAGGCCGAGTAGTCCTTGCAGGTCACGTCCTTGCGCCCGTCGAGGCACTGGGCGATCGGCGTGGTCCAGTACCAGACGTTGGAGAAGTAGGCCTCGTCCTCGGCGTGGAACGTCGTGCAGAAGTTCTTGTCGGCGGTCTGGGCACAGGCGAGCTTGTTGGCCGGCGCCTCACCGAACCACTCGGCGACCGCGGCGTTGGCCTTGGGCGAGATGATGTGGTTCATCCAGAGGTAGCCGCAGTTCGGGTGCTTGGCCTTCGACGAGATCATCCAGGTGTCCGACCAGCCGGTCGCGCCCTCGGAGGGCAGGATCGCCTCGACCGGCGCCTTGTCGGCCTGGGCGAGGTTGGTGATGATCTGCCAGGTGGTGCCGAGCACGGAGTTGCCGGCCTTGAACGCCTGCACCTCCTTGGTGTAGTCCGACCAGTACTCGCCGATCAGCTTGTTCTGCTCGGTCAGCAGGTCGGTGGCCGCCTTGAACTGGGTGTCGTCCAGCGCGTACGGGTTCTTGATGCCCAGCTCCGGCTTGGTCTTCATGAGGTAGAGCGCCGCGTCCGCGATGTAGATCGGCGAGTCGTACGCGGTGATCTTGCCCTTGTAGGGCGAACTGGCGTCGAAGACCGCGGCCCACGAGGTCGGGGCCGGCTTGACCACGTCGGTGCGGTACATCAGCAGGTTGGCGCCGCGGCCGTGCGGGACGCCGTAGGGCACGCCGTCGACCGAGTTCCACTGTTTGTTCTTGAGGCCGTCGAAGACGTCCTTGTAGTTCGAGATCAGGTCGGTGTTGACCGGCGCGACGTCGCCGCCGTAGATCAGCCGCAGCGACGCGTCGCCGGAGGCGGAGACCACGTCGTACTCGCCGGTTTTCATCAGCGTGACCATCTCGTCCGAGGTGGCCGCGACCTTGTTGTTGACCTTGCAGCCGGACTCCTTCTCGAAGTCGGACACCCAGTCGACCTTGGGGTCGGTGGAGCCGTCCTCGACGTAGCCGGCCCAGGAGATGATGTTGACCGAGCCCTCGCCGGCGCCGAGCGCCGCCAGTTTGTCGATCTTGGGGACCGACAGGCCGCCCGGTCCGCTGCCCGAGCTGCCGCTGTCGTCGCCACCACCGCAGCCGGCCAGCACGAGCATGCCCGCCGCCAGCGTTGCCACCAGATATCTACGCCGCATCTGCGTTCTCCTTTGAACTGGGGATCTCGATGACGTGCTCTTCGAGCCAAGTCAGATGGACCGGTTTCCCCCGCAGTTCGGCCAGCGCGGCGGTCCCGGTGCGCTGGTTCTGCTCGACGACGGTCACCCGGGCGCCGGCGTCGAGATCGACGACGTAGCGCGTCACGGGCCCGGCGTAGATCACCTCGGCGACCGTGCCCGGAATGCCCGCTTCACCCAAGGCGATCTTCTCGGGCCGCACCGAGAAAGTCCCTTTTCGACCTACAAGCGCGAGGGCCACGTCGCCAGTTAAAAGATTCGATGTCCCGACAAATCCGGCTACGAACGGAGTCGCCGGCTGCTCGTAGACCGACTCGGGAGTACCGATCTGCGCGATCCGGCCGGCGTCGAACACCGCGACCCGGTCGCTCATGGTCAAGGCCTCGTCCTGGTCGTGCGTCACGAAGACGAAGGTGATCCCGACATCGCGCTGGATCTGCTTGAGCTCGACCTGCATCTGCTCGCGCAACTTGAGGTCGAGCGCGCCGAGGGGCTCGTCCAGCAGCAACACCTTCGGCCGGTTCACCAGCGCCCGCGCCAGAGCCACGCGTTGCCGCTGCCCACCGGACATCTCGCTGGGTTTGCGAGATGCAAAACCTTCCAGCCGTACGGAGGCCAGAGCGCTCTCCGCCCGCCCACGCCGTTCCCGTCGCGGCACCTTGCGGACCTTCAGCCCGTACTCGACGTTCTCCAGCACCGTCATGTGCGGGAACAGCGCGTAGTCCTGGAACACGGTGTTCACGTCGCGCTCGAATGGCGCCAGCGAGGTGACGTCCCGCCCGCTCAGCGACACCGTGCCCGCGGTCGGCAGCTCGAAGCCGGCGATCATCCGCAGCACCGTGGTCTTGCCGGAGCCGGAGGGCCCGAGCATCGAGAAGAACTCGCCGTCGGCGATCTCCAGGTCGATGCCCGCGACGGCCTCGACGGCCCCGAAGGACTTCCGCAGCCCGGTCAGCTTGATCGCAGGGGTTGTCATGCGCTCACCATCACGAATCGGAGTTCGGTCATCTCGTTCACCTGTTGCCGGTCCGCGCGGAACGCCGGCGCCTGGTTGATCAGCACCCCGCCGAACGTGAGCTCGCGCGCCGCCCGCAGCGCCGCGCCCAGGTCCGACGTGAAGATCCCGGCCTGCAGGCCGTAGCCGCCGTCGTTGGCGAGCGCGATCGCCTCGTCGAGGTCCCGGTACGGCGTCACCGTGATCACCGGCCCGAGCACCTCCCGCCGGTAGACGTCGAGGTGCCGGGGCGGATCGGCGACGACGGCCGGGGTCAGCAGCGACCCGCGCCGCTTGCCGCCGGTCACCTCCGCGCCGGCCGCCCGGGCGTCCGCCAGCCAGCTCTCCACCCGGGCCGCGGCCGCGGCGGTGATCAGCGGCCCGACGTCGGTCTCCTCGGCGAGCGGGTCCCCGACCGTCAGGGTCGCGACCGCGGCCCGCAGCCCGTAGAGCAACTTGTCGTAAATTTCGTGACTCGCGAGGACGCGTTGCGGAGAGATGCAGCTCTGCCCCGCGTACGAAAAACCGCCCTGTCTTGTCGCGGCGATGACCCGGTCAAGATCGGCATCGGGCTCCACGATCAAAGGGACGTTGGAGCCGAGCTCGAGGAGCACGCGCTTGTGCGGTGCGGCCTCCTCGATGTGACGTCCTACCTCGACACTTCCGGTGAAAGTGATCAACGCGAGGCCGGGATGCGCCGCCAGCGGAAAGCCGGCCGAAGCGCCTGTGCCGGTCACCACCGAGATCCAGTCGGCCGGCAGGCCCGCCTCGACCAGCAGGTCGACCAGGCGGATCGCGGAGACCGGGGTCGGCTCGGCCGGCTTGAGCACCACCGGGCAGCCGGCCGCGATCGCCGGGCCCAGCTTGTGCGCGACCAGGCTGAGCGGAAAGGGGAACGGAGTGATCGCGGCGACCACGCCGACCGGGTGCCGCAGGGCGAAGGCGAGCGGCCCGTCCAGGGGAACCACCTCGCCGGCCAGCTTGCGCGCCTCCACCGCCGCGAACCGGATGGTGGCGACGCAGCGCCGGGTCTCACCGCGGGCGTCGCGGATCGGCATGCCCGCCTCCCGGGCGATCGTCACCGCGAACTCCTCGGTGCGCTCGGCCAGCAGCTCGGCCGCCCGCTCGAGGACCTCGGCGCGCCGGGGCCGCGGGAAATCCCCGCGGGCCAGCGCCGCCTCGGCGGCCGCCACCGCCTCGGCGACGTGGTCGGCGCCCAGCGCCGGAACACGGGCGACGGGCGCCCCGTCATAGGGGCTCAGCACCTCGATCCACTCGTCGGCGCTCACCGGACGCCCACCGATCCGGGCCGGTATCTGCATCACGGGGAGCCTCCGGTGGGCGCGCTGTGTTGCAGGACACCGTATTGGGCCTCGCCGATGGTCGTAAATGGATGACCGTCCAGTTCTTTCGGCGAGACATTGTGCAGCCGTACAGTCCGCGGGTGACCCTGCGCCTCGCCGACGTGCTCGCCGACCCCGACCTGAGCCTGCGGCTGGCCGACGGCGACGCGGCGGCGCTCAACCAGACGGTCCGCTGGTGCGCGGTCACCGAGCTGGCCGACCCGCGGCCGTTCCTCTCCGGCGGCGAGCTGGTGCTGACCACCGGGCTGAGCCAGCTGGAGGAGGCCACCCAGCGGCAGTTCGTGTCGCGTGTGGCCGGTGGACGCGCGGTCGGGCTGGGCTTCGGCATCGGGCTGACCCACGACCGGATCCCGGCGGCCACCCTCGCCGAGGCCCGCGAGCGCCGGCTGCCGGTGCTGGAGATCCCGTACTCGACGCCGTTCATCGCGGTCGACCGGTTCGTCGCCGACCGGGTCCTCGAGGAGCAGTACGGCCGCTTCGCCGACCTGCTCGACGAGCACGACACGCTCGCCCGGGCGCTGCTGTCCGGCCGCGGGCTGGGCGCGTTGATCGGGTCGCTGCACCAGATCCTCGGCGCCCCGGCGATGGTCGTCGACGTGTACGGGCGGGTGCTCGCGACCGCCCCGGCCAGCGCGGCGTGGCCGGTCGAGCAGATCCTGTTCGCCGCGCGGTCCGGCGCGTCGGGGGACACGCCGATGGCGGTGCCGGTCAGCGTGGAGGACAGCGTGGTCGCGTACCTGTGCTGCCGCAGGCCCCGACGCTCAGCGGATGTGTTGCCCTATGCCGTCTCCCTTGTGGGTCTGGAACTGGCCCGCCGCCAGGCGGAATTGGCGGGCAAGCGCCGGCTGGCGGGTCAAGTTCTGGAGGATCTCGTACGCGGCACGATCGGTGGCGCCGAGGCCGAGCGACGCCTGTCCCCGTTCGGGATCCGCGCCGACGACGAGCACGCGCTGATGGTCGCCACCGCCGGCAAGCTCGGCGACCCGCGCAAGCGCCTGGTGGCGAGCCCGCCGATGACCGGCGCGACCACCGCGGTGCTGGAGGACTGCCTGATCGCGGTGCTGGAGCCGGGCCAGTCCACCCGGGAGGCCGCCCTGCTGTTGCAGGACTACCTGAGCCGGCACGGGTCGGACGTGCGGGTCGGCATCGGCGGCTGGTACGCGGGCACGACCGGCCTGCGCTGGAGCTACTACGAGGCGCACGAGGCGATGAACCGCGGGCCCGGCATCAACGAGCGCGAGCAGATGAGCCTCTCCGGCCTGCTCGTGGCCAGCGAGGACGTGCCGCTGCGCGACCTGGCCCAGGAGCTGCTGCGGCCGCTGCACGACTTCGACGCCGCGCACTCGGGCTCGCTGGTCGCGACCCTGCGCGCCTATCTGGACGCGGACGGCTCGGTGGCCGAGGTGGCGACCCGGCTGATCGTGCACCGCAACACGGTCCGCTACCGCATCGAGCAGATCGAGCGGCTCACCGGCCGCTCGCTGGCCCGCACGGCCGACCGCGTCCAGCTGTGGCTCGCGCTCGCCGCGTCCGATCTACTTAGGTAGGCGGACCGTCACGGTCGTGCCGGTGGACTCGCGCGAGGTGAGGGCGATGTTGCCGCGGTGCCGCTCGACCACCACCCGGCACAGGGCCAGGCCCAGCCCCGAGCCGGGGATGCCGGTGTGCCGGGCGTTGCCGCCGCGGTGCAGCCGCCGGAACAGCTTGGCCTGCTCGGCGGCCGGGATGCCGACGCCGGTGTCGGCGACGGTGAGCACCGCGGTGAGCTCCTGGTCGGTGACCGACACCGTCACCGCCGACCCCGGCGGGCTGAACTTGATCGCGTTGCTGAGCAGCGCGTCCACCACCTGCCGCAGGCGGTCGCGGTCGCCCGGCACGGTGACCCGGTCGAGCCGGGCGGTCTCGACGGTGATGCCCCGCTCGGCCGGCGCCGCCCGCAGCGCCTCGCCGACCAGCTCGGCCAGCTCGACCGGCCCGTCGGCGAGCGGGATGTGGCCGGACTCCAGCGCCGCCACGTCGAGGAGCTTGTCGATCAGCTCGCGCAGCCGGGAGCTGTTGCGGTGCACCACCTCGAACAGGTCGCGGACCTCGCCGAACGGCGTGTCGTCGGTGGTCTCGGCGATCAGGTCGACGTAGGAGCCGATCGACGTGAGCGGGGTGCGCAGCTCGTGCCCGGCCAGGGCCATGTATTCGTCGGTCGCGGCCGCCAGGTGCCGGGAGAGGATCTCGGCCCGGCGGTGCTCGAGGAACGTGCCGGTCGCCGCGGCGATGGCGGTCAGCAGCACGCCGAGCGCCGGGTCCGGTTCCTGCCGCGCCCGGGAACAGAAGGTGATCGCGCCGACGACCCGGTCGCCGCTGCGGACCGGGACGGCGCCCGCCGACTGGTAGTCGACGACCTTCAGGACCTGCGGCAGGATCGGCGCGCCCGGGGCGTGGATGTCCGGCACCCAGATCAGCTCGCCGTTCTCCCAGCACTTCCCGGCCAGGCCGTCGCCGCGCGCGAAGCTGGTCGGCAGCGGCGGTGCGAGCTCGCCCGGCGCGGCGTACACGGCGGCCGGGCGCAGCAGGTCGGTCACCTCGTCGACCAGCCACAGCCGCATGTAGGCCCAGCCCATCGTGGTGCCGATCGCGGCCAGGATCCGGTCGCCGGTGTCGGGCGAGTCGGGATCGGTGGCCAGCGCCTCGAGGACCTGGTCCTTGCACTGCTCGTACTGCTGGGTGCGGTGCCGGTCGGTGACGTCGTGCGCGGCGCTGACCGCGGCGACGATCTCGCCGTTCGCATTCCGCACCGGCCGGGCGTTGACGGTGTAGCAGCGGACCCGGCCGTGCGGGTCGTTCGCCAGCAGATCGACCTGGTCGACGTGCTCGCCGCGAAGGGCCACCGTCACCGGCCATTGCTCCTCGGGCAGCGGGCTGCCGTCGGCCAGGCGCACCCCGACCTGCCGGCCCACCGCGCTGAGCGGGGTGCCGGGCTCGCCCAGGCCCAGGGCCTCGCGCATGGCCCGGTTGACCAGCAGCATCCGGCCGCGGGCGTCGAAGGCGATCACGCCGGTGTCGAGGCAGTCCAGCACGGCGTCGAACATGGCCCGGCAGTCGGGCGGCGGCTTGAGCGCGGCGAGATGGCCGCGCAGGGCCTCGCTCAGCGCGGGCACGCTGAACGGCTTGCCGATCACGCCCACCGCGCCGCTGGAGGCGAGCCGCGGGTCGCCCGGCAGCAGGTACGCCGTGATCAGCACCACCGGGGTCTCGTTGCGCACGGCCGCGCAGAGCTCCAGGCCGTTCATGCGGGGCATGTCGACGTCGGCGATGAGCAGGGCGGGACGGCGCCGGCGGACCGCTTCCAGGCCCTGCTCACCGTCGTCGACCACGAAGACGTCGTGCCCGAGCCGCCGGACGACCTCGGCGATCACCCGCTGGTGGTCGGAGTTGTCCTCCGCGACGACGACCAGGGCCACGGTTGACCATTTTATCCGTATTTTTGGAGATTGGCGGAAGGCACAGGATTGTGGGTAGCTTGGCTTCACGTGCCAGGTAACTCCATCGGACTGCGGTCCGAACGCGGTCCCGTCCTCGCCGCCGTCATGCTTTCCACCGCTCTGGTCGCCATCGACGCGACGATCATCGCGACCGCGGTGCCCTCGATCGTCGACGACATCGGCGGCTTCGCCGAGTTCCCCTGGCTGTTCTCGATCTACCTGCTCGCCCAGGCGGTCTCGGTCCCGATCTACGGCAAGCTCAACGACCTGTTCGGCCGCAAGCCGGTCATCCTCTGGGGCATCGGCCTCTTCCTGCTCGGCTCGATCATGTGCGGGGTCGCCTGGTCGATCTGGCCGCTGATCGCCTTCCGGGTCGTGCAGGGCCTCGGCGCGGGCGCGATCCTGCCGACCACCATCACGATCGTCGGCGACCTCTACAACGTCCGCGAGCGCGCCAAGGTCCAGGGCTACGTGGCCAGCGTCTGGGGCATCGCCTCGGTCGTCGGCCCCGCGCTCGGCGGCATCTTCAGCGAGTACGTCTCGTGGCGCTGGATCTTCTTCGTCAACATCCCGCTGTGCCTGCTGGCCGCCGTGATGATCGGCCGCGGCTTCCACGAGCGGGTCGAGCGCGGCCACCCGGTGATCGACTACAAGGGCGCCGGACTGCTCGCGCTGGGCCTGGCGTCGGTCATCCTCGGCGCGCTCGAGGGCGGCCAGGCCTGGCCGTGGGACTCCCCCGCGAGCATCGCCATCCTCGGCATCGGGTTCGCCTCGCTGGCCGGCTTCGTCCTGGTCGAGCGCACCGCGCCGGCGCCGGTCCTGCCGTTGTGGGTCTTCCGGCGACGCCTGCTGGTCTCCAGCGGCCTGATCTCGGTCGGCATCGGCGCGATCCTCTACGGCCTGAGCTCGTACATCCCCACCTACGCTCAGGACGCCCTCGGCACCGGGCCGCTGGTGGCCGGTTTCGCCCTGGCCACGCTGACCCTGGGCTGGCCGGTGGCGGCGAGCCAGGCCGGGCGCATCTTCCTGACCCTCGGCTTCCGCTGGTGCGCCGCCATCGGCACCGCCCTGATCACGGTCGGCAGCCTGCTGCTCCTGGTGCTGGACGTCGACTCGGCCGTGGTCACCGTGGCCGCGATCTGCCTGGTGATCGGCCTCGGCATGGGCCTGACCGCGTCGCCCACGCTGATCGCGGCCCAGTCGAGCGTGGGGTGGGCCGAGCGCGGCGTCGTGACCGCCAGCAACATCTTCCTGCGGTCGCTGGGCAGCGCCGTCGGCGTCGCGGTCTTCGGCGCGATCGCCAACGCCACGATCGGCGCCGGTCCGGTCGACCCGGCCACGCTGACCACGGCGGTGCACCGGATTTTCGTCGGCATCGTGCTGGTCGCGATCGTCATCTTCGGCCTGTCGATGGTGATCCCCCGCTCGGCCGACAACGCCATCACCGCCGCCGAGCCCGCCCTGGCCGACTGAATTTTACTACGATGGTAGTGATCTCCACTACGATCGTAGTACGCTCGCGGCATGAGGCGACTGGAGCTTCTTGACGCGGCCATCGCCGTGCTCGGCGAGTCCGGCATGCACGGGCTCACCCACCGGCGGGTCGACACGGCGGCGGGCGCGCCCGCCGGCACCACGTCCAACCATTTCCGTACGAGAGACGCGCTGCTCAACGCGGTCGTCGTCCGCTTCGCCGAGCGCGAGCGGGCGAACGCCGAAGCCATCGCCGGCCGGTTGCGGCCCACCAGCCCCGCCGAGCTGGCGGCGGCGCTGGTCGAGATGGCGCACGCCGCGACCGGCGAGCATCGGGAGCTCACGCTGGCCCGCTACGCGATCCTCGTCGAGGCGGGGACGGCGCCCGGGCTGCGGGCCCAGCTGCTGGAGACCGGCGCCGGCGTCAACGACTGGTTCATGGCCTGGCTGCGCCTGGCCGGATCGGCCGACCCGCCGCGCGACGCGCCGATCATCATGAACCACTGGACCGGGGTGGTGCTGCACGAGCTGGCGGTGCCGGATCCCGCGTTCGACCCCACCGCGCAGATCACGACGCTGGTGACAACCGTTCTAGGGGCGGGGGTGCGGGCATGACCGAGGACGAGATCTGGCAGGTCATCCACGCCCGGCGGCTGTCGGTGGCCGGGCTGCTCGACGAGCTCGCGCCGGCCGACTGGGCGCGGCCGTCGTTGTGCGCCGGCTGGACCGTGCGGGACGTCGCCGCCCACCTGACTTTGCAGCAGATGACGGTGCGTGACGAGCTCGCGATGCTCCTGCGCTGGCGAGGCGGCGGGATGGATCGCCTCACCGCCGACGCCGCCCGGCGCAAAGCCCTGTCGGAGCCGGCGCGGCTGACCGCGGAGATCCGGGAGACGGCGGCGGCGCGGCGGCACAACGCCGGGGTCACGCCCCTGGAAACCCTCGCTGACCTGCTGATTCACGAGCAGGACATCGCCGTGCCGCTCGGCCTCCGCCGGGAGATGCCGCCTTCAGCGGCGGCCGTCGTGGCGACGCGGCTGCTGACGATGCGGTTTCCCCCACCACTTCCATCCGTACGGCGGGTGAAGGGTCGCCGCCTCGTCGCCACCGACGTCGCGTGGACGCACGGTGACGGTCCCCCGCTGGAGGGGCCGATCGCCACGCTGCTGCTGACCATCGCCGGGCGGGTCAGCACTCGTCCTTGATGTCCAGGGAGTGGTCGGCTTCGAGCAGGGCGTTCGGGTCTTCGGAGTCGCTAGGTCGCGGGGCGGCCTCCGGTCGGGTGGGCGCAAGCAGGCCACGGTTGGCGGCGGTGCAGTCCACCCACGCGGAGTACGACGTGCTGTCGCCGGCCCACATGCCGCTCTTGTTCGAGGGGAACTCCCAGACGATCTCGGTGTGCACGGCGGCCAGCGGATGGTCGGGGCCCGCGAAGGCGTACACGAAAATGAAGTTGGTGGTCACGCGCAGCGTGCGAAGGCCGTCGACCATGGCCGAGCCGTAGGTCACGCGGCCCTTCACCCGCGGATCCTCGCGCGGATCGAGCTTCACGGAGGGGTCGATCCAGGTGGCGACGCCGCTGAACTTGCGGCTCGTGAACCAGCCCGCGGCCGGCTTCCGCTGGTTGGGCGCGAGCAGGGCGATCAGCCGCTTGGGGTCGTGCCTGATCAGCATCATGTCGTCGAGCCGGCCCACGATCAGCGCCTGCCGCACCTGCTTGAGATCCTTGTCGACCTCGGCGGCGCTGAAGCCGGTGACGGCGGCGGCTCTCGGCAACGTGATGCCGGCGGCGCCCTTCGGATAGGTGGCCGCCGGGGTGCCGGCGAAGGGGTCCGTCGGGGTTGCGCTTTCCGACGTGGTCACGGTGATGCCGCTGGGGACAACGGCTTTCGGGTACGCGTCATCGGCCACCCCCGGCTTCGCCGAGAACATCCTGGGCACGGCCAGGGCGAGCAGGACCGCCAGCACGCCGGCGGTGAGCACCCAGGGCGCGGTTCTCCCTACCTTGCTCCACCGCCGTTTGCGCCGCTCGCGGCGCTCGGTCTGGGCCGCCCAGTCAGCCAACTGCGCGAACGGATCCGGTGTCTCGTCCCCAGCCATTTGTCTCCCGCCAGGCCCCCGTCGAGTCGAAGCGCATCATTATGACCCACCTGAAGATCGACTGCGGGCCGCCCCCGCCCGCTCCGTCGGCGTCGCCGTTCTCGCTGTGGGCGGTAGCCTGCTGATCGCGCCCCTGCCTGCTGATCGCGCCCCCTGCCCGCTGATCGCCCCCTGCCCGCTGATCGCCCCCTGCCTGCTGATCGTCGCCTGCCTGCTGCTCGCGCCCTGCCTGCGGTGGCGCCGTGGCTCGGCGGCTGCCTGATCAGGCTGCGTGCGGCCGGCGGCGGCATCGCGGGTGGTTGCTGGGGTTGCCATGGCCCGGCAGTCGTCCGGTGCGGCGAGTGCGGCCCGTCCGGCTGATCGGTGGCACTTTGCCACTATTCCGAAGGCCGCCAACATCCATTCCGTCGTCGGGAAGATTGGCATGATCGACAGCAATTCCGCGCTTACCGCCGTAATCCCTGGGGTGGGATAATTCTGGGGTGGGACAGCTGGGATTCTTCACCAGGGCGCAAGTCGCCGGAATGCGTGATCGCACCCTATCGCGCCGCTATTCTCCGGAGGCGGAGGAATTTCGCCGGGTGCATGAACGGCATCGCGCGTGGGGCCTGGCCCAGCGACAGGCCCGAAAGCTACGCCACCTGCACGGCGCCGACGCAAGCGCAACGCCAGCAGCGACGACCGAGCCCAGCCAAGCGCCCCGAGCATCGACGCCGCCGCGGTCGCCGCAAGCACCCCGAGCGTCCGCTCCCCCATCGCCGCAACCGCAGCCGCCGTCGCAACAGCTGTCTTTGCCGCCGCAGCCCCAGCCGCCGGCGCACCAGCCGTCTTCGTCGCCGCCGAAGCCGCAACCATCGCCGCCGTCGCCGCCGTCGCCGCCGCAGCCGCCGCAGCCGCCGTCGCCGCAGCCGCCGTCGTCGCCGAATGCCCGCATCGATCCCAGCCCCAGCTCGGCGAACGACGCACCGCACTGCGCCCTGACCGGACGACCGCATATTGCTCGGCGTGCAACTCCTTCCGCATTCTTCCGCAATTCAGTCCGCAGCGTTCCTGCAAACCTCCCGTGCGACCGTAAGTGCCATTCCTGGGCCTTTCCACCGACAATAGCAGACGCCAAACCCGTCGGCGGATGGCGACCCTACGGAATGGCCAACCGGATCGCTTGCTCGGTCGGCGGGAAAAGGGTGACGGCGCGACCCTGGAGGGCCGCGCCGTCGAGAATTGCTTCGTGGGTTAGACCGCTACCGCAACCGCGTCTGTTGAGGCGACCTCCTCGCGGCTTGCCTTCACCAGCAGGAGGGCGATCACCGCCGCTACGGCGATTACCGCGGCGCTCACCCAGAAGGCGACCGTGTAGCCGTGCACCGTCGCGGCGCCCTGCAGGGCGGGGATCTGCGATGGGTCTGTTGCGTTGTCGACGATGTAGCCGGCCACTGCCGAGGTGAAGATGGTGTTCAGCAGCGCCGTGCCCAGGGAGCCGCCGATCTGCTGGGTTGTGTTGATCAGGGCGCTGGCCACGCCGGCGTCGTGGTCGGCTACGCCTACCAGGGCCGTGTTGGACATGGGGCCGAAGGTGACGCCCATGCCGAAGCTGATGATCAGCTCGGCGGGGAAGACGTGGGTCCAGAAGCCGGTGTCCAGGCCGATGCGGGTGAGCAGCACCATGCCGGCCGCGGCCAGCAGCATGCCGGCGAACATCAGGACTCGCGGGCCCACGCGGGTGAGCATCTGGGCCGAGAAGCCGGCGCCCAGGATGATGCCGGCTGCGAACGGCAGGAACGCCACGCCGGTCTCCAAGGCGGAATAGCCCAGGGTCAGCTGCAGGTAGTAGGTGAGGAACAGGAACACGCCGAACATGCCGGCGCCTACTAGTAGCGCGGAGAGGTATGAGCCGCCGCGGTTGCGGTCGAGGATCACGCGCATCGGCAGCAGCGGGTGCGACGAGCGCAGCTCGATCACGACGAAGGCGACCAGCAGTACCCCGGCCGCGATCAGGAAGCCGATCGTGGTGGCCGAGTCCCAGCCGTCGCTTGCGGCCTTCGTGAAGCCGTAGACCAGGGCGACCAGGCCACCCGTGGAAGTGATCGCGCCGGGCAGGTCATAACGGGTGTTGCCCTCGGCGCGGCTCTCGCCGACGAAGCGGATCGCGGCCACCGCCGCGACGATCGCGATGGGGGTGCTGACGAGCAGGGTCCAGCGCCACGACGCGTACTCGGTCAAGACGCCACCCATGAGCAAGCCGACCGCGCCGCCGCCACCCGCGATGGCGCCGTAGACGCCGAAGGCGCGCGCCCGCTCCTTGGCCTCGGTGAAAGTGACCGTGAGCAGCGACAATGCGGCCGGCGCCATCAACGCGCCGAACGCGCCCTGCAGGGCCCGCGCGGCGAAGAGCGTCTCCGCGTTCTGGGCTAGGCCGCCCAGCGCCGAGGCCGCCGCGAAGCCGAGCAGGCCGATGATGAACGCCCGCTTACGGCCGGTGAAGTCGGCGATCCGGCCGCCGAGCAGCAGCAGGCCGCCGAACGCCAGCGTGTACGCCGTGATCATCCACTGCCGGTTGGCGTCGCTGATGCCCAGGTCGGCCTGGGCGGTGGGCAGCGCGATGTTGACAATCGTGGCATCGAGCACGATCAGCAGCTGGGAGACGGCGATGACCGCCAGCGCCAGCCACCTAGATCCTGATTTTTCGGGAATATCCGGCGCTACGGAGGCGTGCTGAGACGAGGAGGTGGAAATAGACACAGAAATCTCCCTAAAAGGGCATGCGGAGACCGCCCACCAGCGGCGGGCAACGAACCAAACCGGGGGTCTAGGGCCGCGGCTCGCGAGTGAGCAGCGGCAGGATGATGTCGTCGACGATGTGCGCGATGAACGTGTCGTCGAGCGACTGGCCGAAGGCGAAGCAGTGCATGAACAGCACCGCGGGCACGATCTCGTCGATCAGCCGGGCGTCGTACCCGGGCCTGATCTCGCCGCGCTCGGCGGCCCGCGCGCAGATGGCTTCCGCGAACGGCACCTTGGACTCCCGCATGGCGCGCAGCTCGGCGGCCAGGTCGGGGTCGGTGTGCATGGCCATGAAAAGGCCGGCCAGGAGCGGACCCTCGGTGCCGGTGATCGCGACACCGATCTGGCCGAACCACGACATCAGGTCGCCGCGAAGGCTGCCGGTGTCGGCGGGCGGGGGATCCTGGACCTTGCAACACTGGACGGCGTCGACGACCAGGCCGGCTTTGGTGGGCCAATGCCTGTACAGCGTCGCCTTGCTCGCCTGGGCCCGCGCGGCGACGGCGTCGACGCGAAGTCCCTGGTAGCCCGTCTCGCCGAGCAACTCGAAGGCGGCGCGCAGGATCGCCTGCTCACGCTCCTCGTCGAGCTTGCGGGAACGCCCGGCCGCGGTGACGGTCGTCTGCTCAGCCATGCTTTCCCCCCGTCATGACAGCCATGCGAAACGAAACTGTTTCGTACACTAGCGCTCCCGACTCCCGATGGCGATCTCCGGAGCCGATTGTGACCCAGCCAACGGCAGCGGCGCCTCTCCAGATCGGAGAGACGCCGCAAAAACCAGACAAAACCGGTTTATCGTACGCCTGCGTCAGGGCCGCGCCGAAGGCGTCAGCACCCGCGCGCCGACTACGGCCGGGACTCCTTGCGGATCCTTGCCGACCCCCGCCCGACCGACCAGCCCTGCACCCAGTTGGCCGCCGTGTCGCGCTTGGTGCGGTCGGCCAGGTGGTACCAGTCCATCCGGCAGCGCGCGGTGGTGATGTCGAGGACGCCGAAGCCGTGCCCGTCGGTCTCGACCCACTTGACGTGCGAGTTGGTCAGCCTGATCAGTGAGGCGGCGAGCAGGCTCAGCGGCCCGCCCGCGCTCGTGCCCAGGTAGTCGTTGATGTTGTCGCTGGTCACCGACGGCACCACGAACTCGGCGGCGGCCGGGTTGCTCTGGCCGGTGTCCTTGGTGGTGAGCTCGTTCGCCCAAGAGGTGTGGATGTCGCCGGTGATGAAGACGACGTCTTTGGTGGCGTGCGCCCGGAGCGTGTCGACCAGGCGCTCGCGGTCGGCGTTGTAGCCGTCCCACTGGTCGCCGTTGAGCACGAGCCCGTTGGACGGGATGCCGATCAGCGACCCGAGCGGGCCGAGCAGCCAGGCCGGCAGGGCGCCCACGTCGAGCCGCGAGATCATCACCGGGTTGCCGACGATCTTCCAGGCCGCGGTGGAGTTGACCAGGCCGTCGACGAGCCAGCTCATCTGCTCGGCGCCGGTGATGGTCCGGCTGGGATCGTCGTTCGCGGTGCCGCTGGCCTGCTGGGAGCGGTAGGTGCGCAGGTCGAGCATGGACAGCTCGAAGAGATTGCCGTAACGGAACCGGCGGTAGATATGGCCGTCCGTCGCCAGACGCACGGGCATCCATTCCGCGTACGCCTGCCGCGCCGCGGCCACGCGGGTGGCGAACGCCCCCTCGGACGCGGGCGTGTGGTTCTCGGCGCCGCCGCTCCACATGTCGTTGGCGACCTCGTGGTCGTCCCAGGTGATCACCCACGGCACCGAGGCGTGCAGGCCCTGAAGATCCGGGTCGGTCTTGTAGAGGGCGTGCCGCGTCCGGTAGTCGGCCAGCGTGATCGTCTCGTTGGCCGGCGCGACCTTGCGGACGACCGTGCCGCCCGCGTCGAACTCCCCCGTCCCGTACTCGTAAAGGTAGTCACCCAGATGGACCACGATGTTGAGGTCGCCGCGCGCCGCGAGATGCCGATAGGCGGCGAAGTAGCCGGCCTCCCAGTTGGCGCAGCTCACCACGCCGGCGCGCAGCCGCGTGATCGCGTCGTCGGCGGCCGGCGCCGTCATCGTCCGGCCGGTGGGCGACCAGCTGCCGCTCAGGCCGAAGCGATACCAGTACGTGGTCGCGGCAGCGAGCCCGGAGACGTCGACCTTGACGGTGTGGTCCCGGTCGGGACCGGTGCTCACCGACCCCGAGGCCACGACGGCGGCGAACGACGAGTCGGTGGCCACCTGCCAGTCGACCGTCACGACCGGCCCGGCGCCCGAGGCCGGAGTCGACTCGGGCGTGGGCGTGACCCGGGTCCAGAGCAGGATTCCGCCCGGCAGCGGGTCGCCCGACGCGACCCCGTGCTGGAAGAGAGCGGTAGCGGCGAGGGCGGGCTGGGCGTTGGCGGCGGATGCGACGACACTCGCGCCGGCGGTGAGGCCGGCCAGGCGCAGCACGGTGCGCCGGCTCGAAGTCACAGTCATGCAGTTCTATATATAGGAACTCACGGGTAACAAAGCCGATCGTGGCCAGACCTTCTCCGGTTCGTCATCCCCGGGACGCCGCCGCGACCGCCTCGCCCCAGGCGGCCACGATGCGGACCCGCTGCTCGGCCCGGAACGAATCGGCCGGCTCGCCGCCCATGATCCGCCGCGCCGCCTCGACGTAGCGGACCCGCACCGCCGCCAACACCAGCGCCGCCGTCATCTCCGGGTGCGGCACCCCCGCCTCCGCGAACAGCGCGGCGATCAGCGCCTCGACCTCCTCGAGCGCCTCGCGCACCCGGGCCCGCAGCGCCGTCGAACGGAGCACGACCCCCCAGAACATGCTGATCCCGTCGTTCATGCCGGCCAGCGGGTGCCGCGCGTCGAGCAGCCCCAGCCACATCTCGCGCAGCGCGTCGGTGGCGGCCACGCCCGGATCCCTCTCCCGCACCGCCGAGGTGATCATCTCGACCAGCTGCGGCACCCGGTCGAAGAACAGCTCCTCCTTGCGCGGGAAGTAGTTGAAGACGGTCATCTTGGACACGCCGGCCGCCTCGGCGATCTCGGCGACGCTCACCTCGTCGAAGCCGCGCTCGAGGAAAAGCATCGTGGCGATCCCCGAGATCCGCTCCCGGACCTGCTGTTTCTTGCGCTCGCGAAGTCCCGGCGTGGTCATGGCAAAATAATATACTTGATAAAAACTTTGACCGGATACAAGAATAGACGCCATGACTTACGACGTGGTGGTGGCGGGCGCGGGCCCGGTCGGACTCATGGTGGCGAGCGAGCTGGCCCTGCGGGGCGTGCGGGTGCTGGTGGTCGAGCGGCTGGCCGAGCCGGACCTGACGATCAAGGCGGGCGCGATCAACATCCCGACTGCCGAGGCGCTCGACCGGCGCGGCCTGCTCCCCGACATGCGCGCGATCCAGCAGGAGGCGCTCGAGCGGATGCGGCAGTTCCGGGGCGGCGGAGGCGGCGGTGCGGCCATGCCGCGATTCGTCGGTCATTTCGGGGGCATCTGGCTCACCGAGGACCACCTCGATCCCTCCTGGCGCGGGCAAAGTCCCGCTGCCGGGGTGCAGATGATCGGCCAGGCCGAGGTCGAGCGCCTGCTCGCCGAGCGGGCGGCCGCGCTGGGCGCGGAGATCCGGCGTGGGGTCACGCTCACTGCGTTTTCGCACGCCGATGATTCCGTACGCGTGGAGCTCGGCGATGTGACAGTGGAAGCGCGATGGCTCGTCGGGTGCGACGGCGGGCGCAGCGTCGTCCGCAAGCTCGCCGGCTTCGAGTTCCCCGGCACCGACCCGATCATCACGGGCCACCAGGCGATCGTCGAGATGACCGGCGCCGAGGAGCTGCGGCGCGGCTGGAACGTGACCGGCACGGGCGTCTACGTGCACGGCCCGGTCCCCGGCCGGATCCTCACCGTGGAGTTCGACGGTCCGCCTGC
This sequence comes from Actinoplanes sp. CA-142083, assembly GCF_050942195.1. Lineage (NCBI taxonomy): Bacteria > Bacillati > Actinomycetota > Actinomycetes > Micromonosporales > Micromonosporaceae > Actinoplanes > Actinoplanes sp. CA-142083. The sequence goes on from NZ_CP192076.1 coordinate 7,818,659, forward strand.
CGACCGCGACGCGCCGATCACCGCCGCCGAGCTCGAGGCGAGTATCCGCGCCACCAGCGGCGTCGACGTCAAGATCTCGCGGATCGTGAGCGCCACCCGGTTCACCGACAACGCCCGGCAGGCCACCACCTACCGCCGCGGCCGGGTGCTGCTGGCCGGCGACGCCGCTCATGTGCACTCGCCGTTCGGCGGCCAGGGCCTCAACCTGGGCATGGGCGACGCCATGAACCTCGGGTGGAAACTGGCGGCCGAGATCCAGGGCTGGGCGCCGGAGGGGCTGCTCGACACCTACACGGCGGAGCGGCACCCGATCGGGGCCTGGGTCCTCGACTGGACCCGGGCACAGATCGCCATCATGAAGCCGGAGCCCTACGCCCGCGCCCTGCGCGGCGTCCTCAGCGACCTGGCCGTCACCACCGACGGCACGACCTACCTGGCGAGCAGCATCGCCGGCCTGCGCCAGCGCTACGACCTCGGCGCGGAGAACCCGCTGGCCGGCCGCAGCGCCCCGGAGCTGATCCTGGCCGACGGCACCCGCCTCGCCGACCACCTCCACGCCGGCGACGGCGTCCTCGTGCGCGCCTCCGCCCCCGGCCCCTCCGCCGCCCCCTCCGCCGCCGACCCCTCCGCCGGCGGCGACTCCCCGGGCGGCGACTCCTCGATCGGTGGCCGTCTCCGGGTCGTCGCGGCCGACGGGCCCTCGATGCTCGTGCGGCCCGATGGCGTGGTCGCTTGGGTCGAGGGCGACGGGGATCTCGGGGAGGCGCTGCGGCGCTGGTTCGGGGACGTGCGCGTCGAAGCGGTTGCGGCGGCGGTCTGACCGATCGGGTGCGGCACCCGAACCGCACCCGGCGCACTCCTCATCCGGGCCGCGGCGGCACCGAAGTGAAAACCATGTCCGCTGTCTCCCTCCTCCGCCGGCCCGGCGGCGCGACCGCTCTGGCGGTCGCGCTGTTCGTCTTCGAGACGTTCTGGGTGCTCGGCGGATGGGAGCACGAGTGGGCGTACCCGATCATCGGCTGGCCTCCGGTCGTCGCGTTGTCGGCGCTCGCCGCGTACGCGTGCTGGCGTCTCACCCGGCGCCCGGATCTCGCCGCGGCAACCCGCCGTTTCTGGCGCTCGCTCGCGCTGGCCTGCGCCGCGCTCGCCGTCGGCGAGGTCACCAACGCCTACGACGCCCTCTCCGGCCCGGCGCCGACGCAGTACATCAGCCCGGTCAGCATGGGCCTGCTGCTCGTCGTGGTGCTGGCGATGATCTGGGCGCTGCTGCGGCTGCCGGCCTGGCAGCGCACCCGCGGCGACTGGGCCCGGTTCGGGCTCGACGCGGGCGTGCTCGTGATCACCAGCGGCGGCCTGCTGTGGCGCTACTGGCTGAGCGTCGACGGCCAGTGGACCTCGCAGAACACGGCCATGCTCGCGGTCTGCGGCCTCGCCCTGATCGCCATGATCGCGATCGTCAAGGTGGCGTTCGCGGGCGCCGGCGAGCTCGACCGCCGCGCTCTGCACCTGCTCTCGGTCGGCGTGCTGCTGTCCGCGTCGAGCGGCGCGCTGGCGCCCGCCCTGGCCGAGCGGCCCTACCTCAACGCCTCGTTCATCGCCGGCCCGCTCGCCTCGCTGTTCACCGTCCTCGCCGCCGAGCGGCAGCGCCGCACCGGGGCCGCGACGGCCACCGCGAGCACGATGGCGCCGCGGATCAGCGTCCTGCCCTACCTGGCGGTGGCCGGGATGAGCGCCATCCTGATCGGCGAGGAGTTCGACGACGGCGTCGAGCAGCTCGGCACCGCGCTCTGCGTGGCCGCGCTCACCGCGCTCGTCGTGGTCCGGCAGATCAGCGCGCTGCGCGACAACCGGCGCCTGCTGGAGACCGTCGACGCCAACCTGACCCGGCTCCAGGAGTACCAGGCCGAGCTCGACCACGAGATCAGCCACGACGCCCTCACCGGCATCGCGAACCGGTCGCTGTTCGCCGAACAGGTGCGGTCGCGGCTCGCCGGCGGCGCGCGGTTCCACGTCGTGCTGCTCGACCTCGACGACTTCAAGGTGATCAACGACCGGATGGGCCACGGCATGGGCGACGCCCTGCTGCGCGCGGTCACTTCGCGCCTGCGCTCGCACCTGCGCCCGGCCGACTTCGTGGCCCGCCAGGGCGGCGACGAGTTCACCCTGCTGTTGTCCGACCTCGATGACGACAGCCTGGCCATCTTCCTGAACGACCTGCTCGAGCGGGTGCAGGAGCCGCTGTCGCTCAGCGGCCAGGACATCGCGCCCCGGGTCAGCATCGGCGTCACCGTCGCCCGCGAGGGCGACACGCCGGAGGAGCTGATCCGCCGCGCCGACGTCGCGATGTACGCCGCCAAGACCACCGGCGGCGGCCGCTGCACCTGGTTCGACCCGATCATGGACCAGATCGCGGACGCGGACGCCCGGCTCGCCGCCGACCTGCGCCAGGCCATCGCCCGCGACGAGCTGTTCCTGCTCTACCAGCCGATCGTCGAGCTCCCGCACGGCCGGCTCGCCGGGGTGGAGGCGCTGATCCGCTGGCGGCACCCCACCCAGGGCCTGATCTCGCCCGGCGTGTTCATCCCGCTCGCCGAGCGCAACGGCTACATCGTCGAGCTGGGCCGCTGGGTGCTCCGCGAGGTGGTGAAGCAGGCTCGCGAGTGGGAGTTGACCTACGGTGACGACGCGCCCGAGAAGGTGAGCGTCAACATCTCGGCCCGCCAGCTGCGCGAGCCGGGCTTCCCGGCCGAGGTGGCCGAGCTGCTGCGCGACTCCGGCCTGACGCCGTACCGCCTGGTCGCCGAGGTCACCGAGACCGCGGTGCTGGGCACCGGCGAGGCGCTCGACGCCGTCCGGGCGCTGCACGCGCTGGGCCTGCGGGTTGCTCTCGACGACTTCGGCACCGGCCAGTCGTCGCTCAGCCTGCTGGTCGACTGCCCCGTCAAGATCCTCAAGGTCGACAAGAGCTTCGTCGACGGCGTGGCCGGCTCCTCGGCGCAGGCGGTGATCGTCGATGGCCTCATCGGCATCACCGAGGGCCTGCGGATCGACGCGGTGGCCGAGGGCGTCGAGACGGCCGACCAGGCGTATCGACTGCACAAGATGGGGTACCGGTTCGCACAGGGTTTCCACTTCGCGAGGCCGATGCCGGGCGCCGACATAGCCCTCCTGATGGGTGTCATCCCAGCTGGTAGGAAAGTCGACAATCTCCACTGATTTAGTGGACAAGGTGGGTGTTCGTCGGCGAGACTCGCCCGATGGATCTCACCCTGGCGCTGGCCGGACTGGGCGTCGGCATCATCGTCGGCCTGACCGGCATGGGCGGCGGCGCGCTGATGACGCCGATCCTGGTGCTCGTCTTCGGCGTGCCCCCGATTGCCGCGGTCTCCAGCGACCTGGCCGCCAGCGCCGTGATGAAACCGTTCGGCGGTTTCGTCCACGCCCGGCGCGGCACGGTGAACTGGGCGATGGTCGCCTGGCTGTGCGCCGGCAGCGTGCCCGCCGCCTTCCTGGGGGTGCTGCTGCTGAGGATGCTGGGCGACGACGAGAGCGTGCAGCAGACGATCCGCATCTGCCTCGGGGTCGCCCTGGTCCTGGCCGCGGCCGGCCTGCTGATCAAGTCGTGGACCTCGCGCCGCCGGCCCGCCTCCTCCGAGCCCGCGCCGCAGATCAAGGTCAAGCCCCTGCCCACGGTCCTGCTGGGCGCTGTGGGCGGCCTGATCGTCGGCCTGACCTCGGTGGGCTCCGGCTCGCTGATCATCGTCGTGCTGCTGGCGATGTATCCGAAGCTCCGCGCCAACGACTTGGTCGGCACCGACCTGGTCCAGGCGATTCCACTGGTCACGTCGGCCGCGCTGGGCCACGCCCTGTTCGGCGACCTCAAGCTCGACCTGGCCGCCGCCGTCCTGGTCGGTTCGGTCCCCGGCGTCCTGATCGGCTCCCGCATCTCGTCCCGCGCGCCGGCCGGGCTGGTCCGCTCCGCGCTGGTGATCGTGCTGCTGGCCAGCGCCCTGAAGCTCTTCAACGTCCCGACGGCGGCGGTCGGCATCATCTCGGGCGCGGCGGTCCTGATCGCTGTCGGTCTCGGGGTGGCCAACCGGCTGCGCTCGGCGGCGGCCCCCGTTCCCGCCGAGCCGGCCGTTCCCGCCGACCCGGCCGCTCCCGCCGAGCCGGCCGCACCCCGCACCCGGCGCCTCGACCCAGCAGCGCCGGCCCACGAGCCGCAGCCGGCCAACGCGCCGTAGCCCATCCGCCCCGCCGCCGCCCGTCCGCCTCGCCTTGATCGGCGGACGCGGGCGGACGGCTCATGAGGTGACGTCTCCCGCCGAACAGTTTCACGGGAGACGGGATAGGCGATGGACGTACGGCACAAGCTGCTGGGTGCGTTTCTGGCGGCTGCGGCGCTGGTGGCGGTCACCGGGGCGGTTGTGCTGCACGCGAATTCGACCGCCACCCGCAACGCCGCTGTGACGGCCGCGGAGCAAGTGGCGCGGGGTATCTCCCGGGACGTGGCCCTGGGCCTCCCGCCCGAGCGGATCGGGGAGAGCAGCGCGCCGCTGTTCTACAACCCCGGGGCCCTGGCCTCCTACCTCCAGCGGCTGCACGAGATGCAGAACCGGGACATCGTGGTGGTGGACCGGTTCAAGCGGATCCTCGCGGACGCCGTGCCGGAGGAGGTGGGCAAGACCTTCACCGAGGACGCGGGCGGCGAGGTCAACGACACGATCGAGGACGGCAAGCCGCGGGTGTTCGTGGAGGTAAGCGACGACTCGCCGGAGCCGCTGCGGCAGGTGGTCGTGCCGGTCACCGGGCCGTCGGACATCGTCAAAGGGGCGGTGATCCTCGAGTACACGCAGCTCTACAACCAGATGATGTCGGCCACCGACGCCGCGCGGCGGGCGATCGTCGCGGCCGGCCTGGTGTGCATCCTGCTGGTGGTGCTGCTGGGGGCGGTGATCGCGGCGTCGATCACCCGGCGGATCACCTCGCTGACGCGGGCGGTGGAGGTCATCCGGGACGGTGACTACTCGCGACGGGTGGCGCTCAAGGGCCGGGACGACATCGCGCGGCTGGGCCGCGCCTTCGACGACATGGCGGATCGGCTGGACCGATCGGCGCGGGAGATCCTGGCCAAGGAGTACACCGACAGCATCCTGGCCAACGCGGGCGAGGGCATCTGCGGCGTGGATGCCGGGGATCGGATCACCTTCGCCAACGAGGCGGCCGGCCGGATCACCGGGCTCGGAGTCGACGGGCTGCTCGGGGCGGACGCGACCGCGATCCTGCCGACCGGCGAGGAGAGCGAGGGCACCCTCCAGCGACCGGACGGAACGGCAGTGCGCGTGGCGTACACGATCAGCACCATCACCAAGGACGGCGCGCGACTTGGCGCGGTGGTCGTGCTGCGCGACGTCAGTCGCCAGCGCGCGCTGGAACGTGACCTGCGCCATCAGGCGCTGCACGACGGGCTCACCGGGCTGCCCAACCGCAAGCTGTTCCTGGATCGGCTCGAGCACGCGATGACCCGGGCCCGCGCGGCCAAGCAGGCGAAGGCCGCGGTCCTCTACCTCGACCTCGACGGGTTCAAGAAGGTCAACGACTCGCTCGGCCACAACGCCGGCGACCAGTTGCTGCGCACGACCGCGGAGCGGCTGGTCGCGGCGCTGCGCTCCTACGACACGGTGGCGCGGCTCGGCGGGGACGAGTTCGCGGTGCTGCTCGAGGACGCCGACCCGGAAACCGTCGAAGGCCTGGCCCAGGCCTGCCTCGACGCGCTGAACCAGCCGTTCCTGGTGCAGGGGCGCAAGGCCGTCGTCTCGGTGAGCATCGGCATCGTGCCGGGGGTTGCCGGCTACGGCGACGCCGAGGAGGTGCTGCGCAACGCCGACGTGGCGATGTACGCGGCGAAGGGCCGCGGCAAGGGCTGCTACGAGATCTTCGAGAGCCGGATGCACGAGCAGCTGCTCGACCGGCTGGACAGCGAGTCCCGGCTGCGCGACGCCGTGCACCGCGGCGAGCTGCGCCTGCACGTCCAGCCGGTGGTCGACCTCACGAGCCGGAACGTCGCCGGCTTCGAGGCGCTGGTGCGCTGGGAGGACCCGGAGCGCGGGCTGCAGCAGCCGGGAGCGTTCATCCCGCTCGCCGAGGAGACCGGCCTGATCGTGGAGATCGACCGCTGGGTCTTGTTCGAGGCGTGCCGGGCGGCGGTGAAGTGGCAGGAGGCGGGACCGACCTGGGTGAGCGTGAACCTGTCGGCCGCCAACCTCGAGGTGCCCGACCTGACCGACCGGGTGGCGTACGCGCTGGCCACGACCGGCCTCTCGCCGCACTGCCTGGTGCTGGAGCTGACCGAGACGGTGCTGATGCGCGACATCGCGGTCACGTCGGCCCGGCTCGAGGAGCTGCGCGAGCTGGGCGTCCGCGTCGCGATCGACGATTTCGGCACCGGGTACTCGTCGCTGGGCTACCTGCGCGACATCCCGGTCGACGTGCTGAAGGTGGACCGCTCGTTCATCGACGGCCTGGCCGGCAACCCGCGGCAGCAGGAGCTGGTCAGCGCGGTGATCCAGCTCGGGCACACCCTCGGGCTGAAGGTGGTGGCCGAGGGCGTGGAGACCGAGGACCAGCTCCTGCTGCTGAAACGGATGGGAGCCCGGTTCGCCCAGGGCTACTACCTGGGCAGACCGGGCCCCACCGATCAGCTTTCGACAAACACCGCGACCGTACGGGCGGGGACCGTGAACGTTCCGGACGACTTCGCGTAGGAGGCCGTGCGGACGACCGGATCCGCCGAGGCCCGCTGGACGGGATGCAGGGCGATCTGCTTCCCGGCCAGCGAGGCCACGGTCTGGATGGATGCCGCCGAGGTGGCGTTGAAGACCACGGTCACCGACTTCCAGTTCCGGTCGATTCCCCGTCCGTCCAGAGTCATCGTGATGACCCCCGGGGTCTCGGCCGTTCCGGAGAGCGGGAACGTCAGGCGCTTCTGCACCTCGGCGGCGGTCGCGAGGCCGAAGACCGGCGAGGAGCGGCGGATGCGGAGCAGCTCCTGGTAGGTCTGGTCGGCCTGGTCGATGGCGGCGCAGCCCGGTACCAGCGACGGGTCGGCTAGCAGCGGCCGGGCATACGGCCATTTGTCGGCGTTGTCGGCGGCGGGCGGCAGGCCGCGCCCGAAGCCGTTGCCGGCGTTGCAGTCCCAGATGATCTGGTTGAACCAGTCACCCGAGTTGAACGAGTTGCGGTCCAGCGACTTCGAGCGCAGCCGCTCGGAGCCCGCCGCGGCGAAGCCCACCCCCTGCCCGAGGGCGGTGGTGCCGAGGGCAAGGGCTTGCATCCGCGCCCGGTCGGCCGCCGACGTCGCTTGCGGCAGCTTGTAAGCGAGCGCGTCGTACAGGATCTCGTTGTCGTGCGCGTCCACATAGGTGATCGCGTCCGACGGCTGGGCGGTGTATCCCGCCGGCGACCCGTTGTAGTCCACCTGCGAGCCGGTCACCGTGGCGCCCGAGGACGCCACGAACTTGTAGGACGCGAGGTTGCCGCTGAGCCCGACCTTGATCAGATCCTGGTCGTGCAGCAGCCGCGCCTTCTGCTCGGCGGCCGTTCCGTTGGCCGCATCGCCGTTCGGGTCGGTGTACAGACCCGACGCAAAGCCTTGCAGCCGCGGGTTGGCGTCGAACGGCCCGCCGCCACGAACGGCGTCGCGCAGCCGATCGTTGAAGGTGCCGATCCCGGTGCCCGCCATGTTGGCCTGCGTGGCCTGGACGAAGCGCGCGTTGCCGGCCACCTCGCCGAAGTCCCAGCCCTCGCCGTACACGTAGATGTTCTTGCCGTCGACGCCGTCGCGGGCGAGCGTCAGCTTGTCGAGCGCGGCCCGCACGGCCAGGATGTTCGCCTTCGGGTGGTGGCCCATGAGGTCGAAGCGGAAACCGTCGACCTTGTACGCCTTCGCCCAGGTCACGATGGAGTCGACGACCAGTTTGCCCATCATCGCGTTCTCCGGCGCGGTGTTGGCGCAGCAGGTCGAGTTCGCCACCGTCCCGTCGGCGAGCAGCCGCTGGTAGTAGCCCGGCACGATCTGGTCGAGCACCGACTTGGGGTCGGTGCCCGCCGCCGACGTGTGGTTGTAGACGACATCCATCACCACGCGCAGCCCGGACTTGTTGACCCCCTGCACCATCTCCCGGAACTCTTTCGTCCGGTTGGCGGGATCGACGGCGTAGCCGCCCTCGGGCGTCGTGTAGTGCAGCGGGTCGTATCCCCAGTTGTAACCGTCATTCGCGGCCACGGCGGTGATACAGGCCTGCTGCTGGTCGGAGTCCGGCGGCAGCGACGCCAGATCGCACGCCGGCTGCTGCTGGTCGGCCCGGTTCTCCGGGATCGTCGCGAAGTCGAACACCGGCAGCAGGTGCAAGTGCGTGACACCGGCCTTCGCCAGCGCCGCAAGGTGTTTCATGCCCGCGGTGTTCGGGTCGGTGAACGCCTCGTACGTGCCGCGCTCGGCCGCCGGAACCGAGCTGTCGGCCATCGAGAAATCGCGCACCGACAATTCCGAGATCTGGATCTTGGCGGGATCCGTTGCGGCCGGCTTGCGCAAGGAGGACCAGCCGCCCGGCGCGAGCGCAGGATCGGCCAGGTCGACGATCCGGCTCAGCTTCGAGTCGGTCGAGAGGCCGATCGAGTACGGGTCGGTGGCCGACGCGGTGACGACCTTGCCCGCGGCCGGCTGCCACGCCGTGACCCGATACGTGTAGTACTTGCCCTTCCACGTCGAGGGGCCGCGCACCGACCAGACACCGGTGCGGTCGTCCCGCTTCATCGCGACGGTCGACGGCGACGAGGCCGGCGTGTCGTAGAGCTGAAGATCAACGGTCTGGGCCGTCGGCGCCCAGACCGACAGCGTCGTCCCCACCGGCCCGAGGGTCGCGCCCGTCGCAGCCGCATACAGATCATCAAGTACGCCCGCGGTCTGCACCCCGGTCGCCGACAGCAGCTTCCCGGCGGCATCCCGCTCGGTAACGACAACCTGCCCGCGCAGTATTTTCGATTTATCGGCACTGGGCACGTCAAAGGCGTCGTACTGCCAAAGATGCGGGAACTTCGTCCGCTGCGCTTCGGTGAGTCCGTCCCGGCGGGCATTCAGCGGCAGCTCGCGGTAGTCACCGGTGAGCTCACCGCCGGCCACGCCGATCCCGCCGGGCGCGTAGACCAGCGCGTACTTCTTGCCGTCCGTGGAATCGGAGGGCTTCCACGCGATCGTCCCCCGGTCGATCCAGACCGCCGACTCCTTGGTCAGGTCGATCACGCCGCCCGCGCCGGCCTTCTTCACCACCGGCAGCAGCCGATCGGTCACGCCGCCGAGCAGCCAGACCTCCCGCCCCGCCGTCGCGAAGTCGAGCCGCTGGTCGTCCGGCAGATCCTTGGTGTCTCCCTTGTGGATGATGTAGCTCAGCCCGGTCGCGCCGGCCGCCAGCGGCACCTTGAACGTGACGCCGTAGGAGTCGGTCGCGGCCGGCGGCAGCGGCGATCCCCAGTCGGTCCCGGTCGCCGCGCCGTCCCAGACGTGCAGCCCCCAGCCGCTGTAGTCGCCGTCCGCCCGGCGGTAGTGGATGATCGCCGTGTTCTGGTCCTGCGGCGGCGAGTCCATGCTGGTGTAGACGGCCGGGTCACCCTGCTTCAGCCACACCTCGGGGTTCTTGGACGGGTCGAGCGAGCGGTCGGCGTCGACATCCTTCACCCCGTCCTTGCTGACCACGATGAAGCCCATGTTCTTGGCGCCGGGCTTCAACTTCACAAAGGCGAATTTCCCGTACGCGTCCTCGCCGGCGAACGGCTGCCCGGCCGGCCAGGTGGTCGCCATCGAGTCGTCGACGTCGCCCCACACGTAGAGGCCGTAGTCGTCGTAGCCGCCGGCCGGACGCTGGTAGTGCACGACCGCGTAGTCGGGGCTGGTCGAGACGACCGGCGTGCCGACGGTGATCGCGCTGGTGGTGGAGGCGAGGCGTCCCTTGCTGTCGCGCACCACCGCCTTGTACCGCACGGTCGTGCCGCCGGCCAGCCCGTCGAGGTCGTGGTAGATCGTGTACGGCGCGCGGGTGGCGGTGCCGACCAGCTTCCACGGGCCGTCGCCGACCTGGGCCGCGAGCGTGACAGTGGCGCGCTGGTCGCCGCCTCCCACCTGCGCGGTGATCGCCGCGCGGGTGGGCACGAGCGCCCCGGCCGCCGGCGAAGTGATCGTCACCGTGGGCGCGGCGCTCGGGACGGTCAGGGGGCTGTCAGCTCGCAGGACCAGGGTGGACAGTGCCGGCACGGTCACTGTGATCTTGCCGCCCTGCACCGGGATGACGGCGCTGCCGCCGTAGATGGCGCGGAAGGCGCCGGCCGTCGAGACGTCGAAGGTGACGGTCTGCGCGGTGGTCGCGCTGTTGGCGGCGACGACGTATTCGGACTTGCCGAGCCGGGAGGCCGCGAAGACGCCCGGCCCCGACGCCGCGTACCGGGTGATCTGCTCGCCGTCGACCAGGCCCGGATTGGCCTTGCGCAGGGTGGCCAGCGACGCGATCGTGCGGTACACCGGGTGCGCGGTGTTGAAGTTGTCGACCGCGTGGGTGCGGTCGGTGCCGATCAGGTCGTCGTCGAGGTAGTCCGCCGTCTTCGAGGCGAACATGTCCTGGCGGGCGTCCTTGTCGCCGCCCGGCCCGGTGAAGCCCTGCTCGTCGCCGGAGTAGACGACCGGCTGGCCGCGGGTGAGGAACATCAACTCGTGCGCGAGCTCGTCCCGCTTCAAATAGCTGTCGGCAGGTGCGCTGCTCGACTCGATGAAGGAGCCGATCCGGCCCATGTCGTGGTTGCCGAGGAACGTCGGCAGGCGGTCGGCGTCGGTGTCGCGTGCGGTGTAGAGCGCGTCCTTCGCGTACACGTCGGCAAGTCCTTGCGCGGAGCCGGCGCCGGTCACGAAACCCTTTGCCGCCTCCTGGAAGGAGAAGTCGAGGGTGGCCGGCAGGCCGCCCTCCCGCACGTAGGTCGACTCGATCTCCTGGTCGGCGCTGTAGACCTCGCCGAACATGAAGAAGTCGTCCTTGCCGGCCTTCTTGGCGGCGGCGGTGATGCCGGCGCTGAACTGCGGCCAGAAGTCGAGGTCGGTGTGCTTGACGGTGTCGAGGCGGTAGCCGTCGATGCCGGTCGCGCCGATCCAGTCCGCGTAGATCTTCGTCATGCCGCGGACCACCTCGGGACGCTCGGTCCACAGGTCGTCGAGGCCGTAGAAGTCGCCGTACTCGCTGTTCTCACCGGCGAAGGTGGAGTTGCCGCGATTGTGGTACATCGTCGGGTCGTTGAGCCAACCCGGCACCTTGACGGCCGCGTCCGATTTATTCGGAAATACTGGTGTATAGGGGAACGAGTTCGTCGCCGAAACCGAAGGGAAGCCGTTCTTGCCGTCGGAGTAATTGCGGTCCTCGAAGGCGCGACCTGATGAATCTTTATAAGGCGAGGTCGTCTTGTCGATGTAGTCGTATTTGTTCTGGGCGTACTGGATCACGTCGGCCGTGTGGTTGACGATGATGTCCAGGTAGATCTTCATGCCCCGCTGGTGCGCGAGCTTGACCAGCCGCTTGAGGTCGGCGTTGGTGCCGAAGTGCGGGTCCACCTGGGTGAAGTCGGTGATCCAGTACCCGTGGTAGCCGGCCGAGATGTCGCTGCCGCTGCCCTGCACGGGCCGGTTCTTGAAGACCGGGGCGAGCCAGATCGCGGTCGTGCCGAGCCCCTGGATGTAGTCCAGCTTGTCGATCACGCCCTGCAGGTCGCCACCGTGGTAGAAGCCCTTGTCGGTGGGGTCGTAGCCGGTCGACAGCCGGTCGCCGCCGAGGCCGCCCTTGTCGTTGGCCTTGTTGCCGTTGGCGAACCGGTCCGGCAGGACGAAGTAGTACTGCTCGGACGTCTCGAGCCGATCGCTCCCCCAGCTCGCGATCGTGGTGTCGCTGGGCACCTTGGGCGCCGAAGCCTCGGCGGGCATGGCGACGAGGAAGGGTAGTAACAGGCTCAGGACGGCTAACAGCCGTTTATAGACCACGGTGTCCCCTTACGTATCTGCTACCCAGACCTGGAAGGCCGGGCCGTAGCCATCGATGGAGGTGGAACCATCGGTTCCGGTGTACAGCGGCTTGTCGCCGCCGTAAAGGTTCTCCCAGCTCGTGTCGCCGGGCAGTCCGGTCAGCCGCAATGGACCGTCCGCGCGACGGCGAGCCAGCACGAGCAGCGTCTGGCCGGCGCTTTCCCGCAGGTAGGCAAGCGTGTCGCCGGCGGCGTGCACCCAGCGCAGCCCGCCGTGCCGCAGCGCCGGCTGGGCACGACGAAGCCGGATCAGCGCCTGATAGGTATCGAACGTCCGCGACGACGAACCCCACGGCATCGGCTGCCGCGCCGACTCGTTGGTCGCGCCGGTCAGGCCGAACTCGTCCCCCGCGAAGATCATCGGGGTGCCCGGCAGCGTGAGGAGCAGCCCCGTGGCGACCTCCTGCCGGGCCGCGTCGCCGACCACGGTCCGGATCCGGGCCGTGTCGTGCGAGCCGAGCATCTGCCACGAGGTGGTCCACGACCGCCACGACATCTGCGCCGAGAACGCCGACATCGCCGCCACCGTCTGCGCCGCGTCCCGGTGCGGCACCTCGACCGGCACCCCGAGGAAGTCGTCGAACGGCAGGTTGTCGGCGCGCAGCCAGCTCCACACCGGACGCGTGAACCCGGCGTAGTTCATCGTCCCGTGCCAGCCGTCGCGGTCGAGGTCGGTGGTCGCGTCGTGGGCGTGCTCGGCGATCAGCAAGCCGTCGGGACGCGCCTCATGCACGGCCTTGCGCAACAGCGTGGCCACCTCGTGCGTCCAGTCGTCCGCGCCGCGGCGGCCGGTCATGTTCGCCACGTCGATCCGCCAGCCGTCCAGCCCGAACGGCGCGGCGAGCCAACGCTGGGTCAATTCCGCGAATCGCCGGCGAAGGTCGGCCGAGCCCCAGTTCAACTTGGGCAGCGAGGGATGCCCCATCCAGCACTCGTAGCCGCCGCCCGGCTTGAAGTAGTAGAAGGATCGCTCCGACGCGAACCAGGGGTGGGCGGTGCCGGTGTGGTTGGTGGTCAGGTCGCCGAGCAGGCGCCAGCCGCGATCGTGCACGGCCCGGCTCAGCTTGATCAGCGACTCGTCGCCGCCGAGCAGCGGATCGACCCGGTCGAAGGTCGACGCGTCGTAGCGATGGTTGGAGCGCCCCGGGAAGAACGGAGTGAGGTAGAGCGTGTTGGCGCCCAGCTCCGCGATGTGGTCGAGCCGCTGGGCGATCCCGTCCAGGTCGCCGCCGTAGAGGACCTTGGTGGCGTTCGGCCCGCGCGCGCTGGGCGTGCCCCACGACGCGCCGGTCGCCCACGCCGGCAGCTCCTTCGTGGAAGAGCTGGCGAACCGGTCCGGAAAGATCTGATAGACCACGGCATCGCGCGCCCAGGCCGGCGGCGCCGGGTGCGCGACGATCCGGAAATCGGTCGCGTCCGGCACGTCGTAATGCGTCAGCCCGGCGCCGGTGAGCCAGCGCACGCCTTGCGACGTGCGCACCAGGAAGCGGTAAGGCGTGACGAGATTGCGCACGGGCATTTCGGCCCGCCACCACACGTCGCCGTTGCGGTCGGTGCGGTCCACGACGGCCGAGGTGAAGACCGGCTCGCCGTCCGAGAGCCGGCGCAGGTGGATCCGGGTCGCCCGGATCCCGGCCGGCACCCGGACGAACAGGCTGACCGTCTCGCCGAGAGCCGGGCTCTGCGACGAGACGTACAGCTCGGAGCCGTCGTGGTGCGCCCTCATCCCTTGACCGCTCCCGAGGTGAGGCCCTCGACGATGTAGCGCTGCAACATCTGGAAGACCAGGACGGTCGGGATGGCGGTGAGCAGCGTGCCGGCGCAGAAGATGCCGAAGTTGGTGTTGCGCTGCTCGGCCGCGACCAGGCCCCAGAGACCGACCGACAGGGTCTTGGCGCTGGAGTCGGTGAGGAAGATGTTGGCGAAGATGAACTCGTTGATGGTGCTGATGAAAGCCAGCAGCCCGGTCACCGCAAGCACCGGCGCGACGAGCGGCAAGAGAATCCGGAAGAAGACCTGTACGTGCGAGGCGCCGTCCACTGTGGCCGACTCGTCCAGCTCGCGCGGAACGGTGTCGAAGAAGCCCTTCATCAGCCAGGTGCCCACGCCCAGCGCCCCGCCGAGATACAGCAGGACCAGGCCCCACCAGGTGTTGAAGCCGATCGCCGGCCAGTAGTCGGTGATCGTCGCGAACATCAGGAAGATCGCCACCACGGCCAGGAACTGCGGGAACATCTGGATCAGGAGCAGCGACAGCAATCCCGTACGGCGTCCGCGGAACCGCCGGCGGCTGAACGCGTACGCGGCGAGCGCCGAGATGAAGACGGCGACCGCCGAGGCCGTGCCCGCGATGATCACCGAGTTCAGGAACCACTGCCCGAAGTTGGTGTCGTTGAGCAGCTTGCTGAAGTTGCTGAAAGAGATCCCGCCGGTGGGCACCAGCGAGCTCGACGACAGCGTGCCGAGCGGGTTCAGCGCCGACGAGACGACGAACAGGATCGGTCCCAGGGAGAACACCACGGCCAGCAGGCCGACGGCGTGCCGCCAGCCGACGTTCTTAAGCCACTTGTTCACGCGTACACCTCTTCCTGCTGGCGGGTCCGGCGGAAGGCGATCGCCGACACGGTGCCGACGATCAGGAAGATGAAGATCGAGATTGCGGCCGCGTAGCCGTATTGCGCTCCGGAACCGCCGAAGGCCAGCCGGTAGGTATAAGTGATCAGCAAGTCGGTGGCGCCGTTTGCGGGGTTGTCGGGCGCGAACGGGCCGCCCTCAGTGGTCAGGTAGATCGCGTTGAAGTTGTTGAAGTTGAACGCGAACGACGAGATCAGCAACGGCGTGAGCGCGACCATCAGCAACGGCAGCACGATTCGCCGGAAGCTCTGCCAGGCGCCGGCGCCGTCGATCCGGGACGCCTCGCTGAGCTCGGCCGGAATGGCCTGCAGCGCGCCGGTCGTCACCAGGAACATGTAGGGATAGCCCAGCCACAACTGCACCAGAAGCACCGCGATCCGGGCCGTCGCGGGCTGCCCCAGCCAGTCGACATCGGTCCCGAAGAACGTGTTGATCAGGCCGAAGTCCTTGTTGAACATGTCCCGCCACACCAGCAACATCGCAAAAGCCGGCATCGCGTACGGGAGGACGAGCACCACGCGGTAGAGGTTGCGGCCCTTGACCTTCTTGCTGTGCAAGGCGACCGCGACCAGCATGCCCAGCACGAACGTGCCGCCGGTCGAGCCGATGGCGAACGCGAAGTTCCAGATCAGCGTGCGCAGGAACGGCCCGGAGATGTCCCGGTCGGTGACCACCCGGGTGAAGTTGTCGAAGCCGACATTGACCCTCCAGCCTTGCGCAAGCCGCTCGCCATCTTGCGCGCTGACGAAGGCGCCGACGCTCTCGTCGGCGGTCCACGTCTTGCCGCTCGTGGTGTCGCGGATGCAGTCGCACTCCGGCTGGTAGACCCGGCCGGCCTTGCCCTCGTAGGCCCGGGACAGGCCGGACGAGCGGATCGCGCCGCCGTCGACCGGGACCGCGAGGGCGGTGATCTCCTTGCTGCGCAGGGAGGCCTCGCCGGCGGTGAGCACGGTGTAGCCCTCGGCGGCGGTGACCTTGCCGCTCGCGGTCACGGTCACGTCACCCGCGTCCAGTTGCTCGAGGCCGTCAGCGTCGCCGGCCGACACGGCTTTCGTGGCCGGGTCGGTGATCAGGAAGACGAGCGGACCCGTCGCCGCGTCGCCGGTGGTCGCGATGCTCAAGGCGTACTGGATGGAACCCGGCACCTGCGTGACGGACGCGGTCTGAATGGCCACGACGGCCTCGTCCTTGCTTCCCCGGTGGCCGTCGCCGTAGTTGGTGAAGGCCGTGCTCGCGGTGTAGAGCACCGGGAAGATCTGGAAGATGATCAGCAGGAGGGTGCCGGGGGCCAGGTACTTCGCGGGGATGTGCCGGGGAGTGAGGTAGAGCCAGAGCAGGGCGGCCGTGGTGGCGGCCAGGATGGCCAGGCCGATCCAGGCCTCGTGCTCGATCAGGGGGAAGGCGGCCCAGACCGCGATCGCGACGACCGGTCCCAGGAGCGCGATCTTGAGGAGCGTGCTCTTGGCTCGCGGCTCTGGTGGCGCGACTTTCTTCTCGGGGGCGGGGAGGGCCCGCGTCACGGGCCCTCCGAGCTGCGTCGTCATTACTTGTTGATGGAGCCGGAGATCGTCTTGCCGGCGGCCTCGATGGTCTTCGCCGGGTCGGCGCCACCGACCACCGCGGCCTCGGCCTTGCCGAACGGGTCCCAGATCGCGGCCATCTCGGGGATCGCCGGCAGCGGGATCGCGTTCTTACCGGCCTCCTGCCACTTGGCCAGGTCGGGGTCGCTGGACTTGACCTGGTCGAAGGCGGCGGTCAGCGCCGGCGGCCGAGGCTCGGCCTGGTAGAGGGCCACCGCGAGGTCGGGGGTGGTGACGTAGTTGGTGACGAACTCCTGCGCGAGGGCCTTGTTCTTGCCCTTCGCGGCGACGTAGAAGGTCTGCACGCCGAGGAACGGCTGGGCCGGCTTGCCGCCCGCGAACGCGGGGACCGGGGTGATGTCGTACTTGATGCCGGCTTTCTTGACGTCGGTGACCGCCCACGGGCCGCTGACCAGGTAGGCGCACTTCTTGCCGGTGAAGGTGGCGATGGAGTTGTCCGACGTGATCGAGCGCTTGAGGGCCTTGCTGCCCTTCTCACCGAGGGCGGCGATCTTCTTGAACGCTGCAACGCTTTCCGGCTTGCCGACGCCCAGGTCCTTGGGGTCGTAGTCGCCGGTCGCGGTGGTGCCGAAGAGGTAGCCGCCGGCGCTCGAGTAGAGCGGGTAGAGGTGGTAGGCGTCGCCGGTCTGTCCCACCTGGAGGCAGAGGATCTCGGACGCCTTCTTGCTGCTCACCAGCTTCTGGCCGGTGGAGACGAGGTCCTCGATGCTCGCGGGGGCCTGCGGGGCGAGGTCGGTGTTGCGGATCAGGGCGAGGTTCTCGGTCGCGTACGGGACGCCGTAGGTCTGGCCGTTGAAGGTGACGGCCTTGAGGGCGTTCTCGGCGATGCCGGACTTCTGCTCGGCGGAGAGCTGGACCGGGTCGATCGCGCCGTTCTGCACGAGGTTGCCGATCCAGTCGTGGGCGCCGACCATCACGTCCGGGCCGCTGCCCTGCTGGGAGGCGGTGACGAAGGTGGTCTGCTGGTCCTTCGAGATCGCCTGGATCTTGACGGTGACGCCGTTCTCGGTGCCGAACTTATCGGCGAAGGGCTTGAGGGCGGCGGCGCGCTTGTCGTCGGCCCAGATCACGAGCTCGCCGGTCGCCTTCGCTCCGGCGCTCGCGTTGTCGGTCGCCACCTTATCGGATTTGTCGCTTTTGTCGCCGCAGCCGGCGGCGAGCAGGGCAAGGGTGAGGGCTCCGGCCACACCCGCTGCACGGATGCGCATATGGGTCTCCCAGGGGGTCTGTGCTTCGCTTGGCGAAAGGGATTGCAGCAACCGACCATCGATTGATCGACTTGTGTCGGCCGTGTTGCGGGGACGTTAGCAAGCACTTGCATGTTTTGGAAGACCTTGCAGAATCATGGCGTGCAACACGTCATCGGTAAGGTGCCCCCCATGCGCGCACGAATGTCCGACATCGCCCGGCAGGCCCAGGTCAGCGAGGCGACGGTGTCGCGCGTCATCAACGACCGCCCCGGCGTCTCCCACGAAACCCGGCAGGCGGTGCTGACCGCGCTTGATGTCCTGGGCTATGAAAGGCCGGAACGCTTGCGCAAGCGCAGCGCCGGTCTGGTCGGCCTGATCGTCCCCGAGCTGGACAACCCGATCTTCCCGGCGTTCGCCCAGGTCATCGAGTCGACGCTGGCCCAGCACGGCTACACGCCGGTGCTGTGCACGCAGTCGCCCGGCGGCGTCACCGAGGACGAGTACGTCGAGATGATGCTGGACCGGCAGGTCAGCGGGATCGTCTTCGTGTCGAGCCTGTCGGCCGACACGGCGGCGGATCCGTCCCGGTACCGCCGGCTGATCGAGCGACCGCTTCCGATCGTGCTGGTCAACGGCTATGCGGAGGCGATCGAGGCCCCTTTCGTCTCCTGCGACGACCGGCTGGCCGGGGACATGGCGGTCTCGCACCTGGTCGCGCTCGGCCACCAGCGGATCGGAATGATCTCGGGACCGAACCGGTTCATCAGCACCCAGCGCAAGCTGACCGGCTATCGGGCCGCGATGGAGCGCGAGTTCGGTCCCGGCTCGCCCTCGTCGCTGCCCTCCCCGTTCCCGCAGCCGCCTTCCATTTATGACGAGTTCGTGGCGTTGACGCTGTTCGGGGTGGAGGGTGGCGAGGTGGCGGCGGATCGCCTGATCGAGCAGGGGGTCACTGGCATAGTGTGCGCCTCGGATCTGATGGCGCTCGGCGCCATCCGGGCCGCCCGCCGCCGTGGCCTGTCGGTCCCGCGCGACGTCTCGGTGATCGGCTTCGACGACTCACCTCTGATCGCCTTCACCGACCCGCCGCTGACCACGCTGCGCCAGCCGGTCTCCTCGATGGCCGTGGCCGCCGTCCGCTGCCTGGTCGACGAGATCAACGGCCACGGCGCGCCGCATTCGGAGTACCTGTTCCGCCCCGAGCTGGTGGTCCGCGAGTCCACGGCGATCGCTCCCAGTCGCCGCTCGCTCCCGGTCGCGTAACTTCTTGCAGAATTTGCACGAACTCCCGGCCTCTTGCTTAACCGGTTACGCAAATTTCAGGCCATCGCCAGCAAGGACAACCCCATGGCAGCGCTCATCATCCCGTGGCAGACCGCCGCCCAATGTGGGGTGGAGCCATGCGGGCTGGCCGGCGCAAGACGCATCCCGCGCGCGATCCACCACAGGGCGGCGGCCACCAGGTAGGCGCCCAGCGCCGCGCTGATCCACGCCGGATAGCCGGTGGCGGCGGACATTCCAGGCATAGTCGCGTGGCCGAGGTGATGCTCTTCCGGCATCGAGGCGCTCATCCACACCATCGCCGCGGCCGCGGTGGCAAAATACATGAGCGTGAGCCGGCCGCCGGTCGCCCGGATCGCGCGGGTGACGAACCAGCCCGTGGAGATCGTGAAGCCGACCGCCCACACCCCGGGCGGCACCCACGTTCCCCAGGGCCAGATCATCACGATCATCGAGCCGCCCATCAGCAGGTGCAGCGCCTCGGTGACGCGCTCACCCCCGCCCGGCCGCAGCACGCGCGCGAGGTGAAACCCGGTGGCAACCGCGAATGCCAGCGTCAGCGACCATCGAAGGGACTCGAGACCGATCATCGTGGGACGTTCCTCCCGCGCCGTCGTTCCGATCTTCCGGCCACGTTAGACGGTCGGCGATCCGCTGGTCAGTACCGCGAGCGGGCGATCTTCACACGGTCGTGGCCGCGGCCACCCGTTCCACATCGGCGACGGTCATCGGGCGGCCGCGCGTGATGACCACGACGTGGTCGATCCCGTACGCCTTGAGCTGCGTGCAGCGCTCGGCGAACCGGGCGCCCGGCTCGCCGTCGCCGAGCGCCGTGCTCACCGTCCTGACGATCCCGGCGTCGTCGCGGCCGACCTCCGCGCAGTGCTCGCGCAGCACGGCGAGCTTGTGCCGGATGGTCGCGCCGCCGTCCGGCACGTCGAACAGGTTGCACGCGTCCGCGTACTGTGCGACCAGCCGCAGCGTCCGCTTCTCCCCCACGCCGCCGATGAGGATCGGCGGTCGCGGCGTGGTGGCCGGCGCCGGGCTGCTCACCGGCCGTTCGAGGCGGGCGTGGACGCCGTGGAACGGCGCGGTGTCGCCCCGCCACATCTGCGCGGCCAGCCGGATCGTGTCCTCCAGGTGCTCGTACCGTTCCCGCGCGGACGCCGGGAGCGGCAGACCCATGTCCCGCGCCTCCTGCTGCTGGTAACCGGCGCCGACGCCCAGCCAGGCCCGGCCTCCGGAGAGCACGTCCAGTGAGGTCACCGCCTTGATCAGCAGAGCGGGCGGGCGGAACGTCACGGGGCTCACCATGGCCCCGAGCCGCACCCGGCGGGTCGTCGCGGCGAGGAAGGCCAGCACCGCGTACGCCTCGAGCATGGGATCGGTGACAGCCGCGGCCGGATCGGCCTGGATGAGGTGGTCGGTGGCCCAGACGGTGTGCAGGCCCAGCTCGTCGGCGGCCCGGCCGAGATCGGTGAGCGCCGACGGCGCGTCCGTCGCGGGGTACGAGGTGATGCTGATGCTCACGTCCATGGCTCAGGCCGCCGTCGTGTACTGCACCGACGCGAGCTGCCAGCGGCCGTCGTCGCTCGCCCACACCTGGCTCACCCGGAAGCGACCCTGGATCTGCTCGCCGTGGTAGACGCACTCCGACTCGACCAGATCGAACCGGATGCCCGTCGCGTCGTAGGTGTGCACGGTGGACTCCACGACGTCGAGGCGAACCTGCTCGTACTCCTCCTCGCGGTGCGCGTTGATCCAGCTCTCCCGGCTGATCGTGTAACCGCGCGGCCCGGTGATGACGGCATCCGCCGACACCAGCTCGGTCAGCGTGTGCCAGTCTCCGGTCAGCAGCGCCTGGTTCACTCGATCCTGCAGATCGTTGATCACGGTGTCCTTGATAGCATTCATAGAGTTACTCTAAAATTAGATTTACTAGAAAACAACCCCGAGCGGAGGCGCGGTGGGACTGCGCGAGCAGAAGAAGGAGCGCACCCGGCGGCACATCGCCGACACGGCCTGGGCGCTCATCGCCGAACACGGCTTCGCCCGGGTGACCGTGGCCGGCATCGCGCGCGCCGCCGAGGTCTCCGAGGCCACCGTCTTCAACTACTTCGCCACCAAGGAGGACATCTTCTTCTTCCGCCTCGACGAGTACGGCGAGCACCTGGTCCAGGGCGTGCTGGACCGCCCGGCCGGCGAGCCGGTGACCGCGGCGTTCCACCGCGTGCTGCTGGCCCAGGGCGGTCTGGTCGATCAGCTCGACGACGGCGACCCGCAGGCGCTGGCCCGGCTGCGCACCGTCAACCGCGTGGTCGCGGAGAGCCCGGCCATGCAGGGCCGCGAGCAGATCTCCCTCACCCGCACTGCGGAGCTATTGGCCGCCGCGCTCGCCGACTCGGCCGACTCGGCCGGCGAGGACCGGCTGACCGCGAGCGTGGTGGCACACGCCCTGATCGCCGTGCAGCGAGCGCTCGTGCTGCAGGTCCGCGAGGCGGTGCTGGCCGGCGAGCTCCCGCCCGGCCTGGCCGGCCGCCTGGCCCGCTCGGCGGCGGAGGCCTTCGCGCTGCTCGAGCGCGGCTTAGGCGACTACGGGGCCTGACCGGCCCCGGCAGGCTCCGGCGGGCTTCGCCGGGCCCCGGCAGGCTTCGCCGGGCTTCGGCGGGCTTCGCCGGGCCCCGGCAGGCTTCGGCGGGCCTCGGGCGGGGTCAGCAGCCGAGCCGCTTTCCCGCGACGGCGATGTCGTCCATCCACAGGTCGAAGACGCCCGGGGTGGTGCCGGCCTGATAAAGCTGCCAGCCGATCTTCACGGTGTCGACGGCGGGGAGGATGAAGGGCACCTGGTTGCCGCCGTGGTCGGCGGTGGTGGCGGTCAGTTCCGGGTTGGCGACGCCGTCGACCCACACGGCTACGCGGTTGTCGGCGGGATCGAGCATCCACTCGAAGCACTGCCACGTGTCCTCGACGACGGGGGCGGACTCCCGCCAGTTGGTCCAGTCGCCGGTGGGGCCGCCGTCGGCGCCCACGCCCCAGAACACACCGGGAACCGTCGGGGCGTACTGCCCGCCTACCGGGCGGACGACCTCGGAGCTGCCGGCGCCGGTGGCCTCGACGAGCGTGAAGTGCGCCCAGTCGGGGGCGACGGGAAACGCGTCGACCCGCAGCCGCATCCGGCCGTAGAACCGGTTGCCTGGCGCGGCGAAGTCGTCGATGCGCAGGAAGGCACGCCCGTTGTCGACCGTGTGCAGGTGCAGCACCTGGTCGCCACGGCGGCCGCGCTCCACCGCCAGGGTGCCGTTGCGCGTGTCGACACCCCAGTTCAGCGTGCTGGGACCGCCGAGCGGCAGCCGTTCGAAGTCCTCGCAGAACAGCAGGCCACGCCCGCACGAACCGCGCTGAGCCGCGCCGGCGGGGGCACTCGCGGCCACGGAGCCGAGCGCGAGAGCGGCAGCGAGCACCGCGACGAGGTGGCGCATGGGGACCCTCCGTCCACTTGGGAGCGCTCCCATCATCGCAGATCATCGATTTATGGCAAGCCGCATCACGCAGTTCTTCAAGCCCTTCGGGCGGATGTAGGTGAAGCCGGCCCGCTCGAACAGGTCGCGGGTGCCATCGTAGAGAACCGACATCTTCTTGCCGTCGTTGTCGTGCGGGTATCCCTCCACGACTCCCCCGCCGGCCTGCGAGATCAGCTCGAGGGCGCCGCGGAGAGCGACCTCGGCCAGCCCCTGGCGCCGGTGCTTCTTGTCCACGAAGATGCAGGTGATGCGATAGTCCGGCAGCAGGTCGAGCTCGGCCTCGTACTGTTTGCGGTGGTAGATGTTCGGCAGCTCCTCCGGCGAGCCGTACTGGCACCAGGCCACGGCCTGCTCACCGTCGAAGACCACCGCGGCGTGCGCCCGCCCCTCCTCGACCAGCCGCTGCTTGAGGGCGCGGTTGTCCTCGGCCGAGAAGGTCTTCTCGGCATGCATGGTCTGGAAATAGGTGCACCAGCAGCCGCCGAACACACCGTTGTGCCGCTCGATGAGCCGCGCGTACGCGTCCCACGTGCCGGTTGTCAGCGCCTCGACCCGCTGCTCCTGAGTCACGCGCGAAAGTCTGCTCTCCCGGGGCGGACGGCGCCAGGGTTCCGGGTGGCGATCGACGCCGTGAGAGCGGTGGCGAAGCCCGTCCAGACCACGTAGGGCGCGATGGCCGCGGCCGCCGGCCGGTCGACCCGCCAGGCCCGGGTCACCAGCGACAGGTTGGACGCGTTGAGCAACGCGATCTCGGCCAGCGCGGCGCGCGGCGCCCGAGCCCCGAAGAAAACCACGGTCCACCCCGCGTTGAGCACCAGGTTCGTGCCGAAGCTACGGGCGAAGCCGGCACGGGCCGACTCCGGCGCACGGTCCAGGACCCGCGCCCCCGCGACCGCCAGCAGCGCGTACAACGAGGTCCACACGATCGGAAACGCCGCCGGCGGCGGCTGCCAGCTGGGCTTCTTCAGCGACTTGTACCACCGTGAGTCGGGCTTGGTGGCCAGCGACCCGGCCACCGCGGCGGCGGCCACCGCCGCGGACGTCTTGACCAGCGTGCGCAATCGCATCCCGCCGCGATACCCACCCTGACGCGATCGAATCACGCCCCGGTGATCAGATGGTCGGACTCGACGGCGACAGCGGTGAGGTCGGAAGTGGCCCGGGTCGTGTGGGGCTCGCCGGACTTCCACAGGGCCGCCTGACCCGGCCCGACCGGGAACCACGGGCCGCCGGCCGCGCGGACCTCGCCCTCGCCGGACAACACGATCAGCAGCTGGTCGCCCACCGCCGGGTGGGTGCCGATCTCGCCGCCCGCGGCCACGCGCAGCACCGTCACCGCGGCCGTTTCGCCCCGGAGGACGTGGGCCGCGGTGAAACCGGTGCTGCCATGCGCGGGGATCGGGACGGCGGGGACGGCATGCAGGTCGAGGATCTCCACGACCGGGGAGGATAGCCTCAGGCCGCCATTAAACTCGCCGGCGCACTGCTCGATCTGGCGATCAATGTGGTCACCGCGCTCTATGCGGGACGGCCGCGCTAGCGGGGCACGACCTTTTCCACGGCCCACTCGCGCCAGCTGTCGAGGCGGTGCTGGACCAGCGCGAGCTGCTCGGCCACCGGGCCCGGGCCCGTCGAACCGGGCGTGGTGCGGCTGGCGAGGGCCGACTCGACCGACAGGACCTGGCGTACCGACGGGTCGAGGTGTTCGCTGACCTTCGCCAAGTCGTCGTCGGTGAGGTCTTCCAGCTCGCAGCCGCGCACCGAGCACAGTGCCACCAGCTGGCCGGTGATCTCGTGCGCGTCGCGGAACGGGACGCCGCGGCGGACCAGCCAGTCGGCGACCTCGGTGGCCAGCGAGAAACCGACCGGCGCGGCCGCGGCGAGGCGGTCGACGCGTACGGTCATCGTGGAGATCATGCCGGCCAGGGCGGGCAGCAGGAGCTCGAGCGTCTCGATCGCGTCGAACGCCGGCTCCTTGTCCTCCTGCATGTCCCGGTCGTACGTGAGCGGCAGCCCCTTGAGCATGGTCAGCACCGCGACCAGGCCGCCGACCAGGCGGCCGCTCTTGCCGCGGGCCAGCTCGGCGATGTCCGCGTTCTTCTTCTGCGGCATGATCGACGAGCCGGTGGCGAAGGCGTCGTCCAGCTCCACCCAGCCGAACTCGGTGGAGGTCCAGAGCACCACCTCCTCGCCCAGGCGGGACAGGTGCACGCCGATCAGCGCTGTGACGAAGAGGAACTCGGCCACGAAGTCGCGGTCGGCCACGGCGTCCATCGAGTTGGCCGCGGGGGCCGTGAAGCCCAGCTCCTTGGCCACCGCCGCCGGGTCGAGCGGCAGCGACGAGCCGGCGAGGGCGCCGGAGCCGAGCGGCGAGATGGCCGCCCGGGCGTCCCAGTCGCGCATCCGGTCGAGGTCGCGCAGCAGCGGGTGCACGTGGGCGAGCAGCCAGTGCCCGAAGGTGACCGGCTGGGCGTGCTGCACGTGGGTCATGCCGGGCGCGGCGGTGTCGACGTTGCGAGCCGCCTGTTCCGTCAGCGCGTCGGCCAGCTCGACCACCGACTGGGCCACGCCGCGGGCGTGGTCGCGCAGGTAGAGCCGCAGGTCGGTGGCGACCTGGTCGTTGCGGGACCGGCCGGCGCGCAGCTTGCCGCCGAGCGCGCCGAGCCGTTCGAGCAGGCCGCGCTCGAGCGCGGTGTGCACGTCCTCGTCGTCGATGGTGGGCCGGAACTCGCCGGACGCGCAGGCCGCCTCGAGGTCGTCGAGGGCGGCCAGCATCTGGCCCAGCTCGTCGGGGTCGAGCAGCCCGGCGGCGGCGAGCACCCGGGCGTGGGCCCGGGAGCCGGCGATGTCGTACGGGGCGAGCCGCCAGTCGAACTGAACGCTCACCGAGAGCCGGGCGAGGGCGTCCGCGGGACCGCCGGAGAACCGGCCACCCCACAATGAAGTCTTCTCGGTCACGGGCTCAGTCTGCCAGTCGCTTGTTCCGGGCCGACGCCATGCGCGACGGAAGGCCCCAGAGCTGCACGAAGCCCTTGGCCAGGGACTGGTCGAAGGTGTCGCCGGTGTCGTAAGTCGCCATGCCGAAGTCGTACAGGCTCGCCTCGGACCGGCGGCCGGTAACGACCGCGCGGCCCCCGTGCAGGGTGAGTCGCACCTCGCCGGAGACGTGCTGCTGGGACTCGTCGATGAAGGCGTCGAGGGCCTGCTTGAGCGGCGAGAACCAGAGGCCGTCGTAGACGAGCTCGCCCCACCTCTGGTCGACCGACCGCTTGAACCGGGCCAGGTCGCGCTCGACCGTCACGTTCTCCAGCTCCTGGTGGGCGGTGATCAGAGCGATCGCGCCCGGGGCCTCGTACACCTCACGGCTCTTGATCCCGACGAGACGGTCCTCGACCATGTCGAGCCGGCCCACGCCCTGAGCGCCGGCGCGCCGGTTGAGCTCGGTGATCGCCTGGAACGGCGTGACGGTCTCGCCGTCGATCGCGACCGGGTTGCCCTTGTCGAAGGTGATCACGACCTCGTCGGGGTCCGTCACGAGGGAAGGGTCGGACGTGTACGAGTAGATGTCCTCGATCGGCGCGTTCCAGATGTCTTCGAGGAACCCGGTCTCGACCGCGCGCCCCCACAAGTTCTGGTCGATCGAGTACGGCGACTTGTGCGATACGTCGATCGGAAGGCCCTTCTCCTCCGCGAGCGCGATCGCCTTGTCCCGCGTCCAGGCGAAGTCGCGCGCCGGGGCGACGACCTTCAAAGAGGGTGCGAGCGCCCCGATGCCGACCTCGAAGCGGACCTGGTCGTTGCCCTTGCCGGTGCAGCCGTGCGAGACGACCGTGCCGCCGTGCTGCTTGGCCGCCTCGACGAGGTGACGCACGATCAGCGGCCGGCTCAGCGCCGACACCAGCGGGTAGCGGTCCATGTAGAGCGCGTTGGCCCGCAGCGCCGGCAGGCAGAAGTCGGCGGCGAATTCCTCGCGGGCGTCCACCACGACACTCTCGGCGGCGCCGCAGTCGAGGGCGCGCTGCCGGATGACCTCCATGTCCTCGCCGCCCTGGCCGACGTCGAGCGCGACGGCGATGACTTCCCCGCCGAGCTGTTCGGCGAGGTAGGGAATGGCGACGGAGGTGTCGAGGCCTCCGGAGTACGCCAGAACGACCCGCTCGGTCACGGGTGGCTCCCTTCGTTGGTGTCGTGGGTGTGGCCGGCCCAGTCGGCGAGCTTCTCGGCCAGGGCCTTGCCGCCGGTGACGTCGCGGGCCACGACGAGGATCGTGTCGTCGCCGGCGATGGTGCCGACGATGTCGGTGAGTCCGGAGCGGTCCAGGGCGCTCGCCAGGAACTGCGCCGCCCCCGGCGGGGTGCGCAGCACCGCGATGTTGCCGCTGGCGTCCACGCCGGTGAGCAGTTCCCGCAGCAGTCGCAGGAGGCGGGCCGGAGCGTTCTCGGCCTCGCGCAGCGGGCGCGTGCCGTCCTCGGGGATGAGGTAGGCGCCGCCCACCTTGACGGCGTTCAGCTCCTCCAGGTCGCGGGAGAGCGTGGCCTGGGTGACCTGCACGCCTTCGCCCGCCAGCAGCTCGGCCAGCTCGGTCTGCGACCGGATGGCGTGCTCGCGGATGAGCTCGACGATCCGGGCATGGCGCCCGGCGCGGGTTATCGGGCCGGTCATTCGCCGTTCACCGCCAGCAGCCACGCGAGCAGCGCCTTCTGTGCGTGCAGCCGGTTCTCGGCCTGGTCGAAGACGGCGCTCTGCGGACCGTCCATCACCTCGTCGGTGATCTCCTCCCCGCGATGCGCGGGAAGACAATGCAGGACGATCGCATTCGGCGCGCCGGCGGCCAGGAGTTTGGCATTGATCTGGTACGGCAGGAAGGGCGTGATCCGGTCCTTCCCGTCGCCCTCCTGACCCATCGACGTCCAGGTGTCGGTGGCCAGCACCTCCACCCCGTCGACGGCCTCGAACGGGTCGCGCAGGATCTCGACCGAGCCACCGGTGTAGGCGGCGATCTCGGCCGCCCGGGAGACGACGGTCGGCGACGGGTCGAACCCCGAAGGCCCGGCCACCCGGACGTGCATCCCGGCGGTCGCACCCGCCAGCAGATAGGAGTGCGCCATGTTGTTGGCCGCATCCCCCACGTACGCGAGCTTGAGCCCTTGGGTCTTGCCGAACCTCTCGCGGATCGTCTGCAGATCGGCGAGCAACTGGCAGGGGTGGAATCCGTCGGTGAGCGCGTTCACGACCGGGACGGCGACGCCGGAGGCCAGCTCGGTGAGCCGTTCGTCGCCGGTGGTGCGGAAGACCATGGCGGCCACGTAGCGGGCGACGACCTTGCCGGCGTCGGCCAGCGACTCGCCGCGGCCGAAGTGGGTGAGCTGGGTGTCCACGATGATCGGCTGGCCACCCAGCTCGGCGATCCCGGCCTCGAAGGAGAGCCGGGTGCGCAGGCTGACCTTGTCGAAGAAGACCGCTACCGAGCGGGGGCCCTCGAGGGGGCGGTACTGGAAGCGGTTGGCCTTCATCTCGGCGGCGAGGTCGAGGACTGTGCTCTGCTCGGCCGGGGTGAGGTCGTCGTCGCGCAGGAAGTGGCGAGTCATTTGAGGCCATCCAGGGCGTTGATGAGGGCGTCGGCCTGCTCGGCGCTGATGATCAGCGGCGGGGCGAGGCGGATGACGTCGGGTTGAGGGGCGTTGACGAGGAAGCCCTCGGCGGCCAGCGCGGCGAGCCAATCCTTGGCCACGGGCTGGCGAAGGACGACCCCGAGCAGGAGGCCGGCGCCGCGCACATGATCCACGAGTGGGTGGTTCTCCAGGCCGCGCCGCAGCTGCTCGCCTACCCGTTTGACGTGGTCGAGCAGGCCCTCGTTGGCGATCGTGCGGACCACCGCGAGGCCGGCCGCGCAGGCGACCGGATTGCCGCCGAAGGTGGTGCCGTGCGAACCGGGGGTGAACAGGTCGGCGGCGGGACCGAAGGCGATGCAGGCGCCCAGCGGCAGGCCGCCGCCGAGACCCTTGGCCAGGGTGATGACGTCGGGCTCGACGCCCTCGCTCTGGTGGTGGAACCAGTGGCCGGTGCGGCCGATGCCGGTCTGCACCTCGTCGAGCACGAGCAGGGCGCCGTTGCGCGTGCAGATCTCCCTCGCCCCGGCCAGGTAACCGGCCGGCGGGACCACGACGCCGTTCTCCCCCTGGATCGGCTCGATGATGACCATCGCCGTTTCGTCCGATACCGCCGCGTTTAATTCGGACAAATCCCCAAATGTCACGTGGGTGACCTCGCCCGGTAGCGGCCGGAAGGGATCGGCCTTCGACGGCTGGCCGGTCAGGGCAAGGGCACCCATCGTCCGGCCATGGAAAGCGCCGTGCGTGGCCACGACATGACTGCGCCCGGTGAGGCGGGAAAGCTTGAAGGCAGCCTCATTCGCCTCGGCCCCCGAGTTGCCGAAAATGACCCGGCCGGAGCGACCCGCGAGGGCGAGCAGCAGCTCGGCGAGGGCAACACACGGCTCGGCGATGTACAGATTGGACACATGGCCGAGCTGCGAGATCTGCTCGGTGACGGCCTTGACCACCGCCGGGTGGGCGTGCCCGAGCGCGTTGACCGCGATGCCACCGAGGAAGTCGACGTACTCCCTGCCGTTCTCATCCTCCACCACCGCGCCGGAACCTCGGACGAGGGCGATCTGCGGGGTCCCGTAGTTGTTCATCATCGACTGCGACCACCGGTCGACCAGCGAGCTCATGACGGCACCACCATGGTTCCGATCCCTTCCGAGGTGAAGACTTCGAGCAGCGTGGAGTGGGCGACGCGGCCGTCGACGACGTGCGCGGCCGGCACGCCACCGCGGACGGCGCGCAGGCACGCCTCCATCTTGGGCACCATCCCCGCTTCGAGGCTGGGCAGCAGCTTCTCGAGCGCGTCGGCGTCGATGCGGGTGGTGAGCGACGAGGTGTCCGGCCAGTTGGTGTAGAGCCCCGGCACGTCGGTGAGCACGACCAGCTTGCGGGCGCCGAGCGCCTCGGCGAGGGCCGCGGCGGCCGTGTCCGCGTTCACATTATGGACAATTCCGGAAATGTCGGGCGCGACGCTCGCGATCACCGGGATTCGCCCCGCCGCGATGAGATCGTCCACCGCCGACGTGTCCACTTTGTCCACGTCGCCGACTTGGCCGAGATCCACGAAGGCACCATCGACCAGAGTGGTCCGCTTGACGGCGGTGAAGAGCTTGGCATCCTCACCGGAGAGCCCCACCGCAAAGGGCCCATGCTGGTTGATCAGCCCGACCAGCTCCCGCCCGACCTGCCCGGTCAGCACCATCCGCACGACGTCCATGGCCTCGGGCGTGGTGACCCGCAGCCCGCCGCGGAACTCGCTCTCGATACCGAGCCGATCGAGCATCCGGCTGATCTGCGGCCCGCCCCCGTGCACCACCACCGGCTTAATACCGACATATCGCATAAATACGATATCGGCGGCGAAGGCCTCCTGGAGTGAAGGGTTGATCATGGCGTTGCCGCCGTACTTGATCACCACGGTCGAACCGTGAAAACGCTCCAGCCACGGCAGCGCCTCGATCAGCACCGCGGCCTTGTCATGCGGGGTCACGACGAGTACGCCGAGTTCTCGTGCACGTACGCGTGCGACAGATCGGTCGTCCAGATGGTCGCCGCCATCTCCCCCTCGCGCAGGTTGATCGTGATCGTCACGTCCCTGTTTTCGAGCGAGACCTTCGACCGGTCCTCGGCCGCCGCCCCGCCCTTGCAGATCCACACCCCGTTGATCGCCACGTCCACGCGATCCGGCTCGAAGGCCGCCTGGGTCGTCCCCACCGCCGCGAGAATCCGTCCCCAGTTCGGGTCGTTGCCGAACAGCGCCGTCTTCACCAGGTTGTTCCGCGCCACCACGCGACCCACCTCGACCGCGTCGCCCTCGCTGGCCGCGCCCTCCACGGTGATCGAGATGTGCTTGGTCGCCCCTTCGGCGTCCGCGATCAGCTGCTGCGCCAGGTCGTGGCAGACCTCGGTGACCGCCGCCGTCAGCTCCTCGAGCGAGGGCTGCACGTCGGACGCCCCGCTGGCCAGCAGCAGCACGGTGTCGTTGGTGGACATGCAGCCGTCCGCGTCGATCCGGTCGAAGGTGACCCGGGTCGCCTCGCGCAGCGCCGCGTCCAGCACCTCGTTGTCGGCCGACGCGTCGGTGGTGACCACCACGAGCATCGTGGCGAGCGCCGGCGCCAGCATCCCCGCGCCCTTGGCGATCCCGCCGACCGACCAGCCGTCGCGCTGCACGAGGGCGTTCTTCGCCACCGTGTCGGTCGTCATGATTGCTTCGGCGGCGCGCGTGCCCCCGTCGTACGTCAAAGCCTTGGCCGCGGCCGTGACCCCCGGCAGCAGCTTGTCCATCGGCAGCAGTTCGCCGATCAGACCGGTCGAGCAGACCGCGACGTCGCCCGCCCCGATCATCAGCGGCTTGGCGCCGCCGCGCAGCACGGTGGCGACATGCTCCGCGGTCGTGTGGGTGTCGCGGAAGCCCTGCGAGCCGGTGCACGCGTTGGCGCCGCCCGAGTTGAGCACGACCGCGCGGACGATGCCGCCCTTGAGCACCTGCTGGCTCCACAGCACGGGCGCGGCCTTGACGCGGTTGCCGGTGAACACGCCGGCCGCGGTGAAGTCGGGCCCGTCGTTGACGACGAGCGCTACGTCTGGGTTGCCGGTGGCCTTCAGTCCCGCGGCGACGCCGCCGGCCCGGAAACCTTTGGGGTGGGTGACGGTCATGGTGCGACTCCGAACACGGACAGGCCCATGGTCTCGGGCAGGCCGGACATGAGGTTGGCGCACTGCACGGCCTGGCCCGCGGCGCCCTTGCCGAGGTTGTCCAGGGCGCTCACCACGACGATCCGACCGGAGTCGACGTCGACCGTGGCCTGCAGGTGGCAGGAATTGGATCCGGAGGTGGCCGCCGTGTGGGGCCACTGCCCTTCGGGCAGCACATGCACAAAGGCCTCGTTCGCGTACGCCTCCGTGAGCACCGCGCGGGGATCCCCCTCCTCGCGGAAACGGGCCGTGACGGTAGCGAGGATGCCGCGCGGCATCGGAGCGAGGATCGGCGTCATCGAGAGTGACGTCGCGCCGGTGGCCTGCTTGATCTCCGGCACGTGCTGGTGCGCACCCACCTTGTAGGGCGAGAGATCACCCATCACCTCGCTGCCCAGCAGGTTCACCTTGGCGTTGCGCCCCGCGCCGGAGGTGCCCGAGCTCGCGACCACCACCACGTCGGCGGGGTCGGCGAGCCCCGCGGCGATCAGCGGCGCGAGCGCGAGCGTGACGGTGGCCGCATAACAACCCGTGTTCGCCACCCGGTCGGCGGTCGCGATCAGCTCCCGCTGACCCGGCAACTCGGGCAGCCCGTAGGTCCACGTCCCCGCGTGCTCGCCGCCGTAGTACCGCCGCCAGAGCTCCCCGTCCTCGAGCCGGAAGTCGGCGCCCAGGTCGACGATCTTCACGCCCGCCGGCAGCTGCGCCGCCAGCGCCGCCGACTGCCCGTGCGGAAGAGCAAGAAACACCAGGTCAGCGTCGGTCAGGCCGGCCGCGTCGGTCGCGCCGAGCGTCAGATCAAGACCGGTCAATTGCGGGTGTACGGAGGTGACGTGCGCACCCGCTTGCGAATGCGCGGTCGCCGCCACCAACTCGAACTCCGGGTGCCCCGCGAGCAGGCGGAGCAGCTCGCCCCCCGCGTACCCACTGGCCCCCGCGACCGCAACCCGGATTCCCATACCAACCTCCGCATGACTATGCAGAGAACCGTATCAAGCCCGCCCGCCGAGCGGCAACCGCATACCCCCTGTAGCGGACGTCACAACGGATAGTTGCCGATCGTGCACCCGGCTGAGCAGCAACAAACTGAGGACCGCCCCGACCGCCGCCATGAACATGTCCCACTGCGTGTCCCAGATGTCCCCCTGCGCCCCCAGGAAGTCGTCGGCCGCCGACCCGCCGATGAGAGCCGAAACCCACTCGAACAGCTCCCAGGTAGCGCTGACCGCCATCACCACACACCAGACCAGCGCGCTCAGCCACGCGCCGGGTCGCAGCGGCGTGCGGCGCAGCAGAATCTCCCGGGCCACGATCGCCGGCACGAACCCTTGAGCCAGATGCCCCAGCCGGTCGTACGGGTTACGCGCCAGCCCCAGCGCGTCCCGCACCCAGTCCCCCGCCGGCACCTCGGCATACGTCCAGTGCCCGCCGATCATCAGGATCAGCGCCTGCCCCAGGATCAGCCGATAGGCAAGAGGCGTAAGCGGAAACCGCCGATACGTAAGGATGAGGATCGGCGCGGCGATGAGCGCCGCCAGCACCTCCATGAACCAGGTACCCAGCGACTTGGCCCCGATCGCCGAGACGACCAGAGCCACCACGCCGATCCCCAGCAACACGACCGGCTCCCGGCGCCGCCCATTTTCGGTCACCGGCCCAGCCTGCTGGACCGGCGACCGATGATCCATGGGTACGCCTACTCAATGCTCCCGACGATCGCCGCGAGCCGCTCGACCTGACCGGGGTCGTCGCCGTAGCAGTACATGACCACCTCGTCGGCGCCCAACTCGCGGTACTCCGCCACCGCCGCCGCGATCCGGCCCGGGTCGCTCAGCGGCTCGCCCCAGCCCTCGCGGGCGGTGAAGGCATAATAGCCGGCCACCGCCCGGCGCGCCCGCTCAATCGTCTCCGGCGGTCCCGCCGCGACGTTGACCTGACACACGATCCGCGGCCTCCCGGCGCGCCCCGCCTCGGCCCACTGCTCCCGCACGGTATTGATGAGGCCGCCGGCCCACGAGGCAGGCGCCGCGCAGATGAAACCGTCGGCATGGGCGGCGACCCGCTTCAAGGCGGCCGGCGCGAACCCGCCGATGAGGATCCGCGGCGCCTTCTCGAGCCGCGGCCCGATGATCGCGCCCCGATAGGGCTCGCCGCGCCAGATTTCCCGCAGCGCCCCGAACTGCTTGTCGAGCATCCGCCCGCGCTGATTGATCGGTGTCCCGGCCACGGCGTGGTCGTCCTCCCGCCCACCGATCCCGATCCCGAGCACGAAGCGCCCGCCCGACATGCGGTCGAGCGTGGCCACCTGCTTGGCCAGCAGGGCGGTCCCCCGCAGCGGCCCGAGCAGCACCTCGGTCTGCAGCCGGATCCGAGTGGTGGCCCCGGCCAGCACGGCGAGCGCCGTCAGCGGTTCCGGGTTGTCGAAGGCGAGCCGATCGAGCATCGCGACCGTGCCGAATCCGCACTCTTCCGCGCGGCGCGCCCACTCGAGCAGGCACGCGGGATCACTGATGGGCAGCCCAAGGCCGATTTCCATGAGACTTCTCCGAAGGTAGGCAGCAACATGCGAGTCGCCACCTCCTCCCCGCGCTCAGAAGCGGAGTCCCAGGCTCATCTGCGACATGGTTCCAGAGCCTGGAGTACGGAGTTCGCCAATGATCCTACCGGGCGTCGGGGCACTGTCACGATGCCGGACTCGGGTAGTCCACGAGATCGGGGTCGGGGAAGTCGTCGATGTCGTCGTCGACGAAGTCCTGGATCAGGGGGTCGTCGATGAGTGTCGACGGGGTCTCGGCGAGCTCGTCGTCGTCGTCGACCAGTTCGTGCACATCGGCGCGGCCGCTCTCGATCGCCAGGAGAATGACGATCTCGCGCTTGGTCTGACGCAGGAGCGGATTGTGCGGATCCTGACGGCCGCGCAGCGTCCCCAGCACCTCGTCCAGCAGGGTCATCGCCTCCTGCAGCCACGCCGGGGAGTTGAGCATCCGCAGGGTGACCGCGAGGTTGTATTTGGTGGCGAGCGTGGAATCGTGTGACTGGGCAAGGACCCGCTCCTGATCGTCGCGGATCGCGATGAACTCGTCGCGTGCCCGATGGAGCTCGCGCTGCGAGCGCAGGCTGAGCGCCAAGTTGTGGCGGGTGGTGAGGGTTCGCGGGTGGTCCGGGCCCAGCAGGCGCACCCGATCGTCGTAGAGTCTGCGGAATCGGTGCTCCGCGCGGTGGAAGTCGCCCTCTTCGTAGGTCAGCCAGCCGAGGTTCCCACGCGTGGTCTGACTGTCCGGATGCAGGACACCCAGTCGGGTGGCACGGATCTTGAGCACCTGGGTGAAGATCTGCCGGGACGTCGGAAACTCTTTTTGCAGGAGCAGAACCCACGCCAGGTTGGCCGCCACGGCGATCGTGTGGGGGTGCGCCTTTCCCAGCCGCCTGATCTGCGTCGCGAGCACCGCCCGGAAGCCGTCCTCCGCGACCCCGAAATGACCC
Organism: Actinoplanes sp. CA-142083; assembly: GCF_050942195.1. Lineage (NCBI taxonomy): Bacteria > Bacillati > Actinomycetota > Actinomycetes > Micromonosporales > Micromonosporaceae > Actinoplanes > Actinoplanes sp. CA-142083. The sequence continues at coordinate 7,853,281 of NZ_CP192076.1, forward strand.
TTCGCCTGTTCGAGCCAGGCAACGTTGTGGCTGGTGATCAGGGTGTTCGGATGCGCGGGCCCGAACAGGGCGTTGCGGCTCGCCAGCACCTCGCCGAAGTCACGCTCGGCCGCCTGCAACCAGTCGCGGCCGCCCGCCGCCTGCCGGGCGTAGGCAAGGCTGTGACGGGTGGAGAGGGTCGCCGGATCGGCCCTGCCCAACCGGCCCACACGACCGGCCAGAACCGCCTCCAGCAATTGCACGGCCTCCGCGGCTCGCCCCGCGACCTGCAGCACGGTGGCGAGGCTGTGCATGGTGGTCAAGGTGTCGGAGTGATCCCGGCCGAGCACCCTCTCGCGAGCCTCCAGCACCTGCCGGAACAGTTGCTCGGCCTCGGCCGGCTCGCCCTTCTCGTGCAGGATCACCGCCAGGCGATGGCTGGCTTCCATCACCTCCGGGTCGTCGGGATGACAGACCTGGCGGGTGGCCAGCGCGACGTCGTTGATGTCGTGGAACGCGCGGTCCAGGTCGTTCTCCGTGTCCGGCTCCGGGCGACTGACCAGGGCGCGGGCCTGCAGAGCCAGACCGCGATCCAACACTGCCGAACGCCGGAGCGCCTCGTCCTGCTCCGCCAGGCCCGCGGTGCGGTCGGCGGCCAGCACCGCCAGTTCGGCGGCGGTGCGGTACATGCCCCGGCGCATCAGCTGGCGGACCACGCGATGAGCTGCCCGCAGTGCGCCGGCGTTGCCGCGAGAGGCCGGATTGGACAGGACGTGCGCGACATGCGGAGTGAGCAGCCGCCATAACGGCCACACGTCGGCGCTGGGTTCGAGGTACGCCGCGGAACCTCCGTCGACCGCCTCGGTGATGGTGTCGAGCAGCCTCGTGCCGGGTTCCAGCACGGCGCGCATGCCCTCGGTGTGGCCGGCCGCGCGGGCGATCAGCGGGTGAAGCGCGGCGACGGGCAGATTGTCGTAGGAGATGATGTCCACCAAGCCGGTGACGGCCAGGAGCCGGAGGCTGCGTTCGGTCAGGGCCTCGACCGGGGTGAGTAGCGCGCCGAGGGGAAACGGTTGTCCGGGCGCACCGGCGGCGAGCAGACCCAGCAGCCGGAGCGCGCGGTCTCGTTCCTCGGGGCCGAACGCCTTGAGGGTCAGGTTGATGCCGGGCAGCACGTGGTAGGCGGGCTCGTCCACATGCAGACCCGGCCGCCGTACGGGAGAACCGCTCAACTCGCCGACGTAGCTCGACACACTGTGCCGCACCACCGGACTGCCCAGGTAGGACCCCGCTATGTGGAGCGCCAACGGCAGGTAGCCGAGAAGCTCGGCCGCCCTCCGTGCGTGCGGCAACTCCAGGAGCCGGCGGGCACGGTCCATCTCCGGAATCCGGTCGAGAAGAAGGTCGGCGCCGGCATCCACGGACAGCCGGTCGACCTCCACGGCGACGGCCAGGTTCGACGCGGGGCGGCGCGGCTTGACGCGGGTGGTCACCACGACCAGCCACCGTGACGGAAGAGCCTGTGCCTGACGTACGACGTCGGATGCGAGCTCGGGATCGTCCACGTTGTCGATGACCAGCACGACGCGCGCCGGGCTCTCGTCCACCCTCGACTGGGTCGTCAGGAGGCGCCAGACCAGTGCCGCCGAAGCCTCCTCCCGGGCTCGCGCGATCTCGATGTCGCTCGCATGAACCTCCCGGGCGACCGCTGCCATCCCCTCGACGAAGGAGGCGCGATGGTGACCCGCCACCCAGAAGACGCGGTGGTCGCCGGCGAGCTGGTGCGCCGCGGCGAGGGCGACGGTGGTCTTGCCGCAGCCCGCTTGACCGGTGAGCACGACCACGCCGCCCACGTGACGGCGAAGCCCGTCGACCATGTCCGCACGCCCGCGCACGACCATCGGCAGCCGATCGAACGGCGGGTGCCACGCCCCTTCGACGACCGGCGAATCAGTCAGGGACAGGTCGGCGGCCGAGGCGATCGGCACGTTGGCGTGCGCGTGCCGGGGAGGAAGCGCCGAGGCCATTTCCGTACGCTACCTCCGGACCAATGACATCGACATCTGTTGATCAAAATTCGGCCATCCGTTGCGCGGCGCAGGTATATTTACTTTTCTCACCGGGGAAAGAGATCAATTCGTGGGGACGCGCCATTGAGCACCCTGAGGCCGATATTCGACGGGCTGCTGGCGGCGACCGGGACGCCGGCCGGAGATCCATTCTGGCAGCGATTCCTGACGTCTGCCGGCTTCGGCGGTCTCATGGCTCTCACCGCCGCCCTGATCGCCGCGCGGATAGCCGCCATGCAACTGCGCCACACCAAGTCGCAGCAGCAGCATGAGCGCTGGTGGAGCACGCTGACCTGGGTATACGACCGCGCCGTCGTGGATGGCGACAAGCGCGCCGCCCTACCGCATCACGTCACTTTCGCGATGCTGTCCCAACTGGCGGAGCGCGCTCAGCTGCCGCCCGAGGACCGTCTGCAGCAGAGCGCGATCCGGTCGATCCTGTCGATGTTCGAGCCGGCTGGGGCCGGCGACCGCGATCAGGCGGCGTCAGCCGCAACGGCCGGAAAGACGTTCCAGGTGTCCGACCCGTCGGCAATGGCCCTGCTGGACGAGTTGCGGGACAAATTGAGCACCGACGCGGAACTGATGGCGAGAGCCGAACAATTGCGCTTCATGGAAGCCGCGAAAAAGGTCATCAAAAGGGAGGCGGAACTTCTCGGCGCGACCACCGGCGCCAGTCGTCACGGCGATGTCGTCGCGACCTGGTCGGCACGGGACATCCTCGTCCGGATCCACCACGCCGAGAAGAATCTGTCGAACGGAGCGGTCTTCCTGGCGATCGAGCGCTTGGAGATCGACATTGCCGCCGACTACCACGCGATCGGCGGGATCCTCGTCCTCAACGCGCCGCCGAACAGGCCCGCGGTCGACGAGTTCCTGGCAAGAAAGCACGGCCCACGTGTCGAGGTGGTGGTCTGGCATGACGAGGACGACGATCCGACGATCCATGACGCCCTCCAGCGGCTCCGTCCGCCGGGCACCGCCGTCGGCTAGCCGGGCATGCGCGGCGTGTAGGCGACCCGGAAGAGGCCGCGGACCGGCTTCTGGCCCAGGCCGAGGTTGTGCTCGAAAGCGACCGGCTTGGCCGGCGCCGCGGTGTCCAGCCGGATGGTGGTGTCGTCGCGGCGGCCTCGGTTCGGGTCGTAGACCCGGATGGTCAGGCGGGTGCCGTCCGTCTCGTAGCCGTAGGCCAGCACCTGGTGGTTGAGCGCCAAGTCCTTCGGGTTGCGCGACGCCACGGTCACCACGCCCAGCGGGACCGGCAGTCCGCGGTCGAGGTCTCGCTTGATCTGCGGCCACTGCACGCGGACGGTGCGCCAGCCCAGCCCGCGCTCGACGATGACCTGGCGGCCGAACACCTTCATGGTGTGGTCGCCGTCCGGGAGGCTCATCCATTGGTAGTACTGGGCGACGCCGGCGGGGACATGCCACGAGTCGATCAGGCGGGAGACGATGAACTTGTAGAGGGGGTCGCCGGCGGGCGGGCGGTCCAGCGTCGGCTCCCGGCCGTCGAGGAAGTAGTCCATCGCGGCGAAGACCATGCCGCCGCACAGGCCGCCGGCGGCGTTGCCGAGGCGCAGGTCGCCGAACGGGGTGGGCAGGACGACAGCGGGCTGCGAGGGCCACGAGTTGTTGAACGCGAAGCCGTGCTTCGAGGGCAGGAAGCCGTCCATGCGAACACGCTAGAGCCGGCATGCCGACGGCGAGGAGGTCACCGTCGGCATGCCGACCGAAAAGACGGGATCAGGCGTACGAGATGTTGAAGGTGTTGCAGACGAAGTTGGACTGCCCGGCCGTGCCGGAGATCTCGAAGCCGAACTGGATGTCGCCGACCGTCACGTCGCCGTACCAGCCGTTGGTGCGCAGCCAGTTCAGGACCGACAGGACGTCGATCGTGGCCGAGTTCGTCTGGCTGGTGCGGATGAACGAGTACACCTGGTTGCTGCCGTTGGATCCGCGGTAGACGTTCCAGGTGTGGCCGCCGGCCGAGACGTTGCGGGCCGACGGGACCGCGCCGTTGGCGTCATACGATTCGGCGATCGGACCCACCGCGCCATGTTGATTGGTCCAGATCATGACCTCGTACGCGTAATTGTTGGCCCAGATGTCGTAGGCCGTCTCGTAATCGCCGTCCGCCGGCACCGTGACGTTGAACGAGCTGGAGATCGAGCTCAGCGAGCTCAGGGTGCGGTTCAAAGTCTTGCCGGTGTGCGGGTACGACTTGACGCCGCTCGTGCGCGGCTGGTTGGACACGACGCCCCAGTTGGTGCCGGTCCGGGCCCAGATGGTCTGCGAGCCCGCGGCGCCGCCCCACACGTCGTTGTTCAGCGTGTAGCCGTTGTTGGTCCACGAGTCGTACTGACCGGTTGCCACCCAGGCCGCGTCGGACGGGACGCCACCAGAACTACCAGTGGGTGGGGGTGTCGTCGGCGAGGTGGTCGGGTTGGTCACGCCGCCCGTGCAGGACACGCCGTTGAGGGTGAACGCGGACGGCACCGGGTTGCTGCCGGTCCACGAGCCGTTGAAGCCGAACGACTGGGTGCCGTTGGTGGCGATCGAGCCGTTGTAGCCGGCGTTCTTCGCCGTCACTGTCGCGCCGCTCTGGGTGAGCGCGGTGTTCCACGATTGGGTCACCGTCTGGCCGGCGCCGAAGGACCACACCAGCGTCCAGGAACCGATCGCGTCGCCGAGGTTCTTGATGGTGACATTGGCGCCGAAGCCGCCGGGCCACTGGCTGCTCACCTGGTAGGTGACGGTGCAGCCGGCCGCCGCGGAGGCCGGCACGGCCGTGACGACCCCGGCGCCGGCCGCGATGCCCAGGCTCACGGCCAGGCACGCGGCGAGTTTTCGCCTACGCATCTCGCATCCCCTTCGCTTCGAGAAGATCGCGACTTTGTCTGTCGAAGCGCTTCGACAGCCGGGCCCAAAGTTTCACGAGCATCAATGTGGTTTGGCGCCGATGCTACGACCGCTCAAGGGCGCCGGGCAAGGAGCTTACTCAAGATCAATGCAACAAACCTGCAAACGGAACTCATTGACCCGAGTATTTGGCGGGACAAGGATTTTCAGCACGGAATACCGTCCCCTCGGAACCGCCCCGGATCCGTTCCCCTCCGGCCGCGGCACATTTGCCTGTGCATTTTCGCGGTTCCGAATTGCGACAAGGAGAAATGCGCATGGCACCCCACCCTCGCGCGCGGCGCCTGCGGCGTCTCGCCGGTGTCGGCGGCCTGGTCACGCTGGTCACGGCGGGCCTGTTCGTCACCGTCACGAACGCCGAGGCGGCCACCGTCTTCAGCGCCGACTTCGAGAACGGCAGCGCCGGCGGCTGGTCCAAGTCCGGCGGCACCTGGTCGGTCGTCGCCGACGGCTCGCAGGTCCTGCAGCAGTCCGACACCGGCAGCGAGCGCGCCCGCGAGTTCGCCGGCGACTCCGGCTGGACCAACTACTCGGTGCAGGCCCGGGTCAAGGCCACGTCGTTCGCCTCCACCGCGAGCGTCGTGTCGCTGACCGCGCGCGCGAGCGGCGCGACCAAAATGTACAGATTGTCGCTGACGGGCGCCAACAAGATCCAGCTCGAGACCATGAACGGCTCGACAATTTCGGTTCTTGCAAGCATAAACCAGACAATCTCCACGAGTACGTTTTATACGCTCAAGCTGACGCTCAACGGCACCACGATCAGCGGCAGCGTCAACGGCGCCACGGTCGGCAGCGCGACCGACTCGACGATCAGCGCCGGGCGGATCGGCCTGCTCACCGAGCACGCCGCAGGCCGTTTCGACGACGTGATCGTGGACAACGGCGGCGGCGGGACCCCGACCACGCCGCCCACGACCACCCCGACCACGCCGCCCACCACCCCACCGACGACGCCGCCGACAACCCCGCCGACGACACCGCCCACCACCCCGCCCACCAGCGGCGCGATCTACGCGGCTCCCAACGGCACGGCGGGCGCGGCCGGCACCCAGTCGGCGCCCACCACGGTCGCCGACGCGCTGACCAGGATCGCCGCGGGCGGCACGATCTACCTGCGCGGCGGGACCTACAACCTCTCCTCGACAGTGACCATCGCGCCCGGGAACAACGGCACTTCCAGCGCCAGAAAGACGCTCTCGGCGTACCCGAATGAAGTCCCGATCTTGAATTTCTCGGCCCAGGCGGAGGACTCGGCGAATCGCGGGCTCGCCGTGAACGGCAACTACTGGCGCGTGTACGGGATCGTGGTCGAACGGGCCGGCGACAACGGCATCTTCGTGGGTGGCAGCAACAACATCATCGAGCGCACGGTGACCCGTTTCAACCACGACACCGGCCTGCAGCTCTCGCGGATCGCGTCGGACACCCCGCAGGCGCAGTGGCCGGCCAACAACCTGATCGTCAGCGCCGAGTCGCACGACAACGCGGACTCGGACGGTGAGGACGCGGACGGCTTCGCCGCGAAGCTGACCGTCGGGAGCGGCAACATCTTCCGGTACGACGTCTCGCACAACAACATCGACGACGGCTGGGACCTGTACACGAAGGACGACACCGGCGCGATCGGCCCGGTCACCATCGAGTACTCGCTGTCCTACAACAACGGCACGCTCAGCGACGGCTCGCAGGCCGGCGCCGGCGACCGCAACGGCTACAAGCTGGGCGGCGAGGACATCGCGGTCAACCACACCGTCACGCACAGCATCGCCTACCGGAACGGGAAGCACGGCTTCACGTACAACAGCAACCCGGGCTCGATGACGATCTCCAACAACGTCGCGGTCGACAACACCGAGCGGAACTTCTCGTTCGACGCGGGCACCTCGGTGTTCCGCAACAACACCTCGTGCCGCAGTTCGAGTGGCACCAACGACCGCATCATCGGCAACTCGGACAGCTCCAACCAGTTCTGGTCGGGCACGAACGGCTCCCGTTGCACCACCTACAGCGGGGCGCTGGGCTGGTCGTTCGCCTCGAGCGGCACGCTGCAGGTGACCTTCGCCGGCAAGGTCGTCAACCCCTAGGCCCCTGTGGCCGGGCCGGCTTCCCACGAGCCGGCCCGGCCACAGGCGTTGACAGCTGTCTATCTCTAATGGACGGTCGAAGCATGCCTCGTCCTCACTTGTGGCTCGCCGCGACCGCCCTGGCCGCCGCGGCCGCAGTCCCCGCCCTCGCCGCACCCACTCCCACCGACCTCCAGGCCACCGCCGTCACCCCGGTCTCGGTCACGCTGTCCTGGACGGCCTCGCCGGGCGCCACCGGCTACCAGATCACCTACTACCAGGCCTTCAACGACGTGATCTGGTCACAGCCCGTCGGTAACGTCACCACCGCGACGGTCACCGGCTACATCCTGCCGACCCGGCAGTACTCGTTCCGGGTCAGCGCCCTCGACGCCGGCGGCTACTCGCCGGCCAGCAACACGGTCACCGTCGTCACCCCGGCCTCCACCACCGGGGACACGACGCCGCCGGCCACGCCCGCGAACTTCCGGATCGTCGCGGTCACCCCCGACGGCCCGGCGCTGGCCTGGGACCCCGCCACCGACAACGTCGGCGTCACCGGGTACGACGTCTACCTCTTCGACGGCTGGTACACCTCGACGCTGCTCGCCTCCACCACCAGCACCGCGGCCACCGTCCCGTTCGGCAACTCGAGCACCGGCATGCGCAACTACTACGTGCGGGCTCGCGACGCCGCCGGGAACGTCTCGATCGCCACCCCGACCGTCCGGGCGCAGCCGCCGACCACGACGACGCCGCCGCCCACACTTTGCACGGTCGCCTACAAGACGACCTCGGAATGGACCGGCGGATTCGTGGCCGACGTCACCGTGACCAATGCGAGGACGACCGCGGTCGAGGGCTGGATCCTGGCCCTGACCCTGGGCGGCGACCAGACCGTCTCGCAGGCCTGGAACGCGACCTTCACCCAGTCGGGCTCGACGGTCACGCTCACCGGCGAGCGCTGGAACCGCACGATCCCGGCCGGCGGCACCGCCAGCGCCGGACTGCTGGGCCGCTGGCGTACGAGCAATGCCGCCCCCACCGCCGCGACCCTGAACGGCGCCGCCTGCGCCCTGGCCTAGGTATGCGGGGGCAGCCCCGGCCGGGGAAACGGGCAGGGGTGATATGACTGACCGCATGGCAGACAAGACGATCATCGCGATCCGGGAGGCCTCGGCCGCTTACGCCGAGGCCGTCCGGACCACCCAGCGCTTCTTCGACAAGGTCGAGGACACCGACGACCCCTCGGTCCTGGTCGAGTACGCGACGCTCGTGGAGCGCGAGAAAGAGGCCGCGGAGGCCCGGCTGGACGCCATCGTGGCCGCGGGTATCGAGGCGCCGAGCATCGATGAAAGTGATTCAGATAGCTGAGTGAACAGTTCCGGAACCGGGGCGGGGTGCCGGAACCGGTTCCGGACTGGAAGACTGCCGGTTGTTAGCGTTCCACAGACCGTGCCACCGCGGTCGTGACGACCGGAGGCACGAGTGTCCGCTGATCTTCTTCCGTACCGGGATCCGGCCCTGCCCGTCGAGCAGCGCGTCGAAGACCTGCTCGCCCGCATGACCTTGCCGGAGAAGGTCGGCCAGATGCTCCAGCTGGACGCCCGCAACGACGTCAAGGAGATCGTCAGCGAGAAGCTGGCCGGCTCGATCCTGCACACGTCGCCGGCGAAGATGCTGGAGGCGATCGACCTGGTCGCCAAGACCCGGCTGCAGATCCCGCTGCTCACCGCCGAGGACTGCATCCACGGCCACTCCTTCTGGCCGGGCGCCACGATCTTCCCGACCCAGCTGGCGATGGCCGCGACCTGGGACGCCGCCCTGGTCGAGCGGGCCGCCCGGGTCACCGCCCTGGAGGTGGCCGCGACCGGCATCCACCAGACCTTCTCCCCGGTCCTGTGCATCACCCGCGACCTGCGGTGGGGCCGGGTCGACGAGACCTTCGGCGAGGACCCGCACCTGATCGGCGAGCTGGGCGCCGCGATGGTCCGCGGCTACCAGGGCGAGGGCCTGGCCGACCCGACCGGCATCCTCGCCACCGCCAAGCACTTCGCCGGCTACTCCGAGACGCAGGGCGGCCGGGACGCCAGCGAGGCCGACATCAGCCCGCGCAAGCTGCGCTCGTGGTTCCTGCCGCCGTTCGAGCGGGTCGCGCGCGAGGGCTGCGAGGTCTTCATGCTCGGCTACCAGTCGATGGACGGCGTGCCGATCACCGCGAACAAGTGGCTGCTCAACGACGTGCTCAAGGGGGAGTGGGGCTTCACCGGCACGCTGGTCACCGACTGGGACAACGTCGGCCGGATGGTCTGGGAGCAGAAGGTCTGCGCCGACTACGCCGAGGCCGCGGCGGTCGCGGTGCGGGCCGGCAACGACCTGGTCATGGTGACGCCGGGCTTCTTCGAGGGCGCTCAGGAGGCGGTCGCGCGCGGGCTGCTGCGCGAGGAGGAGATCGACGCCGCGGTCCGCCGGATCCTGCGGCTCAAGTTCCAGATGGGCCTCTTCGAGGACCCGCGGGCGCCGTCGTCGGAGCGCCAGCGCGAGGTCATCGGCATTCCCGCACACGCCGACCTGAACCTCGAAGTCGCGCGGCGATCGCTGGTGCTGCTGCGCAACGACGGGCTTCTGCCCATAAATAAGGAAAAATTCCGACGGATCGCCGTCATCGGGCCGAACGCCGATCACCCGCAATCCCAGCTCGGCGACTGGGCCGGAAATTCCGGACAAGTCGACTGGATGCCCGACGGCCATCCGCGCGAGCTGATCGAGACGGTGCTCGACGGCGTCCGTTCGGTCGCGCCGGGCAATTGGGATATTACGTACGCCCGGGGCGCCGACATCGAGCGTCTGGTCCCCGACCCCGAAGGCGAGACCTACCCGGACGGCCAGCCCCGCCCGCCGATCTCGCAGGGCGCGCCGGTCGACGGCCACCTGATCTCGCTCGCCCGCGACGAGGCGATCCGGGCCGACTACGCGATCGTGGTCGTCGGCGACACGGTCAACCTCACCGGCGAGCACAAGTCGACGGCGACGCTCGAGCTGCAGGGCGGCCAGATCGCGCTGCTCGACGCCATCGCGGCCACCAAGACCCCGATGATCGTGGTGCTGCTCAACTCGAAGCCGTGCGTCCTGCCCGGCTCCGCGCTCAACGCTGCGGCGATCATCCAGGCGTTCAACCCTGGCATGCGCGGCGGGCGGGCCATCGCCGAGCTGGTCCTGGGCCTGATCGAGCCGAGCGGGCGGATGCCGCTGTCGGTGCCGCGCCACGTCGGCCAGCAGCCGGTCTACTACAACCAGATCCGCGGGCAGCACGGCAAGCGCTACGCCGACCTCACGCAGGAGCCGCTGTTCGTCTTCGGCGAGGGCTTGTCGTACACGACGGTCGGCTACAGCGACCTGACCGTGTCGCCTTCGGTGGAGAAAACCGGGACGATCCGGGCGGAGGTCACGCTCACGAACACCGGCGCGAGGCCGTCGCTGGAAACAGTTCAGGCGTACGTCAGCGACCTGGTCACCAGCGTCACGTGGGCGGTCAAGGAGCTGAAGGCGTACCGGCAGGTCACCGTGCCGGCGGGCGAGTCGGTCACGGTCACCGTCGAGGTCCCGGCGGAGGCGTGCTCGCTGGTCACCGCCGACGGCCGGCGCGTCGTCGAGCCCGGCGACTTCGAGTTGCTGGTCGGCCCGTCCTCCCGCGACCGCGACCTGCTGCGGGCGTCCTTCAGCATTCGTTGAGGCGGGCCGCGGCGACTCGTTTCAAGTCAAAGCCGAGTTTCGCGTACGTGTTGAGCGCGCCCACGTTCCAGTAGTCCACCATCAGCCCGACCCGCTCCCGCCCGGCCAGCAGCTCGTTCGTCACGAACGCGCACAGCTGCCGGGCGAGGCCGCGCCCCCGGGCCTCCGGGCGGGTCGCCACCCCGGCCAGGAGCCCGATCTCGGCGGTCGACCAGGCGTCCGCGGCGACGGCCAGCAGTGTTCCGTCGTCGCCGCGAATGCCCGCCCAACGTTCGACTCCGGGCGCGCCCGGTTTCGCGTACGAGTCGGGAAATGCCTGCTCGATCAGCGCCGCAACCCGCGGCAGCTCGTCCGGGTGCAGCCACGTCGCGCTGGTTTTCGCGGCCGGCACGGGCGCGGTGACATCCATCCAGCCGAACTTGCCGTCGACCTCGAACCCCGGGATCAGCTCGGCCACCGAGACGATGACCTCCTCGGCGCCGATCGGCCGGTAAGTATTTTTGATATTTGCCAGCACCTCGTCGCTGAGCAGGCGCGCGACCGCCTCCGGCTCGCCGTGGATCGCCAGCCGGTCGCGGCGGCTCAGGTTCGCGCAGGCGACGGCGATCGCGTCCGGCCGCTCCCAGATCCTCGCCCCCGGCTGTCCCGCCGCCCACCGCGCCACCATCACGCCGCCCATGTTGACACGGCCTGGCATCGTCAGCCGCGTGCTGATCCGCCTGCTGCGCCGCCTCCTCTTCCCGGCCGCGCTCCTCACGGCCCTGGCGGTGGTCGCGATGGCGTCCTGCTCACTCTGGGTGCGCATCGAGGCCGCCGGTCACGTGTACGACGAGCAGACGGTCCCCGCGGCGCCGGTAGCGATCGTCCTCGGCGCCGAGGTCTACCCCGGCGGCACCCCGTCGCCGTTCCTGGCCGCCCGCCTGAACATCGCCCAGCGCCTGCTGGAGGCCGGGAAGGTGCGCGCCATCCTGGTCTCCGGCGACCACAGCCGCTGGGACTACGACGAGCCCGGCGCCATGCAGGTCTACCTGGTCGCCCGCGGCGTGCCGGCCCAGCAGGTGGTGCTCGACTACGCCGGCTTCGACACCTACGACTCGTGCGCCCGCGCCAAGCGCGTCTTCGGCGTCACCAAGGCCATCGTGGTCACCCAGACCTACCACATCGACCGAGCCGTGGCCCTGTGCCGCGACCAGGGCATCGAGGCCACCGGCGTCGGCGACGACTCGGTCCGCATCTACCGGGACCCGTGGGCCCACTCGATGTTCCGCGAGCGCGGCGCCATCGTGAAGGCCGCCGCGGACGCCCTCTCCCACCGCGATCCGGTCTACCTGGGCCGCCACGAGCCCGGCATCGACGAGGCCCTCCGCCTGAGCTGACCCATCTGGCCGCGGCGCGTGCGCGTTCCAGTCCGCCGGCCCGCGCGCGTCATTTCGCTCTGCGAGTCAGTCGTGGAGCTTGCCGCGGCGACGATCGATGTCGCGTTGGATGTCCGGGTCCCAGCTGGAGGCGTCCCAGTCGTCGCTGGTCGGCGTAGGTCCCTTGGGCGCGAACGGGTCGCCCCCGCTGACCAGGTCGGCGCCGACCGCTCCGCCCGGGTTGACGCGGCCGCGGAACCAGGCACGCGTGTGCCGCAGGCCGGCGACCAGCAGGACCACCGCGACCACGCGCACGACCGCCTGCGCCCAGACGGCGAGCTCGGCCGAGACGATGACCATGATCCCGAGCACGAAACTGACCACGAGCAGCACCAGGAACGTGACGACCGCCCAGATGCCCAGGTGACCGTTCGCCGGAGCGCCGTAGGCACGGGACATCCGCCCGGTGGCTCGCAGCCACGCGATGCTCAGCAGAACCACCACGGCCAGCGTGCCCAGCGCGACCCACCCGAGGAGCCCGCCGAGCACCGCCCAGAAGCTCTTCGCGGGTTCACCGTCCGGAATGGCCAGCAGCGCGGTCGACACGACCGCGCCGACCACCGCGACGATCCCGTAGGCGACCGCCCCCGAGATCAGCCGCCGGGTGGCGGCCGCCCAGTCGGTGACGGTGCCTGGTGGCACCGAGCAGGCGTGGACCTGTCCCGGCGATTCGAGTGTGGAACCGCAAACAACGCAGAGCACGGCAACCCCCCGTGGGTCATCAGGCATCGAGCCCGATGAAGATACCCGGCTTTCCTCACAGCCGCGTCTGTGCCGGTTCTTAGATGATTCTTAGACGCATCGGTACCGGGTTCTCAGCGAGCGCGCCGATTCTTGGGTTCTGAAGTCGCCCCCGGCATGGAGTTCACCGATGACCGATAGTCCCCGCCCCGACGAGCCCACCCAGCCGATCAACCAGCCACCCGCAGGCGCGCCACCGGCCGGCCCCGCACAGCCGCACCTCGCCGCCCCGGCCCCGGACACCCAGCCGCCTGCATCCTCGGCCGCAGACACGCAGGAGCAGCCCGCCGACGTGCCACACGCCGCGCAGTCAGCCCCGGCCGCGGCCGCTGTGCCGCCCGGCCAGGTGCCGCCCGGCCAGGTGCCGCCCGGCCAGGTGCCGCCCGGCCAGGTGCCGCCCGGCCAGGTGCCGCCCGGCCAGGTGCCGCCCGGCCAGGTGCCGCCGTCTCAGCCCGGCCAGCCCTCTCAGCCCGGCCAGCCGGCGTGGCAGCCGGCCGCCCCGCCGCAGCAGCGCTGGTACAACCGCCGCGTCCCCCTCCTCCTGGCCTTCGCCCTCCTCCTGGCCGGTTGCATCATCGGCGCCGGAGTGGTCGCGGTAGGCGCGATCGCCTCCCACTTCGACAACCACGACCGAGGCCGCCCCGCCATGCACCAGAACGGCCGTGGCCCGGGCGACTGGCGCGGCGACAACGGCCGGCGCAACCGCGACGGCCGAGGCCTCCCGCCCGGCTTCGGCAACCGCCAGAACCCCAACCCCGCCAACCCCAACCCCGGCAACCCCAACCCCGCCCCGACCGCCCCGTCGGCCGCCCCCTCTCCGAGCACCACCTCCTGAGCGAGCCTCACGGGCTGACCCCCGCCGCACGGGCCACCCCACCGCACGGCGAGCCCACCACCCAGCCGAGCCCACCGCCCAGCCGAGCCCACCACCCAGCCGAGCCCACCGCCCAGCCGAGCCCACCGCCCAGCCGAGCCCACCGCGCAGCCGAGCCCACCGCGCAGATCTTGATAAGTCGCCGCCCTCCCAGCGCGCCAACTCATCAGCCTGCCCCCTCCGCTCCCCGGTCGCGATCACCCATCGACACCCATGGACATGTCGCGACCGGGGGACGAGAGTGTTCGGCATGGCCAAGTCGACGAGGCGAACGTTTCTGACGGTGTCCGCGGCGACCATCGCCGCCGGCGTCTCCGGTGAAGGTGAGGCGCTGGCGGCCGGGCGCCACCATCCCTCCCCCGCGCCCGAGCTGCGCGCGATCCTCCGCGAGATCGATCCCAAGCGGATCGAGGCGACCATCCGCCGCCTCGTCGCCTTCGGCACCCGGCACACCCTGTCGGTGCAGGACGACCCCGAGCGCGGCATCGGCGCCGCCCGCGACTGGCTGTTCGCCGAGCTTCAGCGCTACGCCGCCACCTCGTCGGGCCGGATGACGGTCGAGCTCCAATCCTTCATCCAGCCGGTCTCTTCCCGCATTCCGGTGCCGACCCGCATCACCAACGTCGTGGCCACGCTGCGAGGCAGCGTCACACCCCAGCGCGTGTACGTGGTGACCGGCCACTACGACTCGCGAGTGACCGACGTGATGGACGCGACCAGCGACGCCCCCGGCGCCGACGACGACGCCTCCGGCGTGGCGGTCGTGCTCGAGCTGGCCCGGGTGCTCGCCACCCGTACCCCGGAAGCCACCATCGTCTTCGGCGCCGTCGCCGGCGAGGAGCAGGGCCTCTACGGTTCCGACCATATGGCCCAGGTCTTCAAGGACGCCGCCGCGGACGTGCAAGCGATGTTCTCCAACGACATCGTGGGCACCGGCAACGCGCACGACGGCACCGCGAACGACGCGCGCACCGTCCGCCTCTTCGTCGAGGGCGTGCCGACCGCCGAGACCGCCGCCGAGGCGAACATCCGCAGGAGCGTCGGCGGTGAGAACGACGGCCCGTCCCGCCAGCTCGGCCGTTTCGTCGACGACGTGGCCAGCAACGACCAGACCGGCATGCGGGTCCGCCAGATCTGGCGGCGCGACCGCTACCTGCGCGGCAGCGACCACATCTCGTTCCTGCTGCGCGGCTATCCCGCCGCCCGTTTCACCGAGCCCCGGGAGAACTTCGCGCACGAGCACCAGGACGTCCGCGTCGAGAACGGCGTCCAGTACGGCGACCTGATCGAGTTCTGCGACTTCAACTACATCGCCCGGGTCGCCCGCGTGAACGCCGCCGCCCTCTGGGCCCTCGCCCAGGCCCCCGGCACCCCCAAGGGCGTGGTCATCGACACCACCCAGCTCACCAACGAGACCACCCTGCGCTGGCAGCCCAACCCGGAGCCCGACCTGGCCGGTTACGAGATCGTCTGGCGCGAGACCACCGCCCCCGAGTGGACCCACTCCCGCAAGGTAGGCAACGTCACCACCTTCACCATCGACCTCTCCAAGGACAACGTGTTCTTCGGCGTCCGCGCCCTCGACAGCAGCGGCAACCGCAGCCCCGTCGCCGCACCGCAACCGTCAAGCTGACCCGATCGCCGCATGACGCATGCGCGGGAGTGACACCATGTCGACCATGACGGTCGACTACACGGTCCGGCTGCGCTTCGGGGAGACGTCCCGTGCCGCCGCCACGCACACCAACCTGTCCGCGGTCCGGCTGGACGGCCACGTCCTGTGGATCGCCGGCGACGAGACGGCGACCGTCGAGCGCCTGCTGGCCGACCAGCCCGAGAAGGCCACCGAGTTCGGCGACGAGACCACGTTCCGCCTGGCCGACTTCGTGGACCTCCCCGGCGAGGATGTCAACGAGGAAGCCGACGTCGAAGGCCTCGCGCGCGCCGGCCGCTTCCTCTGGGCGGTCGGCTCCCACAGCCTCCGCCGCAAGCAGATCAAAGACCAGCACGAGGGCAAGCAGGCTCTGAAGCGCTTGTCGCGCGTCGAGGGCCAGGACAACCGCCAGATTCTCGTACGCCTACCGATAGCCGACGTAGCTGGCGTCCCCACCCCCGTCCGCGAGATCGAGGTCGACGGCAAGCGCCACCGTGCCGCCTCCCTGCGCCGCCGCGACAACCTCCGCTCCCTCCTGCGCGACGACGAGCACCTGGCCCCGTTCCTCCCCATCCCCGGCAAGGACAACGGCCTCGACATCGAGGGCATAGCCGTCGTGGGAGACCGCGTCTACCTGGGCCTGCGCGGCCCGGTCCTGCGAGGTTGGGCTTTCGTCCTGGAGCTACGCCCGTACGTCTCCGACGACGACCCCGACCGCCTGCGCCTGCGCGACTTCCCCGACGGCCTCCCCTACCGCAAACACGTCCTCGACCTGGAGGGCCTGGGCGTACGAGACCTGTGCCCCGACGGCGAGGACCTCCTGATCCTGGCCGGCCCCACCATGGACCTCGACGGCCCCGTCCGCATCTACCGCTGGCACGAGGCAGCCCGCTCCGAGATCCCGACGATCGTGCGAGACAACCTCATCACCAGAGAGCTGGACCTCTCCTACGGCGAGGGCGACGACCACGCCGAGGGCTTGAGCATGCTGGGCACCGACCGAGTCCTGGTCGTCTACGACAGCCCCGCAAATCACCGCCTGACCAACGACGGCGCCGTCATCGCCGACGTAGTGCTCCTACCACCCAAACCCTGACCGGCCCCACGCGCCCGTAGCCGACATTTCCGAAATGTCGGCAAACGCGAGATGATGCCCGGCCTCCAGGGGTTGCCGGGGCCAGGCATTGCGGGTCGCTGGCGCCGGCCCGCGCGGGTTGCGGGGGCCGGACATCGCAGCGGCTACTCCCGGGCGGCGAGCAAGGTGATCGGCGCGCGGCGGGTCGCGGACCACGAGGTGATCAGGCTGGTCGCGCCGGTCACCACCAGCGCCACCGCACACACCGCCCCGATCAGCGGCCACGGCAGGGTCAGGGTGCCCTGGCCCGTCACCGCTGCGGTGGAAGCCACGGCGGCCAGGACGGCGCCTGCCGCAGCTACGGCGCCCAGGATCAGGCCTGCCACCGTCACCGCCGAGGACTCCAGCAACGCCGACCGGATCACCTGAGCCCGGGTCAGGCCGGTAATGCGGGCTTCGGCGAACTCGCGGCGGCGGGCGGCGGCGCCGATCACCACCGAGTTGACCACGCCGATCAGGGCGTAGAGGCCGCCCAGGCCCATCACGACCAGCATGATCTTGTCGCTGATCTCGCTGCGGGACTTGGCGTCGGATTTCAGCCATTCATCGAGGGTGGAGACCCCGCCGATCCGCGACAGCGCGGCCCGGGTGGCGCCCGCGTCGGTGCCGGACTCAAGCGTCACGAACGAACGGGTCGGCGACTTGGCCATCACGTCGGCAGGCACGAGGCCGGGCGGCAGCAGAAGGTTCGCCCCGCCGCTCATCGTGGCAGGAACGGCCGCGACCACCGGCACCGCTCCGAGGTCAGCGCCGGGCAGCTTCACCCGAACCGTGCCGTGGGTCGGCACGTCCCCGCCCGGCCCTGCCGCCACCGCCCGACCGCTCAGGGCGGCCAGCGAGCCGGTGGAGTGGGCCGCGGCGTAGGCGGCAGGGTCGATGACCAACGCCGAACCGGTCTCGGACTCGATGTCCTCGCCCGAGCCGGTGGTCAGCGTGACCGGGACCGAGGTCTCGGTCGACGCGGACGCCACGCCAGGTGCCGCGAGGACCGCGGCAGCGGCCGGGCCGGTGGTTTCGACGACCAGGTCGGCGTGGGTCTGGCGGCGCAGCTCGTCGATGCCGGAATCGGTGAACGACGCGCTGGCGGCCGACGTGCCGACGACCAGCGCGACCAGGACGATCAGCGGGGCCGCGATCGAGGAGCTGCGGCGGCGCGCGTCCCACAGGTTGGCCCGGGCCAGCGCGCCGGCCACCCCGGAGCCGGTGGGCAGCAGGCGGCCGAGCAGCGGCACCACGAGGGGGCTCAATGCGGCGGCGGCGACGGCCGCGGGGAGCGGGACGTTCATCGCCATGGCGGGACCGCCGGCGGGGCCGCCGTGCGGGGCGACGATGATCAGGGCCAGGGCGCCGCCGAAGAAGATCAGGCCGGCCAGCCAGCGGGTCACGGTCATGACCCGGGACGCCTCGCCGGTCTCGCGCAGGGCCTCCAGCGGGCGGACCCGGGCCGCCCGGCGGGCCGCGACCATCGCGCCGGCCACGGCCAGGACGATGCCGGTGCCGAAGGAGACGGCCAGGATCCACTTCCGCCACTCGCCCTCGAAGCCGGGCGGGACGAAGCCCATGCTGCGCATCATCCGGGTCTGCGCCGACATGACCACCAGGCCGAGGGGCACGCCGGCCGCCGCGCCGAGGCCGCCGAGCAGCACCGCCTCGCCCAGGAGCAGGCGGCGCACCTGGCCCCGGCTGCCGCCGACCAGGCGCAGCAGGGCGAGGTCGCGACGGCGCTGGGCCACGGTGAAGGCGAACGTGGAGCTGATGATGAAGCCGGCCAGGAACGTCGCGATGCCCAGCACCAGGCCGAGCATCGAGACGACCGCGGCGGTGTTGTCGGAGAACTCCATCCGCTCGGCCTCGCTCAGGCCGGCCGGCGGGTCGTAGGTGGCCGCCGAGATCAGCAGCAGGAGCGACGACTGGACGAGCGCGACGCCCAGGGTCACGGAGAGGAACGCGCCGGCGAACAGCTGCCAGCGCTCGGCCAGGCCGGCCCGGCTCATGCCCATCATCGCCCGGCCTCCCAAGAAGCCGAAGCCGAACGCGGAGCCGAAGCCGAAGCCGAACGCGGAGCCGAAGCCGAACCCGGAGCCGAAGCCGAACCCGGAGCCCCAGCCTCCCAGCTGGCCAGCCGGTCCGCGACCTCGCGCGGCCCAGCCCCGGCCAGGCGGTCGACAACCCGGCCGTCCCGCAGGAAGACCACGGCGTCGGCCCGAGCGGCCGCGAGGGGGTCGTGGGTGACCATCACGATGCTCTGGCCCGCGTCGGCCATCTGGCGCAGCAGGTCGAGCACGATGTGGGCGGCCGACGAGTCGAGCGCGCCGGTGGGCTCGTCGGCGAAGAGCACCTCGGGCCGGGTGACCATGGCGCGGGCGATGGCGACGCGCTGCTGCTGGCCGCCGGAGAGCTCGCGCGGGCGATGCTTGGCCCGGTCGGCCAGGCCGACGGCGGCGAGGGTCTCGCGGACCTCGGCGCCGCGCGGGCGGCGACCGGCCAGGCGCAGCGGCAGCGCCACATTTTGCGCGGCGGTGAGCGAGCCGATGAGGTTGAAGCTCTGGAAGACGAAGCCGATGCGGGTGCGCCGCAGCGCGGTGAGGGCACGGTCGCCGATGGCGGTGAGGTCGGTGTCGCCGAGCAGCACCTGGCCGCCGTCGACCCGCTCGAGGCCGGCGGCGCAGTGCAGCAGGGTGGATTTGCCGGATCCGGAGGGGCCCATCACGGCCGTCCAGCCACCGCGGGGAAATTCGAGTGTCACATTGTCGACAGCCCGCACCGCGCCGGTGCCGCGGCCGTAGACCCGGCTCACCCCGCGGAGCGTGACGGCCGCATCAGCCCTGGTCATGGTCGTTGTCGTCATGCCTAGAACGCTATTGAGGACAACGACGGAAGTCGCTGCGGCGGGCACCCGTCCTGAGGGTGGTGCCAGCACTACCTATGGTCGTGCCATGGCAAAAAGGCGGAGATGGCCGTGGGTGGTGGCGCTTGTCGTGGTGGTCGCGCTTGCCGGAGGTGCGGCATTTCTTCTCGTACGGGATCCGCTTACGCTCCCGGGCGATCACGAGGTCGACGTGTACGCGGTGAACGACGGCATCTCGACCGAGGTCAGCAAGCCGCCCGGCCTGTTCGGCCGCCTGCTCGGCATGTGTGACGCCGACACGCACTACGCGAAGGCCGGCGACCGCCATCTGTGCCTGGTGCTCAACGGGCCGCTCGGCACGGTCCGCGCGAGCCGCGAGGACGGCCAGGTCAAGGTGGCGAAAGACCAGGTCGCGAGCCTGAAGACCATGGCCGCTCAGGACACCGGCACGCCCCAGCCGACCGCCACCCTGGTGCTGATGTCGGGCGGCCCGGCGGCCCTGATCCCGGTCGCCGATCTGTCCGGCGACGCCCCGGTGAGCGTGCCCGCCCTGGGCTGAGACGTGACACTTGCCTGACTCGCCGCGCACCGCACGTCACATTGCGTCGTCAACAGTCCGCGTAGATACTTGTAAGCCCGCTATGAGGTGACTCCATGACGGACGATCTCTCCGGCCGGACAGCGTTTGCCGACGCCCTGGCCAGGCTCCGGACGAGCCGTGGACTGAACAAGAAGGATCTGGCGCGGATGATGGGCTTCGACCCGTCCTACGTCAGTCACGTGGAGAACGGACGGCACCGCCCGACGCTGGAATTCGCGGCCCGGGCCGACGCCGTCCTCCGGACGGGCGGCGAGTTGTCGGCCGCCTTCGAGGAATTCCTCGCCGAGACGAACACCCAGCAGACCCACCCGTCACCGCGCACGACCCGCACGGTCGTGCAGATGTCGCGTGGCCTGGTGGTGCGCCGCGAGGAGGCGGCGCTCACCCTCGGCGACGACGGCTACTACCGCATCCGCATCCTGCGCGACGTGCACAACGCGGGCGACCAACCGGTCACCCGCTTCCCGGTCCGCATCGAGGTCGACGCCCATCCCGCCGACCCGACGCTGTCGCGCGACTTCTACCGGGACAACCCGATCACGCTGGCGGAGCTGGACTTCCAAGCCACCTTCGACGGCGAGCCGGCCCGCTGGGAACTGGTGAAGGACTGCGACGCGTACAAGAAGATCTATGTCTTTTTCGAACCTCGCGGCCTCCCGGCGCCGATCTATCCGGGGCGATCGGCCACGATCGTCTGCGCCTATCGGGTGCACGCCACGAAATGGGGCAACTGGTTCGAGAGGGAGATCCGCTGGCCCACCGAGCAACTGTCGGTGCAACTGCGCTTCCCCGACAGCATGGGCGTGCGGCTGACCGGCCGTGAGGTCACCTGGAGCGGCGACCGCACCCTGCCCACCGAGCTGACCTCGGCCACCCGCGACGGCATGACGAACTACTCGTGGAGCACCGCCGTGCCGCCGCTGACCAATCAATACCGTTTCGACTGGAAGGTCGCCTAGCCCCGCGGCTGCCAGCCGAGCGCCGGGCCCAGCTTCGTCGCTATGTCGGTGAGGATCTGCACGTAGTCGGCATGCTCGAAGCTGAACGGCAACGCGAACGCCACCTCGTCGATCTCGCGGAACGCCACGTGATCGGCGAGGCGGGCGGCGATCTCGGCTGAGCTGCCCACGTAGTCGAGGGAGAAGAGCATCCGCGCTGGGCCTTGGGGCTCCAGGGTCCGCGGGGTGCGCTTCTCGGCGTACGCGTGATATTTGGCCTTTTGTTCCTCGGTCGCGGAATCGGTCGGGATCACCACCAGGCCCTGGGAGACGCGGGCCTTCTCGCCGTCGGGGTGGTGGGCGCGGAACGTGCGGATGTGGGAGAGTTGGATCTCGGCGAAGTCCTCGCCTTCCTCGGCCTTGACGACGCTGCTGGTCAGGAAGTTCATGCCGTTCTCGCTGGCCCACTGGGCGGAGCGGAGGCTGGCGCCGCCGTACCACATGCGGCTGCCGAGGCCCGGCGAGTGCGGCTCGACGCGGGACGAGAAGACCTCGAAACCCTCGACGCCGCTGAAATCGGTGGCCTGCTCACCGCGTACGAAATCAAGCAGTCGCCGGACCCGGCGGTAGCTGAAGTCCTCGGCGGCGGCCGTGTCGGGGTAGAGCGCGCCTTTGACCTGCTCGTAGTGCATCGGCGGGCCGACGCTGACGCCGGGATTGAGGCGGCCGCCGGAGAGGAGGTCGACGGTGGCCAGGTCCTCGGCGAGGCGCAGCGGGTTTTCCCAGCCCAGCGGGATCACCGCGGTGCCCAGCTCGATCTTGGAGGTGCGCTGGGAGGCGGCGGCCAGCACGGCGACCGGCGACGAGATGCCGTACTGGAGGTGCCGGTGCCGCACCCAGGCGCTGTCGAAGCCCAGGTCCTCCCCCAGCTTGATGACCTCCAGGGTCGACTCGTGGCCGGGACGCGGGTCGTTGCCGTCGAACAGCCCGATGGTGAGGAAGCCGAGCTTGCGCAGCATGGGCGCGTCCTTCAGTTGATGGGGGATGCGGCGACCCACGTCCCGTCGGAGGTCAGGTAGCGCTCGACGAACAGGCCCGCCTCGCGCAGGGCCGTCTCGAACTGCTCGACGGTCAGCGGGCGGGACCGGAAGGTCTGGGTCCAGTGGGCGTCGGGGAAGTCGTACTCGACGTGGACCTCGCGGACGCCGTCGCCGACATCCGTGGAGGCGGTGACGCGGCTGAAGCCGTCGGCGATCGGGTTCTGCCGGGGGACCTTGGTGTGCCAGCCGGCGCCCTCGCGCTGGATGATCACCGTGCCGTCGGGCTCGACGTGGCGGCGGCAGACCGAGAGCATGCGCTGCCGGACCGCGGGGTCGGGGTTGTGCACCAGGAACGAGCTCAGGAACACGATGTCGAAGGCCTTCCCCAGCGCCAGCTCCTCGATCGAGCTCAGGACGGTCTCGGCGCCCTCGACGGCGGCCAGCATCTCGGGGCTCTCGTCGACCGCCGTGACCCGATAGCCGAGCTCGGCGAGCGGGCCACTGACCCGGCCGGTGCCGCAGCCCAGCTCGAGGAGGGTGGCGGGCGGTGGCGAGGCGGCCGCGATGATCTGCGGCTCGTCGCGCACCGGCAGCCGCCGGTAGAACTCGACGGAGCAGCCGTCGGGGGTGAACTCGCCGGGGCCGGTGCCGTGGTAACCAGGTCGCTGCTGCACAAGATCTAGCCTGGCACGGATAGTACGTTTCGTGGGTGACGATCTTCGGCAGCGCTCTGGTGACGGGCGCCTCACGTGGGCTCGGACCGCATCTCGCCCGGCGGCTCGCTGCTGACGGATGGCCCGTGGCGGTCAACTACCGCTCGGATCCGGCCGGCGCTGCGCGGGTGGTGTCCGAAATAAACGACAAAGGCGGTAAAGCGCAGGCTTTTCAGGCGGATGTGACCGACGAGGCTTCCGTCCGCGGGCTCGTCGAGGCCGTCTTCACGAGCCTCGGGGCGATCCAGGTGGTGGTCGCGAACGCCACCGGGCCGCAGCCCTTCATCCCGGCCGACGAGGTCACCTGGCAGCAGCACCTCGACCAACTGGTGTTCTTCGTGAAGAGCCCGACCCTGCTGATGCAGGCCACCCTGCCCGGCATGAAGCGGCTCGGCACCGGCCGCTTCATCCATATCGGATCCGACATGTTCGAGCGGGCGCTGCCAGGAGCCTCGGCCTACAACGCGGCCAAGGGCGCCCAGATCGGCCTGGCCCGCACGTGGGCGCGGGAGCTGGGCCCGTTCGGAGTGACCACCAACATCGTGGCGCCGGGGTGGATCCCGGTCGAGCGGCACGGGGAGATCACCGACGAGAACAGCGGCGACTACCGTTCGGAGATCCCGCTGCGGCGCATGGGCACGCCCGCCGAGGTCGCCGACGTGGTCGCGTTCGTCGCGTCCGACGCGTCGCGGTTCGTCAACGGCGAGCGGATCACGGTCAACGGAGGGCACACCATCGACTGAGGTGACGTCGTAGCCTGACGAGCATGTCCACCACCACCTACACCCCGGGACAGGTCGTCGAGAAGACCGGCTTCAGCCTCGACACGCTCCGCTACTACGAGAAGATCGGCCTGCTGGAGAGCGTCGGCCGCACCTCCGGCGGCCGCCGGCAGTACCGCGACGACGACGTCGGCTGGCTGGAGATGCTGCGCTGCCTGCGCGACACCGGCATGCCGATCGCGCGGATGCTGGAGTTCGCCGAGCTCACCCGCGACGCGGGCACGATCGCCGACCGGATCGCGCTGCTCGAGGAGCACGACCGCGACGTCGAGGAGCGGATCGAGATCCTGCTGCGGCAGCGCGAGCACGTCCGCGGCAAGATCGCGTATTACCGGAGCGAGCTCCAGCGATAGATCTGGCCGTCGCGCAGCTCGTAGCTTTCCGGCTCGGACAAATCGGAAGCTTCGGCCAGCAAAACGAAAACGTTGTTACGCCCCCGGATCGTCCGCCCGCCCGACGTCCAGTGCAGGTAGGGATGCAGGAGCTGGACGAGCGCCGCCCGGTCGTCCCGGGCGGCGGCGTCCAGCACCGCTTCGATGATCGGGTCCATCAGGCCCCGCGGAGTGTCGCCCCAAAGCGAGACGCGACCGCGGCCACCGCCGCGTCGCGGGCCGCGAGGGCCTCCTCGGAGGTCAGCGTCCGGTCGGGCGCGCGGAACGTCAGCTTGTAGGCGAGCGACCGCTTGCCCTCCCCCAGCTGGTCCGACTCGTACACGTCGAAGAGCGCGACCGACTCGAGCAGGTCTCCCGCGCCGGTGGCCAGCGCCGCCTCGACCTCCTCGGCCGGGACCGCGCGGTCGAGCACGAGCGCCACGTCGATCAGCGCCGGCGGGAACGACGAGATCCGCACCCCCTGCACGACCGGTGCCGCCGGGATCGCGCTCAGGTCGAGCTCCATCGCCACCGTCCGCTTGGGCAGCTCGAGCGCCGACACGACGGCCGGGTGCAGCTCGCCCGCGTGGCCCACGACCTCGCCGTCCACCGAGATCGCCGCGCACCGCCCGGGGTGCCACGGCGCCAGCTCGGCCGCTTCCACGGTCACCCGGGTCGAAGCCATGCCCGACGCCGACAGCGCGATCCGTGCCGCCTCGACCGCGTCGGCCCACATCGCCGTACGGCCGCCGCCCCACCAGCCCGAGGGCTCGATCTCGCCGGTCAGCACCGCCGCGAGGTGCCACGGCTGGTGCGGCACGAACGCGTTGGCCCGGGCCCAGTCCTCGTCGCTCGGGCGCCGGTCCACACCCATCGCCGGGGGCGCGGCCTCGGACCCGGACGGCAGGAACACCGTGCCGATCTCGTAGAGCGCCAGGTCGCGCTGCCCACGCCCGAGATTGCGCCTGAGCGTGCCGAGCAGGGGCGCGAGCAGCGACGTCCGCAGCAGCGGCTCCTCCTCGGACAGCGGGTTGGTCAGCCGCACCGCGCTGCGCCGCGGGTCGTCCGCCGGGTAGCCCAGGGAGTCGGCGAGGCCGGGCGCCACGAACGGGTAGGACAGCACCTCGACGTACCCGTTCTCGGCCATGGCCCGGCCGACGGTGCGCCGCCGGCGCTGCGCCGCGGTGACGCCGCTGCCGCCCCGGGCCGGGGGCAGCAGGCTGGGGATGTCGTTGTACCCGCCGAGGCGGGCGACCTCCTCCACCAGGTCGATCGGGGCCAGCAGGTCGGGACGCCAGGTCGGCGGGGTGACCTCGAGCGGGCTCACCCCGGCCACCGTGCAGCCGATCTGCCGGAGCAGGTCGACGACCCGGTCCACGGGGTAGGAGACGCCGATCCGCTGCGCCGGCAGCGCCGGATCGAGCAGGATGACATCGGGCTTGCGTACGTAGTCGAGGTCGAGCACCCGATCGTCGACGGTGCCGCCCGCGTGCGCCGTGAGGATCCGCACCGCCCGCTCGAGCGCGGCCGGCGTCAGCGACGGGTCGACCCCGCGCTCCCAGCGCTTGGCGGCCTCGCTGAACAGCTTGTGGCGGCGGGCGGTGCGGCCCACCATGATCGGGTCCCAGTGCGCGGCCTCGAGCAGCACGTCGACCGTCTCGGGCGCCCACTCGCTGGTCTCGCCGCCCATCACCGCGGCGAGCGAGATCGGGCCGGTGTCGTCGCAGATCACCATGTCCTCGGCGTCGAGCAGCCGGGCCACGCCGTCCAGGGTGGTCAGCTTCTCGCCGGGCCGGGCGCGGCGCACCACGAGCGGGCCGCTGAGCCGGTTGAGGTCGAAGACGTGCATCGGCTGGCCGAGCTCGAGCATCAGGTAGTTGGTGATGTCGACCGGCAGCGAGATCGTCCGGATGCCGGCCGCGACCAGGCGGCGCTGCATCCACTCGGGCGAGGCCGCGTTGGGGTCGATCCCGCGCACCACCCGCGCCGAGAAGCGGTCACAGCCGACCGGGTCCTCGACGACGATCTCGTGCGGCGGGGTGTCGGTGCCGCCCGGCGCCTCGATGGCCGCCGGGTCGGTGAAGGCCGCCTCGAAGGCATAGGACAGCTCGCGGGCAAGGCCGCGCAGGCTCATCTCATAGCCGCGATCGGGGGTGATCTCCACCTCGACCAGGACGTCGTCGAGCCCGACCGCGGGGCGGGCGTCCTCGCCCGGGGCGGCGGAGCCCGGCGGCAGCACGATGATGCCCGAGTGGTCACCGCCGAGCCCCAGCTCGGCGGCCGAGCAGATCATGCCGTTCGAGTTGTGGCCGTAGGTCTTGCGTGCGCCGATCTTGAAGCCGCCCGGCAGCTCGCCGCCGGGGAGGATGACCACCACGAGGTCGCCGGTCGCGAAGTTGCGCGCGCCGCAGACGATCTCCTGCGGGGTGTCCCGGCCGACGTCGACCGTGCAGAAGCGGATCGGCTTCTTGAAGCCGGTCAGCTCCTCGATGGTCAGCACCCGGCCGACCACCAGGTCGCCCTTGACCGTGGCGGCCTGGTCGACGATCGACTCGACCTCCATGCCCAGGTTGGTGAGCGCCTCGTCGAGCCGCTCGGTGGTCGTGCCCGCGGGCAGCTCCACGTAGTCCCGGAGCCACGAGAGTGACGTCTTCATCGCGGGTCAGACCTCCATGCCGAAGTTCGCGGTGAAGCGCACGTCGCCCTCGACCAGGTCGCGCATGTCGCCCACGCCGTTGCGGAACATCAGGGTGCGGTCGACGCCCATGCCGAACGCGAAGCCGGAGTACCGGTCGGGGTCGATGCCGCAGGCCACCAGCACCCGCGGGTTGACCATGCCGCAGCCGCCCCACTCGACCCAGCGCGGCCCGTCGCGGTGCTGCGCGAACCACACGTCGAACTCGGCGCTCGGCTCGGTGAACGGGAAGTAGTGCGGCCGCCAGCGGGTGCGCGCGTCGGGACCGAACATCGCCTTGGCGAAGTGGTCGAGCGTGCCGCGCAGGTGGGCCATCGTGATGCCCTCGTCGACGACCAGGCCCTCGATCTGGTGGAAGACCGGGCTGTGGGTGGCGTCGAGCTCGTCGGAGCGGTAGACCCGGCCCGGGCAGACCACGTAGATCGGCGGCTGCTTGGTGAGCATCGAGCGGACCTGGCCGGGCGAGGTGTGCGTGCGCATCACGAGGCCGGGCAGGTCGACGTAGAAGGTGTCCATCGCGCCGCGGACGGGGTTGTCCGGCCCGATGTTGAGCGCGTCGAAGTTCGCCCACTCCAGCTCCAGCTCGGGACCCTCGACCACGTCGTAGCCCATGCCGGCGAACAGGTCGCCCATGTGCTCCATGAGCGAGGTGATCGGGTGCCGGGCGCCGCGCGGCCGCCGGTCCCACGGGAGGGTGACGTCGACGCGCTCCTCGACCAGGACCTTGTCGGCCCGCTCGACCTCGAGCTCGGCGAAACGCTCGTCGAACGCGGCCTGAACCGCTTGGCGCGCGATGTTGACCCGCTTACCCGCGTCCGATTTGGCGGCCGGCGGCAGGGAGCCGATCTCCCGGCGGGCGAGCGAGATCGGGGAACGGTCGCCGAGATGGGCTGGCTTCAGCGCGCCCAGTGCGTCCAGGTCGGACGCGGCGGCGAAGGCCTTGCGCGCCTCGGAGGCGGCGGCGTCGAGCGCCTCGGCGGAGAGCAGGGACGCCTGCTTGGGATCGTATGGATCGTTGCGGTAGGACATGGTCTCCCTAACACCGGCTATGCCAGCCCAAAATCCGGGCCATCGGGCAGTCTACGGAGAGGCGGCTGAGCCGCAGCCCGCCGGTCAGGGAGTGAACGCGCAGAAGGTCAGATCCGGCGCCCGCGACCAGCGGGCCGGCTAAACAGCGTCATCGGGTCCGACACGTCAGCCAGCATACTCGTTGACCGCGACGACAATGCCTCCAGCCCGCGCAACCGGGTCGTCCATCGCCATCAGCGCCTCGCCCGCTGAAGCGAGGGGGATCGTCGAGCCGACCAGGCGCCGCGGGTTCAGCTTTCCGGACACGACGAGATCGAGCATCGCCGGGTAGTCGGCGGCCGGCATCCCGTGCGACCCGACGATCGACAGCTCGTGGGCGACGACGAGGTCCCACGGCAGCGGCGCGCGGGCGTTGTCGCCGAGCATCAGCCCGACCTGGACGTGCCGGCCGCCCCGGCGCAGGCTGCGCACCGAGGCCATCGCGGTCGCGGCCGAGCCGTACGCGTCGACCGCCACGTCCGCCTCGCCGACGATCTCGGCCTTCGGCACCGCGCCGAGGTCGGCCGCCGCGGCGCGGGCGGCCGGCGAGGGGTCCACCACGAGCACCCGCGCGCCCAGGGCGACGGCGATCATGACGACGGACAGGCCGACGCCGCCGCAGCCGTACACCGCTACGGTGGCCCGCGGCGGCAGGTCGCGCAGCGCCCGGAACGCGGTGGCGAACCGGCAGCCCAGCGCGGCCGCCGCGACAAAGTCGATCTCGTCGGGCAGGCGCACCAGGTTGGTCTCCGCGGCCCGCACGACGACCCGCTCGGCGAACGACCCGTGGTGGGTGAAGCCCGGCTGCGTCTGCGAAGGACAGATCTGAGCGTTGCCCGACCGGCAGTAGTCGCACTCCCCGCACCCGTTGACGAAGGGCGCCGTGACCCGATCACCGACGCCGACACCCTCCACCACGACGCCGGCGAACTCGTGGCCCGGCACGTGCGGCAGCGAAACCGGGTCGTGCCCGCGCCAGGCGTGCCAGTCCGACCGGCACACCCCGGTGGCGCGTACCTCGACGACCGCGCCGCCATCCGGACAAACCGGGTTTTTCATCTCTTGAAGCGAAATAGGGCCGCCGACCGACTCGAAGACCAGCGCCTTCATCGGTGCGCCCTCGCCGACGCGTAGAGGCAGACGGCGGCCGCGGCGGCCAGGTTGAGGCTCTCCGCCGCGCCGTAGATCGGCACCCGCACCTGCCGATCGGCCGCGTCGAGCACCTCCCGGGGCAGCCCGTGCGCCTCCGACCCGAAGATCCACGCTGTCGGCACGTCCAGCACGCCGTCATCGAGCAGCGAATCGAGGTCATCCGCGCCGTACCCGCTGGTCGCCAGGGTCCGCAGGCCGGCCTCGCGAAGCTCACCGATCACCGAGAGCCCGGTGCGCACCACATCGAGATGGAAGAGCGATCCCGCCGAGGCACGCACGCATTTCCCGTTGTAGGGATCCACCGCGTCGCCCGCGAAGATCACCGCGCCGGCCCCGGCCGCATCGGCGGTCCGCATCACCGTCCCCGCGTTCCCGGGATCCCTGATCTCGGCCACCACCGCCACCAGCCGGGGCCGCTTGGCGAGCGCGTCGCGAAGCGTGACGTCCATCTGCTCACACACCGCGACCAGGCCCTGCGGCTGCACGGTCTCGGTGAGCGCCGCGAGGGCCTCCTCGTCGACCGCCGACACCTCCGGCGCCAGCAGCGCGAGATCGCCGTGCCGGGTCAGCGCGGCATCCGTGCCGAACAGCTCCAGCACCACTCCGGCGGCCAGCGCCTCCCGCACGGCCTGCGGTCCTTCGGCGAGAAATCGGCCGGTCTGGTCGCGATCCTTGCGCCGCTGCAGGCGCCGGGCCGCGACAACCCTCGGCGTACGCGTCGTGAAAGTCATCGCCCCTCAAGAGAAAGCGAGACGCCCCCCGAAAGCTCGGGAGGCGTCTACGGGTAACGCGTGGATCAGGCAGGCCGGGCTGTCAGGCAGCCTGGGCGGCCGCGCCGCCGGTGCCCTCGGCCGCGACGGCAGCCCGCGCGACCTCGACGATCGCCGCGAACGCCGCGGGGTCGTTGACGGCCAGGTCGGCCAGGATCTTGCGGTCCACCTCGACCTCGGCAAGCCGGAGGCCCTGGATGAGGCGGTTGTAGGTCAGGCCGTTGGCCCGGGCGCCCGCGTTGATCCGCGTGATCCACAGCTGGCGGAAGTCGCCCTTGCGGTCACGGCGGTCACGGTACGAGTACTGCATCGAGTGCAGCACCTGCTCCTTGGCCTTGCGGTACAGCCGCGAGCGCTGCCCGCGGTAGCCGCTCGCGGTCTCGAGCAGGGTGCGGCGCTTCTTCTGGGCGTTGACAGAACGCTTGACGCGTGCCATTTCGGTACTCCTAACGGGGTTACGTGTGTGGCGCGCGCGTCAGCGGCCCAGCAGCTTCTTCACTCGCTTGGTGTCGGCCTTGGCCACGGTCACCGTGCCGGTCATCCGGCGGGTGACCTTGGAGGACTTGCCCTCCAGCAGGTGACGCTTGCCGGCCTGCTCGGTGAGGAGCTTGCCCTTGCCGGTGACCTTCACCCGCTTGCCGGTCCCGGTGTGGGGCTTGAACTTCGGCACTTGAAGCCTCTTTCTGATCTTTCAGCACGGCCCGGGGGCCGTACGGAAAAGCTGAATTACTCTGCGGTGGTGTCGGCTACAGGGGCCGGCGTCGCGTCGGCACCATCGCCCTCACGCGGCTCCCGGGCGGGCTTGCCCGTGGCGTTGGCGGCGACGGCAGCAGCCTTGGTCGCCCGGTGCGGAGCCAGCACCATGATCATGTTTCGGCCGTCCTGCTTCGGGCTGGACTCCACGAAGCCCAGTTCCGAGATCTCCTCGCTGAGCCGGCGCAGAAGCCGGAACCCCAGCTCGGGGCGGCTCTGCTCACGACCGCGGAACATGATCGTCACCTTGACCTTGTCGCCCGCCTTGAGGAACCGCACCACGTGACCCTTCTTGGTCTCGTAGTCGTGCGGGTCGATCTTCGGGCGGAGCTTCATCTCTTTGATGACGGTCTGCTGCTGGTTGCGCCGCGCTTCACGGGCCTTCAGTGCGCTCTCGTACTTGAACTTGCCGAAGTCCATGAGCTTGCACACCGGCGGCCGCGCCATCGGAGCAACCTCGACCAGATCCAGATCTACGTCCGCGGCCAGCTGCAGGGCGCGCTCGAGCGGCACGATGCCGACCTGCTCACCCTCGGGACCGACCAGACGGACCTCACGTGCCCGGATCTGTTCGTTGACGCGTGGTTCGACGCTGATGGGGCCTCCTCAGTTGCGTTTCTCGCCCGGCCGGAGGCCAGGCGCTGCCAATGTCGGTCGGCCTCGTCACGGGCCCCTTGGTGCGGGCACGCCGAGAAAGCAGAAGGCCCCGGCGCATGCCAGGGCCCGCTCGACCGGTCATCGGCGCCCATGAGGACGCTCCCCGCGCTCAAGATATTCCCCCCGAGCCGGGTGACCGGACCCGATGCCTCGAAGGCGGCGGGTGGGAGCTTGCGGGCTCCTCTTTCGCGCCCCGATTGACACCAGGGCGTGGTCGACTGCCGTGAAGTCTATCAGGCCTTGACAGTGGCCGAGTGCAGGGCCCGCAACGCGCGCACTCCCTCGACCGCGTAGTCCTTGTCGACGGCCTGCAGCGCGTGGATCGACACCTGCTCGTCGTCGTGCAGCTCCAGCTGCGCCCACGGCGAGTTGCGGTCGAAGCGCACCGCCCGCACCACCGACCAGGGCAGGTCGTAGCCGCCCACGACGTTACGGATCTTGATGTGGTCGGCGTCGGCGGTCACCCGCGGCCGGCAGAACGCGAGGATGCCGAGGCCGATCAGGACGCCCAGGCCGATCATCGCGCTCTGGTCGCCGCGCTCGAACTGGCCCGAGTTGTCGAAGCCCTTGGACCCGTGCAGCCCGAAGCTGATCACGGTGAACAGCAACACGACCCCGAGCGCCGCGGGTCCCGCGATCCACCGGATCTTGCGCGGCCGATAAGTCACCACGGCCATGACATTACAACCGGCAGTTGGCGATATCGGTGACAAGGATGGCACGAGCGCCCAATTCGTAGAGTTCGTCCATTATGCGGTGAACGGAAGCGCGCTGAACCATCGCCTGCACGGCCACCCAGCCCTCGCGGTGCAGCGGCGACACGGTCGGCGATTCGATGCCCGGGGTCAGGGCTGTCGCATTTTCCAGCAGATCAGCGCGTACGTCGTAAGCAAGCATCACGTAGCTGCGGGCGACCAGGACCCCCTGCAGCCGGCGGATCAGCTGGGCCGCCCCCGCCGCGTGGTGGCCCGGGCGGCCGATCAGGATCGCCGACGAGCGCAGCAGCGGCTCGCCCAGCGTCACCAGGCCGGCCTGGCGCAGCGTCGCGCCGGTCTCGACCACGTCGGCGATGAGGTCGGCGACGCCGAGGCGGACCGCATTTTCCACGGCGCCGTCGAGCCGCACCACATCGGCCTTGAGCTCGTTGTCGGCGAGGTAGCGCTCGACCACCCCGGGGTACGCGGTGGCGATGCGCCGCCCGCCGATCTGGTCGGCCGACTCGATCGTGCCGGCCGGCGCGGCCCAGCGGAACGTGGCCCCGCCGAACGCGAGGTCGAGCAGCTCCTCGGCGGCGACGCCGGAGTCGACGAGCAGGTCGCGGCCGGTGATGCCGAGGTCGAGGTCGCCGGTGCCCACGTACGTCGCGATGTCACGCGGCCGCAGGTAGAAGAACTCGACGTTGTTCGGCTCGTCCCGGCAGATCAGGTCCTTGGGGTCGGTGCGCTGGCGGTACCCGGCGTCGCGCAGCATCTGCGAGGCCGGCTGGGAGAGGGTGCCCTTGTTCGGGATGGCGATGCGCAGCATTTCGGACGTGCTCCTTCTTCGGCTAGGTCGACAAAAGTGGGCACGTCAGAGATGTCGATACACGTCCTCGAGGTCGAGCCCTGTCGCGATCATCAGGACCTGGGCCTGGTAGAGCAGCTGGGAGATCTCCTCGGCGGCCCGCTCGGGGCCTTCGTGCTCGGCGGCCATCCAGGACTCGGCCGCCTCCTCGACGACCTTCTTCCCGATGAAGTGGACCCCGCGCTCCAGGGCCACGACGGTGGACGAACCCTCCGGGCGCGTCTCCGCCTTCTCCCGAAGCTCGGCGAACAGCTCTTCGAACGTCTTCACGGCAAGCATTGTGACAACTCATCACGGGATCGATACGAACGGCCCCGCCAGGTGAGACGTGCCCTAGGCTGCCGGTCATGGTCAGCCGAAACACCCTCACCACCGTCGGCGGCGCGGCGTTCATGATCGCCGCCCTCGCGGCCTGCGCGCCCGCCGACGAGACCGACGGCGCAACCCCCACCGCCTCGGCGTCCACGAACTCCTGCGCGCCCGGCGCGCTGCAGACGAAGACGGCCGGCAAGCTCACGATCGGCACCGACAACCCGGCCTACGAGCCCTGGTTCAGCGACAACAAGCCGAGCAACGGCAAGGGATTCGAATCGGCCGTTGCGTACCAGGTCGCCCAGCGTCTGGGATACGCGGCCGAGAACGTGACGTGGGTCTCTGTGACGTTCAACAACGCCATCGCGCCCGGCCCGAAGTCGTTCGACTTCGATGTCAACGAGTTCTCGATCACCGACGACCGCAAGAAGGCCGTCGATTTCTCGTCGCCGTACTACCTGGTCCGGCAGACCGTGATCACCACCAAGGGCTCGAAGATCGCGAGCGCCAAGTCGATCGCCGAGCTCCAGTCGGCGAAACTCGGCGCCCAGGTCGGCACCACGAGCTATCAGGCCATCACCGACCTGATCAAGCCCACCACCAAGCCGTCGGTCTTCAACAACAACGACGACGCCAAGGCCGCGCTGGTCAACGGCACGGTCGACGGCATCGTGGTGGACCTGCCGACCGCGTTCTACATGACCGGGGCCGAGCTCAAGGACGGCGTGATCGTCGGTCAGCTGCCGCAGGTCGGGGTGCCCGAGCAGTTCGGCCTCGTGCTCGACAAGGACTCGCCGCTCACCGGCTGCGTGAGCACCGCGGTCGACCAGCTGCGCCAGGACGGGACCCTCGCCGTGCTGGAGAAGACCTGGCTGACCCAGACCGGCGGAGCTCCCGAGCTCCAGTGAGCGCGGAGTCCTACCGACCGAGTGAGTTGCAGCAGGGACGGATCGCCTACCGGCGCGGCAAGGCGATCCGTTCCGTGCTCCTCGCGGCGCTGTCCACCGCGGTCGTCGGCACCCTGCTCGGCGTGCTCATCACCGGCGCGCCCGGCTGGGACCGGGTCAAGCAGTCGTTCTTCGACCCGTCGATCGCCCGCGAGTTCCTGCCGGACATCCTCGAGGGGCTCTGGCTCAACATCCGGCTGTTCGTCATCTGCGCGGCCGGCGCGCTCCTGCTCGGGCTGGCCGCCGGGGTGCTGCGCACCCTGCGCGGTCCGGTCTTCTTCCCGGTGCGGGCGCTCGCGACGATCTACACGTACTCGTTCCGCGGCCTGCCGCTGATCATCACGATCTACCTGTTCGCCTTCGGCGTCCCCGGCCTGCGGCTGCAGGGCACGCCGAACGTGACGGTGCTCGGCGGCATGGCGATCACGATCACTTACGGCTCCTACATCGCCGAGGTGCTGCGATCCGGCATCGAGGGCGTGCATCCGAGCCAGGTGGCGGCCGCCCGGTCGCTCGGGCTCAGCTACCGCCAGGCCATGCGCCACGTGGTGCTGCCGCAGGCGGTGCGCCGAGCGACCCCGCCGCTGCTCAACGACATCGTGTCGATGCAGAAGGACGTAGGGCTGATCTCGCTGGCCGGTCCGATCGACGCGATCCGCGCGGCACAGATCGCGTCGGCGCAGACGGCCAACTTCACGCCGTACGTCGTCGCGGGTGTGCTCTTCGTTCTTTTCGCCCTGCCGCTGATCGCGGTCACGGACTTCGTCACGCTGCGCGCCGCCCGACGGCAGAACGCGGGGACCTGATGCTGCTGACCTGCACGAACGTCCGCAAGACGTTCAGCGACGCGGTGGTGCTCGACGACCTGAGCCTCGAGGTCGGCGAGCATGAGGTGATCGCGCTGATCGGCGCCTCGGGCTCGGGCAAGTCGACCCTGCTGCGCTGCGTGAACCTGCTGGCCGAGGTCGACGACGGCACGATCACGCTGGACGGCGAGGACATCACCAACCCCAAGATCAATCCCGATCTCGTACGCCGGAAGATCGGCCTCGTCTTCCAGTCGTACAACCTGTTCCCGCACATGACGGTGCTGGACAACATCACCCTGGCCCCCATCAAGGTGCACGGTCGCCCGGCGGCCGAGGCACGCGCCCAGGCGATGGAGTGGCTCGAACGCGTGGGCTTGTCGGACAAATCGGGCAGCTACCCCGACCGGCTCTCCGGCGGCCAGCAGCAGCGCGTGGCGATCGTCCGCTCCCTGGTCAACTCCCCCCGCCTGCTCCTGCTCGACGAGGTGACCTCCGCCCTCGACCCCGAACTGGTCGGCGAGGTCCTCACGATGATCCGCGACCTCAAGGGCGACGGCATGACCATGGTCCTGGCCACCCACGAGATGGGCTTCGCCCGCCAGGTGGCGGACCGGGTGGCGTTCCTCGACCAGGGCCGCGTCCTCGAACAGGGCCCGCCCGCCCAGGTCCTCGGCGATCCCGTCGAGGCCCGGACCCGCCAGTTCCTGGCCCGCATCATCGAGGCCGGTCGCCTTTAGGTGACAGCGTCGGATCACGGACGGACAGCGTCCTCGCCGGCTGGGACAGTGCTTCCGCGGGCACGGGGGTGAACCGCCACCGGGGGGAGGCGGCCTCCGAGCCCTGTCCTGGGGGGCACCGCCATGCTTCACGCTCTGGTCCTTGCCGCGTGCTTATCGGCCGCGTTCACCGGTTCACCACCGGCGGACGCGGCCGAACCACTCGGTTTCCAACTCGACTCCGCAACCGTGCACGGCGCCGGCCTCGGCCTGCAGTACACGACGACCTGCCCGCCCGGCCTGACCGGCGCCTACGGCCTCTCAGTCACCGTCGCCCAGCGAACCGGCGCCCACGTGGCAACCGCCGCCACCACCCTGCGCGAGCCCTGCGCGGGCCGGTCCCGGCACGTGGTGCTGCCAACTGACCCAGGCGCGGTGTCGTTCCGCCCCGGCATGGCCTACGCCCGCGTCTGGGGCTGCGTCGGCTCGGGCTGCTCCGCCCAGCAGATCCCCATCCGCGTCACGTAGCCGCCCGCGTCACGTAGCCGCCCGCGTCACGTAGCCGCCCGCGTCACGTAGCCGCCCGCGTCACGTAGCCGCCCGCGTCACGTAGCCGCCCGCGTCACGTAGCCGCCCGCGTCGCGCAGCCGCTCTCGCCGCCCGTCCGCGTCGCGCGGCCGCCTGAGCCGCTGGCCGGCCCTTTGAGCGGCCGGCCAGCCCTTTGAGCGGCCGCCACGCCCCTTACGGCTTGGCGAGCTCGCGCAGCACCAGCGCCGCGTCGAGGGCGGCGACCGTGCTCTGCCAGCCCTTGTCCTCGATCGAGTCCTCGAGGCCGGCTCGGTCGCGAGCCTGCCCGAGGCTGTGCACCGTCAGCACGCCGTGCGCGACCGGTGTGTGCTCGTCGAGCGCGACGCGGGTCAGGCCGGTGGTGACGGAGTCACACACGTACTCGAAATGCTCGGTCTCGCCCTTGATCACCACACCGATCGCCACCACCGCGTCGCACTGCTTCGCCATGGCCTGCGCCACCACGGGCAGCTCGACCGTGCCGGCGACGCGGTGCACGATCACGTCCGTCACGCCGCACGCCTCGGCCGCGGCCTTGGCCCGCTCGATCATGTGATCGATCAGGTCGGCGTGCCAGCGGGCGCCCACGATGCCGAGCCGGAGCCCGGCAGCGTCGACGGTCTGCATATGCGGATCACCGAAGCCGGCCATCTCTGCCCCCTTTTTCCCAGAATTTCATACTAGGCCCTGTCCTGCCGATCACGGAGGGCTGCGGCGTGGCCCAGGTGGCGCCTGACGGCGTCCGCGAAACGGCCGAATCCAACACCGGGATGCGACCGCTTCGCGGCCGACGCCAGCCACCACCTGGACCTCGCCTCACTCCCCCGTGATCGACAGGACAGGGCCTATCAGCCGAGGGCTTCGAAAAGATGCCCCATGCGATCCCGCTTGGTCCGCAGGTAGTGCACGTTCTCGGGGTGCAGCCGCACCGGCAGCGCCTCCCGGCCGGTAACGGTCAGCCCGTACCCCTCGAGCCCTGCTCTTTTGGCGGGGTTGTTGGTGAGCAGTCGCATCGAGCGCACGCCCAGGTCGTAGAGGATCTGCGCCCCGGTCCCGTAGTCCCGCGCGTCGGCCGGCAGGCCCAGCTCGAGGTTGGCGTCCACCGTGTCGAAGCCCTTGTCCTGCAGCTGGTACGCCTGCAGCTTGTGCAGCAGGCCGATCCCCCGGCCCTCGTGCCCGCGCATGTAGAGCACCACGCCCCGGCCGGCCTCGGCGACCCGCGCCAGCGCCGCGTCCAGCTGGGGGCCGCAATCGCAGCGCCGCGAGCCGAAGACGTCCCCGGTCAGGCACTCCGAGTGCACCCGCACCAACACGTCCGCGCCGTCGCCGATCTCGCCGTAGACCAGAGCCACGTGCTCGCCGTCGTCGACCAGCGCGCGGTAGCCGACCGCGGTGAACTCGCCGTGCTCGGTGGGCAGCTTGGTCTCGACCACCCGCTCGACCTGCCGCTCCTGCTGCCGCCGGTAGGCGACCAGGTCGGCGATCGTGATCAGCGAGAGGTCGTGCTCCTTGGCGAACCGCTCGAGGTCGGGACGCCGCTGCATGGTGCCGTCGTCGTTGACCATCTCGCAGAGCACGCCGGCCGGCCGCAGCCCGGCCAGCTCGGCGAGGTCGATCGCGGCCTCGGTGTGCCCCGGCCGGCGCAGCACGCCGCCTGCCTTGGCACGCAACGGCACGACGTGGCCGGGACGGGAGAGGTCGGTGGGGCGGGTGTCCGGCGAGGAGAGCAACCGCAGCGTACGGGCGCGGTCGGCGGCCGAGATGCCGGTGCTCACGCCCGAGGCCGCGTCGACCGCCACCGCGTACGCGGTCCCGCGCCGGTCCTGGTTGGTGTGGTACATCGGCGGCAGGTCGAGGCGGTCGGCCTCCTCCTCGGTGATCGGCGCGCAGATGTATCCCGAGGTGTAGCGGACCATGAACGCGACCAGCTCCGGCGTGGCCTTCTCGGCCGCGAAGATCAGGTCGCCCTCGTTCTCCCGGTCCTCGTCGTCGACCACGATCACGGCCCGGCCGGCGGCGATGTCGGCGATCGCCCGCTCAATGTCTTCGAACATCATCGGCTCCCCAGCATCTTTTCCACGTACTTGGCGATCACGTCGACCTCGAGGTTCACCGGGTCGCCGGCGGTCTTGGATCCCAGGACGGTCAGCTTCAGCGTGGTCGGGATCAGTCCGACGCTGAACGATTCGTCGTCCACCGCCATGACGGTCAGCGAGACCCCGTCGACGGTGATCGAGCCCTTCTCCACCACGTACTTGGCCAGGTTTTCCGGCAGCGAGAAGCGCAGCACCTCCCACTCCGACTCGGGCGTGCGGTCGAGGATCGTGGCGACCCCATCCACGTGCCCCTGCACCAGGTGTCCGCCGAGCCGGCTGCCCACGGTCGCCGCGCGCTCCAGGTTGACCTGGCTGCCCACCCGCAGCGCGCCGAGCGACGACCGCCGCAGCGTCTCGCCCATCACGTCGGCGGTGAACACGCCGTCGACGTTCTCGATCACGGTGAGACAGACCCCGTTGACCGAGATCGAGTCGCCGTGCCCTGCGTCGGAGGTGACGACAGGTCCGCGTACCGCGATGACGGCGGAGTCGCCGCCCGCGTCGACGAGGCGGACCACCTCACCCAACTCCTCGACGATGCCTGTGAACATCAGCTCTCCTTTTGCCGGAGCGAAGCTGTGAAGCGCAGGTCGGGGCCGATCTGCGCGATGTCGGTGAGATCCAGCTCGATGGCGTCGCCGATCGTGGTGACGCCCGCGTCGACCAGCGCCGGCTTGCCGGCGCCGAGCAGCTTCGGCGCGACGTACCCGATCACCTGGTCGACGAGCCCGGCGGCCAGGAACGAGCCGGCCAGCGTCGGGCCGCCCTCCAGCAACACCGAGCGGATGCCGCGGCCGAAGAGGCCGGCGAGCAGGGAATGCAGGTCGACGCGGCCGTCCGGCCCCGCGCCGACCTCGGCCGTGGTGACGATCCAGGTGGGAGCGGCGACGTCGCGGACGCGAGCTTTTTCCGGCGTACGCCCGGAGGAGTCGACAACCACACGCAACGGCTGCTTGATCGCGAGGGTGCCGTCCTTGAGGTCGCGCACGGTCAGCTGCGGGTCATCGGCGATCACCGTGCCGGCGCCCACCATGATCGCGTCCATCGTGCTGCGCAGCACGTGCACGTCGGTGCGCGCCGGCGCCGAGGTGATCCATTGGCTGGTGTTGTCGGCGGCCGCCGAGCGGCCGTCCAGCGTCGCGGCGAACTTCCAGGTCACGTACGGCCGCCCGCGACGCACCGCGGTCAGCCAGGCGACGTTGCCCTGCTCCGCCTCCTTGCGCCGCACGCCGGTCTCGACCTGCACACCGGCGGCCCGCAGCGTGGTCGCCCCACCGGCCGCGACCGGCGTCGGATCGTCCACCGCGATCACCACGCGCCGGACACCCGCGTTGATCAGGGCATGGCTGCACGGCCCCGTCCGGCCGGTGTGGTTGCAGGGCTCGAGGGTGACCACGGCGGTGCCGCCGCGCGCCCGCTCGCCGGCCTGCGCCAGCGCCACGATCTCGGCGTGCGGCCCGCCCGCGTAGGCGTGGAAACCCTCGCCGACGATCTCGCCGTCGCCGTCGAGCAGGATGCAGCCGACGACCGGGTTGGGGCTGGTCGTGCCGAGGCCCCGGGCGGCCAGCGCGATCGCGCGGCGCATCGCCTCGTCCTCGGTCACCATCCGCTTCGTTCCTCTCGAGCGCGGTACGGTCACGCGCTGAAGAGAAGCGGGAGATAACGCCAAGAATCGGACAACCGGGTACGCTGCGCGCACCCCGGCCGACATCAGGCACGCCTACGCGAGCCCTCGGTCCGATTCCGCGCGCTGTCTCCCATCCGGACTGTCTGACCGTGCGGCTCGTTGCCTCGCCGCTCGATCAACCGTCGGCCCCGGATTTTCACCAGGTCCACCGTCCGTCATGGTCGACGTCCGGGTCGCGGGCTTACCGACGCTTGCGCGTCGGATCACCGCCGGTTCGGAATTTCACCGAGTCCCGCCAGCGCGTGGTGGGTTACCCCCGAGTCTGTCACGAGCGATCGGCTTTGCCACCATCTCCGCGAGCCATCTCACATCCACCCGGAAAACCGCAGCTCAGCGACGCGCGCCGCCCACCCCACCGCGCCCGGCCGCCGGCGAACCGCTGTCGCCACCGCCATCGGCGCCCGCCACCGATTCCCGCAAAGCGGCAACAACGCTCACATAGCGGGATCCGCGCTCGACTGCCCCGCTCACCGAACGAACCACCGGCAAGGGCACCGCCCCGCCTCGGACCACCCCCGCACGGCACCGGAAATATCCGCTTTTAGCCAGGCGCCAGTTGATCACAACGTCGAAGGATGATGACGTGCTGTTCGCAGCAAACAGCAATTCATCAAGATCGGCCAACGACGACCGCGCCGGGCGAGGCGGGCCGGCGTGGCGCGGCGCACCCACAGGCAGCGCGGCAGTGGCGTTACTCGCCGGGGTCGGCGACGGTGCGGCGGCGGTCGATCGCCACGTAGGAGCCGGGCTGCGACTTGGCGACCTTCTTCATCTCGGAGGCCACCGCGATCACCACCCGCGGGTCGGCGAACATGCGGCCGTCCAACGTTGCCTGGGCCACGCCGATCGAGAGCGTCACCAGGGCCGCCCGGTTCTTGTTGCCGCGGCGGTCCGGGACCTCGATGTAGCCGCGCTCGGCGTCCGAGGCGTCGTACAGCTGGTCGGCAGCCTGTTCGAAATCGGTCACCGTCTTCTTCGTGAGCGGCAGC
This sequence comes from Actinoplanes sp. CA-142083, assembly GCF_050942195.1. NCBI lineage: Bacteria > Bacillati > Actinomycetota > Actinomycetes > Micromonosporales > Micromonosporaceae > Actinoplanes > Actinoplanes sp. CA-142083. The sequence goes on from NZ_CP192076.1 coordinate 7,893,939, forward strand.
ACCTGGTCGGGCGCGCAGATGAAGACGAAGTCGTCGCCGCCGATGTGGCCCAGGAAGATCGACGGCTGGCCGACCGAGGTCACCGCCTTGTGCAGGCTGCGCGCGAGGGCGGTGATGAACTCGTCGCCGCGGTCGAAGCCGTACACGTCATTGACGCTCTTGAATCTGTCGATGTCGATGTAACCGACCGAGTACTCGCCGCCCGCCTTCATCCGGTCGGCGATCTCGCGCCGGACCCGGGCGTTGCCGGGCAGGCCGGTGAGCGGGGAGACCTCGCGGAACTCCTTGTTGCGCCGCAGCGTGGAGGTGACCCGGGCCAGCAACTCGGCCGTGTCGAACGGCTTGACCAGGTAGTCGTCGACGCCCGCGGTCAGGCCGACCACCTTGTCGACGGTCATGCTCTTGGCGGTCAGCATGATCACCGGAAGGGCCGACGTGAGCGGCTCGGCGCGCAGCCGGCGGGTGAGCTCGACCCCGTCCATCCGGGGCATCATCCAGTCGACGACGGCCAGGTCGGGCCGGTTGTCCTGCATGATCTCGAGGGCGTCCTCGCCGTCCTTGGCCCGGATCACGTCGTAGCCGTGCACCTTCAGGTTGAACTCGACGAAACCCGCGATGTCCTGATCGTCGTCGACGACGAGGATCAGATCGGGCCGCTCCTCCGGCTCCGGACCGAGCCCGTCCACCTCGTCACGCACCACGCCGGTGCTCATCCCTGACCCCGCTCCCGCCTGCCCGCATCCAGCCCGAGGAAATGCCGCTCAATCATGCGACGACTGCGCCGCGGCGGCCAGTGCCCGCAAGTGGCGAACGGCCTCGGCCGGATCGGCGGCCCCGTAGACCGCCGTGCCCGCCACGAACGCGTCGGCGCCCGCCTCGGCGGCCTGGGCGATGGTGTCGGCCGCGATGCCGCCGTCGACCTCGAGGCGCACCTCGAGATCCTTGGCCCGGATGCGGCGGCGCACGTCGCGCACCTTGTCGAGCATTTCGGGCATGAACCGCTGCCCGCCGAAACCTGCCTTGATCGTCATGATCAGCAACGTGTCGATGTACGGGAGGAGCTCGAGGTAGGGCTCCACCGGAGTGTCCCGGTCGATCGCGAGGCCCGCCTTGGATCCCGCGGCCCGCAGCGTCTTGGCCAGGGCCACCGGGTTCTCGCAGGCCTCGGCGTGGAAGGTCACGTTGTACGCCCCGGCCTCCGCGTACCCCGGCGCCCAGCGCTCGGGGTCGGTGATCATCAGGTGCACGTCGAACGGGATGCTCGTCGCCTTGCGCAGGCTCTGCACCACGGGCAGGCCGATGGTCAGGTTGGGCACGAAGTGGTTGTCCATGACATCGACGTGCACCCAGTCGGCCGCGAGCTCGATGGCGGCCACCTCGTCGGCGAGCCGGGAGAAGTCGGCGGCCAGGATGCTCGGCGCGATGATCGGATTTGCTTCCACGGACGCAGTCTATGGGTTGAGCCGGGCGGCAAAACGGACGGACGCGAAGCACACGTTAGAGTGACCCGTCCGGGCGGCCTGGGGAGGCGATCATGCGACGGTGGATGGCTGCCATTGCCATGATCGCGTGCACCGCCCTGGCCGGCTGCGGCGTCGATCTCCCCCGCGGTGTCGACGGCGATCTGACCAACAACTGGAAGCCGATGGCCGCCGCCGCCCAGTTCCGCCCGCAGGCCGGCGCCTGCCACGCCGACCTGGCAAAGAACGCGACGCCCGACGACTACGAGCCCGTCCCGTGCACCGGCGCGCACCTGGCCGAGACCGTGGCGGTCGCCGAGGTGAGCAAGCAGAGCCAGGCCTACGCCACCTGCTCGAAGAAGGCCAGCGCCTTCCTGGGCGGCGACTGGCGCACCGGCTGGGTGGTGCTGCAACCGGTGCTCCCGACCCGCGAGGCGTGGTCGGGCGGTGCCCGCTGGGTGCGCTGCGACGTCGCCGAGACCTCACCGGTCGACGGCGCCTTGGTCCGCCGTCAGGGCAGCATGAAGGGCGCCGTCAAGGCGGGCGGCAAGCTGCGGATGGCCTGCGCGAACCCGACGATCGACGGCGACTCGGTGACCGAGATGCACCCGGTGGCCTGCGCCGGCACGCACACCGCCGAGTTCGCCGGCCTGTTCGCCACCGACCGCGCCAGGTCGTCGCAGCTCTCCAGCGACGAGCTGGCCGAGGGCTGCGACACGGCGATCGCGAAGTTCACCGGCCTGCCCGACGACGACACCCTGCCGAGCCGGATCGGCTGGCTGGGCTTCCCGCCCGACGACGCGGCGTGGACGATGGGCGACCGGGCGATCCGCTGCTTCCTGTGGCTCAACGGCGAGAAGATGAAGGGCTCCTACCGCGACGCCGGCACCGCCAAGCTCAAAATCCACTACAAGAAGCGCTAGGCCGTACGCCTCAGCACGGCGAGGAACATCGCGTCGGTCCCGTGGCGATGCGGCCACAGCTGCACCGTCGGGCCCGGCCCGAGACCCGGCATGCCAGGCGGCAGCAGCGGCCGCGCGTCGACGAAGTCCACCTCGACCCCGCTGCGCCGCGCCCCCTCGGTGACCGTCACCTGCGTCTCGACCATGTGCGGCGAGCAGGTCACGTACGCGACCAAGCCGCCGGGCCGCACCGCCCGCAACGCCGCCACCAGCAGTTCCCGCTGCAGCTTGGTCAGCGCCGGCAGGTCGGACGGCTGCCGCCGCCAGCGCGACTCCGGCCGCCGCCGCAGCGAGCCCAGGCCCGTGCACGGCGCGTCCACCAGCACCCGGTCGAACGACTCCTCCGGCAGGTCAGGGTCGCGGCCCACCGAGCGGCCGTCCATCGGCAGCACCGTCACCGGCATGCCCTCGGTCGCGTGCTCCACGAGCCGCGCCCGGTGCTCCTGCACCTCGACCGCGGTCACCTCGGCGTTGCGCAGCGCCGCGATCGAGCCCAGCAGCCCGGCCTTGCCGCCCGGGCCCGCGCACAGGTCGAGCCACCGGGTGTCGCGGCCCTCGATCGGCGCGGCCAGCAGCGCCGCCGCCACCAGCTGGGAGCCTTCGTCCTGTACGTGCGCGCGGCCGTCGGCGATCGCCGCCAGCTCGCGCGGGGAGCCGCCGTTCAGATAGACCGCGTACGGCGAGAACGCCCCCGGCACCCCGTCGACCTCGTCGGCGAGCTCGACCGCCTCGGCCCGTCCCGGGCGCGCGCACAGGTGCACGACCGGCGCCTGGTTGTCCTCGATCAGCAGCCGCGCCGTCTCCTCGAGGTTGCCGCCGAGCGCCTCGGAGAACGCCCGCACGATCCACTGCGGGTGGTTGTGCAGCACCGAGAGGTTGCCGACCGGGTCCTCGTCGTAGGACGGGGCGAGCCGCTCGAGCCACTTCTCCAGCGGCGTCTCGCTGATCGTCCGCATCACCGCGTTGGCGAAGCCGGCCGCGCCGGGCGCGACCGAGCGCACCAGGTCGACGGTCTGGTTTACCGCGGCGTGCGCCGGCACCCGGGTGTGCAGCAGCTGGTAGGCGCCGAGCCGCAGCGCGTCGCGGGCCGGCGGGTCGATGCGGGCCACCTCGCGCCCGGCCGCCGCCCCGACGATCAGGTCGAGGGTGCCCAGCGCGCGCAGCGTGCCGTAGGTGAGCTCGGTGGCGAACGCGGCGTCCCGGCCACCGAGGCCCATGCCGCGGAGGATGTCGGCGAGCACGAGGTTCGCGTACGCGTCGTCCCGGTGGACCGCGGCGATCGCCTCGTACGCGGCCTGCCTTGCCGGATCGGACGGAGGGCGACCGCCTCGCGGAGCCCGGCCCGTGCGGGCGTCGCGTGAGTAACCCGGACCCCCGGCGGCCCGCGGCGGACGCCCAGAGCCGTGCGGCCGACCGGCCCGATGATCGGTCATGCGAACCGCTCCGACGAGTCGATCCGCAGGCCGCGGGCCCAGTCGGTGGCCGGCATCGCCCTCTTGCCCGCCGCGCGCACCTCGCCGAGCGCGACCGGCGTCGTCGCCGTGCCGACCAGTACCTGATCACGCGAGACGAGCAGGTCGCCCGGCTTCAGCGCGGCCGCGTTGGCGATCGGCGTGACCGGCCCCAATTTCACCCTGTCTTCCCGGAAAGTCGTCCATGCTCCCGGCGCCGGCGTGCACGCCCGGATCCGCCGATCCACCGCGAAGGCCGGATCGTCCCAGCGCACCCGCGCGTCCTCAACAGTGATCTTGGGAGCGAAGGTCACTCCGTCGGCCGGCTGCGGATGGGCCCGGGCCGTCCCGGCCTCGATCGCGTCGAGCACCGCCACCAGCAGCCCGGCCCCCGACAACGACAGCCGTTCCAGCAGGTCACCGGAGGTGTCCGACGACCGGATCTCCTCGGTCAGCGTGCCGTAGACGGGCCCGGTGTCGAGCCCTGCCTCCAGCTCGAAGACGCTCGCGCCGGTCACCTCGTCGCCGTGCAGCACCGCGTGCTGCACAGGCGCCGCTCCGCGCCAGGCCGGCAAAAGAGAAAAGTGCAGATTTATCCACCCGTGTCGTGGTATTTCCAAAGCGCTCGGCGGCACCAGCGCGCCATAGGCAACGACCGGCACGCAGTCGGGCGCGATCTGCTCGAGTCGCTCCAGGAACGCTGGCTCCCGGGGCTTGAGCGGCGTCAGAACCTCGATGCCCCGCTCGTCGGCCCAGGCCCCGGCGGGCGAGCGCACCAGATGACGGCCCCGCCCAGCCGGAGCGTCGGGCCTGGTCACCACGGCGGCCAAGGAATGGCTCGAAGCGGCGATCGCGTCGAGGGCGGGCAGCGTGACGGCCGGCGTGCCGGCGAAGACGAGGCGCAACCCGCTCACCGCCCCAGCCCGAAGATGCCCCGGCCGTGCGGGCTCTCCTTGACCACGGGTGGCTTGTCGACGTTGTACCACTCGGCGGCGCGGATCTGCTTCATCGCGTCCTTGCGCCCGGAGGCGTCGAGCCGGTCGAGGAAGAGCACCCCGTCGAGGTGGTCGGTCTCGTGCTGCACGCAGCGCGCCATCAGCCCGGTGCCGACCAGCTGGATCGGGTCGCCGTGCTCGTTGAAGCCGTTGGCCACCACATTTTGCCGGCGCTTGGTGTCGATGTAGATGCCCGGGATCGACAGGCAGCCCTCGGGACCGTCCTGCTCCTCCTCGTCGGGGAACGACAGCACCGGGTTGACGATGTGGCCCACCACGTCGTCGACGTCGAAGGTGAACACGCGCAGGCCCACCCCGAGCTGCGGCGCGGCCAGGCCGGCGCCCCCCTCGTCCTGCATCGTCTCGACCAGGTCGCGCACGAGCTTGCGCAGTTCCTTGTCGAAATCCACGACAGGGTCGGCCTGCGTCCGCAGGACCGGATCACCGAAGAGACGGATGGGCTGAACGGTCACGCGGCGGTACTCCTGACATTCCGGTGCGGCACCCGACCAGTCTACGGAGTGCCGCGCCGGGTCATCGCGCCAGCGTGACCGGGAGCTCCCGCCAGCCGCGCAGGTTCATCCGGGGGCGTCGCTCGGGCCGCCGCGCGAGGGCCATCCGCGGGAAGCGTCGCAGCAGCGTGGGCAGCGCGACCTGGGCTTCCAGCCGAGCGAGCGGCGCGCCGAGGCAGTAGTGCACGCCCGCGCCGAACGACAGCGGCTGCGGTCCCGCGCGTCCCGGTTCGAACGCGTCCGGTCGCGGGAAGCGCGAAGGGTCACGGTTGGCGGCGCCGAGCAGCAGGACGAGCTCGCTGCCTTCCGGAACGCGCGTCCCGCCGATCTCGGCTGGGCGGGTGGTGCGCCGCGTCGTGACCTGCACCGGCGAGTCGATGCGCAAGACCTCTTCGACGTACGCCGGGGCCAGCGCCGGATCGTCGCGCAACTTCTCCGCGTACTCCGGATGGTCGAGCAGCAGCACCACGCCGTTGCCGATCAGGTTGGTCGTCGTCTCGAAGCCCGCCACCAGCAGCAACGCCAGGTTCGCCAGCAACTCGTCGGCCGTGAGCCGCTCGCCGTCCGCCTCGTGCGCCTGCGCCAGCGCCGTGACGAGGTCGTCCCGCGGATCCTCCCGCCGCAGCGCCACCAACTGCCGGAAATACTCGGTCAACTCCCCCGCCGCCGCGTCCGCCAGCCGCCGGTCCTCCTCGTCCCAGCTGAGCTCCAGCACCCCCGTGAGCGCGCGCGCCAGCCATCGGAAGCGCCCGCGATCCGCCTCCGGCACCCCCAGCAAGGCGGTGATCACCCCGATCGGGAGGGCATAGGCCAGGCGATCCATAAGATCAATTTCCGACGCGTACGCCTCCGCGGCGTCCAGCGCGGTATCGACCTGTTCCGCGATCACGTCCCGCAGGCCCACCACCCGCCGCGCGGTGAACACGCCGGCGGCAAGCCGTCGCATGCGCGTGTGCCGTGGCGGATTGGCTTGCAGCATCGAGTCGGCGAACAGGGCCAGCGCCTTGCTCTCCCGCCACCCCGGCGAGCCGGCGTCGAAGAGCTCACGGTCATAGGTGATCGTCGCCGGGTCGCGCAGCGCCCGATCGACCGCGTCGTAACCGCCCACCAGAAACGCCCGGTCGGCGAACTGCAGCACCGGCCCGTGCGCATGCAGCGCCGCGTACGCCTCGTGCGGCTCCTGCCCACTCCCCGAGAACACCATCTCCGCGGCTTCATAGGCGTCCATGCCGTCGATCATCCGCTCCGGTCGCAACCCCGCTTCCGGACGAGCGTGGCCAGCTGATGAATCCCGCACGCGTGCACCGCGACACTCGGATCGAGCCGCATCCCCGCCGCCAGGACCCGCCCGCTGATCTCCCGGGCCAGCCCCACATCGGCCAGCGGCGTGACCGCCAGCAGCGCCGCGCCGCCGCCCGCGACGGCCAGCCCCGGATCCCCGCGCAGCAGCTGCCGCAGCGCCTCCACCACGTGCGGCCGCCCCACCGCCGCGGCGGCCAGCACGATCAGTCCTCGCCCGGTGTACCTGGGCGCCTCTTCGAAGAGCCCGGCCAGGACGTCGGCACACCACGGATCGGCGAGGCTCTCAGGTTGGTCCCCCGGCAGGCACAGCCCGATGAAGTCCTCCGCAAGCCGGTCCGGCGTGAACGGCTCCAGCACCATCCCCGCGACCGCGGCCGGATAGCAGCGAGAATGCCCGTCAACAATCTGTTGCGCCGTCATCCCCGAGGCGCCCGGCAGCCCGACGCGGTCAAGCAGTCCCACCCCATCTCGTGACGGCAGCGCCCCCGTGACAGCGGCCACGAACGCCGCCCGAGCCATGCCCAGCGCGCGTTTCTCCCCGTGCAGCACCCCCCAGTACCGCCGCTCCCGATGCAGCAGCCACCGCGACAGCTCTCCCGCCCGCTCCGGCGGCCGATCCCCACGAGCGTGCGCGTCCACCACCGCAAGGGCAGCCATGTGCACAGTCAGCACCGACCCGTAGGCCAGATCCTCCGCGCCACCCGGCAGCCTCACCGGTTCCGGCGCCCGAACCCCATAGACCTGCGCAAACCGCCGGCACGCCGCCTCGAACAGCTCCCGCCGCCCGTCCTCTCCGATCGCAACGGGCTCCAGCGCCAGAGGCCGCTCCGCAACGATCCCCAGCTCCTCACACACCGCGTCGGCAGCTCCCCACCCGGCGAGCGACCGCCCGAGCAGCAGCACCCGAAGACGCCCGCGACGCCCAGCCACCCATGCCAGCAGCGCCTGCAGGTCCTGCGGCGGCCACCGCTCCGCATAGTCCACGACGACAAGCAGCCCCACCCCACCTGTCCCCGCCGCGCCTGTCCCCGCCGCGCCTGTCCCCGCCGCGCCCGTCCACGCCGCGCCCGTCCACGCCGGCGCTTGGCCGCCCGGCGCCCGGCCCATCGGCACCTCGCCCAGCGGCTGCCCACCCAACGGCAGCCCATCCGGCGGCAAGTCGCGCAGCGGGCGTCCGCCGAGCGGGGTGTCGGCCCGATGGCGGGCCCAGCCGACCGTCCAGCCGTGCGCGGCGGCCTCTTCGGCGGCTCGGACCGCGAGGCGCGTCTTGCCCTGGCCGCCGGGCGCGTGCACGAGCCACGCCGCCCGCCGGGGCCCCTCGTCGCGCCACCGTGCCAGGCACGCGAGCTCGCCTCGCCGCCCGGCGAACGGAATCACCCGCCGCCGGGTGTTGAGCAACTTGCTCGGCTGCTCCCGCAACGCGACCAGGTCGGCAAGCTCGGGCGGCGCCTCGTCCGGCAGGCTCTCCACCGTGAACGGCGGCCCGTCCGCCCCGAAGATGTTCGTCGTGATCGGGGCGTACACGTCGCCGCCGACACCGACCGCCCCAGCTCCCGCGGCGTGGACGGTCATCCCGCCCACGGGGCGTCCCGTCGTCGTCACGGCGCCATTAGAGGGCCATCCCGGTGCCCGGGCAAATCCGGTCACCCGATCGGAGCTCACTCTTGACTTAGAAGATCGTCAATGGGTCGACCTCCGTCCGGACGGTCAGCGCCGCCTTCTTGGCGCTGCGCACCGCGGCGGCCTCGTGCAGCGCGTGCGCCATCGCCGCGGCCTGGGAGCGGGATGTCCGTACCAGCATCCGCTCCTGGTCGTCGTCGGCCGGGACCGGGCCGAGCAGCTCGGCGCCGTCGGGCAGCCGGGCCGCCGCGAGCAGCTCGGCCACCGCCTCGGGCTTGCCGGTGAGGCTCGCCATCCGCGCCGCCGGCGGGAAGCCCAGCTCGCGCCGCTCGGCGAGCTCCCGGGCCGCGAACCACCCCGGCTCCCACCGGATCAGCGCCTGCACCGTCGTCAGCGACCCGTCGGCCACCACCACGACCCGCCCGCCCTGCGAGCCGGGCTTGGCCAGCGCCGAAGCGTTGAACCACCGCCGCATCGTCTCCTCGGCCGCCCGCAGGTCGGAACGGGTCAGCAGCGCCCACGTGTCGAGCAGCAGCACCGCGCCGAACCCGCCCTCGGCGTGCGGCTCGGCCCCCGGCGTGGCCACGACCACCGAGGGCGCCTGCGGGACCGTGCCGATGATCTCGTCGCGCCCCGACGTGCGTACCGTGACGCCCGGGAAGGCTCGTCCCAGCTCCTCGGCCGTGCGCCGCGCCCCGATCACGGAGGCGCGCAGTCGCCGCTCCCCGCAGGCCGGGCAGGTGTAGGCCGGCGACACCCGCCCGCACCACCGGCAGCTGGGCACGTCCCGCGACCCGGAGAGCGCGAGCGGCCCCGAACAGTGCGGACACCGCGCCGGCGTCCGGCACTCGGCACAGGCCACCGACGGCAGGTACCCCCGCCGCGGCACCTGCACCAGCACCGGTGCGCCGGCCTGCAACGCCTTGCGCGCCGTCTCCCACGCGATGCTGGGCAGCCGCGCGGTGGCCGCACCCGGGTCCCGCGCCAGCTGCGGGTCGTCCCCGGTGGGCGCCACCCCCGGCGCCCGCGCCCGAAGCACGTCGCGGGCCGCCGAGATCTCCTTGGCCCACCCGGTTTCCAGCAGCAGCTGCGCCTCTCCCGTACGAGCGTGCCCCGCCACCATCGCGGCGCACTCCGCCAGCCGGGCCCTTGTCAGCAGCACCTCCCGGGCATGTGGATACGGCGACCGCGGCTCGGCGTGCAGGTCGTCCCCGTCGTCCCAGATGACGACCAGCCCGAGCTTGGCGACCGGCGCCCACATCGCCGCCCGCGTGCCCACCACCACCGGCACCTGATGCCGGCTGGCCCGCAGGAACCGCCGGTACCGCTCGGCCGGCCCCAGCGCCGCGTTCAGCGCGACGTGCCGTCCCGCCCCCAGCACCTCGCCCAGCGCCCGGTCGACCCGCTCGAGGTCCCGCGCATCCGCCACGACGATGACCGTCCCGCGCCCGCCCCGAGCCGTGGCCGCCGCCGCCTCGGCGATCCGCAGCGCCCAGTCCTCCCCCGGCAGAGCACTCCAGACGGCTCGAGCCCCGCGCCCGTCCTCGAGCGCTTTCAGAAACGCCGGCCCGGCCACATACGAATCCCACCCACCAGGTGCCGGCCCCCGAATCTCCCCCAGCCCGCCACCCGCGAAGCCGTCCCCAGCGAGGCCGCCACGAGCGTCACCAGCCGAGCCGCTCACCACGTCACCCGCGGACTCGCTCACCGCATCGCCCGCCGAGCGCCTCACCACGTCGCCCACCGCGCCACCTGCGGGGCCGCTCGCCACGTCGCCCACCGCGCCACCCGCGGAGCCTCTCACCGCATCGCCCGCCGAGCCGCTCACCAGCACGCTCCCAGACGAGGCGGCGGTCGAGGCGCCATCGGCATCCGACTCCACCGAGCCACCCATGGCAACCGCCAGCTCAGCCGGCCCACCCGCCGACGCCGCCGAGTCACCCGTCGCAGCCGCCAACGCCGCCGAGTCATCCGCGTCGGCCGAAGCCGGCGACGATGCCGCAGCCGCAGACGCCTGCCCCTCGACCCGCGCATGGCGCGGCGGCACCGCCAGCCGCAGCACGTCGCACAGGTTCCCCGCATACCGATCGGCGATCGCCCGGGCCAGCCGCGCCACCTCGGGGTCGAGGACCTGCTCCCCCGAGACCACTTTGTCGAGATAAGCCAGCTTGCCCCCGTGCGGCGACGACTCGGCCCTCTCCAGCAGGAAGCCCGAGATCAGCTGCCCCGCGAACCGCACCTTGACCCGCACCCCCGCCCGGGCGACCGAGTCGAGATCTGCCGGCACGAGGTAGTCGAAGGGCCGGTCGAGGTGGGCCAACGGCACATCCACGCACACCCGGGCCACCGGCAGCCGTTCCGCCGGGACCCTCTCGCCGCGCGTGCTCTTGCTAGTCATCGCCGAACATTCTGCCCGGCACCCCCGACAAGAACCGTCACCGAAGCACGCCGGCCAGCGCCGCCGTGATGGCCCGCTCCACCTCTCGGTCCGAGGGCGGCGTCCCATCCCGGTCGGCGAACATCAAATGCCCCGTCCCGATCAGCATCCCCGCCACCATCTGCAGGTCCGCGTCCGGCTTCACCCGTCTGAGCTTCTGCTCGGCCGCGAGGTAAGACGTGATCATCACGGCCGCCTCCGCCAGCACCGGCACCCCGGGGGTGGACCGCACCGCCCGCAGCCGGGCCCGCAGGTCGTCGCGGAACGTGATCAAGCTGACGATCGCGACCGCAACCGACCCGAACAACTCCCGCAGCGCCTCCCGCAAGTTTTCCGCCACCGTGCCGGTGCCCGCGATGGAGAGGAGCTGCTCCGTCTCCAACTTGAGCCGGCCGATCCGATCGAAGACCAACTCGGTCAGAAACTCGTCGAAGTCGGCGAAATGCCGATGCAGCACGCCCTTGGCAAACCCCGCCTCGGTGGTCACCGCCCGGCTGGTCAGCGCATGCGGCCCGTCGCGCAACAACACCCGCTCCGCGGCCGCGAACAATTGCTCCCGTACGTCCCGGTACGCCACACCCGTCGGCACACGACCTCCCGCACACGTTGAAGAGTGGGCGCTTGCCCACTTAAAGTGGGCGCGCGCCCACTATAACCGGGAAGGGACCACCGACGATGAGTGACATCCACCAGCAACGCCAGGTAGCGGAGTCTTTCGGCACCGACGCGGAGCGCTACGACCGCAGCCGCCCGAGCTACCCCGACGCGGTGATCGAGCGAATCGTGGAGGCCGCGCCCGGCCCCGCCTTCCTCGACGTCGGCACCGGCACCGGGATAGCCGCCCGCCAGCTCCAAGCCGCCGGCGCCGACGTCCTGGGCCTCGACGTCGACGACCGCATGGCCGCACAGGCCCGACGGCGAGGCCTGGAGGTCGAGGTCGCCAAGTTCGAAGACTGGGACTCGAAAAACCGCCACTTCGACGGCGTGGTCGCCGCCACGACGTGGCACTGGATCGACCCGAACCTCGGCGCCGCCAAAGCGGCAAAAATCCTGAAAAATCAGGGCATTGTTGCTCTACTGTGGAATGTCTTTGAGCCGTCGCCCGAGCTGAAAAGCGCCTTCGCCGAGATCAACGCCAGGATCCTCCCGGGACTGCCCTTCTCCTCGGCCGGCACCGTCCCGATGGTCGAGGCCTACCAGGCCATCCCCGACAAGGCGATAGCCGGCCTCAAGCAAAGCAAAGCCTTCACCGAGCCCGAGCAATGGCGCACCGACTGGGATTTCACCTACACCCGCGACGCCTGGCTCGACCTGGTCCCCACCCACGGCGGCCTGGCCGCCCACATCACTCCGCAGCAGCTCAGCGACCTGCTCACCGCCACCGGCGAGGCCATCGACGCCCACGGCGGCACCGTGACGATGCACTACAGCACCCTGACAGTCGTGGCGCAAAAGGCATGAAAAAGGTGCCCCGGCCAAAGCCGGGGCACCCGCAAAAAATCAGGCAGCAGCGTTCTTCAGGTCCTGAGCCCGATCGGTGCTCTCCCAGAGCAGCTCCGGGATCTCGCGACCGAAGTGACCGTACGCCGCGGTCTGCTGGTAGATCGGCCGCAGCAGGTCGAGGTCGCGGATGATCGCGGCCGGACGCAGGTCGAACACCTCGCCGATGGCCTTCTCGATCCGCTCGACCGGCACGTTCTCGGTGCCGAACGTCTCGACGAACAGCGACACCGGGTGCGCCTTGCCGATCGCGTACGCGACCTGCGCCTCGCACCGCTCCGCCAGGCCCGCGGCCACGACGTTCTTGGCGACCCAGCGCATCGCGTACGCCGCCGAGCGGTCCACCTTGGACGGGTCCTTGCCGGAGAACGCGCCGCCGCCGTGGCGCGCGTACCCGCCGTACGTGTCGACAATGATCTTCCGGCCGGTGAGGCCGGCGTCGCCCATCGGGCCGCCGATCTCGAAGCGGCCGGTCGGGTTTACCAGCAAGCGGTAGCCCTCGGTGTCGATGCCGAGGCCCTCCAGCTCGGGCTGGATCACGTGCTCGCGGATGTCGGGCGTGAGCAGCGACTCGAGCGAGATGTCGGCGGCGTGCTGCGACGACACGACCACCGTGTCGAGGCGGACCGGCTTGAGGCCGTCGTACTCGATGGTGACCTGGGTCTTGCCGTCCGGGCGAAGGTACGGAATGGTGCCGTCCTTGCGCGCGGCGGACAGGCGGCGGGCCAGCCGGTGGGCGAGCGCGATCGGCAGCGGCATCAGCTCGGGGGTCTCCGAGCAGGCGAAGCCGAACATCATGCCCTGGTCGCCGGCGCCCTGCGAGTCGAGGACGTGCTCGGAGTCACCCTCGCGCAGCTCGATGGCGCTGTCGACGCCCTGCGCGATGTCCGGCGACTGCGCGCCGATGGAGACGCTCACGCCGCAGGAGGCGCCGTCGAAGCCCTTCTTCGACGAGTCGTACCCGATGCGCAGAATGGTGTCGCGCACGATGCTCGGGATGTCGGCGTACGCCTGGGTGGTGACCTCACCGGCCACGTGGACCTGGCCGGTGGTGATGAGCGTTTCCACCGCCACACGGCTGCGCGGGTCCTGGGCCAGCAGGGCGTCAAGAATGCCGTCGCTGATCTGGTCAGCGATCTTGTCCGGGTGGCCTTCCGTGACCGACTCGGAGGTGAACAGGCGGCGTGCCACGGTGCTCCTCAGCTGTTCGAAGTTCAACGTATCGCGAGAGTGTAGTCACCACGCACGACAGAAGTCGCCTGGGTGCTATGCCGTCCCACTGCCGCCCACCTGCTGTTCCAGCAGAGCGGCGGCGCGGTCCAAAATCCTATCGGCCACGTCTTCTTTGCGGAGTTCACCGAGAGTGGCGGTAGATCCGTCCGAACCGAGGATAGTCGCGTCGTTGTGATCGGCTCCGAAGACCCGGTCCACACCGACCTCGTTCACCACGATCAGATCGGCGCGCTTCTTAGTCAACTTAGTCCTGGCGTGCTCCAACGCGTCGTGGGTCTCGGCCGCGAACGCGACGAGGACCTGGCCGGGCCGCTTCGCCGCGCCCAGTTCGGCGGCAATGTCCGGGTTGGTCACGAGGACGATTGACTCAGGCGTACCCGAATCGGTCTTTTTGATTTTCTGTGACGCAATCGTGGCCGGACGGAAGTCGGCGGGCGCGGCCGACATCACCACGATGTCCGCGTCGGCGGCCGCCTTCACGGTCGCGACCCGCAGTTCCTCGGTCGTGCCCACCCGGGTGATCTCGACGCCGGCCGGGTCGGGAAGCGTGACGTTCGCCGCGATCAGCGTGACCCGCGCGCCTCGCGACGCCGCGGCCTTGGCGAGCGCATATCCCTGTTTTCCGGACGACCGGTTTCCGAGGAATCGCACCGGATCGAGCGGTTCGCGCGTTCCACCGGCGGTCACCACGACGTGCCGACCAACAAGATCCAGATCAAGACCATGATTTCGTACGCGCAGAGCAAGCTCGAAGATCGACTCGGGGTCAGGCAGCCGGCCCTTACCGGTGTCCGCCCCGGTCAGCCGGCCCACCGCGGGTTCGATGACGATCGCGCCGCGCTCACGCAGCGTGGCCACGTTGGCACGCGTAGCGGCGTTCTCCCACATCTCGGTGTGCATCGCCGGCGCGTAGACAATCGGGCAGGTCGCCGTGAGCAGGGTGTTCGTCAGCAGATCGTCGGCGATCCCGTGCGCCGCCTTGGCCAGCAGGTCGGCCGTCGCCGGCGCCACCACGACCAGGTCGGCGTGGCGACCGATCCGCACGTGCGGCACCTCGTGTGCGTCGTCCCACACCTCGGTGGCCACCGGCTTGCCGGACAGCGCGGCCCACGTCGGCGCCCCCACGAACTTCAGCGCCGACGCCGTCGGCACCACCCGCACGCTGTGCCCCGACTCGGTGAAGAGCCGCAGCAGCTCACACGCCTTGTAGGCGGCGATCCCGCCGCAGACTCCCAGCACCACCTCAGTCATGAATGCAATGATCCCGCGCCCCGAACCGGGACGCGGGAGCACGTGCGACAACTGTGACGAGCTACCTCGCCATGGGGTGTCCGGGGGCTCGGCCCCCGGAGCAGATACCTGATCGTGCCGTCTTTGGTTCGCGCTTTCCGCGAACAGACTTCACCCTACGGCTGATCAGTCGCCTCGGCGGTCAGCAGGCCGGCGTTGATCTCACGCATGGCGATGCTGAGCGGCTTCTCCTGCGGGGTCGTCTCGACCAGCGGGCCGACGTACTCGAGGAGGCCCTCACCGAGCTGGCTGTAGTAGGCGTTGACCTGGCGGGCGCGCTTGGCCGCGAAGATCACCAGCGAGTACTTCGACGAGGTCTTGTCGAGCAGCTCGTCGATCGGCGGGTTGGTGATGCCTTCGGGGTTGGCTACGGTTCCCACAGTTCAAAAATCCTTAATGTTCTGGAGCTTGCGCGGGCGTCAGAAACGATGAACCGAGCAATCCTACCAGCTCGTCCGCGGCACGCTCGACGAAGTCGTTGACCACCGTCCGGTCGAATTCCTTCTCGGCCGCCAGTTCCTCGTCGGCGTGGGCCAGGCGACGGCGGATCGTCTCCTCGTCGTCCGTGCCTCGCCCGATCAGGCGACGCTTGAGCTCCTCGACGCTCGGCGGCGCGAGGAACACCAGCTGCGCCTCGGGCATCGCGGCCCGCACCTGGCGGGCGCCCTGGAGATCGATCTTGAGCAGGACCGGCTGGCCCTGGCTCAGCCAGCCCTCGACCTGCGCCCGGGGCGTGCCGTAGAGGTTGCCGGCGAACTCCGCCCACTCGAGCAGCTGACCGCCGTCGATCAGCCGCTGGAACTCACTCCTGGTCACGAAGTGGTAGTGCTCGCCGTCGGTCTCGTAGTCGCGCTTCTTCCGGGTCGTGACCGACACGGACAGCTTGATCCAAGGCGAGCGCGCCCGGATCAGCTCGATCACACTGTCTTTCCCGACCCCGGAGGGACCGGAAAGGACGGTGAGGCGGGCTGCCGGGCGCGCGTCGTCATCCATGCTCACAGGCTCATTCAACACGAGCCCATGAGTCAGTTGGCAGCGAACTCCCCCAGGAGGGCCTTGCGCTGCTGGTCGCCGAGACCGCGCAGCCGGCGGCTGTCAGCGATCTTCAGCTTCTCCATGATCTGGGTTGCGCGGATCTTGCCGATGCCCGGCAGCGCCTGAAGCACGGCCGAGACCTTCAGCTTGCCCACGACCTCGTCCTCCTCCGCGCGGTCAAGCACAGCGGCGAGGGTGGTCTTGCCGGACTTGAGCTGTTCCTTCAGCTCAGCCCGAGCCTTGCGAACTTCCGCGGCCTTCTCCAGCGCTGCAGCGCGCTGCTCGGGGCTCAGTGACGGGAGCGGCACCAGTTCTCCTCAGGTCCCTATCGCGGCGGTAGTCGAATACCGGCGCTTCTGTGAAACGTGGTGTGCCAGGGAACCAAAGGGGCATGTGGTTCCCGGCGCGGGGAAAACTAGCGGTCAACGGCGCTTTCGGCAACGTGGGGGTACCCCCGACCCGGCTGTCCGGCGGCCTGATAAGCAGGCCCGTTTCACCCGAGAGCGGCGCGGCACTCGTCGACGGCGCGCTCCGCGGCGTCCCTCAGCGCGGCCACGCTAGGTCCCGCGTTGAGAACTTCCCGTGAGTACGACGGCAGCACGTTGCGCAGGCTTTCGCCGAAGACGGAGCGCAGGTCGGAGGGGGTCGCGCCCTGCGCTCCGAGCCCCGGAGCGAGCAGCGGACCGTTCACTTGGGACAGGTCGTGCCCGGTCCGTCCGATCGTCGCGCCGACCACGAGACCAAGGTTGCCGAGCGGCTGGGCACCCGCGTTGACCTGGGAAATCTCATCGATCACGGTCTGCGCGACGGTCCGGCCGTCCGAAGCGACCGCATGCTGGACGCTCGCTCCCTCCGGGTTGGACGTCAGCGCGAGGACGAAGACGCCGGCCCCGTTGGCGGCCGCGAGGTCGAATGCCGGCTGCAACGACCCGACTCCGAGGTAGGGACTCACAGTAATCGCGTCGGCACACAGCGAACTCTTAGGATCGAGGTACGCGGAGGCGTACGCGGCCATCGTCGAGCCGATGTCGCCCCGTTTCACGTCCAGCAGGACGAGGGCTCCGGCCTCGCGCAACTGTCGGATAGTTGACTCAAGAATGCCGATGCCACGTGACCCAAATCTCTCGAAAAACGCTGACTGCGGCTTCACCACGGCCACCCGATCGGCCAGTGCCTCGACGACCGTAAGGGCGAAGCGTTCCAGGCCGGCCACGTCGTCGGCGAGCCCCCAGCGGGTCAGCAGGGCGGGGTGCGGATCGATGCCGACACACAGCGGCCCCCGCTTCCCGAGGGCATCCGTGAGCCGCTGTCCGAAGGTCTCCATCGCTGCGATACCTCTTCCGTGTCAGGTAGCCGCCACCACCGCGACGATCCCCGCGGTAATGCGAGCCACGCCGCTCTTCACATTCGCGTGCCGTGCCGTGCCGTCCTCGCTCGCGGCCGCCGTCCTCGCTCGCGGCCGCCGTCCTCGCTCGCGGCCGCCGGCGACGCGGGCCGCCTCCGCCCCGGCGCGACGATCCGCGCCGCTCCGATTCCCACTCGGCGGCGCAGACCGACGGCCCGCCCGGCCGTCACTTCTCAGGTCGCCGCGACCGCGGCGGTGATCCCGGCGACGATCCGGGCCACGTCGTCGGGCGACGCCACGTAGGGCGGCATCGTGTAGATCAGGTCCCGGAACGGCCGCAGCCAGACCCCGGCGTCGACGGCCGCGGCGGTCGCCTTCGCCATGTCCACCGGACGGTCGAGCTGCACCACGCCGATCGCGCCCAGGACCCGGACATCGTCGACCCCCGGAACCCCGCGCAAGGGCTCCAGGCCGCCCCTGAGACCGCTTTCGATCACCCGTACGTGTGATCGCCAGTCCGTGTCGCGCAGCAGCCCGAGCGAGGCGTTGGCGACCGCGCAGGCGAGCGGGTTGCCCATGAAGGTCGGCCCGTGCGCGAGCCCGCCGCCCTCCCCCGCGGAGATCGCCTCGGCGACCGCGGTCGTGCAGAGCGTCGCCGCGAGCGTCAGGTAGCCGCCCGTGAGCGCCTTGCCCATGCACATGATGTCCGGGCTGACGCCCGCATGGTCCGCCCCGAAGAACTCGCCCGTGCGCCCGAATCCGGTGGCGATCTCATCAAAGATCAAGCAGATTCCGTACGCGGCGGTCGCCTCCCGAAGCACCCGCAAGTACTCCGGATGGTGGAACCGCATCCCACCCGCCCCCTGCACGACCGGCTCGACGATCACGGCCGCCACATCGTCCGCGTGCTCCGCGATCAGCGCCCGCAGCCCGTCGGCATAGCCCTGATCGAACTCGACCGGCGGCACGTCAGCGAACACCTGAACCGGCAGCACACCCGTCCACAGCGAGTGCATCCCCCCGACCGGGTCGCACACGGTCATCGGGTGGAAGGTGTCGCCGTGATACCCCCCGCGCCAGGTCAGCAGCCGGCGCCTCCGCGGACGCCCGAGCGCCAGCTGAGCCTGCAGCGCCATCTTGATCGCGACCTCGACGCTGACAGACCCGGAGTCCGCCAGAAAGACGTGCTCGAGCCCGTCGGGTGCCAGCTCGACCAGGTTGGTGGCAAGATCGATGGCCGGCTGGTGGGTGAGCCCGCCGAACATGACATGGCTCATCCTGCCGGCCTGCTCGGCAAGCGCCGTGTCCAGCACCGGATGCCGATACCCATGGATGGCCGCCCACCACGACGACATCCCGTCGACGACCTCCCGCCCACCGGCCAGCTTCAGGAGCACGCCCTCAGCGCTCTCGACGAGATACGGCTCATTCTTCCCCGGCATGGGCCCGTAGGGATGCCAGACGTGCGCCCGGTCGAGCGCAAGCAGATCCCGCCCGTTACTCATGCCACTAGTGCCCGGTGGGCCGCGGCCGCCCTCGCCGTGCCGCGCACCAGGGCCGGGCCGTGGTAGATGAAGCCGCTGTACAGCTGCACCAGCGAAGCCCCTGCGTCCAGGAGCCGAGCGGCGTCGTCGGGGCACATCACGCCGCCGACCCCGATGATCGGGAGGCGGCCGTCGGTCTCGGTGTGCACGAAGTGGACGACCTTGCGCGCCTTCTCGGTGAGCGGCTTGCCGGAGAGCCCGCCCGCCTCGGCGGCCCGCGGTTGGTCGGGGGTGGCCAGGCCGTCGCGGGCGAGGGTCGTGTTCGTGGCGATCACACCGGCCGCGCCGTGACTCAGGCAGACCTCGAGCAGCTCGGCGATCGCCGGCTCGCTGAGGTCGGGCGCGATCTTCACGAGCACCGGCTTCGTCCCGACCAGCGCGCCCAGCAGGTCGGCGATCGCCGATTTGTCCTGCAGGTTGCGCAGCCCGGGGGTGTTCGGCGACGACACGTTGACCGCGATGTAGTCGGCATAGGGATGCAGCAGCTCGTAGGACGCCAGGTAGTCCTCGACCGCCTCCTCGAGGGGCGTCACCTTGGACTTCCCCAAGGAGATGCCGAGCGGCACCCCGATCGGCCCCAGCGCCGCGAGGCGGGCCGCCAGCGCCGCGGCCCCGGCGTTGTTGAAGCCCATCCGGTTGATGATCGCCTCGCTGTCCCGCAACCGGAACAACCGAGGCTTGTCATTGCCCGGCTGCGCCTTGGCGGTGACGGTCCCCACCTCGACAAACCCGAACCCGAGCGCCGGCCACGCGGGCAGCGCCACCCCGTTCTTGTCCATCCCGGCCGCGAGCCCGACCGCGTTGGGGAACCGCACGCCGAACACCTCGACCGGATCGGCCGTCGCATACCGCGCCCGCAGCACCGACCGGGTCCGCTCCCCCAGCCGCGCGAGGCGCCCGAGAGTGAACTCGTGCGCCTTCTCGGCGTCGCCGCCTCCCAAGCGGAAGAGCACGGGCCGCACCGCCCGCTCGAACGCGGTCACGCCGCCCCCTCACGCGGCGCCGCCGACCAACGCCCAGCCGACCAACGCCCAGCCGACCAACGCCCAGCCGGGCGACGCCCAGCCGACCAACGCCCAGCCGGGCGACGCCCAGCCGGGCGACGCCCAGCCGACCAACGCCCGGCTGGGCGACGCGAGGCCGGGCGACGCGCCCTGGTCACTCGCCACCCCGGAGGGCGGCGTGCAGCTCCTGCAGGGGACGAACCGACATGTCGCCGCGCATCAGCGCCTCGATGCCCATGACCGCGGCCGCCGCGCCCTGCGTGGTGGTGATGCTCGGGATGTCGGCGGTGACGGCGGCGCTGCGGATCTCGTACCCGTCGGAGCGGGCGCTCGCGCCCGAGCCCTGCGGAGTGTTGATGATCATGGCGATCTCGCCGGCCAGGATCAGGGCCACCGCGTTCTGGCCGGGGCTCTCGAAGTGCTTGGGCACGACCTCGCAGTCGATGCCGTGCCGGCGCAGCACCTCGCCGGTGCCGGCCGTGGTCACGATCGTGAAGCCGAGGTCGGCGAGCCGCTTGATCGGGAAGATCATCGTGCGCTTGTCGCGGTTGGCGACCGACACGAAGATCTTGCCGCCGGTCGGGAGCGATCCGTAGGCGGCGGCCTGCGACTTGGCGAACGCCTGGCCGAAGCCGGCGTCGATGCCCATCACCTCGCCGGTCGACTTCATCTCGGGGCCGAGCAGGCTGTCCACACCCTTGCCGGCGGGAGTACGGAACCGCTTGAAGGGCAGCACCGCCTCCTTGATCGCGATCGGCGCGTGGTCCGGGACCGTGCCGCCGTCGCCTTCGGCGAGCAGCAGGCCCTCTTCCCGGAGCGAAGCGATCGTGGCGCCGAGCATGATGCGGGCCGCGGCCTTGGCCAGCGGGACCGCGGTCGCCTTCGACACGAACGGGACGGTCCGGGACGCGCGCGGGTTGGCCTCCAGCACGTAGAGGGTGTCGTCCTTGAGCGCGTACTGGACGTTGAGCAGGCCGCGCACCCCGACGCCGCGGGCGATCGCCTCGGTGTAGCGGCGCACCTCGGCCAGGTGCGAGCCGGCCAGGGTCACCGGCGGCAGCGAGCAGGACGAGTCGCCGGAGTGGATGCCGGCCTCCTCGATGTGCTCCATCACGCCGCCGAGGTAGACCTCGCCGGTGGCGTCGCAGAGCGCGTCCACGTCGATCTCGATGGCGTCGTCGAGGAAGCGGTCGACCAGCACCGGGTGGTCGGGCGAGATCTGGGTGGCCCGCTCGATGTACCCGGCCAGCGTCGGCTCGTCGTACACGATCTCCATGCCGCGGCCGCCGAGCACGTACGAGGGGCGGACCAGCACCGGGTAGCCGATCGTGTCGGCGATCGCCTTGGCCTCGTCGAAGCTGGTGGCGGTGCCGTGGTCGGGCGAGCGCAGGCCGGCCTTGTGCAGCACGGCGCCGAACAGGCCGCGGTCCTCGGCCAGGTCGATCGACTCGGGCGAGGTGCCGACGATCGGGATGCCGGCCTTCTTGAGCCGGTTCGCGAGGCCGAGGGGGGTCTGTCCGCCCAGCTGCACGATCACGCCGACCACGCCGGGCCCGCCGGCCGCCTTGCCCGACGAGTCCTCCGAGTGGAACACCTCGAGGACGTCCTCGAAGGTGAGCGGCTCGAAGTAGAGCCGGTCGGCGGTGTCGTAGTCGGTCGACACGGTCTCGGGGTTGCAGTTGACCATGACGGTCTCGTAGTCGACGCCCCGCAGCGCCATGACCGCGTGCACACACGAGTAGTCGAACTCGATGCCCTGGCCGATCCGGTTCGGTCCCGAGCCCAGGATCAGCACCTTGGGCCGGTCCGACGGCGCGACCTCGGTCTCCTCGTCGTAGGACGAGTAGTGGTACGGCGTGTTCGCCTCGAACTCGGCGGCGCAGGTGTCGACGGTCTTGTAGACCGGCCGGACGCCGAGCCGGTGCCGCAGCGTGCGCACGCCGTCCTCGCCGGCCAGCTCGGGCCGAAGCGCGGCGAGCTGCCGATCGGAGAGGCCGGAGCGCTTGGCCCGGCGCAGCAGCTCCTCGTCGAGCACCGCCGCGTCCGAAATGTCCCGACGCAAATCGACCAGCGCCTGGATCTCCTCCAGGAACCAAGGGTCGATCCCGCCGCTGGCCTCGAAGACCTGGTCGATGGTGGCGCCCAGACGCAGGGCACGCTCGACGGTGTAGAGCCGGCCGTCGTGCGGAATCCGCAAATCCGACAAAGCTGACTCGACGGAATCGGACGGATCGGGAACCGTCCAGAAGCCGGCCGCCGACGTCTCCATCGACCGCATCGCCTTGTTCAGCGCCTCGGCGAAGTTGCGGCCCAGCGACATCGCCTCGCCGACCGACTTCATCGTGGTGGTGAGCTCGGGGTCGGCGCCCGGGAACTTCTCGAACGCGAACCGCGGGATCTTCACGACCACGTAGTCGAGCGCCGGCTCGAAGGCGGCCGGCGTCTTGAGCGTGATGTCGTTCGGGATCTCGTCGAGCGTGTAGCCGATGGCCAGCTTGGCCGCGATCTTCGCGATCGGGAAGCCGGTGGCCTTGGAGGCGAGCGCCGACGAGCGCGAGACCCGCGGGTTCATCTCGATGACGACCAGGCGGCCGTCGCGCGGGTTGACCGCGAACTGGATGTTGCAGCCGCCGGTGTCGACGCCGACCTCGCGCAGCACGGCGATGCCGAGGTCGCGCAGGGCCTGGTACTCCCGGTCGGTCAGCGTCATGGCCGGCGCGACGGTGACCGAGTCGCCGGTGTGCACGCCCATCGGGTCGATGTTCTCGATCGAGCAGACGACCACGACGTTGTCGTGCTTGTCGCGCATCAGCTCGAGCTCGTACTCCTTCCAGCCGAGCACGCTCTCCTCGATGAGCACCTCGTGCACCGGCGACGCCGCGAGGCCGGAGCCGGCGATGCGCTCCAGGTCTTCGCGGGTGTGCGCCATGCCCGAGCCGAGCCCGCCCATGGTGAACGACGGCCGGATGACCACCGGCAGGCCGAGCTCCTCGACCGTGGCGAAGACCTCGTCCATGGAGTGGCAGACCCGCGAGCGCGGCGTCTCGCCACCGGCCTTGGCCACGATGTCCTTGAAGAGCTGCCGGTCCTCGCCGCGGCGGATCGCGTCGATGTTGGCGCCGATCAGCTCGACGCCGTACTTGTCCAGCACGCCGCTCTCGTGCAGGGCGACCGCGGTGTTCAGCGCGGTCTGCCCGCCCAGCGTGGGCAGGATCGCGTCGGGCCGCTCCTTGGCGATGACCAGCTCGACGAACTCCGGGGTGATCGGCTCGACGTAGGTGGCGTCGGCGAACTCGGGGTCGGTCATGATCGTCGCCGGGTTGGAGTTGACCAGCGAGACGCGCAGCCCCTCGGCGCGCAGCACCCGGCACGCCTGGGTGCCGGAGTAGTCGAACTCGCAGGCCTGCCCGATGACGATCGGCCCGGAGCCGATCACCATCACATGCTTCAGATCTTCGCGCTTAGGCATGTGTGGTCAGCCCTTCTTTTCCACGAGCTCGACGAAGCGGTCGAACAGGTAGTCGGCGTCGTGCGGGCCGGCGGCGGCCTCGGGGTGGTACTGGACGGTGAACGCGGGGACGTCGATCCCCCGCAGCCCTTCGACCACGTTGTCGTTGAGGCAGACGTGCGACACCTCGACGCCGCCGAAGTCGGTGTCGATCACGGTGTTCAGCGGGGCGTCGACCGCGAAGCCGTGGTTGTGCGAGGTGACCTCGACCTTGCCGGTGGTCTTGTCGAACACCGGCTGGTTTATGCCGCGGTGGCCGTACCCGAGCTTGTAGGTGCCGAAGCCGAGCGCGCGGCCGAGGATCTGGCTGCCGAAGCAGATGCCGAACAGCGGCTTGCGGAGGCGCATGACCTCGCGGGCCAGCGCGACCGGGCCGTCGGCGGTGGCCGGGTCGCCGGGCCCGGGCGAGAAGAAGACCGCGTCGGGGCTGACGGCGAGCAGATCCTCGATCGAGGACGAGGCCGGGAAGATATGCGTGGTCACCCCGCGCGCGGCGAGCCGGCGGGCCACGTTGCGCTTGATGCCGAGGTCGAGGGCCGCGACCGTGTACCGGTGCTCGCCGACCGCATCGACCGTGTATTTCGCCGATGTCGTGACTTCGGCGGACAAGTCGGCACCGATCATCTGCGGCGAGTCAACAACTCGGGAGAGGAGCGACGCAGGGTCAAGATCCATGCTGGAGATGCCCACCCGCATGGCGCCCCGCGACCGCAGGTGCCGAGTCAGCGCCCGGGTGTCGATTCCGCTGATCCCGACCACGCCCTCGGCGGCGAGCCGCTCACCGAGGTCTCCCGTGGAGCGCCAGTTCGAGGGGCGACGAGCCGGATCCCGTACGACATAGCCGGCCACCCAAATGCGGGAGGACTCGTCGTCTTCGTCATTCACCCCGGTGTTGCCGATCATCGGGGCGGTCTGCACGACGACCTGCCGGTGATAGGACGGGTCGGTCAGCGTCTCCTGGTAGCCGGTCATGCCGGTGGTGAAGACCGCCTCCCCGAACGTCTCTCCGAGAGCGCCAAAGGCATTCCCGTAGAAGGTCCGCCCATCCTCGAGCACGAGGATCGCTGAGCCACCAAGGCGGCTTCGCCGCACTGCAAGAGGAGGTATAGAGCTCATTTCACAGCCTTCCCGTCGAGGACCGTCGGCTCTCCCCGGAGGAAGGTCGCGACGATGCGACCCGGCAGGGTGGTGCCCGTGTACGGCGTGTTGCGGCTGCGGCTCGCCAGCTCGCTCGGGTCGACGACCCGGCGGGCGGACGGGTCCACCAGCGTGAGGTTGGCCGGCGAGCCCGCCGCGAGGTCGGTGCCGTGCCCGGTCAGCCCGGCGATGCGGGCCGGGGTGCGCGACATCCGGTCGGCGATCAGGTCCCACCGCTCGCCGAGGACGCTGATCACGATCGAGAGCGCCGTCTCCAGCCCCAGCATGCCGGGCCGGGCGTACGCCCACTCGCATTCCTTGTCCTCGACCGCGTGCGGGGCGTGGTCGGTCGCCACCACGTCGATGACCCCCTCCACGAGCGCCTCGCGCAGGGCGGCCACGTCCGCGGCCGTACGCAATGGGGGGTTGACCTTGAAAACCGGATCGTAGGACGCGGCCAGCTCGTCGGTGAGCAGCAGATGGTGTGGCGTCACCTCGGCCGTGACCCGGACGCCGCGGGCCTTGGCCTGCCGCAGCACCTCGACCGAACCGGCGGTGGAGACGTGGCAGACATGCAGGCGGCTGCCCACGTGCTCGGCCAGCAGCACGTCGCGGGCGATGATCGCCTCCTCGGCGACGGCCGGCCAGCCGGTGAGGCCCAGGCGGGTGCTGACCTCGCCCTCGTGCATCTGCGCGCCCTCGGTCAGGCGCGGCTCCTCGGCGTGCTGGGCGATGATGCCGTCGAACGCCTTCACGTACTCCAGGGCGCGGCGCATCAGGCGCGGGTCGGCGACACAGAAGCCGTCGTCGGAGAAGATCCGCACGTTGGCCGCGGAGGTGGCCATCGCGCCCACCTCGGCGAGCTGCTTGCCGGCCAGCCCGACGGTCACCGCGCCGATCGGCTGCACGTCGACCAGGCCGGCCTCGCGGCCCAGGCGCCAGACCTGCTCGACCACGCCCGCGGTGTCGGCGACCGGCGAGGTGTTGGCCATCGCGCAGACCGCCGTGTAACCACCCAGGGCCGCCGCCCGCGAGCCGGTCTCGACGGTCTCGGCGTCCTCGCGGCCCGGCTCGCGCAGGTGGGTGTGCAGGTCGACCAGGCCCGGCAGCGCGACGAGCCCGGCAGCGTCGATCACCTCGGCATCCGGTGCGGCCTCGGAAGAGATCACCCCGTCGCGAATCACCAGGTCAGTCGGCGCCCCACCGAGAACGGAGACGCCGCGAAGCAGATACGAGCTCATGCCTTCCCCCCAAGCAGCAGATAAAGCACCGCCATGCGGGCGGAAACCCCGTTGGCGACCTGTTCGACGATCGTGGAACGGGACGAGTCGGCGACCTCGGGCGTGATCTCCATGCCCCGGTTCATCGGGCCCGGGTGCATGACGATCGCGTGCTCCGGCAGCTTGCGCATGCGCGCGAGATCGAGACCGTAGCGCCGGCTGTATTCCCTGGCAGACGGGAAGTACGAGTCCTGCATGCGCTCGGTCTGCACCCGCAGCATCATCACGACGTCCATGTCGGGCAGAACGCTATCGAGGTCGTACGACACTTTTGTGGCGGGCGAGAGAGCGGCGGAGATGTCCACCGGGATCAGCGTGGGCGGCCCGACCAGGGTCACGTGCGCGCCCAGCGTCGTCAGCAGCAGCACATTGGAGCGCGCGACTCGGCTGTGCAGAACATCGCCGACAATCGCGACTTTCAGGCCGTCAAGACGACCAAGACGAGACCGCATCGTGTACGCGTCGAGGAGCGCCTGGGTCGGATGCTCGTGCGTCCCGTCCCCGGCGTTGATGACCGAGCCGTCGACCCAGGCGGCGAGGCGGTGCGGCGCTCCCGACGCGGAGTGCCGGATCACCACGGCATCCGCGCCCATCGCCTGCAGGGTGAGAGCCGTGTCCTTCAGGCTCTCACCCTTCGAGACGCTCGAGCCTTTCGCGGAAAAATTGATGACGTCCGCCGAGAGCCGCTTCGCCGCCGCCTCGAACGAGATCCGGGTCCGGGTCGAGTCCTCGTAGAAGAGGTTCACCACGGTCCGGCCGCGCAGCGTCGGCAGCTTCTTGACCTCGCGGCCGGCCAGCGCGGCCATCTCGCCGGCGGTGTCCAGGATCAGGGTGGCGGTGGCCGCGTCGAGATCGGCCGCCGATCGCAAATGCTTGATCACCTGTCGCCCCCAGTCAGCTTGACCTCGTCCAGGGAGTCGGTCTCGGTCAGCGAGACCCGCACGCTCTCGGTCAGCGCGGTCGGGATGTTCTTGCCCACGTAGTCGGCGCGGATCGGCAGCTGGCGGTGGCCGCGGTCGACCAGGACGGCGAGCTGCACGGAGCTGGGACGGCCGACGTCGTTCAGCGCGTCGAGCGCGGCCCGGACCGTACGCCCGGAAAAGAGCACGTCGTCGACCAGAATGACGCGACGCCCGTCGATGCCGCCGCCGGGCAGCTCGGTCTTGCCGAGCGCGCGGGTGGCGTGCAGCCGCAGGTCGTCCCGGTAGAGCGTGATGTCGAGCGAGCCCACCGGCACGTCGATGCCCTCGAAGGCGTGGATGCGGGCGGCCAGCCGCTTCGCGAGCGGGACGCCGCGGGTGGGGATGCCGAGAAGCACGGTGCCGGTGGCGCCCGACGTCTTCTCGAGGATCTGGTGAGCGATCCGGTCGACGACCCGATGCAGGTCGGACCCGGTCAAGATGATCTTCGTACTCGTGTCAGCGCGCGGCGACGCCACGGCGGACCTCCTTCCCCGCCTCACGGGACGGGTCGTTAAAGGACGTCGACGGGAACCCTCCAGGGGAGGCTGCCCGATGGCTGACGCTACGTTACCAGCGGCGGCCCCGATGACCATGGTGACCTGCCCAACCCCTGGGATCAGTGGGACGAATCCGGCAGAACCCCCGTGGGCCGCACGACTCATCGGTAACCAACACTTGACCGGCGGACTCACACTGCGTACCGTCACGCTGCGTAGCGATCGCGGAGGAAGAACCCTCCGGGCCAGCACATGGGAGTGTTCCGAATGCCGTCTGAGTACGCCAAGTCGTTGGGCGCCCGCCTGCGCTCCATCCGCCAGCAGCAGGGCCTGTCCCTGCAGGGTGTGGAAGAGAAGTCGAACGGCCGGTGGAAGGCCGTGGTGGTGGGCTCGTACGAGCGTGGTGACCGCGCGGTCACCGTTTCGCGCCTCGCCGAGCTGGCCGACTTCTACCGCGTGCCCGTCTCGGAGCTGCTGCCCGACGGCAGCGGCGTCCGCCTCGAGGCAACCAACAAGATCGTGCTCGACCTGGAAAAGCTGTACGACACCACCGGCGAGGACCTCGCCTACGTCGCACGGTACGCCCGGGCCATCCAGCAGCAGCGCGGCGACTACAACGGCCGCGTCCTCTCCATCCGAGCCGACGACCTGCGCGCGCTCGCCATCGTCTACGACATCTCGCCCTCGGGCCTGATCGAGCGCCTGACCGAGCAGGGTGTCCTGGTGGCCGACCCGCGCGCCTTCTTCGCCAGCTGACCTCTGACTCAGAAGTCCCTTTTCACCGAAAGGCCCGCGGTCATCCCGCGGGCCTTTCGCGTGCCTCGGCCACTGCCCGTGACCCTGCCGCGGACCCGACGATGCTCGATATCACCGACCGTGCGGACTGACGTTTCGCACCCACACACCATCGCCCGTTTTCGCACAGTGAGCGAACGCGAAAACTCAAACCCGCCCCTCACATTCGCCCCCAGACCTTGATGACATACGGCGAGCAACACGCGGCAAGTCATCAAGATCCGCGCGGCGGCGGGCGGAGCGCGCGGCGGCGGGCGAAGCGCGCGGCGGCGGGCGAAGCGCGCGGCGGCGGGCGAAGCGCGCGAATCTTGGTGAACTGCGGCACGCCACGCGCGGCAAGTCATCAAGGCCGTGAGGGGCCGGCGGGCCGGGCGGGCGCTACGGCCGTGCGGCCGCAGCTACGTCGCCGTGGCAGCGGCGGAGCCGGGTTGTGGCGTTTGTGCGGTTTGCGGAGTCGTCGAGCCGTATCCGATGGGGATTGGAAAAAGCGCAACAAAGCCGCCCACCTCAACCACGGCGGGCGGCTTTGACGTGATCTGCGTTACCGGGTGGCGAACTCCGCGATGCGGCCGAGGATGCCGTTGAGAAAGCGCGGGCTGTCGTCGGTGGACATCTGCTTGGCCAGCTCGACGGCCTCCGTGATGGCGACCGGGTCGTCGATCTCGGGGACGTAGAGCAGCTCGAAGACGGCGATGCGCGCCAGGTTGCGGTCGATCACGGGCATGCGGTCGAGGGTCCAGCCCTCGGCGTAGCTCGCGATCAGCTCGTCGATCCGGTCGAGGTTCTTGGCCACGCCCTCGACCAGGCTGATCGCGTAGTCCATGTGGTCGGGGCGCGGCTTCTCGATGCGGTCGAGGTAAGTCCGCAGCACCTCGCTCGGCGGCAGATCGCGCAGGTCGGCCTCGTAGAGGACATCCAGCGCCCGCTTGCGTGCCTTACGGCGCGCGGGCATCTGCGTCTTGGGGGCCTCCGCCATGGTCAGGAACGACCGAGGTAGCGGCCGTCGCGGGTGTCGACCTTGATCTTCTCGCCGGTGGTGATGAACAGCGGGACGTTGACCGTGGCGCCGGTCTCGACCGTGGCCGGCTTGGTGCCGCCGGTGGAGCGGTCGCCCTGCAGGCCCGGCTCGGTGTAGGTGACCTCGAGGAAGACGCTGGTCGGGAGCTCGATGTACAGCGGGACGCCCTCGTGCGTGGCGACCGTGGCCTCGGCCTCGGGCAGCAGGTAGTTCGCGTTCTCGCCGACGGTGCCGGCGGGGACGGTGATCTGGTCGAAGGTGTCCAGGTCCATGAAGACGAAGTCTTCGCCGTCGAGGTAGAGGTACTGCATCGTGCGCTTGTCGACCGTCGCCGTGTCGACCTTGGTGCCCGCGTTGAAGGTCTTGTCGACGACCTTGCCGGAGAGCACGTTCTTCAGCGTGGTGCGCACGAACGCCCCACCCTTACCGGGCTTGACGTGCTGGAACTCCACGACGGACCACAGATCGCCGTCGAGGTTGAGCACCAGGCCGTTCTTCAGGTCGTTCGTGGTTGCCATTTGTTATTAAGCCCTGTCTGCCTTCATCAAGTACGTATCGGTGACCGGATGAGCTTACCGGCGGCTACGCCCCGTCGCCCACCTGGGCCAGGTGCTCCAGCGCCAAGCGGTAACCGTCCACGCCCAGGCCGATGATCGCGCCGGTGGCGACGGCCGTGATGACCGATTTATGGCGGAACTCCTCGCGCCGGTGGATGTTCGAGATGTGCACCTCGATGAGGCGCCCGCGCAGCATGGAGCAGGCGTCCCGGACCGCGATGCTGTAGTGCGTCCAGGCGCCCGGATTGATCACCACATCGGCGCCCTCGTCGGCGGCGTCGTGCAGCCACCGGATCATCTCGAACTCGGCCTCGGTCTGCCGCACCTCGACCTCCTGGCCGAGTTGCTTGGCCGTGTCCTGACATAGCTGGACAAGGTCGGCGTAGGTCGTCCGGCCGTAGATCTCCGGTTCCCGCGTGCCCAGCCGTCCGATGTTCGGCCCGTTCAGCACGTAGATCATCGCGCCACCTCCGCGTACGCCTCGCGCAGCAGCCCCTCGTCGGGGCCGGTGAGAATGCCCGGCTTGGCCAGGCCGTCAAGAACAACAAACCGCAAGGTGTCGGCCCGCGCCTTCTTGTCGACGCGCATGGCGGCCAGGAGATCGGTCCAGGCGTCTTTCCCGTACGCCGTGGGGAGCCCCGTCTTTTCCAGGACCGTCCGGTGCCGCGCCGCCGTGGCGTCGTCGAGCCGCCCGGACAGCCGCGACAATGCGGCCGCGAAGATCAGTCCCACCGAGATCGCGTGCCCGTGCTTCCAGGTGTATTTCTCGCGCTTCTCGATCGCGTGGCCGAGCGTGTGCCCGTAGTTGAGGATCTCGCGCAGCCCCGACTCCTTGAGGTCGACGCTGACCACCTCGGCCTTGACCCGGATCGCCCGCTCGACGAGCTCGCGCAGCTGGGCCGTCCCGCTTTCCTCGACCAGCTCCAGAATGCGCGGATCGGCGATGAAGCCGCATTTGATCACCTCGGCCATGCCGGCCGTCAGGTCGTCCGCCGGCAGGGTCGCCAGCGCGTCGAGGTCGCAGAGCACCCCGGCCGGCGGGTGGAACGCGCCGACGAGGTTTTTGCCGGCCGCGATGTTCACCCCCGTCTTGCCACCGACCGACGCGTCGACCATGCCGAGCAGCGACGTCGACACCGGCACCCAGCGCACCCCGCGCAGCCAGGAGGCGGCGACGTAGCCCGCGAGGTCGGTGACCGCTCCCCCGCCGACGCCGACCACCACGTCGGAGCGGGTGAAGCCGGCCTCGCCCAGCGCGTCCCAGCACCGGGCCGCGACCTCGACGGTCTTGCCCCTCTCCGCGTCGGGCACCTCGATCGGCGTGACCTTGGCCGGGAGCGCGCCCGCGATCGCCTCGGCGCGCGAACGCAACGGCGCCGAGTAGAGCACCGCGACCCGCGCGGCGTCGCCGACCAGCCCCGGAAGCTCCCCGGCCAGGTCGTGCCCGACCAGCACCTCGTACGGCCGGTCACCGCCCACATGTATGCGTGTCACCACAGCCGCAACCCTATCGGCGGTTTTTGGGGTTATATTCTTCTACCCCCATACGGGTTATAACTGTGCCATGCCGAAAATCAACGTGTACCTGCCGGACGATCTGGCCGACGCCGTCCGCGACGCGGGCCTGCCGGTCTCGAACATCTGCCAGCGCGCCCTGGAGCAGGCCGTCCGCCGCACCACCGCGATCCGCCAGGCCCTGCTCGACGACGTCCGGCCGGATCAGCTGACCGCCCGCCTGCCCAGCTTCACCGCGCGGCTGGTCACCGCCGTGACGCTGGCGGCCGATCGCGCCAAGTCGGCCGGCAACCCGCACGTCACCACCGCCGACCTGCTCACCGGCATGCTTGCCGAGGGCGGCAACCTGGCCCTGCAGATCCTCGGCGCCCTCGAGATCGACCCGGGCGCCCTCGACGTGCCCGCCGCCGCCGAGCCCGGCCCGGCCGAGCCCGGCCTGCGCTTCAGCAACGCGGCCGCGGTCGCGCTGGAGCTGGCCGTCGGCGAGGCGATCGGGCTGGGCCACAACTACGTCGGCTGCGAGCACATGCTGATCGCCCTCGCGGCCGAGCCCGACGGCGCCGCCGGCGAGCTGCTCCGCACCCGCGGCGCCGACGCCCGCTCCACCCGGCGCGCCGTCGCGGCCGCCCTCGCCGGTTACGCCCACCTGCGCGCCACCGCGGGCGCGCCGGCCATTCCCCCGGCCGTCCTGGCAGCTTTCCGCGCCGAGTTGACCCCGCTGATCCAGCGCATCGAGCGATTGGAAAGCCGGGCGAATTAGCTACCGTCCACGGTGGGGGGGTGGTGACTCTGACGGGGATCGAGACGGCACTGCTCAATGTCGGCCGCGCGGTGGTCACGCCGTTCGTCACCCGCTGGCTGGGCGGGCGGCGACAGGCTCGCGAGCGCACCCTGCCGCTGAGCGAGCTGCTGCAACAGAAGGCGGCCGACGAGTTCACCAGGCGCCGGGGCGAGCGTCAGATCGAGTCCGTCGTGGACGAGGTGGCCGAGCGCCTGGAGCCGCTGATCACCACCCGGTTCGCGGCCCTGCCCGCGAACGAGGCGGTGGCCGCTCTCGACGCGGTGGCCGACACGTTCCGCCGGGCTGACCTCTCCGACGAGGCGCTGTTCGCGGCCGACGTCGACCCGGGCCGCCTCGCCGAGCACCTGCGTGCCGCCGCCCCGCCGGCCGCGCTGTCCGAGCTGGCGCAGCGGCTGTACGACCTCGCGCTCGAGGACTGCAGCCGCTGCTTCACCCAGTTCGTCGTGCGCACGGCGCCGTTCGCCAACCGCGCCTCGGTCGAGATGCTGAGCCGCCTCACCGACCTGACCGGCCAGATGTCGGCGGTCCTGCGGCAGCTCGCGGTGGCCGGCCTGGCCCCGGCCGAGTTCCTCCCCCGGTACGCCGAGGTGCTGGCCAACAAGCTCAACGTGCTGGAGCTGGTCGGGGTGGAGACCCAGTTCCGGCCGCGCACCACGCTGAGCGTCGCCTACGTCAGCCTCTCGGTCACCGGCGACGGCACAACCCGGGAGCGGTCGTCGATGTGGGACCCGAGCCTGCTCCGGCACGCCCGGGTCGACGCCGGGGCCGCGCGGGTCGAGCAGGCGCTGGCCCGCCGCACCCGCACGCTGATCCGGGGCGAGGCCGGCGCCGGCAAGTCGACGCTGCTGCGCTGGCTGGCGGTCAACGCGGCGCGGCGGGGGTTCACCGGCGCGCTCTCCGAGTGGAACGGCCGCATCCCGTTCCTGATCAAGCTGCGCAGCTGGCCGGCGGCTCTGCCCGCGCCCGAGCAGTTCCTCTCCGGAGTGGCCGATCCGATCGCCGGCACGATGCCGCCCGGCTGGGTGCACCGGCAGCTCGAGGAGGGCCGCGGCCTGCTGCTCGTCGACGGGGTGGACGAGCTGCCGGCCGAGCGCCGGCCGCGGGTCCGGGCCTGGCTCAAGGAGTTGCTCGACACGTACCCGTCGTCGCTGGTCGTGGTGACCTCACGCCCACCGGCGGCGCCTGTGCGGTGGCTCGACGCCGAGGGGTTCGAGTCGCTCACTCTGGAGCGGCTGACGCCCGCCGACGTGCGCGCGCTGATCGACCAATGGCACCGGGCCGCCCGTACGTCGCCGTCGCTGCCCTGCCCGCCGCACGAGCTGCAGCGGTACGAGCAGTCGCTGCTCACCCAGCTCGCCGCGAACCGTCACCTGTACCGCCTGGCCGGGAACCCGCTGATGGCGGCGATGCTGTGCGCGCTGAACCTGGACCGCGAGACCCACCTGCCGCCCGACCGCATGGGCATCTATCAGGCGGCGGTGGACATGCTGTTGCAGCGCCGCGACACCGAGCGCGGCGTGTCGTCGACGATGCCCGCGATGGCGGCCCGCGAACGCCTGCAGCTGTTGCAGGACCTCGCGTGGCGGCTGTCGCTGAACGGCAAGTCCGAGCTGACCCGGCCGGATGCCGAGGCCTTCCTGGCGCGGCGACTCCCCGGCATGCCCCGCGTGCCGGCCTCGGCCGAGGACGTCCTCACCCACCTGGTCGAGCGCAGCGGCATCCTCCGCGAGCCGGCGGCGGGCCGGATCGACTTCGTCCACCGTACGTTCCAGGAATACCTCGCGGCGCGGGAGGCCGCCGAGCAGAACATGGGCGGCATGCTGGCCGGCCACGCCCATCTCGACACGTGGCGCGAGATCATCATCATGGCCGCGGGCCACGGCAACAGCCCGATGCGCGCCGACCTGATCGAAAGCCTCCTCCGGCGCGCCGACCGCGAGCCCCGCCGGCGGCGCGCGCTGGTGCTGCTGGCCGGCGCCTGCCTCGAGACGATGCCGTCACTGGACCCGGCCCTGCTGGCCGAGATCGACCGCCGGTTGACGCGGGTCGTGCCGCCGCGGTCGCTCGCCGAGGCCGCCTCGCTGCACGCGCTCGGCGAGCCGGTGCTGAGCCGGCTCCCCGGCGATCCGTCCGGCCTCACCGAGAACCAGGCGGCCGCCGTCGTCCGGACCGCGGCCCTGGTGAACGGGCCGCGCGCCATGCGGCTCATCGCCGGTTACGCGCACGACACGAGGCTCGAGGTGCAGCGCGAGCTGCTGCGGGCCTGGCGCCATTTCGACCCCGCGGAATATGCGCGCGACGTCCTCGCCGACGCGCCGCTCGCCAAGGGACGGATCACCATCGAGGAGCCGGCGCTCCTCGTCGAGGCCCGGCACCTTCGCCACGTGTCCGAGATCTTCGGGGACTTCGGCACGAAGGTCGATCTGACCGAGCTGCCCGACGAGCCGCGCCTCACCATGCTGGCGTTGGGCCGGGATTGGGACGGCGACCTCGGCACGCTGCAACGGTTTACCCGGGTGGAATGGCTGGAGCTGGTCACGCCGCATCGTCAGGTGACCGCCGGGGAGATCGGGCGGCTGCGGCACCTGCGCGGTCTCCGGATCCTCTACATCGCGCCCGGCTGTGGCGCGGACGACGACGTGGTGGCCGCGACGGCCGCCCTCACCCAGGTCGGCGACGTCCGGATCAGACTCGGCGACGCAACCGACATCGACATGCTGGCGGGCATGCCGCAGCTGCGGGCACTGTACGTCGAGGACGGCCGGGTCGACTCGTTCGACGCCTTCGCGGGCCTGCCGATCGGCCGACTCGGTCTCGTCGACCTGGAGGAGCCGCCGCGCGCGGGCACGAAGGACCTGGCGGAGGTCTTCCCCCGGCTGCAGTGGCTGCAACTGCACAACGTGCGGTGGCCGGACAGCCTGGCCCTGGTGGGTGACTTCGCCGACCTCACCACCTTGCGGATCGACGGTCTGATGGCGGCCCGGCTCGGCACGCTGCGCAGCCCGGCCGGCCTCCGGACGATCGAGATCGTGAACTTCGACCGGCTCGACCTCGCGCCACTGTCCGCCCACCCGGGCGTCACGTCGGTCGACCTCTCGCGCGCCGGCACGGCCGTGGATCTCTCCACCCTGCGTCGCCGGACCGGTGGCCCGCTGCGGGTCGTCGTCGGACCGAGGCAGCGGGTGCTCGGGCGAAGCGGCCTTCCCCCGTCGGTCAAGGTCGAGAAGGCCACTCCGCTTGCTTGATCACTGCGCGGGCTGGCGACCGGCGTTCGAGGGCAGCTCGGTCGACAGGACGATCTTGCCGCGGGTGTGGCGGGCGGCCAGCTCGGTGTACGCCTCGCGGATCGCCTCGAGCGGGTAGATCGCGGCGATCGGCAGCACGACCCGCCCCCACGCGATCTCGCCGGCCACGAACGCCAGCACCTCGGCGTCGCTCGCCGTCGAGCTGCCCTCGGCCTTGGCGCCGGCCTTCTGGGCGGCCGCGTAGTCGATGATCGTGTTGATCCGGGACGGGTCCACACCCAACCCGACGGCCAGATCGACATAGCCATTGCCGTACGTGTCGATGAAGGCGTCGATGCCGGACGGAACCACCTTGCGCAACCGCGCCCCCAGATCGTCGCCGTAGGCGACGGGCGTGACGCCCACGGAGCGCAACCAGGCCGCGTTGCTCTCGCTCGCGATGCCGATGACGTCGGCGCCGGTGTTGCGGGCCAGCTGCGCCGCGATCGAGCCGACACCGCCGGCCGCGCCGCTGATCACGACGGTCTCGCCAGCCACCGGCTGCACGGCGCGCACCGAGGCGTAGGCGGTCACGCCCGCGACGAAAAGGCCGCCGGCCCGGATCCAGTCGAGCGCCAGCGGCTTGCGGGTCAGGTGGTCGGCCGGCGACAGAACGTAGTCGGCGTGCGACGACCGCTCGTCGGACCAGCCGAGCACCTCGTCACCGACCGCGAACTCGGTGACCGAGCCGCCCACCTCGACCACCCGGCCCGCGAAGTCGCTGCCCTGGCCGGACGGGAACGTCGCCGGCCACCGGTCGTGCATGAGCCCGCTCCGGATGGCGATCTCCCCGGGATTGATCCCGGCCGCGACCACCTCGACGAGGACCTGGTCGGCCGCCGGCTGCGGACGCTCGACGTTCTCGATCCGGAGAACGTCGACGTCGCCGTACTGATCGAAACGCACCGCTCGTGTCATGCGGTCAGTCTTAACCCGCCGGGGCGCCGCCTAGGCGGTCTCGTCCGTCACACCTTCAGCAGGGCCGCTACCTCGGCGGCGATCTCCTCGGGCTCACGGCCGTCGGTCACGATCGTGTGGGTGGCCACCGACGCATACAGCGGCCGCCGCTGGTCGAGCAGGTACTTCAGCGTCGCCCGCGGGTTGACCGCCAGCAGCGGGCGCCCGCTGCCCAGCCCGACCCGCTTCACCGCGTCCGACAGCTCCACCGACAGGTAGATGACGGTGTGGTCTTTCAAGAGCTCGCGGGTGCCCTCGTGGAGGATCGCGCCGCCGCCGAGGGCCAGGATCCCGTCGAACTCCTCCAGCGCCGCGGCGATCGCCTCCCGCTCGAGAGCGCGGAACGCGTCCTCGCCGTCGTCGAAGAAGATCTCGGGGATCGGCTTGCCGGCGCGGGCCTCGATGATGGCGTCGGTGTCGCTGAACGGCACGCCGAGCAGCCCGGCCACCGCCTCGCCGATGGTGGTCTTGCCGGCGCCGGGCGCGCCGACGAACACGGCGACGGGCGCCATCAGCGGATCACCAGCGTCGACAGGTAGCCCTCGAGGTTGCGGCGGATCTCGGCGACCGAGTCGCCGCCGAACTTCTCGACCGCGGCCTCGGCCAGCACCAGCGCCACCATCGCCTCGGCGACGACCGCGCCCGCGGGGACGGCGCAGACGTCCGAGCGCTGGTTGATCGCGGTGGCCGGCTCGCCGGTGGTCACGTCGATGGTCTGCAGGGCGCGGTTGAGCGACGAGATCGGCTTCAACGCGGCGCGCACCCGCAGCGGCTCACCGTTCGTGATGCCACCCTCGAGGCCGCCGGCACGGTCGGTGACGCGCCGCACACCGTCGGCGGTCGGGATGATCTCGTCGTGGGCGACCGAGCCGCGCGAGCGGGCCTGGGTGAAACCGTCGCCGATCTCCACACCCTTCACCGACTGGATCGACATCAGCGCGGCGGCGAGCCGGCCGTCGAGCTTGCGGTCCCACTGCACGTGCGAGCCGAGGCCCGGCGGCACGCCGTAGGCCAGCACCTCGACGATGCCGCCCAGCGTGTCGGCGTCCTTCTTGGCCGCGTCGACCTCGGCGACCATGCGCGCGCTCGCCTCCGGGTCGAGGCAGCGCAGAGGGTCGGCGTCGATGCGCTCGGCGTCCTCGGGCTTTGGAATCAGCCCGGTCTTGGCTCCCACCGAGCCGAGCTCGATCACGTGCGACACGATCTCGATGCCGAGCGCCTGCTTGATCAGCGCCTTCGCCACCACGCCCACGGCCACCCGCGCCGCGGTCTCGCGGGCGGAGGCACGCTCGAGGATCGGCCGGGCGTCGGTGTGCCCGTATTTCTGCATGCCGGCTAGGTCGGCGTGCCCCGGACGAGGGCGCGTCAGCGGCGCGTTGCGCGCCTGCGCGGCCAGCTCCGCCGGGTCGACCGGGTCGGCCGCCATCACGGTCTGCCACTTCGGCCATTCCGAGTTCCCGATGCGGAGCGCCACCGGGCTACCCAGCGTCACGCCGTGCCGGATCCCCCCGATGACCTCGACCACGTCCTGCTCGAAGGACATGCGCGCACCCCGGCCATAGCCGAGCCGCCGCCGAGCCAGATCGCGGCCGATCTCCGCGCTCGTCACCTCGACGCCGGCGGGCACGCCCTCGAGCATCGCGACGAGCGCCGGTCCATGGGATTCACCTGCAGTAAGCCAGCGCAACACGGCGCAAGTCTCCCACGTTCGTCTTTCACCCGGCCGCGGCCCCGCCCGCGTCCCGCCTTCCGGACTTCAGCGGCGGCTGGCCGCCTCGAACAGCGCGGCTCGCATCGCCGCCTCGGGAGCGGGCGTGACGCCGGTGAACTGCTCGAACTGGCTCAGCGCCTGGCCCAGCAGCAGGTCGAGACCCGACACCACGGGCACCCCGGCGGCGGTCGCCGCGGCGGCGAGCGGGGTCGGCCACGGGTCGTAGATCGCGTCGAAGAGCACCGTGCCGGGCCGCCACGTGACCTCGGCGGCCAGGTGGTCGGCGGCGCCCTTGGGGACTGTGGAGATCACGGCATCCGCGGCGAACAGCGAGGCGGCCTCGTCCCAGGACGCGCCGAGCAGCTTGATGCCGAGAGCGTCGGCGGCCGGCTCCAACTCCTCGCGCACCGAGGGGCGGCGGGTCACCACGGTCACCTCGGTCGCGCCCAGCTGCGACGCCGCGCCCAGCGCCGCGCGGCAAGTGCCGCCGCCGCCGAGCACGGTCACCGACGGCGACGTGCCGAGGCCCGCGTCGCGGAGGACCCGGACCATGCCGGCGACGTCCGTGTTGTCGGCGTGCCAGGTGCCGTGCCCACGGCGTACGAGAGTATTGGCCGCACCCGTCGCCTGCGCGACCCTCGTCGCTGTCGCCGAAAGGCGCAGCGCCTCCTCCTTGAGGGGCATGGTCAGCGAAAGGCCCGCCCAGGTGGCGTCGAGACCGTCGAGCAGACCCGCGAGACCGGCGACCCCGCACTCGATCGCCACGTAACTCCAGCCGGTGAGGCCCGCCGCCGCGAAGCCCGCGTTGTGGATCACCGGGGAGAGCGAGTGCGCGATCGGCCGGCCGAGCACGGCGGCCCGGCGTGTCCGTGTGTCGGCGGAAGTCACCGACACACGGTAGCCGAGCGGCTCAGCAGAGCGGCACGCCGTTCTTGCAGGCCTGGGTGATGTTCTTCTGGTGCTGCGCGTAGTCGTTCGTGAAGATCGAGTTGCCGGCCTTGTCGATCGCCACGAAGTACAGCCAGTTGCCCGCGGCCGGCTGCATGGCGCCCTGCAGCGCCGCCTGACCGGGGTTGTCGATCGGCCCGAGCGGCAGCCCGCGCTTGCTCTTGGTGTTGTACGGGTTCTTCGGGTCGTCGATCTCGGCCGCGGTGAGCTTGCCGGAATGCTTGGCGCCCTTGCCGTTGAGCTCCAGCCAGTAGTTGGCCGTCACGTCGAACTCGAGCGGCATGTTCGCCTTGTAGGCCCGGTTGTACGCCACCCGGGAGATCTTGGGCAGGTCCTTGGGGACGCCCGCCTCGGCCTGCGAGAGGGAGGCCACGATCAGCGCCTCGTACGGCGAAACGGACAGATTGTTCTGCACGTTGTCGGCGAACTGCATGTCCCCGGTGACCGTCAGGAACCGGTCCACCATGACCTTGAGAATCTGTTCCGCGTTCAGCTTCGGGTCGAACTCGTACGTATCGGGGAACAGGAAGCCTTCGATGCTGCCGGTCGCCGCGGGCTTGTTGTCGCGCCGCTTGAACCAGTAATCGGGCACACCGAGATCCTCGACCGGCTTCTTGGCCGCGGCCTGGAAATCCTTGACCGGAATGTTCGTCGCCTTCGACAGCGTCGCGTAGATCTGCATCGAGGTCTGGCCCTCGGTGATCGTGACGCCGGAGGTGATGCGCGACTTCGGGTCGAGCAGCAGGGTAACCGCGCTCTTCGCCGCCATTTGCTTGCGCAACTTGTACGTTCCGGACTGGATGTTCTTTCCGCGGGGATTCTCGCCGGCCGCATTCACGAACGCCTTGGTGCTTTTCACGACGTCCGAATCGACCAGCGTGTTGCCGATCTCGGTGAGCGTCGAGTTCTTGGCGATCGTCACCTGAACGGGGTCGGTTCCCTCCCCGCTGTAATCGGCCGCGACGAAGAAGTCCTTCACCTTGCTGTAGCCGAAGTAGACGCCGCCGCCCAGAACGGCCAAAAGGATGAAAGCCATCAAAAAGGCGACGCCGGACTTACCCGAGCCTTTCTTGCCACCGCGGCCCCGCCGATGGCGCGGCCTCGTGCGATCGGCGTGTTCGTCGAACGCCAGGTCCAGCTCGTCGATCATCTCTGCCTCCGCTGCGCGTCCAGCCAGCTCTGCAGGATCTCCACCGCGGCCGCCTGGTCGACGACCGCCCGCTGCCGCTTGCCCCGGACGCCACGCTCGGCGAGCCGTCGAGTTGCGACCACGGTTGACATCCTTTCGTCCGCCAGGACGACCGGCATCTCGCCGACCGCCTCCGCCAGTCGCCCAGCGTACGCACGAATGTCGATGGCGGCAGGACCCTCGGCGCCGTTGAGGCGCACGGGAAGCCCCACCACGATCCCGACCGCCTCGTGTTCCCCCACGAGACGAACGAGCTCGGCTATGTCGCCAGGCACGGCGTTGGGTGCCGCGCCCATGTCACGGGGCACCGTGACCAGGGGGGTGGCCAGGATCCCGTCAGGGTCGCTTATGGCGACCCCGACGCGCACCTTACCGACATCGACGCCCAGCCGCCTACCCCGCGACAGCGCGCTCATCCGGCCACCCTCCGTAGTCCCCGTTATGCCGCCGTGTCCACCACAGCCTTCTCGACGGCCGCCAGCAAGGCCGCAACCTGGTCCGCCGGAACGCCGCCACCCTGCGCAAGCTCCTTGTTGCCGCCACCCCGGCCGGACAGCGCTCCCTTGACCAGATCGGCCGCCGAGATCCCCCGGCCGATCGCCGAAGAATTAAGGGCCACCACAAGTGACGCCTTGCCGTTGGCCCGGGACGCGACCGCGACCACCGCCGGTCGAGCGGAGTCGATCTTGCCTCGGATCTCCTGGGCAAGGGTACGCACGTCGTTGCCCGCGGCGCCCTCGGGTGCCTCGACGCCGACGTACGCCACGCCGTGCAGATCGCGGGCCTGGCCGGCCAGCGCGCCCGCGCCGCCGAGCACCATCTGGGCCCGCATCTTCTCGAGCTCCTTCTCGGCGTCGCGCAGCGCCGTGACGGTCTGCTCGACCCGCTCGGCGACCTGGTCGCCGGGCACCCGGAACAGCTCGGCCAGGCGCGTGACCAGCAGGTGCTCCTTGGCGAGGAAGCCGAACGCGTCGATGCCGACGAGCGCCTCGACCCGGCGCACGCCGGAGCCGATCGACGACTCGTTGAGGATCTTCACGAGGCCCAGCTGGCCGGAGCGGGCCACATGCGTGCCGCCGCAGAGCTCACGCGCGTAGTCGCCGACTTCAACCACCCGGACCTCATCGCCGTACTTCTCCCCGAAGAGGGCCATCGCGCCGAGCCGGCGCGCCTCGTCCTGGGAGGTGATGAAGGCGTGCACCTCGAGGTCGCGCAGGAGCACCTCGTTGACCTGCTGCTCGACGTCGTGCAGCACCGCGGGCGAGACGGCCCCCGGCGTGTTGAAGTCGAACCGCAGGCGGCCCGGCGCGTTGAGCGAGCCCGCCTGGGTCGCCGACTCGCCGAGGAAGTGCCGCATGGTCTGGTGGATCAGGTGGGTCGCCGTGTGCGAGCGCGAGATCGCCTTGCGCCGTGTCACGTCGATCTCGGCCTCGGCCGACTCGCCCGCGCGCACCTCGCCGCGGATCACGCGCGCCTTGTGCACGATCAGGCCGGGCAGCGGCTGCTGCACGTCGACGATCTCGAGCTGGCCGCCGCCGACCCGGATGATGCCGGTGTCGGCCTGCTGGCCACCGCCCTCGGCGTAGAACGGGGTGGTGTCGAGGACGATCTCGACGAAGTCGCCCTCGCCCGCCGCCTGCAAGCGGCCGCCGTCGCCGAGCAGCGCGCGCACGCGCGACTCGCGGGTGACCTCCTGGTAGCCGGTGAACTCGACCGGGCCGCCCTCGTCCAGCGCGCCTCGGTAGGCGCTGAGGTCGGCGTGGCCCGTCTTGCGCGCGGCGGCGTCCGCCTTCGCGCGGGCCCGCTGGTCGGCCATGAGCCGCCGGAAGCCGTCCTCGTCCACCGACAGGCCCTGCTCGCCCGCGATCTCCAGGGTGAGGTCGATGGGGAAGCCGTACGTGTCGTGGAGCTGGAAAGCCTGCGAGCCGGACAGGCTCTTCTCCCCGGCGCGGCGAGCGTCGGTGATCGCGGTGTCGAGGATCGTCGTGCCCGCCCGCAGCGTCGACAGGAACGAGTCCTCCTCCGCGTACGCGTAGTCGGAGATCCGCTGGAACTCCGTCGCCAGCTCGGGGTAGGACGGCGCCATGCAGTCGCGGGCCACCGGCAGCAGCTCGGGCAGCGCCGGCGCCTGCCAGCCGAGAAGGCGGATCGCCCGGATCGCCCGGCGCATGATCCGCCGCAGCACGTAGCCGCGGCCCTCGTTGGAGGGGATCACGCCGTCGCCGATCAGCATCAGGGCGGTGCGGACGTGGTCGGCGATCACCCGCAGGCGTACGTCGTCGGGGTGGCTCTGGTTGGCCGCGTGACCGCTGTGCGCGCCGTACTTCTTGCCGGTCATCTCGGCGGCGCGCGCCAGGATCGGGCGCACCTCGTCGATCTCGTACAGGTTGTCGACGCCCTGCAGGATCGAGGCGATCCGCTCCAGGCCCATGCCGGTGTCGATGTTCTGTTTCGGCAGGTCACCGACGATCGTGAAGTCCTCCTTCGACTTCACGTCGGTGATCTCGTGCTGCATGAAGACCAGGTTCCAGAACTCCAGGTACCGGTCCTCGTCGACCTCGGGGCCGCCCTCCGGGCCGTACGAGGGGCCGCGGTCGTAGTAGAGCTCCGAGCACGGGCCGGCCGGCCCGGGGATGCCCATCGACCAGAAGTTGTCCTTCTTTCCGCGGCGCACGATGCGCTCGGCCGGCATGCCGGTCTGCTTCCAGATCTCGATGGCCTCGTCGTCGTCGAGGTAGACGGTCGCCCAGATCTTCTCCGGGTCGAGGCCGAAGCCGCCCTGCTCCACCGGCTTGGTGGACAGCTCCCACGCCAGCGGGATCGCGCCCGCCTTGAAGTAGTCGCCGAACGAGAAGTTGCCGTTCATCTGGAAGAACGTGCCGTGCCGCGACGTCTTGCCGACCTCGTCGATGTCGGGCGTCCGGATGCACTTCTGCACGCTCGCGGCACGCGAGTACGGCGGGGTGCGCTGGCCCAGGAAGAACGGGACGAACTGCACCATGCCGGCGTTGATGAACAGCAGGTTCGGGTCGTCGATGGCCGGCAGCGGGGCGCTCGGGACCACCGTGTGCCCGTTGGCCTCGAAATGCGCGAGAAAGCGCCGCTTGACTTCCGCCGTCTTCATCGGTTCCCCTCCTGGCCGTCCTGATTGAGCTCAGTCAGCCCGTCCTCGAACAGCTCACCCTCGGCGAACGCCTGGTGAATCTGCTCCTCCCGCTCGGTCATGCCGTCGCGGACGTCATCCACGAAGCTACGCATCGACTCGACCAGGCCGCCAGCCGATTGCGACAGGGACGTCGCGATGCCCGACGGGGTGAATTCGTTCGCCTTGCGGGTGAGCTTGCGAACGACGAGGGCGCCGACGGCCAGGCCGACGCCCAGCCACAGCAGGCGCTTCATCTTTAGTGCCCCTCCGGTGTGTTAGCGGCGCGCCTTGCGGCGCTGCTTGATCGTCTCGCGGACCTCGCGGTCGTCCTCGGCACGGCGCCGGTTGTTCACGGCCTTGCGCAGGCCGTACCCGAACGAGGCCACCTTGACCAGCGGGTTCGC
Source organism: Actinoplanes sp. CA-142083 (assembly GCF_050942195.1). Taxonomy (NCBI): domain Bacteria; kingdom Bacillati; phylum Actinomycetota; class Actinomycetes; order Micromonosporales; family Micromonosporaceae; genus Actinoplanes; species Actinoplanes sp. CA-142083. The sequence continues at coordinate 7,937,338 of NZ_CP192076.1, forward strand.
CGCGGCTGCGGCGACGACGGTGGACAGGTTGGCCACGTTGGCGGTGACGTGGGCGGCGTGCTCGGTGATCGTGTCGACCTTGGCGAGCTGGATGTTGACACCGTCCAAAGAGACCTGCACCTGGCCGAGGGTGGTGTTCACATTCTCCACCGTCTCGTTGACGTTGCCGAGCAGCGGGCCGGTGCGGTCGGTCAGGTCGTTGATCGCGCGGGTCGCGGCGTCCACGGTCCGGCCGAGCTTGAGGATCGGCACGGCCAGCACGATGACGAGCATCAGGAAGGCGCCCGCCGCGATCAGTCCTGCGATTTCTCCGGCGTCCATCTGGCGCAACTCCTCTACGGGTGGCGGGTCAACGTGCAGACCCTACCGTCCGTGACCTCGCCCCGCTTCACGACGCCGCGGGTGTCGGCTCCAAGAGCGGATCGTTCGACAGCTCCGGCTCCGGCGTCTCGCCGACCAGCGGCTTGTCCTGCTTGGGCTCGGTCTTGCCGCGGGTGTCGGAGATCGCGTTGTAGACCTTGATGCTGATCGTCGACCCCTCGCAGTTCTTCGGCGCCGGCGTGACCGCCGACGAGGGCAGCACCGCCGTCGGATCCTGCGCGGCGACCTGGTCCACGGCGCACTCCGGCTGCCGCACCCAGAGGTCCAATGTGAGCTCGTCCCGCTTCCAGCAGGTATACGTGCCCTCGACCGGCGTCTCCGGGCACTCGCTCACCTTCCAGGACGCCCAGCCCGCCTTGGCGAGCGCCGTCGAATAGGCCCCCGCGGTCTCCTTGATCGGCTTCGAGGACTGCGCGACCCGCTCCCGGAACCGGCAATCGATGAAGCACCACCGGCTACCGCTCCCGTTGTCCTTCACGTCCTGCGCCGCCCACGAGGGCACGCCGAGCGAGTCCAGCGAGCCGAACACCGGATCGCTGCCGGCCGACCGCAGCCCGAAGAACGCCGGCATCACCAGCAGCACCACAACCGCGAGGGAGAGCAGCGTCACCACCCGAAGCCGGCGCTGGGTCCGCATCTTGTTGCGAAGCTCGCTGCCCGCGCCACGAAGGCCCGCCGCGTTCTCCTGCGGCCCGGCGGCGGCTTTCGCCGCGCCGGCCCTTGCTCCCACAACAGGAGCTGCCGCACGTTCTTCACCCCTTGGGGGTACGCCTGAAGCACTCGTACGCGGGTTCGCACCGTTGAGCGTCCCCGACCGCGCCGCCGCGCCGACCTTGGCGGCGCCCACCGAGGCGGCCCCGACGCCGGCAGCTCCCGCACTGGCAGTTCCCACGCCGGCGGCGCCAACGGATGCGGCACCCACGCCGGCGGCGCCCACTGACGCGGAACCCACCTTCGCGGCGCCGACACTCGCGGCGCCCGTCGCGGCACCCACCGAGGCAGCGCCCACGGAAGCGGCGCCGACAGACGCGGCGCCCACCGAGGCAGCGCCTACGGAAGCACTTCCCATCGACGCCGACCCGGCCGCAGCGGCACTCCCCACCGAGGCAGCACCCGAGGCCGCACCCAGCGAAGCCGAACCCACCGACGCGGCCCCCATCGGCCCCGATCCGCCACCGGGCCCGCCGTTACGCCCAGGCCCGGCGCCGTGTCCACGCCCGGCCGGACCAGGCCCGGCCTGCGCCGCCCCGACCCGCCCCGGCAGCGGCTGCCCTTGAGGCCCCGAAACCGGCCGAGCCGGCAAAGCTTGGCTGTGCTGCGGCGCCCCCGGCGCAGGCGGCCGCCCCGGCGAAACCGGCCCGGGCGCCATCCCACCGCGCCCAACCGGCCCCGACGGCATGTCATCCACGTCGGGCCGCATCCCACCCCGCCCGATCGGCCCGGACGGCATGTCATCCACGTCGGACCGCATCCCACCCCGCCCGATCGGACCGGACGGCATGTCATCCACACCGGTTCGCATCCCACCCGGACCCGGCCGACCAATCGGCCCGGAAGGCATGTCATCCACACCGGGACGCACCCCACCCGGACCCGGCCGCTCGACGGGGCCGGAAGGCATGTCATCCGAGTCTGGACGCATCCCCGCGGGACCACGCCGGATGGGCCCGGAGGGCATCTCGTCGGATCCCGGCCGCCCGATCGGACCGGACGGCATACCGTCCGCGCCCTGCATCGCGCCGGTCGCCGACCCGTTGCGCGGGCCGCGCCCGCCGCGCGGTGGGTTGATCGGACCGGAAGTCTCGCCGGGCCGCTGCACAGCCCCGCCCGCCATCGCACCGGCACGACCGGGGACAGCCGGAGTGCGGGCACCCTGACGCCCCGGCACCACCACGACCTTGGCCGCCGCGCGAACAGGCTGACCACCCGCAGGCCCACCCGAACTGGGCGCCGAGCCCATACCCGGCCCGCCCGCGCCAGGACCGCCACCCGCACCAGGACCGCCACCCGGGCCACCCGCACCCGGGCCACCCGGCCCACCAGCGCCTGGACCGCCCGCGCGGAACCCGGTCGTGTCACCGTTGTCGGCGCCCTGCGCGGGGCGGCCACCACGGCCACGCGGCCCTTGCCCGTTGGCGCCGGTCAGATCCTGTGGTCGCCGGCGACCACCCGCGCGACCATCGTCGGGCGTGCCGTGCCGGCCCGTGCCCTCACCCGCGTCGCCACGCCGACCTGTGCGCTCACCTGCGTCGCCACGCCGGCCCGTGCCCTCGCCCGCGTCGCCACGCCGGCCCGTGCCCTCGCCCGCGTCGGCGCCGCGCCGGCCGCCTTCGCCGCGACGTGCGGCCGCGCCGTGCCGTCCGGTCGATTCGCTCTGATATCCGGGCTCGCCGGGGAAGTCACCCGCGTCGCCGCCATGCCGTCCGGTGGACTCGCCACCCCGGGAAAAACCCGGCCCACCGCCTTGACCGTCGGCTGCGCGCCGTCCAGCAGGGTCATCGTTCGAGAAGTCGCCACCGCCGTGGCGGCCCGTCGACTCGCCGGGATAGCCGTCGCCGCCATGCCGCCCGGTGGACTCGCCACCGGGATAGCCGTCACCGCCGTGCCGGGCAGCCGAGTCGCCGTAACCGGGACCGCCGCCACCATGCCGACCGGTCTGCTCGCCGCCCGGGTAGCCGGGACCGCCGCCGGAGAAGGCCGGGCCGCCCGCGCCGCCGGCGAAACGCCCAGGAGGGGGACCGGCAGGCGACGAAGGCGCCGTGGCACCGGGAAAACGCCCAGAAGGCGGACCAGCGGGCGACGAAGGCGTCGCGGCACCGGGAGAACGCCTAAGAGGCGGACCGGCCGGCGACGAAGGCATCGGGGCGCCGCCGCCGGATGGGCCTTCGGTGCGGAAGCGGTCGCGCGGGCCTGCCGACGACGTGGGCCGGGAGGCCGGGGACACCGGGCGCGACGCCGGGGACACCGGGCGCGGCATCGGCACCTCAGGCGCGTTGCCGGAGAGGGGCACGGACGGGATCGGGCCGGAGGTCGACGGGTCGAGTGGGCGACGACCCTCCTCGGCGGCGCCGTGCCGGGTCGCGTAGGCCGCCTGATCGGCACGCCCGCGCGCCTGGCCGGGCACCTGCGGTGTGCCTGCGGGCGGGTACTGGCCGGGACCCATCGGGCCCGGGGCCTGACCCGGCGCGATGGGTCCGGAGTGCTGGCCCGACGTGATCGGTCGGGACTGCTGACCCGGCGCGATCGGTCGAGACTGCTGACCCGCCGCCGGTCCGGACTGCTGACCCGGCGCGATCGGTCGAGACCGCTGACCCGCCGCCGGTCCGGACTGCTGACCCGGAATTGCCGGGCCCGAGTGCTGACCTGGCGCCATGCGGCCGGGTGGGTTCTGATGTGCCGGGGACACCGGCGACGAGGACGCCTGCCGCGGCACCGGAGCGGAACGGCCACCTCGACCGCCCGCGGGGCTCACCGGGCCGGGAGCGGGCGGAGCGTCGTCGCGCCAGCCGGTGGCGGGGTGGGTGCCGCTGCCGTCCTGCCAACCGGGCGCGGGGCGTCCGGTCGGCGGCTGCGCGGGACCGGAGTGGGCCGCCGGGTGAGCGCCACTCGGCGACTGCCAACCGGGCTGCGCGGGCGGAACCGCGCGACCGGGCTGACCCTGCGGCGGGACAGCGCGACCAGGTGAGGCCTGCGGCGGGACGGCGCGGCCGGGCTGGGCCGGGCCGTTGGCCGGGTAGGTGGGCTGGGCCGGCCCGCTGACCGGACGAGCGGGCTGAGCCGGGCCGGGATAGGTGGGCTGGGCCGGGCCGCTGGGGTAAATGGGCTGGGCCGGGCCACTGACCGGCCGCGTGGGCTGAGCCGGGCCGGGGTAGGTGGGCTGAGCCGGACCGCTGACGGGGTGAGCTGGACCGCTGACGGGGTTGGCTGGGCCGCTGACGGGGCGGGTCGGCTGCGCGGGAGACGTGGGGGCCACGCCGGACGGGTAGGCGCCGCTCGGGGACTGCCAGCCGGCGGCGCCTCCGCCGAAGGGGAGGTCCTCGTCGCTGGGGTGGTCGTCGGGGCCGGGGGCCAGGCGGCCGCTCTTGCTGAAGCGGGTCTCGCCGGCCAAGGTTCCGGGGCCGATCGCGCCGCGCTGCTGCTTGGCGGTGCGGAGGTCGTCCAGCCAGCCGGTTTCCTCCTGGGGCACCTCTTCGGGCACCTCCGGCTCGGGACGGCCTCGTCCGAACCGGCGTCCCTTCCGGGAACCGGTGTCTTTGCGCAGGTCGGCCTCGTCGTCGGGCCGTTCGGCACCGCGCGAATTCACGGCTGTTCCTCTCCGGCGGCGTCGCCGCTGTCGTCTGCCCTGCCCGCGGCCTTGCCGGCCGCCGTCTTCCTGTCCCCCGCCGGTGGCGTCGCCGACGGCTCGTCCTCGCCGGCCGCCGCTGCGCGCGACGGCTTCTTGCCCGCCGCGGTCCGGGACCGCGACGCCTTCTTGCCCGCCGAAGCCGACGGCCTCGACGACGACTCGCCGTCCGCCAACTCGGGCGGCGAAAATTCGCCGCTCGTCGCTGCGGCTAGCGCCACGGACGGCGACGACACTTCACCAACCGTTACCGGCTCGGCCGGTGACGGCTCGTTGCGGGCCGGCGTCGACGGTACCGGCGACGGCGGCTCTTCGCTTGCCGCTACCGCTTGCGACGACGGCTGAACCGCGGAAACCGCTGGCTGCGGCTCTTCAGCGGCGCCGGAGGGCGTTGTTGGCCCGGTGCTAACCGAAGAGCGTGACGCATCGGCGGCCGATCCACCACCCGCCGCGCGGTCGGGTGTGCGTGGCCCACCGGCGGCCGCCGACCCCGCCGATGAGGGTGCGGGCAGGCCCCGGACGATGCGGCGCAGGCGCGGGACACGCTCGCTGACTGCGCGTTCGGCGCCGTGGTCGGTCGGGCGGTAGTACTCCGCGGTTGTCAGGTCGTCCGGCACGTACTGCTGGGTGACTACTCCCCGTGCGTCGTCGTGCGGGTATTTGTAGCCGCGACCGTGACCAAGACCACGTGCGCCCGGATAGTGGGCGTCGCGCAAATGGGTGGGCACGGCGCCGCCGCGACCCGCGCGCACATCGGCCATCGCGGCGCCCAGGGCCGTCGTGACCGCGTTGGACTTCGGGGCGGTCGCCATGTGCACCACCGCCTGGGCGAGGTTGAGCTGGCACTCGGGCAGGCCGATCAGCTGCACCGCCTGGGCCGCCGCCGAGGCCACGACCAGGGCCTGCGGGTCGGCCATGCCGACGTCCTCGCTGGCGAAGATGACGATGCGCCGGGCGATGAAGCGCGGGTCCTCCCCCGCCACCAGCATGCGGGCCAGCCAGTGCAGCGCGGCGTCGGGGTCGCTGCCGCGCATGCTCTTGATGAAGGCGCTGATCACGTCGTAGTGGGCGTCTCCGTCGCGGTCGTAGCGCACGGCCGCCACGTCGACGGCTTTCTCCGCCGTGGCGAGGTCGATCTCCGGGGTGCCCTGGGCCTGGGCGGTGGACGCGGCGGCCTCGAGAGCGGTGAGTGCTTTGCGGACGTCGCCCGACGCCAGGCGTACGAGATGGTCCTCTGCCTCGTCGGAAAGCGTGACGGCACCGCCCAGGCCGCGGGGATCGGTGAGCGCGCGGCGCACCAGCTGGCGCACGTCCTCGTCGCCGAGCGCCTGCAGGGTCAGCAGGACGCAGCGCGAGAGCAAAGGCGAAATGACCGAGAAGTACGGGTTTTCCGTCGTGGCCGCGAGCAGCGTGACGGTGCGGTCCTCGACGGCGGCCAGCAGCGAGTCCTGCTGGGTCTTGCTGAAGCGGTGGACCTCGTCGATGAACAGGACCGTGGGCGGGCCGCCGCGACGCCGCTCCTGGCGGGCCGTGTCGATCACCGCGCGCACGTCCTTGACGCCGGCCGAGAGCGCCGACATCGCGACGAACTTGCGGTTGGTGGCGGCGGCGACCAGGTGGGCGATGGTGGTCTTGCCGGTGCCGGGCGGGCCCCACAGGATCACCGACATCGGGCTGGCGCCGGTGACCAGCTGGCGCAGCGGGCTGCCGGGCGCGAGCAGATGGCCCTGGCCGACCAGCTCGTCGAGGCCGGCGGGGCGCATGCGGACGGGCAACGGCGAATCGGCTGACGGCGGGGTGAAGGCCGCGGCCGGCGATGCGACCTGAACGCCACCCGGCTGAGTCAGCGAGAAAAGCCCGTCCATTTCCATCGGCACCGACAGTACCGGCCCGCCCCGCGATGCCCGAAATGCGACGTCAGAGGCGGGCCGGGGCCTGTACAGGATCAGCCGCGGCCGGGGCGACGGCCGTAGAAGCGGCGGCCGGAGCCCGAGCCGGTGCGCGGCCCGCTGCCGATGCCGGCCAGGTACAGCGAGAGCAGCAGGAAGCCGATCGAGGCCATGGTCGGGAAGTTGAACAGGTCGGGGGCGCCGAGGTTGGTGTCGAGCAGGTCGAGGACGAGCCAGATACCGAAAACGATCGCTGCGGCGATGGCAAGCATGGGGATCCTCCGGGGGTAAGAGCCTTGGGGAAGCCTTTAGTCGAGCTTTGGGTGGTGGGCGGGGCGGTTGGATGGGTGCGAGATACCCAGAGGCACGCGTTCGCCAAACTCCACCTTGGATCTACCCGAGCGCGTTGACCGCCTTCGCCACCACCAGGGCGGCCGTGACGAGCGCGATCGCCGACTCGAGCGCCATGCCCGCCTTGGCCCCGCGGGTCATCGGGAGGGTGTCGGTCGGGCTGAACGCGGTCGCGTTGGTGAAGGACACATAGAGGTAGTCGCCGAACCGGGGTTCCCAGTCCTTGTGGGCCATGTCGGGCGAGGTCATCGGAGGAAAGAGGAAGTCCGGGTACGGGTCGGTGCCCTGCGCCCGGGCGACCGGGCCGCCGCGGTCGAGCTCCCAGAACCAGACCGCGAACGTCAGCACGTTCATCAGGTAGATCCCGGCGCCGGTCGCGAGCAGTTGGGCGGCGCTGCCGGTGTCGTAGCCGGTGGTGATGTCGCGGATCAGCATCGCCACCGACCAGGCCGTGCCCAGGCTGGCCACGGCGATCAGCCCGAGCGCGACCATGCGCAGCGTCGGGGTGTCCTTCTTCATCCGGCCCGGATCGGCCGCCAGCAGGACGACCACCAGCAGAAACTGCCCGCCCGGCAGCAGCCAGCGCGGGCCCGGGGTGAGCCGGTCGGGCAGGAGCCACTGCAGCGCGATCAGGCCCGCGATGGCGACCGCGGCCGGCCAGCGGCGCTCGGCATCGGTGTGCCGCCGCCAGGCCGGCCGCGTGTCGTCGGCGTCGTCGCGGCGGGAAGGCTCCTGCCCGGAGACCAAGGGATCAGTTGGAGTGCTCGACCGGGGCGGCCTGGCCGCCGGTGCCGGGGGCGCCGGCCGCGGCCTTGGGCTTGGCGTCGATGCCGGCCTCGAGGCGCTGCTGCGCGGTGATCGGGGTCGGGGCGGTGGTCAGCGGGTCGTAGCCGCCGCGGGTCTTGGGGAAGGCGATGACCTCGCGGATCGACTCGTTGCCGGAGAGCAGCATGCAGGTGCGGTCCCAGCCGAGGGCGATGCCGGCGTGCGGCGGCGGGCCGTACTTGAACGCCTCCAGCAGGAAGCCGAACTTGTCCTGCGCTTCCTCGGGCGTGATGCCGAGCAGGTCGAAGACCCGGCTCTGCACGTCGGCCCGGTGGATACGGACGCTGCCGCCGCCGATCTCGTTGCCGTTGCAGACGATGTCGTAGGCGTAGGCCAGGGCCTGGTCGGGCGCGGTCTCGAAGTTGTCGATCCACTCCGCGTTCGGCGAGGTGAAGGGGTGGTGGACCGCGGTCCAGCCGCCCTCCTCGGTCTTCTCGAACATCGGGGCGTCGACGACCCAGCAGAACGCCCAGGCGGACTCGTCGATCAGGCCCGAGCGCTTGGCGATCTCGATGCGGGCCGCGCCGAGCAGTTCCTGCGCCTCGCGGCGCTCGCCCGCCGCCGCAAAGAGGATGGCGTCGCCCGGCTTGGCGCCCACCGCGTCGGCCAATCCGGACAAATGCTCATTTGAAAGATTTTTCGCGACCGGTCCGCGCGGCTCGCCCGTCTCAGCGTCGAGCACGACATAGGCCAGGCCGCGAGCACCCCGAGCCTTGGCCCAGTCCTGCCAGCCGTCGAGCTCCTTGCGGGTCTGCGAGGCGCCGCCCGGCATGACCACGGCCCCGACGTAACCACCCGCGTCGATCGCGCCGGCGAAAACGCGGAACGAGGTGCCGGCCAGGTAGGAGGTGAGCTCGACCAGCTCCACCCCGTAGCGCAGATCCGGCTTGTCCGACCCGTACCGGTTCATCGCGTCATGCCAGGTGATCCGCGGAATCGGGCGCGGAATCTCGTAATCGGCGAGCGAGGCCCACAGGCGGGACACGATCTCTTCGCCGAGGGCGATGATGTCGTCCTGGGTCACGAAGGACATCTCGATGTCGAGCTGGGTGAACTCCGGCTGCCGGTCGGCGCGGAAGTCCTCGTCGCGGTAGCAGCGGGCGATCTGGTAGTACCGCTCCATGCCGGCCACCATCAGCAGCTGCTTGAACAGCTGCGGGGACTGCGGCAACGCGTACCAGGTGCCGGGCTGCAGCCGGACCGGGACCAGGAAGTCGCGGGCGCCCTCGGGCGTCGACCGGGTCAGGGTCGGCGTCTCGATCTCGTTGAAGTCGCGCGCGTGCAGCACCTCGCGGGCGATCTGGTTGGCGCGGCTGCGCAGGCGCAGCGCGTTCGCCGGGCCCGAGCGGCGCAGGTCGAGGTAGCGGTACTTCAGCCGGAGGTCGTCGGACGCGGTGATGGCGTCGTCGACCGGCAGCGGCAGCGGCGCGGCCTCGCTCAGCACGGTCAGCTCGCGGGCGACCACCTCGATCGCGCCGGTGGCGAGCTCCGGGTTCTCGTTGCCCTCGGGACGCGCTGACACCTCGCCGGTGACCAGGATGCAGAACTCGTTGCGCAGCGCGTGCGCGTCCTCCTCGCGGAAGACGACCTGGACCACGCCGGAGGCGTCCCGCAGATCGACGAAGATGACCCCGCCGTGGTCGCGCCGGCGGGCCACCCACCCGGCGAGCGTCACCGTCGTGCCGGCGTCGCTCGCGCGCAGGCTGCCGGCGTCATGGGTACGGATCATCGGGAACTCGTCTCCTCACAGATGAATCAAAGGCGCAACGGCCATTCTGTCAGGAGTCAACCGGTCACTTTCCAGGAGGTGGCCCGCATGCCGGCGGTGCCGGTGGTGCCCACGTCGGTGATCTCCACCAGCGAGATCGAGGCCGGGATGGCCGCGGTCAGCACGCAGAGCACCGCGCCCTTGCGCACCTGCACGCCGCCGCCGGGCCCGATCGGGGTGGTCCGGATCGCCTGCTGGCAGCCGACGGCGTCGGTGTCGGAGTCCTTCACCTGCGCGCCGGCCGCCGCGCCCGGGCCGAGCGTCAGCCGCGGCACGTCCTGCCCGCAGCGGCTGTCGTACCGCAGGTCGCTGAGCTTCTCGTCGGCGTTGGCCCGCGGCTCGTCGAGGTCGACGAAGAGCACCGCCGAGCAGCCGACCTGCACGCGCAGCGGCTCCTGGGCGTAGGTGACGGAGAAGCCGGTGGTGGTCGGGGGCGCGGTGGCGCCGGCCACGGCGGGCATGCTCATCGCGACCAGCCGGGCCACGCTCATCGCGCGCCACGAGGCGAGCACCGCGATCGACGAGGTGATCAGCGCGAAGACCGCGACGACCACCCCGAGCCAGGCGAGACGGTCCCGGCGGAGCCGGGACTTCCGATCGTGGATGCGCTCGGTGGGTCCGTCCGGGATGGTCTCGTCCCGGGGTGAGTGATTGATCGCGTACGAGCGGTCGCCCGGCCCTTTGTTGAGGTTGTTCGCGGCGCGGAAGACGGACATGAGGCGGCTCCGGGGTTTTGTCCGGCAAAGGCGTGAACAGGAGGATATATAGCCTCATCGCTTGATCCCATCCCTCGCCGAGGGGACTCACCTGCGGACCACTCCGCCGTAGACTCGCGAGATGGCGCCGGAATCCCACACGCTCGAGCGCATAGACCGCCAGATCCTCCACGCGCTCCAGATCGCCCCGCGCGCGCCCTTCGCCCGCATCGCCACCGTGCTCGGCGTCTCGGAGCAGACCGTGGCCCGGCGCTACCAGCGGATGCGCGGCAACGGCATCGTGCGGGTGACGGCCCGGCCCCAGGTCACCCATCGGCCCAACGGCTCGTACTGGTCGCTGCGCATCGGCTGCCGCCCGGGCACCGCCACCGCCCTCGCCGAGGCGCTCGCGCGGCGCCCCGACACGTCGTGGATCAGCATCGGCGCGGGCGGCGCCGAGATCACCTGCCAGATCGAGATCCTGAGCGACCAGATCGGCCTGCTCGACCACGTGCCCCGCGCCTCCAACGTGCTGACCTTCGGCGCCCACCAGATGCTGCACCACTTCCCGGGCCGCGGCGAGATCGACTGGATCCTGCCCGACAACGACGTCACCGCCGAGCAGCGGCACTTCCTGGCCGACGGCACCGAGCGCACGGCCACGACGAAGGTCGGCGACGCCCGCCTGCAGACCGCCGACGTGCCGCTGATCGAGTCGCTCGAGCGGGACGGCCGGGCGAGCTGGGCGTCGCTGGCCGCGGCGACCGGCTGGAGCCAGCGGCAGGTCGCCCACCGGGTCGGCGAGCTGGTCGCCAGCGGCGCGATCTACTACCACCTCGACATCGCCGACGCGCTGGTCGGGATGGGGTCGGCGGCCAACCTGTGGTTCACCGTCGCGCCGGCGCACCTGGAGTCGGTCGGCGCGCGGCTGGCCGACCACGCCGAGCTCGCGTTCGTCGCCGCGACGACCGGCACAGCCAACCTGATGGCGGCCGCCCGGGCCGTCGACGCCGAGGCGCTGTACCGCTACATCACCACGAAGGTGGCGGCGATCGAGGGCATCCAGAACGTGGAGATCGTCCCGCACGTGACCCGGGTGAAGCAGTCGCATTCGCTGATGATCGGCGGCCTCGTGCGCGAGCCCCCACGCTAGCCCGTTGCCGCACGCTGTTTCGGGCGGCGTCGATCCAGGTTCATCGACGGTGCCTAACGTCGGCCTACATGGCAAAGATCAAATCCGGCCTCGCGATGGCCGGTGCTCTTACGCTGACCCTCACCCTGGCCGGCACCGCGTCCGTCGCCGGCGGCCACGACCGGATCAAGACCCCGACCCTGACCGGGTTCGCCGCGCTGCCCGCCGCCACCTTCGTGCTCGGCAGCGAGCCGTCCGGCGCCAAGGTCACCGGCAACACCAACGGCTACCCGGTCCCGTTCGCCGACCAGCCGATCCAGGGCTTCTCCGGCATCCTCGACAACGGCGACGGCAGCTACGACGTCCTCTCCGACAACGGCTACGGCAACCAGGCCAACTCCGGGGACTTCCTGCTGCGCGTCCAGCGGCTCGCGCCCGCCTTCGCCACCGGCACGGTCGACGTCGTCGGCGGCATCACGCTCAGCGACCCGAACAAGAAGGTCACCTGGCCGCTGACCCGCGCCGACCGGGTCCTCACCGGTTCCGACTTCGACGTCGAGTCGATCACCCGCGGCGTCGACGGCACCTACTGGATCGGCGACGAGTTCGGCCCCTACATCCTGCACTTCGACCGCGGCGGCCAGCTCCTCGACGCGCCCGTCCCGACGCCCGGCGTGATCGCCCCCGAGCAGGCGGCCCTGCTCGGCGTCCCGGCCACCACGATCAGCAGCAAGGGCTTCGAGGGCCTCGCCGCCACCCCCGACGGCCGCTACCTCTACGGCCTGCTCGAGGGCACCGTGCAGGGCGACACCGCCGGGCAACTGCGTTTCAACGAGTTCGACAAGCGCTACGGCAAGTTCACCGGCAAGCGCTACCTCTACCAGCTCGGCGACCCTTCGCTGGCCATCGGTGACGCCATCGCCGTCGACGAGAACCGCTTCCTGGTGATCGAGCGCGACGGCGGCCAGGGCAGCACCGCCGTCATCAAGCGCATCTACCTCGCCGACAAGCGCGACCGCAACCACGACGGCCTGATGGACAAGACCCTCGTGGTCGACCTCATGAACATCGCCAACCCGCGCCGCCTCGGCGGTTTCGGCACGACGTTCACCTTCCCGTTCCAGACCATCGAGGACGTCGTGATCCTCGACGAGAACACCATCGCCGTCCTGAACGACAACAACTTCCCGTTCTCGAGCGGCCGCACCGCGAACGTCGCCGACAACAACGAGTGGATCACCATCGACCTGCCGGGCTCGCTGCACCCCGACAAGCGCCTCCTCAAGTAGGTCATCACCGCGAAGGGGAAAGCCGCCGTTTGGTCACTCGCGGCGGCTTTCTCACGCTTCCTCATCCCGTACGAGGAAAGCGCCTTTGAAAAACGCAGGGCGACCGTCGCCGCCGCGCCACGCGACCTCTTGCCGCGGAAGGCCGTAGCGCGACCGCCGGGCATTACCACGGGGAAATGCTCAAGCTCGCCGGAGTCGCGTCGATGGAACGGCGATGAAGGCGACAGGCAAGACGGCTCACCCGGCGCTGAGCGCCGGGCACACCGGCGCGATCATCATGGCCTGTTGCGGCGTGTACACGCTTCTCACGCTGGTCCTGCCCCGGCCCGACGGCTTCCACGCGTTCTCCGTGCTGCTGGTCGCGATCGTCGCCCTGGTCGGCAGCGCCGCCGTCTGGCTGACCCCGTGGGACCGGCTCCCGGACTGGCCGCGGCTCCTGCTGGGCCCGGCCTCCGCGCTGCTGATCACCTGGCACAACATCGCCGCCGGCCTCGACCCGTTCAAGTACGGCATGTTCTATTTCATGATCTTCCTCTGGCTGGGGCTGTTCGAGCGCCGCGGCTGGAGCGTCAAGCTGGCCCCGTTCGTCGCCGCCTGCTATCTGCTGCCACTGGTCCTGACCGGCGCGTCCGCGCCCGCGCTGCTCTCGGTGATCTACGCCGTGCCGCTCTACGTGACCGTCGGCGAGGTCCTGGCCTGGCGCACCGAGGTGCTGCGCGCGGCCCGCGAGGAGCTGGAGCGGATGGCCGGCCACGACCGGCTCACCGGCCTGCCCAACCGGCGGGTCCTCGACCGCGCGCTGCGCGAGACCACCGGCGAGGCGGCGCTGCTCTTCGTCGACCTCAACGGCTTCAAGGCGATCAACGACCGCTACGGCCATGAGGCCGGCGACGAGGTGCTGACCGGCGTGGCCGGCGCGATCCGCGACGCGGTCCGCACCGACGATCTGCCGTGCCGCCTGGCCGGCGACGAGTTCGTGGTGCTGGTCCGCGGCGCCGACCCGGTCGCCGGGGCGCAGCAGGTCGCCGCCCGCCTGCAGGAGGGACTCGCCCGGGTGCCGACTCCGGACGGGCTCGGCGCGCGGGCCAGCATCGGCGTGGCCGGCGGCGACCCCGCCACCCTGATCAGCCGCGCCGACCAGGCGATGTACGAGGCGAAGCGCACCGGCGCCGCCCTGGTCACCGCCGGCCGTTGAGCGAGTCCAGGAAGCGCTGCTCGAAGGCGGCCCGATCGGCCTCTTGGGCGGCCCGCACCGGATAGCCGTGCGGGGTCACCACGGTGCGGCCGGACTGGACGCCCTCCTGGACGACGTCGATGCGGCTGGGGCGGAACGTGGTGACGTCGTCGTGGGCCAGGGAGACCGCGGCCAGAGCGTCCCACCAGTACATGATGCCCAGGTCGATCAGCGCCGCGAGGTCGGGCTGAGTGGCGATCCGGTGGACTATGCGCGCGCCGGGGGCCTGCTGATCGGCGCCGATCCGGGCGATGTAGTCCTGGGTGATCGGCACGGCGGCGGTGGCGTCCAGCGGGACCATCCGGATCGCTGCGCGTCGCAGCACGTCCCGGGCCGACGCCGGGTCCATCCACATGTTGAACTCTTGCGAGTTGTCGTAGCCGGGCAGGGCCGAGCCGTACAGGTTGCCGGGGACGTGCAGCGCGCCGCCCATCAGCTGGACCTTGGTGATCCGCCTGCTGGTGCGGGGGTCGGCGAGCGCGGCGGCGACGTTGGTGAGCGGGCCGGTGGCCAGGATCGTGACCGGAGAGCGCCGCGCCGTGCGTGCGATCAGCTCGGTGGCCGTCAGCTCGGAGACCACCGGCGGCAGGTCGCCGTCGCCCAGCGCCCCGCTGAGCACCGTCTCGATCGTCGCGACCAGCTCGGCCGGGGCCGGGTGCACTCCCTCGCCGGCCGCGCCGGCCGCGATCGGCACCCCCGGCAGGCCGCATTGGGCGAGCACGCTGTGGGCGTGCCGCAGCGTGCGCGACGGCACCCCGAAGCCGTCCTCGGCCACGGTCACCGCCCGCAGGTCGATGCGGCCGAGCTTGTGCTCCTCACAGAGGTAGGCCAGGGTCGACGCGTCGTCGAAGTCCATGTCGCTGTCGTAGATCACCGGGATGGCGTCGCGCGGCCGGGCCTGGGCCGGCGCGGCCCCCGCAAAGGCGACGAGAACCACGACCACGGTGATCCCGACGAGACGCATGATCTCCCCCTCAGATCGACATCGGCAAATCGGACGTTACTCCCGCCGGCAAACCCTTAGGGTCGTCCTCGTGACGGAGCGACGCGCGATCTTGAGTGGTTCGACGTTCGAGGAGCAGATCGGCTACGCCCGGGCGGTGATCGACGGCGACTGGGTGCACGTGTCAGGCACCACGGGCTTCGACTACGCAACGATGACCATCGCGGACGACGTCGTGGAACAGGCGGAGCAGTGCCTACGCAACGTGGGCGCCGCGCTGGCAGAGGCGGGTTGCACCTTCGCCGACGTGGTCCGGGTCCGCTACCTGCTTCCCGACCGTGCCGATTTCGAGCCCTGCTGGCCGGCGCTACGCCGCACGTTCGGCGAGGTTCGCCCAGCCGCAACCATGATGGTGTGCGGCCTCTCCGACCCCCGCATGAAGATCGAGATAGAGGTGTACGCCCGCCGCACAACCTAGGCGGGCGCGGACCTGGCACCCGGCGCCTCACAGATCTTGATAAGTCCCAGTCCGCGGCGAACGGAAACTCATCAACGCGGCACCGCTCAACGCGCAAGCGCCCGAAATATCGGGAAATATCCGGCGACGCAGCGCCCCGCCGCCAGCCGCAGCGCCCCGCCGCCAGCCGCAGCGCCCCGCCGCCAGCCGCAGCGCCCCGCCGCCAGCCGCAACGCCCCGCCGCCAGCCGCAACGCCCCGCCGCCAGCCGCAACGCCCCGCCGCCAGCCGCAACGCCCCGCCGCCAGCCGCAACGCCCCGCCGCCAGCCGCAACGCCCCGCCGCCAGCCGCAACGCCCCGCCGCCAGCCGCAACGCCCCGCCGCCAGCCGCAACGCTTCGCCGCCGGTTGCGTCGTCTCGGCGGGCCTGGCGGCGACACGCGCAAGCCGGTCGCGCCGCCCCCAACTGTGGGGCGGCGCGACCCAAGCGTCCGCGCTGCGTGGGCGGCGGGCTTCAGGCGGCCTCGACGAGTTCGCGGGTGGCCGGCTCCGGGGTCTGCGCCGGGCGTACCAGCAAGAACACCGCCGCGGCGCACAGCAGGCCTACGGCGCCGCTGATCAGGAAGCCCGCGTCCAGGCCTGCCGCCGAGGCCGCTCGGATCGCGGACTCGGGGATCGCGCCCGCCAAGCGGCCGGCCTGGCCGGCGGCTACCGCGTGGGCGGCCTCCGTCGAGCCCAGGTGGTCGGCGGCCCGCGAGGCGAAGAGGGTGCCGAGGACGGCGATGCCGATCGCGAAGCCCAGCTGGCGGGCGGTGCTCAGCGCGCCGGCCGCCATGCCGCCGCGCTGGTGCGGCACCGCGGCCATCGCCGAGGACGCCAGGGAGGGCATGACCAGGCCAACGCCGAGGCCGATCACCGCGTAGCCGGGGAGCAGCGCGGGCCAGCCCGAGTCGGGGCCGACCAGCAGGGCCAGCAGTAGGCTGCCGAGGCCGATCAGGACCATGCCGCCGCCGATGATCAGGCGTGGGGACTTGCCGTGCAGGCGGGCGCCGGCGATGCCGGAGGCGAGCATCGCGGCGATCGACATGGGCAGGCCGACCAGGCCGGCGCGCAGCGGGGAGAGGCCGGTCACCGACTGCAGCCAGATCGACGTGTAGGTGAAGGCCGCGAACGCGGCGAAGTTGACCAGCAGGCCCGCGATCAGGATGCCGGTGAAGGAACGGTTGCGCAGCAGGCGCAGGTCGAACATCGGATCGGCGGAGCGCCACTCGATCAGCACGAAGGCGGCCAGCGCCACGGCGGAGACGGCGAGCAGGCCCCAGGTCCGGATCGACGACCAGCCCTCGTCGTTGGCGCGGATCACCGAGAACGTCAGCGCGGCGGCGGCGATCGTGAAGGTCACGGTGCCCAGGAGGTCGAAGCGGCCCTGGCCACGGGCGCCGTCGCGGCGCAGGGTGGTGAAGCACATGATCACGGCGGCCACGCAGATCGGCAGGTTGACCAGGAAGATCCAGCGCCAGCTGAACGCCTCGGTGAGCAGGCCGCCCAGGATCGGGCCGATCGCGGTGGCGGCGCCGGAGACACCACCCCAGACGCCGTACGCGATGCCGCGGTCACGCCCCTGGTAGGAGCTGTTGAGCAGCGCGAACGTGGTGGTGAACATCGCGGCGGCGCCGGCGCCCTGCACCACCCGGGCGGCGACCAGCAGCGCGGGATCGGCGGCGAGACCGCAGGCCAGCGACGCCAGCGCGAAGACGATCAGGCCGCCGACGTAGAAGCGGCGATGCCCGTGCATGTCGCTGAGCGCGCCCGCGCCGAGCAGGAGCACGCCGAGCGCGAGGGCGTAGCCGTCGACCACCCACTGCAGCGAGCTGAACGAGGTGCTCAGGTCGGTGGCCATCTGCGGCAGCGCCACGTTCACGATGGTCACGTCGATGAGCAGCATGAAGGTGCCGAGACACACGGTCACCAGCGGCCACCATTTGCGCATGGGTCTTACTTCCTTCGAGAAGTCTTGTTGACGGCTCCCACGATCGGCTAGCGCGGGCCAAAAGACCCAGCCAGCGGCACGATGAGGGCGCTTTCCGCCGCCAGCCACGCGCGACAAGCGGAATCCGCCACGCGGTTTGGAGACCGGATCAAGATCCTCCATCGACGAACCAGCCGTCCCGCAACACCGGCACGACCTTGCTGACGCCGACCGCCGAGGCCACCGCGACGTCGCCGGCGAAGCCGAATCCGCGCAGCTCACGCCCACTGACCGACTCCCGCAGGGCCTCCACGGCACCCCCGGCCACGCCCCGCCACGCCCACAGCGCCGCACCGGCCTCAGGCGAGAAGCCCTCGACCGAGGACGAGGCCGAGCCCACGGAAGGAACTGAGCCCACGGAAGGGACCGAGCCCACGGAAGGAACCGAGCCCACGGAAGGAACCGAGCCCACGGAAGGAACCGAGCCCACGGAAGGGCCCGAACCCACGGAAGGGCCCGAACCCACGGAGGACCCCTCGGCGAGCCCGTCGAGGAACGCCCCCGCCCCCAGCAGGTCCTCGATCGCCGGCCGCAGAGAGCCGTCCGGCCACCTCTCCCCCGACGCGACCACGCCGATCGGCCGGTCGCCGGCCCGCTCGCGCACCCACGCCGCCGCGGCGGCCGCGTTGCGCAGCGACACCCCGATCACCGTGACGCCCGCGTCGGCGAGCCGTACCGAGATGGCGGAGCCGTTCGGCGACGGCAGCACCAGCCGGTCGATGCCGTCGGCCCGCAGGTTGGCGTGCAGGATGCTCTCGGGCGACAGGGTGACCTGGCCGGGGCCGGCCTCCTTGCGCAGCACCGCGAGCATCGCGCCGTGCAACCGGGCCACGGCGACCGCCGAGTCGTCGCGCCAGCGGTAGGGCAGCACGTGCAGCCCCTGCTCGACCGCCACGGTCAACGTCGTGGTGAAGGAGAGGACGTCGACGACGGCAACGTATGCCGCCCCCGGCGAGACCGCGTCGGCGCCGACCGGACCCCAGTCGAAGCGCACGCGGTACCCGCCCTGCCCGTCAGCGAGGCTCATGACCTCACTCTAGGTGAAGGCATCGTCACGGATGAATCTCAGGGTGGGCCGCCGACCTCCTTCAGGTCGAACTGCCAGTCGTTGCAGCGGATCGGATGGCCCTTCGGGTACTCGAAGTCGCACTCGCCGAGCAGCTCGAAGCCGGCCTTGCGGCAGATCGCGTTGGAGGCGGCGTTGTCGACCTTGGGGTACGCGTGGGCGAACCGTCGCCGGCCCTCGGCGGCGGCCAGCCCGATCGCCGCGATGGTGGCGCCGACCGCCAGGCCCCGGCCCTGGAAGCCGGGCAGCACCTTCCAGCCCATCTCGTAGACGGTCTGGCCGAGCCACTCCTTCTCCCAATACCCCACCGAGCCGACCGGGTCCTCCCAGTCGTCGACCATGATGAGATAGAACCCGGTCGTGCCGTCGCGGACCCCGTCGAGGATCCGTTTGTGGCGCGACATGATCGACTCCTCCGACTCGACGCCGCCCAGGAAGGCCTGCATCTCGGGGGTGTTCGCCCGGCGCTCCAGCCCGGGACCTCGCTCGTCCCACGGCTCGAGCCAGAAGTTCGTCATGGGGTCATGTTCTCGCAGAGGTACGACAAGTTTCCAAGGAGGCACCGTCGTCAGAAGAACGTCTGGAGCACGTCGACCACGCGACGGTCCTCGTCCACCACCGGGATGTGCCGCCACTTGTCGAAGGCCGTGCACGGATGCGAGATCCCGAAACGGATCAGGTCGCCCGGCACCAGGCCGTCGGCCGCCAGATAGGTGTGGTGATCGTTCAATTTGGTCACCGAGGCGGCCACCTCGAGCCGCTTGCCGTCCCGGTGCACCTCCATCGGGACGGGCAGCCCCTCGTCGAACGGCGCGTCGCGCTTGCCCATCCCCACGATCGCCAGCCCCGCCTCCGGAGTGGACAGCACCTGCGCCCAGATCTCCAGCGCGGCGGTCAATGGCCCCTCCGCGGGAACGCGCCGGAACGGCGTACGAGATCGGTAAAAACCGTCGTCGTGCGTGACCGAGGCCCCACTCCGCAAGATCAGCCGCATGTCGCGCGGCAGCGCGGCGAGGCGAGCCACCACCCGGTCGAACCAGGCGCTCCCGCCCGCCGACACCAGCGAGAACTCGATCCCCGCGGCCTTCAGCCGCGAAACCCCGGCCACCGTCTGGTCCAGGAAGTCGTCGACCTCCTGCTGCGTCGTCAATTGACCTTCGTACGCGGTCACGCCGGCGAGTTCCAGCCGTGGGGCGCCTTGCGCGGCGCGCGCCACCGCTTCAAGGCCTTCGAGGGTACGGACGCCGGTGCGCCCGCCCGCATGGCCGAGCTCGACGAACACGCGCAGAAGACCCTCTTCGACCGCCGCCGCGGCCGCCACGCCGGCCAGCGAATCGACCTGGAAGTAGATGTCCTCCTGGGTGGCGAGCCAGCGCAGCGCGGTGGGGTCGAGCACCTCGTTGGCGATGAGGATGCGCCCCACGCCGAGGCGGCGCAGCACGAGCGCCTGGTTGGGCGTGGCGACCGTCATCCCCCACGCGCCCGCGTCGAACTGCGCCGCGATCAGGCCCGGCGCCATCGTGGTCTTGGCATGCGGGGCGAACAGAAGGTCGTGCCGCTCGGCGTAGGCGGCCATGGTCGCGATGTTGGCCAGGACGGCCTCCTGGCGCAGCGCCAGGACCGGCCAGGTGAAGCCGCCGCCGAACAGGCTCGGCCGCTCCTTGGCGTAGTCGGATGCTGTCCGCTCCCCCTCCGGGACGAAGAAACCCTTGCTGCGCCAGTCGACCCGCGGCTCCGGAACGTCCACGTGCGGCCCCCTCTCGTTGCCCTCAGGGTTCCACGACAAGCCGCCTCCCGCGAAGGTCGGTGCGCTGCCACGCCGACTCGATGTCGCTCAGCGGGACCCGCTCGAGCCCGAAGGTGAGCGTGCCCGACTGCGCCCACTCGACGACCTGGCCGTAGGCGTCGCCGATGGTCGCGGCGTTCAGATTGCGGGCGGCGCCGTAGATCTCGACGCCCGAGGTGCGCAGGCTCTCGGCCGGCAGGCGCAGGTCGGCGCCGGCCACCTCGCCGATCTGCACGAGGCGCAGCGGCTTGGCGAAGGCGAAACCGTCGGGGACCATCGCGCGCAGCAGGATCTCGGTGGGCCGGCCCCAGAGGAAGTCGACGACCACGTCGGTGCGGTTGTCCTTGAAGGCTTGGAGGAGCTCCTCATCGCTCCGGCTGGTGTTGATCACCTCGTCGGCGCCCAGCTCGCGCAATTGCTCGTCGTCGCGGCCCGTCGCGACGACCCGGCCGGCGCCGAGCAGCCGGGCCACCTGCACCGCGAGCCGGCCCGCGACCCCGGTCGCGCCCTGCACCAGCACCGACTCGCCCGGCGCGAGACCGGCCGCGACCTTCATGGACATGCCGCTGACCGCGCTGGCCAGCACGGTGGCCACCGCGGGGTCGAGCCCTTCCGGGATCGGGGCGAAATGGCCCTCGGCGACGACGGTCCGCTCGGCGAGAGCGCCGTACGGCGGCCGGGGGTTGCCGAAGCCGACCAGCCGCCCGTCCGGCAGGCGGCCGATGCCGTCGAAGCAGGGGATCGCCGGGAGCTCCGGCATCATCGCCCGCCCCGCGAAGTGCGTGCCGGCCGCGACGGCACGGTCGACGTTCTCCACCGCGACCGCCACGACCTCGACGATCACCTCGCCCTCGCCGGCCACCGGGTCGGGAAAGTCCTCGTAGCGCGGGACACCATCGCGTTCGTGCAGGACCGCTGCCTTCATCGCCTCCGCCTCTCTTACAGTGTTAGAGAACTCTAACACTGATAGGGTGACGTGTCATGGCGTTGGATCGGCAGCGGATCGTCGAGGAGGCGGTCGCCCTGCTCGACGCCGAGGGCCTCGAGCACGTCACGCTGCGCAAACTCGCGGCCCGGCTGGGCGTGCAGGCGCCCACGCTCTACTGGCACATCCCCAACAAGGCCGCTTTGATCACAGCCATCGCCGAGGAGATCCTCACTCCGCTGCCCGCTCGCGCCGCCGCCGCGGAAGAGCGCTGGCAAGACTGGCTCATCGGCTTCGCCGCCGGCCTGCGGCGCGCCATGCTGGCCCACCCCGACGGCGCCCGCATCATCTCGATAGCCCAGCTGTCCCGAAATATGGCGTCATTGTCGGAATTGGCGATGAGCACCCTGGTGACGAAGGGCTTCCCGCTGCACCAGGCTCGCATAACCGTGCTGACGGTCGAGCGGATGACGATCGGCTTCGTCCTGGAGGAGCAGGGTCCGCGCCCCGACGAGGAGGCCGCCAAGTCCTTCGACCTGACCCCCTACCCCACCATGATCGCCGGTATAACGGAGTACTTCCGCCCCGGCCGCACCGTCGACGACCTGTTCCTGGAGTGCTTGACCCTGGTGGTCGAGGGCCCGCCGAATCGCTCCTAGAGGAACGCCCAGGACCACCACCTGTCGCTCACCCTCGCCCGAGCTCAACTGCGGCCGACCTCGATGATTTGCGGTTCGCTGCGCGCACCAGTTCGCCAACATCCGCCCGCGGGAAGGCACGCCGCCCGAAATATCAGTAAAAGTCGGTCGGGCGCAGGCTCGGCGGGGCGGGCGCGGGCGGGCGCAGGCGCTGGCTCCGACGCAGAGTGAGCACGGCGGAGCGAGTGCGGCGGAGCGAGCACGGCGGAGCGAGTGCGGCGGAGCGAGCACGGCGGAGCGAGCACGGCGCAGCGAGCACGGCGCAGCGAGGGCGGGCGGCGCGGGTGAGTGGGGGACGGAGCGTGCGGAGTCGGCGGCGTATTACAGGAAGGCTGTCATGGTGCGGACGAACCACTCCGGGGCGTCGAGCCACGTGGTGTGCGCGGCGCCGGGTGCCACGGCCTGCGTCGCGTTGGGGAACTTCGCGGCGTAGCTCCTCAGGCGGCGCGGGGGGATCTGCAGGTCGTACTCGCCGGTGATCAGCAGGACCGGGGCGAAGACGCCGAACAGGTCCGGCGTGCCGGAAGCTCCGTAGTAGAGCGCGGCGGCCTTCTCGTTGCGCTCGATGGCGGCGTCCGCGCGGGCGATCTCGTCCCAGCGGCCGTAGTTGAACGGGTCGATGGCGGACCAGTCGGCGTCGGTCTGGGTGCCGGACCAGATGCGCTCCAGAGCCGCGTAAGCCGAAGGGAACCAGGGCTCGTCGCGGCGTAGCTGGGCCACCTCGCGGCGGTCCTCGTTGGTGATCTCGAGGTTGATGACGCGCGGGCTCGGGTTGAGCAGGGCCAGGTGGGCGATCCGATGCGGGTGGCGGGCCGCGTAGTGGACGGCCACGGCGGCGCCGGCGGAATGGCCGGCCAGGTCGAGGCGGTCGAGGCCGAGGTGCAGGCGCAGCGCCTCGATGTCCTCGGCTACGACGCGGCAGTCGTAGGAGGCGGGGTCGTCGGGGGTGTCCGAGTCGCCGGTGCCGCGCGGGTCGAGCTGGATCAGCGTGCGGTGGGCGTCGAGGCCGCCCATGCCGCCCAGGTACGCGGACGCGCGCATGGGGCCGCCGGGGACGCAGATTAGGGGTGGGCCCTCGCCGCGGCGATGGAAAGCGATCTTGGTGCCGTCGGCGGCGCGAAAGAAGTCCACCGCAGGATCTTAGAGGCCCGCGGCGCGCAGGTCGGCGGTCATCTCGTGCAGTTCGGCGAGGCGGTCGTCGCGGTCGCGCGGGTTGCCGGGGGCGCCGGGGCGGGCGTCGGCCGGGCGTGGGCCGTCGAGCGGGCGGAAGTTGACGCCCATGGCGGCGAGCCGGGTCAGGTGGTGTTCCAGGCGGGCGCGGAACGATGCGGGGTCGCGCGTGCCCCACACCACCTCGGCGAACGCGCACAGCCTCGGGTAGGTCATGTAGTCGACCCGCCGCGCCGACTCCATGTGCTCGGTCCAGACGTTGACCTGGGCGCCGATCACGCGGGCGGCCTCCGAAGCGGTCAGGCCGGGCGGGATCGGCTCGAACGCGTAGACGTCGTCGAGGGTGAGCAGCGTGCCGACCGGCGTCGGCTCGCCGGGGTCGTCCGACTGGCGGTAATCCAGATAGCACGAAATATCGGGGCAGGAGACCACGGTGAAGCCGGCACGCGCGGCGGCAATCGTCGGCGAAGGCCCGCGCCAAGCAGCAATCACGGCGTCGGTCGGCGCGCCCCGGGTCAGCAGCTCGTCCCAGCCGTAGACGCGCCGGCCGAGCGAGGCGAGATGCTCCGCCATCAGCCCGGTGAACCACGCTTGCACTTCGCCGGGCCGTTCCAGCGAAGCCCACTCGTCGACCGGGCACTCGTCACCGCCGATGCCGATCAGCTCCGACGGAAAGATCGAGCAGACGTGCGTCAGCACGTCGCGGCAGAAATCGAGGGCCCGGGCGGTCACGTTCAGCACGTGGGTGGAGATCCCCCAGCTTTCCCGTACGCCTCCGGCAAAGCCGTTCCCGAGCTCGGGGTAGGCCGCCACGGCCGCCTGCATGTGCCCCGGCATGTCCACCTCGGGCACCACCGTCACGAAGCGCTCGGCCGCGTAGGCCACGATCCGTCGCAGGTCGTCCGCGGCGTAGAACCCTCCGTGCGGTTGCCCGTCATACCGTGCGTGAACGCGGGCGCCCCGCATCGTCGAGCCACGCCACGCCCCGACCGAGGTGAGCCGCGGCCAGCCCGGCACCTCGAAGCGCCAGCCCTGATCGTCGGTCAGGTGCAGATGCAGCACGTTGAGCTTGTGGTAGGCGGCCAGGTCGATGAAGCGCAGCACGTCGGCGACCGGCATGAAGTGGCGGGCGACGTCGAGCATGACGCCCCGCCATCGGAAGCGGGGCGCGTCGACGATCCGGGCCCGCGGCAGCCGCCCGTCCTCGAACAGCTGGCGAAGTGTCTGCGCGCCGTGGAAGACGCCCGCCTCCGACCCACCGACGATCTCGATTCCGGCGGGCGCGGTGCTCAGGACGTACCCGTCATGGTCCTGGTCTTGATCGATCGCCAGGCGGAAGCCGCGGTCGCTGCGCGGAAGTGGCACGGAGATCGCGCCGCGCAGCCAGGCGGAAAGCTCGGTTTCCGGGTCGACGGCGAAAGTCTCCTGGTCGAGGTGGACGGACGACGGCCGCGGAATCACTCCGATATAGTTCGCTGACCTGGCAATTTCTGTCAACGGGAGCCGGATGACCTGGGATCTCCTACTGGCGGGCGGCGAGCCCTTCGACGTGGCCGTCGCCGACGGGGTGATCGCCGCGACCGGCGACGACCTTCCCCGCGACGCCGGCACGATCGTGGATGTGCCGGGGCTGCTGGTCACGCCGGGGCTGATCGACCTGCACACGCACGTGGGGCCGGGATACTGGGGGATCGCGCCCGACCCGATCGCCTGGTACACGGGCGTCACGACCTGGGTGGACGCGGGCTCGACCGGCGCCTACACGCTCCGCTTCCCGGCGACTCAGGTGCGGGTCGCGGCGCTGCTGAACATCTCGGCGACCGGGCTGGCCGGACGCACCGGGGAAAATCGCGACCTCGCCAACTGCGACGTCGCGCTGGCGATCGACACCATCCAGCAGCACCGTGACCTGCTGCGCGGCATCAAAGTGCGGATCGACCGGGAGGCGGTCGGCGACAGCGGCCTCGAACCGCTGCGGCGCGCTCTCACCGCCGCCGAAGCGTGCAAGGTGCCGGTGATGGTCCACGTCGGGGCCGCGCCGCCCGAGGTCGACGACGTGCTCGACCTGCTGCGCCCCGGCGACATAGTGACGCACTGCGCCAGCGGGCTGGCCGCGCCGCTCGGTCGGGCGCTGGTCGAGGCGGTCGGGCGCGGGGTGCTGCTGGACATCGGGCACGGGTCGGGCGGGTTCGCCTTCGACATCCTCGAACGGCAGCTCGACCTGGGCATCCGGCCGCACACGATCTCCACCGACCTGCACGCGCGGTCGCTGCACGGGCCGGCCTTCGACCTGCCGACCACGATGGCCAAGCTCCTGGCGGTAGGCCTGCCGCTCGACGAGGTGCTCGCCGCCGTCACGGTCCGGCCCGCGCAGGCGCTGGGCCTGCCCGGCGGCACGCTCGAGGTCGGCGCGCCCGCCGACCTGGCGGTCTTCGAGGTCCGTGCCGAAGAGCTCGAGGTCACCGACGCCCACCTCCAGGCGCGCCGGTCGCCCTTGCGGTTGATCAACCATTACACGTACGCGAAGGGCAGGCTGCTCCCCCCGCAGCTGCCGCCGCCCGTGCCACCGTGGATCCCGCTCACCGACGCGCAGCATGCGGCGTTGGCCCGCCGCGACCGTGACATCCGCGCCCTGCTCAGCACGCCGCTGGTCGGGGCGGACGCTTTGGAAGATCAGTTCCCACGAGACCCCAGGAGTCATTGACATGCCCAAGCGCGCCATCATGACCGACACGGCGGCCCCCGCCGGCGGCCCCTACTCCCACGCGGTCGTCGCCGGCGACACCATCTACCTGGCCGGCGCCATCCCCGCGCTGCCCGACGGCACCCGCGTGACGGGCAGCTTCGCCGAGCAGGCACACGCGGCCTTCCGCAACCTGGCGGCGTGCGCCGAGGCAGCCGGGGCGTCCCTCGACGACGCGGTGCGGCTGGGGGTCTACCTGCGCGACTTCGGAGATTTCGCCGAGCTCAACCAGATCTACAAGGAGTACATCAAGGGCGACAACCTGCCCGTGCGCACCACATTGCCGGTCGCGCTGGAGGACTTCGACATCGAGATCGACGCCATCCTCTACGTCGGATAGTCCCGGCCGCTCGCCCCGGCCAGACCCTTGGTGAGCGCGTCCAAATTTCGCAGGACGAGGCCCGTGAGCTGCGGCCGGGCCTCGTCGTCGCGCCAGGTCTCCAGCCCCACGCGAAAGGCGGTCACCGCGGCGGCGGCCAGCAGTCGCGCCTGGGCGGCGCCGCGGCGAGCGGCGAACTGGCACACCAGGCCCTCGAAACCGTCGAAGACCGCGAGCAGGCCCGCGCGCAGGGCCGGCGTCGTCGTGACCAGGCGCAACCTGCGCAGTTCGCGCTCCGGCCCGGCTTCGTAGTCGCCGCACGCCCCGGCGATCGCCGACCGCAGCGAATCGCCGATCGGCTCCCCGCTCGGGCGCCGGTCGAGGTGCCGGCCGGCCTCCTCGAGGTGGCCGCGCAGCCGACCGAGAACCAGGTCCTCCTTCGAGGCGAAGTAGCGGAAGAACGTGCGCTGCGAGACCAGGACGTCGGCGCAGATGTCCTCGACCCGGCCCTGGTCGTAGCCGTCCGCCACGAACCGGCGCAGCGCCGCTTCCTCGATCGCCTCCCGCGTCAGGGCCTTCTTCCGGTCTCGCAGCCCGTCAGCCACTGGCATCTGCCTCTCGTTGACATGTGCCGGTCACCGGCATAATTTAGCCGCATCGATCGAAGGAGGTCAACGATGCAGTCCGGAGACCACCAGACCAGCGAGAGCGACGTGGCCGTGCTGAGCTACGACCAGGCCGTCATCAGCCCGCCCGACGACAGCGGCATCAGCCTGATCGAGACCACCCTCCACGAGCGCTTCACCGGCGGCCTCGACGGCGACGGCACCGCCCGCCACCTGCGCGTGATCCACCGCGACGGCACCGGCACGTTCACCTGCGTCGAGCGTTTCGCCGGCTCGCTGCACGGGCGGTCCGGCTCGTTCGCGCTGACGGCCGAGGGTTTCATCGACGCCGCGAGCATCGTCCGCGGGCGCTGGGAGGTCGTGCCCGGCTCCGGCACGGGCGACCTGCGCGGCCTGCGCGGCTTCGCCGCGTTCTCCGCGGCACGGGCGCCCCGGACCAGCACCGGCTGGGCGGCCCGGGACACCCTGACCTACTGGTTCGAGTGATCGAAGCCGGCCACCCGCCGACCGTGATCGTCGATATCCTGGCCGGCATGGCCATCGCCCGCATGCCGCTTCTCGCCATCGACTGTCCCGATCCGGGCGCGCTCGCCAGGTTCTACGGCGCGATGCTGGATTGGAAGATCGACGACGCCGCCAATCCGGCCTCGGTCTGCGCCGAGAACGGCCAGTGCATCGCCTTCCATCAGGTGGCCGACTACACGCCGCCGACGTGGCCGACCCAGGAACGGCCCCAGCAGATGCACCTCGACATGCTCGTCGACGACCTCGACGCGGCCGAGGCGGCGGTGCTCGAGTTGGGCGCGACCAAACATCCGGACCAGCCAGGCACCTCCTTCCGGGTCTTCCTGGACCCGGCCGGTCACCCCTTCTGCCTCTGCCTGAACTGATCCGGGCGGCTTCAGGGAGCGTCACGTGAGCGGCAGGCCGGCCCGGATCATCCAGAGCCGAGAACGTCAGCGTCCGACGACCTCGTAACGCAGGTGAAGGACGCCGCTCCGGAATCGGCGCTCGTCGAGGAGTGTGAAGTTGTTGCGCACACCGGTAGGAAGCCCCGGCTTGCCGCCTCCGACGGACGCGGGCCAGACGATCAGCTGGCATTCGTCGACCAGGCCGGCCCGCATCGCCTGCGCCGCCAGGTTGGCGCCCCCCACGGTGATGTCGCTGTCGGCCGTGGCCTTCAGCTTCTCGACGGCGGCGGGGTCGAAACTGCGCTCCAAGCTGGTCGCTTTGGTCGACACCTCGGTGAGCGTCGTGGAGTAGACAACCTTGTTCGCCGCTTGCCAAGCATGGGCGAAGTCGGCCATGAGGCCGGACTGCGCGGCCAGAGAGGCATCGGTTTCCCAGACAGCCATCGCTTCGTACAGGCGCCGCCCGTAGAGGAAGGTCCCCACCGAGCGCACGAGGTCGGTGGTGAAGGAAAATACCTCGTCGTCGCGCGGGAACCAGGAGAAATCTCCGCTTTCGTCCTCGATGTAGCCGTCAACCGAAACATTGGTCAGATAAATCAGCTTGGCCATGCCTCTGCCTCTCGGTGCGTTCAGGGCTTCTCGCTCTTTCTACGAACGACCCGGCCTGGATCCGACAGCAACCCGGGAACCTCGAAGGTCTCGCCCTCCTCGACGCCGCCGCCGGGGAGGACGGCGTAGTCGCGCCCCCGGTAGTGGCGCTTGATGACCAGAACCGCGGGGCCGCGTACGACCACGGCTACGGCGCGTGAGCTGGACCGGATCGACGAGCGGACCCACTCGGCCAAGGCCGGGTCCGAGGGTTCCAGGGCGTCGGCGTCGCGGCGGGCTGTGTCCTCGTCGCCCGCGTCGGCGAGTCGTCGTTGTCCGACCCGCGGAGACAGGCCAGCCAGGGAGGCACGACCACGGCTACCACGACTTGGCCGTCCGGGCGGGGCTCGACGAGGAGGACGTCCGAAGGGGTCAGAACTCTCTCCACTCGTTCTCGATGCCGGTTATGTCGACTCGCACGTCGGCGTCTCGGTAGCGGGCCTCTATGCCGGCCGCGGCCTTGCGGTACAAGCCGTCGCAGACGAGCCAGCTCAGGGACGGCAGGTCCGGGAGGGTGCGCGCGCTCATCCCGTACGCGCCGATGAACTTGACGTCGGTCAAGCGTGACAGGCCGCTCAGGGCGAACGCCGCGCTCAGCTCGCCGGGGGCCGACCGCCAGGTCAGACGCAGGCGGCGCAGGTCGTGCAGGTTCTCCAGGACGCCGGCGGAGATCGTGCCGTCGCCGGTGAGCTCCAGGTCCCACAGGCCGGTGAGTCCGCGCGGCAGCTCGGCGTGGTCGGCGGTCAGCTTCAGCCACCGGCCGTCGTCGGCGGCGACGACCGATGCCACGCGGGTGTCCTCGTCGAGCTTGAGCGTCTCGAGGTCGTCGGGGAGGCGGGCGACGTCGACATCGGACGCGGACAGGCGCAGACGGGTCAGGTAGGTGCCGGTCAGATCGACCCGGCGCGGCGCGTCCACCCAGGTCAAGTCGCTGACGATCGGGTGCGCCACGAGGGCCTCGCGCAGGCCGCGGTCGGGGCCCGACCAGACCAGCGACCGGCATCGGGGCAGGCGGTCGAGGTCGGCCCAGGACGCCGCCGCGCCGGTCATGTCGAGGATCGAGGTGGCCTTGCCCTGGCCGGTGCGGTACGCCTCTTTCGCGAACTCGGGGAGGCCGTGGTCCCAGCGGCGCTGGGCGGCGATCTGCGCGGACAGCCACGACCAGCCGGCGTGCGACTCGACCCGCTCGGAGACGCCGGCGGGCAGGTCGCGGCGGCCCCGCCACACCCACCAGGGCGGGGGCGGCTCGTCGCCGATGACGTTGATCTCGGTAGGCTGCCCGCGGAGGACGTGATGATCGAGGATGAGCGGCTGGGCGTCCGCCAGCTCGTCCAGCGAAGGCATCTCGGCGGAGAAGAAGTCCAGCGCGCACGCCATCGGGCCGAGACCGGTCACCAGACAGGCGCCGTAGCCGTCACGCAACGGGATCGCCGCCACGTCCCCTACGTTCGGCATACGATCCGTCACCGCAGCAGGTTACCGCGATATGCCATCGACGGAGAGCCATGATCTCGGCTCTGTCGGGCTTCGTGCTGATCGGCGTCATCGTGGCCGCGGGCTGGGCGGCGAAGCGCTGGGCCGGGCTGCCGCCGAACGCGGAGGCGGCGATCGGCCGGCTGGTCTACACGGTGCTCAATCCGTGCTTGCTGTTCATCGGGGTCCAGAGTGCCGACCTGGGCGTTCTCTTCAGCGAGCCCTTGCTGGTGTCGACCGCGGCGGCCTGCGTCTGCTTCGGGCTGCACCTGCTGTTCACGCGGCGGCGCACGCCGGGTACGCGGATCATGGGCGCGCTCGCCGCCGGCTACGTCAACGCCAACTACATCGGGATCCCGATCGCCACGTATGTGCTGGGTGACGCCGCTCTGGTCGTACCCATCATCATGCTTCAGCTGTTGATCGTCACCCCGATCGCGCTGGGGTTGCTGGAGATCGCCGAGACCGGGCACGCGTCGTGGCGGTCGACCGTGCTGGCGCCGCTGCGCAACCCGATGATCGTGGCGGTGCTGCTCGGGGCACTCTTCTCCGTGACGGGAATGCGCTTACCGACCGTCATCGCCGATCCGATCACGACCATGGGTCACGCCGCGGTGCCGGTCGTGCTGATCGCCTTCGGCATGTCGCTCTCCGGCCGTCGCGTCCTCGCCGCGGGTCCCGACCGCACGGCCACGCTCGCCGCGGTGCTCCTCAAGATCGCCGCGATGCCGGCGATCGCCTACCTTCTGGCCGTCGTGCTCGGGCTGCGTCATGATCACGCGTACGCCGTCAGCGTGCTCGCCGCGCTTCCCACCGCCCAGAACGTCTTCCTCTACGGACAGCGCTTCGGCGTCGGCCTCGTCCTGGCCCGCGACGCGATCTTCCTGTCCACCCTGCTGTGCGCGCCCGCTCTGCTGCTCATCGCTCTGCTGAACAACCTGTAGCGTCTCTGTCGATGCCCGCCTTCACGCTCCGCCGGTCCTGGGCCGCGCTGATCGTGCTGGCGGTGTCGGCGTTCGCGCTGGTCTCCACCGAGTTGCTGCCGATCGGCCTGCTCACGGTGATCGCCGACGACCTCGACCGCTCCCGCTCCCAGGTCGGCCTGCTGGTCGGCGGGTACGCGATCGTGGTCGTGCTGGCGTCGGTCCCGCTGACCGCGCTCACCAAGAACGTGCCCCGGAGGCGGGTGCTGGGCGCGGCCATGTTGCTGTTCGCGGCGGCCAATCTCGCGGGTGCGCTGGCTCCCTCGTACGAAATCCTGGCCCTTGCCCGGCTTGTCACCGCCCTGACGCAGGCGCTCTTCTGGTCGATCGCGCCGCCCGTGGTGAGCGGCATGTTCCCGACGAGCATGCGGGGGCGGGTGGTCGCGTTCTTCTCGACGGGCGCGGCGCTGGGGCCTGTGCTCGGCGTGCCGATCGGTACCTGGCTGGGGCAACAGGCGGGGTGGCGGGCGGCGTTCGCGGTGATGGCGGCGGTCGGGGTCGCGGTGACCATCGCGGTGGTGGCGCTGATTCCCACCTACCCGCCGAGCGACGGCGGCGCAGCACGCGGAACCGCACCGAATCGGCGCGCCTTCGTGGTGCTGCTGTTCGCGGTCGCCGCCGGGGTCACCGGGTTTCTGGTGTTCAACACCTATGTGACGCCGTTCCTGCTGGACGTCAGTGGGTTCTCGGCGAGCTCGCTGGCGCCGCTGCTGTTCGTGTCGGGCATCGCCGGGATCGCCGGGACGATGATCGTGTCCCGGACCCTGGACGCCCACCCGGTCACCTCGCTGCTCACGCCGATCGGGGTGGGGTCGGTGTCGCTGCTCGGGCTGTACCTGCTCGGCTCGGTGCAGGCGGTCGTGGTGGTGCTGCTGGCCGGGGTGGGGATCTCGTTCTCGGCTTTCGCCACCTCGCTGCAGAATCGCATGCTGCAGCTCGCGCCCGGCAACACGGATATCGCTTCGGCCGAGGTGAGCACGGCTTTCAATTTGGGGATCGCGGCGGGGTCGCTGGTCGGCGGGGCGGTGCTGCCTGTCCATGGGGCGCAGCCGCTGGCGGGGGTGGGGGCGCTGCTGACGTTGGGGGCGCTGGTCACGCTGGTTGTGGCTGAGCGCCGTTAGCGCCCTTTCACTCGGGTTAGCGCCTTTGTTGCTCGGGGTTGAGCGCCCCTATCGGTCGGGGTTGAGGGCCTGGGCGGCTCGGACCAGTTCGGCGTTGCTCTGGGCCGGGGAGCCGTCCGGGAGGTGGATCGAATCCTCGAAGCCGACCCGGGTGTCGTGCCCCCGGCGGAACGCGTCGGCGACCAGCGGCCAGGTCCAGTCGCCCATGCCGTGCGTGAGCCGCGGACACGTCGACCCGGCCGCGTCGAGCGCGTCGTTGACCTGCCGCGCCACCTCGGACGGGTCGCCGGTGAGGAAGTAGGGCTCACCCGCGTCGAGCTCGATGCTGATCCGCTGCGCGCTCTTCAGGAATCCCGAGCCGGTCAGTAGCTCCATCTCCGCCGGCGACCACAGCCCGACGTCGATGCCGATGCCGGTGTCGAGCATCGCCTGCATGACCCCCTCGAACCCCTTCTCGGAGAGGTTGACGGTCGCGCAGTCCACGCCTTCCCACTCCCGGATCATCGCGACGCGCTCCCCGAGATCGGGCACGATCCACGCGCCGGTCGTCAGCCCGACCTCGACCTCGATGCCTTCCTCGGTCGCCAGCTCCCGCACCTTCCGGCAGCTTTCGTTGACAGCCGCCGGCCGCAGCGTCTCGGCGCCGTCGTGGTCGCGCACATGCAGATGTACGCCGGTGGCGCCGGCCCGGAAGCATTCGCGCAGGTCCGCAAGCACTTCGTCGAGCGTGACCGGCATGTTCGCGTGTACGTCCTTGCCCCACGGCCCGTTGGGCGTCACCTGCAACATGCCTCTGACGCTAGCCGCGCCACCCACCCCTCGCGACTCGTGACGGTTCGCCAGCTCACCCACCCGCTCACGCCCACGCCTGCCGCGCCCCGCTTGCGGGCCGCCGCCCCCGCCCGCCGCCGCCGCCCGCAGCCCGCCGCCGCCCGCATTGCTTCCGCCGCCGGCCGATCTTGATGAATTGCGGCCCTCAGCGCGCGGCAACTCATCAGCGTCGCTCCGCCCGTGCGGCGCGAGTTCTCGCGTTTGGCGCACGTCTTCGCAAGCTTGCCAACAAGTGTTTGCCAACAGGTGTTGGCATCGACTACCTTCGTGCCAACGGTTGTTGGCAAACGAGGAGGAGTCATGCGTGAGATCGACGTTCTGATCGCGGGGGCCGGGCCGGTCGGGCTTGCTCTGGCGGCCGCGGTGACGCAGCGCAGGATGGTGGCCGAGATCGTGGACAAGCAGGCGGAGGGCGCCAACACGTCGCGCGCGGCTGTCATCCATGCGCGGACGCTCGAGGTGCTCGACGAGATCGGTGTCGCTAGCGAGCTCGTGGAGCAGGGGATCGTCGTGCCGCGGTTCACCGTGCGGGATGGGGATCGGGCGCTGCTCACGGTGGACTTTCGCGGGCTGCCGACGGCGTACCCGTACACGCTGATGTTGCCTCAGAACGAGACGGAGCGGATCCTGGCCGCCCGGCTGAACCACCTCGGGGTTTCGGTCCGCCGGCCGGCGGAGCTGGTCGGCGTGCGGCAGGACGACGGCGGCGTGACGGCCACGCTGCGCGACGGTGAGACGATCCGGGCTCGCTATCTGGTGGGTGCCGATGGCATGCACAGCACGGTGCGTGAGCTGAGCGGCATCACCTTCAGTGGCGACGCGTACGCGCAATCGTTCGTGCTCGCCGACGTGCGCATGGACTGGCCGGTGCCGGACGACGAGGTGACGCTGTGGTTCGCGCCCGAGGGCCTGGCCGTGGTCGCACCGCTGCCCGGCGGCCGCTATCGGATCGTCGCGACGCTGGATGACGCGCCCGAGCAACCCGGCGCGGCCGATGTGCAGGCGCTGCTCGACGCCCGCGGGCCCCGCAAGCAGCCCGCTCACGTGCGCGAAGTCGTGTGGAGCTCGCGCTTCCGGGTGCACCACCGGCTCGCCGACCGCTACCGCGACGGGCGGATCTTCCTGGCCGGCGACGCCGCGCACGTGCACAGCCCGGCCGGCGGGCAGGGGATGAACACCGGCATCCAGGACGCGATCGAGCTGGCCGCGGTGCTGGCCGACGGGACAGACCTCGACGCGTACGAAGCTCGCCGGCGCCCGGTCGCCGCCGAGGTCGTCGCGCTCACCCACCGCATGACCAAGGTCGCCACGCTTCGGAGCAGGCCGCTGATCGCGCTGCGCAACGCGGTGCTGCCGCTCGTGGGCGGCATCCCGGCTGTCGGGCGCGGGCTCGCGATGAATCTTTCCGAGCTGTCTACGATCCACCGGGACAAAGTGGCGACGGGAGCTTAGAAATGGCCGAACGACGGTCCGACGCCACGCGCGCGGCGATCCTGGTGGCGGCCCGGGAGAGGTTCGCCAGCGACGGGTACGAGCGGGCGACCATCCGCTCGATCGCCGCCGACGCCGACATCGACCCGTCGATGGTGATGCGGTACTACGGGAACAAGGAGAAGCTGTTCGCGGCCGCCGCGGAGTTCGATCTGCAGCTGCCGGACGTGTCCGCGGTCCCGGCCGGCGAGCTCGGCGCCACCCTGGCCCGCCACTTCCTGCACCGCTGGGAGGGTGACGACACGCTGACGGCGCTGCTGCGCGCGGCCGCGACCAACGAGGCGGCCGCCGACCGGATGCGCGACCTCTTCGGCGCGCAGTTGCTGCCGGTGGTGGCCGCGGTCTGCCCCGACCCGGCTTCGGCGCCGCGGCGCGCGGGGCTGGTGGCGAGCCAGATGCTGGGGCTGGCGCTGTGCCGGTTCGTGCTGCGGCTGCCGCCGGTGATGACCATGCCGGCCGAGGAGGCCGCCGGGTGGGTCGGACCGACGATCCAGCGTTATCTGACGTCGCCGGCCTGAGGAGCTGCCCCAGGGCCGTTGATGAGTTGGCGTGCGCGGCGAACGGTGCTTCATCAAGATCTGAGCCGGCCACGGGGGCGCGAGGCGGCGCTGATGAGTTGCCGTGCGCTGCGAGCCGCGGTTCATCAAGATCGCCACGCCTGGCTCGGCGAGCGCGCAGGCGCGGGGCGCGCAGGCGCGGGGCGCGCAGGCGCGGGGCGCGCAGGCGCGGGGCGCGCAGGCGCGGGGCGCGCAGGCGCGGGGCGCGCAGGCGCGGGGGGCGCGGCGCGCACAGGCGCGGAGCGCGGAGGGCGCGAGCAGGCGCGGCGCGGGGGCCGGCGCGGCGCGGGGAGCGGCGTCTGGTTTGTGCGTTGCAGGACAGCCCGGCGGCGGCCGACGGCCCGGACCACTGACTGGCCGGTGCGGCTCGGCGGGTGGTTTGCGTTGCCCGTACTCGATCGTGGCTTTTGAATTTGATGGAATCCGGCGCTTCGGATGATTTGATCAGCGATAACCGGTAACAGGTGGGAAACGTCGGGGTGCGAGCATCGCCGGGGATCCAGGGAGGTTCGGTTGTTCCTCAGCCAGCACGAACAGGAACGCCTGCTCATCCACGTCGCGGCTGATGTGGCGCGGCGGCGGCAGGAACGTGGTCTGAAGCTCAATCACCCGGAGGCCACGGCGATCATCACGGCGTTCCTGCTGGAGGGTGCCCGGGACGGGCGGACCGTCGCGGAGCTGATGGACTCGGGCCGGCGGGTGCTGACGCGCGACGACGTCATGGAAGGCGTGCCCGAGATGCTGGGTGAGGTGCAGGTCGAGGCGACCTTCCCGGACGGGACCAAGCTCGTCACCGTGCACGGGCCGATCTCGTGATGATTCCGGGCGAGGTCATCGCGGGTGACGGGGCGATCGAGATCAATGCGGGGCGTGAGGTGGTCGCGCTGACGGTGCGTAACACCGGAGATCGGCCGGTGCAGGTGGGGTCGCACTTCCACTTCGCGGAGTGCAATGCGGCGCTCGAGTTCGATCGGGCGGCCGCCTGGGGGCTGCGGCTGGCGGTTCCGGCGGGGACTTCCGTGCGGTTCGAGCCGGGGATGCCGCGCGATGTGGAGCTGGTGGCGCTGCGCGGCAAGCGGATCGTGCCGGGGCTGCGAGGGCTGGCGGGCGGGGCATTGGACGCGGAGGCGCTGCCGGAAGAGCAAGCGGAAGAGCACGAAGAAGAGCCCGAGAACGGCAGCCCGCGATGAGCACCCTGGACCGCGGCCGCTACGCCGCGCTCTACGGGCCGACCACCGGCGACCGGATCCGGCTGGCCGACACCAACCTGCTGATCGAGGTCGAGCAGGACCGCAGCGGCGGCCCGCACGCCGGCGACGAGGTGGTCTTCGGCGGTGGCAAGGTCATCCGGGAGTCGATGGGGCAGTCGCGGGCGACGCGCGCCGAGGGCACCCCGGACACGGTGATCACCGGCGCGGTCGTGGTCGACCACTGGGGGATCGTCAAGGCGGACGTCGGGATCCGGGACGGGCGGATCGTCGGGATCGGCAAGGCCGGCAACCCGGACACGATGGACGGCGTGGACCCGGAGCTGGTGATCGGCCCGGGCACCGAGATCATCGCGGGCAATGGGAAGATCCTCACGGCCGGCGCCGTCGACAGCCACGTGCACCTGATCAGCCCGACCATCCTGGACACGGCGCTGGCCAGCGGGATCACCACGATCGTCGGCGGCGGGACCGGGCCGGCCGAGGGGACGAAGGCCACCACGGTCACCCCCAACCAGTGGCACCTCGCCCGGATGCTCGAGGCGATCGACACGTACCCGGTCAACGTGCTGCTGCTCGGCAAGGGCAACACCATGTCGGAGGAGTCGATGTGGGAGCAGCTGCGCGGCGGGGCGGGCGGATTCAAACTGCATGAGGACTGGGGTACGACGCCGGCGGTCATCGACGCGTGCCTGCGGGTGGCCGACGCCTCGGGTGTGCAGGTGGCGATCCACACGGACACGCTGAACGAGGCCGGCTTCGTCGAGGAGACGCTGCGGGCGATCGCGGGACGCTCGATCCACGCGTATCACACCGAGGGGGCCGGTGGCGGGCACGCGCCGGACATCATCACGGTCGCCTCGCACCCCAACGTGCTGCCCTCGTCCACGAATCCGACCCGGCCGTACACCCGGAACACGCTCAGCGAGCACCTCGACATGCTGATGGTCTGCCATCACCTGAACTCGGCGGTGCCGGAGGACCTGGCGTTCGCGGAGAGCCGGATCCGCCCGTCGACGATGGCGGCCGAGGACCTGCTGCACGATCTGGGGGCGATCTCGATGATCGGCTCGGACTCGCAGGCGATGGGCCGGGTCGGCGAGGTGATCATGCGAACCTGGCAGACCGCGCACGTGATGAAGGCCCGGCGCGGCGCGTTGCCCGGCGACGACAAATCAGATAACGAACGCGTAAAACGCTATATCGCGAAATATACGGTCTGTCCGGCGAGGGCCCACGGGATGGCGGAACAGATCGGCTCGGTCGAGAAAGGCAAGCTGGCCGACGTGGTGCTGTGGGAGCCGGCCTTCTTCGGCGTCCGGCCCTCGTTGGTGATCAAGGGCGGGATGATCGCGTACGCCCAGATGGGTGACGCGAACGCCTCGATCCCCACCCCGCAGCCGATGCTGCCGCGCCCGATGTTCGGAGCGTACGGCGCTGTGCCCGCCCAGACGTCCCTGGCGTTCGTGGCGCCGGCCGCCATCGACGCCCTTCTCGGCGACCGCGTCGGCGTGAAGCGCGCCCTCGTCCCGGTCGCGGACACCCGCCGGGTGGGCAAGGCCGACCTGCCCCGCAACGACGCCCTCCCCCGCATCGAGGTGGAGCCGGACACCTTCACCGTCCGTATCGACGGCGAGGTCATCGATCCCGACCCGGTGACCGAGCTGCCGATGGCCCAGCGTTACTTCCTGTTCTGACATGGGCCTCTCGACCCTTCTCGTGCTCGCCGACGGCCGCCTGCCCGCCGGCGGCCACGCGCACTCCGGCGGCCTCGAGGCCCAGGTCGCCGCCGGCCGGGTGCGCGACCTGGACGACGTGGCCGGCTTCCTCACGGGCAAGCTCGCCACCTCCGGCCTGGTCGC
This sequence comes from Actinoplanes sp. CA-142083, assembly GCF_050942195.1. Taxonomy (NCBI): domain Bacteria; kingdom Bacillati; phylum Actinomycetota; class Actinomycetes; order Micromonosporales; family Micromonosporaceae; genus Actinoplanes; species Actinoplanes sp. CA-142083. The sequence goes on from NZ_CP192076.1 coordinate 7,975,090, forward strand.
CGCCGCCTTCGCCGCGGCCGCCTGCCATCGGCCCGCCGAGTGGGCCGCCCTCGACGACGGCCTCGACGCCCGCACGCCCTCCCCCGCGCTGCGCAAGGCCTCCCGCGCCCAGGGCCGGGCCCTGCTGCGCGCCGGCCGGGCCATGTGGCCGCTGCCGCCCACCGGCCCCAGCCCGCACCAGCCCGTCGCCCTCGGCATCCTCGCGCACGCCGCCGGCCTGGGCCCACAGGAGGCCGCCGTCGCCGCGGCGCACGGAACCGTCGCCGGGGTAGCCAGCGCCGCCGTCCGCCTTCTGGGCCTCGACCCTTACGCGACCCACGCGCTGATCGCGAGGCTGGCCCCGGAGTGCGACCTCATCGCCGCCGACGCCGCCCGCCGGGCCGGCGACCCGGTCGACGACCTGCCGGCCACGGGCGCTCCCCTGCTCGACATCGGCGCCGAACACCACGCCACCTGGGAGGTGCGTCTCTTTGCATCTTGAACACTCCACCGGCGGGGCCTGGCCCCGGCCCTCCGACAACTACGTGCCGCACATGCCGCACACGCATCCGCTCCCGACCATGGACACGACGGCGAAGGGGCCGCGGGCGTTCCGGGTCGGCATCGGCGGCCCGGTCGGCTCCGGCAAGACCGCCCTGGTGGCCGCCCTCTGCCGGGCGCTGGGCGACCAGCTCCGGCTGGCCGTGGTCACCAACGACATCTACACCACCGAGGACGCCGACTTCCTGCTGCGCAACGGCGTCCTTCCGGCCGAGCGCATCCGTGCCGTCGAGACCGGCTGCTGCCCGCACACCGCCATCCGCGACGACATCTCCGCCAACCTGGACGCCGTCGAGGACCTCGAGGCCACGCTCGGCCCGCTGGATCTCGTGCTGGTCGAGAGCGGCGGCGACAACCTGACCGCGACCTTCAGCAAGGGCCTGATCGACAAGCAGATCTTCGTGGTCGACGTGGCCGGCGGCGACAAGGTGCCGCGCAAGGGCGGTCCGGGCGTCACCGCCGCCGACCTCCTGGTGATCAACAAGACCGATCTGGCCCCGCTCGTCGGGGCCGACCTCGCCGTGATGGAGCGCGACGCCAAGGATCGCCGCGGCGACCTGCCCACCGTCTTCGTCTCGCTGGTCGAGGACCGCAACGCCACCGCGGTCGCCACCTGGATCCGCGCGCTGCTCCCCACGTCGTGACGCGCGCCGTGACGCACGTCGTGACGCACGTCGTGACGCACGTCGTGACGCACGTCGTGACGCACGTCGTGACGCACGCCGGACGCACACCGTGAAGGCGGCCGCGCGCATCGTCGCCGAGGCGGACGGCCGAGGCGGCACGCGGCTGGCGGTGCTGCGCGGGGAATCGCCGCTGCTGCTTCGCCGCACCGGCGGTCGTGGCGGGCCGGGCGTGACGGTCCATCTGGTCGGTGGTGCGGCCGGGCCGCTGCGGGGCGACGAGCTGAGCGTCGAGGTCACGGTGGGTGCGGCTGCGCATTTGATCGTACGGAGCGTGGCCGCGCAACTGGCACTGCCCGGCAAGCCGGGCTCATCCCCGTCCCGGCTTTCGCTGGTCGCCGAGGTGGCCGGCACGCTCGACTGGCAGCCCGAGCCGCTGATCGCCGCCGCGGGGTGCGACCACCGGACCGGCACCCGGGTCGACGTGGCCGAGGGCGGCGCCCTGCTGTGGCGGGAGGACCTGGTCCTGGGCCGGCACGCCGAGCCCACCGGCACGGTCCGGCTGAGCACGACGATCCGCCACGCCGGCCGCACCCTCTACCGGCACGACCTCGCCGTCGGTCCCGGCCTCGACTCCCCCGCCGTGCTCGGCGGCTTCCGGGCCCTGGGCACCCTGGTGGCGGTCCCGGGCCTGGCCGGCGGCGCCCCCGCCACCGGCCAGGCCGCGATCATGCCGCTGGCCGGGCCGGGCGTGCTCGCCACGGCCGTGGGCGCGGACATCCGGGAGGTGACATCTTTTCTCAGGCCGCTACGGCTATCGGCACCCCGTGACTGTCGGTGAGCGCCAGCCGGGTGTGCAGGTTGCCCTGCTGAGCGACCCGGGCGAAGTACTCCGAGCGACGGCGCTGCAGGCACCCCTTGCGGGTCCGTGGGCCGCCGGCGGCCACGGTGAGCAGTTCGGGCGCCAGCGAGCTGTTCAGGCCCTCACGGAGCAGCTGAAGGGCCTCGGTGCGCAGCTGGGAGATCCGGGACTCGGTCACGCCCAGCCGCGCCGCCACGTCGCTGAGCGGCTGCTCCTGCAGGAACGACTCGGTCACCACCAGCCGCAGCCGCTCGGGCAGGGCCTGGATCGCCTGATGCAGGTAGCCGAGCCGCTCGCGTTTGAGCAGCAGGTCCTCCGGCCCCTCCGACATCTCCGGCACCATCTCCTCGGCCGCGCCCGTGGGGAAGCCCTGCAGGCTGAGCAGGGCGGCCTTCTGCACGTCGTCCTCGACGGTGGCGAGCTCCGCGACCCCGATGCCCAGCAGCTCCGCCACCTCGGCGTCGGTGGGCGTGCGGCCCAGCGCGGCGGTCAGCTCCTGGCGGGCGGCCGCGGTGCGCCTCGCCCTGGCCCGCACCGAGCGGCTGGCCCAGTCCTGGCCCCGCAGCTCGTCCAGCAGGGCGCCGCGGATCCGGACCGCGGCGAAGCGGTGGAAGGGAATTCCCCTGGTCACGTCGAATGATCGGGCCGCGCCGAGCAGGGCGGCGAATCCGGCCGACGACAGGTCATCCGCGTGTACATGGCCCGGTACCCGGTTGAGCAGTTCCCGGACCAGATGGCCAACCATCGGCATGTTCTCGCGGACGAGGTCCTCGATGTCACGCGCGGACGGCGCGTCGTGGGTCGTGCCGATGGTGGCGGGGAGCTCGGTCGTGGTCGTCACGTGGTCCTCCTCGCTCATACGACCGGTTGTGAAAACCGGCTGACGAGGAGAACCTTTGCCGCCGAAAGGTGCAGCGGCGGCCGAACTCGGTTGCTTTTGGGGTGCTTTTTGCGAGAAATGCTCAGGTTTCAGTTCATGGCGGGCGTGACCACGCCGATGAGCTCGTCATGCACCCAGTGCATGCGGCGGACCGCCATCTCCGGGTGGTCGCCGAACTCGGTGGCCACCTCGGCCGCGCAGCCGTCGCTGCCGTACAGCAGGATCATCGCGGTGACGGCCTGCTCCACCGCCTGCCTGCTGGGGCTTTCGGACGGCTGCAGGCTGGAGACGAACAGCGCCTCCGCCGCCAGATCCTTCACGATGCTGATCATTTTGGTCGATCTCCCCGATGTACGACGATATGGCCCCGCTGGAGCGATTCTTGCCCGCCGGGCGTGTCCGGGGTGTCCGCCACGCCGCACGTTCGTCTCATCGGTGCTGGGAACAGATCGCTCCAGAAAGTGACTGCTCACATCACTTTCACCCTAACGCGATGATCGACCGCCCGACTCGCGCTTTTGGTCGGACGGCCGATCACCGGGTGGATCAGGCCGGGAAGCAGTCCGGGTTGTTGATGTCCACGCACCCCTCGTCGCTCGGCAGCGGCGGCGGCGGGCTCTCCAGCGGGGTGGTCGGGTCGACCGCCGGCTCGGTGGTCGTCGCGGTCGTCTCCGTGGGAGTCGGCGAGGTCGTGTTCTCCCCGGGCTTCGGGGCCAGCGTGTCCTGCGTCGTCGTCGCGCCCGTGGTCGGCTGGGTGGCGCCCGTGGTGGAGCCGGTGGTGGGATTCGTGGCGCCCGTGGTGGGCGTGGTGGGCGGCGCCGTGGTCGGCGTGATGTGCACTATTCCGCCCGGGTCGACCGAGACGCCCACCGACGGGTTGCTGGCCGCCGGGGTGGCGCCGAGCCGCACCGTGCCGTCCGACAGGTGCTCGACCTGCCGCGACGGCTCGCCCGGCTTGGACGACACGAAGGTCTCGCAGGTGCGGTTGTTCAGCATGAACGCCAGCGGCGGCGTGTTGTTCAGCTGGTAGTGACCGGTGATCGGCACGTTCAGCGTGGTCTGCGGCTTGAGCGGGCTGGCCGAGGTGACCGTGACGCCCTGGCCGGCCTGCGTGAGCTGCGACTTGCCGCTGCCGGCGACCACCTGGTCGCCGGGCATGATGAACCACAGCTTCCAGTTGTCGATCGGCGCGTCCGCCCGGTTGGCCAGCGTCACCTGGGCCTTGAACTGGTTGTTGGCGTCCGACCAGACCGCGTAGCTGACCACGCACTTGCCGGTGGCGGGCACCACGCTGGGCTGCGGGGTGGCCGCATGCCGGCCGGCGCCGCTGCTGCCGGTGAGATTGCTGGTCAGGCTCCACGCGTACGTGCCGGCGCCGAGCAGCAGGACCGCGCCCGCCACGAACAGCACCCGGCGGGTGTGCACGCGGGAGTTGTTGCGGGCCTTGTCCTGCTCGCCGGGCGGCGTGCCGCCGGGCTTGTTGTCGACGGCGTTGCGCAAGGCCGGGCTGTCGCCCGCGGCGTTCGCGGCGACGGCTCCGCCCGCGGCGGCTCCCGCGGCGGCCGCCCCGATCAGGACCGGGCCCGACTTGAGCTCGGCGAACCGGCTGTTGCGGGCCGGGGCCTCCGGCTCGCCGGCCGATGCCGCCGGCTGCTCCTGGCGGATCACGTCCGGGTAGGAGTGCGGGGCCGGCAGGATCGTGGTGTCCTCGCCGTTCTCGGCCCAGTCCGGGACGTAGCCCCGGGCCGCCATCGGCGCCCCGGCCGCGATCTGGGCGAGCACGTGCGCGAGCTCGGCGCTGGACGGCCGGTCCGACGGGTGCTTCTCCAGGCAGCGGCCGACCAGGGCGTCGACCGAGGGCGGCAGGCCCTCGACCGCCGGCAGCGGGTCGGGCTCCACGTACTGGTGCGCGCGCAGCAGCGCGGTGGTGGTGCCGACGTCCCACGGCAACTGCCCGATCAGCGTGCGGTAGATCAGCAGGCCCACCGCGTACACATCGGTGGCCGGACTGACCTGGCCGCCCTCGAGCCGCTCGGGCGCCAGATAGGCCGGCGTGCCGAGCAGGCTGCCGTCCGGGTCTATGTCGTTCTCCCCGATGAGGGCCGAGATGCCGAAGTCGACGACCTTGGCCCCGGTCGGGGTGAGCATCACGTTGGCCGGGGTGACGTCGCGATGCACGATGCCGCGCGAATGCGCGGCCGCGAGCGCCGCGGCGACCTCGGCGGTAATCCGGACCGCGTGCTGCCAGGGCAGCCGCCGGGTCCGGGCGAGTACGGCGGCGAGCGACTCGCCGTCGATCAATTCCATGACGACGTACGGCACGGGCTCACCGTCAACCGTGGTGGCCTCACCGTAGTCGTAGACATTGGTGATGTTCGGGTGGCTGAGCCGGGCGGCGGCCTGGGCCTCAGCCCGTAGCCGGCGCCGGAAGGCCGGGTCGGTGCTCGTCGACGGCGGCAGGACTTTGACCGCGACCTGCCGTCCGAGGACCTCATCGAACCCTCGCCACACCACTGACATCCCGCCGGCGCCAAGCCTCTCCACCAGCCGGTATCTACCGGCTAGCAGGCTCGACCCGGGCAGGTCCGTCGTGCTCATGTGCCCCCACATGCGCGCTCCGAAGAAACGCCGGGTCACACCGCCATGCCACCCGACGTCGGGGTTCACCCGGCCCGCCGTTGGACCGTGCGTTCCCCATCGACGGCGAGGATGTTAGCCCACCTCGGGCACTATCACGAGACGCCCAGAGCGTGCTCTACCTGCGGATCGTTACGGACCGTTTCCACGTATATGCCACCCGTCGGGGCGATCTTCGAGGGGCCGAAAGTCGGATCATGGACTGTTTGCCGTGCCGTTTCGCCCTCTGAATCCCATTTTTTCGGGATATAGCCGATGCGTCGCTAGTTCTAGTTTCTGAATGTCCACATCCGGTCGGCCCACTGATTGTCGTCAACGCGTCACGCAGCGAGACGAAACCCGTCACACACTGATGATCTTTAATTACTAGCCATACGACAAATGTTGAAGGATCTACCTGTGCAACCCCATCTGATCGGGTGATCCCCCCGCCTGTTCAGCCATTTCCGCGTGCCAACATCATCACGCGGCGTGTCCATCTCCGATAAGTCGGACTAAGGCTCTGTTTCGTGACCCGGCCATGTGTGAGGCGAGGTCCAGGGGTCGTCTGGCGACGCCCGCAGGGTGGTCGCATACCGGGGTTGTATGTGGCCGCCCTGCGGGCGCCGTCAGGCGGCGCCTGGGCCACGCCGCAGCCCTGGTCGGGTCACGAAACAGAGCCTTGTCGTTACCCCAGCAGAACGCCCCTGGCCAGGTCACGGGCCGGCGACTGCACCGCCCCGGGCGCCTTGGTCGTCGGCAGCGTCATCACCGGCACGTCCGAGGCCCGTACCGCCCCCAGCTCGACCAGCAGCGCGAGCACCGGCGCCAGCGATTCGTACAGCACCAGCACCACGTCGCCGGGCCGGGCCAGCCGCAGCGACTCGGTGATCGCGTCGCGGTAGCCGTCCGCCCGCAGCGCCAGCAGCTTGGGCCGCCGCGCCCGCATCTCCCGCTCGACGAGCGCCGAGACCTCCCCCGGCTGCCGGCCGCGCGGATCCTCGTCGTCGTAGAGCACCGCCCGGCCCACCCCGTCCGCGACGATCTGCGCACACGCCGCCAGCAGGTCGTCGCGGCGGTCGCCGGGCAGCGTCACCGCGGCCACGCACCGCTCGACGCCCCACAGCCGGTGCAGGGTGCGCAGCGTGGCGGCGAGCGCGGCCGGGTTGTGCGCGTAGTCCACGAACACCGACACGTCGCCGATCCGCAGCAGCGTCGCCCGTCCCGGGTTCGCCACCGGCGGGTCGAAGTCGGCGAGGCGGCTCGCCACCGACTCCTGCCCGGCCCCGAGCGCCCGGGCCGCCGCCACCGCCGCGAGCGCGTTCGCGGCCGCGTGCGGCGCCGCCCCGCCGTACGCCCCGGGCAGGTCGGCCACCCGCAGCATGGGCGTGCGCCGGGCGCCGGTCGCCTGCACCAGCCAGCCGTCGTGCAGCAGGTACGCGGTCGCGCCGCTGGCCAGGTGCTCGACCACCACCGGCTGCCGCGCGTCGAGCCCGAACCACACGATCCGCTTGCGGTCGGCGCGCACCCGCGGCCGGTCCACCAGCGAGCGCACCCACGGGTCGTCCGCGTTGAGCACCAGCGTGCCGCCGTCGCGGACCCGCTCGGCCACCAGCGCCTTCACGTGCGCGAGATCGTCGATCGTGTCGAGGCCGTCCTGCCCGAGGTGGTCGGCGGTGATGTTGGTGATCACGCCGACGTCCGACCAGTCGTAGCCGAGCCCGCGCCGCAACAGCCCGCCCCGCGCCGTCTCCAGCACCGCCGCCTGCACGCCGGGGTCGCCCAGCACCATCTGCGCCGAGAGCGGCCCGGTCGCGTCCGCCCGGAAGATCGTGCGGCCGTCGATGCTCACCCCGTCGGTGGTGGTCAGCCCGACCCGCATGCCGGTGTCGGCGAGCAGGTGCGCGGTCAGCCGGGCCACCGTGGTCTTGCCGTTCGTGCCGGTCACCGCGGCGGTCGGGATCCGGCCGTCGGATCCGGCCGGGAACATCGCCCGGACGATCGCGTCGCCCACGTCGCGCGACCGGCCGCGCACCGGCGCCAGGTGCATCCGCAGGCCGGGCACGGCGTTCACCTCGATCACGCCGCCGGTGACCTCGCACCCGGCCGCGACCGGCGGCAGCGGCTCGGCGATGTCGGGCAGCCGCAGGTCGATCCCGGCGATGTCCAGCCCGACCAGCGCGGCCACCCGCAGGCAGAGCCGGGCCACGTCGGGGTGCAAACGTTCGGTGACGTCGTGGCTGGTGCCGCCGGTGGACAGGTTCGTGGTCTCGCGCAGCCAGACGCTCTCGCCGGTCGCGGGCACGTCGCTCAGCGAGCGGCCCTGCCGCTCCAGCACCCGCATCGAGGCGTCGTCCACGGTGATCCGGGTCAGCACGCGGGAGTGGCCGGCGCCCCGGCGCGGGTCGGTGTTGGTGCGGTCGACGAGCTCGGCGACGGTGCTGCGGCCGTCGCCGGCGACGTGGGCGGCGATGCGCTCGGCGGCGGCGACGATCTCACCGTTCACCACGAGCACCCGGTAGTCGCGGCCGCTCAGCTGCCGTTCGATGACCACGTCCTGGCCGGCTGCCGCGAAGGCGTACGCGACCTCTGCTCCGGTCGTCACGCTCAGCGTGACCCGATCGCCCTGCCGGCCCTGGCGTGGTTTGATCACGACCGGTGCGCCGAGAGTGGCGAACAGGCGCGCGGCCTCGGCGGCGGACCGCGCGACCCCACCGGCCGGGACCGGCACGCCCGCGTCGAGGAGCAGCCGCCGGGTGATCTCCTTGTCGCCGGCGATGTCGATGCCCACGCCGCTGGTGCGGTCGCTCATCGCGGCCCACGCCAGCCGCCGCCGGTTGCCCCAGCCGAGCCGCACGAGGCTGAGGTCGGCGCAGCGCTCGACCGGGATGCCCCGCCGCCGGGCCGCCGCGATGATCGCCCGGGTGCTCGGCCCGGTCGCCTCCCGTTCGGCGGTCGCGGCCAGCATCGCCAGCCGGCCCGCCGATCCATGCTGCATCTGCGGAACGCCGGCGCCGGCGGCGGCCAGCGCGACGCTCGAGTACGACACCCCCGCGACGATCTCGGTGACCAGGTCGACGGCGACGGCCAGCAGGTCGCCCGGCACGTCCGACTCGGCCGGCTCGTCCACCGGGCACTCGATGATCAGGTGGTAGAGCCCCGGCTCGCCGGTCGAGACGGTACGGCCGAAGCTCACGTCCCGCCCGATCAGCTGGGACAGCTCCAGGCAGACGTGCTCGGTGACGTGCCCGAAGTAGGTGCCGCCGCGCAGCCGGCTGACGAAGCCGCCCGGCGCCCCGGCCGCGCAGTGGTGGTCGGCGAGCCCGGGCAGCGCGCGCAGCAGCCGCTCGGCGAAGCCGGTGACGTCCGAGGTCTCCCGTCCGGCGAGCGCACCCAGCCGCAGGCCGGCCACGATCGCGGGCCGCGACAGGTACACGTTGGGTCCGCGCAGGCGGCGCAGGCTCTCGATCTTCATGCGACTCCCCGTTCAGGCGCGGGTGCGTCGACGACCGGCCGGCGTCCCGTGAGGTGGAAGGTGTGCCCGGCGGCGAGCACGTGGATGCGCGCGCCGGCCAGAGTGATCGGGCCCTGCGCGGGGGCTCGGATGTCGGTGGCGGCGCCGGCGTCGATCACCGTGACCGCGCCCGAGCCGAGCACCTCGAAGCAGTCGCCCTCGGTCAGGATCGCGGTGTCCTCGTCGATGCCGAGGCCCAGCTCGTGCGGGTAGAGGGCGACCGCGCTGAGCAGGCGGTTGACCCGGCCGCGCTCGGCGAAGTGCTGGTCGATCAGCACGCCGGGCAGCAGCTCGAGGCCGGGGCCGGTGCGCACGCTGGCGCGGGTCACGCCGGGCGCGTCGCCCTCGACGATCATCGTGCCGGACATGGCGGCGGCGCCCGCGCTGGTCCCGCCGATCAGCGGATGTCGCTGGAGTTCCGCGTCGGCCTTCGTCCCGCCGATGACCGAGGAGATCCGCTCCTGGTCGCCGCCGGTGAAGAAGACACCGGTGGCCGTCTTGAGGAGCGGCTGTTCACACTGAGCGTCGCCGCGGGTGGCCAGGCGCAGCGCATGCACCTCGCCCGCGCCCAGCGCGGTGAACGCCTCGCAATGGGCGCTCTCGGCCTCCGCGGGCGCGGAACTGGCGGTGGCGATCACGACGATGCGGGCTGCCGCGCCGCCGGCCAGCGAGACGAAGCGGCCGAGCAGGCCCGGTCCGGCCGCGCCGCCGATGATCAGGAGCCGGCGACTCGACACCGCCTAAGATTAAACGGAACAAATACGAAACATCGGGCTAATGCCTTTAGTCCGTATTGTCGTTGGCGGGCAACAGGTGCGTGACCTCGGCCGGGCCCCGGGCCAGCGCCACGGCCTTCTCCTCGACCTCCTCGTCGCGTACGGTCAGCCGCCCCTCGTGCTGCCGCAGGTGCTCGGCCCACGTCGGCACCTGGTAGACCTCGACGAACTTGGCCGGGTCCTCGCCGTCGCGGAACAGGCCCCACCGGGTCGCTCCGGTGCGCTGGCGAGAACCGCGCAGGGCCTCCATCGCCTCCCGGAAGGCGTCGACGTTCGCCTCGTCGACCCGATAGACGGCGGTGACCAGCACCGGGCCCTCGTCGAGGTGCGGCTCGAGCATCAGGTGCGGCTCGGCCCAGAAGATCGCCGGGCTGCGGTCGGTGCCGTCCTGCTCGTGGATCGGCCACCAGAGCACCGTGACCGTGCCGAGGAGCATGAGCGCCGCCGCGGCCAGGTAGGCGACCTTCAGGCCGCCGCCCTGGGCGACCTGCCCCCAGATCAGGGCGCCGAACGCCTGCCCGCCGGCGAACACGACCTGGTAGATGCCGAAGCCGCGGGCTCGCACCCAGTTCGGGAGGAAGAGCTGCAGCGTCGCGTTCATCCGCGACACCAGCGTCATCCAGGCCAGCCCGGCCGCGACCAGGACGGCGGTGACCGCGTACCGGTTGGGCACCAGGGCGATGACGACCAGCGCAAGGCCGTAGACGACGCCGGCGATCGCGATCAGCTGGTTCGGCGTGATCAGATTGCGGATCCTCGGCATCAGCAGGGCGCCGGCGATCGCGCCCACCCCCAGAGCCGCGAGCAGGATGCCGTAGCCGCTCGCGCCCATCTTCAGCTCCTGATGAGCGACCAGCGGGAGCAGGCCCCAGACCACGCTGCCCGGCAGGACAAAGAGGACGACCCGCCCGAGCAGCCGACGCACCACCGGCGAATAGCGGACGTATCGCCCGCCGGCCCGCAACGCGGAGCCCAGATGCTCCGGATGCGACGCGGGAGTCTGCGGCTTGCGCCGCCAGACGACGAGGGCGAGAGCGAAGATCCCGAACGAGAGCGCGTTGATCGCGAAGACGGCCGCGGACCCGATCTGGGCGACCAGCAACCCCGCCACCGCTGGGCCGGCCGACCGCGCCAGATTCGTGTTCACGGCACCGAGCGCCGAGGCCGACGGCAGCTCGTCCCGGGGCACCACCTCCGGGATCACCGCCTGCCAGGACGGCAGCGTGAGCGCCTGCCCCACCCCGAGCAGGAACGTGAAGACCAGCAGCAACGGCGGCGGCATGAGGTCCATCGCCGTGAGTGCGGTCAAACCACAACCAACAACAAACAGCCCTATCTGTACGGCGAGAAGCAGCCGTCGCCGGTCGAACCGGTCGGCGAGCGCCCCCGACGGCAGCGCGAGCAGCAGCACCGGCAGGGTCGTCGCGGCCTGCACCGCGCTCACCCAGGTCGCCGCGTCCGGCTCCTTGACCACCAGCCACTGGGCGCCGACCGTCTGCATCCAGGTGCCTACGTTGCTGGCGAGCACGGCGATCCACAGGTTCCGGAACACCGAGTTGCGCAGCGGCGCCCAGGGTGATTCCGTCGTCGTCACCTGCGACGAGCCCCTGGACCCGGCCTCGGCACCACCTCGCGCGGATCCGCCAACCGATGTCCCTCCGAACAGTGCAGCTCCGCGCGCACCTCCGCCCCACAGTCGCGATGCGCAAACCGCAGCGGCGGGCCGCCCGGATCGGCCAGGTACCGGTTGCCCCACTCCAGCAGCGTGATCAGCACCGGGTAGACGTCGAGCCCCTTGCGCGTCAACCGGTACTCGTGGCGCTCCCGCGCGCCCGGCTCCCGATACGGCTCCCGCCGCAGCAGGCCCTGCTCGACCAGCATCGCAAGGCGGTTGGTGAGCACCTGCCGCGGGATCCCGGTGCGCACCCGCATGTCGTCGAAGCGGCGGATCCCGTTGAACACCTCCCGCAGCACCACGACGGTCCACTTCTCGCCGAGCACCTCCATCGCCCGGCCGATCGTGCACCCGTCGATCGACCAGCTCAGCGCGTCGAAGGAGGTTGTGGGATTCATGACAGCCAGGCTAGGTCTACTTGACAGACGCAGCAACCGCCCGAAGCCTGGATCCATGACGCAGACCCAGGAGCGCACCCGAACCTTCGGCTGGACCGACCCCGCCACCCACGCCGCCGAGATCGGCCGCCGGAGCGGCCTGGACTTCCTGCAGTCCATGGCGAGGGGCGACTTCCCGGCGCCGCCCATCATGCACCTGATCGACCTGGCCGCCATGGAAGTCGAGGAGGGCGCGGTCACCCTGCGGCTGGATCCCCAGGAGTTCCACTACAACCCCCTGGGCACCATGCACGGCGGCGTCATCTCCACGCTGCTCGACACGGCCGCCGCCTGCTCGGTGCACAGCACGCTGCCGGTCGGCGTCGGCTACACCAGCCTCGACCTGACGGTGAAGTTCCTGCGTCCCATCACGATCGCCACCGGCCGCATCGTCTGCACCGGCAAGGTCCTGCAGCGCGGCCGCCGCACGGCCCTGGCCGAGGCGAGCATCGTCGACGGCGCCGACCGCCTGCTGGCCCACGCCACGAGCTCCTGCATGCTCTTCGAGATCCCTCAGGCGCCGGGCTCGAGCCGGTAGTGCAGGAGCCGCACCGGCTCGCCGGCCGGCCCGGTCCACCCGGCCACGGTGGTGTGGGTGTAGCGCCACCCCGTGGCCTCGTAGAACGCGATCGCCGCCGACCGCTGCTCGTCGGTGACGTTCAGAGTCAGCACTTGCCCGCTCGCCCGGGCCCAGGCGACGGCCTGCCGTACCAGCGCCTCCGCCACTCCTTGCCGGCGGGCGCCCGGCACCACGAAGAGCCGGGACACCTCGCCGTCCCCCTGAACGGCGACGTGCCCGGCCAGCCCCACTTCCGGCAGCTCGGCGACCCAGGCCCGCAGCAGCCGCGGCGGCGAGAGCCACCCGGCCGGGTCGGCGGGCCAGTTCCTCGGATAGCCGTCGGTCAGGTGAACGGCCCGCAGCCCCGCCACGCAGGCGTCGAGGTCGCCGGCCGTCCGTTCCCGTATCACCGCTGAGCTTCAGAGCTTCTGGATCTGACGCAGGCGCCGGGCCTCGCGCTTCTCCTCGAAGCGGGCGGCCTGCACCTCGAGGCCGTCCATGTGGGCGGCCAGCTGCTCGCGCGCCTTCTCGCCCTCGGCGGTCAGGTCGGTGCGGCCGAAGACGTTCCACTGGCGCAGGACCGGCTGCAGCACCTCGTCGCGGTGCTGGCGCAGGTCGTAGATGCCGGCCAGGGCGATCGAGAGGGCCTTGCGCTGGAAGCCCTCGATGTTCGCCCCCGGCATCTCGAAGCCCGCCACCACATCGGCGACCGCCTGCATCGCGTTGTCGGCGTCCAGGTCGAAGGCCGCGGCCAGCAGGTTGCGGTAGAAGACCATGTGGAGGTTCTCGTCGGCCGCCACCCGGGCCAGTAGCTGCTCCGCGAGCGGGTCGCCGGTCGCCTTGCCGGTGTTGCGGTGCGAGATGCGGGTGGCGAGCTCCTGGAACGCCACGTACGCGATGGAGTGCATCATCTCCTCCGGGTGCGCGTTGGCGTACCCGGCCTGCATGTGGGTCATCCGGGCGCGCTCCAGGGCGACCGGGTCGACCGCCCGGGTCACCGTCAGGTAGTCGCGCAGGGCGATGCCGTGCCGGCCTTCCTCGGCCGTCCAGCGGTGCACCCAGGTGCCCCAGGCGCCGTCGCGGCCGAAGAGCGTCGCGATCTCGTGGTGGTACGAGGGCAGGTTGTCCTCGGTCAGCAGGTTGACGATCAGGGCGGTGCGGGCCACGTCCGGGATCGCGGAGTCTTCCTCGCGCCACGGCTCGCCGTTCAGGAGACCGTCGAAGGTGCGCCCCTCGCTCCACGGCACGTATTCGTGCGGGAACCACTCCTTGGCCAGCGACAGATGCCGGTCGAGGTTGGCAGCCACCACGGGCTCCAGCTCGATGAGCAGGGCGGTTTGGTCCACGATCACTCCCTACGGTTGCGTAACCTACGCAACCGTAGCCTCCTACCCGCCGGTTCTCCCAGAGGGGAGGCACATTCCCAGCTGACTTCAAGTGGCGCGTATGGACCATCATGGATGGCTCAAACGACCCGGGAGGCAGCAGTGTTGCGACGCGCCCTGACCGTTCTGACCGTCTTCACCGTCCTGCTAGCTCCCGCCGCGCCGGCCGCCGCCACGGCCGATTTTGGCCTCCAGCTGCAGGAACAGCTCGATGCCGTGCACGCCGCCGGGATGCCCGGCGCCTTCGCGGAGGTGCGCGACGGCCGCCGCACGTGGACCCCGGCCACCGGCGTCGCCGACATCGCCACCGGCGCGCCCGTCCGCGACGGGATGCGGCACCGGGTCGGCAGCATCACCAAGACCTTCACCGCCACGACGGTCCTCCAGCTCGTCGGCGAGCGCCGGATCGCCCTGGACGCCCCGATCGCCCGGTACCTGCCGCGCGGCCTGGTACCCGCCGACCTGGCACGACAGGTCACCGTACGGATGCTGCTGAACCACACCAGCGGCATCGGCGACTACGACACCGCGATCATCCACGGCTTGGAAGACCTGCCCGCCCTGTGCGGCACCACCTACTCGCCGGAGCAGCTGGTCCGCCTGGGCGTAGGCGCCGGCGCCACGAACGCCCCCGGCGAGATGCACTCCTACTCGAACACCAACTACATCCTCGCCGGGATCATCATCGAGCGCGTGACCGGCCACGCTTACCGTGCCGAGGTCACCAAGCGCGTCCTGCGCCCGCTGGGCCTGCGCGACACCTATTTCGAGGGCACCGACCCCGACATCCGCGGCCCACACATGCACGCCTACGTGCCCTGGCTGGACGGAACGCTCAAAGACTTCACCCGCTGCAACATGTCCTGGGGCTGGGCCGCGGGCGAGATCGTCTCCACCGCACGCGACCTGAACGTCTTCTACCGCGCCCTCCTGACCGGCAGACTCCTGAAGCCCGCCCAGCTGGCCCAGATGCAGACCACAGTTCCCGAGGTCCCCGAGGACCCGTCCCTGGGCGGTTACGGCCTGGGCCTGTACTGGGTGGACCTCCCCTGCGGCCGCTTCTGGGGCCACGACGGCGGCACGATCGGCCACCAGACCGTCTCATGGCACAGCCCCGACGGCCGCCGCCAGGTGACATACGCCCAGAGCATGGCCTTCTACCAGACCTCGGAAACCGAGCCCCACCCCATCGACATAGCCCTGGCCAACTTCCTCGTCCTGGCCCTGTGCGGCAACGACGGCACCACCTCCGCCCAAACCCTCACCACCCCCAAGCTCCCCCACACCGTCGAGGTGATGCACCTCCGCTGACGCACCACCGCCACCGCCACCGCCACCGCCACGAGTCCACGCGCTGACGCGCCACCCGCACGGGCCGGCCCGCCGACACGACACCTCGCCGGACCGCCCGCCAACCAGACACCGCCGGACCGCCCGCCAACCAGACACCGCCGGACCGCCCGCCAACCAGACACCGCCGGACCGCCCGCCGAGCAGGCACCGCCGGGCGGAGGCAGGCTCGTCGCCGGAGGCACCGGCCCGGCGGCCGCGCACGTGTCAGCCGCCGAGGGCGGTTTGCCAACTCCGCCAGCGAACCGGTTGGGGTGTCAGCCGCCGAGGTGGGCTGCGCACTCCTAGCAGGCGACGGCGAGGCGGTGCGGTGTCAGGCGCCGAGGTGGGTTGCCAGCTCCTCGTAGGTGGGGGCCAGCCGGTGCAGCGTCGCGGAGGCTGCGGCGGTCTCGCCGGCCACGAGGTCGTACTGCAAGCTGCCGACCAGGCGGGCCTGGCGGGTGGCCACCGAAGCGGCGCTGTCGAGGCCGAGGCCGGCTAGCGCGGCTGCGGCGTCGGAGAGGCGACGGGCGCCGACGCGGACGGCGAAGTTGGTCAGGAACCCGACGTTGGCCGAACCGTCCTCGACCATCTCGGCGAGCCGGAGCACACCCTCGGCGCCGCCCAGCGTGCCCGGTGGCACCTCGAGGTCGTCTCGCCCCCGCAGCCAGTCGACCGCCCGCGGCATCGCCAACCTCAGCGCATCGTCGGCGCCGACCGCCGGGAGCGGGCCCTGGAAACCATGCCGCACTGTGTAGGGCTTGGATCTGTACGAGATGGTGTCGGCCCGCCACGCGGCCAGGAACTGCGGGGTCGGCAGCGTCGCGTAGGGATGGCCCTCCGGGTCGTGGAATAGCACGGTCTCGTCGTCGGCCTCGAGCACCACCACGAAGTGGTCGGCCTGGATCGGGCCGGTCATGCCGGGCTGATGTCGGAGCAGGCCCATCTCGACCGGCCCGGCCAGCGCCGGCCCGCGCGCGAGCACATCGCGCAGCATCGCGAGGGCCTGCTCGTCATCGTCGGCGCCACCGCGCAGGCATCGGCAGCCGAGGATCCCGATCGCGTCGTCGAGGCCGCGATCGGGATCCCAGCCATACGGGTCGAACAGGGGCAACCGCCCGCCGAGCAGCTCGAAGCCGAACGGCGAGCCGGTCAGCACCTCGATGACCGACGGCGGTGGCGCCGCCGGCCCGAGCATCATCGCGAGCGAGTTGGCGTAGCAATACGGACCGGAGCCGATGTAGTGGGGCATGGCTCGAGCTTGGTGTCTCCCGTAAGGGGAGAGTCAAGCGCCGGTCACCATCGGGTTCAGATCCTCCGCCGGCGGCGTCCACGAGGCCGCGTCCGCCGTTACCTGGGCGCCCGAGCGGATGTCCTTGACCTCGTCCTGGTCGCCCGGGAACCACACGTACGGAATCCCGCGCCTGTCCGCGTACTGAATCTGCTTGCCGAATTTTGCCGCGACCGGCGCGACCTCGGTGGGGATGCCGCGTCGCCGCAGCGACGCGGCGATGCGGTCGCAAGTCCCCCGCTGGTCCTCGTGCGGCAGCGCGACCAGCACGCAGGTCGGCACCGAGCGCGACACGCTCAGCGCCTGCTGCCCGAAGAGCACGCCCAGCATGCGGGACACGCCGATCGAGATGCCGACGCCGGGGAACCTGTCCTTGGCCGAGGAGGCGAGGTTGTCGTAGCGGCCGCCGGAGCAGACCGACCCGAACCGCTCGTAGCCGCGCAACTGGGTCTCGTAGACGGTTCCGGTGTAGTAGTCGAGGCCGCGGGCGATCTTGAGCTCGGCGATGACCAGGCCGGGCGCGTGCTCGCGAGCGGTCTCCACGACGCGTACGAGCTCCTCGAGCCCCTCGTCGAGAAGCGGATCGCTGACGCCCAGCTTGCGCACCGCGTCCACGAACGAGGCGTCCTCGGCCGAGATCGCCGCGAGGTCGAGGCACGCGGCCGCCTGGGCCGCGGTCGCGCCTGCGGTTTCGACCAGCATTTCGGATACGCGCGCAGGGCCGATTTTGTCGAGCTTGTCGACGGTACGCAGCACCTGGTCGGTGTCGGACAGGCCGAGCCCCCGGTAGAAGCCCTCGCAAACCTTCCGGTTGTTGACCTGGATGCGCGCCGCAGGGATCGGCAGCCCGCTCAGCGCGTCCCCGACGACCAGCGGCATCTCGGTGTCGTAGTGGAACGGCAAATTGTCCCGGTTGACCACATCGATGTCGGCCTGCAGGAACTCCCGATAGCGACCCTCCTGCGGCCGCTCACCCCGCCACACCTTCTGGATCTGGTAGCGCCGGAACGGAAAGACCAGCTTGCCGGCATTTTCCACGACATATCGGGCAAACGGCACGGTCAAATCGAAGTGCAGCCCAAGCTGATCGTCGGACGAGGAGTCGGGGGCTCCCTGGAGGCGGTGCAGCAGATAGACCTCCTTCGAGGTCTCCCCCTTGCTGAGGAGCGTCTCGAGCGGCTCGACGGAGCGTGTTTCCAGCGGCGCGAAGCCGTACAGCTCGAAGGTCGTGCGAATCCGGTCGATGACACGTTGTTCGATCATGCGCTGCGCGGGCAGCCATTCGGGGAAGCCGGAAATCGGCATTCTCAAAATCTCCTAGGAATTCGATCAGAGACCACGGCCGGGCGCGGCGATCAGTTCCCGCAGATACGGGTTCGTCGCGCGCTCGCGGCCGATGGTGGTGGCCGGTCCGTGGCCGGGCAGGACGACGGTGTCATCGGCCAGCGGCAGAACCTTGTCCCGCAGGCTGGTCATCATCGTCTCGGTGTTCCCGCCCGGCAGGTCGGTGCGTCCGATGGATCCCGCGAAGAGCACGTCGCCGGAAAGGCACAGCGGCGACGAATCCCCCGGCAGGCGGAACAGCACCGACCCGCCGGTATGGCCAGGGGCATGGTCGACGGTCACCTCGAGACCGACGAGGTTCAATACCGCGCCGTCGGTCAGCTCGGCCACGTCGGACGGCTCCGTGTACTCCAGGCGGCCGCCGAACAGCGAAGACAGATCGGCGCTGAGCCCCTTGGCCGGGTCGGCGAGCATCTCGAGGTCGGCCGGGTGCACGTACGCCGGGATGCCGCGCGCGCCGCACACCGGCGCCACCGAGAAGGTGTGATCCAGGTGGCCGTGCGTGAGCAGCACGGCCGCCGGCTGCAACTTGTGCGAGGCGAGCACCTCGTCGAGCTGGTCGAGCACCCCGATGCCGGGATCGACGATCAGGCATTGCTCGCCCGGCCCGGCGGCCACCACATAGCAATTGGTGCCGAAGGCTTCAGCCGGAAACCCAGTGACGAGCAACTGATCCACTCCACAGACAGATCGGGTACGAATCGTAACGAGCCTAGCCGGGCGGGGGCACACCACTTTCTCAGGAGGTACCCGTACACTCTTGCGGGCGTGTGACAAGACACAGGAGGAAGGGCAGCGTTCGGTGGCATCCAGTAAGGACCGGCAGCGCAAGCTCGCCCGGGCGAAGCTCGATCGGCAAATGGCACGACGAGCCGTCAAGGAGCGGCGGAGGCGCCGGATGTACGCCGGTGTCGGCGCTGGTGTCGCGGTTCTCCTGATCGTCGCCGGGATCGCGTGGATCGGCGGGGCGTTCGACTCCGACGAGACGACCACTGCGGCCGACCAGGACATCTGTGCCTGGACGCCGCAGAGCGCGACGACCAACACCAACCTCAAGGACGTCGGCACGCCGCCCACCAAGGACATTCCCGTCGACGGCGCCGAGACGATGACGGTGAAGACCGACCAGGGCGACCCGATCGAGGTCAGCCTGGATCTGGCCTCGGCGCCGTGCGGCGCGGAGGACCTTCGGTACCTGGCGAGCAAGAACTTCTACGACAACACCACCTGCCACGAGATCACGACGTACGGCGCGATCCGTTGCGGCGACCCGAGCGGCACCGGCCTCGGCGGCCCGACCTACAGCGTGTACAGCGAGAACACGCCGGCCGCGCCCGACCCGTCGCCGAGTTCCGGCACGGCCGCCAAGACCCCGCTCTACCCCAAGGGCACGGTCGCGCTGATCGGCAACCCGCCCGGCACCAACGGCAGCCAGTTCCTGATCTTCTTCAAGGACTACTCGCCGGCCACCCCGGAGTTCTCGACCGTCGGCTCGGTGGCCGGCGGCATGACCACCGTCGAGAAGATCGGCAAGATCCCCACCGTCGCGGACGACGCCGGCGACAAGGTCAAGCCCAAGACCAAGATCACGATTACCAGTCTCACCGTCGGGCAGACGGCGGCCTCCGCGGCGCCCTCGGCGAGCGCACAGTCTTAAATCCCCCAGGCCGAACACCAGCAGGAGGAACACCGTGTCGTCGATCAAGGACCGGCAGCGCGCGGCGGCGCGGGCCCGGCTCGAGAAGGAGATGGCCGAGCGCGCCGCGGCCGCTCGTAAGCGCCGGCAGCGGCAGGCCATCATCGGTTCGGCGATCGCGGTCGTGGTCATCGCCGGCGTGGCGGTCTGGATCGTGACCGCGATGAAGGACGACAAGAAGTCGACCTCGACCGCGAGCGCCGTGCCCGCCGGTCAGGTGGCTTGTACCTGGACCCCGGACTCCGGCGGCGGCAAGGTCAAGGACGTCGGCACCCCGCCGGCGACCGCGCCCAACACCGGCACCGCGACGCTGACCATGGACACCAACCTCGGCAAGATCGTGGCGACGATCGACAAGGCCAAGGTGCCGTGCACGGCGTCGAGCTTCGCGTACCTGAGCAGCAAGAAGTTCTGGGACAACACGAAGTGCCACCGCCTGGTGAACGAGGCCAGCTTCAAGGTGCTCCAGTGCGGCGACCCCTTCGCCAGCGGCAAGGGCTACCGCGACACCGACGGCCAGGGCGGTCCGAGCTACACCATGACCGAGGAAAACCTGCCGACCGACACCAACAACCCGTACCCCGCCGGCTCCATCGCCATGGCGAACACGGGCCAGGCCGGCAGCACCGGCAGCCAGTTCTTCATCTGCTCGGAGAACACCCAGCTCCCGGCGAACTACACGCTGCTCGGCACGATCACCACGGGCCTCGACGTCGTCAAGGACGTGGTCAAAGCAGGCGACGACGGCGCGTTCGCGCAGCAGGCAGGCGGCGGCCACCCCAAGAAGGAACTCGACATCAAGACGCTAACGATGTCCTGAGCTTTGTGTTGCTGAAAGGGCGGGGCCTCGGCCCCGCCCTTTGCTATGCGCCCGAGGTGACCCGGTAGGCGTCGAAGACGCCGTCGACCTTGCGGACCGCCGCGACCAGGTGGCCGAGGTGTTTCGGGTCGGCCATCTCGAAGGTGAAGCGGCTTACCGCGACGCGGTCTCGGGTCGTGGTGACCGTCGCCGACAGGATGTTGACGCGCTCCTCGGAGAGGACCCGGGTCACGTCGGCCAGCAGCTTGTGCCGGTCGAGCGCCTCGACCTGGATCGCCACCAGGAACGTCGACGCGCTCGTCGGCTTCCAGCTGACCTCGACCACGCGCTCGGACTGGTCGCGCAGGTCCTCGGCGTTGGCGCAGTCCTCGCGGTGCACGCTCACCCCGCCGGAGCGGGTGACGAAGCCGAACACCGCGTCGCCGGGCACCGGCGTGCAGCAGCGGGCCAGCTTGACCCACACGTCGCTGACGCCCTTGACCACCACGCCCGGGTCCTGCGCGGTGCTGCGGTTGCGCGGCGGACGGGTCGCGACGGCGGTCTCGGCGATGTCCTCGACCGCGCCCTCCTCGCCGCCGAAACCGGCCACGAGCTTCTGCACGACGGACTGCGCCGAGACCGTGTTCTCCCCGACCGCGGCGTACAGCGAGGCCACGTCGGCCAGGTGCAGGTCGCGGGCGATGGTCGTGAGGTTTTCGCTGGTCAGCATGCGCTGCAGGGGCAGGCCCTGCTTGCGCATCGCCTTGACGATCGACTCCTTGCCGACCTCGATCGCTTCCTCGCGGCGCTCCTTGTTGAAGAACTGCCGGATCTTCGTACGCGCCCGCGGGCTCTTGACGAAGCCGAGCCAGTCCTGCGTCGGGCCGGCCGTGGCCGATTTCGACGTGAAGATCTCGATGACGTCGCCGTTGGACAGCGTCGACTCGAGCGGGACCAGCTTGCCGTTGACCCGGGCGCCGATGCACTTGTGCCCGACTTGGGTGTGCACCGCATAGGCGAAGTCGACCGGGGTCGAGCCGGTGGGCAGCGGGATCACGTCGCCCTTCGGCGTGAAGACGTAGACCTCCTGGCTGGACAGGTCGAAGCGCAACGCGTCCAGGAACTCGGACGGGTCGCTCGCCTCGCGCTGCCAGTCGAGCAGCTGCCGCAGCCAGGTCATCTCGTCGATGTGCGCCGGCGGGCCGACGATCGTCGCGCCCTTCTGCTCCTTGTACTTCCAGTGCGCGGCGATGCCGAACTCGGCCGTACGGTGCATGGCGAACGTGCGGATCTGCATCTCGACCGGCTTGCCGGTCGGGCCGATGACCGTCGTGTGCAACGACTGGTACATGTTGAATTTCGGCATCGCGATGTAGTCCTTGAACCGGCCCGGCACCGGCTGCCAGTTCGCGTGGATGACGCCCAGCGCGGCGTAGCAGTCGCGGACCGTGTCGACCAGGATGCGCACGCCGACCAGGTCGTAGATGTCGTTGAAGTCGCGGCCCCGCACGATCATCTTCTGATAGATCGAGTACAGGTGCTTCGGGCGGCCGGTCGTCTCCGCCTTGATCTTGGCTGATTTCAGGTCGAGCGAGACCCGGTTGGTCACCTGGCGCAGCAGCGCCTCACGCTGCGGCTGGTGCTCGCCGATCAGCCGGTTGATCTCCTCGAACCGCTTGGGGAACAGCGTGCCGAACGCGAGGTCCTCGAGCTCCCACTTGATCGTGTTCATACCCAGGCGGTGGGCCAGGGGAGCAAGGATCTCGAGCGTCTCCTTGGCCTTCTGCTCCTGCTTGGCGCGGGGCAGGAACGTCAGCGTACGCATGTTGTGCAGCCGGTCGGCCAGCTTGATGACCAGCACGCGCGGGTCCTTGGCCATCGCGACGACCATCTTGCGGATCGTCTCGGCCTTGGCCGCGTCGCCCAGCTTGACCCGGTCGAGCTTGGTCACGCCGTCGACCAGCAGCGCCACCTCGCCACCGAAGTCGGTGCGCATCTGGTCGAGCGAGTAGTCGGTGTCCTCGATCGTGTCGTGCAGCAGGGCCGCCACCAGGGTGGTCGTGTCCATGCCGAGGTTGGCCAGGATCGTCGCCACGGCGAGCGGATGCGTGATGTACGGGTCGCCGGACTTGCGGTACTGACCCGAGTGCCAGCGGGCGGCCACGTCGAAGGCGCGCTGGAGCTGACGCCCGTCGGCCTTGGGGTGGCTGGCCCGGTGGGTCGCGATCAGCGGCTCGAGGACCTCGCTGACCTGCGTGCTCTGCCACGGCGCGTTGAACCGGGCGAGCCGGGCGCGAACCCGCCGGCCGGTCGGCGCGCTGGCCAGCCCGAACCCGCCGCTGGGCTCCTCGCCCGGTGGCATCGGCTGGGTGACCTCGGGATCGGGCGCGGGAGTCGGCACCGCGGGACGAGGCTGACCGGGCTCGACGGCCGGCTCAGCCGCCGGCTCGACGACCGTCTCGGCCGCGCGCGCCTCCTCCACGGGCGGCGCCTCCGTGGCGTCCGCTCCGGTCTGTGTGTCTTCGGTCGGCTGCACCGTGCCCTCCGCCGGAGGGGCGACGTCGCTGGACACCGGCCTCCTCACACCATCGCCTGGAACCTCACCGGTCGCCGTCGGCCGGAGAAGTCCGCTCATGCCATTGGTCACCTGGTCTGGAACGCCATCCTACCCGCACCGTCTTCCCCGATGGCCCGGCCGAACCTCCGAAAGAACGACTGCCAATCCGACAAAGCGGTCAAACGGTCAGCAGCGCGTGCACCTCTCGGGGTGCGAGCCGCTCCCGGCCCTTCAGGAAGGCCAGCTCCATCAGCACGGTGAAGCCGGCGATCGTGCCGCCCGCGCGCTCCACGAGATCGAGCGCCGCGCCGGCCGTGCCGCCGGTGGCGAGCACGTCGTCGACCACCAGAACCCGCTGACCGGCGATGAACGCGTCCTCGTGCACCTCGAGGGTGGCTTCGCCGTACTCGAGCGCGTACGAGGCACTCAGGGCCTTTCGCGGCAGCTTGCCGGCCTTGCGCACCGGGACCACGCCGGTGCCGGTCGCGTAGGCGACCGCGGCGGCCACCACGAACCCGCGCGCCTCGACCCCGGCGACCACGTCGAAGCCGTCCGGGTAGTGGGCGACGATCCCGTCGACCACCCGGCGGAAGGCCGCGCCGTCGGCGAACAGCGGCATCAGATCTTTGAAGACGATGCCCGGCTTCGGGAAGTCGGGCACGTCGACCGTGCCGTTCTCGACCACGGCCGCCAGCTCGGGCCCGCCGTCACCCCGCGGAGTCTGATCAGTCACGGCCAACAGACTAGTGGCCCGCCTCTCCGGAGAAAGACGGGCCACCAGCGCGAGAAATCAGCGGCGCTTGCCGCCGCCGCTCGGGCGGTTGCCGGCGCCGCCGGGGCGTCCGGCGCGGTTCGTGTTGCGCTTGGCCGTCGGCCGCGAGCCCGGCCGCGGCGCCGACGAAGTGGCCAGGGCCGGAGCGGCCTCGTCCGACTCGGTGGCGTTCGGCTGGCGCTGACGCTCGGCGCGCGGGGCGACGTCGCCCGACTTGACCGCCGCGCGGCGGGCCAGGACCCGGGCCGTGTGCGCCTTGATCTTCGGCTCGCGGTCCTTGAGCACGGTGAGCACCGGCGCCGCGAACATGATCGAGGAGATCACGCCGAAGCCCATGCCGACGAAGAGCACCAGGCCGAGGTCCTTCAGCGTGCCCGCCCCGAGCAGGCCGGCGCCGATGAACAGCAGGCCGCCGACCGGCAGCAGCGCCACGAGGCCCGTGTTGATCGACCGCATGATGGTCTGGTTGACCGCCAGGTTGGTCGCCTCGGAGTAGGTCCGGGTGCTGCCCGCCGTGATGCCGCGGGTGTTCTCCTGGACCTTGTCGAACACCACCACCACGTCGTACAGCGAGTAACCGAGAATCGTCAGGAAGCCGATCACCGTGGACGGCGTCACCTCGAAGCCGACCAGCGAGTACACGCCCGCGGTCAGGATCAGGTCGAGCAGCAGCGACGAGACGGCGGCCGCCGCCATCCGCCACTCGAATCGGATCACCAGGTACGCCATCACCAGGATCAGGAAGATGACCAGGCCGATGACGGCCTGCCGGGTCACCTGCCCGCCCCAGGCCGCCGAGACCTGGTCGTCGCTGACGTCCTCGGCCTTGACCCCGAGGTCGTCGACCAGCGTGGTCTTCGCCTGCTCGGCCTGCGACGCGGTCAGCGCCGAGGCCCGGATGATGAAGCTCTCCTGGCCGGCCCCGCGGACCGTCTGCGCGGCGGTGACCTCGGCGCCCGGGTCGACGCCCTGGACCGCCTTCTCCACCGCGTCGCGCACCTCGTTCTGGGTGAGCTTCTCGCCGCTGCTGGTCTTGCCCGGCACGCTGAACGACGTGCCACCGGCGAACTCGATGCCCAGGCTGAAGCCGCGGAACACGAAGCTGCCGATCGAGATCACGACGAGGATCGCGGCGATCGTGAACCAGGTCTTGCGCCGGCCCACGATGTTGATGTTCGCCTCGCCCTGGTAAAGGCGGGTGGCGAGACCGGTGCGGGCCATGATCAGGCCTCCTTGACGTCGGTCGGGGCGCGACGCAGGACGCGGCCGAGACCACTGACCCGCGGCGACATGAACGCCTTGGTGTTCGCGAACATCGTCATGATCGGGTGCCGGAAGAGGAACACCACGATCAGGTCGAGCACGGTGGACAGACCCAGCGCGAAGGCGAAGCCCTGAACGGCGCCGACCGAGACGATGTAGAGCACCACCGCGGCCATGATCGTGATCGTGTTCGCCGAGATGATCGTGCGGCGCGCCCGGGCCCAGGCGCGGGGCACGGCGCTACGCGGACTTCGGCCCTCGTGGATCTCGTCCTTGAGGCGTTCGAAGTAGATGACGAACGAGTCTGCTGCCACACCTAGTGAAACGATGAAGCCCGCTATACCGGCCAGGGTCAGGGTGAAGCCCAGCGTGCGGCCGAGGAAGACCAGCGCGCCGAAGGTGAGCAGACCCGACAGGATCAGGCTCAGGAAGATGACCGAGCCGAGCAGGCGGTAGTAGAAGAACGCGTACACCGCCACCAGCGCCATGCCGATCGCGGCGGCGAGCAGGCCCGCCTTGAGCTGCTGGATGCCCAGGGTCGCGGAGACCGTCTGCGCCGGACCGGAGGTGAAGGTCACCGGCAGCGCGCCGAAGTTGAGCTGGTCGGCCAGCTGCTTGGCGCTGACCGCGGTGAACTGGCCGGTGATCTGCGAGGTGCCGGTGAGCACGCCCTGGATCTGCGGCGCCGAGATCACCGTCTTGTCGAGCACGACGGCGACGGCGCAGTGCTCGATGCTGCCGTACATCGCCGTGGCGGCGGTGTAGCAGGGGTCGCTCGAGGTCGCGTTGAACGCCTGGCGGGTCAGGTTGGCCCACTTCGTCGAGCCCTCGCTCTTGAAGTCGAGCGAGACGACCCACTGGCCGTTCTGCTGGTCGAGCTGCGGGCTGGCCTTCGAGATGTCGTCACCGACGACCGGCGCCTTGTCCAGCAGGATCTTGCCGCCCTGGTAGCAGACCGTGGCCTGCTTGTTCACGTCGTCGATCGCGCCGTTGGGCCGGTTGTCGAGCTGCTGGCAGCCGACCGTCGGCACGTAGTACTGCATCTGCGGGGTCAGCGCGTTGACCTCGGCGCCGGAGAGCTTCGCGAAGTTCGCGAACGGCAGGCCGGCCTTGGTGTCGGTGGAGAGGTCGACCGGCGCGGTCAGCTTCTCGGCGGCGGTCCACGCGGCCGCGCCCACCTTCTTCTGCACGTCGGCGACGGAGACCTGCTCCTGGCCGGGCACGGCGGCGGTGCTGGTCGCGGCCGGGGTCGCCGTGGGCGACGCGCTCGGCGTGGCGCTCGGGCTCGGCGCCTTCACGACCTCGCCACCACCCTGACCACCGGTCGAGGGCGAAGCGTTGGCGGCGGGCGCACTGGCCGAAGTCGACGGCTTGGCCGAGCTCGAGGGCGCCGCGGCCGAGGCCGAGGCGGACGGCGACGGCGGGTTCAGCGCCGTCGACGACACGTCACCGGTCGCGCCGATCACCAGCCGGAACCGCATCTGCGCGGCCTGCGAGAGGTTCTTGAGCTGGTCGTCGGCCTTGCCCGCGAGCGAGACGACGATGTTGCGGTCGCCCTGGACGACCACCTCGGCCTCGGACACACCGAGCGCGTTCACGCGGTTCTCGATGATGTTCTTGGCCTGCTCCATGCTTTCCTTCGACGGCACCTGGCCGCCCTGCACGGACGCGATGTAGGTGGCCTGGGTGCCGCCGACCAGGTCCAGCCCCAGCTTGGGGTGGAGCCGGTCGGTGAAGCTCCCCTTCGCCCCACCGGCGAAGAAGACCAGCAGATACAGGACGACGAAGACCAGGCCGAGCACGCCGAGTTGGCGTCCGGGATGCATCTGTCCCTGTGGTGGTCGTGCCACGGCGTTCGGTCTCCCTGCGTTGACGGCCGCCCCCCTGGCGGCACCCGTACGGTGTCGGTGGCCGATCTCCGGCCGGACGAACCGGCCCGTCGGCTCAGTGCGCCGCGGGCCGGTCCGGAAGATCTATCAGTCCTTTTTCTGGGTGTCGTCGACGACCGTGGTCTCGACGTCGTCGACCGTCGGCTCCTCGACCGGAGCAGCCTCCTCCGCCTCCGGGCGGGGCAGGACGCGGGCGATGGCCTGACGGGCGAACTTCACCTGAACACCCGGAGCGACCTCAAGAGTAGCCGCGTCGTCGTCAATCGTGACGATCGTGCCGTGCAGTCCGCCAATGGTGACGATCTGGTCGCCGGGGCCGAGCTGCTTCTGCATGTTCTGCGCCTCGCGGCGCCGCTTCTGCTGCGGCCGGATCATCAGGAAATAGACGACGCCGAAGAGCAGAAGCAGGAACAGGATCGTGGTGAAGCTGCTCCCCCCGCCCGAGGCGGCCGCTGACAGATACACAAGAAAGCCTTCCGTAGGCCCGGGCGCGACCGGTCGCGCGCGTCAGGGCGATATACACATCTGGGTTGAACCGCGGCGAGTCTAATCGGTCAACCTGGGAAGTCCGAATGCGGCACACATCACGTTCACATTACGAGCGGATTTCATACGTCTCGGGCGAACAAGTCCGCCTGAACCGCACCGGACGGGGGCGTCCTGCCCAGATGCAGCCACCCCGACTCGGTCGCCACCCGCCCTCGCGGCGTACGCGCCAGCAGCCCCGCACGCACGAGAAACGGCTCGCAGACCTCCTCGACCGTGTCGGACTGCTCCCCCACCGCGACGGCAAGAGTGGACAGACCGACCGGGCCACCCCGGAATGTCTCGATCAGCGCCCGCAGCACCGCACGGTCGAGCCGGTCCAGGCCGAGCGCGTCCACGTCGTACACCCGAAGGGCCTCCCTGGCAGTTTCCTGGGTGACCACTCCCTCGGCCCGCACCTCCGCGTAATCCCGCACCCGGCGCAGCAGCCGGTTCGCGATGCGCGGCGTGCCGCGCGAGCGCCCGGCGATCTCCGCGGCGCCCTCCGCCGTGATCGGCACCCCAAGAATCCGCGCCGAGCGGTGCAACAGGGCGTCCAGATCGGCCGGTGAGTAGAAGTCGAGATGCGCCACGAACCCGAACCGGTCACGCATCGGCCCCGACAGCAGCCCCGCGCGTGTCGTGGCCCCCACCAGCGTGAACGGTTCGACGTCCAGCGGGATCGCGGTGGCGCCCGGCCCCTTGCCGACCACCACGTCGACCCGGAAGTCCTCCATCGCGCTGTAGAGCAGCTCCTCGGCCGGCTTCGCGATCCGGTGGATCTCGTCGATGAACAGCACGTCGCCCGGCGCGAGGCTGGTCAGGATCGCGGCGAGGTCACCGGACCGCTCGATCACCGGCCCACTCGTCGTCCGGATGCCGGTGCCGAGCTCGGCCGCCACGATGTTCGCCAACGTCGTCTTACCCAAGCCAGGCGGGCCCGAGAGCAGAATGTGGTCGGGCGGCGTGCCGCGGCCCATCGCGCCCTTGAGCAGCAACTCCAGCTGGTCGCGCACCCGGTGCTGGGCGATGAAGTCGGCCAGCCGGCGGGGCCGGACGCTGGCCTCGGCGTCGAGGTCGTCGTCGCCCGCGTCGGCGGAGACCACGCTCATCGAGCCCGGCCCAGCAGGCGGATCGCCTGGCGCAGCAGCTGCGGAACCGGCGGGACGTCGCCGTCGATGTCCTCGGCGAGCTTCGACACCGCCTGGTCGGCCTGGGCCACCGTCCAGCCC
Source organism: Actinoplanes sp. CA-142083 (assembly GCF_050942195.1). Lineage (NCBI taxonomy): Bacteria > Bacillati > Actinomycetota > Actinomycetes > Micromonosporales > Micromonosporaceae > Actinoplanes > Actinoplanes sp. CA-142083. The sequence continues at coordinate 8,003,654 of NZ_CP192076.1, forward strand.
AGCGCGAGCACGCCCTGGCGCACCTGCTCCTGCCAGCCGCCGCTGAGGACGCCGGCCGAGCCGTCGCCGCCGATCGGCAGCGGGCCGATCCGGTCGCGCAGCTCGACGACCATCTTCTCGGCGCCCTTCTTGCCGATGCCCGGCACCTGGGTCAGCGTCGCCAGGTCGGCGCCGGCGATGGCGCGGCGCACCACGTCGGGCGTGTGCACGGCGAGCACCGCCTGGGCGAGGCGGGGGCCCACGCCGCTGGCGGTCTGGAGCAGCTCGAACAGCTGCTTCTCGTCGTCGTCCGCGAAGCCGTACAGGGTGAGGGAATCCTCCCGGACCACCATGCTGGTCGCCAGGCGAGCCTCGACGCCGGCCTTCAGGCCGGCCAGAGTGCCCGGCGCGCACTGCACCTGCAGGCCGACGCCACCGACCTCGATCACGGCGCTGTCCGGGTTGATCGCGGCGACCACGCCGCGGACGCTCGCGATCATCGCCGTGCCCTTCTTTTGGCGGCAAGCGCCGCGGCCTCTATACGTGCGCGCGTCCCGCCGCGCCAGATGTGGCAGATGGCGAGGGCGAGCGCGTCCGCGGCGTCCGCCGGCTTGGGCGGCGCGTCGAGCCCGAGCAGCCGGGTGACCATGCTCGTCACCTGCTGCTTGCCGGCCGTGCCGGAGCCGGTCACGGCCGCCTTCACCTCGCTCGGCGTGTACGTCTGCACCGGCAGCCCCGCCCGCGCGCCGGCCAGGATCGCGACCCCGCTGGCCTGCGCCGTGCCCATCACCGTCCGTACGTTGTGCTGGGAAAACACCCGCTCCACGGCGACGCTCCCGGGCTGGTGCTCGGCGACCAGCTTGGCCAGCTCGGTGTCGAGCCGCAGCAGCCGCAGGGCGATGTCGTCGTCGGGGTCGGTGTAGACCACGTAGTAGCCGATCAGCTTGCACTGCCGCCCCGGCACGCCCTCGACCACGCCGACCCCGCAGCGGGTGAGGCCCGGGTCGACGCCGAGCACGCGCACCACGGACCTCCCCTGTCTCACGTACGTGTGTTCGACACCCTAATACGGGCCGGTCTTGCGCCCGGCACCGACACGCCTCGACGATGGGTGTCGGGAGGTAGCTATGTACCTCGTTCCGCCGATGGATGACGAACCGCCACCGGAGTACGTCGCCTTTGTCGCCGGCCACCTCGCGGCCCTACGCCGCGAGACGGACCGCTTGGTGGGCGGCGACTTCGAGGCGGCGCACCTCTATATGGACGTGCTGGCCGACGTGGCCGGCCACTGGCGCCGGCTGGCCTGGTGGGGTTGGCTGGCCCACAAGGACGCGCCGACCGAGTACATGACCCGCCGCCTGGCGTCGCGCACGAAGCAGTGGCGCGACGAGCAGATCTACGAGGTCGACATCCGCGTGCTGCGCACGCAGCCCTACATGCCCATGCGGGGCCCGGCGCCGACGTTGGCGTTGCGCAAGGCGGACGTTCTTGATGACACCGTACGGGTGGGAGCAGGCCCCTACGCCGACGCGGGCATCGCGTGGGTCCAGGCGTACCGCAAACAGCAGTGGCACCGGGTGGGCCGCTTGGTGGCCACCGGCATTCTCCTGGTCGGCGGAATGATCCAGTACATGTCCTGGCTCTCCACGACAACGTCCTGAGAAAAGCCGGCCCGGATCACTCCGGCCCGGCTTTTCAGATCGACTCACGCCATTACCCCGCGCTGTACTCCGCTTCCAGTTCGGACAAAAGCCGGCTGCGCTCCCACGCGTACGAAGACGTCTCCGGCCGCAGTCGAAGGATTTGGACGCGCGCGTCATCCTCGTCGCGATCGGGGGTCTGATCGACGGTCCAGTACTCCGGGACGCCGTGTCGCGCATACCAGCGGGCGCCCTCGTCGCCGCCGGGGAAGATCTCGACCACCAGGCTGATGGAGGGCTCCTCCGCCCGCGACCAGTCCAACCTGTCCTCCCATCACTCACCCGCCACCCAGCCTACTGGTCGCTAGACCAGGTGTCACTGGACAATCCCCGGATACGCGAACGGGGCCGGTGCTCGCCAGCACCGGCCCCGTCGGAAAGCACGCGTGTCACGCGTCGATTGCGGCCATGACCTCGTCCGACACGTCGAAGTTGGCGAAGATGTTCTGGACGTCGTCGCAGTCCTCGAGCGCGTCGATCAGCTTGAAGACCTTGCGGGCCGCGTCCTCGTCCACCGGCACCGTCATCGTCGGGACCAGGGAGGACTCCGCCGAGTCGTACTCGATGCCGGCGTCGACCAAGGCCGTGCGCACCGGGATGAGGTCGGTCGGCTCCGACACGACCTCGAACGAGTCGCCAAGGTCGTTGATCTCCTCGGCGCCGGCGTCCAGGACCGCCAGCATCAGGTCGTCCTCGCTCAGCGAGCCCTTCGGGACGATCACCACGCCCTTGCGGTTGAACAGGTACGACACGCTGCCGGCGTCGGCGAAGGTGCCGCCGTTGCGGGTCAGCGCGGTGCGCACCTCCGTCGCCGCGCGGTTGCGGTTGTCGGTGAGGCACTCGATCAGGATCGCGACGCCGTTGGGGCCGTACCCCTCGTACATGATCGTCTGCCAGTCGGCGCCGCCGGCCTCCAGGCCGGAGCCGCGCTTGACCGCGTTGTTGATGTTGTCGTTGGGGACCGAGCTCTTCTTCGCCTTCTGGATGGCGTCGTAGAGCGTCGGGTTGCCGGCCGGATCCCCACCGCCGGTACGGGCAGCGACCTCGATGTTCTTGATGAGCTTGGCGAACATCTTGCCGCGCTTGGCGTCGATGACGGCCTTCTTGTGCTTGGTCGTCGCCCACTTGGAGTGGCCGGACATGCGAAAACCTCCGTGTCTCAGGCGGCCTGGCGGACCATCTCGACGAAGTACCGGTGGACGCGGAGGTCGCCGGTGAGCTCCGGGTGGAAAGCCGTGGCGAGCAGGTTCCCCTGCCGAACGGCGACAATCCTACCGGCGGCCGGTCCGTCCTTGACGCGGCCCAACACCCGCACGCCGGCGCCCACTTCTTCGACCCATGGCGCGCGGATGAAGACGGCGTGAAAATCACCGCCCGGAATGTCGTCGATGGTCACGTCGCCCTCGAACGAGTCCACCTGCCGCCCGAACGCGTTGCGACGCACAGTCATCTCGATCCCGTGGAACGACTCCTGGTCGGGACGCCCGTCGAGCACCGAGGTGGCCAGCATGATCATGCCGGCGCACGACCCGTAGACCGGCATCCCGTCCGCGATCCGCTTCCGAATCGGGTCCAGCAGCCCAAAACTGACCGCGAGGTTGCTGATGGCTGTCGACTCCCCGCCAGGAATCACGAGCGCCGCGACCTCCGCAAGCTCCTCGGGCCGCCGCACCGGCCGCGCCAGCACGTCACTCTCCGCAAGCGCCGCCAGATGCTCCCGAACATCGCCCTGCAAGGCGAGGACTCCGATATTCACTCTTCCCAGCTTAGGCTGGCCGCGTGTTCGCGATCCGCCGGGTGCGGGACCACCTGGACCGTCACTACGCGGAGTCGATCACGCTCGCCAACCTGACGGACTTGTCGGGAATTTCGATATTTCACCTGATCAGGACCTTCCGGGCGGCCTACGGCGACACCCCGATCAGCTACCTCTCCCGGCGGCGCATCGAAAGAGCACAAGACCTCCTCCGGTACGCGAACCTGACCGTCACCGAGGTCTGCGTGGCCGTCGGCTTCTCGTCCCTGGGCTCCTTCTCCTCCCGCTTCGCCGCCCTGGTCGGCGAGTCCCCCGCGGCCTATCAGCGTCGCTATTCCGGCGCCGCTCAGCACATCCCCGGCTGTCACCTGTTCATGAACGGGGTGATCCCGCAATCGGGGAGAAGCGTCACCGGCGCGACGGCGCCTAGCGTCGGGGAATGATTAAGAACATCTCTCTGGTCACCGTTTACTGCCTCGACCAGGACGCCACCCGCGACTTCTACGTCCGGCGGCTGGGGTTCGAGGCCCGGGTCGACGCCACCATGGGCGAGTTCCGCTGGGTGACGATCGCGCAGCCCAGCCAGCCGGAGCTCGAGGTGACGCTCATGGTCCCGGGCCCGCCGCTCTCCCCCGACGCCGCCGCCTTCGTACGCGGCCAGCTCGAGGCCGGCCAGATGGGCGGCCTCGGCCTGGAGGTGGACGACTGCCGCAAGACCTCGGCCGAGCTGCGGGAGGCCGGCGTCACCTTCATCCAGGAGCCGGCCGATCGCCCGTACGGCGTGGAAGCGGTCATTCGCGACAACACCGGCAACTGGCTCACGCTGGTCGAGCGCAAGCCGTTCACCCCGGACGACCTCAAGAAGTTCTGAAAACGCGAAAGGCCGGCCCGAAGGGGGCCGGCCTTTCCGCGAAGACTGTTCAGCTGCCGATGAGCTGGGGGATCTTCTCGAACAGCTGCTGGGTGTAGGTGACCATCTCGTGCAGCATCCAGTTGCCCGAGAAGAGCAGCGCCGCGCCGACCGCGCCCGCCTTGGGGACGAACGAGAGGGTCGCCTCCTGGATCTGGGTGACCGACTGGAAGAGGGAGATCGCGAAGCCCACCGCGAGAGCGGTGAGCAGCACCGGCGCGGACATCTTCGCCGCAATGGTCATCGCCTGGAGGCCCAGCTCAACAATCATCGTGTCGGTCATGCCAGTCAGTTCGGGCCGATCGCCCGGGCGCGGAGTGCGGAACGGGCGCAGCCGGGTTGCGGTTCGGTTCGCGCCCCGGAAAACCTCAAGTCGGTTCGCGCCCCGGAAAACCTCGAGAAGACGAAAGTGGGAGGGAGCAGGCCACCGGGGGGTCGATTGGCCATCGTTGGCCCCCGGGGAGCTGGATACGATTCCGGTACCGAAACCCCTGCTTGAGGAGCCGATACACCATGTCCGAGAACCAGAGCGCAGTCGGGACCGCGCGGGTCAAGCGCGGTATGGCGGAGATGCTCAAGGGCGGCGTGATCATGGATGTCGTCACGCCGGAGCAGGCGAAGATCGCGGAGGACGCCGGCGCCGTGGCGGTGATGGCGCTCGAGCGGGTGCCCGCCGACATCCGCGCCCAGGGCGGCGTGTCCCGCATGTCCGACCCTGACATGATCGACGGGATCATCGCCGCGGTGTCGATCCCGGTGATGGCCAAGGCCCGCATCGGGCACTTCGTCGAGGCCCAGGTGCTTCAGGCGCTCGGCGTCGACTACGTCGACGAGTCCGAGGTGCTGACTCCGGCCGACTACGCCAACCACATCGACAAGTGGCAGTTCACCGTGCCGTTCGTCTGCGGCGCGACCAACCTGGGCGAGGCGCTGCGTCGCATCACCGAGGGCGCCGCCATGATCCGGTCGAAGGGCGAGGCCGGCACCGGCGACGTCTCGAACGCCACCACCCACATGCGCAAGATCCGGCAGGAGATCCGCCGCCTGCAGACCCTGCCCGAGGACGAGCTGTTCGTGGCGGCCAAGGAGCTGCAGGCGCCGTACGATCTGGTCAAGGAGGTCGCCGAGGCCGGCAAGCTCCCGGTGGTGCTGTTCACCGCCGGCGGCATCGCCACGCCGGCCGACGCCGCGATGATGATGCAGTTGGGCGCCGAGGGCGTCTTCGTCGGCTCCGGCATCTTCAAGTCCGGCAACCCGGCCCAGCGCGCCGCCGCGATCGTCAAGGCCGTCACGTTCCACGACGACCCCGACGTGATCGCCAAGGTCAGCCGCGGCCTGGGCGAGGCCATGGTCGGCATCAACGTCGACGACATCCCGGTCCCGCACCGCCTGGCCGAGCGCGGCTGGTAACCCGCGACCGACGTACGGGTCAGACCGACTCGAGAGGTGCCGTGGGCGGCGCGGCCGGCTGCGGCACCTCCACCAAAGACAGCGCCGGGTCCTCGATGTCGAAATACTGCGGCAGCGGGTACCGCCGGGCCATGCCCAGCGCCCGCACCAGCAGACGCCGGCGGGACGTCAGCGCGTCGCGTACCTGATCGGTGTGCACCTGCCGGGCCAATCCCACACGGCGACTGGTGGCAATCAGCTGTCGCGCCGCCGGGTCGTTGGCGCTCAGCCGGGTGGAGCGCAGCTGGCGGGTCAGGTCGTTCTCGGCCGGCTCGCGCTCGTCGGGATCGGCGTCCAGCGCCAGCCGGGCGGCCGCGTAGAGCTCGACGTTGTCCTGCTGCTCGGCGACGACCGCGGCGGCCGCGGCCCGGCGCAGCAGGTGTGCGTCGAGGGCACGCTCGGCCGACTGCGCGCGCACGTGCACCCGCTCGACCCGATGCGCCGTCCAGCCCAGGTAGGCGGAGAGCAGCGCGACAAGCGCGACAACCCCCAGCACCCACCACATGCCGGGCATCGTAGTGCCCTTTCGTGGCCGCGGGTCACGCCCCCGGCCGTGGCTCTGCCCACTCTTCGTCGATGACCCGGCCGTCGGTGGCCTCGATCGCGGTGGCGTAGACCTCGAGCACGCGCAGCGCGACGGCCGGCCAGTCGAAGGCGGCGACCGCCGTGCGGGCGGCGTCCGAGAGCGCGGAACGCCGGTCGGGGTCGTCGAGCAACGCCCCGAGCAGCACCGCGAGGGCGGCCGCGTCCCCGGTCGGGAACAGCGCCCCCGCCTTGCCGCCGTCGAGCACGCGCCGGAAAGCGTCGAGATCCGAGGCCGCGATCGCCGTCCCGGCCGCCATCGCCTCGGTCAGGATCATGCCGAAGCTCTCACCGCCCGTGTTGGGCGCCACATACACGTCGACACTGCGCAACATGCGAGCTTTGTCCGCTTCAGACACTAACCCGAGAAATATCACTCGATCGTGAAGCGAGTCGGGAATGTCCGAGTAGAGGTCGTCAATGTCGCCTGGCCCGGCCACCAGGAAGCGCAACTCGGGCCGCTCCCGGGCCAGCGCCACGAATGCCGTCCGCAGGATGTCGAAACCCTTCCGGGGCTCCGTGAACCGCCCCAGAAAACCGATGGTGCCCCCGGATCCGGGCCAGCCGGAAAGCGGCACGGCATCGGCGAACTTGGCCACCGCGACCCCGTTGGGGATCTCGACCGCTCCCCCGCCGAGGTGCTCGACCTGCACCTTGCGAGCCAGCTCGCTCACCGCGATCCGGGCCGTGATCTTCTCGATGACCAGCTGCAACAAGCCCTGCGCCATCGACATCGCCCGCGACCGGGTCATGGCCGTGTGGAAGGTGGCCACCACCGGCCCCCGCGCGGAGAGCACGGCCAGCATGGAAAGCGAGAGCACCATCGGCTCGTGGACGTGCAGCACGTCGAAGTTGCCGCGGTTGAGCCAGCGCCGCACCCGGGCCGTGGACACCGGCCCGAACGCGATCCGCGCCACCGACCCGTTGTACGGAAAGGGAACCGCCCGCCCCGCCGGCACCACGTACGAGGGCAGGTCGGCGTCCTCGTCGGCCGGGGCCAGCACGCTGACCTCGTGCCCGAGCCCGATCAGCGCCTCGGAGAGGTCCATGATGTGGTTCTGCACGCCGCCGGGCACGTCGAACGAGTAGGGCGAGACGATCCCGATCCGCACGATGCTCCCCCTACAGCCACAGCTTCTGGAGCATGTGCCAGTCCTGCGGGTGCTCGGCGATCCCGGCCGCGTAGGCGTCGGCCAGCATCTGCGTGGTGGCCTTGACCCGCTGGTCGAGCGGGCCCTCGGTAGGCGGCGTGATCGGGCGCAACACCGCGTACGTCTGCGTCGGGTGGAAAGAAAGATCGACGGCGTAGAGCGGCGCGCCCGTGCGGATCGCGAGGATCGCCGGACCGGCCGGCATGCGGGTGCGGCCGCCGAAGAACTCGACCTCCACCCCGTTGCGGGACAGGTCACGGTCGCTGAGCAGGCAGACGACGAAGCCCTGCCGCAGCCGCTCGGCGAGCACGTCGAGCGGCGACCGCGCGCCGCCGGTGAGCGGGACGACCTCCATGCCGAGGTTCTCGCGGTACGCCATGAACTGCCGGTACACGCCCTCGGGCTTGAGCCGCTCGGCGACGGTCACCATGCGCCAGCCGTTGGAGACCACCCAGCCGGCCGCGGCGTCCCAGTTGGCGAGGTGCGGCAGGGCCAGGATGATGCCGCGGCCGTCGGTGGCCCCGGTCTTGATCCAGTCGTAGTGCTCGTCGGAGATGCCGAACCCCGCGAGCAGCTGCTCCTTCGACAGCGACGGCAGCCGGAAGGCCTCGAGCCAGTACCGCGCGTAGGAGCGCAACCCGTCCCGGACCAGCTCGTCCGGCATGCCTTCGCCGACAACCTGGGTGAGATTCTTGCGCAGGCGCTGGGTGCCGGGTCCATTCTTCTTGTACGCCCGGTCGGCCGCCGCCATGAACAACGACCGCGCCACGGGCTGCGGCAGGGCCCGGACGAGCCGCCACCCGGCCAGGAAACCGATCTCGGTGAGCCGGTCTTTCACGCGGACTCCGGTGCGGGCGCGGGCTCGGTGCGAGCGGCGTGGATCAGGCGCTGGAAGACCGTGATGACGGAGAGCAGCGCCAGCACCCACAGCGCCGCCGGCAGGCCCCACTCGAGCCCGGCCGCCCCGAGCAGGCCGCCGACGCCCAGGATCAGCAGGCGCTCGAGTCGCTCCGCGATGCCGACGTCGGCGTTCAGCCCGAGGCTCTGGGCGCGCGCCTTCACGTACGAGACCACCTGGCCGGCGGTCAGGCTGATCAGCGCGGCGATCGTGCCGCCGTACGGATTGCCCTCGGTCGCCATGTAGTAGACGACCGCCCCGAAGACCGCGCCGTCGGCGATCCGGTCCATGGACGAGTCGAGCAGGGCGCCGAACTTGCCGTTGCCGCCGCGCATCCGGGCCATCGTCCCGTCGAGCACGTCGGTGAGGGCGCACGCGGTGACCACCCACGTGCCCCAGAAGAGCTCGCCGATGGCGCCGAGGTAGGCGCCGCCGAGCACGCCGACGGTGCCGGCGATGGTCACGGCGTTCGGTGTGATCCCGATCCGCAGCAGGAAACGCGCAACCGGGTTGACGACGTGCGACACGACAGCACGGGCGGGTACTTGGACGATCTTTGCCATGGCGGTCCCACCATAACGGCGCGGAACGGGAGTAGGCACGTGGCGGTCCCGGCCGAGCCCGTATCGTCATCCATCCAACCGCCCCGCCCACCACCCCTAAACGGACCAAAGGCATAACATGATGTTTGCCGACTACAAAGGGTTGCCAGCGCCACAGCAGCGGGTGTGGGATTCAGAAACAGCGTCGTAACAGTCATCAAACGGCTAGGGAGCGGACGCCATGGCGCAGAAGACCTCGGAGAAGGGGCTCAACGGCGCGGCGGCGCCGGTGGTGACCGAGCCCGGCAGAGTACGAAACGTGGTGCTGGTGGGCCATTCGAGCTCGGGCAAGACCACACTGGTCGAAGCCCTGCTCGCCGCCACCGGGACGATTCCTCGGGCGGGCACGGTGGCCGACGGCACCACGGTGTCCGACCATGACCCGGCCGCGGTGCGTCAGCAGCGGTCGGTTTCTCTTTCCTGCGCCCCGCTGATCCACCAGGACGTCAAGATCAACCTGCTGGACACCCCCGGCTACGCCGACTTCGTGGGCGAGTTGCGCGCCGGCCTGCGGGCCGCGGACGCCGCCGTCTTCGTGGTCTCGGCCGAGGGCGGCGTCGACGACGCGACCACCGCCCTGTGGGAGGAGTGCGCCGCGGTCGGCATGCCCCGGGCCGTGGTGATCACCCGGCTCGACCACCCGCGCGCCGACTACGACGCCACCCTCGAGGCCTGCCAGGAGGCCTTCGGCGAAAACGTCATGCCGATCTACCAGCCCATGCTCGGCGACGACGGCGCCTCGATCGCCGGCCTCATGGGCCTGGTCACGCTGCGCGTGCTGGACTACTCCGAGGGCTTCCCGCCGAAGGAGGGCGAGGCCGAGCCCGAGCACCTGAACCCGATCCAGGACGACCGCAACACGCTGATCGAGGGGATCATCGCCGAGAGCGAGGACGAGACCCTCATGGACCGCTACCTCGGCGGCGAGGAGGTCACGGCCGACACGCTGGTCGCCGACCTGGAAAAGGCGGTGGCGAAGGGCAACTTCTACCCGGTCATCCCGGTCTGCTCGGCAACCGGCGTCGGCCTCGACGCCCTGCTCGACGGCCTGGTCACCGGCGCGCCCTCGCCGCTGGAGCACGACCTGCCGGTGGTCACCGGCGTCGACGGCGCCCCGCGCCCGCCGCTGACCTGCGACCCCGACGGCCCGCTGGTGGCCGAGGTGGTCAAGACCACGATCGACCGGCACGTCGGCCGGGTCTCGCTGGTCCGGGTCTTCTCCGGCACCCTGCGCCCCGAGCAGGTCCTGCACGTCTCCGGGCACGGCATGGCCGAGCGCGGCCACCCCGACCACGACGCCGACGAGCGCGTGGCGCACGTCTACTCCCCGCTCGGCGCGACGCTGCGCGAGGTGCCCTACTGCGTGGCCGGCGACCTCTGCGCGATCACCAAGTCGGGCAGCGCCGAGACCGGCGACACGCTTTCGGGCAAGGACGACCCGATGCTGATGGCGCCGTGGAGCATGCCCGAGCCGCTGCTGCCGATCGCCGTGGTCGCCAAGACGCGCTCCGACGAGGATGCCCTGGCGAAAAACCTGGCGCGCCTGGTGGCCGGCGACCCGACGATGCGCCTCGAGCGCAACATCGAGACCCACCAGCTGGTGCTCTGGACGATGGGCGAGTCACACGCCGACATGGTGCTCGACCGGCTGCGCTCGGGCGGCGTCGAGCTGGACACCGAGCCGGTCAAGGTGCCGTTGCGCGAGACATTCGGCTGCGGGGCCAAGGGCCACGGCCGGCACGTCAAGCAGTCCGGCGGCCACGGCCAGTACGCGGTCTGCGACATCAACGTCGAGCCGCTCCCCCGCGGCTCCGGCTTCGAGTTCGTCGACAAGGTCGTCGGCGGCGCGGTCCCGCACAACTACATCCCCTCGGTGGAGAAGGGCGTGCGCAGCCAGCTCGAGCGTGGCCTGGTCGCCGGTTACCCGGTGGTCGACCTGCGGGTGACGCTCTTCGACGGCAAGGCGCACAGCGTCGACTCGTCGGACGCCGCCTTCCAGACCGCCGGCGCGCTGGCGCTGCGCGAGGCGGCCGCCGCCGGCCAGCTCACGCTGCTCGAGCCGATCGACGAGATCGCCGTGCGGGTGCCGGAGATGTTCGTCGGCGCCGTGATGAGCGACCTCTCCGGCCGCCGCGGCCGCCCGCTCGGCTCGGAGTCCGAGGCCGACGGCGCGCACAGCGTCGTGCGGGCCGAGGTGCCGGCGACCGAGCTGATCCGGTACGCGGTGGAGCTGCGCGCCCTGTCGTCGGGCGCCGGCACGTTCACCCGCCAGTACATCCGCCACGAGCCCATGCCCGCCCACCTGGCCGACGCGGTGCGCAAGGAGCACACGAAGTAGGGAGGGCCGGTCGTGCTGGTCACGCGGGGCTGCGGCGTGGCCCAGGCGGCGCCTGACGGCGTCCGCGAAACGGCCACATACACCCCGGTATGCGACCGCTTCGCGGACGACGTCAGCCACCACCTGGACCTCGCCTCGCTCCCACGCGACCAGCACGACCGGCCCTACAGCTCGACGGCGTTGGCCGCCTCGTGCATCGGCGCGAGGATCTTGTCGATCACCTGCTCCTTGCGCGGGTGGTACTTCAGGGTCCGCATGCCGTAACTGCGGAAGGCGATCGCGAGGCGGCCGCCCGGCACCATGTCCTTGGCCATCTTCTTGCCGAAGGCCATGTTCTTCTCGACGTACGGCCGCATGGTCCGCTCGTACGCGGCCAGCCCGTCCGGCTCGCCGAGGTGCTTGCCGAGCAGGTACGCCCCGACCAGCGCCAGGCTGGTGCCCTGTCCCGAGGCCGGCGCCGGGCAGTGTGCGGCGTCGCCGAGCAGCGCGACCCGCCCGCGGGACCAGGACGGCAGCTCGACCTGGCTCATCGAGTCGAAGTAGAAGTCGCTCGCGTCGTCCATCGCCGCGAGGAACTCGTCGACCTTCCACCCCTGACCCTCGAAGGCCTCGCGGACCAGCCGTTTCTGCGCCGCTACATCGCCGCGGGCCAGGTCGGGTGACGGCGCGGCGAAGGCGAGGCCGACCCGCGCGTCCTGGTCCGGGTCCATCGCGTACGCGAAGACGAGCCGCCCGGGCCGGAAGTACATGACCTCCTCGCGCTCGATGCCCAGCAGGTTCGGCGTCGAGAAGATCGAGATGTACGCCCCGAGGTGGCTGAGCGGGGTCTCGCCCAGAACCATCCGCCGGGTCGCCGAGTGCAGCCCGTCGGCGCCGATCACATAGTCGAACCGCCGCGGGGCGCCGCGCTCGAACGCCACGTCCACGCCCTCCGGCCCGTCGGCGATCTTGGCGATCGCGTCGCCGAACACGTACTCCACGCCGTCGGCGGTGGCGTCGTGCAGGATCCGGCTCAGGTCCCACCGCATGATCTCGACGTCGTCGCCGCGGCGGCCCATGAGCAGGTCGGCCGGCAGGGCCGCGATCGGCTTGCCGTTGCCCCGCACGTAGGTGATCTGCCGCATGCCGGTGTCGGCCGCCTGCGCCGCCTCGAGCAGCCCCATCCGCCGCAGCACCTCGGTGGCGGCGCCGCGAACGTCCACCTTGTAACCCGCCTCGCGCAGCGCCGGGGCGCGCTCGACGACGGTCACCTCGAAGCCGCGCTCACGCAGCCAGAACGCACACGCTGGGCCCGCCACGCCGGCCCCGGAGATCAGTACTCGTTTCGCTGTCATGCGGACTACTATACAAACGTCTTACACGTTTGTATAGAAGTTAGGATCGCGAACATGGGCCACAAGGAAGAGCTGCTGGTCGGCGCCAAGCGAGCGCTGCTGGAGAAGGGCTATGCCCGCACCACGGCGCGCGACATCGTGGCCCTCTCCGGCACCAACCTCGGCTCGATCGGCTACCACTACGGCTCGACCGAGGCGCTGATGACCGCCGCCATGCTCAGCGCCATGGAGGACTGGGGTGACCGGATCGGCCTGGCGTTGGCCGGCCCGCCTGAGGACGGCGAGGATCAGTTGATCGGCTTCTGGCGGCGGGTGATCGGCTCGATCAAGGAGGACCGGGCCCTCTGGATGGCCAGCCTCGAGATCGTGATCCAGGCCGAGCACAACCCGGCCCTGCGCGAGCAACTGGCCGGCGGGATCCAGCAGGGCCGCAGCGGCATGGCCGCGCTGCTGACCGGCGTGCCCGAGGATCAGCTCGACGACAAGACCGTGCGTACCCTCGGCGCGGTGCAGATGGCGCTGATGTCCGGGATCCTCACCCAGTGGTTCACCGACCCCGGCAACGCGCCGGGCCCCGAGGAGATCGTCGCCGGGATCAGAGCGCTGGCCAGGCTTTCTGAAGCATGACCCGGGTGTCGGTCAGCACCTGAGGCAGCACCTTGGTGCGGCCGATCACCGAGATGAAGTTGGCGTCGCCGCCCCACCTCGGCACCACGTGCTGGTGCAGGTGGGCCGCGATGCCGGCGCCGGCCACCGCGCCCTGGTTCATCCCCAGGTTGAAGCCGTGCGGGCTGCTCACCGTGCGGATCACGCGCATCGCCGTACGCGTGAAAGCCGCCACCTCGGCGGTCTCGCCCTCGGTCAGATCGGTGTAGTCGGCCACGTGGCGGTAAGGGCAGATCAGCAAGTGCCCGGGGTTGTACGGATACAGGTTGAGCACCGCATAGACCAGCTCACCGCGGGCGACCACGAGGCTCTCGGGCTCGGACGGCGCACGGCAGAACGGGCAGCCGGAGGGCTTCGCATAGCCCTCGGGAGGCGCGTCCTCGCCGGTGACGTAGGCCATCCGGTACGGCGTCCACAGCCTTTCCAGGCCGTCAGGCTCCCCCGTCTCCGTCACGCCAAGCAGCCTATGCCAACGAGGTGGCGAGCCAGGGCGGTAAGGACTCCCGTGCCGAGAGCCACGCGGCCGGGATGCCGTCGAGCCCGGTGTGCGCGGCCACGATCCCACCGGCGATCGCGCAGGTGGTGTCCACGTCCCCGCCGGCCGCGACGCACGCCCGGATCGCCGCCGGATAGTCGTCGAGAAACCGGTCGGCGACCCAGATCGCGAACGGCACGGTGTCGCGCGCCATCGCCCGCGCCCCGGACCCGAGCTCGTACGCCGCCTCCTCGGCCGAGCGGCACCGGATCGCCGCCAGCAGCCCCTCCCGGACCCGGCCGTCGGGGGTGTGCGCGGCCACCGCCCGCAGCAGCCCCGGCCGGTGCCCGTCGAGCCGGCCGGCCGCCGCCAGCGCCGCGGCCACGGTTACCGCCACGCCGCCCGCGATGCCCTCGGCGTGCGCGTGGGTCACCTCGGCCGCCCGGGCGCCCTGCACGGCCGCGTGCGCGAGCGAGTCGGCGTGCCAGGCGCCCAGCGGCGCGGCCCGCATGGCGGCGCCGTTGCCGGCCGAGCCCTCGCCGTCGAAGGCCGACGCCGCCGCGATCGGCCACGGCAGACCCTCGCGGATGGCGCGCAGCATGACGACGGCGCCGGGACCGTAGCCCCGATACGGATCGTGATGACGCCCCAGCAGCTCGGCGAAGGCGTCACGGTCGAAGTCGCCGTCGTTCAGGACGGCCACCAGGCAGCACGCCTCTTCGGTGTCGTCGGTCCACTCCCACGGGCCGGGAGGCAAGTCAGCGAAGTCGATCCGGGCCGCGAAGTGTTGCGCCCCGAGCGCGTCGCCGACGCTCAGACCGGCCAGGCTCTCGAGCGCCAGGGCCAGTCGCGTACCGGGGAAAAGCGTGAATGACATCAGCACATCGGATGGTAATCCGTCACTCCATGTGATCGAAGGGTGTCCCTGAATCACCGGTTAGGCGTGTCTTGCCCTTGGCAGTACGGTCTCTGCATGGCCACGGTGTTGCTCGTCGAGGACGATCACGTCGTGCGCGGCGCCATGCTCCGATCGCTCACCGACCGGGGGCACGCCGTGCACGCCGTCGGCACGGCGCTGGACGCGTTGCGCCGGGTGGCCGCCGAGACCCCCGACCTGGTGGTGCTCGACCTCGGACTGCCCGATCTGGACGGTTCGGATGCTTTGCGCATGTTGCGCGGCATCACCGACGTGCCGATCATCATCGCGACCGCGCGCGACGACGAGCAGTCCGTCGTGCGGTTGCTGCGGGCCGGCGCCGACGACTACATGGTCAAGCCGTTCACCGGCGCCCACCTGGACGCGCGCATCGCCACCGTGCTGCGCCGGGTGGGCCGCGCGAGCCGTACCGCCCAGCCCGCCGTGCACGAGGTCGGCGAGCTGCGGGTGGACGTCGGCGAGCGCAGCGCCAGCCTGGGCGACCAGGCGCTGGCCCTGACCCGCAAGGAATTCGATCTATTGGCTTACCTGGCGGCCCGCCCCGGGCGGGTGGTCTCTCGTCGTGAGCTGTTGGAGGAGGTATGGCGACAGCCATCGGTCGGCGAGGATCAGACGATCGACGTTCATCTGTACTGGCTGCGTCGGAAACTGGGCGAGTCCGCGGCGAAGCCTCGCTACCTGCGCACCGTGCGGGGGGTCGGGTTCCGGTTGGTGGCGCCGGACTGAGGTCCCGGCTGGCGATCATGACCGCCGCCACGACCGCCGTCGCCGCCCTCGCGTTCCTCGTTCCGCTCGGCTGGTACCTGCGCTCCGAGCATCGTGAACAGGTCATGTCGCTGGCCGAGCGGCGCAGCGCCACGATCGCGGGCGCGATCGCGTCGGGCGCCGACAAGAAGGGCCTGGCCGCCGCGGTCTCGGCTGCCGGTGGCGAGGCGGTGGCCCATCCCCCGGGTGACGTCGCGGGCGGGTGGGCGGGCGCGGCCGAGGTGAAACTGACGGCTTCCAGCGGCGCGATCCGCGAGGTGGGTGTCACCAATGGCCGCGTACGCCTGGAGCCGGTGACCGTCGCCGGCAAGACCTCGGTGGTCGAGGTGTTCGTGCCGTCCGCCGATCTCGCCGGCGACACCACCCGCAACTGGCTGCTGCTGCTCGGCATCGCGCTCGGCCTGGTCGGCGGCTCGGTCTTCGTGGTCGACCGGCTGGCCCGCGGCGCGGTGAGCTCGGCCCGCAACCTCGTGCACGCGGCGCTCGCGGTCGGCGACGGCGACCTGGGCGTGCGCATCCAGCCCTCCGGCCCGCGCGAGCTGGCCGAGGCCGGGTACGCGTTCAACCGGATGGCCGACCGCCTGGTCACCGCCCGCACCGACGAGCGAGAGCTGGTCGCCGACCTGTCGCACCGGCTGCGCACCCCGCTGACCGCGCTGCGGCTGGACGCCGAGGCGCTCGACCCGGACGACACCCAGGTGGGGATGTTCGACCAGGAGGAGCTCGACCGGCGCCGCGGCATCCGCCGCATCCGGACCGCGATCGTGACCCTCGAGGGCGAGGTCAACCAGCTGATCAACACGACCCGTCAGGCGGTCGCGGCGCAGGTTGCCGAGGCCCCCGAGGACGGTTTGTGCGACGCCAGCGAGGTGGTCCGGGAAAGGATGATGTTCTGGTCGGCGCTGGCCACCGACCAGAACAGGCAGTACCGCGTGATCGGCGCTCATCTCCGTATCCCCGTGCCGGTGGCGCGGGCGGAGCTGGCTGCCGCTCTTGATGCCGTTTTGGGTAATGTGTTCCGCTACACCCCCCAGGGCACCGCGTTCGAGGTCGGCATCTCCCGCCGTGACGGCTGGGTTGCCGTCCGGGTCGACGACGCGGGGCCCGGCATCCCCGATCCGGAGAGAGCAATGCAGCGTGGTCAGAGCAACCAGGGCTCGACGGGCCTGGGGCTCGACATCGCCCGCCGCGCGGCCACGGCCGCCGGTGGATCGGTCAGCCTCGACCGGGCCGCGATGGGCGGCGCCAGCGTGGTGATGCTGCTGTCCGACGCCGAGGCCACCCCCAAGCAGGCGAGCCGGTTCGGCCTGGTCGGACGCCTGGCCCGGGAGCGGACCAGCCGCCCGGGCAGGTCGGAGTGAGTAGTTGCTTAGATCTGCGTTAAGAAGGTTTCCCTGGCTGGGCCGGAGTGGGATCGTTCCCGACGATCCCATCCGGCTTCCCGGTTCGAAGCCCGCAAATCGTCCCCGCGAAACGAACCGGCGAAGCTCACGCGCGGTGAGAGGCGGCAACCCCATGGCCGCCTCCCACCGCGCCCCCGCCAGGCAAGGAGAGGACTTGTCCACCCACCGCCGGCCGGTCGTCGCGCCGCGCGCGCATCGCCGGGTGGAACGCTCCCGCGCGTCGGACCGGCCCTGGACCCACCGGCTACTGCCGGTCGGGCTCGGCCTGGCCGTGCTCGGCGTCGGCGGCGTGGTCGGCCCCAGCGTGGTGGAGGAGGTCTCCGGCGGTTCCCGGCAGCTCGAGCTGACCGCGCTGCCGGCCGACAACCCCGGTCAGGGCCTGGTCTACGAGGGACTCGCGGCGGCCAAGTCCGACGCGATCTGCGCCGGCACGTACCAATTGGACGATCAGACCTGCACCCGCGGCCCCGACCCGGCTCCGGCCGGGCTCGCGGTGCGCCGCGGCGTCGCCCCGGTGACGGCGAAAGCGCCCGAGCCGGTCCAGCCGACGCTGGAGACCGGCGCGGTGCCGGCCGACGCCGAGATCGCCCGGGACGAGGGCGGCAGCGCGCTGACCGCCGACGCTCCCGCGCTGATCCCCGACGCCGCCCCCGGCGAGGCCGACTTCGTCATGGGCTCACAGAACGTCGCGTGCGAGGCCGACGGCCGCAGCGGCAAGCGGGTCCAGGTGCTCTACCTGCACGAGTTCGGCACGCCGTCGCGGTACACCGACTACCTCGGCTCGATCCGCACCTGGGTGGGCGGGGCCGACCAGATCTTCGACGAGAGCGCCGGCGAGACCGGCGGCTCGCGGCACGTCCGCTTCGTCACCAACCCGCAGTGCCGGGTCGACGTCGCCGAGGTGCAGCTACCGCCCGAGGCGCTCGGCACGTTCGCCAAGAGCATCCGGGCGCTGCAGACGCTCGGGTACAACCGCAACGACCGCAAATACCTCATGTTCGCCGACACGAGCGTCTACTGCGGCATCGCCACCTACATCGCCGACACCCGCGCCGGGCTGGGCAACCGCAACAACGGCGGCCCCTCCTACGGCCGGGTCGACTCGGGCTGCTGGAGCTCGGTGATGGCCGCCCGCGAGCTGACCCAGACGCTGGGCGCGGTGCTGGTCAAGTCGCCGAACGCGAGCGGCGCCGGCGGTTGCCTCGACGAGTACGACCTGCTCTGCGGCGAGGACCGCTCGGGCAAGCCGGTGCGCAACGCGTGCCCCAAGAAGCACGAGACGCGGCTCGACTGCGGCCATGACGACTACTTCAGCACGAACCCGAAGCCGGGCAGCTACCTCGCGAAGAACTGGAACATCGCGACCAGCGAGTTCCTGCTGCGCGGCGACGGCGGCGACGACGTGCCCGACGCGGACGGCGCCCCCGACGTCGCCGCCGAGCCGACCAAGGCGCCCACGGCGGCGCCGAGCGCGGGCGTCTCGTACGACCCGGGCGCGGCCGACGGCGGCGGCGACGCGCCCCCCAGCCCCGAGGTCACGGCGTCCGGCAACGGCGACCTGAACGGCGCCGGAAGCGGGAACGGCAATCCGGACGGCGACAACGGCGCGCCCGCTTCCCCCAGCACGCCGCCGTCGGCCGGGCCGCCGACCGAGCAGGCCGGCCACCGGGTGCTGCCCGCCGCCCAGGAGAAGGCGCAGGCCCAGGCGGTGCAGGCGGTCCTCGAGATCCGCGACGCGACCAGCAGCTCGGCCCGTCTCACGTGGAGCGCGGCGTCCCCCACCGCGACCTACGAGGTGTGGGTCGGCGACTCCCCCATCGCCACCACGAAGGCCACCCGGGCCCGGCTGATCGGCCTCAAGCCCGACGCCAAGTATCAGGTGACGATCAAGTCGGGCAGCGCCTACGCGGCGACGGCGACCGCCGAGACCGCGCCGGCCGCCCGCCCGGCCCAGAACACGTGGTTCACCCTCACCAACGCCCTGACCGGCGGCGCCGCCGACCTGTACGCGGCCCGCACCGCCAACGGCACGCCGCTCACGCTCGCCGAGACAGACGGCAACGCGCAACAGCAGTGGCAGCTGGTGCCGGCCGGCAACGGCGCCTACTCGCTCGTCTCGCGGGCCACCGGCAAGTGCGTGGTGCCGCTGGACGGCAACCCGGTGGCCGGCACGCCACTGGTGCAGGGCGACTGCGGCACCGACGACGGGGCCCGCTGGCAGTTGCAGGCCTCGGATTACGGATTCACCATGCGCACCACGGTCGGCGACCTGGTCGCCGGCGTAGGACAGCAACGCTTCGGCGCGCACCGGGTGCTGGTGCTCCAGAACGGCAACGGTCAGCGCCACCAGAGCTGGACGGCGGTACCCGACTAGGCCCGCCTTATTGGGAGGCGACGATGCCCGATCTGCTGACGAAGCCCCTGGCCGAGCCCGAGGAGGGCCCGGCCCGGTTCAACAAGAGGCGCCTGGTGCGCTGGATCGCGATCCTCACGATCGGCATCATCGTGGTGCTCGCGGTCTGGCAGGAACCGCTCTACGCGCGGTTCTGATAGTCGCCGATCTCCTTGAGCAGGGCTTCCTTCCCGGCCGGGGCCAGGAAGCTCTGCTCGACCGCGCCCCGCGCCAGCTCGGCCACCCCGTCCTGGTCGAGGTCGAGCAGGCGGGCGGCGACCGCGTACTCCTCCTCGATCGTGGTGCCGAACATCGGCGGGTCGTCGGAGTTGATGCTGACCCGCACGCCCGCGCCGACCAGCGTGGCGAGCGGGTGCTCCTCGATCGACGGAACCGCGCGGGTCCGCACGTTGGAGGTCGGTGAGATCTCCAGCGGGATCCGGTTGTCCGCCAGGTACGCCATCAGCTGCGGGTCCCGGACGGCGGAGATGCCGTGCCCGATCCGCTCGGCGCCGAGGTCCCGGATGGCCGACCAGATGGTCTCGGGCCCGGTGGTCTCGCCGGCGTGCGGCGCGCTGTGCAGCCCGGCCGCCCGCGCCTGGTCGAAGAACGGCTTGAACTGCGGCCGCGGCACGCCGATCTCGGGGCCGCCGAGGCCGAAACTGATCAGTCCGTCGGGCCGCTCGCCGAGCGCGATCCGCAGCGTCTCCTCGGCCGCCGGCAGGCCGGCCTCGCCGGGGATGTCGAAGCACCAGCGGAGCTCGATGCCGAAGTCCCCGGCCGCGCCGCGCCGCGCGTCCTCGATCGCCTCGCAGAACGCCTTGGCCGGGATGCCCCGCTTGACGCTGGAGAACGGCGTGATCGTCAGCTCCGCGTACCGGACCTGCTGGCGGGCCAGCTCGCGGGCGACCTCGTAGGTCAGCGTCCGCACGTCCTCGTCGTCGCGGATCAGGTCGACCACGGTCAGGTAGACGTCGATGAAGTGCGCGAAGTCGCGGAACGCGAAGTAGTCGGCCAGCGCGGCCGGGTCGGCCGGCACCGGCGACCGCCCCTCGTGCCGGGCGGCCAGCTCGGCCACGATCCGCGGCGAGGCCGAGCCCACGTGGTGCACGTGCAGCTCGGCCTTCGGCAGCCCGGCGATGAACGAGGTCAGCTCGGTCACCCGATGTTCCTTCCGTTATGCCGCGGTCCGGGCCACCACGAAGACGCGGCGGAACGGGAACGCGACGTGCCCGTGTGCCGCCGGGTAGGCGGCGGTCAGCTCCCGGCCGAGGTCGGCGCGGAACGACTCCCAGGCATTCTCGTCCAGCGCGGCCTTGACGGGCCGCAACGCCGTGCCCTCCATCCAGCGCAGCACGGGGTGTGTTTCGCCACCCTCGGGGAGCAGGTGCAGATAGGTCGTCTCCCAGGCGTCCACGCTCGCGCCGGCCGCCATCAGCAGATCGGCGTAGCCGGTGGGATCGTCGACCGGCGCCTCCCGGGTCACATGGCCGACGCCGTACCGACCGGCCACTTGCCGCAGCAGCCGGTGCGAGGGCGCGTCAAAGTTGCCGGGGACCTGCATGGCCAGCCACGCGCCGGCCGGCAGCTCGACGGCCCAGCGGGCGAGCAGGTCGCGGTGGCCGTCGACCCACTGCAGGGTGGCGTTGGTGATCAGCACGTCGACGTCGGCGCCCGGCTTCCAGTCGCGCACGTCGCCGAGCTGGAACCAGGCGTTGCCGCCGTGCGCGACTGCCTTGTCGATCATCTCGGGCGACGAGTCGACGCCGGTCACGCGGGCTTCCGGCCAGCGCTCGGCCAGGGTCAGCGTGAGCTCACCGGGGCCGCAGCCGAGATCGACGACCGCCCGGGGGCGCTGGGCGTCGATGCGGGCGGTCAGATCGAAGAAGGGACGGGAGCGCTCGGCCCCGAAGCGCCGGTAGACGGTCGGATCCCACATGCTCAAACCTCCAAACCGTACGTACGTCTTGCTAGAAGCTAGCACAGGAAGCGATAGGGTTTTCCCGTGGAAAATCGCAGCTTCTCGAGGATGGGCCGCACGGTCGGCGTGGTCGGCCTGGGCGCCTGGCAACTGGGCGCCGACTGGGGTGAGGTCAGCGAGGCCGACGCGCACGCCACCCTGCAGGCCGCGGTCGACGCCGGCGTCACCTTCATCGACACCGCCGACGTGTACGGCGACGGTCGCAGCGAGCAGATCGTCGGCTCGTTCGTCAAAGACAAACCGCAGCTGACGGTCGCCACCAAGATGGGGCGCCGGGTCGAGCAGCTGCCGGAGAACTACACGCTCGACAACTTCCGCCGCTGGAACGACCGCTCCCGGGCCAACCTCGGCGTCGACACGCTCGACCTGGTTCAGCTGCACTGCCCGCCGACGCCGGTCTACTCCACCGGCGCGGTCTACGACGCGCTCGACACCATGGTCGAGGAGAAGCGCATCAAGGCGTACGGCGTCAGCGTCGAGAAGGTCGACGAGGCCCTCGCCGCGATCGCCCGCCCCGGCACCGCGAGCGTCCAGATCATCCTCAACGCGTTCCGGCTCAAGCCGCTCGAGCGGGTGCTGCCGGCCGCCGCCGAGGCCGGGGTCGGCATCATCGCCCGGGTCCCGCTCGCCAGCGGCCTGCTGTCCGGGCGGTACGACGAGCACACCACCTTCCCGGCCAACGACCACCGCAACTTCAACCGGCACGGCGAGTCCTTCGACGTGGGCGAGACGTTCGCGGGCGTCGACTTCGAGACCGGCCTCGAGGCGGTCCGCCGGCTGCGCCCGCTGGTCCCCCCGGGGGCGACGATGGCCCAGTTCGCGCTGCGCTGGATCATCGACCAGCCGGCCGTCACCGTGGTCATCCCGGGCGCCCGCAACGGCGAGCAGGCCCGTGGCAACGCGGCCGCCGACGACCTCGCCCCGCTGTCGGCCGAGACGCACGCGGAGGTGCAAAAGGTGTACGACGAACTGATTCGTCCCCAGGTGCATGACAAATGGTGAACGAACCGGCATCACCCCCGAAACTCAAGGGGTGGCTCCTCATGACGATCGGGCTACTCGCGATCGTCGTCGGTGCGTTGTGGACAGTTCAGGGACTGGACATTCTCACCGACAGCAAGATGAGCGGTAAACAAACCTGGGCATTCGTCGGCGGCGCCGTTGCCGTGTTCGGGCTGATCTTGACCATGATCGGCGAACGTGTCCGATCTCGATCCAAAAGACAATAAGAGCGATTAACGGAAAGCCCCGCACTCCGAAACCGGAGTGCGGGGCTTGTCTAGTTCCGAGCCGATCTCCGCCAGGCGATCGGCGAGCCGGTCACGTAGGACCGCGCGTGGTGTCTCAGAGCGGGCGAACCTGCTCCGCCTGCGGGCCCTTCTGGCCCTGGGCGATCTCGAACTCGACCCGCTGGTTCTCTTCCAGACTGCGGTATCCGCTCATCTGGATGGCCGAGAAGTGGACGAACACGTCAGCACCCCCACCATCGACGGTGATGAAGCCGAAGCCCTTGTCCGCGTTGAACCACTTCACGGTTCCTTGCGCCATGCTGAACTCTCCCTCTGAAAATGCCGACCCTGCTGAAGCCCGGGCCGATGACCGTTTTCGAGCAGCGGCGCCGTGAGGCGGCCTTTCAGAGGACGTCCCATCCGTCGCGACCCGTGGACGCCCGCCGACGCTCAGATCGGCCGGCGTCTCGTGGTCTTGGCGGAAGCAGCGAACCACGTACGCAAAAACTGGCCACACTGTACCTGAGAAACTGCCCGGAAAGCTGCCCCTGAACCGAATCGAATAAACGTCGGCTGATGCGGAAAAGGCCCCCCACTTCGCTCTCGCGATGTGGGAGGCCGTTGCACTTCAGCATGGAGTTAGTTCGGCCATTGACCAGTCAGTTTGCGGACTCCGGTGGCGCCACCCCGATCGACGGCCGCCTTCACGACAGCGAAGATGAGTCCTTGCAACGCGGCGGCCGCGAGCACTTCGCCCCATCCACGTTCCTCATCGGTTGCGTTCGGCGCATCGTCGTCGCCGGACACCACCTTCCAGACCTCTTTGAATGCGAACCCGGCGAGCGCGCCGGCCGCCGCGCCGAGCAACAGGCCGACGGGCTTGTACGCGATCTTGGATACCTTGCTCACCGGCGTCTCCCTCGCATCACCAGAATGATCCCGACAACGGCTGCCACGCCCGCGACGACCAGCGCGATCGGCACCGGCGAGGTGGAGACCGCCTCGCGGGCCCGCTGCTTGGCCACCTCGACCTGGTCCAGCGCCCGCGCTTTGACGTCCGCCTTGGCCGCCAGGGCCTGCACGGTCTCGCCGAGATCGGCGCGGGTCTGCTTGATGTCGGCCCGCAGCTCGTCGATCGTCGGCTTCGGCACCGGCGCCGCGGCGCCGTCGCTCGTCTGTTCGCTCATGCCCGCTTCCGCTCCTTGACCGCCTGCTTGACCTCGTCGACGTCGAGCTTGACGCTCTCGATCGCGGCCATCGGCTCCGGCGGCACCGCCTTGGTCACCTGATTCTTCCCGACCAGCGCCAGGATCCCGGCCACAAGGAACAGCGCCACGGTCCAGATCAGCGCCGCCAGCCACAACGGCAGGAAGATGTCGAACACGATGATCAGCGTCGCGATCGCCGCGCCCACGCCGTAGAAGACCAGGACGCCACCGGTGCCGAACAGCCCGATCCCGATGCCGGCGTGCTTGCCCTTCTCGGCGAGCTCCGCCTTCGCGAGCGCTAACTCGTCGCGGACCAGCCGGGAGATCTGCTCGCTGGCGGTCTGCACGAGCTCGGCCGTGGACTGCTCCGCGACCGGCCTGGTTGCCCTACCGTTCAGGACATCGGCCATCGTGTCCCCCTTTCCCCTGGTTTTGGTTTATGCCCTGATCAACTGCACGTCAATCCTGTTGCCCGAAACCCGCCTTGGCGATGACCTGTGTCGTATCGTCGGGTCCCCCGAACCGCGCCGCGCGAGCCTCCGCGTCCGGCCCGCCCGAGAAAACCTTGGAATCGTCCGAGGGCCTGGTCGGCGAGGGCGGTGGCGGCGTGGGCCGCAGCGGGGTGGGACCCGAGCTCTCCAGGTCGGCGCGAACTCTCGGGAGAGCATCGCGCTGGTGCTGCCACACGTACGAGATGAGCCTCTCCCGCACCAGGCACCGCAGGTCCCACAGCGCCGGCGCGTCGTTGGCGCTGACCAGCGCCCGCAGCCGGACGTTACCGCCCACCGCATCCGTCACCTGCAGCACGCAGACGCGGCCGTCCCAGAGCTTGGTCGCCTCGCAGACGGCACGCAGCTCGGCGCGCAGAGGCTCGATGTCGGTGCCGAAATCCACGTCCAGCTCGGCGGTGCCGAGGACCGCCGATCCCGTACGCGTCCAGTTCTGGAAGGGTTTGGTGGTGAAGTAGGAGGTCGGCAGGATCAGCCGGCGGTCGTCCCAGACCTGCACGGCCACGTACGTGAGCGTGAGCTCCTCGATCCGCCCCCACTCCCCCTCGACGACCACCACGTCGTCGACCCGCACCGCGTCGCTGAAGGCGAGCTGCAGCCCCGCGAAGACGTTGCCGAGCGTGCTCTGTGCGGCCAGCGCCGCGATCACCGAGACCAGACCGGCCGAGGCGAGCACCGAAGCGCCCAGCGCCCGGATCCCCGGGAAGGTCATCAGCACCACGCCCAGCGTGAGCACCACGATCGTGGCGACGGTGACCCGCCGCAGGATCACCACCTGGGTCTTGAGGCGGCGGCGTTTCAGGTTGTCCGGCACATCGGTGCGCCAGCGGGCCAGCGCCGCGTCCTCCAGCACCAGCACCAGCGCCGCCACCAGCCACGCGAACGCCGCGATGAACAGGATCACCAGCAGGTGCAGCAGCGCGCCGCGGCCGGCGAAATCACCGGCCTGCCAGCGGATGCCCTGCTGGACCGCGAACAGCGTCAGCGTGGCCAGAAACGGCCGGTGGGCTGTCCGGGCCAGGTCGGCCGCCAGGACGGAGCGGCGGCCGATCCGGCGGACAGCCCAGTGCAAAATCTCGACTACGACGATCGCGGCGCCGGCCGACGCCACGACGGTCAGGATGCCGATCATCAAGTCGCGCATCGTGCCATCCTCTCCAGCGGCCGGGTCTCCCAACCCTTTCCCGGAGAGTTTGGTGCTGGCTCACACTTTGCGGTACCGAGCCTGTGCGAAGCAGTAGATGCCGAACGCGGCGATGCCCAGCCCGATCAGCGCCAGCAGCCACACGCCCCACGGGTGCCCCGCCAGCGTCTTCAGCGCCGCGTCGAGGCCACGGGCCTTCTCCGGGTCGAAGGTGACGGCGGCGGCGACGACCAGGATGCCGGCGATGCCGTACGCGACGCCCTTCGACATGTAACCCAGCATGCCGAGCCGGACCGTGGACTTCCGCACCGAGGCGGCCATCTGCTCGGTGTTCAGGTGCTTCACGAACTTCTTGCGCAACCCGTACACGAAGATCCCGATGCCGACGCCCAGCACGACCAGGCCGACCAGCCCGATCAGCCAGCGGCCACCATCATGGGACATGATCCCCGCGGACTTGTTCTCCTGGTTCTGCGCCATCGACGCGTTCGCGCCGCGCAGCACGTTGATCGCGTACCAGGCCAGCCAAAGGTAGAGGATCGCGCGCACACCGGAGATCACCCGCTCGGCGACCGCCGTCCGGTCCCGCGGGCCACTCTCGCCGATCACGGCCTCGAAGCCCTGCCAGATGGCCAGGCCGACCATGCCGATCGCGATCAGGACTAGCAGCACCTTGCCCACGCCGTTGCCGGCCAGGGTCTGCAGCGCGCCGGACTGGTCGCTCTCCTGGCCGGAGCCGCGGAAGGCGACCTGGAACGCGATCCAGGCGAACAGGAGGTGGATGATGCCGTAGCCGATGAATCCGGCGCGGGCCACATACTCGAGCGGCTTGCTGTCCGCCGCTCGGGAGGCGGTGTATTTGACGTTCGAGGTGGCAGACGACATACCCCCTCATTGACCGGACTTGACGTCTGACAAACCTCAGTTACGTGACACCTGGAAACTGACGGTGTCGTTGGTAATGCTGTCGAGCGACACCTGAAGGCCCGCGACCTGCGCCGCCTGCTGCCCCTTGGTCAGCGTGACCTGCTCCCCCGCCACGTCGAGCGTCACGGTGTTGGCGTCCGCGCTGACGAATTTCGCGTCGATGCCGAGGACGCTGGCGCTCGCGTTCACCTCGCGGTCGATGGTCACCGTGCACTGGTCGATGCCGCAGTTGACGTTGTCACTGCCGCATCCGGCGAGCAACGCGAGGCCGAGGACGGCGGAGCTGAGTGCGGCGCCGACGCGCCGGGTGGGCTTGAGCACCATTAGAGGGTACGGGGACCGCGCGACCCTAAAGTGAGGGGCGTGAGCGACTTCGATGTGCAGGACAACACCGCCAACCATCGCTTCGAGCTGCTGGTCGACGGCGCGGTCGCCGGCCTGGCCATGTACCGCCGCCGCGACGAGCACACCGTCGTGGTCACCCACAGCGAGGTGAAGCCCGAGTTCCGCGGCCAGGGCCTGGGCAACGAGCTGGCGAGCCGGACGCTGGAGTTGATCCGCTCCCGGGGCGAGAAGATCGTGCCCATCTGCCCGTTCTTCGCCCGCTATGTCGAGGAGCACTCGGAGTACGACGACATCGTCGTCCGCTAGCCCTCTGTGGACGGCGCCCGGTTTTTGTCATACCCAGCTGCTTCACTGGGCCCCACCCAAACCGGGTGGGGGCGGTCCGTGGGCGGCCGGACAAAGACGGCGAAAAGCGCATTTGCCCCAGAGGTCCGCTGAGCTTGGTCGCCGCGGTCGGTTGCGGCGATCGGTGGCCCCCGCTGGGGCGTGCCATGGCCCGAGAGCTGCCAGGTGCAGCCCGCCGCGGGTGCCGTCTTCTCCGCCCGACCCGCTGAAGCCGGCAACTCACCAAGAGGCTCCCGCAGCCGCGAGATCTTGAGCAATTGCTGTTCGATGCGCGCGGGAACTCATCATCCTTCGGAGGGCGGCAGAGCGCGTCACCGGAAAAATCGGGCTATGTCCGGCGGATGGGCCGCCAACATCCCGCGATGCGGTTCGCGCGTCCAGCCGACGGGACGGTCGGCCGGGATCCGGGACTCAGTCCCATCATCCGATAGCCACCGCCACATAGCGGGAAGACAGCCGGGATCGTCCTCGACCAGCAGGATCGTCCCGGTGCCAGCGACAGCGCCCTAGGCGGCGATCGGGGCGGGCACCGGGCTACCGGCGATGAGCTCAGCAGCGGCCAGCCCGCACGCCCGAGTTGCCCCATAAGTGGCGATGTGCACGCCGCCCAGCACCGTCACCGGCACGCCCATCTCCACGACGATCGCGTCGGGGCGCGTCTCGAGGACCCGCCGGATCGCCGCCTCCAGCCACGGATGCCGGTGCACGTCGCGGGCCACCAGCACCAGCGCGCGACCCTCCGCGCCGGCCAGCGGGTCGGCCGCGCCGGCCAGCGGATCCGCCGGGCCTTCGAGGTCGTCGGCGGTGAGCCGCACCGAGGTGGTGCCGGGCAGCAGGCCGTCCAGCGGCGCCCCGATCCCCCACGGCGTCTCGGCGCCGATGGCGATGTTCCGCGGCGGGGCGAACTCCACCACATGCGCCGGCCGGTCGATCGGCAGCGTGGTCGCGCCTTCGGCCACGGTCACCCGTACGGCCCGCCGGGCCGCGTCGAACCCGACCGCCGACCCGCTGCTCGCCGCATGCACGGCGGCGCGAGCGCCCGTCTCCGTCTGCACCCGCGTGGTCCAAGCGCCGAGGCGGCGCACCCGGGCGGCCGCGTCGGCCAGCCGTTCCTCGCTCAGGGAGCCGTCGCGGACGGCCTGGACGATCGCGTCGCGCAGCTGCGTCGCGGTCTGTTCATCCGCGTGATCCCCGCCGACGCAGATCGCGTCCACCCCGGCCGCCAGCGCCATGACGGCGGCGCCGGCCAGCCCGTACCGGCGGCGTACGCCCTGCATCTCGATGCCGTCGGTGACGATCAGGCCCTGGAAGCCGAGCTCCTCGCGCAGCAGGCCGGTCATGATGCGGTGGCTCAGCGTCGCCGGCAGCCGGTCGTCGTAGGCGGGGACCAGCAGGTGCCCGGTCATCACCGCCTGGACGCCCGCCTCGATCGCGGCGCGAAAGGGCAGCAGCTCGCAGGCGTCCAGCTCGGCCCGGTCCCGGTCGATCAGCGGGACGTCGTGGTGCGAGTCGACGCTGGTGTCGCCGTGGCCGGGGAAGTGCTTGGCGCAGGCGGCGACGCCGGCCTCCTGGAGACCGCGGACGAACGCCGCCGAGTGGCGCGCCACCAACTGTGCTTCGGCGCCGAAGGCCCGTACGCCGATCACGGGGTTGTCGGGGTTGCTGTTGACATCCGTGTCGGGTGCGTAGTCGAGGGTGATGCCCGCGTTGGCGAGCTCGGCGCCCAGGTCACACGCCACGGCGAAGGTCAGGGCCGGATCGTCGATCGCCCCCAGCGCCAGGTTGCCCGGGCGGGAGCTGCCGTGCCGCGACTCGAAGCGGGTGACATCGCCGGCCTCCTCGTCGATCGCCACGATCACGTCGGGGCGCTCGGCCCGCAGCTGGGCGGTCAGCGCGGCCACCTGCGCCGGCGACTCGACGTTGCGGGCGAAGAGCGCCACGCCGCCCAGTCCGTCGGCGAGCCATCGACGGATCCAGTCCGGCGCGCTCGTGCCGACAAAACCCGGCTGGAGCACCGTCGCGGCCAGCTCCGGCAGTTCGCCTTGGTTGGGCATGGGCCCCCGTACCTCCGCTGATGTCGTCGCGCGCGCCCGTGGGAGCGCGCCCCCCGTTGTGCGGACCTATGGTCACACCCCTTCCCCGATTTAGTCAACAAACCTTCCTATTTATCGAGACCATGGCGGGACTCGATACCATGCGAGACGTGTCGTATCCGCTAGCCGCCTCCGGCGTCGATTGGTCACAGATCCACGCCGTACGCCTGCTGGGTGTTGCTCTTGCAGTGCTGCTCTTGCTCTGGGCGATCCGGCGGATGTTCAAGTAGCGGTTTGACTGTCACACCCGTGGGGCACAATGGCCCGCGCCATGAAGCTGCCTGTGTACGGACCACGCCTGCGCCGGGTCGCGCGCTCCCAATTCGGTTGGCCCTCCCTGCGCCCCGGCCAGTTCAAGCCGATGCGCGCGGTGCTGCGCCGCCGCGACGCGCTGGTCGTGCTGCCCACCGGGGCCGGAAAGTCGGCCATCTACCAGGTGCCCGCCGTCCTGCTGCCGGGCCCGACGGTCGTGATCTCCCCGCTGCTCGCCCTGCAGCAGGACCAGATCGCGGCGCTCAACGAGCGGAACGATCCGAAGATCCGCGCCGTGCGGGTCAGCTCGGCCGAGACGCCGAATCAGCAGAAGGCCGCGCTCGAGGAGATCCGCACCGGGCGCGCCGAGTTCCTCTTCATCACACCCGAGCAGCTGAGCAACCCCGACCGGCTGGCCGAGGTCCGCGCGCTCAAGCCCGGGCTGGTAGCCGTCGACGAGGCGCACTGCATCTCGGCCTGGGGCCACGACTTCCGCCCCGACTACCTCGCCCTCGGCGACATGATCAAGCAGATGGGCCGGCCACCCGTGCTGGCGCTGACCGCCACCGCCTCTCCGCCGGTGCGCGACGACATCATCGACCGGCTCGGCCTGCGCCGGCCCGAGATCCACATCTCCGGCCTGGACCGCCCCAACCTGTTCCTCGAGGTCGCCTACTGCCCCGACGAGGACTACCGCTGGCGGCGGCTCACCAAGCTGATCGACTCGGTCTCCCGCCCCGGCATCGTCTACGTCGCCACCCGCCGGGCCGCCGAGGAGCTCGCCGAGCGCCTGACCGACGCGGGTTACAACGCCGCCTTCTACCACGGCGGCATGGCCGGCGGTCCGCGCGAGCAGCGCCAGGAGGACTTCACCGCCGACAAAGTGGACATCATGGTGGCTACGTCCGCGTTCGGCATGGGCATCGACAAGGCCAACATCCGCTGGGTCGCGCACGTGGCCCTGCCCGATTCGCCGGACAGCTACTTCCAGGAGATCGGCCGCTCCGGCCGCGACGGCGAGCCCGCCCACGCCATGCTGCTGTGGCGGGCCGAAGACGAAGCCATCCAGCGCTTCTTCACCGGCGGCGCGCCCGACGAGACCGAGCTGCGCACACTGGCCGCCGCGTTGCGCAACGGCCCTGTCACCAAAACGGCTTTGAAGGACAAAACGGGCTTGGGCCCGCGCAAGCTGGGTGCATATCTGGGCCTGCTGGAACAGGTAGGCGCCGCCGTGTCCGGCGCCGGCAACAAGATGACGATTCCGCTTTTCGCCCCGCTTCCGGCCGCGGCGGCAAAGGCTGCCATTGACGCGTACGAGCGGCAGCAGGTGGTCTCCCGTTCCCGGACCGACATGATGCGCGGTTTCGCCGAGGCTCGCGGATGCCGCAGTCAGATGCTGCTGGCCTACTTCGGCGAGGACATGCCCAGGCCGTGCGGCCACTGCGACAACTGCGTGAACGGCGTGACCACGGAGCCGTCCTCCTCCGCCGAGCCGTTCGCCGTGCACAGCAAGGTCCGCCACGGGGAGTGGGGCACGGGCATGGTGATGGGCTACGAGGAAGACCGCATGACCGTCCTCTTCGACGACGTCGGCTACAAGACGCTGTCGGTCCCGGTCGTGCTGGAAAACAAGCTCCTCGCCTCCGCGTAATCGCCCGGCCACTGCTCTACCTCGACCTCGACGGCGTGCTGGATCCCGAGGGCGGCCCCCGTTACCCGCCGGCCGACCAGGAGTACGTCTACGAGCATCACGCCGGCCGCGCGCTGCTGCTGACCTTCGACCCCCCAACCGCCCTGCGAAGCCGACTTCGCGGCGTTGACCGCCTGGGCGGCGGAGGTTACGGAATAGCCGGTCAGTCGTCCCGACTGGCGAGGAACCATGCTGAGGTGCGCGGCCGATTCAGTCGCGGCTTAGAGGACGTCGCTGGGCTCCGCCAAGAAAGCGGCCCGCCAGGACCATCCCGAGGCGGTGCGCCTGGATCGGCGTGTGGCCGACGGGCGGCGGGCCGGCGGGCGGGCCGGCGGGCGGCCGGCGCGGGCGGGCGGCGGGTCAGGCCGGCTCCTCGGCGGGGATGGCGGGTGGCGGGGCGGTGACTGCCGGAGCGGCCGGTGAGCGGGCGGCCATCCATTGGCCGACGGCTACGAACCAGCCGAGCAGGAGCAACCACAAGTAGGGGTCGACGAGCTCGATGCGGCTGTTGGTGAGCTGGTCGGCCGGGGTCAAGGCGTGCGGCGCCAGGCTGGGGATGAGGTCGGGCGGGCCGAAGCTGGACAGGATCACCACGGCGTTGAAGATCAGTAGGGCGCCGGTGGTTCCGGCGATCAGGGCGGCTCGCAGGGCGGCCATCGGGTCGCGGCGCGGTGTCAGGAGGATGGTGAGGGCCATGCCGGCGGCGGTCAGGGCGGCGGCGAAGCCGGGGCCGGGCGGGATCGGCGGGGCCAGCAGCACCACGAGCGCCCATGCGGCGGCTGCGGTTGTGCCGCCGGCCAGGCCGAGGAGCAGCGAGCGGGACGTGGCGCGGGCGCGGCGGCCGGTCATGGCCAGGGTCGCCGCGAGGTAGACGGCCAGCACGACCGAGAGGACGGGCACGCCGGTCAGGTCGTTGTTGTCCTTGTGGGCGATCGAGACGTCGAGCTCCACTGCCAGGGCGCCGACCAGCAGATATCCGAAGGCGCGAGCGAACCGCGCCGCCCGGCTCGGAGCTACCGGGCCGAGTGGTCCGACTACACCCAGCTCGGCGACGACGGCCAGGACGGCGGCGAACACCACTACACCCCACCGCCGCGGCGCCCAGTCGATGGTGGCGCTCCAGAGAACTACGTAGGCCACGACGGAGGCGGGCAGCAGCGCGTAAGCGACGCGGCGCCACACCGCCGGGCGGGTGGCGATCGCCGCGACGCAGCCGGTCGCGAAGCGGCGTCGCTCGTCGCGTTGGGTGACCGCGTCCAGCTCCGCGCGCATGGCCATGCCCCACTCGCGCTGCTCCGGCGGCAGCAGCTGCACCGCGACCGCCAGCGCACGCCCGGCCGCGTCGCGTCGAACCCCGCCGGACCGCGGCGGCGCGCTGGATTGCGGCGTGTGTGGTGAATCGGTCACCACGCACCCCCGAATTCCGCCGGGCGCAGCGTTCGTGGGCGGAGGCCGGCCGTCGACGGCGGTCGCTCGGTCGCCGGTGCCACCTCCGCCGCCAGCTCGCGGCCCGCCTCGGTCAGGCGGTACAGGTGGCGGGGCGGGCGGCCGGCCGGCGGCGCGATCTCCCATGTGGACTCCAGCAGGCCCCGGTCGGTGAGGCGCATCAGGATCGGGTAGAGCGAGCCGGCCCGCAAGCCGACCTGCCGGCCCAGCTCGTAGCCGTATCGCCAGGTCGACGGCTCGTCGGCCAGCGCGTGCAGGACCGCAGCGGTCTGCGGGGAAGGGCGCCTCATCCGGGTCACGAGGCGTAACTCTATATAGGTAGAGTTACGCCCGCTAGCCCCTCGGCTCTCCGCGATAGGTGCCGAAGGACCAGAGGTTGCCCTCGGGGTCGCGGGCGGCGAACTCGTGGGAGCCGTACTCGGTGTCCTGGGGCGGGCGGATGATCTCGGCGCCGGCCTTCGCGGCTCGGGCGTGGAGGGCGTCGACGTCGTCGGCGACCGCATAGGCGCCGAAGGTGCCGGGTGGGAGGGCCCACTGGTCGTCGGGGCCGCGGTTGGCGGAGCCGAGCATGATGCCGCCGCCGGGCGGCCAGCTCAGCTGGGCGTGATCCACCCGGTCGCCCTCGCCGTAGACGACGGTCTCCTCGAAGCCGAACGCTTCCACCAGGAACTTGATCAGGGCGCGGGCGTCGTTCGCGCGCAGCGTGGGCCACACCTGCGGTGGCGGGGTCTTCGCATCGGTCATGGCTCGATCCTCGCCCGTCGTGGCGGGCGAAGGCTTGGACAAAACCGAACTAGATCTCGCGCAGGCTGGTGAGGAGGTCGAACTCGTCGGCCAGCCAGGTCGTCGGCGTGCAGCCGGCGAAGGCGTGGAACTCGCGGACCAGATGGGACTGGTCGGCGAAGCCGTGCGCGGCGGCCAGGTCGGCGAGGCGGGTGGCGGGGCTCAGCGCGCGGCGGGCGCGATCGAACCGGGCGACCCGGGCGGCCTCCTTGGGGCGCAGGCCCACCTCGGCCCGGAAACGATCGGTGAGATAGCGGGGGCTCCAGCCGACCTCGGCGGCAACGGCGGCCACGGGGGCGGGTTCGCCGATCAAAAGACGGCCGCAGGCGTACGCGATCTCGGGCGCCACGCCGGGTGAATCGTCGCGTAGGTGACGCAGCAAGGCCTCGTCGACCACCGCGAAGCGCGACGGCCAGTCGGAGGCGGCTCGCAGGCGATCGCGGATCTTGTCGACCATCAGGTCGCCCAGCACGTCGGCGGCCGCCAGGTCGGAACCGGCCAGCTCGGCGGCGGGCAGCCCGAACAGCGCCCGGCAGCCCAGCGGGTGCAACGCCACCTGGACACCGGACTGCCGGCCCGGATGGGTGATCACCGCGGGGGCGAGGTGCAGGCCGCCGATCAGCGCGTCGTAGCTCTCGGGGCGCTGGCGGGGATCGGGGTGGACCACCACGTCCAGCGGGTCGTCGATCGTGAAGATCAGCGTCAGGTACGGCGAGGGCAGCCCACGATGGCGGGCCGGCGCCACTCCGGTCTGGCGGTACCCGGAATAGAAGCCGACGAACGGGCGCAGGGCGGCCGCGGGCCGCGCCTGCGTGTACTCGTCGACTCCCATCCCGCCAGCATGGCAGTTCTACTCGGCGAGCGCCTTCGCCAGCTCGTCGCGGAACTCGCGCTCGGTGTCGGTCACCTGCTCGCCGCCGATCCCCAGCACGCCGCCGGTGCTGGCCGCGCCGACGACGCTCTCGGCGATCTCGACGAGCCAGTGCTTGTAGGTCTCGGCGTCGGCCTGGTCGGCCTTCGCGGTCAGCAGCGCATTGGCCTCGGCCGCGCGATCGAGCACGTCCCCGACGTACGCGATGGGGTCCGGCGGCTCGATCACCGGAGCCTCCTCGCCCAGCTCGGGATCGCCCACCTCGGCGAGCAGCTCGGCGGCGACGGCGGCGACCAGGGGACTCGCGGACACCCGGGCGTCGGCGATCACGTCGCGGCCGGCCTCGTTCTCGGCCCGGGTCTTGCGGGCGCTGTCGGGCGTAGCGGCGCTCGCCGCCGTCAGCACCGACTGCGGCAGGCCGACCAGCAGCCCCCACTCGGCGTCGGTGAAGCCCAGCTTCGCGTAGAGCGGTTCGTCCGTCACGACAATCGTCCTCACATCTCGGCACATCGGCAGATCGCTTCTTCACTACCCCGACCGTCGCCGGAGATCACCGACCCGCGGCAGCGAGTCGGAAAGTACCAGCCGCAGGGGACATACGGGCTTGTCAGGTGTAGCCTGACAGCCGTCAGGGAGCACCTGACAAACCTCTACCGCCGGGAGATGCCATGACGGCAATTCAGCTTTGTTGCTCCTTCTGCGCCAAGCCGAGCCCGGAAGTCGAGAAGGTGATCGCCGGGCCCGGCGTGTACATCTGCAACGAGTGCGTCGAGCGGTGCAACGACGTCCTCCGGTCCGAGCAGGCGGACAGGCGAGTCTCCACCTGGGAAGAGGGGATGACCGACGAGCAGATCCTCGACCAGCTTCCCCGCGTCGCCGCCGTGGGAGCCCAGACCGAGGAGAGCCTCCAGCGACTGGTCACCATCCTGCGGGAGCGGAAGGTGACCTGGGCGCGCATCGGCTCCGCCCTCCGGATCACGCGCCAATCCGCGTGGGAGCGGTTCTCCGGCGAAGAGTAGCCGCTCAGGTGGCCATCGGGGTGCTCCGCAGGAGTGCCAGCGCCCGTGCGGCGGCCGCCACTATCGCCGCTACGGCCACGGCGGCGATGGTGTCGGCGAGCAGCGGGGCCTGCAGCGGGTTGATGGCGGCGGCCGACTCGACGACCGACAGCGCGCAGAGGACGGCGTAGCCGGCCGTGGCCAGGGCCACCGTCCGGACCCGTGATCGCTCCGGCAGGGGGGTGCGGGCCAGCAGCCAGGCCAGCAGGGGCAACGCCAGGACGCCGTGCATGGGGACGAAGTGGGCCGGTTTCCACTGGGAGCCGACGGCATAGGCCGCCAGCTGGTCGCCGCGGGAGACGTCGAGGACCGCCGTGACGACCATGACGGCGCCGATCAGCAAGGCCGTGTCGAGGGCCAGGAAACCGGCGCGCAGGGCCAGGCGCATCGACGGGGCCACGCCGGGAAGCGGGCGCCAGGTCGCGATGGTCAGGGCCAGCAGGACGACGATGATGACGCCTCCGCCGGCGGCCAGGACGCGGGAGACCGCGCTGTCGAACGGGGTCTCCATGTTGAAGTGCGACGGGACCCGGCGCCAGGCCTGCAGGGTGATCAGCAGGACCTCGACGACCGAGGCCGTGGCGAACACGCCCAGCAGCAGGTTGCGGGTGCGGTCGCGCAGCGGGATCGACGAGGTCACCCAGGCCATGGTGATCAGGGTCAGGCCGAAGGACAGGCCGAACGTCATCGGCTTGCGCCAGGAGACCGGGCCCTCCCAGGTGCCGCCGGAGGTGATCAGGACGGCGGCGTGGAAGAGGCCGCTCGCGATCAGCACCGCACCGAGGAGATAGCCCGCCCGCTCGATGGGCCGCACCCCCAAGGCAGACGGCGCGGCGACCGGAGGCGGGTCGGGCACCGGCACGCCGGGGGCTGGTGGGCCGAAGGGCAGCGCGTGGACGGCGGAGGCGGAGCTCGATGTACCGGGCATGGCGTCGATCCTTGCGGAAGAGAAGTGGGTGCGCGTCGCACCAGCGTCGTACAGCCTTCTACCACCTGGGTATGACACGGGCCTCAGTCGCGGCTCATCAATCCCTGCTCGAAGGCCGCGGCAACGGCCGCTGCTCGGTCGCGAACGCCCAATTTGGCGTACGCGTGAAGAAGGTGGGTCTTGACCGTCGCCTCGCTGATGAAAAGCAGTGCGGCCGCCTCCCGGTTGCTGTTGCCGCGCGCGATGAGCGTGAGCACTTCGATCTCGCGGGCGGACAGCGGCTCCTTCACCGGCGAGCGCAGGCTGCCCATGAGACGGCCGGCCACGGCCGGTGACAACACCGACTCCCCGCGATGCGCCGCCGTGACCGCCCGGAACAGCTCCTCGCGCGGCGTGTCCTTGAGCAGGTATCCGGTGGCCCCGGCCTTGATCGCGGGCAGCACGTCGCGGTCGGTGTCATAGGTGGTCAGCACCAGCACGCGAGCCGTGCTGCCCTGCGCGCGCAGCTCCTTGATCGTGGTGACGCCGTCCATCTCAGGCATGCGCAGGTCCATCAGCACCACGTCGGGCGACATCGACAGGGCCACCGCCAGCGCCTCGCGCCCGTTCCCGGCCTCGCCGAGCACCTCGAAACGATCGTCCCCGGCGAACATGCCGCGCAGCCCGTCCCGCACGACCGGGTGGTCGTCGACGATGAGCAGGCCGATCATGCCGCGACCCCGAGCGCCGGCACGCACGCCGACACCGCCGTGCCCGAGCCCGGCTCCGACTCGACCTCGAGCGTCCCGGCGACGCGCAGCACCCGGTCGCGCATCGCCGTCAGCCCGTAAGACGAAATTTCGGGGGAAACAGACACATCAAACCCAACACCATCATCCCGTACGTCCAAGGTGACTACATCTTCCATGTACGACAAAGTCAGGATCGCTCGTACGGCGGAGGCGTGGCGGGCCACGTTGGCAAGGGCCTCCTGCGCCGTCCGGAGCAGCGTCATCTCGATCTCCGGCAGCAGCGGCCGAGGGGTTCCCGTGGTGATCAGCGACGCCGTCACGCCGTGCAGGGAGGACCAGGTGGACACCACCTCCGCGAGCGCGTCCGGCAAACCGGCGGAATCGAGCGGCTGCGGCCGCAGGGCCTGCACCGACCGCCGGGCCTCGGTCAGGCTCTCCCGGGCCAGCTTCTTCGCCGCCGCGACGTGCCGCTCCCACGACGAGGGCACCGCCGCGGCCGCCTCCAGCTGGGTCACGATCCCGGTCAGTCCCTGGGCGAGCACGTCGTGGATCTCCCCCGCCATCCGCTGCCGCTCGTCGTGCACGCCCGCCTCCCGCGCCTGCACCAGCAGCTGGGCGTGCAACCCGGCGTTCTCCTTCAGCGCCGCCTCGAGCTTCGCGTTGGCCTCCGCGAGCTCCTGGATCATCTCGGCGCGCTTGGCCGACTGCTCGTGCGTCATCGTGCTCAGCAGCGTCATCGACCCGGCGATCACCACGTTGAACAGCAGGAGGATGAAGAAGTAGCCCCACGCGTCCCGATTCTCGATCACCGGGAAGCCGCCGGCCTGGGACAGTGCGGTGGCGATGGCGACCACGGAGGCGCCGGCCAGCCGCGAGAAGCGTCCCTTCAACGCGTACCCGGTGAAGAGGTATCCGGACCAGGCGAAGAACCCGAAGAGCGGGCTGCACCAGACCAGCAGGTAGATCAGCACGATGACGACGCAGTAGAAGACCACCATCCGGCGGGGGTTGTGCTCCCACTGCGGGTGCAGCGTGGTCCACCAGAGCATCCAGCCGGCGGTGACGACCACGATCAGGCCGATCAGCGGGTACGGCACCGTCGGCAGGTCGGCGGCCGCGCCGATCGGGACGATCGCGGTCGAGCAGACGAGCGCGCCGTACGGCACCCACATCAGCCACCGGTCGAGCCGTCGTTGCGAGGTCTCCAGCCGGGCGGCCTCCGCCCTGTCCGACACACCCGACATCTCGGCCGACCTCCTCAGGACCAGCGGAACAGCCGGGCCGCCGCGAACCCGAACACCGCGAGGTATCCCACCAGCACGGTAGCCGACAGCAGGCCGGGCCAGTGACCCGTCATGGTCTCGTGCAGCGCCCGCTCCCCCGCGCCCATCGGCGTGAAGTCACCGACCCGCTGCAGCCACGAGGGCATCACCTCGCGCGGCACCCACAGCCCGGCGAAGAACATCACCGGGAAGAACAGCAGCGTGCCGATCGAGTTGCCGGCCTTCCCGCTCGGCGCCAGCGCCGCGATGAACAGCCCGATCGCGAAGACCCCCAGCGCGGTGAGAACAAAGGCCAGGACAAAACCCACAAAATTCCCGGCGATGGGTACGTCGAAAGCAAGGCGCCCCACGGCGATGGCGAGCGCGCTGGACGCGATCGCCGTGACCAGAGCCGACGCCATCTGCGCGGCCAGTAACAGCTCGGGCCGGGCCGGCGTGGTGGCGAGCCGCCGCAGGATGCCCTTCTCCCGGTAGGTCGCGAGCGCCATCGGCGTCACCTGCAGGCCCAGCATCGCCAGGGTCAGCGCCACCGCGATTCCCACGTAGACGTCGACCACCCGCAACCCGCCCAGGTCGGCCGACGGCTCGCGGAACGCCGGGACGCTGCCGAGGATCACCACCAGCACGGTCGGGAAGAGCAGCGAGAAGAACGCGGCCACCGGCTCGCGGGCCAGCAGTCTGAGCTCGCTCAAGGTCAGTTTGGTGAACATGGTGTCAGTCCTTCCCGACGAGCCGGACGAACGCCTCGTCCAGGCTGGCCTGCTCGATCCGCAGGTCGTTGGCGATGATCTGGTGGGCGGCCAGCACCGAGGTGACCGCGTGCAGCAGGTTGCCGGTGCCGGACACCTCGACCTGCGGGCCGCGCCTCTCGACCGAGGTCACTTCCGGCGCGGCCAGCAGCAGCGCGTCGTCGAGCGGCGCCGAGGGCCGGAAGCGGATCCGCTGCTCGGCGCTGATCGCGTCGACCAGCCCGGCCGGGGTGTCGAGCGCGACGACCCCGCCGTGGTCGATCACGGCGAGCCGGTCGCAGAGCCGCTCGGCCTCCTCCATGAAGTGGGTGACCAGCACGATCGTCACGCCGCTGTCGCGGATCGACTCGATCAGGTCCCAGGTGTCGCGGCGGGCCTGCGGGTCCAGGCCCGTGGTGAGCTCGTCGAGAATGGCGATCTCGGGGTTGCCGACCAGGGCGAGCGCGATCGACAACCGCTGCTTGCGGCCGCCGGAGAGCTTCGCGTAACGCGTACGCAATTGGTCGGAAAGCCCGAGCTCTCGCGCCAACGCCCGCCAATCGGCCGGGGCCTGGTAGAAGGAGGCGTAGAGCTGCAACGCCTCCTGGACGGTCATCTTGTCGGGGAGCTGGCTCTCCTGGAGCTGCACGCCGACCTTCTGCCGGAGTTTCCGGTCGCTCGGCGGCAGGCCGAGGACGCTGATCGTGCCCCCGTCCGGCACGCGCAGGCCGGCGACGCACTCGACGGTGGTGGTCTTGCCGGCGCCGTTGGGGCCGAGGATTCCGAAGATCTCGCCACGCTCGACGGTGAACGAGACATCCCGCACCGCGACCGTGTCCCCGTAGCGCTTCCGCAGATTCTGGACCTCGATGACTGGCATGCATCGAGCGTCGCGTGGAATCGACCCCGCCGAATCGACCGGCGAGCGAGCGTTCCGGTCAACCAGTTGGTGGATGCGGGCTTACGCCCTACGCCACGGCCTCGGTGTTCGCCTCGCTCGTGCTGGTGCCCCGGCGCAATCCGGCCACGGCCGCGTAGACCGAGCCGACCTGGGAGGCGACCCGCCGCCACGAGTACGCCTGCCGCGCGCGATCGAGGGCGGCCGTCGCGTACGCGAATCGGCGCACCTTGTCGTTGACCAGCCGGCGCAGCGCCCCGCCCAGCGCCCGCGGGTCGCGGGCCGGCACGAGATCGCCGGTCAGCCCGTCGACCACGGCGTCGTTGAGCCCGCCCACCGCGGTCCCCACGATCGGCACGCCGCAGGCCATCGCCTCCAGCGCGGACGGCTCGAACTCCTCCTGCCAGGGCGCGGCCACCAGCAGGTCGGCCGAGCGGTACCAGCCCGGCATGTCGGCCGGCGGAACCCGGCCCACCAGCCGGAACCGGTCGGCGACCTGCAGGCGCTCGGCGAGGGCGCGCAGCTTGCGGGCGCCCGGGTCGGCGGGCAGCTGATCGGCGGGCGGTCCGCCGACGACCACCACCTCGGCGCTCGGCACCCAGCGCATGGCCTGGATGACGTCGCCGAAGCCCTTGCGCTCGACCAGCTTGCCGACCGAGAGGATCCGCGGCCGTTCCGGGTCGCGCTCGACGGCCGGGCCCTCGGGCGTGAACCGCTCCGAGTTGACCCCGGCGGGGACGACCGTGAGCTGCGTCCTCGGCACGCCGATGCGCACGAGACCGCGTACCTCGTCCTGTGATTGGGCGACCACCCGGTCGACCGCGCGGCCCAGCGCCCGCTCGTAGCCCGACCGCGACGGCTTGCCGTCGCCGGTCGGCTCGGCCTCGCCGAGCTCGTGGAACGACTGCACCACCGGTACGCCCAGCTGGCGGGCGGCGGTCACGGCGGCCAGGCCGCTGGTCCAGAAATGGGCGTGCACGACCTCGGGCGCCCAGCCGGCGCGCCACCGCTCCTCGAGCCAGCGCGCGAACTCCCCCATGTACGGCAGGAGCAGGTCGGGCGCGACGACGTGGGCCGGGCCGGCCGGCACGTGCACGACGTGGATGCCGCCGCGGGTGGTCACCTCCTCGGCGACCGTGGGGTCGTCCCGCCGGGTGTAGACGCGTACCTCGTGGCCGAGCTCGGCGAGCGCGGCCGAGAGGTCGGCGACGTGGGTGTTCTGCCCGCCGTCGCCCAAGGGGCTGGCGTGCTCGGAAATCATCGCGATGCGCACGGTGTCCCTCCGGTCGGGCGACGGTGACGGGGTGCTTGGTGCCCGACGCCCGAATCGGTAAACATCACCCCTCCCACGTTACCGGTAGACAGCCCGCTGAGCTGCGGCGATGGCCGCACGGTAGAGATCGCCTGTGACGGGCGCCTCGCGGGCCAGCGCGGCCCGCGCGGCGTTCGCGCCCGGGGCGCCGTGCACGCCGCCGCCGGGGTGGGCCGAGGAGCTCGCCAGATAAAGGCGGTCGACCGGCGTGTCGGCCCGGCCGAGGCCGGGGATCGGGCGGAGGAAGAGCTGCTGGTACGCGGCCGCGGTGCCGCCTCCGATGGCGCCGCCGTTCAGCGACGGGTTCTCGCGCTCGAGGTCGGCCGGGGAGAACACATTCCGGCCGATGACCAGCTCGCGGAAGCCGGGCGCCGCCTTCTCGATCGCGGCCTCCACCTTGTCGACGTGGGCCGCCATCTCGTCGGCCTGCCATTTGTCGAGCCTCGGCAGGTGCGTGTAGGCCCAGGCGGACTCCGTGCCGGGGGGCGAGTGCCGCGGGTCGGCCGTGGACATCTGGCCGAGAAGGAGGAAGGGATTCCGCGGTATCTCGCCGGTGGCCAGCTCGGCCGCGTATCGGGTGAGCCCGTTCAGATCCGCGTTCAGATGGACGGTACCGGCGCCGTTGACGGCCGGGTTGGTCCACGGGATCTTGCCGCGAAGGGCCCAGTCGACCTTGAGGGTGGCGCCGTCCCAGCGGAAATGGGACAAATCGTCTACGAGGCGCGGCGGCATCTTCTCAGCTCCGACAAGATCGAGGAACAATGCCGGGGCCGGCACATCGGCGAGGACCGCCCGTTTTGCCCGGTAATCCCGGTCGGCGCGGACACCCATCGCCCGGTTGCGGGCGATCAGGACACGCTCGACCGGCGCGTCGTAGACGATCTCGCCGCCGCGGGCCTCGAGCCGGGCCACCAGCGCGTCGGTGATCCGCTGGGCGCCGCCGGACGGGACCGGCCAGCCGACCTCCTGCCCGAGCATGGCGAGGAGCCAGCCGTAGACGCCGCTGCCCGCGTCGTCCGGCGACAGGTCGGTGTGCAGCGCGCAGCCGGCCAGCGCCAGCGTCGCGCCCTCGCCGCGGAAGAGCTCCGAGCCGAGCTGGCGGGCCGGCAACATCAGCCGCCGCCCCATCCGGAGCGCGCCGGCGACCCGTAGCCGGGCGAGCAATCCCAGGCCGGCCGTCACCGGCGGGAACGGCCGCAGGAGCGCGCCCAGTAACGGCGCCGAGATCGACAGCCACTGTTCGTACGCGGACTTCCATCGCTCACCGTCACCCGGGGCGAACTGCTCCATCGACGCCATGGTCGTCTCGAGGTCGCGGTTGACGGTCGCGGCCCGCCCGTCCGGCAGCAGGTGGGCGAAGA
Source organism: Actinoplanes sp. CA-142083 (assembly GCF_050942195.1). Classification (NCBI taxonomy): domain Bacteria; kingdom Bacillati; phylum Actinomycetota; class Actinomycetes; order Micromonosporales; family Micromonosporaceae; genus Actinoplanes; species Actinoplanes sp. CA-142083. The sequence continues at coordinate 8,046,113 of NZ_CP192076.1, forward strand.
CGTCGGGCGCGTGCCGCCACTCGATGCCGAGGTCGAGCTCGCGCAGCACCGGCGACGCGATCCCCAGCGGATAGAACGAGCTGAACAGGTCCGACAGGTACCCCGGCGAGGTGACGAAGCCGGACCGCACGGCGCCGCCCGGCCGCGGCGTCGCCTCCAGCACGAGCACCGACCACCCGGCGTCGGCCAGCACGTTCGCGGCGACCAGCCCGTTGTGCCCGGCGCCGATCACGATCGCGTCGGCGGTGTCCATGTGATCTCCCCACCACGTTTAGCCCCAGAATGCCCGGGCACGTCCTTGCATAACACGAACGGAAAACTCGACCGGAAGGAAAGAGATCCCGTGAGTACCGTGACGGAGTCTGTTGACGTCAACGTTCCCGTTCGCACCGCGTACAACCAGTGGACCCAGTTCGAGGAGTTCCCGCGGTTCATGGACGGTGTGCGGGAGATCCGCCAGCTCGACGACACCCACCTGCACTGGAAGACCGAGATCGCGGGCGTCAAGCGCGAGTTCGACGCCGAGATCACCGAGCAGGTGCCGGACGAGCGCGTGGCCTGGAAGTCCACCGGCGGCGAGAAGCAGGCCGGCGTGGTCACCTTCCACCGCCTGGACGACACCCACACCCGGGTGACGGTCCAGATGGACTTCGACCCGCAGGGCGCGGTCGAGACGGCCGGCGCCAAGCTGGGCATGGTCGACCACCGCGTGAAGGGCGACCTGAAGCGCTTCCGCGAGTTCATCGAGGACCGCGACGGCCTCGAGACCGGCGCGTGGCGCGGCGACGTGGATCGACCCGGACTGTAAGCGCGACACCAGGGAGACGGCCGCCGAGCGCGGCCGTTTTCCGTGTCCGCCAAATTCTTTCCGCGCGGGTGTCGTATCCGGCCGGTGGTGTTCGTAGCAGGGGTGAGACCGCCCACGAGGGGCGGCCCGAAGAAAAGGGAACCCCGAGCATGAAGCTCACGACCATGACCCAGGTCACCCTCGACGGCGTGATGCAGGGCAACGGCGGCGCCTCGGACGAGGACCGCCGGAACGGATTCGAGCGCGGCGGATGGGCCCTCGGCAAGGGCGACGACGAGACCCACGCGCTGATCAAGCAGACCTACCAGCGCGCCGACGCGTTCCTGTTCGGCCGGCGGACCTACGAGCTGTTCGCCGCCTCGTGGGGATCCATGACGGAACAGGACAACCCGGACTGGGCGGCCGTCACGCGCGCGTTGAACACGCAGCCCAAGTACGTGGTGTCGACGACGCTCGCCGATCCGGCCTGGCCGGGCACCACCCTGCTGGCCGGGGACGTCGCCGCCGCGATCCGGGAGCTGAAGGCGAAGTCGGACGGCGAGCTGCAAGTGCACGGAAGTGGCACGCTGATCCGGTGGCTGCTGGCGAACGATCTCGTCGACGAGATGACGCTGATGGTGGTCCCGGTGATTCTCGGCCAGGGCGCGCGATTGTTCCCCGAGAACGGCCCGGATCTCGCGCTCGATCTGGTCGAGTCGCGCGTCGACACCAAGGGCGTGGCGATCAACGTCTACCGGCCGGCCTGACAACCCCGAGGAGCTGATCTTCCGATGCAGTACCTGATCTCCGTCATCTTCGACGAGAACGACGGTCTCGCCACGGCCGAGGAGGCCGCCGCGATCGATGTGTTCAACGACCGGCTCCAGGCCGACGGCCAATGGGTCTTCGCCGGCGGTCTCGCCTCGCCCGACTCGGCCACCGTCATCGACAACCGGGCCGGGGCGGCGATGGTCACCGACGGGCCCTTTCTGGAGTCCAAGGAGTACCTCGCCGGCTTCTGGATCATCGAGGCCCCCGACCTCGACGTGGCGCTCAAGCTCTCCTCGGAGGGATCCAAGGCCTGCAACCGCAAGGTCGAGGTGCGGCCGTTCCGGTGAGCGAGGACGACGTCCACCAGGCGGTCACCCGGGTCCACCGCGAACAGTGGGCCCGGGTGGTCGCCGCCCTGACCCGGCGCTTCGGTGACCTCGACATAGCCGAGGAGGCGGCCGCCGAGGCCTTCGCGACCGCCGTCGAGCGCTGGCCGGCCGACGGCGTGCCGCCCAACCCCGGCGCCTGGCTGACCACCACCGCCAACCGCAAGGCCATCGACCGGATCCGGCGCGAGAACAAGCGCGACGACAAGCACAGGGAGGCGCAGATGGCGTACGGCGACGACCGTCCCGAACCTCCCGGCGCCATCGACGACGACCGGCTCCGGCTGATCTTCACCTGCTGTCACCCGGCGCTCGCGATGGAGTCCCGCGTGGCGCTGACGTTGCGGATGGTCGGCGGCCTGACCGTGCCCGAGATCGCCCGCGCCTTCCTGGTGGCCGAGAGCGCCACCGGGCAGCGGATCACCCGCGCGAAGGCCAAGATCAAAGCGGCGCGCATCCCCTATCGCGTGCCGTCCGCGGAAGATCTGCAGGTCCGCGTCTCCGGCGTGCTCGCCGTCCTCTTCCTCGTGTTCAACGAGGGCTACCTGGCGACCGGCCCCGAAACCGACCCGGTGCGCCAGGACCTCACCGCCGAGGCCATCCGGCTCACCCGCCTGACCCGGGCCCTCCTGCCGGAGGACGGCGAGGTGGCCGGGCTGCTGGCGCTGATGCTGCTCATCGAGGCCCGCCGCACCGCCCGGGTCTCGCCCGGCGGCGAGTTGGTCGCCCTCGACGAGCAGGACCGCGGCAGCTGGGACAAGGCGCTGATCGCGGAAGGCCACCGGCTGGTGCGCGAGCGCCTCGCCGCGGCCGCCGCCGGGGTGCCGCCGGGCCGCTACCAGATCCTGGCCGCGATCAACGCCGTGCACACCTCCGCCCGCGACATGCGCGACACCGACTGGTCGCAGGTCCTCGCCCTCTACGACCAGCTCGTCCGGGTCGACCCCTCCCCGGTCGTCGCGCTCAACCGGGCCATCGCGGTCGCCGAGCTCGACGGGCCCGAGGTAGCCCTGTCCGCCGTCGACCGTCTCGAAGAGCGGTTGGCCGGCTACCACGCCTTTCACGCCACCCGCGCCGACCTCTTGCGCCGGCTGGGCCGCAGCGCGGAGTCCCGAGCCGCCTACGACAAAGCCATCGAGCTGGCCGGGAACACCGCCGAGACCGCCTACCTGACGCGCCGCCGCGACCAGCTGCGCTAGTCGATCGTCTCGAACGAGCGCTTGGCGAAACCCAACATGCAGCCGTCGATGGTGGTCTTCACCGGGGACTCGGGGTTGGTGGCGGCGCCCAGGGTGACGAACAGCGGCAGGTAGTGGTCGGGGGTCGGGTGGGCGAACGGCATGCCCGGGGCCCGGTGGTAGTCGGCCAGGGTGTCGACGTCGCCGCGGGCGAGGGCCTCCGACACCCAGGCGTCGAACTCCGAGGACCAGGACGGGACGGCGCCGGTGAGCATCTCCCGGGTGATGAACGGCAGGCCGTGGGTCATGAAGCCGGAGCCGATCACCAGCGTGCCCTCCTGGCGGAGCTCGCGCAGCCGGGCGCCCAGGGCCAGCAGGCGGCCGGGGTCGTGGGTGGGCATGCTCAGCTGGAGGACGGGGACGTCGGCCAGCGGGTACATCGCCATCAGCGGAACCCAGGCGCCGTGATCGAGGCCGCGCCGGGGGTGCTGGTGGACCGGGTCGGCGTCGGGCATGGCGGCGGCCACCCGGCGGGACAGGGCGGAGGCGTCGGGAGTGTCGTAGGTCAGCTCGTAATAGCGCGGGTGGAAGCCGCCGAAGTCGTAGACCAGCGGGGTGCGCGCGGCCGGGGCCGAGAGCATCAAGGGAGCGCTCTCCCAGTGGGCCGAGACGATCAGGATGCTGCGGGGCTTCGGCAGGGACCGGGCCCAGGTGAAGAGCTGACGCAGCCAGGCCGGGTCGTCGAACAGGGGCGGTGCGCCGTGGCTCAGGTAGAGCGCGGGCATCGGACCGTCGGCCGGGGTCCAGTCGCGCTGGTCGCGGGCAGCGGGCAGCGCCTCGAGCAGGAAGTCGTCGTAGGCGCCGGCGGGCACCGCGGGATCGAAGATCGAGGTCACGGCCGGGGGCCTTCCGAGGACGGGGCGGGGCGGGGGCAGCCGGGATCGATCGCCTGCATGATGCGGCGGCCGATCTCCTTCAGCTGGCGTTGCTGCGGCTTGGTCAAAGGGTCGAAGACCAGCCGCCGTACGGCCTCGACGTGGCCGGGCGCGGAGGCCACGACCTTGGCCCAGCCCTCCTCGGTGAGGATCGCCAGGGTGTAGCGGCCGTCGGTGGGATCGGGGGTGCGGCGGATCCAGCCGCGTTTCTCGAGGCGGGAGACGACCTGGGAGAGGCGGGGCAGCGAGCCCTCGGCGAAGGCGGCGAGGTCGCTCATGCGCAGGGTGCGGCCGGGAGACATGGAAAGGCCGGAGATCACGAGGTATTCGAAGTGGGTGAGGCCGGCGTCGCGCTGGAGCTGGGCGTCGAGGGCGCCGGGGACGCGCATCAGGACGGCGAGCAGCGCCATCCAGGCCTCCTGCTCGTCGTCATCCAGCCAGCGCGGCTCCGCATCGGTCTCCACACCGGCCATCGTAGCTTAAAGCTTGAACCGATGATCACTTGCGGCGTGAAGTGAATCTGCGTACGGTTCGCTTCACTCGTTAACTGATGGAGGGCCCGTGAACGTCGTTTTGTGGATCATTGCGAGCCTGCTCGCCGCCGTCTTCCTCGGCAGCGGCCTGCTGAAGGTGCTGCGGCCGAAGGAGCAGCTCAAGGCGCAGGGCATGGGGTGGACCGACGACTTCGGCGCGGGCACGATCAAGCTGATCGGGGCGCTGGAGGTGCTGGCCGCGATCGGGCTGATCCTGCCCGCGGCGCTCGACATCGCGCCGATCCTGGTGCCGCTGGCGGCGACGGGGCTGGCGATCGTCATGGCCGGGGCGGTGGTCGTGCACGCGCGCCGCAAGGAGACGCCGATGGTGATCGGCAACGTCGTGCTGCTGATCCTGACCGTGGTGGTCGCGTGGGGGCGGTTCGGGCCCTACTCCTTCTGACGGACGGTCAGGCTTCCGATGGTCGAGCGCGCTCTGATCGCGTACCGATCAGGGATTTTGCTCCACCCGGGCGTCTCCACGACGGCGCCCGGCGTGATCGCCTGGCCGGACCCCCACGGAAGCTCGGCGAAGCCGGCGCCCTGATCGAGCTCGAGGCGCAGCGGCGACGCGCTCAGGACGACGCTGCCGACGGCGCCGGCGAGGGTGATCGGCACGGTGCCGGCCGGCGGCGGCAGGCGCAGCTCCAGCAGGCCCGACGCGCCCAGCTCGAGCCGGGAGACGCGGCCGCGGCGCAGGTCCAGCTGCTGCTCGCCGGCGCCCGAGGGCAGGCTTATCCCCCACCGGACGTCCCGGTTGAGCACGATGCGAACCTCGTCGGGGCCGTCGGCGCCGTTCGGTCGCAGAATGGCCCGGACATGGCCGTTCTCGCTGGTCACATGAGGTGTGAGGCCGCTGTCGGCGGGGGTGGTGACACGGTAGAGGAGGCCGGGGAGCGTCGCGGTGACCACCTGGACCCGGGAGGCGGCGTCGTCGACCGTCAGGTATGCGCCGGTGCGACCGAGAAGGGACCCCACGGCCACATGCGGGGCGGGCGCGGGGGCCGCCGGGGGCGTCTCGTGCGGCGCGCACCCGGCCAGCGCGGTGACCAGCGACAATGCGACGAACGCGCGAAGTCTTGAGCCGCGGGGACGCAATCCTGAGGGCACGATCGGACAACGGAGAATCGGCCGAACGGGTGACGGCGATCCCGTGTGATCGCGACAAACTGGCCGAATGCGATCTGCCGGTTTCCTGTCCGAACGCCAGCGTCTCTTCGCCTGGGTCGGTTTCCTGCTGGCCGCCGTCCAGGCGCCCGTGGCCGCCAAGGTCATCGACGACGCGTCCTGGCTGTTCGCCGTGGCCGTGGCCCTCTGCGTCGCCACCGTGATCCTGGCCGACGACGCCCAGCGCCGCCGGCCCGAGCCGATCGAGTAGCGCTCTACCGCGCCTCGTGCCCGGTTCTCCCGTGGGTGCGGCGGCGCTCCTTCAGCTCCGCCTCGTAAAGATGCCGCCGGCCGCCGGCGAGCTTCTCGCGGGCCTCTCTCTCCAGCGCGCGGAACTCCGACCAGTAGCCGTCGTCGTACTCCTCGACCAGCTGGAACGTCCAGTGGCCGGGCGTGACGTTGCGGCCGATCAGCTCCCGCTGGATGCGCTCGGCCAGCTCCTCGTGGCCGGCCTGCATGAACAGCGAGACCGCCTCGTCGAGCTGGAAGTCGGCGGTGCCGGTGAGCTGGTGCATCGCGTACAGGTGCCCGCGGACCCGCTCGGTGGTCTCGAGGGCCTCGCTCAGCTTGCCCAGCGCCTGCACGGTGAGATCGTCGAGGCCCTCCGGGCGCCGGTGGGCCTCGTCCGGTCCGTCTTCCAAAGTCTTTCCCCTTCAACCGACCTGCACCTGTACGGAGAACCTTTCCCTACCCGAGGCTCCGTAACTTTTCTTCTCATGAATGGCCTGTTCAGCGGCGCTGCCGCCCGTGCTGCCCTCCGTTCCGCCTACGCCTGCCTCGCCGAGCTCCACGACACGGTGGGTGTCAGCGGCCTCGACGCCGCCGACGCCGGCCCGGGCCTGATGGCCATCGTCGACCAGCACGCCGCCGGGATCCGCGACAGCCTGTCCGCGGACGTCCGCCCGCTGACGGCGGTTCTGCTCGCCGCGTACGCGGAGGGCGTGCGCGACGCCGCGTTCACCCACGGCTGGCGCCCGCCGGTCGGCCCGATCGACTGGTCGGACAACGACTGGGTCATGCGCCGGCTGCTGGCCGTGTGCGTGCTCGCCCGCACCCTGCCCGACCCCAGCTGAGCTAGGGCAACACCGCTCCACAGGCTGTCCGACCAGGGGCCGCCGCCGGGTTCACGCCCGGCGGCGGCCCTTTCTATGTCTTGGGCTTGCGACGCTCGGCGGCGGTGACGTCCTGGGTGGTGTCGTCCTGCGTCGCGAAGTCCTGCGTCGTGTCGTCCGGCGTCGTGCCGTCCGGGCGGATCACCTGGGTCTCGTCGGGGCCGATCACCACCGTGTTGTCGGCGCCCGGGTTGATGATCGTGGTGTCGGCGGTGTCCGACGTGATGATCGTGGTGTCGTCGGGGTCGGGGTCGAAGCCGGGGATGAAGTCGGGGCGGTGCTCGCGGCGCTCGGTGTCGAAGGCGCTGTCGGTGACCCGGCGGCCGCGCGGGGTCGGGATGACCTGGGTGTCGTCCGGCGGCGGCTCGGCGCCCCCGGCGGGCTGCTGGCCGGCGGCGCGGGAGGCGGCGGCTTGGCGCTCGGCCTCGGCGGCGGCGACCGCGGCCTGGCGGGCCTCTTCGGCCTGGCGGGCTTCATTCGCGCGCCGGGCCTCCTCGGCCTCCTTGGCGAGACGAGCTTCCTCAGCGCGACGGGCGTCCTCCGCTTCCTTGGCCAGACGCGCTTCCTCGGCGCGACGGGCCTCCTCGGCCTCCTTGGCGAGACGAGCTTCCTCAGCGCGACGGGCGTCCTCCGCTTCCTTGGCGAGACGCGCTTCCTCCGCGCGACGGGCCACCTCGGCCTCCTTGGCCAGACGCGCTTCCTCCGCGCGACGGGCCTCCTCGGCCTTCCGGGCCTCCTCCGCCAGCCGGGCCTCTTCCGCCAGGCGCGCCTCCTCGGCACGGCGCTCTTCCTCGGCGCGGCGCTCGTCCGCATACGCCTTCGCGTGCTCCCGGATCGCGCTGGACTCGGTCGAGGCGCGATCCAGCCACCCGTCCCACCGCTGCTGCATGGGCCGGATGAGCCCGCCGCCCACCCCCACGATCACCACGCCGGCGACCGTGGCCAGCACCGCGATCAACAGCGGCTGGGTGACCGACGTGGCGATCCGCACCTGGTCGAGCGCCGCGATCACCCCCAGCGCCACGATCACGATCGCGACCACCCGGGCCAGCACCCGCCCGTACCCGAGCCCGCCCAGCGCGCTGGCGATCAGATCATGGACAGCCCCCGCGATCGCCGCGGCCACCACCACGATCACGATCGCCACGAACGCCCGGGGCAGCCACGAGATCAGCGCCGTGAGCAGATCGCTGACCGGGTTGGGACCCCAGATGCCGAAGGCCAGCTGCAGCGCGAACAGCAGCACCGCATAAAAGACAATCTTCGCACAGAGGTCGGCGGCGCTGACGTTCCGCAGCGCCCGCCCGACGCCCCCGCGCGACACCGCCCGGTCGAACCCGGTGCGTGCCAGACCCTTGGCCACCAGCGTCCGCAGCACCCGGGCCACGAAGTATCCGACGACCAGGATCACGATGAACGCCAGCGCCGCGGGCAGGAACAACAGCACCGAGCGCCACATGTCGCTGAGTCCCTGGCCGATCCCGTTCCCGGTCATCACCACTCCCCTGCTGTCATCGAGGCCACTGCGACCATAAGACGGAACGAGCGACGCCGCTCGGCTCGCAATGTCAATAACTCGTACCGTCAGGAATCGGACGGACGGAGGGCGGGGCATCGTCCGAATGGCCGAGTCGGGCTACGCTTTTGGTCATGGCCGGGACGGGTGGGGTGAGCCCCTCAGTGATGCCCACGCTGCCCGCGCAGCAGGGCGGGCTCCCGCCTGGCCGCCGCAGCTGCGCCGAGATCGTCGCCGAGATCGACTGGTCGGCCACCGCGCTCGGCCCGCGTGACCACTGGGATCCGGCGGTCGCGGCCGCGGTCGAGCTCGTGCTGGCGTCGCCGATGCCGATGGCGTTCAGCGCCGGCGCAGGCTTCGTCCTGATCTACAACGACGCGTACGCCGAGATGATCGGCTCCCTGCACCCGGCCGCGCTCGGCCGCCCCGCGCCGGAGGGGCTCGCCGATCTCTGGGCGTCCCTGGGCGGCGTGGTCGAGGAGGTCTACCGCAGCGGCCAGCCGTTCCTCGAGGCCGAGACCCAGCTGACCGTGGCCCGCACCGAGGGCGGCCCCTCCGAGCAGGCCTTCTTCACCCGCGGGCACTCGGTCGTGCACGACTCGCGGGGTGCCGTCACCGGGGTGCTGACCGTCGCCGCCGAGACCACCCAGGTGACCCGGCGCCTGCAAAATCTGGGCGATCTCACCGCGCGGCTCGCGGTCGCGCTGACCGTCGACGACGTGGCCCGGGTCGTGCTGGGCTACGCGCTGGCCTCGTTCGACGTCGACCACTGCGTCTTCGCCGTCGACGACGGCGCCGCGTTCCGCATCGTGCGCCGGGTGCGCGGCGAGGTGCTCGACGAGGCCGACGAGCGCCTCCCCCCGGTGTGGAAGAGGATCCCCGACGATCCGCGCGCCCCGGTGGTGGCGGCCGCCCGCGAGGGCCGGCCGTCGTTCGTGCCCGACGGCGAGCCGCTGCGCGAGGTGGCGGCCGACCGGCACGAGCGGCGCATCCGGGCGCTGGCCGTGCTGCCGCTGCGGACGCCGTCGCTGACCGGCGCGCTGAGCATCGGCTACCGCGCCGCGCACACCTGGCTGCCGGCCGAGCGGGCGCTGCTCAGCGCCGTCGCCCAGCTGGTGGCGCAGGCCGCCGAGCGGGCCCGCCGCTTCGAGGCGCAGCACGGCACCGCCCAGCTGCTGCAGCGCAGCATGCTCCCCGAGCACCTGCCCGAGCTGGAGCATTTCCGCATAGCGGCCCGGTACGCCCCGGGCGTCGACGGCAACGCCGCGGGCGGCGACTTCTACGACGCGTTCCGGCTGGCCGACGGCCGGCTGGCGATCGTGCTGGGCGACGTGGCCGGGCACGACGTGCGGGCGGCCGCGGTGATGGGCCAGGTGCGGGCGGCGCTGCGGGCGATGGCGCTGACCGACCCCGAGCCGCCGGCGGTGCTGGCCGGCCTCGACCGGCTGGTCGGCTCGCTGGGCGCCGAGTCGCGCAACGAGGAGATCTTCGTGACCGTGGCGTACGGCGTGCTCGACCTCGCCGACGGCACGATCACGCTGGCCAGCGCGGGCCACCCGCCGCCGGTGCTGCGCCGCGCGGGCGTGGCCGGCGAGCCGCCGAGCGCCGAGCTGGTCAAGGTGCCGCCGGGCGCGCCGCTGGGGCTGGGTGGCCGCTGGCAGACCGGCCAGGTGCGGCTCGAGCCGGGCGACACGATCATGCTGTTCAGCGACGGGATGGTGGAGCGCCGCGGCCGGGCGCTGAACGACGGGCTGGACGCGCTGGTGGCGGCGGCCGCGGCGGCGCCGAGCGGCGACCCGCGCAACCTGTGCTCGCTGGCGACCGCGGCGGTGCCGGGCCCGCCGACCGACGACGACGTGGCGGTGCTCGCGGTGGAGCGGGCGGTGACCCGCAGCCGGTCGGACACGATGCGGGTGGCGGCCGATCCGAGCGGCCCCAGCCGCGTACGCCATTGGATGACCGCCCGCCTGCGCGAGTGGTCGGTGCCCGAGCCGGTGATCGCCTCCGCCGTCCTGTGCACCAGCGAGCTCACCACCAACGCCCTGCTGCACGCCGGGACCCCGGCCCAGGTGGAGATCGACCTCAACGCGGAAAGGCTGCTCGTCTCGGTCGCCGACACGGGCACCCGGGGCAGCGTGATCCGCACGCAGGCCGAGGCCAAGACGAGCCTGAGCAGTCGCGGGCGTGGCCTCGGGCTGATCGAGGAGCTGAGCGACTCGTGGGGCACCGATCCGTCGGTCCGCGGCTCGACGGTGTGGTTCGAGATGTTGATCAGGTCCACACTCGACTGATCGACTGGTTAACGGTCGCGTTACATTCGAACCCTCAACCAATTACTCTGCGTTGCGGCAACACGCGCCAAACCGGACATTGAACCCTTGGGTAGTGACGAAGCGTATTGGGTGCCGTAAGGTGTTCAGCAATTCGGGGACATCCAGGTTGGAGCGGCACATGAGGATCAGAGGCTTTGCGCCATCGACCCCCTGCTGGGTGGAACTGACGACTTCGGACCCGGCGCGGGCGGCGGAGTTCTACGCCGGACTGTTCGGCTGGGAGATCGACGGCGATCGGTTCCTGCTCAATGGCCGCGCGGTTGCCGGCATCTCCCGAAGCCGGCACGACCGGCCCGACGGGTGGCTGACGTACCTCGCGACACCCGAGCTCGAGGAGACCTGGGAACGTGTGCTCCAGGCGTACGGGAGAATTTTGACCCCGCCGGAAGAGCGAGCCGGCGCACGCAGCTCGATTGTCGCCGACGCCGGCGGCGCTCTGTTCGGACTCTGGCAGTCCACCGGTTTCGCGGGCGCCCAGCTGCGGGGCGAGCCGGGCACGATGGCCTGGTCGGACCTGCTGATCGACGACATGGCCCCGGCGACGGCGTTCTACGGCTCGGTGTTCGGGTGGACGCTGACGCACGAGTTCGGCAGTGGCGAATGGCTGACGGAAGCGCACGACTCGGTGGCCGGGCTGATCACCGGGCGGTACGACAACCGTTGGCAGCCGTCGTTCCAGGTGGCCGACTGCCCCTCGCTGGTGGACGACGTGGCCCGGATGGGTGGCCGGGTGACGGCCGGGCCGGTGGAGATGGGCCTCGGGCGGTATGTCGAGATCTGCGATCCGACGGGTGCGGCGTTCGCGATCACGGCGCCGGCGCCGCGGCCGGTGGAGCTTTCGATCGCCTACAACGACATCATCGGGTTCGAGCTGACGTACGGCGGCTAGTTTTTGGCCGGCTTCGCAAGAAGCCGGCCTTTTTTTGCGCGCGCGATGTCAACCGGGGTTGACGGTTGGCCCGCGTCAACGTAAGTTGACAGCATGACTGAGGCAACCGACCTCGCCGCCGCCGCCGGCAGCACCGACCCCCGCGTCGGCCTGCGCGCGGTGGTCGCCCTGCGCCGCCTGCTCGAGGGCCTCGAGCATCTGCAGGTCACCAACGCCCGCCGCCAGGGCTGGTCCTGGCAGGAGATCGCCGACGCGCTCGACGTGACCCGCCAGGGCGTCCACAAGAAGCACGCGCACCTCATGCCGGCGCGCGACCCACGGGAGGGCTGACATGTTCGAGAGGTTCACCGCCGCCGCGCGCCAGGTCGTCGTCGGCGCCCAGGAAGAGGCCCGCGACCTGGGCCACGATCACATCGGCACCGAGGACGTGCTGCTCTCGATGCTCGCCGACGCGGATGGCGCGGTCGCGCGACTGCTCCGGCCCTTCGACTACGAGGCGGCCCGGGAGGCGATCGGTCCCCTGAAGCCCGACTTGTCGTTCACGGAAGCCGACGATGAGGACACCGCCGCGCTCAAGGCCATCGGCATCGACCTCGACAAGGTGCGCGCCGCCATCGAGGAGAGCTTCGGCGCGGGCGCTTTGAAGCTGCCCAAGCCGGCGCCCAAGAAGCGGGGCATCTTCGGCAAGTTCTACGCGGGCAGCGGGCACATCCCGTTCTCCCCGCGAGCGAAGAAGGTGCTGGAGCTCTCGCTGCGCGAGGCGATCCGCCTGCACCAGAACTTCATCGCCCCCGAGCACCTCATGCTGGGCCTGCTGCGCGAGGGCCAGGGACTGGCCGCCCGCGTCCTGGCCGACCACGACGTCGATTTCCGGAAGCTTCGCGCCGACCTGGAGAACTCGCTGAAGAACGAGGCCGCCTAACCGCGGAAGTAGATGCGCAACTGGTGGCCGCTGGACGTGTGGTGCCACCCGACGTCGCCGAGCACCTCGACGTCGGGCCGGCGCTCCAGCCAGTCGGCCGCCATCGCGAACGCCTCGGCCGGCGTGCGGCCGACGAACGACACCCGGCGCTCCCACTCCTCCACGACGCGGGCGCCGGGTCCGGAGATCACCGCGGTCGGCCCGATCCGGCGGCCGCTGCGCACGGCCTGCACGAACCAGTCGTCCAGCTCCTCGTCGTGCTCGACCGCCCAGCCGTCGAAACGGTCGACGTCGTTGGCGATCGCGTTGCGGGCGCAATTCAGGGCGGCATCGAGGGTGGCGAGCTCGATGTCCTCGCCGTTGTACTCCACCCGGTAAGCCATAGCGGCTCGATGATAATGGCGTGGCCAGGCGTTCGTCGCGGTCATGATCAGAGTAAGTTGCAGCTCATGCGCGCCCTCGTGACCGGCGCGGCCGGGCTGGTCGGGTCGGCCGTGCTCACCCTGCTCGCCGACCGCGGCGTCCCGGTCACGGCGCTGGTCCTCGAGGAGGCGCCGGGCCTGCTCGCGGACCGGGTCGTGGTGGGCGACGCCTGCTCGGCGCCGGTGGTCGACGAAGCATTGCGCGATGTGACCGACGTGATCCACTTGGCCGCCATCCCGACTCCGCTGCACGATCCCGGCGAGAAGGTTTTCGGGCACAACACGCTCGCGACCTTCACCGTGCTCGATCGCGCCGGCCGGGCGGGCGTCGAGCGGGCCGCGATCGCGAGCAGCTATGCGATCTGCGGGCTGCCGTTCGCGCGGGCGCCGCTGCGGATGCCGTACTTCCCGATCGACGCGGAGATCCCGCTGCAGATCACCGACCCGTACGCGCTGTCCAAGCAGGTCGACGAGGCCACCTCGCTGATGATCCACCGCCAGTACGGGATGAGCGTGGTGGCGCTGCGGCTGCCGTTCGTGGGGACCGCGGAGGGGCGGCTGGCCGAGGCGGCCGCGCGATTCACCCACTCGCCGCAGACGGGCGCGGCCGACGTCTGGAGCTATCTGGACGATCGGGACGCGGCGCGGGCTCTCGTCGCCGGGTTGCGGCCGGCGGTGGCCGGGCACCACGTCGTGTACGTGGCGGCGCCGTCCACGCTGGCGCCGCAGCCGACGGAGTGGCTGCTGGAGACCTTTCATCCCGGCGTGCCGCGGCCCCGCTTCGCCGGTCGTTCGGTGCCGATCGATCTGACGCCGGCGCTCGATCTGCTGGATTTCACCGCAAAATTCCTTTATGAGGTACGGGCATGAGGCCGCCGTGGGATCAGGGGAACGACATCGCCGTCACCGGCGTGCGGGTCGTGATCACCGCCCCCGAGGGGGTCAACCTCGTGGTGGTCCGGATCGACACCTCTTCGCCGGGGCTCTACGGTTTGGGCTGCGCCACTTTTACCCAGCGATTCGCCGCGGTTGTCTCCGCCCTCGAGTCGCACGTGGCGCCGCTGCTCGTCGGCCACCCAATTTCGGACATTTCCGAAATTTCGCGTCTGTTGCATTTTTCGTCGTATTGGCGGGCTGGACCGGTGCTGAACAGTGCTTTGTCCGGCGTGGACATGGCGCTGTGGGACATCGCGGGGAAGCGCGCCGGCATGCCCGTTTACTCGCTACTGGGCGGGCGGCTCCGCGGTGACGTGCCGGTCTACCTGCATGCCTCCGGCGCGACCATCCCGGAAACCCTCGACCATGCGGAGTCGCTGATCGAGGACGGCTTCACGCACGTACGCCTGCAGACCGGCCAGCCGGGCCTCGGCGCCTACGGTGCTCCCGGCCGGCCCGGTGGCTATCCGCTGGCGCCCTACCCCGACGGCTGGAGCGTCCAGCACTACCTCGCCCAGACGCCGCGCCTGTTCGCCGCCGCCCGCGACCGCCTCGGCGACGACGTCGAGCTGTTGCACGACGTGCACAGCCGGCTCACGCCCAAGCAGGCCGTGGTGCTGGCCCGCTCGCTCGAGCCGTACCGGTTGTTCTTCCTCGAGGACCCGATCGCGCCCGAGCACTACGACCGGTTGCCCGAGGTGCGCGCGGCCTCACCCGTACCCATCGCCTGCGGTGAGCTGACCACCTCGGTCGCCGAAGCGGCCCGCCTGGTCTCCACCGGCGGGGTCGACCTGCTGCGCTGCCACATCTCCGCGATCGGAGGCCTGACCCCCGCCCGGAAGCTGGCCGACTTGTGCGAGCTCTCCGGCGTCCAGACGGCCTGGCACGCCCCCGCCGACGTCTCCCCGATCGGCGCCGCCGCCAACCTCGCGCTCGATCTGGCCAGCCCCGCCTTCGGCATACAAGAGGGCCACATCTATCCCGATGTGGTCCACGAGATCTTCCCCGGGACGCCGGTGATCGAGGCTGGATATGCCCGCCCCTCCACCGCTCCCGGCTGGGGAATCGAGCTCAACGAGAAACTCGCCGCGGCCCACCCGCCGGTCGTCGGCGCCCATGAACGCTGGGCGGCCACGGTCCGCCGCCCCGACGGCGCCCTCGAGGCCCCCTGAGCCTTGCTGATTTGCCGTGCCCCGCTCGCACCACCTCACCGTTGATGATCTGCCGTGCCCCGCTCGCACCACCTCACCGTTGATGATCTGCCGTGCCCCGCTCGCACCACCTCACCGTTGATGATCTGCCGTGCCCCGCTCGCGCCAATTCATCATTGATAAGTTGCAGCGCCCAGCTCGCTCCGATTCATCACGGCCCGGATGCGTACCCCCGGAACGTGCTTTCGCGGCGTACCTTCGATGGCATGAGCGTGCGGTGGTGGTCGATCGAGGTGCGCGATGGCGTCCTGCCCGCGATGCGGTGGAAGGACGGTTACGGTGAGGCCCTTCTGGAAGCGGCCATCACCAACGGCGCCCGCAAGTGGGAGTGGACCGTGATCCCCGGCGGCGTCGTCCTGGAGGTGGCGTTCCGCGAGACCGACGAGTGGGACCGTTTCCGTTCCCTGCCCGTCGTCACCGCGGCCCTGGACGCAACCCCCGACCCGGTCAACGGCCTCTACGTCTACCCCGGCCGGGGCGGCAGCGCGTCGTCACGCTCCCCCAAACGCAAACCACGCCCCACCGGCGCCGGCGCCGCCGCCATCCCGATCCCGGTCGAGCCCGCCCCGACCGCCCGCCTGGCCGTCGCCACCCCACCCGCCGAGCCCCTGCTTGCCGAGTCCTTGGAGCCCGAGCCGGTGGAGGCCGAGCCCGCGATCGCCGAGCCCTTGGTCGCGGAGGGGCCGGACCACCAGACCCTGCAGCCCGCCGCCTGACCGCCCCACTGCCACGCAGGGAGGCGCCACGCAGGGAGGCGCCACGCGGGGAGCCGCCACGCGGGGAGCCGCCACGCGGGGAGCCGCCACGCGGGGAGCCGCCACACGGGGAGCCGCCACACGGGGAGCCGCCACACGGGGAGCCGCCACACGGGGAGCCGCCACACGGGGAGCCGCCACACGGGGAGCCGCCACGCGCGGCGCACGCCCTGCGCAACGCGCGACGCGCCGGCTCTGCACGGCGCGCCATCTGCACAGCGTGCCCCTAAGCGAAGTGCCCTCCAAGCGACGCGCCACCACGCAATGCGACCTCGCGCCGAACGTCTCCGATGTGCGCGAGCCCGCCGCCACGCGCGAGCCCGCCGCCACGCGCGAGCCCGCCGCCACGCGCGAGCCCGCCGCCACGCGCGAGCCCGCCGCCACGCGCGAGCCCGCCGCCACGCGCGAGCCCGCCGCCACGCGCGAGCCCGCCGCCACGCGCGAGGCCGCCCTCATGGGCTAGCCGCTCGGGGGCGGCGAGCGGGCGGGGTGTCGCATGAACTTGACCGATTTTGGGTAATCGCCGGGGATGGCTGAGCCGTCAGGGACGCTGACTCCGTTGAGCGAGACCGGGCAGACCGTTGCCGATCCCGCGCAGGATGTCCGCGGCCGTAGCGTGATCGACAGCGCCGGTGAGAAGGTCGGCACTGTCATTGACCTTCTGGTCGACTCCGCCGGCGAGGCGGTCCGGTTTCTGAGCGTCGAGCATGGTGGCATCCTCGGGTTCGGGGCCACCACGTCCTTCATCCCCGTCGATGCGATTGAGCGGGTCACCGACGACGAAGTGCACGTGGCCTCGGCGAAGGACCGCATCGCCGGCGCGCCCCGGTACAGCCCGGACCTCGCCGACCAGCGGCCGTACTACGAGGACCTCTACGGATACTACGGATTTCCGCCGTACTGGTCCCCGGGCTACTTCTATCCCGGCTTCCCGCCTCGATAGGGGCAGTTCTTACCAACCGATGACGCTCGGCCGCTTTCCTCATCCCTGCCCTCGGTCGCCCTCGTATCCGGGCACATCACCCCCGGGCACGAGGAGGAAAGCGGATGAGAAGGAAGTCGAAATGGCGCGACGCGCGGCCCGTCCGGCTGGCGCTGGTGGCGGCGGTGCTGGTGGCGACCGGCGCGCTCACGGTCACGTTCGTGTCCAGCGGCGGCAAGGGCTCCGCTGACGCCGCCACGAGCCTGGCGGACTTTCTGGCGATCGAGCAGGTGCCGCCCAACGTGGTCAGGCCGAAAGCCGGGCCCAGGGCCTCAACCGGGCGGTTCACGGTGGACTGCGGCACCAACGGCAACGGCAAGTTCAGCCCGGACAATCCGGTGGCGCAGCCGGGCGTGAAGAACGGCGCGCAGCACGTGCACGACTTCGTCGGCAACCTCGCCATCACCGCGGATTCGTCGGATGCCGATCTCGCCGCATCCGGCACGACGTGCCGCAACGGCGACAAGTCCTCGTACTTCTGGCCGGTCGTGCGGATCGACAAGGCGGTCCGGGCCGGGGACAACGCGGTCAAGCAGGCTCTGGCCTCGACCTCGCCGACGGTGGTCTGCCCGTCGGTACGCGGCCGGATGCCGGCCGTGCCCGCCGGCGCCAAGAAGACGGTCGACCGGATGCTGGCCGACCTGGACCGGCTCGAAGTCACCGCCGACCGTCGCGTGCTGGCGTCCCGCGGCGTGAACGCCAAGCTGAACACCGAGGTGCTTCAGTGGCTGCGGACCCAGCGCCTCGCCCTCCTGCAACGGCTCGGCAAGGCGGTCGGTGCCGGCGGCATGGTCTCGCTGGCCGACTGTGACGTGAGCTTCGACGCCGTGCACATCACCCTCCACAGTGGGCACGGCACGGCCGCGACTCCGCAGGTGCGGTGCCCGTCGGTCCGCGACAAGCTGCCGGGCGTCCCCGCCAAGGCTCTTGACGAGGTGAACCGCAATCTCGCCGAGCTGGACCGGCAGATCTCCGAGGCCAACCAGCGATTGGTCACCGGCCAGAACGGCAACGCCCTCGTGGGCCCGCTCACGGCGAAGCGGACCGCCACCCTGGACCGGATCGCCATCGCCATCGCCCGGCAGGGCGCCACCCGGCCGCAGGGCCTGAACGCCCTCGCCCCGTGCACTGTGGATCAGCAAAGCGGCGGCCAACCGAGCGGCGGCCAACCGAGCGGCGGCCAACCGAGCGGCGGCCAACAGGCTGCGGCCCCGCTGCCCGACCCCCAGGGCCCGAACCTCGAACTGCCCAACAACACCGGCGGCATCGTCCGGCCCGCAGCGGTACGCATCGAGTACCGCGGCAACCTCCGCACCAAGGTCGTTCCGATGCCGAAGTTCCTGCGGGAGCTGACCGGCGAGTCGAAGCCGGCCGGCCGGGGCACCGCCAACGCCCGCGCCACCTGGACCTGTTCCGGCTTCGCCGACCGGCTCTCCGACAAGTACCCGGTCTGCCCGGCCGGCCGCCAGGTGCAGCGGGTGCAGGACTTCCCGGGCTGCTGGGACGGCAAGAACATCGACAGCGCCAACCATCGTGACCACGTCGCGTTCGCCGACCGGGCCACCGGCGCCTGCCCGCGCGGCTTCGTGGCGATCCCGCAGCTGCGGATCACCATCTCCTACGAGATTCCCCGCGACGTGCAGCTGAAGGGCCAGTACGCCCTCGACTCGTTCCCGGAGGAGAACCACAACCCGTTCTCCGACCACAACGACTTCCTCAACGTCAACTCGGCACGGACCATGCAACGCATCGCCACCTGCATCAACGACGGGCGGCGCTGCGCCTGAGCGGACCGGGTGCGGGGTTCGCCACGGCGGCGCCCCGCACCTTCCGCTAGCGTGTCCGGTGATGGACCGAGATCTCCTCGCGGCGCGCGACCTCGCCGCCACCCTGGCAATCCAAGCCGGCCGGCTGCAGCTCGAGCGCCGCGACACCCTGCGGGTGGGCGCGCCCAAGGCGCACGCCAACGATGTCGTCTCCGACGTCGACATCGCCAGCGAGCGCCTCATCGTGGAGGCGATCAACGCGGCCTTTCCCGACGACGCGGTGCAGGCCGAGGAGGGTCACGGCCGGTCCGGGTCCAGCGGCTGGATGTGGATCATCGATCCGCTCGACGGCACGCGGAACTACATCAGTCGCACCGGCCCGTGGTCGGTGTGCGTAGCCCTCTATCAGGAGGACCAACCCAAGCTCGCGGTGGTGCACGAGCCGGTGGCGAACGAGACCTTCAGCGCGATCGACGGCGGCGGCGCGTTCCTGAACGGCGAGCCGCTCGCGGTGAAGGGCGGACCGCCGCTCGGCGAGGCGCTGGTGGGCGTCAGCTTCCAGCCCGGCCCGGAGACCAAACAGCGGGCGGGCCGCGTGATCAACGAGCTGCTGCCGGTCGTCGGCGACATCCGCCGGCTCCCGGCCGCGCTCAACCTGGTGTACCTGGCCGCCGGGCGGCTGGACGGCGGCCTGGCCCTCGACACCAAGTTGTGGGACATCGCGGCCGGCGCCCTGATCGCCCGGGAGGCCGGCGTGGTCCTCGGCGGCCGCGGCCCGGACTTCTCGACCGAGCTCACCATCGGCGCCGCCCCCGCGTTGTGGGACGACCTCGCCGAACGGGTCCGGAAGGTCTAGCTGTCACCAGGGTGGTGAGGCGAGCCGCTCCGCGCAGATCCGGCGGTCCTCGGGGTCGGCGACCGCCTCGATGGCGCGGGCCGCCTCGGCCTTGAGCTCGGGTGCGCCGGCCTCGCCCGACCGGGCGGCGACCCGGGCGCGGGCCTCGGCGGCGAAGGCCCGGTCCCAATCGGCGAACGCCGCCGGGTGCGCCTCGATCAGCTCCGCATACCGGGCCGCGTGCCGGGCGGCGACGTCGAGCAGCCCGATCGCCACCGCCACGCTGGCGATCATGTACTCGCCGCGGCCGTGGTTGGCGACCGTGCCGGCCTGCATCCAGTGGTAGGTCGACGCGTACGCCGCGTACAGCGCCTGTTCCCGCTCGATCTGCGGGCTGAGCTCGGACAAGCCGTTGCCCAGCACGTCCCAGGTGCCGTTGTTCAGCTCCACGCCGAACCACCGGTGCAGGTCGGTGCCGCCGCTCTGCTGCGCGACGACGGCCGCCACGAGATCGCGCCAGCCCGGGAAGTCGTGCTCCCGTGCGATCACCAGCTGGGCGTCCCGCAACGAGATCTCGCCGGCCGCCTGCGGATGCACGGCCCGGACCCGCGCCGCGGCGACTGGACTGCCGCCCGCGTACGCCCGCCGCAACTCCTTGGCCTGGGCTCGCAGCTGGCCGGTCGAGGCGTGCTCGGGCAACTTCCGAACGCTCATGATCTCTCCATCGCCACCCGGGTCCGCTGCGAACCGGGCGCGATCGGACGACGCGCGAGGCAACGCACAGTGGTGGGAAATCCAGGTGCACTCGGTGCTTGCCGCGGACGGGAGGCGCCCTGGTACGCGCTGCGCACACCATACACGGCACTATGCTCCGGCTCATGACTCCCGAACTGGCCGAGGCCATCCAGCGCGGCTACGACCAGCGCGACCGGGCGAACATGGCGCCCACGATCGCCTACTTCCAGGCGCTGCTGGCCGAAAACCCGGACCATCCGGTTCTCGTGTACGAGGTGGGCGGCGCCTACGACACCGCCGGCCAGGAGGCAACCGCCCGCGGCTACTACGAGCGGGCGCTGGCGCTTGGCCTCGACGGCGACGTCCTGCGCCGGTGCCTCTGCCAGTACGGCAGCACCTTGCGGTGGCTGGGCGACCTGGACGAATCGCTAGCGGTGCTCGATCGCGCCCGCCGGGAGTTCCCCGACTCCGATTCCGTACGCGTCTTCCGCGCCCTGACCCTCAACGAGGCGCAGCGCCCGGACGAGGCCGTGGCCGAGCTGCTCACCGTCGTCACCGAGCACGCGGAGGTCACCGACCTCGGCCGCTGGTCGACCGGCCTGCGCGGCCTCGCCCAGTGGCTCGCCGACGGCCGGCCCGAATAGAAGGTCAAGCGCTAGAAGCGTAGTCGCATCGCGGGATCGGAAGTGCGCTCGAAGCCCAGCGACCGGTAGAGCGGCTCGCCGTCGGCCGACGCGCGCAGGTCGACCCTGGTGATGTCGCGGTCGCGGAACCAGTGGAGCAACGCCGTCAGGCACGCGCGGGAGAAGCCTCGCCGGCGCATGTCGGGGTCGGTGGCGACGCTGAAGACGTAGCCGCTGCGGCCGAAGGGGTTGCCGGGGCTGCCGAGCCTGTCCTCGATCACGCCGAGCGCGCACGCCGCCAGGCCGGTCGCGCCGGGGCGGTCGACGACGAACGCCGCCATGGTCCCGGCGGCCAAGCGGTCGAGGAGCGTGGCGCGGGCGGGCTTCTGCCAGTCGTCGTCCCACGACGCGGTATGCAGGGAGCGCAACATGACGGCGCGTAGGCGCACCAGCTCGTCTGCGTCATCCGGACCGGCGAGGCGAGCAATCATGGCACGCACGTTAGCGGTCCCGGGGCAGCGAGCCGTATCGAATTCCGACTAGCGTCCCCGCATGGTCCGTGGCGTGGGGTTGCTTCCGGCGCTGGTCTGGGGTGTGGTCGTGGCCTTCTGGCGGCCACGCGGGCCGATCTTCCCGATCGAGGCCGTCGGCATCCTGGTGGTCAGCCTCGCGGTGGGCGCGTTCGCGGGGCGCTATTCGCGGTCGCGCTGGGCGATCCTGCTGACGCCGCTGCTGTTCCTGGTGGCGGCCGAGGTCACGCGGGTGGGGTTCGCGGGCCCGACCGTGGACTATCCGCGCCCCACCGACCTGGGGATTCTCGCGCTGATCGTGGGGCGGGGCTTCGAGGCGCTGCTCACGCTGCTGCCGATGGGCGTCGCCGCGGCCTACGGCGCGGGCTCGACGCGGCGCAGCCGCAGCCCCTGGCGGTGGGTCGGCCGCTTCGTGACGGGCGTTCTGGCCGTCGTGGTGGTCGCGACGGGGGTGGTGGTCGCGGTCCCGGGGCGCGTCGCGCCGATCAAGGGGGGCATTTCCGAGCTTTCGTACGCGGGGAAGCTCGGTCTCATGATCAGGGGCGCCCGCACGGACCTCCCGATCCTGCTGTTCGTGCCCGGGTCGCCGGGCGGATCGGAGCTGCGCGCGATGCGGGAGCGGCTCGCGGCTCTGGAGCAGCGGTTCATCGTGGTGACCATGGACAGGCGCGGCGGCGCGCGGTCGTTCGGCGCGCTCGACCCGACGCCGACCTTCACGGTGGAAAACGAGACCCGCAACGTCCTGGCGGTCACCGAGTACCTGCGCACCCGGTTCCGTCGCGACAAGGTCTTCCTGGTCGCACATTCGGGCGGCACGATCGGCGCGACTCTGGCCGTACAGGAAAGCCCTGGGTATTTTGCGTCTTATGTCGGAGTTGGTCAGGTGGCGAACCCGACCGCCAGCGACCGCACGCAATATGACGACACGCTGGCGTGGGCGCGGGCCCGGGGAGACGCCACGCTGGTCGCGCGGCTCACGCAGGTGGGTCCGCCGCCTTACACCAACATCTACGGGTACGAGCCGATGATCCTCAACGAAGATCGGGTGTACGGGACGGACAACGGCGACGCGCTGATCGAGAACGTGGAGGCGCCCGAGCTCGGGGCCCTGGAGAAGGTGCACGTGATCTCGGGCTTCCTCGACTCGTTCGACGCCTACTACCCGCGGGTGCGCTCGATCGACTTCAAGACCCAGGTGCCCGCTCTGGCCGTACCCGTCTATTTCGTCGCCGGAGACCGTGAGGTGCCCGCACGCGTACGCGATCTCGGTCTTTGGAACGCGGTGCTGAAGGCGCCGCGCAAAGAGCTCGTGACGCTCAAGAACGCGGGTCATCGGTCGATGTTCGATCAGCCGGCGGCGTTCGTGGCGCTGATGGACCGGGTCCGCGACGCCGCGTGACCCACGGCACCTTGTTATTTAAGATTTGAAAGAGTTAGAGTTCCCGCATGGCCGAACCGCTGACGGACGACGAACAGCGCGCCTGGCGCACGTTCATCGAGACCTCGTGGGCGCTGCACACCCACCTCGAGGACGACTTGCGCGCCCGGACCGGCCTGAGCATGAACGACTACCACGTCATGGTCGTCCTCTCCGAGGCGCCCGGCCACCGGCTGCGCATGGGCGAGCTGGCGGGCCGGCTGGTGTTCTCGCCGAGCCGCATCACGTACCAGATCAACTCGATGGTCAAGCGCGGTCTCGTCCGCAAGCAGCCCTGTCCCGAGGACGGGCGCGGCCAGGAGGCCGTGCTCACCGAGGAGGGGATGACCGCGCTGGAGTCCGCCGCCCCGCTGCACCTGGTCACCGTGCGGGACAGCTTCATCGACCGCCTCGAACCCGACGAGCTCGAGGTCATCGCCCGGGTTTTCGACAAAGTTAGGAAGGCCTGAGATGCCCGCCATCACCGTCGACGATGTGCTCGTCCTGCCGCGCCTGGGGACCTTTTCCGGGACTTTCCGGCCGGTTCGCCGCCTTACCACCGCGCCGTCCGGTTACGAGGGCGAGGGCTTCCCGGTGCGCCGCGCGTTCGCCGGCGTGCCGCTGAACGAGCTCGACCCGTTCATCCACCTCGACCAGATGGGCGAGGTGGACTACGCGCCGGGCGAGCCGAAGGGCACGCCGTGGCACCCGCACCGCGGCTTCGAGACGGTGACCTACATGATCGACGGGATCATGGACCACCAGGACTCGCTCGGTGGCGGCGGCACGATCACCAACGGCGACACCCAGTGGATGACCGCCGGGCAGGGGATCCTGCACATCGAGGCGCCGCCGGAGCACCTGGTGACCAGCGGCGGCCTGTTCCACGGCCTGCAGCTGTGGGTCAACCTGCCGGCCGCGGCGAAGATGATCACCCCGAAATACCAGGACATCCGCGGGCGCGAGTCGGCCCTGATCACCACGCCGGACGGCGGCAGCCTGATCCGCATCATCGCCGGCTCGATCGCCGGCCACGACGGCCCCGGCTCGACCTTCACCCCGATCAACCTGGCGCACGTGACCCTGCAGCCGGGCGCCCAGCTCGACCTGCCGTGGCAGGAGGACTACAACGCGCTGGTGTACGTGCTCGCCGGCCGCGGAAACGTCGGTGCCGAGCAGCGGCCGATCCAGATCGGACAGTTGGCGGCCTTCGGGGCGGGCGGCGCGATCCGGGTGACGGCGGACGCCACGCAGGACTCCAACATCCCGGCGATGGAGCTGTTCGTGATGGGCGGGCGGCCGATCCGGGAGCCGGTGGCGCACTACGGGCCGTTCGTGATGAACACGAAGGAGGAGCTGGCCCAGGCGTTCGAGGACTTCCAGAAGGGCCGCCTCGGCGTCGTGCCGGCCGGGCGCCTCCCCCACACCGACTGAGCTAGGACGTAGCTGCCTGGCGGACGACGGGGCTCGGGTCGGCGGCAAGTTGCGTTCGCAGCTCGCCGGCCTCGGGCCACTGGCACGGGCCCAACGCGGCGGCCAGGTTCCAGCGGACCTCGGAGGACTCGTCGGCGGCCAGGGCCCGCAGTGTCTCGACGGATTCGGGGCCGTCGCTGGTGGCCAGCGCCACGGCGACAGCGGCGCGGACACGTTCGTCGGGGTCGGCCGCGCACGGGATGAGGGCGTCCCGTGCGTCGCCGAGGTTGCCCAGGCCGCGAGCGGCGCCCGCCCGGACCGAGGGCTCGGCGTCGCCGAGCAGCACAAGCAATGCTTCGGCGGCAGCGGCCCGACGGTCGGAGCCAGCGGCCAGGGCGTCGGCGGAGGCGGCCTGCGCGGCGGCGGCCGCGGCGGCGGCGGCGGACAGGCGGCCGAGTGCCTCGCCCAGTGCCGCGCGGACCTGCCAGGACTCGTCGGTGGCGAGCGGAATCAGGTGGTCGACCACGGCGGCGGGGGCGTCCCAGGCCAGGCCGAGGACGGCGTGGTGGCGGGTCCACATGTCGGGGTCGCTCAGGGCCGCGACGAGCAGATCCTCCACGCGGGGATCGGCGGTCAGAGCAGGCAGGGAGTCCACGGCGGCCCGCCGGATCGCGGGGTCCTCGGAGGACAGGGCCCGCGTGAGGAGAGGGATGTCGTCGGGGCGGACGACGTGACCCAGCGCCCACAGCGCCTCCACGCGGAGGGCGGGGTCGTCGAGCAGCGGCAGGAGCGCGGCGCGGCAGGTGTCCGGCTCGTTCCACATCAACTCGGCAAGGGTGCTGCGCAGGCTGTCGGCCTCGTCCGGGTCGGAGGTGGCGAGCAGCCTGAGAAGCGGGGCCAAGCCGCTGGTCACTTCAGAAACTCCAGGAGGATCGGGTTCAGCAGGTCGGGGCGTTCCATGCTGGGCAGGTGGCCCGCCCACGGCAGGTGCACGCGGGTCGCCGAGGGGTGCACCGCGGCCAGGTCGTCGGCGACCGCGCCGAACTCGGGGAAGTCGTGGGCGCCGGTGACGAGCAACATCCGGGCGGCGATGTCCGCGTAGTCGTACTCGTACGTGGTCTGCGGTGGCTCCTCGGGGACGGCCATCTGGAGGTCGAAAACGTGACGCTGCATCACCCGTACGGAATCACGGGTTTGGTCTGATGCCTCTGGACCCACCCACTGGGTGACGTTGAGGTCCACGGCGCCGTCGATGTCGCCGGCCTCGAGCAGGGCGTTCTCGCGATCCCAGAAAGCGCGCAGGCCCGGACCGGGAAACAGGTTGTCGCCGGCGGAGCAGAGCAGCACGAGGGCGGTCACCAAGCCGGGGTAACGGGCGGCGATCTCCAGCGCCACGCGGCCGCCGCCCGAGGAACCGATGATCGTGAAGGGGTCGGTGCCGAGCAGGTCGAGCGCGTCGTCGGCGTCGTTGTAGAGCTCGGTGGCCGGCGGGGAATCGCCGTAGCCGCGCAGGTCGCAGCGGATCGCCTGGAAGCCGGCCTCGACCAGCGCGGGAACCGTCGGATCCCACATGCGACGGTCGACCACCGTCGAGTGCAGCAGCAGGACGGCGGGGCCGTCACCGGTCACGTCATGGGCAAGAGTCACGCCGACGAAGGTAGACCCTGCGGGCGCGCACTCTGATCTAGGCTGTCCGGCATGGGACAGATCGAACGCTTCGCCGACCTGGTCGTCCGGGCCGGGGTCAACGTGCAGCCGGGGCAGGGTGTCGTGATCGACACCGACACCGAGCACCTGGAGATCGCCCGCGCGGTGGTCGAGGCGGCCTACCGGGCCGGCGCGAGCTGGGTCGAGACGGTCTGGCACGACGGGCCGATGCAGCGGTCGGCGGTCGATCACCTGAGCGTCGAGCAGCTGTCGCGGAGCCGGCCGTGGGCGCTCGCCCGGATCGAGGAGTGGGCGGCCGAGGGCGCGGCGTCGATCGCGCTGGTCGGCGACGCGAACCCGCACCTGTTCGACGGCGCCGACCCGGCCAAGGTCGCGGCGCGCCGGTGGGACGAGGCGCAGGCGCGGCGGCGGTCGCTGTTCGGGCGGATGCGCTGGAGCGTGGTGGCGGCGCCGAACGCGGGCTGGGCCGAGCAGATCTTCGGCGAGCCCGACGTCGACCGGCTGTGGGAGGCGGTCGGCACGGCGATGCGGCTCGACTCGCCCGATCCGGCGGCCGAGTGGCAGCAGCGGTCGGCGACGCTGGCGGCGCGCGCCCGCCAGCTGGACGCGCTGGAGCTGACCGAGGTCCGCTACGTGGGCGAGGGCACCGATCTGACGGTGGGGCTACCGGCGAACGCCCGCTGGACCGGCGGCGGCATGATCGACGGCGACGGCATCCCGTACATGCCGAACATCCCCACCGAAGAGGTCTTCACCAGCCCCGATCGCCACCGCGCCGACGGCACGATCCGGGTCACCAAGCCCATGGTCATCCTGGGTCAGCTGGTCACCGGACTCAAGGTCGACTTCAAGGACGGCAAGATCATTGACGCGTACGCCGATGAAGGCGCCGACGTCGTGAAAGCGCAGATCGCCACGGACGAGGGTTCGAGCCGGCTCGGCGAGGTGTCGCTGGTCGACCGGGACAGCCGGATCGCGAAGGCCGGGATCGTCTTCCGCAACACCCTCTTCGACGAGAACGCCGGATGTCACGTCGCGTGGGGGCAGAGCTTCCCGTTCGCGGTCGAGGGCGGGATGGGCCTGAGCGAGGAGGAGCGGAAAGAGCTCGGCCTGAACGTGTCGGCGGTGCACACCGACGTGGTGATCGGCGGCGACGGAATCACCGTCACGGGGACGGGCCCCAAGGGAACTGTCGAGATCATCCGCGACGACGAATGGGTGCTCTGAGCGCTCGTGCGGGTGCTGGTGCTCGGCGGGACCGGGTTCATCGGCCGGACCATCGTCGAGCGCCTGCTCGCCGACGGGCATACGCCGACGCTGTTCAACCGGGGGCGTAACGCGTCGTTGTTTCCTGAGGTTTCGCAGCTGGTCGGTGATCGGTATGCGGGGGACTTCGGAGCGCTTCGGGACGGCTCGTGGGATGCGGTCGTGGACGTGACTTCGTATACGCCGCGGGACGTGGGCTGGGCGATGGACGCGCTGGGCGACCGGGTGGGGCGTTATCTGTTCATCTCCAGCCATGCGGTGATCGCCGGGGCGGGGCCGGGGCTGCGTCCACCGATCCGGGACGCTTCCTGGCCGTTGACCGATGAGACCTATGGGCCTTCGAAGGTGGCTTGCGAGCAGGACGTGGTCCAACGATTCGGATCGCGGGCGACGATCGTGCGGCCGGTGAAGGTGGCGGGGCCCTACGACGACCCGGACGGGCTGGTCTACTGGGTGCGGGCGGCGGCTCGGGGTGGGCGGGTTGCGCTGCCGGGTGATCCCGCCCAGCCGATTCAGCTGGTCGACTCGAGGGATTTGGCACGGTTGGTGGTCAATCTCTTGGTGGCGGATCGGGGTGGCGCTTTCCTGGCGGCCGGCCCCGCCACCACCTTTTCCGGACTTATCCAGATATGCGCCGAAGCGGCGGGCACTTCGGTTGAGGTCGTGCCGGAGCCGTCGCGGGGGCGGTTCCCGCTGGTTAGGGATCCTTCGATGTGGGCGACGTTGCATCGGACGCCGGCGCCGGAGATGGGCGCCGTGACGCCGCTGCTGACGACGGCCCGGGATGTGCTGGCCTGGGATCGCGCGTCGTCCGCCTGATGGGGGCGCTGGCCTGACTCCGGCGTGCAGGTGTGGCGCCCGCGCGCCGGAAATATCCGTTTATATTCAGTCGCCATTGGTGGGACGCGTCCAAGGATGATGACTTGGTGCTCGCACCGAGCCTGTTGCTTTTTGGCTTCGGGTGGTGGCGGGTCTGGCCTGATTGATCCATGCCTGTCACCATTTACTGGTGGCGAAACGGTATCGGCCGGTGGATCGTGATCAGGTGTTTCTGTTGCCGCCGTCGATGATGGATTGGCTGCCCGCGGATCATCTGGTGTGGTTCGTCATCGACGCGGTCGGCGAGTTGGACACGGCCGCGTTCCACGCCCGGGCCCGGCTCGGCGGGGTCGGCCGGCGTGGCTATGACCCGGAGATGCTGCTCACTCTGCTGGTGTATGCGATGGCGCACGGGGTGCGTTCGTCGCGGCAGATCGAGCGGTTGTGTCACACCGATGTCGCGTTCCGGGTCATCTGCGCGTCCGATGTGCCGGACCACACGGTCCTCGCCCGGTTCCGGCAAGACCACGAGACGGCGCTGGCTGACCTGCTGACCGCGACGCTGCTACTGGCCGCCCGCCTGGGCATGGTCCGGCTCGGGGTGGTCGCGTTCGACGGCACGAAGATCGCCGGGAACGCGGCCCGTGACGCCAACCGCAGCGAGCAGGGCTTGCGGCGCCTGGCCGAGCAGTATCTGGCCGACACCGCGGCGACCGACGCGGCCGAGGACACCGAGTTCGGCGGGGACGAGCGGGGTGATGAGCTGCCGCCGAGGCTGCGGGACCGGTCCGGGCGGGCTGCCCGGATCCGGCAGGCCCTGGCCGAGGCCGAGAAAGCGGGCGCGGCCGAGCGGGCCCGCCGGGACGCCGCCGAGCAGGCCGGCGCCGACTACGAACGCAACCTCGCCGACCCGGACCTGAGCGTGTTCGGGCCGCCGCCGAAGACCGCGGACCCGGTCGCCGCGGCCCGGGCCCGCTGGCAGCGTGAACGCGCCCGGATCCAGCGCCGCGCCGACGCCTGGCACGAACGGGCCGCACGGACCCGCGCCGCCGGGAACCAGCCCCACGGACGCCCGCCACTGCCCGCCGACCAGCACTGCCGGGTCAAAACCGCGAAAGCCGCCTACGACGCAGCAGCCGTCGACGCCGGGACCGGCGCCGCTGAGGACCCCACCACAACCGACACGCCAGGGCCACGGGTGAACCTGACCGACCCCGACTCCCGGCTACTGAAAACCCGTAACGGCTGGCTGCAGGGCTACAACTGCCAAACCGCCGTCAGCGAAGACCAGTTCTTCCTGCACGCCCAAGCCACCCAGGACGCCAACGACGTCCAGCAATTCGAACCCACCCGCACCGCCATCACCGACCTCGCCGCGCACCTGACCGCACACACCGGCCGCACCGACCTGACCATCGGCGTCATGATCGGCGACGCCGGCTACGACAGCATCAACAACCTCACCTGCCACGGCCCCGACCGGCTCATCGCCGGCACCACCAGCCGCCAACTCGGCGACCACGCCACCACCAACCCGGCCACCGGCCAGCCACCCGAACACGCCACCATCCGGCAAGCCATGAACCACCGGCTACGCACCACCGCAGGCCGCAACCTCTACAAACGCCGATCCCCACTCGTCGAAGCACCCAACAGCTGGCTCAAAGACCGCCGCGGACTCCGCCAATTCCTGCGCCGCGGCCTCACCGCCACCAACAGCGAACTCCGCTTCGCCGCCGCCGTCACCAACCTCCTACGCATCCACACCCTCACCACCGAATAACCCCAAACCCCCGGGGGCCTCCAGCCACCACCCAGGCCCAGCCCCGGGCCCGGACGTCCCGCACCGACAGCCAGCCAGCGAAAAAGCAACAGGCTCCACCTCGCAGCGAGTCATCAAGATTCGGCCGGGAGCTGGGGCGAGGCGCGGGGGCGAGGCGCTGGGCGAGGCGCTGGGCGAGGCGCGGGGCGAGGCGCTGCGGCGAGGCGCTGGGCGAGGCGCTGGGCGAGGCGCTGGGCGAGGCGCTGGGCGAGGCACAGGGCGAGGCACAGGGCGAGACGCAGGGCGAGACGCTGGGGCGAGACTCTGGGGCGAGGCGCTGGGGCGAGGCCGGCACCGCGACGGGCCGCACCAACGCAGCCGGGCGCAGTCGACGAAGGTCGACCGGACACTCCGGTTGCCCCGGCACTGCAGATGGGGCCCGACGCCGTTGCTGACGAAGGCTTGGGAGACGCTGGCCTGGGATTGGGCGCTGAGGGTTTTCCACAAGCGTGGGTTATCCACAGGCTGCAGCGGTCCGCGGCACGAGTGCTCTCTGTTTTCGCGATAATGACCAGCGGGGGCTCCCCCAGTGGAGGGCGGGGCCGGGCGGGGGCTTGGCGCAAATGGCGATTTATGACGCGATAGCCGACTGGTACGAGACGGAGTTCCTGCCGACGAGCACGCCAGGGGATCCGATCGGGATTCGGGCGGCGATCGATGCTCTGCTCGGTCGTGGGCGGGGGCCGGTCCTCGAGCTCGGGTGCGGCACCGGCATTCACGCCGCCCAGCTTGCTGACCTGGGTTGGGCTCCTCTGGGCGTCGACCTGTCCACGCGCATGTTGGCGTACGCGAAGGGACGCCTGCCTGTCGCCCAGGGTGACGCCACGCGCCTGCCGGTGCGTGACGCCACGCTTGACGCTGTTGTCGCGATCATGGTGCATACCGATATGCCGGACTACCCGGCGGTGTTGCGTGAAGCCGCCCGGATTCTGCGTTCGGGCGGCACGTTTGTCCACGTTGGAGTGCATCCGGCGTTCTGTGGTGGCTTCGCGGACCGGAGCGATCCCGCGGCGGTGGTGATCCGGCCGGGGTACGTCGACGGTCACTGGACGAACGACTCGTGGACTACGAAGGGTGTGCGCAACCGGGTGGGTGCTAGTCACTATCCGTTGCCAGTGCTGCTAGAGGCGTTTCTGGCGGCCGGCTTCTCGTTCCGGGGCTTTCACGAAGGTGGGGCGCCGGTGCCGACCACGTTGTCGATCAGCGCGGTCAGATCATGAAGAGCATCGCGCCGACGCCCAGCAGGACGATCATCAGGACCGCGATGAGCAGGCCCTTCTCGGCGGCGGAAGCGGCGGACGCGGCGAGGGCGGACGCGGCGGCGGAAGCGGCGGCGGAAGCGGCGGCGGAAGCGGCGGAGGCGGGGTCGGCGGACGTGGTCGTGAGCGGCTCGCTGCTCATGGGCTGATCCCTCCGGGAGTTGCGTCCAGAGTGCGGGGGTGCGTCAAGGGGCATACCGTGAGGGCTTCGTCGACCTCGAAGGGGCTGCGTTGGTGGACTGGTTCCTCAGTACGCAGGAGCGCGGCAACCCGGACTCCTCCATACCCACGTGGTGCACGGGAAACACGGCCGAACCGCTTATTCACGGAATAACGTATTTTGACCGGCTGGCGGAGGAGGTGGACAGCCTCCGGGAGGGTGACCACCTCTTCTTCACCGATTGGCGTGGCGACCCCGACGAGCGGTTGCGCGACGACGGTCCGACGGTGGCGTCCCTGTTCGCGGCGGCCGCCAAACGGGGCGTGATCGTCAAGGGCCTGCTGTGGCGGTCCCATCTGGACAAGCTCGCCTACAGCGAGGAGGAGAACCGCAATCTCGGCGACGCGGTGCGGGAGGCCGGCGGCGAGGTTCTGCTTGATCAACGCGTACGGCGGGGCGGGTCCCACCATCAGAAGCTGGTCGTGATCAGGCACCCGGGAAACCCGGACCGAGATGTGGCTTTTGTCGGCGGCATCGACCTCTGCCATAGCCGCCGCGATGGGCCGCTGCACCTGGGCGATCCGCAAGCGGTGAAGATGTCCACCAAATACGGGAAAAATCCGCCGTGGCACGACGTGCAGCTCGCCCTGAAAGGGCCCGTCGTGGGCGCCCTCGACCTGACCTTCCGCGAGCGGTGGAGCGACCCGGCCCCGCTCGACCAGCACGGCCCGATCTCCACGATCATGGACAGGCTCAAGCACGCCGACGAGCACGCCGACCGACTGCCGCCGCAGCCACCCGACCCACCACCGTGCGGCACCCTGAATGTCCAAGTTCTGCGGACATATCCGGCTATGCGTCCGCGATACTCGTTCGCACCAAAGGGCGAGCGCACGATCGCCCGCGCCTACACCAAGGCGATCCGCAAGGCCAAGCACCTCATCTACCTGGAGGACCAGTACCTCTGGTCGACCGAGGTGGCCCAGCTCTTCGCCGAGGCGCTGAAGGCCACGCCGACCCTGCACCTGGTCGCGGTGGTCCCCCGCCATCCCGACGTGGACGGCCGGATGGCGCTGCCGCCCAACGAGATCGGCCGCGAGCAGGCCCTGGCCGTGTGCCACCTGGCCGCGCCCGACCGGGTCCACGTCTTCGATCTGGAAAATCACAAGGGCACGCCGGTGTACGTGCATGCCAAGGTCTGCGTGATCGACGACATCTGGTGCAGCGTGGGCAGCGACAACTTCAACCGCCGCTCGTGGACCCACGACAGCGAGATCTCGTGCGCGATCCTCGATGAGGAGGGGCAATTCGCCCGCGATCTGCGCCTGCGGCTGATGCGCGAGCACCTCGACCGCGAGCCGGGCGACGACGCCGACCTGCAGGACCCGATCTCCGCCGTCAAGGCGATGACCGAGACCGCCGATCGCCTGCGCGCGTGGAGCGACGACGGCCGCGGGTCGCCGCGCCCGCCCGGCCGCATCTTCCCGCACTCCCCCGAGCACTTGCCGTGGCATCAGCGGCTCTGGTCGCTGCCGGCCTACCGCCTGTTCTACGACCCCGACGGCCGGCCGTGGCGAGCGCGGCGCCGGAACACGTTCTGACCAGGCGTCGGGTATCGTTTCGGAGACCTCTCCGCATACCCGGGACAGCAAGGAGTCGGGCATGGTCCGCGCGGACGCTCGCGAGAATCGGGCACGCATCCTGGCGGCCGCCCGCCAGGCCTTCGCCGAGGACGGCGGCGCCTCGATGAACCAGATCGCCCAGCGCGCCGGCGTCGGCCCCGGCACCCTGTACCGCAACTTCCCGTCCGTGGAGGCGCTCGTCCTGGCGATCTACCAGGACGAGGTCGACCAGCTCGTCGGCACGGTCCCGGAGCTCCTGGCCGAGCTGCCACCGCTGGAGGCGCTGCGGCGCTGGACCACGGAGCTGGTGAGCGCCATGCGCAAGAAGCACGGCCTGGGCGACGCGCTCAGCCCGGGCGCGCACAAGCCGATCACCGAGCAGACGTACGGCCCGGTCATCGGCGCGATCACCCAGCTGCTCGACGCGGGCAAGGCCGACGGAACCATCCGCGCCGACGCCGATCCGGGCGACTTCCTCCAGCTCACCGGCGCGCTCTGGCGGGCCGCCGCGGGCGGGAACGACCGATCGCAGCCCATGCTCGCGCTGATCCTCGACGGGCTCGCCACGCGCCGGTAGCGGAGACTTCTCCGTTTCCCGTTGATAAGTGGAGAGGTCTCCACTACCGTCGGACGGGAGAAGGAGGCTGAGATGACCGACGTATTGGTGACCGGCGGGTCCGGCTACATCGGCAGTTGGTGCGTGCTGGCTTTGCTGGAGGCGGGGTATTCGGTGCGCACCACCGTGCGCGACCTGGCCCGCGAGCCCCAGGTGCGCGAGATGCTGCGGCGAGGTGGCGCCGACCCCGGCGCGCCGCTGCGGGTCGTCCGTGCCGACCTGCAGCGCGACGAGGGCTGGGACGCCGCCGTGGCCGGCTGCGACGCCGTGCTGCATGTGGCGTCGCCGACGCTGACCCAGCTGCCCCGCAGCGACGACGAGATGGTCCGCCCGGCCATCGACGGCACGCTGCGGGTGCTGCGGGCGGCCCGCGGCGCGGGCGTCCGGCGCGTGGTGATGACGTCGGCGATCGGCGCGATCGCGTACGGCCACGCCCCGCGCGACACACCGTTCACCGAAGAGGACTGGACGAACGTGGATGGCGGAATAGCGCCGTACCAGAAGTCCAAGACCCTCGCCGAGCGCGCGGCCTGGGATTTCGCCAGGCGGGAAGGCAGCGGGCTCGAGCTGGCGACCGTCAACCCGACCGCGGTGCTCGGCCCGGTCCTCGGGCCGGGACTACTCACCGTCCCTCAACACCGTCGCCCGCATGCTGGACGGGTCGATGCGGGTGCTCCTGCCGTTCGCCAGCGGCTTCGTCGACGTCCGGGACGTGGCGTCCCTGCACGTGCTCGCGATGACCGAGCGGGTCGCGGCGGGCGAGCGGTTCATCGCGACCGCCGGCCGCAGCCTGTGGACCCGCGACATCGCCGCCGTCCTGCGCGAGCGGCTCGGCGAGCGGGCGAGCCGGGTGCCGGCCCGGGAGCTGCCGGTGTGGGCGGCGCGCGGGCTCGCCCGGGTCAATCCGCAGGTCGGTGCCTTGCGCTCGCTGCTGGGCCGCAACCTCGACGCGACGTCGGCCAAGGCGGAACGGTTGCTGGGCTGGAAGACCCGCCCCATCGAGGAAACCATTGTGGACACCGCCGAGAGCCTGCTAGCTCAGGCCGAGGACGCGGCGGGCGTCGGCCATCACCGCGGGTGAGGCCAGCGGGGCCCAGGTGGGGAAGACCGAGCGGAAGTAGTCGCCGGCTTTGGCGGCTATCTCCGGCGAGCGTTCGTAGACGTCGAGCTCGTTGACGATGCTCAGGTCGGCGAAGGCGCGGACCCCGTCGGGCGTGGGCGACTCGCTGTGGCCGGTGAAGCGGCTCCAGATCAGGCAGGTGGCGGGCAGCGCGCGCCAGGTGCGGCCGCGGTCGCAGCCGCCGTAGCGGTACACCATCTCCTCCGCCTCGGGGCCGATCAGGTCGCGCAGGACGTGCCGTTCGGCGACGTCGAGCAGCACTACCGCGAAGCCGTCGGTGCCGTAGGCCGCGTGGGTCAGGGCGGCCAGGCATTCCGCGGGGGCGGCGCCGTGACCGGCCAGCCGATCGGAGACCCGGCCCAGGTGCTCGTAGAGCGAGCCCCCGGCGTGGGGGACGGACTCGGCGCCTCGGAGACGAAGCCATTCCAGTACGGCGTCGGTCACGACAACTCCCAAGCATCGGGCGCCCAGATCGGGGCCGACGGGTCGCCGGTCAGGGTGAACGACACCTGCCAGGCCTGCATCGACGGGCGGCCTGCCGCGGTCCAGCGGTCGAGGACGCGCACGGCCTGGCCGACGAAATCCGCGGAGCCGGTGGTGTGGATGCTGCCGTCCGGGAGGATCACGGCGCCGCCGGTGCGGGTCTCGTCGAGCAGGGTCAGGCAGCCCTGTTCGCGGCCGGGGACGGCCACGTGCGACGCGCGGCGGTTCCAGGCGCCGGCCGCGTACCAGAGGTCGCGGTAGGCGATCTCGTCCAGGGCCGGGTCGAAACGGGCCGGCACCGCCTGGGAGAGCTCGTCCATCGGGCCGGCCGGCGACGGGAACGCGCCGGGGTGGTCGGCCGTCAGCGGGCCGGCCGCGAGCATGAAGCCGGCCGGGCAGACGGGGGTGGCGGTGACCGGGCCGTCCGGCGGGCCCGAGATGACGAGTACGGGGTGCGTGCCGGCGTGCTTCACCGGGGCGAGCACCAGACCGCCGGGCGCGAGTTGTTCCAGCCACTGTGGAGGGACGCCGCCGATGCCGACGGTCGCCATCACCCGGTCGAAGCGGTCGCCCGGGTGCCCCGCGTAGCCGTCGCCGTGCTCCACCCGTACGTGTGAAATGCCTGCTCTTGCCAGCGCCGCGCGGGCCCGGACCGCGACGTCCTCCTGCACGTCGATGCTGATGATCGTCGCCCCGAGCGAAGCGAGGAGGGCGGCGTTGTAGCCGGTGCCCGCGCCGATCTCGAGGATGCGCTGGCCGGGCGCGACGCGCAGCGCCATGATCATGATGGCCATCAGCGACGGCTGGCTCGACGAGCTGACCGGGATCTTGTTGTCGACCTTGGTGACCAGCACGTCGTCGCTGTAGACGGTGCTCAGGAACTCGGGGTCGGCGGGGCGCACCCAGCTGCCGTCGCGGCGCTGGAAGCCGTCGGGCACGAAAGCCTCGCGGGGAACTTTCGCGAAAGCGGCCGCCAGCTCCGGCGGGAGGTCGGCGCCACCCCGCCGGATCTGCTCGACATAATCGCCGCGCGGCCCGGTCACCCCTTCACGATAGAGGCGGCGACGGCCGCGGACAGGCAGGCCGGCACGTCGTCGGCGTGATAGGGCCATTCGGAGGGCTCGATGGCGTCGAGGAACGCCGCGTAGGTCACGGCCCCGCGCAACGCGGCCACCGGGCGCAACAGCTCGACCGCGCGCAACGCCTGCGCGTTTTTCCAGCCGGACGCCCAGAGCTCGATCACCGGGCCGGGGTCCACGAGGCCCTCGGTGAGCCGGAGGATGTCGAAGGCGGGGTTGCCGATCGCGCAGTCGCCCCAATCCATGATCGTGAGCCGGCCGGCGTCGTCGGTGCGGGTGTTGCCGGGGTGCAGGTCGCCGTGCACGAGGGTGTCGGGCAGGCCGCATTCCGCGACCGCGTCGAGGCGTTCCGGCAGGCTCTCGACCAGCTTCTCGAGCCCGGCGATCTCGTCGTAGTAGGGCGCGGCGACCCGTCCCGCCTCCAGCTTGCCGACCGGGATCACGCTCAGCCCGGGCGAGCCGGCCAGCGCCACCTGCACCGGAACGAAGGCCTGCGCGATCGTCGCGCAGATGTCGGCGCCCGCGCCGTAGCGGTCGGTCCCCTCGACGTGGGCGAGCAGCATCCGCCCCTGGTCGCCGGCCGCGATCAGCGGCGGGACCAGCCCGGGGCGGACCGAGTCGACCAGACGGATCGCCTCGGGCTCGTGGGCGAAGAACGACGGCACCTGCTTGAGCCAGGCGACCGTCCGGCCGTCGCGGTCGAGGCGCCAGATCGCCGACAGGTTCCACGTGCGCACCTGATGGGCCGTCACCCCGGGGCCGAGCACCGACCGCGCCCAGGCCAGGGATGCGGCCGGGCCGCCCAGCTCGGCGTAGGGCGCGCGCTTGGGGTGCGGCGCGAGATCCACGTCGACGGGCAGCAGGCCGGCCGGCGGGTCGTCGGTCTCGGCCAGGTAGGTCACCTCGCGGCCGTCGGCGTGCAGCATCCGCAGCACCTGCCAGCGCTCGTCGGCGAACTCCCCCACCTCCTGCCGCCACGGCGTCGGCGCCTCGAACGGCGGCAGGGCGCCCAGCACCCGGCCGGCGGGGTCGGCGAAGACGAGATTCACGATGCGCGTCACGCCCATAGTGTGCCGTCCCGGCGTTTAGGGTCGGTGGCATGGTCGATCTCGTGGTGCGGTCCCGCCGGGCGGTCGTGGACGGCCAGGAGCGGCCCGCCGCGGTGAGCGTGACCGGCGGGCGGATAGACAAGGTCTCGGCTTACGAGGCGACGATCGACGCCCCCGAGCAGATCGACCTCGGGGACACCGCCCTGCTGCCCGGGCTCGTCGACACGCATGTTCATGTGAACGAGCCGGGGCGTACGGAATGGGAAGGCTTCGCGACCGCCACCCGCGCCGCCGCCGCGGGCGGGGTCACCACGATCATCGACATGCCGCTGAACAGCCTGCCGCCGACCGTGAACGTGGACGCGCTGCGGATCAAGCAGGCCGCGGCCGCGGGCCAGATCCACGTCGACGTCGGTTTCTGGGGCGGCGCGATCCCGGGCAACGCTCCGGCGCTGCCGGCACTGCACGACGCCGGCGTCTTCGGCTTCAAAGCCTTCCTCGCCGATTCGGGCGTCCCCGAGTTTCCGCCGGTCTCCGCCGCCGAGCTAGCCGTCGCCATGGAGGCCGTGGACGCGCTCTTCGTCGTGCACGCGGAAGATCCCGATCATCTGCGGGGCGCGCCGTCGTCCGCCGCGTACTCCGACTTTCTCGCCTCCCGGCCGGCGTCGGCCGAGCACGCCGCGATCGCCAAGGCGATCGACGCGGCGCGCGCGACCGGCCGGCGCGTGCACATTCTGCATCTTTCGGCGGCCGGCGCGCTTCCGCTCATTTCACAGGCAAAAGCCGATGG
Organism: Actinoplanes sp. CA-142083; assembly: GCF_050942195.1. Taxonomy (NCBI): domain Bacteria; kingdom Bacillati; phylum Actinomycetota; class Actinomycetes; order Micromonosporales; family Micromonosporaceae; genus Actinoplanes; species Actinoplanes sp. CA-142083. The sequence goes on from NZ_CP192076.1 coordinate 8,084,020, forward strand.
CGTACGCGTCACCGCGGAGACTTGTCCGCATTACTTGACGCTCGACGCGGCGCACATCCCCGACGGCGCGACCGAGTTCAAATGCTGCCCGCCGATCCGGGACGCCGCGAACGCCGACGCGCTGTGGCGGGCGCTGGCGGACGGGCTGATCACGTGCGTGGTGAGCGATCATTCGCCGTGCACGCCCGAGCTGAAGAGGCGCGACACCGGCGACTTCGCGGCGGCCTGGGGTGGTATCGCGTCGGTGCAGCTGGGGCTGCCGGTGATCTGGACGGCGGCCCGCGAGCGTGGTCACGGGCTCGCCGACGTGGTGGAGTGGATGGCGCGGCGCCCGGCCGAGCTGGCCGGGCTGGCCGGGAAGGGCCGCATCGCGCCGGGCGCGGACGCCGATCTGGTCGCGTTCGACCCCGGCGCGGCCTTCGAGGTCGATCCGCGTCGGCTGCACCACCGGAACCCCGTCACGCCGTACGCGGGAAAGGTGTTGCAGGGAGTAGTCCGCACGACCTGGCTGCGCGGACGCAGGGTGACCGGCGACGAGGCCCGCGGCCGTTTCCTCGCGCGAGAGGGGTAGCACGATGGAGGAGTTCAGCACCCGGACCGACCTCGCCTCACGGGCGCTCGGCGGCGGCGTGGTGTTCGCCAACGACGAGTTCTTCGCGGCCGCGGACCACCTGGTCCTGGCGACGGCGCCGACCTTCTCGCCGCGCACCTTCGACCAGAAGGGCCAGGTGTACGACGGCTGGGAGACCCGCCGCCGGCGCAGCCCCGGGCAGGATGTGGCGATCGTGCGGCTCGGCGCGCCCGGCGTGATCCACGGCGTCGACGTCGACACAGCGTTCTTCGTCGGCAACTACCCCACGCACGCGTCGGTGGACGCGCTGGCCACCGACGGCTATCCGGCGCCGGCCGCGCTGCAGGCCGCCACCTGGGTGCCGATCGTGCCGAAGTCGCCGCTCGACGGGGACACCCGCAACCTGTTCCCGGTCGGCGACCGCCGCCGCTTCACGCACGTGCGGCTGACGATCTATCCGGACGGCGGGGTGGCGCGGCTGCGGGTGCACGGCGAGGTGGTCCCCGATCCCGCGCTGCTGCCCGAAGTCTTCGACGTGGCCGCGATCGCCGCCGGCGGCCGGGTCTCCGGGTGCAGCAACATGTTCTTCGGGCGGCCGCACAACATGCTGATGCCGGGGCTGGCCCAGCACATGGGCGACGGCTGGGAGACGGCCCGGCGCCGCGCCGACGGCAACGAATGGGTGGAGGTGACCCTGGCGGCGCCGTCGGAGATCGAGTTCGTCGACCTGGACACCAGCCACTTCAAGGGGAACGCGCCGGGCGCGGCGTCGGTGCTCGGCTCCCTCGACGGCGGCGAGTGGTTCGAGGTGCTGCCCCGGGTGAGCCTCAACCCGGACACGCCGCACCGGTTCGCGGTCGCGCCCGGGCGGGCCGCCGATCGGGTGCGGCTCGACATCCTGCCCGACGGCGGGATGGCGCGGCTGCGGGTGATCGGGCGGCCCGACCGGAACTTCCTCGAGGAGAAGTTCCGCCGGCACGTCGCTCAGACCGACGCTGACCAGTCGATGCGGTAGCGCTGCTCGGCGCCGACGGTCTTCTCGGGGTTCATGGCGAGCTTCATGAAGATGGGCATGATGACCGGCATCAGGGCCTTGGCGACCGGGCCGGGCGCCTTGGTGTGGTTGATCTTCGCGGCGCGGGAGGCGACGCGCTCGACGCGCTGACGTCGCAGCCCCTCGTAGGTGGCGAAGGCCTCGGGCACGTCGAGGTCGCGAAGGCAGCGGGCCAGCTGGACGGCGCTCTCGATCGACAGCGACGCGCCCTGGCCGGAGCTGTTGGACGGGGCGTGCACGGCGTCGCCGGCCAGCACCATCCGGCCGCGATGCCAGCGCGGAACCGGCGGCATGATGTGCAGGGCGCCGTTGACCTGCAGGGCCTCCGGAGCGAGGTTGCGCACCAGGTCGCCGCCCGGCTCGTCCTCGCCGTAGACGTCCAGCAGCCGGCGCAGCCACTCCTCGTTCGGCGTCTCGCGGGCCTCCCGGATGGTGAGCGGCTGCTTGGCCGGCAGGTTCACGCCGAAGGTGGTGCCGCCCGTCGACGGCCAGTACAGGTAGTAGCCGCGCTTGCCGAAGGCGAACGTCATGGTCCCCGGCTCCTCGGCGACCGACGCCCGGGAGAGGCCCTCGAAGGCGAGCATGCCCGTGTAACGCGGGCCCGGCGCCTCGGGGTCGATCAGCCGGCGCACGGTCGAGTGCACGCCGTCCGCGCCGATCAGCACGTCGGCGGTGACGCTCGAACCGTCGGCGAACAATGCGGTGACGGCCGCGGGCTCCTCCCGTACGGAAACCAGCTTTTTGTCATGCTCGATGCCGACGCCGTCGGCAGCAGCCCGATCATGCAGGATCCGGTGGATGTCGCTGCGGCGCACCACCTGCAGCGGCTCGACCCCCGACAGGCCCGGAAGCGGGACGCGCTTGCCGTTGACCGACATCACCTGCCGGTAGGTCGGGTCGGCAACTTTCCGCACCGCGTCGCCCGCGCCGACGATGTCCAGGGCGGCCACGCCGTTGGGCGCGAGCGCGATGGTGCCGCCCAGACCCTCGGCCGGGCTCGGATAGCTCTCGTAGACGGTCGCCGCGATGCCGGCCTTGTGCAGCGCGAGGGCCGCCACCGGGCCCGCGATGCCGCCACCGATGATCGCTGCCGTGCGCACACGCTTGCTCATTGCTCCTCCTGAAGCGGTTTGTGGTGTCCGCCATGGGAGAAGGCCCCGCTATCCTCAAGGTGCCGCCTTCGGACGGGGTCATGCTCGCCATGGCTTGGTTCGAGGCCCGGTCCCGGCGGTCCTGTTGCAGCAGGGCCGCCGGGGCCGTTCTTACTTCCGCTTGCCGTATTCCTCGATGCTGCTGTCGGCAAGCTCCTGCATCTCGGCGGAGATCTCGCCGGTCTCGTGATGTTTGCGCCACTCGTCGAGGCCCGGCAGCCGCTCCTCGCTGATCTCCGCGATCAGCGAGCGCATCCAGCCCTCCTCGGCGCGCAGCATGGCCAGGTCGTACTCGATCTCGATCAGAAACAGCCGGGGTACGCGCGGGGAATGCAGCTCGAGCGTGCCCTCGGCCTCGGTGATCTCCCGTTCGACGGCGGCGAGACGCTGTTGCAGCAGCGAGACCACCTCGTCGGGGCCGAGCACTGCCATCACGCTCAGGCCGGCCCGGAAGCGCGGAAGCTCGGGCTCGGCGACCGAGAGCAGCTCGCGGGCCCAGTCGACGAGCTCGGCGCGGCCCTCGTCGGTGATGCGGTAGACGGTGCGCTCGGGGCGGCGCCCCTCGCGGCTGGACTCGACCTCGGCCAGCAGGCCGTGCTTGGCCAGGTTGCGGACGACGGTGTAGAGCGAGCCCCACTTGATCTGGAGATCGCGCTCCTTGCCCCAGCCTTTAAGAGCATTGGCCATCTCGTACGGGTGCATCTGGCGGAACGCGACGGTGGAGAGGACGCCCAGCGCCATCAGGTTCGCCACTCGGCGTCGTTTGGCCATGTCGCCGCCTCCTTCGCGCTCGCTTTGGCTCTGCCTATCCGGTTGCTCGTTGCTGCCCGGCTGCTCGCCTTGCTTGTTCCTTGCTCTCGCTTACTCACCTACTCGTTGCCTGCTTACTCGTGTACGAGTATACGCATGCGAGTATTCGGCGGGCAAGGCATCGCGCGATGCGGAGTTCGTCTTGGCCGGGTGGCGAGCCTGTCTGGCCCACGACAGCGGGCGCTCGTCTTGCGCCCGTAGCGGCGTGCGCTCGTCTTGCGCCGCGGCGGCGCGCCCTCTTCTTGCGGGGGCCGGCGGCTATCGGGCGAGGACGAGGAGGTCGGATCGCGGGAGGCCGGCGTCGGTGAGGGCGCCGCAGTCCAGTCCGCGCAGGAGGAAGGCGGCCAAGGCCCTCGCGGTGGCCGGCTCGTCGGCGATGCCGGAGTCCTGGCGGGCCAGGTAGCGGTGCAGGCGCTCAACCGCGGCGTCGCGGCCGTCGCGGAAGAAGGCGTAGGTGGCGGCGTAACGGGTCGGCAGTTGCGCTGGGTGAAGGTCCCAGCCCTGGTAGAAGCCGCGCTCCAGCGAGCGGCGGACCAGGCGGTAATGCAACTCCCAGGCGGACCGGACCTCGGCAGGGGAGCCGATCGGGAGGATGTTGGTGGAGCCGTCGGAGAGGCGGACGCCGGTCTGGGCGGCGGCGGCCTGCATGACGGCCTTCGCATAGTCGGCCGCCGGATGCTCCATCGACTGGTAAGCAGCGGCGATGCCGGCGGCGGCGCTGTAGTCGTACGTCCCGTAGTGCAGGCCGGCGCATCGGCCGCCGGCGGCGGTGATCAGCCGGGCGACCGTGGCGGTGCCGTCGGCGCCCAGGACCGCGGCGGGGAGCTCGATCTGGATCTCGAAGCGCAGGGTGCCGGACGCCAGCCCGTACGATCTCTCGAGTCTCTCGCAGAGCGTGACCATCGCACTCACCTGATCCGTGCCGCTCACCTTGGGCAAGGTGATGACAAAAGCGTCCTGATAGGACGAAAGGAACAGGTCGAGGGTGCGCAGGGCGCGGCGGCGGGTGGCGGCTTCGAGCGATTTGATCCGTACGCCTACGAACGGCGGGACCGGGCCCTCGGCGAGGATCTTGGCGGCGTGGCGGACCGCCTCGTCCTCCTGGTCGTCGGAGCGGACTCCGTAGCCGTCCTCGAAGTCGACGCGAAGATCCTCGATCGGCTCGCGGGCCAGCTTGGCGCGCACGTCCTCGGCCGGCCACGGGAAATCCGTCATCGCCGCGGTGGCGAGCTCTCCCCACTCGCGGAAATTGTCGAGCTTGTCGGCGGGGATGTACACGGTGTGTACCGGCTGGCGGCCGGGCCGCTCCCCTGGGTAACGAGACTTCAGGAACGCATCGTGAGCGGACAGGCGGACGTCGAGCTCTGCGTAATCGTCTTCGGTCAACCGCATACGGTCAGTCGATCGAGTCGTAGGCGGCCGTGGTGAGGAAGTCGGCGAAATCATCCGCGAGGGCCACCCGCTCGAACAGCTTCCGCGCGTCGTCGAACCGCGAGCTCGCCCACACCTCGTCGCCGACCGCCTTCCGGATCGCCACGAGCTCCTCGTCCTCGATGCGGCCGACCAGGTCGGCGGTGATCTCGGTGCCGTCGGGCAGCCGTACGCCGTTGTGGATCCACTGCCACACCTGCGAGCGCGAGATCTCGGCGGTCGCCGCGTCCTCCATCAGGTTGTTGATCGCGACGGCGCCGTTGCCGCGCAGCCACGCCTCCAGGTACTGCAGGGCGACCGAGACGTTGCTGCGCAGGCCGGCCTCGGTGACCGCTCCCCCGGTATCTTTCAGGTACAACAACTGAGCAGCCGAGACCTTTACCTCCGGGCGCTGCTTGTCGAGCTGGTTGGGCTTGTCGCCGAGCACCCGGTCGAAGATCTCCTGGCAGACCGGCACCAGGTCGGGGTGCGCGACCCACGAGCCGTCGAAACCGTCGCCGGCCTCGCGCTCCTTGTCCTCACGGACCTTCGCCAGGGCCACCTCATTGACCTGCGGGTCGCGCCGGCTCGGGATGAACGCCGCCATGCCGCCCATCGCGAACGCGCCGCGCCGGTGACACGTCGAGACGAGCAGCTCGGTGTAGGCGCGCATGAACGGCGCGGTCATCGTGACGGACGCGCGGTCGGGCAGGATCATGTTCGGGTTGTCGCGGAAGTACTTGATGATGCTGAATAGATAGTCCCAGCGGCCGGCGTTCAGGCCCGAGATGTGCGGCCGCAGCGCGTGGAGGATCTCCTCCATCTCGAACGCCGCCGGGATCGTCTCGATCAGCACCGTCGCGCGGATCGTCCCGCGTGGAATGCCGAGCGTGTCCTGCGCGAAGTCGAAGACATCGTTCCAGAGGGCCGCTTCCTTGTGCGACTCCATCTTGGGCAGATAGAAGTAGGGGCCGCTGCCCCCGGCGAGCAGCTCGGCGGCGTTGTGGAAGAAGTACAGCCCGAAGTCGACCAGCGCGCCCACGGCCGGCTCGCCGTCCACCGGCAGGTGCCGCTCGTCGAGGTGCCATCCGCGCGGGCGCATCACGATCGTGGGGTATGGGCCGCCGGCGAGCTCGTACTTCTTCTGGCCGGTGTCCAGCGAGATCGTGCGCCGGATCGCGTCGTGGAGGTTCTGCTGGCCGTCGACGACGTTCGACCAGTGCGGGGTATTGGCGTCCTCGAGGTCGGCCAGCCACACCTTGGCGCCCGAGTTCAGCGCGTTGATCGTCATCTTGCGCTCGGTCGGCCCGGTGATCTCCACCCGCCGGTCCTTCAGGTCCGCCGGCGCCTCGGGCGCGGACCACTCCGCCGCCCGGATGTCGGCGGTCTCCTCCAGGAACCCGAGCGTGCCGCCGGCCGCGATCTGCTCCCGCCGGGCTTTACGCGCGGCGAGCAACTCGTTGCGCCGCCCCCGGAAGCGCCGGTTCAGTTCGGCAACAAACGCCACAGCCTCATCGGAAAGGATCTCGGTCATCGCGACGGCTCCCCTCGGTGCGCCAACTCCCTCGTACCGTAGTGGACCGGGCCGCTCCCCGCGCCTCGGATGGAGTTGCACGGGAGTGGCCCTGCCTCTCTCCCCGCCCACGTCTCCGCCTGGAGTTGCACGGAGCTGTGGCGCGCTGCGGCGGCTGCCACGCACGCCGGTCGCGTGAGTGCGGCAGCCGCCGGAGGCGGGGTGGGGGACGGCTGCGGTTGGGGGGCGGCCCGCAGCCGTACGATATGTGGGGTTTTAGAACGTTCCTGCGGTGTTGCACTTGGCGTGCTGGACCACGCAGTCCTTGACGCGGTGGCCGAGCGCCGACGGCTCCCAGGCCATGAACGCGTCGCCGTGCATCGAGCTGGCGTTGCCGGAGCTGAGCTTGAAGCCGGCCGGCGAGCCGCTGGTCGGGTAGCCGATCACGAAGGAAACCGACGGGATCGCGACCGGGAACTTGCCCGAGCACTGGCCCTTGTTGTCGGCGGGACCGACGTGCGACTTGTGGTCGGGGCTGTCGAGGTGGACGCCGTCCCAGCAATCGGGGAAGGTCAGCTGGAAGGTCAGCTCGGCGGTCTTGGCGCAGACCGGCCAGTTGCCGTCGGCGCTGCGGCTGATCTCGCCGCCCATGCCGGCGCACCAGAACTGGCCCGGGGCGCCCTTGGGGGTGTCGATCTGGCGCTTCGCGTCACCAGCGATCATGCGGAAGCCCTGTGGGAACGGGACGGTCCGGGTCGGGTCGGGCAGGCGGGAGCCGTAGTAGACGGTGACGCCGTGCGGCTCGACGGGCTTGCCGTTCTCGTAGAGGGTCGGGATCCAGTACGCCGAGTGGTCCTCGATCGGCTTGCAGCTGGAGTCCTTGTTGGTGAGCAGGGTGCCCAGGGTCGTGGCCGCGTTGGTGGTCTTGTTGCCCATGAACGAGTGCATGTGCGACGCGCCCGGCATGTTGGGCAAGACGATGGGGTCGTCGGCCAGGTCGTGGCTGATCGTGCAGGAGGCGTTGAACTCCGAGACGCGGACCGGGTTGTTGACGATCGGGCGCGGGGTCATCGCCTTGAAGTCGGCTAGCTCGGCGGCCCATTTCGCCTGGTCCACGTCGACCCAGCCGGCGCCGCTGCCGGTGCTCGGCGCGGTGGTCGCGGCCGTGGGTGCGGTCGCGCCGGGGGCGCCCGGTGCGCCGGGGGTGCCCGGTGCGGTTGTGGCCGGCTTGGTGGTCGCCGGCGTTGTCGCGGGCTTCGCCGCCGGGGCTGTCGGCGTTGTTGTCGCCGGCTGGGCGCCGAGGGTGAACCAGTTGACGTTCACGAAGTCCGTTTTTTGTGGACTTTTCATGACTGCGTACAGGGTCTGCTTGCCGGCGGGCGGGGCCTTCACGGTGGCAGTCTTGGTGACCCACTTCTGCCAGCCGCCGGTCTTGGCGATCGGGAAGCTGGCGATCAGGGTGCCGGTCGGCTTGGCCAGGCGCAGCTCGACCGTGCCGGAGGTCTTGCTGTTGGAGGCGAGCCGGGCGGTCACGGTGGCGCCGACCTGGACGTTGTCGTACCGCATCCAGTCGCCGTTCTGGAGCCAGCCGACGTTGCGGCCGCCGTCCTTGTCGGACGTCTTCTCGGTGCGCACGCCGTTCTGGGCGTTGTACGCCTCGGCCTGCAGGCGGCCGGGCACCTTCGTCTGAGCGGCATCGGTCTGGGCGGCGTCGGCGGTGGCGATGTAGACGCCGCTCGCGCCGAGGGTCACGGCGACGGCGGAGGCGAGAATCAGCGTAGTGCGGCGGCGGCGTTTTGCCGGGGCGACATGAAGGGCATCGCTGCGCATTTATATCTACCTTTTCGATGACCGTGGGGGTCTCAAGTCATCAGGGAGTATGCACAGCTCAAGGCCATGATTCAACGCGCTCAGGAAGACTTGTGAATTGCCTTTTCCAAGGGTGCTGGTGGCCGTTGTCCGGGCTTTGAATAACGCTTTTCATAGTGAGGTTCCTTTAAGCTTTCCTTAAGCCAGAATGCGACGGTGCGCGATCTCGGCGTCACGCTGCAGAGTCTCGGCGTCGGCGTGGACGAGCTCGCCACGCTCGACGATCGGCCTGCCCCCGACCAGGGAGAGCTCGACCGGGGCCGGCGGCCCGAAGACCAGCGCGGCCAACTTGTCGTCGATGCCCTCGTGGCCGATGCCGTCGAGGCGCCACATGACGAGGTCGGCCAGCTTGCCGGGCTCGAGCGAGCCGAGGTGATCCTGCCGGCCCAGGCAGCGGGCGCCGCCCATGGTGCCCAGACGCAGCGCCTGGTGGGCGCTCATCGCCGCCGGGCCGCCGCGGAGCCGCGCGGTGTAGAGCGCTTGGCGCAGCTCGGCGCCAAGGTGGGAGACCTCCTGCGAGGCGGCGCCGTCGACGCCGAGGCCCACCGGGACGGCGTGATCGAGCAACTCGCGGACGCGGGCCATGCCGGCGCCGAGCCGGGCGTTGGAGCTCGGGCAGTGCGCCACGCCGGTGCCGGTGGCGCCGAGCTTGGCGATCGCCTGGTCGTCGAGGTGGACGCCGTGGGCGAGCCAGACGTCGTCGCCGAGCCAGCCGACCCGCTCCGCGTACTCGACCGGGGTGCAGTTGAAATGCTTGCGGCAGAAGTCTTCCTCGTCGTCGGTCTCGGCGAGGTGGGTGTGCAGCCGGACGCCCTTGCGGCGGGCCAGCTCGGCGGCCTCGCGCATGAGCCGGGTGGTGACCGAGAACGGCGAGCAGGGCGCGAGGGCGATCTGCAGCATCGCGTCGGGCGACGGGTCGTGCCAGCGGTCGATCGCGCGCTCCGTGGCGGCGAGGGCTTCGTCGGTGGTCTCGACAATGTTGTCGGGCGGGAGGCCGCCGTCCTTCTCGCCGAGATCCATCGAGCCGCGGGTGGGATGGAAACGCAGGCCGATACGCCGGGCCGCCCCGATCTCGGCCTCGAGGACGTCGCCGCCGTCCCGGGGGAAGACGTAGTGGTGGTCCATGCTCAGGGTGCAGCCCGAAAGCGCGAGCCAGCCGAGGCCGGCGCCGGCCGCCGCGCCGACTATGCCGGCGTCGAGGCGGCCCCAGATCGGGTAGAGGGTCGTCAGCCAGCCGAAGAGGGTGTCGTCGAGGGCCAGGCCCCGGGTCGCCCACTGGTAGAGATGGTGGTGCGTGTTGACCAGACCGGGGGTGACGAGGCAGCCGGTGCCGTCGATCCTCCTGGCGGCGCCTATCCCTCCGTCGCCCCCGCTTCCGGCACCCCCCGCGCTTCCCGCGCCCGCCCTTTCGCCGCCCGCCCTTTCGCCGCCCGCCCTTTCGCCGCCCGCCCTTTCGCCGCCCGCCCTTTCGCCGCCTGCGCTTTCGCCGACCGCGCTTCCGGCGCCTGCGCTTCCGCCGACCGCGCTTCCGGCGCCGACCGCGACTATGCGGCCGTCGTCGCCGATCACGACGTGGCCGTTGGGGTGATACGTGTCGGTCGCGTCGACCGTGGCGATCGCGGCGTTCTCGATGACGATCACAGGTACCACTCCGCGAATGCCGGGGGCGCGTCGTCGCGCGTGACCGTGCCCTCGATCAGGCCGTAGGGGCGGTCGCCCGCGATGAACACCTCGTTGTCGTTGGTCAGGTCGAACACCGAGAGGTCGACCAGATAATGGTGCTTGTTGGGCAGGGTCAGCCGGATCTCGGCGATCTCGGGGCGCTCGTGCAGCGTGTAGCTGCCCATCGAGAACAGGGTCTGCTGCAACGAAAGGCTGTAGGTGTTGACGAACGCCTCGGTCAGCGTCGTTAGCGCCCCGTCGAAGGAGGCGGCCCAGTCGGTTTGCGTGCCCAGATTTTGCGTGCCCAGATTTTGCGTGCCCAGATGCCGCCAGCGGGCGTCGACGGCGGTGGCCAGGATGCGGTCGGTGGTCTCGGGCAGCGTCGTATATCGGTCGCGGACGAAGCCGTGGAACTCCGACGCGGTGGTGTTGAGCAGGGTCAGGCCGGTGACGCCGGAGACGACCTGCTCCTGCTCGGCCGTCGCGACCACCTCGGCAACCCGGATCCAGGCGCCCTGGCGGCGGAACGAGTGCGGGCCGAGACGATCCCAGCCGTAAGCCTCGATCCCCACCCGCGCGGCGCGCACCTGGCCCTGGGTCTTCAGGAAGTGGCGTGCCAGCAGCAGCGCGAACTCCTCAGGCTCGCCGACCCCGTGCTTCTTCGCGAACGCGTACACCGTGTTCTTCATGGTGTCGGTCGGGAGGACGCCCGAGTTGTCGCCGGTCAGGTGGGTCGCGGCCAGGTCGCCGGAGAGCGCGACGCCGACGTTGAGATCGGTCAGCGTGTGTGTCTCGCCGTCGCGGGTGACGCGCACCAGGCGCGTCTCGGCCTTGCCGTAACGATTGGGTCCGAGAACGATCGCCACGGCGTCAGCTCCCTCGATAGGTGGTGTAGCCGAAATTGCTCAGCAGTAACGGCACGTGATAGTTGCGCTCGGGGTCGCGCACGTGGAACGCGACGGTGACCTCGGGAAAGAAGCAGTCCTCACCCAGGTAGGGCTCGACGTAGAAGAACAGTCGGTAACCGCCGGCCTGCCACTCGTGCATCGGCACGCGGTAGCGCAGGCGTCCGTCGCCGTCGGTGCGCCCCTCGCCGATCGTGCGCCAGCCCTCCGAGTCGCGCCGCTCGAGCCGCACGTAGACGTCGCGGGCCGGCTCGCCGCTGACCGTGTCGAGGATGTGCGTCGAGATCCGGGCGTGGAACGCGGGCTGCGTGCCGTCATCGGAGGGCATCGAGCACCCGCTCCAGCCGCAGCAACGCGATCTTGCGCAACTCGTCCGCCACGATGACCCGCTCGCTCTCCTCGTCGTTGCCCAGCCGCTCACGCGCCGCTGCCAGGATCTCCTCCCGCGTGCGACCACTGGCAAAGATCAAAAACACATGACCAAACCGTTTCTCGTACGCCCGGTTGGCGTCGACAAGCGCAGCGGCGGTCAGCTCGTCGGGGCTCTGGGCGGCCGTGGACTGCTCCCGCCGCGACCAGGCCGCGTCCTTCGTGTCGCCGGTCGCCCGCTCCCCTATCCGCGGGTGGGCGCTCATGGCGACGCGTATGTCGTCCCAGCTCAGCTCGCGAGCCGCGGCATCGGCGGCCGAGAGGATCTCTGATCGCTCCCGGTATGGCCTCTTGGCGATGATCGCAGCGCCCCAGGCGGGCGCGGCACAGCAGGCGAGGAGCTCCTCCTCGAGGCGAACGGCGGGCAGCGAATTGAAGACCTCGACCGCGTCCATCCGGCAAACCCCCTCCTGTGTCGATCAGTCAAGCAGGCCCGGTCGTGCGAGTGCAGACCTTTGCCCGGGAATTTACGAGCCCGTTCCCGGCTGCGAGTCACCCTGCCACGCGGGTCCGACAGTTTGCCGCCGTGGCGATCGACTTCTGCTGTCGGCAGACGAGCCGGCCGCCGGTCCGGTTTTGTCGGACCCCTGCGCGAGGATGGTCGCGTGCTCATCTCCGACGCCTCACTCCCCGATCTGCCGATCCGGCCGGTGCTGCCCGCCCTGCGCGAGTCACTGGCGGCGGCGGGCGCATCGGTGCTGGTGGCGCCGCCCGGCACGGGCAAGACCACGCTCGTTCCGCTGGCTCTCGCCGGGCCGGCCGGGCGGGTGGTGGTCGCTGAGCCACGCCGCCTCGCGGCGCGAGCCGCGGCCCGCCGCATGGCATCTCTGCTGGGCGAGCGGGTGGGCGATCGAGTGGGCTTCTCCGTCCGCGGTGAGCGCCGCGTCTCCCGCCGCACGATGGTCGAGGTCGTCACCACCGGCGTCCTCGTGCGGCGACTCCAGCGCGACCCCGAGCTCGCCGGCACCGCCGTCGTGATGATCGACGAGTGCCACGAGCGCCACCTCGACACCGACCTCGCGCTCGCGTTCCTGCTCGAGGTGCGGGCGGCGCTGCGCCCCGATCTCGGTCTGGTGGCCGCCTCCGCGACGGCCGACACCACGGTCCTCGGCGACGTGCCGGTGGTGAGCGCGTCGGCACGTCTGTTCCCGGTCGAGGTGAGCTGGGCGCCGCCGTCCGGCCCGATCAGCCCGCCGCTCGGCCTGCGCGTCGATCCCCGCCTGCTCGACCACGTCGCGACGGTGGTGCGGCGGGCGCTGGCCGAGGGCGAGGGCGACGTGCTCGTGTTCCTGCCCGGCGCCCGCGAGATCGATACCGTGGCCGGCCGGCTCGGCGGCGCCGGGGTCGAGGTGCTGGCACTGCACGGCCGCCAGCCGTCGTCCATTCAGGACGCCGCGTTGCGCCCCGGCTCCCGGCGGCGGGTCGTGCTGGCCACCGCGGTCGCCGAGAGCAGCCTCACCGTGCCCGGCGTCCGGTCCGTGGTCGACGCGGGCCTGGCCCGGGTCCCGAGGATGGACCACGCCCGCGGCCTAGGAGCCTTGGTCACCGTTCCGGTCTCGCGGGCGGCCGCCACCCAGCGCGCCGGCCGCGCGGGCCGCGAGGCTCCCGGCCGGGTCTACCGTTGCTGGTCCGAGGCACAGCATTCACGCCTACCCGCCCAGCCCGAGCCCGAGATCGGCGCAGCCGACCTGACGGGCTTCGCCCTCGACCTCGCGCTGTGGGGCCACCCCGACGGCACCGGGCTGTCATTGCCCGATCGCCCACCGGCAGGCGCCCTGCAGACGGCGGTGGCAACGCTGCGCGACCTCGGCGCGGTCGACGACTCGGGCCGCATCACAGCACGAGGCCGAGCGCTGGCCGACGCCGGCCTGCACCCACGCCTGGCCCGTGCCCTGCTCGACGGCGCGCCGGTGGTGGGCGACCGCCGCGCGGCCGAGATAGTGGCCCTCCTCGACGACGACCGCGCAACCTCCGACGACTTGGTCGCCGCTTGGCGACGGGCACGCTCGGCCAACGACCCATCGTGGCGCAACGAGGTGCGGCGCTTGACCGCGGCGCTCAACCGCTCCCCCACCGACGACGTCGAAGTTCCGGATGTAGCCGATGCAGCCGCAGCCTTCGGGGAGGACGAGCAGGCACTCGACCCTCAAGGCGCCGACACGCCTACTCAGCAGCGCGCGGCTGTCAGCCAGGGCGGCCCGAATAGGGTGCGCGCCTCCGAAGGGGGGCGGCTGCCCGACGATCTGGCGGCGGGGCTGATCGTGGGGATGGCTTATCCGGAGCGGGTCGCTCGGGTTCGGGAGGCCGGTGGGCGGGCCTATCTCATGGCGGGCGGGACCGCGGCCGAGCTCGGGCCGGGCAGTTCGCTCGCCGGCGTTGGCTGGATCGCGGTGGCGGCCGCCGATCGGGCGGCCGGGGCGCGGACCGCGCGGGTTCGAGCAGCGGCGCCGCTTGACGAGGCGACCGCCCGCGAGGCGGCGGGGGCGATGCTGTCCGAGTCGACCGAGATCGGTTGGGTCGACGGAGACGTGGTGGCGCGCACCGTTCAGCGGCTCGGGGCGATCACGCTGGTGGAGCGGCGGATTGCCGAGCCCGCTCCGGCTCTTGTCCGGGCAGCGCTGCTGGAAGGGCTGCGCGATGCGGGGCTCGGGCTGCTGACCTGGAGCCGGGGTGCGGTCGAGTTGCGGGAGCGGCTGGCGTTCGCGCATGCGGCGCTGGGCGAGCCGTGGCCCGACGTCGGTGACGAAGCCTTGCTCGACCGGGCCGACGAGTGGCTCCAGCTCGGTTCGGCGCGGCGGCGGGCCGATCTCGCGAAGCTCGACGTGACCGCCGGGCTGCGGCGCCTGCTGCCCTGGTCGGTCGCTGGGCGGCTCGACGACGTCGCGCCCGAGCGGCTGCCCGTGCCGAGCGGGTCGCGGGTCCGGGTGGACTATTCGGACACTGCCGCGCCGGTGCTCGCGGTCAAGGTTCAGGAGGCGTTCGGCTGGAAGGACGCACCGCGCCTCGCCGACGGGCGCGTGCCGGTCCTGCTGCACCTGCTTTCCCCGGCGGGGCGGCCGGTTGCGGTCACGAGAGACCTGGCGTCGTTCTGGCAGCAGGGCTACCCGCAGGTCCGCGCCGAACTCCGCGGCCGCTATCCCCGCCACCCCTGGCCCGAAGACCCCACCACCGCCGAACCGACCCGCCGCACCAACCCACGCTCCCGCTGAGAAAGGAGCCGCCACTTCGACGCGATGACGCAAGGCGCCGGGCCGCCGGCAAGCAACCCCGAGAAACCGAGCAGGCCGACGCCAGCCGGGCCGGCGCGAGCCGACGCCAGCGGGACCGGCGCGAGTCAACGCCAGCAGGGCCGACGCGAGCAGGGCCGACGCGAGCCGGCGCGTGAGCGCGGCGGCCGTGGCCAGGACCAGCGCGAACAGGGCGGCCCGACGTCGCGCGGAGCGAAGCCGGCGCGAACAACGCGGGCGCGAACAACGCGGGCGCGAACAGCGCGGGCGCGAACAGCGCGGGCGCGAACAGCGCGGGCGCGAACAGCGCGGGCGCGAACAGCGCGGGCGCGAACAGCGCGGCCCGACGTCGGGCGCGAGCGAAGCCCGCGCGGCCAGCGCGGGCGCGAGCGGCGCGGCCCGGCTCGACCGGCTCGGCGCGAACGGGACCGGCGCGCGGAGACCAGCGTGAGCAGGGACCGGCGCGAGCAAGGACCGGCGCGAGCAAGGACCGGCGCGAGCAAGGACCGGCGCGAGCGGGGACCAGCGCGAGCGGGGACTGGTGCGAGCGGGGCGGTGGGTCAGGTTAGTTGCTGGAGGGAGGTTGAGCCTGGCTGGGCGGGGATCGCGGGTGGCTTCAGGCGGTGCAACGGGCCGGGCTGGCCGAACAAGTAGCCCTGGCCTAGCGGGCAGCCCAGCTCGGACAGGCCGTTGGCTCGGGCGAGCGTCTCGATGCCTTCGGCTACGACGGTGATGTGCAGCTCGTCGCAGATGGCCAGGACTGAGCGGCAGACGGCGCCGGCACGGTCGGGGGCTACGTCCACATCGGTCAGGGTGGAGTCGAGTTTGACGATGTCTACGGGGAGGGAGTGGAGCTGGGCCAAGGCGTTGAAGCCGCTGCCGAAATCGTCCAGGGCTATGCGCGGCCCTAGGGCTCTGAGGCGGGTAGCGGCGGCTGCGGCTCCGGGGAGGTCGCCTATGCGGTGGGTCTCGGTGATTTCGATGATGAGGCGGGACGGTGGGAGGTTGTGCCGGCCCAGGGCGGCTCGGACGGCCTCCTCCAAGCCGGGCTGGCCCAGGCGAGCGGCGGAGACGTTGACGTGCACGTCGATCGGGCGGCCGTAGACCAGGGCCAACCGGGAGGCGTCGGCGCATGCCTGGTCAAGCACGAAATCGTCGATCGCGGCTACCTGACCGGTGCGCTCGGCCACCGTGACGAAGACATCCGGATGCACGGGACCGCCGGCAGCCGGCAGGGTCCAGCGGGCCAGCGCCTCCACGGCTACCGTCGCGCCGTCCGACAGGCGGACGATGGGCTGGTAGTAGACCTCGAAACCGGACGCTGCGGGGCGGCCGCCGGGCAGGAGCGCTTGCGCCAGTAGGTGCGGCAGGTCGGCGTTGGGGCTTCCGTCGGCCGTGCCGGCGTAGCGGGCCAGGGAACCCTTGCCGCGGCGCTTGCTCGAATACATCGCGGCGTCGGCCCGGCGCAGCAGGGCGTCGGCCGAGAGGGGCTCCCCGGGTTCGGGGACTACCAGGCCGATGCTGGCGCCTACGCCGATGCGGTGGCCGTCGATCAGGAACGGCTCCCGCAGCGCGGCGAGCATGCGGTGGCCCAGCGGCTCGGCCTCGGCGGGGCGATGGTCGAGGACCACGGCGAACTCGTCGCCGCCCAGGCGGGCCACCAAGTCGTCGGGTGGGACGCAGGCTTGCAGGCGTTCGGCGATGGCGCGCAGGACCCGGTCGCCCATCGCGTGGCCGAAGCTGTCGTTGATGAGCTTGAAGTCGTCGAGGTCGGCGAAGAGCACCGCGAGGGGCTTGCCGTGGTGGCGGTGGGCGTCCAGGGCGAGCACCAGCCGCTCGCGGAACAGCGCGCGGTTGGCCAGGCCGGTCAGCGGGTCATGGTAGGCCTGGTGCCGCAGGCGTTGCTGGCCCTCGGAGACGCGGTCGAGCAGCACCGTGTTGTCGACGATGGTGAACATCTGCCGGGCTACGACCAGGCCGAGGCCGAGCCAGCCCAGGTAGGCCTCGAAGGGCGACAGCGGGTTGCCGGCGCCGGTGCTGATGGCGATCACGATGCCGGTGGCGGTGACCGGAATGTACGGGAGCAGCAGGTGCAGCCAGTCGCGCTCGGCGACGTCGGTGGCCGGGTCGACCGTGTGGTAGCTGGGGTTGCTGACGGCGGCGAGCGCCACGAAGCCGCAGCCCAGCAGGTAGCCGGCGGATTCGAGCGGGCTGAGCGGGCCGTCGCCGAGGCGCAGCAGGCGCAGGGTGTCGCTGACCGCGAAGAAGGCGAGCGCGAGCCCGGCCAGGTGCAGCGGCTGCCGGCCGGCCGGCGAGCCGGGCCGGGTGATCAGCAACAGCATGGCCATGGTCAAAAGCAGAAGATCGGCGATCGGGTACGCGGCGGCCATGCCGACCACCACGCCGTCGAGCCCGTCCCAGGCCACCAGATCGCGCGGCACCGCCGACCAGGCCAGCGCGATCAGCGAGCCGGTGATCAGCACGCTGTCGATGACCAGGGCGATCTGGTCGCGGCGCGCCGAGGTGGGCACCGGGCGCGGGCGGGCGTAGGGCACGTTGAGCAGGCCGATCAGCATGCACACGGGCAGCACGAGGAAGCCGATGTCGGCCACCGAGCCCACCGGCCGGCCGGGATCGGCCACGTCCTGCACGAACCACCAGAGGCGCACCACCGACCAGCCGGCCAGGCCGAACCCGGCGAGGATCCGCCACCGGTGCTGCACGCCCGTACGCCGGCCCGCCGCCGCGAAGCACACCCAGGCGGCGGCCGCCCCCGCGACCGCCTGCGCGGCATCGTCGTACAGCCGCCAACCTCCCGCGCCGACCAGCTCGCCGAGCGCCGTGGAACCCAGGACGAGCGTCAGCGTGACGAACAGTCGCGCTGTCATCCATTCACCACCCGCAAAAGAGCCGCGGGACCCCCTTGCTCCGCGACCGGAGTAACCTACCGCAAGCGGCGGGTGATGGCGGAAAAACCTACTCGGCGCCTGTCAGATCGGCGACAATCACGGTCACGTTGTCGGGGCCGCCGCCGCGCAGGGCGAGGTCGATGAGGCGCTCGGCGCACGACTTCGGGTCGGCGGCGGCGAGGATCTCCTGCTCGAGCGTCTCGTTGCTGACCACGGCGGTGAGGCCGTCGCTGCAGAGCAGCCAGCGGTCGCCGGGCTCGGGTTCGACGATCACGTACGCGGGGCTGACCGGCTCGCCCTGCAGCACGCGGGTGACCACCGAGCGACGCGGATGACCGGCCGCCTCCTCGGGTTTGATGAGTCCCTGGTCGACGAGCATCTGGACGTACGTGTCGTCCTTGGTCAGCTGATTGAGCCGGCCGTCGCGCAGCAGGTAGGCCCGGGAGTCGCCGACGTGTGCCATGGCGGCCCGGGTGCCGGAGAAGATGACCGCGGTGAGCGTGGTGCCCATGCCTTGCAGCTCGGGGTCGGCGGCGACCTGCTCGGCGATCCGACCGTTGGCGATTTCGAGCGCCCGGTGCAGCGCGTCCATCTGGTGGTCGTTGTCGATGGGCACGTCGAGGACGCTCATCGACTCGATCGCGAGGCGGCTGGCGAGATCGCCGGCGGCCATCCCGCCCATGCCGTCGGCGACGACGAGCAGGTGGTCACCGGCGTAGTAACAGTCCTCGTTGTTGCTGCGGACATGTCCTTGGTCGGTGACTGCCGCCCACCGGAGGTGCAAGGTCATGGCGTGCAGCTTCCCAGATCACCGCGAGCCTGTCTGCACGCGGGCGGCGGCGAGTCGCCAGAAAGGGGATTCGGGCGGACGGGACAGCTGTTCAACTGGGGTTCAGCGGACGGCCAAGACACCGTGGGTCAACCTCGCTGTCGCGGTGGGTGGGTGCGATCCAGGAGAGCGCCGACTCCTCGATCTGCCAGCCGCGCACGTCGACGGCGCTGTCGGGCGGCCGGACGGGCTCGGGGCAGAGGGTCTTGGAGCGCACCTGACCGTTGGGGATGAACACGACTTCGCCGTCGCTCTGCAGCATGGTGGTCGAGGTGTCGTCCACGGATATGAGCTGGCCGCGCACGACCTGCACCCCCGGAGAGGAGCTGATCTCGACCGCGCTGTTGGGCAGCACCGGCGCGCGGAGAAAGATCACACCGACCGCGAGGGGCGCGACGAGGGCCGCCGCCACCGCCGGCCAGTGCGTGACCAGCCGGGCCGACCAGCGCGGCACCGGCCCGGTGAGCAGCGGCCCGAGCAGCGGCGGCACCGCGAGCAGCAGGGCCGTGGAGATCTCCCCGTGCCGCAGCGCCGACACCACGCCGGGCCACACGAAGATCAGCACGAGCGCCCCGACCAGCAGCGGCACGCCCAGGGTGATCCACCGCATCAGCCACCGCTCGGTGCGGAAGCGCAGCACCGCCGTGCTGCCGAGGATCGACACGACGAGCATGCCGAGCGTCGGCAGCAGCCTCAGCTGCCAGGTGAAGGCCGCGAGCATCGTGGCGAGCAGCACCACCCAGTCCGGCATCCGCAGCGCGGTGACGGCGAGCAGCGAGCGGCCGGCCTCGTCGGGGTCGCTGACCAGCAGGATGCCGCCGAGCGCGCGCAGCACCAGGATCACCGCGGGGACTGTCCAGATCAGCGTGATGAACAGGGCGCTGATCATGCCGAGCGGACTGATGTACTGCACCAGCAGCAGCATCGTCGGCAGGTCCTGGCGGCTGAGGTACCACAACCTCAGGACCAGCAGCACCAGCGGGAACGCCGGCAGCACGGTGAGCAGCCAGTTGAGCTGCGCCCGGCGGCGGCGCGGCGGGATCGGTCCGCCCTTGACCAGGATGTCGGTCACGGCAGGTCGTTCTCCCAGGGCAGCTGCCGCACCTCGGGCCGCGGCACCGGCGGCTGCTCGGCGACGGCCAGCGGGGTGGGCAGGTTCTTCCCGATCTCGGTCTGCAGGTTGTGCTCGTACGCGAGCTCCCACCGGTCGTCGTGCGGGTCCTTCCACGACTTGTAGAGCGTGATGTTGACGAGCGTCTGCAGCGCTTTGTTCTCGCCGACGTTGACGCCCCACTTCTCGCTGGAGTCGAGGCCGAGGTCCCAGTGGTGGATCCGGTTGGTGGTGTCGCGCGACTTGTAGCCGCCGAGGATCGCGGCGTCGGTGCTGATCGCCTCGACGTCATGCTTGTAGAGCAGGTCGAAGCACTCGCTGACCTGGTTGCGGGTGGTGACGATCGCGTGCGCGTCGGTGAGCGCGCCGGCGCTGGTGGAGGCGGAGAGCGAGCACACCGTTTTGCCGGAGAGGTCGCCGAAGGTGGTGACCGGCGAGTGCCCCTCGAGGGTCACCACCGACTGCTCGGTGTAGAGGTAAGGCCCCGCGAAGTTGACGCCCATGGCGGTCCGCGCGGCCGTGATGCTGTAGCTGGCGATCACCATCTTGACCGGCACCCGCTTCTGGTTGGCCGGGTCGGTGGCCTGCATGCGGGCCCTGTCCTCGCTCTGGATCGCGTAGAACCGGACCTCCTGCCGGCGGAACCCGAGGTCCTCCGCGACCATGTAGGCGATGTCGATGTCGAAGCCGCTCCAGGTGAGCCCTTTGGGGTCGTAATAGCCGATGCCGGGCTGGTCGCCCTTGACCCCGATGGTCAGCACCGGCCACGAGTCGACGCCGGCCTCGGCGCGCAGCTGCGCGATCGACGGCGGTCCGCTGCCGACCACCCGGACGATGCCGAGCACGAGCGCGAGGATCAGCGCGAGACCGAGCCCGGCGAGCCGGAAGACCGCGAGGTTGAAACGCGGCCGCGGTTCCATCAGGGGCTCCGGCGCGGGCGGCGGCAGCTGCCGGTCCACCGCCTCGCGCTCGGCGATGTCCTGCACCGCGATGTCCTCGGCGGTCCCCTCCGGACCGGGCGGGGTCCGTCGCCGCACCGGCCACGCGAAACGGCTCGAATTCCCGTCGGTCATCGCCCCATGGTGCCGCATCCCGCAAAGAATCTAGAGGCGGGCTACGACCACCACAGCGCTCTCGGCCGGCAACTCCACCCGATCGCGTTGCAGCACCACCCCGGGTGAGGTGGCGAGCAGCACCTTGCTGGGCACCGACCGCAGGCTGACGGTCTGCGCCTCCGGCGCCAGGTTGGCCGCCACGACGCACCCGCCGCGGCGGATCACCACGTGCTGGTCGCCGTGCCAGACCTCGACCTTCGAGAGCCACGGATCCGACAAGTCGGAAAAGTCACGGCGCAGCTTGATCAAGCGGCGATACAAGTCCAAAACCTCGGCGTGCCCCGGCTTGCCGAGCTCGTCCCAGTCCAGCTTGGACCGCTCGAAGGTGGCCGGGTCCTGCGGGTCGGGCACGTCGGAGGAAGCCCACCCGTGCTCGGCGAACTCGCGCCGCCGCCCGGTGCGCACCGCGTCGGCCAGCTCGGGCTCGGGGTGGCTGGTGAAGAACTGCCACGGGCTGCTGGCCGCCCACTCCTCGCCCATGAACAGCATCGGCGTGAACGGCGCGGTGAGCAGCAGCGTCGCCCCGACCTTGAGCAGCCCCGGCGAGAGCAGCGCGGAGAGCCGGTCGCCGACCGCGCGGTTGCCGATCTGGTCGTGGTTCTGCAGGAACGCCACGAAGCGATGACCCGGCGTCTTCGAAGAAACCGGCCGCCCATGATGACGCTGCCGGAAGCTCGACCAGGTGCCGGCGTGGAAGAACGCGCCCTCGAGCACGGTCTGCAGGCAGTCCAGCGAGCCGAAGTCGCCGTAGTAGCCCTGCCGCTCGCCGGTGAGCAGCGTGTGCAGCGCGTGGTGCACGTCGTCGTCCCACTGCGCCTGCAGGCCGAACCCGCCCGCCTCGCGCGGGGTGATCAGCTTGGGGTCGTTGAGGTCGGACTCGGCGATCAGCGAGAGCGGCCGGCCGAGGTGCGCGGAGAGCGACTCGACCTCGACCGCGAGCTGCTCGAGCAGGTTGACCGCGGAGTGATCGACGAGCGCGTGCACGGCGTCGAGACGCAGCCCGTCGACGTGGTAGTCGCGCAGCCACATCAGCACGTTGTCGGCGATGTAGCGGCGCACCTCGTCGGAGAGCGGGCCGTCCAGGTTGATCGAGTCGCCCCACGGGTTCGAGCCGTGCTTGCTCAGGTAAGGAGCGAACATCGGGGCGTAGGCGCCGCTCGGACCGAAGTGGTTGTAGACGACGTCGAGGACGACCCCGAGGCCGCGGGCGTGCGCGGCGTCGACGAACCGCTTCAGCCCGTCCGGCCCGCCGTACGGCTCGTGCGGCGCGTACCAGCAGACGCCGTCGTAACCCCAGTTGTGCGCGCCGTTGAAGGAGTTGACCGGCAGCAGCTCCACCAGATCCACGCCGAGCTCGACGAGGTAGTCCAGCCGATCGATGGCCGCGTCGAATGTCCCAGCGGCGGTAAATGTCCCGACATGCAGCTCGTACAACACCGAGCCGGGGAGCTGCTTGCCGGTCCACGCCTGGTCGGTCCAGGAGAAAGCAGAATGGTCGTAGACCCGGCTGGGGCCATGAACTCCGGACGGCTGCCACGGCGATCGCGGATCCGGGAGCGGCGACTCCGAATCGGGAAGAATAAAGGCATAGTCGCTGCCCGGGCCGGCGGACGGCACGTCCAAGGAAAACCAGCCGGAATCGTCGCGCTCCATCGCGCGCTCCTCCCCCGCCACCAGCAACCTGACGGTCTTCTCGGGGACCCAGACTTCGAAGAGTGTCATTCTTTCACCAGGAGAGCGACGGGGTAAGTGCGCAGCAGCTCGGCCACCGACAGACGATTACCGCCGTAGCTCGTCCCGGTGAACACTTCCGTCCAGCTGTGGCCGTCGAGTGACACAGTGGTGTCGCCCCAGCCGCCGTGGCGTGACAATCCGACCGGTAGCCGCGTGGCGATCGTCACCGCGCCACCGCGGTCGAAGGCCAGGCAGTGCTCGCCCACGCGTCCCTCGGCGAAGACCGGGGTGTACCCGGTGAACAGCTCCGGCCGCTGCCGGCGCAGGCGCAGCGCGCGGCTGGTCACCAGCAGCTTGGCCGCGCCGGTCTCGTCGACCGGCGGCAGCCGGCCGTCGTCGAGCTGGGTCAGCAGCGCCCGCCGGGCCGCGAAGTCGACCGGCCGCCGGTTGTCCGGGTCGACCAGCGAGTAGTCCCAGAGCTCACTGCCCTGGTAGACGTCGGGGACGCCGGGCATGGTCAGCTGCACGGCCTTCTGCCCGAGCGCGTTCGACCAGCCCGGGGGCGTGATCGACTCGACGAAGCCGGTGATCTCCTCGTGCAGCGCCGGGTCGTCGTAGATCCGGTCGACCATCTCGCGCAGCAGCGTCTCGAAGCGCTCGTCGGGGCGCTTCCAGGTGGTCGCGCTTGCCGCCTCGCGGGCGGCCTTCAACGCGTACGCGTGCAGCCTCTCCCGCGAGATCGGCCATGCACCCACCGCGGCCTGCCAGATCAGATGGGCCAGCGACGGGTCCGGGAGCGGAGCGATCCGGACCCAGCGGCGCACCACCTCGGTCCAGTCGCCCGGCACCTCGGCCAGCACCGCCAGCCGCGCCCGCACGTCCTCGCTGCGCTTGGTGTCGTGCGTGGAGAGCGTGGTCATCGCCTCCGGCCAGTCCCGCAGCCTCTCCTGGTTGAGCTCGTGGAACTCGTCGGGCGTGACGCCGAACTTGGCGGGATCGTTGCCGACCTCGTTGCGCGCGGTGAACCTGGTCCAGCGGTAGAACGCGGTGTCCTCGACGCCCTTGGCCATGACCGCGCCGGTGTACTGCTGGAACCGCAGCGCGAGCTCGTCGGCGGGGTTGCGCAGGCGGGCGGTGAGCGCGTCGAGCACCGGGATGAGCTGCGGCCGCCGGCGACCGGCCTCGGCGCGGGCCTGGGCGAGATAGCGCCCGCCGGAGGGCAGATAAGAGCGATAAACCGGAAAACAAGCGGCAAGTTCGGCCAGGGCGCGGGGTGCGGCTTCGATTTCGGGTACGAGCCGGGCCATGCGTCCGAGCTCGGCGGCGAACATCGTGCTCGCGGCGGCCAGTTTCGCCTCGTGCACCTGGTCCTGCCAGGACACCACGTTGCCGATCAGGTGATGCTGGAGGGTGTCGAAGAACGCCTCGGTCGTCGTGTCGACGAAGACGCCGCAGACCTCGGCCAGCGAGTCGTAGCCGGTGGTGCCGGCGACCGGCCAGGCCGGGAGGTGCTCGCCGGGCTCGAGGATCTTCTCGATCACGAGCCACGCGCCGGGGGCGGCGGCCTGCAGCCGGGTCAGGTATTCGCCGGGGTCGCGCAGGCCGTCGGGGTGGTCGACGCGGATGCCGTCGATCATGCCCTCGGCGTGCCAGCGCAGGATCTCGGCGTGGGTGGCGTCGAAGACGGCCGGGTCCTCGACGCGCAGGCCGGCCAGGTCGGTGATCGAGAAGAAGCGGCGGTAGTTGAGCTCCGCGTCGCCGCGGGGCCAGGCGACCAGCTCGTATTGCTGGCGGTCGTGGACCTCCCGCGGGGTGCCCTCGCCGGTGCCCTCGGCGATGGGGTAGCGCTTGTCGTAGTAGCGGAGTTCGTCGCCTTCGACGGTCAGTTTGTCGAGTTCGTCCGCCCCTTCCCCCAAAACAGGGAGAAGGATCCGGCCGCGCGACCAATCAATGTCGTAGAAGCCCGAGAAGTCCGATTTCTGCCCGTTTTTCAGGACATCCCACCACGTCGGATTGGCGTGCGGCACCGCGACACCCGCATGGTTCGGCACAATGTCGACCACCAAGCCCAAGCCCGCCGCGCGGAGCGTTTCGGACAAATCCGATAAACCCGAAGAGCCCCCGAGCGCGGGGTTGACGAAGCGGTGATCGACGACGTCATAGCCGTGGGACGAACCGGGCACGGCGGTCAGGATGGGAGCGGTATAGAGGTGGCTGACCCCGAGATCCGCCAAGTAGTCGGCGAGCGCGCCCGCCGCCGACAGGGGGAAATCGGGGCGGACCTGGACCCGATAGGTTCCAGAGGGAAAAGCCTTCAGTCCGGTCAAGGGCGGCGGCGGGGTGGTTGGATGGGGCATCAGACCGTCCTGTCCAGCACGATGAGCGACCGGTCAGCCACCCAGATCTTGCTGCCCGCCTCGACGACCGACGGGCGATCCGGCGACGGCTCGGCCGTCTCGATGACCTTCTCCCACTTCTCCCCGTACTCGGCGGGAGGCGTGGCGAACTCGAGCGGCGCGTCGTGCGCGTTGAAGAAGAGCAGGAACGACGAATCCACATGCCGCTGGCCGTACTGGCCGCGCTCGCGAATGCCCTCGCCGTTGACGAACAGCGCGACCGCCCGGCCGAAGTCATTACCCCAGTCGTCGCCGACCATGCGCCGCCCGTCGGGGGTGAACCACTCGAGGTCGGGCAGCGGGTCGCCGCCGCCGCGCGCGGTCACCGGCAGCCCGGTGAAGAAGCGGCGGCGCTGGAACACCTGGTGCCGGTGCCGGAACGCGGTCAGCCGCCGGGTGAACTCGAGCAACTGCTCGTCGGCGTGCTCCCAGTCGATCCAGGAGATCTCGTCGTCCTGGCAGTACGCGTTGTTGTTGCCCTGCTGGGTGCGGCCGAGCTCGTCGCCGTGCGAGATCATCGGCACGCCCTGCGAGAGCATCAGCGTGGCCAGGAAGTTGCGCCGCTGCTTCGCGCGCAGCGCCAGCACCTTCTCGTCCTTGGTCGGGCCCTCGATGCCGCAGTTCCACGACCGGTTGTGGCTCTCGCCGTCGCGGTTGTCCTCGCCGTTGGCCTCGTTGTGCTTGTCGTTGTACGAGACCAGGTCGTTGAGCGTGAACCCGTCGTGCGCGGTCACGAAGTTGATCGAGTGGAAGGGCTTGCGGCCGTCGTCCTGATAGAGGTCGGCCGACCCGGTGATCCGGGACGCGAACTCGGCCAGCGTCGCCGGCTCGCCGCGCCAGAAATCCCGTACGGTATCGCGGTATTTGCCGTTCCACTCGGTCCAGTTCGGCGGGAAATTGCCGACCTGGTAACCGCCCGGACCGACGTCCCAGGGCTCGGCGATCAGCTTGACCTGGCCGACCACCGGGTCCTGCTGCACCACCTCGAAGAAGGTGGAGAGCCGGTCGACGTCGTAGAACTCGCGGGCCAGCGTCGAGGCGAGGTCGAAGCGGAACCCGTCGACGTGCATCTCGGTGACCCAGTACCGCAGCGAATCCATGATCAGCTGGAGGCTCTGCGGGCTGCGCACGTTCAGGCTGTTACCCGTTCCGGTGTAGTCCATGTAGAACTGCGGCTGATCGTCGACCAGGCGGTAATACGTACGATTGTCGATGCCCTTGAGCGACAGCGTCGGACCCAGATGGTTGCCCTCGGCGGTGTGGTTGTAGACGACGTCGAGGATGACCTCCATGCCGGCCTTGTGCAGGGCCTTGACCATCCCGCGGAATTCCTGGGTCTGCTGCCCGAGGGTGCCGGTCGACGAATAGCCCTGGTACGGCGCGAAGAAGCCGAGCGTGTTGTAGCCCCAGTAGTTGCGCAGGCCGAGGTCGTGCAGCCGGTTGTCGTGGACGAACTGGTGCACCGGCATCAGCTCGACGGCGGTCACGCCCAGGCTCTTGAGGTGCTCGATGATCGCCGGGTGGCCGATCGCCGAGTAGCTGCCGCGCATGTCCTTGGGGACCTCGGGGTGGCGCTCGGTGAGGCCCTTGACGTGCGTCTCGTAGATCACCGAGTGGTGGTACGGGATGTCCGGGCGCCGGTCGTTCCCCCAATCGAAGTACGGGTTCACGACGACGCCCTTGGCCATGTACTGCGCCGAGTCGAGATCCGACATCTGGTCGGGGTTGTCGAAGTCGTACGCGTACAGCGACGGGTGCCACTGGATGTCCGAGTCGACCGCCCTCGCGTACGGGTCGAGCAGCAGCTTGTGCGGGTTGTACCGCAGCCCGCGGCCCGGCTCGTAGGGGCCGTAGACGCGGTAGCCGTACCGCTGGCCCGGCTCGACGCCCGGCAGGTAGGCGTGCCAGACGAAGGCGTCCTGCTCGTGCAGCTGGACCTTGCGCTCGTTCCCGGACGGGTCGAACAGGCAGAGCTCGACCGCCTCGGCCCCCTCGGAGAAGATCGCGAAGTTCGTGCCCGTGCCGTCGTACGTAGCACCCAGCGGGTACCGGTGACCAGGCCAAACCTGCATGTCGTGCTCCCACCCCTCGTCGGCGCCACGCAGCATGCCCGCCGGCCGTCCGGCGTAATCCTGCGCGGCCGCGTCAGCGGTCATTCTCTCGGATGCGACTGACAAACTTCCGCGCGACTGTCCGTCAGCCGCTTCTCTTCGCCGAATAGATGCTCAGGTTGGTGTAGGCGGCCGAGAGCATCGGGGTGGGCACGTCGTGCTTGGCGCCCTCGGCCACGAAGTCGCCGAGGATCGCGTCGGCCTCGACCGGCAGGCCCTGCATCATGTCGCGGTACATCGACGAGTTCAGCGGCGCGGTGCTGGCGATGTTCGACTGCAGGAAGCTCACCGCGCCGGCCCGCGACGGGTGCCCGGCCGCGGCGGCGATCGCCATCGCCTCGGCCACGATCCGCGCCCCGAAGTCGTGGCCCCCGGGCGCCGCGTTGATGTCGCCGACGGTGGCCCGCATCAGCGTGGTGGCCGCGCCCAGGCTGGCCAGGAAGACCCATTTCTCCCACATGTCGCGGAGGATGGTGTGGGACGGATTCGAGTCGAACTCCTCACCGGAGAGCGCGAAGGTCACCTCGGCGAGCCGCTCGTCCTCGCCGCCGTCGAGCGGGCCGTAGCCGAGCCGGTGCAGGCCGGTCATCTGCACCACGTCGCCCTCGTCGTCGAGCGTCGCCTGGATCAGGCACACCCCGCCCCAGGCCCGCTCGGGGCCGAAGGCGCCCTGCAGCTCGTCGATGTGCCGCATCCCGTTGAGCAGCGGCACGATCACCGTACGAGGACCGATCGCCGGCGCCATGTCGATCAGCGCCTGCTCCAGCGCGTAGCTCTTGACCGCGAGCACGACCAGGTCGTACGGCCCGTCCACGGTCTCCGCCGTGATCGTCCGCGGCCGGACGACCGTCTCGCCGCCGGGACTCTTGATCCGCAACCCGCGCCGGTCGAGCACCGCCTGGCGGCCCGGCCGGACCAGGAAGGTGATGTCCTTGCCGGCCTGAGCCAGCCTGCCACCGAAGTACCCGCCGGTCGCGCCGGCTCCCACGAAGAGTGTGCGCACGTACCTATCTAACCCAAAAGCTCATCGGTGAAGCACCAACGCCATTTCTCGCCGGGCTCGTAGGAGCGCATCACCGGGTGCCCGGTCTGCTCGTGATGGGCGGACATGTGGCGGCGCGGCGACGAGTCGCAGCAGGCCACCAGCCCGCATTCGAGGCACGCGCGCAGATGCACCCACCCATGGGTGAATCCGCCGGCCACGCACTGCGGGCAGCCTTCCTCGTACGCCGACTGCGGGGCCGGATCGCCGGCCTCCGCCAGGTGCAGGCAGGTCAATCGTCACTCCGTTGCAGCTGGGACTCTTCCAGGTCGAGCTCGCGCTGGGCGCGGGTCAGCACCTCCTCGGGGATCCGCCCCTCGTTCCGGGCGATCTTGAAGACGTGCCGTTCCGCCGTGATCATCTCGCGACGCAGCCGACCGTACGCCGCCGAGGGGGTCTCCTGCTGCTGATTACCCAGCCGTTCCCACGCGTTGTTGGACCGGCTGCCGATCAGCGCCCGCAGCCGCTCGACCACCTCGACCGGCGCGCCGTCGGCCTTCTCGTCGAGCGCCTCCAGCGCCGCCCGGCTCGCTTGATACTGCACGCCCGCCTCGGCCAGCGCATCCGCCGAGGTGGTGTCCTGCCGCACGTTGAGCCGCACGGCGAGCCACGGCAGCGTGGTGCCCTGCAGCAGCAGCGTGAAAACAATCACGGCGAACGCCACGAACAGGAACAGGTCCTTGCTCGCGACCTCGTCGGGCAGCGACTGCGCGGCCGCGAGCGTGACCACGCCGCGCATGCCGGCCCAGGCGATCACCGTGGGCACGGCGACCGGCGGCCGCTCCTCCCGCTCGCGGATCCGCGGAATCATCCGGACGAGGTACGTCGCCGGGTACATCCAGAGGAACCGGACCACCACCACGACGCCGATGACCGCGACCGTCACGGCGACGGTCGTGCCCACGTCGGTCTTGATGCCCTCGCCGATGCTGCGTAGCTGCAGCCCCACCATGAGGAAGACGACGCCCTCGAGCAGGAAGGTGATCAGCCGCCACACCGCGTCCATCTGCAGCCGGGAGGTCGCCGACAGCAGGTAGGGGATGCGGTGGCCCAGGTAGAGCCCGGCGACCACCACGGCCACGACGCTGGAGCTCTGCAGCTCCTCGGCGACGATCACCACGACGAACGGGGTGAGCAGCGACACCGCGTCGTCCAGCAGCGGGTCGAGGATCTTGCGGTGCAGCTTGGCGGCGATCACCGCGCCGGCCAGGCCGATCACCACCCCGAGGCCGGCCTTGAGCGCGACCTGCCCGGCGATCGGCCAGAACCCGACCGCGCCGCCGGCCAGGGCGCCCACCGCGATCCGCACCAGCACCAGCGCGGTGGCGTCGTTGAGCAGGCTCTCGCCCTCGAGGATCGTGACCACGCGGCGCGGCAACCCCACCCTGCGGGCGATCGCGGTCGCGGAGACGGCGTCGGGTGGGGCGACAATCGCCCCGAGTGCGACACATGCCGCGTACGGCACGCTGGGCAGCAGAACGTGCACGACGGTGCCCACGGCGAACGCGGTGACCAGCACCAGCCCCACCGCGAGCAGCAGGATCGGGCGGATCTGGCGGCGGAACGCCGGCACCGAGGTCTGCAGGGCCGCCACGTACAGCAGCGGCGGCAGGATGCCGATCAACACCAGCTCGGGCTCGAGGTGCGCCTCCGGGAAACCGGGCACGAACGACAAGCCGAGGCCCGCCACCAACAGGACAAGTGGCGCCACGAAGCCCAGCCTGCGGGCCAGAGCGGCGCCGAGAACCGAGATCGCCACCAGCACGACCACGTCGACGATGCTCCCCACGCCGGAAAGCTTAGTCAGGCGATCGGTGATCAAAGATAAGCACTTCTACTCACGCCCGGGCCACGCCGGGTACGGAAGGCTGTCGCCCATGAATGTGGGGATCACCGGGATCGCGTACGCCCTGCCGGCCCGCGAGGTGCCGACCGCCGAGCTGCAGCGCAGCATCGCGGTGGCCAGCGGGCTGGCGCTGCCGCCGAGGATGTTCGAGCAGGCCACCGGCATCAAGCGACGCCGCATGGCCGCCGACGGCGAGTACGCCTCCGACCTGGCGATCGACGCGGCCACCAAGGTGCTCGCCGACACCGGCACCGACCCGCTCGACGTCGACCTGCTGCTGTTCGCCAGCGCCACCCGGGACATGGCCGAGCCGGCCACCGCGCACGTGGTGCAGGCCGCGCTGGGCAGCCGGGCGCATGCGATGGACGTCACCAACGCCTGCAACAGCTTCCTCAACGGCATCGACATGGCCCGCGCGATGATCCTGTCCGGCCGGGCGCGCCGCGCGCTGGTGGTGACCGGCGAGACGCCGACCCGGGCGATGCGGCCGCGGATCGACGGCCTGGCCCAGGCGCGTACGGCGTTCGCCGGCTTCACCTTCGGCGACGCGGGCGCGGCCGTGCTGGTCGAGCCGGTCGCCACCGGCGGCATCGTCGACGTCGACACCGAGACGCACTCCGGGCACTGGGCCGCGGGCGGGATCTTCGGCGGCGGCTCCCGGCATCCGCGCGGCGACGAGCACACCTACTTCACCGGCGACGGGCACCGGCTGCGCCGGATCTTCGAGCAGATCGGGGCCGGGCTGATCGAGCGGGTCGCGCTGCGCACCGGGTACGGCTGGGACGCGTACGCCAAAGTGCTCGTGCACCAGGTGACGCTCCCCTACCTCGACCGTTTCGTCGAGGCCACCGGCGTGCCCCGCGACAAGCTCGAGGTCACCGTCGACGAGCTGGGCAACATGGCCTCGGCGACGCTCGGCGTGCAGCTGGCCCGGGTCCGGCCGTCCCTGGAGACCGGCGACCGGGTCCTGCTGGTCGGCCTGGGCGGCGGGGTCAGCCTGATGACCATGGTCTGGGAGGTCTCGTGACGCTCTGGGTCATCGTCCCCGCATACAACGAGGAAGCCCGGATCGGCGACACCCTCCGGGCCCTAGCCGCACAGACTGACACCGACTTCACGCTGCTGGTGGTCGACAACGGCTCGACCGACGGCACGGCTTCGCTGGCGCGCTCGCTCGGCGCACAGGTCCTGGTCGAGCCGGAGAAGGGCGTCGGCTGCGCGGTCGACACCGGTTTCCGGTACGCGATCGCGCACGGCGCCCGGCACCTGGCCCGCACCGACGCCGACTGCCTGCCCGCGCCCGGCTGGGTGGCCGCCGCGCGCCGCGCCCTGGTCGAGGGACAGGGCCTGGCCTGCGGCCGGATCGTGGCCCGCCACGACGAGCACAACCTGATGGGTCGCGCCTTCTTCCGCGTGCTGGTCGGGCTGGCCGCCGCCTTCGGCCGCCTGCGCCCGGCCCACCGAAGCGGGGAGTACCTGGCGCCGTACCGGATGCACGCCGGCAACAACATGGCCATCACCGCCGAGCTGTACCTGGCCTGCGGCGGCATGCCGCGGCGTCCCTCGCCCACCGACCGCACCTTCCTCAACCGGGTGCGGCGCACCAGCAGCGCGATCGTGCACGCCCGCGACATGGTGGTGGCGAACTCGACCCGCCGCATCCGCGCCTACGGCGTCGTCGGCACCGCGAAGTGGTACCTGGACCGCGGCAGCGGCGCCCTCACGGCGGACCCGCGCTGATGCTCGATCAGCTCATCGCCGGCCTCGATCCCGCCGACACCCGGCCCGCGCTGGCCGGCCGGGCCACGCGCGGCGACCTCGCCCGTCTCACGCACGGCTTCGCCGTCGCGCTGCACACGCATGGGCTGGTTGCCGGGGAGACCATCGGTTTATGCGTACGGCCGGGGCCGCGCGCCCTGGCCGCCATGCTCGCGGCGTACCACCTGGGCCTGCGCATCGCGGTGCTGGACCCGACCGCCGGGCCGGACGTGCTCGAAGCCCGGCTCGCGCTGGCCGCGCCGCGGCTGATCCTCGCGGACGCCGCCGCCCAGGCGGTGGCCGGCTGGCTCGCGCCGCTGGCCCGCCGCGCCCACCTGGCGCTGCCCACGCTCTCGGCGCTCGCGCCGGTGCTGACGGTGGGCCGCCGCCTGCCCGGCGGCCCACCCGCCCTGCGCCCGCTGCCGGGCCCACTGCCGCCCGCGTTCGACGGCGACGGCGACGCAGTGATCGTCTTCACTTCGGGCACGACCAGCCGGCCGCGAGCGGTCGTGCACACCCGGCGCTCGCTGTCGGCCGGGATGACCGCGGTCCGCGACCTGGTTCGCCCGGTCCCCGGCGTGCCTGTCCTCGGCGGGACCTTCTTCGTCCTGCTTCCTTCCCTGGCCAGTGGCGCGCCGGTCGCCCTGCCGTCGCGGCGCAACCTCGGCCGCCAGATCCGGTCGCTGTCGCCGCAGGCCACCTACCTGACGCCGCCGCAGCTTCGCGCCGCGCTGGCCTCCGGGGTGCG
Organism: Actinoplanes sp. CA-142083; assembly: GCF_050942195.1. Lineage (NCBI taxonomy): Bacteria > Bacillati > Actinomycetota > Actinomycetes > Micromonosporales > Micromonosporaceae > Actinoplanes > Actinoplanes sp. CA-142083. The sequence continues at coordinate 8,116,160 of NZ_CP192076.1, forward strand.
CTTCACCGGCCGGGTATACAGCGGTTCGGCCCCGGTGAGCGCCGCGCTGCTCGCCGCCGTGCGGGCCGCCGGCGCCTCCGAGGCTTGGGGCGTCTACGCCTTGACCGAGGTCTTCCCCGCCGCCGCGGTCGAGTCCTCCGACAAATCCGATTTTTCCGGAGAAGGGGATCTAGTCGGCGCGCCGCTGCCCGGGGTGACCGCGACGACCGGCCCCGACGGCCAGCTCCTGCTCTCGGGTCCCAACGCGGCCGACCGCTACCTCGGCGAGGAGCCTTTCGACGCGGTGGCAACCGGCGACCTGGGCCGGGTCGAGAACGGCCGCATCGTGCTGGGCGGACGACTGAAGGACATGATCCTGCGCGGCGCCGAGAACATCTATCCCGGCCTGTACGAGCCGTCCCTGCACGTCCCCGGCGTGGAACTCGCCCTGCTGGTGGGCGTCCCGGCCGGCGACGGCGACGAGCGCGTGGTCGCGGTGATCGAGCCCTCCCCCGGCGCCGACGAGACCCGGCTGCGATCCGCCCTGCGCGACCCGCTGGCCCGGATGGGTTCCGCCCGCCCCGACGAGCTCCTCTTCGCCCGGATCCCGCTGGCCGGCCGCTCACGCAAGCCCGATCGCCAGGCCACCGCCCGGCTGGCGGCCGGCGCATGACTACTGCTCGCGCCCGTGACCGGCGCGTTTACCTGCTCAGCCATCCGGTGCTCTTCGCGCTGCTCGCGGCTGTCCGGCACAAGCCTGTGCAACGTCTGGGCCGCACGCTCGTGGTGAACGACCAAGAGGCCTACCTCGCGGCCCTCACCCGCATCCCCCTGGACCGCACGGCCGAGGGGACGACCGGCGGCGCGGTGGATCGCCTGGCCGGATCGGGCGGCCTCTTCGACCAGCAGGGCAACGAGCACCGCCAGACCAGGCGCGACGTCGCCGAGCGGCTCGGCGCGGCCGGCGTGGAGCGGCTCCGCCCGGTCTGGACCCGCCTGCTCGACGAGCGCTTGGCGCCCCTGGCCGACGGCGGCACGGTCGACCTCGTGCCGCTGGCCGCCGAGATCGCCGGCACCACCGCTGCCGCCCTGCTCGACCTCGACGTCGACCCCTTCGAGCTGGCCGCCGCGGCGCAGGAGGCCGGAGCCACGGCGGCCCGCGCGCACCTGCCCGGCCTGGGCCGCCGCCGCGTCGCACGGCAATCCGAGGAGTCCGCGAAACGGCTGATCGCGCTGATCAATACGGGCGGACGAGCCGACGCCGGGCTGGCGGCGACGCTCGCCGTGGCCGCGGTGAACACCACCATCGCAACACTGCCCCGGGCCGCGGCGTGGGTGAGCGATGGCGGGCTGTGGGCAAGCGCGACGCGGGCGGAAATGATCGATGAGCTGCTGCGCGTCACCTCGCCTACGCCGCTTCTCCCCCGGGTGGCCGCTGCCGGAGGTGAGATCGCCCCGGGCTGCCCGGTGCATGCAGGAGATCGGATGCTGCTGGTCGCCCGGCACGCGGCGGAAGCACATCATCGCGACCCGGATCCGATCGATCCGGCGCCGGCGCGGACAGCACAGCTGGTCTTCGGCGCGGGAACGCATGCCTGCCCGGGAGCAAGGCTGGCCCGGCGGCAGCTCGGTGACCTGCTCGACGCGCTGGCCCCGCACCGGCCAACGGTCGTCACGGCCAAGGTCGATCGGCGGGCCGCGCTGCCGAGTTGGCGGACGCTGGTCGTGCGGGGCACTACGTGAGAATCGCGATCACGGGAGCGAGCGGATTCTGCGGCGGCGCCGTGGCTCGGCTCGCGCAAGAGCAGGGGAACGACGTGGTTTGCTTCGGGCGACGGCCCGGGCCGGTGGGCAAGCACGTCCTCTGGGATGCCGCCGACCGGACAAATCCCGATATTTCCGGGTGCGATGCCGTCGTGCACCTCGCAGCGGCCGTCGGTGATCCGCGGCCGGGCAAGGACACCGAACGGGCGTTCCGCGAAGTCAACGTCGAGGGGACGCGGCGGCTGATGACCGCGGCGGAGGGCCGGCCGGTCGTATGGGTCAGCAGCGCCTCGGTGTATCGGCCGGGGCCCTACGCCAACCCGCTGACCGAGGAATATCCCACTGATCGGCAGCGCACCGCCTACGGCCGTACGAAATCATGGGGTGAGGGAATCGCTCTTGCCGGTGGCGCCGTGGTTTTACGGCCCCGCGCCGTCCATGGCCCGGGCGACCCCCACCTGATGCCCCGCCTGCGGCGGATCGTGCGCGGCGGCCGCGCCTGGCTGCCCGGCCCCGACGTGCCGCTGAGCCTGACCGCCGTGGAGAACCTCGCCTCCGCCTGCCTCGCGGCCCTGGATTGGCCGGCCGGCGCCTACAACATCGCCGACGACGTCACCTACCAGCGGGACAAAGCCGTCGAAAGCGTGCTCGGCGTGCCGGTGCGCCACGTGCCCCTCGCGGTCGCCCGCGCCGCGGCGATGCTGCCGGGCCGGACGCTGACCCGCTACAGCGTCGACCAGGTCACCGACGGGATGGTCCTGGACATCGGCAAGGCCCTCGGCACCGGCTGGCGCCCGGCGGCCCGGCTCACAGGGTGGTGACGACGCCCGAGCGCGCGACCGTCTTGGCCAGCGTGCCGTCCTTGCCGAGCTGGGTGGTGACCGCGTCGACCGAGAAGACGTAGCGGGTCCTGGCGTCGAGGCCGGTGACCGTGGCGGTGAGGTAGCCGCAGCCGGCGCCGGGGGTCATGACCGTCCAGCCGACGTCGCGCTGCTCGCCGGGGACGAGGTCCTGGGAGATCGCGGTGATGCGGTACTCGACCAGGGAGTTGCCGCCGTAGTTGTAGAAGGTGACGGCGGCGCTGCCGCTGCCGGGGACGACCGTGGCGCCGGCGATGGCGTGCGCGGTGTCGGGCGGGCAGGTGGGGCTGCCGGTGGGTCTCGGGGTGGGCGTGGCCGACGCGACCGGCAGGAACCCGGTCGGGAACGTGCTCGGCGTCGCCGTGTATCCGGAGGGCGCCGCGGACGGCGTAGCGCTGCCCTGCGACGTGATGACCCACGGTGACCCGCTCGGGCTCGGCACCGCGGTCGCGGTCGTGCTCGCCTTGCAGCCGGCCAGCGCCAGCGGCGCCAGGATCACCATGCCCAGCCAACGACGACGCACCTGATCGCCTCCCCCGAATCGACAGCTCGATGTCGGGGTTCAGATCGGCCGGGGCCTCGAGACCCTTAGGCGGCGGCGAAGTGCGCCTTGGAGCGGGTGGCGAGATCCTTGGTGGCGGCGGAGTTGACCCAGGTGCCCAGCACGACCGACGCGCCCGGCAGCATCTTGGCGAACATGCGGCGGGCCGCGTGGACGCCGGCCATCTGGCCGAGCCGGAAACCGAGCTTGAGCATCACGCCGGTGAGCGGGCGGTCGGCGACGTCGGTGAACAGGCGGCTCGCCCGCTCGCGGCCGGCCGCGACGCCCAGCGCCGTGCGGGCGCCCTCGGCGGCCTTGTGCACCCGCTGCAGAACCAGCAGGTCGGTGGCGCGCTCGGCGGCGGCGGGGTCGTGCCCGTACGCGGCGGCGACATGCAGCACCATGCGCGACTGGGTCCAGGCCAGAACGCCCACGTCGAGCACCGCGCCGGGCAGGCCGGTCGCGCCCGAGACGGCGCCGGAGATGCGCGCGAGCGTGGTGAAGCGGCGCACGGCCCGCTCGGCCAGGGCATGCGGGGCGATGCCGGGGTGGTCGAGCCGCATACGCTCGGCCCACTGGGCGGCCTCGGGCCCGAGGCGGCGGACCGCGTCGAGGGCGAGGTGCTCGGGCGCATACTGCGGGTCTGACTTCATGTGGGACCAGAGCGTGCCCGGGGGCGCGATCGTCTCCGGCAGCTGCTCTCTGACGGGGGTGGCGGCTTCGCTCATCAGATCGCTCCGTTGGGGGGATGGGGTGATCCTGATCCATTGTGGCGTGCGCATGCACGTGCAGACGAGGGGTGCAGATGATTTTGTATCCGCACTGAGATCTTGAGCACGGTTGTGCCGGAATGAACCCCGGGCCGCCGTTGTTACCTTCAGTTACCCGCTTTTCTGCACAGGAGGTCCTCCACGTGCTCGACCCACACGAGCTCTACGAGCTGGCCGACGACCTGCCGGCGCTGGATGAGCCGGTGCTCGTCCAGGCGCTCACCGGGTTCGTCGACGCGGGCAGCGCCATCCAGCTGTTCCGCGAGAACCTGCTGGACGCCCTGGAGACCAGGGTCGTCGCAACCTTCGACCTCGACCAGCTGCTCGACTACCGCTCCCGCCGTCCCCCGATGATCTTCGTGGAGGACCACTGGGAGTCCTACGAGGCGCCCAGCCTCGCCCTGCACCTGGTGCGCGACCAGCTCGGCACCGAGTTCCTGATGCTCGCCGGCCCCGAGCCCGACCTGCAGTGGGAGCGGTTCATCGTGGCCGTGACCGGGCTGATCGAGCGCTTCGGCGTCAAGCTCACCGTCGGGCTCAACGCGATCCCGATGGCCGTGCCGCACACCCGCCCGGTCAGCGTCACCGCGCACGCCACCGACGTGCGCCTGCTCGGCGACCGCGAGTCGTGGCTGCAGCGCGTGCAGGTGCCGGCCAGCGTCGGCAACCTGCTCGAGTTCCGGCTGGGCGAGCAGGGCAAGGACGCCATGGGGTACGCGGCGCACGTCCCGCACTACCTGGCGCAGACCACCTATCCGGCGGCCGCCGAGCTGCTGACCGACTCGGTGTCGTCGAGCACCGGGCTGGCCCTGCCCACGGGCGAGCTGCGCAAGGCCGCCGAGATCGTCCGCGCCGACGTCGACAAGCAGATCGCCGACGACGAGCAGGCCGAGCGCCTGGTCAGCTCGCTGGAGGCGCAGTACGACGCGTTCCTGCGCGGCCGCGAGAACAACCTGCTCGCCGAGTCGGACACCCCGCTGCCGACCGCGGAGGAGCTGGGGGCCGAGCTCGAGCGCTTCCTCGCCGAGCAGACCCGCGACGACACCTAGGGCGCTGAGGCCACCGCCTGTCTCCTCAATGGAGCGGTGACGATATCTTCGGCGCATGACGGAGCGCTCCACCCCGCCGCGAAGTGTCACGCTCACCGCGATCTGCACGGGCGGCGTGCTGGCGTTCGTCGGGACGACGCTGTACTGGGCACGTGTCAGCGACGCGTACGGGACCTTCTCTCTCGTCCGCCTCGCCGACCTCAACCGCGTCGCGGCGCCGGTGGCGGCGCTCTGGCTGATACTCGCGGCCGGCGGCGCCCTCGCCGCCCGCGGCTCGTCCCCGTGGGCGTCCGTGGCGCGGATCGGCGCCATCGTGACCGCGAGCGTCGGCTCGTTCTACGTGCTTGGCCTCACTCTCCTGGTGAACGGCTCGACGGTGCTGGCACACGCCGGCCTCACCGACCAGCCGTCGCTGGTCGCGGTCCGGCACGTCATCCCGGACACCGGCTGCCTGCTGTACGTCGCCGGGCTCATGCTGATCGCGGTCGGCGCCGGCATCACCGAGGTTGCCGTGCGCGGGTTCCAACCGCGTCCACCCCGCCCGGAGGGCCGCCCGGCACCGCACCGCCTCCTGCTGCTCGCCGGCCTGGTCGTCGCAGTCGTCGCGGCGGTCCTCCCCTGGTTCGGCAGAAGCGTCGCCGACGCCGGACACAACGACACCGGGGTGTGGCTCGTCCTCTACCGCGCCGGCATCGCCGCCTGCCTCGCGATCACCGTTCTCGCCCTGGTCCTGCGTCGGCACGCTCCGTGGCTGCGGCTGCTCGGGCTCGTCGTCGGCATCGGGGTGACCGTGCTGCTCCTGAACGGATACGTGGCCGTCGCGCGCCAGACCGCGTCGCAGTTCTCCTGGGATCGCATCGGCCCCGGCCACCACCTCGCCGTTGTGGCGATGCTGCTGCTCACGGCCAGTTTCCTGGCATTGCCATCGAAGGCCTCCGAGCCGGCCGCGACGGAGCCTCGCCCGTGAAGAAACAGCCGCGCAAGGCACCGGCCAAGAAGGCCAAGCCGACGCCGGAGAAGCCGCCGTCGGGCTGGGCCCAGCTGTCCAAGGCGACGAAGGCGCTGGTGGCTCTGGTCGGCACGACCGCCGTGGCGGCGGTGGTCCCCGGCGTGCTCCCGTACGTCTCCGACCACACCCTGGATCTCTTCCGCGCGCCGATCGCCGACGTCCGCAGCGAGATCGGATCGTCGGCCGAGTTTCTCGGCCAGGCCGCCACCGAGGTCGTGACGACCGAGCCGGAGAACATCGTCGCCGATCCCCGGTTCGTGCCGGCCGGATACGCCGGCACCCGGCTCACCTTGGAGGGCAGACGCTCGGCCCCGGTGACGGTGCTGGACATGTCCGTCGAGATCGTCGAGCGCCTGCCACCGCGCCGGGGCACCCTCATCTTCGTCCGGTCGCAGGGCGAGGGGGACAACACGGTGGTCGACCTCGACCTCGACGCGCCCCGGCCCGTCCCGGTCGCGGCGGGTGGCGGCCCGTACTTCACCGGCAAGCACATCACGCTCGGACGCGGCGAGCTGTGGGTGATCGACGTGCGGTCGCGGACCACCGGGCACGAGTACGCCTGGCGCCTCCACCTGCGGCTGCGCTACCGCGGGGCGGACCGTGAGGTGACCGTGCCGCCGGCCGGGCAGCCCCCGTTCCGGATGACCGCGTTCGTGGCGCCGGCCGACTACCGGCAGCAGTTCGTATGGAACGACAAAGGGGTCCTCGCCGGGCACGACTGCGCCGCCGAGCAGGCTGCCTGCGCCGCCACCGAGCTGCCACCGGTCAAGGCGGGACGCTAGCGTGGCCCCAGCATGAATTCGAGACCCGCCTGGATCTGCTCGTCCCAATAGCCCCACTCGTGCTCGCCCGGGCCGAAGGCCGCGTCGATCTCCACGCCCGCGGTCTTGCAGGCCGCCACGAAGCGCTCGTTCTGCTTGACCAGGTGGTCTTCGGTGCCGCAGCGCAGCAGCAGACGCGGCAGCTCCGCCTTGTCGGCCTTCTTGACCAGGTGGAACAGGTCCTCGTCGCCTCCGGCGACCTTGCGATCGGGGAAGACCCGCGAGACCAGGGTGCGGATGTGCGGCCTCAAGTCGAATTCCTGGATGTACGCGAGATCCAGCGCGCCCGAGAAGCTGGCCGCCGCCGCGAAGCGCCGCGGTTCGCGTAGCGCCCACTTCAAGGCTCCGTAGCCGCCCATCGAGAGCCCGGCCACGAACGTGTCCTCGCGTCGCGTCGAGACCCGGAAGAAGCGCTCGACCGTCTGCGGCAGCTCCTCGGTGAGGAAATCCCAGAAGCGCATCCCGTACGCCTCGTTGGCGTAGAAGCTGCGGTGCACCTGGGGCATGACGACGGCCAGGCCGCGTGCGGTGGCGTACCGCTCGATCGAGGTGAACCTGGTCCAGGCGGTGTCGTCGTCGGTGAGCCCGTGCAGCAGGTAGAGCACCGGGGGCGGATCGTCACCCTCCTGCGGCAGCACCACGGTCATCGACGTGTCCAGCTCGAGCGTCTCGGCGGCGAAGTCCACCCGGATCAAGGCCATGGCCTCAGGTTGGCACATCCACTCTATACCCGGTGGGTATACCCGATGAGTATAGTCCGCCGCATGACGCTGTCGTACGCGCTGCTGGGACTGCTCGACGAGGCCGACCGCCACGGCTACGACCTCAAGCAGTCCTACGATCGCCGGTTCGGCGCGGCCCGGCCGCTGCGGTTCGGGCAGGTGTATCGCACGCTCGCCCAGCTCGAGCGGGACGGGCTCATCACGGTGGCCGGCGTCGAGGCGGGCGCCGGCCCCGACCGCAAGCGGTACTCGATCACGACGGACGGGGTGACCGACTTGGAGCGCTGGCTGTCCGAACCGGAAGATCCGCAACCTCAGCTGCAGACGGTGCTGTTCACCAAGGTGGTCACGGCCCTGCTGTCGGGCCGGCCGGCCGGCGCCTTCCTGGAGGACCAGCGGCAGCGGCACCTCGCGGTGATGCGCGAGCTCACCGCCGCCCGGCGCGGATCCTCGCTGCGCGACGGCATGCTCATCGACTACCAGCTCTTCCACATCGAGGCCGACCTGCGCTGGATCGAGCACGCGGTGGGCCGCCTCGACACGCTCGCATCGGAGATCCGGTCATGACGCTTCTCGATGCCCACGGGCTGCACAAGAGCTTCGGTCCGATCCCGGCGCTGCGCGGGATCGACCTGGAGGTGGCGGCGGGCGAGGTGCTCGCCGTGATGGGCCCGAGCGGGTCGGGCAAGTCGACCCTGCTGTACTGCCTGGCCGGCATCCTCACCCCCGACGCGGGCGAGGTGACCTTCGACGGGCGGCGGGTCGACCTGATGCCCGACGCGGAGCGCGCTCGGCTGCGCCGTACCCAATGTGGATTTGTCTTTCAATTCGGCCAGCTCGTGCCGGAGCTTCCGGTCCGGGAAAACATCGCGCTCCCGCTGCTGCTCGCGGGTCAGAGACGGCGGCCGGCGCTCGCCACGGCTGCGTCCTGGGAGGAGAGGCTCGGCTTGCACGGCTGCGCCGATCGGCTGCCCGGCGAGATCTCCGGCGGGCAGGCGCAGCGGGTGGCCCTCGCGCGAGCGTTGATCGCGTCGCCGCGCGTGGTGTTCGCCGACGAGCCCACCGGCTCGCTCGACTCGGTCGCCGCCGACGAGGTGATGGAACTGCTGGTCACCACGGCCAAGTCGTGCGAGGTGAGCGTCGTGCTGGTGACCCACGAGCCCCGCGTGGCGGCGTATGCGGATCGCCAGGTCACCGTCCGGGACGGGACCACCGCGCCGGCGGCGGTGACGTCGTGAACGTGCTGCTCGGGTTCCGGATGATGCTCGCCGGCGGCCGGGAGTCCCTGGCCCGGGCGGGGCTGACCGCGGCCGGCATCGCGGTCGGGGTGCCGCTGATCCTGCTGGCGCTCTCGGCGCTGCCGATCATGCAGAGCCACATCGACCGGCTGGCCTGGCACCGCACGACCGCGCAGAGCCCGGCGACCGCGCCCGACCACGCGATGTGGCTGGCGGTCACCGACCGCTACGACGGGCACGACGTCATCCGGGTGCACGTCGCGGCGCTCGGGCCGCGGCCACCGGTGCCGCCGGGTATCACGCGGCTGCCGGGCCCGGGCGAGAAGGTGCTCTCCCCCGCGCTCGCTTCTTTGATCAGGTCGGTTCCCGCTGATCAACTTGGCGACCGGTTCCCCGGACGTGACGTCGGGCGGATCGGGCCCGACGGCCTGGTGGTGACCGGCGAGCTGGTGGCGGTCGTGGGGCAGACGGCGGCCGAGATGCGCGCCGTGAACGGCGCCGTGGAGATCGCCGGGATCGAGCAGCCCGGCCTGCGGCTGGATCTCGCCGGGCTGTGGGGCGTGTTCTTCGGGCTGGTCGCGGCCCTGGTCGTGGGGCCGGTGGTGGTGTTCGTGGTGATGACGACCCGGGTCGGCGGCGTGCGGCGCGAGGTGCGGTTCGCGGCGGTGCGGCTGGCCGGGGCCACCCGGTTCCAGACGGCGGTGCTGGCGGCGACCGAGACGGCGGTGGCCGCGATCGGCGGGGCCCTCGCCGGATGGCTGGCCTATTTACTGCTGCGCCCGGTGGTGGCGGGGATGGTGACGCTCGGGCACGGGTCGCCGATCTTCGCCTCCGACATCGCGGTGCCGTGGACGCCGCTGCTGGTGGTGCTGGCCGGGGTGCCGGCGCTCGCGGTGATCACCACGCTGGTGGCGTTGCGGCCGGTGCAGCTGACGCCCCTGGGCGTCCGCCATCGGGGGCGTCGCCGGCCGCCCAGCGTGTGGCGGCTCGCGCCGATCCCGCTCGGGCTGATCGGGGCGTGGTTCGCGTTCTCGAAGGCCAACGATCCGTCGGTCGTCGAGAACCCGGCCGCCCAGTCGGCGCTGTCGCTGGTCTCGATGCTGTCCGTGCTGCTCACGGTGATCGGGTTCTTCCTGGCCGGGGCCTGGGCGTGCATGTGGGTCAGCCGGGGGCTGGCGCGGCTGACCCGGGGCGCGGCGTCGCTGATCGTGGCGCGGCGGATCGCGGCCGACCCCTACGCGACGTTCCGCATGGTGGGCGGGGCGGCGATCGCGATGTACGTGGCCACCACGGTGGGATTCGCGGCGGCGGCCTCCGCCACCACGACGCCCGCGTCGATCCTGGATCAAGGTGTGGTCGCCGTGCACACACAGGGGACGGAGATTCCCGCGCTGATGGGCCCGGAGGTCGTTGTGGCCCGGCTCAACGGCAAGCAGATCGTGGTGTCCTGCGAGGGGCTCGCGCGGGTGAGCGTGGTCCGGTGCCCGCTGCCGGAGGAAGAATCCGCCTTGTTCCTGCCGGCCGAGGATCTGTTCACCTTGCCGTACCCGAATCCGACGTCGGCCGACGCCATCTTCCAGCCGTACAGCATCGCCCTGCCGGCGGCCGGTTTCGAGCGGTTGCCGGTGCAGACCCTGTTCGTGCCGACCGATGGGACACTTGCGGCGCAGGAGCGGGTGCGGACGCTGGCGGCTGTCGCCGCGCCGCTTTCCCGGAGCAAGACCAGCTTCGATCTGACGTCACGCCCCGTCGTGCTTCCGGCGGTGACAACCCTCCTCCCGTACGGGATGAGCTTTGTTTTGATCTTGACAGCCTGCAGCCTGACCGTCTCCGTGATCGCCGGCGTGCTCGAGCGGCGGCGTCCCTTCGCGCTGCTGCGCGCCTCCGGGGTGCGGCTCGGCGAGCTGCGGCGGATCGTGCTGCTGGAGACCGGCGCGCCCCTGGCCGTGACGCTGCTGCTCGGGGTCGGGCTGGCGACGGTGCAGTCGCTGGCGGTCGTGCCGCCGTCGGAGTGGGTCGTGCCGAGCGCCCAGTTCCTGGCCGGGCTGGGGGTGGGCGCGGTGATCGCGTACGCGGTGTCGCTGGTTGCGCTGCCTTTCATGGAGACCGCGACCCGGCTCGACACGGCCCGCTTCGAGTGAGCTCCTAGGATTCCGTCCGCCGGTGCCTTTCAGCTTTTCTGTGGACCTGATTCCGTTCGCGGGTGCCTGTCAGTGGGCCGGCGCCTTGTCGCGGGCCAGGTTGGCGGCGGCCTCGCCGAGCATGCGGCCGTTCAGGCGGATCGACACGCCGCGCGGGGTCAGCCGGGTGGCCACCCGCATCCGGCGGTCGGGAATGAAGGTCGCGCGCCCCGCCAGCAAGGCACGGACGGTCTGGTCTACGGCCCTACCCGGCGGCAGCGGACTGATCGGGAGCCTGGCCCGGTCCACCCCGAACTTGTCGATGATCGGGGTGTCCACGTTGCCCGGCAGCATGCGTGACGGCGTTGAGGGTGAGGCGCTGCCGCAGGTCGTCGGGCTCCTGATCGAGGAAGCGGCCGGGCTTGCCGCCGCCGGCGTTGGAGACAAGCAGGCCGACGTCGAGATCCGCGGTGGCGGCAAGCAGGGTGGCGGCGCCGTCGGGACGGCTCAGGTCGACCGGCACTACCCGGCGGTCGACGGACCCCAGCCGGACCCGCACCCACCCCGGCCGCGTCCGCCGCCACCCCGGCCGCGTCCGCCGCCACCCCAGCCGGGCCCGCAGCCACCCCGGCCGCTTCCGCCGCTCCTGCCGCTCCTGCCGCTTCCGCCGCTCCTGCCGCTTCCGGCAAGCGCGCTCGCCTGGTGGCCAGTGCCACGGAGCTGCTGCACCGCAACGGGGTCGGCGCGACCAGCCTGGCCGGCATCGCCGAGCGGGCGGAGGTGCCACTGGGCAATGTGTACTACTACTTCCGGACCAAGGACGACCTGGTGCGGGCGGTGCTCGACGCCCAGACCGCGCAGGTTGCCGCGATGGTCGAGGGCTTCGCCGCGATCCAGGATCCCGCCGAGCGGCTCAAGGCGCTGGCCTCACGCTGGGACCAGATGCGCGACGTGGTCACCCGCTACGGCTGCCCGTTCGGCAGCCTGTCGACCGAGCTGACCCGGCGGGACGACAGCGTCGGCCAGGCCGACGCGACCCCGATGCGCAACATCCTGGAATGGACGACGACCCAGTTCCGGGAGCTCGGCTGCGCCGAGGCGCGCAACCTCGCCATCACCCTGCTCTCGGCGATCCAGGGCAGCGCTCTGCTGGCCGCGACGCTCCGCGAGCCGGAGGTCCTGACCGCGGAGATCCGGCGCCTGCACGACTGGATCGAAACAGTCACGCCGGGGCACGCCGACCGGGTTGGGAATGTCGTACCCGTCGATTAGAATGTATGTACTAAAAGGGGCCGTGACCTGCGAGGAGATCAACGTGACCGCGCCTGTTATGTCCACTCTGCCGACTTCAGAATCGGCTGTGCCTGTGATCCCGCCCTACGCGACGATGCTCGGCTTCACCCGCTACGTGACCCGCACCGGCCCCGCGAAGGCCACGTTCGTCGGCGGTCTGCGACGCGCCCGCGAGCGCCGCACCGGCTTCAACCCGCACGGTCAGTTGGTCAAGGCGCTGAAGGCCGACATCGCCTTCCGCACCGGCGGCAGCTACCTCAACGGCGTCACCGCCCTGGTGAAAGACCGGTGGAAGCCGCTGTATGAGGCAGTCAGCACCGGCGCCCTCACCTACCTGAAGTCCCTCGGCGACCCCGACCAGGTGAGCCTCGCCCAGACCCGCGACGCCCTGGCCTCGGTCGGCCCCCTGGCGGTAAAGATCAACCCTCACTTCGGCCTGCGCTACGAGGACGGCCACCGCGAGGCCGTCAGACTGCACTTCGACGAGGCCCCGCCAACCCCCGAAGCCATCACCGCAACGCTGCACCTGATGGCCGGTCACATGGACCAGATCCTCCCCAACGCCGACCCGGTCCTGGTCGACCTACGCCGAGGCGTAACCCACCGCATAGACCCCGCTATGAAACCCGCCGACATCGAGAGCTGGCTGACCGGCGAGGCAGCCGCCTTCACCACCATGTGGTCCACCACGGTCGCCTGACCCACGGCCCGGGGGCCGCCACCCCCGGGCCGTCACCTCCAGGCCGCCATCTGCAGGGCCGCCGCCTGCGGGCCGCAGCCTCCGGGCCGCAGCCTGCCGGCCGCCGCCCCCGCGCCGCCGCCCCCGCGCCGCCGCCCGGCCGCCGTTCCTCCGGCTGAGCCGCTCACCGCAGCCCAGCCACCATGACGGCGGCGGCTCGACCGACGGAGTACCACCCCAGAGCCCGCGGCCGCCCATCCTCCCGGGGCGGCCGCGGCACGTCGGGCTGCAGGTTGCTTCCAAGGCGGCTCAACCTGCGGCGCGAACGTGGTGCCCTCGCGTCACGCGGCGTTGGCGGCCTCGGGCGTCGGCGACTGAGGCTCCGACGGGTGTGTGGCTTCGGCGACCGGCGCCTCCGCGGCCTGGGCCTCCGCGGCCTGGGCCTTCGCGGCCTGAGCCTCCGCGGCCTGGGCCCCGCCGGTCGGGGCCTCTACGGTCGGGGCCTCTACGGTCGGGGCCTCTACGGTCGGGGCCTCTACGGTCGGGGCCTCCGCCGTCTGGGCCTCTGTGGTCGGGGAGTCCGCGGTCGGGGACTGGGCCGCGTTTGCTGCGCGGCGGGACGCTGCTGTGCGGGTTGATCTGGTCAGTGGGGCCGGCTTGCCTGCGGACGCCAAGCCGAAGGTGGGCATGTTGCCGTACAAGGCCTCGAACGTGCCCTCCCGCACCACGTATGTCTCGTGCCAGACGCCTACATCGCCGCTGTTGCCTACTGCCTTGTTCCAGCGCTTCCACGCTGGGTGGTGGGGCAGCCGCGCGTCTCGGGCGAAGGACTCCAACTGCTCTACGCTGCGCCAGTACTGCACCAGGACCGGGCCTCTCGGGCCGACCCAGGACGTGAAGCTCATCAGGCCCAGCTCCTTGCGGCGGACCAGCTCGCGGAGCATCGGGCCCATGGCCAGCGCCACGGGGATCCACTTGTGCAGCTTCCACACCTTGTTGACCCGCATCCCGATCAGGAAGACGACGAAGTCGCCGTCCACCTCGGCGGTGGTGTAGCCCGGAACGACCTTCGACATCGCAACCAACTCCCCGACCTTTGGATAGTGTCACTATCGATAGTTAGACTATCCACTTGATGGAGGATGATCGCAAGGTGCGAGTGGGAGAACTGAGCCGGCGCAGCGGGGTGCCGATCCCGACGATCAAGTTCTATCTGCGGGAAGGGCTGCTCCCGCCGGGTGTGGCCACGGCGGCCAACCAGGCCGACTATGACGAGGAGCACGTTCGCCGGCTGCGGCTGATCCGGGCGCTGATCGACGTCGGCGGTGTCTCGGTGGCGGGCGCGCGCGACGTGGTGGCGGCGCTCGGCACGTACGCGAATGATCCTTTGGAATTGTTGGGGTGGGCGCAGTCGGCCGTCGAGCCTCGGCATCGGCCGGACCGCGACACCCCGGGGTGGCGCAAAGCTCGCGAGCGGGTGATCACGCTGATCGAGGAGCGGGGCTGGCTGATCTATCCGGACTCCCCCGCGATCGATCTGGTCGCCGATGCGCTCGCGGCCGGGGACTCGCTCGGGGTGGCCGAGCTGTTCGACAAGCTGAGCGACTACGCCGACGCCGCCGACCAGCTGGCCGCCGTCGAGGTCGGGACAGTGCTCGACCGGCCCGACCCCGCGGCCCGGATGGAGCTCGTGGTGCTCGGGACGGTGTTGGGAGAAGCGCTCTTCAGTGCTCTGCGCATGCTTGCCCACCAGCATGAAAGTGCCCGCCAGCTGCGCGGCCGCCCGAGCTGAGCGCCGCCGCCTCGGAGGTCCGACAGTTTGCATCGGGTATTCGCTCAGGTGCGGAACGGTTGCGGACGATTCCTTCGGTGTAAGCAGGGGGCGAGGCGCGTCGGGGGGCGTTCCGTTATGCAGGGCATGAAGAAGATCACCGCAATCCTGGCCGCGACCGGCGCGTTCCTCACGGCCACGCCGAACGTCGCGCGGGCGGCCACCGCGCTGCCCACGATCGCGTACGTTCGCGGCGGCGACATCTACGTCAGCAGCGGCCCGGCCGAGAAGCGCCTGACCACCGGCGGCGGCCATTCCCGCCCGCGCTGGTCGCCCGACGGCAAGCGGCTCGCCTATCTGACCGGCGCCCAGCTCTGGACCATGAACGGCGACGGCACCGCCCAGCGCCGGCTCACCACCCGTACGGCTGCGGGCCCCTCCTGGTCGCCCGACGGCAAGTGGATCGCCTTCGCCTCTTTGTCGTGCACCGGCGGGCCGGGCGTCTACCGCATCGGCGCGGCTGGCACGACCACCACGCCCGAGGTCCTCTTCCCCCGCGACTGCCGCGGCGAGGAGGTGCCGCCGACGGAGTCCGCCGCCGCGCGCGTGGGCACGCTGACCGACCGGCTGCGCACCGACGACGCGGTCGCCTGGTCACCCGACGGCACCAAGATCGCGTTCCGGGGCGGCGACTGCGAATCCGTCTACGACTCCTGCCTCTCGGTGGGGACGGTCACGACCGGCGGGGAGCAGGCCGTCGCCGCGTACGGTGGCGGCAGTTTGCAGAATCGTGGCTTCGCGGTGGTGCCGAGCTGGCGCGGGGACGGCGCGCGGCTGGCTTGGACGGCGTATCAGGAGGGTGAGACGACCGCCGAGAACGAGCCCGTCCATCTGGTCGAATACGATCCCGCCACCCGCGCGAAGCACACCGTCGGCGGCGCGATGGATCGCGAGCTCGCCTACCTCGGCACGACTCGCGCGGTGGTCACCGGCCAGTACCACGGCGGCTCCTGGGTCACCTTCGTCGGCCTGACCGACGGATCGCGCACGCTGTTCCATTCCGGCTCGCAGCCGAGCGTGCGTCCTACCCGCTAAGCGTTTCGGCGAGGGTGCCGAACAGGGTGTAGACCGGTGCAACAAAATGGGGGATCCGCCGATGACCGTCTCCGGCCTGGGCTCGGCGTTCACGCCGCGCACACCTGTCGCGCCCGTGCACCGGCACCGCGTGCACGAGAAGTCGCACCGCAACGACTTCGACGCCCTCACCGTGGCCGACCGTGAGCTCATCCACCACGCGACCGGCCAGCGCATAGCCCCCGGTTTCGACCCGGTGCGCGAGTCCACCACGACGTTCGCAGCCGCGATCGCCGCCGAGCGCGCCGCCGGCCGTCTGGCACCCGGCCAGCCGGTCACCGCGGTCTACCTCAAGGACCTCAACCGCCGCTTCGACCGCGCGGGCGGCCCCAACCCGGTCGGCCCGTATCTGACGAAGGCCCTGGACTACCTGTCCCGCAGCGGCCCCCGAGGCATCGACGTCTCGGCCTGACCGGCGCGGGGCCTGCCGCGGCCGGTCTCAGTAGGCTTGGGTCACCATGACCGAGACCGCTGACCACCGGCCCATCCGCACCTTCCACCCGCGCCGGGGCCGGCTGGGCGCCCGTCAGGCCGACGCGCACGCCGAGCTGTGGCCGCGTTTCGGCTTCACCGTCGAGGACGGCGACCGCACCCCGCTCGATCTCACTTCGCTCTTCGGCCGCTCGGCTCCGGTGGTGCTTGAGATCGGCTTCGGCATGGGCGACACCCTGGCCGCGATGGCCGCCCTCGATCCGCCCCGCGACTACCTGGGCATCGAAGTGCACACCCCCGGCATCGCCAACCTCCTATCAAATATCAATAATCAAAACCTCCATAACGTACGCGTGGCGCGCGGCGACGCGATCGAACTGCTCCACAAGCTCGCCCCCGCCTCGCTGGACGCGATAAACGTCTTCTTCCCCGATCCGTGGCCGAAGGCCCGACACCACAAGCGCCGCCTGATCCGCGCCGACAATGTCGTCCTGCTCCGCGAGCGTCTGCGCCCCGGCGGCATCCTTCATTGCGCCACCGACTGGCCCCACTACGCGTCCGCGATGGCCGAGACCCTGGACGCCGACCCCGGCCTGCATCGCGTTGACGCCGAGCGGGCCGGCCGGCCCGAGACAAAGTTCGAGCGCCGGGGCACGGCCGCGGGCCGCCACATCGCCGACCTCCGCTACGCCCGCGCCTGACCCGCCCGGCTCCGCCAGGTTTGATGAACAGCCGCGATCAGCGCACAGCAACTCATCATTGATGAACTGCCGTTAGCAGCGCACCGAACCTCATCAAGATCGCGCCGCCGGTAACCTTGATGAGGTGGGTCCGCAGCGCACCGCAACTCATCACGATCGCGGCAGCGACAGCCCTGATGAGGTAGGGCCCGCAGCGCACGGCAACTCATCACGATCGCGGCGGCGGCAGCGCTGATGAGCTGGGGCTCGAGGCGCGCGGCAACTCATCACGGCAGCGGCAGCGGCAGCGCTGACGAGGTGGGGCTCGGGGTGTGCGGCAAGTCATCAAGAGCGCTGGTGGCGACTCGTTGCGGGCGGTGGGCGTACCTGATGGTTTGGCGGTTTTGAAGGTCTTTCTTCCCTAGGCTGGGAAGCCGGAGGTAGGCCATGCGGCGTGAGGACCCCGGCCTGGACGCCGGACGCTTGTGGGGCGCCCGGGCTTCGACGACGGTCGCGGGCGGGGTATGGCGACCCGGCGTGCTCGAAGAGGGGATGCTGAGCACCTCGGCGGAGCCGCATCGCGGGGTGCTCACCAGCGGGGCGGCCGATCAGCTCGCGGCGCTGGTGGCCCGGGCCGCGCACGCGCCGGTCGGGCTGATCCATTTCGTGCAAGGGGGGCGGCTGCGGCTCTACGGCGGGTGGGGGCTTTCGGGCAGCTGGGACGAGGTCGCGGACGTGCCGGTCGAGGAGTCGCTGGCCGAGATCGTGCTGCGGACCGACGCGCCGGTGCTGATCACCGATCTGAGCGCGGACGACCGGGTGCGGGGCGGGCGGAGCGGGGCCTATCTGGGACATCCGATCCGCGACCAGCACGGCGCCGTGCTCGGCATCTGCTGCGCGTGTGACAGCGAGCCGCGCTCGTGGACCGCCGACGAGGTGGCGGCGGTCGCGGAGGCCGCGCAGGTGTGCACTCTGCTGATCACCGAGCAGGTGGCGCGGCACGAGATCGACCAGCAGCGCCGGTTCCTCGACGCGGTGCTCGACAGCCTGCACGACGGGGTGACCGCTTGCGACGCGGATGGGCGGATCGTCTTCGTCAACGAGCGGATGCGGGCCATGTGGGGCGAGGCGGGGCTGCCCGACGACCGGCTGCCGGACGGGCTGACCGACGTGGACGGCAAGTCGCTCGCCCGCGACGACCTCGGCATCTTCCGGGCGCTGCGCGGCGATCATCTGCGCGACGAGGAGGTGATCCTGCACGGCTCGGACCGGCGCACCCGCCACTACCTGGTGGATGCGCATCCGATCACCGGGCCGGACGGGCACACGGTCGGGGCGGTGCAGGCCGTGCAGGACGTGACGCGGCGCCGGCGGGTGGAGCGGTTCCGCACCTGCGAGCTCGCGGTGACGACGGCGCTCGCGGAGGCGCCGAGCATCGAGGCCGCCGGGCCGCGCGTGCTGGAGGCCGTGGTCGGCACCCTCGACTGGGTGCACGCCGAGTTGTGGCTGGTCGACGACGCGGCGGCGGTCGTGCGGTCGGCCGCCCGGTGGAGCGCCCCGGGGTGGCAGGCCGACATCGACGTGCCGGTGGATCTTCCGTACGGGACGGGACTGGCCGGCCGGGCCTGGCAGGTCGGCAAACCGCTGTGGATCCGGGACGTCGGTCAGCCGCAGAGCCTCATCTCGGAGGAGACGGCGAAAAGCTCCCGGCTGCACGCGGCGCTTGCCATCCCCGTACGGGAAGGCTTCGAGACTCTTGGGGTTCTGACGGTTTTCGCGGACACGGTCGAGGATCCGGAGGACGAGTTGCTCGCCCTCATGTCGGGGATCGCCGCGCACATCGGTCAATTCGTTGAGCGGCGTCTGGTCGACGACCTGCAGCGTCAGCTGAACCGTTCGAAGAACGAATATCTGGCGCTGATCGGGCACGAGCTGCGCACCCCGTTGACATCCATCAGCGCCTATACCGAGCTGCTCCGGGAGGCGGACGAGCCGACGCTGGTCGCCGAGGGCCCGCGGCTGCTCGAAGTCATCGACCGGAACACCAATCAGCTGCGGCACATCATCAACGAGTTGATGGAGTTGTCCGCATTGGACGCCGGCCACGCCGATGTGCAACTCGCGCCGATGGATCTGGCCGAGGTGGTGCGGGATTCGCTGGCTAAGGCGCGCGCGGCGGTCGACGGGGCGCCGCTGGTGATCGAGGAGGAACTGCCGGAGCATCTGGTGCTGCCGGGCGACCGGAAAAGGCTGCGCCAGGTCGTCGACAACCTTCTCGGGAACGCCGTCAAATACAGCCCGGACGGTGGCCACATCGGGGTGACGCTGAAGGCGGCGGGCCGCGCGGCCGAGCTGGCCGTCTCGGACACCGGACTCGGCGTCTCGACCGACGAACGGGAAAAGATGTTCACCGGGCTCTATCGGACGAGCCGCGCCCGCGACAAAGCGATTCCGGGTACGGGTCTGGGCCTCACCTTGAGCCGCGCGGTCGTGACCCGGCACCACGGCAGCATCGAGTTGGTGGAGACCGACGGTACCGGCACCACGGTGCTGGTGCGCCTGCCGATGGATGCCCGCTAAGCGCCGCCCAGGACGGTCAGCGCGTCGATCGTGACCCAGGGATTCGCGCGCTTGACGCTCGTGCCGCCCCAATCCGCGTTGTCGGAAGTGGCCGAGTAATAGCGGGCGTGCGCCGGCCACCCGTCCGCCAGCCGCATCGACTGCAGCATTTCGAGCGCTTCCGAGCAGCGCGGATCGCCCAGCAGCCCCATCTCGCCCATCGCCTTGAGCCCGCCGAGGATGTCGTAGTGCCAGTAGAGCGGGAAATGCAGCTTGCCGAATTCCGCCCGGATCAGCTCGCCGCTGCGCGCCCCGAAGGCCAGCCGCCGAGTCAGGAAGACCTCCGCCGCGGCCCGAGCGGCCTCCCGAGCGCGCGGTGTCCCGTACAGCCATAATCCGCGCATCGGCAGCAGCGTCTCCATGAAGGACGACGCCGACGCCGCGGGATTGCGGTCGCAATTCCACCCGCCATCGGGCCATTGCCACCGGAGCAGCATCTCGGCGAGCCGGTCGCAGCGCTCGTCCGCGAGCCCCAGCTTCAGCAAGAACCACAGCGCATAACCCTGTTGGGACGCGTGCGCCCGATAACGCCCGTCGAGAAGCGGAATGCCCCGCTTGCCATACGCGACCGACACTTCGCGGTCATAGCTTTCGTCGAGCCACGCCGCGAGAACCTGCTCTCGCAACGGAATCAATTCCGCCGAGCCGGGTGGGTGGCCGATCTCGGCGAGCGCCGCCAGCACCCAGTGGGCGCCCTGCCATTTCGCGTACGGCTGAGAGCCGACCCCTGCCACCATGCGCCGCACCATCTCCGACGCCGGAATGGCGGCCCGATCCTCCTCGGCGGCCTCGCCGAGAACCCGGGACCGCACCAGCCACCGAATCGCCGGCTCGGGCGAGGCCAGCAAACCCTCGATCTCAGGCCGCATAGACCGTCATCCAATGTGGGCGCAAACGGTAGTAGACGACCTCGTTCTCCCAGTCGAAGGCGTCCTTGCCGTAGTGCTCCCGCAGGTACGCGAGCAGCTCCGGCCAATCCGCGGAGGACGGGCCCAGCTCCTCGGCCGTGCCGTGGGTGAAGACGCCCAATTCTTCGCCGCGCATGTGGGCGGCGCTCGCAGCCGGGCGGGCGGCCAGGTGGCGTGCCTTCGCGGCGGTGCGGGCGGTGCCGAAGTGCCACCTGCCGTGCAGGAAGTGGCCGTCGACGCCGCTGATCCGGGGCTCGCCCGTCGCCGTCACGGTCGACAGCGCGAGCGTGCACATGCCGGTCAGCTTCTCGACGAGGTCGGGGGCGGTCATCGTGCGCTCGGCCACGATCGAGCGCAGGTGGGCGGTGGATCGGGCGAGCGAGGCGTCGAGCAGGTCCTGAAGGGCGGCTAGTTCCTCCGGCGTTTCGCGCATCCGATCACCATATCGGGTTGGCGAATACCCCCAGGGGGTATATGTTCGGGGACGGAGGTGGACGTCGATGGAGCACACAGCGCACGCGCATGGCGAGCACGCGGGGCACGACCCGGAGATCTTCCGGCGGAAGTTCTGGCTCAGCCTCGCCCTGACCGTCCCGATCGTCGTGACCAGCGAGATGGTCATGGACTGGTTCGGCTACAACCTCGATTTCCCCGGCATCGGCTGGGTCGGCCCGGTCCTCGGCACGATCGTCTTCTTCTACGGCGGGTGGCCGTTCCTCACCGGCGGCCTGCACGAGATCCGCGGGCGCCAACCCGGCATGATGCTGCTGATCTCGATGGCGATCACCGTCGCGTACGTCGCGTCGATCTCGACCAGCTTCGGCTGGTTCGACCTCGACTTCTGGTGGGAGCTCGCGGCCCTCGTCACGATCATGCTGCTCGGCCACTGGCAGGAGATGAAGGCGATCGGCCAGGCCCAGGGCGCGTTGAGCGCCTTGGCGGCGCTGCTGCCCGACGAGGCCGAGCGGGTCGGCGCGGACGGCGGGACGACCAGGGTCACGATCGACGACCTCCGCGTCGGCGACACGGTGCTGGTGCGCTCGGGCGGCCGGGTGCCGGCCGACGGGACCATCGTCGAGGGTGCCGCGTCGCTCGACGAGTCGATGATCACCGGCGAGTCGCGCCCGGTGTCGCGCGGGATCGGCGAGCGCGTGGTGGCGGGGACGGTCGCGACCGACTCGGCGCTGCGGGTCGAGGTCACGGCCGTCGGCGACGACACCGCGCTGGCCGGGATCGGGCGTCTCGTCGCGCAGGCGCAGGCCTCGCGCGGCCGGGCGCAGGTGCTGGCCGACCGGTTCGCCGCGCTGCTGTTCTACGTCGCGGCCGGCGCCGGCCTGATCACGTTCGTGACCTGGTGGGCGGCCGTCGGCGATCTCAGCCAGGCCGTCGTGCGCACGGTCAGCGTGCTCGTGATCGCCTGCCCGCACGCGCTGGGCCTGGCGATCCCGCTGGTCATCGCGATCTCCACGGCCCTGGCCGCCAAGAACGGCATCCTCGTGAAGGACCGGCTCGCGCTCGAGCGGATGCGCACCGTCGACGCCGTCCTCTTCGACAAGACCGGCACGCTCACCAAGGGCGCGCACAAGGTCACCGGGGTCGCGGCGGCGGCCGGCCACACCGAGGACGACGTGCTCTCGCTGGCCGCGGGCGTCGAGGCCGACAGTGAGCATCCGCTGGCCAGGGCCATCGTGGCCGCCGCGCCGCGGCGGATCACGGCGTCGAGCTTCGAGTCTTTGACCGGGCGCGGGGTGCGTGCGCTGATCGATCATCATCCGTACGCCGTGGGCGGGCCGGCCCTGCTACGCGAGTTGGGCCTCACCGTCCCCGACGATCTGAGCAAGGCGGCCGGGGAGTGGTCGCGCCGCGGCGCCGCGGTTTTGTATTTGATATCCGATACCGACGTGGTCGGCGCGTTCGCGCTCGAGGACGAGGTGCGCCCGGAGGCGCGGAACGCGATCGCCTCGTTGCGCCGCGAAGGCGTACGCGAAATCTTGATGATCACGGGGGACGCGAAGCCGGTCGCCGATGCCGTCGCCGCCGACCTGGGTCTTGACGAGGTCTTCGCCGAAGTGCTGCCGGCCGACAAGGACCGGGCCGTCGCCGACCTGCAGGCGCGCGGCCTGACGGTGGCGATGGTCGGCGACGGGGTGAACGACGCTCCCGCGCTGGCCCGGGCGGACGTGGGGGTGGCGATCGGCGCCGGCACCGACGTGGCGATCGAGTCGGCCGGGGTGGTGCTGGCGTCGTCGGACCCGCGCGGGGTCACCGGCGTCATCCGGCTGTCCCGGGCGTCCTACCGCAAGATGATCCAGAACCTGGCGTGGGCGGCCGGCTACAACGTGATCTCCATTCCGCTCGCCGCCGGGGTGCTGGCCTGGACCGGCTTCGCGCTGAGCCCGGCCGTCGGCGCGATCCTCATGTCGGCCTCGACGATCGTGGTGGCCCTCAACGCTCAGCTGCTGCGACGTGGTTTCTGACCGTTCCCACTTGCTAAAGATGTCTTTCTAAAGCATTCTCTAGGGTATGCATGAGGCTATCCGGCTGACCGAGGCCACGTCACTGCGGGCGTACGCGCATCCTCTGCGCCTGCGGTTGATCAGCCTGCTCCGCACCGAGGGCCCGATGACCGCGACCCAGGCCGCCGCCCGGCTCGGCGACACCGTGCCGAACTGCTCGTTCCACCTCCGGCAGCTCGCGAAGTACGGTCTCGCCGAGCGCGCGCCCGGCGCCGACGCGCGCGAACGGCCGTGGCGGGCCACCGCGCAGTACACGTCCTGGGACAACTACTCCGACGATCCGGCCGTGCGCGCCGCCACCGACCAGCTCAGCTCCGCGCTCGTCACCGACTACGCCCGCCGCGCGCAGGAGTGGCTGGCCGCCGGCGGCGACGAGCCGGCCGAGTGGCGCCGGGCGGCCGGCCTCGGCGACGTGCTGGCCCACGTCACCGCCGACGAGCTGCTCGAGCTGATGGAGCAGATCGACGCGCTGATGGCCCGCTACGACGACCGCCTCACCGACCCGTCGCGGCGCCCGGCCGGTTCCCGGCCGGTGCAGATCATCCGGATGGCGGTCCCCCGTGACTGACACCCTCCAGGAGCGCCGCGACCCGCCCGCCCTCCTGCGCCGCCCGCCGTTCCGCCGCTACTGGTCGGCGCAGACCGTCTCGCTCTTCGGCGACCAGATCACCGTGCTCGCGATGCCGCTGCTGGCGGTGCTCGCGATCGGCGCCGGTCCGGCCGAGATGGGCTACCTGACCGCCGCCGCCCTGGCGCCCAACCTGGTCTTCTCGCTCCCGGCCGGCGCCTGGGTCGACCGGTACCCGTACAAGCGCCGCCTCATGATCGCCGCCGACCTCGGCCGGGCCGGCCTTCTGCTGCTCGTGCCCATCCTCTGGTGGAGCGGCTCGCTCACCCTCACCATCCTGTACGCGGTCGCGTTCGGCACCGGCACGCTCTCGGTGCTCTTCGAGGTCGCGCACAGCAGCCTGTTCGCCTCGCTGGTCGAGCGCCCCGACTACGTCCGCGCCAACAGCCTCGTCAACGGCAGCCGCGCGATGTCCTACGTGGCCGGTCCCAGCGTCGGCGGCCTGCTCGTCCAGGTCTTCACCGCGCCGTTCGCCCTGATCGCCGACGCGGTCACCTTCGTGGCGTCGGCCGGCTTCCTCTCCCGGATGGCCGTCACCGAGCGCCGGCCACCGGCCACGGCCGAGGGCGGCGGGATGGCCTCCGGCATGCGCTTCGTGCTCCGCTCACCGGTCCTGCGCGCGATCCTGTTCGGCACCTCCACGCTGAACCTCTTCAACTACATCTTCGCCGCCCTGTTCGTCCTCTACGTGACCACCCAGCTGCACGTCTCCCCCGGCCTGCTCGGCCTGATCACCGGGGCCGGCGCGATCGGCGGCCTGGTCGGCGCGGTGCTCGCCGAGCGCATCGCCCGGCGCATCGGGATCGGCCCCGCGCTGATCGCCGGCATGGTCGTCTTCCCCGCGCCGCTGATCCTGGTCCCCCTGGCCACCGGCCCCGGGCTGCTGTTCGTCGCCGAGTTCGTCGCGGCCCTGGGCGTCATGCTGCTCGACATCGCCGCCGGCTCGGTGCAGACGGCCGCCACCCCGCACGAGCGCCTGTCGGTCGTCTCCGGCTTCAAGCGCACCGTCAACTACGGCATCCGCCCGATCGGCGCCGTCCTGGGCGGCGCCTTGGGCGCGACGATCGGGGTGCGGCCGGCATTGTGGATCGCCACCGTGGGCGCACTACTAGGCGTGGTGTGGATCGTGTTCTCCCCGCTGCGCCGTATGCGGGAGCTCCCCGTGACGTCAGAAGGCTGATGACCAGCAGGCCGGAGCTGAGACCGAGCACGACGTCGGTGCCCAGCGCGGCACAGCAGTGCACGGGGTAGTGGACCGGGATGGTAAGACTGCGGCCCGTATCCACGTCCCACACTCGTGCCGTCTCGTCGGCGCTCGACGAGACGAGCCGGGACCCGTGGTCGTCACCGGTGGCGATCATCGGGCGTCAGTCGACCCGGATCGCGCACATCGTCGTCACGGGGCCGCCATAGCCGTCCAGCCCGGTGTGGGCGCCGGTGGCGGGATCCCACAGCTTAGTCACGCCGCCTCCGGCGTAGGCGAGCGCCGGACGCCCGTCGATGTCGACCGCGCACATCGCCCCCGGTTCGGTATTCGACACGATGCGGCCGCCGCCGTCCGCCGGGTCCCAGATCTCCAGCCGGCCGGGGGCGGCGTACGCCAGCACCGGTCGCCGATCGTCCTCGATCACGCACAGCGCCGTCACGCCGCCGTCCACCTTCCGGGTGGCGTGGACCTCACCGGTGCCCGGGTCCAGACGCGAATCGTCTGGTCGGCGCCCGCCGATGCGATCATCGGACGCCCACGGATCTCGACCGCGCCCATCGCGGTCACTTCGGCGGTGTGCCCCTCCAGCGTCGCCTGCTCGACACGCGGCCGGCGTCCGGGCCCACCGCGCCCGGTACGGCATCCGGTCGTGGACGATGCTCGGCGGCAGGCCCTGCAACGCCTGGCTGACGCTGAACATCGCCGCCCGCTCGCCCGGCGCCGCGCCGGCCGCCTGGGGAGTCAGCCGGAGCAGCTGGGTGCGCAGCCGTCCGGTCTCGCTCTCCGAGCCGGCGGCGGCCGGGATGAGCCGCAGCAGATCGGCGTGCAGGAGCGATTCGTCAGCGCTGCCCGTCTCGCTGCCGTGCCGGCTGCCCTTGGGGAAGCCGAACGCCCACCAGCGCAGGCCCAGCAGGTCCCGCGGCTCCGGCGCGCGCGGCCGGGCCGGCTCGACCTCGACCGGCCGGTCCTCGTCGAAATGGAGCACCGCCACGTCGGCGATGCCCGGCTCGTCGATCGCCACCGCCGCGCCCAGCGGCTCGAATCCCGTCGCGCCGTCCCGCTCGCGGCTGTGGACGGCGAGCGTCCAGGTGTCGGCATCCGGCGTCGTCACTCTGCATCCCGAGGTCCGGCTTACGGTGACGACATGCTAGCTGTCAGTGCGCGAGGGCGGCGCGCACGGCGAGGGCCAACTCGTCGCGCTCGGCGTCCGGCAGGGCGTTCTCGGGGTCCAGATAGCCGAAGACGGCCGGCCCGCGCCGGTCGGCCGGCTGGTCGGGCATGCGCGGCACGATGTGGAAGTGGACGTGGGCGAAGCCCTCCGCCTCGGCCAGCTGCAGCACGTACGTCTTGGCGCAGCCGGTCACCTCGTGCAGCGCCCGCGACAGGCGCACCTGCCACCGGCCGAGCGTGGCCGCCTCCGCGTCGGTGAGCTCGGCGATCGCCGTGACGTGCCGGCGCGGCAGCAGGACGAGCCAGCCCGGCAGGGCACTGTTGAAATCGTGCACCACGCGCCACGAGTCGTCGGCCGCGATCCGCTCGCGGGGCGGCAGCTCGTCGAAGCGGGCGTTGTTGCGGCAGGCGTAACAATCCATAGGGCGGAAGCTATCCCGTACGGGCAAGCGACGATCACCGCAGCTTGATGGCGACCTCGGTGTGCCATTTCGTCTTCATGCGCTCGGTGCGCGGATCGGTCAGGTAGGCCTCGTAGCGGCAGGCGAACCGGTCCCCTTCCCGGCTCTCCTCGACGTCCATCCGCAGGTCCTGCGCGCGGATCCAGTCGATCAGCGTGCCGTTGGCGCGGCGGCCGTGGTTGGCGAAGGTCATCGCGGCGTAGCGGCCGGCCGGGAGGACGCCGGGGCGGATGCGGCCGTCGGGCTCGGGCGGGCTGTCGGTGACGACGCCGACCTCGATGTCCATCGGGCCGTCCATGTCGATCACGTGCAGGCGGAAGAAGGTGAGGCCGCTGTCGTAGCGGGCGTGCAGCTCGCTCATGAGCTCGTCGCGGACGGCGAACATGCCCCGGAACGGGGTGACCACGCGGATCCCGGCGTAGTGGCGTTCGGGGCGGTCGACCGCGGAAGGACCCTCGAAGATCTCCATGCGATCGATTCCACCACGCCGGGACCAGCGGGAGCCGCTATCGGGTGGGGTGGACCACGCCGGCCGCGCCGCCGCCGCGCCGGACCGGCTCGGCGGAGGCGATGATGCCGCCGTGGGCGGTGAACTCCATGGCCGTCGCGGCGCCGATCTCGGCCATGTCGGGGCCGAACGTATGGCCCAGAGCGGTCAAGGACGGGCCGTACTGGGTTCGGAAGGCGGGCTCGGCCTGGATGCCGGCGGTGTTGCGCTGCGAGCCGCGCGGGGCGGCCAGCGCCGTCGGCAGGTCCATGTCGAGGACCAAGCGGTTGACCAGGATCTGCAGCACCGTCGTGATGATGGAGGCGCCGCCGGGCGAGCCCAGGGCCAGCATCGGCTTGCCGTGCTTGAGGACGATCGTGGGCGACATCGAGCTGCGCGGCCGCTTGCCGGGACCGGGCAGGTTCGGGTCGGGGGCGGTGCCCTGGGTGGGCGTGAAGTTGAAGTCGGTCAGCTCGTTGTTGAGCATGAAGCCGCGGCCGGGCACGACGATGCCGTTGCCGCCGAACTGCTCGAGCGTGAAGGTCCACTCGACGACGTTGCCCCACCGGTCGGAAACGGTGATGTTGGTGGTGCTCAGGCCGTTGTCGGGCGTCAACGTCGCGGGGGCGGGCGTGCAGCCGGAGGCGTTGATGTCACCGGGGGCGACCGGCTTCGTCATGGCCGCGGTCGGCGAGATCTTGCAGGCACGCTGCGCGGCCCAGCGGTCGGAGATCAGCTTGCGGAGGACGTCCTTCGACGTGTACGCGCCGACATAGCGGCCGCGGTCGGCGAAGGCCAGCGCGGACGCCTCCAGATAGGTGTGCAACACCTGAGTGGCATCCTGCGGGTCGATCGTCTCGAGGATGTTGAGCGCCTCGCTGACGGCCGTGCCACCGCTGGACGGCGTCGACATGCCGTAGACGCTGAGGCCGCGGAAGTCGGAGACGGTCGGGCCCGGCCGCCGGATCCGGTAGGCGGCGAGGTCGTCCATGGTGAGCACGCCGGGGCGGATCGGGTACGCCCAGGTGCCGACCGGGTCGGCCGAGACGGGCGGGTGCTGGACGGTCTTGACCAGGTCGGCGCCGATCGGGCCGCGGTAGAACGCGCCGATGCCCTGCCGGGCGATCTGCCGGTACGTGTCGGCCAGGTCGGGGTTGCGCTGGGTCGAGCCGAGCGCGGGCGGGGCGCCGCCGGGCAGGTACAGCGCCTTGGTGGAGTCGAACTGGCCGAACGCGGCCAGGTTGTCGTTGATCTGCTGGCGGAACTGGGCGTCGACGGTGAAGCCGCGGTCGGCCACCGCGGCCGCGGGCCGCAGGATCGAGGCCAGCGAGCGGGTGCCCCACTGGCGCAGCGCGGCGTCCCAGGTGGCGAGCGCGCCGGGCACCCCGGTGGACAGCCCGCTGACCCGGGCCTCCTGGAAGTCGTAGGGCAGGCCGTCGGCGGGGTCGATGAAGTAGGTCGGCGTCATCGTCGCGGGACCGGTCTCCCGGCCGTCGATGGTGGAGACGCTGTGCCGCTTGGCGTCGTAGTAGACGAGGAAGCCGCCGCTGGCGGGGCCGGCGACGAACGGCTCGGTGACGCCGAGGGTGGCCGCGGCCGTGACGGCGGCGTCGATCGCGTTGCCCCCGTGCCGCAAGACGTCGAGGCCGGCGGCGGTGGCGGTCGCGTCGACCGTGGCGATGCCGCCGCCGTAGCCGTAGGCGGTCGGGCCCAAAGTCGGCGTGGAGGCCGACGCGGGCGCGGCGACAAGCGCCGACATCAATAACACTGCTGCTGAAACCGGCAAGATCCGCATCGATCCTCCGAAGTGGGCTTCGCCATGGGCAGAGGTTGCTGTCTATCCCTGCCTACCAGATGCGGCGGCCCACGTCTCGAACATGGCGGCATATCGGCCGCCGGCCCGGACGAGGTCGGCGTGCGAGCCGGACTCGACGATCCCGTGGTCGTCGACCACGATGATCCGGTCGGCGCGCATCGCCGTGGAGAGCCGGTGCGCGACCAGGATCGCGGTGCGCCCCTGCAACAGCGCGTCGAGCGCCGCCTCCACCCGCAGCTCGGAGCGCAGGTCGAGGCTCGAGGTGGCCTCGTCGAGCACAACGACGCGCGGCTCGGCGAGAAACGCGCGGGCCAGGGCGAGCAGCTGCCGCTCGCCGCTGGACACCGACTGGCCGCGCTCGTGCAGCGCGGTCTCCAGGCCTTCCGGGGAGCGCTCGACGAGCTCGCGCAGGCCGACCGCGTCGACGGCGGCCCAGACCTCCTCGTCGGTGGCCTCCGGGCGGGCGAAGGCGATGTTGTCGCGCAGCGTGCCGGCGAAGAGGAACGGCTCCTGCGGCACGACCCCGATCTGGGTGCGCAGCGAGTCCAGCGTGACATCCCGCAGGTCGTGCCCGTCAATTCGGATATGTCCAGAGTCAGGGTCATAAAAGCGGGTCACCAGCTTGGCCAAAGTCGACTTTCCCGCGCCGGTAGGGCCCACACAAGCGACCGTCTCCCCCGGCGCGATCCGCAACGACAAGTGCGACAACACCGGACGTGAAGGCAAATATCCGAAAGTGACGTCGTCAAAGACGATCTCCCCGGTCACCGGAGGCAGCACGAAAGCGGCGGGAGACTGCCGGACAGAAGGCGACATCTCCAGCAAAGACCGGATCTTCCCGATCGCGGCCTTCCCCTGCTGGTACTGCGTATAGAGCTGCACCAACTGCTGCACCGGCTGGAAGAACGCGTTGATGTAGAGCACGAAGGCGGTCAGCTCCCCGATGGTCAAGGAACCTTGCAACACCATTCGGCCGCCGACCAGCAGCAGGATCGCCATCGCCACCAGCCCGATGACCGACGTGCCCGGCCCGTAGATCGCGTTGATCCGCCCGGTGTAGTCGTTGGCGTCCCGGTACGCGCCGACCACCGACCGGTGCGCGACCACGTTCCGCTCCTGCCGGTTGTGCGCGGTCACCACGCGCACCCCGTTCAGGCTTTCGGAAAGGTCCGCGAACATCGCCGCGATCGTGTCGCGCTGCCGGTTGTAGCCACGGTCGGCCGCGTACCGGAACCACAGCGACGCGGCCGTGAGCGGCGGCACCACCAGGACCAGCGTCAGGATCGCCAGCAGCACGTTGTAGTGGAACAGGATCGCCGTCACCACGACCATGGTCAGCGCCTGGATGAGGAACTGGGCGAAACCGTCCTGCAGCAGGCTTTGCAACGACTCCACGTCGGAGGTCATCCGGGTCATGGTGACGCCGGCCTTCTCCCGCGTGTAGTAGTCGAGCGACTGGCGCTGCAGGTGTGCGAAGATGCGGATCCGCAGGTCACGCGTGGCCGACGCGGCGAGCACGCCGCTCTTGCGCATCCGCACCGCGGTGGCCAGCCCGGTGAAGACGACAGCCAGCACGAAACCGATCGTCACGATGACGAGCACGCGCAAGTTCTTGTCGGCGATGCCGTGGTCGATGCCGACCTGGACGAGGTACGGCCCCGCCTGCAGCAGCAGCGTCTCCACCAGGATCGCCAGCGAGGCCGCCACCAGCAGCCCCGGCCGCCGGATCAGCAGCCGGCCGAGCGAGACCCGCCCGCCCGAGTCGCCCACCGGGTCGAAGGGCGCGTGCGGGTCGCCGTGATCGGGCTCGGTCGCCTCGAGTTTCGCGACTCCGGCGGCAAGGTCGGCGGGAATTCCCGCGAACGGCGCCCCGCTGTCCTTCCGACCGGCCGCGCCCACGGTCGGCCGGCCGCCGACGCTGAACCCGCCGAAGCCACCACCGAACATGCTCATGCGGTCACCACCTGGGCGGCCAGAACCTCGGCGTACCGGGGCTCGGAGGCCAGCAGGCTTTCGTGCGTGCCGTCGGCGATCACCCGGCCGCCTTCCATCAGCACGACCCGGTCGGCGAGACTGATCGTGGAGAGGCGGTGCGCCACGATCAGCGTCGTCCGCCCCCGCATGCGCTCCTTGAGCGTGCCGTGGATGCGCTGCTCGACACCCACGTCGATGGCGCTGGTCGCGTCGTCGAGCACCAGGATCGGCGGGTCCACGAGCAGCGCCCGCGCGATCGCTATCCGCTGCCGCTGCCCGCCGGACAGCGTGTAGCCGCGCTCCCCCACCACGGTCTCGTACCCCTCGGGCAGCTCGAGGATGAACTCGTCAGCGCCGGCGGCAACGGCCGCTTCGATCACCTCTCGATGGGTGGCGTGCGGTTTCCCGTACGCGATGTTGTCGTGGATCGAAAGGGAGAAGAGAAAGGGCTCGTCGGGCACGATGCCGACCTGCTCCCGCAGCGACGACAGCTTGATCTTGCGGACGTCGGTGCCGTCGATGGTCACGCTGCCCGAGGTCACGTCGTAGAAGCGGGCCGCGAGCCGGCCCAGCGTCGATTTTCCCGACCCGGTGCCGCCGACGACGGCGACGGTTTCCCCGGCTTTGAGGGAAAGTTTCAGGCCGTCCACGGCCACAGTGCCATTCGGGTACGCGAAACGGACGTCGACAAACGCAAGATCCCCGCGCAACGGCCGCTCGACCGGGTCGGGGTCGTCCAGAATCTCGCTCGGCGTATCGAGGATCTCGTAGATCCGCCGCGCCGACGCCGACGCCCGCTGACCCATCATGATCATCATGCCGAGCAGCCGGAACGGGGGCTGCAGCATCAACACGTACGAGTTGAAGGCGACGATCGTGCCGACGGTGGTGTGCCCGTCGATCACCATCAAGCCGCCGACCAGCAGCACCAGCGCGAGGCCGAGCCGCGGCAGGTTGTCGAGCAGCGGGTTCCACCGGCTGCGGATGCGCGCGTCCTGCCGGTAGGCCCAGCGGATCCGGTCGGCGCTCTCGGCGAGCGTGCGCAGCTGGCGCCCCTCGGCCGCGAACGCCTTCACGATCCGTACGCCCTGGATGTTCTCGTCGACGACGGTGGCCAGCCGGGCCAGCCGGGCCTGGATCATCCAGGACACCGGGAAGATCGCCTTGCGCATGCTCACGCCGAGCACCCCGATGACCGGCATGGTCACCATGGCGACGATCGCGAGCGGCACGTTGATGGAGAGCATGAGCACGAACGCGACGACCGCGATCAGGCACTGCACCAGGATCGACGGGCCGAACGAGAGGTACATCTGCACGGCCCGGATGTCGGAGCCGGAGCGCGACATCAGCTCGCCGGACTGCACCCGGTCATAGAAGCCGAACGGCATTCGGACCAGATGGGTGTAGACGATGTTACGCAGGTCGTACTCCATCTCGTACGCCGTGCGCAGCAGGTAGAGGCGGGCCAGATAGTTGATCAGGCCTTGCAGCAGGGCCAGGCCGATGATCGCCATGACGTAGGTCGCGAGCTTGCCGGTGCGGTCGACGATCGCGTCGTCGATGCCGATGCGGACCAGGTTGGGGATCTGGACCTGCACGATCAGCCCGACGAACGACAGCACCAGCGAGGTGATCAGCAGGGCCTTGTGGGCCTTCACGAGCGGCAGCGCACGACGCAACCAGCTCTTACGGACATCAGGGTCGATGGACGCCTTGGGCGCGCGCCGGCTCAAGCAAAGCCTCCCGAGGAGCGGCAGAGTACTTAGCTTGGCTAACGATACAACGCCGCTCAGATGACCCCAAACGGTTTAGGCTCCACCGCCGCGCAGGTCGTGCCCTCGGCCGGGCGGGTCAACCCGATGAGGTACGCGTCGGCCGCCCCCGAGACGCAGGTGCTGTGGTCGTAGACGACGTGACCCCAGCCCTCGTAGGTGACCAGGCTGGCCAGCGGGCCCAGCTGCCGGGCCATGCGCTCGGCCCACATGTACGTGGTGGCGGGGTCGTGCCGCGAGCCGATCAGCAGCACCGGCGGCATGCCGGGCGGCGGGGCGAACGGCTTCTGCGGGTTCGGCGGCGCGGTCGGCCAGCCCAGGCAGGCCGCGACCGAGTTGATCGCCAGCGGCGAAGCCAGCATCTGCGGGGCACGCGCGCGCAGGATCGCCAGCCGGCGGCGCAGGTCCGGATAGCCGGTGATCGGCAGGTACCAGTCCGAGCAGATCACCGGGGGGAAGCTGTGATCGATGATGTCCACCGGCGGCAGCGCTCTTTTGGCGGCGGGCCCCGCGGCGTCCTTGAGGTAGTAGGCGAACGAGTACCACTCCGGCTGATAGAACGCGGCGAACGCGGCGAGGGTCAGGTCGGCGACGTCGAGCTTCGCCGGCCGGTCGTACGGGTTCTCCAGCGTGCCGGCCGTCGCGCGCTCCACCAGCTTCTGCCAGAGCGCCGGGATGTCCTGGCCGCGCAGGACGCACGTCTTGTCGCGCGCGCACCAGGCCACGAACTCGTCGAACGAGTCCTGGGCGGCGTCGGTCTCCTGCACCAGGAACGTCCCGACGCTGACGCTGTGGTCCATCACCCCGTCGAGGACCAGGGCACGCAGGTGGTCCGGGTAGTTCTGGGCGTACTGCTCGCCCATCAGCGAGCCGTACGAGGCGCCGTAAAAGCTGATCTTGTCTTCGCCCAGGGCCTCGCGCAGCGCGTCGACGTCGCGGACCACGCTGAGGGTGTCGACGTGGCCGAAGACCGGGCCGGTGCGGGCCGCGCAGTCGGCGGCCAGCCGGCGGTTGTAATCGATCAGGGCGGCGTACTCGCGCTCGCTGGTGACCAGCGGCGACGGCGTCGCGTCGACCAGATCCTGCGAGCACAGGACCGGGGTGCTGCGGCCGACGCCGCGCGGGTCCATGCCGACGATGTCGAAATGCTTGCGCAGCTCCTCGCTGAAGAAGGTGGGCGCGTCGAAGGTGAAGTTCACGGCCGAGCCGCCGGGGCCGCCGGGGTTGACCACCAGCGTGCCGATCCGCTCGGCGGGGTCGAGGGCGGGGCGGCGGGCGATGGTGAGCATGACGGTGGGGCCGAGCGGATTCGCCCAGTCCGCCGGGACCCGCATGGTGCCGCATTGGACCTTGGCGTCCTCGGGGCACGGCGCCCACTCGACCGTCGGTGGGGTCGCAAGCTTTTCGCCGTACGGGAAAAGAAGTGTCACGACCGTGACCGCCGCCGCCAGAGCTCGCACCGCGATATCGTCGGACGAATCATGATCTTCAGTCTGGCGAATGGGTGAAGTTCGCCAAGCCGTGGCACGGTAGACCGATGACCACCGGCTCACGCACGCGCCTGCTCGCCGTCGCGACCGGCGCGGCCCTCCTTTCCGCCTGCTCCGACACACCGTCGTCGTCCTCGCCACCTCGCGCCGAGGCCACCGTGCCGTCCGCGCCGCCCGCTGCCCCCTCCTCCTCCGGCTCGCCGGGCACTCCCGACTTGAGCAAGCCGCAGACGATCGTGAGCGGCCTGGAGGTGCCGTGGGGGCTCGCGTTCCTCCCGGATGGCAGCGCGCTGGTGAGCGAGCGCGACAAAGGTGACATTTTACGCATTCCGGTCGGCGGCGGTGATCCGGAGCAGGTCTACAAGATCGCAGAATCGGAGAGCGGGGGCGAGGGCGGGCTCCTCGGGCTCGCGGTCTCACCGACTTACGCTCAAGACCAATTCGTGTACGCGTACTACACCGCCGCCGACGACAACCGGATCGTCCGCTTCAAACTCACCGACAAGACGCCCACGGTGATCTTCGATGGGATCACCCGGGGATCGCGGCACAACGGCGGACGGCTCGCGTTCGGTCCGGACGGGATGCTCTACGTCGGCACCGGCGACGCGAGCGACGGCGAGCAGTCGCAGGACCCGAAGGACGTCAACGGCAAGATTCTGCGGCTGACGCCCGCCGGGAAACCGGCGCCCGGCAACCCGACCGCGGGCTCGCCGGTCTGGTCGATGGGCCATCGCAATGTGCAGGGGCTGGCCTGGTCGGCCGACAAGAAGATGTACGCCATCGAGTTCGGGCAGGACACCTGGGACGAGGTCAACATCATCGAGCCCGGCAAGAACTACGGGTGGCCCGAGGTCGAGGGCAAGGGCGACAACCCGAAGTTCGCCAACCCCATCGTGCAGTGGCGCACCGACGACGCGTCGCCGTCGGGGGCGGCGATCGCCGGGGACACGCTGTACGTGGCGGCGCTCAAGGGCGCGCGACTGTGGAAGGTGCCGCTGGACGGCTCCTACAAGCCCTCGGCTTCATTCGAAGGCGAGTACGGCCGGCTGCGGACAGTGGGGATCGCGCCGGACGGCGCCCTGTGGCTGACGACCTCGAACCGGGACGGCCGGGGCGATCCGAGCTCGGGCGACGACCGGATCCTGCGATTCGCCGCTTCGTAGACGGAAAGTGGCCCGGTCCACGGACCGGGCCACTGACCTACTTGTTCGGTGGGATCTGGGGAAGAGCGGAGATCGCGGTGGCGTACTGCGCGATCTGCCGCCCGTTGGGCACGACTCCGACGGCTCGGAGCTGATCGTGGATCGCCTGCGCAACCGCATCCTCGGACTGTCCGCGATGCGTCTGCGCGACCTTGTTGATGACGTAGTCGATTCTCACTTGTGCCTGCCAGCCGGCGGGACGGCTACCGCCGGAGGTGGCGAAGCTGACTGAGGCCAGGGGTTCCATGCCCTGTCTATCGGAAGGTCAGACCCTCGACTGGAAGATATGAGGAACCTGTGCAACCGAACCGCACCGATCGAGCACCGGCCTGGCCATCATTCCCGCTCGGTTTCCCCGTTTTCCGCTTTCTCGACGCTCGGGGCGGCCTCCGGCGGGCTCAGCCGTAGCCAGAGCAGCATCAGCAACCCCAGCACGAGCATGGCGATGCCCATCCAGAGGTTGATGCGCACGCCCTGCGCCTTGTCGATCTCGGCGGGCGAGTCGAAGAGGCCGAGCAGCGTCACGATCACGCCGTAGATCACGAACAGGCCGCCGATCACCCGCCGCACGTCGAAGAGGCGGGCGGCCCTTTTCTCACTGCCGGAATCGTTGGTCATCGCAAGTCTCCTCTCACCAGACCGGGATGTAGAAGAGGACGGCCAGCGCCACGGCAATGCCGCCGAGCAGCACCGGGTTGCGCCACCAGACCTTCTCGCCCGCCAGGATCGCCTCGCCGGCGTTGCCCTCGAGGCCGTACACCAGGCCGCGCAGGTCTTCCTCGCGTTTCGACGGGGTGAACTGGGTGACGATCACCGCCACGATCACGGCGACCACGAACGCGGCGCCCGCGCCCCAGAAGCTCTCGTCGAGGTCGGAGTTGAACTTGATCGTCTCGGTCAGGTGCAGGATGTAGAGCGTCAGCGAGGCCAGGAAGCCGAGGAACAGCGACCAGAAACCCGCCCAGGCGGACATCCTCTTCCAGAACATGCCGACGATGAAGGTGGCGAACAACGGGGCGTTGAACAGCGAGAACAGCGCCTGGATGTAGTTCATGATGTTGCTGAAGCCGGCCGCGATGAACGCGGTGCCGATGCCGACGATGACGCCGGCGATGGTCGCGTACCGGCCCACCCGCAGGTAGTAGCCGTCGGGGCGGTCCTTGCGGACGTAGGCCTGCCAGATGTCGTACGTGAAGACCGTGTTGAAGCCGGAGACGTTGGCCGCCATGCCCGCCATGAACGAGGCCAGCAGGCCGGTCACCGCGACGCCGAGCACGCCGTTGGGCAGCAGGTCGCGCATCAGTAGCGGGATCGCGTTGTTGTAGACCAGGTCGCCCTCGTCCGCGCCCAGCCCCTGCACGGTCACCAGCGCGATGAGGCCGGGAATCACCGTCACCACGGGGATCAGCAGCTTCGGGAAGGCGCCGATGATCGGCGTACGGCGCGCGGCGTTCTCGCTCTTGGCCGAGAGCGCCCGCTGCACCTCGGCGAAGTTGGTGGTCCAGTAGCCGAAGGACAGCACGAAGCCGAGGCCGAAGATGATGCCGATCCAACTGGCGCCGAGCGGGTTGTCGGTGCTGCCGGTGTTGGCCCAGGTATGCAGGCCCGCCTCGCCCAGCGGACTCTGCCGGACCTTGTCGAACAGGCCGTCGATGCCGCCGACCTTGACCAGGCCGACGATCGTGATCGGGATCAGGCCGGCCAGGATCACGAAGAACTGCAGCACCTCGTTGTAGATCGCCGAGGAGAGACCACCGAGCGTGATGTAGACCAGCACGATCGCGGCGCCCAGCATGATCGAGACCCAGAGCGGCCAGCCGAGCAGCGCCTCGAGGATCAGGGCCAGGGCGTACAGGTTGACGCCGGCGATGAGGACCTGGGCGACCGCGAAGCTGACCGCGTTGAACAGGTGCGTGCTGTTGTTGAAGCGCCGCCGCAGGAACTCGGGGACGCTGCGCACCTTGGAGCCGTAGTAGAAGGGCATCATCACGATGCCGAGGAAGACCATGGCCGGCACCGCGCCGACCCAGTAGTAGTGCAGGGTCATCAGGCCGTACTGGGCGCCGTTGGCGGCCATGCCGATGATCTCGAGGGCCCCGAGGTTGGCCGAGACGAAGGCCAGGCCCGTCACCCAGGCCGGCATCGATCTCCCCGAGAGGAAGAAGTCACTGCTGGATCTGATCGCGGCGCGGGCGGCGAAGCCGATGCCCAGCACGGTCACGAAGTACAGAGCGAGGATCAGATAGTCGAAAATGTCGAGGTCGAGCCGGAGTCCGCTCGCCGCAAGCACATCCACGTGCCACCTCCCAGGCGAAGTCGCCATCGACTACCCGGCATGAACATGTTTCACACTCGTAACGCCCGTCACCTCGACACTCTCCTTTCCAGAAGTGACTCCAATCCGTCGAGGATGCGGGCCAGGCCGAAGGCGAAGGCGTTGTCGGCGCCGCCCTCATCGGCCACTTCGGAGAGAGCGGCCACGACCGCGGGATAGCTGGCGGCGTGGTCGCGCAGGATCGCGCTCATCGCGTCGGCCAGATCGCTCTCGGCGCCGCCGTGCTGGCCGGCGATCATCCGGACGTGGCCGGCGAGCGTGGCCACGGCGTCGAGGCGCTCGGCGCCGGTGAGGCCGGGCGGCAGGACCCGCAGGGCGCATTCCAGCCAGGCGATCTCGTGCGGGCCGACCGGGCGGCGGCCGGTGGTCGCCTCCAGCGACCAGACATGACTCTCGTACGCCGCGAGCAGCGCGGTGGCCCACTGGGTCAGGGCGTCGCGCCAGTCCGCCCGCGCCGAGATCTGCGGCGAACCGCCGAGGGCGCGCTCC
The DNA here is from genome assembly GCF_050942195.1 of Actinoplanes sp. CA-142083. NCBI lineage: Bacteria > Bacillati > Actinomycetota > Actinomycetes > Micromonosporales > Micromonosporaceae > Actinoplanes > Actinoplanes sp. CA-142083. Next base: position 8,154,102 of record NZ_CP192076.1, read on the forward strand.
ATCATGGCGGCGACCAGCTCGGTCTTGCTCGACAGATAGCGGTACAGCGACATCTTCGTATAGCCCAGGTCGGCCGCCACCCGCTGCATCGAGACCGCGGCGAGGCCCTCGGCGTCGGCGATCGCGACGGCGGCGTCGGCGATCTGCTCGAGGGTCAGCGCGGGCTTGGGACCGCGGGTCGGTCGCGGGCGGGGCGCCCAGAAGAAATCTGCCGTCATGTTGCCATCCCTTCGAACAGCGTCTACCGTACACAGAAATAACCGAGTCCGATGGACACAGTTTTTGGGGGAGATCATGAAGGTCCTGATTTCGGGTGCGAGCATCGCGGGGCCGGCGCTGGCCTACTGGCTGGGCCGGTTCGGCTTCGAGCCGACGATCGTCGAGGTCGCGCCGGCCCTGCGCACCGGCGGCAGCGCTGTCGACTTCCGCGGGCCGCTGCACATGGGCGTGCTCGAGCGGATGGGCGTGCTGCCGGCGCTGCGCGCGCTGCAGACCGGCGGGACCGTGATGCGGGTCGTCGACGCCGACGGTGCCAAGCTCATGGAGTGGCCGGCCGGGCTGGCCGGCGGCGACCTCGAGGTGCAGCGCGGCGACCTGTCCCGCGTCCTCTGCGACGCCGGCCCGTGGACCGAGTTCCTCTTCGGCGACCGCATCACCGCGATGACCGAGACGCCTTCCGGGGTCGAGGTCACCTTCGCGAGCGGCCTGCACCGGGTCTTCGACCTCGTGGTCGGCGCCGACGGCGTCCACTCCGGGGTGCGGCGGCTGGCGTTCGGCCCCGAGGAGCAGTTCGTGAAGCACCTGGGCTACTACGTCGGCGGCTGGGATGTGCCCAACGAGTGGGGCCTCGACCGGACGATGCTGCTGCACAACGAGCCGGGCCGCATGATGAGCGTCGGCGGCGACCACCAGCATCCCTCGCGAGCGGCGACGCTGGTCGCGTTCGCCTCCGACCGGCTCGACTACGACCGGCACGACCGCGACGCGCAGAAACGGCTGCTGCGCGAGCGCTACGCCGGCATGGGCTGGCTGGCGCCGCGGCTGCTCGACGTGCTCGACACCGCGCCCGACCTGTGGTTCGACCAGATCTGCCGGGTCGACGCCCCGCAGTGGGCCAAGGGGCGGGTCGCGCTGGTGGGCGACGCGGCGTGCGGCGCCACCATCGGCGGGCAGGGCAACGGCACCGCGATCGTCTCGGCGTACGTGCTGGCCGGCGAGCTCGCGGCGGCCGGCGGTGACCATCGGGTGGCCTTCCCGGCGTACGAGAAGCGGATCGGCAAGTTCGCCCGGGGCACCCAGAAAGGTGGCGACACCACCGGCAAGTTCCTGGCGCCCAAGACCGCGACCGGCATCCGCGCCCGCAACTTCCTCAACAACCAGAAATGGTTCATCGACCTGACCTTCAAGATCGCGGCCGACCGCAGCACGAACATCGAGCTGCCCGACTACTCCGCTCGCGCGGTCAGGTAGCCGGCTGGGAAAGCGCGCCGTCGATCGCCGCGCGGGTGCCGTCGGGGTCCGTGACCCAGGGGAAGTGGCCGGCGTCCGGCAGCCAGATGATCGAGGCGTTCGGCAGCCAGTCGGCGAGCACGTGCGGCGCGGCCAGGCCGGTCACCACGTCCCGGTCGCCGGCGATGATGGTGACGGGCACGCCGACCGCGGCCAGGTCGCCGGGGTCGAGGGTGGCCGACCAGAAGTCCTCGTACGCGGCGGTCGCCTCGGGCCGGCGGGCATGCTCGCGCACCGCCTCGGTGTCGGCGCCGTAAACCAGCGGCATGAGGGCCGGGTCGGCCTCGGCGTCGTCGGAGTCGGCGTCCCAGGCGAGCTTCGCGGGGGCGTACCAGGGCTCCGCCGAGAACCACCTCTTCACCAGCACGTCCTGGTTGGGCTCGTCGGCGCCGAGCGGGATCGGCTTGCGCGACGGGGTGAGAAGCACGAGCCGCGAGACGCGCGAGGGGTGCCGCGCGGCGTAGGCGAGGACGGGCCACGCCCCGGCCGAGTGCCCCAGCAGGTCGAGGCGGTCAGTGCCGAGGTGGAGCCGCAGCTGCTCGAGATCGTCGGCCAGATCGGTGAAGACGTGCGACGGCGCCGGCTCGGAGCCGCCGGTGCCGCGCGGGTCGAGCAGCAGGAGGGTGCGATGCACCCCGCCGAGGTCGTCCAGATATCCGGCGGGCCGGCCCGGCCCGCCGGGCTGGCAGACCAGGAGCGGCCCGTCGCCGCGCAGCTCGTAGTGCAGTTCGGTGCCCGCGGCCGACCGGAAGACCCCCATCAGCGGAGCCTATCGATCTCTTCCACTGTCAGCGCTCCGATATCGGACACGACCAGGCTCGCCTTCGCGATGGCGTCCGCGGCGGGCGGGTAGACGCCGTGCGGCACCGCCACCACCGCGAGCCCGGCCGCGGCGGCCGAGCGCAGGCCGTTGCTCGAGTCCTCGACCGCGGCGCACACCGCCGGGCTGAGGCCGAGCTTCTCCGCCGCGGCGAGATACACATCGGGGTACGGCTTGCCCCGCGGCACCTCCTCGGTCGAGAGCGTCACCTGGAAAGCGCCGGTCAGACCGGCCGTGGCCAGCACCTGATCGATCAGAATCCGCGCCGAGGAACTGGCGAGCGCCAGCGTGAAGCGCTCGCCGATCCGGCGTACGGCCTCGACCGCGCCCGGGATGAGCGGCAGGTCCGAGCGGTACCGCTCGGCCATGCGGCCCAGCACCTCCGCCGCCACCTGCTCGGGGGCGCGCGGCACGCCGACCTCCTCGGCCAGGTGCCGCGACCACTCGCCGGTGCTCATGCCCATCATCCGGTCCTGGGTGTCCGGGAGGAACTCGCGGCCGTACTCGGCCACGTACCCCCGGCGAACCTCCTCCCAGACCTCCTCGGAGTCGATGATGACCCCGTCGAGGTCGAAGACCACCGCCCGGATGGTGCTCACAGCTCCGCTGCCGCGGGGATGATCTCCTTCTGGAAGATCTCGAACTGCTTGGTGTCGTACGCGTTGACCAGGCTGCCGTGGGCCTGCTGGAAGCCCATCGCCGCCAGACCGCGCAGGCCCTCGACAAGCTCGCCCGGGCTCTTGGTGGTGAGGTCGTAGTGGAACATGACGGTCTTCTCGATCTCGTCGTAGTCCCGGCCCACGTTCTCGCAGTGCTGCTTGAGCACGTCGAGCTTGTGGCCCACCTCGGGCGAAGGGAAGAGGTTGCAGGCGTCGGCGTACTTCGCGACCAGCAGCAGGGTCTTCTTCTCGCCGCCGCCGCCGATCAGGATCCGCGGGTGCGGCTTGCTCAGCGGCATCGGCGAGTTGAGGAGCCGGCCCAGCTGGTAGTGCTTGCCCTGGTACGGCGTCTCGTCGCCGGCGAACATCTGCTTGCAGATCTGCAGCGTCTCCTCGAGCCGCTCGAAGCGCTCCTTGGTCGAGGGGAAGAACAGGCCGAGGCCGCGCGACTCGTCCTCGTTCCACGCGGCGCCGATGCCGAGCAGGGCGCGGCCGCCGGAGAGCACGTCGAGGGTGGTCACCGCCTTGGCCAGCAGGCCCGGGTCGCGGTAGGTCACGCCGGTGACCATGGTGAACAGCTTGGCGGTCTTGGTGTGGGCGGCGAGGTAGCCGAGGGCGGTGTACGCCTCGAGCATGGCGTTCTCCGCCGGACCCACCCCGCGGATCTGCCAGACGTGGTCCATCACGCTGATCCGGTCGAAACCGGCCTCGTCGGCCGACGAGGCGACGTCGGCGAGCGTGGGGCCGAGCCGAGGGGCGTCTCCGGGCCAGGTGAAGTTCGAGATGTGCAGGCCAAGTTTCACAGCCCTGTTCCTTCCACGAGGACATTCACGACGACCCTACCGCTTACTCCCATTTTCTGTACGCACAGTAGCCGCTCGGCTAACAGATACGGTCCGTGACCGCCGTCCGGGAGGTCCGGTTCGGTCCGTCCCGGGGAGGGCCCTCCACCGTTCCGCTGAGTTGCTGTTCGGTTGCCGACCGGTAGCTTCGAAGATCAGCAGTTCACCGTGAGGAGCACCGCCATGCCTCCCTCGCCGCTCAGCCCAGCGACGACCCGTCACCGCCGACCATCACCGTCCGTAAGCGTCGTGATCCCGGTCCGCGACCCCGGCGGCCTCCCGCTGACCCTGCGCGGCCTCCCGCCCGTCGACGAGGTCATCGTCGTCAGCGAAACCCCCGCCGTCGCTTCTCCCGAACCCGCGTTCGGCGCGCCCGGCATCGGGTCCCCGGCCGATGTCGCGGCGATCGTCCACGCCGCCCGGCCCGACGCCCGGGTGCTCCGCGCCGGCCGTCCTGGCCCCGGCAACGCCCTGGCCACCGGCCTGGCCGCCGCCCGCGGCGACGTGATCGTGACGCTGAACGGCGACGGCTCCACCGACCCGGCCGAGATCCCGAACTACGTGGCCGCCCTGACCGCCGGCGCCGACGTGGCGGTGGGCTCCCGCTACCGGGACCCCGGCCGCGACCTGACCGGCGGCCGTTTCCGCCGCTGGGCCAACGTCCTGCTGATCTGGATCGTCAACACGGTCTTCGGCGTCCGCCGCACCGACCCCGGCTTCGGCTACGCCGCCTTCTGGAGCGACGCCGTCCCCCACCTGGACCTCCCCGACCCGTCCTCCCGGGCCGGCGCCGCCTGGAGTGACGGCCCCGAACTCGCCCCGATCCTGTCCCTGCGCCCGTCGATCCGCGGCCTGCGGGTCACTGAGGTGCCGAGCGTCGCCTACCCCCGCATGAGCCGCCCGTCCCGCGCCGAACGCCCCGGCCCGCGCCACTGGCTCCGCCTCCTGGCCAGAGAGTTCCCCCACCGCCAGGGCCGCCACGCCAACACCGCGACCGCCCCCGGCTCACCGACCAGCCTCGCCACCGGCCCCGGCACACCGACCGGCTCCGGCCCCACGACCGGCACAGCCTCCGGCCCTGGCTACCCGGCCGGCGCCTCCCCCGGCGGCGGCTTCCCCTCGCGCGCCGGCTCCACTCGCGCCGACGGATCGGCCGCCCGCACAGGCTTCGCGGGAACAGGATTCGCCAGGCGTGGGCTCGCCGCGCGGGGCGCCGCCGGCGCAGAAGCCGCCGGCACAGACGCCGCCAGCGCCGCCACTGCAGGCGCCGGGACCGCAGGCGCGGGGGCGGGACACGCGGCCTCGACCGCCGACCTGGGCGCCGGCAACGCGGACTCCGACGGCGTGGTGTTGCCCGGCGCCGACCGCCGGCCGCCGGGCGGGCCGATCTGGGGCCCGCCGGGACGTCGTCCATCGCCCTCGCGTGACCTGTGGCAGGCCGGCGACAACCCGGTCCCGCACACGTCGCCGCGCTCGATCGCCAACGTGACCCCGCACGCGTGGCGCACCGGCTACCCGGGCCGCGTGACCGGCCCCGACGCCAAGCCGCGCTCCGCCGAGGACGCGCGGCCCGACTCGGCCGCGTCCAGCTTTGTCCCGCCGTCGGCGCCCGCCGCCGAGTCGCGCTCGGTCCCGCTGCAACCGCCGGCCGCGCGCCGCGAGGTGGGCACCAAGCGCCGCCGGATCGAGGGCCTGCGCCAGCGCCCCGACCTGCGCGTCATCAACGGCGAGGGCACGGGCGGCGGGCGCACCCGAAGCGGTCGGCTGCGCCCGGTCCCGAAGGAGAACCTCGGCGGTTAGGGTCTGTCCTGCCGATCACGCGGGAGCGAGGCGAGGTCCAGGTGGTGGCTGGCGCCGCCTGGGCCACGCCGCAGCCCCTCGTGAGCGGCAGGACAGACCCTAGGCGTTGGCGCGCAGGCGGGGCAGGATCTGGTCCGCGTACAGGCGCAGGAAGCGCTCCTGGTCGGGGCCTGGCGCGTGGAAGACCAGGTGCTTGAAGCCCATGTCCAGGTATTCCTGGACGCGGTCACCGTGCTCTTCGGGGTCCGAGGAGCAGATCCAGCGGGTGACCGTGCGCTCGACCGGCAGGGCGTCGGCGCGGCGCTGCATCTCCAGCGGGTCCTCCACGCCGGTCTTCTCCTCGGGCGACAGGGCCAGCGCGCCCCAGTAATGGGTGTCGTTCCGGGCCCTGTCCAGGTCGTCGTCGAAGGAGACCTTGACCTCGATCATCAGGTCCAGGTCGTCCAGCTTGCGGCCGGCCTTCTCGGCGCCCTCGCGGACGGCGGGGAGCAGGGTTTCCGTGTAGAGGTCGTGGCCCTTGCCGCTGGTGGTGATGAAACCGTCGGCGATGCGGCCGGCCAGGCGGGTGGCGGCGGGGCCGGAGGCGCCGATGTAGATCGGCACCGGAGTCTCGGGCTTGTCGTAGATCGTGGCGTTCTCGGTGCGGTAGAACTGGCCCTCGTAGGTGACCCGGTCCTCGCGCCAGAGCTTCTGGATCAGCTGCACCGACTCCTTCAGCCGGGCGAAGCGCTCCTTGCCGTCGGGCCACGGGATGCCCAGCGGCACCTCGTTGAGCGACTCGCCGGAGCCGACGCCGAGCACCACCCGGCCGGGGGCCAGCATGCCGAGCGTGGCGAACGCCTGGGCGACCACGGCGGGGTGGTAGCGGAAGGTCGGGGTGAGCACGCTCGTGCCGATCAGCACGCGCTCGGTACGGGCGGCGAGCGCCCCCAGCCACGGAAGCGCGGCCGGCGCGTGGCCGCCGTGATGCCGCCAGGGCTGCAAATGGTCGGAGACGAAAACCGAGTCGAAGCCCAGCTCCTCCGCCAGCACGCTGTACCCGAGGAGCTCCGCCGGCGCGAACTGCTCGGCCGACGCCTTGTACCCGAACCGAATCATGAGTCGACCCTAACCCGCGGCTTTGTAGGCCTCCCCCGCCGCCGTCGGAGAATCACCGTCCTTGTAGAGGCCGAAGTCCACGCTGTCGGCCACCGCGGGCAGGCCGAACCAGGCGTACCGCTCGACGTACGACCTTTTCTGCAGGCCCGACGTGGTGCCCTTGATGAAGGTGACGAGCTGCGACGACGACGGGTACTTCGGCGAGCCGGAGAAGTTCATCAGGCCGAACTCGGTGATCCAGATGGGCTTGTTGTAGCGCTTGTGCACGGCGTCCACGTACCCGAGGAACTGGTCGACCGAGGCGGCGCTGAAGTCCGACCCGTACCAGTGCAAAGTGATGAAGTCGACCCGGTAACCCTTGTCCTTCGCCCCGCTCATGAATCGGTCGAGCCACCCGCCGGCCGTGTCACCGCCGTACGCGACGGAAGGACTCCCCAAGCGCAAGCCCGTCGCCTGGAGCTTGGGCCACGCGGCCAGGGCGTCCTCGACGCTCATGTCGGCCTGCCCGGCCATGTCCGGCTCGTTGAAGCCGAGCAGTTCGCCGCCGCTCTCCTTCTTGGCCCGCGCGATCGTGGCGTCGGTGGCGTCGCCCTTGGCCCGGATCATCGGGACGAACTCGACGCCGGACGGGCCGGGCACGTCGTCGTTGTTCGAGGCCCAGTTGTAGTACCAGCCCGCGCCGACGTCGGCGAGCGCCGCCTTGAGGCCGGTGAATTTCCAGACGCCGACGCCCTTCTTCTTGCTCGCCTTCGCGGTGATCACGACGGCGGGCTTCTTCGAGGTCTTGGAGGGGGTCGGCGACGGCTTCGGCGAGGCGGTGCGGGACGCCGCAACGGTCGTGGGCCTGACAACGGGCGCCGAGGTGACGACTACCGCCGCGGTCGGCTGCTGCGGCGGCGAGGACTGGTGGTAAACGACCACGGCGGTCCCGGCGCCGGCCACCGCGGTGGTCGCGAGGGCCGCGGTCAGCACCTTCTGCGAGACGCCCAGACCGATCTTGGTAGCGAGATGAGCGCCACCGGTCGACAAGATGGCCGAGCCACCGACATTGCCGGCCAGCGAGGCGGGGATCGGCACCAGGGCCATCCCGGCGAGCAGCCGCTCGGCCGCGACCAGGTTGTGCCAGGCGGGCGTGCAGTGCACGCAGTCGCGGGTGTGCCGGGCGATGCGCTTGCGCCACAGCGCGCCCGGTGTGCCGTCCCAGTGCACGGTGATCAGGCGCAGGTCGGGGCAGGGCGGCTGGGCGGCGAGCGCCCGCACCACCACGCGGGCCGTCTCGAGCTGGCCTTTCATCCGCTGGATGCGCACGGCGGCGTGCTGGCGGGTGACCTCGGTGGCCTCGACGATCTCGTCGCGGGTGAGCTCGCCGGACGCCTCCAGCCACCACAGCGAGAGCAGCTCGCGGTTCTCCTCGTCGAGCCACCGGGTCGCCTCGGCCGTCTCGCGGCGCTGCCCGGACAGCTCGAGGCGGGTGATGGCCAGGTCGGTGAAGTCGGCGCCGGGATCGCGGACGTCCTCGTGGACCAGCGCGTCGGGCGCGCCGCGCCGGAACCGGAACCGCTCACGCACCTGGCGGACCGTGATGGCCACCAGCCAGGACCGGAACGACTCGGGTTCGCGCAGGTCACCGAGGTTGCGCAGGACCCGCAGCATCACGTCCTGCACCACGTCGTCGACGTCCGCGTGGCCCTCGAGGGCGCGGCCGACGATCGTGTAGACGAGCGGCAGGTACCCCGCGACGAGCCGGTCGACGGCGGCCGGGTCGCCGGCGCGGGCCGCGATGACCGTCGCGATGTCCGGTTGGTCCGCCATGATCCTGCCTTTCGTCGTGCGTCCCCGCCCGTGGTTTGCCGGGCGACCATAGGGGGACGCGCGAGCCGTCCATGGATAACACGTTTTTCGCGACCACCCGGTTGAGCACACTGACGATTAGGCGGGCCGCACCCCGGGCACATGAGTGATATGCGTATGACAGTCCGGCTCAACCTGCCGCGTGAGGCCGGCAGCGTTCCCGCCGTGCGCCGACTGTTGCGCAGCGCCCTCGCCGTCCTGCACGTGGACCAGGAGTCCGGCGCCGATCTGGAGCTCGCGATCACGGAGGCCTGCGCCAACGTGGTCCACCACGCGTCGGGTACGGAGAGCTTCGAGGTCCATCTCGAGGTCGCCGAGGACCGCTGCACGATCGATGTGCGCGACGACGGGGTCGGGTTCGACCCAGCCGCGATCGACCCGCCACAGGCGGAGAACGACCGCGGCCGTGGGCTGTTCCTGATCAAGGCGCTCGCCGAGAACGTACGGCTGAACTCCACGCCCCGCAGCGGCAGCCTCATCCACTTCGAGAAGTCGTTCGCCTAGGGCTCGTCAGCCGCAGCGGAGGCAAGCGCCTATCATGCTTGCACTCCGGCAATTATTGCCGACCGTGAAAGGAGATCGAGTGTCCGACGGCCCGGCATCGGTCGGCGCGCAACTGCGCGCTGCGCCGCCCGATCGCCTTCCCGAGGTCACCGCCGAACACCTGCGCGCCCACTACGCGGCCGACCGGGTCGAGGTGCTGCTCGGCGATCTGAGCCTGTCCGCCCTGTGGCCGGTGCTCGACCCCGAGGGCCCCACCGGCGGGCCCCTGGAGCAGCGCTGCTTCGGCAGCCAGCTGCCCGTGGTCGACCCGCGGCTGGACGGCCCGGCCAAGGTGCTTCTGCCCCTCACCGTCTGGGGCGACCGGCTCGGCGTGCTGAGCCTGGAGACCGAGCTCGAGACCGGTCGGGAGCTGACCACGGAGCTCGCGGTGGTCGCCGACGAGCTGGCCATGGCGCTGCGCACCGCCGACCGGGACACCGACCGCTACCACAAGGTGCGCCGGCGGCAGCGCCTGACGATGGCGGCCGAGCTCCAGTGGGAGCTGCTGCCCGGGCGCTCGCTCACCGGCGAGCGGTTCCGGCTGGCCGGGGCGCTGGAGCCCGCCTACGCGGTCTACGGCGACCACTACGACTGGTCGGTCACCGGCGACCGGCTCACCGTCACGGTGCTCAACGGGCACGGCGACGGGATCGAGGCGACGCTGCTCACCGCCGTCGCGGTCAACGCCATGCGCAACGCCCGCCGCTCCGGGGCCGGCATCGTCGAGCAGGCCGAGCTGGCCTCCGACGCGGTCTACTCGCGGCACGGCGGCAACGCGTACGTGGCCACCCTGCTGCTCGAGATCGGGCTGACCGACGGCGCGGTGGAGGCGGTCGACGCCGGCTCGCCGAAGGCGATGGTCGCGCACAACGGAGACATCCGGCCGGTCACGCTGGAGCAGCAGCTGCCGCTCGGCATGTTCGGCGACACCCGGTACGAGACGCAGAAGTTCCAGCTCGAGCCGGGCGACCGACTGCTGGTGGCCAGCGACGGCGTGCACGCCGCGGCGCCCGGCGGACGGGCCCCGTACGGTGCCTCGGCGCTGCTCACGGCCCTGCGCCGGACCCGGCTCCAGCCGCCGTCCGAGGCGGTCGGCACGGTCGTCCGGGCGCTGCGCGAGTACCACGACGGCCTCGACGCTGATGACGACGCCGTGCTCGTCTGCTTGGATTGGCTCAGATAACCGGGCATGAACCGCGTCAAGAGGGGGTAGTCGCAGTCCGGCACCACGTCGCAGGCCTTCTGCAGACAGGGATATATCCGACATGGACGACCGGGTCACCCACGTCGCCGCGGCCGTCGAATCGGCGGTCGAGTCCCTCGTGTCCGTGCTGGACGCCGCCCGCGTCGCGCAGACCCCCACGGTGCCGCCCGCCCAGCTGCGCGTGCTGACCTTCGTCTCGGACAATCGGCAGACCAACATGAGCCGGCTGGCCGAGGCGCTCGACGTGGTCCCGTCGTCGGCGAGCCGGCTGTGCGACCGGCTCGAGGCCGCCGGGCTGCTGCGCCGGGTGCCCGACCCGCGTGACCGGCGCGAGGTGCGGCTGATGCTGACCTCGTCGGCCCGGCGGCTGCTCGACCAGATCCGCGAGCGTCGCCGGGTGGCGCTGGCCGAGGTCCTCGACCGCATGCCCGAGTCGTCCCGCGAGGAGCTGCTGCGGTCGTTGCGAGTGTTCGCCGAGGCGGCCGAGCCGGCCGAGGAGGAAACGGCGGATTTGCGTACGGCCTGAGGTAGGTTCCCCGCATGCGCATCGGCATCGTGATCCTTCCCGACCAGCGCTGGTCGGTGTCCGCCGGCCGCTGGCGCCGCGCCGAGGAGTACGGCTTCGACCACGCCTGGACCTATGACCACCTGGGCTGGCGCGACCTGATCGACGGTCCGTGGTTCGACGCCGTGCCGACGCTGACCGCGGCCGCGATGGTGACGAGCCGGATCAAGCTGGGCACGTACGTGGCCTCCCCGAACTTCCGGCACCCGGTGCATTTCGCCCGCGAGGTGATCTCGCTCGACGACATCTCGGGCGGCCGGCTGCTGCTCGGGCTGGGCGCCGGCGGCATCGGCTTCGACTCGGCGGTGCTCGGCGAGCCCGAGCTGACCCCGCGCCGGCGGGTCGACCGCTTCACCGAGTTCCTCGACGTGTTCGCCACGATCCTGGCGAACCCGGCGACGACGTGGCGCGGCGAGTGGTACCAGGCGGTGAACGCGCGCAGCATCCCCGGCTCGCTGCAGCAGCCGCGGCCGCCGTTCATCGTGGCGGCGAACGGCCCGCGCGCCCTGCGGCTGGCCGCCAAGCACGGCGACGGCTGGGTCACGACCGGCGCCCACGACGTTCCGGACGCGGAGTCGTGGTGGCGGTCGATAGCGGAGACCGTTGCCCGGTTCGAAGAGACGATGAGCGCGGCCGGCCGCCCGCTGGACGCCATACCGCGCTATCTCAACCTGGACACGTCCCCGGTCTATTCGATGACCAGCGTCGACGCCTTCACCGACGCGGTGGGGCGCGCCGCCGCGCTGGGCTTCACCGACGCCATCACCCATTGGCCCCGGGCATCGAGTTGGTACGCCGGCGACGAAAAAGTTCTCGAATCCGTCGCCGGGCTGCTACCGCTTTAACGGCCGTTCGCGGCCCGGTACGCGTCCGTGACGGACTGCGGAATGCGGCCGCGCTCGGAAATCTGGTGGCCGTTGGCCTGAGCCCACTCGCGGATCGACCTGTTCTCGTCGCGCGAGCCTGCCGTGCGGCTGGGGGCCGTGCGCCGGGCGGGGATGCGGCCCGCGCTCCGGCCCAGACGGGTGCCCGCGTTGATGAACGGGTCGAGAGCCTTACGCAACTTCCCGGCATTGGCCTCGGAAAGGTCGATCGTGTAGTTAATACCGTCGAGGCTGAACTCGACGGTGCGGTCCGCCTTCTTTCCGTCCAGATCGTCGATCAGCGTGGTGATAACCTGCCGCGCCATAATGACTCCCGAGTTAATCCAGATCAACCGCGCCCAGTGTTGCTCGTAACCGGGTTCCGGCGCAACTCATCGGGCCAGAATTCGCAATTGTTTCCCTCCGCGACCGGTCCGTTATTCAAATGGCGGGACCGGCATTCACAGGAAACGGGCGAGGAAAGACCGGGTGGCAGGCGGCCACGTGGATCACCTAGGGTCGCAGTCATGGACGAGCGTGCGGCGTGGAACGAGCAGCGCCGGCGGGCCATCGACGAGCACGCGGCCGCGCTGGCCGCCGGCCAGCAGGCCGAGGCGCGTCAGGCCGCCGACCTGCTGTCCTCGTTCGTCCGGCGGGCCGCCGAGCGCGGCCTGGCGCCACATCCGCTGACCGCGCGCAGCTTCGACGGCCACGCGACGTATCGCACGAGAGCGCGCGGGTGGTATCTGAAATCGAATCGTTCGGTCGCCGTCGGTGAGCACGGCGAGTATTACGTCCTGACCGTTCCGTCATCGTGGCGCGCCCGGTTCGCCGGCGCCGACCTCTCCCCCAGCACCCCCAAGCTGATCGTCGGCGCGGGCGGCGGTGACGGCGAGACCATTCCGCTGGCTCGACTTCTCGACCAGCGGCTCGACGCGGGAGTCACCTGGCCTTGATCCGCATCCCCCTCAGCCGGATCGCTGCACCGTTGGCCGCAACAGTCGCGGTAGTAGCGGTGATCACCGCCCCCGCGATCGCCGCCGGTGAGATGGCATGTGGTTTTTCGCTCTCCGCGGGGTTTGCGGAGTGCGGAAAACCGCCTGCCATCTCACCGGTTACAAGGCGATCGCCGTGGAGCGAAGCGGAACCGGCCAGCGCAGCAGATGTTCCCTGTCCTAAGCCGAATGTGGCGAAACCGGCCGGCATACCGCCGCGACCGGTGCCGCCACCCGACGATCCGGTCAACAGCGCGGTCGGCGGCGACGCCCTCGCCACCCACGGCCTGATCATTCCGGCGGGCGCGAGACAGCCGCCCGCGGTCACCGCGACCACCTGGATGGTCGCCGACCTGGACACCGGCGAGGTGCTCGGCGGCTGCGGCCCGCACGTCTACCAGACGCCGGCGAGCGTGCAGAAGACGCTGCTGGCCGCCACGGTGATCGACAAGCTCGACCCGAAGCAGACCATGACCGTGGCGCGCAGCGACCTGGACATCGAGGTCAACAGCTCGGCCGTGGGCCTTCTCGTCGGCGGCAAGTACCCGATCTCCACGCTCTGGCTGGGCTTGATGCTCAACTCGGGCAACGACGCCGCCAATGCGCTGGCCCGGCTGGCCGGTGGCGGCGGCGCCAACGGCGTGGCCACGACGGTGGCCGCCATGAACGCGGAGGCCCAGCGGCTCGGCGCCTACCAGACGCACGCGGTCACGCCCAGCGGTCTCGACGGCAAGGGGCAATTCACCAGCGCGTACGACCTGGCGCTGATCGCCCGCAAGGATTTCGCGAACGCGGACTTCCGCAAGTACGTGCTCACCAAGTCCGCGCAGATGCCCGCTCAGCCGCAGCTGAAGAAGGGCGGCTTCCAGTTCCAGAACGAGAACAAGCTGATCTTCAACTACCCGGGGGCGATGGGCGGCAAGACCGGCTTCACCACGGTGGCGCGGCACAGCTACATGGGCGCGGCCCAGCGCAACGGCCGGCGGCTCGTGGTGACGCTGCTCGGCGCCGAGGCCCGGCCGCTGCGCGGCTGGCAGCAGGGCGCCGCGCTGCTGGACTGGGGTTTCTCGCTGCCCAAGGACGCCTCGGTCGGCAAGCTGGTCACCCCCGAGGAGGTCGCCGAGCAGAAGGCGGCCACCACCGACGCGAGAGCCGAGTCGACGACCGCGCCCAAGGCGGGCGCTCCCTCGATCCGCACGGCGTCGGGACGGGACCTGACCACCGTGATCGCGGCGGGCGGCATCGCGCTGGCGCTGGCCGGCACGCCACTGCTCCTGCTTCTCACGCAGCGCCGGCGAAAGAGAAGGTTCAGGTAGCCAGCAGCCCGAAAACCCAGACGACCGCGACGCCGAGCCCCGCGGTGAACTCGATCAGCATGGCCAGGCCGGCCGCGCCGAGCGCCTGCTTGGTCGACGGCCAGGCCTGACCGGGGCCGAGCCGGGCCCGCTCGACCAGCCACACGCCGAGCACGAAGCCGAGGATCAGCCCCACCACCGGCACCACGAAGAACCCGATCAGGCCGAGCACGCCGCCGGCCAGCAGCGCCGAGTTGGGCACGCCGGCGGCTTTCAACCGCTTCCCGGGTACGAGGTACTTGATCAGCGCCCCGATCACGGCAACAAGCGTCGCGAGTACGAGGACGAGCCACTTGAGCGCGCCCGAGGCGTCCCCGGCGAGCGCCCAGAAGAGCACGCCCGCCCAGGCCAGCAGCAGTCCGGGCAGGATCGGGATGACCACGCCGATCACGCCGAGCGCGATGGCGATCCCGGCGATGATATTGACCGTCGTCCCGCTGTCGGTCAGGTCCATGAACTCAGCCTGCCCAATCCCCGCAAATTCCTAAACTCCGCAACTTTGACGCACCTGAGCGTGACCTGAAGCTGTACCCGTCGCCACGGAAAGTCTTCCCCGTCAGCAACGACAACCGGGGGAATGACATGACCACCAACGTGACGAACGCCGTCGACACCGCGCCCGCCGCTACGGTGCTCTCTGCCACCGAGCAGGAGGAGCTGATCCGCACCCACATGCCGCTCGTCGGCCACCTGGTGCGCGACATGCTCACCCGCATCCCTAACCACATCCACCGCGACGACCTCACCAGCGCCGGCCTGCACGCGCTCGTGACCGCCGCCCGTGGCTGGGACCCCGACCGGGGCATCCCGTTCCACCGCTTTGCGAGCACCCGGATCCGGGGCGCCATCCTCGACGAGCTGCGCTCGCTGGACTGGGCGACCCGCTCGGTGCGGACCAAGGCGCGCGCCACCGACACCACCCGCCAGCAGCTCACCACCACGCTGGGCCGCACGCCCACCCCGGACGAGCTCGCCCAGGCGCTCGGCACCACCACCAACGACCTGCAGCAGACCGACACCGACGTGCAGCGCGCCACCGTGCTGTCGCTGCAGGGCTTCACCACCAGCAGCGCCGACGACCTGGTCACCGAGAAGACGCCGGGCCCGGAGGACATGCTGCTGCGCCGCGAGCAGATCGGCTACCTGCACCACGCGATCGGCTCGCTGCCGGAGCGGCTGCAGTACGTGATCACCGAGTACTTCCTCCTCGAGCGGCCGATGGCCGACATCGCGGACGACCTCGGCGTCACCGAGAGCCGGATCAGCCAGCTGCGCGCCGAGGCGCTGTCGCTGCTCAAGGACGGCCTCAACACGCACCTGAACCCCGACCTGGCGCCGGTGCCGGACAACCCGGAGAGCATCACCGCCCGCCGCCGGGCGACCTACTACGCCAGCATCGCGAGCAGCACCTCGCTGCACAGCCGTCTCGCGATGACCAACGCCCACGGGCACACGACCTTCGGTCGCAACCAGATCGACCGCACGCCCGCACCCGCGGCGTAACCAGGAACGAAGGGCCCGGCGATGTCGCCGGGCCCTTTTTTCATGACGCGAGAGCCGTCAGCACCTTGGGCAGGTCGGCGGTGTGCAGGACGCCGAGGCGCTGGGTGGCGCGGGTCACCGCCACGTAGAGATCCGACAAGCCGCGCGGGCTCTCGGCGATGATCTCGTCGGGCTCGACCACGATCACCGCGTCGAACTCGAGGCCCTTCGCCTGCCGGACGGTCATCAGCACGACCTGGTTGAGCAGGTCGGGCTGCTCGCCGACGGCCGCGCCGGGGACGGTCTCGACCAGGTGCCGGCCCAGCTCGGGCTCGAGCGCCTCGGGGACGAGAACCCCGACCCGCCCCTCACCGGCTTCGGCCGCCTCCAGGCGTACGGCAGCTGTGATCTCGGCGGGAAGCGCGGCTCGCGGCACCCGGAGCGACCACGGCGCCACGCCGGCGGACCGCACCGATCGCGGCGGCTGCAGCGCCGGGTCGACCGCCGCCAGAACGTCGGCCGCGACCGCCATCACCTCGGCCGGCGTGCGGTAGTTCACGGTCAGCTCGACCAGGTTCCAGCGCTGCGCCACGTATGGCTCGAAGACCTGCTCCCAGCCCGTCGTCCCGGCCAGTTCGGAGGTCTGCGCGACGTCGCCGACCACGGTCATCGAGCGGCTCGGGCAGCGGCGCATCAGCAGCCGCCAGGCCATCGGCGACAGCTCCTGCGCCTCGTCGACGATCACGTGGCCGAAGACCCAGGTACGGTCGGCGGCGGCGCGCTCGGCGGCCGTACGCGTGTCGAGGACCTCGTGCCGCTCGACGAACGCACTGGCGTCCACCACGTCGGACGCGGAGAGCACTTCGTCCTTTTCGAAGTCTTGCTCATCCTCGAAGTCCAGCGATCGGGAGCCCTCGACGATCTCCAGCACGCCCTCGGCGTACTCGATCGCCTCTCGCCTTTCCACCGCCGCCTGCCGCTTGCGCAGCGTGTCGTCGACGCCCAGCAGCTCGGCCAACTCGTCGAGCAGCGGCACGTCGGCCGGGGTGAACCGGGCGTCATGGCCGCGCAGCAGCAGCGACCGCTCGTTCTCCGCAAGATCCTCGGCGGCCGACGAAAGCCGCGCCGGGTCGGAAAGCAACTCGCGCAGCACCCGGCGCGGGGTCAGCACCGGCCAGAAGTCGAACAGCGCCTGCTGGACGTCGATGTCCTCGCGCAGCTCGCGGCGGGTCTCGGCGAGATCGGCCTCGGAGAGCAGGTTCTCGCCGCCCAGCGGGTCGGCGCCGATCCGCTCGGCGATCTGCAGCGACAGCGCGTGGATCGCCTCGGTCACGAAGATCTGCCGGGCCACGTTGTGCGGGCGATCGGACCTGCGGGCCGCGGCCCGGGCGTCCTCGAGCACGGACCGCTCGATGCGCAGCGGATAGCCGTCGTGGTCGACCTCGATGTAGTCGTCCGGCACGGTCTGCCAGTCGGCGACCGCCCTCTGCAGCACCTCGAGCATGCCGAGGCGGCCCTTGACCGCGGCCGCCGCCGGCGACTCGGCCGCCCGGGCGCGGACGCCGGGGAACATGTCGCCGAGCGTGGCCAGCAGCACGCCGGTCTCGGCCAGCGACGGCAGCACCTGCGAAATGTAGCGCAGGAACGTCGTGTTGGGCCCGAGGATCAGCACGCCCTGCTTGGTGAGCTGCGCCCGGTACGTGTACAGCAGGTACGCCGCCCGGTGCAGCGCCACCGCCGTCTTGCCGGTGCCCGGCCCGCCCTGCACGACCATGATCCCGTTGAGCCCGGCCCGGATCACCTCGTCCTGCTCGGCCTGGATGGTCTCGACGATGTCGCGCATCCGGCCGGTGCGGCTCGCGGTGAGCGCCGACAGCAGCGCCGCCTCGCCGGTCACGTCCTCGCGGCCGCCCGGCGCGGCGTGCTCGATGTCGAGCACCTCGTCGTCGATGCCGGTGAGCACGCGCCCCTTGGTGCGCAGGTGGCGCCGGCGGGTCACCCCATCGGGCGAGACGGCGGTCGCGAGATAGAACGCCCGGGCCGCCGGGGCGCGCCAGTCGACCAGCAGCGGGTCTCGGTCGTGCTCCTCGGCCGAGAGACCGAGCCGGCCGATGTAACGCGGCTCACTCGCGGTGAAATCTAGACGGCCGAAGCACAGGCCGTTCTCGACCGCATTCATCTGCGCGAGCTGCTCGGCATAGTGGGCCCGGGTGGCCTCGCGCTGGGTACGGCCCTGCGGGGTGCCGCCGGCCTCCAGCAGAATGGTCTTGAGGCGCCGATCGGCCTGCTCACGCAGGCTGTCCAGGCGGCCGTAGAGGGTGGTGAGGTACGCCTGCTCGGAACGGAGGTCGTCCCCGGCGGAGCTTGACAAATCCACTCCCCTTTGTGGTAACATTCGGCTCCAGCAACCATTCTTGGTTGCTTTTTTATTGCTCGACAATCGGCCAGATTAGCCCATCGACGGCCGTTCCCCAACCGGTCACGGTGCTGTCCGCAATCTGTCAATTTTCCCGGCGAGCCGTTACGCGCGACCGTCGATCGGACTTAACCCGGGCATGAACCACAACCACCCGATCCGACGTCTCGGCGCGCTCGCCCTCACCGGGGTCGCCGCCCTCACCCTCGTCACGGCGTGTTCCGGCGGCGACGACGAGCCCGCCGGCAACGCCGCGCAGGCCGCCGCCGGCGGACCCGAGCCCAAGACTGTCGAGGGCGCCAAGGCCGCCGCGCAGACCGTTTTCGACCGTTTCGCGGGCGGCGACTTCGCCGGCGCCTGGGACATGTACACCACGGCCGGCAAGCAGGCGATCAGCAAGGACGACTACGTCAAGCTCAACCAGGCCTGCTCCCGCAAGGGCCTGGCGATCCAGTTGACCAGCGCCCGCATGGAGGGCACGGACAAGGCGATCGTCATCGCGAAGCAGCTGGTGGCGGCGCAGTCGTACACGATGGTCTACGAGAGCAACGCCTGGAAGCTGGAGCCGGCCAAGGAGGGCCTCGCGCTCTACAAGCTCGGCGCGGCCAAGGCGATCGCCGCGCAGAAGAAGGCCGGCACCTGCGCCGGTCAGTGACCCTTCCGATGCCCGCCGCTTCGTCGAAGCGGCGGGCATCGCTGTCAGGCCGCGCGCGGCAGGCCGTCCGGGCCGGTCATGGCCAGACGCGTACGGAGATCGCCGCGCGCGCTGATCTGGTCGTAGTACGCGGCCCGGCGGCGGGCCACGCAGCCCTCCTTCGGCGGGGCCTGTGCCGCCATCGACGGATCCAGGTGCGTGTTCAGCCCGTCGCGCAGCAGGCCCAGCGCCTCGGCGCGCAGCTGCGACACCCGCGACTCGGTGACACCCAGGTCGTCGGCGATCCGGGCCATCGGCCGCTCGTCGAAGAAGTAGCCCTGCACCACCGCGCGCAGCCGGTCGGGCAGCGCGTCCACGGCGTGCCGCAGGTAGCCCAGCTTCTCCCGGCGGATCAGCATCTCCTCCGGCCCGGCGCTGGGCTCGGTGACCATGTCGTCGGCCGCGGCCGTCGCGAAACCCTGGAGGCTGAACACCACGGCGCGGTGCACGTCGTCGTCGGCGTGCTCGATGTCCTCCACCGAGCAGCCCAGCCGGTCCGCCACCTCCTGCACTGTCGGCGTGCGGCCCAGCTCGGCTGTGAGCTCCTGGCGGGCCGTGTCGGTGCGCCGGGCCCGCTGCCGTACCGAGCGGCTCGCCCAGTCCAGGCCGCGCAGCTCGTCCAGCAGGGCGCCGCGCACCCGGGCGGCCGCGAACCGGGCGAACGGGACACCGCGGTCGGTGTCGAAGCCGCGGGCCGCGTGCACCAGGGCGGCGTAACCGGCGGACATCAGGTCGTCGCGGTTGACGTGCTGCGGCACCCGGGCCAGCATCTCGCGGACCAGATGACCGACCAGCGGCATGTGCTCCTGGACGATGTCCTCGCGGCGGCGGTCGACGGGTGTGACACCGCTCATGGTGGGGGATCTCCTCGCGGTAACGCCCGGGTGGGGGAAGTCCGGGCACTGAGGAGAACGGTGATCTGCGTTAAGTGCGAATCAGGTCCCGTACGGGTGCGGGACGGTTGCTTATATGCTTGATCGCTGTTGACATTGGGAGTTCTCGCTACATGATCACATTCACCGAGCTCGGCGTGCCTCGCGAACTGACCGGGGCGCTCGCGACGCTCGGCATCACCACCCCGTTCCCGATCCAGGCCGCGACGCTGCCCGACTCGCTCGCCGGCAAGGACGTGCTGGGCCGGGGACGCACCGGCTCCGGCAAGACGTACGCGTTCGCGCTGCCCGTGCTGGCCCGGCTGGCCGCTTCGCGCAAACCGCGCAAACCCGGCAAGCCACGGGCGCTGATCCTGGCGCCGACCCGTGAGCTGGCCACCCAGATCGACGCCGCGCTGGCCCCGCTGGCGGCCGCGATCGGCCTGCGCACGCAGGTCGTCTTCGGCGGCGTCGGCGCCACCCCGCAGATCAAGGGCCTCGCGGCCGGCGTCGACGTGCTGGTGGCCTGCCCCGGCCGGCTCGACGACCACCTGCGCAACGGGCACGCGTCGCTGGACGCCGTCGAGATCACCGTGCTCGACGAGGCCGACCACATGGCCGACCTCGGCTTCCTGCCGGTGGTGCGCCGGCTCATGGAGCAGACGCCGCGCGACGGGCAGCGGATGCTGTTCTCGGCGACCCTCGACAACGGGGTCGACGTGCTGGTCAAGCGCTTCATGCGCAAGCCGGTGACGCACGCCGTGGACGCGGCCGCCGAGGCGCCGGTCGAGATGCAGCACCACGTGCTGCACGTGCGCGGCGACGACCGCTTCGGCGTGCTGGTCGACCTGCTGTCGGCGCCGGGCCGCACGGTGGTCTTCACCCGCACCAAGCGGCGGGCCAAGGTGCTGACCCGGCAGCTGGTCGCGGCCGGGGTGCCGGCGGTCGAGCTGCACGGCAACCTGGCGCAGAACGCGCGCAACCGCAACCTCGCGGCCTTCTCGGAGGGCAGCGCCGAGACGCTGGTGGCGACCGACATCGCGGCGCGGGGCATCCACGTCGACGACGTGGCGCTGGTCATCCACGCCGACCCGCCGGTCGAGCACAAGGCATATCTGCACCGGTCGGGCCGGACGGCCCGAGCGGGTGCGCAGGGCACGGTGGTCACCCTGATGACGGACGATCAGCAGGCCGAGGTCCGCGATCTGACACGCAAGGCCGGCGTACGGCCGACGACGAGCCGGATCCGGCCGGGTGACCCGCTGCTGGCTCAGCTGGCGCCCGGGGAGCGCAAGTTCGTGGCGCCGCCCTCGGTGCCCGCCCAGCCGGCGCCGTCAGGCCGTCCTGGGGGCCGTTCCCGCAGCCGGGGCGCCGGGCGGAACGCCGCCGCCGCATCGTCGGGCGCGTCGTCACGGGGCGCCTCATCGTCGCGGACCGCTTCATCGTCGGCCGGATCGTCGCGCGCCGCCGCCTCGGCGGCTGACGCGTCGCGGGCCTCGTCGTCGGGCGGCTCGTCGCGGGCCTCGTCGTCGGGCAAGGCCGGCGGGCAGGGTGAGGCCGGGCGGTCGGGGCGGTCTCGCGGGCGTGGCCGGGGCTCGGGCAACGGCGGCGAGACCACCGCGGTGACCACGGCCAGGCCGGCCGCCGGCGCGGGCCGCGGCCGGCGTGGCTCGGGCTCGTCGTCCTCGGGCGGCGGCGCGGCCGCGTTCTCCTCCTCCAGCCGGGTGGGCGGCCGCCGCTGAGCCGGTCCCGGCCGGGTTGCCCGGACCGATGATCAGCCGGGTCCCCGGCGCTCGGTGGCCAGGCGCGCCAGATCGGTGCGGTTGGCCACCTGGAGCTTGGCGTAGACGTGCGCCAAGTGCGTCTTCACCGTGCCGCGGCCGACGAACAGGCGGGCGGCGATCTCCACGTTGTTGAGGCCTTGCACGGCCAGCTCCACCACCGACAGCTCGGCGGGAGTCAGGCTCTCCCAGCCGGCGTCCGGGCGGCGGCGGGGGCCGCGGGCCTTGGCGGCGTAGGCGACTGCCGTCCGCACATCCATCGCTTCTCGGAGATCGGCGCCGCTCGGGCGGGGCGCGGCCCCGAAGTCGACGCGGGCGCGCTCGGCGGCGGCCGCCAGGAGCCCGGCGGCCTCGTGGGCGCCGCGCAGCCGGCTCAGCTCGGCCAGCGACTCCAGGCTGGCGAGGAAGCCGAGCACCAGGCCGTGGTCGATCCGGATCCGCAGGGCCTCGTGGTGCAGCCGCAGCGCGCGTTCGGTGTCGTCGTCGCGGGCCAGCAGCGCCTGCTCGTCCAGCACGCCGGCGCGGATGCGCGGCATCGACGGGGTCAGCGGCGCCTCCCCCAGGGCCTGCAGCGTTTGCGCCGCCGCCTCGCGGTCGCCGGCCCGCCGCAGCGCGGTGGCCAGCACCAGCCTGGTCTCGGGCGCCAGCCCCTCGTCGCTGGGCACGGGCTGCCAGCGACCCTCGCGGCGGCACCACTCGACCGCCTCGGCGGGGTGGCCGTCCTCGAGCGCCAGCATGGCCTTGGTGCGCTCCCAGCCGGTGATGAACGGCAGGTCGCCGGAGAGCAGGCGGTCGATGGGCTCGAGCGCGGCGACCGCGTCGGCCGGGCGGCCCTGCAGGACCCGGATCTCGGCGAGGACGCAGCGGGTCGAGCCGGTCCAGTGGAAGTCCCGCAGCGGCGCCGCGGTGTCGACGGCCTGCTCGGCGAGCTCGCCGGCCCGCCGCAGGTCGCCGGTGCGGGCGGAGGCCAGCGCCAGCCAGCCGAGGGCCAGTGCCGCCACCCCTCGGTCGCCGCGGGCCAGCGGGCCCGCCACCGCCGCTTCGAGACGGGCGATCGCCTCGGGATAGTCGTCGGCGAGCACGTGGACGAGGCCGATGAACACCTCGGCCGAGTCGGCCACGAACGCGTCGCCCGCCCGCAGGGCCTCGTCGCGAGCCGCCTCGGCCTCCGCGATCGCGGCGTCCAGCCCGACCATGAGCTGCCCGACCGCGGTCAGGGCGCGGCTGATCCGGCCGGCCCCGGACGCGCCCACCTCGACCGCGAGCTCGCGGGCCGCGTGCGCCACCTGGTAGGCCTCGATGCCGGGCAGCCCGGTGTCGCCGACCAGCGCCAGCGCCGCCAGCACGTCGGCCTGGAGAATCGTTCGCTCGTCCGCGCCGCGCCCGGCCGCCCGCCGTAGCAGCTCGATGCCTTCGCCGCCGCGGCCCTCCAGGTGCCACAGCCAGGAACAGGCCGCCGCGAGCCGGCGCCCCCGCGAAGCGTCCTCATGGGACAGTCCCCACTCGATGGCGGCGCGGATGTCCGGGTAGGCCGCGCCGACCCGCGCTCGCCAGGTGTCCTTGTCGGACTCCAGCAGCGGGGTCAGCCGCTCCAGCAGGGCCAGTTGCAGGTCGAGATGCCGGTCGCGGAACTCCGCCGTCTCCTCCGCCTCGTCGAGCCGGTCGAGGGCGTACGCCCGGACGACGCCGAGCATCCGGTAGCTCGCCGCCGCGCCGGTCGTGTCGGCCACCACCAGCGACTTGTCGATCAGCCCGCGCAGCGCTTTCAGGGTCGCCGCGCCGGAGAGCGCGACCACGTCGTCCGCGCTGAAGCCGGGCTCGAACACCGCCAGCCGGCGGAACAGCACCCGCTCGTCCTCGTCGAGCAGGTCGTGGCTCCACCGCATCGAGCCATCGAGAGTCTGCTGCCGGAACGGCGCCGTCCGCGCGCCGCCGTCGAGCATCGCGAGGGGGCTGCCGAGGGAGTCCGCGATCTGGGCCATCGACAGCGTGCCGGTCCAGCCGGCCGCCAGCTCCAGCGCCAGCGGCAGCCGGTCGAGCCGGTCGCAGACCCGCCGGGCCGCGGCCCGCGCTTCCGGGCCCTCGGCGCCGGATCGTTCCAGCAGCAACTCAAGCGCGTCGGCGAGCTCCAGCGGCGGCACCCGCCACACCCGCTCGCCCGTGATGCCGAGCGTGGCCCGGCTGGTGGCCAGCACCGCGATGCCGGGACAGCCCGCCAGCAACGCCGCGATGACCTCGGCGGCGCCCGCCAGCACGTGCTCACAGTTGTCGATCACGACGAGCAACTCGCGATCGCGCAGGGCGGCGACCAGCGCGCGCAGCGGGTCGAGGCCGGACGGCAACAGCACGTCCAGGGCGTCGGCCACGCGATGCGCGACGCGGTCGGCATCGGACTCGCTCTCCAGCCCGACCCAGAAGACTTCGGGCCACTCCCGGCCGGCGCGGATCGCCAGCCGGGTCTTGCCGCAGCCGCCCGGCCCGACCAGCGTCAGCACCCGTCCGGCCGCCACCGCCGCGCCGATCGCCTTGACGTCGCCGGCCCGGCCGACGAACGAGGAGAGCTCGGGCGGCAGGTGGTGGAGATCCGGCATGCCCGAAGTCTGCCAGCACATCTCTGCCAGGTGGCAGATGTTCCCCGGTCGCCGGCCCGACAGGATTCAGGGCATGACAAACGAGAACGGAAACACCGCCCGCCGCGTCGTCGCCAACATCACCCTCTCGCTCGACGGCCGGGTCAGCGGCCTCGGCGGCGAGTACGACATGGGATGGATCGTCCCGCACGCGATCACCGAGGCCGCCCGCAACCACATGGTGCGCGTGACCAGCCCGGCCACGACCGCGCTGCTGGGCCGGAAGAACTACGAGGGCTTCGGCGGCTTCTGGCCGGCGGTGGCCGAGGACGAGAACGCCGCGCCGCAGGATCGTGCCTTTTCGAAGTGGCTCAACGAGGTCGAGAAGGTGGTCTTCTCGACGACGCTGACCGAAGCGTCCTGGCAGAACTCCCGGATCGCGGACACGGACCCGGCCGATGAGGTGCGGAAACTGCGCGAGCAGCCGGGCGGCGACATCATCGTGCTGGCCAGCGTCAGCGTCCTCCTGGCGCTGCTCGAGGCGGACGAGCTCGACCGGTTGAGCATCACGCTCGCCCCCGAGATCGTCGGCGGCGGCCGTCGCCTGCTCGACGACGGCCTGCCGGCCGGGTCCTGGTCGCTCACCGACCTGTCGACGACCGAATCGGGCGCGATCTGCCTGCTCTACGACCGGGCGCGGTGACTCACCCGACGGCTCATCCGACTGCGCGGATGTCGAGCTCGAGATGGACGGGCCGGGCGATGATGCCCCGGCCCGCCTTCACGCCGGCCGTCACCCGATCGAGGGTGCACCGGGCGACGCAGCGGTAGCCCTCGGCCGTCGGCTCGACGGTGTCGATGGTCAGGACGACCTCGCTGTCGGTGCCGCGCACCGAGAGGACCCCGGTCAGCTGCCAGCCGCCGCCGGACCGCGCGCACGCCGTGCTGCGGAAGGCGATCACCGGGTGGTCGGTCACGGAGAGGAACCGCTTGCCGCGGATGTCACGGTCGCGCTTGGGGTCGTCGCTACGGAACGAGGCCGCGTCGATCTGCGCCGAAGCGCTGGAGCGGAACGGGTCGGCGCCGATGGTGACGGTGCCGCCGCGGATGGCCATGGTCGCGGTGACCGGCTTGAGGCCGAACGCGTGCGCGGCGGTCAGCGTGCAGGTGGAATGGGCCAGGTCGATGGTGTAGGTGCCGGGCCTCAGGTCGGTGCTCAGGTTCGTCGTCATGCCACCGAGCCTCGGGCTTGGCGGGGACGGAAACCTCAGTGCTGGTACTGAGAAGACCCCCGCAAGTCGGCCCGGCTGGTCAGCGACAGCTTTCCGAGGACATTCCGTACGTGGGACTCGACGGTTCGCTCCGAGAGGACCAACTGCTCGGCGATCCCCCGGTTGGAGAGGCCGGCCGCGACCAGGCCGGCGATCTGCCGTTCCCGGGCCGTGAGCAGGTCGTCGCCGGCCAGCTCCGCGGCCTCTTCGGCGATCTTGCGCATGCCGAGGCGGCGGGCGGTGGCAAGAGCAGAGCCGGCGAGCGTACGGGCCTGCCGGTGATCCGTCGAGCGCAGCGCCCGGGCGTACGTGAGCTGGGAAAGAGCCACGAACGGCGCGGAACCGAACCTCTCCTCCATCTCGACGGCGTCGGCCAGATGCCGCAAGGCATCGGGCGCGCCGACGGCCGCCGCTATCACCCCGAGCGACCGGTCGGTCGCGCCGTAGCAGGCCGTCGTCGTGTTGAGGTAACGCCCCGCATACGGCAGCCCGAGCCGGTAACACTCCGCGGTCAGATCGAGATCACCCACCCAGGCCGCCACCTCCCCCGCCGTGATCACGATGAACGGGCGCCGCCCGTCCACCGGAAGTCGCGGCAGGAGCCCGCGCAGCTCGGTGACCTTCTCGGCCGCGAGCTCGCGCTCACCCATCTCCATGGCGATGCGCGCCAGCTGGGCGACGCCGATCGGCACGCCCGGGTAGCGCAGGCTCAGGGCGGCCAGGTCCTCGGGCCAGTGCCGGTTCTCGCCGGTGTGCAACGCCAGGCCGCCCTGGAACGCGGTCAGCAGCAGCTCCGCCGACATGTCCTGGGCGCGCAAGGCCAGGTCGCGGGCCGCCACGGCGGTCGCGGCGGCCTCGGCGAACCGGCCGGCCAGCAGCTGCCGGGTGGCCTGGGCCCGCAGCAGATGCCACTGGGCGACCGGCCAGCCGAGCCGGTCGACGAGCTCGGTCAGCCGGGCGCATTCCGCGTCGTAGCCGGCCAGGTCGCCGAGGCACAGCCACGCGTCGAGCCGCCAGGTGCGGCTCCACAGCTCGGCGTCCGGCCGCCCGCCCGGGACCGCCAGCTCGACGCCGCGCCGGGCCAGCTCGAGCACTTCGTCGACGTCCTGGATCGGGTCGATCACCTCGTGCCGGGCGTGGATCGCGGCGACCAGGGCGCCCGGGTGGCCGGAGCGCTCGGCCAGCGCCATCGCCTCCCGGCTGATCGGCTCGGCACGCGGGCCGTCGTGCATCTCGGCGATCAGGAAGGCGTATTGGGCGAGGACCTGCGCGCGGCCGGCCTCGTCGAGGTCGGCCTGACTCTCGCGCTGGCTTTCGCGCTCCAGCGCCCGCTCGCAGAGACGCAGCAGGCGCGGGGCGAGTGGGCTGCCCAGGCCGCCGACGCCGCGGACCACCAGGGCGGCCGGCGCGCCTATCTCGTCGACGACGGCCTCGCAATCGGTCACCGCGAGGTCGAGTTGCCCGTCCCGGTAGGCCGCGCCGGCGCGCTCGATCCGCAGGGCGGCCGACGGGTCGTTCTCGAGGGCGCGGGTCAGCCAGCGCACGGCCTCGCCGTGGTCGAGGGCCGCGGTCGCGTGGCGGGCCGCGGCGGCACACGCGGCGGCGGCTGACCGGCGGGAGTCCGGGTCGGCGGCCGCCCGTACGCGATGACGGGCTATCTCGAACGGCCCGGCGCCGGATTCCGTGAGGGCGTCCGCGAGGCGCGCGTGAATGGCGATGCGGGCGTCGCGGCTCAGACCGGCGTAGCAGGCCTGGCGGACGAGCTCGTGGGCGAACCGCAGCCGGGTCGGCGCCCACGGGTCGTCGACAAGCACGCCCGCCTCGACGGCCTCCGCAACCGCCTTCTCGTGCGCTTCCACGACCGCCTTCGCGTGCGCGCCTGCGACAGCGCGCGCGCCTGCGACACCGTGCGCGCCTGCGACACCGTGCGCGCCTGCGACCGCGTGCGCGCCTGCGATCACCGTCGTGTCGATCTCGGCGCCGAAGGCGGACGCCACGCCCAGGAGCTCCTGGCAGGCCGGGCTCAAGTGGGCGGTGCGGCGGGCCACCAGCAGGCGCAGCCCGTCGGGCAGGTCGATGTCGCCAGCCGGGTGTCTCAGGCGATCCTCGCGGAGGAGCAACCGGCCCAATTCCCTTGTGTAGAGCGGATTTCCGCCGCCCAGCTCGTGCACGACCGGCGCCCAGGTGCCGTGCGCCGGGGTCGTGGCGAGGCCGTCCAGGTAGGTCGCTACGGCCGCCGCATCCCACGGGCCGAGCGGCAGCACGGTCGCGTCGGGGAGATCGATGTCGGTGCGGGAGGTGCCGAGCACCAGGATCCGGGTGCCGGAGAGCTCGCGGGACAGCGCCGACAGCAACGCCAGCGAGGCCGGGTCGGCCCAGTGCAGGTCTTCGAGGACCAGCATCAACGGCACATGGGCGGCGGCGGACCGCAAGGCCTGCACCACGTCGCCGATCGCGCGGAACCGGGCCTTCGCGGCCGACTCCCCCTCGTCGGCGAGCACGAGCAGGGACGGCGACAGTCCGTCCACACCGGATTCCAGGAGTCGCAGCCACGGCCAGAACGCGGGCGCGCCCTCGTCGGGCGAGGCGCGCCCGGTCAGCACGGCCATGCCGGTGGCGCGCGCGACCGCCTCCTCGACCACGGCCGTCTTGCCGACGCCGGCCTCGCCGGTCAGCAGCGCCACCACGCCCTCACCACGCGCCGCTCCGGCACGCAGCTCGTCGAGCGCCGCCACCTCGGCGACCCGGCCCACCAAGCCCCCACCCATGGAGACCACGCTGGTCCGGCGCGGCCGGAATGTCCATACACGGGCCGGGCGACACGCCGGACAGCACGGCGCGCGAGCGACCCCAGCTCTGATGACCTGCGGTTCGCTCCGGACGGCAAGACGCTCCTATAGATGTCAAGCGGCGGGTTCGTGGGTGTTGGTGGTGATGAGTTGGTAGAGCTCGCGGGCTATGTAGCGTTTGAGGCAGCGGATGATTTCTTTTTTGGACAGGCCGTCTTTGGTGCGGCGTTGCGCGTAGGCGCGGGTGTTGGGGTCGCTGCGGAGCCGGACGATGGCGACGCGGTGGAGGGCGGCGTTGGCTTGGCGGTCGCCGCCGCGGTTGAGCCGGTGCCGGCGGGTTTTGCCGGACGAGGCGGGGATCGGCGCGACGCCGCAGAGCATGGCGAACGCGGCTTCGCTGGTGAGTCGCTGGTGGTTCTGGCCGACGGTGACCAGTAGTTGACCGGCGATGTCGGTGCCGACGCCGTGGGCGGCGGTCAGGGCCGGGTTGATCGCGGCCACCAGGGGTTTGAGCAGGCTGTCCAGGTCGGTGATCTCGGCCGTCAGGTGCTGGTGGCGGCGGGCCAGCGAGCGCAGGGCGATTTTGGTGGCGGTGGCCGGGCTGGCGGCGTCGGCTCGGTCCGGCCGCAGGTTCGCGCAGGTGCCGATCAGTTCTTTGACGCTCAGCTCGCGGAGCCGGGCGCGCAGCTGGTCGTCGGCGGTGACGATCAGGGCTTTGATCTGGCGTTGGGTGTCGGCGCGCTGGTCGATGGCGCTGCGCCGGGCCAGCCGCAGGTGGCGCAGGGCCTCGACCTGGCCGTCGCGTTGTTTCGGCAGGCCGGTGCGTTCGCCGGCCAGGGCGGTCTTGGCCGCGGCGATGGCGTCGATCGGGTCGGACTTGCCCTGTGACCGGCGGGTCTTGCGGTCCGGGCGGTCGACCTCGATCACCTCAACGGCCGCGGCGCGCAGCCGGCGGGCCAGCCCGGCACCGTAGACGCCGGTGCCCTCGACGCCGACCCGCCACAGCCGGCCGTGCCCGCGCATCCAGGCCAGCAACGCCTGATAGCCGGCCGCCGTGGCCGGGAACTGCTCGGTGCCCAGGACCCGCCCGACCAGGTCGATGACCGCCGCGGTGTGAGTGTCCAGGTGGGTGTCGACGCCGCCGACGACATCGAAAAGGGCCGGGTCAGGTGTAATGGAGGGCATCGTCGTCCTGTCGTTCGTGACTGTGGGCAGGGCGGCACGCACCGGCCGGGCAACGATGGACAAGACAGAGATGGGGCCTCTGGCCAGGCTCCTATGAAGTCACAACGCCACGACCCGGCACGTGCACGAGCACCTCCCGACCGGAGCCGACAAGTCTTACGAAGGACCCGAAGTCAGTCATCAAGCGGGTCAGACCCCGGCGGGAGGTGCTCACCCACCATCATCTCTGTCATCAAGATTGCGCAGCGCAAGCGAGCCGGACAGTCCGGCGCGCGCGAGCTACCCAGCTCTGATGACCTGCGGTTCGCTCCGAGCGGCAAGTCATCAAGATTGCGCAGCGCAAAGGGACCCGGCTGGCGGGTGAGCGCGGTTCGTAGCATCGTCGCTGTCATGAGAAGTTCTCGTTCGTGGCGGCTTGTGGTGGCCGGGGTCGGCCTCAGCCTGCTCGCGGCCTGCGGTGGGTCCTCGTCCGGCGGCGCCTGGGAAGGTGGGCCGACCGGCGCGGCCGCGCCGGCAAGCCCATCGGCGGCGGCGTCCACGACGCCGGCCGGGAAGCCCGTGCATGTGCGGCTGCTCGAAGGGGACGGGTCGACCTGGGGTGTCGGCATGCCGATCATCGCCTACCTGTCGGCCAAGATCGGGGATGCGCATGCGTTCGCGGCGGCTACGACGGTCACCGTCAACGGGGCGCCGGCGCAGGGGGCCTGGTTCTTCCAGAAGTCGGCGATCTACGCCAAGTATCCGATCGAGGCGCACTACCGCACCGAGAGCTACTGGCCGGCGCACGCCAAGATTCACATGGACCTGGCCGTGAAGGGGCAGCCGGCGGGGCCGGGGCTGGTGTTCGACAACAGTCTGAGTCTCGACATGAGCACCGGCGCCGCCAACATCACGAAGGTGGACGGCAAGGCCGAGCGGATGGTGGTCACCTCGGACGGCAAGCAGGTGTTCAGCTTCCCGGTCTCGCTGGGCAAGGCGAGCACGCCCACGTTCAGCGGCACCAAGGTGGTCATGGAGAAGGTCAAGGTCCAGCGGATGGTGGGCCCCGGATACGACGAGAAGGTGCCGTGGTCGGTGCGGATCACCAACTCGGGCGAGTTCTTCCACGCGGCCAGCTGGAACGGCGGGAACATCGGCCAGCGCAGCACCTCGCACGGGTGCACCAACCTCAACGTGGGCGACGCCCAGAAGTTCTTCGGCTTCGCGCAGGTCGGGGACGTGGCCGTCTTCACCAACACCGGCGGGCCGAAGATGCCCAGCTGGGACGGATACGGCGACTGGAATCTGCCGTGGAGCACGTGGCAGGCGGGCGGCCTTTACAAAACACTATGAGGCGACGTCGACCTCGATCTCGTCGCCGAGCGTGAAGCCGTCGCACAGCGAAAGCTCGTCCCCGCTCCAGAAGCGGCCGGGGTCGTACCAGTTGGGCTGGCGGCCCCGGGGCAACAGGCCCATGTCCTCGTACGTCACGGCGACCACCTCCGCGCAGTAGGCGGTCTCGAGGCCGGCGTCGGACGGACCGCGCTTCCACTTGCGCGGCCGGACCTGCGGCACCCGGCCCCGCACCCACCGCCACGCGAGCTGCGTCGACGACGGGAACGGCGTGCCGTCCAGGCGCGCCACCGTCTTCAGCGCCTTGTCCTCCATGGGACGAGGCACGCCGGGCTCCAGCTGGCGCAGCCAGCCGCGCTGGCCGTAGCGGTGCGCCCACACCGTGACGGCGTCGCGCAGGTCGTGCAGCTGGACGCCGCGCTGGAACGTGCCGGACCACAGGTCGGGCAGCGACTTGCCCAGCTCGGCGTGCCACATGAGCGGCGGCATGTCCTCGATGACCAGGGACATGCCGACGTGATTGACCGGGCTGTTGGTCAGCGTCTGGATCGCCCGGTCGGGGCCGGAGCGGCCACGGAAGATCCAGATGTCACCCGTGCGCGTCAGGTCGAGGGCCTGATCGAGACTGATTGCGGCGTCCACGTGTCTATCCTCGGATGATGCGTTGGTGGAAGGTAGTGGGCTTGGCCGGATTGGCTGGAGTCGCGGCGACCGGAGTCGTCGTGGCCCGCTCGGAGCGCAAGCGCCGGGCATACACCCCCGACGAGGTGCGTGACCGGCTGCACCAGCGGGTCGCCGAGGCGGCTTCTCCCGCGGAGCACGGGTTCTCCGCGCCGTCCGGAGGACCAGGCGTCGGCGGCGGCATGGCCTCAGACGACATCAGTGTCGCGGAGTAGCGACCATAACCCGGCGCCGTCGGGCGCGCTGAACCACGTCTTGCCACCCGAGCCGACCATCTCGGGCGTGCCGGCCGGCCCGGGAACGGCGCCGGCCAGCACCGACTGTGTCGGGGACAGCCGGCGGATCGCCACGGCCGCCACGTTTTCCGGGTGGGCGTGCGCGAACTCGGAGTAGATCTCCTGGTCGTGCTGGCCGTCGTCGCCGATCAGCAGCCACTTGATGTGCGGGAACTCGTCGGCCAGGCGGCGCAGCGTGTTGCGCTTGTGCTCCTGGCCGCTGCGGAACCAGCGATCCGGCGTCGGTCCCCAGTCGGTGAGCAGCAGGGGGCCGGCGGGATAGAGGTGGCGGGAGAGAAAGCGGGTCAGGGTGGGCGCGACGTTCCACGCGCCGGTGGACAGGTAGAACACCGGGGCGCCCGAGTTGGCCGTGATCAGCCGCTCGTAGAGGACCGCCATGCCGGGGACGGCCATGCGGGCGTGCTCGTCGAGGACGAACGTGTTCCACGCCGCGAGCAGCGGGCGCGGCAGCGCGGTGACCATGACCGTGTCGTCGATGTCGGAGATCAGGCCGAAGCGGCAGGCGGGGTCGACCACGCGGATCGGCGCGTCGGCCGGCTGCGCGCCCTCGATGGTCAGGCGCGCCTTGGCCCAGCCGGGCTCGAGGTCGCCCTTGACCCGGCAGTCGACGTAGCCGCTGCGGTCGGTGCGGGTCTCGGTGACCTGGTCGCCGATCTGGATGCGCACCACCGCGTTGCTGACCGGCGAGCTCATGAAGCTGCGCCAGCCGCGCACCTTTTCCAGCTTCTTCCGCGCGTCGCCGCCGCGGGTGAGCACGACGCGGGCCATCACCCGGGCCCAGCCGGGCGCGCCGTACCCCGTGTACGCCGTGATCACCGGGCGCCAGCCGCGGTTGCGCAACCGGCGTTCGACGATCTCGTGGAGGGCGTCCTCCACCACCGCGGCACGGTGCATGCGGACCGCGGGCGGGGAGGCTCCCGCCGGGGACTGCGTCACGCTGGCCTCCTAACCGTCATAAGGTGCGGCGGTCATCCCGTGCGGTTACCGTACCTGCCCGGTATGACACTCGCGGAGTAATGCGTGACCACTCCATTCACGACTTTCAGGCGGCCGCCGGAAGCTCGGCCGTGGTCCACGAGTCGGCCCACCACTGTTCATCGGCGGCCGGTTGCCCGGCGCCCGCGCGCGTGACGGCGGCGGCCGTCTCGAGCCGGAGGCTGCGCAGCGCCTCGGCCGCCGATTCCGCCTCCTGCCAGGCGACACGCTCGTGCTGGAGGGCCTTCTGATACTCCGCCCACCGATGATCGCGCATCGCCTGCCGCAGCGCCGACTCCTGCACCACCGGATGCAGCCGCGGGTTCCAGCCGCGGTGGGCGAAGACGTCGTTCAGCTGGGCGATGGAGATCTGCCGGTTGCGGGCCGCCGCACTCGCAGCGTGATGGAGATAACGCTGACGCTCCGCGTTTTCCCCCGGCTTGCGACGCCGGCTCATCAGCGGGTAGGCGCAGGCCTTCGCGGCCTCGCGGGCGATCTTGTCGGCCGCGTCGAACGCGAGCCAGGCGGCGTCGAGCTCCTGCTGCGCCGCGCTCCAGGCGGATCGGCGGCGCTCGGCCGTCGCGGCGGCGCGCTGGGCGGCCACGGACACCTCGCTCGCAAAGCGGCGGGCGTCGGCATCGGCGTCGTCGACCGGTTCCGGCGCCGGGCGGGTGCGGCGGGCGAGCATGCCGGCCAGG
Organism: Actinoplanes sp. CA-142083; assembly: GCF_050942195.1. NCBI lineage: Bacteria > Bacillati > Actinomycetota > Actinomycetes > Micromonosporales > Micromonosporaceae > Actinoplanes > Actinoplanes sp. CA-142083. Next base: position 8,187,248 of record NZ_CP192076.1, read on the forward strand.
AGGAACACACCGAGCAGCATGAGCACCCAGAGCGCGGCGGCCTGCGGGACGGAGACGAGAAAACTGTCCAAAGCGGTTTCCACGGAACACCTCGCAAAGAGATGGGGATACGCCTAAAACTTCAAAGATTCATTCCGTACGGGTCGACGGGGCGAGTCCTCACGCAGCGGAGTCTTCGGCTGCTGAAGCGGCGGCCGGTCGCGGTGCGTGCGGAGGCGTCAGGCCGTAGGCGGGGCCCGCTGACCGCGGACCCGGAGGACGGCGCCGGCGAGCACGACCGTCAGGGCCGCGACGACAATCGCCGCGGCCGGCTCGGGCAGAGAGGGCGGGGCTATGACCCGTACGGGAGAAGGCGCCGACGCCGAATCACTCACGGTGACCGAAGTCGGCGTCGTAACCGTCGTGATCACCGCCGGTGATGGCGCAGAGATCTCAGGCGCCGCGACCGGACCGGTCAGAGCCAGCGCCAGCAGAGCGAGGCCGGCGAAGAAGCGGAGCAGACGGCGAACGTCCCAGTCACTGCGGCCAAGGAAGCTGGCGACGCAGTGACCGCGAAGCACATTCGCCACAGCCGCCACGGGAACAACCTACCGAATTGGTGTGCAACGTGCACGGGTCGCCGACGTCACGGCCGTGTGACTCGGTCCACCTCGCGAGGGACTATTGCTGGGTGGACCTTCAGGTGGTGGAGCAGGTGGCGACCCTCGGCGAGTGGATGGCCGAGGGTGGCGTTGTGGTGCTGAGCGGCGCGGGACTGTCGACCGACTCCGGGATCCCGGATTACCGCGGCCCGTCCGGCTCGGCCCGGCGGAGCACGCCGATGACCTACCAGACGTTCACCCGCGACCCGATCGCCCGGCGGCGCTACTGGGCGCGCAGCCACCTCGGCTGGCGCACGATCGGCCAGGCCGCGCCCAACGACGGTCACCGGGCCGTGGCTCGGCTGCAGGAGCAGGGCCTGCTCGACGGGATCATCACGCAGAACGTGGACGGGCTGCACCAGGCGGCCGGCGCCCGCGACGTGATCGAGCTGCACGGCAACCTCGCCCGCATCACCTGCCTCGACTGCGGCGCGTTGACGCCGCGCGAGGAGATGGGCGGCCGCCTCGACGCGGTCAATCCGGCCTTCGCGGGGGTGGCGATCGCCTTCAACGCCGACGGCGACGCGGAGCTGGCCGACGAGTCGCTGGACGGATTCACCACGGTGGATTGCCTGGACTGCGGCGGGATGCTCAAGCCGGACGTCGTCTATTTCGGCGAGACCGTGCCGGCCGATCGGGTCCAGCGCAGTTTCGAGCTGGTGGAAAGCGCCCGTACGCTGCTGGTTCTCGGTTCCTCGCTGACCGTGATGTCGGGGCGGCGGTTCGTGCTGCGGGCCGTGAAGCACGGCATCCGAGTGGCGATCGTCAATCGCGGCGTGACGCGTGGAGAGCCGTACGCAAGTCTCCTCATCGATGCCCCATTGGGCATCGTGCTGCCGCACGTGGCCGCCGTCCCCACCGCCTAAATCAGCATTTGTCCGGTCGGTTTCGGCGAGGTTACCGTAGCGATACGCAAATAAAGTTTGTTTCTCATTGACGTGACACGGGCCACTGTCGTTAACTGCCGGAACCGGTCCCGAAACCGGTTCCGCAACCTCCGGGAAATGGACACGCTCCCATCGGTGAACGCGATGGGCGTCCGGGAGAATCGCGGGTATGCGCCGGACAGGAGGACCAGTGCCGATCACCATCGCCGATGTGGCGGCCCGGGCGAAGGTCAGCAAGACGACCGTGTCCCGGGTGCTGAACGGCAAGGGTGAGCTCGACGAGTCGACCGCCGCGCGGGTGCGGGCGGTGATCGACGAGCTCGGTTACGTCCCCAGCTCGCGCGCCGTCGGGCTGGCCCGCGGCCGTACGCGGGTGGTGGGCATGCTCGTGCCGTCGCTGACCTGGCCGTGGATCGGCGAGGTGATCCAGGGCGCGGTGGACGTGCTCGAGACCGAGCGGTACGGCCTGCTGCTGTTCACCTGCAACCGCGGCGAGGAGTCGATGCGCCAGTTCGGCGCCCAGGTGTCGGCGAAATCGTTCGACGGCCTGCTGGTCATCGAGCCCGAGGGCACCCTCGACTACATCTACACGCTGCACCGCCGCGGCCTGGCCGTGGTGCTCATCGACGACCGCGATCAGACCTCGGGCGACATCCCGAGCGTCAGCACCACCAACCACGACGGCGCCGGCTCGGCCGCGCGCCACCTGCTGCAGATCGGCCGCCGCAAGCCGCTGGTCATCACCGGCCCGGAGCGCTTCGGCTGCACCGTCCAGCGCTCCGCCGGCTTCGCGTCGCCGTTCGCCGAGGCCGGCCTCGCCATCCCTCCGGAGCGCGTCTCGCTCGGCGACTTCACGGTCGCCTGCGGCGCCGACGCGGTGAACACCGCGCTGGCGGCCGGCGTCGAGTTCGACTCGGTCTTCGCCCACAACGACCTCTCCGCGCTCGGCGCGATGCAGGCGCTGCTCGACAGTGGCCGCCGCACACCGCAAGACGTAGCGGTGGTCGGCTTCGACGACATCCCGACCGCGGCGCACACCCAGCCGCCGCTCTCCACAGTGCACCAACCGCTGCGCGAGATGGGCGAGGCCGCGGCACGCACGCTGCTCGCCCATTTCGAGGGCACACCCCTGCCCAGCACGCCGACCGTCATCCCTACGACCTTCGTGACCCGCGGCTCCACAGTCGCCTGATTGTTCCGCGGCCGCCGCGCCCCGGCAGCCTCCAGGAAAGTCACCGCGCCCCGGTGACCTGACCAGATAAACACCGCGAGCTCACGGAGCCGGCCGCCAGCCGGCACCGCGATATCGCACGCCCTCGGGCACCCCTCTTCACCCATTTCATCTGAGGAGCATTAGCGATGCAGAGAAGGAAACTGTTCGCGGTCGCCGTGGCGGGCGTGCTCGCCAGCGGCGGTCTTGCCGCGTGCAGCGACTCGCCGAACGCCAACAACGCGAACGCGAACAAGTCGTCGGTCGACTTCCTGAAGATCGGCATGCCGAACGGCACGCAGACCGAGAACCACAACCCGTTCGCCGGCACCTCCTCGGCCAACGCGCTCGGCTACAAGTGGATGATCTACGAGCCCCTGACCCAGTGGAACCCGGTCAAGCCGGCCGACCCGGCCAAGCCGTGGCTCGCCAGCGACGTGAAGTGGGCGGCGGACTACAAGTCGGTGGACGTCACCGTGCGCGACAACGCCACCTGGTCGGACGGGCAGAAGCTGACCGCCGACGACGTCGCGTACACGTTCACGCTGCTCAAGGGCAACGAGGCGCTCAACCAGTACGCGATCCCCTACGACCAGATCACGGTCAACGGGAGCGTCGTGCACCTGACGTTCAAGACGCCGCAGTTCGTCAACCAGAACAAGATCATGGCGAACACCCCGATCGTGCCGAAGCACATCTGGGAGAAGATCGCCGACCCGGCCACCGACATCAACAAGAACCCGATCGGCTCGGGCCCGTACACGCTGAAGTCGTTCACCCAGGGCGGCGTCGTGCTGTCCGTCCGGGACAGCGGCTACTGGCAGGACCTGCCCAAGGTCAAGGAGCTGCGCTACGTGTCCTACGCGGACAACAGCGCGCAGACCACCGCCCTGGCCAACGGCGAGTCCGAGTGGAGCTTCGTCTTCATCCCGAACTACCAGGCCACCTTCGTCTCGAAGGACCCGGCGAACCACAAGATGTGGGCGCCCGGCGTGCTCGGCATCCACGGCCTGTACATCAACACCACGATCAAACCGTTCGACGACGCGAAGCTGCGCCAGGCGATGAACATGGTCATCAACCGGGCGGACATCTTCAACCAGGCCGAGGCCGGCTACTTCCACCCGCAGATCGACAGCGTGACCGGCCTGCCGAACGGCGCCGGAGACGCGTTCGTCGCGCCGGAGTACAAGGACAAGAAGCTCACCCCGGACGTGGCGGGCGCCAAGGCTTTGCTGCAGGGCGCGGGCTACAAGCTGAACGGCACCACGCTGACCGACCCGTCCGGCAAGCCGGTCAAGATCACCCTGACCGACCCGGCGCCGTGGTCCGACTACCAGACCACGCTGGAGATCATCAAGACCAACCTGGCCGAGATCGGCATCGCGGCCACGGTCGACAAGGCCAACCAGGACAAGTGGGACCAGAACGTCCAGAAGGGCGACTTCCAGGCCACGATGCGGTGGACGAACGGCGGCGCGACGCCGTACGACATCTACCAGACCGTCATGGACGGCGACATGCTCAAGCCGATCGGCACCGCCGCTCAGCAGGGCAACTTCGGACGGTTCAAGTCGCCCGAGGCGACCGCCGCGCTCAAGGCGTACGCGAACGCCACCAGCGACGCCGACCGCACCACCGCGATGAACCAGATCCAGAAGATCTTCGTGGAGCAGGCCCCGATGCTGCCGGTCGGCTCCGACAACGTCGGCGGCTTCTACAGCACGAAGAACTGGACCGGCTGGCCGGGCGACGCCGACCCGTACGCGGGCATGCAGCCCACCCAGCCGTACGCGCTCGACGTCGTCCTGCACCTCAAGCCCGCCAACTCCTGATCGCACCACGCCGCTCCCCTGATTTCGGTCAGGGGAGCGGCGCCCCACCTTCGAAGGAAGTGGCATGACGTCGGTTCAAGACGCCAAGGCCCCGGCGGACGAAGTGGTGCTCGAGGCTGTCGGCCTGACGAAGCACTTTCCCGTACGCCGGAAACTGCGTGACCTCTTCACGCGGACGCATGACGCGGTGCACGCCGTCGATGATGTGCACCTGACCCTGCGGCGCGGCAAAGTCGTCGCGCTCGTCGGCGAATCGGGCTCCGGAAAGTCCACAGTGGCCCGGCTGCTCGCCCAGCTCTATCCGCGCACCGCCGGCGACATCACGCTGCACGGCGAGTCGACCCGGGTGAAGGGCGGCCGCGCGTTCCGCGCCTACGCCAGCCGGGTACAGATGATCTTCCAGGATCCGTTCGCCTCGCTGAACCCGATCCACACGATCCGCTACCACCTGACGCGGGCGCTGCGGATCCATCACAACGAGGGCGACGACCTGGAGGCGGCGCTGGCCGAGCTGCTGACCCGGGTGAGCCTCACGCCGCCCGAGCGCTACCTCGACAAGTTCCCGCACGAGCTCTCCGGCGGCCAGCGCCAGCGCGTCGCGATCGCCCGCGCGCTCGGCGCCCAGCCCGAGGCCCTGCTCGCCGACGAGCCGGTGTCCATGTTGGACGTGTCGATCCGCCTCGGCGTGCTGAACCTGTTGCGCGACCTCAAGGAACGCCTCAACCTCGCGATCCTGTACATCACCCACGACATCGCGTCGGCCCGCTACTTCGCCGACGAGACACTCGTGATGTACGCGGGCCGGATGGTCGAGGGCGGCGACAGCGAGACCGTCACGCAGACGCCCGCGCACCCGTACACCCGGCTGCTGATCGACTCGGCGCCGGACCCGGACCGGCTCACCGGCGACGTCGACCCGCTCGAGGAGGACAAGGGCAACGGCGAGCCGCCGAGCCTGATCCACCCGCCGACGGGATGCCGCTTCCACCCGCGCTGCCCGGCCGCGATGCCGCGCTGCTCGACCGACCTTCCCGTACGCCTCGAGATCGGCGACAAGCCGGGCCACTGGGCCGCGTGCTGGCTGTATGACACTGCTGAGGTGGCCAAGTGAGGTATTTCCTCCAGCGCATCGCGTTCTACCTCTTCACGGTCTGGGCCGCGATCACCATCAACTTCTTCATCCCCCGGCTGGTGCCCGGCGACCCGGTCCAGTCGCTGATCACGAAGTACCAGGGCCAGCTCTCCACCAAGTCGATCCAGTCGCTCTACGTCCTTTTCGGACTCGACAAGAACCAGAGCCTCTGGGACCAGTACATCGACTACTGGAAGCAGCTGCTCCACGGCGACCTCGGCCTGTCGTTCACCTTCTTCCCGGCTCCGGTCTCCCAGGTCATCGGCCAGGCACTGCCGTGGACCGTCCTGCTCGTCGGCATCACCACCGTCATCAGCTTCACGCTCGGCACCGGGCTGGGCGTGCTCGCCGGCTGGCGGCGCGGCTCCTGGGCCGACAGCCTGCTGCCGGTCACCACGTTCTTCTCGTCGGTGCCGTACTTCTGGCTCGGCATCATCGCGATCTACCTGCTCGCCGGGCCGGACAGCTTCTTCCCGTCCTCGGGCGGCTTCGACTCGGGCCTGGTGCCCGCCTGGGACCAGTACTTCATCCCGAGCGCGATCCAGCACAGCCTGCTGCCGGCGCTGACGATCCTGATCTCCTCGGTCAGCGGCTGGATCCTCGGCATGCGCAACATGATGGTGACGGTGGCCTCCGAGGACTACATCACCGTCGCGCACGCCAAGGGCCTGCCCGAGCGGCGGGTGGCGCTGTCGTACGCGGCCCGCAACGCGCTGCTGCCGAGCATCTCCGGCTTCGCGCTGGCGCTCGGCTTCATCGTCGGCGGCACGCTCCTCGTGGAGATCGTCTTCTCCTACCCCGGGCTCGGCTTCACGCTGCTGCAGGCGGTGGGCGCCAAGGACTATCCGCTCATGCAGGGCATCTTCCTGATCATCACGATCGCGGTGCTGCTGGCGAATCTGCTGGCCGACGTCGCCTACCTCCTCCTCGACCCGCGCACCCGCAAGGAGGGCTGAGCGATGACGATTCCCACCTCCAGCATCGAGCAGGTCATCCCGGGTCAGGGCTCGATGGCCCAGCCGGAGAGCCCGAAGCCGGGCAAGGTCAAGCGGCAGCGGTTCCGATTCGTGCGCAACCGCAAGGCGGCCGCCGGCCTCATCATCCTGGCCGTCTACGTGCTGCTCGCGATCATCGGGCCGTGGATCGCGCCGTACGACCCGAGCGCGCGCAGCAACGACCTGGTGCAGGGCCCGTCGGCCGCGCACTGGTTCGGCACCACCCACCTCGGTCAGGACATCTTCAGCCAGATCCTGGTCGGCGCCCGCAGCGTCGTGTACGTCGGCTTCCTGGCCGGCATCATCGCGACCGTGCTGAGCGTGCTGATCGGCGTCACGGCCGGCTACCTCGGCGGCAAGACCGACGACACGCTGTCGGTGCTCACCAACGTCATCCTGGTCATCCCCGCGGTGCCCCTGATGATCATCATCACCTCGACGCTGAACAACGTCAGCGACACCCTGATCGCGGTCATCATCGGCCTCACCAGCTGGTCGTGGAACGCCCGGGTGCTGCGCGCGCAGACGCTGTCGCTGCGCCGGCGGGACTTCGTCGAGGCGTCCCGCGCGTCCGGCGAGCGCACCTGGCGGATCATCGGCTTCGAGCTGCTGCCGAACCTCACCGCGGTGATCGCGTCGGGCTTCGTCGGCACGGTCATCTTCGCGGTGCTCTCCGAGATCACCCTGGCCTTCATCGGCGTCGTCAACAACGGCTGGAACTGGGGCACGATCCTGTTCTGGGCGCAGGGCCAGCAGGCGCTCGGCCAGGACGCGTGGTGGTGGTTCGTGCCGGCCGGCCTCGCGATCGCGCTGCTCGGCATGTCGCTCTCGCTGATCAACTTCGGCATCGACGAGTTCGTCAGCCCGCGCCTGCGCAGCGCCGGCAAGACCAAGGTGAAGACGACCTCGGGCCGGACCGTGCGGATGCGGATCGGCTTCACCCCGGTGCTCTCCAGCGCGCCGATCATCGAGGAGCCGGCGCGGCTGGCCACCCCCGTGGCTAGAGAGGCCAAGTGATGGAACCGGTACTCGAGATTCGCAACCTCAACGTCGACTACGGGCTCGGCGATCGCGCTGTGCACGCCGTACGCGATGTGAGTTTGACCTTGCACAAGGGTGAGGTCCTCGGGCTCGCCGGCGAGAGCGGGTCGGGGAAGTCGACACTCGCCTACGGCATGACCCGGCTGCTGCCGCCGCCCGGAGTCATCACCGGCGGCGAGGTCGTCTACCACCCCGCCGAGGGCCCGGCCTACGACGTTCTGTCGCTGAGCGACCGCGCGCTGCGGCAGTACCGCTGGGACCAGACGGCGATCGTGTTCCAGGGCGCGATGAACTCGCTCAACCCGGTGCACAAGATCTCGACGCAGCTGACCGATGTGCTGCAGGCCCACGAGCCGAAGATGACCGAGCACAGCCGCAACGCCCGGGCCCGCGAGATGCTCAAGCTCGTCGGCATCTCGCCCGACCGGATGGACGCCTACCCGCACCAGCTGTCGGGCGGCATGCGGCAGCGCGTGATGATCGGCATGGCGCTGATTCTGCAGCCGCAGGTGGTCATCATGGACGAGCCGACCACCGCGCTCGACGTGGTGATGCAGCGGCAGATCCTCGGGCAGCTGATCGACCTGCGCGAACGGCTCGGCTTCTCGGTCATCTTCATCACGCACGACCTGTCGCTGCTGGTCGAGTTCTCGAACCGGATCGCGATCATGTACGGCGGCCGGATCGTCGAGGAGGCGCCGGCGGCCACGATCTATCGGGACGCTCTGCACCCGTACTCGAAAGGCCTGTTGAGCTCTTTCCCGGCCCTGCGCGGTCCCCGGCGTGAGCTCGCCGGCATCCCCGGCTCCCCGCCGGACCTGGCGGGCATGCCCACAGGATGCTCGTTCCATCCCCGTTGCCCCAAGGCATTCGAGCCCTGCTCCACCGTCATCCCGGTGCTCGGCCGTCCGGACACCCCGGATGGAGCCGGCCGTTCCGTCGCGTGCTGGCTTCATCCGGCCGAGCAGCCCGCCTCGATTTCCGCGGGCTAGCTCAGCAGGGGCCGGTCCTTCACCGCTTGAGGACCGGCCCCTTCCCTATCCCCACTCTGGAGAGACATGAACCCCACCACCACCGCTGTCCCCCTCGCCACCGGCCTGCCGACCACATTTCAGTGGGGCGTCGCGACATCCGCGTACCAGATCGAGGGCGCCGCCGCCGAGGACGGCCGCACACCGTCCATCTGGGACACGTTCTGCCGTAAGCCCGGCGCCGTGCACAACGCCGACAATGGCGACGTGGCGTGCGATCACTACCACCGGATGCCCGCCGACGTGGCGCTGATCAAATCGCTGGGCGTGGACTCCTACCGGTTCTCGATCTCGTGGCCGCGGGTGCAGCCGGGCGGGCGCGGACCGGTGAACCCGGCCGGGCTCGCGTTCTACGACCGGCTCGTGGACGAGTTGCTGGCCAACGGGATCGACCCGTGGGTGACGCTCTACCACTGGGACCTGCCGCAGGAGCTCGAAGACGCCGGCGGCTGGCCGAACCGGGACACGGCGTACCGCTTCGCCGACTATGCGGCGCTGGTCTTCGAGCGCCTCCAGGACCGGGTGGCGACGTTCACGACACTGAACGAGCCGTGGTGCTCGGCGTGGCTGGGCTACAACGTCGGGGTGCACGCGCCCGGGCGGCAGAACTTCGACGACTCGATCAGCGCGGTGCACCACCTGCTGCTCGGGCACGGGCTCGCCACCCAGCGGATGCGGGCGCTCGAGACGCGGCCGCACACGTACGGCATCACGCTGAACATGGGCACGGCCGACCCGCTGACCGACAGCCACGAGGACCGCGAGGCCACCCGGCGCGCGGACGGGATGGGGCTGCGGATCTACCTCGACCCGCTGCGGTACGGCCGGTACCCCGCGGACATCGTCGAGGATCTCGCGGCTCGCGGGTCGGCGTTCCCGGTCCAGGACGGCGACCTCGCGATCATCTCGGAGCCGTTCGAGGTGCTCGGCGTCAACTTCTACTTCGGGCAGGACTTCGCCGGCACGGACGAGGCGGGCAACACGCACGACGCCGCGGGCGAGCCCGTGGTGCGGGCCGTGCTGCCGGACACGCCGCGGACCGCGATGAACTGGCCCATCACTCCTTCACGATTCACTCAGCTGCTGGTGCGCTTGCACCAGGACTACCCGGGTATGCCGCTTGTCGTGACCGAGAACGGCGCCGCCTTCGTCGACAACCCCGACGCTTCGGGCTTTGTCGCCGACGACGCGCGCACCGCCTATCTGTCCTCGCACATCGCCGCCGTTGCCGACGCTCGTGCACAGGGCGCCGACGTGCGCGGGTATTTCGCCTGGTCCCTCATGGACAACTTCGAGTGGGCCGAGGGTTACGCCAAGCGTTTCGGCATCGTCCACGTCGATTACGAGACCCAGACGCGTACGCCCAAGCAGAGCGCCCTCTGGTTCCGCGACACGATCGCCCACACCCGATCGGCGCAGTGATACCCCGCCGGCGGCTCCGCGGATCACCCCCGGGGCCGTCGGCGGCCACCACCCCGCACTGCCCGCACTCCGCCCGGCCCCGCCACACTGCCTCAGACCTTGATAACTTCCGGTTCGCCCAGCGCAGCAACTCATCAACACCGCCCACACCGCCCCGCACCGCACCCGCCGGCCGCGCCCGTGCCCCCCGCCGCGCCAGCCGCCCGTGCCCGCCGCCGGGATCTTGATAACTTCCGGTTCGCGGCGCACAGCAACTCATCAGAGCCGACGGGCTCTCGCCCACGGCGCAGAAATTAAGCGCACATATCGGAAATGTCGGGCCTGGGCGTGCCGGACTCTGAGCGCGCGAACCCCGCGCGACGCGGGCCCACTGCGCTGAGCCAGCGGCGGGTGCGCGGGGTCAGCGGCGGCGCGGGGCCAGCGGCGGCGGCGCTGGGTCAGCGGCGGGTGCGCTCGTTCGGGCGGCGTGATCGGGGCGGGAGGGCCATCATCGGCTCCTCCGGCTCGGGCAAACCGCCCTCGGCCAGCAACTGGGCGATGGGCAGCGTCGCCGCCCCCATGGCCACCGCGTCCGGCCCCAGCGTGCACAGGTCGATGCTCGTCTGGCTGTAGGGGCGGCGCAGCGCGTGCCGGGCCGCCGCCTCGCGGATCTCGGGCAGGAAGCGCTCGCCGAAATGTGCGCCCGCCACCCCGCCGAGCACGATGCGCTCGGGGCTGAACAGGTTGATCAGGTCGGCGATGCCGGCGCCCAGGTAGCCGGCCGTCTCGGCGAAGACCGGCTCGGCCTCGGGGGGCGTGTCGGTCAGCATCGCGTCCACCAGGTCGGGGGTGTCGGGACGCCCGGTCGCGGCCGCCAGCCGGCGGGAGATTCCGCCGGCGCCGACGTACGCCTCGAGGCATCCGCGGGCGCCGCAGCGGCACAGCTCACCGTCGTACACCAGGGTGGTGTGACCCCACTCGCCCGCGTTGCTGTTGGCGCCCCGATAACCGCGGCCGTCCATCACCACGGCCGCGCCCACGCCCGTACCGATCATGATGATGACCGCGTGGCGTGCGCCGCGCGCCGAGCCGAACCACATCTCGGCCTGGCCGAAGGTCTTGGCGCCGTTCTCCACGAAGATCGGCACGCTCGTGCCGGCCCGCAGCATGGCGCCGAGCGGCACCGCGTCCCACCCCGTCGACTGCGAGTCGACCACGCCGTCCTGGTCGACCACGCCGGGGACGCCCACGCCGTACCCGAGAACGTCCTTGCTCTGCACTCCGGCCTCGGCGATCACCGTGGCCAGGCCGGCCAGCAACTGCTCGGCCACCTGCGCGGGATCGTCGTCGTGCTCGAGCTCGACCGCCGCCAGCCGGGCCATCGACAGGTCGTAGAGCTCGACCAGCACCCGGGTCTCGGCCACGTCGGCGCCCACCACGTAGCGGAAGCCGGGCCGCACCCGCAGCAGCACCCGCGGGCGGCCGCCGTCCGAGCCGACGAGGCCGGCCTCCTCGACCAGGCCCTCCTCGAGCATCTCGCCGATCAGGTTGCTGACACTGGCCTGGCTCAGCGCCGTGGTCGCGGCCAGCTGCTGGCGGCTCTGCAGGCCGCCGTGGAACAGGTCGGTGAGCAGGCTGGACCGGTTGGCCCGGCGCACGTCTCGCACCGTCGTACGCCTGCTCTCCAACCTCGCGCCTCCCTCACCTGCTGCACCTGACCCGAAACTCTACGGCGCTTCGCCCCCGGGGCGTCTATGGTGCCCCCGTGACCGACTATCGGGACGTCAATCTGAGCCATTGGAACGAGCGCGCCGCCGCCCACGCCGCGTCGCCGGGCTATCCGGTGGCCGCCCTCGTGTCCGATCCGGCGGCGCTCAGCGAGGTCGTGGCCTTCGACCGGTCGCTGCTGGGTTCCCTGGTGGGTCAGCGCGGGATCCACCTGCAGTGTCACATCGGTACGGACACGGTGTCGCTGTCGCGGCTCGGCGCGACGATGACCGGACTGGACTTTTCGGACAAATCGCTCGATGAAGCGCGAGACATCGCCGCACGATCCGGCGCCGACGTCCGATTTGTCCAAGCGGATGTGTACGACGCGCTCGAAGTCGCAGGCGACGGCTACGACTTCGTCTACACCGGCGTGGGGGCCCTCTGCTGGCTGCCCGACGTCGCGCGCTGGGCCCGGGTGGTCGCGTCGCTCCTGAAGCCCGGCGGCCGGCTGTTCCTCCGCGAGGGACACCCGATGCTGTGGTCGCTCGACGATGAGAACCCCGACGCCCTTGTCGTGAGATATCCATATTTCGAGCGAGCCGAGCCGATGGTCTTCACCTCCGACGGCTCCTACGTCGAGACCGACATCGAGCTGCGCGGCAGCACCACCCACGAGTGGAACCACGGCCTCGGCGAGCTGATCACCGCGATCCTCGACGCCGGGATGACGGTGACCGGCCTGGTCGAGCACCGATCGGTGCCGTGGGAGGCGCTGCCGGGCCGCATGCACATGCTCCCGACCGGCGAGTGGGTCCTCGACGAGGAGCCCGACCGGCTGCCGTTGACCTACACCCTCCAGGCGGTCCGCCCGGCCTAGCGGGTGCTGGTCCTCTCGACGAGCGACCACGGCGCCGGCCCTCCGGGCGGGCCGTCGCCCAGCGCCACGCGAGCGCACGCGGCCCCCTGATCGCGCAGCGACTGGGCAATGGTGGTCAGCCCGAGGGGCGCGGCCACCGCGGCATCGTCCCATCCGGTGACCGCCAGGTCGCGAGGAACGGCAAGCCCGGCGGCGCGGGCCGCCCGCAGAACGCCGGCCGCCTGCTGGTCGCTCATCGCCGCGATCGCGTCGGGCGGCTCGGCGGAGGCCAGCAACGCGGCCGCGGCCCGCTCGGCTTCCGCCATGGCGTTGGTCGCGCACACCGCGACGGGCACGCCCCGCCAGTCGAAGCCCGCGTCCTCGGCCGCCTGGCGATAGCCTTCCAACCGCTCGCGCGTCACCGGGAACAGCACCTCGGCGAGGTCCGCGCCGCGGGTGATCGCGCCGGCCCGGTCGCGGGAGAGCGGAAAGCTGACCACCGCCGGCCGCCGCGCGCCGGCGAAGGCGGCCGCGCCGATCGCCCGGGCCGCCGCCTGGTTGTCGATGCTCACCAGGCCCACGCCGTCGACCGCCGGTCCACCGTGGACGACCGCGGGCCGGCGCGTCGCCCGCACCGCCGCGAGCACCGGGTCGTCGTCGGCGGTGGTCCAGACGACGAAGCCGTCGACGGCGGCGTTCCGCACGCGCGCGACGTCGTCGGGAGCCCCCGTGATCGGCAGGATGGTCATGCCGAATCCGCGCCCGGCGCACACCTCGGCGACCCCGGCCAGGAAGGACACCGCCTCCGGGTCATCGAACGCGTACGTGAGGTGCTCGCCCAGCACCACCCCGATGGTCTGCGTGCTGCCGCGTCGCAGCGACCGGGCGCTCGGGTCGGGCCCCGCGAATCCCAGCTGGGCGGCCGCCGCCAGCACCCGCGCCCGGGTCTCCGCGGCGACTCGTCCCGGCCGGCTGTACGTGTACGACGCGGTCATCACCGACACGCCCGCCAGCTCGGCCACCTGCGCGAGGGTCGCCCTCTTCGTCACCGTGCCACTCTAGCCTGGGCTGTGTAACGTTAAACAGATGAGAAGGGCCTTCGCCGCGTTCGGGGCGTTCGGGGCGTTCTGGGGCGTCTGGGGCGGCGCGGTCCCCCGGGTTCAGCAGCAGGCCGGCATCGGCGACGGTCAACTGGGCTTTGCGCTGCTCTTCATCGGTGCCGGCGCCCTGCCGGCAATGCTGCTCGCGGGCCGCGCGCTCGACCGCTGGGGCCTGCGATTCTCCGCCTGGGCCGTCGGCGCGCTCGGCCTGGCCGGCGCCGGGCTGGCGCTGACCGCCGTGAACCTCCCGAGCCTGTGCGCCGGCCTGGCCGTGGTCGGCGCCACCAGCGGCGCGGCCGACGTGGCCCAGAACGCGGTCGCCGGCCGGGCCGAAGCCGTGGCGGGCCGCCCGGTCATCACCCGCGCGCACGGCATCTTCTCCACCATGGTCGTGCTGGGCAGTCTCGCCAGCGGCCTGACCTCGTCGTTGCCGCTGGTGGCGCCGTTCGCCGGGGTGGCCGTCCTCGCCCTGACAGCGGCCGCCGCGCTACCCCACGGCGGCGATCAAGACAGGGGCGCTCCGGCCCCTGCCCCCCGGGGCCCCATCGCTCCCCTGCTGCTCATCGGGACGCTGGGCGCGCTCGCGTTCGCCAGTGAGAACGCGCACCAGAGCTGGAGCGCGGTCTTCGCCCACGACGTGCTGCACTCGACGGTCGGCACCAGCGCGATCGCGCCGGCTGTCTTCGCGGGCACCGTCGCGATCACGCGGTTCGCCGCGGGCGGGCTGCGGCCGCCGTACGCCCGGATCGTGCTCCTCGCCGGCGCGGCCCTCGCCGCCCTCGGGGCCGTCGTCATCGCCCTGTCCCCCACGCTGCCGGTTGCGGCGCTGGGCCTGGTGGTGGCCGCCGCCGGCACCGCCGTGCTGTTCCCGACCCTGGTCGGGATCGTCTCGCGCGACGTCGACGAGTCCCACCGGGGTCGCGCCACGTCGGTGGTCACGACCGTCTCCTACCTCGGCTTCATCGTCGGGCCGGTCTACGTCGGACTGTGCGCGGAAGCGATCGGGCTGCGCGGCGCCATGCTCGCGGTCGCCGCCCTCGGCGTGGTGCTGGCCGCCCTCACTCCCACGTTGCTGCGTCCGTTTAGAGATCGACCCGGGCGGGGTATCCCGCGGTAATCCCCACGACCGAGGAGACCCCCGATGCGCACAGGTTCGATCGGCGCAGCCATCGTGATCATCTGGCTGCTGCTGGGCAGCGTGGCCGCCTACCAGCGCGGCTATTTCAAGGACACCGGCGACACCAGTTGCGCCGAGGCCGGCACGGTCATGGTGACGATCGTGGCCGGACCTCTGAACTGGCTGGGCGTAAACCCGAAGATCAAGTGCGACATCCCCGAGCCGAGCAAATAAATCCCCCACGCCAGCCGGGCGGCGGCGACAGGACCCACCACCTCTCGCCGTCGCCCCCTTTCTCAGAGCAGCCCATGCTCATGGGCGAACACCACGATCTGCACCCGATCCCGCAGCGACAACTTCCGCAGGATCGCGCCCACGTGGGTCTTCACAGTGGACTCCCCAGCGAAGATCTCGGCGGCGATCTCAGCGTTCGACAGCCCCCGGGCCACCGCGCGAAAGACCATCCGCTCCTTCTCGGTGAGCGACAGGTAGGCGTCCGGCACCGGCGCCCGCGCCGCGAACTGCGTCTCCAGCAACGCCGTCAGGTCGGTCGGCGCGAGCACGGCGTTCCCCGCGTGCACGCTGCGGACCGCATCGGCCAGCTGCGCGGGCGTGGTGTCCTTCAGCAGGAAGCCGCTCGCGCCGTACCGGATCGCCGTGGCCGCCCGATCGTCCAGGTTGAACGTCGTCAGAACCAGGACCCGCACCGGACGCGGACGCGGCGTCGCATAGATCAACCGCGTCGCCTCCACGCCATCCATCCCCGGCATGCGCAGATCCATCAAGACAACATCAGGATCAAGATCATCGACCAGGCGTACGGCGTCCCGCCCGTCCCCCGCCTCCCCGACGACCCGGATGCCCTCCTGCGCGTTGAGGATCACCACGACGCCGGCCCGGAACAACTCCTGGTCGTCGACGACCAGCACCCCGATGTCGCTCATGCCGCTGGAATCCGCGCCGTCGCCACGAAGACGTCCTCGCGGCGCTCGATCCACAGGTCTCCCCCGACCGCCGCGAGGCGCTCCCGCATGCCGTCCACACCGGAACCCTTGCTCTCGGCGCCCGCGCCCGCCGCGTTGCGCACCTCGATGATCAACGCGCCCGCCGCCCACGACCGCCGCACGATCACTGGGCTGTCCCGCCGGCCGTGCCGGATCGCGTTGGTCAGCATCTCCTGCAGCACCCGGTAGGCCACGACCTGCCGCGCTTCCCCCAGCGCCAGCGGCGTCCCATCCTGCCCCGACACCACCTCATGGCCGCTGGCCCGCAGGTTGCCGATCAGCTTCTCCAGGCCGTCGGACGTCGCCGGCATGCCTTCCCGGGTCGTCGTCAGCACGCCTTCTCGAGTCGAGGACAGCACGTCGTCCCGGGTCGCTGACGGCACGTCATCACGGGTCGCCGGCAGCCCGTCGTCCCGAGTCGCCGACAGCACGTCGCGCACCTCCCGCAGCGACGTCCGGGCCGAGGTCGCGATCGTCGCGAGGGCCGACTTGAGCGCCGCCGGATTCTCATCCGGCAGGTACTGGCCCGACTCGGCCTGGGCCAGGATCACCGCCAGCGAATGCCCGACGACATCGTGCACGTCCCGGGCCAGCCGGGTCTGCGCGTCCCGGATCCGGGCGGTCTCCTCGGCCCGCGCGCGCTCCCGGGCCGCCTGGTCCACCTCGTCGCGGGCCCGGTCGGCGGTGCGCAGCGCGACGCCGGCCAGCCAGGGCGCGCCGAGCACCGCCATGAACACCAGGGCCACGCCGATCTGCCAGCCGATGCCGAGCCCGCGCACGGCGTTGGCGATCAGGTCCGCCGAGCTGACCGGCAGGTTGATCCGTACGCCGAGGAACTGGAACAGGAACACCGCGACCGCCGAACCCGCCGGGATCGACACCCCGCTCGCCCAGAGCGTCGCCCAGCCGCCCCAGCGAGCGACACCGAACGCGACCCCCAGCACGGCGACCTGCGTGAACACGACCGGGGTCCCGGTGAGGACCTGGCATATCGGGATCAGCCAGGCGAGCGTCAGCGAGAGCCACGGCGCCCGGCGAACCAGCGCGATCGCCATGGCGGTGCCGAGGACGACCAGCCAGTACAGGACGCGCCAGCCCGGGCTGCCCAGCCACGGCTGCGTCTCGTACTCGACCAGGCCCAGGAAGAGGACGGCGACCGCGGCCATCGCCTCGCCCAGGCCCGGCAACCGATGTGGCTGATCACCCATGCCCACACGCTAGGCCGATCAGCGTGTCGAGCAGTCGTGGGTACGGCATTCCGGCGGCCGCGAACATCCTCGGGACCTGCGAGTGCGCGGTGAAGCCCGGCATCGTGTTCACCTCGTTGAGCACTGTGCCTTCCTCGGTGACGAAGAAGTCGAACCGCGCCACACCCCGGCAGCCGAGCGCTTCGTACATGGCCGTTGCGGCTTCCTCGATCGCCCTGGTCGCGGCCGGCTCGATCGGGGCCGGGATCAGGAACTTGGTCGCCTCCCCGCCGTACTTGGCCGCGTAGTCGAAGAACCCGCCGTCAGTGATGATCTCAAGCGTCGGGCTCGCCACGATTTTGTCCGGATTTTTCAGGATAGCGATGTCTATCTCGCGGCCCTTGATGACCTGCTCGACCAGGATGCGATCGTCATGGCGCAGCGCCTCCGCCATCGCCGCGTCGAGGTCCTCGGGCCGGCTCACCAGCGTCACCCCGAGGCTCGACCCGGCCGCCACCGGCTTGACCACCACGGGCGCGCTCCAGGTGTAGTCCGCCGCAGTGCGCGCCGTCAGCAGCCGCCCCGGCGCCACGGCAATCCCCAGATCCTGGGCGATCAGTTTGGTCACCCATTTGTCCATCGCCAACGCTCCGGGCCGCAGACCCGAGCCGACGTACGGGACATCCGCAAGCTCCAGCAACGCGGCGAGCGTGCCGTCCTCCCCGCGGGGCCCGTGCACGATCGGGAGCGCGACATCGCAGCCTTGAAGCATTTCCACGGCAGCCGCGAGCCCGATGACTTCACCGGCCGCGTCCAGCCAGGTGCCGTCCCGCCCAATAGTGAGACCAACGATTTCGTACGCGCCCGGGTCGAGCGCCCCCACCACAGCCGCCGCCGACGCCAGCGACACGTCATGCTCACCGTTGGCGCCGCCCCCGATGACAGCCACCCGAATCCGCGACATGCTCAGTTCCCTCCAACAACGTGCCGATGCGGCCGGCTACCCAGCCCCGTGACAATCTCGTGCGGCAAGGTGCCGGCCCACGTGGCCCAATCAGCAACGGTCGGCTCGCCACCCAACCCCGGCCCGAACACAACCGCGACGTCCCCGACGCGAACGCCCTCTCCTGGGCCGGTGTCGACGACGATCTGGTCCATCGATATCCGGCCCGCAATACGGCAGCGACGACCACCCAGCAGCACCTCCCCGCGCGGCCCGGCGCTGCGCGGGAGCCCGTCGGCGTATCCGACCGGCAGCAACGCCAGCGTGGTGTCCCTCGGCGCTCGCCAGGTGTGGTCGTAGCCCACCGGCGTCCCCGCCACGACCCGCCGCACTTCGACGACCGGGGCGGTGAGCGTCATCGCCCCGCGCAGGACCGTGGTCCCCGAAGGGTCGATGCCAACCAGCCCCGCCCCCGTCCGAACCAGATCGAAGTGCGTGTCAGGCTCGGTCAACGTCGCGGCGGTCGCGGCAAGATGCCGCACCCGGGGGCGCAATCCCATCCCGTACGCGATCGCGACCCCCTCCCGAAACCGCCGCACCGCCGCCGGTGTATCCGGCCCCGCCAGGTGGCTCATCACCCCGATCACCGCGACCCGCCCGCGCAGCTCGGCCTCGCGCGCGGCCCGGCACAGCGCGAGCCATTCGTCCTCGGCAGCGCCGTCGCGGGCCATCCCCGTGTCAAGGTGCAGGTGAATCCGGGCCCCCGGCGGCATCGCCGCCAGGTGGGCAAGGCTGGGCACGGCGAGATCGACCCGTTGCCCCACCGCCGCCGCGAAGTCCGCACCGGGCGGGTTGAGCCAGCTCAGCATCGGCCCCTCAAGCCCCGAGGCTCGCAACGCCAGCGCCTCCCCCAGCCCCGTAACGCCAAGCCAAGTCGCTCCCGCACCCAATGCCGCGCGCGCCACGCCAACCGCCCCATGCCCGAACCCGTCCGCCTTCACCACGGCCATCACCTCGCCGCGAGCGCGGGCCACCAGCGTGCGCGTGTTGTCGGCCACCGCTCTTAGATCAACCGTGATCCGCGCCCCCGCCGGCGCGTCGAGTGCCGTCAGACTCACGCCGCTACCCGCTCGGTCGGCGCGGTCGGGGCCTTCGCGCTCACGCCGCCACCCGCTCGCCCACCGGCCCGTGCAGGGCTGCCGGCGCTCCGGTCATCAGCGCCCAATACCGGTCGCCGTAGCTCCAGTGCCACCACTCGGTCGGATAGTTCACCAGCTCCGCGCCACCCAGGACCCGGCCGAGCAGCATCCGGTTGGCCCGCGCCTCGACCCCCACATTGCCGGCCGCGAAGTAGCACGCCCCGCCCGACTCCTCCGGCGTGGCGTCGATCGGGGTTCCCATGTCGAGGTCCCCGTCCGGCCCCGCCAGCGTCAGATCGACGGCCGCGCCGGCCACGTGCGGCGCCACCTCGACCGGCGCCACGAACCGGCTGGTCAACCGCCGCAGCTCGGCCTCGGTCACCCCAGGGTCGGCGGCGCGCAGCTCCGCCGCGTACGCGTCAATGATCTCCGTTTGCCGCGCAAGCTCCCGATGCCCCTCCACCACCCGCAGCGAAAGCCCGGCGGGCAGCGCCTCCCGCGCCCACCCGAGCCGTTCGGCAAGGTCGGCCCGCACCCAGGCGCGCGCCACCCCGAACTCCGCCCCGAGCCGCACAAACGGAACCCCGGCATCCCGCACCGGCACGGCCGACACCCGGGGGTCGCTGAGAAGGATCACCATGCGGCCAAAGATCGCTTGGCCCACCACCCGCCCGCATCGTTCTCAGGTACCGCCGCCCTGTCCCCAGGTACCGCCGCATCCCACGCAAGGCATCCGTCCCCAGCCCAAGCACGGCGCCATCCATCCGAGCAGCAGTCCCGACGCCCGCGGCGCCGAGTCGGCCGGGCACGTGACCGACCGCCCGCGTAAGCGTCCGCCCGCGTGAGCTGGCCGCCCGCGCGAGCTGGCCGCCCGCGCGAGCTGGCCGCCCGCGCGAGCTGGCCGCCCGCGTGAGCTGGCCGCCCGCGCGAGCGCCCAAACCGCGCGACCGAGCGAGCGCCCGGCCGCGCCACCCAATGAACGCGCGGCCGTCAGACCGCGTCAGCGCCAGACCGCGTCAGCGCCGTGCCCGGGTCCGCCTGACGCTCGGCTGGGCGAGTATCCGACGCGCGAGCGTCTGAGCGCGCCCGGCCGCGCCACCCAGTGAGCGCGCGGCCGTCAGACCGCGTCAGCGCCAGACCGCGTCAGCGCCGTGCCCGGGTCCGCCTGACGCTCGGCTGGGCGAGTACCCGACGCGCGAGCGTCTGAGCGCGCCCGGCAGCGCAGACGCCCGTGCCCGCCCGGCCACACGCCGCCGGTGCCCGCCCGGCCGCGTGAGCGCCTGAGCACCCGACCGCGTCAGCACCCGACCGCGTCAGCACCCGACCGCGTCAGCACCCGACCGCGTCAGCACCCGACCGCGTCGGCACCCGACCGCGGGTGTCAGCCTCGTTCGATCAGGTGGCCGATGATCTGCGGGCCCATGATGACCGCGGCGCCGGAGCCGTCGCGGCGGGGGTCGGTGTCGGGGAGCTCGACCGGGTCGCCCGTGCTGCTCGCGCCGATGGGGCGCGGGCCGACCCAGGCCACCGCCAGGCGGGACTCGCCCTTGAGGAAGCGCTGGACGCGGACGCCGCCGGTGGCTCGGCCCTTCGCGGGGTAGGACGCGAACGGGGTCACCTTCACCTGGGTGCCGGTGGACGTGACCACCATGACCTCGCCGTGCTCGGTGTCGGTCGTGTTCACCACGTTGAAGGCGATGACCTCGGCGTCGGCCGAAAGGTTGATGCCGGCCATGCCGCCGCCCTTGAGGCCCTGCGGGCGCACCGTCTTGGCCGGAAAGCGCAGCATCGACGCGTCCGACGTGACGAACGCCAGCGACTCGTTGCCGTCCGTGAGCCAGGTGGCCTGGAGGACCTCGTCGCCGTCCTTGAGGGTGATCACCTCGAACTCGTCGGAGCGGACCGGCCACTCGGGGGAGCACACCTTGACCACGCCGTGCCGGGTGCCCATGGCGATGCCGGGGCTGCCGTCGGCGAGCGGCGCGATGCCGACCACCCGTTCGCCCTTTTCCAGCGGCACGATCTCGGAGGCCGACATGCCGCCGCGCAGCGACACCGTGCCGGATTGCTCGGGGAGGACCGGCAGGGTCAGCACGTCGGTCTTGAAGGCGCGGCCGCGGTTGGTGACCAGCAGGATGCGGCCTCGGGCCGTCGAGTGGATCACCGAGCGGACGGCGTCGTGCTTGACGCGGCCGGAGCGGCGGCGGGACGCCTCGGGCGCCTCCTCGCTCTCGGCGGCCGTGCGGGCGATCAGGCCGGTGGCCGAGAGGATCACCTGGCAGGGGTCGTCGGCGACCTCGAGCGGGCCGGCCGGCGCGGAGGCGGCGAGCACCTCCTTGAGGTCGCCGCCGATCAGCGTGGTGCGCCGGGGTGCCCCGAACTCCGACGCCACCTCGGCCAGCTCGTCGGACACGAGCTGCTTGAGCACGTCTTCGTTGTCGAGGATGCGGGACAGCTCGGCGATCTCGTTGCGCAGCCGCTCCTGCTCGGTCTCGAGCTCGATCCGGTCGAAGCGGGTGAGCCGCCGCAGCGGGGTGTCCAGGATGTACGTCGCCTGGATGTCGGAGAGGCTGAACTCCTGCATCAACGCCGCCTTGGCCGCGGCCGCGTCGTCGCTGCCCCGGATGATGGCGACCACCCGGTCGATGTCGATCAGGGCGATGAGCAGGCCGTCGACCAGGTGCAGGCGGTCTTCCCGCTTGGTGCGCCGGAACAGCGTGCGCCGGGTGACCACGTCGTAGCGGTGCTGGACGAAGACCTCGAGCAGCGCCTTGAGCCCGAGCGTCTGCGGCTGCCCGTCGACCAGCACCAGGTTGTTGATGCCGAACGAGCTCTCCAGCGGCGTCAGGCGGTACAGGTCGGCCAGCAGGGCCTGCGGGTTGACGCCGACCTTGCACTCGATCACCAGGCGGGTGCCGTGCTCGCGGTCGGTGAGGTCCTTGACGTCGGCGATGCCGGTCAGCCGGGCGGCCTGCCGCTGCCCGCGCTTCGGTCCGGAGACGATCAGCTTGCCCTTCACCTCGTCGGTGATGGCCTCGATGATCTTCTCGGTGCCGATACCGTACGGCAGTTCGGTCACCGTGATCGCCTGGCGCCCGCGTCCGCCCTCGAGCGGGCCCGTCTGCGCCTTGGCCCGCATACGCACCACGCCACGGCCCGTCTCGTAGGCCCGGCGCACCTCGTCGAGCCCGAGCAGGTGGCCGCCGGTCGGCAGGTCGGGGCCGGGCACGATGCGCATCAGCGTGTCGAGGTCGGCCTCGGGGTTGGTGATCAGGTGCCGCGCGGCCGCCACGACCTCGCCGAGGTTGTGCGGGATCATGTTGGTCGCCATGCCGACCGCGATGCCGGAGGTGCCGTTGACCAGCAGGTTGGGGAACGCGGCCGGCAACACCTTGGGCTCGAGGTCGTTGCCGTCGTAGGTGGCCTTGAAGTCGACAGTGCCCTCGCCGAGCTCCCCGACCAGCAGCATCGCCTCGCGCGACATACGCGCCTCGGTGTACCGCGCGGCGGCCGGGCCGTCGTCGGGCGAGCCGAAGTTGCCGTGGCCGTCGATCAGCGGCGCGTTGAGCGAGAAGTCCTGCGCCAGGCGGACCAGGGCGTCGTAGATCGCGACGTCGCCGTGGGGGTGGTACTTACCCATCACGTCGCCGACGACGCGAGCAGATTTCACATACGCCCGGTCGGGGCGGTGGCCCTGCTCGGACATCGACCACAGGATGCGGCGGTGCACGGGCTTGAGGCCGTCGCGCGCGTCGGGCAGGGCCCGCGAGTGGATGACCGAGTACGCGTACTCCAGGTACGAATCCTCGACCTCGGTCGTCAGCGGGTTGTCGATGACCCGGGCGCCCGCCTGGTCGAACGCGGACGGATCGACGCGGTTGTTCTCGTTCTTACGGCGTGCCATGAAACATGACCTCTCAGGCGTCGATCGTCTCTTCGTCGATGCGGCCCGCCGCCTCGATCAGCCAGTTCTTCCGCGGCTCGACCCGCTCGCCCATCAGCAGCTCGAGGGTGGCCTCGGCCCGCTCGGCGTCGTCCAGCGTGATGCGCCGGACGGTGCGGGTCGCCGGGTTCATCGTGGTCTCCCACAGCTCGTCGGCGTCCATCTCGCCGAGGCCCTTGAACCGGGGCACCGGCTTCTGCACCGACCGGCCGCCGCGTTCGATGCGGGAGACGGTCGCCTCCATCTCCTGCTGCGTGTACGTGAAGATCGTCTCGGAGTTGCGCCCCTTGGTGACAACCTTGTGCAGCGGTGGCATCGCGGCGAAGAGCCGGCCCTCCTCGATCACCGGTCGCATGTACTTGGCGAACAGGGTGATCAGCAGCGTGCGGATGTGGGAGCCGTCGACGTCGGCGTCCGCCATGATCATGACGCGGCCGTAGCGCATGGCCGGCAGCTCGAAGGTGCGCCCGGAGCCGGCCCCCAGCACCTGCACGATCGCCGAGCACTCGGCGTTGTCGAGCACCTGCTGCAGCGACGCCTTCTGCACATTCAGGATCTTGCCGCGGATCGGCAGCAGCGCCTGGTATTCCGAGGAGCGGGCCATCCGGGCGGTGCCGAGGGCGCTATCGCCCTCGACGATGTACAGCTCCGAGCGGGAGATGCCGGTGGCCCGGCAGTCGACCAGCTTGGGCGGCATCGACGCGCCCTCGAGGGCGGTCTTGCGCCGGGCCGCGTCCTTCTGCTGCTTCTGGGTGAGGCGGACGCGAGCGGCGTCCACCACCTTTTGCAGCACGGTGCGCGCCTCGGTCTTGGTCTTGCGGCCGTCGACCCACTCCTTGAGGTGGGCCTCGATCAGCGACTGCATCACCCGGGTGACCCCGGCCGTGGACAACTCGTCCTTGGTCTGCGAGGTGAACTGCGGCTCGGGTACCCGCACGTGGATGACCGCGGTCATGCCCTCGAGTAGGTCGTCGAGGACCGGCGGGTCCTCCTTGGGGCGTAGCAGGCCGCGGGTGTTGCGGATGGCCTCGGTGAGCGCCCGCACCAGCGCCCGCTCGAAGCCCTTACGGTGCGTGCCGCCGTGCACGTTACGGATCGTGTTGGTGAAGCACTCGATGGTGCGGTCGTACCCCGTACCCCAGCGGAAGGCGACCTCGATCTCGGCGCGGCGCTCCACGTTCGACTGCATGACGCCGTTGGCGTCGGCGGCGTTCTCCTTGTACGTCCCCTCGCCCGTCACCATCAGGATGCCGGAGACCGGCTTGTCGCCGGCGTGGGTGAGGAACTCGACCATGTCGGTGAGCCCGCGCGGGAAGTGGAAGGTCTCGGTGACCGGCTCCTCGGCGGTCTCGTCGCGCAGCGTGTACAGCACGCCGGGGACCAGGAACGCCGTGTTGCGCAGCTTGGCCCGGACGGCCTCGGCGTCGAGCCGGGCGCCGGTCTCGAAGTACCGCGCGTCGTACCAGTACCGGATCGAGGTGCCGGTGGGCTCGCCACGCTTCAGCTTGCGGGCGACGCGCAGGCCGGACTCCGGATGAAAACGGGAGGACGGTCCGGGGCCGTCGAAGACGCCGGGGGCGCCACGGTGGAACGAGATCTCGTGGACCTTGCCGTCGCGTTTCACCGTCACGTCGAAGCGCAGCGCCAGCGCGTTGACCGCGGAGGCGCCGACGCCGTGCAGGCCGCCGGAGGTCTTGTAGCCCGAGCCGCCGAACTTGCCGCCGGCGTGCAGGCGGGTGAGCACCAGCTCGACGCCGTTGAGCCCGGATTTCGCGTTGATGTCGGTCGGGATGCCGCGGCCGTCGTCGTCGACCTGGACCGAGCCGTCGGCGTGCAGGATCACGGCCACCTTGGTGGCGTAGCCGGCCACACCCTCGTCGGTGCAGTTGTCGATGATCTCGTTGGCCAGGTGGTTGACGCCGCGGCTGTCGGTGGAGCCGATGTACATGCCCGGGCGTTTCCGGACGGCGTCAAGCCCCTCGAGGTGCGTGAGGTCGTCAGCCCCGTACAGGATTTCCGCGGTCACGGTGGTGGCACATCCCATCGGCCCTAGGTGGTGGTCAATTCGCGGCGAGCCTACCGGGACCCTCCGACACTTCTTCGGCACCGAGCCGAGAGGCGGTCACGAAGATCCCGGATAATAACCGCATATACCCCAGGTGGTGAGCCACGACACCCCGGAAGGGTGGGCGCCGAGCGCCCCTACTCGGCACCCACCCCACAGAGTTGCCTCTTGCCGGCCGGGACCCGCTGCGGCTGCAGCGCGCGCCACAGGTCGAGCGGGTACGGCTTGCCGGCCACCCGCACCGGCGGCAACTCCTGATAGGCGATCAGCTCGTCGGTGACCGCCTGGGTCGCCGCGCACACGACGACCGTGTCGTGCGGCGCGTACGCCTGCAGCCGCGCGGCCGTCGAGACCACGCTGCCGCTGACCATCCCGTGCCCGAACTCCCGGGCGGCCGCGAGGTCGACGATCACGTCGCCGGTCGCGAGCCCCACGCGGGTACGTACAGCGAACCTGCCGGCCAGGAGCTGCCCCCTCAACGCCTCCTGGACCGACAGGCCCACCCGTACCGCCGAAGCGGCCGCCTCTGGACCGAACCCCCCCGGTCCGGCCCCGAACACCGCCATGACCGCGTCGCCCACGTACTTCTCGACCACTCCGCCGCCCTCGCGGACGATGTCGCACACGGTGGAGAAGTAGTCCCGCTGCAACGCGCGAACCACCGCACAATCAAGATCATCTATTAGTGAGGTAAAACCAACGATGTCGATGAACAACACCGTCACTGTCTGACGCCGCTCCTGCTCCGCCATAGCGATCGCGGTCATGTCTCACACTCCCCCAGATCAAAATGAGGTTTGTTCGCGACGGTGGAGACGCCGTCGCCTGCTCACTCCCGGTAGGTCGCGAACAAACCTCATTGCTTGCCCCGGGTGTGAACGGTGCCAGGCGCCGTCCACTTCTGGATCGTCAGAACGACGTATCTCTGACAGCCGGGGCTCCCGTCATTTTTGTGACGCAGAACAGACCGAACCGACGAGAACGTGCTAGGTCGATTCGCATTAGGCTGCCCTGCATGGCCAGCGACGAGGGGGACGACGGTCCGCTTGTCGGGCGCACCGACACGCTTGCCGATGTCCAGTCCGACCTGCGCAATGTCGGTCCTGGCGGTACAGCGGCGGTGTTCGTCACCGGCGAGAGCGGCGTCGGCAAGAGCCGGCTGCTGCGGGAGACCGCCCGGGCGATGGGTGACGCGGGTTACTCCGTGCTGTCCGGGACCTGCCTCGATATCGGCGATGCGTCCCCTTTGCATCCGGTTCTTCAGGCCTTGCGGCAATATCAGCCGGATCTTCAGCAGTGGGATCAGACCGCCGGCGCCGACGCGCTGCTCGACCGGGTGAGCCGTGACCTGCGCGCCGTGGCCGGCGACAAACACCTCCTCCTGGTTCTCGACGATCTCCAGTGGGCCGACCGCAGCACCCGGCAGCTGCTGCTCTACCTGCTCGCCGGCCTGGGCGGCATCCGCCTGTCGGTGCTGGCGGCGGTGCGCGCCGAGGCGCTGCACGGCGCCCACCCGCTGCGCCGCGTCCTGGCCGAGCTGCGCCGGCTGCGCTCGGTCAAGGTCGTCGACCTGGCCCCGCTCGACCGCGAGCAGACCCTCGAGCTGGTCAACGCGATCGCGGGCGGCATCGAGCCGGAGGACGCCGACCGCGTCTTCAAGCGCTCCGGCGGCAACCCGTTCGTGGCCGAGGAACTGGCCCGTGACCTGCGCGACGGCCGGGTCGAGCTGTCCGACACGCTGCGCGAGATCTTCCTGTCCCGGGTGGACGAGCTGCCTCCGGCGGCGCACTCGGTGGTGCACGCGGTCGCGGCCGGCGTCGAGCCGGTCGACCACCAGGTCCTGGCCAAGGTCACCAAGCTTGCCGAGGACGAGCTGCTCGAGGCGATCCGGGCCGCCGTGGCGCACCGGTTCGTGGCCAGCGCCACCGACGGCTATCGCCTGCGGCACCGGTTGGTCGCCGAGATCCTCGAGGCCGAGGTGCTGCCGGCCGAGGCGGCGGCGCTGCACCGCCGCTACGCGGAGGCGATGGAGGCGGGGGGCGTTGTCGATCACGCCCGTCTCGCTCATCACTGGCAGAAGGCGGGCGAGCCGGCTCGCGCACTGCCGTCGGTGGTCGCGGCCGCAAGAAGCGCCGAGAAGCTGTACGGGTACACCGAGGCGCATCGTCACTGGTCTCTCGCACTCGACCTGACCAGCGACGACGCCCCCGAGAGGACAGAGCTTCTCTCGCACGCCGCCGAGACGGCCCACCGCTGCGGCGAGCACCAGCGCGCCCTCGACCGGCTGTCCGAGCTGGCCCGCCACCCCGAGGCGCCGGCCGAGTGCGAGCTGCACCTGCGCCGCGCCCGCTACCTGGCCGCCGCGGGCCGCTCGGCCACCGCCGAGGTGGAGTACGAGCTGGCCCTGCGCGCGCCCGACTGCACCCCGCAGCAGCGAGTCTCGGCCGCGGCCAACCTCGCCGAGCTGCTCCTGCACCTGGGCCGCTACGCCGACGCGTACGAGCGGGCCACCGAGGCCCTCGATCAGGCCGCCGTGGGCTCCACGCAGGATCTGGTGCGCGCGAGTGCCGCCCTCGGCTTCAGCTCGGCCTTCCGCGAGGACCCCGATGCCGGCCTCGCGGTGATCCGGCACGCGGTCGACATCGCCGAGCGCTCCGGGCACCCCGACGACCTGGGCGTGGCCTATCTGCATCTGGCCGAGCTGCTGGCCGGCCCGCTCAACAACGTCGAGGAGGGGGTGCTCGTCGCCCGACGCGGCGCCGAGCGGCTGGCATCCCTGGGCGCCGGCCGCACGTACCAGACCCGCCTGCTGGCGATCGCCGGCAACGGCCTGTTCCGGGTCGGTCAGTGGGCCGAGGCCGACCAGGTCCTCGAGGCCGCGATGGCCCACCGGCCGTCCGGCGCCGACGCGGTCGAGCTGCTGCTGGCCCGGTGCCGCCTCTGGGTGGGCTTCGGCGACATCGACGCGGCCCATCGCGACCTCGACGCCGTGGCCACCCTCCTCGCCGGCGGCGGCGCCCGGCACGTGCTGCCGATGCTGACCCTGCGCGCCGGCCTGGCGATGTGGCAGGGCCGGCACGCCCACGCCCGCGCCGCGGTCCAGCGCGGACTCACCGAGACCCGCTCCGACGACCTGGTGCTGCTCGGCGTGCTGGCCTGGCACGGCCTGCGCGCCGAGGCCGAGGCCCGCGCGGCCGGCGAGCCGGTCGACCCGGGCGCGATCCGCCGCCTGCGCACCGTCGTCGACCGCATGGCCGAGGGTGTGGGCAGCGCCGCAACCCCGGTCCGAGCGGTGATCGACGGCTACATCGACCTGTGCCACGCCGAGATCAGCCGGGTCGAGGAGCGGCACGACCCCGAGCCGTGGCTGCGCGCCGCGAGCGCGTGGGACCGCCGCAACCAGCCCTATCCCGCCGCGTACGCACGGCTGCGCCGCGCCGAGGCGGCGCTGAGCCGCAAGAGCCGCAAGGCCCAGGCGGTCCTGGCGCTGCGGGAGGCGTACGCGACGGCGGTCTCCATGGGCGCGCGCCCGTTCGCCGCCGAGATCGTCTCGACCGCGCAGCGCTTCAAGGTCGCGCTGGCCGACGACGTCGACACCGTGCCGATGACCATGCCGGACGAGCAGGACGACGGCCTCTCGGTGCTGACCCAGCGCGAGCGCGAGGTACTCGCCGCGGTCGCCGAGGGCCTGACCAACCGGGAGATCGGCGAGCGGCTGTTCATCAGCGAGCGAACGGTCGGCGTACACGTCGGACACATCTTCGACAAACTCCAGGTACGCACAAGGGTGCAGGCCAGCCGGGTGTATCTCACCGCGGCGTGACCTTTTCGTTATCTACGTACGCGAGATACGTAGATCTACCGATCCCTGCGCGGGCCGCCGGTGGAAGGCTTCCCCTACGGGGGAGCACCGCCCGGCGGCCACCGCCGCCGGGCGGTGCTAGGGGGCCCTCCGAGTGATCAGCACCTGGAGGAAACCGATGACTCAGTCGGTCTGGGGTCCGGTGCGGCAGGAGATGTCCGACCTGCTGCAGTCGCACCCCGACGACGTGCCCGCCGTGGTCGATCAGCTGAGGAAGCTGCAGGACATCCTGGGCCGCGTGCCGCCCCTGCTGGGTGAGAACCCGCTCTGCGACTTCAACAAGCTGTACCTGACGATCACCGAGAGCGTGCTGGAGCGTCTCTACGCGGGCAAGTTCCAGGATCCGGCGTTCCTCGCCCGGCTCGACGTCGAGTTCGCGGCGCGGTACTTCGACGCGCTGCGCGCCTGGGCCGGCCCCGACGCCAGCCCGCACTGCCCGCGGGTCTGGTCCGGCCTGTTCGTCCGGATCCCCGGTCCGGACTGCCGGCCGCTGCCCGCCGCCTGCGCGGGGGTGAACGCGCACATCAACTTCGACCTGCCGTTCGCCTTGGTGACCACGTTCGACCACCTGGGCTCCGACCCGATCGACGACAGCGACCAGCACCACGACTACCTGCAGATCAACGAGATCTTCGCGGAGGCGATCCCGGGCCTGCGCCGCGGGTACCTCGACAAGTGGCAGCTGCTGATCGACACGATGAACGGCCGGCTCGACGACTGGTGGCAGGGCGAGGCGGTCGAGTACACCCGCAACGTCGCCTGGCGCAACGCGCAGAAGCTGTGGGGCATGCGCCACGACATGTCGGCCACCGACAAGGAGCGCGCCCACCTCGACCGGATCTCAGCCGACCTCGGAAAGCTGCTGCTTTCCCCGCTGGGCGAGTTCCTGCAGTAGGCATTACCGAGCGCCGCGGCCCGTCCCGGGGGAGACGGGCCGCGGCACCCACTACTTGATCGCGATCAGCCGGGCGTTGTTGGCGTCGCCGTCCTTGAGGCCGGCGATGCCGATCTCCGCGCCCGACTTGATCGCGGACTTCTCGACGGTCTTCTTGTCCTGCACGACCCGCAGCTTCTCGCCGTAGGCCCAGGTCAGCGTGAAGCCGTCGGTCGACTTCACGGTGATCTTGTCGGCCGCCACCGCGGTGACCGAGCCGCGCTGCACCACGACCGTCTTCGCGCCCTGCTTCTTGGTCTGGATCGTGACCTCGCCGTGCAGGGTGTTCCGGCGCAGGTACTTCCGCAGCGTCTTGCGCGGGGCGTCGCCGCTGCCCGCGTCCGCCGCCGGTGACGGGTCGTCGGCCAGTCCGGTCTCGAAGCCGACCTGCTGAAGCGCGACCGCGGCGTCCGCGACGTCGGAGGCAGCGTTTTCAGAAGCTGCGGTGTCGCCGCCACCGATGCCGCAGCCGCCGATGGCCAGCGCGCCGGCGATGCCGAGAGCCAAGAGGGTTCGTCTCATGGCAAAATCCTTCATCCCGTACGCGTGGGGAGCGTCAGGACAATGTTCGGGGAGGGTAAGGAAGTTCCACCGTGAACATCGCCCCGCCCTCGGGCGCGTGGCCGGCGGTGATCCGGCCGCCGAGGCGGGCCACCAGGCGCGCGGCCAGGGCCAGGCCGAGCCCGCTACCGACCTTGCGGGTGTCCCGGTAGCGACGGTTGAGCGCACCCCGCTGGAAGGCCACCTCGAGGTCCTCGTCGGTGAAGCCGGGACCGCCGTCGCGCACCTCGATCACCGCGGCGTCCGGGCCGGCGTGCACGGCCAGCACCAGCGGCGCGCCGGCCGGGACGACCCGCAGCGCGTTCTCGCACAGGCCGTCGATCACCTGCCGGATCCGGCCCGGATCGGTCTCGACCACGAGCGGCGAGGTGGGCAACTGGACCCGCAGCAGCGGCCCGTCCGGCCCGCAGCGGGCCGCCCACGCCTCCCCCGCCGCACGGATCAGCTCGACGACGTCGACCGGGACCACGTCGAGTGGCAGGTCGGCGGCCTCGAGGCGGGAGAGCACGAGCAGGTCGGAGATCAGCCGGTCCAGGCGCTCGGCCTCGGCGAGCATCGTGGATCCGGCCTTGGCGGCGTCCTCGTCCACCACCACACCGTCGGCCAGCGCTTCGGCGTACCCCCTGATGGTGGCCAAGGGCGTGCGGAGCTCATGCGAGACGGACAAGAGGAAGTCCCGCTCACGTCCCTCGGAGATCTGCAATGCGGTAGCGAGCTGGTTGATCGCGTCGGCGAGGTCGACCGCCTCGGTCGACCCGCGGCGCGGGATGCGCACGGACCTGTCCCCGGCGGAGAGACGGGCGGCCGCGCCGGCGGCCAGCCGGATCGGCCGCACGATGAACTGCGCCAGCAGCGCGCCCGCCAGGATCCCGCCGAGCAGGCCGGCGAGCATCGCGATCCAGGTGCTGCCGAGCACCCGGGCGGCGGTTCCGGTGGCGACCGGGCGGGTGAGGATCACGCCGCTGCGCTGGCCGCTCAGCGGACGGCCGACGATGAACGACGGGCGGCCCTCCACCGGGGCGCGGGTGTTGACCAGCGCGCCCGAGGCGACCTGCTGGATCACCCGGGGCGGCAGGCCGGACCGGTCGACCACGCCACGGCGTACGAGATAGACCTCGACGTCCTCGCCGCGCAGGTCCATCACGATGCGCTCGCGGGCCGCCTGCTTCTCGGTGGTCAGCAGCTCGACCGCGATCTTGCTCTGCTCGACCAGCTCGGCGCGGATCTGGGTGTTCACCGAGCGGATCGCCACCGGCACCGCGACCAGGGCCGTCACGATCACCGCGACCACCGCGGTCGCGGCCGTGACCAGCGCGACCCGGCCGGTCAGCGTGCGGAAGAAGTCACGCATCGGCGGTGTAGCCGACGCCGCGGACCGTGCGGATCAAGGACGCCGCGTCGCCCAGCTTGGCGCGCACCTGGGCGACATGCACATCGACCGTACGGGTGCCGGCCGCCGACGCGTAACCCCAGACGCTGGCCAGCAGCTCCTCGCGGGTGAAGACCCGGCCGGGCCGTTTGAGCAGGTGTCCGAGCAGGTCGAACTCGGTCGGGGTGAGGCTCAGCGGGGCGCTGTTCACCGTCACCTGACGGCGGCCGGGGTCCAGCGTGATCGGGCCCAGCGTCGTGGGCCGGTCGCCGTCCGGCGGTCCCCCGGCCCGTCGCAGCAGCGTCTTGACCCGGGTGACCAGCTCCCGCGGGCTGAACGGCTTGGTCACGTAGTCGTCGCCGCCCATCTCGAGGCCCAGGATCCGGTCCACCTCGTCGTCACGGGCGGTGAGGAAGATGACGGGCGTCCAGTCACCGTCCGCACGCAGACGCCGTACGATCTCGGTCCCCTCCAGGCCCGGAAGCGCGATGTCGAGGATGCAGGCCACCGGCCGCAGCCGCCGCGCGGCGGCCAGGCCGGCGGTGCCGTCGTGCTCCACGTGCACGCCGAAGCCGTCCCGGCTCAGATAGAGCCGCACCAGATCGGCGATCGGGCGCTCGTCCTCGACGACGAGGATCAGGCCCTTGGCGGGGGCGTCGGTCACGGCTCCATCATGCCCGGGGCGGCCGCCCGTCAGTGTTCGGGCAACGTAAGGCCACCGGTGCGGCGCCGGGCGAGGCCGCCCAGGACGGCGGCGGCCAAGCCGAGCACCACGGCCACATACCCACCGACTATCCCGTTGCCGGTGCCGGGACCGCCATCCGCGGTGACGACCACGAACCCGCCGACGACCAGGCCGATCACCCCGGCGACCAGAGCGGTCATCGACCTCCGGCGGCCGCCTCGGGCCAGGGCGAGCGCGCCGAGGATCACGCCGGCCAGTGCCACCAGGACGGCAGAGGTCGCCACGAGGCGGTCGGCGGTCAGATGCTGGGTGTACATGGGAATCTCCTCTCTTCGTTGCCGCCGATCGTGTACGCCGGACCCGCCGCTGGGCGTCGTGCCGGCGCGGACACTTCGCGCTGCCGTTCGCGCGGTAGCCGGCGTATCGGATACCACGCGCGCGGTATACGGGCTGCTTCGCTCGCACGACTCGCCCGGGGCGGGCGTCCGGCTAGGGTGCAGCCATGAGCAGGGCACGCGACTGGCTCATCGCCGCCGGGACCGCGGCGATCCTGGTGGTCGCCGGGGCGGCCGAGCACCGCCCGGCCACCGGCGCCGGGTTGCTGGGCTATGCGCTGCTGGCGGTGGGCGGACTGGCGCTCGTCACGCGCCGCCGTTTCCCGGTCGCCGTCCTTGTCATCACCGGGCTGTGCGCCTGGGGCTATCAGGCCATGGGTTTCGACGTGTTCGCGATCGCCTACCTGATCGCGGTGTACGCGGCGATGCGGGCCGGGCGCCGCTGGGCCACCGTCGCGGCGAGCGTGCTCATGCTGGGCACCCTTCCGCTCGCGGCCATGGTCTCGGGCCTGCCCGCGGGCGAGGCGTTCGCCCAAGCCCGGAGCGTCCTGGAGCTGGCCTGGCTGATCGCGGCCGGCGCGGCGGGCGAGGCGTTGCGGCAGGCCGAGCGCCGCGCCGACGAGGCCGAGCGCACCCGCGAGGAGAGCGCGCTGCGCCGCGCCGACGAGGAGCGGCTGCACATCGCCCGGGAGCTGCACGACTCGCTCACCCACCAGATCTCGGTGATCAAGATCCAGGCCGAGGCCGCCGTGCACCTGGCGCGGAAGCGGGGCGAGGAGGTGCCGGAAGGGCTGCTGGCGATCCGGGAGGCCGGCCGCGAGGCGTCCCGCGAGCTGCGCGCGACGCTGGAGGCGCTGCGCGACGACGAGAAGTCCGCGCCGTACGGGCTCGACCACGTTCCCGACCTGGTGCGGCGGGCCCGCACGACCGGCCTGGACGCCACCCTGACGATCGAGGGCCGCCGCGCGGACGTGCCGGCGGCGGTGGACCGGACCGGCTATCGGATCGTCCAGGAGTCGCTGACCAACATCGCCCGGCATGCCGCGGCCGCCTCGGCGTCGGTCCGGATCGACTACCGCCCCGACGCGGTGGCCATCCGGGTCGAGGACGACGGCCGGGCCACGCCGGCATCCGAGCCGGTGCCGGGGGTCGGCCTGCTCGGCATGCGCGAGCGGGTCACCGCCCTCGGCGGGCGCCTGCGCGCCGAGCCGCGCCGGGAGGGTGGCTTCCGCGTGCACGCCGAGCTGCCGGTGGGACGTACGTCGTGATCCGGGTCCTGCTCGTGGACGACCAGCCGTTGATCCGCAGTGGATTCCGCGCGCTGCTCGACGTCGAGGACGACATCGAGGTGGTGGCCGAGGCGGCCGACGGCAGCGCCGGCCTGGCGCTGGCCCGGCAGCACCGGCCGGACATCGCGCTGATCGACATCCAGATGCCGGTCGTCGACGGGATCGAGGCGACCCGGCGGATAGCGGCCGATCCCTCCCTGGCCGACGTGCACGTGGTGATCCTGACCAACTACGGCCTGGACGAGTACGTCTTCAACGCGTTGCGGGCCGGCGCGGCCGGGTTCCTCGTCAAGGACATCGAGCCGGAGGACTTCCTGCACGCCATCCGGGTCGCGGCGCGCGGCGACGCGCTGCTCGCTCCGTCGATCACCCGCAAGCTGATCGACCGGTACGTCACCCAGCCGCCGCGGACGGATCCCGGCCCGGCGTTCGGCGCGCTCACCAACCGCGAGCGCGAGGCCGTCGCGCTGGTCGCGGAGGGCCTGTCCAACGACGAGATCGCCGGGCGGATGGTGATCAGCCCGACGACCGCGAAGACGCACATCAACCGGGCGATGACCAAGCTGCACGCCCGCGATCGGGCGCAGCTCGTCGTGTTCGCCTATCAGTCGGGGCTCATGTCGTCGAGGTGACCGGCGGGAGGGTGCGGCCCGCCGGTCACCCCGCATTCTTGGAGAGCGCTCTCCAATCTGCGTTCCACTGTGCGGCTCCGGGCGGGCA
This sequence comes from Actinoplanes sp. CA-142083, assembly GCF_050942195.1. Classification (NCBI taxonomy): domain Bacteria; kingdom Bacillati; phylum Actinomycetota; class Actinomycetes; order Micromonosporales; family Micromonosporaceae; genus Actinoplanes; species Actinoplanes sp. CA-142083. The sequence continues at coordinate 8,222,240 of NZ_CP192076.1, forward strand.
AATGTCAATGGGCGTGTCTGATTTGCACGGGTTGCAGGGGGCGTCCGGACCGGAACCGTGGCGTTCTATTGACATGGTTGAAAGCCGGGCGTAACACTGCGCGGAATGACGGAGAGCGCTTTCCCCCGCTCCGCCGCTCTATCCCCGGGAGTTATCCGTGAACACGGCTTCCTCGTCGCCTCGCCACGCCTGGCGGCGCCTCATCCCCCTCCTTGTCCTGGCGATCATCGTCGCCTACGTCGCGGTGGCGCAGCTCGGCGCGCACGCCGCCGACACCCTCCTCTCGCAGGGCAAACCCACGACGGCCTCGTCCCAGGAGGGCGCCGACGTCGGGCCGGCCAACGCGACTGACGGCAACGCCGGCACCCGGTGGTCCTCGCAGTTCAGTGATCCGCAGTGGATCCGGGTGGACCTCGGCGCCACCGCGACCATCTCGTCGGTCGTGCTGCAGTGGGAGAGCGCTTACGGTAAGGCGTACCAGATCCAGACCTCCCCGGACGGCAACGCCTGGACCACCATCTACTCGACCACCACCGGCGTCGGCGGCACCGAGACGCTCACCGTGAGCGGCAGCGGGCGCTACGTGCGGATGTACGGTACCCAGCGTCCCGGCGGCTACGGCTACTCGCTGTTCGAGTTCAAGGTCTACGGCTCCACCGGCAGCACCCCGGCCGCGTGCGGCCCGGTCAACGCGGCCCAGGGCAGGGCGACCACCGCGTCGTCGCAGGAGGGCGCGGACGTGGCGGCGGCCAAGGCGACCGACGGGAACGCGGCCACGCGCTGGTCCTCGCAGTTCAGCGACCCGCAGTGGATCAGCGTTGACCTGGGCTCGTCGCAGGCGATCTGCCAGGTCGTCCTGCAATGGGAGAGCGCGTACGGCAAGGCGTACCAGATCCAGACCTCGCCGGACGGCAACGCCTGGACCTCGATCTACTCCACGAGCAATGGCGCCGGAGGCACCGAGACGCTCACCGTCAGTGGCACCGGCCGGTACGTGCGGATGTACGGCACCCAGCGTCCCGGCGGCTACGGCTACTCGCTGTGGGAGTTCAAGATCCTCACGAGCGGTGGCACGACGCCGACCACCCCGCCGACCACGCCGCCCACTCAAGACTTCACCACGGTTTGGCAGGACACCTTCGACGGTTCCGCCAACACCTCGCCCTCGGCGGCGAACTGGCTGCTGCGCACGGGAACGTCGTATCCGGGCGGCGCCGCGAACTGGGGCACCGGCGAGGTGGAAACGGCCTCGGCGAGCACCGCGAACGTCTCTCTCGACGGCGCCGGAAAGCTGAACATCAAGGCGATTCGCGACGGCGCCGGCAATTGGACGTCGGGGCGGATCGAGACGCAGCGGACCGACTTCGAGCCGCTCGCCGGGACGCAGACGAAATTCAGCGCGGTCCTCAAGCAACCCGATGTGGCGAACGGGCTGGGGTATTGGCCGGGATTCCGGGCCACCGGCGCGGCGTACCGCGGGAACTACAACAACTGGCCGGGCGTCGGCGAGACCGACATCATGACCGACGTCAATGGCCGTAGCCAGTTGTCGCAGACGCTGCATTGCGGCACGGCGCCCGACGGCCCGTGCGCCGAATACAACGGGCGCGCCTCGGGCCTGGCCAGCTGCGCCGGCTGCCAGACGGGCTACCACGAGTACGCGCAGGTGATCGACCGGACGAAGACCGACGAGGAGATCCGGTTCTACCTGGACGGGCGGCAGACCTGGGTGGTCCGCGAGTCGCAGGTGGGGGTCACGGCCTGGAACGCGGCCGTCCACCACGGGTTCTTCCTGCGCTTCGACCTCGGGATCGGCGGGTCGCTGCCGAACGCGATCGCCGGGCGCACCACGCCGACGGCCGACACGACCTCAGGTGGCGTGCTCAGCGTGGACTCGGTGACCGTGTCGCGGGCGACCGGTACGACGCCGGCGGCGATGACCGACCCGGCCACGCCGGGCGGGCCCAGCGTGGTGAAGGTGACCGGCACGCAGGGCAATTGGCAGCTGCAGGTCAACGGCGCCGCCTACCGGCTCAAGGGCCTGACCTACGGGCCGCCGCAGGCCGCCGCCGACGGCTACATGCGCGACCTGAAGAACATGGGCGTCAATACGATCCGGATCTGGGGAGTGGACGACGCCAATACGCCGACACTGCTGAACCGGGCCGCGCAGCAGGGCATCAAGGTGGTCGTCGGGCACTGGCTCAACCAGGGCGCCGACTATGTGAACGACACCGCCTACATGAACTCGGTGAAGGCCGAGATCGTGAACCGGGTCAACACGCTGAAGAACAATCCGGGCGTGCTGATGTGGGACGTCGGCAACGAGGTCATCCTCACCATGCAGGACCACGGGTTGTCCGCGGCCGAGGTCGAGGCGCGCCGGGTCGGGTACGCGAAATTCGTGAACCAGGTGGCGCAGGCGATCCACGCCGCCGACCCGAATCACCCGGTGACGTCGACCGACGCCTATACCGGCGCGTGGCCGTACTACAAGCAGTACGCCCCGGATCTGGACCTGCTCGCGGTCAACTCGTACGGCGCGATCGGCAACGTCTACAACGACTGGGTGGCCGGCGGATACACGAAGCCGTACATCGTCACCGAGGGTGGCCCGGCCGGCGAGTGGGAGGTGCCCAACGACGTCAACGGGGTGCCGACCGAGCCGACCGACATTCAGAAGCGTGACGGGTACGCGAACAGCGTCGCCGCCATCAACGCGCACCCAGGGGTGTCGCTCGGCGTGACCGAGTTCCACTACGGACTGGAGAACGACTTCGGCGGGGTCTGGCTGAACACCTTCACCGGCGGGTGGCGGCGCCTCGGTTACTACTCGCTTGCGCAGGCCTATTCGGGACAGACGCCGGCCAATACGCCGCCGGTCATCTCCTCGATGTCGGTGTCGAGCCCGACCGCGGTGCCGGCCGGCGGCACGTTCACGGTGAACGTGTCGGCCAGCGATCCGCAGAACGACCTGATCCGCTACAACTTGATGTATTCCGACAAGTACATCAGCGGCGGGACCGGTCTGACGAACGTCTCCTTCGTCGACAACGGGAACGGCTCGTTCACGGTCAAGGCGCCACAGTCCACCGGCGTGTGGAAGGTGTACGTCTACGCCTTCGACGGCCACGGCAACGTCGGCATCGAGCAGAAGTCGATCCGGGTGGTGCCACCCACCGTGCCGGGGACCAACCTAGCGAAGGGTAAAACCACCACCGCCTCGACCTACCAGCCGACCGGCACCAACGGCCCGCAGTTGCCGCAGTACTCCACCGACGGCGACTACGGCACGCGCTGGGCCAGCGAATGGGTCGACACCGCGTGGCTGCAGGTCGACCTCGGATCGACGCAGTCGTTCAACCACGTGCAGCTGGCGTGGGAGGCGGCGTACGCGACCGGCTACCAGGTGCAGACCTCCACGGACGGGTCGAACTGGACGACGATCTACTCGACGGCCGGCGGCGACGGCGGCTTCGACGACCTGAACATCTCCGGCTCCGGCCGCTATGTCCGGGTCAACGGGACAAGCCGGGCGACCGCGTACGGCTACTCATTGTGGGAGTTCGGCGTCTACCGCGGCTGAGACTCCCCCGGCCGGGGCGCTCCTTGTGGGGAAGGGGCGCCCCGGCTACTTCTGTCGTTCCATTTGGCGGCCTAGTCTGCCGGGACAGGCACAAACTGGAGGTCAGCCATGGACAAGGTCGTCCATTTCGAGGTGCCGTTCGACGACGGCGAGCGGGCCACGACGTTCTACCGCGAGGCGTTCGGGTGGCGGCTCGACTCGATGCCGCAGTACCAGTACACGATGGTCTCCACCACCGAGACCGACGAGCAGGGCCGCCCCAAGGAGCCGGGCGGGATCAACGGCGGAATGCTCGGCCGGCAGGGCCCGATCACCGCGCCCGTCATCACGATCGGGGTCGACGACCTCGACGACGCGCTCGCCCGGATCGAGAAGCTCGGCGGCAAGGTCGCGATCGGCCGGCAGCCGGTCGGCACCATGGGATTCAGCGCCTACTTCCACGACACCGAGGGCAACCTGATCGGCCTCTGGCAGAACGCTTAGCCCTGTACGTTGGATCGATGCGCGTGATGGTCTGGAATGTGTGGTGGCGTTTCGGCGGCAACTGGCGGCAGCGCGAGGAGAGCATTTCCGCGACCCTCGAGGCGTACCGGCCGGATGTGCTCGGCCTCGTCGAGAGCTGGTCGGGCGAGGGCACCGATCAACCCCACCGCTTGGCGGCCCCTTGCGGCATGTTCGCCGCTTGGGCGCCGTCGTCCATTCCCCCGATCGCGTACGACGAGGAGCCCGGCATCGGATTCGGGGTCGGCCTGCTGAGCCGGTGGCCGATCGTGGCCATCGAATCGCACGAGCTCCCCAATCCCGAGAAGGGTGGGCCGGTGCCGGTCGCGGTGCTCGCCACGCTCGACCATCCGCGCGGCCCGCTGCACGTGATCGTGTCCGGCAGCGAACCGGACGAGCGGTATGCCGGTGACCGTTTGGCGCAATGCCGGGAACTGGCGGCGATAGCGGCCGACAAACGGCTGGACGGTGCTTTACCCGTACTGTTGCTCGCTGATTTGAACGCGACCGCCGACCAGCCTCCGCTTGCCCCCTTGCTGGAGTCGATGGTCGATCTGTGGTCGGCGGCCGGCGCCGATCCCGGCGCCGTGACGTTCGATTCGGCCGTGCCCTACGCGCCGGCCGACGCGCCGCACCTGCTCGACCGGCGGATCGATCATGTGCTGGCGCGGCCCGGGCGGCCCGGTCAGCAGGTGCCGGTGCACGGCGCCTTCCTGGCCGGTGACCGCCCGTGCGACGGCGTCTACCCGTCCGATCACTACGCCGTGGGCGTCGACCTCGAACCGTGAGCCTTTTCGCAGCCGGAGAGTTCACAAGCGGCGGGCAACCTTGCCGATAGTGACCGGCAACGGAATCGCTACCCAGCAAAGGGGGACGGGAGATGGCTGTAGGTGGAGTCGGCTCCAATGCCCGCGTGGAGCTCCTTCGGTATCAGCGGCGGCTCGATGCGGACACCGCCGCCCGCGACACCGCGGCACGCGCCGTCGAGGAAGACAACGACGCGATCGCGCGGGCCAACAAGGCGGCCCGGCGGGAACTGCAGTCCCGCGGCAACAAGGGCAGCCTGGTGGATGTGACCGTGTAGTGAGTGGGCGCTTGCCCCGCTGAGTGGGCGCTTGCCCACTTAAGGTGGGGCAAGCGCCCACTTCAGTGGAAGACCTTCAGCCCCACCACGCCGGCCACGACGAGCAGCAGGCAGAGCAGGCGCGGCAGCGTCGCGGACTCACCCAGAGCGAGCATGCCGAACACGGCGGTACCGACCGCTCCGATGCCCACCCACACCGCGTAACCGGTGCCGATCGGGATCGTGCGCAGAGCGTAGGCGAGGCCGCCCATGCTGAGCGCAAGCGTCGCCAGGAAGGTCACGCTGGGGATCGGACGGCTGAAACCGGCGCTGCGATCGAGCGCGATCACCCAGGCGGTTTCCATGAGACCGGACAGGACAAGCACGACCCACGCCATGACGAGTCACCTCTTCGGCGGTCGTCTTGTCAGAGCCGGGTACGACGCGCACTCGTCCGGGATGTCCGCCGCTGCGGCATCGCTCCCCACCATAGCAAAAGAATTGCGGTGAGAGAGCGCTCCATCGAAGAGCGTTATTGTTACGGGAGTGTTGCCATCCATCAATATCGAATCGTTGACACCGATGGCCGGAAAAGTCAGACTCTCCCGCGTGAAACTGATTGCCCGAGTCCTGCTCGCCGGCCTGCTGGCGCTCGGACTCGCGGGCTGCCTCGCGGGTTGCCGGGACTCCGCTCCCGAGCCCGTCGACTCCCCCGCGGCGACCACGGCAACCCAGTTCGGCGGCACCGACCTCGCCTGGATCGAGATCAGCATCGCGATGGACGAGGAGCTGATCCCGCTGCTCCAGTTGGTGCCCGAGCGCAGCGGCAGCTCCGACGTGCAGGCCCTCGCCGCGCAGGTGCAGGCGTTCACGGAGGCCGAGCTCAGCGCCCTGCGCGCCCTGCACGACCAGGCCGGGCTCCCCGCGGTGAACCCGCACAAGGGCATGCCGATGCCCGGCATGGTCACGCCGCAGGAGGTCACCGACGCCTCGGCGCAGACCGGCAAAGACTTCGACAAGACCGTCCTCAAGGCGTTGCAGGCCCATCTCGAGCAGAGCCAGAACCTGGCCGGCAGCGAGGACAAATCGGGGGTCGAGCCGCAGACGCGCTCCCTGGCTCTGCAAGTGCTCCGCACCCGCGAAGTGGCGCTGGCCACCATAAAACAGCTGTCGTGAAAAGGGCGCCGCCCGGTCTATGGACGGCGCCCTTTTCCATTCGCGGTTACGGGAGCTCGTAATTCTCGTTGAGGGCGGCGCCGCGGTCCGGCTTGTACAGATCGAAACCGCGCGGGTCACACTGGAGACCGCCGTTGATGCAATGGGTGGTCAGCGCGGCCAGCGTCCGGACGTCCCAGGCGTTGAAGACGTCGTAGTGGAAACTGAACCCACGACCGCTCGAGAAGTGGACGTTGGCCATGTTCCCGCTGACCGGCCACGCCATCTTGAACTCGATCATCGGGACGGCCACCGGGTGGTCCATCGGGCAGACCCCCAGCACCGGGTAGGCCATGTGGGACTTGTGGTCGGGCGTGTCGAGGTGCAGGCCGTCCCAGCAGCTCGGGGCCTGCATACGCACGTTCAGCTGGGTGCCGGCCACGCAGTTCGCCGGGATATCCCAGTTATGGGAGAGGTCGCCGCACTCGAAGCCCTCGACGGCGCCGGGTGAATTGCGGAAGTCGTCGATCGTGGCGGTGGGGCTGCCGACGACGTAGCGCAGGCCCGGCGGGAACGGGCGCACGCTGCGGTAGTCGATCACGCCGCTCTTGTAGTAGATGACCTGGCGGCCGACCGGCTGCACGGCCGTGGTGCCGTTGAGCAGCGTCGGCATCCAGTAACCGGTCTTGTCACCGGGTGTGATGCACGAGGTGCCGCCCGACTGCAGGCTGTTGAGCGTGGTGCCGGCGTAGGTCGTCACGTTGCCCATGAACGTGTGCGAGTGCGAGGCGCCCGGCATGTTCGGGAACACGATCGGGTCGTCGTTCAGGTTGGAACGGCTCACCGAGCAGTTGGCCTGGAACTCGTGGTGCGTGGTCGGCGGGTTCGTGTCCGGCGGGACGGCCGTCGACGGGATCACCCCGGTGACCGGCGGGTTGGCCATGATGTAGCCGGGCCCGTCGCTCGCGGGCGGGTTGACCAGGCTGCCGTAGACCTTGAACTCGTACAGCGAGTAGCCGTAGCCGGTGCCACGCTGGGTGCCGTACATCCGGACATAGCGACCGGAGCCACTCACGGTGAGGGTCTCGGCGCCGCCGGCGCCATTGGTCTTGGAATAGATGGTGGTCCAGGTGCTGCCGTCGGCCGAGGTCTGGATCTGGTACGCCTTGGCGTAGGCGGCCTCCCACTGCAGCTGGACGGACGTGATCGTGGCGGTGCCGCCGAGATCGACGCGCAGCCACTGCGGGTCGCTCCAGGCGCTGCCCCAGCGGGTCGTGCCGTTGCCGTCGACGGCGGCGGCCGCCGGAGCGCCGCCGTTCTCGGTCGAGGAGGCCAGCGCGGGCCTGCCCTGCGAGAGGAGGGTGTCGGCGGCGTGGGCGGCCTGGACGCCCGCGATCGCCAGGGTGCCCGCGAGGGCGGCCACGGCGATCGAGGCGAGGATCGGTCTGCTCTTGAGTCTGGCTGGCTTGTTCACTCAGATCTCCACAGTTCTCCACGGGGATGGGGTATGCACCCGCCCAGTGCGGGGAACAACGGGCGGCGTGGTTTGGAGAGCGCTTTCCGAGTGTTACGCCTGGATGTCACACACGTCAATGCGCCCCGACGGTTCCGGAACCGCGCCGCCCGCCCATCCCCGCCGTTGATGAGTTCCCGCGCACCCCAAGCCGCAGCTCCTCAACGCCGCCCCGCGCTACAGCCGAACCCACGGGTTCGTGATGAGTTCGCGTTCGAAGCGCGCGTCAATTCATCAAGGTCGCGCCGCGCCACAGACGAGCGGGCGCTGGAGCTGGCGGGCGAGTCAGCTCGCGTCGGGCTCGCGTCGGGCTCGCGTCGGGCTCGCAGGGGGCTCACGGCGGGCTCGTGGCAGGCCCGCGGCGGGCTCGCCGCCGTGATGAACTGCCGTTCGGAGCGCTCGCCAATTCATCAAGGTTGCGCCGCGCCACAGACAGGCTCGCGTCGGGCCCACGGCGGGCCCACGGCGGGCTCGCGGCAGGCTCACGGCAGGCCCGCGCAAGCCTGCGGCGGGCTCGCCGCCATGATGAACTGCCGTTCGGAGCGCGCGCCACGTCATCAAGGTCGCGCCGCACCGCAGACGGGCTCGCAGCCGGCTCGCAGCGGGCTCGCGGGTGTGATGAATTGCGGTTCGGAGCGCGCGCCAAGCCATCAAGATCGCCGAGCGGCGGCGCGAGCGTGCGGGCGGCGCGAGCGGCGCGCAGTGCGGGCAGCGCGAGCACTACGGGCAGCGCGAGCACTGCGGGCAGCGCGGGCGGCGAGGGCGGCGCGAGCACTGCGGGCGGCGCGGGCGGCGCGGGCAGCGCGAGCACTGCGGGCGGCGCGGGCAGCGCGAGCAGCCCGGGCGGCGCGAGCGGCGCGAGCACTGCGGGCAGCGCGAGCACTGCGGGCAGCGCGAGCACTGCGGGCGGCGCGAGCACTGCGGGCGGCGCGGGCGGCGCGAGCGGTGCGAGCCGTGCGAGCGGCGCGGGCCGGGGGTGGGGTGAGTGTCGGTGGCGCGTGGGGCGCGCTGCGGCCTCTTGTGGCAAATGGTCGCGTTGCGCGGCGGGGGCGGTCGATGTTCGGCGGGGGCGGCGCGGACGCGTACCCGTCATGGAGAGGGTGATCGGCAAGGAGCGTGACGTGCTCGGAGAGCGCTTTCCCTCTGTGCTATAAAGGCGGGCATGGAACGGCTGCCGACGCTTGAGGATGTGGCGCGGGTGGCGGGAGTGTCGCGCGCGACCGTTTCGCGGGTCATCAACGGGATTCGTAACGTGGACCCGCAGCTGCACGAGGTCGTGTGGGAGGCCGTCGGGCGGACGGGATATGTGCCGAATCGGCTGGCGCGGTCGCTGGTCACGCGGCGGACCGGCACAGTGGCGCTGGTTGTTTCCGACTCCGAGACGCATGATGACGATCCGTTCATGGGGCGCTTCTTCGCGGATCCCTACTTCGGGCGGGTCGTCGGTGGGCTGATGAGCGTGCTCCGGCAGGCGGGGGTGCAGCTCGCACTGCAGATCGTGGGGACCGATGAAGGGCGCCGGCGGCTGGTCGGCGACCTGCGGAACGGGCAGGCCGATGGGGCGATCGTGTTGTCGCTACCGGCTGTTGATCCGCTGCCGCGGATGCTCACCGAGGGTGGTGTGCCGTCGGTGATGATCGGGCGGCCGGGTGAGCCGGTGCCGATCAACTATGTGGATCTGGCGAACGAGACGGGGGCCTCGCTCGCGGCGGAGCATCTGCTCGGGCGCGGGTGCCAGCGGATAGCGATGATCTCGGGGCCCGCCGAGGTGCCGGCCAGCCACGACCGGATCTCGGGGTTCCGGCGGACGATGGCCAAGCACGGGCATGGATGGGTGCCGATCGTGGCGGGCAACTTCACGCAGGAGAGCGGCGAAGCGGCGATGCGGTCGCTGCTGGCCTCGCATCCCGAGCTCGACGGCGTGTTCGTGGCGAACGACCTGATGGCGGTGGGCGCGTTGATGGCGCTGCGCGAGGCGGGTCGGCGGGTGCCGGCCGACATCGCGATCGTGGGCTTCGACGACAGCAGCGCGGCGGTGGCGGCGGCGCCCGCTTTGACCACCGTGCGGCATCCGCTCGAGGACATGGCGGCCGAGGCGGCGCGGTTGCTGCTCGCGCGCATCGAGGATCCGGGGATGCGGGTCTCGTCGGTGATCTACGAGCCGACGCTGGTGCTGCGGAAATCGGCCTGATCACGGGCTTGCGGCCAGGAACAGGAACACGGCCAGGAGGCTGAGGTGCACGCCACCCTGCAGGACGTTGGCACGGCCGGGGACGATCGTCAGCGTGCCGACGCCCACCGTCAGCGCCAGCAGCACCATCTGCGTGCCACCCAGGCCCAGCAGGAGCGGGCCGGGCAGCCAGATCATCGCGATGGCGATCACGGGGATGGTCAGGCCGATGCTGGCCATCGCCGAGCCGACCGCCAGGTTGAGGCTGGTCTGGACGCGGTCGCGGGCGGCCGCTCGCACGGCGGCGATCGTCTCGGGCAGCAGCACCAGCAGCGCGATCGCGACGCCGACCACGGCCTGCGGCATGCCCAGGTCGACGACGACCTTCTCGATCGCCGGTGAGACGCCCTTGGCCAGGCCGACCACGCCGATCAGGGCCACCAGGAGAAGGCCGAGGCTGGTCAGCGCGGCCCGGTTGCTGGGCGGGTCGAGGTGCTCCTCCTCGTCGATCACCTCGCCGGCCGTGGTGATCGGCAGGAAGTAGTCGCGGTGCCGGCGGGTCTGCACGGTGACGAACAGGGCGTAGAGGGCCAGCGACGTGACCGCGGCGAAGCCGAGCTGGGCCGGGGAGAACTGCGGGCCGGGGCGGCTGGTGGTGAAGCTCGGCAGCACCAGGCTGAGCGTGGCGATCATGATGACCGTGGCGAAGGCGCCGCCGGTGCCCTCGGAGTTGAAGACGGCCACGTGCCGGCGGGCGGCGCCGACCAGCAGCGACAGGCCGAGCAGGCCGTTGCAGGTGATCATCACGGCGGCGAAGACGGTGTCGCGGGCCAGGGACTGGGTCTTCTCGCCGCCGCTGATCATCAGGGTGACGATGAGCGCGACCTCGATGATGGTGACGGCCACGGCGAGGACCAGGGAGCCGAACGGCTCGCCGACCTTGTGGGCGACGACCTCGGCGTGGTGGACGGCGGCGAGCACCGCGCCGCCGAGGAGCAGGGCAACGACCACGACCAGGGGCGGCGGCAGGTCACGGCCCCAGGTCAGGATCAGGGCGACGATGGCGACGACGGGTACGGAGCGGGTCCAGCGAATCTTGGCCAGCATCCGACAACTCTGCCAGATTGGGGTACATGGCCTATGTGAATCCGTCAGGTGAGTTCAACCGGGACCAGCGATACATCACGACGCGAGTCACCGAGGACGGCCGCGACGGCTATCCCGTCGAGCCGGGCCGATACCGGCTTGTGGTGAGCCGGGCGTGTCCGTGGGCCAATCGGGCGATTATCGTACGGCGTTTGCTCGGGCTCGAAAACGTGCTGTCGATGGGCATCGCCGGCCCGACCCACGACAAGCGGAGCTGGAGCTTCGACCTCGACCCGGACGGGCGCGACCCGGTGCTGGGCATCGAGCGACTGCAGGAGGCGTTCCTCAAGCGGTTCCCCGATTACGACAAGGGCATCACGGTGCCGGCGATCGTGGACGTCCCGACCGGGAAAGTGGTGACAAACGACTTCGCGCAGATCACGATCGACCTGTCGCTGGAATGGGCGAAGTATCACCGGCCGGGGGCGCCGGCGCTGTATCCGGTCGCGCTGCGTGACGAGATCGACAAGGTGAACCGCTTCGTGTTCGCGGATGTGAACAACGGGGTGTACCGGGCCGGTTTCGCGGGGACGCAGGAGGCTTACGAGCAGGCCTATGAGCGCCTCTTTGCGCGCCTCGACAAGTTGTCTTCCCATCTGGCGGAGCGTCGCTATCTCGTCGGAGAGACAATCACCGAGGCTGACGTACGGCTTTTCACGACGCTCGCGCGTTTCGATGCCGTTTACCATGGCCACTTCAAGTGCAACCGCAGCAAACTGAGCGAGATGCCGGTGCTGTGGGCGTACGCGAGAGATTTGTTTCAGACGCCTGGGTTCGGGGACACGATCGACTTCGTGGACATCAAGAAGCACTACTACCTGGTGCATCGGGACATCAACCCGACCGGGATCGTGCCGGCCGGTCCGGACCTGCGGAATTGGCTTTCGCCGCACGGGCGGGAGGCGCTCGGCGGGCGTCCTTTCGGCGACGGAACTCCGCCGGAGCCGCCTCGGGAACCGGTGCCGGCGGGGCACGGGGCTATCTGAGGTCGATGTTCTCCAGAATGCGCCGGGGAAAGCCGACCCGGGCGACCTGCAGCATGGCCCGGCTCAGCTTGTCGGAGGTGGTTACGTATTTCGGCGCGACCTTTTCCAATGCCGGGATCACGGGCGCGGTCACCGTGTAGATCGCATTATAAAGGCGAGTCTTCGATCGTACGCCGTGGGTAGGCTGGATGATTCCGGGGCGCACTGCGTAACCGTTCGGGAGAAGCTCGATGATTTCATGCTCGGTGCGCGCCTTGACTCGTGCCCACATTTGGCGGCTGGTCGCGCTGGTTCCCGCCCCGGATACGTAGATGAAGCACGCTTCGTGGTCGACCGCACGGGCCGCCGCCATCGGGTACGTGTACGAAATTTCGGTATAAGATGCCTCATCCATGCCGACCGAGCTGATGCCCAGGCAGTAGAAGCAAGCGTCGTATCCCTTTAGGTCGCCTATTTCGGCAAAATTGCTTACTTTGCGCTCGTGGAGCTTCGGGTGATGGACGCCGGTGGGGGTGCGGACCACGGCGAGCACCTCCTCGACGTCGGACGCCAGCAGGCTCTCCCGCAGCACGCCCTGGCCGACCATCCCGGTCGCGCCGAAGATGACCACCTTCATCCCGTCCTCCTCGCTCGCTGTGCGTGATCATCATCGACTCCGGCGGCCCGAAAATGTCGTACCGCGCGTCTAGGGTTTGCCCGTGCCTGTTGAGCGATGGTCCCTTTCCCAGGTCGAGGCGCTGGCCCCCGACGCCGCGTCGGTGCGGGCCGCGCAGGGCCTCGCCGGCTCGTGGTCGGCGGCCGGCCGGCTCGACGACATCCTCTGGGGAGAGTGCCGCAGCTATCAGGTGTGTGTCGACCTCTCCGGGCCGGCGTTCCGCTGCAACTGCCCGAGCCGCAAGATCCCTTGTAAGCACGCTCTCGGCCTCTTGATGCTGTGGGCGTCGTCCGATCTGCCGTCTTCCGAGGCGCCGGCCTTCGCCACCGAGTGGCAGGCCTCGCGGGTGAAACGCCCCAAGGCCGAGTCCACTCCCGACCCCGAGGCCGCCGCGCGCCGGGCCGAGCAGCGTGCCGCCCGGGTGGCCAGCGGGATGGCCGAGCTGAGCCGGTGGCTCGACGACCAGATCCGGCAGGGCCTGGCCGGGGCGCAGCGCGGCGGGCCGCAGCCGTTCGACGCGATGGCCGCCCGGCTGGTCGACGCACAGGCCCCGGCGGCCGCCGGAGCGGTGCGGCGCCTGGGCACGATCGCCGGCATCGGCCCGCATTGGGCCGACCGCCTGCTCGGCGAGCTGGCGCTCCTGCAGTTGCTGGTCGACGGCTACGACCGCCTCGCCGACCTGCCCGCCGGTCTGGCGGCGACCGTGCGCTCCCGCATCGGCTTCCCGGTGTCGACCGAGGAGGTGCTGGCCGGCCCGCGGGTCACCGACCGCTGGCAGGTGCTGGGCCAGGTCGAGGTCGACGACGGCGCGCTGACCACCCGGCGCACGTGGCTGCGCGGCGCGGCGACCGGCCGGTTCGCGCTGATCCTGGCGTTCGCCGCGCCCGGCCAGCCGATTATGGCCGACCTGGTCCCCGGCACCGAGTTCCGCGGCGACCTGACCTTCTATCCGGGCGCCGCGCCGCTGCGCGCCCTGGTCGCCGAGCGGGCCAGCGCGGCCGAGCCGTTCCACGCGCCCGACGGCGCGGTCCCGCTGTCCGAGGCGCTCGGCCGCTGGGCCACGACGGTCGCCGCCGAGCCGTGGCGATACGACGCTCCCGTCCTGCTCGCCGGGGTCACGCCGACCGACGACGGCTGGCTGGCCGACGAGTCCGGCGCGGCCCTGCCGCTGGCCCCGGGGCACCGCGAGCCGTGGTGGCTGCTCGCCGCAGCCGGCGCCGCCCCAGCGACCGTGGCCGCCGAGTGGTCCCCGGCCGGCCTTCGCCCGCTCGCGGCCTGGGTCGACGGCCTCTACGTGCGGGCCGGCTTCCCCCTGCCCGACGCCGGCGCGACCCGCCACCCCGAGCTGCCGCCCGACCTGCTCGCCGCCGCGCTGGTGGGCACCAACCGCCGCCCCTGGCCGGCCGGGTCCCTTTTGGAAGACGCGGCGGTCGCGCTCGCCCGGCACCGGGCCGGCGTGACACCGGGTGCCGGCCACGCGCCGGTGCCGGCCGCGCCGACCGAGCCCACTCCCCCGCTGCCCTCCGCGGCTGGCGCGCGGCTGGTCCGCATCCTCGGCGAGGGCGTGCCCGGCGGCGCCCAGATCGCCAACGAGCTGCTGTCGCAGTGGCTCGAGGCGGCCGCGGCCAAGGGCGGTCACGTGCCGCCGGTCGTGCTGCCCGCGCTGCTCGACGCCGGCCGACGTAATTCGCTGATCCGCCCGGCGATGGCCCGGGTCGCGGGCCGGCGCGGCGCGTGGCTGGCCGGGATGCGCGGCGACTGGCACTGGCTGCGCGACGAGACGGTCTCCTCCTCTTCCTACGAATGGGACACTGGCACGATCGGGGAACGCCTGGGCTACCTGATCGAGCTGCGCCGGTCCGACCCGGCGCGCGGCCTCGCGCTGCTCGAGGCGTCCTGGCCGCAGGAGTCGTCCGATGACCGCGCCCGCTTCGTCGCGGCCCTCAGCACCGGCCTGTCGCTCGCCGACGACGAGTTCCTGGAAAGGGCGCTCGACGACCGGCGCAAGGAGGTCCGCGAGGCCGCCCTCGACCTGCTGCGCGGCCTGCCCGGCTCGTCGCTCGGCAAGCGGATGGCAGCGCGGGCGGCCGCGGCCGTGCGGCTCGACCCCCGCGGCCGGCTGCTCGTGACGCCGCCGGAGGATCTCGATGCCGGCCTGCGCCGCGACGGCGTGGCCGCCACCCCGGCGCGCGGGCTCGGCGTGAGCGCGTGGCTGCTGGAAGAGGTGCTGGCCGGCGCGCCGCTCGGCACCTGGTCCGACCCGGTCACCATGCAGCGGCTGGCGCGCGGCAACGACTGGGAGTCGGCGCTGCTGCAGGGCTGGGCCAAGGCCGCGGTCGCGCAAAACGACGCCGCCTGGGCCACGGTCCTGCTGCGCGAGACACCGGGCGCGCTGCGCGAGTCGATCCGATGGGATCTGCACCTCGTGCTCCCGGCCGAGGAGCTCGGCCGGCTGGCCGCCGACGCGCTGCGGCAGGAAGACCCGATGGCGCACCGGCTGCTCTCCATCCACCCCGGCCGGTGGCCCGAGGAGCTCTCGGCCACCGTGCTCGAGACCATCGCCCACCGGGCCCGCACCGACCGGCACAGCTGGCAGCTCGGCGAGCTGTGCCGGTCCGCCGCGCTGGCCATGCCCCCGGCGTACGCCGAGCTGGCCGGCCGCCTCGCCGTCCAGCTCGACCAGGAGCCGGCCGACCAGTCGCGGGTGCGGCCGGTCGCCGAGCTCGCCCGCACGCTCACCTTCCGCCACGAGATGTTTCAGGAGTTCGAGTGACCGCTCTGCGCCCGCACGCCGAGGACCAGTACGCCGAGGAGCTGGCCCAGCTCGCCCGCGACGACGACCGGCCCCGGCCGCCCAGCTGGCGACTCTCCCCGCAGGCCGTGGTGACGTACCTGCTCGGCGACGGCGCCAAGATCACGCCGAAGTACGTGGGATCGCGCCGGCTCATCGAGGTCGCGGTGGCCACCCTCGCCACCGATCGGGCGCTGCTGCTGCTCGGCGTGCCGGGCACGGCCAAGACGTGGGTGTCGGAGCATCTCGCCGCGGCGATCTCCGGCGATTCGAAACTCCTGGTGCAGGGCACGGCCGGCACGGCCGAGGAGGCGATCCGGTACGGGTGGAACTACGCGCGCCTGCTCGCCGAGGGCCCGACCGACGCGGCGCTGGTGCCCAGCCCGATCATGCGGGCCATGCGCACCGGCACGATCGCGCGGCTCGAGGAGCTCACCCGGGTGCCGTCCGACGTGCAGGACGCGCTGATCACCATCCTGTCGGAGAAGACGCTGCCGGTGCCCGAGCTCAACACGGAGGTGCAGGCGGAGCGCGGGTTCAACCTGATCGCCACGGCCAACGACCGCGACCGCGGGGTCAACGAGCTGTCCAGCGCCCTTCGCCGCCGGTTCAACACGGTGGTGCTGCCGGTCCCGGCCTCCCCCGACGAGGAGGTCGAGATCGTGGCGCGCCGGGTGGCGCAGCTCGGGGCGTCGCTCGACCTGCCGGCGGTGCCGACCGCCCTCGAGGAGATCCGGCGGGTGGTGACGGTCTTCCGCGAGCTGCGCACCGGGCTCACCGAGGACGGGCGTACCAAGCTGAAGTCGCCCACCGGCACGCTGTCCACGGCCGAGGCGATCTCCGTGATCACCAACGGGATGGCGCTGGCGGCGCACTTCGGCGACGGGACGCTGCACGCGAGCGACGTGGCGGCCGGCATCGTCGGCGCGGTGGTGAAGGACCCGGTGTCGGACGGCGTGGTCTGGCGGGAGTACCTCGAGACCGTCGTCCGGGAGCGGCCCGACTGGATCGACTTCTACCGGGCCGCCCGCGATGCCTGAACAGATCTACGGGATCCGCCACCACGGGCCGGGGTCGGCCCGGGCGGTCGTGGCGTCTCTGGCTCTCCAGCGGCCGTCCATCCTGCTGATCGAAGGGCCGCCGGAAGCCGACGACCTCGTCCAATGGGTCGCGTCCTCCTCCTTGGAGCCACCGGTCGCGCTCCTGGGTTATGCGGCCGACGATCCGCGGCAGGCTGCCTTCTGGCCCTTCGCTGTCTTTTCCCCGGAGTGGCAGGCTCTGAAGTGGGCGGTGTCCGAGGGTGTTCCGGTGCGGTTCTTCGATCTGCCGTTCGGTTATCGATTCTCCATGAGCGATTCGTCCTCTTCAGTGGAGCGCCCGGTCGACCCGATCGGCGAGCTCGCCGCCGCGGCCGGGTACGACGACCCCGAACGCTGGTGGGAGGACGTCGTCGAGCACCGCGGGATGCCGGCCTTCGAGGCGATCGCCGAGGCCATGACGGCGATCCGGGAGGAGTCGCCGGAGGACCCGTCCGATCTGCTGCGCGAGGCCCACATGCGTACAGTGCTGCGCGAGGTCCGCAAGACACACGACGAGATCGCCGTGGTCTGCGGCGCCTGGCACGTGCCCGCGCTGACCCGCAAGGTCGCGGTCAAGGACGACGCCGCGCTGCTCAAGGGGCGCAAGAAGGCGAAGGTCTCCTTCACGTGGGTGCCGTGGACCTACGGGCGGCTCGCGTCCTGGTCCGGCTACGGCGCGGGGGTGCGCTCCCCGGGCTGGTACCACCACCTGTTCACCTCGGCCGACGAGGTCGTGCCGCGCTGGCTGGTCGACGCGGCCGGGGTGCTGCGCGCCGAGGGCGTGCCCACGTCGTCGGCGCACATCATCGAGGCCACCCGGCTCGCCGAGGCCCTCGCCACGATGCGGGGGCGGCCGCTCGCCGGGCTCGCCGAGGTGACCGAGGCCGCCGAGGCGGTGATGTGCGACGCCGAGCCGCTGCGCGTCGAGCTGATCAACAAGCGGCTCGTGGTCGGCGAGCGGCTGGGCGGCGTGCCCGAGGAGATGCCGGCCCTTCCCCTGGCGAAAGACCTGGCCGCGCAGCAGCGCAACGTGCGGCTCAAGCCCGAGGCGCTGGAGCGGGCGCTCGACCTCGACCTGCGCAAGGAGACCGACCTGAAGCGCAGCCGCCTGCTGCACCGGCTGCGCACGCTGGACCTCCCGTGGGGCGAGCCGGTGGCCGGGAGCCGGGGCATGGGCACGTTCCGCGAGGAGTGGAAGCTGCGGTGGCAGCCGGAGTTCGCCGTGCAGCTGGTCGAGGGCAGCATGTACGGCACCACGGTGGTGTCGGCGTCGACGGCCAAGGTCACCAAGGCGGCCGACGACGCGGAGACCCTCGCGGAGGTGACCGCGCTCGTGGAGACGTGCTTGCTGGCCGACCTCGCGGACGCGTACAGGCCGGTGCTGGCGGCGCTGGACGTGCGGGCGGCGCTGGACGCCGACGTCGGGCACCTGATGGCGGCGATCCCGGCGCTGGCGCGCACGCTGCGCTACGGCGACGTGCGGAAGACCGACGTGGAGGGGCTGGCCGCGGTGACCGCGAGCCTGCTGACCCGGGTCTGCGCGGGCCTGCCGTCGGCGGTGGGTTCCGTCTCCGACGAGGCGGCCAAGCTGCTGCGCGACCGGATCGACGGCGTGCATTCCGCGGTCGGGCTGCTGGCCGACGACGAGCTGCGCTCGCGGTGGCTGACCACGCTGGCCTCATTGGCCGGCCGCGACGACCTGCATGGGCTGCTGGCGGGGCGGCTCACCCGCCTGCTGCTCGACGCCGGACGGCTGGACGCGGCCGAAGCGCGCAGGCGCCTGCGGCTGCCGCTGACGGTGGGGACGCCGCCGGCGCACGGGGCGGCCTGGGTCGAGGGCTTCCTCTCCGGGGGCGGGCTGCTGCTGGTGCATGACGACGCGCTGCTCGACCTGCTGGACGGATGGTTGGCCGACATTCCCGCGGACGCCTTCGACGACGTGCTGCCGCTGCTGCGACGGACGTTCGGGGCGTTCGAGTCCGGCGAGCGGCGGGCGATCGGGGAGAAGATCGCGGGTGGCCGCGCCGGCGGGAACGCGTCGGGTTTGGGCTTCGACGAATCCCGCGCCGACCTGGTGTTGCCGACGCTGAGTGCGCTGCTCGGGAGGAACCTGTGACCGACTTTTCGGATATGTCGCCCGAGCCGACGCCCGCCGACGAGTTGGCGCCCTCGCACGAGCCGGCGCCCTCCCACGAGCCCGCCCCCGCCCACGAGTGGACGCCTTCCCACGGATCAGCGCCCTCCAGCGAACGGGCGCCCTCCCAGGAGCCGGCGCCCTCCCAGGAGCCGGCGCTCTCCCACGAGCCGGCGCCCTCCCACGAGCGGGCTTCTTCGCGCGAGGGTGAGGGGGAGCCGGCGCGGGAGCGGGCGCGGCGCTGGCGGATGGTGCTTGGCGGGCCGGCCGAGGAAGCGCTCGGCAAGGCCGAAGGCCGGGACGGGCAGATGGACGCGGCGATGGCGGCGCTCTACGACTCGGGCGGGCCGGGCGACAGCGAGGCCGGCAGCCGGCGGTCGGCCGGGCTGGGCGGGTCGGCGCCCAAGGTGGCGCGCTGGCTCGGCGACATTCGCGAATACTTTCCGAGCACGGTCGTGCAGGTCATGCAGTCCGACGCGATCGAGCGGCTCGATCTGACCCGGCTACTGCTCGAGCCCGAGATGCTGGCCGCTGTCGAGCCCGACGTGCATTTGGTGGGGACGCTGCTCTCGCTCAACCGGGTCATGCCGGCCAAGACCAAAGAGGCCGCCCGCGCCGTGGTGCAGACGGTCGTCGAGCAACTGGAGAAGCGCATCTCGCAGAAGACGCGGGCGGCGGTCAGCGGCGCGCTCAACCGGGCTTCGCGCATCAACCGCCCCCGCCACGCCGACATCGACTGGGACAAGACGATCCGGGCCAACCTCAAGCACTACCAGGCCTCACTCGGGACGGTCATCCCCGAGCGGCTCGTCGGCTACGGCCGGCGCACCACCGCCGTACAGCGGGATGTTGTGCTCTGTGTCGATCAGTCCGGATCGATGGCGTCGTCGGTGGTGTTCTCCGGCGTGTTCGCGGCGGTGCTCGCCTCGATGCGGTCGCTGCGGACGTCGCTGGTCGTCTTCGACACCGCGGTCGTCGACCTCACCGACCAGCTGAGCGACCCGGTCGAGGTCCTGTTCGGCACCCAGCTCGGCGGCGGCACCGACATCAACCGGGCCATCGCCTACAGCCAGCAGCTCATCACGCGGCCACGGGACAGCATCTTCGTGCTGATCAGCGACCTGTACGAGGGTGGCGTGCGCGAGCAGATGCTGCGCCGGGTCGCCGAGATGACCGCGGCCGGGGTTCAGGTGGTCGTGCTGCTGGCGCTCTCCGACGAGGGCGCGCCCGCCTACGACCACGAGAACGCGGCGGCGCTGGCCGCGCTCGGCGTGCCGGCTTTCGCGTGCACGCCCGACGCCTTCCCCGACCTGATGGCCGCCGCCATCGAACGGCGCGACCTGATGGCCTTCGCCGAGCGATTGGTAACTACCATGTAGCGCATGAGTGCTTACCTTTCGCGTCCGGAGATCTGGCAGGCCAGCTGGGATCGGCAGCAAGAGGCGTTCATGCCCGACCGTGAGGAACGGTTCGCCGCCATGCTGCTCGCGCTCGAAGCGGTCACCCACGACGCCCGCGCCCACGACGCCCACGACGCCGTCACCCACGACGCCCTCGACGCACGCACCCAGGCCGCCCGCACCCACGCCACCCGCGACGACTCCGCCCGGCCAGCGAGCGGCGCCACCCCGCGCGTGCTCGACCTGGCCGGCGGCACCGGCACGATCGCGCTGCGTACGCTGGCCCGCTTCCCCGGCGCCGAGGTCACCGTCCTCGACCAGGACCCGGTGCTGCTGGCCATCGCGTCGGCGTCGCTGCGCGGCCGAGCCACGGTGGTCGACGCCGACCTGGGCGACCCGTCGTGGCGGAGCAAGCTGCCGGCGGAGGGCTTCGACGCGGTGCTCACGGCGACCGCCCTGCACTGGCTGCCGGCCGCGCGGGTCGCGGCGCTCTACCGCGAGATCCGCGAGGTGCTGCGGCCCGGCGGCATCTTCGCGAACGCCGACCACATGCCGGAGGAGTCGCTGCCCACCCTCTCCGATCGGCTGCGGGCGCAGGCACGGGAGCGGCGCGAGATCACGTACGCGTCAGGCGCCGCCACCTCGTGGGGCGACTGGTGGGACCGTGCCGCCGCCGACACGTTCCTCGGTCCCAAGGTGGTCGAGCGGCAGAGCATCTACCCCGACGCCGCCCACGCCCAGGAGTGGACGCCCCCGGCCACTTGGCACATCGACGCACTGCGGACGGCCGGCTTCACCGAGGCCGGGGTGCTTTGGCGCGGCGGCACCGACGCGGTAGTAGTGGGCGTCCGCTGAGCTGCCTGGGCGATGGGCGGAGCGGACGATCTGCATGCGAAGCGGATAGGTTGGGGTTGTGCCACTTAGCGGAGAGTATGCGCCAAGCACTACCGGCTGGGCGCGCAAGCAAGCGGAGAAGATCGAGGCCAGCGGTGGCTCGGAGGGCGGCTTCATTCGTGGGCTCCCGGTCGTGGTGCTGACGTCGATCGGGGCCAAGTCGGGGAAGCTGCGCAAGACCGCGCTCATGCGGGTCGAGCATGAGGGGCAGTATGCGGTGGTGGGCTCGCTCGGTGGGGCGCCCAAGCACCCGGTCTGGGTCTACAACGTACGCAAGGAGCCGCACGTCGAGCTCCAGGACGGGCCGGAGAAGAACGACTACCTGGCCCGGGAGACGTCGGGCGAGGAGCGCGACCTCTGGTGGGAGCGGGCCGTCGCGGCGTACCCGGACTACGCGAACTACCAAAAGAAGACCGATCGTCTCATCCCGCTTTTTGTCCTCACCCGCGTCGACGCCTGACGCCCGCGGGCCGGGCCGGGGCCGGCAATCCCGATTGGGCAAACCTCGGGAAAATCGGCTGCCTCAGGGGCATCGATGACCGATCATGGCATCATGCGCACTCCCCATCAGTCCGTCGACCGGCATGCCGGGCGCGCCGTTGAGCAGGCGGTCAACCCGCCGGCTCACGTCACGCTGCCGCTGTCGGGATCCGTCGACGACGGCGACCGGCTGGTGGATGTCGTCGACCTGCTCGCGCTGGACGCGTTCGTGACCGGGCGGGAGCCGTTCGGCCGCAGCAAGTACCTCGAGAATGTCCTGGCCGACGCCCCCCTCAGCACCGATGACGCCCGCGTCGAGCGGGACGCGATCGAGGACGACGGGCAGGGGCGGCTCATGGTCGGCGACGGCTGGACGCTGCATGTGACGCGCTGGAAGCAGAGCCGCCGCGCGCGGGTCACCGTCACGGCGGTGACGGCCGAGCTCGCCGACTCCGTGCTGGACAAGGTGACCGCCGGCGCGGTCGAAGAGCCGGCGCCCGCTGACGACTCCGTACCCATCGGATTTTGGCATTTTGGCCCGCACGGACCGCGACGTGTGCAGCGAGAGATCGACGCGGCGCCCTGGGAGAAGATCCGGGAGAACTACGCGCGCCCGGTCGCGCAGACGCTCGAGCGGCTCATGGCGCTCGACGGCAGCGTGGTGAACGGGCGGCTTCTGCTGCTGCACGGCGAGCCGGGCACGGGCAAGACGACGGCGCTGCGGGCGCTCGCGCAGCAGTGGCGCTCGTGGTGCCAGGTCGACTGCGTGCTCGACCCGGAGCGGCTGTTCAGCGACCCGGCCTACCTGATGAGCGTGGCCCTGGGCAGCGGCGACGAGGACGAGCCGCGCTGGCGCCTGCTGATGCTCGAGGACTGCGACGAGCTGGTCAGCGGCGAGGCCAAGGCGAGCGCGGGCCAGTCGCTGTCGCGGCTGCTCAACCTGACCGACGGGCTGCTCGGGCAGGGGCGCAACGCGCTGATCGCGATCACGACGAACGAGGACCTGGCGACTCTGCACCCGGCGGTGATCCGGCCCGGGCGCTGCCTCGCGAGCATCGAGGTGGGGCGCCTGCCGTACGCCGAGGCGACCGCGTGGCTGGGCTCGGCGCGCGGCATCGGGCCGGAGGGGGCGACGCTGGCCGAGCTGTACGCGCTGCGCACCGGCGCCCGGCCCGTCACGGTCCCCACCACCACCCCGACGACCGGCATGTATCTGTAGGGCATTACTCCGGGCTGTTGCCGTCCGCGCCGCCGATGCGGAACGGCGTGGTCACATTCGTGTACGCCACGTGGGCCAGCAGCCCGTCCGCCGCGTGCTTGAGGTTATGGCAGTGATCGACCCAGATGCCGGGGTTGTCGGCCACAAAGGCGATCTCGTACGTCTCCCCGTCGCCCACGTCGAGCGAGTCGAACCACCACGGGCTGCCGGTCGCGGCCACCCCGTTGCGGCTCAGCACCACCGCGTGGTGCCCATGCAGGTGCATCGGGTGGACCTCGCCGCTGCTGTTCGCGATGGTCATCCGCACGATGTCGCCGGTGCTCACCATGAACATCGGCACGTCGGGGAAGAGGTGCCCGTTGATCGACCACCAGAAGCCGGGCTTGCCGTCGAGGAACCCGACGCGCCGGCCGATGCGGTAGTCGAACTTCCGCGTGGCCTTGGCCGGGTCGAACCCGACCGGCGCGCTCGCGCCGTACGAGAGGAAGTCGACGACGCCCGACGGCTCGGCCGAAGCCGGCAGCCCGCCCGCGACCAGCGCGACCCCCGTCCCCACATCGACCCGCGCGGCCCCGGACGCCGGCACGGTGAAGGTGAGATCGACCCGCCCGCCCGCGGTGACCGTCACCGCCTTGCCGGAGATGTCGGTGGGACCGGAGACCGCCCGGCCGTCGATGGCCACCACCCGGTAGGGCGCGCCGGAAACCCACGCCCGCAACGGCCCGGCGTCCGTGTTGATCACCCGCGCCCGCACCACCTGCCCGGCGTGCGCGGGCAGCGGCGACTCCCCCACGGCGCCGTTGATCGTGCGGCGGCCGTCGTAGGTGTGCACCTGGACGACCTGGTCGATCCCCTCGCTGAAGACCGGCTCGGTGACGACGAGCGCCCCGAACAGCCCGAGCCGCACCTGCTCGTGCGACACCTGATGGGAGTGGTACCAGTACGTCCCGGCGTCCTGCGCCACGAACCGGTAGACGTAGCTCTGCCCCGGCCGCACCGCGTTCTGCGTGACGCCGGCGACGCCGTCCTCCGCGTTCGGCACGTCGAGGCCGTGCCAATGCAGCGTGATGCCGTCCGTGATGTTGTCGTTGACCAGCGTCACCTGGACGAGCTGGCCCTTCAGCGCGCGGATCTCGGGGCCGGGTGTGGTGCCGTTGAGCGTGTACTTCCCGTTCTCGCTACGGGCCGTCAGCGTCACCGCCACGTCGGGGTCGCCGGTCGACGGCCCCTTCAGCGTCGCGACGTCGAGGCCGCCCGTCCCGTGCGCGTGCCCCGCCTGCTGGCCGCCCCCGGAGTCGGGATAGCCCATCGACGCCATGTCGTACGTGGACGGAACGAGGCTCTGCTGCCAGAAGTAGCCCAAGGGTCCGAGGATCGCCACCGTCGCCCCCACGGCGATGGCGATCTTGAAAGACTGGCGCACCGGTCAGGCCGCGACGGGCGTGCTCGCCTGTGGCGTGCCGGCGACGCGGGCCTGCCGCATCGCGAGCGAGGCAACCGCGGCCAGCGCGAACGCGTTGATCGCGTGCAGCGTGCCGAGGATGGGCACGGGGAAGCCGGCGTAGGCGAGCACGATCTGCAGCACCATCACGCCGAACGTGATCGCGGCCCACTTGACCCCGCCCGGGATGCCGGCGAAGAACGACACGATCAGCAGCAGCAGGCAGATCAGCGGAACGATCATCTCGCCGACCACCTGGTGCACGGCGATGCCGGCGTTGTCGGAGTCCTTGGTGAAGACCTGACCGTCGTCGGTCTTGTGCAGGATGTCGAACAGGGCGTAGGCGATCGCCGCCGCCTGGATCACCACACCGATCGCGATCAGCATGGCGAGAACCCGATACACAGCGCGCACGACACTCCCCCTCCAGTGGCCTACGTTTTCGTAGGCACATCCTGCTCCTCGGGTACGACAAGTCGCACGAGGGCCCTCAGGAAACGCTCAGTATCCACCTCGTGCGGGTGCGTGCCGCCGAACACGTCCGCCATGATCCAGTAGTGGCTGACCGCGGCCATCACGACGGCGGCGAGCGCTTCGGGATCCTCCGCATCGGGAAGCTCACGGGAGAGGAAGGCCGTCACGGCCACGTGCACCCGGCGCAGCTCGTTCTCCCGTACGAAATCCAAAAGATCGGGAAACGCGGCCAGGTCACGAAGCAGCAGCCGGTTCACGTCACGCTCCTGCTCAAGGCGGGCGAGGCCGGCCCGGGCCACGGCGAGGAAGCGCTCCCGCCGGGACAGAGGCGAGGCAATCGCAAGATCATCCACTAAGACCCGGCCGGCCGCCGCCTGCCGCGCCAGGCCCTCTTCCAGAAGCGCTCGCTTGCTCTTGAAGTGCCGGTACAGCCCGCCGGCCCCCGCCGAGAGCCCCGCCGCCGCCTCGATCTGGGCGATCGTGGTGGCGTGGTAACCCTGCCGCCCGAAGAGGTCCATGGCGGCGGTCACGATCGTGTCCTTGGTGTTCAGTTCCGCCTCCGCTGAATAAGTGCCCACTTACACCCTAGAAGATCATTACATTAAGACGTCCCAACCTATCGACATATCCCGTCACGTGACTAGCCTAGCCGCATGCCTAGTTCGCAGCACGAAGGCCCGGTGGCAGTCGTCCGGACAAATCCGGATCTGCTGGCCTGGCTGCTCAGATCCCAGTTCGAGAGAAAGGTTCCCGAGTTTGAACATGCCCGACCGCACGCCACGGATGTGCGCGTGATGGTGCCGCGCACCTATCACGCCGACAGCATGGTGCTGTTCTGCGACGCGGCCGATCGGCCCCTGATGGGCGCGGTGCTGGAGGTTCAGCGTGGTTGGGACATCGGCAAGTTGCGCACGTGGAAGCTCTACGTGGCCCAGCTCGAGGCCGAGGTAGACGTCGCCACGGCGCTCCTGGTCTACTGCCCCGATCCCGCGATCGCCCGTCGCTACCGCACGCTCTTCGAGGAAGACGAGTCGTCGTCTCTGACCCTGCGCCCGTTGATCTTCACACCTGACGATCTACCGCTGGTCACCAGCGTCGAGCTGGCCAGAGAAAACCCGTTGCTGGCCGGGCTGCCGCCGGCGGCCCGCACCCAATGGGAGGCGTTCATGACTGCCACAGCCGGCTACGAGTTTCAAAGCGAGCTGCTGCGCAACCTTTCGGATCAATACAAGGCCGAGCACCAGGCCCGTGGCGAAGCCCTCGGCGAGGCCCGAGGTGAGGCCCAGGCCATCCTGACTGTGCTCGAGGAACGCGGCCTGCCGGTGCCCGACGAGATCCGTGACCAGATCATGGCGTGCACCGACATCGACCAGCTCGCCACCTGGCTGCGCCGCGCCGTCACCGCCACCACCGCCGACGACGTCGTCCGCGCGTAAGTTCCGCCCCTGATCTGCCGGTAGAACTTGAGTTTCGACGCGCGTAAAGATCCATGGCGGCCGCCATGATCGAACTCAGTTCTGCTCCAGCGTCAACTCGTAGTACAACGTCTTCAGCCCCTTGCGCTTGTGGAAGGCCGGCACCAGCCGCCCCTGCAGGAGCGGGTGCTTGCGGGCGAGCAACGCCCCCGCCCGGGTCGACAGTGACGCGTCGAGCAACGTAGCGCGTCCTTCCACGCGTGAACCCGTGACCCGCCCGCGCATGGTGCACGGCGCGACCCGCACCTCCGGGAAGTTTCGCAGGCGCTTGACCTTTCCCGACGGGTCGTAGGTCTTGAAGAACGCGCGCCCGTCCTCCACCACCAGGTTCACCGGCGTGCCCACCCAGCTGCCGTCCCGCTTGCGGGTCTCCAGCAGCAGCCACCTTTCCCGGCCCAGCTCCTCGAGCGTGCCCATCTCTGCCTCCACGGCGAACGAAAACGAACGTAAGTAAGTAGTTACTTACGACGTTAGCGCAAAGATTGCCCGGCGCACAACGCGCGCCGGGCAATCGAGCAGAAACGGTCAGAAGGAAGCGACCGTGAAGGCGGAACTACTGGTCACGTCGGTCTGGAAGTAATCCGGATCCGTCATCGGGGCATCGGGAGCCCCGTTGCTCACCACCACCAGGTTGTAGGAGCCGTCCGGCACCGCCGCCGCCGCGTAGAGGCTGACGCTCAACGGACGGTTGATCGGCAGCGACGCCGCCGTGCCACCGCCGACCGCGGCCGCCGACAGCGTCGCGTTCGTCGACGGCGTGACCGTGCTGATCGTCGTGCCGACCGGGATGCCGATCGTGTTGGGGCCGATGATGGCGTTCGCGTCGCCGGCGGCGAGGCCCGAGCCGGTCAGCAGGGTGCTGCCATCGCTGATCGAGACGTTGGACAGCGTGCTCGCGGTGCTCGCCGTGGCCGGCGCCGAGAGCGTGGCGGTCGCGCCGCCGGGCGCCACCGCGGTGATCGTCGCGCCTGCCGGGAGCCCGCCGGCGCCGGTCACCACCCGGCCCACGTCGTCACGGGAGAACGAACCCGTGGTGAGGCTGATGGTGGTGCTGCCGGCCGTCGTGGTCACGGCGTTGGCGAGGGTACGCACCGGCTGGTTGCCGATGGTGACCGAGGCCGACCCGCTGTTCGGCGAGAACGCCGAGATGACCGCCTTCTGCGGGCTCAGCACCGACGTGACGAAGCTGTTCGCCGGGATGAGGTTGTTGCCGCCCTGCACGATCGGCTGCCCGACGTCACCCGGGGCGAACTTGCCGGACGGCGAGGTGACGACCTTGCTGCCCGCGATCGTGGTCGCGTCGCTGATCGTGTTGGTGTAGCCGATCGTGTCGAAGAAGCCGGTGCCGGTCGCGTTGAGCCGCCGGTTCAGCTGCAGCGTGCAGATCAGCTCCTCGTCGCTGAGCGGCAGCACGTTCACGCACTCGGCGACCGGCCCGTTCGCCCGGACGCCGGCGCCCGCGTCGGCCCCGTTGTAGACGCCGTTGACCAGGAACACCCGGCCCGCGGTGCCGGTCGACCCGAAGTTGATCGACATGAAGCCCTGGCCACCGATCGACAGGTCCACGGTCGGGGACGTGCTGGGCGCGGTGTTCGGCGAGACCTTGATCGGGTTGCGGTAGGAGTAGGCGCCGGGCAGGGCCTTCGTGCCCGCCGACGTGCTCACCACCAACGGCACGTTCTCCTCGACCGCGTGCGCCGGCGCCACGGCCGAGAACGCCTTGTCGGTGAGCGGCTGGATGTTCATCAGCGGGATGCCGCCGAGCGTAGCGGTGATGCGGCCGGGCTCGGTCGGGAAGTCGGTGCCGACGACGGTGATCGTGTTGCCGCCCATTGCCGGCCCGGCGCCTGGCGTCACGGCCGTCGGGTTGGCGACGATCGACGCGGTGTAGGCGCCCGAGCCGACCAGATTGGCCGCGGCGGTGGCGCCGGAGTAGAGGCAGACCTGGTACGAGGTCGGCTGGTTGTTCATCAGCGGCAGCGGCGGGATGCTGAGCACGGCCCGGTTGTTGGACAGCCGCCGTACGCCCGACCCGGTGACCGCGATCGGGTTGATCGTGCCGATCGGTGACGTGGAGTAGGTGCCGGGGCAGCCGGCGCCCTGGCTCACCAGCAGCGCCGCCGGGGTCGTGACGCCCGACAGGAACGGGGTGGGCGAGGTCATCGTGACGCCCGTGGTGGACAGGTAGGAGCCGCTGGCCGGGTTCACGGTGGCCGAGGTCGCCGTGTAGGGCGCGAAGGTCAGCAGGCCGCCGGCGGCGGTGGAGCCGTCGTACAGGCACACGTTGTAGGTCTGGGGCGCGCCCCCGCCGCCGGAGACGACGCCGGGCGGCACCGTGAGGCCCACGGCGGTGTTCGACTGCTTGACGACGTTGGTCGCGACCAGGTTCGGCGGATTCGTGCCGTTGGTCGCGGCGCAGGCGCCGGTCGTGAACACGCCGGCCACCGCGGTGAGGCCGGTGAACATCGGCGCGTTCGGCTGGGCGTTGACGCTGAGCTGGTTGCCGCCGCCGGTGGCGCCGCTGCCCGGATTCACCCCCGCCGGGTAGCCGACGTAGATGACGGCGTTGCTCCGCAGCGGACTGCTGTTCTGCGTGGTGCCGTCGAAAACGCAGACGTTGTAGGCCTTGAGCGCGCCGTTCGTGCCGGTCGGCGGGCCACCGTTGGCGGGAACGGTGAAGTTGATCGAGGTGGTGGCGCGGGTGTTGACCGTGCCGTTCCACAAGCCGTTGCCGCCGGCGATCGCGAAGGTGCCGGGGCAGGACGCCTGGGACAGGACCACCGCGGAGGCGGTCAGGTTGAACGACACGGCGGGATCGTTGATGGTCACGTTGCCGCCGGGCGCGACGATCAGCGGTCCGACGGTTCCGACCGCGTGGGCGGCCTGGGGCGCGACGAGCAGCGCCGCGCCGACCGCACCCACCGCCACGATCGTCCGGGCTCGGAGCTTGGATTTGGGCATGCGAGGTCCTCCTACGGTTGAGCAACCGCTAGGGCGAGGTATCGAGGGGCCCGCGTCGAGTCACGGTCGCGCCGGGCCGTCACGCCGGAGCGTAGCCGACCGAATTAGGGGCCTTCGCCGGAAGCGCACACTTCGCTCGGTTCACGGCATAAGTCCGACAACACAAAAGCGCTTTCTCATCCCGTACGGATGATGCGCCGTTGATTTTGAAGAATTATGGCCGTCCCCCGCCGAATGGCCAAGGCATGCCTTACCTAAATAGCAAAGCGCCCGCCGTCCCGGGCAGGACGACGGGCGCCGTAAATTCTCTTTATCGTTTTTCGTAGGTGAGGCAGTCGGCCTTGTCACCCGACTGACCGACGACAATGGCCGGGGCGTGGCACTCGAGGTCGGCGTTGTGCATGCAGTCGGACCGCTTACACGCTCCCACCTGCGCCAACGCCTTGCCCATGCCGCCCTTGTCGGCCGTCTCGACGAACGTGTCGCACTCCGCGGACATCGTGGTTCCGATGGTGACCGCGAACGCCGTACACCCGTCGTGGTTGTAGCCACAAGCGGTGACTGTGCAGGTCTGTACCCGCGGCATTTCCAGCATCTGCGTCATGTCGGCCTCCTGGTTCCGAGCTCGGATACGCCTTCGACCATAAACCCGATTCGAATTGATTTTAGTACGGGGCGACGACAAACGCGGCGCCGCTGCTGATGATCGTCGGGTTCGCGGAGGCCCCGATGGCGCCGTTGGTCACCACCGTCAGGATGTAGGCACCCTGGTCGATCGGCGTGCTCAGGACGACCGAGCTGTCGGCCGGGCTCAGCTTGTTCCCGGCCAGGTTGAGCGTGCAGATGAGCTCGGTGTCGCTGATCACCGCCACGCGTACGCATTCGGCCACGCCCCGGTTGTTCGACGAGTTGTAGGCGCCGCCGACCAGGAACACGTGCGCGTTGGTGCTGGTCGGGGTGCCGCTGCCGGCGTCGAACTGCAGCTGCGAGAAGCCCGCCCCGGTCACGTCGACGGTCACCGCGGCGCCGACCGGCCCGGTGTCCGGCGAGACCGTGATGCCGTTGCTGTAGCTGAACGGGATCGCGTCGGAGCCGTTGCCGTTGTTGTCCGGGTCGAGGCTGCTCACGCTCCCGCCCGGGGTGGTGACGGTCAGAGCCAGCCCGGCGCCCGCGGTCTTCGGGGCGGTGGTCGCGGTGAGACTGGTCCCGGTCGACGCGATCTTGAGGTTGGTGACGGCCACCCCGCCGATCGCGACGGTGGCGTCCTGCGTGAAGCCGGTGCCGACCACCGTGATCGCCTGGCCGCCGACGGCCGGGCTGCTCGCCGGCGTGATCGAGGTGATGGCCGGCCGGGGCAGGATCGTGTACGAGCCGGTGGCCAGCAGCGTGCTGGAGACGGCGGAGTCGCTGTCGTAGACGCAGACGGTCCACGTGGCACTGGTCTGATCGCCGCCGAGCACCAGCCCGGTCGAGTTGACGGCCAGATCGGGGTATCCGGCCGACGGCACCTTGAACGCGATCCTGGTGCCCGAGATCCGGTTCACGTCGAACGGGTCGACCGTCAGCACGCCGGCGTTCATGGTGGTGCCGGTGACGTCGAGCTGGGTGGGGCTGCTCGCGTGCGCGGTGCAGGCGGCGTACTGGAACTGAACGGTCGGCAGCGCGCCCGCGGGGAACGGACTCGGGTTGGCGGTCGTCCCGGCGACCGTGCCGATGATGGTGTTGCCGCCGCCGGTGGGGCCCGCCGCGGCGCTGAGGCTCAAGGCCGGTGCGGCGGCGCTCACCGGCACGGCGGTACCGGCCAGCGCCAGGACGGTTGCCGCAGCCGAGGCCAGCCCGGCGCGGCGGATCGTGTGCTGCGAGATAGTCATCGGAGTTCCCCAATATGGAGAGTGCCCGACCCATACGGGCCGGGCACTCAACCATCGAAGTGATCGCGGATTGCTTATTCCTTGAGGAAGGTGAACACGCTCGCCGGCGTCACCGGGCTCTTGTTCGTACCGTCGTCGACGACCACGCCACACGAGCCGGCGTAGTAGCCCACTCCGAGGCCGGGGGTCACGTTGGTGACGTCCGGCGTGACGACCGTGATCTGCGTTCCCGCCGCGTTCACCGCGGGGTTGCCGTACGAGGTGGCGGCCACGCCGCAGAACGTCACGTTCGTGGTCGAGCCGTAGTTGGCGGCGGTGGTGTCGAAGTGGGTTCCGGTGATCACCGTCGTGGTGCTCGCCTTGGCCTTGCCGGACGTGACGCTCATCGAGGTGATGGTCGGCGCGTTCACGATCGAGGCGCCGGTGGCGGCGGTCTGGAACGAGGAGCTGACACCGTTCTGGGTGATGGTCAGCGTAGGATCGGCCGCCGCCGTCAGGCCGGAAGCCGTCTTGAAGGTGAACGAGTTGCCCGCCGTGCCGGCAACGGAGTTGGCGAGCGCCGTGGTGTCGTCGGCGTCGGCGTAGACCTTGATGTCCGTGCCCGCCTTGCCGCCGAACGTGACGGCCAGGCCCGCGGCGGAACGCGGGTCGAAGGCATAGGCGGCGTCGGCGACGACCCGGACGTACTGACCGCCGTTCGTGGTGAACTTCTGCACCTTTTGCCCGCTCGCGAGAACGAGGCTGTTGTCGGCGGTCACCGGCTTGTTGCCGACGACGTCGATGGCGGGCGGGGTGACGAAGGTGATCGCGTTGGCGGTGGTGATGTCATCGCTGCCCACGATGATCGAGACGTTGTCGCCGCTGCCGCTCGACGCGGTGCAGCCGAGCGCCGGGGTCTTGACAGTCACGGTGGTGGCGCTGGTGACGACATAGCTCTGAATGTTCGTGCAAGAGCCCAGCGTCACACCGGTGACATTGCTTTCGGTGAGTGCGGGTGCGCCCGTTCCCGAAACGGTCAGGTTGACCACTTGCTTGGCCAGACCCGCAGCCACCTTCGCATTGGCCGGCGAGGTGACTTTTACGGTGGCGTTGGCAAGGGTTCCCGCGTGGGCCGCGGAGGGCACGAGCATTGTCAGCGCGGATGCTGCCAGCATACTTGCGCCAACACTGGTGGCGGCACGCCACCCACCTCGGACATTTGACATGGAGCAAGATCCTCTCGGAACTACCGATAGCGAGCCAGCTTGGCGGCCGCCTCCAATGAGCCTGCGAAATCAACCTAGCACCCGGTGTTCCGCGAGAAGTCAAGATAGATATTCCTGGGTGGATCGATGAAATTCCGAATCATTTGCGCCCCACCATTAACAACTGACCCGGAAAGCACGATCCCTTCAGAACGACGATGCCGGAGAGCAGCCAGGAAGAAGCCCGCAACCGGCACTGCTTTCAGGCAACGCACAGCCGCCCGTCGGCCGTTTTGACCCGCTATGTCTTATGCGCTGGGACGATGAGATCGAGGACCCCCGCGGGGTCGCTAGTCGAGATCGCAGAGGAACAGCGGAAATGACCAGTCGTGATGATCGGAAACTCCGTCGCCCGGGTCGCCGCCGCGTGAAGGCGGTGGCCGGCGTGGCCGGCCTGGCCGCGGCCCTGGGTGGCACCGTCTACCTGAGCACGTCCGGGAACGGCGGCGAGACGGCGAGAACGACGAACACGGCCGCCATCGCCCCACTGGCGCAGGCGACGTCTCCTTCAGCCGCCGCTTCGACGACGCAAGCGCGCAAGCCGGCCGCAGGCACCACGTCGTCATTGCCGCCCGATGTGGCCAAGAAGATCAAAGAGGCCCGGGAGGCGGGCGCTAAATACGGCGTCAAGGTGCAGCACCCGATCATCCCCAAGGCCGTCAAACCGGTCGCTGACGTCCAGCGGAGCACAGCCGCCGGAACCGACGGCAGCGTTCGCGTCATTTGGGCTCGGGGAGATCTGACCGGACAGCAGGAACTCGCGTATGTGGCGGGCGGGGTCACCGCCTACCAAGGCGCCGAGTGCTCGCAGACGTTCAAGTTCGCCACCAATCCCGCACCCGCCAAGAAGGACAACTTGGTGATGTGCTGGAAGACGAGCCCGACCAAGAGCGTCGCCGCCATGGTGGTGGACTTCAAGGGGCACCCTTCGCGCACGAAGGCCATCGAAGCAATCAACGCGAAATGGCAGAACATGGACTGAGAGAATCTCGACCAAACGAATCGGCGGCCCGGATTTCACTCCGGGCCGCCGATTCGCTGTTAGCGGACAAAATCAGAACGCGGACACCGTGAAGGTCGATCCGCTGGAGACCACGGAGTAGTTACCCGCGGTGCTGACCAGCTTGTTCGAAACATTCGGGTTGATGAGGGTCACGTTGTACACACCCTCCGGAACCGCGTTTCCCGGCGTCGGCGCGTTCAGAGCGGTGGCGTCGGTGACAAGCAGGTGCGCGAGATCCATGGTGCAGATCAGCTCGCTGTCGCTGATGACGAGCACGTTCATGCACTGCGCCTTCGGCGCCAAGGACGCGCCGAACGGCGCGAGGCCGGCCCCGGTGAAGTCCTGCTGGTTCCAACCGTTGTCGGTGAGAACCACGCGCGCCTTGGCCGTGGTGGCCAGGGTCGTGCCTCCCGAGGCCGGGATGTTGCTGCCCCAGTTCGCGGCCGGGATCGTCTTGAAGCCGGCACCCGTGACATCCAGCACCGGCGTGCTGCCGGCCGTCGCAGTGTTGGGCACGACGGTGATGCCGTTGGTGTAGGTGAAGGCCGAGGTCTTCGTATCCGATCCCGCAGCCGTCGTGACCACCAGGTCGACCACCCCAGGCGCATGCGCGGGCGTGACGGCGGTGAAGGACGTGGGGCTGACGACGCGGATGCTGGTCAAGGCCGTTCCACCGAGGGTGGCCGACATCATGTCACCGACATCCGTGCCCGTCGGGATACCGGCGAGGCTGCCCGCCCCCAACGTAGTGAACAGGATCTTCGTTCCACCCTGAGAGGGACCGGAGGTGGTCCCGAGGGTCGCACCCGTCACAGTCAGGACGGGCGCAACGGTGTAGGTGGCCGGAAGCGCGGCCAGCGCGCCGCTCGAGGCGCTCTTGTAAAGGCAGGCGTTCCACGGCGTGGTGGCGTCGGTGCCGTTCGCGAGAACCCGGGTCGGCACGGTGACGGCGACCTTGGCGCTCGAGATCGGCGTGGTGGTCGCCGCGTACGGCTCCTGAAGCGTGGAAACCGTCGGGTAGGTGCTCGCACAGACTCCGCGCGTGAAGATCACCGCCGGGCTGGGGTTCGTCACCAGGTCGAGGGTGCCGGTCGGGACGCTGAGCGTGATCGCGTTGGTTCCACCCGTGGTACCGCTCGCCGGGTTGAGGGTGGCGGCCGGCAACGCCGTGACGTTGGCCGTGCTGGTGGTGACATAGGCGCTGTAAAGCGTGTCGCCCTTGGCCACGAGCGTGCTGTTGGAGGCTGTTCCGTTGTAGATGCAGATGCTGTACGCGGTGCTGGCCGCGATGGCGCCGGCCCTCGGCACCGGGACGTTGATCACGCTCGTCGACCCGGACGCCTTCGTCGCGGTGGACGCGACGACGTTCGTTCCCGAGGCGGTGGCGTAGGTGGCCGGGCATCCGGCCGCCGCGACGTTGAACTCGGCGGCGTACGAGGTGCCGCTGAACGTGTCGGCCGGCGCGGTGAGCTGCAGAGTCTCGCCACCCACGCTGGAGCCGGTGATCGCGCTCATCTTTCCGAATACGACCGCGGCGTTCGTGGCCGCCGCGGTACCGACATCAGTGGAGTTGTAAGCACACAGCAGCCAGGGGCCTCCGGTCGTGGGTACCGCCGGTGTGACGACGCTGGCCGTGTTGTCGTCGATGCGGGTCAGGTTGCCCGTGTCGATGATCGTGATTCCGTCGGCCGCAGGGGCGGCCCCCGCATTGGCACCGGTACAGGTGGGACTGGCCCCACCGACCAATCGACCGGTGTAGTAGTACGGTCCTGCACCCGAGACAGCCTTGGCGACGGTAAACATGTTCGTTCCGGAGACGGTGATCGGAAGGCCGCCCTGGATGGGGATCTGCTTCGCGTTCACGGTCAGAGCGATTGCGGCGGCATAGGCGGGCACTGTCGTCCCGGCCACGACCGCGGCGGCCGTCGCCGCCACGGCAATACCGGCCCGGAGGCCGGTTCTGTTACGAGGCTTACGCATGCGAGGTCCTCCTGCGGGTTCTGACGAACCGCGTCTGTGGGATGGGTGGGCCCGCACATCGCAGGCGGCGGGCCGTCTCGCCCGAAGCGTAACGATTGGTAGGGGTTCGTTGACGTAGAGTCACAAACATCCTCATATGTCAGACAGCCTCAGTAGGATGCCGATCAGCCGAGCTTGGCCCACTCCCGCTCGATGACCTTGACGCTCGCCGCGGATGACGGCTTGCCGCTGTCCGCGGCCGCCAGAGTCACCACGCTGCGCTCGGCCGACGTGCGCCAGCACAGCAGCACCGTGGGGATCTGCTTGACCTTGTCGACGTTGTTGAATCGCAGGTTCCGCGTGCAGCGGGCCGTCCCGACCGGCTCGCCGTCGTCGGCCGCGATGAGCTGATCGCTCTGTCCGGAAAGGTCGCCCCGGGCGGTGGTGATGCGGATCGTGCCGCCCGCGATGTCCTCGGTGCGGGTGACCGCGTCCGCGACCGGGGCGCTCTTCGGCGTGCGTGCCCGGCGCAGCGGAACCCCGTCCCGCTCCGCGGCGTCGCGGGCCGCCTGGATCTCCTTCTTCGTCTTTGCCTCGTCGGCCTCTGACGTCGTCGGCACCGCCTGGGCGGCAGCGGTCGGCACAGCCGAGGGCGAGGCCGACTGCGCGGCCGGGGACGACGCCGCGGGCGAGGCGGAGGCCACGGACGGCGCGACGGAAACCTCCACCGGGCCGGCCCCGGTGGTCACGTTGTCTCCGCGGGTCAGGTGGTCGGTGAGCAGGTAACTCCCGCCGCCCAGCACCACCGCCGTGCCGACAACCCCGGCCATCAGGACGCCGCGACGCCACCGGCCCGTCAACAAATCTCGAACAGCCATGACCTCATGCTCGCAATGAACCGGTCATAGCGGGCTAAAACGCAGCAACCGAGCCGCACCCCGGGGATCACCAAGTAGCGCTCAGCGGAACCGACATTTGTCCTCGACCCCCAACGTGAGTGAGGACAGCGATGAGGAAACACCTGCGCCGGTACGCCGCGGGCGCCCTGACCGTCGGCGCGATCGCCGGCGGCGCCGCCCTCGGGCTGCCGACCCAGGCAGCCGCCGACTGGCAGCCGGTCACCCGCGGACTCGACCAGAGCCCGCAGCAGATCCTTCCGGCCACCGTTTCGGCGGCCCGGCCCGTACGCGTGGTCAGCACCTCTGTCTCCAAGGGCAAACCGGTCGTCACCGTGCGCACCGCGACCGACAAGACCACCGCGACCCAGCTGGTCAAGGCCGCCCAGAAGGCGAAGGGCGCGGTCGGCGTCGAGGTCGACTCGGTCGTCACCGCCCTCGACGTGCCGACCGGCACCGACCCCTATCGCGCGCAGCAATGGGACTTCGGCAAGCTTCACGTGGCGCATGCCTGGCAGCGGTCGACCGGCGCCGGCGTCACGGTCGCGGTGATCGACAGCGGCGTGGACGCGAGCCACCCGGACCTGGCCGGCCAGGTTCTGCCGGGCAAGGACTTCGTCGCCGGCACCGAGGGCGTCAGCACCGACCCGAACGGCCACGGCACTCACGTCGCGGGCACGATCGCCGCGCTGACCGGCAATGGCACCGGGGTCTCGGCTGTCGCGCCAAGTGCCAAGATTCTTCCCGTACGGGTGCTGGGCGCCGACGGATCGGGCTGGACCTCCGACATCGCCAGCGGCATCATCTACGCCGCCGACCACGGCGCGAAGATCATCAACATGTCGCTCGGCGGCTCGGGCCAGTCGACCACGATGAGCAATGCGGTCACCTACGCCCGCAGCAAGGGCGTCACGGTCATCGCCGCGGCCGGCAACGGGCGCCAGTCGGGCAGCCCGGTCAGCTACCCGGCCGCCGACGCGGGCGTGATCGCCGTGGCCGCCACCGACTCGGCCGACCGCATCGCCAGCTACTCCAACCAGGGCAGCTACGTCGACGTGGCGGCGCCCGGCAGCAACATCTGGAGCACGGTCCCGGTCGCGAAGGGCAGCTACTCGAGCTACAACGGCACGTCGATGGCGACGCCGCACGTGGCCGCGGTCGCCGCGCTGATGAAGGCCTACAACCCGGCGCTCACCCCGGACGCGATCGAGTCGGCGCTGGAGAGCTCGGCCGTCGACCTCGGCACGACCGGCAAGGACACCGACTTCGGCTACGGCCGGATCGACGCCCTCGCCGCCGTGACCGCCGTCGCCCCCGCCACGACCGCCCCCACCACGGCCCCGACGACGACCGCCCCCACCACGACGGCACCCACGACCACGGCCCCCACCACGACGACGGCCCCCACCACGGCACCGGCGTCCCCGAGCCCGACCCCGTCGAAGGCGGCCCCGGCCCCGAGCGCGACCGTCACGCCGACCCCCAGCAAGACGGCCACGCCGACCCCGAGCAAGACCGTCACGCCCACGCCGACCAAGACCGCGCCCAAGGTGGTCCCGGCCATCAGGGTCGTCGCCTCTTCCCCCTCGCCGGTCTACGGCAGCACCATCGGCGTGAGCTACACGGTCACCGCCGCGGGCAAGCCCTACGCCGGCAAGACCGTCAAGATCGGCACCGCCGCGCCGAAGGGCGCCTTCGCCTACACCAACGCGACCACCAACGCCGCCGGCGTCGTGACCTTCGCCCGCAAGGCGACCGCCAGCCTGCAGGTCAAGCTGCTGGTCCCGGCTTCCGACACCACACTCGAGGCGAGCTCGGCGATCAGCACCTTCACGGTGCGGACGCAGATCGCCGTGGCCTCCCCGGCCAAGGGCACCCTCAAGGCCGTGCTGACCGGCGCGACCGGCCAGACCGCGCAGGTGCAGCGCCTCGACAAGGGCCGCTGGGTGGTCGCCAAGACCGTGACCGTGCCGGCCTCCGGCCTGACCGTGACCCGCCTGACGTCCGCCGCCCAGTACCGGGTGGTCGTCGCCTCCACCGCGACGCTCACCGGCGTGACCAGCGCGACGGTGAAGATCGCCTGACCCGCACCGGCGTCTCAAACGCGCTCGTGCGGATCGCCTGACGCACCACCATCTGAGGCCCGGGACCGCATGCGTCCCGGGCCTCAGCCCATGCTCGCCCACTCCCGCGCGATCACGGCCCCACCGACCGCCGGCTCCGGCCGCCCCGCCGCCCGCGTGGCGACCACGACGATGCTCTTGAACGGCGACGTCCGCCAGCACACCAGCAGCCCTGGCCGGCTCTCCGGAGTGGCCGACCCGTCGGGCCGGAAGCTCTGCGTGCACCGCGCGTTCCCCACCGGCTGCCCCGCGTCGGCCACCCCGAGCAGCTTCCACCGCGGGGTGAGGTCGAAGCGAGCCGACACCACGCGCAGCTGGGCGCCGTCCGGCCCGACCTCGTTGCGCACGATCGCGCCCGCGTCGGCCGCCGCCACCCCGCTCGGGTGCGGCTCGAGGAGCCGGCTCACCTGCGAGGCGGCCAGCTCGTCGTCGGTGAGCCCGCTCGGCGACGGCACCGGCGACGGGAGCCAGGAGCGGCGCGCGGCCGAGATCGTCCCCGGCGGCGGCCCGGAGCCCGGCATGATCTGCGGCTCGGCCGGCGCGGGGACGGGCGTGGCGCGCGTGGGCGGGGCGACCGACGGCGCCGGCTCGAGGGCGACAGTCGCCTGACGACCCAGGTACCAGGTCGTTCCGCCGTACGCGATGGCCCCCAGCATCAGCCCCACGGCCGCGACCGCCACGCCGGTCTTTCGCCGCCGCCGGCGGCGCTGCGTTGCCGAGACATAGATCCCGTCGTCCTGGCCCATGCCCAGCTCTCCGTAGCGGTCCGTGGTCGCCTCGATGATCTCATCCAACCCCACAAACCGCTCCAAAACGGCAAAGCACCCCTTCCGCACTCGGTGCCCGCCGCCACCGGCCGAATCCTCAGACCGACCACGAATCGGGGAGGCGGTCACATGAGGAAGAAACTGCTGCTGGGCGCGGCGCTGATGGGCGCGGTGGCGAGCGCGTCGGGGCCGGTGCTCGGGCACCACGACGCGCCCGAGGTCACGCTGCCGTCGCTGGTTTCGGTTTCCCATCCCGTACGGGTCGTGAGCACCACCCTGGACGCCCGGGGCCGGCCCGTCGTCACCGCGCGCACGGCCACCGACCGCGAGTCCGCCACGAAGCTGATCGACCAGGGCCGGCGCGCCCGCAACGCGGTCGGTGTGGAGCTGGACGGCATCGCGACCGTGGCCGAGGCGCCGGAAGGCTCCGACCCGCTCCGCGACCAGCAGTGGGACCTGGAGACCACGCGGACGCCGGGCGCCTGGGCCGCCTCGACCGGCGACCGGGTGACCGTCGCCGTGGTCGACACCGGCGTCGCCTCCGACCACCCCGACCTGGCCGGCCAGGTGCTGCCCGGCGCCGACTTCGTCGGTGGCGTGGAGGGCATCGCCATCGACCCGAACGGCCACGGCACCCACGTGGCCGGGGTCATCGCCGCGGCCGCCGGCAACGGCGTCGGCATCGCCGGTGTGGCGCCGGACGCCCGGATCCTGCCGGTACGCGTGCTCGGCGCCAACGGCAGCGGTTACCTGTCCGACGTCGCCAACGGCATCGTGTACGCGGCCGAGCACGGCGCGGACGTCATCAACCTGTCGGTGAGCGCGACCATGCGGGCGTCCTCGGTGACGAGCGCGATCGAATATGCCCGCAGCCGCGGCATCGTGGTCGTCGCCGCCGCCGGGAACTCGCGCGGATCCGGCAGCCCGGTCTCCTACCCGGCGGCCGAGCCGGGCGTGATCGCGGTGGCCGCCACCGACCGGGCCGACCGGGTCGCGTCGTACTCGAACGCCGGCGACT
Source organism: Actinoplanes sp. CA-142083 (assembly GCF_050942195.1). NCBI lineage: Bacteria > Bacillati > Actinomycetota > Actinomycetes > Micromonosporales > Micromonosporaceae > Actinoplanes > Actinoplanes sp. CA-142083. Next base: position 8,262,244 of record NZ_CP192076.1, read on the forward strand.
ACGTCGACGTGGCCGCGCCCGGGAGTGGCATCGTGAGCACGTTCCCGTCCACGGGCTACCGCATGATGAACGGCACCTCCATGGCGACGCCGCACGTCGCCGGCCTGGCCGCCCTGATCCGCGCCGCCGACCCCCGCCTGGGGCCCGACGAGGTGGAGCGGGCGATCGAGTCCACGGCCGTCGACCTGGGCGCGCCCGGCCGCGACGACGACTACGGATACGGCCGTGTCGACGCCACCGCCGCCCTCGCCGCGGTCGCCCCGCGCACGCCGGAGGAGAGCCCGTCCGCGGAACCCACGCCCTCGGCCGAGCTCACGCCCACCACTGACCTCACGCCGACGACCGAGGCCGCACCCGAGCCCACGCCCACCCCCACGCCCTCGACCGAGCCCACGCCCTCGACCGACCCCACGCCCAGCGCCGACCCCACGCCCACCCCATCGGAAGCGGCGCCCACGCCGTCGGACGAACAGCCCTCGCCGACCGAGACGCCCACCTCCACCCCGACGGCCACCGAGAGCGCCCCGGCCCCGGCCCCGCCGGTCGATCTCCGCATCGTCCGCGCCGGCCCCGCCAAGCTGTTCATCGTCGTCGACGGCCTCGACGGGCAGACCGTCCAGCTGCAGCGTTACGACCGCGGCCGCTGGACGACCGTGCACGCCTACCCGGCCACCCTCATCACCCGGCTCGACGGGCTCGCGACCGACACCGTGTACCGCGTCGTCGTCCCCGCCTCCGGCCGGTACGCCGAGACGATCTCGGATCCGATCGAGTTGTGAGCGCGCGCACCCGGAAATGCCCCGCAACCAGTAGAGATTGGAAATGATCGTGCGGTTTACTCATGCTTCATGGGCATCATTTCGAGAGGCTTCGGCGGCCGCCGACGCGAGTCGGTCCCCGGCCTGCCACCCGGTCAGTACCTGACCCACGACTTCCCGGTGCTCTCCGCGGGGCCCACGCCCCGCATCCCGCTCGACCGGTGGAGCTTCACGATCACCACCGAGACGGGTGAGCGCAAGAGCTGGACCTGGCAGGAGTTCACCGCTCTGCCACACGACGACGTGACCGTGGACATCCACTGTGTCACGAAATGGTCGAAGCTCGGCACCGCCTGGCGCGGCGTCTCTATAGACACGCTGCTCGAGGACGTCGAGACTGCTGCGGACTACACGATGGTGCACAGCTTCGGCGGCTACACCACGAACGTGCCGCTGGAAGACCTGCTGGACGGCAAGGCTTGGATCGCCTATAAGTTCGACGGTGAGGATCTTGACCCGGAGCACGGAGGCCCGGCCCGGATGCTCATCCCCCACCTGTACTTCTGGAAGTCCGCGAAATGGGTCAACGGCCTGCAGATGATGCAGGAGGACGAGCCGGGCTTCTGGGAGGCGGCCGGTTACCACATGTACGGAGACCCATGGCTCGAGCAGCGTTACCAGGGCGACTGACCTGGCGGGCGGCGACCCTCACCGAGGCGCGCCAGGAGACGCCGTCGGCGCGCACCCTGGTGCTCGACGTGCCGGACTGGCCGGGACACCTGCCCGGCCAGCACATCGACGTGCGCCTCACCGCCCCGGACGGGTACTCCGCGCAGCGCAGCTACTCGATCGCGTCCGCCTGGAAAGATGGCGGAAAGGTCGAATTGACCATTCAACGTCTCGACGACGGCGAAGTATCGCCGTACCTTACCGACGTGCTCGAGGTGGGCGAACAGATCGAGTTGCGCGGCCCGGTCGGCGGCTGGTTCGTCTGGCGGGAGACGCAACAGCGTCCCGTGCTGCTGCTCGGCGGCGGTTCCGGGGTGGTTCCGCTGATGGCGATGGTCCGTGCCCGGGGCCTGGCGAGGGGCATGCAACCGTTCCGGCTGATCTACTCGGTCCGCACGCCGGAGGACGTCCTCTATCGCGACGAGCTGCCCCGGCACGTACGGGATGACCCCGGATTTGATCTTTATGTGAACTACACGCGCAAGGCGCCGGAGGGTTCGCCGAACGCCCCGAAGCGCGTGAACGTGGCAACGATCAACACGCACGGGTGGCCGGCCGACTTCGAGCCGGACTGCTACGTGTGTGGACCGACCACTTTCGTCGAGACCGCCGCCGACATCCTCGTCGCGCTCGGCCACGACCCCAAGCGCATCCGGACGGAACGCTTCGGAGGGACTTCGTGAAAGAACTCGACGGCAACGCTATGGCGGGCGATCTGCGCGAGATCTTCGCGTTCGACGTGACCGCGGCCCGGTACACCTGTGCGGGCTGCGGTCACGCCGAGGCGATCGGCGCGCTGATGCTGTGGGGGCAGGAGATGGGCCGGGTGGCCCGGTGCCCGCACTGCGACGACGTGGTGCTCCGCCTGGTGCGGGCGACCGATCGCGTCTTCCTCGACGTGCGCGGCGCCGTCCGCCTCGAATTGCCCCTCGCGGGCTCCTGAACCGGCCGGCCGCCCGTGTTCCGCCAAGCCGACGCGGGCCTTCCCGCCGATGACGACCTGCTCGCCGAGCTCGGCCGCGATCACCTCGCGGACGGGCCCGAGCTGGTCGCGACGATCCGCGCTCTGCAGGACGAGATCGTCCGTGCCCCGCTCGACCGCCTGGTGATCGTCCAGGGCGGCCCGGGCACCGGAAAGACGATGACGGCGCTGCGCCGGGTCGCCTGGCTGATCGACGAGGGCCTGGTCGACGACGCGGAGACGCTGGTGGTGGGCCCGTCGGCGGCGTTCGCCCGGTTCACCGACGACGTGCTGACCGGCTGGGGCTACGACCGGATCGCGCATCGCTCGGTGGCCGCCCTGCTGCCCGCGCCCGATCGCGCCCGGGAGGAGTCGCCGCAGGTCACCCGGCTCAAGGGCGAGGCGCGGATGTCCGGGCTGCTGGCCCGCGCGTTCGAGGAGCGGCCCGGCAGCCCGACCGGCGAGCTGCCCAGCTCGATCGACATCGACGGCAAGACCGTCGAACTCGACCCCGCCGCGCTCCAGCGGGTGATCGACACCGCCCGGGCCAGCGAGGCCTCCCCGACCGACCGGCGCATCCTGCTGCGCGCCACGCTGGTCGCCGGCACGAGTGACCCGCGGCTGGTGCTGGAGGCGGCAAACAGGCTCGCCGAGCGACTGTGGCCGTCGCTCGACCCCGAGGGCTTCCTGCGGGAGCTGTTCGGCTCGCGCGAGCTGCTGGCGTCGGCGGCCGGAGGCGAGTTCACCGACCGCGAGATCGTGTCGCTCCACCGCGCCGCGGACGAGGGGTGGAGCGCGGCCGACCTGCCGTTGCTGGACGAGGCCGCGCACCTGATCGACGGCGATCCCAAGGGCTTCGGCCACGTGGTGGTCGACGAGGCGCAGGACCTGTCGCCGATGCAGCTGCGGGCGGTCGCCCGGCGGTCGGCGACCGGGTCGATGACCGTGGTCGGCGACGTGGCCCAGTCGACCGGGCTGTGGGCGCGCGACGACTGGCACGACCTGGTGACGCAGCTGCCGTCGGCGCAGCCGCACGAGCACCGCGAGCTGCGTTTCGGTTACCGCATCCCGCGGCAGATCTTCGATCTGGCCGCGGAGCTCCTGCCGATGGCCGCGCCGAGCGTTCCGGCGCCCAATACCGTACGCGTGGGCGCGGCCGACCCGGTGATCGTGCCGGCCGACCCCGCGGACCGGGCCTCACTGGTCGCCGCCGCGGCGGCCGGGCACGCCGAGCAGGGACGATCGGTGGCCGTGGTGTGCCCCGCCCGCTGCCGTGCCGAGATCGAGGCCGGCCTGGACGCGGAGGGCCTCGACTGGCACTCGGCCGCCGAGGACGCGCCGGGGATCGCCGGCGTGGCACTGCTGGCGCCGCAGGAGGCGAAGGGCCTCGAATTCGACGCGGCCGTGGTGGTCGAGCCGGGGCACATCCTCGACGACGATCCGCGCGGGCATCGGCTCCTGTACATCGCTTTGACCCGCTCGACCGGTCATCTGCACCTGATCGGGGCGCCGGAGGATCTGCCGATCGAGCAGCCCCCGCCCACGGTCGCCGAAGAGCCGGAGCCCACGCCCGTGCCGGCGCCGGCGCCTCCGCCGGTGATCGAGCTCGACCCGGCGATGGACGAGACCATCAACCAGGTGGTGCAGGCGATGGCCGAGACGCTGCTGACCAACCTGACGCCGGAGCTGTGGCCGGTGGCGATGAACCGGCTCGAGCAGCTGATCAACCCCGAGGTCTAGCGAAAGCCGCCACGCAGGCGCTGGGCCAGGCTCGCCGGGGGCCGAGGCGGAACGGTCGCCGCGGTCGCCGGGCGGGCCGGGCGCGATCGGCCCACGGGCCGGTCGTAGTCGGCCGTCGCGATGGCCTCGACGATCTGGCCGTCGCCGAAGTTTTCCGAGTCGGGGATCGAGGCGACGTAGCCGACCAGGATCCCGTTCCGCATGATCTGCGCCTCGAGTCCCGCCGTGCCGTCGTTGTCCCAGATGGCCTCGCGCCCGTCCGGCAGCACCACGCGGATGCCGTACTGGGTGATGCCGGCCTGCGGCAGCTTGACATGGGCGAAGACGTTGCGTGCCCGAAGCGTTTCGACGACCCGACGTGCCCGTTCTTCTTCCATGTGAAGACGGTAATGCGATCAACTGTGCACACGCTGAGGGCCGCCTGTGGCACTCATGAAAGGTCACCACGAGCGGTACACGATCGATCACTGCATGACATAGATGCAGGTCACATCGACGTATGTTACTCCGTTGTAACGGGAAAATCACGACGTATCTTTTCCCGGCCCCTTGACTTACCGTGCGGTAACCGGAGCGCTTCGGCTTCCTCTCCCCCACGGACCGGAGGCCATCCGATGAGCAACCGTTCCCTCGTCCTCGGCTGTCTCGTCACCGTCTCACTCACCCTCGCCGTCGCGGCTCCCGCCTCGGCGGCTTCCTCCACCGACTACGTCGCGCTCGGCGACTCGTACTCCTCGGGCGTCGGCGCCCCCGGACAGACCGGGCTGTGCCTGCAGAGCCCCAACGGCTACCCCGCCCAGTGGGCCAGCCGCAACGCGCCCAAGTCGTTCACCAACCTCACCTGCGGCGGCGCCGTCACCGGCGACGTCCGCAGCCTGCAGGTGCCGCTCATCCCCGGCGGCGCCGACCTGATCAGCATCACCATCGGCGGCAACGACGCCGGCTTCGCGCCGACCGTGCTGAGCTGCCAGGTCTCCAGCGACGCGTCCTGCGCCCAAAAGGTCGCCGACGCCGAGGCCGACATCCGATCCACGCTGCCCGGCAAGCTCGACGCGACCTACGCGGCGATCAAGTCGAAGGCGCCGCAGGCGAAGGTCGTCGTGCTCGGCTATCCCCTGCTCTTCGACACGTCGAGTTCGTACTGCGGCCTCGCCGGCATGAGCCTGGCCAAGCGCCGCGTCCTCAACCAGGGGGCGCAGGTGCTGGACGATCTGATCGCCCAACGCGCGGCCGCGGCCGGGTTCACCTTCTCCGACGTACGCGACGAGTTCGCCGGCCACGGAATTTGCGCGTCCACGGCGTACCTCAACGGTTTGACCATCGCCCCGCCGCAGAACTCTTTCCACCCCAACAAGAGCGGTTACACGTACGGATACCTGCCCGCTTTCTCATCGGCCGTCTAGACGCACGGTGGCCCGGTCGCACCGGCCGGGCCACACTACCGATTTGCACCTTTTCCGGGACCACAGGATCTTCCCAGGTTTGGCAGTATCTACGCCCATGGTTCGCCTCTACTCGCTGTTCGTCCTCCTCGACCTGGCGCTGCTGGTCGTCGCCCTGATCGACTGCCTGTCGGCCGAGGAGTTCGCGATCAGGGCCCTGCCCCGGGTGGCCTGGGTGTTCATCATCCTGCTGTTCTCGCCGGTCGGCGCGATCGCGTGGTTCGTGGCCGGCCGCCCCGCCCCGCCGGTCCGCCTGAGCAACGGCACGGTGTGGCGCCCCGGCAACGGCTTCCCCGAGTCGGACCGCCCGCGTCAGCGAGGCGCCCAGCTAGCGCCCGACGACGACCCCGAGTTCCTGAAGAACCTCGCCACCTCCCTGCAAGACGACGAGTCGATGATGAAGAAGTGGGAGGCCGACCTCCGCCGCCGCGAGGAGGACCTGCGCCGCCGCGAGAACGGTGAACAATGAGCCGGTGACCGGCTCACGCTTCGCCCTCTTCCCGTCCATGGGCGAGTACCAGGTGTACGACGACCACGTCTACGACGCCTTCGACGCGGCCGACGACCGTCATCGCGCCTACCGCGACGCCGTCCGGGCGGCCGCTCCCGGCAAGGTGGTCGTCGATATCGGCACCGGCCGCGACGCCCTGTGGGCCGTCGAGGCGGCCCACGCCGGCGCGCGCCACGTCTACGCCGTCGAGGCCGACCCGCATTTCGCCGCCCGTGCCGCCGAGGCAGTCGAGTCGGCGGGCCTCACCGACCGGGTGACCGTGCTGCCCGGCCTCTCCACCGATCTGGCGCTGCCCACCCGGGCCGAGGTCTGCGTCTCCGAGATAGTCGGCAACATCGCCACCGCCGAGGGCGCGATCCCCACTCTCGACGACGCCCGTGCCCGCCTGTGCACCCCCACCTGCCTGTGGATTCCGTTCCGCATCCAGACCTTCGCCGCCGCGGTGGACCTCTCCGCGGCCGGGGCGCTGTCCCTGGCCGCCGAGTCCCGGCCCTATCTGCACGCCATCTTCGACACCACCGGCGCGCCCTTCGACCCGCGCCTGTGCCTGGCCGGCCCGGCCGGCGACACCCTGATCTCCTCCTGCGTCCCGCTCGAGTCGGTGACCTTCGAGGCTTTCGAGTCTCCGCCACCACCCGACCGGCCCTGGATTCCGAGCGACGAGCAGAGCGAAGCCACGCTGCGGATCGCCCTGGACGCGACCATGACCGGCATCCTGCTGTGGGCCCGCGTAGCCGTCTCCGCCCGCGGCGGCCGCGAGGTCGACGCCCTGTCCGGCGACACCCGGGCGTGGGCCCCGGTCTACGTCCCGCTTCCCGCCCCGGCCGCGGTCACCGCCGGCGACCATTTGACGCTGGCCCTGGCCCGCACCACGAGCGACGACGGCATCCACCCCGACTACGTTGTCGCGCTCGACGGTCGCCCGGTCTGGCACAGCCCCCACCACGGCGGACCGTTCCGAGCGACGCCCTTCTACCGCGAGCTTTTCCCGTCGGCGTGAGCCCTGGCGAGTTCCCTCGCACAGCAACACCCCACGCCACGCGCCGCGCAGCGAACCCTGATGAGTTCGAGTCCGCCCGCACACCAACCCTCCAAGATCGAGCCAGATTGCCAGCGCCGCCTCGGCCGGCCCAGTCTTCGGTGAGCCCGCCGCCCAACCCTGATGACCTGCGGCCCACTCCGGACAGCGCTTCATCAAGATCGGCGCGAAGCCCCGGGCGAGCGGCCGGCAGTGAGACGGTCGGCAGCAAGCCACCGGGCGCGCGGCAAGTAATCAACGGTGAGTTGCCGTCCGGAGCGCGCGCCAAGTCATCAACCCGGCGCAGCGTCATCGCGACCTTGATGAGTTTGGGCGTGGAACGCACAGCAGGTCATCAACGCGACGCAGCGTCAGCGCACTGACACGACCTTGATGAACTCGCGCCCCCAACGCACAGCAAGTCATCATCGCGGCGGGGGCGTCAGCGCGGCGGCGCGAGCCTGATGAGTTTGGGCGGCAAGTCATCAAACGGCGGCGGGTAGGGCGCAAATGAGGTTTCGGGGCTGTTGCGCCTTAGTTAAAGAGGTTAATAAACTCCGCGGGATAGTGAGCGATCTATTCCGGGAGGGCTCGTGAGGCGATCCACAACCGCGGCGCTGGCCGTCGCATCGGCGGCCTCGCTGATGCTGGCGGCGGCGCAACCGGCGCTGGCCCATGGCGGCCACGGCCAGATTGTCAGCGGCACCTACTCGACGGGAGCGGGGCACGCCTGGGAGAAGCTGCCGGACACGCGGGTCGGCCGGGACCGCGGGCAGGCCACCGACGCGACCGTCGTGATCGACCCGAGTCAGGTGAAGCAGGCCTACAGCGGGATCGGGTTCTCGCTGGACGAGACGAGCGTGTCCAACCTCTGGAAGCTGACGCCGGCCGAGCGGGAGAAGGCGATCCGCCTGCTGGCAGACCCGAGGACGGGCGCGGGCCTCGACCGGTTCCGGCTGACGATCGGCAGCCCGGACCTGATCGAGCATCTGCCGTTCTGGTCCTACGACGACCTGCCGGCCGGAGTGAGCAGCGACTTCGGGCTCCAGCACTTCTCCATCCAGCGCGACGTCGACCTGCACATCGTGGACACCGCGCGGCTGATCCTGAAGTACAACCCGAAGGCGACCTTCTTCGCGTCGGCGTGGAGCGCGCCGGCCTGGATGAAGACGAACAACAAGTTCCTCGGCGAGGTGGCACTCAAGCCGGGCAGCACCACCGACCATTACCAGGTCGGCAAGCTGCGCGACGACTGTATCGACGTGTTCGCCCGTTACTACGTGAAGTATCTGCAGGCGTACGCGAAAGCCGGTGTGAAGGTCGACGCGTTGACCCTGCTGAACGAGCCCGGCATGGATGTGGTCTATCCGGCGATGGACATCAGCGTCGAGCAGCAGCAGAAGCTCGCGGTCGCCATCAAGCGGGAGCTCGGGCGCGCGAGGATCAAGGCCGACCTCTACGTGCACGATTTCAACTTCTGGGATTGGCGCGACCCGAACAGCACCGAGACCAAGAACTACTACCGGATCATGAACGACCCGGCCACGCGGAAGGCGGCCGACGCGATCGCGTTCCACCCGTACTGGGGCGATCCGACCGTGATGCGGGACGCCTACGAGGAGTTCGGCAAGCCGGTGCACATGACCGAGACCAGCGATCTCAACCCGGGCACGGTGCTGAGCTACTTCCGGCTCGACGCCAGCTCCTATGTGCTCTGGGCGCAGGCCACCGACCAGGACGGCGGCACCCTGCACTGGACCGACAAGCGCGACAACAACGTCGACTGGGACGAGATCGCCGCGACGACCAAGTGGCCCGATCGGCTCGTCAAGGTCAATACCAACACCAAGACTTTTTCCGTACGGGACGAGCTGTACCCGCTCGGGCAGTTCGCCCGCTACCTCTCCCCCGGCGACCGCCGCGTCGAATCCAGCGGCGCATCCCACGGCGTAAGCAATGTCGTATACCGCGACGGATCCTCGTACAAGGCGATCGTGGCGAACGCGAACGCGGTTTCGTCGACGGTGCGGGTGATCCTGGCCGGCGAAAGCTTCGTGGTGTCCGTGCCGGCGGGTGCTTACGCCACGTACACGTGGAAAGCGAATGTCGGAGGCAGCCACCGCAACCACACGCCGGTCTTCGCGCCGGCGGCGCCGGTGACGGCGGACCAGTACGTGACCACGTCCTTCCGGCTGGCCGCGTCCGACCGCGACCGGGACCGGCTCGCCTTCTACGCGACCGACCTGCCGGACGGGGTGTCGCTCGACGCCCGCACCGGCGTCGTCACCGTCCACCCGACCACCGCAGGCACGCAGAGTCTCACCTTCTACGTCACCGACGGTAAGTCCCGGGCGGCCACGACGGTCCCGCTGACGGTCGCCCCGCACGGCGCGCCGATCGGCGAGAAGGTCGAGGCCGAGGCCTATGTGGCGCAGCACGGCTGGACCGAGGGCGTCAACTTCGTCGAGTCGAACGCGTCGGCCAGCGGCGGCAAGAACGTCGGCTGGACCGCGGCCGGCAACTGGCTGCGGTACCGGCTCGATGTCGCGACGGCCGGCACCTACGACCTGGAGTTGCGGGTAGCCAACGGGACCGGCGCGGTGGCCGCCGACGCGGTGTCGCTGCGGGACAGCTCGGACACGGTCCTGGCGAAGGCGTCGGTGCCGGACACCGGCGGCTGGGGCGCCTATCAGTCGGTGCACGTCCCGGTGACGCTGGCGGCCGGCGATCAGGTGGTCACGGTCTACTGCGAGACCGGCGGCTTCAACTTGGATTACCTGCGCCTGAGCTGAAATTAGTGCGGCCCGGCTTGATGAAAGCCGGGCCGCACCTTTCCTCAGTCCAACAGCTCCGTCACCGTGCCGGCCGCGACCGTGCGGTTGCCCTCACGGACCGCGAAGCCCATGCCGGCCTCCAGCGCGATCGGCTTGCCCAGCGTCACGACGACCGCGTCGAGCGTGTCGCCGGGCATGACCAGGTCACGGTCCCCCAGGTCCATCCCGCCGGACACGTCCGTGGTGTGGAAGTAGAACTGGGGGCGGTAGTCCGCCGCGAACGGGGTGTGCCGCCCGCCCTCGGCCGCCGTCAACGCGTACATCGTGGCCTTGAACCTGGTGTGCGGCGTGACGCTGCCGGGCACCGCGACCACCTGGCCGCGCTGCACCTGCTCGCGCTTCACCCCGCGCAGGAGAATGGCGGCCTGGTCGCCGGCCTCGGCCTGCTCCAGCGACTTGCCGAACATCTCCAGCCCGGTCGCGACGCTGCCGACCGTCGGGCCGAGGCCGACCACCTCGACCGGGTCGCCGACCCGCAGCGTGCCCCGCTCGACCTTGCCGGTCACGACCGTCCCCCGCCCGCTGATCGAGAGGGTGTTCTCGATCGGCATGAGGAAGGCCTCGCCCAGCTCGCGCGGCGGCACCGGCACGTAGTCGTCGACAGCGTCGAGCAGGTCGACGACGGACTTGACCCACTGCGGGTCGCCCTCGAGGGCCTTGAGAGCGCTGACGCGTACGACCGGAACCTCGTCACCGGGGAAGCCGTACTCGCTCAGCAACTCGCGTACCTCGAGCTCGACCAGGTCGAGCAGCTCCGGGTCGTCGACGGCGTCGCTCTTGTTGAGCGCCACCACCAGGTACGGCACGCCGACCCGCTGGGCGAGCAGCACGTGCTCGCGGGTCTGCGGCATCGACCCGTCCTGCGCCGACACCACGAGGATCGCGCCGTCCACCTGCGCCGCCCCCGTGATCATGTTCTTCACGTAGTCGGCGTGGCCGGGCATGTCGACGTGGGCGTAGTGGCGGTTCGGGGTCTCGTACTCGACGTGCGCGATGGTGATGGTGATGCCGCGCGCCGCCTCCTCCGGGGCCTTGTCGATCCCCTCGAACGCGACGTACCGGTTGGCGGCCGGGTCGCGGTCGGCGAGAACCTTGGTGATCGCGGCGGTAAGGGTCGTCTTGCCGTGGTCGACGTGCCCCATCGTGCCGATGTTGACGTGTGGCTTGGTGCGGATGAACTGGCTCTTCGCCATGGTTTTCTCAGTCCTCACTGGATGTAAGGCAATCGGTGTCACACACCCCGTCGCCAGGCGGGGCGCGTCAGAACCCGCTTCGCTCATGCGGCAGCCACCCTTCCCCGGGGTTCTGCTGCCGGTGGGGAAGGGTCAGAGTCGCGTATCTGCGCCGGGAAGAACGCACACGGGAGCCACCGCGAGGGGCAGCTGCAGACCGTGGGCGAACATGAGGATCACGGTAGGCGGCAACGCTCGTGGCCGCGACTTAATTTCCGGTCACGCTCTGGTGATGTCGCCGAGCGGGGCCATCACTATGCGTGGCTTCAGCGAAGGGTCGAGCCAGCGCAGCAGGGTGATCATGCCGGCCCGGGCGACGGAGACGCAGCCGGCCGTCGAGCCCTTGCCGTCGACGTGCAGGAAGATCGCCGACCCTCGCCCGGCCACCGCCGGATCCGCGGCGAAGTACTGGTGCCTGGCGGAATCCCAGGCCGTCGCCGCCGGCCGGTTGAAGTCGATCACCGCGAGGTAGGCGTACTGCCGTGGATAGGCGCCGAGCCGCTCGGCCTGGCTGATCCGCCACGTCCGCTGCGGACTCGCCACCGGCTGGAACACATTGTAGGTCCGCGGATCCCGCCGATCGCCGGCCCAGTAGTCGTTCTGGTCGAGCCGGCGGTAGGGCAGGCGCGCGCCGGGGTCCGCCGCGAGCCCGTAGGCCTCGGTCAGGCGAAATGTCCCGATCGGCGTGGTGCCCGTGTCCTGCACCCGCTTGGCGGCCCACTGCCACCCGCCGTACCCGTTGCGGGCCGCCATCGCCGGGAAGATCGCCCGCCATCGCCCGTCGTCACCACGGCCGTAGGCACGCAACGTCGCGTAGCTCGAGCCCATCGAGCGCCCGGTGACGACAATGGCCTGCCGAGCGTCACCGAGGTGGGTGAGACGGGTGGGAAAGTACGCCGGGTCCGTCGGCGGCCCGCTCAGGGTCAGCACGATCGCCAGTGTGGCCGGCAGGGTTCCCATGGCATGTTCACGCTAGCCCGATCGCCCGCTTCACCAGTCGAAGACCGACCCCTTCGCCGTGCTCGCCATCATGCGGCCCTCCCGGACATACCGGACAGACATCACCACGGCGTATTTCTTGCCCTTTGCCGGACTCGCCCCGGCCGGCCCGCATCCCTGCGTCGACCCTTCCCCGCTGAAAGTCAAGTTTCCGCAGGTCTTGGGCCCGGCCACGGTGCGCCCGCTGCTCGCCTCCTGGAGCGTGAGAGTGATGCTGCCGGTCCCGCCGCCGGGCGCGGTCAGCGAGCCCTGGTACTGGATGTCGCGCCCGAGCATCTGGCACGGCTTGGGCGCCAGCGCCAGCCGCGTCGCCATGTCGAACGCGATCGACCGCGTGCACTGCCACGGCCCATAGGCCTTGGCTTCGGGTTGCGGTGACCGAGACTTGGTCACCCTGGGTGCGGGAGCATTTGATCGTACGGGTGACGGAGTAACCAACCGCACGGCGTCGGCGGGCGCCTTCTCACCGGGCTCGCCCCGCACCGCGCTCGGGGTGACGGCGCCCTTCGTCGGTTTGCCGGCGGCGATCGCACCCCGGTACGGCCGAGTCGACGCGGTGGGCACCGCGAGGATCCGGGTCCCTTCCGGCGCGACCTGCTCCCGGCCGGGGTCCCGCTGGTAGTGCCACACCGTGGCCACCACCGCCGCCGCGATCATGGCCAGCGCGATGATCGCCATGGTCGCCCGCGGCTTGGCCCAACGCCAGCTGGGCACCGCGTTCCGCCGAGCCGCCTTCCGCTCCCCGTTCCGCGGCAGGGGCAGCAGACTCACCGCATCCGGATCGTCCCCACCCAGCTCCGGCCCACCCTCCCGGCCGGGCCGCTCAGCCCGGCTGGACCGCTCGTCCCGGCCGGACCGCTCGTCCCGGCTCGGCTTGTCCACGCTCGGCCGGCCCTCCGTGCTGTCGCCCGGCCGCGCCTCGTCTCCACTCCCCGCGCTCTCTCCGGCCCGGCCCTGAGCTCCGGCCGACCGCCGTCCGGCACCACGAGGGTTGTCCACCCATCGCGCGCGCGGCTGGTCCGTGCCGCCCTGCCTCGGCATCCCCCGCTGACCCGGCACCTCGCTTCGCCACGCCACGTCCAGACCCACGTCGGCGACGTCCGCCTTGTCCGGGTCGATCTCGCTGGCCCCCGACGTCGCCGGCCGCGGCAGCGCCGGCACCTCCCGGAACCGCCCCGCCGCGTCCGACAGCTCGGCGACCAGCTCCGCCGCCGTCGGCCGCAAGCGCGGCTTGATCGACATGCAGGACGTGATCACCTCCCAGATCCCGTCCGGGATTCCGGGCCGGCGCGACGGGTTGCCCTCCATGTGCCGGCGCATCAGGTCCGGGATCGAGTCGCTGTCGTACGGGGGACGCCCGGTGACCAGCTCATAGAGGAGCACACCCAGCGCGTACACGTCGGTCGCCGCACTCGCGGTGACCCCGTGGAACGCCTCGGGCGCCATGTAGTGCGGCGTCCCCACGACCGCGTTCGGCGTCGTCATGCTCGGGGTGTTCAGGATCCGTGCGATCCCGAAATCGGTGAGCCGGGTGTCCAGCCTGCCGTCCTCCACGCGCAGCAGGATGTTGTCCGGCTTGAGGTCCCGATGGATCACCCCGAGCTCGTGCGCCTCGGCGAGCGCCGCCGCCACTTGAGCCGCGAGCCGGGCGGCCTCCCCCGCCCGTACGGTGTGATGCTCTCGCAGGTGATCTCTCAGGCTGCCGCCGTCGACCAGATCCATCACCAGCCCGAGCGTCTCCCCGACGCTGAAGAGATCACGCACCCGCACCACGTTGCGGTGCCGCAGCATCAGCAGGATGGTCCGCTCCTGCACGAACCGGGTCACCAGCTTCGGCTGCCGCAGCAGGCTCTCGTGCAGCAGCTTGACGGCGACCGGCGCTCCCGAGGCCCGATCCAGGCCGCGCCACACCGTTCCGGTGGCGCCCTGCCCGATCGGATGCTGGAGGACGTACGAGTTCCCCACGCATCGCCCGCTGAGATCCATGGTCGACGCGCCGTCGGAATCCGCGCGTGCGACGCTGCTCGTGCGATCCTTGGTCACTCAAGCTTCCTTCCGGGCAGTCAGCGATGCCCCGGAATCCTGCTGTTTGTCCGGATCGACTGGCAAGCCTGTGCGTCCAAGTTCGCACCTTTGGTAGGAGTAGCCGGATTCGCGTCACCCTTGGCCGCAGCGCTCGTTCGAGCGGTCAGGAAGACAGGCGCATCTCCCGCAGCACACGCAGGTGGACGGCCGCCCACGTGCGATAAGGCCGCCAGGCTTGCGCGATCCGGTCGGCGTCGGCGTCCCGGCCGTACCGGAAAATGATCTCCTCCTCGAGCCGGCCCTCATGCCTCGGAAGAGCGTCGGGATGGTTGGCGCCGCGGAGGACCACCAGCTCGGCCGCGAACGGCCCGATCCCCTTGATCTGCCGGACCCGCTCGATGGCGGCTTCGGCGGGCTGTTCGCGCAGGTCAGCGCCGTCGAGCAGCCCGTCGAGAGCCGCGTCGGCGACCGCGTGCAGGTATTCCGTCTTGCGTCCGGGCAGGTCGAGATCGAGCTCGCGGAGCCGGTCGGGCGCCGGGAACGCGCCGTCGGCGCCGAGGAGGCCGGCACGCAACTGGGCGGCCTGCGATATCCGTACGCGCTGCGACAGCACGGCCCACGCGGCGGCCTCGTACGGTGAATGGAATCCGCACGGCCGCAGGCCGGGCAGCTCGCGCTGGGCCGCGCCGATCACCGGATCGCGGTCGCCGACGGCCGGCCAGCCTCGGGCGTCGACGTCGAGGGAGAGGAACCGGGCCACCTGCGCCGCGGCGGCGTCCAGGTCACCCGTCCCGGTCACGGCGATGTGCGCCGTCGAGCCCTCCTGGCGAACCGTCGCGGTCACGGTCGTCCACTCGCGCTCGGCGAGGAAGACCGTCCGCAGCGTGTCGCCGGCCTGATTGTCCAGCGCGGCCGGGGCGAAGCCCTCCCAGAAGGCGCGGGAAGTGGCCAGCGACCAGGGTCCGACGACCTCCCACTCGGCCTTGATCACTCACTCCCCGGGTGTCGGCTGGGGACCGCAGAGCGTGCGGATCGCGCCCAGCAACGTCGAACGCGTGAACGGCTTCTCGATGAGCATACTGTTCTCGTCGAGGTGCAGCTGCGGGCCGAGTGACGCCGCCGTGTAGCCCGACATGTACAGCACCGGCAGGTCCGGATGGTGGGTGCGCAGCGCCGACGCCAGCTCGGGACCGGTCATCGTGGGCATCACGACGTCGGTGATCAGCAGGTCGGGATGCGCGCCCGCGGCCACCTGGGTGACCGCCATCAGCGCGTCGGTCGCGACCGTGATGACGTACCCGGCCGGCTCGATCAGCCGCTGCACCAGCTGCGCCACCTCGGGCTGGTCCTCGACGATCAGCACGTTGCCGATCACCTGGTTGGTGGCCTGGCGGGCCTCGGCGGGCTGCTTCTCCTCGGCGGCCGGCAGGTAGAGGTGGACCGTCGTGCCGAGCCTCGGCTGCGACTCCAGCTCGATGTGGCCGCCGATCCCCTGCACGATGCCGGCGGTGGTGGCCAGCCCGAGGCCCGCGGCGGTGGGCCGCGTGGTGAAGAACGGCTCCAGCGCCCGCTGCCGCACCTCCTCGGTCATGCCGGTGCCGGTGTCGGTGATGACCAGGTGGACCAGCCGTCCCTGCGGCGCCCCCTCGGGCGGCTCGCCGGTCTGATGCACCTCGTTGACCGCGGCGACCCGCAGCATGCCGCCGTGCAGCATCGCGTCCCGGGCGTTCGCCGCCAGGTTGACCAGCGCCTGCTCGAGCGGCCCGCGCTCGGCCCGCACCGGCCACACGTCGGGCCCGAACGCCAGGTCCAGCCCGATGTGCTCGCCGAGTGTGCGGCTGAACAGCGACTGCACGTCGGTGAGCAGGTCGGGGATCGGGATGATCTCGGGCCGGTTGCCCTCGCTACGGCCGAACGCGAGCAGCTGGTGGGTGAGCGTGCGCCCGGTGCTGACCGCCTCCAGGATGTCCTGCGCGAGCCGGTGCTGCGGCGAGCCCTCGTCGACCTGGGACAGGATCATGTCGGCCGAGCCGCCCACGACCGTGAGCAGGTTGTTGAAGTCGTGCGAGATGCCGCCGATCAGCTGGCCGAGGCTGTCGAGCCGCCGCAGGTGGTCGAGCTGCCGCTTGAGGCCGCGGGCGTCGATGTGGTCGGTGGTGTCGGTGACCATGCAGACCACGCCGTTGAACTGGCCCTGCTCGTCCATCAGCGGCATCATGCTCATCCGGACGCTGCGCTTCGAGCCGTCCGCGCGCATCAGCCGGGTCGCGCCGACCGTCGACCGCCCGGCCTCGCACTCGGCGATCCGGCGGGTCAGCTCCTTCTGTCCCTGGTCGTCGAGGAAGCCGCGCAGCGACACCCCGACGAGCTGGTGCCGCGGCATGCCGAGCACCACGCCGATCGGCTCGTTCGCGTACGTGGCGACGCCGTCCGGATCGAGCTGCAGCACTCCCTCGGGGATCGTCTCGAGCACCCGCCGGTAGCGCTCCTCGCTCGCCCGCAGCCGCTCCAGCGCGCGGGCGCTCGAACACGCCAGCGCCAGCTCGCCGGAGATGTCGCGGGCCAGCTCGACCTCGGCGGTGGAGTAGAAGGCGCCGGGCGTCTCCCGGGTCAGCACCAGATACCCGGCGTACGTGTTGTCGACGATCACCGGGCAGAGCACCGCCGCGTGGATGTGGTGCTCGTCCCCCGCGAGCGGCTCGACCCCGTCGCCGGCGAGCACGATGGGCCGGCGGCTGGCGGCGAGCGCGGTGGAGAAGTCGTCGTCGGGCAGCTGCCCGGCGTGGTCGAGCACCCGCCCGAGCGACGCCGACCGCTCGTCGTCGATGTGGTGGTAGGTGATCGCGTCGTAGCGGCCGTCGTCGCGCAGCAACTGCACGCCGGCCCCGTCGCCGATCATGTCGGCGGCCGCGCGCGCCGCCGTGGAGCGGACCTCCGCGGTGTTGTCGGAGACCCGGCTGAGCGCCAGGGCGAGGTCAGCGAGCGCGTACCGGAGGGGGTAAGCCATGACACCCATGCCGACATGATCCGTGCCTGGTGGGGTGCGTGCGGCCGGTTCGCCAGCATTGCAACTAACGAGGCTTGTTCGCGACGGTGGAGATCCGGTCGGTGACCTTGCGCAGCGTGCGGCTCGAGGTAGGTCGCGAACAAGCCTCGAATGCTCAGAGAATGACGCGGTAGTGGGTGGTGAGGCGGCGATCATCGTCGAGCAGGTGAAACGCGATCATCGGCGGTTGCCGCAGATCGACGATCTCCTCGGTCTCGAACGGCAGCATCGAAGTCGACACCACGCCCGGCGCGGCCGCCAGAGGACGCCCCGCGAAGGTCGAGACGGCCGCCGTGTGCGCGTGACCGCAGAGCAGCGCCACCACCTGCGGATGCCGCTCCACCACCGCGGCGAGCCGCTCGGCGCCGAACTGCCGGATGCCGTCGACGAACGGGATGCCCAGCGTCACCGGCGGATGGTGGAAACAGATCAGCGCGGGCAGCTCGGCCCGCCCCGCCAGGGTCGACTCCAGCCAGGCGATCGTCTCGTCCGCGAGCAAGCCGTCGTTACGCCCCGGGATGCTCGAGTCCACCATCAAGATCAAGATCCCGGCGATCTCGTACGCCCGATTGGCCGGTTTCTCGTTCGCATCCTCACCGAGCAGCGCCTTGCGGTACGGCCCCCGGTCATCGTGGTTGCCCGGGCACCACAGCACCGGCGACGGCAGACTGACCAGGCCGCGAACCCGCTCGTACTCCGCCTCGGCGCCGTGATCGGCGATGTCGCCGGTGACGATGACCGCGTCGGGCGGCGAGGGCAGCCCCGCGAGGTAGCGGAAGACCCGGCCGGTGCGCTCGGCGCTCCGCTCCCCCGCGTCGACGTGGATGTCGCTGACATGCGCGATGAGAACCATGCGCCGACGCTACGCGGGAGTGGCCGGCGGGCTCGACGGCCAAAGGTAGGCGGGTGGCGTTCGAAGGTCGGCGGGTGGCGTTCGAAGGTCGGCGGGTGGCGTTCGAAGGTCGGCGGGTGGCGTTCGAAGGTCGGCGGGTGGCGTTCGAAGGTCGGCGCCCGGCATCGACCAAAGTCGGTGCGTCGACCGACTTCGGAGGACTATCGCCGCGCGCCGGGCGCTGATGAGGTGGAGGGCAGCGCAGCCAGGCGATAGAGGACGTGGCGGCGCCCGGCCCACTCCGCCGCCACGGCCGGGTGGTCGAAGTCCTCGGAAGGGTCGTGAGTCATGCCCAGCTTTTCCATCACCCGGCGCGACGCGGTGTTCCGCTCGGTGGTGAACGAGACGATCTCCGGGAGGCCGACCGTGCCGAAGGCATAGGTAACGACCTGGCGGGCACCCTCGGTGGCGTACCCGTGGCCGTGAAATCTCGCCGCCAGCCGCCAGCCGATCTCGACGCCCGGGGCGAACGGCAGCGCCGGCCGCAACGGCTGAAGGCCGATGAAGCCGGCGAACTCCCCGTCGACCTCGACCGCCCACAGCCCCCACCCGCGCTCGGCGATGCCGGCCTCGTTCCGGTCGGCGAAGGCGTCGCTCTCCGCACGGGTGAGCGGCGCCGGGAAGTGCCGCATGACGATCGGGTCGGCGTTCATGGCCGCGAACGGCTCGCGATCGGCGGCACGCCACTGCCGAAGCAGCAGGCGATCGGTGGCCAGGGTCATGGACGACCCCAGGCGCAGTCGGCGGCGAGCCGCCGCAAGAGCAGGACGCGGCCGGCTGCCGGGGTCATGGATTGCCCCAGGCGCAGTCGGCGGCGCGCCGCCGCAAGAGCATGACGGGGCCGCCTGTCGGGGTCATGGACGGCCCCAGGCGCGGGCGACGAGGTCGGGAAGGATCCGGGCGGCGGGTCCACGCAGGTTGACGTCGGCTACCGCGTCGAGGGAGGTCGGCTCGGGGTTGATCTGCACCACGGCGGCGCCGGAGCGGGCCGCCACGTAGGGGATCTCGGCGGCGGGATAGACCAGGCCGGACGTGCCGATGGTGAAGAGCAGGTCGCAGCCGAAGACGGCCTCGGTGGCGGCGGAGAGCGCGTTCGTCGAGAGCTGCTCGCCGAACCAGACCACGCCCGGCCGCACGTGCGCGCCGCAGTGCGCACAGGCCGGCGGCTTCACCCGCCCGTCCCCTTCGCCCGCGTCTGCCGGCCCGTCGGTCGCCTGGGCCGCGCTCGACCCCGGCGTGCCCGACCCAACCCCGCCTGACCCGGCCCCGCTCGACTCGGCCTCGCTCGACCCGGCCCCGCTCGACTCGGCCTCGCTCGACCCGGCCCCGCTCGACTCGGCCCCGCTCGACTCGGCCCCGCTCGACTCGGCCCCGCTCGACGCAGGCGCGGGCGCGGGTTTGGCGCAGGCCGAGCAGCGCGGCGCGAACAGACTCCCGTGCAGATGGATGGGCCCCCGGGAGCCGGCGCGCTCGTGAAGGTCGTCGACGTTCTGCGTGATGACCACCGTGTCGGGGATCCGGGCCTCGATCGTCGCCACGGCCTGGTGCCCCGCGTTGGGCCGCACGCGCTCGACCGCGGCGCGGCGCCACTCGTACCAGCCCCACACGAGCGCTGGATCCCTCGCGAACGCCTCGGGGGTGGCGAGGGTCTTGGCGTCGAAACGGGACCAGAGACCGGTCTGAGCGTCCCGGAACGTGGGAACCCCGGACTCGGCGGACATCCCCGCGCCGGTGAAGACGACGACCCGTTTCGCGTCGCGGAGCAGATCCGCGGCGTCACGCTCCGGCATCTTTCCGGACCTCCTGGCAGCACGCGGCGTGTGACCGCGGCCCCAGTGCCGCGACGCCTCCGAGGCATTCTCGCGCAACTTGCACGTTTGGCGCGTCCCCGTAACCCTTCAGCATTGACAGATGTCAATTCAGAAGGGATGGTTGGGCCGCACCGCCGGGTCACGCGCCGGGTGAAGGCCGAGGGCAGCCTTCGCCGATTCCCCCATGACCAGGCCTCGTCCACCGGGGCCGTTCATTCGACGGAGCAGAGCCCTCATGAAGACCAGAAAACTCCTCATCAGCGCCGTCGTCGGCGCTCTGGCCGCCGCGATAACGCTGGTGGCCCTCCCGTCCGGGCCGGCACAGGCGCACGGCAACGTCATCAGTCCCGCGTCCCGGAACTACGGCTGCTGGCAGCGGTGGGGCAGCAAGTTCCAGGACCCCACCATGGCCACCGAAGACCCGATGTGCTGGCAGGCCTGGCAGGCCGACCCCAACGCCATGTGGAACTGGAACGGCCTCTTCCGCGAAGGCGTCGCCGGCAACCACCAGGGCGCCATCCCGGACGGCCAGCTGTGCAGCGCCGGCCACACGCAGAGCGGCCGGTACAACGCGCTCGACACGGTCGGCAACTGGAAGGCCGCCTCGATCGGCAACAGCTTCACGGTCCAGGTGTTCGATCAGGCCCTGCACGGCGCCGACTACCTCTGGGTGTACGTCACGAACCCGGGCTTCAACCCGGCGACGACCGCCCTCAAGTGGTCGGACCTGACCCGGGTCGCGGTCGTCGGCAACACACCCGCCTCGCAGTGGAACCCGGTCGACGGCGGCGTCCAGCTCAACATCCCGGTGTCGCTGAGCGGCCGGACCGGCCGGGCCATGGTCTACACGATCTGGCAGGCCAGCCACCTGGACCAGTCGTACTACTGGTGCAGTGACGTGGACTTCGGCGGCGGCGGCAACCCGACGACTCCGCCCACGACCCCGCCGACCACGCCGCCGACGACTCCGCCCACCACGCCGCCGACCACCCCGCCGACCTCCCCGCCCACGTCGCCTCCGGTCACCGGCGCCTGCTCGGCCACCTACGCGCTGAGCAGCCAGTGGTCCGGCGGGTACCAGGCGGGCGTGACGGTCACGGCCGGATCGTCGGCGATCAAGAGCTGGACCGTACGCCTGACGTACTCCGGCGCGCCGAGCATCCAGCAGACCTGGAACGCGACGTCGTCGATCAGCGGCAACGTCCTGACCGCCACGAATGTCAGCTACAACGGCAGCCTCGGCGCCGGCGGCAACACCACATTCGGCTTCCTCGGATCGGGCACGGCCAGCACGCCGACGGTCACCTGCTCGGCAACGACCTGACGAACCCTGTTCAACTCCCGGACGTACCGCTACAGTCGTCTGGGAGCGCTCCCAACATCGACCCTCGCAAATGAAGGGAGGCCCCCCGCCTAACGCGTGACACCGGTTCCCAGAGACACCAATCCGTCCACATGGACTGGAGCGGGGGTCGGGACGCCCTCCCCGTCCCCCGCTCACCGGAGCTTCCCGTCACAGCCCGGTTAAGCCCGCGCCCTCGGGGCATCCGAGTCGGCATGACAACGTCGACCAGAGAATTCGCCGTGGTGACCGGCGCGTCCAGCGGGATCGGCTTCGAGCTGGCCCGGCAGTTCGCCGAGCACGGCTACGACCTGCTGATCGCCGCCGAGGACGCCGCCATCGACCAGGCGGCGGCCGATTTGCGCCGCGACGGCAACAACCAGGTCATTCCCGTACGCGCCGACCTGGCCACCTACGAGGGGGTCGAGCAGGTGTACGCGGCGATCCTCGAGACCGGCCGGGACGTCGACGCGATCGCCCTCAACGCGGGCCGCGGCATCGGCGGCGACTTCACCCGCGACACGGACCTCGCCGACGAGCTCAACGTGATCGACGTCAACGTCACCTCGACGGTCCACCTGGCCAAGCGCGTGCTTCCCGGCATGGTGAGCCGGGGCGGCGGCCAGGTCCTGTTCACCTCGTCGATCGCCGCCACGATGCCCGGCACGTACCAGGCGGTCTACAACGCCTCCAAGTCGTTCGTGCAGTCCTTCGCCGAGGCGGTCCGCGCCGAGCTGAAGGACACCGGCGTGACCGTGACGTCGCTGATGCCCGGCCCCACCGAGACGAACTTCTTCCACCGCGCCGAGATGGACGACACCAAGGTCGGCGCGAGCGAGAAGGACGACCCGGCCGACGTCGCCAAGCAGGGCTTCGAGGCCATGATCAAGGAGAAGCAGAAGGTGGTGGCCGGTTCCCTCAAGACCAGGACGCAGGGCGCCGCGGCCAAGGTGATGCCGGACAGCATGAAGGCCGAGATGCACCGCAAGATGGCCGAGCCCGGCTCCGGCCAGAAGTAGCCGTCATGAGCCTTCTCATCCGAGCCGCCGCACTGGGCGCGTCCGCCGGCGGCCGCAGCGTCACCCCACTGGCCGCGCTGGCCGATCGAGGCTTCCTCCGCGTCGCCGCCCGGGTCGCCGCCATCGGCGAGCTCATCGCCGACAAGCTGCCCGGCACGCCGAGCCGCCTGCAACCAGCCCCGTTGGCCGGCCGGGTCGCACTCGGCGCGCTCTCCGCCGGCATCTACGCCCACCGCCGGGGTCGCTCGGTCTTCCTGCCGGCGGCCGTCGCGGGCGCGACAGCCTTCGCCGCCAGTTACGCCGGCGCGAGCTGGCGCGCCCTCGCCGAGCGGCACGGCCTCGACCTCCCGGCCGCGGTGGCCGAGGACGCCGCGGCCGTGGCATTGGCAGAGGCCGCCGTCCGCTGAACAGCAGAACGGACAGCGCTACGCGAACAGCGCGCTGACCGATTCGCCGTTGTGGATGCGGCGCATGGCCTCGGCCAGCGCCGGCGCCACCGAGAGGATCGTCAGCTTGTCGGTGCTGTTCTCCTTGGGGATCGGCACCGTGTTGGTGCAGACGATCTCCTCGATCTCCTTCTCGTCGGAGAGCCGCCGGATGGCGTCGCCGGTGAACAGCCCGTGGGTGCACGCCACGCGCACGCTGCGCACGTTGCGCTCCCGGAGCCGGGCCAGCAGCTCGAAGACCGTGCTGCCCTTGGCGATCTCGTCGTCGAGGACGATCACGTCGCGGTCGGTGACGTCGCCGATGACCGTGCTGATGACCACCTTGTCGTCGGCGTAGCGCTGCTTCGCGCCGGCCGCCACGTCGATGTCGAGCATCCGGGCGAACGCCGCCGCCTCCTTGGCGTTGCCCAGGTCGGGCGAGACGACGACGGTGTTGCTGAGGTCATAGCCGCGGAAATGGTGGGCGAGCTCGCGCAGGGCGTGCAGGTGGTCGACGGGAATGCTGAAGAAGCCGTGCACCTGGGGCGAATGCAGGGTCATCGCGAGAACCCGATCGGCGCCGGCCGTGCTCAGCAGGTCGGCGACCAGGCGGCCACCGATGGAGATGCGCGGCGCGTCCTTCTTGTCGCTGCGCGCGTACGCGTAATGCGGCAGCACGACGGTGATCCGGCCGGCGCTGGCGCCGCGTGCGGCGTCGAGCATGAAGAGCAATTCCACCAAATTCTCTTGTACGGGTGGGACAAGCGGCTGGATGAGGAAGACGTCCCGTTCCCGGCAGTTGCCCTGCAGCTGCACCTCGATGCAGTCGTTGGCGAAGCGGGAGGTTCGGGTCGGCATCAGCGGCACGCCCAGATGCAGGCAGATCTCGGCGGCGAGCGCGGGATGGGCGGATCCGGAGAAAACGGCGATGTCACGCACGGGGACCACCCTAAAAGGATACCGGCGGACACTTGCGAGCGACCTTCGGTGCCCCTACGGTAACCGTTGCTCATGAGTGACCAATGGGAGTCCGCCCTCGACGCGCTGGGCGATCCGACGCGGCGGCGGATCGTCGAGCGCCTGCGCGCCGCCGGCCCGTCGGCGGTCGGCGCGCTCGCGGCCGAGCTGCCGGTGGGACGTCCCGCGGTGAGCAAACACCTCAAGGTGCTCGAGGGCGCCGGGCTGGTCGTGCACGAGAGCGCCGGGACGCGAAACCTGTACGCGCTGGCTCCCGAGGGCTTCACCGCTTTGCAGCGATGGTTGGTCGGAATGTGGGACGACGCTTTTCCCGAGTAGCCGCTAGCGTGAGCGCATGAACGGACTTGCCGTGGCCTGCCGCCGCGTGGTGCACATCTATCGCGCCGAGGCCGGTGACGTCGTCGCGCTCGCCGGCGTCGACCTCTCGATCGCGCCGGGCGAGACGCTCGCGCTGGTCGGCCCCTCGGGCTCCGGCAAATCCACGCTGATCGCGCTGCTGGCGGGCCTGATGCGGCCGTCGGCCGGCCGCATCAACATCGGCACGTACGACATGGGCAAGCTCTCCGACGGCGAGATCTCCCGGCTGCGGGGCACGGAGATCGGCGTGGTCCTGCAGGGCGCGTCGCGCAACCTCCTGCCGTACGCGTCATTGCACCGCAACATCTGGCTCGCGCAACGCCGGGCCGCGCACACCCGCGGCATCAAGCTCGACGACCCGGATCGCATCCTCGACCTCGTCGGTCTCCCCGGCCAGGGCCGCCAGCGCCTCGCCGACCTGACCCCGGGCGGCCGCCAGCGCGCCGCCCTGGCCGTCGGCATCGCCACCGGCCCCGGCCTGTTGCTGGTCGACGAGCCCACGAGCCGCCTCGACACGGCCGGCCGCGACGAGGTCCTGGCGGCCATGGAGACGGTGAACGCCGAACGCCAGACCACCATCGTCGTGGTCACCCACGACAACGAGGTGGGCGCGCGCCTGGGCCGGGCGGTGACGATCCGCGACGGCCGGGTCGGCGCCGAGGGCCGGGACGGCCAGGACTTCGCCGTGGTCGCCGGCGACGGCACGGTCCAGCTGCCACCCGAGGTGCTGGGCAACTACCCGCCCGGCACCCTGTTCACGGTCCAGCACATAGACGGCGAGGTGACCCTGGTCCCCGGCGGCACCGACCACGCCGCCTGACTCGGCGAACGCCCAGCGCCCTAAGGGCGTGCCCAGATCGCCTCGCCGTCGGCCAGGTGCAGCTCGCGGTCGCAGGCAGCGGCCGCCTCCGGGTCGTGCGTCGCGAAGACCACCGCGGCCCCGCGCGTGGCCTCGGCCCGCAGCAGCTCGATCACCCGCTGCCGGTTGGCCGCGTCCAGCTCGCTGGTGACCTCGTCGGCCAGCAGCACATCGCCCTGCAGCGCCAGCCCGCGGGCGATCGCCGTCCGCTGCTGCTGGCCGCCGGACAGCTCCTCGATCAGCTGGTTCGCCTGCCCGGACAGCCCGAGCGGCTCGAGCGACTCCGCCGTCCGCCGGCGCGCCTCGGCCGGCGTCCCCCCGGTCGCGATCACCGCCACCGAGATGTTTTCGGCCGCCGTGAGGATCGCGGCCAGCCCGTTGTCCTGCGGGATCAGCACCACCCCGAGAGACACCGCGTGGTCGCGGTCCCCGAGCGGCTCCCCGTCGATCAGCACCTTCCCACCGGCCGGCGGCAGCAGCCCCGCCATCGCGCTGAGCAGCGTGGTCTTGCCCGCGCCCGAGGTGCCGGTGACAGCCAGGATCTCCCCCGGCTTGGCGACGACCGTGACTCCGGTCAGCACCGGCCGGCCGCCGTCCCAGGCAAGGTCCGCGGCCTCAACGGTCAACGTCTTCACGTGCGTCTCCTCGGTTCGATGCGGTCGTGCGGTCAACCCGGTCACCCCGGTCACGAGGGCCAGACGGGTCACCAGAGCCAGGGCGGGGGCCACCAGAGCCAGGGCGGCGGCCACCAAGGCCAAGGCCGGCGGGGTCGATGCGGCGGTGCAGGTCCCGGCCCGTGCCGGCGGCCACCGCGGCGAGCAGCAGCAGGACCACCGCGGCGGTGGCCAGGACGATCAGGATGCGGGGCCAGGCCGGCAATGGCAACGCCGGCGGGCTCGCGCCGGCCAGCGGCAGCGCCCACCCGGTCAGCCCCCACACCGCGAGCGCGGTCAGTACCCCGGCCACCGCCGCGATCGCGACCAGCACCGGGTATGTCCAGAGCGTGGCCCGCCCGGCGACCGCCCGGCGCAGTCCCTGGGCGCGCAGGGCCGACAGATCCTCGACCCGGCGTTCGCGGTCGACCGCCGCCGCCAGCACCAGCGCCCCCGCCCCGAGCAGCACCGAGAGCCCGGCCGCCAGGAAGTAGAAGTACAGCGACAGCGCCGGCCCCTGCTCGGCGAGCCGGTCGCGCACCTCGTCCGACCGGGTGTCCCCGGTGATAGTCAGGCCCTGTGCGGCCAGCCGGTCGAGAATGTCGGCGGGCGCGCGATCGTTGAGCCACACCTGCGGGTCGAGCGAGATGGCCGCGTCCGCCGACAGGCGGTCGGCGTATTCGAGGTCGACCAGCGTCGCGCGGTCGCCGACCCGCGGCACCGCCGGCAGCCGGTCGATCGGCCGCACCGCGAGGGGTTTCGCGTCGAGCCCGGTGACCGTGTTGCCGGCCGGCTTCGCTCCGGCGTAGGCGGCGGGCAGCGGCGACGGCGCGTCGACCGGCTTGGCCCAGATCCCGTCGCGGATCCCGTTCGGCGCCGTCGCATCGATGCCCAGCCCACCCGGATCGGCCACGACGGCCCCCGGACCGGCCGCGTCGCCTGTGAGACCGCCGAGCCGCCACCGCGACGTGTCCGCGAGTGCCTCGGCCGGCAGCGCCGCCCCGGCCGAGCCCAGCGAGTTGATCACCACGCGGCCGGTCACGCCGAGGTCGGTGGTCGCGATGGTCACCTCGATGCCGTTGATCCGGCATTTCAGCCGGCAGGTCTCGACCCGCTGCTTGTAGGTGCTGCGCCCGTTCCGCAGCGTGCCGAAGTCGACCACCTCGTCGCCGAGGCCGGCCTCCGACGAGACCGCCACGAGCAGCTTGAGCTCCTTGCCCTTCTGCATCCCGGTGGTAGTGACCGTGACTCCGAGATCCTGGCCCTGCAGCACGGTCGGCTCGGCGGCCGGGGGCCGGAGCCGCGAAGCCACCTCGCGCGCCGACGGACCGCCGCCCGGCCACGACGCCACCGCCTCCAGCCGCCGGGAGTCGACGGCGAGCCCCAGCGCCTCGTCGGCCGAAGAGCTGGGTAGCCGGACCACCGCCATGGCGAACCGCCCGCCGGGGTCGACCATCTCGACCGCGTGCAGCAACCGGCTGCGGTGCACCGGGTCGACGCTCAGCACCCGCGCGGCGCCCACGCCCAGGTCGGCCTGCACGTCCCGCCCGCGGGCCGCCACGTCGACCGCGCACGCCGCATACCCGGCCACCGCCACCGTCGCGACCAGCAGCGCGAAGAGCCGCTGCGCGCCGGGCCGGCGGGAGAGCTGGAAGGCGGCGAGCGCCGGGCCGAGCCGTCCGGCGCCGAGCGCCCGGGTCGCGTAGCGGGTGACGGCGGGAAGCAGGGCGCGGGCGGCGAGCAGCGACAGGGCCAGGATGGCGAACGCCGGGGCCAGCAGCGCGACGCCGGTGAGCTCTCCGCCGGAGACCGCGAGCTGCATGCCGCTGAGCGCGGCGAGCAGCACGATGACGGCCTCGACGGCGACCGCGCGCGGGCCGTTGACCCGGCCGGGGTTGCGGCGCAGCAGGGTGGCGACCGGGCTGACCAGCTGGCGGCGCTGGGCGAGGACCGCGGCGGCGCAGGCGGCCAGCGCGGCGATCGGGGCGTAGCGCAGCGACGACCAGCCGGCGGCCACGCCCACGCCGGGGAAGCGGGCGGCGGCCACGGCGTTGACGAGCAGCTGCCCGGCGACGCAGCCGGCGACGGCGCCGGCCAGGATCGCGACCAGGCTCTCCCCTGCCGCCAGCCACCAGCGGGTCCACCAGCGGGTGCCGCGCAGCGCGACGATAGCGAGCTCGGGCTGCCGGCCCTGCGCGCCGTAGCTGACCGCCAGGAAGATGCTGAAGCAGGCGAGCAGCACCAGCGGCACGGCCATCACCGGCACGAGCAGGCGGGCGTTGCCGCGGCCGCCGTCGATGCGGTCGAGCAGGTACGGCAGCTCCGTGTTGATCTGCACGGTCGGGCCGAGCTTGGTGGCCTGGGACTTGAGCGTCTCGAGGCCGGTGCGCAGCTGCGGCAGCCGGTCGATGTTCAGTGCCTCCGGCCCCGCCGTGCCGTCGATCGCCATCTCGGTGCGGCCGTGGTCGATGACCGCCAGCGTGGCCGCGCCGATGAAGACCGGCTCGCCGGGACCGTGACCGGGCACGGCGGTGAAGTATCCGTGGGTGCCCCAATAGGCGTCGCCGGGCTGCGGCACCGTGTACGTCCCCGCCACGTACAGCCGCCGGGGTTTGCCGTCGGGGATGTAGAGCGGGTTGTGGTCGTCGTTGTTGCTCTTGGCGAAGGTGAGCGTGATGGCGTCGCCGGCCGCGAGCCCGGCGCGCTTGGCCGTCTCGGCGCCCAGGATCGCCTCGCCCTCGCCGATCAGGCAGCGGCCGGTGACGATCCGCAGGTGGCCGCAGGCGTCCTGGCGGAAGACGACCCGCGAGGCGATGACGTTGTCGGGCTCGATGCCGATGGCCGGGAACTCGGCGGAGAAGCGGTACTCGAAGCCGGGCAGGCCGGCCAGCGCGGCGCCGACGTTGCTGAAGTCAGGGTTGCCGTTGTTGCCGCCGCGCTCGTCCTGGCCGGAGCTGAGCACGATGCCGCGCTCGGCGGGGCTGGCGGTGGCGATCTGCCCGGCGGCGACGGCCCGGTCGGCGGCGGCGAGATAGGCCGGCGAGGCGACCGCGGCGGCCACCGCGAGCAGGGCCAGCAGCGCGAGCGTCAGCGACTGCCCGCGACGGGTCCAGACCATGGCGAGGACGAGGCGGATCATCGGCCCGCCTCCCGGCGCAGGCGGCGGGTCAGCGGCAGCACCGCGAGCCATCCGGTGACGCCCAGCACGAGCAGCGCGGCCAGCCCGGCGAGGGCGAGCGGGGCGAGGCCGAGCGCGCTCGGCGCGGGCAGCACGTTCCAGCCGTCCGTGAAGGCGGGCAGCGTGATGCGCACCATCGGCCGCGCGATCGCGGCGGCGAGGAGACCCACGACCAGACCGGAGAGAACAAGAGCAGCGATTCCCGCGTACGCCGTGACGACCGCGACCCTCCCCGGCAGCCCCTGCACGCGCAGTGCCCGCAGCTGCTCGAGCCGGGAGCGGCGGTCCACCGCCCCGGCCACGGCGACGGCCGCCGCCGCGAGCAACAGCACGACCGCCCCGGCGATCAGCGTGAAGCGGCTGACCACGGCGGGCGCCTGGCCGGCCAGGTGGGCTGTCCGGTCGCCGATCGTCTCGTCGGTGGCGACCGTGAGGCCGGCCCCGGTGAGCGCGCCGACGATGCCGGGCCGCGCGCCGGGAGCGAGCCACACCTGGAACTCCCCGGCCGGGGTGGCGTCGCCGATGACCCGCCGGGTCGCGTCGAGGTCGGCGAGCACCCCGCTGCGGCCGACGACCGGCAGCGCGCCGACCGTGCGGACCACCCGCACCGGGGCCGGCTCGCTGCCCAGCGAGAGCAGGGTGGGCTCGCCGAACTGCCAGGCCGGCGGGGCCGCACCGGCCAGCACGACCGGCAGCGGCAGGTCGGTGTCGACGGCGTACGCGGCGGTGCCGCGCTCCCCGTGCTCGCCCGGGTCGGTGTCGGCCGCCAGGGTGAGCGCGCCGCCGGCGGCGGTCAGGTCGAGCGACGGGCCGGCCGTGCCGGACCGCCATCGGGCGACGTCGGCGAGGCGGGCCGGGTCGAGGATCACGCCGGGCGGATCGAGCTGGTCGAGCCCGCGTACGGAAATGGCGGCCGGACCGCTCACCTCCCACCGCAGGATGCGGCAGCCCGGCGCGGCGGCGCAGCCGGCGACCGGCGCCTCGAGCGTCCGCTCCCCCGCGTCCACCCGCCCGAACCGCACCGGCACCGGCGCGCCCGTGCCCTCGTGCTGGAGGGTCAGCGTCAGCTCCACCGGCGCGCCCTGGTGGCTGACCCGCACGGCGAGCCGGGCGCCGGTGATCCGGGGCAGCGGCGCGGGCGCGACGGTGGCGGGCAGCGCACCGATCGGCCCGTACTCGGGCCGCCAGCGCGCGACCGCGGCGAGGCGTCCACTGTCGACGGCCAGGACCGGCGGGTTGCTGGTGCGGTCGACCGTCACCGCCATGGCCTGGTCGCCCACCGGGTCGGCGGCGCGCACCGCGGCCAGCAGCGCCGTGCGGTTGGGCGCCTGCACATTCAGCACCCGGACCGCGCCCAGCTCGGCGTTGGCGCGCTGCACCCGGGCCGTACGCTCGCCGGCGTAGCCGCCCACGGCCGTGGCGAACACCGCGACCGCGACCACCACCAGCGCGAACACCCGGTCGCCGCCGGGCTGGCGGGACACCTGCACGGCGGTCAGCCCGAGTCGCAGGTGACCGGTGCGCACGGCCGCGCCGCCCCCGCGGTCGGCGACCCGCCCCAGCAGCCGGGCCAGCAGCAGCGCCACCGCCAGCGCCACCAGCGCGGGCGCGGCGAGCGCGAGCCCCTGCCCGGCGGCCCCGGACCGGGCCTGATAGATCGCGGACACGGCCACCGCGAGCAGCAGCACGTCGGCGAGGCCCGCGCGCCAGTCGCCCCGGCCGCCGCTGACCTCGCGCAACAGGTCGGAGACGGGCCGGCGCAGGGCCACGGCCTCGATCAGCGCGAGCACGGCCAGCCCGCCGACGAGCACGGCTCCGGCCGCCGCGGCCGAGAGCGCCAGCGCGGCCGGTTGCTGGTCGGCGCCGACCGGGCCCGCCAGCCACCGGGCCAGCAGGTATCCCAGCGGCAGGCCGAACAGCGCGCCCAGCACGAGCGGCACGAGATGCTGTCCCCAGGCCAGGCGCAGGATCGCGCCGCGGGAGCCGCCGCGCAGCTTGAGCAGGGCCGCGTCGCCGCGCCGGTCGCGCCCGGTGTATTGGCCGGCCAGGCCGATCGCGAACCACGCGAGGACCAGCACCTGGAGGACGGCGACGAGCACGCCCTCGCGGATGGCCTCGCGGTCGCGGGCGATCGTGCCCAGCAGCGGGCCGGTCGTGTTGACCAGCCGCAGCCCCTGCCGGCCGAAGTCGTAGTCGGACTGCCGGAGCACGCCGGCCAGGTCGTACCCGCCCTCGCCGCGGATCAGCCGGTCGGGCACCTGCACGTCGTAGCTGAGCGTGGGGTCGCCGAGATCCTCGTCCCGGAACGTGTCGATCGTGGTGAAGGCCGGGTCGAGGCCGGCGTCCGCCACGAACAGCGGGTTGCTCCAGTACGAGCCGGCCGGGTCGTCGAGCGAGTACGTCGCCACGACGCGCAGGGTGAGCGGCTTCGCGTCGGGCTGGCGGCGCAGGTCGAGCCGGCTGCCGCGGCCGAGGCCGAGCTGCTGGGCCGCGTTCACGCTGATCGCGGCCTCGCCCCGGGCGGCCGGGCAGGGGCCGTCGAGGCGCAGGTGGTCGCAGGCGTCCTCGCGGTAGGCGATGGCCATCGACGGGGTCTGCCCGCCGTGGGTGATGATCAGTGGCAGCACCATGCCGCCGACCGGGTCGGTGGCCGGCAGCGGGAGCTCGCCGCGCGCGTTCGCCGCGAACTGGTCGAGCGTGCCGGCCGGATCGCCGCCGGTCTCGACGATCTTGCGGATCGACAGCGTGCGGTCGCCGGCCGCGGCGGCGTCGACGTCGGCCGAGGCGGCCCGGGTGGCGCCGGCGATGGCGAACCACGGCCCGGCCGCGGCCACGGCGGTGGCCAGCGCGGTCAGGACGAGGACGGTCAGCACCTGGGCACGGCGGGTGCGGACAGCGCCCCATACCAATGCCAGCATGCCCCACCTCCCCCGCGGGAATCACCCGGGAGGTTACAGCCAGTGGCGCCTTCGCAGGTACCAGTACAGGCCGCCGGCCGAGAACGCGATGAGGACCAGGCTCTGGACGTAACCCCACATCTTCTCGAAGCCGGGATACGGCAGGTTCTGTCCGAAGTACCCGGTCAGGGCGGTCGGGACGGCGATCACCGCGGCCCACGCCGCCAGCTTGCGGGTGATGTCGTTGAGGACGTTGCCCTGCTCGGCCAGGTCCGCCTGCAGCAGGCTCTCGATCCGCTCGCGCAGGTGCTCGACCTGGTCGTTCGCGTGCCGGGAGTGGTCCTCGACATCCCGGAAGTACGGCGCCAGGTGCTCGTCGACCAGCTTCAGCTCGGGCCGCATCGCCTGGGAGACCAGCTCCGGCATCGGCGACACCGCCCGGCGCAGCGCCGCCACCGTCTTGCGCAGCCGCAGGCCGTGCATGCGCACCTCGCGGGGCGCGCCGCCCTCCTCGAGCAGCGCGTCCTCGACGCCGTCCATCGCCACGTCCAGCTCCTGCGCGGCGGCGACGTGCCCGTCGACCACCTCGTCCAGCAGTCCGTGCAGCAGGAACCCGACGCCCCCGGCCGCGTTCAGCTGCGCGTCGGCGTCCCAGCGCTCGATGAACTTCGCGGTGTCGCTCGGCGCCTTCCGCACGGTGATCAGCGCCCGCGCCGTGACGAACGCGCTGATCTCGGTCTTGCCGAACGGCGGGTCCTCCGGCTTGGTGGAGACATCCACGGCGTACACGTTGAGGAACAGATGCTCCGGGTAGCGGTCGAGCTTCGGGCGCTCGTGGTCCTGAGTGGCGTCCTCGACCGCGAGCGGGTGCAGGTGGAACTCCTCGGCGACCGCGGCCAGGTCGGCCGCGCTCGGCCGGTACAGATCGAGCCACAGCACCGCCTCCGGATGCCGCGCCAGCATCTCGGACACCTGGTCGGCGGGGAAATCCTCGGCGATCGGCCGGCCGTTCTCATAGAGGCGGGTCTCGGCGGGGCAGGACGGCGCGGTCACCGTCACACTATGCCCCACCGGTGGTACCGCCATACCATGAGCCGTGACCTGGCTCGATCATCTGCTGACGACGTTCTACAACGCGAAGTGGCAGGTGACACCCGGCCAGGCGATCTACTACCGGGAGATCGTCGGCAACGCGTTCGGCCTCGGCTCGGCGCTGTTCGGCCTGCGGCGCAGCGCGTGGGCGTGGCCGGTCGGCATCGTCGGCAACGTGCTGCTGTTCACGGTCTTCATGGGCCAGGCCATCGGCAACGATCAGGGCACGCCGCTCTACGGGCAGGCGTCGCGCCAGGTCTTCTTCATCGTGACGAGCGTCTATGGCTGGTGGCGGTGGCGGCGCAACTCCACCCGTACGCATGGAATCGCCGTCACCCCGCACTGGGCTTCGCCGAAGCAGCGAGCCGTTTACGGGACGGCGGCATTGGCCGCCGTCGTGGTCTGTTTCTTCGTCTTCCGCGCGATCGGCGCCGGTTTCCCGGTCCCCTGGTGGTATTACCTGGCCGACTCGTGGATCTTCGTGGGCTCGATGCTCGCCACCTATGCGATGGCCCGCGGCTGGGTCGAGTTCTGGCTGTGCTGGATCGCGGTCGACCTGGTCGGCGTCCCCGAGCTCCTGCATTTCGGCTATTACCCGTCGGCCGTTCTCTATGCGGTCTACGCCGGCTTCGTGATCTGGGGTTTCGTCGTGTGGCTGCGCATCTCCCGCGCCGAGTCCGGCCCTCGCCTGACTACCCCCACGCCTGCGGCGGCATGATTCCCCCACCGGCAGCCGCATTGGCTTGGGCCGCGTCAATTTCAGGCCCCGAGGCGCACGCGTACGTCGTGAGCAAGCTCGCCGGAGGCACCCATGCCATCACCCACCTGATCCGCACCACCGACCCGGTCCGCGAGTTGGTGCTGCGGCGCTTCCCGCCCGGCGACGACGCCGCGTCGCGGGAGGCCATCGTGCTCGCGGCCCTCGACGGCCTGGACGGCCTCGCGCCGAGACTGCTCGCCGCCGACCCCGCCGGCCGTCGTTTCGGCGAGCCGGCGACGCTGCTGACCCGCCTGCCGGGCGAGGCGTCGCTCGCGCCCCGGCCCACCCAGCTGGGCCGCGCGCTGGCCCGCGTCCACGCGACGCCGCTCGACCGCCTCGCCGCCTTCCCCGAGCTCAAGCCGGTCGAGCAGCCGCTGGTCCTGACCCACAACGACTTCTGGTCCGGCAACGTCCTCTGGGACGGCGACACCCTCACCGGCGTCGTCGACTGGTCCGGCGCCCGCCGTGCCCCGCGCGGCTTCGACGTGAGCTGGTGCCGCCTCGACCTGTTCCTCCTGCACGGCGCGCAGGCCGCCGACGAGTTCCTGGCCGCCTACCAGGACGCGGCCGGCGTGACGGTTCCCGAGATGGCGTGGTGGGATGCCTTCGCGCTCGCCAACTCCCGCGAGACCGTCGAGACGTGGGTGCCCAACTACCGCGACCTGGGCCGCACCGACCTGACCGCCACCGCCCTCCGCGACCGCCACACCGCCTGGGCCGAGCGCGCTTCAGAGCCCTGAGGCCGGGCGCTTCAGAGCCCTGAGGCCGGGCGCTTCAGAGCCCTGAGGCCGGGCGCTTCAGAGCCCCGGGGCGGCGGCGACGATGTCGCGGTTCTCCAGGACGTGGCGTGGAGAGCCATGTCGGGCGAGACGGAGCGCGGCCTGGCCCAGCTGCACCGTGCTGGTCATGAGCACCGGCGCGAGCCGCACCAGCCGGAGCAGCGGGGCGATCGCGGGCAGAGCCGAAGCGAACAGCCGATAGGCCGGCGTCCGGGATCGCACGCCGTGGAGGGGCCGGACGAAGCCGGGACGCAGCGCGTACCCGTTGGGGAAGGTGGCGATGATCGCGTTCTCGGTGCGGCCCTTCACCCGGGCCCACCGACTGCGGCCTTGTTCGGTGCTGTCGGTGCCGCCGCCGGAGACGTAGACGAAGGTCAGCGCGGGGTTGATCGCGGCGAGGGTGCGGGCCGCCGCGATCGTGTAGTCATGGGTGACGCGTTCGTAGTCCGCCGGGTCCATGCCGACCGAGGAGACGCCGAGCGCCCAGAAGCACGCGTCGGCGCCGGCCAGTTCGTCGCTGATCGCGGAGAAGTCGAGGAAGTCGCCGTGCACGACGTGGCGCAGTTTGGGGTGCCGCGCGTCGAGCGGCGTCCGGCCGACGGTGACGACTTCGGTGACGTCGGCGGCCCACAGGCTCTCCTGCAGGAAGCCGTCGCCGATGAGGCCGCTTCCGCCGAAGACGACTACCTTCACGACCGTTCGCCGGCGGGGACGGAGACTCCGGTGAGGCGCTCGGACTCGGCCCACAGCCGTACGCGTGCGTCCTTGTCATTTGCCCGGTTGTTGCCTTTGCCTTTCGCGCGGGGCCGACCAGCCCCCACCGCGGCCCGTAGTAGCCGCCCGCCACCGCATCGGGGCTGGTCGCCGCGTAGAGCAACGGCTCCGCCCCCTGCTCGACGCCCTGGCCGGGAGTGATCGCGAACGAGATCCGCATGCCCAGGCTCGCCCGGCCGCCCAGATTCGGGCCCGAGGTCATCAGGTTGGTCTTGGTGTAGCCGGGGTGCGCGCCGGCCGACAGCAGCGGCCAGCCACGCTCGGCGGCGATGTCGGCCAGTTCCAGGGTCAGCATCAGGTCGGCGAGCTTCGACTGGGCGTAGGCGGCGACGGGCGTGTAGCCGTCGCGCAGCTGCAGGTCGTCGAAGGCGATCCGGCCCCGGGCAGAGGTGCCGCTGCTCATGGTGGCCACGCGGGGAGCGCGGGCGGCCAGCAGCAACGGCAGCAGGCGCACGGTCAGCGCGAACGGACCCAGGTAGTTGCTGGCCAGCTGCATCTCGAAGCCGTCGGCGGACTCCATCCGGGTGGGCAGCATCATCACGCCGGCGTTGTTGAGCAGCAGGTCGAGGGGCCGGCCGCCGGCGATCAGGCCGTCGGCGAAGTCGCGGACCGAGGACTGGTCGGCCAGGTCGAGGCGGCGGACGTGCACCTCGGCCCCGGGATGCGCCGCGAGGATCTCGGCGCGGGCCTGCTCGCCCTTGGCCGGCGTGCGCACCGCGAGGATCACGTCCGCGCCGACGCCGGCGAGACGCTTGGCGGCTTCCTTGCCGGTGCCGCTGTTCGCGCCGGTCACGACGGCGAGCTTGCCGCGTTGGTCGGGTACCTCGTACATGGTCGGGCTCCTTAAAGACCGTCGGTCTGTTATTTCGTCCACGATAACAGGACCATCGGTCTGTAAGCTAGGGGCCATGGAGTTCAAGCGCGCCCGGACCGACGAGCAGCGGCACGAGCGGCGGCGGCAGATCCTCGACACCGCGGCCGCGATGCTGACCCAGATGCCGGTCGCGAAGCTCACGCTCAACGAGCTGAGCCGCCGCGTCGGGCTGGCCAAGTCGAACGTTCTG
The DNA here is from genome assembly GCF_050942195.1 of Actinoplanes sp. CA-142083. Taxonomy (NCBI): domain Bacteria; kingdom Bacillati; phylum Actinomycetota; class Actinomycetes; order Micromonosporales; family Micromonosporaceae; genus Actinoplanes; species Actinoplanes sp. CA-142083. The sequence goes on from NZ_CP192076.1 coordinate 8,298,419, forward strand.
CGGTATTTCGAGTCCCGCGAGGCGGTCCTGCTCGACCTGCTCGACGTCGAGATGAAGGAGTGGCTGGCTCACCTCGACCGCGCCCTCACCGGCTGCGATGGCACGCCCCGGCAGCGCGGCGACGAGCTCGCCGCCGTCCTGGCCGAGTCCCTGGCCGAGCGGCCGATCCTCTGCGACCTGGCCAGCGCGCACGCGGGCGTGCTGGAGCAGAACGTGTCGACCGAGGTGGCCATCCAGCACAAGCTGGCCACCCGGCGGGCCTACGAGGAGCAGACGCGGCTCTTCCTGCGGTGCCTGCCCGAGCTCGGCGTTCAGGACGCGGCCCACCTGGCCGCCACCGCGACGCTGATCACCGCCGCCGCCTGGCCGTACAGCCAGCCGTCCGAGGCGCTGCTGGCCGCCTACGCCGCCGACCCGGCGGTGGCCGCCATGCGGACGGACTTCACCGACCTGCTGCGCCAAACTTTGGCGGTGACCATCTCCGGCCTGCTCGCCCGCCGGGAGAATCTCCCGGTCGGTGCGGCGGCCATCGGCGAGAGTCCCCGATGATCTCCCGCATGGATTCCCAGGAGCTGCTTCTCGCAGCGATCGTCGAAATGGTCCCCGGCGCGGCCGAGGCCGGACAGCGCTACGAGGACGCGGTGCTCGAGCTGCTCGGCCGGCACGGCGGCACGCTGGAGCGGCGTACCCGCGGCACCGATGGCACGGCCGAGGTGCACCTCATCCGCTTCCGCGACCGGGCGGGCTACGAAGCCTTCATGGCCGACCCCGACCGCGCCGCCCACCGCGCCGAGGCCGGCGACGCCGCGCCCACCACCCGGGTGATCGAGGTCCACGACGTCAACGCGGGCGATAGCTGAGCGGACTTGGCGGGTAGCGGTACCGTCACGATGGGTGTCGATGGGAGGGCCTGATGGGCGAGATCACCAGCGTCGACGCGCCGCGGCTGGCGGCGATGGGCGACGCGGTGCAGGAGGTGGCCGGGCGCCTCGATCGGCTCGGCGCCGGGGTCGAGGGGATGACCCATCAGACCGTAGGCGCGATCGAGGGGTCGCGCACCAGCGAGTGGGCCATGCCGGATGTCGCCCGCAACTGGCACGGCAACCTCGAGCGTCTCGCCGCGGACGTGCGCGAGTTCGCCGGAAACCTCCATCAGACGGCCGCCGACTACCAAGGATCAGACCTTGACGCGTACGGGCGGATGAAGGCGACCGGGGCGGGGTTCTGATGGCCGGCATCTCGCTGCAAGGACTGCTCGACGCGGACACGGGCCGGCTGCGGGCGGTGGCCGCCGGCTGGGACCGGCTCGTCGAGGACATCGACGACACGGTGGAAGATCTCGTGCAGGGCACCCGCGACCTGCCGCACTTCTGGGCCGGCGACGCCGCGCAGGCCGCCCAGCAGCGCAACCAGCAGTTGCAGCTGCAGATCGGTAACGCGCACCGCTACTGCGGCAAGATCGCCGAGACGCTGCGCCGGTTCGCCCACGACGTCGAGCACTACCAGCAGATGCTGCACGGCGTCGTGGCCGAGGCGCGGGCCGACGGCATGGAGGTCGACCTGGCCGCGGGACGCATCACCGCGCCGGTGACCGGCACCCAGGCGAGCGTCGACGCGTACGTGTCGCAGATCGAGGAGATCCTCGCCCGGACCAACGACGCCGACCGGCTCGCACGCGAGATGCTCGACCGGTACCAGCTGCGCGAGGAGGAGCGTCCCGAGGGCGAGCTGCCCGAGGTGACCACCGACTTCCTGCTGGTCGACATCGGTGCGCGCCCCCGCGCGCAGGCCTGGCACGACATCCACCCGCTCAACCGGGAGCAGCTGATCGAGGAGCACCCCGAGCTGGTCGGGCCCGCGATCGGCCTGCCCAGCGACGCCCGCGACCGGGCCAACCGGCTGCTGCTGGGGCGCAACAAGGCGGCCCTGCTGGCCCGGCAACAACGCCTCGACGAGCAGCACGACGGCGCGGCGAGCCGGGCGACCATGGACACCGAGGCGGGGCTGGCCGACATCGCCGCTATCGAGAAGCGGCTGGCCGACGAGCCGAAGAGCAGGCTGATGAACTATCCGCCGGCGGTTCTGGCCGACAGTGACCCGGAGTGGGACAACTACGTGCCGCCGGTGAAGCTGAAGAAGTAGCTCCGGATAGCATCGGGAACGGTCCGAAATCCCGAGCGCTCTAGGAGTACACCGTGTCCGCCGACCCTCTAGTCGTCCCGGCCGGGACTGCGGCCGCCGACGCGGTGGCCAAGGCCGGCCTGCCCACCAGCGGCCCCAAGGCGGTCGTGGTGGTCCGCGACGCGTCCGGCCGGCTGCGTGACCTCGACTGGCAGCCCGAGCTCGACACCGACGTGACCCCGGTCGCGATCGACGAGCCCGACGGGCTGAACGTGCTGCGTCACTCGACCGCGCACGTGCTGGCCCAGGCCGTGCAGGACACGTTCCCGGAGGCGAAGCTCGGCATCGGCCCGCCGATCCAGGACGGCTTCTACTACGACTTCGACGTGCCGAAGCCGTTCCAGCCGGAAGACCTGACGAAGCTCGAGAAGCGGATGCAGGAGATCGTCAAGGCCGGCCAGTCGTTCCGCCGCCGGGAGTACAAATCCCTCGACGAGGCCAAGGTCGAGCTGGCGAGTGAGCCGTACAAGCTGGAGCTGGTCGACCTCAAGGGCGACGTGGACGCCAACGAGGTGATGGAGGTCGGCCACGGCGAGCTGACCCATTACGACAACGTCGACAAGGACGGCAAGCGCGTCTGGGGCGACCTGTGCCGCGGCCCGCACCTGCCCACCACCCGGCTGATCCCGGCGTTCAAGCTGATGCGGTCGGCCGCGGCCTACTGGCGCGGCAGCGAGAAGAACCCGCAGCTGCAGCGGATCTACGGGACGGCGTGGCCTTCGCGGGACGAGCTCAAGGCGTACCTCAATCGTCTTGCCGAAGCGGAACGCCGCGACCACCGCAAGCTGGGCACCGAGCTGGACCTCTTCTCCTTCCCCGATGAAATCGGGTCGGGTCTGGTCGTCTTCCACCCGAAGGGTGGCGTGATCAAGCGCGAGATGGAGGACTACGTCCGCGCCCGCCACATCGAGGAGGGCTTCCAGTACGTCGGGACGCCGCACATCACCAAGGAGGGGCTGTTCCACACCTCCGGGCACCTGCCGTACTACAAGGACACGATGTTTCCCCCGATGCAGCTGGAGGGGGCGGACTACTACCTCAAGGCCATGAACTGCCCGATGCACAACTTGATCTTCAAGGCGCGCGGGCGGTCCTACCGTGAGCTGCCGCTGCGCTTCTTCGAGTTCGGCTCGGTCTACCGCTACGAGAAGTCCGGCGTGGTGCACGGCCTCACCCGCGTGCGGGGCCTCACCCAGGACGACTCGCACTCCTACGTGACCGCCGCCCAGGCGCCCGAGGAGATCAAGCACCTGCTCGACTTCGTCCGCTCCCTGCTCGACGACTTCGGCCTGGACGACTACTACCTCGAGCTTTCCACCCGAGACCCCAAGAGCGACAAATTCATCGGTACGGACGAGCAGTGGGCCGTCGCGACCAAGGTGCTCGAGGACGTGGCCACCGACTCCGGCCTCGAGCTCGTCCTGGACCCCGGCGGCGCGGCGTTCTACGGCCCGAAGATCAGCGTGCAGGCCAAGGACGCGATCGGCCGCACCTGGCAGATGTCGACGATCCAGTACGACTTCAACCAGCCGGCCCGCTTCGGCCTCGAGTACCAGGCCGCCGACGGCACCCGCCAGGAGCCGGTGATGATCCACTCGGCGAAGTTCGGCTCGATCGAGCGCTTCTTCGGCGTGCTGGTCGAGCACTACGCCGGCGCTTTCCCGGCCTGGCTCGCGCCCGTACAGGTGGTCGGCATCCCGATCCGCGACGACCACGCCGACTATCTGACGAAGTTCGTCGCTCTCCTGCAGAAGCAGGGCATCCGCGCCGAGGTCGACTACGGCGACGACCGCATGCAAAAGAAGATCCGCACCGCCCAGCAGCAGAAGATCCCCTTCATGGCCATCGCCGGCGACGACGACGTGGCCGCCGGCACGGTCTCCTTCCGCTACCGCGACGGCTCCCAGCGCAACGGCGTCTCCATCGACGAGGCGGTCGTCCACGTGGTGGAGATCGTCCGCTCCCGCGTCAACACGGGCCCGTCCGCGGCCTGACCACTCCGCAAGAAGGCCGGCCACTCGTGGCCGGCCTTCTTCATGTCAGAGCGCTGAGCAGGGCGTGGCGCAGCAGTGGGACGTAGATCCGCGCCGAGTCGGCCAGGCCGCTGAAATGCGAGCCCGTGTTGCCGTTGAGGTAGGTGGCCGGGATCGGCACCTCGTCGATCGGGTGGCCAGTGGTCGCGGCGTGCAGCAACACGTTCATCTCGTACTCGAAACGCTCTCCCGGCACCGCGCAGAGCCGGCCGAGCAGGTCGGCGGGATAGGCACGCAGGCCGGTCTGGGTGTCGGTGACGGTCCGGCCGGTCGCCGCCCGGAACACGGCCTGGGTGACGGTGTTGCCGAGCCGGCTGCGCGGCGGCATCCGGTCGAAGCGACGCACGCCCAGGACGATGCGTCCGGGTCCGCCACGTTCGGCGACCGCGCGGATGTCGGCGACACTGTGCTGGCCATCGCCGTCGGCGCAGACCACGGCGAAACCGGGATACCGGGACCGGATGTGCCGGAACCCGGTCTTGAGGGCGACACCCTTGCCCCGGTTCACCGCAAGCCGCAGCACCGTGCAGCCCAGCGCTGCGATCTCCGCCAGCCGGGCGTCGGCGGCCGAGCCGCTGCCGTCGTCGACGACCACCACCTGGGCCGGCCGGAGAACCTCGGTCAGCAGCGCGGTGACCAGTTCGGACAGATGCGGGCCGGGCTCGAACACTGGGAGCAGAGCGATCGTCTTCTCGAGGTGCGGCACCGGCTCTCCCTCATTGCTGTTCGACGGTGCGGCGTTTATACCCAGGCCGACCGTTGATCACCCGCCGGGCCAGGTGGCCGACGGCGACCATCCCCCGTTCGCGTTGCAGCAGCTGGTCGGCGCGTGCGCCGAGAAAGCCAAGCCGAGCCAGCAGCAACGCACCGCGGTCGTCGTGCACCTCGCCGCCGTGCGCCGGCACGTCCCGCAGCGCCGCGCCGGTCAGCCCAAGCACCCGGCCGGCCAGGAACCGGACCCGCGGCAGGTGCCAGGCGTGCGTCACCAGGCCGAGCGGGGTCCGCGCATCGAACACATAGCCGCTCAGCAGCCCGTCCTCCACCGTATGCAGCAGGTTCTCCAGGGTGCTGCGCGAGCGCGTCTCGACGTACAGCTCGGCGTGCTCGCCCAGGCCGGCCGCGGACGCGGCCCGCCGCATGAGATCTCCCTCGCGCGAGCCCACCGGCGGCGGCGCGGCGCCGGTGCCGGCCTCCGGCCAGCCGCCGGTGAAGACGATCCGGATCCGATCGCCGGCGGCCAGTACCGCACGGTGAGCCGCTACGTAAGCGGTGGCCGCGCGCACCCGGGCAGCTCCAGCCGGCGTGAGGGCAAAACCGTTTCCGGTACGCGCGACGCCGCGCCCGAACACCAACAACACTCTGGCCGGCGCCGACATAGGTTGCCCTCCCCTCCGCGTTCGTGCAGGTTATCGGGTCAGTGCCGTTCGGATGTCGACCCAGGTGCCGGCGTCGGTAACGTCGGCCAGCCGGATCCCGTTGAGGACCTTCATGGTCTCGGCCTTCGAGAGGCTGCCGGCGTTGCTCGCCACCTCGACGGTCACCTTGCCGCCGTCGTCCAGCCGGGTGCAGAGCCCCGAATCGCAGCCGGGCGTGCCGGGCGCGTCAGGGGTGTTCGCCGAGATCATGATCTGGAACGCGCCCCACATCATGTTGTCGTACGGCCCCAGCAGGCCCGACTTCGCCAGCCCGCTCTTGGCGAAGAAGACACCGCTGTACTCGGTGGCGCTCGGGCCGCCGACGGCGTCGAGGCTGCCGGTCATGTGGTCGCCGACGGCGAACACGTCGTATCCCGCCGGGACGTAGCTCAACCGGAAAGGCACCGTGACCGGCCGGGCCGCGGACCCGGTCAGCGCGGCGGCCGTCGCCTCCAGCTGCCGCATCGACGGCAGGTCGGCCCGATCGGCGCTGCTGTCCAGCACCGCCCAGGCGTTCGGCGCGTACTCCCAGGCCAGCGTCCTGAGCCAAGGGCCGCCGCTCTGGTGATGCTCCATCTTCAGCGCCCGGTGCCCGGCCACGGTGGTCGAGGTGGCGCCCGCCAGCCGCTGCGCGGCGTAGGCGCCCGGCCGGTAGAGCGCGAGCGACGCGTCCAACCTCGGCGTCACGTGCCGGTCGGTCACCTTCCCGGGGTGGCGGCCGTCCGTCGTCCCGTCGACCGTCACCGCGGCGATCTGGTAGGCGTTGCCCGCCACGATCGGGTTCTGCACATGCACCGGCCCCACCGAGTATCCGGAAAAGGTGAACTCGAAGGGGTCCGCCAGCAGCGCGCCGGTCGCCGGCTTTGCCACCGTGGGGCTGCTCGGCGCCGCCACCACCGCCACATCTTTGCCGGTACGGTGTCGCGCCGGCGCCAGGGCGGTCGTCGTCACCGCCACCGCGGCCACGGCCCCCACCGCCACGGCCACCGCAAGGCCGGTCCGGCGGCGCCGCTGCACCCGCCGCCCGGAGGCGACGATGTCGTCAACGCCCACGTTCAGGGGCGGCCCGTCGTCGGTCGCCATGTCCACCACCTCATGCATGCGCATTGCTCCACACCTCCACGTCGCTCAGCTCGATCTGTTCGGCGGTCAGCAGCTCCCGCAGCTTGCCGAGCCCGCGCGACACCTGGCTCTTGGCCGTGCCGGTGCTGCAGCCCAGGACCGTCGCCGTCTCCTCCTGCGTCAGACCGAGGTAGTACCGCAGCACCAGCGCCGCCCGTTGCCGTGGCGGCACCTCCAGCAGCGCCGCCCGCACGCGCAGGCGCTCATCGCTGACCGGCGCGGGGTCGCGCACCGTTACGTCGGGCATCGCGTCGCTCGCTGCCCGTTCCCGCCGCCACGGCCGCCGCTTCTCGTCGATCGCAGCCCGGTAGACCATCGTCTTGGCATACAGATCGGGCCGGTCCAGCCGGCGCCATCGCGGGTACAGCTTGGCGAGGGCGGTCGCCACCGCGTCCTCCGCCAGGTGCCAGTCACCGCAGGTGACGTACGCCAGCTTCCGCAGCGGCAGCAGCTGCGCGGCGACGAAGTCTCGGAAGGCTTCTTCCTCGTCGGCTCTCACCGCGTTAAAACGGACCGCGGCCACCGAAACGTTGCACCGTTCCCCGAAATCACCGCCGAACTCCCGAGCCAGCGGCAGCGTGCTGACGGAACGCCCATTCGTGAGGTTCTCCCTGAGCCATGCACTCCGCTCCGGCGCCGATGCTCTGCTGAGGCTGCGATGCGCGCCTTATCGGTACGACCTCGCCCGGCGGGACAGGCACTAAGCCGTCTTGTCGGTGTTCAGGCCCGTGTGGTTAGAGCCTATGCCGACGGTGTGAGCCCTTCCTGGGCGAAGTACCGCCGCCAGGACGCAACGGTCGCACGGGCCAGATCAAGCGCATCTACCTGGCTTTCCGGATCGCCTGGCATACTCCAAGCAATCTCCACCCGATGCCGGGCGGGGCAGTGTCGATGCTGGCGATCCGTGTACATGGCCTCGATCTCCGCTAGCAGGCCGGTGACCTCATTCCATTTCTCTTCCTACGGTCGCTCCCCGAACTTGGCTCCGCGCCGGAGGCGGGAGTTTCTCCGAGGAGCAGGTTGCGAGCCACGTTTTGAGGGAGCGCTGCTCGCGGCTAAATGAGGACGGATCACGGCATGAGAGGACATTTCGCTGTTCAGGTGGCGGGCCGGCAACCGGCCGTTGCTAGGCTCGAAACCGTGATTGCGCCGGAGCACCAGTCGCCGTTGTCGCAGTTCATCATTCTTGTGTATGAGCGCGAGGTGCCTGACAGCGCGGCAGCAGCCTCGCCCGCCATCCTCGAAGCACACATGTGGCTGCCGCAGAAAATCGCCGAAACGGGCGGCCGAATCGTTGCGGGGCATGCAGCGCGGCCCGCATCCGCCGGGGTATCAATCCGCGACAACGTGGTGAGCGGCGGATCGTTGGTGGTTGGCGAGACGACGTTCGCCGGCTACCTCATCGTGGAGGCTTCCGACTTCGACCACGCTGTATGGATCGGGCGCATGATTCCGGTCAATGAAGGGTGGGTCGAAGTCCGGCCCCTCGTCGCAGCGTAAACATCACGGCGTCACGTCGAAGCGACCCGACGGCGGAATCCTCATGAGTCGAACCGTTTGGTCCGCGGCACACCCGCTCGGCGGTGCTGGGCGAGTCGACCGCCGAGGACGATGGTGACTGTCGGGTTCAGGATCTGCACTTTATCCAGGTATCCGCGAAGTGGCAGGCTGCTGGTGTGCGCACCTACGGGCAGTACTGCCCTATCGCAAGGGCGTCGGAGCTTCTGGCTGAGCGTTGGTCTCTCATTATTCTTCGCAACATCGTGATCTTGGGATGCCGAACGTTCAACGAGATCGCCGACGGAGCCCCTGGGCTCTCCCGTGGGCTGCTCTCCAAGCGATTGCGTGAGCTGGAACGGGCCGGTGTGATCGAGATTCGTCCTAAGCTCGGCGGCTCCGGATCGACGTACGAGCCGACTCAAGCGGGTCGCGAGCTGTCCGCTGTCATGGTGGCCCTGCAGCACTGGGGGTCGAGGTGGGCCGATCTCGCGCCGCAGCATGCTCATCCGGGCATCGTGCTGTGGATGTGGGCGACGTACTTCCTGGACCGTGACCGGTTCCCGCGGAAACGGGCGCTGATCCGGTTCGACTACCCCACCCTGTCTGGGCCGGGCAGCCGCAACTGGTTGCTGATAGAGCGCGGCGACGCCGAGATCTGTGAGAAGCACCCGGGAGGCGAGGAGCAGCTGGTCGTGGTGGTGCGCGACCCGGTGGCGTTCGCCCGCTGGCACCTGGGAGAGATCCGCTGGCGTGACGCGCTGCGCTCCGGGGCGATCGAGCTGAACGGCTCCCCCGCGCTGGCCCGGGCCCTGCCGACCTGGCACCGCGATCCCCACGATGGCCCGCAGCCGCTGCACGCGGCGACCTCCGCCTGACACGTCCGGGTTCAAACACTGCACTTCTGTCGCGGTCCTGCGGCCATCACCATCGAGCTTGCTTGCGTTCCTCAGCGGACAGCGAAAAAGAGACGTGGTGGTCGCAGTGTCCAGTCGGCTCCCAGTGGTCGTGATCGGAGCGGGTCAGGCAGGTCTGGCGGTGAGCTATGAGCTGACCGCTCGCGGGATCGAGCACGTAGTTCTGGAGCGGGCACGCATCGCCCAGACCTGGCGGGGGTTGTGGGACAGCTTTCGCCTGGTGACGCCGAATTGGACCATGAGCCTGCCGGGCGCCACCTACAGCGGCGACGACCCGGAAGGGTTCGTGCCCCGCGATGAGATCGTTCAATACCTGCTCCGGTACGCGTCGAGCTTCGGCGCGCCGGTCCGTGAGGGCGTCGGTGTGGACAGCCTCGAACACGCGCCCCACGGCGGGTTCCTGCTTCGCACCTCGGCCGGCGACTTGCAGGCCGCGACGGTCGTCGTGTCCACGGGCGCCTATCAGCGACCGCACCGCCCCGATGTCGCGGCGGGATTCCCGCCCGAGGTCCTCGCCATCGATGCCGAGGACTACCGCAACCCGGCCACCCTCCCGCCGGGGAAGGTCCTGGTCGTGGGCAGCGGCCAGACCGGCTGTCAGATCTCCGAGGAACTGCACGAGTCGGACCGTGAGGTGTTCCTGGCCTGTGGACGAGCGCCGTGGCTGCCCCGGCGGGTCGACGGCCGCGACATCGTCACCTGGCTCAACGAGACCACCTTCTTCGACACCCCACTGAGCGCGCTGGCCTCACCCACCGCCCGGCTGGGCGCCAACCTGCTGGTGACTGGCCGGCGAGGCGGCCACGACCTGCACTACCGCACGTTGCAGAGCATGGGCGTACACCTCCTGGGCCACCTGGCCGGGGTGGAGGGACATCGGGCCTACTTCGCCGACGACCTGGCCGACTCGGTCGCCTTCGGCGATGCCCGTTACGCCGACATCCGAAAGCTCCTCACCGAACAACTTCCCGCCAAGGGCATCCCGGCGCCTCAGCTGGCCGACCCTGCGCCATTCCACACCGACCCACCGCGGGAGCTGGACCTCACCGGAGTCGGAGTGGTGATCTTCACTTCCGGCTTCCGCCCCGACTACACCCGCTGGATCCGGCTACCGGCCTTCGACGCCATGGGTTTCCCGCTCACCGACGACGGGGCCAGCACGGTGGTCCCGGGCCTGTTCTTCTGTGGTGTCCACTTCCTGCGCAAACGCAAGTCCGCCGTGCTGTTCGGCGTGGGCGAGGACGCCGCGATCGTGGCCCAATCGATCGCCCGCCACCGGTCACCTCGGCACACCGCCCCAGCGAACAGTTGAGCATTCTCGAATGGTCATCGACGGAACAGCCGGCGCTCGGGAGTTGGTTACAGGCGGCCAAATGCGGCCTGGTCGGCTGACCCTGCTCGCGACGTTCATCCGGCTGTTTCCGAGTCTGGTAGGAAGCGGGTCATAGCCGCGATGCGGTCGCCGTGCAGGGTCAGAACCAGCAGGCCCGCGGGCGCGTCGTCCAGGCGACACGCGTACGCGGGCTGGGTGTTGACCCTGGTCGGCGTCAGCCGCAACGACAGGTCGGGGCGCCAGGTGGGGCTCGACCGTAGGAACGCGGCGATGGCCTGGTGGCCGTGGTATTCGTGGGGAGCCGGGGGCATCGACAGCCAGGCGTCGTCGGTCAGCAGAGACAAAAGCGCGGGCATATCCCGTACGGAAAATGCCTCTGCGAAACGGTCGACCAGCGCGACCTCCTCGGGGGAACCTGGCGGCGGAGCCGCCGGGGCCGGAGCGCGCGACGCCCGCGCGCGCTGCAGCAAGCCCTTCACCACCGTGGGGGTCTCGCCTAGCATCGCGGCGACCTCGGCGGTGGAGTAGTCCAACACGTCGCGGAGGATCAGGGTGGCCGCCTGGCGCGGGGGCATGCGCTGCAGGCTGGTGATGAAGGCCAGGCCTACCGTCTCCCGCATCTCGTAGGCGGCATCCGGCAGCAGGTCGTCGGGGAAGGGCTGCAGCCACGGCACGTCGCCCGACCGGGACGACGGCGGTGGGGTGAAGCTCGGCGCCGGAGCGGGCGGGACGCGGCGGCGGAAGTTGAGGCAGCGGTTTGTGGCGATCTTGTAGAGCCAGGTGCGTAGCGACGAGCGGCCCTCGAAACCGTCGATGCCGCGCCAGGCCGCCAGCAGCGTTTCCTGCAGGGCGTCCTCGGCGTCGGTTCGCGAGCCCAGCAGGCGGTAGCAGTGCAGCAGCAACTCGGGGCGGTACGGGCCGACCAGATCGGCGAAGTCGTCCACGGACCGTTCCGTTTCCCTCGGCGGCGGTGTCTGAACAGGTGAACCGCAATCTCATCAGAGAGGGAACACCCCATGGGCAAGGCAAAGCGAGTGGCGCTCGAGTACTTCGCGGCGTGGACCGGCAAGGACATGGACCGGGCGATGGAATTCGTGGCGGACGACATCGTCTGCGACGCGCCGGCCGGGCGGATCGAAGGGGCCGCGGCGTACCGGGCCTTCCTCGAGCCGTTCGCCGGGACGCTCACGGCGGCCACGATGATCGCCGCGTTCGGGGACGACGAGACGGCGCTGGTCATGTATGACACGGCGTCGCCGCGGGTGGCGAGCGCGCCGGGGGCCGAGTGCGTGACGGTGGTGGACGGGCGGATCACCTACAGCCGGTTCCTCTTCGATCGGCTGCCGTTCGCCCGCTGAAGTCATCGACAGCGGGGCCGTTTCGGGCCATTGTGTGATCATGTCGCTGCAGGATCACCTCGTCACGCGGGTGCTCGGGCTGCCGGGCCCGGCCCGGAAGTTCTGGATCGAGCGGGGGCTCCGCGTCCCGATGCGCGACGGGGTGACGCTGGCGGCCGATCACTACGTCCCGGCCGGCGAGCCGGCCGGGACACTGCTGGTGCGAGGGCCTTACGGTCGCCGGTTTCCGTTCAATCATCTGTACGCCCGCCCGTACGCGGCCCGGGGCTACCACGTGGTGTTCGTGTCCAGCCGGGGCACGGCGGCCTCGGGCGGGGACTTCGATCCGATGCGCACCGAGGGGGACGACGGGCGGGACGTCGTGGCATGGCTGGTGGCGCAGCCCTGGTTCACCGGAACGTTCGCCACGGTCGGGCCTTCCTATCTGGGATACACGCAGTGGACGCTGCTCGCGGACCCGCCGCCGGAGATGGCCGCGGCCGTCGTGACCGTGGGGCCGCACGACTTCGCCCGGCACTCGTGGGGCACGGGCGCGCTCAACCTCGACCTGGTCGGGTGGAGCGACATGGTCTCCCAGCTGCCGCGCTCGGACAAACCGTCGCTTGCCGCGGCGATCCGGCAGACGATGAGCGGGCCGGCGCAGAAGCGGGCGCTGCGGCCGGTCTTCACCGACCTGCCGCTCGCCGACGCCGGGGAGCGGCACTACGCGGGGCGGGCGCGCTGGTTCCGGGACCGGGTCACGCGGCCCGACCTCGAGGACCCGTACTGGGCGCCGATGCGGTACCCGGAGGCGCTCGACCGGGCCCAGATCCCGATCCTGCTGCACAGCGGGTGGCAGGACCTCTTCCTCGGGCAGACGATCGAGCAGTTCGCGCGGCTGTCGGCCCGCGGCGTCGACGTGGGGCTCACGATCGGGCCGTGGACGCACACCGAGGTGATCGGGAAGGGCGCGCCGGTGCTCATTCCGGAGGCGCTCGACTGGCTGGGCGCGAAGTTGCGCGGTGAGCCGTTGCGCCGTGCTTCCCGCGTACGCGTCAAGGTGACCGGAAGCGGCGAATGGCGCGAGATGGACGCCTGGCCGCCACCCGCCCGGGAGATCGCCCTGCATCTGCGGCCCGGCGGCGGGCTCGGCGAGGCCACCCCGGGATCGGCCAGTTTCACCTTCGACCCGGCGTCGCCCACGCCGGCGGTGGGTGGGCCGCTGCTGGACGGCGGCGGGTACGTGAACGACAGCGCGCTGGCGGCCCGGGCGGATGTGCTGGCGTTCACGGGATCGCCGCTGCCGGCTCCGCTGGAGGTGCTGGGTGCGCCGGTGGTGGAGCTGGCGCATCGCTCGGACAATCCGCACTTCGACCTGTTCGTACGGGTCAGCGAGGTGACCGCGCGCGGATCGCGCAACGTGACCGAGGGGTACAGGCGCTTCTCCCACCGCGACCAGGACGGTCCGATCCGGCTGGAGCTGTTGCCGACGGCGCATCGCTTCGCGGCCGGGTCGCGGATCCGGGTGATGGTCGCGGGCGGGTGCTATCCGCAGTTCAGCCGCAATCTGGGCACCTCGGAGAATCCCGGGACGGGCACGAAGCTGGTGCCGTCGCGGCACACGATCACGCTCGGCCCGTCCCGTCTACTACTTCCGGGCTAGTTGTCACAGGCTGCGGGCGGTGATGTCGCCTCGCATGGTGGTCGCCTTGATGTCGAGCTCGGCGGTGCCGTCGTTGCGCAGCGAGTTGCTGACCCGGCCGAGGCTGGTGCCGGCGTCCAGGGCGGCCGAGACGCCGGCGGCAGCGCCGATCGAGATGCTGCCGTCCATGGCCTTGAGCACGACCTCGCCGCGCGAGGCCTCGGTGATCCGGATGTCGCCGCGGGTGGTGCTGATCTCGGCGGGGCCGGTGAGCCGGCCGACCTCGACGTCGCCGTCGATCGCGGTCAGCCGTACGCCGGCGGCCTCGTCGATCTTGATTTGTTTGTACGCGCCCTCGAAGGCGACCTCGCCGAGCTTGCCCACACCGCGCAGCTCGGAGGCGGCGGACTTGCCCTCGACGCGGGAGCCGGCCGGCACCTGCAGGGTGATCTCCACCGATCCGGAGGAGCCGAAGAGCTGATGTTTGGGCTCGGGCGTGTCGACGCGGAGGACGCCATCGGCGTACGCGATGGTCGTGCCCTCGGCGGCCTGCACGTCCTTGCTCTTGCCGGGTCTGGACGGGCGGACCTCGACGGTCGTGTCGGCGCGCTCGGCGGCGATGACCTGGACGCGACCGGCGGCGAGGTGGATGACGGCGGCGATGGGGGCGGGGGTGTCGAACTTCTGCATCGGGGGCTCCTTCGTTGTAGTTTCTTACATGAGAAACGCTACGTTGCTTTCCCTTCCTTTGCAACGTCATCGTTGCGTTCTGCCCATGTTTTAGCAGCTCAGACGTTTGCAAGTGTTGCAACGGCTATGCCTTTAACGCAACGCAACATTGCAATGGTGCTAGGGTGTCCCGGACTGGAAGGAGATCGCGATGCCCGGAGGCCGGCTGACCCAGCAGGAGCGCCACCAGATCGCGGTGGGGCTGGCCGACAGCCTCCCCTACGCCGAGATCGCCCGGCGGCTCGACCGCCCGACCTCGACGATCACGCGTGAGGTGATGCGCAACGGCGGCCCCAACGCCTACCGCGCCGACCTGGCCCACCGCGCCACCGAGCGCCGCGCCCACCGCCGCCGGCCCGCCACCCCGCGCACGGCCCCGCAGGCAGCCGGGCGCAACGACGAGGCCATCGCGGAGTACGAGGAAACGCTCACCACCGTCCTCATGTCCTCCGGCCTGCCCAAGATGACGGCCCGGGTGCTGACCTGCCTGTTCACGACCGACGCGGGCAGCCTCACCGCGTCCGAGCTCGCCCAGCGGCTGCAGGTCAGCCCGGCGTCGGTCTCCAAGGCGATCACGTTCCTGGAAAGCCAGAGTCTCGTCCGCCGGGAGCGCGACGAGCGACGCCGCGACCGCTACCTCGTCGACGACGAGCTCTTCTTTCAGGCGACGCTGGCCAGCGCCCGGGCCAACGACCAGCTCGTCCAGGCCGCCCGCCAGGGCGTCGCGATCCTCGGCCCGGACACCAGGGCCGCCGCCCGCCTCGAGAACATCGCCCGCTTCCTCGACTTCATCAGCGAGAGCATCACCCGGGCCGCGGTCCAGGCCCGCGAGGTGCTCCACACCGGGCCGGCCCGTGACGAGTGACGCGATCCGGCAGGCCTACGGGTCCGTCGCCGAGCTCTACATCTCCTTGTTCGCAACCGACAAGCCCGCCTTCGTCGGGCAGCACCTCGGCGGCGTGCGGGGCCGGGTGCTCGACCTGGGCTGCGGGCCCGGTCACCTCACGGCGTACCTTCGTTCGCTCGGCGTCGACGCCGCCGGGATCGACCTGGTCCCGGAGTTCATCGCGCATGCCCGGGCCGCGCACCCCGAGGTCGACTTCCGCGTCGGCTCGATGGAGACTCTCGACGCCGCCGACCACTCCGTCGCCGGCATCCTGGCCTGGTTCTCGCTGATCCACCTGCCGCCGCCCGCCGTCGACGGTGTGCTGCGGGAATTCCGGCGCGCGCTGGCCCCGGGCGGCACCCTGGTGGCCGGCATCTTCACCGGTGACGAGGCCGGCCCGTTCGACCACAAGGTCGCGACCGCCTACCGCTGGCCGGCCGACGAGTTCGCCGCGCGACTGACGGCGGCCGGCTTCGTGGAAACCGACCGGGTGCGGTGGGTCGCCGAGGGCACGGGCCGGCCGCTCGCCGCGATCGCGGCCCGATGATCAGGGCTTGAGGCCATCCCACGACCACTGGGGGATGGCCAGTCCGGCGGGCACGTCGGCGACCGAATGGTGGTACTGCGACATCGTGGTGGTCGTGGCCCAGGCGAAATAGTCGTGCAGCACCTGGCGCAGCGGCTCCCCGGTCAGGCCGCAATCGGTGAGCGCCTCGTCGAAGCACTCGATCGCCCGCCGGTCCATCTCCTGGTGCGGCCCGTTCCCGCTGTGCATGCGGACAACGGTCGTCTCGGAGCCGTACTTCGACGAATAGGTCGCCGGGCCACCCAGCGCCTCGGCCCAGTAGGCGGCCAGGCGTTCGGTGTGATCGGGGTGGTAGCCGTGGCTGAAGGCGTGGCTCACCACCTCGTCGGCGAGCACGCGGGCATGCCAGGCGGCAGCCAGGCGGGTCAGGCCCTCGGCGCCGCCGGCGGCCTCGTACACGGTGGGCATGGGCTCCAGGATGGTTCACCGGCGGGCGTTTTCGCCACCCCCTCGCCGGGCATCCGACGTGCATGTTTCCCGCTGAGAACCTGCGCGACTGGCGCGGCAAGAAGGTCATCGACCCGAACAGCGACAAGATCGGCGATCTGGAAGCGGTCTACGTCGACACCGCCACCGACGAGCCGAGCTTCGCCACGGTCCGGGTCGGCATGATCGGCCGCCACCGCCTCGTCTTCGTCCCCCTGGCCGGCGCGACAGTCACCCCCGACGCCGTACGGGTACGCCACGAGAAGAAACTCGTCGGCGACGCCCCGAGCATCGACGTCGACGGCGAGCTGCCGGCCGCCGAGGAGGCGCGGGTGTTCGCCCACTACGAACTGCCCTACCAGCCCGGCGTCAGCGGCGAGCGCCGACTCGCGCGCCGCTAGCTCACGGGGTGGGCGTTCTGGAACGCCAGGCGTTCGTCGGCGCCCGCGGCGAGGCGGTCCAGGCAGTCGTCCAGGGACATGAAGGCCGCCCACGGCTCGACGGCGGACGCGACCGCCAGCCGGTCGACCACCAGCTGTTCCAGGTCGGGGACCCGCTTCGCCTTCCAGACCTTGTCGGCCAGGCTGATCAGCAGGTCGTCCATCTCGACGCCGTCGGCGTGCCACGAAGCGTGGGTGGCGGCGAAGCGGGCCAGCCGCGGCGACACGCCCTCGGCGAGCAGCAGTTGCTCGCCGAGCTGCTCATGGCGCGAACCCGGAGCGGAAAGCTCCTCGGCAACGCGGGCCTTGCCGATGTCGTGGGTGGCGGCGCCGAACAACACGGCCTCACGGTCGAAGAGCACGGCCGGGTGCGCGTGCGCCAGCCACTCGGTGAGCCGAAACGCCACGTCGTGAACGAGCCGGAGGTGGGCGACAAGCCGCGGCGACGCGGAAAGGCGGCGCAGCAGCTCGGCGGCCGGGGACGGGAAGCCTCGTTCCAGGAGCAAGCGCCATGGTAGCGGCGTGAGGGCGTCATGACTCCGCCGTGAAAGCGGTGCGCGGGAAGCTCCCCTCGGAAAGCGAGGAGGGGAGTGCGATGACTGCGATCGCGGTGCGTGGGCTGCGTAGGGCCTTTGGCGACAAAGTGGTGCTCGACGGGATCGACTTCGAAGTGGGCGAAGGGACGACCTTCGCGTTGCTCGGGCCCAACGGGGCGGGCAAGACCACGACGGTACGGATTTTGTCGACGCTGATTCGGTTCGACGCCGGGGTGGCTACGGTGGCGGGGCACGACGTGCGGGCAGAACCGGACGCGGTGCGGGCGAGCATCGGGGTCACGGGGCAGTTCTCGGCGGTGGACGACCTGCTCACCGGCGAGGAGAACCTGGCTCTGATGGCCGATCTCCATCACCTCCGGAAAGCCGGAAAGCAGATCGCGGGGCTGCTGGAGAAGTTCGACCTCGCGGAAGCGGCCCGCAAGCCGGTGTCCACCTACTCGGGTGGCATGCGCCGGCGGCTCGATCTGGCGATGACGCTGGTGGGCAGTCCGAAGGTAATCTTCCTGGACGAGCCGACGACCGGGCTCGATCCGCGCAGCCGGCGGATGATGTGGCAGACGGTCGAGGACCTGGTGGCCGGCGGGGTGACGATCTTCCTGACCACGCAGTACCTGGAGGAGGCGGACCGGCTCGCCGACCGGATAGCGATCCTCGACGGCGGACGGCTGGTGGCCGAGGGGACGGCGGCGGAGCTCAAGCGCGGGGTCGCGGGCGGACACGTACGCGTGGAATTTGCTGACGCCGACGCGCTGAAGGCCGCGGCAGAGATCTTCGATCAAGCAACGAGGGACGACGACGCTCTGGCGCTGCGGGTGCCGGGGGTGGACGTGCGAGCAGTGCTGGCGCAGATAAAGAACTTCGAATCTCTCTCCGTCCACAAGCCCGATCTCGACGACGTGTTCCTGGCGATGACGGGAGAGAAACGATGAGCGACGCCACGACCATGCTCCGCCGCAATGTCCGCCACACCACCCGCAACCCCAGCGCCCTCATCATGACAATCGGCCTGCCCGTGGTGCTGCTCCTGCTTTTCGTCGGGGTGTTCGGCGGCGCCTTCCGCCAGGCCGACTACACCAACTACGTCGTGGCCGGCGTGCTGCTGATGACCGTCGGCTACGGCGCGACGACGACCGCGCTCGCGGTGAACCGCGACATGACCGCCGGCATCATCGACCGGTTCCGCACGATGGCCATTTCCCGTACGTCGGTGCTGACCGGCCACGTGATCGGCTCGACCGTCCGCACGCTGGTCAGCGCCGTCCTGGTGATCGGCGTGGCCCTCGCCCTCGGGTTCCGCCCGCACGGCGACCCGGTCCGCTGGCTCGGCGCGGCCGGACTGCTCACGCTGCTCACGATCGCGCTGACCTGGCTCGGGGTGGCCGCCGGCCTGGCCGCGCCGACCGCCGAGGCGACCGCGCCGTTCACTCTGATCATCCAGCTGCTGCCGTTCCTGAGCAGCGCGTTCGTCCCGCCGGAGTCGATGTCGGGCGCGGTCCGCTGGTTCGCCGCGCACGAGCCGTTCACCCCGATCATCGACAGCCTGCGTGGGCTGATGCTGGACACCCCGGTCGGGCGCGACGGCCTGACCGCCGTGGCCTGGTGCCTGATCCTGGCCGCGGCCGGCTACGCGTGGGCGCGGGCGCTGTTCAGTCGAGATCGCTGAGCAGCGCCATGGCCGCCGCCCGCAGGGCTCCGTGGTCGGAGTCCGGCGGGGCGGCGGCCGCAACAAAAGGCAGGAACGTGCTCGAACACCCGAACCGCTCCGCCAGCAGGACCATCTCCGAAGAGCCGCGCGAAAGACCGACGGCCAGCAGCAGCACGCCACAGACCCGGAAGACGGCGGCCGGCGCGGTGGGCAGGAGATCCGAGAGGGCTTTGACAAGGAAAAAGGCGACGTGTCCGATTAGATCCAAGCGCCCGTGGCGGCAATGCAGGATCACGGCAACGGCCTGCACCTCATAAGCCCAGAGATCCCCGGAAACCCCCTCCGCGGCCTGCCGCCACAACGCCAGCCCACCGTCGACATCCCCGCGACCAAGAAGGATCTGCGCCCGCGTACAGAGATCGAAAAGCGGCGGCCCATCCTCCTGCCGGCCCAGAACGTCCAACCCCTGCTCGGCCTGATCCAGCTCGCCACGCTGCAGATCGGCCAGCACGAGCGCCCACCGGGCCCGGGCCGCGCTCGACCAGGCCCCCAGCGACTCCATGATGGACAGCGCCGCCCGCAGATGAAGATAGGCTTCCTCCCCCGGCGCGGCGTGCAGGCAAACCTCCCCGATCCGCGCGTGCGCGAGCGCCCGCAGCCAAGGATCGGCGTCGCCCAGCAATCCGAGCATCCGCTTGGCCGCCCGCAGCGCCGTCTCCGGGTCGTTCGCATACTCGGCCTGATAGCTGTGCGCATAGTTCGCGATGCCCGCGATCAACGGCCGCGGGTCGTCGCAGAGCTCCCGCGGATCCGCCGCGAGCAGCACGATCTGGGCCGCCCCCATCAGGCTGCCGGGCACGGGCGGCGGCAGCCGGCGCAGGATCGCGAGCGCGCGCAGCGGCCGCGGCCCCCGCACCAGATACATGATCAGCGCGTTCCACACCGCGGCCGTCCGGGCCGCCTCGACCAGCTCCGGCGCCGGCCGGTAACCCGACAGCCCCGCCGGCACCGACGACGCCATCCCGATCATCCGGGTCACGTTGGACTCGGTGATCCACAGCGTGCCGAGCAGCGAGGCCGCCGCCGCGACCGCCCCACCGTCGCCGCGCTCCAGGCCGTACCGGAGAGCCAGCGCCAGATTGTCCTGCTCGGCCCGGACCGTCTCGACCGCGGCGACGGCCTCCTCGACCGACATCACGCCCATGCCGCGCGCCCAGGCCAGCAGGCGGTCCACCGCGGCGGAGGTCTCCCCGGCCTCCTCCCGCCGCGCCGCGCTGAACGAGCGAACGGTCTCCAGCATCCGATATCGCGTGCCGCCCGGCCCGTCGACGACCTTGAGCAGGGACTGATCGACGAGCTCGTCGACATCGCCGGCCGCCGCGATCGGGAAGCCACCGGGAAAGATCGACAACGCGCGCATCTCGGCCCGGGAGGACGGCGACAGCAGATGCCAACTCCAGTCGATCACCGCGTGCAGCGTCCGGTGCCGCTCCGGCGCATCCCGGGCGCCACCCCGCAACAGCGCGAACCGGTCGTCCAACCGCCGCCCGATCTCGGCCACCGACATCACGCGCACCCGCGCCGCGGCCAGCTCCACCGCCAGCGGAAGACCATCCAAATGCCAGCACAATTCGCGTACGGCGTCAGCAGGCAACTCCGCGCCCGGGCGGGCCGCCCGTGCCCGCCGCGCGAACAGCTCCACAGTGGTCGGCAGATCCAGCTCACCGAGCGGGTACACCGACTCGGAGGAGAGCCCGAGCGGCGCCCGGCTCGTGGTCAGCACCCGCAGCCGCCCGGCCCGCGCCACCAGGCCCTGCACCACCGCGGCCGCCTCCCCCACGAGATGCTCGCAGTTGTCGAGCACCAGCAGCGCCTCCCCCGGCCCCAGCGCGCCGACCACCGCCTCGATCGACCCCGACTCCCCCACCCCGAGCGCCGAGGCGACCTCGCCCAGCACATCACCCGTCACGCCCGCCAGTTCCACGAAGCACACCACCCGCTGCCGGCCCCCACGACCCACCGCCTGCGCGAGCCGCGTCTTACCAAGGCCTCCGGCGCCAACAATCGAGACAACCTTCGCCGTACGCAGCAGAGCCGTCACCGCCGCGATGTCGTCGTCCCGCCCGAGCAGCTCGTTCGGCTCTTCCCGCAGCCCATGGCGCACGGCCGGCGCGTCGCTGAGCAGCAGCTCCCGATGGAACGCCCGCAACTCCGGCCCGGGGTCGGCCCCCAGCTCGTCACGCATTGTCCGCCGGTAACCGTCGTACCTGGCCAGCGCAGCCGGAGGCCCCGCGGTCGCCGCCTCACAACGCAGCAGTTCGAGGAGCACTTCCTCATCGTGATGAGACTCGGCCAGCAGAAGAGGCAACGCCTCGGCCGCTCGCCCGAGCCGAGCCAGCCCGAGCGCCCGGGCTCGCTTCAAATCCCGATAGGTCGCCGCGCGGATGGTGTCTGCTTTGCCGTCGCCGAACTGCGCCAGCCCCGCGACCGCCGAGGCCACCGCCGCTGCCGCGTCCCCGTCGCGCAGAGACCGGGCGCTCTCGTCGGCCCGCATCAGCACCACCGCGGCGTCGACCTGCGATGGCTCGAGGGCGAGTCGGTACCCCGTACGTGTGCTCGAAATGACCGATGCACCCAGCTGGCGCCGCGCCCGCGAGACCAAGGTCTGCAACGCCTTCGCGGGATGCGAAGGCATCTCGCCGGGCCAGAGCTCCGCGACGAGCCGGGACGCGCTGCACCCCGCCCGGAGGTCGTCGGCGAGCAGCACCAGCAAGCCGCGCAGCCGCTCCCCGGCGATCTCCTCGCCGCGCCAGCGCACCCCCGACAGCACGGTCAGCTCGACGTCCATCGACGCCAGGCTAGTACGTGCCGATCCTCACAGGTTTTGGACTTGGCGGTCTACTTTTTTCGAGCAAAAGTATGGACTGATGAGTCCATTGGAGGGGCGATGAACCACTACTATCTGCTCGGCCGGTCGGGGCTGCGGGTCAGCCGCCTGGCGCTGGGGACCATGAACTTCGGCGTCGACGGCTGGCACGCCGCCTACGGCAAGACCGAGGAGGAGTCGGAGGCGATCTTCCACCGGTACGTCGAGGCCGGCGGGAACTTCATCGACACCGCCGACTTCTACACCGCCGGCGAGAGCGAGCGCATCCTCGGCCGCCTGATCGCCAAGGCCGGCAACCGCGAGCGGCTGGTGCTGACCAGCAAGTTCACCAACACCATCGACCCCACCGACCCGAACGCCAGCGGCAACGGCCGCAAGCACATCGTGCGCGCGGTCGAGGCGTCGCTGCGCCGGCTCGGCACCGACTACCTCGACCTGTACCTGCTGCACACCTGGGACCGGATCACCCCCGTCGAGGAGGTCATGCAGACCTTCGACGACCTGGTCCGGGTCGGCAAGATCCGGTACGCCGGCCTCTCCGACGTGCCCGCCTGGTACGCCGCCCGCGCCCAGAGCTACGCCGAGGCGCACGGCCTGCCGCCGATCGTCACCGTGCAGCTGCCGTACTCGCTGAAGGCCCGCCACATCGAGGCGGAGTTCACCCCGATGGCGCAGAACCTCGGCATGGGCCTGACGGCGTGGAGCCCGATCGGCGGCGGCCTGCTCACCGGCAAGTACAAGCGCGCAGCCACCGGCGTCACCGGCGAGGGCCGGCTCGGCTTGCCGGAGGTCGCCGGTGCGCCGATCACATCGCACGACTGGCAGGTCATCGAGGCCCTCGAGAAGGTGACTGCCGATCTCGGCCGCCCGATGGCGCAGGTCGCGGTCAACTGGGTGGCCACCCAGCCCGCCGTCTCCTCGGTCGTGGTCGGCGCGAGCAGCCCAGCACAGCTCGACGTCACGCTCGGCGCGCTCGACTTCGAGATCCCCGCGGCCGCGCGGCAACAACTCGACGAGGCCAGCGCCCCGCAGACCGGCGCCCTCTACTCGATGTTCACGCCGCAGTACCAGTCCTGGGTGGTCAGCCCCGGCCTCGGCATCGGCGACAAGCCCGCCACGTACAACCCGCCCGTCTTCAACGGAGTCCCCTCATGAACAACGGCACTTTCGTCCACGACTTCGTCGAGGCAATGAAGCTCCTCCGCGGCTAAGCCCGCCATGGCCCCGACCCGCGCCCACTCAGGGCACCCGCGAGTGGGCGCCGCGGCGGGCACGAGTGGGCGCCGCGGCGGGCACGGGTGAGCGCCGCGGCGGGCACGGGTGGGCGCAGCCGGTCACAGGTGGGCTCGACGGCACGGGTGGGCGCAGCCGGTCACAGGTGGGCTCGACGGCACGGGTGGGCGCGACGGCACGGGTGGGCGCGACGGGCACGGCGAGTCGCGGTCATCCGTGGCTGGGCTGGATCGCCATGGCCCGGGCGCCGGCACTCGCGGCGACTGCGGCCCGTCGCGCCGAGGCCGGATCCCGCGCTGTGGCGGCGACTCTCGCATAGTGGAGCGCTTCCCGCATGCTGGCCGCGCGTCCTGCCGACTGGACCACGCGTCCCATCCTACGGACGCTCCGCCGGAAATATCCGCTCATGTCGACCACTACTTGATCAAGGCCGGTCGAGGATGATGAGTTCCGGTCAGCGCCGAACCGGAACTCATCATGATCCAGCGGCGGCCGCGTCAGGCGCGCGAGCCAAGACAATGCCAGGCGTGGGAGACAGCCAGAAACGACCGCGACGGGCGGCAACCACGGCGACCACGCACAGCCCGGGCCACGGCAAACCAGCGCAGCCACCGATCACCCCGGCGGGCGGCAACCACGGCGACCACGTACGGCTCGCGCCATGGCAAACCCCGCCCAGCCACCGATCGCCCCGGCGGGCGGCAACCACGGCGACCACGCACAGCCGGGCCATGGCAAGCCCCGGCTCGCGGTGACAGGCCACGCCGCCCTCGGGTCACTCGCCGTCGGCTCCCGGAAGGTCCGTGGCGGCGCTCACCTCGCGCCACTCCTCCAGCTCCGCACGCTGGGCGTCGAGCACCGCGGCATACGCGCTCAAAGCGTCGTTCCCCAGCACGAGCATGGCCGGCGGCGCCGGTGACGAGACGGCCTTGATGATGGCCTCGGCGGCGCGCGAAGGGTCGCCGGGCTGGGTGCCGTGGGTGGGATCGTTCTCCTTGCGGCGTTTGCCCGCGGTGTCGGCATAGTCGGCGATCGCCGTCGCCGACTGGGTCAGCGAGCGCCCCGCGAAGTCGGTGCGGAAGCCGCCCGGCTCGACCGCCATCGCCGTGATCCCGAGCGGCGCGACCTCCTTGCGCAGCGAGCCGGTCATGCCCTCGAGCGCCGATTTCACCGCCGCGTAGTAGCCGGAGCCGGGCGGGCAGACCTTTGCGCCGATCGAGGAGATGTTGACGATCGCGCCGCTGCGGCGGGCGCGCATGCCGGGTAGCACCGCCTTGATCATCGCGACGGCGCCGAAGAAGTTCGTGTCGAACAGCGTTTGCACGTCGCCCGGGTCGCCCTCCTCGACGGCCGCGCGGTAGCCGTACCCGGCGTTGTTGACCAGCACGTCGATGGCGCCGAACCGCTCGGTCGCCGCCCTCGTCGCGGCGGCGACCTGCGAGGCGTCGGTGACGTCAAGAGCAAGGGCGAGGGCATTTGACGCGTACGCCTTCGTGAGGTCCTCGACCGCGGTCACATCCCGGGCCGTGACCGCGGCGTTGTCACCCCGCTCCAGCACCGCCTCGGCGAGGGCCCGGCCCAGGCCGGTCGAACATCCGGTGATCAGCCACGTTGTTGTCATGCGGCCATTGTTTCGCGGGGTGGCGGCGTGCAGGGAGGGTCCGGCGGAACCCCTTTTCCGGAAATGAAGTGGTTTGACACGCGCGTCGCGGGGAAGCGTCCCCTGTGGAGTATTCCCTGGTCAGGGCCCGGAACCCGACATCGGCTGCTATTCCTCCGAGCGGCAGAAATGATCTGAAATGCCGTGCTGGACTGTGCGCGTAAACGGTCCTTCTGGAAAGGCTCTGACATGAACAGGCACATGCGGAATCTCACCCTGCTCGGCGCGGGACTGCTGGCCGGGGCGACGATCGGGGCGGCGCCGGCGCAGGCCGCCCCGCCGCCGCTCGGCCCGGGCGATCAGACGGTCTCGGCCGTCAACTGTCCGCCCGGCGACCCGATGTGCGGGGCGGGGATGCCGCTCAACCCCCTGCACATAATGATCATCACGGTGAGCAACGACGACTGGCCGATCGACGCGATCCTGGGGCAGTTCGAGATGCCGCCCGAGGATTGGCCGATGCCGACGGGCCCGGGCGGAATGACCCCGCCCACGACCGAACCGACCACGGCTCCGACGACCACAGCACCGACCACGGCTCCCACGACCGAGCCCACTGCAGCGCCCACCACTGAGCCGACGGCCGCGCCCACCACCGAGCCGACGGCCGCTCCGACAACCGAGCCGACGGCCGCTCCGACAACCGAGCCCACCACCGCCGCACCGACCACCGAGCCGACCTCGACGGTAGAGCCGGTGGGCACGCCCGAGACACCGGCCGAGACGCCCACAGAAACCACCGGCACAGAGACGATGCCAACCGAAACCACCGGCACAGAGACGATGCCGACCGAAACCACCGGCACAGAGACGATGCCGACCGAAACCACCGGCACGGAGACGACAGGAACCGAGACGACCCCGACGGAGACCACCGGCACGGAAACGACCGGCACGGAGACCACCGGCACCGAGACGATCGGCACCGCCGAGGAAGGCCCGGCCATGCCCTGAGCCGCACTGAAACGCGGCGCCAAGAGCGCGGCACCATCACGCGGCACAACCACGCGGGCGCCTGGCGTGGCACGAGCGCGCCAGGCGACCCGGCCGGTGGCTAGACCTCGCGCAGGAGCTGCGCGGCGAGCTCCCGCCCCGACTCGGTCCACGGCGACGGACGCATCGTCGCGGGGTCGAGGTGGATGTTCACGCGCCTGCCCTCGGCGTACACGATCTGGTTGTCGGCCGACGTGAAGCGGAAGCGATAGTCGGCGCTGGTGGTGCCGAGGCTCTCCACCCAGAAATGCACGGCGATCTCGCCGGTGCCGCGCACCGGCACATGGAAGGTGATCGCGTATTCGCGGACGACGTTGAACGCGTCGGGCGTGGTCGGGCGGCCGTCGGCGAAGGATACGCCGCGCTCGGCCCACCAATTGATCATCGCTCGCTCGATCATGACGGCGTAGCGGGAGTTGTGCAGCACCCCGAGGGCGTCGAGGTCGTCGAAATGCACCGGTACGCGGGTGGTGTGCCCGTAGGCGACGGCGGCGGTCATGGCAGCTCCAGGAGAGTCGGGTCGGTGGCGAGCGCCCGCAGGTGCCCCAGCAGGGCGTTGCGGGCGTGAGCGAAGGTGTCCTCGAGCACGGGCGCCTGCATCACGGCGCAGACGCCGAGCGACTCCACCGCGTACGCGATGGCGCCGGCGTCGGCCTCCGGCCGCAGGTCGCCCACGGCGATCGCGTCGGCCGCGAGCGAGGTGAGGAACGCCATCCAGTCCCGGAGCTGGACCGCGAGCCGGTCGCGGATCTCGCCGGGGCGGGCGTTGAACTCGAAGTTGGCGTTGGCGAAGAAGCAGCCGCCGGGCAGCCGCTCGGCCTCGTAGAAGGCGAGCCGCCGGTCGTGCAGGGCCCAGAGCCGGCGAACGCCGCGCGGGGCCTGCAGGGCGGGCCGGATCACCTCGGTGGTCCACTGCGCCCGGGCGTGCTCGATGACGGCGAGCTGCAGCGACTCCTTGGAGCGCCAATGCGCGAACAGGCCGGCCTTGCTGATGCCGAGCGCGACGGCGAGCTGGTTGAGCGAGAGCCCGTCGAGGCCCTCGGAGGTGGCCAGCACCAGGGCGCGGTCGAGCACCGCGGTGCGGGTGCGCTCGCCGCGGGCGAGGCGGCCGTCGACTGTCATGCCCCGAGCCTACAAAACGACCGACCGGTCGTAAACAAAGCTGTGGGGCCCGCCACTCTCGTGGCGGGCCCGTCGATCAGGGGAGCAGCTTCCAGGGGCCGAAGGCGTCCCCGGGCTTCTGGTTCCGCGTCCACCACAGGGCCTTGTAGGTCCGGCCCTGGTAAACCGCCTTCTCACCGGCGTTGAAGATCCGCGATGCCGTCCAGAGCGCGTCCCCGCCCTCGGTCAACGCGATCTCCTGCCATGCGCCGTACGCGTCGCCCGGCCTTTGATCGAGGGTCCACCACGACGCCAGGTAGACCCGGCCCTGGTAGGTGACCTGCTCGCCGCCGCGGTAGACGGTCCGGGCCGACCAGGCCGGCGGCAGGGTTACCGTGACGGTCACCGCGGCCTGCGCCGGCTCAACCGTGTCGCTGCCCGAGTAGGTCACGGTCAGCTGGTGGGTGCCGCCCGCGAGTCCCGGCGGCAGCTTGAAGGTCGCGTTCCCGCCGGTCACCCCGGCCGAGCCGCGCACGACGTCGCCTTCCCGCAGCTCGACCGTGCCGGTCACCGGCGGCGGCGCGGAGACCTTGACCTTCACCGTCGCCGCGGTGCCCCAAGCGGTGGGTGCGGAGGTCGCGGTCACCGTCGACGTCACCTTGGGCGTACGGAACACGGCCGGCTGAGCCGTCGAGAAGCCGCCGTCCGCGCTCTTGGCCGCCACGATCCACGCGTACGAGGAACCTGGCGTCAGCCCCGGCCACGTCGCCGTCGCCGTCTCGCCCGCGGTGATCGACGCCGTGCCGATCTCCCCGGACGGCACGTAGGCCGCGAGGGAGTCGGTGGAGAACGACGTCTTCCGGCTGGTCAGGTCGACCGGCAGGGTGAGGTTGTCCTCGGCGCCGTTGTAGCGCGGCGTGTTCTGGCTGCCGTCCTGCCGGATGTCGCACTCGGTCGCCCCGAAATTGTTGAGGAGCGGCGAGTAGGTGTCGATGTGCATCTCGGCGCGCTTGACGTCGAACTGCAGCAGGCGCAGGAAGCTCGCGCCGAACTGCAGCCGGTCGGTGGCCTTGTGGTCGACCGTGCCGTCGCCGTTGACGTCGATGTTGCCGCTCGCGTCCACCTTCGACGGCCACAGCTGGGACGCCGGAACCGTGTAGAACTGGTAGTCCGCGAGCAGCTCGACGACGTCGTGGCTGACGGTCGGGCCGAGGTTCGTCTTCAGGTTGGTGCCGACGCCGTGCTCGTGGCCGGCCAGCACCAGGAAGACGTTGGGGTTGGCCGTGACGACCTGCTTGTAGAGCGCCGACCCGTCCGGCTCGGAGAACGCCGCGCCCCGGCCGTCCGCGTTGGTGGACGGCTTGAGGTAGTCGTGGGAGAGCAGGATCCCGTTGCGGTCCTTGTACCGCTTGAAGATCGAGTCGGCCCAGGCGGCCTCCTCCTTGGTGACGCCGTAGGACAGGCCGACCGCGACGAAGTCGAGGCCGCCGGCCGAGAACAGCACGTAGTTGTTCTGGTTGTCCTTGCCCGGCGTGGTCGTGGTCTCGTCCCACGCGTGGTACGAGTCCCCGGCCGGCCATTTCCGGGCGGCCTGGTAGTACCGGTCGGCACTGAACGTCTTGCTGAACCGGGACGCCGGCCCGGTCTCGGCGCCGAGCTGGTTGTCGTGGTTGCCGGCGATGACCTGGTTGACCACGCCGTTGTCGTCGAGGATCTTCTGGAAGCCCGACGAGACCGCCAGCTCCTTCTCGACCTCCTCGTTGAGGCCCGGTCGCGCCAGCGAGCCATCCGGGTTCTTCGCGAGCGGATCGTAGTAGTCGTTCTCGATCACGTCACCGGTGTGCGCCGTGTACGAGATCTTCCGCGACGCCGCGTTGTCCGCGATCCACTGCGTCTCGGACCGGTACGCCGCCTGCCAGATGGCCTGCTCGTCGGCGGTCTCCACGTCGGACGCCTCGGCCTTGCCGTCCCAGTCGTCGTACGTGCCACCGGCCGCGCCCTCGGTCAGGTACTGCGTGTCGGTGAAGTGCGCGAGCGAGAAGTCGTACGACGCGGGGTCCTCGAAGTGGTCCTTGTCGTTCTGGGCGCTCGCGTCGCGCGGCGACAGGTCGTCGGCGAACGGGTCCTCGCCGGTGACCAGGACGTGTGCCTTGCCACCGTCGACATAGGCCGCGGGCAGCGCCGCGGTGAGCACCGTGGTCGTGTCGGACTTGCCGCGCGAGCTGGTGAGCGCGACCCACTTGGTGGCGGCCGGGTCCCAGACGCGCAGCGCCACGACCCGGGCCGGGTCGATCGTGCCCTCCCAGCGCAGGGTGGCGTTCGCGGCGGCGGCGAGGTCGTAGCGCTGGAACACCACGTCCCGGCCGGACGGCGTGTCGATCGTCGTGCCGTCGAGCGGTTGCAGCGACTTCACGTCGACGGTCGCGTCGTGGGCGACGTCCAAGGTGGTCGGTGTTTTCCCGGCGACGCCCTGGTACCCGCCGGCCGGCAGGGTGACCGCGGCTTTCGTGAAGGTCGCGGTCAGCGGCGTGCCGGCCGCGCCCGGGATGCGCGCCGAGAGCTGAGCGGCGCTGCTCGTTGTCGAAG
Source organism: Actinoplanes sp. CA-142083 (assembly GCF_050942195.1). Taxonomy (NCBI): domain Bacteria; kingdom Bacillati; phylum Actinomycetota; class Actinomycetes; order Micromonosporales; family Micromonosporaceae; genus Actinoplanes; species Actinoplanes sp. CA-142083. The sequence continues at coordinate 8,327,625 of NZ_CP192076.1, forward strand.
CGGACAAATCGGTCGGCACATCGGGGATGCTCGCGCTGGTGAAGCGGATCTGCCGGGTCGCGGTGTTGCCGAGCTTGTCGGCGGCCGTGACGGCGATCGTGTGGTCGCCGGCGGGCAGCCCGTGCCCGATCTCGTCGCCCTCCTTCACCGCCGCCCCGTCCAAGGTGATCGCGGGCGCGCCGGCGACGCCGGACGCATCGGTCACCTTGACGGTCAGCGCGACCGTCGAAGTGAGCCGCTGCCCCTCGGCCGGGACGCTGTCCTCGACCACGGGGGCGGAGTTGTCGACGGTGACGTGGCGGGTCGAGGTCTTGCCGCCGGCCACCGCGGTGATCAGGTGCTTGCCGTCGCCGAGCTTGGCGGTGTCGATGTCGGCGCGCTTGCCGAGCGTCGCCCCCTCGACGTCAAACATGATCACCTTGCGGTAGGCGTAGTTGTAGCTGCTGCCGCAGGTGCCGTCGCCGATGTAGGTGGTGACCTGGGCGCCGGCCGGGTAACTGGCCGAGCCGATGGTGACCGTGTTCTCGGCGATCTCCTTGGTCAGCTGCGTCGCCGTGCCGCCCACCGGGGCCAGCTGGAAGTCGCGCAGCGTGAAGTCGTCGTAGTTGTCGCAGCCGCCCGGCTTGGCGCTGCCGTGGTCGGTGCCGGCCACGAACTCGACGCTGTTGACGCCCGGAACCAGCCACTCGTTCGGGAACGCGAGGTCGGCTACCTCCTTCTCCCACAGCCCGAGGGAGAGCGGGATCCCGTTGATCACCACGGTGTTGTCGTAGCCGCCGTCCGAGCCGTTGCCGCCCACGAACACCTTGAGGTGGGCGTCGCCGCCGCTCGCGAGGGTGTCGATCGTGCGGGTGACCGGCGCGCCGTCGATCGCGTAGTGCAGCTCCAGGTCCTTGTTGGCGCCGCAAGTGCCATCGCCCAAGGCGATGCTTTCGGCCGTCGTCACGGCCTTCGTCTCGGTGGTTCCGCTGGTGGTGATCACGTACGTGTCACCCGCCGTCACCGTGCCCGCGATGCTCAACCCGAGGTTCGCCGACGAGCGGGTCACCTTGAAGTCGTCGTGGTTCGCGCAGGTCGCGCCCGCCGACGTGCCGTTGTAGTCGCCGGTGCGCAGCTGGATCGTGTTGTCGCCGGCGTGCAGGAACCAGGCCGGGAAGGCGATGCTGACCGGCTCGGCCCCGGCCACCCCGTAGTCGCCGCCCAGGTCCACCCGGTTGCCGTTGACCAGCAGGTAGTTGTGGTACTTCGCCTCGGCCGAGTTGCCGGCCTCGACCGTGAGGCCCAGCGTCGCGGTGCCCGCGGCCAGGGTCTCGTCGTCCTCGGCGGCGTCGCCGTCGACCTTGAGCGACTCGACCCGCGCGCCGCCGGCCGGCGGGGCAGCGACGACCCGCTGCTCGCCGCGGATCAGCGCGCCGTCGTCGGGGGTGATCTTCGCGGCGCCGGCCGGGTCGTTGTTGACCTCGACGGTGACGCTCGCCTTGGCGCCCGACGCGGTGGTCGCCGCGATCGTGTGGTCGCCGTTGGACAGCTTCGTGGTGTCCAGGTCGGCCGACAGGCCGGCGGTGCTGCCCGGCTCGCCCGAGACCACGAAGGTCAGCGGCTGGGTGAGCAGCTTCTTCGAGCTGCCGCAGGTGCCGTCGCCGAAGGTGTAGCTGAACGCGTTCTGCTCGGCGTCGGCCACCACACCGAGCAGCCCGAGGCCGATGCTGGTCAGCGTGAAGTCGTCGTAGTTCGGGCAGCGCAGGCCCTCGCCGTTGGGCAGCGTCTCGACCCCCACCGCGGCGGTGTTGGTCGTGTCGACCCAGTTCGCGCCGGCGTACACGGTGACGGTGTTGTTGCCCTCGTGCAGCCAGTTGCCCGGGAAGTCCAGCGTGCCGCGCACACCGCCCGCGGCATCGGGGAACCAGACCTTCTCGGTGTGCTCGTTGACCAGGATGTAGTTGTGGTAGCGGGCCTCGGTGCCGTTGCCACCCATGTCGAAGCTCAGGTGCGCGGTGCCCGCGGTCTTGCCGGCGTCGACCTCGTCGCCGTCCACGGTGAGCGAGACGACCGAGTCCCCCTCGGTCGCCGGTTCGGCGACGACCTCGGTGGTTCCGTCGAGCGTCTGCCCGTTGCCGAGATTGAGCGTCGGCGCCGTCCCCGGTGTGGTTTCGGCCCCTTGAGCGGAGGGCACGACCACGGTTTCGGATCCGGCGACCAGCGCGACCAGCAGCACGGGCCACACCACGTGCTTGCGTAGTCGATGCCTCACAGGGCTACTCCTTGTGCGCGGTGCTGACGATGGGCCATCGAAGACCCTCCGCAGCACGCGCGAACTCACAGCTTTCCCACAGTGATCAACAGACGTCGCGAACGGAAACGTTCGTGTTCCGGTCTCAGCCGTACCAGCGCTTGGCGAGCAGCTCGAACGAGCGCACGCGGTCGGCGTGGTCCGGCGTCATCGTGGTGACCAGCAGCTCGTCGGCGCCGGTGACGCGGCGCAGGGTCTCCAGGCGCTCGGCGACGGTGTCGGGCGAGCCGGCGAACTGCGTCTCCACCCGGTCGGCGACCAGCAGCCGCTCCTCCTCGGTCCACTCGTAGGCTTCCGCGTCCGCGATGCTCGGGTACGGGATCGCGCCCTCGCCGGTGCGGACGCTGCGCACCCACAGGCCGTACGGGGTGGCCAGGTGGCGGGCCGTCTCGTCGTCCTCGGCCACGATCACGTCGGCCGAGACCATGACTTTCGGCTCGGCGAGGGTCGCCGAGGGGCGGAAGGCCGATCGGTACGCCTCGACGGCCTCCAGCACCCGGGCCGGCGAGACGTGGTAGTTGGCGGCGAACGGCAGCCCGCGCGCGCCGGCCACCCGGGCGCTCTCGCCGCCGCTCGACCCGAGCACCCAGATCTGCAGGTCGGCGCCCTCCCCCGGCACGGCCCGGGCCTCGTTCCCCTCGCCGTCGGTGTAGGGGCCGGCCAGCAGCGTCTCGATGTCGGCGATCGCGGTGTCCAAGTCGACGGGGACCGCCTCGGGCTGGTGCAGCAGCTTGAAGAAGAGCGCCGACCGGGCCGACCGCAGGATCGGCGCGAACGAGAACGACTTCGGGATGACCAACCCATCCACGACTCGCGCCTCGGTCGCCGTCTCCTCCGGCGCCTTGCGGCGCTGGGCGCTGCGGCCGAGGCCGAGGTCGAAACGGCTCGGATAGAGCGCGTCGAGCAGCCCCCACTGCTCGACGACGCCGAGCGGGGTGAGAAAACCGGTCTGCACCGCCCCCGAGCCGAGCCGGATGTGGTCGGTGACCGCGGCGATCTGCCCGAGCAGCAGGGCCGGCTGGGAGCTGGCCACGCCGGGAGTCAGGTGGTGCTCGGCCACCCAGTACCGGTGGTAGCCGAACTGCTCGGCCCGCCGGGCCAGGTCGAGCGTGCGGCGCAGGGCGTCACCGGCGGTGCCACCGGCGACCAGCGGCGCGAGATCCAGGATCGACAGCGGAACAGTCATCCTCTTTTCCTATAGCCGAACTAGGCTAAAAGGCAAGGGCGTGGGTCGTTGACAACTCGGTAATTTCCTTCAATGCCCGTAGGACTTGTGGGGAACGGTCGCCCGGCCCTAGCTTCCGAGATGTGAGTGTTCTGTCGGAGTCCCGAGCCGCGCCGCCCGAAGCGGCCGAACCGTTGACCGTGGTGCCGGCCCGCCACCCCTGGCGCTGGGCCGGCGCCGCCGCCGTCCTGATCCTGGTCGCCCAGTTCGTGCACGGCCTGGTCACCAACCCGGGCTGGGACTGGGCGACCTTCGCCGGCTACTTCTTCGAGAAGTCGGTGATGGACGCGCTGGTCATCACGCTGGAGCTGACCTTCGCCGGCGCCGTCCTGGGCTTCCTCGGCGGCATCGTCCTGGCCCCGATGCGACTGTCCCGCAACCCGGTGCTGCGCTCGGTGAGCTGGACCTACATCTGGGTGTTCCGCTCGGTCCCGCTGATCGTGCAGCTGCTGTTCTGGGCCAACCTCGGCTACCTCTACGACAGCCTCCAGATCGGTGTCCCCTTCGGACCGGGCTTCCTGCACTTCGGCACCGGCAACCTGGTCAGCTCGATCGGCGCGGCGCTGATCGGCCTCGCGTTGCACGAGGCCGCGTACGCCGCCGAGATCGTCCGCGCCGGCATCATCTCGGTCGACCAGCGCCAGCTGGAAGCCGCCGCCGCGCTCGGCATCCCGCGCCTGCGGCAGTTCCGCCGCATCCTGCTCCCCCAGGCCATGCGGGCGATCCTGCCCAGCGCCGCCAACGAGCTGGTCAACTTGCTCAAGAGCACGTCGGTGGTCTACGTGCTGGCGATCGGCGAGCTGTTCTACCAGGTACAGGTCATCTACGGCCGCAACGGCCGGGTCGTCCCGCTGCTGCTGGTCGCCACCGTCTGGTACGTGATCCTCACCGCCGTCCTGAGCTTCTTCCAGCACTACGTCGAGCGGCACTTCTCCCGGGGATGGCGGCGATGATCGAGATCAGCGGCGTGCACAAGTCGTTCGGATCGCTCGAGGTGCTCAAGGGCATCGACCTGACCATCGGGAAGGGCAGCGTCACCGTCATCCTGGGTCCGAGCGGCTCCGGCAAGTCGACGCTGCTACGCACCATCAACCATTTGGAGAAGGTCGACCGCGGCCACGTCCGCGTCGACGGCGAGCTCATCGGCTACCGCCAGGACGGCAACCGGCTGCACGAGCTCCCCGAGCGCCACGTTCTCAAGCAGCGGGCCAACATCGGCTTCGTCTTCCAGACCTTCAACCTCTTCCCGCACCTCACCGTCCTCGAGAACGTCGTCGAGGCGATCCGCAAGCGTCCCGGGGCGAAGGACACCGCGTCCGAGTTGCTGCGGAAGGTCGGCCTGGAGGACAAGGAGAAGGCGTACCCCCGTCAGCTCTCCGGCGGCCAGCAGCAGCGGGTGGCGATCGCCCGGGCGCTGGCCCTCGACCCCAAGCTGGTCCTCTTCGACGAGCCCACCTCCGCGCTCGACCCCGAGCTGGTCGGCGAGGTGCTCGACGTCATGCGCGACCTGGCGAAGGCCGGCACCACGATGATCGTGGTCACGCACGAGATCGGCTTCGCCCGGGAGGCGGCCGACTCGATCGTCTTCCTCGACGACGGCCGCATCGTCGAGCACGGCCCGCCGGCCCAGGTCCTCGACGCGCCCGTCCACGACCGCACCCGTGCCTTCCTTTCCAAGGTTCTTTCCTAAAGATCAGGAGCTTTCATGCGTACGCGTAATGCTTTGCTCGCCGCCGCGATAGCCGCCGCAAGCCTCACCGCCTGCGCCGCGCCGGACGAGACGCCGAAGGCGGCACAGGCCGCGGTCCAGGCCGGAACCCCGAAGATCAACGACGGTCCCGACCAGAACCGGATCGTGCCGGCCAAAGTGGACGCGATCGCGGCGCTGGTGCCCGAGAAGATCCGCTCGACCGGCAGGCTGACCATCGGGGTCGGCGCGGCCGGCGCCGGATTCCCGCCGCTCGCCTTCACCGCGACCGACAACAAGACGCTGATCGGCAGCGAGCCCGACATCGCGGTGGCGATCGCCGGCGTCCTCGGCCTCGAGCCCGACCTCGAGAACACGTCCTGGGAGAACCTCTTCATCGGCCTGGACAGCGGCAAGTACGACGTCGGCGCCTCCAACATCACCGTGACCGAGCTGCGCAAGCAGACGTACGACTTCGTCACCTACCGCAAGGACGAGCTGGCCTTCGAGGCGAAGAAGGGCGTCGACTGGACGGTCACCGGCCCGAAGGACGTGGCCGGCAAGAAGATCGCGGTCGGCTCCGGCACCAACCAGGAGAAGATCCTGGTCGAGTGGTCCAAACAGGACGTCGCCGACGGCCTGCCCGCGGTCGACATCAAGTACTACCAGACCAACCAGGCGACCTACCTCGCGCTCGGCTCGGGCCAGATCGACGCCTACCTCGGGCCCAACCCGACCTCCGCCTACCACGTCGCGGTCGCCGGCGAGACCCAGATCATCGGCACCTACTCGGGGGCCGGCGCCGGGCTGCAGGGCAAGATCGCGCTCACCACCAAGAAGGACAACGGCCTGGTCCAGGCGTACAAGGCGGCCCTCGACGAGCTCCAGAAGTCCGGCGACTACACCAAGATCCTCCAGCGGTGGAACCTCACGAGCGAGGCGGTCGACGCCGCCGAGGTCAACCCGCCCGGCCTGCCGATCGACGGGAAATGACCATGGCCATCCATCTCTCCGCCGCGCTCGACGGCACCGGCTGGCATCCCGCCTCCTGGCGGGAGCCGGACGCCCGGCCCGCCGAGATCTTCACCGCCCGCTACTGGGTCGATCTGGCCCGCGAGGCCGAGGCCGGCGCGCTCGACTTCGTCACCTTCGAGGACGCGCTCGGCCTGCAGTCCGACCGCCCCGACGGCCCCGACGAGCGCACCGACCACGTGCGCGGCCGGCTCGACGCGGTGCTGATCGCGGCCCGGGTGGCGCCCGCGACGACCCGCATCGGCCTGGTGCCGACCGCGACCGTCACGCACACCGAGCCGTTCCACATCTCCAAGGCCCTGGCCACGCTCGACTACGTGAGCGGCGGGCGCGCCGGCTGGCGGGTGCAGGTGTCGGGGCGGGCGCACGAGGCGGCCCACTTCGGCCGCCGGGTGGTCGGACCCCTGGATGACTCCACGATCCGGGAGCTGTTCGACGAGGCCGCCGACTACGTCGAGGTGGTGCGGCGGCTCTGGGACAGCTGGGAGGACGACGCGGAGATCCGCGACGCCGCGACCGGCCGGTTCGTCGACCGGGAGAAGCTGCACCACATCAACTTCGACGGCCGCTACTTCAGCGTGAAGGGCCCATCGATCACGCCGCGACCCCCGCAAGGACAACCGCTGGTCACCGCGCTCGCGCACGCTTCCATCCCGTACGCCTTCGCGAACAGCGCGGCCGATCTCACGTACGTGACGCCGGCGAATGCCGACCACGCGCGCGAGATCGTCGCTCAGGTCTCCACGCGCCACATCTTCGCCGACCTGGTCGTGTTCCTCGACCCTTCCGCCCGCGAGCGGCTCGACACCCTCGACCGGTCGGTCCACACGTCGGATGCGGCGATCTTCAGCGGCACCGCGTCGCAGCTCGCCGACCTGCTGCTCGAGTGGCACGCGGCCGGCATCACCGGATTCCGGCTCCGGCCCGGCCGGCTGCCCGCCGACCTTCAGTCGATCACCCGCTCGCTGGTGCCCGAGCTGCGGCGCCGTGGCGCCTTCCGCGACGCCTACGAAGCCTCGACGTTGCGCGGCCTGCTCGGCCTCTCCCGTCCCGCCAACCGCTACGTGGAGGCTCGCGTTGCCTAAGCAAATTCATCTCGCCGCGCACTTCCCCGGCGTCAACAACACCACCGTGTGGAGCGACCCGCGCGCGGGCAGCCACATCGAGTTCTCCTCGTTCGTGAAGCTCGCCCAGACCGCCGAGCGGGCGAAGTTCGACTTCTTCTTCCTCGCCGAAGGGCTGCGGCTGCGCGAGCAGGGCGGCCAGATCTACGACCTCGACGTGGTGGGGCGGCCGGACACGTTCACCGTGCTGTCGGCGCTGGCCGCGGTCACCGGCCACCTCGGGCTGGCCGGGACGATCAACTCGACGTTCAACGAGCCGTACGAGGTGGCCCGGCAGTTCGCGTCGCTCGACCACCTCTCCGGCGGCCGGGCCGCGTGGAACGTGGTGACGTCCTGGGACGCCTTCACCGGCGAGAACTTCCGGCGGGGCGGCTTCCTCGCCGAGTCCGACCGCTACAGCCGGGCGACGCAGTTCCTCACGACCGCCTCGCTGCTGTTCGACTCGTGGCCGGCCGACGCGATCGTGGCTTCCCCGGAAACCGGCGTCTTCCTGCGGGACGGGTCGGCAGGGACGTTCAAGCACGCGGACGCGCACTTCGACATCAGCGGCCGCTTCAACGTGCCGCGATCGCCGCAGGGCCGGCCGGTGATCCTGCAGGCCGGCGACTCGGACGCGGGCCGGGAGTTCGCCGCCGCGACGGCCGACGCCATCTTCAGCCGGCACGCGACGCTGGCCGAGGGCCAGAAGTTCTACGCCGACGTGAAGCGGCGGTTGGCGACCTACGGGCGGAGGCGGGACGATCTGCTGGTGCTGCCCGCCGCGACCTTCGTGCTCGGCGACACCGACGCGTCCGCGGCCGAGAAGGCGGCCGAGGTGCGCCGGCAGCAGGTCAGCGGCCCTACCGCGATCAAGTTCCTGGAGCAGTTGTGGAACCGGGAGCTCAGCAGCTTCGACCCCGACGGACCGCTGCCGCCTTTCGATCCGAACATTTCCGATATTTCGTTTTCGCGGGGCCGGGCGAGTGTGCGGCTCTATCGTGATCCCCTCGCCACCGCGCGGGAGTGGCGCTCGCGGGCCGAGGCGGGCAACCTCTCCATCCGCGAGCTGATCATCGAGGTGACCGGGCGGCAGACGTTCATCGGTTCGCCGGCCACGATCGCCGCCGAGATCGACAACCTCGTGCAGCAGGACGCCAGCGACGGCTTCATCCTGGTCCCGCACGTGACCCCGGACGGGCTCGACGAGTTCGCCGACACGGTCGTGCCGCTGCTGCAGGAGCGCGGCGTCTTCCGTACGGATTACGAAGGACCCACCTTGCGCGACCACCTAGGCCTGACCCGATGACGACAGTCACGCCCGGCCAAGCCGTCCTCGACAACGCGATCTGGCAGTCGCTGGCCGGCCCGCATGCCCACCTGGCCGAGACGCACGGCTTGGCGGCCCGCTATCCCGACGACGTGGCCCAGTTCTACGGCCTGGCCGACCGCGACGACCCGCAGGCCTGGGCCGACCTGGCCGACCTCGCGGCCTCGCCGCCGAGCGGCTCGCGGGCGGGTGGCTCGGGGCTGGGCGCCGAGGTTGCCGTTTCCGGCTCGCCGCCGCGCACTCATCCGGGGTGGACGCTGGTCGACGAGATCCCGGGCGTGCAGCTGATCGACGAGGGGCTGCAGGCCGAACCGTTCGCCGAGGCCGTGCGGCTGACCGCGGCCGACGTGCCGGAGATCCTCGATCTGGTCGACCGCACCCGGCCCGGACCGTTCCGGCCGCGGACCATCGCGCTCGGCACCTATTTGGGCGTCCGCCGCGACGGCGCCCTGGTGGCGGTGGCCGGCGAGCGGCTGCACCCGCCGGGCTGGACCGAGATCAGCGCGGTCTGCACCGACCCGGCGTTCCGCGGGCAGGGGCTGGCGACCGCGCTGGTCCGGGCGGTCGCCCACGGGATCCGCGAGCGTGGCGAGACGCCGTTCCTGCACACGTCGGCGGCCAACACCCCGGCGATCCGGCTCTACGAGTCGCTGGGGTTCGAGCTGCGGCGTCAGACCACGTTCGCCCGCTACCGCCTCACGGGGTGACCAGGCGCTGGACCATCCGCGTCGCGCGGGGGCGGCGGCTCTGCCATGCGTAGGTCTCGGCGGGCGGCCACGCGTACGCGGGAAAGTCGTCACTGATCAGCGTGAGCAGGCCCGGTTGCTCGAGGTCGCGGGCGGCGTGCTCGTAGAGCCGCCGCGCCCGCGGCAGGATGACGCCGTAGTCGATCAGGCGGCCCAGATAGTTCTCCTGGTCGAGGATCTCGGTCAAGTGCGTGTCGGGCAGCGGGTACGTCACCGGCAGGATGTTGCGCAGCGACAGGAACACGTCGGTGCCTTGCCGCCGGGGATCGCCCAGCCAGCGCCCGACTGGCGAGAAGCGGCCCAGCGCGAGGCGCGCGTTGGAGAGCAGGGAGTCGGCGTAGAGCACGCGTAGCAGCGCCACGTCCATGAAGAAGCGTTCCAGTAGTCCTTCGCGGTCGGCCAGCGGGCGGTGCGCGAGATAGCCGGCGACGATGCTGGAGTTGTGCGCCCGGTACCAGGCCCGCGGCGACGGGCGCTGCAGGAACTCGACCCAGCGCTCCACCTGCGGCAGGTCGGCGCGCTCCCCCGCGCGGACGAGATGTTCCGCCTCCCACGCGTCGCGGATCAGGCCCTCGTTGACCGCCCGCCACCACGCGCTGCCGCCGGCGGCCAGCACGCCCCGGCTGATCTGCCAGCGCATGAAGGCCACCTCGGCCCGGCGGTACGGCCGGATGCCGGGGCTGCCGGCGGGGCTGTCGTAGAAGCCGGCGGCCAAGGCGAGGCGGGCCGCGGGATCGTCCCGCACGGCGGCGACCCGCGCGGCGGCGGCCTCAGCGGCTCGCCCTGTCCCGCCGGCCTCGTCAGACCCGCCGGCCGATCCGGTCATGACGGGTCGACGACCTTGACCACGAAGGTGCCGTGAGCGTCGCCGGCGGTGAGGGTGATGGTGGCTACGCCGGGGGCGCGGGCGATCAGGCCGGTGGGGGTCACTTCCACCACGGACGGGCGGTTGCTTTGGTAGCCAACCGAAGTGTCGCGGATGCTCTGGTCGGAATAGGCGACCGTGGGGTGCGGGTCGATGTGCGCGCCGACCGGGAATTGCACGCGGCCGGGCTTGGCCGTCACCACGGCCGGGGTGGGGGCGGGCGGGGTGCTCACGGAGGCGTACACGCGCTGCTTGATGTCCTTTTCGGCACTCGAAGTGGACAATTGCAGGCCGATGCGGCCCGGATCGAGTCGGAAGGCCTTGGCTTTCTCGTCGTAGAAAGCGAGATCGGCGGTATTGACCGGGATCGTCACCTCGGCGCTCTGATGCGGATCGAGGAAGACCTTCTGGAAGCCGATCAGCCGTTTGCGGGGCCGCTCGCCAACCTTGGGCGAGTCGGGGGTGGTGGCATAGAGCTGGACCACCTCGGCGCCCTTGACGTTGCCGGCGTTGGTCACCGTTGCCTTGATGCGTGAGCCGTCGAAGACCATCGGCGAGTAGGTAAAGGTCGTATACGAGAGCCCATACCCGAACGGATAGGCGATTTTTCCGGAAAAATACTGGTAAGTGCGGCCGGGAGAACCGCCCGACGGGCGGATCGCGTAATCCTCCATCGGCGGGAGCTGGCGCTCATCGGCATACCAAGTGAACGGCAGCCGCCCGCTCGGCGCCACCGCTCCGGAAATGACATCGGTGAGCGCCTCGCCCTTACGCTGCCCGTTGAACGAGCTCCACAAAATGGCAGGCACCTGGCCGGCGAACGGCGAGACATCGACCTGCCCGACCGTTTCCAGATAGACGATCGTACGCGGATTTGCCGCCGCCACCTGACGGATCAGCTCGGCCTGAGCGCCCGGCAATGCAAGCGTCGCCCGATCGTGGTCCTCGCTCGCCGTCTCCCGGTCCGTGCCGGCGTACACAATCACCGCGTCGTAATCCTTGGCCGCCTTGACTGCCGCCGGATCCACCACGTCGAGATTGCCCGGCATCGTCCCCGGCAGAAAATCGACGGAGTACGCCTTCTGCAGCCCCTGAACCCCGGTGACCGAGTTGGCGGTCCCGGAATGCGTCTGATTGCTGGAATACCCGCCCAGGTAAAGCTCGCCCGGGTCGGCGAACGTGCCGATCACCGCGATCCGCTTGCCGGTTTTCAGCGGCAGCAGGTTGCCCTGATTGCGCAGCAGCACGATGCTCTCGTCGGCCACCTGCCGGGCCATCGCCAGCCGCTCCGGCGTCTGCGTGACCGCCTTGTTGGACTCCTCGTTCACCCATGTGCCCGGGGCGAGCCGCTTGCGCGCCTGCGCCACCCACGGCACCTGCCGCTCGGCGTCGAACTCGCCCAGCGCCATCCGGGCCGTGAACAGCCGCACCAGCGAGACGTCGACGGTGTCCTCGCTGATCAGCCCCCGCTGGACCGCGTCCGGGATGGTGTTCGCGTAGTGCCATTCGTCGTGGTAGCCCATGTTGCAGTCCAGGTCCTCGCCCGCTTTCAGGGCCACCGCCGTCCGGCCGTACTGGTCGAGCGGCCCCTGCCCCGGCGGCAGCCAGTTCTGCCCGGCCATGATCTCGTAGATCGCGTCGCAGTCGGAGGTGAAATAGCCGTCGAAGCCGTACGTCTGCCGCGCCAGCGTCTCCATGAGGTGGCTGTTCGCCGCGCTCGGCACGCCGTTCACGCTGTTGTAGGCGCTCATCATCGAGCCCGGGTGACTCCACCGGATCACGTCGCGGAACTGGGCCGTGTAGTACTCGCGCAGCGTGCGCTCGTCCATGTCGGACGATCCGCGGAGCCGGTTGGACTCGCTGTTGTTGGCCGCGTAGTGCTTGAGCGTCGCGATCGCCTTGTAATAACCGTTCTCCGGCGGCCCCTGCAGCCCGTTGACGAACTGCGCGGCCAGCGTCGCGGTCAGCATCGGATCCTCGCCGAACGTCTCGTCGTTGCGGCCCCACCGCGGATCCCGCGCGAGGTTCACGGTCGGCGTGTAGAAGTCGAGGTCGAGCCGGTTCTCCCGCACGATCTCGCGGGCCTCGTCCGAGATGAGGCTCGCTTCCCGGTTGACCAGCCCGGGATTCCAGGTCGACCCCAAGGACAACGAGACCGGGTACGAAGTCGTGTTCGTCAGATTGGGCGGCTGGTCCCCGTCGTTGGTCTGCTCGCGGGCAACCCCGTGGGCGGCCTCGTTCCACCAGCCGTAGGCCGCCACCCCCAGCCGGGGAATGGCGGCCGACATGCTGCTGATCATCTGGGATGCCTTCTCCGGCAGCGTCATCCGCGAGACCAGGTCGGCGGCGCGCTCGGCCGGCGAATAGGCCGGATCGAGATAGACGGCGGCCGCTTGCGGGGTGGCCTCGGCCGCGACCAGCCCGAGCGGAATGGCCACGACCAGCACCGCCGACAGCATCCGCCTCATGCGACCTCCCCGGGAGCGTTCCCAGAGGGTAATTATCAGGCGGGCTTCACCGCGACCCTGCCCTCGTCCATGCGCAGCAGAAGCAGCGGGACGTTGGTCTCGGCCAGCCATTCGTCCACGGCCCGGCGGGCGCCGTCCCACCAGCCGTAGTCGTCGAGCAGCAGCACGCCGCCGGGCACCAGGCGGTCCCAGAGGTGCTCGAGCTCGTGCCGGGTCGACTCGTACCAGTCGGTGTCCAGCCGCAGGATGCTGATCTGCTCGGGCACGCCGGCCGGGATCGTCTCCTCGACCTTGCCCTTGTAGTAGTGGATCCGGTCGGCCGGGTACGCCGACTCGGCCATCGTCGCCTGCACGTCCTCCAGTGACGCGTACGCCCAGACGCCCGCGCTCTTGTCGCTGGCCGCCAGCATCTCGGCCGCGCTCTTGCCGTCGTGCCGCTTGTCGTGCTCGGTCGGCTCGCTCATCCCCTCGAACGTGTCGTAGAGGTGCAGGTGGCGCTCGGTGTCGCCGGCCTCGATGAGCGTCCGGGCCACGGCGAGCATGCTGCCGCCCCGCCAGACGCCGCACTCGACGATGTCGCCGGGGATCTGGTGCTTAGCCACGTAGCGCACCGACGACACCAGGGCGTGCAGCTTGCCGGGCGACGTCATGGTCCAGGGCTTGACAGTCGTGATGGTCTCCCGGACCTGCTCGTCAAAGTCCGCCGGGAAGGTGATCGCCGGCTTCGGCGCGGGCTTCGGCTCCGGCTTGGGCGCGGGCGCCGGCTTGACCACCACACGCGGCGGTTTCGCCTTGCGCACCTCGTATCCGGTGAGGCCCCGCAACACTCGATTGACACTTCGACCCATTGTCACGGCGGGAAGGTAACAGAGATCACCACAACATGAACAGATGTCAAATCACAGACGGCGCCAAACCCTCACATGGGCAAAGGTCAAGGGCATGGAGCTCAAGACCAGATTCACCGACGCGTACGGGTTGAGCACTCCCATCGCCCAGGCCGGCATGGCCTTCGTCGGCATGACGCCCGACCTCGCCGTGGCCGTCAGCAACGCGGGCGCGCTCGGCTCGCTCGGGGTCGGCCTGCTGCCGCCACCCGCGATCACCCAGGCCATCGCGGCGATCCGGGCCGGGACACCCGGCCCCTTCCACGTCAACTTCATCACCATCTTCACCGACGAGCCGCGCATCGACGCCGTCTGCGCGGCCGCACCCGCCGCCGTCTCGTTTCACTGGGGTCACCCGCGGCAGGAGTGGATCGACCGGCTGCACGAGGCCGGGATCCGGGTCTTCGAGCAGGTCGGCTCCATCGACGACGCGAAGCGCGCGGCCGGCGACGGCATCGACGTGATCGTGGCGCAGGGCCTGGAGGCGGGCGGCCACAACTACGCCACGCTGCCGACCTTCGCGCTGGTGCCTCTGGTGGTCGACGCGGTGGCCCCCACCATGGTGCTGGCGGCCGGCGGCATCGCCGACGGCCGGGGCCTGGCCGCCGCCCTGATGCTCGGCGCCGACGGCGCGTGGGTGGGCACCCGGCTGGTCGCCACCGACGAGTCGCTGGCCCACGACGAGTACAAGTCCCGCCTGGTGGCCGCCTCCGCGACCGAGACCGTGCGCACCTCGCTGTTCGGCCCCGAGATCCCCGAGTTCAACCCGATGCGCGTGCTACGCAACCGCGCCGTCGACGCCCCACCCACCGACGACCGCCCGATCATCGGCCACACCACCCTGGGCGACGAGGTCATGGAGCTGCGCCGCTACACCAACATGGTCCCGATGCGCGGCCTGACCACCGGCGACCTCGACGAGATGCCCCTGCTGGCCGGCCAGGGAGTAGGCCTGATCGACGCGGTGAAGGGCGCCGAGTCCGTGATCGCCGACATGACCGCCCAGGCCACCGCCCTCCTCTCCCGGAGCTGAACGATGACTGCCGCAACGCCTTTCGTCGGCCACATCCTGCTCGATGTGCCGGCGGAGCACCCCACATTCCGGTTCGAGCAGATGGCGGAGGCGCTCGCGACGATCGTCATGACCAGCGAGCCGCGCTTCGCGGTGGGCATCTTCGGCGGCTGGGGGTCGGGCAAGAGCACCCTGATGAACGAGATCGAACGGCGAGTGGCGAAGGAGAGCGGCGCTGTCGTCGTCCGGTTCAACGCCTGGCGCTACGAGCGCGAGCCGCATCTGATCGTCCCGCTGCTGGACACGGTCCGGGCCAGCCTGTCGGACTGGGCGGCGGATCCGGCACACACCCAGGACGAGCGGAACCACGTACGGGCGATCGCACGCCGGGTGGGCCGGGTCATCCGGGCGCTGGTGCGAGCCACCTCGGTCAGCATCGGCTTCCCAGGCGCGGCGTCGGTGGAGCTGGACGCCGGCAAGGCCCTCGACGATCTGAACCCGCAGTCGGAGGACACCGCCGGCAGCCCGCAGTCGCTCTACTTCGGTGCCTTCCAGGAGCTGGCCGGGGATGGACGAGCACGGCCGGCTGGGCGAGACCCAGCGGCAGGACCTGCGCGACCGCGTACGGCGATATCTGGGGTATCTGGCAACCGAGGGGCGCATCAACCCCCGCGATGTGAAGCGCTATCTGAACGCGTACACGTTGCATCGGATGGTCCGCCCGGACCTGGACGCGGCTACGGTCCTTGCCCTGCAGACGATCGATTTCCGCAGCGACTGGGACAAGATCTACGAGGATGTGGCGCTGGCCGAGCCCGACGTGTTCGTCGCGGCGCTCAACAGCTTCCGCGACGGCGACTCGCACGCGTTCGAGGACCTGTGGCCCGAGATCGGCGTGCTGCCCCTGGAACTGTCCGGCTTCCTACGCTCGGCCGAGGCCGCCCCGCTCGCCGCGGCCCAGGATCTCGAGCGGTACGTGTCCTTCCTCGAGACCACGCGCACCACGCAGAGCTGGGTCAAGGACGCGATGCGGGACGTGGGAACGCTCCGGCAGTACGTACGCCGTGCCCGCCCGCCGCTACGTTTCGCCAGCCCCGAGGCACGAACGATTGCGGTGCAAGTCAAGGACGTGCTCGGCCGGCTCAGTAGCTATCAGCAGGCGAACGGCGCCTTCGGGAAGACCTTGGAGCGGCCCCTGAGCAAGCTGCAATCCCTGATCTCGGTGCTGGCCCCGTCCTCCACCGACGAGCCGGAGGAGACATCTCCCGCCCAATTGGAGAGTTGGCGCCAGGACGTCCGAGGCGAGATCGACGTCTTGCAGCAGGAGCTGCGCCTGATAAGACGCGCTTCCGAGACCAGCCCCGGCTGAGCTAGGAAGAACGGGACGGCACGGGCTCGCGAAGCGCGAAACCGTGCTTGGCGTACGCGTCCAGCATGGCGCCCTCACTACCCGGCGGGCCTTGCATGTAGCACGAGATCGGATCGCTGCTGTCTTCCCACCAGATCGCCCAGGGGCCGCTCTCCCGGTCCTCGGACAGCGGGTAGCTGTAGAAGCTGCCATGCCGGTCGGAGTCTTGCCGGTACCACGAGTTCCGCCACCCTCCGACCTGTTCCAGCGCGTCGTTCTCCTCCCGCGCCGGCCGGTTGCCGCGCTTGGCCATCGTGGTCCGGTCGGTCCATTGCACGCACAACAGACGGATTGTCGTCGCCGTGGTCTGGCATTTGTCCTTGGTCCGCTGGCCGGCTCTCGTTTCGTCGGTCGTGCACGTGAACTCGGGCCAGAAGGCTTCATACGTCTCCGGGAGCGACAGCGCCACCGCGGCGACGGACTCGGGCGGCGGAACCGACCCGACAGCGTTCTGTCCCGCGGATCCGTCGGACAGGTGCGGCACGACCCAGATCGCCACCGCCGCGGCCGCGACCATGGCGACGAGAGCGGCCACCGCCTTGCCGGTCTTCGCGGGGTCCGGCTGCTGCGCCGGCGGGGGCAGCGGCGGCGCGACCGGGCGTTCCACCCGGGTGGGCGGGGGCGCCGGCTTCGCGGGCCGCGCGACGGCCGGCGTCTGGTGGGGGCGCCGGCCGAAGAGCATCTTGCGCGCCTGGGCGGCCGTCGGCCGGCGCTCCGGGCGTTTACGCAGGCAGGTCCGGACGCTGGTGAGAAGCGGCTCCTCGATGCCCTCCAGCCGGGGCGGCCGGGTCAGGATCGCGTGCGCCACCTGCTCGCGGCTGTCGCCCGGGAACGCCTGCTCGCCGGTGGCCGCGAACACCATCGTCGACCCCCACGCGAAGAGGTCGACCGCCGACGTCAGCGGATCGTTGGCGACCTGTTCGGGCGACATGTACGGGAACGACCCGACGATCTCGCCGACCCGGTGCGTGGAGTCCAGCGCCTGGGCGATGCCGAAGTCGATCACCCGGGCGCCGCCCTGGCCGAGGATGATGTTCGCGGGCTTGAAGTCGCAGTGGATGATGCCGGCCTGGTGGATCGCCTCCAGCGCGGTGAGCGCCTGCATCGCCACCTGCAGCAGGTCGCTGTCCTTGAGCGGGCCGTTCTCCTGCACGTGCTCGGCGAGCGTGAGCCCCTCGATGTACTCGCTGACGATGTACGGCAGCTCGCCCACCACGTCGAAGTCGAGCACCTTGGCGGTCACGAACTGCGCGACCTTGCGGGCGTTCACGAGCTCCCGGTCGAGGCTCCGCTTGAGCACGCCGCTCGGGTCCCAGTCGACCCTGAGGACCTTGACGGCCACCCGGTTGCTTTCGGCATCGGCGGCGAGGTACACCTCGCCCTGCCCGCCCCGCCCGAGCCGGGCTAGCGTCGTGTACGGCCCGATCCGGGGCGGGTCGTGCGGCCCCAGCTTCGCCGGTCGCGACATGGGTGCCTCCAGGGCAAACGGGCACCCATTGTGCGCAGGGCCTCACGGAGAGCGCAACTACGGCACCGCGACCACCTTGCCGGTGGCCTGGTTGTCCTCCATGTAGCGGTGGGCGGCCACGATGTCGTCCAGGCCGAAGACCCGGTCGACGTTCGGCCGGTACACGCCGGTCTCGACATTGTGGACGACCCGCCGCAGCAGGGCCGCGCCCGCGGCGCCCCGGAGGTCGTTGCTGTGGAAGGCGGTGAGCCTGGTCCCGGACGGGATCATCGCGATCGGCTCGAAGTCCGGGATCAGCCACCCGCTGAGCGAGCCGGCCACGCACACGGTCCCGCCCCGGCGGACCAGGCGCAGCGAGTCCGCGGCCGTGCTCGCCCCGATGAGGTCCAGCACGTGGCTCGGCGGTGTCTCCAGGCGCGCTTCATCGCCATCGAGAAGCACGTGGGCGACGCCGGCCGCGGTCAGCGCGCCGGCCTTGCCCGCCTGCCGGGTGGTGGCCGCGACCTCGGCGCCCAGGCCGGAGGCGATCGCCGCGGCGGCCATGCCCACCGACGACGTCCCACCGCGGATCAGCAGCGAGTCACCGGCTCCCACCCCGAGCGCGTCCAAGGCGCCCTGCGCAGTCAGGTACGTCTCCGGCAACGACGCCAGCACCTCCCACGGCAGCGTCGTGGTGAGGGGCATCAGCAATTCGTTGGGCAGCAACGCGTACTCGGCATAGCCGCCGTCGAAATCCCGGCCCATCTCCCCCATCACCGCCGCCACGGTCGCGCCCTCCGGCAGCGCCGGATCGGTCGACGCGTTCACCACTCCCACGCACTCGATGCCCAGCACCCGCGGGAACCGCACGCTCGGCGAATGCCCCTGCCGGGTCCGCAACTCGGACCGGTTGAGGCCCGCGCCCTTCACCCGCACCAGGCTCCAGCCGTCCCGGACGGCCGGCACCGGCAGCTCGCGGATCTCCAGCACTTCCGGGCCGCCGGCCCGCACACAAACTGCCGCTCGCATCGTCGTCATGCCTTGACGGTCGCCCCTGAGCCGAGAGGCCGCCCACCGGTAGAATGCCAACTCATGCCTATAGCCCGCCAATCCCGGGTCTGGCCGTCCGGCGGCGTGCATCTGTGGCCCTCGGGCGGCACAAGCGCGACGGATTCCCACCCTCGCGGGCATCTCGTGTACGCGGCCGCCGGCGTCCTCTCGATGCACACCGAGCGTGGCACCTCGATCGTCCCGGCCAACCGGGTCGCCTGGATCCCCGCCGGGTTCATCCACCACCACCGCGCGCACGGCGAGACCGACATGCGCATCGTTTTCCTGCCGCCGTCCCTGGCCCGGCTCCTGCCGAACCGCCCCGCCGTGTTCCTGGCCTCCGGCCTCGCCCGCGAGGTCCTGCTCACCCTCACCGGCCCGCGCGAGTCCGAACAGGGCTTGCGCCAGCCCGAACAGGGCACCCGCGAGCTCCAACAGGGCCCGCGCGAGCTAGCACGCGGCCCGCGCGCCCGCCTGCACCGGGTACTCGTCGACGAGCTGCACGAGGCGCACGAACAGCCCCTGCACCTGCCCGAGCCGCGCGACGACCGGCTACGGGCCGTCGCGCGCATCCTCGACGACAACCCCGCCGACACCAGCACCCTGGCCGAGCTCGGCCGGGCCGTCGGCGCGGGCGGCCGCACCCTCAGCCGGCTGTTCCACGACGAGCTCGGCATGACCTTCTACGAGTGGCGCACCCAGCTGCGCGTCTGTCACGCCCTCGTCCTGCTGGCCGAGGGCCACGACACCACGCGCGTCGCGCACGCCTGCGGCTGGGCCAACCCGAGCGGCTTCATCGCCGCCTTCACCGCCGTCGTCGGCACCACCCCCGGCCGCCACCGCGCCGGATCCGCTCACGGGCAGGAGCCGTCGGCCGCGCGGGGGCCGATGGCGAAGTCCAGGCCGCTGCCGGTGAAGGTGCCGTAGACGCAGGCGGCCCCGGTCGACGCCGCGAAGGCGGGACCCGCACCGACGACAACCTGCTCCAGGCCGGCCGAGCGGAGCGCCGTGTCGATCGCCGACTCGTCCGGCACGCTGCGGAAGCCCGTCGTGAGCAGGGTGAAGTGCCTCATCAGGAATTGGACGCAGGATTCGGCGCCGGCGACCGCGGTCTCCGGGACGCCGGCCCGCCGCGGCGTCGGCTTGCGCTGCGCCTCCAACGCGCGGCGAGCCCGTTGTTCAGGGTCACTCACGTCAAAAGAGGAGGACGGATCCGAGTACGGCGTCGGCGCCGCGTCCCGCGCACAGGAGACCGCGTCCGGCAGCCCCTGGCCCGCCGACGGTGCCGCACCGTCAACGGCGGCGCTCCGGGCAATGCCCGGGGCCGAGCCAGGTTGGGCGCAGCCGCCGAGCAGCGCCACCGTGGCGACGACCACCACTCTCGAAACGGAAACGGAAACGGAAATCGATGGATCGCCCGTCATCCGACGGATTTTGCACCATCGGTCAGGCCAGGTCGGCCACGACCCGGTCACGTCCGGCGCGCTTGGCCGCGTACAGATTGCGGTCGGCCTGTGACAGCAACGCCGACACCGTGGCCCGGCCGTCGAGAGCCGTCGTCACGCCGATGCTCGTCGTCACGGCCAGCGCCCCGGTCACCGCGTGCCACCCGTGCGTGCGGATCCGCAGCCGCAGCAGCTCGCACCGCCGCGCCGCCTCGGCGCCGTCCATGCCCGGGAAGATCAGCAAGAACTCCTCGCCGCCCATCCGCGCCGCGATGATCGGCCCGCTCGCCGCCTCCTGCAGCAGCGTGCCGATGTGCTGCAGCACGGTGTCGCCGGTGGCGTGCGACAGCGTGTCGTTGATCCGCTTGAAGTGGTCGAGGTCGGCGATCGCCACCGAGATCGGCCCCCGCGTCGCGGTGGCCTCGGCCAGCAGTGCCGGCAGCCGCTCGTTGACGTAGCGCCGGTTGTACAGGCCGGTCAGCGCGTCGCGGTGGGCCATCTCGCGGAAGTGCTCGCTGGCCCGCCGCGCCTCGTTGGCCTCGAAGACCGCCTGCATCGCCCGGGCGCGGGACTCACGCTGGGCGGAATGCAGCGCCGACGAGTCGGCGTGGAAGAGCAGATGCTCCTCGTACGCGGCCTGGTAGTCCCCCGCGGCGGCGAACAGTGCCGCCTGCTCCTGCCGGGCGCGCGCCCGCAGCCGGGCCAGCCCGTTGTTCTCGCACTCGCGCACGGCCCGGTCGAGCGCGGCCTGCGCCTGCTCGTACCGCCCGTTCAGCCGTCGCGCCTCGGCCAAGGTCAGCATGCACTCGGCCGCGGCGTCGCCCTCGTTCCCCGCGATCCGGCCCTCGATCACCCCGGCCAGCGCGGCCTCGACCGAGTCGAACCGGCCGCCCATCATCTCGACCCGGGCCACCGTGTCCAGCTCGTTGGCGGCGAGCCGCCGTCCGGTGGCCGACGACACCCGCTGCATCCGGCCGGCGAGGTCCCGCGCGGCGGGTTCGTCCCCGTTCTCGTACGCGGTGTAGGTCATGTTGTTGAGGATCAGCAGCTCGAGCTCGCGGTCGCCGATCTCCTCCGCGAGCCCGAGGGCCTCCCGGGAGCGTCGCCCGCCCTCGTCGATCGAGCCACCGTCGTCGAGCGCGACGGCCAGCGTCATCAGGTGCCGCGCGCGGATGCCCGGCGCGGCGTCGTCGGTGAGGTGCGCGACGGCCTGCACGCCGTGGGTGAGCGCGTCGGAGATGTCACCCACCAGGCGGTAGAAGATCGACAGCTCGCGGTGGGCGCGGGCCTGCACGTACGGGCTGTCGTGCCGCACGCCCCAGGCGAGGGCCTGATGCGCCAGCCGGCCGCCCTCGCCGACCCGGCCCTCGCGCAGCAGCACGTCGGCGAGCAGCACGGCGGCGCGCTGGGCGGCCTCCTCGTCGCCGGCCTCCTCGGCCACCCGTCGTGCCTCCTCGGCGGGCGCGCGCACGGTGCGGAACGCGGTCACGTCCCGGGTCTCGAGTTCGAGCAGGGCAGCCGCAAGCCCGAGTGCGTCGTGAACGCGCTCCGCCGCTTTCGTCGTCACAGATGCCTGCTTCCTGCCGGGGCCGTGACGAATCAGTGTGGGGAGGACCGGGAGCAGGAACGGTCCCGGACGGTTGCGGATCGGGAGCGACTTCAGCGTGCGGTGCACACCTGCGCCGAGGCGGCGATCCGGTCGGTGGAGTACGCCACCGAGACCTTGAAGCAGTAGTTCTGGGCCTCGTTCAACCCGTACACCATGTAGTCGGTGGTGCCCGCCGGGAGCTGCTGGAACGCCCGCAGCGGCTGACCCGTGCGGCCGCCGGAGACCAGCACCGGGCCCTCGGCGTCCTTCGGGTACGCCCAGCTCAGCGACACCGAGTCGCGGTTGTCCTGGAGCTTGACCCCCGTGGGCGCGCCGGGGTCGCCGGTCGGTGCGGCGCTGGTCGGCGCGGCGGACGCGGCGGACGGGGCGGGGCTGGAGGCGACCGGCGCCGGCGAGACCGGCACGGTCGGCTGCGCGCCGGTCGAGCTGTTCGCGTCCGGCAGGGTCAGCGCGATCACCGCGATGGCCACCGCGATCCCCGCGATCAGCACGGCGACCAGCAGGAACGGCTGACGACGGCGAACAGCCGCGGGCTGGTCGGTGCGCACCGGCAGCAGCCGCTCGGAGTTGGGCGGGGTGTCCAGCGTCGAGGCGGGAGCGGAACCGACGTTCGGAGGCCACCCGCCCTGGCCGCGCTGCCCCGGCATCGGCGGCGGCGTGTCGGCGCGGGCGTGCCGGCCGGTGAGGTCGCCCGGCGCCTGCGCCACGTCGGAGAGGTAGAGCGGCTGCTGGTAGACCGTGCCGTTCGGGTCGGTGGGCCGATTGTCGGGCGGCGGCCGCAGCGCGTCCTCGGGCGGGAAGTCGCCGCCCTGCTCGGGGTCGGGCACGGTCGGGCGGCGCGGGAACGGGACCGAGCGCGGCCCGGTGGACTGCTCGACCCGCCCGCACACGTGCCGGCCCGAGGCGGGAGCGACCGCGAGGGCCGCGACCTGCCGCACCAGCGGGTGGTCGGCGGGCAGATATCGGGCGCAGAGCTCCTGGGCGAGGGCGAGGTGCTCGGCGGACTCGGCGTCGCGGGCGCACTCACGCTCCATCGCGCCGAGGCGGGCCAGCATCTTGATGCCGGCCGGGGCGGCGTCGCCGTGGCGGTGCCGGTGGCGCACCCAGGCGCCGGTGAGCCGGGAGCGGGCCGAGGTGCAGTGCCCGGCCGCGTGCTCGGCGGTGGCCAGGTCGGCCTCGGCCGCCAGCACGCGCGGCGAGTCGGGGCCGTCCAGCGCGGTGAGGTCGTGCACGAGTCGCTCGTAGACCTGCGCGGCCCGCCCGTAGTGGCCGACCCGCTGCAGGATCGCGGCGTGCGTCGCGGCGGCGGCCACCGTGCGCTCGTCGCGCGGGCCGTGCAGCCGCTCCTCGGCCTCGTGCGCGAAGGCGGCCCAGAGCCGGGCGCCGTGCGAGTCGCCGAGAGCGATCAGGATGCGCGCGTGCAGAGCCGCGGCCAGCGCCAGCTCGGGGTCGGCCGCCTGCGGATCGCTGGCGTCGGCCCGATCGAGCACCCCGGCGAGGACCCGGCGCGCACCCTGAAGGTCACCCGCGGACGACAGTGTCTGGGCGCGCTGGGTGAGCTCGGCAATGGGCGGAGCCGGAGGCATGTGTCCCATAGTGCTCGTATGAACACCGTGGGTACAAGTCTCCCCGGTTCATCCCCCGATCCGGGACAATGTAGATCCACGGGACTGGGAGGTCGGCCGTGATCGCGACGGTGAAGCGGGAACTGCTGGTCAGGCATCTGGAGGCCTGGGCCCCGGCGGCGCTGCATCGCGCCCGCCGGGTCTTCTACACGCACGGCTACGCCGATGCGGACGGAGGCGAGTCGGCCGAGGCGGCCGCGCGGGTGCTTGCGGATCAAACCGATTTCGTACGCGGGCGCGAGCTGTCCATGCTGCTCGTGGGTGACGACGTCACCGCCGTGGCGAAACGGCTGGCGGCGATCCCGGAGCTCGGTTCGTTGCCGGTGCACGCCGTGTCGGGTGGCACCGACTCGCTCGGCGTCGCTCTCAAGGCGGCCGGTGCTCAACGCGTACCCCTGCTGGGTTTTCTGGACGCGGCAAGCGCGAGCGAACCGCCCAGCCCGGCCACCGTCGCGGCCCTCAATGCCGGAAAGCCGGCCGAGGTCCTGCTCGTGCTGGCGCCCGGGGTGTCCGCAAACGATTATCGCGAGCAGTGGCCGCTGTTCGCCGCCGTGGAGCTCGCAACCGGGGAGGAGCCGGGCGAGTTGCTGGCCTTCGGGACGACTTCGGGCAAGAGCCTCGAGGGGTTCAAGGAGGCGCTCTGGGCGGTCGACGAGTTCGCCGGGGTGCGGTATCGCGATCCTGGCGATCCGGAGCGGCATCTCATCGACATCTCGCTCCAGCCCCACCCGGGACCGCTGCGCCGCGAGATCCTCGCCCACCTCGAGCGGGTCGGCTCGGCGACGGTGACCGAGCTGCGAACCTTCGCGCTGACCGAAACCGTCTATCGGGCGGCGGACGCCACCCGGGTGCTGCACACGCTCGCCGACTCGGGAGCCGTCACCCGCCAACCGCCGCATGGGCGGTTGGGCGGGGACGTGGTGATCGCTCTACCGTGACGACTTGTCCTGCTTCCACGAGAGCGGGCCGGGCAGGTCGACGCGGTGCGCGCGGGTGCGCGAGTTCCACGACCAGCGACCGATCTTGAAGCTCCACGACGAGAATCCGTTCTCGGTGAAGTTCAGGATCAGCGGGCCGAACTTCTTGCGGCTGCGGAACACGATGCCCATCGCTACGTCCCTCCGGGGGTCTCTGGGGATGGGCGTTCGGTTCCCGGTTCTCGAAATTTACAAACGTCAGCGCGGCTGCCACGCGTCGGGGCGGGTCGTGAGCTTGCGGACGTGGGCGGGCATCCGGCCGCTGATCAGCTCGGCCAGGCTCACCTCGTCGACCACCTCGCGGACCGCGGCGCGCACGGCGACCCAGAGGTTCGGCAGGTTCTCGGCGGCGCCTTCGTACTGCGTCTCCTCAGGACGGAGACCGCGCACGCCGGCGAGCGGGCCGTCGACCGCGCGCAGGATCGAGCCGATCGTCACGTCGCGCGGAGGTTGTGACAATGTGTAGCCGCCCTCGGCCCCGCGCTGCGCCCGGACCACGCCGGCGCGGCGCAGGTCGGCGAGGACGGCCTCGAGGAACTTGCGGGGCATGTTCTGATCTTGAGCGATGGCCTGGGCGGACATCAGCGCCGGGTAGGCCTGCGCCAAGCTGAGGGCGGCCCGGACCGCGTAGTCGCCGCGCGCGGAGATCTGCACCCACCTATCATGCCTCTTCCGCGCCAGGACTCCGCACATACCCCACGGATTTGTGGGAATTACACTCAGTCAGCGGGTCGTCGCTGAATCGGTATGCCGCCGCGGCCGTTCGTGGCCATGTCCGCGCGGAACTGGCCCGGGCTCACCCCGACCTCGCGGTGGAAGAAACGGCCGAAGTTCGTCGGCTCCGGGAAGCCCAGGTGTCGGCCGACCTCGGCGACCGACATCGGGGTGCACGCGAGCAGTCGGCGCGCCTCGAGCGCGACCCGGTCGTCGACCACCTGCTTGGCCGTCCGGCCGGTGACCGCGAGGCTGGCCCGGGTCAGCGTGCGCACCGAACAGCCCATCTCCTCGGCGTAGTCCTCGACCCGGCGGCTGCGCGGATGACCGGACTCCAGCCGCCGCCGGAACCGAGCGAACGTGCGCCCCTCCGCGCCGAGCGGGCCTGAGTCCTCGGTGAGCAGCGCGATCCGCAGCAGCAGCACCGCCAGCTGATGGCGCAGCAGGTCGGCCGCGACCGGGCCCGAGCGGTGCCGCTCGCAGTCGACCGCGAGCTGGGCGAACTCGCTGATCACCGCGTCCTCGTCCTCACCCTCGAGCTGCCAGCGGCCGGGGGCCTCGGGGCGCTCGGGCCAGTGGTCGCCGGCCAGCCGGGTGTCGAAGGTGACCACCGAGGCGGCCAGGCCGTTCCCGCCGATGCGCAGCTCCTGGCCCGGGCGGATCCAGAGCAGCGTGCCCGGCCGGCAGGAATGGTGCTCGAAGTCGACCTCGACGGCGCCGTGACCCGCGGTGGCAAGCAGCAGCGCATGGTACGGCGGGCACCACGGGCCGGACGGCTGCACCTCACCCAGCGCGCACGTCGCCACCCCCGCCCACCCGGGCGGGATCAGCGGTGCGGCGCGCGTCGCGAGAGAGGTCATCGGGCCGACGGTAACCGTCGATGACCAGCCGCGCACCTGCCAAAACGCGGGTTGACGGGAATGTGTCGGATAATCGGGGTCAATGTCCGATTCTTGCCCGGGAATCGGGCCTTTGTCCTTTTCCTCCGGGAAACGAACAACCCGCGCGGATCGGCAGTGTCCGCGCGGGTCGTCGCTTTTCTTTAGCTATCGCCGGTTGCTATCTCCCCGCCAGCAACCGGTTGACCGCCGCGTCCACGTCGAGATGCTCGGATTCCCGGCCGCGCGGCACCACGACATAGGTGCGCCGGAGGAACCGGACGAGGACGCTGCGGGGCACTTCGAACAACGCGTTGCCATCCGGAGACGACAGCGCCAAGGCGACGAAATCCCCGCGAGGCGTGGCCCAGGGCCACACCCGCACGTCGCCGATACCCGCGGGCTCATCGAGCCCGGTCACGAGCAGTTCACGCGCGAAGGACCAGCTCACGGCTTCCCCACCGGCTGATTCCGCGTGGAACAACACATGGACCGCATACGGGTCCGCTGGGTCGTACCGCAGACTGGCGCGCACGGGCAGGGCCGTTGCGTCAGGCGCTACGAGCCGCAGCGAGGTCTCGACCTCGACGGTCGTTGGACGAATGGTACTCATGGACGAACTCCCCCCGGCACCGCTGCGAGGCTGGTGAACCCCGCGTTTCCCATACTCAGGTGATCCCTGTCGTTACGCTCCGCCATACGCTGATCTCACCCAGTAGTGGGAAGACGGTTCCGAAAACGTCTTCACACAGGACGTAAAGCGATATCTTGTCCTGTTATGCCCATGTACTCGGTTCCGCCCGGCGTCGGGTGGTCCAGCAGTTGACTTACTCCGGTAACGTCCATTCCTCCCGGGTAGTGACGGGGCTCGGGGACACTGGGGGATGAAATGAGCACGAAAGCGGACGAAGATCGGGCACCGATGGGTGTTTTGGACAAGATCCGGGCAAACCCGACAGGCCGCCTAGCCCTCAAGATCGGAATTGGCGTCCTCGGCTCCCTCGTCATAGCCCTGGGCATCGTCCTGATCCCGTTCCCCGGTCCGGGCTGGGCCATCGTGATCCTGGGACTGGCCATCTGGGCCCTCGAGTTCGCCTGGGCGAAAAGGCTGCTCGAGTTCACCAAGCGCAACGTGAAGGCGTGGACGAGCTGGATAGGCCGGCAGAGCCTGCCCATGCGCGGCCTCATCGGCATCGTCGGCATGATCTTCGTGGCCGCCGTCGTGTGGACCTCGGTCCGCGTCAGCTTCGGCATCGACCTGATCGAGAAGACTCGCGAATGGCTGAGCTGACCCCTGGTTGGCCCCTGGCGGCCTCGGTCTAGTACAGTCTGTCTCGCTGAGGGGCGATTAGCTCAGCGGGAGAGCGCTCCGTTCACACCGGAGAGGTCACTGGTTCGATCCCAGTATCGCCCACGAGTCCCTGAGGCCCTCGTGTCCGCTGAGAAGCGCGGACCCGGGGGCCTCGTCATGCTGGCTCAGGGGGCCGAGCCCCCTGAAACCCCACGAGTCCCCGAGGCCCTCGTGTCCGCTGAGAAGCGCGGACCCGGGGGCCTCGTCATGCTGGCTCAGGGGGCCGAGCCCCCTGAAACCCCACGAAGACCATGCGGCGGCAGGTCTGGCTGCTTCACCTCGGCGTCTCCGACTGACACCGCGGTCACCCCTTGATCTGAGCGTGGACGCCCGTTGGCCCGCCACGGTCTATGCTGGCGTCAATCTATCGACATCGGTCCATCCGAGTAGGAAGACGCGCACGTGTCGAACGATGAACAGACGGAACCCCAGCTGGACACCTCGGTCCCGCACACGGCGCGGATCTGGAACTATCTGCTGGGCGGCAAGGACAACTTCGCCGCCGATCGCGTGGTCGGCGACCAGATTCTCGCCGGTCAACCAGCGCTCGCGGAGAACGCCCGCCGGTGCCGCGCGTTCCTGATCCGCGCGGTGCGCTATCTGGCCACCGACGCCGGTGTGCGCCAGTTCCTGGACATCGGTACCGGGCTGCCCACCGCCAACAACACGCATGAGGTGGCCCAATCGGTGGCGCCGGAGAGCCGCATCGTCTACGTCGACAACGACCCACTGGTGCTCACCCACGCTCGCGCCCTGCTCACGAGCCGGCCCGAGGGCTTGACCAGCTACATCGACGCTGACATGTACGACATGGATCTGGTGCTACGCGAAGCCGCTCGCACCCTCGACTTCTCCGAGCCCGTCGCGATCCTGTTCATGGGTGTGCTCGGCCACGTCGAGAAGGACACGGTCGCGCAGGCCATGGTCACCAAGGCGCTGGACGCTGCGGCGCCCGGCAGCTACCTCGCCCTGTACGACAGCGCCCCCGTCTCACCCGAGGTGGTCGAGGCGGCTCGTATCTGGAACGAGTCCGCCGCTCTGCCATACCATTTGCGCAGCACGGACCGCCTTGCCCAGTTTTTCCAGGGCCTTGAACTCGTCGAGCCCGGCCTGGTCCCCGTGACCCAGTGGCGGCCGGACTCCGAGGCACCCGAGGTCGAGCAATACGGCGGCGTAGGACGCAAACCGCGATAGCAACACGCGCTCCGTCCACACTGCAACGGCCGCTACGCTTCCGTCGTGATTCGACGCCCGCTCGCATTGTCGGCCTCCGCTCTGGCCCTTTGCCTGTCAATAACCGCTTGCACCGCACCGGCCGCGGCGCCCTCGGCGAGTGCGCCGTTCGACCCGGCGGCGGCGCTCGCCGCGTCGACCGCCGGCATCGACGGGGGCGGCTACACCTTCAGCGTGACCGGGCCTGAATTCGAGGTGAGCGGCGCCGTCCACACCCCTTCCGGCAGTGCGGAGATCTTGTCGCAGGAGCAACAACGGAACGTCAACGTCACGACGCGGTTCCGGATCGCCGGCGGCCGAACCTACCTGTATCTCGACCTCTCCGGCGGCCTTTGGGACGACCTCGATCGAGACGTGGAGCTGCTGCGGAGTTCGCGCGACGCCGAGTCCCGCCGGAAAGGAGAGGAGCTCGGCTCGTTCCGGGACTACGTCAACGGCACGTACTGGATGCCGCCGGAGGCGGTGCCGCCCTCCGTCGTCCCACAGATCGACCTTCACGACCCCGACGTGATCGGCGTGAAAAGGCTGCTGAGCGGCGTCAAGGCCGCGAAGGGCGACGACCTGTTCATCACCGGCACGCTGGACACGTCTCAGGTCACCGAGGCGCAGACCGTCGTGGGCCGCCACGCCCGCGCACACTCGCTGCCCACCGGCACGGCGATGCCGTTTCAGGCCTCGCTCGACGCCCAGGGCCGGATTGCGACGCTCTCGCTGATCGCTCCCGACCCGGCCGACACGTGGGTCATCCGCCTGTCCGAGTACGGTGCGATCCAGCCGCTGACCGCACCGCCGGCCGACCTGGTCAAGAAGCCCTCAGCCGCCGTACTGAAGCTTCTCCGCGGTCCCGACCTCAGCAAACCTGCCTGAGACTTGACTTCGACTCAGGTTCAACTTGCAGCCTGTCGAAATGACCTTCACCCCGTTTGAGATCGCCTACCTCGACGAACAGACCCTGGGGCGTCTAGCCACGCTGCGCCCCGACGGCACCCTGCAGAACAGCCCGGTCGGGTTCCGCTACAACCACGCCCTCAGCACGATCGATATCGGCGGCCACAACCTGACCTCGAGCCGCAAATACCGCAACGTCGCGGCGAACGGGCAGGTCGCGTTCGTCGTCGACGACGTGCCGTCGCTGAGCCCGTGGAAGGTGCGCTGCCTGGAGATCCGCGGCACCGCCGAGGCGATCGAGAAGCCATCCGACTCGGCTTACGGCAGCAGCGACCCGATCATCCGGATCCGAGCCCGGCGAATCATCAGCTACGGCACCGAGGACCAAGGCACCGCTCCGGGCCAGGTCCGGCCCCACAACCGCAACGTCTCATGAGCCCTCCTTCGAAGCCCACGCCGGCTGCGGACCTCGAGGCCGACCAGTCCCTGCGCCCGGAGCGCTCCGAGCATGTCGGCGGCCGCCGGGCCCAGAAGTCCAGCAATCCCCGGAACCCCCGCGCCCTGTGGCGACGGTTCCGGGTTTGGCATCGACGTGTGACAATCTGTTGCGCTGTGCCGCGTCGAACCAGGAAATTCGGGGGCTTGGGTGACAAAGATCGAAGGGCCGTCCCACGGCGTCGCCACCCAGGTTCCTCCCAGCGAGGAGGCGGTGACTCCGGGGCCGGCGGCGGCGCCTAGCGTGCTGAAACGGGTGTGGGGCCGCCGCGAGTGGATTCTGGTGATTCTCGGCGGGCTGGCGCTCGCCGTGGCGCTGACCTGGCCGACGCTGCGCGACCCGCGGCACACGGTGCCCGGGGACATCGGTGATCCGGCACTGTTTGCCTGGCAGATCGCCTGGGGCGGGCACGCGCTGCTGCACAGCCCCCTGCACCTGTGGGACTCGAACACCTTCTTCCCCGACCCGCATTCGCTGGCCTTCACCGACACCGTCGTCGGCTACGCGCCGTTCGGCATGATCGGGTCCGGCATGGAGTCGGCCCTCCTGCGATACAACATCCTGTACGTCCTGCTGCATGCGCTCGCCTTCGTCGGGGCTTACGCGCTGACCCGCCAGTTGGGGGCGCATCCGCTCGGTGCGGCAGTTGCGGGCGTCGCCTGGGCATTCGCGCCGTGGCGGCTCGCGCATGCCGGCCACCTGAATGTCATCTCGACCGGCGGCATCGCGCTGAGCCTCGCCATGATCGCTCGCGGCCACGGCTGGTCGCTGCGCGCCGGCCACCGCCCGGAACGGCACAGCCCGTGGTGGGCGCTGGCCGGCTGGCTGGTCGGGGCCTGGCAGATCACCCTCGGGCTCGCCATCGGGCTCGCGTACGCGTACGTGATGATCCTGATCTGCCTCGTGGCCGCCGCGTGTTTCGGCTGGTCCTGGTGGCGGCGCGGCCGGCCGGTCTTCGGCCGGCGCCTGCTCGCCGCCGATCTGGCCGGCGGGTTGTGCTTCGCCGCGGCCACGGCCTTCATGGGACTTGCCTTCACCCGCGTCGTGCAGCTCCACCCACAGGCCGACCGGGGGCTGGCCTGGACCGAGATGTACTCGCCGCCGTGGCGCGGCCTCCTCATCGCGCCCGAGGCGTCCTGGCTGTGGGGCACCCGGCACGCGGGGGCGCGCTCGCACTTGCCCTGGGCGCCGGAGATGGCGCTGCTCCCCGGCATCACCCTGATCGTCCTGGCCGTGGTCGGGGCGATCATCTCGATCTTCCGGCTCCGGCATCGGATCCTGCTGACCCTCGGCACGCTCGGGGCGGTGCTGCTGACGCTCGGCGCGACCCTGCCCTGGCACGGCGACCCGGGCTATCTGACCCTCTCCAAACACCTGCCGGGGTGGGCGGCGCTGCGCACCCCCGGGCGGATGATGGTGTGGGTCTCGTTGTTGCTGGCCATCCTGGCGGCCGGCGCGGTCAGTGAATGGGTCGCCGGCGCACGGGCCACGGCGCCCTGGCGGCCCGGGGTCATGGCCCGCGGGAAATTCGTCGTGCTGCGCCTTGCCCTGCTGATCCCGCTCGTGCTGGTCGTCGTGGAAGGGGTCAACCGGACCGGGCATCCCGAGGTGCTGCGCTATCCGGCCGCGATGAGTGCCGCGCGGGAGCCGATCCTGGTGTTGCCCAGCGCCGGCAGCCTCGAGATGTCCATCATGCTGTGGACCACGAACGGGTTCCCGCGCGTCCCCAACGGCCTGGTCACCTTCGTCCCGACCGGCCAGGAGCGGATCCGCGCGGCCAGCATGACCTTTCCGGACACCACGAGCATCGCCGCGCTGCGGGCGGCGGGCATCAAATCGGTCGTCGTCCTGCCCGAATGGCTGCCCGGGACCCCGTGGGAGGGCGTGCCCGAGCGCTCGATCGACGGCCTCGGCATCACCCGGGAGCAGATCGGCTACTACATCCTCTACCGACTCGACTGACGGCGGCGTTGCCTCAGGACAACTGCGGCTTCAAGAACCGGCCGTGCAGCCGATGTAGCGGGGCCGGCGCCCACCAGTTGCGGTCACCGAGCAGAGTCATCACCGCCGGCAGGAGCAGGCCGCGCACGACGGTGACGTCGAGCAGGAGCGCGACCGCCATGGCGAAGCCGATCTCCTTGACGGCGATGAGGTCGCCCAGCAGGAAGCCGAGGAACACCACGCCGATGCACAGCGCGGCGGCGGTGACCACCGGGCCGGACTTCTCGAGGCCCGCGCGGACCGCCTGGTCGCCGGCGCGCGGGTGGGTGCGGGCGTTCGGGTGGGTGCTTGCGTCCCATTCCTCCTTGATCCGGGCGAGCAGGAAGACCTCGTAGTCCATCGAGAGCCCGAACACGAACACGAACAGCAGGACCGGCGTGGTGACGTCGATCGCGCCCCACGAGTCGAAACCCAGCAACGCGTCGCCGACTCCCCACTGGAACACGACGACCAGCACCCCGAGGGTGGCGAGCAGGGTGAGCGCGTTCATCAGCAGCGCCTTGACCGGCACCACCAGCGAGCCGGTCAGCACGAACAGCAGCACCGCCGTGGACAGCAGGATGACCAGCACCGCGACCGGGAACCGGGCGGCCACCGACTCGCGGTAGTCGGCCAGTTCCGCGGCGGCGCCGCCGACGAGCACCGGGAACGGCGGATCCGCCGCCCGGATCGCACGGACCACGTCGCGGGAGGCCGGGCCGGCGGTCTCGCCCTCGGGCGTGACGTCGATGATGGCCGCCCCGGCGATGTCGGGCCGCGGTTCCACCCGCAGGACGCCGTCGAGCGTGTTGAGGGCGTTCAGGAAGTCGCGGGCCGGAAGGCCGGCCGGATCGGCGTCGACCACCACGACAATCGGATCGGCCTGCCCGCCGCTGAAATCGCGCTGCACCTTCTCCTGCAGCTTGCGGGCCTCGGCCCCGGCCGGCAGCGCGCGGGCGTCGGAGTTCTCCAGGTTGACCGCGAGCAGGAACGGCAGTGACAGCGCGAGCAGCCCGGCCGTGACGGCGAGCGCAACCGGCGCCGGCCGCTCCTGCGCAAAGGCGGCGAGCCGGGCGAGCAGCCCCGGCCCAGGTTCGGGGCGGCGACGGCGCGCGACCGCATCCGGGCGGCCACTCAGCGCGGCCCCTGCCGGGCGGCGACTTCGCGCGGCCGCAACGGGGCCGCGGCGCAGCCCGGTCGCAATGAGGCCACGGCGCAGCGCGGCCGCGACGGCGCGGCGGAAGGCGAGCACCCGGGTGGAGTCGTGGGGCCCGGGGATGCGGCGGTGGGCCACGGCGATGAGCGCGGGCACCGCCGTCAGGCCGGCCAGGGTGGCCAGCAGCACCGCGGCCGCGCCGCCCAGCGCCATCGCGCCGAGCAGCGGCTCGGCGAACGCGAACAGCCCGGCCATCGCGGCGCCGACGGCCAGCCCGGAGATCAGCACGGTACGGCCGGCGGTCGCGGTGGTACGGGCGACCAGCTCCTCGACCGGGGCGTCGGGATCGGCTTCGCGCTCCTCGCGGAACCGCGCGATGACCAGCAGCGCATAGTCGACGGCGAGCCCGATCCCGAGCAGCGTGACCACGTTGACGGTGAACTCGCTGACCTCGGTGAGCGCGGTCAGCCCGTACAGGCCGAGCAGCGTCACCGACACGGCGGCGAGCGCGGCGGCGAGCGGGATCGCGCCGGCGACGAAGCCGCCGAGAACAAGCACCAGGACCACCAGCAGGGCGCCGAGCGCGACCGACTCACCGAGGGCCGCGTCCGCGATCGCCTGGTCGGCGAACGCGCGCTCGGCGAGCTTCTCCCCGCCGACCAGCACCTCGGGCGCGTCGATGCGGTGCAGCGCGCCGGCGACCGCGTCCTCCGCCTGCTCCCGCCGGTCGTCCGGCAGGCCCGCCTCCAGCTCGACCCGGATCAGCGAGCTCCGGTTGTCGGCCCCGATCCGCCCGCCGGGAGCGCTGTACAGGTCGTCCACCTCGGCGACGCCGTCCATCTCCCGGATCTCGCCGGTGACCACCGTGATGTCGCCGACCAGCGCCTGGTCGTAGACGTCGCGTCCACTCACGACGGCGACGACCACCGGCCCCTCGGGCTGCAACTGCTCGGCTCGCTTCTCCGCGAGCTGCGACTCGGCGTCCGGCCGCAGGCTGCCGGCGGCGCCGAGCCGTTCGAAGACCTGGCCACCCAGGACCAGCCCGGCGACGATCAACACCAGCCAGGCGCCGAGCACCAGCCATCGACGGCGAGCACACGTACGGCCGAGCGCGCCTAGCATCACCGCGGCATGCAAACACTTTCGCGTTCGCCGCGCCAGCCTCCGGACAGACGCCAGTTCTGACCGGTCGGCGGGCGGCTGCTGCGACCTACGTCTATTTAGGATTCCTTAAATCTTTCGAGGGTGGGGGGCTGCCCGTGTTCCGGCGTGCACTCGGTGGGTTGGTCGCGGTGGCGGCCGTGGTGACGATGTCGTCCTTCGTCGGTCCGCGGCCCGCGTCGGCGGTGGCGCTGCCCACCGGCTTTCAGGAGCAGATCGTCTTCAGCGGTCTCAGCTCGCCGGTCGATCTGGAGTTCGCGCCGGACGGACGTGTCTTCGTCGCCGAGAAGGGCGGCCGCATCAAGGTCTTCGACGACCTCGCCGACACGACCCCCACGGTGTTCGCCGACCTGTCGGCCAACGTGCACAACCAGTGGGACCGCGGGCTGCTCGGCATGGCGCTGGCGCCCGGTTTCCCAGCCAACCCGTACGTGTACGTGCTCTACACCTATGACGCGCCGCCCGGCCAGACCGCCCCGGTGTGGAACGACGTATGCGCCAACGCGAACGACGGGCGTTGCGTGGTCACCGGCCGGCTCTCCCGCCTGCAGGCCGCCGGCGACACGATGACCGGCAGCGAGCAGGTGCTGCTGCACGACTGGTGCCAGCAGTTCCCGAGCCACTCCATCGGCGACATCGCGTTCGGCGCCGACGGGATGCTCTACGTCTCCGCCGGTGACGGCGCGAGCTTCAGCGCGGTCGACTACGGCCAGTTCCCGGCGGGCGCGCCGACCAACCCGTGCGCCGACCCGGCCAACGAGGGCGGGGCGCTGCGCGCACAGGACATCCGCACGGCCGCCGACGAGACCCAGCTCGACGGCGCGCTGCTGCGGCTCGACCCGGCCACCGGCGCGGCCGCGCCCGGCAACCCGAACATCGGCGCGGCCGACCCCGACACCCGCCGGATCGTCGCCAACGGCCTGCGCAACCCGTACCGGATCACCATGCGGCCGGGCACCAGCGAGGCCTGGATCTCCGACACCGGGTGGAACACCTGGGAAGAGGTCAACCGGGTGGTCAACCCCACCGCGGGCGTGACCAACTTCGGCTGGCCGTGCTGGGAGGGCAACGCCCGGCAGTCCGGGTACGACAGTGCCGACCTGTCCATCTGCGAGAGCCTCTACACCGCGCCGGCCAGCACACACACCGCGCCGTTCGTCGCCTGGAACCACGCGAGCAAGCTGGTCGCGGGCGAGGCCTGCCCGACCGGCAGCTCCTCGTCGACCGGCGTGGCGTTCTACCCGACGGCCGGCGGCCCGTACCCGGCCGCGTACAACGGCGCCGTCTTCTTCGCCGACTACTCGCGCCGGTGCATCTGGGCGTCGCTGCCGTCGACGCCGGGGGGCCTGCCCGACCCGGCCAACCTGCAGACGTTCGTCTCCGACGCGGCCGGCCCGGTCGACCTCGAGGTCGGCCCCGGCGGCGAGCTCTACTACGCCGACCTCGGCGGCACCATCCGCCGGGTGCGCTACTTCCCGGGCAACCAGCCGCCGAGCGCGGTCATCGACGCCACGCCCACGCAGGGTCCGGCGCCGCTGACCGTGACGTTCAACGGCGCCGGCTCCACCGATCCCGACCCGGCCGACGAGGGTCGCCTGCGGTACGCCTGGGACTTCACCAACGACGGCGTGACCGACTCGACCTCGCCGACGGCGACGTTCACCTACACGACGACGGGGTCGTACACCGCGCGGCTGACGGTGACCGACACGTTGAACGCGACCAGCACCAGCACGGTCACCGTCACCCCCGGCAACGAGGCGCCGACCGCGGTGATCGACACGCCGGCCGCGGGCACGACCTGGAAGGTCGGCGACACGATCGCCTTCTCCGGCCACGCCACCGATCCGCAGGAGGGCGCCCTGCCCGCGTCCCGCCTCACTTGGGACCTGGTCATGCACCACTGCTCCGCGCCGGACAACTGCCACGAGCACGCCATCCGCAGCTGGACCGGCGCGGCGTCCGGATCCTTCGAGGCGCCGGACCACGAGTATCCGTCCTATTTGGAGCTCAAGCTGGTGGCCACCGACCAGGAGGGCCTCACGCATGCCGTGACGCGCCGGCTGGACCCGAAGACGGTCGACCTGACCTTCAACACCCTGCCGACCGGGCTCCAGCTCACCGTCGGCTCATCGTCGGGCACGACGCCCTTCTCCCGTACGGTGATCCAGGGCTCGACCAACTCGGTGTCCGCGCCGTCGCCGCAGGGTTCTTCGACGTTCGCGTCGTGGTCCGACGGCGGCGCGCAGACCCACGTGATCACCGCGCCCACGACCGCCACGACATACACCGCGACGTACGCGACCGCCCCGGCCCCGCAGCGGATCGGCTACACCCAGGCCGGCGCGTCGCTGGACAGCGGCGACATGAACTACATGAACGGCTCGCGGTTCGTCACCGGGTCCGATCCGGCGACGGTGACGTCCATGTCGGTGTATATGAAATCGGTGCAGGCGGCCCCGAACAACCAGTACCAGCTCGCCGTCTACGCCGACTCCAACGGCTCGCCCGGCGCCCGGGTGGCCACCAGCACGTCGGGCGCGCTGACGGCCAACTCGTGGAACACCCGGCCGATCGCCGCGACGCTGGCCGCCAACACCCCGTACTGGCTCATGTACAACACCAACGGCAACAACAACCTGAGCTACGACGCGGGCACGGCCAACCAGGGCGCCTGGAGCGCACCGACGTCCTTCGGCACGTGGCCGAACCCGTTCGGCACGTCCAGCCGGTGGAACGCGAAGTTCTCCATCTACGCGACCACCGGTGCGGACACCGCCGCGCCGACGGTGACCTCCTCGACCCCGGCCGGCGGCGCCACCGGCGTGGCCACCAACGCGCCGATCACCGTACGGTTCAGCGAGAGCATGGCGGCCGGCACCATCACGCCGGCCAACCTGGAGCTGCGCGGCCCGGGCGGCACGCTGGTCAACCGCACCGTCACCTACGACGCGGCCAACCAGGCGGCGACGATCACCCCGTCCGCCGCGCTGGCCGCATCCACGCAGTACACGGTGACCGTCCGGACCGGCGTGACCGACGCGGCGGGCAACGCCCTCGCGGCCAACCACCAGTTCTCGTTCACCACGACCGACCCGAGCGCCCCGCGGCTCGGGTACGACCAGGTGGGCGGCACGCTGGACGCCGGCGACATGAACTACATGAACGGCTCGCGGTTCGTCACCGGCCCCACCGGCCTCACGGTGAGCCAGATCTCCGTGTACCTCAAGGCGGTGCAGGCCGCGCCGGCCAACCAGTACCAGGTGGCGATCTACACCGACGCGAACGGCTCGCCGGGCGCCCTGGCGGCGTCGAGCAGTTCGGGCACGCTGACCGCCAACTCGTGGAACAGCCGACCGGTCACCGCGACCCTGGCGCCGAACACGGCGTACTGGCTCATGTACAACACCAACGGCAACAACAACATGAGCTACGACACCGGGAGCGCCAATCAGGGCGCTTGGAGCGCACCGACGTCGTTCGGCACGTGGCCGCCGTCGTTCGGCACATCCTCCCGCTGGACCGCCAAGTTCTCGATCTACGCCTCGTAGTGCCGAGGCAAACCGCGCCGAGGCAACCGCGGCGAGGCAACCGCGGCGACTGTCATTCGCGGCCGCCGATCACGTCGGTGGGGGCTGCGCGCATCGCGTGGCGCCGCGGAGGCCCGCCGCGGGTCAGATCAGCGAGTGAGGCTGATCGGGGACCTGTGACGGTTGAACGGGTGTCTCGTCCGGCGCCGGCCGGCGCACGCCGCGGATGAGCAGGTAGCCGACCATCCAGAACTCGCCCACGGATGCGGGATAGGCCATGGCGTCGAAGAGGGCCTGCGCGTCGCCGGCCAGGTAGAAGACGAACGGGCTGAGCACGTATCCGACGCCGCCGACCACCAGGATCCAGCCCAGGGCGCGGGGCATCCAACGGGAGCGCAACACGCACCAGCCCATGGGGATCAGCCACAGGCCGAAGAACAGGGCTCCCACGATCCACATGTTGAGGCTGATCAGGTACAGCGTCTGGACGGTGGCCGCGGCGTCGCCGAACGGGTCGGCGGAGACCTGGACCGCGGTGCCGAGCATGGCCGCGCTGACGAGGCCCACGACGGCGTTGACCAGGCCGAAAGCGGCGATCCCGAGCGCGGCGACGGAATCCACGGTGCGGAACAGGCGGTAGAACCAGGCGGCGGTGAGGGTCTGGGCGACGACCATGGCCAGTTCCAGGGCCACGCCCACGCGGGCGAGCGAGCTGTGCGTGACCAGGTTGGCCAGCGTCGCGCCGGGGTCGTCGGCGGCGAAGAGCCGCGGGCGGATGACGAGGAAGCCGAGAACGGCGGTGATGGCCATGCCCAGGTAGAACAAGCCGGTCGTGCGGGCGGTGCGGGTCAGCGCGTGCATGATGACTCCTCCTAAGGGTCGGGGTAGCCGAAGACGTCGTCGAGGGGCACCTGGAAGACCCGCGCGATCTGGAAGGCCATCTCCAGCGACGGGGAGTAGCGGCTCTGTTCGATCGCGATGATGGTCTGGCGGGTCACCCCGATGCGGTCGGCCAGCTCGGCCTGGGTCATCTCCCCGTGGGTGAAGCGCAGCTGCCGGATGGAGTTCGTGACTCTGGTCGGTGGCTTGCCCATCGGTCACCAACCCCGCCGGTAGGCGACGATCTTCACCACCGACGAGGCCAACGCGGCCAGGACGAATGCCAGGTAGAGCGTGTGAGCGATCCAGAACTGCTCGGCCTCGGCCATCGCCAGGACCAGCGGCACGATCGCGGCGATGCTCATGACGTAGAACCCGGCGAGCTCACCCCGCCGGTTGATCTCCCGATCGCGCTCGTCGATCCGGTCCGGCTCCTTGCGGGAGACCATGGCGGCCACGATGGCCAGGACGATGCCGGCGGCGATCCCGGCGCCGATCGAGGTGACCATCGGTCCCACGTAGGCGATCTCCGCCACGTCCCCACCCGGCACTTTGGACAGGACAAACGCCACGTACGCAATCGGGACGACGACGCCGACCAAGGCGGAGATCCAGGTGCGCTTCTCCTCGGAGGACATGTGCTCGAAAGTAAAGCAGAGCTAACATCATGTCAAGAATCTTTTACTCGACCCCGGGTGTGAAATCATGGCCGGATGGCAGGCAAGCGACGGCTGGCGAGCCTTGGCGTCGCGCTGGCCGCCGCCGGGACGATGCTCTTCGCCCCGGCCGCCGGGCGCGGAGCAGAGGCGGCGCCGGTCAACGCGCGGGTGGCCTGGCCGGGTGCGCAGCGCGGCGTCATGACGGCGGCGCTCGGCGACGGGACGCTCTTCGAGCCGGCCGTCTTCGTCGACGCCAAGCAGGCGGTCGGCACCGCGCTCACCGCCGACGGCAAGACGATGCGCCTGCTGCTGCGCCGGGCCGACGGCACCGCGCGCTCCCTGCGGACCCTGCCGATGAGCCAGAACCCGTCCTTCGAGAGCGCGACCATCGACGGCCAGACCCTGGTCTGGGCCGAGAGCACCAAGGCCGGCGAGGATCTCTGGACCGCCGACCTGCGCGACGGCCGCCCACCCCGCCGCCTTACCGCCGACCTCGGCGACGCGCGCTTCTACCAGTCCCAGTACGACCTGGTGGTCGCCGAGGGCCGGGTGCACTGGGTGGCGGCCGGGGCGGGCGACACGACCGAGGTCCGCTCGGTCGATCTCCGCGGCGGCGGGCCGGTCGAGGTGCGACAACAGCCGGGCACCTGGGCGCTGTCGGCCTGGCCGTGGCTGATCGACGGGCTGACGGCGGCGGCCGGCACGACGCGGCTGCGCAATCTGACGACCGGCGAGACCCGAGCCGTCCCGGCCCACCGCCGCGGCGTGACCGCGTGCAGCCCGGTCTGGTGTCAGGTCGTCGCCTTCGACAAGGACGGCTATCCCCGGATCGACCTGGTGCGGCCGGACGGCGAGGACCGCCGGAAGGTCGCCGACGGCACCGCCGCGACGGTCATCGCCGACCCGGCGGTGCTGGACCGCTTCGAGATCTTCTCGCAGCAGACCGGCAACTCCGACCTGACCGGCCACGTGCAGCTACTGGCCTACAAGATCGACACCCGGACCGTCGTGGAGATCAGCCCGGACGCGACCGACGTCTCGTACAAGAACGGGGTCTTGTGGTGGTCCACCGGGACACAGGAGGACTACGTGCGTCACTCGTTGGACTTGCGGTCGGTCTGATCGGCTTCCCAGGGCTGCGGCACATAGGGCGCGGAGTTTCCCCAGCCCCAACGGGGGACGGGCGCGTGCTCGATGATCTCGACGCCGGGCTGGCTGTTGAACACCGCGATCCGGGAGCCCCACTCCAGGTAGGAGACGAACGCCTGGCGGGTGTCGGGATCGTCGGGGAGCAGCACCTGGTCGGCGGTGCGGGCGAGGAGGGCGACCCAGCGGACCCGCTGCTCCTCGGTGAGCGCCCGGTTCATGTGGGCGTGGACCATGTGCTCGTAGCCGCCGTGGTGGGCGGTGTAGTCGGCGGGACCGCCGAAGGTCTCGGCCAGCCAGGCCGCGACGTGCTTCGGATGGTCGGGGTCCATGCCGCGGAAGACGGGCTCGAGCAACTCGTCGGGCTCGTTGAGGATGCCGTCGTAGAACGCGGTGGTCAGCCGTTCCAGAGCCGCGATGCCGCCGATCCACTCGAAGAGGGTGGGCGTGTTGTCGAGCTCCGGCGGGACCGGGTCGCGGAAGCCCGCATACCAGTGGGAGCCGTCGCAGAAGGGCTTGTTCCGGGAGTGGCCGCAACGGCAGAGCGTCTGCTTCTCCCGTACGGAATAAGGCTTGTTGTTTGCTCCTATGACCTGAACGGCGCCGCGGACGCGATAGGGGCCGTCCACGATCGGGGTGATCGACGGCGCGTCGTGCTCCTCGGCCGGCAGGGCCAGCGCGCCGGACGGACAGCCGCGGACGACCTCGGCGATCTGCGCGGGACTGTCGGCCGAGGGGTCGACGAACGGCTCCTCGTCGGCCCGGAACACCCGCGGCAGCCGGTCGGTGCACTGTCCGAAATGGGCGCACACGCTGCGGTCGTCGGTGAGCGTGATGCCCTCGGCGTCATAGGTCTCGCGCTGGTCGGAGGCCTGCGGCGCGGTCTCCGGACCCGACCAGCCCTTGAGGCCGTGCGTCGAGTCGCAGAACGGCTTGTTGCGTGAGCCACCGCAGCGGCACAGGTGCCAAATGCCCTCGCGGCGCAGCTCGTTGCCCTCGGTGTCGCGGATCGAGATCTCGCCCTCGACCCGATACGGACCGTCCTCGGTGACCCTGATGATTACCACGTAATCATGTAATCACGTGAGCGCCACGATCACTATCCCGGCGGCGGCCGCGGCGAGGAGGGTCAGCACCGGTCCGCGGCGGAACACGAAGACGAGGATGAGCGCGCCGGCCAGGATCGGGTACTGCCAGGGCTCCTCGAGCGCGCGGACCAGTGGGACGGCGGAACCGAGGATGGCGCCGATCGCGGCCGGGCCGGCGCCGTCGAGGAAGGCGCGCACCCGGCGGTCGGCGCGGAGCCGATCGAAGCGGTGGGCGCCGAGCAGGATGAACGCGAACGAGGGGCTGAACGCCACGACGGCGGCGAGCAGGCCGCCGGCCAGGCCCGCCGCCGCGTAGCCGACCACCGCGACCGTGTGCACGACCGGGCCGGGCGTGACCTGGCCGAGCGCGACGGCGTTGAGGAACTGCGCGGCGGTCATCCAGTGGTAGTGGTCGACGGCGTCGGCCTGCATGAGCGGGATGATGACGAAGCCGCCGCCGTAGGAGAGGGCGCCGACCTTCAGCGCGACCCACGCGACCGACAGCAGGACGCCGCCGCTTAGGCCGACGGCGACAAGCGGCCGGCTTTGGCGAGACGAAGCCGGCAAGCCCTGTGCGACAACCTCGGCCACACCGCAGGCGATGAGCAGCAGCACCAGCCACGGCCCGACGGTGGCCGCCGCGACCGCCCCGAGCACCAGGTAGATCGACCACCGCACGCGGCTGCTGTGCTCGGGCGCACGACGCCACCCGGGCGGCATCAGGCTCCAACCGGCATGCAGGGCGACCGCGGCCACCGCCGCGCCGGCTCCGGCCCCGGCGGCCGTCACCGCGACCGGCGGATCGCCCTCCAGGAA
Source organism: Actinoplanes sp. CA-142083 (assembly GCF_050942195.1). NCBI lineage: Bacteria > Bacillati > Actinomycetota > Actinomycetes > Micromonosporales > Micromonosporaceae > Actinoplanes > Actinoplanes sp. CA-142083. The sequence continues at coordinate 8,369,803 of NZ_CP192076.1, forward strand.
GAGCGCCGCCAGGGCCAGGATCACGATCAGCCCGGGCACGATGAAGGCCGCGCCGCCGACCAGCGCGCCGGCCCGGCCGCGCACCCGCCACGCGCAGAAGATCGCCAGCTGGGTGGACGCCGGGCCGGGCAGCAGGTTGCAGGCGGCGATGGCGTCCTCGAACTCCTGCGAAGTGATCCATTTGCGGTCGTCGACGCAGAGTTTGCGCAGCAGGGCGATGTGCGCGGGCGGGCCGCCGAAGCCGATGCAGCCGATCCGTCCCCATTCCTTGAGGACGGTGCCGAGGCCGACGGTCACGGTTGGAACAACTCGACCGGGTTGCCGGCCGGGTCGTCCAGGACGATCTGCCGGCCGCCCGGGCCGGACACGACCTCGCTGCGGAACTCGACGCCGGCCTTCCGTAGCCGCGTGACCTCCGCGTCGATGTCGTCGACGAGCAGGTGGATGCGGTTCCAGCCGCCGGGGCCGGGCTTGCGGCCGTCCGGCATCGGACGCGCCGCCGAGCTTTCCGGTCCCGAGAGCAGGAGCAGCAGGTTGCCGCGCCGCACGTCGGCGAACGCGGGCGGGAACACCCTCTCGCCGGGAACGAAGCCGAGGTGCCCTGTGTAGAAGTCGATCGCGGCCCGCACGTCGTCCACCAGGTAGCGGACGTGCACGGCGCCATCAACGGCAGTCATGACGTCTCCTTCTTCAGACTGTGCAGCAGGAAGGTGATCCGCTCGTCGAGCGCCTCCGCGAGCCGGTCGAATTCGGCCCTCTCGGACGGTTCGGGCGTGCTCCAGTGCGTCGGCTGCGGGTGGCCCGGGAACTCCGGGCAGACCTCGCGGACCTTGTCGCACAGGGTGATCACCCGGTCGAAGCGCTCGCCGGCGAACTCGCTCAGATGTTTGGGCCGGGCGCCGGCGAGGTCGATGCCGCGGGCGGCCATGGCCGCCACGGCATCAGGGTGGAGGGGCTTGGGGTGGCTGCCGGCGCTGCGGGCTTCAACCGATTTTCCCGTACGGCTACGCAGCAGCGCCTCCGCCATCTGGGAGCGCGCGCTGTTGCCGGTGCACAGGAAGAGCACCCGCGCCGACACTCCCGCCGGATGCGCCGGCGGCGTCAGTCGCAGCCCCGGATGAAGGGCGCCGCCGGTGTCGGCCAGCAGGGCGGCACAGCGCGCCAGGTTGAGCGCGTAGTAGGTGTCGCGCCGGTCGGCACTGCTGCGCCGGGCGGTGACCAGGTCGGCCTTGCGGAGCTTGCCGAGGTGGTACGACACCAGGTTTTGCGGCTGGCCGAGCAGCGCGGTCAGCTCGTGCACCTGCCGGTCGCCGGCGGCCAGCTCGTTCAACAGCCCCCAGCGCACCGGGTGGCCGGCGGCGCTCAGGAAGGCCGGAGGTTCATGCCCCATGCCCCGATTACATCAAAACGATTTGATGCATTCAACCTCAGCGGTCAAGGTCCTTCAGAATGCGATGCAGGATGGCCGGGGTCTCGCTCAGCTCCGCGGCCTCGATGAACAGCCGGCCGATCGCCGCCGAGTAGCGGTCGACCTCCTCGCGCTTGTCCATGTACAGGCCGCCGGTTAGGTGCTCGACATACACAATGTCGGACAATTCCTGATACGGGAATCGAAGGATGCTGAAGGCGCCGCCCGACGCCGCGTGGCCACCCGACGCGAACGGCATCACCTGGATGCTGATGAACGGGTTGTCGGTGAGCTCCAGCAGCGAGGCGATCTGCTCGCGCAGCGCGGCGCGGCCGCCGATCGGCCGGTGCAGCACCGCCTCGTCGAGCACCACCCACACCTTGGGCGGGTTCGGCTGGGTAAGCCGCTTCTTGCGCTCCATCCGCAGCTGGGCCCGCTTGTCGACCTCCTCCGGCGCCGACTTGCCGTACCCGATGCTGATCACCGCGCGGGCGTACGCCTCGGTCTGCAGCAGGCCCGGGACGAACTGCACCTCATACGTACGGATCAGCTCGGCGGCCTCCTCGAAGTCGAGGTACGTCTGCAGCCAGGTGTCGGTCACATCGCCGTACGGGTGCCACCAACTCGGCGCGTTCGCCTCCTTGGCGAAGGCCAGCAACGCCTCGCGCTCGGCCTGATCGTGGACGCCGTACAGCGTGAGCAGGTCGGCGATGTCGCGTTCCTTGAAACCGACCCGGCCCAGCTCCATCCGGCTGATCTTGGAGTCGGACGCCCTGATCGGGTGACCGGCCTCCTCACGGCTCAGGCCCGCCCTATGTCGCAGGGCGCGCAGGCGAGCGCCGAGCTGCATGCGGCGCACCGTCGAGCCGCCGCCCTGTCCCTGAGTCACCTCGCCCCGCCCGCATCTCGTCTACAGTGGAAGGTCTTGATCTTCGGGCGCTAGCATACCCATGAACAGCCCGACATGGACTCGCCGATGGGGGCAATCATGACCGACGCCGACGCCAAGCTGGACACCAGCATTCCGCATTCCGCCCGTGTGTGGAACTACTGGCTGGGTGGGAAGGACAATTTCGAGGTCGATCGGCAGGTCGGTGACCAGTTCTCGGGCCTGTACCCCGACATCACCGTAGTGGCGCGATCCTCGCGGGGCTTCCTCAAGCGGGCGATCACCTTCCTGGCCCAGGAGGCCGGCATCCGGCAGTTCCTCGACGTCGGCACCGGCATGCCCACCGCGGAGAACACCCACCAGGTCGCGCAGGCCGCCGCGCCCGACTCCCGCATCGTCTACGTGGACAACGACCCGCTCGTCCTGGTCCACGCCCGCGCCCTGCTGACCGGCACGGCCGAGGGCGCCACCGAGTACATCGACGCCGACCTGCGGGAACCGGCCGCGATCCTGGAGGCCGCCGGGCGCACCACGCTGGACCTGTCCAAGCCCACCGGCCTGATCCTGATGAACATCCTCGGCCACGTGCCCGATCTCGACGAGGCGGTGTCGATCGTCCGCCGCCTGCTGGCCGCGCTGCCGTCCGGCAGCTACCTGGTCACGGCGGACGGCACCAACGTCATCGACGGCCCCGCCTTCGAGGAGGCGATCGGCGTCTGGAACGCGAACGCGCCGCTCTCCTACCACCTGCGCCGCCCCGAGGAGCTGGCCCGCTTCCTCGAGGGCCTCGAGATCATCGAGCCGGGCCTGGTGCCGTGCTCCAAGTGGCGCCCGCCGGCCGACGCTCCCGCCGAGGACTTGCGCGAGGTCGACGAGTTCGGCGCGGTCGGCCGCAAGCCGTAACTTTCACGTCCTCCTGGCGGTGGTCACCACGAAGGGGATCACCGCCAGCGCGAGCAGCCCGCCCGTGATCGACAGCGCCGCGTAGCTGGTGGCGGCCATGAGCAGTCCGCTCGTGATACCGCCACCCGCACCCGCGAGAGCCACGCACAGATCGACCGTCCCCTGCGTCCGGGCTCGCGTCTCCAACGGCGCCGCATCGGTGATCATCGCCGTCCCCGCGACCAGCCCGAGGTTCCAGCCGAGACCGAGAAGAGCAAGGGCAAGAGCCAGCAGCGGTACGGAGTCATCCGGCGCCGTCGCCGACACAAGCCCCGCCCCGAGCAGCGTGACCCCCGAGGCGACGGCCACCGGCACGCGCCCGACACGGTCCACCAGGATGCCCGTGATCGGCGACGGCAGGTACATGGCCGCGATGTGCACCGCGATCACCAGCCCCGTGGCTGCCAGATCGTGCCCGTGGGCCTTCATGTGCACCGGCGTCATAGTCATCACCGCGACCATGGTCAGCTGCGTGAGCACCATCGTCGCCGCGCCGGCGAGCACGCCACCCGAGCCCGCCGGCACCGCCCCCGCAATCGTCCCCGCCCGCGCCGGACCCGCCGCGCTTGCCTGCGCCGACCCCGCCGTGCTTGCCTGCGCCGACCCCGCCCTGCTTGCCTGCGCCGACCCCGCCGCGCTTGCCTGCGCCGACCCCGCCGTGCTCGCGGTTGCCGGCCCTGCTGCTGCCTGCGGCTCTTCCGGCGGCAGCGCGCGGGAGACCAGCAGCGGGTCGGGCCGCAGCAGCAGAAACAGGATCGTCCCCGCCACCGCGTAGGCCGCCGCCGACAGCGCGAACGGCCCCGCCAGCGCCGGGATCCCCCAACGCTCCGCCACACGCCCGGTCACGGAGACCAGGTTGGGCCCGATCACCGCCCCCACCGTCGTAGCCACCAGCACCGAGCTGACCGCCCGCCCCCGGCGCCCCGGCTCGACCAGGTCCGCGCCGGCGTAGCGCGCCTGCAGGTTGGTAGCCGTGCCCGCGCCGTAGACGAGCAGGCACACCAGCAGCAGCACGATGTTGCCGAGCGCCGCGGCCACCACCACGCCCGCACCACCGAGCGCCCCCGCCGCATACCCCGCCGTCAGCCCCGCGCGCCGCCCCAGCCGCTGCGACAGCCGCCCGACTCCGAGCGCCGTAGCCGCCGAGCCCGCCGTGAACAGCGCCGACGGCAGCCCCGACAGCCGACTGGTCCCCAGCATGTCCTCGGCCAGCAGCGCCCCCACCGTGACCCCCGCCGCCAGCCCCGCCCCGCTGAACACCTGCGAGGCCATCACCACACTGATCGTCCGGTGATGCAGCGCCTGCCGCGACTCGTAATCGGTCAGCAAGGTGTGGGTCCTTTCGTCGCCCGGGGTGACACGAAAGGAATGTAATGCCCGGTCGGCGGACCGCCGTCAGAGTTTCGAGCCGGCCGGAGGGGCATCACGTCCTGGCGGAGTAGCCGTTCCAGTGCGGAGTCGACAGGACGACTTGGCTGCTGGCAATGTCGCGGCGCTTCGGAGCGGGCGCACGAAGGACCGACGCTGATGGCACACTCCCGAAGTGGTCCGTCCTCGCCGCAGGCTCGCTGCCGGTCTGGTGATCGGCGCAGTCGCGACGATCGCTGTCAGCGTGGTGTCCGCCGCCGACGCCGGCTATCGCATCGACGACGGCGCCCTGAACCTGCCCGGCCGGCATCAAGGCCACATCTACCTGCAGATACTCGGCAATCCGCTGGAGCTGGGCCTCGCGGCCGGGTTGGCGATGCTGGTGGCCGCCGGCTACTACGGCGTCGTCCGGCGCCGTGCGCGGATCTGGGCGGCGGTCGCCGCCGGCGCATGCGCCCTGCTCCTTCTGCTCGTCTTCGGCGCCGATCTCATGTTGCGGTACATGCTCGGCGAGTCGGGCGGATCGACAGTGGCCAGCTCGGCGCAGTACAAGGTTGTCAAGTACGAGGAGTCCCCCGGCACGGCGATACTTCATGTCCGCAGCCGGAACGGGCTTCTCAGCTACCAAGGCGCCGCCCCCGTCGCCTGCCTCATCTGGGGCGACTCGGACGTGGAGGGTTGGCAGTTCGAACACGCCAGCCTCAGCGGCAACACCGTGAAGGTAGTGGCGAAGGACGGCACGACTTGGGAGGTCCGGTTCGACCCGCAAACGCTCCGCCCGGCCAACCCGGCCGGCCGGTGCGCACCCCTATCCGACCCCGCGGGCGCGGACTAGCTCGATCGTGCCCTCAGGTGGCCGAGCGACAGACCAGCTCGGGACAGCAGCAGCGACGCCGCGAGCAGGGCTGTGGCGGTCAGCGTGATGCTGGCGCCGGCGGCGATGTTCCAGCGGGTCGAGATGTAGAGGCCGCCTACGCCGCTGGTGGCGCCCAGGGCGACGGCCATGGCAGTGAGCACGCTCAAGCGGTTTGACCACGGGCGGGCCGCGGCGGCGGGGGCGACGATCAGGGCCAGGGCGAGGATGGTGCCTACGGCCGGGACGATGGTTACGACGACCAGCTCGATGGTCAGCAGGAGCACGATGTCCCAGGCGCCGGTCGCGAAGCCGGCCGCCTGCGCACCCGTACGATCGAAGGCCGTGAATTTCAAGGGGCGATTGCCGGCCAGCAGAACCGCGGCGACGACGGCCAGGACGATGGTGGTGATCGCCAGATCCTGGGAGCTCACGGTCAGGATCGAGCCCACCAGGAAAGCCGACAGGTCGCGGCTGAAGCCGTTCTGGGTGGCCACCAGGGCGGCGCCCAGCGCGAAACCCGCCGAGAGCAGGACGCCGGTGGCCGAGGCTGCGTTCTGGCCGCGACGGCGGGAGAGGGCGGCCACGCCGAGGGCGATGATGCTGCCGGCGACAACGCCGCCCAGGAGGATGTCGACGCCGATGATCGAGGCGGCTACTACGCCGGGGAAAGTGGCGTGGGTCAGGGCCATCGTGAAGAACGACAAGCGGCGCAGCACCACCTGGACGCCGATCAGGCCGGCCAGGGCGCCGGCCAGCAGGACCTCGATGGTCGCGCGGTGCAGCGCGTCATCCCACCAGCTCATTGGTGCACCCTTGTTCCACTCGAGCTGATGTTGGTTCGAGTGCACCGGTGACCCTCGGGCCATCGCCCTGCTCGCTCGACCTTCGAGGTCCAGCATGAGTTCTGCGAGGCCCGACGGCCCGGGACACCCCGATCGGCCACAGGGCTATGCGTCTGCGAACGCCGCTCAATGAGCAACCGGCTGCGGTGTCCCGGAACCGCCAGGTGCTTCCCCACTGGTAGCGCAGCGGAGAGGCAACAATGAGTGTGCAGGACACCCCCGGCGTGAGGCGAGCGGTCACGGCCGGTATCGACTGGGCGAAGGACAACCACGCCGTCTGCATCATCGACAGTGACGGCGAGCCGATCGAACGATTCACCGTGGCTCACAGCAAGGCCGGCCTGGCCCGGCTCAACGCGGTCCTGGACCGCCATGGTGTGGACGCGATCGGTATCGAACGCGGTGACGGACCCGTGGTCGACGCGTTGCTCGCTGCCGGCCGCACCGTCTTCGTGGTCCCGCCGTCGCAGGTCAAGGCCTTGCGGCAGCGTTACGGCTCGGCCGGTAACAAGGACGACCGGTTCGACGCCTACGTCCTGGCCGACACCGTGCGCACCGACCAGCGCCGGTTGACACCACTGCTGCTCGACAGCCCGGCCACGACCACGCTGCGCAAACTGGTCCGGACACGCAAAGACCTCGTCGCCCACCGCGTCGCCGTCACCAACCAGCTGCGCGCCCATCTGCAGACCGCGCTGCCCGCGGTCATCGACCTGTTCCGCGACCTCGACTCCGCGATCAGCCTGCAGTTCGTGACCCGCTTCGACACCCAGGACGCCCTCGACTGGCTCTCGCCGAAACGCCTGACCGCCTGGCTGAGCAGCGTCGGCTACCGCGGACGCGTCGATCCCGCCGTGCTGCACCAGCGCATCACCGCCGCGCCGGCCGGCGTCGCCGGTGAGCACGGCCGCGCCCTGGCCGGCATCACCCACGCCTACCTCAGCACGCTGCACACGATCACTACTCAGATCGAGGCCCTGGCGCAGCAGATCAGCGAAGCCCTCGCCCTGCACCCCGACCGGCGAATCTTCACCAGCCTGCCCCGCTCGGGCACGGTCCGCGCCGCCCGGCTGCTCGCCGAGATCGGTGACGCCCGCGGCAGATTCCCCACCGCGGCCTCGCTGGCCTGCCTCGCCGGAGTCGCACCCTCCACCCGGCAATCCGGCAAAGCCCGCGTCGTCGCGTTCCGCTGGGCTGTCGACAAACAACTGCGCGACGCCGTCTGCGACTTCGCCGGCGACAGCCGCCGCGCCAACCCCTGGGCCGCCGACCTCTACAACCGCGCCCGCAACCGCGGCCACGACCATCCCCACGCCGTCCGCATCCTGGCCAAAGCCTGGCTCGACATCATCTGGAAATGCTGGACCACCAACACCACCTACGACCCCGACCAGCACCGAGCCCTCCAACGCCTCCTCAACCAAGACCAAACCGCGACGGGTTGACACAGGGCTACTCATGCGGGGAGCCTCCTTCGGCCGGGACGGACGGCGAGGCAGCGGGACGCGACGGTCTGCGCCGGCGGCGTGCCGCACCGACGGGCAACAGCAGCAGGTAGGCGAGCACGAGGGCGAGGACCACGGCGGACGCCGAGGTCAAAGCGAAGCCGTAGGTCACCGACGCGGTCCAGCTGGCCTGCAGGCCGGCGTACGCGGCGAGCAGGATCAGGCCGGTGCCGAAGGCGGCCATCGTGAGCAAGCGGGCGGTGATCATGCGGGCGGCCGCGGCGGGCACGATCAGCAGCGCCACCACCAGGATCGTGCCGACCGCGCGGACGGCGGCCACGACCACCAGCGCGACGATCACGTTGAGCCACAGGTCGAGCCACGCGATCCGGTAGCCGGCGGCGGCCGCGCCGGCCGGGTCGAAGGCCCGGAAGACCAGCGCGCGGGCGCCGATCAGCAGCAGGCCGAGGATGACCACGGCGAGCACCGCGGTCTCGGCCAGCTGGCGCGGGGTCACGGTCAGGATGCGGCCGAAGAGGAAGGCCGTCAGGTCCGATGTGTACGATGCGCGGCGCGACACCAGGGCCACGCCGATCGAGAACATGGCGGTGAGCACGACCGCGGTGGAGGCGTCGTCGGACAGTGCGCCCCACCGGGTCAGCAGGGTGAGCACCACGGCCGTCACAACCGCGGCGACCAGCGCGCCGGCGAAGATGCCCTCGACCCCGCCGGTCAGGAAGCCGATGACCACGCCGGGGAAGACCGTGTGGGTGAGCGCGTCCGAGACGAAGGACAGGCGGCGGGCGAAGACGAGGACGCTGACCGGGCCGCAGATCAGGGCGAGCAGGGCGAGCTCGGCGAAGGCGCGGGCCATGAAGGTCATGACTCGACCAGGACGTTCTCGATCACGCGGCCGCCGTAGGCCGCGCGCAGGTTGGCCACGGTAAGGGCCTCGCCGGGCGGCCCGAAGGCCCATTGGCGGCCGTTGAGCAGGCAGACGAGGTCGGCCAGTTCACGGGCGAGCGTGAGGTCGTGCGTGCTGAGCACGACGGCCGCGGGCATCGCTTTCAGGACGTCGAGGATGGTCTCCTGGCTGACCATGTCGACGCCGTTGAAGGGCTCGTCGAGCAGCAGCAGCCGCGGCTCGGCGACGATCGCCCGGGCCAGCAGCACCCGCTGGCGCTGTCCGCCGGAGAGCGTGCCGAACTGCTTGCCGGCCCGGTCGGCGAGGCCGACCCGGTCGAGGGCTTCCCGCACGGCGCGACGGTCGGCCGCCCGGGTGGGCCGCCACCAGCCGATCCGGCGGTAGCGGCCCATCATCACCACCTGGGCGGCACTGACCGGGAAGTCGGCGTCGAGGGCGCCGGTCTGCGGCACGTACCCGGTCAGCGATCTGGCCTGGGCGGGCGGAAGCCCGAACACGGTCGCCTCGCCGCCGAGCACCGGCACGAGGCCCAGCGCCGACTTGATCAGCGTGGACTTGCCCGCGCCGTTGGGGCCGACCAGGGCGAGCCGCTTCCCGGCGGCCAGATCGAGGTCGACGTGGGTGAGCACCGGCGTGCCCCGGTATCCAGCACTCACCCCCGCGTACCGCAATGCCGACGCCACCTCAGCCGCCCAACGCCGCGACGATCACCCGGGTGTTGTGCTCCTCGGCGCCGAGGTACGTGCCCTGCGGCGTGCCGAGCTCACCCAGGCTGTCGCCGTACAGGGCGTCCTCTCCCCCGATGACCTTGACGCCGGCCTGCTTGGCGATGGCCTCGGCGGTCTTGGGCGGCAGCGAGCTCTCGGTGAAGATGGCCTTGGCGCCGGTCGACTTGATCTTCGCGACCAGGTCGGTAAGCTGCTTGGCGGAGAGCTCGGCCGAGGTGTCCATGCTGGGGATGACCGAGCCGACGAACTCCAGCTTGTAGCGGTCGACGTAGTACCCGAAGGCGTCGTGGTTGGTGACGAGCTTGCGCTGGCCGGCGGGCAGCTTGGCGAAGGCGGCCTCGTTATCCGCGTCCAATTTGTCCAATTTATCGGAATAAATCCTGGCGGCGGCGGAGTAGTCAGCGGCGTGCGCCGGGTCAGCAGCGGCGAGCCCCTTCGCGATGTTCGCCACCATGATCTTGGCGTTCTGCGGGTTGTGCCAGATGTGCGGATCGTCGGGACGCAGGGACACGCCCTGGCTGGAGTCGACGACGCTGCCCTGGAAGCCCGCCGACTGGATGGTCTGGTCGAGCCAGGACTCGAGGCCGACGCCGTTCTTGACGACCAGCTTGGCCTGGCCGATCGCCTGGATGTCGGCGGGCGTCGGCTCGTACTCGTGCGGGTCGACGCCGGGCTTGATGATCTGCGTGACGGTCACGTCGGAGCCCGCGACGTTGCGGACGAAGTCGGCGACCTCGGGGGTGGTGGCCACGACGGCGAGGGCGTCACCGGCAGACGACGCCGAGCCCGAGCCGCATCCGGCGAGGAACGCCAGGGCAAGAAGAGCAGGGAGGATCCGTTTCACGATGCGAAACGGTAATCGTTTTCATTTTCTATTGTCTAATGGCAATACGACGCTCAAGCGAGCAGCGCCATCTCCGTCTTCGTCGGCTGCTGGGCGGCCGGAGCGATGCCGTACGCCCGCAGTGCCGCCGTGACCCGCTTCGCCACCGCCACGGCCTCGTCGACCGCGCACCTGGTGGACAGCTCCAGCAGGTCGGAGCCGTCCGGGAAGCGCCAGCGCTCGGCGGTCAGCCCGCGGTCGAGCCCGCGCAGCCTCACGTTGTTGCAGCGCACGTCGATCGGCCCGTACACGACGAGGTCGTCGGGGCCGGCGCCCTCCGGCGAGTACTTCGCGAGCAGCTTGCGCTGCCGGGCCGACAGCAGCCGGGTCAGGGGACGGCCGGCCGCGACCGCCCGGGACACGTCGTGGCGGCCCAGCCGCTCCTTGAGCGCGCCTGAGCAGACCGCGTGCCCGGGCAGCGCGTCGATCTCCATCTGGAACCGGTCGGTCTGGCGCAGCCAGCCCGGCACCCGGCCCGGCACGACCGGCCGCAGCTTGACCACGGCGTCGTCGCGCCGGCGGGGGCGGTCACGGAACCGGACGATCACGCCGTGGCGGTAGAGGTCCAGGCCGGGGGTGTCGAGGAAGTACACCCGGCGGGCCGGCCCACGGTCCAGGTCGACGCCCAGCGACCGGCCGTCGCGCCGGGGCACGACCACCTTGAGCTCCACCTCGTCGGCCTGGCCGGCCAGGGTCTCCAACGGAGCCGGCTGCCAGAATCCCATCCTCGTCACGGTCTACGTCCCGTCCTCTCTTGCGCCTCGACAACGGTACGTTGCGTTCGAGACGCCGGGCCGTATACCCCCGTACATATTCCGTTAACCTTCCGACATCGGCGGCCCGACCTCGAAGGACGCGGTGCTGCCACCTACAGTGACGTCGAATACAGCGGCGTCGAGGACCCAGTCCCGCACGGCCGCGTTCCAGTACCGGCGGTGCTCGGGCCCGATCGGGAACTCCACCACCAGCGTCGAACGGGCCGGCACCACCACGCGCCGGAAGCCCTTCAGCTCCCGTACGGGCCGGGACGCCGTGCCGTGCCGCTGGTGCAGATAGAGCTGGACGACCTCGGCCGCCGCCCGGTCGGCGTCGTTGGTGACCTCGACCGACACCGAGACGGTGCCCTCGCGGCCGACCACCGGACGGTCGACCGTCAGCTCGCCGTAGCCGAACTTGCCGTAGCTGAGCCCGTGCCCGAACGGGAACAGCGGGGTGCTCTCCTCGTCCCAGTAGCGGCGCGCCTGGTTGTCCGGCTCGTGCGAGATGGTGTGCGAGGAGATCATCGGGATCTGGCCGACCGTGCGGGGCCAGGTGAACGGCAGCTTCCCGCTCGGCGAGACCTCCCCGAAGAGCAGGTCGGCCACCGCGGCGCCGCCCTGGGTGCCCGGGTACCAGATGTCCAGGATCGCCGGGACGTTCGCAGCGGCCCAGCGCAGGTCGAGCGGCCGCCCGTTCATCACCAGCGCCACGGTCGGCGTGCCGGTGGCGACCACGGCCTGCAGCAGCTCGAGTTGCCGGCCGGGCAGCTCCAGCGACGACCGCGAGGCGGCCTCGCCGATCATGTTCTGCCACTCGCCGACCACCACCACGGCGACGTCGGCCGCGGCAGCGGTCGCGATCGCGCGGGCGAACTCGGCCTCCGCGTCGAAGCCGGGCGGGTCGGCCGGCGCGTTCCCGCCGAACATGTCGAACATCGAGGGGAACGTGCGCTGCCCGACCGGGATGCCGGGTGCGTAGTCGACCCGGCCCTCGAAGGAGGCACGGATGCCGTCGAGCACCGTCACGGTCTCGTCCAGGTCGAAGTCGAAGACCCACGGCCCGAGCGTGTCGCGCTTCGAGTCGGCGAGCGGCCCGAGCACCGCGATCGAGCTGAGCGATCCGGCGTCGAGCGGCAGCAGGTCACGCTCGTTGCGCAGCAGCACCGCCGATCGCCGGGCGGCCTCCCGCGCGGCTTCGCGGTGGGCCGGGTCGGCGAGCACCGCACGGGCGCGTTCCTCGTCGACGTACGGGTCGTCGAACAGTCCCAGCCGCACCTTGGCCTCGAGAACCTTGCGCACCCGGGCGTCGATCACCTCCGGCGCGGCCTGCGACTCAGGCAACCGCGCATAGGCCGGGTCGGCGATCGCCATCTCCATGTCGACGCCCGCGGTCAGCGCACGCTCTCCCGCCTCGGTCAGATCACGAGCAAAACCATGCACCACCAGATTCCGTACGGCGTTCGCGTCGCTCACCACGAAGCCGTCGAAACCCCAGGCGTCCCGCAGCACCTCGGTGAACAGCCAGTGGCTCGCCGTCGCGGGGATCCCGTTGAGGTCCATGTACGCGGTCATCACGTTGCCGGCGCCCGCCTCGATCGCGGCCCGGAACGGCGGGAAGTAGACGTTCCACAGCTCGTGATCGGAGAGGTTGACCTCGTCGTAGTCCCGCCCGCCGAGCGCCGCGCCGTACCCGCCGAAGTGCTTGGGCCCCGCGATGATGTGCTGCTGGAACCCCCGCACCTGGGCCGCGGCGACCACCGCCCCGAGGTACGGATCCTCGCCGGCGCCCTCCACGATCCGCCCCCACCGCGGGTCACGGGCGATGTCCACCATCGGCGCGAACGCCCAGTGGATCCCCACGGCCCGCGCCTCTCGCGCCGCGACCGCCTGCCCACGCTCGATGATCTCCGGATCCCACGAGGCCGCCATCGCGATCGGCACCGGGAAGATCGTGCGCAGCCCGTGGATCACATCGAACCCGAAGAGCAGCGGAATCCCGTGCGGATTCCCCGCCAGCGCGAGCCGCTGCAGCCGGTTGATCTCCGCCGGATCCGTCACGAACAGCAGCGATCCCGCTTCGCCGCGCCCGAGCGCCGCCTCGACCGCCCGCGGCTGCTCCGCCACATCCAGCCCCAGGGCGGGCTCCGCCTCGGCCCCCGCCGGCAGCCGGAAGTAGAAGTACTGAGTCAGCTGCCCCGCCTTCTCAGCCGGCGACATCCGCGCCAGTAGTTCGTCGACGTTCGTCATGGTTCCCACGCCCCTGGTCGTCGTCACTTAAACGTGTAAGCCAGGATAGCGCAGGACGGGACCTTCGACCCGTGCCCGCGCCCGATGGCGGAGCTAGTTTCGGCACATGGAGAACGGGGCGGCGGTGGCCGTGGCGCTGGTTTTCGTGTGGCTGGGCATGGTGCTGGGCATCTCGTTCCTCGAGGCGCCGCTCAAGTTCCGGGCCCCGGGCGTCACGCTGCCGATCGGACTGGGGATCGGACGCCTCGTCTTTCGCGCGCTCAACGCCGTCGAGGTGGTGCTGGCGGCCGGCATCGCCGTCGCGCTGCTCGCGGGCGGCGCCCGCGGGTGGGTGGCCTTCCTGGTCGCGGTGGTCGCGCTGGCCGTCCAGCTTCTTGCCGTACGGCCGGCGCTGACCCGCCGATCGCACGCCATCCTCGAGGGGCTGGACGCGCCGCGGTCGCGCGGCCATCACGCGTACGTCGCGCTGGAAATCGTCAAGGTGGTCGCGCTGATCGTGACCGGGGTGGTGCTTCTCTAAAGCGTCGGCAAAGCGGTCGCGATCGGCCATGCGACCAGCAGCGAGCCGGCCGCGGCGATCAGCCATCGCGGTGCCTCGAAACGGTGCAGCACCGCGCTCCACAGCGCCTGCCACCACAGCAGCACGGCCAGCAGTGGCACGACGAGCAGGACGAAACTCGAGGTCAGGCCGGCGACAGCCCCGGCGGTCAGGGCAACGACCGTGACGGCCGAAACCGCGAGGACCCCGAAGCTGTTGCCAAGAGCGAGGCGCTCCCCGCCGTACGCGAGAATGGCGAAGCCCGCCCAGACCGCGACCAACAAGAACCAGCGCAAGCCACCCGGAATCGCGTAGGTGAGGCCCAGCTGCAGCGGGATCGCGACAGCGATCGCCGCATAGACGATAAGGACCGGCGCGGCGAAAGCGACGCGAAAAGATTCCGGTTTCCGCAACGTGTACGCGATGACGACCGCGCCCGTGACCGAGGTGAGCCCGACGACGTAACCGCCGAGCGAAAGTGGGAGACGCGCGCTCGGCAGGAATGGCGCGACCAACGCGCCCAGAATCGCGGCGACCCCGGCGACCCTGACCACCCGGCCGATCAGTTGCCCGTCGAATCGCGGCCATTTCCCGCCCGGACGGCCGAACAACAGCCGAGCCACCGGAATCACCCCGGCCGCGAGCGCCGCCATCAGAAGCACCGCGCCGAGAACGCGCCGGGCCGGATTCGGCAGGGGGCCGGGTTGCGGCGGTCCGCCGAACGCGTCGTCGAGCCAGCCGGCCGTTTCCCGATGGGTGCGCGGCGCGAACAGGATCGAGATGTGCTCCACCCCGGGCACCGTCGAAACCGCGTGATGCGGTCCGCTGTGCTCGCCGGCCACCTCGGCCGCCGTGTGGAAGCTCGGAAACTCCAGCCCGCCCACCAGCAGCAACAGGTTGTCGGCCGGGCGGTCGGCGCCACTGGGCAGCGAGATCGCCACCGTGGCGGCGACCTCCGGATGCGCCGCCGCGTACCGCGTGACCGCGGCCGCGCCCATCGAGTGCCCCACCAGCGCGACGCGGGCCGGGTCGACGTCGGGCAGCGACCGCAGGTGGGCCAGCGCGGTGTCGAGGTTCCGCTGCAGCGCCACGGTGTCGGCCGCGTCGTCGCGGGGCAGCGTGCGCCGGCTGGCGCCGTGCCCGTCGAAGTCCAGCAGCACCACCACGTACCCGTGCGCCGCGAGCGTGTCCCCGAACGGCGCCATCAGCCGCGCCGAGCCGGCGAAGCCGTGCGCCACCACGACCCCGGGCCGCCGCTCCCCCGGCGCCACCGGCGGATGCACCTCGTCCATCGGCACCCCGCCGGCCACGACGTGCTCCGTGCGAGCGTCTCCCCCGGCCCCGAGCGTCAGCCACAGCCCCGCGGCCGAGGCGACGAGCAGAACGGCGACCATCGATACGCGGCGGGCGAAGTGCATGCGCGGAAGTTACCGCGCTCACTCAAGCCCTGGTTTGCCCGGCCCTGGCGCGGGAAACTGCGGCGTGGTGGTGAATCGCTGGCACGCCATGAGCGTGGCCCTGGTCGCGGGCTTCATGACCCTTCTCGACGTCAGCATCGTCAACGTCGCGCTGCCGTCCATCCGGTCCGAACTGCATCTCAGCGCGGGCGAGCTGCAATGGGTGCTGTCGGGGTACGCGCTGACCTTCGGGCTCATGCTCGTGCCGGCCGGGCGCTTCGGCGACGCCCGCGGACGGCGCAACGTCTTCATCTTCGGGCTGGCGTTGTTCACGCTGGCCAGCGCGGCCGCCGGGATGGCGACCGGCGCGCTCTGGCTGGTCGTCGCCCGGCTCGTGCAGGGCGCGGCGGCCGGCGTGGTGAACCCGCAGGTCTCGGGGCTGATCCAGCAGCTGTTCGAGCCGGCCGAGCGGGGGCGTCCGTTCGGGTTGCTCGGCGCGACCATCGGGATCTCCACGGCGATCGGGCCGCTGCTCGGCGGGCTGCTGATCCAGGTCTTCGGCACGGCCGAGGGGTGGCGCTGGATCTTCTACATCAACGTGCCGATCGGGCTGGTGGCGATCGTGCTGGGCTACCGGTGGATCCCGGGCCGGCCGAAGGAACGGCGCGAGCAGGAGAGCCTCGACCCGGTCGGCGTCCTGCTGCTCGGCGTCGGCGTGGTGCTGCTGCTCCTGCCGCTGGTGCAGGAACGGGAGTGGCAGGGCTCGGCCAAGTGGCTGCTCGCGGTCGCGGGAGCGCTGGTGCTGGCCGGTTTCGTGTGGTGGGAGCGCAGTTACGGGCGGCGGGCGACCTCGCTGATCGACCTGTCGCTGTTCCGGGTCCGGTCGTACGCCCTCGGCGCGCTGGTGGGGATGCTCTACTTCGGCGGGTTCACGTCGATCTTCTTCACCTACACGCTGCTGCTGCAGAGCGGGCTGCACTACACCGCGCTCGAGGCCGGCCTGGCGATCACCCCGTTCGCGCTGGGGTCGGCGGTCACGTCGGCGATCGGCGGGCGCCTGGTCAACCGGTACGGCCGGCCACTGGTCGCCATCGGCCTGGTGATGGTCGCGGTGGGGCTGGCCTGCGTGGTGCTGGCGCTGCATTTCGTGCCGGGGCACCACGCGGGGTGGGCCACCGCCCTGCCGTTGCTGGTCGCGGGCCTGGGCAGCGGCTTCGTGATCGCGCCCAACCAGGCGCTGACGCTCGCCGAGGTGCCGGTGCGCCGGGCCGGCAGCGCGGGCGCGGTGCTGCAGACCGGCCAGCGGATCGGCACGGCCATCGGGATCGCCGCGGTCGGCTCGATGTTCTTCAACCGGCTCGCGTTCCACCACGGCAGCTGGGATCTGGCGTTCCGCGACTCGCTGTGGGTGACGATCGGGTTCGTGCTGATCGCCCTCGGCGCCGCGGCCGCCGACGTGCTCGCCACCCGTCGCGAAGATCCAGACATTTCCATTCCTCGCCACGCCCACTAGCATCGAGCCCTCTCCAAGGATCGAGGGGGCTCCTTTGCAGAAGAGGGCATTCATCGTGCTCGCGCCGCTGGTCGCGGCCGGGTTGGTCATCGCGGGCGGCACCGCCGCACAGGCCGCGCCCGAGGGCCTGAAGCAGGTGCAGACCCGCCAGTCGCTGCTCGGTCAGCACACCTGGTACCAACAGACCTATCGGGGAATCCCGGTCTTCGGCGGCTACTACGCGAAGCACACGAACACCAACGGTTCGGTCACCGTGGACGACGGCCGCAAGGCGGTCACCGGCCTGGCCGACACGGTCGCCGAGCTTCCGGCGCAGCGCGCCAAGTCCGGTGTGGCCGGCCGGCTCGGCGGTCAGCCGGGCAGCGCCGAGCTCGTCATCATGCCGGGCTCGCCGGCCAAGCTGGCCTGGATGACGCTGACCCCGACCCGCACGGGCACGTTCCGGACGCTGGTCGACGCCGGCAGCGGCGCCGTGCTCCACGAGGAGAACACGGTTCAGCACTCCGACGGCAAGGGCCGGGTCTTCGACCCCAACCCCGTCGTCCGGCTGCAGGACGAGTCGCTGACCGACCAGGACGACGCCGACAGCGCCGTGCCGGCCCGCGCCTACCGCACGGTGCGGCTCACCCAGCTCAACCGCGGGGCGACCACGCTGCAGGGCGCGTACGCGAACAACATCAGCGAGAACCAGGTGACCTCGCCGCGGCGGGTCTTCACGTTCACCCGGTCGCAGGACGGGTTCGAGCAGGTGATGGCGTACTACAGCATCACTTCGGCCCAGGAGTACATCCACCGCCTCGGGTTCCGGCACGTCAACAACGAGCCGCAGGACTTCAGCACCACCGGGTACGAGGAGGACAACTCCTACTACGACGGCAGCGTGGACGCGATCACCTTCGGTACCGGCGGCGTGGACGACGCCGAGGACAACGAGGTGATCTGGCACGAGTACGGCCACGCCATCCAGGACGACCAGGTGCCGAACTTCGGCGTCTCCCCCGAGGCCGGCGCGATCGGCGAGGGCTTCGGCGACTACTGGGCCGTCACGATGTCGCAGGCGACGAGCCCGAACACGCGGACCACGCCGTGGGCGTGCGTGATGGACTGGGACGCCACGTCGTACACGGTCGACGAGCCGCACTGCCTGCGGCGGGTCGACGGGCCCAAGGTCTACCCGGGCGACCTCGACGGCGAGGTCCACGACGACGGCGAGATCTGGTCGCACGCGCTGTGGGACGTCAACCGGGCGCTCGGCCGCACGGCCGCGAACCGGGTGATCCTCGAGTCGCAGTTCTTCTTCAACCCCGAGATCACCATGCCGCAGGCGGCCGGCAAGACCGTGACAACCGCCTATTTCCTGTACGGCCCGAGGGCGGCAGCCAAGGTCCGCGCGGCCTTCCACGCCCGGGGCATCCTCTAGATCACGCCGGCCGCTCCGTCCAGGAGCGGCCGGCCCTAGGCGCGCTGTCCACGTAGCCCACGAATCATACGAAATTGGAAATCGCTATGACTCGGGCGCCGTACCCCTTAAGAGTGCTGAATAAATCAGGTCTCGGTCATCCGCAGTTATGGTATGAAGCTCCATGAGGCGAATTAGCAACCCTCCGCCGTGCATCGGAATGTATATCATACGGCGCGGGATAGCCCCTTCACCCAGACGATCGGGGTCAGCACCGATAAGTCGCCGGGCATGCAGGTCCTCAAAATCTTCCCAAACGCTAAATACTGTCGAATCGTCGACCGTACGGTCACGGCCGGCGTTGATGCTAGCGCGCGGATATTTGGATTCGTCCTCGCTGGCAAGCGCGAGGAGCACATACTGAGCCCAACTCAACGACTCCGCCATTCGGATGCACCAGTTCGCTGTCGTCCTGTCCATGCTTGCATCAAAGGCAAAACTCGCAACGAGATTGCCCAGATATTCAAGCTTTCTGGACTCGTAGTTGCGCTGAGCCGTACCGAGCGTGCCCTCAACCAACTCCTCGAATGAGGACGGAGTTCCCGCTATGAAGTCGTCCTCCCTCGGCGACTCGCCGCCCGCGCATCTCTCCGCGGCCCGTTCAACGGCTCGCCGGACAACAGTCTCGGCATTCCATTGCTCACGTCGACTCAGCCAACCGCCAAGCACATTCTCAGTACCAACTGCAAACGCTGCCCCGGCGCTGGATTCAATGAAGTCGTTAGCGCCGGCTAGGCCGAAAAGGGACTCGGCAACCGTCCCCGTGGCGGCCGCAAAGAGCTTGACCGCCGGGAGGTGCACCTCCACCTCTTTGCCACTCCTCCGCGACATGTTCAGATGATACCGGTTTTGCGCGAGGGCTAAATGCGCACACCGTTACGAGCGACGTCTGCCAATGTGAGCACCACTGCGCGACCAACGAATCTTGTCTCAGCCGGACAACAGGCTCCCGGGATGTCGCCGACGCCCTCACGGCTGGTCGGTGCAATCGAAGTCATCCCGGCCATCTGTCCAGAACGGATGCCACACCAGCGCCAGGACGTGAACGACGAAGCTACTTGGGGGCCCGGGCAGGCCCTCTCTAAAACGGACCGGGTGGGAAGAGCTCCTGGCCGGCCCAAGGGTCGACCGGCTCCGGATAGGAGGATGACGGCGCCGTGGCTGGTGCCGACGCCGTGGCGGGTGCCGACGCCATGAAGGGTGCCGCCGGGATCGGCTTCGTCAGCAGCTCCGAGGCGGTCGCGCGTTCCTCGTGGAGCCGGGCCCGGGCGGATTCGAACACCGGCCCGGTCAGTCCGGCCAACGGCTCGTCCTGCCACAGGGCGAGCGCCTGCCGTATCTCGCCGGTTGCCAGCTCGAAATCGCCGGTCTGAAGCGCGGTGCGCGCGCGGGCCAGCGCGGCGCGGAAGAGGCCGGCGTCCACGTCGGTCTCGCCGGCGTGAAGCTGATATCCGCCCCGGCTCAGCGTGACCAACGACGGGTCGAGAGCCCGCCGCAGGGCGCCGACGCACCGCTGCACCACGTCGATCCCATTCTCCGGCGCGTCGCCGTCCCAGAGCGCGCCGATGATGCGGTCCACCGGCACGGGTTCGCCGGAGTGCAGCAGCAGGAGGGCGAGGACCGCTTGCTGCTTGATCGGACCTGGGTCCACCGGCTCGGCACCCCGGTAGGCGCGGACCGGTCCCAGGATTTCGAACCGCAGCCCGCCGGTCATCGCGGTATCTCCTTCGCGCAGGCGGTCCCGAGCGAACCCGAGAGTATCCTGGCCGGGCCCAACCTCCGGCGGCCCGCCCCAGCCGGGTCACTCTCCGGAGGCAAAGGAGGCCCATGGCTCTCCACGTGAGCAACGGCGACGCCACCGATCTGCCCGGCACCGGGCTGGCGTCCGAGGTGCTGTACTGGCGCGACTCGCTGCACGAGGGCCCGGTGCCGCCGGTGGGCGCCGAGGAGCTCCGCCGGGTCAGGGCCGCCTTCCTGGCCGGCGAGCGCGTGGACGACCGCGCGGAGGGCGACGACATGTTCGCCGAGCGAGACAGCATCCTGGCGGCCAACCGCGACGGCGATTACGTGCTGTGGTTCGAGGCGGACCTGTACGACCAGCTCCAGATCATTCAGATCCTCGCCCGGCTCGGCGAGCTCGGCGTGCCGGCCGGCCGCATCACCCTGATCTGCATCGGCGAGTACCCCGGCATCGCCCGCTTCGGCGGTCTCGGCGAGCTGACCGCCGCGCAACTGCGCGAGCTGCCGTCGACCAACGCGCCCGTCCGGCTGACGCCGGCCGCGATCGAGCTCGCCACCGCGGCGTGGGCCGCCTTCCGGGCGCCGGCGCCCGATGGCCTGGCCGCCGTCGCGGCCAGCCGCTCGGGCGAGCTGCGGTTCCTGGGCGAGGCCTTCGACCGACTCGGCCGGGAGTACCCGTCGACCCGCGACGGTCTGTCGCTGACCGAGCGGCGGATCCTGGCCGCGGTCGCGGGCGGCGCGACGGTGGCGGGCACGGCGTTCGTCCGCGCGGCCGACCGGGAAACGCGCCCCTATCTCGGCGACACCTGGGCCTTCGCGATGATGGACCGGATGGCGCACGCCCCGGACCCGCTCCTGCACGCGGAGTCGGCGAAGGTCGACCGCGAGACCAGCCTGCGCCTGACCGAGACGGGCGCGCGAGTGCTCGCCGGCACGGCCGACCACGTGACGCTCAACGGCATCGACCGGTGGATCGGCGGCGTGCACCTGCGCGGGCGTCACGTGCCCTGGCGCTGGAACGACGCGACTGAGACGATCACGCCGGCCTGAGCTCCACCAGCAGCGGGCGGTGGTCCGACGCGTACTCGATCTCGTCGCCCCGCAGGACCCGGACCTCGCGCACGCGCGCGGCCACCGACGGGGTGCCGAGGAAGTAGTCGAGGCGCATCGGGTCGAAGGGATCACCCACGCTGGTCGGCACGGTGAGCCCCGATCCGGTCCCGGCCACCTTCCACAGATCCACCAGCCCGGCCTGCTCGAAGGCGGCGATCGCCCGCGGATCCGACCTGCTTCCTACCGAGAACCGTCCGGTGGAAGGCGAGGGCTCGAACCCGCTGAGCGCGTTCATGTCGCCGGCGATGAGCACCTGGCCGCGGCGGGCGTAGCGGTGTGCGAGCCAGGTCGCCTCGCGGTAGCGACGTCGGGCCGAGTTCGCGTTGAGGTGTGTGCTGACCAGCGTCAGCGGCCCGACCGTCACGGCGGCCGCCGCGTGGTGCAGGCGCCAGGTCACCGATTCGCGCCGGCCCATGACCAGCGGCGGGCGCACCAGCACGGCCACCGCCTGGCCGAACACCGACGGCGCCAGGTGCGCCACCATGCCGAGCGAGTCAGCGAGCGTCGCGATGCGCCGCCGGTCGAAGCCGCGCAGCTCCTGCAGCGCGACCAGGTCGGGCGCTTCCCGCCGCAGCACCGTCACGACCTTGCCGAGCCGGCCGTTCCCGCCGCCGGTCAGGATGTTCCAGGTCAGCACGCGCACCGAGAGCCTCCGCGTTCGGACGGACGGTCCACCACAGCACCGACAGCCAGCACACCGTGAGCAGCAGGGCGCCCAGCACGTCGGTCGGGTGGTGCATGCCGCGGTACATCCGGGACACTGCCACACCGACCGGCATCACGACGACAGGTACCAGGAACAGCCAGCGCCACCAGCGCTCGATGCGACCCATGCAGATCAGGGCGATCGCCGTCCACAGGCACATGGTGGCGGCGATGTGCCCGGACGGGAACGACGACGTCGGCAGCGTCCCGTCCAGGTGCTCGGCCTCGGGGCGGGGGCGGCCCGTCGCGGCGGCGCTGAGCAGGAACAGGGTGAGCTCGCCGAACATGGCGAGCACGATGAACAGCACCGGCCGCCACTGCCGCCACACGGCCAGCGCGATCGGGCAGAAGATCAGCGAGATCGCGAGGATCGCGTGGGTGTCGCCGGCCTTGCTCCACAGCCAGCTCACCTGGTCGAGGGTCGGGTTGCGGAAGGTCTGCAGCCAGCGCGGGAACGCGTCGTCGAACGGCGGCGACCAGCGCGTCACCGCGTACCCGACGAGATAGAGCACGCCGAACGTGAACACCCAGCCGACCAGGATCTCGGCGCCCTTCGCCCACGGATGCGGCAGCAGGGCCTTCTCGTAGGGGGCGGGGGCGAGGTCAGGCGCGGCTTCCGGTTCGAGGCCCTCCGCCAGCGGCGTGGCGGGTTTCCCCGCTTCGCGGCGCCAGACCCGGAACGCGTACGCGGTGATGCTGATCCACGCCAAGCCAAGCAGCCACCCGGCGATCACGTCGGAGAGGAAGTGCACGCCGAGCGCGATGCGGCTCAGCCCGATCGCGAAGACCAGCAGCGCCGCCGCCCCGACCAGCCACCAGCGCCATTTGCCGTGCGCCAGCGACAGGAACACCAGCGTGAGCGCGCCGTAGACGATCGTCGAGCCGAGTGTGTGGCCGCTCGGGAAGCTGTTGCCCATCCCGTACGCGATGGGGTCGGCCACCACCGGCCGTACCCGGCCGACCAGGGCCTTCAACGACGGGTCGAGCAGCGCCGCGCCGAGGCCGGTGATCGCCAGGTAGATGGCGAGCCGGGTCCGCCGCCGGATCAGCAGCAGCACGCACACCAGCACGACCAGCGGGATCAGCCAGCCGCGCCCGCCGGCCGTCGAGATGCCCTTGAGCACGGCCACCGCCGCCGGATGCGGCGCGACCGCCGCGTTGAGCCGGTCGTCCAGATGCTGGTCGAGCCGCAGCATCGGCGCCCAGTTGTAGCGCACCAGCAGCAGCAACGTCCCGAACCCGAGCCCGGCGGCGACCACCGCGACCAGGCCGAGCACGCTCCGCTCGGCGAAATGCCAGCCCGCTCTCTTCTCGGGAACATTCTCGACAACGCTCACGCGCCGCACTTACCCGGCGGGATCGCTCCGTACACGCCGGTGCTCACGCGGCGTGGGGATCCCCTTGCCGGGCTTCCAGCTGTCCTGCTTGGCCGGCCGGCGCACGCCGACCCGGCGGGCCTCGAGCTGGGCCGCGAACGCGAGGCCCAGGAAGATCGCGATGCCGGTGAGGTTGGCCCAGAGCAGCAGCGCGATGATCGCGGTGAGCGGGCCGTAGGTGGCGCCGAAGCCGGCGCTGAGCCGCACGTAACCGGCCAGCAGCAGGCTCACCAGCCACCACAGCACGGTCGCCACCACCGCGCCGAAGAGCAGCCAGGACAGGGCCGGCTGGTGGCGGCGCGGCGACCAGCGGAACAGCAGGCCGACCGCGACGACGATCAGGGCGAGGCTGACCGGCCAGCGGATCACCTCGGAGGCTTTGACCAGGCCGCCGGCCCAGTCCCAGTGCTTGGCGGCCGAGGAGACGAACGGATGGCCGGCCACGAGCAGCAGGAAACCGAACAGGGCGGGGAGCCCGGCGATCGCGGTGAGCGAAGCGGCCCGGAGGTATTTCTGCAGGGCGGGCCGGTCGCGTTCCACGCCGTAGATGCGGTTCGCGCCCCGCTCGATCTGCGCCATCGCCGTCGTCAGCGCCACCAGCCCCGTGATCAGGCCCAGCGTCAGGGCGACCTCGCCGGCGTCCCGGCTGCGATCGGTGTCGGCGAGCAACTCCCGTACGAGAGGCTCGCTCGCGCCCGGGGTGATCGCACCGATCGTGTCGGCAACCACCTGTCCCGGCGTCTCGGCGCCGAGATCGGCCGCCAGGCCGGCGAAGGCGATCATGAAGGGCACCACGGCCAGGCAGAGCTGGAACGCGAACGCCCGGGCATGACTGAAGCCGTCGCCGTAGCGGAACCGGATGAACGCGTCCCGCACGAGCGGCCATCCGCCGTAGCGGCGCAGGGCCAACAGCGCGTCGTCGGCGGACAGCTCGTCGCCACTCATGTCCCGGGTCTCCGGAACCGGCTCGGTCGAACTCAAGATTTTGCCCTGCGGGCCGCGGCCTTCACGTCGTACGCCAAATCGGGATCGCCCTCCGGAAGCGGAACGCAGAGCAATAGCGCCCGGGGTTTGATATTGATCTTGAGAGTCCGGCCCGGCTCGATGAGATCGCCGTCGAGCTGGCGCGGCTCGATCCGCTTGGTGTGGATCTCGACGCGCTCGGCGGTGAACGTCTCCATCAGCGGCACCCTCTCGCGCCGGCGCAGCACCGCCCAGGCCAGGCTCGCCCAGTGGCGCAGGTTGTTGGGGCTCAGGATGGCCACGTCGAGCTTGCCGTCGGCCGGATCGGCCCGGCTCAGCAGGCGCACCCCGCCCTGCAGGCGGCCCACGTTGCCGATGATGACGGTGCGCGGGCGGCGCGGCATCGGCGGGCGGTTGTCGACGACGATCCGGGCCCGCATCGGACGGTCGCGCAGGTGCTTGAAGCCGCCGGCGACGTACGCGATCCAGCCGAACCTCTTCTTGGCCCGCTCGGACGTGCCAGCCAGCATCTGCGCGTCGAACCCCATGCCCGCCATCACCGCGAAGCAGCGGTCGCCGGCCACGCCCACGTCGATGCGGCGGCGCCCGCCGTCCAGCGCCACCTGCACCGCCGCCGGGAGCTCGCCGACCAGGCCGAGGTTGGCGGCGAGCAGGTTGCCGGTGCCGGCCGGGAGCACGGCCATCGCCACGTCGCTGCTCGCCAGCGCGCCGACGACCGCCATCACCGTGCCGTCGCCGCCGCAGACGAAGACCAGCTCGGCGCCGTCGGCCACCGCCTTCTTCGCCTGGCCGCGGCCGGGGTCCTCGGGCGTGGTCTCGTGCCACGAGGGCCGCGGCCACCCGGCGCCGGTCAGCATCCGCTCGATGGTGTCGCGCAGGTCGTCGGGCGCTTTGGCCGGGTTCACCACGACCGCGCTGCGGGGTCCTGTCACGACGTCAGTGTGCCGGAGGGATGGCCCGGCGGCGACTCGGGAATCATGAAGGGGTGAGTGACTTGACCTACTCCCCCGTGGGTGGCACTTCTTCGGGGCTGCGACCGCCCGGCTTCCGGCACCTCACCTACCGGGTCTTCCTGGGGTCCGGGCCGGATCTTTACCGGCGTGCCTCGGACGCCGTGCTCTCCTTCGCCATGCACAGGGCCACCGGCGCGTCCGTCGTTGCCTCCGCCCCCGTTGCCGCTCCAGGGGTGCGGGTGACCGTCGGTTTCGGCCCGCTGCGCGCGCCATGCGAGGTGGTTTGGACGGAAAAATCCGGATTTGCGTACGGGACATTGCCCGGTCACCCCGCCGCGGGCGAGGAGGCGTTCCTGGTCACGCTCGAGCCCCACGACCGGGTGTGGTTCACGGTGACCGCCTACAGCCGGCCGGCCGGCGCCCTGATGCGCCTCGGCGGCCCGTTCGCGATCCTCTTCCAGCACGCGTACGCCCGCCTGTTGGGCCGCGCGCTGAAACGGCTCTGTACCGTGAACGCGTGAGCGCAACCTCGGTGACCTGGTGGGGTCACAGCACCGTGTGGCTCACCGACTCGGATGTCACCCTGCTCACCGACCCGGTTCTCACCGATCGGGTGGCACATCTGCGGCGCCTGACCGGCCCGACGCCGGCGCTGCCCGGCCCACCCGACGCCGTGCTCCTCTCCCACCTGCACGCCGACCACTTCCACCTGGCGTCGCTCCGCCTCGTGGCCGGCAGCCCGGTCCTGGTCGTCCCCCGCGGCGCGGCCTCCTTCGTCGCCAAGACGCTCGGCCCGTCCTACGCCTCCCGCTGCGTCGAGCTGGCCCCCGGCGAGGAGACCACGGTCGGCGCCGTCCGCATCCGCGCCGTCCCCGCCGCCCATGACGGCGGCCGCGGCCCGTGGTCGCGCGAACGCGCGCTGGCGATCGGCTTCGTCGTCGAGGGCGCGGCCCGCACCTGGTACGCCGGCGACACCGGCCTGTTCGACGAGATGAACGAGATCGGCCCGCTCGACCTGGCCCTGATCCCGGTCGGCGGCTGGGGGCCCACCCTCGGCTCGCACCACCACCTCGACGCCGCCGACGGCGCCGAGGCCCTGCGCCGGGTCAAGGCCGACTGGGCGGTGCCGATCCACTACGGCACCCTGTGGCCGATCGGCATGAACCGCATGCGGCTGCACATGTTCCGCGATCCCGGTCCCCGCTTCGCCGAGCTGGCGTCCCGGGCGGCCCCCGACAGTCGCGTGCGTGTCCTGGCCCAGGGCGAGTCGCTGACCGTGGAGCGCGCCCCATGATGTCGTACCTGGGCGCCCTGTTCTGGCTCTTCGGGGTGGTCGCCTTCGGCGCGATCATCCCGATCGTCCCGACCGGCGCCGCGGTCAGCGGCGCCGCCGCCCTCGCGTTCCACGAGCATCACCCGATCACCATCGCCCTGGTCATCCTGTTCGGCGCCGCCGGCGCCTACTGCGGCGACCTGGTGATGTACGCGATGTGCCGCCTGGGCGGCGAGCAACTGGCCCGGCGCCTGCGCTGGCTGCGCGACGAGGAGCACCTGGCGGCGGTCAAGGTACGCCTGGAGAAGTCCCCGGTCCCCGTCCTGCTGGTCTCCCGCCTGATTCCCGGCGGCCGCGTTCCCGTCCTGCTGGCCGCCGCCTTCGTGGGCTTGTCGTGGCGCATCTTCATCGTCGCCAACATGCCCGCCTGTGCCCTGTGGGCCGGCGTCTACGCCGGCATCGGGGTGGCCGGCGGCTCGATCTTCCCCCGGCCTTGGGAAGGCGTGGTCGCCGCCGTGATCCTCATCCTGGTCGTCAACCAGACCGTCTCCTTCATCACCAAGCGTCGCGAAGCCCGCGCCGCCGACACCTCCCCCTCTGACGCATCGCCTTCCGAGGCCTGACCTACTTCTTCTTTCCCTTTTGCCGCTTACCTGGCCCATGCCACAGGACCGGTCCGGCATGGTTCGACATGCGTCGCCGCAGCGACGTCAGATTGTTGAGAGTCTTACGCGTCATCGGATGCTGAGAGCCGAGGACTCGTTTCATCACCCGGAGAACGGCCTGGTATTCGGCATGCGCCGCGGCATGCTGGCCGCGCGCCTGCAGGACGCTGGCGAGGTTGTGCCAGGCGCCCAGGGTGTTGGGGTGCTCCTCACCCAGATCCCGGCGCTGGATGGCGAGGACCGCCTCGTACTCGGCTTGCGCGGCCGGATAGCGTCCGCGGTTCTGCAGGACGCTGGCGAGGTTGTTCCGGGTGGTCAGGGTGGTGGGGTGCTCCTCACCCAGATCCCGGCGCTGGATGGCGAGGACCGCCTCGTACTCGGCTTGCGCGCCCGGATAGTCCCCGAGGTCCTGCAGGACGCTGGCGAGATTGTTCCGGGTGGTCAGGGCGCCGGGATGCTCTTCGCCCAGTACCCGGTACCGGATGGCGAGGACCGCCTCGTACTCGGCTTGCGCGCCCGGATAGTCCCCGAGGTTCTGCAGTATGCCGGCCAGGTCGTGCCGCGTGGCCAAGGTGCTGGGATGCTCTTCCCCCAAGACTTTGCGTTCGGTGTCGAAAACGGCCTTCAGCTCGGCCTGGGCGCCGGAGTAATCCCCGCGGTCCTGCAGGAGACTGGCGAGGCTGTGCCGGGTGGTCAGGGTGCTGGGATGCTCGTCACCCAGAACCCTGTACCGGATCGCGAGGATGGCTTGAATCTCGGCCTGGGCGGCCGGGTAGTCGCCACGGTCCTGCAGGACGCCGGCAAGTCCGTGCCGAGTGGCCAGGGTTTCGGGATGCTCCTCACCCAGAACCCGGCGGTGGATGCCGAGGATCGCCTCGTACTCGGCCTGAGCGGCGGGAAAGTCCCCGCGATCCCGCAGGACACCGGCGAGACTGAGCCGGGTGCCGAGGGTGTCCGGATGCATTTCTCCCAGGATCCGGCTCTGAACGGCGAGCACCGCGTCGTACTCGGTCTGGGCGGCCGCGTAGTCCCCGCGGCTCTGCAGGACGCCGGCAACGTTGTGCCGGTTGGTCAGTGTGTTGGGGTGTTCCTCTCCCAGAACCCGTCGGTTGATGTCCAAAACGGCCCGAAGCTCCGCCAAGGCGGCCAGATGGTGCCCGCGACTCTGCAGGACGCCGGCGAGGTTGTTCCGGATGGTCACGGTGTGCGGGTGCTCATCGCCCAGAACCTCACGGTAGGCGGCGAGAATCGCCTCAAGCTCGGTCTGGGCGGCCGGGTAGTCGCCCCGGTTCTGCAGGATGCTGGCGAGGCTGTGCCGAGTGGCCAGGGTATGCGGGTGCTCATCGCCCAGGACAGGTCGTTCCGTCTCGAGGACCGCCTGGAGCTCGGCTTGGGCCGCGGGGTAGTCGCCCCGGTTCTGCAGGACGGCGGCGAGGCTGTGCCGAGTGGACAGGGTGCCAGGGTGTTCCTCGCCCAGAACATGTCGTTCCGTCTCGAGGACGGCCTGGAGCTCGGCTTGGGCCGCCGGATAGTCCCCCCGGTTCTGCAGGACGTTGGCGAGGCTGTGCCTCGTGGCTAGGGTGTCGGGGTGCTGCTCACCCAGAACCCGTTGCTGAGCCGCGAGGACGGCTTGGTATTCGGCTTGGGCTGCCGGATAGTCCCCGCGATCGTGCAGGACACCGGCGAGGCTGTGCCTCGTGGCCAGGGTGTCGGGGTGCTGCTCACCCAGAACCCGTTGCCGAATCTCAAGAATGGCGAGGTATTCGGCTTGGGCCGCCGGATAGTCCCCGCGATCCCGCAGAACACCGGCGAGGCTGTGCCTCGTGGCCAGAGTGTCGGGATGCTCTTCGCCAAACTTCCGCAGACGGGCGTCAAGAACTCCCTGAAATTCCGCCTCCGCACTAGACATGTCGCCTTGACACCACAACGCCAGAGCAGCGCCATGCCGACTTGCTATCACTGATGGGTGCTCATCGCCGAGAGCGGCCCTTCCGTATCCCTCCAGCGCGCGGTACTGGGTGTAAGCGAGCACGAACAGTCCCTGGGCCTGTGTCTGGCGAATGGTGAAGTCGACCACGCGAGCGACATCGGCCAGAAGAACGGGATCGATCCCGCCCTGATCCGTCAGATCCTTCAGCAGGCCCGCCGCATGCGGCCCCAGAAGCTGCCATTTGAGCCATTGCCTCGGATCCTGCGGGGAGGTTTCATCGTCGCCCAGTACCGCATCGCAGAGCAGCCGAGCCGCCAATGACAAATAGTCCCGATGGCCGTAGTCCGGATCTTCGAAACGACGGCTGACATCTCGCATCAGCGGATGCAGGCTCAGGATGGGCAGCTCGCCGTCCTCACCGGCATGGGGCAGTGCCGCCGTCGACAAGTCGATCAGCCCGAGATCGCCGGCACCCACGAGAACGGATCTGATCTGATCGCGGTCGACGCCGTCCAGAATCGTCGATGCGCTGAGCACCGACGGACGCAGCAGCAGCCGATAGGGTATCGGCGCGGCCGCGAAATGCGAAAGTACTCGCAGCAAAGGCCGGGCGCGGCTGGCTCCCCGTTGCTCCAGCAGGCTCAGCGAAAGCTGCCAGATTCCGTCGATGAGCCGCCGGTCGTGAGGTTGGCCGTCGCCGGACCGGGGAGCGAGCAGGTCGGTGCGCCCGGTGTCGAGCGCGGCCTGGTACGCCGCGAAGGTCATCGGGGAATCGTCGTCCGGCCACGGATCGGCGACGTTGTTGGCCAGATAGGCACCGGCCAATGCGAGAGCCAAGGGATAGCCGCCGAGACGCTCGGCCAGGGCCTCGGCGTCCTCGGGGCGGCCGCACCGGCCCCGGGTGTGGTCGGCCAGCACCTGAGCGCCGTCCCCGACCGCGAGGCTGCCGATCGGAACGAGCTCACACCAAGGCCCCCACCGCTTCGGATCGCCGTCGCGGCTCGTGACAATGACCAGGCCAGGGCCGGACGACATCGGGCGAACCCATCCCCGGCCGCCGGCCAGGCCGCGGTCGCCGGCGGAGTCGAGCACGGAGAGGTCGTCGGCGTTGTCGACGACAAGCAGCCAAGGCTCGGTGCGGGAGCTCAGCTGCCGCCACAGGATGTCGCTGGGATCGTGCTGCTCCAGCTCGTCCTCGGTCGCGCCCACCAACTGAGCGACCGCATGCATAGCCGTCACGAATATGGAGCGCTCGGCGGCCGACACCCACCACACCGTTGCCCCGCGAGCATCCACTTCTCGGGCGACATGCAACGCGACAGCGGTCTTCCCGCTGCCGCCGAGCCCATGCAGTGCGCGCAACCGTGTCGCGATTCCTCGTTCGCCGGCCACCTGCACCAGTTCGTCGACGAGGGCCTGCCGGCCACGCAACGGTCGCGGCAGATCGTGACCGGCAAGCGGCATCGCCACCAGCGCGGCCAAGTCGTGCAGTGGCACCAACGTGGGCCGGGGCCGAACCGGACCTCGCTGGCCTTGCTCGCTCCAAGCCCCCGCGATCCCACCACCGGTCGCGATGTAGGTCGGGCCGTGCGCAACTACATGTGTCGCCGAATGCCCCGGGGCGGTCAGGCCTGGCCCGCTCCCGGCTGCGAAGGGTTTCCCGACGTTGACACCCCACCATGGATTACCCCGGCCGCCACTGCACCGTGGGAGGCCTGGATGTGGGCGTTGCCGCCGACGGCCATGCCGTGACCATCCGCGGTCACGCCACCGGTCGATCCGGACTGCAGCATCTCCGCCACCTCCGCCGCAAGCGAAGGATCGGCCTTGAACGCCTTGCGGATCTGCAACCGCAGTGCCGCTGCGGTGTCCTCGTCCTCGGGCGCATCCACGGCTTCCGTCAACGCCTCCTCGATCGCCCCCCGCGACTCGTCGCGCCCGAGGATCCGGTTGAGGATCCGCCGGCCCAGCCCCACAGTGGCGTCCGAGGCCTGATCGAGCGCCTCGTCACGCAACTTCTCCAGGGTGCGGGCTCCGTACGCGCCGGCCACCGCCGTGACGTACGGCATCACCGCGGCGGCCGTTTGTGCCACATCCACGTCCATCCGTCCTGCTTACACGTAGGACGCAAAGGCACAAAACCACCGAACGGGCGACCAGGTCCGCACTTTCCCCCGTTTCAGGCGCCGTACTTGTCGTAGGAGACGTTCCAGTCGCCCAGGCCGTCCCCGATCGGCAGGCTCTTCGGGGTGTGCCGGACCTCGACGACGTCGCCGACGAGGAAGTTCTCGTACACCCACTCGGCGTCGGCGTTGCTCAGGTTGACGCAGCCGTGGGAGATGTTGGCCCGCCCCAGCGAATGGTTCCACGGCGCCGCGTGCAGGAACTCGCCCGAGTAGCTGATCCGCGTGCAGAACTCGACCACTTCGGGGTCGTAGTAGTTCGGGTTGGTCGGATCGGTCAGGCCGTAGCTGGCCGAGCTCATGGTGTGCCGGCGCTCCTTGGACAACACGACATGCGGGCCGCTCTGCGTCCAGAAGTGGATCTGCTTGCCGTCCCCGATCGTGGTGTAGCCGCCCTTGCCGTTGCTGCACGCCATGTCGCGGACCATCTTGCCGTCGACGTAGACCCGAGTGCGGTGCGTGTTGTTGTCGCTGATCGCGACCAGAGCGCGGCCGATGGTGAAGTGCGTCTTCGCGTTGGTCTTCCCGTACGTCCCGTTGCCCAGGTGGACGCCGAGCGCGTCGACGCTGACCTTGACCGTCGTGCCCTTCGCCCAGTACTTCGCCGGGCGCCAGTGCACGATCGTGTTGTTCACCCAGAAGAACTTGCCCGGCACCGATGGGCTCGTCTCGACGGTGATCGCCTTTTCGGCGGCTGCCTTGTCCTTCACGGCCTTGCTGAACGCGACGATGACCGGCTGGCCCACCCCGTACGTGCCGCCGCTCTTGAGAGTGCCCATCCCGTTGGCTTGGAAGGTGATCCCGGCGACGGCCTTCGGTTTGACGGTGGAGAAGGTGGAGGTCTTCTCGACCGCGGCACCCGTGCTGTCGACGATCGACGCGGTCACCTTGTACGTCTTGCCGTACGTCATCGTGCCCTTGGATCGCCAAGACCCGTCAGCCTGCATCGCGCCGTCGACGGTCGTGCCACCGGCGGCGACCTTGACCGACTTCAGGGTGCCGCCGCCCACCGAAAGAACGATCGGCTCGGCCGGCGACACATCATCGGCGTCGGCGGCGGGACTGACCGTCAGCTCGATCGGTTCGGCGGACGGCACGGCGGCCGAATGCCAGCTGCCCGCCATGGAATCGGGGGCCGCCTTCGCGCCGCGCGCGCGGCCCGCCACTGCGAAACCCGCGGCCGCGAGCCCGGCGGCCGCACCCACCCCGCCGATGATGAGCTTCCGTCGCTGAACCACATCAGGTAAGACGTACCGCGCGCCGAAATCGTTGTCTTCGAGATCAATATTTAAGGTATTGCCGCGTCAGCTTGGCGGCCTTCTCCACCACGGTGATGCCGCCCGACATCGACGAGTGCCCGTGGGACAGGACGGCGATCGAGACGTCGGTGCCGTCGCTCGTGATGCGGCCGACCGAGTTGATGATCCAGCGGTTGTTCTCGGTCGAGCGGGGCAGCCACCCGTTCTTGACGGTGAAGTCCTCGCCGGTCCTGGCGGCGGCGGGCACTCCCCAGTCCTGGGCCTCGTCGACCGAGCTCATCAGCTGGTGCGCCAGGTCGCGGGAGTCCTCGTCGAGCGGGCCCTTGGTGTCGGCCAGCTCGGCGAGCAGCCGCACCTGGTCGTCGACGGTGGTCTTGGTCAGGCCCCAGGCGCTGTTGACGGTGGTCTGGGTGAGACCGAGCCGCTTGTTGCACTTGGTGATCGCGGTGGCCTTGCCGAGCTTCGAGAACAGCGACGTCGTCGCATCGTTGTCACTAAGGGTGATCATGCGTTTGGCCAGGGCGAGCTCGGTCGAGGTGAGGTCGCGGTCCTTGTCCTGCGCGGTCAGCAGCAGGCAGGCCAGCACCTGAACCTTGACGACGCTCGCGGTCTCGTACTTCTCCGTGCCCCGGTACGAATACCGCTGGCCGGTCTTGTTGTCGAGCACCGCGACCGAGAACTCGGGCACCGTGGCCGCGTATTTCTTGAGCGCCGCGTCCAGGTTCTTCGCCCGCTTGGCACGCTCCTGAGCAGCCAACTCCTCGGGGCTGGGCCCGGTCGGGGTGGGTGACGCCTTCGAGGTGAACGTGCCGGCCAGCGGCAGCACCCCGCCCGCGTCGCCGCGAGTCATGCCCACGCCGACCAATCCGCCACCCCCCAGGACCCCTACAGCCGCCACAGCCAAGATCCAACTTCGAGTACGCACCGAGCCATAGTGCCGTGTCTACGCCACCGGCGCCCGGTGCACCCCCGGTGAAGTTCGAAGGAACTGCCACGATCACCCGGCGTGATCGATCGCCCGGCGTGTCCGCGGGGCGCATGATGGTGGCATGCGCATCCCGCTGGTGTCACCCGCCGCCGACCTCGCCCGCGCCGCGATCGGACAGGCGGTGGAAAGCGCCGCCGCCGCGGTCACCCTGCCGCTCCGGGTGCTGGGCGTGCTCGGCCAGACCGAGCTGCTGGTCAGCCGGATCACCGTGCTCGCCGACGAGGCCGAGGCCCTGATCCGCCGCGTCAACACGATCGTCACCGACGCCGAGGGTGTGGTGGCGGAGGCCAGAGTCATCACTCAGGGCGCCTCGGCCGTGGTCGGCCAGGCCGGCGGCATCACGCACGCCGCGTCGGCCATCGTCGGTGAGGCGGCCGGCATCACGGACGCGGCCGCCGGCGTGATCACCCGGGCGTCGTCGCTCAGCCAGGCCGCCGAGGGCGTGATCGTCTCGGCCGGCGGCATCACCGCCGACGCCACCGCGGTGGTCCGGCAGGCGGAGTCGGCGGCGGGCGATGCCACAGAGCTTCTTGACGCGTACGCCGGGACCCTGCGCAAGGGAGCCCCGCTCGCCGCCCGTTTCGTCGACGAGTTGTCCCCCGCCGAGGTAACCGCCGCGATCCGCATGGTCGACACGCTGCCCCAGCTGCGCGATCACCTGGTGAACGACGTGATGCCGCTGCTCAGCAAGCTCGACCAGGTCGGCCCCGACATCCACAAGCTCCTGGAGGTCACGGAAGACCTGCACCTGGCCATCGCCGGCATCCCCGGCCTGCGCCTGCTCCGCCGCCGCGGCGAGGAGCGGGAAAAGGCGGGCGAGATCCCCCACCCCTAACCCTCGACGACCAGCCCCACCAGCTCGTAGGCGGCGATCTCGGGCCGGATCCGCACCTCGGGCTCACCCACCATGCGTACCCCCGGCATGCGGAGAAGCTTGCCGAGGAAGATGTCGGTCTCCTGAATCGCGATGTAGGCCCCCGGGCACCGATGCGCGCCGTCCCCGAACGACAGCCCCATGTCACCCACCCCATCGGCCAGCTTCCGCCCCGGGCAAACGCGCTCCGGCTCGCTGCCGACAGCCGCAACGTCGGCATTCGCCGCCGCCACACCGACATCCACGAGAGAGCCTTCCGGGATCGTCACGCCTTTGACGCGTACGTCCGCCGTGGTCCACCGCATCAGATCGGCCACCACCGGTTCGAGCCGCAGAATCTCGTGCAGCACGAGGAACCGCTCTTTCTCGTCCCCCGCCAGATAGCGCGCCCGCAGCTCGTCATCCCCGAACAGATGCCAGGCCGCCACCGAGATGAACTCCCGCGTCGTAATCATCCCGGCCGCCGCGAACGTCACACATTCCCCAAGAATCTCCCGCGCGTTGCACCCTTCGTCGATCAGGTGCGAGATCAGATCGTCCCGCCTCTGTTTCCGGCGCACCGCCACCGCCGGCCTGACGTCCCGCCAGTAGAACGCCCCCATCGTGAACAGCTGGTGGATTCCCTGTTCGAGCGCCCGCAGCCCTTTGGCGTTCCCGTCCGGCACCAGATTGAAGAACCGCTGGAGCCGCGTGGCCATGCTCCCGCGCCCTTCGGTGAGCCCCACAACTTCACCGGCGACCCCCACCGCCAGCTGAAACGACAGTTCGGACAGATCAGCTTTTTTCTGTCGGCGCAGCACCGCACACTGCTCGTCCGCAAGCCGGTGCATCAGCTCCCGATAGGCGGCGTCCACCCGCTTGGGCGTGAAGTACTTGGCCGTCTGCCGCCGATGCTCGCGGTGCTCGGGCCCATCCCGGTAGAGCACC
The DNA here is from genome assembly GCF_050942195.1 of Actinoplanes sp. CA-142083. NCBI lineage: Bacteria > Bacillati > Actinomycetota > Actinomycetes > Micromonosporales > Micromonosporaceae > Actinoplanes > Actinoplanes sp. CA-142083. Next base: position 8,404,971 of record NZ_CP192076.1, read on the forward strand.
GCGAGCCGCATCCCTTTGGCGAAGCGCTTGACCCCTTCGATCCCGAACCCAGCTTGCCGAGTGTCACCGTGCCGCAGAAACTCCCGCGCGGTCGCGTAGTCCTGGATCCGCCAGACCCCGTCGTCCCCCAGCTGCACCGGGCACCCGGGAGCCAGCTCCCCACGCCCAACCTTCCGCCCCGAATCGACCGTCGTCATCGCCCAATTCTGCGCGCCGGCCGAGGCGAGGTCCATCGTGGACCTGCCTACTTCGCGTGCGGCAGCGCCTTATCCTCGCGCCAGCGCGCCCAGCGCGCGTTGAGATCCGCCGCCGCACGCTCGCCGATGGCCCCTTTCTCCGTCCGCACGAGGTTGTACGAACCCAGCACGTTGAGATCCGTCGTCCGAGTCTTACCCGAGCGTTTCCACGTGATCGCGGGCGCAATGGCGCCACCGGCGCCCCCACCCACCCCTCCGGAGCCATCGATACTTTCGACCTCAGCCCACCGAATCTTCACGGTCCGCAGCAACAGCGCGCGACCACACCCTCCGAAACGCGGCCATGACGAACAGTCCGACCGCGAGTCGGATCCCTTTGGCGAACCCGCCTATCGAGATCCACCGTGGACTGGAAAATAAATATTCAGTCACTCGGTGTCGACGAATTTCTTGAACTCCTGGACCGCGAGGCGCAATGACATCGCGTCACAACTGGCTTCGAACGACCTGCCGTCGGACTCGACGATGAGCCAGCCACCACCTTCAAATTCTCGCCTACCTCTTGTTGCGATTCGCCCTTCCATTTCCGTTCCTATAATGTCAACTCGCAGATTCCAGCCAGGGTTGTCAACGGTTTCTATTCGCACGCCGAACTCATGCTCCCACTCGCCGTCACAATGAGCGACATACCAACTCGCGAGGAACTCGAAGTATTCGTCAACAGAGGGGACGGGAAGCGCCACTTCCAGGAATCTCCCATGGCTCGGCCGGACGAGCGTCGCCGCCCGGCACGTTGATATGTGGTGTTGGTACTCGCGTGCCGTCCCGGTTGACGTGAGCAGGGCCTTGCAAGTCAAAACGTTCGACCATGACCCACGGCGCAGGATTGCGTGGGTTCGTCTGCGGAACCCACGTTGCCCATTTCTTGACCTGACCAGTCGTTCCGTCTGTGAGGAAGGTCGAGTGCGGACCTTCCGCGTTGTAGTCGGGTCGCAGACGACCGCCGCCGTCATTATGGACGAGAACCGGGGTGTCGCCAGCCATCACATAGTACGTGTGCAGGTCGTCGACGGTGAGGTTGTAAGCCGCGGCAACCCGGTGGTTCTCGGTGCGGAAGCTGTCGACTTGCACCCTGGCGCCGGTCGTTGTGCGGAGCAGGTCACCGGTGCGAAGTTCGTCGGCGCGTTCCCAGCGCTGCTCGGTGGCGTCCCAGATGGGGTGGTCCTCGGTAACGGCGAGTTGCTTGCCGTCGACGATCAGGGTGTAGAGGTCGTCCTGGTGGACCCAGACCTGAGTGACCCTGCGAGGGCCCTGTTCACCCGTTTCCGGGTCGGTGGCCAAGACCTCGTCGCCAGCCTTGAGGTCCTTGATCTTCCTGGTGGTTCGACCGTCGCCGAGCAGGACCGGCGTGTCAGCGGAGAAGCTCCGCTTTCCACCGCCTATGAGGGATGGCATCGTGCAGGAGGAGGAGCCGCCCAGGCCCCCAGAACCTCCAGAACCTCCAGAACCCCCAGAGCGGCCGGCGCCGCCGGCGCCGAGTGCCGCATCGAGGACTGTGCCGCCGATGGCTATCGCGGTCTTCCAGGCTGGTATGCCGTTGGCGTCTTCGTAGGCCTTGACGCTGGCCTCACTTGAGACGGTGTTGAGCGTGGCGTACGCCTGCGAGGAGCAGTAAGCCTCGAGTTCCTTGTCGTTGGCGGCGCAGGCGGAGACCATCGCCTGCAGATACTGGTAGTCGGCGAGGGTTTGCCCGCCCTTGCCGCGACTCAGCTTCGCGATCTGGGCGTTGTAATTGTCGACGTATCTCGGGACGTTGGTGACGGCGTACTGATCGACGCAGAGGATTCCGGTGACGCAGATCTGCTGGATTGGCTGATTGTCGCCGCCGACTCCAACCTTGACGTTGACTTCGCCCTTGCCACTGCCGGCGCGGTGCGAGTTGCCGTAGAGCGGACGCGTCGGCGCTCGCTTCTTGTACTTGCCCGTGCCTTTCTTCTCGCGCCCGAACTGGTCGTCGAGCTCATTGTCGATCGGCACCAGCCCGCTCGGGTCGCTGGACGTGATCGGGCTGTTGTTGGCGTAGGCGTAGCCGTTCCACTGCTGCGGGTCGGCCAGGTCCAGCACCGGATCGACGGAGATGAACCGGCCGAGCAGCGTGTCGTACTGGCGGGCGCCGATGTTGACCAGGCCGGTCGGATCGTTGTCGCCGCCGACGAAGCCCTTTCCGTTGACCCACGCCATGGTGGCGCCGCGGTTGCCGCCGTACGGCGTCTGGCGGCGGATCGTCACATTGAGCGTGCCCGCGTTGACGGCGATCTGCTGGGTGCCCTGATGGTCGGTGAACAGCCAGGTCATGTCGGTGATCGCGGACGAGCCGGTGCGAGAACCGGCGAGTGTGCCACCGAGGCTGTAGTACCGGGTGCCGGTGACGACGGTGCCCTGCTTGCGGATCTCCTGGTTCGGCAGGTAGAGCGTGGTGCCGGTCGCATCCCGGCGGATGATCCGGTTGCCGCCCGGGTCGTAGACGTTCGTCTCGGCCGTGCTGCCACCGGCGGTGACCGTGCTCAGCTTGCCTTCGGCGTCCCAGCTCAGCGCCTGGTTGTTCGTATTGGTGTCGCAATCGTTGGTCGCGCTGCCGGCGGTGGGCCGGCAGGTCGTGTTGCCGCTGGTGTCGTATCGGTACTCGGTAGTGGCGGCGGCCAGGCCCGGTGCGGCGGTGGTCATCGTGCCCACCTTGTGACCGCCGGCTGACATCACGTAGCTGCGCAGGGTGTCCCCGCCGGTGGCGTGACTGGTCTCGGTCAGCCGCGACCCGGTCGCGTCGAACGTCCAGTCCTGCCAGTACGGCGCGGGGCCGCTCAGGTTGGCCACGGCGGGATCGGTCTGGCAGTTCAGCTCCGGCTTCGGTGTCCACGCGGTGGTCAGCCGGCCCAGCAGGTCGGTCCGGAAGCATTGCTTGTCAACGCTGCCGGCGGCGGGCTTCTCCTCGACGGAGATGATGTTGCCGGCCTTGTCGTAGTCGTAGTTGCGGTCGGAGATGGTGCCGGCCACGGTCTCCCGCTCGACGGTCGTCCGCTTGATCCGCCGAGTGCCTTCCTCCCGGTAGACCACGTCCTGGACGAACTTGCCGCCCGGCATCTTGTAGATCGAGCCGGACCGCTCGCCGTAGGCGGTGTACGAGGCAGTGGCCATCGTGCCGGCCGATCCGGTGAGGCTGGTGTCCAGCCGTACCGGAAGGCCGGTCGTCCCGTCGTAGTCGGCGGTGAGCTGCTCGGTGACCAGGCCACCGCCGGCCGGATAGGAGATCGAGGTCTGCGCGCCGGTAGCGGCGGAGTACTCGTACGAGTAGAGGTAGGTGCCGTCCAGGCCCGTCTCCACCGGCGGAATCACGTAGTTGACGCCGGTCGGCTGGTAGCGGTCGTTCAGATTGCGGGCCTGCCATTTGTAGGCGTTGGCCGAACCCGCCGGCTCGTAACGGATCGATTGGGTCAGTTGGCCACGGAAGCCGGCCTGACCGCTGTAGAGGCTGTCGTAGCGCCATTCGGCGCGCAGCGGACCGGTTTCCGAGTCGTCGCGGACGGTCCGGCTACGCCCGATCGTGTCGTAGGTGAACCAGAGCTTCTCGCCGCGGGCGTCGGTCGTGCTCTCGACCTCGTTGAAGTCGTTGTACGCGGTCGACGACGTGCCCGAGTCCGGATCGGTCTTCTGGATTGCCCGGCCCTTGGCGTCGTAGACCGTGATCCATTCGTTCCCCGCGTTGTCGGCTACCTTGACTTGCTGGTCCTTGCGGTTGAACGCGTACTTGGTCTCGTTGTAGGCGCCGTTGACGCCGGCCGCCGTCGTGTGCTCCCGCAGGGCCACGACACGGCCCTTGCCGTCGCTGACGGTGGTGTTCGGAGTGCCGCCCTGCGTCGGCGTGACCTTGGTGAGGTCGCCCTCGTACGCGGTGACTGTGCGCCATTTCTCCACCAGGTTGGTGACGTTGTCACCGCTGAGGAAGACGGCGTCGGTGACCCGACCGGCCCGGTCGTACACGTTCTTGCTGACTGATGGCACCGACCACTCCGGCTCCCACCAAAGAGTCCCGGACGGCGCGCCCGGCTCCGCGTGTGCGCCATAGGTAGTGGCGGAGCGGCCGAACTCGTCGTAGATCGTGTCGGTGACCACCCGGTCGCCGCCGCCGAGCGAGATCGACTGGGCCTGGCGAGGTCGTAGCAAGGCGTCGAGGATCTGGTACGACGCGATGTAGTTGCCGTCGGCATTCAGCTCCTGCGACTTGACGTACGGGTAGGCATCCCGGTTCGGGGCGATCTCGTACTGATATTGGGCGGACGGCTTGTTCGGGTTCGCAGCCCGGGTCCAGCCCAGTGTCCAGGCGCGCAGCACCCGCCCGAGCGCGTCGTAGTCGACGTCCGCCGTGACCCGGCTGTTCGCGTCGGTTGTCTTGGTGACCGAGCCCCAGTACGGATTGGAATTCACCGAGGAGGACCAGTCCAGCGGGTTCTTCGTGGTCGCCTTGGTGACCGGTCCACCCACCGGCGGGGTGTACGTGGTCGTCGTGTTCTTGCCCTTGATGTCGGTGGCGACGGTCACCCGGCCGGTGGAGTCATAGGCGGACTGCGCCACGGTCTGCCAGACCGTGCCAGTACCCGGCACCCAGTCCTTGAGCTGTTCGGTCTTGGTGACCGAGCCGAAGATGGGTGGTGTGGTGAGGCCGGTCGCGCCGTCGAAGTAGCTGCGCATGTCGCTGACGACGTCGTCGACGGTGGACGGCGACGTTCCGCAGGTCAGGGCCGTGGTCAGGCTACGGCTGACCGTCTCCGTCAGGTTCTTGTCAGTGTTCCGGTTGTAGGTGTAGGCGACGCACTTCTCGTCGCCGGTCTTGCTCACGTCGCCGTCGTCCTGCGACCAGTTGACGGTCCCGTATGTCTGGTCGAAGCTCGTCCGCCCGCTGGTGGTCCGCCAACCCCGACTGCCGTCCACCCCGAGAGCGGTTTGCGCGTAGGAAGCCTGCGTGTCGACGTACCGTGCCTCGGCTGTGTCGCCGTTGATCGTGCGGCTGGCCGTGGGGTTCGATCGCCACGGCACGTTGATCTCGCGGGAGACCGGCTTGGTGTCGACGCCGTTGTAGACGTCCTGCTCCCGCACCAGGCCGGCGAACTGGTCCTCGTCGTAGACCGTCTCGGGGCCGTATGAAGCGGGCACGGTCACCGTGCGGGTACCGCCGCTCGGGGCGGCCCGGTCGCCGTGCATGCCGCGCATGAACTTGGTGACCGTGAGCGTGCGGGTGTTCGTCTCGTCGCCGACCTGGGTGCGCACCTCTCGGTAGCCGCGCCACTGGTCCCACGTCTTGCGGTCCGGCTTGGACAGGCCGTCGTCGTCGGCATAGTGCCAGGCAGGCGCGTCGACGTACTCGTATCTCGTGTGCTTCGTCGGCGCGGGGTGCCCGCTGGTCGTCTGCAGGTCGTCCTCGGCGACGTGCGTGACGACGTACTTGTGCCACCACTGCTTGACCAGGACGTCACCGGCTGGATTGCTGGAGTCGGGCACCTTGACCGGATAGCAGCGATGCGTGTTGGACTCGGGGGCCAGCGTCGCGACCATCGCCGCGGTGCACTCGGGCTCCGAATAGTCCACCTTGATCCGGGCGCCGGTCTCGGTGACGATGCTGTTGATCCGCAGCCAGTTGTCGGCCGTGCCGTTCTCGGTCAGCACGCGGTTCGCCATCGAGACCGCCTCGAAAGTCACCGGCGGCATGCTGATCTCGGTGCCGACCAGGCCTTTGTGGTCGATCCGCTCCAGCCACAGGCCGGTGTGGGTCGAGTCGGCGGTCGCCGAGAAGGTGTGGCTCAGCGTCCACGATTCGACGTTCTGCCACGCGGGCGTCGCGACGGTTGTGTCCCATACCCGAGTGGTGATCGTCTTGAGCCGCTTGGTGGTCCAGAACGTCGGCGCGTACTGGCCGGGGCAGGAGGTGGCGGATGCCTTGCACTCCTGGTCCCAGGGGGTGTCCTTCCAGTTGGCCGTGGTCGGGGCGGACTCGCTGCCGCAACTGGTGAAGCAGCGCATGTCGGTCTCGAAGGACACCTGGGCGTACGGCTCGGTGTTGCGCTCGGTGACGCCGTGGATGGCCTGGGTGCGGTCGTAGGTGCCGTAGTCGATCCGGGTCAAGTAGCCGGCCCGGTCGTAGGTGACGTCGGACGAGTCGGTCGCGTTCTGGGCGTACTTGTTGGTCTCCTTGCCGTACCAGTACGACATGGTGTTGCCGCGCACGTCGACGACGTAGTCGAGGTTCCACCGCCAGGCCTGCACGCAGTCCGAGGAGGTGAACGCGGTCTGGTGGCACGGCTCGCCGGAGTGGTTGCCGAAGACCGGCACGGTCAGCGTCGAGTTGGTGGCGCTGCTCTCGCCGGGCAGGTCGTCCAGGCCGAAGTAGTACTGCGTGCCGTCGGTCGTGGTGACCCGCCAGTGCTCACCGACACCGTCGATGGCCGCGTCGCCGGAGTCGCCGTTGACGGCCCCGGTCAACTTCTCGATCTTGGAGCCGTCTTCGTCGCGGAGGTGCCAGCCCTTACCCGCCTGGTAGATCAGCTCGCCGCTGTGCCCGCCGAAGCTCATCGTCGCGTTGTCCGACCGCCAGCATTCGTCGCCGCTGGAGGTCGTGCTGTTCGCGCCGTTCTTGGAGTCCTCGGAGCAGGGCACGTAGCGACGCTCGATGTACCCGAGCGAGTAGTCGAAGCCCTCACCGATCCAGGACGGCTGGTTGTTGGTCACCTCGGACCGGCCGTCGACCGCCGAGGACGAGTAGGACAGGTCGACGTCCGGTGCCGGGCCGCTCGCCGGCGGCACCCGCATGGGGTAGTTCCAGGAGAACTCGCCCGAGTTGCCGCCGGACGACCAGGTCGAGCTCGGCGCCAGGCTGGTGGCGCGGAAGTCGCCGTCCTTGCCCGAGGGCGCCGCGGCCAGCGCGACAAAGGACCCGACGCTCACTGTCGCGGTGACGGTGCCGGCAACCGGGTCGGCAGTCGTCGGAAGAGCCACCGAACGACAGGACGACGCGTCGGGGGTGGCGAGCCCGCACTGCGGCACCTGCCACAACCGCAGCCGGGAGGCCCAGTCGGCGCCGTACGTCTGCTGGAAGTCGCGGTAGTCCACCGACAGCCGGGCGGTGCCCGATCCCTGCGGCGCGCTGACCCGCATCATCAAACCGTCCCGCCAGGTCGCCGGCACCGTGGCGCGGTCGACGACCTGGACGTCCACAGCGGACAGCCGTGACGCGTCAGAGATCCAGATCGGCTGGCCGGGCACCTTCACCCGGCGGTTGGCCGGCAGTTCGACCCGCGCCGTAGTCGGCGTGGGCCAGGCCAGCTTGGTCGCCGGGATGTCCCGGACCTTCTGCTGCGTCCAGGCCTTTCCGGCGACCGGGCCGCCGTCGTGGTCCAGCTTCTCGGCGGGCGGCTTGACCGGTACGCGCGGCGCGGCCTCCGCTGCTTGCGCCGGGACCGCGACGGCCACGGACAGCAGCGTGGCGGCGACGACCGACCTCAACACGAGATTCCAGCGTTGTGCGTGCATTCCCCGTCCCCTTTGTGTCAGCACGTCAGTCACGTCGCCAGATGAGCTGGCCGGTCGGATCGATCAGAGCGAGATCGCCGTCGTCGTAGAGCACCAGCCGGTCCGCGGTCGTGTCCCAGGTCCGGGTGCTCCAGACGGGTGCGCCGGCCGCGTCGTAGATGACCAGGTTGCCGTCGCCCTGCATGATCACGTAGGCGCCCGGGTGGTCCCAGGTCTCGCTGTCCCAGATCGGTACGTGGTTGTCGTGCAGCACGAGGTTGCCGTCCACCTGCATCAACAGGTCGAACCGGCCGTCGCTGGACCGCAAGGCCTCGTTCGTGTGCAGTGTCTGGTCCTTGCCGAGCATGTTCGAGGCGGAGGTCTGTGTGGCCTGCAGGCGGTACTTCAACGCCACCGACGCGGAGCTCAAGGCGCCCTGGTAGACCTCGACGTCGTCGATGCCGCCGTACCACTGGTCCATCAGCCCGCCGTGCCAGAGCGTGTGCCCGATCAGCATCGGCCCGGTCGCGTTGAACGGGGTGATGGACAGTGACTTGGTTCCCTCGAGCTCGCCGTTGACGTAGAGCCGCAGTTCCTTGCGGGCCGAGTCGTAGACGCCGGCCAGGTGTGTCCACATCCCTTCCTGTGCGTCCGACACGGACCGGACCCAGGAGGTCGGCGCGGCGGAGTCGTCCGCGTGCGGGACGATGAACTCCCACTTGCCGGAGGTCGGGCTGAATTTGAGCCAGAAGGCGCTCTCCTGCGTGCCCTGCTGGGCGACGACCGTACGACCGCCGTTGCCCGCGGGACCGGCCTCGCGCATCACCCACGCCGCGACGGTGAACGACTGGTCGGTGCGCAGCACCGGCCGTTCCTGCCAGGTGGTGAGCTCATTGCCGTCGGGGTCGGTTGTCAACCCGGTCTTCACCGCGCTCCGGCCGTACTCCTCCGAGTACTCGTCGAAGCCGTCCTCCGGGAAGTACCTGTTGTCCGTCCACAGGCCGGACTCGTTGACCGAGTGCCCGGCGCCGACCTCCGAGCCCCGGGTCAGGGCCAGCCAGCGGCCGAACGCGGTTCGGGAGTCCGGCGCCTCGCAGCTGTCCCGGAAGTTGGTGGCGTAGCAGCCGACCGCGCTCTGGAAGTCCCACGACCCGACCTCGATCGGGGCGGCGATGCCGGGTTCGTCGAACCCGCCGGACGTCGGGTCGGAGGCCAGCTGGCCGGTGAAGTCCTGCGGCTCCAGCACGCGGTCGAAGACCTGCATGTCCGCGATCGAGCCGTTCCAGAAGTTGCTGGCGGCCCCCGAGTCGAACCCGTGGCCGACCGCGAACTTGCCGGTGGCGGCCCACGGCGCGGCCGTCCGGTCGGCCTGGGCGACCAGGGTCCCGTCGACGTAGAGCCGGAGCTTCTTCTCGGCGGCGTCGAACGAGCCGGTCACCAGCGTCCAGCGGCCCACGTCGGCGGTGGTGATCGCGGTCGGTGAGATCGCCGCGACGGTGGTACTCGACTGGGCAATCGTGTCTTTCATCACGAATGACCAATATGAGACATCGTTGAGGCGGCGCACGCCGATCTCGAACCCGGCCGCGTCGGTGCCGGCCTGGCCGGCGAACTTCCGGTCGCCGGTGGGCATTCCGCCGAGCCGCACCCAGCCGGAGACGCTGAACGAGTTGGTCGTGTTCACCACTGCCGAGCTCGTGGTGGCCTCGGCAAAGCCGTTGAAAGTAGCCGCCGCGCCGCCGATCAGGCGTACGTTGTCGGTCCAGGTCACGCCGGACGCGGTCAGCGGCGAGTCGGCCGGGGACGGCGCCCGGTCGGCCAGGGCGGCCGTCTGGTCGATGCCCGGGTAGGTCTCCAGCGCCCACCGGGCGGCGGGCGGGGACGGCCGGCCGACGCGGAACTCGAGCGAGCCGTTGCCCTCGTTCAGGGTGGCGTCGATGGCCTTCAGCAGCAGCACGTTCAGGCCGAACGACGGGGCGGTGATGTCCACCTCGGCGTACTTCGGGTTGGTGCCCGAGGCGGTGACCACCTTCGTCGCGGCGTCCCAGCCGTACTGGAACTTGGTGACGTCGGTGGCGGTCGACTCGATCCGGATCCGGCCCTTCTTCCCCGGCCCGGAGGGCAGTGTGATCACCGAGGCGGTCACCGGCGGGACGGTGGTGTCCACCTTGAACTGGCACCAGGGGCCCCACGCACTCGATATCGAGTACGGCGCCTTGTCGATGGCTCGCGCGCGGAACGCGTACGTCTTGCCCTTGACCGCCGTGACGGTGGCGGTCGTGGCCCGCGTCGACTTCGGGCTGATCGATGTCTTGTTGGGTGGTGGTGTCTTGCGGGCCGGCGACGTGTCGGTCACCGCACCGAGCCCGGCGGCCGGCACCTCGATCCACTCGAACACGCCGGTGAGCGAGTCGGACGCGTCGGCGTCGGAGAAGATCGCCGAGAACGTCGGCGTGAGCGTCCCGATCGGCAGCACTCCGGGGTTGCAGGCCACGCCGGCGGCCTGGAGGTAGAGCGGCATGCCGGGCGGGGTGTCGTAGTCGACGAACAGCTTGGCGTCGTTCGGGTAGAACTTCTTCCACCGGTTCTGGGTCGACTCCCCCGAGCCGTCGGCGGCCCGGGCGGTGAGGGCGAAGGTGAGCGCGCTCCAGCTGCCGTTGGCCGTGTCCTGGAGCAGCTGGGTGACCGCGGTGCTCTGGAATTGCATGAACATGTCGCCCTGCTCGTTGCCGCAACCGCCGGCCTCGTTGGCGTGCCCGGTGGCGCTGTCCACGAAGCGCAACAGCGACACGCCCGACCAGCTCGCCTTCGGCGTGGCGTTGATCGCCGACGCCCAGTACATCGAGGTGACCGTGCTGTCACAGGACCAGGAATGGTCGAGCTTCATCTCCACGCGGGCCGACTCGATGTGCTTCTTGCCGAGCGACACCCCGTTGGCCGTGGTCGGGAACTGGAAGTACGACCGGTACGTAGCGCCGGTGTCGGGGTTCAGCCCGACCCGGGCCCGGGAGTAGTCGGTGTTGTTGGAGTTGTTGCTCGTCGCGTACGCCCACTTGTTCTTGTAGACGGACCAGATGGGGTCGACGTAGAGCGGGTAGGTCGCTTCCTTCAGGAGCTTGGGGTCCGGGCGCAGCACGAGGTCCCCGCCGGTGAGGCCGACGGACACGGGCGCCATCCGGGCGGCGTCGCCGGCGCTCTCGTGCGTCGAGCGCGGCGCGGCCTGCGGGCGGGCGGACGCCGTCTTGGACGGCGTCACCGGCGCGGTCCGGCTGTCCCACATCACCGCGGGCTCGGTCGACGCGATGACCGAGTCGGCGCCGTGCGCGGTCAGCACTCCCCGGTCCGACGAGATCCGCGCGGTGCCGCCGAGCCGGAACCGGACGCTGGCGACGCCGGGCTGGGCCGCGGCCTGCGCCGACTTGATGACGAGCGCGTGCGTGAATCCGGTGCTCGTCGCCCGCACCACCAGGTCGACGCCGGGCAGCACCTCGGCATAGGTGGCCGAATCATCAAAAACGGTCGGAACGGGCAGATTCCCGGGCCATGACATGGTTACCGTACGGCCGGCGCGGGTCAGCGTGACCAGCGGGCCGGAGCCGCCTCCGGAGAACGCGACGTCGGCGACCGAGACCGCCGGGCGCAGCTGCCCGTCGCCGCCCCGGCTCAGGGCCAAGTCGAGGTCGGCCCATCCGGAACCTCGGCGGGCGCGCTGCGGCTCGACCGCCGACTCGAGCCGGAGATGGCCGTCCGGCTGGGCCACCACCTGGGAAAACTCGGTTTGCGAAGACTCGACCGTGACCGGCCGGTCGCAGCTGACCGCGAGTTTGGCGGCGGCCGGCTCAGTGCCGGCCTGGTCCGCGCACGCGGCTGCGGAAACACCGGCCAGAGCCGGTACGACAAGTTGACCGACCGCCAGGCCTGCCACCAGGCAGACGGGCAGAATTCTTCGCCACATAACGTCCCCGTTCGATATAGCAGCGTGATCACATTAAGACACTGATCGATCACACAGCCATACCGCGGCGCGGACTGTTTCGATGAACATCGACGGAACTCGCCGATAGCGTCAAGATAGTGGCTTGATAGGCGGTCTTTCCACACTGGCCGCATGACAGATCACCGCCTGCCGTCGGCGCAGGTGACGACCACCAAGGTCGCGCTCAGGATGCCGCCCGGCCTGCCGTACGACGAGTGGGAGCGCGCCGGGAACATGCTCGCCGGCGTCCTCAGCTCGTCCTCCTGGTGGCTGGGCGACTGGCTGATCTACGGGCGGCAGCACTACACCGGCCGGTACGAGCAGGCGATCGAGTCCGCCGGGCTGCGGTACCAGACTCTGCGCAACTACGCGTGGGTAGCGGGCCGCTACCCATCCGCCCGGCGACGGCCGGCCCTGAGCTTCCAGCACCATGCCGAGCTCGCCGCGCTGACCGTGGCCGAGCAGGAGCACTGGCTGCGGCAGGCCGTGGAGCACCGGTGGGCCGTGAAGCACCTGCGCGGCGCCGTCCGCGCCGCGCAGCGCAGCGAGAGCGCCCTGATCGGGAGCGCGGGCAACCTGCATCGGCTGGCCATCCCGGGCGAGCGGCTCGAGCGCTGGCGCGAGGCCGCCGGCCAGAGCGGCGTCGACATCACCCAATGGATCATGGCGACGCTCGACAGCGCCGCCGACCAGATCCTGATCGAGTGAGCCGGTGTCCCGTCGACGGGACACCGGCCGATCCCTAGGCCCGCGCGAGTGCCTCGGTGGGAGACATCCGGGCGGCTCGCATGGCCGGGTAGAAGCCGGCCAGCCCTCCGATGACGACGGTCGCGCCGAGGCCGCCCGCCATCGCCCAGACCGGAACCACTGTCGCCCACCGCTGATATGTCGCGAATATCGCGGTTATTCCGATACCCAGAAGTACGCCGCCGGCGCCGCCCATCAGGGACAGCAGAAGAGCCTCGGCCAGGAACTGGGTGCGGATCTGGGCCCGGGTCGCGCCCAGCGACCGGCGTAGCCCGATCTCCGCCCGGCGTTCCAGCACCGAGATGACCATCGTGTTGGCCACGCCCACGCCGCCGACCAGGAGGGCCACCGCGCCCAGGCCCAGCAGCAGGGCCTGGAGGGTCTCCCGAGTCGCCCGCTTGACCGACAGCACGTCCGAGGGCCGCGAGACGTCGACATCGCTGGGGCTCGCAGGGTTGGCGGTGGCGCCCAGCAACGGCTGCACCGTCAGCACCGAGTCTTCCGCGGCTCTGGTGTAGATGGTGGTGGGATGGCCGTCGAAGGCCAGCGAGGCCCGGGCGGCGGGCCAGCCGACGAAGGCGCCGTAATCCAGGTCGGGGATCAGCTCGTTGCGGGCGAGGATGCCGACGACCGTGAACCAGCGGCCGCCCAGCCACACCAGCTCGTCGGGGCCGGCCCGGAAGACGCCGAGCTGGTCGGCCGCCGTCCCGCCGAGTACGACGGCCGGATACCGGGCGGTCGCCTCGGTCAGCCAGACGCCGGTCGCCATCCGCGCGCCGACGACGGCCGGCAGGTCCACCCGGGCGGCGAAGACCGAGATGCCGCCGGTCCGCTCGACGGGTATGTGGTCGTTGCGGTAGACGTGCGCGTCGATGCGACCGACGGCCGAGACCGTCTCGACGCCGGGCATCGCGGCGATCATCGTGAGCGCGGTGTCCGGGAGGTGCACGGTCTCGCCGGGCAGCGAGTGGCCGGGCGCGACGGTCAGCAGGTTGGTGCCGAAGGCGCTGAGCCGCCGGTCGAGCTCGTGCGAGGACGACGCCGAGATACCCACCACGCCGACCATCGCGGCGATGCCGATCGCGATGCCCAGCGCCGACAGGAAGGCCCGCAACGGGCGCGATCGCAGGCCGTAGCCGCCGACCCGGACGACATCCATCGGGCTCAAGCGGGCCGGCTCGTTCATCGCCGGGCCCCCGAGACGATTCGGCCGTCCTTCAGCCGGATCTCGCGCGGCAGCGAAGCCGCGATGTCGCGGTCGTGCGTGATGACCACGACCGTCGTGCCGGCCTCATGCAACGAGCGCAGCAGATCCATCACGACCGCGCCGGCGTGCGAGTCGAGGTTGCCGGTCGGCTCGTCCGCCATCAGCAGCGGCGGATCGCCGAGGACCGCACGGGCGATCGCCACCCGCTGCTGCTCCCCGCCGGAGAGCTGGTGCGGCCGGTGCGTCATCCGGTGCCCGAGCCCGACCAGGTGCAGCGCCCGCGACGCCGCCTCGCGGCGACGTCCGCGCGGGATTCCGCGATAGAGCAGGCCGTCCGCCACGTTCTCCATGACGGGTACGCCGGGAGCAAGGTGGAACTGCTGGAACACGAAGCCGATGGTCCGCGCCCGCAGCGCCGACAGCTCGCGATCGCCGAGCGAGCCGACGTCGTAGCCGTCGAGGTGCAGGCTCCCGGCGGTCGGCCGGTCGAGGGTGCCCATGATGTTGAGCAGGGTGGACTTGCCGGAGCCGGACGGGCCGACGATGGCGAGCAGTTCCCCTCGCTCGATCACCAGGTCGGCGTCGAGCAGGGCCGGCACCGTGCCGTACCGCTTGGACACGCCGGCCATCCGCACGATCGGCGTCATCGCGGCACCCCCACTGCCAGGCCCTCGACGACACCCGCGCCCGAGATCTCGACGTAGCTGTCGGAGAACAGCCCGGTCCGGACCGGAAGGTGGCCGGCGCCGGCCACCACCGCGTAGCCGCCGCCCGGCTGGGCCACCAGCGCGGTGATCGGCACGGCGAGCACGCCCGCGCGGGTCTCGGCGGCGAGGTCGACGCTGACCCGGGCCACCTCGTACCGGCCGAGCTTGCGCTGGTCGGTGACGGTCAGCTGGATCGGCAGGGTGGCGGCCGGCGTGCCGATGGCGGTGACCCGCGCCGCCGCCTTCGTCCCGTCGGGCAGCTCGATCGTCGCGTCGGCGCCCCGCCGGACGAGGTCGGCCGAGCCGATGTCGAGCGCCACCGCGACGACCCGGGCAGTGCCGGTCCACCGCAGCAGCGCCCCGGACGCGGCGGCGCCGGGCTCGGCGGTGAGCTGGGCGACGCGACGTGCCCCCGATGACACCACGGCGTCGCCTGGCCCGACCACTCCGGTCCGGCTCCGGCCGAGGTCTTTCTGCCATCGCTTCACCGCGTACGCGGTCGCCGCGGTGAACTTGTCGTCGGCCGTGAAGCCCGTGTAGCCGAGGGCGCCGAGGTTGCTCTCCAGCTGCCGTACGTCGGCGCCCTTGCTGCCGGTGGACAGGGCGCGGTAGAGCGGGACGGATCCGTAGAGCAGCGGAACCCGCTGCTGGTCGACGCGGTAGACGGTGTCGCCGCGCTCGAGGACGTCGCCGGCGCGCGGCAGCCAGGTGACCATGCCCCGGCCGCCCGGCGCCAGGACGGCGGCGGTGTCGCCGTAGCCCAGGGTTCCGCCGACCGTCGTGGTGCGGGTCAGGGTCCGCCGCTCGACCGTCGCGGTGGCCGGCGGCCCGGTGAGCGTGTCGCTCGGCGAGCCGGCGTCGCGGCGGCCGAGCAATCCGGTGGAAGCGGTCACCGCGGCCGCCGCGATCACCACGGCCGGCAACGCCAAAATCCGTCTTCTCATGGCGCGTCCACCACCTTCAGATTGCCGCCCGGCGCGTGGGATTCGCAGGACCGGCGCGCATTCTGGAATTCCGCGGAATCGCTCTTTATCCCGGTGCCCTGGAGAGTGATCGTGATGGTGCCGCCGCTGGTCTGCGCGTCCGGGAATTTCGGCAGCTTCGCGCGCATGCATTTCATCCAGTCCGCCAGCTTCGCGGTGTCGATCGTGCCGCCGTCCGAGTCGTCGTTGCCTTGCGGATCCTTGTCGCGGCAGGCCTCCGCCGCCTTCTTCCCCTCCGGCGAGGAGAGGTACTCCCCGCCCTGGACCTTGACGCCGTTGCCTTCCTTGAGGGGATCGGGGAAGTTCGGCACGCCGTTGGCGCGGATGCATGAGGCGTACGCCATCGCCTGGTCGAAACCGTGGGGATCGTCGGATTCCGAATCGTTTACCAAGCCGCATCCGGCGATCAGGAAAACCGATGCAAAGGTGACTGCCGTCAATCTGAACATGCATTACGTTCTACGCGGAGGCCGGTCACACGACGGGCACAAACGACACCTTGACGAAAAGGCCACCGGCCGGCCGGGCGTGCACCGTCAGATCGGCGGCGTGGGCGGCGGCGATCGCGTGCACGATGGAGAGCCCGAGCCCGTGATGACCGTCCTCGCCGGCCGTGCGGGAGAGCCGCTGGAAGGGCGCGAGCAGTCGCTCCACCATCTCGGGCGGCACCGGCGGCCCGGTGTTGGCCACCGAGATCCAGGCGTCGCCGGTCGCGATCTCGATCCGGCCGCCCGGGACGTTGTAGGAGATCGCGTTGTCGACCAGGTTGGCCACCAGGCGTCCGATCAGGACCGGGTCGCCCGCGATCCGAGTGGGGCGCAGGTCGGCCTCGACGACGAGATCAGTGGCGAACGCCCGCAGCACGTCGCCGGTCAGCGCGGCGAGGTCGACGGTCTCCCGGCGGTCGAGCCCGCGCTCGCTGGTGGCCAGGACGAGCAGCGAGTCGAGGAGCCGTGCCTGCTGCTCGCTGACCAGCATCAGCTCCTTGTACTGCGTGCGGAAGGACTCCGCCGTCGCGTCCGGGTCGAGCACGGCCTCCTCCAGCAGCGCGTGCTCCAGCGTCAGCGGCGTGCGTAACTCGTGTGCGGCGTTGGCGACGAACCGCCGATGCGAGTCGAGCGCGGCTTCGAGCCGGCCCAGCAGCCCGTCGACGGTGTCGGCGAGCTCCTTGAGCTCGTCGCGCGGCCCGGCGACGGCGAGGCGCTCGTGCAGGTTGCGGGCCGAGATCTGCTGGATCCCGGCCGTCATCGTGCGCAGCGGCCGCAGCACCCGGCCGGCCACCAGCCAGCCGAGCAGGGCCGCGACGACCGCCATGATGGCCAGCGCGTAGACGGACTGTTCGATCAGGAAGTGCAGAACCGTCTCGCGCTGCTGGGCGGCCTCCTCCCGGGCCACGACGGCAAGATCAGGGCCGCCGGGCGGCCC
This sequence comes from Actinoplanes sp. CA-142083, assembly GCF_050942195.1. Classification (NCBI taxonomy): domain Bacteria; kingdom Bacillati; phylum Actinomycetota; class Actinomycetes; order Micromonosporales; family Micromonosporaceae; genus Actinoplanes; species Actinoplanes sp. CA-142083. Next base: position 8,421,767 of record NZ_CP192076.1, read on the forward strand.
ACCGACCTGACGGGACTCGATGTTCGGGACATTCGAGGCGATCAGCACGTACGTGATGGCCAGCACCACCGCGCCTGCGAGCAGACTGAGCGCGCCGTACAGCAGGGTCAGCCGCAGGCGGACCGTCAGTCCCATCACGCGATCCGGTAGCCGGCGCGCGGAACGGTCTCGATGACGGCCGGCTCGCCGAGCTTCGATCGGAGCCGGTTCACGGTGGCCTTCACCGTCGTGGTGAACGGGTCGGCGGCCGCGTCCCACACCCGCTCCAGGAGCTCCTCCGGCGAGACGACCCGGCCGGCCGCGGCGAGCAGGTATTCCAGGACGGCCAGCTCCTTGGGGTTGAGCGGCAGCCGCGACCCCGCCCGGGTGGCCACCCGCTGAGCCGGGTCGAGGGTCAGGTCACCGCTGGTGAGAACGGGCGGCGCGGCGGGCTGCGAGCGCCGGCCGAGCGCGCGGATCCGGGCCACCAGCTCGGGATAGGCGAACGGCTTCGGCAGGTAGTCGTCGGCGCCCAGGGTGAGCCCCTCCACCCGGTCGGCGACGGCGGCGGCCGCGGTCAGCATCAGCACCCGGGTGCGCGCCGGCTCCCGCATCAGCCGGCGGCAGACCTCGTCGCCGGGCACGCCTGGCAGGTCGCGGTCGAGCACCACCACGTCGTAGTCGGTCTCGGTGGTGAGATCGACGGCCACCGTCCCGTCGTACGCGATGTCGACGGCCATGCCCTCGCGCCGCAGCACTCGGGCCACCGAGTCGGCGAGGCGGACGTGGTCCTCGACCACCAGGACTCTCATCCGCGAAGCCTAAGGCGAACGGCGTCACACCGGGGTCACACGAAAACGGCCCCGCCAAGCGGCGAGGCCGTTCTCTGTTTCAAGACACTCAGAACACCGAGACGCCGTAGACGCTCAGGGGCTCGGTGACCGGCTGGAAGTAGGTCACGCCGCCGGAGGAGCAGTTGCCGCTGCCGCCGGAGGTCAGGCCCAGGGCCGTCGTGCCGGAGTAGAGCGAGCCGCCGCTGTCGCCGGGCTCGGCGCAGACCGTGGTGCGGATCAGGCCGGAGACGGAGCCCTGCGAGTAGTTCACGGTGCTGTTCAGGGCGGTGACCCGGCCGGAGTGCGTGCCGGTGGTGGAGCCGCGGCGGTAGACCGTGGCGCCGACGGCCGGGGTGCCGGCCGAGGTGATGTCCTGGGAGCCGACCGCGCCCGACTTGGTGATCGTCGTGTTGGTGTAGCGGACGATGCCGTAGTCGTTGCCCGGGAAACTGGTGCCCGCGCGGGTGCCCAGCGTGGTGGAGCCGTTGGTCCAGGTGGACGCGATGTTGGTGCAGTGGCCCGCGGTCAGGAAGTAGTAGGTCGAGCCGCTGCGCACGTTGAAGCCGAGCGAGCACCGGCTGCCGCCGGCGTAGATGGCGTCGCCGCCGGAGATCTCGACGCTCAGCGTGCCGGGGATGGACTCGATGCGGGCCTTGTCGCCGAGCTTGGCGACGGTCGCCTGGACGGCGGCCAGCTTCGCGCCGGTGACGGTGCTGTCGACGCTGACCACGACCTGGTTGCTGATCGGGTCGACGGCGAAGGCCGTGCCGGGGGTCTTCAACGAAGACTTCAGCGCGTTGTCGGCGGCCGCGAGGGTGGCGCCGCTGTTCGCGACGAAGCGGGCGGTGGCCCCGGCCGCGGTCACGGACCGCGCCGTGGCGGCGTCGGTGACGTTGACGACGACCTTGCCGGCCGCGTCGACGTACGAGCCGGCGGTGGCGCTGCCGAACTGGGCGTCGATCTTGGTGGCGAGGGCGGAGGGCGCGAACGAGGCGTCGCCGGCCGAGGGAGCCGCCGCCGCGGGTGACGCGACGAACGCGGAGCCGACGAGCATGCAGGCGGCCAGGCCGACGATCGGTCGGCGCAGCTTCCGGGTGAGCACTTTGTTCCTCCCAGGGGGGTGGGTGGTACGCCGGTGACGTACCGTGCCCCCGCAGTATCGAGAGTTCTCGATATGCACACAAGATGGAACATTATTGCGACGACGCTCATCGATACAGCGTTGACCTGCGGAAACGACTACGTCATACCGCGACCATATGACCGAACCGGGATGAATTATTTATGTCTGTCGATCAATGCGCGGGCTTGGGAGCGAATCTCCGGTACCGCGGTGGTCTCCCAGCTCCGGCCGCGGCGCAGCGGGCCGATCAGCCAGACGTCGTCGGCGATCCGGCCCTGCACGTCGATGTCCAGGCCCAGGCCGTGCGGGCCGACGCGGGCGTGGCCGTCGTTCAGCAGGCTGTTCACGAACCCGCCGGCCGAGGCGGGCAGCCGGCCCGGACCGGCGCAGTTGACCACGGCGCCGAACCACTGGACGCCGGCCTCGAGCTCGACCAGCACACCGCCGGCCGGCGGGGCGGTCACCGAGCGGATGCCGCCGGCCCGGACCTCGAAGCGACCCTCCTCGCGGAGGGTGTCGATGCGGGCGCCGACCGAGGGAGCCATCCGGTGGCGGTGACACTCCCAGGGGCGAGCCAGGTGGCGCAGGAAGGTCTCCTGCTCCCGCTCGGTCAGCGAGCCCCAGAGCCGGTCGATGCTGGGCCGGAGACCGTCGACGACCGCTCGCCAGTCCGAGGCCTGGGCGGCCGCGATCCGGACCGTGCGGACGAGATCGCGCAGGTTGCGAGGCTCGTCGAGCGACAGATCCGTCGCCGGGGAGATTTCGGAGATGTGCGACAGCGGCAGCTGGCCGCGCCGGCTCACGGCGGTGATGGGCGCGTCCCGATTGCCGCCGGCAGTCAGGGTGAGGACCACATCGACGGCAGTAAGGCCGGCCCCGACGAGAAGGACCGGAACGTCGGACGGGATCGCCTCCAGCACCCCCTGCCGCCACGGGTCGGCGATGTAGTCGGGGTGATCCCGCAGGGCGAAGGGCTGGGAGGCCGCCGGGTTGCCGGTGGCGACGACGATGTCGTCCGCCTCAATGTATCCTGATATTTCTGTATATATCCGGCGCGGAGCGACGGATATATGAGATGCCCGGTCCCGCACCACCTCGAGCCGGTCGCCATAGGCGGCCGCGGTCCGCGCGAAGACCTCCGCAAGATACCGACCGTAGACAGACCGGGGCTGGAACGAAGACGGCGCACACCCGGCCCACCGCGCGAAGTCCAGCGGATCGTCGGGATCCGCGCTCATCGCGCCGGCCCGCGAGTTCAGCAGGTGCCACGGGCGGGCCGACCCGTAGGCCAGCCCCCCGCCCGGCTCGCCCGGCTCGATCAGCACGACCCGGTCGTCGCCACATCGCAGCAGCTCTCGGGTGGCGAGCACCCCGGCGGCGCCGCCACCCACCACCGCAACCGTCTTGCGCGTCATCAGACCACCGTCACCGCTGCCTCGTCCGCGAGCCGGTAGCCCAGCCCGTAGACCGTCGTCACCACATCGGGATCGTCGAGCTTGGTCCGCAACCGGCTGACGTGCACGTCCACGGTCCGGTTCGTGGTGTGCGTGTGCCCCCACACCTGCGCCAGCAACTGACTGCGGCTGAACACCTGCCGCGGGTGCCGGGCCAGGAACAGCAGCAGGTCGAACTCGAGCCGGCTGAGCTCGAGCGACTCCCCGTCCCGCAGCGCCGTCCGGGCCCGCGGGTCGAGGTGGATCCCGCCCTCGGTCCGCACCACCGTGACCGACGCCAGCGAGGCGAGGTCACGCAGGGCGGCGAGGATCTCGTCGCGGCCGGGGGCCGCTCCGCCCGCGATGCTGATGGTCACGGTCACCGGGGGTTCGGCCGGCAGATCGGGTACGGGCCGCAGGTGCACGCGCCGGGGGTGGGCGACGGCTAGTGCGGACATGGCGCCTCCTTCAGGATGGGCCGAACGCTACATTTCCCATCTGTTGGATAGGTTAATCCATCTGTTGGGTAGGTTAATGCAGCGACGGCAGGTTCACGACGATCGCCTCTTGTGTCGTTCGGGCGATCACCACCACAGCCTCGTTCGTGGGATCGGGGTTCTCCTCGCGGTGCGGGACCCACGGCGGCACGAAGATGTAGTCGCCGGGCTTGGTCTCCAGCCTCTTCTCGGCGCCCGTCTGTTCGTCATAGAAGACAAAGACCGGGTTTCCTCGTACGACGTAGATCGCCGTCTCCGATTCACCGTGATGATGGTTGTCACTGGCCGTCGAGGCCGACACGTGCGTCTCGCCCATCCACAGCGCCTCGCTGCCGACGGTCTTGCCGCTGATCGCCTCGACCCGCCGCATGCCCTGGGTCTGGGCCGTTTCGCCCGACAGCCCGGCCGGGATGACGTGGTGCAATTTTTGATGGAATGCGTCGCTCATGCGTGCTCCAAGGGTTCGACGACCCCGAGCTCGCCGAGCAGCACGTGGCGCAGGGCGGCGAACGGGGCCGAGCCACGGTCGCGAGCTTCGGACGCTACCTCGTGCACGGCCGCGATCCGCCCGTCCCGCATGGTCAGCACCCGGTCGGCGAGCAGGATCGCCTCGTCGACGTCGTGGGTGACCAGCAGGACGGCCGGCCGGTGCCGGGCGGTGAGGTCGCGGACCAGGCCGTGCATCTTGATCCTGGTCAGCGCGTCGAGGGCCGCGAACGGCTCGTCGAGCAGGAGCAGCTCCGGTTCCCGTACGAGCGCCCGGGCCAGCGCGACCCGCTGGGCCTCGCCCCCGCTCAGGGTGACCGGCCACGCGTCCGCGTGCTTGTCGAGACCGACCTCCTCCAGCGCCGACTGCGCGCGGGCCCGGGCCGTGGCCCGCGGCAGGCCGATCGCCACGTTGCGCCAGACCTTCCACCACGGCAGCAGCCGATGCTCCTGGAAGACGACCGTGCGGCGCTCCGGGACCTGGAGGGTGCCGCCGTCGACCGGGTCGAGGCCGGCCAGCGCGCGCAGCAGCGTGGTCTTGCCGCAGCCGCTCTTGCCGAGCAGCGCCACGAACTCGCCCCGCTCGATCTCGAGGTCCAGGCTGTCGAGGACGGTGCGCTCGCCGTACCGCCGGGTGATCGACGTGGCAAGGACGGTGCTCACAGCTTCACCGCGTGGTCGGCGATCTTGATCTTGTCGCTGAGCACCTTGTGCTCGCTCAGCCAGTCGGCGCCGGCCTGCAGCTGGGCGATGCCGTCGTCGTTGATCAGGCTCCAGGTGACCTGGACGTTCGCGGCGACCAGCTTGTCCACCACGGCCTGCGGGTACTTCGAGACCGCGTTGCCGATCTTCTGCGCCTCGGCCGGGTTGGCGTTGGCCCAGTCCTGCTCGGTCTTGTACGCCGCGATCACCTTGCGGATCGTGTCGCCCTCCTTCTTGGCGTAGTCCTCGCGGACCAGGTAGCTGGAGAAGTCGATCTGCTTGTCCAGCTCCTTGCCATCCTCGAAGATCCGCTGGGCGCCGTACTGCACCTCGGCCAGCTCGAGCGGGCCGGACCAGATCGACCAGGCGTCGACCTTGCCGCTGCCGAAGGCGGGCGCGGCGTCCGGCGGGTTGAGGTAGGTGAAGGTCACCGAGTCTCGCGGCACGCCGTACTTCTCCAGCGCGGCCACCAGCAGGAACTCGCCGAGGCCGGCCTTGTTGACGGCCACGTTCTTGCCGGCCAGGTCCTTCACGCTCTTGATGCCGCTGTTCGGCAGCACGATGATCGAGCTGGTCCGCGGCTTGGAACTGGCCCAGGCGACGTAGACGAGCTTGTTGCCGGAGAGCAGCGCCTGGTCGGCCGGGGTCGAGCTGCCACCGAAGCTGAAGTCGGCGGTGTTGGTGGCGACCGCCTGCAGGGTCGGGGCGTGGTTCGGGAACGGGCCGACCCACTCGACGTCGATGCCCTGGTCCTTGAGGGTCTGCTCGAAGACGCCCCGGGTCTTGGGCACCGAGATGGCGCCGTACGTGAGCCGGACCTTCTTGCGGTCGGAGGCGGAGGCGGCCTCGTTGCCGCAGGCAGCCAGAACGGGCAGAGCCAGAGCGGCGCCGAGGAGCTTGCGGCGGGACAGGGTCACTTCTTGCCTCCGTAATAGTTCGGGTGCCAGGCCAGGAAGCGGCGCTCCAGGCCCCTGGCGATCAGGTCGGTGGTCAGGCCGATCAGCGCGTACAGCACGATGACCAGCACGATCACGTCGGTTTGCAGGAACTCGCGGGCGTTGGTCGCCATGAAGCCGATGCCGGCGGGCGCGCCCACCGTCTCGGCGATCACCAGGGCGAGCCACGCGTTGGTCAGCGCCAGGCGCACGCCGAGCAGGATCGACGGCAGCGCGCCGGGAAGGATCGCGGCCCGGATCAGGTCGAGCCGCGACAGGCCGACGACCCGGCCCATCTCGAGCAGCTTCGGGTCGACCTGGCGGATGCCGAGCACGGTGTTGAGGTAGACGGGGAAGAGCGTGCCGAGCGCCACGAGGAAGTAGCGCCCACTCTCCCCGACGCCGAACCAGACCATCACCAGCGGCAGGATCGCCAGGAACGGGATGGCCCGGACGATCTGGATGTTCCGGTCGATGATCGATTCGAAGAGCCGGGAGAAGCCGGTGAGCACGCCCAGCACGAGGCCGAGGCTCGCGCCGATGGCGAAGCCGATCGCCGCGCGCTTGAGGCTCTCCCACAGGTGACGCGGCAGCTCGCCGGTCTCGGTCAGGTGCCACGCGGTCGTGCCGACCGAGCTCGGCGCCGGCAGCACGTTGGCGGCGATCAGGCCGGCTCGGCAGGCGAGCTCCCACGCGAGCAGCAGCAGGACGGGGACGACCCAGGAGATCGTCCGGTACGGCAGAGCCCGCTTCTTCGGGGGCGTCGCCCCGGCCTCCGCCTGTCGGGCGGGGCCGGCGATCGCGGTTGTGGACATGGCCGAAACTCTGCAACGCTCATCTCCGCCATGTCAACCATACTACCTAGGTTTACTAGGATATGGGACAGCCATTGACTCCGGCTTGATTCCGGACGGATGGTGGGGCTACCCGATCCGCAATCTCAAAGGGTGGAACTAGCATGACAGTCGAGTTCGTCGGCATGATCGCCGCACGGGACCAGTCGGAGACCCGCCCGTCCGGCGGTCCCGTGGTCGATCCCGCCTACATCCGGCGCTTCGCCCGGGCCCACGAGGACAACGGCTTCGACCGCATCCTCATCGCGTACGGGTCGTCCACGCCGGACGCCACCCAGGTGGCCGCCTACGCGGCCGCCCACACCGAGCGGATCGGCCTGCTGATCGCGCACCGCCCCGGCTTCGTCTCCCCCACCAACGCGTCGCGCGCCTTCGCCACCCTCGACCAGCTCACCGGCGGCCGGGTGGCGGTGCACACGATCACCGGCGGCTCCGACACCGAGCAGCGCCGCGACGGCGACTACCTGGGCAAGGACGACCGGTACGCGCGCACCGAGGAGTACCTCACGATCCTGCGCCGGGCCTGGTCGTCGCCCGAGCCGTTCTCGTACGACGGCCGCTTCTACAAGTTCGAGGACTACGCCCCGATCGTTCAGCCCGCGCACCGGATCCCGCTCTACTTCGGCGGCTCCTCCGCGGCGGCGTACCGGGTGGGCGGCAAGACCGCCGACACCTATGCGCTGTGGGGTGAGCCACTGGCCGAGACCGCCGAGCAGATCGCCTCGGTGCAGGCCTCGGCGGCCGCGGCCGGGCGCGGGCCGCTGGGCATCAGCGTCTCGTTCCGCCCGATCCTGGCCGCCACCGACGAGCTGGCCTGGGAGCGCGCCGAGCGGATCCTCACCGGCATCAAGGCCAACGGCCCGTTCGCGGGGGTGCTGGGAAGCCAAGTGGTGGGCGGCCGCAACCCCGAGAACGTGGGCTCCCAGCGCCTGCTCGCCGCGGCCGCCAAGCAGGACCGGCACGACCGTGCGCTGTGGACGGCCACGGCCTCCGCCAGCGGCGCGCAGGGCAACTCGACCGCGCTGGTCGGCTCGCCCGAGACCGTCGCCCAGGCCCTGCTCGACTACGTCGACCTCGGCGTCACCACTCTCCTGATCCGGGGCTACGAACCGGTCGACGACGCCGTCGACTACGGCCGGCAGCTCATCCCCCTCGTCCGGCAGGAGCTGCGCCACCGCGAGCTTGCCGGCGCCTCCCGTTAAGGAGCACCCGTGACCGTGACCTCGCTCGTGGACACCGATCTCTTCAAGCAGCTGCTCCGCCGCCACGCGGCGGCCGTCGTGGTGATCACGGCGCCCGGGCAGCCGCCGGCCGGATTCACCGCCACCTCGTTCACGTCGGTCTCGCTCGACCCGCCGCTGGTCTCGTTCTGCCTCGCGCACACCGCCTCGGCCTGGCCGGCCGTCGCCGACGCCGAGGTGGTCGCGGTGCACGTGCTCACCCAGGAGCAGGAGCACATCGCCCGCACGTTCTCGACCCGCGGCATCGACCGCTTCGCCGCCCACGGCGCCTGGTCGCCAGGGCCGGGCGGGGTGCCGCTGCTCGACGGCGTGCTGGCCCGGATCGTCTGCCGGGTGGTGCGCCGGGTCGAGGCCGGCGACCACAGCATCGTGCTGGCCTCCCCCGAGGCCGGCGAGCACCACGCGGACCTGAGCGCGACGCCGCTGGTCTACCACGACGGGCACTACACCAACCTGCACCGGGCGGCCTGATGCCGTTCCACTGGTTCCTCCCGACTTCCGGCGACAGCCACGACATCGTCAGCGGCGGCCAGGCCCGGCTCGCCGCCGACAACACCCGGCCGCCCGACCTCGGCTACCTGGCGCTGGTGGCCCGGGCCGCCGAGCGGGCCGGCTTCGAGGCGGTGCTCACCCCGACCGGCACGTTCTGCGAGGACGCGTGGCTCACCACGGCCGCGCTGATCGGCGAGACGTCACGGCTGAAGTTCCTGGTGGCGTTCCGGCCGGGGCTGCTGTCGCCGACGCTGGCGGCCCAGATGGCCGCGACCTATCAGCGGATCTCGGGCGGGCGGCTGGCCCTGAACGTGGTCACCGGTGGGGAGGCGGCGGAGCAGCGGCGCTTCGGCGACCACCTCGGCCACGACAAGCGCTATGCCCGGACGGCGGAGTTCCTCCAGGTCGTGCGCGGGGCCTGGTCGGGTACGCCGTACACGTCACGGGGTGAGTTCTTCGACGTCGAAGCCGCGACCGTCCGCGCCGTGCCGGACCCGGTCCCACCCGTCTTCTTCGGCGGCTCGTCGCCGGCCGCGCTGCCGGTCGCGGCCCAGCACGCCGACACCTATCTCACCTGGGGCGAGCCACCGGCCGCGGTGGCGGCCAAGCTGGACGCCGTGCGCACGCTCGCCAAGGAGGCCGGCCGGCAGCTGACCTACGGCATCCGCCTGCACGTGATCAGCCGGGACACCGCCGACGAGGCCTGGGGCGTCGCGCGCGGGCTGCTCGAGCGGGTGCGGCCGGAGGAGATCGAGGCGGCCCGGCGCCAGTTCGCGGGCACCGAGTCGGAGGGGCAGCGCCGGATGGCCGCGCTCACCACCGGCGACTCGCTCGAGATCCACCCGAACCTGTGGTCCGGCTTCGGCCTGGTCCGGCCCGGCGCCGGCACCGCCCTGGTGGGCAGCCACGCCGAGGTCGCGGCCCGCATCGCCGAGTACCAGGCGCTCGGCATCGGCCACTTCATCCTCTCCGGCCAGCCGCACCTCGAAGAGGCGCTCCGGTTCGGCGAGAACGTCCTGCCCCTCGTGCACAAAGGAGAATCATGAGCCGCGTCGTCGTCGTGTCCGGCAACCCCCGGCCGGGATCGCGCACGTCCACTCTGGCCGTCGCGGTGGGTGAGGCGCTGGCGAGCGAGCCGCCGGCCGTGATCGAGGTCGGCTCGCTCGGGCCCGGCCTGCTCACGCCCGGGGACGAGGCGACCGCCGCGGCCGTGACTCTGCTCAAAGAGGCCGAGGTGCTCGTCGTGGCGACCCCGACCTACAAGGGCAGCTACACCGGCGTACTCAAGGTGCTGCTGGACTATCTCCCGGCGCAAGCTCTCGCCGGAAAGCGGGCGATCCCGGTGGTGACGGCGGGCGTGGCGCCGCAGGCGGCCGCCGCCGAGGCGCTGTTGCGGCAGTTGCTCACCGAGCTCGGCGCCGACGTCGCCCCCGGCCTGCCGGTGGTCGAGGCCGACCTGCCGGAGTCCAAGGCGATCGCCGAGGCCTACAGCGCCCGCACAGCTTCGTGACAGGGAGCTGACAAGTCCGGCTTCTATCTTTTTGGGGAAATCAGCTCGGCGACCACGTGCCCCCGGCCGCCGAGCTGATTTGTTCAGGCGACCTCCGGCGTCACCGTGACACTCAGGGTCTTGGTGATCGTGTACGGGACGTAGTCGGTGAACCTGACCTGGACCGTGTCCGTGCCCGGCGCGGTCGGTGTGCCCGAGAGGACGCCGCTCGGCGAGAGCTTGAGCCCGGCCGGCAGCTCCCCGGCGACAAGGCTCCACGTGCCCCGGCGGCTGGCCGACAGGGCGCCCGAATACGCCTGCCCGGTCACGAGCGTCACTCCGGTCGACTTGATGACCGGCGCGGCCGGTGGGGCGGTCACGAACAGCAGACGGTTCGGCGAGCCCTTCGCGTCCTTGACCTTGCCGGTGGTGGCCTTGGCGACCAGGAAGGCGCGCACCTGCGCCGGGGTCCAGCCGGGGCTGGCGTCGAGCACCAGCGCGGCGGCCCCGGCCACGTGCGGCGACGCCATCGAAGTGCCGCTGGCCGTGGCGACGGCAGTGTCGCCGCTCGCGAACGAGGAGCGGATGCCCACGCCCGGCGCGAACAGGTCGAGCACGCTGCCGTAGTTGGAGAACGAGGCCCGGCGGTCCTTGCTGTCCGTCGCGCCGACGGTGATCGCCGCGGAGACGGCGGCCGGGGACTCGCCCGCGGCGTTGGTGTTGTCGTTGCCGGCCGCCACCACGTACGTGACGCCCTTGGCGATCGACCGCTTGACGGCGGCCTCGAGCGAGGTGCTGCGCGCGCCGCCGAGGCTCATGTTGGCCACGGCCGGCCGGGCGGCGTGGGCGGTCACCCAGTCGACGCCGGCGATCACGCCGGAGAGGGTGCCCGCGCCCTCGCAGTCCAGCACCCGGACGGCCACCAGCCGCACCTTCTTGGCAACCCCGTAGTGGGCGCCGCCGATGGTGCCGGCCACGTGGGTGCCGTGCCCGTTGCAGTCGGACGCGATCGCGTCCCCGTCGACGAAGTCGGGGCCGTAGGAGGCCCGGCCGCCGAACTCGCTGTGCGTGATCCGGATACCGGTGTCGATCACGTACGCGGTGACCGCGCTGCCGTCGTCGGTCGGCGTGTAGGTCTTCGTCGCCGTGACCGCGCGCTGGTCGATCCGGTCGAGGCCCCAGACCGGGTTCCGCTGGGTGGCCTCGGTGTGCAGCACGCGGTCCTGCTCGACGTACGCGACGCCGGGCTTCGCGGCGAGGCGGCGGGCCTCCTTGGCCGACATCTTCTTGAGGTACGACGCCTTCGACCCGCCGACGCTCTGCGCCCCGATGCCCTTCATCGTGACGAGGTACTGACCCTGGATCGCGCCGGGAGAGCCGGCGCCGAGCACGTTGCCCTCGGCGGCCTGGGCGGGAACGGCGGTGCCGGCCATGGTGACGGCCGCCGCGGTGAGCAGGGTGCCGAGAACTCGCATGCGCATGGCCTGGTCGATCGGTGCGTCCCGGTCCTACTTGAGGTCCGCGAAGAACTCCGTCAGATCTTTCACGAGCAGCTCCGGCACCTGCTTGGCGGCGTAATGTCCGCCTAAGTCGTATTTATGCCATTGGCTCACGGCGGGAGTCAGCCGCCGGATCGGCTGGTAGTCGTCGGCGAACTGGGCATATCCGACCGGCACCGCCGAAGGCCACGCCAGCGGCGGCTCGAGAAGGGCCTCCCGGTAGATGCGCATCGCCGACCCCGCCGTCGCGGTCAGCCAATGGATCGAGACGTTGTCCAGCACGTAGTCGGGGTCGACGCCCTCGCGGTAGATCAGGCAGTGCCAGCCGAGCAGCCCCACCGGCGAGTCGTCCAACGCGTACGCCAGCGACTGCGGTTGCTGCATCTGCACGATCCCGTAGGCGTTCATGTTCTCGGCGAGCCAGGCGTGGTTGTCCAGCGCGGCCTGCTCCTCGGGTGTCGGATCGTCGATCGGCTCGTCCGTCTCGGTCCAGAGCTGAGTGACGTGCACCCCCACCACGGCCTCGGGCGCCACCACGGCGATCTGCGGCGAGATCGTCGAACCCCAGTCGTTGCCGGCCGCGCCGTACCGCTCGTATCCGAGGCGGCGCATCAACTCGGCCCAGGCGCGGGCGATCCGGGCGATGTTCCAGCCGCGCTCGGTGGTCGGCCCCGAGAAGCCGAAGCCGGGCAGCGACGGCACGACCAGGTGGAAGCGCTCGCGCAGTGGCTCGATCACGTCGAGGAACTCGGCGACCGAGCCCGGCCAGCCGTGCGTGAGGATCAACGGCAGCGCGTCCGGCGCGGTCGACCGCACATGCAGGAAGTGGATCGGCTGCCCGTCGATGACCGTCTTCCCTTGGGGATACGCGTTGAGCCGCGCCTCGGTGCGCCGCCAGTCGTAGCCGTTCCGCCACCGGTCGGCGAGCTCCCGCACATAGCGGCCCGGCACGCCGTAATCCCAGCCCGCGTCCGGGATCTCGGAAGGCCAGCGGGTGCGGTCGAGGCGGTCGTGGAGGTCGTCGAGGCCGGCCTGCGGGACGTGGATGCGAAAGGTTTCCATGCCCTCATGACGAACGGCCGCAGCAGTTCCGGACCGGAAATATCCGCGATGGTGAAGTGGTTGTGGAGATCGCGCCCGGCAAGCCAGCTACGGCGCGGAGAGAGGTTCCACGATGAAGGTCCGCAACTCGCTCAGGTCGCTGAAGAGCAAGCCCGGCTCGGTCCTCACGCGCCGGCGCGGCCGCCAGGTGATCATCAACAAGAAGAACCCCCGGTGGAACGGCCGTCAGGGCTGAACCACGCCACGCCGTAAAGATCACCGGACAAAACCCGCGTTCACGCGATAACTTTTACCGGCGAAGGCCGGAGACCCGCCGCCACGGATCTCCGGCCTTTCTGCTACCCGGCCTCGTGGGCGTACAGCGCCAGGCGTACGCGATTGGGGCTGTTGGTCTTTGTCATCAACGCCGTGATGTGGGTTTTCACCGTCGTGACGCCGATGTGCAGCCGCTCGGCGATCTCCGCATTGGACAGGCCCTCGCCGACGAGCTCGAGCACTTCCTGCTCCCGGGTCGTCAGGCCTTCGGTGGGCTTCTTCGAAAAACGGGTGCTCATCGCCCGATCGACCAGGCGGCGCAGCACGTCCTGGCTGAAGGCACTGTCCCCCGCCGCCGCGCGCCGGATCCCCTCGAGGAGATCTGCCGGCGGCGCGTCCTTGAGCAGGAACCCGCAGGCCCCCGCGGTGAGCGCCGGGTAGAGGTGGTCGTCGTCGCCGAACGTGGTCAGCACCAGCACCCGGGTCGCCGGGCGGCTGGCGAGGATGCGGCTGGTCGCGCTGATCCCGTCGACGCCGGGCATCCGCAGGTCCATCACCACCACGTCGGGCGCGAGCCGCTCGGCCAGACTGACCGCCTCGCGGCCGTCGCCGGCCTCGCCCACCACCTCGAGGTCTTGCTCGGCGGCGCAGAGCATGCGCAGGCCGGCCCGGATCAGCGGCTGGTCGTCGACGAGCAGAACCCGGATCACGCGGCCACCTTAGGCAGGACGGTCCGGACGAGCCACCCGGTGCCGGACGGTCCCGCGGTCAGCTTGCCGCCGAGCACCTCGACCCGCTCCCGCATCCCGATCAAGCCGTGCCCACCGACTGTGCCGCTACCGGCGCCTGGTCCTACGGACGGCGCGGAGAACCCGGGCCCCTTCAGGGCCGACGGAGTGGCGCTTCCTCCGTCGTCGGCGACCTCCCACGTCACGGCGTCATCGTCGACGGTGATCCTCAGACACGCCCGGGCGGTGGGGCCGGCGTGCTTCGCCACGTTGGTCAGCGCCTCCTGGGTGAGGCGGAGCACCGCGAGTCCCCGTACGGAATCGACGCCACCCACGGCCTCGTCGATGTCCGCCTCCACCGTGAGTCCCGTCCGCCGGGCCGTGTCGACAGCCGCGCCCAGCGCGGCCGGCAGCGCGCCCGGCTCGATCGCCGTCAGCGCCGCGTCCGACTGCACGCCGCCCGGCCCGCGCAGCACCTCCACCAGCCGCCGCAGGTCGGTGAGCGCGGTCGTGCCGGTGCCGTGCACGTCGTCGAGCACGTCGGCCACCCGCGGGTCCAGGCCCGGGATCACGTGCCGGGCGACCCCGACCCGCAACACCATGGCTGCTACACGCCAGGGGTGGTTGTCTAGAGACTTACCGCCGGGACGTACGGCTGACCTGGCTTCCACCTTCGGGCTCCGCTGCCCATCGGGATCGGGACGTACGGCTCGTTCGCTGCCTCCTGCACGATCGGCTTCGCCCCTCGGCTGCCGTTGCAGGTCCCCTTCTTGCCCTCGGCTAGACACTCCTGGCATCGGGCGTCGAATGGGAGGCCGCCGGGTCCGCGCTGGTTCTTCACGCCGTGCGCCGGACGCATGTTCTCGGGGTCGGCGACCAGGTGTGGGTGAGTCCGCTTCGGCATCAGGTGGTCGGCGACGGTAGCGCCGGAGTGGCCACAGATATGGCAGGCGTCGCCCCAACGCGCAAACATCAGCACCTTGGCTCGGCGCACGTCGGCATGCGATCGGCGTTCTGACGGCATCCCGCCAGGAAAACACCGCGTACAGGTGTCATTTGTAATCTTATGTCCGAAGGGGCCGATTTGTTTGGATGGATGTAGAGACATTCCATCCATAAGGAGGCCCATCGTGGACGTGACGACCGGCGTACAGGTGACGATCCGGTTCCAGGCCAACCCGGCAGCCGAGCCGGACGAGAACGACGTGCGGGCGATCGTCTTCGCCGCGTTCCCCAAGCTGATGGGGTACGGCGCGGGAATCGAGCACGTGGACGGACGGACCTGGCTCGTCTCCGTGCCGACCGAGAAGTGGGAAGAGATCCAGGACCAGGGTTACTTCGAGTTCGGAACGGAGCTGGACGCTCACCGCTGGGCAAAGCTGATCATCGAGGCGTAGCGCAAGAACAAGGCGAGGACCAACCCAATCACAGTGGGTTGGTCCTCGCGGTCTTTATACGCCGTTGGGCTCGTCGGCGTACCGGCTGGTCCGTCGCCACGCTTCGATGTCCTCGACCCGCCACACCGCCAGGCCGTTCGGCCACTCGTCGTAAGGCTCGGGGAAGTCGCGCTGACGACTTAGGACATACGCCCGCTGCCGACCGACGCCGAGCAGGTCGGCAAGGTCGCCGGTCGTGTACAGCCGCCCTTTGACTCCCACGCGACAGACGCTAGGCACCCGGAAGGTGTACCGATGCAGGTCGGCTGAAACGTGTACAGGGAGAGTGTACCGAGGTAACCTGTCAAGGCGATCTGCAAATGTGCAGGCCGGTTGGCACATCGGGAGGGGTAGCGGAGATGGACTGGAAGCTGACGAGGAATGCCATCGGCGAGCCCGCGATCGACCAGATCCGCGACGACCCCGAAGAGGACCTGACGCTTGGCTGGAGCCTGCTGCACACGCTCACCCAACTCGACGAGTCCGCAAGGGAGATCACCCCCGGCATCTATTGCTTCAGCAAGAGCAGCACTGAAAAGATGCTGTAGGCCCATTTGCACATTCACAGAATTGTGGCGAATATCCCGATCCTGGTTGGATTTTCTTAACGACGAAATCCACTGGATTGGAGACCCGAAATGACGACCACCACCGCTCCCGCCCCGAACTCGCTGAAGCCCTGCCGCTGCTCCCTCTTCGAGGTCGGCGAGTTCGACCCCGAACAGGACGGGGCGTCCTTCACCACCGAGTGCGACCGGATGACGAAGAACGAGTTCGCCCAGGGACACGACGCCAAGTTCGTCTCGTTCATCGTCAAGGGCCAGCTCGACGGCTACGAGATCCGGACCAACGATGGCGGGATGACGGTCACCTTCCCCAACGCCGTTGCCGCCGCCAAGAGCGTCAGCGAGGCCCTCGGCATCAAGGCCGCCAAGATGCTGGCCCGAGCCGACGAGAAGGCCAAGGAGAAGGCCGAGAAGTCCGCCGCCAAGGAAGCCGCGAAGACCGCCAAGAAGATCCAGGCAGCGAACGCAGAGCAGACGGCAAACCCCCGGCCGGCCGAGACCGAACCTGCCGCCGAGGCCCCCAAGCCGAAGACCCCCCGTCGGCGCGGAGCGAAGACCACCGCCTGACCCCGACACGAATCGGCCCCGATCGCACCCTCGGCGATCGGGGCCGACGCTTATTCGGAGGTCAGCGGGCCCGGGAGTCCCCAGACCCGATCGCCGTTGTCCGGCGGTGACTTCGGAGTCGGTGCCGCCGCCTGGTCGGCGACGACCTGGACCGGTTCCTTGCACGGCGGTTCCGACGGCTCGCCGGTCATCGGGTCGATGTGGGCTCCGTCCTCGTCGCACGCCTGGCCGCACCGACCGCAGTGGAAGCTCATCCGTGCTCCGGGCAGAACTCGTCGGCCGGACCCTCGTGGTTGATGTTGATCACCTTGCACGTCGGGTGACCGCAGACCTTGGCGTCCGAGCCCCCGGAGCGGACCGCGTCGACGAACGCCCCGGGGGCGAGACCCGGACCACGGGTGAACGACCCCGGCCGACCCGAGGTCGACTCGACGCGACGACCGCCGGTACGGGCCGAGCGAGGCAGCGAACCAGAGCGGCTGCCGTACTGGGCCTTCTCTGCCGCGAGGCGCTCCGTCCGACTCGGTCCGGCGACGAGGTCTCGCTCGGCGAGCAAGATCCGACGCCGGGCGATGTCGTTGGACCGCTCCGCCTGCGTCCTCGGCAGACCGCGAACCCTGATCTCCTCGTCGATACCGTCCTCCCGCCGGAAGCGCTGCCACCGGTACCTTCCCGGGCTGAACTCGAATTCGTCTTCCATCGTTGCTTCTCCCTTTACTGGATGCCCTGGAGGAGAGACCTCCGGGTTGCCGCCTGCGTCTCGTCCTCAACCTGGCCAACGTCGCTGAACTCGGCCTCCCACTCGGCCCGAGTTCCGTCTGGCCCATAGTGGTTCCGGTACCACTGCATGTTCACGTCGATGCCGCTCTGGCGCTTTGCCTCGTCGGCGGCAATGCTCTGCGCCGATCGGCTATTGGAAAGCAACCCCAGCAGCTCCCCGTGAGCCCGCTGAGCATCCTTGAGCAGCCTCTGCCTCTTTTCGTCCGAGAGCGGCTGGTCGAATCGGTTCCTCGCCACCGCCTCATCGGCCTGGTGCCTGGGGGAGTCGGGGAAGGTCCCGCCGAGGTTCTCGATCAGCATGCGACTCAGCGCCAACATCTCCTCGATGGCGAGGGTGTGCCGGTAGATGTTCTCGGCGGCACCCTGCCCGTAGGACCTGGGGACCTCCGGAAAGTTGCGCTTGGTGACCAGCCGAGCCGCCCGCTTGAGTTCGTTCTCCCGCGTCCGGCGGCATTCCGCCGAGCAGTAGCGCTGGGTCTGATTCGGATTCGGCTGGAATGGTGTCTTGCAAGTCCGATTCCAGCAGTTCGGCAATGGCGCGGTTGGTACCGGCGAGACACCAACCGATGCCGAGACGAACAGATCGGGCCGTTCCCTCTTCAGCAGCTCCGGGAAAACGCCCCTGTACGGCTCGCCTGCTCGCAACAGGGCGGTGCCCATCGACCAGCCGACTACCCCACCGATTTTTGCTACCAACTCCGCGTCGTCCACTGCTCTCGTCCCTCCTGGTCGGATCGTCCAGCCCCCAGGACACCAGCCATGGCGGAAGGCTCCGCCATCAGGCAACGAAAGCGGAGTGCCTCGTCGGGCCCTGGCCGGGCCGACCCAGGAGCAGGCCGGGGGTTCGCCGTCTCGTGGCCTCTCCGTCGTCTCCGGGGCCGCCGGGGTATGTCGTGCCGCCCCAGGCCGTCCCGATTCGCGGGAGGAGCTCCCAGACGCCACGACGACCCATCCCCGCGCCAGCCCTGCCCCGCCGACGAGGCAGCCTCCCATCCCCCGACTGCCGGAGAGAGAGAAAAAGGCAAGTGGCGGGGTTGTGGTGAACCTGCCCGTCCTAAAAAACGCTGCCATTTTCGGGTCAGCAGTCGCAGTCGTGCGGGTGCCAGCCAATTCGGCTGTGCCCTGGTTCCATCTGCACGTCGGTCATTCGCAGTCGTTCACCTTGGCGTGACCGTCGGCATTGGCTGCTGTTGGGTCGCTGCCTGCTGCGGGCTCGGTAGGTCGGTTGGCTGGCACCGCAGCCGTCGCCCCACTTCCAACGCCCGTGGCCGGTTCGCCTCGGTGGTCTGTTTGTCATGTGGCGCCTACCTATCCGCGGGTCAATTTGCACGTGACGGCCGGCCGGGGGTGGGTCGGCAAGGGAGGTGGGGGGTAGGTGGGTTGGCTTACGCGTGGCAGGGGGTAGGTAGGTCGGCTCGCCGGACGAGGGTGTAGTGGGGTTCGAGACGATCCGGCAGCGAGCGCACAGCAGCCTCTCTCACAACGACCTCAAATCCCGGCCTCCAGGGCCGTCACACCACACGGGGCCTCCGGCCCCCCGTGATGGTGTGACGGCCCGTTCCGGCTTGGCCCCCATCACACCCCCGTCACACCGTCTGACCGGGACCGTCACACCCACATCACACCCCCGTCACACCGTCACGTGACGGTGTGACGGCGTGACGGCTGCGGTTGCCCTGGTGTGATGCTCGCTGCCGCGTCACAGGTCGTCCTCGGGCTCGTCCGGCGTCGGCGGCGCGACCCACAGGGAGCCAGTCCATTCAGCGTCGTCGAGTCGGTCCTTCAAGGTCTTAGCCGCCCGTTGAAGCTCCCTCACGCCGACCTTCGACTTGAGGTCCGGATTCCATCCGTGCTTCAGGATGTAGTCGCTGACCTCCTGCTGCAGCTTGCCCGCTGCGACCTGCCCGACGCCTCCGTGTCCGAGTTCGCACAACGCCCGGATGACGGCTTCCTCAGCAAGCCAGACCGGCTCGCTCCCGCCCCGGACGTCGACCTCGACCAGGACAGCCGAGTCGCCGACCTCCTCGATCGCGAAGACCCGCTTCTTTCCCCTGCGGCTGTGCTTCTGTTTCTTGGTGACCACGGCGATCGGCCCGTTCGGCTTGTCCTTGTTGGCGGGCTTCACCTGGATGACCGTGTTGGCCTTGCCGACCTGGGTTCCGATGCCGCGCGGCTTCCACGAGTCCTCGCCGAGGTTCGGGTGGTGGATCATCAGGACCGAGCCGCCCGCGTCGACGATCGCCTTCATCGTGACGAGCAGCGCGTCCATCTCGCTCTTGCTGTTCTCGTTGATGCCGCTGGTCACGTCGGTCTGCGTGTCGATGATGACCAGGTCGTACTCGACTGCGGAGCGGATCAGTCGCTGCCGGTCGACCGGGTCGATCAGACTGGGCGTGTCGGCGGTGAACGACAGCCGCTCCTTGAGGGCGATCCGGTCGTTCGCGCTGGCATATCGCTTGATCCACGCCCGAACCCGCCCCGCGACACCCGCCGGGTCTTCAGCGGCGAGGTACAACACGCTGAGCGGCTTGGGGATCGGCAGCCCGTGCCAGTTGCCGCCGATCGGGAGCTGGCAGGCCATATCGACTCCGACGAAGGTCTTGCCCGTGTTGGATCCGCCGGTCATGTACGAGAAGCCGCTGTCGAGGAAATCGGCGATCAGCCATTCCGGCGAGGGCATGTCGAGGAACGCGTCGAGGTCCATCACCCGCAGCGCTCGTTCGGCCCCCGAGAGGCTCTCCGTCGGTACCGGCGGCGGCAGGGGTGCCGTCATAGCGGCCTCGCTCTCGTAGTTCGTCGGGAGACCCTCCAGGGCTGTCGCGTCTGCGCTCTCGACGGCCGCTACCGGCGTCTCCAGCCACACCGTCGGCTTCGGCCACTCGACGAACGGGTCGGCGTGCGGGTGGCGCATCGCGCCGATGTTCTCGCCGAGGAGTCGTTCGAGTCGGCCGAGGTGCAGCAGCTCCCACGGTTCGTTCATCACCGACCGGATCCGGGCTACCTCGGCGTTCGCTGCCTCCTGGACGTCCGGCTGCAGCGGTGGCATCCACCACGGCTCGCACCGAACCAGTTCGATCGCCTTGCTGACGTCCTCGTCGGGGAAGGCCCAGAAGTCGGTTACGAGCTTCCCTGTCCGGCGGGACACCCACGGGACGTAGAAGTGTGTCCATTCCTTGACGTACAGATACTCGGTGTACGAGGCGAAATGGACTCCGCGTTCAGCCCACTCCCTTACTTCGTCTTTGAGGTTCTGCGCCAATCCGGCGAGGCGGTGTCGGCCTAGCGGACCAAGAAACGGGCGCGTATCGGCCTCGTCATGGGGCTCTACCCGCGTCAATGCGGCGGTCATGGTGTACTCCGATAGGTGTTGTGGGGAGTCGCTGCCCCTGGTTCATGGATTGCTCCTTCGTCTCGTCCACCTCGGAGCTGTTGCTAAGTCGGCCCTCGACGTTGCCAGGCGTCGAGGGCCGACGCGTATCTAGGGAAGATTGACGGTGGCGCTCGTCAGAGGGAACGGCCCCATCAGAACGAAGTCGATGTCGTGGCCGTTGGCGCATTGGAGATAAACTCGAAGCTGCCAGTCAGCTCCGTCGCCCAATGTCTCGGCGGGCTTCGGCCTGCCGTTTATCTCCGGAGTCCCGCAGACGGAACAGATGTAGAACTGCCGACAGCTCACTGTCGACCTAGACGCCAGGCTCATTCGCCGCTCTCCTCCATCCACCACTCGGGCAACCAGACCGCCGGGTGCCAGCCGACGGCGATCCCCCACGCGCCATCGCGGAGGCTGGGTCGGTCGAGTTCAACCAACAGCGGCAGGTCGACCGACCGGGGCGGGCGCTTCCATCCGTTGAGTTCGAGCTCGATGGCGTCGACCCACGGAATGACCGAGGGAACCTCGTCCCCGTGGCCGCATTCGGGCCGAGAGCAGATCACCAGCCGGTGGCCGGTGTTGATGCCGAGCATGAATGCCCGACGTTCGACCGCAAGCGCGTGATGGAACGTCCGCTTCAACATCCACCGCTGGGCGGTCAAGGTGCAGGATCGAGCACCGACCCGAACCCGGTGCGCCAGGTCGGCGGGTGTGGTGTTCGCTGCCATGGTCACCGGCCCCCGATGGCGAGGTACGCGGCGACGGACCACATCGTCAACACGACGGCGAACTCGATGATCTTGGGGATGCGGCCCATCAGAACAGCTCCCCTTGGCCTTCAAGAACAGGCACGGCCTTGCCTGGCAACACTCGGACTCCGGCCGAGCCGTCCCGGGGGGCCGGTCGACGAAGACGGATGTTGTCCTTGTGAACCAGTTCGGACCGGGCCACGCCATCCTCGGTCCACGAGACTCGGACCATTGGCCACTGCTGGGCAGAATCGTCCGCGATTGACACGGCAAGCTGGCGATGCACGTTGCGGCTTGCCTGCCTGGTCTGCGGGTACAGGTGGACGACTCGGCCGGTCGGCAGGTCACTTGGCATCATGCGGTCACCGCCGGGAGGAGCCGACGGAGCCGGTCGAGCTGCTCGGGCGACGGAGCAGGGGCCGAGTCGATGAGGGCAGCCAGCCGTTCTTCAATGCCGACGAGGTCGCGCTCGACACGAGCCTCGCTGGCTTCAGGTGAGTCGGAGCCGTGCTGCTGGACGGCGCGGGCGAGTCGCCCGTTAGCGGACCTGTAGGCGTTCGAGTTGGGGCGGGGTAGAGGTGCGGCCATCGCGAGTCTCCTGCTGCGGAGTCAACTCGCGCCCTGTGCGATCTCTGGCCAGGCTCACTGCTAAGCCCCCGGCGGACCGCGCCGCACCCCCAGACGCGCTATCTGGGAGATAGCCAATCATGCGGCTAACAGCCACCAGCAGCCGGGTTTTGGAACGCTCAGTGCAGATTTATATGGGTCGGCCGGCCGTCTAGTCCTGACGCAAATTGACGCGCGCCTCGATGTTGTGACGACAGGTCTGGGTCGCCCGCTCGTGGTCCTCGTGTCGGCACCACTTCAGCTCGGCCTTGGCGATCCTCAGCTCGCCGAGCAGGCCGGGCGAGAACACCAACCGAGCGACCTCACGTCGGGCTGTGATCGGGGCGGCAGCGAGCCGAGCACGCACCTCGTCCGCAGGACCGACGAACCGAGCCAGGGCCGACGGTGCCGACAGTCGCTTCTCCTCCTCGCGCAGCCGCTCCAGCCTCGCCCGTAGCGGTGGACCGAGCTTGCGGAGCTGCGCGACGGTCAGGTCTCCTGCCTCGACCCCGGCATCCAAGTCGACTAGCTCCAGTTCAGCCGCCGCGATGTCGCCCCGCAAACGAGCGAGGACCGGATCGTCCGACGGTGGGGTGAGGATCGCGGCCACGATGTCGGGTCGGGATAGGTACCCCACCATCAGGTCGGTGGCGATCTCGTCGAGGATGGCCTCATCGACCTGGACACAGTCCTGAGGCCCCCGGCAATGGAGCCGCCACTTCGTGAGCTGACCCCGGCGGGTTGGGCTCAACTCGGAGCCGCACGGGTCGCAGACGCCGATCTGGGTCAGCAAATGCTTGGCTTGGCTGTCGCGCTGGGTTCGCCGGGCAGGGTCACGCAGCCGGGCGTTCACCCGGTCCCACAGCTCCTCCGAGACGATCGGCTCCCAGCTTCCCCGGTAGGTCTGCGGGTCGCCGGTCCGGCCGCGCCGATGGCCCTTATAGACGGGGTTGGTTGCCATCTCTCGGATCAGGCTCTCGGTCAGTAGCTTGCCGCCGACCGTGGTCTTCACCCGGCTGCCGTCGGGTTGCTTGCGCATGACGGTGCGGACCCGCGACCGGATGCCTCGGCTGTGCATGTCCCTGGAAATCGACCGCAGTGTCTCCGCCTTGTCGATCCGCTGGAACACCTCCAAGACGATCGGGGCCTCGGTCGGCTCGTGGTACTGCTCGACCAGCTCTTTAGTCTCTGGGTCGTATCGGCGCTTGTATCCGTAGGCGATGTCGCCGTGCACCTTCCCGGCAGCGAGGCCAGCATCGATCGTCCGGTCAACCCGGTCCCTGGTTTCCTCCGATGCTCGCTCGTCCTTCGCTGCCTCATTCAGCAGCGTCTCTCGGTGCCGACCGTTGTCGGGCGAGTAGAGCGTGTCGTGAGTCGAGACCCAGATGTGGATGCCGCGCCCCCGCATCGAGGTCAGCAGCGGAGCCCACTCGTCGACCTGTCGGCTTGCTCGGCTCGTCTCCCACAGCCCAACGATCTGACCATCGAGTTGACCGGACGCCACATCAGCCACGAGTCGGGCGAAGTCGCCCCGAACCTGCCGGGCGAAGCGGCTGGCCGAGATGCCCTCATCGACGTAGGCAGGGCCGACGGCCCAATGGTGCTCGTCGGCATCGCGGCTAAGGTCGGTGGCCTGATCGGCAGTCGAGGTGCTGCGGCCCTTTTTGTCCTTCGAGACACGGAGGATCGGGCGCATCACCCGGGGGGTATCGGATTGCATGGGGGCATCCCACCACGGCGTTTATACCGGCCGCCACCCCTGGCACGTGACCACCATCGAGGCCACGTGGTGCGCGACCACGTCGTGCAGCTCGCGCGCGATCGCGCCGCGCTCGTCGGCGCGGGCCGCCCGGCTCTCCGACGCGGCCCGCAGCTCGGCCTGCAGGCCCAGCTCCCGGGTGGTGCGGATGACCAGGCCGAGCAGCAGCGGCAGCCCGACCGGCAGCACGATCACCCCGAACAGCTCGCGGGGCACCGACCCGATCGAGTCGGCGATCGCGAACACGAGGTAGACCGCGAAGAGCAGCCCCGCCGACAGCCAGATCGTGCGCGGGCGGCGCGTCCAGAGCGCCACCTCGGCCAGCGCCCAGCTCGAGCCCACCTGGTTGATCGTCGTGTCGTCGAGCACGCAGATCGCCACGCCGAGCAGCGCCGTCTGCACCAGGAAGTTGGCCAGCGGCCAGCGGCAGAGCGCGATCGCGACGACGAAGGCGCCGATCGCGAGCCACCACTGGGTCACGGTCGGGTGCCGGCCCTCGTCCTGGCCGAAGACCAGGTAGCTGATGCCGCTCAGGTCGAGCAGCACCATGCGGGCCCAGGTATCGCGCCGGTCGAAGAGGCGTACCACCAAGCCCATGCCGGTCAGCCTATTCGCCTGTCGAGCAGATGGACCGCCAGTCCCAGCGGCCCGAACAGGATGGTGAGCACGAGCGTCGGCGCGATCCGCCAGTGCCCGATTTTTCGGTCATTTCCGTCTTGCCAGATCCATCGCCCGACGAAGAGGTCGAAGGCAATCATGTGCGCCCAGGCCGCGGCGGCACCATTCGCCGTGCCCGGCGCCTCCCGGAGGCCCTCCAGCGTCGGCTGGGTCACCACCGGCAGCAGGTCCGGCAGGGCCGGGATCACCAGGATCGCGTAGATGACCAGCACCGGCAGCACGATCGCTGGGCTCCCGATGATCCGCTCGGTCCACCGCCACCGCGGGAGCAGGATCATCAGGGCCCAGAACGGCGCCGCCACCAGGAAGGTGAGCCCGAACAACGTACCCGTCATGCCACTCTCTTCCTCAGCACCAGCGCGGTCGCCGCCGCCGTGACGGCCGCGAGCGCGGCCCACGCGATCAGGGTGAGGCCATCCGGTTGCAGCAGCGGTTGCGCCCGCAGCGCCTGCCAGGTCAACAGCATGACGAGTACGGCGTAAGCACCGCCCGCGACCAGCAGGAGCCGCACCCGTGTCCGCTCGTCGATTCCCCGCCTGACCAGGAAGAACGCCAGCAACGGCAGGGCCTGCAGGGCGTGCAGCCCCACGAAGTGCCCGATCCTCAGGTCGCCGCCCGTCGTGCTCCATCCCGTGATCGGCAGCCCCGGGCCGCCGTCCGGCACGCCCACGCTGTGCGCGCCCGTGATGTCCGCGATTCCGGGGTCCTGCATCGGGGTGACCATCGGAATGGCCGCCATCATGCCCAGCAGCGACAGACCAAGACCAAGCCTTATCCCGTACGCGTTCCCGCGGTCTTCGATTCTCTGCACCAGCGCCACTATCCCGATCAGCAGATGCGCGATGAACAGCACCATGATGGACATTCCCATCGCCTGCCAGAGCGCCTCGTTGAACGGCGTCGTCTCGTTGTAGTGGCTGGTGGTCCCCCGCGCCGCCTGCACCACGATGATGCCCTGCTCGATCAGCCCCACCCCGACGATGGCGACCGCGGCGAGCTCGGCGACCCGGCTCCTTCTCGGCAGGACCGACAGCATCCAGGCCAGCGTGAGCCCGTAGACCGCGAACGAGACCGCGAACTTGAACGGCTTGAGCCAGACCGGCGCCCCCGTGACGACGCGCTGGTCCACCAGAATCCCCAGGGCCGTGACAACCACGAGCCCCGCCATGACGGCCGTCAGCCACACCAGGGGCCGATTCCATCGAGCCTGCTTTGCTGCGATCGCGATAGTCATAACCGCAGCCTGCGCATTCACCGCGGTCATTTCGCCCACCCGTGAGCCGCACCTGCGGCCGCCGGAAGGACCGCGCCTCCTCCCTGGGTAGGAGGCGCGATCCCTAGGGGCGCCTACAGGTACGGCCGGGTGATCAACTCGATGGCGTGCCCCGACGGGTCCTTGAAGTAGACCCCGCGCCCACCGTGCTCGTGGTTGATCTCCCCGGGCCGGCGCATCTGCGGATCGGCCCAGTGCACGACTTCCCACTCGCACAGCCGCGCGTAGGCCCGATCGAAGAGCTCGTCATCCATCAGGAACGCGTAGTGCTGCATCTGGATCTCGACCGGCGGCTCCGCGAACTGCAGCAGCACACCGTCCGCCAGTTGAATGTTGCTGAACACTCCCCACGACGCCGCCGCCGGAACCTCGAGCAGCTCGCGATAGAACCGAGCCGATTCCTCGCGGTCCCGCGAAGCAATGATCGTGTGATTGAAACTGACTGCCATACGTCTCCTCTGACACGGTTTGAAAGGGATTCCGCAGCTTGGTTGCTTGCTGCTCGCGGAGGCCCTCGTGCCGAGGCGCGGCGGCTCAGTCGTCCACCGGGTCACCAATCCGTGCGTGGCTGGGCGCCGGTCCGGTGTTCACGCCCCCCACCCTACCGTCGGGCGAGAAGCAGTCCGCGTCCTGGCCGCCCGGGGAGTCAAGCTCGCCGCCGTCACCCACAACCCCCACGCCGGCCCCACCACCGACACCGTGGCCCGGCTGCTGGGACGCCGGGCCCGCACCATCGCCACGTGGGCGAGCGACCACCGGGCCGCCTGAGCCTTCTTCCCTGCGTCGACCGCTACCGATCGATCGGTTGTCGTTCGGCAACTACCCGGACGGGCTCGTCACCTGAATGAGGGGTAACGCAGGACGCACGCCGTGAATACCGTCGGTAGCCGTGCGGATGAGGACAACGGTGCTGATCGCGGCGGTCGTGGTGGTCCTGCTGGCGGGAGCGTTCGTCGTCTGGCGGGTGGTGCGCTCCGATGACACGGTGCGGGTCAAAGCCTCGACCGGGGGAACGGTACGCGGCGACAGCGGGGTGACGGTCCGGTTCGCGCCGGGCGCGTTGAGCGATGACACCGACGTACGGATAAAGGCTGTCGATGTTGCTCCGCCGGAGGGCATGGAGTGGGGCGGCGAGCCGGTCGACATCACGCTGGACGGCGGCAGTCTGCGCTCGGCAGCGACCGTCACGTTTCCGCTGGCGGGCGACGACGACCCGCTGATCGTCTCGCGCCACGGGGACGCACCCTGGGTCAACGAGGGCGGGGTCGCCGACGGCAAGACCATCACCACCGTCGTCTCGCATTTCTCCATCGTGGGACGGGCCAAGGCGAGAGCCCAGCTGGCGTACAAGATCCTCAAGGTGCCGGCGCAGCTCGGCGCGGCGGTCGTCTCCGCCTATCGCGACGCCAGCTATCGCGCTCCCGACCCGAAGTGCGCGCCCGCATCGCAGACCTGGCGCGGCAGCGTCAGGGGCGACAACGTCAAGGTTTGTGTCGCCGCCGGCACCGACGGCCACCGGCCTCGCCTGAAGGTCGTCAACAACCGGTTGTACGGGCAGTTCCTGCAGCTCCGGGGCTATCCGCCGATGCAGGTCACCCAGCCGGACAAGGTGAAGCTGGTCGACAACGTATGGCGGATGCTCGGCGACGCCAACCGCGACTACACCTACCTGCCCGGCAAGGGGACGATCGAGCTGGAGCTGCCGGCCGGCTACCGGTTGATCGACTTCCTCGCCCGACCGGGGCTCGAGGCGGTCATCGCGCAGTTCGTGGTGGACGTGCTCAGCGTCGCCATGCTGCCGGTCGGCCTGCTGGTCTCGGCCGTGCAATGCGTGCTCGCCGCGCCGGTGACCGAGGAGGTGGCCCGCACCTTCGACCTCAAGCGCGTTCCCGAGCTCGGTGGCGCGCTGAACAACTGCGTGTCGGCCTCGACCAAAGCCTGGAGCGGCCTCGGCGAAGGCGCCGGCGACGCGCAGAAGGACGAGGCCGCGAAGGCGCGTGCCAAAGAGGTCGACGCGATCACGACGGCGATCAAGGACGCGCCGACACTCGTGCAGACCCTTCTCCGCAGCCCGATCCAGCAGGTGAAATCGCAGCACGTGATCGCCGAGCGCACCGCGATCGTCCCCACCAGGGCCCTCAACGAGGAGGGCGGGAACCTGCCCGCCGCCGTGGTCGCCACGCAGAAGCGGCTGTACGACGCGGCGAGCGGCTATGGGAGCAACCGGTTCGGTATCGTTGAGGCCCTTCCCAAGCCGGGCCTCCAGTTCGGCAACGCCGCCGACCCGGGTCAGAAGCCGTCGCTCACGCTCGGCTCCGAGCCCGACCCGGTCGCCGGGCCCAAGGCCGCGAACGCCCTCGCCGATCTGACAAGCACTCCCCCGATGCACTGGCGTTGCACGGAGACGGGCCGGGACTCGTACGTCTACGGGCTCGCCGATCCGGAACTGAACACCTATGCGGGCCGGGTGGCCGCGCTCGGTTTCGCACCCGAGGAAGCGGGGGCGATCCTCGACTCGGCGCGCGCGGCCCGCCCGTACCGGATATGCATCGACCCCGACGGCACCTGGACCGCCTTTTCCCGCGCGACCCCACCGGAAGCCTTCCCGGAAGCTCTGGCGGCGAAGCTGCCGGAGAAGAAGACCGGCTACCAGGACTGCCCGGTGATCGCGCCGAACCCGTTCACGCCGGTCGACGCCGCCTGCCAGGGCGCCACCAAGATGGACATCGATGGCGACGGCAGGACCGACACCCTGCTGACGTTCCGCCGGTCGGAGCAGTGGACGGCACGCGCTGTCATGGCCCGGGGTCCGGTCGCCGATCTAACCCTGCCAATCGACCAGGACCAGTTCCCGCCCGTGCAGCCGGTGGTGCTGACCCACACCGATTTCGACGGCGTGGCCGGGGACGAGGCGGTGATCGTGGCCGGTTTCGGCGCACACAGCCAATTCCTGGTGATGGTGACTTACACCAAGGACAAACTTCTTCTCGTACGCCACAACGGCGTCGACGACCAGCCGGAGATGTTCACCGAGGACGCGAACAACAAGTACTCGATCGGCATCGGCTGCTCCGACCACGACCACAACGGGGTGCCCGAGCTCGTCGAGGCATCCGCCTTCTTCGAGACGCTGCCGGCGAACGGCTCACAGACCCGCTGGACGTGGCACGGCAAGACGCTGAACAAAGCGGACACAACCGAGGTCACGAACCCGGCGTGGAATCAGCCGCCCTACCGCGGAATCACCTGTGTCTGGAAGTGAGCGGGTGACCCGTCAGCGTTGCAGGGTGAGGACCGCCGGGCGCCAGGGCAGGAGGTTGTAGCTGGTGCCGTCGGAGCCGGGGTCGCGGCCCTGGTAGAGCAACTGCAGGTTGCAGGGGTCAACGGTCATCGTCTGGTCGGCGTTGGCGCGGACCAGGTCGCCGTGGCTGATGTCGTTGGTCCAGGTGGCGCCGCTGTTGGCCTTGCCGGCGAACGGGCTGCTCTCCGTCGCGGCCTGTGGGGTCCAGGAGCCGCCCAGGCTGGAGGCGGTGAACGAACGGAAGTAGCGGCCGTTCGCGCCCATGGCCTCGACCAGCATGAGGTATTGGCTCTGGCCCTGGACCTTGTAGACCTGAACCGCTTCGAAGAGGTTGGCCGTGGTGTCGCTCATGATCACTGTCGAGGTGGTGCCGAAGTCGCCGGGGAAGTTTCCGATGGGCATGCTCGCCCGGTAGATCTTGCCGTTGTCGCCGGCGAAGAAGAGGTACATGTTCGTGCTGTCGCCGATGAGGGTCTGATCCAGGGGCGACGAGCCGGCGATGCTGCCGGAGAAGAGTGGCTGGTTCGATGACCATCCGTTCGCGTTCGTGGGGTCGCTCGACGTCTTGTAGAAGAACGGTGTCGCACCCCACTGGCCGGCCAGCACCCAGATGTTCTTCGGGGCGAAGTAGAACAGCGTCGGCGCGACGGCGGAGGACGCCATCGAGTTCTGGCCGGCGGAGGCCATGTCGGACCAGTTGGTGAAGAGGCCGAAGTTCATCGAGCTGTACGACCCGGCCGTGTCGGTCGTCGACGCGTAGACGAGATGCTTGCCGTTGTAGACGACGTTGGTGAAGTCCTTGAGACCGACCAGGCCGGGCTTCGGGGTCGCCAGCGGGCCGGTCGAGGTCCAGCGGTAGGTCGACGGAAGCGTGCAGGTGCCGGTGGGCGGAGTCGTGGTGGGGGCCGTCGTGGGCTGCGTGGTGGGGGCCGTCGTCGGCGGCGTGGTGGGGGTGGTCGTGGGCGGGGTCGTGCCGCCGGTGCAGGTCACGCCGTTGAGGGCGAAACTCGCCGGCGCCGGGTTGCTGCCGGTCCACGAGCCGTTGAAGCCGAACGACGCCGTCCCGCCGGTGGCGACCGAGCCGTTGTAGCTCACGTTCTTCGCGGTCACCGCGGAACCGCTCTGGGTCAGTGAAGTGTTCCACGCCTGCGTCACCGCCTGCCCGGCGCCGAACGACCACGTCAACGTCCAGCCGGTCAGCGGATCGCCGAGGTTGGTGACCGTCACGTTGGCGCCGAACCCGCCCTGCCACTGCGACGACACAGCGTAGTTCACCGAGCAGCCCGCGGTCGCGGCGCCGGCCGGCAAGGCCACCAGCACCGTCGCCGACGCCAGGACGCCGGCCGCGACCACGCCGGCCTTGATGACTCCGAACCCGGCCATACCGGCCCTCCCCCAAGCGCGACAGACATTGATGACCGTCGTTGCTAGTGAACGTTAACAGCTGTATCGGCGGCCGTCACGGGAGCGCTCCCAACGGCCGGGACACGGGGGAGGCGGCGATCGGTTAGAGTCACGCGCTCGATGAGCGCGGTCCGGCCATCGCCGTACCGCCTCGACTCGTTTGAACAGGAACCACATGACAATCAAATTGACCGGTTCGGTCATTGCCGCCCTCGCTGTGGCGGCAGTCTCGCTCAGCGGCTGCAACAACGATGACGCCGTGGCCTCGCCACAAGCGGACACCGCGTCGGTGGCCGCGGCGACCCCGTCGCCCACCGCGTCGACGCCCGCCGACAACGGTGTGGCGGCGCTGAGCGCGGACGAGATCCTCAAGCGGACCACCGCCGCCCTCGCGGACGTGAAGTCCTTCCACGCGGCGGGTAGCGGCGTCGAGGACGGCCAGAAGATGGCGGTCGACGTGAAGATCGCCGGCAAGGACTCCGTCGGCTGGCTCACCGTGGGCAAGGCGAAGATCGAGATGCTCGCCGTCGGGGGCACCAAATACATCAAGCCCAACGAGGCGATGTGGGCGCAGAACGCCGGCGGCGCCAAGCAGGCCAAGGTCATCATGACGGTGGTCGGTGACCGATGGGTCAAGCTGTCCGCGAAGGACAAGGACATGGCCGGCCTTTTCGATCTCTTCAAGGTCGACGAGATCGTCAAGCCGGACGGCAAGGTGACCAAGGGCGCTGCCAAGCAGGTGGACGGCGTGCCGGCGATCACGCTGACCGACCACGGCGACCCGGGCGGCACCCTCTACATCGCCACGACGGGTGAGCCGCTCCCGCTCGAGGTCGACGGCGGCGACAAGTCGACGCTGACCTTCAGCGACTTCGGCAAGACCTTCGCCGAGATCAAGAAGCCGGCCGCGAGCGACGTCATCGACCTCGCGGCCCTCGCCGGTAAGTAGCCGCCGCCGCGAATGGCATCGGGCGCGGTGGGTACCTCTATGTCGTAGGCACGATGATGTGGAGGCTCGCATGGCTTTCGATGACAAGGTCGACAACAAGGCCGAAGAGGTAGGCGGCAAGGTCAAGGAAGGCGTCGGCAAGGCCACCGACGACGAGCGGCTCGAAGCCGAGGGCAAGGCCGACCAGACCAGCTCCAACCTCAAGCAGGCCGGCGAGAAGGTCAAGGACGCCTTCAAGTCCTGACCGACGTCCAGCCGTACGGCGGGCCGCGAACGTGCGGCCCGCCGTAGGGTCGGTCGGGTGATCACCTGTGTTGTGCACTACACGATCGATCCGGCCCAGATCGCGTCCTTCGAGGAGTTCGCCCGGGAATGGATGCGTCTCGTGGCCAAGCACGGCGGCGTCCACCACGGCTACTTCCTGCCCGCCGAAGGCGCCAGCGACAAGGCCGAAGCCCTCTTCAGCTTCGAGAGCCTCGCGGCCTACGAGCGGTACCGCGAGCTGTTCGGGCAGGACCCCGAGTTCATCGCTGCGGACCGTATTCGGGACCAATCAGGTTGTGTATTGCGGTACGAGCGGACGTTCATGCGACCCCTGCTACCGTGACTCCGCCTCGCCGGTAGTCGCTACCGTTATCGCGTGTCTCAGATCCCGTGGTGGGGGCTGCCCCTCATCGCCGTGGTGTTTGCCCTGGGTGGGGCGGCCACGGCGCAGTTCGTGACGGCTCGCGAGGACTACCTGCGCAGCCGCCGGAAGAGGACCCGTCGATGGTACGACGAGCGTAAGGACGCGTACGTCGGGCTGCTCGCGGTCTTCGAGCGCGACACCTACCGCCTGCGCGCGGCCTACGACGCCGGCGAGAAGCCCACCTCGGCCCTGGCCTACGTGGACGAGATCGGGCCGGCCCTCATGCGGGTGCGCCTGCTCGCCTCGGGTCCGGTGCGGAGCGCGGCCCTCGCCGTACACGTGCTGCTGCAGAAACTCCACGGTGAGATGAACCCGGCCGCCGTGCCCGGGGTGCAGCCGCAGACCCACTTCCGTGAGTTGCTCACCCAGGTCCCGCTGGTGATGCAGCAGTTCGAGGCCGCGGTCCGTGAGGAGCTCGGCATCGTGACCGAACCGCCGCCGAACGGCCGGGCCCGATTCTCACTCCGCAGACCGCCCTTGGATGATCTTGCCGATATCGGGCAGGATCTAAGTCGTGACCGATGAGGATGTAACCGCAGCTGTCATCCGCAGCGGGATCGTGGCGATCCTGCGCGCGCCGACCGCGGACGGGTTCGCCGCCGTCGCCGATGTGCTGGTCGGGGCGGGGGTAACCGCGCTCGAGATCACGCTGACCTCGCACGGCGCGATCGACGCCATCGCCGGGCTGCGCCGCCAGCTCCCGGGTTCGGTGGCGATCGGCGCCGGCACCGTGCTCACCGAGGACGACGCGAAGGCGGCCGTCGACGCCGGCGCCGCGTTCCTCGTGTCCCCGGTGCTCAATGTCGACCTGGTGGCGAATTCGCCGGTCCCGTTCTTCCCCGGCACATCGACGCCTACCGAGATGTATGCCGCATATCGGGCGGGCGCGCCGATCGTGAAGCTGTTCCCCGCGGCCGGCCTCGGCCCCAGGTTCCTGCGCGACGTGCGCGGCCCGCTGCCGCAGATCAGCGTGATGCCCACCGGCGGCATCAAGATCGAGGACATCGCCGACTGGCTGCTCGCGGGGGCGAAAGCGGTCGGCGTCGGCGGTCCGCTGATCGGCGACGCGGCTTCCGGCGGCAACATGAAGGCCCTCGCCGCCCGCGCCCGCCACGCCGTGAGCGCCGTGGCGTTTGCAAGATCATGACCGGGGGCCTCTTCACCTTCGGCGAGACCATGGGTGCGGTCGCCGCCGACGGCATCGGTCATTTCGCGTACGCGAAAAGCTTCTCCTTCGGCATCGGCGGCGCCGAGAGCAACGTGGCGATCGCGGTGGCGCGACTCGGCGGCAAGGCCACCTGGCTGGGCCGGGTCGGTCCGGACACGACCGGCGCCCTGATCTCGCGCCGCCTGGCCGACGCGGGTGTGCGCGCGATCGCGATCGAGGACGAGTCGTTCACCGGCCTGATGGTGCGATACAAGCGGTCCGGCGAGTTCATGCACGTCGACTACCACCGCGCGGGCAGCGCCGGCTCGCGGCTGAGCCCGGCCGACATTCCGCTGCCGGAGCTGCGCGAGGCCGGCATCCTGCACGTCACCGGCATCACCCCGGCGCTGAGCGAGACGTGCCGGGCCGCCGTCTTCCACTCGGTCGAGACCGCGCTGGCCGCGGGCATCCCGGTCTCCGTCGACGTGAACTACCGCAGCAAGCTGTGGTCGCGTTTCGACGCCGCGCCGGTCCTGCGTGACCTGGTGTCGATGGCCGACATCGTGTTCGCCGGCCCCGACGAGGCGGCCCTGTTCGTCGACGGCGACGACCACCTCGCCGGCCTAGCCAAGCTCGGACCGACCGAGGTGATCGTCAAGGACGGCGGCCGCGGCTGCGTCGCGCTGATCAACGGGGAGCGGCACGAGGTCCCCGCGCTGCCGGTGACCGTGGTCGATCCGGTCGGCGCGGGGGACGCGTTCGTGGGCGGCTATCTCGCCGACCGGCTGGCCGGCGCGGGCGCCGAGCAGTGCCTGCGGACGGCGATCGCGGCCGGCGCATTCGCGGTCACCGTGCCGGGCGACTGCGAGGGCCTGCCCGACCGGGCCGAGCTGGCGGCGCTCACCGGCGGCGACATCAGGCGATAGGGCACGTCGTCACGACGGGGACCCGGCGCGACACCAGGTAGTCGTCCGCCTTGCGCTGGATGCATTTGCTTTTCCCGTACGCGCCATGGCCGGCGCCCTGATAAGTGACAAGCACCCCGTGCCGTCCCAGCTGCCGTTCGACCGCGCGGGCCCAGTTCAGCCCGGTGGCCGGGTCGTGCCGCGAGTTGACCAGCAGGATCGGCGTCCTCGTCCGGACGTCGAGGACGTGCTGCGGGTTGGCGACGTTCGGCCAGCCGAGGCACATGGTCAGCGCGAACACCTGCGCCGGATAACCGGTGTCCGGCGCGACGGCCGCGCTCCGGCGCAGGAAGGCCGCGTACTCGTCGTAGTCGCGGACCGGGAGCGACCAGTCGGAGCAGAAGGTCGGGATCACCACGCCGAGGTCGGTGACGTGCCGCAAGGGCCCGCCACCGTCGACCGCGGCGAGGTCGTTGGCAAGATCCGCGTACGCGGCGTCCCGGAGCCGGACCAGCAGCACCGCGTCCAGGTCGAAGTGGTCGCGGGTGGCGATGAGCCGATGCCAGACCGTGCGGGCGCCGCCGCGCGGGTTCAGCGAGCAGGACTCGGTGGCGTCGCACCAGTCCGCGAAGTCGTCGAACGCGTCCTCGAAGGCCGCCGCCTGGCTGGTGAGGAACGCGCTCGTGGTGGGGACGCTGTGGTCGTCGACGCTCTCCAGCACCATCGCCCGCACCCGGCCCGGGTAGCGCTCGGCGTACTGCTCGCCGAGCAGCGTGCCGTACGAACTGCCGTGGAAGCTGATCGTGGGCACGCCGAGCGCGATCCGCAGCGCCTCGACGTCGCGGACGTTGTCGAGCATGCTCGCGTGGTTCCACAGGTCGCCGGTCAGCTCCGCGCAGGTCTTCCACAGCCGGCGGTTGTAGTCGAAGGTCTCCTCGAAGTCGGCCTGGCTGGTCAGCACCGGGCCGGGCGCGGGTCCGGCGGCGGCGCGGTCGCAGGTGACGAGCGGGCGGCTGGTGTTGGAGCCGCGCGGGTCGAAGCTGACGATGTCGAAGCGGTCTAGCTGGGTATCGCTGAACCGGCTGGAGCCGTCCGCCACCCGGTAGACGCCGGGGTCCCACGGCCCGCCGGGGCCGAAGACCAGCGTGCCGACCTTGTGGTCCTGGTCGCGGGCGGGACGGCGGGCCACCTCCAGGTCGAGGGTCACGCCGCCGGGCCGGGACCAGTCGATGGGGACCTTCAGGGTCGCGCACTGGGCGTCGAGGGCCTTGCCGCACACGTGCCAGTCGAGCGTGTGCGCGGCCGGCGCCGGGACGGGCAGGGTAGCGGCGAGCAGAACGGTGAGCAGTGACTTCATGGTCTTCGATCCTGGTCGATGGTGGCTGGCCGGTTAATCCGGAAGATCCCGGATCGAACCCGTAAGGTGCGCGACCTCGACGTGACCGGATCGTTCCGCCCGCCGTCACGAAGATGCCTTTCGGACGGCATCGTCGGACGCGAAGAATCGGGGTATGACCAATGCTCTGATCGTGATCGACGTGCAGGAATCGTTCCGGGCTCGGCCGCTGTGGGAGACGCTGGACAATCCGCGGCTCATCGCCAACGTCCGGCGGCTCGTGGAGGCGGCGCGGGCGAACGGCGAGATGGTGGTGTGGGTGCTGCATTCGGAGCCGGGCACCGGCGGGGAATTCGACCCGGCCAATGGGCATGTGCGGGTGGTCGGCGAGCTGGAGCCCGGCAAGGAGGAGCCGCTCGTGACCAAGACCTCGCACAACGCCTTCACGACGACGAATCTCGGGCAGATCCTGATGTCCGCCGGCGTCCATTCCGTGACGGTCTGCGGGCTGCGTACCGAGCAGTGCGTGGAGACTACGGCGCGGGTGGCATCCGATTTCGGGTACGAGGTCACTTTCGTCACCGACGCGACCGGCACGTTCCCGATCCCGCACTGGGATGTCCCGGCCGATCAGACGGTCGAGGAGTTGCTGGCCGACCCGCGTACGCTTTCCGCGGCGGACGTGGTGAGCCGCACCGAGTACGCGCTGGCCGGCCGATTCGCCGCGGTCCGCAGTACGGACGATTACCTGGGGGTGTGACCGGATCGTGAGCCGCGTGGTGTTCGTGCTGACGCCGCAGGTGCACCTGCTCGACCTGGCGGGGCCGGCGCAGGTGTTCAGCACGGCCGACGGCTACGAGCTGTTCTACGTGGCCGAGACATCGCCGGTGCCCACCTGGCAGGGCGTCACGCTGCACGCGTCACTCACGTGGCCCGCGCTGACGCCGGACGACCTCGTGCTGGTGCCGGGCTGGCGCGACGGCTTCGGCGCCTTCGGACCGTCGACGCTCGGGATGCTCGCGGATCATCACGCCGCCGGCGGCACCGTGGCCAGCGTCTGCGCCGGCGCCGACGCGCTCGGCCGGGCCGGGCTTCTCGACGGCCGGCGCTGCACCACCCACCACGACCTACAGGACGCGCTCGCCCGCGATTACCCGCGCGCGACAGTCGTACGAGATGTGTTGTATGTCGGTGATGACCGGGTAGTCACCTCGGCCGGGATCGCCAGCGGCATCGATCTGGCCCTGCATCTGGTCGCGCAACGGCATGGACCGGCCGCGGCCGCGCGCGTGGCCCGCGAGATGGTGGTCTACGCCCGGCGCAACGGCGACGAGCCGCAGGCGAGCGCGATGCTGCGGCATCGCGCCCACCTGTCCGATGTCGTGCACCGGGTGCAGGACAGGATCGACGCCGACTTCGCCTCGACCCTGCCGCTGACCGACCTGGCCACCGCCGCCGGGGTCAGCGAACGCACCCTGACCAGGCTGTTCGCCGCCACCACCGGCCGCACCCCGCTGCGCTACCAGCAGCTGCTGCGCGTCGAGCGGGCCGAGTACCTGATCGGGCACGGCTCGACGGTCGACGCCGCAGCCCGGGCGGTCGGTTTCGGCGACGCCCGGATGCTGCGGCGGCTGCGCTCACGACCCTGAGTTGCCGCTCAGGAGAACGCCGCCGCAGACGCACAGGATGATGATCAGGACGAAGACCAGCAGGATGATCTGCAGGACCGCGCCCGGATACTTCTGCGGCGGCATGCCCAGCGCGCCCTTGAAGAAGACGGCCAGCGGCGCCTTGTACTCGAGCTCGACCGTCTGCCCCGGGTAGACGTTGACCGGCAGATCGGCCGCGCCGAGCCGCGGCGGCAGGAAGTACGGCACGTGGACGTGCAGGTGGTACTGCCCGGCCGGAACCGGGATGACCTGACGGCCCCACGCGTTCGCGGCCGGGTGGCCGTTGAGCTCCACCACGGGCTTGAAGAGCCCGAGCATGAAGGCCATCCAGTGGTATTTGAGCGTGAGCGCGATGGCCCCACCGGGCTGCTGGGAGTACGGCTGCTGCGGCGGCTGCTGTGGGTACAACGGAACCTCCCCGGTCCTCGATCGGCAACGAAGGATAAGGCCAGGCCACACGGGGCAGCACGCAGGGTCGGAGCCCTCCTATCCTGTGCGCGTGATCCCGCCTGAGACCCGATACGACGACGTGCTCGAGCCCCTGCGCTCCGCCTACGACGGCCGCGCCGCCTGGCGCGACCAGCACGTCAAGGAAGAGTGGAAGCTCGCCGAGCGCCAGGCCTTCCGCGATCGGCTGACGCCCGGCGCCCGGTTACTGGAGATCGGCGCCGGCACCGGTCAGGACAGCGCTTTCTTCCAGGCTTCCGGGCTCACCGTGATGGCCGCCGACCTGTCACCGGAGATGGTCGCCCACTGCAAGACCAAGGGCATTGACGCGTACGAGATGGACTTCTTGCATTTGAATTTCCCGGCGGCCTCATTCGACGCGGTCTACGCGCTGAACTGCCTCCTGCACGTCCCCAACCGCGACCTGTCATCGGTGCTGGCCGCGGTCCGCGAATTGCTGCGCCCCGGTGGGCTGTTCTTCATCGGCGTCTACGGCGGCGAAACGAACTTCGAAGGCCCGCTCGACGGCGACGAGCACGTGCCGCCGCGCTTCTTCTCATGGCGCACCGACGCGCGCCTGCTGGAGTTCGCCACGGAAGCGGGCTTCGAAGTCGTCGATTTTCACCCACTCGAGCTAGGCGGAGGGCGGCGCTTTCAGTCGCTGACGCTTTCCCCGAACCAGCGGCTTTCGCCGAACCAGCGGCCCAGGTGATCGTCCAGGTCTCGCTGATCGTCGCCGATCCACGCGACGTGCCCGTCGGGGCGGAGCAGGACGCCCGGAACAGCCAATGCCGCGGTGGGATCCGCTAGGTAGTCGACGCGATTCGACCAGCCGCCCACGGTCAGCTTCTCGGTGCGGTCCAGCAGCAGGCCGCGGCCGCGATGCAATAGGCCGTAGAGACTGCCCTGCTTCACGGCGATGTCGGGCAGGCGGCGGCCGAGCAGATCGGGGCCTTCGCCCAAGTCGTACCTGATGCCGATCGCCGTTGTCTTCTCGAGCAGATAGCGGTTCACCACGTCGAAGTCCATCAGCTCGGTGAGCAGCTTGCGCACGGCCTGCGGGCCCGGCTCGGTGGACGACAACTCCATCTGGGCCCGCGTGTTCTCCAATACCTCCGCGGCGACCGGATGACGTTCGGCCTGATAGGTGTCCAGCAATGTGTCCGGGGCCCAGCCGCGGATCTGCGCGGCCAGTTTCCAGCCGAGATTGAAAGCGTCCTGAACGCCCAGATTGAGGCCCTGTCCCCCGGTGGGCGGATGGATGTGCGCCGCGTCGCCGGCCAGCAGCACCCGCCCGACCCGATAGCGCTCGGCCAGCCGGGTGGCGTCCCCGAAACGCGACAGCCAGCGCGGGGAATGCACGCCGAAATCGGTTCCCACGACGGCGTGCAGCTCTTGCCGGAAATCCTCGAGGGCGGGCGGTTCCGCGCTGATTCCCGCCGCGGGGACCACGACGCGGTAGGTTTCCGCGCCCGCGGGCCCGAAGACGAATCGCTTCTCGGTCTCGCGGATCTCGGCCACCCGGGCGGCGATCTCCTCCGGCGGCACACCCGCTTCCATCTCGCCCATCAGCGTGTCGTTCCGCGAGGGCTCGCCCGGAAAGCCGACGCCGAGCAGTTTCCGCACCGTGCTCCGCGCGCCATCACAGCCGACGAGATAGCGCGACCGCAGCCGTTCCCCGTCCGCGAGCTCGACAGTCACCCCGTCGTAGTCCTGCTCGAATCCGGCCACCGCACAACCGCGCCGGACCTCCGCCCCCAGGCCGATCGCATGCTCTTCGAGCAGCCGCACGATGACCGGCTGCGGAATGCCCAGCAGATAGGCGTACGCGGAATCCAGGCCTTCGGGCGCCGGTTTGTCGATGCCCGCGAAGTAGGCGCCCGCCGGACGCTTCCTCCCGCGCTCGAACAGGTTTTCCAGGAGCCCGCGCATCGCCATCACTTCGAGACTGCGAATATGCAGCCCGACGATGCGCACGGACGACACCGGCTCGGTTTCCCGCTCCAGAACGAGGACCCGCACATCGTGCAGCCGCAACTCAGCGGCCAGCATCGCCCCCGCCGGCCCGCAGCCGGCAATGATCACGTCAAACACAGGTAGTGCCTTTCCGGGAGTGTCTTGGCGCTCCCGGCGACGCTTACGTCAATCGCCCAACCGTGACGGAAGGGGGAGCACCCACAGCAACACAGCGTTCATGGGTCTCACCTCCTCAGCTCGCGTCACGCCCGATCATCGTACCGTCCAGTCCGCTCCACGACACGTCCGGATACATCTTGCGGGCCTGAGCGCTGCGGCAACCTCAATGAGGTAGAACTACATCCCGTGACTGGTGCCCTGCCCGCAGCGTCGATCAGCCGACGGGTCGGCTTGCCGCCATCGGCCCGCGGAAGCGCGACGAACTGCACATGTCCGGACATTTTCGAGTTGCAGGACGGAAACTTCGCGATCGTCGGGACCGACCGGACAGCCGAGCTCACGGGACAGCTTCCGGTGGACGCTGGAGTCGCGCCCTACGAAAGAATCGTCGTGATCACACGAGAGACTTTCCTGGCGGCCGTGAAAGATCTGGAGAACTAGGCGAACTCCGCGTCGATTCGCCCTCGCCGGAACAGGCGAGCACAGCCTCGTACTCTCGCCAGATTTCGTCCGCGACCGCAGCCAGGCCTTGCTTCTTCGGCGTACATGTGCTGCGACTGGGTCACCGAGTCTTCCGATGTGGTCCGCGGCCAGACCTCGGCCAGATGGGGATTGTCGATCGCCATGCGCGTCAGGGTGACGTGAAGTTGTCGCACCGAGATTTCCGTCTGCTGATCGCGCTGGCTGCGGGCATGTGCCACCGAGGTGATGATGAGCGCCGCCACGGCAAGAGCGGCAACGACGGAGTTGACGACGCCGAATGCCTGCCCTACGTCGCTCCAGCGCGTCCACGTGTTCTCGTCGCCGCTCGTCCGGCCCCTTCTTCGCGGCACCCGGGCAGCCTCGGCCAGGGCACGTCGTCAAGTCGGCCTGGGCGGGTACCGACTCCCATTTTTATTAAGAGTGTGCGGCATGAGCGCGCCTATGACGAAGCCCACGCACGTGAATGAATAATTGCGATAAAGCACAGTGGCGAATGGCGACGTAGCTGATTGCCACCATGCAAATAGGAATGTGGCGCGCCGTTTAAGCCCGGCGCTGCAAATTGCAGATCCAGCTTGGCACACCAAGAAAGCGCGATCAAGCCGCGGCAGATCAGGACGCGCGCGATGTGCCAGGATCGGGCGCATGGCGAACGTGTGGTCGGGCGTGACGATCGACTGCCTCGACCCCGGGCGGGTCGCGCGATTCTGGAGCACGCTG
This sequence comes from Actinoplanes sp. CA-142083, assembly GCF_050942195.1. Lineage (NCBI taxonomy): Bacteria > Bacillati > Actinomycetota > Actinomycetes > Micromonosporales > Micromonosporaceae > Actinoplanes > Actinoplanes sp. CA-142083. The sequence continues at coordinate 8,462,345 of NZ_CP192076.1, forward strand.
CTGGGCCGAGCACCCGGCCCGTCCGAGGAGGGCTGGGTCTATCTGGGCGAACGGAACGACCCTCAGCCCCGGCTGGTGTTCCAGCCCGTGTCCGAGCCCGCAGCCGGCAAGGTGCGCATCCACCTCGACGTCACCGTCGACGACATCGACGAGGGCATTGCGGAAGTCATCGCCCTGGGCGGCCGGGCCACCGGCGAGCGCCACGAATACGACGCGGGCGTGGTCGTCGTGATGGCGGATCCGGAGGATCACGAGTTCTGCCTCGTTCAGTACTACGACGAGGCATGACATGGGTCGCGACGAAATGCTCGGTCGCCTGGCTGAGGCGGTCGGGGCCGTCACGGTCGCACACCCGACGCGGGTTGCGATCGACGGACCGCCCGCTGCCGGCAAGACCACCCTCGCCGACGAGCTGGCCGTCGTCTTACGCACACAGGGCCGCGACGTCATCCGCGCGACGATCGACGACTTCCTCTTCCCCCGGGCGCAGCGGTATCCGCGCGGCGAGTACTCGGCCGAAGGCTGCTACTTCGACACCCACGACTACGACGCGCTGAACCGGGTGCTGCTCGATCCGCTCGGCCCGGCCGGCGATCGACGCTTCCAGCACGCGGCCTACGACCACACAGCGGACACTGTGCTGTCCCCGCCGATCACAACCGCCTCCGCCGACGCCGTACTGGTCTTCGACGGCGTCTTCCTCATGCGCCCGGAACTGTTCGATCGGTGGGACCTGCGTATTTTCGTGTCGATCGCGCTCGAGAAGACCGTGGATCGGGCGGTGATCCGAGAGCGCCAGGTGTCGTCCCGGTCCGACGTCGAACGGCGCTGGCGTGAGCGCTACATCCCCTCGCAAGAGCTCTACTTCGCCAGGGACCGCCCGGCCGATCGCGCCGACTTCATCGTGCACAACGACGATCCCCAGCAGCCCTTTCTTATCTCTGCCCGTGAGCACTGAGGAGAAATTCCCATTCTCTGTCGAGGGCCTGATTGATTCGATGGTCGCGGGCAACGGCTTCTCGGAACCATGCGATGGTGGCGGGCGCCATGGCGAGAATCTGGTTGTAGTTGAGGGCGGCCGGGTTCATGCCGAACAGCAGTCCGGTCTTGAGAAGCGTGCCCGAGGTCGCGATGGTGTGTCCGAGCAGCAGCATTGAGGTGAGTTTGGCGTGTTCCCGCTTACGTTGCGCCGCGCTGCCGCCGGTGGCATAGCTATTGAGAAGCCAGTACCCGCGGATGATCGTGGACACGACGCCCGGAGTGATGCCCATGGTGAAAAAGTGGCGTAGGTCGTAGCCGTTCGTATACATGTAGCGGGCGACGTCGGTCCAGGGCACTTTGACGCCGGACGGGCCCAATGCGAACGGGGAATTGACCTGGCCGAGCTGAAGCAGGCTGAACAAAGGGGGCTGCAGGCCGGCGGGAGTGTAGACGTCCGAGAGCAGATGGCGGACATGCGTGATGAGAGCGTTGATCAGGTCGATCGGGCTGGCGTCGGTGGCGACCTGGACCAGTTGCCCCGCCTTGTCGATGTAGGTGCCGGTGCCGTGCATGAGGTCCGCCACGCCGACGAGGAAACCCAGGGCCGGATCGTGGCCGAGGCTCTGGAGCCGATGGGTTGCCGGCCGCATGCCGCCGACCAGTCCCCCGGTGGCCTTCGTGGTGGGGGCGTCATAGGGCACTTTGGCCAGCTTCTCGAACCTCTTGAAGAAGTGGTCGTGGATGTTCTGGGCGCGGTCACGGTCCTGGAGCCACTTGGTGAGAGGCGATCCCGCGTATTTCCTGCCCCGGAACGTGGAGTCCTGGGGGATGCGGACGAGGATGACGTCGAGGAGAGTGGCGACGGCTCCAGCGACCAGGACGACGGTCCAGTCGGTCTCGTCCCAGCTGATGTCGCCGTGTTCCTCGGCGTAGCCGCGCAGGCTGCGAGCAATCTGGCCGGAGGGAAGAACTTGCAGGAGCGGGTCCCGGGTCAGATCGATTCCGAGCAGGTCCAACCGGGCTTCGGCGAGCCTGACGAGCTGACCGAAGTCGTCATCGGCCGGGACGATGGGCACGGCGTAACGGGGGTTAATCGGTGTCTCGACGCTGGTGGTGGTCGCTGAGCTCGACGGGGAATCTTGGGCCGGCACGAAGACGCCCATCGATCGGAGACGGGCGCGCACCACGTCCAACTCGGATTCGACCGAGTCCAGGGTGTCGCTGACGCGTAGTTCGCGTTCAAGGACGTCGGTGAGATCGAATTCCACCTGGTCGAACAGGCTCCGTAGTTCGGTCAGCGCGACGGCCTGGTAAGCCACCACTGCGGCGGCAGCCGAAAGCTGGTCACCCGGCACGGAGCGGCTCCCGGCGTTCGAAGGCCTCCTGACTCGTCTGCAGATTCACCAGGGCAAGCTGAAAGGCGTCCAACTCGGCCCGGAGCGCGGCGAGCCGCTCTTCGTTCCTCGTGGTCTGGCTGAGGCAGACCTCCATCCGGTGAGCGAGCCCCGCTATGTCGTCGGTGAGCTCGGCCATCGCCCGCTGGTGATGCTTGATGACTTGCTGAATCAGATGCTCGCGTCGCTTCTCCCGTTCACGCTCGTTGGTGGCCAGCACGTAACGCGTGCCCTGATGGACCGCCACCCCGAGAATCACCACCGTGCCGATCCCGGTGACCATCGCGCTCAGGCCCAGCAGGCCGCCGAACCCCAGGGCCGCCAGACCCGAGGTGATACCTGCCCCACCGAGACCGGAGACGCTGCCGGCAAGACTGACCGCGGCGACCGGCGCACCGAACGCAGCCGCCTTGGCAGCGATGTCCTTGGTGGCGCTCTCCAGCTGGCCGGTCGTGATCCGGCCGGAAGCGAAGTCCTCCTCGGTGATCACAAGCCGTTCGGTTGCCTGCACGACCTTGTCGGCCGACTCGGGGAACACGAGTCCCGCAACCAGAACGATTCGCTCACGCTCGACGTCCGCAGCATGCCGGTCAGCACGCGAAATTCGCACCAGATCGCGCACCAGCACGGTGAACACCGGCTCGCGCTGATCTTCCGCGAGCAGGTCGAGCAATTCCCGGGACAGCTTCACCGTGACGTCGGGAACCCCCGCATCGCGTTGCGCCTCGGTGATTTCACCGCGCAACTCCGATCGCGACTCGACGTCGAGACCGATCGTCGATGCGAACAGGTAAAGATTCGCGATCTCGCGAGGATCGAGAACACCGTCGACCAGCGCCAAGCTCACCAACACCCGGCAATAGAGCAGCTTCGCTTCGACGCTGAGCGCGGACAAGTCAGCGGAGTCGTTTCGATTGCGGGACGACCGCACGTCTACGACCTTCGCCTTCACGTGCTCGGCGGACTGCTTCACTCTCCCCTGGGCATCGCCGGCAAGCTGCCTCGCGACGCTCGCGCTGTCGGCAACCCTCCGTCCAGCGGCGCCGGCAACGCCCCTCAGCAGTCCAAGGCCTTCACGAGGGTCCATCGCCATCCCTTTCACGTCGTCGGCGAAACGCTATCTGTCGCCGGCGACAAGGCGACATCCTCCCAGCGGCCGAGCCTTTACCGCAGGGACTCGAAGAAGGCCGTTATGTCGGCCGCGAGCAGTTCGGTCTCCTGATGGGGTGCGAAATGGCCGCCGCGCGGCATCCGGGTGTATCGGACGACGTTGTAGGTTCGCTGAGCCCAACTGTGCGGCGGCCGCGACAGATCGTTGGGGAAGACCGCGATCGCGGTCGGCGTCTCGACCCGGCGGACCCGCTCGGTCCTGCCCTGGCCGAACTCGAAGTAAGGCCGGAACGATGTCGCGATGGTGCCGGTGTGCCAGTAGAGCGAGGCCTGGGTGAGGATCTCGTCGTCGCTGAAGGCGCCGTCCCAGGCGTGGTACTTCTCGAGGAGCCAGGCGAGCAGCCCGACCGGCGAGTCCGACAGCCCGTAGCTCAGGGTCGCCGGCCGCGTCATCTGCTGGTGTTCGTAGGCCCCTTCGCCGGCGTACCACCGTTTCACGTCGGCCAAGTAGTCGCGTTCCTCGCCGGTCAGGGTCGCCGTGTCGTACTCGAGCGGCTCCGCGATCGACATGAGATGGATACCGGCGACGACACCGGGGTACGCCTGGCCGAGCAATGACGTGATGCCCGCGCCGAGGTCGCCGCCGTGCGCGCCGTACCGGGAGAACCCGAGTTCGTCGTGCATGAGCCGGTGCCACAGCTCATGGGTGGGCGCGGCGGATGGGCGCGGCCCGAGCGGGAAGCCCGGCAGGCACGGCACGATGACGGTGAAGTCGGGCTGCAGGCGCCGCGCCAGAGCGACCAGTTCGAAGAAGCTGCTGGGCCAGCCGTTCGTGAGAACCAGGGGTAGTGCGCCGGCCCGATCGGCGTCGAAGCGGAGATAGTTGAGCCCATTGCCGGCAATGTCGGCTTGGCTCCAGGGCAGAGCGTTGATCTCGTTCTCGTACCGTCGCCAGTCATAGCCGTCGGCCCAGTAGCCGGCCAGCCGGCGCAGTTCCGCGTCCGGGGTGCCGGCCGCCCACTCGTCGCCGGTCGGGCCGATCCAAGCCGCCCGGGGCCATCGAGTGGCGACGATGCGGCTTCGCAGCGCGTCGAGCTCCTCGGCAGAAATCGCGATCATGCTGGCACGGTATCGGCGTTCCCGCCGGGGTCAAGCAGCTTGCGCCGTATCGGCCGTTCAGTCGGCGGCGGCTGACGATCAGCCATTTCCATGTGCGTGCGCCCATTCACGACGGCTACGAAGTACGGGTGACCAACGAGGTGACCGTTCCCCTGCTGCCCTGTGCGTCTATCGACGACATCGTCGCCTTTTACGAGGTGCTCGGTTTCCACACCACTTACAAGCAGCGCAAGCCCAACCCGTGCGTGGGGTTGCAACGTGAAGATCTGCAACTGCAGTTCTTCGAGATCGCGGGGTTCGATCCGGCGCAGTCGTACGGTTCGTGTCTCGTGCTGACCTCGGACACGGGGCAGCTGTACCGGGCTTTCGCGGCCGGCATGCGCGCCGCGTACGGCAAGGTGCTGGTCTCCGGGACGCCCCGGATGACCCGGCCGCGGGCGCGGAAGAATGTCGATGGGCTGAGCGGCTTCAGCCTCATCGATCCTGGCGGCAACTGGATCCGCGTCTTCCAGAACGCCCCGCCCTCCCCCGCGCCGGCGCCGGCTGGGCGGCTGAGCAAGGCGATGGCGAACGCCGTCGTGCAGTCCGACTCCCGAGGGGACGCCGCGCAGGCGGCTCGGATTCTTGACAGTGCGCTGGCCCGTCCCGAGGCGGATGACGACCCCGTCGCGTTGGTGGAGGTGCTCGTCTACCGCGCTGAGGTGGCGATGGTCCTGAACGATCCGGCCACGGCGGCTGAGATGCTGGCCCGCGTCAACCGTGTCGCGTTGAGCGCCGACGAAGCCACCCGGGCTGCTGCCGCGTATGAGGCCGCTACCGACCTTGCGGCAGCGCTGTCCTAGGCGGCCCTGTGCTCAGCGGCAAATCCGATGCCGGATCGGGTGCTCCCGGGCACGATGATCGGGTGGACCGAAGCGCAACCCACGTCGTGCTGATCGACGACCTCAGGTCATTCCTGGACGGTCGCCACGCCCAGGTAGCCCGGACGAGCCCCGCCGGCGTCGAACTGCTCAACCGATACCGGGATCAACACCTGGACGAACTGTGGCTCGACCACGACCTGGGCCACGACGACACGATCTGGCCGGTGGTGGAGGTGCTGGAACGGGCCGCCTTCGAGGAGCGCCCGTTCGACATCGGCGTCATCATCGTCCATTCCGCCAATCCGGCCGGCGCAGCGAAGATCGCCCAGGTGCTGCGACGCTGGGGGTACCGCATTCAGGTCGCTCCTGGCTCCCCGGACGTCGGTTACCTCGACGGGCCTGCTGTTGCGACGTGAGGCTCTGCGCACCACGGGCTCGGCAACGGTCAGGGTGACGTCAGCTCCGGCAGCGCCAGATGAGCGGGCGCCCCTGGTAGTCGGGGTTGGCTCGGTTGCTGGTCGAGCCTCCGGCGGCAACCCGCGCGTCGTCGCTGACGAACGTGATGACGAAGTAGTCCTCCGCGGATCCCTGCGGTGCCGGGAAGGCGTACAGCTTCCTGCCGATGTGGAAGGTCAGTGGGCTGCGAAGTTCGCCGGGAAGCTTCTCGAACGTCCCGGTTCGAGGGTCGTAGCGGTAGGAGGCAGTCGTCCGCTGGCCGCCGTTGGGGCCTTCCGATCCGGCTACCTGCTGGCTCACGGAGCCGTAAATCCAGCCGGAGCGGAATTTTCCCGGCCAGAACCAGGTCTTCGCGCCATTGTCGCCGGGCGGCGGGGTGATGAGGCGGACCGTCCCGTCGGCATACCAGAGGTACGCCTGCTGGTTCTCCCGCATTTCGTCGGCCACGACGGTGATCGTTCCGTCCTCGTCGATGTCGGTCGCCTTGGCCTCGGCAGCCCCGGCCGGCAGCGCCATCGGCTCCGGCTCGGCGTCCGGGGACGACCAGCGTTGGGGCACCTCACGCGCGTTCTCGATGCGGGTACCGGCGATCACGCCGGCGTTGTTGATCGCAACCGCGTCTCCCGTTCCGCGGAGGCGATTCACCTTTCCGTCCCGGTAGACGTACGGGACGGTGGAGCTGTCATTGGCGCCCACCGCGACGCCGGAGGCGTTGATGTCGGACATGAACGGCTTCTGGCCGGGCCCGGGCGGCACACTGGCGATCAGCTTCCCGTCCCGCCACACGAGCACGAAGCTCCGGCCGCCGTAGTTGGGCTCGGTGGTGCCGACGAGCCAGGCGCCGCTCGGGTCCCCTCCGCGCACCTCGGCCGACTTCGCGCTGCCCATCGGCAGCGTCCCGACCGTGCAGGCCAACGGCACGGCCGGCTCGGGCGGCAGCTCCGGCTTGGGCTTCGCGGCCGGTGCGGTCAACGCCAGCGCCGCGCCGGTGCCGGCGGACGCGACCAGCACGGCAGCCGCGGCGCCGATCGAGACCGTGCGCCTCCGCCGCGCTCGCTGCCGCCCCGAACCCATGGCCCGGACCAGGTCGACGCGACTCGCCGGCGGCGGCGCGACGTCCAGGGACCGCAGCACGCGTACGCCGTACTCATCGTCGTTCATCGGGATGCCTCCCTGGCGTCGCCGAGAGTGTTGACGGATCCGCCGAGGCTCCGGCGCAGTTTGCTGAGCCCGTGTGCGGTCTGGCTCTTGACGGTCCCCGGGGAGCAGCCGAGGACCTCGGCCACCTCAGCCACCGGGAGGTCACAGAGGAAGCGCAGGATGAGGACGGCCTGCTGCCGGGGCGGGATCCGGGCGAGCGCGGCTCGTACCACGGTGCGTTCCTCGACCGGTGGATGCGCGGGGGCGGGATGGTCGGGCGCCGAGGCGAGCAGGCTGACCCGCCACCAGCCGCGCCTGCGCTCGTCCAGGAACGTCCGGACTAGGACCGTGTGCACGTACGCGTCGAGGTTGTCCACGCGGGAGATCCGCGCCCAGCGTGCGTACACCTTGGTGACGGTCTCCTGGACCAGGTCGTCAGCCTGGTCGCCGTCGCCGCAGAGCAGGTATGCCATGCGCCGGAGCGCCGTCAGCCGTCCGCTGAAATAGGCCAGGTAGGCCGCGTCCGAACTGTCATCCATGCTCACCCCTCGCTCGGTTTCTCGCCTGATAAGACGGTCCTCCGACACAGGAGGTTGTACGAGCCCGCACCTTGTATTTTCGATCTCTGTGAGCACTGTGCCGGCACCCGATGAGCGGACGCGCTATTCGTCTCGGCGTGACGACGAGATCGACGTTCTGAGCTGGCCCTCGTTCGGTTCGGATGAGCGGAAGCTGCTGGACGCGGTCGGCGAGGTGATCCGGCCCGGGGCCGGTGAGGTCTTGTGGGACGGCGGCGAGTCTTACGACTTCTACGTCGTCCTGTCCGGCGGGATCGGCCTCCTGGATCGGCGGGACGACCGGATCGTGGTCGTGGTCGAGCCCGGCGACTTCGTCGGCGAGCTCGGGATGCTGATGGGGCAGCCCGCCTACCTGGCCGGCGTGGCGATGGCGGAGAGCACGCTGCTACGCGTACGCGTCGAGGACCTGCTCCGGCTCGTCGCGACCTCGGTGGAGCTGGGTGACCTGCTGGTTTCCGCGTTCGACGCCCGGCGGCGGATGCTGACCCGCTGGGGCGAGGGTGGCCTTGTCCTGGCCGGCGACGACGATCACCAGCTGCGACGACTGCAGGAGTTCGCCGAGCGGAACCACCTTCCCTACCGGACGGTGCTGCGCTCCGACGAGGGTGCCTGGGCCGGCCTCGCCGCCACGACCGCGCTTCCTGGGTCGGGAGTGGCCGTGGTGACCGGAGCGGGGCATGTCCTCGCGGATCCGTCGACCCGCGACCTGGCCACCGCCACCGGCCTGGACCTGTGCGGGGTCTCCGACCAGGCGCGATGCGACCTCCTGATCGTCGGGGCCGGACCGGCGGGGCTGGCGGCCGCCGTCTACGGCGCCTCCGAGGGACTGGATGTCGTTCTCGTCGAGGACGTGGCCCTGGGCGGGCAGGCCGGCACGTCCTCGCGGATCGAGAACTACCTGGGCTTTCCGCGCGGCGTCGCCGGCAACGAGCTGGCCCGGTCGGGGATGCTGCAGGCGGTCAAGTTCGGGGCACGGCTCGTCTTCCCCCGTTCCGTCACCGGGTTGTCGCGGATGCCGGACGGATTCCGGGTCCGGCTCGACGACCAGACCGACGTTTCCGCCCGCGCCGTGGTGGTCGCCAGCGGCGTCCAGTACCGGCGGCTGCCGATTCCCGGGCTGGCCGAATTCGAGGGCCGCGGCGTCTACTACGCGGCCACCGAGATCGAGGCGCGAGCCTGCCTCGGCCAGGAGGTGGTCGTGGTCGGCGGCGCCAACTCGGCCGGCCAGGCCGCGCTCTTCCTCTCCCGGCATGCCGACCACGTCCACGTGCTCATCCGCCGCGACGACCTGGCCGAGACGATGTCGAGCTACCTGGCGCAGCGGCTCCTCCACCAGGACCGGATCACCGTTCACCCCCGGTCGGAGCTGACCTCGGTGGGCGGCGAGGACCGGGTCACCGACCTCACCTGGCGGGAGGGGCAGCGGGACGTCCACCTGACGGCCGGCGGGTTGTTCCTGATGATCGGCGCGCTCCCGTCCACCACCTGGTTGCACGACGTGGGCGTCGAGCTCGACGACAAGGGCTTCGTGGCGACCCGCGGAGCGTTCGAGACGTCGGTGCCCGGGCTCTTCGCCGTCGGCGACGTGCGCGCCGGCTCGGTCAAGCGGGTCGCCTCCGCCGTGGGAGAGGGATCCGTCGTGATCTCCGCCGTACACGCCTTCCTCGGCGGAGACACCGATGATCGTTGAATAGATGTTTGTTGAAATGTTGTCCGGCGCTTCGGTGCGGGCCTCGTGCGGCGGCGAGGCTGATCGACCATGTTGCGGAAAACTGCGATCTTCCTGGTAGCAGGTCTCCTGGTCGGCTTGCCGGCCCCGGCGATAGCGCACGACAAGGGCAAGAGCTTCGATCTCCAGGCTCATCGGGGCGGCATCGGGCTTCGGACCGAGAACACGCTCGCTTCGTTCGGCAACGCGCTTCAGCTGGGGGTCAGCACCCTCGAGCTGGACGTGCAGATCACCGAGGACGGCCAGGCCGTCGTCACCCACGATCGGCGGGTGACCGGCACGAAGTGCGCGGACACGGCGCCGGCGAGCGCGGGTGACCCGGAGTTCCCGTACGTGGGCAAGTACATCAACACGCTGACGATGGCGCAGGTTCGCACGCTGGACTGCGGCTCGAAGAAACTGGCCGACTTCCCCGGGCAGCTCACCGTGCCGGGCGCGCGGATCCCGCTGCTCAGCGAGGTTTTCGCGCTGGTGAAGCGGTACCACGCGGGCACGAAGCTCAACGTGGAGACGAAGGTCGAGGCCGGCGCTCCCGCCGAGACCGCGCCGCGGGAGCAGTTCGTGCGGGTCACCGCGGCCGAGATCCGGAAGGCGGGTCTGCTGCGGCAGGTCACCATCCAGAGCTTCGACTGGGGTGCGCTGATGCGCATGCGCCAGGTCGAGCCGCGGCTGCCGCTGGTAGCGCTCACCAACTACGACTTCCTGCAGACCGGCCAGCCGGGCGCGTCGCCGTGGCTGGGCGGGATCGACATCGACGACTTCGGTGGCGACCCGATCAGGGCGATCCGGACGTTCGGGGCGTCGGCGTTCTCGCCGGTGCACGGGTTCCCGCAGAACGGCAAGGTGACCGACCCGGCCTACAAGCCCTACGTCACGGCCGAGATGGTCAAGCACGCGCACAAGTACGGCATCAAGGTGATCCCGTGGACCGTCGACGACGTGCCGACGATGAGCAAACTGATCGACGACGGCGTGGACGGGCTGATCACGGACTACCCGGACCGGCTGCGCGCGCTGCTGGCTGATCGTGGGTTCCGGCTGCCGACGGCGTACGCGTCACCCTTTGATGTTCAAGCGCACCGCGGCGGACGGGCCACCCGGCCGGAGAACACGCTGCCGGCCTTCGCCCACTCGCTCGCGGACCCGGCGGTGTCGACGCTGGAGCTGGACACCGGAGTCACCGCCGACGGGCAGCTCGTGGTGCTGCACGACCGCTCGATCAACGCCTCGCACTGCGTCGACACGGCGCCGGTGACGCCGGGCGACCCGCAGTTCCCGTACGTGGGCAAGCTGGTCAAGGACCTGACGCTCGCGCAGATCAAGACGATCGACTGCGGCTCGAAGACGCTGCCCGAGTTCCCCCAGCAGGTCGCCGTGCCGGGCGCCCGCATCCCGACGCTCGACGAGGTGTTCGCGCTCGTCCGGCGCAGCGGCCGGGACGACGTACGGATGAATATCGAAACGAAGATCAGCCCGCTGGTGAACGACACCGCGTCCTATCAGGTCTTCACCCGCAAGCTGGTCGCGGCGATCGGGAAAGCGGGCTTCGCCCGCCGTGCCACCATCCAGTCCTTCGACTGGCGGACCATCCGGTACGCCCGCACGCTGGACCGCCGGATCGAGACGGTCGCCCTGGTCTGGCAGTACGGTCCGGCGGAATGCACGTCGCTGGCCGACGAGTGCTCGCTCGCGGCGGTCTACGGCAACCCGAGCGTGAAGAGCCCGTGGACCGGCGGCCTCGACTGGTGGCGCTACCGCGACCTGGGCGCGCTGGTCCGCGCGTCGGGGGCGAGCACGGTGTCGTCGAACTGGCAGGTGCACGACCCGAACCAGGGAACCGTGGTCAGTGACGACTGGTATCTGCGGCAGAACCCGGCCTACTTCTTCGGGCCGACCGCGCCGGTGCTGGAGAAGAAGTACGACCTCAAGGTCGTGCCCTACACCGTCAACGACGAGGCCACCATGCAGCGCGTGATCGACCTGGGCGTCACCGGGCTGATCTCGGACGACTACGAGCTGCTGGTCAAGGTCGCGATCCGGAACGGCCTGCGCTAACGGCCGAGCACGGCGAGATGAAGCCCCTTTCCGACGGCGACGGTCGTGGCGGTGAACGCCGGATCGTCCGCGATCAGCCGGAGGAAGGGGGCCACCTCGCCGGGGTGCGAGAGCACGTTGTCGATCGCCAGGACGCCGCCGGGGCGCAGGACCCGCTTGGGGTGCGGCCACCAGCCGGGATACTCGGGGCGGTCGGCGTCGAGGAACAGCAGGTCGACGCTGTCGTCGGGGCGGGCAGCCAGGAAGTCGCCGCCGTCCGCCGTCTCGAAAATGATCTTGGATGAGAGGCCCGCGCGAGTGGCGTTGGCACGCGCTTCTGTGGGCGGGGCAACGTCGACGGTGGTCACTGTGCCGTGGGTAGCGTCCGCTAGCCACAAAGTGGAGTAACCGTTCGAGGTGCCGATCTCTACGACGTCCCTCGCGTTGCCGATACGCAGGACCATGGTGAGGAGCTCGGCGGCATCGGGCTCCAGGTTGCGGCGGCGGTCGCGGCGATCCGACTGGCCGGCATCGAACGCCTTGCCCTCGGCGTAGAGATCGTCCAGCAGCGCGCGCAACGGCACATCCAGATCGAAGTCGTCGGACACATCGTCGACCGGCACGACCTTCACCTCCGAGGCGTGGGCCCGCAGGTAGTCGCGGGCGCCCTTGTCGCCGCTCGCCGTCGCGATCACGCCGGCCCAGTGGTCGCGCCCGAGCAGCACCGGATGACCACGCCGCGTGTCGTAGCCACCCATCACCAGAGCGTCATGCGAGGCGAGGGCGGTCACTCTCCGCACCGACGCCGCGGTCACGTGCGGCATGTCGACCAGCAGCACCACCGCCGCCGAGGCGGTCGTCTCCCCCAGCGCTTGCAGTCCCGCCCGGAGCGACGATCCGAGACCGCTTTCCCAGTCCGGATTGACCACCGTCCGCGGCAGGCCGGTCGCCGTCTCGAGCACGCGCGGGGCTTCCGCCCCGAGAACCACCACGCTGGTCGCGACACCGGCTTCGCGGAGGGTTTCGGCCGCGCGCTCCACGAGCAATTTGCCCTCGTACGCGACGAGCGCCTTGGGCATTCCGTAGCGGCGCCCGCCTCCCGCGGCCAACACCAGCCCCGCGATCTCCAGCTGCATCCGGCGAGCGTATCCCCGGATGCGGCTGGAGCCAGGTCAGGCCGGCAGGGTCCACTTCTGGTTCGCGGAGGCGAAGCAGTCCCAGATCTGCAGGCGGGTGCCGTCGGCCGAGCTCGGGCCGGTGGCGTCCAGGCACTTGCCGAGCGACCGCAGGGTGCCGTCGGCGTTCGGCGCCCACTGCTGGGCAGCCGTGCCGTTGCAGTCGTACAGCTGGACCTTGGTGCCGTTGGCGGAGTTGGCCCCGGCCACGTCGAGACACTTGCCGAGGGCGCGGACCGTGCCGTCGGCGCCGGCCGTCCAGGTCTGCGCGGTGGAGCCGTTGCAGGTGTACAGCTGGATCGCCGTCCCGTTGGCCGCGTTGGCCCCCGCGACGTCGACGCACTTTCCGCCGTACCCGGTGATCTGGCCCGTGCGAGACGGCCCGGAACCGGCGTCGCCCGCCCCGGCCCAGACGTAGGTCCCGGTGGTCTTGGCCGGCAAGGTGGCGGTGAACTGGCGCGCGCCGGCCCGCAGGGTGAAGGACTGGTTCGCCGAGGTCTGGTTGACCACGACGGTGACCAGCGAGTTGTCGGGGTTGACGAAGGCGACGTCGGTGACCGTGCCGGTCGAGCCGTAACCGGTGGCCACCCGCTTGGCGCCCGGCTTCACGAACTTCGAGAACTGGGCCACCATGTTGTAGTCCGGCAGCTTCCAGAACGTGTCGGGGCTCGACGGGCTCTGCACCAGCATGGTCGGGTCGGGCGAGCCGGACCAGCGCTCCGGCGAGCGGTTCTGGTCCAGCATGGACACCCAGCCCTCGTAGAGCGTGGCCTGGTTGCGGAAGTACTGCACGATCCGGTCGGCGCCCGCGGTGCCCCATACCGAGCGCTCGGTCATCAGCACGTCCTTCTCCGGGTACGACGCCTTGACCGTCGCCATCGCCGAGGGGTCGCCGGCGTAGTCGTGGAACGCGATCCCGTCGACCGAGGAGCGCGCGTCGGCGGTGAGCACGCCGGCGGCGTACGAGGCGCCCTCGGAGAAGTTGTGGTCGAACGCCCAGATCTTGGTGGTCGGCAGTTCGGCGCGGACCGCCTTGGCCAGCTGCCGCTCCTGGTCGGCCGTCACCAGCATGCCGGGGTAGTCGGCGGGCTCGAACAGCGGCTCGTTCTGCAGGGTCAGCGCGTAGATCGGGATGCCCTGTGCCGCGTACGCCCGCACGGCCTTGCCGTAGTAGGCGGCCAGGTTCGGGATGTACTGGCTGAGCAGGCTGCCCCGGATGATGTTGTTGCTGGTCTTCATCCACGGCGGCGCGCTCCACGCGCTCGCGAAGATCTTCAGGTTCGGGTTGATCGCGAGGGCCTGCTGCAGCGTCGAGATGATGTGGTAGTCGATGTCGCGCTGGATGGAGAAGCGGCTCAGCGTCGGGTCGGCCGCGCCGTCGTCGTACGTGTAGAAGTCGTGCGACGTGAAATCGCTGGTCCCCAGCGTGATCCGGACGACGTTGAAGCCGGCGCCGTTGACCGGGTCGACCAGCGCGCGCAGGGCGGCGTCCCGGCCGGCCGCGCTCATCCGGGAGAGGTTGTAGATCGTGGACTCCTCGAGCGAGGAGCCGACGCCGAGCACGGTCTGGAACTGCTGCGTCGTGTCGACGGTGATGGTCGCGGAACCGCCGGCCGCCGCGGTGGCGAGGTCGGCCTGGCGGCTGAGCTGGTAGGGCGTGCCGGCCAGGCCGGTCGCCGGGTTGGTGTACCAGTTGCCGTTCTTGGGTTCGTACCCGGCGGTGCGGGACTCGGAGCTGAGGTAGACCTGCACGGTGGTGGCGGCGGCCGCGTGGGCCGGGGCGCTCAGGCCGGCGGTGGCGAGGACCGCGGCGAACACGGCCGCGATTCTGGTACGGGACATCTGGCGGGCCCCTCGGGGGTAAATTCAGGACGTGAAGTAACGATCCTCGCGTCCCCGATAGAGGCCAGTCAATGGCCTACGGTTCCGGAACACCGGCCGTCATGAGGTTAGCCAGCTCCGTCCTCGACCGGACCGAGAGCTTTCGGTAGATGCGGGTCAGGTTGGCCTCGACGGTCTTGACCGACATGAACAGCTCGGCCGCGGTCTCCTGGTTGGAGTGCCCCGCGCCGACCAGCTCGGCGACCCGGCGCTCGGTCTCGGTGAGCCCGCTCGTGGTGGGACGCAACCCGATCCGGCCGGCCTCGAGCCGCGCGCGCTCGGCCCAGCGGGGAATGCCCAGCTCCTCGAAGGTCGTCGCCGCCGCGTTCAGCGTCTCGCCGGCCAGGCCCTTGTAGCCGGCGCGGCGGTAGACCTGGCCCAGGGCCAGCCGGGAGCGGGCCGCCTCGAACGGGCACTCGGCGCCGGTCTCCACGATCGCGCGGAGTCGGGTCAGGGCGTCGTCGACGTCACCGCGGGCGGCCCGGACCAGCGCCTCGCAGCGGTCGGCGGCGACCGCGGCCTCGGGCCGGCCGGCGGCGGCCTGGTGGCGCAGGACGGCGATGGCCGCGTCGGCCTCCGGCATCGCGCCGGTCTGCAGCGCGGCGTCGGCGTAGTCGACCGCCCACAGCAGGGCCTCCATGTCGACCATCCGGGTGCTCGCGAAGATGCCGGCCAGCTCGCGCAGCGGCTCCAGCGCCGCCTGCCAGTCGCGGGCCGAGGTCTCGACGAAGCCCAGCTGGGCCAGGAAACCGCCGCGCCAGTACGTCGACTCGCGGATGCGCGGCTCGGCCACCGCGCGCCGGGCCCACTCGCGGGCGACGTCGAGGTTGCCGGAATAGCCGTCGACCAGGACGCGGGCCATCGCCTCCTGGGAGGTGTAGGCGGCCGACCAGTCGCGGCTGGCCGCCGTCCAGGCGCCGGTGCGGGCCGCCTCGTCGAGGGCGGCGCGGGCATCGTCCACCTTGGACGACCGGATGAGGATGAGAACGAGGGCCACGTACAGCAGGGAGAGCTCGCCGTAGCGGCCGGCGTCGACGGCCCACGCGATGCCGTCCCGTACGCGTCGCTCGGCTTCTTGGTCGTCCCGGTCGGCGAAGAAGCCGCGGATGAAGGCCAGCCACGACGCCGAGAGCGGCGGCTCGGCCCGCTCGGCCAGGGATTCGATCTCCCGCAAGGTCTGCTCAGGCTGCCCCACGCCCCAGTGCCGCTCGATCGACACCTGCTCGCTGAGGGCGGCCAGTTGCGTCTCCCACTGCTCGAGCGCGGCGGCCTCGGCGGCCGCCGTCCGCGCCATCTCCAGGGCCCGGGTGCCGTCACCCTGCAGGCGGCACAGCGCCGCCAGCACGCTCATGATCCCGGCCCGGATCGCGGTCCCCGGCGGCGCCAGCGGCAGCGCCTGCTCGGCGAGCGACCGGGCGGTGGCCACGTCCCCGGCGAGGCGGACCCGCCGCGCCAGCACCTGCGCCTGCTCCTCGGGAAGCGTCGCGAGCGCCGACCCCTTGTCGAGGGCGGCCCGGGCCGCCATCTCGTCGCCGGCGTCGCCGTAGACGTCCACGGCCCGCAACCAGCGGTCGAGGCCGCCGTCCGGGGTGGTCAGGGCGGCGCCCTCCAGCAGCTCGCCGGCCAGCCGCTGGGCGCCGCGGCCCCGGGAGATCTCGGCGGCCCGCTCCAGCTCGGCCGCGACCGCCTCGTCGGGAGCGGTGACCGTGCGGGAACGGTGCCGGGCCCGCTCCACCGGATCCTGGAGCGCCTCGGCGAGCTTGCGGTGGGCCCGGCGACGCTCGCCCGGCGTGGCGGCGTCGTAGACCGCCGACGCCATCAGCGGGTGGGTGAAGACGATCGCCGATCCGGCGCCGACGCTCGCCACCTCCTCGTCGGCCGCGTCCTCGAGCGCCTCCCGCAGCCGGGCCCCCTCGACGATCCCCAAAGCCTGCGCCATCGTGAGCCGCCCGGCCGCGGAGGCCAGCAGCAGCACCTCCCGGGCGTCGCGCGGGAGCCGCTCCACCCGCTCGCGCAGCAGGTCAGCCAGGCTCGGCGGCACCGGAACGACGCCGGAGCGCCGGTGCGCCGGGCCGGCCTCCATGGCCCGCGCGATCTCCAGCGCCAGCAGCGCGTTGCCGCCGCTGGCCCGGGCCACGCCGGCCGCCAGCGGCGGCGTCCACCGCGGGCCGAGCCGGTCGCGAAGGACCTGCCCGACCGCGTCGTCCGCGAGCGGCGGCAGCACGAACTCCCGCCGCGGCTCGGCCAGGGACCGGATCAGGTCGGTTCCGGAGTACGGGTCCGGGCGCGTCGCGACCAGCACGCTCAGCCGCCCGGGCTCGACGGCGAGGCCGCGCAGCGCGAAGCCGAGGCTGCCGAGGCTCGCCTCGTCGAGCCACTGAAGGTCGTCGACGAGCAGGGCGATCGGCTCGGTCTCGCACAGCCGGGTCAGCAATCCCCGTGCGGCCAGGGGCACCGCCAGCGCGTCGACCTCGCCGCCGGCCGGCTCGGCGCGGTGGAGGGCGACCGCCAGCGCGCGCCGCTGCGGGCCCGGAAGGTCGCTGTCCGCGTCCTCCGGGCATTGGCCGACCAGCTCGGCCAGCCCTGCGAACGGCAGGCCCTGCTCGAACTGCGTCGGCGTCACCGACAGCACCCGCCGCCCCCGGCCCTGGGCGAGCCGGGCCGCGACCCTCATCAGGCTGCTCTTGCCGGCGCCGGGATCGCCGGTGGCGACCGCGCTGCCGCCGGACTCCATCAGGTCGGTCACGGCGTGCAGGGCGTCCTCGCGGCCGAAGAACCCCAGCTCGGCTGCCAGGTCACTCACGGGGCCCATCATCCCCAGGGCTCCCTCGCCCTGTCGAGGGTTATCCCTGATGCCTCCCCCACACCCCCCGCCGGACTCTGCGTGGCATGTCGCTTCTGAGAAATGTGGTTCTCGTCCATGGGGCCTTCGAGGACGGGTCGGGCTGGCGAGCGGTGCACGACCTGCTCGCCGCCGACGGCTACCGGGTCACCGTGGTCCAGAACCCCACGCTGTCGCTCGCGGGCGACGTTCTGGCCACGCTGCGGGTCCTGCGGGCGCAGGACGGTCCCTGCGTCCTGGCCGGCCACGGGTACGGCGGGGCGGTGATCACCGAGGCCGGCACCCACGACGCGGTGGCCGCGCTGGCCTTCATCGCCGGTTACCTGCCCGACGCGTACGAGTCGGTGAGCACCCTGGGCCTGCTTCCGCCGGCCCTGCCGTCCCAGGACGGATTCCTGCTCCTGGACCGGGAGAGGTTCCCGGAGTCGTTCGCCGCCGATCTTCCGTACGCCGAGGCGCGCTACCTGGCCGCGGCGCAGGTCCCGTGGGGCGTCGACGCGGCCGCGGGCCGGGTCAACCGGCCGGCCTGGCGCACCAAGCCGAGCTGGTCCCTGGTGGCCACCGACGACCGGATCATCCCGGCGGCGGCGCAGCGCGAGATGGCCACCCGCGCGGGCGCGACCGTGGTCGAGGTGGCCGCGAGCCACGCCGTGCACATGTCCCAGCCGGGCACCACCGCCGACGTCATCCGGGCCGCCGCGCTGGGGGTGTCCCGATGAGCACCTGGACGTGCGAGGACCTGGATGAGTTCGTCCGCGCGCGGCCGCGCCTGGTCGCGATCGCGCGCCGGATCGTCGGCAACGCGGACGAGGCCGAGGACATCGTGCAGGAGGTGTGGCTCCGCTGGCAGCGCACGGACCGCGGCGCGGTGATCAACGCCGAGGCGTTCCTGGCCACCGTCACCGGCCGGCTGGCCATCAACCTGGTCCAGTCGGCGCGCCGGCGGCACGAGAGCTATGTCGCCCCCGACCAGCACGTGGAGACGGCCGACCGGGGGGCCGGGCCGCACGCGGAGACCGAGCGGCGGGAGGCGATCGAGTCGGCCGTCGGCCTGGTGGTCGAGCGGCTGCCGCCGGCCGAGCGGGCCGCGTACGTGCTGCGGGAGGGGTTCGAGTACCCGTACGCGCGAATCGCCGAGCTGCTGCGGACCAGCCAGGCCAACGCGCGGCAACTCGTGACGCGGGCCCGGGCGCGGGTGGCCGTCGCCGGGCGGCGGCCGTACGAGTCGCCGGCCCGCGGTTATCTCACGCGCGCCTTCGCCACCGCGTCGCGCAGCGGCGACCTGACGAGCCTGGAGAGGCTGCTAGCCGCCGGTCAGCTCAAGGGGAAGACGAACTGAGCCCACGGCGGGCGCGCGGAGGGCTCGATCGAGGTGACCCACTTGACCCACCAGAAGCCGCGGCGGCCGGGCGCGACGATGCGGGCCGGGAAGCCGTGACCGTACGAGAGCGGTCGGCCGGCGACGGCGGTCACCAGCCAGACGTCGTCGGTCGTGGCGGCGCCGAACCAGCGGGCATAGCCGGTCGTGGACCGGACCTCGAGGCTGCGCCAGCCGGATTTGGGGAGGCCGGCGGCGGCGATGAGCGTGCTCAGCCGGACGCCGTCCCAGTCCTGGCTGCTGTACCAGCCGCTGGTGCAGTCGAGGATCGCGGTGAAGCGCTCGTGCGGCAGGGCCCGGATCGCCTCCAGGTCGAAGGTCACCGAGCCCACCCGCAGGGTCCACCGCGCCGGGTCGATCCGCTGGACGCCGTCGTCGAACCAGGACGTGACCTCGAGCGACGCCTTGGGGACCGAGCCGGTGAAGCGGCGCCCGCCGGCCACGGCCGCGGTGTCCCAGGCGGCGGTGGCGACGGCGGCCGCGCCACCGAGCACGCCGAGCCGCAGCAGGGCCCGCCGGTCGGCGTCGGTGCGGCGCGGGCGCACGGCGTGGCCGAAGAAATGGGCGGTCACGGCGAGCAGCGCGCCGATCGCCGCGCCGACGTGGATCTGCATGAGCGTGAGCGGCCCGACGAACTCGACCCGGCCGGTCGAGTGGAGAAGCCCGCTGCCGATGGTGATCAGCACGAACGCGGCCAGGGTGAGCGACAAAGCCTTGGTCGCCCGCCGCCGTCGCGTGCGGCGCAGACCGCGCCGGATCACCACGTATTTCCAGGGCGCCAGTAGCAGGATCGCCAGTGCGGCGGCGGCGTGCAGCTGGATCAGGTCGAGCGGCCAGTTGACCCCGATGGTGTTGGCCGCCGTGCCGGTGAGCACGCCGGCCGCCAGCAGCAGGCCGAGCGCCAGGTCGACCCGGCGCCCGGCCTGCCTGCCGCGCAGACTCACCCGCATGCGCCGAACGCTAGCGCGGTCACGCCCGGCGGCCGAACCACCAGGCACTCGACGCGTAGACCGCGAGCACGACCGCGGCGGCGATCGTGTAGGCGGCCAGGCCGCTCGGGACGAACGGGACCAGCAGAAGGACGGCCACCAGGCTGACGCCGGCCGCGACGAGCTCGGGCCGCCACGGCTCCTTCGCCGCGCCCTCCCCCGCCGGGCCCTTAGGCGCACCCTCGCGCTCACGGCCGAACGCCCGCACGGCCGGGTAGCACACGGCGGCGAAGACCAGCACCCAGAGCCAGCCCTGGGACAGAACGAGATTGAGCAGGCCGGCGGCGAGGGTCAGGAACGCCGCCAGCAGCCCCGACATCATCACCCGCCGGCGCACCACGGTCATGGGCCCAGAGTGGCGCGCCGGCGCAAACCTCAGCCCTCGGCGCCGGTCAGGTGCGGGCGCAGGGCCAGGATCAGGCCGAGCGTGGCGTAGCCGACCAGCAGGTGCGCGACGCCGACGAACTGGCCGGCGGTGGCGCCGGCGATGCCCATGACCGGGACGGTGACGACGGCCCAGCTCTCGGCGACCAGCGGCCAGAACCGGGCGGCGCCGCGCCAGCGGCCGGTGAAGGCGATCTTCACGCCGATGATGAACATGCCGAGCATCGACAGCGGCCAGAACATGTCGAGCGCGTGCATCCAGACGGCGTCGCGTGAGCCGGGCATCGCCGCGTGCAGGACGCTCCACAGGGTGGCGAGCGCCAGCAGGACGTACTCGACCCGCAGCATGCCGCGGGCGACCTTCGACGTGCCCGTCGCGGAGGTGCGCAGCTGGGTGGTGACCAGGGCGAACAGGCCCGCCTGGAACGGCAGGGCGCCGAGGTCGTTGACCAGGATGCCGGTCGGGTCGGTGGTCTGCGGGTTGTAGAGCGCCATCGAGCCGGCCCAGATGGCCGCGCCGGCGGCGACGAACCAGCCGGTGCGGCGGACGCCGGAGACGGCGGCCGGGGTCTCGTCGGTGCGGGCCAGTGCCGGGGTGACGGTGACAGACATGGTGTTGTTCTCCCTAAGTGCTTCAGCGATGGGAGAACTCTCGCCGGGACCCGTCCCGGGCGGGCAGGGCCGAGCGCCACCGAAGCGGTCCCGCGGAATGTCCCGGGTGGCCCGGGACATCCGCCCACTGACCCCGGGACACCTGAGCTGCGACGATGTCCGCGTGAAGAAGGCAACCGGCGTCCTCGTCGCCGCCGTCGCGCTGACCGTGCTCGCGGCGATCCTGGACGCGCGGGTGCCGGCCGCCCATCGCGAGATCCTCGATGTCGACCTGGGCTGGACGGCCGGCATCCCCGGTTTGGGCCTGGTCATCCCCGGGGCGATCCTGCTGTACCGCTTCCCGCGGCAGCCGGTGGCGTGGCTGCTCTGCGGCTCGGGCCTGCACTGGTGTCTCGACGGCGCGGCGGGCTCCTGGCTGGCCTATGCGACGTACTCCGGCCGGCCGGGCGCCGCGGCCGCCTTCTGGGTCTACCAGCGGCTCGGCGCCGCTTTGCTGATCTGGTTGCCGCTGCTGCTCCTGATCTATCCCACGGGCAAACTTCCCGAGGGGCGGTGGCGCGTCTTCGCGTACGCGTCAATGGCCGCCGCCTCGCTCGCGCCGCTCCTCACGCTGATCGTCCCGTCCGGCGTCGCGCAAGCGCGCGACGGCGCCCCCTTGCCGGCGCCGTTCCGCGGCCTCGACCTCGACCCCGCCTCGCTGCCGCTGCCCGACGGCTGGTGGCCGCCCCTGCTCGCCGGCGCCTGGCTGCTGCTGCCGCTCGGCGTGATCGGCTCGTTCGTCGTGGTGGTCCGCCGCTACCGGGCCGCGGATGGCGACGACCGGCTGGCGCTGCGCTGGCTGACCTGGGCCGCTGTCGTCGACGTGCTGGTGATCGTGTCCCAGGTGGTGGTCCCGGAGCTGGCCGGCGTCACCATCGGCCCGGCGATCGCGCTCACCGGCGGGGCGATCGCGGTCGCCTTGGTCCGGCCGCGCCTGCTCGACATCGACCGGCTGCTCGGCGGCACCCTGCTGTACGCCGCGATGGCGGTCACCGTGCTGGCGGTGGACGCCTGTGTGCTCGGCGCGACCGGCGCGCTGCTCGGCGAGCGGCTGGCCGAGCGGGACGCGGCGGTGCTGGCGCTGCTGCTGGTGATGGCGGCGTACGGCCCGCTGCGGCACCGCCTCTGGCTGGCGATCCGCCGCCTGACGCTGGGCCGGCGCGACGATCCCTACCGGGTGATCGCGGGCCTCGCCGAGCAGATGGAGCGGGCGCCCTCCCCCGCCGCCGAGCTGGACGCCGTGGCCGCCACGGTCGCGACCGCGTTCCGTTCGTCGTTCGTCACCGTCGAGGTCGACGGGCTGACCGGCACCAAGCTGTGCGTCACCCACGGCGAGAAGACCCGGCCGTTCCGCGAGCTGCCGATCACCTACCGCGGCGAGACGGTCGGGCGGGTGCTGCTCCCGGCGCACGCGCGCGTGTGGTGGAGCACGCGGGACGAGCGGCTGCTCGGCGACGTGGTGCGCCAGGCCGCGGTCGCCGCCCGCTCCGCGCTGCTGGCGCAGGAGCTGCAGCGCAGCCGCGAGCAGATCGTCGCGGCCCGCGAGGAGGAGCGCCGCCGCCTGCGCCGCGACCTGCACGACGGGCTCGGGCCGGCGCTCGGCGGGGTGGGCCTGCGCATCGACGCCGCCCGCAACCTGGCCACCCGCAACCCGGCCGAGGCCGACAAGGCGCTCAAGCAGGCCCGCGAGGACCTGACCGCGGCGGTCGCCGACGTGCGCCGGCTGGTGCACGACCTGCGGCCGCCGGCGCTCGACGACGTAGGCCTGCTCGACGCGGTGCGCCAGCAGGCCGCCAAGCTGCGGGCGCCCGGCCTGGCCATCACCGTCGAGGGCCGCGACGACCTCGACCCGCTGCCGGCGGCGGTGGAGGTCGCCGCCTACCGCATCGCGTCCGAGGCGCTGACCAACGTGGCCCGGCACGCCGGGGCGAGCACCTGCCGGGTGCGGCTGGCGCTCGACGGCAACGAGCTGGTGGTCGAGGTGATCGACGACGGCGTGGGCATCCGGCCCGGCACGGCCAGCGGGGTGGGGCTGGTGTCGCTGCGCGAGCGGGCCGCCGAGCTGGGCGGGGACTGCCGGATAGAGTGCCCGGACGGACGCGGCACCGCGGTCCGCGCCCGGCTGCCGATGGGAGCACCCGCGTGATCCGCGTTCTGGTTGCCGACGACCACCCGATCTTCCGGGACGGCCTGGCGGTCCTGCTGGCCTCGGTCGACGGGCTCCAGGTGGTGGGCACGGCGGCGGACGGCGTCGAGGCGGTCGCGGCCGCGACCCGGCTGCGTCCCGACGTCGTGGTGATGGACGTGCAGATGCCGCGGCTCAACGGCGTCGAGGCGACCCGCCGGCTCGCCGCCGACCTCCCCGAGACCGGCATCGTGGTGCTCACCATGAGCGAGGACGACGGGACGGTGTTCGCGGCCGTGCGGGCCGGCGCCCGCGGCTATCTAGTGAAGGGCGCCGAGCAGGAGGAGATCGTCCGGGCGATCACCACAGTGGCCGGCGGCGGCGCGGTCTTCGGCGTCACGCTGGCCCGGCGGATAGCCGAGTTCTTCGCCGCCGGGCCGCCCGCGCCAACCGAGGCGTTCCCGCAGCTCACCGCCCGGGAGCGGGAGATCCTCGAGCTGCTGGCGGCGGGCCGGTCCAACGCGCAGATCGCCACGATCCTCTTCCTCTCGCCCAAGACGGTGCGCAACAACGTCTCCAACGTCTTCGCCAAGCTTCAGGTCGCCGACCGCGCCGAGGCGATCGTCCGCGCCCGCGAGGCCGGCCTGGGCGGCAATTAAGTCATCCGCCGGCGCGGCCCCCAGCTCACGACCGCGCCAGAGCCTCCTCGATAGCCCGCGCGGCCGCCTCGACCACCTGCCCCGGCGTCAGGTGCGCGCCCAGCCTCCGCAACTCGTTCACCCGCTCGGCGCCCAGCCGCTCGCCCGCCGCCCGCCGGGCCCGCTCGAGACGTTCGGCCTCGGCCGGATAGACGCCCGCCGGCGGCAGCGCCGCGTCCACCAGGACCGCGGTCTCGTCCTCGCCCACCCGCACGAGCAGCACGACGAGGTTCCGCAGCGCCGCCGTCTGCAACGTGTCGTTGCCGGCCCGCCGCCACAGCGCGAGCACGTCCCGGAAGCTGGACAGCGCCGCGACCGGATCGCCGTGCCGGCTGCGGATGGCCACCGCCGCCGTCTCGGCCGCCGCCCGGAACAGGCGGTCATCGGTCTCCGCAGCGATCGAGGCCGCCTCGGCGAGCAGCGCGAGCGCCCGCGCCGGCTCCACATCGCCCAGCGCTTCGCCAAGCCCGTAGCGAGCCTCCGCCCGCGCACTAGGATTTCCCGATAAATCGGAAATGTCCACGGCGGAGCGCGCCAGGTCGACCGCCCGCGCCGCCTCCCCCGACCAGGCGTGCACCAGCGCTTCCCCGACCAGCGCCGACACCGCCAGCGTCGGCGACCCAGAAATCGCGCTATAATATGAAATAGCGGCGGAAGCGTCGCAGCTCACCAGCGCCACGTCCCCCAGCACCTCGTAAGCCGGCGCACACCCCTCAGCAGCCAAGGCCAGCGATCGAGCCTCCTCCAACTCCCCGCGCCCCCAGGCGTGCGTGGCCGCCGCCGCCAACGCCACCCCCGTCCTCGGATGCCCCTTCACCCCGATCGCCGCCCGCCCCCACCGCAACACCTCGTACTGCTGGCAGCGATACCCGTACCGGTACATCGCCGCCGCCAGCCGCACCCGCACGTCCATCGACCCGCGCGCGAACGCCAGCCGCAGATCCGGCAGCAGCCCATCGATCCGCCGCACCGCCTCGGCCTGACCCCGGCCGTGCATCTCCCGGTCGAGCTTCTCGGCCGCCGCCACCATCGCCGCCGCGTGCCGCGCCACCGTCGCCGCGCGGTCCTCCCGCAGCCCCTCCCCCGCATAGGCCCGCACCGTCTCCAGCAACCGGAACCGTCCCGGCCCGTGCCGCACGACCAGCGACCGCTCGACCAGCGAGGCCAGCACAGCCGCGACCTTCTCCCGCGAAACCACCGCGTCCCCCACGACCGCTTCGGCCTGCCCCACCGTGAACGCCCCCGCGAACACCGCAAGCCGCCGCAACACCACCTGCCCGTCCCTTTCCAGCAGCCCGAACGACCAGTCCACCACCGCCCGCAGCGTCCGATGCCGCACGTCCCCGCCCCGAGCCCCGCGCACCAGCAGATCCAGCCGATCGTCCAGCCTTTCCCGCAACGGCGTCACCCCCAGCGCCGCCGCCTGCGTAGCCGCCAACTCGATCGCCAACGGCAACAGATCAAGCCGCCGCACGATCTCCCCCACCGCTTCCGGCTCCGCCACCACCCCGGCCCGATCCCCGAACAACCGCGCCGCCGCCTCCTCCCCCAACGGCGCCAGCGCGAGCACTTTCTCCCCGTCCACCCGCAGCCGTTCCTGGCTGGTCACCACGACCCTCAGTCCGTTCAGCGCCGAAACCACCAGCCCCGCCATCTCCACGACGTGCTCGCAGTTGTCCAGCACCACCACCGAGAACCCCTCCGCCGCCCGCGACAGCGCCCCCATCGGTTCGTCCATCGGCCCGATCCGCGCCCCCACCGCCACCGCCACGGCTTCGACCAGGTCTTCCGGACCCACGTCGGCCGCGTCCACCCACGCCACCAGACGTCCCGCGCGCACGGTTTCCGCCACCAGCCGCGTCTTGCCCACGCCGCCGGGCCCGGTCACCGTCACCAGGCCCGGCTCCGCGAGCAGTTCCGCGAGCTGCCGCACCTCACGCTCTCTGCCTACAAAGGACGAGAATCGCATGGGTACGCGTCCGGCCAAGCCCCCGCCGCGCAAGGCGACCTGAGCGCCGGGTCGCGGCCGCAGGGCCACTCTCGCGTGCGGCGCGGGCTCGAGCTCACCCCGCAAAACCGCAACCTGAAGCGCCCGCACCCGCTCCGACGGATCGATCCCCAGCCGCTCCACCACAGCATCCGCATGCCGCCGCAGCGCTTCCAACGCCTCCCCGCGCCGCCCACCCCGCGCATACGCTTCCGCAAGCGCACACGCCCCAGCCTCCCATGAGGCGTCCCCGTGCACTTCCTCCACAAGCCGCCCTAAAAGGTCGCCCGCAGCACCCCGCGCCAACGCTTCCCTATACATCCCGCGCAGTCGGGCAGCGAATCCTCGAAACGGCTCCCCGGTGAACTCCGGCAGCGGCTCCCCACGCCACAGCCCCACCGCCTCCGCCACCGCAGCGTCGTCCTTGAGCAGGTCCTCGAACCGCAGCGCGTCGACCGCCGCCCGCTCGACCGCCAGCCGATACCCCGCCGGCTCCAGCGTTATCACCCCGGGCGTCCCCAGCGCCGCCCGCAGCCGGGCCACATGCGACTGCAGGCTGTTCCGCGCGGCCGCCGGCGGCCCCTCCGGCCACAGCGCGTCCATCAGCGCCGTCACTCCCACCGGCCGCCCGGCGTGCAGGGCGAGCAGCGCAAGCACCGTCCGCTGGCTGTGCCCGGCCACGGCAACCGGCCCACCCGCGCCGCTCACCTCCAGGGGCCCCAGCACCCGAACCAGCACGGCCCGACCCTACGACGCCCCCACCCAAGATCGGCTCCCCTTTTCGCCCCGCTCAGCGCAGCCGGTAGAACCTCCAGAAATCGTTGGGGATGTCGAGGACCGACGGGTCGTCGAAGCCCGCCGCGCGGGCCCACTCCATCACCGTCGGCGCGCGCAGGATCGTGCCGTGGGCGTGGACCGGGTTCTCCGCTCGGGTCGCCGGCAGGCAGTGCAGGACGCTGAACGCGTACTGCAAGCGCTCGATCTCCCCCGCCGGCGCGGTGAACTCGTCGGACACCCGCTCGTCGCCGATGAAGACGCTGCCGCCCTCGGCGAGCAGGCGACGGCAGTTGCGCAGCACCCCGACCGGATCGCCCATGTCGTGCAGCGCCTCGAAGATGGTCACCAGGTCGTAGCCCCGCTCACCCTCGACGGCGGCGTCGCCCAGCGTGAAGCTCACCCGGTCGGCCACACCGGCCGCCGCCGCGGTCCGGCGAGCCTCCTCGATCGATGCGGGATCAAGGTCGATGCCGCGCACGGTCACCGCCGGGTAGGCCAGCGCGATCGCCACCGACGAGTGCCCCACCCCGCAGCCGAGGTCGAGCACCCGGGCCCCGCCGGCGCGGAGCCGGGCGTCGACCTCCGGCACGGCCGGGAGCCACTCCGAGGTGAGCTGGTGCGCGAACATCGGCCGGTTGAACGACGCGATCCCGTGCCGCATGTGCCGCCCGTACTCGGAGTACGGCACGCCCTCCCCGGTCCGGAACGCCTCGATCACCCGGGGCGTGAGCAGGCCCAGCCCGACCGCGAACTCGCCCGCCGTGCCCAGGAAGTCCGGGCCGCCCTCGTCGAGCAGCACCGACGCGGTCTCGGCCGGCAGCGCGAAGGAAACCCCGTCCGCGCTGGTCAGGAAGCCCGCCGCGGCCTGCTGTTCGAGCCACTCCCGGGCATAGCGTTCGTCGATCGAGGCCGTCTTGGCGAGCTCGGCCGCGGTCAGCGGGGAGTCCCGCAGCGCGGAGTACAGGCCGAGCTCGCGCCCGATCTCGACGGTGCACAATTCGGCCGCGCCGATCAGCGCGCCCAGCAAACGGTCAGCGATAGTCATGCGCTAACCGTGACGCATCTCGCGTGCAGAACGCGTGCAGAGCGCTTGACCTGAACCTCACTTCAACTTGCAGAGTGGCGGCATGAGAGCCGTAGTCTTCGACCGCTTCGGTCCGCCCGACGTCCTGCGCGTTGCCGAGCTGCCCGATCCCGAGCCGGGGCCGGGCGAGGTGCGGATCCGGGTGCGGGCCGCCGGGGTGCAGCCGTTCGATGTCGCGGTTCGCCGGGGCGAGATGCCCTGGGCGCAAATCCACTTCCCGCAGCAACAGATCGGCCAGGAGTACTCGGGGGTGGTCGATCGGCTCGGGGAGGGCGCGAGCGGGTCGGGCCTCGCGGTCGGTGACGCGGTGCTGGGTTCGACAATGTTCAACGGGGCCGCGGAGTTGCTCTGCGTACCCGTACAGAATGTGGTGAGAAAGCCGGACCGCCTGGATCTCCCCACCGCTGCCGCGCTTGTCGCGGCCTCGCAGACCGCAAGCGGCGCGCTCGGCGAACTAGCGGTCGGCGCCGGAGATGTGCTGCTCGTGCACGCCGCCGCCGGCAGTGTCGGCACGGTCGCGACCCAGCTCGCCCGGCTGCGCGGAGCCACGGTGATCGGCACCGCGAGTCCGGCGAACCACGACTACCTGCGACAGTTGGGCGCCGTTCCCGTCGCGTACGGTGATGGGCTTGTCGATGCGGTGCGTGGCCTCGGCACCGCACCGACCGTCGCCCTGGACGCCGCCGGCGGCACGGCCATCGCCCAGTCGATCGCGCTCGGCATCCCGCCGGCCCGGGTCGGCACGATCGTCGACGACAAGGCCGCGGCCGAGCACGGCGCCCTGGTCGTGCGGGCCGGCCGCAGCCCGGAACGCCTGGCCGAGGTGGTCGCGCTGGCCGCCCAGGGCAAGGTCACGATGCCGGTGCGCGCCTACCCCTTCACCGAGGTGGCCGCCGCGCACGCCGCCGTCGAGTCCCGCCACGGTCGCGGCAAGGTCGTCCTGATCGTCGAGCCCTAGCCGGTGATCGTGTTCCAGGAGTAGGCGAGCAGCGCGCACGCGGCCCCGAGGAGCGCGAAGCTGATTCCCCGGGTCGGCAGCGGCAGCGCGGCGATCACCAGCAGAATGACCGCGATCACGTATAGGGCAGCCTGAACAGACATCGTCGCTCCTCAATGGAATGGGATAGCGGCGACCGTTTTACCCCCGGAGCGCGGCGCGCTAAACGCCGCCTCTACGGTTGATCCCATGGCATCGGTCAAGCAGGTCCAGGTCACCTTCGATTGCGCGCAGCCCGAGCGCGTCGCCCGTTTCTGGTGCGAGGTATTGGGGTACGTCGTCCCGCCCGCGATCGAGGAGATGCCGGCCGAGCAGCGGGCTGCCTCGTTCGCGTGCGTCGACCCGACCGGTGTGGGTCCGCGGCTCTATTTCCAGCGCGTTCCCGAGGGCAAGGTCGTCAAGAATCGAGTGCATCTCGACGTACGGGTCGGCACCGGCCTCGTCGGCGACGAGCGCCTGGCCGTGCTCGAAGCCGAAGGCGCACGGCTGATCGAGCTCGGCGCCACGCGCGTGCTTTTGCAGCTCGCCGACGAGGAAAACGAGTCTTGCCTCACGTTGCAGGACGTCGAGGGCAACGAATTCTGTCTCGATTGAGTCAGGTGTTGCTCGCGTACCGGAAACGGCGCACCTCCTGCGGCCAGCCGCAGGCCACCGCGATTTTCGCCGCCCACAGCCGGGCCGTCTCCTCGTCGGGCACGTTCACGACGGCGAACCCGCCGAGGTGCTCCTTGCTCTCCACGTAGGGCCCGTCGGTGAACAGCGGCGTGCCGCTCGTCGCGTCGACGCTGAACACGGGCGCCTGGTCGTCGAGGCCGCCGGTGAAGATGAGGACTCCGGCGGCCTCCATCTCGGCCCGCAACGCGCGGGTGTCCACCGCCGCCCGGCGGAAGTCCTCTTCCGTGAGGTCGGGCACCCACTCGTCGTTGAAGGCGATCAGGTATTCGGTCATGGCTCCTCCTCGTGCCGGCTCGGCCCCGCGGCCGTCCTCCATCATCTCTACGAATGGGGATGGCCGGATCCGACACCGCGACCTACGGTTCGGCGATGACCACCGGATCAGCTCGGGTCGCCGGACCGGCCGATATCGACCGGATCGTGGAGATCCTGACCACCGCGTTCTTTCACGACCCGCTGTGGGGGCCGGCGTTTCCCGATGTCGAGCGGCGGCGCGAGCAGGCGGCCGGCCTATGGCGTTTCTACGTCACCAGCGTGTCGCGGCGCTATCCGTGGACGTTCCTGACGGCCGGCGGCGAGGCCACCTCGGTGTGGATCCCGCCGGGCGGGGTCGAGCTGACCAGCGCCGAGGAGGTCGAGATGGAGCATCTGTTGCTGTCCACCACCGGCCGCGAGACCACCGACGGCATCCTCAAGATCATGGAGCAATTCGATACCGTACGGCCGCGCGAGCCCCATTTCTACCTCGGCCTGATCGGCACCCACGACGACCACCGCGGCAACGGGCACGGAATGCGCCTGCTGGCCGAGAACTTGGCCGTCGTGGACGCCCACGGCGCGGCCGCCTATCTGGAGTCCTCCAACCCCGTCAACGACGTACGGTATGGGCGGTTGGGCTTCGAGCCGCACGGAAAGATCACCGCGGCTAGTGGGCACGTGATGACCACCATGTGGCGGCCCTCAATTCACGATCGGGAGCACCAGCGATGACGTGTGCATGACCCTCGTCCGGGTGGGAACCATCCGGGTCGCGGGGCCGGGCGGCTCGCCGGTGCCGTAATTGCGCAGGATGCGCGGATGGGCGCCGCCGCTGACCTGCAACCGGATGCGGTGGCCGGGCTGGAAGCGGTGCCCGGCCGGGCCCATGTCGACGACGACTCGTCCCGACCCGGTGAAGCGGGTCAGGCCGTCGCAGACGTTCACCGACTTGCCGGTGGGGTCGACGTCGCAGAGCCGGGCGAAAAGGTCACCGCTGGCGGCGGTCGTCGACGCGTCGAACTCGGCCCGCACCGCGCCCATCACCTCGACGGCCTCCAGCAGCGGCTCGCCGGTGAAGACGAGCACGTCGGCACGGGCCTCGAGGACCGCGTTGTCGCGCCGGCCCTGCGTCTTGGACTGCAACGGGCCGCCGATCGACGGGGTCGGGTGCGATGGGTCGTACGAGAAACTCGTCGAACCCGGACCCTCGGAAAGCCGCAGCGTGCCGTCGCCGAGGAACCACCGCTGATCCTGCCCGGCCGGAGGCCAGAACGGCAGGTCGCGCCACTGCTCGGCGCCGGTGATGAACACTCGCACGCGGTCGGCCGGCGTCTCGCCACGCAGGCGGCGCATCGCCTGGGCGAACAGCTCGGGCCAGCCCTGATCGGGCGCCGACGTGTGGGTCCACGGGCCGATCAGCAGGTCGGGGTCGTGACCGGCCGCGCGCAACCGGGTGTAGATCTCGATGACCTGGTCGGGCGCGAGATCCCACCAGCCGGTGCAGAGGCTGACCGGCACGGCGAGCTTGTCGGCGACCGGCATGAGATCGCCGTCGGCCCAGTACTCGGGCTCGGGATGCGCGATCCACTCCTCGAACGACGGCCGGCGGCCCCCGAACGCCGCCGGATAGACGTCGAGCAACGGCACGCGGGTGATCACGCGCTTCAGGTGGCGCCGCAGGCGCAGGATCGCCCAGGCGTAGTCGCGGGCGCGCAGGGCCTGCCCGAACAGCCCGATGCCGCCGACCAGCGAGCGCTCCAGCGCGAAGGCGCCACCCGGCCAGAAGAACCGGCGCAGGTCGGCCAGGCCGACCTGCATGATCGCGCCGCGCCATTCCGGCGGCGGGTCGAGGGCAAGGGCCAATTGCGCGTACGCCATGTAGCTGGCGCCCATCGTGTACAGCTCGCCGGTGAACCACGGCTGGTCACGCAGCCAGGCGACGGCCGCCTGACCGTCACCCGCCTCGTTACGCCAGGCGTGGAACTCGCCGCCCGAGCCGCCGGTGCCGCGGCTGTTCTGCAGGATCACGTGGAAGCCCTGCTCGGCGACGAGCGCGCCGTACAGGTAGTTGAACGGGAATCCGGAGCGTATGTAGGGCGCGCGGATCAACACAGTGGGGCGCGGCTCGTCGGTGAGCGGAGCGTAGTGGTCGGTCAGCAGCGGGCTGCCGTCGGCGGCGGGCACCGGCAGGGCCGGCTCCCAGCGAACGTCGTACGGTGCTCTCTTTTGGGACCGCCGCATGAGCATCCGGACAAGAAACGGGAGTCTCTGCATGTCGGGCTCCTTTTATCGTACGTCGTACGTAAAATACTAGCAGGAGGTAATCGATGGCCCGCGGACGCCCGGCGACGCATACCCGGGACCAGGTCGTGGACGCCGCGATCCGGGTCGCGGACACCGAGGGCCTGGCCGCCGTCACGATGCGGCGCATCGCCACCGAGATCGGCGCCGGGGCGATGTCGCTGTACACGTACGTCCCCGACAAGGACCGCCTGCTCGACCTGATGGTCGACAAGGTCGGCGCCACCACGCAGGTGGTGCCCGTGACCGGCGATTGGCGGGCCGACCTGCTGGCCCTGGCCGGCGCGCAGCGGTCGCTGATGCTGGCGCATCCGTGGCTGCCGGCCGCCCTGCCCAACCGCCGGCTGACCGGCACGCACATGCTGGCCTACCTGGAGCAGGGGCTGGCCGCGCTGGCCCCGACCGGCCTCGACGGCCCCACGAAGATGGAGGTGATCGCCCTGATCACCGGGTTCGTCGCCTCCTACGTGACCAACGAGCTGGCCAACGCCACCTCGACGGCCGAGCAGGTAGAGCTGATCACCGCGGCGATCGGGACCGGCGAGTTCCCGCATCTGGCGGCGGCGCTGGCGGAGGGCCGGCCGGGCCGCGAGGTGTCGTTCGAGCGCATCGCGACCTGGACGATCAGCGGCCTGGTGGAGCAGGCCACCCGAGCCGGCTGAGCGCTCTGCCGCCGCTGGATACCATCGGAGCGGCTTTCCGAAGGCGGCTGGAGGTCGACTTGAGCAGGGTTCACCCTGGTCCCGAGGTTGCGGCAGAGTTGAACGCACGGCTGAGGCGCACATTCGGACAGCACGACGTCGACGCGCTCGGCGAAATGCTGGGCAGGCTCGAGACCTTCTATCAGGCGCGTGGCGAGCACGATTACGGCAACGAGCTCGTCCCCCACATGTGGAGCGACGGGACCGTCAACCTCTCCGCCGCCGGGCCGACCGCGTGGGCTCGCCCGCGCCTGGAGTCAATGCGCCACATCTTGCTTTACGCGCACGGCGTCGAGCTGTCGGACCCGTTGCCGGAAACTCTCCGGAGAGTCATCGGGTGTCTCGACGAAGGACGCTCGCCGATCAGCCACACGTCGACGCTGCGGGAAGCGGTCCGGATGTGGCAGGACATCGCCGGGCTCGTCGGCGACGGAACCGTGACGACGGTCCCCTGGCGTCCCGCGCAGCGAGGCGCTTCGGGGACAGCTCACTACGTGGGCGCGGCGCTCATCGAAGAGGTCGCGGCCGATTGGCGCTTCCGCGCCGACTACTTCCGCATTTCGCTACGGATCGACCCGTCCTCGAAAGACGACGTCGCCGAATGGGTGGTGAAGGAACCCGGCAGTCCCGCCATGAACGACGCGGCCGTCAAGGCGTTCATGGAGAGCTATCTCGTGGACACCTACCTGATGATTCCCAACTACCTGGCATCCGGCCTGGAACACGTTCTGCATTCGCAGTCGCTGGGCCACGGGGCGGCCTGGTTTCCGGACGAGGACCCTTTCGACCTGACCTGCGCGGTGGCGGCCGCCAAGTCGACGCTCGACGACCCCGTCGCCCTCCGCGGCTCCTGGCCGGAACGGGAGCTCGTCGACATGGTGGCCCGCTGCGACATGCCCCACCTGGCCGAGCTCGATCTGGCCACGCTGATCGCGCTGCGCCGCCAGGACGAGGTCTTCGAGGCGTGGCGGGAGCGTCTGCGCGAGGCGCTGAGGACCTATCGCCCCGCCGGCGACCCCAAGTCCATGCTCTTCTTCGTCGACGAGATGAAGGACGCGGCCGCCCGGCTGGAGTCCGAGATGCGCCGCACCAGGTCGCCGATCTGGACGAGCATCTCGAGGAGGGTCGGCTTCGCCGCGCTGGGCAGCGCCGCCGGCGCGCTGACCGGTGGCGTGGCGGGCGTGGCGGTGGGCGGTGGCGCCTCGGCCGTCGCCACCGGCCTCGACATCGCCGTCGAGCATCGGCAGGGCCGCCGCCGGCTTCGCGAATCCATCGATGCCGCGTGCCGGACCGCCATTTTCATGGGGTCGGCGCCGCCGGGCTGATGCGCTCACCGGATCGGCCGTGCAAACATCCCCGGATGATTGTCGAGCCCGATCGGGACGCTCTTCGTGCCGCCCTCGACCGCGAGAGCCGGCGCCTGATCGACCGGGTGCGGGCCAGCGCGGATATGGACGGCGCGGCCCCCGGCCTGGACTGGACCGCCGGCCAGGTGGTCGCGCACCTGTGCGTGGTCTACCGCGCGTTCGCGCTGGCCGTGCGCGGTGACTCCTACACCGAGGAGATCGTCGCCAATCTGGGCACCGGGAGCACGCTGCCGGAGGTGGTGGCGTCGACGAACGCCCGGGCGCTGGCGGTGGTGACATTCCCCGGACCACGCGAGGCGGCCGACGGCCTCCGCGAGTGCGCCGACGAGCTGCTCGCCGCGCTGGACACCAACCCGGACTTCCAAGCCGCCCGGCCCACGCCGTGGTACGGCGCCGGCATGTCTCGCACCGTCGCCACCCTGACCGCGCTCAGCGTCAGCGAGAGCGTGGTGCACGGCTACGACCTCGCGGGGGCGCTGCGAACCCGGCCGTGGCTCGACGAGCGCTCCGCCGCGGCCGCCGCCCCCACGGTGATGAGCGCGATGCTGCCGCTGCTCGTCGACCCGCATGGCGCCCGCGGCTTCACGGGAACCTACGAAGTGCGCATCCGCCAGGCGCCCCGATTTGTCCTCAGCCTGGACGCCGGGGCGGCCCAGGCCGTCCCCGCCGACGGCCGGCCGGTCGACTGCGTCCTCTCCCTCTCCGGCTGCGACGCCCTGCTGGTCGGCTTCCACCGTCGCCGGCTGTGGCGGGCGATGGCTGCCGGCGGCGCGCTCGCCTACGGCCGCCGGCCGTGGCTGGGCCTGCGGTTTCCCACGCTGTTCAAGCTTCCGTGACCGATCTCCGGCTCATCGGAGTAGGCGGGCTGGTATCCGAAAGCCTTCGTGGCGGCACTCGAGTCGTAAACGCGGTCGATTCGCTGCGGCAGAGGCCAGCCGCGGGCGTGGAATGCGGCCGCCACATCCGGAGCGCGCTCGGCGATCACGGCCGCCGCGTCATGGTGCAGGGCGATGCAATCGGCTCGGGTGAAGGGATACCGCCCGGCGATGTTGAAGACCCCGGCAAGATCCAGGTGTGCCGCAGCGCTTGCCGTCGCGGCTGCGACGTCGACGAGCCGGACGGCTCGATGCAGGAGTCGGGTGGCCAGAACGGGCGGCGGTTCCGGGAAGCATCGGGCGATGCGCAACGCCACCGAGGTCACGGGCGCGGAAGCGACAAGCTGCTCGGCGGCCAGCTTCGTCTCGTCGTAGATGTCACGGGGATCCGGCAGCAGACCTTCGTGGACCCAGACCGCCCGGTCCGTCGGTACCAGGGCGTTGCCGTACACGCTCGTGCTGCTGATGTAGACCACGCGCGGCACGCCGGCGGTTTCGGCATCGTCGAGAAGGGCAGCGGTGGCGTCGACGTTGACCGCCCGGAACTCCGCGTCGTCGACGACGCCGACATGCGGAGCGTGCAACGCCGCCGCGTGGACTACGACATCGGCTCCGTGAACCAGGGCGCGGCGCACCGGCCCGGATCGAAGGTCACCGACAATGCCGGTCCATCTGCCGGGTGACCGGTCGACACCGCGAACCTGCCAACCGGCGGCCTCGAGCGCTTGCGCAACGGCGGCACCCACTCGTCCCGAGGTGCCGGTTATCGCGGCAACTCCCGCCGATGGCTCCGCGAGCTCGCCGTCACGCACGAGTCAGTTCGCGATCTCCCACCCGGACTTCGGTGACGCGCAACTCGAAGCGGGGGTGGTCGCGGCGCTCGGCGTCCTCCGAGCGGGCGGCCAGGATGAGGCCCCACTCCTCGTCGAGCCAGAGCAGCATGCGCCGGGCGCTGTGCGGGGAGTACTTCACCGTGACGGGCACGCAGGGCCGTGCGGCCTTGTACTCGACGCC
This sequence comes from Actinoplanes sp. CA-142083, assembly GCF_050942195.1. Taxonomy (NCBI): domain Bacteria; kingdom Bacillati; phylum Actinomycetota; class Actinomycetes; order Micromonosporales; family Micromonosporaceae; genus Actinoplanes; species Actinoplanes sp. CA-142083. The sequence goes on from NZ_CP192076.1 coordinate 8,497,908, forward strand.
CGGGACCTCGAACATCTCGGCCACGGCCGGGTCGAACCAAGCCGACGGAGCGACGATCAGGCCGGCCGGATTTTGCACCCAGCCCAAGCTCCCGTCGACCTGCCCGGCGCCCGCCCTGGTCGCCGTCGTGGCGTCGCCGGCTAGCAGGGGCGTACCCATCGGCTGTTCGAGCAGCCACTGACCGCCGCCGTGGTGAACCAGCAGGAACGAGCCGTGCTGCGGCTCCGCCAGCGGTGGGCGATTGACCCAGGATCCCCGAAGTGTCAGCGGGGGAGCCGTCGCGCTCAACGCCCTGCCAGCAATGTCCACCATGTACTTATCCTATGGTCACGCCGGTGGCCGACCGCCACCAAGGGCGGGACGCCAGCCCGGCCAGTGCGGCGCCGGCGGCGTTGACCAGGACGTCGTCGATGGAGGAGACACGGTCCAGCTGCAGGACGTACTGGGTGACTTCGATCAGGGCCGAACAGCCGACGCCGAGGGCCAGGATGCGGGGGACGGAGGCGAGCGCCGCGAAGCGGATCGGGGCGAAGAAGCCCAGCGCCGCCAGGATCAGCAGGTTTCCGCCGATGCCGATCGGGCCCATCGTCTGCAGGTCGCGCAGCGGGACCAGGCTCACGCGGCCATCGACGATCCCGGCGCCGGGGCCGGGCATCAGGGTGAGCCAGACGAGCGGCACCGTGCCGTAGACCATGCCTATCTCGGCCAGCGACAGCCGCCACGCCGAGGTGCCGGCGGCAGCCCGGCGGAAGCGCGCCAGAGCCCATGCCGCCAGAGCGGCCAGCGGCAGCCCGGCCAGCATCATGAGCAGGACACCGTTCTCCGTGTCGTAGCAGCCGTGCCAATGCCCGGCCATGCACCTCGGCGCGGACATCATCAAGGGCCGCCGCACCGCGAACACGACGCTCGCCACGCCCAGGACCGCCAGGCCCAGGAGGACGACCCGGAAAGCGCGGCGGGCGGGTGCGGAGAGTGATGCGGTGTCGTTCATGCGCTCATTGAAGCGACCCTTCTGTTGTGGCGGCATAAGCGTCCCTCCCCCGGTAGAGGTCCCGCAGCAGGCAGATCTCGGCGCCGTGGTGGATCACCTCGCGGTGGATGTGCATGACCAGCTTGGCCATCGGCGCGCTCGCATACTCGGGTGGGGAGAGGTTGCCCTGCGGCCGCGCCAGGCCCTCGGCGCCGAGCTTCCGCACGTCGCGGATCCACGCGTCGTGGCCCTCGTCGAATTGGCGCAGGGCGGCCTGGGCTGTTCCGGCGTAGTCGACAGCATGGTCGTCGTCGCTGGGGTGGTCGAAGTGGGCGGCGCCCGGCGGGCCGAAGACGGCGATGAGATGGGCCAGGCGCCAGGCGATGGTGGTGACGGGGTCGCGGTCGCGCGGCGGCGGGGCGTAGTCCATGGTGAACTCGCCGGCGCCCAGCGGCATCGGCGAGGTGTTCTCGCCGCGGGGGCGCAGGGTCCAGCAACCGGGGACCGGCTGCCAGAAGTACTCGTCGTCGGTCAGGTCGTCCAACCGGGGACGGAGTTGGTGGTCCCAGTGCCACTCAAGTTGGTCGATGATCTCGGCGTTCCAGTCGATGGCCACGCGTCGACCTTAGGGACCGGCGTCACGCGGCGACGGGGCGCTCGATCCAGTGGGTCAGGTTGGCGGGGCGGTCGGCCTTGCCGTAGAGCCAGCCCTGCACCAGGTCGCAGCCCTGGTCGCGGAGCCAGTCCCGCTGCAGCTCGGTCTCCACTCCCTCGGCGACCACCCGGTGGCCCATGGCGTGGGTCATGGCCAGTACGGCGCGGACGATGGGCTCGTTCGTGCCGGCCTGGCCCACGTCGTTGATGAAGGAGCGGTCGATCTTGACAATGCCGACGGGCAGGCGGTGCAGGTACGACAGCGACGAGTAACCGGTGCCGAAGTCGTCGATGCATAGGGTGACGCCCAGGGCGTGCAGGGCGTTCAGGGTGAGCAGGGCGGCCTCGATGTCCTCCATGACGCCGGATTCGGTGATCTCCAGCCACAAGGCGTTCGGCGGCAGTCCGGTCTCGCGGAGGACGTCGTCGACGATCTTCACGAGGGTGCCGTCGCGGAGCTGGCGGACGGCGACGTTGACCGAGACGTGCAGGGGTCGTGCGCCGGGGCCTCGGATGCCGGTCCAGGTGAGCAGCTGGTGGGCGGACTCGCGGAGCAGCCAGGCGCCCATCTCCTCGATCATGCCGGTCTCCTCGGCGATCGGGATGAACTCGATCGGCGAGACGAAGCCCAGCTCGGGCGAGTACCAGCGCATGAGCGCCTCGAAGCCGTCGAGCTCCTCGGTGGCCAGGTCGACGATCGGCTGGAAGTGGACCGCCAGCTCGCCTCGCTCCAGGGCGCCACGCAGGGACTGCTCGAGCTTCACCCGGTCGCGGAGCTGCTCGCGCAGGGAGGTGTCGAACATGGCGTACGCGTTGCGCCCGGAGCCCTTCGCCTTGTACATGGCCGTGTCCGCGTCGCGGATCAGCTCGAGCGCGTGCGCGCCGCCGGTGGACTTGGCCACGCCGATCGACGCCGAGATGACCACGTCGCCGACCGACAGCTCGAAGGGCCGGGCCAGCTCGTCCAGCAGGCGGTCGGCGAGCGACTCGGCCAGCCGCAGGTGTGACGGGCTGGCCAGGGCGATCACGAACTCGTCGCCGCCGATGCGGGCCACTACGTCCTCGGCGCGGACCTGCTCGCCGAGCCGGCCGGCGACCGCGCAGAGCAGCTCGTCGCCGACCTGGTGACCCCAGTGGTCGTTGATCATCTTGAAGCGGTCGAGGTCGATGAAGAGCAGGCTGATCTCGAGGTGTTCCTCGGTCGCCCGGTCGGCCCAGCGGGCGACCGTCTCCGACAGCAGCTCGCGGTTGGGCAGGTCGGTGAGCGCGTCGTGGGTGGCGCGTCGGCGGGTGGCGCGCTCGGCCCGTACGCGTGAATTGTTGGACCGCACCACCCGCGCCAGCGTGAGCAGCACGAGCAGCGCGCACAACCCGGCCCTGGTCAGGTCGTTGGCGAACGAGCCGAGCGGCATGAGCGAGGTGATCACGGTCGGGACCGTGACCACGAAGCCGATCACCACGAGGCGCACCGGGCTCATGTCGCGGACGACGATCTGCTGCGGCTCGACCAGCGAGCGGCTCGACGGGTGCAGCGCGGACGCGGGGATCAGCACGAACAGCACCAGGAACAGCCCGGTGATCGTCGCTTGGGACACGTCGACGATCAGGGCGTCGCGCAGGCTGAACAGCAGGTCGGCGACGAACATGGCGCCGGCCGCGACGATCAGCATCCACAGCGGCGGATTCTGTGCGCCGCCGGCGAGCATCAGCTGGGCGACCAGCACCAGCAGTACGACATCGATGATCGGGAACAGCGCGTCGAGGATCTGGAACGGGGTCAGGCCGGCCGAGTCGATGGCCGGCGCGATCACGAAGGTCCAGGTCAGGAACGCCGCCGCCAGGCCGACGAGCAACGCGTCGATCCGGGCCGGGTCGTCCTCGGCGGCGCGCCGGCGGCGCAGCATCACCGTGAAGGCAAAACCGATGCAGAGGTACGCGAGGAGGATGAACGAGTTCGGGATGAGTGACATGGCGGTGACCGGCGTGGCCATGGTGCTCGGCACGAGGGCCCGGATCACGCTCGCGACGATGAACATGTAGCCGGCGAACCGGATCAGCCGCCAGGGCAGGCGGTCGGCCGGCTGCAGGTTGCGGCGCGGGCCGACGTAGAGGGCCGCCATGCCGAGGATCATCACGACGACCGAGACCGGGGTCTGCACCCATTCGGGGCCGAGGAAGAACACGGCGAGAAGCGCGGAGCCGATCAGGACGTGGAGCCAGGCGGGGCGCGCGGAAATGGCGTCGACTCTGGTCACGACCTACCATCGGCAACCCCGCCGCCGTCTTTACCGCTTTGAAAAGACGTACGTTTAAAGGGATTTTGTTATCTTTTGTCCTGAGAATTTTTCAACATAGTTGGGCATTTCCCGGACGGCGGTGACCGGACCCGGCAACGTGGCACACGCCGAGCAACCAGTACCACGGGGGTCCACGTGCGCCGGAACCGGACGAAGCGCCGCGTCGCCATGCTGCTCACCTTGACCGTCGCCGCGAGCCTGCAAGCGGGCCCGCCCGCGACCGCCGCGGCGCGGAAAACGCCCGATCCGGCGCTGCAAACCGTAAGCCTGGGTCGCGAGAGCGCTCGTTCGTTCAGCCTCGTGGGCGTCACCTGGGACGACCCGAAGGCGACGCTGCCCGGCCCGGTTCAGTTGCGCACCCGCAAGATCGGCACGACCGCGTGGACGCCCTGGCAGACCCTCGAGGCCGACGGCCCGGCCGCCGGCGACCAGCGCGGCGCGACCGACCCGCTCTGGGTGGGCGCCTCGGACGCGATCGAGACCCGGATCGCCGGACCGCGCCGCCCCCTTCCCGCCGGCCTGCGCGTGGATCTGATCAATCCGGAGGCCGAGATGGCCCCGGCCGGCCGGAGGAGCAGGACCGAGGCGGTCGCCATGCCGGCCCGGCCGGTCCCCCGGATGATCACCCGGGCCGGGTGGGGCGCCAACGAGACGATCGTCAAGGCGGCCCCCGAGTACACCGGCCCGATCCAGGTCGTCTTCGTGCACCACACGGCCACCGGCAACGGATACTCCTGCGCCGACTCCGCTGCCATCGTCCGCGGCATCCAGGCCTACCAGGTCCGCACCAAGGGCTGGGACGACATCGGCTACAACTTCCTCGTCGACAAGTGCGGCAACATCTTCGAGGGCCGCGGCGGCGGTGTGGGCCGCAACGTCCTCGGCGCGCACACGCTCGGCTTCAACGACGACGCCAGCGCCATCGCCGTGATCGGCACCTTCGACGCGGTCGGCGTCTCCCCCAGCGTCCGCACCGCGATCGCCACCGTCGCCGCCTACAAGCTCGGCGCGGCCGGCAACCCGCCCAACGGCAAGGTCGTCTACACCTCGGGCGGCAGCAACCTGTATCCCAAGGGCGCGCGGGCCACGCTCTTCCGGATCTCCGGCCACCGCGACGCCGGCCGCACCGACTGCCCGGGCGACTCGCTCTACCGTCAGCTCCCGCAGATCCGGGCGATCGCCGGCGCGGCGCCGATCGGGTTGCGCTTCCTGCGCATGTCCGGCGCGATCAAGTACGGCCCCCTGCTGTACACCCGTGGCCTGATCAACCCGCTCTGGAACGTCGCCACCCCGAGCGCGCTGATCGCCCGGTTCGAGGTGTGGGTCGACGGCCGGCTGGCCCTGGCCGCGCCCGGCTCGCATCGCACCGCATCGCTGCGTCTCAGCCCCGGTGGTCACCTCGTCGGCGTCCGCGCGGTGCATCTCTCCGGCCGCACCACGATGACCACTGCCAAGATCGTCTCGGACCCGAACGCGCCCGTCTTCACCGCCGGACCCGACGTGGCACTGCGTCCCGGCTCGCTCAACGGCACCGTCCCGATCCGGCTCGGCTGGGCCGCCACCGACGTCAACGGCCTCTCCGCGGTGACCCTGCTGCGCCCGACCGCCGTCAACCTCGGGATCACCGCGCGCAGCCGGAACGGCACGGTCAAACCGGCCCTGCCGACCACCTTCGCCGTGCGGGCCACCGACCGCGCCGGCAACCAGGTGAGCGCCTCGGTCACCCGTACTCCCATGGTCTTGTCGGAAGCCGTCACCCAACGCACCGGAATCTGGCGCACGCTGCGCGACCCTCGCTATCTCGGCGGTGTCGCGCTCGGCGCGACCGCCGCCGGATCCACCGCCACCTGGACCTTCACCGGACGATCGGCCGCCCTCGCGGCCGGCCGGGGAGCGTTGTCCGGACGCGTCCGCATCTGGGTGGACGGCGACGACGCCGGCATCGTCGACCTCGGCAACCCGAGGACGATCTATCGCCAGGCGGTCTGGTCACGCTATTGGAGTGGTGGCGGTGAGCACACCATTCGCGTACGGGTGGAGGGCACCGCCGGAAGGCCCGGAGTGATCCTCGACGGGCTCGTGTATCTCAAGTGATTGCTGACAGAAGGTGTCAGCCTCTGGGGGAAGGATCGCAGGCATGACTGGTTTTGCGACTCTTGCCATGCTCAGCCTCGACGCCGAAGACCCCGGCGCGATGGCCACCTTCTACTCGCGCGTGCTGGGCTGGGAGGTCCTGCACAACGAAGGCGACTACGCCATGATCGGCGACGGCACGGTGAGCCTCGGGTTCGGGCGGGTGCCGGGCTATTCGGGGCCGGGCTGGCCCGACGAGGCCACGCCCAAGCGGTACCACCTCGACCTCTATGTCGATGACCTCGACAAGGCCGAGGAGCTGGCGCTGGCGCTGGGGGCGACCAAGCCGGCCGAGCAGCCCACGCCGGATCGGTGGCGGGTGCTGCTGGACCCGGGTGGTCAGCCTTTCGACATCTGCCTGCGTAGCTGACGCGTTTTCTGCCGGCCGCCGCCCTACGGGGGGCGGCGGCCCGGTGTGGGTCAACAGCGTCGCCGCCGCCGCTCCCGTGTATGGCGACCGGCTGTGCGCAACCGAACCGATGGCTGGGAGCGCCGAGCGCGACTGTCGCGGGCAAGCCGGTGACGCGTCCCCCGCGCGGCCTTGATGAATCAGCGCGCTCGGCGAACAGGAACTCATCAACATCGCGCTGCGGCATGCTGCTGACTGCCGATCTTGATCAAAGCGGCGCGCGGAAGGCACCTGAACTCATCAACATCGCGGCGGCATCGCCAGCCACCGGCCGCCGGCCCTGTGGACGGCGGCCGTGAAATGTCGTACCGGCGTGCTTAGATGGCCCCGCCCTACAGGGTGGGGGCGGTTCGTGGCGCGCGGGCGGAGCGGATCTTGGGGTAAGGCTCGAGGGTGATGGCGTCGGCCTTGCCGAACTGCTTGGCCAGCATCTGCTTCATCGGCCAGACGCCCATCATGGTCATCGAGACGGCCCGCATGCGGATCATCAGGCGGCCGTTGGGGGCGAAGGCCTTCATGCCCCCGGGCGGCAGCTGCGTGCCGTCGGCGACATAAGCCGCCATCTGCTTCTGGTACGCGGCAAACGCCTTCTCCGGCGTACGAGCGGCGGCCAGCTCACCGGCCAGCACATAGGCCCCGACCAGGCTCATGCTGGTGCCGAGGCCGGCCAGCGGCGACCCGCAGTATCCGGCGTCGCCGATCAGCACGACGCGGCCGCGGTGCCACTTCTCGACGTGCACCTGGGTGATCTCGTCGAAGTAGAAGTCCTCCGCCAGCGGCATCGCGTCGAGGAAGCCCGGGACCCGCCAGCCGACCCCAGCAAAGCGATCCCGCAATATGCGCATTTGTCCGGCTTTGTCCTGGCGAGCCCACGGTTCATCGGAACGGAAGCTCAGGCTCGCCTTGGCAGTGCCGCCGCGCTCGGGCCGGATCCCCGCGACCAGCCCACCCGGCGCGTTGTACATCTCGAACCAATTGTCCAAGTCGCCCGGGTCGGGAACCGTGAAGTACGCGCCGCGCCCACCGAGCGGCCGCACGAACTGCTCATGCGGCCCGAAGGCGAGCGCCCGCACTCCCGACCGCACCCCGTCGGCCCCGACCACGATGTCGAAGCGCTCCCGCCCGCCGCTCGCGAACGTGACCTCCCCCTCCGGCGTCAGCGCCGTGATCCGGTCGCCGAAGCGCCAGTCGACATCGCCCGCGGTGGCGTCGTGAAGGATCCGGGCGAGATCACCGCGGGCGATCTCGATCTCGGCGACGATCCCCTCCCCGCCGAAGACATCGGCCGACATCGCGGCCAGCTTCTTCCCGCGCGCGTTGACCAGTTTCCAGCCGCGCTCGTCGACCTGATGGTCGCGGATCGCCTCGCGCAGGCCCATCCACTCGACCACGTCGCGCGCGACCCCGCGCACGTCGACCGCGTGCCCGCCCGGCCTCGGGGCCGCCGACCGCTCGACGACCGTGACGTCGGCGCCCGTGCGGTGCAGCCAGAACGCCAGCGCCGGCCCGGCGATCCCGCCGCCGGAGATGAGAACCCGCATGTCACTTCCCCCTGCGTACTCTGTAAATTGGTGTACTAGGGAGAGTACGAGGGCGCATTGCCGCAGCGCAAACCGCACTAGTACGCTCAGCGGGCGAAACCGGAGGTGTACTAGTGCATCCGTATCGGCGGATCGTGGAGGACGTGCGCCGGCGCATCGAGGCCGGCGAGCTGAGCCCGGGTGACCGGGTGCCCTCGGCCCGGCAGATCACCCAGGAGTGGGGCGTCGCGATCGCCACCGCCACCAAGGCGCACGCGGCGCTGCGCGAGGAAGGGCTGACCGTGGCCAGGCCGGGCGTCGGCACCGTGGTGGCCGGGCCGGCGCCGCGCCGCGACCACGAGCTGACCCGGGAGCGCATCGTCGCGGCGGCCATCGCGATCGCCGACGGCGAGGGCATGTCGCAGCTGTCGATGCGGCACATCGCGAGCTCGCTCGGGGTGTCGACGATGGCGCTCTACCGGCACATCCCGGGCCGGGAGGAGCTGATCCTCGCGATGATCGACGCGGCGATCGGCGAGGTGCGGCTGCCGGCCCGCTACCCGCCCGGCGGGTGGCGGGCCGCGCTCGCCCTGTGCGCCCGCATGGAGTGGGCGGCCTTCCAGCGGCACCCGTGGCTGGCGCCGACGATGTCGATCACCCGGCCGCAGCTGGCCCCGGCCGCCATGCGGATCACCGAGTGGGTGCTGAGCGCTTTTGACGGCACCCGGCTCACCCAGCAGGACCGGATGTACGTGCAGATCCTGCTCTTCACCTTCGTGCGGGGCGTGGCGAGCGCGCTCGAGCCGGAGGCCGAGGCGATCCAGGAGAGCGGCCTGACGAACGAGCAGTGGATCGACTCGCAGACCTCGACCTTCCTGGCCACCATGGACGCGGAGGAGCTGTCCCACTTCCGCGAGCTGACCGCGCAGCCCTTCGACTTCGACCTGGACATGCTGTTCGAGTTCGGGCTGGCGCGGTTGCTCGACGGGCTGCTCCCCTATATCGAGCGGCGGTAGACCACTGCCTGCCAGGGCGCGAGCGTGAGGCCCGCGGGCGAGGCGACGTTGGTGAGCACGAGCTCGGCCTCCTCCCACGCGATCGCGTCCTCGATCTCCGCACGCACCGTCTCGCCGGTGAAGTTGCCGACGACAAGCAGCTCCGTGCCGCCGAGCCGGCGGGTGAAGGCGTACAGACGCTCGTCGTGCGGCAGCAGCATCGTGAAGTCGCCGTTCACGACGGCCGGCTCGTCGTGCCGCAGTCGGATCAGCTTGCGGTAGTGATGGAACACCGAGTCGGGGTCGGCCCGCTCGGCCTTGGCGTTGACCTCCGGGTAGTTCGGGTTCACCGCGAGCCACGGCGTCGCCGACGTGAAGCCGGCGTGCGGCGAATCGTCCCACTGCATCGGCGTACGGGCGTTGTCCCGCCCCCGCGCACGCAGCACCGTCAGCACCTCTTCGGCCGAGCGACCCTCCTGATCGAGCGCCTGGCGGTACTGGCCGAGCGCCTCGATGTCGCGGAAGTCGGCGATCGTCCGGAACGGGTAGTTGGTCATGCCCAGCTCCTCGCCCTGGTAGACGTAGGGCGTGCCGCGGTGCAGGTGCAGCACCGTGCCGAGCATCTTCGCCGCCGTCACCCGGTGTTCCGGCGAGTCGTCGCCGTACCGGGAGACCACCCGCGGCTGGTCGTGGTTGTTCCAGTAGAGGCTGTTCCAGCCGACCTCGGCGAGCCCGGCCTGCCAGCGGCCGAAGATCCCCTTGAGCGTGGTGAGCCGCAGCGGGATGAGCTTCCACGGGTCGCCGCCACGGTCGGCCCACACGTGGTCGAACTGGAAGACCATGTCGACCTCGAGCCGCTGCTGGTCGGTGAACTTGATGGCCTCGTCCACGGTGACGCCGGGCATCTCACCTACGGTGAGCATGCCCTCCCGGCCGGCGAAGACCCGGTCGTTCATCTCACGCAGGAATTCGTGGTTGCGGGGGCCATTGATGTACGAGGCGGAGCCGTCCCCGTACGCCGCGCCGGTCGTCAGGCGGCCGTCGGCAAGCGGCAGCACCTTGGAGATCATGTTGATGACGTCCATCCGGAAGCCGTCGACGCCCCGGTCGAGCCACCAGCGCATCATCGCGTACACGGCCTCGCGGACCTCGGGGTTCTCCCAGTTGAGGTCGGGCTGCTTCGGCGAGAACAGATGCATGAAGTACTCGCCGGTCTTCTCGTCGTACTCCCAGGCCGGGCCGCCGAACGCCGAGCCCCAGTTGGTCGGCTCGGCGCCGGGCGTGCCGGGCTCCATGCCCTCGCGCGCCGGGCGCCACCAGTACCAGTCGCGCTTGGGGTTGTCGCGGCTCGAACGGCTCTCCTGGAACCACGGGTGCTCGTCGGAGCTGTGGTTCACCACCAGATCCATGATCAGCTTCATGCCCCGGGAGTGGACGCCGGCGAGCAGCTCGTCGAAGGTGGCGAGGTCGCCGAAGAGCGGATCGATGTCCTGGTAGTCGCTGATGTCGTAGCCGTTGTCGTCCTGCGGCGACTTGTAGATCGGCGAGAGCCAGAGCACGTCGACGCCGAGCTCGGCCAGGTGGTCGAGGTGGTCGATGATCCCGCGCAGATCGCCCATGCCGTCACCATCGGCATCCGCGAAGCTGCGGGGGTAGATCTGGTACACGACAGCCTTTTTCCACCAGAGATCCGTCATGCACCCATACTAAGGAGGTGTTAATGACCAAAAAGCGGCCTTTGTCGTGAGGGTCGCGCTGCTCGGGCCGATCGCCTGGCGCACACCGCCGCTGCATTACGGACCCTGGGAACTGATCACCAGCCTGCTCGCCGAAGGTCTGGCCGCGCGCGACGTCGACGTGACGCTGTTCGCGACGCTCGACTCGGTCACCAAGGCGGCGCTCGACGGGGTCAGCCCTACCGGGTACGAGGAGAGCGACGAGATCGACGGGCGGGTGTGGGAGGCGCTGCACGTCAGCCACGCGCTCTCCCGATCGGCGGAGTTCGACCTTGTGCACAACCATCTGGACTGGCTGCCGCTGGCGTTCTCGCAGCATTGCGCGGCGCCGATGCTGACCACGATCCACGGCTTTTCAGGATCGAACATCCTTCCCGCGTACGCCCGCGCGCAGTCTCACTTCGTCTCCATCTCCGACAGCGACCGGTCTCCGCAGTTGCCCTACATCGGAACCGTCCACCATGGGATCGATCTGTCCGCGTTGCCGGTGTCGCACGCGCCTAGTGCCGATTTAGTAGTGTTTGGCCGGATTCATCCGGACAAAGGCACCGACTTGGCCATCGAGATTGCCGCTCGCGCCGGACGCCGGCTCATAATCTGCGGGATCGTTCAAGATCATCAGTTTTACGAGTCGCTCATCGCGCCCCGGATCGACGGCGAAAGGGTCGTCTACCTCGGGTCGGTCGGGCCGGCCGACCGGGGCCGGATTCTGGGTTCGGCGGCGGCATTGCTGCACCCGATCCGCTTCGCCGAGCCGTTCGGCCTTTCCGTCGTCGAATCGATGGCATGCGGGACGCCGGTCATCGCGTACCGGAAAGGCTCTATGCCGGAAGTGGTCGACGAGGGCGTGACCGGACGCCTCGTCAGCGATGTCGGCGAGGCGGTCGCCGCGGTGGCAAGCATCGACGCCATTGACCGGGCAACGTGCGCGGCTCGGGCCCGGGAACGGTTCTCCGCCGACCGCATGGTCGAGGACTACCTGGCGATTTACCGCAAAATCGTCAGCTGAATAGGCGGAACTTGTTAACGTCGCAATGTGAATTGCGCGTTAATCGGGGCAATTTCCCGTCGTGCTGCGGGGAGGCAGCCGCGAACCGAGAAAGGCCTGTCATGCCCGCCACGTACGGCTTTCTGAGCACCTATCCGCCCACCCAATGCGGTTTGGCCACATTCAATGCCGCACTGGCCGCCCAGCTCAATACGACCGGCGGCGCCGGCGTCGTCCGGCTGCTGGCCAGCGACAACGTGAGTGGCGGCATCGACCTCGACCGCGGCGCGCCCCGAGTGGTGCACACCTGGCACACCGACAACCCGGGAGGCTGGGTCGCGGCCGCCAACGCGCTCAACCGCTTCGACGTGGCGATCATCCAGCACGAGTACGGGATCTACCCGGGCGACGCCGGCGCCGAGGTGCTGCCGCTGCTGCGCGCCCTCAAGATCCCCTCGATCGTCGTGCTGCACACCGTGCTCAGCCATCCCGATCCCCTCCAGCGGCAGGTCCTCGAGCGCATCGGGACGACCGCCGACGCGCTGGTCACCATGACCGACACCGCGCGGCAGCGGCTCACCGCGGGCTACGCCGTCGACCCGCGCAAGATCTCGGTGATCCCGCACGGGACCGCGAGCCACGAGAGCGCGCCGCGCGAGGACCACGACCGGCCGCACCTGCTGACCTGGGGTCTGCTCGGGCCGGGCAAGGGCATCGAGTGGGCGCTGCGGGCGCTCGCGCTGCTGCGCGACCTGTCGCCGGCGCCGGTGTACACGGTGGCCGGGCGCACCCACCCGAAGGTGCTGGAACAGTTCGGGGACGCGTACCGGGACTCCTTGCAAGCCCTCGCCGGCGCGCTCGGGGTGACCGACGCCGTGACCTGGCGCGACGAATACCTGGACCAGGCCGACCTGTCCCGGCTGATCCGCTCGGCCGACGTGGTGGTGCTGCCCTACGACTCCACCGAGCAGGTCACCTCGGGGGTGCTGATCGAGGCGGTCGGCGCCGGGGTGCCGGTGGTGGCGACCGAGTTCCCGCACGCGGTCGAGCTGCTCGCCGACGGGCCCGGTCTGCTGGTGCCGCACCAGGATCCGGAGGCGATGGCCGCGGCGATCCGGCATCTGCTCGCCTCGCCGGGACTCGCCGACCGGCTGACCGGAATCGCGGGCGGGCCGACGCTGCGGTGGCCCGCGGTGGCCGCCCGCTATCAGGCGCTGGCCGGCCGCCTGCTGTCCGCCGCGGCCGCCCCCGTCGCCGCGTCCGTGCCGGCGTGAGTGTCGGCTTGCGGCTCGTTCCGCCGCCCATTCGCCTGTCCGACGTCCCACCGCCCAGCTTCAGCCACATCGCCCGGCTCTCCGACGACACTGGCCTGCTCGAGCACGCGCGCAACGCGGTCGTGCGACGCGAGCACGGCTACTGCGTCGACGACGTCGGCCGCGGCCTGCTGGTCGCCTCGCGCGAGCCCCGGCCCGCGCCGCAGGTGGTCGCGCTGGCCGAACGCTATCTGGCCTTCCTCACCCACGCGCAGGCTCCGTCCGGCGCCTTCCGCAACCGCATGGGCTTCGACCGGCGCTGGACCGACGAGCCCGGGCTGGGCGACTGGTGGGGGCGCGCGCTCTGGGGGCTGGGCACGGCCGCGGCGCGGTCCACGGCGCCGTGGATCAGGCGCGAGGCTCGCGTGGCCTTCCGCTTGGGGACGCGGCAACGCTCCTCGTGGCCACGTGCGATGGCGTACGCCGGACTGGGCGCCGCCGAGATCTTGCGCTCCGATCCGCGTGACCAGGACGCGGCGGCGCTTCTGCGCGATGCCGCGGCTGCGGTCGGGCAGCCCGGGCACGACCCGTCCTGGGTCTGGCCGGAGCCCCTGCTCACCTACGCCAACCCGACCATGGCCGAGGTGGTGATCGCGGCCGGCGATCTGCTCGGCGACGAGCCGCTGCTGCGGGCCGGCCTGCGGATGCTCGCCTGGCTGTGCCGCGAGCAGGACAACGACGGCCATCTCTCCACGGTTCCGGTCGGCGGCTGGCGCCACGGCGACCCGAAGCACCGCTTCGACCAGCAGCCGATCGAGGCCGCCGCCACCGCTGACGCGTGCGCCACCGCCGCCGCGATCACCGGCGACGACCGCTGGGATGAACCACTATTTCGGTCAATAGCATGGTTTTTGGGCGACAACGACACTCAGACCGTCATGTACGACCCACTAACCGGCGGATGTTATGACGGATTAACGGCAGACGGTCCTAATGTGAACCAAGGAGCCGAATCCACCCTCGCGCTCGTGTCGACGCTGCAGCATGCCCGCACGCTGGCGACCCGGAGCGCGACCCGACCGTCAGGCGGCCTAGCGTGACCGCAACCATGAACTCACAGACCTTTATGACCCGGCACGACATCATCATGGAGCCGGACGACCGGCGCGTGGTGATCAAGCTGTTCGTGCCCGGCGAGGACGCCCAGATGGTGCAGAACCGGGCCTCCAGCCTGATCGAGCGCATCCTGCAGCTCGACGAGGCGGAGACGTCCCGGCTGCTCGACGAGGTGCTGAACAACTTCGCCGGCCGGCATCACGACCTGCTGTCGACGTTCCAGCACCACTACGAGCTGGTCCAGCACCGCGTGCCGCCGGAGATCGAGCTGTCCCCGACGGCTCGCACGCTGATCGGCGCGTACTTCAGCCACGAGTTCTCGGTCGAGGCCGCGGCGCTGTGCAACCCGTCGATGGTGCCGCACCCCGACCAGGCCGGCCTCGAACCCGGCGAGCTGCGGGTGGCGATCAGCTTGCGCCAGATCGGCGAGGGCCACATCTCCTCGATCGGTTTCTGCTCGGCGATCCTCGGCCCCGGCGACACCATCCGGCTCGAGGAACGCGGCGGCCCCCTCATGATCGGCCAGCGCGTCGGCGCCATGCACATGCGCTTCCAGCTGTCGGCCGCGCTGATCGACGAGGAGATAGACAACGAGGCTTCCGCGTACGTCGTTTCGGCGCTCCCCGAGCGCTACAGCGACGAGGAGTTCGAGGATGTGATGACGCACATCCCCGCCGAGTTGCACACCCGCCCCATGACGCAGGAGACCCTCGACAAGATCCGCCACATCGTCGCCGAGGACTACGCGGTCTCGTTCCCCTGCGCCACCCCCATGCACCAGCGCGTCATGTGGCCCGCCACCCGCGCTGAGAGCAACGGCATGGAGGACGCCCGCTTCGTCCAGGTCCTCGACCCCGACGGCCGCCTCGCCTACCAGGCCACATACACCGCCTACGACGGCCGCCACATCTCCGGCCGCGTCATCTTCTCCCGCGACATGCGGCATTTCGAGGTCACGCAACTTCATGGCCCCGCGGCTCGGAACAAGGGAATGGCCCTGTTCCCGCGCTACGTGGGCGGCCGCAAGCTGGCCCTGTGCCGCTCCGACGGCGAGACCCTGGGCCTCAGCGTCCGCGACGACCAGCACCGCTGGCAGCAGGCTGTCCCGCTGCTGGTCCCCCACCGAGGCTGGGACCTCATCCAGGTCGGCAACTGCGGCTCACCGGTAGAAACGGAACAGGGCTGGCTGGTCCTCACCCACGGCGTCGGACCCATGCGCCGCTACGCGATCGGCGCCATGCTCCTGGACCTGGAGAACCCCGAGCGCGTCATCGCCGACCTCCCCGAGGGCCTGATCCACCCCGACGACGTGGAACGCGAGGGTTACGTCCCAAACGTCCTCTACTCCTGCGGAGGCCTAATCCACGACGGCCGTTTCTGGCTCCCCTACGGCGCCAGCGACGTCCGGGTAGGTTTCGCCAGCATCGCCCTGGACCAACTCCTGAGCCGCATGGTCCCTACCGGCTACTGACGCCCGCCGCGCCCCAGCGCCGGGCCCGCCGCGCCCTCAGCGAGGCAGCCCCAGCAAGGTGCCCCGAGCAGGCGCCCCGACGTGCCATCGACGCGCGCCCGGCCCGCCGCGCTCCAGCGACGGACCAGCCGCAGCCAGCGGCGGGGCCCGCCACAGCAGCGGCGGACCGGCCGCAGCCAGCGGGCCGGTCGCAGCCAGCGGGCCGGCGGCGGACCGGCCGCAGCCAGCGGGCCGGCGGCGGACCGGCCGCAGCCAGCGGCCCGGCGGCACGGCCAGCCGCAGCCAGCGGGCCGGCGGCGGGCCGGTCGCAGCCGGCGGGGCGCAGCCGGGCGGCCTGCGCGGGCGGGTCGTCAGCGGGCGTCGTGGACCAGGATGGCGACCTGCGTGCGGTTGCTCAGCTCGAGCTTCGTGAAGATGCGTGTCATGTAGGCCTTCACCGTCGCCGTGCTCATGTTGAGCTCGGCGCCGATCTCCTGGTTGGTGCGCCCGCCCGCGATCAGCCGCGCCACATCTCCCTCGCTCGGGCTGAGCCGCTTGAGCGCCAGCCTGGCCCTGTCACGGTCGGGATCCTCCCCGTGCGCAGCCGCCATCCCCATCACCTGCCGCAGCACCGACGGCGTGAACATCGGCTCGCCCGACGCAGCCCGGCACACCGCCCGCGCGATGTCGCCGGGCGGCTCGTGCTTGAGCAGGAACCCGCTCGCGCCCACCCGCATCGCCCGCCGCACATGCTCGTCGGTGTCGAAGGTCGTCAGCACGATGACCTCGGGCGGATCCCGCCGCTTCCGCAGGTCGGCCGTCGCCGTGAGGCCGTCCATCCCCGGCATCCGGATGTCCATGAGCACCACATGCGGCCGATGCGTGTTGACGGCCCCGGCCACCTCGGTGCCGTCCGCGACCGCGCCGACGACCTCGATCTCGTCGAACGCCCCCAGCATCATCGACAACCCCGCCCGCACCAGCGCGTCGTCGTCGACGATCAGCACCCGCACGGGATCGGGCATCACGTTTGCCATGGAAGCCACGCGCGCAGGTTGAACTCGCCGTCCGGCGTCGGCCCGTGTTCCAGCCGCCCACCGGCCAGCCGGACCCGCTCCCGAAGACCCGCCAGCCCCGCCCCGGCGCCCGGAATCGGCCCGCCCGCGCTTGAGACCAGCGCACCCGCATCCGCCTCCGGCGCCTCGGCACCCGCGCCGCCCGGCCGCAGCGCCCCGAACGCAGCTCCCGGCTCGGCGTGGTTGCCATGCCCGTTACCCAGACCGTCGTTGTGCTCCCACAGAAGGTCGTTCTCGACGCTCAGCTCCAGCCCGCGCGGCCAGCAGATGTCGACGTTGACCCGGACCGGGGCGCCGGGCGCGTGCTTGAGCGCGTTGGTCAGCGCCTCCTGGATGATCCGATAGGCGTGCCGCCCGGTCTGAGCGGGAACGTCGTCCTCGTCCCGCTCGTCCTCGTCCCGCCCAGCCGCGCCCCACCCAGCCGCGCCCCGCCCAGCCGCGCCCCACCCCGCACCGTCCCGCTCGTCCTCGTCGCGCTCGGCGTCGCCCCACCCGGCCGCGCCCCAACCAGGCGCGCCCCACCCCGCACCGTCCCGCTCCTCATCGTCGCGCTCGGCCTCGCCCCATAGAGCGTCCCCCGGCTCGGCGCGACGCATGGCGAAGACGATGTCGGCGCCGGCCAGGCGGGAACGCTCGACCAGGGCCGGCACGTCGTCGAGGGTGGGCTGCGGGCGGTCCTCGGCCGGCGCGCGCAGCATGCCGAGCAGCATGCGCAGGTCTTCCAGAGCCTCGTATGCCGACCGCCGGATCACGCCGGCCGCCTGCTTCTCGTCGGGCGAGGCGTCGCGCCGCACCTCCAGCGCGCCGGCGTGCAGCGCCAGCAGCGACACCCGATGGGCGAGGACGTCGTGCATCTCGCGCGCGATCCGCTCGCGCTCGGCAAGGCGGGCCTGCTCGATGCGCAGCCGCTGGCCCTCCTCGGCCTGGCGGGCCCGCTCGGCCCACGAGGCGACGAGCTGGCGGTGCGCGCGGATCACCATGGCCACCGCGACCAAGCTGACGTGCAGCAGCACGACGAAGGCGACGGACTCGTAATACTCCCGGGTCAGGCCCAGCACCAGGCCGTAGACGGTCGCCACCGCGACGGCGTGCAGGCCCGCGACGGCGATCGTGACGCGGGCCGGGCGGTGCAGCGCCACCGAGAACAGCGCGATCGGCGTGGCGCCCATCGGCATGCCGAGCAGGATGCCGAACGGGATGAGCGCGAGCGTGAGGGCGACCGGGTGGCTGCGCCGGAAGAGCACCAGGCCGACGAAGGACAGCGCGCCCCCGCCCACCTCGAGCTGCAGCGGAGCGCCGTTGCCCTCGCTCACCGACTGCGACACGAAGAAGAGCCCGAGCAGCAAGGCGAGGACTGCGAGGGAGACCTCGAGCAGCCAACCGCGTGCGCTTCGCCGTGCCATGCCTCGACGCTACCGGCGCGGGCTCCCGGCGGGCAGTCGACTTTAGTCGATCGGATATCGCCTTCAGTCGGTATCGGGACAGCGCCCCCGCGGCGAAGACTCGGACCCGTGCTCCAGCAGACGACGAACGTGCCGACACCGTGGTGGGCCAGGGTGCTCGTGTGGCTCTGCCTCCCCGCGATCGGCGCCGCGCTTCTCTACCTGGTGATGAGGGTGGCCGTGTGGCTGCCGTTGCCGGGCCCGTTCAACCTGGCGCGTGAGCTGCCCGAGCCGGCCGCCTCGATCACCGCGGCGGCGCTGGGCGCGCTCCTGGGCCTCATCCTGGCCGGTCTGGTCGACCGCGAGTCGCTGACGGTCCGGATCACCTTGGAGGAGGTGGTGCTGACCCGCCCGGGCACGACCGCCACGGTGCCACGGCCCGAGGTGACCGTCGCGTTTCCTGACCGCGACCAACTGGTGTTGCTCGGACGCACTGGGCGCGAGCTGGCGCGAGAGCCCTGCCATTTGTCCGCGGGGCGGTTGCGGGCGGCCTTCGCCGCCAATGGCATCGCTTGGGCGGATCAGGATCCGTACCTGTCGTCCTACCGCCGGTGGGTGCCCGACCTTCCCGATCTGCCGGCCACGGCGCATGCGCTGCTGGCGGCGCGGCAGAAGGCCCTCGATGCCGGTGACGACGCTGACAAGCGGGAGCTGCGGGGGGAGTTGGGGCGGTTGGGGTACGTCTTGCGGGACGAGCGTAAGCGTCAGTACTGGCGGCATGCGGATGGCTAGCAGGCGGATGGTTTGGCGCTAGCCGACTGTGCCGGTTACTACCCAGATGGTCAGGATTGCCAGGAAGTCGCCTCGGTCGCCGGCGGCCGCTACGTAGGAGAACCACTCGTCGCGTACGCCGGGGGGTGTTGTCCAGGCCTCCTCGGGGACCATGGGGTTGACCATGGGTAGCACTACCGCTGCTGAGGCCGGGTCGCCGAAGACGCATGTCACGGGGGTGGCGGTCACGTTGGTCAGGTTTGCGGCTATCAGGCGGCGGCGCAGGGTGCGGCCCATGTCGGCCTGGCGTGGGGTCAGGCGGCCGTGCATGTTGGCCACCACCGTCGTGGCCAGGCGGGACGGGACGCCGTCGAAGGCCAGCGAACCCCAGTCGGTGTCGATCAGGCAGATGCGGCCGCCGGAGCGGGTCACGCGGATCAGCTCGCCGATCACCACGTCGGCGTCGTCTACGTGCTGGAGTACGCGCTCGCACCAGACGCCGTCGACGCTGTCTTGCGGGAGGGTCATCGCCGAGACGTCGCCGGTCATGTATCGGACATTGCTGCCGTCGTGGCGTTGCAGGGCCGCCGCGATGGTCGCGGCGGAATTGTCCAGGGCGATGACCTCGCCGGCCGGACCTACTTTGGTGGCCAGCCAGCGCGCCACGTCGCCGGCGCCGGAGCCCGCGTCGAGCAGGCGGGCGCCCGCCTCGGGGCGTAGGGCCTGCATGGCCGTACGGCGAACGCGCCTGATCTCGGGGTGATGGCCCATCGCCTCGAGCGCCGCTAGCAGCATGGCGGTCATCTCACTGGGCTGACTGTCGAGGTCAGCGAAGGGGGTGCGTTCCATCTGCGCGGGCTTCATGCGGCAAATGTTGACTCACCGGCACCCCTTTTCAGCGGCGCCGGTCACTCATCTGACAGGAAGGATCACTGCCCGCTCACTCAAGTCGGCGGCCGCCCGACCGAACAAACCTCGGTGAGCAGATGGCGCTTCCCGCTCCCGGACGGCAGCCTCAACCGGACCCGGCTGGTGGCCGTCGCCATCGGCGGCCTCGCCCTGCTCACCGAGCTTCCCCAGCTCGGCAACATCGAGCGCTCGGCGCAGTACGTCCGGCTGGCCGGGCTCTCGATCCTCACGCTTCTGCTGGTGCTGATCCACACCCATCTGCGCCGCCGGTCGAGCTGGTGGACCGTCGTCCCGGTGCCCGTGCTGATCGCCATCGGCGGCGCCGGCCTCAAGGACCCCGTCGCCAGCACGGCGCTGGCGCTGGCCGCCACGATTGTGCTTTCGCTGTACGGCTCGACGAAGCTGTGGGTGGCCCGGCTGTTGGGGGCGCTGATCGCCGTCCCCGTCGCGAACGCCATCTCCCCGATGTCGGGCGACCGGTACATGCCCTGGAACTCGCCCACCGTGATCGGCGTGCTGCCGCAGATCCTGCTGATGTCGGTGCTGACCCGCGGCATCTACCTGGCGATGATCCGCCAGGAGGGCGCGGCCGCGCGGGAGTCGCTGCTCGCCCGGGCCGGCCTGGCCATGCTCGGCGTCACCGATGGCGAGCAGATCCGGGCCCTAGGCCGGCGCGTGGCCGGCGAGATGCTGGCCCTCTCCCCCGGCGTCGTGATGCTGGTGCTGCGCCGCCGGCCCGGTGGCTTCTACATCAGCACCGCCGCCGGCGCCCCGGCCGAGCTGCGAGGGCGGGAGCTGGGCGAGGAAGCCATCATCGACCGGGATGTCCTCGTGGAGCTGATGCCCGGCTTCCGCGAGTGGCAGCTTGATTCGCTCGGCGCCGAGTTCGACGTCGCCGACGTCTACATCGCCGTCGGCAGCCGCCGGCGGATCCCCACCGACGTGCTGGACGCCGTGCGCAACCTCTCGCACCAGGTGATCCTGGCCGAGAAGGGCTGCCAGGCGCACGCCGAGCTCGAGCACCGCGCCCACCACGACCACCTGACCCAGCTGCCGACCCGGGCGAAGTTCGTCCAGGCCATCGGCGACGCGCTGGCCCGGCCGGCCTGCACGGCCGTGCTCAACGTCGATCTCGACGACTTCAAGCAGGTCAACGACCGGTACGGGCACGGCGCCGGCGACGAGCTGCTGGTGCAGGTGGCGGCCCGGATGACCGCGGTGACCGCCGGCCGGGGTGTGGCCGCCCGGCTGGGCGGCGACGAGTTCGCGGTGCTGCTGACCGATCTGGCCGGCCCGTTCGAGGCGGAGCGGGTCGCCGGTCTGCTCTGCGCGACGCTGGCCGCCCCGGTCACGCTGACCGCCGCCACCGTGACGGTCGGCGCCAGCATCGGCGTCGCCGTGGCCGAGCCCGGTGTCACCGTCACCGAGCTCATCCGCCGCGCCGACATGGCGATGTACGCGGCCAAGAGCGGCGGCAAGAACCGCACCGAAGCGTTCCAGCACCCCTTGATCGGCGAACCCCAGGTGCTTGTGGCAGGCTCTTCGCATGAGTGACGCGGTCAAGTTCGGGCTTGTCGGCTACGGCTCCGGCGGGCGCATCTTCCACGCCCCCCTGCTGACCTCGGCGGAGAACGTCGACTTCGTCGGCGTGGTCACCAAGTCGCCCGAGCGCCGCGCCGAGCTGGCCGCCCAGCACCCGACCGCGACCGCCTTCGACTCGATCGCGGATCTGAAGAAGGCCGGCGCCGAGGCGGTCAGCATCTCGACCCCGGCCGCCACCCACGCCGAGGTCGCCAAGGAGGCGATCGCCCACGGCCTGCACGTCGTGGTCGACAAGCCCTTCACGCTCGACGCGCCCAGCGCGCAGGAGGTCGTCGACGCCGCGAGCGCCCAGGGTGTGCTGCTCAGCGTCTACCAGAACCGCCGGTGGGACTCCGACCTGCTCACCCTGCGCAAGCTGATCGCCGACAACGCGCTCGGCACGATCCGCCGCTTCGAGTCCCGTTTCGAGCGGTGGGACCCGCAGCGCAAGGTTCCCGCGGCCGGCGGCGGCACCCTGCTCGACTTCGGCTCGCACCTGGTCGACCAGGCGCACCTGCTGCACGGCCCGGCAGTGCGCGTCTATGCCGAGATCCGCGGCAACGGCGACCTCGACGACGACTTCTTCGTGGCGCTGCACCACGTCGGCGGCGTCGAGTCGCACCTCTGGGGCAGCTGGCGCCAGGCCGCGCCGGGCCCGCGTTTCCGGGTGTCCGGCTCGACGGGCACCTACATCGTGAACGGCATCGACGGCATGGACCACCAGGAGGCCCTCCTGAAGTCCGGCAAGTCCCCGGCGATCCTGGGCGAGCGGTGGGGCGTGGAGCCCGAGCACGGCTGGGGCCGGCTCTACCACGGCCCGACCAGCGCGCCCGTCCCGACCGAGCGCGGCCGCTGGGACTCGTACTACCCGGCGTTCGCCAAAGCTGTCCGCGATGAAGGCCCGCTCCCGGTCGACCCGGCCGACGTCCTGCGCAACATGACGGTCCTCGACGCGGCCCGCGAAAGCGCCCGCACAGGAAGCGCAATTAGGCTCTGAGGCCATCCAGCGCCAGCGCGAGCACCCGCTTGCGCTGGCCGTCGTCGACGAACGCGGCCGACATCAGCCCCGACACCATCCGCAGCAGGTCGTCGAAGTTGGCGTCCGAGCGCACCACCCCGGCCGCCTGAGCCCGCGCGAACAACGGCTCCCCCGCCTCGTACATCGTCTTGCGGCAGCTCGCGAACAGCTCCGACTCCCGGTTGAGCGCCTCGATGATCGCCCGCTTGGTGATCGCGTACTGGACGAACTGGTCGAGCCACGCCATCAGCGCCTCCCACGGGGGCAGCGACCCGACCTCGGCCGCCACCACGGCCAGCTGGTCGATCTCCGACACGTACACCGCTTCGAACAGATCTCGCCGTGTCGGGAAATTTCGGTACAAGGTGCCGATTCCCACGCCCGCCTGCCGAGCGATGTCCTCCAGCGAGGCATTCGTCCCGTGGGAAGCAAAGGCCGCGCGGGCAGCGGCAATCAACGCGTCGAAGTTGCGGCGGGCATCAGCCCGAGCCGGACGCCGCACACCAACCGCCGCCATGACGAGATCCACCTCACAAACAAACCAACTTGCAAAACGGAGGCACCCCTCCGCTAATGTGGAGGCATGCCTCGACTTTATCAGACCTTCGGCGTGCTCTCGGCCGCCGCGGCCGCGTTCGCGCTGATGCAGTCGCTGGTGACGCCAGTTCTGCCGGTCATACAGCACGATCTGCACACCGACACCGGCACGGTCACCTGGGTGCTCACCGCCTGGTTGCTGGCGGCCTCGGTCGCCACGCCGCTGATGGGCCGCATCGCCGACATGATCGGCAAGGACCGCGCGCTGCTGGTCGCGCTGGCCGCGATCGCCCTCGGCTGCCTGCTCGCCGCGATCGCGCCCAGCATCGGCGTCCTCATCGCCGCCCGCGTGCTGCAGGGCCTGGGCGGCGCGATCTTCCCGGTCTCGTTCGGCATCATCCGCGACGAGTTCCCGCCGCACCGGGTCACCTCGGCGGTCGGCGTCATGGCCGCCGTCATCGCCTCCGGCAGCGGCCTCGGCATCGTCCTGGCCGGCCCGATCGTCGGCGCCCTCAACTGGCGCTGGCTGTTCTGGATCCCGATGATCGTCGTCACCCTCGTCGGCATCGTCGCCAAGTTCGTCATCCCCGCGTCGCCCGTCCGCAGTCCCGGCAAGGTCAACTGGCTGGCGGCCGTGCTGCTCTCCGGCTGGCTCGTCGCGCTGCTGCTGCCCCTGAGCAAGGCCACGACGTGGGGCTGGGGCTCCGGCCGTACGATCGGATTGCTCGTCTTGGCAGTTGTCCTTCTCGCCGCCTGGTTCGTCGCGGAGCTCCGCTCGGCCAACCCGCTGATCGACATGCGCATGATGCGCCTGCCCGCGGTCTGGACCACCAACGTCGTCGCGCTTCTCTTCGGCGCCACCATGTTCGGCATTTTCGCCTTCCTGCCGCAGCTCATGCAGGTGCCGAGCGCGACCGGCTACGGCTTCGGCGCGACCGTCACCGAGGCCGGCCTGCTGATGCTGCCGATGATGGTCGCGATGGCCGTCTTCGGCTCGCTCTCCGGACCGCTCACCCGCTGGTTCCCCGGCAAGACCCAGCTGATCGCCGGCGCCGCGCTGGCCGCCCTCGCCTGCTTCTCGCTGGCCACCGAACACGGCTCGAAACCCCTGGTCGCGATCGCCGGCGGCGTCTTCGGCATCGGCCTGGGCCTGGTCTACTCCTCGCTGATCAGCCTGATCGTCCAGAGTGTCCCGATGCACCAGACCGGCGTGGCCTCCGGCATGAACACCAACGTCCGCACCATCGGCGCGTCGATCGGCACCGCGATCGTCAGCTCGGTCGTCGCCGGCCACACCACCTCGACGGGCCTGCCCGCCGAATCCGGCTACACCGAGTCGTTCCTGATCCTGGCGGTGGTCGCGGTCGCTGCCATCGGCGTCGCGCTGCTGGTCCCCACGGCCCGCCGCAGGACCAACCCCGAGCCGGTCCAGGCACTGCCCGAGCTCACGCCGGTCGAGGTTTGAACCCACATATCGTACGAGTCGGGCACAGCCCCACGCCGAAGCGGCACCGCACCCGCGGTGCCGCCCCGGCCGGGTGGTGGGTGACGGCCATACGCGGCCTCCGGCCCGGCGGGCGGCACAACCGCGCCGCGGCGATCACTATCCTGGCGCCGTGCGGATCGACCTCTTCACGATCGTCGTCGACGACTACGACCCGGCGATCGCCTTCTTCACCGGGATCCTGGGCTTCGACCTGGTCGAGGACTCCCCCGCCGAGACCACCGACGGCCGCCCGAAACGGTGGGTCGTCGTGCGGCCGCCCGGCGCGCAGACCGGCATCCTGCTGGCCCGCGCCGACGGCGACCGGCAACGCGCCGCCGTCGGTGACCAGGTCGCCGGCCGCGTCGGTTTCTTCCTGCGGGCCGACGATTTCGACGCGCGGTACCGCCGGATGCTCGCGGCCGGCGTGACCTTCGTGCGGGAGCCGCGCGACGAGCCCTACGGCCGGGTGGCCGTGTTCCTCGACATCGCGGGGAACCGCTGGGATCTGCTGGGCTAGGGTTTGCGGCCCACGCCGCAGTACTGGTTGACGTCGATGTCGGGGTCGCCGGCGTCGGGGCGCCAGCGGGAGCACGGCACGACGCCCGGCTCGATCAGCTCGAGCCCGTCGAAGAAGCGCTCGATCTCGGCCGCGCTGCGGTAGACGATCTTCGGGGTGCCGTGCTCGTTCCAGAAGCCGACGATGTCGTCGGCCTCGGCCCGGTTGATGTCGTGGCAGCCGTGCGCGATCGTCAGGTAGCTGCCGGACGGCAGCGCGTCCACCAGCTCGCGGATCACCGAGCGCGCCTCCTCGAAGTCCCCGATGAAGTGCACGATGCCGAGCAGCGTGACCGCGACCGGCTTGCCGAAGTCGAGCGTCCGGCCCGCCGCGCGCAGGATCTCGGCCGGATTGTTGAGGTCGCCCTCGATGTAGTCGGTCCGCCCCTCGGCGCTGCCGGTGAGCAGCGCCCGGGCGTGCGTGAGCACCAGCGGGTCGTTGTCGACGTAGACGACCCGCGTGGCCGGGTCGATCGCCTGCGCGACCTCGTGGGTGTTGTCGGCCGTGGGCAGCCCGGTGCCGATGTCGAGGATCTGCCCGATGCCCTGCTCGGCCACGAAGAACCGGACGACGCGCTTCAGGAACGCCCGGTCGGCGACCGCCAGATCGATGATCGAGGGAAACCGCCGCGCGATCTCGTCGCCGGCCGCCCGGTCGGAGGCGAAGTTGTCCTTCCCACCGAGCCAGTAGTTCCACAATCGAGCCGAGTGCGGAATGCCGGTGTCCAATTTGGAGATCTGCTCATCCGTCACCGTGAATACCCCCTGGCCGCCCCGTCAAGTGCGGCCAGGATAGCGCGGCCTCACTCGCGGATGTGGTCGCGCAGGTAACCGACGATAGTGCCGAAGTTGGCGATCAGGGAGAGGTGGCCCTCGCCGGGCACCAGGTGGACGTCGGCGGTCGGCAGGTGCTCGGCCAGCCAGCGGCCGTGGGCGAACGGCACCATGCGGTCCTGGTCGCCCTGCCACAGCGAGACAGGCACCTTGATGCCGGCGAGGTCGAAGCCCCAGTCCTCGGCGAAGGCCAGGTCGTCCTCGCGCCAGCCGGCGATGCCGGTCGAGACCGACGCCTGGAAGGAGGCCGCGAGGTAGGCCGCCAGGCCGCCGTCGATCAGGGCCCGCTTGTCGACCTCGGAGATCAGGTCGCCGAACGCCGCGATCATGGCGGCCGGCTCGACCGACTTCAGCGGCTGGGCGGCGTTGGTGAGAAACGCGTCGAGCGAGTCGCGGCCGGCCATGGCGGCGGAGAACTCGACGACGTTCTCCTGACCCATGCCGTCCAGCCAGTCGAGGCCCTCGGCGTTGAACGGCGCCACGCCGGCGATGGTGGCGGCGGCCAGGCAGCGGCTGGGCAGCAGCGCGGCGCAGGCCAGCGCGTGCGGACCGCCGCCGGACCAGCCGACGGTGACGAACGTGGGCGCGCCGAGGGCGTCCATCAGGGCGGCGGTGTCGGCGGCGACGTCGGCGACCCGGCGGCCGGGGTGCGGCGTGGAGGTCGCATAGCCGGGGCGGCTGGCCTGGACGACGCGGAAGCCGCCGGCCCGGGCCGCGTCGAAGAGTGGGTCGTAGCGGACAGTGCCGGACGGGGTGCCGTGGTGCAGGACCAGCGGGATCGCCGACGAGGGTCCTTCCGCCAGGTACTCGAGGGTGCGGCCGTCCGGGAGGGTCAGATGCTCCATCCGGAAAACCTACACAGGCGGAAGGGCCCGCGGGGACGTTGCGCGGGCCCTTCCTGTTACCTCGGGAGCGGGCTCAGTTGCGAGTGATGGTGAACGTGCTGGTCTGGTTCTCGATGTCCCGGTAGTTGTTGCTGAACTGGAGGTTGGTGAAGGTCACCGATCCGACGGCCGGGCCCTGGCCCGACTCCGGCATCGGGTTGGCCCACAGGCCGAAGCCGGACTTGGCGTCGTAGGCGTCGCCACTCTTCTGCGCGCCGCTGATGGTGATGTTGGTGAACGTGGTGTCCTTGATCGGGTTCTGCGGCTGGCCGCCCACGTAGTTGGTCTGGAACATGATTCCGGAGTAGGTCGGGTCGACGATGTCGACGTTGCTGACCCGGATGCCCTGGAAGACCTTCGACGCGCTGAAGATCCAGATCGCCGGGAAGGTCTGCGCGCCCCAGAAGTGGCCGCCGGCCCGGACGATCGAGATGTTGTCGAACACCGTCGGCGGGCTGGCGCCGAAGCCGTTCATCGGGTAGCCGAAGTCCAGCGAGCTGATCGTGATGCCCGAGTAGACCAGGGTGTCGGCGATGTAGATGTTCTTGAACGTGTTGGCGTAGCCGCCGTAGACCGCGATGCCGGCCGCCCGCCAGGTCAGGATCGACGTGAGGTTCTGGTAGGTGTTGTTGATCTCGTCGGCGCCGCCGGCGTCGATCGCCGAGAACAGCGCGAAGCTGTCGTCGCCGGTGGCCCGGGCCTCGTTGTTGTCGACCAGGTTGCCGGTGCTGCCGTTGGTCATGTTGATGCCGTCGGCGAACGTGTCCCGGATGCGCGAGTTCTTGATCACCATGTTGTCGGTGTTCGCGCCCCAGTACAGGCAGACCACGTGCTCGGCCCAGATGTTGTCGATCGTGATGCCGCTGACGTTGGCGAAGTCGAAGACCTTGCCGGGGCCGTCGATGCGGATCGTGTAGTTGCCGAAGTACGCGAAGTTCTTGAACGTGGAGCCGTTCGCGCCGGCGTCGGCCCGGAAGCCGGCGTCGGTCTCGGTCTGGGTGGAGGGAGCGAAGAAGCGGGTGTACCAGGGTCCCGCCCCGGTCACCACGATCGGCCGGCCGTACACCTGGAGCTTGCTGGAGACCTGGTAGTCACCGGCCGGCAGGTAGACGCCGAGCTTGGTGGTGTCCTGCCGGGCCGTGTCCAGCGCGTTCTGCACCGACTGCTGGTCGAAGCCGGTCGGCACGACGTACTTGGAGGCGTCGGGATTCGCCAGCGCCGAGACCTGCTCGAGGTTGATGAAGTCGATCGCGATGTTGCCGGAGTTGGCGCCGTCCTTCTGCAGCTTGACCGTGCTGCCGGCCGGGAACGACCCGGTCAGCAGGATGTTCGCCTCGTCGTAGATGTGCCGCGGGCCGGAGCCCGAGTTCTGCGGCGCCGTCTCGTTGCCGTACAGCCACGCGTACTTCGAGGTGAGCGGCAGGGTCTTGTTGAGGCTGCCGTTCACGTACACGTTGATCGAGCTGTTGGTGCCGTCCGGGATGGAGAACCGGGCGACGATCGTGTTGGTGGCCGCGCGGGTGGTCCACTGCACGTACGCGCCGGTCTGGTTGAGCGTGACGGCCTTACGGCCGGACGCCTCGCCGGCCAGGTCGCCGACCGTGCGGTTCGGGCCGACGATCGCCGCGCCGCCGCCCAGGGACCCGTCCTCGGCCTCGTACATGTCGTAGGGCATGTTGGCGCCACGACCGACGAAGAACGGCTTGTCGGAGGTGTTGTTCGCCTGCTTGACCGCCAGCTCGTTCGCGTCTACCGCGATAACGGTGCGAACCGTATATTTCCCATTTGCGGCCGTCCAGGTGCCCAGCGAGAGGGCAGGCGAGGAAGCGCCGGCTGCCAGCGTGCCCGTGTAGGAGCCGGTCAGGGTCTTCACCACGGTCGAGCCATTCAAAATTGTCAAGGTGACACCGTGGGCGCCGGATGAAGAGGCCGCCGACCCCTGGTTCTTGATGGTCACCGAGAACGTGACCGTGTTACCGGCCGACGGGTTGCCCGGTGACCAGGAGACCGCTGACGCCACCAGGTCGGAGCTCGAGACCGGGGTGACAATCAAAGACGACGAGGAGGTGAAGGAGTTGTTTGCCTCGTTGGTCTCGATCACCGTGTTCGACTCGTCCACCTTCGCGGTCAGCGCGTAGGTGCCGGCGTCCCGGGCGCCGATGTTCGCCGAGACCGTCGTCGAGGCCCCGGCCGCGAGCGCGCCCACGGTGGCGGTGCCGACCTTCGTCGTACCCAGGTAGAAGTTGACGTTCGACGCGCCCGACGCGGCGTTCCCGCCGTTGCGGACGGTCGCCGACAGCGTCACCGCGTCGGTCTCCACCGGCGCGGCCGGGGAGGACGTGATGCCCGTGACCGTGAGGTCCGGGTTGGGCGCGGCGACGCCGACGACCTGGAGCTCGGCAACCTGACCGCTGGGCGCGCCGGTGTTCGCGGTGAAGGAGAGTCGGAGGTCCGCAGCGGTTCCGCTCACCGGGATGGTCACCGTGTTGCCCGAGGCCGGGTTGAACGTGTAGGAGGCCGAGCCCACCAGCGTCGTGAAGGCGCTCGAGCTCTGCTCACGGCCGAGGACCGAGAACGTCTGCTGCCGGGTGCCCCACGCGCTGTCCGGGTTGAGCTTGACCACGACCTGCTGCAGCGACGCGTTCGCGCCCAGCTGCACCGTCAGGTTGGCCGGATACGCGCTGCCCTCCCAGTAGGTGGCGGTGTTGTTGTCGTTGGCGTTGGTGGCCACGAACGTGAAGACGGTCGAGGACGCCTCGATCGGCTTGTTCAGCGCCAGGTTCGTGCCGGTGCCGCCGCTGCCGTTGCGGGTGACGGTGTTGCTGGCCGCCGACACGTTGCCGGCCGCGTCCTTCGCCCGGACGTAGTAGGCGACGGTCGCGGTGTCGGGCTGGCTGTCGGTGTAGGTCAGCACGCCCGAGCCGACGCTGGTGCGCAGCACGCCGTTGGCGTACACGTCGTAGCCGGTGACCGCGACGTTGTCGGTCGAGGCCGACCAGGCCAGCCGGATCTGCCCGCTCGCCGGCTGGGTGTAGGCGAGGTTGCCGGGCGCGGTGGGCGCCTGGGTGTCGCCGGTGACCGGGCCGTAGACCTCCATCTCGGACAGTTGCCCGGCGGGCCAGCCGGTGTTGCCGGTGAAGGTCAGCCGCACGAACCGCGCGGTGGCCGCGGTGAAGTCGACGGTGACCGCGTTGCCGGAGGCCGGGTTGAACGTGTAGCCGGCCGACGCCTTCAAGGTGCTGAACGACGAGCCGTCGGAGCTGCCGGACACGGTCAGTGTCTCGGTGCGGGTGGCCCAGGCCGTGGCCGGCGGGAGCTTGAGCACGACCTGGTTGACACTGACGGCCGTGCCGAGGTCGACCTGCAGCCACTGCGGGAACGCGTTGTTCTGGCTCTCCCAGTAGGTGTTCGCGTTCCCGTCGCCGGCGTTGCCGGCCCCGTAGACGTCGGTGTTGCTGCTGGCGGAGAAGGTCTTGCCGGCGGCCAGGTTGGGGCCGGCGGCGGAGGCGGCGGAGGGTGCGATGAGGACGGCGGCGACGACGCCCGCCGCGGCAGCCGCGGCGAGCAGTCGTCTTCTGAATCGAGGCATGGCGGGGAGCGAGCCTTTCTTCCGTGAAAAGCCCCCGGGGAACCGTGCTTTCCTCCTGTTAGCCCTTCAAGCGCAGCCAGACGGCGGTATCCGGGGGGAGGCGGTCACCGTCGAGTGGGCCACTGGCGAGCAGGCAGGTCTCGTGGTCCGGCAGGGGGATGGAGCCGCCGGACATGTTGACGACGCAGGCGAAGTCCGCGCCGCGGGTGAAGGCGAGGACCTGGGGGTGCAGGTCGAGCCAGGCCATCCCGGCATGGGGAGAGCCCGGTCGCAGCCGGATCGCGTCCCGGTACAGCTCGAGCATCGAGCTGGGGTCTCCGGTCTGCGCCTGGGCGGTGCGGTCCTTCCATTCGGCGGGCTGGGGCAGCCACGGGGTTCCGGTGGTGAACCCGAACGGCTGCTCGTCGCCGCTCCACGGCAGCGGCACGCGGCAGCCGTCGCGGCTGTGGCCGCGCCGCGCCCACATCGGGTCCTGGTACTGGTCCGGCGGGATGTTCTCGTTCTCCCAGAGGCCGAGCTCCTCGCCCTGGTAGATGTAGGTGGCGCCGGGCAGCGAGAGGGACAGCAGCGCGGCGGCCCGGGCGCGACGGGTGCCGAGCTCGAGGTCGACCGGGGTGCCGTCGAGGTTGTTGTCGAAGCTGAAGGTGGTGTCTTCCCGGCCGTAGCGGGTGACGTGCCGGGTGACGTCGTGGTTGGACAGCACCCAGGTGGCGGGCGCGCCGATCGCGGCGTGCGCCTCGACGGTGGTGTCGATGCACTCCCGCATCAGGGTGGGATCCCAGGCGCAGCCGAGGAAGAGGAAGTTGAACGCCTGGTGCAGCTCGTCGGGGCGCAGGTAGTTGGCGAACCGGTCGACCTCCGGCATCCAGACCTCGCCGATCAGGGCACGGTCTCCGGCGTACGAGTCGGCGACGCGCCGCCAGGCCCGGTAGACGTCGTGCACCTCGTCGAGGTCGTGGAACGGGTGGGGCTGTCCGTCGACGACCGGCGGCAACGAACCGTCCTTGAAGAGCAGCGCCGCCGAATCGATGCGAATGCCGTCGACCCCCCGGTCGAACCAGAAGCGCAGGATGCTCTCGAACTCGGCGCGGACGTCGGGGTGATCCCAATTGAGGTCCGGCTGCTCGGGCGTGAACAAGTGCAGATACCAAAGGCCATCGGGCGTACGGGTCCAGGTGGTGCCGCCGAACTCCCCTCGCCAGTCCGTCGGCATCTCGTCGCCGTTCGCGCCCCGGCCCGGCCGGAACCAGAAGTAGTCCCGCTCGGGCGCCGACGGGTCGGCCAGCGCCGCCTTGAACCACGGGTGCTCGCTGGAGATGTGGTTCGGGACGATGTCGACGATCATCCGGATGCCGACCGCGTGCGCCTCCTCGATCAGCGCCTCGGCCTTGGCGAGCGAGCCGAAGACCGGGTCGATGTCGCGGAAGTCGGCCACGTCGTAGCCGGCGTCGGCCATCGGCGACGGGTACCACGGGCTCATCCAGATCGCGTCGATGCCGAGGTCACGCAGGTGCCCCAGGTGCGCGCGGATGCCGTCGATGTCCCCCACGCCGTCGCCGTCCGAGTCGGCGAAGCTTCGCGGGTACACCTGGTAGATAACCGCGCTCTTCCACCACGGACTGCCGTCTGTTGTGGACACAGGTACCTGCTTTCTGCATGGGTATCCAAGCCCGGCACGCCGGACCATGATTTTTGTCGATATTTCGTAAGAAGGGCTTCAGCCCTTGAGGCTGCCCGCCGTGAGGCCCGACATGATGTTGCGCTGGAAGATCAGGAAGATGATCACGGTCGGGATCGCGGCGATGACCGAGGCGGCGACGACCACGTTCATCGGGGTGCCGCCGGAGAAGGCGTAGATGCCGACGCTGAGCGTGCGGGTCTCGGGCGAGGGCATGACCAACTTCGGCCAGAGGAAGTCCTTCCACACGTACGTCACCGCGAAGATCGAGACCACGCCGAGGATCGGGCGCGACATCGGCAGGATCACCGACCACAGCGTGCGCAGCGGGGACGCGCCGTCCACCATGGCCGCGGCGATCAGGTCCTCGGGGATCGAGTCGAAGAACCGCTTCAGCAGGAAGATGTTGAACGCGTTGGCGACCAGCGGCAGCCAGATCGCCCAGGGCGAGTCGATCAGGCTGGCGTGGACGAACGGCAGGTCGATCGCGGTCACGTACTGCGGGACGATGACGACCATCGCCGGGATCATCAGCGTCGCCAGCATCAGCGCGAGGACCACGTTGCCGAAGATCGGGCGCAGTTTGGAGAGGGCGTACGCCGCCGCGGTGTCGAAGACGAGCTGGAAGAAGACCGCGCCGATCGCGTAGTAGAACGTGTTGAACATCAGCTTCGCGAGGTTCAGGTTGTTCCACGCGTTCGCGTAGTTCTCCGTCTGCGGGTCCTGCGGCCACAGCGTGGGCGGGGTCTGCGCGATCTCCTGGCCGCTCTTGAGCGCGCCGGTCACCATCCAGTACAGCGGCCCGATGAAGACCAGCGTGAAGACGACGATGACCGCGACGAGAATCGTCCAGTAGAGGAACTTGCCTCGCCCGCGCTGGAGCTGGGCCTGGGAGATAAGGGTCCGTGACATCTCAGTCCTGCTTCGTGGTCAGCCGTACGTACACGGCGGAGAAGGCGGCCAGCACCAGGAGCATGATCACGCCGAGCGCCGCGGCGCCGTTCAGGTCGTTCTGGAAGAAGCCGTGCTGGTAGATGAGGTATGCCACCGAGGTCGCCGAGTCCTGGGTGCCGGCGCCGTTGGCGAGGATCAGGGGCTCGATGAAGACCTGCATGGTGGCAACGATCTGGAGCATCGCCAGCAACGCGAGGATCAGCCGGGTCTGCGGGATCGTCACGTTCCAGATCCGGCGTAGCAGGCCGGCGCCGTCCAGCTCGGCCGCCTCGTACAGCTCGCCCGGGATGTTCTGCAGGGCGGCGAGGTAGATCAGGACCGCGGCGCCCATGTTCATCCAGGTCGAGGCGATCACCATGGCCGGCATGGTGGCGGTCGGCGACTGCATCCACTCCGACGTGGGCAGGTGCAGGAACTTGAGGATCGCGTTGAACAGGCCGGCGTCGCTCGGGTCGTACGCGTAGTACTTGAACAGGAACAGCGCCGAGGCCGGCGGCAGCATCACCGGCAGGTACACCAGGATGCGCAGGTAGCCCTTGCCGTGCCGCAGCTCGTTGAGCAGGATCGCCACCACGAACGGGACGACGTAGCCGAGGATGAGCGCGAGGACCGTGAAGTAGAAGGTGTTCTTCCAGGCGGTCCAGAAGCTCGGGTCCTGAACGATGCGCACGAAGTTGTCGAAGCCCACCCAGGTGGTCTCGCCGCGCTTCGTGTGCTGGAAGCTCATCACGATGCCGCGGATCATCGGGAACCACTGGAACAGGGCGAAGCAGAAGATCGCCCCGATCAGGAACGCGTAACCGGTCAGGTTGTCCCGCAGCTTGCGGCCGCGGCGCGTCCGGGATGTCTTCGGCCCCGCGTACACCCGTGACTTGCGGCTCGTCTCCGGGACGCTGGTCATCGTCGCCAACGAAAACTCCTGCTTTCTACAGGGGGTGCGGGGGCTTGCGCCCCCGCACTCGTCCGGTCAGCCGTTCGAGGCCAGGAGCTGGTTGGTCTTGGTCTCGGCCGTCTTGAGCAGCTCGTCGACGTTGGCGTTGGGGTTGGTCAGGACCCCGGACATCGCGCTGTCGAGCACCGCGTAGATCGCCTGCGCGTTGGCCGGCTCACCCTTGATCGGAACCGGGGTGGCCTCGAAGAGCGAGAAGTTCTCGCTCGGCACGTTCTGGTTGGCCTTGCGGGCGTCGAGCTCCTGCTTCTGCGCGTCGCTGCCGTTGGCGAACAGCAGCGGCTGGGGCAGGCCCACGGGCTGGTTCTGCGGCTTGGCCCGGGCGTAGTCGAACTGGCCCTTGCCCGGGGTCAGCTTCTCGAAGGCGATCCACTTGAGACCGGCCTTGACCTGCTCCGGGGTGAGGTCCTTGCGGAAGAAGTAGCCCTCGCCGCCGCCGAGCGTGCCCTTGGCGGCGCCGTCCTGGCCGGGCATCGGGGCCATCGCCCACTCGTCGTACTTGCCCTGGAACTGCTGGACGATCGCGGTGGTGGCGTCGGGGGCGCCGATGAACATGCCCACCTTGCCGGCGGCCGCGTTGGTCAGCAGGTCGGCCCACTGGAGCAGCTGGCGGCTGCCCATGCTGTTGTCGCCGTACCGCATGTCCTTCAGATTTTGCAGGACCTGCTTGCCCTGGGCGTTGTTGAAGTCGGCCTTCTTGTTGTCCTGGCTCAGGATCTGGCCGCCCTGCGCGTAGAGCTCGGCGGTGAAGTGCCAGCCACCGGTGTTGCCCGCGCTGTACTCGGAGTAGCCGGCGATGCCGCCGCCGAGCGCGGAGATCTTCTTGGCCGCGGCGCGAACCTCGGGCCAGGTCTTGGGCGGGTTGGCGACGTCCAGCCCGGCCTTCTGGAACAGGGTCTTGTTGTAGAGCAGACCCATCGAGTAGTTCTTCGTCGGGATGGCGTAGATCTTGCTGTTGTCGGTGAAGACCGCCTTGAGCGCCGGGTCGATGCTGTCCCAGCTCGCGATGTTGTCCTTGGTCGCGTACTGGGTGATGTCCATCGCCTGGCCCGAGTCCAGCACCTGCTGCAGGTCGGTCATGTACCCGTAGAAGACGTCGGTCATCGTGCCGCCGGTGAGGCGGGCCGTGAAGTCCGGCGGGTTGTTGCACTGCTGGCCGACGCTGACGCTCTTGATCGTGACGTCGGGGTTCTGCTTCTCGAACTCGGCGACGTCCGCGTTCCAGTTCGCGAGCAGGTCCTTCTGGGAGCCGTCCGGCTGGCAGTCGACCGTGATGATCGTCTTGCCGGCGGCGTCCTTGCCGGAGTCGTCACTGCCCTTCGTGGAGCACGCCGCGATGCTGAATCCCAGGCCGGCCGCGAGGGCGATCGCCGCGGCCCTCTTGTACTGCGGTACGGACATCTGTCCATCCCTTCGGGAACGAAAGTATCGGAGAACTGCGCTGAGCTGCGGTGTCGTCACTGCGCGAGGCCCGATGTGACCGGGGTCTCTCGCCATGTTTCGTGGAGGTGACGATACAAAGTCAAACGGCGGCCCGCAAGAAGTTGACTGCAAGAAGAAAAAACACGACGTCGGCTTAAAAACGCGGGAACGACGAAGGGCGGGCCATCGGCCCGCCCTTCTCTTAGGAATATTGCCTGGTCAGGCCTGGGGTGCTGAGTTGCTACCTAGGCCTGGTCCTACGGACGGCCGGAGGACCCGAGCGCCTGCGGCGCTGGCGCGGTGGAGCCGCGCACCACCAGCTCGGGCTCGAACAGCAACTCGTCGGCGGCGACGCCGCTGCCCTCGATCTGGTTGACGAGCAGGTCCACGGCCGCCTGGCCCATCATCTCGATGGGCTGCCGGACCGTGGTCAGCGGCGGGTCGGTGCAGGTCATCAGCGCGGAGTCGTCGAAACCGACCACCGAGACGTCCCGGGGCACGTCGAGGCCGAGGCGGCGGGCGGCGCGGATCGAGCCGAGCGCGAGCACGTCGGACGCGCAGATCATGCCGGTCACGCCGCGCTCGATGAGACGGCCGGCGGCGAGGCGGGCGCTCTCCATCGAGAAGTTGGTGCGCTCGACGTGCCAGTCGTCGCCGGCGATCTTTTCCAGGCCGGCCAGCTTGCGGCGCGACGGCATGTGGTCCTCCGGGCCCATCACCATGCCGATGCGCTGGTGGCCGAGGGACTTGAGATGCCCGTACGCCTGCTCGACGGCGACCGCGTCGTCGGTCGAGATGTGCGGGAAGCCCAGGTCGTCGACACCGGCGTTGACCATGACGACCGGCATCCGGCGGTCGGTCAGCGCGCGGTAGTGGCTGTGCTCGGCGTCGGCCAGCGCGTACGACCCGCCGGCGAAGACCACGCCGGAGACCTGGTGGTCGAGCAGCATCTCGATGTAGTCGCGCTCGGGCACGCCGCCGATCGTGCGGGCCGCCAGCAGCGGGGTGAAGCCGCGCTGGGCCAGCGACGCGGTCACCACCTCGGCCAGCGCCGGGAAGATCGGGTTCTGCAGCTCGGGCAGGACGAGGCCGACCAGCCGGCCGCGCTCGCCGCGCAGCTTGGTGGGCCGCTCATACCCCAGGACATCGAGCGCGGTGAGCACGGACGCGCGGGTGGCCTCGGAGACGCCGCTGCGCCCGTTGAGCACCCGGCTGACCGTGGCCTCGCTGACGCCCGCCTTCTTGGCCACCTCGGCCAGACGTTTGGTCACGGCGGAATCCTACGTCAGCTCATTGCAAATTTCGAACCTTGACTTGCAGTGACGCTTGTCAGGACCGGCTGTGCTTGCAGATCCCGTCAAAACGACCGGACCGCTGTTTCCGGAATGTTGCGCCGCGTATCCGGAACGTGGAAGCCCGCCTGCGCTGAAGCGATTAAGTCGTCGCGCTGCGCGACCGTCATCGCTTACACCACGGTTACATAACGGCCGATAGAGATCAGCTGCGAGAATCGGGGCATGGCCCGGAAGACGAAGACCATCGCCGCCTGCCCGTGCGGGCGCGGTTTCCCGTACGCGGAGTGCTGCGGCCCGGCCCACCAGGGGCACGCGCCGGCCACCGCCGAGGCGCTGATGCGGTCGCGGTACTCGGCGTTCGCGCTGGACGACGACGCCTACGTGCTGCGCTCCTGGCATCCCGACACCCGGCCGGCCACGGTCGAGCCCGACGCGCATCTGCGCTGGGTGGGCCTCGACATCCTGGAGTCCACCGGCGGCGGCATGTTCGACGCCGAAGGGGTCGTCGAGTTCCGGGCGCACTACCGCGACCACGGCAAACCGGGCGACATGGTCGAGCGCAGCCGATTCGTCCGCCACGACGGCCAGTGGGTGTACTGGGGGCCGATCCTCGCCGACGGCTCCCTCGCCAACATCTGATCGCGTGTGCTTCGCTCGTAAGGTGGAACAACGCCCGCTGGAAGACGACATCGTCCGGGACTTCAAGGTCAACCTCTCGTACGGGAAGTACCTGCACCTCGACGAGATCCTGAACGCGCAGCACCCGGTCAGCGTGCCCGAGCACCACGACGAGCTGCTGTTCATCCTGCAGCACCAGACGTCGGAGCTGTGGCTGAAGCTGGTGCTGCACGAGCTGCGCGCGGTGCGGCGCCAGATCGCCGCCGACGAGCTGCGCCCGGCGCTCAAGGGGCTGGCCCGGGTCAAGCACATCCAGCGCACCCTCACCGAGCAGTGGTCGGTGCTCGCCACGCTGACCCCGAGCGAGTACTCCGAGTTCCGCAGCTTCCTCGGCACGTCGTCGGGGTTCCAGTCGTACCAGTACCGCGCGGTCGAGTTCCTGCTCGGCAACAAGGACCGGCGGATGCTCTCGCTCTTCGACGACGACCCGGCCGCGCGCGCCCTGCTGGTCGAGGCCCTCGAGACGCCGAGCGTCTACGACGAGTTCCTCCGCTATCTGGCCCGGCACGGATACGAAGTGCCGGCCGGGCTGCTCGAGCGCGACGTGACCCGGCCGTGGACCTTCCGCGAGGACCTCGTCCCGGTGTTCGTGCGCATCTACAACGACCCCGAGAAGCACTGGGCCGCTTACGAGACGTGCGAGGAG
Source organism: Actinoplanes sp. CA-142083 (assembly GCF_050942195.1). Lineage (NCBI taxonomy): Bacteria > Bacillati > Actinomycetota > Actinomycetes > Micromonosporales > Micromonosporaceae > Actinoplanes > Actinoplanes sp. CA-142083. Next base: position 8,535,673 of record NZ_CP192076.1, read on the forward strand.
CTCGTCGACCTGGAGGAGAACTTCCAGCTCTGGCGGTTCCGGCACCTCAAGACCGTGGAGCGGACCATCGGCTTCAAGCGCGGCACCGGCGGCTCCAGCGGCGTCGGCTTCCTCAAGGCCGCGCTCGACCTGACGTTCTTCCCCGAGCTGTACGCCGTCCGCACCGAGATCGGAGTGCCCCGGTGACCGATCCGCAGGCCCGCGCCGCCGAGCTGGACGCGGCCGACCCGCTCGCGGCGTACCGGGATCAGTTCCTCGCGCCCGGCGACTTCGACGTGGTGTCGTACCTGGACGGGAACTCGCTGGGCCGGCCGCTCGAGGCGACCGCCGCGCTGATGGAGGAGTTCATCCGCGAGCAGTGGGCGGGCCGGCTCATCCGGGGCTGGACCGACGAATGGCTGGAATGGCCGCTGCGGCTCGGCGACCGGCTCGCTCGGGTGGCGCTGGGCGCGGCCGCGGGGCAGGTGGTCGTGGCCGACTCGACGACCGTGCTGATCTACAAGCTGGCGTGGGCCGCCGTGCAGGCGCGGCCGGGGCGCAACCGGGTCGTCCTCGATAAGGACAACTTCCCGACCGACCGGTACGTGCTGGAGGGGATCGCCGCGGAGCGCGGGCTCGAACTGGTCTGGATCTCGGTGGACCCGGCCGAGGGGGTCCGGCCCGAGCAGGTCGCCGAGGTCGTCGACGAGCGGACGGCGCTGGTGCTGTTCAGCCACGTGGCGTACCGCTCGGGGTGGCTGGCCGACGTCGCGTCGATCACGCGGATCGCCCACGACGCCGGCGCGCTGGCGATGTGGGACCTGTGCCATGCGGTGGGGTCGGTGCCGGTCGAGCTGGACGCATGGGAGGTCGACCTGGCGGTCGGCTGCACGTACAAGTACTTGAACGGCGGACCGGGGGCGCCTGCTTTCGCGTACGTGAGAAAGGGTTTGATCGGGTCTTTGAAGCAGCCGATCCAGGGGTGGATGGGGCATCGGGCGTCGTTCGAGATGGGCCCGGGCTATGAGCCGGCCGACGGGATCCGGGGGCTGCAGAGCGGGACGCCGCCGGTCCTGGCGATGGTGCCGCTGCACGCCAATCTCGACATGCTGGAAAGCGCCGGCATCGAGGCGGTGCGGGAGAAGTCTCTGCTGCTCACCGACTATGTGCTGGAGCTCGCCGCGGAGCTGCCGGGCGTCGCGGTGGTCAGCCCGCGCGATCCGGCGCGCCGGGGCGGGCACGTGACGCTGCAGCGCTCGGGCTTCGACAAGGTGCTCGACCAGCTGTGGGAGCGCGGGGTGATCCCGGACTACCGGCGGCCGGACGGGCTGCGGATCGGGCCGGCGCCGCTGAGCACCAGCTTCGGCGAGGTCCACCGGGGGCTGGCCGCGCTGCGGTCCCTGCTGTGAGCTCCTATGTCGTCGCCGGGTCGCTGTGGTGGGACGGCGCTCTGCGCTCCGACCTGGGCTTGCGCTTGGACCCCGCCCCGGCCCCCGTGCCTCTTTCGGACATTTCTGAATTGTCGGTAATTCGCCGGCTGCCGGGGACGCTGCTGCCGGGGCTGGTGGATTCCCATGTGCACTCCGGGCTCGTGGATCTCGCCACCGTGCGGGCCGGCGGGATCGCGGGGGTGTGGGATCTCGGCAGCGTCCCGGCGTCGGTGGCGCGGCTCGCCGGGCTTCCCGGGCTCCCCCGCATCCGCTACGCGGGACCGTTTTTGATCGCTCCCGGCGGTTATCCCAGCGACCGGGCCTGGGCGACGCCCGGCAGCTGGCGGGAGATCGACTCGGCCGCCGAGGCGGAAGCCGCCGTGGCCGAGGCGCACGCGGCCGGCGCCACGCTGATCAAGTTGACCGCGCACGCCGGCGGGCCGCTGCCGCGGCTGTTCACGATGACCGCCGTGGCCGACGCCGCGCACGACCTCGGGCTGCCGGTGGTGGTGCACGCCGAAGGGCCGGGGACGGTCGAGATGGCGTACGAGTCCGGCGCGGACCTGCTCGCCCACACTCCCTGGACCGAGTCGCTGGACCGGGGCCTGATCCGCGCCTGCGCGGAGCGCATGCGCTGGATCAGCACGCTCGACATCCACGGCTGGGGCACGCCGACCCCGGAACTGGTCACGGCCGTCGGCAACCTGCGACGTTTCCTGGAGTACGGCGGGAGCGTGCGCTACGGCACCGATCTCGGCAACGGCCCGGTGGTCCCGGGCGTGAACCCGCGGGAGATCCTGGCCCTGCAGTCGGCGGGTCTCACCCCCGATGCCATCCTCCTCGCGATGACCGGCCCGGATATCTCGTGGATCCCGGGTGGACTCGACCTCGACCCGGCCCGCTTCGCGGATGTTCTCGCCACGGCAAGAGTCTTCGACGATTCGGTCCAACCTCGATAGGCCTTCGGCGTAACTCTTCGGATTGACGGCGTCACTCCGGGCGGGCTCCCGGGCATATGCTCCGGGGAATCGGGGCGGCCGTCCATCGAGCGAGGTTTATGTGATCCGGACCGGAAACCTACCGGCGGAACTGTCCAGCTTCGTGGATCGGGAGAGCGAGCGAGCCGCGCTGAAACGCCTGCTCACCGCATCCCGGCTCGTCACCGTCACCGGCGTCGGGGGCGTCGGCAAGACGCGTACGGTGCTGCGGGTCGCCGCGGAGGTGCAGCGGGCCTTCGCCGACGGGGTCTGGTTCGTCGACCTCTCCCCGCTCGCCCGGGCCGACCTGGTCGCCGAGGCCGTGGCGCAGGCGGTCGGGCTGCGCGACCCGTCGACCCGGCCGCAGGCCGAGACCTTAGCGGAGTACCTGGAGCCCAGACGCCTGCTGCTCGTGCTGGACAACTGCGAGCACCTGGCCGAGTCCTGCGCGCAGCTGGTCGACTCGCTGCTGCGCGCGGCGCCGGGCGTGCGGGTGCTCGCGACCAGCAGGCAGCCGCTGGTGGTGCAGGGCGAGCACGTCTTCCCGCTGTTGCCGCTGTCGGCGAGCGACGCCGCCGTGTCGCTGTTCGCCGAGCGGGCCCGCGCCGCCTCCCCCACTTTCGCGCTGACCGACGACAACCGGGACGAGGTGGCCCGGCTCTGCCGCGACCTCGACGGCATCCCGCTCGCCATCGAGCTGGCCGCGGTGCGCACCCGGGCGCTGCCCGTGCGGCAGATCGCCGAGCTGCTGCAAGGCCGGCGCGCCGACCGGTTCGCGCTGCTCAGCGGCGGCGGCGTGATGGCCGGGCGGCACGAGTCGCTGCGTACGGCGATCGACTGGAGCCACGGCCTGTGCACCCGGGCCGAGAGTCTGCTGTGGGCCCGCGTCTCGGTCTTCGCCGGCGACTTCGACCTGGACGCCGTGCGCGAGGTGTGCGACGGCGACGTGGACGTGCTGGCCGGGCTGGTGGACAAGTCCATCCTGCTCGGCGACGGCGGCCGCTACCGCCTGCTGGACACGATCCGCCAGTACGGGCTCGAGCTGTTGCGCGAGACCGGCGAGGAGGAGCTGCTCCGCCGCCGGCACCGCGACTTCTACCTGCGGCTCGCCCGCCGTTTCGACGCCGATTGGTGCGGGCCGGACCAGGTCGCCTGGTACCAGCGGCTCAGCCGCGAGCACTCCAACCTGCGCGCCGCGCTCGACTTCGACCTGACCGACGAGACCGGGCTCGAGCTGGCCGGGGCATTGCTGTACTTCTGGATCGCATGTGGACACCCGCGCGAGGGACGGCTCTATCTCGACCGGGCGCTGGCGGTGAAGCATCCCCCCGGGCCGATGCTGGCGAGAGCGCTGTTCGTGAGCGGGTGGGTCGCCGCGATGCAGGGCGACATGGCGGCCGCCGAGGCGCGGATCGTCCAAGGCCGGCCGTACGCGGACACCGTCGTGTCCGGCTGGCTCGCCTACCTCGCGAGCGTGTGCGCGGTCTTCCAGGGCGACCCCACCGAGGCGCTGGCGAAGGCCGAGGAGGCGGCCCGCCTGCACCGCAACGGCGGCGACCCGGGCACCGGCCTGCTGGTCGCGCTGTCCGCGCAGTGCATCGCGCTCGCGTTCGCCGGCGAGTTCGAACGTGAGATCGCCGTCATCGAGCAGACCTGGGTCCTCTGCGACGAGTACCGCGAAAGCTGGATGCGGTCGTACATCGACTACATGCGGGCGCTGGCCGAGATGGGGCGCGGCAACCCGGACGCGGCGGTCAGCTACGGCCGGGACGCGCTGCGCTTCAAGCGGCAGCTCGGCGACAGCTCCGGCAGTGCCATGGCCGTCGACGTGCTGGCCACCGCGGCCGCGACGCTCGGGGAGGCGACCAGCGCGGCCCGGCTGCTCGGCGTCGCCCACCAGATCTGGGCGACCGTGGGCAAACCCCAGCTGGGCTCCCCCGACCTGGTCGCCGCCCGCGCCGCGGTCGAGAAGCAGGCCCGCGAGAAGGCCGGGGACGCCGGATTCGACGCCGCCTACGCCGACGGGCTGGGGCTCGAGCTCGAGGCGGGGATCGACTACGCGCTCGACGAGACCACGCGGGCGGGCGCGGCGCCCAGCAATTCGGGGGCGGCCGGCTGGGCGCCGCTCACCCGGCGCGAGCGCGAGGTAGCCGTGCTCGTGGCCGAGGGTCTGACCAACCAGCAGATCGCCGATCGGCTGGTCATCGGGCGGCGTACCGCGAACACTCACGTCGAGCACATCCTCACCAAGCTCGACTACACGTCGCGGGCTCAGATCGCTGCCTGGGCCGCTGCCCGCATCGCCTCCTAACTTCCCGGTTCCGCGTGCCTGCGCCGGCGGCCGTCGGTGACCGTCTCCGCCCGCTTCGGACGGCGGGCGGAGACGGCGAACAGGTCGTCGAGGCCGAGCACGTTGAGAATCCAGCGGGTGGTCTGCGGCGCCTGGCTGATGGTCAGCGTGCAGTCGACGGCCGCCGCGTCGAAGTGCAGGTCGTAAAGGGTCCGTACGCCCGCCACGTCGATGAAGTCGAGCCCGTTGAGGTCGAGCCGGATCATGCTGGGCCGCTCCAGCAGAAGCGCCTCCCGCACCCGGTTCGCCAGATCGTCCGCCGTGTAGGCGTCGAGCTCTCCCGAGACGGTCAGGCAGACCGTCGCCGGTCCGCACGGCTTCGACTCCACACGCAAGGGTCGCTCCCCAGTCATCCTCGCTCCCAGGTCCTGCAACTTGTCTGTAACCATCGTCGCGGGCGAGCCGCCCGAGCGAATCGGTCACATGACCGATTCCTGTGCTGCCGCGGTCCCGTCGGGAGAGCGATTCCCCTACTGGCGAGAGCTGAACAAAAGCTGCTCGTGCCGTACGACCTGCGTTGCGACCCGCGGATGGAGAGCGGGTTCCGGGTGCGTGCCGGATTCAGCGCGACCTGACCGACCCGCGGCTGACGTCGCTGCCGGTCCACGCGATCGCGGCGCGGTGGGGCTTCGGGAGTGGTTCCATGCGACGATCGTCAGCCGGGCCGAGTTCCCGGCGCTGGCCCGGGAGCTCAAGCAAAAACCCGGGCAGGACATCATCCAGTACGGGTACGGGCCGGTCACCGCCGCGCTGCTGCGCGAGGGCCTGCTCGACGAGCTACGCCTCTGGGTGCACCCGATCACGGTCGGCGGGCCGCCTCGCGACGCCCTCCTCGCCGAGGTCAGCGGCGAGGCCCGCTTCCGTCTCGTCGACCATCGGGTGTGCGGCTCCGGCATGGTCATCCTGAGTTACCAGCCCGCATAGCGCTACGTATATGACGACGTGGACACATGGCGACGCCGCTGGTAGTAGTTAGGCGTGCTGCGCGCCATCGAGTGGATCGTGCTGGGCATCGGCAGCGCGGCCGCCATCGTCTACGGCGTCCGCCGTCACCGGCCCGCGCGGATCGGACCCTGGCTGCTGCTCGCCGGCGCCATCGTGGCGAGCGGCGCCGGCGACGTGCTGACCGCGTTGGACCGGCCCGGCGTAGCCAATTTCTGCTTCTACGCCATGTTCGTGCTGGTCGCCTGCAGCCTGCTGCAGCTGACCCGCGTCGGTGCGATTCTCGTCGACCGGGCACGGCTCATCGACCTGCTCGCGTTCGGGTGCTCCACGCTGCTGGTGATCTGGGTGTTCGTCATCGGCGACGCGGGCCAGATCGGCGAGACCTCCGGGGCGTACGTCATCGGAGCCCTGCTGCTCCTCGCGGTCGTCGCCCGCGTGCTGATCGCCGTGGGCCGGAACCTCTCGGCCACGCTGCTGGTCGTCGGTGCGGTGGGTGTCCTGGTCAGCGACATCGTGCAGCCGCTGTGGCCGGGCCGGCTGAGCGAGTCCGGGTTCGTGGTGCTCTACCTGGCCTGGGGCGCCGCCGCGCTGCACCCGTCGATGGTCAGGCTCACCGAGCCCGCGGCGCCGCGTCCGAGCCCGTGGCGCTTGCACTGGGCGGCGCTGCTGGGCATCTCCGTCGCCACCCCGCCGGTCCTTCTGCTCATCGAGGCGGTCCACGGCACGGTCGGGGACGGCGTGGTGATCGCCGTGGCCGGTGCGATCACCCTTCTCCTGACCATCACGCGGCTGACCGACTCGGTGACCCTGAACGGCCAGGCCCTGACGCGTGAACGCGGCTTGCGGCAGGCGAGCGCCGCGCTGGTCGCCGCCGCCGACATCCCCGCCGTGGACGAGGCCGTCCGGGCCGCGATCGCCCAGCTCATGCCGCCGGAGGCCATCCGCAGCACCGTCTTCGCCGTCGACGACCGCCAGCTCACGCTCGAAGCGGCGCCCGGCCCCGAGTCCGGCCCACCGCCCCGGAGCTGGTGGATCGAGGGCACGGACCGCGACTACGCCACCCTGGTCTGTCCGCTCTGGCTGGAACCGCTCGCCGTCGCCCGGCCCAGCGGTGGAGCCCTGATCCTGGTGGGTCGCCGGGACACCCTCACCGCCACTCGCGACACCCTCGAGGTGCTGGCCGGTCAGGCGGCGCTCGCGCTGGATCGCATCTGCCTGGTGGAGGCGGTCGGCCGCCGCGACAGCGACCTCTATCTGCGCGCGGTGATCCGGAACAGCGCGGACATCGTGGTGGTGATCGACGAGGACCGGCGTATCCGATACGCCAGTCCTTCGCTGCGAGAGCTGCTCGGCGCCGACGAGCTTCCACCGCTGGCCACACTCGACGATCTGGTGCATCCGGACGACCGCGACCAGCTGCGTCAGGCCTTCGCCGGCTCCGGCGACGGTGTGGTGTTCTGCTCGCTGTTGCGGGCCGACGACAGCCAGGTGCTCATCGAAGCCACGTACCGAGATCTGCGCGAGGACCGCCTGGTCCAGGGCTTCGTGGTGACGATGCGGGATTTTACCCAAGGCCATGAGCCGGACGAGCTGCCCCGCCGCGACAACGTGGACGAGTTACCGGCCCGGGTGAACCGGCGCAGCGCCAGGGACAAGTTCCGCTACTAGGCGTCGGCTTCGAGGGCGAAAGTGTTGCCGTCCGGGTCCTGGAACCACGCGATGCGACCGCCGCCGGCCCGGGCGGTGATGCCCCTGGCGTCGTGGACGAGCTGGTCGTAGCGGACGATCCCGACACCGGCGGCGGTGAGCTCGTCGACGATCTGGTCGAGGTCGTCGACGTACCAGGTCGCCAGGGTGGCCGCGGTCGTTCCGGCGGTGGTCGACTGATAGACGTTCAGGGCCGGGGCGCCGGCGGCGGCGTAGACGCGGCTGCCGTCGGGGATGGTGGCGCTGGGGCCGGAGCGCAGCGGTTGCAAGCCTAGTTTGCCCTCGTAGAAGGCGACTGCTTGCTGGATGTCGGACACGGCGATCGAAGCACGGAGGGGGTGGGCGCTCAATGGCATGAACCACTTTCCCACGTGGCGGTGGGGCTGGACTCTCCCCCAAGGGGAGACCCCAGGATCGACGCCATGAAGGTTGGTGCGTACTTCGTCGACCGGCGGCCCCTGGCGATTCCCGCGTTTCGCCGCCTCTGGGTGGCGTCGGCGGTCACCGCGGTCGGTGGCTCCTTCAGCCTGATCGCGGTGCCGACGCAGCTGTTCACGCTCAGCGGGTCGTCGGCCGTGGTCGGGGTCTCGGCGGCGATCTCGTTGTGCGCTCTCGTGGTGTCGGCGCTGTGGTCGGGTGCGCTGGCCGATGCGATGGACCGCCGCCGGCTGCTGCTGGCGGGTAACGCGGGGCTGGGCCTGGCCTACGCCGGGCTGTGGCTGAACGCGGCGCTGGGGCTCGATTCCGTGGGTGTGCTGCTCGTGCTTGTCGCAGTGCAGGGTCTCAGCTACGGCGCCACTCTGACCTCGATGGGCGCCGCGGTGCCGCGGGTCGTGCCCGCCGAGCAGCTGGTGGCGGCCAACAGCCTCAGTTCGCTGACGCGGTACAGCGGCGCGGTCGTCGGGCCGCTGCTCGCGGGGGTGCTGATCCCGGTCATCGGGCTGGGGACGCTCTATCTGCTCGACGCCCTCGCGCTGGGCGTCGTGCTGTGGGCGGTGGCCAGGCTGCCGGAGATGCAGCCGGCGGCCGCCCGCGCCGGAGGCACGCTGCGCCGGCTCGGCGACGGCTTCCGTTACCTCGCCGGGCACCGGGTGCTGGTCGCGATCCTGGCCGTGGACCTGGCCGCGATGGTCCTCGCGCTGCCGCACGCGCTGCTGCCGGAGCTGGCCGAGCGTACGTACGGCGGCCGGGCCGGCGGCGGCGCGGAGCTGGGCCTGCTGTACGCGGCGTATCCGGCCGGCGTGCTCCTGGCCGGGCTGTGGTCGGGGACGTTCAGCCGGGCGACGCGGCACGGCGCGCTGATGGCGTCGGCCGCGATGGCCTGGGGCGGCTGTGTGGTGCTGCTCGGCTTGACGTCCGACCTGCGCGTCGCCCTGGTGGCGCTGGTCCTCGGCGGTGCGGTCAACTTCGTGCTGAGCACGTTCCGCAACGCGATCTCGCAGGCCTACACCGACGACGCTCTCCGCGGGCGGATCCAGGGGTCGCTCACCGTCGTGCTGATGGGCGGCCCGCAGCTGGCCACCATGCTGCACGGCTTCGGCGGCGCCGCGCTCGGTGCCCGATCGGCGATCGTGATCGGTGGGGCGCTGGCCGTGGTGACGGTTGCGCTGCTGATCCGCGCGGTGCCCGAGCTGTGGCATTACGACTCCGGCTGACGGTCAGCTTTCATATCCGTACGTTATCAATGGGGTTTTATTCAGTATTGGAGTCAATCGGTTGACGGGTCGTAGGTTGGAAGACGTGAACTCCGCCTTTCTGTACTCCGCCGTCCGCACGCCGTTCGGCCGGTTCGGGGGCGCCCTCGCCGAGGTGCGTCCCGATGACCTGGCCGCGATCGCCGTCAAGGGAGCGCTGGGCAAGACGCCCGGGCTCGACCCCGCGGTGATCGGCGACGTGGTGTGGGGCTGCGCCAACCAGGCCGGCGAGGACAACCGGAACGTCGGGCGCATGGCCGTGCTGCTGGCGGGGCTGCCCGTCGAGGTGCCGGCGACGACGGTCAACCGGCTCTGCGGCTCCTCGCTCGACGCGGCGATCATCGGATCGCGGGCGATCGAGACCGGGGACGCCGACGTGGTGCTGACCGGCGGCGTCGAGTCGATGACGCGGGCGCCGTGGGTGCTGCCGAAACCGTCGCGCGCGTTCCCGGCGGGCAACGTGACGGCGGTGTCGACCACGCTGGGCTGGCGGCTGGTCAACGACAACATGCCGAAGGAGTGGACGATCTCGCTGGGCGAGGCCAACGAGCTGCTCGGCGAGAAGTTCGGGATCTCCCGGGAGCGGCAGGACGAGTTCGCGGCCCGCTCGCACAACCTGGCCGACGCGGCGTGGACGGCGGGCTTCTACGACGAGCTGGTGGTGCCGGTGCCGGGCGTCGACCTGAGCCGCGACGAAGGCATCCGGCCGGGATCGTCGGCGGCGAAACTCGCCGGGCTGAAGCCGTCGTTCCGCGCGACCGGCACGATCACGGCCGGCAACGCCTCGCCGCTCAACGACGGCGCCTCCGCCGTGCTGCTCGGCTCCGAGAAGGCCGCGGAAAGAATCGGCAGCGCGCCGATCGCGCGGATCGCCGGGCGCGGGGTGGCGGCGGTCGAGCCGCCGATGTTCGGCTACGCGCCGGTCGAGGCCGCCGACCGGGCCCTCGGAAAGGCCGGCATCACGTGGGCCGAGGTCGCCGCGGTCGAGCTGAACGAGGCGTTCGCGGTCCAGTCGATCGCCTGCGTCGACGCGTGGGGTATCGATCCCGCGATCGTCAACGCCAAGGGCGGCGCGATCGCCATCGGGCACCCGCTGGGCGCGTCGGGCGGACGGATCCTCGGCACGCTCGCGACACGGTTGCGCGACTCGGGCGAGCGCTGGGGCGTGGCGGCCATCTGCATCGGCGTCGGCCAGGCCCTGGCCGTCGTGCTGGAGAACGTGGCATGACCGCGGTGATCTGCGACAGCGCGGCCGAGGCGGTCGCCGGCATCGAGGACGGGTCGACCGTGCTGGTCGGCGGCTTCGGCATGGCGGGCATGCCGGTCCAGCTTGTCGACGCCCTGATCGAGCAGGGCGCGAAGGATCTCACCGTGGTGTCCAACAACGCCGGCAACGGCGACACCGGGCTGGCGGCGCTGCTGGCGAAGGGACGCGTGCGCAAGGTGATCTGCTCGTTCCCGCGGCAGACCGACTCGTGGGTCTTCGACGGGCTCTACCGGGCCGGCAAGATCGAGCTCGAGGTGGTGCCGCAGGGCAACCTCGCCGAGCGGATGCGCGCGGCCGGCGCGGGCATCGGGGCGTTCTTCTCGCCGACCGGGGTCGGCACGCCGCTGACCGAGGGCAAGGAGACCCGGGAGATCGACGGTCGCGCCTACGTCCTCGAGTACCCGATCAAGGGGGACGTCGCGCTGATCGGGGCGTACCGCGCGGACCGGATCGGCAACCTCGTCTACCGCAAGACCGCGCGAAACTTCGGGCCGGTGATGGCGACCGCGGCCAAGCTCGTCGTCGTGCAGGTGAGCGAGATCGTCGAGACCGGCGCGCTCGACCCGGAGGCCGTCGTGACGCCGAGCATCTACGTGGACCGGGTGGTGGCGGCATGAGCCTGAGCAAGCACGAGATCGCGGCCCGGATCGCGCACGACATTCCGCACGGCGCGTACGTGAACCTCGGGATCGGGCAGCCGACGCTGGTCGCCGACCATCTGCCGGCCGACTCGGGGGTGGTGCTGCACACCGAGAACGGCATGCTCAACATGGGACCGGCCGCCAAGGGCGACGAGGTCGACCCCGATCTCATCAACGCCGGCAAGATCCCGGTGACCGAGCTGCCGGGCTCGGCATACTTCCACCACGCCGACTCGTTCGCGATGATGCGCGGCGGCCACCTGGACGTGTGCGTGCTCGGGGCGTTCCAGGTCTCGGCCACCGGCGACCTCGCCAACTGGCACACCGGCGAGCCCGACGCGATCCCGGCGGTGGGCGGGGCGATGGACCTCGCGATCGGCGCGAAGAGCATCTACGTGATGATGACGCTGTTCGCGAAGGACGGGACGCCGAAGCTGGTGCCGGAATGCACGTACCCCCTGACCGGGGTCGGCTGCGTGGACCGGATATACACCGACCTGGCGACCTTCCTCATCACCCCGAGCGGGGTCGAGGTGCGGGAGACTTTCGGCATCTCGTTCGAGGAGCTGCGCGAGCGGCTCGACGTGCCGGTGCGTCCGCAATGATCGTGGTTTCCGGCGCGACCGGGCGCCTGGGCGGACGGGTGGCGCGGCGTCTCGGCGGCTCGACGAAGCTGCTGGTGCGCGATGCCAAGCGGGCGCCGCAGATCGAGGGCGCGCAGGTCGCGGTCGCCGAGTACGCCGACGGGAAGGCCGTCGAGGAGGCGCTGCGCGGGGCCGAGACCGTGCTGATGGTGTCGGCGGCCGAGACGCCGGACCGGGTCGCGCAGCACCGCAGTTTCGTCGACGCCGCGAAAGCGGCGGGCGTGCGGCATCTGGTCTACACGTCGTTCGCGGGCGCGGCGCCGGAGGCGACTTTCACGCTGGCGCGCGACCATTGGGCGACCGAGGAGCACATCCGGGCGAGCGGGATCGGCTTCACGTTCCTGCGCGACAACCTCTACGCCGATTTCCTGCCCATGATGGTGGGCGAGGACGGCGTGATCCGCGGGCCGGCGGGTGACGGTCGCGCCGCGGTGGTCACCCAGGACGACATCGCGGACGCGGCGATCGCGGTGCTGCGGGAGCCCGCGCGACATGCCGGCAAGACCTACGACCTGACCGGGCCGGAGGCCCTGACGCTCGCCGAGGTCGCGGAGATCATCGGAGGCGGCGTGCGCTATCACGCCGAGAGCATCGAGGACGCGTACGCGTCGAGGGAACGCTATCGGGCGCCGCGTTGGCAGGTCGACGCGTGGGTGAGCACCTACACGGCCATCGCCGCGGGCGAGCTCGAGGCCGTTTCCGGGGACGTGGCGGCGCTCAGCGGGCACCCGGCGACCTCGTTGCGGGAGTTGCTGTCGGCACCAGATGCCGGGTGACGCCGCGCGCCCCGTCCACTTCGTATATTCGCGCCAGCCCGGCCAGATGCGGCCGCACCAGTGGCGCCACGCTCGTGTCGGGATGCAGCTCCACCACCACCCGCTGCCCCGGCGGCACCGCCGCGAGCGCCCGCGCGACCCGACGAACGCGAGCGTCCCGCTGATCGTCACCGTCCGCTCGCCCCGCTCGCCGGCCACCCGGATCTCGCAGCGCGCCGGCCCGCCACAGCATCACGATGATCGCCGACGCCACGCCGGTGAGTAGGTCGGCCGCGACCATCCCGCCCGCGGTCACCAGGTACGTCGACAGCTCCCGGTGCCGCGCGTAGGTGCGGATCTGGGCCAGGCTGATCAGCCGCAGCCCCGCCACGACCAGCACCGCCACCAGCGCGGCGAGGGAGGTCGCCGGGCGCGCTCGTCGCCGTGCTGCTGACCGCCTTCGCCGCCATCCGGATGCCGGCCTTCGCCTCGGGTTCGCACGGCGCGAAACCCACCGTCGTGCTGGTGCACGGCGCCTGGGCCGACGCCTCCGGGTGGAACGGCGTGGTCAAGCGGCTCCAGGACGACGGCTACCCCGTGGCCGCCATCCCCAACGAGCTGCGCTCGCTCTCCGGCGACGCCGCCGACGTCCGTGCCTACCTGCAGACGATCCCCGGCCCGATCGTGCTGGTCGGACACTCGTACGGTGGCGCCGTCATCACCAACGCCGCGACCGGCCTGCCGAACGTGCGTGCCCTCGTCTACATCGACGCGTTCGCGCCCGACCAGGGTGAGAACGCCACGGCGCTGGCCGGCCCCGACTCCGCCCTGTCGGTGCCCGATCCCACCACGGTCTTCACGCTGATCCCGCCGACCCTGCCGCCGACTCCCGCCACCGACCTCTACCTGAAGACCTCGACCTTCCTCACCTCGTTCGCCAACGGCATCCCGGCCCGCGACGCGCGAATCCTGGCCGCCACCCAGCGCCCGGCCACCATCGGCGCGCTCGGTGAGCCCTCCGGCGTACCCGCCTGGAAGACCATCCGGTCCTGGTACCTGATCGGCACCAAGGACCTGATCATCCCGCCGTCCGTCGAGCGGAGGCTGGCCGAGCGCGCCGGCTCCGACATCTCCTACTTCAACGCCGGCCACCTGGGCCTGATCTCGGACCCCAAGTCGGTGATCCGGGTCGTCGAGAAAGCCGCGAAGGCTTCCGCCTGACCAAGACCGCCATAACGTACGGGTATGGAACTGCGCCACCTGCGCTCCTTCGAGGCCCTGGCCGATGAGCGTCATTTCGGCCGGGCCGCGACCCGCCTGCACATCGCCCAGCCCGCGCTGTCCCAGCAGATCAAACAGCTGGAGCGCGAGCTGGGCGTACCGCTGGTCACCCGCACCACCCGCCGCGTCGATCTCACGGACGCCGGCCGCCGCTTCGCCGACCACTGCAGGGCCGTCCTGGGCTCGCTCGACCGCGCCGCCACCGACATGGCCCTGGTCGCGGCCGGGCGGGCGGGCCGGGTCTCGCTGGGCTTCATCGGCACCGCCACCTACGACCTGCTCCCGATGGCCGCCCGCGAGATCCGCCAGGCCCTGCCCGACATCCGGCTGGACCTGCACGGCGAGCTTCTCAGCCCCGCCCTGCGCACGGGCCTGCTGGACGGCACCTACGACCTGGTCGTCCTCCGCCCCGACGGCGTCGCCCGCCCCGAGCTGGACGTCCAGGTGCTGCGCACCGAGCGCCTGGTGGCGGTGTTGCCCGACCGCCACCTCCTGGCCGCCCAGTCTTCCCTGGACCTGGCGTCGCTGGCCGGCGAGCCGTTCGTCATGCATTTCTCCGGCCACCGCTCCTCGATGCACGAGCACGTCCTGGCCGCCTGCGCCGCGGCCGGCTTCCGCCCCACCGAGATCATCGAGGTAGGAGAGACCGTCACCCTGGTCGTCTTCGTGGCCGCCGGCCTGGGCGTGGCCCTGGTGCCGGAGCCGGTCCGCCGCCTGGCCCTGGAGGGCGTCGCCTACGTCGAGCTGACCGACCAGCCGACCATCGACCTGGCCCTGGCGACCCGAGCGGGCGAGGCGTCCCCGGCCATCCACCGGGTAGCCGAGATCATCACCTCCCTCAGAAGTCTCGGCGGCGGTTAACCTGCCGTCATGGGGAGCGCCGAACTGGATGAGTTGATCGTCGCGGACGCCGAGGCGCTGCGCGCGTGGTTGTCGGCCAATTGCGCCACGTCGCCCGGCGTCTGGCTGGCCCTGACCAAGAAGGGCGGCACGGTCACCACGCTGACCTGGCAGCAGGCGGTCGACGAGGCCCTGTGCTTCGGCTGGATCGACGGGCAGGCCCGGAAGCGGGATGAGGAGAGCTCGTGGATCCGGTTCACCCCTCGTAGACCCCGCAGCTCCTGGTCACAACGCAACGTCGCGCACGTGGCCCGGCTGGAAGCGCAGGGGCTGATGCTGCCGTCGGGCCGCGCCGCGGTGGACGCCGCGAAAGCGGACGGGCGGTGGGCGGCGGCCTACGCCCCGACGTCGGAGGCCGAGCCGCCGGCCGACCTCCTCGCCGCCATCGCCGCCGTCCCGGCCGCCCAGGCGATGTTCGATGTACTCACCAAGGCCAACCGGTTCGCTCTCATCTACCGCGTCAACGCCGTCAAGCGGGCGCAGACCCGCGAGCGGAAGATCGGCGAGTTCGTCGCCATGCTGGCCCGCCACGAGACGGTCTACCCGCAGAAGGCCAAGCCTCCCCAGTCGCCGTGACCCGGCCGCGATCCCGTGCCGCTAGCGTCGGCGCATGCCGCAGTTGCTGGACCGCCTGGCCGGGCCGTACGAGCGGCACCTGCTGTCCGGATCCGGCTACGTGCTGGGCGGTTTCCACTGCCCGCCCGGCGCGGCGCGCTGGCGCGAGCCCAACTGGATCGGCGAGCGACCGCATGTGGTGCTGCCGTCCACCGCGGTCCGGATCGGCGCCGGCCCGGCACCCGACGAGGTGCGCACGGTGAACGAAGTTGTCGTGTACGACCGGGACACCACCTACCGGCGCGGGCTGGTCAGCGCGGAAGGCGACCGGTGCACGTTCGTCGTGGTCGGCGACGAGCTGGCCGACGAGCTCGGCCTGGAGACCGGCGCCGGGGTGCGGCACGCGCCATGCGCGCCGGAGCCGTACCTTCTCGTGCACCGCGTCCGGGCCGCGCTGCGCCGGCCCGGCCCCGACCTGCTGGCCGCCGACGAGGCGGTGCTCGCGGTCCTCGGCCACGTCGCGCGTCAGCTGTGCCGGCGTCGCCGCGCCGACCGCGGCGCGGCGGCCACGGTCGACGCGGTGAAGGGCTTGCTGGCCGGTGCTCCGACCCGGGTCTGGACGCTGGCGGAGATCGGCGCCGCGGTGCACTACTCGCCGTACTTCCTGGCCCGCACCTTCCATCGCCACACCGGCTATCCGATCGCCCGCTACCGGCGGCTGCTGTGCCTGCGGCAGTCGCTGCCCGGAGTGCTGCGGGCCGGCGGCGACCTGTCCCGGATCGCGGCGGAGCACGGGTTCAGCAGCCACAGCCACTACACCCGGGCGTTCCAGGCCGCGTTCGGCTGTACACCCTCGCAGGCGCGCGGGGCTCAGGTGCCGAGCACGTAGACGGTGTCGCCGCCCGCGGCCGAGACCAGCAGGTCGACCCGGCCGTCGCGGTTGACGTCGCCGATGCCGACGGCGTCGTAGCCGAGCAGTTCGTTCGCGACCGAACTGCGCATGTCGCGCAGGACGCGGCCGGTGCGACCGGAGTAGACGACCAGCCGCCCGGCCTGGGACGCGCCGGCGCTGCTGGAGTAGAACCCGACCGCGATGTCGTCGCGGCCGTCGCGGTCCACGTCACCGGCCGACCGGCCCGGTCCGGCGCCGTCGTTGGGCTGGTCGCCGCGGAACAGATGCAGCCGCTCGCCGGTACGGCCGGAGAACACGTACGCCTGTCCGGCCGGAAGCGCGCATTGGTCGGTGGCGTCCTCGGCGCAGAAGTCGCCGACGTAGATGTCCGGGACGCGGTCCCCGTCGACCCGGCCGGCGGTGGCGACGAAGAACCACCCGAAGTCGAACGACTTCTCGTTCCCGGCCAGGGTGAACCGGGTGGTGCCGCGCCGGCCGTCGTACACGTACGCCAGGCCGCGATCGCCCGGGCCGGCGTCCTTGGCGCCGACGATGTAGTCGGCGCGGTGGTCGCCGGTGATGTCGCCCAGCCCGGCGGCGCCCCAGCCGAGCGCGTCGCCCGCTTCCGCGCCGTCGTGGGTGCGCAGGATTTTTCCCGTACGGCCGGAGACGACGTACGCCTTTCCGGCGTCCGCCCCGGCCGGCCCGTCGTGGCAGGGCGCGCCGACGAGCAGGTCGGCCCGGCCGTCGCCGTCCACGTCGCCGGCCGCGCCGACGGCGGCGCCGAACTGGTCACCGTCCGCCTCGCCGCCGACCTTCAGCAGCTCGCGGCCGGAACGCCCCGAGTAGACGTAGATCCGGCCCGGTCGCGGGGTGTCGAGGCAGGCCAGCTGGGACTCGCCGGTGGCGCCGACGACGATGTCCGGCACGCCGTCGCGGTTGACGTCGCCGGCGTCGGCCATCGCATACCCGTGCACGTCGTCGGGCGCGCCGGTGAAGCGATAGAGCAGCTTGCCGGTGCGCCCGGAGCGCACGTCGGTGTGGCCGTCGACCCGGCCCTGGTCGTCGGTGTGCCGGGCGGCGCCGATGATCGCTTCCTGCACGCCGTCGCCGTCGATGTCGCCGAGCTGGCTGACCGCCCAGCCGAATCGCTCGTTCGCCTGGTCGCCGTGCCAGGTATGGATGGGGTGGGGCGCGGCGGTCGCCGCGTGAGCCGGGGTGGCCGCGCCGATCGTCGCCAGCGCTGTCGCCACCACGAGGAGAGGTAGAGGTCGCATGGTCGCGAGGCTATGGCCGCCCCGATCCGGCCCGCTGTCACGTTCGTGCCCACTTCCGGGGGCGCGAATTGTCGGGGGCTGCGGGTATACCGGTGGTGGGACGAGGCGACCGGTCGGGAGGACATGGATGCGGTGGTCGGAGTTGGCGGAACGGCAGCCACAACTGGCCGCGGCCGGCCGGGAGCGGCTGCTCGACCCCGGAGTGGTGCTGGTCGTCACGATCCGGCGGGACGGCACGCCCCGGCTGAGCCCGGTCGAACCCCTCGTGCTCGACGGCGACCTGTGGCTGTCGATGATGCCGACGTCGGCCAAGGTGCGCGACCTCGACCGGGACGCACGGGTGCTGGTGCACAGCGTGATCACCAGCCGCGACGGCGGCGAGGGCGAATACAAGATCCGCGGCACCGCCCGCGCCGAGACCGACCCGGCCGTCCACGAGCGCTACGCCGCCGCGGTGTCCGAGGCCCTCGGCTGGCACCCGACGCCCGGCTCGTTCCGGCTGTTCGCCGTCCAGATCGGCGACATCACCCTGATCCGCTACGACGATGCCACCGGCGACCAGTTCGTGACGCGCTGGCCCGCCGGAGGCGAGTACGTGCGCCGCGGCACCTCCGCCACAACCCTTGGACCGCCGCAGCCGCACCACAACCTGCTCGGCGATCCATGAGGCGGATTTTGATCACCGGCCTCGCCGGCGCGGGAAAGACGACGATGGCCCGGCGTCTGTCGGCGACGACCGGCATTCCCTGGCACTCGCTGGACGACCTCTACTATGGTCCCGGTCTGCTGATGGCGCCGGCGTTCCCGGCTTCCATCGAGCAGCTGACCGCGGGCGACGCATGGATCGTCGACTCGGCCGGGCCACCGCCCGCCGATCCCGTCCTGGCCCGCGTGCGCGATCTCATGTGGACTCGTGCCGACACGTTGGTATGGCTGGATTACTCGCAGCCCGTCGTCCTCTGGCGGGCCACGACCCGGTCGCTCCGTCGGATAGCCACCCGCGAGCGGCTCTGGCACGGCTACCGCGATTCGCCACGGCAGTGGCTCCGCGAGGACCACCTCATCCGCCGCGCGTGGTCGACGCATCGCCGCCGGCGAGAAGACGTCGCCGCCCGCATCGCCGATCCGTCGCGTCAAGCGTTGACGGTCCTGCGCTTCCACCGCCCCGACCAGGCCGAAGCCTTCTTGCAGCGAACGCGCGAGCGCTGACGACGCGTCGTGTGCTTATCTTCTGCGATGGCGCATCCCATCATGTTCGACGACGCGGATCCCCTGCTGGCCCGGCTCCGCGCGCTGGCTCTGGCCTTTCCCGACGCGGCCGAGAAGATCTCCCACGGGCACCCCGCCTTCTTCACCACCAAGGTGTTCGCCTACTACGGCGGCTCGGTGAAGATCGACGGCGCCTACCAGCAGCATGAGCAGTCCGTGCTCGTGCTGATCGATCCCGGCGAGCGCGAGGCGATGTTGGCGCAGGACCGCTGCTACGTGCCGGCCTACCTCGGCGCCTCCGGCTGGATCGGGGTGGACCTGACCGACGACACCGGGTGGGACGAGGTCAACGAGCTGCTCGACGCCAGCTACCGACGCACCGCCGGGGCGCGCAGGATCGCCCGGATCACCTACAGATCGTAGGTGTTACGCGGCGGCCGCGGGTTGCTGGCTGATTGGCGATTGTCACTGCTTCGTACCGGTTTACGTGCAGGGTTTTCCCTACGGTTCTCCTTCCCGTCTTGTCCGCCGTGGCGGGTCGTGACGAGGATGCGCGGGCGCTCGTGGTCATCGGACCGTAGCGCAGCGTAGCGAAGGGGAAGGGCAATGAGGCCTCGTCTCGTCGCCGTGGCCGCCACGGCAATCGCGTTGCTTGTCTCGCCGGCCGCGGCGTCGGCTTCCGCGCCGGGGCAGGATGGTCGTCCGGTGCCCTACCGGCATCTCAAGGAGCTCGCGGCCCAGCGCGCCGCGCATCCGAGCGCGCTCAAGGCCCTGGCGGAGGACGACGAGGGTGAGGATCCGGACGAGATCGCCGAGCAGGCCGAGCAGTGGGCCGAGGCCCGCTCGGCGCCGGGGATCGTCGCGCCGGGGGCGTACTCGGCGGCGTGGGCTCAGCAGCAGAGCCTGTCGCACTCGCCGGGGCGCTGGTCCTCGCTGACGAATCTGCCGTACAACTCGGACGATCCGCGCTACCGGGACGTCAACAGCAACTCCTCCGGCGGGGCCGGCCTGGTGACCGGGCGGGTCACCGGGCTGGCCGCCGACAACGACGGGTACGTCTACGCCGGCGCGGCCAACGGCGGGGTGTGGCGCTCGTCCCGCGGCGGCGGGCACTGGCAGCCGATCTCGGACCGGCTGCCGTCACCGTCCACCGGCGACCTGCGGCTCGATACGCGCGGGCGACTCTGGTACGCGACCGGCGAAGCCAACACCAGCGCGACCTCGTTCGTCGGGACCGGGGTCTACGTGCTGGCCCATCCGCGCAACGGCACCTTCTCGCCGGGCGACCGGGTCGGCGGCACCGAGCTGGAGAGCACGATCATCCGGAAGCTGCGGTTCATCGGCGACACGGTGTGGGCGGCCACCAACCACGGCGCGTACACGCATTCGCTGAGCAACCTGCATGGGCCGTGGAAGCTCGAGTTCGCCCCGAACCCGGCGTTCCTGCCGGGCGGGGCCAGCGCGGCCGACCCCAACGCGCCGTACAAGAACATCGTCAACGACTTCGCGTCCGACCGGGGACGCGTGATCATCGCGGCCGGGTGGCGCAGCGGTGACACGTACAACGGCTTCTATGTGAAAAACGCCGGCAGCTGGCAGCCGACGACGCTGGCCGGACTCCCCTCGACCGCGGGCGACGTCGGCCTGGTGACGTTCGCGGCGGCGGCCGACGGCTCCCGCTACTACGCGATCGAGCAGTCGCCGACGCAGCTGGCCACCAACCCGGACAGCGCGCTGCAGGGCATCTACGTCTCCCGCTCGGGCTCGCCGTTCGGGCCGTGGACGCTCGGCGCCGACTACCGGGAGCTGGCCGAGTCCGGCTCCGCGCTGACCGATCCGGGCTACATGCCGGGCATCCAGGCCTGGTACAACCAGTTCCTGCAGGTGGATCCGGGCAACCGCGACCACGTCTGGGCGGGCCTCGAGGAGGTCTTCGAGTCGACCGACGGCGCCAACAGCTGGACCACGCCGGGGCCGTACTGGAACTTCGACTTCCCGTGCTGGAGCATCGACCCGTCGAAGCAGACCGGCGACTGCCACCAGACCGTGCACGCCGACCAGCACTCGGTGGCGGTGGGCCGCGATCACGGCAAGTCCTATGTGGTGGTCGGCGACGACGGCGGCATGTATCGCCGGCCGGTCCGCGGGCACGCCGACGCCGACGGGCACGCGACCGACTGGAGCTCGCTGAACGACGGCACCATGGACGTCCTGCAGTACTACTCGGTGGACGCCGGGCGGGACCGGCACGGCCTCGCGATCTCCGGTGGCCTCCAGGACAACGGCCAGTCGATTCTGCGGCCCGGCGACCGGACGATGGGCTCCAACTTCGGTGGCGACGGCGGCGACACGATCGTCGACCCGGCCAACGGGTGCAACATCGCCGAGGAGTACGTGTACCTGGACATCTGGGTGACCAACAACTGCGCGGTCAACGACGGCTCCTGGGTGACCAACCCGGCCCTGGCCACCAGCTACGAGGTGGCGCCGCCGGACGCCGAGACCGGCGCGGCGCGGTTCATCGCGCCGATCAACCAGGACCAGGCGAACAGCCGTACCTGGGTGGCGGGCGGCCAGCACGTCTGGCTCAACAAGGTCGGCTATGCGATCCGCGACGGCGAGCAGTGGGTGAACCTCGCCGACCTGGGCGACGGCCACGTCGCCACGGCGGTGGCGACCTCCGGTGGTCTCGTGTACGCCGGCTGGTGCGGCCCCTGCAACAACCAGGGCTTCACCCGCGGCATCGCGGTCGGCCGCACCGACGGGACGGGCTGGCACCAGCTGACGCTGCCGGTCGACGGCACCGTGCCGAACCGGTACGTCTCCGGCTTCGACATCGACCGGGCCGACCCGCGGCACGTGTTCGTGGCGATCAACGGGTTCTCCCGGAAGTGGACCGAGGGGCCCGGCGCGGGCGTCGGCCACCTCTTCGAGTCCCGGGACGCCGGAGAGCATTGGACGGATATTTCCGGCAACCTGCCGGATGTCCCGGCCAACTCGGTGAAGATCCTGTCTCACGGCGCGCTGGCGCTCGGCACCGACACCGGCGTCTTCTACCGCCCGGCACACGGCACGAAGTGGCAGGTGCTCGGCAAGGGTCTGCCGACCACCACCACGCTTCAGCTCCGGACGGACCCCTACAGCCGGCTCATGGCCGCCACCCACGGGCGCGGCCAGTGGGTGATCAAACCCTAAGCCTTCCAGACATCCTGGTTGGCCTCGTACATCTCGCGGAGGATCGCCGGCACGTCGTACGTGAGCTTCCACTCCGGGTAGTGCTGCTCGAAACGCGACGTGCTGGAGATCCACCACTGGTGGTCGCCGACGCGGTTCTGCTCGACGTAGTCGGTGCGGGCCTCGAGGCCGGTGATCTCCGAAGCGATCTGGAACGCCTCGATGTGACTGCAGTTCGAGAAGCGGCCGCCGCCCATGTTGTAGACCTCGGCAACCCGCGGGGCCTTGTGGAACGCCTCGAACGCCGACACCAGGTCGTGCGAGTGGATGGCGTCGCGCACCATTTTGCCCTTGTAACCGTAAATGTGGTAAACGCGCTGCTCCATCACGCAGCGCATCACGTACGCGAGGAAGCCGTGCAGCTCGGCGGCGGAGTGACCGGGGCCGGTGAGCGTGCCGCCCCGGAACACCGCGGTGGGCATGTCGAAGTACCGGCCGTACTCCTGGACCATCACGTCGGCCGCGACCTTCGAGGCGCCGAAGACCGAGTGCAGGCACTGGTCGATCGACATCGTCTCGTCGATGCCGCCATACCACTTGTGGTCCTCGGGCAGCTCGTAGCGCGTTGAACCCTCGATCAGCGGCAGCGAGTTCGGCAGGTCGCCGTAGACCTTGTTGGTCGAGGTGAAGATGAACGGCGCGGTCGGTGCGTGCTGCCGGACCGCCTCGAGCATGTTGAGAGTGCCGACCGCGTTCACGTCGAAGTCGGTGAACGGCTCGCGGGCCGCCCAGTCGTGCGACGGCTGCGCGGCGCAGTGGATGACCAGGCCCACGTTCTTGCCGAGCGACGCGAACAGCTTGAGCAGGCCGTCCCGGTCGCGGATGTCGATGTCGTGGTGCGTGTAGCGCTCCCCGACCTCCTTCGTCAGGCGGTCCAGGTTCCACTTGGTGGAGCCGTCCTTGCCGAAGAAATAGCCGCGCATGTCGTTGTCGATGCCGACGACGTCCATGCCGAGGCCGGCGAAGTGCCGGACCGACTCGGAGCCGATCAGGCCGGCCGAACCGGTGACGACGACCACACTGCTCATCAAAACCTCCGGGTAAATCGGAACGGCCCGAGGTTACAGGGTGTGCGGATCGTGGTGGGCTGGCGGGCGCTGTGTCGTCGCGGTCATGCTTGGTCTGATCGCGAAATGGGCACGTCACGTATTCGGCACAGGCGATGGCGAGGGTAGGAAGCCATCCGAGCACGAAGGCGGACCGCATGACGGAGTCACTCCCCATCGCCAAGGAAGCCGTCGAAAAAGAGCAGGACCTCACTCTCGGTGTCGAGGAGGAACTGCACGTCATCGACCTGGTCACCCGGGAGCTGGTGCCCCGGGCCCCGGAGATCCTGGCCCACCTCGGCAACGACAACTACTCGGCCGAGCTGCATCGCTCGGTGGTCGAGACCAACACCCCGGTGTCCGAGACCCTGGACGGCCTACGGGACGGGATCGTCGGCCTGCGCCGCGACGCGATCAAGGTGGCCGAGCGGCGAGGCCTTGGCCTGGTGGCCACCGGGACCGTCCCGCTGGTCGACCTGGACTCACTCCCCGTGACCCCGACCTCGCGGTACCGGCGGATGCTCGACGACTACCAGCTGCTCGCCCGGGAACAGCTGATCTGCGGCGCGCAGGTGCACGTCGGCGTGCCGGACCGGGACGAAGCGGTCGCGGTGACCCAGCGCGTCGCCCCGGCGCTACCGATCCTGCTCGCGCTGTCGGCCAGCTCGCCTTACTGGCTGGGCGAGGACTCCGGCTACGCGAGCGTCCGGTCGCTGGTGTGGATGCGCTGGCCCACGGCCGGCGACCCGGGCGAGCTGCGCTCGGCGGCCGAGCACGACGAGCTGGTCGCCGACCTGATCGCCTCGGGCACGATCACCGACCCCAAGATGGTCTATTTCGACGTCCGCCCCTCGGCGCACCTGCCGACGGTCGAGCTGCGCGTCACCGACTCGTGCCCGGATGCCGACACGGTCGTGTTGCTGGCCGGCCTGTTCCGGGCGCTGGTGCTGCGGGCGCGGCAGGAGCACCGGGCCGGCCTTCCGGTCACGCACGTGCGGCCGCCGCTGCACCGGGCGGCGATGTGGCGCGCCGCGCGCTCGGGTCTCGAGGGCGATCTGCTGGACCTGCCGCGGTCGCCCGTGCCGGTCCCGGCCGCGGCGGCGGTCGAGCGGCTGATCGGCGAGCTGCGGCCGCAGCTCGAGGAGCTGGGCGACTGGGAGCAGGTCTTCGACCTGTCGGTGCGGGCCTTGAGCCGCGGCAGCTCGGCCTCCCGGCAGCGCCGCGCGATGTCCCGGCGCGGCCGCATCTCCGACGTGGTCGATCTGGTCGTGGAGGACACGCGCGGCGGGGCGACCGGCATCGGACTGGCGGGCCCGGGCGACACGGTTCCGGCGGGCCTCTTCCCGTACGCCGGCAGCGGGGACGAAGCGTTTCCCGGCGGTGACGTCGCTCCCGCGTACGCCGGAATTGTCAATGTCCTGACCGCCCTCGGCTCGGCGGGACTTCGCCGTCGCGAGGACGCCCGGGACGACGAGCAGCGCTCGCGGGGCATCACCTTCAGCGTGGCGGGCGAGGCGGCGACCAGGCTTTTCCCGTTCGACCTCGTGCCGCGCATCGTGCCTGCCGAGGACTGGGGGCGGCTGGGCGCGGGGCTGATCCAGCGGGTCCGCGCACTGGATCGTTTCGTGAGTGACGTGTACGGCGACCGCACGGTGGTCCGCGACGGGATCGTCCCCGAGTGGGTGATCGACGGATCGCCGGAGCTGCGGCCCAGCGGCGCCCTGGTCGGACACGACGGGGTCCGAGCCCAGGTGGCCGGCGTCGATCTCGTGCGCGACGTCGACGGCACTTGGTGCGTGCTGGAGGACAACATCCGGGTGCCGTCCGGGATCGGCTACGCGATGCAGAACCGCCGGCTGACCGCGAGCGTGCTGCCCGAGCTGCCGGTGCCCGACGGGCTGCTCTCGGTGGAGCCGACCCCGTCGCTGCTGCTGCGGGCGCTGCGCGAGGCGGCCCGCCCGGCGGCCGGCGACGACCCGCGGGTGGTGGTGCTCAGCCAGGGCCCGGAGGACTCGGCCTGGTTCGAGCACCGGATGCTGGCCGAGGAGATGGGCGTGCCGGTGGTCCGCTCGACCGAGCTGTTCGTCGAGGACACCCGCGCGTACCGGATGCGCGACGGCAAGCGCTACCGGGTCGACGTCATCTACCTGCGGATGGGCGAGGACGACGTGATGCACGCGCCCGGCGCGGACGGCATGCCGCTCGGGCCGAGCCTGGTGGCCGCGCTGCACGCGGACACCGTGACGCTGGCGAACGCGCTGGGCAACGGGATCGGCGACGACAAGGCCGTCTACGCGTACGTGCCCAGGCTCATCGAGTACTACCTGGGCGAGAAACCGCTGCTGGCGGACGTGCCCACCTATCTGTGCGGGATACCCGAGCAGCGCGAGGAAGTGCTCCGGCGCCTCGGCGAGCTGGTCTGCAAGCCGGTCGACGGGTACGGCGGCGACCGCATCGTGATCGGCCCGCACGCGACGCCCGAGGATCTCGCGGCCGTGCGCCGGCAGATCGTCGCCGCGCCGCGCCGGTGGGTGGCGCAGGAGGTGGTGCAGCTGTCCACGCACCCGATCTTCGACGGCCACCAGCTCGCCGCGCGGCACGTGGACCTGCGCGCCTTCGTCTTCACCGGGAAGACGTCGTCGGTGGTCGCGCCGGCCGCGCTGACCCGGGTCGCCCCGGCCGGGAGCATGATCGTCAACTCCTCCCGGGGCGGCGGTTCCAAGGACACCTGGTTGCTGTCTCAATGAGGAGGATGCATGTGCGGGATCGCCGGTGAGCTCCGGTTCGACGGTCGGCCGCCGGACGCCGAGGCGGTCCGGCGGATGCTGCCGAGCCTTCAGTCGCGCGGGCCGGACGGGGAGGGTTACTTCGAGCGCGGGCCGGTCGCGTTCGGTCACCGCCGCCTCAGCATCATCGACCTCTCCGACGCGGGCAGCCAGCCGATGACGGACGCACAGCTCGGCCTCACGCTGGTGTTCAACGGCTGCATCTACAACTACAAACAACTTCGACAAGAGCTTTCCGCGTACGGATATAGCTTCTTCTCCACCTCGGACAGTGAGGTGATCATCAAGGCCTATCACCGCTGGGGTGCCGGCTGTGTGCAGCGATTCCTGGGGATGTTCGCGTTCGCCCTGCACAACCACGAGACGGGCGAGGTGGTGCTGGCGCGGGACCGGCTCGGCATCAAGCCGCTGTACGTGGCTTCCACTTCCGGGCGGCTGCGCTTCGCCTCGACGCTGCCGGCGCTGCTCGCGGCCGGGGACGTCGACACCTCGATCGACAAGGTAGCGCTGGAGCATTACATGACGTTCCACTCGGTGGTCCCGGCGCCGCGGACGATCCTCACCGGCGTACGGAAGCTGCCGCCCGCGACTGTCCGGACCATTCGCCCCGACGGGAGCTTCGAAGATTCCCGCTACTGGGAGGCGTCGTTCACGCGGCACCTCTCCCCCGCCGACTGGCCGGCGCTCATCCACGAGAAGCTGCAGGTCGCGGTCGAGCGGCGGATGGTCGCCGACGTGCCGGTCGGGGTGCTGCTCTCGGGCGGGATCGACTCCAGCTACATCGTGGCGCTGCTGGCCTCGCAGGGGCAGCGAGGGCTCACCACGTTCAGCATCGGGTTCGAGTCGGCCGGTGGGGAGAGCGGGGACGAGTTCGCCTACTCCGACCTCGTGGCCAAGCAGTTCGACACCGACCACCACCAGATCCGCATCGGGCGCGACCGGTTCCTGCCCGCGGTCGAGCGCACCGTGGCCGCCATGAGCGAGCCGATGGTCAGCCACGACTGCATCGCGTTCCACCTGCTGAGCGAGGACGTTTCGAAGCAGGTCAAAGTCGTACAATCTGGTCAGGGCGCGGACGAGATCCTCGCCGGCTACAGCTGGTACCCGCCACTGGCCGGCGTGCCGCGGGAACGCGCCGTGTCGGCGTACGCGAAGGAGTTCTTTGATCGACCCAAGCGTGACCTGGTCGCCCAGCTCAACCCCGACTGGCTCGTCGACGAGGACGAGAGCCTGGCGTTCGTGGCCGCAAGCTTCGGCAGGCCGGGGGCGACGACGGCGGTTGACGCGGCGCTGCGGCTGGACTCCGAGGTGATGCTCGTCGACGACCCGGTCAAGCGGGTGGACAACATGACGATGGCTTGGGGGCTGGAGGCTCGGGTGCCGTTTTTGGACCATGAGCTGGTCGAGGTGGCGGCGGCTTGCCCGCCCGAGCTGAAGCTGGCGCACGGCGGCAAAGGGGTGCTCAAGGAGGCGGCGCGCGGCGTAGTGCCCGACGAGGTCATCGATCGGACGAAAGGGTATTTTCCGGTCCCCGGGATCCGGCATCTTGAAGGGGCGATGCTCGACCGGGTGCGGGACGCGCTGCTGGCGCCGGTGGCTCGGGGGCGCGGGTTGTTCCGGCCTGCATATGTCGATCGGCTGCTGGCCGACCCGAACACGCCTCGGACGACGCTGGGGGCCAATCAGCTTTGGCAGCTCGCTCTGCTGGAGATGTGGCTGCAGAAGAACGGAATCAATTGAGCGTGACCCGCAGTTGGTCGCCCACGCTGTCACCGGACGGGAGCCACTGCGCCTACATCTCCGACCGCGGCGGACGGCCGCAGCTGTGGGTGGGGGCATCCCTGGTGGCGACGGGCGAGTCACCGGTCTCGGCCGTCCGCTGGTCGAGCGACGGCGCCTGGCTGGCCTGCCAGCTGGCGCCGGGCGGTGCGCCGCGGCACGAGGTATGGCTGGTGCGGCCGGACGGCTCGGCGCTGCACCAGGTGGCCGGCTTCGGCGCGGACACGGCCGAGAACATGCGCTGGCTCCCGGGACGCCCGCTGCTGGCGCTGACCGAGAATCTCACGACGGCCGTGCTGATCGACCCGGACGCCGGGCGCCGCACGGTCGTGGCCACGGGCGAGCTGACGGCCCTGCTGGACGTGTCGCCGGACGAGAAGCGCGCTCTGCTCCGCATCGGACCGCGAGGCGAGCGCCGGATCGTCGAGCGTGATCTGGCAGCGGGCGCCGACCGGCCGGTCGCGGCCGGAGAGCAGGCGGTGTACTCGCCCGACGGCCGCACGGTCTATGCCCGCTCGGAGGCCGGCGAGTTCCCGGTGTTGATCAGGGTTGACCCGCTGACGACCAGCGATGTGGCCGGGGCGGACGACGCCGAGGTCGAGGCGTTCGCCTTGAGCGCGGACGGCGCCACCGTCGCGGCGCTCTGGAACGTTCGCGGGGGCGAGTCCGAGGTCGAGCTGATCGACCTACCCGGCGGGGAGCGGCGGCTGTTGCCGTTGCCGAGGATCGTGGTGGCGGGGCTCGCATGGAGCTTCGACGGATCGGCTCTGGCCTTCACCGCCGAGGGGCCGGGGCAGCCGCCCGGCGTGTGGGTGCACACCGTCGAAAGGGGAACGACGGAGCCCGTGTCGGCCACGCCTGCCGCCGCGGGCGCGGTGCGGCCGACACTCGAGACGTTCGCTGCCCACGATGGGCTGACGCTGAGTGGATGGCTTTATCGGCCCGACGCGGGCGGACCGCATCCGACCGTGATCTGGCTGCATGGCGGCCCCGAAGCGCAGGAGCGGCCGGGGCACGAGCCACTGTTTCAAGGGCTGGTCGACCGGGGCATCGCCGTCTTCGCGCCCAATGTGCGCGGGTCGTCGGGTTTCGGGCGGAGCTTCGTCAACGCCGACAACGGGCCGCTGCGGTATGCCGCCATCGAGGACGTGCGCTCCTGCGTCCAGCACCTCACTAAAACGAATATTTCCGGAAAAATCGGCTGCGCCGGCCGATCGTACGGCGGCTATCTCACCCTGGCTGCCTTGACGCGCTTCCCCGACCTGTTCACCGTCGGCCTCAACGTATGCGGCATGTCCAGCTTTTTCACTTTTTATCGTGATAGCGAGCCCTGGATCGCGGCCGCCGCGATCTCGAAATACGGCGATCCCGTACGCGACCGCGACCTCCTCGCCGACCTCTCGCCGATCAACCACCTCGACCGCCTGCGCGCACCCCTGATGATCGTCCACGGCGAGAACGACACGAACGTCCCCGTCATCGAGGCCGAGCAACTCGTCGCCGCCCTGACCGAGCGCGGCCACCCCCACCGCTACCTGCTCTTCCCCGGCGAAGGCCACGACCTCCTGCACCGCGCCAACCGCGCGACCTACCTCCGCGAGACGATCGCCTGGCTCACGACCCATCTGACCTGAGGACGCTCAGCCGGTCAGCAACCGCGCCATGGCGACGAAGGCCGGCGGGTCCACGATCGCCATCGCCTGCAACGGCACCGTCCAGCTGCCGGCGGCGAACTCGCGGGCGGTGAGCCGGCGCCCGGTCTCGAGGGGGACCGCGGCGACCAGGCTCGCGAACATCTGGCCGCCGAAGTCGTTCTGGAGCTTACGGATGCCGCCGAGCAGCGGTCCGACGAACTCGTCCGTTCGATCGGCCGCGCCGAGGTCGACCATCAGCCGCACGAGCTCGATGGTCGACTGGAGGTGTTCCACTCCACCGAGGGAGTTGCGCGGCCGCGCCTGGGTGGCGAAAGCCAGGAGCGGACCGATCTGGTCGTCGAGCCCTCGCCGGCGCAGCGCCTTGATCAGCCGCACGACGACGACGAAGTCCTCGTACTTGCCATCCCTGGGCTTGGCCTCGGTCGTCGCGAGGCCCATCAGCTCGGTCATCCGCTCGACCAGACCGTCCCGGCTGTTGTGGGTTGCCCGCTCTTCGATGTCAAGCAGGACCTCGAGCCGCCGCCACGGGCTCTTGATCGTGCCGGCCTTCTGCCACGCGGCATACCACTTCCCGCCCGTCGCCACGCCTTGGCAGATCGCCGTCGTCAGGTCGTCAGGCTCCAAGCGGCCGGCTATTGCCGGGCCGGCCGCCCGCACCGGATCGGTCTCGGCGACCCGGCGCACGATGTCCATGGCCAGAACGCGACCGTCCGGCCCTCCCGAAGACGGTCTCACCAGCCGGCTCGCGTCGTCGATGCGACCGGCTTCGAACAGCAGCCGGGCCAGATGCAGCCGTCCCGCATGCCGGGCTCGATCCGAGTCGTCCGCGTCGACGATGTCCAAGGCGCTTTTCAGGTCGTCCTCGAGCGCCCGCTCGGCCAGCCTCCCCCGGACGCTTCCTCTCGCCGCGTCCTCGGTGACCAGTCCGAGCAGCTCGGTGGTCCGTCGCAGATCGTTCGCGGGGTAATGCCGGGCCACCCGGGCGAGCGCACGATCACGCCGGGTCCGATCGATGTCGCGGCCGGAGAAGTAGGTGCCCGATTGCGCGTAGAACCGCTCGATGACCGGAATGGATCGGGCGATCAGGTCGGCGGCGCCGACATCCCGTAGTTCCAGGGTGGCGTCGACGAGGGTGTCCAGCACCGCGGCCCGCAAATAGGGATAGGTCACGCGCTCGGTGGCCGCCGTGGCCGCGGCGACGACGGCCGCCGTTCCCTCACGATCGCCGCGTCGCGCGAGCACCAGCGCGCCTCTCGCGAACGCCATGGCGAGCAGCCAGTGATCGGTGGCCGAGATGCCACGCGCGATCGTCTCCGCCGTCTTCGCCGATTCCGCCGCCCGGCCGGCCGCCCCGGCGCCGGCGAGGGCTCTCGCTATCTCGGCATGCGCGGAGGCCTGCCGGCTTCGTTCGAGGATGTCGCCGGCCGATGCGATCGCCTCCACCAGATAGCCCTTGGCAAGGCCACCCTTGTCCGCCCGGTGGGCGGCTACGGCGAGGCACACCGCGGCGGCCGATCGGCGGTACGGCGTCTCGATCCGGCGAGCGATGTTGTCCGCGCATCGGAGCAGGTATGCCGTGCCGGTCGGCCCGGAGTAGCGGCACAGCGTGGCCACGGCACGAGCCTGATTGGCGTCGCTGCTCAACCTGTTCGCGTGCAGGCAGGCGGCCTTCACGAGGATCGCGGCCTCGTTCGCTCTCCCCCGCCGATCCGCGCCGGCGGCGAGATCGAGAAGCGCCTCGACCGTCCCCAGGGCCACGTACATCAGCGATCCCGCGATCTCGTCGGCCAGCGCTCGGTTGCCGGCGATCGCCGCCGCTCGCACGAACGTCTCGTCATGGCCGGTGACGGCGCGCTGGCCGTGCGAGTCCCGGTCGAAGATCTCGGTACGGGCCGCGGCGAGCCGGAGCCGGAGGTCGGGCAGGAAGACGGGACAATCGGCCGTCGCGATGATGGCGTGCGCGACCGCGACCGGGCCGGCGAGCCGCGCGACGACCGCCCGGCCCTCGGCGACGTAGCGTTCGTGGCCGGCGAGCAGGCCGAGCGCCGACAGCTTCTCCACCGGATCGATGACCTCGGCGAGGACGCCGTCGACGTCGGTGAGGTCGCCGCTCTCGACCAGGGCCTCGATCCGATCGCGCGGATCCGTGATGCCGCCCGGCACTTCGCCGCGGTCGCCGGCCAGGTAGCACGCCAGCAGCGCCGAGCTCCGCAGGTCGGGCGCCGTGATCGCCCGCGCGACGCGCCGGGCGGTCTCGACGTCTCCGCCGCGCAGCGCGATGTCGACGATCCCGCGAAGGTAGTCGCCGTGCCGGAAGCTCAGCGGCATGCGGCCGACGATCTTCTCGGCGGACGCGAAGTCGCCGAGCTCCGCGTAGGCGGCGCCGACCTGCTCCACCGCGGTCGTCTGGCGTAGCGGGCTGCGGATGGTCTCGGCGACGCTCAGCGCCCGGTCGAGCAGTCCCTGACAGGTCAGCTCGCTCGCCAGGTCGGCGAGGGCGCGGTTCTGCTGGTCGGGGTCGGCGATGCCGCGGGCGAGCGACTCGGCGCGGGCCGGCTTGCCGAGCGCGACCCAGGCGGCGGGGAGGCAGTCCGGCATGTGCGCGTTCTGTGCCAGCACCTCCTGCCGGTGCAGCGACAAGCGGGCCAGCGCGAGCAGGTCGGGCTCCGGCCGTTCGAGCACCAGCCGCTCGGCAGTGGTGATCTCGGTGAGGGCCGCGGCGTCGCCCCCGGTCACGTCGAGAAGGCGGTATCGGCGCTCGGCGTCGCAGGCGAGCTCGACCAGGCGCGCGACCTCCGCGCCGTCCTCGAGGATGCGCCGATAGCCGTAGAGCAGGTACTGCGGGGTCTCGGCCGGCCACCTCTCCGCGCGATAGCGATCGGCCCAATCGTGCAGCTTGCGTACGAACGGCTCGAGGGTGCCTTGCAGGCGGTCGAGTGCCTCGACCCGGAGCTCTTCGTGGGCGAACAGGTAGACCTTGCCGCCGTCGGGCCGGTTCGGGTCGGCCCGGCCGATGATCGTGCGCCCGAAGAGTCCCTGCAGCAGGTCGTCGATCTCCCACCGGGCGCGCCCGGTGAGCTGTTGGAGCTCCTCGAGCGAAAGGCCACCGCCGGCCACCGCGACCAGGCTCAGGATCTCGCGGGGCAACGGCTGCTTGAGGAGCAGGCCGAGCTCCTGCCGCGCGAGGCCGGCGTACTCGGTGGCGTAGGGCGAGCGGGAGAGCAGGCGTACCCGGCAGTGCCGCAGCGGATGATCGCGGGGCACGTCGATCGGGAGCTGCGGATCCGGCCGTCCGGAAATGATGATCTTCAGGTGGGGGTGCGGCGCCTTCGGCAGCATCGAGGCGATGCTGGCCATCTCCGAGCCGGGGATCGCGCCGCGGTCCTCGTCGAGCCCGTCCACGAGCAGCAGGAGTCGCCGGCCTTCCTGCTCGGCCCTGGCCGAGGCGTCCAGCAGCAGCTGACGGGCGTACGACGTCCGGTCGAACGCGTCGGCCAGCGGCTCGTTCAGCAGCGCGGTCAACTGATCGAGAAGCGCCGTCGTGAAGGCGCTGCCGTCCGACTGCGCGGCCAGGCGCGCCGTCACGAAGAAACACACCACGTCCACGCCGGCCGGTGGCGAGACCACGAACGTCGACATCAGCGCGGACTTCCCGGCCCAGGGGCCGGCCTGCCACCACAGGTAGCTCTCGTCGCCGGCGCAGAACTCGGCGAGCTCCCGCAGCTCCTCCTCCCGGCCGCGGATGCCGCCCTGGGGCGGGATGTCCCGGATCTGCTCGAAGTAGCCGGACCGGGATCGCCAGGTCGGCGACCGGGGCGTCACGTCACGCACCGGCCGGGCGCCGGCCGCGGCGAGGGCATCGCCGATCTCGTCGAGAGCGCCGTCGATTCGTGCGGCGGTGAGGCAGGTGCTGCCCTCCTCGTGGTGATGGTCCGTGATCACGCCGATGATCGCGTCGCCGTGCCACAGCGCGGCCCCCGACATGGCCTCCCAGGGCGAGCGGCCGTCCTCGGAGGGCAGGGAGCCGCTGTTGACCATGACCTCGAAGGTCCCGGACCTCCGGTTGGACAGGGTGATGACGGTGCCGGTGATCGCGCTCAGGTCGCGGAACCTCGTTCCGTCCGGCCGGGTGCGCAGCTTCCGGCGCGGAAAGCCGGCGGCGGCGACCGGGACCACCGCCCACCCGACGCCCAGCGAGCCGAAACCGGCCGTGCGCGAGGGCTCCGGGTGGTGGTCGCCGTCGAGCCGGACGATGGCCAGATCGGCGTCCTTGCCGCGCCAGGTCACCGAACCGGCGCAGGACCACTCGGCCGGAGTCCCGGCGTCGAAACGAAGGGTGATCTTGTCGGCGTCCGCGACCACGTGGGCGGCGGTGAGCACCGCGTCGCGGCTGAATCGGTAGCCGGACCCGCGCCACTGAGCCTCGCCGGACGAGACGATGACCTCCGCGATGCAGGCGGCATCAATCGCGGGCGGCGCGGACACCGTCACCCACCATCGGCACCCCCAGCGGCCGCCACGTCAGAGATGCATCTCAGCGTAATGGGAAGTCACCACCGTGGGCCCACCTTGCGGACCGAAGCTGACCGCAATTCGCCCTAGCCTTCGATCCATGACGACGATGCTCAGCCGCCGCGCACTCAACCGGGCCACCCTCGCCCGCCAGTTCCTCCTCGAGCGCGAGACGATCGGCGCGCTCGAGGCGATCGAGCACCTCGGCGGCATGCAGGCGCAGGCCCCGTTGTCACCCTACGTGGGTCTCTGGTCGCGCCTGAAAACCTTCGCGCCCGAGGATCTGTCCGCGCTGGTCGAGGAGCGCCGCGTCGTGCGGGTGCACCTGATGCGGGCGACCGTGCATCTGGTGAGCGCGCGCGACTGTCTCGACTGGCACCGCCATTTTCGTCAACGGCTTTCCGCCGCGATCGCCCCGCAGATCCGCGGCCTTTCCGCGAGCCTCGACGACGTTCGCGACGAGGCGGTTCGGCTGCTCGGCGAGCGCCCGCTGACCCGTGCCGATCTCGGCCGAGCGCTTGCCGAGCGTTGGCCGCGGGACGATCCGGGCGCGCTGGCGATGGCCGCCGCACGGGAGGTGCCGATCTGTCAGGTGCCGCCGCGCGGAGTGTGGGGGCGCAACGGTCCGGCCGCGTGGGCGCTCGTCGAGACCTGGCTGGGCGAGCCGCTGCGCACCACCCCGCTCGACGACCTGGTGCTGCGCGGCCTCGGTGCTTTCGGCCCGGCGAGCGTGGCCGACCTGCAGATGTGGTCGGGCCTCACCCGGCTCTCCGAAGTGGTCGGCCGGCTTCCGCTGCAGACCTTCAAGACCGAGACCAATCAGATTTTGTACGACCTGCCGGCCGCACCCAGACCCAGCGAGGAGGTCCCCGCGCCGCCGCGATTCCTGCCCGAGTACGACAATCTCCTGCTCTCCCACAAGGACCGCAGCCGGTTCAACCCGGAGAGTCGCCGCGTTCCCCTGCCGCCCGGCACCGGCGCGACGACCGGCACCTTCCTGGTCGACGGGCTGTGGGAGGGCACGTGGCAGCTGCGCGACGGAAAACTGTGGCTCCACCCGTACCGGAAAATCGACCTCGACCCCCTCATCGCGGAAGCGAAATCCCTCAGCGCGTGGCTCGCCCCGGGCGCGGAGGTTGATGTGGTCTTGCCATGACGTCGGCGGCAACGTCTAGGGTCGCGGCGCATGAGGTTCGCGATCAGCTACAGCACACCGCAGTTCGTTGCCGACCCCGGCCGCCTGATCGATTACGCGCGGCACGCCGAGGAGTGCGGGTTCGAAGCGCTCTACCTGCCCGAGCACATCGCGACGCAGCCGGGCGCGCGGCTCGGGGCGATGGAGTTCCCGGCCGACCTGCCGATCGCCGACCCGCTCGACTGCCTCGCCTTCGTCGCGGCCGCGACGACCCGCCTGCTGCTCGGCACTGCCGTGCTGCTGGCGCCCTATCACCACCCGGTGATCCTCGCCAAGCGCCTGGCCACCATCGACGTGCTGTCCGGCGGGCGGATGCGCCTGCTGACCGTCGGCGTCGGCGCCCTTCCGCACGAGGCCATGGCGGCGGGTGTCGACTTCCGCACCCGGGGGCGTCGCGCCGACGAGGTGATCGACGTGCTGCGGCTGCTGTGGACGGGCGGGCCGGTCTCCTACCACGGCGAGTTCTATGACTTCACCGACTTGTGCAGCTACCCGCGACCCCTGGCCGACCTGCCGATCCACATCGGCGGCTCGTCGCTCGCGGCGGCCCGGCGCGCGGCGGCCCGCGGCGACGGCTGGTTCCCGGGCGGCATGCTCGCGCCCGGCGAGCGCGCCCGGCAGCTCGAGGTGGCGCGCTCGTCGGGGCGCGCGCTCGATTACACACGGTGGGGATCGATCGACCTCTTACCGGAGCAGGTCTCGCGCTACGCCGAGCAGGGCGTGACCCGCCTCGTCGTCTCGCCCACCGCCGGCGATCCGTCCGCGCAGCGGGCCCAGATGACCGCTTTCGCCACCCGCCATGCCCTGACGCATCGGCACTAGCCCCAGGTTGCGCGGCCGGGCAAGAAGAGATGTGCGTCTCCTGTGCGTCTCCCATGAACGTGCCAGGTCACTCCTGAGCGGTCCGGCTCGCGCACCTCCGTGCGACAGCCTTCCCCCGGTGAAGATCGCGAAGGGGAGGTGCCACATGAATGGTGCGACCGCCGTGCCGCGACTGTGCGTAGCCGGGCCGACGGTGGGGAGCCCGACTTGTCGACGATGATCGCGCCCGCGCCGGTTGCTCCCACACCCGTACTTCCCTCGACGCCGCTTCGCCGCCCCTGGCAAGCGGCTCTCCGGGCGGCCCTGGCGGTGTGGGCGTCCGTCACCGTCGCGCACCTCGCCGTGAGCGCGCTGGCGTGGCTCCCGCGCCGCGCCGGCGACGCACCCGGCCTGTCGATGATCTTCCTGAGCTGGAACGGCTGGGACGCCGGCCACTACGTCCGGATCGCCGAGAGCGGCTACCACCTCGGGCCCGGCTTCCCGGCGTTCTTCCCGCTGTATCCACTGCTGATCCACGTCGCCGACGCGATGCTGCCCGGCGGTGCGCTCGCCGCCGCGTTGCTCGTGGCCAACGCCGCCGCCGTCGGCGCCTTGGCCGTGCTGCACCGCCTGGCCGAGCACGAGTTCGGCCCGCGGGTGGCCCAGCGCGCCACCTGGTATCTGGCCGCTTTTCCGACCGGCTTCTTCCTGTTCATCGGCTACAACGAGTCGCTGTTCATCCTGCTCGCCGTGGGCGCCCTGTACACCGGCCGCCGCGGTCACTGGTGGCTGGCGGGGACGCTCGGCGCTTTGTCGTCGGCCACGCGCCTGTTCGGCGTCCTGCTCATCGCGCCGCTGGCGATCGAATACCTCCGCCAGCGCCGGTGGCGGCTGCGCCTCGACGTGCTGAGCCTGGCGCTGGTCCCGCTGGGCGTGGTCGCCTACAGCGTCTACTGCGCGATCGAGCTCGGGAGCCCGCTGGCTTTCAGCGTCGCCCAGGACCAGTGGGGCCGGCGCTACACGTTCCCCGGCGAGGCCTGGCTGATCGCCGTCCGGCAGATGCACGGCCGCAGCCTCTTGGAGCCCGCTTCACTGGCCGCGATCCTCGACGCCGGCTCCGTCCTGATCGCGGTCGCGCTGCTCATCCTGTGCGTGAAGGGCCGCTTCCGCTTCCGCCGCGACCAGCTCTACCTGGTGGTCCAGGCGGCGCTGACCCTCGTCTTCCTGATGTCCACCGAGGTGGGTGGCCGCTCGATGCAGTCGGCGGCGCGCTACACCTTGGAGGCCGTGGCGGTCTTCCTGGTGCTGGCCCGCCTGGGCGCCAACCGCACGCTCGACCGAGCAGTCCTGACCGTCGGCATCTCCCTGCACGCGGTCTTCCTGCTCGTCTTCATGGCCGGCACCTTCCTCGTCGCTTGAGCGCAACGGGGCGTGCCGGTGGCAACCCGGCCGGGGAACCTACCGGCGGCACTACCGCGCGTCGCGCTCCGCGTAGGCGATCTCGCCGTGGCGGTCGACGAAGCGGCCGGAACCGTGGCCCGGGCCCTCGTTGGCCAACCTGACGGTGGCGTCGGTGCCCTCGGTGACGGTCTGGTGTCCGGTGTGGCCGTTGAGGTCGGTGGCCGTGTAGCCGGGGTCGGCGGCGTTGATGCGGATGGCGGGGAAAGCCTTGGCGTACTGCGTGGTGAGCATGGTGAGGGCCGCCTTGGAAGCCGTGTAGGCGGGGGCGATCACGCCGGACTCGGGGCGGGACGGGTTGTGGGTGGCGGCCAGGTCGCCCATGGCGCTGCTGACGTTGGCGATGACCGGATCGGCGGAGCGGCGCAACAACGGCAGGAACGCGGTGGTGGTGCGGACCACGCCGGCTACGTTGACGTCGAGCACGTGGAGGACCTCGGCGCCGGTCAAGTCGCTCGGGTCGCCCATCGGGCCATGCACGCCGGCGTTGTTGACGAGGACGTCGATCGCGCCCTCGTGGGCCTCCACGTCCTTGGCGGCGGCGGCCACCGAGGCGTCGTCGGTGACGTCGATGGGCACGAAGCGGGCGCCCAGCTCGTCGGCAACGGCCCGGCCGGCCTCGGCGTCGCGGGCGCCGATCAGCACGATGTGACCAAGCTCGGTGAGGCGGCGGGCGGTTTCGCGGCCGAGGCCCTTGTTGGCCCCGGTGATGAAGGTGATCGTCATGCGTCCATCGTCGGCCGGGCGCGGAAGGCCTTCCAGAGAAAGGCGTTACCACCCTCGGTGGGCGGCGGCGAGCAAGAATCGGCGCATGGCTACGGAACTCGGGGCGACCCTGCGTGCCTGGCGCGACCGCCTCTCCCCCGCCGCGGCGGGGCTGCCGGCCGGGCGTTCGCGCCGGGCCGCGGGGTTGCGCCGCGAAGAGCTGGCCGACCTGGCCGGGATCTCGGTCGACTACGTCGTGCGGCTCGAGCAGGGCCGCTTTGCCACTCCCTCGGCGCAGGTGGTGGCCGCGCTGGCTCGTGCCCTGCAACTCTCCGCCGCCGAACGGGACCACCTCTATCGGCTGGCCGGTCTGGCGCCGCCGGCCGACGGCGAGGTCTCCGACCACATCCCGCCCGGTATGCAGCGGGTCCTGCACCGGCTGGGCGATGCCGCGGTGGCCGTCTTCGCCGCGGACTGGCAGCTGATCCGGTGGAACCACGGCTGGGGGTCGCTGCTCGGCGACCCCTCGACCGTGCCGCCGGGGCTGCGGAACTTCGCCCTCGACACCTTCCCGGTCGACGACGAGGGCCCGCGCTTGTCGCAGTGGCCGGTGACCTCGCTGGCCGGCGACGCGATCGAGGCCGCCGCCGACCCAAGAACGGCGAAGTCACGGCCGCCGGAGTCACGGCCGCCGGAGATCCGGCGCCTCGCGACCACGGTCGAAGCAGCCGTCGTCTCCGACCTTCGCCGCGCTACCGGCCGCTTCCCGCACAGCGCGCGCCTCGCCACCCTGATCCGCACGCTGACGGCCGGCAACCAGCGCTTCGCCGAGCTGTGGGCCTCCGGCGTGGTCGGCGCCCACCGCGAGGATCACAAGATCGTCGAGCATCCGGCGGTCGGGCCGATCGCGGTCGACTGCGACGTGCTCAGCGACGCCGACCTGAAGATCGTCATCCTGACCGCGGCGCCGGACACCGAGGACGAGACCAAACTGCGGCTGGCCCTCGTCGCGGGCGCTCAGCCGGCGCGCAGCCAGTCGTAGATCTCGCCGTACACGTCGGGGCCGGGAAGGTGTTCCCCGTCGTAGACGTGTCCTTCCGCATCAGGGATGTGGGCGAGCAGCCAGTCGTTGTCGTCGGCGGCGACGTGGGCGTCGCGGGTTCCCCGCCAGATGCCGACGGGCGCCGCGATCTCGCCGGGCTCGAAACCCCACGGGTGGGCGAAGGCGAGGAAGTCGTCGACCCAGCCGTCGCGGCCGTCGACGAAGGTCGCCCGGATCCGTGCCATGGCATCCGGATCGTCGCGGGCCGGAGGCCCGGGCCAGTAGGGCGTCTCGGGGCCGCCGGCCTCGATCCGGGCCAGGATGTCGGCCGCCACGCCGGCCAGCGAGGACCGGAGCGCGTGCTCGTCGCGGGGGCGGTCGGCGGAGGGTTTGATGCCGGAGAGCACGGCGCAGCGGGTGACCCGGTCCGGGAGCAGCGCCGCGCAGGCCAGCGCGTGCGGACCGCCGCCGGAGCCGCCGAAGACGCCGAAGCGCTGCCAGCCGTGCGCGTCGGCCAGGGCCCGCGTGTCCGCGGCCGCGTCGGCGACCGTGCGGCCGGGCCGGCGGGTCGAGCCGCCGTAGCCGGGCCGGTCGTAGACGAGCAGGCGCAGCTTGCTCCGCGCCATCGCGTCCATGAGGTGCGGCCACTTCCAGCGGCTGCTCGGCGACCCGCCGTGCCAGATCACCGGGAACCCGTCCGCCGGGCCGTAAAGGCAGTAGCGCAGCACGCGGCCGTCGTCGTATGCGAATTGCCGGGACGGCGGAAGGGTCACCGCTCGGCCACGGCGACGCGGCCGTTCTTGACGCTGGTCTGCTGCTTCGGGACCACGCCCAGGGTCGCGGCCACGGTGAGCAGGTCGCGATCCTCGCGGACGGCGAAGCCGTGCAGGGCCAGCAGCCGGGACATCGCCGCGGCGGACCACGTGGAACGCCAGGGCTCGCCGGCCCACGGGCCCGACTTGCGGAACACCGCCGACATCGACTTGCGGATCAGGTCGCTCAGCAGGGACGGGGACTGGTAGTTGACGACCAGGCGGCTGCCGGACGCCGAGCGGGCGGCCAGCGCCGCGACCGTGGCGGTCACCTCGGCGCGGGTCAGATAGGGAACCACGCCCTCCCAGACCCAGATCGTGGGGACGTCCGCGCGGTGCCCGGCCGACTCGAGGGCGTCGGTGAGCACGTCGCGGGCGAAGTCGACCGGCACGAAGACGGGCGGGTCGCCGTCAAGGCTCTCGGC
The DNA here is from genome assembly GCF_050942195.1 of Actinoplanes sp. CA-142083. NCBI lineage: Bacteria > Bacillati > Actinomycetota > Actinomycetes > Micromonosporales > Micromonosporaceae > Actinoplanes > Actinoplanes sp. CA-142083. Next base: position 8,575,626 of record NZ_CP192076.1, read on the forward strand.
GCGGTCCTGCTTGTCCTTCTGCGAGGCGGGGTGGTCGACCTCGAAGAAGGTGGCGCCGGGCATCTTCAGGCGCCACGCCCGGCCGTCGAGTCCCGCGCCGAGGATGACGACCTGCTCCGCCGGGGCCGCGAGAACGGCCTCGTCGATGGCGACCGTGCGGGGGACCATGATCTCGGCCGAGGCACGGATCATCTCGTACGCGAGGCGCGGCGTCGTACCTTTCGGGGGCTGCTCATGGCGTACCAGATGGACTTGAGCCTGCTCCTCCGCCCGCAGCAACGGCATCGCCGTCGGATCCGCGAAGCGGTCCGGCGCCAAGTGACCGTTGGCTGCCGCCCGGCCCTGGCAGACGATCACAGCGGTACGACTGGCGGCACGCTCGGCAACCACCCGCAGCACCTTACCCGGTGTCAGCGGCGGTCGCAGGGCAGTGACCAGGGGCACGTGTGGTCTTGGCCGCGATGCATTGTCGCGGCCGGGACCGCGGACAAGGCTTTGTCCCGTACGTGTACGGAGCGAACGGAAGGCGAGCCATGCCCCTGCGACCCGGCCGACGGGCCTGGGCGGTGTGGGCTGTCGGCCTCGCCGCCTACATCGTGGCCGTGCTTCATCGCACCTCGCTCGGCGTCGCCGGGCTGGACGCGCAGGACCGCTTCCACGTCGGCGCCGGCGCCCTCGCCTCGTTCGCGGTGCTGCAGCTCCTCGTCTACGCCGGCCTGCAGGTGCCGGTCGGGCTGCTCCTGGACCGCTTCGGCTCGTTGCGGCTGGTCGTCTCCGGCGCCCTGATCATGGCGGTCGGGCAGGGGCTGATGGCCACCGCGCACGGCATCGAGGGCGCGGTGATCGCCCGCGTCCTGGTCGGCGCCGGCGACGCGATGACGTTCATCAGCGTGCTGCGGCTGGTCCCGCGCTGGTTCCCGACCCGGCGGGTGCCGATCGTCACTCAGCTGACCGGGCTCGTCGGGCAGGCCGGGCAGGTGCTCTCGGCCGTACCCCTGGCTGCTCTGCTGGCGGGACCCGGCTGGACCACCGCGTTCGTCGGCGCCGCCGGCGCCGGCGTGTTCGTCGCGTTCGTCGCGCTGGTCGCGCTGCGGGACACGCCCGAGCGGAAGGTCTCCAGCGGCCCGCCGATCACGCTCCAGCAGCTCGGCACCGACCTGGCCGGCGCGTGGCGGCATCCGGGCACCCGGCTCGGGCTCTGGTCGCATTTCACCACCCAGTTCACCGGCACGGTGTTCGCGCTGATGTGGGGCTTCCCGTTCCTGATCGCGGGCGAGGGCCTCGACCGGCAGACCGCGAGCACGCTGCTCACCCTGTTCGTGCTGGTCGGCATGGCGGCCGGGCCGGTGATCGGGGTGCTGGTGCAGCGGCACCCGCTGCGCCGGTCGTGGCTGGTGCTCGGGATCATCGCGGTGAACGCGGGCGCCTGGACACTGGTGCTCGCCTGGCCGGGACGCGCGCCGCTCCCGGTGCTGGTGCTGCTCGTGCTGGCGCTCGGCACCGGCGGGCCCGGCTCGATGATCGGCTTCGACTACGCGCGCACGTTCAACCCGCCGAGCCGGCTGGGCACCGCGACCGGCGTCGTGAACGTCGGCGGGTTCGTCGCGTCGCTGGTGACCATCGAGCTCATCGGGCTGATCCTCGACGCCCGGACCGGCGGCCAGAACACGTACGGCATCGACGACTTCAAGATCGCCATGAGCGTGCAATATCTCATCTTCGCGGTCGGGCTCGTCGCGATCCTGCGTAACCGCAGGCTGGCCCGGCGACACCTGGCCGCCGAGGGGGTCGTGGTGCGGCCGCTGCGTGAGGTGCTGGCCGAGCGCCGGGGTTTAGCGGCGGCCCGTGCGGCAAAGGCGAAAGCCTGACGAAGTAATCCGAGTGGGAGTAGAGGAGGACATGACCGAGCACGCACCGGACCGGATCTGGTCCGGCATCGACATTCCGAAGACCATTGCCGGCGTGCTGGCCGCGCTTTCGGCGGCCGTGATCGGATCGTTTCTCGGCGTCGCGGGGACGCTCGCCGGGGCCGCGGTCGCGAGCCTGATCGGATCCGTCGGCACCGAGGTGTACCAACGCTCGATCCACAAGGGCACCAGGAAGCTGCAGGGGACGTTCACGGCGGCGCCGGCCGCGGTGGGCACGCCTCCGGTCGCGGCGGCGGCCGACACGACGGTCGCGCTGCCCGCGATGACCGCGGCGCCATCGCGCAAGATCAGGTGGAAGCGCGTCGCGCTGGTTGCCGGGTCACTGTTCATTCTGGCGATGGGTACGTTGACCGTGGCCGAGCTGATCTCGGGCCGCTCGATCGAGGCGGCCACCAAGGGCGGGGCCGCGGGCCGGTCGACGGTGTCGACGATCTTCGGCGACTCCAGCAAATCCGACAAATCCGAGAAGTCGACGCCGACGCCCTCGGAGTCGGCGGATCCCGGCGAGACCGCGGATCCCGGCGCGACGCCGACGGAGCAGGCGACGCCCACCGACACGGCAACCCAGCAGCCGACCGACACGCCGACCACGGACCCGGCCACTCAGGCTCCGGCCGGGAACACCGAGACCGGCGGGACCGATTCCGGCTCCGGCTCGGACTCCGGCTCGGATAGTGGGAGCGGCGGCGGCGCCGATGCCGCGCCGCAGACCGGGAGTGACGCGACCGGCAACACCGGCACCGAGGGGCCGTAGGCGCGGATACTCAGAACCCGAGTCAACGGGACGGAGTAACAGCATGGACGCCAAGGACATCCTGACCGACGCCTTCGGGCGGCTTCCCGACCTCGTGCACACCGCCGTGCACGGCCTCACCCCCGAGCAGCTGCGCTGGGCGCCGGCCCCGGGCGCCAACTCGATCGGCTGGCTGGTCTGGCACCTCACCCGGGTGCAGGACGACCACGTGGCCGACCTGATCGGCGAGGAGCAGCTCTACGTCACCGGCGACTGGGCCTCGCGCTTCGGGCTCAAGCCCGACCCGTCGGACACCGGTTACGGCCACTCGCCGCGGCAGGTCTCCATCGTCGCCCCGGAGAGCGCTCTGGCTCTCGAGGAGTACTACCGCGCCGTGCACGACCGCACGCTGGCCTTCGTCGCCGGCCTGACCGACGACGATTTCGACCGGGTGGTGGACACCGCCTGGGACCCGCCGGTGACGCTGGGCGTGCGGCTGGTCAGCGTCTACGACGACGACGCGCAGCACGCGGGCCAGGCGGCGTACGTGCGAGGGCTGCTCTGACTCAGCGAGTGATTCAGCGGCGGCAATGATCTGCCGATAAATGGTTTGTGACGCGACTCACCATCAAGGTCCGGGTCATCGCCGCCATGGTCGTGATGCTGGTCATCGCCATGGCGGCGGTCGTCTGGATCATCACGAGCCGTAATGCCGGCGACGCCCGGACCACCGGGTTCGCGTACGCGGACGAGGTCGCCCAGCGCAACGCCGCCCAGGTCCAGCAGGTGGTCCTGGGCGGCCTCGGCACGGCGCGGGACATGGCGCAGGTGATGGACCAGACGGCGGCCAACGGCGACCGCAAGACCGCCCGCGCCGACCTGCGCGCGGTGCTGGTCGAGCACCCCGAGTTCCTCGGCGTCTGGTCGGGCTGGGAGCCGGACGCCTTCGACGGGAACGACAGCGACTTCCGCAAGGCCGACGACGGGTACGACGCGACCGGCCGCTTCGTGCCGTACTGGTTCCGCGATGGCGACAAGATCTCGCTCACCGCGCTGACCGACTACGACAAGTCCGGCGCGGGCGACTACTACCAGATCCCCAAGACCACCAAGGCCGAGAAGGTCATCGAGCCGTACGTCTACAACGTGGGCGGCGTCGACACGATGATGACCTCGGTGGCCGTGCCGATCATCCGCAGCGGCACGGTCGTCGGGGTGGCCGGCATCGACATGGCGCTGACCAGCCTGCAGACCCTGGTCGGCTCGATCAGGCCGTTCGGTACTGGCAGCGCCGTGCTGGTCAGCACCGCCGGCGTGGTGGTCGCCGGCGGCCGCGCCGACCAGGCCGGCAAGGCCGCGGCCGAGGACGTCGCGGCCCTGTCCGCGAGCGCGGCGAAGTCCGGGACGTCGGCCCAGCGGGTCACGACGGCCGGCGGCGACGAGACGCTGCAGGTCGCCGCGCCGCTCACGCTGGGCGACGGCGACACCTGGTCGCTGGTGGTCTCGGTGCCGACCGCCACCATCCTCGCCGCCGCCGACCGCACCCGGACGATCAGCATCGGGATCACCGCGGTCGCGGTGCTGATCGCCGGCATCGCGGCGTTCCTGCTGGCCCGCACCATCGTGCGGCCGATCGAGCGGCTGCGGGACCGGATGGCGGAGATCGCCGACGGCGACGGCGACCTGACCCAGCGGGTGACGGTCACCCGTGAGGACGAGGCCGGGCAGCTGGCCGGCGCCTTCAACCGCTTCGTCGAGAAGGTCGCCGTCACGATCAGGGGCATCGCCGAGTCGACCGGCAAGCTCACCTCCGCCGCCCAGGAGCTGAACGCGGTCAGCGCGCAGCTCCAGTCGGGCGCGGCCAACGCCTCCGACCGCGCGCTGAACGCCCGCTCGGCGAGCGAGCAGGTCAACGCGGGCGTGCAGTCGATCGCGGCCGGCGCCGAGCAGATGAGCGCCTCGATCACCGAGATCTCCTCGAACGCCACCCAGGCGGCCCAGGTGGCGGCCCAGGCGATGAGCGTGGCCGAGCGCACCAACGGGCAGGTCGCCGAGCTCGGCTCGGCCAGCGCCGAGGTCGGCGAGGTGGTCCGGCTGATCACCACGATCGCCGAGCAGACCAACCTGCTCGCGCTCAACGCCACCATCGAGGCCGCCCGCGCCGGCGACATGGGCAAGGGCTTCGCGGTGGTGGCCGGCGAGGTGAAGGAGCTGGCCCAGCAGACCGCCCAGGCCACCGAGCAGATCACCGCCCGGATCGGCGCGATCCAGTCGTCCAGCGCGCAGGCGGCCGCCGCGATCGGCGAGATCGCTCAGGTCATCACGCAGATCGGCGACTACACGACGACCATCGCGTCGGCGGTCGAGGAGCAGACCGCGACCACCGGCGAGATGAGTCGCACGGTGGCCGAGGCAGCGTCCAACAGCGGCGACGTCGCGCACACCATCACCGGCGTGGCCGACGTCGCCGCGTCGACGGCCGATGTGGCCGGCACGACCCAGCAGGCGGCCGCCAACCTCTCCCAGCTCGCCGGCGAGCTCACGTCGCTGGTCGGCGCCTTCAAGTACTGACCGATTCCTTCCGGCGCTGGCGCTGGTCTGCACGGGTATGAATGCTCAACTGGTGGACACGGACGTATTCGAGCGGGAGCGGCGGGGGCTGCTCGCGCACGCGTACCGGATGCTGGGCGCCTGGGACGAGGCCGAGGACGTGGTGCAGGAGACCTACCTGCGGGCGGTGCGCGGGTGGGCCGGGTTCGGGCAGCGGTCGTCGGTGCGGACCTGGCTCTACCGGATCGCCACCAACGCGTGCCTGACCGCGCTGGACGGGCGGGGGCGGCGGGCGCTGCCGTCCGGAAGCCTCGGCGCCGAGGGGTGGATCGGCCCGTTCGCCGCCGACCCGGCCGACTCGGTCACCGACCTGGAGACCGTGCGGCTCGCCTTCGTCGCCGGGCTGCAGTACCTGCCGCCCCGGCAGCGGGCCGTGCTGCTGCTGCGCGAGGTGCTCGCCTTCTCGGCGGCCGAGACCGGGGAGATCCTCGAGCTGTCGGTGCCGGCCGTGAAGAGCGCGCTCCAGCGGGCCCGGCACCGGCTCGGCGAGGTGGCACCCCGGCGCGACGACGTGCTCGAGCCGGACGACCCGCGGGCCCGGGAGCTGCTCGACCGCTACATGGCGGCGTGGGAGGCGGCCGACCCGGTCGCGTTCCGCGAGCTGCTGCGCGAGGACGCGTCGATCGAGCAGGCCGGCTCGGCGACGTGGGCGTCGGGGCGGGACACCTGCCTTGCCTTCGCGGCGCCCTCGATGGGCGCGCCCGGGGACTGGCAGATGACCCCCGCCGTCGTGAACGGTCAGCCGGCCGCCCTCGCGCGGTGGCACGGCAACCCGTACGGGATGGCGGTCCTGACCCCGACGCCCAGCGGCATCCTGACGGTCACCCTCTTCCCAAACTGAAAGCCGCGAGGCGGGCGCCGCCGTCGGCCTCGATCACCGTGCCGGTCAGGTTGGGATTGGTGGCGGCCAGGCCGGGCGAGACGCCGTTGACCCGGATCGGGGCCAGCTCGGTGGCCAGCGGCTTGACCAGCGCCTCCACCGCGCCGTTGACCGCGGCCAGGCCGGCGGTGCCGGGCATCGCGGCGCGGGCCGAGATCGCGCCGATCAGCGTGATCGAGCCGGTCGGCGCGAGGCGCGGCAACGCGGCGCGCAGGGTGGTCAGGTGGGCCCAGAACTTCGCGTCGAAGGCCCGGCGCAGGGCGGCCACGTCGAGGCCGGCGATCGGGCCCGCGCCCTCGCCGCCGCTGAGCGACACGACCAGCCAGTCGATCGCGCCCACCTTGCCGACGACCGCACATACCGATCCCCGACGAGGGCAGCTATGTGGCCGATCTGCGAGCCTTTCTCGCGGCGTCGTTCGCGCCCGGGAGCAAGCCGCAGGTGATCGAGGTGTTGCGGGCGCTCATGGCCGAGGCGCAGATCAATCCCGCGTTCGGCGAGAGGTTCCGGGACGGCTTCCTGCGACGGCGGCGCGATGCTCTGGGCGTACTCGTCAATCGGGCCTTGACCCGCGGTGACTTGCCGCCGGACCCGCGACCCGGCACCGTCGCCGACATTGTTTTCGGGGTGATCTGGTACCGCGTGCTCGCCACGCGCGAGCCGGTCGACGCCTCGCTGGTCGACGACCTGATCAGCGTCCTAGCCGGTACACCGACACGTGCGAGCGGGAGTCGGCCGTGAAGGGCGCGCCCGACCAGTCGGCGTGGCGGGACTCCAGCTCGAAGCCCGCCAGCTGGCCCATCAGGTCGAGCTCGGCGGGCCAGATGTAGCGGTGCGGGGTGCGGCCGACCCGGGCCTCGCGGCGGTGATCGGGGTCGAAGGTGAAGTGGTACGACACGACGCGCTGCTCGAGGGTGTCGTAGGTGTCGACGCCCAGATAGCCGGGCTCGCTGCCGAAGACGGTGGCGGGGGCGCCGGGCGGGAGCTTGCGCAGCTCGGGCACCCACAGCTCGATCACGAAGTGGCCGCCGGGCTCGAGATGGCGGGCGGCGTTGCGGAAGCACTCGACCTGCTCACGCTGGGTGAGCAGGTTCGCGATCGTGTTGAAGACCAGGTAGACGAGGGCAAAGCCCGGCTGGGTAAATGTCGTCGCCATATCACCGGAAATAACCGGGATATCGGTGTTCTTCGCGCGCAGCTGGTCGATCATCGGCTGGGAGAGCTCGATCCCGGTGACCGGGACGCCGCGCTCGTGCAGCGGGATCGCGACCCGGCCGGTGCCGATGGCGAACTCGAGGGCGGCGCCGTCGCCGGCCAGCGCGGCCAGCTTGTCGACGGTGGGACCGAGCACCTCGGGGGCGAACATGCCGGTGCCGGGGGTGTCGTAGCGCTGGGCGGCCTCGGCGTCCCAGATCTGGTCCTGTCGCATTCGGTCAGCTTTGTCCGCGGGAGGGACGCTGTCGAACCGTTTTCGGGCTAGAGGCCGCCGGCCATCTCCCCGCCGCCGAAGCCGCCGTCCGGCGGTGGCGGCGGCGCGCTCCCGAGCCTGCTCCAGCGCTTCGCCTTCTCGACGCCCGCCACGTGCCGCAGGCAGATGGCGCCCGGAAACTCGTGGCATTGGGTGCGGCCGCCGCAGTCGGCGAGATAGTTCCGGCCGCCCTTCACCGCGAGCGTCTTGTCCACCCGGAACAGCAGGGGCAGCTCGGCGGGGCCGCAGGTCTCGTCCTCGCAGGCGAAGCGGAACGTGTCGGCGAGCCCCCGGTCGGCGGCGTGCTCCGGCGCGTACGGCAGCGGACGCCCGAACGCGGCCTCGCAGAACTCCGCGTAGCCGGTGTCGCGGACGGCCTCGCGCCACAGGTCGTCCACCACCACCGAAGGCATCGACAGCGTGGCCCTCGGATGGCGGGCGGCCAGCCGGAACCATTGGTGGGCGGCGTCTTCCACAAGGGCGATCGAGGTGGAGTCGAGGTCGTCGTGTGCCACGAAGAATCGGTGGCGAACCCCGGCCGGGAACCGGTAGTCGCCGACGACGGCAAGCCGCCGAGCGGTGCGATCACGGGATCGGATCCAGCTCACCGACCCAGCCTGCGACCGCCCGCGGGTGCGGTCAATGGCCCGGTCAGGCGAACCGGACCGTTGCGAGGAAGGCGGCGAAAAGCAGGCCCATCCCGTTGGTCGCCCAGTGCAGCGCGGCGGCGGCGAGGATGCTGCCGCTGCGGCGGCGCAGCTCGCACAGCAGCAGGCCGGCCAGCGCGGTGAAGGCGACGACCGCGGCGACCGTGAGGATCCGGCCCATGGCGTTGGTGCCGAGCGCCGCGCCGACCGCCTGATTGGCGCTGTTGAGCCGCAGCGACGGGAGGATGTGCCACATTCCGAACAGGACCGACGACGTGATGCTCGCCCAGGTGGCGCCCCGGTGCCGGCGGACCAGCCCGAGGAGCACGCCGCGGAAGGCGACCTCCTCCAGCAGCACGGTGCCCAGCGGCACGACGATGAACGCGGTCATCAGCGCGGCGCTGAGGTGCAGGTGGTAGCGGACGTCGTGGAACGCCGGGCGGGTCCAGGGCAGCGCGGCGCCGATGGCGTAGACGACGGCGACCGCGAGGACGGCGCCGACGGCGTACTTGAGGCCGGGGATCAGGGTGCGCTTGGACATGCCCAGGTCGTGCCAGCTGAGGCCGGCGCGGCGGCCGAGCAGGATCAGGCCCAGCGCGACCAGCGGGCCGACGATCAGGCCGGTGTGGTGTGGACCGTACTTGTCGGCGACGTTGACCGCGGCGAGGACCACGAGCACGGCGCCGAAAAGGAGCAACAGCCGCTTGCGGGACGGATGGGGGCTACGGAGAGTCATCGCGGACGAAGGCTACCCGCCACCCCCATTTCCAAACGAATCTTGAAGAACAGATCACTCTCAGGCGGAGGCCGGCTCGTTGATCGGAAGCCGCACCATGAACCTCGTGTCGCCCGGCTTGGAGTCGAGCACGATGTCGCCGCCGTGGCCGTTGACCACGATGCGGTAGGAGATGTCGAGGCCGAGCCCGGTGCCCTCGCCGACCGGCTTGGTCGTGAAGAAGGGCTCGAAGACCCGCTTTTTCAGATCATCGGGTACGCCCGGGCCGGTGTCCCCGATCGACACCACCACGTGGTCGTCCTCGCGGTAGGTGCGGATCGTCAGCGTCCCGACGCCCTTCATGGCCTGCACCGCGTTGTCGATCAGGTTGGTCCACACCTGGTTGAGCTCGGCCGGGTGGGCCGGGATCTGCGGCAGCGTCCGGTCGAAATCCTTCTCGACCTTGATCCCGCTGCCGATCTTGTGGGTGAGCATGACCAGGGTCGACTTCAGGCCGCCGTGCACGTCGATCCACTGGTGCGCGGACCGGTCCACCTGCGAGTACTGCTTCGCGGCGTTGACCAGCGTGGACACCCGCCCGGTGGCGTCCTCGATGTCGCTCATCAGCTGCTCGGTCTCGAGCGCGTAGCCGAGCCAGTGGATCGCCTGGTCGAGCAGTTCCTTGTCGCCGACCCGGGTCTCGATCTCGTTGAGGCAGTCGATGTCGAGGCCGCCCTGGGCGAAGACGGCCGCGAGGTCCCAGCCGCCGGTGACGTTGCGCTCGTCCATCCACTCGCCGAGCTCGTCCTCGAGGTCGGCGGTCTGCATGGCGGTCAGCGTGGGGGCCTTGGCGGCCCGCTCGATCACGTCTTCCTGGAGCTCGACGAGCGCCTCGAGCCGGGCGGCCGGCACGTTGCCGGAGGCGAGCATGCCGAGCTTGTGCCGCATGCCGGCGACCCGCTGGCGCAGCGAGGCGGCGGCCCGGGAGGCGGCCGCGGCCGGGTTGTTCAGCTCGTGCATGAGCCCGGCCGACAGCGCGCCGAGCGCGGTCAGCCGCTGCCGCTCGCTGATCGCCGCCGCCGTCGTCCGCATGCCGAGGGTCAGGCCCTCGAGCAGGTGGATCGCCATCGGGAACCACTCGCGCATCAGGTGGCTGAAGTCGGCGGCCGACATCACGAAGAAGTCGGAGTCGTCGAGCGCCCGCATGGTCGCCATGTACCGGCGGGGGACGCCGTCGTCGCGAAGGTACGACTGAGTGGCGCCCATGTACACGCCGCGCTGCTCGGTGCGGGAGGTCTCGACATCGTCCTGGCCGACCTTGCGGGTCAGCTGGATGGTGCCGCTGAGCAGCACGAAGAACTGGTCGGCCTGGTCGCCCTCGCGGATCACCACGCCGCCGGCCGGCATGTGCATGGTGCAGCCGTGCGAGGCGATCCAGTTGAGCTGCTCGTCGGTCAGCTTCTCGAAGAGGAAGAGAGTGCGCAGCTCGTCGGGCGTCAGCGCGCCGGGGTCACACGGGACGAGTGTGAGAGGTTCGTCGGACATTACTGCGCCTCCAGGTAACGATGGACCAGCGTGACGGCCATCGCGCCCTCGCCGACCGCCGAGGCCACCCGCTTGACCGAGTTGGCCCGGACGTCGCCGGCGGCGAAGATGCCGGGAACACTGCACTCCAGGTAGAACGGATCGCGGTCCCGATCCCATCCCTTCGGACGGGATCCGTTCGCCAGCAGATCGGGGCCGGTGAAGACGAAGCCCCGCTCGTCCCGCGACACGGTCTCGCCGAGCCAGTCGGTGCGCGGCTCGGCGCCGATGAAGATGAACAGCGCCCCGCACTCGACCGTGGTCTCGAGGGTGCCCTTGTTCTCGCAGATGGTGATCGCCTGCAAGTGACCGTCGCCGTGCGCGCTGAGCACCTCGCAACGGGTGCGGACCTCGATGTTCTCGGTCTGGTTGAGCTGCTGGATCAGGTAGTACGACATGCTCGCCTCGAGCGAGTCGCCGCGGACCAGCAGGGTCACCTTCTTGGCGTACCGGGAGAAGAACAGCGCCGCCTGGCCGGCCGAGTTGGCGCCGCCGACGATGAAGACATCGGCGCCCGCGCAGGCCGGCCCCTCGGTGGAGGCCGAGCCGTAGTAGACGCCGGAGCCGGTGAGCCGGGCGATGCCGTCGGCCTCGAGCGGGCGGTAGGCGACGCCGGTGGCCAGCACGATCGAGTGCGCCGAGACCTCGCCGCCGTCGGCGAAGGTCAGCGTGCGGGCCGAGCCGTCCAGCCGCAGGCCCGTCACCTCGCGGGTATTGAGCACCTCGGCCTCGAACTTGCCGGCCTGCCGCCGTGCGCGGTCGGTCAGTTGCGCGCCGGAGATCCCGTCGGGGAAGCCCAGGTAGTTCTCGATCCGCGAGCTCTGACCGGCCTGGCCGCCGACCGCCGTGCGCTCGACCAGCAGCGTCTTGAGCCCCTCGGAGGCGCCGTAGACGGCCGCGCCGAGCCCGGCCGGGCCGCCGCCCACGATGATCAGGTCGTAGAAGTCGCGCCCCGGGGTGGTGGACAGGCCCGCCGCCTCGGCGACCTCGGCGGTCGAGGGCTGGGCCATGGCGCGCCCGTCGGCGGTGACCACCAGCGGCACCGACTCGGGACCGACCCCGGCCGCTTCCAGCAGGCGGCGGCCCTCAGGCTCGTCGGCCGCAAGCCAGCGGTACGGCACCAGGTTGCGGGCCAGGAAGTCACGGATCTGGTACGACGGCTCGGACCAGCGGTGCCCCACGACCCGGATGTCTTCGAGCTCGCGGTCGCCGGTGGCCTGCCACGCGTCGAGCAGCGCGTCGAGCACCGGGTAGAGCTTCTCCTCCGGCGGGTCCCACGGCTTGAGCAGGTAATGGTCGACGTCGACGACGTTGATCGCCTGGATCGCCGCGTCGGTGTCCGCGTACGCGGTGAGCAGCGCCCGGCGCGCGTTGGGGAACAGGTCCATCGCCTGCTCCAGGAACTCGATGCCGTTCATCTGCGGCATCCGGTAGTCGGCCAGCATGACGGCGACCCGGCCGCCACGCAGCTTGATCTCCCGCAAGGCGTCCAGGGCCTCGGCCGCCGAGGAGGCGCGCAGGACGCGGTACTCCTCGCCGTACTTGCGGCGCAGGTCGCGGGCGATCGCCCGGGAGACCGAGGGGTCGTCGTCGACGGTCAGGATGGCGGGATGGCCCATGTGTCAAACCCCATCTGATAGCAGGTCGGAGTATTCCGGGTGGCGGTCCAGGTAGCCGCTGACGAACGGGCAGGTGGCGACGACGGGGGTGGCGCGGGAGCGGGCGTCCTCGAGCGCGGCGGAGGCGAGCCGGCCGGCCAGGCCCTGCCCGGAGAACGACTGCTCGATCTCGGTGTGCATCAGCTCGACCCGGCCGCCGTGGCGGCGGTAGTGCAGCACGCCGGCGACCTCGCCGCCGAGCAGGATCTCGTAGCGCTGCCGCTCGAACGCGTCGACCACCACGGCGCTGTCCACCGGGTCGCGCACGCTCACCTGGGCGCTGCCCTCGACCCGCAGCTTGCGCCGGGCGCGCTCGTAGAACGAGGTCGAGCCGAGGCGGACGACCTGCGCGGCGGCCGGCACCGGCTCGATCTCCAGCTTGTCGTCGGCGCCGACGTAGCCCTCGATGATGCCGTCCACCTCGATGGCGAGGCGGCCGCTGGTGGGCAGCACGTCCAGCTCGAGCCGCTCGTCGAGCGCGAGCATGAGCGAGCGGTTGAACGACGAGTGCGCGGCGGACGCGCTGACGATCAGGCCCTCGACGTTGGGCGAGACGATCGGGCCGCCGGCCGAGAACGAGTACGCCGTCGAGCCGGTGGGCGTGGAGACGATCACCGCGTCGGCCGCGTAGTTCACGAAGTTCTTACCCTCGACGGTGATGCCGACCGCGGCGAGGCCGTCGCCGGGCACCCGGACCAGCGCGATGTCGTTGAAGGCGGAGACGTCGCGGCCGTCGGGCAGCACCGTGCGCACCGCCGTGCGCGACTCGATCGTGAACTTGTGCTCGTCGATGGCGGAGAGCGCGCCGGGCAGATCGGGCAGGTCGACCTCGGCCAGGAAGCCGAGCCGCCCCACGTTGACCCCGAGCACCGGCGTCTTGCGCCCCTCGACCAGTCGCATCGTGCGCAGCATCGTGCCGTCGCCGCCGAGGCTGACCAGCAGGCCGGCCCGCTCGACCATCTCCTCGGGACTGACCGCCACGGCGTCGCAGTCGATCCGGTTGATCTCGTCGTGCAGGCCGAGGACGGTCACCTCGCGCCGGTTGGCCCACGCCACGATGGCGTCGATCGCCGACCCGCAGTCGCGCCGGGGGTGCAGCACCAGCCCGACGACCTTGATCATGCCCATTGCCCCGCTACCCCATCGTCGGCATCGAAAGACCCAGCCTCCCACGCGCGCCCCCACGGCGGCGAGGGCACGCGATCCAGCACACGTTGAGTTGCCTTCAGTCCGGTTTTGGGGTGGTGGCCGGGGCGGTTGGATGGGTAACTCGGGCAAGTTTCTTAATGACTTGTTGACAGCGTTGTCACAGATAGACAGACTCCGATCTAGAGAGCGCTCTCCTTCCCTGGTCAACCCCCTGTTTCCCGGTTCGGAAGGAACTCCCCCATGCGCCGAAGAATGCTTGCGGTCGCAACTGCTTTTGTCGTCGCCGCCACCCTGACCCCACAGCCGGCTCAGGCCGCTCCCCAACACTTCGATATCGCGCCCGGAATGCTCGCGGCCATGCGTCGCGACCTCAAGCTCGACGATTCCCAGATCGCGGCGCGGCTGCGCACCGAGGCGGCGGCGCCGGTCATCGAGAAGCGGTTGCGGACACGGCTCGGCTCCGCCTTCGCCGGCGCGTGGATTCCTTCCGGCGCTGCCAAACTCACGGTCGCGGTCACTTCCGCTTCGGCCGAGGCTTCCGTACGGGCGGAAGGCGCGAACCCGGCGTTGGTAGCCGTCAATGAGTCCACGCTGACCGCGACGCGTACGAAATTGGACCGCAACGCCTCGCACGCGGCCGCCGTCTCGGTCCGCGGGTGGTATGTCGACGTGCCCGCCAACCGGGTCGTGGTGCTCGCCAAGCCGGGCGCCGAGAGCGCGGCGTTGAAGTTCGCGCAGGCCAGCGGCGCGCCTTCGGTCTCCGTCGAGGCGCTCGCCGGGCAGCCCCGGACCATGTACGACATCCGCGGTGGCGACCAGTACGTGATCAACGGCAACACGCTGTGCTCGATCGGGTTCGCCGTGAGCGGAGGGTTCGTCAGCGCCGGCCACTGCGGCGGCACGGGCAGCCCCACGCTCGGTTACAACAACGTCAGCCAGGGCACATTCGCCGGCTCGTCGTTCCCGGGCAACGACTACTCGTGGATCCGCACCAACGGCAACTGGACCCCGCAGCCCTGGGTCAACAACTACGCCGGCGGGAACGTCGTGGTCGCGGGCTCGGCCGACGCCGCGATCGGCAGCTCGATCTGCCGCTCCGGCCGCACCACCGGCTGGCGCTGCGGCACCCTGCTCGGCCGCAACGAGACCGTCGTGTACGCCCAGGGCTCCGTCTCCGGGCTGTCCCGCAGCAACGCGTGCGCCGAGCCCGGCGACTCCGGCGGGTCATGGATCTCCGGCAACCAGGCACAGGGCGTGACCTCCGGCGGCAGCGGCAACTGCTCGTCCGGCGGCACGATGTGGTTCCAGCCGGTGAACGAGATCCTCGGCGCCTACGGGCTGTCGCTGACCACCAGCGGCGGCGGCGGGAGCGCCAGCTCGGTGATCAGCGACTGGAACGGGCTATGCGTCGACGTGCCCAACTCCAACTTCTCCGACGGCGTGCCCCTGCAGATGTGGGGCTGCAACGGATCGGGCGCACAGAAGTGGACGTTTGTGAACGGCACGCTGCAGACGTCCAACAACAAGTGCATGGACGTGGCGTGGGGCTCGACGGCCAACGGCGCGGTCATCCAGATCGTCGGCTGCAGCGGCAACCCGGCTCAGCAATTCGTTCTGTCAGCGGCCGGTGACCTGGTGAATCCGCAGGCCAACAAGTGCGTCGACATCAAGGACTGGAACGGCAACTGGGGCGCGGCGCTGCAGCTGTGGGACTGCGCCGGCACCGCCAACCAGAAGTGGCACCGCGGGTAATCCGCCCCGGGCAAACGGGCAGAAGCACCTTAAAGGAACTGTAAAGATCTGTCGGCTCGAGGCGGCGCCTTCCGAGGATGGCCTGGTCCGTTCCACACCTTCGGAGGCAACCCGACGATGCGCCGCAAACGAACTCTCCTCCTCACGGTCGTCGCCGCGATGGCGGTCGCGACGACGACCTGGATCGCCCTGCCGGCCTCGGCGGCGGCACCGACCGCATCTCTGCGGACGGTGTCCGACTGGGGCAGTGGCTGGCAGGACGAGGTGACCGTCAGCAACACCGGGGCGGCCGCCATGACCTCGTGGAAGGTGGAGTTCGATCTTCCGGCGGGGGCCGTGGTCGGCAGCTTCTGGGACGCGAAGATGACGCTGTCCGGGCAACACGTCACCTTCGCCAACCAAGGGTGGAACGGGGCGGTGGCCGTCGGGGCCTCGGCGACCTTCGGGTTCGTCGGCTCCGGCGGCCAGCCCGCCAACTGCAAGATCAACGGCCTGCCCTGCAACGGTACGGTCGTTCCCGCCACCACGCCGGCTACCGTCTCGCCCACCACGGTCGTGCCCACGACCACCTCGGCCGCTCCCAAGCCGTCGACGGCGGCGCCCACGTCGGAGACGCCGAAGGCCGACATTCCGCCCGCGTCGGACCTTCTGCCGGTCACGGTGAGCAACAAGTCCGGGCGGAACGAGACCGTCTTCCTGTACGTGCTCGGCGTCAACCTGGCGACCGGAAAGCTCGGCTACGTCAACGCGGCCGGCGCCTTCACGGCCTGGACCGGCGGCGCCACGGTGCCCGTGCCGGCCCCGGACGTCTCGATCCCGCTGACCGGCGCCTCGACCACCATCAAGATCCCGAAGGGCCTCTCCGGCCGCCTGTACATGTCGTTCGGGCAGAAGCTGGACTTCCGGCTCACCACCGACGGCCTCGTGCAGCCCGCGCCGTGGGCCGGCGGCGACCCCAACCACGACATTCTCTTCGACTGGAGCGAGTTCACCCTCGACGCCGGCGGCCTGTTCCTGAACAGCTCGCAGGTCGACATGTTCGCGGTGCCGCACATCGTCAGCGTCACCGGCGGCTCGGGCACGGTCACCTCGACCGGTGAGCTCAAGTCCGGCGGACGGCAGAAGGTGATCGACGCGATCAAGGCCTCGCCCGACTTCGCCAAGAGCGTCGTAACCCGGTCCGACGGGACGGTGCTGCGGGTGCTGGCGCCGGGCAAGGCCGCGGACGCCGGCCTGATGAGCCCGACCTACCTCGACTCGCTCATCTCGAGCGCTTGGAACGCGTACACGAACAAGAATTTGACTGTTGTGCCCTTCAGTGACCAGCCCGGCAACAAATTCGTCGGGCGCACCAGCGGCAACGTCCTGAGCTTCACGGACACCAGCGGCAAGGTGGCCGCGTCGTTCACCAAGCCCTCGACGGCGAACGTGTGGGGCTGCGACGGGGCGCTGGCCGCCCCGAACGACCAGGTGGTCGGCCCGATCGCCCGCACGCTCTGCGCGGCGCTGCAGCGCGGCACGCTCGGCACGATCGACACCCAGCCGGGCGGCACCGCGGCCGACTTCTACCAGGGCGACCCGGCCAACCTCTACGCCAAGGTCATCCACGCGAACATGGTCGACGGCAAGGCGTACGCGTTCGCCTTCGACGACGTCGGAAACCAGGAGTCGCTGGTCCACGACGGCGACCCGCGCCTGGCCGCGATCACCATGACGCCGTTCTGATCGCTTGATCGGGGAGCAATCGGCCGGGGTGGGTAGCGCTACCGCCCCGGCCGGAGTAATGATTGCACTGTGCAATGAAACTTCGTCGCTGGAGGAATCATGAGCACCTTGCGCCCCGATATTGCCTGTATAGACGAAACCTGCACCTCGCGGAACGTGCACGAACGCGCCCTCGACATCGCGATCCCGCATTACGACTGGATCAGCATGCCGATCATTGCGATAGTCGACGGCATGCTGCACGTCGACCCCGACGAGGGCCCCGAGCCCGACGACAAGATCAAGCACTGACCGTGCGGGCCCTCACCGCGCCGACCGCCCCGCGCGGCCTGCGGCGATCCCTGCTACGCCTGCCGCTGTTCTTCTACCGCCAGGGGCTGGGCTTCCTCTTCGGCCGCCGGCTCGTCCTGGTCTCGCACACGGGCCGCCGCACCGGCCGCCCGCACCAGGTCGTCCTCGAGGTCGTGCACCTCTCCCCCACCGGCGCCGTGACGGTCGCCGCCGGGTACGGCCCGCGCTCCGACTGGTACCGCAACCTGCTCGCCGACCCCGACACCACGATCGTGCTGTCCCGTGACGCCGGCCGGGCGGTGGCCCACCCGCTCACCACCGACGAGGGCGCCGACGTGATGCTGGCGTACGCCCGCCGCCACCGCCGGGCGGCCCGCGTCCTGGCCCGCCACATGGGCTACGAGATCGACGGCAGCGACGCCGACCTGGCCGCGCTGGGGCGGGCCATCCCGTTCCTGCGCTTGGAGCCCGCTTCGGGCGGTTTCCTGCCCGAGCCGCGGCGCATGCTGCCGGGCACCAAGCTCCGCCGCCCCGCCCCCTGACCCGCCCCGTTAGTCAGACGCCTAACTCACTCCGCCGCGCCGCGGCCCGAACCCACCAGTTAGCCGTCTGACTCACCTCGGCCGGCTCGGCGGTCAGGGCACCAGGAGCACCCGGCCGATGGTGGCGCGGTCCTCCAGCAGCCGGTGCGCCTCGGCGGCCTCGGTCAGCGGCAGGGCAGCCCGGACGTCCGCGCGCAGCGTGCCGTCCGCGAGATACCCGGCCACCTCGGCCATCTCGGCCCGGGCCTCCGAGGGGCGCGCGGCACGCCACGCGAGCAGGGAGAACCCGGTCACGGTCCGGAGCCCGAAGAGCGATCGGATCGGCACCTCGACCAGGTCGCCGCTCGCGGCGCCATAGACGACGGCTCGTCCCATCGGGGCCAGCAGGTCGATGCCCTCGCTCAGCACGGCGCCACCGACGGCGTCCAGGACCAGGTCGACACCGCCGGGCGCCGCCGCCCGAACCCGCTCGGCCCAGTCGTCGGCGGTGTAGTCGACGGCGACGTCGGCGCCGAGATCGAGGGCATGCTTCCGCTTCTCCGCGGTGCTGGCGGTGGCGATGACCGGTCCGGCGCCGAGCAGTTTCGCCAGTTGGATGGCCAGGGCACCGATGTTCCCGGCGCCGGAGTGGATCAGGACGGTCTCCCCCGGAGCGAGATTGCCGGCGCGCAGCACCCGCAGGGCGACCGGTCCGGCGACGGTCAGCAGGCTGGCGGGTCCCGGCCCCAGCCCGTCAGGCACGGGCGCCAGCCAGGCGGCATCGGCGAGCACGAAGTCCGCGTACGCGTCGGGATCGACCAGTGCCGTGACCCGGTGGCCGACCTGTCCCGGGTCGACGCCGGGCCCGACCGCTTCGACGATGCCGACGACGTCGCCGGTCGGCGAGCCGGGCAGCGGCCGGTAGAAGATCGAGCCGGCGTTCGCCCGGATCTTCGTGTCGACGTAGTTCGCGCCGATCGCCTCGGCGCGCAGACTGACCTGCCCCGGGCCGGGCTCGGGCGGCTCGGTCTCCTCGACGGTGAGCACCTCGGGGCCGCCGTACTCGTGGTAGCGGACGCGTCGCATGACTACCTCCTGGTAAACTGGACCAGCGGTCAACTTTGTTGACCGTAGAGCATAAGTTGACCGTCAGTCCAGTTAGTCGAGGAATCTCATGCCCGAACGCGCCGACGCGGCCCGGAACCGGCGCGCCATCCTGCTGGCGACCGAAGAGCTGCTGACCAGGCTTCCGCCGGAACAGATCTCGATGGAGCAGGTCGCCACCGCGGCCGGCGTGGGCAAGGGCACGGTCTTCCACCGGTTCGGCAACCGGGCCGGGCTGATGCGGGCCCTGATGCAGGAACGCGCCATGGTCCTGCAGCAGGCCGTGGTGGACGGGCCACCCCCGCTCGGCCCCGGCGCGCCACCCCGGGAACGGTTGCTCGCCTTCGTCGACGGCGTGATCGAGGTCGTCTCGCGTAACAAGGGGCTGCTCGCCGCCCTGGATCACGCGGACGCGGTCGTGCAGGCGAGGATTCCCGGCGAGGAACCGCCGCCGCTGCACGCGCTCTGGCATCGGCACATCGCCGATCTCGTCCACGACGCCCGTCCCGAGCTGGATGCCGACGTCATCGCGCACCTGCTTCTCGCTTCGCTGCACAGCGACCCGATCCAGCGTCTGCTGGCGACCGAGGGCGGCGCGGAGAGGGTCGCCGGCGGGCTGAAGACGATCATCAACGCCGTTTTTGTCGGACCCCGGGGCTAGCGTCCGGCTCATGGCACTTTCGAGAGAAGAACGCGAACAGTTCCTGGCCGCACCGCACATCGGCGCGCTCTCGGTGGTCGAGAGGCCCGACCGCGCGCCGCTGACCGTGCCGATCTGGTATCAGTACGAGCCCGGCGGCGAGCTCTGGGTGCTCACCGCGCCCGACGCGCGCAAGACCCGGGCGATGGAGGCCGCCGGCCGCTTCAGCATGATGGCGCAGCGCACCTCGCCGACGATCCGCTACGTCTCGGTGGAGGGCCCGCTGACCCGCAAGGCGCCGTGGAGCGCCGAGCTCTCGCGCGAGATGGCCGAGCGATACCTGCCTCCCGACAAGGTGGAGGCCTACCTCGAGTACGAGCGCACCCAGCTAGGCGAGCACATCGCCGTCTACATGCGACCCGAGCACTGGCTCTCCACCGACCTCGGGCCCGGCTAGAGACGCTCGTAGGGCTGCCAGGCGGAGCCATCCCACGCCTTGTGGTAGATCCCACGGTCGGTCCCGGTTACGAACAGGTCCAGCCGCCCGGGCGCCCACGAGACCACCGGGCCGGCCGGGCGCGGCGCCGCCGCGGGCGCCGGTTGCAGCCAGCCGGCGAGCGCGGCCACGTTCATCCGCAGGATCTCCATCGCCAGGTCGTAGTCGAGGTGGCCGAGCACGTCGTCGGCGGAGTGGATGTGGTGGTTCGCGCTGTCGTTGCCCTCGATGGTCAGCACGGCCGGCACGCCCGCCTGGATGAACGGCACGTGGTCGCTGGCGAACGGGTTGAGCGAGGTCTCCACCCGTAACCCGGTGTAGGTGGCCGCGGCCGTGGCCAGGTCGTCGATCAGGCTCTGCGAGACCGGCGCGCCCTCCAGCAGGACGGCGTTCTCCGGGCCGTTCCGCGTCGCGATCATGTCCATGTTGAGGACGGCGCGGATCCGCGATCGCTCGGCGGCCGACAGCGAGGCGACGTACTGCTTGCTGCCGAAGAGGCCCTGCTCCTCGCCGCCGAAGAGGATCAGCCGGAGCGTGTGATTCCAGGCCGTCCCGGCCAGCAGGCGGGCCAGCAGCAGGACGCCCGCCGAGCCGCTGCCGTTGTCGTCGGCGCCGGGCGCGTCGGCGGCCGGGCCACCCGCGATGTTGATCGAGTCGAGGTGGGCGGTCACCAGCACCACGTCCGGCGACGCCGCCGCCTTCTCGGCGATGACGTTGGCGCTCCGGCCACCGCCGACGGTGACCGGGAAGCGGGAGGTGGTGTAGCCGAGCGCGGCCAGGGCGGCGGCCGCCCGATCGGCGGCCTGGCCGAAACCGGCGCTGGTCGAGTGACGGGTCGGCAGCTGGGCCAGCCAGGTGGTGTCCGCCTCGTAGGGCGGCCTCGACACCGCCGCCACCAGGCCGGCGACGACCGGATCGACGCGGCCTGGAGTCCGGGGCGGGCGATCCACCACTGTGGTGCCGGGCAGCAGCGGCTCGACGCGCCAGCAGGTGTCCTCCTTCTGGCGCAGGGTCTTGCCGCCGTCGATGACGAGGTGGCGGCCGTGGTCGAGCAGGACCGGGATGCGCGGGTGCGCGTCCTGGAAGGCGGGCCCGACCTGGGTGACCAGCGAGAGCTCGGAGCGGGCGAGGCGGGTGGCGCCCCCGTCGAGGCCTTCCGAGGCGGGCCCTTCAGACGCGGGGCCTTGCGTTGCGGGGCTGGCGGGCGACCACACGATCACCTCGTCGCCGATCCGGGCACTGTCTTCCCGGGCGTGGGCGGCGCGGCCGGCCGGCAGCACCGCCCATCGGGTCCCGGTCATGACGCGCTCCCGGGACGGATCTCCAGCCGGTCCGGCTCGACCAGCGTCACCTCCAGCACCCGCTGCCCGGCGGGCGTGGTGATGTGCAGCCGGCCCGGGGCGGCCGGCTCCCACCGGCCGGGCCGGGCCTCGTTGGCGTCGCCGCGCCCGATCGCCCAGTCGATGTAGGTGCCGTCCGGCCGGAACTCGATCCCGCGCCGCCCGCGGGCGGGCGGGAAGTCGTAGCCGTCCGGCCGGTAGACCTGCACCCCGTCGTGGTCCTCCTCGTAGGAGTGGGTCCACCGGCCCTGCGGCAGGCCCGTCGCCTCGGTCATCTCGTGACTCCTTCCCGGCCGGCCGACGGGCCGCCCTGCCGCTCAGCTCTTTGCCGCTGCCAGGGGCGCCAGCGTCGCGCCGTTGCCGGGCATGGCGACCGGCACGGCCTCCGCCGACGGCGTCAGCTCGGGCGCCGTGCGGAAGTCGCTGATCACTCCACCCAGGTATTCGTAGCCGGTCGTCGACGGTCCCCAGGCAGTGCCGTCCCACCACTTGTGGTACAGCGCCGAGTCGGTGCCCTCGACGAAGACGTCGAGCCGGTTCGGGCCCCAGGAGACGACCCGCGGTTCGCCGACGATGACGCCGCCCAGGTATTCGTACCCGGTCGTCGACGGTCCCCAGGCGTTGCCGTCCCACCACTTGTGATAGAGCGCCGAGTCGGTGCCGACCACGAAAACGTCCAGCCGGTTCGGTCCCCAGGAGACCACCGCGGGCCGGCTCGCGCAGACGCCGCCCATGTATTCGTAGCCGGTGACCGACGGTCCCCAGGCGTTGCCGTCCCACCACTTGTGGTAGAGCGCCGAGTCGGTGCCGATCACGAAAACGTCGAGCCGGTTCGCCCCCCACGACACGGCCGTCGGCGGTCCGATGCACACCCCGCCCATGTATTCGTAGTCGGTGACGCCCGGTCCCCAGGCGTTGCCATCCCACCACTTGTGGTACAGCGCCGAGTCGGTGCCGATCACGAAAACGTCGAGGCGGTTGGGCCCCCACGCGACGACGTCCGGCTCCTCGATGCAGATGCCGCCCATGTATTCGTAGTCGGTGACCGACGGTCCCCAGGCATTGCCGTCCCACCACTTGTGATAGAGCGCGCGGTCGGTTCCCAGGACGAAAGCGTCCAACCTGTTCGGCCCCCACGACGCCACGGCCGGGCCTTCGAGGCAGATGCCGCCCATGTATTCGTAGTCGGTGACCGACGGTCCCCACGCGTTACCGTCCCACCACTTGTGATAGAGCGCGCGGTCGGTTCCCAGGACGAAAGCGTCCAACCTGTTCGGCCCCCAGGAGGCCACCTCCGGACCCTTCATGCAAACTCCGCCCATGTACTCGTAGCCGGTGACGGACGGTCCCCACGCGCTGCCGTCCCACCATTTGTGGTAGAGCGCGCGGTCGGTGCCGAGGACGAAGGTGTCCAGCCGGTTCGCGCCCCAGCTGACCACCGGGCCGGCCGGGACGGGGTTCTGCTGGGTGATCGCCAGCGACGACCGGACCCCGTCGATGCACGCCTCCATGCGGGCCGCCTGGCCCTTGGTGAACATCACCATGACCGGGTCGTCGACGTAGTCCATGTAGTTCATGAACAGGTCGCCGTTGGGGCCGTTGTTGCAGGTGACGTGCGGGAACGTCGGCACGCCGGTGTTCGCCCCGCCCTGGTTGGGGGTGTCGTCGACCTCGTCGGTGCCGCCACAGCCGGTGCCGTCGTCGCCCCAGATGTGGAACAGGTTGAGGAAGTGGCCGATCTCGTGGGTCGCGGTGCGTCCGAGGTGGAACGGCGGGGTCGCCGTGCCGATGTTGCCGAACGCGCTCTGCAGGATCACCACGCCGTCGGTCCCGGCCGGGCCGCCCGGGAACTGGGCGTAGCCGAGCAGGCCGCCGCTGAGCCGGCCGGTCCAGATGTTCAGGTACTTGTCGGCGGGCCAGGCGTCGTGACCGCCGGTCGCCGCCCGCTTGATCTTGTCGTCGTGCGTGAACGAGTCCACCGTCGTGGCCGTCCGGGTGATGCCGTTCGTCGGCGCGCCGCTCGGGTCGGTGGTCGCCAGGAAGAATTCGATACGGCAGTCGGCCACCAGGTTGGCGAAGACGCCCGGTACCGTGCCCACGTCCGTGTTCGTCGCCCGGAAATCATGATTCAGCACGTCGATCTGACTTTGGATCTGCGCGTCGGAAATGTTCTGCGCGGCGGTTTTCCACACCACGTGCACGACGACCGGAATGCGGACGACGCCCGTGAATCGCGGCTGCTGGTCGATGCCGACCAGGCTCCGGGTGAGGTTCTCGATCGCCGCCCGGGCCCGCCTGTACTCCGCCGACTCGGCCAGCAACCGGCGGTGCACGTCCATCGTCGCGCAACGCCGGCGCGGCATGTCCTCGGTTGTCTCGCCGGGGCCGGGCCCGCTCGCCGCCGGCCCACCGCCGGCCGGCGTCTGGCCCGCCGGTGTACTGCCGGTCATGCCGCCACCTCCCGGCATGCGACCGCCCGCGGCCCCGCGGGCGCCGTTGCCACTCCCGTTGACAGCGCCCCGCATCGCCGACCCCGGCATTCCGGCCGACCCGGGCTTGGCCCGCATCGCGCCGCCCGGCATGCCCTGACCCTGGCCGCCCTGACCATGCCCGCCGCTAGGGCCGCCCTGACCCTGCCCGCCGCTAGGGCCGCCCTGACCCTGGCCGCCGCTAGGGCCGCCCTGGGCGCCCTGCCTGCTCTCCCCCGCCATAGCGCCGCCGGTCCGCGCCGAGCCGTCGTCGGATCCGTCCGCCTTCCGCCTGCTTGCCATCTTTCCTCCTCGGATCGACGCGATAAGCGCAGCCGAATTGACCATGGCAATTCGCCGGCGCCGCACTTGTCGCGCGATCCAGGAGAAATACAATCCTCCTGCTCACAGCCGATACTCAGTCACTTGGCCGACACCCGGGGCGACCGATCAAAGAATCAATAAAATGCCTTATTCGAAATTGTCTATGCCTCATGCGAGCCATTATCGATCAGATCAAATCGGCAAGCTCCCGATCGAGCAGCCCGGTCAGGTGGTCGTGGCGGCCGTCGGCGATCGGGATGCCGCGGCTGGGCCCCTCGGCGATCATCAGCACGTAGAGGTGGACGCGGTACAGCGCCAGCCGGATGCGGGCCGACTCGTCGAACGGCGCCGGCCGGTAACCCGCCACGAACGGGTGGCCGGGGATGTCCTCGATGCGGCGCATCAGCGCGGGCGAGACGAAATCCAGGAGCGGGTCGCCGTAGAGGTACCGCTCGCCGTCGACCAGGCCGGTCAGGGCGCCGTCCGGGCCGGCCAGGACGTTGCCGTCCCACAGGTCGAAGTGCAGCAACGCGGGACGGGTCACGGTCGCCAGCACGTCGCGGTGGCGGGCGACCACCCCGTCCAGCGGCGGCAGTGGGACGTTCCAGTCGGCGGCGTCCGCTCGCAGCGCCTCGATGATGGCCTCGAAAGCCGTCGGCCAGTCGTCGCCCGAGGGGCGGTCGCCGGTGTAGCCGAACCGCGGGCCGGTGATCTGGTGAACCTGGGCGATGCAGGCGCCCAGCTGCTCGCGAGCTTTGGGAGAGTCCTGGGACGCGAGCGGGATGCCCGGCAGGAGCGTCGTGATGATCCAGGCCGGATCGGCCGAGACGGCGAGGACCGTGGGGACCGGCACCCCGGGGGCCTGCGCGGCGATCATCTCGAAGTACTCGGCCTCGGCGGGGATCAGGCCCTGCTCGTACCGGAGCATGCGAGCCGACGGCGCCGGTCCTGCCTTGACCACCACCTGTCGTCCGTCGGCCAGGTCGGCCCGCCAGACGGCGGCGAAGGTGCCGCCGGAAAGCTCCTCGGCGCCGGAGAGGCCGACGCCGAGCGCGCTCTCGACGATCGGCGCGATGTCCTCGGCGGACAGATCAGGCTGGGTAGGGCTGCGCATGATCAGACTGTAGAGGCCGGAACCCGATCAATGAGCGACGGCGAGCGCCGGCTCGAGCGGCTGCTCCACCGGGAGCCGGCTGGGCCGCACGACCAGCCACAGAACCGCCGAGGCCGCCACCATTCCGCCGAAGACCACGATGGCCATCCCCACCGCGCCGACGCCGAGCATGCCGACCAGCGGAGCGGCCAGCGCGCCCACGCCGAACTGCACCGCGCCCAGCAGCGCCGCCGCCGTGCCGGCCGTCTCGCCGTGCCGGGACAGCGCGATCGCCGGCGCGTTCGGCATCGCGAGGCCGACCATGGCCAGCACGAACCATAGCGGCACCAGGATTCCCGCCAGCCCGAACAGGCCCGTCGTGGCGAGCACCAGCAGAACAAGGCCGCCGCCGACACCGGCCAGCAGCGCGCCGCCGAGGATCTGCTGCGGCGTCCACCGGCGCAGCAGCTGGACATTCAGTTGCGTCGCTCCGATCAGGCCGATCGCGCCGCCCGCGAAGACGAACGCGAACTGCTGCTCGCTCATCCCGTACTCGTCCTGGAATACGAAGGAGGAACCACTCACGTAGGCGAAAAGCGCGGCCATGGCGAGCCCCGCGACGAGGATCAACCCCACGTACACGCGATCGGTGAAAAGCCGGCCGTAATCACGCAGCGTGCCCACCACCCCGCCGCCGCGGCGTGCCGCCGGCGGCAGCGTCTCCGGCAGGATCAACGCCGTCACCGCCATGATCACCACGCCCACGACGGTGAGCACCACGAACACGCCGTGCCACGACGACCACCGCAGCACCAGGCCGCCCACGGTCGGCGCGAGGATCGGCGCCACCCCGACGACCAGCATCAACCGCGACAGCAGCTTGGCCGCCGCCAGGCCCGAGTAGAGATCGCGCACGATCGCCAGCGCCACCACCGAGGCCGCCGCCGCGCCCAGGCCCTGCAGGACGCGCAGCGTGCCGAGGACCGCCAGGTTGGGCGCGATCACGCAGAGCACGGACGCCAGCACGTGCACCCCGATGCCGGTGAGTAGCGGCAGTCGCCTACCCAGCGCGTCCGACAATGGACCGACCACCAACTGCCCGAGACCCAGCCCGATCAGCGTGCCGGTCAGCGTGAGCTGCACCGACGCGGGCGACGCGTGCAGGTCGTCGGTGATTTTCGGCAGCGACGGAAGGTACATGTCGATGGTCAGCGGCCCGAGCGCGGTCAGAAAACCGAGCACGAGGACGAGCGGAAGGCGGCGTCTCTCCACACCACCGACAAGTTGCCCGCGCTGCGCATTCTTCCGCTCGGACGGGAATGGTTAGAGTGCTCACATCTCGTCCAAATGCCGGAAAATCATTTGCCTTTCTTCATGACGAACGGGCGCAGTAGTCCGTAGAGCTGAGTGTCGTTCACCGCGCTGTAGAGGCTGTCGCCGTCGGCCAGGAACACCACGCTCGGGCAGTTGCCGTCCGCGCCGGTGACGGGTTTGTCGAGCAGCTTCCGCCCGGTCGCGACCTCGTAGAGCCGCACCCGGTAGACGCCCTGATCCAGCGCCACCGTCGCCGGCGTCCGGTCCGAATATTTGCAGGTCCGCAGCCGCTTGCCGGCCTTCGCCAGATCGACGCAGGCGACCAGCTGCGACTTGGCCGCGTTGTCCGGCGTCCAGGCCCGCCAGATCGACTCGCGCTGGTCGGGCACGCGCACCGCGCTGAGCATGTGCCGGCGCGGCGCCAGCACCGAGTCGACCACCCCGACGGAGATCTGGTGCGGCGCTTTGCCCGCGAACTTGGGCGACTGCGGGTAGTACGACCCGTCACAGACCCGCCCGAGATCGCCGCCGGCACGCACCGGGTAGGTGCTGGGCCCGGTGGGGGCGCTCGCCGAGCCACCGGCCGACGCCGCCGGTCCCGGCCCCGGCGAGGCGCCGGCGCCCGCTTGCCCGTTCGCGAGGCTGTCGCCGGAATCGCCGAAGTCGACAACTTGCGCAAGGGCCGCCCCAAGCAACACCAACGCACCGACCACGGCCAGCACCGCGACCATCCACGGCGACAGCCGCCGCCGCGCCGGCGCGGGCTTGGTCGGGCCCAGTTGCGCCGTTTTGCCGGCCGGTGCCCCCGTTTCTTTCATGGCGGTCCTGTCGTCCTTCGGTGGTGGACCGCGAACTCTATCGAATGACGGCGATTCCCACGCGCCGCGGTCAGCGCCGGGCGGGCAGGGCCTGCACCACCGCGGCCAGCACCAGCGACATCCCGATCAGATAGACGAGCCCATGCTGGAACGCCCCGGCCACCCCGTGGTCGAGCGCGCCGAAATAGACGACGCCGATGATGCCCACGCCGAGCGCGCCGCCCACCTGCTGTGTGGTCGTGAGCAGGCCCGATGCCTGGCCGGCGTGGTGCGGCGCGACCCGGGCCAGGACCGTGCCCATGATCGGGGCGAGGGCGAGTCCCATGCCGAAGCCGTCGACCGCCAGCACCGGCGCCAGCACGCCGAGCGGAGCCTCGATCGCCACGAGCCCGAGCAGCACCAGCAGCGCGCCGGCCCGGGTGATCCCGCCGAAGGCGATGGCCTGTCGCCCCCACCTCCGCGCGAACCGCGGCGCCAGCAGCGAAGCGGCGAGATACCCCGCCCCGATCGGCGCGAACAGCAGGCCGGCCCCGAGCGCGCCGAGCCCGCGGCCTTGCTGGGCATACAGGGCGAAAACCAGGAAATATCCGGCCATCGTCATGGTGAAGGCCAGCTGCGCCACGAGGCCGACGACCACCGCCGGCTCCCGGAACAACGAGGGGTCGATCAGGGGATGCGGTTGCGGCCTTTTCCCGTACGCGTAAAGCAGCGCGACCGCCGCCACGAGCGAGACCCAGGTCCACGCGGGCCAGCCTTGCTCGCGCCCCTCGATCAACGGCAGCAGCAGCCCCACCAGCGCAAGCGTGAGGAGAGCCGCCCCGCCCAGATCAAGCCGCGCGCCACTGCCGCTGGGAACGTCGCGCGGGACCGCCCGCGCAGTCAGCGCCAGCGCCGCCACGCCGATCGGGATGTTGATCAGGAAGCAGGCGCGCCAACCCAAGCCGCCGGGATCCAGGT
This sequence comes from Actinoplanes sp. CA-142083, assembly GCF_050942195.1. Classification (NCBI taxonomy): domain Bacteria; kingdom Bacillati; phylum Actinomycetota; class Actinomycetes; order Micromonosporales; family Micromonosporaceae; genus Actinoplanes; species Actinoplanes sp. CA-142083. The sequence goes on from NZ_CP192076.1 coordinate 8,603,841, forward strand.
GGATCAGGAACCCGCCGACCAGCTGACCGAAAACGGCCGCGAGTCCCATCGTCGTGGCGTACGCGTTGATGGCCCTGGTCTGGCTCTCGCCCTCGAAGCTGGTGCGGATCATGGCGAGGACCTGCGGCACGAGGAGCGCCGCCGCCAGGCCCTGGGCGACGCGGGCGGCCACCAGCGACGCCGGCCCGGCCGCAATGCCGCAGGCCAGCGACGCCACGGTGAACAGCGCGACCCCGGTGGCGAAGACCCGGCGCCGGCCGAAGCGGTCGCCCAAGCGGCCCCCGAGGATCAGGCCGGCGCCGAAAGCCAGGCCGTAACCGGCCACGATCCACTCGACCGCGGCGGGGCCGGCGCCCAGGTCGCTCCGGATCGTCGGGATGGCCACGTTGACGATGAAGAAGTCGAGGACGGTGATGAAGACGCCGCTCAGGACCGTGGGCAGGAGCAGGCGGCTCGGTGTGGATAGAACGTTCGGTCTACTGAGTGTCATGGGAAGCAGTAGATAGAACGATTGATCTACTGTCAAGGCCGTGTCAGGATGGCGGGCATGACCACGGTGCGCCCGGGCCCCCGGGAACGTCTGCTGGAAGCCGCCCGCGAGGTGACCTACGCACAGGGCGTGCACGTCGGCGTCGACGCGATCCTGTCCCGCGCCGATGTCGCGCGGCGCTCGCTCTACCAGCACTTCGGCGGCAAGGACGGCCTGATCGCCGAGATGCTGCGGCAGGCGTCGAACGAGCACCGCTACCGCGAGGTCATGGCCGCGGCCGGCGACGACCCCCGCGACCGCGTGCTGGCCGTGTTCGACGAGCTAGACGTGGTCACGTCACGGCCGGCCTTCCGCGGGTGCCGCTACACGGCCGCCGAGCTCGCGCTGTCCGATCCCGATCATCCGGCGCACGCGGAGATCCGCGGCTACAAGGACCGGCTGCACGAGCTGTTCACCGAGGAGCTCGCGAAGATGGGCAAGCCCGATCCGGCCGGCGAGGCACTTCAGCTGCTGGTCCTGATCGACGGTGTCCTGGCGCATGCGGTGACCCGCCCCGACACCCACCCGGCCAGGGCGGCCAAGAAGACGGCCGCCCTGATCCTGGACAACTAGCGGCGCACGGCGAGCGCGAGGAAGTGATCGTCGGGGTCCTCGTAGAGGGTGAGCTCCCACCCCGCCGCCGCCAGCAACGGCCCGAGGTTCTTCTGGTTCAGCGGCTCGTCCGGCCGCAGCTTGCGGCCGTGCCGCGCGGCCAGCGCGATCCGGCCCGAGGGGTGGAAGATCATCAGGCGGCCGCCGGGCCGGGTCACCCGGGCGAGCTCGGCCAGCCCGGCCGCCGGGTCGGGCAGGTGCTGCACCAGGCCGGCGGCGAAGACCAGGCCGGCCACCGCGTCCGGCAGCGGCAGGCGGCGGGCGTCGGCGAGCACCAGGCCCGCGCAGTCGCCGCGGCCGGCGTCCCGGGCCGCCTCCAGCATCGCCGGCGTCACGTCGAAGCCGAGCACGCGTCCGGTGGCCCCGACGGCGGCGGCCAGGGCGGGAAGGGCGCGGCCGGTGCCGCAACCGACGTCGAGGGCCAGCTCTCCGGGGCGCGGCACGGCCGTTTCGACAGCTTTCGCGTACGCCGGCATGTCGTCCCCGAAACGCTTGTCCCAATCCGCGGCGCGGGCGCCGAAGAAGGCCCGGCTCTCGGTCAAATACCAGCGCTCGGGGTCGGCCAGCCGGGGGTGCACGTGCCGGATGACGGGCCATTCCGGATCGTGGTGGTCGATCACCACCTGGGCGCGCCGCTCGCCCTCGCCGTTGCCGCGGCGGCCGCTGCGCAGGTACACGATCACGCGGTCGGCGGCCGGTTCCAGCACGTTGACCGCCGAGTCGACGCGGCCGCCGGCCGGGCCGCTCAGCCCGAGGACCGCGTCCACCGTCCAGGCTCGCGCGGACGGCGGGAAGGCCTCGGCCAGCCGCGCGGCGAAGGCGGCGGCCGCGCCGTGGTCGCCGCCGTCGACGATCACGGTGAGGGGCGCCCGCGGCCCCAGCACCTCCGCTAGAAACCCGGTGACCTCGGCGATCCGTTCCGGCACGCCGTCCAGCATGCCGGTGGCGGCGTGAGCTACGCAACGGTTCCGCATCTGCGAGTCACACGGCCTACATTCCCTCGCATCTGCGGCCTTAGGGTGGTCGCGTGACGACGTACCGCATCGGGGAGGCGGCGGAACTGCTCGGGGTCAGCGTGGACACCGTGCGCCGCTGGGTGGATTCAGGACGGCTGAGCGCCGGCCGCGACGAGCACGGGCATCGCAGCATCGCGGGGCCCGACCTGGCGCACTTCGCCCGGTCGCTGGCCGACGAGCCCGACCCGGGGGCGCGCCGCTCGTCGGCGCGCAACCGCCTTCCCGGCATCGTCACCGCCATCGCCCGCGATTCGGTGATGGCGCAGGTCGACATCCAGGCCGGGCCGTTCCGCGTGGTCTCGCTGATGAGCCGCGAGGCCGTGGACGAGCTGGGGCTGGAGGTCGGCTCGACGGCGGTTGCCGTGATCAAGTCGACCACGGTGGTCGTGGAGCGAGGGGATGAGAAGTGAAGAAGATCCTGGCCGCGCTGGCGTTGACCGCCATGGTCGCGGCCTGCGGCGACAACGCGACCGAAACCCCGGCGGCCTCGGCCTCGGACAAGATAACCGGCAATCTCACGGTGCTCGCCGCGGCTTCGCTGACCGAGTCCTTCAATCAGATCGGCAAGGACTTCGAGGCCGCCAACCCCGGAGTCAAGGTCACTTTCTCGTACGGGGGAAGCAGCGGTCTAGCCCAGCAGATCACCTCGGGCGCCCCCGCTGACGTGTTCGCGGCCGCGAGCCCGGCCACCATGAAGACCGTCACCGACGCCGGTGACGCGGCCGGCGACCCGGCCGTTTTCGTCAAGAACCAGCTCGTCATCGCCGTACCCAAGGGAAATCCGAAAGGCGTCAAGGGGCTCGCCGACCTGACCAAGTCGGGGGTGAAGGTGGCGCTCTGCGCCGAGCAGGTCCCGTGTGGCGCGGCGGCCAAGAAGGCGCTGGCCGCCGCCAACGTCAAGCTCACGCCGGTCACCCTGGAGCAGGACGTCAAGTCGGCCCTGTCCAAGGTGAAGCTCGGCGAGGTGGACGCGTCGCTGGTCTACCGCACCGACGCCAAGGCGGCCGCCTCCGACGTGGAGGGCATCGAGTTCCCCGAGTCGGCCGGCGCGATCAACGACTACCCGATCGTGGCGCTCAAGAACGCGCCGAACGCCGCGGCCGCGGCCGCGTTCGTGACGTACGTGCGGAGCGAGCCCGCGATCAAGGTGCTCACCGACGCAGGGTTCCAGAAGCCCTGAGCAAGCGCCGCCGTTCCAAGGTTCCGCCGGCCCTGGCGATCCCCGCCATCGCCGGGCTGGCGTTCCTGGTCCTCCCCCTGTTCGGGCTGCTCTGGCGGGCGCCCTGGTCGACGTTGCCGCAGCAGCTGACCGAGCCGGGCATCCTCGCGGCGCTGCGGCTCTCGCTGGTGACGGCGTCGCTGGCCACCGTGGTGTGCCTGCTGTTCGGCGTGCCGATGGCCTGGGTGCTGGCCCGCGCCGAGTTCCCGGGCCGCCGTTTCGTGCGCGCGCTGGTGACCGTGCCGCTGGTGCTGCCGCCGGTGGTCGGCGGCGTCGCGCTGCTGCTGGTGTTCGGCCGGCGCGGCCTGGTCGGCGGCTGGCTCGACGCGACGTTCGGGATCAGCCTGCCGTTCACCACGGCCGGCGTCGTGGTGGCCGAGGCGTTCGTGGCGATGCCGTTCCTGGTGATCAGCGTCGAGGGCGCGCTGCGCGGCGCCGACGCGCGCTACGAGGAAGCCGCGGCGACGCTCGGCGCCTCCCGGTGGACGGCGTTCCGCCGGGTCACGTTGCCGCTGATCGCCCCGGGCGTCGCGGCGGGGGCCGTGCTGTGCTGGGCGCGGGCCCTGGGCGAGTTCGGGGCGACGATCACGTTCGCCGGCAACTTCCCCGGCCGTACGCAAACCATGCCCTTGGCCGTTTATCTCGCCTTGGAACAAGACGTGGACGCGGCCATCGTGCTGAGTCTCGTGCTGCTCGTCGTTTCCGTCGGCATCCTGGCGGCGCTGCGCGACAAGTGGGTGGCGGCGTGATGCTCGAGGCTCATCTCGTGGTGCGGCACGCCGGGTTCACGCTCGACGTCGAGCTGGCGGTCGCGGCCGGCGAGGTGGTGGCGCTGCTCGGTCCCAACGGCGCGGGCAAGACCACGGCGCTGCGGTCGCTGGCCGGGCTGACCGACCTCGACGACGGGCACGTCACGGTCGACGGCGCCCGGCTCGACCGGGAACCGCCCGAGCGCCGCCGGATCGGCGTCGTCTTCCAGGACTACCTGCTGTTCCCGCACCTCACGGCCCTGGACAACGTGGCCTTCGGTCCCCGGTGCCGGCGCGTGCCGCGCCGGGAGGCTCGCCAACAGGCCCGGGAGTGGCTGGTCCGCGTCGGGCTGGCCGATCACGTACGGAAAAAGCCTCGTCAGTTGAGCGGCGGCCAGGCCCAGCGTGTCGCCCTCGCCCGCGCGCTGGCCGCGGAGCCCAAGCTTCTGCTGCTCGACGAGCCGCTCGCGGCGCTCGACGCCCGCACCCGGCTGGACACCCGGGCGCAGTTGCGCGGGCACCTCTCGTCGTTCCCCGGCGCGACGGTCCTGGTCACGCACGACCCGCTGGACGCGCTGATGCTCGCCGACCGGCTGGTGATCGTCGAGGACGGCGCGATCGTGCAGTCCGGCGACGCCGCCACGATCACCGCCCAGCCGCGCACCGACTACGTGGCCCGGCTGGTCGGGCTCAACCTGTACCGCGGGCAGGCGGACGGGACGACGGTCGCGCTTCCGGGCGGATTCGCGCTCGTCACCGCCGTACGTCTGGATGGTGATGCCTTTGTTGCCTTTCCGCCCTCCGCGGTCTCGCTCTTCTCCGGCCGCCCCGACGGCAGCCCTCGCACCACCTGGCCGGCGACGGTGACCGCGATGGCCCGGCACGGCGACGTGCTGCGGATCGAGCTGTCCGGGCCGATCGCGGTGGCGGCGGACGTCACACCCGCGGCGGCGGTGCAGCTTGAACTCGCCCCCGGACGTGAGGTGTGGGCCACCGTCAAGGCTCAGGAGGCGACGGCCTACCCGGCTTGAGAGTTAGGTTGGCGCTCATGGAGGCACTCGAGCTGACCGACTACCGCGCCGCCGTCGCCCGGATGTACCTGGAGGCCGCCGACCTCAAGGACTTCCGCGCCCGGCGGGACGAGTTGTTCGCGAACCATCCGCAGTCACCCTTGCAGGACCGCGCTTCCTTCGCGGGGCTGCGCTATTTCCCCTTCAACTCCTCGGCCATCGTCGAGACGGTCGTCGAGCCGGCCTCCGGCGAGATCGACATCGACACCGGCGGGCCGGACGGGGTCGTGCACTACAAGCGCGTCGGGGTGCTTGCGACGTCGTTCGGCTCGCTGTCGCTGTGGTGGATTTCCGCGTACGGCGGAGGGCTGTTCCTGCCGGTGCGCGACGGCACCTGCGGGAAGACCACGTATGGGGGCGGGCGCTATCTGACGGACACGGTCAAGGGCACGCATGGGCGCGGCCTCACGCTGCTGGGCGGTGACCGGGTGCGGCTCGACTTCAACTACCTGTACAACCCGTCGTGCGCTTACAACGACGCTTGGCTGTGCCCGTTGGCGCCGCCGGAGAACCGGGTGTCCGAGCCGATCGAGGCCGGCGAGCTCAGCTACCACTGAGTCTTCTTCTTTCCAGACCCTCGAGCATGACGTCGAGGGCGAAGGCGAACTCGCCGTCGTCGTCGCAGCCGCCGAGGGGTCCGTCGTGGGTGACGGCCGTGGCCAGCTCGACGATGTGCGGCATGGTCGCGGCCCACCCGGCGACCGCCTCCGGCGGCGGGGCGGTCTCCGGATCGTCGTCGAAGAGGTCCTGGCTGAAGCCGAGCACCCGGCTGCCGAACAGGTGGATCGCGTGGTGACCCAGGTCGACCGAGCAGCCGCCGCCCCGCATGATCGCCAGGACCCGCTCGAGGTGGAGCATCACGGCCGGCGTGGGGGTGTCGCGGCCCTCCAGCACACGGGCCGCCCAGGGGTGCCGCACCATCGTGGCGCGGGCCGCCATGACCAGCTCTCGTAGCTGCTCGGTCCAGCTTCCGGACTTTCCGGCCGGGCTGATCCGGGCGACGACCGCGTCGGCCATCTCGGCCAGCAGGGTGTCCTTGTCGCGCACGTGGTAGTAGATCGACATCGGGTCGACCGCCAGGTGCTGCGCCAGCCTGCGCATGCTGAGCCCATCGAGGCCCTGGGCGTCGGCCAGGGCGATCGCCTCGGTGACGATGCCGTCCTTGGTCAGGCGCTTGGTCGTACGCGTCGTCTCGTTGCTCGCACGTCGTGGCACTCCCCGATCCTACTTGTTCTCCTACGCCGTAGGGTTTACTCTACGACGTAGGTCTACACCGTAGGAGGAACCCAAGATGCTCCCGCCTCGCTGGTTCGTTCGAAGCGCCTGGGTGGCGCACAAGCTGCTGCTCCGCGTCACTTCCGACCGGGGCCTGCACCCGCCGACGCCCGAGCGCTGCGGCATCCTGCGCCTGCACACCGTCGGCCGCCGCTCGGGTGAGCCGCGGGCGGTCGTGCTGTGCTACATCGAGGACGAGGGTCGCCTGGTCACCCTGGCCATGAACGGCTGGGATCCGGCCGATCCGGCCTGGTGGCTCAACTTGAAGGCGCGGCCGTCCGCGACCGTGGACACCGCCGGCGGCCCCCGCGCGGTGAGCGCCTCGCGGGCCACCGGCGCCGAGCGGGACCGGCTCTGGGCCTACCTGCACTCCGTCAAGGGATACGGCGACCTGGAAGAGTCTTCCGCGCGCCGAGGCCGGGAGACGGCGGTCGTGGTGCTCACGCCGGAGGCCTCCAATTGATCACCTTAATGGTCGTTAAGGAAGATCCGCCAGCGTCGTTCCGCGCGCCTCGGCAAAGTTAATTCATGGCTATCGATTAGTTCACCCGATGAACGGACCCTCGGGTCATCCCCGCCTAGGAGGCTTCGATGACTCGCCGTTTCCTCGTCGTCCTGCTCCTCGTCACCGCTGCTCTCTTCCCCGCTGCCCTCTTCTCCGCCGGCGCTGCTTACGCCGCCGACAGCAAGGCCACCGTGCTCGCCCGCTGGACCCAGACCAGCGCGGCCGGCTACAACGAGTGGAACGCCGCCCGCAACAACCGCGCACCGTGGGCGTCGTACAACTTCGACTGGTCGACCGACTACTGCTCGTCGAGCCCCGACAACCCGCTCGGGTTCACCTTCGACCTCTCCTGCTGGCACCACGACTTCGGGTACCGCAACTACAAGGCGATCGGCACCTTCAGCGCCAACAAGTCGCGCCTCGACGACATGTTCTACGCCGACCTCAAGCGGGTCTGCGCGACCTACAGCTCGGTCTCGCAGGCCGCCTGCAACAGCCTGGCGTGGACGTACTACCAGGCCGTGAAGATTTTCGGCTCGGTGGCCGCGGTGAAGCAGTCCGATCTGGACCGCGCCGCGGCTCTGCTGCCGGCCGCTTGATGGTGGAGGCCGGGCGCTCTCGCGTCCGGCCTCTTCATTGCTCATTGCTCATTGCTCGTTGCTCGTTGCTCGTTGCTCGTTGCTCATTGCTCATTGCTCGTTGCTCATGGCTTAGGCGAAGGGGAAGCCCGACCAGCTGTTCCAGCCGTTCCACCCGTTCCAGCCGTTGTTGAACGGGAAGTCGTTGTCGAAGAAGAAGTCGTTGTCCCGGACGACCCAGCGGTGACCGTCGTAGTCGCAGTCGGCCGTCAGCGCCCACATCCCGTCGTGCGGCCCGCTCTCGACCTCGTCGCAATAGGCGTCGTCCCAATGGCCCACCCGTTCGCCGAAGTCGGCGACCGCATCACAGTCGGACTCATCGTCGAAGTAGCCGATCACGTCATAGTTGTCGTGCGAGTGCCCCGGACTGGCCTGAGCCGGCCCCGCCGCGAGCCCGCCGGCCAGGAGACCAGCGCCGATCAGTACGGACAGTCGAGCGGTGGCTTTCATCTCGGTTCCTCCCTGGTGTTGAAATGTCCCGATCAGGGCACCACCTCAGCGCCAGGAAAACCCAGGAACGAACCTTTTACCAGATTTATCGCGATGAAGTGGGAGAATGACGGCTACTGCCCCATTCGGTCAGACCACGACTGCGTGCCGGCGAGATTGACCGCGCCACCCTTCAACACCGCCCGATAGGCCGCCCGCGCCACCCGCGCACCCCAGGTCGAGCGCGGCCCGCCGTATTCCGCCGCGTCCCCCTCCGGCGGACACACCACGCACACCGCGTCGGTGGCGGTGCCGGTGGCGGCCAGCCCAAGATCACGGATCGCCTGCGCCTTGGCCTCGGTAATGGTCGCGACCGCGTTCACCAGCGCCGCATCACCGAGCCGCTGCGGCACCCACACCACAACGTTGACCGTCCCCGGCTCGGGCCGCCCCGAACTTGATGATTTGCCGCGCTCCCCGCGCCGCAACTCACCATCAGGCTCGGGCCGCCCCGAACTTGATGATTTACCGCGCACCCCGCGCCGCAACTCACCATCGTGCAGGCCGCCCGGCCTTGATGAGTTTCCGCTCGCTCCGGACGCCAGCTCATCATTGATGAATTGCCCCGCCTCGTCGGCCGCCGCCTGGACGGGAGCGCCGAGCCCCACCGTCGCCCAGAGCCGCACGCCCTCGTCGGTCTCGGCCACCACGTCCGCGACGTCGACCCCGGTGAGCAGCCCGACCCCGGGCCCGGATAACCCGAGACCGGCCGCGAGCTCGCCGAGGTGCGCCGCGGGATCGTCCCGGTCGTAGGACATCGGAACGCTAGCGTTGACCACCCACCGGCACTCCCCGATGCCGCCCCCGAGAACGGCCGACGATATCGACCGCGCCGGCGCGGACAGGCGCCACACCAGCAGCGGGATGTCGTGGCCGCCCTCGAGGCGGTGGGTCAGCGTTGGTTCTCCGAGCACCCGATGAGCCTAGGACCCGCCGGGTCGCTTACGAGGCGGGCCGCCCCTCTCCCGGCGAGCAGGGCAGCGAGCGACGCGCCGGCCACCGTCAAGCCGGCCAGCAGGAACGCCGGTGACGGGCCGAGCTGGTCGGTGACCAGGCCGGCGGTGGCGGCGCCGAGGGCGCTGCCGGCGTTGGCGGCCACGTTGATCCAGGTGCCGGCCTCGGTGGACTGGCCCGTCGGCGTCAGGTCGTCGGCGGCCAGGTAGGCGACCACATAGAGCGGGGCGAGCGCCAGACCGGCCACCGCCATCACCGACCCGAGCGCGACCAGCCCGGGCGCGACGGTCGCCGTCAGCAGTCCGGCGGCCAGCAGGGCGAGCAGCCCGGCGAAATGCTGGGAACGCGCCCGGCTGTGCCGCCGCCGAGACCAGAGCAGTCCGCCGACCACGCTGCCGACCCCGACCGCGCCCTCCAGCAACCCCGCCGCGCCGGGACGCCCATGCGACTGAGCCACGGCGGCCATGCCGGTGTAGGCGACGCTGATCCCGGCGCCGGTCAACAGCAGCACGGCAAGCACGCCGAGCAGGCCCCGCGACCGCAACGGACCCGGGTCGAGCAGGCGGAGCAATCGACGACCAACGTCCGGCACGGCAACGTCAGACTCAGCGACGCCAGCGGAAGCGGGCGCAACTGGCACAGAGGCGAGCGCAGGCGCAGGCACGGCGGGCGCAGGCGCGGCGGGCGCAGGCGCGGCGGGCGCAGGCGCGGCGGGCGCAGGCGCGGCGGGCGCAGGCGCGGGCGCGGCGGGGGCGGTCGAGAGCGGCGCGGCGCGCAAGGCAGGCGCGGCAAGAACCATGCCAACGGTGCCGATCAGGAGGAGGCCCGCCGTAAGCAGCAGCGCCCACCGCGCCGGCGCCACCGCGATCAGCAAGCCGGCCAGCACCGGCCCGACCAGGTACAGCGTCTCCTCGGCGATCGAGTCGAGGGCGTACGCCCTCTCCTTGAGCGAACTCCCCTCCGTGAGCGACCGCCAGGTCGCCCGCATCGCCGGCCCCAGCGGAGGCGCCGCCAGCCCGGCCAGCCCCACGAAGACCACGGGCCACGGAGTCAGCGCGGCAGCCCCCAGGAACAAGGCGCACAACAGTGCCATCCACGGAAGCAACCGAAGATAGCGGGCCTTCAACGGCAGGGTGATCGAGGCCAGCCCGAAGAGGGCCAGGGCCAGCCCGGCGGCGGCGTACGAGCCGGTCGCCTGCTGGATGGTGAACAGGGTGGCTAGCGGGAGGAGGCCGTACGCGAGCCGGCCACCGAGCGCGGGCACGAACGTGCGCGACGCGGACGGCAGCTGCAGGACAGCACGGTAACTCCCCGCCGCGGCGGGGCGAGGCATGACGGGAACTCCAAGGAATGCGCAGACGGAAGGAGGCGGTGACGAGCGCCGTCCTTACGGGGGTGTCTGCGACATGCCGAAGATCCTACTGCCAGTCGGCGGCGAGCACAGCCCAGATCTCGGTGTCGTGCCGCACGCCCTGCCACGGGTAGTTCTCGCGGAGCGTGCCCTCGAGCTTCATCCCGAGCCGGCGGGCGACGTTCGAGCTGGCCATGTTGTCGGGGCGGCAGTGCCATTCGATGCGGTGCAGCCCGCGTACGCGGAAGGCCCAGTCGATCAGCACGCGGGTGGCGGTGGTGATCAAGCCGCGCCCGGTCGCGGCGGGCTCGAGCCAGCAGCCGACCTCGGCGATGCCGGAATCCGCGTCGAAGGAGACGAACATGGTGCCGCCCACGAGCGTCTCCCCGAGCCAGATGCCGTAGAGGCGGCCGGCGTCGCGGGACTGCAGGTCGGCGTAGCGCTGGAGGGTGGCGCGGGCGCCGTCGAGGTCGGGGCTGCGGCTCGCCCACGGGATCCACGGGTCGACGGTGGCGCGCGCCCTGTCCATGTGGGCCAGGAACTCGGGGGCCTGCCAGGGCTCGAGAGGCCGCAGCGTGGCGCCGCCGCCGAGATCTACGGAGAACACCCGGGAAGCCTACGTCCGGCGTGCAGGCAGACTTCGCCTCCGGTCCACCCATAGACCACGATCGTCCAAAAAGATTCACCTCGGTCGATCGAGAAGAGGGCAGACCATGGTGATCAAAGCAATCGTGGCAGGCGTGCTGGCGGCTGGTCTCATCGCCGCTCCGGCGAACGCGGCGCCGAGTCGAGCAGAGCTGGCCCTTCGCTGGGCGCCCATCCACTACCAGGACGTCGACGCCACCGGATCGCACGCGCTGTCGGGAAAATCGGACTTCATCACACGGTACGACTACGACGGCAACCTGATCGGCAAGGACAACTGGGACCACGCCGGTCAGAGCACGCAGGCCGCCGCCTATTACGCGGTCACCGAGACCAGCACGCACTGGTTCATCACGTACTTCTTCTTCCACCCCCGCGACTGGGTCGACCACCCGTTCTTCGAAACCGAGCACGAGAACGACGGTGAGGGCCTCACCGAGATCATCGAGAAGGACGGCTCCACGTACGGAATCCTGCGCGCGGCCGTCACGGTCGCGCACAGCGACTTCTACTCCTACACCCCGTCCGGCAGCACCTGGACCAACGGCAAGGAGTCGATCGACGGGACGCTGCAGCTCAAGGCGTCCACGCATGACTCCTTCCAGCACCCGGTGACCGCGCAGGAGGCGAAGGGGCACGGCCTCAAGGCCTGGCCGCAGTACGACATCAACGGCGACGGCATCGTCTACTACCCGTCGCTGACGGCTTCCGAGTCGCCGAGCGGCGCCGACGACCGGGACGTGCAGTACCAGCTGATCGACATCTTCGCGAGCGGCGGCATGTGGGCGCAGCGCACCAACGCGAGCCTGTTCGCCAACCTCGGCACGTTCGCCGGCGACACGTCGGGCGACTGCGGCGTGGGCACCTGGTCGTGCTCGACCAACTCGGCGAACGCGCCGTGGGGCTGGGACGACGGCAACGACGTGCCCGCCCGCGGCGAGATCGCGACCGACCCGGCCAAGCTGTCGGCCGAGTACTTCACGGTCCCGGGCTCGCTCTCGCGGACGTACACCTACAACCCGTACACGAGCGCCGCGGCGGCGTTGAAGAAGGCCGAGACGCTCCCGCGTGTGACGGATTAGTGCGGCTCCCCCTCGGGGCTGTAGGCCGTGAGGAACTTGTCGCGGAACTCGTTCATGGGCCACACCGGCGCGTCGGGCGCCGGTGTGAGCCCGTCGGTCCAGCCCCAGCTCTTGATCCTGTCGAGCACCTTCGGGTCCTTGGCGACGATCGAGATCGGCACGTCCTTGCTGGCGTTCTGGCCGACCACGATCGAGTTGGGCTGGTGGTCGCCGAGGAAGACCATCACCAGGTTGTCGTCGGCGTACTTCTGCACGTACGACATCAGCGTGTCCACGGAGTAGGCGATCGACGTCGCGTAGGCCTCGCGGACCCGGTGGTTGTCCTTCCAGATCGTGCCGGCGCCCTCGGCCTGCTTGATGATCGGGCCGTAGACGGACCCGTCGCCGAGCTGGTCCCACGGCAGCGTCTTGGGCAGCGGCGCCCACGGCGTGTGGCTGGAGGTCAGCGTCACCTCGGCCATCAGCGGGCCGCGGGACGTCCGGCCGTACTCGAACTTCTGCAGCTGCCGCATCGCGTACTGGTCGGGCATCGTCGACCAGCTCAGCATCGGGCCGTGGTAGTCCAGCGAGTGCACGTCGTAGACCTGGTCGTAGCCGTAGAACTGACCCTCGGGCCACGCGTACGTGACGCCGGGCTCGATGCCCACGGTGCGGAAGCCGGCCCGCTTGAACGCGCGGGTCATGGTCAGCCGGTCGGAGTTGACCAGGCTGCGGTAGCGCTGCTGGTTGTCGATCCACAGCCCCGACAGGAACGTCGAGTGGGCCAGCCAGCTGCCGCCGCCCGAGGTCGACGAGGTGAGGTACCCGGTGCGGGCCGCGAAGCCGGCCGACTTCAGCTTGGCCTCGTCGGTCCGGAGCTGGTCGAGCACGATCCCGTTGAACTCGGGGTTCTCCACGGCGTCGCGGCCGTAGCTCTCGACGAAGCCGATGATCACATCCTTGCCGCGGAGCGCGGTGAGCAGCTGGTCGTCGGGCAGGTTGCGGAACGCGTCGATCTGGACCTCGCGCTCGAACGCCTTCTGGTCGGCGATGTCCTGCGGCACCTTGAGCGCGGTGTCGCGGGCCAGCTCGGCGGCGGCCTGCGCGGCCACCGGCACGCCGCCGACGATCTGGACTCCGAGCACGGCGAGGATCACCCAGGCCGAGGCGAGGGCGAACGTGGCGTGCCGGGTGGGACGGGCATGTTCGGCGAGCACACGGCTCAATCGTCGTACGGAGAAGGCCGTGAACGCCAAGATCGCTGCTGACAGCAGAATCGCTGCCGCGGCCACCGCGAAGGCACCAAACTTGCCGATGGAGTCTTCGAGGAAGTGGTATCCGTCAATGAACAGCACCCAGTCGAGCACGGGGTCGAACTCGCGGGCCAGCACCGCGAAAAAGCCCATGTCGACGATCTTCACGATGGTGAGCAGGCCGAGCGTGAGCCCGAGCAGCGTGGCGAGCACGCGCCGCGCGCGCCCCGGGAGCGCGAGCAGCACGGCCACCGCCACGATGGCTTCAATCGGTATGCGGACCAGCGCGTTCAGCCAGAAGTTGCCGGGTGGGAGCCGCGTGATCTGGTCCGGCATGACCAGCTCGAGAAAGACGAGCAGAGCGGCGAGCGTGGTGAGCACCGCGCCACCGACATGGCGCACATGCTGCTTGATCTGGGACAACTCGGATTTCCTAACCGCCGGTAATACCTGCACTTCAGGTACACGGCGCGTCCGCGACTTCGGTTCAAGCCGGGGTCACTGTCACCACCACCTTGCCACGCGCCGCGCCCGAGTTGAGGTATCGAATCGCGTCCGGCGCCGCATCCAACGCGAACGTGCGATCGATGACCGGCCGCAACGTGCCGTCGGCGAGAAAACGCGCGAGAGCTTCGAGATCGGCGAGCTTGGGGAGCGACATCACCGGCTTGAGCCGCTGACGGATCAAAGGCGACATCGCGTACGCCCGGAGCGAGCGCTCGAAGCCTCCGAGGAACCGCCCCTTTCCCCCTTCGCCGCCCACGATCACCAGCGTGCCGGACGGCGTGAGCAGGGGCCGCAGCTCCTTGATCGGCCGATTCCCGGCGGTGTCCATGATCAGGTCGTACGGCCCCGTCACCTCGGTGGAGGCGCCCAGCGACCGGACGAAGTCGAGCTTGGACTCGCGCGCCACCCCGGTCACCTCGGCGCCGTATCCCCGGGCCAGCTGCACGATCATGTGCCCGATGCCGCCGGCGGCGCCGAAAACGAGGACCCGCTGGCCCTCCTCGACCCGCCCCCGGTCGCGCAGCCCCTGAAGCGCGGTCATCCCCGAGACCGGGGTCGCCGCCGCCTGCTCAAAGCTGACGCCGTCCGGCTTCGGCACCAGCCGGTTCTCCTTGGCCTTGGCGAATTCGGCATAGCTGCCGCTGGCCGCCACGCCGAAGACCTCGTCACCCGCCTTGAATTTCCGCACATTTCGCCCGACGGCCTCGACCACGCCGGCCACATCGCTCCCCCGCACCGGCACGCGCGGCCGCCGCAGGCCGAGGCCGAGCCGCCCGGCGGTCGGCAGGCCGGTCATGTAATGCCAGACGCCCGGGTCGACGCCGGCCGCGCGCACCCGCACGAGCACCTCGTCGTCCCCCACCACCGGAACGGGTATCTCCATGTATCTCAGCACGTCGGCCGAGCCGTATTCGTCCTGCAGGATCGCCTTCACTCGTCATCTCCTTCGGGGTAGTGGAAGACGTCGTCGAGGGGCACCCGGAAGATCCGGGCGATCTGAAAGGCCGTCTCCAGCGACGGCGAGTACCGGCCCTGCTCGATGGCGATGACCGTCTGCCGGGTCATCCCGAGGCGCCGGGCCAGTTCGGCCTGGGTCATGCCGTCGGCGGCCTGCCGTAGTTCCCGGATCGAGTTGGTGATCCGGGTCGGCTTCACCACGCGCGCCGGCCCGGCAGCCCGTATCGGTAGGCGCAGACTTTCGCAACGGTGCCGAAGACCGCGGAGAGGACGAAGCCCAAATAGAGCGCGTTCGCGATCCAGAAGTAACCGGCTTGTGTGAGGGCCAGGATCAGCGCGATGACGCCGCCGAGCACGATGAAGGCCTGGCCGATGTTGTCGCCGAAGACGGCGATCTCGCGGTCGCGCTCGTCCTTGGGCTCGTGCGGCCCGCGCATCGTCACCGCGATGTGCAGCAGGATCGACACGACGATCGAGCCGACCACGACGGCGACCAGGATCGGGGCGTAGGAGAGGTCGGTGAGCAGGAGGAGCAGCAAGTAGGTGGAGTAGGACGCGATCGCGACCGAACCGAGGATCCAGGATCTCTTCTCTTCGCTGGACATGCCTCGACGGTAGGCGGCCGTGTCAAAAATGTTTTACACGTGCTGCCGATCTGACAGAAGCTCAGTCGACAGCAGGCTCATGATGTCGGCGGGCTGGGTGGGCTTGCCGAAGAGGTAGCCCTGGCCGTGGTCGATGCCGATGCGGCGCAGCGTCTCCCACTGCTCGTCGGTCTCGATGCCCTCGGCCACGGTCTGCATCTTCAGCGCCTGCCCGAGGCCGGCCACCGCGTCCACCAGCGCCACGTCGTCCTCGTCGATGTGCACCTCGTCGACGAAGGTCTTGTCGATCTTGATGACGTCGACCGGGAGCTGCTTGAGGTAGCTGAGCGACGAGTACCCGGTGCCGAAGTCGTCGATGGCCAGGCGGACGCCGAGGCGGCGCAGCGCGTGCAGGGTCTCCTTGGCCGCCTCGATGTCGGCCATCAGCATCGACTCGGTGATCTCCAGCGTGAGCGAGGCCGGGTCGAGGCCGGCGTCGGCGAGCGCCGCCGCGACGTCGTCGACCAGCCCGGCGTACTGGAACTGTCGGGCCGAGAGGTTGACGTTGACCTTGAGGTGGGCGGCCGCCGGCGTCGCGGCGCGCCAGCTCGCCAGCTGCGCGCACGCCTGGCGCAGCACCCAGCGCCCGAGCGGCACGATCAGGCCGTTCGCCTCGGCGCCGGCGATGAAGTGGTACGGGCCGAGCAGGCCGTCGCGCGGGTGCTGCCACCGCACGAGCGCCTCGACGGCGGTGAGGCGCTGCGTGTGCATGTCGACGACGGGCTGGTAGAGCACGCGGAACTCCTCGTGCTCCAGCGCGTGCTCGAGGTCGGCGCGCTGCTGCGCCTCCTCCAGGACCGACATGCTCATCGTGGGGTCGAAGATCGCGTACGCGTTGCGGCCACCCCGCTTGGCCGCGTACATCGCCAGGTCGGCGTTGCCGAGCAGCTGCTCGGCGCAGACGGCGCCGGTCGAGGTCGGCTCGCAGCCGGTGGAGCTGGCGAGGCCGATGCTCAGCGAGCAGGTGATGTCGCGGCTGGCCAGCCGGATCGGCTCGCGGGCGGTGGTCAGCAGGCGCTCGGCGAGGCCGGACGCGTCGGCCGGGTCGAGGTCGCGCAGCAGGATGGCGAACTCGTCGCCGCCGAGCCGGGCCAGCACGTCGCCCGGGCGCACCTGGGCGCGCAGCCGCTCGGCGATCGTGGTGAGCAGGTCGTCGCCGGCGCTGTGGCCGAGGTTGTCGTTGACCAGCTTGAAGTCGTCCAGGTCCAGCAGCAGGACGGTGGTGGGACGGTCGCCGGCGTTCTGGACCGCGTCCTCGAGCTTCTTGCGGAACATGGCCCGGTTGGGCATGCCGGTCAGCGAGTCGGTGAACGCCTGGTGGATCAGCTGGCGCTCGAGCTCGCGCCGCTCCCCGATGTCGCGCAGGCTCACCACCACGGCCTGCAGGTCGGGGTCGTTGATCCAGTTGGTGCCCATGACGTCGACGTAGACCCACTCGCCGGCGGCGTTGAGCAGCCGGGTCTCGGTGCGCTCGCTGCGGCCGATCGGCAGGGCCAGCATCCGGTTCATGAACTCGTGCACGTCGGCGGCGCGGTCGGCCTGCATCACGTCGGTGAGCAGCTTGCCGGTCAGCGCGGCGGCGTCCCGGCCGAGCAGGTGGCGGATCGACGGGCTCACGTACTTGAGCTCGCCGTTGCGGCCGACCGCGACCACGGCGTCGGCCGAGGCCTCGAGCAGGGTCTCGGCCCGCTGCTCGGCCGCGTGCCGGCGGGCGTCGAGGCGGCGGCGGCTCTGCGCGTTGATCGCGGCGAGAGCGCTCAGGCAGGCGTGCATGGCCAGCAACACCAGCGTGCCGACCACGCCGACGTCGGCCTTCAGCGGCAGCAGCAGCGCGTAGCCGGCGCCGGTGAGCACGCCCATCATGACCACGAACCGCGGCGACCAGACCGTGGCCGCCGACATCAGCAGCAGGAGGGCGGCCGGGAGGTAGAGCATCGCGCCGCGCGGGTCGGCGATGCCGAAGAGCACCAGGACCGGCAGCTCGGCGAACCACCAGTAGTGGAGCCGGCGCCGGACGCGTTCCTGCCGGACCAGCTTCTGCCAGGGCAGGCGGAGCGCGGCGGCCTGGAGCACCACCGCGGCGGCCACCGGGACGAGCCACCACCGCATCGCGGACGGCCAGCTCAGGGCGATCCGCAGTCCACCGATCGCGGTGACCACCGCCGCGATGGTCGACCCGATGAGGATCTGGCGGGCCCAGTAGTCCGCGGTGTGATCGTCCAACTCGTCGTGTCGCCGCACGGCTGGTCAATCGGCCCTACCTTTTGCTACCTGAGTGAAACCGGGCCCATGACAAATATCAGTGGCTGAGTGAGTGCTCGCTCAGTAGTGTGGCTCCTCGTGGAGAACAGGCGTAGAAGGGTTCCGGCGCTCGCGCCGGAAGAGCGCCGGCAGGCCCTCATCGCGGCGACCATCCCGCTGCTGCACGAGCACGGTCTCGACGTCAGCACGCGGCAGATCGCCGCGGCCGCGGGCGTCGCCGAGGGCACCATCTTCGGCGTCTTCGAAAGCAAGAACTCGCTGGTCGTGTGCTCGGTCATCCAGGCGCTCGACCCCCAGGTGACGCTCGACGGGCTGGCCGCGATCGACCGGTCGCTGCCGCTGCGCGACCGGATGTCCGCGGCGGCCGAGCTGATCCACGCCCGGATGGCGGAAAACGCCCAACTGATGACCGCGGCGCGCAAGCTGATCCTGGCCGGGCAGAGCGACCCCGAGACCGGCGGCCGGATGGCTTCCTCCCGGGAACGGCTGCGCGACGCGCTCATCGCGGTCATCGAGCCGGACGCGGCCCTGCTACGCCGCCCGCCACACGCGGTGGCGCAGACCCTGCTGCTGTTCTGCGGCGCCAACACGTACGGGCCGTTCGGCGACCCGGACAACTTCCGCGGGGCCGAATTGGTCTCGCTGCTTCTAGACGGCTTTCTTATCAAAGAAGAGGACAAGCG
This sequence comes from Actinoplanes sp. CA-142083, assembly GCF_050942195.1. NCBI lineage: Bacteria > Bacillati > Actinomycetota > Actinomycetes > Micromonosporales > Micromonosporaceae > Actinoplanes > Actinoplanes sp. CA-142083. The sequence continues at coordinate 8,622,260 of NZ_CP192076.1, forward strand.
GGGGGCTCAGTAGAAGTGCTCATCCAACTGCTCCGCGGCCATCTCCGGCCGTACAAGGGCGCGATCACCCTGGTCGTGCTCTTCCAGTTCTTCCAAACGCTGGCGACGCTCTACCTGCCGACGCTGAACGCCGACATCATCGACAACGGCGTGGTCAAGGGCGACACCGGTTACGTGATGCGGATCGGCATCGGCATGCTCGGCATCACGGTGCTCCAGATCGCGGCACAGGCCGTCGCGGTGTACTTCGGGGCCCGCACCGCGATGGCGGTCGGCCGCGACGTACGCAATTCGATCTTCTCGCGGGTGCAGGACTTCTCGGCCCGGGAGGTCGGCCAGTTCGGCGCCCCGTCGCTGATCACCCGGACCACCAACGACGTGCAGCAGGTCCAGATGCTGGTGCTGCTCACGTTCACGCTGATGGTCTCGGCGCCGATCATGTGCATCGGCGGCGTGGTGCTGGCGTTGCGGCAGGACGTGCCACTCTCGGCCATGCTGCTGGTGATCGTGCCGATCCTGATCTCGGTGGTCGCCTTGATCATTGTGCGGATGCGGCCGCTGTTCCGCACGATGCAGGTGCGCATCGACAAGGTCAACCAGGTGATGCGCGAGCAGATCACCGGCATCCGGGTGATCCGCGCGTTCGTCCGCGACGACCGCGAGCAGGCTCGCTACGAGGGTGCGAACGACGAGCTCACCGACGTCTCGCTGCGGGCCGGCAAGCTCATGGCGCTGATGTTCCCGACCGTGATGCTGATCGTGAACCTGTCCAGCGTCGCGGTGCTGTGGTTCGGCGGTCACCGGATCGACGGCGGCGCCATGCAGATCGGCGCGCTCACCGCGTTCCTCAGCTACCTCATGCAGATCCTGATGTCGATCATGATGGCGACCTTCATGTTCGTCATGATCCCGCGGGCCGAGGTCTGCGCCGAGCGCATCCGCGAGGTGCTCACCACCGAGTCGAGCGTCACGCCGCCGCTCGCCCCGGTCACTACGCTGAGCCGGCACGGCTTCCTGGAGCTGCGGGACGTGGGCTTCCGCTATCCCGGCGCCGAGGCGCCGGTGCTCTGTGACATCAATCTCACGGCGCGACCGCGCGAGGTCACGGCCATCATCGGGAGTACGGGCAGCGGCAAGACCACCCTGCTCAACCTGGTGCCGCGGCTTTTCGACGCGACCGATGGCCAGATCCTGGTCGACGGCGTCGACGTGCGCGAGCTCGACGAGAAACTGCTTTCGCGTACGGTCGGGCTCGTCCCCCAGAAGCCGTACCTGTTTACCGGCACGGTGGCGACCAACCTGCGCTACGGCAATCCCGACGCCACCGACGAGCAGCTCTGGGAGGCCCTCGAGATCGCCCAGGCCCGCGACTTCGTGGAGAAGATGGACGGCGGCCTCGACGCGCCGATCGCCCAGGGCGGCACGAACGTGTCCGGCGGCCAGCGGCAGCGTCTCGCGATCGCCCGGCTGCTGGTGGCCCGGCCCGAGATCTACCTCTTCGACGACTCGTTCTCGGCGCTCGACTACGCCACCGACGCCGCGCTGCGTGCCGCGCTGACCGAGCACATCGCCGACGCGACGGTGGTCGTGGTGGCCCAGCGGGTGAGCACCATCCGCGACGCCGACCGCATCATCGTCCTCGACGACGGCCGGGTGGTGGGCACAGGCACTCATGCCGAACTCATGGACGCCAATTCGACGTACAGGGAAATTGTCTTGTCGCAACTCACTGAGCAGGAGGCCGCCGCATGACCGCGCCCACCCGCCGGTCTGGGCCGCCGGTAGGCGGACCGCCCGCAGCCCGGATGATGATGGGCGCCGGCGGGCCGCCCGAGAAGCTGCAGGACTTCAAGGGGTCCACGAAGCGACTCCTGGGACTGCTCAAGCCGTACCGTGCCCTGGTCTCTCTGGTCTTGCTCTTCGGCGTTGCCAGCGTCGCGCTGTCGGTCTCCGGCCCGCGCCTGCTCGGCCACGCCACCGACATCATCTTCTCCGGCGTGATCGGCAAGTCCGTGCCGGAGGGTGTCAGCAAGGCGCAGATCATCGAGCAGTTGCGGGCCAACGGCGAGAACACCCGCGCCGACCTGCTCTCCGCGATCGACTTCGTGCCCGGCCAGGGCATCGACTTCGACAAGCTGCTGCACCTGCTCGGCTGGGTGGCGGTCGTCTACCTGTGCGCCTGGCTGTTCGGCGTCTTCCAGGGCCGGCTCACCGCGACTGTCGTGCAGAAGGCCGTCTACCGGCTGCGGCAGGACGTCGAGGCGAAACTGTCCCGGCTCCCGCTGTCGTACTTCGACCAGCAGGCCCGCGGCGAGGTGCTCAGCCGGGCCACCAACGACACCGACAACATCGCGCAGACCCTCCAGCAGACGTTCGCCCAGCTGGTCACGGCCCTGCTGATGATCGTCGGCGTACTCGGCTTCATGTTCTGGATCTCGTGGGTGCTCGCGCTGATCGCCCTGGTCACCGTCCCTGTGTCGATCTTGGTGACCACGTTCATCGGCAAGCGCTCGCAGCCCAACTTCGTCGCCCAGTGGAAGACGACGGGCAAGCTCAACGGCCACATCGAGGAGATGTTCACCGGCCACTCGCTGGTCAAGGTCTTCGGCCGGCAGGACGAAGCCCGGAAGACCTTCGAAGAACACAACGACAAGCTGTACGCGTCGAGCTTCCGTGCCCAGTTCATCTCGGGCCTCATCCAGCCCGCCATGATGTTCATCAGCAACCTGAACTACGTGCTGGTGGCGGTGGTCGGCGGCCTGCAGGTCGCCTCCGGCAACTTGTCGCTCGGCGAGGTGCAGGCGTTCATCCAGTACTCGCGCCAGTTCAGCCAGCCGCTGACCCAGGTCGCCTCGATGGCCAACCTGATCCAGTCCGGCGTGGCCTCGGCCGAGCGCGTGTTCGCCCTGCTCGACGCCCCCGAGCAGTCCCCCGACCCGGCTTTTGTCAATTTGGGGCGGGCCGAGGGCCGGGTGGCGTTCGAGGATGTGTCCTTCCGCTACCTGCCGGACAAGCCGCTGATCGAGCACCTCTCGCTGGTGGCCGAGCCCGGGCAAACGGTCGCGATCGTCGGCCCTACCGGCGCCGGCAAAACCACTCTGGTCAACCTGATCATGCGGTTCTACGACGTCGACTCCGGGCGGATCACGCTGGACGGGGTCGACATCAACACGATGCCCCGCGAGGAACTGCGCGAGCAGATCGGCATGGTTCTGCAGGACACGTGGCTGTTCGGCGGCACCATCGCCGAGAACATCGCGTACGGCGCCGACTCGTTCGACATGGCTTCGGTGCAGGCCGCGGCGGAGGCGGCACACGTCGACCACTTCGTCCGCATGCTGCCCGACGGCTACGAGACGGTGATCGACGAGGAGGGCTCTAACGTCAGCGCCGGCCAGAAACAGCTGATCACCATCGCCCGGGCATTCCTGGCCGAGCCGAGCATCCTCATCCTCGACGAGGCCACCAGCTCGGTCGACACCCGCACCGAGGTCCTGATCCAGCGAGCCATGAACACGCTGCGCAGCGGCCGGACGAGCTTCGTAATCGCCCACCGCCTCTCCACCATCCGCGACGCCGACGTCATCCTCGTGATGGAGCACGGCCAGATAGTCGAGCAGGGCACGCACGACGCCCTGATAGCCGCCGACGGCGCCTACGCCCGCTTGTATTCCGCCCAGTTCGCCCAGGCAGTAGCCGAGGTCGACTGAGTTTTTGTCGGCGAGCGCGGGCTGTCCGGTCCGCGCTCGCCGACTTTTTGTCGTACGCATGTTCGATACTTGGGCATGCTCGAAACGGTCCAGCGATGGGAAGAGGAAGCCGCCAAGGCGGCCCACTCCGCGCTGTGGCCCCTGCCCGACGCCGAGCTGCTGGAGCTGTTGCAGGCGACCCACCGCTTGCAGCAGACCATCGCCGCCCTCCAGATCCGTGTGGTCCGCGAGGCCGGCACCCGCGACCTCCCCGCCAAGCACGGCCATCGCACCCCGGCCGCCTGGCTGCGCGACCAGTTACGCCTGGACCCACAGCCGGCCCGCGAGCTGGCAGCGGCCGCCGCCCTCCTGCGCAACCGACCGACAGTTGAGCGCGCCCTGATAGACGGCCTCGTAGACCTACGCCAGGCCACCGCAATCGCCACCGCCGTCGACGCAGTGCCCCACGCCCTCACCGACGCGCAGGCCGCCACCGCCGCTCAGTTAGGCGACGGCGCCATTCACCTGGATCCCGCTGATATCGCCAACCACGCGGAAGCGACTCTGATCGAGATGGCGGCCCAGTTCCCCGCCTACCAGCTGCGCAAGCTGGGCGACCGGATCCTGGCTCACGTAGCCCCCGAGATAGCCGAGCTGGCCGACGAGGCCGCCCTGCGCCGAGCCGAGGCGCGCGCCCACCAGCGGCGTTCCTTCACCCTGTCCCTGCCAGTGAACGGCATGGTCCGCTTGTCCGGCGCCCTGGGCGTGGAGGACGCCGCCATCGTGACCGCCGCCCTACAGCCTTTGTGCGGCCCGACGCCAGGCGACGACCGTTCCTTCCCACAACGCCGCGCCGACGCCCTGATCGACGTTTGCCGCCTGGCCCTGCGCACCACCGAGCTCCCCCACGGCGGCGGCGAGCCACCCCAGCTGGCGCTGACCATCCCCTTCGCTCCGCTGGCCTCCGCGCTGGGCGCCACCGCCCACCCCCGCCTTTCGAGCACCACCGGCCAGCTGCACACCGGCGTCCACTTCGGCCGGCTGGGCGTCGGTGTCCTGCCCGACGGCGAGCGGATCTCCGCCGCGACGGCACGCCGCCTAGCCTGCGACGCCCGCATCCTGCCGCTCATCCTGGGCGGCACTTCCCAGGTCCTGGACGTAGGCCGCAGCCGACGCCTGGCCCACGGCGCCCTACGCCGAGCCCTGACCGTCCGCGACGGCGGCTGCGCCTTCCCCGGCTGCGACCGCCCGCCCCGCTGGTGCGAAGCACACCATCTGCGCCCTTGGTCCGAAGGCGGCAAGACCGACCTGGACAACCTGGTCCTGCTGTGCCGCCACCATCACCGCCTGCTACACGTCCCAGCCGGCGGCTGGCAGGCCAAGCTCGACCCCGACCGGCTACCCACCTTCGTGCCCCCGCCCTGGACAGACCCCCAGCAGCGCCCCCGCCGCAACCTCTTCCACCCGCGCACATAGGCCACCACAAGGCAAGCCACGAGAACCGCGCGAACACGCGCCGCGCGGCCCCGCTGCCCCGCGCCTCGCGCGCTCGGCGCCGCCGCTCGCGTCGCCGTGCTCGCCCGCCCGCGCCCTCGCGCCATGCCCGCCTGCGGCTGGGAGCTTGCAACGCAAAGCGGCGGGGGCGGCCAGTGGCCGCCCCCGCCTTCGTTCGGTCAGGTGGTACTTACTTGATGGTGATCTTCTTGGCGGCGGTGTAGCCCGGGGCCAGGCCGTCCGGCGTGTAGCCGGCGACGAAGGCCCGGACGGTCACCACGGTGCCGGAAGCGATCTTGGCGCTACCACGCCAGATGTTGTCGCTGCCGGTGGTGCCGCGCCACGCGTTGACCCACGCACCGTTCACCGCGCGCTGCACGATGACGGTCTGGCCGGGGCCACGCGGGTTGCCCTGGACCGCGAGGCTCAGCGTGCCCTTCGAGGGCGAGCTGGCCACGAAGACCGGGTTCTGCGTGACGGTGACCATGACCTCGTCGGTCTTGTCCTCGCCGGAGGCCACGCCGAAGCGGGTGCCCTCACCGATCCAGCGCGAGAACGAGTAGTTGCCGTCCTTGTCGCTCTTGGTGGAGAGGATCTTCTTGAGCTCGCCACCACCGCCCATCGGAGCGGACCAGAGGTCGACAGTGCTGTCGGCCGGCGCCTTGCCCGTGATCGGCACGGCAACCGCACCGAGGATGTTCTTCGGCGCCGAGATCGTCAGCTTGCCCGAGGGCTCGCCGGGACCACCGGGCTCGCCCGGCTTGCCGCCGTCGCTGGCCGCGATCGTGACGAAGCCCGGCTTGACCGAACCGCTGCCGGCGAAGCCGGTACCGGAGATCTCGATCGCCTCGTCCGGCTCGGACGTGGTGTCATCGGCGATAAGGAGGTTGCCGATGCTGACCGTGGCACCGTTCGCCGTTCCGGCCGCGACGTTCACCAGGAACGAAGCCGGCGAGAAGTCGTTGGCCTGGGCGGCCGCGGCGGTGCCGTTCTTCTTGCCCGCGAGCGTCAGGTTGAGCACGGTTGCACCCTGCGCGGAACCTTCCGTGACGCCGGTCAGCGCGACGTTGTCACCCTCCTTGACGTTCTTGGCGTCGACCACGAGGACGGGCGCCGTGTCGTCGTTGGTGAGCGTCAGCGTGGCGTTGAGCGGACCACCGGTTGCGTCGGTCTCACCGGCGGTCAGGGACACCGTGAACTTCGCGGTCTCGTCGGCCTCGAAGACGGTGTCGCCCTTGACCAGGATCAGCACGTAGCCCGAGGTCGCACCGACCGGAATCGACTGCGGGTTCGAGCCGGGATCCGTCATCAGGTCGTAGTCGTCGCTGCCGAGCGCCGCAAGGTTCTCCTGCGCCGTACCCGCGTCGGGGGTGGCGTAGTTGACGTCCCAGTCGATGATGTGGGTGCTCGGGTTCGAGAGGTTCACCTGGAAGAGAGCGGCGGAGTAACCGTTGCCCTCCGGCATGGCGATGTTGGTCTGCGCGAGGCTGATGACCGGCTTCGCGTCGTCGTCCTTGATCAGCACCTGGTTGGTGCCGAGGGACTGGCCGGCCGACAGCGCGGTGCTGTTGACGTCGGTGAGGGTGACGGCCATGTTCTCGCCGTCGTCCTCGTCGACAGCGTCACCGATCACGTCGATCGTGAAGGTCTTCTCCGTGTCGCCGGGGGCGAAGGTAAGGTCGCCGCTGGTGGTCACGAAGTCCTGGCCTGCGGTCGCGGCGCCGATGAGGCCACCGTTACCGGTGCCGCCGGCGACGGCGTAGTGCACCTTCTGCTCGCGACCGGACGCCTTCGACAGCTTCACGCTGAAGGTGCGGGCCCGCGGCGTGGTGGCGCTGCCCTCGTCGATCTGCATCGGCGAGAGAACGACCTGCGGCGGAGAGGCCGTGCCGCTGTCGTTGATGCCGTCGACAGCCGTGGCCGAAACGCCGAGGCTGGCGTTGGTCGGCTGGGACAGCGTGACCGAGAAGTCCTCGGGGCTGACCTCGTCCGTGTTGTCCCCGAGCGTCGCGATGGTGAGCGGCGTCGTCGGCGCGGTCGCCAGCGGCGGGATACTCACCGTAGCGGCAGCGGCGGCGGTGTAGTCGGCGCCCGCCTTGGCAATGCCGTGAGACGGCGCCGCCGCGGGACCGTCCGAGGTGTCGTACTTCGCCGTGACTGTCTGCTCCGAACGCCCGGTCAGGGTGACCGTGAACGGCGCGGGCGAGCCCTCGGTGACGGTGCCGCCGCTGGCGATGTTGATGACCGGCGGGGCGTCGTCGTCGGAGATGTTCACCGTGACCGACTGCGTGCCGGTCACGCCGGTGCCGGGTGCACCGTTGACCGTGAAGCTCTGGATGTCCGGCTCATCGATGTTGTCGTCGATGACGTCCACCTGAGCGGTACCGGTCGTGTTGCCGTTGGTGATCGAGATGGTTCCGCTGAGCGCGGTGTAGTCCTCACCGGCCTTCGCGGTGCCGTCCAGCGTCGAGACCGGGATGGTCACGGTGCCGACGGCGGCCGTGGCCAGCGTCGCCGTGATGGTGGCGTGGCGGCTGCCGGCCGACAGCGACTCACTCACCGTGCTCGGCGCGGCGGTGAGGGTGTAGGTCGGGTTGTCATCATCGATGATCGTGCCCGTGCCGCCGGTGGCCGAGCCGCCGTTGTTCGGAGTGAGCGTGACGCTGAACGTCTCGTCGGCCTCGTCGGTGGTGTCGGCCGTGGTCGCCACCGTGAACGTCATGGTCTGCGTGACGTTCGATGCGTTCGCGTTGAAGTGCACGCTCGCCGGGCTGGGCGCGCCGTGGTCGCCCGCCGACGTCGTGACGTCGCCGAGCGCGATGGCCACGTCCTCAGCGGCGACGTCGTTACCGGCGCCCGGTGCCGCCTGCGTGATGGTGAAGGTGATTGTTCCGGCCTCGGTTGCCGAGGCGTTCGCGACCGAATACGACGCGGCAACCGTGGCGGCCTGAGCGGGCGAAGCCACGAAGACCGCTGGCACGAAGCCGATTGCGGCGGCGACGGCGGTCGTCAGGACCGCTCGTGCCGGCCTTGAACCACGCAGCGGAAGCGGAACCCAGCCGCTTCTGGCCGCATGGTCTTCTCGATAGCGCATGCTTTCTTTCTCCTTCGGCGGCTGGGCTGCCTCCGTCGGGGGAGGCCCCTAGCTTTGCGTCCCCGCGTTGCCGCGGGTTTGCCTGTTCGGGTACCGCACCTGAGGGCGGCTCGGGGCGCCGGGGATGTCCGGCTCCAGCAGCGCAAATGCCCGACAACATCGGGCATGAGGCCGCGCCTTCCGTAATCTAACCGGCATATAACGGCGTTACCGGCGGAACGCATTTTTCCGGCTTAAATCCGGGCAAGGTGCCGCAGCGCACATCCTCGGATTTCCGAAAAGGGATCAAGGGACGTGGCGGCGACGGATAATCGCCGGCGCTCAGGGGGCGGATCGGGCGGCGCGGCGGCGGCGGATGAATGCGGGCAGCCACGGGGCGGCGGCGATCAAGAGGAAGAGCAGCAGCAATGGGGTGCGCCACCACCAGGAGAGGGCGGCGGGCGGGGCCGGCTGGGCGGGCCCGGCCAGCGGGCGGGTGGACTTGGACCAGGCCAGGAAGGCGTCGCCGATGGGGAGCACGCCGAGGGCGTAGCGGCGGGTGTGAAGGGTGTCCAAGGGGACGCCCAGGACCTCGCCGAAGTTCGCCAGGCCGGAAGCCAGGGAGCGGTCGCCCTGCATGCGAGCGGCGCCGAGGGTGACGACTGTTGCGGAGAAAGAGATGCCAAGGGGAAGTGGGCCGGAATCCACATCGGCGGGGCCAGAGATTCCGTGCGGATATTCCCGGATGGCCGGTCCCAGACCTAAAGGCCTTGAAAGGAATTTTGTCCGAAATGTCAAGTATTGGTCGCGGGCAAACTGACTGTCTATTTCCGGCAGGAATCGCTGGATGATGCTCTGGGAAGTGCCGCGGGCGCCCGAGGTGAAAGCGCCGGTGTCGACGTCGGCGGTGTGTGGCATCAGGCCGGTGGCGGGGTCGAGGTTGACGCGTACGCCGGAGAGCCAGCGGGTGATCGTGGCGCCGTAGCGAGGGGGCCGCAGCTTGTCGTGCAGGGCCAGCGAGGCGATGGCGACCGTGGAGTCGACCGGCCAGGCCTGACCGGGATAGGCGGCCAGGAACGGAACCGGCGAGGCGTCGAAGGCGGCGGCCAGGTCGGCGGAGTCGCTGTCGAAGGCGGGGTCGGCGGTGCCGCGCGGCTGCAGGGAAAGGATGGCGCCGCGCAGGTAGTTGAGCCAGCCCCGGTAGAAGACGCCGTATTGAGGGCTGAGGCCGGCGTCGAAGGGCTCACGTGCCGTGGGCGAGTCCAGGTGGGTCAGGGCCCAGCGGGCCTCGTCGAGGTCGCCGAGGTTGACGGCGGTCAGGCCGTAGAGCGCGTACGAGAAGAAGTAGCCCTCGGGGAACTGCTGTTGCGCGCGGGTGGCGGCGCCGTCCTCCAGCGCGGCACGCAGGAACGTCTGCTGACGCCGTACGGAATCAGTGGTCTGTGCGGGAGCGACCAGCCGGACCGCGGCGACCAGCGCGACCACGCCGATGATGATCGCGGCTGCAAGCCGCGCCACGCGTCCCACCCGAGCCATCGACAGATCCTAGAAGGCGGGTGAGTTCGCCGACACGTCGACCTAGATCCATCTGAAAGAAACCTGTGAATGGTGGCGTGGGGGTGACCGATAATTCACTGGTATTGGAGTGCGCATCCATGAATGTTCTGCGTTCCCGTCGTGGGCGCATCGCGCTGGCGCTGGCCGCGACCGCGTTCGTCGCGGCGCCTACGGTCGCGCTGGCCTCCGACGCGCACCAGGACCGCACCCAGGCCGCCAAGCACGCCATCCAGGGCGGCAAGGCGCGCAACGTCATCCTGCTCATCGGTGACGGCATGGGCGACAGCGAGATCACCATCGCCCGCAACTACCAGGTCGGCGCGAACGGGCGCCTGGCCATGGACAAGCTGCCGCTGACCGGCGCGTACACCACCTACGCGGTGCAGAAGGCGAACCCGGCGCTGCCGGAGTACGTGACCGACTCGGCCGCGTCCGGCACCGGCTGGGCGACCGGGCACAAGACCTACAACGGCGCCATCTCGGTGCTGCCGAGCGAGAAGCCGATCCCGACGATCCTGGAGCTGGCCAAGGCGGCCGGCTACAAGACCGGCGACGTCTCGACCGCCGAGCTGCAGGACGCCACGCCGGCCGTGCTCGGCTCGCACGTGATCAGCCGGAACTGCAAGGGCCCGGACGCCATGGCCGAGTGCGCCGTCAACGACAAGGTCAACGGCGGGGCCGGCTCGATCGCCGAGCAGCTCGTGCAGACCAAGCCGGACGTCCTGCTGGGCGGTGGCAAGCAGTTCTTCGACCAGACCGTGAAGGCCGGCAAGTACAAGGGCCTGACGGTCGCGCAGCAGGCGCAGGTGAACGGCTACCAGATCGTCACCGACGCGGCCGGCCTGTCCGCCGCGAGCAGGAAGGGCCCGATCCTGGGCGCCTTCGCCAAGAACAACATGGATCTGGAGTGGGTGGGCCCGACCCCGACCAAGACCGGCACCGCGCCGGCCAAGTGCGCGGTGAACACCGCCCGCACGGCCACGCAGCCGCACCTGGTCGACATGACCACGAAGGCCCTGGACGTGCTCGACTACCAGACCCGCGGTAGCCACAAGGGCTTCTTCCTGCAGGTCGAGGGCGCCTCGATCGACAAGCAGGACCACGCCGCCAACCCGTGCGGCCAGATCGGCGAGACCGTGGCGTTCGACGCCGCGATCAAGAAGGTCCTCGACTACCAACGCTCGCACCCGGACACCCTGGTGGTCGTCACCGCCGACCACGGCCACACCAGCCAGATCGTGGAGACCACCACGCTCGGCTACACGGCCACGCTGATCACGGCGGACAACGCCAACATGACGATCAGCTACGCCACCGCGGAGATCACCGGCTCGCAGCAGCACACCGGCACCGAGGTGCGGATCGCCGCCGGCGGCCCGCAGGCGGCCAACGTGCTCGGCGTGACCAACCAGACCGACCTGTTCTTCACCATGAAGCGGGCCCTGGGTCTGAAGTAACACCCGGTCAGCGGCGGAGCAGGCGGAGCGCGAGCATCGGGCAGCGATCCACCGCCTGCTTCGCCGCTGCCTCCAGGGGCGGCGGCACCACCGGCTCGGTCCGGCTGTCGCGGGCGACCGGGTAGCCCCAGTCGTCCTCGACCAGCATCTCCTCGAGCAACTCGGTGCAGACGCCGCGGCCGTCGCAGGCCGTCCAGTCGATGTGCAGGCGACTCATCGCCAACCTCCGGCGGTGGCCAGGCAGCGACCGGCGAGGTGCGCCGCGACGTCGGCTTCGAAGGCGCGCATCGCGCTGAGGACCAGCCGGGCGGTTCCGTCCGGATGACGGCAGGCGCCCCGGCCGGTCACCAGGCGCGCGAGGCGCTCGACCTCGGCCGGACGGCCCCGCCCGGCGACGAGCTCCCGCAGCGTCTGAGCCATGCGGGGCAGTCCGTTGACGCACGGGCCGCACTGCCCCGCGACCTGGTCGGCGAGATAGCCGGCAATCTTGGCGGTCTCGGCGAGGCCGCAGGCATGAGTGGGCAGGGCGACGACGACACCGGCGCCGGGCGACGCTCCGAAGGGTGCGAGCGCCCGCCGGCTCACCGGAAGCGTGGGGTCGGCCGGCACCCAGCCGCCGTGATAGCCGCCGACCAGCAGCGCCTGCAGATCGGCGGTCGCTCCCCCGGCCGCGGCGATCAGGTCGCCGAGCGGCACGCCGTAGCCGGCCTCGATCACGCCGGGCCGGGCGACCGCGCCGCTGACCGTGGCCAGGAAGGTGCCGGGCTCGTCGGCGGTGCCGGCGGCGAGGAACCAGCCGGGGCCATAGCGGGCGATCAGGGCCAGGTGGGCGAGGGTCTCGACATTCTGTACGAGCGTGCCGGTCGCGGCGATCCGGACGCGCTTGTCGGCGGGCGTGGCGCCGCCGCCGGCGATCGCGGATGCCGCGGCGGTCTCCTCGCCCGACACGAAAGCGTCGGGAGCAGCGGTCAGGGTGACCGGCAGCGAGTCGAGGCCGGCGCCGCGCCGGGCGGCGAGGACTTCGCGCAAGTCGTGGTGCAGAGCGAGGGGGACGTAGAGGTGGGCGGCGCGGGCGCGGGTCGCGCGGGTGACCAGGTGCAGGCCGTCGAGCACCAGGTGGGGCTGGCGGGTCAGCAGCAGGCGGTCCTTGGCGCTGGCCGGCTCGCCCTCGGCGCCGTTGGCGATCACCACGGCCGGTTCGGTCACGGCGGCGAGCTTGCGCCAGAGGGGAAAGCCGGCGCCGCCGCGTCCGGTCAGGCCGGAGTCGCGGGCCATCCCGACGATCTGGCTGCCGTCGAGCAGCGGGAGGCGGCCGTGGCGGGCCAGGTGCCCGTCGAGGCTGCCGTCGCCGGCGAGGAGGTGGCTGGGCGCTTCGGTCACGCAGGTCATCGGGAGATCTCCTCGAGCTCTGGCGTTGTCTTTGGCTGGAGCCGGGGCGCCACGCGGCGCTCCTTCCGGGCCGGGAAACGGGCGAAAGCCGGCGAGAGGCGCCAGGCCACGGCGGCAACGACGACGCCGGCGCAGGTCAGGGAGATCGTCCAGAGCCACCAGGCGCCGTTGTCGGATCCGGTGCCGAGACCGTGCAGCAGCGCGACCGGCCAGCACAGATAGGCCAGCCAGTGCACCGCCCGCCAGGCCCGGGCGCCGAGGCGGTGGCGCAGCAGGCTCGTGACCACGATCGCGACCAGGAGATCGAATCCGAGCGTGCCGAGGCCCTGCCAGACCGGACGATAGTTCCCGACGAAGGGCACTATCAGGTCAAAAAGGCGCAATTGGGCGTACGGGTCGAAGAGCAGACTGATCACATGGCCGGCCAGGAAGACGACCGCCAGCAGGGTCGCGTTGCGGTGCAGGAGGCTGACCGCGAAGCGGGGCAGGTTGAAGGCCGGCTTGCCGGACCTGGCGCCGATGCCCAGCGCGACCACGACCGTGAGCAGCACGAGCGAGACGACACCCGAGCCGCGGGCGAAATACCAGAGCGCGTCGGTCACGACGGCCACCCGCCCAGCCGCAGCACGTCGAGGTCCGGCGTGACGAGCCGGCTCGGCACCCGGCCGAGCAGGTCGGGAGCGGCGTGGCCACGCACGATCGCGGCGGTGCTGAGGGTGTTGGCCCGCAGGCAGCTGAAGGCGGCCACGGAGACGGTCCGCCACACGGTCGGCGCGGGCCGGCCGGTGCGGGGGTCGACGATGTGGTGCAGCAGTTCGCCGGGGCGGCCCCAGGTGCGGCCGGCGGTGCTCGAGGTGGCGAGGGCGGCGCCGGGCGGGAGAAGGATGGTTTGCGCGGGATCGCCGGGACGGTCCTGAACCAGGACCCGCCAGCCGCTGCCCAGGGCGGTGCCGCCGGAGAATGCGGTGCCCGCTGGGGCTGGGCCCGCGGTGGCGATGTCGCCGCCCAGCGCGACCAGCACGCCCACGTCGAGCCGCTCGGCGACCCGGGCGGCGGCTCGGTCGGCTGCTACCGCCTTCGCAGTCGCGCCCAGGTCGAGCAGCACCCCTTCGGGCACGGTCAGCTCAGCGCCCGCCACCTCAGCGCCCGCCAGGTCGGCGCCCGCCAGGTCGGCGCCCGCCGAGTTGGTCCCGATCGGCGGCATGCGAGTCAGGCGCACGGCTCGCCAGTCGGGGGTGGCGAAGACGCGCACCGCGGGCGCTACCTCCCGGCCGGTCAGGGCTGCGAAGTCTCGGTCGTAGCCGAGGCCGCACAGGGCGGCGCCCACGGTCGGGTCGACTGCGCCGTCGGTCTCGCGAGCTGCCTCGAGGGCGGCGGCCACCAAGTGCGCCAGCAGCGGGGAGACCGCGACCGGGCGACCGCCGGAGCGGCAGGCCGCGCGTAGTTCGGAGTCTTCGCGGAAGCGGCTGCAGGCGGCGTCCACGGCGGCGAGCTCGGCCTTGACCAGGTCGGTCGCCTCGGGGAGGCGGCGTGGGTCGGTGACGACGATCCGGGCGACTGTGCCCCAGACGGGCCACTGCGCGGTGTCGGCGCCGATCGGCAGTGTCTCGATCAGCGGCATGTCAGGAACCCCCCGAGGTGGCCTGGCCGCCGCTGTCGCCGCCCGAGGAGAGCGTGGGCGAATCACCCGAAGACGACGAATCGCTCGACGAGGACGAGGACGAAGACGACGAGGACGAATCGTCGGAGGTGGTGGATGTCGTGGATGAGGTGGACGTCTGGGCCGAGTCGGCGGCCGTGTCGGCGGCGTGGGCGGCCACGCCGACCACTACCGTGCCGGCCACGCTCGCCGCGACCAGGGCGCCGGTGATCAGCGACGTCCGTCGCAGTCCGATCTCCCGCTTCATGCGTGGATCCCCCTTTCGTTGACGACGAAAGGAATCCTGCGTGCGGGGTCTCGCGAAGGCCTGTGCCGATCCTTCGCAATCCCTGTGAAACGAGAAGTAGGTCGAATGACGGTATCGGCGAGGGCGTCCGCGTCCTTAAGTTGATCCTCGAAGCAAAGAGATCAAGGGGGAAAGTCCACAATGTCCGAGATTCCGCAGCACACGCTCGACGACATCGAGCAGGCCAACGCCACCGGCCTCACCCCGGTCGTGTTCATCCACGGGCTCTGGCTTTTGCCGAGCAGCTGGGACCGCTGGGCCGAGGTGTTCCGGGCGGCCGGCTACGCGCCGCTCTCGCCCGGCTGGCCGGACGACCCGGACACCGTCGCCGAGGCCAACGCGCACCCCGAGGTGATGGCGGGCAAGACCGTCGGCCAGGTCGCCGACCACTACGCCGAGATCATCGGCAAGCTCGACAAGCAGCCGGCGATCATCGGGCACTCGTTCGGCGGACTGCTCGCCGAGATCCTCGCCGGGCGTGGCCTGTCCAACGCGACCGTGGCGATCGACGCGGCGCCGTTCCAGGGCGTGCTGCCGCTGCCGATCTCGACGCTGCGCTCGGCCGGGCCGGTGCTCTCCAACCCGGCCAACTACCGCAAGGCGATCCCGCTGACCTTCGAGCAGTTCCGGTACGCGTTCGCCAACGCCGTCACCGAGGAGGAGGCCCACAAGCTGTACGAGGAGTTCGCCGTCCCGGCCCCGGGCGCGCCGCTCTTCCAGGGCGCGGTGGCGAACTTCAACCCGTGGAGCGAGGTCAAGGTCGACCACGAGAACGCGTACCGCGGGCCGATGCTGATCATCTCGGGCGAGCGGGACCACACCGTCCCGCCGGCGATCTCCGAGGCCAACTACAAGATCCAGCAGAAGAACAGCGGCGTGACCGAGTTCGCGAGCATCCCCGGCCGCGGGCACTCGCTGACGATCGACAGCGGCTGGCTCGAGGTCGCGAACACGGCGCTGGCCTTCGTGCAGCGGCACTCCGAGCGGTAAGGGCTTACAGCAGGCCGTGCCGCATCGCCGTGGTCACCGCGGCGGTGCGGTCGGCCACGTCCAGCTTGTTGAAGACCCGCAGCAGGTGGGTCTTGACGGTCGCCTCCGAGATGAACAGCTGCTTGCCGATGTCGGCGTTGGTCAGGCCGCTCGCCACCAGCCGCAGCACCTCGGTCTCGCGGGACGACAGGGCCGGCGGCGCCGGCTGGCGCACCTGACGCACCAAAGTGGACGCGACGCTCGGGGCGAGCACGGTCTCGCCCCGGGCGGCGGCCCGCACGGCGTCGGCGAGCTCGGCCGGCGAGGCGTCCTTGAGCAGGTAGCCGCAGGCGCCGGCCTCGATGGCGCGCAGGATGTCGCGGTCGGCCTCGTAAGTGGTCAGCACCATCACCTTGGCGCCGGGCACGGTGGCGAGGATGCGCTCGGTCGCCGAAACCCCGTCGCCGTCCGGCATGCGCAGGTCCATCAGCACGATGTCGGGCCGTTCCGTGGCGGCCAGGGAAACACCCGCGTCACCCGAGCCGGCCTCGCCGACGACGGTCAGGTCGGGCTCCGCGTCGAGCATGCCGCGCAAGCCGTGGCGCACCACCGGGTGATCGTCAACCAGCAGGATCCGGATCACGCCGGCACCTCCAACTCGATCGTCGTGCCCGTGTCGGGGTCGCTTCGCACGGTCAGCGTGCCGCTCACCTGGGCCGCGCGGGCGCGCATCCCGTTCAGCCCGAAGCCGTCGGCCGCCGCCGGGTCGAAACCGCGGCCGTCGTCGCGCACCACGAGCCGCACCGACGCCGGAGCATAGGCGAGCAGCACCGCGGCCTCCCGCGCCTGGGCGTGGCGGCGGACGTTGGTCAGCGCCTCCTGGGCCGCGCGCAACAGCACCACCTCCACCTTCGTCGGCAGCGCACGTTCGTCACCGGTCACGCGCACGGTCGCCGGCGTGCCTGTCTCCTCCGCGAAGCGCGCCGCCTGACGGCGTACGGAATCGGGAAGTGACCCCTCGGACAACGCAGCCGGCGCCAACGCGGCGACCAGGGCCCTCGACTCGGCCAGGTTTTCCTTCGCGGTGCGAACCGCGAGCGCCAGTCGCTCGTCGCTCAGCGCCGGGTCGGCGGCCTGGAGCAGCGTGATGATGCTGGTGAAGCCCTGCGCGAGGGTGTCGTGGATCTCGCCGGCCAGGCGCGCCCGCTCGGCCGCCACCCCGGCCTCGTGCGACAGGCGCTCCACCTCGGCCCGCGAGGCCTCCAACTCGGCGATCAGCCGGCCGCGCTCCATGCTCTGCTCGATCACCCGGATGATCCAGAAGCCCAGCCAGATGCCGGCGGCGCCCGAGATCAGCGCGATCATCAGGTCGGCCCGCAGGCTCTCCGGCGATTGGAAGACGTCGATCGCGGGCGTCACGAGGTTGACCACGATGACCAGCGGGATGGCCTTCTTCAGGTCGGTCAGCATGAAGATCATCGGGATCATCGCGAACAGCAGCCAGGTCGCGAACGGGATGGCCGCGGCCGCCACAGCGAACAGGACGATCTGGACGATCGCCAGGTAGACCGACTCGACATCGCGCCGCACAAGTCGCCGGCCGATCACCAGATGCAGGATCGCCATCACGGCGATGGCGCCGACCGCGACCAGCCGGCGCCACAGCGGGTTGCTGTCGTTGAAGAGGATCGCGGCGGCCACCGCCACCGCGACCACTCCGAAGAACGCTTCCCACCACTGTGAGTAACGCACGTGGGCCTCGCCGACGGTCACCGATCCTTCTCGGTCCATCGGAACGTCGCCAGGCACAGCACCAATCCGATCACACACCACGCGCCGAGCACCAAGGCGGTCCGGCCCAGCTCCCACTGCCCGGCCGCTTCGTACTGCTTCATGCTGTCCGGCAGGAACACGTAGCGGAAGCCCTGGCTCATCCACTTGACCGGGAAGATCGACGCCACCGTGATCAGCCAGGACGGCAGCTGGGTGATCGGGTGGATGAAGACGCCCGAGATGAACTGCAGCGCCACCAGCGGCACGTTGAGGATCGCGCCGGCGGTGCGGGCGTGCTTGACGATCGCGCTGACCGCGATGCCGCAGGCCGTGCAGGCGAAGGTCGACAGCAGGAACAGCCAGGCGAACGTCACCCAGTGCGCCGCATCCGGCACCGGCATGTCGAACACCACGATGCCGACCAGGATCAGGAAGGCGGCCTCCGCGACGCCCAGGACCAACACCAAAATCAACTTCCCCATGATGTACGCCGATGAAGTGATCGGTGTGCCGTGGAGCCGCTTCAGGGTGCCGTCCTCGCGGTCCATCGCCACGCCCGAGCCCATCGTGACGAAGGCGGTGCTGAGAATCCCGTACGCGATCATGCTGGCGCTGTAGACCTGGCTGGCGCTGACGCCGGTCTCGTCGTAGGAGTCCCCGAAGATCGTGCCGAACAGCAGCAGGAGCATCGCGGGGAAGGCGAGGGTGAAGATGACGGCCGTGCGGTCCCGGAGGAACTGGAGGACCTCGACGCGGCCGCGGGAGAGGCCGGTCATCGCGGTCGACGGCAGGATGGCGGCGGTGGTCATCGACCGGCTCCGATCAGGCTGAGGTAGACGTCTTCGAGGGTCGGTCGCGTGATCGTGAGGCTCTTCAGATCGGCCTCGATCTTGATCAGGTGCTTGATCAGGTCGGTGGGGTCGGCCACCTGCTCGGTCTTGGTGACGCCGTTCTCGAGCCAGCTGACGTTGGCCCCCGCGGCCGCGCGGCCGCCCAGCGTCGCCGGCGTGCCCTCGGCCACGATCCGGCCGCCGGCCAGCACCGCGAGGCGGTCGGCCAGGGCCTCGGCCTCCTCCAGGTAGTGGGTGGTCAGCAGGATCGTGGTGCCCTCGGCGGCGAGGTCGCGGATCAGGTCCCAGAACTGGCGGCGGGCCGCCGGGTCGAAGCCGGTGGTCGGCTCGTCGAGGAAGAGCAGCTCGGGCCGGCCGACGATGCCGAGCGCCACGTCCACCCGGCGGCGCTGGCCACCGGAGAGCTGACGGATCTTGCTGCGCTTCTTCTCGGTGAGCCCGACCAGCTCGATCACCTCGTCGGCCGGGCGCGGATCGGGGTAGAAGCCGGCCACGTGCCCGACCATCTCGGCGACGGTCAGGTCGGCGGCGTCGTCCGCGTCCTGCAGGACGACGCCGATGCGGGCCCGCCAGGCGCGGCCGGCCGTGCCGGGGTCGTCGCCGAGCACCCGGACCTCGCCGGAGCTGCGCCGGCGGTGGCCCTCGAGGATCTCGACGGTCGTGGTCTTGCCGGCGCCGTTCGGGCCGAGCAGCGCGAACACCTCGCCGCGGGTGACGGTGAGGTCGATGCCGCGGACGGCCTCGCTGGATCCGTATGTCTTGCGAAGTCCCCTGACTTCAATGGCGTCCATGGATCTGATCGTGCTGGTCGACCATGGTCGCGCGGGACGACCGCGCGACGGTCAGCGGTTGTCAACCGATCGATGGACAGCGGGTCTTACTCCCAGCGGAACTTCTTTGCCGCCGCCACGACGCAGACCGCGGCCCACACGGCGAGGCCGGCCCAGGAGCCGAGCGGCACCGGCTGGTCGTGCGAGAGCGTCGCGCGCAGCGCCTCGGCGTGCGCGGCCAGCGGCAGGAACTCGGCGATCTGGCCGGGCGCGGCGAACATGATGCCGCCGGCCGCCAGCATCAGCACGTAGATCAGCGTGGCCAGGCCGGTCGTGGTCTCGGGCTTGAGCACGCTGGCGAGCAGCAGGGCCAGGCCGCTGTACGCCGCGGTCGCCAGCACCGTCACGCCGAGCGCGGGGAGAAGCTGGCCGGCATGCGGATGCCAGCCGACGGCCACGCCGACCGCGGCCAGCACCAGCAGTTGCACGACGATCAGCGCGAGGACCGCGGCGGTCTTGGCGAAGAGCAGTCCGGGCCGGGTCAGCGGCGAGGCGCCGAGTCGTTTGAGGACGCCGTAGCTGCGCTCGTACCCGGTCGTGATGGCCTGTCCGGTGAACGCGGTCGACATGACCGTCAGCGCGAGGACGCCGGGAACCACGTACGCCAGGCGGTCGCCGCCGGGAACGTTGGTGACGTCGGTGAGGCCGGCGCCCAGCAGGACCAGCAGCGGAACCCCCATGGCGAGCACGACCGCCTCGCCGCGGCGGGCGGTGAGGATCAGCTCCATGCGGATCTGGCTGCGGAGGATCGCCTTGGTGGTGTTGCGCGCGGGCGCGGGGGCGAAGGTGGTCATCGGACGGCTCCCGCCTTGCCCACGGTGAGGGCCAGATAGACGTCTTCGAGCGTGCGCCGGCGGGTGTTCACGGCGGTGACCTGGGCGCCGGCACGGGCGAACCACGCGAGGACCTCGGCGATCGCGGCGGCATCCAGGGAGCCGGTGATCGTGTACTCGCCCGGTGAGGTCTCGGCGACCTTGAACGGGAGGGTGGGCTGGAGGCCCGGGTCGGCCCGTACCTCCAGAAGGTCTATGCCCGCCGCGGCCGTGAGCTCGCCCGGCGTGCCGGTTGCCGCCACCTGACCTTCTCGCATGATGACGACGTCGTCGGCGAGGCGCTCGGCCTCGTCGAGCAGGTGGGTGGTGAGCAGGACGCTCACGCCGTCGGCCCGCAGCTCCTCGATCAGCTGCCAGGTGGTGTGCCGGGCCTCGGTGTCCATGCCGGCGGTGGGCTCGTCGAGGAAGACCAGCTCGGGGCGGCCGATCAGCGCCACCGCGAGACTCAGCCGCTGCTGTTCGCCGCCGGAGAGCCGCCTGAACCGCGTTTTGGCCGTCTTGTGCAGCCCGAGGCGCTCCGCCAGCATGTCCGGATCTATCGGGTTGGCCGAGAAGGAAGCGTAGAGCTGCAGGAGCTCGCCGACGGTCGCCCACGGGTAGAAGCCGCCGGACTGCAGCATGATGCCCAGGCGCGGCATCAGCGCGTCGTGATCGGCGATCGGGTCGAGGCCGAGCACCCGGCAGGTCCCCTGGTCGGGCGGGCGGAAACCCTCGCACACCTGCAGCAGGCTCGTCTTGCCGGCGCCGTTGTGCCCGAGCAGGGCTAGGACACGGCCGCGCGGGACCATCAGCGACACGCCGCCGACGGCGGTCTTGGCGCCGTAGCGCACGACGACATCCGACACCTCGACCGCGCCGTCACTCACCCGCTGGCCCCTTCCGACCCGGCCACCTTACGTGCCGGCCGCTGACACCCCGCTGAGGGCGGCCCCGCCGATGGCCGACCTCACTCTCCCCCGTCGGTAGGGTGCTCGCATGACCGTGGTGGAGATCTACACCGATGGGGCGTGCGTGCCCAACCCGGGGCCCGGCGGCTGGGGCGCCGTGCTGCGATACGGCGGCCGGGAGAAGGACATGTGCGGCGGCACGGCCGACTCCACCACCAACAATCGCATGGAGCTGATGGCGCCGATCAGCGCGCTCGAGGCGCTGACCCGCGCGCCGCTCACGGTCAAGCTGTACACGGACAGCATCTACGTGCGGGACGGGATCACGAAGTGGCTCCCGAAGTGGAAGGCCAACGGATGGCTGACCTCGGCCAAGCAGCCGGTCAAGAACGTCGACCTGTGGCAGCGCCTGGACGAGGCGGTGCGCCGGCACGACGTGCAGTGGCACTGGGTGAAGGGGCACGCGGGCCATCCCGAGAACGAGCGGGCGGACCGGCTGGCCGCCCGCGGTCTTTCCGAGGCCCTAGGAAAGCGCCTGTAGCGCCCTGATGAACGCCGCGCGATCCGCTGTTTCTGCCAAGATCGTTTCTTCCGCACTTCTTATTTCGCTCTGAATCGCCTTTTGCAGCCGGCGGCCCTCCGGCGTGAGCTGCAGCAGGCGCACGCGCCGGTCGGCCGGGTCGGGATCGCGCTCGATGAGGCCGCGTCGCTGCAGGTCGTCGAGGATCGGGATGAGCCGCGTCTTGTCGGCGCCGATCGCCGCCGCGAGGGTCGCCTGCGCGCGGGCCGGCCCGTCGCGCAGCGCGGTCAGCACGACGTAGGCCCACATGCTCACGCCATGGTGCTCGAGGATCGGCTGCTCCATGGCGAGCAGCCGGCGCCCCAGCCGCATCACCATCGCACCCAGATCGGCCCGCTCGGTCTCCGCCACATCCGGCATCCTCCTCCGCTTGCCAAATCGTAAGCTCATGTAGATGATAAGCGTATGCCTACAGATTTGATCGCTCTTGACGCCCTAGCCGTCCGCAAGACCGTCCAGCTCGTCGCGAGCATCACCGCCGCCGACCTGTCCCGGCCGACCCCATGCGCGGAGTGGGACCTGGGTGCGCTGCTCACGCACATGACGGCGCAACATCGCGGCTTTGCCGCGGCGGCGTCGGGTCACGGTGGCGACCTTGCCGCCTGGTCCTTGACGCCTTTTTCGGTACGGGACTACGCGGCGTCCGCCGACCTGGTCCTGGCCGCCTTCGCGGCTCCCGGCGCCCTCGACCGGACGTTCGAGCTGCCCGACTTCGGCGCTTCCTTCCCCGGCCGCCTCGCGATCGGCTTCCACCTGGTCGACTACGTGGTGCACGGCTGGGACGTGGCCACCTCGCTCGGCCGGCCGTATTCCGTGGACGCGTCCGTGCTGGCGGCCACGCTGCCCATCGCCCGCGCGGTTCCCGACGGCCCGGCCCGCCTCGCGCCCGGCGCCGCCTTCGCGCCCGCTTTGCCGGTTCCCGCGGAGGCCGACCCGCTCGCGGAGATCCTGCTGCTGCTCGGCCGGAAATTGTCGGTGGGTGCTGATAGCAAGGACGCATGACCCTACGGTTCGGTGTGATCCTCCCCGGCGGCACCGCCGGCGAGCAGCTCGAGCTGGCAGTTCTCGCCGAGCAGGCGGGGTGGGACGGCGTCTTCGTGTGGGAGGCGGCTTATGGCGTCGATGCCTGGTCGCTGCTCGCCGCGATGGCCGCCCGCACCACCCGCGTCCGCCTCGGCACGATGCTGACACCCCTGCCATGGCGCCGCCCGTGGAAGGTGGCAAGCCAGGTCGCCACGCTCGACCAGCTTTCGAACGGCCGGGCCGTCCTGGCCATCGGGGTCGGCGCGCTGACCACCGATCTGCCCGTCACCGGCGAGCCCACCGACCTGCGCCTGCGCGCCGAGATGATGGACGAGGGCATCGACCTGATCCGGGCCCTCTGGTCCGGCGCGCGCACGTATTCGGGCGCCCACTATCAATACGAGACCGACCGCGACGACCTGGGCGACGTAGCCCGTCCCGTGCAGGAGCGCATCCCCATCTGGGTGGTGGCGGTGTGGCCCCGCCCCAAATCGATGCGCCGGGTGCTGCGCTGCGACGGCGTGATCCCCGGCCACGCGCCGAGCACCGACGCGATCCGGGAGATCCGCGCCTGGCTGGCGGCGCAGGGCGCGCCGTCCACGATGGACATCCTCGCCGAGGGCGAGACGCCGGCCGACGATCCGGCCCGGGCCGTGGAGCTGGTGACGCCGTGGTCCGAGGCGGGCTGCACGTGGTGGATGGAGACGCGCTGGGAGATGCCCCACCACTCCGCCGAGCGCATGGCCGAGATCCGCGCCCGCATCGCGGCCGGACCGCCCGGGGGTTCGCTTTGATCAGCGAGTTCCGGGTGGTGGTCGATGACGCGGCCGTTGCCGACCTGCGGGAGCGGCTGCGGCGCACCCGATGGCCGGAGGAGGCGACGACGCCCGGATGGGAACAGGGGACGCCGTTGGCGTACGCGAAAGGGCTCTGCTCCTATTGGGCGGACGGCTATGACTTCGCGGCGGCGGGTGAGCGGCTCAATCGGCATCCGCAGTTCCGCACGGTGATCGACGGGCTGGCGATCCACTTCGTGCATGTGCGATCGCCGCGGGCCGATGCGATGCCGCTGGTGCTGACGCACGGGTGGCCGGGGTCGGTGGCCGAGTTCGCCGAGGTGGCAGGGCCGCTGGCCGACCCGTCGCCGGGTGAGCCGGCCTTTCACGTGGTGTGTCCGTCGCTGCCCGGTTACGGGTTCAGCGGCAAGCCGGTGGGTCCGGGGTGGACGGTGCAGCGCATCGCGGACGCGTGGGCCGTGCTGATGACGCGGCTGGGATATGACCGCTTCATCGCGCAGGGGCACGACTGGGGCACGAGCGTCAGCGCGGCGCTCGGGGCACGGCATCCGTCCCGGCTGATCGGGATCCACCTGATGCCGCCGCTGGTCGCGCCCGACCCGGCGACGCTCGACGATCTCACCGACGCCGAGCGGGCCGCGATCGACGAGCTGAGCGCGGCCGCCTCCGGCGACGGCTATTCGTTCGTGCAGTCGACGCGGCCGCAGACGATCGGTTACGCGCTGGTCGACTCGCCCGCGGCCCTCTGCACCTGGATCGCCGAGAAGTTCCACGCCTGGGCCGACGGCGAGGTCGACCGCGACAGGTTCCTCGACAACCTGATGCTCTATTGGCTGCCGGCGACCGGGGCTTCCGCGGCCCGGCTCTACCGGGAGAGCTTCGCCGAGGTGCAGACGCTGTTCCGGGAGGGCGCCACCGACGTCATCCGGGTGCCGACCGCCTGCTCGGTCTTCCCGCGCGAAAATCCGCGGCCGTCGCGGCGGTGGGCGGCGCGGCGGTTCCCCGACATCCGCTATTGGAACGAGCCGGCCCGCGGCGGGCACTTCGCCGCGCTCGAGCAGCCCGGGCTCTTCGTCGCGGAGATACGGGCAGCCTGGCCGGCCCGGTTTCCGTAAGGTGTCGCCCATGACATCAGCCGACGACGATACGCGGGGGCGGCTCTCCCAGGGCTTCGCGATCGCCGCGCTGGTGCTGGCGGTGCTGGGCGTGGTCGCGCTGGCCATGTATTTCGTCGAGCCCGACCTGCTGGTGGGGCTCCTCCCCGACGGCGCGATCAACCATCTCTTCAAAGAGACGCCGACGGCCGACGACCTCGACCACCGGGCCACCATGCTCAACGTCGGCGCGGTCGCCATGCTGGCCCTGCCGGCCGCGGGTGTCGTTTTCCTGCCCCGGCGCGCGTTGCGCTGGGCGTGCGCGGTGCTGCTCGTGCTGCTGCTGGCGCCGAGCGCGCTCGTGGTCCGCGAGTCCCACATAGCCGGCGACCACGCCCGCCAGATGCGCCGCGTGCCCGACCCCAACCCGCCCTGCCAGGTTCACAGCGGCAGCAACGACGTCTGCCCGGGCGGCTGACCCTTCTTACCGCACTCAGATGCGCGGCATCACGGCTTCGACGACCTCCTCGGCGTCGGTGAGGTTCTGCTCATCGGAACCGCCGCGCGAATAGACGTCGATCTGCACGCTGCCGTAGAGCACGTAGAGATGCCCGGCCAATTGGAACGCGCTCTCGCCGACGTCCTTGACCGGCTCGGCGCCCTCGACGGCGGTTTCGAAATCGTCCTTGGTCGTGCGCGACAGGAACAGCGCCAGCTGGCCGCCGTCCTGCTGCCATTGGCAGAACCGCGTGGTGTCGCCGGCCGACCCGCCGTCCTCATCGACCTGGGTGATCGCCCGGCCGGTGAGCGACAGGACGTCCTCCCGGCTGAGCAGCGTGCACGGATCCGGGATGTCGCCGGAATCCTTGACGGAGCCCAGACCGCTGACCGCGGACGGCCGTACGGTCGCGGCCGCCGCCGCATGCTCGCCGCCGCCCCCGCCGGAGAAGCCGCAACCGCCGACCGCGACGAGCAGTCCGAGCCCGGCAAAACAAAGGCCCTTCATTTTCCTCCCTGGCACATTCCGCTGGTGTGCCCAGGTTTCCGCCTCACCCCGCCGCGGCCAATGCGCGGCGGCGCGAAATGACCCGCAGGCGGGAGAGTTTCAGCCTTTCCAGGGACGCAGTTTCTCGGGATTGCGGATCGCCCAGATCCGGGTGACGCGGTCGCCGGCGATGTCGAAGGCCATGACCGTTCCGATGACGCCGTCCTGCTCGAGGACGAGGCCGGGCCGGCCGTTGACCGTGCGGACCAGCATCCGCATGTCCCCCAGCTTGGCGAGGATCGTCAGCAGCCCGCGGGCGATCTGTTCGGCGCCGGTGATCGGGTGGAGGGTGGCCTCAGCCAGGCCGCCACCGTCGGCGACCGCGCGGGCATCCGGATCCAGCAGCGCGACCAGAGCGTTGATGTCGCCGGCCTGCCAGGCCTCCTTGAAGTCGCGGACGACCGCGCCGGCCCGGGTGGGTGGCGTCGCGGCGGGCGCGGGCGAGGTGCGGACCCGCCGGCGGGCCGACGAGGCGAGCTGGCGGCAGGCGGCGGGAGTACGGCCGACGACCTCGGCAACCTCCGCGAACGAATACCGGAAGACGTCGTGCAGGATGAACGCGACCCGCTCGGCCGAGGTCATCGACTCGAGCACGACCATGAACGCCATGTTGACCGATTCGTCGAGGGTGATCCGGTCCGCCGGGTCGGCGGCGTCGGCCGGGGTCCACTCGTCGGGCACCGGTTCGGGCAGCCACTCGCCGACGTAGCGCTCCCGCCGCACGCGGGCCGACCCGAGCAGATCCAGGCAGATGCGGCTCGCGACCCGGGTCATCCAGGCGGGCGGCGACTCGATCTCGTCGCGCTGCGCCGGGGTGAGGGCATACCAGCGCGCGTACGTCTCCTGGACCACGTCCTCGGCGTCCGCGAGCGACCCGAGCAGCCGGTAGGCCACGTTGATCAGCTGTCGGCGTTCGCTCATGCCTCGTTCCATACTCATGTCGACGAGACAGGGACTCCATTTGTGAGGTCGCCTGACATTCGGCGGCGCTGTCTCGTCAGGTCCGTATGAACATATTCCTCTGGATCCTCGCCGGGGTGCTGGCGGCGGCATTCCTGGGCAGCGGCGTGCTGAAGCTGATGTGGTCGCGGGAGCGGCTGGTCGCCTCCGGGATGGCCTGGGCCGGGCAGTTCAGCGACCGGTCGGTGAAGGCCATCGGCGTCCTGGAGATCCTCGCGGCCGTCGGCCTGGTGGTTCCCGCCGCGCTCGACATCGCGCCGGTGCTGGCGCCGCTGGCCGCGACCGGCCTGGCGCTGCTGATGGCCGGCGCGATCGTCACCCACGTGCGGCGGCACGAGATGCAGCCGCTCGCGGTGAACGCGGTCTTCCTCGGCCTGTCCGCCTTCGTGGCGTGGGCCCTTTTCGTCTGACTTGTTGGGAGTAGATCCATGAGTATCAACCTGCAGAACGTCCTGGACCGGTTCGAGATCGACGCGTTGAGAGGGGAGTTCACCGACGCCGGCGCGATGCGCGACTACGACCGGCTGGCCGCGCTGTTCGTGCCGGACGCCGTCTGGCGCATCCCGCAGGCCAACATCGAGCTGGTGACGCGCGAGGGAATCCGGGTCGGGCTCGAGCGGATGCAAGCCCAGTGGGAGTTCTTCATCCAGAACACCCACCCGGGCACGATCATCGTGGACGGCGACACCGCGATCGGGCGGGCCTACGTCGCCGAGCTGGGCCGCTTCCAGGACGGCAGTTCCCACCAGAACTACGCGATCTACCACGATCGCTACCGCCGGACCGAGGAGGGCTGGCGTTTCGTCGAGCGGTCCTATGAGATCAAGTACGCCGACACGACGCCGCTCAACGGCTCGCCGCACGTGCCCGAGATCCCGGTGGAGGTGCCTACCACACGTTCGTGAAGCCCTCCACGTACTCCCAGTCGCCGCAGACGTTGAGGACCATCTTGAACTTGGTCTGGGTCAGGGTGACCTCGCCGTTCCAGATGCCGGTGCCGAGCTTGGAGACGACGCTGACGGTGAAGTCGCCGTCGTCGACGTCGGTGCCGTAGATGCCCGGGGTGTTGCCCTTCAGGAGCTGCTTCTGGACGTCGACGTAGTAGGTTTCGCCGCCGTTGACCCGGTAGTTGATCCGCCAGCCGTAGCTGTAGTCGCGCCAGATCCGCACGCGGTCGCCGTCCTGCTCGAAGGCCATCGCCTCGGTGGGGATGTACTTGGTGGTGCGACAGTCCTTGTCGGCGTCACTCGAGGAGTCGTCGTCGGTCGCGTCGTCGCTGTCGGAGGCGTCCTCATCATCGTCGTCGTAGGCGTCCTCGTCGTCGCTGTCGGAGGCGTCCTCGTCGTCAGCGTCCTCGTCGTCAGCGTCCTCGTCAGCGTCCTCATCGTCGGACGCGTCCTCGTCATCATCGTCGGACGCATCGTCGTCGGACGTCGCAGAGTCGTCATCGGTGGCCGCGCCGGGCGGTTCCGTGACGTCCGGCGTGGCGGCATCCGCGGGCGGCGTCGGCGGGTCGGTGTTCGAGGTGGCCGGCGCGCTCACGGGTTCGGGCTTGCCTCCGGCGGTGGCCAGGCCGATCCCGACGCCGCCGCCCACCAGAACGAGAAGCACGGCGACGAAGGCGCTCCACCGGACCGGCCGGCGCGCGAGGCCGGCCGGGAGGCGCCCGAGGCCGGCCGGGAGGCGCCCGAAGCTCGCCGGCCGACTCCTGAACCGGGCCGGCAGACGCCCGAGCCAGCCCGGCAGACGCCCATGGCCGGCAGGCCGACTCCTGAGGCCCGCCTGCGGGCGCCCAAGGTCAGCCGGTGAGCCCCAGCGGCTGGGCCGCAGACGCCCGAGGTTGGCCGGCAGGTGCCTGAGGCCGGCCTGCACGCGTCTGAGGCTGGTCTGCACGCGCCTCAGGCTGGCCTGCGAGATCTTGCGCATGGGTTCACTGAACACGTGGGCGCCGAGCGCGAGCCATCCCACGATCGGGGGTGCGGGAGCGCCTTTCGTCGGCCGGCCGCGCCCGCACCGGGGTCGCGGCACGCCGGACGAGGCTTGTGTTACGCCAGGCGAGGGAGGTAGGCGGACCAGACCTTCTTGGGTACGACCATGCGCCAGGCGTCGAGGACGAGCTCGGTCATCTGATCTTCGTCCAGCTCGGACATCCAGGCCTGCACCCAGTTGAACCGGAGGTCGGACGCGCGTGGGAGGTGGAAGGTGCCGGGGTCGGCGGTGACCAGGGCCAGGCGCTCCTCCTTGGGGAAGCCGAAGCCCATGACCGTCTCGTCCCGGGAGAAGGCGACATAGACAATCTTGCCGACCCGGAACTTGACGCGGTCGCGTATCAGATGCTCCTCGCTGCGCGGGAGGTCTCGGCAGACCTCGCGCACGTCATCGACGGTGACCATGCGGGGAACCTACGCCCCGGGTATGACATTTTTCCGGCGGTCAGGATTGGCGGGGCTTCGGGACCCAGAGGCGTGTGGTGGATTCCTCGGTCAGGGCGGGGTGCTCGGCGGGTTCGGGGACCTTGGCCCGGAACACCCGGTCGGGCGGCAGACGATAGGTCTCCGCCTGGACCAGCTCTTCCGGGACCGTGTGGCGGCCCGACGAGGAGGACGCGACAGCGGAGTGGTCCGGCGCGGGCTCGACGTCGGGCGACTGGTGCGGCGCCGGGTGCGACGCAGCCTCGGAGGCGGGCTCTGGTGACGGCGTCGGCGAGGGCGGGCGCGCCATGCGGTAGGAGCCGCGGTCGGCGGGCAGCGGCTCGGCGTTGCCGATCAGGCGTGGGTCGGGAAAGGGGCGGTAGACGACGCCGCCGTAGGCGGCTGGTTCGCCGACTACGCGGGAGGGCGGGCGCGGTGGGACGGGGAAACCCAGTGAGGCGGCGTCGTGTGGCGAGGATGTGGGCGCGCGGCGGGGTGGCGGCACGGGTGAGGCGCCGGGTATGCCTGCGCGGCGGAGCAAGCGGGCGTTGCCGGGGCTGGGGCCGGGGCCGGGGCTGGGGCTGGGGCTGGGGCCGGGGCCGGGGCTGGGTTTCGGGTCGGAGGGGCTCAGGTCGGGCCAGAACATCGGTGCGTCGACTGAGTCGGAAGCCGGGGTGGTCCAGGCCGGAACGGGCGCGGACTGATCTGCGAGAGCGGGATCGGCAAGCGCTGGACTCGAGAGAGCAGCGGGCGCTATGAGCGCAGGATCGGCGAGGGCCTCCGCCGCGGAAACGGCCTCGGCGGGGAGGGCGGAAGGCTCGGGCACGAGGGCGCCGTCGACGACCGGGCGAGGCGTGGGGCGGGTGCCTCGGCGGGGGGCTACCAGGCGGGCGGCCAGGCTGAAGATGCTTCGGGTGGCCGTGTCGTAGCCGTCGCGGTAGGCCTCCTCGCGGTCGCGCTCCATCTGGTATCGCTGGTGGAGGCGGCCGGCGGCGTAGCCGGAGCAGGCCAGGAAGACGGCAAGCAGGGTGAAGACCAGAGCCGAGTTGCCTGGAGCGGTCATGGGCTCGATTGTGGCCAAAGTGATCGATAAACAGCTATGGCCCGTTTGACGTACCCCGATCGAATGAGGGGTCAGCCCTGGCCGGCGACCCAGGCCGCGATCTGGGCTCGCCGGGAGACGCCCAGCTTGGTGCGGATGTGCTCCACGTGGGCGGCGGCGGTCTTGGGGGCGATGGTGAGCTCGGCGGCGATCTCGCGGTTGGTCATCCCGGCGGCCACCAGGCGGGCCACCTCGAGCTCGCGGCTCGACAAGGCCGACGCGAGCGCCGGCGAGAGGGAGGACGGCGGCAGAGCGGACGGCGACGGGAAAGGCGGCGACAGGGAAGACGACGACGGGGAATCGGCTGGACGAGGGGTGGCGGCGGCTACCAGGGAGTCCGAGGGCGTCAGGTGGGTGGGCACGGGCGCGCCGGCCACGGCGTACGCGTGAATCGCCTCTTGCATCAAAGCCGCCGCCTCGGCCGGTCTGCGACTGCGCGCGGCGCACCGTGCCTGGTCGACCAGCGCGGCCGTGCCCTCCCAGAAACGCCGCCGGGCCTGCCAGAAAGCGCCGGCCCGGGCCAGCTCGTCGCGCGCCTTGCCGGTCTGGCCCTCGTGCAGGTGGATCAGGCCCTGGGCGTGCACAAGCGAGCCGAGCGTGCCGGGGATGCCGCGTTCGCCGATGAGCTCGCCGGCGCGTTTGAGCCACTCGCGTGCGGCGGTGCTGCCGGAGCGAGCGAGGTGGGCACGTACGCCGGTGATGATGTAAGGAAACAGGTAGGCCGCGTCGCGGACGCGCGCGGACGCCTCGTATCCCTCCTCGCAGCGCGCTATCGCCAGGTCGAGATCGCCGCTGTGCAAGGCCACCTCCGCGAGGCCCCACCAGGCCGGCGACATCCGCTGGAGCTCGCGCATGCCGGCGCCCAGCTCGGCCGCCTCGCCCAGGTGCTGCACGGCGGTGGCCGGCGCGCCGCGGCCCATCGCGACGAAGCCCAGCACGTGCAGGGCGGTGATCCGGGTGGTGATGCCGCCGCCGTCGGCCAGGGCGCGGCGGGCCTCCGCCTCGGCGCCCGTCCAG
Source organism: Actinoplanes sp. CA-142083 (assembly GCF_050942195.1). NCBI lineage: Bacteria > Bacillati > Actinomycetota > Actinomycetes > Micromonosporales > Micromonosporaceae > Actinoplanes > Actinoplanes sp. CA-142083. The sequence continues at coordinate 8,653,037 of NZ_CP192076.1, forward strand.
TCGCCGGTCGCCCACAGCACGTGCGCGAGGTGGGCCTTCAGGTAGTGCAGATCGTTGAACTGCTCGACCCGTTCCGCATACGCGATGCCGTCCGGCAGCCACCGCAGGGCCAGGTCGTACTCGACCAGCACGGAAGCGCTCGTCCCGAGCATGCGGTAGCCGCGCGCCGTCTGGTGCTCGAAGCGCCAGGCGGACGCCCGGGAGATCGAGCCCTGCAGCAGCTCGAGGCCCTCGTCGAGGCGGCCCGCGAAGAGGAACACCGAGCCCAGCGTGGCGTCGAGGTTGCAGCGCATCGCGCGGTCGCAGTCCTCGACCGCGATCGAGCGGGCCAGCTCGCCGTCCTCGATCGCCTCGGCCAGGCGGCGGTCGAGCATGTAGGCGGCGGCCAGTGCGGCGTGGATGTTGGCGCGCACCTCCTGCGCGGGGTCGTCGGTGCGGAAGGCGATCAGCGGAAGGGCGCCGCGCAGGGTCGCCGCCCGCTCCTCGAGGCTCGCGCCGAGCAGGTGCCGCGCCGCCACCCAGTCGGGCACGAGCCCGGCCGCGGCCAGCGGATCGTCCAGCCGGAGGCGCAGCCGGTACGCCGCCTCATAGCAGGACGCCGCGCCCTCGTTGTCGTCGACCGCCGCCAGCTCGGCGGCCAGAGCCGTCAGGAGGGCGGCGCGCTCGGCCTCCGGTAGAATGGCGGGCGCCGTCCGTTCGGCGCGCCGGTAAAGCTCCACCGCCTCGCGATGCGCCGACATTCCGGCCGCCTCGTGCGCCGCCGTCATCGCGTAATGGAAAGCCGGGCCGGGAAGCGCCGCGCGCTCGAACTGGTCGCTCACGAACGCCGCCGGAAAACCCGACTCGACGGCGGTCGCCGCGGCCCGCGCGTGCAAATCGCGGCGCAGATGCGGAGTCAGATCCGCATAGAGCGCGTCACGGATGAGCGCGTGCCGGAAGTCGAATGTGGACCTGTCCGGATGCGGTTGCACGAAGAAGCGTTCCGTCAATTCCCGCAATCCGTCGTCGACGGCGGCCGGTCCGTCGCCGGTAATGGCGGTCAGCAGGTCCAGATCGAACGAGCGCCCTAGCACCGACGCCACCCCGGCCAGCCCGCGCGCGCCGGGTGAGAGCTGCTCGGCTCGGGCCAGCACCGCGTCCGCCAGCGTGTCGGGAACGCTTTCCCGGGCCGCCAGGAACTCCTCGACGTGCAGCGGAATCCCGTCACTCCGCGCATACACCGAGCCGGTCACGGCGCCGGGCAACGCACTCCCGGTGATGGCGCTCGCCATCACCGCCGTGTCCGCCAGGCTCAGGCGGCCGAGGCGCACCTCCTCGGCGTGACGCTGGGTCAGCAGCCGCGCCCGCCACGCCCGCATCGGCACCCGCGGATAGAGCTCGTCGCTGCGATACGTCCCCACCAGCAGCATCGGCAGCGACGACGCCCGCCGGCCGAGCCGGCCGAGCACGTCGAGGGTCACGTCGTCGGCCCAGTGCAGGTCCTCGATCGCCACGAGCAGTGGGCCCGCCGCCGCCACCGCGATCATCTCGGTCAGGTCGGAGACGAGCAGCCTGCGCTGGCGCTCGGCGTCACCGTCCGCGAACTCGCGCAGCCGCGACGCCACCCGCGCGCCCACCTCGGCCACCGCGGAGCACCGCCGCAGCTCGGACCCGAGATCGGCGAGCAGCCCGCCGGGCACCTCGGCATCGCCCGGCGACGCACCGGCAGTGACCACGGTGAATCCCTCGGACCGCCGCACGATCTCGGCGAGCAGCCGCGACTTGCCGATGCCCGCCTCGCCGGCCAGGAACAACAGCTCCCCGCGCCCCTCGGCCGCGGACGCCAGCCGCCGCTCGGCGAGCGCGACCAGATCGTCGCGCCCGACGAGAATCGGGCTGCTCAGCGCGCTGTCCACGCCCGCGACTTTAGGTCACCGAGCAGGGCCTTCCTAGGTGCAATGACCGATGTCCGACTGCACTCGCCGCGGCAGTCTCTTCCTGTCAGCACCATCGCGATCAGGAGGAATCACCAATCATGGCCAGATTCATGGACGTGCACAGCGGGTTCGTCGGCGTCACGCCGGAACAGCTCGCCGACGCCCACGATGCCGACCTGAAAATCGAGGGCGAGGAGGGCGTGCATTTCGAGCGCGCCTGGCTCGACTCCGAATCCGGAAAGGTGTTCTGCCTCAGCACGGGCCCGAGCAAGGAAGCCATCATGCGCATCCACGAGCGCGCCGGCCACCCGACGACCGAGGTGTACGAAGTGACCGCCGAGGTCTGACGGTCCGAGTCAAATTCAAATTCAAGATGTCGTGCGTGGGTGGTGGGTACGAGACGTCGCTCCCGCCGAGGCCGGGCGGGGCCCAGCTTCGCCGGCCCTGCCCTTCATTCTGCGTGAGTGGTCACCCTCAACCCACAAACCGTGAGGACTGCCGGCATCCGGAGTAACAGAGCGCCTCCGAATGCCGGTCGGGGCGGGATCGCACGCGCCGGCCTGCCACCCGTGGTGCGGTCCCGCGGCCCGGGCTTTGGCGGAAGCCCGGGCCGCGCGGTCACCAGGAGAACGGCCACCACCAGTGACGCTTCTTCTTGGTTGTGGCGCTCGCGGTGGCCGAGGGGGACGCCGTGGCCGTTGCGGCCGGTGTGGCTGTTGCGGTCGGCGGGGCGCCGGACGGTGCGGCGCCGCCCGCTGGGGGTGTGCCGCCCGACGGGGCCGCGCCCCCGGATTCCTCGGTTCCCGACGGGTCTACCGCGACTGTGAGGGTTGCTTTGAAGCCGGCGGTCACGTCGCCGGCGACGGTGGCGAGCTCGCGGGCCGCGGAGTCGTCGCCGAAGACGTTGTCGGTGGCGAGCGAGACCTGGGAGAGGTTCGAAACGCTCTGGGAGTAGCCGTCCGTGGCGTACACCAGGTCGGCTGCCGCCTCCGGGATCGCGATCTGCGACGTCTTCACGATCGGGCCGTCGCCGCTCGTGGCGTTCGCCAGTGACGAGTACACCTCGTAGTGGATGTGTGGCCAGCGGCCGGAGTAGCAGGCCGGGAAGATGCTGGTGAAGGTGACCGTGCCGGTCGCGTCGGTCACCTGGATGCCGCGCAGGTAGTTCTGGTGGCTGATCCCGGTCGAGTACAGCGAGTAGTTCCCGTTCCGGTCGCAGTGCCAGGCGTAGATCGCCGCGCCCGCCACCGGCGAACCGGACAGGTCGACCACCGTGAGCGAGAACTCCAGCGGCACCCCGGACGCGGTGCCCGAGGCGGTGCCGAACGACGAGCGGATGTCCCGGCGGACGATCCCGTCGAGGGTGCGCACGTCGGGAGGCCCGTTCGACCCGTCCGCGGGATAGGGCCCGGCGGTCTCCGACTCCACCTCCTCCAGCGTGGCCGCGGACGCGGCGCCCCCGGTGAGGCCGCCGACGGCGATGGCCGCGCCGGCGCCGCCGAGGACGGCGAGCATTCGCCGCCGGCTCATGGTGCTCAGGTCGAAGCTCAGACCTTTGTCGTGCACTCGCCGCACGTAGGCTGCGTTGTCGAGGTCCGGATCCGGCATGCTCGCCTCCAAGGTGTGGGTGCCGGATTGCAGCGAACCAAGAGCCTCTGGGGCGCCACTGTCATCACACTGTGTAAGACGTAAGACTGTGTCTGCACAAACAGTGGGCATGTCACCCTCAGAAGTCGCCACGCGACTTCATGGATAGGCTTTGCCGACATCGATGTCATAATCTGAACCGTCCCGCCGCCGAGCCCTCGGAGAGAAATGCCCTCCGACGATGCCAACGTCCGCCGGCCGACGCTCACCGAGGTGGCCGCGCTCGCGGGGGTCAGCCTCAAGACGGCGTCCCGCGCGCTGAACCGTGAGCCCAACGTCGCGCCCTCGACCGGTCGCCGGGTGCGCGACGCCGCCGACGTGCTCGGATACCGGCTGAACGGGATCGCCCGCGAGCTGCGCCGGGGCGCCACCAGCGCCCTGGTCGGCCTGGTCAGCGGCGACCTCGCCAACCCGTTCTACTCGGCCGTGGCCAGCGGGATAGAGCGTGAGCTGCGCCAGCACGGCCTGCTGCTGATCACGGCGAACAACGACGAGGACGCCGAGCTCGAGCGCAGCCTGGTCGACGCGTTCCTGGAGCGACGGGTCCGCGCGCTGCTGGTGATACCCAGCGCCGACGACCACGAGTACCTGGCGATCGAGGGCAACCGTGGCGTGCCGTTCGTCTTCCTCGACCGGCCGCCGGACGGGCTGGCGGCCGACGCCGTGCTGATCGACAACGCGGGCGGGGCGCGGTCGGCGGGCGACCATCTGCTCGCCCACGGCCACCGGCGGATCGCGCTGGTCGCCGACCTGGCCCGGATGGCGCCGCAGCGGGCGCGCATCGACGGGTTCGTGAGCGCGATGCGGGCGGCCGGCAACACGGCGTGGGAGCCGTATTTGCGTACGGATGTGCACGATGTGCGACATGCGGAGCGAACCGTCCGGGAGCTTCTCGCGCTCGACCCGGCCCCGACGGCGATCTTCACGACCAACAACCGGCTCACCACGGGAGCTCTGCGCGCGCTGCGTGACCAGCGGACTCCCCCGGCGCTGGTCGGCTTCGACGACTTCGACCTCGCCGACGTGCTCGGCACGACGGTCGTTGCTCACGACATGAGCGCGATCGGACGAGAGGCGGCCAGGCTCGCGTACGAGCGCATAAGCGGGCATACTGGCCCGGCTCGAACGATCGTCATTTCTACATCCATCATCGCCCGCGGCTCAGGTGAACGTTCACCACGGTGACCACAAAGGTTCGCACGTAACGACACGGAAACAGCCGTTGACACGTGTGCGGTTGAGGCGGCACGGTACTCCCCGACGTATTTGACAACGATGTCAATCTCTTGATGGGAGATAGCCATGCGCTTCACTCGACGGGCCGCAGTGGCCGTCGTCGGTGTCGCCGCGCTGCTGACGGCCACGGCCTGCGGGTCGAGCGACGACGGCGGCGACGGGGGCTCCGGCTCCAAGAAGGTCGAAGTCTTCACCTGGTGGGCGGACGGCGGTGAGAAGGCCGGTCTCGACGGCCTCGTCGGCCAGTTCGGCAAGGACTGCGCCGGCCAGGAGTTCGTGAACGGCGCCGTCGCCGGTGGCGCGGGCGCGAACGCCAAGCAGGTGCTCGCCTCCCGCCTGCAGCAGAACGACCCGCCGGACACGTTCCAGGCGCACGCGGGCGCCGAGCTGCAGGACTACATCAAGGCCGGCCAGATCGAGGACATCAGCGCCGACTACGACACGTGGGGCCTCAAGTCCGCGTTCCCGCAGGGCCTGATCCAGAACCTCACGGTCGGCGGCAAGATCTACTCGGTGCCGGCAAACATCCACCGGGCCAACGTGGTCTGGACCAACAAGAAGGTCCTGACCGACGCCGGCATCACGTCGGACCCGAAGGACATGGCCGGCTTCATCGCCGACCTGGACAAGGTCAAGGCCAAGGGCATCAAGACCCCGCTGGCCGTCGGCAAGGACTGGACGCAGCTCATGCTGCTCGAGTCGGTGCTGATCACCGACCTCGGCGCCGAGAAGTTCACCGGCCTGTGGAACGGCACCACCGACTGGAACGGCGCGGACGTCACGAAGGGCATCAACGACTTCAAGACGCTGCTGACCTACACCAACACCGACCGCGACGCCCTCGACTGGACCGACGCGGAGAAGCTGGTCATGGACGGCAAGGCCGCGTACCAGCTGATGGGTGACTGGGAGGCCGCCGACCTCGACGCCAAGAAGTTCGCCGACTACGGCTGGTTCACCTTCCCGGGCAACGGCACCACCTTCCAGTGGCTCGCCGACTCGTTCGTCCTGCCGAAGGGCGCCAAGAACGTCGAAGGCACCAAGTGCTGGCTGAAGACGGTCGGCTCGGCCGACGGCCAGAAGGCGTTCAACACCAAGAAGGGCTCGATCCCGGCCCGGACCGACGCGAACCCGACGGACTACCCGAAGTACCAGCAGGCCGCCATGGCCGACTGGAAGTCCGCCACCCAGGTTCCGTCCTGCGCCCACGGCTCGGCCTGCTCGCAGGGCTTCCAGGGCGCGGCCAACTCCGCGCTCGGCGCGTTCAGCACCAACCAGGACGTCGCGGGCCTGCAGAAGGCCATGGCCACCGCCGCGTCGCAGTTCGTCACGAAGTAATTCTTCTGTTCCGGATCCCGGGCGGGGCGGCAGACAGCCGTCCCGCCCGGGGTGCATTCCAAGAGGAGCCCTGATGCGCCGCCTGAGGCACTGGGGACCGGGCCTGCTCCTGCTCTCCCCCTCGCTCGTCCTGCTCGCCGTCTTCGTCTACGGGCTGATCGCCTGGACCACGAAAGTGTCCGTCTCCGACCAGCACGACGCGCTGGGGTCGAAGGGCTTCGTCGGGCTCGACAACTACAAGAACCTGTTCACCAACGACATCCAGGACCGGTTCACCCACTCGCTGAAGAACCTGCTGATCTTCACGGTGGTCTTCCTGGTCGGCGCCATGGTGTTCGGCCTGATCTGGGCCCTCATCCTGGAGCGGGGCGTCCGCGCCGAGGGCTTCTTCCGCACCATCTACCTGTTCCCGATGGCGGTCAGCTTCGTCGCCTCCGGCGTGGTGTGGCGCTGGCTGATGAACCCGAACACGGGCGACAACGCCGGCGGCATCAACGCCCTCTTCGGCGCGGTCGGCCTGGACTTCCTGCAGAACAAGTGGTGGACCAACCCGAACTGGGGCATGGCAGCGATGGCCATGCCGGCCATCTGGCAGCTTTCCGGGTACGTGATGGCGCTGTTCCTCGCCGGGTTCCGCGGCATTCCGCAGGAGCTGCGTGAGGCCGCGGCCATGGACGGCGCGAGCACCTACCGCCTGTACCGGAACGTGATCTTCCCGCAGCTGACCCCGGTCGCGCTGTCCGCGCTGATCATCCTCGGCCACATGTCGATGAAGATGTTCGACCTGATCATGAGCGTCTCGGGCCCGCAGTGGCTTACCGAGGTGCCCGCCGTCTACGTCTGGCAGACGCTGCTGACCAGTGACTACGCCAAGGCCGCGGCGATCTCGATCGTGCTGCTCCTGCTGGTCGCCGTCGTCATCGTCCCGTACCTGATCTACACGAACCGGGCGGAGAAGAACTCATGACGACGGTCACCGCGCCGCCGCCCGCGGTCGAGACGCTCGCGCCCAAGCGCAAGGCCCGGCGCCCGTTCGGCCCGGGGTCGATCGTCAAGTACGCCCTGGCGATCCTGTTCCTGCTGATCGTGCTGATGCCGCTGTACGTGCTGATCGTGACGAGCTTCAAGTCCGGTGGCGACATCGGCGTCACCAGTCAGTGGAACCTGCCCGAGCACTGGACGACGGCGTCCTGGGGCAAGGCGTGGACGTCGCTGCAGGACTCCTTCTTCCGTACGTTCCAGCTGGCCATCCCGGTCGCCCTGATCTCGTCGCTGATCGGCGCGGCCAACGGCTTCGTGCTGTCCCGGTGGCGCTTCCCGGGCGCCGACGTGGTGTTCACGCTGATCCTGTTCGGCATGTTCATCCCGTACCAGGCGGTCATGATCCCGCTGCGGGACATCGTCACCACGCTGGGGATCCCGCCGGGCATCCCGACGCTGGTGTTCGTGCACTGCGTCTACGGCATCCCGATCTGCACGCTGATCTTCCGGAACTACTACGCCACGACGGTTCCGGAGGAGCTCATCGAGGCGGCCCGGGTCGACGGCGCGGGGCTGCTGCGGACGTTCGGCTGGATCATCCTGCCGATCTCGATCCCCGGCTTCGTCGTGACGATCATCTGGCAGTTCACCTCGGCCTGGAACGACTACCTGTTCGCGATCTTCCTGTCGAACACGCGGAACGGGCCGATCACGATCGCCCTGAACGCTCTGGCCGGCGCCCAGTCGCCGGACTACGCGGCCTCGATGGCGGGCGCGCTGATCACGTCGCTGCCGACCCTGGTGGTGTACGTGCTGCTCGGTCGCTGGTTCATCGGCGGCCTCATGGCGGGCTCGGTAAAGAGCTGATCACGATTGCCTCGGCACGCCGGTAACGGCGTGCCGGGGCGGGTGAATTGTCCGGTACGGATGAGGCGAGCCGGCCGCCGGACCAATAGGGTGAATCCGTGACCACCGAGGACCAGCCGGCCAATGGCTTCGCCGCGCGGATGGCCTTCGCCCGCCAGACAGATCCGCTCGAGGCGCCACGCCGTACCCATCTGCATTTGAAGTTGATCGCGGTGACGCTCGCCTGGCTGGTTTCCGTCCCGCTGCTGTCGATCTCGGGGTTGCTCGATCTGGCCGCGCTCCTGACGCTGCTCGGGCCCTTCGTCGCGGCGGTCATCGCCACCAAGAACCACCGCTTCGGCCTCGGCGGCGGATACATCGTGCTGACCCTGCTGATGGTCCTGCCGGCCGTCGCGCTGTCCCGCCTGTGACGTAGTCGCCGTCCCCGAAGTTCTCAACTGCCGGTTCGCGCCGCCGACGTGGTCTCCGATCACCGACCCCCGCGAACCGCAGGACTTCAATGACTCGTCTCCCCGGAAGACTCCCCCGAATAATCCCCCGAAGTCTGGCCGTGGGCATGGCAGCCGCCGTGCTCTGCGGCGGCCTGACCGGCTGCAGCAGCCTGAAAGAGCTGACCAGCAGCAGCAGACCCCTGGCCGGCGCCTCGCCGAAAGCCACGCCGTCGGCATCGCCGTCGGCGTCGGCGGCCGCGACCGGTACGGCCGTCGTGGCGAAACTGCCCGAGCGGCCCAGCGGCCCGCTGGACACCGGCAGCGTCGTGCACCGGCTCAAGCAGGGCACCTTCACGGTCCAGCTGACCTACTGGACGTCCGACAACGCGAAGCTGTACGCCGCCGGCACGGTCAAGACCATCAACGTCGCCGCCCACATCGAGGACGCCGACAGCACCCACCGGATCGCCGTCAGCACCTTCCAGGTGACGCAGGACGACGGCACGAAACGGGTGGTGGCCGCCACCGACAACGGCAAGTTCGACGTCACCCCGCCGTATCCCTACAACACCGTGGTGACACTGCCGGCGGCCACGGACGGAGCAACGAAGCTCACGCTGACCGTGCGGCTGGATCTCCTCGTGGAGACCGCCCCGGAGTCGAACAGCTACTACCGCTCCACCGCTCTGGACACCCTGACCTTGCCGCTGCTCACGAACGGTGCCTGAAGAATGACCGAGCTCAGCCCCGGCCTCCGCCGCGCCACCGACCGACAGATCCTGTTGCCCCGCAGCGCCAAGGCCGGGCCGCTGGCCCTGCCGCCCGCGCCGCCACGGCTCTCGGCGCTGGAGAGCGTCGAGGCGGTGTCCGGTGAGATCGCCACCGCGGTTGCCGCCGGCGGCCCCCGGCACGCCACGATCAGCTGCATCATTCCCTGCTACAACGAGCAGGACACCATCGCCGACGTGCTGAAGAGCCTGCTCAGCCAGACCCGGCTGCCGGACGTCATCCACGTCATCATCAACAACACCGACGACGACACCCCCGAGATCGCCCGCGGCTTCGAGGGCCGGCACACCCGGAGCGTGAAGGGCGAGGAGTTCGTCACCACGGTCCACGTGCATGACATGGGCGCCAACCCCGACAAGAAGGTCGGGGCGCTCAACTACGGCTACTTCCTCTCCCGCGGCTTCGACTACGTCCTGGGTGTGGACGGCGACACCACCCTCGCCCGCGACGCGGTGGAGCGGCTCGAGCTGGAGATGACCGACGACCCGCGCATCGGCGGGCTGAGCGCGATCTACAGCATCGACAAGAGCCGCTTCAAGGGCGCGATGGCGCGCTTCCTGATCGCCGGCCAGCGGGCGCAGTTCGCCGCGTTCAACATGGACAACCTGCTGCGCGGACGCAACATGGCCGTGCTGGGCGGGCAGTGCAGCCTGTTCAACATGCGGGCGCTGGAGACGGTGATGATCCGCCACCACCAGCAGGCGCCGTGGGTCCGCGACAGCGAGGTCGAGGACAGCAAGCTGTCCCTGCAGATCAAGGACGCCGGCTTCAGCACCAAGATCAGCGCCAGCGCCCGGGCGTACGTCGGCCCGATGACCAACCTCCGGGCGCTGCACGGTCAGCAGGTCAAGTGGAACTTCGGCGCCATCGACCTGTTCTGGCCCGGCACCCGGGGCGACAACCAGGGCCAGCCGATGCACCCCAACCTGCGGCTGCGCTGGTACGAGAACATCTCGATGGTGTTCAACATCGGCTCGCGGCTGGGCTTCCTGCTGCTGCTGGTGGCGGCGCTGTCGATCCACGCCTTCGTGTTCAACCCGATCTGGCTGATCCCGCCGGTCGTGGCGATGGTGCTGAACTTCCGCCTGGCGATGGCGATGAAGGACAAGAGCGCCTCCGACCTGCTGTACGCCGTGCTGATAATCCCGGCCGAGCTGTACATGTGGATCCGGATGGGGCACTTCGTCTCCGCCTGGGCGCAATTCCTCGCCAAGACCGACAAGGACAACTGGGCGGCGCAGGCGAACGCGGAGAAGGGCAAGGGCTCGGCCTACGTGATGCCGCTGGTGGTGCTGCTCGCCGTCATGGGCGGGGCGATCTACGCCTGGAGCCAGCAGAGCGTGGGCGTGCAGTCGGCGATCCTGTCGCTGGGCTGGCCGGTGCTGTACATCGCCACGATCGCGCAGACCGTCTTCATGCTGCGCAAGCTGGTGCGACGTCACCGCGGTTTCAGCGTCTGACGTGCGCCGCCTCAGCTGAGGGCGGCGGAGACCTCCGCGCGGTGGGCGGTCCACCAGCGGAGGTACTCGCATCGGCGAACGAACAGGTGGTCGCAGGTGTGGTCGTTGTCGCCGTAATGGCGGTCCAGCGGCCACGCCTCGGTCAGCAGCGTCCACCAGCGGCGGTGGGCGGCGTCGGCCAGCTGGGCGCCGCTGATGGGGATGTGGGTGCGGTAACCGCGGACGAAGGCGGCCATGCGCCCGGTCGAGCGGCCGAAGGTGATGGTGGCGGTGCGGACGACCTCGAGGCCGTAGGGGCGTACGCCCAGGCGGTCCCAGTCGAGGATGCCGGTGATCCGTCCGTCGGCGTCCACCAGCAGGTTGTAGGGCTGGAGGTCGCCGTGGGTCCAGCCGCAGGGGGCGAGGTCGGCGTCGGTGGGCGGGTCGGCGTTCGCCAGCACGTCCAGCCGCCAGCGGATCTCCTGTTGGACGTGACGGTCGAAATCGTCGGCCGGCGGGCGGGACGCGTACCCGTGAAGATCGGTCTTGATCTTGTTGATCGGATCGCAGACGCCGGGCAGATGGGGTGGCGCCGGCGGGCAGAGCTCGGCCAGCGCCAGGTGCAGGCGGCCCACCAGCTCCCCCAGCTCGGCGCAGCGGGCCGGCGCCAGATCGGCCGGGTAGGCGCCGTCCAGCCAGGAGGCGACCGCATACCAATCGCCGTCTATCCACATCGGAGCCTGGTACGGCAACGGAACCGGGAAGCCCATGGCCGCCAGCCGCGGCAGGATCTCCAGGAGAGGGCGGAGCTCGCCGGGCGTGCGGTCGCGGAGCTGCTTGACCGCGAACGTGCCGGCGGGAGTGGTGAGGCGCCAGCTCAGGTTCATGACGCCGTCGGTCATCGGGCGGCAGTCCAGCACGCGGCCGAGCCCGAACGCCTCCGCCACCCGCCCGGTGATCTCCACGCCGGCGCCTAGCGGGAGAGTCTCGCGCAGGCCAGGACCGTCAGGGCCGCCCCCGCCAGCATCGTCCCCATCGTGAGCGCGCCGAACACGTCGAGCGACGGCCCGGTCGTCCGGACGCCGGCCACCACGAAGACCGCGAGATCGTCGTCGAAATGCGGCCGGCTGTTCCACGCCGTCCACGCGTCCACCCACGCCAGAGCGCCCAACGCCAGCAGCCCCACCACCGCGAGCAGGGCGGGCCCCTGCTGCTGAAGCCGCTCACGAGGCGCGTGCGCCACCGCGACTCCGAGACAGACGCAGGCCGACGCCTCGAGAACGGCGAAGGCAAGCGGCGCCTTCCACGCGCCGCGGAAGTCCTCGGCGGTCCAGGGGGCGCCGGCGTCGGCCCAGTTCCAGGCCGTCACGAGCACGACGCCGCCCACGCACGCGATACCCGCCCAGAGCAGCAGGCGGGTCGGGCGTGGCACGTCGCGCAGGGCCGGATCGCCGGCCAGCACGAGCAGCGCGACCAGGCTGCCGACGACGAGGGCGGGGCGGGAGCCGAGCAGCGCGCCGAGGACCGCGGTGGCCGTCGCGGCGGCTGCTACGAGCAGAAGGGGGCGAGATCGCATGAGGTCCTGGGGCAGGATGGGTGACTATGGCGGACAAGGGCGAGGAACGGGACGGCGTCAAGCTGACGAACCTCGATCAGGAGCTGTTCGAGGGCTCGGGGGCGACCAAGCGCGACCTCATCGACTATCTCGACGCGGTCAGCGGCCGGATGCTGCCGGTGCTGCGCGACCGGCCGCTGTCGGTGATCCGGCTGCTGCGCGGCCAGGACGCATTCATGCAGAAGAATCTACCGAAATACACGCCGGACTGGGTGCCCCGCGCCGAGGTGTGGGCGGAGGCGTCCCACCGGAACGTGACGTATGCGTTGTGCAACGACTGGCGGACCCTGTTGTGGTTCGGCAACCAGCGCGCGATCGAGTACCACCCGGCGCTCATGCACGCCGGCGACCACCACCCCACCCACCTGATCATGGATCTCGACCCGCCCGAGGGCGCCGGCTTCGAGGTCGTGGCCAAGGCCGCCCATCTGATCAAACGGGTGCTCGACGACGTGGGCATGGCGGGCGCGGTGAAGACCAGCGGCTCGAAGGGCGTACACATCTTCGTGCCGATCAAGGACGCGCCGGCCGACGTGGTGGCGGCCGCGACGCGGGCGGTCGCCGCTCGCGCCGAGCGGCTCGACCCCGAGCTGGCGACGACCGCGTTCATCCGGGAGGACCGCCACGGCAAGGTGTTCCTCGACGCGACCCGCTCGGGCGGCGCCACCGTGGTCGCGGCCTACAGCCCGCGGATTAGGCCCGGCATGCGCGTCTCGTTCCCGGTCGCCTGGGACGACCTCGACGACGTCACCCCCGAGGACTTCACCATCCGCACCGCTCCGAAGCTGCTCGGCGACAGGGACCCGTGGGCCGCGGCGATGCCCTCGCCGCAGGTGCTGGAGGCGGGCCTGATCGAGGAGGGTCACACCATCCCGGTCGCCCGGGTGCAGGCGATGCACGAGGGCAAAAGGCGAGCCCGCGCCAGAAGAGAATCAGACAAGGTCGCGCCAGAAGGCGACGGTGGGCCGGACAGCTGACCCGTCCGGCGAGCCGAGGGAGAACTCGCGGTTGAGCCAATCGAGGAGGTCGTTGCCGTAGTGGATCACGTCGGTCTGGTAGATCGACAGCACCGGCTGGCCGGGGACGGCGGCCGGGAGATAGCGGTGCGAGTACACCGGAATCACCCGGGGGACGGTCATCAGGTATCCCCGCGCGGTGGTGACGGCGGCGCCGGTTTCCGCGGGGCGGGGGCCCCAGCCTCCGTACCAGAAAGCATTTTCCGCGACGTCGAAGAGCACGCCCTCGACCGGCATCGCGAGACGTTCGCGCAGCGTGGCCCGATCGGGGTTGCGCCAGTCGACCCAGCCGCGGCCGGTGGGCAGGCCGGCCGCGAGAAAGTCGCGGTGGTCGGCGGCGAAGGTGAAGCCGAACTCGCGCTCGATGGCGGTGAGCTCGTCGTGGGTGAGGCCGGCAGCGATGGTGAATCGGCCGGAGGCGGCGAGGGTTTCCGCGGCGGTCACCGGCCCACCCTATCGATGCCTGCCTACATCGTATGGAGTAGTCGCCTACTCGGGAGGCGTCCGTGCGGGTGACGGCGGCGGGACGACGCGGCGGGGCCCCGGGCGAAAATAGCGTTCCGGGCATGACGAGAATCGCTGTTCTGCTCACCCTCGTCGGGGTGCCGGCCGGGCTGGCCATCACCGACGGCAACGTTCAGACCTTGATGACCGTGACGCTGGGGATCTGGCTCGCGATCTTCGCCCTCTTCCTCCGGCGCTGGCCACTCACCGTGCTCATCGTGTCGGTGCTCAGCGTGATCGCCTGGCGCACGGCCAACCTCATCGGGTCGGGCTGGGTCTGGCCGGCCACCGCCGCGGCCGTCGCGCTCGTCCTGGCCGGGCGGCTGCGGGCCGCGCTGATCACGGTCGGCCTCGGGCTGCTCTTCGGGTTCGCCTGGGACGGCTTCATCGACGTCCACCACGGCGGCGATTGGGCGCTCGCGCACGTCGGCGGCGAGACGTTGTGGATGGCCGCGGTGCTGGCGGTGGCGACGGCATACCGGAACACCTTGCGCTGGCGCGGCGAGGTCGCCCACCGCCTGGCGCAGGACGAGCACGAGCGTGAGCTCGACGCCCGGCGCCGTCGCGCCGAGGAGCGGGTGGAGATCGCCCGGGATCTGCACGACGTCGTCTCGCACACGCTCGCGGTCGTCGGCGTCCACCTCAACGTCGCGCTCGACGCCTTCGACGAGGATCCCGCCGAGGCGCGCGAGTCGCTGCGGCTCGCCCAAGAGGTGCGTGGCCGGGCGATGACCGACCTGAAGTCGCTGGTCGGGGTGCTGCGGGACGGTTCGGTGGAGGATCTGGCCGGCCTGGACCGGCTCGCCGATCAGGTGCGGGCGGCGGGGCTGCAGGTGTCGCTCAACGAGTTCGGCGACCGGTCCGAGGTGCCGGCGCCGGTCGCGACGGCGGTGTACCGCGTGGTGCAGGAGTCGTTGACGAACACCGTGCGTCACGCCGGGGCCTCCCGAGTGGCGGTCACCGTGCGTTACGCTCCGGCCAGCGTCGTGGTAGATGTGCAGGATGACGGCACGGGCGCCGCCGAGATGGCCGACGGGCACGGCATCTCCGGCATGCGCGAGCGGGTGGCCGCGCTGGGCGGTGCGCTCACGGCCGGTCCGGGCAAGACCGGTTTCACCGTACGCGCAACGATCCCGATCACCGCTTGAAGGGCGTCCCGATGACACCCCCTGTGTCCACCTGTAGATCGGAATTAGGCCGCGAGCTGTTGTTCGGTGCTGTGCCGTGCGTTCCCGTGCAGGGCCGGGTCGTAGGTGGTGTTGTTCTGCCAGCAGCGCCAGATGATGCGGACCCAAGCTCGGGCGAGGATGCGGGTGGCGTGCGGGTGGTCTTTGCCGCTGGCGCGGGCCCGGTCATAGATGTCGGCGGCCCAGGGGCTGGCGTGGCGGCTGTTGTCGGCGAACGTGGTGATGGCCTGGCGGAGCCGTTTGTTGCAGGCCCAGCGGAACGACACGCCGCGTTGTTTGCCGGATGCCTTGGTGACGGGGGTGATCCCGGCCAGCGCGGCGATGGCGTCGGGATGCTCGAACGCGGCCCTTGCGTCACCCCATTCGGCCAGGATCTGGGCGGCGTTGACGGTCCCGGCGCGGGGGAAGGACTGGAAGATTTTCCCGTCGGGGTGGGTGTCCATCTTCTCGGCGATGGCCCGGTCGAGGTCCTTGATCGCGGTGTTGAGCGCCTTGATCACGCTGACCTGGGCCAGCACCGCCGCACGGACTCCCGTGCACAGGTCAGGATCGGTGGTGCCGGCCGGCGCCGAGCGCAGGCGGGTCAGGAGAACCGCCGCGGGCCTTTTGCCGGAGTAACTCTGCTTGGTGCAGAACGCGGCGAGCCGGGCCTCGGTCAAGGGGGCTGCCGACACGGCGGTCGGGTATTTCGTGAGGAAAGCCAGCGCAATCGCCGAGGACAGGCTGGCGAAGATCGCCTTGCCTCCGGGCCAGTGCGCGTCCAGCAGCGCGGCGAGCTGGTTGACCGCGGCCACCCGGGCCTCGACCAGGTCACCGCGGCTGCGGGTCACCGTCCGCAAAGCCTTGGTAGGCCCCGAATACGGGACCGCCGGCCGCAGCCGGTGGATCCGCACGCGCAGGTAATCAGCGATCACCTGTGCGTCACCTGGGTCGGATTTGGCGCCGGAGAGAACCTCGGCCTCACGCCAGGCCTTGATCGCGTTCGGCTTGACCGGCATCACCGGATGCCCAGCCTCCAGCAGAGCGTCCACCAGACGCCCATCCGGACGCTCGATCGCCACCGGCGTCAACTCGGTGTCGCCGAGCTTGCCCAGCCGCACGACCAGCCTGGCGAACCCGGCAGCGGTGTGCTCGACGGTGAACGCCGCGACCTTGCGGCCACCCTGGTCCAGCACACACACGGCATGCTCGGTGGTCGCCCAGTCGATCCCGACGAAGAACAACGGCCCCTCTTGCAGCGACAACCTCGTCGCCTTCCCGTTCGCAGCAACAGGCAGGAGCCAGGCGGAGGCGAAGGAACCGATTGTCGAGCGGTCACTAACCGGCGCTCTGCGGCGCGTCCCTCTGTCATCGATCAGCGGTTCCGGGGAAGCCGGGGGCGGCAGTGTCATCGAAGCCCACAAGGGGCAACCATCAAAGGCCGTCACCCCGACTTCCGCCTAGTTCCTACCACAAGCCCCATCCAGGGGCCCGCACGGAAGAGGGTGCACTAGTGACCATCTCGGTTCTCCTCGCCGACGACCAGCACCTGGTCCGCGCCGGTTTCCGCAGCCTGCTGCGGCGCGACCGGGAGATCGCGGTCGTCGGCGAGGCGTCCACCGGCGACGAGGCCGTCCGCACCGCCCCGCGAGCTGCGGCCCGACGTGATCCTCATGGACATCCGGATGCCCGGCATGGACGGGATCGCGGCGACTCGGGAGGTGCTGGCGGCGCTGCCCGAGACG
Organism: Actinoplanes sp. CA-142083; assembly: GCF_050942195.1. Classification (NCBI taxonomy): domain Bacteria; kingdom Bacillati; phylum Actinomycetota; class Actinomycetes; order Micromonosporales; family Micromonosporaceae; genus Actinoplanes; species Actinoplanes sp. CA-142083. The sequence continues at coordinate 8,669,727 of NZ_CP192076.1, forward strand.
AGGGTCATCATCCTGACGACCTTCGAGACCGACGAGTACGTGTTCGCGGCGCTCGCGGCCGGCGCGAGCGGCTTCCTGACCAAGGAGATCGGCCCCGAGGGCCTGCGCGAGGCGGTGCGGATCGTCGCTCGCGGTGACGCGTTGCTGTCGCCGAGCGTGACCCGGCGGGTCGTGGGCGAGTTTGCGAACCGCCCGGTGCCGGCCGTCGCCTCCGGCGGCGATCGCCTGGCGGTGCTGACCGAGCGCGAGCGCGAGGTCGTCCGCCTGGTGGCGCGCGGCCTGTCCAACGAGGAGATCGCCCGCGAGCTGTTCATCAGCCCGCTGACCGCGAAGACCCACATCACCCGCGCGATCGCCAAGCTCGGCGTCCGCGACCGCGTCCAGCTGGTGATCATCGCCTTCGAGGACGGCCTGGTCAGCTCCTGAGCCTTGATGACTTGCCGCGAGGGCTTCACGGCAGATCATCATGATCTGCGGGTCGATCACGGGTCGATCACGGCAGCCCCACCGACCAGGATGCCGCTGGGCTGGGTCGTGGCGACGACGGTGGCCGGGCTACCGAGCGAGTCGCCCATGTCGACCCGAAGGTCGAGACCCAGGTGGGCGGCAAGGCAGGCGGTGCTGTTGGCGTTGGCGATGTCTTCCGGTACGCCGATGGCCGGCGCGAACATCCGGGCAGCGGCCCGCCCCTCGGCGTCCGGCACGGAGTAGACGTAACAGCCGAGCAGCCCGAACCGCTCCGAGGCGGCCCGCAGCCGGTCGAGGTCGGGGGCGAGGCCCGCGAGGGTCGCCCGGTCGGCCACCGGGAGAAGAAGCCGGGGCCGCCCAAGGGTGGCAACACAAGCCGTGCCCGTCGGCGCCAGGCCCAGCGCTTCGGACACTTCCGAAATCTCATCTGATGATGGGTCACGGACGCTGATGGGGCCGGGGTCGAAGGCCGCGTCGAAGAGCCCGTCCTCGCCGACCAAGGCCCGCCCCCAAAAAGTGCGACCACCCACCCGCAGCAGGTGCTCGGCGCGGCCGGTGCGGTGGGCGAGCAACGCCAGCGCCGCCACCGTCCCGTGCCCGCAAGCCGGCAACTCTCCCTCGGACGTGAAGAAACGCAGCGCCCCATCCTCCGCGATGAGGACCGCATGTGACGCCCCGGCCCGCCCCGGCAGCAGGCGGCGCTCCTCGTCCGGCATCGGCGACTCGTCGAGCACGGCGGTCGGGCTGCCGCCTCGCCCGTTCCGCAGGCACGCATGGACAACGGTGAACACCAAAGAATCGTAAGGTGACCGGGTGCGACGGATTCTGGTCTACGGGGTCACCGGTTCCGGCAAATCGACGCTGGCACGCCGTCTCGGCGGGCGTCTCGGCCTCCCTTACCATGCGATCGACGACCTGACCTGGGATCCCGGCTGGGTTCCGGTGAGTGCGGAGGTGCAGCGCGATCGCGTACGGGAAATTTGCGCCACCGACGATTGGGTGATCGATTCCGCGTACGGGATGTGGCGTGAAATCCCCCTCGCCCGCGCCGATCTGATCGTCGGCCTGGATCTCCCCCGCTGGCTTTCTTTTTCCCGTCTTTTGCGCCGCACCCTGCGCAACGTGACCCGCCACGAGGCGACCTGCAACGGCAACTACGAGACGTGGCGCAACGCGTTCCTGGACCGCAAGTCGATCCTGGTGTGGCATTTCCGCTCGTTCAAGCGCAAGCGGCGCCGCATGCGCCAGTGGCACGCCGACCCGGATTTCCCCGAGACGATCCTCATCCGTTCCCCGCGCGAGTTGGAGAGCTGGCTGGCCACGTTAGGCACCCGCCAGCCGTAGGCGCTCGGTGGCCTGGGACGCGACCGCGTTCAGCGCCACCGGCTTGCGCTCGTTCAGCGCCTCGGCGCGCGCGTTGTGCAATGCCAGCCACAGACTGGCCGCCCACGCGACCGCGATCTCCTCGTCGTCGAAGGGGCGGCGGCGCGCCTCCTGATATGTCTCCAGGAACGCCTCCGACGAGGTGATCGGCGCCAATGTCGGTTCGGCGTGGCTGGCGAACGCCCCGGACGCGGCGCCGGCGATCGCGGCCTCGGGGAGCCACGCGATGCTGTCCCAGTCGTGCACCGCCCACAGCGCGCCGCCCTGCCAGCGGATGTTCTGCGACTCCCAGTCGGCGTGGCCGAGCACCCGCGGCAGGTAGATCTCGGAGAGCCGGTCGCGGATCCGCGCGGCGGCCTCGACCACGAAGCCGGGCACCCGCGACTCGTCGTGCCCCTCGAAGTACGGGATGCGCGGCCAGACGCCGGGTTCGTCGTGGTCCCAGCGGGTCCACTCGGGGTTGGGCAGCGGCGGCTCGACCGCGCCCGGCTCGGCGCCGCCGATCTCGATGTCGGCCGCTATGCCGACCAGCCGGGCCAGCGGCGCGGCGAAGAGCCGGGCGGTCGCGCGATCGTCGTCGCGCAGCACATCGCCGCCGGGCCGCCACTGCTCCGCGTGCACGGCGCGGCCGCGGTGCAGGGTCACGCCGGTGATCGGGGCGGCCGCGGGAAAGCCGTTGAGCACGGCGAAGCGCTGCACCTCGACGCAGGTGGCCTCGCGACCGCTCTGGTCGGGGCGGCTCTTGACGGCAACGGTGCGGCCGTCGGTGAGGCGCAGACCGTAGACCTCGGACATGTGGGCGGACTCGTGCAGCACCTCGGCCGGCGCGGCGCCGAGATGGGTGCGGCACCAGGACGCGAGCCACTCAGGGAGCATGAATAAACGCACACAATCGCACACCGACCGGAGGCGGCCCGATCCGTCCTTCCCGACACTATGACAAGCCGGAGGCTCGGACAAGAGGTTCGCTGACATCGATGTCAATCAGTGGGCGTTTATGTGCGAACAACCCTTGTCCGCAAAGATATTTACCGGTAACGATGTCTGGAGCGAGGTTACGCAGACGATCGAAGGAGCCCGGATGCGCCGACCACGATGGATAGTCGCCTCGATGGCCCTGAGCCTGCTGGGCGCCGTGCTGATCGGGAGCCCGGCGCGCGCCGCCGGCGCCTCGTTCGGCTCGTCGTTCGAGTCCGGCGACCCGCAGCCCGACTGGACCGACACCCCCGAGCGCGCCGACGGCGTGGACGGCGTCATCAGTGCCGGCATGCCGGGCAGCCTGCGCGCGCACGTCACCGCGATCGCGGTGAACGCGCAGCCCAACGCCGGCGAGAACGGCAACAACCTCAACGACGGCGACGCCGCGACGAAATGGCTGGTGGACACCTCGCCGAGCTGGGCGCAGTACACGCTGGACGCCCCCGCGACAGTCGTGAAGTATGCCCTGACCAGCGCCAACGACGCCCCCGAGCGCGACCCGCGGGACTGGACGCTGCAGGGCTCCGCCGACGGCACGACCTGGACCACCGTCGACACCCGCGCCGGCGAGACGTTCGGCGAGCGGTTCCAGACCAAGGTCTACGACGTGGCGACGCCGGCCGAGTTCCCGATCTACCGGCTGACGATCACCGGGCACCCGTCGGGCAACCTCACCCAGCTCGCCGATCTCGAGCTCGCGGACGCCAACACCGCGCCGCCCCCGTCCGGGCCGCCGCAGAGCCGGGTGGGCAACGGGCCGGCCAGCTCGCCGACCGCCAAGGCCGGCGCCGGGTACACCGGGCTCAAGGCGTTCACGCTGGCCGGGCGGCACACGGCGGCGGGGCGCGGCTACGCGTACGCGAAGGTCTTCGACGTCGATGTGACCGTGCGTGCCGACACCGAGCTGTCCTATCTGGTGTTCCCGGAACTCAACCGGACCGATCTGAGCAATCCCGCGACGTACACGGCGGTAGATCTCGCCTTCACCGACGGCACCTATCTCTCCGGTCTCAAAGCGGTCGACCAGCACGGGATCGTGGTGAGCCCGGCCGCGCAGGGCGCGTCCAAGACGCTCTACACCGCGCAGTGGAACCTGCGGAAGTCGCGGATCGGCGCGGTCGCGGCCGGTAAGACCATCGACCGGATCCTGGTCGGTTACGACAAGCCGAGCGGGCCAACGCAATTCCGGGCCTGGTTCGACGACATCTCGATCGCGAAGGTCGCGCCCGCGAGGCCCAAGGCCCACCTTTCCGAGTACGCGGACACGCGTCGCGGAACGCAGTCGTCCGGTGATTTCTCGCGGGGCAACAACTTCCCCGCCACCGCGGTGCCGCACGGTTTCAACTTCTGGACGCCGGTGACCGACGCCGGCACGACCAGTTGGCTCTACCAGTGGGCGCGGCAGAACAACGCGGCGAACCGGCCCACGATTCAGGCGTTCTCGGCCAGTCACGAGCCCAGTCCGTGGATGGGCGACCGGCAGACGTTCCAAGTGATGCCATCGGCGGCCACCGGCGTTCCGGACGCCACTCGCGCGAATCGGGCGCTCGCCTTCACCCACGACAACGAGGTGGCCAAGCCGTACTACTACGGAGTCACCTTCGACAACGGAATGAAGACCGAGTTCGCCCCGGCCGACCACGCGGCGCTGTTCCGCTTCACCTTCACCGGGGACGCCGGCAACCTGATCCTCGACAACGTCAACGGCAACTCGGGCCTCACCATCGACGCCGCGAACCAGGCGTTCTCCGGCTGGTCCGACGTCAACAGCGGCAGCCTTTCCGCCGGTTACACCCGCATGTTCGTCTACGCGACGGTGGATGCCCCGATCACCGCGAGCGGAATGCTGCCGGCCGGCAATCGGCCGTCCACCGGATACCTCAAGCTTTCCGGCAAGACCGTCAATCTGCGGATCGCGACCTCGCTGATCAGCGTGACGCAGGCCAAGCACAATCTCGAGCTGGAGCTCGCGGCCGGCGACACGGTGGAATCGGTGCGGGATTGGGCCCAGCGCCTGTGGGACAAGAAGATGCGCACCATCGAGGTGGAAGGCGCGTCCGAGGACCAGCTCACCACGCTCTACTCGAACCTGTACCGGCTTTTCCTCTACCCGAACTCGGCCTACGAGAACACGGGAACCTCGGCTCAGCCGGTCTACAAGCACACCGTGCAGTCGGCCGTGACCTCGCCGTCCAGCACGCCGACCGAGACCGGGGCGCCGGTGAAGGACGGCAAGGTGTACGTCAACAACGGTTTCTGGGACACGTATCGCACGACGTGGCCGGCCTATTCGCTGCTGACTCCGAGCGAGGCCGGCGAGATGGTCGACGGGTTCGTGCAGCAGTTCAAGGACGGCGGCTGGATCTCGCGGTGGTCGGCGCCCGGATACGCGAACCTCATGGTCGGCACGAGTTCCGATGTGGCCTTCGCCGACGCGTACCTGAAGGGGGTCAAAGGCTTTGACGTGGAGGCGGCCTATCGGGCCGCGCTGAAGAACGCGACGGTGACCCCGCCCAATCAGAACGTCGGGCGCAAGGCGCTCGCGTCGTCGATCTTCAAGGGCTACACGCCGAGCGACGCCACCGGCGAGGCGATGTCGTGGGCGATGGACGGTTACATCAACGACTTCGGCATCGCGAACATGGCGGCGGCCCTGGGACACCGGGAGGAAGCCGAGTACTTCCGCAACCGGGCACAGAACTACGTCAATATGTTCGACCCCTCGGTCGGGTTCTTCCAAGGCAAGGACTCGAGCGGCAAGTGGCGCCGGACCCCCGACCAGTACGACCCGCGGGTGTGGGGCTACGACTACACCGAGACCGACGGCTGGAACATGGCGTTCCACGTGCCGCAGGACGGTCAGGGACTGGCCAACCTGTACGGCGGGAAAGCCGGTCTCGCCGCGAAACTCGACCAGTTCTTCGACACCCCGGAGACGGCCGGATTCCCCGGCTCCTACGGCGGCACCATCCACGAGATGCTCGAGGCCCGCGACGTGCGCATGGGTCAGTACGGCCACAGCAACCAGCCGTCGCACCACATCCTCTACATGTACGACTACGCCGGCCAACCTTCGAAGACGCAGGCGCTGGTGCGAGAGGCGTTGTCGCGGCTCTATTTGGGCAGTGAGATCGGGCAGGGCTACCCCGGCGACGAGGACAACGGCGAGATGTCCGCGTGGCAGGTGTTCTCGGCGCTCGGCTTCTATCCGCTGCAGATGGGCAGCCCCGCGTACGCGATCGGCTCGCCGCTGTTCAAGAAGGCCACGGTCCACCTCGAGAACGGGCGGAAAATCGTCGTCAACGCGCCCCGGAACAGCGCTGCGAACGTCTACATCCAGGGCCTGAAGGTCAACGGCAAGGCCTACAAGTCGACGTCGCTGCCGCATTCCCTGCTGGCGAAGGGCGCCGTTCTCGACTTCGCGATGGGTTCGAAGCCGTCGTCGTTGGGCGCCGATTCGCCGCCGCCGTCGCTCACCAAGGGCGACGCCATCGCGACTCCGCTGCGTGACCTGGCCGCCCCCGGCACCGGCACCGCGTCGATCCCCGCTCTCGTCGACGACACCAGCACGACCCGGGCCGCGGTCGACGGCGGCTTCGCGTACACCTTCGCGAACGCCGGCGAGCGGGCCACCTACTACACCCTCACCTCGGCCGACACGACCGGGACCGACCCGGCCGCCTGGAGCTTGAAGGGCTCCGACGACGGCACCACCTGGACCACCATCGACCGGCGCGCCGGCCAGACCTTCGACTGGCGCCTGCAGACCCGGCCCTTCAAGATCGCTTCACCGGGCCGGTACAAGTACTACGCGCTGGAGCTGACCGGCAGCCTCGCCGAGGTGGAGCTGCTCGGCAAGCCGTAGACAGCCGGCCGGGTCGCTATGGCCCGGCCGGCCGCAGCGGCGCGGCGAGCTCGGCGAACCGGCGTGCGATCGCCGGCTCGCCGGGCAGGTCCAGGATGGGGGCGAGGGCGGCCGCCCACCCGTGGCAGAACAGCTGCCACCCGTCGTGCGCCACCAGATCCCCGCGCCGCCGCGCCTGCCGGAGCAGGGCCAGGTCACCGCGATAGTTCAGGTCCCACACCACGGCCGCCCCGGGAAACGTGACGTCCGCCGAGAGCGGACTGCCCGGCCGGTCCTTGCCGAGCCCGGTGGCATTGACCACGAGGGTGCCGCTCGGGCTGCTCGCGACCAGCGTGTCCCACGGCCCGGCGCCGACGTGCACGCTGATCCGCTCCGCCCACGGCGTCAGGACCGTCCGGAGATGGCCCGCCGCCGCATCGCTCCGATCGGCGAAGACCATCCGCCGCGGCGATTCCGGGCGGGTCAGCAGGTGACGGCCCAGGGCGATCGCGCTCCCGCCGGCCCCGAGGCACACCACCTGCTCGCCGCCCGGCCAGATCTCGTCGACCACCCGCCCGACCGACATCGGATCGCGCGCGAAGCCCGACAGAACCCCGTCCGCCCACCGCAGCGCGTTCACCTCGCCGCACTCGTTCGCCATCGGGTCGAGCCAGTCGATGAGGTCCCCGGCCGAGCGCCGCACCGCGACCTTGTGCGAGGTGATCACCGCGCCCCGCGCCGCGCCCGTCCTCAATTCCGAGAGCAGAGCGCGGTACGTCCCCGCCGGCGCGCCGACCGGCACGTCCCGCCCGACCAGCCGGATCTCACGGCCCAGGTCGGCCATCCAGAGCGGAAAGGCCGCGTTGACCAGAGACCGGCCGGTCGACACTCCCACGAACCACAGGGTCGCCGTCATGCCCCGATCATGCCGCTTCAGCCGCGCCGGCCGGTGGGGCGGAAGTAGTGGCAGTTCACCCAGTCGGCCAGGTCGACGCCGAGCGTGCGGGCCTCGGTGTCGGCGGTGCGGAAGTGGATGCCCAGCAGGATCCGGGCGTCGACCACCTCGGCGCGCAGCACCCGGCCGTCGTCGTAATGCCGGACGGCGCCGGGCACCGCGGTGGAGGTCAGCGTGAGGTTCAGCCGGGAGCCGACGACGTTCTCCAGCGTCCGGGAGGACGAGGCGATCACCGCGTTGTAGCCGCTCACGTAGTCGGGGTAGTTCGGCGTGGTGAGCAGCGGGGTCCAGGACGGGTCGGCGGCGGTCGCCGGGTTGCCGTCCGTGTCGGCCAGCTGGATGGCGGTGATCGGCCGCCAGTAGGCGCGGTCGAGCTTGGTCTGCCAGGTCACGATCAAAGCGTCCAGCACCGTCATGTTGACCGCCGCGAACATCCGGGCGGCGTCCACGATGTCCAGGTGGCGCGTCGCGGCCTGGTCGCGCAGCGCCGTGTTGACCTGCACCGCGACGTTGCCGGAGAAGAACAGCGCGGTGTCGGTCTGCGCGGGCGTGCGGGCCGTGGAGGTGGCCGACCCGAGCGCCTTCACCTCGGTGAGATCGCGGGTGTACCGGCGCGACGTGAGCGCGGGCGGCGCGGGCGGGGCGAACTGGGCCACGTTCCGGGCGAGCAGCGGGGTCACCCCGCCGAGCCAGGGCACGGCCATCGGCGCGTTCAACGGCGGGGTGGGCCGCCAGACGCCCGGCGCCGGAGCGCGGGTGTACTGCACGGGCGCGTACCGGCCGTCGTTGGCGCGCAGGTCGATCAGGTCCTGCGCCACCTGCTCGCCGTAGGCGATCCCGGCCGTCTTGGCGGCGCCGTCGGGCACCCCCGCCAGCGAGGTGGCAAGAGCGCTGTCGAGCGCGGACTGCGCGTACGGTGAATAGGTTTCCAGAATCTTGTGTCCTGCTGCCGCAGCGGCCGCGGTGGCCGACGCTCGCCGCGGGGCGGGAGCGTGCCGGCGGTAGGACTCGTAGCGCGGATGCACGCCGACGACAGCGTCATACATGGCGGCGTGCGTGAACGCGACGTAGATGAAGGTTTCCTGCGGCGCCTCGCCGGTGTCGCCCAGCAGGGTCGTCGTGGCGATCGCGTTCCAGTCGGAGATCACCGATGCCGTCTCGGGCGGAGGCGACGCCTCCACCGGCCCGGCAAACGCTGGGATCAGAGCGACGGCGGCGGCCGCCACCGCGACGCGGCGGACAGTGCTCATGACGAACTCCCTCCCCTTTGTTCCGGGTTTCAGCTTTGTTCCGGATTCCAGCGACGACGCTGCTCCGGCGCGCGGGGACGCACCCTCGGCCGGACGGCCGTTTCCGCTGGTAGATCTCGGACTCTTCGCGGCCTTACGGCAGGCGGAGGCGGGCCTGGACGGGCAGGTGGTCGCTCGGGTACTGGCTGCCGTCGCGGTACGTGTTGGCCAAGGTGGCCAGCGCGGTGACTCCCGGCGAGGCGAGGATCCAGTCGTCGCGCTCGCCGTCGCGTACCAGAGCCTGGTAGTTGTGGATCGTCGCCCATGCCGGGCCCCGGCGCAGCGTCTCGGTCCAGGTGTCGCGGAGGGCGGCCCGCTCGACCATGAGCCGGTAGACCTCGCTCTCCGGCTCGGCGGCGCTGTTGAAGTCGCCGGTCATCACGATCGGCAGCGGGTCGAGCTCGGCGAGCCGGTCGCCGATGAGCGTCGCGCCCTGGCGGCGGGCGTACTCGCTGACGTTGTCGAGGTGGGTGTTGACCGCGTAGAAGTGGCGGCCGGTCTCAAGGTCGGCGAAGAGGACCCAGGTAACCATGCGCCGGTGGGCCGAGCCCCAGCCGATCGATCCGGGGACCTGCGGGGTCGGGGAGAGCCAGTAGTTGCCGGACTTCTGCGGCAGCAACCGGGCCTTGTCGAAGAAGATGGCCATGTGCTCGCCGAGGTCGCCGCCCTCGCGGCCCTCGCCGATGTAGTCGTAGCCCTCGCCCAGGTCGCTCCGGACGTCGCGCAGCTGGCCGGCAAGCCCCTCCTGGGTGCCGATCAGGTCGGGGTGCTCGGCGGTGAGCAGCGTCCGCATCACCGGGCGCCGCTGCGCCCACGAGTTCGGCGGGACACTCCCGGCGTACCGGAGGTTGAAGGTCATCACGTCGAGGTCGGTGCGATCGGCGGTGCCGGCGAGCGTGTCGATGGCGGAGGAGCCGGGATCGGGGCCCGCGATCGACGCGGCGGCGGGTTTCGGGGCCGCAAAGGTGGCGAGGGTGGTCAGTGCCATGAGGCTCAGCGCGAAGGCTCGAATCTTGGGCACCGTTCCACAGTAACGGCGCTGTTCGGATGGGCCCGCGCTCCGATAGCGTCACGCGATGCAGCTGTCCTGGGTGAGCCGGCAGTTCGAGACCGGGGCCGCCGCCACCACGCGGAGCCGGCTGATGGTCGACGGGCTGCTCGCCCTCGTCCTCTTCGGGCTCACCCTGCTGCCGCTGAGCGCGGCGGATTCGGTCACGCCGTGGGCCTACGTCGCGGCGGCCGGGCAGACGCTGCCGCTGGTGCTGCGCCGGCAGAGCCCGCTGCTGGCCAACATTCTGATCGCGCCGAGCGCGATCGCCTACGGCTTCGCCGGATGGCCGAGCCCGCTGGTCCCGCTCGGCGCGCTGGTCGGGCTGCATGCGATCGCGGCGTACGGCAGCCGGGCGCAGTCCTATTTCTTCCTGGCGCTGGCGCTGCTGGGGACGCCGGTCGTGTTGCTGTCACGGCCGGCCGAGGCGGAGCCCTACGAGTGGCTGAACGTCGCGCTCGCCGCGGGGGTCGCCTGGCTGGCCGGCACGCTGAGCCGGTCGCGGCAGCGGGAGGAACGGCAACGCGAGGAACGGGCCGCGGCGGAGCGGGCCCGGCACGAGGCCGAGGCGGCGCGGGCGGTCGCGGAGGAGCGCAACCGGATCGCGCGCGAGATGCATGACCTGCTCGGGCACTCGGTGGGGGTGATGGTGGTGCTCGCCGAGGGCGCCGCCGCTCGCGCCGAGACCGGCGATCCGAGCCCGGAGACGCTGGAGCGGATCGCCGCCACCGGGCGGGAGGCGATGACCGATCTACGGGCGATGCTGCGCCAGGACGATGAGCGCCGGCCGCTGCCGACCACCGATGATCTCCCGGCGCTGGTGGAGACGGTGCGGGAGGCGGGCATGACGGTGGAGCTGCGTTCGAGCCTGCCCGGCGCGGTCGGCGGGGCGGTGGGGCTTGCGGTCTACCGGATAGTTCAGGAGGCGCTGACCAATGCCCGCAAGCACGCTCCGGGCGAGCCGGTCACGGTCGAGATCGCCGAGGGACCGGTCGTGACGGTGACCAACCGCGCCGGGAATGATCTCGGGAGGGAGACCGGCGGGCGGGGGTTGCGGAACATGCGGGAGCGGGCCGCGAGCATCGGGGCGCAGCTGGAGTGCGGGCGGGACGGGGAGACGTGGCGGGTGACGCTTCGGTCGGGCGGGGCAGACGGAGCTGACGAATGATTCGGGTGGTGCTGGTCGACGACGAGGAGCTCGTACGGGTCGGGCTGCGGATGATTCTGGAGGCGCAGCCCGACATCGAGGTGGTCGGGGAGGCTGGCGACGGCGAAGGCGCGGCCGCGCTCGTACGGGCGACCGAAGCCGACGTCGTGCTCATGGACATCCGCATGCCGAAGGTCGACGGCATCCGGGCGACCGCCGAGATCGTGGCCGGAAGCCCGGAGCCACGGGTGATCATGCTGACCACCTTCGACCTGGATGAGCACGTGCTCGACTCGCTGCGGGCCGGGGCCTCCGGGTTTCTCGTGAAGGACACGCCACGGGCGGGCCTGATCGACGCCGTGCGGGTGGTGGCGGCCGGGGATGCGCTACTGACGCCGAGTGCGACCCGGCGACTGCTGGCGGAGTTCGTGAAGACGGCGCCGAGGCCCGAAACGAGGGCCAGCGCGGTGCTCACGCCGCGGGAGGTCGACGTGCTGGTGGCGCTGGCGCGCGGGCGCAGCAACGCGGAGATCGCCACCGACCTCGTGGTCAGCGAGCACACCGTGAAGACGCACGTGGGCAGCATCCTCGCGAAGCTCGGCCTGCGCGACCGGGTGCAGGCGGTGATCTACGCCTTCGAGGAGGGCATCGCCACGCTGCCCCGGAGGGGTCATTCGCCCTGGTAGGGCTCGATGTGCGGGAACGGGTAGCCGAGCAAGCCGAAGTAGACGAAGCAGAAGGCGGCCAGCAGCAGGACGCTGACCGCGCCGAGGACGATGCCGGCGCGGGCCGGCGCCGGGCGGCGGCCGGTGTGATCGGTGGGGCAGAGCAGGCCCAGGACGATGGCGATCAGGCCGGCGAGGGGGCCCGGGGCCGGCAGGAAGCTGAGGAGGCCGGCGATCAGCGAGCTGGTGGCGAGGGGTCGCGAATCCATGAGCGGGACGCTACGGACGGCGGCGGCGTGGCACATCGCCGTCGAGAGCGATCGCCGGTCTGGTCCTTTTTACCGAGTTATGGTTCGGATCATGTCAGAAGATCTCCTCTGGGGTGTCATCACGGCCGGCTCGCTGGGGACGGTGGCGACGATCAAGAAGGATGGGCGGCCGCAGCTGTCGGACGTCAGCTTCCACGCCGCGGACCGGCTCATCCGCTTCTCCACCCGGACGGCGCTCGCGAAGGTGCACAACCTGCGCCGCGACCCCCGGGTGAGCATGAAGGTGACCGCCCCGGACGGCTACGGGTACGCGGTGGCCGAGGGCACGGCCGAGCTGAGCGCGGTGTCGTGGGCGCTCGACGACGCGGTGGTCGAGGAGCTGATCGAGGTCTACCGGCTGATCGCGGGCAAGGAGCACCCGGACTGGGACGACTACCGCCGGGCCATGGTGGCGGACGGCCGGCTGGTCGTCCGCATCCACGTCGAGCACCTATACGGCTGGGTCCAGGGTTAGCGCATAGAGGAAGAGGCGCTGCTCCGACGGGAGCGTGACCGACCGCAGGCCCGCGCCCACCGGGATCGTCGCCTCGAAGAGGCTCACCGGTGGGCCGTCGACGCCCTGGCCGGCCTTGATTCGGTGGTCCATCGCCAGCGCGGTCGTCGTGCCGGTGGTCGCGCTGCCGCACCAATCGGCCACCGTGAGCGGCACGTCGGCGCTCGTCCCGTCCTCGTAGCCGAGGGTGATCGCGCCGCCGACCGGGCCGTTGTGCGAGGTCAAAATAAAATGTACGGATCTTGCGGCGGACTCCGGAAGCAGCAGCGACTGGCCTTTCGCCTGCACGAAGTTCGGCGCCGTCCCGGTCGGGTCGGGCGCGTCGAAGGGCACGCCTCCCCACGTCACCGGGCCGGCGGCGGGCAGCAGCGCCGCGTCGTAGCTCCAGCCGCCGCCGTCGAAATTTCCCTCCGCGGGCGACGAGACGGTCGCGGTCCCGTCGCGGTCGAGCCGACCGCCGAGCGACACGGCGCACCGGGAGTCACTGACAAAGGCGCAGGTCAAAGGCTTACTGACGACCAAGCTCGCCGTCGTTTCCACCGGCTGGGCGCCACTCACCGTCACTTTCAGCGGGTACGAGCTGAGCACCGTCCCCGCCGGAGCCGACACCGTCACCGTCCCTGAGGCGGCGGTCGGCCTCCGATGGGAGACGATTGGCCCCGGCTGGCGGACGGAAACTTGCCAGCCCTCGGGAGCGGTCACCGCAAGACGCGGGTGCAGCACGCCGGGCGCCTGCCCGACGATGTCCACGGTCAAGGTCACGCTGCCGCCCGGCGCCAGCGCCGCCGACGAGGGCCGGACCGAGGCGTCCAGGTGGGTGCGGGAGTCGGCCGGGGCCTGGTTGACCGAGGGCGGCTGGTCGGCCGCCGCGGTGCCCCACGACGACGGCGTGGTCCCGAGGGTGTGCGCGATCGTCCCGCCCGAGCCGATCGCCGACCAGGGGATCCAGTTCCGCGACTGCGCACGCCCGTTGACCTTGACCCGCTGGATGTAGCGGTTGGCGTCCGAGGCGCCGGGCGCGGTGATCGTGAGAGTGGCGGCCCCGACTTGCACGAGCGCCGACGGGAACTGCGGGCTCGACACCGCCAGGAAGTTCGCCCCGCTCATCGTCGGGTAGAGGCCCAGCGACGAGAAGACGTACCAGGCGCTCATCGTGCCGAGGTCGTCGTTGCCGGTCATCCCGTCCGGCCCGGTGGTGAACAGGGTCATCGCGGCGCGCACCACGGTCGCGGTCTTCGCCGGCGCGCCGGCCCAGTGGTACGTGTACGGCGCGAGCAGGTCGGGCTCGTTGTTCGGGTTGTAGGTGGGCTTGGCGTAATAGTCGTAGGGGCTGGCGATCCACTGGTTGCGGGCGGTTCCCGCCGGGTCGGTCAGCAGCGACGGGTACGCGAAGAAGTCGTCCAGCCGCTTCTCGGTGGCCTTGCGCCCGCCCATCAGCCCCACCAGCCCCGCCGGATCCTGCGGCGCCAGCCATTGGTACTGATACGCCCCGCCCTCATGGAACTGCTCGGCCGCCGCGACCGGGTCGTACGGCGTCAGCCAGGTGCCCGCCACCGTGCGCGGCCGGAACTGCTTGATCGAGGAGTCCCAGAGGTTGCGGTACCACTGCCCGCGCCCGGCGAACATCGCCGCGTCGGCCGTCTTGCCCAGGCCCCGGGCCATCAGCGCGAGGGCCGCGTCCGCCGCCGCGTATTCGAGCGTGGCCGAGGCCGGGTGCTGGCAGTCGTTGTCGCCGCCCTTGGCCACGCAGTCCGTCCCGAGCCGCAGGCCGGACGGGATGTAGCCGCGGGCGCTGTAGTAGTCGACCCCGGTTCGCCCGTTGTACGGCGACGACGCCGGCGGCTGGCTCGTCGCGTTGGCGCGCAGCAGCGCGTACGCCTCCTCCTCGTGCCCCCGCAGCAACCCCTTCGACCACGCCTCCACCAGGAACGGCGTGACCGGATCGCCGGTCATGATGTTGGTTTCGCTGTCGGCGAGCGCCCATCGCGGCAGCCACCCGCCGTCGCGCCCGATCGCCACCACGGACAGCGCCACGTCCCGGGCCACGTCCGGGGTGAGCAGCTCGAGCAGCTGGTTCTGCGGGCGGTAGGTGTCCCAGAGCGAGAAGTTCTGGTACGGCGTGTAGCCGTCCGCTTTGTGCACGGCGCGGTCGAATCCGACGTACGAACCGTCGACGTCGCCGGCCAGGTTCGGGTGCAGCAGGGAATGGTAGAGAGCCGTGTAGAAGGCGACGCGCCTCTCGTCCGTACCCCCGTCGATCTTGATTTTGGCAAGAGCGGCCACCCACTTGGCGCGCAGCGACGCACGGACCTGGTCGAAGTCGAAGGTGTCGCCGGTCTCGGCGGCCAGGTTGGCGCGGGCGCCCGCGACGCCGGTGTAGGACAGACCCACCTTGACCGTGACGGTGTTGCTGGAAGACGCATCGAACGTGACGGAGGCTCCGTTACCGCCCGATCCGGACGCGTCCCTGCTGCCGGTGGAGAGGGTCGACCCGCGCCACGTGCCGAACGACGCGAACGGGCGGTCGAACTGGGCGGTGAAGTAGACGGTGTGGTCGTCCTTGCCGGCGCAGAAGTTGCCGGCGTGCACGCGCCCCTCGACGGTCCGGTCGCCGACGACGTGGATCTCGGAGTCGAAGACGGACTGATTGGCCTTTCCGGTGTTGAACAGGACGTTCGCCGCCGTGGTGGACGGGAACGCGTAGCGCTGCCAGCCGGTGCGCGCGGTCGCGGTGAGCTCCGCTGATATTTGATATTTGGTCAAACCCACCCGGTAGTAGCCCGGCGTGGCCTCCTCGTCGTCGTGCGAGTAGGCCGAGCGGTAGGCGGCCGGGTCGACGCTCGTGATCGCGCCCGTCGTCGGCATGATCGGCAGCTCGCCGGCCACGCCGCAGCCGACCCCGGAGAGGTGCGTCTGGCTGAAGCCGTAGATCGAGGTCTGCCGGTAGTCGTAGCCGCCCTGGCCGCCGGTGTCCGGGCTGACCTGCACCATGCCGAAGGGTGCGCTCGCGCCCGGGAAGGTATTGCCGAAGTTCTCGGTGCCGACGAACGGGTTGACAAGATCAACAGGGTCCGCGGGCGCTTTGTTCAACGGCGCCACAGCCATCGTGGCGGCGAGCAGGACGGCGGTGACTGAGGGGAGCATCGCAACCTCCGGTGATCTTCCGTCTCTATGACAACGTTGTCGCAACAGAGACGAATGTCAATGGAGCTGCACCCGAATTGCACCCGGCGCCACAGGTTCTGCCCAGGGAAACCCTCAAGCGCGGCGCGGTGATCCCGATCTCCGGTACATCCGTCCATCCCGGGACGGACATCCACCGACGGAGCGCCGATGACAGGCAGGGTTGCACTGAGCCGCTGGGCGCGGCTGTGCCTCGTGGTCGGCGCCGTGGTGGTGGCGTTCGCGGTGGTCCTCGGCGCGGCCGTCGGCGGCGCCCGCACCGCGCAGCTGGTCTCCAACTTCGGGCTCTGCTACGCCGCGATCAGCGCGGCCGTCGCCTGCCTGCTGCGGGCGCACCAGTTCCGCGGCCGGATGCGCGGCGGCTGGGCGTTCATCGGGCTGGGCGTGCTCAGCTGGGGAATCGGCCAGGCCTCCTGGGTCTACCTGGAGACCTTCCGCGGCGTCGAGGCGCCGTTCCCGTCGATCGCCGACGCCGGCTACCTCCTGATGGTCGCGCTCACCCCGGTGGGCCTGCTGATCATGCCGAGCCGTACGCAAGCGCTCGCCAACCGCGTCCGCAGCGTGCTCGACGGCTTGATGGTCGCCGCCTCGCTCGTGCTGATCGCCTGGATCTTCGTGGTCTCGCCGCTGATCGAGGCCGGGCAGGACACCGCGCTCGCCCTCTACGTGAGCCTGACCTACCCCCTCGGCGACGTGGTCATCACGACCATCGTGATCTACATGCTCGCCCAGCAGCGCCGGCGCGGGCGTACGTTCTCGCACCTCGCCCTGGTCGGCGGCGGCATCGTCGCGTTCGCGGTCTCCGACATCGCGTACGCCTACCTCAACCTCAAGGGCGAGTACTCGTCCGGCGGGATCACGGACATCGGCTGGTTCGCCGGCTTCTCGCTGATCCTGCTCGCCGCCACCAAGCCGGTCCCGCCGGCCACCGACGAGGACGACGCCACCACCGACGGCGGCCAGCCGATCGGCATCCTGCTCCCCTACGTCGCGGTGCTCGCGGCCCTGTTCACCACCGTCATCTGGTACGCCAAGACCGGGCACAGCAACCTCTTCGTCGCCTACACCCGGTCGGCGCTGATCCTGCTGATCGTGGGCCGGCAGCTGCTCACCCTCCGGGAGAACCGCGACCTCACCCGTACGCTCGAGGCCCGCGTCGCCGATCGCACGGCCGAGCTGTTCGCCAGCGAGCAGCGGTTCCACGCGCTCGTGCAGCACAGCTCGGACGTCGTCACCGTGGTCTCGCCCGAGGCCGACGTGCTCTACCAGAGCGAGTCGGTGCAGCGGGTCTTCGGCTACCCGGCGCGGGTGCTCACCGGTCGGCGGCTCACCAAGCTCGTCGACCCCGAGTCGGCCGTCCGGCTCGCCCAGGCGCTGCGGCAGGTCGCCGGCCGGCCGTACGCGACGACCGTGCTCGAACTGCCGGTGCGGCACCGCGACGGCCGGGTCCGCCAGGCCGAGATGACCATCACGAACCTGCTCTCCGACCCCAGCGTCGCCGGGCTCGTGCTCAACACCCGCGACATCAGCGAGCGCAAGGAACTGCAGGCCCAGCTGGTGCACGAGGCGTACCACGACGCGCTCACCCAGCTCGCCAACCGCGCGCTGTTCCGCGAGCGGGTCGCCGAGGCGCTGCGCGACCGGATCCCGTCCTCCTCCGACGACGTCACGGTGCTGTTCCTCGACCTGGACGGCTTCAAGGAGGTCAACGACAGCCTGGGGCATCTGGCCGGCGACCAGCTGCTGGTGCAGGTGGCCGACCGGCTGCGGGCATCGGTCCGCGACGGCGACCTGGTGGCGCGCTTCGGCGGCGACGAGTTCGCGGTGCTGATCCGGGCCGATCACGACGGGGACGACGCCGAGCGCGTCGCGCAGCGCATCGTCGAGGTCCTGGAGCAGCCGTTCGGCAGCGACACCCGCGACATCCACGTGCAGGCCAGCATCGGCCTCGCCTCGGCGTCGAAGCTGGGCGAGCCCGAGGGCGACGGCGCCGAGCAGCTCATGCGCAACGCCGACCTGGCCATGTACAAGGCGAAGTCGGCCGGCGGCAGCTGCTACGCCGCCTACCACCCCGACATGCTCGCCGGCCTCGTCGCGCGGCTGGAACTGGAGGCCGACCTGCGGCTCGCCCTCGAGCGCGGCCAGCTGCACCTGCACTACCAGCCCACTGTCGACCTGGCGACCAGCGAGGTCATCGGCTTCGAGGCGCTCGCCCGCTGGCAGCACCCCGAGCGCGGCATGATCCCGCCGGCCGAGTTCATCCCGATCGCCGAGGCGACCGGCCTGATCGTGCCGCTGGGCCGCTGGGTGCTGCGCGAGGCGTGCCGCAAGGCGGTCGAGTGGAGCGCCCAGTCGGGCGGCCGCAAGGTCAAGATGGCGGTCAACGTCTCGGTGCGCCAGTTCGACCGGGCCGACCTCGTCGAGGTGGTCGCCGGGATCCTCGCCGAGACCGGCATGCCGGCCGACCAGCTCTGCCTCGAGATGACCGAGAGCGTGCTGATGACCGACACCGACGACAACCTCGAGCAGCTGCTGCGGCTCAAGGCCCTCGGCGTGACGCTGGCGATCGACGACTTCGGCACCGGCTACTCGTCGCTGGCGTACCTGCGCCGCTTCCCGGTCGACACCCTCAAGATCGACCGCTCGTTCGTGGAGCGCCTCGGCGCCCTCACCGACGACACCGCGCTCGCCGACACGATCGTCCAGCTCGGCAAGAGCCTCGGCATGGCCACGGTCGCCGAGGGGATCGAGGAGTTCGGCCAGCTCGCGGCGCTACGCGAGATGGGCTGCCACTTCGCCCAGGGCTACTACTTCTCCCGCCCGGTCCCCGCCGACGAGGCCGGCCGCCTGTTCCTCGACGGCGCCGACGCCGTCCGCTGATCCGCCCCTTCCCTCCGAGTTCTCTTCCCCGAGGAGTTCCATGTTCACGGGCACCATCGCGCCCGGGCTGTCCCTGTCCCCGGACGCCCTCCGCCTCATCGACGTGCCGACGCCGTACCTGGTCACCGACCTCGAAACGGTCGCGGCCCGGTATGAAGCGTTCACCGCGGCGATGCCCGGGGTGGCGACCTTCTACGCGATGAAGTGCAACCCGTCGCCCGAGATCCTCCGGACGCTGGCCGACTCGGGCGCCGGCTTCGAGGTCGCGTCGATCGGCGAGCTGCGGATGCTCCAGGCGCAGGGCGTCGACCCGGCGGGCGTGCTGTACAGCAACCCGGTCAAGCCGGTCGGCCACATCGCCGCCGCGGCCGCCGCCGGCCTGTGGCGCTTCGCCGTCGACTCCCCCGGCGAGCTCGCCAAGATCTCGGAGGCCGCCCCCGGCGCGGCCGTCTACGTGCGCCTGCGCGTCGACGACACCACCAGCGTCTTCCCGCTGTCCCAGAAGTTCGGCACGGACGTCGAGGACGCCTACGACCTCATGCTGCTCGCCGACCGGATGGGCCTGCGGCCGTACGGCGTCACCTTCCACGTCGGCTCCCAGTGCGAGAGCACCAGCGCGTGGCGCTCCGCGATCCGCGCCGCCGGCGAGTTGATGGAGCGCCTGCTGGCCGACGGCATCACGCTGGAGATGCTCGACCTCGGCGGCGGCTTCCCCGCCCGCTACCTCGCCACCGAGCCCTCCATCGAGCAGATCGGCGCGGTCATCGCCGGCGAGATCGAGGTCCTCCCCTACCGCCCCGCGCTGATCGCCGCCGAGCCCGGCCGCCACCTGGTAGCCGAGTCGTCGGTCATGGCCGCCACCATCATCGGCCGCGAGATGCGCGGCGACGAGCACTGGCTCTTCCTGGAGGTAGGCGCCTACCACGGCCTGATCGAGCCGATCCAGACCCCCGGCGGCTGGGACTATCCGATGTGGACGTCACTCGCCGACCACACTTCGGCGCCCCGCCTGCGCTACACGTTGACCGGGCCGACATGCGACAGTTCCGACACCATCGCGTACGGGGTGGAGCTGCCGGCCACCCTAGCGGTCGGGGATGTCGTCTACTTCGGATCGGCGGGCGCCTACACCCTGGCGTACGCTTCGTCCTTCAACGGTTTCCCCCCGCCCACCCCGCTGTTCGTGGGCGGCGACCGTTGATGCTGTGCCGCAAGCCGACGTCTTGCCGCCGGCGATCGTTGATGACTTGCCGCTCGCCGCGAACGGCGACTAATCAACCCGCGATGCACGGGCGGCGCCCTCGCCGCCGGGCAAGCTGACCACCTCGCACCGCGCGCCGGCCGAGGCGGCACGGCCCGCCCTGCCTTCGGCCGGGCCGCTGACCGCGTCGTTGGCCGAGTCGCGCACCGCGGCGGCAGCCGAGTCGCGCACCGCGGCGGCGGCCGCGCCGCGGGCCGTGTCGGTGGCCGCGCCGCGGGCCGTGTCGGTGGCCGCGCCGCGGGCCGTGTCGGTGGGTGGGAGTGGGCGGCGTGGGCGGCGGCGGGCCGGGCCTGGCGGGATGCGGCGGGCCGGGCGGGTGCGTGAGTTGCTCGTTTCCGGGATCGTCGACTCCTTCGGGATGGCGCTGGGCTGGACCGTCATCGTGCTGCTCGCGACCGCGCGCGGCGGCTTGGCCGAGGCGGCTCTTTACAACGCCGCCATGCTCGGCGGCGTCGTGCTGTCGGCGCCGGTCACCGGCTGGCTGTCGCGGCGGCTGAACGGGCGGTCGCTGCTGCGCCGCGCGGCCGGGGTCGAGGCTGTCCTGCGCTTCGCGGTGCTCGGCGGCCTCGTCGCCGGCGCGCCACCCGCCGCGATCGCCGCCGGGATCGTCCTCATGCACGTGGCGGCGTGGGCCGGCTTCGCCGGGATGCGCGCCGAGGTCAGCGCCGTCGACGCCTCACCGCGTTCGATGACCCGCTACGCCGTGTGCATCGCCGGCGTCGAGGCGGCCGGCACCGCGCTGGCCGCGCTGCTGCCCAACGGCCCCGACGGCTACCCGACCGGCTGGCTGCTCCACGCGGTCTTCATCGTCTACATCGGCTCGTTGCTGCCCACCGTGCTCACCGCCCGGCGCGCCCGGATAGCGGCCCATCCCCGCGCGGCGAGCAACTCGAGCACCGCAAGCAGCTGGGGCACGGCGACCGGCTCGGGCACGACGACCCGCTCGGGCGCGGTGAGTGGGCCGGGCACGGCCACTGGGTCGGGCGAGGCGGGCGGGCCGGGCACGGCGAGCGGGCCGGGCTTCGGTGCTCCTGACGGCCTGGCCGGAGGTCCCGTGGTCGAGCGGTTCCGGCATTCAAGGCGGCAACCCTTCCGCCTGCCCTCGCCGCGGCTGTTGGGGGCCGGCGGTGGTGTCATGCTGCTCGCGGCGGGGCCGGCTCTGCTTGCCATCCCGGTGACCGAGCAACTGCACGGCGACGGGTGGGTGGCCGGCGCGGCGGTGGCGTTCAGTCTGGGGTGCCTGCTCTCGACGACCGCGGTGGAGTGGATCGGCAAGCTGCATCTGCCGGTCGTGCTGCGCTGGTCGCTCTGGGGGCTCGGGATGCTGGCCGGATGGATCCTGGCGCCCGCCTTCGCGCCGATGGTGCTGGTCGCGCAGTTCCTGGCGGGGTTGAGTCAGACGGCGTTCGAGGGTGACATGGACGCCCGGGTGGCCGCCGACGCCTCGCGCGAGTCGCTCACCCGGAACCTCGCCTACGCGGCGTCGGTGCGCGCGCTCGGCGGGGCGATCGCCGTGCGCACGCTGCCGATGCTCGTCGCGGCCTCGGCGATCGGCACCGTGGCCAGCGCCGCCAGCCTCGTCCTCGGCGTCACCGCCGTCGTCGTCTGGACCGGGCTGAACACCGCCCCGCACATCTTCCGCCGCCTCGCTCACTGACGGGACGGCCTCCGCCGCCTCGCGCGCCGACCTCGTTCTCGGGCGCGCCCGTAAATCGCTTGACCGGGATGCCGGGCGTCGACAGACTCCTCGCCATGACAACCCCGCACCGCATCGTGTGTTCCTCCGGTGCTGTGCGCGGGCTGCCGGGCTGATGACCCTCTAGCGAGCGGCGCGCACCACTTGACGCACCGGGACCTTTCGATCCCGGAGACTTCGCATGTCGCCGTACCGTTTGTATCTGCTTGTTTGTGGTCTTGGCTCGTTCGCGGGCCGGACCGCCTTCACCCTCAATCTCGTCTATCAGGCCACCGTCGTCGGGCTGTCGCCGCTTCAGCTGGTGCTGGTCGGGACCGTGATGGAAGGGGTCTGCTTCGTTGCCCAGGTGCCTACCGGTGTGATCGCCGACGTGGTGAGCCGGCGGCTGTCGGTCATCGTCGGGTATCTGCTGATGGGGGTGGGGCTGCTCGTCTGGGGGTTGTTCCCCTCGTTCGCGGCGGTGCTCGTGGCCAACGTGATCTGGTCGATCGGGGCGGTCTGCGTCGACGGGGCCGAGGAAGCGTGGGCCGCCGACGAGATCGAGCCCGACCGGGTCACGAGCGCCTTCGTGCGGGGCGGTCAGGTCGGGCAGGCCGGATCGTTGCTGGGGATCCTGGCGGCCATCGTGCTCGCCTATGCCGGACTGGCGGTGCCGATTGTCGTGGGTGGCGCGTTGACGCTCGCTCTCGGCGTACTCGTCATGGTCTTCATGAAAGAGGAACGCTGGACGCCCACCGCGACCACCCACTCGATGCGACGGCAGGTCGTGGCCGGAGGCCGCGCGGTCCGCGGCAGCACGCTGCTGGCGGGGATCGTGGCCGGGACGTTCTTCGCGGGGCTGAGCAGTGAGGGTTTTGATCGGCTCAGTCAGCCGTTCCTGCTGCCGTTCGTCGGCGACCGGCCGATCGAGCTGGTCTTCGGCGGGCTCGCGATGGTGGCGGCGCTCGGGTCGATCGTGGTGACCGGGCTGGTCGGGCGGCGGCTGCATGACGGGCATCCGCGGCGGGTCGGACGGCTGCTCGCCGTGGTCGAGGGGGTCACCGCGGCTGCCATGATCGGCTTCGGGCTGTCGGGGCAGTGGTGGGTGGCCGTGCCGCTGTATCTGCTGGTGCGGCTGCTGCGGGACGCCGCGGACCCGATCATGAGCGTGTGGCTGGTGTCGGCGACCGAGGCGGGGTCGCGGGCCACGGTGTTCTCGATCCAGGCGCAGGCCGATGCGCTGGGCCAGATCGCCGGCGGTCCTCCGGTCGGCGTGGTGGCCCAGCGCGCTTCGATCGGCGCCGGCATCTCGGTGGCGGGGCTGTTCCTGCTGCCGGCGGTGGCGCTGTTCGGCCTGGCGGCCCGGTCGTCAGATCCGGTGCGGGCCGACGTGGTCGTCGAGCCACTCCCGTAAAGGCCAACTTGTCCGGAAAAATCCGGCAAGTCGCTTCTGGGCTTCCGACGTGCCCAGCCAAGCGGCGGGCTCCCATTCCGTCCAGGTGGTGAGTCCCTTGTGGCGCAAGAGATCCACCCGGGGGTGATCCTTCGGATAGCCCCTGGGTGCGGTCTTCAGGCTGCTGTGCCCGTGAATGTCGACGTCGCCCTTCTCGATGCCCGCGATCAGGTCGGTCAGCTGCTTGCCGGTGCGGTCGTTGGCGACGGCCTTGCGGTAGCGGTCGAGCTGGTCGGGCTCGAGGTGGTACATCCCGCAGCCGGCCGCGAGCCCGTCCGCGGAGAGCTGGATGTATCCGCCCCGCTCGATCCAGGCCCCGAGGTGCGTCTTGTAGGGCGACTTGTCGTTGCTGAACCGCACATCACGGTACGGCCGGAAGATCTTCCCCGGCCCGAACTCCGGCTCCAGGGCCGCGAGCAGCTCCAGCATGGGGCCGCGCACCTGCTCCTCGTAGAACGGGAGGTGGGCGGTCCAGTAGGTCTTGGAATTGTCGGCGGTGAGGCCTTCGTAGAACTCGAGCGCCTCACTCGGCCAGCCACGGAACGTCACCCCGCGAGTCTAGGGAAAGTTCCGGAACCGTGGCCCGATCTCGTGGCCGACCTGCGCGGTCATCACACCTCAAGATCAGAAAGCGCTTCCTGAGCCGCTAGCAGGCATTGACAGGCGTAGAAACAGCGGTTCACAGTGTCGTATCGAAGAGCGCTTTCACAGCCCGTTCCCCGACGGGACATTGCTCGGAAACATCCCCCAACCAGGAGTCGCCCCATGACATCCCCAGTCCTGGACGGGCTCGGGACGCGCCGGCGCCGGCCGTCACCGACCCGATTCCTCGCCTTCACCGCCGGGCTGGCCGGCCTGCTGGCCACCTTCCTCCTCGCCGCCTCGCCCGACGCGAACGCCGCCGAGGTGGTCGTCTCGCAGGGCAAACCGGCCACGGCGTCGTCCACCGAGGTCGCCGGCGCCTACCTGGCGACCGAGGCGAACGACGGCAACAACGGCACCCGCTGGGCCAGCACGTGGTCGGCCACGCAGTGGTGGCAGGTGGACCTCGGCGCGACCACCTCGGTCAGCCGGATCGCGATCAACTGGGAGGCCGCGTACGCGACGGCCTTCACGATTCAGTTCTCCACCAACGGGTCCGCCTACACGCAGGCGTACTCGACGACCACCGGCACCGGCGGTCAGCAGAGCATCGCGGTCACCGGCAGCGCCCGGTACGTCCGGATCAATCTGACGACGCGGGCGCTGGCGGCGTACGGGTACTCCTTCTGGGAGTTCCAGGTCTTCTCGGGTGGCACCACGACGCCGCCGACCACGCCGACCACCACCCCGCCCACCTCGAGCGGCGGGGCGAAGCTGCTGTCCTACAACAAGCCGGCGCGCGCATCGTCCGAGCAGAACGACGCGAACTGCAACCCGTGCACGGCCGACAAGGCGTTCGACAACGACCCGGCGAGCCGCTGGGCCACCAACCCGACCGGCGGCTGGGTCGACCCGGGCTGGATCTACGTGGACCTCGGCGCCACCGCACAGGTGAGCCAGGTCGTGCTGCAGTGGGACCCGGCGTTCGGGCGGGCCTACCAGATCCAGGTCTCCGGCGACGCTGCGAACTGGTCGACGATCTACTCGACCACGACCGGTGACGGCTTCAAGGATGTCATCAACGCCACCGGCAGCGGGCGCTACGTCCGGATGTACGGCACGGCGCGCAGCAGCGCCTACGGCTACTCGCTGTGGGAGTTCAGCGTGTACGGCACCGGCGGCAACCCGACGACGCCGCCCGCCAAGCCCGCCGACCCGACCTTCCCGGCCACCCGGCTGGTCTTCTCCGACGAGTTCAACGGCGGCTCCGGCACGCGCGTCGACCAGTCGAAGTGGACGATCGACCCGGGCACCGGGCAGAACGGCGAGCAGGAGTACTACACCAACGGCGACAACGCGGCCATGGACGGCCAGGGCCACCTGGTCATGACGGCCCGCAAGGAGGCCGTGGGCGGCCGCGACTACACCTCACACCGGATGAACACGGGCGGCAAGTTCACCTTCCAGTACGGCCGGGTCGAGGCGCGGATCAAGGTGCCGAAGGGCCAGGGCTTCTGGCCGGCGTTCTGGATGATGGGCGCCGACTTCCTCACCGGGCGTCCGTGGCCGTACAACGGCGAGGTCGACATCATGGAGGTGCTCGGCAAGGACACGTTCACCAGCTACTCGACGCTGCACGCGCCGATGTACAACGGCGGTGGCGGCTACGGCAGCTCGTACAAGGCGGCCGGCGGCGCGGACCTCTCCGGCGACTTCCACACCTGGGCCGCCGAGTGGGACTCGAAGGGCATCAAGTACTTCCTCGACAACACCCAGGTCTTCTACGCCAGCAAGGAGACGGTGGAGAACACCCGGGGCGCGTGGATCTACGACCACCCCTTCTACCTCATCCTGAACCTCGCGGTCGGCGGTGACTGGCCGGGTCCGGTCGACGCCACTACGCCGTTCCCCTCGCAGATGCTCGTGGACTACGTCCGCGTCTACCAGTGACGGCTCGGGGCGGGGCCTTCTCAAAAGGCCCCGCCCCATCCACGAAGGGTGCACCGATGCGCAAGCTTGTCGCAGCGGTGGTGCTGGCTGCCGCCGCTATTCTGATCATCCCCACAACCAGTGCCAATGCCGCCGACACCCTGATCTCCCAGGGCAAGACGGCCACCGCCTCGTCCACCGAGTCGGGGGCGTTCCCGGCCTCGAACGCCGTGGACGGCAACTTCGGGACGCGCTGGTCGAGCGCGTTCAGCGATCCTCAGTGGCTTCAGGTCGATCTGGGCGCCTCGGCGACTGTCACATCGGTACTGATCGACTGGGAAGCCGCGTACGCCCGGAGCTTCAGCGTCCGGATCTCGTCCAACGGGAGCTCGTGGAGCACGCTCTACTCGACCACCTCCGGGGCCGGCGGTCGCCAGACTCTGACGGTCAGCGGCTCGGGGCGATATGTCCGGCTGGAGACCACGGTCAGGGCCACGCAGTGGGGCGTGTCGCTCAACGAGTTCCAGGTGTTCGGCAGCGGCGGCGCCACAGGCGGCCCGACCATCCCGCCGGGCGCCGTCCGCGTGGCCGAGTTCCTCGCCGATTGCCCGGCAAGTCATCGCTTGCCAGATGATCCCATCATTTTTCCGAATATGCCCGGTGCATCGCACATGCACAGCTTCTTCGGAAGCGTAGGGACGAACGCCTACTCGACAGTCGACACGCTGCTCAACGCGAACAGTAACTGCAACCCGAGCGTCGACAAGTCGGCCTACTGGATCCCGACGTTCTACAACAATGATGTCCCAGTAGAACCGACCACCGGCGTCTTCTACTACCTCGGCGAGGGCGTGAGCGACGCCCTGATCGCGCAGACCCAGCCGTTCCCGCTCGGCCTGCGGATCGTCGCCGGCAACGCCAAGGCGACCGGCCCCGCCGACAACACGATCGCCCGCTGGTCCTGCCTGGGCCACGGCGAGGTCAACCCGTCCAGCAACTTCGTCACCTGCCCGGCCGGCTCGATGCTGGAGTCCTACCTGGACTTCCCGCACTGCTGGGACGGCGTCCACCTGGACTCGGCCGATCACAAGAGCCACATGGCGTACCCGGTGAACAACGGCTGCCCGGCCAGCCACCCGGTCGTGGTGCCGAAGCTGCGGCAGGTCATGCGCTACCCGGTCAGCGGCAACCCGGCCGGCTTCCGGCTGGCGTCGGGACCCGGATACACGATGCACGGCGACTTCTTCAACGCTTGGCCGGCCGACGAGATGGCCCGGCGGGTCACCAACTGCATCCGCATCATCGTCAAGTGCGGCGCCGACGGACGGCCCTGAGATGAGCAGGGGCGCCGCCGCGGGTGACGGCGGCGCCCCACGCCATGAGAGCGCTCTCCGGGCCGTTCCGGGCGGTGCTATAACAGACCGCATGAGTTCCCGGCCCGCCCGCGGTGGCCAGCACCCGACGATGGACCAGGTGGCCGAGGCCGCAGGCGTCTCCCGGGCCACCGTCTCCCGCGTCATCAACGGCGCGCCCAGCGTCGACGCCAAGATCCGCGAGATGGTCGAGCGGGCGATCGCCCAGACCGGGTACGTGCCGAACGTCGCCGCCCGCAGCCTCGTCACCCGGCGCTCCAACTCGGTGGCCCTGGTGATCAGCGAGCCCGACCGGCCCGACAACAACTCGTTCCTCAACCGGATCTTCACGGATCCGTACTTCGGCCGCATCACCGCCGGCGCGACGAGCGCGCTGCGCCCGCACGACATCCACCTGGTCGTCATCCCCACCGACTCGACCGACCACCACCAGGTGGTGCGCTACCTGCGCCAGGGCCACGTCGACGGGGTCCTGCTGATCAGCAGCCACGAGCAGGACACGCTGCCGCGGCAGGTGCACGAGCTCGGCATCCCGGCCGTGGTGTCGGCCCGGCCCACCTCGCCGATCGCGGTCAGCTACGTCGACGTCGACCAGCGGCTGGGCGCCCGGCTGGCGGCCGACCACTTGCTGAACAGGGGCTGCCAACGGCTGGCGACGATCAGCGGGCCGCTGGACATCCCGTCGGGGCTCGACCGGCTCGAGGGCTTCCGCGACTACCTGACGTCGCGCGGGTTCTCGCCGGTACCGACGATCGAGGGCGACTTCACCCGCTCCGGCGGCGAGGTGGCGGCCCGGCAACTGCTCGCCGGGCACCCCGACATCGACGGCCTGTTCGTGGGCAACGACCTGATGGCCGAGGGCGCGCTGCGGGCGGTGCAGGACCTGGGCCGCCGGGTGCCGGACGACATCGCGGTCGTGGGCTTCGACGACAGCAGCGCCGCGCTGGACTGCCGGCCGTTGCTCACCACCGTGCGCCAGCCGGTGGAGGAGATGGCGGCCGAGATGGCCGAGGTGCTGCTGGCGCACATCGCCAGCCCGGGACGGCTGCCGCGGTCGGTGACCTTCCAGCCGACCCTGGTGATCAGGGATTCGGCGTAGTCCCCCGCGGGTCCCAGGCGAGCGTCACCTCGAAGTTTCCCTCGGTGGCGGCCTTCGCCACCAGCCAGTTGGTGGTGCCGGTGACCTTGATGCCGAACTTCACCTCGACCCGGTCGGGCGCCATCTCCTTCACCTGGTCGAGGACCGCGCGGGCGGCCGCCACCGCCGGGGCCATGGCGGTGCGGACCCGGCCGATCACCTCCTCGGCGGAGGTGGCGGGGACGAAGCCGTCGACCGGCTGGATCTCGAACGAAACCGCGACATCGTCCACGGAGTAAGTGACGATCTGAGACGTCATTCGGGTCAGAGTACAAGCCACGTCAGCCGGGACGGGACCGGCGCCGCCGCGATCCGGTTCTCCTCCCGCATCCGCTGATATTCGGCGACCGGGATGGGGGGCATCAGGGCCCTGTCGGTGTAGACCTTGCCGTTCAAATGATCGATCTCATGGGCGATGCTGCGAGCCAGCGACCCGGTGAAGACCCGCGGCTCCGAGCGTCCATCAAGAGAGACCTTCATCCCGTACGGGCGAAGCAGCCGCCCCCGGACATCGAAGAAGCTCAGGCAGCCCTCGTAGTCGGCGACCTCCTCGTTCGTCACCTCGACGACGCGCGGATTGATCAGCTCGAGGTAGCCGTCCGGGACGTCCGGGCGGCTCACTATCGCGATCTTGTAGCAGATGCCGAGCTGCGGCGCCGCGATCCCCCGGCTGACCCGGGGATTGAACTGGTGGACCCGGCCGACCCACCCGGCGACGTTTCGCAGGTGCCGCAGCACGTCGCCGGCGAACTCGCGACCCTCCTCCCGGTCGAGGTCGACCGATTGCGTCACCGCCGGCAGGTCGCGCTTCTGCAGGATGCCGAACTGACTGAGGACTTGCACCTACCGCTTCCCCTCGCCCAGGTAGAGCCAAATGCTAACTCGTCATGCATGAGACGATCGATCGATGACCACCCTGGAATGGCTTCTCGAGGGCGACCCGTCGATCCGCTGGCAGGTGCTGCGCGACCTCACCGGTGCGCGCGACGACGTCGTGGCCGCCGAGCGGGCGCGGGTCGCCGGCGAGGGCTGGGGTGCGCGTTTGCTGGCGCTGCAGGGCGAGGACGGGCTCTGGGCGGGCGGCGCGCTCTTCCCGGCCGGCACGACCAGCCTGGCGAACGGGCAGCCGTGGACCGCGACCGAGCCGACACTAACGATGCTGCGGACCTTCGGGGCCGAGCCGGGCGACGAGCGTGTCCGCCGGGCGGTGGCCAAGGTCAAGGTCAACTGCCGTTGGGAGTACGACGATCTGCCGTTCTTCGCCGGGGAGGTCGAGCCCTGCATCAACGGGCGGACCGTCGCCCTCGGTGTCTACTTCGGTGAGAACGCCGACGGGATCGTCGCGCGTCTCGTCTCCGAACAGCTCGACGACGGCGGGTGGAACTGCGAGGCCGAGAACGGCTCGGTCCGCTCCTCGTTCGACACCACGATCAACGTGATGGAGGGTTTGCTGGCCCACGAGCGGGCGACCGGCGGCACCCCGGAGTCGATCGCGGCCCGCCGCCGCGCCGAGGAGTACCTGCTGGAGCGTCGCCTGTTCCGCCGTCTCAGCACGGGCGAGGTCGTCAAGCCGGAGTACCTTCAACTCTCGTTCCCGCCGCGCTGGCACTACGACGTGCTGCGGGCGCTGGAGTACTTCCGCGAGGCCGGCGACGCCCCCAACCCGCGGGTGGCCGAGGCGGTCGAGATCGTGCGCGCCAAGCAGCAACCGGACGGCACATGGCCGTTGGAGCACACCCATCGCGGCGCGGTCCACTTCGATCTCGACGACGGTGACGGGAAGCCGAGCCGGTGGAACACGCTGCGGGCGCAACGAGTCCTCGATTGGTACAAGCGCTAGTCCGGCAGGATGGGCACCGACGGGTTGAGGTCGCGGCCCAGCGTCGCGGCCCGGGTCAGCGACTTGGAGCCGAAGCGGTCGCGGACGGCGTCCATCGCCACGTCGAGGCTGTCGTCGTGCAGGTCGTCGAAAAGTGAGGGCTGGACGTTGGCCTCGCTGTCGAGGTTGCTGACCGCCACCCCGACCAGCGTGAGGCCGCGGGTCTCGATCAGCGGGCGGGCCTCGACCAGCAGGGCGCGGGCCGTGTCGAGGATCGCGCGGGTCTGCATGGTGGATTTCAGCAGGCTGCGCGAGCGGGTGGCGCGGCCGAAGTCGTCGAAGCGCAGGCGCAGGGTCACGGTGCGGCCGGCGCGGTGGGCGTTGCGCATGCGGCGGGTCACCCGGTCGACCAGCGCCGCGAGGGTGGCGTCGATCTCGGTGAACGGGCGGGGGCGGCGGCCCAGCGCGCACTGGCTGCCGATCGAGCCGCGGCGGTGGCCGACGCGCACCCGGCGGGGGTCGCGGTTGTGGGCGAGCGCGTGCAGGTGCCGGCCGTGGTGGGCGCCGAGCAGGCTGACCAGGGTGGCCTCGCCGAGGCGGGCCACGTGGCCGACCGTGGTGATCTGGTGTTTGCGCAGCTTGCCGGAGGTGACCGGGCCGACGCCCCAGAGGCGCTCGATCGGCAGCGGATGCAGGAACTCCAGCTCCTTGCCCGGCGCCACCTCGAGCAGGCCGTCGGGCTTGCCGACGCCGCTGGCGACCTTGGCCAGGAACTTGGTGCCGGCGATGCCGACCGTGATCGGCAGGCCGACCTTTTCACGAACGGCAAGACGTAGCTGAGCCGCGATGTCGCGCGCCGGACCCCGGATCTTGTAGAGGCCGGTGACATCGAGGAAGGCCTCGTCGATCGAGATGCCCTCGACGAGCGGGGTGGTGTCACGGAAGATGTCGAAAACCGCGCGGCTGGCCTCCGCGTACGCGTGCATGCGGGGCGGAACCACGACGGCGCGCGGGCAAAGCGCCCGGGCCTGAGTCAATCCCATCGGCGTGCGGACGCCGCACGCCTTGGCCTCATAGCTGGCCGCGAGGACCACGCCCATGCCGACCAGCACCGGACGACAGCGCAGCGAAGGATCATCGCGCTGCTCGACCGACGCGTAGAAAGCGTCGAGATCCGCATGCAGGATCGTCACGCTCCGCATCTTAGAACATCTGTACGACATAGGCCAGCCTACCTGCGGAGACGTTTGTCTAGGCAGCCATAAAAGATCGAGGAATTTATCTGCAGAGTATTGACCGGTGAACATCTGCGGGCGTTATGTGGGGAGGTTCATCCACTTCACTGGCCACTAATGTGGAGGCAAAGTGATCAGATCGACCATGAGGTCGCGGCTGGCGCTGGTGGTCGCACTCGGCACCGCCGCGGCCTCGGTCCTCGGGGCCGGCCCGGCCACCGCCGCGGACCGTCCCGGACGGCACGCCCTCTCCGGGAGCCAGCCTCGATGGCTGTCCCGGGCCCGTGCCACCGGCGGCGCCCCCGCCGCCGCCGACAAGATCCAGTTCGGCATCCTGCTCAAACTGCGCGACGCCGCGACGGCCGAGGCCACCCTCGCCTCGATCTCCGACCCGGCGAGCGCCTCCTACGGCAAATGGCTCTCCACGAGCCAGTTCAAGCAGGCGTACGCCCCGGCGCGGTCCGATGTGGACGCGGTGCGCTCCTGGCTGAAGGGCCAGGGCTTCGCGCTGCGCGACACCCTCGGCGGCATGTACGTCGAGGCGTCCGGCAGCACCGCCCAGATCGACAAGGTCTTCGGCACCACGCTGAAGAACTACGTCTATCAGGGCAAGACGGTGCACGCGAACAGCACCTCGCTCTCCCTGCCCGAGAACACCCCGTCCGCGGTGCTGGGCGTCGTCTCCGGCGTGCTCGGCCTCGACCAGGGCCAGGCGCTCAAGACCCCGGGCGACACGTTGCCCGGCCCGGACGCCGGCTTCCGCCCCGGCACGCCGTCCTCGGCGTACTACGGCGAGAAGACGGCGACCACCCTGCCGGCCGCCAACGGCAAGAAGCAGCCGTACGTGGTCCGCGGTTACGAGCCGCAGCAGTACCAGTCGGCGTACGGCGTGAGCGACCTGATCAAGCACGGCGTCGACGGTCGCGGCGTCACCGTCGCGATCACCGACGCGTTCGCCTCGCCGACCATCGAGCGCGACCTCGCGACGTACTCCCGCAAGCACGGCCTCCCGGCCGTGAGCCGGCACCAGTTCTCGCAGATCACCCCGCCCGCCGACGGTTACGGCCTGATCGACGAGTGCGGCGGCGCCGGCTGGTACGGCGAGGAGACGCTGGACGTGGAGGCCGTGCACTCGATGGCCCCGGGCGCCCGGATCGTCTACGTGGGCGGCGCGGACTGCTCCACCGGCCTCGACGAGGCGTGGGCCACCACGATCGACAACCACGTGGCCGACATCGTCACCAACTCGTGGGGCACCGGCACCGACAAGCTGGCCGACCTGGGCCAGGAGTACATCGACTTCTACCAGCAGTTCTCGCTCGAGGCCGCGCTCACCGGCATCACCGTCGACTTCTCCAGCGGCGACGCCGGCGACGAGACCCAGGGCGGGACCCACCCCGAGCTCAAGACGGTCGACTTCCCGGCCGACCTGCCGTACGTGACCGGGGTCGGCGGCACCAGCGTCGGCATCGACAAGCACGGCAAGCGGGTGTGGGAGCACGGCTGGCAGAGCGCGTACCAGGCGCTGTCGGCCGACGGTAAGTCGTGGGGCGCCCCCGCGTACTCCTCGGGCGGTGGCGGCGGCACGAGCATCCTGTTCGCGCAGCCGTTCTACCAGCGCGGCGTCGTACCGGACTCGATCTCGAAGTACTTCGGGGCGACCCGGATGCGCACCGTCCCCGACATCTCGATGCCGGGCGACCCGAACACGGGCTTCCGGGTCGGGCAGACCCAGGAGTTCCCGGACGGGACGTACTACGACGAGTACCGCATCGGCGGCACCAGCCTGGCGTCGCCGCTGCTGGCCGGTCTGCAGGCGGTGCAGAGCCAGAAGCTGCGCCACCCGGTCGGCTTCGCCAACCCGGCCTACTACCGGGCGATCAACACCAACAAGATCACCGACATCACCGCGCCGAAGAAGCCGGTGCTGCAGGCCCGCGCCAACTTCGTGAACGGGGTGGACGCGGCCGACGGCAAGACCTACCAGCTGCAGACCGTCGACGTGCAGACGACGACGATCCACAGCACGCGGGGCTACGACGCGGAGACCGGCGTCGGCGTACCCGGTCCGGCGTTCTTCAAGTAGTTCGTTCTTTCCACGACGTGGGGCGGGTCACGATGACCCGCCCCACGCGCGTGCCTGGGGAATTCCACAGCGAGAATCTCGGTTGAAGCCGGAGGTTGAGCCCACCCCGCTCAACTCTTGAAGCTGGAGGAACCACCCATGTTGCTCACAAGCGCGAGCGTCCGCGACCTCGACCGGCTCACGGCCCGCGTGATCAACTCGTCGTCCCGCAGCACCGGCGCGCGTCTCGACGCGTACCGGATCGACGACACCTTCCACATCGACATCGACCTGCCCGGCGTGGACCCGGCCGGCATCGACATCACCGTGGACCGCAAGGTCCTGACCGTCCGCGCCGAGCGCAAGCGCGCCGAGGGCGAGAACGTTCAGTACGTCGCGGCCGAGCGCCCGGTGGGCCCGGTCAGCCGCCAGGTGTTCCTCTCGGACACCCTCGACACCGACCGGCTCGACGCCCGCTACGAGAACGGGGTGCTCACGCTGAGCATTCCGGTCAAGGAGAAGGCGGCGCCGCGGAAGATCGAGGTCAGTGCTGGAACCGCAGCCAGTTGAGGTTGACGAACTCGCCGTCCCCGTCGCGGGCGAAGGTCAGATAGACCGTGTGCACACCCGTGACGGGGGTGAGCGTGACCTCGTCGGTACGCCACTGCTGCCAGTCGCCGGTGCGGGTCACCCGCATCGTGCCGATCGGCGTCGCGTCGGGCGCGTCGAGACGGATGTCCATCCGGCCGCCGTCGTCGGCCGCCGACGCGACCCGCACGTCGACCTTGGTGGCCGGCACCGGCCCGAAGTCGTAGCCGTCGAACCGGATCGAGTCGCCGTTGGCTATCCAGCCGACGTTCTGCCCGCCGCCCTCGTCGGTGGTCTCCTGGGCCTGGATGCCGGTGAGCCCGCCCGACTCGGCCTGGAGCTTCTCGTAGACCGTCGGTGACGGCGGCGGTGTCGTCGGGGCCTGCGTCTCGGGAGGCGGCGCGGACGATGCCGACAAAACGGGCACTGCGGCGGCCGGCGCCGGCGTGTCCTGCCAGCGCCCGATCAAGTAGCCCACGAGCACCAGGCCCACCGCCGCCAGCGCGTAGATGACGCGCTGGCGAGTGCGGTAGGCCCGGGTGCGGTAGACGGACGGATTCGGCGGAGCGACCACTAGACCGCTTCGGCGACGATCGACTCGACCGGCGGCTCGGCGAAGTGGCAGGCCACCTCCTGGTTGGGCGCCTTCACCTCGAGAGCCGGGTCCTGGGTGGTGCAGATGTCCTGCGCCTTCCAGCACCGGGTGCGGAAGCGGCAGCCCGACGGCGGGTCGACCGGGCTGGGCACGTCGCCCACCAGGCGGATCCGCTGCTTCGGCGGCACGCCGCGGACCACGGCGATGTCCGGCACCGCGGAGAGCAGCGCTTGCGTGTACGGATGCTGCGGCTTCTCGTAGAGCGCGTCCCGCGGCGCCTCCTCGACCACCCGGCCGAGATACATGACCGCTACCCGGTCGCAGAAGTGCCGCACCACGCCGAGGTCGTGGGCGATGAAGACGAACGCGATGCCCAGCTCCTTGCGGAGGTTCTCCAGCAGGTTCATCACCTGGGCCTGGATGGACACGTCGAGCGCGGAGACCGGCTCGTCCGCCACGATGATCTTGGGCCGGGCGGCGAGCGCGCGGGCGATGCCGATGCGCTGCCGCTGACCGCCGGAGAACTCGTGCGGATAGCGGTTGTAGTGCTCGGGGTTGAGGCCCACGACCTCGAGGAGCTCCTGCACCCGGGAAAGCTCGCCGGCCTTGGGAACCATGCCGTGCGTGCGCAGCGCGGTGCCGACGATCGTGCCGACCGTGTGCCGCGGGTTCAGCGACGAGTACGGGTCCTGGAAGATCAGCTGGATCTCGCGCCTGTACGGCCGCAGCTGCCGCTCGGACATGTGCGCGATGTCGACGCCCTGATACTTGATCGCGCCGGCGGTCGGCTCGAGCAGCCGGGTGATCAGCCGCGCGGTCGTGGACTTGCCACAGCCGGACTCGCCGACCAGGCCCAGCGTCTCGCCGGGCTGCACGGTCAGGCTGACGCCGTCCACGGCCTGCACCCACTTGGTGCCGCGGGCCAGGAGGCCGTCGCCCTTGGTCCGGAAGTGCATCTTGACGTCGTTCAGCTCGAGCAGGGGCGCGCCCTCCACCGAGCGGACGCCGGACTTGGCGGTGGTGGTAGGAGTGGTCATCGTCAGTGGTCCTAAGGCAGCCGGGGCAGGACTTCGGTCTCGAACACCTTGTCGGGTTCCTTCAGGTGGCACCGGGAGGTGCGGCCCTGGTCCGCGGTCCGCGGGATCAGCTCGGGCTTGAGGGTCCGGCACAGGTCGCCGCCCACCCGCTCGCGGAACTCGCACCGCGGGTGGAACGCGCAGCCGCTGGGCATGGCGAGCAGGCTCGGCGGCGACCCGGGGATCGGGTGCAGCGGGCCGGGCGTGCCGGAGACCGCCGGGATGCTCTCCAGCAGGCCCCAGCTGTACGGGTGCAGCGGCGTGCCGAGGATCTTGTCGACCGGCCCGTGCTCGACCGCGTTGCCGGCGTACATCACCAGGATGTCGTCGGCGATCTCGGCCACCACCCCGAGGTCGTGGGTGATGAAGACGACCGCCGAGCCGAAGTCGCGCTGGAGGTCGGCGATCAGGTCCAGGATCTGCGCCTGCACGGTCACGTCGAGCGCCGTGGTGGGCTCGTCGGCGATCAGCAGCTTGGGGTCGTTGACCAGCGCCATCGCGATCATCGCGCGCTGCCGCATGCCGCCCGAGAACTCGTGCGGGTACTGGTCGACGCGGCGGGCCGGGTTGGGGATGCCGACCCGGCCGAGCATCTCGACCGCGCGGGCCTTGGCCGCCTTCTTCGACACGTTGTTGTGTGCCTTGTACGACTCGGTGATCTGGTCGCCGATCGTGAAGAACGGGTGCAGCGAGGACTGCGGGTCCTGGAAGATCATCGCGGCGTCGGCGCCCCGGAAGGTCATCAGCTCCTTCTCCGACATGCCGACGACCTCCTTGCCGCCGACCTTGATCGACCCGGAGATCCAGGTCGACTTGCGGTCGTGCAGGCCCATGATCGCCATGCTGGAGACGCTCTTGCCGGAGCCGGACTCGCCCACGATCGCGAGCGTGCGCCCCAGCGGCAGCGAGTAGCTCAGGCCCTGGACCGCCTGCACC
This sequence comes from Actinoplanes sp. CA-142083, assembly GCF_050942195.1. Taxonomy (NCBI): domain Bacteria; kingdom Bacillati; phylum Actinomycetota; class Actinomycetes; order Micromonosporales; family Micromonosporaceae; genus Actinoplanes; species Actinoplanes sp. CA-142083. The sequence goes on from NZ_CP192076.1 coordinate 8,706,114, forward strand.
TTGCCGTCCGCGGTGGGGAACTGCACGTGCAGGTCGTGGACCTCGAGGTACGCCTCCTCGCCCTCACGGCGGGCGCGGGGCTCGCGGGTGACCGTCTGCGGGGCCCGGACAGTCTGATCGGTCATGTTGCCGCCTTGCTGTGCTGGGCCGCTCATCCGAGCCGCACCCGGGGGTCGAGGACGGTGTACAGGATGTCGACCGCGAGGTTCATGACTACCAGGACCGTCGCGCCAACGACCACGCCGCCCATCAGGACCGGCAGGTCGTACTGGTTGAACGCGTTGAGCAGGCGCAGGCCGAGGCCGGGCAGCTGGAAGATGCGCTCGGTGAAGATCGTGTTGACCAGCTGGAAGGCGACGTCGACACCGAAGATCGTGATGACCGGGGTCATGGCGGCCCGCAGGCCGTGCCGGTAGACCACGCGCCGTTCCGAGATGCCCTTCGACCGGGCCGTACGGGTGTAGTCCTGCCCCAGGGCCTCGATCATGGAGGCCCGGGAGTACCGGGTGTACGAGGCCGAGTTGGTCAGGCCGAGACAGAGCCAGGCCGCGAGCAGACCGCTGGCCCACGAGACCGGATTCTCGAAGAACGGCGTGTACTGCGTCTTCGGCAGGAACGTGGCGTACAGGGCGATGACCAGGGCGACGATGAAGTACGGGACCGAGCCGAGGACCAGCGAGCCGCCGACGGCGACGCGGTCCAGGGTGGTCCCTCTGAGTCTGGCCGCGGTCGTGCCGATCAGGACGCCGAAGAGCAGATAGATGGTGGCGCCGCCGATGACGATCGAGAGGGTGACCGGGACGGCCTTGGCGAGGATGTCGGTGACGGGCACGCCGAGCACGTACGAGTAGCCGAGGCAGGGCGCATCGCAGTGCCGGGTGACGCCGCCGGTGGTGTAGTCGCGGCCGACGACGATGCCCTTGAAGTACGAGGTGATCTGGGTGACCACGGGCTCGTCGAGATCGAGGCTGTCGGTGATGTTCTGAAGCCGCTCCGGGGTGCACCGCGGGCCGCAGATGACACCGGCCGGGTCGGTCGGCGCGACGAAGAACAGCAAGAAGCTGGCCACCACTGTGACTATCACGACCGAGATCGCGCTGATCACGCGTCGCAGGATGTACAGCAGCACGGCGGGCACCTCTGGAGATGTAGAGATCGGGAACTGGGGGAACGAAGGTAGGCGTTACCGGTGGCCCGGCCGCCGCGAAGCGGCCGAGCCACCGGCTGAAGGACTGACCGAGGTCAGCTCTTCAGGTACATCTCCGGGAAGAACGGCATGCCCACGGTGGCGTCGCCGACGGCGCCGCCCACGTTGCTACCGGCGATGACGGCCATCTTGGTGTAGTACCAAGGCAGCGCGACGTACTTGCCCATGATCTCCTGGTCCAGCGGGGCCCACTTGGCGGTGGCCTCGTCGGTCGGCAGGGCCGCGACGTCCTCGATCTTCTTGTCGAGGGCGGCGTCCTGCTGGAAGCCCCAGCTGATGCCGTCGCTGATCGAGCGGGACTCGAACAGCACCGGGAGCCACGACGAGCCGGTCGGCCAGTCGGAGCACCAGCCGCGCGGACCCTGAGCCAGGTTCACCGGGGCGCTGTAGTCCGAGATCTTGGCGCGCAGGTCGGCCGTGGCCACACCGATCGCCTTGACCTTGAAGCCGGCCTTGGTGAGGGCGTCGGCGCGGATGTTCGAGATCTGCTGCGGCAGCGGCTTGGTGTTGTCGTAGTACCAGCTGACCTCGAAGCCGACCTTGCCGGCCTCGGTGAGCAGCGCCTTGGCGCCCGCGGCGTCACCGGCGCCGGTGCCGGTCAGGTCCGGGTACGGCGTGTACTTGGTGTGGCCCGGAACGCCCGGCGGGAGGAAGGTGCTGGCCGGCTCGGCGCTGTAGTCGTTGTTGCCGTTCGCCTTGGACAGCGCGTCCCACGGCATCGCCTTGGCGATCGCCTGGCGGACCTTGAGGTCCGTGATCTTGCGGGTGTCGATGTTCAGCACGTAGAGGCAGGGGCTCTCACCCTTGATCAGCTGGTTGGCCTTGTCGCCGGTCAGCTGCGGGATCAGCGAGGCGTCGATCTCCTCGTACTGCAGCGCGTTGGCGTCGTCGCCGTTGCTGTTCAGAACCTTCTGCTGGGTCGAGACGAGCTCGCCGCCCCACTTGAAGCTCCACGCGTCGGCGTACGCGTGGCGCACGGCGTCGGTGTTGGGGTCCCAGTTCGGGTTCTTCTTCAGGGTCAGCGAGGTGCCGGCGACGTACTGGTCGAACATGTACGGACCGGTCGACAGCGGGTGGTTCTTGTAGTCCTGCTTCGTGTCCTTCGCCTTGGGGATCGGCGTGAACATCGGGAAGGTCATGTAGAACGGCAGGTCCGAGAACGGCTTGGCGAGGTGGATGATCAGGGTGTCGGTGCCCTGGGTCTCCACGCCGGCGTAGGTGTCGCCGTCGGTGTACGGGCCCTTGTACTTGTCGCCGTCCTTGAAGTAGCTCAGCTGGTAGGCCGGGCCGTTCGGGAAGACGTCGTGGGCGAACGAGCGCTTGATCGCGTACGCCAGGTCCTCGACCTTGACGTCCGTGCCGTCCTCGTACTTGTACGTGCCGGTCATCTTGAAGGTCCACGTCAGCTTGTCCGCCGAGACCGTACCGAGGTCGGTCAGGTCGGGGACGAGGACCGGCTGGCCGTTCCGGACCGCGTACTGCGTCGGGGTACGGAAGGTCAGTTTCTCGATCTCGTTCGAGTCGGTGTAGTACGTGTCGGTGGGGTCGAAGGTCGACGGCGTCGACTGGGCGTAGATCGTGATCGTGCCGCCCTTGTGGACGCCGGGCGCCTCCGGGGCCGGGCCCTTGGCGTTGGGGTCGGTTGCGCTCTGCTGCGCCGAGATCTTGCCGGTGTCGGCCTTACCCGAATCATTCTTGGACGACGGGCTACCACAGCCCGACAGTCCGAGGGCCACGGCTGCTGTCGCCGCCACGGCCACCTTGAAGCGCCTTGCCATTTCTCCTCTTTCTTTACAGGGCGTCGACGGGGTCACCGTCGGGTGCGGGGATCGAAAGCGTCTCGGATCGAGTCACCGAGCAAGCTCAGCGCCAGCACCAGGATGCTGATCGCCAGGACGGGCAGCCACAGGTAGAGCGGGTCGGCCCGGTAGTAGGTCGTCGCGTAGGCGATCGTGAGCCCCCACGACGGGGTCGGCTCGACCAGACCCACGCCGAGGAAGGTCAGACCCGCCTCGGCGACGATGTAGGTCGGCAGAGCCAGCGAAGTGGAGATGATGATCGGCGCCACCAGGTTCGGCAGCAACTCCTTGAACAAGACCTTGCGGGTGGGCACCCCGAGCACCTTGGCGGCCGCGATGAACTCGCGCTCGCGCAGGGACAGCACCTCACCGCGGATCAGGCGGGCCAGGCTGGCCCAGCCGAAGAACGAGAGCACGAGGATCAGCGACGCGAACCGCGCCTTGGTGACGTCACTCGTGCCGGCCTCGGTGGCGTCGCCCACGAAGATCGTGAGCAGCACGGCCGGGACGGCGATCGCGAAGAGGAGGTAGGGCAGGCTCAGGACGAAGTCGATGATCCACGAGATGATCCGGTCGGCCCAGCCGCCGAGGAAGCCGGCGAGCAGACCCATGATCACGCCGACCACGCCGGTGATCACCGTAACCGAGATCGCCACGATGAGTGACGGCCGGGCGCCGTAGACGAACCTTGCGAACAGGTCGCGGCCGAGCCGGGGCTCGACGCCGAACCAGTGGTCCGGGGTCGCCGAGATCGTCGGCAGGCCGTACTGGTCGAGCAGGTCCTGGTGCAGCGTGGTGGGGTCCTGGCCCTCGAGCTTGGCCAGCAGCGGCGCGAACACGGCGATCGCGACGAAGAACAGGAAGATGCCCAGGCAGACCATGGCCAGCCGGTCCTTGCGCAGGCGCGCCAGGGCGATCTGGGTCGGCGACTTACGCCGGGTCTCCACCTTTTTCGCCTCGCCGGTCGGCGTGGTCATCGCGTCGATAGGGGCGCCGACGCGCTCCACACCCGCCTCTTCGATCAGCGGTTCCACGCTTGATCACCTCCATGAACGACACACCCTCACATGCGTCGTGCGTGAGAGGTATTCGGATGCTGCGGTTGGCAAACTAGTCCGGAACTGGCTCGTAGGAAATGAGTTGACGCATCGAATGAATAACAGCCCGCTGAAAGCCGCTCGTCACCCGGATCACACCGGGCGTCCTCCTAGCAGGGCACGAACACTTACTTGAGTAGACAAACCGCCTATCTTGACGATCAAGACTGGGTGGTATGTCCGAAATCACAACTCAAAGGGCAATCGTACTGTTGCGCAAAGTCATCGAAGTCCGGTTCCTGCGTTTGCGGCTCGCTGTTTCGCCCGGGTTTCGCCGTGATGTCGATCATGGGGACCCCCCACCGTCGGATCCTGCGGCGGTGAGCGCTTCCACACGGAAGATCTACGGCCGATCGACGGGACGGGGGCGGGATCGACGGCGCGAGGCCCCGCCGAGGCACGGTTCCGTGTTGATCACCGTTACTCCATGAAGTCGGCCGCCGCGCCATTCCGATTACGATTGGGTCGCCATTCCCGGCGATTACCGGACTTCGACGCGCGTCATCCCTACTCCCCGAAGTTGATCGGCGCGAGGGCGGTGAGGATCTCCTCCGCCCGCTCCCCCGCCGCGACCGGGTCGGCGTCCGGCCCGCCGATCAGCGGATCCCAGTTCAGGTCGTAGAAGAGCTCGGTCACGCCCGCCTCCGCGTACAGCTGGGCGCCGCCGCGGATCTGCTCCCAGCCGCCCGACAGCGGCATCGCGTCGTCCCGGCGGCCGGCCTGCACGTTCCCGCGGACCACGATCCGGGCCAGGTCGGGGTCGCGACCCGCCTCCTCGGCGGCCCGGCGCACGATCTGCACCCCGCGTGCGACGTCGTCCAGGCTGCTCCGGCTGCTGGTCACCCAGCCCGCCGAGATCCGGCCGGCGCGCCGCAGCGCCGCGTCCGCGGTCCCGCCGAGCAGCACCGGCGGGCCGCCCGCCTGCACCGGCCGCGGCCGCATCGTGCTCGGGGGCACCTGGTAGAGCTCGCCGTCGAAGGCGGCCACCTCGTCGTTCCAGAGCGTGTGCAGCACCGCGAGGTACTCCTCGATGCGGCGGCCGCGCGGATCGGGACGCGAGCCGGTCGCCCGGAACTCGGGCTCCGACCAGCCGGTGCCCAGCCCGAGGTCGTGACGTCCCGCGGAGAGCACGTCGAGGGTCGCGGCCTGCTTGGCGAGATAGGCCGGCGACACGTACGGCAGGTTGATCACCGACACGCCGAGCCGGATGCGCTCCGTGCACGCGGCGGCGTAGCCGAGCGCGACGAGCGGGTCGAGCACGCTCCGGTAGACGGGCGCCATGTGCTGCTCGCGCCCGGCGAGCAGCCGCTGGAACGACCACAGTCCGTGATATCCGAGCTCCTCGGCGAGCCTCGCGAACCGCCCGAGCGACGCGGGCGTGGCCCACGCTCCGGACACCGGCAGACCACAGCTGATCAACATGCGCTCACCGTAGCCGGGCGAACTCGGCGGTGAGGAGGTCGCCCAGCTCGGCCAGGCGGTCGTCGGGGGCCGCGGCGTGGATGGCCGCGACGAAGGAGAGGTAGGCGGCGCGCAGGGCCGGGCGCGTCCCGTCGCCGGCCAGGAGCCGGTGGGTGGCGTCGGCGACCGGGCGGAAGTCGGCGGGTGTCTCGGCGGGCACGCCCGGCAGCAGGTCGGGCGGGCCCGGGGCGGCGGGCGACGGCGCCGGGCTCGGGTCGGCCATCTCGGCGCGCAGGCGGAGGTTGGCGCCCAGCAGGCCGGGGCGGGAGCCCTCGAAGGTGACGGCGGGCTCGAACTCGCGGGCGATCAGGCCGGCGCCGAGGGCGTTCAGGTGGCCGGGGTCGAGGTCGGTGCGGATGTCGCCCGGGCCCAGCCCGAAGTAGCCGCAGAGGCGGTCCCGGACGGCCGGGACGCGGGTCGAGCAGCCGGAGAGCACCACCTGGTCCACCCCGTCGCGGCCGACGCCGTGCTCGGCCTCGGCAAAGGCGAGGGCGGCGGTGAGGTGGCCGAGAGATTTGGTCACGTCGGGCTCGATCATCGCCTCGAAGCCGCGGCGGGACAGGGACACGCCGGCGCTCACGGTGGCGGTCAGCAGCGGCAGCTCGAGGACCGTGCTCACGGCGGTGGAGAGCTCGCGCTTGCGGAGCTCGGCCTCCCGGCGGATGCGGGTACGGATGTGGTCGTCGCGGCTCAGGTCGACGTGGTGCCGTTCGCGGATCTGCCGCAGGGCGTACCCGATGATGTGCTCGTCGAAATCGTCGCCGCCCAGCCGGGGGTCGCCGGCCCCGCCCAGCACCGCCACGCCGTCCGGGTTGATCCGCACGATTGCGGTCTCGAAGGTGCCCCCGCCCAGGTCGTAGATGGCGTAGGTGCGCTCCCGGTCGTCCGCGCCGAGGGCCACGGCGGCCGCGACCGGGTCGTCGAGCAGGCGGCGCACGTTGAGCTGGGCCAGGCCGGCCGCCTCCCGGATCGCGCGGCGCTGCGGCTCGCCGGCCGACCCGGAGACGGTGACGACGGCGTCGTGGACCGGGCCGCCCAGGAACGCCTCGGCCCGCCGCTTCAGCTCGATCAGCAGGAACGCGCAGATCTCGGGCGGGCGGTACTGCCGGCCGCGCAGGCGGACCCGCTCGTCGCTGCCGAGCTCACGCTTGATGCCGGCGATCACCGGCTGGGCGTCGTCCTCGGGCTGGCGGCCGACGACGATCTGGCCGGCCGCGTCCTGCGTCACGATGGAGGACAGCGGGTCGGGGATGACGACCGGCTCGCTCCCGTTCCAGACGGACATGGTGCAGGAGGTCGTGCCGAGGTCGATGCCGATGACCGGATGGTAGGAGGTCTGCTGGGTCAAGGCCGCCCCCTATGACCAGCTGTCTGTCGGTCAAGTTACACATGTCGCGGTACTGACCACGGTCGATCAGTCGTGCATCCGACGAACGCTGGACAGCCGGGTCGCCGACCGGGGCGGGACGTGAAAGAGTTCATGCTCATGGCGGTTGAGCTGATCGATCTGACGCCGGACGAGCTCGAGGCCCGCCGCCCGGCGATGGCGGCGAACTTCGCCCGCGACGTCGTGCAGAACTTCGGGGTCGACCCCGATCGGGCGCTCGGCCAGTCCGCCCACCAGATCAGCGCCGGCCTGCCCGACGGCGTCGCCACCGAGGGACAGCTGCTGCGCAAGGCGGTCGACGGCGGCGACGAGGTCGGCTTCCTGTGGATGTCGATGCCGGGCACCGTCTACCCCGACATGGCCTGGCTCTCCGAGATCGAGGTCGCCGACGGGCTGCGCGGCCGCGGCTACGGCAGCCGGATGATCGAGGCCGCCGAGGCCGACCTGTCCGCCCGGGGCGTCAAGCGGATCGGCCTGCACGTATTCGGCCACAACGTCGGCGCCCGCCGCCTCTACCAGCGGCTCGGCTACCGCATCATGAGCCAGGTGCGGGCCCGCCCGATCGTCCCCGAGACAGCCGGCGACGGCGATCTCACGTTGACGCCGATGACCCAGCGGACGTACGAGGAGCACGTCGCCGACCTCGCCGCCAACGACCCGTTCGCCCTCGTGCGCGACCCGTCCGCCGACACCGAGCGGGCGATGCGGACGGCCGGCCGGACAGCGCCCGCCGGCGTGGCCACCGAGGGCATCCTGCTGCGCACCGCGCATATCGACGGCGACGAGGTCGGCTGGGTGTGGTGCTCGCTGCCCACCCCCGACCGCCCCACGATCGGCCTGGTCCTGCACCTCGAGATCGCCCGGGAGCGGCGCCGCCAGGGCCTGGGCCGCCGCGTGATGGCCGCGACCGAGGCCGAGCTGGCCCGGCACGGCGTGCCCCGGATCGGCCTGAGCGTCCCCGGCCGCGTCGAGGCCCTCGCCTTCGCCGACTCGCTCGACATGAGCCTGGCCTCCGAGCAGATGATCAAGGATCTCTAGCGTCCAGCGCGTCGTTCAGGGCCTGCGACGCCCAGCCGATCCGCTGCGCGCTCAGGCCGGCCGACCGCGCCTGGTGCACCGCCTCCCGCAGCAGCCGCAGCGCCTCGGCCCGGTTGCCGGCGGCCAGCTCGGCCTCCCCCAGCGCGAGCGTCCCGGTGGCGACTCGCCGCGGATCGCCGTACCTCTCCCGCAGCACCTGCGACATGCGCAGGTGCCGCAGTCCCTGGATCGGGTCGCCGGCCGCGTAGACGTAGTAGAAGCCGAGGTGCCGGTGCACCTCGGAGCGCACCATCTCGTCGGCGTACCGCTCGGCGAGCGTGAGCGCCTCCTGGTAGAACGGCAGCGCGGTCTGCCAGTCGCCGCGCAGCACCTGATGCACCAGCCCCAGCCCTAAAAGCGCCTCGGCGGCTCCGGCCGGGTCGTCCGCCTCGCGCTGGATGGCGAGCGCCTCCTGGAACAGGCGCTCCTCGGCGGCCCAGTCGGCCCGGGTGAGGTCGCCGCCGAGCGCCTGGAAGTGCAGCAGCATGCCGAGCCGGGTCAGCGCCGCGGCCTCGTCGATCCGGTCGCGGTTCTCCCGCGCACGCAGCCGGGCGGCCTCCAGCAACTGGCGGGCGGGCAGGTAGTCACCGGTGCGGAACGCGGCCTCGACGAGGGCCTCGCTCCCCGCGGCGAGCAGTGCCCCGGCGGTCGGCTCGCTCCCCATGGACATCGACGGTACTGAAACTCACCACGGCATCGCGGTTCCGTCCCACGAGTAGAAACCGCCGTTCGGGCCGTCGTCCGGCAGCAGCGCCAGACGCACGGCCCCCGCGGCGGCTTCCGATGGGTCACCGTCGGCGTTCTTCGCACGATCATTGAGATCCGTACGGCGCAGGCCGGGCGCCAGCGCGTTCACCCGGAAGGAGGGCAGCGCCTGCGCGTAGAAGAGGGTCAGCGCGTTGAGAGCCGCCTTGGACGACCGGTAGGCGGCCGCCGACCCGCCGCTGCCCGGACGATCGGCACTCCCGGCGATCGAGCCGGTGCCGCTGGAGATGTTGACGATCCGCGGGTGCGGCGACCGGCGCAACGCCGGCAGGAACGCGTTGGTGACGGCCAGAACACCGAAGACATTCGTCTCGTACGTGCGCCGGAAGGCGTCCACGCTGCTGCCGGGCGGCGCCTCGCCGTCCACCAGGATCCCGGCGTTGTTGACGAGAATGTCGAGCTCGCCGACCTGCGCCGCGGCCGCCTCGATGCTGCCGGGATCGGTGACATCCAGAACGACCAGCTCCCCGGAGATCTCAGCGGCGGCGCGAGAGCCCCGCTCGGCGTCACGCGAGCCCACGTAGACCGTCACGCCGGCATCGGCAAGCAGCCGCGCGATGTGGAACCCGATCCCTTTGTTGGCACCTGTCACCAGCGCCGTGGAAGTCTTCGTCATGGCGACGACGATGCCCCGGCCACGGAATCGCTGCCAGGGACGACCGATACCAGGGAGGCGGAGATGGCGAGAGCAGAACTGGCCCGCTTCCTGCGCGACCGCCGCGAGCGGCTGAGCCCGGCCGACGCGGGTCTGCCCGGCGACGGCCTGCGTCGGACTCCGGGCCTGCGGCGCGAGGAGGTGGCGGCGCTGGCCCACATGTCCGTCGACTACGTCGTGCGTCTGGAACAGGGCCGCGGCCCGTACCCGTCGCCTCGGATCTTGGAAGGCCTGAGCACCGCCCTGCGCTTGGATCCCGCCCAGCGCAACCACCTCTTCCGCCTGGCCGGCAGGCCGCCGGCGCCCGCCGATGGGCCCTCGCGGCGCGTGCGACCGCACATCGCCGCCATGCTGGGACGCGTGGAGGAGGCCGCCATCGTCACCGACGCCACCTACGACGTGATCGCCTGGAATCCGCTGGCCGAGCGCCTGCTGGGTGGTTTCCGGCCGACGCGCAACCTGGCGCGGCGGCGGTTCCTGGAGGGGGTGCCGTTCGAGACCAGCGGCGCCGAGGAGTTCGGGGCGATCGCGGTGAGCCGACTGCGGGCGGCGGCCCGGCGCTATCCGCGCGACGAGCGGCTGGCGGGCCTGATCGCCGATCTCCGGCGCAGCGACGAGTTCGGCTCGCTGTGGGCAAGCGACCCGGTGCGGCAACCCGGCCACCGGAGCAAGACCATCGATCACCCGGTCGCCGGGCGGCTGCGGGTCAACTGTGACGTGCTGGCCGTGCCGGACGATGATCAGCAGGTCGTGTTCGTGACGGCTGACGCCGGGAGCCGGTCCGCTCGGGCGCTTCGGGCGCTGGCGGGATAACGTGCGATCGTGCGGAAGATCTACGTGATCGGGATCGGCGCGGGCGACCCGGACCACCTCACCCTGCAGGCCGCGAAGGCGATCGGGCGGACCGACGTGTTCTTCGTGCTCGACAAGGGCGAGGCCAAGGAGAGCATGATCGAGCTGCGGCGCCGGCTCATGAAGGCGTACGGGCGGCCCAGCCGGCGCATCGCCGAGGGGCGCGACCCCGACCGTGACCGCCGGCCGGTCGACTACGAGGGCACGGTCGCGGACTGGCGCAGCCGCCGCTCCCAGGTCACCGAGGCGCTGATCAGCGAGCACCTGCTCGACGGCGAGACCGGCTCGTTCCTGGTCTGGGGCGACCCGTCGCTGTACGACTCGACGATCGCGATCCTCGAGGAGATCCTCGACCGCGGCCAGACCCTGTTCGAGTACGAGGTCGTCCCCGGCATCAGCAGCGTGTCGGCGCTCGCCGCGAAGCACCGGATCGGGCTGAACCGGGTCGGGCAGCCGTTCCAGGTGACGACCGGCCGGCGGCTCGCCGAGGGCTGGCCGGACGGGGTGGACGACGTGGTCGTCATGCTGGACGCGCAGCAGGCGTTCGCCGCCCACCCCGAGGCGGACATCTACTGGGGCGCCTACATCGGCACCGAGGACGAGATCCTCGCCTCCGGCCGGGTGGGCGATGTCGGCGAGGAGATCGCCAAGACCCGGGCCGCGGCACGCGAGCGCCACGGCTGGATCATGGATACGTACCTACTTAGACGCGATGACTCACGTGGTAGTGAGTGATCAGGCCGTCTTTCAGCACCACGGTGAGGTTGAGCAGGACCGGGTCCTCGTCGGTGAAGTGGAAGTCGGCTTCCACCCAGCCGACGACGACGTCTCCTAGCGCCTTCTCGGTGATGACCCGATAGTCGACGGTCATCCCCAACGGCTGTGAGTCGTAGTAGGCGGCAACGCCGTCGCGGCCCACGGTGTACGGCTTCAAGCCCTGGAAGATCGCGTCCTCGGTGAAGAGGGCCGCGACCTTGTGCGGCTCGTGCGCCGCGATGCCGCGCTGCCAGGCGTCGAGGGCTTCAGTGACCGGCACTCTGACCTCCGTCGACGTGCAGGACCTCGCCCGTGACGAACGAGGCGTTCTCCAGGTAGAGGATCGCATCGGTGATGTCAGAGACGTCGCCCATGTGGCCGACCGGGTGCAGCGCGGCGAGGAACTCGTGCGTCTCGGCCGGATGCATCGACGTACGAATGATGCCCGGCGACACCACGTTGAAGCGGACCTTGCGCCCCGCGTACTCGATGGCCAGGGATTTTGTCGCGGCGTTGAGGCCGCCCTTGGTCAGCGACGCCAGCACCGACGGCAGGTTGCTGTTGGCGTGGTCGACCAGCGTGGTGCTGATCGTGACGACGTGACCGCCGCCCTGCTCGAGCATGGCCGCGACGGCCGGCTGGGTGATCGCGACGAACCCGCGCAGGTTGACCCCGGTGATCTGGTCGAAGTCCTCGGCGGTGTACTCGGTGAACGGCTTGGCGATGAAGACGCCGGCGTTGTTGACCAGCGTGTCGATGCGGCCGAACTCGGCGAGGCCGGCGCTGATCACCCGGGCGGCGACGGCCGGATCGGCGATGTCGCCCGGCACCGCGAGCACGCCCGGGTCGTCGGACGGCTTGATCGTGCGGGAGGTGGCGACCACGTTCCAGCCCAGCTTGCGGTAGGCGGCGACGGTGGCGGCGCCGATGCCCTGCGAAGCACCGGTGACGACGGCAACCTTGGACATGTCCTGCTCCTTCGATCTCGGATCTGAGTCGACTATCGGTCGCCGCAAAGTGATTGACACGTCTACTTTTCTCTCGGCTGAGAGGCTGCGCCTACCAGCGCCGTACGCTGGCGGGATGGAGCTACGCCAGCTGCGCTACTTCGTCGCGGTCGCCGAGGAGCTGAGCTTCGCCCGGGCGGCCGAGCGACTGCGCATCGCCGGGCCGTCGCTGTCGCAGCAGATCAAGGCCCTGGAACGCGATCTGGGCACCCGGCTCTTCGACCGCGACCGGCGCACGGTGGTCCTGACCGCGGCCGGGACGGCGTTGCTGCCGCGCACGGTGGCGCTTCTCGAACAAGCCGACCAATTGCGGCGTACGGCGCAAGGGCTGGCCGCCAGTGAGCCGGTGCGCCTCGGCTACGTGAACTGGCGGCCGCCCGACCTCGAGGAGCGCGCGGCCGGCGTCGCCCACCTGGTGGTCGACGCGTGGGTGATGCCCTCGCACGCACAGGCCGCCCGGGTCGCCGAGCGCGCCCTCGACCTGGCGATCTGCTGGGCGCCGGCGCAGACGCTGCACGACGGCAAGCTGGAGGCGCGCCTGCTCGGCGTCGACCGGCTCTACGCGATCAGCACCGGCGCCGACGACGCGGCGGTGCGGGCCAAGGACACGGTCGTGCTGATCGACGCCGACGAGACCAGCTGGTCGTCGTGGAACCGCTGGGCCGCGGCCATGGCCGCCGAGACGGGCGCCCACGCGGTGCGCGTCCCCGAGGGCGGCGTCACCGGGCCCGCGTTCTTCGAGCACGTGCGCCGGCTGCGCCGCCCGGTGGTCAACAACCCCAAGAGCCAGAACGCCCCGATCCCGCCCGACCTGGTGATCCGGCCGATCGAGGAGCCGAAGCCGTACTGGACGTGGTCGCTGGTCAGCCGCCTCGACGAGCAGCGGCCGGCGGTGCGGGCGCTCGCCGACGCGCTAACCCGCTCGGTCGGCCGGCTTTGCCTCGACGAGCCCGGCGTCTGGGTGCCGGCCGAGGACCCCTACTCGTTGTCTTCCAAGTCGCCCTCGGTGGACAGGTAGAGCTCCTGCAGCGCGCTCAGCGTCTCGGGCGCCGGCGCCGCCCAGAGCTTGCGGTCGGCGGCCTCCAGCAGGCGCTCGGTGATGCCGTGCAGCGCCCACGGGTTGGACTCCTGGAAGAACTTCTGGTTCTCCGGGTCCAGCGCGTAGGTGGCGGCGAGCTGCTCGTACATCCAGTCGGTCACGACGCCGGCCGTCGCGTCGTAGCCGAAGAGATAGTCCACGGTGGCGGCTAGCTCGAACGCTCCCTTGTAGCCGTGCCGCCGCATCGCGGCGATCCAGCGGGGGTTCACGACGCGGGCGCGGAAGATCCGCGCGGTCTCCTCGGTCAGGCTGCGGGTCCGTGCGGCGTCCGGGTTGGTGGAATCGCCGACGTACGCGGCGGGCGCCGTCCCGGTGAGGGCACGGACCGTCGCGATCATCCCGCCGTGGTACTGGAAGTAGTCGTCGGAGTCGGCGATGTCGTGCTCGCGGGTGTCGATGTTCTTCGCGGCGACGTCGATCCGGCGATAGGCGTTTTCCATGTCCGGCCGGGCGGGCACACCGTCGAGCTCGCGCCCGTAGGCGTAACCGCCCCAGACCGCATAGACCTCGGCCAGATCGGCGTCGTCGCGCCAGTTGCGGCTGTCGATCAAAGGCAAGATTCCGGCACCGTACGCCCCGGGGCGCGACCCGAAGATGCGCATGGTGGCCCGTCGCCAGTCGCCGTGCTGGTCGCGGTCGCGCATGGCGTGCTCGCGGACGTGGTTGTCCGGCTCGTCGAGCTCGGCGACCATCCGGAACGCGTCGTCGAGCATCGCCACGACGTGCGGGAAGGCGTCGCGGAAGAACCCGGAGATGCGGACCGTGACGTCGACCCGAGGGCGGCCCAGCTCCTCGCGCGGGATCGGCTCGAGGCCCGTGACCCGGCGGGAGGCGGGGTCCCAGACCGGGCGCACGCCGATCAGGGCGAGGATCTCGGCGATGTCGTCGCCGGCCGTGCGCATGGCGCTGGTCCCCCAGGCGGAGAGGCCGACCGAGCGGGGCCAGTCACCGTAGTCGGCGCGATAGCGGGCGAGCAGCGAGTCGGCCATCGCCTGACCGGTCTCCCAGGCCAGCGCGGACGGAATGGCCTTGGGGTCGACCGAGTAGAAGTTGCGCCCCGTCGGCAGCACGTTGATCAGGCCGCGCAGGGGCGAGCCGCTGGGCCCGGCCGGCACGTAGCCGCCGTCGAGCGCATGCAGAACGTTCCCGATCTCGTCGGTGGTCTTCGCCAGCCGCGGCACGATCTCACGCGCCGCGAACTCGAGCACCGCCCGCACGCGCCCCTCGACCGCGCCGCCCTCGACCGCGCCGCCTTCACCCGCTCTGGCCGGTCCGGACATTTCCGAAATGTCGCCCGAGGCGGCCAGCACAGCGGCGGCGTCGAGCGGCCAGCCGGCCTCCTCCATCGCCGTCACCAGGGCGCGGGCCTGCTGCTCGACCCGGTCGGTCTCCGCCGTCGAAGCGCCTTCGCTCAGGCCCAGCGCCTCCCGCAGGCCCGGCAGCGCCGCCACCTGGCCGCCCCACATCTGCCGCGCCCGCAGCATCGCCAGCACCAGGTTGACCCGCGCCTCGCCGGCCGGCGCCAGGCCCAGCACGTGCAGGCCGTCCCGGATCTGCGCGTCCTTCACCTCGCACAGCCAGCCGTCGATGTGCAGGATGAACTCGTCGAACTCCTCGTCGGCCGGCCGCAGCGACTGCCCGAGGTCGTGGTCCATCCTGGCCGCCTGGATCAGCGTCCAGATCTGCGCCCGGATCGCCGGCAGCTTGGCCGGGTCGAGCGTCGCGATCGACGCGTGCTCGTCGAGCAGCTGCTCCAGGCGCGCGATGTCGCCGTACGACTCGGCCCGCGCCATCGGCGGGATCAGGTGGTCGACCAGCGTGGCGTGCGCCCGCCTTTTCGCCTGAGTTCCCTCCCCCGGGTCGTTGACCAGGAACGGGTAGATCAGCGGCAGGTCGCCCAGCGCCGCGTCGACACCGTCCGAAGCGGACATGCCGACGTTCTTGCCCGGCAGCCACTCCAGGTTGCCGTGCTTGCCGACGTGCACCACCGCGTCGGCCCGGAAGCTGTCGGCCACCCAGCGATAAGCCGCCAGGTAGTGATGCGAGGGCGGCAGGTCGGGGTCGTGGTAGATCGCCACCGGGTTGGCGCCGAAGCCGCGCGGCGGCTGCACCATCACCACGATGTTCTCGTCGCGCAGCGCGGCCAGCACGATGTCGCCGTTGTCGACGTAGAGCTCGCCCGGCGGCGGCCCCCAGTGCCGCTCGACGCTCTCGCGCAGATCCTGCGGCAGGGTCGCGAACCACGCCGTGTACGCGTCCCCAGGAATCCGCACCGGGTTGCCGCTGAGCTGCTCCTCGGTCAGCCAGTCCGGATCCTGGCCGCCCGCCGCGATCAGCGCATGGATCAGCCCGTCCCCGTCGTACTCCCCGAAGGAACCGATCTGGTAGCCGGCGTCTTTCAAGGCGGCCAGCAGCGCGACCGTCGACGCCGGGGTGTCCAGGCCGACCGCGTTGCCGATCCGGGAGTGCTTCGTCGGGTAAGCCGACAGCATCAGCACGATGCGCCGAGAAGCGGGCGGGATGTGCCGCAGCCGCGCGTGCGCCACCGCGATGCCGGCCACCCGGGCGGCCCGCTCGTCGTCGGCCACGTAGACCGACAGCCCGTCCTCGTCGAGCTCCTTGAACGAGAACGGCACCGTGATGATCCGCCCGTCGAACTCGGGGATCGCCACCTGCGTCGCCGCGTCCAGCGGGGTGAGCCCGTCGTCGCTCGCCTCCCACGCGGCGCGGCCACTGGTCAGGCACAGCGCCTGCAGGATCGGCACGTCCAGCCCGGCGAGGACCCCGACGTCCCAGGCCTCGTCGTCGCCGCCGGCTCCGGCGGTGGCGGGCTTCGTGCCGCCTGCGGCGAGCACGGTCACGACCAGGGCGTCCGCCTTGCGCATCTCGGCGAGGAGCTCTTCCGACGCCGTACGCAATGATGCGGTGAAAATGGGCAGTGGGCGCGCGCCTTTGGCCTCGATCTGCCGGCACAGCGCCCCGACGAAGGCGGTGTTGCCGGCCATGTGGTGAGCGCGGTAGTACAGAACCCCGACCACCGGCCCGTCGATCTCGGCCGCCTCGCGCGGCAGCACACCCCAGTCGGGCGAGGGGGCCGGCGCCGCGAAGCCGTTCCCGGTCAGCAGCACGGTGTCCGAGAGGAAGTCGTGCAGCGCCGTCAGGTTGGCGGCCCCGCCGTAGGCGAGGTATTTGTGCGCCTCGGCCGCCACTCCCGCCGGCACCGTCGAGAGCTTCATCAGCTCGGCGTCCGGCGCCTGCTCGCCGCCCAGCACCACCACCGGGACGGGCCCCGCGAGCAGCGCGTCGAGCCCTTCCTCCCAGGCCCGGCGCCCACCCAGGATGCGCACCACGACGAGCTCGGCATCGGCCAGCAGCGCGGGCAGGTCGTCGGCGCTCGTGCGGGCCGGGTTGGCCAGGTGCCAGTGCGAGCCGCCGGCCCGGGCGCTGAGCAGATCGGTGTCGGAGGTCGACAGCAGCAGGAACACGCGCACTCCCCACCGGGGTCCGCGCCCCGGATAGTAGGAACAGCAGCGACCGGAGTTCCTGGCTCCCGGGCCTGGTGGGCTCGGTGACAGTGGCGGGACCGCGCCGGACTCACACCGGCTTCCTCCGCGGCGTCGCCGCTCGTGGGCCCCAGCCTTCCGGGCCGCGCCACGCGCCGTCAAGCCGGGGTCGCGTGTGTGACGATGCCGACCCGAGGCTGCGTTCTTGTCGGTCCTCCCTCGTAGTATCCGGGCCGTGACTCGCCCCATCCGAGCATCCGAGACCGACGCCTGCCCCGGCGCGCTGCGGCTGCACGCCGCCGCCGACGGCCCGCTCGCGCGCGTCCGCCTGCCCGGCGGCATGCTCACCGGCGCCCAGTTGTCTTCGCTGGCCGAGATCGCGGAAGAGTGGGGCGACGGCGGCCTGGAGCTGACTTCCCGGGCAAATGTCCAGCTGCGCGCCCTGAACGGGGCAGACCCGGCGCAACTTGCGGCCCGGCTTCACGCCGCCGGCTTGCTGCCTTCAGAAACCCACGAGACCGTACGGAACATCGCCGCACCCCCGCTCGCGAGCGCCACTCTCCGCGCCCTCGTGCAGTCGCTCGACCAGGCCCTGTGCGCCGACCCGGCCCTGGCCGCCCTCCCCGGCCGCTTCCTGTTCGCGATCGGCGATGTCCCCCTGATCGCCGACATCGCCGCCCTCGCCCAAACGGCCGCACGGCCCCACGCAGCCGCGCCCTCGCCCGCGCTGTCCGACACCGCGGCCCGACCCGACGGGTCACCGTCACCGTTCGCGGACGACTTCGCGATCGTGTTCGCCGGGCGTGACGTGGGCCTGCGTGTTCCCGCCGACCGCGTCGTGGAGGCGCTGTTGGCGGGAGCCCACGCCTTCCTCGCGGCCCGCGCGGCAGCCGGAGTGACGGCCTGGAGATTGGCCGAGATCCCCGACGGGCCACGCCGCATCGCCACCGACGTCGCCGCAGCCCTGCGCCTGCCGTGCACCGAACCGGAAAAATACGAAATACCACAACAGCGCTCGCTGGTGGGTGTCGTGGAGCAGGGTGGCGGGCTGGTGGCCGCGGGGGCGATCGTGCCTTTGGGGCGGCTCACCGGCGTACAGATGAAGGTTTTGAGTGATGCGCCCAGGCTTGCGCTGACCGCCTCGCGTGGGGTCGTGATTCCCGATTTGTCGCCGGAGGCGGCGGGTTCCTGGCTCGGTGCGCTGGCCGACGCGGGGTTGGCGGTCGAGGCGGATTCGCGCTGGTCGGGGGTGACTGCCTGCGCCGGACGGCCGGGGTGCGCCAAGTCGCTTGCCGATGTGCGCGCCGACGCCCTCGCCACCACCCGCTTCGACGAGGGGCTGCCCGTGCACTGGGTCGGCTGCCCACGCGGATGCGGCTCGCCTTCGGTGGCACATGTGCGGGTGGAGGCTACCCCTCCCGGCTACGCCGTCGTCCGGGCCGGCGGCAGCGCGGGCCCTGGCGACGAGGCCGGCGCCGCACGGCCGGAACGGGACATATCCACCCACCGCCGCCTGGCGGAGATCATCACCTCGGCGCGGAGGGGTTAGTTAGATGCATCGGGAATATGAGCGCGACGGGGCGGAGATCTACCGCCGGTCGTTCGCCACGATTCGGGCCGAGGCGGATTTTTCTGGCATGCCCGATGACGTGGCCCGGGTGGCGGTGCGGATGATCCATGCGTGCGGGATGGTCGATCTGACCCGGGACATCGGGTTCAGCGCTGACGTCGCGGCGGTGGCTCGGAAAGCTCTGCTGGATGGGGCGCCGGTTCTGTGTGATGCCGAAATGGTGGCTTCGGGGGTCACGCGCAAGCGGCTGCCGGCGGGCAACGAGGTGATCTGCACGCTGCGGGATCCGGCGGTGCCGGGGCTGGCCGAGAAGCTGGGGACCACGCGCAGCGCGGCGGCGCTCGAGTTGTGGGGTGACCGGCTCGGCGGGGCCGTGGTGGCGATCGGCAACGCGCCGACGGCGCTGTTCCGGCTGCTGGAGATGATCTCGGAGGGCGCGCCGCGGCCGGCGGCGGTGCTGGGAATTCCGGTCGGGTTCATCGGTGCGGCCGAGTCCAAGGAGGCGCTGGCGGCCTCCGACCTCGAGTATCTGATCGTGCGGGGCCGGCGGGGCGGCAGTGCCATCACGGCCGCCGCGGTCAACGCCCTCGCCTCGGAAGCGGAGTGACACCCATGCCAGGAAGGCTCTTCGGTGTGGGCGTCGGCCCGGGCGACCCCGAGCTGATCACGGTCAAGGCGGCGCGGCTGATCGGCGCGGCCGACGTGGTGGCCTACCACTCGGCGCGGCACGGGCGCAGCAACGCGCGGGCGATCGCCGAGGCGTACCTGCGGCCGGGGCAGGTCGAGGAGGCGCTGGTCTACCCGGTCACCACCGAGACCACCGACCACCCGGGCGGCTATCAGGGGGCGATCGACGACTTCTACGCCGAGGCGTCCGGGCGGCTCGCGGCGCACCTCGACGCCGGGCGCGACGTGGTGGTGCTGGCCGAGGGGGACCCGTTCTTCTACGGCTCCTACATGCACATGCACAAGCGGCTGGCCGGCCGTTACGAGACCGAGGTCGTCCCGGGCGTCACGTCGGTGAGCGCCGCCTCGGCCGCGCTGGGCCGGCCGCTCATGGAACGCGACGAGGTGCTGACCATCCTGCCGGGCACCCTGCCCGCGGCCGACCTGGCCGCGCGCCTCGCCGGCACCGAGTCGGCCGCGGTCATGAAGCTCGGCCGCACCTTCCCCAACGTGCGCGAGGCCCTTGAGCGGGCGGGCCGCTTGGACGACGCCTGGTATGTCGAGCGCGCGACCACCGCCGGAGAGCGCACGGCGCCGTTAGCCGAGGTTGAACCCGACTCGGTGCCCTATTTCTCCCTCGCACTGCTACCCAGCCCGGCCGCGACCGCCTTCGTCGCCGCCTCCCTCCCGTCACCCGAGCCGGCGCCCGCGCCCGGCTTGGTAAGCCCGCTCGCGCCCGGCTTGGTAAGCCCGCGCCCGGCTCGCGGGGACAGCCCTCTCGCGGGCGGCGGGGACAGCTTGCTTCCGCCAACGGGCGGGGTCGCCGTGATCGGGCTCGGACCGGGGGATCCGCGCTGGCTCACGCCCGAGGCGCGCGCGGTGATCGGCGAGGCCGACGACCTGGTCGGCTATGGGCCCTACCTGGACCGGGTCGCGTTGCGGGCGGGGCAGCGGCGGCACCCGTCCGACAACCGGGTCGAGGCCGAGCGGGCCGCGTTCGCGCTCGATCTGGCCAAGCGTGGGCGCCGGGTCGCGGTGGTCTCGGCAGGTGACCCGGGGGTGTTCGCCATGGCCGCGGCCGTGCTCGAGGTCGCCGAGGACCCCGAGTGGAAGGACGTGCCGGTGCGGATCGTCCCGGGGCTCACCGCCGCGCAGGCGGTCGCCTCCCGGGTCGGCGCGCCGCTCGGGCACGACTTCTGCGTGCTCTCGCTCTCGGACCGGCTCAAACCGTGGTCGGTGATCGAGGGGCGGCTGGTCGCGGCGGCGAGCGCCGACCTGGTCATCGCGATCTACAACCCGGCCTCGAAGTCGCGCACCGAGCAGCTCGTGCGGGCCCGCGCGCTGCTGCTGGAGCACCGCGACCCGCAAACCGTGGTGGTGATCGGCCGGGACGTCGGCGGCCCCACCGAGTCGGTGCGGGTCACCACGCTCGCCGACCTCGACCCGGCGACCGTCGACATGCGCTGCCTGCTGCTGATCGGCTCGACGCAGACCCGCGCGGTCGCGGGCGCCGACGGCTCGGCCCGCGTCTATACGCCACGAACCTATCCGCAGCTCTGACCGCCGAACCTTTTCGCAACCGTTCGCCGTCCACACCGCACCCGAAGCGCCGTAAACCGGACCGCCACGGGCTGATCCGGCGTGCCCGCAACTGGCCCGCAACCGGCGGGCTCTGCCGGAAATCACCGACTTCTGGCACATCGCCGCAGCTCAGGGCACACGAGAAATCGACGTACCGATGTCGTTTGTGGTGCGGACAACCTTCCCGCCACCGAGCCGCACCGTCGATGCAATCAGCAAACCTCGACACCCCAGATGCAACCCGCCGATTGGAGTGGCCGCTCCCGAACTGATACCTGAACGAAGGGCCCCCCGAGTGAAGCTCTCC
Source organism: Actinoplanes sp. CA-142083 (assembly GCF_050942195.1). Taxonomy (NCBI): domain Bacteria; kingdom Bacillati; phylum Actinomycetota; class Actinomycetes; order Micromonosporales; family Micromonosporaceae; genus Actinoplanes; species Actinoplanes sp. CA-142083. Next base: position 8,726,903 of record NZ_CP192076.1, read on the forward strand.
CGCCGCCGCGCCGCAGTCATCGCCTCGACGGTCATGCTGGGCCTTGCCCTTCCCAACACCCCGGCGTTCGCCAAGGCGGCCAAGCCGGCCGCGAAGCCCACCGCCTCCAAGCCGGCCGCCAAACCCACCGCGAAGCCGGTCGCGAAGCCCGCCGCGAAGCCGGTCGTCAAGCCGGTGGTCAAGACCGCGGCGACCCCGACGCTCGCGACCCGCCTCGCCGCCGTCAAGACCGCCAAGGTCATCAACTACTACCCGTCGACGGCCGGCTGGTCGAAGATGTGGAGCAGCTTCGACGCCACCAAGGTCGACGCCGACCTGGCCAAGGCGCAGGCGCTCGGCGCGACCGGCGTGCGGGCCATCATCTTCCCGTCGACGTTCGGCTACCCGGCGCCGAGCGCCACCTACACCGACCGGCTCGCCACCTTCGTGAAGCTGGCCGCCGCGCACGGACTGACCGTCAAGTTCACGCTCTTCGACTGGTGGGACGGCTACTCCGACGTGGCCGGCAGCACCGCCTGGGCAACCGCGCTCCTCAAGCCGTACAAGGACGACGCCCGGGTCATCTCGGTCGAGCTGCAGAACGAGTTCGACGCCACCAACGCCGCCGCGGTGGGCTGGGCCAAGAAGATCGTCCCGGCCATGCGCTCGGCGTTCCCGACCATGCCGCTGACCTTCTCGGTGGACGGCGCGGCCGGCGCCACCGGGATGGCGAAGATCAAGGCGGCGCTGGCGGCGACCCCGATCGACTACTACGACTTCCACTTCTACGGCAACTCCGAGCGGGCGCTCGCGATGATCCGCCAGGCGCAGTCCGCGGTCTCCCCCGCTCCCATCGTGATCGGCGAGGCCGGCCTCAACACGCTGCAGAACACCGAGGGCGAGCAGGCGGCGTTCCTGGCCCGCGTCTTCCAGGCCGCCGACGTGGCCGGCGTCGACTCGGTCGCGCCGTGGACCCTGACCGACTTCGCGCCCGGCGCGATCCCCGACTCGTCGGTGGCGAAGCTCCAGGCCCAGTACAACTACGGCCTGTACCGCACGAACGGCACCGCGAAGGCGGCCGCGGCCGTGGTGAAGGCGGCGTGGACAAACACGGCCATGCCGGCCACGCTCAGCGACAACAGCTTCGAGAACGCGGCCGGGCTCACCCCGTGGCGCGCCTTCATGCCGGAGCTCGGTCAGGCGGTGAAGACCACGAGTGCCGCGCGCACCGGCAAGTGGTCGGTCACGCTCACCAACACCGGCAAGAACTCGGCCGGCTCGCCGTCCTTCCGCGTCGCGCCGATCACGCCCGTGCAGCCCGGCCAGAAGTGGCACGGCGAGGTGTGGGCGAAGGGCAACGCGGCGACCGGCGCCACGCAGATCGCGCTGAGCTGGTTCGACATCAACGACAAGTGGCTCGGCGGCGGCTCGTCGGTCTCGCTGCCGGCCGGCACCACCGGCTGGACGAAGCTCGCGATCGACGGCGTGGCCCCGGCCGGCTCGGCCAGCATGCAGATCCACCTGAAGTCGGGCGCCAACACCGGCACGGTCTGGTTCGACGACGTGCTGGTCACCGCCTCCTGACCGGGCACACCCTCGAAAGACGCCGCCCGCCTCCGAATCCGGAGGCGGGCGGCGCCGCGTTCCAAGGACGTTCCGTCGCCCAGGTCCGCCGTCCGCGGTGATAGGCCGGCTTGTTTGCCATGGCTGGGCGCGGCTTCGGACCAGAGCTCACGGATCCCGCCATGTGGTGACAACTGCCAGATGATGGGACCGTGTCCCGCATTCCGGCTGACTTTCCCGGCCAGTGGACATAGCGGTCACGCTGCGGGACAACGACGGGTTCCCCACCAGAAATAACCGCATATTTCCGGGCGTCGGCCACGATTGGCGTCGAACGGTGTTGAGTTCGCGCGAACCCCGAACCGCAGTTCCTCAAGATCTCAGCAGCCGGTGGGCGGCGCATCCCCCACCGAACGCAAGCCCGCCGTGCCTACGCCGACAAGCGCCCGCGCCGCCGCCCACGCCCGCGCCGCCGCCCACGCCCGCCAAGCTTTTTTGATCTCCGCGGCGCCCACAAGCCTCCCCCGCCCCGGCACTGGGTGGGGCGCCAGTGAAGCAGTCGGCTATGACAATTTTGCGCGGTCGTCCACAGGCGGCGGACCGGCGATCTTGGCCTGACAGCCTCTAGGTGCGTTGATTGGTCGCGGCGCGCTCCGAGCGCGAAGTCATCACCGATGAGCTGGGGTGCGGTTCGCGCGGCAACTCATCAAGATCTGGAGCCTGCGCGGGCGCAGGCGCGGGGGCGGGCACGGGAGCCGGCGCGGGCGCAGACGCGGGGGCGGGCACGGGCAGGGGAGCCAGCGCGGGCACGGGAGCAGGCGCGGGGGCGGGCACGGGCACGGGAGCCTGCGCGGGCACGGGAGCCGGCGCGGGCACGGGCGCAGACGACGGCGCGTGGACGCCGATCTCGGTGAGGAGCTTGTCGTAGGCGGCGACGGTGCTCTCCCACGTGCACGGGTCGGCGTGTCGCGTGCCGATCAGCGGGAACGCCTCCCGGATCGCCGTGGCCAAGGCCGCTGGATCCCCCGGCTCGGCGAAACGCACGCCCGGATAGTCGCCGGCCGCTTCCACCAGGCCGCCGACCGCGGTCACCACGACCGGCAGGCCGTGGCTCATCGCGATGTGCAGCGGGCCGCTCGCCGAGCTGCGCCGGTAAGGCAGCACGACCACGTCGGCGGCGGCGAAGAAGTCGTTCACCTCGGCGTCGCTCACGTAGCGGTTGACCAGCTCGATCCGCGCGCGGGCCGGCGAGACGGCGATCATGTCGAGCGGCAGCTGCCAGCCCTCCCAGGTCTCGCCGACCACGGTCAGCCGGCAGTCGCCGGGCAGCAGCGCGAAGGCGTCGATCAGGTCCTCGAGCCCCTTGTAGGGCCGAATCGTCCCGAAGAACAGCAGGCGGCGGGGCTCACCCTGGGCGACCGGCCGCCGGGCCGTCGATTCGTGATGATCGTACGGGCCATGGCGCGCGATCACCTGGGGGACGGTGCTCAAGTCGTACGTGCGCTGCATTTGCTCTTGATCGAAGCGTGAATGAACGACGACGCCGGCGGTCGCGCGCAGCAGGGGTTTGATGAGTTTGCGCACGTAGAGCGACGCCCAGCGGTGCGCGGCCTCGCCGGTGTCCTGCACCTCGTGGAACTCGATCACCACCCGGGCGCCGCTCAGCCGGGCGGCGAGGCAGAGGGCGAGGTACGAGTGCAGAACGGCCCCGGTCCACCATTGGAGCACGAGGACGTCCGGGCGAAATTTCCGGATAAATTGGACGGCGCGCAGGAGGCTCGGCAGCCCCCACCAGTCGACGCCGTCGAAAACCTGGACCTGCGAGGCGTAGCTGAGGGAGTGAAGCGACGCGCCGACGCGCGCACGCCCCGGATAGAGGCGGGTCGGCAACAGCTGACGCATCAGGATCGCCCCGACGTCATACCGGCTGCTCAGCGCATTGGCGAGCCGGCACGTGTAATAGCTGATCCCCGAGGTGAACCGCCAGCCGGAGCCCACGACCAGGATCCGCTTGAGGTCACGCGATGCAGGCACGGTAGATCTCCTCGATCTGCGGGACCACGCGGGCCGCCGTGTAGTCGAGCCCCCGCCGGTATCCGGCCGAGCGCAGCCGATCGGCGAGGGCGGGTTCGGTGAGCAGCCGGATCAGGGCCTCGTAGAGCGCCTCGGCGTCGCCCGGCGGGACGTGCAGGCCGCTCTCCCCGTCGCGGATCATGTCGGCCAGGCCGCCGGTGCGGGAGGCGATCAGCGGGGTCCGGGCGAGCAGCGCCTCCACCGCCACCTGACCCATCGCCTCCATGATCGACGGCACCACGCCGGCCGCCGCGCCGTGCCAGGCGGCCATCACCTCGGCGTGCGGCACGTCGTGGCGCACGTGCACGCCCGGCGGGATCGGCGGGGTGTCGGCCCGCGGGGTACCCACGCAGACGAGGTCCGGTGCGTCGTCCATGGTCGCGACCAGCTTCCGGTACGCGGTGAAGAGCACGTCCACGCCCTTGTGCGGCCCGAGCGCCCCGACGAACAGCAGGTAGGGCCGGCCCGGCAGCCACGCCGGTCGCGGCGTGTTGCGCGCCAGCTCGTCCAGCCCGTCCGGCACCAGGCTCGACACCACCCGCACCGGCAGGCCCTCCGGGAGCCGGGCGCGGTCGAGCGCCTCGGCCACCGACGGCGAGATCGCGGTCAGCGCGTCGATCCCCTGATGCCGGTGCGCCCGCAGCGCCGCGGTCAGCGCCGCCGCCCGCGGCCGTCCGTACTGACCGGCCGCGCAGGAGACGCAGCGCGAGAGCCGCGGCCCGGGCAGGCACCCGCCGCCGTTGCGCGCGTAAGTCTTCTTCACGCAGGCGAGCCCGAAGTCGTGCGCGGTGTGCACGTGCGGCCGCCCCTCCTTGCGGAAGCGCAGCGGCAGGTAGGAGTACATGAGCCAGTCGTGGCTGTGCACCACGTCGTAGTCGCCGCCGCACAGCTCGCGCCGGATGTCCGAGGTGGTCAGCGGGTCGGCCGCGGTCGGGTGGAAGGGCTTCGCCGGGTCCTGGTTGATCCGGGGCAGCAGGGTGTTGGCGACGCTGCGGACTCGGATCACGCGGACGCCGTTGCGGGTCTCGCCGTCCCGCGCCTCGGCCGTGGCCAGCGTGAGCACCGTGACGTCGTGCCCGCGCCGCACCAGCTCCTCGCTGCTGGTGGCGATGCTGCGCTCGAGCCCGCCGATCACGGGCGCGTAGAGATTGGCCAGCTGCAGGATCCTCACGGGGCCCTCCATGTTCGCGAACGGGGTCGGGAGTGCGGCGAGGGGCGGCGGTTGCGGTTGCTGAGCTGCATGGCGGGGCGCCCGCGCACGACCGGGTGCACCGGTGGCCGATGGCCACGCGCCGGCCGGGGGCGAGGCATCGGGCCGGGCGCTTCCCGGCGGACGAGCCGGGAGTGGACGGCGTGCGCGACCACGATCAGCGCGCCGACGGCCTGCCCGGTCAGCCAGGCGAAGCCGGCCGCCTCGATGCCCAGCGACGGCAGCCACAGCCAGGTCAGGGCCAGGCAGGTGGCGGCCATCAGCAGGTTCAGGCGCAGGCAGCGGCGCAGCGCGCCCTGCGATCGCCAGTGCGCGACGGCCAGGTTGGTGATCGCGTCCGGGATCGCGGCCAGGACCAGGATCTTCAGCAGGATCCCGCCGCCGGCGGCGTAGGCCGGGCTGAACAGCGCGAGGATCCGGCCGCCGGCCAGGAAGAGACCTGCGGCGGGGGCGCCGATGACGACCAGCACGACCAGGGCGGCACGTGGCAGCGAGGCCGACCGGCCGGCGGCGTTGGTGCGCTCGGCGTACAGCGCGGCGGCCACCGCCGGCGACACCATGAACAGCACCGAGGCGGTCATCCAGGCCATGTAGAAGTGGGCGTTGTCGGCGGCGCCGAGGCGGGCGGTGACCAGCACCGGGAGCACGGCGCTCGGGCCCGCCTGGGCCAGGTTGATCAGATGGTGGCCGGTGAGCGAGCCGCGCACGTACCGCAACTCGGCGGCCAGGCCCGCGCCGGCCAGCCGGTATCCGGGGCGCAGGCGGGGCAGGCTGCGGCTCAGCGTGTAGGCGCTGACCGCCAGCGAGGGAAGCGTCCAGGCGAGCACGACCGCCGAGGCCGTGGAGAGGCCGGCGGCGGTCAGGCCGAGCAGGGCCAGCACCTTGCCGCCGGCCAGCGCCAGGTTGCGCCACAGCATGCCCTGGCTGGCCCGGTGGGCCACGAAGACGTAGTCGAGCAGCATCGACGCGGTGAGGGCGACCGCGGTGGCGATCAGCGCGGCGGCGCCGGCCGGCTCGTGCAGGAAACCGAAGTTGCCGGCCAGCCGGGGGAGCACGAGCACGGCCGCGATGGAGGCGGCGGCGGTGGCTGCGCAGCCGAGGAGCAGGCCGGCGCTGACGATGCGGGACCAGGCGGCGGCGGGCACACCCGGCAGGCGCTGGATGAACATGTGGCCGAGGCCCAGGTTGGCGATCATGCTGACCACCGTGGCCGCCGAGATGAGCGCGGTGGCGGTGCCGATCGCGGCGCGGGGCAGCTCGCGGGCGGCGACCATCCAGTAGAGATAGCCGAGCCCGCTGGTGCCGACCGTGCTCGCCATGATCAGCACACTGTTACGAGCCAGCGAGTCCCGCCCCACCCGCCCTAACACGGCCCGCTCCCCCGCGCGCGGGCCCAGAAGACCGTGCTCGCCGGTCCCAGCGCGATCTCGACCCGGTGCGGGCAGCCGAGAGGCGGGGCCGGCACGTGCACCTGGACCGCGCGGGTGCTGTCCGCATCGAGCATCACCTGCTGCGGCGGCCCGGCGGGCAGATCGCCGATGCGCACCGCGAGGACCCCGACGGCAGCGGGACGGCCGGCGCTCGAGACCCGGATCGGCACGTCGAGGCCGCGGGCCGGGATGGTCACCGGGCGGGAGATGTCGGCGGCCCACCCGCCCAGCGCCACGCTGGTGAAACCGGCCTGCGGCGGGCGCGGCATCCGGACGTACGCGAAAGCGGCCGAAGCCCCGACGACCAGCGCGACCACCCCGGGAATCGCCACCGCGGCGAGCGTGCGCGCGAAGCGCGGATCGGCCACCGCGGCGCCGGACCGTTCCCGCAGCAGCGCCACCCCACCCAGCCCGGCCGTCAGCGCGGCCAGCCCGGCGGTCAGCGAGAGTCCCCGGATCGGCACGCCGGTCAGGTGCAGCACCAGCGCGACCAGCGGCAGGCTGATCAGGCCGGCCGTGACGCCGAGCCCGAGCCGGAACAGCGCCGGCAGCGTCGAGCGGATCAGCGCGCGCACCCACAGCTCACCGGCCGCGAACAGCGCCCCGGCCAGGAAGAGACCCATCAGCCAGAACCGGCCGAGCGTGAGCGCGCAGAACGCGAGCGCGCCGAGGGACAGGCCGGCCGCGCCGAGCAACCGCGGGGTCGTCACGACGCCACCCGGGAGAAGTCGAAGCGGTAGATCGCGATGTCCCCGCTGTCGTAGATCTTGATGGTCCAGGGCAGGTGGTCGAACTTCGTGAGCTGACCGAGCGTGAAGGCCGGCCGCCCGTCGTGCGGGATCGGCTCGTTGGTCTCGAAGTAGATGCCGATCTCCGGCACCTCCCGGGCCATCCGCCGGTCGACGATCAGGTACTGGAAGTTCCACGAGCTCAGCTGCGTGATGAGCCCCGGCGGGACGGGCGTGCCGGGCTGCGCCAGGTACAGGTCGTAGGTGGGGAAGGTGACCGAGCCGGTGACCGGGAACTGCCCGCCGAACGAGCCGAAGATGAGCCCGGAGTAACGGTCGGCGACGATCCGCAGGCCGCGCCCCTGGGTGGCGCGCAGCCAGTTCGAGGCGGCGACCACCTCGGGGGTGAGCGAGCGCGTGTCGGAGCCGTAGGCCGCCGGCCCGGGGAAGCGGTAGGACGGGTTCATCCCGGCGGCCGTGTTGCCGACCAGCATGACCGCGAACAGCGCGACCAGTGTGGGCCCGGCGAACCGGGCGGCCCGGGTCAGCAGCGCGACCGCAAGCGGGGCCACGACCAGGGCGATCCCGAGGTAGCTGAACGCCCACGAGCGGCGCGCGCCCTCGGCGCCGGACGGGGTGAGGATGAGGACGGCGGCCGGGAAGTAGCAGGCGCCGATCAGGAACGCCGCCAGCGCGAGGCCGCGGGTGAGCGGGTCGGCCGAGCGGCGCGCGCGCAGCCGCCAGGCCGCGGCGATCATGGCGGCCAGGGCGAGCATCGGCGCGGCGAACGCGGCCTTCTGCTCCCACCAGGGCGCGACCGACTGCTTGAACAGGGTGCGCCCGCCCGATCCGCTGTCGTTGAGCATGCCGGCGATCTGGTCGAGCGCCTTGCCGAGGTAGGGGTCGAGGTAGCCGGCGGTCTTCGGCGCGACCCAGAACAGCCAGGCCGTCACCATGCCGGCGGTGGCGGCGGCGAGCGCCCACGCGGTCCAGGCGGCGGGGGCGGCGCCGCGGCGCCCGGTCATCGCGGCGGCGAAGACGATCATGATGGCGACCAGGCCGAGCGCGGTCAGGTGGTGGGTGACGACAGTCGCGGCGGCGAGGATCAGCGTGGTGACGATCCAGTCGGCGCGCGGTCCGCGCATCGCGCGCAGCAGCCCGACGAGCGTCCAGATCATCAGGGGTATCGCCAGCGACTCGTACCCGAACTGGGTGTCGAAGAACAAGAAAGAGCTGTTCAGCGTGTACGCGATCGCGGCCACCGCCGCAATCCGCCGGTCCCGCCAGAGCTCCTCGGCGAGCACTGCCACGCCGAGCACCACGAGCACGTGCGCGGCGATGAGCACGAGCAGCGCGGCATGCCAGGTCGACGCGCCGGTCAGCGCGGAGATGCCGGCCACCATGGCGTGCAGGCCGGGGAAGTCGCCGATCACCCGGACGATCGGGTTGGGGTCGAAGAGTCGGCCGTCGAGCAGGATCTCGCGGCTCTGCCGCCAATGCGCGAACTCGTCGTGGTACAGCGGGCCGGTCGGGTTGCGCAGGAGTTTCGGCAGATAGGTGAAGCACGCGTACGCGACGAGCACGGCGACCCGCAGCATCGGGCCGGTGGCGCGGCGGCACGCCCACCAGACGGCCGGCAGCGTGAAGACCAGCATGCCGAGCCAGAACCAGCCGAACGCGCCACCTCTCCCCCACTCGGCGGCGCGGTCGGCGGTGACCAGCGCCGCCGCCCCGGCCGCTCCCGCGGCGGTCAGGGAGGCGGCGCAGGCCGCAGGCTGCCAGGACTTGGGCGATTTTTCGGAGATTTCCGCCGGCGAGACCCGAGGAGCGGTCAGCGTCATCGGTCGCCGGCCCCCTGCTGGATCAGCCGGATCCGGGGCGCGACGCTCGCGTACACCTCCCGGGTGGACAGCACCACATCGCTCCAGGTCGGCAGGGCGTTGCTGCCGTGCGCGACCCGCCGGGTGGACGCCGCGACCCGCAGCGCGTCGGCGAGCGCCGCCTCGTCGTCCGGGTTGACCAGCCACAGCGGAACCCCGTCGCCGGCCATCGCGGCCAGCTCCCGGTGCGCCGGGATGAACGACGCCACGGTCGGGATGCCCGCCGTCAGCGCGTCCGCGACCGCCATGCCGAACGCCTCGTGCCCGGAGGCCGAGACGGCCGCCGCGGCCACCGCCATCCGCACCGCGAACGCGTCGTCGGCCAGCCGGCCGTGGAAGACCACCCGCCGGCCGAGGCCGATCCGGCCGGCCAGCTGCTCCAGCTCCTCGCGGGCCGGGCCCGACCCGACCACGTCGAGCCGGTGGTCGGCGGGCAGGTGGACCATCGCCCGGATGACCCGGTCGACCCGCTTGTAGCGCTCGAGCCGCCCGACGCAGAGGATGCTGCGCCCCTTCTTGTCTGCCGGGGTGGCCTCGGCCACGCGAACCGGGTCGGTGCCGTTCGGTATGACCACCATCCGGTCGGCGGCCTCCGGGAAGTGCTTGGTCAGCAGCTCGCGCTCGGCCCGGGTGACGCAGATGAGCCGGTCGGACCGGGCGACGATCCGGCGGCCCACCGGGCGGTAGATCGGATGCAGCGCCGCGCGCAGCAGGCTGTGCCCGGTGCCGTGGTAGTGCGGGGTGAAGACCAGTGGCGTGTCGTTGGTGAGCGCGGCCGGCAGCGCCGCGAGCGCGTGGTAGCTGTGGGCGTGCAGCAGGTCGTACCGGCCGGCGTTGGCGCGCAGCCACGGCCACAGCGCCCGCGAGAAGCGGTAGTTCGACGCGGCCACGGTCAGCGGGAAGCGGCGCACCAGCACCCCGTCGAGGGTCTCCTCGACCGCGGTGACGTGCTGGGTGAGCACCTCGACCTGGTCGCCGGCCGCGACCAGGGCCGCGCAGAGCCGCCGGCAGTGCGTCTCGACTCCGCCGACGTCGGGGTGGTACGCGCTGGTGACGACGCCGATCCTCACCGGGCGCGCTCCGCGAGGCGGGCCGACCGCCGTGCCGAGCGGTTGCGCCGGGGCCATTCCCGGGCGATGGTCCGCAGCACCCGCAGGCCGTCGGTCATCGCGTTGAGGTTGCTCTCGCCGTGGATGCGCGCCTGCTCGAAGCTGGCGACCTCGACGATGCGCAGCCGGGCGCGGGCCGCGCGCAGGTTGAGCAGGGTCTCGATCTCGAAGCCGTCGCCCCAGAGCCGGCCGTCGCCGCTGACCGGCGCCGGCGTCGTGCTGTCCAGGCCGAACACGTCGAGGTGCCGGGCCCAGAAGGCGTTGTATCCGTAGCAGAGATCGCTGTACCGGGTGCGGAACATGGCGTTGACCAGCATGCTCAGGCATTTGTTGCCGGCCCGGCGCAGGCGCGTGATGTCGGCGCTGCCGCCGGAGCCGCGGAACCGGGAGCCCTTCGCGAAGTCGGCGCCGCCGCGCAGCGCCGCGATGAAGCTCGGGATCTCCTTGGGGTCGGTCGACCCGTCCGCGTCGATCATCACCAGGATGTCGCCGGTCGCGGCCGCGAAACCGCAGGCCAGCGCGTTGCCCTTGCCCCGGCGGTTCTGCGTGACGACCCGGATGCCGGGCATGAGGCGGCGGGCGACGCCGACCGTGTCGTCGGTGGACCCGCCGTCGACCAGGATCACCTCGTCGACCTCGGGGAGGCGGGCCAGCACGTACGGCAGGTTCCGCGCCTCGTTGAGGGCCGGGACGATGACGCTGACCAGGGGCTCGCCCGACGGGACGACCACCTGGGGTAGCTCGGTCTCCGTTCCGGCCGATGGGCTGACGTAGGGGACCGTGGACATGGCAGTTCTCCAAGGCTCAGTGGGGTGCTGCGAGGTGGTGCAGGAGGCGCGGCCGGCGCCGCCGGGGACCCCGGCCGCGATGAGGCCGATCAGGCGCCGGAGCCGTCGACCGTCCACGAGTAGATGTCCTGCTTCGAGAGCGCGTTGCCGGTCGCGGCGGTGAAGCCGACCCAGGCCGAGCTCGAGCCGACCTCGTCGGCGAGGTCGACGGTGGTCTGCAGGGCCAGCTCCTCCTCGGAGCCCGCGCGCAGCGACTTCACGTAGATCCGCAGGTCGTTGCTGTCGGCGTCGTAGTTGACCCGGGCCAGGAACGGCTTGCCGTACAGCGGGATCGACGGCTCGCCGACCGCCGAGTGGTGGTCCGGGTTGCCGCCCATGACCACGGCGAGGTGGTTGTTGCTCGGGTCGGTGGAGTTCTGGAAGGTGTCGAACTCGACCGCGACGCTGCGCACGATGCCGCGGTAGCCGAGGCCGCCGCCCCAGCCGCCGAGCGCCCGCGGGCCGTCGTCCTGCACGAGGAACGCGATGCCGTCCGCGCCGGGCTGGAAGTGGTGCAGGTAGACCTTGAACGTCGACTCGAACGACTCGCCGAGGTCGAGCTTGGTCCGCGACCAGGCCGAGCCGACCTGCCGGTACCCGCCGGCGGTGAGCCGCAGGATGCGCTGGTGGAGGCGGCCGGACGAGGTGAGGATGTCGGCGCTGCCGTTGCGCTCCAGCGTCTTGGAGGCCCCGGAGAAGGTCGGGTAGTAGATCAGCGGTTCGTCGTCCGCGGCGAACGCGCCGGAGGGCGAGACGCCCCCTGCTATGGACAAGGCGAGGGCGGCGATCAGGCCGCCGCGAGCGACTCGAGAGGAACGTGATGAGAACACAGTTCTGCGCTCCATTTCGGATGATTTGCCCCACTTGGACGTGCCCCAAGGTAGGACAGTGCGCAGAGCCGCGTAAGCGAGTCCGGTTTATTTACCTCAAATTGGACGATTCCCGGCGAATCTCGACGGATTGAAGAGTCCGATCGGATGCGCCGTCGTGCCGGTGGTCGCCAGGTCGGCCACGACCTCGCCCACCACCGGGACGAACTTGAATCCGTGCCCCGAGAAACCGCAGGCCACGGTCACCGCGGCCGGGTGCTCGGGGTGCCGACCGATGACGAAATGCTCGTCCGGCGTGGTGGTGTAGAGGCAGGGCTCGCCGCGCCGGAACTCGCCCGGCAGATCGGGCAGGCGCACCCCGCAATATGAGGCCATCTCGGCAATCTCATCGTCGTGCACCGCGGTGTCCAAGGCGTCCGCCGTGGTCTCCGTTCCGCGCCGGAAGAAGGCGATCTTGGCGCCGTCGTCCGGCCCGTCGATCGCCGGGAAGCCGTAGATCTGGCCGCCGCCGGCGTCCTCCCAGATGTAGATGGGATGCCGCTCCGGCCGGAAGGGTCCGACCCCGCCACGCGGCCGGAACCAGAACTGCACCTGCCGCTCGATCCGGAACGGCACATCCAGGTCGGCGAGCAGTTCGGGCGCCCACGGACCCGGCGTGATCACCAGATGCCCGGCGGTGTGCTCGCCCTCGGCGGTCACCACGCGCACGCCGTCTCCGTCCCGCGTCCACGAGGTCATCGGCTCGCGGAACCGCAGGTCGGCGCCGCGGCGCGCGGCCAGCTCCAGGTTCGCGGCGACGGTCGCCTCGGGACGGACGAAACCGGCCTTGGCCTCGAAGAGCGCGACCTCGCCGGGCTGCGGCGCCAGGGTCGGGTAACGGCGGCGAAGTTCCTGAGCGTCGAGCATCTCGTGGTCGAGGCCCCACCGCTCGGCGCTGGCCCGGCTGCCGGCGACCGTGCGGCTCTCCGGCAGGCCGATCATCAGGCCGCCGGTCAGGCTGATCACGTCGCGTCCCGCGTCGGCGGCGAGCTCCTCGAACAGCTCGTAGGAGCGCAGCAGCAGCGGCACGTACTCGGCGCCCTCGAAGTAGGACTGCCGGATGATCCGTGACCCGCCGTGACTGGCGCCCCTCGCGTGGGCGGGATCAAACCTTTCCAGGCCGAGCACACGTACGCCCCGGGAAGCGAGCCGGAGCGCGGTGGCGCTCCCCATCCCGCCCAGGCCGACCACGATGACGTCGAAACTAGCCATCTTCACACCGTACGATCCCCGCGTGCTCCCTTATCTGGACGCGCCCACTCCGCTGGCCTTCGCCCATCGCGGCGGCGCGGCGATCGGCGACGAAAACACCGCCGAGGCGTTCGCCCGCGCGGTCCGGCTGGGCTTCCGGTACATCGAGACCGACGTGCACGCGACCGCCGACGGCGTACCCGTCGTCTTCCACGACGACACGCTCGCCCGGCTGACCGGCCACCCCGGCCGGGTCGCCGACCTGAGCTGGGCCGACCTCGCCACGGTCCGGGTGGCCGGCGCGGCCGCGATCCCCCGCCTCGACGAGACGCTCGCGGCCTGGCCCGAGGTCCGCTTCAACATCGACGTCAAGGCCGGCAACGGCGTCGAGCCCACGGTGACGACGATCCGGGGCGCGGGCGCCGAGGACCGGGTGCTGCTCGCGTCGTTCAGCGACGCGCGGCTGGCCCAGCTGCGGAAGCTGGCCGGGCCGAGGGTCGCCACGTCGCTCGGGATGCGCTCGGTGGCGCTGCTGCGGCTGGCGTCGTGGGGCCGGGCGCCGCTGCGGCTGCCGGCCACGGCGGTGGCGGCCCAGGTGCCGGTGCGGCACGGGCGGGTCACCGTGGTCGACCGCCGGTTCGTCGACCACTGCCACCGGCTCGGCCTGCAAGTGCACGTGTGGACGATCGACGAGCCCGCCGAGATGACCCGCCTGATCGACCTCGGCGTGGACGGCATCATGACCGACGATCTGCCGGCATTGCGAAAGGCATACGAATCACGGGGCCTTTGGCCACACCATTAGGCGGCGACACTCACAGGTGCTTTTGAGGCACCGGAAGCCGATCTTGGGTTACATTGAATGCCGGAGCCGACCGGTGACGGTCCGTAGATTGTCGTTCATCTAAGTTCGCTGGTCAGCGAAAAATCTCGTGATCTTGTTGAACCCCGGACATCATCCGTTCGGAGGATGCTCGGGGTTCGCGGGCGGCGCCATATTTCTTCTTTAAGTTTGGGACAAGAATTCATCAAATTCGCAGCTTGAATTGCTATTTCGCGGCGCGACTCATACCGTTCGAAGGCCGGTTTCAGGGGCCGGACGGATTCTTCGAAAAAGAGGTATCGCGCATGCGTAGGTCGGCTTACCGCCGTGCTGCCGCACCATCCGGCGGCAACCGGCGGCTCCTCGCGGTCGGTGCGGTCATCGCCGCGCTGGGCGCGGTCGTCGCGTTCACCACGATCTCCAGCGCCGCCGAGAACGACGCCCCCGAGGGCAGCGGCGCGGGCAAGGTGGTCAACGGCCAGGTGATCCTCACCGACACGTGCGTGGACTCCAAGCTCCCGCAGCACGACGGCTTCCAGCTGGGCGACCGCTGCGTCTCCACCGAGTTCGGTGAGGTGTCCAGCGCGGCCAACAACTCGTCGCTGCTGATCACTCAGGCGCCCCGCACGGTCACGGTCAACACGCCGTTCACGCTCAAGGTCAGCACGCGGAACCTGATCCGCGACCGGTTCCTCGCGGCCGGCAAGGGCGGGTACTACGTGGAGAGCTCGGTCCTGCAGAACGGCATCGAGCGCGGCCACTTCCACACCGCCTGCCGCATGCTGACCAGCACCCGGGAGGCGCCCGACCCCGCGCCGGTCCCCGCGTTCTTCGTGGCGACCGAGGACCAGAAGGGCGGCAAGGCCCCCGACACGGTGACCATCCAGGTGCCGGGCATGCCGGCCATCGGCACCGCCCAGTGCGCCTCGTGGGCCGGTGACGGCTCGCACCGGGTGCCGATGATGGAGCGCGCCAACGAGACGCCGGCCATCGACGCCGTCCGCATCACGGTCCGCGGCGCCAACCAGGGCGGCGGCGGCAACAACGGCGGCGGCGGCAACAACGGCGGCGGCAACACTGGCGGGAACACCGGCGGCGGCAACAACGGCGGCGGCAACAACGGCGGGAACACCGGCGGCGGGAACACCGGCGGGAACAACAACGGCGGCGGCGCGACCACGGCTCCGACCACCGCCCCGGCCACGACCGCCCCGGCCACGACCGCCCCGACGACCCAGGCCACCCAGCCGACCACCAAGGACGACTTCACGCCGAAGGCGACCCCGACCACCAGGAAGCCGGCCACCACGACCGGCACGAAGAAGGCCGAGTCCGCCCCGAAGACGACGGCGCCGACCTCCACCCGTACGGAAGAAAGCGACGCGACGGCGACCAACGACGAAACCGCGACCGACGACACTCAGAGCGAGGAGACCTCGGAAGCGAAGCCGAAGCCGAAGGCGAGCAAGAGCACCGAGGCGGCCGACGACATCACCTACTCCAACGACGACGGTCAGCTGAACTCCGGCCTCGAGCCGCCGACCGCCCAGCAGGTGGCCGCCAAGACCACCAGCGAGGAAAAGAGCGGGGTGCTGGCGCTGACCGGCAGCAACACGGTCGCCTTCCTCGGCGCCGCGGTGGTGCTGATGCTGGCCGGCCTCACGGTGATGGCGCTGACCCGGCGCCGCCGCCCGGGGACACCCTGGGAGTAGATCAAACAGCCTGATCAAGGGCGGCCTGCCGGTTCGGCGGGCCGCCCTTCCGCATGTGAGGGTAGCCTTACCGACGACGAGGCGGGCGATCATCCGAGCGGAAGAGGACCAGCATGCCGAACAGGCCGGCACGGCCAGCTCACCGGGCGACGGTCACCCGCGTGGAGCAGCTCACCCCCCACATGATCCGTGTGGTCGTGGGCGGCGAGGGGCTCCGGGCGATCACGGCGGGCGAGTACACCGACCACTACGTGAAGGTGCTGTTCCCCCGGCCGGGAGTCACCTACCCGGAGCCGTTCGACCAGGGCGTGATCCGCGAGACGATGCCGGCGGAGGAGTGGCCGGTGGTGCGCACCTACACCGTGCGCAAGTGGATCCCCTCGGTACCCGAGATGTGGCTCGACTTCGTGGTGCACGGCGACGAGGGCATCGCCGGGCCGTGGGCCGCACAGGCCAAGCCGGGCGACCAGGTGCTGTTCATGGGCCCGGGCGGCGCCTACGCGCCTTCTTCGGAGGCGGCCTGGCACCTGCTGGCCGGCGACGAGAGCGCGCTGCCGGCGATCGGCGCAGCGCTCGAGGGCATGCCGGCCGGCGCCACCGTGCGCGCGTTCATCGAGGTGTCCGGCCCCGACGAGGAGCAGAAGCTGGAGACCGTCGCCGACGCCGAGATCGTCTGGCTGCACCGGGGCTCGGCCCGCCCGGGTTCGCTGCTGGTGCCCGCGGTCCGCGACTGCGAGTTCCCCGAGGGCAAGGTGCACGCGTTCGTGCACGGCGAGGCGAGCCTGGTGAAGGAGCTGCGCGCGTACCTCCGCAAGGACTGCGCGATCCCGCTCGAGCAGCTGTCGATCTCGGGCTACTGGCGGCTCGGCCTGAACGAGGACGGCTGGCAGTCGTCGAAGCGCGAGTGGAACCAGCAGGTCGAGAAGGAGCAGGGGGTGTGAGAGCCCTTACTCGGCCAGGCGTTTCCGGCCGGTAATGCCGATGATGTGTAAGTGGTGATTGCTGAAGAGGAGCTGACACTTGCTCGTAGCGGGAAAACCCGCGCGCGTCTGATCGCCGTGGGTGCCCTGCTGCTGGCCGCGGTCAACCTGCGGCTGGCGGTGACGAGCGTCGGCCCGGTGCTCAGCGAGATCCGCTCCGGGCTCGGCATGAGCTCGTCGGTCGCCGGCCTGCTCACGTCGATTCCGGCGTTCTGCTTCGCGATCCTCGGCCTCGCGGCGCCGCGCCTGGCCCGCCGCTTCGGACCCGCCCGCGTGATCCTCGCGGGCCTCGCGGTGCTCGCGGTCGGCCTGGCGCTGCGCGCCTACGTGCCCGGGACCGCCCTGTTCCTGCTGCTCAGCATCGTGTCGCTGGCCGGCATCGCGGTCGTCAACGTGCTGCTCCCGATGATCGTCAAGGAGCAGTTCCCGAACCAGGTCGGCACGATGACCGGCCTCTACACGGTGGCGCTCAACCTCGGCGCGACCCTGGCCGCAGCCGCCACGGTCCCGCTGTCCGACTCGTTCGGCGACTGGCGCCTGGGCCTGGCCTGCTGGGCGGTGCTGGCGGTGATCGCGCTCCCGGCGTGGGTCCCGCTCGCCCGCCACGACCACAAGGTCAACACCCAGACCTCAACCCCCGATCTCGTACGGGTGAGCAGGCACCCGGTCGCGTGGGCGCTCGCCCTGTACTTCGGCCTCCAGTCCACCTCCGCCTACGTGATCATCGGCTGGCTCCCCCAGATTTACCGCGACGCGGGTCTGTCGGCGGACGAGGCCGGCCTGCTGTTCGCCGCCACGTCCCTGCTAGGCGTGCCGCTGGGCATGGCCCTGTCGTCTTTCGCCGGCAGGGTACGCAGCCAGAGCTGGATAGCCGCCGCGCTAGCGGTCTTCGGCGTAGCCGGCTACGCGGGCCTGTGGTGGGACCCCGCCGCCGCGCCATGGCTGTGGGCGGTGCTTCTGGGCATCGTGAACACCGCGTTCCCCCTGGTCCTCACCATGATCGGCCTACGCGGCAGCACCCCCGCCACGGTGGTGCGGTTGTCCGCTTTCGCCCAGGGCGTCGGCTACTTGCTGGCCATCCCGGGCCCGATCCTGGTAGGCATCCTGCACGACCACACCAACGGCTGGCGCGTCCCGCTGGCCCTCATGATCGTCCTGATGATCCCCCAGGGCATAGCCGGCATGGCCGCCGGCCGCAACCGCCAGGTCTGACCCGCGCCACTTCGCCTTGATGAGTTGTCGCGCACCCAACGCCAGCTCATCATCATCATCGCGCCGCAACCCACCCCCGCCCGCGCGATCTTGATGACTTACCGCGCGCTCCGCGCCCCAACTCACCGTTGATGACTTGCCGCGCGCTCCGCACCGCAACTCACCGTTGATGACTTGGCGTCCGCTCCGCACCCCAACTCATCAAGCTCGCGCAGCCGCCCACGCCGCGCCGCCGCAACTCACCGTTGATGACTTGCCGCGCGCTCCGAACGGCACCTCATCGCTGATGACTTGGCGTCCGCTCCGCGCCGCAACTCATCAAGGTCGCGAGGCCGACCACCCACGCCGCGGCGCCGCTCAGCGTCGATGACTTGGCGTGCGCTCCGCGCCGCAACTCATCAAGGTCGCTCGGGCCCGCGTGCCGGGCGTGAAAGCCTGATGAGTTGGCGCGCGCTTGGGGCGGCAACTCATCGTTGATGAGTTGCCCCGGCGGTCAGAGGAGGTTCAGGAGCTCGGCTGCCACCTCGGTGGGGCGCTCCACGTGCGGGGAATGGCCGCAGTTCTCGTAGACGACCTCGGTGTAAGCCCCACCCGCCGCCGCGTAGCGGTCGAGGACTGCCCGGGTCTGGCCGACCATCGGCTGGGGCGGGCACTCCTCGGCGCCCGGCCAGCCGGGGACCACGCCGAGCGAGCCGAGGAACGCCAGGTCGAAGAACGACGTGTCGGAGACGATGGCGTCCTTGTCGCCGCGCACCCAGGTGATCGGCGGCTTGGGGGTGACCGCGACCAGGTCGGCGGCGATGTTGAAGTGGTTCGGGGCCATCGTGTTGAGCACGCCGCGGTCGCCGGGGGCGATGCCGGGCCAGTTCTCGCTGGGCTTGCTGTCGCCGGGGTAGTTGTCGTCGCCGATCGCCGTGGACAGCACCGTGTCGAGCAGCAGCTGCTCGTCGGAGCCGAGCGACGCCGGGTCGGCCACGTAGGCGGTGCGCAGCACGGCGAGCGGGCTGGTCGGGCCGTCGTCGTTGCGGTCGCCCTCGGCGATCCGGCGCACGAAGTCGGGGTTGGCGCCGCCACCGCCGGTGCCGGCGAAGTCGGGCGTGGTGAGGTTGCCGTCGAGGTCGCGGGTGCCGCCGAAACCGTACGGGCTCAGCGGCGCCTCGAGCAGCAGCGCCGCCACCCGCGACGGGTGGTCGACCAGCAGTTGCATGGCGACGCCGCACCCCATCGAGTGCGCCGCGACCGTGACCGCTTCCCCGCCGGGATACAGCTCGTCGAGCAGGGCCGCCACGTCGTCGGAGAAGTCGCGCAGGCCGCGGGTGGCGTCGACCGGGGCGGTCTCGGAGCGGCCGTATCCGCGCAGGTCGGGCGCGACGATCCGCAGGTTGGGCGGCAGGTGGCGCAGGAGCGGCCGCCAGAAGTCGGCGGATGAGCAGTTGCCGTGCACGAGCAGCACCGGCGTGCCACCGGCGGGCCCGGCGACGAGGACGTTGAGCGAAATGCCGCGGACGGCGACCGTTACCTCTTCCATCGCCGCAGCTTCCCACCGCCGAAGCCCCTAGACAGTGTGGCCGGCCCACATATCCTGGAAGGTCATGGGAGACGTATGGGCGGTCGGCAACGCGTACGAGGCATACGTCGGTCGATGGAGCCGCCCGGTGGCCGCCAAGTTTCTCCGCTGGTTGACGGTCCCGGGTGACGAGCGGCCGGGGGTCGCGCCCGGCGGCCGCTGGCTGGACGCGGGCTGCGGCACCGGCGCACTGACCGGCACGGTCATCACCGCCGCCGCCCCGGCGCGGGTCGTGGGCGTCGACATGTCCCGCGGATTCCTCGCCGAGGCCCGCACCCACCACCCCGACGTGAGCTTCGTGGCCGGCGACGCGTCGGCCCTGCCGATAGCCCAAGCCGGCTTCGATGCCGTGGTCAGCGGCCTGGCCCTGAATTTCGTCCCCGACCCGCAGCGGGCGGTCGACGAGTTCGCCCGGGTGGCCGCCCCGGGCGCGACCGTGGCCGTCTACGTCTGGGACTACACGACCGGCATGCAGATGATGCGCCATTTCTGGGACGCGTCGCTCGAGGTCGACCCGGCCGCCGCCGAGCAGGACGAAGGACCGCGCTTCCCGATCTGTCACCCCGCCGCGCTGACGCGCGCCTGGATCGAGGCCGGCCTGCGCGACGTCGAGACCCGGCCGATCGAGATCTCCACGGTCTTCAAGGACTTCGACGACTACTGGCAGCCGTTCCTGGGCGGCCAGGGCGCCGCGCCCGCCTATCTGGCCCGCCTGTCACCGGAAAAGCAGGAGGCGATTCGCGCCCTGCTCGACGCCCGCCTACCCCGGGATCCGGACGGCTCGATCGCGCTGATCGCGGGGGCGTGGGCCGTACGCGGATTTAAGGTTGTTTAAGGACAAACGTCGATAAAGACGCCTACTGTTAGCCGACTTGCCAATTCCCCGACGGCAACCCCCTAGACGGCAACAGAGGTATCCCCATGAAGAAGCGGAAGCTGCTCGCGATCGCCATGTCCGCCGCGGTGGTCGGCACCCTCGGCGTCCTCGGCGTCACCAGCGCGTCGGCCGCCACGCTCGACCCCTCACTCCCGCCCGGCGGCAACTTCAACCTGGCGATCTGGCAGCTGCAGCTGCCCACCGGCTCCCCCGGCAAGCCCGACACGATCCAGCCGGCCCAGCTCAAGGGCGCGAACGGGTACAGCAACCCGGCCTACTTCTGGACCGACAAGAACGACGGGTCGATGACCTTCTGGGCCCCGGAAAAGGGCGTCACCACCCCGAACTCCAACTACGCCCGGACCGAGCTGCGCGAGACGGCCGAGTGGCCGCTGGCCGGCAACCACACGATGAGCGCCCAGCTGCGCATCCCGTCGGTCACCAAGAACGTCTGCGTCGGCCAGGTGCACCTCGGCTCGGGCGGCACGTCGACCAAGCCGCTGCTGGAGCTGTACTACCGGCCGAACGGCGACATCTACCTCGGCACCGAGAACTCGCCGGCCGGCGGGCAGACGCTGCACAAGGTCGGCAACGTGGCGCTCGGGGTGAAGTGGACCTACGTCATCAACGTGACCGGCAACAAGATCAACCTGACGGTCAACGGCTCGAAGACCAGCTACTCGATCCCGGCGAGCTTCAACCCGTACAAGGAGTACTTCAAGGCCGGCTCCTACAACCAGTCGTCCTCGGAAAGCACGACCAACGGCGCGAAGGTGAAGTTCTACGCGCTGACCGTCACGCATTCCTGAGGATCTCGATCACCGGGGCGAACTGCTCCATGAACAGGCCGCTCACCCCGATGTAGGAGACGTCGAACTCCTCCCGGCGCCGGCAGAGCAGATCGGCGATCCGCTCGGCCGGGCCGGTGAGGAACGAGATCCCGCCGGCCGCCGCCATCTCGCGCGGATCGCCGCCGACCATCCGCGACAGCCATGGCGGGATCTCGTCGATCGACGAGGCCACGGCCGCCACGTTGAGATGCAGCTCGATCTCGTCGAAGCGGTCGCCGCCGTCACGCAGCGTCTGCACCGCGCGGGCCAGCTCGGGCTCGGTGGATTGCGGCGGCAGGCCCAGCGCCACGATGTCGGCCTCGGCGGCGGCCAGCCGGAACATCCGCGGGCGACTCGCCGCGACCAGCACCGGCGGCGCGTCCGAAAGCTTGCGGACCGCCGCGATCGTCTCGGCCACCCGCTCGATCCGCGCGGCCGGTGAGCCGAACGAGCCTCCCAGCTCGGAGGCGTCGGAAGCGGCGCCGGGCCGGCCGCCGCCGATTCCCAGCTCGAAGCGACCCTCGCTGAGCTGCTGCAACGTCTCGGTCTCCCAGGCCACCAGGCCGGCAGAACGGTTGGGCGCGCTCAGCACGTACGTCCCCAGGCGTAGGGTGCGGGTCACGGCGGCGGCCGCGGCCAGCGCCGCGAACGGCGCGAAGGTGTGCAGGGTGTCGGGGATGAGCAGGGTGTCGTAGCCCAGCTCCTCGGCCCGCCGCGCGGTCGCGGCCCATTCCGCGCCTGACGGCGCCTTTCCGGCGACGACGCCGAAGCGAAACTTACGCTCAGTCATGACAAGGATCCTTTCGCGTACGGCTACGCGAGCGCATCCGACGCCGGTAGGCATCGCAAGTACGACCTAAGTCGTATGGCCGAACGGGAAGGCGCAAGGGTTTTCCCTATTTCCAAAGATGCTCGTCGATGCCTAGCGTCTCACTTCAAGTCGTCCTGGTGTGACCCATCGTCCACCGGACCTTGAGCCCGCCCAGACCCCCGGGCGGGAAAGGAGCACCCGCGTGAAACGTCGAACCCCCATGATCATCGCGATCGCGGCCGGCACGGCCGCGGCATCCGCGTTGGTCGCGGTGGCCCAACCGGCCACCGCAACGCCGGTCGACCCGGCCGTCGCCGCGAAGACGGCGGCCACCAAGGCCGACGCGCTCGTCGCGAGCAAGCCGTCGGTCCTGCAGGCGAGCAGCTACGACACCTTCCAGCAGCAGAAGGTGATCTCGTCGCACGGGCTCAACTACGTCCCCTACCTCCGCTCCTACAAGGGTCTTCCGGTCTTCGGCGGCGACTTCGTCGTGATGACCGACGCCAACGGGGCGACCAAGTACACCTCGGTCGCGCAGACGAGCCCGATCGGCGAACTGTCCGTCACGCCGAAGCTGGCCGCCACGGACGCCGCGGCGATCGCCAAGAAGCAGCTCAAGTCGGTGTCCAGCGTGGAGGGCACGAGGCTGATCGTGGTGGCCCCCGAGGGCGCGGCCGCGAAGCTGGCCTGGCAGACGACGGTGAACGGCATCGGCGCCGACGGCGTCAGCCGGCTCTCGGTGAACGTCGACGCCCTCACCGGCGCGGTGCTCAGCACCCAGGAGCACGTGACCGACGTGTCCGGCACCGGCACCGGCTGGATCAACGGGTCGGTCACCATCGACACCACCCAGTCCGGTTCGACGTACTCGATGCAGTCCTCGACGCAGTCGACGATGCGCTGCCAGGACGCCTCGACCAACACGACCTTCTCGGGCTCCGACAACGTGTGGGGCAACGGCACCGGCACCAACAAGGAGACCGGCTGCGTCGACGCCCTCTACGTGGGCGAGAAGCAGACCGCGATGCTCTCCGCGTGGCTGGGCCGTAACGGGCAGAACGGCTCCGGCGCCGCATGGCCGCTGCGGGTCGGCCTGAACGACCAGAACGCGTACTACGACGGCACCCAGGTGCAGATCGGCAAGAACACCGCCGGTCAGTGGATCTCGTCGGCGGACGTGGTGGGCCACGAGCTCGGCCACGGCATCGACGACAACACGCCGGGCGGCATCTCGAACGGCAACACCCAGGAGTTCGTGGCCGACACCTTCGGCGCCGCGACCGAGTGGTACATCAACAACCCGAACGACCCGCCGGACTACACGGTCGGCGAAGAGGTGAACCTGGTCGGCAGCGGCCCGATCCGCAACATGTACAACCCGTCGGCGCTGGGCGACTCGAACTGCTACTCCTCGAGCGTCCCGTCGCAGGAGGTGCACGCCGCGGCCGGTCCCGGCAACCACTGGTTCTACCTGCTCGCGCAGGGCACCAGCGGCAACGGCCAGCCCGCCAGCTCGACCTGCAACAGCAGCACGGTGACCGGCCTCGGCATCCAGAAGGCCATCACCATCATGTACAACGCGATGCTGCTGAAGACCTCGAGCTCGTCGTACCTGAAGTACCGGACCTGGACGCTCACCGCGGCCAAGAACCTGTACCCGGGTAGCTGCACCGAGTTCAACACGGTCAAGGCGGCCTGGGACGCGGTCAGCGTGCCGGCCCAGTCGGCCGACCCGACCTGCACCGGCGGCACCACGCCGCCGACCACCCCGCCGACCACCCCGCCGACGACCCCGCCGACCGGCTCCAACCTGCTCGGCAACCCCGGCTTCGAGAGCGGCGCGACCACCTGGTCGCAGACCTCGGGCGTCATCTCGACGGCCTCCGGCACCAACGTCCCGCGGACCGGCAGCTACTTCGCCTGGTTGGACGGTTACGGCTCGACCCACACCGACACGCTGAGCCAGTCGGTGACGATCCCGTCCAGCGTCTCCAGCGCCACGCTGAGCTTCTACCTGAAGATCACCACGGCCGAGACCACCACGTCGACGGCGTACGACAAGCTGACCGTCAAGGCCGGCTCGACGACGCTCGCCACCTACTCCAACCTCAACAAGGGTGCCTACGCCCTGAAGTCGTTCAACGTGTCCAGCCTCAAGGGACAGACCGTGACGATCTCCTTCAGCGGCGTCGAGGACTCCTCGCTCCAGACGTCCTTCCAGATCGACGACACCGCCCTCACCACCAGCTGAGGCCGGGCAACCACCGGAGGGCCGGCGCCGAGAGGCGCCGGCCCTTCCCTCACGCCTGGATGTTGTGGTTGCCGGCGAACAGGTTGTCCGGGTCGTACTGGCGCTTGACCGCGGCCAGCCGCCGGTAGGTCTCGGGCGGGTAGATGGCGGTGACGTCCTCGGCGGTGGCAGAGCTGAGGAAATTGGCATAGGCGCCGTTCACGTACGGGCCGAGCCGCTCCCAGGTCTCGGTCTGCTCCTGGTTCACGGTGGCGGTGGTGACCATCAGCTCCGCCTGGCGATGCGCGTACGCGGTGGCGTCGCCGGGAACCCGGGACACCGCGCCGCCGACGCTGCGCACCGCGATGGCCGGCGACCGTCCCGACGCGCCGAGCTCGATCAGCACCCGCAGGGCGTCGGGCACCGACTCCTTGTCCACAAAGGCGCCCCGGCTGACGAACCGGAACCCGGGCGGCGGGACCAGGCCGTCGACGAGCACATCGCCGTACGCCTTGCGGGCGACGTTGTCGTCCAGCACCGTGCCGAGGCGTCGGATCGGGTCGAGCGCCCGGGCGACGCGCGCCGCGTCGTCCCCGTCGAACGCGACGTGGACCTCGACCGGCGCCTGCGCGCCACCGGCGAACGGGTTGGCGAACGACGCGATCGAGGTGAGCTCGTCCGGCGCCGTCCGCATGTAGTCGGCCCACCCCGGCAGCACGGCGCCGGCCTCGGCCGCGGGGAAGGCGATCCGGCCGTGGAAGACGTCGGTCGTCGGGTGCGCCGCGAACTCGAACGCGGTCACGACTCCGAAGTTGCCGCCACCCCCGCGCAGCGCCCAGAACAGCTCCGGGTTCTCCTCGTCGCTCGCCCGCACGAACTCGCCATTGGCCGTCACCACCTCGGCGGCGACCAGGCTGTCCAGCGCCAGCCCGTACTTGCGGACCTTCCAGCCGATGCCCCCGGAGAGGGTGAGCCCGCCGACCCCCACACTCCTCGTGTCGCCCGACGAGATCGCCAGGCCGTGCGGGGCCAGCGCCGTCGCGACCTGCCCCCACGTCGCGCCGCCCCCGATCCGTACGATGTGACGGTCTTTGTCGGTCAAAGCGACCTCGGCCAGGCGACTGAGGTCGACCACGATCCCGCCGTCGTTGGTGCCGAAACCGGCGAACGCGTGCCCTCCGCCGCGCACCGAAAGCTTGAGTTTCCAGCTGGCCGCGAACGTGACGGCCGCCCGCACGTCCGCGACGCTACCCGGACGCACCACGAAGGCGGGGCTTCCGGAGGCGAACAGCGAGCCGCTCGCCGCCGCGTACTCCTCGGTCCCGGGCTCCAGGATCTCTCCCCGCAAATCTGTCTTCATCATGTCCGGCTGACGAAACAAACCGGGCCGATGTGAGACCCGCCGAGCGTGACCTGCGTCTCGTCATCGGGCTGGTCCGGCAGGAGCACAATGCAGGCGTGACGAGTGAGACGCTGGTCGGCCGGGTCGGCACGGTGATCACCGCGATCCGCGGCGGCGAGCGCGCCGGAGAGGTACGCCTGCTGGTCGAGGGCATAGCGCACTACTACCTCGCGTACGCCGCCACACCGGTCCCGACCGGGTCCGAGGTTCTCGTCATCAACAACCGTGGCGCACGCCAGATCGACGTCGAGCCATGGCCCATCGAAGAAGGGCTGTAGAAGTGTTCGGTTATCGGGTGCCCGCCCCCAACGAGGCGTTGCTGATCAGTGGTCGCAAGCAGCGGGGTGCGGACGCGTTGCCGTTCAAGATCGTCACAGGGCACGGCGTCTTCGTCGCGCCCATCTTCTCCAAGGCCACCCGGCTCACCCTGGCCATGCAGGAGGCCGAGGTCGCCGAGGACTGTTACACCAAACAGGGCCTCACGCTGTCCGTCGAGGCGATCATCGCCTTCAAGGTCGGCGACGACCACGAGTCGATCGCCGCGGCCGCCCGCCGGTTCCAGGGCGACCAGGGTCAGATGCCGACGCTGGTCGGCCGGATCTTCTCGGGCCACCTGCGCAGCATCATCGGCAGCATGACGGTCGAGGCGATCATCCGCGAGCAGCAGACGCTCGCCGACGCGATCGTCGACGCCAGCAAGACCGAGATGGCCCGGATCGGCCTGGCCGTCGACTCGCTGCAGATCAGCAGCATCGACGACAAGGGCGTCGGCTACATCCGGGCGCTCGCCGCGCCGCACCAGGCCCGGGTCAACCAGGAGGCGAAGGTCGCGCAGGCCGCCGCCGACCGGGAGAGCGCGATGGCGCAGCAGGAGAGCATCCGGCACCAGGCCGAGTACGCGCGGCAGACCGCGATCGCCCAGGCCCAGTACCAGGCCGAGATCGACCAGGCCCAGCAGACCTCCGCCCAGGCCGGCCCGCTCGCGGCGGCCCGCGCCGCCCAGGACGTGATCAAGGAGCGGGCGCTGGTCGCCCAGCAGAACGCGGAGCTGCGCGAGGCGGAGCTGATCGCCGAGGTGATCCGGCCCGCCGAGGCCGAGGCCGAGCGGATCCGGGCGCTGGCCCGGGCCGAGGCCGACGCCACGAAGCTCTCCGCCGAGGCCGCGGCGGCCCAGGACCGGATCGCCCTCGACCAGGCGATCATCGACAAGCTGCCGGACATGCTGCGGGCCGCGGCCGAGGGCCTGCAGGGCGCGAACGTCACGGTCCTGGACGGCGCCGAGGGGCTGAACAGCGTGGTGGCGTCGCTGGCCGCGCAGGGCATGACCATGCTCGAGACGATCCGCGGCGGCCTGCACCCGCAGCCGGGCACCGCCGTCGCCCCGATCAACCCCAAGTCCGTGGCCTGAGAGCCGCCCGCAGACAGCCCGGTCGCGGTCGCGGCCGGGCTGTTATGTTGGGGCGCGTGCCTTCGCTCCGGAAACTCGTTCTTGCCGGCTTGAGCATCGCCGCCGTCGCGGCCTGCTCCTCCTCACCCCAGGCCGACCCGGCCTGGGTGGGCTCGGTAAAGACTCTGGAGACTCCGTCGGCGGCGCCGTCACCGAGCGCGGTCAAACCCAAGGCCGCCGCGGCCGTGAAGATCACGTACACCTTCCCGGTGGTCGGCAAGAGCTCCTACGCGCACACCCACCACGACTACCAGGCCACCGACGTCATGACCGCCTGCGGCAACCGCTTCGTGGCCGTGACCGGCGGCGTCGTCCTGGCCGTCAGCAAGAAGGACACGTGGTCGCCCAAGGTCAACGCGGGCGCCACCCGGGGCGGCCTGTCCGTCTCGATCCTGGGCGACGACGGCGTGCGCTACTACGGATCGCACCTCTCGTCGGTCGATAAAGCCATCAATCCCGGCGTACGGGTCAAGAGCGGCCAAACTCTCGGCAAGACCGGCGACACCGGCGACGCGAGCGCCTGCCACCTGCACTTCGGGATCTCGCCGCCGTGCGCGAAGACCGGCGACTGGTGGAACCAGCGAGGCACTCTCTACCCCTGGCCGTACCTGGACTCCTGGCGCACGAAGGGACAGAAGTCCCCGGTGGCGGCGGTGAAGGCCTGGCAGCAGAAGCACGGCTGCCCGTCGAAGCCCACCGTCGACAAGTAGCGGGTCGGGTCGCGCGGGGTGCAGGGCGGTTGATCCGCTCATCGCCCGCCGCTCCTCCCCGATCGGTACTCACGTCACCGATCGCCAGGAGGAAAACACTTGAAGCGTCTCGTTGCCATCGCCGCCCTCGCCGCCATCCCGACCCTGTTCGCCGCGCCGGCCTTCGCGGCCGAGGCCCCCAGGAAGGCGTCCGCGACGCCGTCGGCCGAGGTCATGACGGGGTACGAGAACGAGGTCGTGCGCCTGACCAACGTGCAGCGCACCGCGAAGGGCTGCAAGGCCCTGCGCATCGACGAGCGCCTGCGCACGGCCGCCCGCGCGCACAGCACCGACATGGTCACGCGCAACTTCTTCAGCCACACCGGCTCGAACGGCAGCAACTTCGTCGCCCGCGAGGCGGCGGCCGGCTACCCGAGCCGCGGCGCGAGCGCCGAGAACATCGCGTGGGGCTACCCCGCCCCGAAGGACGTCGTCACCGGCTGGATGAACAGCCCCGGCCACCGCGCCAACATCCTCAACTGCGGCAGCGTCGCGGTGGGCGTCGGCCTGGCCTACAACAAGAGCGGCGCCGCGTACTGGACCCAGGACTTCGGCCGCTCCTGACCCCTCGAAGGATGGTGGCCTGCGCTGGCGGGCGCAGGCCACCACACCTGATCAGGCGGGGCGGAACGAGTCCCGCGCCGCCGGGGCCGCGTGTTTGATCATCAGGTGGCGGGTCACCGAGTACTCGGCGACCGCCTCCTGGCTCATGTCCTTGCCGAAGCCGGAGCCCTTCACCCCGCCGTGCGGCGCCTCCGACGCGATCGGCAGATGATCGTTGATCCAGGTCACGCCCACGTCGAGCCGGTGCGCCACGCGCAGCGCACGCGACACGTCCCGCGTCCAGATCGACGAGGCCAGCCCGTACCGGGTGTCGTTGGCGAGTCGCACTCCCTCGTCCTCGCCGTCGAACGGCACGACGACCACGACCGGGCCGAAGATCTCGTCCTGCACGATCTCGCTCCGCTGATCGGCGTCGAGCACGAGCGTCGGCGGGAAGTAGAAGCCCGGCCCGTCCAACGGCTTTCCGCCCACCGCGATCCTCGCTCCCGCCGTCACGGCCCGGGCGACAAACCCGGCCACCCGGTCGCGGTGCGCCGCGGAGATCAAGGGACCGATGTCCGATTTGTCAGAAGTTGGATCGCCCGCCCGGATCCGGCCAAGCGCCTCGGCCAGCGCCGCCACCGCGTCGTTATAGACCGATTTTTCGACATAAACGCGGGTCGCGGCCGTGCAGTCCTGGCCGGAGTTGTAGGTCGCGCCCATCGCCACGCCGCCCGACATCTCGGATAGGTCGGCGTCGGTGAAGACCAGCGCCGGGGCTTTGCCACCCAGCTCCAGATGCACCCGCTTCAGACCGTCCACCGCGCCGCGCATGACCTCACGGCCGGTAGCCGTGGACCCGGTCACGCTCACCATGTCGACGCCCGGATCCCGTACGAGGGCGGAACCTGTCGCCGCACCACCCGTCACCACGCCGACCAGCCCGCGCGGCGCCCCCGCCTCCTCGAAGAGGCGCGCCAGCGCCATCGTGCTCCGCGGCGTCTGCGCCGCCGGCTTGATCACCACGGCGTTCCCCGCCGCGACCGCCGGCCCGATCTTCCACACCGCCATCACCAGCGGGAAGTTCCACGGCGCGATCGATCCGACCACGCCGATCGGCCGCCGGATCAGCATCGACGTGTAGCCGGCCGACAGCACCCCCGCGCCCGTCCCGTCGAGCGACCGCGCCGCCCCCGCGAAGAACCGCAGGTTGTCCACGCTGAACGGAAGCTCCCCGTCCCGCATCACAGCCAGCGGCTTCCCGGTCTCCTCGACCTCGTCACGCACCAACGACGGGGCGTCGCGCTCCACCAGATCGGCCACCTTGAGCAGCACCTTCGCCCGCTCCCCCGGGGTGGCCTCCCGCCACTGCTCGAAGGCGGCCCGAGCCTGCTCCACGGCCTTTCCGACGTCACCGTCCGGAATCTCCGCGATGGGGGCACCTGACGCGGGGTTGACCAGCGTCGTCACTGTGCGGCCTTCTCGATCGCGTCGGCCGCTACGCGCAGTCCGTCGGCCGCCCGGATCGCGGCCGAGTCCTTCTCCAGGCGTTCCCGCAGCGCGGCATCCCCGAGCAGCCGGTCGATCGCTTCGTGCAGCTGGGCGTCGGTGAAGCCGTACGTGTCGAGCCGTTTCCCGTAACCCCGCTCGTGCACCCGCTGCGCGTTGTCGTACTGGTCCCAGAACAGCGGCAGCACGATCATCGGCTTCCCGAAGTGCATGGCCTCGGTGGTCGTGTTGTTGCCGCCGTGCGTGATCACCAGGTCGACCAGCGGCAGGATCGTCGTCTGCGGCAGGAACTCGGCGCCGATCATGTTGGCGGCCAGCTCGATCTCCTCGTGCAGCGGCCCCTTCGACACGATGTACCGGTGGTCGGTGGCCGCCAGCGCCGCGATGACCCGCCGCATCAGCGAGACGTCGGCCGAACCGAGCGAGCCAAGACTGAAATAGATCAGCTTGTGCCCGTCCGCGAAGCCGTCGGGCAGCTCCCACGAGTCGTCCGTCTCCCGCACCGACGACTCCAGCCGCCGCCAGTTCGGCCCGAGCCGGCGCGCGTCGGTGTAGTCGAGCGCGCCCGGGTAGACGTACAGGTTGAGGTCGCCCTCATGGATGAACTCGAGGTCGGGCAGCGCCGGCGCGCCCTGCTCCACCACCCAGTCGTTGAACTGCTCCCACATCGGACGGTGGGTCCGGTCGTACTCGGCCAGGAAATCAGCCCACTCGGTGCGGTCGTCGAACGGATAACCCGAGAAGACCGGCGCGATGTCCGGCCCCTTCACCTCGAGCGGGTTGCACGACACGATCCGCACGAACGGCACGCCCGCCGTGTTCAGCGCCGGGAACGCGACCACATTGTCCTCGACGATCACGTCGGGCCGGACGCGGGCGATGATCTCCAGCAGCTGCGGCTGGCAGTAGCGGGCGCCGTCGATCAGCTCCCGCCAGACCGGCTTCACCCACGTCTCGAGCTGGTCGATCGTCGGCTTGCGGAACTCCGGCGCGGTGTCCCGGATGAAGTCCTTCCAGAACTGTCCGGCGTCCTGCGGCTCGTCCGGCGCCGGCGCCAGGCTCACGAGGTCTTCCTCGAAGCCGAGAGCGGCCAGCTTGCCGTCCCAGGACGCCTCGGCCGCGAACACCACCCGGTGCCCCCGGCGCCGCAGCACGTCGCCGATGCCGATGCAGTTGTTGGTCGGCCCGTACGCGCTCTCGGGCATGAACAGAACCGTCAGGGCCATGGGCACTCCTCTGTTGAAGACAGATTCAACAAGCGCCCTTGCGCACAGTCAATACGCAGAGCCTATGGTTATGCGGCGCTGTTGAGGAGGAGGTGAGTTATGGCGACGCGGAAGTCCCGGTCCGAGCGACGCGCCGACCTGATCGAGGCGGCCCGGCGCGCCATGCTCCGGCACGGCCCCGACGGCGTCCTGCTCAACCAGGTCGCCGAGCAAGCCGGCCTCACCTCGGGCGCGGTGCTCTACCACTATCCGGATCTCTCCGACCTGCTGCTCGAGGCCAACCAGGCCGGGATGGAGCGCTTCTACGAGGCCCGGATGCGCCGGCTCGAGGGTCTCACCGACCCGGCGGAGCAGCTGGTGGTGACGATCCGTTCGGGCCTGCCCACCGATGCCGACGACGCCGACGTGCGCCTGCTCTGCGAGCTGGGCGGTTCGGCCGGCCGCAACCGCGTCTACGCCGCGTTGTTGACGTCGCTCTACGACCGGCAGGTGTCGATGTACCGCACGATCCTCGACACGGGCTCGGCGCTGCGCACCTTCGCCCTCACCAGCGATTCGCTCACGGTCGCCCGCAACTTGGTGGCGCTTGAGGACGCGTACGGCTACCGCATAGTCGCCCGTCATCCCACCTTGACGCCCGCCACGGCCGCGGAGCTGATCCTCGCCTACGCCCGCCAGGCCACCTCGAACCCCCTGCAGGTGCCCGCGTGAAGGTCTCTCCAGGAGAGTCCGCCGCTCTCGTCGATGCGGTCGTGGCCGGTCGTTCCCCCGACGGCCTCGACCTGCGTATCTTCGTTCCCCTCGCGCCCGGCCGCCGCGAGGAGCGCCCGATCACCGTCGACCAGACGAACGTCTCGGTGGTCGTCGGCGAACGCGCCGTCGTCAAGTGGATGCGCTCCCCCGGCGACGCCCGAGCTCCGCGCCTGCTGGCCCACCTGGCCGCCACCAGCTTCACCCGTATGCCCACCCCGCACGCCGCCGCCTTCCGCGACGGCGCCTTGATCGCCCTGGTCACCGCTTTCCTCCCCGACGCGGAGGACGGCTGGGACTGGTGCACCAACGACCTGCTGTCCTGGCTGGACGGCGGCCCACCCGCCGACTTCGCCCCCGCCATCGGCACCTTGGCCGCCGACCTCCACGCCGCCCTGGCCACCCCCTCGCGCGTGTGCCCGAACCCGCTGCATCCCGCACCCCCGCCCGCAACCACCTCGCCCGGCGCACCCCGTCCCGCCCCGTCGCCGGCTGCCGCGCCGGTCACGCTCGCCGAAGCCCTCGCCGCCGACAGCGACCCCTGGCTCCGCGAGGCTGCCCCACGCATCGCATCCGACATTTCGCTTTTATCGAGTTATTTGTCGTCATCCCCGGCGCTGCATCTGCACGGCGACCTCCACGTCGGCCAGATCCTGCGCTGGCGCGACGGCCTCGCCGTGACCGATTTCGACGGCAACCCCACGCTCGACCCCCGCCCCGAGCCGGCCGCCCGCGACCTGGCCCAGCTCCGCACCAGCGTCCTGCACGTGGCCGAAATCGCGAACCGCCGCACCGACGGCGCCCACCGCGAAATCCTGCGGGCGTGGGGCCGGCAGGCCGCCGACGATCTCCTGACCGCCTACCGTTCCACCCTGGCCACCCACGGCCAGAGCCACCTGCTCGACGAGAAGCTCCTGCGCCCCTTCGAGGTCGAGCAGGAGTGCCGCGAGCTGATCTACGCCGCCCGCTTCCTCCCCCGCTGGCGCTACGCGCCGATGGGTGTCCTCCGATCCTGGTACGGGTGATCACCTTGGATCCGGCCCTGTTCCTCGCCGACCTCGAGGAGAAGCCCGCCGCCCTGCGCGCCCTGCCCGCCGGCAATCCCTGGTCGTTCGCCGGCCCGGTCCGGCGGGTGATCTTCCTGGGCATGGGCAGCTCCCGCTACGCCGCCCAGGTGGCCGCCCGTCGCCTGCGCGCCGCCGGCCTCGACGCGTCCGCCGAGTACGCCTCCGCCGAGGGCTTCTTCCCGTACGGCGACGACACCCTGGTCGTCGCCATCTCGGCCACCGGCGCCAGCCGCGAGACCCTGGACGCCGCGGCCGACGCGCCGAGCTTCGTCGCGCTCACCAACGACCCCCTTTCCCCGCTGGCCAAGCAGGCCGCCCGGGTCGTCGAGCTGCACGCCGGCGTGGAACGTGGCGGCGTCGCCTGCCGCTCCTTCCAGCACACCCAGATCCTGCTCGACGCGCTGGTCTCCCACCTGACCGGCCGGGACCCCCTCCCGATCCGCCTTGTCGCCGAGGCCACCGAGGACCTCCTCGACCGGCGCCCGCAGTGGCTTCCCCGGTGCGGTGAGCTGCTCAAAGGCGACGGCGTCTTCCCCATCGCCCCGGTCGAGCGCCTCTCCTCGGCCCTCCAGTCGGCGCTGATGTTCCGCGAGGGCCCCCGCGTTCCCGCCGACGGCTGCGAGACCGGCGACTGGTCGCACGTCGACGTCTACCTCACCAAGACCCTCGACTACCGCGCCCTGTTCTTCCCCGGTTCCCGCTACGACGACCAGGCCCTCGAATGGCTTCACCAGCGCGGATCCACCGTGGTCGCGGTGGGCGGCGAGGTGGGTGGCGCGGCCCAGGCGGTCCGCTTCCGCCACGATGACGATTTACGCGTACGCCTGGCGGCCGAGACCCTGGTCGCCGAATTGGTCGCCGCCGATTGGTGGATTCACGGCGCCGGGTGACCGTGCGCCCGCAACACCGCCAGATGGGCGCGATCCCGGTCGCGCCCCATCATCAGTTTCGTGGTCGCCACCACGTCCAGCGTCACGAACCGCAGCCCGTCGATAATGTCGGCCCGCTCGATGAGCTCGTCGACCGTTCCGATTTCCGGAAACCAATCGTCGAAGACGTCCAGATCCCCGCCGAACAACGGCACCCGCCGGGCCGCCGAATAGGGCGCCGCCTCGATCGGCCCGAGCTCCGCCGCGATCTTCCAGGCCTCCCCGCGAGCGACAATGTCCAGGCCGGTCGGGTCGTCGATCCACCCGCGCGCATACAGCGGCCCACTACCGCAGATCACGAAGTCCGCAGGCGGCATACGCAGCGACAACAGCTCCCGGAAGTACCGATGACCGAGGAAGTGCATGGCGCCCGCCTAGTCTGGGAGGACCCTCAGAATACGGTTGTGCGCCGCCCCGGTTTGTCCTCGCTGACTCTTTTGACCGTCGCGCTGGTTGCCGGCTGTGGCGGTGGTCGGGCGCCACGAAGGCGACCACAGTAGAGAATGCATTCGCCGCGATCGAGAAGACGACGGTCGCCGCCGGCGCGGTCACCCACCAGGCCGCGAGCCGTCAGCTGTCGGCGTTTTCGAGAAAGGCCCGCATACGGCGTCGCGCGTGCTCGCTCTCCAGCAGCGTCACCGCCTGTTCGGCGCGTTTCAGCAGCTCGGCCGCCCGCCCACCGGTCGGGTCGGCGAAACGCTCGTCGTCGGCCCAGGTCTTGAAGGTCCGGATCTGATGCAGGCGGGCGGTGTCGTCCGCGGACCCGATCGCCTCGAGGGCCAGCCCCATCTGGTCCCGGCCCTTTTCCCGCCGCCCGGCCGAGAACAGGAAGAGCGCGTAGCCGCGACGGGCGAACAGCGCCTGGGTGGGCCCCTCGTCCTCGGACGCGTCGATGGCGGCGCGCCACAGCTGGTCGGCCTCGGCGGGCAGGCCGGAGCGGCCGAGCGCGTCGGCGAGGGTCCGGTACTCCGGGCTGGTGACGTCGGTGAAGCGCTTCTGCAGCCCGAAGGCCTGCAGGGCGAGGATCTCGACCTGCGTGTCGAAGGGGCGCGGATTGTCGGTGAGCAGGCGATTGAGGTCGTCGATGAGCGTGAGGAACCGGAGCCGCTCCGCCCGGCGGGTCGCGCTGCTCCGCTCGGCGATGCCGTAGAGGGAGACCGCCAAGGCGACGAGGCTGATCGCCAGCGCCGGAATGCCAGCTGCCTGCATGCATCACAGTCTATGTACACCAGCGCTTTCCATAGTCGTACATCTATGGATGTTTTGGCATTAGCCGGGGATCGCCCGGGGGCCTGAGACTTCGGGGCAACAGCCGCACTCGCGACTCGGAGGCCCCCTTGCGGAACCGTCTGCTCTCGACCGCCCTGGTCGTCGTCCTGCTGGCCACGCTGGCCCAGCTCGGCTTCGGCGCCCCCGCATACGCCACACCGCCCGGCATCCCGACGACCTCGGCCGCCAAGACTCAGCTCGCGGCGCTGACCGTGGCCGCCTGGACGCACACCACCACCTACGACCGCGACCTCTTCCCGACCTGGGACACGATCTCCGGCACCTGCAACACCCGGGAGACCGTGCTCAAGCGGGACGGCACGAGCGTCGTGGTCAACTCGGCCTGCACCGCCACCTCGGGCCGGTGGTACAGCCCGTACGACGGCGCGACCTGGACCGCGGCGTCCGACGTCGACATCGACCACATGGTGCCGCTGAAGAACGCCTGGATCTCGGGCGCCTGGGCGTGGACCACGAGCAAGCGCGAGTCGTTCGCCAACGATCTCAGCAACCCGCAGCTGTGGGCGGTTACCGACAACGTCAACCAGTCCAAGAGCGACCAGTCGCCGGACTCCTGGAAGCCGCCGCTGAGCGGCTACTACTGCAACTACGCCAAGGCCTGGGTACGGGTCAAGTACGTCTGGGCGCTCACCGTCACGAGCGCCGAGAAGTCGGCCCTGACGAGCATGCTCGGCACCTGTTAGGACTAGGCGATCATCGGGTCGCTCCGGCCGGCCAGGCCGGGGCGGCTCGGTTTTGGTAACAATGAGATCGCCTGCTGCACACCGAGATCGGAGTGCCCGATGAGCCAGCGGGCGTAGCGTGGTCGTTGCGTCACGATCTCCAGGTACGCCTCCACCGCGTACCCGTAAAGCTCGCTCGCCCGCGCCGCCGCCGGACCGTCCGGATCCCAGCCGAGCAGATGGCGCCAGCGCAGCGGCGCCCCGCGCAGCGGGACCGCGACCGCGCCCGGCACCGATCGCACCAGACCCTGGCACAGCGCGATCGCACCGCCCGCGACGACGAGGTCGAAGGCGCTGCTGGCATCGATGGAGGTGGGCGTGCGCGGCGAGAAGCCCTCGCGGGCGCAGGCGGCCGCGAAGCACTCGAGGAAACATCCGTCACCGGGCGCGGTGATCCATTGCTCGCCGGCGAGCTCGCCCAGGCCGACCTCGTCGCGGCCGGCCAAGGGATGTCGCTCGTTGAGCAGCACCCAGACGGCGTCGACCGAGACCACCTGCCAGATGAGTCCGGTGGGCAGCCCGGCCGGCGGGGTCGAGCACGCGCCGACCAGGGCGTAGTCGAGCCGCCCGTCGACCGTCATCTGGGCGACCTCGTTCTCCGACCAGGTGGAGTGGATCGAGACGGGCCCGCCGGGATGCGCGTCGGTGAGCCGGCGCACGAGCCCGGCCACGATCGGGCCGTTGGTGGCGCCGACGCGGTACCGGGCCGTCCCGCCCGCCGTGATCAGCTCGCTGGCCTCGTCGTGCAGCCCGGTCACGGCCGGGATCAGCACCCGGGCGCGGGCCAGCACGAGATCGCCGAGCGGGGTCGGCAGGAC
Organism: Actinoplanes sp. CA-142083; assembly: GCF_050942195.1. Taxonomy (NCBI): domain Bacteria; kingdom Bacillati; phylum Actinomycetota; class Actinomycetes; order Micromonosporales; family Micromonosporaceae; genus Actinoplanes; species Actinoplanes sp. CA-142083. The sequence continues at coordinate 8,763,256 of NZ_CP192076.1, forward strand.
GCCGCGACGGTCACGGGTGAACAGCGCGCCACCGAGCATCCGCTCGATGCGCTGCAGTTGGGTGGTCAGGGCAGGCTGGGCCAGGCCGAGCGACGCGGCGGCTTTGGTGACGCTGCCGGCCTCGGCGATGGCGAGCACCATTCGTAAGTGGCGCAGCTCCAGCTCCACAGCATGGAACCTACGAGTCGCCACGCCACTCGCGAAAGTATTTTCACATTAATTTCGGCCATCTGAGGCCATCGATTTCAAGGCACCTATTGTGGCTGGGCTGCAACGCCCCGTGAGGGGCGTTGCAGCATCCGGTAGGCCTACCGCCGAGAAGTTGACTTTGCGTAAGCACTTCCCATCGGTGCGTGCCTATCGGTAGGCTCTCGGGTCAAGAAACGATGTCGAACTCGCCATCCTTGGCCGAGTCCACGAAGGCGGTCCACTCCGCCTGCGTGAACAACAGAGCCGGTCCAGTCCGGTCCTTGCTGTCACGGACGGCGACAGCTTCGTCGAGGAAGGCGACCTCGACGCAGTTGTTGCCGCCACTGCCGTTGCTGCGGCTGCCCTTCTTCCAGACAGCACCGTTGAGATGGTGCGTGAGCAATCTCAAGCACCCCCCTTCAGTATGGGTTTGTCTCGGAGCCCTAAGCGACCAGCAGGCTCTCGATCATCTTGATTGTCTGGCGATGGTCGAGCGCCTTCGCGCTCAATCGCTCGAACTCTTTCCGGTAACGGGCAACCTCGGATGGTTGCTCTTCGTAAGAGTCTCCCGCAAGACCTTCAAGATAGACAACACCCAGATTGGTGGTTTCGGGCCTCGAAATCCCATGGTTCATCTGCGCGTCTACGCCCCGGAACTCCAATAGCGCCACCGGTCCACCGAGGAAACCGTGCTCCCCGGATCCGAAGGGGAGGATCTGCAGGCTCACATTCGGTAATTGAGCCATTTCTATTAGATGTCTGAGCTGTTCCGACATCGCTTCCGGGCCGCCCACGACGCGCCGTACGACCGATTCGTCCATCAGCGCGGCGAACTCCAGCGGGCGGCTCCCGGTCAGCCTGTCCTGGCGGGTCAGCCGCAGCCGCACCCGGCGGTCGATCTCGTGCTGCGGGTCGGACTGGCGCCCGGTGCGCAGCAGGGCCCGGATGTACGCCTCGGTCTGGAGCAGGCCGGGAACGATCACCGGCTCCCAGGTCAGCATGGCGGCGGCACCCGCCTCGAGCCCGACGAAGTTGCCCGGACGGATCACGTCGCGGTAGTCGCTCCACCACGTGCGCTCGCGCGACATGCGCGCGAGCTCGATCAACGCCTCGCGGTACGCCTCGTCGCGCACGTGATAGAGATCCAGCAGATCGCGCACGTCCCGGGCGGTCACCGCGACGCGGGCCGTCTCGATCCTCGTGACCTTGGCAGCGTGCCACTCGAAATGGCGCGAGACATTTTCCTGCGTCATTCCCGCGGACTCGCGACAGCGTTTCAGCTCCGCGCCCAGCCGGCGTCGCCGCAGCGTCGGGCCTTCGTCAACGGACACCTGGACTCCCCTTGGTCCTCAGGTTTCCTCAGGTAAACGATCCTACGACCGCCGAGCGCATGATCCAACATGGACCGAAGCTCAGAACAAGAAGTCTAGTACTTCTTGCATTGACCTTGAGGTCGGGTACATGATGCGGCGACATTGAGAGTTATCACGTCATGTACGCACAGTGATCTTCCGCAAGGGGCGTGGCAGCGTGTTGGCTGACCAGTACTTTCTGATCGCACACCAGGACCGCACCGGCCGTTCACGACTCCATCCAAGGGCGACAGGACTGGGCCTGGCCGCCGCGTTGCTGGGGGAGTTGATCCTGGAGGGACGGATCGGCATCGCCGACGGTGACATCGTCATCCTCGACCGGCATCCACCGGCCGACTCGTTGACGCACGACATCCTCGACCTCCTGATCGCCCAGCAACGACACCGCGAAGTCCGCACCTGGCTCGCCTTCCTCTCCCAGGACGCCGAGGTCCGGGTCGGCGAACGGCTGGTACGCCTCGGCGCGGTAGACCTGATCACCCGGCGACGGATGCTGTCGACCGAAGTGGTCTACATGCCGAACAGTCCGGAACAACGCAATGCAGCCGCCTGGGCACCCGCCCGGTTGGCCAATCTACTCGTCCGGGGCATCGAGCTCAGCCTCACCGACCGGGTCCTCGTCGGCCTCGTGGCCGCCACCGGTCTGACCAGGCACGTGCTCTACGACTTCGAGATGCACCGGCAAGCGTTCCAGTCCCTGCCGAGCGCCGTCGGCGCACTGCCCGGCGATCTACGGGACCTTATCGAATTCACCGAAGCCTCCGTGGGCTCGGTGCTGACCGTCGGTCGGCGGTGAGTGCCATCGGGCGTCACCACCTCGGCCGTAACAACTTCGACCAATGGGCCGGGAGGATGTTGATGACGCAGAAGGACCCCGTCGAGCCGGACATCGTGGCACGGGCGCTGGCCAAGAACAGGCTCGGCGTCCCGTCCGTGGTGTTCTTCGGTGTGGCAGGCGCCGCGCCGCTGACAGTGATCATCGGGGCGATCTCGGCCACGTACGCGATCATCGGGAGCACCGCGGTCCCGATCGCGTACGTGGCGGTAGCCGGGATCCTTTCCCTGTTCACCGTCGGTTTCGTGGCCATGAGCCGGCACATCGTCAACTCGGGGGCTTTCTACTCCTACATCAGTCACGGGCTCGGCAGAGTCGTCGGCGTGGGCGCGGCGTTCGTCGCCCTCCCCGCGTACTCGGCGATGCAGATCGGGCTGTTCGGACTGTTCGGCTCGGCGGCGTCCGGCATTCTCGCCGCGTTCGGCGTGATCACCCCGTGGTGGGTGTGCGCCATCGCCGCCTGGCTCATCGTCACGGTGCTCGGCGTGCTCTGGGTCGACCTCAGCGGCAAGGTTCTCGCCGTGCTGCTGGTCGCCGAGATCAGCATCGTGCTCATCTACGACCTCACCATGATCAGCCACCCCGCCGGTGGCGAAGTCACCTTTACCTCCTTCAGCCCGGCGCCGCTTCTCACCCCGGTCGTCGGCTCGCTGCTCGTGATCGCGATCGCCGGCTTCGTCGGCTTCGAGGCCACCGTCGTCCTCTCCGAGGAGGCGAAAGACCCGAAGCGCACGATCGCCCGCGCCACCCACTGGGCCGTTCTGCTCGCCGCGCTGCTCTGCAGCCTCTCCGCCTGGGCCATGGCCGTGAACACGGGCCCGGAGAACATCGCCGCGACCGCGGCCGAGCACCAGACCGACCTGGTCTTCTTCCTGGTCGGCGCGCACCTGCCGTCGGCCCTGGTCAACCTCGGCTACCTGCTGTTCCTGACCAGCGTGTTCGCCGCGCTGCTCGCGTTCCAGGCCGCCGTCTCCCGCTATCAGTTCGCGCTCGGCCGCGAGGGCGTGCTGCCGTCGCTGTTCGGACGCACCCACCCGCGTACCGGCGCGCCGCTGGCCGGCTCGATCACCCAGAGCATCATCGCGATCGTCGTGCTGAGCATGTACGCGGTGGCCGGCGCCGACCCGCTGGTCTACCTGTTCGCCTGGATGAGCACGATCGGCGGCCTCGGCGTGCTGATCCTCATGTGGGCCACGTCGGCCGCGGTCATCGGCTTCTTCGCCCGTGGCCGCCGCCGGGAGAACGTGTGGCGGGCCTACCTGGCGCCGTTCCTCTCCTTCCTCCTTCTCTCCGTGGTTCTCACCGCCACGGTGATCGGCTTCGGCGAGCTGCTCCAGGTCGACGGCGACTCGATCTTCCAGTGGCTGATCCCGGTGCTCTATCTCGGCACGGCCTTCGTCGGCTTCTGCTGGGCGTGGATCATGCGGGCCGCGCGACCCGAGGTCTACGCGCAGATCGGCCGCGGCACCGAGCACAAGACGAGCATCCTGGCCGACGCCGGATTCCCCCGGCCGCTGCACGCCGCAGATCCGGTCGGCGCGGCCCGAAGCGGCTATCCCTACTAGAGGGCCCCGATGTACAAGGTCAAGGATCTGGTCATCCGGGATCTCGCGCCGGTCTCCGCCGGCGCGATCACCGAGGTCGTCGATCTGGCCATGCGGGACGGGCTGGTAGCCACCTGGCTCCAGCCCGACACCGTCGCCCGGCATCGCGGCAGCACCGACTACTTCGCGATCTTCGTCGAGCACATCCTCCGCTGCGGTGACGTCTACACCACGGCGGAGGGCGGCACCGGCCGCCTGACCGGTGCCGCCCTCTGGTTACCAATGACGACCGAGCTGCCGGCGCTCCTCGACTACGAGCACCGGATCAAAGAGATCGCCGGCGACGCGTACGACCGCGTGTGCGAGCTGGACGCGGCGCTCGACGCTGAGCATCCGGCCGGCGACCACCACTACCTCGCCTACCTGGCCGTACGTCCCGATCAGCAGGGACGTGGCCTGGGAAGCACCCTCCTGCGCCGGCATCACCGCCGCCTCGACGCGGCGGGCCTCCCGGCGTACCTGGAGGCGAACGACCCTCGCAACCGTGACCTCTACCTTCGTCACGGATACCAGGTCCGGTCCGTGATCGAGCTACCCGACGGGCCACCACTGTGGTGTATGTGGAGGCCGCCTATGGAGTGAGGCTTTCTAGGCTGCGGAGGGGAACTCGTACAACCAGTACGACTGCTGGTCGATCCGGTTGAAGCGCATGCTGTCCGAGTTCCGGCTGATCATGAGCCGGAAGACCCGGGCCATGTGACGGACATCGTCGTTGTAGGAGCAGATGTCCAGGCCGACCAGACCGTTCTGGATCGATGCGACGAGGTACATCTGCTCGACCATCTGGGCGAACGCCTCGCGACCCTGGAACTCGGGACTCACGGCAATGAACCCGATGTACCAGATTTTCTTGGCCGCGTAGTGCTCGGGCCAGTGGCGCTGGAAGTACTGCGGCGAGATCAACGGAACGGCTTCGAGGTCGTTGGTGTACGTCGTGATCCCGCACAGGGTGCCTTCGTCGGTGAGGGCGAGGTACTTGTCGACGCGGGTGTCACTCATGACCTCGTCGAACTCGGCCTTGTACATCATGTGCCGCTGGACCGCGAGGGTGTTCAGCTCCTCGAAGCAATCCTGGTAGAGCTGCCATGCAGCGCTGTGCAGATCTTCATCGATGATCTGGTCGACAACTTTGATAAGCATGCTCTGCTCCCCCACGGGACGGCAATCCCGCTTGCTCGCACTCACACTGATCAATGATCCGGTGACCACAGAGTACGAACAGTGACGGCTCAAACACAATGCGTGTTCGCCAAAAAGAGTGTGCCAATATCGGCGAGACGGCTTCCTTGCCCGTTATCTGTGCAAGTTGCTCGCCGCGGGCGCATTCCCCGCCTTCAAGATCACACCGCCGCCGGCCGCCAATGGTGGTCGGCGGCGTCGCGTGTCGCGCCACCCCGAGGAATCTACCGGGGACGGCCCGGTCCTGCTAGCGGTGGGTGCGGACCCCTGTCCGAATCGGACTCCACGGTGGACCGGATCTTGAAAGTGCCCCGTTTATCGGGTCATTAAAGCCGCCCCTTTTCGGTCCCCCTTCGTGAACTGGACTCCGAGTTCAGTCCCAGAAGGACTACGCATCTGCGTACTTCAACCGGCCGTGGTTATCGCCATACGCTTTGGCCGGCTCGCACCACCGAATGGAGTACGCATGAAAACAGGCCCTCGCTTACTACTCGTCGCCGTGCTGGCAGCCTGCGGCTTCCTGGTCGCGCCGGTCGGCTCGGCCAGTGCCATCTCGCTGCCCGGCATGGTCCTCACCTCGGCCACGGCAACCCTGCCGTCCGAGCTCACCGGGCTCGCCACCGGCAAGCGCATCCAGTACGTCTCCACCGACGTCAACGGCGCGCTGATCACCGCCACCGCCCTGATCATGACACCCAAGACCGGCAAGCAGAACCGGGTCGCGGGCTGGGCGCACGGCACGACCGGCCTCGCCGACAAGTGCGCGCCCTCGAGCAGCCAGGCGGTCTTCTGGCCCGAGGCCCGCGACGCGATCGCGGCCCTGCTCTACAAGGGCTTCACCGTCGCCGCTCCCGACTACCCCGGGCTCGGCACCGCCCAGTCCCACCCCTACCTGGTGGGCGTCAGTGAGGCACGCGCGACCATCGACGCCGTCAAGGCCGCCCGCAACCTCGACGCGGCCCTCTCCACCCAGTACGTCCTGGACGGCCACTCCCAGGGCGGCGCCGCGGCGCTGTTCGCCAACCAGATCGCCGGCGGTTACGACGGCAACCTGGTCCTCAAGGGCACCTCGAGCATCGCGCCGGTATCGGCCATCCCGCTGCTGGCCCAGATGATCCCCGGGACGCCCATCCAGGGTTACCTGGTCATGGGTCTCTACGGCCTCAACGCCGTGGACCCCACCTTCAACCCCAACTCGGTGCTGGCCGCTCAGGCCAAGACCAAGCAGGCCGTCCTGACCAGCGGCTGCCTCAACGAGATCCTCGCCTCCTACCAGTCCCTGACCGCGAGCCAACTGCTGGTCGGCGGCGCGCTTCCCGCCGCGGTGGTCACCAAGCTGACCTCGTACGACGAGCCCGGCCAGACCACCACGACCGCGCCTGTCCTGCTGGTGCAGGGCGACGCCGACACCACGATTCCGGTCGAGCTGACCCGCGACATCCTGTTCCCGCAGCTCGACGCCTACACCCCGCCGGTCACCTACACGGAGGTGCCGGGCGGAACTCACGATTCAGCGGTAACCCTCTCGGCCGGCGCGGTGGCAACCTGGTTGGCCGCCCGCTTCGCCTGAGGTTCCAAGTGGCGCCGCCCCGCCACTCCTCGTGCCGTCCGTCCTCCGGCACGACCCATCGGGCACCTCTCACCCAGCACCACCCGCTCCACGCTGCCCGCGATCGGGCGACGTCCGGACTTCCCCCACCGGGCGTCGCTCATCCCCGAAGCCGGTGACTTCCCGCCCACGCGCCGACACCAACCGCAGCCTGATGACTTCGCGCGAGCCTCGCACGCCAACTCATCAAGATCGCGAGGCCGCCCGGCGGCACCAACCGCAGCCTGATGATTTCCGGCGAGCTGCGCGCCCCAACTCACCAAGATCGCGAGCCCGGCCGGTGGCACCAACCGCAGCCTGATGATTTCCGGCGAGCTGCGCGCCCCAACTCATCAAGATCGCGACGCCGCCCGGCGGCACCAACCGCAGCCTGATGATTTCCGGCGAGCTGCGAGCCTGTTGCTTTTTCGCTGGCTGGCTGTCGGTGCGGGACGTCCGGGCCCGGGGCTGGGCCTGGGTGGTGGCTGGAGGCCCCCGGGGGTTTGGGGTTATTCGGTGGTGAGGGTGTGGATGCGTAGGAGGTTGGTGACGGCGGCGGCGAAGCGGAGTTCGCTGTTGGTGGCGGTGAGGCCGCGGCGCAGGAATTGGCGGAGTCCGCGGCGGTCTTTGAGCCAGCTGTTGGGTGCTTCGACGAGTGGGGATCGGCGTTTGTAGAGGTTGCGGCCTGCGGTGGTGCGTAGCCGGTGGTTCATGGCTTGCCGGATGGTGGCGTGTTCGGGTGGCTGGCCGGTGGCCGGGTTGGTGGTGGCGTGGTCGCCGAGTTGGCGGCTGGTGGTGCCGGCGATGAGCCGGTCGGGGCCGTGGCAGGTGAGGTTGTTGATGCTGTCGTAGCCGGCGTCGCCGATCATGACGCCGATGGTCAGGTCGGTGCGGCCGGTGTGTGCGGTCAGGTGCGCGGCGAGGTCGGTGATGGCGGTGCGGGTGGGTTCGAATTGCTGGACGTCGTTGGCGTCCTGGGTGGCTTGGGCGTGCAGGAAGAACTGGTCTTCGCTGACGGCGGTTTGGCAGTTGTAGCCCTGCAGCCAGCCGTTACGGGTTTTCAGTAGCCGGGAGTCGGGGTCGGTCAGGTTCACCCGTGGCCCTGGCGTGTCGGTTGTGGTGGGGTCCTCAGCGGCGCCGGTCCCGGCGTCGACGGCTGCTGCGTCGTAGGCGGCTTTCGCGGTTTTGACCCGGCAGTGCTGGTCGGCGGGCAGTGGCGGGCGTCCGTGGGGCTGGTTCCCGGCGGCGCGGGTCCGTGCGGCCCGTTCGTGCCAGGCGTCGGCGCGGCGCTGGATCCGGGCGCGTTCACGCTGCCAGCGGGCCCGGGCCGCGGCGACCGGGTCCGCGGTCTTCGGCGGCGGCCCGAACACGCTCAGGTCCGGGTCGGCGAGGTTGCGTTCGTAGTCGGCGCCGGCCTGCTCGGCGGCGTCCCGGCGGGCCCGCTCGGCCGCGCCCGCTTTCTCGGCCTCGGCCAGGGCCTGCCGGATCCGGGCAGCCCGCCCGGACCGGTCCCGCAGCCTCGGCGGCAGCTCATCACCCCGCTCGTCCCCGCCGAACTCGGTGTCCTCGGCCGCGTCGGTCGCCGCGGTGTCGGCCAGATACTGCTCGGCCAGGCGCCGCAAGCCCTGCTCGCTGCGGTTGGCGTCACGGGCCGCGTTCCCGGCGATCTTCGTGCCGTCGAACGCGACCACCCCGAGCCGGACCATGCCCAGGCGGGCGGCCAGTAGCAGCGTCGCGGTCAGCAGGTCAGCCAGCGCCGTCTCGTGGTCTTGCCGGAACCGGGCGAGGACCGTGTGGTCCGGCACATCGGACGCGCAGATGACCCGGAACGCGACATCGGTGTGACACAACCGCTCGATCTGCCGCGACGAACGCACCCCGTGCGCCATCGCATACACCAGCAGAGTGAGCAGCATCTCCGGGTCATAGCCACGCCGGCCGACCCCGCCGAGCCGGGCCCGGGCGTGGAACGCGGCCGTGTCCAACTCGCCGACCGCGTCGATGACGAACCACACCAGATGATCCGCGGGCAGCCAATCCATCATCGACGGCGGCAACAGAAACACCTGATCACGATCCACCGGCCGATACCGTTTCGCCACCAGTAAATGGTGACAGGCATGGATCAATCAGGCCAGACCCGCCACCACCCGAAGCCAAAAAGCAACAGGCTCCTGCGCGCGCCAACTCATCAAGATCTGCGCGGACGTGAGCGCGGGCGGCGGCCGACGGCGGCGGGCGCGGCGATGAGCGGGCGGGTGGGTCAGGCGGCGGGGATGTGGGAAGGCTTGGTCAGGCGGCGGGGATGTGGGAGGGCCTCGTCAGGCGGCGCGTGGGGGCCGCGGCGGTGGAGCCTCGGACCACCAGCTCGGCGGGGAAGACGTACTCCGAGCGTGGGGCCGCGTGGCCGTTGATCTCGTCGACCAGGGCTCGCACGGCGGCGTTGCCCATGGCGGCGACCGGCTGGCGCAAGGTGGTCAGGGGCGGGTCGGTGAAGGCGATCAGTGGCGAGTCGTCGAAGCCGACCACGGAAAGGTCGCGCGGGACCATCAGACCCCGGCGGTGGGCGGCGCGGATCGCGCCCAGCGCCATCAGGTCGGAGCCGCAGACCAGCGCGGTGACCTCGCGGTCGAGCAGCTGGCCGGCCGCGACCTCGCCGCCCTCGACGCCGAAGAGGGTGAGGGCGACCAGCTCGTCCGGCGCGTGCCGGTCGTAGCCGGGGACGTTGCGGCGCATCGCGTTGTGATAGCCCTCGAGCTTGCGCTGCACGGCCCGGAACCGCTCGGGCCCGGAGACGAACCCGATGCGCTCGTGGCCGAGCGCCGCGAGATGGGCGACCGCCGACTCGGCGGCCTGCTTGTCGTCGCACGAGATGAACGGCGCCGAGATGCCCTCGGCGAAGCCGTTGACGAAGACGATCGGCATCGGGCGGTCGATCAGCCGCTGGTAGCGCTCGTGGTCGGCGGTGGTGTCGGCGTGCAGGCCGGCCACGAAGACGATGCCGCTCACCTGACGGTCGAGGAGCATCTCGAGGTACTCGTCCTCGGTGACGCCGCCGGGGGTCTGGGTGCACAGCACCGGGGTGTAACCGGTCTGGGCGAGGGCCGACTCGATGATCTGGGCGAACGCCGGGAAGATCGGGTTTTCCAGCTCGGGGACGATCAGGCCGACCAGACCGGCGCTGCGCTTGTGGAGACGCTCGGGTCGCTCGTACCCGAGGACGTCCAACGCGGTGAGGACGGCCTGGCGGGTGTCGGCCGAGACGCCGGGGCGGTCGTTGAGGACGCGCGAAACCGTCGCCTCGCTGACGCCCGCCTGACGGGCGATATCCGAGAGACGTGCACGCATGCGGTCACAATAACGCTTCACGAATTCTGATGCGCTCGGCTGAGCCGCAGGCCACGCCGGTCGTGGCGAGAGAAAAGCGAGAGACGCCACGACCGGCTGGTCACAGACCTACTTCCAGGTGTCGCTGATCGTGTACGCGGACGACGTGCCGGTGGTGTATGTCCGGTTGCTCCCGGACTCCCAGGTGACGGCGCCGGCCGAGTCCTTCTTTATGTACTTGTACTCGACGGCGGTGCTGGCCGGCAGGCTCACGGTGCCGGACCAGATCGGGTAGCCGGTGGCGGAGAGGGCCACGGCGTTGGCGGTGTTCCAGCTGCCGAGGGCCGCGACGTTGCCGACCACGTAGACGTTCGTCCCGTACGCCGTCGTGGCGTACTCGTTGAAGGTGGCCGCCACAGTAATAGGAGACGTGGTCGGAGAAGTAGTAGGTGTAGTAGTAGGTGCGGTCTTGGAGGTGCCGCCACCAGACCTGGCGTTGACGTGGATGGCCACCGCGCTGTTGGCCGGGATCGTCACCGAGGCGACGCCGCCCGAGACGCTGACCGGGGTGCCGGCACAGCCCGAGGCCGTGGCCCCACCGGTGATCACGTCGCAGTAGGCGCCGTCGGCCAGGCCGGTGCTGTAGGTGGCCGTGGAGGCGCTGCCCGATCCGTCGATGCCGATCCAGCCGAGCGAGCCGCGGTGGAACCCGATGATGTTCGCGGCCGTGGCGGTGAAGTCGGAGACCGTGGTGACGGCTGCGGTCGCATTGTGCCAGCCGACCATCCCCTTCACGCCGACCGACTGCGTGATGCACTGCCAGGCGCCGTTGGTGCAGCTCGTGTCGCTGACGAAGCCGTTCGGGTCGGCCGGCGGCGACTGCCCGGTGTTCGAGGTGGAGAAGGTGAAGCCGTCGTAGACGAAGGGCGCCGGCTGCAGCTCGCTGTTCAACGCCCCCGTGAAGATCTCCTGCGCGATGTAGGGCTTGCTGCTGAGCTGCCCCAGGATCGACGCGAAGTCGGCCTTGGCCACGTGCTTGGCCGCGTCCACCCGGAAGCCGTCGACCCCCAGCCCGATCAGGTCGTTGAGGTAGCCCGCCATGTGGTTGACCACGGCGTCCACATAGACCCGGACGCCGGCGTTGTGGCACGCGGTGACCATCGAGGAGAACTGCGCCCTGGTCCCGAAGCGGCTGGTCAGCTTGTACGAGACCGGCTGGTAGACCTCCCACCAGGGGTGGGCGCCGCCGTCACTGGTGGCGAGGCTGACCGACTCGGCCGGCGGGGCGACCTGGACCGCGCCGTACCCCGCCGGGCCCAGCTGCTGGGTGCAGGCGGTGGCGATCGAGTTCCAGTTCCACTCCCACAGGTTGGCGGTCACGTCGGAGTTGTTGAGGGTGACCGCCGCGTTCGCGGACATCGACTGCACGGAGAACGTGACCAGGCCACTCGCCGCCAGCACGACCGCGGCGCCGATCGCACGCAGGCTTCGTTTCATGGGGGACTTCCTAAGGGGACGAAAGGAAGGGTTACGAAGGCGGGTTGTCGTCGGTGAACCCGGCCTCGGCGACCAGGCTGTAGCTCATCAGCGTTCCGGCGTGCCACGACTCCTCGGCGAGCACGCGGCCGCCGTCCACGATCAGCCGACTCTGGTTCGCGCCGCGCACGTAGGCGACCGCTGTCCCGGACCGGCCGTGCTGATCGGTGACCGGGCCGAGCAGCCGCACCCCGTTCACGCCGGCGAGCATCCGGAAGGCCGCCGCCCGCACCGCCGGACTCACCGGCAGGTCGGCGACCAGCGCCCGGCCACTCATGAACAGCCGGTAGTCGGTGGGCTCCTGGCCGCCGTCGTGCGCGAAGCGGTCGAGAAGCCAGGCCCGCAGCGCGCCCGGATCGGCCGGCAGCGCCGCCAGCTGCTTCGGGGTGACCGCGGTCCCGCCGAGCAGCAGGCCGACCTCGGCCGGCACCCTCTTGACGAACCGCTCGCCGGGCGCCATCGAGATCACCACGTCGGGCAGGCCGTCGGGACCCTTCTGGGTCCACTGCCTCGGGGAGCCGTCGGCCTTCCAGGCCGCCTCGTCGGCGTCGCCGGCCGGCTTGGCGCCGAGCGATCGGACGGCGAGGACCTCCGTCGTGGCCGGGCCGGTGGGCAGCCAACGGTCCTGGGCGCTTCGGCGCATGATCGCGTACGGGTGTGCCGCCGGGCCGACTTCGGTGCGTTCGCCGCTCTCTACCTGGGTACGCCAATACCGACCGGTTGTCGGGGCGTGGCTGGTTTGTGCCGCCGCGACCAGGAGGACCTCGCGAGCGGTCGTCGGGGCCTCTGCCGCTTTTGAGCCCTTCGTGCCGGTCGTGGCCGGAGGCTTCGCGGCCGGGTTGTCCGGCTGTGCCACGCCGGTCCCGACGATCACCGCGCCGGCGATGGCGAGCGCGACGGCCGGCGTCGCCCCGGCCAGGACGAGACGGCGGCGACGCCGGGCCGTCGCCGGGGTCCGCCTCGGGTGGGCCATGATCTCGGCCGGGCCGGGGTTGCGGCCGGGGTCGAGCCGGGCCGGGCGGCTGTCGGCCACCAGCTGCATGAGGTCGTCGTTCATCGGGTGCGCTCCTGGCTGGGAAGGGTGATCTCGACAAGACGGGCGTCCAGGGCGTGCCGCAGTCTCTTGCGGGCCCGATGCAGCCGGACGAAGTAGGTGGCCACCGTGCAACCCACCACCTGAGCGGCCTGCCGAGGGGTCAGCCCCTGCCAGGCCACCAGCGTGATCAGCTCGCGGTCGCCCTCGGCGAGGCCGCCGAGCGCGGCGAGCACCGCAACCCGCTCGGCGACCCCGTCGGCCGGGTCGTCCGCGGCCTCGGTCACCCAGGCCCGTAGCTCGGCGGCGAGGCTCGCCTGGCGGGCCTCGTCGCGATAGCGCTCGCGGATCACGTTGCGGGCGACACCGAGCAGCCACGGCAGCGGCGCCGGCGGCACCGCGTCCAGGCGACGCCACGCCACGAGGAACGTGTCGCCGACGATGTCGTCCGCGAGCTGGCGGCCGGCCCGGCTCACCGCGTACGCGTACACCTGTGGCCGGTGTTCGTCGTAGATCGCGATGAACCGGCGTTCCGGTTCGGGTTCGGTCACGGGCTCCTGCTCCTTCGTCCGGGAAGGTACGCCGTCAGCAGGTAATGCGCGGAGCCGCGATTTTCTTACGCCGATCACACCCACGCCCGCTCAAGCCGGGTGATCACCGGCCGATGGGAACGCTCGTGGACGCATCCGGGCGCAGGCGGCAGTGGCAGGGCCGCTCGTGGCGTCGCGACCCGGTCCTGATCGGCGCGGTCGCGTGGACCGTCCTCGCGGCGGTCATCTTCGTCGCGCTGTCCCCCGACACCCCGTCGAACACACTCTGGCAGGTGCGCACCTTCTGGTTCTTCCAGCTCCCGCTGGACGGCCTGCTCGCGTACTCGTCCTGGCGGGTCTTCCGGCTCGCGACCGGCGCCACCCGGCGATTCTGGCTGGTGCTCGCGACCGCGGTCACCGGCTTCCTGTGCGGCGACACGCTGCAGACCGTGCTGGCCTTCGTGAGCCCGCCCGGCACCTGGTCGACGACCGGCGGCATCGTGCAGTCGGCCTTCTTCACCGTGGGCCTCGTGGCGATCGTGGTGGCGATGCTGGCGCATCCGCACCCGGGCCGAACCGGGCGGGAGCGGCTGGCGTTCTGGCTCGACTCGGCGACCGTGCTGGTCGGCGGCGCGGTGATCGCCTGGGGCTTCGCGGTGAAGCCCGGCGAGTACACCCGCACCGACATGCTGGCCACGCTCGGGCTCGGCGCGGTCGCGCTGACCTCCAGCTTCGCCGCCGTGAAGATGATCCTGAGCGGGAACGCGCCGATGCGCCGGTCCGCGGCGATCCCGATGACGGTCTCGGCCGGCTTCACCATGATCGGCCTGTTCGTGGCGCCGCCCGCGGTCGGCCACCTGGACGCGTCGGTCTACCTGGTGCGGTTCATGCCCTCGCTGCTGATCGCGCTCGGGCCACGCATCCAGGAGCTGATCGCCCGCTTCGACCCCGAGCCGTTCGGCGAGCGTCGCCGCAAGCCATACAGCCTTCTCCCGTACGGATCAATGATCGTCGCCTTTATCGCCTTGATCGCGGTGATGCCGCACGGGGTGAGCGCCCAGATGTGGGGCGTCGTGGTGGGGCTTGCGGTGATCTGTGTGCTCGTGGCCGGCCGGCAGCTGGTCGCCTTCCACGACAACACGTCGCTGATCGACCAGCTCGACGCGACGATGGCCGAGCTGCGGCGCCAGGCCGAGACCGACGGGCTGACCGGGCTCGCCAACCGCACCCGGTTCCACGAGGAGCTGGGCCGGGCGCTCGAGGAGCCGGCCGGGGTGTCGGTGCTGCTGGTCGACCTGGACGGGTTCAAGGCGGTCAACGACACGCTCGGCCACGCCGCCGGCGACGAGCTGCTGATCGCGGTGGCCACGAAGATGCGCGCCGCGCTGCGGGCCGGCGACGTCGCGGCCCGGCTGGGCGGCGACGAGTTCGCGGTGCTGCTGCACGACTGCGCCGGGCCGGAGGCCGAGGAGACCGCGCGCCGGATCCTCGGCTCGCTGTTCGCCCCGGTGAAGATCTCCGGCGTCGAGGTGCGGGCCAACGCGAGCATCGGGGCCGCGAGCGCCGAGCCCGGCGAGGGCGCGGGCGCGCTGGTCCGGCGGGCGGACGTGGCCATGTACGCGGCCAAGTCGGCCGGCAAGGGAACGTGGAAGCGGTACGACGCGGGGATGGAGACCGTCGCGTCTATTAATTGACAGACGTGACTGTTAACGTTCACATCATGTCTTTCAAGAAGCTCGGCGGCGTCGCCCTCGTCGCCGTGCTGGCCTTCGTGTTCGGCGCTGCCTCCCCCGCGGCCGCTGCCACCTACGCCGGCTACGCCATGGCCTACTTCACCGAGTCCCCCAACATGTCCGCCGCCAACTACGGGCTGCACCTCGCGGTCAGCACCGACGGCCTGAACTGGACGCCGCTCAACCAGAACAACCCGGTCGCCACCCCGACGGCCGGCACGCTCGGCCTGCGCGACCCGTTCATCCTGCGCAAACAGGACGGCACCTTCGAGGTCCTGGCCACCGACCTCAACGGCACCGACTGGACCCAGAACAGCCAGTACATCCACGTCTGGGACTCCACCGACCTGCGGACGTTCAGCAACTACCGCCGGCTCAAGCTGCACTCGCTGGCCACCCACTCGTGGGCGCCCGAGGCGTTCTGGGACGCGTCCCGCGGCCAGTACGCGATCATCTACTCGGCGGTCAGCGGCGGCCACAACGTGATCATGGTCGACTACACGACCAACTTCACCACGGCGACCGGGCCGACGGTCTTCTTCGACCCCGGGTACGACGTGATCGACGGTGACCTCGCCTCGTACAACGGCGTCAACTACCTCTACTTCAAGGGCAACAGCACGCTGAACGCGGCACGGTCGTCGTCGCTGAACCCCGGCAGCTTCACGACCTATCTGACCGGGATCACGCCCGGTCGCGGGGTCGAGGCGCCCGAGCTGGTGCCGGCGCTCTCCGGCACCGGGTACTCGCTGTGGGGCGACACGTACAACCCCAACGGGCGGTTCTTCGCGTGGTCGACGAGCGCGCTGTCAAGCGGATCGTGGACGGCGCTCAACGACCGGGCGTACACCCAGCCGCTCAACTCCAAGCACCCCGGCATCACCCCGATCACGGCGACCGAGCTGAACAATCTGATCGCCAAGTGGGGCTCGCCGACGTGGAACCGGGTCAAGTCGTACAACTATCCCGGGCGCTACATCCGGCACTACAACAACGTCGGGCGGATCGACGCATACCCGTTCGACCAGTGGCAGGACCAGCAGTGGAAGCTCGTGGGCGGGCTCGCCGACGGCGCCGGGGTGTCGTTCCAGTCGGTGAACTACCCCGGCATGTACCTGCGGCACTCGAACTACGCGATGGTGCTCGCCACCAACGACGGCACCAGCCAGTTCGCCCAGGACGCGACGTTCTACAAGACGGCCGGCCTGGCGGACAGCTCGTGGACGTCGTTCCGGTCGTACAACTATCCCGACCGGTACCTGCGGCATTCGAACTACGTGCTGCGGATCGACCCGATCAGCACCAGCACCGAGCGGCAGGACGCCACGTTCCGGGTGGGGTACTGATATCGCGAGTACCCTTCGCGGATGCCGCAGCGAAGAATGGCGTGGCTCGATGCGCTGCGCGCGATCGCGGCACTACTCGTCGTGTACGCGCATCTGAGCCACTATCTTCTTCGCGGCGCCCGTGACTTCTCCGCCGAGTGGCTGCACGCCGGCCCCGCCGGGGTGATGTTGTTCTTCCTGGTGAGCGGCTACATCATCCCGGCGTCGCTGGAACGCCACGGCGACCAGCGCCGCTTCTGGATCGGCCGGGCCGCCCGGCTCTACCCGCTGTACCTGGTGGTCTGCGGCCTCGTCGCGCTGACCGTGCCGCTCACCCTGAGCGGCGCGGTCGCCCACCTGACGATGCTGCCGCAGCTGCTGGGCACGCCCCTGCTCACGCCGGTGGTCTGGACGCTGAGCTTCGAGATGGCGTTCTACCTGCTCGTCGCCGCCCTCTTCGCCCTCGGCTTGCACCGAGCCAGCGCCGCGGTGGCCGTCGCCCTCGCCATCGCCGCGGTCGCCACCGCACCTCTGACCCCGGCCCGGCTCGCCACGCCGATGCTGCCGATCCTGGTGGCCGGGCTGCTCGCGCTCGGCTTGGTCGCACTGACCGGCCGTATTCGCCATCGCCGGGTGGTGATCGCGGGCGCGTTGCTGATGCTCGCCGTCGCCGTGACGCTGCTCTTCGCCGACCAGGACGTGTCCCACGTCTGGGACGGGCTGCTCATCCCGGCCGTGATGTTCACCGGAACCACGATCTACCGGGCCGAGCACGGCCAGATCCCCCGCCGGCACGCCGCCGCGACGATCACCGTGGTCGCCGGCGCTCTGCTGACCAACTGGTTCGCCGAGCTGGTCTCGCTGGACGCGCTAACCCCGAAGTACATGGCCCGCTCGGTCATCACGCTGCTGGTCATCGGCGGCTCCTTCGCGATCGGCATGGCCTGGCGTCGGACGCCACGCTTCCTCGCCTGGCTAGGCCGGGTGAGCTATTCGACCTACCTCATCCACGTGCCGCTGATCGGGCTGCTCGCCGTGCCCCTGACCGTCCTCGGCGAGCGCCTCCGCTGGCCGATCGAGCTCGTCGCGGTCGCCGGCTTCCTCGCGCTGCTCTTCGGCCTGTCGTGGCTGGCCCACCGATACATCGAGCTCCCCGGCCAGCGCCTCGGCCGCCGCCTGACCGCCGCCGGCCACACTGAGCAGGCCGACACCCTGCGGGCCGGCACCGCGCGGGCCGACATCGCCAGCCCCGTGCGCAACGGCGTCCATTTGCCCCGGCCGCGAGGCGCGGCGGCGGAGCAGGGCGACGCCGGCGAGCGCCATGCCTACGGCGACGGCCACGAGGTAGAGCCGGTCGATCAGGCTGTCCGCGTTGCCGACTAGGCCGAAGACGGTGTGGCCGACGAGCGCTCCGAAGGACGCCGCGACCAGGTGGCGCGGCGTCCACGCGTAGGCCCACGCCGCATGGATGGCAGCGGCGACGAGCAGCGCGCCAGCGGCCATCGGCAGCAGTGACCAGTCGCCGTGGGTGAACGACGGCTGCCGGGCGCCGCCGAACGGCCAGATCAGGGCGAGGAAGCCGAAGGTGGCGACGGCCGCGACCACGGCGATGGGAAGCAGCGCGGGCGGTGCCAAACGGCGGGAAGGGCGGAAACGCAACCGCAGGGCCAGCACGATCAGGGCGGCTGCCAGCAGCGCGACGATGGCGATTGCCAGCAGTGGCATGGTGTAACCCGGGTCCTCGGAGGGCGGCACGGCCACCCGCACCAGGCCGGCGCCCAGCAGCGCGATGATGCCGCTTGTGATTACGCCGCCGCGGCGTAGGTAGGGCTGCCTGCCGTGGGAGGCGAAGAGGAACTCGATCAGGATCACCGGGATCGTGATGCTGAAGAGGGCGTGGTAGACGAGGTTCAGCTCGGTGTAGGCCGTGTTCACGCCGAAGAACCGGGGCGCCCACGCGGCCGCGCCGTACAGGTGCGGGCTGGTCAAGCTCTGGAGAGCCAGGCCCTCCTCTACCAGGCCGTACGCGACGCCGAGCAGCAAGAGGTTGGCGTAGCCGCCGCCGGTTCGGCGGAGGATTTCGCGCAGGAACAGGGCGCCGCCGGAGTAGATGGGGGCGAAGACCAGCCAGGCCCACGCCATGCGGAGCGGCACGGTTCCCAGAGTCACTTCGGCGCAGAGTGGGGCCAGCAGGACGAGAAGCAACGCGGCGCGGCGATTGCGCGGGCGCAGGTCGGGGACGGCGGGGAACGCGGCGCGCATGATCGGGCGGTTGACCGCGGCGATCAAAGCGGCGAGCACGGCGAGTTGGGCGACCTCGAAGGGGCGTAGCCACAACGGGTACGAGCCTGCGGCCAGCTGCCACGCGACCGCTACGAAACCGGCCGCCGAGACGAAGCGGACACGACGGTAGGCGCCCCGTGAGCCGGCTCTCAAGCGACGGATCACCCAGAAGTACAGGATGGCGATCAGGAAGACCAAGACCTGGTTGGGGCCCAGCGCGACGGCGTGGGTGGCCAGGGCGAGAGAGGCGAACAGGACGCTGGCGCCGATGCTCGCGACGAGCAGAACCACCACGAGGCGGATCGCCCTCTGCTGCGGGGAACTGGTCATGCACCGAAGTTAGGGATCCGCGAAGATCGTTACGTCAGACCAGGGTCTGGTCTTGGGTCTCATACCAGAGGATGAGGACCTCAAGGGGAGGGCCGGGGCCGCACCAGGCCGAGATCGTACGCGAGCACCACCGCCTGCACCCGATCACGCACCTCGAGCTTGCGCAGAATCGCCGACACGTGCGTCTTGACCGTCGCCTCGGTGACGACGAGGCGCGACGCGATCTCGGCGTTCGACGCGCCCCGGGCCAGCAGCATCAGCACTTCCCGCTCCCGCTCGGTGAGCCGGTCCAGCGAACCGGACGGCGCGGCCGGCGTCACGTCGGTGACCAGGAACCGGTCGAGCAGCTTGCGGGTCGCGGTCGGCGCGAGCAGCGCGTCCCCGCCGGCCACCACCCGGATCGCGTCGACGAGGTCGGCCGGCCGCACGT
This sequence comes from Actinoplanes sp. CA-142083, assembly GCF_050942195.1. Taxonomy (NCBI): domain Bacteria; kingdom Bacillati; phylum Actinomycetota; class Actinomycetes; order Micromonosporales; family Micromonosporaceae; genus Actinoplanes; species Actinoplanes sp. CA-142083. The sequence goes on from NZ_CP192076.1 coordinate 8,782,551, forward strand.
CCTTGAGCAGGAAGCCGCTCGCCCCGGCCCGCAACGCCGCGTAGAGCGGCTCCTCCAGGTCGTACGTGGTCAGGATGATCACCTTGGGCGGGTTGTCGGCGGCGGTGAGCCGGGCCGTGGCGGCGACCCCGTCGAGCCCGGGCATCCGCACGTCCATGAGCACCACGTCGGGGCGGGTCTGCGCGGCCAGCCGGATCGCCTGCTCGCCGTCGCCCGCCTCGCCGACCACCTCGAGGTCGTCGCGCGACTCCAGGATCATCCGGAAACCCGACCGGACCAGCGCCTGGTCGTCGGCGATCAGCACTTTGACGGTCACGACTTCTCCCTCAGTGGCAGGTGCGCCTCGACCTCGAATCCGCCGCCCTCCGCGGGACCGGCCGCGAACGAGCCGCCGAGGATCTCGGCCCGTTCCCGCATGCCGATCAGCCCGTGCCCGCCCGGTTTCGCCACCGGGGCGGAACCGTCGTCCCGTACGCGCACCAGCACCTCCGCCTCGTCGACCCGCACCGTCACCTCGGCTGACGTGGCCCGCGCGTGCCGCAGCGTGTTCGTCAGTGCCTCCTGCACGATCCGGTACGCGCTGACCTGCACGCCGAGCGGCACGTCACCTCCGCCCTCGGACCGGATGGAAACCCGCAGCCCCGATTCGCCCATCGTCGCGGCGAGCCGCTCCACATCCTCCAGCGTCGGCTGCGGCCCCTCGCCCGGGGAGTCGTCGGCCCGCACCGTACGCAAGAAACCGCGCAACTCCGCAAGCGCTTGCCGGCCCGCTTCCTCGGTGCGACGCAAGGCCTCCCGCGCTCGCGCGGGATTCGATTCGAAGACGTCGTCGGCCGCGGCCGCCTGCACCACCATCACCGAAACGGTGTGCGCAAGGATGTCGTGCAGGTCGCGCGCGATCCGCGCCCGCTCCTCGAGCACCGCCTGCCGCCGCTCGGCCACCAGCCGTGCCCCCCGCGCCCGGGCCAGCGCGCCCCAGCTCCAGGCCAGCAGCACCGCGCCCAGCCACAGCGCCGCCGCCACCCACCGCTGGTGCGCCAGCGCGGGACCGCACACCGCGAGCACGGCGAGCCCGAGAATCCACAGCGTCTCGGCGGCCGGCCGCAGCCACGCGTACGTGCACAGCGCCACGAACGCGATCCCCGGCCCGAAATCCGGAACCAGGATCTGCAAGGCCGCGCTCACCACGAGGACGACGGCCGTGCCGAGCCGCGGCCGCTCGTCGAGCCACCAGATGCCCGCCGTTTGCACCGCGATCAGCAAGATGAGCAGAACCCACGTCAGGCCGCGCGGCTCGAAGGACAGAACGGGCAGCGAGACGGCGACGGACGCCACGGTGAAGACCGTGCGCCATCGCCGCGGCAGTCTCGCCGCGTAGCCGTCCCCCACGGGTCGATCCTAGGAGAGAGTGACGACCGTTCCCGTGTGTCGCGCTTTTTCGGCCGCCCAGACCACCCGGTGCCCGGCCAGCGAGGCGGCGGCGTCCGAGCGGATCAGCGCGGCGTCACCGGAGGCGACGGCGGCCAGGAACGCGTCCACCAGCGCTTCGTCCCCGTCCGCGTGACCGGCCGAGAGCTGATCAGAAACGGTAAGAGTGGTGTCGGAGCCGGTGCGGAAGTCGACCAGCCGGATCGCGACGCCGTCCCCGTCGAGATATCCGTGCGTGCCGAAGATCCGGGTCTTGCGCTGCTCGAACGGCGTGAACGCCGTCATCGTGAAAGCGACCGTCACGCCGCTTTCCAACTCCATGGTCACGACCTGGTGATCGACGACGTCGTTCTGCCCGTTGTAGACGCATTCACCGTAGGGCCCGTTTCGCAAGGCCTCGTCAAGGTCCGCAAAAGACGACGTGACGACGGAGAGCGGCCAGCCCGGCCCGGCGTTGCGATAGATCCGCGGCGCCGAGTAGGGGCAGTCGGCCTCGACCGCGCAATCGAGGCAGCGGTCGGCGGCGCCCGCCGGCTTCGACGAGGGCTTGAAGTGCGCGAGGCCGCCGAACGAGCTCACCCTGCGTGCCGGCGATCCGGCCACGTAGAGCAACCAATCGATGTCGTGGCACGACTTGGCGAGCAGCATCGGCGACGAGCTCGCGGTGTCCCGCCAGGCCCCACGCACGAAGGAATGCGCCTGGTGCCACCAGCCGACCGGTTCGAGGTGCTGAATGCTGACGACGTCACCGATGCGACCGTCATCGATCAAAGACTTCAGGACTTTCGTGTACGGCGTGTAGCGAAGCACATGGCACACGGCCAGCATGACCCCCGCGTCATCGACGGCCGACGCGATCCGGGCCGCCGATTCCTCCTCGGGCGCCATCGGCTTCTCGAGCAGCAGGTGGTAGCCGAGCCCGGCCAGATGAACGGCCGGCTCCTCGTGATCGCGGTCCTGGGTGGCGACGATCGCCGCGTCGGCAAGCTTGCGGTCGATCTCGCGCCAGTCGGCGAACGCAGCGGCCCCGAACTCGGCGGCGGCACGAGAGCGACGATCGGCGGAAGGCTCGGCCACGGCCACGATCCGGCCCGATCCGGTGGTCACGGCGCGACGTGCGTACCCGACCCCGCGCTGCCCGGCGCCGACCAGAACCAGCGACGTGCTCATTGGTGCACCCTTGTTCCACTCGAGCTGATGTTGGTTCGAGTGCACCGGTGACCCTCGGGCCATCGCCCTGCTCGCTCGACCTTCGAGGTCCAGCATGAGTTCTGCGAGGCCCGACGGCCCGGGACACCCCGATCGGCCACAGGGCTATGCGTCTGCGAACGCCGCTCAATGAGCAACCGGCTGCGGTGTCCCGGAACCGCCAGGTGCTTCCCCACTGGTAGCGCAGCGGAGAGGCAACAATGAGTGTGCAGGACACCCCCGGCGTGAGGCGAGCGGTCACGGCCGGTATCGACTGGGCGAAGGACAACCACGCCGTCTGCATCATCGACAGTGACGGCGAGCCGATCGAACGATTCACCGTGGCTCACAGCAAGGCCGGCCTGGCCCGGCTCAACGCGGTCCTGGACCGCCATGGTGTGGACGCGATCGGTATCGAACGCGGTGACGGACCCGTGGTCGACGCGTTGCTCGCTGCCGGCCGCACCGTCTTCGTGGTCCCGCCGTCGCAGGTCAAGGCCTTGCGGCAGCGTTACGGCTCGGCCGGTAACAAGGACGACCGGTTCGACGCCTACGTCCTGGCCGACACCGTGCGCACCGACCAGCGCCGGTTGACACCACTGCTGCTCGACAGCCCGGCCACGACCACGCTGCGCAAACTGGTCCGGACACGCAAAGATCTCGTCGCCCACCGCGTCGCCGTCACCAACCAGCTGCGCGCTCATCTGCAGACCGCGCTGCCCGCGGTCATCGACCTGTTCCGCGACCTCGACTCCGCGATCAGCCTGCAGTTCGTGACCCGCTTCGACACCCAGGACGCCCTCGACTGGCTCTCGCCGAAACGCCTGACCGCCTGGCTGAGCAGCGTCGGCTACTGCGGACGCGTCGATCCCGCCGTGCTGCACCAGCGCATCACCGCCGCGCCGGCCGGCGTCGCCGGTGAGCACGGCCGCGCCCTGGCCGGCATCACCCACGCCTACCTCAGCACGCTGCACACGATCACTACTCAGATCGAGGCCCTGGCGCAGCAGATCAGCGAAGCCCTCGCCCTGCACCCCGACCGGCGAATCTTCACCAGCCTGCCCCGTTCGGGCACGGTCCGCGCCGCCCGGCTGCTCGCCGAGATCGGTGACGCCCGCGGCAGATTCCCCACCGCGGCCTCGCTGGCCTGCCTCGCCGGAGTCGCACCCTCCACCCGGCAATCCGGCAAAGCCCGCGTCGTCGCGTTCCGCTGGGCTGTCGACAAACAACTGCGCGACGCCGTCTGCGACTTCGCCGGCGACAGCCGCCGCGCCAACCCCTGGGCCGCCGACCTCTACAACCGCGCCCGCAACCGCGGCCACGACCATCCCCACGCCGTCCGCATCCTGGCCAAAGCCTGGCTCGACATCATCTGGAAATGCTGGACCACCAACACCACCTACGACCCCGACCAGCACCGAGCCCTCCAACGCCTCCTCAACCAAGACCAAACCGCGACGGGTTGACACAGGGCTACTCATGCGCCGGCCACGATCACTTCGGTGCCCTGGCGGCGGATCGCCTCGACGCCGGCGGGATCGGCACTGGAGTCGGTGACCAGAGTGGACACATCCGTCACCGCGCAGATGCCGGCCAGGCAGACCTTGCCGACCTTGGAGCCGTCCGCCACCACGATCACGCGGTCGGCGCGGCGGATCATCGTGGCGTTGGTGTTCGCCTCGATCTCGTCGTGGGTGGTGAGGCCGCCCCGCGCGCTGATCCCGTCGACCCCGACGACCGCGACCGCCATGTTCAGCCCCTTGAGGGCCTGGTCGGCGATCGGGCCGACCAGCTCGTACGACTGGGTGCGGGAGACGCCGCCCGTCATGATCAGTTTCAGTCGGGGGCGCAGGGCGAGCTCGGCCGCGATGTTGAGCGCGTTGGTCACTACGGTCAGGTCGACCCGCTCGGCGAGCAGCCGGGCCAGCAGGTGCGTGGTGGTGCCGCCGGTCAGCCCGAGCGTGAGCGGCCCCCGCGGCAGCAACTCGGCGACGGTCTTGGCGACCAGCGCCTTCTCCTCGCGGTGCTGGCCGACCCGGTAGCGGACCGGAAGCTCGTAGGCGACGTCGACGGCGACCGCGCCGCCGTGCGTGCGGGAGAGCAACCGCTGGTCCTCTAGCACCTGCAGGTCACGGCGGATGGTGGCGGGCGAGACCGCGAACTCGTCGGCGAGGTGCCCGGCGTCGACCGAACCGTGGCTGGCGACGCGCTCGAGGATGGCCGACACCCGGTCGGCCCGGCGCAGCGAACTCATGGATCCTCTTCCAACGACCCTCATTGATCAAACGAGCAGTCAATGTAGTTCGTTTTCAAGCGATACACCAGTTGCTATTGCGCGTTCTTGGCGAACACGCCAAGAATCCGGCCATGACAGTGATCGCCTTCCTCGGCGCCGGCAGCGTGGTCTTCACCCGCGAGCTGCTGGCCGACATCCTCTCGTTCGACGAGCTCCGCGACGTCACCCTGTCCTTGCACGACATCAACCCCGAGCGCCTCGAGACGGCCGAGGCGATCGCCCGGCAGACCGCCGACCAGCTCGGCTGCCGGCCGGCCATCACGACGAGCCTCGACCGCCGAAAGGCCCTGGAGAAGGCCGACTTCGTGATCAACTCGATCCAGGTCGGCATGTACCCGGCGACTGTCAAGGACTTCGAGATCCCGGCCAAGTACGGACTGCGCCAGACGATCGCCGACACCCTCGGCGTCGGCGGCATCTTCCGAGCGCTCCGGACATTTCCGGTATTAAGCGGGATAGCGCAAGATATCCAAGAGGTCTGCCCGGACGCCTGGCTCTTGAACTACACCAACCCGATGGCCATGAACATCGCGTATCTCGAGGCCGTCGCACCCAAGGTCAACAAAGTTGGGCTCTGCCACTCGGTCTTCTGGACCGTCCACGACCTGGCCGAGCTGCTCAACATCCCGCTCGACGAGATCGACTACCTCGGCGCCGGCCTCAACCACCAGGCCTGGCTGCTGAAGTTCGAGCACCGCGGCGAGTCGCTCTACCCCAAGCTCGACGCCCTGCTCGAAAAGGACCCGGAGCTGCGCAGGCGGGTCCGGATGGACATGTACAAGCGGCTCGGCTACTTCCCCACCGAGACCAGCGAGCACTCCTCCGAGTACGTCCCCTGGTACCTGCACCACGACGAGGAGATCGCCCGCCTGCGCATCCCCGTCGGCGACTACCTCCAGATCAGCGCCGACAACGTCGCGGAATACGAAAAAACGCGCGCGTCACTGCAGAAGGGCGAAAAACTCGACCTCACCCGCGAGGCCACCGAGTACGCCCCGCAGGTCATCCACAGCATGGTCACCGGCACCCTGCGCCGCATCCACGTGAACGTCGCCAACCACGGCCTGATCAGCAACCTCCCCGAGGACTACGCCGTCGAGGTGCCGGCCGTGGTCGACCGGCTCGGCGTGCGCCCGGAGCGGGTCGGCGCCCTGCCCACCCAGTGCGCCGCGCTCAACCGCAGCTTCGCGAGCGTCGGCCAGCTCACCGTGCAGGCCGCGATCACCGGCGACAAGCGGATGGTCCGCCAGGCCGCGATGGTCGACCCGAACACGGCGGCCACGCTCACCGTCGACCAGATCTGGGACCTGTGCGACGAGCTCACGGCCGCGCACGGCGACCTGATTCCCGAACAACTCAGGTAAGACGCGCACTCTGGATTGTTCGTTTGATGCTCACATCTTGTGGAGCGATCACAAACGAGCATAATCCTCGAACATGAATGACACTGAGGCCGAGATCACTAGTCAGCCGGAGGTGTGGCTGCGGAGCCTGGCCCTCAGCGACCAGGCTCAGCAGGAGCTCATCGCCCCCGGCGAGCGCATGCTCGTGCTCGGCTGCGGCACCTCCTGGTTCGTCGCGCAGGCCCTGGCCGAGCTCCGGGAGGGCGCCGGATTCGGGGAGACCGACGCGGTCTGCGCGTCGGAGTTCCGGCCCCGCCGCCACTACGACCGGATCGTCGCGGTCACGCGCTCGGGCACCTCGACCGAGGTGCTCGAGGCGCTGCGGATGATCCCGGCGTCGACCCGCACGGTCGCGATCACCGCGGTCCGCGGCGAGCCGGTCGACGACCTGACCCACGCGCAGCTCGTGCTCGACTTCGCCGACGAGCGCAGCGTGGTGCAGACCAGGTTCCCCACCACCGTGCTGGCGCTCGCGCGTCACGCGTACGGCGAAGATATCGACCGAATTGTCCAAGATGGGCGCCGGGCACTAAACGCCGATCTTCCAAAAAAGGCCGACGAGGTCGATCACCTGGTCTTCCTCGGCACCGGCTGGACCTACGGCCTGGCCAACGAAGCGGCGCTCAAAGTGCGCGAGGCGGCCCAGGCGTATTCCGAGTCCTACCCCGCCAAGGACTTCCGGCACGGCCCGGTCGCGGTCTGCGGACCACGCTCGCTCGTCTGGTCCTTCGGCGACACCGATCCCGAGCTCGACGACGTAGCGAAACAAGCCGGCGCCACGGCGTACCGGAATGACATGGATCCCCTCGCCCAGCTCGTGCTGGCGCAGCGCTTCGCGCTGGCTTTGGCCGCGCACCGCGGCCTCGACCCCGACAAACCACGACTGCTCACCCGATCCGTCGTCCTCACCCCCTAATCCGGCGAACATCGAGGTGCATTGATGAGAACTTTCAGGTTGCTGGCGAGCGGCGCGACGGCCGCTCTGTTGCTCTCCGCCTGCATGGGCGGCACGACCGATGACGGCAAGGACGCCGCCGCGGGCTACGACCCGAAGGCGAACGTCGAAATCACCTGGTGGACCGGCCAGCCGGACGAGCAGGAGAAGGTCGCCGAACAGCTGGCGGCCGAGTACCACACCGCGCACCCGAACGTGACGATCAAGGTGTCGTCCGGGGCGCCGACCACCGACGACCTGCTCACCAAGCTTTCCGCGGGATTCACCGGCGGAAGCTACCCCGACATCTCGTACGCCTACGGCAACTGGGCCGGTGATCTGGGCGCCAGCGGCAAGACGCAGGACCTCACCTCGTACGTGAACGACCCTGCCTTCAAATGGGACGAGATCCCGGCCGCGGCCCGCGAGGTGGCGACCGCCAACGGCAAGGTCATCGGCATCCCGGCCCTGGTCGACAACCTGGCGCTGATCTACAACAAGAAGCTCTTCGACCAGGCGGGCGTGTCCTACCCGACCGACGACTGGTCGTGGGACGACTTCCGGGCGGCGGCCAAGAAGCTGACCAACAACGCCACCAAGACGTACGGCACGGCGTACTCGGTCTCCGGCAGCGAGGACACCACCTGGCACCTGTGGCCGATGCTCTGGCAGCACGGCGGCAAGATCCTCGACGGCACCAAGCCGGCCTTCAACTCCGACGCCGGGGTGGCCGCGCTCGAGACGCTGCGGGTGATGGCCGTCGACGACAAGTCGATGTACCTGGACCAGACCGACGAGAAGTACGCGCCGCTGTTCAACAGCGGGCACGTCGCGATGATGCTGTCCGGCCCGTGGTCGCTGCTGGAGATCAAGGAGGCCAAGCTCGACTACGGCGTGGTCAACCTGCCCGGCTACAACGGCGACCACCAGACCGTCTCCGGCCCCGACCTGTGGGTGCTGTTCGACCACCAGGACGTGAACCGGGCCGGCGCCTCCCGCGACTTCGTGAAGTGGCTGACCAGCAAGGAGATCGACCCGAAGTGGAACCTCGCGGTCGGCAACCTGCCGCTGCGCAGCAGTGAGAAGGACACCCCCGAGTACGCGAACTACGTCAAGGAGTACCCGGGCGGGGAGAAGTTCTTCGCCAACCTGGCCAACGCCAAGCAGGCCCGGCCCACATTGCCCGGATACGAGGTGCTGTCGCGCAACGTCGGCGACGCGATCGCCAAGGTGCTGCAGGGTCAGGCCCAGCCCAAGGAGGCGCTGGACGAGGCGGCCAAGAAGTCGGCGGACGCGGTCGGCTGATGGCTGTCACGTTCGCGGTCACCCCGCGTTCCCAATCCGCACCGGTCCCCGCGAAGCGCGGCCCTCGTGGCCGCGCTCTGCGGCGGCACCTCACCGGCTGGGCCTTCGCCGGCCCGGCCACCGCGATCGTCGTCGGGCTCTCGATCTTCCCGGCGGTCTGGGCGTTCTTCATCTCCCGGGCCAAGTGGAACGGCATCGCGCCGGCGACGATGGTCGGCTGGGGCAACTACCAGAAGCTGGTCCAGGACCCCGACATGATCGCGGCGACCCGGCACACGCTGATCCTCACCGCGATCTTCGTGCCCGGCTCGATCGTCCTGGGCATCCTCATCGCGGTCGCGCTCAACCAGAAGATCCGGCTGATCGGCTTCTACCGCACCTGCATCTTCGTGCCCTACGTGGCGTCGGCCGCGGCCACCGGCATCCTGGCCGGCTTCGTCTTCAACCCGCAGTTCGGCGTGGCCAACGACATCCTGCGCCACCTCGGCCTGCCGCAGGGCCAGTTCCTGGAGAGCCAGCACTCGGCGATCTACGTGATCTGCGTGATCGCGCTCTGGGGCGAGGTCGGCTTCACCACGGTGATCTACCTGGCTGCACTGCAGGACATCCCGCGCGACCTCGTCGAGGCCGCCACCATGGACGGCGCCGGCAAATGGCGGGTGTTCCGGCACGTCACGCTGCCGGAGCTGCGGCCGGTCACGGTCTTCGCGGCGGTCTGGCAGACCATCACCGCGATGCAGTTGTTCGACCTGATCTACACCACCACCAAGGGCGGGCCGCTCAACAGCACCCAGACGATCGTCTACTACATCTACGAGCTGGCATTTCAAACCCAGAGGCTCGGGTACGGCGCGGCCGCGGCGTACCTGTTGTTCATCGTGACTCTGGTGCTGAGCCTGATCGTGATCCTGTACAGCCGGCGACGTGGGTCGGAGGTGTTCTGAGCATGCGCTGGAAGCTTCCGTTCAGCCCCTGGCATCTGCTGCTGATGCCGCTGGCATTGATCTTCGTGCTGCCGCTCGTGCAGATGGTGCTCACCTCGTTCATGAGCAGCGCCGAGATCAACCAGTTCCCGCCCAAGCTGATCCCGACGAGCCTGCACCTCGAGGGCTATCGGCACCTGTTCTCCGAGACCAAGGCGCTGCGCTGGCTGCTCAACTCGGTGATCGTCTCGGGTATCGCGGTCGTGTCCCACCTGGCGCTCTGCTCGATGGCCGGGTACGGCTTCGCCCGCCTCAAGTTCGCCGGGCGGGGACTCGCGTTCGTGCTGATCCTGGCCACCGTCATGATCCCGATCCAGCTGCTGATGATCCCGACGTACCTGATGTTCGCCCGGATCGGCATCGTCGACACCCTCGCCGCGGCCTACGTGCCCTGGCTGGCCTCGGCGTTCGGCATCTTCCTGATGCGGCAGTTCTTCCTCGGCCTGCCGGTCGAGCTGGAGGAGGCGGCGCTGATCGACGGCTGCGGCCGGTGGCGCACGTTCCGCAGCATCGTGCTGCCGCTGGCCAAGCCGGCGCTGACCACGCTCGCCATCATCACGCTGCTGTGGAGCTGGAACGACCTGCTCTGGCCGCTGGTGGCGATCTCCGACGACAGCCGCTTCACGCTGCAGATCGGGCTCGCCAACTTCCAGGGCATGCGGCGCACCGAGTGGTCGCAGCTGATGGCCGGCAACGTGCTGGCCACCATGCCGCTGATCATCGCGTTCCTGGTCGCGCAGAAGAAGTTCATCGCCACCATGACCTTCACCGGCATCAAAGGGTGATGTGACCATCACGCCGCTGGTCAAGTGCACCAGGCCGCACCCGCGTTCAAACGGCCAAGTCCTCCGGTCGCGCCTGGGCCGCCGTTCCGCCGGCGGCCCGGGTGCTCAGCGAACCCGCGACGGCGGCCCAGCCGATGGCCTCCTCGATGGACTTCCCGCTGAGGCGGGCCGCCAGGAAGCCGGCGTTGAAGCTGTCGCCGGCGCCGGTCGTGTCCACCACGTCGACCGGCCGGCCGGGGGCGGCGCAGGTGCCGCCCGGCCACCACGCCCGGGCGCCGCGCGCGCCGTCCTTCATCACCACGGTGGTGCCGCCGGCCACCAGGCTCGCCGCCGCCTCGTCCGTTCTGTCCAGACCAGTGATCGCCTTGAGCTCATTCGCATTAGGGAGGAAGACGTCGGTGAACCGCAGAATCTCCGCGATCGACTCCCATTTCTCGGCCGGGTCCCAGTTGGTGTCGAGCGAGGTGGTCCGCCCACCTTTCCGGATATTTCCGAAAACTCCCGCTAAGCCGGCCGCCAGCGCAGGCTGCAAATACAGCGAAGCGACGTGCACGTGCCTCGTCCGCGCGACCAGCTCCGGCGTTATGTCCGCGGGCCGCAAAGCGGGAATCGTCCCCGGCAACGTCAACATCCCCCGGTCGTCCTTTTCGGACAAAACGACCGTGATCCCGGTCGGCGCCCCACGGCCGTCGGCGGCCAGCAGCGTCACGGCGCGCTTCTCGAGCTCCTTGCGGGTGAGGTCGCCGAACACGTCGTCACCCACCGCCGCGAGCAGGGCCGTCCGCAACCCGAGCCGCGCGCAGCCGGCCGCCGTGATCGCCGCCGAGCCGCCCAGCACCAGATCGGCGGCCGTCAGCAGCTGCTCGGCCTGCCCGAAGCGCGGCCGCACATCGCCGCGCAGCAGCAGGTCGGGGTTGGCGTCCCCGACCACGAGAACGTCGAACTCGGCCACGACCGCCTCCATTGTCCATATGAGCAATCCGAGAGCACCATACGCGCATGATCGCCCCGTGACATCTGCGCGTTCGCTCAGAGGAGCATCCGCATGATTGTCACCGTCACGCTGAACCCGGCCCTCGATCTCACCTACTCGGTCGACGCCCTGGTACCGCACGGCACCCACCGGGTCGGCACGGTCGCCGAGCGCCCCGGCGGCAAGGGCCTCAACGTCGCCCGCGTCCTGCACACCCTCGGCGAGCCGGTCCTCGCGACCGGCCTGCTGGGCGGCGCGACCGGCAGCCGGGTCGCCGATCTGCTCACCGGCGAGGGCGTGCCGTCGAGCTTCGTGCGCATCGCCGGCGAGACCCGCCGCACGGTCGCGGTCGTCGACGGCACCGACGCCACCGGCTTCTGGGAGCCCGGCCCGGCCGTCAGCGCCGGCGAGTGGTCGCTGTTCGTGACCGAGTTCCGCGAGCTGCTGGGACCGGCGACGGTGGTCGCGCTGAGCGGTTCACTTCCGCCCGGCGTCCCCATCGACGCGTACGCCCAATTGATCGCCCTCGCGTCCGAAGTCGGCGTCCGCACCGTGCTCGACACCAGCGGCCCGGCGCTGCTGGCCGGCTTGCGCGCCGGCCCGTCCATGGCCAAGCCCAATGTGGACGAGCTGACTGACGTCCTCCGAGCTGAGAATGGTCGCCGGCCCGGGCCGCGCGGGCTCGCCGAAGCGGTGCGCTCCCTTGCCGCCGGGCCGGTCGTCGTGTCGCGCGGCGCGGCGGGACTCTTCGCGGTCACGCCCGACGAGGTATGGGAATGCGCGCCACCCGCACCCGTCGAGGGAAACCCCACCGGCGCCGGCGATGCCTGCGTCGCCGCCCTCGCCCGCGGCCTGCGCGACCACACCCCCTGGCCGGCACTCCTCCCCGACGCCGTCGCCCTCTCCGCGGCGGCCGTCGCCGCGCCGGTCGCCGGCGCCTTCGACCCCGGCGTCTACCAGCGGACACGCGCCACCGCGACGCCCGCCGCGGCGTCACCCGCCACCCCACAAGCCGCCGCGTCACCCGCTGGCCAGCAAGCCGGCGCGTCACCCGCCGACCCGCAGCCCGCGGCGTCACCCGCCGCCCCGCAAGCCGCCGCCACACCCCTTGGAGGAAACCGTGCTCGCACCCACCGGTGAACTGGTCGCCGCCGCCCGGAACGAGCGGGGGGCGGTCGGCGCGTTCAACGTCATCACGATCGAGCACGCCGAGGCCATCGTGGCCGGGGCCGAGGCCGCCGGGCTGCCGGTGATCCTGCAGGTCAGCGAGAACGCGGTGCGCTTCCACCACGGGCGGCTCGCGCCGATCGCGGCGGCCGCGCGCAGCATCGCCGACGCCGCGGACGTGCCGGTCGCGCTGCATCTCGACCATGTCGAGTCGGATGAGTTGCTCGCGCAGGCGGCGTCGAACGGGTTCGGCTCGGTCATGTACGACGCGTCCCGCCTGCCGTACGCGGAAAATGTGGCCGCCACGGCGGCCGTCGTCGCCCGATGCCGGGCCGCCGGGCTCTGGGTGGAGAGCGAGCTCGGCGAGATCGGCGGCAAGGGCGGCGCGCACGCCAAGGGGGCACGCACCGACCCGGACGAGGCCCGCGAATACGTCGCCGCGACCGGGGTCGACGCGCTGGCGGTCGCGGTCGGCTCGTCGCACGCGATGATCACCCGCAGCGCGAAGCTCGACCACGATCTGATCGCCCGGCTCGCCGCCGCGGTGCCGGTGCCGCTGGTGCTGCACGGCTCCTCCGGCGTGCCCGACGAGGAGCTGAGCGAGGCGGTCCGGGGCGGGATGGCAAAGATCAATATTGGCACGGCGCTGAACACCGCCTTCACCGGGACGGTCCGTTCGGCGCTCGGCGACCAGCCCGATCTGGTCGATCCGCGGCGCTATCTGGCGTCGGCACGCACCGCGATGGCGTCGACCGTCGAGGCCGCTTTACGCGTACTCAAATCGGGTGTAATCCCCGCGTAATCTCAGGAAAGATCTACAGCTCGCTCACAGCCTGTGCCTAAGGTCCGCGTAGCACCCGCGGCGAGAGTTGCCGCATGACGTTGACGCTCGACCCTGCCCCGGCACTCGAGAATGCCAGTTCTCCGCCGACGCGACGGGCATCGGCCTGGAGCCGGCCCGCGCTGTGGGCACTGCTCGCCGCCACTGCCGTCCTCTACCTCTGGGACCTGTCGGCTTCCGGCTGGGCGAACGAGTTCTACGCCGCCTCCGCCCAGGCCGGCTCGCAGTCGTGGAAGGCGTGGCTGTTCGCGTCGCTCGACGCCGGCAACGCCATCACGGTCGACAAGCCGCCCGCGGCGATGTGGGTGATGGGCCTGTCGATGCGGATCTTCGGGGTGAACAGCTGGGCGCTGCTCGTGCCCCAGGCGCTGATGGGCGTTGGCAGCGTCGCGCTGCTGTCCGCGGCGGTGCGCCGCTGGTCCGGCCCGGTGGCCGGGCTGCTGGCCGGCGCGGCGCTGGCGCTCACGCCGGTCGCCGTGCTGATGTTCCGCTTCGACAACCCGGACGCGCTGCTGGTGCTGCTGCTGACCGCGGCCGCCTACACCACCGTGCGAGCGGTGGAGAAGGGCTCGTGGAAGTGGCTCGCGCTCACCGGTGTGCTGCTGGGCTTCGGCTTCCTCACCAAGATGATGCAGGCGTTCCTGGTGCTGCCCGGGTTCGCGCTGGTCTACCTGGTCGCGGCGCCGATCGGCCTCGGGCGGCGGGTGCGTGACCTGCTGATCGCGGGCGCGGCGCTGGTCGCGTCCGGCGGGTGGTTCGTGCTGCTGGTGTCGCTGTGGCCGGCGTCGTCGCGGCCGTACATCGCCGGCTCGACGAACAACACGCTGTGGGAGTTGGCGATCGGCTACAACGGGCTCGGCCGGATCTTCGGCGGCGACGGCAATCCCGGCGGCAACGGCGGCGGTCCCGGTGGCGGGGGCGGCATGTTCGGTGGGTCGGCAGGGATCACACGCATGTTCGGTGACGCGTTCGGCCTGGAGATCTCGTGGCTTCTTCCGGGTGCTTTGGTCGCGCTTGTCGCGCTTTTGATCGGTACGGCGAGAGCGCCGCGCACCGACCGCACGCGGGCCGCGGCCATTCTCTGGGGTGGGTGGACGCTGGTCACCGCGCTGACCTTCAGCTACATGAGCGGGATCGCGCACCCGTACTACGCGATCGCGCTGGCGCCCGGGATCGCGGCGCTGGTGGCGATCGGGGCGCGGGCGCTGTGGGGATGGCGGGAGAGCATCTTCGCCCGGGTGGGGCTGGCGGCAATGGTCGCGGTCACGGTGGTGTGGGACTTCGAGCTGCTCGGCCGGGTGTCGTGGGCGCCGGCGCTGCGGTGGTTCGTGCTGTTCGCGGGGCTGGTCGCGGCGGCGGCGCTGCTGGTGCCGGGGTCGGTGCTGCGGCGGGCCGGAGTGATCGCGGTGGCGACGCTGGCGGTGGTGGCCGGCGGGGCGGCGACGGCGGCCTGGGGTGTCGGGACGGCCGGCACCGCACACACCGGATCGACGCCCACGTCCGGCCCGGCCGGCGTCTCGACCGGAGGCGGCTTCGGCGGCCGCGGCGGCTTCGGCGGCCGGGGAGGCTTCCCGGGCGGCGACAACCGGGGCGGCTTCCCCGGCGGCAACCTGCCGAGCTTCCCCGGCGGCGACTCCACGGGCGGCAGCAACCAGAACGGCTTCCCGGGCGGCGCCACTCAGAACGGCGGCGCCACCCAGAACGGCGGCGCGGGCCAGAGCGGCGGCGGTTTCCCCGGCACGGGCGGCGGGAGCTTCGGCGGTGGGCAGGCGGCCAACTCCGAGCTGACGGCGCTGCTCAAGGCCACGAACACCCGCTGGGCGGCGGCCACGAACGGCTCGATGCAGGCGGCGCCGCTTCAGCTGTCGAGCGGCCGGGCGGTCATGGCGATCGGCGGCTTCACCGGCAGCGACCCGTCGCCGACGCTCGCGGAGTTCCAGGCCTACGTGAAGGCCGGCGAGATCCGCTACTACATCGGCGGGGGCGGCATGGGCGGCGGCCGGGGCGGTGACTCGTCGATCGGCTCGTGGGTGGAGCAGAACTTCAGCTCGACCACGGTGGGCGGCAGCACCGTCTACGACCTGACCCAGCCCAAGACGGCGAGCTAGCTCCCCGCCGTACGGGAAAAGCATCGACCGCAACCAACAGCCCGCCGTGACCGAAAGTCACGGCGGGCTTCTTTCTCGCGCCCGGACATCCACCCTTGCCGATGACCTGCGCGGCCGCTATGTTAATGGAAAATCACATAGCAGAGAACTTTGCAACACGCTCGTGTCAGTGACTTCTGGCAGCTCCAGGAGGAGGTAAGCGAATGCAAAATCTCAACAGAAGGCGCGTCCTGACGCTCGGTGCGGCGCTGGGTGTCGCGGGTGTGGCGGCCCCTGGCCAGGCATGGGCGTGGTCATCCGCCAACTCGATCGCCGCGACCGACACCGTCACCGATCCGTGGGGCGTCTGGGACGACGCGACCGACCCGCTCGTCGCCTCGCTCCTGGAGAACGGGCAGATCCCCGCCGTCAACACCGCCTTCGACGCGTGGGTCGACAACGGCGACGCGCTGCCCGCCGGGCTGCCCGCCAATCTCGTCACCTATCTCAACCAGGTCAACGTCCTGCCGTCGTGGGCCGACCAGACCAAGCTGGCGCGCGCCGCCCAGTTCAACAAGCGCATGAGCATGTACCTGTTCCTGCTCTACGGCCTGGGCAGCGGGATCATGAGCACCGTGATCCCGCGGGAGGCCCGCAACGTCTACTGGTCGGCGGGTGGCGCCGACATGCAGTCGCGCGCGGCGAAGACCTTCACCTACGGCTACGACCTGAGCGCGGCGGACGCCTTCCAGCCCACCGGCCATTTCGTGGTCACGTCCAACAAGACCCGCCTGACCCACGCCGCGGTGCGGCATCTGCTGCCGCAGTCGCCGTCGTGGCGGGCGGTCACCGACGACCAGGACTTCATCCCGATCAGCAACGGCGACATCCTGATCACGTTCCACAGCCTCGGCACGTACGTGTTCGGCAAGCTGAGCCAGTGGGGCATCCGGATGTCGGCCGCCGAACAGGACGCCTACCTGCACCAGTGGCAGGTCGCGCTGCATCTGCTCGGCGTGCGGGACGACTTCATCCCGGCGAGCTGGGCGGCGGCGAAACAGCAGTCGGCGTACGCGCTGACCCCGCTGCTCGGGCCGACACCCGAGGGCAAGAACCTGTCCGGGGTCCTGCTCGGGCTGACCGCGCAGATCGACCTGGGGGTCACCCGCGGATTCCTCAACGAGTTCGTGCGCTACGTGCTCAGCGACAAGATCGGTGACTGGCTGGGGCTGCCCCGCGACTACATCGCCCGGGGCCTGATCGAGGTCGGCTGGCCGGCGTACGTGGCTTTCCGCGAGGGGCTGTCGCCGATCATGCCGAACGGGTTCTCGATGTTCGACCAGTTCGTGCGAGCGCTGGCGATGTTGTTCCTCAACCACGGCACCTCGGCGACCTACACCCCGATCACCATTCCGACCGGCAACCGGCCTTAGCCGAGGGCGCCGATCACCAGCGCGGTCACCGCGTCCCGATGGCCGGGGGCGTCCTGCCAGCGCAGGGCGCGCCCGGCCTCGACCACCACGCCGAAACCGGCGTGCACCAGCAGCCGGGCCTGCCGCGGGTCGAGCTCCGGGCGAGCCAGCCGCAGCTGCTGCTCCCACACCGCGATGTGCTCGCGCTGGGCCAGGATCACCGGCCGCTGCAGGTCGGGCGGCAGCCCGGCGACCTCGGCCTCGGCCACGCTGGTCAGCGCGTTGTGCTCGAAGCTGTAGGCCACGTACGCCGCCGCCAGCGCGACCACGGCCTCGCGGGGACCGGCCGCCCGCTGCAGGCTGCGGTCCACGGCCTGGGCCAGCAGCCCCGCCGCTTGCAGGCACGCGGCCACCAGGATGTCGACCTTGCCGGGGTAGTGCCGGTAGATGGCCGACGGCGCGAGGCCCACCGCCTCGGCGATCTGCGCGTTCGTCACGTTGGCGAAGCCGTCCCGCGCGAACAACGGGATCGCCGCCGCCAGGATCTCGGCGCGGCGGGTGCGGGGCACCGGCTGGGCGGGCAGCTCGACCAGGCTGGCGCTGCCGGCGGCCGACCCCGGATCGGTCGCGGCCACGCGCAGGGCGGATTCCAGCAGCAAGTCCTCTATCCGGCGCTGGGCGATCGAGGTGTGGTGCATCGTGACCGACCCGATCGCGCCGAGCGCCGCCGCCGCCCGCAGGCCCTGCTCGGGCAGCGGGAACTCGCGGCCCACCATTTCGGTCACCCGGTCCACGAGCTGCCCGAACTTGGTGCGCAGCCGCCGCCGATCCTCGCGCTCGAGGTAGCGGGCCTCCCACCGGTAGAGGCCGCCGGACGCGCGGTGGGAGACGGTGACCCGGATGATCGCCGCGAGCACGTCGCGCAGGGCCGCGTCGGGTGGCGCGTCGTCGAGCGCCGCGACCAGCCGGTCCACCATGACGTTGGCCGCCTCGGCGAACAACGCGTACTTGTTCGGGAAATGCCGGTAGAGCGCCGCCGCGCTGATGCCCACTCCGGCGGCGATCTCCTCCATGGAAGCCGCGTGATAGCCGCGCTCGCTGAAGACCTGACCGGCCGCTTCGACGATGAGCTGCTTGCGGTTGTGCGGGCGGGTAGCGGCGGCCGGCCCGGCGGAGGTCATGCGTGCTAGTCAATCACAGAGCGCGGTCGTGGCTGGTTCAGCGTGGGCGCGGGCGTCACACTCCGAGCACCGGCTTGCACTCCTCGACGCCGGACAGCTCGATGTCGCCGCGGCGCCGCGCCGCCCACGCGTCGCGGGTCAGCCGCCAGCGCAGCACCTCGACCGGATCGCCGCGCCGGGTGTCCCAGCTCGTGCCGTTGCGCGTGTAGCCGAGGGCCTCGGAAACCCGGTTGGAGGCGTGGTTGTCGGTGAAGGCGTCGCTGGACGCCTCGCGGGCGCCGAACCCCTCGAAGGCGAGATGGAGGATCGCCGCCCGCGACTCCTTGCCCAGCCCGCGACCGCGAACCGACGGCGCGAGCCACGAGAACGAGTGCACGGTGCCGAATCTCGCGAAGTCGGTGGCGATCAGATCCTGCATGCCGACCGGCTCGCCGTCGTCGCAGACCACGAAGTAGAGCCGCCAGAAGTCGGCGTCGGCCCGGGAACGGCCACGCCAGATCGAGCGCATCCAGCGCCATTCGCGGGTGGGGCTGTCCTCGTAGAGCGACATCGGATCGTCGAACGGCAGGGGCTCGCCGTCGACGAGGATCCCGGCCCGCACCACCGGCACGAGCCGTTCGAGCATCTCGTCGGTGGCGGCGGCCAGAGTGAGCCGTGGGGTGCGAACGGCCAGATTCAGCGGCGGATACGTGGACGGCACGGGCGCACCGTACCGCCGGGCACCGGCCGGCCGCGCCCGAAATATCTCGCCCGGCGACCTCCTCGAGGCCGTACGCGGCCGGGCCGGGGCGTCAGGCGACCTGGCCGAGGCCGTGGTCGGTGTTGTTGAAGCGGCGGCCGCCGTCTTCCGTCACCGTGACGATGTCCTCGATTCGTACGCCGAACTTGCCGGGGAGGTAGATGCCGGGCTCGATCGAGAAGCACATGCCGGGCACGAGCGGCTGCTTCTCCCCCGCGACCATGTACGGCGGCTCGTGGGTGGTCACGCCGATGCCGTGGCCGGTGCGGTGGATGAAGTACTCGCCGTAGCCGGCGTCGCGGATCACCTGGCGCGCCACCCAGTCGATCTCCTCGCAGGCCACGCCGGGGCGTACCGCCTCGAAGGCGGCCTGCTGGGCCTGGCGGACGATCGCGTGGACCTCGCGGATCTCGTCGGACGGCGGGCCGACGGTGACCGTGCGGGTGGTGTCGGAGCCGTAGCCCTCCAGGAGGCCGCCGAAGTCGAGGACCACCGCGTCGCCGGTCTGGATGACCCGGCTGCCGGCCTCGTGGTGCGGGTTCGCGCCGTTGGGGCCGGAGCCGACGACGGTGAAGTCGACCTGCTCGTGGCCGAACTTGCGCAGCAACCCGGCCAGGTCGGCGGCCACCTCCGTCTCGCGGCGGCCGGCGAAGCGTACGCCCAGGATCTCGCCGTAGGCGGCGTCGGCGGCCGCGCCGGCGGCAGCCAGCCGGGCCAGCTCGTGCTCGTCCTTGACCGCGCGGAGCATCGGCTGGCAGACCGAGAGCGCCTCGTACGACGTACCCGGCAGCGCCTTCTGCAGGCCGAGCAGGTGCATCGACCAGGTGGCGTCGGAGATGCCGTAACGGCCGTCGGGGCGCAGCAGTGGCGCGACCGACTGGTACGGGTCGCTGCCGTCGGCCCAGTCGACCAGGGTCAGCGCGGGAGCGCCCACGGCGGCGGCCGCGTCGGGGCGCTCGAGGGCGGGCACCACCAGGGTCGGCGGCTGGTCGGCGGTGAGCACCAGCAGGGTGAGCCGCTCGGTGACCGCGGTCGGCTTGTACGCGGTGAGCCAGGTGAGGTCGGGCCCGATCCCGACGAGGACCCCGGACAGGCCGGCGGCCGTGGCGGCCTCGACGGCGCGGCGCATCCGGGCCGCATAGTCGTCGGCGGTGAACTGTACGGTCATTCGCCCAGTATCGGGGCCGGAGAGAGCGCTGCGCCTCATCCCCCGAGGGCGATGAGGCGCAGCGTCGTGGCAATTGGTCAGCAGATCAGCCGGTCAGCCGATCAGCGAACGGATGAGCACGATCGCGAAGAACACGATGATGAAGGCCAGGTCGATCGAGAGGCCCCCGACCCGCACCGGCGGGATGACCCGCCGGACCGGCGCGAGGATGGGCTCGGTGACCGCGGTGACGCCGCGGGTCAATCGGTACCGGATCGAGCCGGCCGTGGACGGGCCGGCGAGCGCGACGGACCAGTCGAGCACCGCGCGAGCGACCAGCATCAGTTGCAGCAGCAGCAGTACCAGGCTGACTAGGGCGAGCATCTTTCCTCCAGTTACCGACGGAGTAGCTGCTACTACTGTGCGTCGGATTTCTGTGAGGCTGCTGAGGAGTCCCTGTGCCCTACACGCACCGCCAGACGACCGCCCGGATCGTGTCGGAAGCGTCGTCGGACTGCCCGGAGATGACCTTTCCGTCGTCGCTGATCGCATTGGGGATGTTCGTGAGCGCGCCGGGGTCGTGCGGCGCGAGCTCCGGCAGCGCAATCTGCTTGCCGCCGGCGAGCAGAGCCGCCCGCCCCTGCTTGGTGATGCCGATCTCCCAGCCCTGGGCGTTGAGCTCCTCCGCCCGCATGTCCCAGTCGGTGGAGATCTTCGCCTCGCCGGTGCGCACGTTCCACCGGACCGCCCACATCTTGCCGGTCGCCCGGCCCTTCCCGGCGTCGTCGGTCTGGTCGGCCACGCCGATCGCCCAGCCGTTGCGGATCGAGAAGACCCGGGCGCTGACCGCCTTCTTCCCCTCGACCGTGGGCAGCGTCAGCGCGCGGGAGGTGCCGTCGGCGAACCAGACGAACGGGACCTTGAGGTCGAGGTTGCCGACGACGGTTCCGTCCTCGTCGATGTCGCCGGCGGTGGACTCCTTCGTGCCCTTCGGCACGGGAAGGAAGATCGGCGCGCCGGTCGCGGCCGGCCAGACCACCGCGCGGTCGGCCGCCTGGCCGGTGATCGCTCCGGCCTCGTTGATCGCGGTCGCCTCACCGCGGCTCACCCCGGGGAGTTTCACGACCTTGCCGTTCACGTACGCGTAGGGCACCGGCCCGGTGTCCGCGTCGGTCTTGCCCTGGTAGCTCCAGCCGACCGCGGTGCCGGACGAGTTGACGTCGCGCAGCGACTCCTCGAGGTCGCCGGGCAGGTCGACCTTGGTGGCCTGGCCGTTGTGCCAGATGACGGCCTGGTAGCCGCCCTTCGGGTAGGAACGGCCGACCTGGTAGGCGCCGGTCGGGTCGGCGCCGGAGACCAGCGCCATCTTGACGCCGTCCGGCACGGGCAGCTTCTCGATCGTGCAGCTGGTGGGGGCGGTCGCGGCCGGAGCGGCCCACCCGGTCGTGCCCGGGATCGTGTAAGCAGGCTTGGCCGGCGCGGACGTCTTCGGTGCGGCGACGGGGGTTTTGACGCCCGTGTTGTCGCGGTTGGCGCCGACGGCGACGGCGACCCCCACGATGGCTATCGCGGTCACGGCGGCGACCCCGGCGTATCCGACCCCGCGGCGCGTCTTGCGCCGCCGCCCGTCGGTCACGGCCCGGGCGATGTCGACGGTCGAGGGCTGCGGCGGCTCGGGATCGAGGGACCGCAGCAGATCGGTCTCGGATGGCATTATCGGCTCCTTCATCGCACTGCGGAAAAGCCTGCGAAGTCCCGCTCGCCGAGCAGGCGTCGCAAGGTGGCGAGCCCTCGGGAGGTCTGGCTCTTGACCGTGCCTGCCGAGCAGCCGAGCACCGCGGCCACCTCGTCGACCGGCAGGTCGTAGAAGAACCGCAGCACCAGCACCGCCTGTTGCCGGCGGGGCACGCGCCGCAGGGCCGCGTGCACCACCTGACGGTCCTCGCGGCCGCCGTCCTCGAACGGCGGCGGCTCGGGCAGCTCCCGGAACAGGCGGACCCGGGCCCAGGCCAGCCGCTTCTCGTCCAGGAACGTCCGGACCAGCATCGTGCGCACGTACGCGTCGATGTTGTCGGCGGCCTGCGCCCGCCGCCACTTCACGTACAGCGTCGTGATGGTCTGCTGCACCAGATCGTCGGCGCGATGTGAATCGCTGGTGAGGAGGTACGCGAGCCGCCGCAGCGCGGGTATCCGCGCG
This sequence comes from Actinoplanes sp. CA-142083, assembly GCF_050942195.1. NCBI lineage: Bacteria > Bacillati > Actinomycetota > Actinomycetes > Micromonosporales > Micromonosporaceae > Actinoplanes > Actinoplanes sp. CA-142083. Next base: position 8,804,617 of record NZ_CP192076.1, read on the forward strand.
GCGACGTAATCGACGTAGTCCTCTTCCGAACCGTCCCCCATCGCCCGTCCCCTCCGTTGGGTCATCACCCCTCAGACGGGGATGGCCGATCGGCAGGTTGCACGTCAATCCCGCAGCTCGGCGACGAGGCCGGCGACCGGTCGCGCCCGCGCCGCCGCGAAGCCGGTGCCCGCCCAGAGGTTCAGCGCGCCGGCATCGCCCTGTTTCGCCGCCGCCGCCCGGATCGGGGCGGTCAGGTGATGCACCGCCGGGTAGCCGATCGGGGCGGCCGCCGAGTAGGTGTCGGTGAAGCGGTTCCGCAGGCCGCGGGCCGGCTGGCCGGTGAAGGCCCTGGTCACGACCGTCTCCCGATAGTCGCCGGAGAGCATCGCGGCGCGCTGGGCCGGGCGGGTCCCGGCCTCGTCGGCCAGCAGGAAGTAGGTGCCGCACTGGACCGCCGCGGCGCCCGCGTCGAGCAGGGCGCGCACGTCCGCCGCGGACGCGGTGCCGCCGGCCGCGATGACCGGGATGTCGGCGACCGCGCGCACGGCCGCGAGGACCTCGGCGGCGACCGAGGTGCCCTGGTAGCCGAACGGGCTCGTCGTCGAGGCGTGGCCGCCGGCCGAGCCGGCCTGGGCGATCAGCGCGTTCGGCTCGGCGGCGAGAGCCTGGAGCGCCTCGCCGGCCGAGGTGACGGTGATGAGGACCCGGCTGCCGGCCTCGCGCAGCGCCCTGGTGACCGCCAGATCGGGGACGCCGAACGTGAAGCTGACCAGCGGCACCTCGTACGTGATCGCCAGCTCGACCTTCGCCGCGAAGTGGTCGTCGTCGTCGAGGCGCAGCGGCGGCAGATCGACCTGGTAGCGGTCGGCCTCGTCCTGCAACAGCCGGCGGTACCGTTCGAGGGGCTCGAGATCGGCCGGCGCGGGCGTCGGGACAAAGACATTGAGACCGTACGGGGTGCCGCGCACCGCCCGCAGATCGTCCTCCACCGCCGCGGGCGTCTTGTATCCGGCCGCGAGGAAACCGAGCGCGCCCGCCCGGGCGGCCGCCAGGACCAGACCGGGAACGGTCGGCCCACCGGCCATCGGTGCGACGATGACGGGGCTGAGGAGCTCGCGCATAGGGCGGACACTACTCAGCGGTCCTCCTTCGCGGCGACGATGACGGTCTTGCCGGGCAGGGTGCCGGCGGCGGCCTGGGTGTGCACGGCCGGCAGGTCGGCGAGGGGGATCCGCTGGGCCACGTCGACGTGCAACTCGCCGGCGTCGATCAGCGCTACCAGCCGCGCCAGCTGGGCCGCGTCGCTGCGGACGAACAAGTCGATGCCGCGTACGCCACGCGCGTCGTCGGAAGGCGCGGGCATCCACACCGTGGTGTTGACCAGCACGCCGCCGGGGCGGATCAGGCCGGGCAGCGCGGCCAGCTGCTCGGGGTCGATCGGCGCGAGGTTGAGCACCACGTCGACCGGCTCGCTCACCGCGGCGGTCACCCCGGTCGTGGTGTGGTCGATGATCTCGTCGGCGCCGGAGGCCTTGACCTGCCCGATGCTGCGCGGGCCGGCCGTGGCGATCACGTACGCGCCGACTCTCTTGGCCAATTGGACGGCGTAGCCGCCGACGGCGCCGCCCGCGCCGTTGATCAGTATGCGCTGGCCCGCGGCCAGTTTCGCGTGGTCGAACAGCGCCTGCCACGCGGTGAGGCCCACGGTCGGCAGCGCCGCGGCGTCGGCCAAGGGGACACGTGCGGGCGCCGGCGCGAGAATCTCGGCCGGAGCCACGACGTACTCCGCGGCCGCGCCGTCACCCGCCATCGGCAGGAACCCGACGACCTGGTCGCCGACCTCGAACCCGGCCACGCCGTCGGCCGGCGCGGCGATCGTGCCGGACACGTCGATGCCCGGCGTGTGCGGCAGCGTCACCGGGATCGGGCCTTGCATGAAGCCGGCGCGGATGTTGCCGTCGACGCCGTTGAACGACGTCGCGGCGACCCGGATCAGCACCTGCCCGGCGCCGGGGACGGGCCGCTCGACGTCCTCGAAACGCAGGACGCTCGGGTCGCCGTACTCGTGGAAACGCACTGCCTTCATCGCAGGTCCTCATCTCTTCCTGGCAAGTGCTTCGTATTCGAAGCACTCCTGAACCATAGCCCGCTTCGAATTCGAAGCAATAGACGGACGGTGTGAGCCGGCCGACAGATCGCGCGTGGCGCGAACCGGAAACGGGGCTCAGATCAGGCGCTGAAGCTTCGCCTCGCTCGCCGAGCCGGGCTGCGCCAGGAAGACCAGCAGGTCCTGGCCCTTCAGTCGGCTCGGTTGCGCCCGGCGCGGGGTTTGGCGGAGCGTGGCGGGGTGGCGCGCATGTGGTCGCGGACCCGGCCGAGAACGGCGCTGAAGGCGGCGAGGTCCTTGCCCGCCATCGGTTCGAACAGCAGTTGCCGGATGCGGTCGACATGCCCGGGAAGCACCTGGGCGACCAGGTCCCGGCCGGCGTCGGTGACCGTCGCGACGACGCTGCGCTCGTCGTCCGGCGACGGCGAGCGGGTGATCAGGCCGCGCTTGTCCAGCAATCCGGCCTGGTAGGTGAGGCCGCTGCGGCTGTACACGACACCGTCGGCCAGATCGGTCATCCGCAACCTGCCCTCCGGCGCGTCGACCAGCCGGGCCAGGATCTGGAACTGCACGAAGCTGAGGTCGCCGTCGGCGCGCAGGTGCTCGTCCACCGCGTACTGAAGAAGGCTGCTGACCTCCATCAGCGCGAAATACGCACCGAGCTGCTCCGCGTTGAGGCCGGGTTCCGGGTCAACCACCCCATGATCCTACTTGCTTTGAATTCGAAGTGCGTACGCCTCTCTCTGATCTTGGCGTTGGAATCCTGTCCGATATTGAAACGTCGGTCGCATCGCGTCGCTGTCGCCGTGCTTGCGTGACAGGCGATCGGCCCGAACGGTGTCGACTAGCGGCCCAATCTTGCCGAGCACTCCACAGGCTAGCCAGCCACACGGCGTCTTCGACGGTGACGGCCGAGGCGACCGCTGCGAAGCTTCGTTTGCCGCCGCAATCTTGGGCCCATCTGCGAAGCGGATAGGCGCTGGGGGCGCCGATACCTATAGCCTGCTGTTCCGGCTCTCCGGCGAAACGGTCCCGGCAGAACTCGCCGCGAAGAACCGCCTCGTTGTTTACGCCAGCCTCCGGCCGAGTCCTGCCCACCGCGCGCAACGCCATGGACCGGATTCTTAGCCTCGACGACCACCTGAGGGCTAGTCACTCAATTAGTCATCCAGCTATGAAAGGAGGCCATGTCCATCGTGGGACATGGCCTCTGAGCTGGTGGGCGATACTGGGATCGAACCAGTGACCTCTTCCGTGTCAAGGAAGCGCGCTCCCGCTGCGCCAATCGCCCTTGGCTTTCGCCGAGGTGGAGACGGGATTTGAACCCGTGTACACGGCTTTGCAGGCCGTTGCCTCGCCTCTCGGCCACTCCACCGAGTCGGCCCCGCACTTAACCTGTGAAGGCCTCTCCGAGCGGACGACGGGATTCGAACCCGCGACCCTCACCTTGGCAAGGTGATGCGCTACCAGCTGCGCTACGTCCGCTTGTCTCCCAGGGGGCTTGCACTCCCTGGCGACGGATGAAACCTTAGCCTGTCCCGGCTTGCCATGCCAAACCGGGGTGCCTCGGCGCGTCGCGAGCTGGGGCTTCGCGGTTATCCACAGGCGGAAAAACTTCCGAGCGGGCAGCTGGCCGCCAGTGTTGGATGAAGTCCATGAAATTCCGGCAGATCAGCGCGGCGGAGCGCACGGCGACGATGTTCCCCCTCCAGGCGTACGCGTTCGTTCCCTCGCCCTGGCCGGCCGGGGACGCGGAGGCCAACAGCGAGCGGATGAAGTTCTTCGAGTCCACCGTCAGCCTGGTCGCCGAGGAGGAGGGACAGACGCTCGCGGCCGTGGCGGCGTTCCGCATGCGGCAGAACGTGCGCGGCCGCCTGCACGACATGGCCGGCGTCGCCTCGGTCTCCTCGCATCCGTCGGCGCGGCGTCGCGGACTGGTGCGCGAGCTGCTGAATCGGCTGTTGCGCCAGATGCGGGACGAAGGGTGTGCGGTGAGCGCCCTTTATCCGTTCCGGGCGGGCTTCTATGCAAGGTTCGGGTTCGTGGGGATTCCGCGGTACAGGACGGCGGCGTTCGCGCCCGAGGGGCTGGGCCACCTGCTGCGGGCCGAGCTGCCGGGCGAGGTGTCGTGGCTGCCGATGAGCGAGGGCTTCGACGCGTGGGACGGGCTTCAGCGCCGGCATCTGCTCACGCACCGGCACGGGTTCGCGGTCTTCGACGACGTGCGGGCGGCCGAGTTCCGCGACGACAAGTACTGGGTGGCGGTGGCGCGGTCCGGCGGCGAGGTCGTGGGTGCGGTCCGCTATCGGATCAAGAGCTATGGCGGTGACCTGGTCGCCGATCACCTGCTCTGTGCGAATCCGCTCGGGCGGGCGCTGCTGTTGCAGTTCTTCGCCCGCCACGTCGACCAGGTGTCCCGCGTCGTGGTGAAGGTCAGCACGGATGAGGTGCCCGAGCTCTGGGGCACCGACATCGAGGTGATCACCGAGGGCAAGGTCGACCGGCCAAGTCACGGAGGCCCGATGGTGCGAGTTCTGGACATGGAGGCGCTCGACGGCACCGCGGTCGGGCCGGGTGCGATCACCGTCGAGATCCCCGACGACGAGCTGGCCGGCGGGGTCTGGCGGCTGGAGTCCGCGGACGGTGCGTTGAAGGTCAGCAAGGGCACCGCGGCTCCGTCGGCAAGGGTCAGCGTGGGCGGGTTCAGCGCACTGCTCTACGGGGTGCTCGACCCGGTCGAGGTCGTCACGCGAGGGCTGGGCGAGGTCCCGCCCGAGGCGGTCGCGACGCTGGGGGCGATGTTCCCGCGCGAGATGCCCTACTTGGTCGCGGATTTCTGAGCGGCGAGAGCCTGCTGGAGGGAGGTGTCTTTGGGGGACGAGATCGCGGGTGGCCGGTTACGGACGGCGTCCAGGACGGCCTTGCCGCTGGCGAAGTAGTCGCGGACGGACTTCTCGACCAGCAGCTTGGTGGGGCAGTGGCAGCGGGAGATCACGCCGTCGGCGTCGATGCCCATGTGCCGGCAGAGGGTCACGGCGCGGCGCACGTGGTAGGACTGCGTGACCACCAGGGCGCGGGTGACGCCGTAGACGTCGCGGGCGCGGATGCAGGTGTCGTAGGTGTCGAGGCCGTAGGGGTCGGTGACGATGCGCTGGGCGTCGACGCCGAGCTTGGTCAGGTACGAGGCCATGGCGGCGGGCTCGTCGCCGGAGCCGCCGTGGCTGTCGCCGGAGACCAGTACCACCCGGGCCCGGCCGGATCGCACCAGCTCGGCGGCGGTCTCGAGGCGGCCGGCCAGGCGCGGGGAGGGCGTGCCGTCGACGGTCACCTCGGTGCCGAGGACGATCGCCACGGCGGCGGTGGGTGCGTCGGCCTCGTCGTGCACGTGGCCGTGCGCGGCGGCGACCGTCCAGGCCCAAGGGGTGCTGACCAGCAGCAACGCGGCGACGGCGAGGGCGGCCAGGAGCAGGAGCACGCGGCGGCGCGGGCGAACGAGCCTCATGATCCCGCGAGCCTAACGAGCCCGCGCCAGCAACCGGCGGCCGGAAGGCGAGCCCAAGGCCGAAAGCGAGCCCACGGCCCAAGGCGAGCCCGCGGCCCAAGGCGAGCCGGCGGAGGATCAGCGAGGCGGCTCGACCGGGCGGTCGCCCAGCAACGCGGCGCCCAGCGGGGTGATGGTGTGCAGGACCGCCTTGCCGGCCCGGCTCGTGTGGATCAGGCGGGCCTCGCGCAGGACCGACGTGTGCTGGCTGACCGATGCGGCGCTCACGCCCACCCGGCGCGCCAGCTCCGACGTCGTGCTTCCGTCGCCGATCGACTCCAGCACCGACGTTCGGGTTTGGCCGATCAGCGCGGCCACCGAGCCACCGTTCGCCGCCGGCCCCGCCGCCCAGAAGGCCGCCGGGTCACGCTCCACCGGGTACACCAGCACCGGCGGCAGGGTCGGGTCGCGCAGCACGTCCGGCGCGCCCCACGAGAAGTACGACGGGACCAGGATCAGGCCGCGCCCGTCCAGCTCGATCGACTGCTCGAACGGCGTCTCGACCTCGAGCACCGGCGAGCTCCACTGCATCATCGGCCGGAAGCTGTTGAGCAGGCCTTCCACGCCGTGGTCCAGCAGCGCCCGGGCCCGGCGCGATCGATCCGCTTCCACGTGGGCCTGCGCCTCCGACCAGAACGGCGCCACCGCCACCTCATAGTGCGAGCGCATCGCCCCCGCGACCCGTTCGAGCACCGGCCGATCGCCTTCCGCCAGCCGCCTCATCCACGAAGGCGTCGGCTCACCCAGCCGGGCCAGCTCCAGCATGTCCTGCCGCAGCCGGGCGGTGGGCGTCGAGAGCAACGCCTCTATCGCGTACGGGAGCCCCAGTTGTCCCTCCGCCGGAGTGAGGAAGTCGGGGTAATAAGGCCCGCGGATCAGCGGCAACAGGATGTCGAGGTCGGCCCGGCGCGTCGCGGGGACCACCTGGTCGCGCCACGGCCCGAAGATCGGGGTCTGCCCGGGCCGGGTCAGCCGGAACAGCGTGAACACCGTTTCCCACATCGGGTCCGGTTCGCCGGCCATGCGGACCCGGCCGATGTCCTCCGGCGTGAAGTGGACGCGCAACACGACGGCTCCCTTGCACTGTGGCAAGGAAGTTTATCCCGGCATGCGGCGACCACCCACTCACGCAAAGCAGGCTATAGCTGCACAAAGAAGGGCGCGGCCGCGCCGGCGACCGCGCCCGTCGAGCCGCCGCCGCACGTGCCCCCGCTGGGACGATCCCCCGTGTTTCCCACCGCCACGGCGGACGGCTCGCCCGGTGGCCGGCTCGACCCAACGACCATCGCCGCAGCTGAGGCGGACCTCAAGACGTTTAACGCCACGCTGAATAGTTAACAGACCATCCTGTCCCGTTTAGGACCCGGAAGGGCACGATGTCCGGCCGCGGATCAAAAGCGTCAGGCCACATTTCCGTACGGGGTGGGAATGCGCCGAACCTGCAGTGCCGGTTCGCGGTAACCGCCCGCTTTCTGGCGCTTCGGGAGGGTGACATCGTGATGTTTCAACGGCTTGTACGGCACCTGCGACAGCAGATGCGTGATCACGTTCAGCCGGCCGCGCTTCTTGTCGTCGGTGTTCGCGACGTACCAGGGGGCCCACGCCGTGTCGGTGGCCTGGAACATCGTGTCCCGCGCCCGTGAGTAGTCGTACCAGCGGCTGTACGACTCGAGGTCCAGCTTCGACAGCTTCCACACCTTGCGGGGGTCGTTGATCCGGCTCTCCAGCCGCCGTGTCTGCTCGTCGGCGCTGACCTCCAGCCAGTACTTAAGCAGGATCACCCCCGACTCGACGATCGCGCGTTCCACCTCGGGCACCAGCTTGAGGAACTGGTCGGACTGCTCGGGCGTGCAGAATCCCAGCACCCGCTCGACCCCGGCCCGGTTGTACCAGCTCCGATCGAAGATCACGACGTCCCCGGCGCCGGGCAGATGCGGAACGTACCGCTGCAGGTACATCTGCGACTTCTCGCGCTCGCTCGGCGCCGGCAGCGCGATCACCCGGAACGTCCGCGGGCTGACCCGCTCGGTGATCGCCTTGATCGTCCCGCCCTTGCCGGCCGTGTCGCGCCCCTCGAAGACGACGCACACCTTGGCCCCGGTGCTCTTGACCCACTCCTGCATGGCGACGAGCTCCCCGTGCAGCCTGCGCAGCTCGTGCAGGTACTCCTTGTTCTTCATGCGCGGCAGCGAGTCCATCGGGTCACCGTCGCACGGAAAACCGGGACGGAAGTCACCCCGAGCGGATGGTTCCCGCTCAATATCATGAGCCGCATGCCGACCGCGATGATCTACGCCGAATTCGCCGCCCGAGAGGCGAGCGGCGTCTCCGACGCGTACGAGAAACTCGCTCTTGCCGTCGCCCGCGACCGCGACCTGATCGCCCGGCTGGACACCCTCCCACCCGCCAAGCGCCAGCCGAATCTGCTGTTCGCCGCGGTGCGATTCCTGGACGGCCCGGTCACCGACCCGGATGCCTTTCTCGAATTCGCGGACGCCCATTGGCCCGCCGTCGAGGCCGAAATGCTCACCCGCGCGACCCAGACCAACGAGGTTGGCCGCTGCGCCCTTCTGCTGCCGATCCTGGCTGGGCTGAAACAGCCCCTGGCGCTGCTGGAAATCGGCGCCTCGGCCGGCCTCAACCTTTTCTCCGACCGCTATTCCTACCGTTATGGCGACCTCCGCCTCGGCACTGGCGACCCCGTTCTCGATTGCGCCCTGACCGGCCGTGAGCCGCCTCGGCACCTGCCCGAGGTCGTTTGGCGCGCCGGCCTGGATCTGACCCCGCGCGACATCACGGATCCGGATGATCTCCGGTGGCTGGAATCGCTGATCTGGCCCGAGCACACCCATCGCCGCGAGCGTTTGCGCGCCGCCGCGGAATGGGCGAAGCAGGATCCGCCGCTGCTCCTCCAGGGCGATCTCGTCGACGATTTGCCGGGCCTGGCCGAGCGGGCGCCCGAGGGCGCCACGCTGGTCGTCTTCCATACCTCGGTGCTTTATCAGGTGCCGGCCGAGCGTCGCGAGACCTTCATTTCTCTCGTACGGGATCTGCCCGGTCACTGGATCTCGGTGGAGAATCCGACCGTTCTCGACTACGGGAGCCTGCCCAACCCGCCCGACGAGACCCTCCACAACGTGCTCGCCCTGGACGGCCGCCCGCTGGCCTGGTGCCGCCCGCACGGCCAGGCCATGACCTGGTTCGCCGATGCCGGACCGTGCGATGGCCGCCTTGCATGAGGCGTGGATCCGGCGGTGCGGACCGAGCTGCAGGGCCGGCTTGTTGGAGCGGCGCCCGTAGTCGCTAGGTCCGCAGGAGGCCGAGGTCGCGGCATCGGGCGACGACTTCGTTGCGGCTGGCGCACTGCAGTTTCCGGCGGATCGAGACGAGGTGGGCCTTCACGGTGTTGCGGGAGAGGAACAGCTCCTCGCCGATTTGACCGAGCGAGAGATGGGTCGGCAGTAGTTGGAGCACCCGCATCTCGGCCCTGGTCAGCGCCATCGCGCTCGGGACCGGGACATGCTCGTCCTCGGTTACGAAGCGGGCCAGGACCCGGCTCAGTTGCTGTCGCAGCGCTCCTTCGGTCAGCAGTCCGTCCAGCTGCCGTCCGGCTTCCTCCGCTTGCAAGCGCGCGGCGGCGAAGTCGCCCAGCTCGAGGAAGGTCTCGGCGAGCGCGATCGCCACCTGGACCGACAACCACGGGATCACCGCGGGTGAGAACGTGGTGTTCATCCGCAGGACGGTGCCGGCATGCCGCTGGGCGGCCACCTGGTTGCCCTGGTGGGCGGCGACCCGCGCGGCGGCGACGTAGCCCAGGACGCTGAACAGGTGTTCCTCTATCCCGGCGGTCTCGATCAGGTCGACCGCCTGGCCCGCCTTGTCTTCCGCGTCGGACCAATCGTCGCGGTCCGCCGCGATCAGTGACAGCTCGGCCAGGGCGCCGACGGCGGCGGTGGGCGGCCGGCCCTCCGCGCCGAGCCGGGCCGCCAGACCAAGTTCCTTGACCGCCATGTCCGCGGCGCCACTCAGCGCGTGGGCGATGCCGAGCGCCGCCATCGCCGACGGGAACCACGGGCTGCCCGGTGGCTCATATTCCGTGGCCGCCCGCGCATCCAGCAGCATCCGGTCGACGCCTAACGCTCCCAGGGATGCCCGCAGGACCGTGACGGCGGAGACGAGCGAACTGCTGCCGTCCGGAAGTGGGCCATCGAACGATCCGCGCTCCGCGGCATGCAGGCAGCGCTGCGAGCCCGGCATGTCTCCGATGAGCGCCAGAGTCCACGCCGCGGTGATGGCCAACGGCGGATAGCTGACCAGGCCGTCCTCGCCCAGCGCGTCCAGCCATCGGCGGACCGTCTGAAGGCGGCCGGCGGCGACGAACTGCGGCGCGTGCCGGTTTATCAAACCGGCCGCCGCGCCGGTATCCGCACCCGCCAACCTGTGCTCGATCGCCTTCTCGATCTGGCCCTGCTGCTCGTACCAGTCGGCGGCGCGCCGGTGCACCTGCGACTCCTCGGCGGGCTCACGTCGGCGGAGCTCGGACACCAGCATCTCGGCGACCAGGCAGTGGTAGCGGTACCACTCGCCGCGCCGATCCAGCGGGACGACGAACAGGTTGCGTCGCGCCGCCTCCGCCAGCCGGCCGGCGGAGCCGCTCTGGCCGAGCACGTGGTCGCAGAGTGCGCCGGACATCTGACCGAGAACGGCCGTACGCAACAGGAACCGGACTATCTCCGGCGACTCGCGGACGAGAAACTCGTCCCGGAAGTAGTCGACGATGTACGGGTCGTCTCCGGTCAGCCGTCTCGCCGCGACGGCCGGATCCGACGCGGTCCGGATGGCCCGGGCGGCGAGATAGACGCCGGCCGGCCACCCCTCGGTGCGCTGTACGAGTGTCCTGACCGTGTCGTCCGAGGAGTCCGCACCGGCGTGGGCCAGGATCGCCCGGGCCTCCTCCTTGGTGAACGCCAGGGACTCCACGCCGAACTCGACGATGCGGTCCTCGCTGCGCAGCCGGCCGAACCCCAGCGTCAGCCGGGACCCGACCGTGAGCTGGAAGCCCGCCGGGAGACCGGCGGCCAGCGCGCGGATGAAATTCATCGCCCCGACGGTGCGCAGCTCGTGGACGTCGTCGAGTACCACGACGCCCCGCCGGTTCCAGGTCCGCAATGACGTCAGAAGGTGGCTCAACGCGGTCAGGTGCCGGGATCTGTCGCCGGCCTCGAGAGCCCGGAACACCGCCGGATCCAGCGGCTGGATGCGGTGCAGCGCCAGCGCGACATGGCCGGCGAGACGGACCGGATCCCCGTCCGCCTCGTCAACCGTCACCCAGGCGAACTCCCGGGGGTCCGCAGTCGCCCACTGGCTCAGCGCGGTCGTCTTCCCGTAACCAGCCGGCGCGGTCACCAGGATCAGCGAGATGCGCTCGGGCGTCGCGGCGAGAGCCTCCAGCAGCCTGGTACGCGCGATCAGGCCCTCGCGGTGGACCGGGCGCTGAATCTTCGCCTCGACCACAGCGAACGGAGGCTCCGCGCGCCCGTTGGGTACCATCCGCCCATCCTCGTCGAGCAGCAGCCCGAACCGCTGCCGCGTCGTGACCAGTCGTCATACGCTATAACGCGGTCGGCGGGTCGCCCTGGTCACGGGTAGCGTGGGTTGCGCAGAGCGTGACCGCTCTGCCGACCCCCCGCGCGATCAGCTCCCCGAAGAGTTGTGGACCGCCGTGCAGTGGGCGCAGTTGCCGGCACCGGCTGTTGGCCGCGGCGGCCCGCACGGTGGGCGCGGGATCCGCCGACCGAAGGCGGGGGTTACTGTGGATCATTCACAATCCGACGATGAGGCTGCAAATGGTCAATGTCCAGGAGTTCGCGCGGCGACTGAGCACTCTCGGAGCCGATGCGTTCACCAGCGACGACGTCGTGGACCTGGCGACCGCAGCCGATGTTCGCATCAGCGCCGACCTCGAGATCGACGCCACTGTGGCGCAGCGCTTGCTCGACCAGATCTCGCCCGCCCTGCCGGTCACGGGCGCCCAGATCGCGGCGTCGCAATGGCCGCCACCGAAGTCTTCCCGTCCGGCAGCGCCTTCGGTGTCGTTCTCCAGCCCCGGCGCCGTCGACGGACCGGCTGATCAGCCGGCCCGGCCCCGCAGTTCCGGGCCCGCGCGTGGTGGCCGGCGACCCGGCTCCCGACGAACCGGCAGGTGAGCTGGAACCGGTTGTCGCGACCGGCCCGGGCCCGACCTTGGGTGTCGTCACGCCAGCCGGTCGAGGACCAACTGGTGTATCACGTCGAGCAGGTCGAACTCGCGTTCGGAGTGCGCGGTGACGGTGACGGTGGCCCGCAGCTGCGGGCAGACGATGGCGTACTGCCCGTAGCGGCCGTCCATCCGATACATCCCGGACCGACGCCCAGATCCCGCTCATTGTTCGCACGGATGAAGTCGTCGAGGAGATCGTCGCCCATCGACGGATCCTGTAGAGGCCGGCCGGGACGGCGCCGAAGGCTCAACCGGCGCGCCGCTGCGCTTCCGTCGTGATTCGACGCCCGCTCGCATTGCCGGCATCCGCCATCGAGGTATCCCGAGCGGCAGGTCACAGCGGGTGCGCGCCCGTTTCTTGTCGCGGTCCATCTGGACCGTCGCGGCGCGCGTCGGTGATGCTGTGCGTGTGGAGTACGTGTCCCGAGTGCCGCGACCGCCGCTCGACGGGCTGATCGACGACCTCTACTACCTGGAGGGTGCGCCGCCGTACGCCCGGCTGCTGCTGCCGCCGATGCCGGCGGCGTTGCTCATCGTCAACCTCGGGGCACCGTTCCGCATCCGCGGGGGCACCGACACCGCGATGGCCGAGTACGCCGATGGCTGCGTGGTCACCACGCCCACCCGCGCGTTCGAGTTCGGCTACCCGCCCCGGACCCGGTCCGTCGGCGCGCACGTCAAGCCCTGGGGGCTGGCGCCGTTCCTGCCGATGCCCGCGGCCGAGCTGTGTGACCGGCCGGTGACGATGGAGCAGGTTTGGGGCCGGCGCGCCGTTGCCGAGCTGCGAGACCGGCTGGCCACGGCGGACGGGCCGCACGCGATGCTGACGCTGCTCGAGGAGGAGCTGATGCGACGGCTGTGCGAGACCGCCGGCCTGGGGCTGGTCAGCCATACGAGCAGTGTCATCGCGGCGACCGGCGGGGCGGTGGGTATCGGCGACCTGAGTGTGGCGGCCGGGGTCAGCAGCACTCATCTGGCACAGCGGTTCAAGGAGCTCATCGGGGTCACGCCGAAGCGGCTGGCCCGCACCCACCGCTTCGCCGCCACCGTGTTCGCGATCGACCCCGCCGGGCCGATCGACTGGGGCGGCCTCGCCGGCGGCGCGGGCTACTTCGACCAGGCCCACTTCGGCCACGAGTTCCGGGAGTTCACCGGGCTCACGCCGACCCGGTACGTCGAAGTCCGGCGGCGGTTCATGCGCGAACATCCGGGCCACGCGTTCGACGGCTGGCCACTACCGGCCGATTGAATTCTTACAAGAGTGCCAGCTCACGAGACGCTAATTTGGGGACACCCCAGAGCAGAGGAGAGCGTCGTGGGCAAGGTGGTCATGTACAGCTCGGTGTCGGTGGACGGCTTCGTCGCCGATGAGAACGACCAGCCCGGACCGCTGTTCGACTGGTTGTCCGGCGGTGACGTCCCGTTGGACGAGAGCGGCATGGTGAAGGTGTCGCAGACGTCCTACGACTACACCCGGCCGTACTGGGACCAGATCGGGGTGACAGTCGCCGGCCGGCACGTCTTCGACATGACGGACGGCTGGGACGGGAAGCCGCCGAGCGGGATCGACCACGTGGTCGTCGTGACGCACCGGCCGGCGCCCGACGGCTGGGACCCCGAGGCGCCATTCCACTTCGTCGACGGGGTCGAGGCGGCCATGGCCAAGGCGCAGGAGCTCGCGGGTGACCGCATCGTCGAGGTCGCCGCCGGTGACGTCGGTGGCCAGGTGCTGGCCGCGGGCCTGGTCGACGAGGTCCGCATGGACGTTGTGCCCGTCGTGTTCGGGTCCGGCAAGCGCTTCTTCGGGTCGGTCCAGGCGCAGCACCTGCTGGAGGATCCGGACGTGGTGATTCAGGGCAACCGGGTGCTTCACCTGAGCTACCGGGTGCGCCGTTGACCGGGCTGCAGGGACGACACGGAAAAGGTCACCGGTCGATACATCGACGCGTTGTGGCGGCAGGTGGCCATTGCCCCGCGATCAGCAAACCGAACACGTAGCAGCGGGCCACCACTTCGGCGCGATTGGCGGCGTCCAGCCGATGCATCGCGTTGATCAAATGCGCGGTGACCGTGTGCCGGCTCAAATGCAGCCGAGCCCGATCTGATCGTTTGACAGGCCCGCCGCAACCAGTTCGATGATCCGGATCTGAGTGAAGGTCAGATGGTCTTTGTGGCAGCAGCAACCCTGGAGCTCCCCCGTGGTCTCCATACGGTAACCATATCGATCGACGTCAGTTCTTGATGCCCGTCCGGTTGATCCTGGAACGGAGTTCCTGGGGCGGGCCGTCCAAGCGTCGAGAGAAGAGGGAACTGTGCGAAGACCATTCAGCCGTCTCAGCGTCGTCGCACTCACCGTGTGCATGGCGGGCGGGTGCGCCAAGAGCGAGCCGTGGAAAACCGAACCTCCGGTGGTCGTCCCCGCATTGCCAACGGTTTCCGAGCCGGCCCCCGGCGCAGTCGCCCTGCCTTGGCAACTGCAGAGCAGCGACCCGCCCGGACAACTTGTCCTGGCCGTGCCAGGGGCCGACTGCCGCACTCCCACCGGCACTCAGGTGATGTCCACCCCAGAGACGGTCACAGTCACGGTCTGGGGCACCGAACGCAGCGCGTGCCCCTCGAGCCGCCGGGTGGACAACGCCCTCGTCACCGTCCGGCTGCCGGAGCCGCTGAACGGCAGACGGCTGGAGCACGGCGAGTGACGGGGCCGGGCCGTTCGGCCCGGCCCCGGCCGGTCAGCAGCAGGGCCAGCCCGTCACCACGGTGACGCCGAAGGTCGACGAGAAGTTCTGGATCTGGGTGAAGCTCATGTGCAGCCCGTTGTCGGAGCCGCCGACGATCGACCCCACGCCTGCCACCTGGTCGAGCGTGCTCGTGTGCCGCAGGACCGGTCCGCCGCTGTCACCGCCCTGCACGATCACACCCGACGTGGAATCGGCGACGGCCTGGTTGCAGGTCTTCACGGTGGTGTTGGTGGCCCCGTCGTACATGTTCAGGCAGGCGTTGATCGCGCTGATCTTCGCGCTGCAGTTCTCCTTGGTGACCGAGCCGTCGGCGCAGATGCTGTTGCCTACCGCCACCGCCTGCTGGCCGCCGATGCCCCAGGCCGACCCGTCGACAGTGCCCCCGTAGACGGCGCCGTTCCAGTAGGACCCGCCCGCCATGATTGCCGCGTCCATCCGGTTGTTTCCGAACTGCACCGAGGTTTCGGTGCCCATCGTCCCCGTGGTGTGGACGGTGGAAGTCCCCTTTTCGAAGTAGCCCTGGTACCAGGACGGACATAGACCTGGACGATGCCGGCGGCCTCGTCGACCACCACCCCGGCATATCGCTGCGGGGACTTGTCGACAATCTTGCTCAGGTAGGCGGGGTCGTCGGCGTCTACGTTGAGGGAGGGCGGCGCGGCCTGCGCGGCAGTGCCGCCGAGGGCGGTGGCGATACACAGTGCGGAGAGGACCGGAGAGGCCGCTTCGCAGCGGTCGCATGAGATTCCTTCGCGAAGCTCGAGGATGCTGACCACAGCAGGCTGGCTCAAAACGGAGCCGCGCCCATCCAGCGAATTGACCAAACTTGATATGCAAACGCCCCGGCGTTGCCGTCGGCTATCCGACGCGGGCTGGAGCCCGTTGACACGCCGAGTAACCCTGGCGGGGTGGAAGGACAGGATCGGGCCTTCGACGCGGAGCCGGAGGCTGCCCGCGCCACCCCGTCCTCCCGCCGGCCGGACGGCGGTGGCGTGGCGCTGCCGCCTGGCGTCTCGAACGCGGCCGTCGCCCGTGCGCTCGGTGGTCACAGCGCGGGTTCGGAGGAGGGCACCGAGCAGCTGGCCCGGCGCGTCTTCCCGGACTGGCCGGCGGAGGCCACGCCGGCCGCGCCGGCCGACAATGGGACGGGCAAGCCGAGCCGATCCGGGCTGCCCGCGTCCGTGGTCGGTCAGGCCGCTCCCGCCTGGCGGCCTCTGCTCGGCACGATCGGGGTGCACGACGGCGCGGACGCGGCGCTGAACCGGCTCAGCGCCAACGCCGCCACGCGGGGCACCGACGTCTACGTCCCGGGTGGCGTGGCCGGCGCGAGCGGTCCCGGTGAACGGCGGCTGCTCGCGCACGAGGTCGCGCACGCGGTGCAGTCCGGCGCCGGGCTGACGGGGGCGAACGCGGTCGGGCTGTGGAGCCGTGACCAGCCGTCGGAAACCGCCAACTACCAGCGGTACTGCACCTACTTCGCGGCCGAGATCGGTGACGGCATCGGGGCGGCGATCGGCCGGTTCGAGCTGGCCTCGCCGAGCCCCCACCTGCACTGGACCTCGGGCGCCCAGCCGCTCGCCGAGGCCGTCGACATGGCGCTCCCCCGCGGGCCCGAGATGCTCAAGGCGCTCGACCGGCTGCTCGGCGCCGTGGACGCTGCCGCGCGGATCATCGACCGGACCCGGGTGCACACCCAGCAGGCGATGGCGCCCGAGTCCAAACCGGACGACATCTCCATGTGGGAGCTGTCGACCGGTCCGCTGGTCTGGTATCCGGATGTCGCCACCGGGCTCGCCGACGTGCTGATCGTACGGTTGCGGGAGTCGCTCGCCCGGATGGTCCCGCGCTATCTCGACGTTCGCAGCCGGGCGCAGCTCGCCGCCTGGGAGCAGGCCGCCCGCACCGACCCCGCGCTGGCCCCGGAGCCCGACGCCGGCGCCCTGCTGGTGTCGCATCCGATCGATGTGCTCGCGGCCGACGTTCTCACGTCGGGGCGTGCCGTGCGGGTCGACCTGGACGCCTACCGGGCGAGCGGCCCGGCGCCCGCGGCCGCGGCGCTGCGGCCGGTGAAGCTCAGCTACCCCGCTTCCGAGGGACTGACTTATTGGGTACGGGTGGAGCAGCCGCTCGACGCCACGCGGGAGGAGGTCGCCCTCGCGCTGTACGGCACCACCGAGATGGCCTACCAGCTCATGGCGGCTGGTCGGCTGTTCGGTTTCCCCTGGTCCGGCCAGTTGCTGCCGGCCCGGCAGGAGGAGCTGCGCAAGGCGGCCCCGCCGGGAGCGACTCCGGTCGGGCAGCCCGGCGCGACCACCCCGTCGGGTTCGCCCGATCCCGTACGCGAGCTGCTTGCCTCTCCGGCGGCCGGCGAAGCGGCGCTGGCACAGGCGCGCGACCGCGCGCCGTTCGGCCCGGTCGCGCCCGCCGCCCCGCTGCACGTCCTGGTGACGATGAACAACAGCGAGCTGCTCCTGGACTCGGTGGCGAAGCAGGCCAAGCGGTTCGGCGCGCAGCGCGAGGTGGAGCTGGCCCGGGCGGACCTGACGGCGCGACGCCGGCGGCTCGCGGCCGGCGACGCGGCCGGCATCCAGGAGTGGACGCTTCAGGCCGAGGGGCAGGAATCCCTGCTGGGCGAGGTCAGCGACGGCTTCGTGCACCTGGTCGCGCTGCTGGACAAGGCGGCCGAGAAGGCGGATCCGTTCGCGCTGAACCTGCCCGACTACTACCGGCAGGCTTTCCGGGACGTGGCGGAGGGCCTGGCCGGCGCCGCCGGCGCCTCGCTGCTGGTCGCCACCGCCCAGGAGCGGCTCGCCGCCGCCCAGCTCGCCCTCAAGCTGCTCCCGGTCACCGTGATGGAGGGCATCCTGCACGGGTTGCAGGCGACCATCGGCGGGCTGGGCGGGCGTCAGGGCGCGTCGAGCCTGGGCGCGCGGGAGGAGGCGCTGCGCGGCCGGATGATCGAGTTGCGCACCCTGGCCGCCACCGACCCGCAGGCCTTCGGCCAGTCGCTCGAGGAAGTGTTCGGGCTGGTCTCGGACCTGCAGACCGAGGTGTCGATCGACAGCGGGCTGGACAACGTCGAGCAGATGTGGAAGGCGCTGGCCGACAGCGACGGCTTCTGGTCGCGCCTGACCGCGAGCATCAACGACGTCATCGAGATCGCGCAGCTCAAGGCGGAGGCCCAGCACTGGAAGGACCTGTGGGTCGACGCCAAGACGCGCTGGGAGAGCGGCGACCGGCAGGCGGTCAAGGGCGACATCGAGGGCCTGGCCGCGGATCCGCGGCAGAAGGAGTGGCTGCACCGCGTCGCCGAGGCGATCCACGACGCCCAGATCCGCGCGTTCATCGGCCAGATGATCGCGATGGTCGCGCTCATGCTGGTGACCTCCGGCGTGGGCGCCCTCGCCCGCGGCGTGGTGGGTGGGCTCGAGATCGGCAGCACGGCCGCGTTCTGGACGGTCCAGACGGTGGAGGCGGCGACCTTCACCGCGGGCAACGCGATCATGTTCTCCGACGAGGTGACCGCCGGCGGGCTGGCCGGCGACTTCGCGTTCAACCTGTTCCTGTTCGGCACGATGTCGAAGCTCGCCGCGCGGATGGAACGGACCGCCTGGGCGGCCGCCGGCGGTCTGAAGGCCCTCGCCGCCGAGCACGGCGTCCCGATGCTCGTCATGGGCGCGTCCGAGCTCGCCAAGCAGGAAGTCAAAGCCCTCTGGGAGAGCCGCGGGAAGAAGGGCCTGTCGGCCGCGGAGGTCGAAGAAATCGCGGGACAGAGCTTCGTCTCGTACGTGGCAATGACTTTGATCGCTCGCGGCAAGGTCATGAAGCGCTTCACGGATTGGGCGGCCGGCAAGGGCGGCAAGCTGGGTCAGGCCGCCGGGCGTGCGCTCGAGGCCCGGCGGGAGGCCATCGCGCTGGCCGAGCTGGCGCGGACGAGCCGGCGGCAGGAGGACCTCGATGGCGGGCTGCGCCGCGACAACGAGGCGACGCAGGCCGAGCAAGAGGTGTACAACGCGCTGAACGAGCGCCTCGCCCGGGAGCCACACCTGCTGGAGGACTTGGGGATCCCGCTCGCCGAGATCCAGCAGCGGCTGACCGGGCCGGAAGCGGTTCAGCTGCGTCAGGCCGAGCTGGCCGGCCTGATGCGGCAGCTCGACTCCGGCCACTTCGAGGTGCCGCGCAGCCAGATGCCGCGCCTGCTCGAGGCGATGCAGAGCCAGGGCGCGCGGGTGAAGCCGGGCGACATCGACGTGATCACCGGTCGCCGGCTCTACACGGTCACCCCGGACGGGGGCGAGCCGATGACGCTGATCGAGGGCCTGGACGCCCGGCCGGGCGGCATCGGCGAGGCCGCGCCGACCCCGGAGCAGGCCGCGGCGGCCCGGCGCGAGGTGAGCGCGGCGCTCGAGCGGCTGGCGGTCCGGGACACCGCCGTGCAGAAGCTCATCGACGGCATGCAGCACATCCAGGTCGACGTGCTGACCCTCGGCGGCGGCCCGGCCGGCATCATCGCGAGCGCGACCACGCCGTCCGCGCGGGGCATGCGCAGCGCGCCGGGCGTCGAGGTCACCGAGGTGCCGAAGGTCCTCAACATCACCGCCGGCGAGGTCGAGCCGTGGCGCGCCCGCGCCGAGCAGCTGCTGGCCAGCGGCGGCCTGCAGCAGGGCCGGATCGGCCAGCCGCCGGGCGAGTGGGGCTCGGCCGGGCTGACCCGGCAGCCGCAGGAGTTCACCTCCGACGCGACCGGCTTCGGCCGGGCCGAGGACATCGCCGACGCGCTGACGATGACGGCGTACGAGTCCGGCGTGGTGTCGTACCGCGGCACCCAGATGCGGGTGGAGGCCAATCCCGGCGACGGCAGCTGGCCGCACGACACCCCCTTCCGGGTTCTGGTGCGGAGCAACACCACCGGGGAGCCGAAGTACTTCTATGCGCGCAAGGGCCTCAACCTCGCGACCGGCCCCGGCCCGGCCACCCGGCTGGAGAGCCACGGACCGCAGGCCAAGGTCACGCCGGAGCACGAGAACGTGCTGGTGGACACGGGACGCCTGGTGTACGGCGACGCGATCTTCTCCGCCCCGGTGCGGGGCAAGGTCGTCCTGGTCTCGGGCGGCGGCGCGACGGCCGGCTGGGCCGCCTGGACGGCCGCGCACTCCGGGGCGAGCAAGGTGATCTGGCTGGGCCGGCCGGCGACGCCGCGGGCGGGCGAGCCGCTGCCGCCCATCCCGCCGGAGGTCGTCGCGCTGGGCGAGCGGCTCGGCTACGGCAACCTGCCCCCGGGCGAGGCGGAGGCCGCGCTGCGCGAGCTGATGGCGTTCAAGAACGCGGTCCTCGCCCGCAACACCGACCTGTTCCTGGATCCGCGGGTCGAGCGGCGGGTCGCCGCGATCCAGGAGGTCGCCCCGGCCGAGCAGGCCGGCGGCTCGACTCAGAAGGTCCGCGTGCGCTTCGCCGGCGGCACGGCCGAGGGCGAGGTCTTCGACATCGTCGGCATCTCGCACGGCCAGGACGCGGCCGGGCAGGCGCACCGCATGGCCGGGCCGCCGGGGCTGGTCGCCGTGCTCCAGGGCACCCCGGTCCGGCTGAAAATGATCATCCGCGAGGGTCGCCTGGTCGGCCTGCGCGGCGAGGCGCCGGCCGACTTCATCCAGGTGCCGGCCGGCTCGATGACGGCCGAGCTCGGCGAGTTCGTCGCGGAGAAGGATCTCTACCTCAAGCTGCTGAAGGAGCAGGCCGCCGACGCCCGGGTCCCGGAACACTCGCGCGGCGTGCCCGGCTCGCTGAACCGGATCGGTCAGACGGTGCCGGGGCTCAACACCCGCGTGCCCGAGCCGGGCCGGGGCGCGGCCACGCCGGGCGACCGCGACCGGGATCGCACCCCCGCGCGATAGGACGTCCGACACGTACGGGTGGGCAGCTCGCATGAAAATGCGGCGTGGTGCATAATCTATGCGTGACCAAGGTTCTCTCCTCTCTCCCGGTCGGCGAACGAGTCGGCATCGCCTTCTCCGGCGGCCTCGACACGTCGGTTGCGGTCGCGTGGATGCGCGAGAAGGGCGCGGTTCCCTGCGCCTACACCGCCGAGATCGGGCAGTACGACGAGCCCGACGTGACTTCGGTGCCCGACCGCGCCCTCGCCTACGGCGCCGAGATCGCCCGTCTGGTCGACTGCCGGTCGGCCCTGGTCGAGGAAGGGCTCGCCGCCCTCGCCTGCGGCGCGTTCCACATCCGCTCCGGCGGCCGCACCTATTTCAACACCACGCCGCTGGGCCGGGCCGTCACCGGCACGCTGCTGGTGCGGGCCATGCTCGAGGACCAGGTGCAGATCTGGGGCGACGGTTCGACGTTCAAAGGCAACGACATAGAGCGGTTCTATCGGTACGGGTTGCTGGCGAACCCGTCGCTGCGCATCTACAAGCCGTGGCTGGACAAGGACTTCGTCACCGAGCTCGGCGGGCGCAAGGAGATGAGCGAGTGGCTGCTCGCCCACGATTTGCCGTACCGGGACTCGACCGAGAAGGCGTACTCGACCGACGCCAACATCTGGGGCGCGACCCACGAGGCCAAGTCGCTCGAGCACCTCGACGCCGGCATCGAGATCGTCGATCCGATCATGGGCGTCCGCTTCTGGGATTCCGACGTGGCGATCGCGACCGAGGACGTGAGCATCGGCTTCGTCGAGGGCCGGCCGGTCACGGTCAACGGCAAGGAGTTCGGCTCGGCGGTCGACCTGGTGCTGGAGGCCAACGCCGTCGGCGGCCGCCACGGCCTGGGCATGTCCGACCAGATCGAGAACCGGATCATCGAGGCCAAGAGCCGGGGCATCTACGAGGCGCCCGGCATGGCGCTGCTGCACATCGCGTACGAGCGGCTGGTCAGCGCGATCCACAACGAGGACACCGTGGCCAGCTACCACACCGAGGGCCGCAAGCTGGGCCGCCTCATGTACGAGGGCCGCTGGCTCGACCCGCAGGCGCTCATGCTGCGCGAGGCCCTGCAGCGCTGGGTCGGCAACGCGGTGACCGGCGAGGTCACCCTCCGGCTGCGCCGCGGCGACGACTATTCGGTGCTGAACACGACCGGGCCGGCGTTCAGCTACCACCCCGAGAAGCTGTCGATGGAGCGGACCGAGACGCCGGCGTTCGCACCGGCCGACCGGATCGGCCAGCTGACGATGCGCAACCTCGACATCGCCGACAGCCGCACCAAGCTCGAGCAGTACGCCCGCCTCGGCATGGTCGGCAGCCCTCAGGGCCTGGTCGGCGCCCTGCCGGCCGGCGGCGCCGAGGAGATCGCCTCGCGCGGCGCCGTCGCCACCGAGGACGACCTGCTCGACCAGGCCGCCATGGAGTCCGGCACCGACTGATCGCGGACTAGTTTGGGGTCATGGAATATCGCACGCTCGGCCGCAGCGGGTGCGCCGTCTCGGCGCTCTGCCTCGGCACCATGACCTTCGGCAACGAATCCGACGAGATGGTCGCGCACGCCCAGCTCGACATGTTCGCCGAGGCCGGGGGCACGTTCGTGGACACCGCGGACGTGTACTCGGCCGGCGAGTCGGAGCGGATCATCGGGCGCTGGCTGGCGTCGCGGCCGGCCGAGGTGACCGAGGCCATCGTGCTCGCCACCAAGGGACGCTTCCCGATGGCGGCCGACCCCAACGGCGCCGGGTTGTCGGCACGGCATCTGACCCGCGCGCTCGACGCGTCACTGGCCCGGCTCGGTGTCGACGTGGTGGACCTCTACCAGGCGCACGCGTGGGACCCGGTCACCCCGCTCGAGGAGACGCTCCGCACGATGGACGGCTTCGTGCGGGCCGGCAAGATCCGTTACTACGGCTTCTCCAACTTCACCGGGTGGCAGCTCACCAAGGCGGTGCTGCTGGCCCGCTCGCTCGGGCTGGCCGGCCCGGTCAGCCTCCAGCCGCAGTACAGCCTGCTGGTGCGCGAGATCGAGTACGAGATCGTCCCGGCGTCGCTCGACGCCGGGCTGGGCCTGCTGCCGTGGAGCCCGCTCGGCGGCGGCTGGCTGACCGGGAAGTACCGGCGCGACCAGCGGCCCACCGGCGCGACCCGGCTCGGCGACAACCCCGAGCGCGGGATGGAGGCGTGGGACCGGCGCGGCACCGCCCGCACCTGGGACGTGGTGGAGGCGGTGCAGCGCGTCGCCGAGGCCCGCGGGGTGTCGATGGCCGAGGTGGCGCTGGCCTGGGTGACCGACCGGCCCGGCGTGACGTCGACGATCCTGGGAGCCCGGACGACCGACCAGTTGGAGGCCAACTTGCGGGCCGCCGGGCTCCACCTGACAGATGAGGAAACCAGCGTTCTTCAGGAGGCGAGCGACCTGCGGCCGACCGATTATCCGTACGGCCCGCTCGGCCTCGATCAGCGGAGCAGGCGCTTCTAGGCGCTGCCGAGGAGGGTCAGTGTGCGGTTCGCGTACGCGTTGAGCTCGAAGCGATAGCCGATCGCCCAGATCGACCCGGGACCGGCCGCCGCGGCGCCGGTGAGGAACGGGTTCGACGACGCCGGCGTGGCGTCACGGGTCCACGATGTGCCGTTCCAGCGCAGGATCAGCGGGGCGCCGTTGGATCGGCCGACCGCCACGACGCTCGTCGACGACAGCGCCACCACGTCGGCGAGCTGACCGCCGCCGGGGAGGGCCGGCGTGACCACGCGACGCCAGGACGTGCCGTCGAAGTGCGCGACGTACGGCTGCGCGCCCCCCGCGGCCGACGTCGACCCGACCGCCCAGACGTCACTGGGCGTCCGCGCGTCGACGCCGGTCAGGCCGGTGCCGGGCGGGGCCGTCACGGTCATCGAGACCCAGGTGGCGCCGTTCCACCGCAGGATGAGCGGCGCGAAGGCGGCGGTGGCGGCGCCGACCGCCCAAGCGTCGGACGGGCCGGTGGCGTCGACGGCGGCGAGGCTCTCGTAGGTCGGCGCCACCACCGGTGCGGCGGAGACGCGCCAGGTGCCGCCGGTGCGCCGCAGGATCAGCTTGTGCCGGTTGGCCGGCGAGTTCGGGTCGATGTAGTTGCCGACAGCCCAGACCGTGCCGCCGGCGGCCGCGACGCCGTAGAGGTTGTTCATGCCGCCGGGGTTGCCGTTCGGGGTGGCTTCCCGGGTCCACGCGGACCCGTTCCAGTGGGCCACCAGGGTGTCGTAGCGGATCACCCCGCTGCGATACTCGCCGACCGCCCAGACGTCGCCGTCAGCGACCGCGTCGACACCGCGGAGCGTGTCGTTTCCGGGCAGGCCGGTGCGCGCGATCGAGCGCCAGGCCGTCCCGTCGTATCGCAACGCCAGGCTGTGCGAGGTGCCGCCGGTCGGGAGATAGACACCTCCCACGGCCCAGACGTTGCTCGCGCCGGACGCGTCGGCGCCGTACAGGTAGTTGTCGCCCGGCACCTCGCTGGGGCTGGCGACGGTGGTCCAGCCGAGGGCCGGGGCCGGGCCGGCGACCAGCAGCAAGCTGACGGCGGCCGAGAGAGTGTTCATGGGGTTGACCTCCTTGTCATGGCGAGGAACTCGGCGCGTGAGCGGGCGTCCTCGCGGAGCGTGCCGAGCAGCGTCGACGTCACCGTCGTCGCGCCGATGGCCTGGACTCCGCGCAAGCTCATGCACAGGTGCTCGGCCTCGATCACCACGCCAACACCGCGCGGGCGCAGGTGGGTGCAGAGCCAGTCGGCCACCTGTTTGGTGAGCCGTTCCTGCACCTGGGCGCGGCGGGCGAAGAGCTCGACCACCCGGGCCAGCTTGGACAGGCCGAGGATGCGATCGCCGGGCAGGTAGCCGACGTGCGCGACGCCGACGAACGGCAGCAGATGGTGCTCGCAGAGCGAGCGCACCGGGATCGACCGGGCCAGGACCAGCTCGTCGTACCCCTCGTCGTTGTCGAACGTGGTGAGCGCGAACTCTCGCGGGGTGAGCATCTCGGCGTACGCCTTGGCCATCCGCAAGGGCGTCCCGGCCAGGCCGGGAGCTTCGAGGTCCACGCCGACCGCGGCCAGGAACGCCTCGGCCGCCCGCTCGGCGGCGAGCAGGTCGGGCTCCGTCCGGACCGGGTACACGCGTTCGGCCACCGTCGTCATCCGCAGGCTCCATTTTCACTAGCGCAGATTTGCGTTAATACGGAGCCTGCGCCTCACGGCGCGAAATTTCAAGAGTCGTCGTTGGTGATATTCTGCCGGCATGGACGACCGGTGGAACGCCGTCACGGCCCTGTCCGAGCCGTCGCGGCGTGCGCTGTACGACTACGTCCGCCGCCAGGACCACCCGGTCGACCGGGAAGAGGCCGCGGCGGCCACCGCGATGACCCGCGCGCTGGCCGCGTTCCACCTGGACAAGCTGGTCGAGGCCGGCCTGCTGTCGGCCCGCTACGCCGCGCCCGAGGGCCAGCCGCGCGGCCGCGGCCGGACGCCGAAGGTCTACGAGCCGACCGGCGACGGCCTGACCGTGACCATTCCGGAGCGGCGCTACGAGCTGATCGCCGACATCCTGGCCGAGGCGGTCGCCGGCGGCGAGCAGCCGGCTGCGGAGGCCGCCACCCGCCTGGCCTACCGCCGCGGGCGGGACCTGTCGGCGGTGATGGCGCCGGGGCAGGAGGTGGTCGGCGCGCTGGGCGCCCTGGGCTTCGAGCCGAGATCCGATCCCGGGACGGTCACCCTGCACAACTGCCCGTTCCACGCGCTGGCCGCCCGGCACACCGCGCTGGTCTGCGGCCTCAACCACGCGTTCCTCACCGGTCTGGTCGACGGGCTCGGCGTGACCGGCTCGACGCCGGTGCTGGCCCCGCACGCCGGCCGCTGCTGCGTGGAGCTCCGCTCGCGCTGACTCAGCGGGTCAATTCGGGCAGCTTGCGCTCGATCTGGGCCAGCAGCCAGTTGTCCCAGAACGAGACGAACTGCAGGTTGTCCGCGTCGAGCGCGAGCCGCCAGTTCTCCCCCGACGCCTTCGGGGCCATGTGGTCCAGCGACAGCAGGAACTCCCGTTCCTTGCCGGGGAAGTCGCTCACCGCGCTGATCAGCGGCGCCGAGCGCTCGCCGCCCTGGAACACGAAGCCGTGATCGGTGAAGAACTTGCTCGCGCTGGTGTCGCCGCGGACGTTCTTCCAGAATTCGCCGCGGGTCCGGTTGTACAGGTCGCCGATCATCATCTCCCGCGTCGGCGTGCCGCTCACCCCGGACAGCACCGTGGTCCGCGCACGCTCCCAGGCGGCGCGCACCGAGGGGTGGCAGCCGCCGACCGTCTCGCCGAGCACCGACTGCACCCGGGTGACCAGGTCGCGCGGGATCCGCCCGATGTCCGGCACGGCCTCGGCCGCACCGCGCCGGCTGCCCGACACCAGCTCGCCGGTCTGTGGCAGCCGGCCGGTCTCCAGCGCGTCGATCGCCTCGTCGATCGCGGCGCCCAGGTCGGCCGAGAACAGCTGCTCGAGGTCGGCGATGGCCGAGTCGAGCGCGGCCTGGTGGGCGTGCAGGTACTCCTGCAGGCCGTGCCGGTGCCGGGCCGGGATCCGGTCGAGCAGCGCGCGCAGCCGGGCCTCCTGCTCCGCGGTGACCTCGAGGGGGATGCACACGCTCCCGCAGCGGGTGAGCACCTGACGCACGTCGGCGTCCATGCTCCGGAACCGCGCGGCCACCTCCGGCTTCTCCTTCAGCAGCGCCCGGGTCGCGTCGTCGATCTGCTCGCGCTCCCACCGGCCGGCCAGCCCGCGCGCCTCGGCGGCCTGGCGGCGCCCCTGGTCGCGGGCGGCCCGGCCGACGGTCGCGCCGAGCCCGCGCGCCTCCGCCTCGGCCGCCTTCTCCAGCGCGGCGAGCGCCTCGTCGGCCGCCCCGCCGGCGGCGGCGACCGCCTTGCGGGCCAGCGGAACCAGCCGCCGGAACGCCTGGACCGCGGCGCCCAGGTCGGCCACCGCGCCCACGATGTCGACCGCGAGCCAGAACAGCGACGGCTCCTCGGTGCTGATCGCGCGGGCCTTGTCGAAGTCGGTGCCGGTCTGCGCTTGCTTCAACCGGAACTCCTGCAGGTGCTCGACCGCCAGGTAGCCGGAGAGCGCGGCGCCGCCCGCGGCCGCGGTGACGCCGACCGCCGCCGCGGCGAGGCTGCCGCCACCGGTGAGCGGGGCGGCGACCAGCCCGAGGGCCAGCGCGAGCGCGCCGATGAGCAGCTCGCGCAGGGAGCGGTCGGACTTGTCGTCGGCGACCTTCTGGGTGACGATCCGGTCCTCCGCGGAGCCGGGCGCCACGCCCATCTCAGCCTTGGTGATCCCGACGAGGTTGTCCGCGCCCCACACGTTCAGCTCGCCCGCGGCGAGGGCGGCCCGCACCTTGGCGATGTTCTCGAGCTTCTGCAGGACGTCCTCGGCCAGCAGGGCGGCGGTCGCCTCGCCGCCGGTCACGCCCTTACCGACCTGTTCCAGGCGCTTGCGGGTGCGATCCAAAGCGATATAGCCGAGATTCTCGTACGGCGTGAACGAGGCGAGCACCGGGAACTCGGCCTCCTTCTCCTGGCGCAAAACGTCGTACGCCGCCCGGGCCTGGGTGAGCTCGGCGTCGGCCGCGTCCCACGCCGCCTGGTCCGGGATGCTCCACTCGCCGGCGTCGCCGATGTCGGTGCCCGGATGGAAGGTCTCCTCGTCGTTGCGCTTCTTGATCGCCGCGCGGACCTTGGCGATCCCCCGAGCCAGCTCGTCCGCGGCCATGGTCAGCGCCTGGGTGTTCGGGTTGGACTCGAGGCCGTGCGACGTGGTGCTCTCGTAGCTGGGCGCGGCGGGGCCCAGGTCGTCCTTGTGGTAGACGGTCCGCGTGCTGGTGGTCCGGCTCAGCCCGTACCGCTGTTTCTCGGTGTTGGCTCGTTCCTCGCTGAGGGTGAGCAGCCGCCCGGCCAAGGTGATCGCGCGCAGCTCGAACAACCGCACGAACTCGTCCCAGACGGCCATCTCCCGGCGGAACGCGCCGAGGATGACGTCGAAGGTGTGTACCGCGTCGCGCGCCGCCTCCAGCTCCGGGGTCACCCCGGCCGTGTCCGCCACCTCGGCGCTGAATCGTGCGCGCTCCCTCTCGGTGTCGGCGACCAGACGGCGGGCGGCCTCGACGCCGGCCGCACCCGCGTACTGCCGTAGCTGGGCGCCGGCCACCACCGGGTCGTGCGAGATCATGACATTCCCGATCATCGCGTACGGCGTCTCGCCCGCTCCGGCGTCCGCCGGTCCCGCATCGGGCTGCCGTGCCACCACGGCGGCCGGGTGAGCCGCCGGCGCCGGGCTCGCGGCGCCCGCCATGAACCCGCGGGCGGCCGCCGCCGCGGCGACCTCGGCCGGATCGCCCGGGTCGCTGAGCCGGCCCGCCGCGGCCGCCCGGCCCGGAACCTGCTGCGTCACGTGGGTCAGCTCATGGGCGAGCAGTTCCTGACCGGCGGCGGTGTCCGGGGCGTACCGGCCCGCCCCGAAGTAAACGTCGGGGCCGATCGTGAACGCCTGGGCCGCGACCTGCCGGGCGGCCGTCGCGGCCGCGCCGTCGTGGTGCAGCCGCACCGAGCCGAAATCCGCGCCGAAGTAGCCCTCCGCCCGCTGCCGCAGCGACTCGGGCACCGAACCGCCGTCGCCGCTGCCGGCCACGGCCGCGTGGAACGGACCCTCCGCCGGCGCTGCCTCGCGCTCCTCATCGGTGCAGTCACAGGGGACATCCCCGCATCGCTGGACCGGCGTGCCGGCGAGCAACCGCGTGACGGCCGCGTTGCCCGCCGCCGACACCTGCCACGCCACCGGCAGCGGAGGCGCCGACGCGCGGGTGGACAGCAACCGCGCGACGGCGGCATTGCCACCCCGCGGCGACAGGCCGCCGCGGCTCGTGCCGGCCGCGTCCTCCCGGTCGTGCCGGCCCGCGGCGGCGTCCGTCTCGCGCCTGGCTCGCTCCATCGCGGATCGCCGTCCCTCGGCGGCGCGCCGGCCGGTGGCCGGACCCGGCGCCGCCACCCTGCCAGCGTGCGCGCCCTCGGAGCCGCCCGTCGAGACTCCGGGAGTGTCAGATCACGGAATGCGGGACGGGCCCGAGGTCAGTGCCTTAGATGGGAGGGATGAGAACATTGCGGGTTATTGTGCCGATGCTCGTCGTCCTGGGGCTGGCCGGCGGCCGCCCGGCGTTCGCCTCGGACTCGCCGCCGGTCGAAAGCGTCCAGGTCACCGGGACCGGCGAGGTGTTCGGAGTGCCCGACCTGTTCACGGCGAACTTCGCGGTGGAGGTCAGCGACGCCACGGTCGGCGGAGCCCTGGATCGCGCCGACGCGGCGGCCACCCGCGTGCGGGACGCGCTGGTCCGCGCCGGGGTGGCCCGGGCCGACCTGCAGACCTCCGACGTCGGCATCAGCACGAAACGAGATGACCACCAAGCCGTCACGGGCTACACGGTCAACGAGGGACTCACCGCGAAGATCCGGGACCTGCCGCAGGCGGGCGCGGTCATGTCCGCGGCCATCAAGGCGGGCGGGGACGCGGCGCGGCTGAACGGCGCTTCGTTCTCGATCGAAGACGACGCCGCGTTGCTCATGGAAGCACGCAAGAAGGCGTTCGACGACGCCCGCGGGAAGGCCGAGCTGTACGCGCGCGCGGCGGGGCGGCCGCTCGGCCGGGTCCTCAAGGTGAGCGAGGAGACCCCCCGTTACGGGAACCCTTACGCCCTGGGCGGCGGCATGGCGGCCGCGGACTCGGCGATGCCGATCGAGCCGGGGCGGCATCAGCTGGTGGTGACCGTGGTGGTGGAGTGGGCCCTCGGGGACAACGCCTGACGGTCAGCCGGCCTCGACAAGATCGGGGCGCACGGCCTCGGGCGCGGCCTCGGCATCGGCGTCGGCATCGGTCTCGTCGGCGGCGAGCGGGGGTGACGGGCGGCGGGGACGGACGCGGGTCAGGATCAGGCGGCGGAGGCGCTTGGCGGCGCTGTGCAAGCCGGCCAGGAGGAAGCCGAGGGCTATGCCGAAGGCGGCGGCCAGGAGCGGCGAGTCGGCGAAGGTCACGCCGCCCAGGCGGCCGAGGCCTATCGAGTACGCCGCCCACAGCAGGCTCGACACGGCGCTGGCCAGGTAGAACGGGCGCAGCGGCAACGAGACCGACCCGGCCGTCAGCGTGGTGGCGGTGCGCCCGTACGGGATGAACCGGCCGATCACCAGGGCCGCGCTCCCCTGCCGTACGAGAGCATGCTCTGCTTTGGCCTTTGCTTTTGCCAGCTTGCCGTTCTTGATCCGGGCGCTCGCCTTGCGGCCGACGTAGTAGGACATCCGGTCGCCGGCCATGCCGCCCGCGACGGCGGCCAGCGCCAGGGCGGCGAGATCGGGGGAACCGGTCGTGGAGAAGGCGGCCAATCCGATGAGAACAGCTTCCGACATGGCGACGGGAACGAAACCGTCGACCGCCACCAGCAGGAAGATGATCACGTAGAGCCACGGCGAGGAGACCAGTGGCATCAGGTAACTCAGCATCGGGTGGCGGCCTCTCCTTGATCCGTCGCCATGACCGTACGAATCTTGCAGGTGAGGTCAATACCGAGGGGAGGGCGTCGTGTCGCGGCGGGTCGCTTTGGCTCTGGGATCGGGCGGTGCGCGGGGATTCGCGCACATCGGCGTCATCGAAGTGCTCGGCGAGCGCGGCTTCGAGATCGTCGCGGTGGCCGGCTCGTCGATGGGCGCCCTGGTCGGCGGGGTGATGGCGGCCGGACGGCTGACCGAGTTCACGCAGTGGGTGACCGGGCTCAAGCAGCGCGACGTGCTGCGGCTGTTCGATCCCAAATGGTCGGCGCCCGGCATGATCACGGCGGATCGCCTCATCGACCACCTCGACGCCTTTCTCACCGACACGCAGATCGAGGACCTGCCGATCCCGTACACGGCGGTGGCCACCGACATCACCAGCCGGCGCGAGGTGTGGTTCCAGAAGGGCTCGCTGCGCTCGGCGATCCGGGCGTCGATCGCCATCCCGGGGCTGATCACCCCGGTGGTCGCCGACGGGCGGGTGCTGGCCGACGGCGGGCTGCTCAACCCGGTGCCGATCGAGCCGACCGCCTCGGCGCCGGCCGATCTGACCGTGGCCGTCTCGCTGCTGGGCCGGCGCCCGGATCACGAGCCCGCGGCGCCGATCCGCACCGCGGCCGAACGTCAGCGTCCCGGCGAGTGGCGGGCGTGGCTGCGGCAGGCGATGCCGCACCGGGCCGACACCGGCGAGCTGGCGGAGACGCCGGTCGTGGCCGGTCCTCGCCTGGCCGACGTCATCACGAACTCGCTGGACGCCATGCAGGACATGATCGCCCGCTACCGGATGGCCGGCCTGCCGCCGGACGTGCACATCGCGGTGCCGGTCACCGCCGGCCGGGTGCTGGACTTCCACCGGGCCGGCGACATGGTCGCCCTCGGCCGGGAGCTGGCCGTCAAAGCCCTGGACGATGCGGGGTACTGAGGCGGTCCACCGCCTGCTTCGCCTCGAGCAGGCTTGCGCCGGTCTGCTTGCGGTAGACGCGGACGGCCTCGATCGTGCGCCCGTTCCGCACGTGCTCGAGGATTTCCTGCTCCTCGGGCGCGGCGATGCCGAGGTGCGCCATCACCAGGTCGAGCTTGCGCTGGACGGCCGCCAGCTGGGCCGCCGAGCTGCGGCGTTCCTGGAACCAGGCCCCGGCCGCGGCCGCGACCGAACCGATCGTGGCGATGACGAGCAGAGCGGCTTCCCACGCATCCATCAGCTCATCGAACCAGTCGCGCGCAACGGCTGCGGTGCCAGGTGGCGCTCGGGGGCGCCACCTGGCAACGGACTCAGCCGACGATGGAGCGCAGCGGGATCGCGGCCGCTTGCAGGTCGCCCACCAGGTCGCGCAGGAACGGGTGCTCGTCGAACTGCAGACCCTCCGGGTTCGGGATGGTCAGGTATGCCGAGTCGCCGACGATCGCGACGGTCGCGGTGTCGGTGTAGCGGCTGACCAGGCTCTGCGTCCGGGCCAGGTCGCCCACCGCCACCTGCAGGCGGCTCGGTCGCCACTCGCCGCCGAGGTTGGCCGGCGCCGGCTCGGCCGCCGCGGCCGCCCGCGCCGGGTCCACGCCGGACGCGCGCAGCGTCGAAGGCGCGGCCGCCGCCGGGGAGAGAACCGCGTTGGCCAGCAACTGCAAACCGCTTTCGTTGTACGCCCGGAACAGCGGATTGAACGCGAACAGCACCGCGTGCCCGGCGCCGGTCGGCTCGTCGACGACCACCGAGGTGCCCTTCAAGGTGTCCTCGTGGACGGTGTAGCCGTTGTGCCAGAACGTGTCGTCGCTCGGGTAGGTGACGACGTTGGTGCCGGTGGTGCTCGGGTTGAGGATCGGGTCGCCGTTGTTGAACTCGAAGTCCTCGGCGGGCCGGCCCGACGCGACGGCGCTGCTGGTGTCCACGTCCACCCGCAGGTGCGAGCCGATCACCAGGTAGTCGGCCGGCTTGGGCTTCTCGGTGGTCGAGGTCAGTCCGGCCGCGCGGGCCAGCCGGGTGCCCTCGTTGCGCAGGCCGATGTAGGTGCGGCCCTGCGCGATCCAGTTCCGCAGGTTGGCCTGGCCGGCCGCGGTGAGGCCGCCGGTCGCGTTGCTGCCGTCCGGCACGAGCAGGACCGTGCGGCCGGTGAAGGCCGCCGTGTTGTCGTTGATGTCGGCGGTGGTCACCGGCGTGAGGTTCAGGCCCCACCGCTGGCCCAGCACGTACCGGGCCTCGCCGTAGGAGCCGGAGGTGGTGGAGATGCCGGTGCCCCGGAACAGGCCGACGTCGGGCAGCGCGACGGCCTCGCCCTTGGCGGGGCTGTAACGAGGCGTCAGGTTGACGCCGAGCGACCGGGCGAGCCGGTCGACGGCCGGCGTGACGGCGGCGGCCGGAACCGCGGCGCCGTTCGAGGAGCGGACCACGGCGACGCCCTGCCCCAGCAACTGGAAGGTCAGCTGGGCGGCGGAGGCGGAGTCCAGCGCGTACGTGTACGAGCCGTAACGCGGCGCGGTGCCCGTCCGGCCGCCCTCGATGCGCTTGACCAGCTCGGCCCTGGGCTTCACCACGTCGCCGGTGTAGAGCGTGTCGATGCCCATCAGCAGCGGGTTGCTCCACGACGACACGTCATAGAAGTACGGGAACGGGACGTACGGGTCCTCGCCCAGGGTCGCTTGGATCCAGTGCTTCTGCGGCTGCTCCATCGGGATCCAGTAGGCACCCGCCGGAACCTTGACGTTGGTGCCACTGCGGCCGCCGAAGACGCGCGCGTTCCGTACGGTCAACGGCTTTTTGATCTCGTAAACCTCGACATCCATCCGGCGCAGCCGTTCGACGAGCCGGCGGACGTCGCCGAGCTGGCGGCCGGGCATGAGGAAGTACGACCGGATCTTGATGTCGGGCACCGGGAACTGGACGGTGTTGGTCGGCTGGACGACCTCGTTGGGCTCGAGCGCGCCGGCCCTGCCCTCGGCGAGCGCGTCCGACCAGATCTTGTAGTAGCTGTTCAGCACCTCGCGCTTGTTGGCGGCGGCCCAGCCGAGGGTGGCCCACTGGGTGTTGAACTGCTGCTGGACTCGGTCCTGGACGGCCGAGGCACTGCCCTTCTCGTACGTCATGCCGGCCGCGCCGAACCCGGTGGCCGGCACCGTGTCGCCGTAGCCCATGTAGAACAGGTCGTAGACGTCGTAGTTGAAGTAGCACTCGGTGGTGACCGTGGCGGTGCAGGCGCCGTTGTAGCCGAAGGCCGCCTTGTTGGCCTCGCCGATCCGGTTGATCCAGTCGACCGGGGCGTCGGCGATCTCGTGGTGGATCGGGTCGGCGTTCGGCGGGAAGAAGTACCGCTGGCCGCCCATCTCGTGCGCGTCGATGAAGACCTGCGGCGGGTAGCGCCGGAGCAGCTCGAGCTTGCTGTCGGTCTCGGGCTGGGTACGCGCGAACCAGTCCCGGTTCAGGTCGAAGCCGAACTCGTTCTGCCGCCGGTTCGCGTCGCGGCCGTCCGGGTTCTGCGTCGGCAGGATCACGGTGATCAGGTTGTCGTTGCGCTTCTTCACGTCGCAGGACAGGCCGGCGGCCAGCTCGTAGAGCGTCTTGAGGGAGGCGTCGGCGCCGCTCGTCTCGCCGCCGTGGACGTTGCCGGCGATCCAGACGATGGCCGGCTCGTGGGCGGCGATCCGGCGGGCCTGCTCGGCCCGCAAATCGCGGGGGTCACGCAGACTGCGGATCTCGTCGAGATCGGCCTTCTTGCCGCCGACCACGGCGTATTTGAGGGGCTGGCCCAGCACGCTCGTGCCCATCGTGCCGGTGACCACACGGTCGGACGACTTGTCGACCGCGCTCAGGTAATCGCGGATCT
This sequence comes from Actinoplanes sp. CA-142083, assembly GCF_050942195.1. Taxonomy (NCBI): domain Bacteria; kingdom Bacillati; phylum Actinomycetota; class Actinomycetes; order Micromonosporales; family Micromonosporaceae; genus Actinoplanes; species Actinoplanes sp. CA-142083. Next base: position 8,838,583 of record NZ_CP192076.1, read on the forward strand.
CGCCGTTGGTGACCACCCGCTGCTGGCCGAGGCCGAGCGGGAAGCCGAGGAACGTCTCGGGGCTCGGGACCGAGCTCAGGTGGGCCGCGGGGTCGGTGCTGCACGTGGTCCTCGATCCGGCGATCGCCGGGGTCGCGGCCAAGGATGGAATCAGCGCGGCGGTGAGAAAGAGTGCCAGTTGTGGGAGTCGCATCGTGTCGTCGTTCCCTTCTGGGGAAATGACTCGAAACGATCAGAGCCTATGTGATGGACAGGCCCGGACGCTCCGCCAAATGGCGCCGGCCCTCGGGCCCTATGGTGGGGGCATGCCTACGCGATTCGGGGCCGACCGGGCCTGGGGCGAGCGGGCGGCCGCGCCGCTGCGACGGCTCGCCGGGCGTGGCGCGCAGCCGACCGAGCGGGAGTTGGCCGCGTTGCGCGAGGGGCTGATGCGGCGCGACGAGACCGCGGCCGCGCTCGTGCGCGCGGTGCGTGACGATCCGGCGCTCACCATCAAGGATCTGCACCGGGCGCTCGCCGCCGGGATCGACGCCGACGTGCCCGAGCCGGTGAAGGTCTTCTTCGACGCCGTCCGGGAGCGTCCGTCGTGGGTGGACGATCGGTTGCTGGCCCGCGGGGCGCGGGCCTGCCGGGCGTACGGGATGGATGCCGGCCTGGTCCTCGCCTACGGTTCCCTGCTCGGGGGTTATCGCACCGCGGCGGCTCTCGAGCCGCTGGTGCGCACCGGGCGGCTCACCGGCGGCGAGACGCTGCGCCGCATCAAGGAAACGTCGATCTGGTGGCGCGCGGTGACCGCGCCCGGCGGCCTGGACACCGACGGTGAGGGGTTCCGGCTCTCGCTGCACGTCCGGGTGATGCACGCGCTGGTCAACGAGCGGCTGGCGGCCGATCCCGGCTGGGACTGGGCCCACCGCGGCATGCCGATCAACCAATACGACCAGGCCAGCACGCTAGGCGTGTTCAGCACGAGCTTTCTGCTCCACTTGCGCCTCTTGGGCGTACGCGTGACGCGCCGTGACGGCCGGGCGGTGATGCACCTGTGGTCCTACATCGGCTGGCTGATGGGCGTCGACGAGCAATGGCTCCCGCTCGACGAGCGCCGGGGACGCCGCCTGCTGTACCACTTCCTCGCCTACGACCCGCCGCCGGACGGGAACAGCGTGGCGCTGGCCCGCGCGCTGATCCACATGTACGACGACGTGGCGGTCGGGTGGCGGCGGGTCTATGAGCGGGAGAAGGCGCTGTCGGTCAGCACGTGGCTGCTCGGTCGTGCGGCGATGCGTGACCTCGGCCTGCCGCCGCGGCTGCCCTGGTACGGGCTGTCCCGGGTCTGCGCCAATCTCGTGATGAGTCAAGGCATCGGGCGGCTGCCGGGTGGCCGGTCCCTGCTTCTCGCTCGTTCCGACCGCCAGTTCGCGAATTCTGTCGTAGGGGGCCGCTAGCTTCTCCGGCATGGCTACGTACACCTATCTCGGGTCCTCGGCGCTGGCGCCCGGCGACGGGCTCACCCTGCAGACGTCGGGCGGCCCGGCGGCGCATCCGCGGTTCTTCACCGGCTTCCTGACCAGCCCGGCCGCGACGGCGTCCGGCCTGCTCGCGGTGGCCGAGGTGGCGCGCAGCCGATATTTCCGCCCGCTCGACCCGGCGAGCCTCGATCCGGTGGCGACGGCCGGCTCCGACCGGCTGCGGTTCGAGTCGTTCTCGGGGTGCTGCGGCGTCTACGCCCGCCTCGACGTGCTGCCCACCGGCATCGACGGCGAGATCGTCGGCCACGGCACCACCAACGTCGACGTCAACGTGGCGCTGCAACGCGCGCTGACGCGGGTCGGCCAGGCCGATCCGATGCATCTCGCCATCGGCCCCGACGACCTGACCGTGACCACCTTCGACGGGCCGGTGGTCGAGCGCAAGGTGCCGCTGCCGTCACGCTGGCTGCGCGGTTTCGCCGAGGCGCAGGTGCTCACGTCCCGCTTCGACCCGCGCGCCGAGATCGGCGTGGCCGAGGCGCGGGTCCTGCTCAACCGCGTCAGCGCCGGCGACCGGTCGGTGCAGTGGGCGGTCCCGGCCGGCCGGACCCTGCGGGTCACGTCCCGGCCCGCGCCCGGGGCGATCTGCTTGCCGGGGGCCGGGCGGTTGGTCGCGCTCAAACCCTTCCTCCGGTACGCGACGAGCCTGCGCGTCTACGGGCCGCCGGTCGCCCCCGGGACGGGTCCGGTCGCGAGCACCTGGGAGCTGAGCAGCCCCGCGATGCGGCTGTCGCTCACCCTCTCCCCCGAGCCGTACCGCGGGTTCTCCGGCGAGGGTGCGGTGCTGGCGTCGCTCGCCGGCGACGAGGCGGCCGACGACGCCGAGCTGCTCAGCGCCCTGCTCTCGTGGGATCCGACGATCGACGTCGACGCGCTCGCCGACTGCTCCGGCCTGACGCGCGAGCGGGTGCGCGACGCGCTGACCCAGCTGGGCACGGCCGGCCGGGTGGGCTACGACGTGGCCGAGGCCGGATATTTCCACCGCACACTGCCCTACGACGTGGCCGCGGTGGCCAAGATGAACCCGCGCCTGGTCGCCGCTCGCGCGCTGGTGGCGGCCGGGGCGGTGACCGTCGAGAGCGCGGTCGCGGTGGTGCGCAGCGGCGACGAGACCTATCACGTGCGCGACGCCGCCTCCTGCACCTGCCCATGGTGGGCCAAGCATCGCGGCGAGCGCGGCCCGTGCAAGCACGCGCTCGCGGTGCGCATGGCGACGTCCGATGTGGCGGCTTTCGCATGAGCCTCGGGTGGGGCGCGCTGCGGCACCGCGCCGAGCAGGGCGACGTCGACGGCGTGCGCGAGATGCTGCTCGAAGCGGGTGAGGAGGAGCGGCGTTCGTTCGCGACCGGCCTGAAAGACCTGAGCCCCGAGGACTGGTGGCGCTCCGCCGGGGCGTACGGGCTCGTCATCCTCGGCACGGCGCCGACCGCGGCCAAAGCCGCCACGCTGCTCGCGCGGCGCGACATGCGCGACCGGTGGAGCCAGATCCCGGTGCCGCACGCGGTGGCGGTGGTCCGGGCCCGCGAGCTGCCGTGGGTCGGCGACCTCGGCGGCCGGCTGGCCGAGCGGCTCAACCCGCGGGAGGCGTGGTCCGGCGGCTGGGAATTTGTGGCGGCGCTGCTGGCCGAGTCGGGCACCGCGCCGCCGCTGACCGAGGGGGTGGTTCGCGGCTGGCTCTCCGGCGTGCTCCAGTACGACCAGCGGCCGTTCGCCGACCGGCTGCGCCACAGCCCCTATCTCGACCTGATGATGCCGGCGCTGTTCGAGATGGACGGCATCGGCGCCGAGCTGAACGGCTACAGCTGGGACCACGAGACGTCGACTCCCACTTTCCCAGCGGCGGTCGCCACGCTCGTCGCCGAGGGACGCCTCGACCGCACGACGATCCTCGACGCGACGATCGACCGTCTCGTCCGCGGCGACCGCCCCGCCTGGCTGCGGCCGTTCGCTCTGCTGCACGACCGGCTGGCGCCCACGGCCGGCGAGATGGCCGGGCACGCGCCCGACTACGCGAGGCTGCTGCCCGATGCGCCGTCGGCGATCGCCGGGCTCGCGCAGAAGGCGCTGCGGGCGGTTGACGAGGCTGGGTTGCTCGAGCTCGACATGCTGCTCGAAGCCAGCCGGCCCACGCTGGTGCGCAAGGAGAAGGCGCTGGTTAAGGCGCAGCTCTCTTGGCTCGACCGGGTGGCGCGGAGGGAGTCTTCGCCGGCCGTGGTCGAGGTGATGGGGGCGGCCTTCGAGCATCCGGCGCTCGACATCCAGGAGCGGGCGCTCACGCTGATCGCCCGGCGCGCCGGGTTGTTGGACGCTGAGGCCCTGGGCGACCTCGGCTCGGCGGCTTCTCAACTCGGTGGCGACCTGCCTGGGCGGGCCGCGCTGGTGTTCGAGTCTTCGCCGCCGGTTTCCGTCTCGCCGCCGGCGCCGGTTGCCGGGCCCGTCTCCTCGGCGCCGCCTCCCGAGTCTGCTTCCTCGGCGCCGCCTCTCGGGCCTGCTGAGATGCCGGCGGCGATCGGGAGCGTTGTGGAGCTGGCCGAAGAGGTGGGAGCGCTGCTGCACGACCCGGCGGCCGTGCGGTGGGAGCGCGTGCTGGCCGGGCTGGTCGCGCTGCGGTCCGGTGCGGACCTGTCGCCGCTGCAGCACCTGCTCGACCGGCATCACGACAAGTTCGATCAGGAGTGGTGGCCGCCGCACTACGCGTTGGGTGCGGTGGTCCGGGCGGTCGTCGAGCGGCAGGAGCCCGAGAAGCCCCGGGTGGCGTGGCACTGGGAGGGACTGGTCTCCGCCGTACGGGCGCTCTGGTCCGGCGGCAAGCAACCCAAGCTGGGCGGCGCGCCCGACCGCTTGCTGCAGCTGCGCACCGCCGAGGTCACCACGCTGGTGCGGCAGAGCCCGATCTCGACGCTGCTGGCCACGCCCACCCATGTCAACGGCAGCCTCGACGCGTCCGTGCTGGTCGAGCGGCTGCGGCGGGCGGAGGCCGAGGGCTGGGAGCCGTGGCCGCTCGACTTCGAGCAGGCGCTGCTGCGCCTCCCCCGCGGCACCTCCCCCACAGTCGCCGACGGCCTGACCTCGCCGGCCGGCCAACGCCTGGCCGCGTGGCTGGCCGGCGGCGGCCTGCCCGATCCGCTGAGCGCCCGCATCGAGCAGCCGAGCGGCAAGACCTACGCCGACCCGGTCGGTCCGCCGCCCGCGATCGGCCGGGTCCTGGTCAACCTCACGCCCGTCCGCCCCGGCACGCTGTCGGTCGAGGAGCAGATCCTCACGCTGAGCCGCCGGCCCACGGTGCGATACGGCGCTTTCGCCGACGTCCGCAACGGATCCGCGCTGACCGCGGCACTCCCCCACCACCGCGAGGTGTGCGCCGCGTGGGCCCTGCAGGGCTTGGCCGCCTTGGCCGACCAGGACCAGCGCGGCGGCGCCGAGATCCTGCCTTTGCTGGCCGAGTGCGACGGCCCCTTGGGCCCCGCCATGTCCTTGGCGATGGCCTACGTGCTGGCCGCCCGCCACGAGCCCGACCGCGTCGCGGCGATCGACGCTTTCCTGCTGATGGCCACGTCGAGCGAGCCCTTCGCCGCACCGGTCAGCCGCGACCCGAGCGAGTCCTTCGCCGCTCCGGTCGGCCGCGATCTGGGCGAGCCCTTCGCCCCTCCGGTCGGCCGCGACCTGGGCGCCCTCGCGGCCGGCGGGTTGGTAAAGCTCAACCGCGCCGTGCTGTCCTTGTCTGACGCCCACCGGGCCGGCGCGTCGGCGGCGGTGTGGGAGGTCCTCGGCGCGGCATTGCCGGCACTGCTATCGCAAGCGCCGCGCGGCCTGCCGGACGTGCTTGAGCTGGCCTCCGTGGTCGCGGCCGCGGTAGGCGCGAAAGAGGAGATCGAAGGACTGGCCGACCTGGCCGGCAAGAAGGGCGGCTCACGGATGCTGAAGGAGGCGCGGCGTTTGCAGTCGGTGCTGACATCGTGAGTCCGCCGCATGGACGCGCCGACGGCCGCGCCGGGTGAGACCACTGTGGACAACGCTCCGGGGGCCGAAGTCGCGGGCCTCCGGAGCGTTGTCGTCGCCGTCAATGGCTATCGGCATGTCAGGGCGGCGATCGTGGGTTGTTGCCGGCGGCGGCGGGATGGTGGCCGTCCTCCCCGGTCGCTGGCGCCGGCGAGGCGCCGGGGTGCGGAGGGGAAGGTGCCGGCTGGGTGGCGGACGGGGCGGAAGGTGCCGGCGGCGGGGGCGAAGGGGGCGAGGGCGAGGACGGGGGCGGATCGTCGAAGCTGGCGCCGATGAGGGCGTCGAACTCGGTGCGGACCAGGTCGGGGTCGCCGCAGATGAGTTCGGTGAAGGCTTCGTCGAAACCGCGGTCCCACTCCGGGGACAACGCGGTGCCTGCCTGCGCCAATGGATTGCTGGTCACGCCGGTCACCTCCCGCCGCGTCCGGTCGAACAGGGGAAAGGGGTCAGCTAGTGATCACCTTTTGCTCGGTGTGCTCACGGCCGCCCACCGCGATCTTGCGGGGCTTGGCCCTCTCCGCGATCGGGATCCGCACGACCAGCACGCCGTTGTCGTACGCGGCGTCGATGTGGTCGGTGTCCAGCGCGTCGCCGAGGAACAGCTGCCGGGAAAAGACGCCGAGCGGGCGTTCGCTCAGCTGCACCGTGGCCTGCTCGCCCAGGTCGATGGGGCGGCGCTCGGCGCGCACGGTCAGCACGTTGCGCTCCACGTCGACGTCGATCCCGTCGGCGTCCACCCCGGGCAGGTCGAACGCGATCACGAACTCGTCGCCGTTGCGGTACGCGTCGGCGGGCATCGCCGTCGGCCGTGACCAGGTGCCGGTCACCGGCACACCGAACAGCTGCTGGGCGATCCGGTTGACCTCGGTGAAGGGTTCGCTGCGCATCAACATGGCTCCCACCTCCTGCGGTCTCGACTTGGCAGTCAATGCGCGATACCGTCTTTCTAACATGTCATCGCGCCGATGACAAGCACTTCGTCATCAAAACGATGACATGACGGGAGGGGCGAAATGCCCGGCACGGACCAACCGCCCGAGGATCGCGATCTCGTCGTGGCCGCCGCCGCGATCGCCGCCACCGCGCGAGCGGTTCGGCAGCCCACCGCCGGGAGACCGCCGGCGACCGGCGACGAACTGCTGGACGCCCTGGTGCTGCTGCGCTGGGCCCAGACCGAGCTGACCGGCCTCGAGCCGCACCTGATCGCCGCCGCCCGCGCCGCCGGCGTCTCCTGGCAGGCACTCGCGCCCGCGTTGGGCGTGGCCAGCCGCCAAGCCGCCGAACGCCGCTACCTGCGCGGCGCCTCCGCCCCCACCGGCCGACCGGGCGCCACCCGCGACGACCGGGTTCAGGCCGAGCGCGACCGCCGCGCCGCGCGCCGCGCCGTCGCCCAGTGGGCCAACGACAACACCGCCGACCTGCGCCGGCTCGCCGGCCAGATCACCGCCCTGACCGATCTCGGCGAAGCCGCCACCAGCGACCTCGCGCAACTGCACGACGCCCTCGGTGACGCCGACGCGACCGCGCTGCCCGATCTCCTCGCCGCGGCCCACCAGCACCTTCCCGGCCACCCCGACCTCGCCGCGCAGATCGACACGATCACCGCCCACACCGACCAGCTCCGGCGGCAAGCCCCACGCCGCGGCGGGGAGGCCCCTTAAGCTTCAGTGGCCTCGGAATGCCTCCTCCAACCACCATGAAGGACGGCTCGCGTTCACCTTCGCGTCGATGACCATGGGGACGTTCCTGGGGCCGGCCGCCCACTCCGCGACCGGGGCCAGGTCGGAAGAGTGGCGGACCGTCACGGCCTCGCAGCCGTAGCCGCGGGCTATCGCGGCCAGGTCGGTCTCGGGGAAGACCACCGTGGACAGCGGGTGGCCGTGGGGGCCGAAGTGGTGGACCTCGGCGCCGTAGGCGTTGTCGTTGTAGACGACTATCAGCATGCCCAGCGACAGGCGGCGGATGGTTTCGAGCTCGGCTATCGCCATCAGGAAACCGCCGTCGCCGCAGGCCGCCACGGGGAGACGGTCGGGTGAGGCGAGGGCGGCGCCGAGGGCGCTGGCCAGGCCCAAGCCGATCGACTGGAAAGCCTGGGTGAAGCAGAACGCGCGCTGGTCGGGAACCCCGAGGAACATCGACGGGTAGCCCATGAAGTTGCCGGAGTCGACGGCTACCAGCCGGTCGGCGGGGAGGATGTCGTCCAGGGCGATGGTGAGCGTCCGCGGGTCGATGTGGGTCTCGTCGGCGTCGTCCTGGTACGGGACGTCTCGCCAGCGGCCCTCGTAGACCAGGCGCGAGTGCACCTCGGGCAGGCGATAGCCGACCTTGGTGCCGGAGAGGGCGGCCAGGACGGCGCGAGCGGTGGCGGCGGCGTCGCCGACGATCCCCACGTCGACGCGATGGTGGGCGGCCAGAGCTGATTCCTCCAGGTCGACCTGCACCACTCGAGCGTCGGGCCCGATCAGGGCGCCGTGGCGGGTGGTCCACATGTTCAGCGACGAGCCCCAGGCGACCACCACGTCGGCGTCGGCGATCAGCGACGCGGCCACGGGGGTGGCGAAGCCGCCGGAGACATCGAGGCTCCAAGGATCGCCGGCGAACAGGCCCTTGGCCGCGGCGGAGGTGGCCAGCAAGGCGCCGCAGGCGGAGGCCAGGGCCGACAACTCGGCGCCGGCGTCGACGGCGCCCCGGCCGGCTATGAAGACGGGGTGGGTGGAGGACGCCAGCAATGTGGCGACGGTGGCCACCGCGGCGTCGGAGGCCGACGGGCGATCGGCGGCCGGCGAACCGGGCGGCGCGGCCAGGACGGCAGGGGCGGCCTGGACGTCCAGCGGGAGGTTCAGGACCACCGTGCGGCGCTCGGTCGCGGCCAGGTGCCAGGCCTGCGCGGCGTCCTCGACCGCCGTCTCGGCGGAGCGGACGCGGAGGGTGGCGGCGCCGACCGCGACGGCCAGGGCGGACTGGTCGACCCGGAAGTTGGAGCGCGGGGCGGTGGCCTCGGCGGCCAGGACGAGCATGGGGGTGCGGCTCTTCGCGGCCTCCGCTATGCCGGTCATCGCGTTGGTCAGGCCGCAGCCCTGGTGGACGGTGACGACCGCGGCGCGGCCGCTGACCCGGGCGTAGGCGTCGGCGGCCGTGGCCGCGCCGGACTCGTGGCGGGTGGCCACGAAGCGGGCGCCGGCCGCGATCAGGGCGTTGGTCACGTGGAAGTTTCCGCTGCCCACGACGCCGAAGACGTGATCGGCGCCGAGCTCGGCGAGGGTGGTGCCGACGGCCTCGGCTACGTTCATCTCTCGACTAGCGCCAGGACGCGGGTGGGGCTGCCGGAGCCGCCGACGATCGGGAGCGGGGCGGCGATCACCACCGCGCCGGTGGGCGGGAGCAGGCGGAGGTTCTGCAGCTGGGTGAGGCCGTACTTGCCGGCGCCCAGGACGAACGAGTGGCACGGGAACGGCGGGTCGAAGGAGTGGGCGGCGCCGGCGTCGGTGCCCACCGTCTCCACGCCCACGCCGATCACCGGCGACTCGGTGGCCAGCCATTTGGCGGCCTCCACCGAGATGCCGGGGGTGTGCGGGCCGGTCTCGTCGGCGTTCAGGAACAGCTGCTGGTCGTTGGAGCGCGCGTCCCATCCCGTACGCAATAGCAGCCACCCGCCGGCCGGAAGCGTGCCGTGATCGGTCTCCCATTTCCGGACGTCATCGATCGTGAGCAGGTAATCGGGGTCCGCGGCCACGCGGTCGGAGACGTCGATGACCACGGCCGGCGCGACCAGGCGCTGCGGGCGGATCTGGGAGACGTCGTCGCCGTCCTTCGCCGTGACCCAGTGGATGGGCGCGTCGAGGTGGGTGCCGGTGTGCTCGCCGGTGTGGATGTTGTTCCAGTACCAGGCGGGACCGCGGTCGTCGTAGCGGCTGATCACCTCGAGGCTGAACGTGATCGTGTCGGCGAACGGCGGCGGCAGCTTGAGGATCGGGGTCTCGCTGGACAGCGGGGCCGTGAGGTCGACGACCTCGATCGTTCCGGCGCTGATTCCGGACACCAGGTCCGACAGGACGCTCATCGATCCTCCACGTGATCGTCGCCACCTGAACAGAAGGAGCGTAAAGCCGGCCGCGGCAAAACGACAGAACGCTCCCCGAAGCATGCGCGGGGACGGCACTATGTCGCATGAGGACTGAAGGAGGCCGACCATGACCAGTTCCGTGGCGTTCGTGCCGGACACCGCTTTCCTGCACGCCGACGATGTGCCGGGAAAGATCAAGGGGACTCCCGAGCGACTCCCCGACGGGGAACGGCCGCTGCCGCGGTTCTGCGGCGCCGCGTACGAGCAGACCGACCACATCACCGGGCGCGCGACCTTCCGGCTGCGCTACACCAGCGCCGGCGCCCCCGCCGAGTCCACCCCTAAAGCCGAGGTCTACCAGGAGATCCTGGTCTACCGCGAAACGGCCTCCGAGGCGTTCATGACCGCGCTGCGGGCCGCGGTGACCGGGTGCGCGTCACAGAACGACGAGGCCGGCGTCCCGGTGGCCAACATCATGCGGGGCGACGTCGGGGCGGGCGCCGAGTCCGCGCTGATCGAGCAGACCCGGCCGGCCACCGACGAGAAGGGCAACCCGGTCGGCGACGGCTCGACACAGAGCAAATTCTGCGCGGTGGTGCGGGTCGGCGACGCGATCGCGTTCCTCGCGGTGCTGGGCTGGGAGTCCACCTCGGCCGACCGCGGCGACGCGGTGGCGCTCGGCCGGAAAGCCGCGGAACGCCTGGCGGCCTGGAAGCACTAGACGGCGGCGGGCAGGCCGGCCGAGCTGAACGCCCGGCCGTCGTCGGTGACGACCGCCGACTCGTAGCCGTCGGTCGCGAGTTTCGCCAGCCAGGTCAGGCCCGGCTCGCCCATCGCGAGCGCCGCCGTCGCGTACGCGTCGGCCAGCGCCAGATCGGGCCCGACCACGGTCACCGACCGCAGCCCGCGGGCCGGCTGACCGGTACGCGGGTTGATCACGTGGCCGCCGCGCTCGTAGGTCCCCGAGGTGGCGATCGCGCCGTCGGTCATCGCCAGCACCCAGCTGATCTTGTCGGCCTCCCACGGGTGCCGGATCCCGACCCGCCACGGCCCGCCCTCGGGGTGGTGGCCACGCATGCGGATGTCGCCGCCGGCGTTGATGTAGTGGTTGGCCGAGCCGGCCTCGAGCAGCCGGGTGGACGCCACCTCGACGGACCACCCCTTCACGTATCCGGAAGGGTCGAGCGGCCCCCCGGCGTACGCGTCGAAATAGCCATCGGTGTCCCGCCAGAGATCCGCACAGGCGTCCAGCACGTGCCGCAGGTCGTCCGAGCAGTCGGCCAGCGTCACCTCGCCCCGGCGCATCCGGCTGACCTCGCTGTCGTCCTTGTAGGTGGAGAACCGGGCGTCAACGAGATGGAACCAGTCGCACACCTCGACGATCAGGTCGGAGAGCGAAGCCGCAGCAAGGTCATCGCCGAGCTCGATACTGACGGCCGTACCCATCACCTGCTCGACGTGGCGCACGAACAGTGACCCTACGCCTTGGCGGAGTCCAACGCCGATTGCAGCGATTCCTTGTACGACGCGCTGGTATAGGTGGCGCCGGAGACCGCGTCGACCGTCCCGTCGGCCTTCTCCACCTTCAGCGTCTCCTGCTTGAGCGTCGCGATCGCGGGCGGGTTGATCGTCGCGCTGTTGCCGGTGACCGGGTAGGTCGCGTCGGCCGCGCTGATCTTGCCGTCCTCGACCTTGATGGAGACCTGGATGGTGCCGTAGACATTCTTCACCGCCTTGCCCTTGAAGACGCCGTCCTTGAAGGGGCCCTTCTTCTCGGCCGGCTTCTTCGAGGCGGAGCTCGAAGGCTTCTTCGAGGCGGCGCCCGTGGAGGTGGGCTTCGGCGTCGACGGGTTGTCGACCAGATCGACCTGGGGCGGTGCGGCGGCGGGCGGCGCCGGCGGCTGGACGCTGAGGCGCACCCCCACGATGAGGGCGGCGCCGGTCAGCGTGCCGACCGCGGCTGCGGTACTGCGTCGCATCATTCCTCCGGAACGGAACTAGAACTCGAACGGGTCCAGGTGCAGCTGGCTGTCGGGAACGTCCAGCTCCCGCAGCGTCGTGACGGCCGCCTCGACCAGCCCGGGCGGGCCGCACAGGTAGACGTCACGGCGGGAGACGTCCGGCACGAGACCCAGCAGGCCGTTGGGGGTGAACAGCCGGCGCGGGCCGGGATCGGTGCGCGACCCCACGATGTAGCGGACCCACGCGTCCCGCCGCTCGGCCAGCTCCTCCAGCTCGCCCCGGAAGACCAGCTCGTCCGGCCGCGACGCCCGATAGATCACGATGGTGTCCGGCGGCATGTCCTCGAGCAGGGCCCGGATGGGCGCGATGCCGCTGCCGCCCGCGATCAAAAGAGCACGTCGACGCGTACGGCGTTGCGCCGTGAACACGCCGAACGGCCCCTCGGCCCAGATCGGCGTGCCCGGCTTCATCAACCCGAGGCGCTGGGTGTGCCCGCCGACCGCGGTGACCGTCAGCCGCAGCCACTCCGAGTTCGGCGCCGCCGACAGCGAGAACGGGTGCGACTGCCACCAGCCGTTGCGGGTCAGGAACCGCCACCGCATGAACTGCCCGGCCTGGGCCGGCAGCTTCTGCAGGTTCTTGCCGTCGATGTAGATCGAGAACGTGTTGGTGGCGCCCTCGGCCACCACCTCGGCCACCTCGAACTTGTGCCGGATGTTCAGCCACAGCGGCTCGACCAGCCGGCCCCAGACCAGCGCCGAGATCACCAGGGCGGTCAGGGCGGGCCAGAAGACCGAGGCGAACCGGCCGCTCAGGTCGGCGCCGGTGGCGACCTGGTGGCCGTACCCGAGCAGGAGCACCAGGTAGCCGGTGAGGTGGATCAGGTGCCAGAGCTCGTACGGAAGCTTGTTCCGCGCCGCCCGGATCGAGATCAGGCTGATCACCACGAGGATCACCGTCGCCGCGACCGCCTTGAGCATGTCGGGGAAGGTGGTGATGATCGTCCAGGTCTGGTCGACGACGCCCGTGTCGGCGGTGAGCGCGTACCCGTACGCAATGAAGACGATGTGGGCCAGGACCGAGACGACCAGGGTGGTGCCCAGCCAGCGGTGCCACCGCAGCAGGTCGCGAGCGCCGACCCACTCCTCGAGCCACGAGACCCGGCTCATCATCAGCAACTGGATGAACAGGATGTAGCCACCGGTCAGCCCGGTGATCCGGCCGGCCGCGAGCATCAGGGTGGCGGTGTCGTTGACCGCGCCGGCCTGGGTGTCGAAGAGCCAGAGCGAGATGCTGGTGGCCAGGCCCGAGAAGAACAGCAGGATCGTGAGCAGGCGATTCCCGCTGACCGCCTCGGCCGGCGGCCGGTCGTCCGGGATGGGCGGCTGGGCGGGACCGGTCGCCTTCCAGCCGGTGGGGTCGGTCTGCGACTCGACCAGGATGTCGCTGCGGCGGTAGGCGTCCTCGGCGTCGAGGCCATCGTCGATGTAGCTGTCCCAGGTCGGCGGCCGGCGGTCGTCGATCTCGGGAATCTCGCGCACGTCGCCGGCCCGATCATCCGGCTCGTCCCGCCACGGGTCGATCGGCTCCGGCATGCGGGCGGAGTGGCGCGACTCCTCGTACCGGGCATGCTGCTCGACCGGCGACTTCTCCTCGTACTGCGGGTACTCCCCACTCGAGCTTTTGTCGGGACGCAGCGACGCGAAGAACTCCGCGTCCTCCTCGCCCGGCGCATAGCGCTGATCACGAGAGGTCTGGAACATCGGCGGTCCTTGCGCCATCGTCCTTCACCCGTCCGGCAATCGTCCCGCGGCGCCGGCCACCCCCTGCGGCCGGCGTGACGACCCGGTCTCGGGGAGCCGTCTGGATGAGATACGCAGCGGTCGCGAACATCGCTCAACGGGATCCGGAAAATATCCGCCGCGAGCTCCCCGGTACCGTCGCGCCATGCGCGCCGACAACCCCGACCTGGTCACGGTGGTCGGCATCGGCGCCGGCGGGTGGTCAGATCTTGGGGGTACGGGCCGGAGCACGCTCGCCGACGCGGAGGTCGTGTTCGGCAGCTCCCGGCAGCTCGACCTGCTGCCCTCGTCGGTGGCCGCGTCCCGGGTTCCCTGGCCGTCTCCGCTGGTTCCGGCGCTGCCGGGCCTGCTCGAGGCCCACCGGGGGCAGAGGATCTGCGTGCTGGCCAGCGGCGATCCGATGTTCCACGGCATCGGCGCCACCCTGGTGCGTTTGAGAGGCATTGATGGCGTACGGGTGATTCCGCACCCCTCGTCGGCGTCGCTGGCCGCCGCGCGGATGGGGTGGCCGCTGGCTTCCCTCGACGTGGTCAGCCTGGTGACGGGGTCGGCGGACGAGGTCCGGCGCTACCTCAACCCGGGGCGGCGGGTGCTGGTGCTGTCGCGCGACGCGTCTTCGCCGGCGGCGGTGGCCGCTCTGCTCACCTCGGCGGGGTACGGATCGGCTCGTATGACGGTTTTATCGGAGCTGGGCGGCCCTGGGGAGAGCGTTTCGGGTGGGGTTGCTGCTTCCTGGTCGGCTTTGTGTGACCCGCTCAACGTGATCGCCGTCGAGTGTGGCGACGGGCCTTCCTTGAGTGCCGTGCCGGGGTTGCCGGATTCCGCTTACGAGACGGATGGGCAGCTCACCAAGCGTGAAGTGCGGGCGGTGACGCTTGCCTTGCTTGGGCCTGTGCCCGGGGAGCTGCTCTGGGATGTGGGCGGGGGCTCCGGGAGCATCGGCATCGAGTGGATGCGTAGTCACCCTTCCTGCCGCGCTGTGACGGTGGAGTCATCGCCGGCTAGGTGCGCCACAATTCGGACAAATGCCGCTTTGCTCGGCGTTCCGGGCCTCTCGGTGGTCGAGGGTCGGGCGCCTGCGGTTTTGTCGGGTCTGCCAGCCCCCGACGCGGTGTTCATCGGCGGCGGATTGACTGCTTCCGGCGTACTCGATGCGTGTTTGTCGTCTTTGAAGTCTGGTGGTCGGCTTGTGGCCAATGCGGTGACCGTCGAATCCGAGGCCGTGATCGGGGCTGCCTATGCGCGGCTGGGTGGTTCGCTGACCCGGTTGACGGTGAGCAGGGGCTCGCCGGTGGGCGGCTTCACGGGGTGGAGAACGATGATGCCGGTGACGATCTGGTCGGTGACAACGTGACAGTGCACTTCATCGGGGCCGGGCCGGGCGCCGCCGACCTCATCACCGTGCGCGGGCAGCGGCTGATCGCGTCGTCTCCGGTCTGCCTCTACGCGGGCAGCCTGGTGCCGGTCGAGCTGCTCGAACACTGCCCGCCCGGCGCCCGCCTGATCGACACCGCCGGCTTGAACCTCGACGAGATCATCGCCGCGCTGACCGCCGCCCACACCGCGGGCCTGGATGTGGCCCGTCTGCATTCCGGCGACCCGTCGGTCTTCAGCGCGATCGCCGAGCAGATGCGCCGCCTGGACGCCGCCGGCATCCCCTACGACGTGACGCCCGGCGTCCCGGCTTTCGCCGCGGCGGCCGCCACCCTGAGCCGCGAGCTGACCGTGCCCGGCGTGGCCCAGACGGTGATCCTGACGCGCACGGCCGAGCGGGCGACCGCCATGCCCGAGGGCGAGGACCTCGCGACGCTGTCCGCCAGCCGCTCGACGATGGTCCTGCATCTGGCAGTCCAGCGCATCGAGGCGGTGGTGGCTTCGCTGCTGCCTTCCTACGGCCCCGACTGCCCGGTGGCGGTGGTAGCGCGGGCGTCTCGTCCCGACGAGGAAGTCTTGCGGGGCACGTTGGCTGACATCGCCGCCAAGGTTCGGGAAGCCGACATCCGCCGGACCGCGGTCATCGTGGTCGGCCCGGCCCTGACCGCCGATCAGTTCCCCGACAGCCACCTCTACTCGTCCACTCGATGCCGGTCCTGATCCTCGGCGGGACCGCTGAGGGCCGGGCACTGGCTGCAGCCCTCTCCGGGTATCAAGTGATCAGCTCGCTGGCCGGCCGGACCCGGACGCCGCTGCTACCTCCCGGCGAAGTGCGCATCGGCGGTTTCGGTGGTGTCGAAGGCCTCGCTACCTTCCTCCTCGAACGCCGTATCGACGTTCTCGTTGACGCCACTCATCCGTTCGCCGAGAGCATCAGCGCCAACGCCGCCGCGGCCGCCAGCGCCACGGGCGTGCCGCTTCTCGTGCTACGCCGGCCCGGCTGGACACCGCAGGCTGGGGACGACTGGCGACGCGTACCGGATCTGGCGCAAGCCGCCGCCCTCCTCCCCCACCTCGGCCACCGGGTCTTTCTCACCACCGGCCGTCAGGGAATCGCCGCTTTTGCCGGCCTCGACGAATGCTGGTTCCTCGCCCGCTCGGTCGAGCCACCCGAGCCGCCCATGCCCGCGCGGCTCGAGGTGCTGCTCGACCGCGGCCCGTTCACCGTCGACGGCGAGCTGCGGCTCCTGCACGACCACCGGATCGACGTCCTGGTCAGCAAGGACAGCGGCGGCTCGGACGCCAAGCTCGTCGCCGCCCGCGAGCTCGGCATCCCGGTCGTGCTCGTCGACCGCCCCGCTCCCCCGCCCGCCGCCATCACCGTCGCCACCGTCGAGGAAGCGGTGGCCTGGCTCCGGAAAGCGCCGACCACCCGGCGCGGGTGATGTGACCGGGGCCGAAACCTACGAGGCTGGATCGAACCGCGGATGCCCGCCCGGGCCCGGCGCGGCAAGGAGGTCTGGCCATGATCGGAGCATTGCTACTCGGCTTTGTCGCGGGCGTCATCGCTCGGGTCCTCATGCCGGGCGACGCTTTCCGGAAGATGAGCGGACCCATGTCGTGGCTGGTCTCGATCGGGCTCGGCCTGGTCGGCGCGCTGGTCGGCTATGTCATCTTCACGCTGGGGCTCGGCATCGGCGACGACGACATCTTCGACTGGGGCGGGATCCTGAGCGCGATCATCGGCACCCTGATCGTGATCCCGATCGCCGGCTGGCTCCTGCGGCGCAGCCAGCGTGGTCCGGCCTGACCGACCGGCTATGAAGGTGGCAGTGGTCGGTGGAGGCGTCGTCGGCCTGTCTACGACCGTCGCGTTGCTCCGGCAAGGAGTCGACGCCCGCTGTCATGAACCCGGCGAACCGATGGGTGAGCGTTCGGCCGGAGACACCCGCATCTTCCGGCTGGCCCACGCCTACCCCGACATGGTGGCGCTGGCCGCGCAGTCCCGGGGCGTTGTTCGCCGCATGGAGCGAGGCGGCCGGCGTCGAGCTGATCGACGAGGTCGGCACGGTGGTCAGCGGCGCCGAGGTCGGGAAATGGGCGGACGCGATGGGCTCCGCCGGCGCGGCCCACGAGATGGTGGAGCCCGGTTCCCCGCTGCTGCGTCTGCCGGCCCGTACCTTTGCCGGCCCGGCACTGATCGACCCGGCCGGCGGCGTCATCCGCGTGGACCGGATCCGCACCTTCCTGGTCGGCGCGGCCGGCACCCGTCTTCGGCACGCTCGCGTCGATGCCATCGAAGAGACCGCATCGAGAGTACGGGTCGACTCGGACACCTTCGACGCCGTCGTGATCTGCGCGGGCGCCGCCACCTCCGCCCTGGCCGCCGGCGTCGGCATCGACACCCCGTCGGCGCTGGAACACCATCTGCGGGTCAGCTTCCCGATTCGCCCGGAAGCGCCGGCCCGCTTCCCGTGCTGGATCACCGAGCCGGCCGACGGCGTGCTCGGGACCTACCAGCACCTGGCCGCCCCGGGCACCTGGGCGGTCGGCGGCGACGTCGATCCGGCGCTGGTGGCATGGGAGGGTGGCCGGCCGGCCGCGGAACGGGCGTCCCTGGAGGCGCTGACCGCCTATGTGGCCGAGCACCTGCCGTTCGTCGAGCCACGCCCGATCGCCCGGGTGTACTGCACCCACAACCCGGGCCTGGGCGACGGCCTGCAGTTCGTACGCCGTGGCCGGGTGCTCGCCATGTACGGCGAGAACTTGATGAAATTCGCGCCGCTGCTGGGCGAGATGCTGGCCCAGTCCTGTGTCGACGGTTCCGCGCCCGCCAACGCCGGCCCCGGAGGCCGAAAGTTTCGGAGCCTGAGAGGCTCGAAGTGACGCGCCTTCGTCAGCTACTCGCGCATCCATAACGGGGTGATCACGGTTAATCACCAACAATTCCACCGAAGAAACTTCCGTAAGTTTCCGGTAATTGTTGACACGTGAGCGAGCCCCGGCTCATGATTTCGCCACCGGTAGTTCGACAGCCGTCGATCGGGTTGTCCACCGCAACCCGCCTCGGTCTGGCTCGGCGGCTCCAGTCCTGCTGCCGGCCCGTCCTCGCAGTCCTTCCGAAGGGACTCAGCATGAACGACACGTCAGCTCGACCGAAGGGCCGCAGCCGGATGCGGCTGCTCATCGGCATGGCCAGCACCGTGGCGATGGCCGTGGCCTCGGTCGCCGTCGCCGGCACCGCCCACGCCGAGGCCGATCGCACGATCACCTCGAACTCGACCGGCACCCACAACGGCTTCTTCTACTCGTACTGGAAAGACAACGGCAACGTCACCATGAACCTGGGCGCCGGCGGCAGCTACAGCGTCTCGATGAACGGCATCAACAACTCGGTCGTCGGCAAGGGCTGGAAGCCCGGCTCGGCCCACACGGTGAACTACTCGGGCTCCTTCAACTGCGGCGGCAACTGCTACCTCGCCCTGTACGGCTGGACCACCAACCCGCTGATCGAGTACTACATCGTCGAGAACTTCGGCAACTACAACCCGAGCTCCGGCGCCACCCGCCTCGGCTCGGTCACCACCGACGGCAGCACCTACGACATCTACCGCACCCAGCGGGTCAACCAGCCGTCGATCATCGGCACCGCCACGTTCTACCAGTACTGGAGCGTCCGCCAGTCACACCGCACCGGCGGCACCATCACCACCGCCAACCACTTCAACGCGTGGAAGAACCTGGGCCTCAACCTCGGCAGCCACGACTACCAGATCATGGCGACCGAGGGCTACCAGAGCAACGTCAGCTCCAACATCACCGTGAGCGAAGGCTCCGGCGGTGGTGGCGGGGGCGGCGGTGGTGGCGGGGGCGGCGGCGGTGGCGGGGGCGGCGGCGGTGGCGGTGGCGGCGGCTGCACCGCGACCCTGTCCGCCGGACAGAAGTGGAGCGACCGCTACAACCTCAACGTGGCGGTCTCCGGCTCCAGCAACTGGACCGTGACGATGAACATGGCCTCGCCGGCCGTCGTCAGCTCCACCTGGAACACCAGCGCCAGCTGGCCCAGCCAGTACCAGATGGTCGCCAAGCCCAACGGCAGCGGCAACAACTTCGGCGTCACGATCATGGCCAACGGCAATTGGACGTGGCCGACAGTCTCCTGCAGCGCCAGTTGACGACCTGACGGCGGCGCGGCGGCCTCGGCTGCCGCGCCGCAACTCCCATGGGGGACTGTGATGGGACAACCGGGCCGGGGGCCGGTCGCCCTGGCGTACGCCGCTTTCGTGTTCGTCGGCGTGAGCGCCGGCGTCAACGGGGTGCTGCTGGCCGCGCAGTCCGACGACTACGGCGTCTCCCGGTCCACCCTCGGTCTCACCTTCTTCGCCAGTTCGGCCGGGTTCGTGCTGGCCGGTGTCACCTCGGGCGCCCTGATCCACCGTTTCGGCATCCGGATCGCCGTGACGATAGGCGGCGGCGCGTACGTGCTGGTCGCGCTGTACGCGGCCACGCGACCGGCGTTCGCGGCGTTCGCCGTGCTCCAGGTCGCCTCCGGCTATGCGGTCGGGGTGCTGGAGTCCGTGCTCAACGCGTACCTGTCGGCCCTGCCCGACGCGACCACGCTGCTCAACCGGCTGCACGGGTTCTTCGGCGTCGGGGCGCTGCTCGGTCCGGTGCTGGCCACCTGGATCATCGCCGCCGCCTCCTGGCCCACGGTCATGCTGCTGCTCGGGATCGCGGCCGTCCCGCTCACCGCCGGCTTTCTGATCGTCTATCCGCGGGCCGGCTCCGACCCGGCCCCGGCGACGCCGGATTCACCGACCCCGCGCGGCCTGACTCTCCTCGCCGCACGACAGCCGGGCGTCCTGCTGGGCGCCGCGTTGCTCACCGTCTACGTGGGACTCGAGCTGGGCGTGGGGAACTGGGCGTTCGGCTACCTCGTCGAGGCGCGGGGGCAGACCGAGGTGCTCGCCGGATACGCGGTCAGCGGTTACTGGTTCGGGCTGACCGCGGGCCGGTTCCTGCTCAGTCCGATCGCCACCCGGCTCGGCTTCACCGCGGCCGGCCTGATGACGATCTGCCTGGCCGGCGTCACCTGCGTCACCGCGCTGACCTGGCTTCTGCCGGGCCGGGCCGCCGCCACGGCCGGTCTGGTCCTGCTGGGCTTCTTCCTCGGGCCGATCTTCCCCACCACGGTGGCCCTGGCGCCCCTGCTCACCACCGCGCCTCTGGTACCGGCCGCGATCGGCATCATGAACGCCGGGTCGGTCATCGGCGGCTCGGCGTTCCCCTGGCTAGCCGGCACGATCGCCGAGGGCGCGGGGGTGTGGACCCTGCTCCCGTTCACGCTGGCCCTGTCCCTGCTGCAGCACGCGATCTGGTGGCCGCTCAGCCCTTCACCGCGCCCGCGGTCAGCCCCTCGGTCAGGAAGCGTTGCCCGAAGGCGTACATGACCACCACGGGAATGCTGACCAGCAGCGACGCCGCGGCGAGCTGCCCCTGCGGAACGACGTCCCCGGCGATCATCGACTGCATCCCCACCGGAAGCGTCTTGTACTCGTCCTTGGTGATGAACACGAAGGCGAAGAGGAACTCGTTCCAAGCGTTGGTCAGGGTGAACAGCGCGACCGCCAGCAGTCCCGGCTTGGCGAGCGGCAGCACCACCCGGCGGAACGCCTGGACGCGGGTGCAACCGTCGACCAGCGCGGCCTCCTCCAGCTCGGCGGGGATCGACGCGAAGTACCCGGACAGCAGCCACGTGGCGAACGGAAGCGTGAAGGTCGGGTACGTCAGCACCAGCGACCACATCGAGTCGGTGAGCCGCACCCCGATGAGCAGCTGGTACAGCGGGATGAACAGCAATGCACCCGGCATCACGTAGGTGAGCAACACCGTCACGGTGAAGCCCTGCGCCCCGCGGAACCGCAGCCGGGCCAGCGCGTACCCGCCCAGGACGGCGCAGACCAGGGCCACCGCGGTGGACGCCGTGGACACCAGCACGGTGTTGAGATACCACCGGCCGAACGGCTGGTTGGTGAACAGCGCGCCGAACTGCTCCAAAGTCCACGGTGTCGGCCACAGGTCGTGTTCGCGAGTGACGACCTGGCCCTCGGACTTGAAGGCCGTGACGGCGATCCAGTACACCGGGCCCAGCACGAAGGCGAGCAACCCGGCCAGCGCGACGCCGGACCCCGCGCCCGACACCAGCGACGACGCACGGCGGCCGCCCTTGGCCTGCAGGCCCGAGACCACCCGGCCGACCGCCGCCGCGATCAGCAGGATCACCCCGAGGACCACCGCCGCCTTCCAGAAGATCTGCGGCGACGCCCAGGCCAGCAGGATGGCGACCGTCGCGGCGACAACCCACGGCAGCGCCTTTCGGGCCCGCCCGGCCGACTTGGTGCCCGCGTCCGCGCGCAGAGCGCGGACCAGGATGAACACGAGCCCCGCGATGACCGGCAGCATGACGAGGGTGACCGCCGCCCCGGCGCCGTACTGCAGCTGCAGGATCGCCTTCGAGTACGCGACGAGCACGTACGGTGCGGTCGCGTTGCCGGGGCCACCCTGCGTCAGCAACCAGATCAGGTCGAAGTTGTTGAACGTCCAGATCGACGACAGGGTCACCGTCACGGTCATCACGTGGCGCAGCCCGGGCAGCGTCACGTGGGCGAACCGCTGCCACGCCGAGGCGCCGTCGATGGTCGCCGCCTCGTACTGGTCGGCCGGGATGGCCTTCAACCCCGCCAGGAAGCAGACGGTGAAGAACGGCACGCCCTTCCACACGTTCACCAGGATCACCGACGGCATGGCCAGGGACGGGTCGGACAACCAGCCCGCGGGCCAGCTGTCGACCAGATGCGCGGAGGCCAGCAGCGGCCCGATCCCCGAAGCGGTGAGCAGCGTGTTGACGCTGCCGAAGATCGGGTCGAGCAGCGAGCGCCAGCTGAACGCCGTGACCACCGTCGGCACCACCCACGGCACCAGGAGAAGCCCGGTCACCAGCGCCCGCCCGCGGCGCAGCTGGTGCAGCAGCAGAGCCGCGGCCAGCCCCAGCACCACCTTGAACACCTCGGCGTACGCGGTGAAGACGAACGAGTTCACCACGCCCGCGCGGAACTGCCCGTCGCCGGGGAGGGCGGCGTAGTTGTCCAGGCCGACGAACACGTTGTCCGCCCCATGCCGTTCCGTGGTGCTGGTGATGATCGACTGGACGATCGGCACCAGCACGAGCACACCGACCAGCACGGCCGTCGGCGTCAGGAACAGGGCGGCCAGCCGCCAGTCACGACCCAGCCGCCGCTGGGTCGGCGTGAGGGAGCCGGGCCCCGGCGGCGAGGATCTCCGCGTCACCGGGGCCGGCGCCGAACGGACCGATCTCACTGCGGCAGCCCCTGCTGGGCAAAGATCTGCACCATCTTCGCGTGCGCCGCCTTCACCGCCTGAGCGGCCGCCGTTCCCTGGACGACCTGCTGCATCATGTCGGTGAGGACGTAGGCCGCGACGACCGCCTGCTGGCCCGCGCTGGCTTTCTGCGGGAAGGTCAGGCCGTTCTTGGTGGACAGCGGCAGCGACTGCTGCGACATGGTGCGCACCATCGGAAACGCCGGGTCGCCGGTGGCGAAGAACGGGTCGGCGTCCCAGACCTTCTCCCAGGCGGGCATCACCAGGCCGGGAGCCTCCTTCGACACCCCGACCAGCGCGGGCGCGCTGACCAGGTACTGCGCCAGGAGCTTGGCGAGCGCCGGGTTCTTCGCGCCTTTGAAGACCACGAAGCCCTGGGACTGGCCGAGCAGCAGGGACTTGTCGGTGGCCGGCCCGATGCAATCCGAGAACACGTGCGTGTTGCCGTACACGGGATTCTTCTTGGTCTTGGAATCCGCGTAGACGCTGAAGCTGTTGCGCGTATACCCGAGGATCCCGGCCAGCCAGTTCTCGTTGTTGCTGGTGTCGGTCCAGCTGGCGACTCCCGGCGGCAACATCGGCTTGTACTTGGGGTTGGTGTAGATGTCGCCCAGGAAGTTCACGGCCTGCACCGTCTCCGGCGAGTCGAACGTGACCTTCTTGCCGTCGTTGGTGGCGATCGCGCCGCCGTACGAGTTGATCAGCGCCTCGATCATGCCGTTGCCGTCACCGGACCGGTTCACCGTCATTCCCCAGCCGAACCGGCGCTTGCCGGGATCGGAGATCGACAGGCAGAGATCGCGCAGCTCCTCCCAGGTGTAGACGTCCTTGGGCGCGATGCCCTTCTCCTGCATCCAGTCCTTGCGCAGGAACGACCCGATACCGATGAAGTGGTACGGGATCGCGAACCACTTGCCGTCGAAGACGCAGAAGTTCTTGGCCTCGGCGCAGGGTTCGCCGTACTTGGCGGTCAGCGCCGTGACGACGTCGGTCACGTCCTCCAGATCGCCCAGCGCGTGGAACTGCGCCACGAACCGCGAATCGGTCATGAACGCCAGGTCGCGCGCCACGCCGCCCTTGACCTCGGCGTCGATCTTGGCCACCACATCGCCGGCGTCGGCCTGGACCAGGCTGTTCTCGATCTTCGTCCCGGTGGCGTCGGCGAACTTCTTGATCGATGCGTCGAGCTGTTCGTTGGCCGCGGTCGAGTACAGCTTCTGCGACAGCACCCCCATCGCGGAGCCCTTCATCGACGACGCCGCGTCGACCAGCTCCTTCGGGACCTCCGCCTGCACTGTGGGGGCCGAATCGGAGGCGCCCCCGCACGCGGCCAGACCGGCCGCGCCGAGCACACCCACGCCCATTCCCAGAAATTCGCGCCGGGACCACAACGGGTTTTCCTTCATAGCCAATCGCCTCCCCGTCGTTCGAAATTTCGAATTGACGTTCGAGATATCGTACGGTTGGTGGACGCGACGGTAGAGGACTACCTCGAAAGGTGTCAATGCTTCGATGTGACCGCTTACTGGGGCTGAGCCGAGTGCCCCATCCGCGCGGACAGCGTGGCCGCGCCCTTGCGAACCAGGTCCGCCCAGTCCACCTGCGCCTGCGCGGTCCAGCGGATGATCGGCGCGGAGACGCTCATGGCGGCGATGGTCGCGCCGGAATGGTCGCGGATCGCCGCCGCGACGCAGCGCATGGCGCTGTCGGACTCGCCGACGTCGACCGCGACGCCCTCGGCCCGTACCCCGTCGAGATGTGCCCGCAAGACGTCCGCGTCGGTGATGCTCTCCGGCGTCATGCCCGGCAGCGCGCCCTTCGCCAGGATGGCGTCCAGGCTCTCCGGATCGAGGCTCGCCAGCAGGACCTTGCCGACCGCCGTGCAGTGGGCCGGCAGGCGCAGCCCGACCCCCGAGACCATCCGGACCGGGTGCGTGCTGTCGACCTTGACGAGGTAGACGACGTCGGCGCCGTCCCGCACGGCCACATGGACCGCCTCGTCGCACGCGGCGGCCACGTCCCGCGCGACGCTCTGCGCCTCGCGGACCAGGTCCAGCCGGCCGGCGAACGCCGCGCCGAGCTGGAACAGGGGCATGCCGAGCCGGTACTGCACCGGCTGACCCGGAACGGAGATCAGGTAGGACCGGGCGACGAGCGTGACCAGCAGCTCGTGGACCGTGGTCCGGGGAAGGTCCAGCCGCTCCGCGACGTCGCGGGCCGACAGTTGGGGGCGTTCGAGAAACAGTTCGAGGATGTCGAGCGCCCGGATGACCGCCGGTACCACACGGGCCATGTCGATAAGTCCCTTCGACGCTTCAGCGAACCTAGGATGATCAAATGCCGATCTCCATACATCACCTGCGCTCCGGCACCACGACACGCTGGGCGGTGTGCCAGGACGGCAGATGGGGCGAGCTCGACCGTACTCTCGCCGACCTGCTCGCCGTGCCGCTCGGCCAGGCCCGGACGGCGGTCGAGGCCGCTGCCCGCGATGCCGGCGGCGAGATGCCCGGCGACGAGATGCTCCCACCCGTCGACCGGCAGGAGGTCTGGGCCGCCGGCGTGACGTACCTGCGCAGCCGCGACGGAAGAAAAGAGGAGTCCGGGTACGGCGCCCTTTACGACCGCGTCTACGAGAGCGACCGCCCCGAGATCTTCTTCAAGGCCAGCCCGTGGCGGGTCGTCGGCGACCGCGACGCCGTCGGGATCCGCAGTGACTCGGGATGGGACGTGCCCGAGGCCGAGGTCGGGCTGGTGCTCAACGCGGCCGGCGAGCTGTTCGGCTACACCCTGGCCAACGACATGAGCAGCCGGTCGATCGAGGGCGAGAACCCGCTCTACCTGCCCCAGGCGAAGATCTACGACCGCTCCTGCGCGGTGGGGCCGGCGATCGTGCCGAGCTGGGCGGTCGACCCGGGCCCGTTCCACCTGGGGTTGCGGGTGTTGCGCGAGGGCCGCGAGGTCTACGCCGGAACGGCCTCGACCTCGGCGATGGCCCGCGGCTTCGAAGACCTGGCCGACTGGCTCTTCCGGGCGCTGACCTTCCCGGCCGGCGTGCTGCTGCTGACCGGCACCGGCGTCGTGCCGGACGCCGATTTCACGGCACGACCCGGCGACACGATCGAGATCACCTCCGCGGCACTCGGGACGCTGACCAATCCTGTCATCGCGATCGGCGATGCCACCGGTGGGAAGGAACAACAATGACAACGATCGAGAGCCGGTCGCCGCAGGCGCCATCGGACATCGTCGTACGGGTTCCCGACACCTCGCCGGAGAACGTGGCGGCAGCGGCCGACGTTGCCCGGACAGCGGCCGCCGATTGGGCACGTGGACCGGCGCACGCGCGGGCGGCCGCTCTGCACTCCTGCGCCGAGGCTCTTGCGGCCGCGACCGGTGAACTGACCGAGCTGGTGGTCCGCGAGGTGGGCAAGCCGGTCGGCGAGGCGAGCGCCGAGATCGGCCGCGGCGTGGCGATCCTGCGGTACTTCGCGCAGCAGGCCCTGGGTCCCGACGGCGAGGTCTTCCCGCCCGCGGACGGCGTGTCGCTGCTGCACACCCGGCGTCGTCCGCACGGCGTCGTCGGGCTGATCACTCCGTGGAACTTCCCGGTGGCGATCCCGCTCTGGAAGGCCGCGCCGGCCCTGGCGTTCGGCAACACCGTCCTCCTCAAACCGGCGCCGCAGTCGTCCGCGGTGGCGATCCGGCTGGCCGAGCTGTTCGCCGGCGCACTCCCGCACGGCGTGCTGACGGTGCTGACCGGCCTCGGCCGCACTGGCGAGGCGATCGTCGACACCACCGACGCCGTGTCGTTCACGGGCTCGGTGGCAGCCGGGCAGGCGGTTGCCGGACGAGCCGTGGGACGTGGCATCCCGGTGCAGTGCGAGATGGGCGGCCAGAACGCCGCCATCGTGCTGCCGGATGCCGACCAGAGCGCGGCCGCAGCAGCGATCGCGGCGGCGGCGATGGGCTACGCCGGACAGAAATGCACCGCCACCAGCCGGGTGATCGTGGTCGGCGATCCCGGGCCGTTCGCCGAGCGGCTGGCCGCGGCCGTCGAGACGCTGCCGGTGGGCGACCCGGCCGCCCCGGGGACGGTGGTCGGCCCGCTGATCGACGCTGCACCGCGCGACGCGATCCGCACAGCGGTGCAGCGCGCCACCGCGGGCGGGGCCCGCGTGCTGACCGGCGCCCGGCAGCCCGACGGCGACGGATGGTTCCAGTCCCCGACGCTGCTGACGGATGTGTCGCCCGGCGACGACTTGCGGAACGAGGAGTACTTCGGCCCGGTGTGCGTGGTGGTGTCCGCGGAGTCCGCCGACGCCGCGGTGCGGGTGGCCAACGAGGTGCGGCACGGGCTGGTCGCGGGCGTGTACACCCAGAATCTCGGCTCGGCGCTCACCCTGGCGAACCAATTGGACGTGGGCATGGTGAAGGTCAACGCCCCGACCACCGGCGTGGACTTCCACGCCCCGTTCGGCGGCGAGAAGGAGTCGAGCTACGGTCCCCGCGAGCAGGGCCCGGCGGCCCGAGACTTCTACACGCGGACCGTCACCGTGACTCTCACGCCGTAGGCGGGCCCAGGGGCGATCGGTCGCCGACCGACCATTCGTGGCCGAAGGGATCGGTGAAGCCGCCTTGACGATGCGTGCCCCAGGGCACGCGGTGATCCTCGATGGGCGCCCGCACGGTGGCGCCGGCGGCGACGGCGCGTTCGATGACGTGGTCGGGGTCGTCGGTGAACAGCTCGATGCGGGTACTCGTCACGCCCGCCCGGTCCGGACTGGTCTCGGCCGGGTTGTCAGGGTTGACCTCATGGAGGAAGAAGGGTGCGCCGGCAATCTCGAGGCCGGCCACGCCACCCAGGTTCCACAGCTCGGTCGCGCCGAGCGCCGTCTTGTACCAGGAGATCGCGGCTTCGGCTTCCGCAACGATGAGCATCACCGAGATGACGCCGGACGACTCGGAACGACCTTGCGATGCGTCAGTCATGCCACCAGGATGCCGCACGGCGCCTCAGCTCCATCACCCGCGACGAATTTCCGCTCCGGTGGACATCGACGAACGTACGACTAAGGTCGGCGGTCGGGCGGGTTGACGCGACAGGCGAAGGGAAGGGTGGTGGGTCGTGCCGGTGCCGGGCCGATGACGACGGTCAAGCGGGTGCTCGGTGGCCGCTACCAGCTGGAACACCTGCTGGCCAGCGGCGGCATGGGCACGGTGTGGCAAGCGCGGGACCAGCGGCTGAACCGTGCGGTCGCGGTGAAGGAATTGAGCGGTGCGGGCCTCACGCTGCCGTTGGCCGGCCAGCGATTCGACCGAGAGGCGCGGGCCGCGGCGCGGCTTGCCCATCCCAACATCGTCGCGTTGCACGATGCCGGCATTGACGACGGCCACCCCTACCTCGTCATGGAATTGATCCACGGGCGCTCTGTCGCCGCTGTCCTGGAGAACGGGCCGCTTCCGCCGGCATCGGCGGTGGCGGTCGCCGCACAGACCTGTGACGGCCTCGCCGCCGCACACGCGGCGGGCATAGTCCACCGTGACATCAAGCCGGCCAACTTGCTGATCACGGCCTCCGGTGTGGTGAAGATCTGCGACTTCGGAATAGCTCGTCTTCATGACACGGCGAACGACGTCACGCTCAATGGCGTGACACCCCTGCTGGGCAGCTACAAGTATTTGGCCCCGGAGCAGGCAGTCGGCTCCGCGGTGGATGCCCGCACCGACATTTACGCGCTCGGATGCACCCTGTATGCGATGGTCGCCGGGGTCCCTCCCTTCACCGGCGATCCGCAGACTGTGCTACAACAACACCTCACCCAACCGCCGCCGTCCTTGGCCATCGGTCGCGACGACGTTCCCGGCGAGCTGGAGGCGTTGGTCCGGCGGCTCCTCCAGAAGGACCCGGAACAGCGCCCCACAAGCGCGCTCGAGGTGAAGAGCCAGCTGGCCGCGGTGTCGCAGCATCTCGCGGTCACCGAAATTCCCCTTCAAGCTGTGCCCACATCGCCGGTCACCCAGCCACCCGCAGCGCCGCCCCAAGAAGCAGGCGGGCCGGCCACGACGTCGCGGCGGATCCTGCTGACTGTCGTCGGCGTCCCATTCCTGGTCGCTCTCGTGGTGCTGGCCACGCTCGGCATTACCAAATGGTGGCCCTCGGCCGGCGGCGTGGACGCTCGCACCGCACCATCAGCGCTGAACGGCACATCCGCCCCGCCGTCGGCATCGATCGCCCGAAGGCCGGCGACACCCTCGCCGAACGCGCCCACCAGCCCGGTGATCAAGGGCAACGACCCGATCGCGTCGGCGCTTCCCTCGAGCTCGGTACCCGATCTGAGATCAACCCCGCCGTCGCCCACACCGACGGACCCCATCGTGGCGATGCGGTTGTCCATTCGCCGGCAGGTCGACGCGGGAAACCTCAACCCCACAGCCGCGCCGGACCTGTACAAGAAGGTCGACGACATTTCTCGAGCAACGCAGGACGGGAAACCCGGTGATGCGGCGAAGAAGGCGCAAGATCTCCAAAACAAGTTGACCGAGCTGCACGAATCCGGTCCGCTCACCACGGCCGGCTACCTTCAGCTGAACGCCGAGCTCGACCGGCTCGTCAACTCGCTGTCGCTCACCGAGCCGCCCGGGCCGGCGAAGCCCACCCGCCGGTAGGGCCGGCAAGCCGCCGTGGTCGGGGTAGAGGTTACTTTTCGGTCGCCAATCCGGAGGCGTCAATGCGGCGCCACGATGTCTTCGCCGAGGTGGCGGGCCTGGTTCGGCTGGATGCCCCTGCGGGCGTGGCAGAGCAGGATCGCCGAGTAGCCGTGGGTGTCGCCCTGCGATGTCTTGCGGACCTCGATCGAACCGTCGATAGGTTCGAATTCGGGCCGTAGCGCCGCACGGAGGTCGTGCTCGTCCACATCGGCGCCGGGGAAGGTCTTTCCGGCGACGGTGTAGCCCCGGCAGCGGCGCAGGGCGGCGGTGATGAACAGGCCTCCCGGCTGGACCAGGCCGGTGATGTGGCGCATGAACAGCAACCAGGTGGCGCGGTCGGCGGTGGCGGAGTCCGCGCAGTACGGGCTGATCACCGTCGGGTAGTGACGGTCGACCGGACGGGGGTGCCGGGCGTCGACCTGGACCAGTTTGGTGATCTTCGTCCGGGTGAGGTCCTCGCGTGCGGCGATCTCTTCGTCGGTCGGGTGGCTGGTGCCCTCGCACTGCAGGGTGTAGCGGACGAACGGACGCCAGTCGTGGGCTCCCGGTTCGCCGCGGATCCACCGCTGGATCTCGGCCAGGTTGGCCGGCAGGTAGTCACCCAGGTGGATCTCGGATGCGGTTTCGGCCGCGGCGAACACGTGGTGCAGGGTGGGCCCGACGCCGAAGAACAGCACCGGCTGGCCGGCTTCGGCACGCCGCATCGCCTCGACGAGGAAGGCGACGGTGGCCACCTCGTCCGGTTCCACCGCACGGTAGTAGCCGGCGAGGTACTCCGCCGGTTCCCAGTCGATGTCGAACGACGCGTACCGGCGGCGGCGACGCAGCAAGCCCGCGGTGATGATGGCGAGCCCGTACTCGTACAGCGCGGCGGCGAGGTTGGCGCCGGCGAGGAAGCCGAGCGCCTCGGTGCTGGTGACGGTGTCGCTGAACGCCGCGGCGCCGAAGGCGCCGGCATAGTAGAGCCCCTCCCCGGCTACCTGAGTGCCGGCGTAACCGATCGCCGCCGCCAGCCGCGACACGCCCGTTTTGCTCGAGAAGCGACGGGCGAGGTCGTAGGCCGCCTTGGACAGGACGTTGGTGCTGGTCCCGGTAGCCACCAACAGGGTCCAGTTCGCCCGCAGGCTGGCCCGCAGCCCGACGCCCCAGGCAGCGTAGCTGGCCACCAGTAACAGCAGCAGCCACGTTTGGTCGACGCCCGCGAGCAGCCCGGACGCCACCAGGGCGACCCCCGCCGCCGCCGCGCAGGCGTCCAATGTGTAACTCGACGCCACGGTGGCGGCGAGGCTGACAGTCCAGTTCCTGAGCCCGGCCGCCCGTCCGTTCATGTTCAGATCCCCGTTTGGCTCGGTGAAAGATGTGGCCCGAGGATCGGCCGGACGGGTGCTCACTTTCCAGGTCAGATAGTTGTCAATTGCTGCCCAGCAAGCGGATCAGTGGCCGATGCGTACGCAGCAGCTGCCGGGCCGGCGCACCATGCGGGCCTGCTGCCGGGTCTCGCCCAGCCCGTCCAGGATGCCGGTGACGAACGCGTGATTGAGCCCGCACACCAGCTCGGTCCGGCGGACGGCGAGCACGTGGAACGGGCAGTTGTGCAGCACGATGGTCCCGTCCGGCTCCGGCTCCCGCTCCGGCTCGAAGCCGAGCCCGGCCAGCGCGCCGGCCAGGTCCTGGCCGGTCTCGGGCAGCCGGGCGCCGATCTCCCGCCCCCGCTGGTGCGCCAGCCGCGACGCGGCCCGGGCAGCGTCGGCCGGCTCGGTGGCGACGGCATCGGCGAGGATCTCCGCGATCAGCTCGTAGTGGCGCTCGGGGATGGCCACCGCCACGCCGGCGCCGGCCGGCTCGTAGACCTTGGGCGCCCTACCCCGGCCCCGCGGCCGGCCGGCCGGCGCCTCGTGCCGGGCTCGTAACAGCCCGGCCTCGACGAGCTTGTCGAGGTGGAAGGCGGCCAGCCCGCGCGAGATGCCGGTCGCGTTGCCGGCCTCGTCCCGGCCGACCGGGTGGCCGGCGCGCCGGACGTACTCGTACAGCGCCCGGCGCGACGAGTCGGCCAGCGCCGCCAGCGCGGCCCAGCGGTCCGGCCCAACCATCAAATATCACCAACATCCACTGTTTAAATCCGATTCACACGGGGTAGCCGGGGCTTCATGTCAAGTTTCACTACTTAAAACGTACGAGTGAGGTGCGCGCATGCTCCGATCATCCCTCCGCCGAGCCGCCACCGTGGCAGCCGCCGTGCTGCTGTCGTTCCCGCTGGCCGCCGGCACCGCCTCAGCCGCCGCGGACACCACCCCGCCGACCACGCCGCTCATCGGGTACGCCCAGGGCTTCCAGTGCCTGATGGTCATCATCGGCTCGAACCGGTCCACCGACAACGTGACACCCCAACCGAACCTCCGCTACCAGGCGTTCGCCGACGGCGTGTCCATCGGCTTCCTCGCCGACCAGGGCCACATCTCGGGCGCGTGGGGCGTGCTGCACGTCTTGAAGCCCGGCGCCAACACGATCACCGTCCGGGCCATCGACGCGGCCGGCAACCGGTCAGCGGCCAGCATCGGGGTCGTCGTGAACGGCTTCTACACCCCCGGCTGCACGCCGGGCCACCTCTGATCCGATCCCGCCCTTGTCCGTTGTCGCTCCATTCGCCCAGCGCCTTTGGTGGGGCCGACCCCGAGCCGGACAAACTCCTTACCCTGCTGGGCAGGGAGCCCGTAGGCCATGCGGGCACTACTCGGCGAACGGGGGACATCATGCAGAAACTCGGAATCATCGCCGCGGCCGCGGCCGCGCTGGCCGCCATGCTGCTGACGGCGCAACCGGCCGCTGCCGCAGCGTCCCACGACACGTCACAGACCCAGTCGACGACGACCTTCGAGAACGGCACCAACTGGGACTAGCGACCGAACGGACGAACGCCCGGACCGCACAAGCGGCCCGGGCGTCTCGTTGACCATGGCTACGACCGCGTCACCGCGGCCGGACGCGCAGCTCAGGAACGCAACTCCGCCAAGGTGTCTCCGGCGACGATGCGTGCGCCAGCGATCTGGCCGATCGCGCCGGTGACCGTCCACGCCTGGATGCGGGACGGGCTGCGGATGTTCCCCTGGGGAGGTCAAGGCGTTCCGTGTCAGCGAAAGGAAGACGCGGCGGCGGCGACGCCACCCGATCTGGGTGATGCCGTCGTGGCCGGGGGCGTCCGAGGCTGAATCGATCTGTGGACATCGATTTGGGGGGACGCCGTGAAGAAACGTCTGCTTGCCCTCGTCCTGACGCTCGGGGTTGTCGCGGGGGCGCCCAGCGCGTCGGCCGTGGGATCTTCGGGGGCCGGGCACAACCCGTACGAGATCAGCTGGAAGCCCTGCCCCGAACGGCCGGAAGCGCAATGCGGGACAGTAAGGGTGCCGCTGGATTGGGGTCGCCCGAAGGGCGAGAAGATCACGCTGGCGGTGGGCCGCCACCTGGCGACCGACCCCGCGCACAGGGTTGGCGCGTTGTTCGTCAACCCGGGTGGGCCCGGTGGGGAGAGCGCCGAGATCGCCGAGAACGCTGACCTGATCTTCTCGCCGGAGCTGGTGGCGCGTTTCGACATCGTCGGCGTCGACCCGCGGGGCATCGGCGGCAGCAACCCGATCTCCTGCCGCATTCCCGACCCGCAGCCGGGCTACACGCTCTTCCCGCGTACGGAGGCGCAATTCGCGCAGATGGTGCGGTACAACCGGGCTCTCGGGCGGGGCTGCCTCCAGAACACCGGCCCGCTGCTCGGGCATGTCGACACCGTCAGCGTCGCCCGCGATCACGAGGCGGTGCGGATCGGGCTCGGCGAGAGCAAATTCAACTGGCTGGGCCTTTCCTACGGCACCCAGGTCGGCGCCAACTACGCGGAGCTCTTCCCGGGGCGGGTGCGGGCGATGGCGTTCGACGGCGCGCTGGACCACAGCGCGACGAGTGTGGGGCTGCTGGCCGACGAGATCGCGACCGTGGAGGACGCGTTCAACCGGTTCGCCGAGTGGTGCCGGACGACCTCGGCCTGTGCGATGGCGGGGCAGGACGTGGCGCGCGCCTACGACCAGATCGTCGCGCGGGCGGACGCCTCGCCGATGCCGGTGCCGGGCGCGGACCATCCGGTCACCGGCGACGACATCCGGCTGCTCACGCCGCCCTACCTGGAGTTCAAGGAGCCGACCGTGTTCGCGCCGGTCTCCGGCTGGCTCCGGCTGGGCGCCGCGATCCGCGACACGCTGGCCGGTGACGCGTCGGCGTTCGCCCTGCCGCCGCCACAGAGCCCGACCGAGGACGTCTTCGGCTCGCTCTCGGTCGTCTGCCAGGACTACGCGCTGGAGGTGCACTCCTTCGCGGACATGCAGCGCCGCATCCAGCTCGGCCGCTATCTGGCGCCGCATCTGCAGGGCGGGAGCCAGAGCTGGCTGATCAACCGGTGCATCGGCTGGCCGCTGCCGCCGTCGAACCCGGCGCGCACCCTCAACGTGCGCGGGGTGCCCCCGGTGCTGATCGTCAATGCGACTCACGACGCCAACACCACCTACAAATGGGCGTACGTCGTCGCGGGGCAGATCCCCGGCAGCGTGGTCTTCACCCGGCTCGGGGACGGCCACACGTCGTACCTCGTCTCGCCGTGCGCCCGCGCCGTCATCGACCGCTACCTGATCGACCGAGCGCTTCCGGGGCCGGAACAGGTTTGCACCGACTGAGCAAGGTCGCAGCGACGATCGCGTGCCCTCGGGCGTTTATGTGCAGTCCGTCGGAGCCGATCACGCCTTGGTCGGTATGCCGGGAGAAATCGACGTGCAGGCCGCCGTGCTGGTGGCTGAGGCGCTCGGTCAGCTCGCCGAGGACACGCAGCCGGCCGGCCGCCTCGGCGCCCAGAGTGGGTGAGAGGTCGAAGCAGCCGAGCGTCACCACCAGCGCGCCGGCCCGGCTCAGCGGTCCGATCATCCCGGCCAGGTCGGCCTCGACCGGGCCGGGCCGGAAGGAGCGCGGGACGGCGTCGTTGGCGCCGGCCGCGACGATCGCCAGGTCGGGGCGGAACGCCAGGGCCGGGGCGAGCTGCCGGGCGCGGATCTCGGCGGCCCGGGCGCCGGAGACGCCGAAGTTGCGGTACTCGTCCGGCGCCAGGGCCAGCACCAGACGCTCGGCCCAGGTTCGTGTCGGATAGCCGTCGACCGGGTCGCCCCGGTGGACGGCGATGCTGTCGCCCAGCACGGCGATCCGGTGCCAGGCCTTCTTGTCGGTCATACGGCGGACCGTAGGCGGCCGGTCTGGAAGGTTTCTCGCACGTCGTAGAGTCCCGGGGGTGACCGACGTCCGGTTGCGGTTGCTGGGAACGGTGGAGCTGCACGTCGACGGGAAGGACGTGCCGCTCGGCCCGGCGCGGCAGCGTACGGTCCTGGCCGCCCTCGCCGTGGACGCCGGCCGCGCCGTGCAGATCGACACGCTGGTCGACCGGGTGTGGGGCCTGTCGCCGCCCGACCAGGTACGCGGCGTCGTCTACAGCTATGTGAACCGGCTGCGCCGAGCTTTGCGGGTGGCGCCGGGCCGGGTGGCGCTGGCCCGGCGGTCCGGCGGGTACGCCCTCGACATCGACCCGCCGTGCGTCGACCTCCTGCTCTTCGACCGGCTGGCCCGCGGCGGCTCGCTCGAGGAGCTCGACGCGGCGCTCGCCCTGTGGCGCGGCCCGGCGTTGGCCGATCTCACCGGCGAGTGGGTGTCGCGCACCCGCGACCTGCTCGCGCAGCGGCGGCTGGACGCGACGACCGACTGGGCGCGGGCGCAGCTCACGGCCGGGCGAGCGGAGGTGGTGGTCGACGCGCTGCGGCCCCTCGTCGAGGAGCACCCGCTGGTCGAGCCCTTGGCGGCGCTGTTCATCGAGGCGCTGCACCGGCAGGGCCGCGGTGCCGAGGCTCTCGACCAGTGGGCGGCCGTCCGCCGGCACCTCGTCGCCGAACTGGGCGCGGAGCCCGGGCCGCAGTTGCGGGCGCTGCACCAGGCTCTGTTGCGCCCGGCCGCATACGCGCCCAGCTCCCTGCCGGCCGACACTGCCGCCTTCACCGGCCGGCGCCGGGAGATCGACCGTCTCCTGCGGGCCGGGCCGGGCGTGCAGGCGATCGCGGGCATGCCGGGGGTGGGCAAGACCGCGCTGGCCGTGCACGTGGCGCACCGGCTGCGGGACGCCTTCCCGGACGGGCAGGTCTTCGTGAACCTGCACGGCCACACCGCCGGCCGCGACGCCGCCGACCCGGCCGACGTGCTCGCGACCCTGCTCACCGCGGACGGGCTCGACCCGCGGCGGCTGCCGTCCGGAGTGGAGGCCCGGTCGGCGCTGTGGCGGTCGCGTATGGCCGGCCGGCGCGCGCTGGTCGTGCTCGACAACGCGGTCGACAGCGCCCAGGTGACACCGCTGCTCCCGGCGGCCGCGGGCTGCCTGGTGCTGATCACGAGCCGGCGCTTCCTCGGCGATCTGCCCGCGGACGCCGTACCCGTCTCGCTCGATGTGCTCGGCCACGACGAAGCCGGCGCGATGTTCCGCCGGCTGGCCCCGACGTCGGTGGACGACCCCGCCGAACTCCTGGCGGCGTGCGGACACCTGCCGCTGGCGGTGGCGCTGCTGGCCCGGCTGCTGCGGCGGCATCCCGGCTGGACGGTGGCCGACCTGCTGCGCGAGACCCGCGAGCGGCTCCTCGACGTGACGGCCGAGCATGCCAGCATCGCGGCCGCCTTCGACCTGTCGTACCGCCACCTGCCGACGACCCGGCAGCGCTTCTTCAGCCTGCTGGCGCTGCATCCGGGCACCGAGTTCGAGCCGTACGCGGCGGCCGCGCTGGCCGGGGTGCCGGTCTCCACGGCGGTCGCCGAGCTGGACGCGCTGCACGCCGACAACCTGCTCACCGAGGTGGGGCGGCGCCGGTACACGATGCACGACCTGATCAGGTCGTATCTGAGCGGGCGCTCGCCCACATCGAACGAGCAAGGCCGGCTCCTCGATTACTACGCGGCGACCGCCAAGGCCGCGAATGCCCGCCTGGCCCGCCTGGCCCGCCCCGGCGCGACACCGCCTCTCGCCGAGCGGATCGAGCCGCTGGCCTGGCTGCGCACGGAACGGGCCAACCTCCTCGCCTGCCTCGCCTCGACCGGCGAGCCCGCGCGGATCGTGGCGCTTACCGCCGGGATGGCGGAGCTGCTGCGCCGGGACGGGCCGTGGAGCGCGGCGCTGGCCCTGCACACCGAGGCGGTGCGGCACGCGACCGGCCCGGATCGGTGCGATGCGCTCGTCGATCTGGCCACGATGCGGCGACTCACCGGCGACTATCCGGGCGCGGCCGGGGACGCCCGGACCGCGGTGAACGGCTACCGCGCGACAGGCGAGCGGCTGGGCGAGGCCAACGCGCTGATCGTGCTGGCCAAGGCGCTCTCGCGGGCGGCCGGCTACATCGATGCGATGCCCGTTGTCGAGCGGGCCCTCGGCATCTACCGCTCGCTCGGCGACCGGCCCGGCGAGACCGGCGCCCTCGTCGAGCTGGCCATCGCGCGCGGCATGACCTCGGACTTCCGGGGCGCGCAGGACCTGCTGCGGCAGGCTCTCGACCAGTACCGCTCGCTGGCCGACCGGCCGGGCGAGGCGTACACGCTGCGCATCCTCGGCATCGCGCACGGCCGGGTCGGCGACTTCGCCGGCGCGCGGGAGCTGCTGACCGGCGCGCTCGGCCTCTACCGGGAGCTGGGCGCCCGCCTCGGCGAGGCGCTCACCCACAACGACCTGGGCCGGGCCGCCACCGGCCTCGGCGACTACCCGTCGGCCGTCGACTCGCTGCGCGCCGCCCTCCGCAGCCACCGCCGCTCGGGTCACCTGGTGGGCCAGTCGGCCGCGCTGCTCTACCTCGGCGCGGCCCTGCGCCGCTCGGGCGACCTGGCCGGCGCGGCGACCGCCCTCGAGGAAGCGCTCGCGCTCGACCGCGAGATCCACAACCGGAGCGGCGAGGCCATGGTCCTCAACGAGCTGGGCGCCCTGCACCGGCTCGCCGGCGACATCGACCGGGCGCTGACCGCCCACCGCGCGGCCCTGGCCCTGGCCGACCAGGTCTCCAGCCCGTTCGACCGGGCGCTCTCGCTGGCCGGCTTCGGGCGGTGCGCGGTGGCCCGGGGCCGCACCCGCGAAGGGGCGGCCCAGCTGCGCACCGCGCTGCGGATCCTGCGCGAGATCGACGCGGCCGAGGCGACCGAGGTCGAGGCCGACCTGGCCGCGGTGACGTAAGAAATATTCCAGGCCGGCGTCGCACGCTGCGGCGATGACACTTTCGTACGCACACGGAACTTCCACCGAGCCGCTGCTCGGGACCACGATCGGGGCCCAGCTCCGATCGGCCGCCGGCCGGTTCGGCGACCGAGAGGCGCTGGTGGACGTGCCGAGCGGCGCCCGGTGGACCTACCGCGAGCTCGACGACCAGGTCGACCGGCTGGCCCGGGCGCTGCGCGGACTCGGCGTGGTCAAGGGCGACCGCGTCGGGATCTGGGCGACCAACCGGCCGGAGTGGGTGCTGACCCAATATGCGACGGCGCGGATCGGGGCGATTCTCGTCAACATCAACCCCTCATATCGTACGGATGAAGTGGTTTATGTTTTGCGACAAGCCGGAGTGCGTCTCCTGATCGCGGATGCCGGCAACCGCACGATTCCTGACTGCACGGTGGTCTTTCTTGGCGGGGAATGGGAGAACTCGGACGGCGATGCCTTCGACGAGGAGCTCTCGCCGGACGACCCGGTCAACATCCAATACACGTCGGGGACGACCGGCTTCCCCAAGGGCGCGACGCTCTCGCACCACAACATCCTCAACAACGCCTACTTCGTCGGGCGGCGGCAGGGCTGGTCGCCGGACGACCGGATCTGTGTGCCGGTGCCGTTCTACCACTGCTTCGGCAACGTGCTCGGCACGCTGGCGGCGATGACCCACGGCGCTTGTCTGGTGATCCCGGCGCCGTCCTTCGACGCGCGGGCCACGCTCGAGGCTGTCGAGCGCGAGCGGTGCACCACCCTCTACGGTGTGCCGACGATGTTCATCGCCGAGCTCGAGCTCACCGGTTTCGACCTGTCCAGCCTGCGCACCGGCGTGATGGCGGGCTCGCCGTGCCCGGTGGAGGTGATGAAGCGGGTGGTCGCCGACATGGGCATGACCGAGGTGACGATCTGCTACGGCATGACCGAGACCTCGCCGGTGGCCACCCAGAGCCGCCCGGACGACGACGTGCGGCGGCGGGTGACCACGGTCGGCACCCCGCTCCCGCACGTGGAGGTGAAGATCGTCGACCCGGCGACCGGCTTGACCGTCCCGCGCGGGACGCCCGGCGAGTTCTGCACCCGCGGCTACTCGGTGATGCTCGGTTACTGGGACATGCCCGAGCGCACCGCCGAGGTGATCGACGCGGCCCGCTGGATGCACACCGGCGACCTGGCCACGATGGACGAGGACGACTACGTCAACATCGTGGGCCGGATCAAGGACGTGGTGATCCGGGGCGGCGAGAACGTGTACCCCGCCGAGGTCGAGGAATTCCTGCACACCCATCCCGGCATCCTCGACGTCCAGGTGATCGGCGTGCCCGACGAGCGGTACGGCGAGCAGGTGATGGCCTGGGTGATCCCGCGGGCCGGCGCCGAGACACCGACCGCGGCGACGCTGCGCGACTTCTGCGCCGGGCGCCTCGCCGGCTACAAGATCCCCAGGTACGTGAAGGTGGTCGACGCGTTCCCGCTGACCGTCACCGGGAAGGTCCGGAAGACGGAGATGCGGGAACTGTCGATCCGCGAGCTGGGTCTGGAGGCGGCCGCGGCCGTCCCCACGGCTTAGCGCTTCAGCCGCAGCGCCGACACCAGGAAGAAAATGCCACCGAGTACGGCGTAGCCGGCCAGGCTGCTCAGCGACGCGCCGTCCTTGGCCGCCTGCAGGATGAAGGAGGTTCCCGCGAGGGTGGAGATGGCGCCGCTGACGATCATCGGCCACTGGCCGCCCAGGCGGCGCCGGCCCACGCCGACGACGAGCTGCACCAGCCCGGCCGCGATGGCCCAGGCGCCCCACACGCGCAGGACGGCTGGGATGCCCGAGGCGCTGGCGACGGCCAGCCCGATGGCGGCGAGCGAGCTGATCGCGATGTTCAGATAAAGGCCTCGCGCCAATCCGGTCGCCCGCGACGAGCGGGCGTCGACCACGGCGGCAGCCACGTCGAAGATCGGGTAGAGCACCAGCAGCGGCACGCTCAGCGGCCCCAGGTCGGACGCGCTCGCGAACAGCAGGATGGCCCAGACGAGGGCGAACCCGAAGCGAACGAAGTAAAGCCGCCGGAGAGTCATGGTGGTCCCTTTCGAGCGAGGTAGACTAACTAGTAACTCTACAAGCGCTCGGCGTGGGAGGGAAGTGCGATCCGTATCATGGGGGCCGTGACATCGCCGGTACGGGAGAGACTCATCGGGGCCGCGTCCGAGCTCTTCTACGCCCAGGGGCTGCGCGCGGTGAGCGCCGACAAGGTCATCGAGCGCGTCGGCACCACGAAGGTCACCTTCTACCGCCACTTCCGCACCAAGGATGACCTGGTGGTGGCGTACCTGGAGGGTCGCGCCGCGATCGAGCGCGAGGGCGTGGGCGGCGCCGTGGCGCGGGCCGGCGGCGACGCCGAGACGGCGCTGCGGCTGATCTCCGAGGGGCTCGGCGCGGTCGCGTGCAGCCCCGGCTTCCGCGGCTGCCCGTTCATCAACGCGGCGGCGGAGTACCCCGATCCCCAGAGTCCCGTCCGGCGCGTGGTCGACGACCACCGGGCCTGGTACAGAACGACGTTCGAGCAGCTCATCGCCCCGCTCGGGCTGGCCGACCAGGCCGCCGTCGCGGATGAGCTGATGCTCCTGCGCGACGGCGCCATGGTCGCCGGCTACCTCGGTGACCCGGCGGCGGCGGGCGGGTCGTTCCTGCGCGGCTGCCTCGCGGTGATCCGCGCCCGGCAGCACACGTAGACGTACTCGTCTACAGCTTGGCGACCAGCTCGAGGATCTCGGCCGTCGTCCCGGTCTCGCCCAGCCGCGGGAAGATCTTCTCGACGCTGTTGCGGTGGGTGTCGGCGTCCAAGTCGCTCATCGCGTCGACGGCCAGCGTCACGTGGTAGTTGTGCTCGTGGGCGGCCCGCGCCGTCGACTCGACGCCGATGCTGGTGGCGATCCCGGCCAGCACGATCTGGGTGACGCCGCGCCGGCGCAGCTGCAGGTCGAGGTCGGTGCCGTGGAAGGCGCCCCAGTTCCGCTTGGTCACGACGATGTCGCCGGGGCCGGTCAGCTCGGGCGCCAGGACGTCCCAGCCCTCGGGGCGGGGGCGCGACGGGCGCGGGCCCCCGTTGATCCGGCCGGCCACCGTGTCGGAGCCGTCGGGGAGGCCGGTCACCCGCACCAGCACGACCGGCAGGCCGTGGGAGCGGAAGGCGGCGGCCAGCTCGGCCGTACGGGCGAGGACCTCGGACGCGGGATGCGGCGCGGTGGGCGCGGCCACGATGCCGGCCTGCAGGTCGATCACGACCAGCGCGGTCTTGGGGTCGAGGGTGGTGACGGTCATGCGGTGCCTTTCGGGGTGGAGGCGCCGAGGCGGCGCAGCGAGGGGTCGGCGAGGACCAGAACGAGAAGCAGGCTCGCGACGACGATCAGGAAGATCGCCAGGTCGTGCAGGCCCGCGGTGTCGGCGCCGTGCTTGAAGAAGATGCCGGTGGCGGCCGAGGAGACCATCGCCCCGAGGTACGAGAACGTGCGCAGCAGCCCGGCCGAGGCGCCGATCCGGTCGGGGTCGGCCTGGAAGTACAGCGCGTTCTGGTTGGCGAGGCTGTTGAGGCCCTGCGGCAGCCCGAAGATGACCGAGATGATCACTACGATCCACAGCGCGCCGGCCGAGTCGAGCACGAGCATCAGAGCGCAGGCGACGATCTGGCTCAGCGCCCCGGCCAGCAGCTTGCCGCGGAACTCGGCGCGCCGCCCGGTGAGGGTGGAGACGCCGATGGCGACCAGCGACATCGGGAGCAGGAGCAGGCCGGCGTGCGAAGGGCTGAGGCCGTGGCCGGCCTCGAGCCACTGCGTGAAGCCATAGAGGTACGCATACGCCACCGTCTGCGCGAGCAACGCCCGGACGTACGTCGCGATCAGCGGCCCGTTTCCGCCGAAGACCCGCACGTCGAGGAAGGGATC
The DNA here is from genome assembly GCF_050942195.1 of Actinoplanes sp. CA-142083. Lineage (NCBI taxonomy): Bacteria > Bacillati > Actinomycetota > Actinomycetes > Micromonosporales > Micromonosporaceae > Actinoplanes > Actinoplanes sp. CA-142083. The sequence goes on from NZ_CP192076.1 coordinate 8,879,641, forward strand.
GGCGTATCGCAGCTCGCGCCACACGAATCCGCCCGCGAGGGCAGCGGCGAGCGGCAGCAGCCAGATCAGCCGGACCGACGGTTCCTGCAGGTAGAGCATCAGCGCGGTGAGCATGCCCGCGAACAGGCCGATGCCCAGGTAGTCGAGCCGCGCGTGATCCTTCGAAAGAGGGCCGCGGGGCAGCAGGATCGCGCCGAGGACCAGGCAGAGCAGGGCGAGCGGGATGTTGACCGCGAAGACCGCCCGCCAGCCGGCCAGGCCGATGAGCAGGCCGCCGAGGGTCGGGCCGATCACCACGATGGTCTGCGCCGAGACGTTCAGCGTGGTGAGCAAGCCGGCCGGCTTCTCCACCCCGGACCGGCGGATCAGGTACATGGCCGCCGGATAGCCGGCGCAGGTGCCGAAGCCGAGCAGCACCCGGGCCAGCACAAGGATGCCGAGCGAGGGGGCGAGGACGCCGACGATGCCGGCGATGCCGACCAGCGCGGTGCCGGCCAGGTAGAGCTTGCGGGCGCCGTACCGGTCGACGAGCCGGCCGACCACCGGCTGGCCGGTGGCCGTGGCCAGGTAGAGCCCGGAGACCAGCCAGGCGGTCTCGGCGGGCAGCGCGTGGAACGCGAGCCCGATCGGGACGAGCGCGACGGCCAGCGTCGACGAGTTGACCGGGTTGAGGATCGCGCCGAGAACCAGCGGCAGGATGAGACGCCGATCGAAGGTCTTGACGGCGACTGCCGTCGTCACTTCTCCGCCAGCCGGTCGAGCAGGGCGAGCGCGGCCAGGATGGTCTGCCGCTCCGGCTCGGTGAAGTCGGTGGCGAGCGCCTGGGCGATCCACTCCTCGCGCTCGCGGCGGGTGCCCACGACCAGCTCGACGCCGGCCTCGGACAGCGAGATCAGCTGCCGGCGGCCGTCGTGCGGGTCGGGGGTGCGCTCGAGGTAACCGTGCTGCTCGATCGCGACGAGGATGGCGGTCATCGACTGCGGGCGGACCCGCTCGGCGGCGGCCAGCTCGGTGGCCGTGGCCGGGCCGTTCTTGGCGAGCCGGCTCAGCACCGACGTCTGCGACGGCGTCAGGTCGCCCACGTCGGTGACCTCGCGGAACCGGCGGCGCAGGCGGCTGAACACCGTCCGCAGCTCGCCGGCCGCCCGGATCGCCGATGCGGGAGTTTGGGTCACTTTTTTAGGCTAGAACTCTTCAGTTCAGACTGACAAGTTTTGACTGACTAATCACTGGCCCAACAGCCACCGGTGCGGCGCCGCCAGCTTGCGGGCCTTCGCCGGCCCCCACGAGCCCGGTTCGTAGGAGATCGGTCGCGGCGGCGCGTCGAGCAGCGGCTTGACCGCCTTCCAGGCGGCCGCCAAGCCGTCCGGGCGGGTGAAGAGCGCGCGGTCACCCTCCAGCACGTCGTGGATCAATCGCGCGTACGGCGGGAGCGGATCCGCCTCGGGAAGCTTCGCCAGCGGCAGCGAGACCGAGGCCGGCTCGAGGTTCTCGGCGATGCCGGGCTTCTTCGCCAGCAGCGAGAGGTCGACCTCCCCGTCCCCGGCCAGCGAGAACGACAGCACGTTCGCCTGCGGCGGCAATTTCGGGAACGGCTTCGCGGGCGTACGCAGAACGAGGCTGACCCGTTGCTCGCCGGCCGCCATCCGCTTGCCCGTACGCAGCAGGAAGGGGACGCCGCGCCAGCGCGGCGAGTCGATCCAGAGCTTGGCCGCCACGTACGTGTCGGTGCGCGACTTCGCGTCGACGCCCTTGATCTCGCGGTAGCCGGCGAACTGCCCGAGCACCGCCTCGGCCGGGTCGATCGGGCGGAACTTGCGGATCACCGTCTCGCGCGCCGCCTGCAGGTCGGCCGCCCCGAGCGAGGCCGGCGGCTCCATCGCCACCTCGGCCGCCACCTGGAACAGGTGGGTGACCAGCATGTCGAGCGTCGCGCCGGTCTCGTCGTAGAACACCGCCCGGTTCGCGACCCCCAGCGTCTCGGGCACGTCGATCTGCACGCTCTCCACGTGATCGCGGCTCCAGATCGCGGCGAGCGCCTGGTTCGCGAAGCGCATCGCATGCAGCTGCTGGGTCGCCTCTTTCCCGAGGAAGTGGTCGATCCGGTAGACCTGCGACTCGTCCAGCACCGCGTGCACCTGCCGGTTGAGCGTGCGGAACCCCGGCGGCGACGTGCCGAACGGCTTCTCGTAGACCACGCGCGACCCCTTGGCGAGCCCGTGCACCCCGAGCGCCTTGGTGGTCTCGGGGAACGCGACCGGCGGGATGGCGAGGTAGTGCACGAGCTGTGCGTTGCGGCCCGCGTCCTGGCGCGCCTCCTCGATCACGTCGAGCAGACTGCCGGGCGAGTCGCTGTTGAAGCCGCCGCCGGCGAACCGCAGCCGCTTGGCGAAATCCCGCCACGGACCCTTGCCCGGGGGCACTTCCGCAAATTCCGACAGGCTTTCCCGTACGCGTGAGCGAAAGTTCTCGTGCGACACGTCGCCTCGGCCGTTGCCGACCAGGGTCCAGTTCTCGGGAAGAAGGCCCTCGTTCGCGAGGGTCCAGAACGCCGGCAGCACCATCCTGGCGGCCAGGTCGCCGGTGGCGCCGAAGAGCACGAACACGGTCATGACCCGGGGGTTTGCCCGCCCCGCGGCGGCCTCACACCGAGTGTGACCGGAACGTCCCGCGGTAGGCCTGCGGGGTGGTGCTCAGCCGCTGGGCGAAGTGGTGGCGCAGGGTCGCGGCGCTGCCGAAGCCGGTGCGCTCGGCGATCGCGTCGACCCCCAAATCGGAGTCTTCCAGCAGCCGCCGGGCGAGCAGCAGCCGCTGGTTGGTGAGCCAGTCGTGCGGCGTCGCGCCGGTCTCGCTGCGGAACTTGCGGGCGAACGTGCGGGGCGCCATGTGCGCCAATCCGGCCATCGTCTCGACGCTGTGCGGCCGGTCGAGGGTCTCCAGCACCAGCGCGAGGACGGGCTGCAGGGTCTCGCACTCGATCGGCTGCACCGGGGTCTCGATGTACTGCGCCTGACCACCGTCGCGGTGCGGCGGCACGACCATCCGGCGCGCGATCATCATCGCGACCGCCGAGCTGTGCTCCTGCCGTACGAGATGAAGCCCCGCATCGACGCTCGCCGCCGTCCCCGCGCTCGTCAGGATCTTGCCGTCCTGCACGTAGAGCACGTCCGGGTCGACCTTCGCCGCCGGGTGCCGCCGGGCCAGCTCGGCGGTGTGCAGCCAATGCGTCGTGCAGCGCCGCTCGTCGAGCAGCCCCGCCGCGCCCAGCGCGAACGCGCCCGTGCACACGCTCATCACCCACGCGCCTCGCTCGTGGGCCCGGCGCAACGCGTCGATGACCACCTCCGGCACCTCGTGCTCGCGGTACCCGTACGGCGTCACCGCCACCAGATCCGCGTCGTCGACCCGCGTGATGTCGTGCTGGACGCCCACCTCGAAGCCCGCGTGCCCGCGCACCGGCCGCCCGTCGGTCGAGCACAGCGCGAAGTCGTAGCTCGGCAGCCCCTCCGCCGTACGGTCGTATCCGAACAGCTCGCAGAGCACCCCGAGCTCGAAGATCGCCACCTCCGGCAGCGCGATCACGGCGACGTTACGAAGCATGTGACGCAGCATACGGCCGCTTGGCAGGATTTTGAAGGTGTATGGCATCCCTGCCACTGTCGACCATGAGCGAACCCGAGAAGACTCTGTGTCATGGCTATCGCGCTTGCAATCTTCTTCCTGGTCATCACCGCCTTCTCCATCGCCGGACGGGTCGCCGACTCCCGCGACAGCGCCGACTGGAAACCCAGCCACGAGGGTTTCCGCCACACCACTTGATATCCAAGGTCTTCTATGAATGAATCGACCGAGCTCCCCACCTTAACGGAGGTTCGGTCGTGACATTCCGCGCTCTTCGGACAGCGTCGTTGGCCGTGGCGGCCGCCCTGCTGGCCAGCCTCGTGATCTCCTCACCCGCGCAGGCCGCGACGGTCACCTACGGCCAGGACGTGTCCAGCCATCAGGGCAACGTCAACTGGTCGGCACAGTGGAGCGCCGGGTCGCGCTTCGCCTACGTGAAGGCCACCGAGGGCACCTCGTACACCAACCCGTACTTCGCCCAGCAGTACAACGGCTCGTACAACGTGGGAATGATCCGCGGCGCCTACCACTTCGCCCTACCCAACGGCGCCGGCGGCGCCACCCAGGCCGACTACTTCGTGGCCCACGGCGGCGGCTGGTCCGCGGACGGCAAGACCCTGCCCGGCGCCCTCGACATCGAGTACAACCCTTACGGCGCCACCTGTTACGGCCTTTCCCAGGCCAGCATGCGCTCCTGGATCTCAGCTTTCCTGAACCGCTACCACGACCGTACGGGCAGATGGGCAGTCATCTACACCACCACCGACTGGTGGACCACTTGCACCGGCAACTACAGCGGCTTCTGGGCCAACTCACCACTGTGGCTGGCCCGCTACGCGAGCGCCCCGGGCATGCTGCCGGCCGGCGCTCCAACATGGTCGTTCTGGCAGTACTCGTCGACCGGCCCCTTCGCCGGCGACTCGAACCAGTGGAATGGCGCCCTCGACCGGCTCAGGGTGCTGGCCTGCAACGGCAGCTGCTAGATCGCTGCTTGACGCCGCTCTCCATCGGCCGGTGGCGACCCGCCCGTCGCCACCGGCGCTGGACTTTCAGATGCCAGGGGTTCGAGTCTCGTTCCCCCCACGGTACTGGCCTGGGGGCGACCCCCCAGGCCCCACGGTCCGATGGTCGCCCTAGACGGTCCGGTCGAGGCTGGGCACGGCGTTGTTCTCGCTGCCCTCACCGGGCGATGCGCTCCCATGTTCGCGACGACGCCACGGTGTTCGCGGTACGACACCGGCATCTCATGACGCCACCCGGTAATGCAGGTGTGTGACGCCGGGCGCGTCGAGCACGCGCGTCAGCTCGAGTTCGATGCGGTCTGCGTCGAACAGCCGCCGCCCGGCGCCCAGCACGACCGGGATCAGGTGGATCTCCAGCTCGTCGAGTAAGCGCTCGCGCAGCAGCGACTGCGCCAGCCCGGCGCCGTGCACCATCACGTCCTGCTCGCCGGCGGCCGCCTTGGCTTCGCGTATCGCGGTCGCGGCGTCGGGCACGTAGTGGACCCAGCCGCTTTGCGGCTGCGGCGGAGTGCCGCGCGTGGGCACGAAGATCGGCACGCCGTGGTGGTCGCCGCTCCAGTGACCGGCGTAGTCGAACGTCTGGCGGCCGACGACGACCGCACCCGTCGCCATCGCCTCGGCGAAGACCTGCGCGCTCAGCCCCGGCGGTTCGAAGTGCGGCCGCTCAGAGACGGGCGCGCCGAGCCACTCGTGCAGCCGGAGGCCGCCGGTCCCGAGCCCGTTGCCCGGGCCGTCGTGCGGGCCGGTGATGAACCCGTCGAGCGACATCGACATGTACAGGACGGATTTGCTCACTGCGATCTCCTTAGTTTCCGGCACGGATGGGGCCGCTTCGGGTCCAGCCCTTAGCGTCTGACCGCGTGGCGTTGGGTCTGACGCAGGCATTGCCCCTTCGGGGCCCGGCGGGGATTTAATGCTCGCCGGCGACGCTCAAACTGACTTCTCGCCAGGCCTCGTCGCTGGCGGCGAGTTCCTGTGCCGCCTGCCGGGCCAGCGGGACAGCATCGGTGCCGAGCAGCAGACGCAGAGGTGCGTCCTCGCGACCGACGAGGTCCCGCACCACTTGAGCGACCCGACGGGCGTTGCCCGGCTCGTGACCAGAGAATGCGCGCAGCGCCTCGGCGAACGCTCCGATCGTCGGCTGGTACGGACCGCTGGGGTGCGGGATCGTCATCGACGAGCCACCCCAGTCGGTGCGCATGGCGCCCGGCTCAAGAACAGTGACCTTCACCCCGAATGGAGCGATCTCCTGTGCGAGACCGAAGGAGAACCCGGCGACGGCACACTTCGCCGCCTGGTAGGCAGTCAGGCCCGCGCCGGACAAGCGGACAATGAGCGAGGAGACCTGGAAGATGTGGCCATTGCCCTGCTCGCGCAGGACCGGCACGACGGCCTTCGAAACGTTCACGACACCGTAGAAGTCGGTATCGATCTGCGTCCGGAACGAATCGATCGCGGTGTCCTCGAACGAGGCCAGATCGGCATACCCGGCGTTGTTGACGACGACATCGATGCGCCCGAACTTCTCCTGGGCCTGAGCGACCGCACGCGCGGCCGCGTCGAAGTCGGTCACGTCGAGCCGCAGGACAAGCACCGCGTCGCCGTACCTGTCGAGGAGGTTCTGCAACCGCTCGGGGTTACGCGCCGTCGCTACCACGCGATCACCCCCGTCGAGCGCGCCCTCGACGAGCGCGCGACCCAGACCTCGGGAACTTCCCGTCACGAACCACACCTTGGACATCGCCTTGGCCTCCTTCCTCAGGGGGATAGCGCCCGTTCCAGCCGGTCGAACGCGTGCGGCACACCGCGGCCGTGCTCGTCGCGCAGCTCGTCGGACGGGAATCCCCACTGGACGATCGTCATCAGGGTCGCCCCGTCTCGGGGCGCGAACATGAACTCGGTGCTGAAGGAGAAGCTCGACCCATCGGGGCGGGTCTCGGTCGTGGCCAGCAGCAGGCGGCGGGGGCGCTCGATCGCCTCGAACACGTGCAGATGCCGGTAGAGCTCGCCCCGTGACGGACCGAAGGTGATCTCCCAGGCGCCGCCGACGCGCACCTCGCAGCGCGAGTCGACGACCCAGCCCGGCGCGTCGTTGCCGTAAAACTCGCGCTGGCCTGCTGGGCTCGTGAACAGATCGAACACGCGAGCTGGCGACGCCTGGACCAGGCGCTCGTAGCGGAGTTCGCGGCTCACGGCGCGCGCTCCACGAAGCGTCCGAACCGATCCAACCGGCCCTCCCAGGCGCGGCGATGGGCCTCGATCCACTCGCCCGCTTCACCGAGCGTCGTGGCCGGGCCCAGCCGGCACTCGCGCACCCGGCCCACCTTTTCGGTCTCGACAAGGCCGGCGAGCTCCAGGATCCCCACGTGCTTCTTGATCCCGTTGAGGGTCAGGCCTGACGGTCCGGCCAGCTGGCTCAGTGTCGCGGGACCGCGGCCCAGGCGATCGAGAATGCCCCGCCGCTTGGGGTCCGAGAGCGCGAAGAACGTCGCGTCCAGCGTTCGCGATAGTGCACCCATCGGTGCAGTATACGACTGTTCGCACGCTGGTAGACGGTCACCGGCCTGACGTCGTGACGGTCACATTTCTGGGGCCACCGCACCATGGTCGACGGTCCGGGTAGCCGGGATGGCAGTCGTGCGCCGTAACGACTTGCTCACCGCGTGGCCGAACTGGAGACGTCGCCGGACGCGCCCACTACGTCGTTGCCGCCTAACCAGCGGCGGTAACCCCGCGATCGGCCGTCAGATGACTCTCGGCTCAGCCATCGCTTCGCGAACTGGTGAAACGATCCGCCAGCGGGTCGCCCAGGACAACAGCGCGGCGGTTCGCATGGTGCAACGTCCGGTCCACTCCATTTACCCTGGGGGCGCCCCCAGACCCCACGTTACGGTGGGCGCGCCGGGCGGGGCCCGTCACGCTGCGCCTCGGCGAAAGACCGATGGTCGGGCGCGCGGGTCTGCTCGGAAGTCGAGCGTGGGCGCTTGACCCGCGTGGTCGATTGCGGCATTGCGCGAGCCACGCCGAGCCGAGTCGACGAATCTGACCTCAAACAGATCATGGGTCCCACTCTGACGCACTTGACCGGCGCGGACGAGAGGCGCACGATGGTTTGGCAATCGATTGCCAACCTGGAGGGATCTCGTGCCTCGGATCAGCTACGTCGATCCGGATTCGGTCACCGATCCGGAGCTTGTGGGCTATCTCGACGACTCCCGGAAGTACGGCACACCGCGACTGGAGAGCCAAGCCATCCGCGCGCATGTGCCGGCCGTGTTGCGTACCTTCAACCAGTCCTGGCAGCAGGTCTTCCGCGAAGGCGTACTCGACCACAAGGTGAAGGAACTGGCTCGGGTCTTCGTGGCCAAGTCGTTGGACTGCGGCTACTGCGCCGGACAGCGGTCCCACCTCGCCGATGTCGACGAGGGGGAGGTGGACGACCTCATCGACTTCCGGCAGTCTGAGCGGTTCACCGAGCGGGAGAAGGCCGCCCTCCTGCTGGCCGAAGCGATCGCATGGGATCCGCAGATGGCCGACGACGACGTGTGGGCGAAGCTGCACGAGCATTTCACCGAGCCGGAGATCGTCGAGCTCGGCTACTTCATCGGGCTCACTATGGGGCAGCAGAAGTTTCTCAAGACACTCGGCATCAAGCACGGCGAGCTCGGCCGGGACAACACCGCAGGCCTGGCACCAGACGTCGCCGCCACGATGGTGTCGTCATGAAGGTGGTTACCGACGCGGACTTCGACAGCGTGATCGGCGGGGGCGGCCCCGTACTGGTGGACTTCCGCGCCGATTGGTGCGGGCCCTGCCATCAACTGGCCCCGGTCCTGGAGCGGCTGGCCGCTGGGTGGGGCGACCGGGCCCATGTCGTCCAGGTGGACGTGGACGCGAACCCGGCAGGCACCGCCCGATACGGAGTAACCGCGCTGCCAACTCTGATTTTGTTCGTCAACGGCGAGCCGGTCCATCGGGTGCACGGGCTCAGGTCGGATGGTGCGCTGCGGGCCGAACTGGACCCGTGGATCCTCTGACGATCAGTCTGGTAGGGAGCGCAACGTCGGCGACCGGCAAATCGGCGATTCGGGCCAGGACCAGCCGGGCCGCCCGCGCGCCCAACTCCTCCTGGTCGATGGCAACGGTCGTCAGCGGCGGCCGCAGCCACTCGGCCAGCGGCATGTTGTTGACCCCGACCAGTGAGACGTCCTCCGGGCAGCGCAATCCCCGCTCCGCGAGTGCCGCGTAGCACCCGATCGCGAGCATGTCATTACCAGCCAGGACCGCGGTAACCTCGCCGCGGTCCAGCAGCGTCTTCCCGGCGCGCTCGCCGGCTGCGGCTGTGTAGTGGCCCGCCCGCACGATCCAGGACCTTGCGGGCGTGATATCGGCCTCGCGCAGCGCATCGCGGTAGGCAGTCTCGCGCGCCCCGGTCACCGAGATTCCGGCCGGGCCGGTGAGATGGCCGATCCGGCGGTGCCCGAGCCCCGTCAGATGTCGCACGGCCTGCGCGATTCCGCCGGCGTCATCGCTGGTCACGCTGGGCGCGGCGACATCCGCAAGACGGTTGATCAACACGACCGGTACGCCTTCGGCCACCAGCGCCGAGATCGCGTCGTCCCGCCGGGTCGCCGAAGCGATCAGATAGCCCTCGCACCGCCGCGCGCGGAACACGTCCAGCAGCTCCGCTTCCCGCCCAGGGTCGTTGTCGGTGCTGGCGATCAGGCCCTCGAACCCGTTCTCCCGCAACTCGTTCTGTACCCCGCGCAGCACCGGTGGATAGAACGGGTTGAGCAGGTCGGGCACCAACACCCCGACCGTCCCGGACCGCTGGGTACGCAGTGAACGCCCGACCGGGTCGGCTATATACCCGAGCTCGGCGGCCGCCCGCGCCACCCGCTCTGTCGTTTCCCGGCTGATGCGCCCGGGCAGCAGAGGGTTGAGCGCCCGCGAGGCGGTCGCGGGATGCACCCCAGCCGCCCGGGCAACGTCCTTGATGGTCAGGCGGCCCACCTGGCCACCTTAAACCTTGCGCACCCCCGGTCCGGTCACCCGCGATACCGGAGCAGCTCATCTGATGCCGCTTGAGCCGCCAATACGGCTGCCGCGAAACTCAACGCGCATCGCTGCGCATCTGTGACCCGGTCAAACGTCCTGGCATCGGGACGCCATGAACAGGCACTCCGGACCGGTACGCCCGAACTGTCCAGAACCGATCGAGCAACACCGGCCAACTAGAGGTCTACGCTGGCGAACACCCCCGCGAGCCGGGCTTATGCGCCCCCGTTACGGGGCGACGCGGTCGCGGATGCTATCGAGCACCGCCTCCGCCGCCCACGCGGCGGCGTCGGCGATGTCTCGCCGGTCCATACCGAACTCGCGGCGGAACGTCACCCAGGCCCCGACGGAGTCGAGGTGCGACAGCGCCGCGATGACCGCCGTGCGCTGCGCCGCGTCGAGGGACGGCACCTCGGCATCCAGCAGCCGCTCGAGCTGCGCCCGGCCGGGAGACGGCGCCACGCCGCTCACACCGCGCATCGCCGTCTCGGCGACGACGTGCGCGAGCTCCGGCCGTGCGTCGTACCGTTGCATCGCGTCGCGGATCGCGAGGGGGATGTCGAAGATCGAGTGCGACTCCTCGCGGGCGAACACCGTCGCCTCGATCCACGCTGCGGTCGCCAGCAGCAGGTCGATCCGCGTGGGGTAGTTGCGGAACACCGTGCGCTCGGCGATGCCGGCCCGGCGCGCGATGACCCGGTTCGACACGTCGTCGCTGCCTAGCTCCTCGATCAGTCCGGCGTAGGCGGCGAGGATCGCCACTTGCGTGCCGCTCAGCGCCGGGACGGCCGTCGGCCCGGTCACGGCTGCGCCCACGTCGCGCCGGGCAGCTTGGCGAGCACAGTGTCGATGGCTCGATCGAACGCGTCACAGATTTCGCCGGCGTCCAGGTCGAAGCCCGTGCGCAGCCGCGCCCAGAACATCGCCGACGAGAAGTAGCGCAGGGATGCCGCGACCCGCCGCCGATCCCGCCGGTTGAGCGTCGGCGCCGCCACGTCGAGCATCGCCTCGATCGCACGCGTGATGTAGGCCGGCTCGATGTCGAGCGTCGGCGAGATCGCGGACGCCCGCGCGCCGACGTACGCGTACGCGGGCGACGCGTCGAAGGCGCGGAAGCGCTCGTGCACGGCGGCACAGAAATCGGACACGGTCACGAACGGCGGCAACGGGAAGAAGGTCTGCTCGATCCAGTTCGAGAGTGCGGCGAGCAGGTGCGCGCGCGTGGGGTACTGGCGGTAGATCGTGCGCTCCGAGATGCCGACCTCGTCGGCGAGGGCACGATAAGAGATGTCGTCGAACGTGCACTCGCGCAGCAGCACCGCGGCGCTCGCGAGAATCGCGGTCGCGGTGTCGACCGGCTCCTCCATCACGTCCCCCTCCCTCGGGTGGTCGCCCAGTGCGTGGGCCTGGCGACCTCCGGCGGGAGCACGTAGCGATCGGAATCGACGAGCGTGAGCGCCAGCGACGAGACGTACTGCACCTCGCCGCGCGGTCCTCTCTCGGCCGAGGCCAGCATATCCGGCCGCTCGAACGTATAGCCGGTGACATGGCAGCGGAGCCGCTCGCCGGAGGGGTTGCCGTGCTCGTCGAACCGGGGGGAGTCGATGCCGTCGGAGCGGCGGCGCAGGTAGTAGCGCCCCCGCGTGGCGAAGGCCATGACCGGCGTGGCCACGAACGCGACGCCGATCGCGATGAGCACCGAGAACGGCTTGACAGCGGCGCCGAGCAACCCGGCGAACGCGAGCAGCGACAGCACCGAGGCGAGCCCTACCGACACGAGCCCCACCGGGTTCCAGCCGTGCAGCATGCCGCGGCGGAACTCGGGGAAGCGCGGCGAGATGTGCAGCACCCGCTTGTTGATCGCGATATCGGTGGCGATCGTCACGAGCCATGCCATGACGACGTTCGCATAGAGGCTCAGCACGAAGGAGATGAGGGTGAAGACGTCCAACATCATGAGCGCGTACGCGATCACGAGGTTGAACAGCACGAAGATCGTACGGCCCGGGTAGTGCTTCGCCACCCGGGTGAAGACGTTCGACCACGCGAGTGAGCCCGAGTAGGCGTTCGTCACGTTGATCTTCACCTGCGCGACCACGATGAGCACCACGGCGAGGACGATCGCGAGCCAGTTGGGGACGAGGGTCTGGTACATCCCGACGAACTGCTTGACCGGTTCGGTCGCGTGGTGCCCGAGAGAGGGTTCGACCTTCACGAGGAGGTAAACGGCGAGGAACACCCCGATCACCTGCTTGGTGCCGCTGAAGATGACCCAGCCCGGGCCGGAGAACACGAACGACGTCCACCACGAGCGGGCGTTCGACGGCGTGCGCGGCGGCATCGCGCGGATGTAGTCGATCTGCTCCGCCAGCTGCGGGGTGAGGGCGAAGCACACGGCCGCACTCGAGACGATGGCGCCGAAGCTGATCGAGCCGTCGGAGTTGCCGGTGAACGACGTGAAGGCGCGCACTGCCTCGGGGTCGGAGACGAGAATCCACAGCAGCGGCAGCAGGGCAAGGGCGAGCCACAGCGGCGTGGTCCAGAACTGCAGGCGCTCCAGCGCACGCATGCCGTAGATGACGATCGGGATCACGACGACGGTCGAGATGAGATAGCCGAGCCACAGCGGCAGCTCCGTCGCAAGTTGCAGCCCTTGCGCCATGATGGCGCCCTCCAGGGCGAAGAAGATGCAGGTGAAGCCCGCGAAGATCACGGTCGTGATGATGGAGCCGTAGTAGCCGAATCCCGAGCCGCGGGCGATGAGGTCGAGGTCGAGGTTGTAGCGGGCGGCGTAGTAGGCGACGGGCACACCGACGACGAGGATGATGACCGACGCGAACACGATGCCGAGCACGGCGTTGGGGGTGCCGTGGTCGATGCCGATGCTCGCGCCGATCGAGAAGTCGGCGAGGAACGCGATGGACCCGAGGGCGGTCGCGCCGACGGAGGCCGCGCTCCAGCGCCGGAACGTGCGCGGCACATAGCGGAAGGCGTAGTCCTCCAGGCTGTCCTCTGCGGCCGCGCGCGCGTTGTCCGTCGACACAGTGGCATCCCCTAAGGCACCTTGCGTTGGGGAATCGTCGCTGTCCGGTGTTACGACGACATTGCCGAGGTGGGTCACATCGCCTCAGATCGCCATGGCGGCTCGCACGGTGGAGGCGGCCGCCGAACCACCATCACCGGTCTGCGTGACGAAGCCCGAGGCGAGCACGACGTAGCGCTCGGCGGCCTCGAGGGCGAAGCCGATGTGCTGCTCGACGAGCAGCACATCGATGCCCTCGCCGGCCAACTGCATGATGGTCTGCTCGATCTCGGCGACGATCGTGGGCTGGATGCCCTCGGTCGGCTCGTCCAGGATGAGCAGCTTCGGCTCGGTGATGAGGGCGCGGGCGATCGCGAGCTGCTGGCGCTGCCCGCCGGAGAGCAGGCCCGCCTTCCGGGTGGCGAACCTCTGCAGGGCGGGGAAGCGGGACATCTGTGCGTCGATGAGAGCCTTGCCGCGCCGGCGCCCGTCGGCGACGAGCTGTAGATTCTCGAACGTCGTGAGCTGGCCGAACGCCTGCTGACCCTGCGGCACGTACGCCATGCCGCGAGCAACGCGCTGGTTGGGGGCAAGCGACGCGATGTCCTCGCCGTCGAACAGCACGTGGCCCTTCGACGGCTTGATGAGGCCGATCGCGAGACGCAGCAGGGTCGTCTTGCCGGCGCCGTTGTGGCCGAGCACGGCGACCACCTTGCCGGTCGGCACCGTCACGCCGTGCAGCACCCGCGTGCGCCCGTAACCGGCCTCGATGTCGGTGAGCTCGAGCATGTCAGTCCTCCGTCGGCTTCAGCGTCGCGGCCACCACGTCCGGCGAGCTTGCGAGCCGGTCATCCGGCACGGTGGGCACGACCGACATGGCGGCCGTGGTGGCGGCGCCCGCGGTGCCGAGGTAGACCTCCTGCACCTTGGGATCGGCCTGAACCTCGGCCACCGTGCCCTGCGAGAGCACCTTGCCCTGGTGCAGCACCGTCACGCGGGTGGCGAAGCGGCGCATGAAGTCCATGTCGTGCTCGACCGCGAGCACGATGCGCTTTGCCGCGATGCGCTGGAGAAGGTCGCCGGTGGCGGTGCGCTCGTCGTGGCTCATCCCGGCGACGGGCTCGTCGAGCAGCAGAACCTTCGCGTCCTGCACGAGCAGCATCGCGATCTCCAGCCACTGCTTCTGGCCATGCGACAGGATGCCGGCCGGCGTGGCGAGCTCGCCGCCGAGCCCGGTCTCCTGCAGCGCCTGCTCGATCGACGGGTCGATGCCGCGCCGGGCCCGCAGCAGCGAGACTGAGGAGCGGCGGAGCCCGGCGGCGATGTCGAGGTTCTGCAGCACGGTGAGCTCGTCGAAGACGCTCGCGGTCTGGAACGTACGGCCGACCCCGAGGCGGACGATCTTGTGCACCTGCTTGCCGAGCAGCTCTGTCTCGCCGAGCCTCGCCGACCCGGTGCCCTTGGTCAGCCCCGTGATGGCGTCGATGCAGGTCGTCTTGCCGGCGCCGTTCGGGCCGATGAGGAACCGGACCTCGCCGGGGTGCGCGTCGAAGGACACCCCGCCGACCGCGACGAACCCCGAGAACTCGACGTGGAGATCCGTGACAACGAGGGAAGCGTCGGTCATGACCGCACCTCTTCGAGCTCTGGGGCGGCAATCGCCGGGGCGGGCTGCTCGGCCGGGCTCCGGCGCGCCCACCCCGTGAACCTGGCCGGCAGCGACGACAGTCCGTTCGGCAGGAAGAGGATGACGACGATGAACAGCAGACCGAGGATGTAGGTCCAGCCGTCGGGCCAGGTCGAGCCGAGGCTCGACTGCCCCCATCCGACCGCTATCGCGCCGAGCGCAGGGCCGAAGAGCGACGCGCGGCCGCCGAAGGCAACGCCCGCGATCATGAGGATCGAGGCGGCGGCGCCGATCTCGGCCGGGGTGATGATGCCGACGATGGGCACGAACATCGCTCCGCCGATGCTCGCCATCAGCGCGGAGACGACGAAGGCGACGAGCTTGACGTTGGCCGGGTCGTAGCCGAGGAAGCGCACGCGCTCCTCGGCGTCCCGGGTGGCGACAAGGAGCTCACCGAAGCGGCTGCGGTAGAGCTGCCACACCGCGAGCAGGCACACGATGAGCAGCGCGGACGCGATGAGGAACACCATGACCTTGTTCGCCGGATCGTTGAGCACGAAGCCGAAGAAGTACTTGAAGTCGCTGAGCCCGGTGTCGCCGCCGGTCTCCCGGATCGTGGAGCTGATCAGGGTGGCCAGCGCGACGGCGAGCGCCTGCGTCAGGATCGCGAAATACGCGCCCTTCACCCGGCGCTTGAACAGCGCGTAGCCGAGGACGCCGGCCACGACCACCGGAAGCAGCACGATCGCGAGCAGGGTGAACCCTGCGCTGCGGAACGGTTCCCAGAACATCGGGAGCGGCGCGAGCGGGTCGTAGAGAACCATGAACCCCGGGACTCGATCACCGGCGGTCTCCAGCGTGAGGTGCATGGCCATCGAGTAGGCGCCGAGGGCGAAGAACACCCCCTGCCCCATCACGAGCATCCCGCCCCGGCCCCAGGCCAGGCCGATGCCGACGGCGGCGATGGCCCAGCAGCAGTACTTGCCGAGGTTGTTGAGCCAGTGATCGGTGAGTACGAGGGGGGCGACCGCGAGGAGCAGGACGGCGACCACCCCGATGCCGCTGAGGGAGATCCATGGCTTCAGCTTGGTCATGCCAGACTCCTGGTTCGCACCGTGAACAGGCCCTGCGGGCGTAGCTGCAGGAAGACGATCACGAGGATGAAGGCGAGCACCTGCGCGAAGCTGCCGGTCGTCCAGTAGGCGAAGAACGAGAGAGCGACGCCCACCGCCCACGCGGCGATGATGGTGCCCTTGAGCTGGCCGATGCCACCGGCGGCGACGACGAGGAAGGCCGGGATGATGTACTGCGCGCCCATCTGGGAGTTCGTGCCGCCGATGAGCGACGCGGCCACGCCGGCGACCCCGGCGAGACCCGACCCGACGAAGAAGGTGAGACGGTCGATGGTGCGGGTGGAGATCCCTGTGGTCTCGGCGAGGTCCCGGTTGTGCACTGTCGCCCGGATGCGGCGGCCGAACGAGGTGTACTTGAGCCAGGCCGACAGCGCGGCGACGCAGACGGCCGCGAGCAGGATGGTGAACAGCTGCCGCAGCGGCCATTCGTAGCCGAGGATGTTCAGCTGCCCGTCGAGCCAGCTGGGTTTCTCCACCGGTACGCCCTGGGACGGGAAGATCTGCAGTGCCGCCTGCTGCAGGATCAGGCTGACACCGACCGTGACGAGCAGGGTGTCGAGCGGCCGGCGGTACATCCACCGGATGATGGTGACCTCCAGCAGGAGGCCGAACAGGCCGGCGACGACGAACGCGACCGGCAGCGCGACCGGGATCGACAGGTCGCTGGCGACGATGACCTGCTGGACGAGGTAGGCGTTGAAGGCGCCGATCATGAGGAACTCGCCGTGGGCCATGTTGATCACGCCCATCTGCCCGAAGGTGAGCGAGAGGCCCAGTGCGGCGAGCAGGAGCAGCGCACCTTGTGCGCTGCCGTTCAGCAGCTGTGGGATCACTGCGTCCACGTGCTATCGCTCTCTGTGCGGATTCGGTCCGGGGCGCGGGGCCGCACGCCTTCGGCGACATGCGACCCGGCGTCCGGGTAGGGGTGGGGCGATCAGCCCGCCGCGTCCACGAGCTGCTGGCGGATGTCCGCCGGGAACCAGTCGTAGCCCTCGAGGTACGGGTCGGGCTCGATGAACTTGTCGGAGGCCCAGACGATGTCGAACTGGTTGTTGGCGTTGATCTCGCCGATGTGGCCCGGCTTGGAGATGTGGTGGTTCTTGCCGTTGAGCGTGACCTTGCCCTCCGGCGCGTCGAACGTGATGGTGTGCGTCTTCGCCGCGGCGTTGATCGCGTCGACGTCGAACGAGCCGGCCGCCTCGACGAGCTCCTTGTACAGGTACAGCGAGATGTAGGCGGCCTCCATCGGGTCGGAGGTGACGCCGCTGCTGTTCGGGTAGGCCTTCCAGCTTTGGATGAACTTCGGGTTGGTGTCGGTCTTGAGCGACTGGAAGTAGTTCCAGGACGCGTAGTTGCCGGTGACCGCGTGGCCCATGGCCGGCGCCTCCTCCTCGGCGATCGACACCGAGATGATCGGCGTCTTCGCGGGGGTGAGGCCGGCGTCGTAGTACGCCTTGATGAACCCGACGTTGGACGAGCCGTTGATGGTGTTGAAGATGAAATCGGGTTTGGCCGCCACGATCTTCGCCACCTGGCTGGTCCAGTCGTCCTTGTCGAGGGGTACGTACTCCTCGCCGACGATCTGGATGCCGAGCTTGGCCGCGTAGAGCTTGATGATCGCGTTCGCGGTGCGGGGGAAGACGTAATCGCTGCCGGCGAGGAACAGCCTCTTCACTCCCTTGGAGGCGAGGAAGTCCATCGCCGGGATGATCTGCTGGTTGGTGGTCGCGCCGGTGTAGTAGATGTTCGGCGACGACTCGAGGCCCTCGTACTGCACCGGATAGAAGAAGAGGCCGTTGAGCTTCTCGACGACCGGCTTCACGGCCTTGCGGGAGGACGAGGTCCAGCCGCCGAAGATCGCGGCGGCGCAGTCCTGGGTAAGCAGCTTCTCGGTCTTCTCCGCGAAGGTGGGCCAGTCGGTGGCGCCGTCTTCCTGGACGTACTCGATCTTCTTGCCGAGGATGCCGCCGCTGGTGTTGATCTCGTCGGTGGCCATGTGCAGCACGTTGGAGACGGTCTTCTCGGAGATCGCCATGCCACCGGTAAGGGAGTTGAGGAAGCCGAGCTTGATGGTGCTGCCGGAGGTGTCGACGCAGCTGGCTGCCGCGGACGACCCGGCGGTGGCCGTGTCGTCGCCGGCTCGGGCGCCACAGCCGGCGAGCACGAGGGCCACGGTCGTCCCGATGGCGCCAGTAGCCACAAGCGCGCGCATCCGCTTACTGGTGGTGAACATATGCGAGAACTCCGTTCCTGCTGAAGGCGGCGTGACGCCGGGGTCGCGGCACGGCCGATCGTGCGGATGAAAATGTCCAGGGCGAGCCGCCGTCGTCCAGCTCCCCGCCCCGTGCCGCCGGCTGCTGTTGGTAGTGAAAGCAGAGTGACCGCGAGTCATTACTCTGACATTTCTTGAATGTTCCAACTCTGTAGCCGCCGGACCGATCGAGACGCGATTGCGCTGGAAATACGCGGAGACGCAAGAAGCAGCGATGTCAAAGTTCTGCCAGCCCTCGCGATGGCACGAAGCCCATGGCACACTTCTGACATCTCGGAGGCGGACGAAAGCCTCCGGTCAGGCTCCACGAGAGCAACGGCGGAACGTCACGGCCCCTGGGGCGCCAGGCATCCCCAGGACCGGCACGTTCTGGCTGCCGCTGCGCGCGCCATCCTTGTCCTTCCGCAACGCACTGGCGTGCCCAGATTCGCCGCTGTGCCCGCTTAGGAGGGCAGCGCCGGCGTCCGCGCATATGTCGTGGACGTCGATGGGTTCGAGGCTGCATCATCGGCCGGTGGCTGGCTCCGACCGTGACCTGTTCGCATCTCTTGGCCCGGACGAACGCGCGCTGCTGGCCTGGGTGGCCCCGCAGCTGGACGCCGCCGCGATCGAAGAGATCGCGGCGGCGGACTACGGCGTCGACGTGCCGCGATATCGCCGGGAACTGACCGAGCTGGTGCACAGCCCCTGGCTGCCCGACAACCTGGAATGGAACCCGGGTGAGGTCCTTGCCCTGACCCGGTGGACAACGCCGACCGGCCGGCAAGGCCACCTCCAGCGGCTGTTCGCCTGCACGCTCCTGGTCCGGGCGGCGACCGCCGACGGCAACCCGGTGGACTCCCTCGCGCCGCTGGTCGACTCGGCATGGGAACTCGGCGAACCGGCCCGCGACGCCGCAGTGCGCTTTCTGGCCTGGTGCCGGCTGAACCTACCGGGCGACTGGCGCGATGAGCCGTCCTCGCCGATGTTCCTGACCCTGGCGGTGCTCCTGCTGTCGGCGGAAACCGCGGCCTCGGCAGCGTTGGCGGCCCTTCTGGTCGAGGAACTGGACGCCGTGCTGACCGACCCGGAACTACCGTGGCGGCGACGTCCCCGTTCGCTGCTGTTCGCCCGCCGCGACACCGACTCCGCCGGCACCCGCCGGCTTTGGTCTGCACTCATGACCCGCTGCCTGGTGGACAATCCCGCAGTCGTCGATCCTCGGCTGGGCGTGCTGGGCAGAGCCCTCGGCGGCGACACCGCCACCCCGATCGACGACCTCCGCGCACTGTTCACCGCCGCGACGTAGCGCTAGCCGGCGATCTGGGCGTCGGTCATCGAGCCAACGTCATCGACCCAGACGCGAATGCTGTGCCCGCCGAACATGCCGTCGTCATCGAAGTAGAGCTCGATGTCGTCCTCACCCGCCGCGGTGATGCAATCGAGACGGAGCCGGCGGGCGAACTCGGCGGCGCTGATGACGGTCTCGCCGTTCTCCCAGACCTCCACCTCGCCCGGCCTTTCCGGGGAGAAACTGTCCGCCAGTTCGACCGCGATCCGCCGGGCGAAGCCTGCCAGTTCACCGACCGTCATGCTCACGCGCTCAGCGAGTTCGGCCGCCGGAAACTCCTCGTCCGCGTCGAGCACGACTGCCACATCACCGAGTCGACCTTGAAACTCGGCGCCTTCGTTCGGGCGCCGGAACTCACCGAGCACCGTCTGCACCGATAACGCTGCCATCAGACACCACTCCGTAAACGACGAGGTTCGGGCACCGGCCCTCCGACCGCAAGCCATTCTCCCTGACCCCTGGGCTTGTGACAACCGGTCTCTTGACTAGTAGTCATGCCGTAGGGGAAGCTGCTTTCGCGTCGAAGTCAGGCGCGGAAGGAGGAACTATGACGGGCAGTGTGCCTTCCGAGGTCGCGTCGGCGCCGGCACGTGACTTCGACGGCTTGTACAAGGCGCTGTTGGAGGCCCATCCCCGGGACGCGTTGCACCTGTTGTGCGGTGCGCGACTCGACGGGCAGGCGGTGGTCCTCGACGGGCCGACCGAACAGCCGCGGCAACGCAGCCGTCAGCGCGACAAGGTGTTCCTGGTCCGGCATGACGACGGGATGCCCGCCGACATCTACCACGTCGAGGTTCAGGTCAAGCGGACCGAGGACTTCCAGGAGCGGATGGTGGCTTACTGGGCGTCCCTGGCACTCAAATATCGCCGGGCGGAGCATCGCATCCATCAGGTCGTGCTCTGGCCACTGGGCGGCGGGTATTCGGGCCGTTTCAGCCGTGACCGGGTCCGGCTCGACTACCGGTCGATCAACGTGCCCGACGACCTCGACCCCGGAACGCTGTTGGCCAGCCCGCTCGCGCCGCTCGCGTTGTGGTCCCAGAAACCACCGCCCGACCTCGCGGAACGGGTCGCCGATCGGATCGCCGCAACCGGTGCGCTCGAGGAACAGCTGGTCCAGATCGAGCTGGGTATGCTCGTGGGAGGTTCCCTGGCGGCCCAGGTTCTCGACGCACTGCGAAGGAGAGGCATGACCGACGTTCTCAGGCAGACGGAGACGGGCCGCGAGATCGCCCGCGAAAACCGACAGCAAGGCCTGGAGCAAGGCCTGGAGCAAGGCCTGGAGCAGGGCCGCGTCGAGGGGATGCGGGCTCTCCTACGGGCGAGATACGGCGACTTTGCCGACCTCGACGACGTCGCCCGGCGACTGGCCGACCGTGACCACGACGGAAACATCGCACGCATCGTTGCCGGAGCCACCCTGGCGGAGTTGCGTTCCTGAGCTGCGCGGGGATCAGGTCGGGGTGGCCGGCATGCGGGCGGAGCGGGTCGGGGTCTCGAGGGGCCGGCCCGTGCGGAAGACCGCCAGCGGCGACTCGTCGGGGGCCAGGCCGAGCTGCGCGGCGAGCGGAGCGGCTGTGGTCGCGCAGTCCAGTAACTGGCTGAGCGGATGGACGCTCAGGCCACGCTCCGACAACGCCAGCCAGACGCGGACGAGCGCGCGGCCGTGCTCGATCACCGCTTCCGGCGTGTCGGCGCTGCCGATGAGGACCAGGACGCTGCCGTCGTACCGCAGCGTCCCCTTCGAGGCGGCGGCTAGCAGCGCCGGGCCGCCGAGACGGCTGGTGACCGGGTAGGCGCTGGGGGCGATCAACGCGGCCAGGCCGGTGGCCTCGATCCGGGACAGCGTCATGGCCCGGTCGGTGAGGCCGTCGAGGTGGTAGCGCGGATGCTTCGGCGAGAGCCGCATCCACGCGCGGAGTTCGCTGACGACCGCGGGCGTGCCGAACATCCATCTGTCCGCCTCTGCGAGCGGTGCTACGAGCTCTCGGGCCGGTACCTGTCTCAGGTCGGCGCCGAACGCGGTCAGCGCGGTCAGGGTCGCCGGATCGAGCAGGCCGGGGGCGTAGCCACCGCGGGCACAGCGCCGCCGCTGCACGGACCCGACGGTGAACGGGGTGTCGTACGGCGAAGGGGCCGGGACGAGGCGGGCGGCCCGCAGCGTGGTGTCTTCGACGGCGATTTCCGGGCGCACCGGCAGACCGGCGGAGGCGGCGACGATCAGGCACGTCTCGATGAAGGCGCCCAGCGAGAGAAACAGGTCCCGCCGGGTCGGGTCCGAGCCCGGCAACGCGCGCGAAGGATCCCAGTGCACGTCGACGGCGTCGTCCGCGTACCGCAGGACCCACGGCTGCGTGTTGTGGGCGCTCGGGGCGCGGCGGCAGGTGTCCTCGTGCGTACGGAAGGAATTGACCCAGCTCATCGAACGGCCCGCTCGTAGAAGGTGTAGCCGTGCAGCGGACGGCCGCCCATCCGGCGGAACTGCGACGCCGATGCCGGGTTGTCGCGTTCCACGAACGTGCTTCGCAGGGTGCGGTACCCGCCGGCGCGGAGGTTGCGGTGCAGTTCCCGGGACAGCAGGGTCAGGTAGCCGCGACCCTGTTCGCCGGGGACCGTGCCTTTGATGATGAGCACCGCGTCGCGGCGGTACCGGCTGCGGGTCGCGAGCAGCCGCAGCTGGTTGAGCACGCCGAGCCGCCCGCGGACCCGCATGAAGAACTCCGACACGTCGGGCACGGTGACGACGAACGCGACCGGCCTGCGGTCCTTCTCCAGCCACAGCAGCAGCGCCTCGTCGAGCAGGTACGCCAGGCCGTCGGTCTGCGCGGCGAGCTCGTCGGCGTCGATCTCGGTGTAGTAGCCCAGCTGCGCGAAGGAGGCGTTGAGCATCGCCCGCAGGATCGGCAGCTGCGCGGCGAACCGGCGCCGTGAGCCGTGCCGTATGACGAGGCCGGGCAGGCGAGTGTCGTCGAACGGGAACAGCGTGCCGGAGTCGGTGTCCGGCAGGTCGCAGAGCCAGGTGTCGGCCTCGAAGCGGCGGACGAAGCCGTGCCGCTCGTACGTGCCGGGGTAGTGGGCGGGGTTCCAGGCCGAGTCGAGGAAGCCGCGTTCGTCGAAGCCGAAGGTGATGACGCCACCGGTCTGGTTGGGAAGCAGCCCGACCGGGCCGAACAGCGCCTCGGCGTCGCGGCCGCGCTGCGCGACGAGGCCGAGCAGGGCGGTGGCGGCCTCGTCGTCGCGGAACTCGGTGAGACCGAACAGTTGGTGCCGGCGGCCGAGCTTGGCGTCGAACTTGGCGTTCCGGTGCAGGATCGTGCGCCCGACGGCGGTGCCGGCCGCGTCGCGAGCGAGGAACAGCTCGACGTCGTCGCCGCGCCACCACTGGGCGATGACCGAGTCGGCGAGGGGCACATACCGGTCCACGGGATGCAGCCGCAGCGGCAGGTCGCAGAAGTCGCGCAGCCCGGCCCGGTCGGTCACGGCGGAGACGCGTACGGTCATGGCGCGGGCCGCCGGTGCACGCTCGGGCCGTCGGCTTCGCCGGACAGGGCGGTGTAGGTCTCGATGTGGGCCATGCTGTTGTCCTCGGCCCGCCAGACGCCGTTGGTGTAGCCGCTCTCTTCGGCGTTGTAGAGCCGGATGTAGCCGCCGGTGGCGTTGCGGGTGCCGTGGTCGGTGATCCAGCACATGAGGTCGCGGTGGTGTTTGGTCCGGGCGAATTTCAGCAGCGCGTCCCGGTCGCGGAAGAACGCGATCGTGCCGAGCGTGAACGGCCATTGCCAGTAGACGGTGTGCCAGCAGTAACCGGGCAGCCGCCGCATCTGCCGCACCATGCGGAACCAGGTGAAGGTGAGAGCGACGATCGAGCGCACGCCCCGGTACCGGGTGGCGCCGACGAACATCGCGGTCGCCTGACCCACCGGTGGCACTTTCGAGAAGTCGGTGGTCCTCATGCCGCGGCGCTCCTCGCCAGGTAGACGTTCTTGATTTTGCCGGTGCCGCCGGCGAACGGGCCGGTCCCATGCTCGTGGAGGCGGATGCGCAGGTCCGCGGCGCTCGGGTCCTCCGCAAGGGACTCGGCGAAGTCGCGGCTCACCTCGGCGAGGTAGCTCACCACGCCGCCGCGGCAGGCGTCGGCGAATGCGCCGGTCGGCGGAATGCCGGCGCGTAGCTGGACGTGCACCACCGCGCGGCTTTCCAGATCGGTGTGCTCGTCGAGGGTCAGGCAGAAGCTCTCGATCTGGTGCGCGAGCGGGTTGTCCCGATACAAGCCGTTCTCGACGTCCTGCGGGTAGATGTTCGCGCCCATGTACGAGATGGTGCTGTCTTTGCGGCCGTACAGAAAAAGCAGCGGCAGCCGCATCCGGTCGGCCTTTCCGGGGCCGATGTGAACAAGCGACGCCAATTCGTCGTACGAGATCAGCTTGCCCTCGTCGCCGATGTTGTAACGCACCTTGGGGTTGAGCACCGCGGTGGTGTTGATGGTGCACAGGATCTCGTTGTCGGCGGTGGTCTCCAGGTACGTCTCGAGGGGGTTGTATTGGAAGATCATCGGTAGCCGCTGCTCGCCGGGGCCGAGCAGCGCGGCGCGCAGCCGCTCGTCGGCGCGCAGGCGGCGGCGCAGCCACACGGTGAGGTCGGTCTCGCCGCCCATGCCGATGGTCAGGTCGCTGGCGCCGTAGCCGGAACGGACCTTCACGAACCGCTGCTCCAGGTAGTCGCGGAGCGCCTCGGTCATCCCCTCGCCGCCGACGAGCGCCGACAGCCGGAACGGCGCCCAGTCGAAGCCGACCGCGTCCATCCGGTCGAGCAAGTGCTTCAGGAACGGCGGGTACGCGGTGATGATGTAGTCGAAGCCGGGGCCGAACTGGCGCAGGGTGTCGATGATTTTGTCGAGGTCGGGACCGGTGTTCTTGACCATCGCGACCCGGGCCATGGCGATGCCGGTGTTGGTGCCGGTCGCCCAGGCGCCCATCGAGTACGCGTTGATGACGAACCGCCGCTTCGACGGGAAGACCAGCGTCGTGTAGCCGGCGAGGTTCTTGTGCACCGTACGCAGCTCCCGGCGGCCGCGGACCCAGCTGTACGGCCGGCCCGACGACCCGGACGACTCGTCCACGACGCTGCCGGCGATCTCGAACCGGCCGTGCCGGCAGCGCTGCTCCTGCGAGTACGCGTTCACATAGGACTGTTTGTCGGTAGGCGGGTAGGAGGCCAGATCGAACCAGCGGAACTGCCAGCCGTTGCGGCGCAGGAAGTCACCGTAGGCGGGCACGTCGATGGCGGCGAACTGGCACGTCATCCACGCGTGCAGGCGGGCGAACCGGGCCATCCACGGCCGGTAGTTGCGGGCCATCAGGCGCCACACCGCCGGGTGGACGCGATAGATCGCGTACAGCCAGGTCAGCCCGAAGCTGCTGACCCGAAGCGCCCATTGCCGCACGAACGTCACGACTGGTTCCCCTCTTCATCGACTGGGAACTCAGCCTCGCCGCCCGAACGGCCCGGCGCCTGAGTCGGCGTACTCGGATCGGGTGAGCACTGAAACGCGGGCTCGGACAACGTATTTACGAATCTATCTAAATAATTGCTCCCGATGGATTTGCGGTCCTAAGATCCGCTCGCCCGCTTTCCGTGCGGGTCAATCGGGGAGCGTCACATGAGAACTTCCACCAGAGGACTGCGCATCGTGGCTGCGGCCGCGGTCGGCCTCGCCTCCGCCATCGTCGGGCTCAGCACCGCCGCCCAGGCCGCGCCTATCGGCAGCAACCTGCCCGTGATCGCGTGGACCTACACCGACTCGGGGCAGCCGGACGCGCCGGTCCTGAATCCCGCCGGGAACATGCCGGTCGGCACGTTCCGGGACGGCACCGGGATCAGGCACACCCGCCGGGGCTACTTCACCTACGACATCAGCGGGCTCGCCGGGCGCGTGCCGCATCTGGTGAACCTCTACACCAGCGAGACCTCCGTCGAGAGCTGCGACGTGCAGGCGCCGGTCGAGGTTTACCGCACGAGGGCCGTCAGCGCGACCACCACCTGGCACAAGGCGCCGGCCGAGCTCGAGCTCGTCCGCCAGGCCACGCTCGGCAAGGGGATCATCTGCCCGGGCGCGTACGTCGGCACCGATGTCACCGCTCAGATCCAGGCGGCGCTTGCCCGGCACGAGAAGACGCTCTCCTTCGAGGTGCGGATCGCCGACTCGGCCGAGAAGGACGCCCAGGTGGCTCGTACGTTCAAGCCGCTGACGCTCTTCGTGCAGTCGAACGCCGTACCCAAGGTGTCGACGCCGCAGGTGCGTTATGCCTCCGGCACCGCGTGCGGCACGCTCGCGAAGCACCCCACCGCCGTGCACCCGCAGTTGACCGTCAAGGTGTCCGATGCGGACCCGGACGACTACAACACCGCCAACTTCGCGGTGTGGCCGGTCGACCAGCCCGACCAGCGGACGACCTACTCGAACAGCGTCAACTTCGAGGATCTGGCCACCGCGAACCCGTACCTGAACGGCTACGCCGACGGCACGGTTGTCGGCTGGCAGGCGCAGGCGGCCGACAGCCAGGACTCGTCGGCGTGGAGCAAGGTCTGCTACCTGACCGTCGACAAGACCGCGCCGGCAACCAAGCCGATCGTCACCTCTACCAAGTACGCGCCCTCGACGGACGGCGTCGGCACCGGTGGCGAGGGTGTGCCGGGCACGTTCGTGCTCGACGCGGCCGGCGACCGCGACATCGTGGCGTTCGCGCTGCGGGACGACTTCTACGCCAAGGTTCCGTCCCAGGTGACGACCAACCACCCGGGCGGCAAGGCACGGGTGGTCGTCACGCCGCAGTACGGCGGCAGCGACACCCTGCACGTCACCGCGATCGACGGCGCCGGCAACCGGGGTGCGACAACCGATTACTCGTACGTCGTCCGGCGCACCGGCCCCTACGCCACCATCACCGTGAACGGCGTCGGCATCGAGAGCCCGGTGACCTTCTCCGCCGCGACGGGGATCACCGTCACCTCGTACACGTATCTGCTGGAGAGCGGCGACGACGAGGTCCGGCTCCCGGCGACCAACAACATCGCCACGACCTCGATTGTCTTCCCGCACGCGGGCTCCTTCGCCCTGCGCATCCGCGCCTACAACGGCAAGAAGCTGGTCGGCGAGCAGACGCAGCAGGTCGGCGTCAGCAACGCCCCCGACGTGAGCTCCGACGTCTTCAGCTGGGACAAAGACCAGCCATTCGGTACGAGCGGCAGCTTCACCTTCCGCCCGCGCGAGACGGGTGTCGTCGCTTACGTGTACGACTTCGGCGACGGCAAGCAGCAGCGGATCGACGCCGCGGCCGACGGCACCGCGGTGCTCGACTGGACGGCGGAGACCGGCGGGTACTACACCCTCACGGTGTCGTCGGTGCGGGCGGACGGCGCCACCTCGGCAGCCACCCAGTACCTGTACACGATCACCGACACCCGGCCGACGGTGTGGACGGACATCGACACCGACGCCGACCCACGCACCGACGGTGTGGGCGTGCCGTTCAACGTGTACTTCTCGCTGGACCAGTGGCAGCCGTTCCACTTCGTGTACAGCGTCGACGGCGGCCCCGAGCAGGACCTCACTCCCGGCGACTGGTCGACCTCGATCCAGGTGACGCCCACGCACAGCGGGCCGATGACAATCGCGGTCCGGGCGCAGTTCGACGACGGCACCGCGACGCCGACGCGGACCGTCACGATCGACGTGCTGGACGCGCCGTTCGTCACCGCGACCTCGCCGTACGGCGGCACGCCGGTCGTCGGGCTCGCCGGCACGCTCGCCTTCACGCCCGGCCGGTCCGGGGTGGCGAGCTACCGCTACACGGTGAACGGCGGCGACGTCCGGACCGTGGCGGCCGGCGCGGACGGCACCGGCAAGGCCACCTACACGCCCGCCGACACCGGACTGGTCGACCTGATGGTGTCGAGCGTCGGCGCCGACGGCACGGTCAGCAGCCCACGGCACTACCAGTTCGCCCCGGTCACCCAGGACATCGGGGTGTTCAGCCCGGGCGGCGGCGACAGCTGGGCCGGCGTCGACGTGGGTGGCGTTCTCACCTTCACCAGCCCGGTGGACAAGGGCGTCACCGCGTACATCTGGCAGGTTGACGGCGGCCCTGCCATCACGACGCCGGCCGACGCGACCGGCTCGGGCGTGGCCGAATTCCGGCCGCAGCACCAGGGCGACAACGTGCTGAGCGTGCGGGCGCAGTACGAGGACGGCACGCTCTCACCGGCCGTGGAGCGGCACATCGGCGTCGGCAACGCGCCCGAGGTCACCATCGGCGAGTGCACGGCCGGCACGCCGGTCACCTTCACCATGCACGGCGGCATGAACCACGTCGACTCGTTCCACTACGCGGTCTACGGCGACGGCCTGTTCCTCGCCGAGGGCACGGTCACGGCCGACGCCACCGCAACGGCACAGGCGACCTTCACCCCGACCGCCGGACAGATCACCATCTACGCGTACGCCCACGCGGAACCCGGCGACGCCGGCGGCAGCGTGACCTACGGATACGCGTACTGCGCCGGCTGAGCAGAAGCGGTTCTCAGGAAAGCGAGCGCAGGCGGCGCTGCAGGAACGCTCGCTCCGGCCCGTTGCCGGCGAGATCCAGCGCCTGCTGGTACGCCTCGGCGGCCTCCGACGCGCGCCCCATCCGGCGCAGGAGGTCGCCGCGGGCGGCCGGCAGCAGGTGATAGCCGGCCAGGTGGCGGTCGGCGGCCAAGGCGTCCAGCAGCGCGAGCCCGGCCCCGGGTCCGTCGACCATGGCGACCGCCACCGCCCGGTTGAGGTCGACCAGCGGCGAGGGCGCGACCGTGCGCAGGACGTCGTACAGGGCGACGATCTGCGGCCAGTCGGTGGTCGCCACCGTGGCCGCCTCGTCGTGGACGGCGGCGATGGCGGCCTGCAGCGCGTACGGGCCGGGCGGGCCCCCGGTCAGCGCTTCGACCACCAGGCGGCGGCCCTCCTGGATCTTGGCGGCGTCCCAGCGGGAGCGGTCCTGGTCGTCGAGCAGCACCAGGTCGCCGCGGAGGTCCACGCGCGCGTCGCGGCGGGCGTCGATGAGCAGCATGAGGGCCAGCAGGCCGGCCGCCTCCCGCTGCCGGGGCATGAGGCGGTGCAGGATCCGAGCCAGCCGAACGGCCTCATCGGCCAGTTCGGGGCGCATCAGGGCGGGGCCGCTGGTCGCGGCGTAGCCCTCGGTGAAGATCAGATAGATCACCCGGAGCACGGCCGGCAGGCGTACGGGAAGCTCATTTGCCCTTGGCACGCGGAAGGGAATGCGGGCCTCACGGATCTTGCGTTTCGCGCGCACCAGCCGCTGGGCCATGGTGGCGTTCGGGGTGAGGAACGCGCGGGCGACCTCCGGCGTGGTGAGGCCGCCCAGGCAGTTCAGCGTCAGCGCGGTCTGCGCCTCGAGCGCCAGGGACGGGTGGCAGCAGGTGAAGAAGAGGTACAGCCGCTCGTCGGGCACGTCGTCGGGGTCGGCGGGCTCCGGTGGGGGCGGCTCGTAGCGATCCGCCTCCACCTGGAGCAGGGCCAGCTTGGCGGCCAGCACCTTGTCCCGCCGCAGCAGGTCGACCGCCCGGTGGCGGGCCGTGGTAAGCAGCCACGCCGCCGGGCGGTTGGGCACGCCGTCGCGCGGCCACCGCTGCAACGCGGCGGCGACGGCGTCCGCCGCGACCTCCTCGGCCAGGTCGAGGTCACCGAGGGTACGGACGAGCGTGGCCAGCAGGCGGCCCCACTCCTCGCGGAAGACCGCCTCGACCGAGTCGGCCGCCGTACCCACCGGTGACCTCCGCGATCAGTTGAATTCCATGATCGGCCGGACTTCGACCGATCCGTACTTCGCGCCCGGGCACTTCGCCGCCCAGTCGATCGCCGCGTCCAGGTCGGGCACGTCGATCAGGTAGTAGCCGCCGAGGACCTCCCGGGTCTCGGCGAACGGCCCGTCGGTGACGACCCGCTCGCCGTCCTTGACCCGTACGGTGGTGGCCGTCTTGCTGTCCTGCAAGGCCTCGCCGCCGCTGCTGGCGCCGGCCTCGTTGATCGCGTTGCTGTACGCCCAGTACTCGTTCATCACCTTCTCGCCCTCGGCCGGGTCGGGCGCGGCGGTGGTTTCCTCGCTGTAGATCAGCAACAGGTAGCGCATGACGGTCTCCCTCATGTCAGATGGCCGCTTTCACTATGGCGACGATCGGGCGCGGCGTTATCGACAGTTCGACAAAGAAAAGTTTCAGGGCTTCAGCGCCAGCTTGCCGACGGTGGCCCGCGCCTCCAACTCGGCGAGGGCCTTGGGGCCGTCAGCGAGCGGATGGACGGTGGGCCGGCCGGGGCCGAGCACCCCGGCCGCGACGAGCCCGGACAGCTCGCCGAAGATCTGCGGCACGGTCTGGATCAGGACGCCGATGTTCAGGCCGATGAGGTGGATCTGGTGCTTGTACACCAGGTCCCAGTTGCTGATCTTGGCTGCCCCGCCGGCCAGGCCGTAGACGACGACCCGGCCGGTGACCCGTTTGGCCGCCGCCAAGCCGGCCTCGAAGGTGGCGCCGCCGACCGACTCCAGGACCAGGTCGACGCCGGCGCCTTCGGTCAGCCGCAGGACGTCGGCGCCGGAGTCGATGACGTGGTCGGCGCCCAGCGCTCGGACGATCTCATGCTTGCCGGGCGAGGCCGCGGCGATCACCGTGGCGCCGAAGTGCTTGGCGATCCGGACGGCGGCCTGGCCGGTGGCGCCGGCGGCCGCCTGGATCAGGACGGTCTGCCCGGCGGTGACCTCGCCCAGCGTCTTGACCGCGGCCAGCGCGGTCGGCCAGTTCACCACCAGGCCCAGGGCCTGCTCATCGGCCCAGCCGGCCGGCACCGGGACCGCGGCGGCCGCCGGCAGCAGCATGTACTCGGCGAAGGCGCCGCCCTTGATCCCGGCGCCGACGACGTGGGCGCCGGGCCGCGGGGCGGTCACTCCGGCGCCGACGGCGGTGACTTCTCCGGCCGCCTCGATGCCCGCCAGATACGGCGGTCGCGGGCCGCCGGCGAAGGTGCCGCGGGCCTGTGAGATGTCGACGAAGTTGACGCCGGCGGCGGTGACTCGGATCAGAACCTCGCCCGGGCCCGGAGTCGGCACCGGTGCGTCGGTGATCAGGTGCAGGTCCTGGGGGCCGTCGAGGGATGTCTGCTGAAGGGCGCGCATGGCAATCGGTTCCTTAGCTCGGGTGCCTGCCTACACCCAGGAAGACCCCGCGCCGCCGGCAAAGGAATCGAAGACGCCGACCAGTTCCGGATCCCCGAAAGAGGAGATCCGGCGGATGCCGGCGTCGGTGACGGTCAAGACACAGATTCCGTACGGCTGGTAGATGCCGTTCGGGTCGCGAAGGTGGGCCACCGCGGCGGGCTGACCGTTGGCGCTGGTCGCCACCATGCGCCAGTCCCCGGGCGCGCCCAGCAGGTGGTCGCGCAGGAACGGCACGCAGACGGCGCGGCCGGCGAACCAGGTGCGCAGCGGCGTCGCCTCCAGCACGGCGTCCGCCAGCAGGAGCCGCTCCAGCGCGGCGGCGTCGGCGTTCGCGAACGCCGCGATGTAGCGGTCGAGAATCGCGCGGGCCTGCGGCGCGGTCGGTTCGGAGATCTGACCGTCGGCCAGGGCCAACTCCTCGAACCGGGCGCGGGCGCGCTGCAGCGCGCTCTTGACCGATGCGGTCGTGGTGCCGAGCATCTGGGCGACCTCGGTGGCCGGGAACGCCAGCACGTCGCGCAGGAGCAGCACCGCCCGCTGCTTCGGCGGGAGGTACTGCAGGCTGGCGACGAGGGCCAGCCGCACCCCTTCGCGGGCGGCGACGATCGTGGCGGGATCGGCCGACTCCGGGAGCACCAGCGCGTCCGGCACCGGCTGCAGCCAGCTCACCTCGGCGCCGGCCTCTTCCAGGTGCGCGTCGGGGTCAAGCTCCGGGTCGGAGAGGCCGGAGGGCAGCACTCGCCGGCCGCGCTTGGCCAGCTCGGTCAGGCAGCGGTTGGTGGCGATCTGGTAGAGCCAGGTGCGCACCGAGGACCGGCCCTCGAAGCCGCCGTAGGACCGCCAGGCCCGCAGGTACGTCTCCTGCACCACGTCCTCGGCGTCCTCGATCGAGCCGAGCATGCGGTAGCAGTGCGCGAACAGCTCGCGCCGGAACGGCTCGGCGGCCTCGACGAAATCCGGCGCCATCCTCGCCTCAGTCATGACGCCACCGTCGATAGGACGAGGCGGCGACGAGCGCCAGGCACAACGCCGCCGACGCGATCACCAGCGGGTTCGTGAAGGCAGGCACGAGCTCGGGGCCGCAGGTGGTGTCGTGCAGTGGCCACAGGCTCGTCACCCCACCGGGTGAAGGGTGGCTACCCGGCGAGGCGATCGTGCACCGGTCGTCGGCGTCGGTCATCGACCCCAGGGCGAGCAGGAAGAGGAACGCGACCACGCCAGGAAACCTAGCGTCAGATGCCGGCCATCGCGAGGTTGCGGGTGGTGATCGAGTGGCGCCAGCGGGCGGCGTCGTGATCGATGACGGTGGCGGCGGTGCGGTCGGTGCGCAGGTGGATGATGGTGCAGACGATCGAGGCGCTGATCAGGCCGACGCTCGCGGACGCCCACACGGCGGGCTGGGCGGTGCCGAGGCCGTAGGCGAACCAGGAGGCGCAGGCGCCGGCGCCCATCCGCCAGCGGAGCGGGGAGAGGCCCGAGAGGTCCTGGTGGCGGTCGCGCAGCAGGGACAGCGGCTGAGGAATCGCGGAGAGCACCGAGACGGCGGCCAGCGCCAGCCCGAGCAGCGGGGCGACCTGCTGACCCCGTACACCCGGAAGAGCAGCGGCAAGACCGCTCAGAAGGACCACCGTCAGGACGCCGGCGAAAGCGCCGCCGCTCAGGCGCAGCGCGCGGCCGGACCGCAGCGACGGCTGCGTCGCCAGCAGGGCGACCAGGATGGCCAGGCCCGCTGTGCCGGTCACCACATTTGTCACGATCTGGATGCGCTCGCCGCTGAGCAGGCCGTAGGTGATCCAGCCGAGCGGCAGCGCCACGCCGAGCGCGCTCGCGGTGGATGACAGGCCGCCGGTGCGGCGCTGTACGCAGGACTTGTAGACCTGGGGCCAGGACAGGGACATGGAGAGCGCGGCGCCGAGGCAGCCGAGGGCGTGGGTAAGCATGATCCGTTTCCGGTCGGGGTCAGGGCCGAATGTCCCTTCGCCCGGCCGCCGCCCGTCCTTACCGGGATCCGCGCGCTACCACCGAGCTGCAACCTTTCGCACTGAGCAAATAACCGGGCCGGGCGGGTGACATCGGCGGCCGGCGGTTTGGCACAGTGGACGGATGCTGACCGACGTGGACCTGCCCGCGCCCGGGCTGCTGTGGACGCGCTGGGCGACCCTCGCCGCGTCGCTGACCGGCATCGGCTTCGCCGACGTCTGGTACGTCGACGAGCGCGGCGCCCACCACGACGATCACGGCGGCAGCTGGGCCCGGCTGGCGCTGCTCGACGGCGCCCGGGCCGTGCTGTTCGGCTATGACCGCGATCACAGTGCCACCGCCTCGGCCGACCCGCCGATCGACGTGCTCACCGGCGCGCCCGGCTGGCTGCCCTGGGACGATCTGACCTCGCTCGCCGAGGCCGACCGGCTCGGCTTCGTGGTGTGGCACGACCAGGGCCGCTGGTCGCGCTGCCGCTACGCCGACGGCGTCGCCGACGGCCTGGTCGACGTCGTCGGCGCGGTGCTGAGCAGCGAGAACACGCTGCGCGAGCTCGCCGCGGTGGTCGAGGAGTGGGGGCAGCACCCGCTGGAGACCCCGGCCGAGCGGGACGAGGTGCGGGAGGCTTCCGAGCAGCTGCTCTGGGCGGCGGTGCGCGGCGAGGCCGGCGGCGGCGCGTTCGAGCGGCTGCTGGGCCGGCTCACCGAGCCGCGGCTCGACCTGCGGGCGGCGATGTTCGCGGCCGGGCGGGGCGGCATCACCTCCGGCACCCGCCCGCCGCGCATCGCCCCGGGCGAGCGGCCGCCGATGCGCCGGGTGCGCAAGCTGAGCCACGGCGAGCACGACCGCCTGGTGTGGGCCGCGATGCACGACGCCGGCGAGCTGCGCCGGCCCGCTCCCCCGGCGACCGGCGAGCTGGACGCGCTGGCCGGCTGGATGCGCGAGCGGTCACCGTCGGGCGACGGCCGCTGCACGGTCCTGGCGTACGCCGACGCGACCAGCATGAGCGTGCAGCCGGGCGAGCGCCCGCCGGCCGACCGCGACGGCGAGCAGCGCTACCAGGCCTTCCACGAGCTGAACGAGCTGGTGCGCCGGCTGCGGCACGCCGAGGCCGACCCGCGGTACGGCCGCTGGCTGTTCCTGCGGGTGGAGACCACGGCGTCGGGTGTGCGGATCGAGCGGCGGTACGACTCGTGGCCCGAATGGTGGGCCGACGACGGCGTCTCCGGGCCGTGGCGCACCAACCTGCAGGAGGAGATGGAGGCCCGCGCCATGGCGTGGCGGCCGGTTTGGGTGCGGCTGCTCGACCCGGCTACCGCCTATCGGCCGGGCTAGAAATCATCTCGATCGCCTTGGCGATGCGGCGCTCGCGCGTCGCCGGGGTCTTGGCGGCGTTGATCGCCTCCACGTGCTGGCGCTGGTGCGAGTAGGAGAGCTTCTGCCAGGCGTCGCCGGCCCCGGCGCCCTCCAGCGCCGCGCGCAGGTCGTCGGGCGTCTCGATCACCCGTGGCGCGGTGTCCAGCTCGATGTCGAGGTCGTAGACCTGGCCGCCCTCGAGGCCGCCCGCCTGCCGCCGCTCGGCGCTGACGCCCAGCCAGTAGCTGCCACCCATCTTGGCGATCGTCGACCGGAAGGTGAAGCCGTTCACCACCGCGGTGACCTTGGGACGGCCGCCGCCGCCCAGCTCCTCGACCGCGTCGGACGGGATCTCGAAGCCGGTGGTGTTGCCGCCGGTGCGCTGGAGCTCGATGGTCAGCCTCATGCCTCGTCCTCCGACAGGTCCAGGCCGTCCCGGTCGGCCCACTCCAGCAGCGTGGCGAGCGAGAACGCCTCGTCGTCGATGGTCTTGTGCAGGTCGCCCAGCTCGGCGAAGCGGGCGGGCACGGTCTTGATCGTGAAGTCGCGCGGGTCGACGTCGGGGATCTCCGACCACTCGATCGGGGTGGAGACCGTCCCGGTGGGCACGCCGCGCACCGAGTACGCGCTGGCGATCGTGTGGTCGCGCGCGTTCTGGTTGTAGTCGACGAACAGCTTCGCCGGGTCGCGGTCCTTGCGCCACCAGGTGGTGGTCACGTCGTCGGGGGCGCGCCGCTCGACCTCGCGGGCGAACGCCAGCGCCGCCCGCCGCACCTCGCCGAACGGCCAGTCGGGCCGGATCCGCACATAGATGTGCAGGCCGTGGCCGCCGGACGTCTTCGGATAGCCGGTGATGCCGAGCTCGTCGAGGACCTCGTGCGCCACGCCCGCGACCCGCTTGACGCGATCGAACGGGCAGTCCGGCATCGGGTCGAGGTCGATGCGCCACTCGTCGGGCTGCTCGGTGTCGGCACGCCGCGAGTTCCACGGATGGAACTCGACGGTCGACATCTGCACCGCCCAGATCACGTCGGCCAGCTTGGTGACACACAGCTCGTCGGCGTGCCGGTTGTAGCGCGGGAACTTCACCCGGACCGTCTCGAGCCACGGCGGCGCGCCGTTCGGCACCCGTTTCTGATGCACCTTCTCGCCGGCCAGGCCGTCGGGGAAGCGGTGCAGCATGCACGGGCGCTCGCGCAGCGCCCGGACGATGCCGTCGCCGACCGAGAGGTAGTAGTTGACCAGGTCGAGCTTGGTCAGGCCGAGATCGGGGAAGTAGATCCGCCCCGGGTTGGAGACGCGGACCTCGTAGTCACCGACCTCGACCTGCGTCGCTGGAGACGCCATGGGCCCAACCTAGCCCAACCAGGCATCCAACAGATCAACCATCAAGGTGTCCCGGGAGTCGAGCAGATCGAACAGCGGGCCGGTGCGCGGCAGCTCGTGCGTGATGAAGTAGCGCGCGGCGATGCGTTTGCCCTCGTAGAAGTCGCCCGACTTGTCGCCGGCGGCGCTCAGCTGCGACAGCCAGAGCCACGCGATCACCAGGTGACCGGCGGCGTCCAGGTAAGCGGTGGCGTTGGCCAGCGCGACGGTCGGATCGCCGCCGGCCCAGAGCTTCGCGGTCGTGCGGGCCAGGCGGTCGGCCGCGGCCAGCACCGGCTCGCCCAGGTCCTGCGGCGCGCCAAGAGCTGTCTCACGGATTCGGGAGAGGAGCAGTTGCAGGCCGGCGCCGTCGCGCATCACGACCTTGCGGCCGAGCAGGTCGAGCGCCTGGATCCCGTCGGTGCCCTCGTGGATCGAGTTGAGCCGGTTGTCGCGGTAGAACTGCTCGACCGGGTACTCCCTCGTGTAGCCGTACCCGCCGTGGATCTGGATCGCGTGATCGTCGGCCAGCCGGCACCACTGCGAGGGCCACGCCTTCACGATCGGCGTGAGCACATCGAGCAGCAGGTTGTTCTCCGCCGAGGGCTCGTCGAGGAGTTTCGCGGCAAAGAGCACAAGAGCGAGACCCCCTTCGACGTACGACTTGGAGGCGAGCAACATGCGGCGCACGTCGGGGTGGTCGACGATCGGGACCGGCGGGGCGGCCGGGTCCTTGGCCGCGACCGGGCGGCCCTGCGACCGCTCGCGGGCATAGGCGAGGGCGTGCAGATACCCGGTGTAGCCGAGCGCCACCGCGCCGGCGCCCACCCCGATCCGCGCCTCGTTCATCATGTGGAACATGTAGGCGAGGCCCTTGCCCTCCTCCCCCACCAGGTAACCGGTGGCGTCGTCGAAGGAGAGGACCGCGTTGGTGGTGCCGCGGTAGCCCATCTTGTGGTTGAGGCCGGCCAGCGCGACCCCGTTACGCTCGCCGACCGTGCCGTCGGCGGCGACCAGGTGCTTGGGCACGACGAACAGCGACAGGCCCTTCACCCCGGCCGGCGCGCCGGCCACGCGGGCCAGCACGAGGTGCACGATCGTCTCGCTCAGCTCGTGGTCGCCACCCGAGATCCACATCTTGCTGCCGGTCACCCGGTAAGTGCCGTCGCCCTGGCTCACGGCGCGGGTCAGCACGTCGCTCAGCGAGGAGCCGGCCTGCGGTTCGGACAGGCACATCGTCCCGGTGAACCGGCCTTCGAGCATCGGCCGCACGTACGTGTCGATCTGCTCTTGACTGCCATGAGTGATCAGCAGGTGCGCGTTGGCCATCGTCAGCATCGGGTAGGACGAGGTGCCGATGTTGGCCGCCTGGAACCACAGGAAACAGGCCCGGGCCACCACGACCGGGAGCTGCGAGCCGCCGTACCGCTCATCCATCGTCGCCGCGGTCAGGCCGGCCTCGTTGAACGCCTTCAGCGCCGCCGCCACCTCGGGGATGACGTGCACCCGCTCGCCGTCGAAGGTCGGCTCCTCGAGGTCGTTGCGGCGGTTGTGCGGGGCGAAATCGCGCTCGGCTATCCGCGCGCACACGTCGAGGAACGCGTCGAACGTCTCGCGCGAGTGCTCGGCGAACCGCTCCCGCGCGGTCAGCGCCTCGACGTCGAGCCACTCGTAGAGAAGGAAGTCGAGGTCACGCCGGGACAGGATCCGGGACACGCGGTCACCGCCGTTCGCGAGTCGGGCCAGAGACCTCCAGTGTGCCGTAGGGCTACGGCTCGGCGCGGTGCCGCCCGGGGCGGCCCGGCATGGCGCTCGCGAGCGCGGGCCGGGTGCGGGACTTCTTGATCGTGTACATGGCGTGGTCGGCGGCGCGCAGGGCCTCGTCGGGGTCGCAGGAGAGCGGCGCGAGGTGCACGCCGACGCTCGCGCCGATGCGTACCTCGGCGCCGTCGATCTCGAACGGGGACTCGACGGCCTGGCGGATGCGGGCGCACATGGCCTCGGTGTCGGCCGGGTCGTGCACGCCGGGCATGAGGACGACGAATTCGTCGCCGCCGACCCGGGCGAGCACGTCGTTCTCCCGTACGCATGAGCTCAGTCGCTGCGACACCTGGCGCAACAGCTCGTCGCCGGCCTCATGGCCGTGCGCGTCGTTGACCGGCTTGAAGCCGTCGAGATCGACGAAGAGCACCGCGACCGCGTCGTCGCGCAGCGACGCGCCCAGGGCGTCCTGCATGCGCCGCCGGTTCGGCAGGCCGGTCAGCGCGTCGTGCGCCGCCTCGTGGGCCAGCCGCTCCTGGAACTCCCGGGTGTCCGAGATGTCCCGTGCGTTGATCACGACGCCGTTGAGCGCGGGGTTGTGCATCTGGTTGGACGCCGTGAACTCGAACCAGCGGTACTCGCCGCTGGCCGGCCTGACCCGGCACTGCAGGCGCATGACCGCGTCCCGCTCGCCCAGCAGCTGCGAGAAGTGGTGCAGCATGTACGGCCGGTCCTCGGGATGAACGATGTCGAAGACGCTGGTGCCGACCAGATGGCCGCTGCCGAAGCCGAGCACCTTGCCGGCGCTCGGGCTCGAGTACGCGATCTTCCCGTTCGCGTCGAGCACCGACACCAGGTCGGGGGCGTGCTGGAACAGCGCCTGGAACCGCTCGTCGTTGCGGCGGCGCTGCACCATCGTGCGGTAGCCGAGGATCGACACCGCGGTCACCCCGATCAGGATGATCGCGAGCAGGGTCAGGTTCAGCGTCTGGCTCTTGCTGTGCACCGCGCCGTCGAACGACGACTTCGACTGCACCCGCACGTACGCCCAGCCGCCGGGCAGCTGACCGACCACCAGCGCGAGCATCGCCGTGCCGTCGCTGTCGTACTCGACGAACGTGCCGCTGCGCGGGGCCTGCGCGATCGCCGCCCGGATCGCCGGATCGACCTTCTTGCCGACGTTGCTGTCCTGGTCGGTGGCGCCGATCGTGCCGGTCGAGTCGATCACGCTGGTCGTGTGGGTGCTGTCCTTGAGCCCCTCGAGGTAGCGCTGCAGCGAGGTGGAGGCGACCGCGTTCAGGCCGATCAGGATGCCGGCCGGGCTGGAGCCCACCATGATCGGCACCGCGACCGCCTGCAGGAACACGCCGTCGACATTCATCACCGAGGAGAAGCCGGGCTGGCCGGCGGTGAGCAGGGCGCGCAGCGGCTTCCAGCCGGCGTCGTCGGCCGGTGGCAGCCCGTCGGCGCGGGTCGCGGTCAGCACGTTGCCGCTCAGGTCGGTGATCAGCGCGCCGTACGCGAAGGTCTCGCTCTTGGCGACCAGCGTGGCCAGCGCCTGCCGGTCGGTCACGCTATTCCTGCCCAGATGCAGCACGTGGTCGGTGACGAAGTCGGCGAGCTCGCCGGCCGTCAGCAGCTGAAGCTGGCGGGTGAGCGTGCCGTTGTTGACGGCGAGCGCCTGCGAGTCGGCCCGGTGCACCGTGTCGGCCGCGCGCAGCGCCGAGCGGTTGACCAGGATGCCGATGGTGCCGGCGGCGGCCAGCAGCAACGCGCTGACCACCACGGCAATCCAGTTGCGCAACCGCATGTCCCACCCCTTCCACCGGTTGTCATCGGCACCCGGGCCGAAACCTTCAGGGAAATGCGCCTCCTTAGGGGTTTCCCCGGGAAGATCCCTTGCAACGCCCGCAAATGTCCGACCTTGACGGATTTATGGCAGTGCGGTGGTGGCCCCTGTGGCAGAAGATGGAGGAGTTACGGCGGAACGTAGTTGCGGCGTCGTGGGGATCGGACGATCCTTCGATCTGTTCGGCCGAGCGGCTTGGGGGAGCGCCTATGCGCAGGCTGGTGGTGACGGCTCCGCCGGACACGTCCGCGCCGCGACGCAGCTGGATTCCTGCGCAGCGGCGCAGCCCTTCACCGGTGAAAAGCACGCTCCCGCGGCGGCGGGTCGTCCGATGCGGTCTCAGCGTGACCGGCTTCGGCCTCTCGGCCGTCTTCTACTGCCTTTCGTTCACCCCTTCGCTGCTCCCCCGCTCCTGGTTCCTGCAGGGCGTGGTCGCCGGTCTCACCGCCGCGCTGGGGTACGCGGCCGGCACCGCGATCGGCGCGCTCGTACGGCTGCGCTGGTGGCCGAGCCGCCGCGTCGAGCTGATCGCCTGGCGCCTGCTGTTCGCGCTGGTCCCGGTGCTCATCCTGATCTTCCTTTGGCTCGGCACCCGATGGCAGCGCGACCTGCGGGTCCGCCTCGGCATGGAGCCACAGCAGGAGTACGACGCGATGCGCACCGTCGGCGTCAGCCTGCTCACCTTCGCCCTGCTCCTGCTGACCGCCCGGCTGCTGCGGCTCGCCGCGCACGGCATCGCCCGGCTCCTCGAGCGCCTGGTGCCCGAGTCGGCCGCCTACTGCGCCGGCTTCGTGCTGGTCACCGTGCTCAGCTACGGCGCGTTCGACGGCCTGCTGGTCGACAACCTCTACACCACCGCCGACCGCTCGGCCGCGATCACCGACAGCGGCACCGGCGCCGGCGTCGTGCGGCCGGCGTCGGCACTGCGCTCGGGCGGGCCCGGCTCCCTGGTCGGCTGGGACTCGCTGGGCCGGCAGGGCCGCAACTTCGTGACCAAGGCGCCGACCCAGCAGCAGATCACCGACTTCACCGGCAAGCCGTCGACCGAGCCGATCCGGCTCTACGCCGGGCTGGCCTCGGCCGGCGACGTGCGGCAGCGGGCCGACCTGCTGGTACGCGAGATGGATCGCACCGGCGCGTTCGACCGGGCGGTCGTGGCGGTTTTCACCCCGACCGGCACCGGCTGGGTCGACAACGACGTGACCAGCTCGCTGGAGTACATGTACGGCGGAAACACCGCGCTGGTGTCGATGCAGTATTCGTACCTGCCCAGCGCGCTCTGCTTCCTCTTCGGCCGCACCCAGGTCGTCGACGCGGCATCCGCCCTGATCACGGCGGTGCACGACCGATGGGCCGCGATGCCCGCCACCGCCCGGCCGAAGCTGCTGATCTTCGGGGAGAGCCTGGGGACGTACGGCACCGAGCACACGTTCGGCACGGCGGAGAAGATGGTCGCCGGCGCCGACGGCATCCTGCTCGAGGGGCCGACTTTCGCCAACCCGATCCACCAGCAGCTCACCCGTGACCGGGCCGACGGCACCACGGTGTGGGACCCGTCGTACCCGGCGCTGCCGATCGAGTTCGCCAGCCAGGCCTCGGAGCTGCGCGATCGCACCGGGCCGCCACCCAAGGTCGTCTACATGCAGAACTCGTCCGACCCGGTGGTGTGGGTGAACCCGAACCTGCTCTGGCACCGGCCGGAATGGCTGCACGGCGAGCGCGGCCCCGACGTGACCCCCGCGATGCACTGGTACCCGGTGATCACCTTCTGGCAGACCACCGTCGACCTGATCTTCGCGAACAAGGCGCCGACCGGGCACGGCCACGTCTACAAGTCCGGAACGGTCGACGGCTGGGCGGCGCTGGCCCCGCCGCCGGGATGGACGACCGCCGATACCGTACGGCTGCGTGACCTGCTCGATCGATAGCGGTACGTTCCGGTTCATGATGTTGCAGCGAAAGTTGTCGATCGCGATCGCCGGGGTGGCCGTGCTCGCCGCCACCGCCGGCTTCACCGGGCACGGGCCGCACTGGCAGCTCACCGACACCGGAGTGACCGCGCAGTTCCGCGGCCTGGCGCCGGTCAGCGGCAAGGTCGCGTGGGTGGCGGGCACCGAGGGCACGATCCTGCGAACCGTCGACGGCGGCCGGCACTGGGCCTCGGTCGGCCCGGCGGACGCCGCGGCGCTGCAGTTCCGCGACATCGAGGCGTTCGACGCCCGCAACGCGGTGGCGCTGACCATCGGGAACGGGGCCGACTCCCGCATCTACACAACCTCGGACGGCGGCCGCAGCTGGCGGTCGGCGTTCGTCAACCAGGACGCGAACGCGTTCTACGACTGCATGACGTTCCTCGACCGGCGCAACGGGCTGGCCCTGTCGGACCCGGTGGACGGCAAGTTCCGGATCCTGCGCACCAGCGACGGCGGCCGGTCGTGGCGGGTGCTGCCGACCGCGGGGATGCCGGCGGCGCTCGAGGGGGAGTTCGCGTTCGCGGCCAGCGGCACGTGCCTGGTCTCGGCGGGCGGCAAGGCGTTCTTCGCGACCGGGGGCGGGGCGTCGGCCCGGGTCTTCACCTCGCGCGACGGCGGGCTGCGGTGGTCGGCGACGGACACGCCGGTGCCGAGCGGGCCGAGCGCGGGGATCTACAGCCTGGCGTACCGGGACGCGTCGCACGGGCTGGCCGTGGGCGGCGACTATGTGACGCCTACGTCGGCACCGTCCGGGGCTGCGTATCTGTCGGGCCGGGTCTGGAAGGTCGCCCGGACCGTGCCGGGCGAATACCGGTCGGGCGCCGCTTGGGTGGGGCGCGGGCCGGTGGCGCTGGCGGTCGGGCCGACCGGGAGCGATATCTCGTATGACGGCGGGCGCAACTGGAAGCGGTTCGACACGGGCACCTTCGACGCCGTGCTGTGCGCGGGGGACGGCGCTTGCTGGGCGTCGGGCGCGCAGGGCCGGGTCGCCAAGCTTTCCTGGCACTGACCTCGCCGGGCGGCCGCCGGGCTCTCGCCGGCGGTCGCCCGCAACCCCGACGCGGCTCCCGCGAGCGCCTCGCAGCCTTGATGACTTGCCGCCCGCTCCGCACGCCAACTCACCAACTCCGCCGCGCCCCCGCCTCGCGCCGCGCGGCCTTGATCAGTGCCGCCCGCTCCGCACGCCAACTCACCAACTCCGCCGCGCCCCCCGCTTCCCGCCGCGCGGCCTTGATAAGTTGCCGCCCGCTCCGCACGCCAACTCATCACCGCCTCGCGCCCCTGCGCCCTCACGCCCCGCGCCCTCACGGCCCGCGCCTCGCAGCCTTGATGACTTGCCGCTCGCGCCGCACCCCAACTCATCATGATCGGCCGACCCCGACCCCGACCCCGGCGCCGACGCCGACAGCGACGGCGGTCGGGGCGCCGGTCGTGAAGTGACTGCGCAGTGGGCGCCACAGCATCGCGCTGACCAGGAGCGAGGCCATCGCGGCCAGGGTCATCGCCCCGGGGGCGCCGGCCACCTCGGCGATCAGGCCGACCACGAACGCGCCGACGGCCTGGAAGGTCATGCGGCCGCTGCTGTCCAGGCCCAGCGCCTGCCCGCGGATCCCCTCGGGGATCGCGTCGACCAGGCGCTGCTGGAGTCCGAGCGTGCCGCTGTAGCCGAAGCTCGCCACCGCGACCAGCGCCGCCCCGACCCAGACGCTCGGCGTAAGGAAGAAGAACAGGTAGGGCAACGCCAGCAATGCCTGCAGCGCGTTGACCTGCCGTGCCCGCTGGGCGGCGGGAACCCAGCGGCCGACCACGACGTCGCCGGTCAGCATGCCGAGGGCGGCGGCCACGAAGAGCACGGCGGCGTGGTTTCCGGCGTAGGGCACGTACATCGCCTCGGCGCCGACGATCAGGCCGTTGGGGAGCCAGGCGCCGA
Organism: Actinoplanes sp. CA-142083; assembly: GCF_050942195.1. Classification (NCBI taxonomy): domain Bacteria; kingdom Bacillati; phylum Actinomycetota; class Actinomycetes; order Micromonosporales; family Micromonosporaceae; genus Actinoplanes; species Actinoplanes sp. CA-142083. The sequence continues at coordinate 8,922,204 of NZ_CP192076.1, forward strand.
GCAGGAGCGGGCGGGTGACGGGGTCGCCGAGCAGCGATTTGTTGGCGTGCCAGGTCGCCCGGATGCCGGCGCGGCCGGTTCCGCGGGGCGGGCGGTCGGCGAGCCCGAAGCGGAAGAACAAAGCCGATATCGCGGTCAGCGCAGCCGCGACAGCCAGCGCCCGGCCGGGGCCCAGCGCGGTGATGACGAGGCCGCCGGTGGCGAAGCCGAGGATCTGCATGAGGCCGACGGAGACGTTCAGGACCGAGCGGCCGAGCACAAAGTTCCCCGGCGCGATGTCGACGATGATGCCGGCCCGCATCCCGCCGGTGATCGAGTCGACGACTCCGACCGCCATGAGCAGGGCGAGCATGCCCCACGGCGGAAGCGCGCCGAGGGCGAAAACGGCGGCGACCGCGGCCTTGACCAGGGTCCAGCCGGCCAGGAAGGCGCGCGGCCGCAGGCGGTCGGTGAGCGACAGCAGGGTCATCGCGCCGATCGCCTGCGGGAAGAGCGCGCCGGCGAAGGCCAGGGCGGAGAGCAGCGGGGATCCGGTGGTCGCGTAGATCAGCGCGGAGAGCGCGAGGCCCTGCATGGTGCCGCCGGCAACCGTGGCGGCGTTGCCCGCGAACAGTGCCCGGAACTCGCCGTTCGCGAAGAGCGCCCGATAGGTGGTCATGACGCCGACCCTCGGATCTTCCGCGCCGGAAGGCTAGAGTTTCGCTCAGGAGCGAAACATGACTAATCTCCGGGTCGATCACGAGACCACGACGAGGTTCGCGATCTCGCCGCTGGCCGAGACGGTCGCGGCGCTGGCCTTGCTGGCCGGGCGGTCCGCTCAGCCTTGGCTGGCCGAGTGGGTCTCCCGCCACCGCCCGGCGCTGGCCGCGCTCCGCGACGCCGACCCGACGTTCGCGGCGTTCGCCGATCTGGTGGGGCGAACGACGTGGATGCCCGACTTCGTGGCGCCGCCGCCCGCCGGCGTGGAGACCCGCTTCGCCGACGAGATCGCCGCGGTGCGCGCCACCAACGGCATCCGCGCCCGCGGCGACCTGATGGTCAGCGTCGGCGGCGCACTGCCGGCGTCACTCGACGTAGCCGACGTGGTGCCGTCCATTGCGGACGGTGTCGAAGGTCTGTGGCAGCGCGTGATCGAGCCCGAGTGGGGACGGCTACGCGCCGTGCTCGAGCGGGATGTCATCCAGCGAGCGGGCCGGCTCGCCACCTACGGTCTGGCCGACGCGCTCGAGGGCCTGCGCCCGCACCTGCGCTGGCTGCCCGACGGCCAGCTCTCGATCAACGACTGGGAGTGGCGCCCGTACGAGATCGGCGGGGCGCAGCTCGTCCTGGTGCCGAACAGCTTCGGCGGCAGCTGGCTCAGCCTCGACCTGCCCCGGGCGGCGGCGCTGCTCTACCCCGCTCAGGGCGTCGCCGCCGCCGAGGAGCCGGCCCGGCCCGACGGTCTCGACCGCCTGATCGGCCACTCCCGGGCGACCGTGCTGCGCGCGCTCGATCACCCGGCCAGCACCACCCACCTGGTCGAGACCCTCGGCATGAGCCTGGGCGCGGTCGGCGACCACCTCGCGGTCCTGCGCGACGCGGGCTTGGTGACCCGCGCGAGGAGCGGGCGTTCGGTGCTCTACCGGCGAACCAGCCGGGGCGACTCGCTCATAGCGTGATCACCCCGGCGACGACGCAGGCCGGCCGACGCTCACCCGGCGACCACATCAGCGACGACGCAGACCAGCCAACGCGCACTCGGCGACCACATCAGCGACGACGCAGACCAGCCAACGCGCACTCGGCGACCACATCAGCGACGACGCAGACCAGCCGAGGCCCACCCGGTGATCACATCGGCCACCGACGCTCACCCGGTGATTACGTCGGCCACGACGCAGGCGATGTTGTCGGGTGCGCCCTGCGCGTAGGCGAGCTCGACCAGCCGGTCGGCCGCGGCCTCGGGATCGGCCACCTCGGCGCTGTCGGCCAGGGCGGCCCGCAGCTCGGCACGCGCGACCACCGCGGAGAGGCCGTCCGAGCAGAGCAGATAGCGGTCGCCGGGCAGCGCCGTGCGCAGGGCGAGATCGGCCTCCACCAGCGGCGCGCTCATGCCGAGCGCGCGCGTGAGCAGTGCCCGCTGCGGATGGGCGGCGGCTTCCTCGGCGCTGAGACGCCCGTGCTCGACCTCGTTCCGCACCCACGTGTGGTCCTGCGTGAGCAACGAGAGCTCACCGCCGCGCAACAGGTAGGCCCGCGTGTCACCGATGTGGACCAGAGCGAGCTGCGTGCCCCGTCGCAGAATCGCGGTCAGCGTGGTGGCCGCGTCCAGCTGGCCGGCATCCCCAGCCCGGCCGGCATCCCCAGCACGCCCCGCATCCCCAGCCCGGCCGGCATCCCCAGCCCGGCCGGCATCCCCAGCCCGGCCGGCATCCCCAGCCCGGCCCGCATCCCCAGCCCGCCCCGCGTCGCCAGCCCGCCCCGCGTCGCCAGCCCGCCCCGCGTCGCCAAAGCGCCCGGCATCCCCAACCCGACCGGCGCGCACGGCCCGGTTGGCGTCTTCCACGGCTGCCGCCAGGCGGGACAGCAACTCGGCCGCCGGCGAGTCGGTCAGCTCGATCGCGCGGAGGGTGTCGATCGCCCTCTCCGCCACGTCGCCGCTACCGCGGGTGCCGTCGGCGACCGCCAGCAGCCGATCGCTCGCATAGGCGGCGTCCTCATTGGTGTCGCGTCCCCGGCCCGCGTCGCGGCGAACGGCGTACCGAAACCTGGTGTCGGACATGACTGCCCCCTTCTGAGACAGGTGCTCGACGAGGAGGGCGACGTTGTGGGCGCGCCCGGCCGTCTCGGCGCTGACCTTCCCCCAGTACGCGGTGATCGCCTCGGCCGCCGCGGACGGTTCCAGGTCGCAGACCCCTCGGATCTCCGCCAGCGGCATCCCGATCCCCCGCAGCCGCGCGATCATCCCGGCCCGGCCCAGCTGGTCCAGGTCGTAGAACCGGTATCCCGACTCCGCGTCGACGGCGGCGGGCGGCAGCAGGCCCAGGTCGTCGTAGAGCCGCAACGCCTTGGGGGTGAGTTTCGCCGCGCGGGCGAACGCCCCGATCGTCACCAGCCCCACGGTGTCATCCTCCTCGTGCCGGCCACGCGACCGGCACACCACACGCTGAGCCTTACCCCAAGGTCAAGGTCAAGCTTCCGTACGCTCGCGGCATGAACCTCGTCGCCGCAAGCACCGCCCTGATCGCCGTCGACCTGATGCCGCGCATCGTGGAGCAGGATATGGGCCCGCATCGCGGCGCCGACGTGGTGGCCCGGACGGTCGCGCTGGCCACCGCCCTGCGACGGGCCGGCGGCACGGTCGTCCTGGTGCGGGCCGAACGGCCGAGGGTGGCTTCGCAGCCGCCCGGCAGCGGCTTCGTTCCCGAGCTGCAGCCGCAGGATGGCGACATCGTGATCGTGAAGCGCACGATCGGCGCCTTCTACGGCACCGGCTTGGCCGAACGTCTGCGCGACCGCGGCATCGACACCGTCATCATGGCCGGACTGGCCACGACCATGGGCGTCGAGTCAACGGCAAGGGCGGCCGCCGACCACGATTTCGAGGTGCTCTTCGCCTCCGACGCGATGAGCGGGATGACCGCAGTGGAGCACGAGCACGCGCTGACCGTCATCCTGCCCCGCTTCGGCGACGTCCACGAAACGAAGGACCTGCTCGAGCGCCTGTGAGCGGCTAACGAGACGCGGGCAGGTGCTCGTCGCTCAGCAGGAGGGAATGCAGTTCGGCGGAAACGCCGGCCACCTGGTCCATGTGGGCGTTGTGGCCGAAGGTGCGCGGGCGTGGGATCGGGATCTCCACCAGCCGGCGTAGCTGGCCGGGGCGGGAGCTCAGGACGGCGACCCGGTCGGCCAGCAGCACGGCCTCCTGGATGGAGTGGGTCACGAAGACGATCGTTGTGCCCAGGTCCATGTGGATGCGCTGCAGCTCGACCGCCAACTCTTCGCGGGTGAGGGCGTCCAGGGCCGAGAAGGGCTCGTCCATGAGCATGACCTTCGGGCTCTGGATCAGCGCCCGGCAGAGGGAGACGCGCTGCTGCATGCCGCCGCTGAGCTCGTGGGGCAGGCGCTTGCGGAAACCGGTGAGGCCGGTCATCTCGAGGAGGTGCTCGGCCTTCGGGCGGTACTCGGACTTGCGCCAGCCGAAGATCTCGACCGGCAGCATGATGTTGTCCTCGACCGAGCGCCACGGGAGCAGGGCCGACTTCTGGAAGACCATGGCGACGTCGCGGCGGGGCGCGCGGACGACCTCACCGGCCACCGTGACCGTGCCGCGGGTCGGCTTGAGGAGGCCGGCGATCATGCGCAGCAACGTGGACTTGCCGCAGCCCGAGCGGCCGATGATGGTCAGGAACTCGCCGTCGCCGATGGTCAGCGAGATGTCCCGGATCGCCTCGACCGGGCCGGACTTTCCCTTGAACGTCTGCGACACCGCGTCGATGGTGATCATCTCAAACCCCCTTGGACCACGGGACGAGCAGCCGCTCGAGCCCGGCGACCAGATAGAACAGGACGACGCCGATGACGGCCAGCAGCACCAGCGCGACGAAGGCCAGCGTCGTGTCGCTGGAGGCGCTCGAGCCCGCGATGACCGAGCCGAGGCCGTGGTCGGGGTTGACCACCTCGCCGATGACGGCGCCGATGATGGCCAGCGGGGTCGCCACCTTGAGGCCCACGAAGATCTGCGGAAGCGCCCACTTGAGCCGCACCTTCACGAAGGTCTGCCACCACGACGCCTTGAGCGAGCGGGCGAGCTCGCGCAGGTCGGACGGGGTGGAGGTGAGGCCGGCCATGGTGGAGACGATCACCGGGAAGAAGCTGACGAGCACCACCATGACGATCTTGGGAGTGTCGCCGAAGCCCAGCCAGACCAGCAGCAGCGGGGCCAGCGCGACCTTGGGGATCGCGTTGACCGCCGCGAGGACCGGCATCGCCATCCGCTCGACCGTGCGGGACGCGGCCAGCGTCACCGCGATGATCAGGCCACCGCCCACGGCGATGACGAATCCGATCAGGACGCGCTGAATCGTGATCCACGACTCCTGGAGCAGGAAGCCGGGCATCTCCATGAACTTGTCGACGACGTCGGCGGGCGAGGGCACGTAGAACGGGTCGATGTGGAACACCACGGTCGCCAGCCACCACACGGCGACCGTGATGACCACGCCGAGGGTGGGGAGCACCGCGTTGGACCACAGCCGCGCCCCGCGGGAGCCCGCCTCGATGTCGGTCATGTTGCTCCGTCCGATTTGGTGTGCGGGGCGGGATGCTACCCGCCCCGCACCATCAATCAGCTAGCTGGGATGAAGCTGAAGTCGACGACCTTGTCCGGCGTCAGGCCCGCCGGCATCAGGCCGTTGCCCTGCAGGATCGCGATGCTGCGCGCGACCCGCTCCTGGTCGAGGTGGCCGAGCGGGGCGCCGTTGGGCGGCGACACGTACGGCTTCATCGCGTTGATCTCACCGACGGCGGCGGGAACGGCCGCGGTCGGCTGGTCCTTGTGCATGATCTCGGCCGCCTCGTCGGGGTGGTCGATCGTGTACTGCAGACCCTTCATGGCGGCCTCGGTGAACTTCTTCACCATGTCCTTGTCGCTGCTGATCAGGTCGTCCCGAGCGATGATCGCGTTGCCGAACAGGTCCGACAGGTACTGGCTGTACGGCATCACGACGACGTCCTTCTTGGAGGCCGTCTCGAGCGCCTTCTTGGACAGCAGGAACGTGCTCAGGCCGTCCACCTTGCGCTGCGCCATCAGCGTGTTTAGGGCGGTGGTCTGGGCGCCCTGGATCTTCACGCTCTTGGGGTCGAGGCCGGCCAGCTTGGCGTACGCCGGGAAGAGCAGCTCGCTCACCGAGCCGGACGCCGTGGCGACGGTCTTGCCGTTGAGGTCGGTCGGCTTGGTGATGCCGGTGTCGGCGGTGGTCATGATCGAGACCAGCGTCTGCTGGTGGATCGCGGCGATCGCGCGCCAGTTGGTGAACGCGCCCTTGCCCGCCTGGATCTCGGCGCCGGTGAAGTCGAGGGCCGCGAAGTCGGCCTGCTTGCCCTTGATCAGGCCGAGGATCTGGGCGTTGCCGGCACCCTTCTGGATCGTGACGTCGAGACCGGCGTCCTTGAAGTAGCCCTTCTCCTTCGCCACCCATGCGAAGGAGTCACGGCCCACCGCGCCGAACGCGGTCACGTAGGTGACCTTCTTCAGCTCGCCCGACGAGCCCGTGCTGCCACCGCTTGCCTTGCTGCTGTCATCGTCCGAACTCGAGCAAGCGCTCGCGGTCACGAGCACTGCGGCCAGCAGCGTCGCCGCCAGCACACGAGATCGTCTGATCATCCAAGCCTCCGTTGACTATTCGTCTATGGACGCCCGTCCGTCCGGCCCTGCGTCCGGACGAGATCGTAGATCAGCCTCGTTGCCGTGTCATGGCGCTCTTTTCCTGCCAAATCGGTCGCCGTATACTGCCTTTCCACGTCCGAAATGGACATCTACGCAGGTCAAGACCTGGTTGACAGAAGCTCGACTGTGCACAAGATTGTGAGCAATCCGTTCCCGTATTGGAGAGGACTCCCTTGACGTCGCCCGCCGCCGACGACGCCTACCTGCGACTGCGCGACCTGATCTACAGCGGCGAGCTGATGCCGAACGAGCGCCTGGTCGAGGCCGACCTCGCCCAGCGACTTCAGGTGAGCCGCGCGATCGTGCGTACCGCGCTGGTCCGCCTGGGTCAGGACGGTGTGGTTCTCCTCACGCCGCACCGCGGCGCGCGCGTCCGGGTCGTCACCGACGCCGAGGCGGTCGAGATCCTGCAGGCGCGGGCCGTGCTCGAGGCGCTGACCGCGCGGTCGGCCGCCCGGCACGCCACCGCGCGCGAGATCGCCGGGATCCGCCGCATCCTCGGCGGCATGAGCCGCAAGCTCGACGAGGGCGACCTGCTCGGCTACTCGGAGGGCAACGCCTCCCTGCACGCGGCGATCATCGCGGCGGCACGGCACGAGACGGCGGCCCGGCTGATCACCGGGTTGCGGGCGCAGCTGGTGCGCTTCCAGTTCCGCACGATCCTCGTGCCGGGGCGGGCGTCGGTCTCGCTGGCCGAGCACACGGCGATCGTCGAGGCCATCGCCGGCCACGACGAGGAGGCCGCGGAGAAGGCGATGCGCCACCACCTCGGGCACGTCGAGGCAGCTTTGTCACACACCAACCGTCGCATCATGGGAGAGTCATGAGCCACCCCGTTCCCTCGTCGGCCGCGCGCTCGCTGGTTGCCGGGGCTTACGACACACATGTCCACATCGCGCCGGATGTGATGGAGCGGCGGATCGACGACTTGTCGCTAGCACGACTTTTTCAGCAAAACGGACTCGCCGGATTTATCCTGAAATCCCATTACGTGACCACCGCGGAGCGAGCGGCCGTGGTGCGGGCGGCGGTGCCGGGCGTCGACGTGCTGGGGGCGATCACCCTCAACGGGTCGATGGGCGGGATGAATCCGGCGGCGGTCGAAATAGCCGGACGACTCGGCGCGCGGATCGTCTGGATGCCCACGGTGGACTCGCGCAACCAGCGGTCGACCACCGCCACCGATCTCCCGGGGAGCAAGCCGGCCATGTGGGGCGCGCTCCAGGCCGATCTGCACGCGCAGGGCATCGTGCCGGACGTGGTCGAGGTGGTCGGCGGCGACGGCAGCGTGCTCGAGCAGGTGCGCAAGGTGCTGCGAGTGATCGCGAAGCACGACATGGTGCTGGCCACCGGGCATCTGTCGGCGCCGGAGATCCTCGCGGTCGTGCGCGCGGCCCGCGAGGAGGGCGTGCGCCGCATCGTGGTCACGCATCCCGAGTTCACGTCGCAGCGGCTCACGGTCGCGCAGCAGCAGGAGCTCGCGGAGCAGGGGGCGCTGCTCGAGCGCTGCTTCACCACGCCGTTCACCGGAAAAGTTTCGTGGCAGGACCTCTTCGACAACATCCGCGCGGTCGGCGTCGAGCATTCGATCCTGTCGAGCGACCTCGGGCAGCCGTTCAATCCGCCGGTCGAGGACGGGCTCGCGCTCTTCGCCGACAAGCTCCTCGAGGCAGGCTTCAAAGAGGACGAGGTGCGGACCATGGCCGTCGACAACTCGCGCTTTATCGCGATTTAACACCCTTTCATCGTACGGGATAAGCACCGGAACTTTCGGAATCGTGACCGATAGCTCGGCCCAAGTTTCGGCAGCTCTCGATCTCCTGATCCGCTGACCTGCGCATATGTCGGCGACTGTTTCGCTGACTTTCCGGAAGTTGTTGACAGTGCGGATCAGCCCGCCCAATACTTCATCCATCGATGGACTTCATCGTGGAGGGTCGGGCTGGTTCCACCCTGGCCGCGCTCCCTCCTCCCTTTTCCAGGAAGGATGCACGCGCGTGAATTCCCCCGTTCCCCCGAAGCGTCGCGGGCTCACCCGGTTAATCGTCAGTGCCGCCAGCGCCGTCCTGCTGGCCGCCGCCTCGGTCGCGGTCTCCGGAGTGGCCCACGCCGAGGCCGACCGCACGGTCACCTCGAACACCACCGGCACGCACAACGGCTACTTCTTCTCGTACTGGAAAGACAACGGCAACGTCACCATGACGCTGGGCGCCGGCGGCAGCTACAGCGTCTCGATGAACGGCATCAACAACTCGGTCGTCGGCAAGGGCTGGAAGCCCGGCTCGGCCCACACGGTGAACTACTCGGGCTCCTTCAACTGCGGCGGCAACTGCTACCTGGCCCTGTACGGCTGGACCACCAACCCGCTGATCGAGTACTACGTCGTCGAGAACTTCGGCAACTACAACCCGAGCTCCGGCGCCCAGCGGCTGGGCTCGGTCACCACCGACGGCAGCACCTACGACATCTACCGCACCCAGCGGGTCAACCAGCCGTCGATCATCGGCACCGCGACGTTCTACCAGTACTGGAGCGTCCGCCAGTCACACCGCACCGGCGGCACCATCACCACCGCCAACCACTTCAACGCGTGGAAGAACCTGGGCCTCAACCTCGGCAGCCACGACTACCAGATCATGGCGACCGAGGGCTACCAGAGCAACGTCAGCTCCAACCTCACCGTGAGCGAGGGCTCGACCCCCACCAACCCGCCCACGACCCCGCCGACCACCCCGCCCACGACGCCACCCACCACCCCGCCGACCAACCCGGGCGGTGGCGGCGCCTGCCAGGTGACCAACTCGGTGAGCGCCTGGAACAACGGCCTGACCGACAACATCACCATCAAGAACACCGGCTCGTCCGCCATCAACGGCTGGAGCCTGAAGTTCAACCTGGCATCGGGCCAGAACATCACCTCGGGCTGGAGCGCTTCGTACTCCCCGACCAGCGGCGCGGTGACGGCGACAAACGTCAGTTACAACGGCGCGATCCCACCGGGCGGCTCGACAACGATCGGCTTCCAGGCCACCCACAATGGAAACAGCGCGGCCCCGAGCGGCTTCTCGCTGAACGGCGCCGCCTGCAGTTGACGCGGTGCTAGCCGAGTGCCGGGCCGGTGCCCACCGACCCGGCACTCGGGCTCACGGCGGCGCCGATCGCGCCCGTGCATTGATCGGCCGCGACGGATAGCTTGTTCTGCATGGCGCGGAAGCTGGCCCTGGCCCTGGTCCTCGCGGTTTCGACGTCCGTCGTGCTCTCGGGCACGCCCGCCGACGCCGCCTACTCTCCTGCGACGCCCGGCTCGGCCGGCATCGGCGACCCGTACTACCCGCTCGACGGCAACGGCGGGTACGACGTCAAGCACTACGACCTGGCGATCAGATACGCGCCGGCGTCGGACGCCCTGGCCGGCGTGGTGAAGATCCATGCCCGGGCGACGCAGCGCCTCTCGGCGTTCAACCTCGACCTCGACGGCCTGACGATCCGCTCGGTCACGGTGGACGGACGACCGGCCCGGTGGTCCCGCAACGGCACCGAGCTGACCGTGACGCCGCGCCGGTCGCTGAGCAAGGGGCACACGTTCGACACCCGGATCGTCTACGACGGCGTGCCCAAGGTGATCCGCGACCCCGACCTCGGCGACGGCGGCGCCTTCGCCACCGACGACGGCGTGGTCATCCTGGGCGAGCCGGATGTCGCGCAGGCGTGGTTCCCGTCCAACGACCACCCGAGCGACAAGGCGTCCTTCTCGATCGCGCTGACCGTCCCCCAGGACCTGCGGGCGATCTCCAACGGCCTCCCGGCCGGCCACTCGACCGCGCGAGGCTGGACGACGTGGCGCTGGGCGCAGACCGAGCCGATGGCGACGTACCTGGCGATGGCGGCGATCGGCAAGTTCGACGTCAAGTCGTACCGGAAGAACGGCATCCAGTTCCTGGACGCGATCGACCCGGCGCTTCCGCCGGAGACGTACGCCCGGGTGGCCAAGTCCTTCGCCCGCGAGCCGGAGATCCTCCAGTTCCTGTCGGGCTACTTCGGACCGTACCCGTTCCGCGCGGCCGGCGGCATCGTGGACGCCGACGGCGAGTGGGATTACGCGCTGGAAAATCAGGGCCGCCCGATCTACACGCCGCAGGACTTCGGCTCGCAGGAGGACGGCGACAGCGTCGTGGTCCACGAGCTGGCCCACCAGTGGTACGGCGACAGCGTGGCCGTGCACCGCTGGCGGGACATCTGGCTGAACGAGGGCTTCGCCTCGTACGCCGAGTGGCTCTGGAGCGAGCACGAGGGCCTGGAGACCGCGCAGCAGATCTTCGATCGGCGGTACGCCACCCCGGCCACCTCGTCGCTGTGGAAGTCTAAGGTCGCCGACCCGGGTCCGCCCAACCTCTTCATCGGCGCCGTCTACAACCGCGGCGCCATGACGCTGCACGCGCTGCGGCTGGCGGTCGGCGACGGCAAGTTCTTCCGCATCCTTCGCTCGTGGGCCCAGATCCACCGCAACGGCAACGGGTCCACGGCGGAATTCATCGCCCTCGCCGAGCGCATCTCGGGCCGCGACCTCGGCGCCCTGTTCACCGCGTGGCTCTACACCCCGTCAAAGCCGGCCATTTAGATCTCGGCTACCACCATGCCGCTCCTCCCGGCCGGCACCTGGGCGATCACCTCGCCGGCCGGGTTCAGGAAGCACGTGGGCCCCAAGCCGATCCGGTCGTCGCCACGCTCGCCGGTGACGTCCGCGGAGGCCAGCCACATGCCCGTCTCGCGGGCGCGCTCCGCCCGGATCGCGTTGTGCCGGTGCTGCCACTCGAAGGCCTTGTCGCGCCGCATCATGTTCTGCGCCGGCAGCAGCAACACCTGGCCGCCGTTGGCCGCGACCCCCGCGGCGGCCGCCGGGAACTGCGCGTCGTAACAGATGTTGATCCCGAACAGCATGCCGCCGCACTCGAAGACCGGATAGTCGTCGCCGGCCGTGAACACGGACTCGCCCGGGACCAGGAACGTCTTGCGGTATCGCCCGACGACCCGTCCATCGCGCACGACCGCCGCGGTGTTGAAGTAGCGGTCGCCCTCCCGCTCGATCATGCCCAGCACGACCGTCGGCCGGATGCCGGCCAGCTCGGTCAGCACCGCCGAGTCGAGCTCCAGCGCGTGCTCGCGCACATGCTGCTCGGTGACCAGGTATCCCTGCAGGAAGCACTCCGGGAACAGCAGCAGGTCGACGTCGCCGGCGTCAGCGAACTCCCGGATGACGCGCAGGGAGGCATCGACGTCCCCCAAGATCTCCGGCGTTTGGCAGGCCCCGATCCGCATACCGTCATGCTAAATGCAGAGGTTCTATGCATAGATGGTTGCGTAGAATCTCAGCGCCCCTATCGTCGGGCTATGGAGAATGCTCTGGTCGCCGACGCCGGCATGATGCGGCTGCTCGCCCACCCCCTGCGCATGCGGATCGTCGGTTCGCTGCGGGTCGACGGCCCCGCCACCTCGGCGATCCTGGCCCGGCGGCTCGAGACCGACACCGGCCAGACCAGCCACCACCTCCGCCTGCTCGCCCGTTACGGCCTCGTCGAGGAAGCGCCCGAGCAGGGCCGGGGCGCCCACGGCCGGGAACGCTGGTGGAAGGCCGTCCACGACTCGACACTGTGGTCGGACCTCGGCGTCGGCGGCGCCGAGGCGGCGACGGTCGTGCAGCGCACCGCGCGGGCCGTCTGGGATCAGGCGATCGACACCTACCACGCCGACGTCGCCCGGCAGCGGTGGAGCCCCGCGTGGCAGCGGGCCGCCGCGAGCTCCGACTACGTCATCCGCACCACTCCCGAGCGGCTCGAGCGCCTCAACGCCGAGATCGAGCGGCTGATCCGGGAGGCCGACGACCCGGACGCGGAGAAGGTGCTGGTCGTGCTGCACACCTACCCGCTGCGATGACGAGCCTGCGGCGCAACCGCGAGTTCAACCTGCTCTGGGGCTCGCAGTCGCTCTCCGACCTGGGCGACGGCGTCGCGTCCCTGGCACTCGCGCTGCTCGTCCCGGCCGAGACGGGCTCCGCGGTCAGTGCCGGTCTGGCCGGCACGCTCAGCCACGTCGCGCGGCTGGCCTTCCGGCTCCCGGCCGGCGTTCTCGTCGACCGGATCGACCGCCGCCGCGTCATGGTGGCCTGCGATCTGGTGCGGCTCACCGGTTTCGCGGCGCTGGCCCTGGCGGTCTTCGCCGGCCGGGCCGGCTTCCTGCTGATCGTCGTGGTCGCGGTGGTCGACGCCGCCGCCGGCGCCTTGTTCGGTACGGCGGAGGACGCGGCCCTGCGCAGCATCGTCCCGGTCGCGCAGTTGCCGGCCGCGGTGGCGCGCAACGAGGCCCGCTCGTACGGCGCCTCGCTGGCCGGACCGCCGCTCGGTGGCTTCCTCTTCGGCCTCGGTCACGCCGTGCCGTTCCTCGGCAACGCCGTCTCCTCCGTCGTGTCCGTGGTCGCGGTGCTGCTGATCCGCAAGCCGCTCCAAGGCAAGATCGAGAAGCCGCAGCCGTACGGCGCCGCGTTCGCCGAGGGGTTCCGGTTCGTGTTCGCCAACGCGTTCCTGCGTGCGGTCCTGCTGGTCGCCGTGCCGCTCAACTTCGCCGTCGGCGGGATCCTGTTCACCGTCATCGTGGCGCTGCAGCAGAACGGCACACCGCCCGCGATCATCGGCCTCACCGAGACGATCGTCGCCGCCGGCGGCCTGCTGGGCGCCCTCTGCGCCCCGGCGATCCAGAGCCGGTTGAGCCTGCCCGCCCTGACCCGCGCGATCTGCTGGACGGCCGCCGCGCTCCTGGCCGTCTCGGCCCTGCTCGTCCCGGGCGTCGCCGCCGCCATCCCGCTCGGCCTCACGGTCTTCCTGGGCCCGGCCTGCAACGCCGCGCTCTTCGGCGCCCAGGCCGCCATCACCCCCGACCGCTTGCAGGGCCGCGTCATCAGCATCGTGATGGTCGTGGCGACTTCGATGGCCGCGGCCGCCCCGATCCTCGCCGGCGTCGTCGTGGCCGCCTGGTCGGCCCCCGCCGCGATCCTGCTCTTCGCCGCCGCCGTCGTGGTCTCCGCCGTGACCGCCACGTTCAGCCGAGGCATCCGCCAGGCGGCCGCATCCGCACTCGCGCCGGTCAGGAGTTGAGGTAGGCGAGGACGGCCAGCACCCGCCGGTTGTCGTCGTCGGACGGGGGCAGGTCGAGCTTGGTGAAGATGTTGTTGATGTGCTTGCTGACCGCCTTCTCGGTGACGAACAGCTTGGCGGCGATCGCCGCGTTGGAACGCCCCGCGGCCATCTCCCCCAGGACCTCCCGCTCCCGGACGGTCAGCACGTCGAGCGGCCGGCTGCGGTCCAGCAGGCGGGCCACGACCTCGGGGTCCATCACGGTTCCGCCGGCGGCCACCTGGTGGACCGCGTCGACGAACTGGGCGACGTTGGAAATGCGCTCCTTCAAGAGGTAGCCGACCCCGCCGACCCGGTCACCGAGCAGCTCGCGGGCGTAGAGCGGCTCGACATGCTGGGAGAGAACGAGCACCGGCAGCCCGGGAATCTCGGTGCGGGCGGCGATCGCGGCCTGCAGCCCCTCGTCGGTGAAGGTCGGCGGCAGGCGTACGTCGACGACCGCCACGTCCGGTTTGTGGGCGATCAGCGCCGGCAGCAGTGACGGGCCGTTGTCAACGGTGGCGACCACCTCGAAGTCGAAGGCCTCCAGCAGCCGGGTCAATCCGTCCCGGAGGAGAGCATGGTCCTCGGCGATGACAACACGCACGGCAACTCCATGGTCACGATGGTCGGTCCGCCCGGCGGGCTGGACAGCGCCATCGTGCCATCGAAAGCGGCGAGGCGGCGCTGGATGCCGCGCAGGCCGGTGCCGTGTGCCGGGTCGGCGCCGCCGTGACCGTCGTCGCCGACCTCGAGGAAGAGCCGGTCGTCGCCCCGCTTGATGATGACGTACGCGAAGGTCGCGCCGCTGTGCGCGGTCGCGTTGGCCAGGGCCTCGGCGATCGCGAAGTACGCCGCCGACTCGACCGGCGTGTCGAGCCGCTCGGTCACCTCGGAGTCGACGCTGGTGGGCACGCGCAGGTTGAGCGCGAGCGCCCGCACCGCGCCGTCGAGCCCCCGCTCGGCCAGTACCGGCGGGTGTATTCCGCGCACCAGGTGGCGCAGCTCGACCAGGGCGGTGGTGCTCACCTCGCGCGCCTCGGCGAGCAGCTTGCGGGCGGTCGCCGGGTCGCGCTCGACCATCTCCTCGGCGAGGCCGATCGTCATGCCGAGCGAGACGAGCCGGGCCTGCGCGCCGTCGTGCAGGTCGCGCTCGATGCGCCGCAGCTCGGCCGCCTGGGCGTCGACCGTGTCGGCCCGGGTGACGGTCAGCTGGGTGACCCGCAGGCGCAGCTCGGCGTTGCGCGTGGGGGCGAGGAACAGCCGCGTGAACTGGGCGTCGACCCGGCGCAGGTAGGGCGCGGAGGCCAGGCCGATGGCCAGGATCAGGGCGCCCTGCGGGAGCGAGAGGAAGCCCTCGCTCACGCTCTGGATCGGCCAGATCACGCCGTAGCCGTACTCCCCCGTGCCCAGCCAGATCCACAGTGGAATCAGGACGATGCCCTGCAGGCCGTAGAGCGGGATGAGCAACGAGCCGAAGCCGAGCGCCAGGCCGATGATCGCGCCCGGCAGCAGCCACGCGAAGTCGCGCCAGGTGGCGGGGTCGGTGATGATCCAGCGGAAGGCGCCCCAGCCGACCGGCAGCGCGCCTTCCGGCCGGGGACGATACGGCCGGGCGATCGGCACGTCCCACCAGCGGCCGATGTGCCGGCCGACGTCGGCGCGCAGCCGGACCAGCCGCGTGACCAGCGGCAGCAGCACCAGCCCGAAGCCCAGCACGGGCGTCATGACGAGCGCGAAGACAAAGAGCACGAACAGTGCGAAATTGGCGATCGACAGGACGATGGCGAGAGCGCCGCCGGCCACCGCCCGCAGCCCGTCCCGCATCCAGTCCCTGGTCTCCATGACCACCATGGTGACCGACCATCCCCAAGAACGCGGTAGGGCTAGCACTACTCCCAGAAGTAGACCTGGCTTTCCTGACTTCGGCCCGCCGTTCCGGAAGCCTTGTACGGCATGACGACAATGGCAGAGCGGCCGCGGGCGGCCGGGAGCGACTTCGCGGAGCTGGGCCGGCGGATCAACGCAGCCGGCCTCCTGCAACGACAGCCGGCCTACTACGCGGTCCGGCTGAGCCTCGTGGCCGCCGCCCTCGCCGGGGGCTGGGCGGCGTTCTTCCTGGTCGGCGCCTCCTGGTGGACGCTCGCGGTGGCGGTGCTGCTCGGCGTGGTGTTCGCCCAGCTCGCGCTGGTCGCCCACGACCTCGCCCACCGCCAGGTCTTCCGGACGAACGCGCCGAGCCGCCGCGCCGGCCTGATCGCGGGCAATCTGGGCATCGGCATGTCCTACGGCTACTGGATGGACAAGCACACCAAGCACCACGCCAACCCGAACCACGACGATCTCGACCCCGACGTCGGCCCCGGCGTGCTGGTGTGGAACCGGGAAGACGCCCGCGGCAAGGGATTTCTCACCAGATATCAGGCGTACCTCTTCTTTCCCCTGCTGACGCTCCTCGGCCTGTCGCTGCGAAAAGACAGCATCCGCGCGCTGCTCGACGGCACGGTCAAGCACCGCCGCATGGAGAGCATCCTGTTGGCGACCCACATCGTCGCGTACGTGTCGGCCCTGCTCCTGGTGTTGAGCCCGCTTCAGGCGCTGGCCTTCTTCGTGGTGCACCAGGCGGTCTTCGGCGTGTACCTGGGCATGACGTTCGCCCCTAACCACAAGGGCATGCCGCACCCCGACGGCGACGAGGACTTCCTCCGCAAGCAGGTGCTGACCTCCCGCAACGTCCGCGGCGGCTACTTGGTCGACGTCGCGCTGGGCGGGCTGAACTACCAGATCGAGCACCACCTGTTCCCCGCGATGCCGTCGCCCAACCTGCGCAAGGCCCAGCCGATCGTCCAGCAGTTCTGCGACGAGATCGGGGTGTCCTACGAGATGACCTCCCTGACCGACTCCTACGCCCAGGCCCTGCGCCACCTGCACGACGTCGGCGCCGACCTGCGCCGCGCCAAGGTGGCGTAACCGCCGGCCGAGTCGTGGGACAGTTGCGTCATGGATCTCGGACTTGCCGGAAAGGTGGCGGTGGTCACCGGAGGAAGCGCCGGCATCGGCCTGGCGATCGCCCACGGCCTGGCGGCCGAGGGCACGCATCTGGTGTTGTGCGGACGCGACGAGCAGCGGTTGCGGTCCGCGGCGTCCGAGATCCATGGCGTACGGGTCATCGCCGTCCCCGCCGACCTCACCGCCCCCGACGGCGCCGACCGCTTGGCCGCCGCCGTGGCCGAGGAGTTCGGCGGGGCGGACATCCTGGTCAACAACGCCGGCGCCGGCAGCGAGGAGAAGATCCTCACCGCCCCGGACGAGCGCTGGCAGCTCTACTGGGAGCTGCACGTGATGGCCGCGGTCCGGCTGGCCCGCGCGCTCGCGCCCGGCATGCGCGAGCGCGGCGGCGGCGTGATCCTGCACAACGCGTCGATCTGCGCGACCCAGCCGCTCGGCTACGAGCCGATCTACAACGTGACCAAGGCGGCGCTGGTGATGTTCTCGAAGTGCCTGGCCAACGAGCTCATCGGCGACAACATCCGGGTCAACGCGGTCAACCCGGGCCTGGTGATGACCGGCGACTGGGTGAAGACGGCGAAGCTGCTCACCGAGGGCACGGACCAGACCTGGGAGCAGTACCTCCAGAAGATCGCCGACGACAACGCCCCGATCGGCCGCTTCGCGACGCCGGAGGAGGTAGCCGACCTGTTCGTCTTCCTGTGCTCCGCCCGGGCGTCGTACACGGTCGGCTCGACCTACTACGTCGACGGCGGCTGGCTGAACGTCACGACCTGAGCGCGAGCGCCTTCTCCAGCAGCGGCAGCGCCCGCAGCACCTGCCTCGAGCGGATCAGGGCGTCCCACACCGGCTCGAACTTCTTCCACCCGCCCGCGTACGCGAGATGCCGCAACCTCTCCGCGCGCGGCTTGCCCTGGGCGCCGCGCCAGATCGCGCCCCACCGGTAGAAATCCTGGTACGCCCGCCAGTAGCCGGCCTCGAGCTGCTCGGGCGTCATCCCGCGCGGCTCGTAGACGACGTGCCTCGTGTCGTAGAGATCCCACTCCCGGTGCACGATCCGGCCGGCCGTCTCCATCCGCTTGAAGAGGGCGGTCCCCGGATAGGGCGTCATGATGTGGAACGTCGCCGTCTCGAGGCCGTTGGCGACCGCCCACGCGACGGTCCGCTCGAACACGTCCGGGCCGTCGCCGTCCATCCCGAAGACGAAGCTCGCGTTGACCATGACGCCCGCGTCGTGCAGCCGCCGCGCCACCGCCTCGTAGCTGTGCCCGACGTTCTGCCGTTTCCGCTGCTCGGCCAGGTTCGCGGCGTTGACCGTCTCGAAGCCGACGAACATGCTGCGCAGGCCCGCGCCGACCGCCTTCTCCAGCAATCCGGGCGCCAGGATCGTGTCGACCGTGCCCGCCGCCTGCCAGACGCGACCCATGCCGGCCATGCCGTCGAAGAGCGCCTCGGCGAACCGCCGGTTGCCGAACAGGTGGTCGTCGAGGAAGTAGAGATGCCGGCCCGGCAGCCGATCGATCTCGGCGAGCGCGTCGTCCACCACCTGCGTGTAGAAGGACTTGCCGCCCTCGAAGAACGCGTCCTTGTAGCAGAAGTCGCAGTGGTGCGGGCACCCCCGCGAGACGACGATCGAATTGGGTACGAGGTACCGCTCCCGCTTGATGAGGTCGCGACGGACCGGCGGCAGCCCCTGCAGGGTGCGCTCTGCCGACACGTACGTATGCATGGGTTTTTTCTTGCGAAAGTCCTCCAGGAAGCGCGGCCACGTGTCCTCGCCCGGCCCCAGAAAGATCGCGTCGGCGTGCCGCGCGGCCTCCTCCGGCAGCGAGGTCACATGCAGGCCGCCCATCGCCACGAAGACGCCGCGCTCGCGGTACCGGTCGGCGATCTCGTAGCTGCGGCGGGCCGAGGTGATATACGCCTGGATCACCACCAGGTCGGGCTCGTCGGTCGGGTCGAACCTCTCGACATGCTCGTCGACGATCCGCACCTCGTCGTCATCACGCAGGTAGGCGGCCAGGGTTGCCAGCCCGAGCGGCGGGAACAGCGAGTACTTGATCGGCCGGAACAGCGGGCTGGTCGCCTCGGTGAGGGCGGGCAGGATCATCGTCACGCGCATGACCCCGCACGTTAGGGATCAGATGCGGAGAAAGGGTGTGCGACTTGGGCCGGTTCGACGACCCTGCGCACGACCCAGCGATGCTTGCCGATCGGGCGCTCTTTCTCAAAACCGAGTTTCTCGTACGTCGAGAGCGCCCCGTTGTAGAGAAAGCCCGCCGGCACCGAGTCCGCCCCCTCCGGGTAACCCTCGACGGTGCCGCCGCCCAGTCCCGCGATCAACTCGAGCGCGCCCGCCAGAGCCGCGGTGGCCACGCCTTGACGCCGGTGGCCCTTGCCCACGTAGCAGCAGGCGATCCGCCAGTCCGGCAGCTCGCCGACGCGCCCCTTCTCGTACGCGGCCCGGCTCTTGATCGCGGGCAGCTCGGCCGGCGAGCCGAACTGACACCACCCCACACAGTCGTCCCCGTCGAAGACCAGCGCGGCATGGCTCGTCCCGGCCCGCACGCGCCGCAGTTTGGTGGCCCGGTTGACGTCCGCGTCGGTCCGCGACAGCTCGCCGTGGAACCCCACGCACCAGCACCCGCCGAAGACGCCGTTGTTCCGCTCCACCAGCGCGGCGAAGGCGTCCCAGGTCGACGGGTCGAGAGCTCTGACCACGTACACCATGTCTTGAGGTTATTCGCTTTGGTTGCAGGGGTGGGATTTGAACCCACGACCTCGGGCCTATGAAACCCGCGAGCACTCCGAGCTGCTCCACCCTGCCAGTACCCCCGGGGAGATTCGAACTCCCAGCCTCCGGATTCGTAGTCCGGCGCGCTGTCCCGTTGCGCCACGGGGGTGTGTCGTCGGGTGGTGTCGAACCATCCGGCCTCCGCCTTATGAGGGCGGCGCTCTACCGCTGAGCTACGACGACGTGCTGCTTGACGTGGACCCGGCCGGGCTCGAACCGGCCACCTCCCGCTTGCAAGGCGGGCGCTCTACCAAATGAGCTACGAGCCCTCTGGACCGCGGAGCCGGCAACGCGTGCGACTGGCTGCCATGGTCGCTTGGGGCGAGGGCGGCGGCGCCCGCGTTGGCCGGGTAGCGCAAGTGTTCCCGTCCAGCGAGCCCGGTGGTCGCCTCACCCACCGAGCCGGCCCGCGTGACCGCCGCTCCTCGCCCCATTCTTGGGGATGTCAGAAATCGCTATTCAATGGCACGCACGGGCGGCAGGAATCGAACCCGCGACAGACGGCTTTGGAGACCGTTGCTCTACCAATTGAGCTACGCCCGTGAGTCGAATATCGCACGAATTCCGCCCGCCCTTCTCTGGAACTCCGCAGACCTTCCTCGAGGCCTTCCCGACCCGGACCATCCGAGCCCAGAAACGAACCCTCGAGACGAAGCTCCTGGACGAGACCCCTGAACGAGGCCCCACGCGGAGTCGGGGCTTCGCGGAGAGGCGAGGCCTTCGAGACGAAGAAAGCCGCCTCTCCCGAGGTGGGAGGGCGGCGGCGGAAACCGTGACGGCGTCAGCCGTTTCGCCAGCTCTCTCCCAGGGAGCGCCACTTCGTCGCTCGTCGCATGCACCGGCCCGAGGGCTCGGCCATGCCATCACGATCGAACGTCGCACCACGCGCGGCGAGGTCGACCCGACTGGCGGCCTGCCACATCATCTCGATCCCCTTTCGTGCGCGCTCCCTGCGGACCCCTCAAACAGTAGTCGACGCGCGCCACGAATGACAATCCTTTTACGCGTGCAATTTAGAGGCCGGGATCAAATGGCCCAGCCGTCGCGATATTCGACCGCGGGGATGCCCGGATCACGCCGCAGCCGAATCTCGCCGTGCCAGGATCCAGGAACCGGCTCGACGCGAATAACGGCCGGCCTCTCGACAAGCACGCAAACGTGCTCGCCGGGCCACCACCAGCCCCCGGCGCGAGCGAGCGTCACCCACGCGTCGAAGGACGCGCGCTGCCCGCCCGGCACCAGCCCCAGCCGGCGCAGCACATCGAGGTGCCCGACCCAGGCGGCGTCCTGATGCCCGTACCAGCCCACGGGAATCGGGCCGAGGGCCGCGCGGATGGGGAGGTAGACGCCGTCCGCCAGGCTGCGGAACAGGGCGTCGCGGACTCCCTGCCGTAGGAGCTCCTGGAAGGGCAGGCTGGCGTCCAGCGCTTCGGGCGGTGGGAGGCTGGGCCACGGCTTGTTCTTGGGGCGCTTCATCAAGGGGCGGTCGGTGGCCGGCTCGACGAAGCCCTCGGCCAACTCCGACCGCAGGCGGGACAGGCCGGCGGCGATGTCGCTGGCGATGGGTGGGTGTCCGGGTGGGCGGCGGGTGTCCACCCAGGATCGCAAGGTTTCGTGGGTGGGGAAGCCGGCCAGGCAGGGCAGGGCCGCGGGGGGCGACTCCACCCAGTGGAACTCGGGGCGGGCGCGGCGGTGCCGGGCGTAGATCGAGGCGATTGCTTCCTCGGCGGCAGAACGGTCGGCCGGGTCGGTGGAAAGGCCGATCTCCTGCCACTCCTGGCGGATCTCCGCGGCCTGGCGCCAGTAGTCCGGCCTACGCGGGGCGTGTCGCCCGAGCTGCCGCGAAAGCGCGGCGGACCACGGGTGGTGCGGGGAAAGCGAGCCGGTATGCGGCGGCAGCGAAGGAGGCTGCGGGGGAAGCGCGGCGGGGCGCCGCGCGGGGGCGGTCAAAGCGCGAGGGCGCGCACGCCCTTTCGAGAGATGCTCATGTGATCAGGATGGCCGCGCGCCCGGGATCCGGCAAGCCATTATCCCGGGCGGCGACGGCGCTACTTCGGGGCGTTCAGGTCGTCGAGGGCCTTGACCGAGCCTCGGTGCAGCGGGACCGGCTCAGTCTTGCGGGCGGTGTCGAGGCTGATCTCCTTGGCGGCCGCGTTGGCCTGTTCGAGCTGGGCCTTGCGGTCGAACAGGACCCTGGTGAGGACGCAGGCCACATCCGGGTCGAGGTCTTCGCGGACCAGCAGGAAGTTCGGCACGATGATGGTGGGGACGTCGGCGGGGGTCTTGTAGGTGGCGGCGGGCACCGTGCCGGCCTCGTACACGGGATTGATTTTCTGCAGGTCGGGCAGCAGCGGCGTGACGTCCAGGAACTGCACCTTGCCGGCGGCGGTCGTGAGCAGATCGGTGACGCCGGGGGTGGGCAGGCCGCCGGACCAGAACATGGCGTCGATCGAGCCGTCCTTCATGCCGTCGACGGTCTTGGTGAGGTCGAGCTTCTGGGCGCTGATGTCCTTGGCGGGGTCGAGGCCGGCCGCCTTGAGGATGCGGTTGGCGATGACCTCGGTGCCGGACTTCGGGGAGCCGGTGGAGACGCGCTTGCCGCGCATGCCGGCTACGTCCTTGATGCCGGCGCCGGAGCGGACGATCACGTGGGTGTAGTTGGTGTGGATGCGGGCCAGCGCGGCGATCGGCTGCTTGGCGGTGAAGCTGCCGGTGCCGTTGATGGCGTCGGCGGCGGTGTCGGCCAGGGAGAAGGCGACGTTGTAGGTGCCGGCGACGACCTGCTGGATGTTCTGGACCGAGGCGCCGGTCTCGGCGGCGGTGGCCTTGAGCTTGCCGCCGGCGGTGCCGATCTGCTCGGCGTAGGCGTTGCCGAGCGCGAAGTAGACGCCGGTCGCGTTGCCGGTGGCGATGCCGACCCGGGTGTCCTTGGTGACCTCACAATTGACGTCGCCGCCGGCGTCGGTGGAGGCGGCGTCCTGGCGGCCGCCACAAGAGGCAAGACCTCCGACGAGTACGAGTGCCGCAAGGGTTGATGCCGTTCGTCTCATGTCGTCCCCGTTTCTTCCTTGATTGGAGGAGGAGAAGGCGATTTGTCCGATTCACGAGAAGGGCGAGTCACGAAGGTCCACAGCGCGGCCGCCGCGAGCGCGCCCACTCCGAGCACGATCGTCAGCGGCTCCAGATAGAGCAGCAGCAACCCGGCCGCGGCGCCCAGCACGCGAGCCGGCAGAGGCGCCGGCCCGATCCCGGGGAACCACGCGCCGGTGGCCACCGCCAGCCCGAGCACCGCGAGCATCGCGACCGCCGTGGCCCACACGATGCCGACGAACGAGCCCCGGCCCAGCAGGAACGAGCCGTTGTCGGTCAGCACGAAGGCGATCGGCGCGAGGAACGCCGGCAGCGCGTACTTGAGCGCCTGCCACATCGTCGGAATCGTCCGGCCGCCGGTGATCGCGCTCGCGCCCACCGCGGCCAGCGCCGTCGGCGGCGTCACCTCGGAGAGCACCGAGTAGTAGAAGACGAACATCGCGGCGGCGGGCGCGGGGACGCCCAGCCCGAGCAGGGCCGGCCCGATGATGACCCAGCCGATGATGAAGCTGGCCGTGACCGGCACGGCCAAGCCGAGGATGGCCAGCGCGACGGCGGCCAGGACCACGGTCAGCGCCAGGATCGCGGTCGGGTTGGACGTGACCGCCTTGGCCCCGGAGACCAGCAGCGACGCCAGCTGCGCGCCGAGGCCGGTCTTGGTGGTGATCGCGGTGATGATGCCGGCGGCGGCGCAGACCGCGACGACCGGCAGCACGCCGCGGACCCCGGCCGACAACGCGACGAAAAGGCGCTTGGGAGTCATCCACGCCTGTCGGTCGAGGAAGGACAGCAGGAACGCGGCCAGCGTGGCGTAGACGACGGCCCGGGTCGCGCTGACGTCGAGCGCCAGCAGCACGATGATCAGGATCAGCGAGGAGAAGTGGTAGCCGAAGCGGAGCAGCAGTCGCCACGCGCTGGCCGGCGGCGTGTCGAGGGCGCGGACCCGGAAGCGGCGCACGTCGATCTCGACGGCGAGCAGGATGCCTAGGTAGTAGAGCAGCGTCGGGATGGTGGCCCAGCCGAGGACGGTCAGGTAGGAGACGTCGAGGTACTCGGCGACGATGAAGGCGGCCGCACCGAGCGTGGGCGGGCTGAGGATCGCGCCGACGCCGGCCGCGGCGAGCATGCCGCCGGCCTGTTCCGCGGGGTATCCGGCCCGCCGCAGCATCGGCCAGGTGACCGCGCCGACGCTGACCGCGGTGGCGGTGCCCGAGCCGGAGACGGTGCCGAGCAGGAAGCCGGCGGCCACCGCGGTGCGGCCGGCGGCGCTGCGGGACTTGCGGAAGGCGGCCACCGACAGGTCGACGAAGAAGCGGCTCGCGCCGGAGAGGTCGAGCACCGCGCCGTAGATGGTGAACAGCACGATGTACGTCGCCGCCACGTCGAGCGGGGTGCCGTAGAAGCCGCTGCCCGAGTTGTAGAGCGCGTCGATGATCTGGGAGAAGTCGAGCCCGGCGTGCGCGATCGGCCAGTCCTGGGGCAGGAGGCCGCCGTAGTACCCGTACGCGAGGAAAGCGAGACAGACGATCGGCAGCGCGACCCCGGTCGTGCGCCGGCAGGCCTCGACCACGAGCACCAGGAGCACGGCGCCGAAGACGATGTCGATCGGCTCGAGCAGGCCCTGCCGGTCGAGGAAGCCGTCGTAGCCGCCGCGCAGCGGGTTCACCGGGTACAGGCAGACGATCAGGGCGGCGCCGGCCAGGAGCCAGTCGGGCAGCGTCGGCCGGTCGCTGCCGGGTTTCTTCAAGAACGGCAGACGAGACTTGTACGCGAGGAAGACCAGCGGCAACGTGCCGGCCAGAAAGATGATCAGGTAGAACTGGCTGCCCCGGGCGAGGGGGCGGAAGACCTGCCACAGCACGAGCACGGCAACCAGGAACGCCACGATCGATACGCCGAGCCCGATGCGGCCGGTGAGGTTGCGAGCGGGCAGCTCCTCGTCGTCGTAGTGAACGGCCGGGGGGTCGTCGGTCCCCGCTTGATATCGATCACCGCCCATGGGTGGACAGTACCAAGCGGGATGTAAGCGAACACAAGGCAAAACAACCGATCTGAAACCGCGACCGGTGCACCCGCGCAACCCACCACGGGCCCAATGGATTCATGCTCGAACTGGGGACGCGACGCGACGGTGGACTGGCGAACGACTTCACGCTGGTGCGCCGGCGCCGGATGATGGGGCTGACCCGCGGCATCACGGTGTCGACCCTCGGCGCGGAGGCCGGCCCGATCGCCCGCTCGGGCATCGTGCGCGGGGACATCCGGCGCGGCTTCGGTACGGCGAACGGGGTGGCCCGGGGCGTGCCGCTCGACATCCGCGTGCGGCTGACCAGCGCGAACTCCGGTCGTCCCCTGGTCGGGCAGGCCGTCTATCTCTGGCATTGCGACCCGGACGGCAACTACTCGCTGCACTCGCCGGGCCTGGAGAACGAGAACTACCTGCGCGGGGTGCAGGTCGCCGACTCGGCCGGCTGGGTGCGCTTCACCAGCGTCTTCCCGGGCTCGCACGAGGGCGCCTGGCCGCGCCTGCACGTCGAGGTCTACCCGAGCGTCGCCCTGGGTGAAGCGTCGCCGCTGCACGCCGCCGAGATCTTGCTACCGTCCGACGCCTGCGCCAAGGCGAGCGGGACGGCCTCCTTCGAGGGTCACCCGGGCGCGGCCGTCGAGATGGCGTGCGTGACCGGTGACGTGCGGCGCGGCCTGGTCGCGACCCGGACCGTCACCATCTAGGCACCCCCTTCCGGGGGTGGCGCGTCCGGGAAACGAAGGCGCAGGCTGTGGGGATGACGACGGCGGCATTCCGGGCAGCGCGGGACTTCCTGCTCGAGCACTCCTCGGACTATGACACGGCCACGGCCGGGTTCGAGTGGCCCTCGCTCGACGAGTTCAACTGGGCGCTCGACTGGTTCGACGTGATCGCCGAGGGAAACGAAGCGCCCGCGCTGTGGATCGTCGAGGAGGACGGCTCGGAGCAGCGGCTCTCGTTCGCCGAGATGTCCCGCCGGTCGAACCAGGTGGCCAACTGGCTGCGCGAGCAGGGCGTGCGGCGCGGCGACCGGATCGTCCTGATGCTCGGCAACCAGGTCGAGCTGTGGGACACGATCCTGGCCGTGATGAAGCTCGGCGCCGTGCTCATTCCCGCCACTCCCCTGCTCGGCCCGGCCGACGCCGCCGACCGGGTGGCCCGGGGCGGGGCGGCGCACGTGGTCGCGCTGTCGTCGGCGGCCGCCAAGTTCGACGCCGTATCCGTGACCAAGATCGCGGTGGGCGAGCCGGTTGAGGGTTGGCACTCCTTCTCTGACGCCTATTCCGGAAATGTCGGGTTCGAGGCGGACGGGACTACGCGCGCGAGCGACACGCTGCTGCTCTACTTCACGTCGGGGACGACGGCCCGGCCCAAGCTGGTCGAGCACACCCACCAGTCCTACCCCGTGGGCCACCTCTCCACGATGTACTGGATCGGCCTGCGCCCCGGCGACGTCCACCTCAACATCTCCTCGCCGGGCTGGGCCAAGCATGCCTGGAGCAACGTCTTCGCCCCCTGGAACGCCGAGTCCTGCGTCTTCATCTTCAACTACACCCGCTTCGACGCCGGCCGCCTCCTGGCCGAGATGCAGCGGTGCGGCGTGACCAGCTTCTGCGCCCCGCCGACCGTCTGGCGGATGCTGATCCAGTCCGACCTCTCCGCGCTGCGCACCCCGCCGCGCCTGGTCGTGGGCGCCGGCGAGCCGCTCAACCCCGAGGTCATCGACCAGGTGCAGAAGGCTTGGGGCGTGACCATCCGGGACGGCTTCGGGCAGACCGAGACGACCGTGCAGATCGCCAACACGCCGGGCCAGCCGGTCAAGCCGGGCTCGATGGGACGCCCGGTGCCGGGCTACACGATCGAGCTGATCGACCCATTGACCGGCGAGGCCGCGACCGAGGGGGAGATCTGTGTCGCGCTCGACCCGCGGCCGACCGGGCTGATGGTCGGCTACCACGGCGACGACGCGTTGACGGCGGAGCGGATGGCCGGCGGCTACTACCACACCGGCGACGTCGCCTCCCGGGACGACGACGGCTACATCACGTACGTCGGGCGCACCGACGACGTGTTCAAGGCCTCCGACTACCGGATCTCGCCGTTCGAGCTGGAGAGCGTGCTGATCGAGCACGAGGCGGTGGTGGAGGCGGCCGTCGTACCGTCGCCCGACCCGCTGCGGCTGGCCGTGCCGAAGGCCTACGTCGTGCTTGCGGAAGGATTTTCGGCGACCGCCGAGACCGCGGAGACAATCTTCGCGTACGCGCGGGAGCACATGCCGCCGTACGCGCGGATCCGTCGCCTGGAGTTCGCCGAGCTGCCGAAGACGATCTCCGGAAAGATCCGCCGTGTCGAGCTACGAGCGGCTGAACAGGAGAAGCACGCCGACCCCACCTTCCGGCCGGAGGGGGAATTCACCGGCTAACGTTGCGCGGTGTCCCGTGGTCGCCTGGCTTACCTGCTCGTTGTCGTGGCATTGCTGGGTGGGATGGCGTTCGCCATGGTCACCACGGCCGTGCAGCAGTCGCCGACGATCGACGAGCCGGTTTACGTCGGCACGGCCGAGGTGCTCACGCAGCAGCACAGCCTTCAGTACAACCCGGAGCATCCGCCGCTCGGCAAGCTGGTGATGGCGGCCGGGCTGGCGTTCGAGAAGCCGTACCTCGATCCGGCGTTCACCGGCAACCAGACCAATCTGGGCCGGCATGTCCTGTACGAGACCGGCAACAACCCGTTCCGGCTGATGCTCGCGGCCCGGTTGCCGATGATCGTGCTGACGCTGCTGTTCGGGCTGGTGGTGCTGGGGTTCGCCCGGGATCTCGCGGGGCCGTGGGCTGGCCTGGTGGCGCTGGCGCTCTACGCCTTCTCGCCGGACGTGATCGCGCACGGGTCACTGGCCACGCTGGACGTTCCGGCGGCGGGACTGTTGCTGTCGACGTTCTGGATGCTGTGGCGGTCCCGTCGGCGGCCTCGGCTCTATCTTCCGCTGGCCGGGGTGGCGCTCGGGGCGGCGCTCGCGACGCGGATGAGTGTGCTTCCCGCCGTACCCATGGTGATGCTCTTAGCGCTTTTGTCGCCCTTTATGGTGGGGAAGCCGGGCAGCTGGTGGAAAAAGATGGCCTGGCGCGTGGTGGGGGCGATCGGGGTTGGGCTGATCGCTACGGCGATGGTCTGGATCGTGTATCTCGCGGTTGATCCTCGGCTGCGGTGGAGCACACCGGCGCTGGCGACGAATCCGGGTGGGCTGAAAGGGCTGGCGGTTGATCTGCTGCCGTTCCCGAAGGCTTATCGGGACGGGGTGCTGATCCAGTTCCGGTTCGAGGCGCGGACGTTCAACGGGTTCCTCTTTGGGGAGGCCTATCGGGGGTCGCTCTGGTACTACGCGCCGGCGGCGCTGCTGATCAAAACGCCGCTCGGGATGATGGCGCTGTGGCTGGCAGGGACGATCACCATGCTGGTCAAGCCGGCGTTGCGGGTGGCGACGCTGTATCTGCTGGTGCCGGCCGGGGTGCTGCTGCTGGTGGCGATGACGGGGGCCCGGGACTACGGCAGCCGGTACGTGATCTTCATGCCGATCTTCCTGGCCGTGGTGGCGGGGACCGTGGTGGTGATCCGGTTCCGGTGGGCGCATGCGGTTACTGCGGTGCTAGTCGCGTTCGTGGCGGTCAGCTCGGTTCGGACATTTCCGTTTTATCTCCCGTATTCGAATGAGGCGTTCGGGGGGACGTCTCATACGCATCGGAATCTGCACGATTCGAACGTGGACTGGGGGCAGGATTTGCCTCGGCTTTCGGATCGGCTGCGGGATCGATATCCAGGCCAGCCGGTGTGGCTGGTCTACAAGGGAGCCGGCGTCCCCGCCTATTACGGGATTTTGGGGAAAAATCCGCTTGCGGTGCCTAATGACCAGGTGCGCGGGCTGCTCGTGGTGTCGGACTCGAGGGTGGCGCTGGCGAAGGGCAAGTTGAAGCAGCTCATCGACTCCAGCCAGGAGATCGACAACGTCGGGTACTCCATCACCATTTATCGGCGCTGAATTTAAGTCTGTCCAAAGATCTTGGGCATGACGGCGTGGGAGCGTGCCCAGTAACGTCTCGCGCTGATGAGCACTTCTCCGCCCCCGCCTCCGCCTATGCCTCCGGCTCTGCCTCCGCCGACGAACCCGGCCGGTCACCGCAGGCCGGGGTCCGCGCACCGCCTCGCCCTGATCGGTGTGGCCGCGGGAGTGGTCGTCGCCGTGGGTATCGCGGCTCTCGTCCTTCCCTCGGGCACGCTCTTCGCGGCTTCGTCTTCGTCCTCGTCCTCGTCCCCGGCGCCGGCTTCCGCTGCGAGCGCCGGAGCTGTCGCCGCCTCCGCCGCCGCGGCCTTGCCGTCGGCCGCCGCCTCCGCCGCGGTCTCCCCGTCGGCTTCCGCCGCGCCCAAGACCGCCGGCGCCTGCGCCCGGCCCGTCGGCGCCACCCCGGTCACCAAGGTCACGCAGGTCAGCGTCGGCTCCGGCGTGAAGGGCTACGGCGGCGAGGGCGACACCGACCCCCTGCCGATGGCGATCGCCGGCACCCCCGGCGGCACCTCGTGGCTGGCCTGGCTCGGCACCGACGGCAAGGTGCACCTCGGCAAGCTCGGCTGCGACGACAAGCTGGCCGGCGCCCCCACCAGCTTCACCGGCATCGACCTGCAGGACGTGCAGGCCGACGCGACCGGCGGCGTCCTGCTGGTCACCCGCAAGGGCGACTGCCACACCGGCCCGCTCTGCGGCGGCGAGTCCAGCCCGTGCAACACCATGTGGATGGTCCGCTTCGACAACTCCGGCCACCAGGTCTGGGAGCGCCAGGTCACCAACCTCACCGGCGCCCGCGGCGGCTACGACGACGGCGCCCGGTTCGTCTGGTGGTACCAGCACCACGGCCGGCTCGCCTCCGACGGGAGCAACTACGCCGCGTACTTCGGCGTCGCCATCACCGTCCAGAACGGCAACTGCGTCGACATCCACGAGGGCGACCGCATGCAGGTGGTCAGCAAGTCGGGTGCCCTGGTCGGCGGGCACGGCAGCTTCGAGGTCGGCTGCAGCCACGCCTGGACGTCCCGCATCGTCTGGGATCCGCGCGCCAAGAAGTTCACCATGGTCTGCGCCACCGACAACAACTGCCGGATCGCCCAGCCCAACCCCTATCGCACGGTGGCCGCGGGCACCTGCGACGGCACCCTCTTCGGCGGCGACCTGGTCCTGGCCAAGTCGTCGGGTTACTGGACCGCGTGGAGCCAGGGCGGCAAGGCCAGACTCTCGCGCTTCTCCGGCAGCTCCGCCGCCAGCAAGACGGTCACGACGTCGGCCGCCACTCAGCACCCGCACCTGGTCGCCTACGGCACCAGCAAGATGCTGCTGGCCTGGGGCTCGGGCTCGTCGATGCGCGCCCAGGTCTACGACGCCGCCACCGGCGCCGCGTCCGGCAAACAGCTCACCATCGCCGTCAAGGACCACAACTACCAGGCCTTCAAGCCGTACGCGGACGGCAGCGCCGCCTACCCCGCAGCCGGCGCCACGAGCACTTCGATCAAGGTCGCCCGAGTCATGCCCAGCTGACCCCGGCGCACTCGCGCAGCCTGATGAATTGGCGCTCGCACCGCGCATCAACTCATCAAGGCCAGCGGCAGCCCGCGCCCGGCCGAGCGACGGCATCCGGGCCCTGATGACTTGCCGCACACAGCACGCGCCAACTCATCAAGCCGCCGGGCACCCGCCCGCGACCGGGCTGCGCTGATGAGTTGGCGTCGACAGCGCGCGCCAGGTCATCAAGCTGCCGGCACCCTCCACGCGACCGGGCGGCGCTGATGAGTTGGCGTCGGTAGCGCGCGCCAGGTCATCAAGCTGCCAGCACCCTCCCCGCGACCGGGCGAGGTTGATGAGTCGGCGTTCACAGCACGCGCCAACTCATCAAGGCTCGCGGCTGCGGCAGGCGCGGGCGGGCGGCGGGCGGCGGCGGGCGTGGCGGCGGGCGGCGTTGATGAGTTGGCGTTCACGGCGCGCGCCAACTCATCAAGGTCGCGCGGCGCGAGCCGGGTCAGGCGTTGCGGATACGGGCGGCCTCCTGCAAGCCCAGGATGTCGACGGCCTGTTCGCGCATCTCGACCTTGCGGACCTTGCCGGTGACGGTCATCGGGAAACCGTCGACGACGTGCACGTAGCGCGGGATCTTGTAGTGCGTGAGCCGGCCGTTGCAGTAGGCGCGGACCGCCTCGGCGGTCAGCGGCTCCGTCCCCGGGCGCATCACGATCCAGGCCATCAGCTCCTCGCCGTACTTCGCGTCGGGGACGCCGATCACCTGGACGTCGGCGATGTCGGGGTGGCCGTACAGGAACTCCTCGACCTCGCGGGGATAGACGTTCTCGCCGCCGCGGATCACCAGGTCCTTGATGCGGCCGACGATGTTGAGGTAGCCGTCCTCGTCCATGGTGGCCAGGTCACCGGTGTGCATCCAGCGGGCGGCGTCGATCGCGTCGGCGGTGGCGTCCGGCTGCTCCCAGTAGCCGAGCATCACCGAATACCCGCGCGTGCACAGCTCGCCCGGCTCGCCGCGGGGGACGACCAGGCCGGTCGCCGGGTCGACGACCTTCGACTCCAGGTGCGGCATCACCCGGCCGACGGTCTCGGTGCGGCGGGCCAGGTTGTCGTCGGGGCGGGTCATCGTGGAGACCGGCGACGTCTCGGTCATGCCGTAGCAGATCGCCACCTCGGCCATGTTCATCTCGGCGACGACCCGCTTCATCACCTCGACGGGACAGGGCGAGCCCGCCATGATGCCCGTGCGCAAAGAGGACAGATCGTACGATGCGAAGTCCGGCAGGCCGAGCTCGGCGATGAACATCGTGGGCACGCCGTAGAGCGAGGTGACCCGCTCGGCGGCAACCGCCGCCAAGGTCAAGGCGGGGTCGAAGCCGGGCGCGGGCAGCACGATGCAGGCGCCGTGCGAGGTCGCGCCGAGGTTGCCCATCACCATGCCGAAGCAGTGGTACAGCGGCACCGGCAGGCAGACCCGGTCCTGCGAGGTGTAGTTGATCAGCTCGCCGACGAAGTAGCCGTTGTTGAGGATGTTGTGGTGCGAGAGCGTCGCGCCTTTGGGGAAGCCGGTGGTCCCCGACGTGTACTGAATGTTGATCGGATCATCGAAGGCCAGCGTGGAAGCCCGCGCGGAAATCTCCGACATGTCGCCGGAAACAGACAAATCCTCAAATGAGGGATGACCGATGTAGGCCACGGCGTCAAAACCGATCGAGGAGATCATCGAACGGTAGTCGCTGCTCTTGAAGGAAACAGCGCTGATCAGCAGCGAAAGCCCGGACTGCTTCACGACGTACTCGAGCTCATGCGTCCGATAGGCCGGATTGACGTTGACCAGGATCGCCCCGATCTTCGCCGTCGCGTACTGCGTGATCACCCACTCCCCGCAGTTGGGCGCCCAGATCCCGACCCGATCCCCCTTGGCGATCCCCCGCCGCAGCAGCCCCCTAGCCAGCCGGTTGACGTCGGCGTCGAGCTCGGCATAGGTCCACCGCCGTCCGGCCGCGACGTCGACCAGGGCCTCCCGGTCGCCGAAGAGCGCGACGGCGCGCTCGAAGTTGGCCCCGATCGTCTCGCCGAGCAGGGGCGCGGTGCTGGTGCCTGACGCGTAGGACAACATTTCCGCAGCTTGACCCCGTGACGGCAATCACGCCACCCCTGTTCGGGGGTAGAGCTCCGATGACATGCTGTCCACGTGCTCGAAACAGCCGACCTGCCCGCCGCGCTCGGCCGGATCCGCCGGGTCACCGGCCTCCCGGTCGCGTTCGGCGGCGTGGTCGCGACAGACTGCCGCCACCTGCGGCTCTCCGATTTCGCCGGCACGTCGACGCTGGCCCTGCACGGCCTGATCGTGAGCGCCGGCCACGGGCTCGGCGGCCGGGTTGTGACCACCGCCCGCCCCGGCCGGGTCGAGGATTACGCGGCCGACCCGCGGATCAGTCATGAATACGACGCGCCGGTCGGCGCCGAGGGCCTGCGCGCCATCGCCGCCGTCCCGGTCGCGATGGGCGGGTCGGTGCTCGCCGTTCTCTACGCCGGAACCCGTGAGCCGATCGCCGTCGGCGGCCGGGCGCTCGAGGCGATGAGCCGGGTCGCGGTCCGGCTCGGCACCGAGGTGACCGTCCGCCGCGAGGTGGCCCGCCGGATGGCCGAGCTGGAGACCGCCGCCGTCCGGGGCGCGCCCGACGCCACCGCCGGCGAGTGGGAGGAAGTGCGGTTGGCCCACGCGGATCTCCGTACGCTGGCTGCGGAGACCTCGGACCCGGACCTGAAGGCGCGTCTCCAGCAGATCTCCGACCGCCTGGTCGCGCATCGGCCCGCCGCAGGCGAGATCAACCCGCTCTCGCCGCGCGAGCTCGACGTGCTGGCGATGGTGGCGGTCGGATGCGGCAACGCGGAGGCTGCGCGGAGGCTGGGCCTGCTGCCCGAGACGGTGAAGAGCTACCTGCGCAACGCGATGCGCAAATTGGGCACGCACCGACGGATGGAGACGATTGTGACCGCACGCCGCCTGGGATACCTGCCGTGAGGCGGGTCGTCGTGACTCCTTCGGGAGTGCAAGTCGTCGACGCCGAGATTCCAGAGCCAGATCAAAATCAGGCTCTCGTACGCGTCGCGGTAGCCGGCGTGTGTGGGTCCGACGTGCACGCCTTGCAGGGCAAACACCCGTTCATCACGCTCCCCTATCCGCCCGGTCACGAGGTCAGCGGCACGATCGAGGCGGTCGGGCCGGGGGTGTCGCTCGCGGTCGGCACGCGGGTCGCGATGGAGCCGTTCCTGCCCTGCTGGGAGTGCAAGCAGTGCCGCGCCGGCCGGCAGAACGTCTGCGAGCGGCTGCGCTTCTTCGGCTGCGCCCACGACCAGGGCGGCATGGCCGACTACTTCACCGTCGACCAGCGGCGGCTGCACGTCATCCCTGACTCGCTCACTTGGCGGCAGGCCGCGTTCATCGAGCCCCTCGGCACGCCGGTGCACGCGTCGCGGCTCGCCGGCGGGCTGTCCGGCAAGACCGTGGCGATCCTCGGCGCCGGCACGATCGGCCTGCTCACGCTGATGGTGGCCCGCGTCCAGGGCGCGTCGCGGGTCGTGATGACCGCGCGGTCGACGCGCAGCCGGGATCGGGCCACCAAGTTCGGCGCGGACGCCGTCCTCGACGCGACGGCCCCGAACGCGGCGGCTCTCGTGCGGGACGCGCTGGGCGAGAGCGCCGACGTGGTCTTCGACTGCGTCGCCGAGCAGTCCACGATGGACCAGGCCCTCGCGATGGCCGACAAGGGCGGCACGGTGGTGGTCGTCGGTGTCCCGCCGGCCCCGGTGACGATCCCGCTGCCGATGATCCAGGACAGCCAGCTGCGGATCCAGGGCAGCGCGACGTACCTGCCGGAGGACTTCACGGAGGCGATCGACCTGCTCACCTCCGGGGCCGTCGACGTCACCGACCTGGTCACCGCGGTACGCCCGCTCGACGAGGCCGCGGCCGCCTTCGCCGACGCGGCTTCGGGCGAGCACATCAAGGTGCTCCTTGACGCGCGCGGCTGAGTTCTCCCTCTCGGTTCTCGGTCCCCTGCGGGTCACGGTCGGCGGCTCGACCGCCGGCCGGCTCAGCGGTTCGTTCTTCATGCCGTCACCGTGCCGGCCTTAAATGAGAGACCCGGGCCCTTCCGGTTACCGATCGGTAATGACAGGGTGGGTCGATGGCGGACTTCGATGTCGTGATCGTGGGCAGCGGCTTCGGCGGGAGCGTCAGCGCGCTGCGCCTCACCGAGAAGGGTTACCGGGTCGGCGTGCTCGAGGCGGGCCGGCGCTTCACCCCGGCGACGCTTCCCAAGACGTCGTGGGACCTGCGCAACTTCCTCTGGGCGCCGCGCCTGGGCCTGCGCGGCATCCAGCGGATCACGCTGCTCAAGGACATCGTGGTGCTGTCGGCCGCGGGGGTCGGCGGCGGCTCGCTCGTGTACGCGAACACGCTGTACCGCCCGCCGGCCACGTTCTTCGACGACCCGCACTGGGCCGGCATCACCGACTGGGCGACCGAGCTCGCACCCCACTACGACCAGGCCTCCCGCATGCTCGGCGTCACCGAGCAGCCGACGATGACGCCGTCCGACGTGGTCATCAAGCAGGTGGCGGAGGAGATGGGGGTGGGTGCGACCTTCCGCCGTACGCCCGTGGGTGTGTTCTTCGGGGAGCCGGGCAAGACCGTGCCCGACCCGTTCTTCGGCGGCGCGGGCCCCGAGCGGACCGGCTGCACCCAATGCGGCAACTGCATGATCGGCTGCAAGGTGGGCGCGAAGAACCGCCTCGACGTCAACTACCTCTACCTCGCCGAAAAGGCCGGGGCCATCGTGTACGCGGACACCGAGGCGACCGCCGTGCGCCCGGGCGACACCGGCTGGATCGTCGAGGCCGGCAACCGCGTCTTCACCGCCGATCACGTGATCCTCTCGGCCGGCGCGCTCGGCACCCAGCGGCTGCTGCACGCCATGCGCGACACCGGCGTGCTCCCCGGGATCTCAGCCCGGCTCGGCTCGCTGACCCGCACCAACTCGGAGGCCCTGCTCGGCGCGCAGGCCGGCGCGGTGCCCGCCGAGCCGTTCTCCCGGGGCGTGGCGATCACGTCGTCGTTCCACCCCGACGCCACGACCCACATCGAGCCGGTCCGCTACGGCCCGGGCAGCAACGCGATGGGCCTGCTCGCCACGCTGCTGGTCGACGGCGGCGGCCGGGTGCCCCGTCCGGTCAAGTTCCTCGGTCACGCGCTGCGGCATCCGTACGTCCTGGCGCGTTCGCTCTCGGTGCGCCGGTGGAGCGAGCGCACGATCATCGCGCTGGTCATGCAGACGCTGGACAACTCGCTGACCGTGCGCCGCACCAAGCGCGGCCGGCTGACGACCGCCCCCGGGCACGGCGAGCCGAACCCGACCTGGATTCCACAGGGCCACGAGGCGGTCCGCCGGATCGCCGAGAAGATCGGCGGTTTCCCGGGCGGGACGGTCGGCGACATCTTCGACATTCCGATGACGGCGCACATTCTCGGCGGCGCGACCATCGGCGATTCCTGGGACACCGGCGTGCTGGATCCGTATCACCGCGTTTACGGGTATGACGGATTGCACGTGGTCGACGGCTCGGCCGTTCCGGCGAATCTGGGTGTGAATCCGTCCCTGACGATCACGGCGATGGCGGAGCGGGCGATGTCCCTCTGGCCGAACAAGGGCGAAGAGGATCAGCGCCCGCCACTCGGTTCACAATATGAACGACTGGAGTCGGTCGCACCCCGAAGCCCGGTCGTTCCGCTAGGCGCGCCGGCCGCTCTCCGTTGAATTGGACGAACCGCCCCGGCACCGGAGAATCGGCGACGAGGCGGCTCGGGTCTGAGCTCTCACGCTCGGGAACAGGTCGATCCGTTCAGCGTGAAAGAGGGCGGGTTGGCGAAACTGCCGGAGTAAGTTCCTTGAAAACCGAAGGACGTGTTGGCGCCCGGGGCGATGCTGCCGTTGTAGGAAACATTGCGCGCCGTGATCGCGCCGCTCGATCCGGTGAGCGTGGCATTCCAGGAACTCGTGATGGACTGGCCACTCGGCAGGGTGAAGCCCAGATTCCAGCCGTTGATGGCGCTGGAACCGGTGTTGGCCACCGTCACATTCGCGGTGAAGCCCGAATTCCAGACGTTCGTGCCGTAGGTGACCCGGCAGGCCGACGTGCCGCCGGTCGGTGGCGTGGTGGGCGGGGTCGTCGGCGGCGTGGTGGGCGGGGTAGTCGGGCCGGTGGGACCGCCGCCGTTCACCGATGCCGAGAAGTTGGTGACGGCCAGGCCGGCGCCGCCGATCCAGGGCTCGAAACCGGCCTGGATGCTCGTCAGGTACCACGAACTGGTGATGGCGCCGCGGTTCTTCGTGTCGTTGATGAAGTCCAGGACGCTGAAGCTCCAGCTCGTGATCGGCGACGGCGCCACGTACGAGACCACCGCGTTCGACCCGTTGCTGCCGCGCCAGACCTCCCAGTTGCGGCCGCCGATGGTCGCGTTGCCGACCACCGAGCCGATCGGCTGGATCGAGCCCTGCCGGTTGAACCAGATCATGATTTCCTGCTGGTTGACGCCGTCCTTCTTGGGCGACGGGTCCAGCCAGATGTCGTACGCGGCGTCGTAGGTGGCGCCCGAGACGTACTGGTAGCTGATGCTGCTGGTCGCGCTGGAGATCGCGCTGACCTGCATCGGCAGGTTGGTGCCGGGCGAGCAGTTGGTGTAGTGGCAGCCCAGGTAGACCGCCGGGTAGGAGACCGGGGCGCCGCTCGTGTTGCCGGTGCCCTGCTGGGTCTGGATGGAGAAGCCGGTGCTGGTGACGTTGATGCACTGCTGGGCCGAGGTGCCCCAGCGGTTGTTCATCACCACGTACCGGCCGCCGATGGTGGTGCTGCCGTACTGCTCGCAGATCTGCGTGTCGGCCGCCGCTGGTCCGGCGACGGCGAAGGCCGTCACGACCGCACCGGCCAGAAGGCCGAGGGCCGCGAGGGCGCGGATGGCA
The DNA here is from genome assembly GCF_050942195.1 of Actinoplanes sp. CA-142083. Taxonomy (NCBI): domain Bacteria; kingdom Bacillati; phylum Actinomycetota; class Actinomycetes; order Micromonosporales; family Micromonosporaceae; genus Actinoplanes; species Actinoplanes sp. CA-142083. Next base: position 8,959,292 of record NZ_CP192076.1, read on the forward strand.
CGTCTCATTGCGAAGCTCCTTGAGAGGGGATCCCGCGGGGACGGGTGGTGGGAGCGCTCCCACGACACGTTACAGGACATTGACGAAGCTGAAAAGTAGGTGTCACCGACAACGTCCGAAGAACCCGCCTGGGTGCCCCCGCGCGCCGAGAGAATTGCGACATGCAGAGCGGCAATTTGCACTGAGAACTGCAGAGAGACAGAATGAAAGCGTATCGACATTCGCGGCGCCACGCCGCGTGCGCATAGTCGTCACTCAAATGACATCGTTGTAGGAGCAGGCACACCATGGCCAAGCAGGTAATAACCCTTCTGACCGACGACATCGACGGCGGAGAGGCCGACCGCACCGTCGAGTTCGGACTCGACGGTGTGAACTACACGATCGACCTCTCCGAGAAGAACGCCGGCAAGTTGCGTAAGGCGCTCGACCCGTTCCTGAACGCGGCTACCCGGGTCGGCCGCAGCAACGTCGTCTCCCCGGCCCGGCGCAGCTCGCCGGCCAGCACCGGGCGGGCCAGCCGCGACCAGAATCAGGCGATTCGCGAGTGGGCGAACAAGAACGGGTACGAGGTCTCGGAGCGCGGTCGCATCCCGAGCCACATCGTCGAGGCGTACCACAGCAAGCGATAGGTTGATCCCCATCGCCGCATAAAACGGCGTCGCCCGATCCTCGGCGGCGCCGTTTTTCTCGCAAAGGGGAGAGCCATGCCGGTCGTAATCGTCACCGGAGCATCGAGCGGAATCGGCCGCGCCACCGCGATCCGGCTCGGCCGCGCCGGTTACACCGTGGTGCTCGCCGCCCGGCGCACCGACAAATTGGAAGCGGTCGCCGCGGAGATCGGCACGGCCGTCGCGGTGCCCACCGACGTGCGCGACCCGGCGGCGATCGAGGCCCTGGTCGCGCGGGCGCTCGAGGTGGACGGGCGCATCGACGGCCTGGTCAACAACGCCGGGATCGGCGGCGACTCCTCGATCCTCGCCGACGACGACGTGGTCACCCAGATGATCGACGTCAACCTGGTGGCGCCGATCCGGCTGATGCGCGCGGTCGTCCCGATCATGCGGGAGCAGGGCGCCGGCTCGATCGTGAACATCGGCTCGGTGGCCGGCGAGATCGGCCTGGGCGGCACGTACTCCGCCACGAAGTTCGCCCTGCGTGGCATGAACGACTCCGTGCGGCGGGAGCTGATCGGCACCGGCATCGGCGTGACGCTGATCGAGCCGGGCTTCATCGACACCGGCTTCAACAACCGCAAGAACCTCCCCGGCCCCGAGATCGTCGCCGCCGCGATCGAGAGCGCCCTGCGCCGCCCGCGCCGCCGCACAGTGGTCCCGCTCAAATACCGAGCCGCGATCGTCGCCGCGACCGCGATGCCGTTCCTGGCCGACCGCCTCTACGCCGGCCGCGCCGCCCGCAAACCCCGCCCCTAACCCGCCCGGCCCGGCCTCACGGTCCGGGGTCAGGCCCGACGCCCGCATCGTCCCGCGCGATGGCTGCCGTGCCGTCCGACGCGCGTAGCGGGAAGAATGTCGCGAGCTCCTGCCGCGTCTCCAGGCGCAGCTTGCGGAAAGCGTGCGTCAGGTGCGTCTCCACCGTCCGGCGGGTGATGTAGAGCCGCTCGGCGATCTGCGGGTTGCTCCAGCCCGCGGCCGCCAGCTCGGCCACCCGCTGCTCGGCCGCCGTCAGCGCGTCCCATCCGGACACCGCGGCTCGCCGTGGGCGGGCGCCCGCCGTGTAGAGCTCGCGCCGGGCCAGGCGGGCCAGCCGCCGCATCCCGCCACGGTCGGCGAGCTCGAGCGCCTTCCGGAGCGGTTCCTTGGCGGACGCGCGGCAGTTCGCCCGGCGCAGGGCGGATCCCAGCGCCAGCAACGATCGGGTGTGCTCCAGCCGCGCCGGGGTCTCCGCCAACAGGTCCACCGATTGCCGCAGGAGGTCGATCGCCTCGCTGCGATCGCCGGTCTGCGCCAGAGCCCTCAGGCCCGCGCCGCGCGGACCGGGCAGGCCGACCCGCTCGGCCAGCTCCAAGTGCTCCTCGGCGAGCTTGCGGGCGCCGCCGATGTCGTCGAGGGCCGCGAGCGCCGCGCAATCGTCGACGCGCCAGCCGGCGATGCCCGGATGCTCGACGCCGAGCCGCCGCCACGCGAGGGCCGCCGCGAGGCAGTCGTCGTGTGCCTCGACCGGGCGATGCTGGGCGAGCCGCAGGCGGGCGCGCCGCTCCAGCAGCATCGCGGTGGTGAGGAGATCCGGCTGCGGATCGGCGGACTCCAGCAGAAGATCGGCCGCCGCCGGCTCGTCCAGCTCGACCAGCGCGTCGACGAGCGGGACCAGCGCCCACCCCGACGACGCGTGCTCGAAGGCGGACCGCGCATCGGCCTCGGCCTCCGTGATCCGGCCCAGGTGCAGTTCGGCCATCGCCCGGAGGGCCCGCTCATGGGCGAGAGCCGGCAACCGGCGTCCCGAAGGTGTCGCGCCGCCGTCGGCCCACGCGGCCTCGAACTCTCCACAGGCGATCAGCGTGAGCGTGGCGAAGGTCTCGAGCATCGAGCCGGCGTCATCGGCGGCGGCCGGCCCCAGCAGACTCCTCGACTCGGTGGCGGGCCGGGCGTCGCACACCGACTCCCAGGCCGCGTGGACCAGCCAGAGCGCGGGCCTCCGCGGGTCGGCCATGCGGTTGTGCAGCCGCTCGCGGGCCTCGGCCACCGTCGACGCCCGGAGCCACGCGGCGCCGACGAGCTCCGCCTCCAGCTCGTTGTCGTCCTCGGCCGAGTGCGTGAGGCCGAGGCGGCAGAGCCGGATCGACTCCTCGATCTGTCCGTCCAGGGCAAGGGCGCGTCCGCCGGCGAGGGCGATGCGGGCTCGCTGGGCCGGGGTCACGGCCGAGCGCACCGCGCCGTCCAGGTACGCGCCGGCGCCGGCCTGCCCGTGGGCCGCGAGCATCAGTCCCAGTTCGCCGCGGGCCTCCGCCTCGACGGCGGGATCCGCGGGCGGCTCGGCCAGGGCGCGCCGGAGGAAGGCCAGGGCACCCTCCGGCGCCCCGCGCAGCTCGGCCCGGCATGCCGCGTCCCGGAGGATCGCGACCGTCGCCGGCTCGGCCGCGGGCTCGCTGTGCACGAGATGGGCGGCGACCGCTTCCGGGTCGGCACGTTCCCGCCGCAGCAGGGCGGCCACCCGCGCATGCCGGAGGGACCGCTCCCCCGCCGCCATGCCGCCGTAGAGCGCGCCGGCCACGAGCGGATGCGTCAGCCCACAGTTCGCGCCCTCGCCGTCGATCAGCCCAGCGGCCCGCAGGTGGTCGGCCAGCCGCGCCGCCTCGACGGCGCCGATCTCCGCGACCTCACGCGCGTGGCGAAGCGGCGCGCGACCGCCAAGGACGGCAAAGGCCCGGGCAAGCGCGTCGGCACCACCCGGAAGGCGGCCGAGCTGGGCTCGCACGCTCCGCGTGACCTGGGCCGGAGCGACGGCGGCCAGCGACGCCGCGAGCTCGTCGGTCGGGTCGATGCGCTCGGCGATGAGGTGGTCCAGCAAAGCGCCGACGAGGAACGGGTTTCCGCCGGTGGCGGTGTGGGCCGCGGCGGCGAAAGCGGGGCCGGCCGCGGGCATCCGCTCGCGCATGACGGTGCCGACGGCGGCGGCGTCCAATGGGCGCGGGCGGATGGGCGGCTCGGGCGCCGCGGCCAGGAGCTCGGTGAAGACGGTGGGCTCGGTGGGGGCCTCGCCGGAGCGGACGGTGCAGATCACGCCCAGTGGCAGGCCGGCCGTGCGGTGGATCAGGCGCACCAGCCAGCGCAGCGAGCGGACGTCCGTCCAATGGGCATCGTCGATGACCAGCAGGGTCGGTGAGCGCTCGGCCAGGGCGCAGGCCAGCGAGATCAAGCCGTGGGCGCCCGCGTGGGCGGCGTCGCCGGAGAGCGAGCGGGGCTGCGGCGGAGGGTCGAGCGCCCGCGAAGCGAGAGCGGCCGCGCCGACGGCCAGCTCGGGCCACTCGGGGCCGGCTCGGATGGGTGAGAAGAGCTGGCGCGCGACCGCCCAGCCGGCGTCGCGCTCGAGCGGGGCGGCCCACGCCCGCAGGACCCGCACGCCGGCCGTCCGGGTCTTTCTGACGGCCGCGCCGAGCAGGCTCGACTTGCCGATGCCGGCCGGGCCCTCGACCACGATCAGACGCCCGGCGCCGGCTCGCACGATGCGGATCTGCCGCTCGAGGGCGGCGATCTCCCGTTGCCGGTCCAGCAAATCCCGTGGCACGTAGTGAGTCTGTTTCCGGCCGCGGCGAGGTGTCCAGCTACGGTCGGCCACCCGTCAGGCCAATTCTCGTGGTGCGCTCCACGATTCGCCGCCGGGGCCGCTCGCCGACTCTGGGAGACAGCAGGCGCCTGCGAACAATCCAACGATCAAGGAGAACAACGATGACCATCGCCCAGAACGACGTCAACGTCATCACGATCGAGAGCGACAACGACGACTTCACGGCCGGCACCGCGATCAACCTGAAGGTACGGGCCGAGGTCGGCGGGACCCTGTTCGGCACCGGCGGCAGGTATCGGGTCCGCCTCACGCTGACCGACATCACCAACCCGACGTTGCTGGACTCCCAGGAGACCGTGGGCAACTTCGGTGATGCCAACTGGCCGGCCGCCGGGGACAACCTGTTCAGCTTCTCGGTGCCGGCCGCCGCGACCGCGGGCCGGTCCGGCGATCTGCTTCAGCCCCAGGCCCGCCTGGTCGGCAACGCGGCCGCCCCCTTCGACAACTCCTTCGTCGTCGGGGACACCCTGTTGCTCACGCCCTGAGAGGCAGCGTGGTGCCGGCCCCGGTTCTAGGCGGCGGGCACCACGTCCTCGGCGCGGTCGCGCTCGGCCAGCATCGTCCACATGGCCTCGGCCAGGTCGGCCGGGTCGACAAGCGGGATCTTCGTGACGTCGATCGGCACCTCGCCCGACACGGCTGCCGCATGGCCGGCGCTGCCGCTGATCATCGCGGCCACGTGCAGCACGCCGGCGTAGACGCCCTGCGGGGCGAGCTCGGCGTGCAGCGACAGGAAGTAGTTGCGGGCCGCCGCCATGGCCGGGCCGAAACCGCTCAGCCCCGGCATCGGGCGGATCGCCGAGACGCCCTGGCCGAGCAGGATGCCGCCGTCGCCGCGGGCCAGCATATCCGGGAGCACTTCGCGCACAACCGCGATGGGCGAGAGCAGGAACAGATTCAGGTATTCCTGCTCCTTCTCGACCGTCAATTCCGTCGCGCGGGTGAATAAATCGGTTGTGATCGGGGCGTACTCGATGACGTCGATCCGCCCGAAACGCGAGCGAATGTCGGCGATCAGCGGGGGAATACCCGAAACATCCCGCAAGTCTGAGGGAAACGCGGCGGCTTCACCGTCGAGCGACGAAGCCAGCCCGGAGAGCCGCCCGCCGTCGCGCGCGACCAGCGCCACCCGATACCCCTCCCGGGCGAACCGCCGCGCCACCGCCGTCCCCAGGCCCGTCCCGGCACCGAACACCACAACCGTCTTGGACATCGCTCGCTCCCAACTTGATGGTGGCATCAAGTTAGAAGAACTTGAGGTCGACGTCAACTTTCTATACTGGCGGGATGGAGCAACCCCTGCGCCGCGACGCCCGGCGCAATGTCGAGCGCCTGACCACCGCCGCCGGGGAGGTTTTCCGGGAGCGGGGGCTGGACGCGCCGCTCGAGGAGATCGCGAAGGCCGCGGGGGTCAGCGCCGGCACCCTGTACAACCGGTTCGGCGGCCGGGACGCGCTGATCGACGCCGTGATGCCCGACGTGGTGGAGGCCAAGGTGCGCGACGCCATGCGCCGCGCCGAGGCCGAGGCCGACCCGTGGGACGGCTTCGCGCTCTACGTCACGCTGCTGTGCGAGCTGACGGCCGGCGACCTGGCGGTGGGCGACGCGGTGAGCCGGCGCTACGCCGACGCGCGGCGGCTCACCGAGATCTGCGACGCGCAGATGGACGGGGTGCGCGGGCTGATCGCCAAGGCGCACGCGGCCGGCCGGCTGCGGGCCGATTTCACCGCCGAGGACCTGCCGTTGCTGCTGTGGACGACCTCGACCGTGGTGCGCGCGACGGCGGGGACGGCGCCGGAGGTCTGGCGCCGGGCGCTGGCGTTCACGCTGGACGGGCTACGGCCGGCAGCCGCGATGAACGAGCTGCCGGCCGCGCCCCTGTCACCCCAGCAGGTCCACGAGGTCATGCTGGCGATGGGTACGAAACGTCAGGGCAGGTAGTAGTTCGGGTTCGGGAGCTTGAAGGTCTTGTCGGCGTAGCCACCCTTGAGGTCGCTGTACTGGTCGCCGAAGTTCGCCACGATGTCGTAGCCGAGCGACTCGATGTGCGCCCGCGTCGCCGACTTGTAGTGGATCGTCGTGCACTTGCCGTCCGGGTCGGCGGCGCACGCCGTCTTCAAGTAGGCCGGGTACGCGCTCACGTCCGGCTTGGTGAACAGGCCGTCCTCGCCGTCGCGCAGCGCCGTCGGCTTCGGGTACCCGGCGTCCACGCCCACGCCGTCTGCGGTGAGGTTGCCGAGCGTGGCCTGCTCCTGCGAGGTCGGGCGCCCGGTCAGGAAGAAGATCGCGTACCCCTCGCGCTCGGCCGCCTTGACGGTCGCGACCATGCCCGGCACGGCCGGGAACTTCTGGCCGTTGACGTAGTCGGCGTTGGTGGTGGGGTTGTACGCCCAGTTGCTGAACACCTCGTAGTTCCAGGTGGCCAGCGTCGTGTCGTCGACATCGAGGACGATCGCCTTGGTGGCGTGCCCGTGCGCCCGGTAGTGGCTGAGGTAGCGCGCGCCGTCGGAGGCGACGCCGGAGGCCTCGCGGGCATAGTTGCCGTCGGCCGCGAACTGCCCGGTGCCCAGCGGGTCGCCGTAGTAGTTGCGCAGCTGCTGACGCAGGACGTCGATGTTGGTGACGTCCTTCTCGGAACGCGGGGTGATCGTCTTGATCGCGGGCTGGGCGGTGCTCGTGGCCGCGGCCCAGCCGACGCCGGCGCCACCCAGGACCGCCGCGGTGACGGCCACGGCGGCCACGGCGACCCGGCGGGGACCGCGCAGGGAAGTGATGTTCATCCGGCGGACGTTACGCCGCCTGCCCACCCTGCACATATGACATTTGAGCTAGGGCCTCGGTGCCGTCGACCGGGCTCGACCAGAGGTAGCCCTGGCCGAACGGGCAGCCCAGCCGGGCCAGCAGATCGCGGTGGACCGGGGACTCGATGCCCTCGGCGATCACCGTGAGGCCGAGCGTCTGCGCCAGCCCGACGATGCCGGTCACCAGGGCCAGCTGCTGCGGGCTGTCCACCATGTCGTCGACGAACATCTTGTCGATCTTCACGACGTCGACCGGGCGCCGGTGCAGGTAGCCGAGCGACGAGTACCCCGTCCCGAAGTCGTCGATCGCCACCCGTACGCCATGGTCTCGAAGAAGCGCGAGGTCACGCCAGACCGTTTCGTGATCGCCCGCGAGCAACGTCTCGGTCAGCTCGATCATCAACGCCGCCGGCGGCACGTCGGCGTAGGCCAGGGCCTGCAGAACCTCGTCGACGAAGCCCGCCTCGCGGAACTGCCGCACCGAGACGTTGACGCTCACGTACGGCAGGCGGTCCGGCGGCAGCGCGCGGCGCCACTGCGCGACCGTGTGCAGCGCCTGCTGCAGCACCCAGCGGCCGATCGGCACGATCAGCCCGCTCTCCTCGGCGACCGCGATGAACTCGGCCGGCGCGACGATCCCCTTGGTCGGGTGGAACCAGCGGACCAGCGCCTCGAAGCCCACCGGCTCGTCCGAGCCGAGGTCCACGATCGGCTGGTACGCGAGCAGGAAGTGCCCCTCGTGCACCGCGTGATCCAGCGCCGACCGCAGCTCCAGCCGCTCCACCATCGCGCCGTGCAGGTGGGCCTGGTAGCGCCGCCACTGGTTCTTGCCGGCGCCCTTGGCCACGTAGAGCGCGAGGTCGGCCTGCCGGAGCAGCTCGTCGGCGCTGTCGGCCTCGGGGGTCGTGGTGATGCCGATGCTGGCCACCGCGTTCAGCGAGGTCTCGCCGTCGATCACGATCGGCTCGGCCAGCGCGGCCAGGATGCGGTTGGCGGTCTCCTCCACCGCGCCCGGGTCCTGCACGTTCTCGATCAGCGCCGCGAACTCGTCGCCGCCGAGCCGCGCGGCCGTGTCGTCGGCCCGCAGCGCGCCGGCGATCCGGTCGGCCACCCCGATCAGCAGCGCGTCGCCGGCCGCGTGGCCGAGCGTGTCGTTGACGATCTTGAAGTCGTCCAGGTCGATGAAGAGCACGCCGACCACCGAGCCGTCGCGGGCGCCCCGGGCCAGCGCGTGCTCGAGCCGGTCGTGGAACAGCACGCGGTTGGCGAGCCCGGTCATCGCGTCGTGGAACGCCTGGTGGGTGAGCTCCTGCTCGAGGCGGCGCTGCCGGGTGACGTCCCGCAGCGTGATCACCATGCCGGCCACGGTCGGCTCACCCGACAAATCCGACATATGCATTTCAAGCAGGATGTCGCCGGGGCCGCGGAGATCGGCGCCATCGTGGGACAGCAGGCGCAGGTCGTCCGGGTGGATCAAGTCGGACAAAACGCCGCCGGTCGGGTCGCCGCCGAATACCCGCACCGCCGAGGGGCTGGCATACCGGATGGTGAGGTCGTCGAGAATTAGGATGACATCGGCCGTGTTCTGCACCAATGTTCGGAAATAGGTCTCGCTGTCGCGGCGGGTCACCTCCTGGCCCAGCTCGATCCGCTCCAAGGCCAGCGCGGCCTGCCCCGCCAGCACCTCGAGGGCACGCTGCAAACCGGGCAGCGCCTTCTCCGGCGCGCCCACGTGCAGGACACCCACCAGCGGCTCGCCCACCGGCCGGTCCGCCAAGATCATCGGGCAGCGCAGCGTCGTGCTGAACTGGGTGAGCCGCACCGCGACCGCCCAATCCAGGTCGCGGGTCAGGACGATGCCGGCGGTCCGCCGCACCGCCGGGCCCTCCTGCGCGACCGCCCGCGCCAGCACCACCCCGTGCGGGGTGTGCGGCGGCAGCAACTGCCCCACCGCCGTGCGCACCGCGTCGGCCACCGCGTCCACGTCCGCCGCCGACACCAGCGCCGCCGACGCCTGCCGCAGGCCACGCTCGCGGGCCAGGGCCTGCCGGTGGTTCGCCATCGTGCCGGCCATCCGCAGCAGCACCAGCAGGAACGTGATCGCGCTCAGCACCGCCACCACGGTCGGCCCCACCGCGAACAGCACGGCCGGCGCGACCAGCGCCAGCAGCGCCACCCGCAGGCGGCCCCGCTCGGAGGGCGGCTCGACGGCCGGCACGCTGAGGAAGTTCATCGAGGAGTGCAGCGCCGCCAGACCCGCCCCCGCATAGAAGGCGAAGCGTCCCAGCGCGGCCGTGTCGTCGATCCAGCCCAGCTCGTAGCCCACGTCGGCCAGCAGCATCAGCACCACGCCGCCGCCGAGCAGGCTCCCGGCCACCAGCCGGCGGGCGCTCAGCAGCCGAGTCACCAGGCCGAGGCAGAGCAGGTCGCCTAGCGGGTACGCCAGCATCAGCCAGTCGTGGTCGGCCACCCGCGGACCGAGCACGAACGTCCAGGCGATCAACGCTCCGCCGGCCGTCACGGTGAGCGCGTCGAGCAGCGCCGCCCGGTCCCGCGCCTGCCCGGCCCGGCGCCGCACGAACGTCAGCAGCACGCCCGCCAGCACCGGATAGGCCGCGGTGACCAGCACCGTCCCGGCGTCGGCCGGATACAGGAACCCGCCCGCCGACGACAGCGCCACCGACCCCGCGAGCCAGGCCCACGGCGTACGATCATCGGCTCGGTTGCGCCGGACGCCCCACCAGACCGCAACCACCGCGGAGAGGCCCGCCGCCAGGCGAATCGCCGGCCGCTCCGCCGGCGCCAGGCAGAAGGCGACCACGAGCGCCACCATCCACCCGCCGAAGACCGGCATCCTGCTCCCTTCGTCCTACGTCCCCGTCGCAGATCGGTCCGGCAATTCGCGAGCTGAGACAATCGGCGCGTGCTCCTCGAGTTCATCCGCGCCAACACCGAGCTGGCCGCCGTGCCCTTCGTCCCCGAGATCTCCCTCTTCCAGGCCGCCGAGCCGATCGAGCTGTGGGAAAAAACGGAGGAATCCGGCACGCAACAGCCGCCCCCGTTCTGGGCCTTCGCCTGGGCGGGCGGCCAGGCCCTCGCCCGCCACCTGCTCGACCACCCCGACCTGGTCTCCGGCCGCTCGGTGCTCGACCTGGCGACCGGCTCCGGCCTGGTAGCCGTCGCCGCCGCGGTCGCCGGCGCCACGCCCGTGACCGCGAACGACATCGACCCCTACTCGTTGGCCGCCGCCGCGGCCAACGCCATCGCCAACGACGTGAAGGTGACGCTCTCCGAGAGCGACGTGCTCGACACGAACCCCGAGGCCGCCGTGATCCTCGCCGGCGACGTCTTCTACAGCCGCGAGATGGCCGCCCGCGTCCTGCCGTTCCTGCGCCGCGCCGCCGCCCGGGGCTGCCTGGTCCTGGTCGGCGATCCCGGGCGCGCCTACCTGCCGGCCGAGGGCCTGATCAAACAGGCTGCCTACGACGTCCCGGTGATCGAGTCCCTGGAGAGCGTGCCGTTCCGCCATACAACGGTCTGGCAGGTGCGTTAAGGGCTTCCTTCTACGCGTACGAGGCCCAGGCGCTTCCCGACCACAAACACCGAGTCCCCGCCGCGCAGAACCGGCTCGCTGCGATCCCCGGGCCGTAGACACGCTGCGGCCGGTGTGGCCCATCGCCGGCATCGGGCGGGTCGCCGTCAGCGACCCGCTCCCGCCACGCGGGTGGGCACCGCAGGCGGCCTGCCACGCGGGTGGGCGCTGCGGCCGGCTTGCCACGCGGGGTGGGCTGCGGCCGCCTTGCCACGGGGTGGGCTGCGGCCGCCTTGCCACGGGGGTGGGCGCTGCGGCCAGCCTGTCACGCTGGGCGGGTGGGCGCTCAGGGTTGCCATGGCCCGGCAGGTGCTGGGTCGCGCCAAGCACCGCCCGTCGCGCTCCGCGGGCAGCGCGCCGCGGCCCTGATGAATTGGCGCGCGTGGCGAACACGAACTCATCAACCTCGCCACGCGCGCAGGCTAGCCCGGGCTCGACGACCGCCCTCGTCGCGCGACCTTGATGAGTCGGCGCGCGCGGCGAACGCGAACTCATCAACATCGCGGCGCCGAGCCACCCACTGGCCGCGACGGGCCGCGCCTGCGCAACCGCCCGCTTGCCGGGCCATGGCAACCCGGAGCTCCCACCCGCGAGCCGTGAGCGAGCCGCCGTGAGCGAGCCGCCGTGAGCGAGCCGCCGTGAGCGAGCCGCCGTGAGCGAGCCGCCGCCGTGAGCGAGCCGCCCGCGAGCGAGCCCCCGTGAGCGGGCCGCCGCCGTGAGCGAGCCGCCCGTCAGCGAGCACCCGTGAGCGAGCCGCCGTGAGCGGGCCCCGGGCGGCCGCATGGCCGCAGCGTGTCTACGGCCTGGGGCTGCAGTGAGCTTGTTCTGTGCGGCGGGGACTGGGCGGATTCGGCGGGGAGGGGCTGCCTCGTACGATCAAAGGCTTTTTTGCAGTAATTGGCATAGCTCGAAGCCGTCGGCGATGGTCTCGTCGGGAATGGGCCACGGGGTGACGGGCTCGGTGGCGGTGCGCGGGGACGGCATGAGGATGGCCTTGGCCACGTCGGCGCGGCGGGCGCAGACGATGTCGCGGCGGCGGCTGTCGCCGATGAACCAGCACGCCTCCGGGGGGACGCCGAGGATGTCGGTGGCGTTCCAGATCATCTGGGGGTTGGGCTTGCGGACGCCGGCCTCGTCGCTGTAGATCTGCGCGTCGAAGAAGTCGCTTATTTCAGCTTTTTTGAGGAAGTCTCGGTGGGCGGCACCGGAAAGGGTGTTGCTGACCACCGCCAGGGGGACGCCGGCGTCGCGGGCCGTGGCCAGGGCATCGGGGATGCCGGGGCGCAGGGCCCAGTTGTCGCGGTACGCCCAGTCGTAGGAGAGCTTCTTGACTGCGCCGCGCACCGGGACCTGGGCGGCGGGCGGCCAGCCGGGCAGGACGAAGCGCTCCCAGACCTCGGCCTGCGTCAGCTCGTCCGGCCAGTCCTCGTCGCGCCAGCGGGCGTAGGCGGCGTTGCCGTCGGTGAGCGAGCGCTGGATCTCGCCGGGAGTCAGCGCGCCGCGGGCCATGTTGTAGATGCGCAGGACCAGGGCGGGTGGGGCGGATCGCTGCGGCGGCGCGTCGGCGAGCACGCCGCCGAAGTCGAGGAGCAGGGCGCCGGGACGCATGTCAGCGGGAGGTGCCCAGCATCCAGGCGCGGACCCCGCCGACGATGCCGGCCGTGTTCGGCACGACCACCACGTCGTCGCCCATGCGGGCCAGCTGGGTGGGGGTGATCAGGCGGGAGTTGCCGCCGCCGAGGTAGAGCCGGTCCCAGAGGAACACCGGGCGCAGGCCCTCGACGACGTTGCGGACGCGGCGGGACCAGAGGGCGTCGCCGAGGCGGCGGCGCTCGTGCTCGCCGATGTACGTGTCGTACGACATCCCCCAGCGCACCGGCGCCTGCGACATCTCGAGGTGCGGGGCGAGCACGCCGCCGTCGAACAGCGCGCAGCCCAGGCCGGTGCCGAGGGTGAGCATGAGCTCGCAGCCGGCCCCGGCCACGACGCCGGCGCCGTGCACCTCGGCGTCGTTGAGCACCAGCGTGGGCAGGCCGAACGCCTCGGCCAGCGCGGTGCGGGCATCGAAGCCGCCCCACGCCGCGAGCAGCTCGGGGTCAACCTTGGTACGCGGGCCCGAGCGGGTCACGTAATGCGGGGTGGCCACCACGACGCCGTGCCGCAGCATCCCGGGCATGCCGACGGTGACCCGGTCGGCCTGCGGGAGCCGCTCGCCGAGCTGCACCAGGGTCTTCACGAACAGGTCGGGCGGCAACGGGTACGGCGTGGGCACGCGCAACGGCTGGGCCCGCATGGTGCCGGCCTCGTCGAGCACGGAGCCCTTGATGCCACCGCCGCCGCAGTCGATCGTCAGGGTGAAAGCCACGCCGCCAGTTTGCATGGAGGTCACCTCCTCGCACAGCAATTGTGACCCCTATGCCTCCTCGGCCGCCGTCTGCAAGGGCCGTAGGCGAACCCGGGTGATGGCCCGGCCGGTCACCTCGACTACCTCAGCCGTGAACTCCGGCAATTCGACCACCTCGCCGGGATCGGTGGGGATGTGCCCCAGCGCGGCCAGGACCATGCCGGCCACCGTGGTGTAGTCGCCGTCCTCGTGGGCGTGCGACTCGTCGTGCAGGCCGATGTCGGGCAGGTCGTGGATGGGGAACGAGCCGGGCATCAACAGCGCGCCGTCGGCCTCGCGGACCACGGCGGCCACATCCCGGTCGGTCTCGTCGTAGATCTCGCCGACGATCTCCTCGACCAGGTCCTCCATGGTGATGATGCCGTCGATCGCGCCGCGCTCGTCGACGACGAGGGCCAACTGGGCGTGCTCCCCGCGCATCTGCCGCAGCGCGTCGCTCACCCGCAGCGTCTCGGGCAGGAACAGCCCGGGACGGCAGACCGAGTCGACCGGGCCGTCGGCGTCGATCAGATCGCGCAGGTGCACGACGCCGATCACGTCGTCGAGGCCGGCCGGGCCGACCACCGGCGCGCGGGAGTGGCCGCCGGCGATCAGCTGGCGCAGCGCCTGGTGCGCGGGCGCGCCGGTGGAGAGGGTGAGCACGTCGCGGCGCGGCACGAGGATCTCGCGCAGGATGCGGTCGGCGATCTCGAAGGCGCCGCTGATGATCGTGCGCTGCTCGATCGAGAAGTCCTGCTGTGCGGCGACCATGTCGCGGATCTCCTCGGTGGTGACCTCCTCGCGCTGGGCGGACGGGTCGCCGCCGGCCAGCCGCACCACCACGTTGGTCGAGGCGCCGAGCAGCCACACCGCCGGGCGGGAGATCATCGCGAGGATGTCGAGCGGGCGGGCCACCAGCAGCGCCCAGCCCTCGGTGCGCTGCATCGCGATCCGCTTCGGCGCGAGCTCGCCGATCACCAGCGTCACGAAGGTCAGCGCGATCGTGACGATCACGATGGCGACCGGCTCGGCGGCGGTGCCGAGGAAGCTCAGCGGGCCGAGCAGAGGCTTGGACAGCGACACCGCCGCGGCCGCCGACGCCAGGAAGCCGGCCAGCGTGATGCCGATCTGGATGGTGGCCAGGAACCGGTTGGGGTCGCGGGTGAGCCGGCCCAGGATCTTGCCGCTGCGGGACTGCCGTTCGAGCCGCTGGATCTGGCTGTCCCGCAATGACACCAGCGCCATCTCGCTTCCGGAGAACGCGGCGTTCACGAGCACGAGCACCAGGACCAGGGCGATCTCGCCGCCTGTGCCACCCATTTGTCGTCAGCTCTCCCGTTTTCGGCGAAGGCGAAGGGGATCAACGTACCCAGAGGGGTTGTTTAATACCGCGCGAACGACCGGATCGGCATCCGCGGGCCGAAGCGGGGCGCGCCGATGCCGCCGTGGGCGAGCAGGTCGCAGACCCGGCCGCGGTGGCCGCGGAACGGCTCGAGCAGCTCCAGCATGCGCGCGTCGGTGCCGCGCGCCTCGCCGGCCAGGCCCCAGGCCACCGTGTTGGGCACGTGGTAGTCCCCCACGCTCACCGCGTCCGCGTCACCGTAGGCGACCCGGGTCACCTCGGCGGCCGTCCACGGGCCGATGCCGGGCAGCGCGGTCAGCCGGCGGGTGGCCTCGGCGGCGCCGGCGCAGCGCTCGATGCGGCCGGCCTCGCGGGCGGCGCGCAGCAGGGCCTGGGTGCGGCGCTGCTCGACCCCGAGCGGATGGAACACCCAATAGGGGGAGGCCGCTATCGCGGCGGGATCGGGTGGGAGCACCAGATCCATCGGGCCCGGCGCCGGCTCACCGAATTTCCGGCAGATCATCCGGTACGCCCGGAAGGCCTCGACGCCGGTGACCTTCTGCTCCAGGATCGCGCGCAGCACGCGGTGGAAGACGAGCCCGGTGGCCGGCATCCGCAAACCGGCGAAGGTGCGGGCCAGCTGATGCACCAGCGGGTGGGCCTTGGCGAGGGCCGGGAAGTCGCTGACGTCGTCGCGCAGGCCGGCGATGGCGTCGGCGCGGTCTTCAAGGTAATCAGCGCCGGGGCCGTAGGCGGTGGCGGCCAGCTCGCCGCCGTCCTTGGAAAGGTGGAGCGTGCCCGGGCCGTCGGGGGTGCGGGCGGCCATCCACAGGTCGCCGGCGGTCAACCGCACGCACGGGTCGCCGTTGGGCGCCTGGAGCGAGGAGAGCGAGGCGCCGAAGGCGTACCGCTCGGGCGGCGTCAGGCGGCGGGTCACCGCGCAACTCTAACCACAGAAAAGACCGATGGCCCTGACCGCGCTCCCGGTCAGGGCCATCGGGGGGCGACCGGACACCCGAGTGATCCTGGTCGCCTGGGGAGCTGGCCGCTGAAGTCGTCCGTCAGGGGGAAGGGCGACCACCGGCGCCGACGGGGGGTCCCGGTCCGGACGGGGCAATGTCGGTTACCCCATCCGGCCCGGGTTCGGCTCCGGGTTCTGCGGCGACGCTCCTCGATCAGTTGTTAGTTGCCTCCGCGCGCGGCCCGGACCTGGATCTTCACTACGTCGAACGCCGGCGTCTCGTTGGCCCGCTCCATCATCGGGATACGGTGCGAACCGTCACCGGCCCAGGAGGCACACTGCGCGGTGCCCGTGGTCGGCATGCCCGGCACGTTGATGACGACCGAGTCGGGGGCCTTGCCACCCTTGCTGTCCTCGGTGGCCACGAAGAACGCGGGAACCGGCGACGGGTCGGGTGCCTCGTTGAGGTTCGGCAGCATGCGGCACGCGGTGTGGAAGTGACCGCGGACGATGCCGTCCTGCAGCACCGAGCTCTCCACGTAGTAACCGCCCTTGCCGGCCGCGAGGAACCGGTCACGGATCAGGTTGCGGGTGCTGACGGTCAGCGTGAACGCGGTGTTCACGGTGACGCTGCGCGGCGCCTGGGTGATCAGCAGCGACGAGTTGTTGGCGGCGCTGGAGACCTCACCGAACTCGGTGGTGACGCAGCGGTCGCCCTTCTGGAAGCCGTCGTGCAGCTCCAGCTGGCTCGTGGAGCAGTTGTTGGTGAGGATGCCGAGGCCGGCGCCGGGCGGCGGGGTGGTCCCCCCGTCCGAGCTGGTCGGGTCGGGCGCGGGAGCAGTGGTCTCCTGCTGGCCGCCGCCGTTGTTCCCGCCGTTGTCGCCGGTGCCGCCGCCGTTGTCACCAGTGCCGCCACCGTTGTCGCCCGTGCCACCGCCGTTGTCGCCGGTGCCGCCACCGTTGTCACCAGTGCCGCCGCCGTTGTCACCAGTGCCGGCGCCGGTGTCGCCGGAGGCGCTCGGGTCGGCGCTGGGGTCCGCCTGCGGGGCGGTCGTCGCTTCCGACGTCGGCGCGGTGGTCTGCTGACCGCCGCCGCCGTTGTTGTTGCCGACGTTGTTCATCACCCAGCGGCGGCAGCGCGCCCGCAGCTCGGCGGTGGTCGCCACGTCGCCGGCGCCGTCGTCCGCGTGCTGCGTGACCGCGCCGTTCTCCTCGGTCCACGAGCCTCGCCGGGTCTTGGTGGACAGCTTGGTGCCTGCCGGGGCCTGAACGTTGTCACATGCCGACAACGCCTTCCGCTGCGTCCGGTTCGTGGACGCGCTCGAGATCTGGGTGACGGTGACGATGCCACCGAACACCACGAGCGTGGAAGCGACCGCGATGATCCGGCGACGGCCGCTGAACCAACCCGAATTCCTGGATGATGCGCGCCGGTACTTGGACCTTCGCATGGGGGGACACCTTTCTCTGTCTCGATGACCTGGACGGGGTTTGGGGACTACCTCGCCCGGAAGATGCGCATGGTCGTGATGACGCCGGCCACGAGTGCGGCGGCGAGGACTAGGAGGATCACCGTGGTGTTGACACCCGGGATGGCGCTGGTGCTGCTGTGCGCGGCCGCGACCATCTGCCCGTCGACGGGCACCGGGCCCGCGTTCGGGTTCGCCGGGGGCGGCGCGGTCGGGAGGTCGCCGTAGCTGACGATGCCGGTCGACTCCAGCAGCGTGATGTGCGTCAGGACGAACTGGTTGGTCTGCTGGGCGAGCTGGCGCACCGAGTCGTTGCGGGTGCTGGCCCGGATCGTCGCGATGGCCGGGAAGATCTTGCCGTGCGCCGCGCGGAGCCGGTCGACGAAGATCTGGTCGAACGTCGTCGCGTTCGCGTTCCTCATCTCGCTGAGCCAGAATTGCTGGTCGGAGTTCGGCTCGCTCGGCAGGTCGATGCTGAGCTTCTTGGCCACGTCACGGTCGAGCTTGTCCAGCAGGACGTGCTGGGCGGCGATCGATTTGCCGATGGTGACGACGCGCGGGTCGTCCGACTTCTCCTGGGCCATGTTGCCGGCCGGGATCTCCCAGAGGCCGGCCAGCCGCACCTTGATCACGAAGTCGCGATCGGCCGCGCTGACCGAGCCGGCGCCCTTGGCGTTGAAGGAGTTCTGCGGCACCGGGATACCCGGGACGGTCCCGTCGGCGCGGGCCGGGGAGACCGGCGCCAGCAGGAACGTCAGGACCATTGCCGAAATGCCCACCAACCAGCGCGAGAGCCGGTGAGAGAAGCGGGCGGCAACCATTTCCAACCTCCGAGATCAGCAGTTTCTTAAATCGCGCTTAAGTCAGTAGCTGTAGTCGCTACCGGAACTGCCGGAGTCGCCCGAATCATCGGCGCCGGAATCATCGGCGGGCGGGGCGACCGGCTTGGAGATGGCGGGAAGGCAGGTGAGGTTCTTGGCGCCGTCCGGCTTGATCACGAACCATTTGCCGGAGACGTTCTGGCCCTTCCACTGACCGGGCTGCTTGTCGCCGATGTAGGTGTAGAGCGGCCAGCCCTTGAGCGTCAGCTGCTTCGTGCCGTCGGCGCGGGTGACCGTGCCGACCAGCTTCGACTCGACGCCCTTGATGGTCGGCTTGCCGTCGTTGGTGAGCGCGGGCGGCCAGATCTTGGCGCAGTCGCCGTTGCAGTTGGTCTTCGCCGGGTTGTTGGCGTCCGAGTCGAAGCGGTAGAGGACGAAGCCGTCCTCGTTCTCGACGACCGAGCCCATCCGCTTCACGGCGGTGCCGGTCAGCTTGTTGGTGACCTGGTCGTCGGAGAGGGCGGTGCTCGCGTCCGAGCCGGGAGGCGCGGTGGCGTCCGGGTCGGCCTCGGCGACGGGGTCGCTCGTGGCCGCCGGGTCGGCGGTCGCGCCGGGGCTCGCCGCGGTGTTCGAGGCGGGCTCCGCGGCATTTCCGTAGTCGGCGGCGTTGTATCCGGCCGGTGCGCAGCCGGTCACTGCGAACGCCGCGGCGATGGCCGCTCCCACGACCATCAACTTGCGCTTCTCCGGTACCACGTGCCCCTCCAGGGATTCCGCATCTGGCGTTTCCGGGCAGTAGTACGCGGGGCGGGCCGGGTCGGTTGAACAATCGGCCCAATCAATTCCCTTAATTTTGTTTGAAGCACGCGGCGTGTCGGCGCGGATACAAAAAAGGGCCCGGCCGATCGGCCGGGCCCCGCGAATTACTTCAAGATCTTTTACGGTACGCGGACCAGAGTGTCCCCGCCGCTGGTGCCCTTGACCTCTTGCACCTGGATGTGCGCGATGTCCTCGCGGGAGGTCGCGGTGATCGCCTGCAGCAGCAGCGGCTCCGGGTTGGCGGCGGTGCCCCAGCCCTTCTCCCCCACGTTCCACGAGACGAGCGGCTCGGTGGTGCCGTCGGTGTGCACCGCCAGCAGCCGGCATTCCAGCGGGCCCTTGATGTTGGAGATGGCGAAGGAGATCTGGGTGCCCCAGTCCTTCTTCTCCAGGGCCGCGTCGAGGTGCACGCCGGTGCGCGGGTCGGTGCCGCTGTAGCGCTGGCCGGCCAGGTCGGGGCCACCGATGCCGGGGCCGCCCTGGCTGTTGGGCAGCGGGTCGAGCTGCGAGCTGGTGCGCTGGGCGGTGTTGCCCGTCGACTTCTGCTCGGGCGCGAACCACTTGCCGCCGGCGAACAGCGCGCCGATCGACAGCATCGCGAAGATGACCACGGCGGCGGCCAGCGAGTAGAGCCGGCGGCTGTTGGCGCGGCGCCGCTCGGTGCGGACCTCGCCGAGCATGCTGTGCAGCATCACGCCGTCGCGCTTGGCTTCCTCGGCGGCGATCACGGCGCCCGCGTCCACGTCGGCGAGCAGGTCGGCGACCTGCACGAAGGATTCCAGCTCGAACGCGCACCGTGGGCACTCGATCAGGTGGTCCTCGAAACGTGCGGCGTCGTGCTGGTCCAGCACACCCAGCGCGTACGACGCGACGTCGTAGTGCTCTTCTTGCGTCATCACTCCGTCACCCCCCGCTGCTGCAACGCGGCACGCAGCGCACGCAGAGCGTAATACACACGTGACTTGGCGGTACCCAACGGAAGGTTGAGCTTCTCCGCCGCTTCCGGCACCGTCCGGCCCCGGAAGTAGGTCTCGATCAGGATCTCGCGGTGCGACTGGGACAGCTCGCGCAGCGCGTCGGAGACGGTCATCGACTGCAGGACGCGGTCGGTGTCGTCGGCGGTGCTGGGGAAGCTCTCCAGCTCGCGGTCGTAGGTCTCGGCGGGGCGGGCGCTGGCGCTGCGGTGGTCGTCGATCGCGATCCGCCGGGCGACGGTCACGAGCCACGGACGCAGCGACTGCTGGCCCTGCGCGCCGAGCCGGTGCGCGTTGCGCCAGGCCCGCAGCAGGGTCTCCTGCACGATGTCCTCGGCGCGCTGCCGGTCACCACCGGTCAGGCGCAGCACGAACATCAGCAGAGGGCCCGCGTGCTCCTCGTAGAGCATCTTGACGAGGGTGTCCTCGTGACTCGGCTCGGTCGCGCCGTGCCGGGGCGCCTGCTGCCGCGGGATCACCGAACCACCGTCATCCGCACCACGGCCTCCGTCGAGAGACTGCCACCGACCACCGCCGGAACGTTGCTGTGTCATCTGGCACACCCCGCCAGGCGCGAGTCGTTCCTCGACCAGCGCATGCATTGATACCTCCGCCCGGAGCCTTCCCCGTCGCCTGAGATACGGCTGGGGAGGCCCGCCGGGATCAACGGTGGCGTGGAAATTTCCGGGACGCGGGCGATCAACTGTCCTCCGGTGTCGTGTGGGGGCGTCACGGGGCACATCGACAGACGATCAAATTCATCCATCTGGACCGATATGCCTACCAGGGCGACCGAATAATACTCAGCCACACGCGTCCCAGGAAACGCCCTTCTGAGCAGCGGTGACGCACTGGCGGTGCGGTTCTCACCGGTCCGTAGGCGGTCGCTCTCTCAGCGTCCTCATCTCACGGTATGGGAGCGCTCCCAACGCCTTTATGCCCGATTTCGCGCTGTGGCCAGCGTCAAGGCCCGATGAAGAACCCGAGCGTCGCCCAACATCCCGCGCAGCCGCCGCTCGAGCCCGGCGATCGGCACGAGGTTTTGCGGGGCGCGCGGATCCTTGTACGCCGACGACGCGAACCTCGGCAGCGTCGCCCCGGACAGCTCGGCCAGCTCGATCGCCTGCTCCGGGGTCAGGTCGGGCGAGCACTCCACCCGCACGATCCCCGACCACGGCGCGCCCGAGCCGCCCGGCAGCCGCAGATACCAGGACCAGCCACCCCAGACCGTGCCCAAGTGGAAGACCGGGGTGCGCTGGCCCGGCTTCAGCGCGGTGACCACGGCGGTCAGCGCGGCCGGAAGGTACTGCTTCTGCTGGGTCTTGACGTATCCGATGGTGCGCGGCAGCTGCCGCCGGTTGCGCAGCGGACCGTCCACCACGAGCAGATCGTCGCCGCGGGCCATCGTGGAGATTTCGATCTCGAGCGCCGTCAGCTGCGGTTGCACGGCGGCCGGGAGCTTGCTGGCCTCCCCCGTGCCCGAGACGCGGTGCACGTCGTAGCGCACCGAACCCGCTTGGAGGTCGCCGGCGGTCGGGCTGGCCGTGAAGAGTCCACGCCCGACCTTGGCGTCGACCAGCTCGGCGGCGCCCCGTCCCAGGTCGCAGCGCACCACCCCGGCCGCGAAAGAGGCGGCCAGGCCGGCGTACGAGGTGCCGTCCTCCTCCGCCGTCCAAAGGCCCGCGTCGTTGCGGCGCACACCGTCCACCAGGAACACCACGTCCGGCGGGTTCAGGCCGCGCGGCACGTCGATCGGCGCCCACTCGGCCGCCGGCACCTCGACGTCGGTGTCGACCTGCGCGGTGGAGGCGGAGGCCGGGCCGTCCTCGCCGCCACCCTCGAACGACGAGCCGTAGGACGGATCCCAGGCGTCGACGAACATCCTCGTCATAGGCCCACCCTCTCGACGTGCGCCGACCTTGCGTCCTTCGAGACCTCGAAGCGCACCGGCACCCGTTCGGCGAGCGCGTTCACGTGGGTGACCACGCCGACCATCCGGTCGCCGCGGGCCGCGAGATTTTCCAGCGTCGCGGCGACCACGTCGAGGGTCGCGGCGTCCAGCGTGCCGAAGCCCTCGTCCAGCACGATCGACTCGAGGCTCGCGGCGGTGGTGGACATGCCGGCCAGCTGCTCGGAGAGGGCCAGCGCGAGCGCCAGCGACGCCTGGAAGGTCTCGCCGCCGGAGAGCGTGCGCACCCCCCGCCGCAGCCCGGCGTCGTGGTGGTCGATCACGTAGAACTCGCCCTTGTCGTGGATCAGGTCGTACTGGCCGCCGGTCAGCTCCCGCAGGATCCGCGACGCGCCGTCGACCAGCAGGTCGAGCGCCTCCTCGAGCAGCCAGCGCTCGAAGTTGTTGGCCCGCAGGTGCCCGGCGAGCGCCTTGGCGACCCGGCCCTCGCGCTGCAGCGTGATCCGCTGCTCGGACAGCTCCTGAGCCCGCTCCAGCAGCTCGACGGCCTTGCGCCACTCCGCCTCGGCGGTCGTGGCGGCGACCGCGGCCGCGCGGATGAGGTCGCTCTCGCCGCTGTCCGCGCGCCGCGCCGGAGGCGTCACCCCGGCCGCCGTGAACAGCGCCTCGACCGTCGCGTACGCGTGGACGGCGGCCTCGTGGGCGGCGCTCACCGCGGCCTGTGCCTCGTCGCGCGCGGCGGCGCGGCCCCGATGCTCACCGCCGGCCCAGTCGACCAGGGTCGCCCAGGCCGCGGCGAGGTCGTCGCGGTCGGCGGGCGGCGGCGCGAACCGCGCCACCCGGTCGCGGACGCCGTCGAAGGTGCGCCACGCCGCGCGCTCGCGCTCCTCGGCCTGGTGCGCGGACGCCTGGGCCCGGCGCTGCGCCTCGCGCGCCGTCCGCACCGCCGCGCCGGACTGGTCGAGCTTGCGCTGCAGCGCGTCGATCTCGGCGAGCTGGCGTTTCAGCGCGTCGACCCCGGGCGAGCCGGCCACCACCGCGCGCACCTCGCCCAGCCGCGCGACGTGGTGCTCGTGCTGGGCGCGCTTGCGCTCCAGATTGCCCTCCAGCTTGCGGGCCACGGCGTCGCGCTGCTTCCACGCCGACTCGGCGACCTCGGCGGCGGCGCGGGCCGCCTTGCCGGTGGCCTCGGCCTCGCGCACCGCCGAGCCCGCGGGCAGGGGCGGCACGGTCGTCACGGTCTGCTCGCAGACCGGGCAGTGGTCGCCGGCGGCCAGATGGGCGCGCAACGCGGCGGCGCGGTCGATCCGCTGCGCCTCGGTGTAGTCGAGCCGTGCCTGCTCCAGCAGCTGCGTGGCGCCCAGGTGGGCGCTGTGGGTGAGCTCGGCGGCCGCCTGCGCGTCCTTGAACTCGACCTCCGCGACCTGGACCTCGCCGGCGAACCACTCCTCCTGCTCGGTCAGCCGGTCGAGCTCGGCGTGCCGGTCGAGCGTCAGCCGCAGGGACCCGGCGTCGCCGGCCGCGGCCAGCTCGCCGCGCACCTTGTCCTCGCGCTCCTCGGCGGCGCGCACCTCGTCGGTGGCCTCGGTGGCGCTCGCCCGCGCGGCCGCGGTCGCGCCGGCGATCTCCGCGCTTCCGTCGGGCATGCGGATGCCGGAAAGCGCCCGCAGCTCCTGGTCGAGCGCGTCCCGCCGGCCGGCCGCGTCGGCCTCGGCGGTGCGGGCCGCGCGCAGGCCGGGCACCGACTCCTCCACGGCGGCGGTCAGCTCCCGCATCCGGGTCAGGTGGCCGGCGGCCGCCTCGACGGCCTCCTCGGTCGCGTCGGCGAGCCCGGCCAGCTGCTGGTCGATGACGCTGAGCTTGTCGGTGGCGGTGCGCTCCCGGACGACCGCCCGCTGCTGCACCTCCTCGTAGACGTGCAGGCCGAGCAGGTTGACCAGGATCTGCTGCCGGGTGGCCGGCTTGGCGTGCAGGAAGTCGGCGAACTGGCCCTGCGGTAGCACCACGCAGCTGGTGAACTGCTCGTACGGCAGGCCGACCGCGCCGAGGATCGCGTCGTCCATCTCGGCCGGGGTGCCGGCCAGCACCTCGCCCAGGTCGTCGAGGTCCATGCCGGTGTCCAGCTTGGTCACGTCGAAGCCGGGCGGCATGAGCTGGAGCCCGGCGCCGGCCGTCTTGACGTTGCCGCGGCCGTCGCGGCGCACCACCCGGGTCGCGACGTAGCGGTCGCCGGCCGACTCGAAGACCAGCCGGACCCGGGCCTCGGCGGCCGAGGGGGCCAGCGCGTTCGCGATGCCGCGGGCGCCGCCCCAGCGCGGGACGGTGCCGTAGAGCGCGAAGGTGATCGCGTCGAGCACCGTCGACTTGCCCGAGCCGGTCGGCCCGACCAGCGCGAAGTAGTCGGCGTCGGTGAAGTCCACCGTCGTGTCGTCGCGGAAGACGGTGAAGCCGGACATGTCCAGCCGGATCGGCCTCATTCGCCCGCTCCCCGCTCGTGTCGCTGACTCATTGAGTGCTGCTCACCTCGTCGTACAGCTCGTCGAAGAGCTCGCGGACGCCGTCCTCGGCGTTGCCGCGATTGTCCAGATAGTCGCCGAAGAGCTCGCGTGGCGACCGGCCGGCCCGCTGCGCCATCCGCTCACCCGACCTGGTCGGCATCATCTCGGGGTCGATGCGCACCTCGAGCGCGTTGGGCAGCAGCTCCTGCACGTCCTCGCGCAGGCCGACCCGGGGCGTCTCGCGCACCAGGACACGCAGCCACGCGTCCGGCAGGTTCACCGTTGTGAGCTGTTCGAGCGTGCCGCGGACCGTACGCAGGGCGCGGGCCGACGGAATCGGCACGTCCCGCACCCGGGCCGCCTTGTCGATCGACACGTCGACGATCGCGACGGACGGGATGTTTTCCTCCTCGCCGAAGTCGACCGCCAGCGGGCTGCCCGAGTAGCGCGCGGGGCAGGGCGCGATCACCTTCTGGGAGCGGTGCAGGTGACCCAGCGCCACGTAATGCGTGTTCTGCGGGAAGATCGTCGCGGGCACCGCGTACCCCATGATGGTGTGCGCCTCGCGCTCGCCGCCGCCGGACGACGCCCCGACGATCGTGAGGTGGGCAGTCAGCAGGTTGATCACGCCGGGCTCGGCGAACGGCTCGCTGAGCTTGTCGATCAGTCGCGCGATGTGGTCGGCGTACGTCTGGTTGGCCTCGGCCGCCGTCAACTCATACATTTCGGACGCGCGGATGGCGTAGCGCTGAGAAAGGAACGGAAGCGCGACCAACTGCCAACGCTCGCCGTCGTTGGTGGTGCCCGTGATGAGGAGCTCATCGGGATTTTTGTCGACGGATCCCCGCAAGGTGATGCCGGCTTCCGAAGCCCACGGGCGCAGCGCATCCAGGGCCGGGCCGTTGTCGTGGTTGCCGCCGATCGCCACCACCTGGGCGCCGGTGCGCCGAAGCGCCGAGAGCGCCCTGGTCACCACCCGGGTGGCGTCGGCCGTCGGCGCGGCGGTGTCGTAGAGATCACCGGCGACGATCACCAGGTCGGGCCGCTCGGCCTGGGCGATCTCGACCACCTGGCCCAGCACCTTGATGTGCTCGTCGTGCCGGGTGCGGCCCTTGAGGACCTTTCCGACGTGCCAGTCGGAAGTGTGCAAGATGCGCATCGGAGAACCTTAGAACGGGATGTCGTCGTCGGCCCCGGGCCGGCCGACGACGGCGAACGGATCGGCGCCCTGGACGATCGAGCGCATCGAGGACGCCGGAGGCGGCCCCGACTCGGACTTGCGGGTGGCCCAGGCCGGGAACGGGAACTCGACGCAGAGCGGGACCGGGATGTCGGGCTGGTTGACGAACATCGTGCCCGGCCGGGCCAGCAGGGCGCGCTGGCGCATGGCCGGGGGCAGGAAGCCGTACTCGGGTCGCGCGGCCTCGGCCGGGTCGAGGCGGCCCACCACGCGGATCGCCGAGTTGGTCACGATGCGGCGCTCGACCTCGCTCGCGGTCTGCTGGGCGCCGATCAGGATCACGCCGAGCGAGCGGCCGCGCTCGGCGATGTCGAGCAGCACCTCCTTGATCGGCGACGTGCCCTCGCGCGGGGCGTATTTGTTGAGCTCGTCGAGCACCACGAACAGCAGGGGGCGGCCGGTGCCGGCCTTCTCCTTCTCCTCGAACTCGGTCTTGAGCGTCACGCCGACCACGAAGCGCTGCGCGCGGTCCGGCAGGTTGTGCAGGTCGACGACCGTGACCTGGGCCGACTCGGCGGTCTTGATCTGGTGCGGACGGCGCTGGGCGAGGTCGCCGCGGATCAGCCGGGACAGGTCGCGCTTGCTGCCGATCAGCCGGCGGGCGAACGCGTTGACCGTGCCCATGTTGATGGCGCTGCCGGCCCAGGTGGAGCGGGTGTCGTCGTCGGTGAGCTGCTCGACGATGTGGTCGACCAGGTCGCCGTACGACGAGATGCGGCGGCCGTCGATGCTGATCCCGCCCTCGGCCGGCACCGCGTACCGGTTGAGGTGGGCGGTCACCGAGTGGACCACCATCGTGTACTGCTGGCGCTCGTCGTCGGCGTCGGCGAACACGTACGGCAGCAGCTTCTCGGCGCAGAACTCCTCGAGCGTCCAGTAGAACGCGTCGACCCCGGTCAGGCGGCTGCTCACATCGGGCGCGCCGGACGAGTCGCCGGCCCGCGGCGGGGCGTAGACGCGGACGTCGGCGAACGGGGTCGCGGGCAGCTCGAGCAGCTTGTAGGCCGCGGTGGTGGGGTCGTCGAGCTTCGTGTTCGCATGGTCCAGGAACAGCAGGTCCTCGCCCTTGACGTTGAAGATCAGGGCCCGCGCGTTCGCCCCGTCGGCGCCGAGCTGGCCCGAGCGGAACACCGAGTAGAGCAGGAACGTCGCGAAGCTCGTCTTGGTCGCGACGCCGGAGATGCCGGAGATCGAGACATGGGCGCCGCGGGTGCCGTCGAGAAAATCGGCATTCAAGAAGACGGGTACGCCGTCGCGGCCCGTCCCCATCGGGATGCGCCTTTCCATGCGGTCGAAATGCAGCGCCGCGTCGCGCGCCTCGCCCTCGGCCCGGTGCACCACCGCGCCCGGGGCGGGCGGGACGTAGAGCTCGGGGTCGACCCGGGTCGTGGTGATCTCGGCCGCCTCCTGCACCAGGGCGGGCAGCGTGCCCTCGGCGATCGCGAAGACGTCGGAGTCGAACTGGGCGCCCTCGTGCCGCGCCCGGACCTGGGTGACCACGCCGGCGATCGTCACGGGCTCGCGGTCGGGCAGCTCGCGCTTGGTCACCACGACGTCGTCGAGCTGCAGGTAGCTCCCGGGCGTCACGGCCGTCCAGAACTGGAGCGGCGTCGCGTCGGCCGTTCCGAGCACCCGCCCGACGGGGGAAGTTTCGTCAGACACGCCGATCATGTTGCACCAGGGGTACGACAGAACGAGCAGGTGGCCGGGGTTGGCACTGGTTGTCCACAACTTCTGGTGGCCATCCACAGATTTATCCACAAGATCTTGCTGAACCTGTGGAGGCGCGCCCCAGAATCGAACCGATCTCGGCCGATCGGCCAATGACCGGGTGACGACTCTCGAGAAGGCCGTATGTTCCACGAGCCCGCTCCCGAGCCCCGCGCCGACATGTTCCTCCAGCCCGCCACCCGCCGCCGCGGTGGCGGTCGCGGTGGCAATCCCCCCGGCGTCACCCTCACCAGGCAGGCCCGACCTGGCCGGCCGCAAGGGGTGGCGGTCTCCCGGGTCGATCACCAGGTCCGCTTCGACTACATCTTCGACGCGAAGACCTACGACTTCCTCGGCGAGCGGGTCGTCGTGGTGGGCAACCTCCCGCCGTACCCGAAAGGGGTTGTCTCGGTGGACCGCGCGGCTCGAAGTGGCGATCGTGAACCGCGCCGGTCAGCTGCCCTGACGCCCGTACCGGAGGAAAAGCATGTCCTCCCGGGAGAGCACGTGCCGCAGTGACATCTCCCGCGCGACACCTGGCGCCCCGGTCGCGATGCGGCCGGGGCCGCCGCCCACCAGCAGCGGCGAGACGGTCAGGCAGAGCTCGGTGACCAGGTCCTGGGCGATCAGCGACCCGAACAGCGCCGGTCCACCCTCGCAGAGCAACTGGGTGGCGCCCCGCGAGTGCAGCGCCGCGATGCCGGCCGCGAGATCGATCTCCCCGTCGCCGACCGCGATCACCTCCGCGACCGGCGCAAAACGATCAAGGCCGGCCTGGCGATGGGTGAGGATGATCGGCCGGATCGGCGCGTCGCTGAAGATCAGCTGGTCGAGGTCGAAGTCGAGCGAGCGCGACACCACCACCATGAGCGGAAATTCCGGCAAATCCCGATTTTTTCGCCACGCACGCGCCGCGGGCGTCAAACGAAGCGCGTCGTACTTCTCCTGTCGGACCGTCCCGGCGCCGACGATCAAGGCGTCGCACACCATCCGCAGCGCATCGAAGATCTCCTTGTCACCCGGCCCCTGCAGGCCGGCGGAGAGCCCGTCCACCGTGACGGCGCCATCGACGCTCGCGATGAAGTTGACCCGCAGGGTGGGCTCCGCATTGCGGGGATAAAGCTCGACCAGGTCGGAAGGCCAGGAACGGAAGACGCTCACGGCCCCGGCGATCCCGTCGCGGGCGGGGTCGGCTGCGGTGTCTTGTGCTGACAGTCGCACCACGAGCCGCCGCGGCAGTCCTCGTGGCGGCGCTCCCGGCAGGCCTGGCAGATCACACCCCGACCCTACCGAGTTTTACCTTGACCTCGGAGTTACGGCCGCGCAACCCGGGCGAAACGCCGATTTGGCAGTGTGGACGACTGGACAACCTACGAGGTCCCGACAGGAGTAGATGCATGTTGCTGCGGGTTCGAGTCACCCTGCCCGACCGTCCCGGCGCCCTCGGCCAGGTCGCCCGCACGCTCGGCGTCGCCGGCGCCGACATCGTCCAGGTCGTCGTGCTGGAGCGTCTGGGCGGCCGCGCCATCGACGACTTCACCGTGGTCTGGCCGGGCGCCTCCCGGGTCGAGCGCCTCCTCGCCGGCCTCGCCGCCATCCCCGGCGTGCAGGTCGACGGCGTGTGGAAGGCGATCGGCGCCCCGGTCAACGGCGGCCACGACGCCGAACTGCTCGCGCAGGTCGCGGCGAACCCGGCCGACGGGCTCGCCACCCTCGTCGACGCGGTCCCCGGCCTGCTGGCCGCCGACTGGGCCGCCGCCGCAGTGGTCCCGGCCGACTGGGCCGCCCGCTCCGGCGCGCCCCGCCCGCTGCCGGCCGAGCCGATCATGAGTCTCGGCGGCGACGCCACGATCGCGTACGCGAGCTGGCGCGCCCCCGCCCCGCTGCAGCTGCCCGAGATCACCCCGCTGCGGGCCCGCCCGCTCACCGACCCCGCGGGCACCCGCTACGCGGTGGCGCCGTTCGGCCGGGCCGGGCTGGTGCTGGTGATCGCCCGGCAGGACGACGACGAGCTGCCCGCCGCCGGCTTCCACGTCACCGAGGTCGACCGGCTCGCCCAGCTCGTCCGGGCCGCCGCTGTGATCCTCGGCGACCGCCTCGACGCGGCCGCTGTGCCCGCCGTCATGTGATCGGACTCTCCCCAAAACTGCAGCTCAAGCAATGTCCGGTTAACACCTCCCAGGCAGAATTGAAGCAGGACAGCCGAAGGGAGTGCCGAACATGGCGCTGTGGCGGATCCGGGCAACGGTGGACGACCGGCCGGGCTACCTTTCCGTATTGACCGCGAGCCTCGCGCTCAAATCGGTGAACATTCTCGCCGTCCAGGTGCACACCACCGAGGCCGGCGCCGTGGACGACTTCCTCGTCGACGCGCCCGACGCGCTCACCGAGGCCGACCTGCTCGCCGCGATCGCCCGCGGCCGCGGGCGGGACGCGTTCGTGGCACGGGCCGAGGCCGAGGGCCTCGCCGACCAGCCGACCCGGGCACTCGCCCTGGCCGGGCGGCTGGTGCACGACCCGGACGCGCTGGGCGAGGCGCTGGTCGCCCTGCTCGACGCGTCCGAGGCCCGCTGGCGGCCCGACCCGCTGCCGGGGCGTCCGGGCTACGACGACTCCCGGATGACGCTGGCCGATCCGGCCGGCGGCTCCTACGAGGTGCTGCGCCCCCGGCCGTCGTTCACCCCGGCCGAGTACGCCCGGGCCCGCGCCCTGGTCGAGGTGGCCGGCACGATGGTGCGCAACCACCAGGAGCAGGCCACCCTGCTGCTGCCGGACGGCGCCGAGATCACCCTGCGCACGGCCGTCGAAGACGACCTCGACGGCGTCCGCGCCCTGCACGAGCGCGCCTCGTCGGCCTCGCTGCACAGCCGCTATCTGGGCGGCGGCGCCCCGGGCGACACGCGCCTGCGGCGGCTGCTCGAGCCGGCCGGCGGCCGCACGCTGGTCGCGATCGACAGTGGCGGCAAGGTCGTGGCGATGGCCAGCCTGCTGGCCGAGGGCGATCTGGGCGAGCTCGCGGTCCTGGTCGAGGACGGCTGGCAGCGCCGCGGCCTCGGCACCGCCCTGGCCCGCCGGCTGGTGGCGTGGGCCGGCAAGGGCCGCTTCGCCGCGCTGGTCGCGCACACCGGCGCCGACAACGTGGCGATGCTGCGCACGCTGCGACGCCTGGGCGCGGGCGAGTCCGAGCGGGACGGCGCGATGGTCAGCGTGACGCTGCCGATCACGGGCCGGGAGCCGGCCAAAGATCAGGCCGCGGTCAGCTGACCAGGGTGCCGTGCTCGACGCAGGTGGCGGTCCACCCGGTCGGCACGACCTGCACCTTCATCCGCCGGCGGCAGTCGGGGCAGTAGCGAGGCGGCTCGAGTTTCCGGGCTGCCTCGCAGGGCCCATGGTCATCGGCGTTTTTTGAAGCGCCGCACCGGTCGCAGTACATCAGAGCGTCGCCGAGAGCGCCTTGACCGGCATCTTCAGGTCTTCGAGCAGGGCCAGGTCCTCGGTGGCCGGGCGCCCCAGCGTGGTCAGGTAGTTCCCGACGATCACCGCGTTGATCCCGCCGAGCAGACCGTCGCGGGTGCCGAGGTCGCCCAAGGTGATTTCCCTGCCGCCCGCGTACCGGAGAATGGTCTTGGGCATGGCCAGCCGGAACGCGGCGATCGCCCGCAGCGCGTCCTTCCCCTCGACCACCGGCTGATCGCCGAGTGGCGTGCCCGGGCGCGGGTTCAGGAAGTTCATCGGGACCTCGTGCGGGTCGAGCTCGGCCAGCTGGGCCGCGAACTCGGCCCGCTGCTCGACCGTCTCCCCCAGACCGAGGATGCCGCCGCAGCAGACCTCCATGCCCGAGTCGCGCACCATCTTCAGCGTCGACCAGCGCTCCTCCCACGAGTGCGTGGTCACCACGTTCGGGAAGAAGGACCGGCAGGTCTCGAGGTTGTGGTTGTACCGGTGCACGCCCATCTCGACCAACTCGTCGACCTGCGCCTGGGTCAGCATGCCGAGGCTCGCGGCGACCTGGATGTCGACGGCCTCCTTGATGGCCTTGACGCCCTCCCGCATCTGATCCATCAGGCGCTGGTCGGGCCCGCGCACGGCGGCGACGATGCAGAACTCGGTCGCGCCCGTGGCGGCGGTCTGCCGGGCCGCCTCGACCAGCGACGGGATGTCGAGCCAGACCGAGCGCACCGGCGAGGCGAACAGACCCGACTGCGAGCAGAAATGGCAGTCCTCCGGGCAGCCGCCGGTCTTCAGCGAGACAATGCCCTCAACTTCAACTTCAGGACCACACCACTTCATGCGTACGTCGTGGGCAAGCTGAAGCAAATCGGGGAGATCCTCGTCGGGGGTCCTCAGCGCCTCCAGGATCCCCGCCTCGTCGAGGCCGACACCGGTCGCGAGCACCTTTTCGAAGATCTCTTGCATGCCCGTACCCTACCGTGCTGCTGATAGTTTCCCTTTCTTGTGATCGTTGGGGGTGCCTTGACGGGCTGGTTGGATGCGCTGGAGCGCCTCGCCGGGAGCAGGGCCAAGGCCGGGCTCACCCGTCAGCTGCGCCCTCGTCCGGCCGACGACGACGTCGTCGACCTGGCCGGCAACGATTACCTGGGGCTGAGCGTCCATCCCGCGGTGATCGCCGGTTCCGCTTCCTCATTGCACGAGTACGGCTTGGGCGCGACCGGCTCGCGTCTGGTGCGAGGGTCCACCGAGGCACACGCGGAGCTCGAAACCGCCCTCGCCGACTGGCTTCTGATGCCGGCCGCGCTGGTCTTCTCCTCCGGCTACCTGGCCAACCTGGCCGCCGTCCGTGGCCTGACCGCCGTCTGCGACCTGGTCGTCTCGGACGCCTACAACCACGCCTCCCTGATCGACGGCTGCAAGATCTCGGGCGCGCGCACCATAGTCGCCCCGCACAACGACCCGGCCGGCGTGGCGGCCGTCCTCGACGCCCACCCCGGACAGTCCGCGCTGGTCATCACCGAGTCGGTCTTCTCGGTCGACGGCGACCTGTCCCCGCTGCGCTCGCTGCACGACGTCACCTCGGCGCGCGGCGCGCTCCTGCTGGTCGACGACGCGCACGCGCTCGGCATCCTCGGCCCGTCCGGCGCCGGCGGGGTAGCCGCGGCCGGCCTAGCGGGCCTCTCCGATGTGGTCGTCACCGCCACCCTGTCCAAGTCCCTGGGCGGCGCCGGCGGCGTCGTGGCCGGCCCGGCCCCGTTCATCGACCACCTGATCGACACCGGCCGCACCTTCATCTACGACACCGCCCTGCCCCCCGCCGTGGTCGGCGGTGTGACGGCAGCGGTCCGCATCGCCCAGACCGCCGACGACCGCCGCGCATTGCTGGCGGCTCGCGGCGCCCAGATCGTGCAACGGCTGGCCGCCGCCGGCTTCGACGTGAAGCCCCCGGCGGCCGGCGTCCTCTCGGTGATGGCCCCCGGCCCCGAGGCCGCCGTGTCGTGGGCAGCCGACTGCCGCGACCGAGGCGTGGCCGTGGGATGCTTCCGCCCACCGTCCACCCCCGACGGTTCTTCCCGCTTGAGGCTTACCCTGAACGCGGGCGTCCCCGACGACGCGTTCGCCCACGCCCTCGACGTCATCGTGGAGTGCGCCCCATGACTGCCAGCAGTTACCACCTGCCCGGCCTCCGAGCCGCCAACATGGTCTTCACCCCCGGCCCGGACGGCTTCACCAGCGAGCCCCTGCCCCCACCGGTGCTTGCCACGGTGCCCGGCTCGGTCCCCATGCCCGAGGTCCGTCGCCCCGCCCCGTCGGCCGGCGGCTCGCTCACCCAGTCCGCGCCCGGCTCGGTGACCATCCGGCCCGCGGTCCCTTCGCCGCGCCCGGCCCCGTCGTCCACGTCGCCACTCCCCGGAGCGGACCCCACCGTCCCTGACGACATCTCCGCCGGCGGCGACGATCCCGCCCAGCCCTCAGCGCCGGACACCCTGAGCGACGATCCAACGGAGGCCCAAACTGTCGACGCCGAGCCTTTGGCCGCCGACGACTTCCTAGGCAGCGACGACGAGCCGGATTCGCCGGCCGAGACCGCACCGCTCAGCGACACCACGCCGCCGGCCGAGACCGCACCGCTCAGCGACACCACGCCGCCTGCCGAGACCGCGCCGCCCACCGAGACCGCCCCACCCACCGAGACCGCGCCGCTCAGCGAGACCGCGCCGCCTGCTGAGCCCCTGCGCTCTCCCGATGAACTGCCGCCGGCCGAGCCCGCTGCCGCGCCCCTGGATGCCCCGGTTTCTCCGGCTCCGGATTCTCCCGCGCCGGTGGGGCCCGACCTGGCCGCCGAGGATCTCCCGACCGGCGAGGCGCTCGGCGCTGAGATCGCGACGGAGCTCTCCGCCCAGGCGCAGCCCGCTCCCCAGCGCCCCGATCACGGCGAGTGGCGTGGGGTCGTCCTGATCACCGGGACCGATACCGACGTCGGCAAGACGATCGTCACCGCCGCTATTGCCGCGGCTGCCCAGGCGTCCGGGCTTCGCGTGGCGGTCATCAAGCCGGGGCAGACCGGCATCGCCACCGGCGCGCCCACCGACATCGAGGTGATCACCCGGCTCGCGGCGCCGGACACGACGCGCACGCTGGCCGAATACCCCGAGCCCATGGCACCGCTGGCGGCCGCGACGGTGGCACAGTTGCCGCCGCTGGAGCTCTACGAGGTGGTCGACGCCGTTCGGGCCGAGGCCGACAAGCATGACCTGGTCCTGGTCGAGGGTGCGGGCGGCCTGCTGGTGCCGATGGGGGTGCGGCCCTCGGGCGAGGCCTGGACGCTGGCCGACCTGGCCATCGCCCTCGGCGTCAAGACCGTCGTCGTGGCCCGCGCCGGGCTGGGGACCCTCAACCACACCGCCCTGACCCTGGAGGCTCTGAGCCGCCGGGGAGTCCCGGCGGGCGTGGTGATCGGCGCCTGGCCCGCCGACCCCGAGCTGGTCCACTGGGCCAACCTGTCCGAGCTGGCCCCGCACCTGATGGGCGCCCTACCGGACGGCGCGGGCCAGATGGATCCGGGCGTCTTCCGCCGCTCGGCACCGGGCTGGCTGACGCCACCCCTCTACGGCGTCATCGACAACTGGCGCGTCTGGGCCGAGGAAACCGACGGTCACTAGCGGCGCGCCGACGCTTCCCGGTCGCGCCGCTCGACGAAAAGCGCCGAGGCGGCCCGGCAGCCGACGGTCAGAGGGCGCCCACGAAGCGCAAGCTGCGCTCCCAAGCAAGCCTCGCCGCCTCCGCGTCGTAGTCGTCGACGCCGGAATCAGTGAAAAAATGCAGAATATCGGGATATGTGAACACCTCGACGGTGGCGCCGCCGGCTGCCATGGCGGCCTGCCAAGCGGCCACCTTCGCGGGCGGGAACATCGTGTCCGCCTGGCCCACGTGCACCTGGACGGGCAGGCCGGTGGACACCCGGCGAGGGTCGCCTCCGAAGCCGTGGAGCAACAGCACCCCAGCGGTGCCCGGGCGCTCGGCGAGCAGGTCACCGACGACCCCGGCGCCCATCGAGAGGCCGGCCAGCACGGTGTCGGGCGGAAGATCCTGGACCGCCTCGCGGGCCCGCCGCATGATGGCCGCCCATCCGGTGCGCTCGCTGATCGCGAAACCCTCTTCCAGTGACTCCGCCACCGGGCCGCCGAACAGGTCGGGCGCGGTGACCTCGTGCCCGGCCGCCCGGAAGAGCTCGGCCGCCTCGAGGATGGCGGGGCGCCGGCCGTACACGGAATGGAACAGGGCGATGTGCCTCACCGCGCCAACCCTAGCGATCAGGACCAGGACTCGATCGAGGTTCTGAGGTCCTCGACCTCGCGGCGGCCCTGGTTGATCAGGCCGACCACGTCGCCGTGCAGCGAGTGCATCGCCTCGGTGGCCTCGCGCTGGCGGCCCGCCCGGGCGCGCATGTCGGCGGCGAGGAAGCGCAGCGTCAGCGTGTCGTGGTGGGCCGGGCCGAGGACCCGGTCGTAGTCGTCGAGGAGGCGATCGACGCGGGACAGGGCCTCGTCGAAGTCGCCCGCCTCGGCCAGCCACGACGCGAGCTCGACCTCCACCTCGAGCACCTCGGGGTGGTCGGCGCCGAGCACGCGGCGGAAGTCGTCGAGCAGCGGGCGCAGCTCGGCCACCGCGGCGGCGGGGTCGGCCGGGCCGAGGATCTCGACGAGGGCGATGCGGGTGTTGAGCGTGTCGCGGTGGTCGGGGCCCAGCGTGCGCTCGTAGTCGCTGACCAGCGAACGCATCGCCGCGGCCGCGCCGGGGTGGTCGCCGGTGGCGTCCTGCCACGTGGCCACCGCGTGGCGGGTGGCCAGCGTGTTCTCGTGATCGGGGCCCAGCACCCGGACGCGGAGGGCCAGCAGATCGCGGAAGCCGGTGAGGGCACGATCGGGGTCGCCACCACGCCCGTACGCCCAAAGCAGGTTGTTGGTGATCGTCAGGGTGTCGGCGTGATCGGAGCCGAGGCGCCCCGAAGCGACGGGCAGCAGGCTTTCCCAGAACGTGGTGGCCGCGGGCAGCAGGCCCTGATGGGAAAGGCTGTTGCCGGCCCGGAAGACCACCGGATGCAGACCCTCCGCCCAGATCGCGTCGCTGCCGTTGCGCAGGAGCGCCTCGGTGTTGGCGCGCAACATGTCGACCATCTCGGTGTCGGCCTCGACGTCGGGCCAGAGCACCAGGAGGGCGTCGGCCGCACCGCCCGGGTCGTCGCGCATCAACTGCTCGAAGTCGCGCTGCCACGACTCGCGATCCGGCCCAGGGGGAAGGGTCATAGCCGGATGTGATCACATCGCGACGCCCCGTGTCGATACATTGTGGATTATTGATCAATGCCGCGGGAGACACACCTTCACCGCGCCCGGCGAAACCGTGGCCGAGAAGCTCTTCGTGGACGAGCGGGCGCCGCCGTCGAGCTCGTACTCCATCTTGCTCTTGAGCTTGACGTCGATGCGACGGGCGCGGGTGGTGCGGACGAACGGCGACCGGTCGGAGCGGCCCACCGCCATCGTGCCCAGCGCCCGCGCCCACTCGAGCGCGCCGTGCGCGGTGGCCACGCCGACGTCGAGCCAGCCGTCGTCGGGCTGGGCGTCGTCGAAGGCCTGGATGCCGCCGGTGATCGTGCCGACGTTGCCGATCAGCACGCAGCTGGCCTCGTCGTCGAACCACTTCACGCCGTCCACCATGATCCGGGCGGAGGCGGGCTCGCCGTTGACGTGGCGCAGGCCGGCCCAGACGTACGCGAGCTTGCCGAGTCGATCCTTCATCTTCCGGTCGGCGTCCTGGATCATTGCGCCGTCGAAGCCGACGCCGGCCATGACACCGAAGTGCTCGCCGCCGAGCTTGCCGAGGTCGATCCGGTGCCGGCGGCCGTTCAGCGCGATGTCCAGCGACTCTTCCAGGGAATGCGGAATGCCCAGGTTGGTGGCGAGCAAATTGCCGGTGCCCGCCGGAATGATGCCGACCGGGACCTTCGAACCGGCCACGACGTCGAGCGTCCGCTGCACCATCCCGTCGCCGCCCCAGACGAGCAGCAGATCCGGCTTCTTCTCCAGGAGAGCGCGAACTTTCTTGGGCGCCTTGCGGCTCTTGGGCACCTCGTGCCAGAGCAGCTTGGAGACGCCGGCGGAGGAAAGCCGGCGACGCAGCTCATCGAGCCCACCGTCAAGCGTTTTCCGCTGGTGGGCGACGACGGCGATGGTTTCGGGAGTGCGCATGCCCTGCGCACTACCCGATATCGACTCTCAGCTAACCGTCTCCCGCATCCGCTGCTCGGCCGCCGCGCTGCGGATCACCATCAGGCGCAGCTCGAGCTCGTCGGACACCATCGAGGCCAGGTGCTCGAGCGCCCGCAGCTGCCGCGGCGAGGCGTCGCGCGGCCGGTTGTCGATGACGTTGACCGTTCCGAGCCGGTAACCGTCGTGGGTGCGGATCGGCGCGGCGGCGTAGAACCGCAGGCCGAGCTCGCCGCGGACGAGCGGGTGCTCGAGCGTGCGCGGGTCGACGGCCGCGTTGTTGATCACATAGACGTCGTCCTGCGCGATCACGGACGCGCACAGGCCGGGCTCCTTGCCGACCTCGCGGACGCCGCCGAGACCCTGGCAGGCGGCCAGCCACACCCTGTCCTGCTCGACCAGCGAAACTGTCGCGATCGGCGTGTCGAAAATGGCCGCCGCGACAAACGCGATCCGATCGTACGCGTCCTCGACCGGCTGATCGACAAGCCGGTAGCGACGGACGGCCTCGAGCCGCGCCTGCTCCTCCGGGCCGACGTTGTCCAGGTACTCATAGGCGCTCGACGATGTCGGATTGCTGTTGGTCATGGGTGGAGACCCCCTCACACCTGATCGCTGACGGAACACGCCGAGCCTAGAAACCGCCCCGTTGCGAAGCAATGATCACGATGACCGATTTGATGCCACCCTCGCGTTTCGAACATGAAAGTCGCACACGGTGTGGGACATCGACGTCATCGGCGGCCGCCGAACTGCCAATGGTGCACCTCCACGCTCCCGTACGCGTCGGCATCCACGGCATCTCGGGCGCTCTGCTCGTCGGGGAACTCGCCCAGGATGGCCGTGCCCACCCACTGCTCGCCGTCCTCGCTCAGCAGCGGACCCCACACGATGAGCCGATCCTCGTCGGCCTCCTTGATCGCGTCGTTTCGCGCAACCCCCGGCTCAGCGTGCGCGAGGATCAGGAATCGCTCATCGGTCCCGCTCCGCTCGGGGAACTCCCACATGGTGCGGCCGGCCATGTTGACGAACCGCCGCACCAGCACCTCGCCGTAGACGCCGGCCCGGTAGTTGGGCTCCTCGAAGGCGAACACCCGCGCGGCCTCGGCATCGGGCAGGTCGACGATGTGCACGCTGCCGGTCGGGGCATCGCGCCCGGGAACGAAAGTCGGCCCCCGCGCGATCATCCCGTCGGCGTAGTCGTCCATGAACGACCAGTGCTCCTCGACGAGCCTCCATCGGAGATCACCGACGCCGTCCCGATCGCGGCAGTAAAAGAAGTACTCCACCAAACAAGCCTTCCACCACGGCAAACGGGGTCGCGGACGGGGCCCGCCATGTTGCATGATCAACCGCCATGACCACCACCCCGGCCGTCGATGCCTGCCCGCGCTGCGCCGAACCCACCGTCGCCCTGGGGCTCCCGCACCGCTGGTGTCCCGCCTGCGACTGGAACCTGCAAGTGACGCCCGCCGTCCTCGGCTGGGGATGGGTGGATCGCCGGCTGCACCGGGTGGCCACCCGGCTGACCGACGGGCAGTTCACGGCGCTCGCGGACGGCCCGCTGGTACGCCGGTCCGCCTCCGCGGCCCGGGTCGTCACGCTGGTGGCGGCGGCGCTGCTCCTCACGGCCGTGGTCGCGATCGCGGGGCTGGGCGTGTGGCTGCTCCTGATGCCGGGCGCGCTGGCCAAGGGCCTCGGCGTGCTGCTGATCGGGACGGCGGTCGTGCTGCGTCCGCGCCTCGGCCGGCTCGGCCACCTGACCGACGACGCGCACCAGATCGAGCGATCCGCGGCGCCGGAGCTGTTCGGGCTGGTGGAGCGGGTGGCCACGGCGGTGGGCGCGCCGGTGCCACACATTCTTCTTATCGGGTACGAGCGGAACGCGTACACGACCACGGTCGGTGTGCGCCGTCAACGGGTCCTGTGCCTGGGGCTTCCGCTGTGGGCGACGCTCGATCCGCAGGAGCGGGTCGCGCTGCTCGGCCACGAGCTGGGCCACTTCGTGAACGGCGACGTGCGCCGCGGCCCGCTGACCCAGGTCGCCGAGCGGACCCTCGGCCGCATCGCCGGGCTCTTCGACCCGTCAACCAGCGGCGGCGGATTCATCGAGGCCCTCTCGCGGTCGATCGGATGGATCATTTCCCGTACGGCGATGGCGCTCCAACTCGTGCTCCTGTGGACCAGCCTGCGCGACTCGCAGCGTGCCGAATACCTCGCCGACGAACTCGGCGCCCGGGCCGGCGGCACCGCGGCCGCGACCGGGCTGGCCGACCACTTGCTGCTGGACGAAGCGCTCGACACGGTGATCGCCCGGGAGGCGCGGGCCGGCAACGGCCTCCCGGCCTGGCGGGCGGCGGCGGTGACCGCGCGGGCCAACCAGGCCGCGAACATCGGCCCGCTGCGCCGGCTGAGCCGCCACTCCGAGGCGTCGCTGTTCGCCTCACACCCGCCGACCGGCCTGCGCGCCGAGATGCTGGAACGCCGCCCCGCGCTCCCGGCCGCGGTGACACTCGACGAGGCAACGTCGACCCGCATCGACGGCGAGGTGGGCAAGCTGGCCGAGCGCGTCCGGCGGGCCCTGGCCGACGGCGGCCTCGCCCCGATCCGCCGCCGCTGGCGCTAGGCCGGGCGCACTCGGCCGGGCGCTTGATCTGGGCGAGTGCCTGGTCTGGGCGCGCCTCCTCCGCGTGAGCGCCTCCTCCGCGTGAGCGCCTGACCCGGGCGAGCGCCTCCTCCGCGCGAGCGCCTGGCCCGGGCGAGCGCCTCCTCCGCGCGAGCGCCTGGCCCGGGCGAGCGCCTGGCCCGGGCGAGCGCCTCCTCCGCGCGAGTGTCTGGCCCGGGCGAGCGCCTCCTCCGCGCGCCTCCTCCGCGCGAGCGCGTCAGGCCCGGGCGAGCGCTAGCGCCAGCTCTTCGCCGGGGCAGCGGCGCGGACCGGCGCCGAAGGCGAGATCGCCGGCGAGCGGGACCAGCACCACCTCGCCGGCCTCGAACCGCTCGCCGTCGATCGTTACCGCCTCGGTGGCCTGGCGTTTCGTGGCGCGGACCGGCGGGTCGTCGCGCAGCACCTCGTCGAGCGGGCGGTCGCGGGTCCGCTGCCGAAGCGTGGCGGTGGCGTCGCAGGCCTGGACCAGCACGCCGATGTGGGCCGCGGTCGCCTCGTCGTGCGCGCCGCCGAGCCGCACGATCAACCGCTCGACGGCCTCGTCGGCACGCGCGGCGTCACCCGTCCCGGGCTGATAGGCCTGGGCGATGTCGCGGACCACATCGGACACCGGGCCGTCGATGCCCATCGCCCGGGCCAGCACGTCGACCGGATGCTCGTCCCCCGCGGACACCTGCACCCGCTCACCCGCGGACACCTGCACCCGCTCACCCGCGGACACCTGCACCCGCTCACCCGCGGACACCTGCACCC
This sequence comes from Actinoplanes sp. CA-142083, assembly GCF_050942195.1. Classification (NCBI taxonomy): domain Bacteria; kingdom Bacillati; phylum Actinomycetota; class Actinomycetes; order Micromonosporales; family Micromonosporaceae; genus Actinoplanes; species Actinoplanes sp. CA-142083. The sequence goes on from NZ_CP192076.1 coordinate 8,999,253, forward strand.
GCTCACCCGCGGACATCTGCGCCCACTCGCCCGCGGACGCCGGTGCCGGCTTCCCCGCCGACGCCGGCGTAAGCGTCAGCGACGCGATGATCGTGGCCGCCAGCGCGCGGCGCCGCCGGTGATCCTCACCCGTGGCGAAACGGCCGACCGTCGCCCGTAGCCAGCCGATGCCGGCGGCCGCCGGCGGCACCGGGGGCACCGGGGGCACGACGAAGCGTGGATCATTCAGGACGGCCAGGGCGGCTTCCCGCCCGCGAATCTCCCGCATGCCCGGACGCTAATGCTCGCGACCTTCGGCCGGCGCCGAAGCGTGCCGCCTGGTGCACGCCCGCGGCCAGCGCCACCCCGAGCACGTACCAGACGAGGTCGGCCGGGTCGAAGCTCTCCCCCAGCACCAGCCGGGCCGCCACGCTCTGCTCGGACAGGCGCGCCGGAACGTCGGTGAGCTGCAGGAACTCCACGATCCAGCAGAACGCCAGCGACCCACCCGCGAGCACGGTCGGCGTTGCCCGCGGCCAGAGGAACAGCAGGCCGCCGTAAAAGGCGGACGCATACAACGCCGTACCCGAAATCTGCTCCAATGCCCCTGTTGTTTCGAGTGTCGAGCCGGTGAGCGCGCGGATCCCGAGCGCGGCTCCCAGCGACACGACGACCATCGCGACGCCGACGAGCCGGCTAAAGGACGAACGCATCGGTCCAGAGCTGCCGCGAATGGCCGGAGAGGGCCTCCATCAGGCCGATGGCCTGGTTGTCGGTCAGCCCGGCCACGAAGTCGATCACCGCGCGGCCGCGGGCCTGGCCGATCCGGTCGGGCGTGCCCTCCGGCAGCTCGGTCTCGGCCAGCTCGACCAGGTCGCGCAGGCGGCGCGGGATCCGCTGCTCCTCGTCGGGGTCGGTGAGCCAGGCCAGCAGCGCCTCCACCAGCGACGACAGCAGGCGGCCCTGTCCGCGCTGGTGCAGCGCCAGGTCGGGGCGGGCGAGCACGAAGCGGTTCTGCACGAACTTGAGGATCTGCACCTCGTGCCACTGCGCCGTGGCCAGCTGCACGTGCCCGGACCGGACCGCCGGCTGCTCGACCAGCTCGATCGACTCGACCAGCCGCCGGGTCCAGGTCGCCGAGAACGCGCCGACCCGCGCCTCCGCCTCCAGCGACCCGTCGAACGGCCGCGCCAGCAGCCCGTCGACCAGCTCGGCGCGCACCAGCTCGATGGCGGCCGTGAACGCCTCGTCGTCGGCCATCCAGCCGTCCTTGCGGTGCAGCTGCCGCCGCAGCGACTCGATCGCGCCGCCGGCCCGTCCGAGATCCGTCGCCGGGCCCCAGCGCTGCCAGGCCATCAATTCCGCCGCGACCGCACCCTGCTGCAGCACGCCGACCCGATGCACATCTTCAAGATCATGGATGGCGTACGCGATGTCGTCCGCCGTATCCATGACCGAAGCCTCGATCGTCTGCTGCCAGTCCGCGACCCGGCCGGCGAACGGCGCCCTCGCGGCGACCATGTCGTCGGCCTCGGTGAGGTAGGCGCCGAACTTGGCCGATCCGCCGTCGGGATCGTCGGCCGGCGGGGCGGCGCCGCGAGGAGGCGGGTCCATGTAGCGGGCGTCGCCGTGCCTGGTCCACGGGTATTTGAGGATCGCGGCCCGTACCGCGTTGGTCAGGTTGAGCCCGATGGTGGCCTCGCCCCGGATCTCGGTGCTGGTGACTATCCGGTACGACTGCGCGTTGCCCTCGAAGCCGTCCGGGATCCTCAGCCGGTGCCGGGCCAGTTGGTCGAGCACCCGTTCGCCCAGATGCCCGAAGGGCGGGTGCCCGAGGTCGTGGGCGAGGGCGGCCGCTTCGACGACGTCGGGGTCACATCCGCCCAGCTTCTCCGACAAATCCGATTTATCGCGGTTTAACACTCGCTCCGCGATCGCCCTCGCGACCTGGGCGACCTTGAGGCTGTGCGTCATCCGGTTGTGCACGAGCAGGCCCGCGCCGCCCGGGCTGATCACCTGGGTGACGCCGGCCAGCCGCGCGAAGAAGGGTGAGCTGACGATCCGGTCGCGGTCGACCCGGAACGGCCCGGAGGCGAGATCACCCGGCGCGACCAGGCTGTCCCCGAAAAGCCGCTGAGCCCGCGAATCGTCCATGCCCGGCAACGTTACCGCCCGGCACCTGAGAGTTCCGAAGGGTGTCGATAGTCACGGACAGTGCCATCGTCACGCAGGTGGCGGATCACGACTCCGGTTCGTCAAACTGGGCTGATGGCGAAGCGAGGACGTACCGGAGCATTGGTGGCGCTGGCGCTCGGCGCCGCGGCGGTGTGGGTGGCCAAGGACATCCCCCGGCAGATGGGCGGCAAGGCCAAGGGCGACCGCCTGGCCCGCGTCCTGGCGAGCCCGCAGTTCTCCGGCGGCAAGTTCCGCAACACCGTCCCCGCCACCGAGGTGACCCCCGCGTCCATGCCGCGCCTGGCCGCCGCGGCCCTGCGCGACCGCGAGGCTCGCCACCCGCGCCTGCCGATCCCGCTGGTGACGCCCGCGCCCGGCCTCGACGCCGAGGGCCTGCACGTCACCTGGTACGGCCACTCCTCGGCGCTGGTCGAGATCGAGGGCCGCCGGGTGCTGCTCGACCCGGTGTGGAGCGAGCGTTGCTCCCCGTCGCGCATCTCCGGGCCGAAACGCCTGCACGAGCCGCCGGTCGCGCTGCGCGACCTGCCCCCGCTCGACGCCGTGCTGATCTCCCACGACCACTACGACCACCTCGACATGGAGACGATCCAAAATCTCGTCGACCTCCAGGCCGCGCCGTTCCTGGTGCCGCTGGGCGTGGGCGCCCACCTCGAGCGCTGGGGCGTGCCCGCGGCCCGCATCATCGAGCTCGACTGGAACGAGCGGGCCAAGGTCGCCGGCCTCGAGTTCATCGCCACCGCGGCCCGCCACTTCTCCGGCCGCGGCTTCACCCGGGACGAGACGCTCTGGACCAGCTGGGTGATCAACGGACCCACCCGCAAGGTCTTCTACTCCGGCGACACCGGCTATTTCCCCGGCTTCGCCGAGGTCGGCCGCGAGCACGGGCCGTTCGACGTCACGCTGATCCAGGTCGGCGCGTACGGCGATGCCTGGCCGGACATCCACATGATCCCCGAGGACGGCGTCGCCACCCACCAGGACGTGCAGGGCGGCCTGATGATCCCGGTGCACTGGGCGACCTTCAATCTGGCGCTGCACGAGTGGCCCGAGCCGGCCAACCGCACCTGGGCCGAGGCCAAGGCCCGCGACGTACGGCTGGCGATCCCCCGCCCCGGCGAGCGCGTCGACGTGGACAACCCGCCGGCCGTCGACGGCTGGTGGCAGCAGATCGCCTGACCCGTTTTTCTCTCGGACGCTTCTCCCCACCTCGTCGCTTGACGTTATGCAGGTACTTGCCTGCATAATGAGGGCGTGGACAAGGTGTTCAAGGCTCTGGCCGACTCGTCGCGCCGACGACTGCTCGACAGCCTGCGCAGACGCGACGGCCAGACGCTCGGTCAGCTCTGCGGGCAACTCGAGATGGCCCGCCAGTCGGCGACCCAGCACCTGTCCGTCCTCGAGGACGCCAATCTGATCAGCACGGTCCGTCGCGGCCGGGAGAAGCTGCACTACCTCAACCCGGTCCCGATCCACGACATCCAGCAGCGATGGCTGGCCCCCTTCGAGCAGCCGAGGCTGCGCGTGCTGGCCGCCATCAAGCAGAACGCGGAGGAGCGAGACATGACCGAGAAGCCCGCGTACGTCTACGTCACGTACATCGAGAGCACTCCCGAGCGCGTCTGGGAGGCCCTCACCGACGCCGACTTGACGGCCTCGTTCTGGGGCCACAGCAATGTGTCGGACTGGCAACCCGGCTCGGAGTGGCAGCACATCCGCACCGACGGCTCCGGCATCGCCGACGTCATCGGCAAGGTTCTGGAGTCCACCCCGCCGAAACGCCTGGTCATCACCTTCGACGACCCGGCCGCCACGCCGCCGCCCTCCGGCCCTTCGACGGTCGCTTTCGACATCGAGCCCTACCACGAGATCGTCCGCCTGACCGTGACCCACGAGAACCTGCCTGACGACGAGGCCGTCCAGGCCATCTCGCACGGCTGGCCGGCCGTCTTCGCCAACCTGAAGTCGCTGCTGGAGACGGGCCACGTGCTCCCGCAGGCCCCGTGGGAGATGCACGCCGCCGTCCGAGACGCTCAGATGGCCAAGCACGACTAGCCCGCTGCCGCCTCCCTCTTTCCGCTCCCCGCGAACGTGATGGCAGCAAACCGTGTAACGGTGTAATCCTGTAATCACGTTCGTAAGGGGAGGTTGGTATGCGTTTTCGTCCCACTCCACCGGGCGGCCGATCCGAGCCGCCCACCGCCGACGACGCCGCGGCCTGGGTGACCGGCGCCGTCCCCGACGGTTGGTTCACCGAGCGCCCCGAGGTGGTCGTCGACCGAGACGAGATCATCATCTGGGGCCGCGTCCCCGAGCCCGACCTGGGCACGGACGCGACAGATGCCGACCGCGCCGCGTCCCAGGCCGGCCGCATCTCGCAGTTCCGCGAGGACACCCGAGAGGACAGAATCCGGGTGGCCCGCCAGATAGAGCACCGCTACCAGCGAAAGGTCGCCTGGGGCATCCGCTGCGGCGACACCAACGAGCTGTTCACCCACCTGGCGGCGCCGGTCATGACCCGCCTGCGCCAGCCCGAGCGCCAGATCCTCGACACCCTGGTGGACGCCGGGGTGGCCCGCTCACGCTCCGAGGCCCTGGCCTGGTGCGTCAAGCTGGTGGGCCAGCACACCGAGGACTGGCTGGCAGACCTACGCCAGGCCATGACAAAGGTCGACGAACTCCGCCGCCAGGGCCCCACCACCTGACCGCCGCACCCACCAATGCGCTTCCCGGGCCGCGGGCACCCACCCGCGGCCCACGCATGCGGCCGGCCTCACGGCCCCTGAGCCCAACCCGGACGACGTCGGCATGGCCACCCAGCTCTCCCGCTACGCGTGCAGCCACCTGAGCGGGCAGCCACCCGAGCGGGCAGCCACCTGAGCGGGCAGCCACCTGAGCGGGCAGCACCTGAGCGGGCAGCCCACCCGAGCGGGCAGCCACCCGAGCGGGCAGCCACCCGAGCGGGCAGCCACCCGAGCGGGCAGCCACCCGAGCGACAGCCGGATGCGCGGGCGGCCAGATGCATGGGTGTGGGTTGTGCGGGGGCCGGGTTGCGGTTGATCAGGGGCGGTTAGGGTGGGCGGCGTGCTTCGTCAGGTCACTGCTCTGCGGTATGTCACTCCTCTCCGTGAGGGTGGGTCGCTGCCCGGGGTCGTCGAGGCCGACGATCTCGGCACCTATGTGGTGAAGTTTCGCGGGGCGGGGCAGGGGCCCAAGGCGCTCGTCGCCGAGGTGATCTCGGGAGAGCTGGGCCGGCGGCTTGGGCTACCGGTGCCGGAGCTCGCCGTCGTGCACCTCGACCCGATCGTCGCGCGGGCCGAGCCCGACGAGGAGGTGCAGGAGCTCATCAAGGCGAGCGCCGGCGCCAACCTCGGCATGGACTTCCTGCCGGGCTCGCTCGGGTACGACCCCAACGCGCACCCGGTCGACCCGGCCCTGGCCTCCCGGGTCGTGGCCTTCGACGCGTTCGTCGAGAACGTCGACCGCAGCTGGCGCAATCCGAACCTCCTGATCTGGCACAACGCCCTCTGGCTGATCGACCACGGGGCTACCCTCTACTTCCACCACAACTGGCCGCGTGCCGAGACCGTGGTGCACCGGCCCTACAAGTGGGACGACCACGTGCTCAAGCCATACGCCACCGCCCTGGCCACGGAGGGTCCCGCCCTGGCCGAGCGCCTGACGCCGGAGCTGCTCGCCGAGGTGCTGGATCTGGTCCCGGACGAGTGGCTCGACGACGGCGACCGCGACGCCTATCTGAACCATCTGTCCCGGCGGGCCGCCCAGCCGGAGGCGTGGCTGCCATGAGAGTCCCGTACGAGTACGCCATCATCCAGGCCGTCCCTCGGATCGAACGTGGTGAGCTGATCAACGTAGGCGTGGTCCTCTACAGCCAGCGCCTCGACTTCCTGGCCGCCCGCACCCACCTGCACGACGAGCGCCTCCGCTGCCTCGACCCCCAGGCCGACGTCGCCGCGGTGGCCGCCGCCCTGACCTCGTGGGAGTCGACCTGCAACGGCGCCGGCGCGGCAGCCGACATGAAGCCGGGCGAACGCTTCCGCTGGCTGGTAGCCCCGCGCAGCACCATCCTGCGCGCCGGCCCGGTCCACATGGGCCTGGCCGCCGACCCCGCCGCCGAACTGGAGCGCCTGCTCGAACTCCTGGTCAGATAGGACCGAGCAGCTGCCGCACCGCCACCCCAACGAGCCCACGCGAGCCGTGCTGTGGGCACGCCGCGGGCACAGCCGTCACGCCGGCCTGGCGAGCGGCGGACACGGCCCGGCCGGGCCTGTGGCGATCGAGCGGCAGCACCGCGGTCACGCTCGCCGCGTGGATGACGGCCACGTCGCCGGCAACGGCCGCGGACCACGGGCCGGACGAACGGCAGAGCGCGGACGCGGCAGACGAGCCGCCGAGCGGGGTCACCGCGGACAACAGCAGGCGTGGGTGAACGGGCAGGCGTGGGTGAACGGGCAAGCGTGGGCCGGCGGCAGGCGTGGGCGGGCGTCAGCTGGCGTGGACCGGCGGCAGGCGTGGGCGGGCGTCAGCTGGCGTGGACCGGCGGCAGGCGTGGGCGGGCGGCGGCTGGCGTGGACCGGCAGCACACGCGGAGCCGGCGGCAGGCGTGGGCGGGCGGCGGCTGGCGTGGGCGGGCAGCACACGCAGGGCCGGCGGCAGGCGTGGGCGGGCGGCGGCAGGCGTGGGCAGGCCGGGCGGGGCGGGGTCAGGTGGGTTCTCGGTGTAGGTCGATTTCGGTGATGGTGCCTGTTGGGGAGGAGCACTTCACGCGGCGGCCCGGGTGCAGGCGTGGGTTGGTGGCGTAGTGGTCGGCCAGTTTGCGTTCGGCTGAATTGTCGCCTGCGTCGGCGGACTGTAGTAGGTCGGCTATCTCGTCGATCAGGGACAGGTCGTCGGGGAGGTCGAGGGAGACGTCGCCCCACAAGTCCCACAGCAGGAGCTCGTCGCCGCGGCGGTGGGCCAGCTCGTAGATGACGTAGTTGCGGACGAACCAGGCGCCTCGCAGGTCGTCGATGCCGGGGTCGACGCCGAAGGTCTCGACGTCGATCTCGCCGCGTCGGTGGGCCGACCACACCTGGCCGGCCGTGCGCAGGCCGCCGGGAGCCAGCCGCAGGTCGGCGATGTCGATCTGGGTGTCGGTGGCGATCCAGCGGGCGCCGTCCCAGTACTCCGCGACCACGTGGTCGTGGTGCCAAGCCGGGTCCAGATAGTCGGTGAAGCCGATGCGGCTACGCGCGGGAATGCCCTTGTGCCGCAGCGCCGACACGGTGAGCAGCGTGAAGTCGCGGCAGCAGCCGACGATGCGCCGCTCGGGAGCGCGCGGCTCGGCCAGCGGGGCGTCGAAGCGCCGCCGGTCGGCGTCGAGCAAGCGGTCGGCCCAGCGGCTGTCGATCTCGGCGAGGCGGTCGGGCGGGAAGGGGATGCCGGAAGCGCGGTAGTGGACGACGATGTTGCGGATCACCTCCCCGATGCCGCCGGGATCGGCGGGCAGCGGGTCGAACAGCGCCGCGTGTGCCCGCGGGTCGGAGAACCGGGTCTGTCGTGTGTAGTCCATGAAAGTCACTCCTCGATCGGCTGTGCGACGTGTACGAACGGGTCTGTGCCGGCGACCCTGTCCCACTGGTTGAGGTAGATCTCGCGCTCGGGCCCGGACGGCACGAGCCCGTTGGCCGCCACGTGGCCGGAGACCGCCTCGTAGGCACGGGCGATGCGCGGGTAGAAGGTGTCGTCGCGGGCCACGGTGGCGTAGACCTCTCGGTGCGCCGGCTCCAGACGGATGGCCATCTCACCCTCGGGCTCGACGGCGCCGCTGAACGGGACGCAGACCTCGATCGGTGTGTCGCTGTCGGGGGCCATCAGGCCGTGGTAGATCACCCAGTGCTCGCCGGTGGTGAAGGCCATCTGGTCGTGCAGAAGGCTGCGGACCATCCACTCACACTCGCGCATCACCTGGACCAGCGTGGTCTGCGACGCCTCGGCGCGCAGGGCCGCGACCTTCACCGTGGGCACCTCGCGGACGCTCACCCCATACGTCAGCTCGGGCGGCGCCGCCCCCGGCACGAGCTGGGCACGCAGCCAGGTGAGGCTCCCCCGCCGGGACTGCATGATCGCCTCCTGCGAGGCCCACCAGCGGTCGAGGCGCAGCACCGCTTCCTCGTCGGAGAGCTCCAGGATCTCGGCCACGATGGCGAGCGGCATGTCGAGGCCGCGGAGCAGGCTGATACGGCGGGCCCGGTCGAGCTGGTCGGCCCGATATCGGCGATAACCGCTGGCCGGGTCGACCGAGCCGGGCGGCAGCAGGCCGTGCACGTCGTAGAAGCGAAGCGCCTTGACCGAGAGGCCGGCCAGGCGGCCGAACTCACCGATCGCGAGAGTCTCGAGGTGTTGCGTGGTCATGGGTTGAGTGTGGGGTCTCCCCTTGGGGGAGAGTAAAGCCCGAAAAACGGGGCTTCCCGATGGCGGCGGAAGCGGCACACTGGGTGCCATGGAGCTGCCGATCAACCCGCCGGTCAAGCCGATGCTCGCCAAACCCGTCGCCGAGATTCCGCCCGGCCAGGTGTATGAGCCGAAGTGGGACGGCTTTCGCTCGATCATCTTCCGGGACGGCGACGAGGTCGAGATCGGCAGCCGCAACGAGAAGCCGATGACCCGCTACTTCCCCGAGGTGGTCCGGGCCGTGCTGGAAAACTTCCCCGAGCGGGCGGTGATCGACGGCGAGGTGATCGTGGCCGACACCGCGCGCAACACGCTCGACTTCGAGGCGCTCCAGCAGCGCATCCACCCCGCGGCCAGCCGGGTCAAGCTGCTCTCCGAGCAGACCCCGGCCAGTTTCGTGGCGTTCGACCTGCTGGCGATCGGCGACGAGGATCTGACCGAGCACCCCTTCGCCGAGCGGCGGGCGCGGCTCGAAGACGTACTCAAGAACGCGCGGCCACCGGTGCACGTCACGCCGGCCACCGACGATCTTCCCACCGCGCAGCGGTGGTTCGCCGAGTTCGAGGGCGCCGGCCTCGACGGGTTGATCGCGAAGGGCCGCGACCTGACCTATCAGCCCGACAAGCGGGTGATGACCAAGATCAAGCACAAGCGTACGGCGGATTGCGTCGTCGCCGGATACCGCGTCCACAAGTCCGGCGAGGACAGGATCGGCTCCCTGCTGCTCGGGCTCTACGACGAGCGTGACGTGCTGGTGTCGGTCGGCGTGATCGGCAGCTTCCCGATGGCCGTCCGCGAGGAGCTCTTCCGCGAGATGCAGCCCCTGGTCACCGAGTTCGAGGGGCACCCGTGGAACTGGGCGGCCCACGAGCAGGGCGAGCGCACCCCGCGCAAGAACGAGTACAGCCGCTGGAACAACGGCAAGGATCTGTCCTTCATCCCGCTGCGCCCGGAGCGTGTCGTCGAGGTGCGCTACGACTACATGGAGGGCATCCGGTTCCGGCACACCGCCCAGTTCGAGCGGTGGCGGCCCGACCGCGACCCGCACACCTGCACCTACGAGCAGCTCGAGCGCCCGGTCCAGTTCAACCTGGCCGAGGTGCTGACCAGCCGCTGAGCCCGGCCGAGGGCCAGCCGCTGAGCCCGGCCGAGGGCAAGCCGCCGAGCGCGGCCGAGGGCCAGCCGCCGAGCGCCGCCGAGGGCCAGCCGCTGAAGGTTCTTGTCAGACAGACCGGCTAGCCTCGGTCCAGCAAGCCAAAGCCGTGGAAAGGCCGTGATCGTGCCGCGTCGCCTCCGTCTGGTCGCCGGACTCCTGTTCGCGACGGTTCTTGCCGTCTCGGGCTGCACCGTGCCCACGTTCGCCCCGGACGGGTCGAGCGAGCCCACACCGGAAACCAACGGCTCGAGCGCCCCGCTCAACACCGGCACCGCCGATTGGAGCGACTGCTCCGATGTCCCCGAGAAGTTGGTCGGGCGGGGCGCCACCGGCATGGCCTACGACTGCGCCACCGTCGACGTCCCCCGCGACTGGAAGGACGCCAACAGCGGCCAGACGTACGGGATCTCCGTGATCCGCATCCGCTCCAAGACGCAGAAAGACCGGATCGGCTCGCTGCTGATCAACCCGGGCGGCCCGGGCGGCTCCGGCGTCGACACCGCGGTCTACCTGTCCTACGGCGAGGCGCTCGGCGGCCTGCCCACCGCGATCACCGACCGGTTCGACATCCTCGGCTTCGACCCGCGCGGCGTCGGCCGCTCCGACCCGGTCAAGTGCATCAGCGACGCCGACCAGGACGCGAATTTCGGTGCGCCGCCCGACCCGGCCGGCCAGGCCCAGTTCGACAGCTACGTCGCGCTGACCAAGAAGATCGTGGACGGCTGCGGCCAGAAATACGGCGGTCAGCTGGTCAATTTCTCCACCAACCAGGCCGCCCAGGACATGGATGCGATCCGCACCGCCGTCGGCGACGAGAAGCTGACCTACCTGGGCTTCTCCTACGGCACGCTGCTCGGCGCCACCTACGCCCAGCAGTCGCCCACCAACATCCGGGCGATGGTGCTCGACGGCGCGATCGACCCCAAGCAGACGTACGTGCAGGGTTCCGAGTCGCAGGCCAAGGGCTTCGAGCGCGCCTTCACCAACTTCTCCACCTGGTGCAAGCAGACGCCGGCCAAGTGCCCGATCGCGCCCGACGCCCGCAAGGCCGTCACCGACGCGATGGCCGCCGCCGACAAGAACCCGGTGCCCTACACCGACGGCCGCAAGGCGACGTCCGGCTGGATCTTCCTGGCCGTGATCTCCTCGCTCTACACCGAGTCGGGCTGGACGGCGCTGGCCGGCGCCGTGTCCGCGCTCAAGGAGGGCAACCCCAAGGGGATCTTCAACCTCGCCGACCAGTACGCCGAGCGCAAACCCGACGGCACCTACAGCAACCTCTTCGACGCCAACCTCGCGGTCAACTGCGCCGACACCAAGGACGTGCCGAGCGTCGCGGAGGTTCGCAAGCTGCAGGGCGAGTGGCGCGCGAAGTACCCGCTGTTCGGCGCGTCGCTGGCGGTCGGCATGCTCTCGTGCAGCCTCTGGCCGGGCGAGCGCGACCCGTACCCGGCCGGCCCGGCCACCGGCGCCCCGCCGATCGTCGTGGTCGGCACGACCGGCGACCCCGCCACGCCGTACGAGAACACCGCCGACCTGGCGAGCATGCTGGGCGTCGGCCATGTGCTCACCTGGGAGGGCGAGGGACACACGGCGTACCCGAGCACGCCCTGCATCGTGAACGCGGTCGACACCTACCTCATCGATCTGAAGGTGCCGCAGGAGGGCCTGCGCTGTCCGGCAAAGTGACGCCCTCCCGCTCGGCCAGCGCCTCGAGCAGCACCCGCACGCGGCGCAGGTTCTGCTTGAGCTCCTCCTGCTCCTCGTGGCGGAAGGCGTCGGTGTCCACGATCAGCTTGCTCGCGAAGTGAGCGGTGATCAGCGGGATGACGAGGAGCACCATGACCGAGATGAGGATCCCGGCGAGCACCCGGCCCTCCCAGGTCGAGGGCGAGATGTCGCCGTAACCGACGGTGGAGGCGGTCACGATCGCCCACCACAGGGAGTCGCCGTACGAGGCGCTCTTCTCGAAGTGGTGGTAAGCCGAGCCGCAGATGATGATCAGCAGGGCGTAGGCGAGGATCAGGGTGCGCGGTGAGTTCGCCAGCCAGACGACACCGCGATAGATCCTTCGGAAGGGTGTGAGCAGGACGTGCATGGCCAACATCGTGCCCGAACGACGCACGTCGAGGGGAGATCGGAAGAGTTGATGTTCCGCTCGGCCACGCGGTCGGACGTGCCCGCCATCCTGGCGCTGCTCGCCGACGACGACATCAGCCGGGCCCGGGGCTTCGGCGTCGTGCCCGAGGAGGTCGACGCCGCAACCTGGGCGGCGTTCGAGGCGATCGACGCCGATCCCCACAACGAGCTGATCGTGGCCGAGCAGGACGGCGAGATCGTCGCGACCTGCCAGCTCACCTTCACCCCCGGCCTGAGCCGCGGCGGCTCCTGGCGGATGACCGTCGAGGCGGTCCGGGTCAGCGCGGAGAGAAGGGGTGGCGGCATCGGGCGCAAGCTCATGGCGTACGCGATGGACCGCGCCCGCGAGCGGAACTGCCGGATCGTGCAGCTCACCACCGACAAGCGCCGCACCGAGGCGCATCGCTTCTACGAGTCGCTCGGCTTCACCGCCAGCCACGAGGGCATGAAGAAGGTCCTTTAGCTCCAGTTCGCCTTGTTCATCTTGCTCGGCTGCACGCGCGGCGGCTCGCCCGGCATCTTCGGGTTGCCCTCGTCTGACCTCTGTGCAAAATGGCCTTGGTCCTGCATCTTCGCAGAGCCAAGGCCACTAGGTTGTCCGGCGAGTTCTACCCGATCTCAGGAACGGCGCAGGAGGGGATCGTCCGTGGCCGGTGGCTGGCCGCGCCAGCCCTCGTACCAGCCGTCCACCTTGCCCCGGCGATAGAAAGCGTGCCGGTCGGCGAGCAGCCCGTCGGCGATCCATAGGGCGGACGCCACAGCGGAAAGGACGACCAGCGTCGAGCCGGCCAGCGCGATACGCCATTCCGCCACGCTGAACGCTGCTGCGAGGCAGCCGGCCCCGGCGACTGCGGTCACCCCGGCGAATAACTTGACGGCTGGCATGACCGGGTGGTGGCCGCAGGGTTGCTCGATGCTGGGCGTGACCGTGTCAGATGCCTGCCGACGATCGTTGTCGGTCGAAGCCGTCATGTCTGCGTTTCCCTCCCGTGGGCGGACCCGGCCCCCTGTTCCGTCCACGCCTCCGGGAGAGAGCCTGCGTCGAAGCCCCGATTGTGCTCGCATGACCTGCCTGTGGCTAGATCGTGACCTGTTGATCACGGCCTGTAGAAAAACATTGCACATGTAACTGATTCGTGACTACGACGTTAAGCGAATGCAACACGCACTTTCGGTCAACGACCCTGGCCAGACCCTTACCGGACACTCCACTAAGGAGGGCTATTCGTCGGTTACGCGGGGGCCGAGTTTGCGCTGCAGGGTGGACCGGTTGAGCCCGGTGCGCCGGCATATCTGGACGTCTGGCATGCCGGTGTCGCGCAACTCCTTGACCGCGGCCCAGATCCTGTCCTCTTCGCGCTCGATGATTTTCTGGGCGTTGTCGATGGTCCTGTTCACCTTCTTGAGCAGGCGTTCCTGCTCGTCGGTGATCTTCACTGGCGGTCGCGCCACGCTTCGCACGCTATCACCTCACTGCCCCGTACTCTGCCTCACCCACTGCCTCCCTGTGAGGCAGAACGAAACGGGCAGAGTTGATGCCTCGATTACCGCCCCAACCAAGGGCAGTAATCAAGACCCTAACCGCCCATCGGGGCTGGGAAAAGGAGAAGCGGCCACCCGAACGTCGGATGGCCGCTTCCCAGTCGATGTGACTAGACCTCTGGAGCCTCGCGGTACTTGTCGAGCGCATCCTTGCTGGTCGACGAGTCGACGAAGGTGAGCGTCCACGGGCCCGTGTTGAGGTCCATCTCCTTGCCGAAGCCGACCCACTTGCCGGTCAGTCGGCGCCCGGTCGGTTCGGCGAGCATCTGGATGGCGCCGAAGTAGCGGGCGCCCCGGTAGTAGCCGCCGCGCTCGGTCTCCTCCGCCCAGGTGCCTGTGACGACGCTGCCCTCCACCTGGAGTTCCATAGTGAGCAGTGACTTCTCGGGGCCGTTGAGGCTGCGCACGGTGGCGCGATCGTCGTGCTGCAGGAGCACCACATAGTGCGCGTTCTTGAAGCTGCCGTCGCGGCCGGAGGAGAAATACTCGTAGGTGCTGAGCCAGACGCCTGTGTGGTCTCCGTGAGCCCGGCCGGGGCCGCTGGCGGCCGGCAGCCTGGACGCCCGGACCTCGAGGTCGTGACCACCCCGGCCGTCCTCGACGACCATGGCGTCGGCGCCGGCGGGGAAGCCGAGCGAGGTGATCGGCAGGCCGGTGACGGCTTCGAGCGCTCGGATGTAGTGCGGCTGCGGCATGGTCACGGCCCCGGCTTCCCAGCGCTGTACGTGCCGCTTGCTCGCGGTGTTGGGGACGCCGGCGCGCTCACCGGCGAGGCGGATGCGCTCGGCGAATTCGTCCAGGCTGAGGTGCATGCCTTCGCGCGCGTTGCGAAGGGCAACGTTGGGCTTCGGCGTCATCGTCATGGGGACGACGGTACTGCCGACGTCACCGAAATGTCATCTCTATTGTCGCCGCGATGACGCCCAACAGACGCCCCGGACGTCATCGCGGAGGGTGACAGAACGACGTCATCGTGTGTTCATGACCATCGATTCAGGCCGCATCGTCCGAATCGGGCTCGGGGCGGGCCGGTGTTGGCGCATTCGGCCTGCCGACGCACCAGCGCACGGCGTCCCTAATCCACGTCGAGCGGTCGGTTCCCAGCTTCCGGGCGGCCTCGTCGAAGTCGTCCCACAGGTCCTCATCGATGCGGATTGTCTGCCGTGCGGTGCCCCGGCCGCTCCTACCCGTCACGCGACTGAGGGTGTCATGACGGTCGCCCGGGGCATCCCTTGTATGTGTCATGACACGCATGCTAGCGTGTGTCATGACACTGCGCTAGGAGCGCGGTGGATCAAAAACAAGCCAGCCCCGACGGAGCGCCAACTCCGCCGAGGCCTGGAACCGACCCCTCACCCTCTCCAGAAGGGCTTGAGACCGTGAGAAGCATTCTGTCACCCCCGGCGCGCCCCGACGCTGAGCCGCCGCTGGATCGCGAGCTCGAGGACTGGGCGCGCGCGTTCGTCCTCTCGCCGGCCGTCACGCCGCAGGAGCGCCACGAGCGATTCGTCGTCGCGCAGCTGCTCGCCAACGTGGAGGCCTTGCGATGACTCAGAAGCTGATCGCGCGCTACTACGAGCTGCGCGAGACGCACGTCGAGGCCGGTGGCATCGCTGCAGGCGCTGACCGGCTGGCCGATTCCGGTGACTACGCCGCGGCCGCGCGCTGGCTGCGGAAGGCGACGAAGCACAGCGACTTCGTTCACAACCCGCGGGGCGGTGCGCGATGACCCCCGAGAACTTCCTGCTGATCCTGCTCGGCCCGTTCCTGGTGGTCGGCCTGGTCGTGGCGATCGCGTCGGCGATGTGGCCGGGCCTGATCGAGGTGCTGTTCCCGGCGCCGCGGCCTCGCCCGCGCCCGGTGGCGCGTCCCCGCCCGGCCCGTTGGGCGGTGGCGTGATGGCGTCCGTGTCGATTGCGGTGGGCCGCCGGTTCCGGGTGTCCCTGGTACTGCCTGACGTCGGTCGCCGGCGGCTGATCGCGACCACTTCGCTGTGCACGAGTGCGAGCGCGCTGTGGGTGGGCGCAGGGACGTTGCCGTTCGCGGACCTGTCCTTCGAGACTGTGGCCGCTGGCGTCGCGATCCCGTGGGGCATCGGCTGGGTGACGCTGCTGGCGATGGAGCGCCGGATCAAGCGTGACCTGAAGCCGGCCGAACGGCGCCACCTCGCCGAGCAGGCCGAGACGGTAGAGGTCATCGAGGTCCGGCCGGTGTGCCCGGGCGAAGTCATCGAGGGCGAGGTGCTCCGATGACGCGCGAGGAGCACATCCGCCGGGCTGAAGAACTGCTGGTGGAGAGCCGTGTCTCGTATCCGACCGATTATGAGATCGCGCTGGCCCAGGTGCACGCGACCTTGGCTCTGGCGATACCGCCACAGGCTGACGGAAATGTCAGTGAGGTCGAGATCCGTCCGGCGGTGCCGCGATGACGATCACCGACAACGGCCGGGCCGAGGTTGACGAGGAGACCCTCACCCGGGCTCGAGAGCTGACCACGGGCGGCCGGTTGCCGTCGAAGCGGGAGCTTCAGAAGCACCTGGCGAAAGGCTGGCCGGTCGTCAACGAGGTGCTAACGCGGTTGGGTGATGAGGCGCGGCAGGCGGCGGAGCAGCGGCGCCGGGAGGCCCGCAAGGCGATGCGCCGGCTGGCCGGCCGGAAGCGCCCTGGAAGCGGCTGGCCGGTTCGGGCCGAGCGTCAACGAACTGTTAACGGGGCGCTCGCCCAGCCGCCGCCGGCACCGGCCGCCAAGCCGGTGCCGGCGAGGATCCCAGAAGCGGTCCAGAAGCGCCCGGAGGTCGCGCCGGTGACCGTCAACGAGGCGGTGCGTGTCAGGCGGCGGCCGCGGTCGTGGCCGGTGGTGCTGCTGACCGCGCCGGCGTTCGTGGCGATCTGGGGCGGCTGGGTGGATCTCGGCCGGCTGACCGGGTTCGGGGTGGTGCATCCGTTTCCCGGGATTCCGGGCCTGGACGGGGTCGCGGTGAACTTGGCGATCACGCTCCCCATCGGCCTGGAGACGTACGCGGCGTACGCGCTGAGTGTGTGGATGTCGGGCGTGGTGCCGTTCCGAGCGCGGAGGTTCGCCCGCTGGTCGGCGATCGGTTCGCTGGCTCTCGGCGCCGCTGGTCAGGTGGCGTATCACCTGATGGTGGCGGCGGGAATGACACAGGCGCCGTGGCAGATCACCGCGCTGGTGGCGTGCCTGCCGGTGGCGGTGCTCGGGCTGGGCGCTGCGCTGCGGCACCTGGTGCACGCCGAATAGACCCCCGCCGGGGCGGAGGCAACCGTCCCGGCGGGTCCCCAACAACCCAGGCCGTAGCAGGCGGCCGTGAGCAGGAAGAGGTGCATCGAGTATGGCGCAGGACAGGTGGGCGCTGAACGCCACGTTGGCGAACATGACCGCCCGGGAGCAGCGAGCGGCGCGTCAGGGGGCTGCCCGGCGCGAGGACCGCAGCGCGATGGTGCGCTCGGTGGCGCGTGGCCGGCGTGGGATCTGAGAGGAGCGAACAGGTGGGACGGACACGAGAAGAGATGCTCGGCGATTACGACGCCGTCGTCGCACGACTCGAGGGTGCGCAGGGTCGTGCGGTTGCCCTCCACCACTCGGGCATGCCGTGGGCTAAGGCCAAGAAGGGGGCCGAGGCTGAACTGGCCAGGGCTCGCAAGGACGTCAGGAAGCTGCGGGCCGAGGCCGACGCCGAAACGCGCGGAAGGCGGCGGTGATGGCCAAGAGAGTCGGCCAGGTGCCGTCCAACGAGTGGGGCGAGCCGACCGGGCCCGTCGAGGTCCGCAAGGTGAAGCGGGTCCGCACCAGCGAGATCCCGTGGACACGGGGGCCCGGCGCGATGTCGCGGTGGGAGCGGATCAAGCGGGCTGCGGTCGGCTGATGGCCAAGCGCATCAACACGATCAGCGACCAGCAGATGGCTGACCTGCAGCGCCGGGCCGAGAAGGTGGCGCCGCCGATGTTCAGCCAGGAAGCCATCCAGCGTCGGCTGCACTTCGGTAAGCAGCGCGACAAGGCCGACCAGAGCTAGCTGCAAATAACCCCTGATCAGCCGTGGCCGAGTCTTCCGCCTGAGGCTCGGTCACGGCGCACGTCCACCCAGGAGAGGAGGCGGGCATGACCGACGTGAAGGCCTACGACCCCGACAACGCCGGCGACGAGGATGATCTGGACCCCCGGCCGGACGACGCCGAGTCGTACGTGCAGGAGCCTGGCGTGCTGGGCGGCCCGGTGGACCCGCCGGAAGAGCCGGCCACGCTGTACGGCACGGTGCTGCGACAGAAGCAGGCGCGCCGGCCGCCGATCGTGCCCGCCTGGATGCGCAACGCCGACCAGCGCGCCGACACCCTGCGGCAGATCCGCGGTGTGGTGCTGTACGAGTTCGGCAAGCACGCGTGGAAGTCGCCGAAGTACCTGGTCAAGCTGGCGGTGTACGCGCCATGGGGTGCGCTGCTGGTGATCGGCCGGCTGTTGCGGTGGGCGTGGCACCCGGAGCTGACAGCGATGGAACAGGCGGCGGCGAACCGCGGCGACCTGGACCACGGTGGTCACCTGGCCCGGCAGGCGGCGGAGGCTCGCCGGGCCCGCTTTCTGATGCTGCTCGCAGGGCTGGTTGCGGTGGTTGTGGGTGTGGTGGCGCTGCAGGTGTTCGGGCCGTCGTGGTGGCCGTGGCCGGCGCTGCTGGTGGGCGCGCCCGTGCTGGCCTGGGTCGGCCGGCCTGCGGACAGGCCGATCATCGAGCGCACCCTGGACGGGCCAAAGTTCACGCGGCTTACCGCGGAGATGGTCCGGCAGGCGCTGACCGACATCGGCGTCGTCAAGGACCCGAAGCAGCTCAAGTTCCCGGCGCCGGGCATCCATCGGGACGGGCCCGGCTGGCTGGCCAGGGTAGATCTGCCGTCCGGGGTGCTGGCGACTGCGGTAATGGAGAAGCGGACCGCGCTGTCGTCGGCGCTGCGACTGCCGGTGGATCAGATCTGGCCGGAGAAGGGGCCCGACCACGACGGCCAGCTCGATCTGTGGGTGGGCTACCTGCCGTCGTCGAAGATGGGTCAGCCAACCTGGGAGCTGACCAAGCCCGACGCACGGACCAGCGTGTTCACGCCGACCACGTTCTGCACGGACGCGCGCCAGCGCAAGGTCAAGACTGTGCTGTTCGCGCGTAACTTCCTGGTGGCCGGCCAGCCCGGTTCCGGCAAGACGTACGGCGCTCGCACCCTGGCCACGATCGCCCTGCTCGACCCGACCTGCGAACTGAAGATCGCCGAGTTCAAGGGCGTCGGCGACTTCCTCGACTTCGCGCCGTTCTGCTCGACCTATGTGGTCGGCGTGGACGACGAGGCATTCGAGGCCGGGCGGGACATCATCGCCTGGGCCCTGGCCGAAGCCGGCCGCCGCGGCAAGCGGATCTTCGCCGCCAAGAAGAGCGGCGAGGCCCCGCGCGGGAAGGTGACGCCCGAGCTGTCGGCGCGCAAGGGGTCCGGCCTGCACCCCGTCATGATCGTGCTCGACGAGGTGCACGAGCTGTTCGCGGTCTTTCCTGACGCGGCCGACGACGCCGAGCGGGCGATCAAGCGGCTGCGTGCCCTGAACATCTTCTTCGTGCTGGCCACCCAGATCCCGGACAAGTCGTCGCTGCCGCCGAACATCGTGCGGTGCGTGACGATCCGCTGGGCGATGTCGCTGGGCGGGCAGATGGAGAACGACATGGTGCTCGGCACCGGCGCCTACAAGTCGGGTCTGTCGGCGACCGTCTACCGCCCGGAGATCGACGCCGGGTGGGGCATCATCAAGGGCCTCGAGAAGCCGGGCAGCTACCGGTCGATGTTCCCGAGCGTCGAGCAGACCAAGGCCATCATGGAGCGGGCCGCCGAGCTGCGCGGTACGACCGTGGTGGCCGGCGCCGACGAGACGAAGGTGCACGCCCGCAACATGCTCGAGGACGCCTGGGCCATGCTGCGGCCGGGCGAGTCCGGCATGCCGTGGGACGTGCTCGCGCAACGCCTGGCCGAGACCTGGCCGGAGTTCTACGAGGGCATCACCGCGGACATGGTGCGCGAGACCCTCGCCCGTTACGACGTGCCGACGCAAGACGTGAAAGTCGGTCGCCGCAACATCAAGGGCGCCCGCCGGACGGCTCTCGACGCCGCCCTCCATCCCCGCGAAATCGAGGAATCGGAGGGGTTCGAGTGACCTGCCGCGACCCGCGACCACCCATCGTTTCCGCAGGTCATCCCTGGTCGCGGCCTGGTCGCGGATCCGCGACCAACCGCAGTGCCGCGACCACCTCCGCGACCGGATTCGGAGGGGCGTCGTGGATCGAGGCTGGCTGATCTTCTGGGCAATCGTCGCGGGGCTCGCCGGCATCGGCTGGTACCTGGGCGCGTGCGCATGGTTCCCGTTCGCGGACTGCAGCAAGTGCGAGGGCCGGGGCAAATTCCGGTCGAAGTCGGGCCGGACGTTTCGGCGGTGCCGTCGGTGCAAGGGCAGCGGTGAGCGGATCCGGCTGGGCCGCCGGGTGTGGACGAAGTTGAACAAGGTCAAGAAATCGGCGATCGGCTGAGGAGGCTGACGGTGGCCAAGAAGACGTATCACGTGGTGAAGATCGAAGACGGGCGGCAGGCGCGAGTCACCGACCGGGGCATGACCGGGGATCAGGCGATCGACAAGGCCGCCGAGTTCCGCGGGCGCCGGGCGCTCGGCAGCTCGGTGGACTTCCGGCCGGCAAGCGACAGCCGCCTGCCGGGAAGGAAATGACGATGGCGAAGACGGAGTACCAGCAGCAGGTCGAGTCGATGATCAAACACGGCGAGTTCCTGTCCCGGGTGCGCGCCGAGCGGGGGCCGACCGCCCGGCAGATCGCGGCGCACAAGGCCGACCGGAAGGAAACCGAGCGGCAGCTGCGCGCGCAGGCCAAGGGCTGAGGTAGGGCCCGCAACGCGGAAGCCCCGCACCGCCGGAAGGTAGTGCGGGGCTTCTTGCCGCCTGTGACCTGCGGTATCCCGCTGTAGTCGTTCCTGACGGCTGTTGATCTCGTCCTGAGGGTGACGGGCTAGGCCACGCGGCCGTCGATGACCCGCGGATCCGCGTTCGGGGTCACCTGGGGGCGGATGCCGAACAGCGCGAAGCCGACGAGGACCACCCCGGAGATCGCGGCGACCACGGCGTCGGACACGTGCAGACCGTACTGGGCGAAGAGCGCGGCGCCCGCCGAGACGACGGCGGTGAAGAGGGCAGGCGCGATCGGCCGGGTGGTGGCGGCGATGACCACCGCAGTGAGGAAGGCGATAACAGCTGCGCCGGCGCCGGCGGACAGCCAGTCCAGGTTGAGCGAGACGAGCAGGGTGACGACGGCGCCGACCGCCGAGATGACGAGCGCGGGCTCGCGGCCGAAGATCTTCATGGTTCCTCCTTGGGTTAGACGCGGGCCGGCCAGGCCCAGTGACCCGGGCCCTCGCCCGGAGTGCGCGACGTCGCCCAGTAGGTGTCCGGGCCGTCGAGGTGGACCTGAAGGTTGGCAGCCTCGCCGCCGAAGGTGCGCACGACCGTTGCGGGGTACGTCTGCCCCTCGCTGGTGGTGTTCGCGATGGTGCCGTCGGTGGTGCGCCGCTGCTGGATCAGGTTGGCGTCCGTGTCGTTGAGCGTGTAGTGCACGATCCGGCCGATGGTTGGCTGCATGAGGTTCCTTTCGAACAGGTGTTCTATCGTGGTCGGGTGGAGCGGATCGAGCTGAAGTCCCTACGGCACGGCCAGCGGCAGCGGTGGCGCAACGGCGACGAATGGGACGAGGCTGCCGCGAAGATCGCGGTCGGAAGGCTGGCCGACGGGCGTTGGTACGTGCAGCGCTACGCGGCGCAGCACGTGCGATGGCCGGCGCCCGGTGTCCTGGCGTACGCCGGACAGCACGCTGAGCACTACGCCCTCGCAACGGCCCAGCGCTGGATGCGCACCGTCGGCGGCACGTGGGTCGAGGCCCAGGCTCACCGTGGGGGCTGACATCTGCTCAGCTCGTAGACCTGAATCCACGCGCCGACCTGCGCGCGCCCGGCCGCCGTGGCCGGCGGGGATTCCTGGTACGTGTCCAGGATCGTGGTGAACAGCCGGCAGACGATCGCCCTGGCCTGCTCCGCCGAGCGCGCCTCCGCGGCCGCGGCTTTGCGGGCCTGCACGTGCTGGTTGTGCTGGATCCAGAACGAGAACAGCCCGAAGCAAGCGATGGTGCCCAGCCAGATGCTGACCAGGATCGCCCACACCCGCGGGTCGAGCGGTACGCGCGGCCTGCTCTCCTCGACGGTTGTCATAGCGCCTCAGCCTCCGAAACCGCGCTGGATGAGGTAGGCGGCAACGAGGGCTGCGGCTCCGGCGGCTCCGGCGGCGGCGAGCCCGGTCTGGGCGCGGTACCGGGCCCGGAGAGCCAGAGCCGTAGAAAGCCAGGTCCCAGCATGGTCGCGGCGCTGATCAGCATGAGTGGCCACGGGCCCGCCGTCAGGACGGTCCACGTCCCCCACACGCCGCCGAACACCAGGAACAGCGCGTCCCGTTGCAGCGGGGGTACCGTTCGCCTGCTCACCCATGATCCGCCGATTACGCCTTGGCCGGCGCGGGCGCGGCAGCGTTCTCGGCTGCGATGCGGCCACGCTTGGCCTCGTTGTAGGTGTTGCGGGCCATGTTCTCGGCGGGCCAGGTAGGCGAGTCCGAGCCGGGAGGGGAGCCGAGCGGCTGCGCCCAGACGGCCTTGGCTGCCTCGTCGTTGTTGGCCTTGATCATGGCCTGGATCTTCGCCAGGTCGGCGGCGGTGAGCGCCACGGGGATGTCCTCCAGATGCCATGAGGCGGTGCTCGCCTCGAGGGATGCGGTGTACGACGCGCTGAAGTGCGCGTGCTCGGTGTGCGGGCTCGCGCCGGTGTACGTCTTCTGGACCCAGCCCGAGCTGGCCGACCAGATCCGGCGGTTGTAGATGATGTAGCGCAGCCGCTTCTCGGCGCCCGACCGGCAGCGGCCGAGCAGGAACTGCACGACCTTCTCCATGGTCAGGTCGGACTCGCGCAGGTTATTGTCGACGTCGATCGCGTGGACCTCGTTGATGTGGTCCGCGTCGCGGATCGGCACCGAGCCGGTCTCGTCCGGGTTGTGGTCGGAGACCTCTTGCTCGTGCGCGCGGTTGCCGATCGAGCCATCCGACGCACGATCGCGGGACGGGGCGATCCGATCGAACTCGGCGAACAACACCTTCAGGCAGGGGATGAGCACCCAGTCAGCCATGTGATCTCCTAGCTCTGCGGGCCGTTGTTCGTGATGTGCCAGCGCAGCGGGTAGTTCGTGCCCGCAAACAACTTCCCCGTGGTCGCGTCGGAGCGCAGGGCGAACCCGAACGTGACGTTGCCGCCGGCGATGTCACCCGACTCGGCGATGAACGAGAACCCCATGCCGGACGAGTGCCCGGGAAAGCTGGTGTCGGTGGGCGGGTACATGCTCGGGTCGCCCTCGATGGCCGGCGTCGACGTGCCGGTGGCGGAGTAGCGGACCGCGGCGCCCGACACGATGACGCAGGTATCCCAGAAGAGGTTCGAGGCGTGCTGACGCAGCCCGGCCCAGTTGAAGATGATCTCATCGCCGACGGCCGCGGCTATCGAGAACGTCGGGCCGCCGGTGAGTAGCTGCCAGGCGTTGCTGGTGTTCTGGACGGTGATGTCGCCCGAGGTGACGTAGCCGCGTTTCGTGACGATCGTCGAGCCGCCTCCGCCGCCAGGCGGGTCGGCCCACGCGACGCCGCCGGGCGCGGACGAGTCGGCGGTGAGAACCTGGTCGTCACTGCCGACCCCAAGACGGGCGATCGTCGCCGACGCGGTCGCCACGTACAAGTCGCCCTTGGTAGTGAGCGTGCTCCGCTGCTGCGCGCCGGTGATCCGCGAGTCGTCGCCCGCCGCCACGGTGCCCGCCGACGTCCCCACGCTCAACGTCGCCGCACCACCCAGACCCAGATTCGTCCGAGCCGTGCCCGCGTTGGCCAGGTCCGACAGATTCGAGGCCTTCTGCGCCGCGCCCGTGATGCGGCTGTCGTTGCCGGCCGCGACAGTCGTGCCCGACGTGCCCGTCGGGATCCGGCCGACCGCGACCGTACCGGTGGTGATCTGCGAGCCGTCCAGGGCGAGCTCGTCGGAGCCGCCGTCGGCGTGCGAGCTAGCGTGCGCGGTCGGGGTACGGGCGTCAGTGAGGCGGTCGTCGTCGGTAAGTACCAGAGCGGACGTGTCGGCGATGCCGTGCACCGCCGTGGTATCCGCCGCATGCGCCGCGACCGCCGCGACCGCGGTACCGGCTGCGTCAGCGCCGACGTCGGCGGCCGACGGCAGCGCAGGCGTGCCGTGCGAGTGCGTGGACCGCGAATAAGAGGTCCCGGTACCCGCGGTGGCCGACTGCCCGTACGACGTCTCTGAGACGACCGTGGTGCCCGGCGCGGCGCCGCCGCCCTCGCCCCCGGTGATCTTCGCGCCGGACGCGTCGATCACGTCGCCGTCGACGTCGAGGCCGGCCACGCCGCCGGCGACGCCGCGCTGCGACAGCGGAATGTAGGAGACACCCGGGGTGGCGGCGCCGTCGACCTGAAACACGTCGGCGAACTCGACCTCAGTGGTCTGGTAATCGAGTTGCATGGTGCCGGGCACGACCTGGCCGCCGACGTAGACCTCGACCCGGTAGGGCCATCCGACCGGTGTCCATTGCGGATCGTTGCAAGCGGGCAGGGCCACCGTGGCCTCGCCGGTCGCGTCGTCGAGGGCGACGGTGCGCTCGAAGGAAGGCACGATCGAGTTGTCGGCGCCGCCGATGAGGGGGTATGGGGCGGCGACCAGAACGCTGCCGGCCGCGCCACCGTCGGGCGGGAGGTCGACCTTGATGTGGACGCTGACCAGGGTCAGGCCTGCAGGAAATGCCATCGTTGTCCCCCTGCTCCTAGTACTTGGTGAGCGTGAGGCGCGAACCGGCCTTCATCGTGACGGCGTCGGCGCTGCTGGTGACCTGGCCGAACCTCACCCGAAACGTGCCCGCGGTAACCCCTACGGCCAGATATCCCTTCATGTAGATCGTTCGCTCCACGGTGCCGGCGCCGCGGGTGTTGTCGGCCGTCGTCAGCACGACCGTGTTGATGGTGTCGGCGGAGGCGGTGGAGGTGTCCGGGGCACCCCAGTCCGAGCGGGCGAAGTTCGCGCCGGCCGGATAGCTGTAGTTGAGCCGCAGATCAGGCGTGTTGCTGGCGGCCGTATACCGGAACCAGCCCTCCACCAGGTAGTTGCCGCTCGCCGCGACTGACATGAATAGCTCGTTGTCGTCCTGCACGGCGGCCGAGCCGGTCGGCGCAGCCTCGTCCGCGGCCTTCACGACGCTGCGCGGCAGCAGCTCGATGACGTCGTTGATGTCGCTCGCGAAGATGATGTCTCCGCCGTTGACGGTCACAGCGCCCACCTTCCCGGAGTCGCGATGTGCACCTCGGAGCCCGAGGGCAGGTCCTTGACGATGCCGTTGATCGACCGGTTCACGGTCGCTGTCTGGGCGTACGGGCCGGAGCCGCTGCGGGCGCCCATGCTGGTGACGGTGACGCGCTCACCGGCGATGAACAGGTCGTACGGTTCCGAGGTCGTTGACCAGGCCTCGTCGGCGGTGAGCGTCAGGTCCAGCGTCAGGTCCGACGAGGTGTGATCGCCGTTGAGGGTGCAGGTGCGCAGGTCGTACCGCTTGCTGGTGTCGTCGTATTCGCCGACCACGAACTGCTGGTCGGGCGCGCAGATGAAGACGATGACGCGGCTGTGGGTGCCGATGGTCTCGGTCCAGCCGAGCACGTACAGGCGGATCACGTTCTCCCGGAACCCGGTCAGGGTGATCACGCTGCCGGGATTGATGGCTTCGACGGCGGCGATCAGGGCGGGGTTTGCGCCCAGGTCGACGGTGAGCTGCGGAAAGCGCGGCACGTTGACGGTGCCTCGGCGAAGCCACCAGTTCGCAACCTGCAGGAGGCCCTTGTCGGGGTCGTCGAGGTTGACGTCGACGGTGCGCTTTTCCTCGCCGGCGCCGTCGGGGGGCGGCTGGGTGCCGAGGGGGCCGGCGTCGTCGCTGACGGTCCAGTCGCCGCCGTTGCGCTGCGAGGCGGTGACGATGTTCCCGGCGAGCTTGTCGTCGTTGACTTCCTTCGGCAGGACGGTCAGGTCGGATGGCGTCAGCTCGAGCGCGGGGGTCTGGTTGTAGCGGTCGACCCGGCAGAGGAACTGCAGCCGCAGCTCTGAGCCGTGGTCGAAGACCAGGGCGTCCTCGGTGGTGATGCACTCCTTGATCAGGTCGGGCAGGCTCGCTGTCGGCTGCGGGCCCATCGGCATCGAGCTGGCCCAGCCGGCGCTGACGTAGTAGTGCCCGGCGCCGAGCTCCTGGTCGATGAGTCGCCCGAACCGGGTCGCGGCGCGTTCGCCGGCGTGGCCGAGGAAGGCGGTCCAGCGGGCGTTGCTCTTCACGCTGTCTGCGCGGCCGTTGGTGGCGAGGATGTGCCCGATCGTCCATCCGGGACGGCCGCCGACACGGCAGTTGTCAGGCGACGACGTGAAACCCGAATAGGTGCCGTTGAAGAAGGTCCAGACATTCTCGTCGACGGCGCGCCAGAACGCCTCCACGGTGACCGTGCCGCCCGATTCTGAGCAGTCAACCCCGATCATCAGCCAGCGGCCCTCCCACTGATATGACCCGTAGGAGACCGTGGTGTTGATCAGGTCGACGCCGCTGGCGTTGGTGACGATCAGGGTGGCCTCGTTGGTCGAGTCGACCAGCACGAAGCCGACAACCGTGCCGTTGCGGAGCTTCACGTTCACCGGAGCCGTCAGCGCGTCGAGGGCGCTGATGTACTGGCAGACGACGAACTGCCAGCCCACGTTGTCGCCGGCGGTGCCGCCGGTGAAGTTGAACAGCGCTGTCGCCGACGTCTCGGCGTCGATGTCGGCCAGCGGCGCCGAGCCGGGCGGCCGCTGCTGCGAATCGAAGGCAATCCCGTACAAGAAATCGTTCGTCGCGCCTGGCACCGCCGAACTGGCGCGGGTTGCGCCCCGGGGCTCCTCCATCGAGAAGTAGCCGGCCAGGCCGCTCATGTTCGCGTTGTAGGTGTAGAACGGGCTTCTCAGCGGCTGCGTCCACTGGCCGATGCGTTGCAGCAGTCCGCCACCGGCGACGTCGGCCCACGCGCGGCCGCGGCGCGGCGTCTGCCGGAAGTCACGGCTCTGGTCGGTCGCCCAGCTGGACGCCTCGACGATGCCGCGAACCGTGCCGTCGACGCTGGCGCGCATCGGCGTGTTCCGGCCGGCCAGTCCGTACAGCGGTGACATCGGGTTGGAGGTGCGGAACTCGTCGGCGGCGTTGTCGAGCCGAGCGGTGATCGTCCCTGGCCGTGGCCAGCCGCCGGACTCGTCGCCCAGACCGCGCCGGATCGTGACCGGGGCGTCGGCGAAGACCTTGTCGTCGGCGGCGATGTCGTGCCACGACCCGCCGTAGTACAGCTCGAGCGCGAGGTTCTGCTTAGGCACCGGCGCCTCCGATGCCGAGCGTGCCGGGGTCGCCGCCACGCTTGCGCACCTCTCCGGCGATGGCCTCGATCAGCGCGTCGACCAGGCCATCGCCGCGCACGTAGACCGTGCCGCCGCCGCTGCCGCTGCCACCGCGCGCGATGACCTCCTCGCCGGCGAGGGCCATGATCGGCACCTCTTGGCCGGGGATGCCGGGGACGGTGCCGCCCGCGTGGAATTTCGGCAGGGTCGGGGCGGCGATGGTGTTGCCGCCGACGCCGGGCACCCAGCCGGGCACGGTCCAGCGGAGCTTGCCGATCGTGGCATTCCAGGCCGTGGCGATGAGGTTGAACGCGGTCCGGTAGGGCCAGGTGATGATGTCGACCAGGCCGGAGAACGCCGCCTTCAGCATGCCGGGGATCTTCCGGAACCAGGTGACCACTGAGACGGCCTTGTTGAGGATCGCCTCCCAGGCGCCCTTGATCCATTTGCCCCAGATGATCTCTTTGAAGAAGAGGGCGACGTTGGACGCCGTTTCCTTGATCCATCCCCAGGCAGCCTTCCACAGGTCCTGGAACCACGTCGTTTTCGTGGCAATCAGCACGATGACGGCGACCAGCGCCACGATCGCGGCGATGATCCACACGGCCGGGTTGGCGTACTGGGCGGCGTTCCAGGCCCACTGCGCGGCGGTGACCAGGCCGACGACGCCGACTAAGCCGGACAGCAGCGGGGTGACCATCTCGATGTTGGACGCCCACTGCTGCAGGCCGGTGGGGTTGGCCTCGGACATGGCGTCGTTGAGGTCGAGCTGGGCGTCCTTGCCGTCACGGACGGCCTGGGTGGCGTCCACGGTGGCCTGGGTGCCGTCGATCTTCGACTGCCGGGCGTCGGCCTCGGCCTGCTCTGCGTCGAGGTTGGCCTGGTTCAGGTCGGACTGGGCCTGGGTGAGGTCAATCGCAGCCTGGGCGGCTTCGGCCGAGCCCGGCCCGTACTGCTTGATCGCGTCGTTATAGGCCTTCTGCATGGTGGTCGCGTCGAGCTTGGCCTGCCGGGCGTCGATCTCCGCCTGCTCGAGGTCGATCGCGGCCTGCTTGCCATCGAGCTGGCTTTGGTTCAGGTCCTCCTGGGCCTGGCGCAGATCGACGGCGGCCTGCTTGCCGTCGATCATGGCCTGCTCGACGTCGGCGTTGGCCCGGGCCAGGCGCATGGCCTTTTCGCGGCCGGCCTGCTGCAGGTCGGACAGAGCTTGCACGGCGGCGCCGGCGGAGTCGACGGCGTCAGTCATGCCGGACACGCCGGCGCCGAGCTTGCCGATCTTGTCCGTGAAGTTGGCCGATTCCTGCCCGGCCTTGGTCAGCTGGTCGCCGGCGTCGCCGGCCGACTTGCCGACGCCGTCGAGGACGTCGGAGGATTCCTTGCCAGCCTTCTTCAGCTTGGTGGCGTCGCCGGCGAATTCGAGGGTGACGGTGTTTCCGGGCATCAGTCCTCCACCAGGCCGGCGCTGCTGATGACCGCGGACAGCGCGCCCTGCAGCTGCGTCTCGATCTTCGGGCGGATCTCGGCCAGGGTCGGGTAGACGTAGCGGCCTTCCTTGATGAACTCCCGCGCGGCGGGGCGGCCCTTGATCCGGCCCTCACCGCCGAAGTCCAGCCACGGGAACCAGGGGGCCTTCTTGCCGCCGACGGCGACCCGGGCCGAGGTGCGGGTGGACCGGGCGACCAGGGAACGCCGGGCGGCGCCGCTGCGGGACGGGATCTTCGGCCGGGTGTGCTCGACGAGCAGATCGGCGCCGGAGTTCAGCGCGATCCGCAGGCCCTTCGGGGCCTCCTTGTCGACGGCACGGAGGGCACGGCCGATCTTGTTGAGGTCTTCGATCTGGATCTTCGAGTCCACCATGTCACCCCCTCGCTTTCGCCAGCTCGAGCTCGCGTCGTTGCGCCTTGCGCGCGTAGTAGATGGACCAGCGCTGCCACTCGGCGGCCGACATTTCCCGCCGCATCTCGGCCACCGAGCGCCAGCCGAGCTTCTCCACCAGGAAGTGGTCGAACTCCTGGTCAGGACTCGTCTCGAAGCTCTCGTACGTTGCTTTTGTCGGCCCCCTCGCCGAACCCGGACAGCTCGCGGACCTTGTTGCTGATTTCCGAGACGGCCGAGCTGCGGCCGGTTTCCTGCCACTTCTTGACCTTGGAGATGCTCATGGCCGGGATGAGCATTGCCTTGGAGACCATGCGGGCCTCGATCTCGGCGGCGTCGTCGGTGCCCTTGCCGATCCACAGGTGCTCGGCGCGGGTGAGGCCGCGCAGGCGCACGACCTTGCCGGAGGTCAGGGTGAAGTCCTCGGCGCAGTCCTCGGCGGTCTCGGCGGTCAGGTCGTCTTCGCTGGCGTACTCGGTCATGTTCGGGTTCCTCAGGGCTGCGGGGTGTCGTCCCAGGCGTCGGACGGCTCGGTCTCGAGGGTCCAGAGGCGGTAGCCGGCGACCGGGGCGGTCTCGGTGTATTTGGTGATGACGGCGTCGAAGCTGTCCTGCGGCAGCCCGGATCCGGTGCCTTCCGGCCGGTACTTGACGTTGACCTTCGTGCCGACCAGGGGCTTGAGGACAGCGCGGGGGCCGGTCGCGGAGGTGCTGTACTTGCCGCCGCAGGAGAACGCGCCGGTGCCCAGCGTGGGGTCCTTAACGATCTTGTCCTTGCCGTACGTGGTGTTGTCCTCGGTGCCGCTGGACTCCTCGACCGACGAGTCCGTGCAGTCCGACGAGACGTCGTGACTATCGATGATGATCACGGTGTACTTGCTGTGCTTGCGGGCCATCTCACGCTCTCCTAGGCGCTCGTGCCGACGAGGACGACGTCGTAGGTGACCGACGTGCCCGCCCCCGAGTTGTCGATGTTGAGCAGGTCGCCGGTGGCCGCGGTGACGGTCACGCCGGCGCCGGGCGCGACCCACAGGAACAGGCCGCCGGGGAGGACGTCGATGCCGTCGGAGGCGGCCAGGAACAGCGGCACGCCGTTGCTCGCCGGCCGATTGACGCGCACGTTGTTGACGTTCGCGGCCGCGGCCCGCACGAGTACCGCCTTGAGCTTCACGATCGTGAGCGTGCCGCCGAGGACGCCGGCGAGCGTGCCTGCCAGGTCGAGCGCGTCGGTGCTCGACGCCGCGACGGTGCGGGTGTCGGACCAGCAGAGGTCCGCCTTCCCGGACGTCGTGCCGGACGGCATGGTGATCCGGGTGTTGAGCTCGAGCGGCGCGCTGGCGGTCACCAGGTCCAGCGCGCTGGCCAAGCTGGCTGCCACGTTGGCGTCGATCACGGTGGTCAGGGTCATGGTCAGTCCTCTCCGGGGCCGACGACGGTGGCTTTGAACATGGCGGCGAGGTACGGCACGGAACCGATCCGCTCGATGTCGAACTCGCAGCTGGTGACGGTGAGGTCGTCACAGGTGGTCCAGGCGTGGGCCTCCATGCGCGCCTTCACCGACTTCGGGCCTGAGCCGGCCGCCCAGGCGGCCACGGTGTCCCGGGCCGACTTGTCGTCGGCCTTGCCGGCCAGCAGCACCATCGGCAGGTCGGTGAACTGGTCCCCGCCTCGCTGGTACTCCTCGTCGAAGTCGATCGATCGCGGGTAGCTCACGTACCCGGCTGGCGGCACCAGCGTGGGCGCCGGATACGCGAACACCCGCAGCCCGGTGATCTGCTGCAGGACACCAGCCGCCTCGTCCATGACCAGGTCCAGGTTCATGCCGCCCACCACTTCCGGACGTACGGCTTCAGCGAGGTCTTGAAATCCGGGTCCAGCTGCGCGAGTAGCCGGATCTCCGAGCCCTCCGACGGCGACCCGGCGATCCCGAACGGGCTGTCACGGCGAGCCGCGAGCCGGGCGCCCTGCAGGAACAGGCCCGTCCTGACCGCGGCCGGCGGCGTGTTCCAGCCCCACGGTGCGAGCCCGGCCAGCTCACCGGTGGCCGCCGTCAGCTTCACCTGCTCGTACGGCTTGCCGTCGGCGGCCGCGTTGCGGGGCAACAGCGTGTAGCCGGTGACCGTGCTGCCGTCCTCCGCGGTGAAGGCGAGGCCGGTGGTGTCCTGCAGGTCGTCGATGTCGGCGAACCAGGCGCCCTCGTGCCGGTCGTACCGCGGCGTGTAGTAGCGGGTGACCGGGGTGTCGGCCTTGCCGAACTGGCGGCCGCAGTGGTCGTCGACGTTGCGGGAGACGGTCGCAACCCAGACAGCGAGGAACCCGTTGTCGGCGTTGTCGCCGATCCGCAGGTAATCGCGGAGCTCCGCCACGGTGGCGTAGTTCGGTGCCCAGGTCACGACCGTTTCGCCCCCCGGCTCAGAGGTTGTGCGGGATCGCGAGCAGGACGGCGCGGACGACCAGGGTGTCAGTGGTGCCCGACGCCCGGGTGGCCCGGACCCGGATCCACGGCCGGCCCGGCTGCAGCTGGATGCCCGCGACCACATACTGGTTGCCCGTCGCGGCCGCCGGGAGCGTCGTGGTGACCGCGGTGGCCGGGGTGCCGATCGAGCCGGCCGAGTCCGGCGCGTCCTGGATCGAGAAGGACGTCGAGTCGGTGGTGCCGGCCGTGCTGGCGGTGATCACGCAGACCAGCCGGTCACCCTGCTTGAAGTTGGCGCCGACCGCGACCAGGACGTCGTCGGGGGTGCCAAAGTCGACGTTGACGGTGGTGGCGGTGGCGATGGACGCGGTACCCACCGCGAGTACGCGGGGGGCGACGAGTTCCCGGGAGGTCATCGGCTCTCTCCGAACAGGATCTGGTGGACCTCGGCCGCCTGGCGGGCGAGATTGATGTCGATGCCGTGGGCCGTGCCGGGGTTGACGGCGTCGATGATGACGTCGAGCAGGCCCTTTTGCGCCTGCTCGAGCTGTGCCGCGACCGCGGTGGCCTCGACCTGGGTGTCCGGCTCGACCGGGGCGGCCGGTGCCGCCGGGGCGACGTCGGCCGGGTCGGCGGTGGGGACTCTGCGAGTGGGCGGCATCAGCTGTGGCCCGACAGCGTCACGTAGGCGTTGGTGTCCTGCTGGGTGGCGTCGGCTCGCGCCCAGGCGGTGTACTCGACCTGGCGCTTGTTCATGTTGCTGTACGGGTTGACCAGCAATTCGACCGACTTGATGTCGCGAATGACGTAGCCCTGGGTGATGTCGCCGAACGCGCCCCACTGCACGGTGGGCGAGTTGTTGACGACGGTGGCGCAGGCCTGGTCGATGGTCAGCGGGTAGCCGAGCAGGGTCTCCTCGTTGAGGCCGAGGGCCATGGCCGCGTCGCGGCCGCGGAAAATGTACGACCCGGAGCCGTCCTTGATCTTCTCGACGGCCGACAGGGTGAGGTCGTTCATCACCCACCGTGCGTTCTTGCGGTAGGCCGGGTCCACGGAATGGATGGCCGAGACCAGGTCCTCGTAGGTGATGCCGGTGTTGGCCGCGTTCTGGACGGGGGTCCGGCCGGTGAACAGGCCGAGCGGCTGGCTGACGCCGCTGCCGGTGGCCCAGTGCACGGCCTGGATCCGGCCGATGCGGGTGCCGAGCAGGTTGGTCAGCTTGCCCGTCAGGTCGAAGGCGGCGTCCTGGACCAGCTCGCGGGACAGCTTGATGCCGTTGCCGTTGGCGCCGCCCGACATGTAGCTGTAGGAGGTGAGCGAGTTCGTGCCAAACACCAGATCGGCGCCCGCCGAGAACGTGTTGCCCTCCTGGACGATCTCACCGGTGTTGCCGGTGTCGTCGAGGGTCGGCCACTCGACCGGGGCCCCGGTGCCGGTGGTGTACCGCTCGGCCACCGCGGCGATGCCGCCGAACGCCTTGAGTCGCTCGATGAGCTTCACGCGGAACTCGTCGGGCACCAGGTAGCCGCCCTCGGTCGGCACGCCCTCGGACTGGACGTTGACCGGGCCGCGGATTAGGTCGGCGTTCTCCTTGCCGGTCCGCATGTAGTTGTCGAACGCCGCGGCGTAGGTGTCCTCCGGGCGGCCGTCCGACGGCGGGCGGGGCACGCCCGCCGGAATCACCACCGTGTTGTAGGCGGCGTTGCGGGCCCGGATCTGGTCGGTGCGCTGGACAGCCTTGAGCTCGTTTTCGAACTCCTCGTACTGCGTGACTTCCTCGTCGGTGAGGCTGCGACCCGCGGCCCCGTCGACGAGCGCGGTCATCGCGGCGGTGATCTCCTCGATGGTGCGCACTACTTCACCCCTCCCAGGGCAACGCGGGCTCGCGCCCGGATGAGCTGCGACCGCATGTCGGCCGCCGCGTTGGTGGTGTTCCGAGCGGAGTTGTCCGCATCGTCCGAGCCGGCGATCCGGTCGGCCAGGCCCGCGTCGACGGCCTGCTGCGCGGAGTACCACGTGCCGTCGCCGGCGTTGGCCTGCATCGCGGCGCGCCAGGCGGCCGGGCTACCTCCGGCCTTGTCGGCGTAGAAGCCGGAGATGTCGACGCTGATGTCGTCGAGCAGGTCGGCGTACTGGCGCAGGTCCTCGGCGTTGCCGATGCCGACGCCCTGGGCGTCGTGGATCATCACGCGGCCGGCCTTGGCGATCTCCACGGTGTCGCCGGCCAGCGAAATGAAAGACGCGGCGCTGGCGGCGAGGCCGTCGATGTGGGTGGTGACCTCCGCCGGGTGCGAGCGCAGCGCCTCGTACATCGACACCGCGTCGAAGACCAGGCCGCCCGGGGAGTTGACGTGCAGATCGATCGCCGATGACTTGATGTCGTGCACGGCCTTCACGAACTCGGCGGTGTCCAGGTACCAACCGCCGATGACCTCGTACACGTAGACCCGCGCCCGATCGGCGTCCGCGTTCTCCACCCGGAAACACGGCTCGTTGCGCGGCTCGAAGCCCATCGCGTAGAGAGCCGCGGCGCGGTTGGTCAGCCGGTCCAGGTTAATGACGCGCAGCAGCGCCAGCCCGTTACTCATCGTCGCCCTCCGGGTCGTCGTCCCCGGCCGGCGCCGGCTCGGGCTCAGGTACAGCAACTGGCGGCGCCGCAGGCGCTGGCTCAGGTTCGGGTAGCGGGGGCAGGTTCCGGATCGCCCTGGCCTCGTTGACGGTGAGGATCTTCGCGTCGACCTGGGCGATGAGCAGCTCGATCTCCCGGTCCGGGGAGGGCCGCTCCAGGCCGGCGAAGTCGAATTCCACCCACCGCGGCCGCGCGAGCAGCCGGGAGGCGCGCTGCTCGAAGCGGGTGCCGTACGGGTTGAGCACGGTCCGGCCGAGCGCCCGGTTCTGCTCCTCCACGCCGGTGCCCCACGACGTCTGCTTCTCCGTCTGCATCAGCAGATGCGGCGGCACGCCGGTCCAGCGGGAGATCTCCTCGATCTGGAACTGGCGGCTCTGCAGGAACTGGGCGTCGACCGCCGTCATCGTCCAGGGGGTGAAGTTGAGCCGGCGGTTGACGATCGCGAGCTTGCCCGCGTTCTCGTAGCCGGACACCGACGTATCCAGTTCCCGGCGGAGCTTCTTGACCTCGTCCGGCTCGAGGTCGTCTTCCGGCGTGACGAGACCGGAGATGAGCGCGCCCTGTCCGAACATCACGGCGGCCGCCCGGTCGCCGGCGATCGCGGTGCCCAGTGAGTTGCGGGCCAGGTTGACCAGCGAGAAGCAGCTGAAGCCGTCGGTGGTCTGGCCCGGGATCTCCCAGATGTCGTTGGCGTCCCAGCGGACCAGGTCCCCGTTGTCGAGAGTGAGGTTGAACCACTTCCCGCCCAGCGGCAGATTCCCGGTCCGGTAGTCGTCGAGAGTCGGCTCCTCCGGGACCACGCACAGCGGGTGCACCAGCGGGAGCCTGACGAGCGCGCCGGCCTGGGTGCGGACCTTGATCGCGTAGCTGCGGCCGTGCACGAACAGGTGCAGGAACAGCGTTTCGAGCCACTCGAAAACGGTCTGGCCGTCCGGGCCGTCCGGGTCGTCGAAGATCGACGCCACCTTCTGCGGAGTGCCGTCGGCATCCTCACGCAGCGAACGCAGCGGCAGCGATGCGAGCGTGCCGGAGATCAGCGATCCGGCCCGGTAGAACGCGGACAGGCCCAGCGCAGATCGCTCGCCGACGGCGACGCCGGCGAAGTCGACGAGGCCGCCCGGGATGAAGTAGCCGGCGGCGGCCGGGTCGCTGATGGAGACGAGAGCTTTCGGCTCTCGCTTCCGCGACCACGGCCAGATCATGGCCGCGAGCATAGCTCATTGTTCCTACAGCACGACGCTACTATGCGGGCATGTCTGTTCGTTCGGCTGTAGAGGCGTCCCTAGCAGAGTCGCCGCCTTCCCCGCGCGACGAAGCCACCGCCCAGCTGGCGCTCAGCTACGCGGGCCTCATCGACGAGGCAGCGCCCAGCGCCGTTCTGGCAAAGGCAATCGACGTGCTGGAAGCCCACATCCCCGAAGAGAACGACAAGGCACGCGACGCCTGGACCCGCATCACCGTCGCCCTCGCCGAGCACACCGTTGCGTCCGACCTGGGCCCGAAGCTGCTCGCCGCGCTGGACGCCCTTCTGCTCACCCCGCGGTCGCGGGCCGCCGGTGAGAAGGGAGGCAAGGCCAATGGTCAGCCTTCCGGTAACCCTCTCGACGAACTTGCAGCCGCGCGTGTTCGGCTCGGTCGTCCCCAGGCTGTGGACGCCACCGCTCCGTGACCTCGACGACCCCGGGTCATCCTGGGGGTACGCCTTCATCGCGTTCTGCGCGCTGATCGGCTGGCCGCTCGACCTGTGGCAGCAATGGCTCGCGATCCACCTCGGCGAGCTGTTCCCCGACGGGTCGCCGCGCTACCGGAAGGCGATCATCCTGGTCGCCCGGCAGAACGGGAAGACGGTCTTCGCCCGGCTGCTGATCCTGTACTGGCTGTTCGTCGAGCGCGTGCCGTATATCCACGGCACGCACAAGGACCGCGGCGAGGCAAAGAAGAGCTGGCGCGAGGCCATCGAAATAGCCGAGAAACAGCCGCTGCTCGCCGCCGCGCTGCCAGCCGACCACGTCCGCCTGCAGATCAGCGAGGAGGACTTCTGGACCGCCTACGACTCGCACTACGGGTTCTCGGCACCCAACCGCAAGGCCGGCCGCGGCAAGACGACCCACCGCGCTCTCATCGACGAGCTGCTCGAGCACAAGAATCGCGACTGCTGGAACGCGCTCATCCCCGGCATGAATGCCCTCCCCGGGGCCCTGGCCGTCTGCATCACCAACGAGGGCGACGAGACGAGCATCGTCCTGCACGAGGAGTACGACGCCGCCCTGGAGGCCGCCGAAACCGGCGACCCGGAGACGGACACGTTCCTCGCCGCGTGGTCCGCGCCGGCCGGGGCCGACCCCGAAGACCTCGAAGCCCTGGCATGCGCCAACCCCAGTCTCAACCGGCCACGGCCCAACGGCACCGGCCTGACCGAGCGAGCCCTGCTCGGCGAAGCCCGCAAGGCCAAACGCGCCGGCGGCCGGACGCTGGCCGAATTCAAGATCGAGATGATGTGCATGCGCATCGACCAGCTCGATCCCGCGATCGAC
Source organism: Actinoplanes sp. CA-142083 (assembly GCF_050942195.1). Classification (NCBI taxonomy): domain Bacteria; kingdom Bacillati; phylum Actinomycetota; class Actinomycetes; order Micromonosporales; family Micromonosporaceae; genus Actinoplanes; species Actinoplanes sp. CA-142083. The sequence continues at coordinate 9,035,741 of NZ_CP192076.1, forward strand.
CCCGCCAGCTGGCAGACCGCCGGCACCGACGAGCCCCTCGACCTGGCCGAACACCGCCGATCTGTAGCGCTGTGCTTCGACGTCGCTCTCGACGGCAGCCACGCCACTCTCGTCGCGGCCGCCGTGGTCGACGGCGTGACGCACGTCGAGGTCGTGAAGCGCTGGCAGGGATTCGGCTGCACGAAAGCCCTGCGCGCCGACCTGCCCGCGCTGGTCGCGAAGCTCCGCCCGCGCGCGCTGGGCTGGTACCCGGGTGGCCCGGCCGCCGCCGTCGCCGCGGCGCTCGCCGAGAAACGCGGCCAATGGCCACCGCGGCGGGTGCTCGTCGAGGAGCTGCGCACCGAGGTGCCCGCGATCTGCATGGGCATGGCCGACGCCGTGATGGCCGGCGAGGTTCAGCACCCCCGCGACGAGATGCTCAACCAGCATGTCAAGCAGACCCAGAAGCTCACCCGCGGCGACCAGTGGATCTTCGTTCGGCGCGGGTCGGCACCCATCGACGGCACGTACGCCGCGGCCGGCGCCATCCACCTCGCGCGCACCTTGCCGCCCGCGCCTCCGCCACTCACGGTAGCGTAACGCGGAGTGATGCCGTCCGCCTTGCGGAGGGCGCGTCACGATCTGCAAGGTAGGTACATTACTCATCGTGCCTGGCAATTCCCGGAGCCAGGTAGGAATTGCCAAAGGGCGTCCTGAGCAAGGGGAGCGAGAAAGCCGTGACCTGGCAAGATGCGCTCAGGCGCGCCACACACAAAAACAGGGCGGCGCTGTTCCGGCCCGGCCAGGCCTCCAAACTTTCACGCAGAGTAATCGACTTGCCATCACTCTCTGTAACTAGAACTCTGAGCGACGGTCGGGCCCTTCGATCGCTGACTACGCTAGGTAATACTCACGGCGTGGCGCATCTACTCCGACGGCGATCACCTGTCCGTCCCTTCGTGCGCAGGCCAACGTGCCAAGCTCAGGATCTAGCACGACAACCTCGATGTGTGTCTCTCCCTCGACAGCTGGCTGAGCTGTGCGTTCCCAATGATCTGCGGTGGGCCACTGCTCGCTCATGCTGGCCATGGTCTCAGATCCACCACCACAGGTAGGCCACGTAGTCGATGGCTGCGAGGAAAAGCAGGGCGGGTAGGGCTGCTGCTACCAGGTCGAGACACGCCGAGGCTCGGGCTCGGGCTGTGGTGTGCCCACGCCTCTGCTGGTGTTGCAGTGCTCGCAGGACGCTCTCGCGTTGTTCGGGTCGTATTTGTCGCCGCCCATGGCCAACGGGATGATGTGGTCCACGTGGCCTCCCTGCAGGGGCGCGGCTGTGGTGCAGCCTGGCAGGTTCACCCTGCAGAGGAAGCGGTCTCGTTTGAGGATGCTCTCCCTGAATCGGCGCCATCGGGTGTCACTGCCTCCCTTCCAGGAGCGGCTCACGGGGGCTACTCGTCGTCGAGTGGTGTGGTGGGTTGGGTGCCGTAGCCGGCGGCGCGGAGGAGGCGGACGAAGGCGGCGCCGGTCATGGTGACGAAGCCCTCGGCGGCGGAGGCCTTGCCGCGGCGGTGATGCCAGACGGCGGCGTAGTCCGCGTTGTCGTTGGCCTGCTCGATGGCGGCCTCATCGACCCACGCCGCGAGCTGGTCGCGCTGGGTGTTCTTGGCCTCGATGACGACGCCGGGGATGCCTGCGATGTCACCGCGGTCGCGGTTGCCGGTGAGGGCGCGGCGCTCGACGTGCGGGAATCCCTCCTCGGCGAGGTAGCGACAGATGGCGGTTTCCCAGGCGGTTCCGCGCTTCTTGCTGGCGCTCATGCGGACGCTCCTTTGCAGGCGTGTTCGGCGTGGACTTGGCCGGCCATGGCGGGGTCGGCGAGGCGAGTCGTGTCGCGGTAGGCCAGATAGCCGTTGCGGAGGCGGGTGTACGTCCACAGGCCGCGGGCGATGGCGGCGATCTCGGCGCCGAGGTTGGGCAGCGGGACCAGGTCGACGCACGCGGGGATGCCCTCGTCGTGCGCGCGGAGAACTGGCCGGGTGCATCGGGGGCAGATTGCCAACTTCGCCTCGGTGGAGACGAAGTGTTTCGTCGTGGTGGGGATGTAGCGGCTCACGGCCGGCCCCGATGTCCGGACCATGCGCTGGCATGCATGTTGATCTCCTTGCCGGGACTGCCGGGACTGCGGGGACTTCTGTCCTTAGAGGTTTTTGGCCTCTCCACCGCTTGAACACGGTGCGTAATCACTCCGTTCACGCGCCCGCGCGGGATGGGTTGAGAAGTCCCGGCAGTCCCGGCAGTCCCGGCAGTCATCGCGTGAGGCCAGTCGGCATTGCGGTGATTCGCCACTCTTTGATGTCATGTCGGTCTTTGCCGATGCATCGGACGACGAAGCCGCCAGCCCATCGGCCGTCTCGGTTGTTCAGCCACATGCCGAGGCTCCGCGCGACTCCCGTCGGGCCTTGCGGATGCCGCAGTGCCTTCTCGGCGAGGTCGCCAGGGAGCGCATCGCTTGCGATCGGGCCGGTGGAGATGATGCCGCCCTGATCGATGTCGGCGAGGAGCTCTTTGGCGGTCCAGGTGCGGTCGCCGTAGGCCTTATGGACGGCGGCGAGGAAGTGCGCCCACTCGTCGTCGTCGGAGCCGACCTCGATCTGGGTGGAGGGGTCGTCGAACCGACCGTCGAGGCCTGCGTGGGTGAGGATGCCGTCGACGGTGCGGACCCAGCGGGCGTAGCCGTCGCTGGCCCGCTCGGCGGACAGGGGGCGGCCGGCGGCGACCCAGGCGCGGACGATGACCAGCAGTGCGTGCAGGAGCTCGCCGCGGTGGTCTTTGACCCAGCGCTCGAGGTCGGTGATGGCGAAGCCGGTGCGCAGTTCGGGGTTGGGGACGCCGGGGTCGATGACGGTGCGGATGGTGCGGCGTGGCAGGTCGCCACCGATGCTGAGGTTGTTGCCGGTGATGGTCCAGAGCCGGTCGTTGCGGGCGTTGACCCATTCGTTGCCGCCGAGGAGCCGGTCGTCCCATTGGTCGGACGTGAGCAGGCCGGCCAGGGCGGGCGATTTGAGGGCGCCGGAGACGTTGTCGATGACGACCACGGGCCCAGTGGTCACGGACAGGATCGTGGTGACCTGCTTGCGAAGTTCAGTGTCGTCGCCGGGCATCTCGGCGCGGAAGACGCCGCCGTGGATGTGGCGGGACACGTTGGCGAGCAGCGTTTTCCCGGAGCCGGGCTGGTGGGCCTCGATGGCGTGCAGCTTGTAGGGCGGGGGCGTCATGGCGCGCAGCAGCGGGGTGAGCAGCATGCCGAGGAAGTTGGCGCGGTAGTGCTCGGTCTTGAACGGGAATCCGTCGACCATCTCGAGGAGCAGCTTGACCGCCTCGGTGACGTCGCTGGCGGTGGGCTCGTCGGGCACCCGTGGCACGACGAGGCCGGGCTCGGGGAGGTGGAGCAGCCCGGTGGCCGGGTCGTAGCCGGGGTCGCGTATGAGCGTGCCGTCCGGGCGGAGCACGGGGGAGTGGATGACGCCGCGGAGCACGCGCAGGTTGGGCAGCATGTCGGGGACGTCGAGCGCGGTCCGGGCTGCCGACCGGGGGAACAGGGCTGGGGCCGGCTCGTAGTCCTCGCCCTTTTTGACCATGCGGTAGACGCCGTAGGTGTAGGTGATGCGGGAGGCGAGGGTGGAGTCGTTGACGGGGTGGACCTGGGCCGGTCCGTCCTCGTCGTCCTCGTTGTCGGTCAGCGCCAGGTAGCCGCCTTCGCCTTCGCGGGGCGTGTGCACGACGGTGCCGGCGCGCCGGAACAGTCCGGCGAGCTTGCCCCGGCCGGCTTCGTCGCGGAGCCAGTCGGCGGCGATGGCCGGGTTGGTCGCGTCGATTTCGGCGCGCCACACGCGGGTCGGCCCGGCCGGGGCGGGTGGCGGGGCGCCGAGGATGTCGGTGAGCGCCTCGCGATGGGCGGTGCTGGGTTCGGGTAGGGGTGTGCCGTATCCGGCTGCTGCGAGCTCTCTGGCGGCCGCCGAGTGGTCGCCGCCGTGGTAGAGGGCCGCATATGCGCCGCCCTTGCTGTAAGAGTCGCCGCCTTCGAGCGGCGGCGCCGCGGTGGTGAAGACGTGGAGGCGGTCGGTGCCGAGCGCGTTGGTGGAGGCGCTGGTACCGGTGGGCTTGCCGGGCCGGGTCCAGTAAGAGACGTCGTCCTGCCGGTAGTGCTCGCGCCAGCCGGCGGGGATAAGGATGTCCGCCCAGTCGGTGCGGGCCGCGTAATCGTCGAGCGGGCTGATTGTGTTGACCGGCCGGTCGACGCCGGGCAGTTGCGGGGCGGGCAGCGTGGGGGCTGACGTGCTCGGCGGCGGTGCGATGCCGCCGATCGCGGTGTCGAGGGCGTCGACGAGGTGACGGTAGGTGTAGCGGTGTCCGGAGGCGCTGAGGAAGCGGCATGGGCGGGCGCCGCCTTCCTTGCGGTTGATGGTGCCGGGGATGCGCAGGACGCGGGCGAGGTCGCCGACGCCGCGGCCGTAGCGCCAGCCGAGCGACGCGGCCGCGTGCTCGATGACCCGCTGCCAGTCCTTCGCGAGCCGTTTCGCGTCGTCGAGGTTCTCCGCGGTAATCTGGTGGGGCTCGGTGAGCAGCCAGATCGGGTAGAGGCCGCCACCCGAGTGCACCCAGATGGTTGGTTCGGGCAGGCCGGTGGCGGCGATGACGGCCCGGCCGGCGGCTTCGTCGGGCGGTAGGTCCTTTTCGGCGTGGCCAGGCCCGGCGAGGTCGAGGTCGGCCCATAGCGCGGGCAGGGCGGCCACGTCGGCAGCTGTGCCCCGTTTGCCGCGTTCGGGGACGGTGCGGGCGCTGGTGACCTGTACGTAGATGCCTTCGCGTCCGGCCGCGTCGAGGCTCGCGGCGTACGCGACGGCCGGGTCGAGCTGGCCGGCGGTGAAGGCGCGTCCAGCCCAGTCGCCGGTGGAGCAGATGAGGATGTGCCCGGGGGAGTCCCCGTGCAGGACGCCGAGCCACCGGCGGGCGGTGGTGGCGTCGAACCCGGTGCCGGTCAAGGCGGACTCCTCGAAGATCGTGATCTATGTCGATGTCTTGGGTGAAGCGGGCCGCGGCCCCCGCTGACCGGGGCGAGGTCGAGCGGGGGCCGCGGCTGGGGCGGGGAGGAAGGCTTAGAAGGCGGGCTGTGGCTGGGCTTGCGCGGCCTGGGCGGACGCAACGGCCTGCTGCTGTGCGGGCGTGAGTCGCACCCACATGGCCGGTTCGACGCCCGGCGGGCAGGGCTGCGCGGCGATAGGCGCGGCGATGGTCGCCGCGGTGATCGGCTGCTGCGACTGGATCGGCGCGTTCTGCGCGGGCGCTGTGGGGGCGGTGACGCCGGCGAAGGAGACGGCCGGCGCCTGGTATTGGGCGGCGTACAGCTTCGGCGCGTTCATGCCCGGCTGAGCCTGGCCGTCACCGACGTAAGCGACGGTGAGGATGCCGCCGGTGTGGATGCCGTTCGCTCCGGAGGCGCGCACGGCGGCCCGGATCGCGTTGGTCAGCTCCTTGCCTTTGATGTAGAGGGTGCGGGTGCCGTCGTCCTCGGGCTTTTGCGGGTCGCGCAGGCTGGTGGACACCTGCACGAGAACCTGCATCTTCGGGGAGCCGTCCGGCCAGGTCTCCGGGACCTTGGTGCGGAAGTCGGTCTGCTGGCTGGCGGTGGGCTCGGCGGCGACGGTTCCGGTGTAGCTGGTGCCGACGGTCTCGAATTTGAGGCCGGGCGCGCCGGATCCCATCAAGATGTCGTTGGCGTCCTGGGGCTGGGTCACGGGAGTTCTCCTTGTGCTGGGTGTGAAGGGGTTAGGCCCCGATGGCCGGCGCCGCGGGCTGCGGGCCGGAGTCTTCGATGAGCCCGGCGGTGGCCCGAGCGACGTGGGCGGCGGGTGGCCGGTCGCCGGCGCAGCCGTTCCAGTCGGAGGTCACGCCGGGGCGGTAGAACGGGCACCATTTGCAGGTGTCCTTGCCGGGGGCGGCGGGGACGGTGGTGATGAGATCGCCGGCCTCGGCCCCGCCGAGGGCGTGGACGAGGTCGACGATGTCCCAGTACCGGGTGATCGCTTTCATGGCGATGTCCTCGCGGTACTCCTCGGTCCACTCCTCCGAATCGTCGTACTTCCACGAGCGGGCGAGCAGCACGAGCCGCACCCAGCGGACCTTGCGGCCCTTGGCGGCGTGGCCGAGGCCGTAGATGTGGCCCTGGACCCGGTATTCGGGGCTGACCTGCTCGGCCGGGTGCATGCCGCGGCGCTTGCCGGCGCGCAGTTTGTCGAGGGCGGTGGTGCCCACGTGTTTCCAGTCGACGACCATGTCGTGGTCTTGGTCGTAGGCGTCGCCGTTGCCCTCGACGGCCGGGTATTCGGCCGGGCCGCCGTCGACACCGGGCAGGGCTTCCATGGCGGCGAGCCGGTCCTCGGCGAGCCAGCGTTCGCGGCCCAGCTGCTTGTTCCAGAACGGCACGACCTCGTCGGCCATGGAGGCGTGCACGGCGGTCCCCTGGAATGGTGCCCACGTCGGCTCGGTGATCGGGCGGCGGGGCGCCCCGGCGAGTTTCCGGCCGATCTGCTGCTGGCAGGCGGTGCCGAGCTCGGACGGGCCGAGCGCGGTCTGCATCGACCGGGGCCGGTTGGCTTCGAAGTCAATGAGGACCTGGCGGAGCTCACGCACGGTGGACGGCGGCGGCCCGGCCGGCTTCGGCGCGGCGACGATGCCCCCGCCGGCATCCTGGCGCATCTCGCTACAGCATTGGGCGAGCCAGCCGCCTTCGCCGTCGGCGCGGATGAAGTCGAATTCGGCGAACCTGGAGCTGCATCCGGAGCAACGGCCGGGTTGCTGGCAGGCGAACCACGGGCCGAGCTGCGACTCGGCGACCGGCTCGGCGTCTGGAACGCCTTGGCAGTGCGCGCACTGGTCCGTGAGCAGGTCGGTGAGCTCGCACCGCGGTGCCGGCGTTGCAGCGACTGGTTCGGGCTGCAGGCCGGCGATGAGCAGCGCAAGCTCGGCGTCGGAGATGCCCTGGGTGGTCATCAGGCCACCTGGCCGGTTATGTCAAACAGGGAGGGCTGGTCGTCTGGTTCAGTTTCGGCCGCCGCAAGGTTTTTGATCGCTTGCCGGTAATAGCTGGGCTTCAGCTCAGCGCCAATGCCGATGCGACCGGCACGGACGGCGCTGTAGACCTCAGAGCCGACGCCCATGAACGGGGTAAGCACACGCTCGCCCGGATTGCTCCAAAGAGTGAGACAGCGGTCGATGACGTCCAGCTGGAGCGGGTGAACATGCTTCTCGTCGTTGCCGTCGCGGGCTTCGCGGTGAGGAAGCACCCGGTCGAGGCGGATGTCGTCCCAGAACGACGACGCGTACTGCCGCCAGATCCAGTGCGAGTAACGGTTCTCGATCTGGTTGCCGGTCCATCCGCGGTATTTGAGGACGTCGGCCGGGGGCAGCCGCTCGCCGGCGTACTCGAGCAGGCCGGTCGGGTGAGCGATCGGGACCGGGTTGTCGCCCTCGCGGCGGAAGAGCAGAAGGTAGTCGGCGGAGGCGACGCCGCAGCGGGCGGAGTCGTCGACGATCGTCTTGTGCGCGAGCGCCTTAGTCATGGTCCGGTTCCGGACGGTGAGGGGCTCTTTCCACACGTGATAGCGGGCCGCGTAGCGGAAGCCGACCCGCTCGTGCAGCCGGATAATGTCGCCAGGAAAGTCCATCAGCGCATCGCCGCGGCCACTGTTTGATCGAGGTACGTCCATGCAATGCACCGCGGACATCCGGCCCGGCATAGTCAACCGGTGGATCTCCCGGACGACGAACTCGTAGTGCTCGAGAAACTCGTCGTAGTCGCGGCAGTTGGACAGGTCTCGCTCGCTCGACGAGTAGGTGTAGAGGCCGGCGAACGGCGGCGAGTAGATGGACAGGTGTACCGATTCGGTCGGGAGGGCCGGCATGACGTCCATGCAGTCGCCGAGGTAAGCGGCGTACCGGTCAGTGATCCTTTGCTCTAGGACGCCCACGAGGGCACCTCCACGGGGGTGTCGTAGCTGAGGGACCGGCGGATCGAGACGGCTCCGCGCATGTGCGCGACGAGGCTGTCGAACATCCGGTCGGCTTGTTTGGCTTTGCGTTCGAGGCTGGCCAGCGCGCGGGCGGCGCCCTCGGTGGTGACGATGTCGACCGTGACCGGGTGCTGCTGACCGAACCGCCAGCATCGGCGAACTGCCTGGTAGTACTGCTCGTAGGAGTGCGACGGGAAGAACGTCATCCGATTGCAGTGTTGCCAGTTCAGGCCCCACCCGGCGATGGACGGCTTGGTGACCAGCACGCGGATCTCGCCGCGGCTGAACGCCGTGAGGATCTCTTCCTTGGCGTCGACGTGGTCCGATCCTTTGACCTGTGCGGCGCCATCGATCTCCCGGGTCAGTAGGTCACCCTCAGGGTTGAGCTGGCACCAGGCGATTCCGTGTCGGGCGTCCGTTAGCCGCTCCGCGGCGGCCGCGCAGCGCTCGCCGATGGTGCGCCGCGCTTCCTCACGCTCTTCGCGGAGTCCGGTCGCGGGCAGGTTGAACAGCACACCTTCCGCGACGTGCTCGGTCTTTACGACATGCTGCCGGTGGATCAGTTCGGGGAGTGCGAAGCCGTCGTCGCTGTAGCCGAGATCGGAGGGCCGGCGGATGGCCCGTGCCCACGACGACACCCACCGCCAGAATGCTTGTTCGGCGTGGCCCTTGAATCGCCAGTTCGCGGCTTCGCCGAGGTAGCCGCGACCGGTGGCGCTCGAGTTGCGGTCGTTGGTGAAGAACCGATTGAGCATGTCCATATAGCCCAGCTCGCCGAGTGCTTCGCTGGAGGTTCCCAGCTCGATGTAGTCGTTCGGTGCCGCGGTGGCGGTGCACAGCAGCCGGTAGGGAAGCTTCCGGAGGAACTCGGTGACCAGGGCGCGCCGGGCACCGTCGAATGCCTTGATGGCTGACGACTCGTCGCAGACGACGCCGGCGTAATCCTCGCTGGTGAACAGGTGCAGCCGGTCGTAGTTCGTCACCGTGATCGGTCCGGCGGCCTTGCCGTTGCGGGACACAGCGGCCTCGATGCCGAACTTGCGGGCCTCGATCTCCGTCTGCGTGGCCACGGCGAGCGGAGTCACGATGAGGACCGGCCGGCCGGTGTGCAGGTACACGTTCCAGGCCCAGACCAGCTGCATCGCGGTCTTGCCGAGACCACAGTCGGCAAAGATCGCAGGCCGCCCCTTCCTCAGCGCCCAGGTGACCAGGTGGGTCTGGAAACTGAAGAGGAAGTCGGGCATCCACCGCGGCGCGAATCCGTGGTCGCCGTCGAGCTGGGTGCGATGTGTGAGGAACTCTGCGTAGGTCACCACAGCTGTGCCTCCTGCATTCCGTCAGGCAATGCCGGCCGCCGCCGCGGCGTCTGCGCCTTGGCCGAGTCATGGTTGGGCAGCGTGCGTACGACGTTGTCGGCGTGGATCCGGCGCGGGGCGTCCTCGCCGTCGACGAGTACCTGGACGTGCGATGCGAGATCGGGTTTGGCGAGCACGGTGGCCTGCGGCTGCAGGTAGCAGATCGTCGGCGCGGTCTTGGTCTTCGGGTACAGGAAGACCCGCTCGTCACGCTTCAGGTCGGCGGTCATGAGGGAAGTCCTTCCAGGCTGCCCGACATGCTAGTCCTATGCCTACTAGTCATGCTCATGATGGAAGTCCTCGCGGTGAGGCGATGACAACGACTTGCTGAGCCGCCCGGGTGATCGCCGTGTAGAGCCAGCGCTGACCGTTGAGGTGACCGGCCGCGGCCGCGGCTTCTGCAGGCGATCCGGCGCGCATGGCGTCGGAGGCGGCTGCCCGCGCGAAGATCCACGACTCGTCGACGACGAGCACTCGATCCCACTGCGAGCCCTGCGACTTGTGGCAGGTGATGGCCTGCGCGAACGTCATCGCCGCGACCGACCCGCGGCCTTCCCGCTTGGCGAGCTTCTCGCCTTCCTGCCCGGTGAACCCGGCCAGCCAGGCGGTGATCTGCCGTTCGTTGCCGGCGTCGTCGACCACGGTCATGGACACCCGGTCGGAGGTCGCCCCTGCGACCGCGACCACGGTGAACTGCTGACCGTTGAAGATGTCCGCCTCCGCCGAATTGGCGAGGCCGATGACCCGGTCGCCGGGCTGCGGCACGTCGCCGGTGAGCCCGCGCAGGCCGCGCAGCAGGTGGATCGCCTGCCAGCGAACCTTGTTCGTGCCCACCAGGACCTGGTCGAAGCCGGCGACCTCAGCGCGGCTGACGGCGAGCTTGCGCCCGGAGTGCCCGTCCATGCCGCCCATGCCCAAAGTTCGGTCGCCGGGCATCGACTGCCGCACCGAGGTGGCCAGCCGGGTGACCGGGGAGTCGAGCGCGGACCGGTGGATCTCGGTGAGCAGGTGGTCGGGCTGGGCGTTGATGAAGTAGCCGCCGCCCTCGACCGGGGGCAGCTGCGCCGGATCCCCGAGGCAGAGGATCTTGACGCCGAAGGAGAGCAGGTCGGCGGCGATCCGCTCCCCCACCATCGACACCTCGTCGAGGACCAGCAGCGGCGCCCCGTCGAGCTCGGAGTCCTCGCGCAGGATGAAGTCCGGCGTGTGCAACTTCTCCACCTCGACCGCGATCGCGCGCTCAAGCAGGCTCCGCTCGACCGGGTCGGTTTCGGTGTCGAGTTTCCGCTCGAGCGCGTTGAGCTTCGCCCGGACCTTCTCCACCGGCTGATAGATCAGAGAGTGGATGGTGCGGGCGCCCTCGCAGCCCTTCGTCCGCAGTACGTAGGCGGCCTTGCCGGTGAACGCGGCGAACAGGGCCCGCACACCGAGCTGGTCGACGATGTGCCGGGCGAGGGTGGTTTTGCCGGTGCCGGCGTACCCGAAAAGGCGGAACACCTGCCGGTCGTCGTCCGTGTACCAGTCGACGATCTTGTTGATGGCTTCCTGCTGCTGGGGCGCGAATGTCATGTCGGCCGAACGGGGATCGGCCGGCGATGTCTCGCTGGACATTGCGGTGCCGACCAGGTCGGACAGTGTCAGGTCTACAGCGCTCATGCCGGCACCTGCTTACGGCGGCGTCCGCCCGGCCCGAACTTCGACGGCAGGCCGATCCGCTTGCGCACCTTCCCGACGGTGCCGGGGAGCTGCCCGATCCGGAGGCCGATCGCCGAGTCGGACAGGTCCTGCGCCCACAACTCGCGGATCTGCTGCTCCGACCGCCGGCGCGCCTGGCTCGCCGACAGCGGGTGACCTTCGGGCAGGAGCGCCTGAATCTCGGCGTAGTTCCACCGCACGTGCACGGCGATCCGGCTGATGCTCATTCCACGCGCCAGACCCGCAAGCACGGTCTCGGCGCGCTGTCCGCGATCCATCGCGGTGAACAGGCCCGGCCGATCAGCCAGGGCACGATCGATCTCGACGTGGTCATACGGGTAGTCCTCGGGCAGCTCGGTCAGGCATCCCGGGCACAGGTCGACGATCTTCATGCCGCGACCTGCTGTCGTGCCTCGACCAGCCGTTCCGCCTTCGTCCGGTCAGCTGATCGCGAGAGGATCAGCCCGCCCCAGACGTGATGCCGCTCGCCCTGCTCGAGCGCCCACACAAGGCACTCCCGGACGAACGGGCAGCGGCGCCGGCACAGCTCCGCGGCGACGTTCAGGTCGGTGGTCTCGCTGGACGTCCACAGCGCGCTCTTGCCGTTGACGGGCGCGCACGGCCGTCGGCTGTCGGTGTAGAACTCTGGCCGGTCCATCGGCACATATGGCTGCAGCGCTTCGACGCCGAGCAGGCGCCGGCCATGCAGATGCATCGGGCCGCCGCGCGTCATGATGGCTCCTCGAGCAGGTCGTCGAGGCCCTTGTCGATGACTTGGGCGAGGAGTGTGCGCTCGTCGCTGACCGCCTGCAGCTGCCCGTACGCGGCGACCAAATCGGCGCGGGCCCGCCGGGTCTCGTCCTCGGCGAGGACCACCTCGCGGCGCAGCAGGCTGATCCGGGCGTCCCGCTGGTCCAGCGCCAGCACCAGGGTGATGACCAGCACGGTCAGCCCGATCACGATCGAGCCGACGATGGTGAGGAACCACAGCTGCGGGGTCACGACACGGCCCTCCGCTGCTCGGTGCGCAGGCGGGCGCGGGCTTCCTCGAAGTCGTGCACGGCCGACCGGGCGTCGATGCCGTACTGGCTGGCGCGCTCGACGGCCCGGGCGGCGTCGATGGTGCGGCGGTGGGCCGCGGCCTGGCGGGGTGTCATTGGTCTTCGCCCTCCTTCGCGGGCTCGTCGTCGAACGGCTTGTCGCAGGTGCACACCTCGTCACCCGGCTGCAGATCCTGGGCGTCCCACCTCTTCAGCCCGCAGCTCGCGCACGGCGTCGGCGGGAGCGCGTTGAGGCGCTCGATCGCGGCCTGGGTTGCGAGGTAGATCGGCGGCTCGCCGTCGTCGGCGGCGATCGGCATGTCCGGCAGCTGGCCGAGCTCGTTGCGCGCCCGGGCCACCGCCTCGGCGATGTGCGCGAGGTCCGGCCCGGGCGGCTTCGGTACCCGGATGACCTGCGTGCGGTCGCCGGGGATGTCGGTGGGCGCGACGAGGGCCTGTTCGGCGGTGTGCCTGCCGAGGGCCGTGGTGGTCTGGCCGTGTTCGGTCTGCTGGGAGGTGTAGATGTGTTGTTCCACGTCGGCTCCCGGGGGCGGGGCGGCGGCCGCGGCCTGGACCGGCGCGGCGGGCTCGGTGAGGCGCTGGCGCCAGAGGGCGTTGAGCCGGCGCCGCCAGGTGCGGGGCTGCCCGTAGTCGACGGCAGTCATCGCGCACCGCCAGCGAGTGCGTCGGCGCCGAGCAGCCCGTACTGGTGGCCGAGGGCGACGGCGTGGGCCGCGTTGCGGGCGCCCAGCCGGCCGTACAGCTTGACCATGTCGGCCTTGACGGTGCCGAGAGACGTGCCGCGTACGGTGCCGAGCCGACGGGCGATCTCGGTCCGCTCGTACCCATCGGCGAGCATGCGCAGGATCTGCATCTCGCGGTCAGTGAGCGGCGAGAGCCAGGCCGGCGCGGTCATCGCGCACCCCCGAACTCGCGCAGCAGCACGTCACGGGCGGCGGTGATCAGCCGGAACGCGTCCGGGTTGCCGCCGGCGTCCGGGTGCGCGGTCCGCGCGGCCCGGCGGAACGCCGCGGTGACGGCGATGACCGTGCGCAGCGGCATGTCGTCCGGAACGCGACCCGCGTCGCGCAGCACCCGCTTGGCTTCCTCGACGGACAGGGTCTTCTCGGCCGGCGCTGCGGTGAGCGCCGACCAGCCGCGGTACTGCTCGCCGGTCCGGGTGATGCCGTACCGGTCGACGGCTCGCAACGCGCCCAGGCCGAGGGCGATGGCACGGACGTTGGCTTGCCAGCTGGGCAGGCTGCCCTGCCACTGTTGCTCGTACGCGTCGGTGGCGTACGTGAGCGGCCCGTGCTTGGACTCGAAGGAGATTTTCACGCCGGGGAAGCCGACTTGGGCTCGCGCACGCAGCATGCCGTCCTGGCGGATGTCGCCCGGGTCGGCGTCGACCTGGATGACGACCAGGCCGCCGTCGAGCAGTTCAACCTCACCGAGCAGCAGCTTGATCGTTTCGGACCAGGGTGCCCGGAAGCGAGCCGAGCTGGCGCGCGGATCGGTAACCGGGCGGTCCCACAGGCCGAGCGGCCGGATCTGGAAGCGGGGCTCAGCCACGGTCTTCACCCAGGGCGTCCCGCTCCGCCACGTACTCGGCGCGCCGTGCGGCAGCGCCCGATTCGATCCATTGGCGACGGTGCTCGTCGGTGATCGGCACGTCGGCGCCGAGGCTCACGAACCAGTCCGGCCGGTCGTGCCAGTACTTCGATACGTGGGTGAGCCAGGTCCTGAATTGGGCGGGCGGCACGTCGATCGGGTGCGGTTGGCCCTGCTCAGCCGTGTCCGTCATGCCGAACGCCGACTGCCAGGCGAGCCGATCGGGGATGCTGTCGAGGTCGATGCTGACCTCGCCGTTTCCGAAGCTGATGCTGGACGGGGCGGGAAGGCCGCCGGCGACCTGGTCGGCGACGAACTGCAACACCTGGGCGCGGGTGTACGCCTCGCGGTCTCGCAGGTCCGGGTCGCGGTTGGTCATGGGATACTCCGATCGGTTCGTGCCCTCAGCGCTGGCTTGGTCGTCGTGCTGAGGGCCGTTCTGTGATTGGGCGTCGCCCCCGGGCCTGCCGGGTCTTGCCGGGGAGCTAGGGACTCGCCGGACGCTGTGGCCGGCTGACCCGGGGGCGAGGTCTAGGCCGCTTTCTTCCGGCGCCGCCGCGCGGCGACTGACTTGCGAGCCATGTCGGCGTAGAACGCCCGCCGGGCCATCTCGGCGCGCCGGGTGCGTTCGCCCTCGGTGAGGACGCCATCGGGGTCCACTTGCTTTTCGAACCGATTCCGGGCGGCCGTCCTGGCGGCGGCCGTTGCGGCCGGGCGGTCGTCGATTTTCGCCCATCGCGTGAACGCGGCAGCGCGGGCTCGCAGGGAACGCTCGGTGGGAGACTCGGATTTCATGCCCGCACCTGCAGAGGTGCGAAGCTGATCGGGTCGCAGCCGAGAAACTTCGCGAGCCGGACGCGCAACGCGGGGTTGATGCCTCGCGTTCCGGTCTCCGCTTCACTGAGCAGGCTCTGTGAGATGTTCAGCTCGCGAGCGAGGTCTCCCTGCCGCAGTCCCGCACGGATCCGCGCCTCCCGGAGGGCTCGGGGATCGTGGTCAACCGGGGTCTTGCGCCTCGGCTGTCGGGTGTCTGGCATGGGCTCACGCTACTGCGAAGTTTCGCGAAATAGCAAGCCCGTTCGGTGAGAAACTTCGCGCCGAACGGGCGCTTGATCGACGTGTCGATGTGCTTCAATACGCGAAGGAACTACGCGAAGTCTCGCGATCCTTCGCAAGTGTTCGCGATCATGACGTAGACTTCGCGATATTTCGCGTGGGAGGATGCCCGGTATGACGGTTGACCTGCCGCCGCAACGCCCGGAGGGCGCATTGATCCATGAAGCTCAGCAGCGTTCGGGCCGCTCGATCCGGCAGGTGGCCACCGAGGCCGGGATGAGTGACGCGCGGTGGCGCCAGGTCGTCAAGGGGCTCATGCACGTCAGCGGTGTGTCCACACCGGTGGTGGCGCCGGCGCCGACATTGGCTCGCATGGCGCTTGTCGTCGGCGTCACGCCGCAGCAGCTGCGGGATGCCGGGCGTGACGACGCCGCCGAGGGGCTCGAGATGCTCGCTCAGGCACAGAAGCCGGGAGCTGTGGTTCGGGTTCACGCGGGTGTCGCCGAGGGCACGGGGAAGGCATTCTCTCCTAGCGTTGTCGTGGCCGACGAGATCGACCTGATCTATCGATCCACGATGACGGCCACTCAAAAACTCGATGCCATCCGCAAGGTTCTGCAACTGCGGGAGCAGGCCGAGGCGGAGCGCGAGCAGGTAGGCGATTCGGCGATCTCGCAGCCGAAGCGGGACCGATCCCGTTCCTAGACCAAGTCGCCCAGGCTCATCCGGCGGTGTGCTGCATGTGCCCGGGCGTCGGCGGTGGTCCGCGCGTAGACGGCGAGCATGGATTCCGACCGCCAGCCGGCCAGACGCATGAGGTCCCGCTCCTGCCCGCCGGCCGCGAGCCAGCGGTGCGCGAAGGTGTGCCGGAAGGCGTGCGGGTGCACGTCCGCCACACCTGATTCCTCTCCGATCAATTCGAGGCGCCAGCGGATGCCGTCGGTGGACATTTTCCCACGCTCGCTGAGCAGCAGGCTCGGCGTCAGACGCGCCTTCGGGTGGCCGCTGCGGATCCGGAGGTAGCGATCCACGGCCTGAGCCGTGCGGGCGCCGAACGGTACGGCCCGGGGCCTGCTGCCCTTGCCCATGACGTAGACGACCTCCTGGTCGAGGTCAAGGTGCTCGAGTTCGGCACCGGCAAGCTCGGCGACGCGTAATCCGCAGTCAAGCAGCATGCGCAGGATCACTTCGTCGCGGCGTCCGTCGAACACTCGCCTGTCGAAGGACCCCTGCCGTCCACGCGTCACAGCGCACGTTTTGAGCAGCTTCTTGATCTCGTCGTCGTTGAAGACGCGGACATCCTTGGTAGCCGGCGCCGGGATCTCCAAGCCGTCCGTCGGTGCCCGGTCGATCTCCCCTTCGGCGACGAGCCACCGGCAGAACCGCCGCATGCCACGAAACCGGGTGCGCACCGTCTCGGCCTCGACACGGTCGCCCAGCTCGGCCAGCCAGGCGGAGAGGGCGTGCCGGGTGAGCTGATCGAGCGTCGCGGGCCTGTTCTGCTCGGTGAGCCAGTCACAGAAGAAACGGATGGACTGTCCGTAGAGGATCTGGGTTCGCGGGGCCTTGCGCGCGGCCCGGAGGTCACGCCGGAACGATGCTGCCAGGTCTGAGATCGGGACGTCCGCCATTTCGGCAGGGTATCGGGCGAGCTAACTCTGTGCCAAGAGAAGTTTCGCGTACCTTCGCAAGGTCAACTAACGTTTCCCCAGTTCGCCTTGTTCATCTTGCTCGGCTGCACGCGCGGCGGCTCGCCCGGCATCTTCGGGTGGTCGGGCGGGTAGGGCATGTCGCCCAGCCCGTTGCTCTCGTCGCGGGCCGACCATTCCAGCAGCGGCGTGATGTCGTGCGCGACGTCGTCGATCGCCGCGTGCGGGTCGCCGATCTTGGCGAACCGCGCCGGGAGGGTCCGGAGATCGAAGTCGTCCGGCTCGACGGAGGGCAGCTCGTCCCAGGTAACCGGGGCCGACGCGGTGGCCCGGCCGTTGGCCCGCAGCGAGTACGCGCAGGTGATCGTGCGGTCGCGGGCCATCTGGTTGAAGTCGAGGAAGACCTTCTCGCCGCGTTCCTCCTTCCACCAAGCGGTGGTGATCCGGTCGGGGGCACGCCGCTCGACCTCCCGGGCCAGCGCGATCGCCGCCCGCCGCACCTGCACGAACGACCACTGCGGCGCGATCCGGATGTAGACGTGCACGCCCCGGCCGCCGGAGGTCTTGGGATAGCCGACCCAGCCCAGGTCGGCGAGCACCTCGCGGATCACCCCGGCGGTCGCGACCACCTCGGCGAAGCCCGTCCCCTCGTGCGGGTCGAGGTCGATGCGCAGCTCGTCGGGGTTGTCGGGGGCGGCGGCCCGCACCGGCCACGGGTGGAAGACGATCGTGCCCATCTGCGCGGCCCAGGCGACGTGCGCGAGGTCGGCCGGGCAGAGCTCGTCGGCGCCCCGGCCGCTCGGGAAGGTGATCTTGGCGGTCTGGATCCAGGGCGGCACGCCGCGGGTCGGGATGCGCTTCTGGTAGAACGCCTCGCCCTCGATGCCGTCGGGGAAGCGCTGAAGCGTGGTGGGCCGGTCCCGCAGGGCCCGCAGGATGCCGTCGCCGACGGCCAGGTAGTACTCGAAGACGTCGCGCTTGGTGAAGCCCCGGCCGGGAAAGACGACCTTGTCGGGACTGCTCAGCCGGACGGTGTGGCCGGCGATCTCGTGCTCTTCCGCTGCGGCTTTCGGCATGCACCCGACCCTATGCCGCCAAGGTCGTTCGACAGAACAGGCCGTCCGGCAACCTGCCGGACGGCCTGTAAGAAAAGAAGATCAGGCGTCGCGACGGCGTCGCGTATACCAGACCGAGGCCACGCCGGCGGCCACCATCAGTCCGCCCAGCGAGATGATCGCGCCCATCGGCGCGCCGGTCACCGGCAGGGCGTGTCCCGCGCTGACCCCGCCGCCCGTGCTCTGGGTCGGGGTCGGCGTGGCGGCCTGGACCGTCGTGCTCGGGCCGGTGGTCGGCGGCACCGTGTCGACGTGCGCGGACGGGCTGGTCGGCACGACCGTGGCCGGCGTCGTCGGTGTGTTGTAGCCGCTCTGGCCACGGGTGTGGGTCGGCGACGCCGCGGGAGCCGCGCCACCCGGCGTCTCGCTGCCCGGGGTTTCCGCGCCGGCGTTGCCGTACCCGCCGGCCCCGGTGGCGCCGTAGTCACAGTTGTCGCGTCCGCCTGCGGGGCACGCCGAGGCGGTGGCGGCCGGGCGGGCAGCGTGGTCACCCATCGCCAACGCCGGCGATGCGGCGAAGACGAGGGCAGCGGCCGCGGGCAGTCCGGCGGCCAGAATTCGGCGAGTTGCACTCATGAGGAGTTATCCCGTTCTGTTGCGGTATTTCCAGGTCCGAACGGGAGCTTAGCGGCAATTGCCCGATTTACCCGCTAACGCCCCTCGGCGGGTCATCATCCCGGAAGACCACCGAAACGGTTACTTCGCCATATATGGGACAAAGCGAACATCTTTAGCTCGAAGCGGGGGTCGGCGGCGAACAAACCACCGTCGTACGGGGCCTGGAGCTGGACGCTCGCGCCGGAGTCGAGATAGACCGACACCACCGTCCGGCCGCCCCGCCGCTCGGCCCGCAGGTCCACCACCCGATGCCACGGCGCCACGTCGTCGGCGAAGATCGACAGCGTACGGATGCCGCCCGCGCTGATCTCGGTGCCGGTGCGCCGCCCGATCACCAGGCCCAGCAGCGCCCCGGCCGCCGGTGGCCCGAAGGCCAGCATCGGCCAGACCCAGCCCGGCGGCGCCACGACCGCGGCTGCGGCCACGGCGACCACGGCGACCACCGCGCCGAGGTAGAGGCCGCGGCCGAGGGCCTGCCGGCAGGTGGGGTGGAAAGTCGCGGGCGATGCATCTTCCATGCCCAGGCCAACGGGTGTGGCGACGGCAACGGCCGCACTCGGCGTGCGTCGGCACCCATCGACGTACCTTTGGAGCATGGCAACAAACGACACCACCCTGCCCACCACCGAGGACGAGTGGCGGGTCCGCCTCAGCCCGGACGAGTTCCGGGTTCTGCGCCAGGCCGGGACCGAGGCACCCTGGTCCGGCGAGTACGTCGACACCAAGACCGAGGGGATGTACGAGTGTCGCGCCTGTGGCGCCGCGCTCTACCCCAGTGACTACAAGTTCGACTCGCACTGCGGCTGGCCGTCCTTCGACGACGCCATCCCCGGGGCGGTCAAGGAGATCGAGGACCGCACGCTCGGCATGGTCCGGGTCGAGATCCGCTGCGCACGGTGCGACTCGCACCTGGGTCACGTGTTCCGCGGCGAGCACTTCACCGACAAGAACACCCGCCACTGCGTGAACAGCCTCTCGATCCGCCTGGAGCCGAAGGCCCAGTAAAGGCGCCATGCGGCAATGACGGCGCCGACAGCATCTCAGGCTCGAGCCAAGTCCTCCGTGACGTACTTCAGCCCGTTCGGCGCCGTCTGCCACCCCGAAGAGGCCGTAACGACCCACGAGTCGTCCAGCACCGGCGCATGCGTGTCACCGGCAACTTCAAGATCTATTCGCGTACGGACAATGTGCTGCGCTTTCGGCAAAAGCGCCTCGTAGATCGCCGCCCCGCCCATCACCCAGATCTCGCCGGAGAGCGGAACCTCGTCGAGCGCGTGCACGACGACCGCACCCGGCGCCTCGAACGCGGGATCGCGGGTCAGCACCACGTTGCGCCGCCCCGGCAGAGGGCGCACGGCGGCCGGCAGCGAATCCCAGGTGGCCCGGCCCATGACCACGGTCGCGCCCATGGTCAGTTCCTTGAACATGGCCTGCTCGCCCGGCACCTTCCACGGGATGTAACCCTCGGCGCCGATCACCCGATCGCGGGCCTCGGCCCAGATCATGTGCACGGTCACACCGCCACCGGCGCCTTCAGAGCCGGGTGGTGCTGGTAGTCGACCAGCGTGAAGTCCTCGTACGAGTAGTCGAAGAGCGACGAAGCCGGCGCGATCTCCAATTTCGGAAACTCGAACGCCGGGCGGGTCAGCTGCTCCGTCACCTGCGCGACGTGGTTGTTGTAGATGTGGCAGTCGCCGCCCACCCAGATGAAGTCGCCCGGCGCCAGCCCCACCTGCTGCGCCACCATGCGGGTCAGCAGCGCGTAGGAGGCGATGTTGAACGGCACTCCCAGGAAGAGGTCGGCCGAGCGCTGGTAGAGCTGGCAGGACAGCTTCCCGTCGGCCACGTAGAACTGGAACATCGCGTGGCACGGCGCCAGCGCCATCGACGGCAGCTCCGCGACGTTCCACGCGGAGACGATCATCCGCCGCGAGTCCGGATCCTTCCGCAGGGTCTCGAGCACCCCGGTGATCTGATCGACATGCCCGCCGTCGGGGGTGGGCCACGACCGCCACTGCACCCCGTAGACCGGCCCGAGCTCGCCGGCGGAGTCGGCCCACTCATCCCAGATGGTGACGCCCTGATCGCGCAGCCAGCTCACGTTGCTGTCGCCGCGCAGGAACCACAGCAGCTCCACCGCGATCGACTTGAAGTGCACTCGCTTGGTCGTGACCAGCGGAAACGTCTCGGAAAGGTCGTAGCGAAGCCGCTCGCCGAACAGGCTCACCGTGCCGGTGCCGGTGCGGTCGGTCTTCGGAGCTCCGGTGGTAAGGACCCGTCGCAGCAGGTCCTCGTACTGGGTGTCGACAGCCATGCGAGCAAACCTAGCCGCCGCGGCTCCGCCGGCGTCACCCCGGTGGCAGCGGAGGTGACGCACGACGGAGGGTCTTTATCCGGCCCAGGCTTCCGACATCTGCGGAATCTGCTGATTCATCGCCCCGAGATCCTGCTGCTGCGCGCCGGCCTGAGCGGATCCCCCGGCCACGACGAAGCCGAGCTCGGCTCCGATCTGCTGCCACCGCTCGTAGAGCACCTGGTCGAGCAGAACGGTCCTGATGTCCTGGTGCGCCGCCCGCAGCTCATCCACGGCCGCCTCGTACCGCGCGACACGTTTGTGCAGGTCCGAGGTCTCGTACATGGTCATGTCACCATGATTAACCATAAATGAGAGCTTTTCACTGATAAGCCCGAGAGAGGGGCTACAGCCGAAGCTCGCTCCCGTGCGGCCCCACAACGTCGGCGTGCTCGTCGTCGAGCCACACGCCGTCGCTGGCCAGGTACCGGAACGCGTGGTGGCCGGGCGGCAGCGGCACGCTGACCGTCCGCGTCCCGTCGCGGCGCAGCTTGAGCTCGTGCTGGCCGGGCTTCCAGCCGTTGAACGTGCCCACCACGCTGACCTGTCCCGGCGGGACGTCGGCGGGCAGGCAGAAGGTCACCCGGGTCTTGTTGCCGAACAGCCGGCTCTTCTTGATCATGAAGACCTCCACAGCTCGGGCTTCCATCCGTACAACGGGCGGCCCCGATACGGGTGACGCCGCGCCGCAATACGATCTGCCACATGTCTGCGGAAGCCCGATACGACCTGTGCCTCGCGTCCTTCGCCGATCTCGACGCCGCCACGCTGTACGCGATTCTCCGGCTGCGCAGCGAGGTCTTCGTGGTCGAGCAGGACTGCGTCTACCTCGATCCGGACGGACGGGACGCCGAGCCAGGAACCCGGCATCTCTGGATCGAACGGGCCGGGGCGATCCGGGCGTACCTTCGCATTCTGGACGACGGCGACGTGCCCCGGATCGGCCGCGTGGTCACCGCGCCGGACGCCCGCGGCGGCGGGCTGGCCGGCACGCTGGTGACCGAGGCGCTGAAGGTCATCGGTGATCGCCCGAGCGTGCTGCACGCCCAGGCGCACCTCAAGAATTTTTACGCCAAGTTCGGCTACGAACAGACCGGCCCGGAATACATCGAGGACGGCATTCCGCACATTCCGATGCTCAGGGAAGCGCCGCCACCAGTTCGCTGACCGAGCGCCGGCGTCCCGTGTAGAACGGGACCTCCTCGCGTACGTGCCGCCGCGCCGTGGCCGCCCGCAGGTCACGCATCAGGTCGACGATCCGGTGCAGCTCGTCGGCCTCGAAGGCGAGCATCCACTCGTAGTCGCCGAGCGCGAACGACGCCACCGTGTTCGCCCGGACATCCGGATAGCCGCGGGCCATCTTGCCGTGCTCGGCCAGCATGAACCGGCGGTCCTCGTCGGGCAGCAGGTACCACTCGTAGGAGCGGACGAACGGGTAGACGCACAGGTAGGACCGCGGCTCCTCGCCGGCCAGGAACGCCGGGAGATGGCTCTTGTTGAACTCGGCCGGCCGGTGCAGCGCCATCTGCGACCAGACCGGCGCGAGGTGCCGGCCGAGCGCGGTGCGCCGGAACAGCCCGTACGCGTCCTGCAGCGCGTCCGACGACCCGGAGTGCCACCAGATCATCACGTCGGCGTCGGCACGCAGCCCGGCCACGTCGTACGTCCCGCGGATCGTCACGTCCTTGCCGGACAGCTGCTCGAACAGGCCGTCGACCTCGCCGGCCAGCTCGTCGCGCAGCGGCGGCAGCGGCGTCTCGGCCCGGAAGACCGACCACATCGTGTACCGGATGCTCGCGTTCAGCTCGTTGATCCTGGCCGCGTTCGTCTGCTCGCTCATCAACCCTCCAAGGTCCGCGCTGAGCCGGTCATGCGGCCAACGCCTTGCTCACGTCTTCGGCCGCGCGCTCGCCGCTCGCGATGCACGCCGGGATGCCCACGCCGTCGAAGGCCGCACCGGCCAGCGCCAGCCCCGGCGGGAGCTCCCGCCGCGCGAACGCCACCCGGGCCCGGTGCCCCGGCGAGTACTGCGGCAGGCCGCCGCCCCACCGCTGGATCCAGGACGCGGCCGGCGGCGGCAACTCGCCGCCGATCAGCTCACCCAGCTCGCGCCGGGCCCGCTCGAGCAGCACGTCGTCGCCGAACTGCAGCCTCTCCTGCTCGCCGGCCCGCCCCAGCGAGGCCCGCACGATCACCGGGCCGTTGCCCGCATCCCAGCCCCGGGCCGAGGCGGCATCCCGGCCACCGGCCGAGGCGGCATCCCGGCCACCGGCCGAGGCGGCACCCCAGCCGCCGGCCGCGGCGGCGTCTCGCCCTGCGGCCGGGCGGGCGGCGGTGAGGTGAGGCCACTTGCGGGTGAAGAACGTCGCCGCCTTGACCAGCGTCCCCTCGCTCGGCGGCACCAGGAAGCCGGACAGATCGGGCAACGGCGTCCCCGGGGGCAGCGCCAGGCCGACCAGCGCCACGCTCGCGTAGTCGAGCACGGCGATCGCCTCGGCGACCTCGGCGGAGACCCCGCTGAGCAGCCGCGAGGCGGGCCGGGCCGGCACCGCGAGCACCACCGCGTCGACGTCGTCGGTCTGCGGCGTGGGCACCCGGCTGCCGGCCGTGGACGACGCGGAGAAGCCGGGACCGGGCGGCGTCGAAACCGGGCCGAGCAGCAGCCGCCAGCCGTGCGCCGTGCGCGAGATGTCGCGCACCGGGAGACCGAGGCTGATTCGCGCCCCGCTCGCCGTGGCCGCCGCGGCCACCAGCCGGGTCATGCCGCCCTCGACCGCGGTGAAGACCGGTCGTACCGCGGTCGCCGCCCGCGCCCGCTGAGCGGCCCGCACCGCCGCGCCCAAGGTGTGCTCGACCCGGGCGGCGTCGGCCAGCTGCGGCGCGGTCACCTCCAGCGACAGGCCGTCGGCCCGGCCCGCGTAGACGCCGCCGAGCAGGGGATCGACGAGGCGGTCCACGATCTCGGCGCCGTAGCGCGAGCGGACCAGGGCGCCCACCGCGATGTCGGCGCCCTCGGCCAGCAGCGGATGGCCGTCGTCGACGTCGTGGCCGGACGCGTGCGCGACGCCACCCAGCGACGACGGATCGGCCGGGACGCCCATCAGCGTGCCGGCCGGGATCGGCGTGAGATGGCCGCCGATCGACAGCGCGGCCGGGACCTTGGCCGGATGCACCAGGGACGACCCGAGGTCGAGGCGTTTCGCGAGCGCGACGGCCGCCGACTCGCCGCCGTCCGGCGCGGAGGTCAGGAACGACTCGGCCCCGCGCTCGACCGGCAGGCCGCCCAGCTCGCCGGTGCGCAGCTTTCCGCCGAGAACGCCGCCCTGCTCGTACACGATGATGTCGGTCCCCGGGGGCGTGAGATCTCTCAGCCGCACCGCGGCGGCGAGGCCGGCGATGCCGCCGCCGATGACCGCAACCCGCTTCCGCACGTCATCCACCATTCCAGGCCACCACCCCGAGCCACCACCGGGGTCGGTCAGTCAGCGGGACGAGGCTGTGTGCACCAGCTCGACCAAGCGGGTCAGCACTTCGGGCTCGGTCTCCGGCAGCACGCCGTGGCCCAGGTTGAAGACGTGACCGGGGGCGGCGCGGCCCTCGTCGAGCACCCGGCGGGCCTCCCGCTCGACGATCTCCCAGGGCGCGAACAGCACCGCGGGGTCGAGGTTGCCCTGCACCGCGCGATCCGGCCCGATGATCTTGGTGGCGCTGTCCAGCGGCGTACGCCAGTCGACACCGACCACGTCGGCGCCGGCCTCGCCCATCGCGCGCAGCAGCACCGCGGTGCCCACGCCGAAGTGGATCCGTGGCACACCCTCGTTCGCAAGGCCGGCCAGCACCTCGCGCGAATGCGGCATCACGAACTCGCGGTAGTCGGCCTCGGAGAGCGCGCCGGCCCACGAGTCGAACAGCTGGACCGCGCTGACCCCGGCCTCGATCTGCGTGCGGAGGAACGCCAGCGTGATGCCGGAGAGGCGGGTCATCAGGGCGTGCCAGAGGCCCGGATCGCCGTACATCATGGCCTTGGTCCTGGTGTATGTCCTCGACGGACCGCCCTCGATCAGGTAGCTGGCCAGCGTGAACGGCGCTCCCGCGAACCCGATGAGGGGCGTCTTGCCGAGCTCGCCGACGAGCAGCCGCACCGACTCGGCCACGTAGGAGACGTCGTCCGTGGTGATCGGCCGCAGCCGGCGCAGGTCGTCCGAGGTGCGGATCGGGTCGGCGACCACCGGGCCGGTGCCGGGCACGATGTCGAGGTCGACGCCGGCCGCGGCGATCGGCACCACGATGTCGCTGTACAGGACCGCGGCGTCCACGTTGTGCCGGCGGACCGGCTGCAGCGTGATCTCGGTGACCAGATCCGGTCGCCGGCAGGAATCCAGCATGGCGATGCCCTCGCGGATCTTGCGGTACTCGGGCAGCGAGCGCCCGGCCTGCCGCATGAACCAGACCGGGGTGTACGGCACGTCCTGGCCGCGGCACGCCCGCACAAAGGGCGAATCGTCGAGAGTCACGGTCAGATCGTCCCACGCCCATACTTTCGCGATCGCCGCCGGTGGGGCGAAGCGAAGCCAGCAAACACGGCGCGGCGATCGACTGCGTGGCACGGCGGGCGGCATAGGCTCTCGAACATGGCGACCCCCTCCGCTGCCCCTGACGCGTTCGCTCGCGCGGTGGACGGGCTGCGGGCGGCCGCGCCGAGACCCGAGATCCTGCTCGAGGAGATTCCGGCGCCGCAGCGGCTCGCGCCGTTCTCGTTCGCGCTGAGCGCCACCGTGCTGCGCGCCGGCGACGAAGTGGCCAGCGGCCGGCTGATCCTGCTGCACGACCCGGCGGGTCACGAGGCCTGGCACGGCGACCTGCGGCTGGTCACGCTGGTCACCGCCGAGCTGGAGCCGGACATGGCCGGCGACCCGCTGCTGCCCGCGGTGGCGTGGACCTGGCTGACCGACGCGCTCGAGCAGCACACGGCGGAGTACACGGCGATCGGCGGCACCATCACGCAGACCGCTTCGACCCGTTTCGGGGAGCTGGCCGGTCCGGCGCCCACGGCCGATCTGGAGGTCCGTGCCTCCTGGACGCCGACCTCCACCGACACCGCCGCCCACCTGCTGGGCTGGTGCGCGATGCTCGCCTCGACGGCCGGCCTGCCGCCACCCGGGGTGACGGCCCTCAACGACCGCCACCGCGTCGGCTAACCGCGCCGGCCAAGAATCGGGTCAGCCACGTGACGCCGGCCGCGACTCAGCAGACGGCGAAGGTCTGGCAGGCCGTCTTCACCGGGATCGCCAGGCCGATGCCCTCGGCGTCCTTCGCCTTCGCGGTCGCGACCCCCACCACCTGGTTGTTCGCGTTGACCACCGGGCCGCCGGAGTTGCCCGGGTTGATCGGCGCGTCGAACTGGATCGTCGGCCCGTCGGGGTCGTCGGGGCGGTAGGCGCTGATCACGCCGGTGGTGACCGTGTCGTCGAGGCCGAGCGGCGCGCCCACCACGACCACCTGCTGGCCGGGCTTGACCTGCCCGGTCGCGGTGGCCAGGCCGGCGATCTCCTGGTTGGCGCGCAGCAGCGCCAGGTCCTTGCCCTTGCTGACCTTCACGATGGTGGCGTTGATCTTCGTGCTGCCGCGCTCGAGGGTCACCGACTTGCCGCCGTCGGTCCACACGTCGGCGACGACGTGGTAGTTCGTCAACAGGTTCGACTGGCCGTCCGCCGCCTTCGTGCCGACCGACCACGCGGTGCCGGTGAACTCGCCGGCGCGTACCCGGAACACGCTCGGCAGCACCTTGGACGACACCGCCTCGGGGTCGAAGACCCCGGCCAGCTGCTTCTCCAGCCGGTCGGTGCGGTTCTTCTCCGCCGCGAGGGTCGAGTGCAGCGTGGCGTTGTCGCTGTGCATGCTCTCGATCCGGTACGCCTGCCAGCCCGCCACCGCGACCAGCACCGCCACCAGCCCGGCCAGCACGGGCTTCACCCGGCCCCGGCCGACGCGGACCGGCTCGGGCTCGGGCTCTGCCACCGGGAACGTGCCGGTCAGCCCGCTGCTCTGCCAGGCGCGCGGATGTTGCGGAGGCTCCGGCTCCCAGCGCTGATCCGACTGCCAGTGCTCGGATTGTCGCTGATCCGATTGCCATTGGGGGGCCGGCTCCGCGTATTGCGGAGCGGGATCGGCGTACTGCGGCTCCCACGCCCGCTCCTCGGCGCGCCGCCGACCGTCGTATCGGCGCTGGTCGGTGCCGTCGGCAGGGATGAACGGGTCGTACGTGGTGGTCATCCGGCACGGCCTCCCGGGTCTCGGCGCTGCGAGTGGTTATACGGACTGGAAGGCGTTTCGGATGAGTCGGCTTTCTCTTCGAGTACCGACGCGCCGGTACCCGGCTGCATCATGCGGGGGTGGTGCACCCGTACGGTTACGGAGTGACCGACGAAGCACCCCTGCGCCGTCGGGACGAGCCAGAGCCGGCAGGGGACGGACGACCGCTCCCCGAGCCGCCCGACCCGACGTCTGGCGGTCCCGACCCCCTGCCCGCCGCCGTCCCGCTGACCGCCCCCCGAGAGGGCACCCCCCGCCCGGTCGAGTCCGCGACCGAGCTGGCCGAGATCGTGGCCAAGATGGCCACCGGCACCGGCCCCGTCGCCGTGGACGCGGAACGCGCCTCCGGCTACCGATACACCCAGCGGGCTTACCTTGTACAGCTGCGCCGCGCCGGCGCCGGAACGGTTCTGATCGACCCGCTCCCCCTCGACGATCTGCGCACGCTGGACGCGGCCCTGGCCGAGAGCGAGTGGGTGCTGCACGCGGCCAGCCAGGATCTCGCCTGTCTGGCCGAGCTGGGCATGAAGCCGCGTCGCCTGTTCGACACCGAGCTGGCCGCGCGCCTGGCCGGGTTCGAGCGGGTCGGGCTCGCCGCGCTCACCGAGCAACTGCTGGGCTTTTCGCTGGAGAAGCACCACTCCGCCGCCGACTGGTCGACCAGGCCGCTGCCGGAGTCGTGGCTGACCTATGCGGCGCTCGATGTGGAGCTGCTGACCGATCTGCGCGATCACCTGGCCGCCGAGCTGGACCGGCAAGGGAAGTCGGCCTGGGCCGCGGAGGAGTTCGCGGCGCTGGTGGCTTCGGCCGACCGGCCGCCCCGGGTGCGGCCCGATCCCTGGCGTCGCACGTCCGGCATTCATCGCGTACGTGGCGCGCGCGCTCAGTCCCGGGTGCGAGCACTCTGGCACGCCCGTGACGGCGTGGCGGCCCGGCGCGACTCGGCGCCGGGACGCGTGCTGCCCGATTCGGCGATCATCGCGGCCGCCGAGTCGGATCCCAAGGACGAGCGCACGCTGCTCGGCATCCCCGGCTTCGGCGGCCGTTCGGTCCGCCGCCTGGCCCGGGTCTGGCTGGACGCCCTCGACGAGGCTCGCGCGCTGCCCGACGACGCGCTGCCGGTCAACCAGCCGATGGACGGCCCGCCGCCACCGCACCGCTGGGCCGAGCGCGACCCGATCGCGGCCGCGCGCCTGGCCCGCTGCCGCGGGGTCGTGGTCGCTACGGCCGAAGCCAACCGGCTGCCCCCGGAAAACCTGATAAGTCCGGATTACATTCGCCGCCTGGCGTGGTCGCCGCCCGATGAGGTGTCGGCGCAGACGGTTTCCGACACTCTGCGCGGCTTCGGCGCTCGCAACTGGCAGGTGTCACTTCTCGCGGTTCAGCTTGCGGAGGTTCTGCCCGATCCAGGGGTTTGAGGTTTGAGGGTGACCGCTCACGCAGAACGAAGGGCAGGGCCGGCGCAGCTGGGCCCCGCCCGGCCTCGGCGTGAGCGACGGTCCGTACCCACCACCCAGGCACGACATCCTGCTCTTGATCTTGGTTTCGTGCCTCTGTGACATTTCTGGCGACCCGCTGGCACACATTAGTTACTGACGAGTAGCATTCTCCGAAACCGCGCTCGAGGAGGCTCTTGTGCCCCGTGAAGTACGTGAGGTCGTCTTCGTCGACGGCGTCCGCACACCGTTCGGCAAGGCGGGCGGTATGTATGCCGAGACCCGCGCCGACGATCTGGTCATCCGCTGCATTCGCGAGCTGATGCGGCGCAATCCTCAGCTCCCGCCGGAGCGGGTGGACGAGGTCGCGATCGCGGCCACCACCCAGATCGGCGACCAGGGCCTCACCATCGGGCGCACGGCGGCGCTGCTGTCGGGCCTGCCCAAGACGGTGCCGGGCTACGCGATCGACCGCATGTGCGCGGGCGCGATGACGGCCGTGACCAACGTGGCCGGCGGCATCGCGATGGGCGCCTACGACTTCGCGATCGCGGGCGGCGTCGAGCACATGGGCCGCCACCCGATGGGCGAGGGCGTCGACCCCAACCCGCGCATCCTGGCCGAGAAGCTGGTCGACCCGTCGGCGCTGGTGATGGGCTCGACGGCGGAGAACCTGCACGACCGCCTGCCGGAGATCACCAAGGAGCGCGTCGACCGCTACGGCCTCAATTCCCAGATCAAGACCGCCAAGGCGTACGCCGATGGCAAGCTCCAGCCCGATCTGGTCCCGGTCGCGATCCGCAGCGCCGCAGAAGGCTGGGGCCTGGCGACGGTGGACGAGGCGCCGCGCGAGACCTCCATGGAGAAGCTCGCGACGCTGAAGACGCCGTTCCGCCCGCATGGCCGGGTCACCGCCGGTAACGCCGCGGGCCTCAACGACGGCGCTACCGCCGCGCTGCTGGCCGACGAGGCCTCGGCCCGCGCGCTGGGGCTGCCGGTCGCGATGCGGCTGGTTTCCTACGGATTTGTCGGTGTCGAGCCGGAAATTATGGGATACGGGCCTATCCCGTCGACGGAGAAGGCGCTGAAGAAGGCCGGCCTCACGATCGACGACATCGGGCTCTTCGAGCTGAACGAGGCGTTCGCCGTGCAGGTGCTCGCCTTCCTCGATCACTACGGCATCGCCGAGGACGACCCGCGGGTCAACCCGTGGGGCGGCGCGATCGCCATCGGTCACCCGCTCGCCTCCTCGGGTGTGCGGCTGATGACCCAGCTGGCCCGGCACTTCGCCGAGCACCCCGAGGTCCGCTACGGCCTCACCGCCATGTGCATCGGCATCGGCATGGGCGGCACCGTGATCTGGGAGAACCCGAACTGGGAGTCGAAGTGATCCAGCACCCGAATGAGGTAGTAACCGAGGCTCTCGTCCGGTTCGTCCGCGTCCCGGGGCTGGCGAAGCAGGCCGCGCTGATCACGCTGGACAACGGGCTGGACTACAAGAAGCCGAACAGCTTCGGGCCGGGCGGGCTCGCCTCGCTGGACGCGGCGATCACCGCGGCCACCGCCGAGGACCCGGCCTTCATCGCGCTGACCGGCAAGCCGTACATCTTCTGCGTCGGCGCCGACATCACCGGCATTCCGTATATTACGGATAAGGCGCAGGCTCTCGAGCTGGGCGAGCTCGGGCACCGCGTCTTCGCGCGCCTGAAGAACTCGACAATTCCGACCTTCGCCTTTATCAACGGCGCGGCCCTCGGTGGTGGGCTCGAGGTGGCGCTGCACTGCCACTACCGCACGGTCTCCGGCGGCGCGGCGGCCCTCGGCCTGCCCGAGGTCGCGATCGGCCTGGTCCCGGGCTGGGGCGGCTCGCAGCTGCTGCCCAACCTGATCGGCGTGCCCGGCGCGGCCCAGGTCATCCTGCAGAACCCGCTCACCCAGAAGGTTCTGCGTCCCAAGCAGGCCGCGGAGATGGGCGTCGCCGACGTGCTGTTCGAGCCGGCCGACTTCCTCGAGCGGTCGCTGGAGTGGGCCGCGGGCGTGGTGAGCGGTGACGTGACCGTCGAGCGGCCCGAGGTCGACAAGGACATGTGGGACGGGGTGCTGTTCTTCGCCAAGCAGCAGCTCGACGCCAAGCTGCACGGCGCCGTCCCGTCCGCCAACAAGGCCCTCGAGCTGCTCGCCCTCGCCAAGGAGGCGTCCTTCGAGGACGGCACCGCGGCCGAGACCCAGGCGCTCGCCGACCTGATCATGGGCGACGAGTCGCGCGCCTCGCTGTACGCGTTCGATCTGGTGCAGCGCCGGGCCAAGCGGCCGGTCGGCGTGCCCGACCAGTCGCTCGCCCGCAAGGTCACCAAGGTCGGCATCGTCGGCGCCGGCCTGATGGCGTCCCAGCTCGCGCTGCTGTTCGCCCGCCGCCTGCAGGTGCCGGTCGTGATGACCGACCTCGACCAGACCCGGGTCGACAAGGGCGTCGCCTACGTGCGCGATCAGATCGACAAGACCGTCAGCAAGGGCCGGATGGACGAGGGCACCGCGGCCAAGCTCCGCGGCCTGGTCAGCGGCTCGGTCGACAAGTCCGTCTTCGCCGACGCCGACTTCGTGATCGAGGCCGTCTTCGAGAACCTCGACCTCAAGAAGCAGATCTGGGCCGAGCTGGAGAAGATCGTCTCCCCCGAGGCGATCCTGGCGACCAACACCAGCTCGCTGTCGGTGACCGAGATGGCCGCCGACCTCGAGCACCCGTCGCGCGTGGTCGGATTCCACTTCTTCAACCCGGTCGCCGTCCTTCCGCTCCTCGAGATCATCAAGGGCGAGAAGACCGACGACGCCACGCTGGCCACGGCGTTCGCGGTCGGCAAGGAGCTGAAGAAGTCGTCGGTGCTGGTCAAGGACGCCCCGGCGTTCGTGGTCAACCGGGTGCTCACCCGCTTCACCAGCGAGGTCTTCAAGGCCGTCGACGCCGGCACCCCGCTGGAGGTGGTCGACACCGCGTTCGACCCGCTGGGCCTGCCGATGCGCCCGATCGCGCTGCTCCAGCTGGTCGGCCCGGCGGTCGCCTACCACGTGGGCGAGACGCTGCACGAGGCGTTCCCGTCACGCTTCGCCGACAGCCCCACCCTCAAGCGGATCGTCGACGCCGGGCTGCCGCTGATGGACGACGACGAGATCAACCCCGAGGTGGTCAAGCTCGCGTCGGGCGGTTCCGCGCCGTTGACCGCCGATGACGTACGCGAGCGCGCGCTGGCCGCCCTCGCCGAAGAGATCCGGATCATGCTGGACGAGGGCGTGGTCGCCGAGGCGCAGGACATCGACCTGTGCATGGTGCTCGGCGCCGGCTGGCCGATGCATCTGGGCGGCGTGACGCCGTACCTCGACCGCAGCGGCATCGCCGAGAAGGTGACCGGCAAGCGGTTCCTTCCGAAGGGCGTCGGCAGCCTGCCGGAGTGATCTTCGCAACGTAGTCGGATCGACGACGCCCCGCGCCCGCCCGGTGCGGGGCGTTGTCGCACTCCAGGGGGGTTTGTCCGGTCGGCCCATGCGGCGCCACCCGGAGAGGGGGGCGAACCCGTTTGGCGGGGACAGATAGGCTCCTGAGGTGGTATAGCCGATCGATGGAGCCCTGATGTCGCAGCCGCCGTACTCCGGCCCGCCTTACAACGGTCAGCCTTCCTCCGGCCAGCCCTACGGGGGCCAGCCGTATCAGGGCCAGCAGTATCCCGCCCAGCCCAACCCGGATGTGCCGCCCACGCAGGCGTACCCGTCGTCCGGCCAGCCCGCCTACGGCCAGCAGCCGCAGTACGGCCAGCCGGAGTACGGGCAGCCCCAGTACGGCCAGCCCGAGTACGGCCAGCAGCAGCCTCAATACGGCCAGCCCGAGTACGGGCAGCAGCCGCCGCCGTACGGGCAGACCGACTACGCGCAGCAGGGCTTCGGCCAGCCGGGCTTCCCGCCGCCGACCCCGCCGAAGAAGTCGAAGACGCTGCCGATCATCCTCACGATCGTCGGCATCGTGCTGGTCCTCTGCGTCGGCGGTGGCACGGCGATCGCGCTGATCGCGAAGAACAACAACGACAAGGACAACGCCGGCGGGGTCACCACGACCGCGCCGACGACCGACACGGCCGATCCCACGAACGAGCCGACCACCGAGGCGCCGCAGAAGGCCACGAAGACCACGATCGCGGCCCCGAAGACGCTGGGCGGCCGCCCCAAGCTCGACGACGAGCAGTTCGCCGGCATGGCCAACTCGCTCGAGTCGGCGCTGGGCCAGTTCCCCGGCGCGACCGGCTCGATCGGCGCGCTCTACGGCACGCCGGCCAAGTCGGACATCGTGATCGTCGCCGCGGCCCAGGCCCCGGTCGACAACCCGGGCGAGACCCTCGACCAGATGATCTCGAGCCTCGGCATCGGCGGCCTCAAGGTCAACAGCATCTCGTCGGCGTCCACCGGCACGCTGGGCGGCGCCGCGAAGTGCGGCTCCTCCGAGGCCGGCGGCTCCGACATGGCGATCTGCAGCTGGGCCGACGACGGCAGCGTCGGCATGC
Organism: Actinoplanes sp. CA-142083; assembly: GCF_050942195.1. Taxonomy (NCBI): domain Bacteria; kingdom Bacillati; phylum Actinomycetota; class Actinomycetes; order Micromonosporales; family Micromonosporaceae; genus Actinoplanes; species Actinoplanes sp. CA-142083. Next base: position 9,068,573 of record NZ_CP192076.1, read on the forward strand.
TGATCTGGTACGACAAGTCGGTCGCCAAGGCCAAGGCCGAGTTCCCCAAGCTCCGGGCCCAGATCGAAAAGAAGAGCTGAGGCAGTCAAGCCGACACGCCGCGGGACACGATCACATGATCGCAACGCTCCCGGCACGGACCGGACACGGTTCCGCGCCGGGAGCGTTCGTGTAACCAGCACCGGTCAGGATGGGTCGGTCTTTTCGACTGACTTTTTCGACGGGAGTTGTTCCGGTGGTGGTCCTGCAGCACCTGCGTCGCGTCCGGTGGGCGGTACGCGCCACCCTGTTCCTCGGGGTGGCCGCCTCGGTGGTCGCCAACGTCCTGCACGCGCTGGACAACCCGATCAGCCAGGCCATCGCCGCCTGGCCGCCGCTGGCCCTGCTCCTGACCGTCGAGCTGATCTCCCGGGTCCCGGTCCACCGCCGCTGGCTCGCCGCGACCCGCCTGCTGGCCACCGCCACGATCGCGGGCATCGCCGCCTGGGTCTCCTACTGGCACATGGCCGGGGTGGCCGCCCGCTACGGCGAGACCGGCGCCTCGCCCTACTTGCTGCCCTTGTCGGTGGACGGCCTGATCGTCGTGGCCAGCATCTGCCTGGTCGAGCTGGGCGGCCGCATCTCGACCCTGGAAAGCGAGACCACCTCACCGGCAGTCGCGGGGCAGCCGGCCGCCTCCAGTGCGGCTCAGGGCGCCACGCTCGCACCTCAGCCCGCCACGGCCTCGGCGCGGCCCTCAGCCGTAGCTTGGCCCGTGGCCTCGGTCGCCGCCGGGCCTGAGGCGGGGCCTGACGCCATCGCCGAGCCCATCCCGAGCCTGATCCCCGCCCCGCCCATGGCCACGCCGATTCCGGTGGGCGCGGGCCAGCGGAGCCGCGCCGCGATGGATCCCCGCGCCCGCACCGAGATCGCCGCCGCCCTCTCCCACAGCACCGGCGAGATGCCCGCCTTCACCCCGCCCCCGGCACGTCAGCCGCGCCAGCCCGCCACCGCCGGCCGGGCCGTCCCCGCCCAGCGCAGCACCGCCGCCTCCCGGGCAGCCACGAGCCGAGCGGTCCCCGCCGCCAAGAAGGAACGCCGCTCCCCCGCCGAGACGGTCGCTCTGGCCAACCGCATCAAGGCCGAGCGCCCGTCCCTCACCGAGGCCGAGATCGCCGCCGAGCTGGGCATCAGCGCCTCCCGCTGGCGCACGGTCCGCCGCGAGGCCGACACGCTGGCGGCCTGAGACCGGTCAGGTCGCGAGGCCGACGTTCTTGCCGCGCGGCACCGAGGCGGTGGCCGCGACCACCGGTGTGGCGTCCGCCGTCGGCAGCGACACCGTCACCTCGAGCCCGCCACCCTGCTGGGCGACCGCCGACACCGTCCCGCCGTGGGCGTCGCAGACCGCCCGCACGATCGACAGCCCCAGACCGGAGCCGCGCGAGCCGGTGCGCTCCCAGCCACCTCGGCGGAAAGGCTCGAACAATCCGGGCACGTCGGCCGGCTCGACCTCGTACCCCGTGTTGCCGACGATCAGGCGGGCCTGCCCATTGACCATCTCGGTGCGCAGCCACAGCTTGCCGAGCAGGTGGTTGTAGCGGATCGCGTTCTCGATCAGGTTGCCGGCGAGCCGGTCGAGCAGGCTCGGGTCGCCCACCACCGGCGCGGGCTGCAGATCCGTCGTGACGTCCAGCTTGAGCCGCTCGGCCTCGGCCTTCACCGCCGACAGCGCGTTGTACACACTCGTGGCCAGGTCGGCCGGCACCTTGCGGACCAGGCGGCGGCCGGACTGCGCCTCCGACCGGGCGAGCACCAGCAGCGCGTCCACCAGACCGTTGGCCCGCTCGGAGGCGTTGCGCACCACCTTGGCCATCCTGCGGTACTCGGCCACGTCGGCCTCGTCGTCGCTGAGGGTCACGTCGATCTCGGTGCGCATGACGGCGAGCGGGGTGCGTAGTTCGTGCGACGCGTTCGCCACGAATCTCTTCTGCGACTCGAACGCCCCAGCCAGCCGGTCCAGCATCGCGTCGAAGGTGCGGGCCAGCTCGGCCACCTCGTCGTCCGCGCCCGAGTAGCGGATGCGCTGGTCGAGGGTCTCCTCGCCGAGGCGCTGGGCGGTCTGGGTGACCGCGTGCAGCGGCCGCAGCGCGCGCCCGGCCACCGCGTACGCCCCGGCGATGCCGATGATGCCGATGGCGAGCAGCGCCACCAGGCCCTTGACCAGCACCTCGCGGGAGGCCCTGTCGACCACGGTGGTCTGCCAGGCGATCGCGTCGCGGGTCGTGCCGTCGGCGAGCGTGACCGTCGAGCCCTGCTTGAGGGCGTCCACCGGGTGCATGGCGTCGCCGACCAGCAGCCAGGCGAGCAGCACCAGGATCGCGCCCGCGCCGACCAGCAGGATCCCGTTGAGCAGGGTGAGCCGAAGCCGCAGCGTGGGCCGGAGGCTGAGCTCCAGCTTTCGCGTGCTGCGCCCGAGGTAGACGGTCATGAGAGGCCGACCGGTTCGGGCACGCGGTATCCGGCGCCGACCACGGTCTCGATCAGCGGCGGGTCGCCGACCTTCTTGCGCAAGGTCATCACGGTGACCCGCACCGTGGTGGTGAACGGGTCGGTGTTCGCGTCCCAGACGCGTTCCAGCAGCTCCTCGCTGGACACCACGCCGCCGCGGGCCTTGAGCAGCTCTTCGAGCACTCCGAACTCCTTGTTGGTGAGCTCGATGGGCGCCCCGCCGCGGGTGACCACCCGGCGGGTCTGGTCGAGGATGAGGTTGCCGACCGTCAGCACCGGCGGGGCGGCGGGCGTGGCGCGCCGGCCGAGCGCCTGCACCCGGGCCACCAGCTCCTCGAAGGCGAACGGCTTGGCCAGGTAGTCGTCGGCGCCGAGCTGCAGTCCCTCGACCCGGTCGGCGACCGTGCCGCTCGCGGTGAGCATCAGCACCCGGGTCAGCGCGCCGGAGGCGACCAGGTCGGCGCAGATCTCGTCGCCGTGCTTGCCGGGCAGGTCACGGTCGAGGACAACAACGTCGTAGCGGGTCACGTACGCCATCTCGTGGCCCTGGAGTCCGTCGTACGCCACGTCGACCGCCATGCCCTTGCGACGCAGCCCTCGGGCGATCGCGTCGCACAGGTTTCGCTCGTCTTCCACCACCAGCACGCGCACCGCACAGCCTCCATCGCCACCGCAGGGCATCAGCCTCCCCGACCTGATGTGAAGAGGCCGTAAGAGAAGGCTACCGAAGGCGCCACACCGCGACGGAAGCGTCGACCAGCCGGCAGACCATCACGCCGTCGCTGGTCGCGCAGCCGCCGGAGACGCGGTCGGCGCGGCCGAGCACCTCGATCGACCGGTCGGCCGGGTCGAGCAGGCCGTAGAAGACCTGATAGGTGCCGGGGACGGCGCGCTGGCCCCAGATCAGGCCGGTGTCGCCGGCCAGGCCGAGGCCCTGCCAGGCGCCGAAATCCCCTAGTACCCGCCCGCTTTGCGGGTCGAGCACCGACAGCGCCGAGTCGGCGGTCGCGAGGAGGTAGGGGCCGAGTGGCTCCGCGTACGCCCATTGGCCGGAGTCCCAGAGCAGGTGGCCGTCGGCCGGGTCGAGCACGCTCATGCCGCGCTGCTGGCGGAATGTGCAGATCACCGTGCCGCAGTCGGTCTGCATCCAGCTCTGCGTGAGGTCGACCGGCGTGTGCCAGAGCCGCCGCAGCTCGGGCAGGCGGTATCCGTCGAAGCCGCGGGCGCCCGCGTTGATCAGCAGCAGCGAGCTGACCGGCCAGATCATCCCGTCGAGGTGGTCGCTGGGCACGGTGGTCGCGGCGATCTGCCGGCCGGTGTGCGCGTCCCACGTCTGCAGGCGGGCGTCGGAGAACGACACCAGCCAGTCGGGGTAGCCGTCTCCGGCGCCCGACTCGGCGAGGAAGCCCTGGGTGGGACGGCCGACCCGCCAGCGCTCCCGCCCGGTGGCCAGGTCGACCGCGAAGTCGCCGTTGTCGCCGCTGAGCAGGGCGATGCCGTCGGCCGGGGAGACGGCGACGAAGCGGGCGGTCTGCTTCCAGAGCAGCGGTCCGCCGCCGGCCGGGTAGGCCACCGTCGCCTGGCCGCCGCTGGCGTCGAGCTGGTAGCCCACGATCACGACGCCGCCGGCCTGCTTGACGTTCACGACCGTGCCGGGAACCGGGACGGTCGTGCGGCTGACCACTCGCACCGACGGCAGCCGGTAGGTGGTGATGACCCGGTCGCGCACCTCGTCGAAGCTGTCGACCCCGCCGGTGCCGATCACGTACATCAGGTCGCCGTCGAGGGTGAAGGTGTCGCCGAGCCGCGCCGGGATCACCGTGGGCTCCTGCCGCGCCGCCGGGTGGGCCGCGGCGGCGAGCAGCGCGAGCATCACGATCGAGAGGGCGCCGAGCAGCGCGCGGTAGGGCACCGGCGGGCGGCCGACCGGCGTCGCGAGGTGTTCCGGCACCTCGCCAAGATCGATCATGGTGTGACTCACGGTGCACCCATTGTGCCGGGATCAGCTGCTGTAGGCCCAGACCTCGAGGCCCTCGTTGCCCCGGCACATCACGTAGTGCCGGTCGGAGGTGCAGGCGCTGACCGGGCCGGTGCTCGCGCCGAGCATCTGCACCCTGTCCTTGCCGGCGAGCACGACACCGAAGGCGCTCTTCCCGGCGCCGAGGCTGCGGCGCAGCACCAGAGGCAGGTCCGGGTCGGTGGTCAGGGCGCCGTCCCAGCCGGCCAGGTCGACCCGGGTCGCGCCGGTGGCCCGGTCGACCAGGCGCCGCGGCGCGCCGACGTCGGGGTCCGTCTCCAGCACGTACCCGCCGTGCTCGCCGAGGTCGGCCTCGGCCGGCGCCCGCCAGGCGGCCCGGCCGGTGGCGGGGTCGAGCACGTCGAGCGCGGTGCGCGGCCCGGCGCAGAGCAGGTAGTCGCAGTTGGGCGGGTCGAGCAGCACCTCGGGGACGGACCGCTGCCAGCGCTTGGCGAGCGTGCCGGGGTCGTAGGCGACCTCCTGCCCGTCGAAGGCGTAGTCGCCGTAGCGGACCAGCAGCAGGCCGTCGGCGATCGAGCCGCCGGCCGGGCCGCTGTCGCCGATCTTGGGAAGCCGGCGGCTGGTGGCGACCGCGCCGGTGTCGCCGTCGATGCGCTCGAGCCGGTCGGAGGCGAGCACGAGCACGGCCGCGGCATCGCCGGGCGCTTTGAAGACGTTGACCGCGCCGCCGGCCGCGTCGGTCCAGACCGTGGCGCCGGTGCGCAGGTCGACGCCGCGGATCTCGGTGCGCACCGGCGGCTCGATGTGCGGCTCGCCGGTGGACGAGAAGTAGAGCAGGCCGGGGTCGCCCGAGGCCTGGTCGTAGACGGTGCCGGGGCGGAACACCTGGGTCTGCGTGATGCCGATCCGGCCGCCGGCCAGCGGGGTGACGCCGACCGGGGAGCGCCAGCGGACCGTGCCGGTGGCGGCGTCGACGACGGTGACGGCCGGCCCGTCGGTGAGCAGCACCACGTCGCCGGCCTGCCGGGCCTCCACGCCGCGGAAGCCGACGTCGTCGGGGCCGGTCACCCGGGCCGGGAAGCGCACGGTCCACAACCGCCGCGGCGGCGAGTCGAGCTGCCAGGCCGTCGTGGCCATCTCGCCGCCGGCCGAGGCGATCGTGTAGACACGGTCGCCGAGCAGCCGGGACTGGGTTTCGGCGCCGACGGGTGGTGGCATCGCGCCGAGGTGCCGCCAGAGGGTGGGCGCGCCGGTCGAGGCGCCGCCGAGGGCCAGCAGCAGCACGGCCGCGAGGAGCAGGCCGGAGATCCGGTAGCGGTGGGCGGGTGGCAGCGATCCGAGCGTCGGGTCGGGCTGGGCGGCCAGGTCCAGCTCGATCAGCGCCAACGCTCCTACCCCTCCCGGTACGCCCAGACGACCAGCTCGCCGTACATCGTCCGGCAGACGAGCCGGGCGGGCGCCGCCTGGCACTCGCCGGTGCCCTGCGGCAGCGCGTCCAGCACGTGCGGACTGGTGTCGCCCGGCCGGGCGACGGCGACCATGGTACGACTTCCGCCGTCGGTGGACCGGGTCAGCAGCAGCCCGCCATCGTCGCCGGCGCCGCCGACCGGACGCCAGCCGTCCAGCCTGACCTGCAGGGCGCCGTTTTCCGGGTCGATCACGCCGATCGGCAAGGCGTTGTCCGGGTCGCCGTAGGCGATGAACATCTCGCCGTACTGGGTGACGCTGTGCCAGCCGGGCTGCTTCCAGAGCGTGTCGCCGTTGAACGGGTCGATCGCACGCACGCCGTCCGCACCGCTCAGGCAGGCGTTGATGCCGCAGGGCTGGATCTGGTACGAGTCGCCGGCCGGCTCGGTCCAGAGCTGCTTGAGGGTGACCGGGTCGAACGCGGAGATCTCGGGGCCGACGATGCCGGGGTGCCGCAGCAGGATCCGCCCGCCGGCCACGACCGGGTTGGACGGGTTGTAGTCGGCGGCCGGCACCTTGCGGCTGACCAGGACCTTGCCGGTGGAGAGGTCGTGGATCGCGAGCGTGCGGTCGTCGTGGACGAGCAGCATCCGCGATTCGTCGTCGCCGACGCCGGGCACGCCGAGCAGCACCGCGGTCGAGGGCACGTGCACGGTCCACAGGGTGCGCCCGGTGGCCGGGTCGACCGCGTCGATGGGGCCCTGCACCCGGCGGCCGGACCCGCTGAGGCTGCGCACCGACGAGACGGCAAGCAGCATCGACGAACCGGCGATGTTGACGACGTTGCCGGGCCGCTCCCACATGGTGCCACCGGTGAACGTGGAGACGGCCGTGGTGCCGGGCTCGGTGGCGCCGGTGGTCCACGGCCGCATCAGCACGATGTCGTCGGTGAGCCGCAGCCGGTAGGCGGGCGTCGACTGCCCGGCCTGCCAGCGCAGCCGCCCGTCGCTGAGGTTGTACGACGTGAGCAGCCCGAAGGTCTGCGCCAGCAACTGGCCGTCGTCGGTCATCGCGTACGTGTCGGCCGGGCCGACCTGCAGCCGGAAGACCGTGGAGAGCGGCGACTTCGCGGGCGCGATCGAGCCCGCGGTCAGCAGCAGCACGAGCGCCGCCAGCATCGCCGCCGGGAACCAGAGCGGCGTGGTCGGTCGGCCCGGGCGGTCGTACGTGGGTGGCTCGCCACGCTCGTAACCAAGATCGATGAAGACCGTGCCGCTGGTGTCGCTCATGGCCCAAAAATAACGACTAGATAACGGAACCGCCGTGGGACGGTCCCGTTCCAGCCGGTTTGGACCGGAATCCGAGTTCTACAGCGCGCGCTGCGGCTCGGTCGCGTCCTCGAGCCGCGAGACCCACTCGGTGACGTCGCGGGCGATGTCCTGCGCGGTCAGGCCCAGCGCGGTGAGGATCTCGGCGCGACTGCCGTGCGGGTGGAAGCCGGTGGGCACGCCGAAGTCGCGCAGCGGCACGTCGACCGCCGAGTCGCGCAGCGCGCTGGCCACCGCGTCGCCGACGCCGCCGGCCCGGATGCCGTCCTCCAGGGTGACGACCATGCGGTGCTGGCCGGCCAGGCCGATCAGCTCGATCGGCACCGGGCGCACCCAGCGCGGGTCGACCACGGTCACGCCGTAGCCCTGCTCGGCCAGCCGGTCGGCGACCTCGAGGCCCAGCCCGGCGAACGAGCCGACCGTCACCAGCAGCACGTCCTTGCGGTCGTCCTCACGCAGCACGTCGACCTGGCCGAAACGACGCACGGCCGGGGTCGCCGGCGCCACCGAGCCGGTCGGGAACCGTACGATCGTGGGCCCGTCATCGACCGCGACGGCCTCCCGCAGCTCCTCACGCAGGGTCGCCGCGTCGCGCGGCGCCGCGATGCGCAGGCCGGGCACCACGCCGAACACGCTCATGTCCCAGATGCCGTAGTGGCTCGGGCCGTCCGGCCCGGTGATGCCGGCCCGGTCGAGCACGAAGGTCACCGGCAGGCGGTGCATCGCGACGTCGAGCAGCACTTGATCGAACGCCCGGTTGAGGAACGTCGCGTAGACCGCGACCACCGGGTGCAGGCCACCCATGGCCAGGCCGGCCGCGCTGGTCGCCGCGTGCTGCTCGGCGATGCCCACGTCGTACACCCGGTCGGGGTGTTTGCGGGCAAGCGCGGCTATCCCGGTCGGCTCGGCCATCGCCGCCGTGATGCCGACGATGTCGGGGCGCTCGTCGGCGATGTGCACGAGCTCCTCGGCGAAGACGTGCGTCCACTTCACCGACGGCTTGGCCAGCAGCTTGCCGGTCTCGACGTCGAACGCGCTGCTCGGGCCGTGCAGGCGATCGGCCTCGTCGAGCTCGGCGGGACGGTAGCCGTAGCCCTTGCGCGTCACCGCGTGCACGATGACCGGCGCGTTGAAGCCCTTGGCCCGGCGCAGCGCCGACTCCATGGCGACGACGTCGTGACCGTCGACCGGCCCGATGTACTTGATGCCGAGGTCCTCGAACATCGGCTGCGGGCTGACCGCGTCCTTGATGCCCTTCTTGACCGCGTGCAGCACCTCGTAGACCGGCTTGCCCACCACCGGGGTCGAGCCGAGCGCGTCCTTCACCAGGTCGAGCACCCGCTCGTAGCCCGGGTTGAGGCGCAGCGTGGAGAGGTGGTCGGCGAGGCCGCCGATGGTCGGCGCGTACGAGCGGCCGTTGTCGTTGACGACGATGACCAGCCTGTTTTTCGCGGCGGCGATGTTGTTGAGCGCCTCCCAGCACATGCCGCCGGTGAGCGCGCCGTCGCCGACCACGGCCACCACGTGCCGCTCCTCGCCGCGCAGCGTGTACGCCTTCGACATGCCGTCGGCGTAGGACAGGGCGGTGGAAGCGTGCGAGTTCTCGATGTAGTCGTGCTCGCTCTCGGCGCGGCTCGGGTAGCCCGAGAGGCCGCCGCGCTGGCGGAGCAGGTCGAAGCCGTCCTGCCGGCCGGTGACGATCTTGTGCACGTACGCCTGGTGGCCGGTGTCGAAGAGCAGGCTGTCCCGCGGGGACTCGAAGACCCGGTGCAGGGCCAGGGTGGTCTCCACGACGCCCAGGTTGGGCCCCAGGTGGCCACCGGTGCGGGACACCTTGGCCACCAGGAAGTCGCGGATCTCGGCGGCCAGCAGGGTCAGCTGCTCGGGGGTGAGGCGCTTGAGGTCACCCGGACAGGTGATGGACGCCAGCAGGCCGGTCGAGGCGGGGTGGGCTTCGCTCATGGATGCGAAGTCTATCGGCGCGGGGCAGGGGTGCACGCCGCGCGAACGTACAGAGCCTGGTCCTACACACAACCTGCACATCACCGAGATCGGTGACTTCTCTCACAAGCGTGGCGATATGGCATCCTGGGAGACCTCTGCGCGACTGGCGGCACGGGGATGGGTGACCATCGGGGAGCCGGCCACGGGAATCGACCGCCTGGGTTCCCGTGCCCTCGAGGAGCCGCCATGTCTTCCGCACGTCTTCTCCCCGGCAAGCCCGTCGCCGAGGCCGTCCTGGCCGACGTGACCGCCCGCGCGGCCAAGCTGCGCGAGCGCGGCATCGTCCCGAGCCTCGCCACGATCCTGGTCGGCGACGACGACGCCAGCGCCGGCTACATCCGCATCAAACAGCGCCAGGCCGCCGAGCTGGGCTTCGCCTCGCCGCACCGCCACCTGCCGGCCGGCACCACCCAGGCCGACCTGCTCCAGGTGATCGAGGAGTTCAACGCCGACAAGGACGTCCACGGCGTGCTCATCCAGTACCCGATCCCCGGCCACCTGGACTACGACGCGGCCCTGCAGACCCTCGACCCCGACAAGGACGTCGACGGCATGCACCCGCTCAACATGGGCCGCCTGGCGCTGGGCATGCCCGGGCCGCTCCCCTGCACGCCGGCCGGCATCGAGGCGCTGCTGGCCCACTACGAGATCCCGGTGGCCGGGCGCGAGGTGGTCATCCTCGGTCGCGGTGCCACGCTGGGCCGCCCGCTGGCCATGCTGCTGGCCCAGAAGCGCCCGACCGCCAACGCCGCGGTGACGGTCGTGCACACCGGGGTGAAGGACTGGCCGCGCTACACGCAGCGGGCCGAGATCCTGGTCGCCGCGGCCGGCGTCCCCGGCATCATCCAGCCCGAGCACGTACGGCCGGGCGCGGTGGTCATCGGCGCCGGCGTCCGCTACGAGGGCCGTCGCCTGCTCCCCGACGTGGACGAGTCCTGCGAGGCCGTCGCCGGCGCGATCACTCCCCGAGTCGGAGGGGTCGGGCCGACCACGGTCGCCATGCTCTTCCGCAACGCGATCCAGGCGGCCGAGCGGGCCAACTAGTCAGGCTCTCTAGTTAGCAGGTAGCCTACCTAGCCATGGTGAACGCACCACGGCCATGGCTGCATGGCTTCCTCGACCTGTGCCTGCTCGCGATGCTGCGGGAACGCCCCGACTACGGCTACGGCCTGGCCCAGCGCCTGGCCGCGGCCGGCGTCGCCGACGTGCCCGGCGGCACGCTCTACCCGGCCCTGCTGCGCCTCGAGCAGCAGGGCCTGGCCGAGCCCAGCTGGCAGCCGTCGGAGTCGGGCCCGCGCCGCAAGTACTACGCAGTCACCCACGCCGGCCGGACCGCGCTCGACGCCCAGGTAGCCGAGTGGCAGCGCTTCCGCGACGGCATAGACGTGCTGGTGGCCGCCGGAGCCCCGCGATGAGCGGCGCCCCGGACGGCTGGGCCGCCCCGGACGACTGGGCCGCCCCGGACGACTGGGCCGCCCCGGACGACTGGGCCGCCCCGGACGGCTGGGCCGCCCCGGACGGCGCCCGACGCGGCTGGACCGGCCGCTTCGAGGACGAGTTGCTGCGCCTGGGCCTCCAACCAGCACGGGCGCGGCAGCTCACCGAGGAGACCGCCCAGCAGGCCGCCGAGTGCGCCGCCGAGCCGGACCGCCTCTTCGGCCCCGCCCACCTCTACGCCCGCCACCTGCTGACCGAGCTCACCCCCGCCGACGTGCACACGGTCCAGCCCGGCGCCGTCCGGCTGCGGCTGACCGGCGTGGGCAAGCGCTACCGCCGCCGCACCGTCTTCTCCGGCGTCGACCTGACCGTCCGGGCCGGCGAGGTGGCCGCGATCGTCGGCGCCAACGGCTGCGGCAAGTCGACGCTGCTGCGCATCTGCGCAGGCCTGACCCGCCCGACCGCCGGCACGGTCCACCGCACCCGCCGGGTCGGCTTCGTCCCCCAGGACGGCGGCACCGCCGGGTGGCTCACCCCCGGCGAGCACTTCGCGCTCTTCGGCGCCGCCGCCGGCCTGGCCTCCCGCCGCGCCCGGTCCACCGGCGAGCACCTGGCCGCCCGCCTGGCCTGGCGCCCCGACCACGGCCAGCTCACCCAGCACCTCTCCGGCGGCACCCGGCAGAAGCTCAACCTGGTCCTCGGCGAGCTGCACTCCCCCGATCTGCTCCTGCTGGACGAGCCGTACCAGGGCTTCGACCAGGGCACCTACCTCGACTTCTGGAAGCAGGTCCTCGCCTGGCGCGACGCCGGCAAGGCGGTCGTGGTCGTCACCCACCTGCTGCACGATTTGCAGCACGTCAACCACGTCCACGACCTGGGAGCCGCCGCATGACCGCGCTCGTGGTGGCGGCCCTCTCCGCGCGCGAGGTCGGCCGGCGACGCGTCGCGCTGGCGCTCGTGGTCACCCTTCCGCTGTGGTTTTATCTGGTGCGCCGCGACCTCGAGGGCCAGTCGGTGCGCATGCTGACCCTCGGCATCGGCTGGGCGGTCTCCACCCTCACCCTCTTCGTCGTCAACGCCGCCCGCGGCATCGACCCCCGCCTCCGGCTGACCGGCGCGTCCACCCTCGACGTCATCGGTGGCCGCCTGCTCGCCCTCACCAGCGGCGGCATCGCCCTGGCCGTCGGCTACTGGGCGCTCGCCGAAGCCGACCAGCGCCTGGACCGCCCGGTCACGGCCGGCCTCATGATGGCGCTCACCGCCGCCATCGCCGCGCCGCTGGGCAGCCTCGTCGCCGCGATCCTCCCCCGCGAACTGGAGGGCGCGCTGGCCCTGCTGAGCATCTGCGCGGTCCAGATGCTGGCCGACCCGGCCGGCCTGACGGCCCGCCTGATGCCTTTCTGGTCGGCCCGCGAGCTGGGCACCTACGTCGTCGACGGCGCCGACTCCGGCTACCTGTGGCGCGCCCTGCTGCACGCCGCCATCACGTGGCTGATCTGCGCGGGTGGCACCTACGCCCTCTTCGCCTGGCGCCTGCGCCTGCCTCGTTATCCGGAGCCATAGGCCGCACCATCCCTAGCCACCGGCCTCACCATCCCAAGCCACCGGCCTCACCATCCCAAGCCACCGGCCTCACCATCCCTGTCGTGTGCGGACAACGATGCCGGAGGGCAGGCGCGGGCACATCGGACCCAGGTATGTCAGACCACGGTCCGATGTGCGGGCTCGAGGAGCGCGACACACTCGACGTGCTGGGTCATCGGAAAGCAGTCGAAGGAGCGCAAAGTGGTCAGCTGCCAGCCAAGAGAGCGAAACGTGCCGACGTCCCGGGCCAGCGCCGCGGGGTCACAGGCCACATATGCGACGGCGCGGGGTCGTGCGTCGGCGATCGCGCGCACCACGCGGGCGCCGGCGCCGGACCGAGGCGGGTCGAGGACGACGAGGTCGACCGGGCCGGTCACCCGGCGGCGCTGCAGGGCCGTCTCCACGCGCGCTTCGACGACCTCCACGGTGGGCAGGTCGGTGAGGTTGGCGCGGGCCGCGGCGCAGCCGATCGGCGACGACTCGACCAGGGTCGTGCGGGCGCCCGTGCGCTCGGTGACGGCCGCGGCGAAAAGCCCGGCGCCGCCGTAGAGGTCCCAGGAGATTTCGCCTGCGGCGGGCCGCAGGAGGTCGACGACGGTCGCGGTGAGCGTGTCGGCGGCGGCCGGGTGGATCTGCCAGAAACCTTCGGGGGGTACGTGCCAGCGCCGCCCCGCCGCTTCCTCGACCACCTCGTCCGGGCCGGCCAGCCGCTCCCGCCGGCCAGCCGGCGCGGGGCCGCCGGTGACGTCGTCGTCCGGGAGCGAGCCACCGCCGGTGGGCCGGGTGAGCACGGTCAGGTCGCCACCGCTGGACGCGGTCACCTCGACGGCGTCCGCCTCCGGCCACTCGCGGCCCAGCAGATCGAGCCCCTGAATGGCGGGATGCGCTATCCGGCACCGGTCGATCGGCACGACCTGATGCGAGCGGTGCCGCAGCAGCCCGGCCCGGCCGGTGGCGTCGACGGCGTAACGCACCCGGCTGCGCCAGCCCAGCAACCGCTCCTCATCACCCGCGGAGCCGGACCCGGACCCGGAGCCGGGCTCGGACCCGGAGCCGGGGTCGGACCCGGAGCCGGGGTCGGACCCGGAGCCGGGGTCGGAGCCGGGGTCGGACCCGGAGCCGGGGTCGGAGCCGGGGTCGGACCCGGAGCCGGGGTCGGAGCCGGGGTCGGACCCGGAGCCGGGGTCGGAGCCGGGGTCGGACCCGGAGCCGGACCCCGCGCCGGCGCGCGGAGCCGGACCCACCGGCCGCTCCGGCAGCGGTGCGCGCAGTATTGCGGTTTCGAGCGCCTCCACCCGTACGGATAAAGACAGCCCGGCCAGGCGCCGGAGCTGTTCCTCGACGACGGCGGCCTTCCATCGCAGCTGCCCGTCGCTGGTGACGTGCTGGAGGTCACACCCGCCGCAACCGCCGGGATGAGCGTAGGGGCACGGGGGTTTCACCCGGTCCGCCGAGGGCGTGTGGATCTCGACGGCGTCGGCGCGCAGGTAGCCCTTGTGGCGCTCGGTGATCTCGGCGGTGACGCGCTCGCCGGGCAGAGCGTGCCGGACGAACAGCACGCGGCCGTCCAGACGGGCCACACAGTGGCCGCCGTGGGCGGGCGCGCCCACCTCGACTTCCACGCGGTCGCCCTCGACGAGATCGAGACTGGGATCGAGGCTGCGATCGAGACCGGGATCGAGACTGGGGTCGGTCATGTGCGGGCGTCCTCGGCATCCTCGGCGGGCGGCTCGGGGCGGGCGCGCGGGCCACGCGCCGGGGCCCGGCTCAGGCCGCGGTCGAAACGGTCGAGGTCGCGGTCCTGGCTGGAGCGCAGCTGCCACGGCACGCTCGTCACCATCACCCCGGGCTCGAAGAGCAACCGGCCCTTGATGCGCAGCGCGCTCTGGTTGTGCAGCAGGTTCTCCCACCAGCGGCCGACCACGTACTCGGGCACGAAGACGGTGACCACGTCGCGCGGGGAGCCGCGGCGGATGCCCTTCACGAAGTCGATGATCGGGCGGGTGATCTCGCGGTACGGGGAGTCGACGACCGTCAGCGGCACCGGGATCTGGCGGCGCTCCCACTCCTCCTGGATGTTGCGGGTGTCCTTGTCGTCGACGTTGACGGTGACCGCGGTGAGCGTGTCCGGCCTGGTCGCCTGGGCGTAGGCGACCGCCCGCAGCGTCGGCATGTGCACCTTACTGACCAGCACGACCGCGTGGTTGCGGCTCGGCAGCACCGGGCGCTCGTCGGTGGGCTGCAGCTCCTGCGCGACCCGCGTGTAGTGCTTGCGGATGCCCAGCATGGTCACGTAGATCACCAGCATCGCGGCGATCGCGATCCACGCGCCGAGCAGGAACTTCGTGACCAGCACGACGACGAGCACGGCGCCGGTCAGGCCCATGCCGAACGCGTTGATCGCGCGGGAGCGTTTCATCCGGCTGCGGCGCGCCGGGTCCCGCTGGGTGCGCAGCAGCCGGTTCCAGTGCCGGATCATGCCGCCCTGCGACAGCGTGAACGAGACGAACACGCCCACGATGTAGAGCTGGATCAGCCGGGTGGTCTCCGCCTGGAACGCGAAGACCAGCACGATCGCGGCGCCCGCCAGGAAGATGATGCCGTTGGAGAAGGCCAGCCGGTCGCCGCGGGTGTGCAGCTGGCGCGGCAGGTAACGGTCCTGAGCGAGGATCGAGCCGAGCACCGGGAAACCGTTGAAGGCGGTGTTCGCGGCCAGGAACAGGATCAGGGCGGTGACCGCGCTGACCAGGTAGAGCAGCGGCGAGCCGTTGCCGAAGACGGTCTCGGCGAGCTGGGCGACCACCGGCTTCTGGTCGTAGCCGGGCGGCCCGGAGACGATCTGGGTGGTCTGGTCCTCGACGAACTGCAGGTGCGTCATGCGGGACAGCACCACGATGCCGACCAGCATGATGATCGCGGTCACGCCGAGCAGCAGCAGCGTGGTCGCCGCGTTCTTGCTCTTCGGCGGCTTGAACGCGGGCACGCCGTTGGAGATCGCCTCGACGCCGGTGAGCGCGGCACAGCCCGAGGAGAACGTGCGTAACAGCAGGTAGGCGAAGGCGAAGCTGGTCAGGTGTCCGTGTTCGGCGGTGATCACCAGGTCGGCGGATGGCGCGCGCAGGTCGTCGCCGAGGATGAACACGCGGAACAGACCGGTGAGGATCACGCCGACGATGACCACGATGAAGGCGTACGTCGGGATGGCGAAGGCCGTGCCCGCCTCGCGCAGGCCGCGCAGGTTGAGGGCGGTGAGGATGACGATCCCGGCGACGCAGAAGGCGACCGGGTTGTTCTTGGCCAGCGGCCACACCGCGCCCAGCGCAGCGACCCCGGACGAGGTCGACACGGCCACGGTGAGGATGTAGTCGACGAGCAGCGCGCTGGCCACGCCGAGGCCGGCCCGCGGGCCCAGGTTGACCGTGGCCACCTCGTAGTCGCCGCCGCCGGAGGGGTAGGCGTGCACGTTCTGCCGGTAGCTGGCCACCACGGTGATCATCACGACCGCGACGGCGAGGGTGATCCACGGGGAGATGGCGAAGGCGCCGGCGCCGGCGATCGAGAGGGTCAGGAGGATCTCGTCGGGCGCGTACGCCACGCTCGACAGCGCGTCGCTGGCGAAAACGGGCAACGCGATCCGCTTGGGCAGCAGCGTGTGCTGCAGCTTGTCGGAGCGGAACGGTCTGCCCAGCAGCAGCCGCTTGGCGAGGGAGGTCGAACTTGCCACGAGTGCCAAGGGTACGGGCGGTCAAGCGGCCGTGTACCCCGCCCCGGCGGCCGTCCGCCGGACGCGCATGGCACGCTCACAGATGTCAGCATTGATCCGGGAGGGCGCGACACGTGCACGTGGTGATCATGGGGTGTGGCCGGCTCGGCTCCACGCTCGCGCACAACCTCGAGAGCCGGGGCCACTCGGTCGCGGTGATCGATCAGAACGCGGACGCGTTCCGCCGCCTGGGCTCGGACTTCGGCGGCATCACGGTCACCGGGGTCGGCTTCGACCGCGACGTCATGCGCGCGGCCGGCATCGAGCGGGCCGACGCCTTCGCCGCGGTCTCCAGCGGCGACAACTCGAACATCATCTCGGCCCGGCTCGCCCGGGAGACCTTCGGCGTGTCCCGGGTCGTCGCCCGCATCTACGACTCGCGCCGCGCCCAGGTGTACGAGCGGCTCGGCATCCCCACCGTGGCCACCATCCGCTGGGCCGCCGACCGGATGGTGCGCCACCTCGTGCCCGAGGGCACCGTCGAGGTGTTCCGCGACCCCACCAGCGTGGTCTCCATCGTCGAGGCGCCGATCCACCGTGACTGGGTGGGCCGCCCGCTCAAGTCGCTGGAGGACGCCACCGGCGCCAGGGTGGCCTACCTGATGCGCTTCGGGATGGGCACGCTGGGCACCCCGTCCACCGTCATCCAGGACGGCGACCAGATCTTCATGCTGGTCACCGACGACACCGTCGGCGACGTGCTGGACATCGCCTCCGGCGCGCAGAGGGAAGGGCACTGACCATGCGGATCGCCATCGCCGGGGCCGGCAACGTCGGCCGGTCGATCGCGCAGGAGCTGATCGGCAACGGCCACCGGGTCATGCTGATCGAGCGGCAGCCCCGCCAGCTGCGTCCCGAGCGGGTGCCCGAGGCTGAGTGGGTGCTCGCCGACGCGTGCGAGCTCTCCAGCCTGGAGGAGGCCGACGTGGCGGGTTGCGACGTCGTGGTCGCGGCGACCGGCGACGACAAGGTCAACCTGGTCGTCTCACTGCTGGCCAAGACCGAGTTCGCGGTGCCGCGGGTGGTCGCCCGGGTCAACCGCGCCGAGAACGAGTGGCTGTTCACCGAGCAGTGGGGCGTCGACGTGTCGGTCAGCAAGCCCCGCCTGATGGCGGCGCTGGTCGAGGAGGCGGTCACGGTCGGCGATCTCGTACGCCTGATGACCTTCCGCCAGGGCGAGGCGAACCTGGTCGAGATCACCCTGCCCCGCCACGCCCCCTACGAGGGCAAGCCGGTCCGCAGCGTCCCCCTCCCCCGAGACGCGGCCCTGGTAGCCATCCTGCGCGGCAAGCGTGTCGTGGTCCCGACCGCCGACGACCCGCTGGAGGCCGGCGACGAGCTGATCTTCGTCTGCACGACGGAGGTCGAAGACCAGATCCGCGCCGTCGTTCTCGGCAGCGAGGGCCGCGAGCTGGGCGGCTGACTCCCGCAACTTTTCCCGTACGGAATACGCCCGTCACAACCACAGCCGGCACCGCCCCGCCGCACACCGCGACGTCCGTGCCGGTCCAGCCCGTGCCGCGACCGCCGGGCTGAGCGCGCACCCACGCGACCCAGCCGCGACTCACCCTGACTGCCGCGCCGAACGCTCGCACCCAAGGCCCTGACGTCCGCGCCCTGACGTCCGCGCCCTGACGTCCGCGCCCTGACGTCCGCGCCGTGACGTCCGCGTCCTGAACCCTGACGCCCTGACGCCCTCGCGCCCTCGCGCCCTCGCGCCCTCGCGCCCTCGCGCCCGCAGATCTTGAAGACTTGCCGCGCTGGGCGAACCGCATTTCATCGTTGATGAGTTGCCGCGAGGATCCAGCGGCAAGTATGAGCGGAAATATCGGATTCGTCCCTGCGGTGAGCCGAACCCGGCGGGGTGCGCGGCAGCCAGGGCGAGCGGGCGTATGCCCGCGTTGCCACCGAGCTCAGCCCGGCGGTCGCGGCACGGGCCGGGGCCCGCGCCGGCATCGCGTCGCGCTTCGGGCCGGGCGTTGTCTGCGGTTGGGGACGGTCCCTGCTCGTACGGGAAAAAGAAAAACGCCTAAGCGGGCGCGACGTCCTTATCCGTGGTCGTGACGCGGTGGATGGCCCACGCGGTGAAAGCGAACGTCGCGGCGTAGATCGGCCAGCTGATCAGGATCCGGACGATGCCCAGCGCGTTCGCCTCGCCGAGGGCCCACAAGTAGTACTGGATGCCGGCGCGCAGCGACAGCGAGACCACCCAGACCAGCGTGAGCCACTGGAACGTGCGGAAAAGGCGCGTGTTGCCGAACCAGTCCTGGTGGCCCTTGTTGGCCATGATGCCCCAGGCGTAGCCGATGATCGGCTTGCGGACGACCACCGACAGCAGCAGCACCGCCGCCTGCCCGAACGTCAGCAGGATGCCGGGGAGGTAGAAATCCTTGGCCTCGCCGGTGCGCCAGGCCAGAAACGCGCCGATCGCGATGCCGAACAGGCCGTTGACCGCGTGCCGGACCGGCTGCTTACGGAGCAGGCGGAAGACACCGATGCCGACTGCCGAGATCACCGAGCCGGCGATCGCCCAGTACAGCGCGGTCTGCTTGTCGAGGCCGAGGACGGCGTCGCCGAGCAGAACGTTGAACAGGACGAACGCGAGGACCGGGAGGCTCGACTCGACGAGGCCGCGGACGCCGCCGAGCTGCTCGGCGATCTGCTCGCTCATCGAGGGGAGAGGCTCCTCGTCCTCCGAGGGGACCTCGTGCAGATCGAGCTCCTCCACGACCTCCTCGGCGAGACGCTCCTCCACGGTTTCCTGCGCGGCGTGACGCGGCGGCTCGCTGCCGGGTGTCACCGGGGCGCCTCCAGCTCGTAGTACGGGTTGTAGATGACCTTGCGGTCGTCCCGGATGGCTATCCGGCCACGCGCGGTGAGCTGCCTGCCGGGCTCGATGCCGGCGATCGACCGGCGGCCCAGGAAGACGAGCGTGACCACGTCGCTGCCGTCGTAGAGGTCGGCCTCCAGCGTCGGCAGGTTGGTCCGAGGAGTGTACGCCACCGTGCGCAACCGGCCGGACACCGAGACGACCTGTCCCCGGGTGCACTGGCCGGCGGGCATGGCGCCGCATTTCGCGCTCTCCCGCTGAAGGTGCTCCGCATCGAGCTCCGAGTCGCTGGCGGTCAACCGGTCGAAGAACTTGCGCAGACCGGTGCGCTCATCGGTGGACATGTGAACCACGGTACGCCGTCAGGTGCGCCGAATCACGGGTGGTGGCCGTTGGGACCCTGCTCGCCCTCGGCCTGCGCGGCGGCCGCCTGATCGTGCATCTCCTTGGGCAGTCGCAGCGGCAGCGCCTCGCGCACCGGACGGGCCTCCGCGTCGCGGATGACCACCAGCCCGGAGAGCACCTCGCCGAGCGCGCCCTCGTGGCCCGGGTCGGCCGCCGCGGCGCCCTGGTAGAGCGCGCGCACCATCCAGCGCGGCCCGTCCACCCCGACGAACCGCACGTCGGCCGGCCCCTCGGGAGTGGTGACGCGGGCGGTGAGCTCGGTGCCGTACGGGCCCTGGACCTCGCGCGGCGAGACGCCGTCGGCGGTCATCGCCTGGGCGATCTCGGCCCGTACCTCGTCCCAGATCCCCTCGGTGCGCGGCGCGGCGAACACTCCCAGCTGGAGCGCGCTGTCGCCGTCGACCAGCACGACCTGCTCGACGCCGCCGTCCGGGTTGGCCTGCACCCGCACCTCGACGCCCTCGATCGCGGGGATCTGCAGGCTGCCCAGGTCGAGCCGCTGCACCCCGTCGGGGGCGTGCCGGGAGTCCCAGGGGCCGTGCGCGGGCGCCGGAGCGTCGTCGTCGGCCGCGAGGCTCTGCGCGAGCGCCTCGGACGGCGGCGCGTCGGCGGCGCGCACGTGCTTCGGGCGCTTACGGGAGAACATCACTGCCACCTTCCGTGATCAAAGACTGGTGCCCGCCGGTCGATCCCGTGCCGCCGGCACCGCGCGCGGTGTCGTCGAGGGTGTCGACCACGTGGAACACGGCCCGCTCGACCCGCTGGACGACCAGCTGGGCGATGCGGTCGCCGCGAGAGATCTTGACGGTCTGCTCGCGGTCGTGGTTCACCAGGATGACGAGAACCTCGCCGCGGTAGCCCGCGTCGACGGTACCGGGCGCGTTGAGCACGGTCACACCCAGCCGGGCCGCCAGCCCGGAGCGGGGGTGGACGAGGCCGACGTAGCCCTCCGGGATCGCCACGGCGATGCCGGTGCGCACGGTGGCCCGCCCGCCCGGGGCGAGCGCCACGTCCTCGGCGGCGACCAGGTCGGCGCCGGCGTCGCCCGGGTGCGAATAGGCCGGCAGCGGCAGGTCGGGGTCGAGCCTGCGGATCGGGATGACAACGTCGGTCAAGGCAGCTTCCTTCATCAAGGCCGGGCACCCACCCTGCCATCCTGCCGTGCCCGCTTTCGGAGGCGCGCCGTACCCTTCCAGGGTGACACCGGAGTCCCCCGCGCGCAGCACCGCACCGGCCGCCTACACCGAGCGGCTGGGGATCTCGTGGTGGTCCTGGCTGGCCGCGCTGGCGGTCGATCTGATCGTCGGCTTCGAGATCCTGATCGGCTTCACCGAGGTGCCGGCCTGGGTGCCGTTCGCCGTGCTGCTGCCGTTCACCGCGGCCCTGCTGATCTGGTTCGGGCGCATCCGGGTGACGGTCACCGCCGACGAGCTCCAGGTCGACGACGCCCGGCTCCCGCTCGCGGTGATCTCCGACGTGGTGGCCCTCGACGCCGCCGGCAAGCGCGAGGCGCTCGGCGTGGGCGCCCACCCGATGGCCTTCGTCATCCAGCGGCCGTGGATCGGCCCGGCGGTGCAGGTGCTGCTCGACGACCCGGCCGACCCGACACCCTTCTGGGTGATCAGCACGCGGCGCCCGGTGGAGCTGGCGACCGCGTTGCTCGACGGGGTCAGTCGGGCTCGATGACCTTGGGCTGCGACCTGCGCAGATCCTTGCTCACGTGCTCGCCCAGCGACCGGGTGGCCCGCCGGTTGAGATAACCGGCGACCGCGGCGCCGGTGAGCAGCGGCCCCATCGTGCTCAGGCTGCGGCCGAAGCGGCGCAGCAAACTGTTCTGCAGGTCGCGGCGGGCGGCCGTGCCGAGCACGGTGGCCACCCCCACGCCGGGCAGCAGCGGGTTGATCCCGCGCTGCTGTGACCAGGCCTGGAGCAGCGCGAGGGCACGCTCGGTGGGAGTGCCGCTGATCGGCCGCCCGTACGCCTCGTGCAGCTCGCCGAGCAGCTTGAGCTCGATCGCCACCACCGCCACCGTCTCGGCGGCCAGCAGCACCGGCATCGAGAGCAGCGTCGGCGTGGCGACCCACTCGACGGCGGCCACGCCGCCGCCGACCGCGCCGATGCCGGCGGTGGACCGCGCGGCGTTGCGGATCAGGCGCTCGGCCAGGTCGTCGTCGCTCAGGCCGGGGAAGTGGCGGTGGAGCATGGCCCGATCTCGGATCGGGACGTGCGGCGCCACGTCGGTGACCGCGTCGGCCATCCAGCGCAGCGCGGCCTTGGGGCGGAACAGCTGGCCCAGCCCACGCCGGCGGATGTCGCCGACCAGGCGGCCGAGCAGTTCCCGCCGGGTGGTGGGCTCGATGTCGTCGGCGGTCAGCGCCGCGACGGTCTTGCCCAGTTCCGCGTCGCTCTCGGGCGTGGCGGCGCCCGGTTCGACGTCAGGCGAAGGGTGGCTCATGGTGTCCTCCCCGTCGTGCGTGGCATCGGCTGGAAAGCCGAATGCCCGGTCGTGTCCCCCATTGAAACCAGCACGGTCCAGTCGAGGGAACGCGGCCGGGTGGCGCGCTGCGCGCGAGACGCCGGTCAGGCGCACTCGCGGCAGATCAGCTCCCCGTTGCGCTCCGCCGCCAACTGGCTGCGGTGGTGCACGAGGAAGCAACGGGCGCAGCGGAACTCGTCTTGCTGCATGGGCAGCACCTTGACGGTCAGTTCCTCGTCGGCCAGGTCGGCGCCGGGCAGCTCGAAGCTTTCCGCCACCTCGACCTCGTCGACGTCCACTGAGCCCGACTGCGAGTCGGCGCGACGGGCCTTGAGCTCCTCGAGGCTGTCCTCGCCGAGGTCGACCTCATCGCGACGCGGGGCGTCGTAGTCGGTGGCCATCGGATTTCACTCTCCTGTATCGATGAGTCACTTGGCGTTAGTAACGCCTGTGACGAGGTTTCGGTTCCCGGTTCCGCCGGACGATTTCTGACACTCGTACTGACCTCTAGAAACTGCCCCGGCGAGCGCGGAACCTTACCTGCGTCGCGGCATCGTTGTACGCATACAGGCGGCCCATTGTTCCCGATGTGACCGAGGCGACATCAAAGTAGGGGCGAAACGCTCTGGATCATCGTCGGCGCGCCGGAAGGATTCCCTGTTTCCGCATGCCTGGCGCACAGACGCTAACCTCTCGACAGGCACCGCGTCCCCCGCGGCCGCCTCAGCCAATCCTGGAGCCAGCCCCATGAGCTTTGCCCGCGTCCGAGCGCTCGTCGTCGTTGGCGTGCTCGCCGTGGCCGCGGTGGTCTTCGTCGTGACCGCCCTGGTCCGCGACTCGCAGGGCGACGCGGTGACCGGCGAGGACTGCCCGGCGGGCGCCCCGCTCGCCGATGTGACGCTGCCGGACGACCCGGCGGAGGTCACCGTTCGCATCCTCAACGGCACGAACACCCCCGGGCTGGCCGACAGCGTCACCAACGAGTTCAAGAACCGGCGCTTCACCGTACAGAAGCCGGCTGAGAGCAAGACGAAGTACAAGGGTGTCGCCGAGATCCGGTTCGGTCCGGACGCGGTCGGGCGGGCCCAGCTGCTCCGGGCGTACTTCCTGGCCCAGTCGAAGATGGAGTACAACGCCAAGCGCAAGGGCGCCGCGATCGACATCGTGATCGGCAGCCAGTTCCGGCAGCTCGCCACGACGACCGAGGTCAACCAGTCGCTGGTCGAGGTCGGCGAGCCGACCCTGCCGCCGGGCTCCTGCATCAAGCCGATCAAGAAGAAGGACGACGACTCCTAGGCTCCGCCGGAGGCGTCCAGCTCGACCAGCGCGGACTCCAGCGGCCCAAAAAGGGCCGGAGGCGCGGCCACGACCATCTCGAGGCTCGGCGGGGCGCCGTCCAGGCCGCGGACGATCGCGCCGGCCTCGGTGGCGACCAGGCCGCCGGCCGCATGATCCCAAGGGTTGAGACCTTTCTCGAAATAGGCGTCGAGGACCCCCTCGCCGACCGAGCAGAGGTCGAGCGACGCGGCGCCGATCCGCCGGATGTCCCGCACTCGGGTGATCAACTGGGCGATCACGGCGCCCTGATGGGCCCGGCGCTTGGCGTCGTAGCCGAAACCCGTTCCGAGCAGCACCTGCGCCAGATCGGTCTGGGCGGAGCACCGCAGCCGCCGGCCGGCGCGCCAGGCGCCCCCGCCGCGGGTCGCGGTCCACTCGTCGCCGGTGGCCGCGTTGATCACCACGCCGGCGACCACCACGCCGTCCACCTCGGCGGCCAGCGAGACCGCGTACGCCGGGATGCCGTACAGGTAGTTCACCGTGCCGTCGATCGGGTCGAGGATCCACCGGACACCTTTGGCCCCGGTGGGGCCCGGGTTCTCCGCGCCGTCCGTAGGACCAGGCGCCGGCAGCAGCGCGGCCTCGCCGTACTCCTCGCCCAACACGCCGTCCGCGGGACGCGCGGCACGCAGGGCTTCCACCACCTGACGCTCGACCGCCCGATCGGCGGCCGTCACCACGTCCGTACGCGTGCTCTTGGTCTCGACATCGGTGATCGCCTCGGCCCGCATCCGCCGCGCGGTGGCCGCGGCCTCCCGCGCGACCGGCACGGCGATCGAAAGCAGCTCGTCGGCCGCCGGAAACTCGCTCACTTGTTCGCCCTTTCCGCCGATACCATTCTCGCGCCAGGTGTCTCCAGCGAGGTCGGCGACCCCCTGCGGCGTGCTGCGGCGGGAGGATCTCACTGGACGGCGCTACAATTCACGCCTACCCACCGCTTCGCGAACGTAAGAGCGCGACCCGGGGGTCCCCACACCAACACACCGGCCAGCCTCCTCGCCGTGCGCTGCGCTGGGCTCATGGCCGCACAACCTCATCGCCTCCGGAAGGTCTTTCGTGACAGAAGCCCACCAGAACGGTGCCGACGTTCGTTCTCTCACCGAGGCCCTGATCGCCCACGCGCAGGGCGCCGGCGGGCAGCTCACATCGGCCGAGGTCGCTCGTACGCTCGAGTCCGCCGAGGTGAACCCGGCTCAGGCCAAGAAGATCCTGCGTGGTCTCGTGGACGCCGGCATCACGGTCGTCGTCGACGGCTCGGCGAGCACCCGTCGCAAGGTCGCCGCGGCCCGCGCCGCGACACCCGCCTCCAAGGCCACGACCGCCAAGGCGGCGCCGGCCACCAAGAAGGCCGCCGCCCCGAAGCAGAGCGCGGCCGCCGCGCCGGCTGCCGAGGGCGAGGCCGCCCCGGCGAAAAAGGCCGCCCCCGCCAAGAAGGCGGCCGCCAAGGCCGCCGTCCCCGGCAAGAAGGCGGCGCCCGCCAAGGCCGCCGCTCCGGGCGAGGAGGGCGCTCCCGAGGACGGCGAGGAGATCGATCCCGAGGAGCTGGCCGCCGAGATCGAGGACGTGGTCGTCGAGGAGCCGCCCGCCATGGTCGAGGCCGCCGCGTCCGACGCCGCGAGCTCGGCCACCGACGGCGACTTCGAGTGGGACGACGAGGAGTCCGAGGCTCTCAAGCAGGCCCGCCGCGACGCCGAGCTGACCGCGTCGGCCGACTCCGTCCGGGCGTACCTCAAGCAGATCGGCAAGGTCCCCCTGCTCAACGCGGAGCAGGAGGTCGAGCTGGCCAAGCGCATCGAGGCCGGGCTGTACGCGGCCGAGCGGCTGCGCGCCTGCGACGAGGGCGAGGAGAAGCTCGAGCGGACGATGGAGCGCGACCTGCGCTGGATCGGCCGCGACGGCGAGCGGGCCAAGAACCACCTGCTCGAGGCCAACCTGCGTCTGGTGGTGTCGCTGGCCAAGCGCTACACCGGCCGCGGCATGGCGTTCCTGGACCTGATCCAGGAGGGCAACCTCGGCCTGATCCGTGCGGTCGAGAAGTTCGACTACACCAAGGGCTACAAGTTCTCGACGTACGCCACCTGGTGGATCCGGCAGGCGATCACCCGCGCGATGGCCGACCAGGCCCGCACGATCCGCATCCCGGTGCACATGGTCGAGGTCATCAACAAGCTCGGCCGCATACAGCGTGAGCTGCTCCAGGACCTGGGCCGCGAGCCCACTCCGGAGGAACTGGCCAAGGAGATGGACATCACCCCGGAGAAGGTGCTGGAGATCCAGCAGTACGCCCGGGAGCCCATCTCGCTGGACCAGACGATCGGCGACGAGGGCGACAGCCAGCTCGGCGACTTCATCGAGGACTCCGAGGCGGTCGTCGCGGTCGACGCGGTCTCGTTCTCGCTGCTGCAGGACCAGCTCCAGCAGGTGCTGCAGACGCTCTCCGAGCGCGAGGCCGGCGTGGTCCGGCTGCGCTTCGGCCTGACCGACGGCCAGCCCCGCACGCTGGACGAGATCGGCCAGGTCTACGGCGTCACCCGCGAGCGGATCCGGCAGATCGAGTCCAAGACGATGTCGAAGCTGCGTCACCCGTCCCGGTCGCAGGTTCTCAGGGATTACCTGGACTAGATCATTTAGTCAACACTCTGTGTCTGTTTGGTCACCACCCGTACATCGACGGGTGGTGGTCAGACCGTTGTGCAGAAGTGATCGTTGACGTGGCACCCTTGGATCACGGCACACTAGCCCCAAGCACGTGTGACCCTGGTCCCCCCGGGGCACAGTGGGAAGGCTGCAACGGTGCAGGGTGTTGCACGATGTGAGCAGTAGCCGAGGAACATGTTCATCGGTTCGAACAGAGGAGGAAGGCGATGACCCCGACTCTCACGCCGCCGGCGGGTAGTTTGGCCGGCACCGCAGCCGATGAACGGTGCGACCGCTGCAATGCAGCAGGAAAGCTCCGTTTGACCCTGGCTGGTGGCGGTGAGCTGGTGTTCTGCGGACACCACGCCAACCGGTACGCCGAAGACCTGGTGAAGATCGCGGTTCAGTACGCGGCGGACCCGGACTTCACCTGGCGTGGCGCGGACATGATGTCTAACTCCAACTAAATCCCCCGCAAGACGTGTTTCAAAGGGACGCCCGGGTGTGGGGCGTCCCTTTTCACGCGTCCCAAAGCTCTTCGACCGTCACCCCCAGGGCGCGGGCGATCTTGATAGCCAGGTACACCGAAGGGGCGTAATCGCCGGTTTCCATCGCGATGATGGTCTGCCGGCTGACCCCGACCGCCGCCGAGAGCCCCTGCTGGGTGAGGGCGGCTTCCTTGCGCGCCGCCCGGATGCGGCCGCCCGCCGCGCCGTCGGCCTCCGCGGCCCGCACCGGGCCGGAGGATGGCGCCATCAGTCCTCGTCCTTGGCGAGCGCCTCGCGCCGCTGGACCTGCCGGCTCTTGACGATCAAGCCCACGACGCTGATGCCCCCGCCGATCACGCCGCCCACGATGGCGCCGATCCAGGTCGGACTGTCGGGGTTGTGGACGTAGAAGGCGCCGGCCATGAACACCCCGTACGGCAGGGCGGTCACCGCGGTCAGCAGAACCCGCTTGGCGCTCCAGCTGCGCGGAGCGGTCTCGACCTTGCGCGCCCGGACGTAGATCGTGCTGAGCAGGGCCGGAAGCCAGAACACCACGAGCATGATCGCCAGCGGCGCCACCGCGTGCTCGCCGAGCGGCCACACCGAGATCGCCGCCGCCCAGGGGATGAGGATCGCCTGGAGCTGGGAGGCGGTGGCGATCCCCTCGTACCACCGGTACCGCTCGCGTTCGTCGCCGTAGAGATCGCCGTCAAGATCGAGATTCCACCGCACCACGCGGTCGAGCACTGTCGTCGCCATGAGTCCATCATCGTGTTAAGTCCTCTTGACGTCAAGAGGACTTAACACGCCGGGGTCGCCGGTGGCCCGGTAGCGATGGAGCCAACCGGCCCGCAGGGCCCCCAGGCAAGCCTCTGCGCCCCCGGTCCAGCGCGGGTATGGGTCAGACTGCTCCACGAGCCCGAAGAGCCTCAGCGTGCCCGTGGGGGCCGCCGGGCCACCTCACAGCGTCTGGATCGTCGCGATCCGCTCTTCCAGCTGCTCAATGGTCGCCTGGGCGCTCGGCGGGCCGCCGCAGAGCCGCCGCAGCTCGGCGTGGATCTTGCCGTGCGGCAGGTTGGTGCGGTGGTGATGGGCCGCCACCAGCGTGTTCAGCTGCCGGCGCAGGCTGTTGCGCCGCTCCCCCGCGGTCATCGGCGCCGGCGCCGGGTCGCGCTGGGCCGGTACCGACGCGGGCTCATTCACCTTCTGCCGCTTCTGCGCGGCCAGCTGATCGGCCTGCCGCTTGTTCAGCACCACCGACACCTGGTCGGGGGTGAGCAGGCCGGGAATGCCGAGGTACTCCTCCTCCTCGGCGGTGCCGGTGCGGGCGCCGGTGCCGAACGAGGTGCCGTCGTAGATGACCTGGTCGAGCTCGGCGATCGAGGACAGCGCCTCGAACTGCTTCTCCAGGTCGCCGGAGGCGTCCTCCTCGCGCTGCGCCCGTTCCATCAGGTCGTCGTCGAGGCCGTCCTTCTGCTTCGGCGCGCCCAGGATGTGGTCGCGCTGCGCCTCCATCTCGCTGGCCAGCCCGAGCAGGTGCGGCACGCTGGGCAGGAACACCGTCGCGGTCTCGCCCGGCACCCGGGCCCGCACGAAGCGGCCGATCGCCTGCGCGAAGTACAGCGGGGTCGAGGCGCTGGTGGCGTAGACGCCGACGGCCAGCCGCGGGATGTCGACGCCCTCGGACACCATCCGCACCGCGACCATCCAGCGCTCCTCGGAGGCGGCGAACTTGGCGATCCGGCCCGAGGCGCCCTCGTCGTCGGAGAGGACGACCACGGCCGGCTGCCCGCTGATCTCGTGCAGCAGCTTCGCGTACGCCCGCGCGGTCTGCTGGTCGCTCGCGATCACCAGCCCGCCCGCGTCGGTCATCCCGTGCTCGCGCAGCCGGGTGAGCCGGGCGTCGGCGGCCCGCATCACCTGCGGCATCCAGTCGCCGCGGTGGTCGAGCGCGGTACGCCACGCCTGGGCCACCAGGTCCTTGGTCATCGGCTCGCCGAGGCGCGCGGCCAGCTCGTCGCCCGCGTTCGTGCGCCAGCGGGTCTCGCCGGAGTACGCCATGAACAGCACCGGCCGCACGACCCGGTCGCGCAGCGCGTCCGAGTACCCGTAGACCGAGTCGGCCCGGGAGCGCTGCAGGCCGTCCTCGCCGCGCTCGTAGGTGACGAACGGGATCGGGTTCTCGTCCGAGCGGAACGGGGTGCCGGTCAGCATCAGCCGGCGGGTGGCCTCGTCGAAGGCCGACTTGACCCCGTCGCCCCAGGTACGCGAGTCGCCGGCGTGGTGGATCTCGTCGAGGATGACGAACGTGTTGCGGGTCATCGTGCGCCGCCGGTGCACCGCCGGGGCCATGCCGACCTGCGCGTAGGTGAGAACCGCGCCGTGGAAGTCGCGCGAGGAGTGCACGTCGGCGTTGCGGAAGGTCGGGTCGAGCTGGATGCCGACCCGGCCGGCGGCGGCCGCCCACTGGCTCTTGAGGTGCTCGGTCGGGCAGACCACGGTGACCGCGTCGACGGTGCCGTCGGCGAGCAGCTCGGCGGCGATCCGGAGGGCGAAGGTGGTCTTGCCGGCGCCGGGCGTCGCCACGGCCATGAAGTCCTCGGAGCGGCGTCGGAGGTACTCCACCAGCGCTTTTCGTTGCCAGGCCCGCAGCGGCGGGAACGTCTCCAGATCCGGTAAAGGCGGGCTCACGAACTTCCCTTCAGTTCCGGCACAGAAGGGCCAGCATAGCCATGGACGGCTCAGGGCACGGCGATCGGCGCGGACCACCGCCGATAGAGGGCGAGCAGGCGCACACCGGTGATGAGCACGGCCGCGACCACCGTCGGGATCGGACCGGCGAGCCCGAGCCCGTGCAGAATCGTGACGAGGATCGCGCCGCCGAGCGCCGCGACCGCGTAGATGTCGCGCTGCAGCACCACCGGGATCTCGCCGGTGAGCAGATCGCGGGCGAGGCCGCCGCCGATCGCGGTGATCATGCCGATCAGGCACGCCCCGACCGGCGGGACGTTCGCGTCCAGCGCCTTGAGCGTGCCGGTGACGGTGAACAGGCCGAGCCCGGCGGCGTCCAGCAGCAGCACCGTGCGGCGCAGCCGGGAGAGCTGGGGGTGCAGCCAGAACACGGCGACCGAGGCGATCACCGCGGTCACCGGGTACCGCCAGTCGGCGAACGCCAGCGGCGGCACCGCGCCGATCACGAGATCGCGCAGGATGCCGCCGCCGAGAGCCGCCACGAATCCGACGAAGGCGACGCCGAACAGGTCGAGGCGCTTGGCGATCGCGGCCGACGCGCCGGAGGCGGCGAAGACCGCGACGCCGATGAGATCACCGACGAGCAGACTGCTCAGTGGGTCATCGCTTCGTAGATCTCCTTGCACTGCGGGCAGACCGGGGAACCGGGCTTCGGCGTCTTGGTCACCGGGAACTTCTCGCCGCACAGCGCCACGACGAAGGTGCCCATGACCGCGCTCTCAGCGATCTTCTCCTTGCGGACGTAATGGAACATCTCCGGGCCGGTGTCGGCGTCCTTGGTCTCCGGCCGCTCCAGAATCTGCGTGCTCACGAGGATCTGCCCTTCGGTGAAATGTGCCGCCGGCGCCCCCAGCGCGGCGGAGGTACGAAGCTCCAACCAGCAAGTCTGACACCTCACAGCGGGACGGTCCAACGGCACCGTACGGTTGCGTCGTGACTGACTTCGCGATTCGATACGGCGAGCATGTGACCCGTGCCCGCCGGGACGGCCGGCCGGTGGTCGCGCTGGAGAGCACGATCATCTCCCACGGGCTGCCCCACCCCGACAACCTGCGGGTGGCCCGCGAGATCGAGCAGACCGTCCGGGACAACGGCGCGGTGCCCGCCACCATCGGCATGATCGGCGGACAGCTCGTCGTCGGCCTCGACGACGACCAGGTCCAGCACCTGGCGCTCGCCGACGGCGTGGCCAAGCTCAGCGTCCGCGACCTGGCGGTGGCCGCCGCCCGCGGGGCCGACGGCGCCACCACGGTCGCCGCGACCAGCGCGGTCGCGGCGGCCGCCGAGATCGGCGTGTTCGCCACGGGCGGTCTGGGCGGCGTGCACCGCGAGGCGAGTGTCACGTTCGACGAGTCGGCCGACCTGGTCACGCTGGCCCGCACCCCGATCGTCGTGGTCTGCGCCGGGGTCAAGTCGATCCTCGACGTGGGCGCCACGCTGGAGCGCCTCGAGACGCTGGGCGTCGCCGTGGCCGGGTATCAGACCCGCCGCTTCCCCGGCTTCTTCATCACCGACGGCGGTTTCGACATCGACTGGGAGCTCGACTCCCCCGAGCAGGTCGCCGATGTGATCCGGGCCCGCGCCGACCAGGCGGTCGGGGCCGGCGCGCTGATCCTGGCCAACCCGCTGCCCGCCGGCGAGCAGCTCGACCCGGCGCTGCACGACCGCACCCTGCAGGAGGGGCTCGCCCTGCTGGCCCGCGACGGCATAACCGGCAAGGCGGTCACCCCGTTCCTGCTCTCGCACTTCCACGAGAGCACCGAGGGCCAGAGCCTGGCGGTGAACGTGCGGATCATCCTGCGCAACGCCGCGCTGGCCGCCAAGATCGCGGTGGCGAGCACCGCAACGCCGGCCACCTTGGGCTTCAGCGTCCCCGCGTGAGCCGCGTGATCGTCGTCGGTGATCTCGTCACCGATGTGCTGGTGTCGCACGCCGGCCCGATCGAGATCGGCTCGGACACCGCTGCCGCGATCACCGTGGGCGGCGGTGGCCAGGGCGCGAACACGGCCGCCTGGCTGGCCCGCGCCGGCCGGCCGGTGACGCTGGTGGCGGCGGTGGGCGACGACCCGGCGGGCCGCGAGCGGGTGGCCGAGCTGACCGCGGGCGGGGTGGACTGCGCGGTGCGGGCGCACGCCGGCGCGGTGACCGGGAGCGTGGTGGTGCTGGCCGGCCCCGAGGAACGCACGATGGTCACCGACCGGGGCGCCTCGCTGCTGCTCGACCCGGGCGACGTGGTCGAGGCGATCAAGGCGGCCGACGCCACCCACCTGCATCTCTCCGGTTATCCGCTGCTGCACGAGGGATCCCGGCCGGCCGGCCTCGCGGCCTTGGCGGCCGCCTCGGAACGAGGTCTCACGACAAGCGTCGACGCGGCCTCGGCGGCGCCGCTGCGGGCCGTGGGGGCGCGGGCTTTCCTGACTTGGGTACGCGGTGCCGACCTGCTCCTGTGCAACGCGGACGAGGCCGACGTGCTGGCCGGTCCGGGCGCCGCGGCCGAGCAGGCGGCCGGTCTGACCGCGCACGTGGCGAACGTCGTGGTCAAACGGGGTGCGGCCGGCGCGTGCTGGGCGGATCGGGCCGGCCGGATCTGGCAGGGGACCGTCTCCCGCGTACCGATGAAGGATCCCACCGGGGCGGGTGACGCTTTTGCCGCGGGCCTGCTCGACGCATGGTCTTCCGGCGCGGGGCCGCAGGCCGCGCTCGCGGCCGGAGCGGCCCTCGGCGCGCAAGCCGTCGCCCAGATCGGCGCCCGGCCCCGCTAGCGCTCCCGCTCCCGCTCGCGTTCCGGCGAGGGCCGGGTCGTCCAGTCGGCATCGATGGTGAGGTATTCGACCTGCTCATCGGTGTGCTGGGTGAGCGAGGGCTGCGGCTTCTCGCGCTCGGCGGCGGCCGCGGCCCGCTCGGCCTTGCTGCGGGCGGGGCGGTCGTTCGCGATGAGCACGGCCATCCACGGCAGGGTGACCATGCCGGCCGCGCACAGGATGAGCCAGAGCGCGAGCAACGGCGGATGGACGCTGATCAGGACGGCGCCGATGATCAGACAGACGGCGCGCAGGCCCATCATCGTCACGTAGCGGATCTGCCGGCTACGGAACTGCTCGTCCTGGCTGCGGGCGGCGTCGGTGATCAGGACCGGCTGCTTCTTCACGGTAAGGACTCCGATCGACCCCTCATCCTTGCACCGCCGGGGCATCGATGCCCACTCAGTCCCGGTACGCGCGTTCCTCGACCCGCTCGACCACCTCGGCCGCCATCTCCTGGAGGAAGAGCATCTCGCCCGGATGGAACAAGCGTGGCCGCACGTCGAGCCCGCAGATCCCGCCGAGCACCTGACCTGTGTGCGAGATCAGCGGCGCCCCGGCGTACGCCCGGATGCCGCCGACCGTGACCAGCGGATTGTCGTGGAAGAGGGGGTCGGCGCTCAGGTCGGGCACGGCGCGCGGCGCACGGTCGGCGACCAGCGGCACGCAGAGCGCCCACTCCGCCGGGGTGCCGCAGGCCTCGCGCATCCAGTCCGGCGCCGGGCCGGCCCCGGCCAGGAAGACCTGCGCCGTGTTGAGCAGGACATCGACCATCACGAAGGGAGTATCGAGCCGGACCCCTACCGTATCGACAATGTCGCGCAGATAGCCACGCTCGGCCTCCCGGTCGAGCCCGAGCCGGGCCACGTCGGCCAGCCGCGGGATCGAACGGATCGCCGCCGTCATGAGGGCACCGATCGGCTCAACGCCTCGTAGGTGATCACCCGCACCTTTGTCGAGCGGCCGGCGACCCGCATCATGTCACCGACCGTCATCATGTGCTCGGCCATCTTGCGCAGGTCGGCGGCGCTCTCCAGGGGGCGGCGCAGGCCGAGCTCGCGAACCGACAGGTCCCAGATGCCCTCGGCGGTGCGCCGGCCGACCAGCTCGCCGAGCGCGTCGATCGCCTCGTTCTCGGTGGGGCGCTCCTGCCCGTACTCGTTGCTCGGCGTCATCTCGGTCCCCCGGTCAGAAGAGCTCGATAATCGGCTCGCCCGCGGAATCGGACGGCCCGCCGGTGCTCGCCGCGTGCGTGGCCCGCTGGCGGCCCATGACGTGGCGTGCCCGCAGGTCGTCGACTCGAATCATCTTCTCCCTAACCGCCTCGGCGGGGAGGGCCGGGCGCGGGCCGCCTCGATCGCCGCGTTGAGCGCGAGCAGGTTCGTCTGGTCGGCGATGTGCGCGACCGTCTTGACGATCTCCCGATCTCGTCGGCCTGCTTCTCCAGCCCGGTGATGGTCACGACGGAGGCGGCCTGCCGGCTGGAGGCCCCTTCGACGTTGGCGAGCAGCCCGCTGATGCCGGAGCGGGTCTCCTGGAGAAGGTTCTGCAGCGCCTGGCTGAGCTCGGCGACCTGGCGGGTGGTCTGCTCCTGGCTGGAGACCCGCTCCTCCACCTGGTTCATCGCGGTCAGGCTCTGCTGGGTGGCGCCCGAGTCTTCCTCGGCGCCCGCCGAGATCTGCTGCATCGACTCGGTGAGCTGACGCGACGCCTCCGCGGCTTCCGCGTTCTACACCGAGATCTCCGCGGTGGCCGAGGCGATCCGCTCGGCGGCCTGCTGCTGCTTGGCGACCCACCGGTTGGCCTCGGAGGCGGCCTACCTCCCCAAACGCATCCGATGCCCCACCGAACGCAGCGGTGACGGCATCAGCCCTTGGCCGCGGCCTTCATCTCCTTCTTGTAGGCGCGAACCTTCCCCAGCGACTCACCGTCGACAATGTCGGCCACGGACTTGAACGATCCGACTTCTCCGTAGCCACCCGCGGCCTCACGCCATCCGGCCGGCTCGACCCCGTATTGCTTCCCCAGCAGAGCCACAAAGATCTGAGACTTTTGCTTGCCGAACCCCGGCAACGAAGCCACCCGCTTGAGCAACTCCTTGCCATCGCTCACGCCGGCCCACAGATTGGCGGCCTCCCCGTCATACTCCTGGACGAGCGCCCGGCAAACTTCCTGCACCCGAGCCGCCATGGCTTTCGGAAACCGATGCAACGCAGGCGGCTTGGCAAAGATCGCCACCAGGCCTTCCGGATCAAACTCCGCAATCTCCACCGCCGTAGGCGAGTGCCCAAGCCGCTGAGCCAACACCCAAGGCGAGCTGAACGCCTTCTCCAACGGAATCTGCTGATCCAGCACCATCCCGATGAGCAGCGCCAGCGGCTCACTGGACAGCAGCTTATTGGCCTCGTCGTCAATCGGCAGGCTGAGCGTCATGCCCCTATCTTGCCGCTAACCGCTCCCCTCCCGTCCAGACGCCCACCCCACTTCCGCCCCCAGATCGCCGCCGCCCCGCCACCCACACGCCGCCCCCGCCGCCTGCGTGCCACCCCACCGCCCGCACGCCACCCCGCCGCTCGCACGCCGCCCGCGCCGCCCCGTCGCCCGCGCCCGCGTCGCCCCGGCCGCCCCACGGGCACCTGCCAGCGCATGCCCCGCGCCCGACGCCACCCCGGCCGGCCATGCCCCGAGCGCCCGAGCGCCCCCGTCAGCGCATGCCGGCCTCGTATGCCTGGGCGACCAGCTGAGCCCGGTCGCGGGCACCCAGCTTGGCCAGCAGCCGGGTGATGTGCGTCTTGACGGTGCCCATGCTCACCTGCAGATCGGCGGCGATCTCCTCGTTCGACCGGCACCGCGCAATCAACTCCAGCACCTCGCGCTCCCGCGCCGTGATGTGCGGCAACGGCGTGACCTTGCGCTCGGGCAACTCGGTGTAGGCCTCGATCAGCCGCCGCGTAGCGCCCGGTGTCAGCAACGCCTCGCCGGCCGCAACCACCTTGATGGCGTTGATCAGATCGCCCGGCAGAACCTCCTTGAGCAGAAAGCCACTGGCCCCGGCCCGGATCGCCCCGAACACATACTCATCGAGGTCGAAGGTCGTCAACACCAGCACCCGCGTGCACAACCCGGCGTTGCCCTGACAGATCTGCCGGGTCGCCTCGATGCCATTCATATCCGGCATCCGCACGTCCATGAGGATCACATCGGGCCTCTCCCGAAGCGCGACCTCGACCGCCTCCTTCCCGGTAGCCGCCTCGCCCACGCAGACCAGCCCAGGCGTGTTGTCGATGAGCAGCCGAAACCCGGCCCGCAGCAATGGCTGATCGTCAGCCAGCGCCACCCGCACATCCCTGCTCATCCCAGATACCGCCTCGCTCATGCCGAATACCGCAAGGTCGTCGCCACCCGCCAGCCGCCCTCGGGCCTGGGCCCAGCGACCAACTCCCCGCCGAACATCGCGACCCGCTCCCGCATACCGATCAGCCCCTGCCCCGCAGCCTCACCGCCGTCGTCCACCGCACTCAAGCCACTACGACCAATGCCGTTGGCCGGCCCGGCCGCGCCGTCGTCGGTCACCTCGATCCGGACCTCGCCCGGCGCGAGGTCGACTTCGATCCAGCATGTCGTTGCTCGGGCGTGCTTGAGCACATTCGTCACCGCCTCCTGCACCACCCGGAACACGGCCACGCCAACGCTCTCCGGAATGACCCGGTCACCGCGGACTTCGAGATCGACCGCAAGCCCGGCGGAACGAGCCGCCGCGACGAGCTCGTCGAGCTCGGTCAGACCGGGCGTGGGCGCGACGACCGCCTCGGCGCGCAGCGCTCCGAGAGCGCCGCGAAGCTCGGCGAGGGTCTCCCGGCTCGTGGTGGCGATCAGCCGCAGCGACTCGCGCAGCTCCTCGGGCCGCGCGTCGGCGATGTGGTCGGCGATCGTGGCCCGGACCGCGATCACGCTCATGTTGTGCGAGACGATGTCGTGCAGGTCGCGGGCGATCCGCAACCGTTCCGCGCGCAGCGCCAGCTCGGTCACCTGGCCGGCGCTCTGTGCGGCGTAGGCCCGGCGCTCCCGGATGGCGCGCCCGAGCGTCCAGCAGATGCCAAGCGCCCAGAGCACGAGCCCCACCTCGTACAGCTCGCGGGTCGCCAAGGCGAACGCCACCCCCAGCACCGCGATGCCCACCAGGACGATCAGCACCGACCGGCCCCGCCGGACATCGGTGCCCACCGTGTAGAGCACCAGCCCCAGCACGACGCTCGGCGCGATCCCCGCGTAATCGGGAATCGCCCCGGTGAGCGAGGCGAAGGCGCAGAGCGCGATGGCCGACCAGGCCGCCAACTCGGGTCGCAGCCGGCGCACCGCCACTGGAACGCCCAGCAGCAGCCCGATCAGCGCCGACACCCAGGCCGGCTCGTGCCAGGAGACCCGCGACGACGCGAGCGGCACCTCGGCCGCGGCGAGCCAGCCGAGCACCGCGGCCCCCACGGCCAGCACCGCATCACACGCGAGCAGCTGGCCGCGGCTGAGCCCGCGGAGGAACACGGAGGGCGCGGCGGTCGTCATGCCGCGACAGTAATCAGAAGTCCCGCCGGGCGCGTCAGACCACGGTCTGATGTTCGCGATCACCAACTCTGGACCTGGGTTTGACGACTTCCCGCCCCCGAACCGCGATCGTCGACAGCCATGACGACAGCGATGGTCGCGCTCCACGACCTACGGATGGAGTACTCCGCCGGCCGAGACCGGGTGACGGCGCTGGACGGTGTCACGGTCGATCTCCCGGCCGGCACCTTCACGGCCGTCATGGGCCCGTCCGGCTCCGGCAAGTCCACCCTTCTGCACTGTGCGGCCGGTCTGGACAGGCCGACCTCCGGCGAGGTGGTGCTCGACGGCGTGCGGCTGAGCGAGCTCGACGAGACCGGCCTCACCGTCCTCCGGCGCGAGCGCGCCGGCTTCGTCTTCCAGGCCTTCAACCTGATCTCCTCGCTCACCGCCGCGCAAAATGTCGCGCTTCCCGCTCGCCTGGCCGGCCGCCGCGTCGCTCCGGAGGAGACGGCCGCGGCGTTGGGCCGGGTCGGTCTCGCCGACCGTGCCGGACACCGCCCGGTCGAGCTGTCCGGCGGCGAGCAGCAAAGGGTGGCGATCGCCCGCGCGCTGCTCACCGGCCCATCGGTGCTCTTCGCCGACGAGCCGACCGGCGCGCTGGACGCGACCACCTCCCGGCAGGTGCTCGCGCTGCTGCGCGGCCTGGTCGACGAGCGGG
This sequence comes from Actinoplanes sp. CA-142083, assembly GCF_050942195.1. NCBI lineage: Bacteria > Bacillati > Actinomycetota > Actinomycetes > Micromonosporales > Micromonosporaceae > Actinoplanes > Actinoplanes sp. CA-142083. Next base: position 9,105,547 of record NZ_CP192076.1, read on the forward strand.
GCCAGACCATCGTGATGGTCACCCACGATCCGGTGGCGGCCGCGGTGGCTGATCAGGTTCTGCTGTTGGCAGACGGCCGGCTGATCGATCGCCTGGCGGCGACCTCCGCCGAGTCGATCGCGACCCGCATGGCCGCGGTGGAGGCGACATGCTGACGAGAGACCGGCTGGGTGCATTTGTCGCCGTCTTATTCGGTACGGCGGCCGTAGCGCTCACCCTGACACTGCTCGGTTCGGCCCACCCGCGAGTGCCAGACCGCTACGCCGCGGTCGCCATGGCGGTGCAGAGCCCTCGGGTGACGACCCCGGCCGACCCGTTCCCGGAGCCCCGGCCCTGGTCCTCAGCCGAGGCCGCCGCTCTGGCCGCCCGTCTGGCCACGGTCCCCGGAGTCACCGCTGCGGTCCCCGATCGGCACTTCTATGCCCAGCCAGTGCTCGGCGACCGCCCGTCATCCGCCGTGCAGGAGGGGCACGGATGGGCGAGCTCGGCCCTGGCAGCCGACACCCTGGTCGCGGGCCGTTCTCCGACAGCCGATCGCGAGGTCGTCGTGCCCCGTGGTTCGGGAATCCCGGTCGGCGGCGACGTGACGATCCTGATGGCGACCGGGCCAACCACATGGCGCGTAACCGGGCTCATCGACGCCGACCGGCTCTACGTCTCGGATGCGACCGCGGCGCGCCTGGCCCCCGGCGTACGCGTCATCGGTCTCACCGGAAGCCCTCACCTGCCGCAAGTCCTCGCACTCGCCGGCGGCGCGACGGTGTTGCACGGCTCGGCGCTGGGCGATCTGGAGCCGCGGTCCGACGCCCGGACGCGGTGGATCGGCCTCCAGGTGATCACCGCCATGACGGCGCTGTCGGCGTTCGCGTGCGCCTTTGTGATCGCTTCGACGTTCGCGCTGACCGTCCACCAGCGACGGCGCGAGATCGGCCTCCTGCGGGCGATCGGCGCGACGCCGGCCCAGGTGCGCCGTTCCGTGATCCGAGAAGCCGCGCTGGTCGGGATCGTCGCCGGGACGGCCGGCACGCTGCTCGGGCTCGTACTCTCGCCGCTGATCGGGAGGGTTCTGGTCGACGCCGGGTTCGAGCCGTTGTCGTTGAGGGTCGGCTTCCATCTTTGGGCCGTCCTGGCGGGCATCGCGGCCGGCCCGTTGCTCGCCGTCGCGGGATCGCTGATGGCCGCCCGCCGCGCCGCCCGGGTCGGCCCGCTGGAGGCGCTGCGGCAGGCGCAGGTGGAGCCGCGGCCGATGACGCGGCTTCGCTGGATCACCGGGCTGCTGTTCACGGGTGGGGGCGTGGCGGCGGGCCTCGCCACCACGATGACCGACGACGTCAGCGACCTCGCGGCGTTCGCGCTGCTCGGGGCGATGGCACTGGTGGTGGGGGCGACGGTGCTGGCGCCGGCCGCCGTGCCGCTGCTCGTGCGAGTGCTGCTGCGGCCGGCTCGCGGACCGATCGCCACGGTGATGAGGGAGAGCGCGCTGACCGGGGCCAGGCGCACCGCGTCGACCGCCGCGCCGGTGTTGCTGACGGTGGCGTTCGCGGTCTTCATCGCGGGCAACGTGCAGACATCGGCCGAGGCGTATGCAGGCCGTCGCGCCAACGCGATGCAGACCGGCACGGTCCTGATCGCGGACGGGACGCCCGGCCTGAGCGACGCTGCCGCGCCGTCGGCGTCGCTACCCACCGATCTGTACGTTGACGACACTGTGCTCGCCGCCGTCGGCGTGAACCCCTCGGCATCGTTGCCCACGCAGGCGCTCGCCGAGCCGGATGCCGTCGCCCTCTCCGAGTCCCGGGCCAGGCAATCGCGGTTGGGAGTCGGGGACACGCTCACTGCGACCTTCCCCGATGGGCTGCCCGCGCGCCTGCACGTAGTGGCCGTCCTCCCCGACGACACGGCGCCGGCCGAGGTGGTGCTGAGCCGCGCCGCCGTGCGCAAGCACGACCCGTCGGCGCTGGCGACAGCCGCCGCCGTTCCGAGCGCCGGGACAGGCATGGGCGCGTTGGGGGCGCGGGCGGTCGATGTGGACACCTACGCCCGGCAGGCAGACGCGGAAGAGGACCGTCTTGTCTGGATCTTCACGTTGCTGCTGATCGGGGTGTCGGTCGGCTACGGCGCGCTCGCGGTGGCCAACACGCTCTTCATGGCCACGGCCCGCCGCGCGCCGGACTATCGACTCCTGCGGCTGGCCGGTGCCACGCCGCGGCAGGTGCTGCTTGCCGTCGCGGGCGAGTCGGCGCTGGTCGTTGCCGTTGGCGCGGCGCTGGGTGGCGCCGCCGCGTTCCTGGCTCTGTGGGGCGGCGTGGCCGGGCTGCGCGAGCAGACCGGCGCGGCCGTGCCTCTGACCGTGCCCTGGCCGACCGCTGCCATCGCGGTCGGTGTCTGCCTCACCCTGGCCCTCACCGCGAGCGTGCTGCCCGCACGGGCGCGGCTGACCCGCTTCGACCTGGCCCGGGAGCTGTCGTGAGCGTCATTCGAGCTGGCCCGGGACGCGTCGCGAGGCCTCACCTGCCGGCGACTTCGCGGAGCGAGCGCTCGGTCAGGGAACCCAGCACGATGTCCGCGCCGTCCAGTGCGAGATCGGCGGTCAGCGGGTTGGGCACCGCCACGCAGAACAGGCCGGCCGCCTTGGCCGCCGCCACGCCGTTGGGCGAGTCCTCGATCGCCAGCGCCTCGTCCGCGCGCACGCCCAGATCGCTCAGCGCCAGTTCGTACAGGTCGGGCGCGGGCTTGCTCCGCACGACCCGTTCGCGGGTGGCCAGCACCGCGAACCGATCCCGCAAGCCGAGCGCGTCGAGGAAGCGCTCGACCCAGGCCGCGCCGGAACTCGAGGCCAGACCCACGCGCAGGCCCAGGTCGCGGGCCTCGTCCAGCCAGGCGACGATCCCGGGGCGGGCCTCGGCCGCGGACATCAACTCGTCGAAGCGGGCATGCCGGGTGGTCCGCAGCGCCGTTCGGTCCACCGGGCCGCCGATCAGTTCCTCGAGATGGTCGTACGGATCCCAGCCCGAGTCCGACGTGCCGATCGCCTGCGACCACACCGCCTGGTCGAGCGAGACGCCGTGGGCGGCATACGCCTCCTGCCACGAGGTGAACTCGGGGGTCTCGGTGTCCAGGATCGTTCCGTCCAGATCGAAGATGATCGCCTTCAGCACAGGAGCATCATCCGCCGTCCCGGCAAGCGCGTCCGGCCGGCGACGCGGCGACGCGGATCACAAAGACGAACGCAATTGGCCCGGCCGCACGCGGGTAACGTCGCTGCTTGTGACCGGTCCGTAAGGAAGGGGTACGACGATGAGCGACTCGTACGAGAGCATCGAGCGGGAGATCGCCGGCGGCGACTACGGTCCCGGGGTCTTCGACGAGCCGGACACTCCCCGGCCGGAGAAGGGTGACGACGACGCCGGGCTGTCGAGCACGCTCGCCGCGGGCACCGACGTCGACCGGCTTCAGGACGGTGGGCCGCACCCGGAGCACGGCGTGATGACCACGACCGGCGGCACGGCCGGGCCGAACAGCTTCCGCACCCATCCGCGCACCGGCCCGGGTGTCGCGAACACGACCACCGGCGATGCCACCACCGGCGCGCTGGAGACGCCGGTCGACAGCTACACGAGCGACGCCAGCAGCAACGCGATCGACTGACCTGGCCCCGGCCGCTAACGTCGGCGGCGTGACAGACCAGCCGCCGGCCCCGACTCCGATGCCGCCCGCGAGCCAGCCCCTCGCGGGCGAGCCGGACGTCGCGCGCCATGAGCCCGGCGAGCCTAACGCCGCGGGCCTGGGTGAGCCGTTCGCCGCGGGGCGGGAGGCCGATGTCTTTCTGCTCGATGACGGGCGGGTGCTGCGGCGCTATCGCACCGGGGCGGACACCGCGCACGAGGCCGAGATCATGGCGTACGCCGCCAGTCACGGTTATCCCGTCCCGGCGGTGTACGCCGCGAGCGGGCCCGACATGGTGATGGAACGGCTTCATGGGCCGACCATGGCGGAGGCGGCGCTCGCCGGCGAACTGGCCCTGGAGGACGGCGCCGTCATGCTCGCCGAACTGCTACGCCGGCTGCACGAGCTGCCACCGCGCGGGTCCGCTGGGCGGGACACGATCATTCATCTCGACCTGCATCCGGAGAACGTGCTGATCACCGAGCGCGGGCCGGTGGTGATCGACTGGCGGAACGCAGGCGACGGGCCGGGCGATCTCGACACGGCGTTGAGCGCGCTGATCATCGCGCAGGTCGCGATCGGGTCCATCGAGCATCCGCTCGGCGCGTCCATCGACGCCATGCTCGACCGGTTCCTCGAGTTGGCGCCGGGCGACCCGCTGCGGCTCCTCGACGACGCCGCGGCGTACCGCGGGGGCCAGCTCACCATGTCACCCGACGAGGTCGCGATGATCGGCACCGCGGTGGCTCGGGTGCGGGCCGGCGTTCGATAGCAGACGACCGCCCGGCGGAAGGGGAGGATCCGCCGGACGGTCGAAGGAAGTACAGGTGCGGGATCAGCCCGCGTAGGCCTCCAGCCGGGAGGCACGCTCGGGGTCACGGAGCTTGAGCATCGTGACCTTCTCGATCTGGCGGATGCGCTCGCGGGAGAGACCGAACTCGCGACCCACCTCGTCGAGGGTGCGCTGCCGGCCGTCGTCCAGACCGAAGCGGAGGCGGATCACCGCGGACTCGCGCTCCGAGAGCGTCGCGAGAACGATCTCCACCTCGTTGCGGAGCTCGCCCTGGCCGATGGTGTTCGCCGGGTTCGGGTCGACCGCCGCGACGAAGTCGCCCAGCGCGCTCTCCCCGTCCTCGCCGACGGCCTGGTCGAGGCTGACGGGCTCCCGGTCGTACGAGATGAGCTCGATGACCTGGAATTCCGGCACGCTCATGGCCTTGGCGATCTCGACGATGCTCGGCTCGCGGCCGAGGGTCGCAGCGAGGTCGCGGCGGGCCCGGACCATGCGATTGACCTGCTCGACCATGTGCACCGGGATGCGGATCGTGCGGGCCTGGTCGGCCATCGCGCGGGTGATCGCCTGCCGGATCCACCAGGTGGCGTACGTCGAGAACTTGTAGCCCTTGGTGTAGTCGAACTTCTCGACCGCACGGATCAGGCCGAGGTTGCCCTCCTGGATCAGGTCCAGGAACGCCATGCCGCGGCCCGTGTACCGCTTCGCGATGCTGACCACCAGCCGCAGGTTGGCCTCGAGCAGGTGGTTCTTCGCGGCCTTGCCCTCGATGACGATGATCTCGAGCAGAGGAGCAAGGTCGTCGTTCGCCTCGGGAAGCTTCTCCTCGGCGTAAAGCCCGGCCTCGATGCGCTTGGAGAGCTCAACCTCCTCGACGGCGGTGAGGAGGCGGGTGCGGCCGATGCCGTTCAGGTAGGCCCGAACCAGGTCTGCGGAGACTCCACGCTCGTCCGTGGCGTCCAGGTCGACCAAGAGCTCGACACCGTCCGTCATGCTGTTCTCGTCAGAGGCCTTCATCTGCAGGACCACCTTTCAGTCCCCTCCCCGCTGATAACCGTCTCGTGCGTCCCAGCCGCTTCGTGCCGGTGATCGATAGCTTGGCCCGGGACGCGTGAAGCGGAGGTGAGGCAAGCGTCCAGGTGGCATGAATCAGGGAGAACCCTGACGTCACCAAGCCGACAAGTGGGTGGAATGCCGGATCTGGGTTGTTGTGATGCGCCGATAATGTTCTGCAAACGCCGTCCAGGAGGGTTCGGTTCAGTGGTCTTCAAGAAGATGTTGCAGGCAATGGGTGTCGGTGGTCCGTCAGTGGAGACGGTCCTGGCCAACCCGAACTGCCGGCCCGGCGGATTCCTCGAGGGCCAGGTGCACGTCCAGGGCGGCGATCACGCGGTTGACGTGGAATATCTCGCCGTCGGGCTGATCACCCGGGTCGAGGTGGAGAGCGGCGACAGCGAGTACAACACCGACCAGGAGTTCCACCGGCAGCGGCTGACCGGCTCGTTCCGGCTCGACCCGGGCGCGCGCTACGACGTGCCGTTCCGCTTCGACGTGCCGTGGGAGACGCCGATCACCGAGGTCTACGGGCAGCATCTGCACGGCATGACCATGGGCCTGACGACCGAGCTCGAGGTCGCGCGCGCGGTCGACAAGTCGGATCTGGACGCGGTGGCGGTGCACCCGCTGCCGGCGCAGGAGCGCCTCCTTGACGCGCTGCTGAGGCTCGGCTTCCGATTCAGCCGCGCCGACGTCGAGCGCGGCCGGGTGTACGGCGTGGAGCAGCAGCTGCCGTTCTACCAGGAGATCGAGTTCTACCCGCCGTCCGCGTACGCCCACGGGATCAACCAGCTCGAACTGACCTTCATCCCGACGCCGCACCGCCTCCAGGTGGTTCTGGAGATCGACAAGCGGGGCGGCATGTTCACCGAGGGTCACGACGCGTTCGGCAAGTTCGACGTCGACTACGCCACGGTCGACCAGGTCGACTGGGCCGGCCAGCTCGACAACTGGCTGCGGCAGTCCGCCCAGCGCCGGGGGCTGTTCTTCTAGAGCTCCAGCAGCAGCGTGCGCGGCCCGACGTTGACGCTCTCGACGAGCATGTGCGCCCGGAAGCGGCCGGTCTCCACGGTCGCTCCCCGGGCGCGCAGCGCCTCGACGTACGCGTTGACCAGCGGTTCGGCGATCTCGGCCGGCGCCGCCGCGTTCCAGGTCGGGCGGCGGCCTTTGCGGGCGTCGCCGTAGAGCGTGAACTGACTGATCACCAGCAGCGGCGCGCCGGCGTCGGAGGCCGACGCCTCGTCGTCGAGAATCCGCAGCTCGTACGTCTTGCGCGCCAGCTCGGCGGCCTTGGCGGGGGTGTCGTCGTGGGTGACCCCGACCAGCACGAGCAGCCCATCCTCGATCTTGCCGATGATCTCGTCGTCGACGGTCACACTGGCCCGGCTCACGGTCTGTACCAACGCCCGCATGGGTAACCCTTTCCGCCCTGCCCGAGATGTCGCCCGAGCCCGCTTGGTCCTTTGGCGCCCTGGCAGCCTAAACGGTGAAATCCGACTGGGTGCCCTCCGGCGCCGCGATGCTACGCGGTGCGCAGCCGGCACGGAGACGGCGGAGACCGCACGGAGACGCGGAGACCGCACGGAGACGCGGAGACCGCACGGAGACGCGGAGACCGCACGGAGACGCGGAGACCGCGAAGACGGCGCGGATGGCGGGCAGGGCCGCGAGGTTACGGGCTGCGGAGACGGCGCGGACCGGTGTCGGGCCGGGACATGGGCGGCCCCAGCTCGGTCGCGGCGTGCAGGACCGAGATGCCGTCCGGCCGGGCCAGCACCGGGTTGAGCATCAGCGAGCGCAGGCGCGGATGGTCGTCGGCCAGCCGCCCCACCCGCAGAAGCAGGTCGGTAAGGGCCGCGCGGTCGACCGGCGCCGATCCTCGATAGCCGTGCAGGAGCGGCGCCGCGCGAGGCTCGTCGACCAGGGCCTCGGCCGCGCGGTCGGTCAGCGGGGCCGCCCGCCAAGCAAGGTCGCCGAGCAGCTCGCTGGCCACCCCGCCCAGGCCGAAACCGACGACCGGCCCGAACGCGGGATCCTCCACCACCTCGACCGTGCAGGCGACGCCGGGCGCGACCATGGTCTGCACCAGCACGTCGGGGCCGAATTTCTCCGACAGGTCCGCGTACGCCGCGCGCAGGTCGCCCTCGTCGGCAAGCGCCAGCCGCACCGCCCCGAGGTCGATCCGATGGCGCAGCGCCCCACCGGCCGCCTTCAGAGCCACCGGATAGCCCAGGGACGAGGCGGCCGCGAGAGCCGACTCGGCCGAAGTCGCCAAAGTGGACGGCACCACGTCGATGCCGTACGCGGCGAGTAGCGCCGAGGGCGGCCCCTCCAGGTCGACCGCCGAGGGGTCCACATCGGGCAGCGCCGGCAGCACGCCCGGCGGGCGGCGCAGCCACTCTGCGTAGTTCGCGACGCGAGCCAGGGCCCGCACCGCCTCCTCGACCGACGGATACGACGGCACCCGGGACGGCAGGTTGCCCAGCAGGAAGGTCGCCACCGTCGGCTTCTCCCCCGCCAGCGCGACGCTCGCCAGGGCGGCGGCGAAGTCGGCGTCCTCGTCGGGGAGCTGGCCGGGCAGCGGCGGCGCGAAGACCACCACCAGCGCGTCGGCCCGCGCGTCGACGGCGGCGTCGGCCAGGGCGTCGGCGAACTCGTGCGCGCCCGCCTGGGGGCTTATGTCGTGCGGATAGCCCTCCGCGACGACCAGCCCCGCCGCGCGGCAGGCGGAGACCGCGAGCTGCGAGAGGGCCGACGAGTTGCCGACGACCGCCACGCGACGGCCGGCCGGCAGCGGCTGGTGGGCGAGGAGCAGGCCGACGTCGAAAAGCTCCTGCACCGTGTCGACCCGGATGACGCCGGAGCGGGCGAACAGGGCGGTCACCGCGTTGGCGTCGGGACCGGGCAGGTCGCCCGCGAGGCCGGGCGGGCGGGTCGCCGAGGCCACCGCCACGACCGGTTTGACCCGGGACATGCGCCGGGCGAGGCGGGCGAACTTGCGCGGGTTGCCGAAGGTCTCGAGATAGAGCAGGACCACGTCGGTACCGGGGTCGTCCTGCCAGTACTGCAACAGGTCGTTGCCGGAGACGTCGGCGCGGTTGCCGGCCGAGACGAAGCTGGACAGGCCCAGCCCGCGCCGATCGGCCTCGGCGAGCAGCGCCACCCCGAGCGCGCCGCTCTGGCTGAAGAACCCGACCCGCCCCGCCGCCGGCAGCGTCGGGGCGAGCGTCGCGTTGAGGCGTACGGAAGGATCGGCATTTGCGATCCCCATGCTGTTGGGCCCCACCACGCGCAACCCCACGTCGTGCGCGCGCTCGACCAGCGTCCGCTGGGCGGCCGCCCCCGGCGCGCCCGCCTCGGCGAAGCCGGCCGAGACCACCACCAAGCCGCCGGCGCCGCTCGCGGCGGCATCCTCGACCGCTTCGGCGACCGCCTCCGGCGGCACCGCGATGAGCGCCAGGTCGACCGCGACGCCGGCCTCGGTGGCCGACCGGTAGGCCGGGAGGCCCGCGACCCGCCGCTCCCGGCGGTGCACGGGCACGATCGTCCCCGCATACCCGCCGTCGCGCAGGTGACCCAGCATGGCCGCGCCGATGCCCTGCCCGCTCGCGCTGGCGCCGTAGACCGCCACTGCCCTCGGCGCGAGCAGCCGGGCGATCGACCGCGCCTCGGTGCGCTGCTCGCGCGACTCCTGCACCTCGCGCGACTTCTCGGTGGGCTCGATCGGGAACTCTAGGTGCACCACGCCGTCCGCGTAGCGGCGCTGGATCAGATAGCCGAAGTCACTGAAGACGCGCAGCATGCCCCCGTTTTCCGGGAGGACCTCGGCGACGAACCGCTTGATGCCGTTTTCCCGGGCGGCCTGGGCCAGATGCTCGAGCAGGACCGAGCCGATGCCCCGGCCCTGATGCGCGTCCTCCACCACCAGGGCCACCTCGGCCTCGGGCGAGTCGTGGCCGAGGCGCTCGTAACGGCCGACCGCCATGATGCGGGGGCCGCTCACCATGACGAATGCCTCGCGGTCGGCGTGGTCGACGTTGACGAAGCGCTCCAGGTCGCGCTCGGGGATTCGCGGGTACGGCGAGAAGTAGCGCAAGTAACGCGTGCGCTCGCTCATGCGGGAGTGGAACTCCACAATGGCCGGCGCGTCCCCGGGGCGGATCTGCCGCAGGTGAGCGGCCGACCCGTCGGAGAGCAGGACGTCTGCGCTCTTCTCCACGACGCCGCCTAGTCTCTCGGGTCCTGCGGGTCGAGGCCGTGCAGCGGGAACACGGCGGTGCGGGTGGCGAGGATCGCCCGGTCGACCGCGTCGGGGGTGGTGCCCGGCGCCCAGCGCTCGAGGGGCGGGTCGACGCCGTCGGTCATGGTCTCGGGCACGACGCGGCCCGGGCAGCGCTCGGCGGCGAACGAGCGCCAGGCCGCCGGAGTCGTCGTCGACGGGGCGAGCGGGTCGCCGGTGGCCACGGCCAACAGGTGGGTCCAGGCGCGGGGGACGACCTCGACCAGCGCGTATCCCCCGCCGCCGGTGGCGACCCAGCGGCCGTCGCAGAGCTCGTCGGCCAGGTCGCGCATCGCCAGGTAGGCCGCGCGCTGGCCGTCGACCGACAGGCGCAGGTCGGCCAGCGGGTCGAGGCGGTGGGTGTCGGCGCCGCACTGGCTGAAGATGATCTCGGGTGCGAACGCGCGCACCACCGACGGCACGATCGCGTGGAACGCGCGCAGCCAGCCGCCGTCGGACGTGCCGGGCGGCAGCGGCACGTTGACCGCCATGCCCTCGGCGCCCGGGCCGCCGATCTCGTCGGAGAAGCCGGTGCCGGGGAAGAGCGCGAGTGGCGACTCGTGCAGGCTGATCGTGAGCACTCGGGGGTCGTCGTAGAACGCGGCCTGCACGCCGTCGCCGTGGTGGACGTCGACATCGACGTACGCCACCCGCTGGGCGCCCCGGTCCAGCAGGCGGGCGATCGCGACGGCGGGGTCGTTGTAGACGCAGAAGCCCGCGGCGCGGGCGGCCATCGCGTGATGCAGGCCACCGGCGACGTTGACGGCGCGGGTGGCCGTGCCCTCCCAGACCGCCTCGGCGGCGGCGATGCTCGCGCCGCAGATGCGCGCGGACGACTCGTGCATACCGTCGAAGACGGGATTGTCGGGAGTATTCAGGCCCCAGCCCCGGAAGAACGGGTCGCTCGGAGCGAGCCGGACGGCGTCGAGATAATCAGCGCGGTGGATGCGGGTGAGATCGTCGTCGGTCGCCGGCCGGGGTGTGATCATGCGCACGCCGGGCCGATCGAGGACGCCGAGCTCGCGGGCGAGGGCCATGGTCAGCTCGACCCGCACCGGGTTGAGCGGGTGGTCGCCCATGTCGTAGTCGAGCAGGGCTTGATCCCACACCACGGCCGTCGTCCGCTCTGCCATGACCGTCATGCTGCCACGCACTGCCGACAGTTTCCGGAGTGCGTTCAGGTAGGGTCTGTCGCACACCAGTTCGGCGCGGCTGTCAACCCCCGGTGACGGGGTAATATCGCTACCGGGAGGGCCGCACCTTGAATGATCTTGTTGACACTACGGAGATGTATCTCCGCACCATCCTCGAGCTGGAGGAGGAGGGCGTCCCGCCGCTGCGCGCACGGATCGCCGAGCGCCTCCACCAGAGCGGCCCGACGGTCAGCCAGACGGTGGCCCGCATGGAGCGCGATGGATTGCTCACCGTCGAGGGCGACCGCCATCTGGTGCTGACCGGGGCCGGCCGGGTGGCCGCCGTCGCCGTCATGCGCAAGCACCGCCTGGCCGAGCTGCTGCTGGTCAACGTGATCGGGATGCCCTACGAGGAGGCCCACGAGGAGGCCTGCCGCTGGGAGCACGTCATGAGCGACACGGTCGAGCGCAAGGTCTACGAGCTGCTCAACCGGCCGACTCGCTCGCCGTACGGAAATCCGATCCCCGGCCTCGACAAGCTCGGCCTGCCCGACGAGGACGAGCCGGGCCAGGCGACCACCGTGAGCAGCCAGGGCGAGCGCAACCTGGCGTTCCCCGGCCTGACCGGCAGCGTGGTCGTGCGACGCATCTGCGAGAGCGTGCAGACCAACGCCGATGTGCTGCGCCAGCTGCATGCCGCGGGCATCGACCCGGGCACGACGGTCACGGTGGCGCAGGAGCGCGACGCGGTGACCATAGACCGCTCGGGCGACAAGATCCGCCTGCCGCGCGAGGTCGCTTCCCGGGTCTTTGTGGCAGCCCACTAACTAACCGGCCGTCGTGTCCATCGCCTTCGCCAGGGCGAGCAGCTTGGTGTTCATCGCGTTCACATCGGTGGCCTTGGCGCTCTTGGCGAAAGTGAAGCGCAGCGTCTGCAGCTGCTTCGCCTCGCTGAGCCAGCCGATCTCGATGGTGGGCCCGTGCCCGCCCGCCGCCGCGGTGTTCAGCCGGTAGGCGGCCTTGCCGAGACCTTTGAGCTTGGTCGCCTTGTCAGGCTTGAGATCCGTCAGGAACAGCTCGGCGTCGGCCTGGGTGCTCTCCACGACGGAGAGCGCCAGGTCGGGCCAGTCGCCGTTCACCGTCTGCACCACGCAGGTGGACGTGTCGTCGACCTGGTCGGAGGCGGCCACGTCGAAGGTGACGCCGATCTTGGACTTGATCATGGCGTAGTCCCACAGGATGCACGCGCCGCCCGCCGAGGCCGCCGGCTGCGTCACGAGCTCGACCGGGGGCAGCGGCTCCTGGTTGCTCGCGTCGGCGCGGTTGTCGCAGGCAGCCAGGCTGAGGAGCGCAGCGGCGCCTAGCACGACGGAACGCGAACGCACGAGTGATCCTCCCGAGGGTTTTCGGGGCACACCGTACTTTGCCCGGCGATCGGGCGAAAGGCCGAGTCAGGCACCAAAGGCACACGCTGCGTAGCACTTGACGACGGCCGTCAAGTAGCATGGCCCGCATGACCGGCCTCGTGGAGCAGATCGTGCGCCTGCTCGACGTGCGTCTGCTCGACCCGCTCGAGGTGCTGCTCGATGGCGATGACGCGGTCGAGGCAATTCGTGATCTCGTACGGCTCAGGGCACGGCGCTGGGCCGACACCATGGAGCACGGCGACGACCGGACGGCCGTGCTGACGGCGGCCCGGCTCATCGCCACCCTCTATCCGAGCGACCGCGCCTTCGATCCGCCGCCCGACTGGTGGACGAGCCCGCTCGGTCAGGCCGTGGCGCTGCGCGCCGGGCACCCGTGGTCCGAGTCGGTCTCCTACGCCGTCGCCGGCGCGATGCTCGGCATCACCCGGCAAGGCGTCCATGACCTGGTGAGACGCGGCCGCCTGCCCCGTCATCCCGACGGCGGCGTGCCGTCCGGAGCCGTCCGCGACCGCTTGCGCGCCCGCAAAAACGAGGAGACACCGTGATCAACGACCGCCTGATCGACGCCGGGGAGCTTCCGCTCGCGGTCCGCGACTTCGGCGGCGACGCGCCCCCGCTGCTGCTGTTGCACGGCGCCGGCGGCAACCTCGCCCACATGACCACGCTGGCCCGCGCCCTCCGCCCGCACCACCGGGTGATCACGATGGATCTGCGCGGCCACGGCCGTTCCGGCGACGGCTCCTGGAGCTGGGATGCGGCGCTCGGCGACCTGGCCGCCGTCTGCGTGCAGATGGAGCTCGACCGTCCCGCCGTGGTCGGCCACTCGCTGGGGGGCATGCTCGCGGCGCTGTGGGGCCAGCGCCACCCCGAGGCCCCGGCCGTGATCAGCCTCGACGGCAACCCGCCGCCGACCCGCCCGGAGCACCTGCCCGGCCTCGACCCGGAGAAGGCAGCGGCCGAGCTGTCCCGGCTGCGCGCGATCTTCGACCAGATGGAAGCGGCGGCCGGCCAGGTGATCGAGGCCGACCAGCTGCCCGACCTGGTCGAGCGCCAGCAGATGGCGGCCCGCGACATGGGCGCCAACGAGAAGGTGTGGATCGAGGGCTTCCGTCGCAACCTGGTCCACGAGAACGGCGAGACCTCGACCCGCCCGTCCGCCGCCACCGCGTCCCAGCTGCGCACGCTGATGAACGAGTTGGAGCTGGCGCCGGTCTACGCCGCCACGAGCTGCCCCGAGCTCGTCGTGCTGCCCACCCGCGACCTGCCCGAGCAGGAGCCGTTCGCCGAGCTCTACGCGGCCCACCGCCGCTATCTCGTCGACCAGGCCGCGGCCTCCGGCGTCCGCTATCTCTCGCTGGCCGACGCCTCGCACGCCATGGTCGTCGAGCAGCCGGCGGTCCTGGCCGGCCTGATCACCGACTTCGTGCAGAGCGCCCGCTAGGCCAGATAGCCGGGCAGGCGCGCGAGGCAGCTCTCCCAGCCGGCTCGATACATCTCCGCGGTGGCGGCGTCGACCAGATCGTGCACGACGACGAGGTCGGTGCCGCCGTCCCGCGCCGCCAGCGTGATCGTCACCCGGCTGTCGCGGTCGTCGCCCAGCCATCGCCACGTCTGCACGATCCGCCGCGGGAAGTCCAGCTCGGCGTACTCCCCTTCGAAACCCATGCCGTCGCCGGTGATGCCGAATCGCCCGCCGGCGACGGGATCGGATTTCGCGATCGGATGCACCGATGGCGGCCAGTACCAGGCGGCCAGCGCGTCGGCATCGGTGAGCGCCGCCCAGACCCGTTCCGGCGAGGCATCCACATAGGTCGAGATCACCGCAGACTCGTCGTGGTCCATCGGCCCACCATGTCACAGTCGGCGACCGGAGGAGGGGCACGCTGCGCACGCCCCTCCCGGTGCGTCAGCTTCCGCCGGAGGCGAGGGCGGAGACCTCGGCCGCGCTCAGCGCACGGCTGTAGAGGCGCACGTTGTCGAGGGCGCCGTCGAGGTACGGGTCGGCGTACTGCGACCGGCCCAGCCAGTTCTGCGTCGTGTTGCCCAGCGAGGCCGGGCTGACGGTCAGGGCGGTGTTGCGGGCCACCTCGGCGCCGTTGACGTAGAGCACGCCCAGGTTGCCGCTGCGGGTGACCGCCACATGGGTCCACGCGCCGGCGGGCAGGGCCGACGGCGCGTCGATGCGCTGTTCCCCGCCCGCGCCGCCGGTGGTGATGGCGAAGCGGGCCGTGCCGGAGCCCGAGCGCGGCGTGAGGAACATGTTGGCGCCCGTGCCGGTGCCGAAGTCGAAGAGCCGGCTCCACGTCGCCACCGTGTCGAGGCGTGCCCACAGCGCCACCGTGAAGTTGGTGGCGCCGGCCAGGACGCCGCCGGGCAGCGCCGCGTACCCGCTGGTGCCGTTGAGGTCGAGCGCGTTGCCGCTGCGGCCGGCCACGTAGCCCGCGCTGTAGACCGTCGCCGTGCGGCCGTTCCCGGAGGCGTCGGCGGGCGAGCTGTCGAAGGGATAGTGCGCGACCAAAGTCGATCCGGTTATCGACCAATAGACGCTGTAGCGCTGCCCGTGTGCCTTGTAGAAAGGAACCAGGGAGACACCGTTGGCGGTGTATTGAAGCGGCGTCGTCGTGGGAGACAGCGACGCCGGGTCCAGCACCGGCAGCGCCGTCAGATTCGATGTGCCGAAGAGTCCACCGAGGACGATCGGCCCGACCTTCACCGCCTGGACGTTGCTGTTGTCGTTTGTCGCTTCCCGGGTGAGCGCCATCGGCAGTGTCACGTCGACCACGTCACCGGAGGCCCAGGTGCGGGTGACCGTGGCGTAGGCGCCCGCCGCCGGTGACGAGAAGACCGTGCCGTTGACCCTGATCTGGGTGCCGGAGGCCCACGCCGGGATCCGGATCCGCATGGTGAAGGCGCCCGAGCCGGTCACGGTCAGCTTGGTGCTGCCGGCCTCCGGGAACGACGTGTCCTGGCGGATCGTCACGCCCCGGGCCGACCACGTGAGAACCGAGGGAATGAACAGATTGACGTAGAGGGTGGTGCCGTTGTCATGGAAGTAGATGCTGTCGCCGAACTTCGAGTTGCTCTCCATGCCCGTGCCGTGGCAGCAGACGAAGCTGTTGTAGTCGTTGCTGTAGGTCTTGATCCCACCGGCCCGCAGCGGCACGTAATAGCACTGGAAGCCGTGCGCCGACGACGGGTCCTGCGAGGCGAGGATGTGGTTGTACAGCGCCTTTTCGTAGTAATCCATGTAGTCGGCGCGCGCCGGGTTGGTGAGGAACAACTGCCGGGTCAACTTCAACATGTTGTACGAATTGCAGCACTCCGCCGTGGTGTCGGAAAGCTCGCTCGCGATCCGGTCCGGCGCCTTGAAGTACTCGCCGTTGGAGTTGCCGCCGATGGCGTACGTGTGGTGCCGCGTCACGATGTCCCAGAAGTTGACCGCTATGTCGCGATAGCGGGTGGTCCCGGTGGCGTGGTATTCGCGGATCGCTCCGATGATCTTCGGGATCTGGGTGTTGGCGTGGTAGTTGTTCAGGCTGTCCACGTTGGACGCGAGCGGGTCGAAGATCTCGGCGTGGTCGAAGTGCTGGGCCGCGGCCAGGTGGTTGGCGTCGCCGGTCAGCTGGTAGAGGTTGGTCAGCACCTCGTTCATCCCGCCGAACTCGGTGTCGAGCATGTTCTGCCGCTGGGTCTGGGTGAGCCGGTCGTTGCGGAACTTCACCCACGAGGCCATCCCGGTGAGCACGGTCAGCGCCTGCGCGTTGCCGGCCAGCAGGTGCATGTCGAGCAGGCCCGCCATGATCTTGTGCAGGGTGTAGTACGGCGCCCACACGCTCTGCCGCTGCTCGACCCGGTCGATGAAGCTCTCGGGGAAGGCGCTGAGGTACCCGGTGTTGAAGCCCGCGGTCGCGGCCCGGGACTGGCATTGCGCCAGCACGGTGACGATCGAGTCGCCCTTGGTCTTGTACGACGCGTCGCCGGTGCTCACGTAGGCCTGCGCGAGCGCCGACAGGTAGTGCCCGGTGGAGTGCCCCCGTAGCTCGGTGGTCGGCGATTCCCAGCCGCCGCACGCGGTGGCGGTGGACGAGAGGCCGACGTTGAGCCGGAAGGTGTGCAGAAGCCGGTTGATGTCGAGGAACTGGAGGTACGACTGGGTGCGCCCGGCGTTGGCGGTGAAGGGACTGGTCAGCAGGCGGACCGCGGTGAGCGGGAAGGCGTAGGCCGAGACGCCGGTGTCGGGGCGGGCGGCGGCCGCGGCGGGGAGAGCGACCGGCAGAGTGGCGGCGACGCCGACGGCGGCGGAGCCGGCTAACAGGGTTCGGCGGGACAGGTGTGGTGACACGAGGGACCTCCCAGGCGAAACGGGGACGGGGGTATCGCCGAGCCGGCCGCGTGGGTGTGCGGCCGGCCCGTTGGGGAGTCAGGTGGTGCGATCGGTTCAGAACGCCTTGACCTCGAGCAGGCCGACCGACCCGGCGCCGCTCTGCAGCAGCACCCGCAGCCGGGTGGTGCTCACCGGTGTGAACGTGACGTGGTTGTACTGATTCAGGGATGCCGGGTAGCCGGACGCGCCGGCCACGTCGACGTAGGCGGTGCCGTTCCAGTACTGCAACTTCCACGACGCGGGGACGCGGACGCCGCCGTTGTCGTCGAAGAAGTAGACGTCGGCGCTGGACAGGGACTGCGCTGACGACCAGGTCAGCAGGCCCCACTGCTCACCGGTGTTGGGCCAGGTGCCCCACCGCGGGTTGACGGTGTCGTTGGAGGAGGGCGGATCGATGCCGTCGTTGAGGGCGGCGACGCTCTCCCAGGACGAGGTGTAGCTGGCGCTCGGTGTCGCGGTGAGCGCCTTGTTGGTGTCCGTCGGCGGGGTCACCACTCCCCCGCGGTTGTAGGCCTTGACCTCGGTGAGGCCGGTCTTGACCCCGGAGGCGTGGGTGACCTGCACCCGCAGCCCGGTGGTGCTGACCGCGCCGAACTGGACCACGTTGTAGTTGGACTGCGGCGACGACGGGGTCTTCACCGCGGACGGGACATTGGTCCAGGTGCTGCCGTTCAAATACTGGATCTGGTACGACGAGGGAGCGCGATAGTGATTGGTGGCTCGATCGTTGCGGAACCAGAGGCGTACCTCGTTGACCGTTCTCGCCTGGCCGAGGTTGAGCTGCAGGTAGTCGGTCGCGTTGGGCGATCCCCAGGTGCCCCAGATCGGCTCGTTGATCGGGAAGCCGTCGACCGCGTTGGCCCCGGAGGTGCCGCTCGCCGTGTACGACGCCGCGGTGGAGACGCCCTGCGCGTAGTTCGGCAGGTCGGCGGTCAGGTCGACGCCGGCCTTGTTGAACATGTCGACCATCTGGGCGCTGGACTGGTTTGTTTGAGTCGGCGACTGCAGGCCCGAGTAGGCCTGGCTCGCCACCACGGTCGCCCCGCCGGCCGGCAGCGTGACCGCGCCGGTGTCGGGGTTCCAGACCAGCCGGACGAGCTTGTCGACGGTCGCGACCCGGGTGCCGTTGATGAAGATCGAGTAGCCCTGCGGGATGCCGGAGTACTTGACCACGCCGTCGGCCGGGTCGTCCCAGACGATGCTGAGATCGGCGTTGCGGTAGCGCAGGTTGTTGACCGCGAAGTTGGGCCAGCCGATGTTGATCGGCCACAGCTCGACCTGCTTGTCGGCGCGCGGCCGCAGGCCCGCCACGTCCTCGACGATTGTCCAGTTGCTGCTGCCGAGGATGTTGTGGTGGATCCAGGACCGGTAGTCGATGGTCTTGGTGCCGGCGTTCCAGTTCGCCCAGAACTCGTTGGCGTCCGGCCAGGCCGTGTTGCCGCCGACGTACTGCGCCCAGGTGTTCCAGTAGAGCAGCTTCTTGTAGTCCTCGGCGCTCATCCACTGGTTCGGGTAGTTGCGCAGGACCGAGGAGTAGAGCCGGAACTGGACCGTCGAGTTGATGGTCGAGAAGTTGTTGCTGCCCGGGAAGCCGGCCGCGGCCGCCGCCGCCTTGTCCTTCTGGTTCGCCGTGTAGAACGGGAAGATCGGGTACTCGGCGGGGTCGGCGAACAGGCGCAGCGCCTGGCGGTACTCGTCCGTGTTCGGCATCGCGCCGACCGCGTACGGATAATAGTTGTTGATCTCTTTCCAGGGAACCAGCGCGTTGGTGGCCACGTGCCGGTGCTCGATCAGCTTGTTCGTCGAATCCCACAGGTACGTGACGATGGCGTTCTTGATGCGGTCGGCGACGGCCTGCATCTCGTTGGCCTTGGCGGTATTGCCGATCGCCGCGTAGGCCTGGGCCGAGGCGAGGGCGCCGCTGTAGACGTACGCGGACTCGGCCCGGTCGAGGTTGCCCGAGCGCCAGTCGAAGGAGACGGCGTCCGCGTCGTTGCCGGTGAGCGCGCCCCAGTCGTACTCGATCAGCCCGTCGTTGTTGTGGTCGTAGTAGGAGAGCTGGCCCTTGGCGTCACCCTCCGCGTACTTCGCCAGGTTGCCGGCGATGGCGGGCTGTCCACCGTGGATCTCGTAGCTGCGCCAGGCCGCCTCGGAGATGTACTGGGTGTAGCTGTTGGACCAGTTCTCCGGGTCGCCGGGGTTGTCCATGAACCGGCCGCCCTTGGAGACCTGGCCGACCGACAGCCACGGGCCGTACGAGTAGGCCGGGTTGCGCAGGTACTTCAGGTCGTCGATGTGCATCGGCTGGGTGAGCGCGATGGCGTTGTTGTAGCCGAGCGCGCCCTCGACGCTCATCGGGAACTGGAAGTCCTGGCCGGGGATGTTGGCGTCCAGGTAGTTGAACCGCATCAGCCACCAGCGGTAGTAGATCTCCTTCTTGATGGCCGGCTCGGGGACGTCGATGTAGGGCAGGTTCTGCGCCCACCACAGGTTGTATGCCCTTACCTGAGTCGCGAACGCATTGTCCGGATTCAACGCTTTGAATGAGTTGTATTCGGACAAAGACTCCGGAATCTCGTTGGCAATGAATCCCAGTTGGACCTTCACTGTGACCGTCGCGCCGGCCGCTACCGTGACACTCCTCGTGAGCGCGCCGCTTGCGGCTGCGAAGCCGTCACCGCTCAGTCTCGGATAAATCGTGGTAAGGGCGTTTTTGACGCTTGTTTGGCCGGTCAGCTCGGTGCCACTGCCGCTCGTCGCGTACGGCGAAGTCACGCGCAGCGCGACCGTGGCCGAGCCCGTACCCGTGTTGGTGATCGCCAGGTTGTCGACCGCCACGTCGTTCTGCGTGATGAATTTCGTCTGGTTGATCCGCAGCGAGCCGTTGGTGTGCACGCTCTTCCAGTGGCTCGGCGCTTGCCAGCGCGACGCCACCTGCTCGGTCCACGTGCCCGACCCGGCGGTCACGGTGAACGCCGGCTGGTCGTTGATGCTCTCCCAGTACGCGACCGTGCCGCCGAAGCCGAGCACCGAGGGATTGTGCGTCTTCATGAACACCGCGCGGCCCCGGCTCATCAGCCAGGTGCCGGCGGGGTCGTTGCCGGAGCGGGACAGCAGGCGGTCCATCCAGAAATCGGTGCCGCCGGATTCCGCGTTGTAGATGGCCTGCATGGTGTTGCCGGTGGTCATCGCGACCGGCGGGTTGGGGATCGACGACCCGGAGAACGTCGGGTAGCCGATCGTCTGGGCCGCGGCCGCCGCTGTGGGAGTCAGCGTGATCGCAGCGGTAGAGCTGATGAGAACTGTCGTCAACGCGAGTGCCAGCCGGGGATGTGGCATCGCGTCACCTCCCTTTCGCTTGCCTCTCAGTCCTTCAGGACGGGTTGGTTGGCAGCCAGATCCGCATCGTGGAGGGCCCGCGACGGGCCCAGCGGTGGTACGGGAGCAGGGGAACCACGACCGGATCAGGACGTTCGGTGGTGGTGCGGTGACTCTGGTACGGCCAGCCGGGGTCGGCCGGGTGGATGCGGTGACCTTTCACAGCGCCGGCTTCGGGGGCGACCGACGTGTCTACCTGGATCTCGTCGAGGCGTACGCCGTCCTCCTGGTCGGTGGACTCGGCGCACATGACGATGGGTCCCACCTCGACGGCGGCGCAGCCGCGCAAGGCGTCGACCCGCGGGTCGGGGAACGTCCAGCGTGGACGCATCGGCAGCTCGAGCCGGATCTGCTCGCCGGAGTGGAAGACGCGCCGATGCACCCCCTCAGGCCCCGTGGCCCACTCGGGGATGCGCATGGTCAGCGTGCGCGGGGTCGGAGGGGCCTCGACCACGGTCACGGTGACCACACCCTCATCGGGGTAGTCGGTCTCGACGTCCAGCACCATGCCGCCGGCCTCGACCCGCATCGGCGCGTACTGGTGGATCTGCACGCCGCCCGGGTCCTCGGTGACGAAGTAGGTGCCCAGCGAGGCGGTCAGGCGGCCCACGTTGTTGAGGCAGCAGGACACCTCGAACCACGGCGCCCGCACGCCGCCGCTGAACCGGAGCTGCTCGCGGTCGGTGCGTGGCGGCTCGGCGGGCACCCGCTGGTGCAGGGTGTGCGCGTAGAAGAAGGACCGGCCGTCGTCGGCGATCGCGGTGGCGATCACGTTGTGCAGCACCCGCTCGACGATGTCGCCGTAGCGCGTCTCGCCGGTGGCCAGCAGCAGCCGGTGGGCCACCATGATCGTGGCGACCCCGGCGCAGGTCTCCGAGTACGCCCGGTCGGGCGGCAGCACGAAGTCCTCGCCGAACGATTCGTCCAGGTGGCGCGAGCCCATCCCGCCGGTGATGTAGGTGCGGCGCGCGAGCGTGCGGTCGAACTGCCGCGCCACCGCCTGGAGCAGCTCGTCGTCGCCGGTCTCGACCGCGACGTCCACCGCGCCGGCGGCGAGATACAGAGCGCGTACGGCGTGGCCGTGGAACACCTCGCTGTTGCGCACCGGCACCGCGTCCTGGAAGTACTGCCAGCCGAACTCGTGCTCGGGCAGCGTGCGCTGGCCGCGCCGGGCCACGAACTTTGCCGCCTGGTCCAGATAGCGCCTTTCGCCAGTCACCCGATAAAGCTCGACCAAACCGGTCTCGACCTCCGGGTGGCCGCAGAAGCCCTCGTCGGCGAACTGGACGCAGATGTGGTCGGCGAGCCGGGTGGCGATGTCGAGCAGGCCGGGCGCCGCGCCGGTCCGGGCCCCCGCGACGGCTGCCTGGAAGAAATGGCCGGCGCAGTAGAGCTCGTGCCCGAAATTCATGTCGCTGTAGCGCGGCGGCTGGCCGGGCCGCCCGTACGCCGTGTGCAGGTAGCCGTCGGCGTCCTGGGCACCCCCGATGAGCGCGGTCAACTCGGCCAGTTCATCGTCATGCCGGACGCCGCCCGGGCGGACGGACTCCCAGCACAGGGCCTCGGTCAGCTTGTACACCTCGGAATCGCTGAACTCGCGCCCCCGCCGGCGTTCCGCGCCCGGGGAGCGGAAGTTGCCGGTCCAGCCGAGCCGGTCCTCCCAGGTGCGGCTGTGCTCCATCGTGGCGCTGCCGTTGATCTGCTGGCGTCGCCCCCAGAAGCCGCCGGTCAGCCGCACCTGCTGCGGTCCCACGGGCCGCAGAACGCCCCGCGACGGCGCGACGGGTCCCGTCATGGCCGCACCTCCCCGAAATTTTTGAAAACCTTTTCGGGCATAGTGACAGGCCTCACTCCGCAGTGTCAACGCCGCATTTCGAAGATGTCCTGCTATGCTGCCGAAAACATTTCGGGAGGCATTCGGTGGGCAGGAAACGGGCGCAGGTGACGCTTACCGATGTCGCCAAGCGGGCCGGGGTCTCGGTGGCCACCGCCTCCAAGGCGATCAACGAGCGCGACGAGGTGGCGCCGGCCACGCGGACGAGGGTGCTGCAGGCGGCCGAGGAACTGTCGTTCCAGCCGAATGTGCTGGCCCGCAGCCTGATTTCCGGCAATACGCGTACGGTGGGGCTGCTCACCGACGAGCTGTCGGCGGCCCGGTTCGCCATCCCGGTGCTGCTGGGCGCCGAGAACGCGCTGGGCAACGAGCAGATGAGCGTCCTGCTGTGCGACGCGCGCGGCGACGCGATCCGCCGCCGCCACTACATCCGCGCGCTGCTGGCCCGGCAGGTCGACGGCTTCATCATCCTGGGCGACTCGAACGAGATCCGGCCCTCGCTGAGCAAGGAGATCCCGGTTCCGGTCGTGTACGCGTACTGCGAATCCGACGATCCCGCGGACCTCTCGGTCGTCGCCGACGACGCCGGCGGCGCCCGCCTGGCCGCCCAGCACCTGGTCTCCCTGGGCCGCAAGAAGATCGCCCACATCACCGGCGACCCCGGCTACCGCGCCGCCCGCGACCGCTCCGCGGCCCTGATCGAGGTGCTGGACGCGGCCGGCCTCCCGCTGGTCGGCGAGCCGCTCTTCGGCCAGTGGTCCCAGCGCTGGGGGCGGCACGCCACCGCGCGGCTGCTCGCCTCCCACCCCGACGTCGACGCCATCTTCTGCGGCAGCGACCAGATAGCGTCCGGCGTGACCGAGGCCCTGCGCGACCTGGGCCGCACGGTCCCCGAGGACGTGGCCATCGTCGGGTACGACAACTGGGAGGTCATCGCGACGGAGTGCCGCCCGCCGCTGACCACAGTGGACCTCAATCTGGAGCAGCTGGGCACGACGGCGGTCCAGCACCTGTTCGCCGCCCTCGACGGCGATCGCCACTCCGGGGTGATCCGCCAGCCGGGCCGCCTGGTCGTCCGCGAGTCCACCGCCGTGGCAGGCCCGCTGCTCTCGCGCTGAGGCGACGTTCGCGGAGGTCACGGCGTCCCCCGCGGAGCTGGACGAGCCACTCCGCGAGGGACACCTGTAGTCGCCTACTTCAGGGGCACCTTCACGCCGTTGGACAGGAACGAGTCGTGCAGCTCGATCTCGGTCAGCTTCGTGCCCTCGGGCACGTCGTAGACCAGCTGCCCGGTCACCTGGTTGCCCGGGTTGATCTGCTCGAGGAAGGTCGTCGCGTTCTTGTTCACGGCGATCTCGGCCTCGGTGCTGTTCGAGTACTCGGTGCCCTTGGCGTCGCGCGCCTTCTGGCTGGTGCCGTCGAAGGTCTGCGCCTCGGCGCCGATGTTCTTCACCTTGATGCTCACGATGCAGAAGGCGCCCTGCGCGTCCACCTTGGTGAAGTCCGCGCCGACGCTGGTCTTGCCGCACTCCATCTTGCTGACGGTGAACTCGAACTTGCCGTCCCGGGCGGCCTTGCCCATCTCGCCGGCGATCGCCTTCTTCCCCGAGGCGGTGTCGTCGAGATCCTGGACGACGTCGTTGCCGGCCTTCGCGATGAGGCTGACGACCCCGATGCAGCCGATCACCATGACCAGGAAGACGCCGAGGACGATCCACGGCCATTTCTTGCGCTTCTTCGGCGGCTGCGCCGGCGGCACCTGATATCCGGGCGGCGGTGGTCCATAGCCCGCAGGCGGCTGTTGCTGATATGTCACGAGTGGATAGCTCCATGTCAACCGGGGTGGACGTCACCCCGCGGCCGGCCCCCCGGTCGTACAACCGGCCACCCGCCCATACAACAGCCGCCACCCCACAAGATCATCAACAGACCGGCCGCAGCTCCCTAAACAGTCAGACAATTACCCTGAACCAAAAGAATGATCTTGAGTGTCAGCAGAACCGGGTGGGGCAGAGCCAGCCCGGGATATTGACATCGTCGTCATCGTCGCCCAGATTCGGCAGCTTTCCACTGCTACCGCTGCCGGGGCTGGCCATGCCCAGGGGTCACTTGCGACGCGGCAGCCGGAGCTTTGCCACGTGCGTACCGGTAAAGGACCAGCTCGTCGAGGGGTGCGAGCAGGCCTCCTGCACCCCTCAGCGTTTGGGTCGCATTGCCCGCGGGAAGCTTCGGCATCGTCGGGTGCGCGGCGAACCACGCCGCCTCGTCGTTCTTCAGCAGGGACAGCACGGCGCTGATTGTCGGCACGCCCGGCGCCGGAGAGGTGTCGACCACCGTCCAGTTCCCGGTATCGAACACTTGGCGGCCGCGCGGTGAGGCATCGGCGCGGCTCATGTCCAAGTCGAAGTCCTTGAGCATCGCAACCGGCATGGCTCGATGCTGGTCGCTCAGCACGTCGGGGTAAAGGTTGACCCCGGCGATGACGCACACGGCGGCGACTGCCGCGGCGACAGCGGTGCGGCGATTCGACGGTGCCCTGTCGGTGCCGCGGTGGATGACCCTGCACGCGACGGTCCACACCCCCCAGGCCGCCCCCGGGCGGGGAAAGCGGGGGTTGCCTGAACGCTGGCGGAACGCCCGAGACCCTGGCCTCCCACCCGTTTCCGGGTGGGAGGCGTCTGCGGGTCAGGCGGTGCGGGCCGCCTGCGTGGTTTCCTGTTTGGCGTCCTGCGCCGAGGACTGGGCCTGCTGCTTGGTGGTCTCGACGGCGTCCTGCGCGGTCGACTTGACCTCGCCCACCGCCTGCTGCACCGAGCCCGACAGGTCGTCCTTGACGTCGCCGGCCGCGTCCTTGAGGCGGTCGGTCAGCTCGCCGCTGTGCTCCTTGAGCTCCTGGCCGGCGCGACGCTCGACCTCGGTGACCGGGAGCAGCGTCGACGCGAGCAGGCCCACGCCGAACGCGATGATGCCCGCGGCGATCGGGTTGCCCTGCGTCTGCGTGGCCACCGCCTGCGGAGCGGAACGGACCGCGTCGGCGGCGTCGTGGGCCTTGTCCTCCACCGTGCTCATGGCGGAGGAAGCAGTGCTCTTGACCGACGAACCGGCGTTCGAGGCGGTGTCGGCGACTGCGTGCTTGCCGTGCTCGGCGCTTCCCATGACCTTCTCCCGGATCGATGTCCACCGGCGCCGCGCCGCCTGCCGGGGGCTGGTCTTCTCGGCCAGCAGGTCGACGTCGCGGGTCAGGGTGGCTCGGGTGCTCTCGATGTTCTGCCTCAGCCGGTCGGGTTCTTCAGCCACTGGGCATCCTCCTTGATCGTGTCGACCGTCCGCCGCGGAACGGGATCAACGGTCTTGAGCTTCTTGCGGCCGCTCGTGTAGAGCACCGCGCCGATGACCGCCCAGATCACGGCCACGATCAGCGCCGCCCAACCGGCGTCCATGACGTTCGCCAGGCCGAAGACCAGGGCGAAGCTGAGCAGGACGACCGCCAGGTACCCGGCGAACCCGGCCACGCCGAGCATGCCCGCGGCCTTGCCGGCCTTCGCCGCCTCCTGCTTGAGCTCGACCTTCGCGAGCTCGACCTCCTGGCGGAACAGCTGCGACAGGTCGTTGCTGATGTCGCCGATCATCTGGCCGACCGACGTCTCGGCGACCTCTTCGGAACGGTTCCGCGGGACGGTCATAGCCGCGGCTCCGACGACAACGGCGACGGCGGGTACTCCTCGGCCACCGGAACGGGCCGGCCGGTGCCGGTCGCCGCGTATTCGGTGCCGGTCGTCGACGTGTATCCGGTGCCGGCCTCATACCCGGTGGCCGGCGGATAGGTGGTCGAGAACTCGTCGACGCTCGGCTTCACGCGATTGTCGCCATTCGAAGATTCGGCCTTGGCGATGCCCTTGCCGAGCCGGCCGACGACGAAGCCGGCCGCCAGCGCGGTCGCCAGGAACGCCCCCGGACGCCGCCGGGCGAAGTCCTGCACCTCGCGCAGAACGCCCTCGGGCCCGTTCCGATCCAGATAGTCGGCGAGCTGCCGGCCGCCGTCGGCGACCCGGGTGACGATCTGCGCCGCCGGGGAGTCGCCCCGGTCGCCCCGCATCTCGTCGAGCTGGTCGGCGGTCTGGCGGATGCTGCCGGAGAGCCGGTCGTTCTGCGTACGGGCCTGCTCGCTGAGCCGGTCACGCACGTCCCCGGCCAGATTGCGCGCCTGAGCCTTCGCCTCGGCGCCGACTCGCTGTGCTTGCTGGGTGGCGGTGTCCTTGACGTCCGTCGCGGCGTGGCCGGCTGCCTGAGCACCCCGCTCGGCGACCTGCTTGGCCTTGGACGACTCGCCACCGGGGGAACTGTCCGGCGCGTAGGCGCCGGTCGGTAGGTCGGTCACGTTGCCTCCAGGATAGGAGTGATTCTGCGACCGAAATCCCCCGTCCCCGCGCCCTCTAATCCATGAATCGATGAGCGAAAAAATCCGGTAGTTAATATCGCTGCGCGGTGGGTAGCCAGGGAATACGCCGGGACTGTTGTCATCCGGCAAGGATCAAGAAAAGCGAAATGCCGCCCACCCGAAAACCGGGTGAGCGGCATTCACCTGCCTATTTTTGATCAGCTGCAGCCGGAGGTCGAGCCGCAGCCCTCGCAGACGTAGCAGCTGCCCGCGCGACGCATCTTGGTGCCGCAGGTGAAGCAGAGCGGCGCGTCGGCCGCCTGTCCCATCACGACCTCGAGCAGCTCGGTCGACGAGCCGATCGAGACCGGCACCGCCTTCTCCGCCTCGGCCGTGGGGGCCGGTGCGTCCGAGGTCGCCGCGCCCACCGGCGCGGACACCGGTGCCGACGCCGCCATGCCGGCCAGGTCGACCGACGCCGCCGCGGCCTCGGCCGCCGCCTCGGCCTGCACCTGGGCGGCCCGCTCCTTCGCGGTGAAGATGCCGAGCTCGGCACGGGTGTCGTACGGCAGGAAGTCGAGCGCCAGGCGACGGAAGATGTAGTCCATCACCGACGCCGCCATGCGCACGTCCGGGTCGTCGGTCATGCCGGCCGGCTCGAAGCGCATGTTGGTGAACTTGCCGACGAACGTCTCGAGCGGGACGCCGTACTGGAGCCCTATCGAGATCGCCACCGAGAACGCGTCCATGACGCCGGCCAGGGTCGAGCCCTGCTTCGACATCTTGAGGAAGACCTCGCCGAGGCCGTCGTCGGGGTAGGACGACGCGGTGAGGTAGCCCTCGGCGCCGCCGACCGAGAACGACACCGTCTCCGACGGCCGCTTCTTCGGCAGCCGCTTGCGGACCGGGCGGTACTCGACGACCTTCTCGACGACGGGGGCCGAGGCAACCTCGACCGCCGCCGCCTCTTTCTTCGAGGACGAGCCGGCGGCCGACAGCGGCTGACCCACCTTGCAGTTGTCGCGGTAGATCGCGAGCGCCTTCAGGCCGAGCTTCCAGCCCTGGTAGTGGATGTTCTCGATCTCCTCGATGGTCGCCGTCTCGGGCATGTTGACCGTCTTGGAGATGGCGCCGGAGATGAACGGCTGGACGGCCGCCATCATCCGCACGTGGCCCATCGGCGCGATCGCGCGCTCGCCCATGGCGCAGTCGAAGACCGCGTAGTGCTCCGGCTTGAGGCCGGGGGCGTCGAGGACGTTGCCGTGCTCGGAGATGTGCTCGACGATCGCCTCGACCTGCTCCTCGGGGTAGCCGAGGCTGCGCAGCGCGCGCGGAACGGTCTGGTTGACGATCTGCATCGAGCCGCCGCCGACCAGCTTCTTGAACTTGACCAGGGCCAGGTCGGGCTCGATGCCGGTGGTGTCGCAGTCCATCATCAGGCCGATGGTGCCGGTGGGGGCGAGCACCGACGCCTGGGCGTTGCGCCAGCCGTTCTTCTCACCGATCTTGAGGCCGTTCTGCCACTGCTTGGTGGCCTCCTTGACGATCGAGGTGGCGACCGGGTTGGCCGACTTGATCTCGTCGTTGGCGGCGGCGTGCTTGCGCATGACCCGCTTGTGGGCGTCGGCGTTGCGGGCGTAGCCCTCGTACGGGCCGACCACGCCGGCGATCTCGGCGGAGCGGCGGTACGCCGTGCCGGTCATCAGCGAGGTGATGGCGGCGGCGACCCCGCGGCCACCCTCCGAGTCGTACGGCAGGCCGGACGCCATCAGCAGGGCGCCGATGTTCGCGTACCCTATGCCGAGCTGACGGTAGGCGCGGGTGGTGATGCCGATCTTCTCGGTCGGGAAGTCGGCGAACGCGATCGAGATCTCCATCGCGGTGATGATGAACTCGACGCTCTTGACGAACTTCTCCACCTCGAAGCCGCCGTCGGCCTTGAGGAACTTCATCAGGTTGAGCGAGGCCAGGTTGCAGGACGAGTCGTCCAGCGACATGTACTCCGAGCACGGGTTGGACGCGGTGATCCGGCCGGTCTCGGGGTTGGTGTGCCAGTCGTTGATGGTGTCGTCGTACTGCATGCCCGGGTCGGCGCACTCCCACGCGGCCTGGGCGATGCCGCGGAACAGGTGCTTCGCGTCGATCTCCTCGATGACGGAGCCGTCGAGGCGGCTGCGCAGCGCGAACTGACCGCCCTCCTCGTACGCCCGCATGAACTCGTCGGAGACGCGGACCGAGTTGTTGGCGTTCTGGTACTGCACCGAGACGATGTCGGCGCCGCCCAGGTCCATGTCGAAGCCGGCGTCACGCAGCGCGCGGATCTTGTTTTCCTCGCGCGCCTTGGTGAAGACGAACTCCTCGATGTCGGGGTGGTCGACGTCGAGGATGACCATCTTGGCGGCGCGGCGGGTGGCGCCGCCGGACTTGATGGTCCCGGCGCTCGCGTCGGCGCCGCGCATGAAGCTCACCGGTCCGCTGGCGGTCCCCCCGGACGACAGCAGTTCCTTGGACGAGCGGATGCGGGACAGGTTGACGCCGGAGCCGGAGCCGCCCTTGAAGATCAGCCCCTCCTCCTTGTACCAGTCCAGGATGGAGTCCATCGAGTCGTCGACCGACAGGATGAAGCAGGCGCTGACCTGCTGCGGCGACTTGGTGCCGACGTTGAACCACACCGGCGAGTTGAAGCTGAACACCTGGTGCAGCAGCATCCAGGTCAGCTCGTGGTCGAAGAGCTCGGCGTCCGCCTTGGTGGCGAAGTAGCCGTGCTTCTCGCCGGCCTTGCGGTACGTCGAGACGACACGGTCGATGAGCTGCTTGAGCGACCACTCCCGCTCCGGCGTGCCGACGGCGCCCCGGAAGTACTTGGTGGTGACGATGTTCGCCGCGTTCACGCTCCAGAACGCGGGG
This sequence comes from Actinoplanes sp. CA-142083, assembly GCF_050942195.1. Classification (NCBI taxonomy): domain Bacteria; kingdom Bacillati; phylum Actinomycetota; class Actinomycetes; order Micromonosporales; family Micromonosporaceae; genus Actinoplanes; species Actinoplanes sp. CA-142083. The sequence goes on from NZ_CP192076.1 coordinate 9,134,782, forward strand.
AACTCGACGCCCTTCTGCTCAAAGTTGATCGAGCCGTCCCGCCAGTTCGTCATGACGACGTCCCGGCGCTCCCACTCGACCTCGTCGTACGGGTGGACACCCTCGGTCGTCCAGACCCGCTCGACACGCAGCCCCCCGGACGCCGCGGCGCTGCCGTTGGCCCGGCTGCGCTGCCGCCCTGCTGTGATGCCGTCCCCGGCCATACTGCTCCCCCTCGTCGTACTGCTTCAAAACCGTCGTCAGTTGCTCAGTCGCTCGCGCAGCGAGGCGATCTCCTTCTCGAACTCGTCGAGCGAGTCGAAGGACTTGTACACGCTGGCGAACCGGAGGTAAGCCACCTGGTCGAGCTCCCGCAGCGGGGTGAGGATCGCCAGCCCCACCTCGTGACTGGGGATCTCGGCCGCCCCCTTGGCCCGGACGGTCTCCTCGACGCGCTGTGCGAGTTTCGCGATCGAGTCCTCGTCGACGGGCCGGCCCTGGCAGGCCTTGCGGACCCCGCTCATGATCTTCGTGCGGCTGAAGGGCTCGGTCACGCCACTGCGCTTCACGACCGCGAGGACCGCCTCCTCGACCGTCGTGAACCGCTTGCCGCACTCGGGGCACGATCGACGGCGCCGGATCAGCGCTCCGTCGTCGGCCTCGCGTGAGTCGACCACGCGCGAGTCGGCGTGGCGACAGTACGGGCAGCGCACCGCGTTCTCCTTCCGGAGCCCTCTCCAGTGTCCCTCCGAGCACGCCAAAACACGGCGTCGCGATGGTCACTGCCAGCGCTTCGCCGTCGACGGCCTGTGGATAACCCTGGGGAGGAAAACCCCAACCTGTGGATGACTTACACCCTTGTAACTACTAGATGTTGGGGTAGACGCTATGCCTCGGCGGACGCGGACGCAAGCGCAGCGGCGTGCCGACGCGCCGTATTTTGCGACTCAACACGTGCGGTGTACCACCCGATTACCGACCGCCGTTCACACAAGATCAACGCGCCATTGGCCGGTAGATCACGTGTGCGGGAGGACCAGAACCTGGCCGGGCTGGAGATCACCGCTGCCCAGATGGTTGAGCCGGCGGATCTCGTCGACCCGGGCCCAGCCGTCGCGGCGGGAGGGCAGCGAGGCCGCGATGTCCCACAGCGTGTCTCCGGGCTGGACAGTGATCGTAGGCAACGGCGTCGAGGGGTCGCCGGAGGCCCGCGACGCGGTGGTGAACAACACGGCGCTCGCCCCCGAGGCCATCAGGGCGAGCAGGACCAGCACCACGACACGGCCGCGGCGGGTCAATCGCAGCGACGGCCCGGCCCGCCGAACAGTGTGCGCGACCATCCCAGGACCCCCAAGATCCACTATTGGAACACTCGTTCGATAGAACGCCCGTACGACGGTCTACCAGAACACACGTACGGAAGTCGAGCACCTTCGGGCGACACGCCGACGCGAATGTCGTACAGATGTTTGAATATGTCGGACCCCACCACTACGGTTTTGCGACAAGAGGGGTCAGCCGGGCGATCGCCATCCCCACGGCATTCCGCGCCGGCTCCGCGAGCGCACCACGTGCCGACGAGGCACTTGGCCGACAAGGAGGGCGGACGTGTCGACCGACGACCGGACGAGCCGGCAACAACAGCAGATCCCCAAGCCCGAGGCGGCGACCGCGCTGCGCCGCCGCTCACCGGGCCGCGCGCGTGGCAACGAGGCGCCGCAGCTGCGGTCGGTCACGCCCGTGGTCAGCCACTTCCCCGACCTGGTGACCGCCGACCTCACCGCCCGCCAGCGGCGCATCCTCGAGTTCATCCGCGACTGGGTGGAGCGCTACGGCTACCCGCCCAGCGTCCGCGAGATCGGCGAGGCGGTCGGCCTGGTCTCGCCGTCCAGTGTGGCCTACCAGCTGAAAGCGCTCGAGTCCAAGGGCTTCCTGCGCCGCGACCCCAACCGTCCGCGTGCCGTCGACGTCCGCGCGCCCAGCGAGATCGTCGACGACGAGACCGTGCGCAGCGCGCGTCCCCAGCCCGCCTACGTGCCGCTGGTCGGCCGCATCGCCGCCGGCGGCCCGATCCTCGCCGAGCAGGCCGTGGAGGAGTTCTTCCCGCTGCCGCGCGAGCTGGTCGGCGAGGGCGAGGTCTTCATGCTCGAGGTCAAGGGCGAGTCCATGATCGATGCCGCGATCTGCAACGGTGACTGGGTCGTGGTCCGCCAGCAGCCCACCGCCAACACCGGCGACATCGTGGCCGCGATGATCGACGGCGAGGCAACGGTGAAGAGCTACCGGCAACGCGACGGCCACGTCTGGCTAATGCCGGCCAACCCGGCCTTCGACCCGATTCCGGGCGACGACGCCACCATCATGGGACGAGTGGTCGCGGTTCTGCGTCGGGTTTAAATCCCTATATCGTACGAGTTCGGAGAAGTCCCCCGTTTTGCGGACGGCCTGGGCGAAACACCGGGCCGTCCCCGGCCGCCGGCCCGGACGACGGCCGAAAACCGGCCCGAAAGCGCGCGAAGGCGGCCGGGACAGCGCGACGCCGGCCGACAAGGCCGGCCGGCGTCGAAGAAGCGTGATTCAGCCCCGCAGGAACTCGTCGCGGTGCTCGGTGATCCACTCCTCGAGCGGCTTCAGCCGGGGGTTGATCTCCCGGACGTTGTCCAGATCCCGGTGCCCGACGAACGACTCGGCCGCCTCGGCGTAGAACTGGAACGTCCCGGCGACCTCGTCGGCGGCGGGGAAGCCGGCCGCGCGCACCTGGTCGTGGGTGAGCGGCCGGTAGTCGACCTGCTCACCGAGCACCCGGGTGAACAGCGCGGCCAGCTCGGCGCCGGTGTAGTGGGCGCCGGCCAGCCCGACGGCCCGCCCGACGTAGCGCGGCCCGGCCAGGAAGATGCCGTACGCGGTGCGGCCGATGTCCTCGACCGCGACCAGCGACAGCGGGCTCTCCCCCATCGGGATGGTCAGCGCCAGGCGGCCGTCCGCGCCGCGGCTCGGGCCCTGCCCCGCCAGCAGCGACTCGTAGTAGAACGTGGTCTCCAGGAACGTGGTCGGCACGCCCTGCGCGGAGAAGTACGCGTTGGCCTCGCCCTTCGCGTCGAAGTGCGGCACCTTGTAGCCCTCCGCGAGCGTGGGGATCGCGCTCTCGGCGTACTCGAAATGCGGTCTGGTGTCCTCGAGCGTCGACCACACCACGTGCTTGAGGCCGGCGGCCTTGGCCGCCCGCGCCGCGGTCTCGGCCTGCTCCAGCTCCATCCGGGCCCGGCTGCGCGCCGCCTCCTCTTCGGGCGTGAGCGGCGCCCAGTAGTTGGTGACGACGAACGCGCCGTACGCGCCCTCGAAGGCCTTCCGCACGCTCGCCTCGTCGTCGAGGTCGGCCCGGACCACCTCGGCGCCGCGGGCGGCGAGCTCCTTGGCCTTGGGCGAGTCCACGTCGCGGGTGAGCGCGCGCAGCGCGAACGGCCCGTCCGGGTCGTCGAGGATGGCGCGGGCGAGGCCACCGCCCTGGGAGCCGGTCGCGCCCACCACAGCGATGATCTTCTTGTCGGTCACGGTGATTCCTTCCCGTTGCGATAGCGGCGAGCCTGAGGCGGGCCGCTCGACGAGCCTGGCGCGGGGAAGACGGCGGTGCCGCACCACGTTGTGGGTACCCATGGCGTGGTGTGGTTCGCGCCCGGGGCGGGAGGCAGGATCGCGACGTGGGTGAGCATCGCAACAACGAGCTTGGCGAGTTCCTGCGCGCACGGCGGTCGCAGCTGACGCCGGTCGAGACCGGGGTGCCGACCTACGGCACGACCCGCCGGGTGCCGGGGCTGCGGCGCGAGGAGGTGGCGCTGCTCGCCGGCGTCAGCGCGACCTACTACACGCGCTTGGAGCAGGGCGAAAGCCACCAGATGTCCGACTCGGTCATGGAGGCGATCGCCAATGCGCTACGCCTGGACGACAGCGAGCGGGTGCACCTGCGCCGGCTGGCGTGGCCGGCCGTGACCCGCCGCGACCCGAAGCCGGAAGAGGTGCGCGGCTCGCTGCTGGCCGTGGCCGAGAGCACGACCGGGCAGGCCGCGCTGATCGTCGGCCGCTACATGGACCTGCTCGGCGGCAACCGGCTCGCGTACGCCCTCTACGGCCTGACACCCGGCCGGCGGGTCAACATGGCGCACCAGATGTTCCTCGAGCCGGCGATGCGCGACCTGCTCGTCGACTGGGCGGGCGACGCCGTCGCCACCGCCGCCTACCTGCGCATGGCGACCGGCGACCAGCCCGACGACCCGAAGCTCGCCGAGGTGATCGGGGAACTGAGCATCAAGAGCCCCGAGTTCGCCCGGATCTGGGCCGCCCACCCGGTCGCCGAGTGCGTGCACGGCGTCCTGGAGTACGACCACCCGCTGGTCGGCCGCCTCACGCTGATCGAGGAGACCTTGCGAGTCCCGGACGACCCCGGCCAGCGCATGATCTTCCTGGGCGCGGCCCCCGGCTCCGACACAGCAGACCGCCTGCGCCTGCTCGACTCCCTGGTCTCCTGACGCCGGCGCGCCCCTGACTCCAGCGGTCCCGCGCTCCAGCGGTCCCGTGCTCCAGCGTCGCCGGGGCGTCGGCGCTCTCTCAGCGGCGGTAGCCGGGGTTGTCGAAGCGGCCCTCGGGCCGGTAGCCGCGCTCGTCGTCGCCCCGCTGCGGCGGGCGAGGACCGCCCTCGCGGCCGTTCGGCTGGCCGTAGACGCCCTGCCCGCGCGGCGGCTGCTGCCGGCCGCCCTGCGGTGGACGCGGCCCGCCACCCTGCTGGGGCCGGGGCTGCTGCATGCCGCCCTGACCGCCCTGCGGCGGACCGGCCGGCCGCTGCGGACGCTGACCCTGCTGCGGCCCGCGCGGCTGGCCATACCCGCCGCCACCGCCACCACCGCCGCTGCCGGGAGCGCCGTACACGCCGTTGCGGCCGGGCTGCTGAGGACGCTGACCCTGCTGCGCACCGCCCGGCCGGGACCCGCCCTGCTGCGGCCCGCGCGCGGGCTGGCCGCCGCCCTGCTGGGAGCGCGCGTACTGCGGCGCGCCACCGCCGGACTGGCCGCCGTAGACCGGGCCGCTGCCGCGCTGCTGGCCGCCCTGGCCCCCGTAGACCGGACCGCTGCCGCCGCCGGCCGCCGGGCCGGACCGGGCTCCACCGTAGACACCGGCCCGCTGGCCGCCCGCGCCGCCCACACCGATCAGCTCGGTCTCGGGGTCGCCCGGCGGGTCGTCGAGGTCGACCGTCGGCGGCAGCTCGGCGAGACGCTTGCGGTGCCGCGCGATGCCGAGCACGCCGACACCGACCAGGATCAGCCCGATCAGGCCGACCGCGCCGACGCCGTACGTGATCTGGTCGATCGTCAGGTCCGAGTACCACGCCTTGCCGCCGCCCTCGGCGGCCGCCGAGTTCTTCTTGATGACCGCGGCCTCGGTGGACGGCGTGTACTGCAGGATGTAGTTGGCCGTCTCCTCGTCACCGTTCATGTCGGACACGGTGTAGAAGGACTTGCCGTCGGCGCTGTAGGTGATCGCCTCGCCCAGCGGCTCGTTGGGCAGGCCGGTGTAGCGCGGCTTTCCCTTCAGCGCGGCGAGCACGTCGTTGTTCTGAACGTCGAACTCGAGCGCGTCGGTGTACGTGCGCAGCACCACCTTGCCGCCGCCGGGGGCGATCGCGCCGCCGTCGATCGACTTGTTGCCGATGCGGGCGATCGGGGTGCCGTCGGTCTCGGTGGCCGAGATGGTGAGCGTGGCCACCTTCTTCAGCGGGACGGCCTCTTCGCTGTTCGCCACCAGCGCGGCGGACGGCTCGTAGACGTTCGCCTTGCCGATCTCCTTGGTGACGATCAGCGGGATGCCGTTGCCGGTGAGCAGCAGGGCCTCGGCGTCGTGGTAGTCGCCCTCGGGGTACTTGACCCGGTAGAGCGTCGGCTTCTTGGAGCCGTCGGCCGGCATCTTCCAGAGGGCGATCTTCTCGCGGCGGGTGCCGTCCTCTTTGTTGTAGTTGTTGTCGCCGATGTCGGCGATCCACAACGTCTTGCCGTCCGGCGAGAGGATCAGGTCCTCGGGGTCGAGCGGGCCCTTGCCCGAGTACGCCTTCTCGTCGGTGACCTTGCACTTGTTGTCGAGGAAGAAAACCTTCTTGTGGCTGTCGACGTTCGTGCTGTCGTTGATCACGATGAAGCCGGTCTTGGTGGCCACGATCCCGGAGAGCTCGTCGAGCTTCGGGTCGGTGACCTTGCACAGCTTCTTGCCCGCCGTCGCCTTGACGCTGACGGTGGGTGCCGGATCATCCGCAAACGCGCTGGACGGACCGACCATCACCAGGCCAACGGCCGCGATGACCGGAAACACGAGACGCCGCATCCGATCAGTGTCGCATGCGGCGTCCCGAACCGGGATTACGCGTGGATCAACCCTGGTCAGCCCGCCCACTCTCAGTCGCGGAACGACTCCAGCTCGGCAGCGAGCCGCTCATCGACCCGCACCTGCAGCTCAGTCCCCTCATCCGTATAGCGGGTGTTGAGTACCTGACCGGCCCTATGAATTCGTGCGACCAGGTCACCCCTGTCATACGGAAGGAGGACCCGCAGATCCACCGCCGGGCGGGGCAGCCGCTGGGCGATCGCGGCGTGCAGCTCGGGGATGCCGATGCCGCTGCGCGCCGAGACGAAGACCGCGTCGGGCCACGTCCTCTTGAGCCGGAGCAGGCTCTCCTCGTCGGCGGCGTCCACCTTGTTGATGACCAGCAGCTCCGGGATCCGGTCGGCGCCGACCTCGCCCAGGACCTCGCGCACGGCGCTGACCTGGCCCTCGGGGTCGGGGTGCGCGCCGTCGACCACGTGCACGACCAGGTCGGCCTCGGCCACCTCCTCGAGCGTCGAGCGGAACGCCTCGACGATCTGGTGCGGCAGGTGCCGGACGAAGCCCACCGTGTCGGACAGCGTGAACACCCGGCCGTCCTCGGCCGCCGTGCGCCGCGTGGTCGGGTCGAGGGTGGCGAACAGCGCGTTCTCCACCAGGACGCCGGCCTGGGTCAGGCGGTTGAGCAGGCTGGACTTGCCGGCGTTGGTGTAGCCGGCGATGGCCACCGCCGGAACGCCGCTCGCCTGCCGACGGGAGCGCTTGGTCTGCCGTACGGTCCGCATGGCCTTGATCTCACGACGCAGGCGCGCGATGCGGTTGTTGATCCGCCGGCGGTCGGTCTCGAGCTTGGTCTCACCCGGACCGCGCGTGCCCACGCCGCCGCCCGCGCCGCCACCGCGGCCGGAGCCACCGGCCTGGCGAGAGAGCGTCTCACCCCAGCCGCGCAGACGCGGCAGCAGGTATTGCAGCTGGGCCAGCTCGACCTGCGCCTTACCCTCTTTGCTCTTCGCGTGCTGGGCGAAGATGTCGAGGATCAGCGCCGTCCGGTCGACGACCTTGACCTTGGTCTGCTGCTCGAGGTTGCGCAGCTGGGACGGGGACAGCTCGCCGTCGCAGATCACCGTGTCGGCGCCGGAGGTGACCACCACGTCGCGCAGCTCGTCGACCTTGCCCCGGCCGATGAAGGTGGCCGCGTCGGGCCGGCCACGCCGCTGGATGAGCCCCTCGAGCACCTGTGAGCCGGCCGTCTCGGCCAGCGCCGCGAGCTCGGTGAGTGAGTTCTCCGCGTCGGCGATGGTGCCCTCGGTCCAGACCCCGACCAGGACGACCCGTTCGAGCCTCAGCTGCCGGTACTCGACCTCGGTGATGTCGGTGAGCTCGGTGGAGAGCCCGGCGACGCGCCTCAGCGAGTGCCGCTCCTCGAGCTCGAGCTCGCCGGTCGTGGGGTCCGCCTCGAGCTCGTCGAGGACGGGCGCCTGGTAAGTGTTTCGCAAAAAAGTGACCTCCTCGGCCCGATCGTGGCACGTCGCGGAGTCGGGCGCACCTACATAACAGGGCCGGGCCCTCTCCAACCGCCCCGCCCGCCACCCACGACCGGACTGAAGCGTTATCCCTGAGTGTCTGACTCACTAGTAACCACCGGATTGGAAACCGATATTCCGGAAGAGCAAGAATGCGGTGAACGATCCACCCGATCCGGAGGACACACCGTGGTGACCACCCGCCTGCCGAGCGCAGGATTCTCGATCACGATTCGCATCGCCGTTACCGCGGACGCCTCGTCGATCGGCCGCCTCACGACCTGCGTCGGGGAGGCCGGCGCGATCGTGACGGCGCTCGACGTGGTCGACTCGGACCCGACACATGTGCTCGTCGACCTCACCTGTGACACGGCCGACTCCAACCACGCCGACCAGGTCGTCAAGACCCTCGAGGAGCTGGACGGCGTCGACGTCCGCAAAGTGTCGGACCGCACCTTCCTGCTGCACCTCGGCGGCAAGATCGAGGTGAGCTCCAAGGTCGCGCTGCGCAACCGGGACGAGCTCTCCCGCGCGTACACGCCCGGCGTGGCCCGGGTCTGCATGGCGATCGCGGAGAATCCGGCCGACGCCCGGCGCCTGACCATCAAGCGCAACACGGTCGCGGTGGTCAGCGACGGCTCGGCGGTGCTCGGCCTGGGCAACATCGGCCCGGCCGCGGCCATGCCGGTGATGGAGGGCAAGGCGGCGCTGTTCAAGCGCTTCGGCGGGGTGGACGCGTGGCCCGTGGTGCTCGACACGCAGGACACCGACGAGATCGTCCGGATCGTCAAGGCGATCGCCCCGGCCTACGGCGGCATCAACCTCGAGGACATCGCGGCGCCGCGCTGCTTCGAGATCGAGGAGCGCCTGCGCGAGCAGCTGGACATCCCGGTCTTCCACGACGACCAGCACGGCACCGCGATCTGCGTGCTCGCCGCGCTCACCAACGCGCTGCGGGTGGTGGGCAAGCGCCTGCAGGACGTGCGGGTGGTGGTGTCGGGCGCCGGCGCCGCCGGCACCGCGATCATGAAACTGCTGCTGCGCCAGGGCGTGGGCGACATCATCGCGTACGACCGGAAGGGCGCCCTGCACCGCGGGATGCCCGACATGACTCCGACCTGGCACTGGCTGGCCGAGAACACCAACAAGTCCAACTACTCGGGCGACCTTCCGGGCGCGATCGTCGGCGCCGACGTCTTCATCGGCGTGAGCGCGCCCAACCTGCTCAGCGGCGACGACATCGCCAAGATGGCCGAGAAGTCGATCGTGTTCGCGCTGGCCAACCCCGACCCCGAGGTCGACCCGCGGGAGGCCCGCAAGCACGCCGCCGTGGTCGCGACCGGCCGCTCGGACCAGCCCAACCAGATCAACAACGTGCTGGCGTTCCCCGGCGTCTTCCGCGGCATGCTCGACGTGAGCGCCCAGGAGTTCACCGAGGAGATGGCCCTCGCGGCGGCGCGGGCGATCGCCGACGTGGTCGGCGAGGACAAGCTCAACCCCACGGTCATCATCCCGAGCGTCTTCGACCCCAAGGTCACTCCCGCGGTCGCGGCCGCCATCCGCGCGGTGGTCCGGGGCGTCCCGGCGCCGCACAACCCCGCGGCCATGCCCGAGGCCGAGCTCCGCGAGGCCCCCGAGGAGAGTTTCTAGCGCCGGGCCGTCCAGCCGGTCAGTTCGGCGACGTGGTCGGTGATCAGGCCGGCAACGCCCGCCGCGGCGAGATCGGCCCATCGCGTCAGGTCGTTGGCGGTCCACGGCATGACCTCGATGCCGGCCTCCGTCAACGCGCGCGTGGTGGCCCGATCGCCGAGCACGTCGTCGACCGACGGGTTGCAGCAGACCACCTCGAGCTCGCGCGCCAGGGCGACCGTCTCCGGGACGAGGCCCTGGCGCAGCAGGCCGCGGCGCACGTCGGGCGCGGCCTCGCGGGCCAGGCGGACCACCTCGGGGTCGAAGCTCTGCACGATGGTGCGCGCCAGCAGCCCGCGCTCGGCGACCAGCTCGACGATGGCCTTGACCTGGTCGAGGGTGGCGGGCGGCTTGATCTCCAGCAGGATCTGGGCGCCGGTCGGGGCGAGCAGATCGAGGGTCTCGGTGAGGGCCGGCACCCGCACGCCCGTGAACGCCGGGGAGAACCAGGATCCGGCGTCCGCCGACAAAACCTCTGAAGAAATCACATCCCAGACATATCCGGCAGCTGTCGTCGTGCGGTCCAGCGTGCGGTCGTGGATCACGACGGGTACGCCGTCGGCGGTCGTGCGCACGTCGAACTCGACATGAGTGGCCCCACCACGCACGGCGGCGGCGAAGGCGGGCAGCGTGTTCTCCGGCGCCACGGCCGAATAGCCGCGGTGCGCCACCCGATGCCGCATCAGGCGGAAACCATCAATCGAGGACCTCGCCGCTGGCCACCAGGACGGCCGGGCCGGCCAGCCACCAGCGGCCGGCCTCGTCGTGGGTCACCGTGAGCCGGCCGCCGGGCACGTCGACCGCGACCACGCCGGTCTCCAGCCCCGCTTCGCGCAGCGCCACCGCGCCCACCGCGAGCGCGCCGGAACCGCAGGACAGCGTCTCGCCCGAGCCGCGCTCGTAGACCCGCATGGCCACGTGGCGATCGACGCCCTCGACCGGCTCGGCGGGCACGGTGAACTCGACGTTCACCCCCGCGGAGAACAGCGCGTGGTCGAAGCCGGGCGCCGCCAGGAGGTCGAGCGAAGACAGCGCGAGACCGTCGTGCAGGGCGCAGACCAGGTGGGGGTTGCCGCAGTCGACGGCCATGCCGGGGAACGTCAGCGGACCCACGGTCGCGGTGCTCGCCGCGTACACCCTGGGGTCTCTCATCCGCACCCGGATCTCGTCGCCCTCGACCACCGCGACCACGACGCCGGCTCGCGTCGCCACCGGCAGGCCCTCGGGTCCGGGCGTGGCGAGCCCGCTCGACACCAGGTATCTCGTGAAGACGCGCACGCCGTTGCCGCACATCTCGGCGATCGAACCGTCGCTGTTGCGGTAGTCCATGAACCACTCGGCGTCGGCGGCGAAAGCGGCGCCGTCCGGATCCTTCGCGGCGCGCACCACGCGGAGCACGCCGTCGGCCCCGATGCCGAACCGGCGGTCGCAGAGCTGCGCGACCCGCTCCGGGGTCAGCAGGAGAGCGCCGTCCGGGTCGGGGACTATGACGAAGTCGTTGCCGGTGCCGTGGCCCTTGGTAAACAACACGCCGTCCATCATCCCGTAAGCGCCAGAGCATCCGCCACGAGTGTGTCCGACGCCCCGTCGAGCCAGTGGATGGCCGGGTCGCGCTTGAACCAGGAGCGCTGGCGGCGGACGAAACGGCGCGTACCCCGTACGGTGTCGTCTTTTGCCTCGGTCTCGGACATGGCGCCGTCGATCTCGGCCAGCGCCTGCTGATAGCCCAGCGCCCGGCTCGCGGTGCGTCCCTCCCGCAGGCCTCTTTCGGCGAGGCCGCGCACTTCGGCGACGAGGCCGGCCGCCCACATCAGGTCGACCCGCGTGGCGATCCGCTCGTCCAGGTCTTCGGGCGATCGGTCGACGCCGATCTGCACCGACGGGTAGTGCGGGGTCGGCGCCGGCAGCGTCGCGGTGAACGGCTTGCCGGTCAGCTCGATCACCTCGAGCGCCCGCACGATCCGCCGGCCGTTCGAGGGAAGGATGCTGGCCGCGGCGGCCGGGTCCCACCTTTTGAGCCGCTCGAACAGAACCGCCGGACCGCTCGCCGCAAGCTCCTCCTCGAGCCGCGCCCGCACCTCGGGATCGGTGCCCGGGAACTCGAACTCCTCCAGCACGGCCCGGATATACAGCCCCGAGCCGCCGACCAGCAGGGGCACCCGCCCGCGGGACAGGATGTCGTCGATCGCGGCCCGCGCCAGCGCCTGGTACTCCGCCACCGCGGCCGGGACGGTCACGTCCCAGATGTCGAGCAGGTGGTGCGGAACGCCCGCCCGCTCGTCCACCGTCAATTTGGCCGTGCCGATGTCCATGCCCCGGTACAGCTGCATCGAGTCGGCATTGATCACCTCACCACCCAGCTCGTGGGCGAGAGCGATGCTCAGGGCGGATTTCCCCGCCGCGGTCGGCCCCACGATCGTGATCACGCGCGGAACCAATTCGAACGGCACGGAGCAACGGTAGGACACTGTTATGTCACGGTCATCGGCGGGCGCTTCCCCATAACCGGGTTGGACCTGTGACAATGCGCGAGAAAGAATGCCGTTGAGAAGCTTTGGCGTTCGACTGCGCTGTGGCGGCGGTCGCCGGCCCTCCCAGGCCGGTGGACACCGGGAGACTTGAGGACGGGTTATGAACGACTGGACGGCCTTCGGGCGCGTGGATGCCGACGGCACCGTGTACGTGAAGACCGGGGAGGGCGACCGTGTGGTCGGCTCCTGGCAGGCCGGCACCCCGGAAGAGGGCCTGGCCCACTTCGCCCGCCGCTTCGCCGACCTCGTCACCGAGGTGGACCTCGTCGAGGCACGACTCAAGTCCGGCGCGGCCGACGCGTCGCATTCGCTCGCCAGCGTGAAGCGGCTGCGCACCCAGCTCGACGAGGCGCACGTCGTCGGCGACATCGACGGGCTCGCGACCCGGCTCGACAAGCTGGCCGGCGTCGCCGACGAGAAGGCCGGCGAAGCCCGCGCTGCTCGCGAGGCCGCCCGCGGCGAGGCGCTCGCCCGCAAGACCGTCCTGGTCGAGGAGGCGGAGAAGATCGCCGCCGACGCGACCGGCTGGAAGTCGGCCGGCGACCGCCTCAAGGAGATCCTCGACGAGTGGAAGACGATCCGCGGCGTCGACAAGAAGACCGACGGCGAGCTGTGGAAGCGCTTCGCCGCTGCCCGTGACGGCTTCACCCGCCGCCGCGGCGCGCACTTCGCCACCCTCGACGGGCAGCGCAAGCAGGCCCAGACGGCCAAGGAAGAGCTGGTGAAGGAGGCGGAGAGCCTGGCCGAGTCGACCGAGTGGTCGAGCACGGCCAACCGCCTCAAGGAGCTCATGACGGAGTGGAAGGCCGCGCCCCGCGCCGCCAAGGAGGCCGAGCAGCGCCTCTGGGAGAGGTTCCGCGCCGCGCAGGACAGCTTCTTCACCCGCCGCAGCGAGGTCTTCTCGGCCCGCGACGCCGAGTACAAGGGCAACCTCGACAAGAAGCAGGCCATCCTCGCCGAGATCGAGGCCGTCGACGTCGACGCCGACCCGCGCGCCGCGCAGAACAAGCTGCGCGACGCCCAGGCCGCCTGGCACGACGCCGGCCGCGTCCCGCGGGAGAACGCGGCGTCTCTGGACCGCCGCTGGCGCGCGGCCGAGGAGCGCATCCGCGTGGCGATGGACTCGGCGTGGCGCAAGACCACCCCGCAGGACAACCCGCTGCTGCAGCAGATGCGCGAGCAGGTGGCCGAGGCCGAGGAGAAGCTGGCCCGCGCCCAGGCCGCCGGCGACGCCCGCCGCATCCGCGAGGCGGAGCAGGCGCTCTCCTCCAAGAAGCAGTTCCTCGCCCTCGCCGAGCAGGCCAACTAACCGCCCAGGAGCGCCAGCTCCTGAGGGGACGCGTTGCCGCCGGTGCAGACGACGGCGATCTCGCGCCCGGCGAAGCGGTCGGGGTGGGCGAGGACAGCCGCCAGCGGTGCGGCGCCCGCGCCCTCGGTGAGCGTGTGCGCCGCCGTGGCCATCAGGCGCTGAGCGTCGGCGATCTGGTCGTCGGTGACCAGGAGGAAGTCGCTCAGGGAGGCACGCAGGATCTGCTGCGGCAGGGTGAAGGAACGGCCCGTGGCCAGGCCCTCGGCGCGGGTGTTGTTGGGGCGGCTCTGCGGAACTCCGGTGCGCCAGGCGTCGTGAGCGGCCGTCGAGGCCGAGGACTGGACGCCGATGATCTGGCAGTCGGGCGCCAGCGCGCGGGCCACGATGGTGGCGGCCGCCGCGCCGGAGCCGCTGCCGATCGGGACGACGATGGCGTCCAAGCCGGGGCGGGCCTCGAGAATCTCCAGGTAGAGCGTGCCGACGCCGGCCACGAGCTCGGGAGTGTCGCCGGGGCTCACCAGTTGGGCACCCGTGTCGGCGGCGATCTTCTCGGCGGCGGCCTCGGCGTCGGCCAGGTTGGCGCCGGTCAGGACCACGCCGGCGCCCCGGGCCTCGACCGCGGCCACCTTCGACGGGGTGGTGCCGGCGGGCATGACCACCGTGCAGAGCTCGCCGAAGGCGTACGCCATGGATTGGGCGTGGTTGCCGGTGGAGTACGTGACCGTGGCGCGGCCCTCGAGCGCGGCGCGCAGGGTGAGGCCGCCGCGAACCTTGAAGGCGCCCACCGGCTGCGTGTTCTCGTGCTTGACGTGGACCGTGGCGCCCGTGGCGGCGTCGAGCACCGGGTAGGACCACATCGGGGTGGGCGGCAGGTAGCGGCGCACCACGTCCCGCGCGGCTCGTATGTCATCGATCGTCAGCTCCATGCCCACGATCATTCGGGGCGGCCGACGCATAGGTCCAATGACAATCTTCGGGGAAACCCATCAACATCGCTGATAGGTTCGGATGATGTTGGACGTCGCGCGGCTGCGGGTGCTGGCCGCGGTCGCCAAACACGGCTCGGTCACGGCCGCCGCGCGGGCGTTGCACTACTCGCAGCCGTCGGTGAGCCACCATCTGGCGCGTCTGGAGGCCGAGACGGGCAGCCGGCTGGTGCAGCGGGCCGGGCGCGGCATCCGGCTCACCGAGGCCGGGCGGGTGCTGGCGGCCCGGGCCGAGGAGATCCTGGGCCGCCTCGACGCGGCCGAGGACGAGCTGGCGGCGTACAACGGCCTGCGCGCCGGGCGGGTGCGGCTCGCGGCCTTTCCGTCGGCTCTCGGCACTTTCGTGCCGCTCGCGGCGGCGCGCTTCGCCGCCGCCCATCCGGGGATCGACTTGCGCTTCCGGGAGGCCGAGCCACCCGAGGGCGTACGCCTTCTGCGCAGCGGCGAAGTCGAGGCGGCGCTGCTGTTCACGCACGCTCCCGCGCCCGAGCTGGACGGGCTGCGCTGCGAGGTGCTGCTGGAGGAGCCGCTGTATCTGGTGGCGCCGCCTTCGTGGGCCGGAGACCGGCTCACCGACCACAAGGACCGGCCGTGGATCGGTGGCTGCGAGCGCTGCCGGGGACAGCTGTTGCGGGCCGCCGAGGCCGAGGGTTTCGCGCCGGACATCCGCTACGAGACCGACGACTACGTGGCGGTGCAACGGCTCGTGGCGGCCGGTCTCGGGGTGACCACGCTGCCGGGGTTGGCCCTTGAAGCGCACCGGGACCCGCAGGTGCGCACCGCGATGCTGCCCGGCACGACACGGCAGGTGCTGCTGGCCGTGCACGGCGAACCGCCCGATCCGCCCGCAACCGCCGCCCTGTTGAGCCATTTGCGGGACTCCGCGGTTACGACATCATCGGTCCGGTGAGGATCGATCCGCGGCAGCGGCTCCTGGAGACCTGGGCGGCGACGGTACAGGCTTCGTGGCGGGGTGGGATCTGGCACTGGGGCGGCCGGGACGGATCCAACTCGATCTCGGACGCCGAGCAGCTGCTGTGCATCCTGCTGCCGGCGGCAAAGGTGCTGCCGCTGGCCCTCGACCGGCCGGAGACCATGTCGGAGCATGCGCTCAGGGCCCTCGCGCCGCTAGGTGACGCGAACACCATTCCGCTGACGCTGATCCGGATCGCCACCGAGTACTTCGAGCGGTACACGACCTACGAACCCCGTTCGATCTTCGCAGGCGGCACCTATTTCGATCTTGATACCGGCCGGAACGGCGAGCTCCAGGACTGGCAGCGCGAGCGCGACGTGGTCGATTCCTACGCCGTCTCGCTGACGCTGTCGCTGGTGGTCCGTGGCTTCGCCCGGCTCTTCCAGCCCGTGCTGACCCAGGCCGGCCATCTGGCGCAGGCGCAGCGGCTGGAACGAGTGGCGAGCCTCCGGCTCACCGCGGCCATGATCGGCCTGCTCCGCAGCTTCTCGACGAACGTCTTCGACCCGGGCAGCGAGGAGGGACATGTCCTGATCGACACGGTGAACCGGGGTAGCCTGCCCCGCCGGGAGGTCGCGTCCCAGCTTCGTGCGGCCCTGCGGCCCACCACGCGGCGACTCGGTGAGGTCGAGATCGGATCGGGCCAGATCTTCGAGCTCGACGACGCAAGCCTGTTCGAGTGCGGCTGGTCGTGGGGGACCGTCACCGAGGCGCCACAGGTTTACGTCGACGACCCGGAAATCCTCCTTGGGCAGCTGGCAGGCTTCGCGGAGGACCGGCCGCATCTGTACTTCACGGCGGTCGCGCTGGACGCGATCGAAGAGCTCCTCTCCGAGCGAACGCGGGAGCTGAGTCTGCTCGACGCGGAGCAGTACCAGCTGGCCCGTGAGTTGATGCTGCGCCGGGACCTGGCGCTGTCCTACTGGACGACCCTGGCGACGTTCACCGACGGCTGGCAATGGCCGCTGGAGGCCCGGCGCGACGACTACCACACCCTGCTGCTGTCCTCCGTCCTGGTGAAGGACCTGAGTCAGCCGGGTCCTCGGGCCCAGGACCTGGCACGGGTCGGCCGGGTGCTCGCCGATCTGTCCGACGGGCTGCGGCTGGCGCCCGAGGCTCAGCCCGGCCAGGTCATCACCCTGATCGACCGCGAGACGCAAGCGTGGGACGAGCCACAGGCGGCCTGGGTGGCCGGCGACTTCGCGCCCGTGCTGCTGCGCAACAGCGTGGCCATCGCCGGGATGCTGCGCGACGGGAGGCAGCGCACCCAGATGCTGCGCCTGGCCGACCACACCTGGGATCACCTGGACGGGCGCCGGATGGGCCCGGAGGCGACGCCGGGGCTCTGGGACCGGTCGGCCGATCACCGTCTGCCGTCGTGGCGCTGCACCCTGCGGGTGGTCGAGGCGCTGATCAGCGCGGCCGACGTGCTCGAACGGCGCGGGGCGGCGCGCCGATCAGAGGGCGCAGCCGTCGGCGGCGACCGGTAGGGGCGCGGGGACGCCGACCGTGGGCAGGCCCAGGGAGACGCCCTTGAGGCGTGGGGTGCGGCCGGCCTCGAACGCGTCGCCGGCTCGGGTACGGCGGTACGAGAGCGGGGCGCCGTCGGCGTTCAGGTGGTGGGGGGCCGCGTAGGTCACCACGGTCTCGACGATGTCGCCGGGGCGCGGGGTCAGGTCGCCGGTGGCGAAGTGGACCAGGCGGCCGTCGCGGGCGCGGCCGCTGAGCCGGCCCGTACGCTCGTCCTTGCGGCCCTCGCCCACCGCGACCAGGACCTCGACCTTCTCCCCCACCAGCTCTTTGTTCTCCGCCCAGGTGATCTCTTCGAGCTCGGCGATCAGGCGGTTGTAGCGGTCCTGGACGACGGCCTTCGGGATCTGGTCGGCCATGGTGGCGGCGGGGGTGCCGGGGCGGATCGAGTACTGGAACGTGAACGCGCTGGAGAAACGCGCCTTGCGGACGACCTCGAGGGTCTGCTCGAAGTCCTCCTCGGTCTCGCCGGGGAAGCCGACGATGATGTCGGTGGTGATCGCGGCGTCGGGCATGGCGGCCCGGACCTTGTCGATGATGCCCAGGTATTTCTCCTGGCGGTAGCTGCGGCGCATCGCCTTGAGCACCCGGTCGGAGCCGGACTGCAGCGGCATGTGCAGCGAGTGGCACACGTTCGGCGTCTCGGCCATCGCGGCGATCACGTCGTCGGTGAAGTCCTTGGGGTGCGGGCTGGTGAAGCGCACCCGCTCGAGGCCCTCGATCTCGCCGGTGGCGCGCAGCAGCTTGCCGAAGGCGAGCCGGTCGCCGAACTCCACGCCGTAGGAGTTGACGTTCTGCCCCAGCAGGGTGACCTCGAGGACACCCTCGTTCACCAGCGCGGAAACCTCGGCCAGGATCTCGCCGGGCCGGCGGTCCTTCTCCTTGCCGCGCAGCGACGGGACGATGCAGAACGTGCAGGTGTTGTTACAACCGACAGAGATCGAAACCCATCCCGCGTACGTCGACTCGCGCTTGGTCGGCAGCGTCGACGGGAACACCTCGAGCGACTCGAGGATCTCGACCTCGGCCTCCTCGTTGTGCCGGGCGCGTTCGAGCAGCGCCGGCAGCGAGCCGATGTTGTGGGTGCCGAAGACGACATCGACCCAGGGCGCCTTCTTGACGATGTCGCCTCGGTCCTTCTGTGCCAGGCAGCCGCCGACGGCGATCTGCATGCCGGGGTGCTTGAGCTTGGTGGGGCGCAGGTGGCCGAGGTTGCCGTAGAGGCGGTTGTCGGCGTTCTCCCGTACGGCACAGGTGTTGAAGACCACGACGTCCGCCGCCTCCGGATCCGCGGCACGCACGTAGCCCGCGTCCTCCATCAGGCCGGAGATCCGCTCGCTGTCGTGCACGTTCATCTGGCAGCCGTAGGTGCGCACGTCATAGGTGCGCGGGGTGCCCTGGATTTCAACAGTCATGGCAATTGACCAGGGTACTGCGTCGGCTCGCCGGGGGCCCACGGGCGCACGTTCCGGCGTTCCGGGCCGTCGTCGGTCTCCACCTCGTCGACGTGCACGCGCCGCAGGCTTCCGTCCGGCTGCGCCAGGACGTACGCGGTGGGATCGAGCGAATCGTCGGGAAGCAGCACCGCCTCGCCGAGCCGGACCGAGACGGCGCTCGCGGCCGTTGCCTCGGCGACATCGCCGGGCGCGAGGAAGACATCGACTAGCGTCGGGAATTCGCCACCGACGTGGTAGACATCGCAGAGAATAGCGCCGTCGTCACCGAGAGGAACGACGCTGCGTTCCAGCATGCCGGCCAGAGCGCCACGGACTCGATCCGCGTCAATTCGATTTCCCAGCGCCCAGTTCCAGAGGCCGGGTGTCGGATCCCCGTCAGCCATACACCTTCCCTCGGTTAAGTTACCGCTCCGTGACCGTTCTCGTGGCGAACCGATACTACGGTCCACTTAGAGTTGGCCCATCCGGGTGATCCGCAACGAACGGACGGTGGTCTCACAGTGTCCGACGATGCTCTCATCGTCCTCGAGAACGTCAACAAATGGTTCGGCCCGCTGCACGTGCTCGACGACGTGAATCTGTCCGTCGCACGCGGCGAGGTGGTCGTCGTGATCGGACCGTCCGGCTCCGGCAAGTCCACCCTGTGCCGAGCGATCAACCGGCTCGAGCCGATCAGCTCCGGGACGATCACCTTCGATGGCCGGCCGCTGCCCGAGGAGGGCCGGGCGCTCGCGCGGCTGCGCAGCGAGGTGGGCATGGTGTTCCAGTCGTTCAACCTCTTCGCGCACAAGACGATCCTGCAGAACGTCATGATCGGGCCCGTCAAGGTGCGTAAGGAGAAACCCGTCGAAGTTCGCGAGCGGGCCATGTCGCTGCTCGACCGGGTCGGCATCGGCAACCAGGCGGAGAAATACCCGGCCCAGCTCTCCGGCGGCCAGCAGCAGCGCGTCGCGATCGCCCGCGCCCTCGCGATGCAGCCCAAAGCGATGCTCTTCGATGAGCCGACCAGCGCGCTGGACCCCGAGATGGTCGGCGAGGTGCTCGACGTGATGACCTCGCTGGCGCGTGAGGGCATGACGATGGTCGTGGTCACGCATGAGATGGGATTCGCGCGGCACGCCGCCAACCGGGTGGTGTTCATGGCCGACGGTCAACTCGTCGAACAGGCGCCGCCGGCCGAGTTCTTCGCGAGTCCGAAAAGCGACAGGGCCAAAGACTTTCTCTCCAAAATCCTTACGCATTGATCGTGCGAACACTCTTCGTCCAAACGCAAGCAACTATTTCGAGGAGCGTAATGATGCGCATCACCCGATTGGCAGCGACGTTCGGTGCAATGTCCATGCTGTTTGCCGTGGCCGCGTGCGGCGGGGACGACTCCGACAACGCGAGCGGCACCGGCAGCAGCGGTGGCGGCTCGGGGATCGTCGGCAAGGCGTCGAGCGGCAAGCTGACCTTCGGCGTCAAGGCCGACCAGCCCGGTCTGGGCCTGCAGACCGGCAGCACGTACACCGGCTTCGACATCGAGATCTCGAAGATCATCGCCAAGGGCCTGGGCGTGCCGGAGAGCGGCATCACCTGGAAGACGACCGTGTCGGCCAACCGTGAGCCGTACATCCAGCAGGGCCAGGTCGACGTCGTGGTGGCCACCTACACGATCAACGACGAGCGCAAGCAGAAGGTCAACTTCGGCGGGCCGTACTACATCGCCGGGCAGGACCTGCTGGTGCCGGTGAACTCGACGATCACCGGCCCGGAGGCGCTGGCCGGCAAGAAGGTCTGTTCGGTGAGCGGCTCGACCCCGGCCAAGCGGATCCAGACCGACTACAAGGACGCCCAGCTCCAGCAGTTCGACTCGTACTCGAAGTGCGTGACGGCGCTGGCCGGCGGGCAGGTCGACGCGGTCACCACCGACGACATCATCCTTGCCGGGTACGCCGCGCAGGAGCAGTACGCCGGCAAGTTCAAGGTCGTCGGCAAGCCGTTCAGCACCGAGCCGTACGGCATCGGCGTCAAGAAGGAAGACTCCGAGGGCTGTAACAAGATCAACGAGATCCTCAAGGCGGCCGCGGGCGACGGGTCGTACAAGAAGGCCTGGGACGACACTCTCGGCAAGAGCGGCAAGGCCGCGCCCGAGCTGGACACCTCCAAGCTGACCAACTGCTCCTGAGGAATTGTGGCGGCGGGGCCGGCTGAGTCCGGCCCCTCCCTTTTGGGGTGACGATGGAAGTTTTCTCCGATCCGACCAATCGCGACGTCTATGTGACCGGATTCCTGTGGATCCTGAAACTCACGCTCGCGTCGTCGGTCCTCGCGCTGGTGCTCGGCACCCTGCTGGCGGCCATGCGGGTGTCCCCGATCCCGGTGCTGCGCGCCTTCGGCACGGCCTGGGTGAACATCTTCCGGAACACCCCACTCACACTGATCGTCTTCTTCTGCTACTTCGGCCTGTACGCGGTGCTGGGCTTCAGCGCCTCGGACGACCTCGAGCTCAACAACTACTGGCTCGGCGTGATCGGCTTGTCCGTGTACACGGCGGCCTTCGTCTGCGAGGCGATCCGCTCCGGCATCAACACGGTGCCGGCCGGGCAGGCCGAGGCGGCCCGCGCGATCGGCATGACGTTCCAGCAGACCCTGTCGATGATCATCCTGCCGCAGGCCGGCCGCGCCGTGATCGCGCCGCTGGGCAGCATCTTCATCGCGCTCAGCAAGAACGCGACGATCGTCGGCACGATCGGTCTCATGGAGTCGTCGAACGCCATGAAGGACCTGATCAACGCGAACGGCAACGCGGTCTTCTCGATCTTCTTCGTCTTCGCCGGCACCTTCGCCGTGGTCCTCATTCCCACCGGCTACGGCTTCGGCTGGCTGGCCAACCGACTGGCGGTGAAGCGATGAGCACCGACGCCGTCCTCTACGACCACCCCGGGCCGCGCGCCCGCGCCCGCAACCGGATCCTCACGGTCGCCTTCGGGGTGCTGCTGCTCGCGCTGCTGTTCTGGATCTACACGAAGTTCGACGAAAAGGGCCAGTGGGCGGCGGCGCTGTGGGAGCCGTTCACCAAGTCCAGCACCTGGACCGACTACATCCTGCCCGGCCTCAAGAACACCCTCGCCGCGGCGGCGGTCGCGATGGTGCTGTCGCTCGCGTTCGGCGTTCTCTTCGCGGTGGGCCGGCTCTCCGACCACTGGTGGCTGCGCGTCCCGTCCGGCGTGGTGGTCGAGTTCTTCCGGGCCGTGCCGCTGCTGCTGATGATGTTCTTCATCTTCTTCGGCATCCCGTTCGTGACCGAGAAGCCCATGTCCAACTTCTGGGCGGTCGTGATCGCGCTGACCCTCTACAACGGGTCGGTGCTGGCCGAGGCTTTCCGGGCCGGCGTGCGGGCGGTGCCCTTGGGGCAGAGCGAGGCCGCGTACGCGATCGGCATGCGCAAATCGCAGGTGATGGGTCAGATCCTCATCCCGCAGGCGGCGCGCGCGATGCTGCCGGTGATCGTCAGCCAGCTCGTGGTGCTGGTCAAGGACACGGCGCTGGGCTACATCATCTCCTACAACGAGCTGCTCCAGCTGGGCGTCAACAACCTGTCGGCCAACTTCGGCAACGTGGTGCAGGCGGCGATCGTGGCCGCGATCATCTACATCACGATCAACTCGGCGCTGACCGCGACGGCGGGCTGGCTGGGACGGCGGACCCGGCGCAGCGGGAAGGCGCCACGGCGGACGATGGGGCCACCGGCCCTGGTGGAGGCGGCCGAGCAGTGATCGTTACCGAGCCAGCTCCGTCACCCGGGACTCGCGGACGACCGTGACGCGGATCTGGCCCGGGTAGGTCAGCTCCTCCTCGATCTGCTTCGCGACGTCGCGGGCGAGGACAGCGGCGCCGATGTCATCGATGTCGTCCGGCCGCACCATGACGCGGATCTCGCGCCCGGCCTGCATCGCGAAGACCTTCTCGACGCCCACCTTTCCGGCGGCGATCTCCTCGATACGTTCCAATCGCTTCACGTACGCCTCGAGGCTCTCCCGCCGTGCGCCCGGGCGGCCACCCGAACAGGCGTCGGCCGCCTGGGTGAGCACCGCTTCGATGGTCTGCGGGGGCACCTCGTTGTGATGCGCCTCGATGGCGTGGACGACGTCTTCCGATTCGCCGTACTTACGGGCGAGGTCGGCGCCGATCAGCGCATGGCTGCCCTCGACCTCGTGGGTGAGCGCCTTGCCGATGTCGTGCAGGAAAGCCGCCCGCTTCATCGACGGGACGTCGAGGCCCAGCTCGGCCGCCATGATCCCGGCGATGTGCGCGGTCTCGACGAGGTGCTTCAGGACGTTCTGCCCGTAGCTCGTGCGGTACCGCAGCCGGCCGAGCAGTTTGGCCAGCTCCGGGTGGATGTCGGTGATCCCGACGTCGACCAGCGCCTCCTCGGCGGCCCGGTCGCAGAGAACCTCCACCTCGTTCTTGGCGCTGTCGTAGACCTCTTCGATGCGGTGCGGGTGGATGCGGCCGTCGAGAACCAGCTTCTCCAGCGTCAGCCGGCCGACCTCCCGGCGGACCGGATCGAAACAGGAGAGCAGCACCGCCTCGGGGGTGTCATCGATGATCAGGTTGACGCCGGTGACCGATTCGAAGGCGCGGATGTTGCGGCCCTCGCGGCCGATGATCCGGCCCTTCATCTCGTCGCTGGGCAGATGCAGGACGCTGACCACGCTCTCCGCGGTCTGCTCGCTGGCGATCCGCTGGATGGCGTCGACCACGATGCGGCGGGCCCGGTTGTCGGCGGTGCTCTTCGCCTCGGTCTCGATGTCCCGCACCATGATCGCGGCCTCGCGCTTGGCCTGGGCCTCGATGTTCTCGACGAGCTCCGCGCGGGCGGCGTCGGCGGTCAGCTTGGCGATCCGCTCCAGCTCCCGGCGCTTCTGCTTCTCGGCGTCGGCCAGCTCGGACTCGCGGGTGGTGAGAGCGTTCTCCCGGCCGACGAGATCCGCATCCTGGGCGGCCAGCCGGCGCTCCCGCTCGACCAGCCGCTCGACCTCGTCGCCGTGCAGCCGCTCCCGCTCGTCGATCCGGGCGGCGCGGCGCTCCACCTCGGCGGCCTGCTCCTTGGCGGTCGCGTTGAGCAGGGCGACCTCGCGCTCGCCGGAGCGGCGGGCGGCGGAACGGACCTGCTCGGCGTCGGCCTCGGCCTGGCGGTGGGCGCGCTCCAGGATCGTGTCGGCCTCGCTGTGCGCGTCCTCGAGGACCCGGCGGGCCTCGGCGCGGGCGGCGGTGGCCTCGGCCTTGGCGGCGGCGACCTCGGCGCGTACGGAAGCGGCCTTGGCGTTCGCGTCGGCAACCTTCGCCTGGGCGGCGCCGACGGCCTGGTCCTGACGCTCCTGAGCGTCGGCGCGGTCGCTCCGCATCTGGCGCAGCGCCCGTGCCCCGAGCACCAAACCGGCCACCACCAGGGCGCCGAGGACGACGATAGCCACCACCAGCACCCAGTCCAGGGCGGTCATCTCGCCGCGTCTCCCTTCGCCGCACCGCGCGCTGTTGCGCGCCGCGCCGCCTGGCACGCGGTGAAGCGCGCAGGCCGTCTGCGGGATGCCCGACCAAGGCTGGCTGAACGCAGGCTATGCCGGACCGCGACGTGCCGTTTCGTGGCACGCCTCGGTCTGCTGTTCTCCGGTTGTGACCCTTCGTTCGGTGACGGTGGGGATCACAAGTGATGCCGTAATGTAATGCGATCTATGTTGTGCGTGTTGCATGCGATGGTCGAACAAACCTTGTGTAACGCGAGGCTAGGTCGCGAGTGCCACTTCGGTCAAGGATCCATGATTTGGTCCGGGATGGGACTTAGGGCACAGACCCGCTTACGCGCAGCTCACGAAGTTGGTGGGCATTTCAGGCGTACCGGGACCAGAGATCGCGCATCGGCTCCCAGCGCTCGCCCAGCCCATCTTTCCAGTAGGCGAGAACGTAGGCCGCGGCGGGCGCTTGCGGGTCCTCCCACCAGATCCCGGCGACGGTGCGGGTGACGCCACCCTCGGTCAACGGGTATGCGTACTCAACGTAGTTGCCGCTGGTCTTCGGTGCGTTCTGGCCGGCGCCCGGCGTGAGGGTGCGGGCGTCCTCGGCCTGCTTCTTGAGGTCGCCGCGGGCTTTGTCGCGGTCTGCGGTGGTTTTGTACTCCACGAAGAGGGCGCTCATGCCACTGACGGTG
Source organism: Actinoplanes sp. CA-142083 (assembly GCF_050942195.1). Taxonomy (NCBI): domain Bacteria; kingdom Bacillati; phylum Actinomycetota; class Actinomycetes; order Micromonosporales; family Micromonosporaceae; genus Actinoplanes; species Actinoplanes sp. CA-142083. The sequence continues at coordinate 9,159,312 of NZ_CP192076.1, forward strand.
CAGCGGATCCGGACCGATTCGCCGTCGTCGGCCTTGGCGGTGGCGCGGGCGCAGGTGGAGAGGTACGGAAGCCAGCCCTGAGACAGGGGCAGGAGGCCGGTGTTCGCGAACTTGGGGCGGTTGAGGGCCGCTTGGGTCTGCTCGAAGAGACTCTGGGTGGGGGTGGGGGGTTTGGGCGGTTCTGGCTGGGGGGCTGTGGTGCGGCCCACCAGGACGCCGGCGGCGCCGAAGAGAAGGAGGCCCGCCAGGAGGCCGACCAGCAGGCCGGTGAGGAGCTTGGCCGGGCGGGGCGGGGGCGGCGGGGTGGGCTCGATGCGCGGGGTGGGGGTGGCGGGGAGGCCGTAGGGGTCGGCCTTGTTCGCGGCCGGCGCGTAGTAGCCGGGATCGGCGGTGTTGGCGGCGGGCGAGCGGAAGCCGGGATCGGCCGCGTCGGCGGCGGCCCCGTAGTAGCCGGGATCGGCCGTGTCGGCGGCGGGCCCGTAGTAGCCGGGATCGGCCGTCTCGGCGGCGGGCGCGTAGAAGTTGGGATCGGCTTTGTTGACGGCGGGCGTGTAGAGGCCGGAGTCGGACAGGGCCGGGTAGAGGGCGCTGCTGGGCCGGTCCTCGATGGTCGGGGGTGGTGGCGCGTAGGGATCCCACGGGTCGTAGGGGGCGCCGCTCGCCGGGATAGGAGCGGCCGGGCCACTCGGCGGCGGCTCGATGCTCTGCGGATCCCAGGCGTCCAGATCGTCGTAGGGCGCCTCAGTTGCCGGCGCCGGCGCGTTCGTCTCGGCAGCCCACGATGCGTCGGCCTCTCCTGCCCGCGAGTTTTCGTTGTCAGTGGGCTCGGCGGCCCACGAGCTGTCGGCCTGCGCGGGGTCGGCCACCCGCGAACTGCCGGTCTCGGCGGAGTCGGTTGCCCACGAACTGCCGGTCTGGGCGAGGTCAGCTACCCGCGAGCTGTCGGCCTTGGCGGGGTCGGTTGCCCACGAGGCGCCGGCCTCGGCGGGGTCGGCTGCCCACGGGCTGTTGGCTTCCGTCGGCGTCGGCGTCGGCGCCGGCGCTGGGCTCCTCGGCGCGAAGTAGGGGCCGGGCGAAGTCTCCGGGCGGGATCTCATGGCCGGACGCTCGGCGCTGCCGGCCGACATGGAGTAGGTGTCCACCGGAGCGACCTGCTCGGGCTCGGGCGGCGGCGCGTGGGGGTCGCGCGGCGGGGCGCTCCAGGGGTTGGAGGGCCGGCCGGCGGACGGTGCCGGGTGCTGGATGGGGATGCTGGGGTGGGCGGACGACGGCGAAGCAGGCTGGTCGGCCGACGGGTCGGCGGCCGCAATGCGCGCCGCGACCTGCTCGGTCGGCTCGGAACCCTCCGGGAAGGAACCGTAGCCCCGCACGTTCCGCGAGTCCTCGGTCACGCCAACTCACGCTAGCAGCCAGTGGCGAATGTCGATCTTTACTCACCCGCAGGCATTACCCGCCGCCGGTCAGCCGGGGTCGCTGCTCTCGTCGGCCAAGGCGTCGGCGTCGATCTGGTCGGCGAACTCGGCTGCCTCGGCGTCGCGGGCCGCGAGCGCGTCCTTGACCGCGCGGATCGCCACGCCTGCCGGATAGCCCTTGCGGGCGAGCATGCCGACCAAGCGACGGAACACCGCCTCGGGCGCGCCGTGGGTGGTCCGCAGCTTGCGATCCACAAGGGCGCGCGCCGTCGCGGCCTCGTCCTCGTCGTCGAGTGATTCGAGCGCCTCGCTTGCCACCTCGGCGTCCACCCCGTGCTGCCGGAGCTCGTTGGCCAGCGCCCGGCGCGCGAGCCCGCGCCCGTGATGCCGGCTGGAGACCCACGCCCGCGCGAACGCGGCGTCGTCGATGATCCCGACCTCGTCGTAGCGGTCGAGAACCTCGGCGATCACCTCTTCGGAGATCTCCTTGCGGGCGAGCGCCTTGGCCAGCTCGGCGCGCGTGCGCGGCCGTACGGAAAGCTGCCGCAGGCAAATCTCCCGGGCCAGCTCCGACTCGCTCTGCTCGGGCTGCGCGCTGCCCTCCCGATCGCCGCGAGGGTAGCCGCCCGGCGAGGAACGCCGGCGACGGGCGGGAACGTTGCCGCGTTCCCTCTCGCCGCCGGGAGTCTCGCCGGGCGGGTGCTCATCGGAGGGATGGCGCGACGAGCGGGGTGGGAGTGCGTCCCACCCTCGCCCCGACCGTGCGCCGCGCCGTCCGGCCATTGGCTATACCTCGGATCAGAAGTCGACCGGCGGGAGCTCGGGACCGCCGGCGGCGTCACCGGTGGTCTGGCCCACGCCGAGCTTCTCGAGGATCTTCTTCTCGATCTCGGCGGCGACGTCGGGGTTCTCCTTGAGGAACTCCCGCGCCTTCTCCTTGCCCTGGCCGAGCTGGTCGCCGTCGTAGGTGTACCAGGCGCCGGACTTGCGGATGATGCTCTGCTCGACGCCGACATCGATGAGCGAGCCCTCGCGGGAGATGCCCTTGCCGTACATGATGTCGAACTCGGCCTGCTTGAACGGGGCCGCCACCTTGTTTTTCACGACCTTGACGCGGGTGCGGTTGCCGACCACGTCGGTGCCGTCCTTGAGGCTCTCGATGCGGCGCACGTCGAGCCGGACGGAGGCGTAGAACTTCAGCGCGCGGCCACCGGTCGTCGTCTCGGGCGAGCCGAACATGACGCCGATCTTCTCCCGGAGCTGGTTGATGAAGATCGCGGTCGTGCCCGAGTTGTTCAGGATGCCGGTGATCTTGCGGAGCGCCTGGCTCATCAGGCGGGCCTGCAGGCCGACGTGGCTGTCGCCCATCTCGCCCTCGATCTCGGCGCGGGGCACGAGCGCGGCCACCGAGTCGATGACGATGATGTCGAGCGCGCCGGAGCGGATCAGCATGTCGGCGATCTCGAGCGCCTGCTCACCGGTGTCGGGCTGGGAGACGAGCAGGGCGTCGGTGTCGACGCCGAGCGCCTTCGCATACTCCGGGTCGAGCGCGTGCTCGGCGTCGATGAACGCCGCGATGCCGCCGTTGCGCTGAGCGTTGGCCACCGCGTGCAGCGCGACCGTCGTCTTACCGCTGGACTCCGGCCCGTACACCTCGATGACCCGGCCGCGCGGCAGGCCGCCGACGCCGAGCGCCACATCGAGGGCGATGGAGCCCGTCGGGATGATGGCGGTCTGAATGACCGGCCGCTCCCCGAGCCGCATCACCGAGCCCTTGCCGAACTGCTTGTCGATCTGAGCCAGCGCCAGATCGAGCGCCTTGTCTCGGTCAGGTCCTGCCACCATGTCCGCCACCCCTGTATTCGATTTCGCAGGCGTCTTCGCCGATGAGCCTCTGTTCACCACGCGCTACAAGGTAGGCGGAGGGTATGACAAAAATCTGCCGCCCCTCCGCGAGCTGTGGATAACCGGGCCGGTGTGGACAATAGCCGAACACCTGTACTAAATCGAAGCGACACGCCAGAACAAGCGTACGAAAAACGTGTCAACGCAGGCGGGAAGGCACCCGATCGGGGTAACTGGCCACCACGGCTCGCCAGATCGTAGCGGTGTCGATACCGTCCGCGATCGCCTGGTTGATCGTGCGGTCGCCCAGGCCCGCGAAAGAATGGTCCGCCGCGATACTCCGCGCATAGGTGGCGCCGAAAGCCTCGTCGAGCCGCGCCCAGAAATCCGTCAACCGCACCCTGCGAGCCTACTCAGCGAAATCCCGCGACGCCCCCGCCAGGCGTCGGCCCGGCAGCGTCCTCAAGCGACGGGCAGGCGCGCCTCGGCGGTGGTCAGGACACGGCCGCCGCGGCGACCTTGAGGTCGTCGACGAGACCGCGGTATGCGGTGTCGCGATCGTCGGCGCGCAGCACCGCGGACGGGTGGATCGTGGCCATCGCCTGGATCTCGGCGACCGGGAAGTCTTCCGGATGCTGGGCCGAGGCCGGCCACGGCAGTAGGCGGCCGCGCTGCTGGGTGACCCGGAACGACGGGCCGAGCAGCGCCTTGCCCGCGGTCGCGCCGAGCAGCACCACGAGCTCCGGCTTCAGCAGCGAGAACTCGGCGACGATCCAGGGGCGGCAGGCGACGATGTGCGCCGGGCCGGGCGTCTGGTGGATGCGCCGCTTGCCGCGCAGCTCGAAGCGGAAGTGCTTCACGGCGTTGGTGATGTAGAGATCGGCCGGGTCGATGCCGGCGTCGTCGACCGCCTCGCGCAGGAGACGGCCGGCCGGGCCGACGAACGGCAGGCCGCGCTGGTCCTCCACGTCGCCCGGCTGCTCGCCGACGAACACGATGCGCGCGTGCTCGGCGCCCCGGCCGAAGACGGTCTGCGTGGCGTGCTCGTGCAGCTCGCAACCTTCACAACCGGCGGCGGCCTCTTTGAGCTCCTCGATGTTCCGCGGCTGGGGCGGCACCCACTCCTGCGCGCCGACCGGCGCATCGGTCCTTGGCATCCCATCGTTTTACCCGAACGGGCACGACCCACGCACAGCGGGCACTCCCCACGCGCACGCCGTCTCCCGCGCACGCGCCCGTGGCGTCCTCCGCGCCCGCGCCCGTGGCGTCCCCCGCGCCCGCGCCCGTGACGTCCCCCGCGCCCGCGCCCTCCCGAAGGACCGGTCGTCGCGACGGCGCGGTCCGGAATCCGCCGCACGGGCCCCATCACTCGCCGGGCTCACACTCATCCGCGCGGACCACGATCGTCGGCCGGTCAGCGGGACGGCGTGGTCAGGCCCGGTGGGCCGGTGGCGGTCGCCACGGCGTCGGCCAGGGCGGGGATGCTGGACTCGTCGAGCGGGCTGATCGTGATGCGCACGCCGGGTGGGGTGCTGATGCGGAACAGCGAACCGGGCGCGACGGCGTAACCCGCGTCGCGGAGCAGGCCGACAGCGCGGGTCTCGTCGGGAACCCGTACCCATGCGTTGATGCCTGTCGCGCCCTCGACCGCAAGCCCGCGCTCCCGGAACGCCTCCCGCAGAAGCTCGCGGCGCCGGGCGTAGCCCGCGGCCGCATGCCGCACCAGCGACGTCACCTCCTCATCGAGCCAGAGACAGACCAGCAGGCGTTGCAAGACCGTGGAGACCCAGCCCGTGCCGAGGCGCATGCGGCCGACCACGCGGGCGATCGTGGTCTCGTCGCCGGCGACCACGGCGATGCGCAGGTCGGGGCCGAAGGGCTTGGACGCGGAGCGGATGAACGCCCACGACTCGGTCACCGGGCCGAGGCAGTGCAGCGGCGCGCCGGCGAGCTCGGCGGCGTGATCGTCCTCGATCAGCAGAACCTCTGGCTTGACGGACAGCACCCCGCGGAGCTGGGCCGCGCGGGCGGCGGAGACGGCTGCGCCGGTCGGATTTTGCGCGCGCACGGTGACGACGAACGCGCGGGCACCGGAGTGAAGAGCGGCGGCCAGCGACTCGGGGTGGGGACCCTCCTGGTCGATCGTGACCGGAAAGGCGCGCAGGTCGAGCGCGGCCAGCAGGTCGAGGAGATTGGCCCAGCCGGGATCCTCCACCGCGACCGCGTCACCCGGCCGCAGATGGGCGGTGAGCAGGCGCTCGATCGCGTCGAGCGTGCCCGAGGTGGCGGCGATCGCGGCGTTTTCCATCGGGACGCCATCGGCCGCGAGGCGCGGGCGGGCGATGTCGATCAGCTCGGGCATGGCGATCGCGGACGCGTAGCCCTGTGGCGGGCCGGTGTCGTCGGCGATGCGACGCAGGGCGGAGCTGATCGACGGCAGGACGCGGACGTCGGGCTCGCCCGAGGAGAGATCGAGCACACCCTCGGGAACCGGCAGGCGCATCAAAGATCGCTCGGTCGCGATGGGCGGGCGGGAACGGACCCGTGTGCCCTTGCGGCCGTCGGCCTCGATCACGCCGCGTCGTCGCAGCTCCTGATAGGCCTTGGCCACCGTGGCGGGGCTGACGCTCAAGTCGCCGGCGAGTGCGCGGATCGCCGGGAGCGGGGAGCCCCAGACGAAATCGCCGCGCATGACGCCCGACTCGATGCTGGCCGAAATCTCGGCGGCGTTGTCGCCGGTGACCTGATACTGTGCTGGCACAAGACAGATTCTGTACTAGTACAGGCGAACTGGCAAGCTTGGGGAGCCGGAATGTCCGACCTCTTTACTCAGACGGACCGCACGACCGCCACCCGCTATCGCGACCGCATGGCCTACGACCGCGAGGCCGCGCACGCCATCCTCGACGAGGCGTTTGACTGTTCCGTCGCGTTCGTCGTCGACGGCGAGCCCCGAGTGCTGCCCACCCTGCACGTTCGCGTCGGCGACACGCTCTATCTGCACGGCTCCTCGGGCGGCCGCCTCGGCCTTTCGGCACGAGGCGAGGGGGTCCGGGTCTGCGTGAGCGTCACGCTTCTGGATGCGATCGTGTACGCGAGATCGCAGGCGCACCACAGCGCCAACTATCGGTCCGTGGTCGTGCACGGCGTCGCGCGCCCGGTCAGCGACCCCGAGAAGAAGCTCGTCGTGATGCGCACGCTCGCCGACAAGGTGGGTGCGGGCCGCGCCGCCGACACCCGCCCGCCCAACAAGAAGGAACTGGCCGAGACCGCTGTGCTGGCCCTGTCACTCGAGGAGGTCTCGGTGCGGTCCCGCGCCGGCGGGGTCATCGACGAGCCGGAAGACCTCTCGCTCCCCCAGTGGGCCGGGGTTCTACCGGTGAGCCGGGTGTTCGGGCCGCCGGTGACCGACGACGGGGTCGCGGTCGCGCCGCCTTCCTATCTGCCGGGCGGCGGGTCGTCCTGGGTCAAGCCGGTGACGCTCGCGGGTAAGCACGTCCGGTTGGAGCCGCTCGCCCCCGCTCACGCGGCGGGGCTGGTCGAGGCGCTCGCCGACGAGGAGGTCTGGCGCTATCTGCCGACGCTTCAGCCGCGCACGCTCGACGAGATGGCCATCTATCTGGCCGACCTGCGCCGTCGCCAGTGGACCGGCCTCCAGCTCCCGTGGGCACAGGTCGAGCCCGGCACCGGCACGGTCATCGGCGTCACCAGCTATCACGACATCGACCCGGTCAACCGCTCGCTCGCCATCGGGCACACCATGGTCGGCCGGCGCTGGTGGCGCACCGGGGTGAACACCGAGGCCAAGTTGATGCTGCTGGAGCACGCCTTCGAGACGCTCGGCGCGGAAAAGGTGTTCTGGTATACGGACATCCGCAACGAGCGGTCCCAGCGGGCGATCGCGCGGCTGGGCGCGACCCGGGACGGTGTGATCCGCCGGCAGCGGCTCCGGCCCGACGGCACGTGGCGCGACACGGTGCTGTTCGCCATGACGGTCGAGGAATGGCCGGCCGCGGCCGAGCGCCTGCGGGAACGGCTGGCCGCGGGTGGTCCGGCTGCCCTCGCGACGGCATAGGGTCGGCGTCGTGCTGGGTATCACCGATTTCTGGACGTACGTGCTGGGCACCCTGGCGATCATCCTGCTGCCGGGGCCCAACTCGATCTTCGTGCTGTCGGTCGGCGCGCGCCGCGGCGTGCGGGCCGGCTATCAGGCGGCGGCCGGGGTGTTCCTCGGCGACACCGTGCTGATGACGCTGTCGGCGGCCGGGGTGGCCTCGCTGCTGCGCACCTATCCGCCGCTGTTCCTGGTCATCAAGTACGCGGGCGCCGCCTACCTGTTCTGGATCGGCTTCAACATCGTCCGCGGCGCCTGGGGCAAGCTGCGGTCACGCGGCGAGCCGGCCGCGGGCGGGGCCGGCGCCTTGGCGCAGACAGCGGGCGAAGCGCCGGGAGATCTGCGGCATCCGTTCCGGCGGGCGGCCGTGATCAGCCTGCTCAATCCCAAGGCGATTCTGTTCTTCGTGTCGTTCTTCATCCAGTTCGTGGAGCCGGGCTACGCCCACCCAGCCGTGTCGTTCCTGGTGCTGGGCGCGGTGGTGCAGCTGTTCAGCTCGCTGTACCTGACGGCGCTGATCTTCGGCGGGAAGTTCCTGGCCGGCCAGTTCCGCCGGCGCCGCAAACTCGCAGCCGGCGTCACGACGGGCGTGGGCGCGCTGTTCGTCGGCTTCGGCATCAAGCTGGCCACAGCCAGCATCAGCTGACCCCACCAGCCGCCTGCGAGCCGCGCGGCGACCGTCGGGCGTCGGGCGGGCCCGGCGCGGGCGGGCGCGGCGGGCGGGCGCGGCGGGCGGGCGCGGCGGGCGGGCGCGGCGGGCGGGCGCGGCGCGGGCGGGCGCGGCGCGGGCGGGCGCGGCGCGGGCGGGCGCGGCGCGGGCGGGCGCGGCGCGGGCGGGCGCGGCGGGCGGGCGCGGCGGGCGGGCGCGGCGCGGGCGGGCGCGGCGCGGCGCGGGCGCGGCGGGCGCGGGCGCGGCGTGGCGCGGGCGGGCGCGGCGTGGCGCGGGCGAACGCGGCGGGCGCGGCGTGGCGCGGCGGGCGGGCGCGGCGCGGGCGGGACGCGGGCAAGCCGCCACGGCACGGGGCCCGGACGGGCGCGGACGCGACGCAGGCAAACCGCCGCCGCACGGGGCGCGGACGGGCGCTGGCGCGACGCAGGCAAGCCGCCACGGCACGGGGCGCGGACGGGCGCGGACGCGACGCAGGCAAACCCGCCGCCGCACGGGGCCCGGACAGGCGCTGGCGCGACGCAGGCAAACCACCGCGGCACTGGGCGCGGACGGGCGCTGAGCAGCGCGGACGCGGCGCTGGCCAGTGCGGACGCGGGCGGGCGGACGCGGTGACGTCCCGAAGCGACCCCGGGACGTCACCGCGGAGATGGCCTACTCGTCGAAGTCGCCGCCGTCGTCTTCGAAGATTTCCTCGGCTACCTCGCCCAGGACCATGCCGCCCAGGACGCCGCCGGCGATGCCTGCGACCATCGCGCCTGCGCCGGAGCCGCGGCGGTAGTGGCCGTGGTGGCCGTAGCCGTGGGAGCCGTGGCCGCCTGCGTAGCCGTGTCCGCCGGGGTAACCGTGGCCGCCCGGAGCGCCGAGGCCGGCCGGGTAGCCGGGAGCGCCGTGGCCGGGAGCGCCGTGGCCGGGAGCGCCGTGGCCGGGAGCGCCGTGGCCGGGAGCACCGTGGCCGGGAGCGCCGTGGGCGCCGAAGCCGGCTGCGCCTCGTAGGCCCTGGTAGCGGCCCGTTGCCTCGCGGACCCAGGTCTCTACTACCGCGGTCCAGTTTGTGGTGTCGGCCTCGGCGTGGGAGACGCGGAAGCGGCCGTACGCGTCGTGGCCGGGCGCCAGGAAACCGCCTCGCTTGTCGAACTCGAGGATCACCTCTACGCCTTGCGGGTCGGCTACGAAGGTGACCTCGACCTCGTTGATGCCGCCGGCGAACTGGGGCGCGGGGTAGAACTCGATCTCCTGGTAGAACGGGAGCTGCTGGCGGACGCCGTAGATGCCGCCGTGCTCCAAGTCGGCCTTGGCGAAGCGGAAGCCCAGCTGGGCGAAAGCGTCCAGGATGCGCTCCTGGGCGGGCAGCGGATGCACCGCGACCTCGTCCAGGTCGCCCTTGTCGACTGCCTTCGCTACGGCCAGCTCGGTGCGCAGGCCCATCGTCATGCCGCGCAGGCGCTGGCCGTAGACGTCGGTGATCGGGGTCTCCCACGGCACGGGGAACGAGAACGGCAGGTCGCGCTGCTCGCCCGCGCGCAGCTGGAACGCGCCGGCGACCGGCACCCGGTGGAACTCGACGAAACCGTCGCCGTGCTCGTGCTCCACGCGGGTGACCAGGCCGAGAACCACCTGTTCGATCGCGGCGTCGTGGTCGCCGCCAAGAATCCGGACCTGGCCGTCCAAGGCCAGGCCGGGACGAGTGTTCGGGTTGGCCAGCACGGTGTCGACGGACGGGCCGCCGACGCCGAAGGCGCGCATCATCTTCTTGAAAACCACCGGGTCATTCCTCCTCGAACAAACGGGGTGGCGAACAAACGGAGACAACCGTCGAAACAAGAGGTCCGAAAACGATCACGGGACCGGCACCGGGTCGGTCTCGTCGTCGAAGCGGCCGAGCACCTGCTCCAGCAGGTCCTCGAGGGCGACGAAGCCGGCCACGGCCGCATCGTCGCGGACCAGTGCCACCTGGGCCCGGCCCGAGCGCATCGCGGCGACGGCCTCGACCACCCGATCGCCGGCCGCGAGGGTGAAGACCGGATCCATGAGGTCGGAAGCCGTGCAGAAGCGACCCGCCGTGGTCGCCCGGACGACCTCCCGCACGTGGACGAAACCGACCACGTCGCCCGAGGGTGACGTCACGCCAAGGCGGGAGCGGCCGCTGCCCATCGAGGCCAGCTCCACCTCGGCGGCAGAGGCCGAGACCGGAACGGTCACCAGCTCGGCGAACGGGAGGGCGACCTCCCGGACGGTCAGCGACTCCAGGCCGAGCACGCTGGTCAGCAGCTCGGTCTGCTCCGCCTCCAGCAGGCCTTCCTCGCGCGACCGGTCGAGAAGGATCTTCATCTCGGCGGGGCCGTGCGAGACCGCCAGCTGATCCTGCGGGCGCACCCCGAAGGGCCGCAGCACCGCGTTGGCCAGCGCGTTCAGCACCCGCAGCACCGGGCCCACGACGCGGGCGAAAGCGCGGAACGGCACCGCGAGCAGGGTGGCCGAGCGCTCCGGGTCGGTGATCGCCCACGACTTCGGCATCATCTCGCCGACGACCAGGTGCAGGAACGTCACCACGCTCAGCGCGATCAGGAACGCGACCGCGTGGCTTGCGAACGAGGGCAGGCCGACCGTGTGCAGCAGCGGGTCCAGCCAATGCGCCAGGGCCGGCTCGGCCAGGGCGCCCAGGCCCAGGGAGCAGAGCGTGATGCCGAGCTGCGCGCCGGCCAGCATGAGCGGCAGCTCGCGGCTGCCGGCCAGCGCCGCCTGCGCGGCCCGGCCACCGGACGCGGCGGCCTGCTCGAGGCGGTGGCGCTTGCTCGCGACCAGGGCGAACTCCGCGGCGACGAAGAATGCGTTGCCGGCGAGCAGAAGCAGAGCCCAGACGGCGTTCATCGGGACAACCTCACGGTCTGCGGGACGTGGCGGTTGACGCTCTCCACCCGTACGAGAAGGTTGTCGAGCTCAAGCGAGTCGCCTGCCTTGGCCACCCGCCCCAGCCTCGCCATGACCAGCCCGGACACGGTGTCGTAGTCGTCGGAGACCGGTAGGTCGACGCCGGTGGCGTCGCTGATCTCGTCGAGCCGCCAGCGGGCGGGCACCAGCCACGAACCGTCGTCCTGGCGGACCGGCGTGGGCTCGGGCAGGTCGTCCTCGTCGCGGATCGGGCCCACCAGCTCCTCGGCGATGTCCTCGAGCGTGACGATGCCGGCGAACCCACCGAACTCGTCGACCACGCATGCCATCTGGCTGCGGGCGGCGCGCAGGCGCTCCAGCACCTGCGGCAGGCGCAGCGACGAGGGGATCATGATGGCCTCGCGGAGCAGCGAGGAGACGGGCACCGACGAGCGCGCGGCCGGTGGCACGGCGATGATGTCGGAGATCGCGATGATGCCGAGGATCTCGTCGGACGTGGCGCCGCGCACCGGGAAGCGCGAGTGACCGGTCTCCAGCAGCGTCACCACATCCGCGGCGGCGGCGCTGGCGGCCACGAACCGCACGTCGACCCGGGGAATCATCACCTCGGCGGCGGTGCGGCTGCGGAAGTCCAGCCCGCGGTCCAGGAGCTTCGACAACTCGGACGAAAGCCGGCCACCCTCGCGCGATGTCGCGATGATTTGCGACAAATCCTCGTTGGTGGCGCCCTCGGGCAGCTCCTCGACGGGCTCGATCCCGATGCGGCGCAGCAAGCGGGAGGCGGCACGGTCGAAAAGACGGATGATCGGGCCGAAAACGGCCAGGTACATCAGCGTCGACCGGCTCAGCCCCTTGGCCACCGCCTCGGGCCGGGCGATGGCGAGGCTCTTGGGCGCGAGCTCGCCGAGCACCATCTGCACGACGGTCGCCACCACCAGGGCGAGGGCCACCGAGACGGGCATGCTCACCGCGGCCGGCACGCCGGCCACGCCGAACAGCGCGGCCAGTCCCTCGCCGAGGAACGGCTCGGCGACATATCCGACAAGCAGCGCGGTGACGGTGATGCCCAATTGAGCGCCGGACAGCACGAAGGAGAGACGCTCGGTGACGGTGAGTGCTCGCGCCGCAGCCCGATCGCCCTGGGCGGCCTCATGGCGGAGGCGGCCGCGGTCGGCGGCGACATATCCGAATTCCTGAGCCACGAAATAGCCCGTGACGGCCGTGACGACCAGGACCAGCGCCAACCCGATGAGGATCAGCATGGCTGGATGGTGCAGTTAGAGACGAAGAGCCGGGCCGAGCCCGGCCGGGTACTGCCGATCATGGAAAAGACGGTATCAACGCCGGCTGAGTGGTTGCTGTGAGCTAACTGGGCTTGTCGGTGTAGAACGTGCTCAGGATCATGTTGATCTTGGCGAGGTCGCCGGACCAGTCGATCTCGCGAGTGGCCCAGCTGAGCGCGAAGCCGCGGCCGCTGTTCGTGAACCACCGGGTCTGGGCGTGCAGCGCGGCGCCGTCCGGGCCGCGGTACTGGTACTCCCAGTCGGCGGCCTTGTTGAGCAGCGGGCGCTTCTCGATCGAGATCTCGTGGTAGCCGGGTAACGCACCCGCCGCCACCAGCCGCGACGCCTCCGTCCGGCAGGCCTTCACCGGATCGCCGATCGGATTGCGCCCGGTGTCGAGGCTCAGCACCCGGTCACCCTGCGTGTCCCGGAAGCAGTACATCGTCCCCGATTTCGTATAGGTCCAGCCATCCGGCACCGGGATGTGGAAGCCGGATCCATCCGTGAAATACGACCAGCCGGGCAGCAGGCGCCACCCGTTCACCCCGAGGGCCGAACCCTTCTGGGGCAGACGGGGCGCGGACGAGGGTGCGGGCGCGGAACACGCCGCCGGCGAGAACCCGACGGTCACGAAGGAGGGCGCCGCGGCCGACGGGGACGGCCCGGCCACCGGCATGTCGTCGGCGCGGCTGAGCAGGAATCCGCCGGCCCCGATCAGCACCAGGCCGGCCAGCCCCACCGCGATGAGCAGGGCCAGCGGCCGTGATCGCGAGGCGGGCAGCGAAGACGACGCGGGAACGGCCGGAGCCGGGGACACCGGCGCCTCCGCAACGCGTGGCGGCGGCAACGTGCGTACGGAGACCGGCGCAGCCGCCGACGCAGTCACCCGGGCGCGCCGCGGCGAGGGCACGTTTCCCCCACCCGGCGCCGCGGCCACCACCATGCGCAACCGGCGCTCCACCTCGCTCGCCGTCAGCCGGGCCTCCGGATCGTGTCGCAGCAGGCCGAGCAGCACCGGCCCCAGCAGACCGGCGCGCTCCGGCGGATCGGGCGGCTCGGTGGCCAGCGACATCAGCGTCGACATCGCGGTCTCGCGCGCGTAGGGCGAGCGGCCCTCGACGGCCGCGTACAGCGTCGCGCCGAGCGACCACATGTCGGATTCCACCGTGGACGCACCGTCGCGTGCCCGCTCCGGCGAGACGTACTGCGGCGAGCCCACCACGAGGCCCGGCCCGGTCACCGAGCCGTCGTCGACGAACGTGGCGAGTCCGAAATCGGTCAGCACGACGCGGCCGTCGAGGCCGATCAGCACGTTGTGCGGCTTGACGTCGCGATGCAGCACGCCGGCCCGGTGCGCGGCGCTCAGCGCGTCGAGCACCGCGAGCCCGATGCGGGCGGCGGCGACCGGCGAGTACGGCCCGTCCTCGTTGATCACCTGGTGCAGCGAGCGCGAGGGGACGTACTCCATCACGATCCAGGGCAGCCCCTCGGCGTGCACGACGTCGTAGACCCGGACCACGTGCGGGTGGTTGAGCCGGCCGGCGCTGCGGGCCTCGCGCAGGGTGCGATCGCGCAGCCGCGTCTTCTCGTCGTCGGTCATCCAGTCCGGCGGGACGAACTCCTTGACCGCGACGTCCCGGTCGAGCATCTCGTCGCGCGCCAGCCAGACCCGGCCCATGCCACCGGAGCCGACCGGCTCGAGCAGGCAGTACCGACCGGCGATGAGCATGCGTCTGACCGCCATCCCGCCCCCACCCGTCGACTCGTTTTCAGGATAGTCAGGCCGCCCGACCAGCGGAACGACGATCACCCGGCCACCGCGTAGACCACGAGGTTGTCCTTGTACGAACGCAGCCGATGGTCGAAGACGCCGCCGCAGGTGATCAGCCGGAGCTGCCGGTCGGGAGTGGGGCCGTACACCTCCTCCGTGGGGAACGCGCTCTTCGGGTACCACGCCGTCCGGGTGACGACGAAGGTCACGACCTTGCCACCGCGCAGCACGTCGATGCGGTCGCCCACGGTGAGCTCACGCAGCCGGTAGAACACCGCCGGCCCGGCCTTCGAGTCGACATGTCCGGCGATCACTGCCGGCCCGTTGTCACCCGGAGCCGTCCCGTCGGCATACCAGCCGGCACGGTCGAACCTCTTCGGTGGCTGAAGTGCACCTTTCGCTACGTGCAGGGTCTCGAGCGCGCTGTCGAGCCCGATCGCCTTGATCCGGACTCGGGTCGGCGCGCCGTTGGCGACGACATTAGCGCTTCCGAATGGATCTCCGGCCGGGCGGGCGGCGTTCCCGGCGCCCTCGACCGCCTGCCCGGTTGCGGCCCATCTGCCCAGGTCAGGCACCGGATCCTTGGTCTCGATCGCCCGCGTCGCCAGCGCGAAGTAGGTGGTTCCCACGACAAACGCGGCCAAAGCGGCGGCGAGGGCGGGCAGCGCGGCACGGCGTCCGAGATTCTTCAGAAAACCACGATTTCGTACGGGTTTGCGGGGTTTGTCGCCGGAATCGGGGCCGGTGCCTGCCGCGGCGGTGGTGGGTGCGGGTGCGCGGATCGCCGCCGGCTTTTCGGCCGCCTTTTTGACCGGCTTTCTGGCCGGCGCCTCGAACAGAATCGGCGGCGGGGGGATCGGCCGGGCGGGCGGCGGGCGCCGGGGCACGGAAAGCGCACCCGGCACCGCCGCCACGCCGACGGCGTGAACGCCCTCGTCGTCCATCCCGTCGGTCATGGCGTGACCCTCAGACGACCCGGAGCCGGCGCCGGAGCACCACGACGAGACCGCCGGTGAGCACGGCCGCGAGGCCCGCGAACAGCAACGCCATCGGCATCGGCGAGGCCGGCTGGCTGCCACCGCCGCCGGTGGCCACGCCGCCGAGCGGGACCGCGCCCTGCCTTTCCGCGTCCACGTGCAGCTCGGGTTTGAGGCCGCCGCCGCTGTCGTCGAGCACGATCAGCGAATACACACTGCCCGCGCCGAGCGTGCAGGGCAGCACGCTGGTCTTGCCGCCGCCGGTAGGCACCACCTGCACGCTCCACTTCCCGGGGTTGACCTCCCGGTACGTGGTGGTGGTGGCGAACGCGACGCCGTCGGCGATCTTGTTGCCGTTCTGGCCGGCGACGTCCAGGACCGGCGCCTTGACCGAGGCCTGGATGATCCGGACCTTGGACTTGCCCGGGTCGGGCAGCTTCAGGTCGTCCTTGAGCACCCGCAGCCCGAGGTCGGCGAAGCGGCCGACGCCGGCCACCGTGTAGGCGGCGCCGTTCTCGACGCCCACCTGGGTGGTGAGCACCGGCGCGGTGCTGGCCGGCGCGCCGGCCTTGCGCATGGCGACCTGGTAGGTGCCGGTCGGCAGCCGCAGGTAGGACGACATGTCGCCATAGCCGACCGCCTTGAACGTCTGCGGCTTGATCGTGTCGGCGGTGGAGCGCAGGTAGACGTCCACCGCCGGGGTGTCGGGAGAGAGGTGGGCGAGACGCACGTAGCCGTCGCCGGCCGCGCGGGCGGGGGAGGCGAAGAGGGTGACGACAGCGACCGCGGCGAGGACCGCGGCGGCGCTGCCGAGGCGCCGGATGTGTGGTGCGCGGATGAACACGGAGCCTCCTGTCGGTGGGGGCCTCTTGTGTCGATCAGGTGCTTGATCTGTATATGCCTCGTCCTCCGACCCCACCATGGTCCGCTGTGCCAGTAAAGACCGATAGACGGCCATCCCTCCGCGACTTTTTGTCGTACCCCCGAGAGAGGATGGTCGGGTGCGAGACGTGCTGGAGGATTTCGGCCTGGCCACCAGGGAGTGGTTCACGGCGGCCTTCGCCGCGCCCACCGCCGCCCAGGCCGGCGCGTGGCAGGCGATCGGAGCGGGGCGCAACGCGCTGGTGGTCGCCCCGACCGGCTCGGGCAAGACGCTCGCCGCGTTCCTCTGGTCGCTCGACCGGCTGGCCCACGAGCCCGCTCCCAAAGATCCGAAACACCGCTGCCGGGTCCTCTACGTGAGCCCGCTCAAGGCCCTCGCGGTCGACGTCGAGCGCAACCTGCGCGCCCCGCTCACCGGCATCCGCCAGGCGTCCGGCCGGCTCGGCGTCCCGCCGCCCGACATCACCGTCGGCATGCGCACCGGCGACACCCCGGCCGACGAGCGCCGCCTGTTCGCCCGCACCCCGCCCGACATCCTGATCACCACCCCCGAGTCGCTGTTCCTGCTGCTCACCTCCGCCGCCCGCGAGTCGCTGCGCGGCGTCGAGACGGTGATCGTCGACGAGGTGCACGCCGTCGCCGCCACCAAGCGCGGCGCCCACCTGGCGCTGTCGCTCGAGCGGCTCGACTCGCTGCTGCCCAAGCCGGCCCAGCGCATCGGCCTGTCCGCGACCGTCCGGCCGATCGACGAGACCGCCCGCTTCCTGGGCGGCGCGCACGACGTGACGATCGTCCAGCCACCGAGCGCCAAGACCATCGAGGTGGCCGTCGAGGTCCCGGTGGAAGACATGACCCGCCTCGACGAGGTGCCTGACGTCGACCCTGACAATCCCGATGGCAACCGGCACACCCCGTCGATCTGGCCGGCGGTCGAGGAAAGGGTGCTCGACCTCATCCAGGCGCACCGCTCGACGATCGTCTTCACCAATTCGCGGCGCGGCGCCGAGCGCCTCTGCGCCCGCATCAACGAGCTGGCCGCCGAGCGGGCCGGTGAGGTGCTGCCTGTCCCCGCTCGGCCGCCTGCCGAGATCATGGCCCAGGCCGGGCAGGCCGGCGGCGCCCCGCCCGTGGTGGCCCGTGCCCACCACGGCAGCGTCTCCCGTGAGGAGCGCAAGCAGATCGAGGAGGCGCTGAAATCCGGGCGCCTGCCCGCCGTGGTCGCCACCTCCAGCCTCGAGCTCGGCATCGACATGGGCGCGGTCGACCTGGTCGTGCAGATCGAGGCGCCGCCATCGGTCGCGGCCGGCCTGCAGCGCATCGGCCGGGCCGGCCACCAGGTCGGCGCGGTCTCGCGCGGCGTCGTCTTCCCCAAGCACCGCGGCGACCTGGTCTCCTGCGCCGTCGTCGCCGAGCGGATGGGCGCCGGCGCGATCGAGGAGCTGCGCTACCCGCGCAACCCGCTCGACGTGCTGGCCCAGCAGATCGTGGCGATGGTCGCGCTCGACGCCTGGCAGGTCGACGAGCTGGCAGCGCTGGTGCGCCGGGCCGCGCCCTTCGCCGAGCTGCCCGAGTCGGCCCTGCACGCGGTGCTCGACATGCTCTCCGGCCGCTATCCGTCGACCGCCTTCGCCGAGTTGCGCCCCCGCCTGGTGTGGGATCGCGGCACCGACGTGCTGACCGGCCGCCCCGGCGCTCAGCGGCTCGCCGTCACCAGCGGCGGCACCATCCCCGACCGCGGCATGTTCGGCGTCTTCCTGGCCGGCGCCGAGCGCGCGGCCCGGGTCGGCGAGCTCGACGAGGAGATGGTGTACGAGTCCCGCGTCGGCGACGTCTTCCTGCTCGGCTCGACCTCCTGGCGCATCGAGGACATCACGCCCGACCGGGTGCTGGTCTCCCCCGCGCCCGGCGCGCCGGCCCGCATGCCGTTCTGGAAGGGCGACAGCCTGGGCCGCCCGATCGAGCTGGGCCGCGCCATCGGCAAGCAGCTGCGCTCGCTGGTCAAGGCCGGCGACGAGGCGGCCACCGCCACGCTGCGCGAGTCCGGCCTCGACGAGTGGGCCGCGGGCAACCTGGTGGCGTACCTCGGCGAGCAGCGCGAGGCGACCCGCAACCTGCCCGACGACCGCACGATCCTGGTCGAGCGCTTCCGCGACGAGCTCGGCGACTGGCGGATGACCGTGCACTGCGTGCTCGGCGCCCGGGTCAACGCGCCCTGGTCGCTCGCGATCGCCCGCCGCCTGTCCGAGCGGTACGGCGTGGACGGCCAGGTCATGCCCTCCGACGACGGCATCGTGGTGCGACTGCCCGACACGGCCGAGGAGCCGCCCGGCGCCGAGCTGGTGGCTTTCGACCCCGAGGAGATCGCCCAGCTCGTCGAGGAGTCGGTCGGCACCTCCGCCTTGTTCGCGTCCCGCTTCCGCGAGTGCGCGGCCCGCTCGCTGCTGCTGCCCCGCCGCGACCCGCGCCGCCGCCAGCCGCTCTGGCAGCAGCGTCAGCGCGCGGCCCAGCTGCTCGACGTGGCCCGCGAGTTCGCCGACTTCCCGGTCACGCTCGAGGCCGCCCGCGAGTGCCTGCAGGACGTCTTCGACGTGCCCGGCCTGGTCGGGCTGATGCGCGAGGTGGCCGGCCGCAAGGTGCGACTGGTCGAGGTCGAGACGCCGCGGCCGTCGCCGTTCGCCCGGTCGCTGCTCTTCGGTTACGTGGGAGCGTTCCTCTACGAGGGCGACGCCCCGCTGGCCGAGCGGCGGGCCGCGGCGCTCGCGCTCGACTCGACGCTGCTCGGCGAGCTGCTCGGCCGGGTCGACCTGCGCGAGCTGCTCGACCCCGAGGTGGTCGGCGAGACCGAGGCTCAACTGCAGTGGCTGACCAGTCGCCGGCAGCCGCGCGACGCCGAAGACGCGGCCGAGCTGCTGCGGCTGCTCGGCGACCTGTCCCCCACCGAGCTCGCCGTGCGCGGCGTCGACGAGGCGTGGCTGGTCGAGCTCGAGGCGGCCCGCCGGGCGATCCGGGTGCGGGTGGCCGGCGAGGAGCGCTGGATAGGCATCGACGACGCGGGCCGCTATCGCGACGCGCTCGGCGTGGCCCTGCCGGTCGGGCTGCCCGAGGCCTATCTCTCGCCGGTGGCCGACCCGCTCGGCGACCTCGTCGCGCGCTACGCCCGCACGCACGGCCCGTTCGCGGCGGCGACCTGCGCGGCCCGGTTCGGTCTCGGCGTCTTCGTCGTCGAGCAGGCGCTCAAGCGGCTCGCCGCGACCGGCCGGGTGGCCTCGGGCGAGTTCTCCCCCGGCGGCGCGGGCAGCGAGTGGTGCGACAGCGAGGTGCTGCGCATGCTGCGCCGCCGGTCGCTGGCCGCGCTGCGCCGCGAGATCGAGCCGGTGCCGCCCCGGGTGCTGGCCGCGTTCCTGCCACGCTGGCACCAGATCGGCGGCAACGCGCGCGGGGTCGACGCGGTGGCCGCCTCGATCGAGCAGCTCCAGGGCATCGCGGTGCCCGCCTCGGCGTGGGAGAGGCTGGTGCTGCCGGCCCGCATCGCCGACTACGCGCCGCCTCAGCTGGACGAGCTGTCCGCGGGCGGCGAGGTGCTCTGGGCCGGCTCGGGCTCGATCGGCGGCAACGACGGCTGGGTCACGCTGGCCTGGGCCGACAGCGCGGCGCTGCTGCTGCCCCCGCCCGACGACGAGCTCGCGCTCACCCCGCTGCACCAGCGGGTTCTCGAGGCGCTCGGCGACGGCCAGGCACTGTTCTTCCGCAACCTCTCCGACCGCATCGGCGCCACCGACGACCCCGAGCTGGCGGCGGCGGTGTGGGATCTGGTGTGGGCCGGCCACCTGACCAACGACACGTTCGCCCCGCTGCGCGCCCTGCTCGGCGGCAGCGGCGCCCACCGCGCCAAGGCCGCGCCGGCCCGCGCCCGCTACCGCCGCCCCGGCCGGCCCGGCAGCCTGGGCCGCCCGGCGATGCCCGCCCGCGGCGGCCCGCCCAGCATGGCCGGCCGCTGGTCCCGCCTCCCCGACCGCGACCTCGACCCGACCCGCCGCGCGGCCGCCCTGGCCGACCTGCTTCTCGAACGCCACGGGGTGGTGACCCGCGGCGCGGTGATGGCCGAGGGCGTGACCGGCGGCTTCGCGGCGGTCTACCCGGTGCTCGGCGCCCTCGAGGAGCGCGGCGCGGCCCGCCGCGGCTACTTCGTCGAGGGGCTGGGCGCGGCCCAGTTCGCGGTCCCCGGCGCCGTCGACCGGCTGCGCGCCCTGGCCGACCCCGACGAGCTGTCCCGCCGCGCTTCGCACGCGCAGGTGCTGGCGGCGACCGACCCGGCGAACCCCTACGGCGCGGCCCTGCCCTGGCCCGACCGCATCATCGACAGCGGCGACGGCGAGCCCACCACCCGGGCCGGTCACCGCCCGGGCCGCAAGGCCGGCGCCCTGGTCATCCAGGTATCCGGCGACCTGGTGCTCTATGTGGAGCGTGGCGGCCGCACACTCCTGAGCTTCACCGACGACCCCGAGACCCTGATCGCCGCCGGCCGCGCGCTCGCCGATTCGGTGCGCTCGGGCGCCTTGGGTGCCATGTCGGTGGAACGAGCCGACGGCGAGTCGGTACACGCGTCGCCCCTGCGCGACGCGTTGACCACGGCCGGCTTCCGCGCGACCCCGCGCGGCTTGCGGCTACGAGGCTGACGCCGCACGGCGAGCCGTCACGCCCGCAGCGCAGCCGGGCAACGCCGCCGAGCCCGTCACGCACGCGGCACGGCCGGGTGACGCCGCCGAGCCCGTCACGCACGCGCCGCAGCCGGGAGACGCCGCCGAGCCCGTCACGCACGCGCCGCAGCCGGGAGACGCCGCCGAGCCCGTCACGCACGCGCCGCAGCCGGGAGACGCCGCCAAGCGCGTCACCCACGCGGCGCAGCCCAGGGTGCCGCCAAGCGCGTTACCCACGCGGGCGCAGCCGGGAGACGCCGCCGAGCGCGTTACCCACGCGGCGCCGGGCGAGACGCCGTCGAACGCGGCTCCTCGGGCGGCTGGAGCGACGTTCGCCGGCGCGTGGCGTGGTTGGGGTCGGCGTGGCTAGGGGCTGTCGTCGGGGTGGAGGGTGGTGGTCAGCTCGCGGTAGGCGGCCAGCACCAGGCTGGTGTGGTCGGCCAAGTCGGCTGCGGCGTCGGGGGTGGACACGGTGGGGAGAGGCGGGTTCGGCTGGGTGCCGAGTGAGCGCTCGGCGGCTCGGATTGCTTCTCGGAGTTCGTGCTCGCGGATGAAGGTTCGGCCCGCTTCCTCGGCTCGGCGGAGGCTGGCTTCCCGGGCTGCCAGGTCGATCTCCACCGCCGAGAGGGCTTCCTTGGTGGCTCGGATCTGCGACTGAAGCTTGTCGGCGATGGGGTCCGGCGGGGAGAGGGTGGCGAAGTCGGGGCGGGTCAGGCCGGCCAGGACGGTGGTCAGCTCCTGGCGGCGGGCCAGGAGGCCGGAGATCTCCCACAGGGCGGCGGCCAGCAGGGACTCGGCCTCGGGGATGTCGATCAGACCGTTCAGGGCCGGCCAGGTCTGGCTGATGCGGTCGGCGGTGGACACGGCGCGGTCAAAAGCGGTGCGCTCGGCCGCGGCGGTCAGCGTGCGCACGCTCTCGTCCGGCAGCGGCGGGCGAGACACGGGCGCGTCATCGGCAGGTGACAGCAGACCGGATTGGCCTGCGGAGGAGGCGCCCGAGCGGTCCACATGGCCGGAGCGCCGCGAGGAGGAGGTGGCGTCCGAACGATCCGCATGGCCGGAGCGCCGCTTGGAGGGAGTGGCGCCGACGGGCGAGCGGCGGAAGAGCGGGGGCACGATCGAGAGCGTCACCAGCAGGGTCAGCACCGTGCCGACGATGGCTACCGGGAGGCCCAGGTAGCGGATGGCCAGCAGCGCCACCACAACGGGCGGCAACGCGATCAGGGCGACCACCGCGGGTGTGTTGTCGACGCGGGTCGGGTGCTGCGGGGCTCGGATCTCGACGAGCGCGTTCCAGCCGCGGCGCACGCGGCGGCCGTCGGGGACACGGATGACGGACCGCGAGATCACCGTTGTGTCCCGGTCACGTGCGACGAACAACACCACGATCCCGGAGGATAGTCATGACCGGCGAGGCGGCGGAGCCCCAGTAGGTTGGGCGGGTGCCTCAAACCCGGACGGTCGCGACGGCCGATCTGACCACCGCCGAGCGATCGGCGATCCGCGAGCTTCTCGATCTGGCCTTTCTCGGCAACTTCGACGACCACGACTTCGAGCATGCGCTCGGCGGCCTGCACGTGCTGGTCCTCGAGCGCGGCGAGCCGATCGCGCACGCGGCCGTGGTGCAGCGCCGCTTCCTGCACGCCGACCGCTCGTGGCGGGGCGGCTATGTCGAGGGGGTCGCCGTGCATCCGGGGCGGCGCGGGCAGGGCCACGCGGCGACGGTGATGGCCGAGGCCGAGCGGATCGTCGACCAGGGGTACGACCTGGGCGCGCTCTCCGCCTCGCACGCCGGCCGCGGCCTCTACCTCCAGCGGGGCTGGCTGCCCTGGCAGGGGCCGACCTGTGTGCTGGCGCCGGGCGGCCTGACCCGCACCGAGGAGGACGACGACAGCACGTTCGTCCGGGTCGTCGCGGGCGGCGCCGAGCTGCGCCTCACCGGCACGCTGGCCTGCGACTGGCGGGACGGCGACGTCTGGTGACCATTCGTCGTTCCCCGTGAGTTTGCGATCAAGATCGGGTCGGCTGTCGATAGTGCTGACATGCACGATCATGCCGACCCCTGTCTGATCCACGCCATGGAGTCGTCGGCGAACTGCGCCGACCTGCACGACCACGGCGACACCACCCCGAAGGCGAGCCGCCGCGGCCTGCTGCGCGCCGCCGGCCTGCTCGGCGCCGGCGCGATGGCGACCGCCGCGCTGCCCACGCTTCCCGCCGCGGCACATGCGGGCGGGACGAAGAACGACCCCGAGAGTCCCCGCTTCACGCTGGTGGTCATGCCGGACACCCAGTACCTCTTCGACGAGGACCGCGGCGACTCCCGGCCGCTCGAGGCGTCGCTGCGCTGGATCCTCGACCACGGCGACGACGAGAACATCGTCTTCCTTTCGCACCTCGGCGACCTCACCCAGAACGGGAAGAAAGAGGAATTCGACGCGATCGGCAAGGCGTTCGCCGTCCTCGACCGGGCCGGCGCGGCGTACAGCGTTCTCGCCGGCAACCACGACATCAACTCGTCCACGACCGACCAGCGCGGCGACAGCGCGTACCTGCAGACCTTCGGACCGCAGCGGTTCATCGGCGGGAAGAACAAGGCCAAGAGCTACGGCGGCGCGAGCCCGGACGGCTACAACAGCTACCACCTGTTCACCGGCGGCAGCCGGCAGTGGCTGGTGCTGGCGCTGGACTGGCGGCCGAGCGCGGCCGGCCTCGCCTGGGCGCAGTCGGTCCTCGACAAGCACCCGGCGCTGCCGGTGATCGTGACGACCCACGAGATCGCGTTCGCCGACGACAACGGCGAGGCGCACCTGTCCGACTTCGGCCGGCAGCTGTGGGACCAGTTCATCGCCCGCAACGACCGGATCTTCCTGACCCTCAACGGCCACTTCTGGCCGCCGGGACGGACCGTGCTGAAGAACGACGCCGGGCACGACGTACACGTCCACATCACCAACTACCAGGACCGCTATTACGGCGGCGGCGCGATGATCCGGCTCTATCAATTCGACCTGGCGCGCGGCTGCGTCGACGTCGAGACGATCTCGCCGTACTTCCTCGGC
Source organism: Actinoplanes sp. CA-142083 (assembly GCF_050942195.1). Classification (NCBI taxonomy): domain Bacteria; kingdom Bacillati; phylum Actinomycetota; class Actinomycetes; order Micromonosporales; family Micromonosporaceae; genus Actinoplanes; species Actinoplanes sp. CA-142083. Next base: position 9,182,914 of record NZ_CP192076.1, read on the forward strand.
ATCAAGGACGACAAGCGCAACGAGCTCGCCGAGCTGGAGGTCGAGCTCACCGGGGCGGCCAACCGCTTCAGCATCGACATCGACTTCACCACCCGCTTCGGCGTCCCGCCGGTCCGGCCCGCGCGCCCGGCCAAGTCGGTGCTGGTGCCGGGCACCCTCGCGTACTGGCGGTTCGACCAGGCCACCAGCGGTGCGGTGAACGGCGTGATCGCCGACCTTTCGGGCAACCGCAACGACCTCACCCGGGCCGACCTCGCCGGCGGTCCGGACACGCTGACCTGGTCGGACGAGTTCCACCCCGACCAGCCGGCACACGCGAGCCTGCGCTTCCTGGGCGGCAAGAAGCCGGCGCGAGGGGCCTATCTGCGTACGGCGGACGGCGCACCCCTGAACGCGATGACCCTCGACAGGGGCTACACCATCGAGGCGTTCCTCAAGCTGCCCGCCGACTTCGGCGACCCGCACGCGTGGTGCGGAGTGCTGACCCGGATGGGCACGGGCGGCGACGCCGGCAAGACCGGGGACGACCCGTCCGAGCCGGCCGCCTGCCTCAACCTCTCCTCGGGCGCCGAGCTGCAGTGGGCCGTCTTCCCCCGCAACCAGGACCGGATCTCCACGAACTGGAGCCACCTGCTCCCGCTGAACAAGTGGTGGCACGTCGCGGTGGTCAACGACGGCCGACACACCATCATGTACGTCGATGGCTGCCCCGTGCTGCGCAACCCGTCGACCCCCGCGATCGGCCTGGCCACCGCCGGCAAGCCGTGGCTGGTCGGCGCCTACCACTACGACGACATCGTCGAGCAGGCCTACTACGGCTGGCTCGGCGACGTCCGGATCGTCGGACGCGCCCTGCGCCCGGAGCAGTTCATGATCGGAGGGGGCAAGTGACGCACCCGCTGCCCGAGTGGGCGGACCCCGCCGTACGAGAAGATGCTCTTGATCCTCAAGGGTTGTCACGGCGTGGGCTGCTGGCCGCCGCTGGGCTGCTCGGCGGACTGGCGGTGGCAGGCGGAGCAACGCCGGCCGAAGCGCACGGCCGGGAAAGCGCGAAATACGCGTGGCTCGTCGGCGACCACCACGTGCATTCCGTCTACAGCCACGACGCCAAGTACACGTTCTCGCAGCAGGCGATGCGTGCGGCACAGTTCGGCCTGGACTGGATGGTGTTCACCGAGCACAGCAACTTCGGCCACGCCAACGCGGGCGGCGCCCTCGCCGAGCACCTCGAGGTGCTGGAGGCGCGCGTCGAGAACCCGCGGATGCTGATCTTCCAGGGCCTCGAGTGGTACATCCCGGGCGCCGAGCACGCGACCGTGTTCACCGCGCCGGGGCCGGACGAGGCGGACGTGCTGCGGCAGTTCGAGCTCGCCTACGACGGCAAGTTGCTCAACCGCACCACCGACGGCGCCGAGAACCTGCAGCTAGCGGTGGACGCGATCAAGTGGCTGGCCGACCGGAAGCGGGCCGGCGCCGTGCCCGACGTGCTGGTGCTCGCCAACCACCCGTCCCGGCTCGGCATCGACTCGCCGGCCGAGATCCGCGGCTGGCGCGACGCCGACCCGTCGATCATGATCGGCATGGAGGGCGCGCCGGGCGCTCAGGGCGCGGCGCTGCCCGGCTGGCGCGGCGCGAGCTCGATCCGCGGCGAGTACGAGAACAAGCCGTCCGCCCAGTCGTGGGCCGGTTTCCCGCCCGAGGCGTACGTGACGCACGGCGGCTTCGACTGGATGACCGCGACGGTCGGCGGCATGTGGGACGCGATGCTCGCCGAGGGCAAGCTGTTCTCGATCACCTCCAATTCGGACAACCACCGCACCGTCTTCGACACCTGGCGCAACGGCGACTGGCCCGCCGGCCAGAACTTCGACAACACCGGCAAGCTGCCCGACCCGGTCGACACCGGGACGCCGCAGCCGGGCAGCGACTTCTGGCCCGGCCAGTTCAGCCGCACGCACGTCGGCGTCACCGGCTACGGCTACGCCCAGGTGATGGCGGGCCTGCGCGCCGGGCGGGTCTGGGTCGACCACGGGCAGCTGATCGACGGCGTCGACGTGCGCCTCGAAGGAAAGACGCTGGGCGGCCGCCTGCGGGTCCGGCGTGGACAGCGGCTCACGCTGGAGGTCACGATCACCACGGCGACCCGGCCGAACTACCACGGTGAGCTGCCGAAGCTCGCCCATGTGGACGTGATCCGGGGCGCGGTGCGCGGGCCGGCCAAGGACCGCACGAGCTGGAAGGCGCCGGCCACCCGGGTCGCGCGCAGCATCGACGTGCGCGGCCGTACCGGCACCTACACGCTGCGGATCGAGCTCGACCCGATCAGGGAGCCGTCCTACGTGCGGCTGCGCGGCAGCGACGGCCGCCGCAACGGGCCCGGCCCGCTCGGCGCCGGGATCGACCCGCGCGGGCCGATCCCGCACACCCCGGGTGACGGCGACCCGTGGCTCGACACCTGGTTCTACACGAACCCGATCTTCATAGACGTGGAGTAAGCGAGCACGGAGTGACCGCCGGGAGGCGTCCCGCGAGGAACGCCCCCGGCGACACCCCCATCATCGAGCGGAAGTCGCCGATCATGTGGGCCTGGTCGAAGAAGCCGGCCTTCGCGGCGACTTCCGCCCACGGCCGCCGGCCCGCCAGCGACAGCACCGTGCGCACCCGGCTGATCCGGGCGAAATGCTTGGGCGACAGGCCGACCTCGCGGGCGAACAGGGTGCGCAGGTAGCGCTCGCTCACGCCGACATCGGCGGCCACTTCGGACAGCCGGGCGCCGGGTCGCTTCAGGAGATCCGCAGCCACGTCGACGCCAGATATGCCCAGATTTTTCGGCATATTTTCCTGCAAAAGAGCGGCCGCATCGGAGCCCGCTGCGGCGACATGGTCGGTCAAGGCAAGCGCGGCATCGCCCCACAGCTCGGTCAACGGGAAAGCGCGATCGACCAGCGCGGAAGCCGGCACCCCGAGCACCGGCCGAACCTGCCCCGGCCGCAACCGCACCCGCGCGCAGGCCGCCAGCGGTTTGCCGGGGTTGTAGGTGCCCCGCGTCCGCGGCCCGACCACGATGAGGTCGCTGCGCCCGTCGGCCGCCGTCCGGAAAGCGAGCACAGTGGCCACCTCGGGCTGCTGCACAACGGTATCCACGGCACTCACGCTAGTACCGAAAACTCCAAGACGTTCGAAGGGCGGGCGACGACGGTAGGACCATGATTCTCGTGACGGGTGCCACCGGCACCATCGGATCCGCCCTGGTCGGTGAATTGCTCGCGCGCGGCGAAGAAGTGACCGCCCTGACCCGCGACCCCGCGAAGATCGAGCCCCGCCCGGGCCTCACGGTCACGACCGAGATCCGCAAGGCGCGCGCCGCCTTCCTGCTCGCGCCGGCCGGGCCGGCGATCCCCGGCATCGACCGGGCGTTTCTGCGGCAGGCGATCGAGGCGGGCGTCGAGCGAGTGGTCAAGCTCTCGGCGATCGCGACGCCCGACGCGGGCCTGAACACGTGGCACGCGCCCGGCGAGGAGGCCATCCGGGACAGCGGCCGGCCCTGGACGATCCTGCGCCCGACGACGTTCGCCTCGAACACCCTCGCCTGGCGCGACGACATCCGGGCCGGGCGGCCGATCCCCAACATCTCCGGCGCGGGCCGCCAGGGCGTCGTGGACCCCCGCGACGTGGCCGCGGTGGCCGCCGAGGCCCTGACCACGGCCGGCCACGACGGTCAGGTCTACACGCTGACCGGTCCCGAGCTGCTCGGCGTCCCCGAGCAGGCCGCCCAACTGGCCGAGGTCCTGGGCACGACGATCACCACTGTCGACGTCCCGCCGGCCCGCGAGCACTTCCCGCCGGAGATCGCCGACATGGCCCTGGCCGGCGCCCTGCTGGTCCGCGCGGGCGGCAACGCGATCGTCACCGCCGACGTGGAGAAGGTCCTCGGCCGCAGGCCCGGCAGCTACCGAGCCTGGGCCGCGGACTGCTTCAGAGCTGGGTAGCCACTTCGGAGGCGACCAGCTCGAGGTGGTCGAGGTCGGCGAGATCCAGCGTCTGCAGGAACAGGCGGGTCGCGCCGGCCTCGGCGTACCGAAGAATGGTTTCCACCGCCTCGGCGGGCGTGCCCACGATGCCGCCGTTCTCGCGCATTTCGGAAACGTCGCGGCCGATGGCCGCGGCACGGCGCCGCACCTCGGCGTCGTCGCGCCCCACGCAGAGCACGGCCGCCGCCGAGAAGGCCGGCGGCGTGTCACGGCCGATCTCCCGCGAAGCGAGACGGACCCGCTCGAACGTCGGCGCCACGTCCTCGATCTTGGCGAAGGGGACGTTGAACTCGTCGGCGAAACGGGCCGCGAGCGCCGGCGTGCGCTTCTTGCCGTGTCCGCCCACGATCACCGGCGGGCGCGGCGACTGCACCGGCTTGGGCAGCGCCGGCGAGTCGATCAGCTGGTAGTGCTTGCCCTCGAAGTCGTAGGACCGGCCGGCCGGCGTCGACCACAGCCCGGTGACGATCTCGAGCTGCTCCTCGAGCCGGTCGAAGCGCTCGCCGACGGTCGGGAACGGGATCCCGTACGCGGTGTGCTCGCGCTCGAACCACCCGCCGCCCAGGCCGAGCTCGACCCGGCCGCCGCTCATCTCGTCGACCTGCGCCACCGCGATGGCCAGCGGCCCGGGCAGCCGGAACGTGGCCGAGGTGACCAGCGTGCCGAGCCGGATGCGGGACGTCTGCACGGCCAGCGCGCCCAGCGTGACCCAGGCGTCGGTCGGGCCCGGCTCGCCCGGCTGACCCATCGCCACGTAGTGGTCGCTGCGGAAGAAGCCGTCGAAGCCGGACGCCTCCGCGGTCTGCGCGACCTTGACGAGGTCGCCGTGGGTGGCCCCCTGCTGGGGCTCGGTGAAGATCACAAGACGCATGACTCAAACCTGCCAGATGTCCTCCGGCGTGCCCTGTCGGGGCTGTCACACACGAAGGGTGTCGGGGCAGTAACGTTGGCCACCATGGCCGGATATGAATGGATCAGCCTCACTACCGACTACGGGACGTTCGACGGGTTCGTCGCGGCGTGCCATGGCACGATCGCGCGCATCGCGCCCGCCGTACGCGTCATCGACGTGACCCACCACGTGCCGCCGGCCGACGTGACCCGCGGCGCCGCGGTGCTCGCCCAGACCGCGCCCTACCTGCCAGCGGCGGTGCACGTCGCGGTGGTCGACCCGGGCGTCGGCACGGCCCGCCGCGGGCTGGTCCTCGAGACGCCGAACGGCTTGCTGGTCGGCCCCGACAACGGCCTGCTGATCTGGGCGGCCGACGCGCTCGGCGGCGTCGACCGCGCCTTCGAGCTGGCCAACAAGGACTGGCTGATCGGCGACGTCTCGCGCACCTTCCACGGCCGCGACGTGTTCTCCCCGGCTGCCGCCCACCTCGCGCTCGGCGGCAGCCCGGTCGACGCCGGCCCCGCGATCGATCCGGCCGACCTGATCCGGCTGCCCGACCCGGTCGTCACGGTCGGCGACGGCTGGATCGAGTCGGAGGTCGGCACGGTCGACCGATTCGGCAACGTGCAGTTGTCCGCGACCGGCGACGTGCTGGCCGGCCTGGCCCAGGAGCTGGTGATCAACGGCTCGGTCAGCGCCCGGCGCGGCACCACGTTCGCCGACGTCGAGCGGGGCGAGCTGCTGGTGTTCGAGGACTCGGCCGGCCACGTGGCGATCGCGGTCAACAACGGCCGGGCCGTGGTCGTGCTCTCGGTGCGCCCCGGCGACATGATCCGGATCTCGGCGCGAGCCTAGCCTTGCCGCAGCGTATCGCGGTATGAGCGGTATGTCCGATCCCCGAGAAGTCGCCACACGACGCGAGCCGGCACCGGCAAGTCGGCGAGAAAGCGCTTCTTCTCCTCCGGTGTCGCCTCCTCGAAGATCGACCCAAGGAAGATAAGCGCGAGCTTCCCCTGGGGGATCGACTCACGCCCACGCTCCCCGAGAGCGTCCCATTCGGCCTGCGTGACATGCGCCTCGGCGAGGGGCAGGAGCTCCTGCTCCTCGTCGGCGAGGTGCTCGTCGAGCGCCACCGACGCCTGCGCGATCACATCGGCCAGCTCGTCCCGGTCGCGGGCGGTGGCGGTTTTCCGCCACCGCGGGTTGATCTCGCCGATCCGCTCCAGCGGCTCGTGCAGCCGATGGTGCTGCGCCTCCATCCGGTTGATCAGCTCGGTCTGGGGCGTGGCCCGCTGCAGCAGCAACGGCCAGAGCAGCTCGTCCTCGGCGGTGTGGTGGTGGTGCAGCCCGTTCGCCAGGTGCTCGAGGTGGTACCCGACGGTCTCGGCGCGGGCGGTGTCCCCCTCGGCCACCGCGCGCACGAGGGCCGGAAGCATGCGGAAGTCCCGGCGGAAAACCCGGTGCACGAGTGGCATGTCCCAGGTGTCCGCTCCTGCGGTCATCGTTGTCATGAGTACAAGGTCACCCCGTCCGCTTGCAGACTGCCTGCAATCTGTTTGCAGCCCTATGCTCGGCCCGTGTTGATCGGCAGGGTGCTCGGTCCGACCGAGGTGGAGGCCGGCGGGCGCGTGGTCGATCTGGGCGGCCGGCTGCCGCGCCGCCTGGTCACGGCGCTGCTGGCGGGCGAGGGCCGTCCGGTCGGCGAACAGACCCTCGCCGAGACGATCTGGGATGGGTCACCGCCGGCGAGTTTCTCCAGCTCCCTTCACGCGTACGCGTCGCGTCTGCGCCGCGCGTTCGGCCCGTCCCGGGATGCGCTGGCGAGGTCGGGCGCCGGTTATGTGCTGCACACCGACGAGACAGACGTGGCGCGGTTCACGGCCGGCCTCGCTCGCGGACGGCAACTGCTGGCGTCCTCGCCGAGCGAGGCGTTGCGCGCCTTCGACGCGGCGCTGGCGTTGTGGCGCGGCGATGCCTTTGCCGATCTCGACGAGGCTCTGGGTGCCGAGCGCGCCGCGCTGGCCGAGCTGCGAGCGGTGGCTGCCGAAGAGCGCCTGGCGGCGCTTCTGGCGATCGGGGATGCGCCTGGTGCGGTGGCCGCGCTTGATTATTCCGTACGGGAGGAGCCGTACCGCGAACGCCGCTGGGAACTGCTGATCGTCGCCCTCTACCGCAGCGGCCGCCAGGCCGACGCCCTCACCGCCATGCGCCGCGTCCGCGCCCAGCTCGCGGTCGAGCTGGGCATCGACCCCGGCCCAGCGCTGCAGGACCTGGAGGCCCGCCTCCTCGCCCAGGACCCCGCGCTCCTGCTGCCCGCCGCGCCCGCGTCCGCGTCACCCTCGGCTTTCAGTCGGCCACTCTCACATTTTCTCGGGCGGAGCGAGGAGCTGGCGCTGCTCGCCTCCCTCGCGCCCGCCAGCCGTCTCGTGACGCTCGTCGGCCCCGGCGGCGCGGGCAAGACGCGGCTGGCCGTGGAGTTCGCCGCCGCCTCGCATCCCTGGTTCGTCCGGCTCGCCGCTGCCTCGCATCCCTGGTTCGTCCGGCTCGCCGACGTCGACGAACCGGCCCTGGTCCCCTCGGTCGTCGCCGACGCCGCCGGCGTGCGCGCCGCGACCACCGAGGCCCTGGCGGCGGCTCTGGGCGACCGGCCCGGCCTGCTGGTCCTCGACAACTGCGAACACCTGGTCGAGGCCGTCGCCGCCCTGACCCTGACGCTGCTCGCCGCCTGCCCCGGCGTCCACGTGCTCGCCACCAGCCGCGAGCCGCTCGGCATCGACGGCGAGACCCTGCTCCCGGTCGCCCCGCTGCCTCCGGCCGACGCGATCGCCCTGCTCACCGACCGGATCACCGCGATACGTCCCGGCTGGCGCCCCGACGAGGCCGAATCGGGGCAGCTGGCCCGCCTCGCCACCGCCCTCGACGGCATCCCGCTCGCCCTGGAACTGGCCGCGGCCCGCTGCCGGGTGCTCGGCCTCGCCGAGCTCCTCGACATGCTCGACCAGCGCTTCCCCGCGCTCGGCCCAGTGCCGCGCGGCGCCCTCGCCCCGCACGAGACCCTCGAGGCCGCCATCGCCTGGAGCGTCGACCTGCTCTCGACCGGCGACCGCGCCCTGCTGCTGAGGTTGTGGCCCTTCGAGGGCGGTTTCACCCTCGACGCCGTCGGCGGCGACCTGGCCGCGCTGTCGTCCCTGGTGGCCCGCTCGGTCGTGGTCGCCGACACCACGGTCACCCCGAGCCGCTACCGCCTGCTGGAGATCGTCCGCGCCTACTGCCGTAACCGCGACCCGTCCCCGGGCGCCAGCCGGGCCGCACACGCCGCCTGGGTGCGCGACCTGGTCGAGCGAATGGCGCCGGAGCTGGCCGGCGAACGCTCGGCCCACGCGATCCGGGTCCTCAACCGGGAACTGGCCAACCTGCGCACCGGCATCACCCACGACCTCACGGCCGACCCGGCCGCGGCCCTGCGGACGGCCGCCCTGCTCGACTGGTTCTGGTACCGCGGCGGCCACGTGACCGACGGCCTGCGCCTCCTGCGCGCCGCCCTGGCCGCCACTTCCCCGGGACCGCCCACCAGCCCTGCCTCGGCCGGCGGCGCGAGCGCGACCAACGCGGGCGCGGGCGGCGCCGGCGCGGGCGCGGGCGGCACGGGCGCGGGCGCGGGCGGCACGGGCGCGGGCGGCGCGGGCCCGGGCGGCGCGGGCAGCGGCAACGACCGTGCGCGGGCCATGCTCGCCGCCGGGACCCTGCAGTTCCTGACCGGGGACGCGGCGGGCGCCGACGACTTCCTGCGCGAGGGCATAGCCGCGCTCGGGCCGGCGCCCGACCGGGAAGGACTGGTGCTGCGCGGGCAGGCCTACTACTACGAGTCGATGCTGCGGACCGCGCTGGGCGACTTCGACGGGGCGGTCGCGGACGGCCGCGGCGCCATGGCGCTGGGCCAGGAAATCGGCGAGCAGCGGCTGGTCGCGGCGGGCGCGATGGTGCTCGGCTGGGCGCTGGCCGGCGCCGGCGACGTGGCCGAGGGCCGGCGGCTGCTGACGACGGCCGTCGGCATGGCGGCGGCGATCGGCCAGACGTGGACGGCCGCCTACAGTCACCTGCTGCTGGGCCGCGTGCTGCTCCGGCCGCCCAGCGACCCGGCGGCGGCTCTCGCGTCGCTGCGCGAGGCGGTGCGCCTGTTCCAGGAGGAGGACGACGTCGGCAACGTCCTCGGCGGCCTGCTCGCCGGCGCGCTGGCCCTGCTCCTGCTGGGCCGCCACGACGACGGCGCGACGCTGGCCGCCGCCGTACGCCGGGAGGCGGCCCGCCGCGGCCTGATCTACGAGCCGGGCGACCCGATCGGCAGCGCGGCGCTCGACGCCGCCCTGGCCGCCGCCGGCGAAACCAGCCGCGACCCGGCCGAGCTCGACCGCGCCGCCATGACCGCCCTCCTCGACGCCGCCGCGCGATGATGGACGCATGCCCGAAGGTGACACCGTCTGGAACACGGCCCGCGTGCTCGAGCGCGCCCTGGTCGGCGACGTTCTGACCGGGAGCGACTTCCGGGTGCCGCGGCTCGCCACCGCCGGCCTCACGGGATGGACCGTGGCCGAGTCGGCCAGCCGGGGCAAGCACCTGTTGTTGCGGCTCACCCGCGACGGCGAGAAACCGCTCACCCTGCACTCCCACCTGCGGATGGACGGCGCGTGGCGGGCCTACGCGCCGGGCGAGCGCTGGTCCGGCCGCCCGGCCCATCTGATCCGGGTCGTGCTGCGCACCGCACGCTCGGTGGCGGTGGGATATCACCTGCACGAGGTCACCCTGGTGCCCACGGCGGACGAGGAGACGCTCGTCGGCCATCTCGGGCCGGACCTGCTCGGCGACGACTGGGACCCGGCCGAGGCCGCGCGGCGGATCGCCGCCAGGCCGGGCGCGACGATCGCCGAGGCCCTCCTCGACCAGCGCAATCTCGCCGGCGTCGGCAACCTCTACAAGGCCGAGACGATGTTCCTGCGTGGACTGTGGCCGTGGACGCCGATCGCCGAGGTCCCCGATCTCGACGGCGTGGTCACGCTCGCGCAGAAGCTGGTCGCCTCGAACAAGGGCCGCTGGACCCAGTCGACGACCGGCTCGCTGCGGCGTGGGCAAACCACCTATGTGTACGGCCGGCGCGCCCAGCCCTGCCGCCGCTGCGGCGCCGCGATCCGCAAGGCCGAGCAGGACGAGCGCGTCACGTACTGGTGCCCACGCTGCCAGCCGAGGCCGGCTAGCGGGTGATGGTGACGGCCGTTCCGTCGGTTCCCATGTCGGCGATGACGGCTTCGCCATTGCTCATCACGGCCATCCACGTCAGCTTGCGCGGCCCCGGGCCGGTGTCCGGCGGGATCTGGCCGCGCAACGTGTACTCGACGCTGTCGTGGTCGTCGATGCTGTCCTGCGTGCACTCGATGCGCTGCCAGGGTCCGGTGGTCTTGGCCGCGACACCCAGCTGGAAGACCGGACAGGAATCCATCGGATACTCGCTCGGGAAGACATTGCTGATCCGGACGGTGTAGGAGAACTCCTCTCCCTGGCGCAGAACCGCCGGCGCCTCGACGGTGGCGTTGAGGGACGCGTAGTCCATCGGCGGCTCCACGAACCACTGGGTGACGTCGGCGCCGCAGACACCTTTGAGGACCCGGGACGCGGGCAGGCTGAGCTTCTTCTCGCCGACCGTGAGGGTCAGGTCGCGGTAGGACCGCGGCTTCTCCCCGGCGGGGCAGGTCGTGTTGGCGCGGATCTGGACGCGGGCCATCTCGCCCGGGTCGATCGTGGCCGGGAACTGCCGCACGACGCTCTGGTCGAGCGGGCCGAGGTCCGCGGCCGCGATGGGCTCGGAGGCGCCGGTGGCGGTGTTGACCCCGGACAGCGCCGGCTTGCCCGACACGGTGCAGCGCTCGCTGTTGGTCGGGCGCAACGCGAACCCGGTCGACTGCCCCCAGGGCGCCGACTGCACGATCCAGTCCACCGCGCCGACCTGGTCGAGCCGGCACGGCGGCGCGTCGGGGCGCGGGGAACGGCGCAGGATCTGCGGCGCGGCGACCGGTTCGGCGCTGACAATCGACGTCGACGGCGGCGGGCGATGGGTGACGACCGCGAGGCCGCCGGCTGCCGCGCCGGCCACCAGGACCACGGCCGCGGCGGTGACCAGCAGCTTCCGGCGCCGGCGGCGGGTGATGCCGGCCTCCACCCGGGCCACCGGGTCGGGCCACGCCGGGAGCGGGGACGGACCGGCGTGCATCGCGGCGCGAAGGTCGTCTTCGATCGTCTGCGGGTCGATTTTCATCGGGCGCCCTCTTCCGCCGGGTGCTGGTGGGCATCGGGACCGAGCTCGCGGCGCAGCCGGGCGATCGCCCGCGACGCGGTGCTCTTGACTGTTCCGGCCGAGCAGCCGAGCGCCTCGGCGATCTGGGCTTCGGACAGGTCCAGGTAGTAACGCATCACGATCACCGTGCGCTGCTGGCGCGGCAGGCAGCTGAGCAGCCGGATCAGCGACCCGTCGGACGGCTCGATGGCGGCGGCGCCGGTTTCCGGCGCGTCACCGACCAGCCGCTCACGACGCAGTGACCGGACCCGGTTCAGGTACCGGTTGGTGATGATCCGGCGCAGGTAGCCTTCCGGGTCGCCCTGTCCTTCGATGCGCCGCCAGGCGACGCCGGTGCGTTCCAGCGCGTCCTGCACCAGGTCCTGCGCGAGGTGCGAATCACCACACAGCAGGTAGGCATAGCGCAGCAGCGCCGCATGCCTGACGCGCACGAATTCGGCGAACTGATCCGGCGCCGCCCATCTCATCACAGAACTAGGACACTTCAGCGGCATAGACGGTTGTCATGAATCCCGAACTTTCTCAGGCCCGCCGGGCGTGGCGGTACGCGATCGTGCCGGGCAGAGCCAGCGCGGCCAGGGGAAGAACGGGGATGGCAACGAGCAGCCCGAGGAGCAGGGAGAGCACGTCGTCCCGCCGGCCGGACGCGAACCAGGTCAGCAGCGCGGCCGGCACCCACAGCAGCACGATCACGGCCGCCACCACCAGCGCGGCCCGCTCCACCCCGCGCAGCGGGACCGCGGAGAGGTCCTTCACCGCCGCGAACACCGCCAGGGCGACCAGCAGGATCTCGGCGGAGACCCAGACGAGCGGGCTGTCGCCGAGCCACGGGGAGTAGTAGTTGCTCGCCACCAGCACCACGTACAGCAGGCTGCCGACGATGACCAGACGCCACCACCGCCGGGGACGGTCGGTCATGGGCATGCGGGGATCGCCACCTTTCCGTGCTCGCCCGTGTGGACGGTGGCGACCTTGGCCCGCCGGGTGACGGGCGACGGCAACCACGGGGAGTTCCGGTCACCTGCCAGGACAGTGAAGCACGTCTTCGCCGGCAATTTGAGGCTCTCTGTCCCGTTCGCACCCACGCACGGCGCGTGCAGCGAGGCCAGCGCGGTCACGGCCGAGCCGGCCTTCAGCGAATCTCCGGCCAGGGCCGGCCAGTTGCCGAGCGCGGAGCAGATCTCGGCGTAGTAGCCGACTCGCGACAGCGACATGTCGCCGGTGCTGGTGACCTGCCACAGACCGCGGGCCGCGGTCGCCCGGTCCACGTCGGCCGGATCCGTACCCGTCGTCGTGTAGTAGGCCTGGGCCGAGTCCGAGGCCAGGTCACCGCTGGTGCCGGCGCCGCGACCTTCCGCGGCATAGAAGGCGGCCGCGGAGGCTCCCACGGGGAACGGCGAGCCGACCGCCACGACCAGGTCGGGGCGGTCCACACCGAGATAGGCGGCCCGGACCGACGCGAAGGAGTAGCCCTCCAGCCGGACGACGGTCACCTTCTCGGCCTGCTCGATGCGGCCGACGGCGGCCCGGTAGTCGGCGGCCGTGCTGGTGGCCGCGCCCTTGGCGGTCAGGCAGCTCTGGCGCACCGACGCCACGGCACTGCCGGACGCGGGTCGCGGGTACCGCTGCGTGGACTCGCGGTAGAACGATGACATCGCCGTCCGGCACTGCGGATCGTAGGGCGCCACTACCCAGGGCTCGTCCAGGACTAGCAGGTTGAAGCCCCGCTTCCCGGCATCGGCCTGCGTCTGCTCGTAGCGGGCGTCGATGTTGGAGAGATTGGAGACACCGGGGCCGCCACCGTCGAAGATCATCGTCTTCGTGGTCGCTTGCGCCGCCCGGAAGAGCAGGTAGCGATACGTCTTTCCGCCGACGGCGACCGTGTGGCAGACACCGTCGTATCGGGTCGACGGGTCGGCGCAGGGATTGGCGGCGGCGGTGGGCGGGGGAACGACCGCCGCCACCGGCCGCGTGGGGCCGTCCGAACGACAAGCAGTGAGGCACAGCGCCATCCCGGCGAGGATGGCGACCAGGACCGGAAGGGGCCGGAGCCGCTCCCGTGAGGAGCGGCTCCGGCTGTGGATCATCGGTACCACAGGCCGTCCGTGTAGCTCTCTTCCCACTTGTTCAGGCCGTTGATGCACGGCGTGAACGGGATCCAGCCGCAGCTGGACATCGTGACCCAGACGTAGTCCGACCACACCGGGGTGGTGCCGTTCGAGGTGTACCGGGCGTACGAGTCGATGTACTTCTGGCTCGTCTCGTGTCCGAGGTACTTGGTCCCGGTCTGGTAATACGAACCGCCGGCCAGGTTCTGGATACCGCCACAACCGACGAGCGGGATTTCCAGGCCGCCGTAGGAGAACTTGGCGTTGTTGCACTCGAGGCTGCTGGGGAGGGGACCGTAGTTGTACGGGCCTCCGGTGATCCGGCTGTAACCCTTGGCCTCGCGGAAGCGGATGGTGAACTCCTGGACTTCCCGCCGGATAGCCGCCTCGGTCTGGCCGACCGTCATCTTCGAATACCGGTTGTAGATGTACTCGGAATTCGACTTCTTGAACTTCTCGTAGCAGTCGTAGACCTGGTCGTCGCTGGCGCCCGACGTCGGGTTGTCGAACCACAGCGTCCGGCAGGCGCCCGCCACCCGCGGCAGGCCTGTGCCCGCCGAGTGCCCGGCCGCCTGGGCCGACACGGTGTCGGTCGGCACCTCGAACTCCGCACCCAGACCGACCTGGTCAACGCCCTCCTCGGTCACGACGATGGCGCTCTTGAGCTTGACGCCCTTGGGCACCACCGCGGTGAACTTGCGGCCGGAGAGGTCGGCCGTGAAGGTGTCGAGGTCGGCGTCGGCGACGAGCTGCGACCGGCGCATCGCGTCGTCGACGTGCTTGCGAACTCGCTCCTTCAATTTGCCGGTAGCCTTTTCGCCGGCCACCCTTTCGAACTTGTTCACAACAGTGAACTTCGGCTGGGCTTTCGACTTGGTTTCGGCAGCGAAAGCGGTACCGGGCAGCAGGCCCAGAACCGCGATCGCGGCAGCACTCAGTGCCACCACTTTTTTCAAGGAATTCCCCGTTCCCTGGAAGGGTAGATCGCTGTGACCGCAAGGGTTTCGGCCACATCGGCGCGGCTTGCCGCGTTGCCGGGGACATTACTAAACATCAATCTTTTGGTGGGGGCACCCGCTCGACCCGGCGCATCGGGAAAATTACCGAAGGTAGCCGGAAATGGCGCTCGGATCAGCACTGACCGCGCGCCTCAGTGACGGAACGTAGCAATTCCGGTGGCGCAAGTCACATAGTCGGCAGTAAATGCCTCATGCAGCTAGATCGAGGTCGCGGGCGGGCGCTTGAGCTCGCCCAGGGCCTCGGCCAGGCCGCGCAAGCGGTCGGTGGCGTCGACCAGGCCGGCGTGGGCGGGATGACGTCCGTCGCCCATGGGGTGGCCGTCCTCGGCGACGTAGCTGGCCGCGGCGGCGACCAGGCGCTCGTAGGCCGTGACACCGTCGGTGAACTGCTCGGCCAGGGCGGCGTGGGACTGCTCGATCCCCGCGCGACGGTCGCCGGGTGGGCTGAGCGGGATGGCGCGCTCGACACTCGCCACCCGCTGGCCGAGGTCGCGCAGCCACTGCTCGGCCACCGCCGCCTCGAGGACGGCCGCCTCGCCGGGGCCGGTCAGCCGGCCGGAGAGAGCGGCGAGCGTGGCCGACGCACGGTCGAGCCGGTCCCAGGCCTGCGTGATCGCCGAGCCGCGCAGGGCGTAGCGGTTCTTCTGCCGGCGCATCTCGTGCAGCATCGTGCGACCGACCGGGAAGCGCTCGATCGCGGCGGCCAGCCGCTGACCGGCGAGCGCCGGGTCGGGCGGGGGCGGGGCCGGCGTGGCGGCCAGCGCGCGGTGATCGCTCCACCGCCACCAGGCGAGCGCGACCGAGGAACCGGCCGCGCCGGCCCAGATCGCGTCGACCACGCCTATCCCCGAATAAGGCGTGAGGACCGCGGTGGCCGCGACCAGGCCTCCCCCCAGCACGCTCCACCGCCGCGCCGAGCCGCGCAGGCGCTTGAGCCGCCGGAAATACCTGGTCCGCTCGTCCACCGCAGGTCCTCCCCCTTGACGACTGGACCGGCTCAGCCGGCCGCGGTCGTGTCGCCCCGCTTCTGGTTCATGCTGGCGCGGATCTCGTCGAGCCGGGCGACGCTGGCCGGGTCGGCCGCCGGCGGGGCCTGCTCGACGGCGGGCTGCTGCGGCGAGGCCGCGAGCTTCTCGCCGGCCATGCTGGCCCGGATCTGCTCGAGCCGCGAGGAGCCGGCCAGGTCGAGGCTGGACTTCTGCACCTCGAGCATGCGGCCCTCGACCGAGTTCGACGCGAGCTCGGCGCGACCCATGGCGTTCGCGTACCGCTGCTCGATCTTGTCGCGGACCTCGTCGAGCGACGGCGTGTTGCCGGGCGCGGCGAGCGACGACATCGACTCGAGCGACTTGGCCACCGTCTCCTGCATCTTGGCCTGCTCGAGCTGGCTGAGCAGGCGGGAGCGCTCGGCGATGCGCTGCTGGAGCACCATCGCGTTGTTCTCCACCGCCTTGCGGGCCTGGCCGGCCGCGGCGAGGGCCTGGTCGTGCAGGGTCTTGAGGTCTTCCATCGACTGCTCGCCCGAGACCAGCTGGGTGGCGAGCGTCTGCGCGGTCGACTCGTATTTCTGCGCCTCGGACTCGTTGCCGTCAGCACGGGCCTTGTCGGCGAGGACGAGGGCCTGGCGGGCCATGCCCTGCAGCTTCTCGACCTCGGACATCTGGCGGGACAGCTTCATCTCCAGCTGCCGCTGGTTGCCGATGACCGCCGCCGCCTGCTGCACGAGCGCCTGGTGCTGCCGCTGCGCGTCCTCGATGGCCTGCTGGATCTGTACCTTCGGGTCGGCGTACTCGTCGATCTTCGCACCGAAGAGCGCCATCATGTAACGCCAGCCCTTGACGAACGGGTTCGCCATCTCGCGGTATCCCCTCAATGTCGCTCAGTCTTCGGCACCATCGACGCGGAAACGAGGACCTGTCCCTCGATGGCGCGTGAACACCATCGTGACAGCTCGCCGCCACCGTCGTCACGTGTCCTCGGGGGGATCTCAGGGTCTCCCCCACGGCATCGAGGCTACGCCGTGTGCGGTGTCAGGGTCGATCCCGTACTGTGCTGCAACCGGCGCCTGGTCCTACGGACGGCGCGGAGAACCCGGGCCCCTGCGGGGCCAACATCCATATACGGTCAGGGCCGGACCACCAACGGCGATCCGGCCCTGACAAAACGCTGTAAGGAACTAGGCGGCGTACACGACTTCGCGGTTGGGTTTCCGCGTGGTGCGCAGCGTCGCCTTGAGCGGCGAATCCTGGCGCACGGAGACGGAGACGTCTCCCTCGCGGGCGACCTTGCGGACCGCGGCGGGCTCGTCGGCCGGCTTGACCGGCGTGAGCACGCCCTCCATCTCCTCGGCGAGCAGCAGCGTGTCGCTGACCTCGCCGAGCACCTCGGACAGGCGCGCGCCGAGCGCTTCGCAGATCGCGGCGAGCAGCTCGCTCGACGCTTCCTTCTGACCGCGCTCGATCTCGGACAGGTACCCCAGGCTGACATTCGCGGCGGTGGACACCTCGCGCAGCGTGCGGTGCTGTCCCTGCCGGCGCGCCCGAAGTGCGTCGCCGATAACCCGGCGTAGCAGGACCATGGCACCTCCTCCTGCGGCGGGCCGCCGGCACGCGCCGGAGGCTTCCCGCAACCGTACCCGTTGCCGGCGACGCCGACATCCCGCCCCGCCGAATTCCGGGCGGGCCCAGCGGCGGGACCTCGGTTCAACAACCGCGATCACTGCAACATTCCGCAGCTCAGGATGGGTTCGGCGCCTCTTGCAAGGTGTCTGAGAGGAGTCTCAGAACACTCATCACACTTTCGGTTCGGATGACGTCCCGGTTTCCGTCGAGTTGCAGCTCACGTACGGCGGAGCCGGCCGCGCCCGCGACGGCGATGTAGACCCGCCCCACGGGCTTGCCGTCCTGCGGATCGGGACCCGCCACACCGGTCGTCGCCAGGCCCCAATCGGCGCCGCAGCGCTCCCGGCAGCCGGCCGCCAGGGCCACCGCCACCTGCGGATCCACCGGCCCGCGCTCCTTCAGCAGCAGCTCGGGCACGCCGGCCAGCGAGGCCTTCAGATCGGTGGCGTAGACCACCAGGCCGCCGCGGTAGACCGCGCTGACCCCGGGGATCTCGACGATGGTGGCCGCCACCAGGCCGCCGGTGAGCGACTCGGCGGTGGCCAACGTCTCACCGCGCTCGACCAGTCGGTGGACCGCGGCGGCGGCGGCAAGGCGGGTCTCGGACACGTCCACGACCCGAGCTTAGTGATCGCGGCGCAGGCGCAACGCCTGGACGAGATAGTCGCCGCCGGTGACCACGGTCACGACCAGGGCGGCGCCCATCAGCCACGGCCCGATCACGTCGAACGGCTCCGGGACCGGCCACAGGTACCAGGCGATCGCGGCGATCTGCAGCACCGTCTTGAGCTTGCCGCCGCGGCTGGCCGCGATGACGCCGTACCGGATGACCCAGAAGCGCAACGCCGTCACACCCCACTCGCGGGCCAGGATGACGATCGTCACCCACCACGGGAGCATGTCGTAGATCGACAGCAGGATCAGGGCGGTGCCGGTCAGCGCCTTGTCGGCGATCGGATCGGCGATCTTGCCGAACGACGTGACCAGCGACCACTTGCGGGCGATCCAGCCGTCCACGAAGTCGGTCGCCGAGGCCAGGCAGAAGACGAGACAGGCAGCGATGCGCGCGCCCGTGCCCTCGAGCCCGGAAGCGACGACGATGGCCACGAAGACCGGAACCAGCACGATCCGCAGGACGGTAAGAACGTTCGCCGGGTTGTAGGGCGAGACACGCGGCGTGGTGACCGGCTCTTCGGTCACGGGCGTGGCACCGGGGCCGCGTCGATCATCTCGACCGGCACCGCGATCAGGTCGACGCCTTCCGTCGCGGTCACCCGGGCCCGGACGAGGTCGCCGGGCCGCAACTTATCAAGATCTGCGGAGGAGTCCCCCGAGACAAGCGTAGTGGAGCCGTCGACCTCGGGGGCCTGGTGCTCGGCGCGGCCCTCGACCTCGCCGCCGGCGATCGAGTCGACCAGCACCTCGACGATCGAGCCCAGCCGCTCCTCGGCCCGCTGGGCGCACAGCTCGTCGGCGAGCGACACCAGGCGGTCGTAGCGGCGCTTGATGGTGTCTTCCCGGACCTTGCCGGACAGGCCGGCCGCCTCGGTGCCGTCCTCATCGCTGTAGTCGAAGACGCCGATCGCGTCGAGCCGCGCGTCGGTGAGGAAGCGGACCAGCTCGTCGACGTCCTGCCGGGTCTCGCCGGGGAAGCCGACGATGAAGTTGCTCCGCGCGCCGGCGGCGGGCGCCAGGGCCCGGGCCGAGTCGAGCAGCTCCAGGAAGCGCTCGGTCGAGCCGAAGCGCCGCATCCGGCGCAGCACCGGCTCGCTCGAGTGCTGGAACGAGAGGTCGTAGTAGGCCGCGACGCCGGGCGTGGTGGCGATCACCTCGACCAGGCCGGGGCGGGTCTCGGCGGGCTGCAGGTAGCTGGCCCGGACCCGGACGATGCCGTCGACCGCGGCGAGCTGGGGCAGCAGCTTTTCCAGCAGGCGGGGGTCGCCGAGGTCCTTGCCGTACGACGTGCTGTTCTCACTGACCAGCACCAGCTCGCGCACGCCCGACTTGGCCAGCCACTCGGCCTCGGCCAGCAGCTCCTGCGGGTCGCGGGAGACGAACGCGCCGCGGAACGCCGGGATGGCACAGAACGAGCAGCGCCGGTCGCAGCCGCTGGCCAGCTTGAGCGAGGCCACCGGGCCGGAGTCGAGCCGGCGGCGCAGCACCTGACGCAGGTGGGCGGGAGTGTGCTCGTCGACGGTCGCGTGCCCGGGGATGACCACCTTGGCGGCCTGCCGCTGCACGGGCGTGATCGGCAGCAGCTCGCGGCGGTCGCGCGGGGTGTGCGCGTCGAAGCGCTCGCCGGCCATGACCCCGTCGAGGCGGGACGCGATGTCGGCGTAGTCGTCGAAGCCGAGCACGGCCTGCGCCTCGGGGAGGCTCTCGGCCAGCTCCTTGCCGTACCGCTCGGCCATGCAGCCGGCCGCCACCACCTTGGCGCCGGTGTCGGCCGCGGCCAGCAGCGTCTCGATCGAGTCCTGCTTGGCCTTTTCCACGAAGCCACACGTGTTGACAAGCACCACGTCGGCACCGGACGCGTCGGTGCTGACCTCCCAGCCGCCGGCGTCGAGCCGGGCTGCGAGCTCCTCCGAGTCGACCTCGTTACGGGCACAGCCGAGGGTGAGAAGGGCGACCCGGCGACCAGAAGGATTTACTGAAGGAGTTACCGACACTCCGACAAGGTTACCGGGCGCCGCGCGGCGGCCGTTCCCCCGCACGGACGGTAACGCCGTTGTTTGATCGGAGCGGGCCTTCCGCCCGTAATACTCAGCACGATGCCGAACATCAGAAAACAGCCCCAGCACGCCGAGGCCCTGCTGGTCGGCGCCCTGGTCGTGTGCGCCGTGCTGGCCCGCTCGGCGGGCTGGGCCGTGGAAACGAACGACATGGCGATCTTCGACATGTGGTACCACCAGATCGCGGCCGTGGGGCCGTGGCACGGGGTGGGCGACGAGATCGGCAACTACAACGCGCCCTTCGTCTACCTGCTGGCGGCGCTGATGTACGTGCCGGGGCCGCTGGTCTTCAAGCTCAAGGCCGTCTTCGTCGTGTTCGACGTGGTGCTCGCCTTCTTCGCGTACAAGATCGTGGGGTTGAAGTTCCCCGGCCGGCGGATTCCGATGGCGGCCGCGCTGGTGACGGTGCTGCTGCCGACCGTGGCGATCAACGCCTCCTGGTACGGCCAGATGGACGCGATGTGGGCCGGTCTCGCCGTCGGCGGGGTCTATTTCCTGCTGCGCGAGCGGCCGTGGCCCGCGGTGGCGCTGTGCGCGGCCGCCCTGGCGATCAAGCCGCAGGGGATCTTCATCTTCCCGCTCCTGCTGCTGCTGGCGCTCGGCGGCCGGCTGCCCTGGCGTACGTTCCTGGCCGTCCCCGCCGTCTTCCTGGTGCTCGACCTCCCGGCGCTGCTGGCCGGCCGCAATCCCGTCGAGCTGTTCACCATCTACGACCTCGGGCGCCAGGCCAAGAACATCCCGGTCCTCACCTATCGCGCCCCCAGCCTGTACGCCTTCGTGCCGGCCGGCGAGGCCGCCGGGACCGTCCGCACCCTCGGCTATGTCTTCACGGCCGTGCTCGTCCTGGCCCTCTGCTACATCCTCATCGTCAGGAACGTCCACATCACCCGGGGCCGGCTGGTCGCCGTCGCGGCGCTCTTCGCGATCATGGTGCCGTTCTTCCTGCCCGGCATGCACGAGCGCTACTTCTTCCTGGCCGACGTGCTGACCGTCGTCCTGGTCTTCTACCGGCCGCGGCTATGGCCGGTCCCGCTGCTGGTCCAGGCGGCATCGCTGCTCTGCTACGAGGCGTACCTCTTCGGCGGCACGTCCCCCGCGATGCTGCCGCTGGTCGTCCCGGCGACCCTCATGCTCGCCGCTCTCGGGTTGCTTGCTCACCACGTACTCAAGGATGCCTTTGATCTTGAAAAGCCCGAGATCCCGGACACTCCCGCGGAGCTCGAGGCCGAGATCAATCGTCCAGGCGCAGCGAGGCGAGGGCCTCTTCCAGCCCGTCGGGCTTGATCAGCACGTCGCGGGCCTTCGATCCCTCGGACGGGCCGACGATCTCG
This sequence comes from Actinoplanes sp. CA-142083, assembly GCF_050942195.1. Taxonomy (NCBI): domain Bacteria; kingdom Bacillati; phylum Actinomycetota; class Actinomycetes; order Micromonosporales; family Micromonosporaceae; genus Actinoplanes; species Actinoplanes sp. CA-142083. The sequence goes on from NZ_CP192076.1 coordinate 9,203,991, forward strand.
CGCTGCTCCATCAGGTCCATCAGCCGGCCCGCCTTGGCGAAGCCCACCCGCAGCTTGCGCTGCAGCATCGACGTCGAGCCGAACTGACTGGTCACGACCAGCTCGATCGCCTGCAGCAGCAGGTCGAGGTCGTCGCCGATCTCCTCGTCGATCTGCTTCTTCTTGCTCGGCGGCGCGTCGGTCACGCCCTCGCGGAACTCCGGCTCGCGCTGGTCGCGGCAGAACTTGACGACCGCCGCGATCTCCTTCTCCTCGACCCACGCGCCCTGGATGCGGGTCGGCTTGGAGGCGCCCATCGGCAGGAAGAGACCGTCGCCTCGGCCGAGCAGCTTCTCCGCGCCCGGCTGGTCGAGGATGACCCGGCTGTCGGCGAGCGAGGAGGTGGCGAACGCGAGCCGCGAGGGGACGTTCGCCTTGATCAGGCCGGTCACGACGTCGACCGACGGGCGCTGCGTGGCCAGCACGAGGTGGATGCCGGCGGCCCGGGCCAGCTGGGTGATCCGCACGACCGAGTCCTCGACGTCGCGCGGCGCGACCATCATGAGGTCCGCGAGCTCGTCGACGATCACGAGCAGATAGGGGTACGGCTTCAGCTCGCGCTCGCTGCCCGGCGGCGCGGTGATCTCGCCGCTGCGCACCTTGCGGTTGAAGTCGTCGATGTGGCGTACGCCGTTGGCGGCGAGGTCGTCGTAGCGCATGTCCATCTCGCCGACGACCCACTCGAGCGCGTCCGCCGCCTTCTTCGGGTTCGTGACGATCGGCGTGACGAGGTGCGGGATCCCCTCGTACGCGGTCATCTCGACCCGCTTGGGGTCGACCAGCAGCAGCCGCACCTCGTCCGGCGTGGCCCGGGTCAGCAGCGACACCAGCAGCGAGTTGAGGCAGGAGCTCTTGCCCGCGCCGGTGGCGCCCGCGATCAGGATGTGCGGCATCTTGGCCAGGTTGGCCACCACGAAGCCGCCCTCGATGTCCTTGCCCAGCGCGACCAGCATCGGGTGGTGGTCGCTGGTGGCGGCCCGCGAGCGCAGCACGTCGCCGAGCGAGACCATCTCGGGGTCGGTGTTGGGGATCTCGACGCCGACCGCGCTCTTGCCCGGGATCGGGCTGAGGATGCGCACGTCGGCGGACTTCACGGCGTACGCGATGTTGCGGGAGAGCTGAGTGATCCGCTCGACCTTGACGCCCGGGCCGACCTCGACCTCGTAGCGGGTGACCGTCGGGCCGCGGGTGAAGCCGGTGACCACGGCGTCGACGTTGAACTGGTCGAAGACGCCGGCCAGCGCGGCCATCACCTCGTCGTTGGCGCGGCTGCGGGCCTTCGCGGGCGCGCCGGTGGCCAGCAGGGTCGGCGGGGGCAGGTGGTAGTCGCCCTCGAGCGCGGTGATCTCGAGCTGCTCGGCGCGAGTGGGAAGCGGCGAGTGCTCCGCCGGCGCGGCCGGCTTTTTCCGACTTTTCGGAATTGGCACGACATCGTGGACTATTTCGTCGTTTTCTTCCTCCAGCGGAGGCGCCAGGCCGATGTCCGCGAGTGAACCCTGGCGGCGGCGCGACGGCCGCCGCGGTTTGACCGGCTCGTCCTCTTCGTCCTCGTCCTCGTCGAGATCCAGGTCGATGTCGGGCGAAGGCAGCGGCGATCGCGCGGTGTCGCGCCCGAGCAGCACGTCGACCAGCAGCAGCACCCGCTCGGGGATCTTGTTGATCGGGGTGGCGGTGATCACCAGCAGGCCGAAGACGAACAGCAGCACCAGCAGCGGCACCGCCACCCACGCCGTCACCGCCCGCTCGAGCAGCCCGCCGACGCCGTAGCCGAGCAGGCCGCCGCCGTTGTCCGTGGCCAGGTCGGCGCCGGGCTCGGGCTGCTGGGCGATGTGCAGCAGGGCCGCGGTGGCCAGGATGATCGCCGTCCAGCCGACCACGCCGCGCCCGCGGTGCTCCGGATCGGCGGGCCGGCGCATCAGCCGGATCGCGCCGTAGAGCAGCAGCAGCGGGAGCAGCACGGCGAGCCCGCCGAAGAACAGCCGGACCGCGTCGGCCAGCCATTTGCCGACCGGGCCGGCGCTGCCCGCCCAGACCGCGACGCCGATCAGGATGGCCAGGCCCAGCATCAGCAGGCCGGCGCCGTCGCGGCGGTGCTCGGGGTCGATCTCCTTGGCCGTGGCGGCCTGGCGCCCGACGCCGCGGGCCACCCAGCCGACGCTGTGCGCGACGCCCATCCAGAGGGCGCCGACCCCGCGGCCGAGCCCGGTGGCGACCACCGAGCTGGTCGAGGGGCGGGCACGGGTCGCACTCGGGCGGCGCGCCGGCGCCTTCCGGGGCGCGGCCTTGCGGGGGGCCGCCTTCCGGGGCGCGGGCTTCCTCGCCCTAGCCGGAGGTGTGCGGGCAGCCATGAACACACCGTAGCGTCGATGCGCCCGGCGAACGTGAAGGCGCACCGCGGGCTACTGTCGTCCCGTGCAGGCTTTGACCCATGAAATGATCAAGTCGGTGCTGGACGCTCGCGAGTTCAGCTACATGATCGACGAGGACGGCGACGTCGTCGGGAACTTCCAGGGCAACCTGGTCTATTTCTTCCAGATCGGCGAGCACGGCGAGATGCTCCAGGTGCGGGCCATGGTGCAGCACGCGTTCGGCATGGAGGACGTGGTCCGCCTCTACGAGTTCTGCAACTCGTGGAACCACGACCGGCTCTGGCCGAAGGCGTACGTGCACATCCAGGACGACGGCGTGGTCAACGTCATCGGCGAGGTGCTCGCCGACTGGGAGAAGGGCGTCACCGACGAGCAGCTCGATCAGGTGATGATCTGCGGGATCGCGACGGGCTGCCAGCTCGCCGACGCCGTCGCCGAGCTACGGCAAAACCGGCCCACGAGCTGAGCACCACCAGCGCCGCGACGATCTGCGCGGCCCGCTCGTGCCCGACGGGGTAGAACAGGCCGGCCACGTGGTTGGCGAGAAAGCCGCCCTCGTGCGCGGGCAGGCCGGCGTGGGCGCGGGCCCGGTCCTCGACCCAGGTGAGCGGGCAGGGCAGGCTCGCGGCGACCACCAGCAGGAGCCAGGCGGCCGCGGCGACCTGGAACCAGATCAGCCACGGCCAGCGCCACGCGGCGAAGCCGCCGAGCAGTCCCAGGGCCAGGAACGCGAAATGCAGGCCCACGGCGACTTGCGCGACGGCTTCGTAGAACACGCCTACACGGTAAGGCGGGACGTCACCCTCGGCAGGTGGGGTGGCGTCCCGCCTTATCCGTTACGGGGTGGCAAACCCCAGGGTGTACGAGCCCGTGCCGGAGGTCGCGCGGACCACGTACCGGTAGGTGCCCGAGCGCGCGTTGACGCTCAGGGTCTTGTCGCCCTCCCCGGTCGCCCGGGCCACGGTGCGGAACCCGTTGCCGGTCAGGCGCTGCAGGAAGAGGTCGAAGTCGGCGCCGTCGGGGGCGTCGAGGCAGGCGGTCTGCCGGCCGGCGTTGGCCCGGAAGGCGCCGTTGCCCGGGGTGGCCTGGGCCGAACCGGACCGGTTGATCGCACCCTGCCGCTGCACGGGCAGCTGCTCGCAAGCACTCGCCTGCTCCGCCGGCGGGGCACTGGGCTCTTCCTCGGCGGGCGGGGCGGCGCCGCCGCTGGTCACCAGCGTGAGGTCGTTGACCGCGAGGATCTCGTTGACCGGCTGGAAGAACGTCTCGCCGCCGACCGTGCAGTCGCCCGAGCCGCCCGAGGTCACGCCCTGGGCCTGGTCGCCGGAGAGCCACGGCCCGCCGGAGTCGCCGCCCTCGGCGCAGACGTTGGTCCGGGTCAGGCCGGTGACCGCGCCCTCCGGGTAGACGACCGTCTGGTTCTTGGCCAGGATCGTGCCGCAGCGGGTGCCCGTGGTCGAGCCGGAACGGCAGATCGCCGCGCCGACCGGCGCCTCGGTGTTGCCCGCGACCGGGAGCTCGTTGCCGGCGAAGTCGTTGACCACCGCGCGCGGGGTCCAGTCGCCGTTGACCTCGACGAAGCCCATGTCGGCGTCGCCCGGGAAGACCGACGCCTTGACGACGCCCTGGGCCTGCTGGTTGAAGCCGGTGGTGGTGTCGCCCGGCGTGCCGCAGTGCCCGGCGGTCACGAAGCCGCCCTCGACCGAGAAGCCGATCGAGCAGCGGGCGGTGCCGCCGTCCAGCGAGATGAAGTACGGGTCGGCGCCGCGCACGTCGAACAGCGGCTTCGGCGAGGCCGCGCTGGTCTGCACGGTGACCGCGTCACCGGCGACCCCGGCCTCGCGGGCCAGGCTCTTCGCCGCCGCGGTCTTGCCGGGCTTGGCCACCACGACCAGCTTGTTGGTCTGCACGTCGACGTACCAGCCGGTCACCCCGGCGGCGTCGGCGCGGACCGCGTCCAGCTGCTCCTTGGCGCCGATCAGCGTCTGCTCGCTGCGCTTGACCATCACCGGCACCGCGCCGGCGGCGCGCACCGCGGCGGCCGCGCCGGAGTCGGTCACCGCGATCTTGAGCGTGGTGCCGTCGGTGGCGAGCCAGGCGCCGCCGAACTCCGAGCCGGTCTTCGCCGCCAGCGTCGCGGAGACTCGCGAAGCCCACAGTGAACGCTTGAGGCGGGCCGTCGCCTGCTCACCATCCAGACCCAGGTCGCGTGCCATCGCCTTAAGAATCTGCGGAGACACATCGGACCTGGTCGGGGCGGCCTTGGTCGACGACGTGGTACCGGCCATCGACGGCAGCGTGAACGCCACCGCCGCTCCGACCGCTGCCACGACCGCCGCCGCCACGGCGATCCTGCTGCGCTGCATCTCGAGGAACTCCCCTCAGCCACAGGTGCCGTGGGGGCGGCACCGTGACCTGAGGTACGGACCTCGCGCGCGGAAGGTTCAGACTTCGACGACGGTCGGTACGATCATCGGCCTTCGTCGATATGCGTCGTTGACCCAGCGGCCCACCGTCCGGCGCACCACCTGCTGCAACTGGTGGGTGTCGGTGATGCCGTCCTCGGCCGAGCGGTGCAGGGCCGCGGTCAGCAACGGGATGACCGGGCTGAACGCCTCGGGGTCCTCGGAGAAGCCCTTGGCCGAGATGTTCGGCTCGCCGACCACCTTGCCGGTGACCGAGTCGATCACCACGGTGGCCGAGATGAAGCCGCCGTCGCCGAGGATGCGCCGCTCGGTGAGCAGCGACTCGCTGACGTCGCCGACCGCGAGGCCGTCCACGTAGACGTACCGGTTTTCCACCTTGCCGACGTGCCGCGCGTGCCCCTCGACCAGGTCGACCACGTCGCCGTCCTCGCAGAGGACGACACGGTCGGCCGCCACGCCCGACTCCACGCCGAGCTGGGCGTGCGCGCGCAGGTGCCGCCACTCGCCGTGCACCGGCATGAGGTTGCTCGGCCGCACCACGTTGAGCAGGTAGAGCAGCTCGCCGGCCGGGGCGTGGCCGGACACGTGCACCTTGGCGGTCTCCTTGTGGATCACCGTGGCGCCGGCCCGGGACAGCTGGTTGATCACCCGGTAGACCGAGGTCTCGTTGCCCGGGACCAGCGAGCTCGCCAGCACCACCGTGTCGCCGGGGGCGATCGAGATGTGCCGGTGGTCGCCGGTCGACATCCGCCCGAGCGCGCTCATCGGCTCGCCCTGCGACCCGGTCGACATGAAGACGATCTCGTCGCCCGGCAGGTGGGTCGCCTCGTCCAGGCTGACCAGCAGGCCGTCGGGGATGTGCAGCAGGCCCAGGTCGCGGGCGATGCCCATGTTGCGCACCATCGAGCGGCCGATCAGGGCGACCTTGCGGTCGTACTCCCAGGCCGCGTCCATCACCTGCTGCACGCGGTGCACGTGCGAGGCGAAGCTGGCCACGATGATGCGGCCGCGGGCCTTGCCGAAGATCGAGCTGAGCACCGGGCCGATGTCGCGCTCGGGCGACACGAAGCCAGGCACCTCGGCGTTGGTCGAGTCGGAGAGCAGCAGGTCGACACCCTCGGCGCCGAGCCGGGCGAAGCCGGCCAGGTCGGTGATGCGGCCGTCCAGCGGCACCTGGTCCATCTTGAAGTCGCCGGTGTGCAGCACCAGGCCGGCCGGCGTGCGCACGGCCACCGCCAGCGCGTCGGGAATGGAGTGGTTGACCGCGAAGAACTCACACTCGAACGGGCCGAGCCGCTCGGTCTGGCCCTCGCGCACGGTCAGCGTGTACGGGTCGAGCCGCCGCTCGGCGAGCTTGGCCTCGACCAGCGCGAGCGTGAACTCGGACCCGACCAGCGGGATGTCCGCCTTGTGGGCCAGCAGGTAGGGCACGGCGCCGATGTGGTCCTCGTGGCCGTGGGTGAGCACGATCGCCTGGATGTCGTCGAGGCGATCGAGGACAGGGGTGAAGTCGGGCAGGATCAGGTCGACACCGGGCTGCTCGACGTCGGGGAAGAGCACCCCGCAGTCGATGACGAGCAGCTTGCCGTCGAACTCGAGCACGGTCATGTTGCGGCCGATGGCCCCGAGCCCGCCGAGCGGGGTGACGCGCAGGGCGCCCTCCGGCAGCGGCGGTGGCGGATCCAGCTCCACGTGCGCTTGACTCATTCGCGTCTTTCTCTGTATTAGAGGACGATGCCGGCTTTCGCGGCGTCCTCTCGCAACTGGTTCAGTTCTTCGTCGCCGGCGTCGACCAGCGGAGACCGCACCGGGCCGGCGGGGAGCCCGCGGGCGCGCAGGCCGGCCTTCACCAGCATGGTGCCGGGTGCCCGGAAGATGCCGGTGAACAGCGGCAACGCCCTCCGGTGCAGGGCCAGGGCGGCGGCGACGTCGCCCCGCTCGTACGCCTCGATCATGTCTTTGGCGATCGGCCCGGTGAAGTGGGTGGAGGTGCCGACCAGGCCGACCCCGCCGATGGCGAGCAGCGGCAGCGTGGCCGCGTCGTCGCCGGAGTAGTAGGCGAGGCCGGTGCGGGCGGTGACCCACGAGGAGGCGGTGAAGTCGCCCTTGGCGTCCTTGACCGCGACGATCCGGTCGTGCTCGGCGATCCGGCACATGGTCTCGGTGGCGATCGCCGTGCCGGCCCGGTGCGGGATGTCGTAGACCATGATCGGCAGCTCGGCCGCGTCGGCCACGGTCAGGAAGTGCTTGGCCACGCCGGCCTGCGGGGGCTTGTTGTAATACGGCGTCACGACCAGCAGGCCGTGTGCGCCCGCCTTCTGCGCGGCGTGGGCGAGCTCGAGCGTGTGGGCGGTGTTGTTGGTGCCGACGCCGGCGACCACCTTGGCCCGGTCGCCGACCGCGTCGATGACGGCCCGGAGCAGCGTGTCCTTTTCCGCGTCGGAGGTGGTCGGCGACTCGCCGGTGGTCCCGCTGATCACGAGCGCGTCGTTACGCTGCTCGTCGACGAGGTAGGTGGCCAGTTTCGCCGCGCCCTCGACGTCGAGGGAGCCGTCCGGGGCGAACGGGGTGACCATGGCGGTCAGCAGCCGGCCGAAGGGTCGCGGGTCGTGCGTCATACCCAACAACCTATCGGACGCGCCGCTCAGACGTAGAAAGCGGTGAACGGGGCCCAGGGCAGGTTACGCAGCACGCTCCAGACGCCCCAGACCGCCACGAATGCGATCATCGCGCCCGGACCGATCCTGAGCTGCGGGAGGTTCCAGTTGAACAGCCGTTTTCCGGCCCAAGCGACGTACATGTACAGCAGGAACGGCACCGCGAAGGTGAAGATCGCGTGGTGCCGGGCGGCGGCGGGGACGTCGCCGTGCAACAGGTACCACGCCGCGCGGGTGCCGCCGCAGCCCGGACAGACGAACCCGGTCGTGTACTTCAGCAGGCAGGTCGGCGCGTCGCCGGCGCCCGCGGCGGCCGGATGGGTGGCGAGTGTGTAGCCCACCGCGCCGGACATGCAGACCAGCGCCGCGAACGGGGCGGCCCAGACCGGCGACTTCGTCCAGACGCGCTGGACGAAGCGAGTGACGGCGTCAGGACGCGCCTCGGCATACCCCCAACCGGGCGGCAGGGCCGGACCCTGCACGGGCTCATCTGCCAGGGTCATGGCTGCGACGGTACACCCGCGAGGGCAGCGCTCAGCGGGCCGGCGAAGTCACCCTTGACCGGGGCGGTGACGGTGTGCAGCCCCAGCCACCCGGCCAGCCGGTGCAGCTCGGCCGCCAGCGCGACGGCAGTCTCCTCCTGATCGGCCGTCGGCTCCAGCCAGGCGGCGGGAATCTGCAGCTCGCCCGCCCTCCGATCGGCCTTGAGATCGACCCGCGCCGCGAATTGGTCGCCCAGAAGAAACGGCAACACGTAGTAGCCGTAGAGGCGCTGCGGCGCGGGCACATAGATCTCGATGCGGTAGGACAGGTCGAACAATCGCTCTGTCCGCCCCCGCTCCCAGATCAGCGGGTCGAACGGGCTGACGAGCGTGGCGGCCCGCACCCACCGCGGGATCTTGGCCTCGTGGTGGAGGTAGGCCTGTTTCCAGCCTTTGACCGCGACCGGGATCAGCACCTTGTCCTCGACGAGCTCCGCAATCGCCTGCTTGAAGCCCTCGACCGGCAATCGGAAGTAGTCGCGGATCTCGGGCTCGGCCGCCACCCCCAGCGCCCGCGCGGACATCTCGACCAGCGCCCGGATCGCGTCGGGATAGGCGGGCGTCGGCGCATCGAGCACCGACGCCGGCAGAACGCGCTCGGGCAGGTCGTAGCGCCGGGCAAACGACGTCGTCCGCGAGGCCGCCGTCACCTGGCCGGTGAAGAACAGCCACTCGAGCGCCTGTTTGACCACCGACCAGTTCCACCCCCAGTGATCCTTGCGGCGGGGCGCGTCGTGCTCGATCTCGGCAGCGGTGATCGGTCCCCGGCCGCGCACCTCGTCGAGCACCCAGGCGACCAGCTCGGGCTGCTCCTTGACGATGCGCACCATGCTGCCCCAGGCGAAGTCGGCGGCGCGGGCCATGCGCCATCGGAACAGCGGCTGGAGATCGGTGGTGATCAGCGAGGCCTCGTGCCCCCAGAACTCGAAGAGCTCCCGGGGTTTGCGATAGGCGGCGCGCTCGAGCAGGTCCGCCGGATAGGGGCCGAGACGGCTGTAGAGCGGCATGAAGTGGGCGCGCTGCAGCACGTTGACCGAATCCATCTGGATCAGATGCAGCCGGCGCAGCACCCGGCGCAGGTGGCGCATGTCGGTGACGCCACCCGGCCGCGGGTCGGTGAAGCCCTGGGCCGCCAGCGCGACGCGCCGGGCCTGGGCGAGCGAGAGCGATTCGAGTCCCATCGCTGAGCACGCTAGAGCAGGGGTACGACAAAATCGCGGCATGCTGATCCGCCCGATCACCGAGGCCGACATCGACGAGGTCGCCGCCGTCCATCTCCGCGCATGGAAAACCGGATATGTCGGCATCGTCCCCCAGAGCTTCCTCGACGCGCTCGACCCCGCCCGCTTCGTGGAGCGTCGCCGCGCGCAAATGGCGGAGCCCGGCGTGACGGCGTTGCTGGCGGAGGAAGACGGCCACATCCTCGGCCACACCACCTTCGGCCCCGACCGCGACGAGAAGCAGCACGGCGAGCTCTGGTCCATCTACGTCGACCCCGCCCGGTGGGGCCACGGCGCCGGCCGCGAACTGCTCACCACCGCCCGGACGGAACTGACCGCCGCCGGCTTCACCGTGATGCGCCTCTGGGTGCTCGCCGAGAACCACAGCGCCCGCCGGTTCTACGAGCGCATGGGCCTGCGGCCGGACGGCGCCACCCAGACCTGGTCCCCGCGCGGCACCGACGTGGAACTGCCCGAATTGCGCTACGCGACCCCTCTGTAGGCTCGCGGCATGGCACTCGGTTTCGTCCGTCCCGCCCGTCCCGAGGACGCCGCGGAGATCGCCCGCATCCAGCTCTCCACCTGGCGCACGGCGTACCGGCGGATGTTCCCCCCGCACGTCCTGGCCGGCCTCGACGAGGCGACCCTGGCCGGCGCCTGGCGCCAGACGATCCAGGACCTCCCGTCGCCGCGCCACCGCGTGCTGATCGCCGTCGAGCAGGGTGAGTCGGCCACCGAGGTGGTCGGGTTCGCCGCCGCCGGCCCCGCCGACGAGGAGGCCCTCGCCCCCGAGGAGCCGCCGCTGCCGGACAGCTTCGCCGCGATCACCGATCTGCTGGTCGAGCCGCGGTGGGGCCGTCGCGGCCACGGCAGCCGCCTGCTCTCCGCGACCGTCGACCTCTGGCGCGAGGACGGCTTCACGCACGCCGTGGCCTGGGCCTACGAGCAGGACAAGGCCACCCAGAAGTTCCTGACCTCGGCCGGCTGGTCGCCCGACGGCGCCGGCCGCGCGCTCGACGTCGACGACATGCTGGTCCCCCAGCTGCGGCTGCATGCCGACGTGAGCGCAGAATTGCCGTCGTGACCGCCACTTTCGTCTATGACGGCGACTGCTCCTTCTGCACCACTTGCGCCGAGTTCATCGAGCGCCGCATCCCGACGCGGGCCAAGGTGATTCCCTGGCAGTTTGCCGATTTGTCCGACTTGCGGCTGACGGTCGAGCAGTGCGAGGAGGCCGTCCAGTGGGTCGACGGCGACACCCAGGCTTCCGGCCCCGACGCCATCGCGCTGCTGCTCAAGGACGCGGGCCGCTTCTGGCAGGTCGCGGGCGGCGCCCTCGGCATCGCCCCGGTCCGCCTCGCCGCCTGGCCGGCCTACCGCTGGATAGCCGACCACCGGCACCTTCTCCCGGGCGGCACCGCGGCTTGTTCGCTACCTCAAGCTCAGCGTGACTTGCTCTTCGGCGACAACCACTGATACGTACGAATACCGAAAAGTCACTTTTTCTCGGCCCGAGCTGGTTGCAACTCACCGTCCCTCACGGGACCGCCGGGCTGTGCCGGCGGGGCAAGCCGGCGGCGAACCCAGACGACCGGGCGCAACTTCTCCAGGGCCAGGAAGCTGGTCATCGCCACCAGGTGCGGCGCGAACGAGATGGTGATCGTCGCGAACGTCATCACGTGGAACGAGTAGAAGAACGCCACCGCCGCCCACCGCCACCGCTGCGGCACCGCGAAGATGAGCGGGCTGAGCAGCTCGAACGCGATGATCCCGAACTGGGCCGCGATCAGCAGGCCGGGCACCACCGCGATGTGATCGGCCAGCCAGGTCCCACGCCGGATGATCGCCTGGGCCAGCACCGCGCTGGTCGGCCAGTCGAGGCCGCCGAAGCGCAGCTTGGCCCACGCCGCCAGGAAATAGGTGCACACGACCGCGATCTGGGTGACCCGCAGCGCCCATCCACCCGCCGCCGACAGCGTCTTGTCGCCGTGCCGCGCCCGGCCGACCGTGGGCAGCACCGCGAGCGCCACGAGGAACCCGACCCGGTCGTGGTCGACCTTGCCGTAGCTCATCGCGATGATCATCCACTCGAAGTAGAGCGCGAAGACCGCCCAGCCCAGGATGCGCGGCGCCCGCCCGGTCGCCGCGGCGAGGGCCAGCACGATCAGCGCCCAGAAGATCGAGTGCACGATCAGCGGCGTCGGCGTCGGCAGATGCAGGATCCGGCCGACCAGCAGCGGCTCGTACAGCGAGCCGGGCGTGTTCGCGTGCGCCCGCACCCACGGCGTGAAGATCACCAGGTCGGCGGCGACGAACAGGTAGACGAGCGTGCGGAACGCGGCGATCCGGCCCAGCGGGACCGGCGAGAAGAGCCACCTCACGGGCGCGTCCACTCGGCGATGACCTGGTCGCGCCAGGTGCCGGTCGGCCGGGCGTGCTCGATGCCGTGCCACCGCACGACGATCCGCACCGAGCGCAGCGGCGCTCCCCCCGGCGTGTGCGAGGCGTAGGCGTCCGCGATCTCGGCGAGACGGGACGGCGCCGACACGTACGCGCCCTCCTGCCCCTCGATCTCGGCCCGCCGGATCCCGCTGTTGCCCTCGGTGAGCTGTACCGTGCGGCCGTCGGCGTCGGTCGCCTCGACCCGGGTGTCCTTGGCGTCCCCGTTCGGGTCGGGGCCGGTCGCGTACATCCGGAACGGCCCGAACGGGAAGTCGTCATCGGCGCCGTACAGAGTGCCGCCGAGCAGCAGCACCCCGCAGACCAGGGTGGCCACGACCCTGATCCACCGGCCGCGGGCAGAGAGCTCTTTCATCGCGAGCCAAGGTACAACGAGTTCTCACCCTCGTTCGGCGCCCTGGTTGGCGTCACGCACGAAGTAGCGCTGGAACGTTACGAAGATGATGGCGACCGGGATCGTCGCGAGCAGCGCCGCGCCCAGCTTGAGCGGGTACTGCGTGCCGGCGCCGAGCGACCCGCTGACCAGGTCGGCCAGCCCGCGGGGCAGCGTGAACAGCCCCGGGTCCTGCACCGAGACGAGCGTGTGCGGGAACTCGTTCCACGAGCCCTGGAACGACAGGATGGTCAGCGTGATCAGGGCCGGTTTCGCGGTCGGCAGCACCACCGACCAGAACGTGCGGAACACCCCGGCGCCGTCGATGCGGGCCGCCTCCTCGACGCTGGCCGGCACCGACTCGAAGAACTGCTTCATGATGAAGATCCCGGTGGCGTCGACCAGCAGCGGCACGATCAGCGCCGGATAGCTGTTGTACATGCCCAGCTGGTTGAGCACCAGGAACTTGGGGATCAGCAGCACCACCGGCGGCACCGCCATCATGCCGATCAGCAGCGCGAACAGCGCCGGCCGGCCGGGGAAGCGCAGCCGCGCGAGGGCGTAGCCGGCCATCGAGGCGAACAGCACCCGCCCGAGCGTGACCACGACGGTGACCAGCACCGAGTTGCCCAGCCAGGTGGGGAACGCGGTGCCGCCGAAGATCCGGTCGAACGCGTCGGTAGTGAACGGATGCGGGATCGGCGAGAGCGGGTTGGCCGACGCGTCCGCCTCGGTCTTGAACGAGTTCGCGATCTGGATCACGAACGGGTACAGGAAGACCAGCGAGAAGAAGATCAGGATCGCGTAGCCGAGAAAGCGGCTCGTCAGTAGTTTCATCGGCGCTCCCGCATGGCCCACCGCTGGAACAGCGTGAGCACCACGATCAGGACGAACAGCACGAACGAGATGGCCGCGCCCGACCCGTAGTCGAAGTCGCGGAACGCCGTGCGGTAGGACAGGAACGCCGGCGTCAGGGTGGTCTTGGCCGGGTTGCCCTGGCTCATCACGTAGATCTGGTCGAAGACCTGCCAGGTGGCGATCAGCCCCAGCGTGAGCACCAGGAACAGGGTGGGCCGCAGCTGCGGCAGCGTGATGTGCCGGAACCGCTGCCACCGCGTGGCGCCGTCGATCATCCCGGCCTCGTCCAGCTCGACCGGCAGGTTCTGCAGGGCGGCCAGGAACATCAGCATGAACGTGCCCGAGGTCGTCCAGACCACCAGCGAGATGATCGCGCACATCGCCACGCTCGGCCCGGACGTCCAGTCCCACCAACTCAGGCCGAGGACGCCGTGGTCGGCCAGGGCGGCCGACGGCGCGCCCTCGTGCACCAGCCCGAGCCGGTCGAGCACCAGATGGAACACGCCGCGCGGGTCGCTGAACCACTGCGGCCCGTCGATCCCGAAGGCCCCGAGCACCGCGTTGATCGCGCCGGTGTTGGCGAACATGAACAGGAAGACCACGCTGATCGCGACCGAGCTGGTCACCGAGGGGAAGTAGAACGCCGTACGGAAGAAGCCCTTGCTCTTGAGAAGTTTGTTGTTGACCACGAGGGCCAGGCCGAGGGCGAGCACGGTCTGGATCGGCACCACGAAGAGCACGTAGTAGCCGTTGTTGCGCACGCTCGTCATGAAGTCCTGGCGGGCCAGGCCGTCCTCGGCGAAGAGCTTCGTGTAGTTGTCGAGCCCGGCGAACGGCACGCTCGACGTGAACGGGCTGCCCTGCCCGTTCCAGTCGGTGAGGCTCACCCAGAGCGCCATCAGGATCGGCAGCGCCATGAAGAGGCCGAGGACGAGCACGGCGGGGGTGACGAAGAGCCACCCCGCCCCGCGCTCGTTGCCGCGAATGCTCATCCGCCGAGGGCCGTCTTGGCGTTCTTGTCGAAGCGCTGCAGGATCGCCTTCGGGTTGCCGTTCTGCAGGCCCTGCAGCTGCGAGTCCAGGTCGGCCAGGACGCTGTCCATCTTGGGGGCGTTCACCGGCCCCTGCGCGTACTGCGTGCCGGCCACGAACGCGGCGTCGTCCGGGTTCTGCTGCTGGTAGCTCGCCTGCGCGTCCTGCCGGGAGGGCATCACGCCGAACGCCTTGGTGAACGCGTTCTGCTGCTCGGCGGTGGTCATCGCCTTGACGAAGTCGATCGCCTGCTGCTTGTGCGTGCTCTTGGCGGCGATGCCCCAGCACTGGGTGAACGAGAGCGTCCCCTTGCCCGCGGGCCCGGCCGGCAGCTCCTTCACCGTGTACTTGATGTTCGGGAAGTCGCCGCTCATCGCGCCCCGGATCCAGTTGCCCTCGATGGTCATGGCGGCCTTGCCCTTGCCGAACGCCTCGCCGGCCCAGCCCGCGTCGAGCGCCTTCGGGTACTTGGCCAGGCCGTTCTTGAGCAGCGACTGCACGTACGTCAGGGCCTGCTCGTTCTGCGGGGTGTCGGCGGTGGGCTGCTTGCCGTCCTTGCTGACCCACCAGCCGCCGGCCTGCACCAGGAACGCGCCGATCCGGTCGCGGGTGTCGCCGATCGCCAGCGGCGTGACGCCGGTGCCCTTGAGCTTCTGCGCGGCGGCGGTCAGCTGGTCCCAGGACGTCGGGTAGTCGGCGTCGGTCAGGCCCGCCTTCTTCCACATCTCGGTGTTGATCTCGAGGGCCAGCGTCGAGACGTCCTTGGGCGCGCAGTACAGCTTGCCGTCCCGGGTGAACGACTGGTTGAGGGCGGGCAGGAAGTCGCCGCCCATGTCCTGCGCGTACGGCTCGAGCGCGCCGACGCTCGCGTAGTCGGCGAAGCGGGCCGCGTCGACGTAGAAGACGTCCGGCGGCGTGCTGCCGGCGAGGGCCTGGCCGAGCTGCTGCACGATGTCCTGCGCCGGGGTGACGGTCGCGGTGTTGCCGCTGGACTTGGACCAGGCGGCCGCCGCGTCCTGCACGGCCTTGGTCTCGGCGTCGCCGGACGACGCGATCATGATCTGAATGCTGGCCGGTCCGCTGCTCTGCTGGGTCTTGCTGTCGTCGTCGAAACCGCTGCCGCAGGCGCTGGTGGCGATCAGAAGGCCCGCGGCGGTCGCGGTGAGGAGTCTCTTCGGCATCCGTTTCTCCTGGGGGGATTCAGGCCGTCCGGCGCACGACCAGCGACGGCGGGAGCAACAGGTGGGTGGGATGGTTCGGGGCGCGGCCGTCGAGGAGCTCGGCCAGCAGGTCCATGCAGCGGGCGGCGGCCTCGGCGAGGGGCTGGCTGACGCTGGTGAGGCCGACGGCCTGGGCGACCGCGGTGTCGTCGAAGCCGACGACCGCGCGGCCGGGAAGCGCGCGCATCGCGCCGAGCGCGAGGGAATCGCTGGCGCAGACGACGGCGGTGATGTCGTCCGGTAGCTGTGCGGCGGCGGCTGCTCCGGAGTCGACTCCGTCGTCCGCGGCCACTTCAGGTGTCGGGAGGCCGGCCATCGCCGAAGACCATCCGGCACGCCGCGCGTCGCCGACGCCGGAACCGGCCGGCCAGCCGAGGAAGCCGATCCGCGTGTGCCCGGTCTCGAGCAGCCGCCGGGTCGCCGCCGCGGTGCCGGCCGCGTTGTCGACGTCGACCCAGGAATGTGTTTCGGGCGCGCCCCACGGCCGGCCGAAGGTCACGAACGGCACGTCCCGCTCGGCCAGCCAGGACGTGCGAGGGTCGCCATGATGGGTGCTGGTCAGGACAAAACCGTCGAGATCGTACGCGGTGAGGAGCTCGTCGTAGGTGGCGATCTCCCCGGCGTCGTCGGCCGCCGTGTAGAGCATCACCCGATAGCCCGCCAGGCCCGCCGCGTCGGTCAGGCCGTGCAGGAACCGGTCGAGAACGGAGCCGTTGATGCCGTCGCGGGCCGGCTCGATCCGCACCGCGATGAGCTTGGAACGGCCGGTACGCATCTGACGTGCGGCCTGATTGACCCGGTAGCCGAGCGACGCGATCGCCTCGCGCACCCGATCACGGGTCTCGGGACGCACGACCTCGGGCGCGTTGATCACGTTCGAGACGGTCTGGCGCGAGACCCCCGCGCGCTCGGCGACCGTGGCGATCGTGACCTTTTCCATCCGAGATTTCCTTTTCGTAGGTCTTGAACGATCTAATTCTTGTGCGGCACGATTGGATCGTTCAAGTTGCCGGAATGTTTCAGACATTGCACCGCTTCGGACGACCTGTCAAGGAGTACGCGTGAGGTCCCTTCAGCCGCTGCTGCACGACCTGGTCCCCACCATCGCGGCGCCCACCATCGCGCTGTCCGGCCCCGACGGGCAGATCCGGCCGGCCGGCGTGCAGGGCGTCTTCCACGCCGACCGCCGGATCCTCTCGGCGGCCGTGCTGCGTCTCGACGCCCAGGAACCGTCGCCGATCGGCTGGGCCTCGGCGGGCCCGGGCGCGACCCGCTTCGTGTCGGTCGCCCGCTGGCTGGGCGACGAGATCGCCGATCCGACCGTCCGCATAGTCCGGACGCGCACGGTGCGGCCCGGCGCGGTCGAGGAGGAGGTCGAGATCGTCTCGTCGGCGACCGTGCCGGTGCACACCACGGTCACGGTCGAGACGGCGAGCGACCTCGCCTCGATGGACGCGGTGCGGTCGGGCCGTTCGGAAGATGCGTCGCCGGGCCGGGTGACCGTGCGGATCGACCCGTACCGCACGTGGGAGGTCACGCTCGCCCCCGGCCAGTCGACGGTGCTGCGCTGGTCGGCCACCGTCGACGACCCCGACGCCGTGATGCTGCCCGGCCTGCGGGGGTCGTTCTCGGTGCCCGGCGTGCGCGCCCGCGACCGGCGGGTCGAGCGGCTGGTCGCGCAGTCCCTCGACGACCTGGCCGCACTGCGCCTGACCACGCCGATCGACGACGGCGACACCTTCCTCGGCGCCGGCGTGCCGTGGTACCTGACGCTCTTCGGCCGGGACAGCCTCTGGGCGGCCCGGATGATGCTGCCGCTCGGCACCGACCTCGCGCTCGGCACGCTGCGGGTGCTCGCCCGCCGCCAGGGCGAGAAGGTCGACCCCGAGACCGGCGAGGCCCCCGGCAAGATCATGCACGAGCTGCGCCGCTCGGACGTCGCCTACCGCCTGCCGGCCACCTACTACGGCACGATCGACGCCACCCTGCTGTGGATCAGCCTGATGCACGACACCTGGCGCTGGGGCGGTCAAGTGTCGTCGCTGATTCAGCCTTTGGAGGCAGCGTTGGGTTGGCTTGCCTCTCATGCCGACCCCGATGGCGACGGCTTCCTCGAGTACATCGACACCACCGGCCGCGGCCTGGCCAACCAGGGCTGGAAGGACTCGGGCGACGCGGTCCGCTTCCACGACGGCCGCCTGGCCGAGCCGCCGATCGCGCTGGCCGAGGTGCAGGGGTACGCGTACCGCGCGGCCCTCGACGGCGCCGCCCTGCTGGACGCCTTCGGCCGCCCCGGCGGCGACCGCTGGCGCTCCTACGCTTTTTCTTTGGCAGACCGCTTCCGCGCGGCCTTCTGGGTCGACGAGGGCCGCTACCCCGCGCTCGCCCTCGACCGCGACAAGCGCCCGGTCGACTCCCTGACCAGCAACATCGGCCACCTGCTCGGCACCGGCCTGCTGACCGGAGAGGAGGAGGCCCGGGTCGCCGCCGCCCTGGCCGACCCGGCGATGTCCGGCGCCTACGGCCTGCGCACGATGTCCGCCGACGACCGCGGGTTCGCCCCGCTGTCGTACCACTGCGGCTCGGTCTGGGCCCACGACACCGCGATCGTCGCCGCCGGCCTGGCAAGAGGCGGCTTCGCCGCCGAGGCCCTCACCCTCTTCGACGGCCTGCTGGCCGCGGCCGAGACCTTCGGCTTCCGCCTGCCCGAGCTCTACGGCGGCGACTCGCGCGCCGAGCTCTCCCGGCCGGTCGCCTACCCCGCCGCCTGCCACCCGCAGGCCTGGTCGTCGGCCGCCGCCATCCTGATGCTGCAGTCCTGGCTGGGCTTGGAGCCCGACGTGCCGAACGGCGTCGTCCGCCTCAACCCACTGCCGGGCGCGCCGATCGTGACCGGCCTGCGGATCGGCGGCCACACCGTCGGCTTCGACGGAACCTCACTGACCGGCCTGCCGAGCGGCCTGTCGGTCGAGCCGTAACAGCGTCGATCGAGCCGTCGGCCCAGTCGGCCGCGCCGTCAGCCGAGTCGATCGGGCCCTCGGGTCGCGTCAGTCGAGCAGGGAGTCGAGGCCGATCGTCAGGCCCGGGCGGCTCAGCACGCTGCGGACCGCGAGCAGCACGCCCGGCATGAACGACACCCGGTCGAGGGAGTCGTGCCGGATCGTCAGCGTCTCGCCGGCGCTGCCGAACAGCACCTCCTGGTGGGCCACCAGACCGGCCGCGCGCACCGAGTGCACCCGCACGCCGTCGACCGTGGCGCCGCGGGCGCCGTCGAGCTCCTCCTTGGTGGCGTCGGGCATCGGCGGGCTGCCGGCCGCCGCGCGGGCGTCGGCGATCAGCTTGGCCGTGTGCATCGACGTGCCGCTCGGCGCGTCCAGCTTGCGGGGGTGGTGCTGCTCGATGATCTCGGCCGACTCGAAGTAGCGGGCCGCTTTCGCCGCGAACTGCATCATCAGGATCGCGCCGATCCCGAAGTTCGGCGCGATGAGCACGCCCACCGACGGGCGCTCGGCCAGCCAGCCGCGCACCTGCTCCTGGCGCTGCGCGGTGAAGCCGGACGTGCCGACGACGACGCTGATGCCCTGCTCGACGGCCCAGCGCAGGTTGTCCATCACCGCGTCGGGGTTGGTGAAGTCGACCAGCACCTGGGCGCTCTTGTCGGACGCGCTGAACAGCGAGTCACCCTGGTCGATCATCGCGACCAGCTCGAGATCATCGGCGGCGTCGACCGCCTTGCACACCTCGAGGCCCATCCGGCCGCGGGCTCCGAGCACACCAACGCGAATCGAGTCAGTCACCCGGTCAACTTATCGGATGGCGCCGCGCCCACCATCGCTCGGCCAGCCCGACCACCAGGAAGGTCAGCCCCACGTAGATCCAGCCGACCAGCACGTCGGCCACATAGTGCTCGCCGGTGTAGACCAGCGTGAACGTCATGGCCAGCGGATACGCCAGCAGCAGCGGCCACCAGCGCTTGCGGACCATGGGCAGGAAGAAGGCAACAGCCATCATCGCGTACGCCGTGTGCAGCGAGGGCATGGCCGCGACCGGGTTCGACTGCTCGACCTGCAGTCCGTTGAGCGTGTTGCCGGCGCTGTGCAGGCCGAGCACGTCGAAACCGCGCGACGAGAAGCGCTGCACCGGCTCGCCGAGATACCCGTGCTCGGATGCCCACCACGGCGGTGCGGCCGGGTAGAGGAAGTACGTGACCAGTCCGGCCATGCTGAGGAAGATCCAGCGGCGCATGAACCGGTACGAGAGCCCGCGACTGCGCACCCACAGCACCACCGCGACCGTGGGCACGGCCAGGAAGTGGGAGATGTAGACCAGCGTGGTCACGACCTCCCACCAGGGCACGTGGCCGGCGTCGTACAGGTGCTGCTGGAGCCAGATCGTCGGGATGCGGCCGCCGGTGAGCCAGCCGAACATCTTCTCGTCCGCGTCGATCATGAACTGGACGTGCGGGTCGAAGAGCTTGTCGGCCGAGCCCCGGGACACGTTGTAGAAGACCAGGAGCAGGACGACCGGCAGCCAGTCGCGCAGGAAGATCAGGTGTTCGCGCCACGGCCGGTAGTTGCGCCACGCGATGGTGGCCAGCCAGAGCCAGCCGAACGCGACGAGCGGGTCGCTGGTGGGAACTCCGACGAACGCCACGAACAGGATGAAGACCACCGCCCAGACGGCCATCCCGGCGATGCGGCGCTTGCGCACATCGGGAACGACGGGCGTCTCGGGCGGTGTCTCCAGCGTTGTCACGGGGTCCAAGGTTAACCGGGGGCGTCTTTAAGAGAACGCGGCCTCGTCGAACGGGCCGACCACGGCCAGCGACATCGGCTGCGACAGCAGCTCGGCCGCGATCGCGTCGATGTCGTCCGCGGTGACCGCGTCGACCCGCCCGAGCAGCTCGTCCACGCTCATCAGGTCGCCGTAGAGCAGCTCGGACTTGGCCAGCCGGCTCATCCGCGAGCCCGAGTCCTCGAGCCCCAGCACGTACGAGCCCTTGACCATGCCCTTGCCGCGGCTGATCTCCTCGGCCGTCAGACCCTTGGAAGCCACCCGGGAGAGCTCGGTACGGGTCAGGTCGAGAACCTCCTCGACCTTGCCGGGCGCGCAGCCGGCGTAGACGCCGAACAGGCCCGCGTCGGCGTACTGGCTCGCGTACGAGTAGACCGAGTAGGCCAGGCCCCGCTTCTCGCGGATCTCCTGGAAGAGACGGCTGGACATGCCGCCACCGAGCACGTTGTTGAGCACGCCCAGCGCGAAGCGGCGCTCGTCGCGGCGGCCGATGCCGACCCCGCCCAGCACCACGTGCGCCTGCTCGGTGTCCCGGTTGCGCACCACGGTGTGCGGCTTCTGGTGCGGGACCCGCTTGCTACCCGCGCGCGGGCCGGCCGGGTCGGCCGCCGACGAGTCCAGCGCGGAGCCGGCGAGAGCCTTGCGCACCAGCCGTACGACGGTGGCGTGCTCGAGGTTGCCCGCCGCCGCGACCACGATGTGCGGCGCCGTGTAACGGCGCCGGTAGAAGCCGTTGATCTGGGTACGCGTCATCGGGGTGATCGATTCCTCGGTCCCCGAGATGAGCCGGCCCAGCGGGTGCGCACCGAAGATCGTCTCGGTGAAGATGTCGTGCACCTCGTCGCTCGGCTCGTCCTCGTGCATGGCGATCTCTTCGAGGATGACGCCGCGCTCGACCTCCACGTCGGCCGGCTCGAGGATCGAGTCGGCCACCGCGTCGCAGAGCACGTCCACAGCCAGCGGCAGGTCGGTGTCGAGCACCCGCGCGTAGTAGCAGGTGTATTCCTTCGTGGTGAAGGCGTTGGTCTCGCCGCCGACCGCCTCGATCTCGGCCGAGATCTGCAGCGCCGTGCGCTTGTGCGTGCCCTTGAAGAGCAGGTGCTCGAGGAAGTGCGACGCGCCGGACATGGCTGGGGTCTCGTCGCGCGAGCCGATGCCCACCCAGACGCCCAGCGACGCGCTGCGGGAGCCCGGGATCGCCTCGGTGATGACGCGCAGGCCACTGGCGAGCGTCGTACGACGTATGCCGTCGCTCAGACCCTTGGTGACGGCGCGGGCCGGCCTCTCGGCCGGCCCGCGGGATGTCGCTGTCACAGTTTGTTACTCGCTGCGGGGCGCGCGGTCGCCACGGTCGCCGCCGCGCTCGCTGCCACCGCTGCGCTGACGACGCCGGCGCGGCTCGCCACCCTCGCGGTCGCCGCGCGGACCACGGTCCTCGCGGGGCGGGCGGGACTCCCGGCCCTCGGACGAAGCGGCCGCCGGGGCCTCCTCGCCCTCGGGGCGCACCTTGTCGAGGTAGATCTTGCCGCGGGCGTCGATGTCCGCGATCGAGACCTCGACCTTGTCGCCGACGTTGAGGAAGTCCTCGACCTTCTCGACCCGCTTGCCGTCGCCCACCTTGGAGATGTGCAGCAGGCCGTCGCGGCCGGGCAGCAGCGAGACGAACGCGCCGAACGCGGCCGTCTTCACCACGGTGCCGAGGAACTTGTCGCCGACCTTCGGCAGGGTCGGGTTGGCGATCGCGTTGATCCGCTCGACCGCGGCCTCGGCCGAGGGGCCGTTGGTCGCGCCGACGTAGATCGTGCCGTCGTCCTCGATCGAGATGTCGGCGCCGGTCTCGTCCTGGATCGCGTTGATCGTCTGGCCCTTCGGGCCGATGACCATGCCGATCTTGTCGACCGGGATCTTCACCGAGGTGACGCGCGGGGCGTACTCCGACATCTCGGCCGGCGCGTTGATCGCCTGCTCCATGACCCCGAGGATCGTGGCGCGAGCCTCGTGCGCCTGCTGCAGGGCGGACGCCAGCACGTCCGACGGGATGCCGTCGAGCTTGGTGTCCAACTGCAGCGCGGTGACGAACTCGCTCGTGCCGGCGACCTTGAAGTCCATGTCGCCGAACGCGTCCTCGGCGCCGAGGATGTCGGTCAGCGCCACGTACTGGGTCTTGCCGTCGACCTCGTCCGAGATCAGGCCCATCGCGATGCCGGCGACCGGCGCCTTCAGCGGCACGCCGGCGCTCAGCAGCGACAGCGTCGAGGCGCAGACCGAGCCCATCGAGGTCGAGCCGTTGGAGCCCAATGCCTCGGAGACCTGGCGGATCGCGTACGGGAACTCCTCGCGCGACGGCAGCACGGGCACCAGGGCCCGCTCGGCCAGCGCGCCGTGGCCGATCTCGCGGCGCTTCGGCGAGCCCACCCGGCCGGTCTCACCGGTCGAGTACGGCGGGAAGTTGTAGTTGTGCATGTAGCGCTTGGTCTTCTCGGGAGCGAGAGTGTCCAGCGTCTGCTCCAGCCGCAGCATGTTCAGCGTGCTGACGCCCAGGATCTGGGTCTCGCCACGCTCGAACAGGGCCGAGCCGTGCACCCGCGGCAGGACGCCGACCTGAGCGGTCAGCGGCCGGATGTCGCGCGGGCCGCGGCCGTCGATGCGGATCTGCTCGCGCAGCACGCGGGCGCGCACCTCGGACTTGGTCAGCGACCGGAACGCGGCGCTGATCTCCTTCTCGCGGGTCTCGAACCGCTCGTCGAGCAGGTCGTGCGCCTTCGCCTTGATCAGGTCGAGGGCTTCCTCGCGCTCCTGCTTGGCGGCGATCTTCAGGGCCTCGGCGGTCTCGTCACGGACGGCCTCCGAGACGGCGGTGAAGACGTCGTCCTGGTAGTCGAGGAAGACCGGGAACTCGGCGACCGGCTTGGCGGCGATCTCGGCCAGCTCGCTCTGCGCGCGGCACAGCTCGCGGATCGCCGGCTTGGCGGCCTCCAGGCCGCTGGCCACGACCTCCTCGGTCGGCGCGACGGCGCCGGCCGAGATCAGCTTGATCGCGTGCGGGGTGGCCTCGGCCTCGACCATCATGATCGCGACGTCACCGTCGGCCAGGACGCGACCGGCGACCACCATGTCGAAGGTGGCCCGCTCGAGCTCCTCCAGGGTCGGGAAGGCGACCCACTGGCCCTCGACGTGCGCGACGCGCGTCGAGCCGACCGGGCCGCTGAAGGGCAGGCCGGAGAGCTTGGTCGACATCGAGGCGCCGTTCATGGCGACCACGTCGTACGGGTGGGCCGGGTCGAGCGCCAGGATCGTCTCGACGACCTGGACCTCGTTGCGCAGGCCCTTGGTGAACGACGGGCGCAGCGGCCGGTCGATCAGCCGGCAGGTGAGGATCGCGTCCTCGCTCGGGCGGCCCTCGCGGCGGAAGAACGAGCCGGGGATGCGGCCCGCGGCGTACATGCGCTCCTCGACGTCCACCGTCAGGGGGAAGAAGTCGAAGTGCTCCTTGGGCGCCTTGCTGGCGGTCGTCGCGGAGAGGACGACGGTGTCACCGAGCCGGACGATCACCGAGCCGGCGGCCTGCTTGGCGAGGCGGCCGGTCGAGAAGGTCACCTCGCGGGTGCCGAACGCACCGTTGTCGATGATGGCGGTCCGGCTCTCGGTGCCGAGAGCGTTCTGCTCTGTCATGTTGTTGCGGAACTCCTTCGTCGAGGACCCGGCGGTCTGCTACGCGGTGTTCAGGCTGCCGGTCTTCGATCGAAGTGCCCAGGAAGTCTGCCTGGGAACCACTACCGAGGACCGGTGTCTGTTGGCCTGCAACCGCGCGGGTCCGTGGGTTTTCTCGGCTTGAACCGAGAGGGGGAGCAGCCAGGCGGCCGCTCCCCCGTCAGGTCATCGGCGCAGGCCGAGCCGCTCGATGAGCGACCGGTAGCGCTGGATGTCCTTCTTCTGCACGTAGTTGAGCAGGCGCCGGCGGCGGCCGACCAGCAGCAGCAGCCCACGACGGCTGTGGTGGTCGTGCTTGTGCACCTTCAGGTGCTCGGTGAGGTCGGCGATCCGCTTGGTCAGCATCGCGACCTGCACCTCGGGCGACCCGGTGTCGCCGTCCTGCGCCTTGTACTCGTCGATGATCTTGGTCTTGGTCTCTTGATCGAGCGCCATGTTCTCCGTAATTCTGTGTTGCCGGTGATGATGGCTTCCGCACCCGCGGCGTCGGGCAGGCTCGCGGAAGCTCTCTTAGATACAACGAGGAACGTCGGGTAGCCGACGTCTTACCAACCCTACCAGGGGGTCATTGAAGCAGAACTCGGGTCTCCTCGACGTCCTCCCGGATCTGCGCGACCAGCGGCTCGATGCCGTCGTAGACGCGCTGTTCCCGCAGGTGGGCGACGAAGTCGAGGCTGATCCGCTCGCCGTAGAGGTCGCCCGCGAAGTCGAGCACGTAGGCCTCGACCCGGCGCTCGCGGCCCGAGAAGGTGGGATTGGTGCCGATCGACACGCTCGCCGGGAGCCGGCCCGCGTGCTCGCCGCCCCGGATCATCCAGGCCGCGTAGACACCGTCGGCCGGCACCGACGCATAGCGATGCACCATCAGGTTGGCCGTCGGGAAGCCGATCTCGCGTCCGCGCTGGTCACCGCGCACCACCACGCCACCCAGGCGGTGCGGCCGGCCGAGTGCGGCGGCCGCGGCGCGCACGTCACCGGCATCGACACAGCTGCGGATGTACGTCGAGGAGAACACCACCCCGTCGGCGGAGACCAGCGGCGCGTCCTCCACCGTGAAGCCGAACGAGCGCCCGAGCCGTTCCAGCAGCGCGACGTCGCCGGCCGCCTTGTGCCCGAAGCGGAAGTTGTCACCGACCACCACGACCGCCGCGTGCAGCGCCTCGACCAGCACGTCGTGCACGAAGGCCTCGGCCGGCAGGCGGGAGAAGTCGGGGGTGAACGGCACCACACAGAGCGCGTCGACGCCCAACTGCTCGATCAGCTCGGCCTTGCGCACCGCCTCGGTGAGCACCGCCGGGTGCGAGCCCGGGCGCACCACCTCGGCCGGGTGCGGATCGAAGGTCATCACCACCGACTGGAGGCCGAGGTCGCGGGCGCGCTTCACCGCGTGCCCGATGATCGCCTGATGGCCGCGGTGCACACCGTCGAAGACGCCGATCGTGACGACCGACCGGCCCCACCCGCCGGGCACCGCCTCGTAGCCCCGCCACCGCTGCATCCTTGCCGCCCTCCTCGGTTCCCGCGCACAGCGTATCGGTCAGCACTCGCGACCTCGGGCTGACCTCGTGCCCGAAACGCTACGATTGAGACCGATATGCGCATCGAGTGGAGCCCTCTCGTCCTCCTCGCGGCGGAGTTCACCTTCGCGGTGTTGTTCCTCCGCGCGCTGGGCGGCTACCTGCGCCGGCGGGACTCCCTGCAGGGCAATGTCACGCTTGTCTTCCTGCCGTGCACGGTCGTCTTCTGCGCCGACATCACCCGGCGGCTGGGTGGCGACCTGCCGACCTGGGTGAGCCTCGTCTCCACCACCGCGCTGCTGGCCCAGCCCTATCTCACGCTGCGGATGGCCGCCCGGCTCCGGCACGTGCCGCGCTGGCTCGACCGGCTGGTGCTTTGCGCGTACGTGGCCCTGGCCGTCCCGATCGTCCGGGAGCCGCGCCCGCTCGACAACCGCGCACTGGTCGCCGTCGTGATCGGCTTCAGCCTCAGCGAGGCCGTCCCGGCCGCCCTGCTCTACGGCAAGGCCCGCACCCGCGCCGGCGCGAACCGCGCCCGCCTGATGATCGCCGCCGCGGCCACCCTCGCCTTCGCCATAATGATCATCTTTATCGGCCTGAACGGCCTCTGGGACGGCCACGCCACCCTGCTCGCGCTCAGCCGGGTGCTCGCCCTGGCCAGCGGCCTCGGATATCTGGTCGCCTTCCTTCCGCCGCGCTGGCTCCGCCGGGTCTTCTCGGCCAGCGCCGCCCACAGCGTCACCGAGCGCCTGCTGCGCGCCCCCGCCGAGTCGTCGGCCGAGGTGTGGCAGCTCTACGCCGAGCTGATGCGCGAGCAGACCGGCGCCGACGCCGTCGCGGTCTTCATGCCCCGCCCCGACGGCCAGCTCGCACAGACCGCTTTCGCCGGCCCGCACATGCCCAGCCATCCGGAGCTGGACGCCGAGGAGCTCACCACGCTGATCCCCGCCGGCCGCCAGTCCCGCCTGCGCGAGGGCGCTCCCGCCCTGGTCGCCCACTACGGCGACAACCTGGGCGACGATTTCGTCACCGTGCTGAGCATGCCCGTGCCCCCCGACGTGGAGGGCGCGGTGCTGCTGTTCAACCGCCACCGCACCCTGTTCAGCGACGACGACCTGCGCCTGCTGGCCGCGCTCGGCGGGCAGGCCGGCATCCTCGCCGAGCGCCAGGCCGTAGCCGAGACCTTGAGCGCCTCGGTGGACGCCCTGACCCGCGCCAACCAGGCCAAGAGCGCCTTCCTGGCGAACATGAGCCACGAGCTGCGCACCCCGCTCAACGCGATCATCGGCTTCAGCGACCTGATGCGCGTGGAGGAGCCGGAGGGCGACCGCCGCCGCGTCCCCGCCGAGTGGGTCGACCACATCCACACCAGCGGCCGGCACCTGTTGGGCCTGATCAACGACATCCTCGACCTGGCCAAGGTCGAGGCCGGCCACCTGGAGCTGCGCCCCGCTCCCCTACGACTCGACACGGCGGTAACGGAGCTGCTCACCGGCCTGGCGCCGCTCTTCAAAACCAAGCAGATCGAGGTGCGCACCGACCTGCCGCCGATCACCGCCCTGGCCGACCGGGTCCGCTTCCGCCAGATCGTCGAGAACCTCCTCTCCAACGCCATCAAGTTCACCGAGCCCACCGGTCACGTCACGGTCGCGGCCCATCAGGAGGCCGATGACGCGTACGTGACGGTGGCCGACACCGGCGTGGGGATAGCCGCCGAGGACCAGGAGCGGGTCTTCGAGGAGTTCCAGCAGGTAGGCGACCCCGACCGCCAGCGAGCAGGCACCGGCCTAGGGCTAGCTCTCACCAAACGCCTGGTGGAGGCCCACGGCGGCGAGATCACCCTGGTCTCCGCGCTAGGGAAAGGAAGCGCCTTCACCGTCCGCCTGCCCCTGGCCCCGCACGGCGACCTCCCCACCGAGCCCCACCCCACGACCCGTCCGAGGCACCCCGCCCCCACGACCGGCTGAACGGAGTAACGATGAGCACGATCCTGCTGGTCGAGGACGAGGAGCTGAACCGCACCTTGGTGAAGGCAGTCCTCTCCCGCTCCACCGACCCCTTGGTCCGCGAGGCCAGGGTCGTAGACGCCACCAGCCTGGCCGCCGCCAGATCCCAAATAGCCACCGATCACATAGACCTGATCCTCCTGGACATGAACCTCCCCGACGGCAACGGCCTGACCTTGGCCCGCGAACTCTCCGAGGCCGATCCCCCCAAACCAACGGTCGTAGCCGTAACGGCCAGCGTCCTCCCCCAGGACAGAGCCGCCGCCATAGAAGCAGGCTGCGACGACTTCCTGGACAAGCCCTACGCCGCAGCCGACCTGGTAGCCACAATCGCCCGCCACCTGACCCCCTGACCCGCCCCGCCCATGCGCCCGGCGCCCAAGCCGGCGGGCGGTCACCAGGGACGCAAGTCACGCCAGAGCGCGGTCACCCAGGAGCGCGGCAAGCCAGAGCGCGACCCGGCAAGGGCGCAACCCAGCAAGGGCGCAACCCAGCAAGGGCGCAACCCAGCAAGGGCGCAACCCAGCAAGGGCGCAACCCAGCAAGGGCGCGACCCAGCGACGGCGCGACCCAGCGACGGCGCGGTCACCCCAGACCGCGAGTCACCCCAGAGCGCAGGGCACCGCAAGCGCAGGGCAGCTCGGGGCGTCGGTCAGGCCGGGGCGTGGGTCAGGCCGGGGCGAGGACGATCTCGGCCCGGGCTCGGCCCTCGCGCTCCGAGACGATGGCCAGCACGTCGCCGGCCGGGTCGAAGACCGCGTATGGGCCGGCGATGCCTACCGGCTCGAGCGGGCCGCCGTGGCTGAGCACCCGGGCCTCGTCGGGGGTGGCCGTGCGCTGCGGGAACGTCTGTCGTGCCGCGTCGGCCATGGACAAGCCGACTACCTCCGGCGCCCGGGCCTCCAACTCGTCGAGCGTGAGGGCCTCGGCGAGGGTCATGCGCCCCACCGCGGTGCGACGCAGGACAGTCAGGTGGCCGCCCACGCCCAGCGCCGCGCCGAGATCGCGCGCGATCGCCCGGATGTAGGTGCCCGACGAGCAGTCCACCTCGATGTCCACGTCGACGACGTCCACCGCTCGCGCGACACCCACGGATCCCGTGACATCCACCGGCCCGGCGACATCCACGGAACCCGCGACATCCACGGCTCCCGCGCCACCCACCGGCCCGGCGACATCCACGGAACCCGCGACGTCCACGGCACCCGCGACGGCGCGGCGGATGTCGAGGACGTCCAAGCGTGCGATGGTCACGCGCCTCGGCGGCAGGGCGACGGCCTCGCCCTCGCGGACGCGCTTGTAGGCCCTCTTGCCGTCCACCTTGATCGCGCTCACCGCGCTCGGCACCTGGTCGATCTCGCCACGCTGCGCGGCCAGGCCGGCGTGGATCGCCTCCTCCGTGACGCCGGCGACGGACGCTACCGCCGTGACGTCACCCTCGGCGTCGTCGGTGATCGTCGACTGGCCCAGGCGGATCGTGGCCGCGTAGCTCTTGGACGAACCAATCACATACGTCAGCAGGCGGGTCGCTCGATTCACCCCGATGATCAGGACGCCGGTGGCCATCGGGTCGAGCGTGCCGCCGTGGCCGACCCGGCGCGTTTTTGCCAGGCGGCGGATCCGCGCCACCACGTCGTGCGAGGTCATCCCCGCTGGTTTGTCCACCACGATCAGACCATCCGCGCTCACCCGCCCACCTTAGGGTTCGCGTGTTTGTCGCTGTGTTCATGGGTCACAGCCTGGTGTCTCCCCTTGGGGGAGAGTCAAGCCCGAGAGTCACGCTGTGCGGGTCGCGCCCAGCACCGCCCATCGGCCCGAGCGCCAGCGCCACACCGTCGTCACGAAGCGGATCAGGATGAACATCCCCAGCCCGGCCCACACGCCGCCCAGGCCGAGGTCCAGGGCGTAGGCCAGCCAGACCGCCGGCAGGAAGCCCAGCAACGCCGAGGCCAGCGTCAGATTGCGCAGGTAGCGCACGTCACCGGCCCCGATCAGCACACCGTCGAGGGCGTAGACCACGCCCGCGAACGGCATCAGCCCGACGAACCAGGGCCACACCACCGCCGCCTGCTCGTGCACTGACGGATCGGGCGTGAACCAGCCCGGCACCACCCCGGACCCGGCCGCCGCGAGCAGCGCGAACGCCACGCCCGCCACCCCGCCGGCGATGGTCACCCGGCGAGCCACGTCGCGGGCCGCCCGGGCGTCGCCGCCGCCCAGCGCCGCGCCGACCAGCGACTGCGCCGCGATCGCCACCGCGTCGAGGGCGAGCGCGCTGAAGAACCACAGCTGCAACGCGATCTGATGCGCACCGACCGCGGCGACTCCGAAGCGTGCCGCCACCGCGGTCGCGGAGAGGAAGCACGCCTGGAAGGCGGCACCCCGGATCAGCAGGTCGCGCCCGAGCTTCACCTGTTCGAGGATGATCCGCGGCTGGGGCCGCAGCGCGCGGGTCTCCCTGATCAGCGCGACCAGGAAGCAGCCACCCGAGACGCTCTGCGCGACCACGTTCGCCACCGCCGAGCCGGTCAGCCCCCACCCCACCAGGTAGACGAGCACGGGGCACAGGATCGCGGAGAGCACATTCGCGCCGAGCACGAAGAGCAACGGCCGGCGAGTGTCCTGCACGCCACGCATCCAGCCGTTCCCGGCGGCGGCGAGGAGCAGGCCGGGCGCGCCGAGTGCCGCTATCCGCAGCCATCCGGCCGCGGCGTCCGCGATCTCGGGGTCACCCGCGAGGGCCGAGGCGAGTGGTCCGGCGACGGCTTGGGCGAGCAGTGCCATGAGTACGCCCACGGCAAGCGCGAGCCAAGACGTCTGCACACCCTCGACCACGGCCGCGGCACGGTCCCCGGCGCCGAAGCGGCGAGCGGCCCGGCCGGTGGTGCCGTAAGCCATGAGCGTGCCGAACCAGGCGGCCACCGACATGACGGTGCCGCTGACGGCGACGGCAGCAAGCGGAACCCGGCCGAGGTGGCCCACGACGGCGGTGTCGACGAGCACGTAGAGCGGCTCGGCGGCCAGCACCACAAGCGCCGGCACAGCAAGCCGCACGATCCCACGCGCGGTGGGCGGCGCCGCCTGGACGCCGGTGGCAGTGCTGCCGGCGGCGGTGGCCGCAGCGGCCGCTGAAGAAGCAGCATCGGCGGCCGAGGAAGCAGCCGACGAGTCGGCCGGAGAAGGGGCCGACGAGTCAGCCGATGATGCCGATGACGGCCGGGCAGGCGGGCTCATGAGTAGTCATGATGCCCGCCCAGCCGTAAGGATCGCAATTCAGTTGAGTACTTACGCCCTACTGCCGGGTGTCCAGCGAGGTCTGCAGGGCGCGGCGCGCCTGCTCGCGGGCTTCGTCGGTGGGCTGGGGCTTCGGCTTGGCAGCCATGATCGTGGTTCCTCCACGGTGTGAGGGCGCGGCAAACGGACACGCGCCCAACGAATCGGTCGAGCGGGGCGTCACAGGGCCGGTCCGGGGTCGCCGGACGCATGGCGAAGGTGACGCGGCCCGAGTAGGTGAACCCGGGTGGCTCGAGGTCTCGCGGCGGACGATGGTCACGGCCCGCGCAAAACCAAATCACCGTTAAGGACCAAACTATCGTTCAGGTCTCGGGATCGAGACGTCGTTCCCACCTTGCGAGACAAACGACGGACACCCGACAGTTACCCGCGAGTCACCTGGGACGGTTCATCAACTGCGAAAAGGGGAGGCCCGAGTGCGCTGGTCCGACTACGCCATCTGGTGGCACGTCTATCCGCTGGGCTACCTAAATGCCGAAAAATCGGAAATATCGGAAGGGCAGCCGCAGCACCGCCTCCAAGAGCTCGCGGAGCGGCTCGACCACGTGCTGGAACTGGGCTGCAACGGCCTCATGCTCGGCCCCGTCTTCGCCGCCGAGACCCACGGCTACGACACGATCGACCACTTCCGGGTAGACCCCCGCCTCGGCACCGAGGACGACCTGATCCACCTCATCGAGCAAGCGGCCGCCAAGGGCGTACGCGTGCTCCTGGACGGCGTCTTCAACCACGTCGGCCGTTCGTTCCCGCAGTTCGCCGACGTCGCCCGCCAGGGCGACAGCTCGCCGTACGCCGACTGGTTCGTCCGCGAGGGCGACGACTTCCGCATCTTCGAGGGCCACCGTCAGCTCGTGGCCCTCAACCACGAGAACGCGGCCGTGGCCGACTATGTCACCAGCGTCCTCGACTATTGGCTGGACCGCGGGGTCGACGGCTGGCGGCTCGACGCGGCCTACGCGGTGCCGCTGCCGTTCTGGCGCACGGTCACCGACCGGGCCCGCGCCAAGCACCCCGACGTGTGGTTCTCCGGCGAGGTCATCCGCGGCGACTACACGTCCTACGTCACCGAGGGCGGCCTCGACTCGGTCACCCAGTACGAGCTGTGGAAGGCCATCTGGAGCTCGCTCAACGACGTGAACCCGCACGAGCTGGCCTGGGCCCTCGGCCGGCACGACGACCTGCTGGCGACGTACGCCCCGCAGACCTTCGTCGGCAACCACGACGTGACCCGCATCGCCAGCCAACTCACCGAGCCGCGCCACCTTCCGCACGCGCTGGCCGTGTTGTTCACCGTCGGCGGCATCCCGTCGGTCTACTACGGCGACGAGCGTGCCTGGCGCGGCGTCAAGGAGGAGCGCGAGGGCGGCGACGACGCGATCCGCCCGGCCTGGACCGACGGCGGCGACGAGGAGACGCAGCGCCTGCACCAGCTGCTGATCGGCATCCGCCGCCGGCACCCGTGGCTGGTCCGCGCCACCACCGAGGTCCACTCGCTCGGCAACGGCGTCCTCTCCTACACGCTGACCGGTCCGGAGGGTCAGGGCGTGGCGGTCGCGCTCAACTTCGGCGACACCCCGGCCACCGCCGAGCTTCCGTCCCGGCCTTGGCACGCCGAGGCCGGCGACACGAACGCCGACCTGAGCGCGGGCGAGGTCGCGCTGGCGCCCTTCGGGTGGACCGTGGCGACGGCGTGACCCGGGCCCGGCAGGTCAGCCCGGCGGTCGCGGCAGGGCCGTGACCAGGCGCCCGGGTCGCGTGGCGACCCGGGTTCCGGCCGCAGGGACGTACGTCAGATGAGGTTTTGATCGAGAAGTTGGCGAACCGATGAGATGACCTCGCCCGGCGTCCCGTGCCCGGTGAAGCCCGCCGCGAGCCGATGCCCGCCGCCGCCCAGGGCGACCGCCACCTTGCTCACGTCGACCGCGCCCTTGCTGCGCAGCGACACCGCCCACTCACCGTCGCCGGACTGCTTGACGACCACGGCCACATCCGCCTCGGCCACGCCGCGCACCGGATCGATCAGCGTGTCCAGAACGTAGGGTCGCTGCTGGTAGCGGGCGAGATCGTCCAGCGTCGCGTAGGTCCAGATCATGCCGCGGCCACCGGCGGCCGTGGGGTCGAGCTCGGCCCGGCCCAGAACCTCGCCGGCCAGCTTCATCGCGCCGAAGGGCCGCGTGTCGAAGATCCGCCGCGAGATGTCGCCGGGGCTGATGCCGGTCGCGATGAGACGCGCGGCGAGCTCGTGCACGGCCGACGTGGTCATGTCGAACTTGAACGAGCCGGTGTCGGTCGCCAGCGCCACGTAGAGGCATTCCGCGATCTCGGCGTCCAGCGGCACGCCGAGCCGGCTGAGCAGGCCCTCGACCACGACCGAAGTGGCCGCCGCATGCGGGTCGACCAGATCGATGCGGCCGAACCGGGTGTTCGACGCGTGGTGGTCGAGCGCGATCACGCAGGGCGCCGCGAGCAGCCGCGCGAGGTCGCCGAGCCGCGACTCGGCGGCGACGTCGAAGGTCAACACCGCGTCGGGGCTGGGGTAAGCCGCATTCTGCGGCACAAGAAGATCAAGACCGGGCAGGCTTTGGTACGGCGTGGGCACCTCGAAGTCGCCCGGAAACGTCGCCCGCAACCGCGCGAAGCCGAGCCGCCGCAGGCCGAGGGCGAACCCGAGCATGCTGCCCAGCGCGTCCCCGTCGGGGTTCACGTGGCAGATGAGCTGGATCTCGTCGCCCTCCGGGCCCGGAGTGAGCCCGCGGACCGCCTCGACGGCCGCGGCCCACTCCGCGTCGGTCACTCCCCCGGGCTCACCCGAGGGAGTCGTCACCCGAGGTCCTCGCGCGCGCCGACCCGCTCGGCGCCCTCGCCGCCCTCTTCGTCCTCGTCCTCGCTCTTGTACGGGTCGGGGTCGCCCGCGTACTGCTTGCCGGCGGAGAGGCGCTGGACCTCCTCGTCCCGCGACCGCGCCTCGGCGAGGAGGTCGTCGATCTCCTTGGCGTGGTCGAGGACGTTGTCGAGCACGAAGGCGAGGCTCGGCGAGTGCCGCAGGCCGAGGGCGTGACCCACCCGGCTGCGCAGCATCCCCTTGGCGCTCTCCAGCGCGGCCTGGGTGGCCGCCTGCTCGGTCGGGTCGCCCAGGACCGTGTAGTAGACGGTGGCCTCACGCAGGTCGCCGGTGATCCGGGCGTCCGTGATCGTCACCATGCCGAGCCGGGGGTCCTTGATCTCACGCACCAGCGACGCCACCAGTTCCCTGACGCGCTCCGCATGCCGACGCGTCTTGGCCGGGTCCGACATATCGCCCACCTCCGACTGTGAATCCCGCGGGTCCAACATCTCCCGCCCAACTGCTGAAGCGTACCCACGCTCTGTTGCCTAATCGTCGTCGCCGTACACCCGCCGTTTGACGGACAAAAGGTCGATCTCGGGACGACCGGCCACCTGGTTTTCGCAGGTGTCGATCACGGCACGGCACTGTGCCGCGTCAGGCCCGACAACAGCCACGCCGATCTGGGCCCGGCCGTGCAGGTCGTGATAGCCCACCTCGGCGACGCTCACCTCGAATTTGCGAAGCATCGCGATGATCGGGCGGACGTAGGAGCGCTTCTGCTTGAGCGACCGCGAGTCGCTGGGCAGGAGCAGGTCGAACACTGCGGTTTCGGTAAACATCGCGAGCACCGTACCGCCGACGTGCGACAGAAATCAGCCGACTTTCCTGGCCACCAGGACGTCCCGCTCGATGCCCTGATCGACCCGGTGCTCGAGCGGCTCCTGCGGCACGAGCTCGAGGCCGTTGGCGACCAGGATGTCCTCGGCCAGCTCGCGCCGGGCCACCTTGGTGTTCCAGGACAGCCCGAAAGCCCCGCCCGCCCGCACCAGCGGCAGCCAGTGCGGCACCGCCCGCTCGAGCAGGTCCAGCGGGCTGCGGGTGATGCCGCCCTGGTCGTCGTAGCTGCCGTGGGCCACGCCGTACGGCAGGTCGGCCACCAGCACGTCCGCCACGCCCCCGCGCAGCAGCCCGTCGAGCTGGGTGGTGTCGGCCTGCAGCACGGTGACCTTCTGCACCGCTCCGGCCTTGTGGTCGTCCTTGCTGGCGGCCATGGTCACCTCGAGGCGCCGCGCGGCCCGGCGGCCCTGCCGGCGCACCGGGACGAGGTCGGCGCTGTGCTTGAGACGCTTGCGCTTGAGCCACGTCTGCAGGAACAGCTTGTACGCCTCGACGTCCTTCCCGTCGATCTCCACGCCGACCGCGTCGTAGCCGTACATCAGCGCCTGGTTGAGCGTGGTGCCGCGGCCGCACAGCGGGTCGAGCACGGTGAGGTGGCCGTCGAGCATCCGATCGGCCGAGGCGGAGGCGAGCAGCGTGAGGTTGAGGACGAGCTTGGTGAACTGCTCGTTGGTCTTGCCCGCGTACTTCGGGATCGTGATCAGGTCACTGTCGTAGCGGGCCAGCGGGGTTAGCTCGACCGGCCGCAGCAGCTCACCTTCCACTGAGAAGAGTGCGTAAGCAGCCGACAAATTAGAAATGTACGAAATGTCCCGGTCAGCCAGCGAGCCCTCGAAGGTCAAATACTCGACCCCGCCGAGCACCGCACCGCCGATGTCCGAGATTTCGGTGGAAAGTGCGGATCGGAAGGCGGCCAACTCCGCACGGGCAAGCCGAGCGGCCTGGTCGGCGTAGACGCGATTGGCGGAGGGCGCGAGAAGCAGGGCGTACCGGGGCATGGAAACCATTCTGTAAAAACGGCCCCCGACGCCGGAGCGCCGGGGGCCGTTCCTGACTAGCGGACTACGCGCGCGGCTTCTCGCGCATCTCGAAGGTCTCGATCACGTCGCCGATCTGCGGCGTGCCGAACCCGGTGAAGGTCAGACCACACTCGAAGCCCTCGCGGACCTCGGTCGCGTCGTCCTTGAACCGGCGCAGCGAGCTGATCGTGACGTTCTCGGCCACCACGACACCCTCCCGCAGGATGCGGGCCTTGGCGTTGCGGCGGATGAGACCGCTGCGGACCAGACAGCCGGCGATGAGACCGATCTTGGACGACCGGAACACCTCGCGGATCTCCGCGGTGCCCTGCTCGACCTCCTCGTACTCCGGCTTGAGCAGACCCTTGAGCGCGGCCTCGATCTCCTCGATGGCCTGGTAGATCACGCTGTAGTAGCGGATCTCCACGTTCGCCCGGTCGGCCATCTCCTTGACCTTGTTCGAGGCCCGGACGTTGAACCCGATGATCGTGGCGGTGGCGTCCGAGGACGCCGAGGCCAGGTTCACGTCGCTCTCGGTGATCGCACCGACGCCGCGGTGGATGACCTTGAGCTGGATCTCGTCCGGAATCTCGATCTTGAACAGCGCGTCCTCGAGGGCCTCGACCGAACCGGACGAGTCGCCCTTGATGACCAGGGTGAGCGAGGTCTTCTCGCCCTCCTTGAGCTGCTCCATGAGCGTCTCGAGAGTCGCCTTGGTGCGCGAGTTGGCGAAGCTCGCCGCACGGCGGCGGGCCTGCCGCTGCTCGGCGATCTGCCGGACCGTGCGGTCGTCCTCGCCGGCGAGGAAGGTGTCGCCCGCGCCGGGAACCGAGGTGAGACCGAGGACCAGCACCGGACGAGCCGGCAGCGCCTCGGCCACCTGGTTGCCGTTCTCGTCGAGCATGGCGCGGACGCGGCCGTGTGCGCCGCCCGCCACGATCGAGTCGCCGGCACGCAGCGTGCCCTTCTGCACCAGCACGGTCGCGACCGCACCGCGGCCCTTGTCGAGGTGCGACTCGACAACCGCGCCCTGGGCCGCCCCGTCCACCGGAGCGGTCAGCTCCAGCGACGCGTCGGCGGTCAGCAGCACGGCCTCGAGCAGCTCGTCGATGCCGATCCCGGGCTTGGCGGCCACGTTCACGAACATCGTCTCGCCGCCGTACTCCTCGGCGAGCAGGCCGTAGTCGGCCAGCTGCTGGCGCACCTTCTCCGGGTTGGCGTCCGGCTTGTCGACCTTGTTGACCGCGACCACGATCGGCACCTCGGCGGCCTTGGCGTGGTTCAACGCCTCGACCGTCTGCGGCATCACGCCGTCGTCGGCGGCCACGACCAGGATCACGATGTCGGTCACCTGGGCGCCACGGGCACGCATGGCGGTGAACGCCTCGTGACCCGGGGTGTCCAGGAAGGTGATCGCCCGTTCCTGGCCGTTGTGGTCGTAATGCACCTGGTAGGCGCCGATGTGCTGGGTGATGCCACCCGCCTCGCCGGCGACCACGTTGGTCTTGCGGATCGCGTCGAGCAGCTTCGTCTTACCGTGGTCGACGTGACCCATGACGGTCACGACCGGCGGACGGGAGACCAGCCGGTCCTCGTCCACGTCGGCGTCGAGGTCGATGTTGAACTGCGCGAGCAGCTCACGGTCCTCGTCCTCGGGGCTGACGATCTGCACGTCGAAGCCGAGGTGCTCGCCGAGCAGCTGCAGCGTGTCGTCGCTGCAGGACTGCGTCGCCGTCACCATCTCGCCCAGGTTGAACATCTCCTGGACCAGCGAACCGGGGTTCGCGTTGATCTTCTCGGCGAAGTCGGAGAGCGACGCGCCGCGCGACAGCCTGATCTCCTGGCCGTTGCCGCGGGGCGCGCCCGAGCTCATGGCCGGAGCCGACAGGTTGTCGAACTCTTGACGCCGCTGCTTCTTCGACTTGCGGCCACGAGTGGGCCGGCCACCCGGACGCCCGAAGGCGCCCGCGGCGCCGCCGCCACGGCCACGACCGCCGCCACCGGGACGACCCGGAGCACCGGCGCCGACCGGGCCGCCGCCACCGCCGCCGCCACCGGGACCGCCGCGGTAGCCACCGCCACCGCCGCCACCACCGGGACCGCCACGGTAGCCACCGCCACCGCCGCCACCACCGGGACCGCCGCCGCTACGGAAGCCGCCACCGCCGCCACCGCCGCCACCGGGACGGAAGCCACCGCCACCGCCACCGGGGCCGCCACGGCCACCGCCGGGGCCACCGGGACGACCGGCGCCGCCACCGCCACCGCCCGGGCCGGGACGGCCGGGACGCTGCGACGGCATGGACGCGGGGCTGGGCCGCGGCGGCATCGACGCCGGGCTCGGCCGCGGCGGCATGCCGGGCTGGTTGGGACGAGGCATCGCCGAGGGCGTGGGCCGCGCGGCCGCGCCACCGGAGACGCCGAACGGGTTGTTGCCGGGACCGCGGGACGGCGGGCGCGGAGCGCCACCGGCCGGGCCCGGACGGGGACCGCCGGGGGCTCCCGGCGTGGTTGGGCGTCCGCCGGCCGCCGGAGAGCCCGGACGCGGCGGAACCGCACCGGGACCCGGACGCGGGCTGCCGCTCGGGCGACCCTCGGACGGCGGCTGCTGGGCGCGACGCTCGGCGTCGCGGGTGCGGGCGGCCTGCGCGGCCTTGACCGCGGCCTCCTGCTCGGCCTTGAGCGCCGAGGCACGTGCCTCGGCCGCCGCGACCTCGATGTCGTGGGCGCTGGCCGGCTTGGCGACCGGGCCGGGCGTGGGGCCCGGACGGCTGGGCGCGGGCGGCTTGGGACGCGCGAACGAGCCGGGCGACGGCGCCGGGGACGTGGGTGCGCTGGGCGCACCCGCGGCCGGAGCGGCGGGCCGGCGCGGCGGCTGCGGCCGCGCGCTGGTCGGAGCCGGACGAGCGGCGGCGGGAGCCGGGGCGCTCGGCGCGGAGGAGGGCGCCGCCGCGGGGGCGGAACCGGCCTCGAGGGCGCCACGCAACCGCCGGGCCACCGGGGCCTCGACCGTGCTGGATGCGGATTTGACGAACTCGCCCATCTCCTTGAGCTTGGCGAGAACGGTCTTGCTGTCGACCCCGAGCTCCTTCGCGAGCTCGTGTACGCGGGCCTTGCCTGGCACTGCACTCCTCACTTCGAGGTCGTGCGAGCGCACCCGCAACGACCTCACTCGTGCACTAGAAGCCTGTTCATTTCAGGGACTTCATCGTGTGCTCATCTGGGTCGTCCTACCTTGCTGGGTCGTGATCCGGCGCCTACGCCGGATCATCGGTCGTTCCGCACGGCATGGAGACCGTACGGATGTGCTCGGCGAGCGGACCGGTGTCAGCAACACCGGTGAATCGCAACGCGCGCCCGAAGGCACGACGCCGCTCCGCCAGCGCGAAGCAGGCCGGATCGGGATGCAGATGCGCTCCCCGGCCCGGCAATCGGCGGCCCGCATCAACCTGCAAGCGGAGATCAACCCCACTGCCGGTCGAAACGAACCGGATCAACTCGGAGGCCGGCGCACGCTTACGGCAACCGACACAGGTGCGTATCGGGCCGACCATGGAAAAGTCTACCCCTCGGCTGCGCGCGCCGCGTAGCCGGTCAGCTTCCCGCCTCGGCCGCATCACGGTCCGAGCGGTCCTGGCGGTCGGCGGCACCGGCTGGTTCGTTGTCCGGCCGGATGTCGATACGCCATCCGGTGAGCCTCGCGGCGAGCCGGGCGTTCTGCCCCTCCCGCCCGATGGCCAGCGACAACTGGAAGTCGGGCACGGTGACCCTGGCCGTCCGGGTGGCGGCGTCCACCACCTCGACACGCAGGGCCTTCGCCGGCGAGAGCGCGTTGCCGACGAACTGCGCCGGGTCCTCCGACCAGTCGATGATGTCGATCTTTTCCCCGTGCAGCTCGCTCATCACGGCCCGGACCCGCTGGCCCATCGGGCCGATGCACGCGCCCTTCGCGTTCACGCCCGCGACGGTCGAATGCACCGCGATCTTGGTGCGGTGACCTGCCTCACGCGCGATCGCGGCGATCTCGACGGTGCCGTCGGCGATCTCCGGCACCTCGAGCGCGAACAGCTTCTTGACCAGGGCCGGGTGCGAGCGGGACAGGGTCACCTGCGGCCCGCGGAAGCCCTTGGCCACGTGCACGACGATCGCCCGGATGCGGGAGCCGTGCTCGTAGGTCTCGCCCGGGACCTGCTCGGACTGCGGGAGCACCGCCTCGATCTTGCCGAGGTCGACGGTCACGATGCCCTTCTCGGCCCGTGCCGCGTCGGCCTGCACGATGCCGGTGATCAGGTCGCCGTCACGCCCGGCGTACTCGCCGAAGTGCTGCTCGTCGGTGGCCTCCCGCAGACGCTGGAGGATCACCTGCTTGGCGGTCATGGCGGCGATGCGGCCGAAGTCGTGCGGGGTGTCGTCCCACTCGCGGACGACCGTGCCGTCCGCGTCCAGTTCCTGGGCGAGCACCGACGCCACGCCGGTCTTGCGGTCGATCTCCACCCGGGCGTGCCCCTGCGCGCCCTCGGTGTGCCGGTAGGCGGTCAGCAGCGCGGTCTCGATGGCCGCGAGGATCGTCTCGAACGGGATCTCCCGCTCGCGCTCCAGTGCGCGCAGCGCCGCGAGGTCGATGTTCACTGATCGCCCTCCCCATCGTCTTCGTCATCTTCTTCGTCGCCGAATTCGGCCTCGTCCATGCGCTTGAACTCGATCTGCACCTTGCCGGGCCCCAGCTCGGCGAAGGCCAGCGACCGGGTCACGCCGTCGACGTCGAGCACCACGGAGGTGTCGTCCACGTCGACCACCCGGCCGGTCAGGCCGTTCACCGCGACCAGGCGGCCCCGGTTGCGCCGCCAGTGCCGCGGCAGGGTGAGCGGGCGGTCGATCCCGGGGGAGCCGACCTCCAGCTGGTATTCCCCGGCCAGCACCTCGCCGCCGCGCTCCTCGGCCTCGTCGAGAGCCGTCGAGATCTCGCGGGAGACCACGGCGACGTCGTCCAGATTGATTCCCCCGTCGGTGTCGACCAGGACCCGCACCACGTGCCGGCGCCCGGCGCGCGACACGTTCACGTCCTCGAGGTCGTAGCCGGCCTGCTCGATCACCGGAGTGATCACCTCGCGCACCCGGGTGCGGGCGGCCGCCAGGTCGATCCGCGGCGCCGGAGGAGGACCCTCCTCGCGGGGCCGGCGGTTGCCAGGCCGGGCACCGGCGCGACCACGCTGCGTCATCGGGCTCGACCTTTCGCTCGGCGTCAAAGGAAAGCACTATATGCCGCCGGGCGAGATGCCCCGCGGCTGACGCAGAGCGTAACGCGCGGGACGCCCGGGTCGTCCCTCGGCGCTCCGAATCGACACTCATTCGCGGCCATCCGCCGCAATGGTGTTGACTGAGCGCCGTGCGGAGGAGCAAGACGGGACCCACGCGGCGCGGCCTGCTGATCGCCGCCGCCGGCATGACGGCCCTGGCCGCGTGCGATGCCGAGCCGGCGCCACCGCCCCCGCCCGACCCGCTGCAGCCCCTGCTCGACGAGGCCCTCGCACTGGCCGCCGCCTATGACCGGGCGATCGCCGCCGACCCCGCCGCGAGCGCCCGCCTCACCCCGCTCGCCGCCGACCACCGGGCGCACGCCGCCGAGCTGACCAAGTTGATCAACCCGCTCGCAAGTGCCGGCAGCGCCCCGCCGGAACCCGCGAAAGACCTGCGGACGGCCGAGCAGACGGCCCAGCGCAACGCCGTCGCGGCCTGCAAGGCGGCCCCCGCCGAGCGGGCCGCCCTGGTCGGCTCGATCGCCGCCTGCCGCGCCACGCATGTCGAGGCCCTGCGGTGACCGAGCAGCTGGCGGCGGCGCTCGCGGCCGAGGAGGCGGCCATCTACGCGTACGGAATCATCGGGGTCAAAGCCGGCCAGGAGACCGAGGCGAGGGCGGCCGAGCAGATTCATCGCCAGCGCCGCGACTACCTGGTCGCCAAGTTGGAGCACGCGCAGACCTCGCCGGCCGGGTACGAGATGCCGTTCCCGGTGACCGACCGGGCCACCGCGCTCAAGCTGGCCGTCCAGGTCGAGGACGGGGTCGCCCAGGCGTGGCGGCCGGTGCTGGCCGTGACGACCGGCGACGAGCGGACCAACGCGCTGGCGGCGATGACCGACGCGGCCGTGCGCGCGACCCGCTGGCGCCGGCTCGCCGCGATGTCGCCGGTGACGATGGCTTTCCCCGGAAGGGCGAAATAGGCGTTTTGGCGCGCACCTTCCGGTGACCGGCAAAACACCGAGAATGACGAGGTGTTCGAGGAGACCTCGCCGCGGGGACAGCTGGCGATCCGCCTGCGCGACGTGATCGAGCGGCGGTGGCCGGCCGAGGTCCACGCGATCGGCGTGCACGGCTCGCTCGCGCACGGCGACGACCACGACGGCAGCGACGTCAACCTGCTGGTGGTGAAGTACCGCCCGACGGCCGGTCCGAAGCCGGCGCTGCGCCGGGTGGACGGCACGCTCGTCGACCTCGAGGTGGTGACCGTCGACGAAGGCATCCGGCGGGCGCGGGAGCTGACGTCCCGCTGGCCGCTCGAGGCCGATCGCTACGTGACCACCCACGCGCTGCACGATCCGAACGGCTGGTTCGGCAAGCTGCGCGACACCCACCTGGCCCGGCTCGCCGAGGCGCGGCCGCCCGAGTTCAGCGCGCTGGCCCGGCACAACTGGGCCCTGGCGAGCGCCGCGCACACCCGGGCGGTGCGGCTGGCCGAGTGGTACGAGACCGACGCCGCACTCGTCATGATCGCCGAGTCCCGCCTGCACGCCGCGCTGGTCACCGGCCTGCTGACCCGCACGTACTTCCGCAACGCCGCCGACGCGGTCCGCCGCACCGGGGTGGCCGGGGCCGACA
Source organism: Actinoplanes sp. CA-142083 (assembly GCF_050942195.1). Lineage (NCBI taxonomy): Bacteria > Bacillati > Actinomycetota > Actinomycetes > Micromonosporales > Micromonosporaceae > Actinoplanes > Actinoplanes sp. CA-142083. Next base: position 9,246,125 of record NZ_CP192076.1, read on the forward strand.
TGCAGGAGCTGAGCGGGGTCCTCAAGGAACAGGCCGGCGAGCTGGCCGCCCGCGGGCAACCGGTGGACGGCAACCTGGCCCTGCTATTCGAGTAGCGTGCCGATCCCGTACGTGACAGCGGCGGCCAGACCGCCCAGCGCAAGCTGCCGCAGCCCGCTCAGCCACCACCTCTTGCCGGTGAATCGCGCGACCACCGCGCCGGCGGCGAAAAGACCGAGGCCGCCCACCCCCAGCGCCAGCCACAGGCTGTCGAAGCCCAGCAGGTAGGTGACCAGCGGAAACATCGCGCCGACCGAGAAGCAGACGAACGACGAGCCGGCCGCCACCCAGGGGCTCGGCAGCTCGTCGGGCACCACGCCCAGCTCCTCCTGGGCGTGCACCCGCAGGGCCGCCTCGGGGTCGGTGTGCAGCACCGCCGCGACCTCCCGCGCCAGATGCTCGGGCAGGCCGCGCGCGGTCCACGCCTCGACCAGCTCCTCGGCCTCGCCCTCGGGGTTGACCTCGAGCTCGTGCCGCTCCTTCGCCAGCTCGGCCGAGACCTGCTCGTTCTGGGTGCGCACGCTCGTGTACTCGCCGAGGCCCATCGAGATCGCGCCGGCGACCAGTCCGGCCACGCCGGTGAGCACGAGGGTGTTGCGGCTGACCCCGCCGCCGCCCACGCCGGCGATCAGCGCGATGTTGGTGACCAGGCCGTCCATCGCGCCGAACGTCGCGGCCCGCAGCCAGCCGCCGGAGACGTCGGCGTGATGGTGCTCGACGGCCGCGCTCACGGCAGGGTGAGGATCTCGTACCCGTCCTCGGTCACCACCAGGGTGTGCTCGAACTGGGCCGTCCATTTGCGGTCCTTGGTGACGACCGTCCAGCCGTCCTTCCAGACCTCGTACTCGTGGGTGCCCAGGGTGATCATCGGCTCGATCGTGAAGGTCATCCCGGGTTCCATGATCGTGTCGAGCCGCGGGTTGTCGTAGTGCGGGATGTACAGGCCGGAGTGGAACGTCTCGCCGATGCCGTGGCCGGTGAAGTCGCGGACCACGCCGTAGCCGAAGCGCCGCGCGTACGCCTCGATGACCCGCCCGATCGCGTTGATCGGCCGGCCGGGGGCGACCGCCCGGATGCCGCGCATCATCGCCTCGTGGGTGCGCTCGACGAGCAGGCGCGCCTCCTCGCTGACGTCGCCGACCAGGAACGTGGCGTCGGTGTCGCCGTGCACGCCGTTCAGGAAGGCGGTGACGTCGACGTTGACGATGTCGCCGTCCTCGAGCACCGTCGAGTCGGGGATGCCGTGGCAGATCACCTCATTGAGCGACGTGCAGCACGACTTCGGGAAGCCTTTGTAGCCCAAGGTCGACGGGTACGCCCCGTGGTCGCACAGGAACTCGTGCACCACCTTGTCGATCTCGTCGGTGGTGACGCCGGGCTTGCAGTGCTCGCCGGCGAGCTGGGTTGCCTGCGCCGCTATCCGCCCGGCGAGCCGCATCTTCTCGATGGTCTCGGGGGTCTGCACGTGCGATCCGAGCCACTCTTTCGGGCGCTTCTTGCCGACGTATTCGGGGCGGACGATCTGCGCCGGGACCGCCCGCCAGGGCGATTGTCTTCCCGGCGCCAATGGGGCACGAACGGTCATACGCCCAGCCTATCGCCGGATAGCGCACCGGAACCTGTGGCGGCGGCCGCACCATAACGGGTCGGCTGAGCTGTTCGCCCGGTTCTTGCTGCCCTCGGGCCCCTGTGAAATCGTAGGTTCGTGGATCAAGAGGGGGTGGACCCCAACTTCTCGGCCACCGCCGCCGTGGCCGGAGATCGGGCCGTCGTGACCGTGTCCGGCGAGGTCGACATGTCGACCGCCGACGCCATGTTCCGCGCCGCGACCAAGGACGACGCCGCGTACGCGACGCTCGACCTGCGCGACGTGACGTTCTTCGACTCGGCCGCGATCCACGCCCTGCTCCAGCTCGCCGAGCTCTACGGCGAGCGCCTGCGGGTCCTGCCCTCGTCGCAGGTGCGCCGGGTCCTCGAGATCTCGGGCCTGTCCGCCCAGCCCTGGCTCGTCACCGATCGCTGATCGGCCGCCGCAGCGTCACCGTGGTGCCGTCCGGTCCCCGCAGCACGGCCAGGTCGGTCAGCGCCCCGATCAGCGACAGCCCCCGCCCCCGGTAGCCACCCTCCTCGGCCGGCCGCCACGTCCCGGTGTCCCGCACGGTCACCACCACGGCGCCCGGCTCGACCGACGCCTCCACCGTGATCAGCGGCTCGATCGGGTCCACCGGGTGCTCGATCGCGTTGGCCGCCGCCTCGGAGACCGCCACGGTCAGGTCGAAGACGTCAGCCTCGGGCACCCCGTTGCCGGTGAGGAAGTCATCGAGCCGGCGGCGCAGCACGCTGAGCCGGGTCGGGTCGGACGGCAGCCGCAGCACGAACTCGTGCGGCTCGGTGGCCTCCACCGCGATCAGCGCGATGTCGTCCCGGCGGGTGCGCCCGGCCGCCTTCGCCAGCAGCGCGTCGAGCAGGTCCTCGACGTGGTCGGCCGGCTTCGCGGCGTCGTCGAGCAGCTCGGCCAGGCCGGTGTCGATGCCGATCTTGCGGTCCTCGACCAGCCCGTCGGTGTAGAGCAGCAGCCGGCTGCCGGCCTCGAAGCTCGCCTCCAGCGTCGGATACTCCGCGACCGCGAACGCGCCGATCGGGGGGCCGAGCGCGGAGCCGTACAGGAACTCCCCCGGCCGGCCCGGACGCGCCAGCACCGGCGGCGGATGCCCGGCTGCCGAGAAGTGCAGCTGCCGGGCCTCCGGGTCGAACCGCACGCACACGACGGTCGCGAACTGACGCCGGCCCAGGTTGTCGACCAGCCTGTTCAGCCGGGTGAGCGCGGCGCCGCAGTCGAAGCCCTCCAGGATGTACGCCCGCAGCGCGTTGCGGAGCTGCCCCATCACGGCCGCCGCCTGCACGCCCTTGCCGACCACGTCGCCGATCACCAGGAACAGCCGGTCGTCGGGGGCGGCGATCACGTCGTACCAGTCGCCGCCGACCTCGGCCTCGCTGCTGCCCGGCAGGTAGCGGCTGGCCACGATCGCCCCCGGCACCCGGGGCAGCGACTGCGGCAGCAGGCTGTGCTGCAGCGTGCTGGCGATGCGGTGCTCGGCCTCGTAGAGCCGGGCGTTCGCGAGCCGCAACCCGATCAGGCGGGCCAGCTGGGTCAGCACCGCCGGCTCGGGCGCACCCGCCGGGCCCGACCAGACCCGCAGCTCGCCGACCGCCGCCCCGGAGGTGTCCGGCAGCGCCATCCGCACGTCGGGTGGCGCCGAGGGCGAGCCGCCACCGTCCACTTCGGCCCGCGCGCCGGGCACGGTCACCAAGACCCGGCCGGCGCCGGTCATCGCCTGCACGTGCCGGGCCGCGACGTCGAGCACCTCGGCCGTGGTGCGCACCGTGCTCACCGCCGCCGCCGCGTCGACCAGCCCGCGCAGCCGGCTGATCACCTGACGGCGGGCCTGGCCGAGGTCGAGGTTGGCGCGCACCCGCGCGGTGAGGTCGCGCGCCGAGAACGGCTTGACCAGGTAGTCGTCGGCGCCCGCGGCCAGGCCCTCGCCGGACGACTCCTCGCCGGCCCGGGCCGACAGCACCACGATCGGCACGTCGCGGGTGCGCTCGTCGGCCCGCAGCGCCGCGATCAGCCCGAAGCCGTCCAGCCGCGGCATCATCACGTCGGTCAGCACCAGGTCGAACCGCTGCGCCCGGGCCAGCTCCAGCGCGGCCTGGCCGTCGACCGCGGTGGACACCTTCCAGTACGGGCGCAGCAGCCGCGCCACGTGATCGCGCAGGTCGGCGTTGTCGTCGACGAGCAGGATGTGGCCGCCGTCGCCGGCCGGCTCGTCGAGGGACGGTGACTCGTCCCGCAACCAGGAGTAGGTCTCCTCGAGGAAGAGCCGGGGGACGGCATCGGGTTCGCTGACCTGCCCGACCGGCAGGTGCGCCTCGCTGAGGGGAACGCGCACGGTGAAGACGCTGCCGCGGCTCAGCTCGCTCTGCGCGGCCACCGACCCGCCATGCAGCTCGACCAGCTCGCGGACCAGCGCGAGCCCGATGCCGGTGCCCTCGTGGGTGCGGGCCCACGCGCCGGTCACCCGGTGGAACCGGTCGAACAGATGCGGCTGCTCCTCGGGCGGCACGCCGACGCCGGTGTCCCGGACGGTCAGCACGGCCTGGTCGTCCTCGGCCGAGACGCGCAGTTCGATGCGGCCGGACGGGGTGAACTTGACCGCGTTGGAGAGCAGGTTGAGGACGACCTTCTCCCACATCTCGCGGTCGAGCAGGACCGGCCGCGGCAGCGGCGACACGTCCACCGCCAGCTCCAGGCCGGCCCGCTCGGCGGCCGAGCGGAACGTGCTGGCCAGCCGCGCGGTGTAGTCGGCGAGGTCGGTCGGGCGGTAGTCGGCGCGCATCCGGCCCGACTCGAGCCGCGAGAAGTCGAGCACCGTGTTGACCAGCTTGAGCAGCCGCAGGCCGTTGCGGTGCATCGGCAGCAGCCGCTCGCGTTCGGCCGCGGGCAGGGCCGGGTCGGCGAGCAGGTCCTCCAGCGGGCCCAGGATCAGCGTCAGCGGCGTCCGGAACTCATGGCTGACGTTGGAGAAGAAGTTGGTCTTGGCCTGATCGAGCGCCGCGAGCTGGGCGACCCGGGATCGTTCCAGCTCGTAGGCGCGCACGTTGGTGACCGCCCGGGAGATCTGGGCGACCGCGAGCTCGAGAAAGTCGCGATAGGACTGATCGAGCGCGAGCAGCCGGCTCACCCCCACCACCAGCGCGCCCACCACGCTCGTGCCGATCATCACCGGCAGCACCAGCGCCCGCTCGGCGGCGATCGGCGGCGGCTCGGTGATCTCCCGCAACACGATCGTGCCGCCGCGCCCGTTCATCGCCGCGTCCCGCACCGGCGGCGGCATCTCGTCCGGGTCGAGCATCAGCGCCGCGAACGGCATGTCGGCCTTGTTCTCGCCGAGCACCGCGATCGCCTCGGCGTGCAGCGTCGCCTCGTCGGGCGAGTCGGCCAGCCGCGACCCGAGGGCGCTCAGCGTGCTCACCCGCCGCTCGCCGATCACCCGCCAGGTGGTCTCGCTGACGATGCAGAAGAGCCCGGTGACCTGGTCGTCGCGCCGCCGGATCGGGTCGTAGGAGATGTTGAAGTACGTCTCCTCGAGGAAGCCGTTCCGCTCCAGCGTGAACAGAAGATCCGAGCCGAAGTAGGCGGTGCCGCTCTTCATCACGCCGCCGAAGAGATCCGTCAGCTGGCTCCAGGACTCGGCCCACATCAGCCGGGCGGATTTGCCGAGGAAGTCCGGGTGCTTGCCGCCGGCGACCGGGATGTAGGCGTCGTTGTAGAGCCCGCAGTAGTCGTCGCCATGGAAGACCATGATCTGCGCACGGGAGGCGAGCATGGTGCATACCGCATTGACCAGCTCTTCGGGCCAGGTCCCCGGCGGGCCCAGCGGGCTCTCGCTCCAGTCGAACTCCAGCATCCGGCGGCCCATCTCGCCGCCGCGCTCGAAAGCCTTGACCAGATGCGGAGGGGTTGCCGCGCCCATGGTTGAGCACCGTAACACCGGTTACACGACAATCCCATCACGCGTACGGGGCCGCACGGTCCCCAACCACAGCACGGGCCGCACCCGCCACTGCGGTCCGGGCCGTAGCGACCCGGGGCCGTTCGCGATCGACCGGGCCGGTGGTGGGTTACGCGGCTATCGCCGCCGGGACGACACCCGCCCGATCGGCCGCCGCCTCGGCCAGCGCCGCGAAGACGCGCAGGTCGGGGGTGCGCTCGGGGTGCCACTGGACGCCCAGGGCAAACGCGAGCTCCGGGTGCTCGATGATCTCGATGACCCGGTCGTCGGGGCACCAGCCGACTGCCTCGCAGGCGCCCGGGTCGTCGACCGCCTGGTGGTGGAACGAGTTGACCGTGAGACGGCTGCCCAGCAGGTCGTGCGCCCGCGACCCGGCCCGCACCACGACGTCGTGCTTGCCGTACGCGGAGGCGTCCGCGGCCAGCGGGTCGGTGCCCGACGCCGCACGGTGCCCCTCGTGCCCGATCAGGTCGGGAAGATGCTGGTGCAGGGTGCCCCCGGCGGCCACCGCCATCACCTGCATGCCCCGGCAGACGCCCAGCACCGGCAGGCCGGCCTCCAGCGCCGCGCGCATGAGCAGCAGCTCCGCCTCGTCGCGCGCCGGGTCGACGTCGGTCTCCGGATGCCGCTCGGCCCCCCAGTACGCCGGGTCGATGTCGCCTCCCCCGGAGAACACGATCCCGTCCAGCGAGTCGATCAAGTCCGTGTCGGGGTCGTCCGGGGTGATCAGCACGGCTCGTCCACCGGTGGCGTGCACGGCCCGCACGTACGTCATCGGGAGCATGCCCGCCATGACGTCGTTGCTGCCGTACTTCACCTGCTGGGCGTACGCGGTCATGCCGATCAGGGGCCTGCGCATGTGGTGGGTTCCTCCTCGTGTCGCGGCTCTGGCGGACCCTTCGGCATCGTCGCCGCGGGTCCTTAGAGCGATGTTTCTCGTTCAGGCTCAGCGGGCCGCCTCCACCAGCGCCCCGAAAAGCCGGCGGTCCCGGATCACCTCGGGATGCCACTGCACGCCGAGCACGAACCGGCGCGCCGGGTCCTCGACCGCCTCGGGCAGCCCGTCGGCGGCCCGGCCGGTGACCGTGAGCTTGCCCGGGTCGGCGATGCCCTGGTGGTGGTAGCAGTGGATGCCCACGTCCTCGCCCATCAGCGCGGCGATCCGGCTGCCCGTCTCGAACCGCGCGTCCTGCTGCCCGTACACGCCCGGCGCCGGGCGGTGCGTCTCGTGGCCGAGCACGTCGGGCAGATGCTGGTGCAGCCGTCCGCCGGCGGCGACGGTGAGCAGCTGCATGCCCCGGCACACGCCGAGGATAGGCAGGTCGAGGTCGAGCGCGCGGCGGGTCAGCAGAAACTCGGCCTCGTCCCGTTCCGGGTGCGCCTCGGTGAGGGGCTCGGGCTCCGCGCCGTACCAGTCCGGCGCAAGATCCGGTCCGCCGGCCAGCAGCAGCCCGTCGAGCACGCCGAGCACGTCCGCGTCCTGATCGTCGGGCGGCAGGATCACCGCCCGCCCGCCGGCCTCGCGCACCGCCGCCACGTAGTCGTACGGGATCAGCGCCGTCGGCAGGTCGTGCCAGACGCCCCAGTTCGCGGGCAACACGTAGCTCGTGATGCCAATGATCGGACGCATCGCTCCACCGTATCCAGATCATGTTTCGCCTCGTGTCGCCCGGAAGGCCGATCTCGGTCGCCACGACGTCGAGCGGTATCCGGCATACGGCGGAACGGGTGCGCGGCGTCGCCTCGTCGAGGCGGCGCCGCGCCCGGGCCCGTCTGTCCCACCGACACAGGGAGCAGGGCCTGAACCGGCGGGGATTCGACCCCTGCGCCCCGGTGTGACCTGGGCGTATACAGATCGTGCCCGCCGGTGCGGGTGCTCAAACATCACAATGGAGTTACATAGGCTCCGGTGATGCCGCCGTCGACCACGAACTGGGACGCGGTCATGAACGACGCGTCGTCGCTGGCGAGGAACGCGACCGCCGCGGCGATCTCCTCGGGCTCGGCGAACCGGCCCATCGGCACGTGCACCAGCCGGCGGGCGGCGCGCTCCGGGTCCTTGGCGAACAGTTCCATGAGCAGCGGCGTCGCCACCGGTCCCGGGCAGAGCGCGTTGATCCGGATGCCCTCGCGGGCGAACTGCACACCCAGCTCCCGGGTCATCGCCAGCACCCCGCCCTTGCTTGCCGTGTAGGCGATCTGCGAGGTCGCGGCGCCGAGGATCGCCACGAACGAGGCCGTGTTGATGATCGAGCCCTTGCCCTGCCGCTGCATGTGCGGGATCGCGTACTTGCAGCAGAAGAAGACCGAGGTGGTGTTGACCTTGAGGACCCGCTCCCAGGCGTCGAGGCCGGTGACCAGGATGGAGTCGTCGTCGGGCGGGGAGATGCCGGCGTTGTTGAAGGCGATGTCGACCCGGCCGTAGCGGGAAGCGACCCCGTCGAAGAGCGCCTTCACCTGCTCCTCGTCGGACACGTCGCACGCGACGAACTCCCCGCCGACCTCGTCGGCAACCGACTTGCCGGATTTCTCGGAGATGTCGACGGCGACGATCCTCGCCCCTTCCGCCGCGAACCGGCGGGCGGTGGCGAGCCCGATCCCACTGCCGGCGCCGGTGATCACGGCGACCCGGTCCTGCAAACGATCCACTTATTCTCCCGAGGCTAGGAACACGTTCTTGACGTCGGTGAAGCCGTGCAGCGCGTCCGGGCCGAGCTCACGGCCGAGGCCGGACTGCTTCATGCCGCCGAACGGGGTCCAGTACCGCACCGAGGAGTGGCTGTTGACGCTGAGCGCGCCGGTCTCCACCGCCCGCGAGACGCGCAGCGCCCGTCCCAGGTCGCGGGTCCAGAGCGAGCCGGACAGGCCGTACTCGGTGTCATTGGCCAGCCGGACCGCGTCATCCTCGTCTTTGAACGGCAGGACGCTCAGCACCGGGCCGAAGACCTCCTCGCGCCAATGCCGGTCGTCGCGGCTGTGGGCGAGCAGCACGGTGGGCGGGAACCACCAGCCGTCCCCCGTCGGCGCGTTTCCGACAAATCCGACATCGGCGTCGGACACATAGGACGCCACCGTGTCGCGATGCGCCGCCGAGATCAGCGGGCCCATCTCGGCGGAAGCGTCCGAGGGATCGGCTACCCGGAACGCCTTGACCGCGGGCTCGAGCAGGGCGAGGAACTTGTCGTACACGGACTCCTGGACGAGCAGCCGCGAGCGGGCGCAGCAGTCCTGGCCGGCGTTGTCGAAAACCGAAGAGGGGGCGGAGGCGGCCGCCTTCTCCAGGTCGGCGTCGGCGAAGACGATGTTGGAGCTCTTGCCGCCCAGCTCGAGCGTCACCCGCTTCACCTGGTCGGCGCAGCCCGCCATGATCGATTTACCGACGTCGGTGGAGCCGGTGAAGCAGACCTTGCGCACCGCCGGGTGGGTGACGAACCGCCGGCCGACCACCGAGCCCTTGCCGGGAACGATCTGGAAGACGTCCTCGGGGAGGCCGGCCTCGAGCGCGAGCTCGCCGAGCCGGATCGCGGTGAGCGGGGTGAGCTCGGCCGGCTTGAGCACGACCGTGTTGCCGGCCGCCAGCGCCGGGGCGAATCCCCAGCCCGCGATCGGCATCGGGAAGTTCCAGGGCACGATGATGCCGACCACGCCGAGCGGCTCGTGGAACGTCACGTCGAGGCCGCCCGGCACCGGGATCTGCTTGCCGATCAGCCGTTCCGGCGCGCCCGCGTAGTAGTTGAGCACGTCCCGGACGTTGCCGGCCTCCCAGCGCGCGTTGCCGATGGTGTGGCCCGCGTTGCGTACCTCGAGGTCCGCAAGCTCGTCGATGTGCTCCTCGACCACGGCCGCGAAGCGCCGCAGCAGCCTTGCCCGCTCGCCCGGCGCGACCGCCCGCCAGCCCGGAAAGGCCCACTGCGCGCGCTCGATGGCGGCATCGGTCTCCTCCAGGCCGAACGACGGCACGCTGGTGAGGACCGACCCGGTGGACGGGTTGATCACCTGTGTCATCAAAGGCCTTCATTCCGTTCTTGGGTGGTGGGTGGGGCGGTTGGAGGGCTCACAATCGCTCGAACCCTCGACGCAGCTCCCAGTCGGTGACGGCCGCGTCGAAGGCCGTCAGCTCGACCTGGGCCATGTTGGCGTAGTGACCCACCACATCGGCCCCGAACGCCTCGCGCGCCAGGTCGCTTGCCAGCCACAGCTGGTGGGCCTCCCGCAGCGTCGCCGGCACCCGCCCGGCCGAAGCGTCCTCGTAAGCATTACCGACGAACTCCGACTCCAGGTCCAGTTCGTGTTCGATGCCATAGATCGCGCCCGCCACCAGCGCCGCGATCGCCAGGTAGGGGTTGACGTCGCCGCCCGGCACCCGGTTCTCCACCCGCATGCCCTGGCCGTGCCCGGCCATCCGCAGCGCGCAGGTGCGGTTGTCGACGCCCCAGCGCAGCGCGGTCGGCGCGAACGAGCCCGGCTGGAAGCGCTTGTACGAGTTGATGTTGGGCGCGAACAGCAGGCAGAAGTCGCGCATCGTGGCGAGCAGCCCGGCCAGCACCCGCTGCCCGGTGACGCTGAGGTGCCCGGGACCGTCGCCGAGCATGGCCGACTTGCCGTCGCGGCCCCGCAGCGAGAAGTGGATGTGGCAGGAGTTGCCCTCCCGGGCGTTGGGCTTGGCCATGAAGGTCAGCGCCATGCCCTCCTGGGCGGCGATCTCCTTGGCCCCGTTCTTGTAGATGACGTGGTTGTCGGCGCAGGCCAGGGCGTCGGCGTAGCGGAACGCGATCTCGTGCTGGCCGAAGTTGCACTCGCCCTTGGCACTCTCGGGTTGCAGGCCGGCGCCGTACATCTCGTTGCGGATGCGGCGCAGCAGCGGCTCGACCCGCGAGGTGCCGAGCATTGAATAGTCCACGTTGTACTGGTTCGCCGGGACCAGGTCGCGGTAGCTCTTGTCGAAGGCCTGCTCATAGCTGTCCTTGTAGAGCACGAACTCGAGCTCGGTGCCGGCGAACGCGGTGAGACCGTGCTCGGCGAGGCGCTCGAGCTGGCGTTGGAGGATCTGCCGCGGCGAGGCGTAGACCGGCTCGCCCCCGACCGTGAACAGGTCGGCCAGCACCATCGCGGTGCCCGGCTGCCACGGCACCCGGCGCAGGGTGGCGAAGTCGGGCTTCATCACGAAGTCGCCGTAGCCGCTCGACCAGGAGGACATCTCGTAGCCGTCCACGGTGTTCATGTCGACGTCGACGGCGAGCAGGTAGTTGCAGCCCTCGCTGCCGCCGGTGACCACCTCGTCCATGAAGTAGCGGCCGTGCAGGCGTTTGCCCTGCAGGCGCCCCTGCATGTCGGTCAGGGCCAGCAGCACCGTGTCGATGCTGCCGTTGTCGACGGAGACGTCCAGCTCCTCGAGATCCATGGCACCGTCCTCACGCGGGTTCCGGGGGACGGGCAAAACGCCCGTCCCCCGCACTACTACAGATCATTCACTCGGTGGGCATGGTCTGCTCGCCGTGCGCGGCCTTGTCGATCAGGTTCTGCCGCGGTCCGGTGAACCACTTCCTGGCGCTGGCGAACCACCAGATCGCCGCGGCGCCCACCACGACCGCCACGGCGACGATCGTGTAGTTGAAGGTCGTCGCCGTGATCGGGCTGGCCGTCGGCAGCACGAACAGGATGCAGATGATCACGACCCAGACGATCGCGATCCAGCCGACCGGCGCGCTCCACTTGCCGAGGTTCCACGGGCCCGGCTGGAAGTCCGGGTTCATCCGCCGCAGGAACACCGGCGCCACGTACGCGATGTAGAGCCCGATGACGGCGATCGAGGTCGCCGCCAGGTACGCCGTGGTGTTCCACAGCGAGGGCAGCACGATGATCGTCGACAGCGTGACGCAGAGCCAGATCGAGTTGGTCGGCGTGCCGGTACGCGGGTTGACCTGCTTCCAGATCCGCGAGCCGGGCAGCGCGCCGTCGCGGGAGAAGGCGTACGACATCCGCGAGTTCGCGGTCACCGAGGCCATGCCGCAGAACCACTGCGCCACCATGCAGATGAAGACCAGGAACGTGCCGGTGTTGTGGCCGACCGCGTCGATGAAGATCTGCGCGGGCGGCAGGCCGAGCGCCGTGGTCCGCTCCGCCTCGTAGTCCTGGATCGACCAGGTGATCGCGAAGAGCAGCACGAAGCCGGCGATCACGGAGACCACCACCGACATCACGATGCCCCGGGGCGCGGCGTTGGCGGCGTCGTGCGTCTCCTCGGCCACGTGCGCCGAGGCGTCGTATCCCGTGTACGTGTACTGCGCCATCAACAGTCCGATGAGGACGGCGTAGACGCTGGCCCCGGCGAACGTGAAGCCGGTGGCGTTGTGCACTTCGGTGAACACTTCGGAGATCGGCTTGTGCTGGTCGGGCAGCACCGCCAGCAGCACCACGATCACCCCCACGCCGACCAGGTGCCACCAGGCGCTCACGTCGGAGAGCAGGCGCACGAGGTTGACGCCGAACGTGTTGAGCAGGCCGTGCACCACGATGATCACCAAGAAGATCAGGAACGTGCTGGTCTTGGTGACCTCCATGTCGAAGGTCAGGCTCAGGAAAGCCGCCGTGGTGATCGCCGCGCCGAAGTCGATGGCCGCCGTGACCGCGACCTCGCCGAGGAAGTTGAACCACCCCACGAACCAGGCCCACGCGGCCTTGTTGCGTTTGGCCAGCGCCGCGGCCCACCAGTAGAGGGCGCCGGCGGTCGGATACGCCGAGCACACCTCGGCCATGGCCAGGGCCACGAACGTGACCATGATGCCGACGAACAGCCAGCCGAGCGTGATGGCCATGGGCCCGCCGGCCGTCATCGCGATGCCGTACGACGTGATCGCGCCGGCGAGGATGGAGATGATCGAGAAAGAGACCGCGAAGTTCGAGAAGCCGGAGAGTCGGCGGTGCAGCTCCTGCTGGTAGCCGAGCTGGGCGAGGCGTTCTTCGTCGGTACTGGGTGCTGGGTTGACGCTCATGTGCGACTCCCTTGACCGAGGGGTTGCCGTGTGACCGGAGTCACCGCGTGCCGCGATGATCTCCCTCGGTTGTTACGCACGTCAATGATCAGCGTTAATTGCGTTGCCGCCGATGGCCGAGGAACCCCACACTCATACACAGAACAGACACCGCAAGCCCTCGGCAGGCTTTGCGAAACAGGGGCTGCCGACTCGCCCCTGTCCCGCGGCGGTGCGGGGCGCGGTCACCTCTCTCACACGCGGCTACGGCCGTGTCCGGCGCCCGCCCCGCACCGCCGCCCTCATCCTCCCCAGACGTTTACGTCCGACGATTTGTCCGAAAAATCTACAGCGGCGGTACTAGAAATAACCGCGTCCCGGGCATAGCATTTCTGGAGTCGGCCACGCACAGCCGACACGCAACTGGCACAGACCCTGAGTTGGCTAAGGAGGACGAGATACCGCAGCAACGCGTAATCACAACGTCCCCGACCCGACAAGAGGTGATCGCAGCCGATGCCCATCACTCAGGTTGTCCGCTAGCGGCACGCAGACGGACAACCGCATGCGCCGACGACGGTCGGCATCAGAATTGAAAAGCCAGGGCCCCGGTTACCCGCCGGGGCCTTGGACTGTCCGCACTTGAGACGAACCCCCGGGAAAGGACAGATGAGCACCGCCACCTCCTTCGATGACGCCGACTACCCGGCGTACACGATGGGCCGGGCCGCCGACATGATCGGCGTGACGCCGGCCTTTTTGCGCAGCCTGGGCGCCGCCGGCCTGATCGAGCCGCAGCGTTCGGACGGCGGCCACCGCCGCTACTCGCGTCACCAGCTCCAGCTCGCCCAGCGCGTCCGCCAGCTCCTCGACGAGGGTATCCTGCTCACCGCGGCCTGCCGCATCGTCACCCTCGAGGACCGCCTGGCCGCGGCCCATCGCCGCATCATCGAGCTGGGCGGCGTCCTCACCCCCGAGGACGACGCCGACCGCCCGACCACAACGGCCGCCTAGCCCACTCGGCGCACGATCGCCAGGAGCGACTCCTCCACGTCCTCGATCGGCCGCTCCGGCTGGAAGACCATCCAGTCCACCGCCACCACCAGGCCGATGCCGAAGAGCGCCGCCGACGCGACCCGCACGTCGAGGTCCTTCGGAAGGTCGCCCGAGTCGACGCCGGCCTGCAGCGTCTCCGCGATCACGCCGATCGCCTGCTCACGCAGCAGGATCAGGGTCTGGTGCCACTCCCGGTTGGTGCGCCACATCTCCGAGAGCAGCAGCTGTGCGAAGGCGCGGTACCGCCGGATGTACTCGAGCTGGGTACGCACGAGGGCGCCCACCGCCTCGCGCGGCGGCAGTCCCGCCACGGCCGCGCGGAAACCGTCGGTGAGCAGGCCGATCCCGTGCCGGAGCAGCTCCTCGAAGAGATCGTTCTTCGACTTGAAGTTGTAGTAGACGGTGCCCTTCGCGACCTTGGCCCGCAGCGCGATGTCGTCCACCGTGGTGGCCGAGAAGCCCTGCTCGGCGATGAGCTCGACGGCCGCCTCGTACAGCCGCTGCCGGGTGTCGGCCCGCCGCCGGGTGCGCCCGTCCGTCACTCTCGCGGCGTCCGTCACGGTCACAGTCCATCACACCGCATCATATGGCCAGCTCCGGGTGGAGCTTCGAGGGCGTCAGGCGCTCCGATCGACGGGCGACGAGCACCGTCAAGATCAACGAGCCCATCCCGTACGCCAGCAGCAGGAGCACCCCGGTCAGCACGGGTCCGCCCGCACCGCCGTCCACCGCGTGGCGCACCGCTTCCACGACGTACGTCATGGGCAGGAGCGGGTGAATCGCCTGGAAGAACCCCGGCGTGGTTTGCACGGGGTAGGTGCCGCCGGAGGAGGTCAGCTGGAGCATGAGCAGCGCGAGCGCGACGATCCGCCCGGGCGCGCCGAGAGCGGCCCCGATCAGCTGCATGATCGCCGCGAAGGCCGCCGCGGTGAGCAGCAACAACCCCCAGGTGAGCAGCGGATGCACCGGGGACAGCCCGAGCCCGAACCGCACCACCGCGAACAGCAGCGTGGCCTGGGTGAAGCCGATCGCCACCGCCGGGAGCAGCCCGGCCAGCGCCACCCGCGGCGCCGGTGCGCCGGACATCAGGTGCCGGCGGTTGAGCGGGCGCAACACCATGTAGGTGATCATCGCGCCGACCCAGAGCGCCAGGGCCAGGAAGTACGGCGCGAAGCCCACGCCATAGGTGCCGGCCGGATGCTTCACCACGCGATCGAGGCTCACCGGGTCGGCGAGAACATCGGCCCGCTGCGAACTGTCGTCGCCGTAGCCCGGGATCTGCCGCGCGCCGTCGGCCAGGCCGGTCGCGAGCTTGTCGGCGCCGCCCTGCAGCTGACCGAGCCCGTCGGCGAGCTTGTGCCCCGCCGTCGACAGCTCGCCGAGACCGCCGTAGAGCTGGCGCTGCCCGGTGGCGAGCCGATAGATCCCGTTCTGCAGGGTCTGTGCGCCGGTCTTGGCGTCCGCCGTGCCGGCCTGCAGCTGCTTGGCGCCGGCGGCGAGCCGGTCGAGCCCGTCGGCGAGCTTGTCGACCTGGGCGCGGGCCGCCGCGACGTCGTCGGCGAGGTGCGGGGCGGCCGCGGCGACCTGCCGGGCCGTGGCCGCGACCGACTTGAGCTCGGCGCGCAACTTGTCGAGGTCGGCGGCCTGCACGGTGTGCTGCACCTTCTCGGCGTCAGCCACCAGACGGGCGGCGAGCGTCTTGGCCTCGGCCAGCCCCTGCGTTTCGGCTGGCAGCGTGTCGAGATAGCTCTGAAGCTGCTTGGCGTCGCGCACCGCCTGGTCGGCGGCGGTGTCGATGGCGCCGATGTTGGCGGCCAGCGTGTCGGCGCCGCGCGCTACCAGCTTGGCGGCGTCGGCGATGTTCTGCGCGTTGTCCCGCAGCACCGGCTCGACCTTGCCGGCGGCCGCGTCGACCGCGGTGGCCAGCTGCCGGCCGCCGCTCGCCGCCTGCGCGGTGCCGGTGGCGAGCTGCTGGGCGCCGGTGTCGAGCCGGGTCAGCCCGTCGACGAGGTCGCCCATCCCGCTGTCCACCGTCCCCAGACCGGTCGCGATCTGGCCGGCCGCGCCGTGGGCCTGGTCGATGCCGCCGGAGATCCGGCCGGCGCCGTCATCGGCCTCGCCGAGCTTGCCTTCCAAGGTCTTCGCGCCGTCGGCGGCCTGCCGGGTCTGGTCCTTGAGGTCGGTGAAGCCGATCAGCATCTTGTCGTAGTAGCCCGCCGAGGCGCTGGCGGCCGCCGCCGCGCGCACCTCGTCGAAGGCGGTCCGTGCGAAGACGCCGCTCAGGTAGTTCGTCGCGTCGTCGCTGACCGCCCGCAGCTGCGCGGTCTCGGCGGTGGCGTCCTGGTCGGGCCCGGTGACCAGGTCGGCGGAGAAGTCCGCCGGGATCCGCAGCATGATCTGGTACTTGCCGCTTTCCAACCCCTCGGTGGCGCCCCGCTCGTCGGTGACGTGCCAGTCGAAGATCTCCCGCCGCTCCAGCTCGTCGGCCAGATCCTGACCCGCGTGCACCTGGGTGCCGTCGGTCGCCGTGGCGGTCCGGTCCTCGACCACGAGCGCCGCCGGGATGTGGTTGAGCCGCCCGTAGGGATCCCAGAACGCGTAGAGGTAGAGCGCGCCGTAGAGCAGCGGCACGACCGCGAGCACGGCCAGCGCGGCGGCCGTGAGCCGGCTGCGCATGAACCGCTTGAGCTCCATCGCTGCCAGCGTCATTTCGTCTCCTCGCCCAGGCGGATCACCGTTGTCACGTTGTCGGGGTCGATGTCGCGGGCTGTGAAGACGACCGCCGTGCCCGCCGCGGCGATCTCGTGCAGCACCTTCAGCAGCCAGGCCTGCTCGTCGGCGTCGAGGCCGTCGTCCAGCCCGTCCAGCGCGATCACGGCCGGCTTCGCCATGTTCGCCAAGATCAAGCCCAAGAGCTGCTTCTCGTACGGGGTCAGATCGCGCGCCTTTGTCCCCGGGTCGAGGCCGAGCAGATCCTCGGGCACGGCATGGTTGCGGCGGCCCAGCAACGCCCGGCGCTCCTGGAGATGCTCGGCGACCGTGAACACGGGTTCCGGGTCAGTCACCCCCGGCACGTGGCCGAGCGCGGCCCCGCCGTCGATTTTCCCGGCCGACCGTTTCCCGGCCGACGGCTTCCCGGCCGACAGCTTCCCGGCCGACAGCTTCCCGGCCGACAGCTTCCCGGCCGACAGCTTCCCGGCCGACAGCTTCCCGGCCGACAGCTTCCCGGCCGACAGGCGGAAGCGTCCGGCCAGCGCCAGCAGCAGCGTGGTGCGGCCACTGCCGGGCGGGCCGACGACCGCGACCACCTCGCCCGGCTCGACCGAGACGTCGAGGTCCCGGAAGAGCCAGCGGCGGCGCTGACGAACCCCCGCACCCCTCGCAACGAGCACCGGCATCTTCGACTCCCTTTTTAAACTGACCAGTCAGTCTAAAAAGATACCCGCGAGTAGGGATATGCCACACGTGGTGGACCTCACTCTTCGCGCCAGGCAGGATCAAGCGCATGTCGATGCGATGGGGCATGACCGTTCCCCTGGGCGGGGTTCCGCTGGCCGGGCACAAGGCCGTCTACGAGGCGCTCGCCGGCGCCGGCTTCACCGACCTGTGGTCCTCCGAGGTGGCCGGCACCGACGCGTTCACGCCGCTGGCCATGGCCGCCGCCTGGACCCTGTCGATGCGCCTGGGCACCGCGATCACACCGGTCTTCACCCGCGGCCCCGGCCTGCTCGCGATGAGCGCCGCCGCGCTGGCCGAGGCCGCGCCCGGCCGCTTCCAGCTCGGCATCGGCTCGTCCTCGCCGGTGGTGGTCGGCGACTGGAACGCCGTCGACTTCTCCGAGCCGTACGCCCGCAGCCGCGACATGCTCCGCTTCCTCAAGGCCGCGCTGGCCGGCGAGATGGTCGACCACGACTTCGGCACCTTCGCCCTGCGCCGCTTCCGCCTCGAGCGGCCGCCCGCGACGCCCCCGCAGATCCTGCTGGCCGCGCTACGCCCCGGCATGCTGCGCCTGGCCGCCGCCGAGGCCGACGGCGTCATCCTCAACTGGCTCTCCGCCGCCGATGTGACCACCGCCCTGGCCGAGGCAAAGGCTGCGAGCCCTGACTTCGAGGTCGCCGCCCGCATCTTCGTCTGCCCCACCGACGACGCGGCCTTCGCCAGAAACGTGGGCCGCCGCCTGATCGCCGCCTACCTGACGGTCCCCGCGTACGCCGCTTTCCACCGCTGGCTGGGCCGCGAGGAGACCCTGACCCCGATGTGGGAGGCCTGGGCGTCCGGCAACCGCAAGGCGGCCCTGTCCGCGATCCCCGACGACCTCGTCGACGACCTGATCGTCCACGGCGCCCCCGCCGAGTGCCGCACCAAGGTCGAGGCGTACGCGAAGGCCGGCATCACCGTGCCCGTGATGGCCCTGCTCCCGACTCCCGCCTTGGAGTCGGGCGGCCCGACAGCTTTGCTCGAGACGCTGACCGCCCTGGGCCGCTGACCACCCAGCACCCCACGCTGGCCAGGCCGATCATGGACCCACCAGGAACGGCATCGCGGTCGAGCCCGTTCGCCACGTCCGAACCTCCGGCCGACACGGCATTCAACGCGGCCACGCACAACGCCAGCGCGACAGTCGCCGCTTGACACGGCACGCGCGCGGGCCCTTGCCGGTGACCTCAACCCGTTGCGGTGCCCGGTGGTCGGGCCGGGCATGCCATGGCCAAAGCCTGCGTGGCCGGCGGGCGGACAGCTCGTTGTGCTGGAGGGACGATCCCACGATGCGGCGGCCAGTCCCGGACAGTGAGCGCCAGTCCACATCCCGGCCGCGCGTCCCACCCCTTGCGCCGTCTGTCCACACTGCGAGAATCCTGCCGAACGCTAACCGGAAATATCCGTTGATATCCCCCTCGACCCTCGGACGACGTTCAAGGATGGGGACCTGCTGTTCGCACCTAGCGTCGACTCATCAAGATCTCGCCGGTGCTGGAGCAGCGGGTCCAGCAGGCAGCGCCGGACGGCTCAGCCACCGGCAACCGCAACGCGCCACGCCGACCGCGGCCATGCACACACCGGGCGGTGGCAGCCCAGCCTGCCCACCGACTACCGCGCCCGGCCACACCGCCCCGGCCAAGCACGAGCCAGCCACACCTCCCGCCGAAGCCAGCCGATCAACGCCGCCGGCACGACCGTGGGGCGCCCACGCACATCCCGAGCCGTGACGTCGAGCCCGCCAGCCCGCCCGGCCAGCCCGCCAGCCCAGTCCGCCCGCCCGCCGGTCAGCCCGCCCAACGGCCAGCCCGCCCTCCACTGGGGGAAGCCCCCGCTGGCCATTCTCCTGGGTGTGACGCTTGATCGCTGGGGATACTGGTGGGGCTTGTGGATAACTCGCGACTGTGGATAACGCTTGATTGATTTGCCGCTGGGGCGGCGGGCGGGTACGGCCTTGTGTTGCGCCTGGCTGGGCCGCTACGGCGGGGGCTCGCCGACTGCGGTTGGGTGCGGTCTGGGCCTCGTACGGATAGAAGCGAGAAGGCGCACCCCGAAGAGTGCGCCTTCTCGCTCAGCCCTCGCTGCTTGTCACTCGCTGTCGGCGAGGATCGCGTAGAGCTTGCGCTTTGTCTCGTTGAGCACCTCGAGCGCCTTCTGGCGCTGCTCCGGCGTGCCGCTGAAGCCGACCTGCTTGAGGGCGCTCATGATGCCGACCGCCGCATCGCGGAAGTCCTGCACCTGCGACATGGTGTCGTCGCCGATGCTCGCCCACGGCGGGTTCTGCGCGGCGGTCTCGGCCTCGGGCCGGCCCGCGTCGGTCAGGTGATAGCTCTTGCGGCCGCCCTCAGCCTCCGCCTCGATGAGGCCCTCGTCCTCGAGGAGCTGGAGGGTCGGGTAGACCGAGCCGGGGCTCGGGCGCCAGATGCCGTTGGTGCGGGAGTCGAGCTCCTGGATGATCTCGTAGCCGTGCATGGGGCGCTCGAGCAGGAGCGCGAGCACCGCGGGACGGACGTTGAGCCGGCCGCCGCGGCCTCCGCGGCGCCCCCTCGATCCGGGGCCGCCGGGGCCGAATGGACCACCAGGGCCGAAGCCGCCACCGGGGCCGAAACCGCCGGGGCCGAACGGGAAACCGGGACCGAACCCGCCGCCGCGCATGCGCCGGCCGTGGAAACCTTCTGTGTGCCTCATGACTATCTCCGTTCTGTCGTCGATAGTTTGACGATATATCGGCAACGCATCGGATGCAAGGGTTTCTTGAAGACTGCGGGTTGCGGCGCGTGTCGGGGCGGCCGGATCTGGCAATGTGATACCTGTGCTGACGGTGCCCATTCGCCAGCTCGGTGAGTCCGAGCGCGCCGCGGTCGAGAAGATCCTCGACCGCGATCCCTACGCGGGCGCCCAGATCGCCGAGCGGGTCGCCGCCCACGGGCTGAACTGGTGGCGCTCCGACGGGCGCGTCTTCGGCTACGGTCCAGGCCGGCGCGTCGAGTCGATCATCTGGTCCGGCGCCCACCTGGTGCCGGTCTGCTCGACTCCGCCCGCCACCGCGGCGTTCGCCGACCTGCTCGGCGCCGACGCCCGCATCTGCTCGTCGATCATCGGCCGCTCCGACCAGGTCCTCGACCTGTGGGACCGTCTCGGAGGGTATTGGGGGCGTGCCCGCGACGTGCGGCCCAACCAGCCGTTGCTGGTCGCCGACCGTGATCCCGTGATCGCCCCCGACCCCGATGTGCGGCTGGTGCGCCCCGGCGAGGTCGACCAGCTGTTCCCCGCGGCCGTGTCGATGTACACCGAAGAGGTCGGCGTCTCGCCGCTGCTCGACGACGGCGGCCGGGGCTACAAGCGGCGCATCGCCGAGCTGGTCAAAGGCAAGCGGGCGTACGCCCGATTCGTCGGCGACCGGGTCATCTTCAAGGCCGAGCTCGCGATCGTCACCCGGCGCACCACGCAGGTGCAGGGGGTGTGGGTCGACCCCGAGTTCCGCGGCCGGGGGCTGGCGGCGCCGGCGATGGCCGCGGTAGTCCGCGACGCGCTCCGGCGGGTGTCACCCACCGTGAGCCTGTACGTCAACGATTACAACCTGCCAGCACGGCGTGTTTACGCTCGGTGCGGCTTCGTGTCGGCGGGCTCGTTCGCCACGATCCTCTTCTAGTCGTCCAGGCACAGGCAGAACGGGTGGCCGGCCGGGTCGAAGAGAACCCGGACGTTCTCCCGGTGCTGGGTCGGTGAGAGCTTCGCGCCCAGCTTCACGGCCTCGGCCACCGCGTCGTCCAGATCGCCCACCTGGAAGTCCAGGTGCATCATCGGGCGCTGGTCGCCGGCAGCGGGCGGCCAGGTCGGCGGCGCATAGTCGGTGGCCTGCTGGAAGACCATGAACGAACCGCCCGGAACGCCCATGACGGACGTGCCCGGCTCCTCGTGGACGATCGGCCACTCCAGCAGCTCCGCGTAGAAGCGGGCCAGCGCCGCGGGGTCGGGCGCTTCGATGGCCGTGCCCCACCACATGCCGGGCATTCGTGATCGCATGACTGCCAGCCTGGCCTGGCCGCCGGAGAAAGTCCAGCTCAGAGGGGCTCGATTCGATCTGTCAACCTGAATGTCATGAACGCGGAAACGGGCCGGCGACTCAGCCAAGACGAGATTGCGATCGTGTCCGTCCTCCTGGACAACTTGGACGGGATCCTGTTCTGGACGCAGATCGCGGATCTGCGCGTGGTGAGCGGCTGCTCATGCGGTTGTCCCACAGTCGACTTCCGAAGCGGCCCCGACGACGGCCTCGAGCTCATCGCCGACGCCAAGGTCGCGGGAACCGACGGCGACGCGGTCCTGCTGTTCGCCCGCGACGGCGTGCTCGACCGTCTGGAGTACATGTGGGTCGGCGGCCCTCCCCCGGCCACCTGGCCGTCCCCGGAGCTGCTGGTCGAGCCCCGGCGCCCGGCCGACGTAGCGATCGAGGTGACCGACTGACCCGGCCGCGGTCACAAGCCGCCCGGGTGCGCGGACAGCCACTCAAGATGCCGACGCCGCAGGGCGTCACGCTCGCCCTCGGACGGCAGGATGACGTCGATGCCTCCGTCGTAGGGGTGGCACAGCCATCGCAGGCCGGCGTCCGCCACCACCACATTGGCGATCACATCATCGGCGACCTGCCGCAGCAACGAATCCACACACCCCACCGACCAGGGCGTCCGGCTCGCATACAGGTGCATCCAGCTTTCGGCGCCGGGAGCGTCCTCCATCGGGACGCTCGTCCAGTACGTCGCTCCCGGGTGGACGGCCACGGTTTCCGGCGAGCGACACGGCTCCCGCGGCTCCGGCGTATCGGAATAGCCCGCCGTGATGACCAGGATCTCGGGCGCCGTCACCAGCTCGGCAAGGATGGCGTTGTTCCGGGCCAGAATGGTGTCGTACTCGGCCGGGGATCCGGGATAGCGCCTGGACTCCGGAAGGGTGTGGAAGCGCACCCATCGGTCGCGGACGTTGCGAAGTTCGTACGGCAGTTTCGAGGAGCCCGGCCACCGCTCGTCCCACAGGCGCGACAGCGCGACGGCGTCCACGTGTGTCAGGCGTTGGTGAGGGTGCGGTCGCCGGCGCGCTGGCGGGGGATGCGCTCGGTGAGGGTGGTGGCGGTGCGGACGCCACGCAGGGTCAGGAGGCTGGCGAACAGGCCGGCGAAGACGTTGATCACGCCGAGGGCGATCGCGGTGGCCGACGGCAGCACCAGGCGGATCGTGCCGCGGGGATCCAGGTGGCCGAAGCCGGTCTCGCCCCAATGGGTGACGGCCAGGATCGTGCCGGCCAGGCCGACGAGGATCAGGAGCAGGCCGATCGCGACGCCGCGCTCGAAGCTCAGCCAGCGGACCCAGCGGCTCAGCGCACGGTCGCGCACCAGGCCCTCGAAGCGGCCGTACAGCTCGGCGAACCCTCCGAACAGGACCAACTGGGCGCCGACCAGGATCGCCACGCAGGTGTACGCCAGGGCGTTGATGTCGAACTGGACGTCGCCGATCGAGCGGGGTCCGAAGGAGAGAACGGCGGTGCCGATCACGCCGATCAGGAAGACGATCAGGCCGGGCCAGATGAGTGTGCGCCGTGGGGCGAAGACCAGCAGGAAGCGCAGGTGGCGCCAGCCGTCGCGCCAAGTGCGCAGGTGCGGTGGGCGGCTGCGGCCGTCGGGCTGCAGCGTGGTCGGGACCTCGGTCATGTCGTAGCCGCTCAGCGACGCGCGGACGACCAGCTCGGAGGCGAACTCCATGCCGGGCATGCACAGGTCGAGCTCGCGGATGCGGTCGCGCCGGAAGCCCCGGATGCCACAGTGGAAGTCCTTGATGCCCTTGAGGCCGATCAACGCCCGGCCGACCCAGGACAGCACGGGGTTGCCCAGGTAGCGGTGCAGGAACGGCATGGCGCCGGGGGCGATGCCGCCGCGGAAGCGGTTGCCCATGACGATGTCGTGGCCGGCCCGCAGGCCCTCGATGAACGGGCCCAGGTCGGACAGGTCGTACGAGTCGTCGGCGTCGGCCATGATGACGTACTTGCCGCGGGCCTGCTCGATGCCGTTGAGCAGGGCGCCGCCGTAGCCGCGGATGGGGGCGTGGACGACGCGGGCGCCGGCGGCCCGGGCGATCTCCTGCGAGCCGTCGGTGGAGCCGTTGTCGCTGACCAGCACCTCGCCCTCGACGCCGAGCTCGGCGAGCGAGGTCAGGGCCTTGCGGACACACACCTCGAGCGTCTCGGCCTCGTTGAGGCACGGCAGGAGGACGGTGACTTCAAGGTCGTCATTGGACATGGTTGGGCGATTCGCTTTCGGCAGTGCGGCTGGATGCGCTCCAGCCTCTCAGAGCCGCGCAATGCCCCCTGACGAAAACGGGGGCCCGGAGGCCCCCATTTACCTATATTTCAATGCACCGTTACCTGCGGCCCCGGCATCAGCTCGCGCAGCTCGTCGGGCAGGTCGGCGCCCATCTCGTCGGCGAGGCGCAGCGCCTCCTCGACCAGGGTCTCGACGATCACCGACTCGGGCACCGTCTTGATCACCTGGCCCTTGACGAAGATCTGGCCCTTGCCGTTGCCGGAGGCGACGCCCAGATCGGCCTCACGGGCCTCACCGGGGCCGTTCACCACGCAACCCATGACCGCCACCCGCAGCGGCACCGGGAAGCCCTCCAGGGCCGCGGTGACTTGCCCGGCGAGCGTGTACACGTCGACCTGGGCGCGGCCGCAGGACGGGCAGGACACGATCTCGAGGCCACGCTCGCGCAGGCCCAGCGACTCGAGGATCGCGTTGCCGACCTTGATCTCCTCGACCGGCGGGGCGGAGAGCGACACCCGGATCGTGTCGCCGATGCCCTCGGCGAGCAGCGCGCCGAACGCCACCGAGCTCTTGATCGTGCCCTGGAAGGCCGGGCCGGCCTCGGTGACGCCGAGGTGCAGCGGGTAGTCGCACTGCTCGGCCAGCTGGCGGTAGGCCCGGATCATGACGACCGGGTCGTTGTGCTTCACCGAGATCTTGATGTCGCGGAAGCCGTGCTCCTCGAACAGCGAGCACTCCCAGAGCGCCGACTCGACCAGGGCCTCGGCCGTGGCCTTGCCGTGCTTTTCCAGCAGGCGCTTGTCGAGGCTGCCGGCGTTGACGCCGATCCGGATCGGGATGCCGGCGTCGGAGGCCGCCTTCGCGATCTCCTTGACCTTGTCGTCGAACTGGCGAATGTTGCCCGGGTTGACCCGGACCGCCGCGCAGCCGGCGTCGATCGCCGCGAACACGTACTTCGGCTGGAAGTGGATGTCGGCGATCACCGGGATCTGCGACTTCTTGGCGATCGCGGGCAGCGCCTCGACGTCGTCCTGCGACGGCACGGCCACCCGGACGATCTGGCAGCCCGAGGCGGTGAGCTCGGCGATCTGCTGCAGCGTGGAATTGACGTCGGCGGTGAGCGTCGTGGTCATCGACTGGACGCTCACCGGGGCGCCACCGCCGACCGGCACGTTGCCCACCATGATCTGGCGGCTCTTGCGCCGGGGCGCCAGCGGCGGCGGGGGCACGGCCGGCATACCGAGACTGACAGCGGTCACTGTGGCATCACCTATTGAAGATCTGGATCGGGTTGACGATATCGGCGGTAACGGTCAGCAGGGTGAACGCGCCACCGATGAGAATGACCGCGTACGTGATCGGCATGAGCTTGTAGTAGTCGACGCGGCCCGGGTCGGGCTTGCGCAGCCGGGCGTACAGCAGGGAGCGCAACCGCTCGAACCAGGCGATCGCGATATGCCCGCCGTCGAGCGGGAGCAGCGGCAGCAGGTTGAAGATGCCGATGAAGATGTTCAGCGTGATGAAGATGTTGAGGAAGAGCTCGGGCACGCCGTGCTCGATCGCCTCGCCGCCGAGCCGGCTCGCGCCGACCACGCTGATCGGGGTGTCGGGGTCGCGCTCGCTGCCGGTCAGCGAGTGCCAGAGGGCCGGCACCTTCGCCGGGATCTTGCCGAGCGACTTGAACGTGTTCTCGACGATGAACCAGCCGTAGTTGAACGTGGCCGGGACGGCCGAGGCCGCGTTGTACTTGATCGTGCCGGGGACGCCGACGTTGTCCCAGCCGAGCGCGGCCACCGAGACCTGGCTGGTCGCCGTGGCGTCCTCGTCGGTCAGCGACGCGCGGTTGGCGGTGACCAGGTCGACCTGGACGGTCTTGGTGACGCCGTCGCGGACGAACTCGAAGTCGGTCTTGCCGGCCGGCAGCGAGCGGATCGCGGTCGTCAGGTCGCCGTAGGTGGTGATCGGGGTGGCGCCGACCTTGGTGATCAGGTCGCCGTCGCGGATGCCGGCCGCGTACGCCGGTCCGGCGACCCCGCCGTTCTGACCCGGGACGCAGTCCTGCTGGGTGGTCGGGATCGTGACCCACGTGCAGTCGGAGACCGTGACGTACGCCTTCTGCTTCGCTTCGTCGGCGTTGGTCGTCGGGTAGTGCGTGTTGGGCAGGCCGAGCGTGAACGCGACCACCCAGGCCGCCGCGAGGGCCAGCAGGAAGTGGGTGATCGAGCCCGCGGACATGACGATCGTCCGCTTCCACACCGGGAACCGCCACATGGCGCGCGGCTGGTCTTCCGGCTCGACGTCGTCGTCCTGCGGCGTCATGCCCACGATCTTGCAGAAGCCGCCGAGCGGGATGGCCTTGAGGCCGTACTCCGTCTCGCCTCGCCGGAACGAGAAGATCGTCGGACCGAAGCCGACGAAGTACCTCGTCACCTTCATGCCGAAGCGCTTGGCGGTGATCATGTGGCCGGCCTCGTGCAGGCTAACCGAGATCAGGATGGTCAGCGCGAAACCGGCCACTCCCAGCCAGTACAGCATCAGGCTCCTTCAGCCACAGTTGCGATCATCCGCTGTGCCTGGGCACGGGCCCATGCCTCGGCGGCAAGCACGTCCTCGACGGTACCCGGCTCGGCAAACTCCGGAGCCGCGTCCAGGACGCGTTCCAGGGTGTCGACGATGCCCAAAAAAGGTAGCCGACCGGCGACGAACGCGGCCACACACTCCTCGTTCGCGGCGTTGTAGATCGCCGGGCGGCGGTGCCCGGCCCGGCCCGCGGCCTTGGCCAGCCGGACCGCGGGGAACGCCTGATCGTCGAGCGGGCGCAGCTCCCAGTTGTGCGCCTCGCGCCAGTTCACCGGCCGCGCCGCCTGCGGGACCCGCTCCGGCCAGGCCAGCGCGAGCGCGATCGGCAGCCGCATGTCGGGCGGGCTGGCCTGCGCCAACGTCGAGCCGTCGGCGAACTCGACCATCGAGTGGATCACCGACTGCGGGTGCACCATCACCTCGATGTCGTCGTAGCCGACCCCGAACAGCTCGTGCGCCTCGATCACCTCGAGCGCCTTGTTGACCATGGTGGCCGAGTTGATCGTGACGACCGGTCCCATGTCCCAGGTCGGGTGCTTGAGTGCCTCGTCCGGCGTGACCTCCGCCAGCTCCTCGCGCCGCCGGTCGCGGAAGGCGCCGCCGCTCGCGGTCAGGATGAGCTTCGTCACCTCGGCCGCCGTGCCGCCGCGCAGGCACTGGGCGAGCGCCGAGTGCTCCGAGTCGACCGGCACGATCTGGCCGGGCTTGGCCACCCGGCGCACCAGCGGGCCGCCGGCCACCAGCGACTCCTTGTTGGCCAGGGCGAGGATCCGCCCCGCCTCGAGCGCCGCGAGGGTGGGCGCGAGGCCCAGGCTGCCGACGACGCCGTTGAGCACCACGTCGCAGGGCAGGCGGGCCAGCTCGGTCATCGCCTCCGGCCCGGCCACGATCCGCGGGATCTTGAAGTCACCGGTCGCATAGCCACGCTTCTGCGCCTCGGCATAAAAGGCCAATTGCAGATCCTGTACGGCCGTGGAGCGCGCCACGCCGACGACGTCGACGCCCAGCTCGAGGGCCTGCTCGGCGAGCAGCTCGACGTTGCCGCCGCCCGCGCCGAGCGCCACCACCCGGAACCGGCCGGGGTTGCGCCGGACGATGTCGATGGCCTGGGTGCCGATGGAGCCCGTCGAGCCGAGCAGAACTAGGTCGCGCATGCCGCCCATCTTCCCGGACGCGCTCTGGGTATAGGGAGGCGGTGTTCCGACTACTGCGAGGACGGGACGTGGCGCTGCGGGCGGCCGCGGTCACCTTCTACGGCGGGATCGCCGTCGTGCCGATCGCGCTGCTCGCGATCTGGGTGACCGGCCGGGTGGCGGGCGCCGCCCGGGTGCGCCGCCTGACCGGCCACACGCTCGACGCGCTGCCCTCCGACATCGGCGCGCCGCGGGCGCTCGCCGCGCTGATCGAGGCCGGTCTGCATCTGACGCCGTGGCTGGCGCTGGCCAGCCTGCTGCCGGCCACCCTCTACGGCGAGGGCCTGCGCCGGGCGTTCGTCTCGCTGCGCGAGCCGGACTCGCCCGACACCGCGGTGGGCTGGAAGGGCCGGTTGCTCTGGCTGCCGGCACTGGCGGCGGCGCCGGCGTTGCTCTTGGCGATGTTTCTCGCGCTTCCGGTCACAAGTTCCTATTGGGTACGGGGTGGCTGGTATGCGGTCCTCGCGGTGATCCTGTCCTTTCTGGCGTGCTGGCTGCTCCTCACGCCGGTGGTGATCTGGGTCTACCGGTACGTCGCGCCCGGCCGCCCGTCCTGGCTGGTGACCGTGCTGATCGGCTCGTTCACGGCCGCCAACCTGTCCGGCTTCCTGCACGGCTTCGTGCTGTTCTGCTCGCTCCCGCTCGACCTCGGCGCCCCGTTCGGCGGGTTCGATCAGATCGGCGGCATGGTCGCCATCGGCCTCTGGCTATACCTGCTGCACATGATCCTTCTGGCCGGCTACGCCGCGACGTGGAGCCTCTCGGCCGCCCGGCCCCGGCCTTGAGCAACTCTGAGCTACTTTTCGCATACGAAACGCCGAAGCGAACACCCATTTCGGCGCGCTACGCTCGCTCGTCATGACCACCATCCCCGCTCGCGCCGACGTTGTGATCATCGGCGCTGGTCACAACGGCCTCGTTTCCGCGATTCTGCTGGCCCGGGCCGGGCTCGACGTCGTCGTGCTCGAGTCCGCGAGCGTGCTGGGCGGGGCCACCCGCACCGAGCGACCGTTCGCCAAGGTGCCCGGCCTCGGGCAGTCCACCGGTTCGTACCTTCTCGGTCTCATGCCGCCCGAGCTGCTGCGCACCCTCGACCTCGACATCCCGGTGCTGCGCCGCGACCCGCACTACTTCCTGCCCACCCCGGGGCCGGCCGGCTCGCCGTACCTGTTGTTCGGGCGCGACCGCGACGCCACCCGGGCGCAGATGGAGCGCTTCTTCTCCCCGCGCGACCTGACGGCCGACGAGCAGTTGGCGGTCGAGATCGCGGCGCTGCGGTCCGACCTCGCGCCGGCCTGGCTCGAGGAGCCGATGAGCGTCGAGGACATCGCCGACCGGCACATCCGGCCGCAGCTGCAGAGCACCTTCATCGATCTCGTGCGCGGCTCGGTCGCCGACTACCTGGCCCGGTTCGGCTTCAAGAGCGAGCTGCTCATGAGCATGTACGCGGTGACCGACGGCCTCTCCGGGCTGAACGCGGGGCCGGACGACCCGGGCACCGGGCACAACTTCCTGGTGCACAACATGTGCCGGCTGCCCGGCGCCGACGGCACCTGGATGATCGCCGAGGGCGGCATGGGCACGGTCTCGCGCACGTTCGCCGAGGCCGCCCGGGCCGCCGGGGCCCAGCTGTTCACCGACGCCCGGGTCGCCTCGGTGACGATGGACGGCGGAGCGGCGAGCGGCGTCGTGCTGGCCGACGGGCGGTCGCTGTCGGCGCGCGTCGTGCTCGGCAGCTGCGACCCCTACCAGCTGATGAGCCTGGTGCCGGCGGGCGCGCTGCCGTCCGAGCTGACCACGCGCATGGAATCGGTCAAGCGGCCGGGCACCACGATGAAGCTCAACCTGGCGCTGCGCGGCCTGCCGCAGTTCTCCTGCCTGCCGGCGGGCGCGGCGTCGCCGTTCGGGTCGACGATCCACCTGCTGCCGGGCTCGGCCGGGCTGGCCGGCCCGGACGACCGGGAGTCGCCGATGGCGGCCCTGCGGGCGATGTGGGCCGAGGTCCAGGCGGGCCGCCTCCCCGAGGAGCCGACCATCGAGTGGTACGTGCACACCACGGTCGACCCGTCGCTGCAGGATGCGGAGGGCCACCACTCGTCGGCGCTCTTCGTCCAGTCCGTGCCCTACTCGCTGGAGGGCACGACCTGGGAGGCCGAGCTCCCCGGCTACGTCGACAAGCTGCTGGCGATCTGCGACCGCTACGCGCCGGGCACGTCCGACCTGGTCGCCGACGTGATGCCGCTGACCCCGCCCGGGATCGAGCAGCACTTCGGGATCACCGGCGGCCACATCCACCACGTCGACAACACGGTGGCGTTCAACGAGCGCATGCCGTATTTCACGGGCGTGGACGGCCTCTATGCCGGCTCAGCCGGGACCCACCCGGCCGGCAGCGTGATCGGCGCCGCCGGGCACAACGTCGCCAAGCGCGTCCTGGCCGATCTGGGTCTTTGACCACTCACGCAGAATGAAGGGCCAGGGCCAGCTTTGCTGGGCCCCGGCCCGGCCTCGGCGGGAGCGACGGTCTGCACCACCCACCCAGGCACGACATCGGCTTTTTAGGGATTTGTCTTTTCTGCGCGGATCTTGTGGCCGACGCTCGTCAGGCAACGCCCGCTGGGCAGGTCGAACTTCCAGCCGTGGAGCTGGCAGGTCAGGGTGTTGCCGTCGACGATGCCGAAGCGGCTGAGGTCGGCCTTGAGGTGCGGGCAGCGGCGCTGCAGAGTCCAGTCACCGAGCTGCGTGTCCTCGGCCTCGACCGCCTTCTCGTGCTCGTCGTACCAGCCCTCGGCGTACTGCAGGCGCTCCTCGGAGAGGCACTTGAAGAACGCGTAGACGAACTCGTTGTACTGGCCGATGCGGGCCGCGGAGAAGCGGCAGGACAGGAACAGGCTGTTGACCCAGTCACCCTCGTCGATGTGGATCAGGTGCTCGACGAGGGCGCGGCCGGTCTTGAAGCGGTAGCGGACCTTCTCGTCGGCGTAGGGGCGGACCTGCTTGCCGGGGAAGTCGACGACGATGGACTCGATGATGTTGCCGGTCGGGCCGTCGGTGTCGGTGAAGTCGAAGCGGACCGGGCCGCCGACGCCCTGAGCCATGTAGATCGACTCTTCGAGCAGGGGCTCGATGCGCTTCTTGAGCTCGCCGAGGACGTCGATCTCGGGGTGGCGCCAGGACGCTTTCTCGGCCGCGATGATCGGGGCCTTCCTGGTGCGCATCTCTTCGAGGTGCGCCTTCTTGTTGGCGAAGAACTCGTCGACGTCGGTCGGGTGCGTGGTGGTCGCGCCCTTCTCCGACAACTCGGTCACTGAGCCGGGCAGCAGGACGATGCCGTTGGTGCCGCCGACCTTGGCGTACTCGGACATGAAGACCGACTGGTCGGGGAAGATGTTCCCCTCGTCGCCGAAGATGTCGTTGAACTGCCAGAGCTCGTCGTCGAGGAAGCATGGCGGGCCGGCGATCGGGAAGACGTGGTCGGCCTTGAGGTCGTCGATGTAGCGCCACGTGCGGTCGAACTGGCGGTCGCGCTTCTGCTTGCCGAACGCCGTTTTCGCCCCGTCGGGCAGCTCGTAGACCATCGGGTACCAGATCGCGCCGGAGAATTGCAGCATGTGCGCGTGCACATGGCCGAGCTCGGCGAACGTGGTCAGGTCGGTGGGGCGGGCATCGTTCTGGTTGAGCACGCGTACGCCATCGTGCTCCACCCACAGCGAGGAGTCGCCGATCGGGCCGTCGGTCGGGCTGATCAGCGCCTGGATCATCACCTTGAGCCCGCCGTCGAGCTCGTGCACCTCGTTGGACACCGTCTTGAGGAACCTGGTGAAGCCGAGGTCGCGCAGCTCGTCCTCGAGCTGGCTGGTCGGGTACTCCGGCAGCAGGACCGTGGCCTTCTTGCTGATGAAGCGCGTGAGGTGGGCCGCGTCGAAATGGTCGCGATGCAGGTGGGAGACGTAGAGGTAGTCGACGTCACCGAGCGTCTCCCAGTCCAGCTGGGAGTTGTCGGGGAAGGGGAACCACGAGGCGAAATATGCCGGGTTGACCCACGGGTCGCACAGAATGCTGCCGGCGGACGTGTCGATCCGCATGCTCGCGTGGCCGGTGCCCGTGATCCGCACTGTTGCTCCTCCTCCGGTTACTCCTGCGGGTCCGAAGGTACCCGGTCCGGGTTGGTGCCTTGCGTGCGGAGGCGGCGTGCGAGACTTGACGGTACTGAGATCGCTTGCGAGGAAGGACTATCGCCGTGTCTGCGGAACAGGACCCGGTCTACGCGCCCGACCAGCTCAAGCCGGGCAACCGTAAGGCGGCGCGGCTCGGCGCGCTCGGCACGGCGGTCGTCATGCTCATGTTCTTCTGGGGCAACCACGAGGGCAACACGGAAAACATCTGGCTGGTGGTCATCGCGGTCGGCCTGATCGGCATCGTGATCGCCGATACCGTGCTGCGGCGGAACGGGCTCAAGCCGAACGATCAATGATCTGTCTTACGGAAAAGGCCCGCTTTCGCGGGCCTTTTTCCGTTTCATCGCCTTCTTAGCAGAATGTCCTTGACTTCCCGCAACGCGGCATCCACCTCGGCCTCGAAGTAGCCGCCCGAGACCAGGCCGAACTGCAGCATGTCCAGCTCGTTCTCCGGCACCGGCATCGGGCCGCGGCCGGTCATCGCCTGCAGGATGCCCTCGAACAGGCGGTCGACCTGCATCGGGTCATAGCCGCTGCCGAAACGGCGCACCTGGAACGTGCGGCGCAGCTGGTCGACGCGGTAGAGCTCGCCGCCCGGCTCGCCCATCGGCGGAGGAAGCTGCGGGCCGCCGTAGCCGCCGCCACCCATCGGCGGGCCGCTCATCGGGGCCCCGCCGTAGCCGCCACGCGGGTCGGGCTCGCCGTAACCGCCCCGCGGGTCGGCGTCGCGCTGCGGCATGCGGATCTCGGCGGTCATGTCGGTCTTGCCGTGCCGACCCGCCTCGAAGCCGTCGAAGCCGCCCGTGTCGTAACCGCCGGTGTCGTAACCGCTCGGGTCGTAACCCGGCGGCGGTCCCGGCCGCTGCGGAAGCTGCGGCTGCTGGCCACCGTACGGCGACGGAGGGTCCTCGTAGCGCCCGTACGGGTCGTTGGGGGGCATCTGCTGCCGCTGGGGCATCTGCTGCGGCTGCATCCGGTCCTCGCGGATCGGGGCGGGCAGGCGCTCAGTCGGCGGGGCCATCCGGCCGGCCATGCCGCCGTTGCCCATGCCGCCACCGGTCATGCCACCACCGGTCATGCCGCCCATGCCACCGGCGCCCATGCCGGCCACCGCGCCGCCGCCGGTCATGCCGGCGCCGCGACCGGCCATGCCGCCGCGGATGTCGCCCGTGTTGCCACCGCCGGAGTTGCCGCGGATGTCGCCGGTGCTCAGGCCGCCGCGCATCGAGTCGCGCATCGGGTCGACCGGCCGGCCGCCGCGGTCCTCCAGCTCGGCGAGCTGGCGCTCCACCCGGTCGAGGTGCAGGTCGACCTGCCACTCGTCGTACCCGCCGAAGCGCACGCGGAAGACGACGTCGTGCACCTCCTGAGCGCCGACCGGCGGGCCCACCTGCTCACCGGCCAGGGTGGCCTCGACGCGGTCGAGGAAGCCGTCGACCTCGTCGACCTTGTAGCCGCGCCGCAGCGCACGCCGCCGGAAACGCTGCCCCTGACTCGTCACAACGTCTCCCACTCCGCTCGCTGGGACCTACGCCCAGTCACTGTGCCACCTCCGCGTCGGCGGCGCCCCCTGCGCTCGCCTCCGTGAGCTCGCCCGCGGCCAGCTGGCCGCATGCTCCGTCGATCTCCCGGCCCCGGGTGTCGCGGACCGTCGTCGCCACGCCCGCATCACGCAGGTGGCGCACGAACTCGCGCTCGACCGGTTTCGGACTCGCATCCCACTTGCTACCCGGTGTGGGGTTGAGCGGGATGAGATTCACATGCGCCAGCTTGCCGTGCAAGAGCCGGCCGAGAAGGTCGGCACGCCAAGGCTGATCGTTCACGTCCCTGATCAGGGCATACTCGATCGAGACCCGACGACCTGTCCGCGCCGCGTAGTCGAACGCGGCATCGAGCACCTCGGCCACCTTCCAACGCTGGTTGACGGGCACTAGCTCATCGCGCAGATCATCATCGGGGGCATGCAGGGACAGCGCAAGGGTCACGGACAGCTCTTCCGCGATCAACCGCCGCATTGCGGGCACGAGACCCACGGTCGAGACGGTTATGTGCCGTTGCGAAAGGCCGAGGCCCTCCGGGGCGGGAGCGGTCAGCCGCCGCACCGCCTCGATCACCCGGGGGTAGTTGGCCAGCGGCTCGCCCATCCCCATGAACACGACCCGGGACAGCCGCGGCGGTGAGCCGGTGACCGCGCCGGACGCGGCGACCCCGGCCAGATAGACGACCTGATCGACGATCTCGGCGATCGAGAGGTTGCGGGTCAGGCCCTGCTGGCCGGTCGCGCAGAACGGGCAGGCCATGCCGCAGCCCGCCTGGCTGGACACACAGGCGGTCACCCTATCCGGGTAGCCCATCAGCACGCTCTCGACCAGCGCGCCGTCGTGCAGCCGCCACAGCGTCTTGCGGGTGGCGCCGTCGTCGCAGGCGAGCTCCCGCACCGGGGTCAGCAGCGTGGGCAGCAGGTCACCGGTGATCCGCTCCCGCGAGGCGGCCGGCAGGTCGGTCATCGCGTCGACGTCGCGGACCAGGCGGCCGAAGTAGTGCGTGGAGAGCTGCTTGGCGCGGAACGCGGGCTCGCCGAGGGTGGTGACGGCCGCCTTGCGGGCCGCGAGATCGAGGTCGGCGAGGTGGCGCGGGGGCATCGACGGACGGCGCCGGGTGGTGACCGCGTCGGGCTGATCGGGGCTGGTCGGGATGACCGGAAGAATCGTCATGGCGTATCCAGTCTCCCACGCCGCGCGAGTTGGTCCCTCATAGCTGGTTGGCGATCACAGCGAAGAGGAGGTACGCGGTGGGCACGGCGAACAGGATCGAGTCGAGCCGGTCCATCACGCCGCCGTGGCCGGGCAGCAGGTTGCTCATGTCCTTGAGGCCCAGGTCGCGCTTGAGCATCGACTCGGCCAGGTCGCCGACCACCGCCACCACCGAGAGCACCGCGCCGAAGAGCAGGCCCCAGTAGGACGGGATGTCGAGCAGGAAGTAGAGCAACAGGGCGCTGCCGATGGCGGCGGCGCAGATCGAGCCGGCGAAACCCTCCCAGGTCTTGCCGGGGCTGATCGACGGGGCCATCTTGTGCCGGCCGAGGAAGACGCCGGCCGCGTACCCGCCGGTGTCGGAGAGCACAACCGCGAAGAGCGTGCAGAGGATCCGCCAGCGGCCGTCGCCCTCGGCGTCCGGAAGCTGGAGCAGCACGGCGAAGCTGAGCAGGAACGGCACGTAGACCGCGATCATCAGCGTCGCGGTGAAGTCCCGCCGCACCGCCTGCGGGCCGTCGGCCAGCCGCCACAGCAGCGACGCGACGATCGTCACCACCAGGCCGACCAGCAGCGAGTCGGGGCCGTCGTGCCAGGCCAGGCCGACCATCAGCAGGGCGCCGCCGAGCAGCGGGATGATCGGAGGGTGGGCGCCGGACTTCTTGAGCGCCTGGGTCATCTCCCAGACACCCACGCCGGCGGCCACGGCGATCAGGCCGGGGAAGGCCGGCGGCCAGATCAGCAAGGAGGCGAGGACGAGAAGGACCAGGCCGACACCGACCGCGATGGCGGCCGGGAGGTTGCGGCCGGCGCGGCTCTTGCCGGCATTTCCGTTCTTACCGGCACGGCGCCGCCCGGGCCCGCGCTTCGCGGGCTCGGGCTCAGGCTCCGGGTCGGGGATGATGTCCCCCAAGTGCTGCGGGCGCGCATCCGGCCCGGCGGGCGGATCGAGGTAGGACATCAGACCTCGAGCAACTCGGCTTCCTTGTGCTTGACGAGCTCGTCGACGACCGAGACGTAACGGTGGGTCACGTCGTCGAGCTCCTTCTCGGCACGGCGGCCGTCGTCCTCGCCGGTCTCGCCGTCCTTGACGAGCTTGTCGATCTGCTCCTTGGCCTTGCGGCGGACGTTACGGATGGCCACCCGGCCCTCCTCCGCCTTGGTGCGCGCGACCTTGATCATCTCGCGGCGGCGCTCCTCGGTCATCTGAGGCAGGTGGATCCGCAGCTGGGTGCCCTCGTTGTTGGGGTTGACACCGAGGTCGGAGTCGCGGATCGCGCGCTCGATCGGGCCCAGCTGGCTGGCGTCGTACGGCTTCACGATCACCATGCGGGGCTCCGGGACGCCGACCGAGGCCATCTGCGTCACCGGCGTGGGCGCGCCGTAGTAGTCGACCACGATCTTGGAGAACATCGCCGGGGTGGCCCGCCCGGTGCGGATCGCGGCGAACTCCTCCTTGGCGTGCTCGACCGCGCTCTCCATCTTTTCTTCGGCCTCGAAGAGGGTCTCGTCGATCACCGGCTCTTCTCGCCTCCTTGCTTTCTTCGGTGGTGCGGGGACGGTTGGGGCTCAGGCCGTGATCAGCGTGCCGATTTTCTCGCCGCTGACGGCGCGAACGATGGTGTCGTCGCCCTCCGCACCGAAGACGAGCATCGGCAGCTTGTTCTCCTCGCAGAGGCTGAAGGCGGCCTGGTCGGCCACCCGCAGTCCGCGCTGGAGGATCTCCTGGAAGGTGGCGGTTTCGAGCTTCTGCGCGTTGGGGTCGACGCGCGGGTCGGCGGAGTAGACGCCGTCGACGCCGTTCTTGCTCATCAGCACGATGTCGGCGTGGATCTCCAGCGCGCGCTGGGCGGTGACGGTGTCGGTGGAGAAGTACGGCATGCCGGCGCCGGCGCCGAAGATCACCGCGCGCCCCTTTTCCAGATGGCGGATCGCGCGCAGCGGGATGTAGGGCTCGGCGACCTGGGCCATCGTGATCGCGGTCTGCACCCGCGTCTCGATGCCCTCCTTCTCCAGGAAGTCCTGCAGGGCGAGAGCGTTCATCACGGTGCCGAGCATGCCCATGTAGTCGGCGCGGTTGCGGTCCATGCCGCGCCGCTGCAGCTCGGCGCCGCGGAAGAAGTTTCCGCCGCCGACCACGATGGCCACCTGGATGCCGCGGCGGATGACCGTGGCGATCTGCCGGGCGACGCCCTGCACGACGTCGGGGTCGACGCCGACCGCGCCGCCGCCGAACACCTCGCCGGAGAGCTTGAGCACGACCCGACGGGGCCGCAAGGACGGCGGAGTCGGATCGTCAACCGGACTTGCCTGCTCGGTCACCATCGTCATGCGACCCGCCTTCCCTTCATAGCTTCGCAGAGACCTTATGTGACGGGGAGGCCGGGCGCAGAATCGCGTTCCCGACCTCCCTAGCCACTTGCGCTCGTCTTACTCTTGGCCAACCTCGAACCGGACGAACCGGGTGATGTCGAGGCCCGCCTCGCTCGCGATCTGCTTCACGGTCTTCTTGTTGTCGACCACGGAGGACTGCTCGAGCAGGACGAAGTCCTTGAAGAAGGAGTTCACCCGGCCCTCGACGATCTTGGGCAGCGCCTTCTCGGGCTTGCCCTCCTCCTTGGCGGTCTCCTCGGCGATGCGCCGCTCCGAGTCGACGACCTCGGCCGGCACGTCCTCACGGGTGAGGAAGCGCGGGCGCATGGCGGCGACCTGCATGCCGATGCCACGGGCATCGGCGTCGGCGGCCTCGTCGGTCTTGCCCTCGTACTGCACGAGGACGCCCACCTGCGGCGGCAGGTCCTGCGCCTTGCGGTGCAGGTAGACCGCGACGTTCTCGCCGTCGAGGACGACGAAGCGGTTCACGACGATCTTCTCGCCGATCTTGGCGCTGTACTCCTGGATGGTGTCGGCGACGGACTTGCCGTCCTCCAGGGTGGCGGCCGAGAGGCCGGCGGCGTCGGCGATGCCGTTCTTGGCGCCGAACTCGACCAGCTGCTGACCCAGCGCGACGAAGTCGGGGGTCTTGGCGACGAAGTCGGTCTCGCAGTTGAGCTCGAGAAGCGCCTTGCCGTAGTGGCTCACGATGCCGTTGGCGGCGGTACGGCCGGCCCGCTTGCCGACGTCCTTGGCGCCCTTGATGCGCAGGAACTCGACGGCCTTGTCGAAGTCGCCCTCGGACTCCTCGAGCGCCTTCTTGCAGTCCATCATGCCGGCACCGGTCAGGTCGCGGAGCTTCTTGACGTCCGCGGCGGTGTAGTTAGCCATGACTCTCTCTTTACTGGGCGTCTTGGTCTTACTCGGCGGGGACGGTCTCGGCCGGGGCGGCCTCGGCGGCCGGAGCGGCCTCGGCAGCAGGAGCCGCCTCGGCAGCAGGAGCCGCCTCAGCAGCCGGGGCGGCCGGGGCGGTCTCGTCGGCGGCCTTCTTCTCGGCGCCCTCGTAGAGGTCGCGCTCCCACTCGGGCAGCGGCTCGCCGGCGGCGACGGTGCCCACCTCGGGCTTGGTGTCCTCGCCGCCGCGGTTGCGGCCGGAGCGAGCGATCAGGCCCTCGGCCACGGCGCTGGCGACGACCTTGGTGAGCAGCTCGGCGGAGCGGATGGCGTCGTCGTTGCCCGGGATCGGGAAGTCGACCTCGTCCGGGTCGCAGTTGGTGTCGAGCACGGCGATCACCGGGATGCCCAGCTTGCGGGCCTCGTCGACGGCGATGTGCTCCTTCTTGGTGTCCACGACCCAGATCGCCGACGGCACCTTGGTCATGTCACGCAGACCGCCGAGGGTCTTGGTGAGCTTGTCCTTCTCGCGGGAGAGCTGCAGGGTCTCCTTCTTGGTGTACCCGGCGGCGGTGCCGCTCAGGTCACCGAGAGCCTCGAGCTCCTTCATCCGCTGCAGCCGCTTGTAGACGGTCTGGAAGTTGGTGAGCATGCCGCCCAGCCAGCGGTGGTTCACGTACGGCTGGCCGACGCGGGTCGCCTGCTCGGCGATGGCCTCCTGCGCCTGCTTCTTGGTGCCGACGAAGAGGATGTGGCCACCCTCGGCGACGGTGTCACGCACGTAGCTGTACGCCTTCTCGATGTAGTCGAGCGTCTGGCGCAGGTCGATGATGTAGATGCCGTTACGCTCGGTGAAGATGAAGCGCTTCATCTTC
The DNA here is from genome assembly GCF_050942195.1 of Actinoplanes sp. CA-142083. NCBI lineage: Bacteria > Bacillati > Actinomycetota > Actinomycetes > Micromonosporales > Micromonosporaceae > Actinoplanes > Actinoplanes sp. CA-142083. Next base: position 9,284,400 of record NZ_CP192076.1, read on the forward strand.
GGGTTCCAGCGCCGGGTCTGGTGCCCGAAGTGGACACCGCTCTCCAGCAGCTGGCGCATGGTCACGACGGCCATGGTGGGTTGCTCCCTGTTTTCCCTGGTTGTCACGCTCACCGGCGGTGGGCGTCCTGGTGCCCGGTCGCCGGCCACAGTCGGACCCGATGATGATCGAGACCAGGGAGGGCCGTCGCTGCCGGTCTCGGTTTAAGGGGACCTGACAGAGGGCACGCGAGGTCGACCGCACGTGGCGGTCGCCGAGTCACAAGCATACGCCAGGTTGAAGCCCTGGTTTTTTGTGGGGTTTCCGGCCGTTCCGCGGCTTTTCAGGCTTCTTTCAGGCGACCGCGAGGCCGGCGGCCAACAGCAAGACCAAACCCGCGGGCAGGTACGCCACGGGCGGGCGTAGCCAGGTCTCCCGGGTGATCGTGCCACCCCGGGCGATCGTGAACAGCCCGATGCCCGTCAGCGCGAAGCCGAGCGTGAGCAGGACTGCCGGGACAATGCCGCGGGCGGTCGGGTCGCCGCTGAAGGTCTGGTCGATCAGCAGGCGGACGACCGGGATCATCAGGACGACCATGACGATCGCCACCACGAACGACGAAACCGGGCGGCGGGACTGGTAGACGCCCTCCGGGGGGCGCTGGGCGCTGATCGGCGGGACCAGGCTCGTCGGCTCGGCCATCGGCTGCGGCATTGGCTGCATCGGGGCATCCGTCGGGCGAATTGTCGGATATTCCGGTCCGCGGACGGGAATGCGGCCCGAATCCATCTCGCCCGGTCGCGCGTGACTGCCCGTCGTCGCGAGCGGATCGGTCAGGGCGTACGGGTTGGCCGCCGGCACCGCGGACGGGCGCTGCTCCGGCAGGCGGAACGCGCCGCTCGGGCGCTCGTGGATCCCCGAGGTCTCCGGGTCGGTCGTATGGGCGTACTGACCCTGGCCGGAGTACCAGCTCGGCTCGTCGTCGGCGTAGCGGTGTCCTTCCACGATGTCGCACCGTAAGTGACCACGGTCGCCGATGCCACCGCTGGGCCCATAACACACACGAACGACTACTGTGCGGTTTTCCACAGTTGCGCTCTGTCCACAGGCTGAGCGAATTTCCCGCGCAAGGTCGCCCCGCGCGGTGCACGGTCTCCGGCCATGACGACGGAACGACAGGCGGTCGGCGCGTACGGCGAACGCGTCGCCGCCCGCTACCTGCAAGACGCGGGCCTGGTGGTCCTCTACCGGAACTGGCGCTGCCCCGACGGCGAGCTCGACCTCGTCCTGCGCGACGGCGACGTGCTCGTCTTCTGCGAGGTGAAAACGAGACGCAGCGATCTCTACGGCACCCCGGCCGAGGCGGTCACTCCCGAGAAGGTGCACCGGCTGCGCCACCTGGCCAACCGGTGGCTCGAGGAGACCGGGCTGCACGCGCGCACGCTCCGCTTCGACGTGGTCGAGGTGCTGCCGCAGCCGCGCGGCGCTTCCCGGGTCAGGCACCTCCCCGCGGCGTTCTGATGAGCTACGCACGCGTCCTCTGCGTCGGCCTGGTCGGCGTATCCGGCCACGTCGTCGAGGTCGAGGCCGACCTGAACACCGGCCTGCCCGCCGTGGTGCTGACCGGGTTGCCCGACACGGCGCTGAACGAGGCCCGGGACCGGGTGCGGGCCGCCGTCGTGAACTCGGGACAGACGTGGCCCAACCGCCGGATCACCGTCAACCTGCTGCCGGCCGACCTGCCCAAGCACGGGAGCAGCTTCGACCTGGCGATCGCCGCCGCCCTGCTCACCGGCGCCGGCGACCTGCCGAACGGGCCGCTGAAGGACGTCGTCATGCTGGGCGAGCTCGGTCTGGACGGCGCGGTCCGGCCGATACGCGGGGTCCTGCCGATGGTGGCCGCAGCGGCGCGAAGCGGGGTGACCCGCGTGATCGTTCCGCTGGGGAACGCCTGCGAGGCGGCGGCGGTGCCCGGGGTGACCATCCGTGCCGTCGACACGCTGCGCCGGCTGGTCGACTTCGTCCGCGGCGACGACGGCCTCCTGGACCCTCCCCCGACCGGCGCCGCACCGCCAGCGGCCGGCCCCGACCTGGCCGACGTCGCCGGTCAGCAGTTGGGCCGATACGGCCTGGAGGTGGCGGCGGCGGGTGGTCATCACCTGGCGCTGTTCGGATCTCCAGGCGCGGGCAAGACCATGCTGGCCGAACGTCTCCCGTCGATCCTGCCCGAGTTGGACGACGAAGCAGCCCTCGAAGTGACCGCGCTGCAGTCGATCGCCGGCGTTCTGCAGCCGGGTGGCCAACTGATCCGAAGACCACCGTTCCAGTCGCCGCACCACACGGCGAGCACTTCCGCCCTGATCGGAGGAGGAAGCGGACTGGCCCGGCCGGGCGCGCTCTCGCTGGCCCATCGGGGCGTCCTCTTTCTGGATGAGGTGTCAGAGATGTCCGGAAGGACCCTTCAAGCCCTTCGTGAGCCACTTGAAACCGGCCAGGTGATCCTCGCGCGAGCACGAGGCACCACGGAATACCCCGCGCGAGTACAGCTCGTGGTAGCGGCGAACCCGTGCCCTTGCGCCAGCCCGGCCGGAGACCAGCACTGCACGTGCTCGCCCTACATCCGTCGCCGCTACCGGGCCAAGCTGTCGGGGCCACTGCTCGACCGGATCGACATCCGGATCACGTTGCGTCCGATGCGCGCGGCCGATCTGGTCCCCAGCGACGGATCGGTCACGCCGTCCGCCGTCGTGGCCGAGAAGGTCTGCCGGGCTCGGAACGCCGCCGAGGAACGCTGGTCGTCGAATGGCTGGCGACTGAATGCCGAGGTTCCCGGGCCGGTCTTGCGCAGGCCACCGTGGCGGTTACCGCCGAAGGACACGGCGGATCTCCGTAGAGCGCTGGATCGGGGTCTGCTGTCCGCGCGCGGCTTTGATCGCGTGTTGCGACTGGCGAGAACCGGGTGGGAGCGTAACTCCGCATCCGGCGGAAGGGGTTGGATGCTCTGGAGGGGGCCTGTCATCTGAAGATGGCAGGCCCCCTCCGGTCAGGCTTCGGAGCTACGAGACGTAGTCGAACTCGACCTTCGTCGGGACGAAGTCGGTACCGGCAGTTGCGGAAGATTCGGACGGCCAGTTCGGCGTCGCACCACCGATCGCATGGATTGCTGTCCGGCAGAGCGTCAGCGCCGAGTCGACCGCCTTGCTGTCCGACTCCTCGGACACCAGAAAATCAACAGTGACCTGACCGGCCTCCGTGTCGCTGGACGTCGCCGAGTCGCGCATGTTGTCGTTGCACTTCTCCAGGTCCAGCAGGGCTTCCATGAGCCGCGCGCCCTCGTCATGGAGTTGCTCGGGCGGCAACGGGCGGCCTTTACGGTCACGGACAGAGAACACCAGCTCAAGCTGCAGTTCCACCATCAGTTGTCCCCTCCTTACTTCCAACAGGGCTTGCTGCGGGCCCACTGAAGTACGTGGTTCGCGTAATACCCGCCACTCGGTGTCAGGTGCACCTGCCGCTGATGCGCGCCGCAGGGACACCGGACGGTGTAGTACTTCGGTGGATCAATGATCTTATATCCGTGCTTGTGAAGCGTCAGAAGGACGGCTTCGAGCTCCTTCGTCGGGTGCCTCTTCCAGTAACCCAATAGTGCCCCCTGATCGGCCCGCCGGGCTAGCGCTTGCCCAACGAGCAACTCCCTCATACGGCACCGATAATCGGTCACCGGTGGCCAAACAGCCGCAAATTTCACTCGTACGAGCGCACAGAATCGGCCGACGTTAGGTGGAACACAGCAGGCTACGCAAGTTGATCGTGTCCCGGTCTACGCCAGCGGATAGCGGCGAGACGCCGGCGCAATAGCGGCCGGTAACTGCTGCCGCTTGCGGGCTGACCTGCGCAGACGTACGGCAATAGCGGATAGCGGCACGTCTGCTCCGGGCCCGGAAACCGCCCCGGCGCTTCACACCCGAGGTCACCGCAACAGCTCGAAGTGCTGCTCAGCCAGCGCCAGACATGCCGCCCCGCTCGGCGCGAATGACTCGGTGACCAAGAGCCGGCGGATGGTCTCCGGCGTGAAGGGGAACTCCTCGCTCTCGACCTCGCCCTCATCGTTGTGGTCGACCATCTTGCCGAAGATTTCGTCGAAGACCTCTGCGTCGAAGATCGCCACGGTGAGCACATCGCCCACGTAGTTCAGCGCGTCGACTCCCACGCCGAGGCAGTACACCCGGATACGACCGGCGGCCCGGGCGGCGTCGAGCGACCGGAACGGCTCGGTGTTCGCGTAGTCGATCGGCGGCCCGTCACCGTCATGCTCAGGGTTGCCCAGGTATTCCTCGCTGAACTCACGCATGACGTTGCGCCACAGATCGAAGTCCGGGGAGTCGGGCGCCGGTACGACCGATGCCGGCTGGAACACACCGGTGGGGAATACCGAGAGCATGCCGCCGGCGATCGCCACCTTGGCCGGGTTGCGGCGCATCAGGAAGAACGTCGATCCGGCCTTGCTTGCGCGGACCGTCAGCGTGCTGACTGAGATCATCAGCGGGTAGGCGGCCAGGTCGAACGGGTCGCGCAGGAGGCGGCGGAACGGGAGCCCTTCCCAGCTGATCGCGCCCAGCTCGCCCTGGTAGACCTTGCGCTGCCCCGCGAGGGCGGCTTCGTGGGCCAGCGCCTCGCCCACGTCGATCATGTCGAAGTAGCACATCCCGCCGAGCGTGAGGTGCATGTCCAGGCGGCCGCCGGCCGGGGCGACATCGAGCAGGCGGTAGCAGAGCCGGTTCTCGAAGAGCCGCGGCCGCGCCAGGTCGCGCATCGCGCGGTGATACCTGGTGTACTCCTGGCCTGCGGAGACCAGTGGGCGCACGGCCCTGGTCTCGCGCTCACCACCGTTGACCGCGGGCTGCGGGGTGTGCTCGCGCCACTGCAAGGACACCTCGGTCAGGTCGATGGGCTCGGTCAGTCGCCACCCGGGTGGGATGAGAATGCCGGTGTCACCGACCTTGAAGGCGTCCGGGTAGAGCGCGTAGACGGCATGGGTCAGCTCCCTGCGTTGCCTGCCGAGGAACCGGCGCGCGGCCATCCAATCCTCTTGACTCTCCGTGACCGGGTCTTCGCGACGGCGCCGCCGTCCCTCCGCCAGGCCGGCTAGTTGGCGCGGAATACCGAGCCCGTCGATGATGCGCTCGACCACGTCCAGGGTGAGTACGTGCCGCGATCCCCGCTCGATTTCGCTGACGTGCGGCTGTGGAAGGCCGACCAGGGAGCCGACGTCCGTCTGGCTCGACCCGGTCCACCGGCGGTAGATCCGGAACACGGCGCCGAAGTCCCGCTCGGCGAGCGCCTCGGCCATGTCCGGCCGCTCCCACAGGCCAGGCGGCGGCGTGGGCGCGGGTCGGGTCATGCTCGCTCGATCTCCTCATACGGCCGGGGTATACCGGCTTCGGCTGTCGGACGACGGGCGATCGCCGCTCTGATTGAGGGATCACCAGCCCTGCCTGAGTCAGGAGGCGACGTGATCCTCTTCAAGTGCGGCCGGCCGCTTCGGCAAGGGCCCCTCACGCAGATACCAGCGGACGAACTGTGCCAGCAAAGCCGACCGGTTCCTCGTCCCAGCGGCTTGCCCGAAGCGCGCCCAATCCTCAGCAGGCAGCCGAAACTTCTGGATCGGCGTGTGCTCGGGCTCCTTAATCACGGGCACAGGCTAATTGATGTGGCCACGTGTAGGCAAGGAGCCAGAGGCTCGGTTGTGTCCACAAGAAGGGCTTGCCTTGTGGCCACAAGGCGTTGTAGCGTGTGGCCACAAGGAAATGGACGGGCCCGGCAGGGATTGCCCTCCCTGTTGCTCCGGGCCCTTGATCGCCCCAGGAGGCGACCCGTGACCATCATGGCTGCTGCCCCGATCGCGAGCCAGTACCGGCTCAACGACGCGCCCACCCTCCGCCTGCTGCCCGATCCCGGATGCCCGCCCTGGTGTGTGATCCATCTGGGTGACGCTCCCGTCCTGCACGTCGGGGACAACGTCGCGATGGCCACGACCGGCCACGGCGAGCACCACGAGGTTCACGTGACCGAGGAACTCGGCGACCAGGCCGCGGTGCGCCTGGAGGGCGCCGGCGACATTGCGATGACTCCCGACGAGGCGCTGCACCTGGCCGGCCTGCTCATCCTCGCCGCACGCCGGGCGGTGTCGCGATGACCCTCGGTGTGCCTATGACCGCCGGCGGACCTTCCGAGCGGATGACGGCGGTCGTGACCGCTGAGCAGGCCGACGCCTTCCCGGCGCACGTCCGTCTCGAGCTGGCCACGCCCCGGGGCATTCCCAGCGGCGCCCCGATGACGCCGGACGAGGCGCTGCGGTTGTCGCGGCTGCTGAAGCTGGCTGCCCGTCGGGCGGTTTCGCGATGACCGCTACCTCCGGACTTCCCGACAGGATCAACTCGTCGGACCTCGCGCCCGCGCGGCACCTCGTCGCGGTCCCCGCCCTGGAGTACGAGCAGTGCCCACGGTGGTGCGGCGGCCACTGCGACCGGGGCGGCGTCCGTGTACACACCGGGCCCGCTGAGATCGTTGTCGGATCGGCGGTCGTGACCCTGTCGGTAGAGACGCACGACGACGGCCGCGGCAACGTGCGTGAGCTGTTCTGGCTGGGTGTCGACGGCGTGGACGTCGAGCTGAGCCCCGGCCGCACGCACGACCTCATGCAGGCCCTCGACCGGGTGTTCTGGAAGCTCGACCGCCGCGGCGCCCCGATCGGCTCCGATTCGGCGCGGTTCGAGTTCGCGGACAAGGTGAAGCGCCGCCTCGCCGCGGCCGGTGCGTCGCAGGCGGACCTCGCCCGGGAGGCGCACATCAGCCCGGCGATGCTGTCGCTCGTTCTCCGCGGACAGCGTGGTTGCAGCGAGAGCGTCGCAAGCGCCATCGAGACCGCGCTGGGCACCCTGTCTGCACAGCCGCACGCGCCACATGTTGCACCGAGCGCTGTGCGCACCGTTCCCGCCAGCGCCCGGTCGAGCGTCCACAACCGCGGCGGCAGGGCCTAGCTCAATCCCGGGAAGCACGCGTTGACGGTTCGTTGACGCTCCGGCCGGCGCGCGACGAGTGCTTCCGGCCGAGACCCGCGGGTGCGCCGGTACAGGCGGTGCACCCGCGCCAAACACCGCCACTCGGAAGCAGTCCCAGCAGCCCAAATGCACGCGCCAGGCGCGTCACTAACTGATCTCCAAGCGCGCCACCCACGCCGTAAACAAGTGCTTCTGAATCTTGAAGGGATGACGCAAGATGGCCGTCATCGAGTCGGACACTTTGTCCACCGACCAGAAGACCCCCGAGTGCCCTTGGTGGTGCACCGCCAACCACGGCGCGCCGCTCACCGCCGACAACGAACAGCACTACCAGCGACGCGCCCACGACGGCCGCGAGCGCTCGCTGCCCGGCGTCATCGACGAGCTCGGCGAGGCGCAGAGCGCCGCCGTGGCGCTCGTCCAGGTCGACAGCCTGTCCACCGGCGAGCGTGGCCCGGTCGGCGTCGCCGCGATCTGCGAGGGCGTCCTGACACCGAAGCAGGCCGAGCAGTTCGCCCGCATGGTGCTCCACGCCGCCGCCGAAGCGCGCCAGGCCAACGCCGGCGGCCTCGTACCGACGTCGGCCGAGCTTCGGGGGGCCGGCGCATGAGGCGGAACGTCGTCAGCACCGCCCCGTTCGTCAAGGTGGTCGCAGCGGAGGATCTCCGGGTCGGCAAGCAGCTGCTCACCGACGACGGCTGGCAGACCATCCGCGGCCTGGTCATGTTCGCCGACGCCGACCAGGTCAGCGTCTACACCGACGAGCGCGACGACGTCGCGACCTCCGGCTGGCGGTTCAGCTTCGGCGACTTCGTCCAGACCCGCCTCACACCCACCGCCGAAGAGCAGTACCAGCAGCAGCACCGCGAGCGCATGGAGCGCCGGCGCCGGCAGCGCGCGGCCAGGGCGGCCGCGGCCTGCCCTGAGTGGTGCATCGAGCATTACGACGGCGACGACGGACAGGAGCGCCAGACCAACCACAACGGCACGACCCTGACCGTCATCGGCGCAGATGTCGAGGACGGCCACCCGGTCGAGTTCGGGTTCTGGCTGGAACGCCGGGACCGGAAACACACCGGCGGGACGGAGACCGTCGTCGTGCTCGAGACGCGGCCGCACAGCGAGGACATCGAGCTGACGCCGGACGCGGTGCACCTGCTCGCGGCCCAGCTGCAGAGCCTCGGCCACCGCGCCCAGCTGCATCGGTGAGCGCGATGTCGCAGGCCGTGGTGCGGGCACAGATCTTTGGTGCGGGTCCGCACCACGGCCCGCACCGAGGGACAACCTGCGGGAAGACCCGGTTCGGTGCGGATGGTGCGGCTCTGAGATGCCACGGCAGAGCGGCTTGTCGCGGCGCCGGGATAGGGGTAGCTCCGCCGTTCCGTTCCGCGCAGGCAGAGGGCTTAGCCCTGATATCGGGACTGTTTCAGCCCTACTCAGCGGCGGTCACGGAACACGGAACATCGAAGTGTTTATGCAGCTCAGAGTCCGTGCGGAGTGTTCCGCCAAGCTGTTCCGTAGGCGGAACATGTTCCGCGACCGACGGAACACGATCAAGGGAAGGCGCCCGGCCCGCGACATGGGGTGCTTCCGAAGCGCGGGCGACGCAGCTTAGCGGGGCGGCATCAGCCGGCCTTGCCCCGGCGCGCCGGCGGGAGCAGACCGCGCAGGCGCGCCTCGCGTACCCAGGTGTGCACCGTCGGCGCCTTGACGCCGGCGGCTGCGGCAATGTTCGCGACCGGATACGGGACCGCGCGGGCCCAGAGCTTGTAGTGAGCTGCCACCAGCTGCGAGAACGCCTCGGGGTCGGACCGATCGGCGTCCTGCAGCGGCGTCAGCTTGGCGAGCTCTTCCCGAGCGGACTCGGCAAACTGGTCGTTCCGGTCATTCTCGACCGCAGCCACCGGCACGGCGCGCAGCATCTCCGCCGTGATCGCGCTGTCGATGAGCAGCATGCCGGCGAGTACCCAGCGGCCGTTCTCGTCCTCCCGGAAGCCGTACATCTGCAGTGTCTCCGGGGCCCGGGACGGCGCCGCACCGCCACCCCATCGCAGGTTCGTCTCGCGATTGAGGGTGCGAGTGAGCGTAAGGAGCAGGCTCTCGTCGTCAGGGTCGCGCGGTTCTCGTTCAATCACGTACGGAAGGGTACGCACCTTCCGCCGGACTCGTCAATGAACCCCGCAGGACTTGAAAGCGTGCGCGACATAGTGTTCCCTTGTCGCAGCGCCCACAAGCCCAGCGCGCTTCATGGAGGAACTATGCCGGGGATATCTGCCATGCCTCTCCTGCTCACCGTCGAGGAAGCCGCGGAGCAGCTCGGCATCGGACGGACCAAGACGTTCGCCCTGATCAGCGAGGGACACATCGAGACCGTGCAGATCGGCCGGCACCGCCGCGTTCCCAGCGAGGCGCTCGAGGCCTACGTGCGGCGCCTCCGCAAGGAGCAGGCCAAGCGCCGGCCGGTGGCGGCATGACCACGCCACCGATCTCAGCTGCCCCGGTCACGGCCGAGGCGTGCACAGAGGACGAGCGCACTGGCCTGGAGAAGGTTGTCAAGCGGATCGTCGACCAGGCCCCGCCGCTCACCGATCAGCAGCGCGCCCGGCTGGCCGTCCTTCTGCAACCCTCCGGCACGGGCGAAGGCGTGGCCAAGAAGAATCCGGAGGCCGCCTGAGATGTCTCAGACAGAACGAAGCGGCCCCCGCCACAGAGGCCGCCCCACCAACAACACCGAGGCTCAGGGTAACCCGGCAGCCGCCTCGGTGCCTACCGCGGCCGCGCCGATCCATCGCGGCAAAGTCGTCCATTTTTTCCGGTATGGGGGAGTACCAACACCCCCGCAGTTCTGTCCGTTTCTCTCTCCCCGAATCGGCGCTTCGAGGTTGAGCGCGGCTGGGTACCGACTGGCGGTGGCCAGTTGACGACCGACCAGCAGCCGGCCATCGGCGCCGCGACGGCGGTGCGCGACGCTGCCCTGGCCTGGCACGATGCGGGATTCTGCGTCCTGCCCGCCGCGGTGGACGGCACCAAACGCCCCGGTGTCGGGTCATGGAAGACCTACCAGCAGCAGCCGTTCCCCCGCGAGGCGCTCACCGGCGACCTGACCGGCATTGGCCTGGTCTGCGGCGCCATCTCCGGCGGCCTGGAGATGCTCGAGGCCGAGGGCCGCGCCATGCAGGAGAACGCGCTGCCGCAGGTCGCCACGGAAGCGGAGGCCCGTGGCATCAGCGCGCTGTGGCGGCGCATCACCACCGACCCCGGCGCCTACCTCGAAATGACCCCGTCCGGCGGCGTGCACATCCTCTACCGGATCACCGGCGGACCCGTTCCCGGCAACACCAAGCTGGCCAACCGGCAGGCCCGCGACGACGAGCTCACCGACGACGAGCGCGCCCTGGTGGCGAAGGGCCGCACCGTCATCCGCGGCCTCGCGGAGACCCGCGGAGAGGGCGGGTACGTGGTCGTCGCCCCTTCCGGCGGACCCACGCACCCGACCGGACTGCCCTGGCGGCTCGCCGTCGGGCAGCCCGGGGTCGTACCGACCGTCACCTCCGACGAGCGGCAGCAGCTGCACGACCTGTTCCGCGTCATCGACCAGGCGCCGCCGGCCCGACCGGCCACCGCCGGGAGCGACGCCGCATCGCCTCGCCCGGCCGGCGCCGGGCTCAGCCCGGGGGACGACTTCGCCGCACGCACCGACTGGCCGGCCATCCTCGAGCCCGCCGGGTGGCGCGTGCACTACCAGGCCGAAGGCATCACCTACTGGACGCGGCCCGGCAAGGAGACCGGCACCAGCGCCACCACCAACGCGAACGGCACGGACCGGCTGTACGTCCACACCAGCAGCACAGAGTTCCAGCCGCAGGAGTCCTACTCGAAGCTCGGCGCGTACGCCGTGCTCTACCACGGCGGGGACCACTCGGCCGCCGCTCGTGACCTGGCCGCCCGCGGCTACGGAGCACCGGCCGGCGCCGCCTGGCCGCTCGCGACGCCACCACCCGCGTGGTTCACCACGCCCGTCGCGTCCCCGGGGTCGGGAACATCCCAGGCCAGCGAGCCACCAAGCCCTACGCCTGCCGTTGTTGCTCAGCGACCTGGGCTTGACGTCGGCAATCCGGCGATCATGTTCGACTGGCTGCGCGCCAACCTCGGTGTCGGCCAGCTGGCCGGCATGTTCCTGCGGGGCCCCGACCTGGTGCACACCCCGCGCGAAGGCGAAGAGGGCTACATCCCGCTGCGCGGCGCCGTCGAGGACGGGGACGACGGCCCGGCCCAGGTCCAGATCGCCCACCCGGAGTACGTGTCAGCCCGCATCCAGATCGGATTCAACTGCTTCAAGCTGGTCAAGCGAGGCGAGGACTTCGTGCCGACGCCCTACCTGTTCCCGGCGGCCGCAGCGAAGCGGGTCAGCGCGGTGCTCGACGAGCTGCCTCAGCTGCGCCGGATGCGTGGCGTCGTGCACACGCCGGCGTTCCGGCCGGACGGCAGCCTGATCGACGTGCCCGGGTACGACCCGGCGACCAGGCTGCTCTACCTGCCGGAGGTCGGGCTCACCGTGCCGCCGGTGCCGAAGCAGCCGACCGGCGGCGACGTCCAGGCCGCGGTGGCCCGCATCGACCTGCTGCTGTCCGGATTCCCGTTCACCAGCGCGCACACCCGGGCCAACTTCATCGGGGCGCTCGTCACGCCGCTGCTGCGCGCCATCTGCCCGCCGCCGTACAAGCTCATCGCGATCGGCGCGCACCAGCGTGGATCCGGGAAAACCAAGCTCGCCAACCTGCTCCGCATCGTCCACGGCGGCGTCTTCCGGGCCGAGTTCCCCGGCGACGAAGCCGAACTCGGCAAGCAGGTCACCGCCATCCTGGACATGACCACCGGGCCGGTCGTGGTCCTCGACAACGTGTCCGGCGTGCTGCGCTCGTCGAAGTTCGCCGGCCTGCTCACCTCGCCCGACTGGGGCGATCGAGAACTGGGCAAGAACCGGTGGATCGGCGTACCCAACGACCGCATTTGGGTGGTCACCGGCAACAACCTAGCGCTCGGCGGGGACATCCCACGGCGCACCGTGTCCATCAACATCGACCCAGGCGTGCCCCGGCCCGAGCTGCGTACCGGCTTCGCGATCGGCGACCCCGAGGTGTGGGCCACCGCCCACCGCGGCGAGTTGCTACATGGGCTGCTCGTCATCGTGCAGGCGTGGGTGGCCGCCGGCATGCCGCTCGGTCCCGAGCGCAGCAGCGACGGCTACGCCCGCTGGACCCGCACCGTCGAAGGCATCCTCACCAGCGCCGGCATCACCGGCGGCTTCGACGCCGGAGAGACCCAGGTCGAGGTCGGCCGCGACGACGACGAATGGGAGGACTTCCTCACCGCCGTCCACCGCGTTCGTGGAGATCAGGTGTGGACCGTCAAGGAGCTGCTCGCCGACGTCGAGGGGCATGCCGGCTACATCGGCGCCGGGCTGGTGGCCGCAGCCAAGCCGATCCCACTCGACGCGCTGCCCGCCGAACTCGCGGAGAAGGTGGTCCGCAGCGGGCAGGGTGCCGGCGTCATCGCGAAGACCCTCGGGCGCTGGCTCATGAATCGCGACGGCCGGTGGGCCGGCGACCTGGTCGTCCGTTCGGCTGGGGTCGACCGCACCAAAACCAAGCTGTGGCAAATCTATGCAAACGCTGCCACACAGGACACCCAAGTGCAGGGTTTGCAGGGTTTGCAGGGTTTCTCTAGCCCACTTTACGCGGGAGAGGGTTCCAAGATCACTACGACGGGAGTTACGGCGACCGCCGTAGAAAACCCTGCAAACCCTGCAAACCCTGCACCGGCTCCCGACCCGAACCACTGCGACCGCTGCGGGCACCCGGTCCCCGCGCTCGCCTGGCTGCCCTGCGACCGGTGCGGCACCCGCATCCACGCCCGCGGCCGCGGCGGCCACGGGACCACCTGCAATGCCTGCCTCACCGAGAGGACCGCCTCATGACCGCCACGACCGACAACCCCTTCCTGAACTTCCGCGACGCCGTCGAGCTCCGCATCGCCGCAGCCGACCAGCAACGCCTGGTGCGCCGCATCGCCGTCGAGCACCCGGACGGACGCGCAGTCCCCGCCCACACCTGGTACCAACAGCTCGCCGCGAACGTCGCCGCCCGGATGCGTGCCGGCAACATCGTCCTGTGCCCGCACGTCGGCCCAGGCCGCAGCCTCGGACCCATGCACTGCACGTACACCGCCGGCCCGATGGAGCTGCAGTGCCGCACCTGCCTCGCCGCCGTCCCACCGCGCCTCAATCCCATCGACGACAACACCTGCGACCGCTGCGGCGTCTACTCCCGACGCGGCCTGCTGATCGGCATGCTGCCGCTCGGACCCATCCTGATCGGCTTCGGGCTCTGCCGGTCGTGCGCCGGCGAGATCGGCGCCGGCCGCCCCGAGACGCAGGCAGCCTGATGCCACCAGCAGGCCCAGACCGTGGCGTAACCGACAGCGTGGTCACCGTCGACGCCACCGAACTGTCGGGCGCCGAGCGGCAGCAGCTGGCCGCCATCCTGCGCCGTGCCGCAGCCGCGCCGTCCATCGACCCGCCCGTTGCCGACCAGCTGACCCGGGCCGCGGCCGCCGCGTCGCTGCTCGTACCTGCTGAGCTGCGCAACGAGGACATGCGACGCCGCCTCGACGCGGCGCTGGACGAGCGTGGCAACCCACGCCGCACGTCACATATCCGCAGGTCGGAGCCTTGATTTATTCCGGCCTGGGGTAGGGCCAACACCCCCGCAGTTCTGTCCAGTTTTTGTTTGCGGAACCGAGTTCCGGTTCGCCGAAGGGTCGCGATCGCGCCATGAGGACGTGCACGACGTGCGGGGAGACCAAGCCGCTGGGCGAGTTCTACCGGCGGCGGGGCAACCCTTCCGCCAAATGCAAGGTCTGCGAGCGCGAGCGGATGCGGGTCCACTACGCCACGTCGCCGGCGTATCGGGCCGGGGTCTACGCGCGGGCGAAGGTGGCCTATTCGGAGGCCCGCGCGGAGGCTGTCCGGATCTACGGCGGGCGGTGTGCGCTGTGCGGCACGTCCAGCGATCTTCAGTTTGCTCACGTGGACGGTGATGGGGCCGAGCGCCGGAAGCGGGAAGGCCACCGCGAGTGCTACCGGCGAATCGTCCGCTCTGGAAAGCGGCTCGACGATGTGCGCCTGGAACTGCTGTGCAGGCCGTGCAGGAAGGGGCGGAAACCGTTGGCAGACAAGCAATAAATAGCGTTTCAAATACGGTACGGCAATCGTTTTGTATTAGGTTTTGTAGTAATATCCGTGCCAGGCGGGTCAGTGATCTGCGGCAGGTCCGCCTCGCGTTCGACGACTCCCGCCTCACGCCCCTGTGACGGCGGCGCTTGAGGAAGGACCCCCAGCATGCCCACACAAACCTTGACGTTCGCCCGCCCGTCCGGCGCTACCCGGGTGACCGAACCGTTGCCGTACCGCTTCTCGCACGACGGTGGCCGGACGGTGTTCCGGTCGGACGCCGCGCACGACTTCTCCACCGACCTGTTCACCGTGATGGGCAAAACCAGTTCAGCCGAGGCGCGGAAGGCCGCCCAGGACCGGATCGGCGGGCTCGTCCGGGCGGCGTTCGCCGATGTCGAGAGGGCCGATGTCGCCGGGATCAACCCAAACGTGCACCGGCCGGACCTGTGGCAGCCGCAGCGCGACTACCCGACTCCGCTGTGGGACCTGGTGAGCGCCGGCGACACGGATGGCAGGAAGTTCGACGTCCCGAAGTTCACCAGCTCCTCAGCGCTGACCGGCATCGCCACGGAGAAGACCGAGCCCGCCGGCGGCTCCCTCGTCACCGAGCTGCAGACCGTCACACCCGACCAGATCTGGGGCAAGGTCGAGATCACCCGGCAGGCCTGGCGGCAGGGCGGCAACCCACAGCTGTCGACCATCCTCTGGAACCAGATGCTCCGGGAGTACTTCGAGGACCGCGAGGCCGCCGTCGCCGCGTTCCTGGCCACGCTGACCGCCGCGGCGGACATCACGCTCACCGGCACGCCGGCCAGCACCCCGGACAACGACGACGACCGGGCCACCATGACCGACCTGGAGCTGGCCCTCGCGGATCTGCAGTTCGTCCGGGGTGGCAACAGGATGCGCGCGTTCGCCGCGCACCAGGCGTTGTACCGGGTCGCGGCCCGGGTGAAGGACAGCACCGGCCGGGCGCTGTACCCGCAGATCAACCCGGAGAACGCGAACGGCGTGGCCGAGGGGCAGTACTCCACGATCAGCGTCGGTGGCGTCACGATGATCCCCGCCTACGCGCTCGGCACTCCGGGCACCGCGGCGACGAACTCGTGGCTGTTCGACCCGGCGATCGTGCGCGGCTGGGCCTCGGCGCCGGAGCGGTTGCAGTGGAACTTCGGCGCGACCGTCCAGACGGCCAATACCCCGCAGCTCAGCTTCGTCACGGTCGGCATCTACAGCGACGTGGCTTTCGCCAACCTCGACATCAGCGGCGTGCGCCAGGTCATCTTCGACCCGTCCGTCTAGGTGGCGGCGAGGCCGGTCCTGGGCCAGAAGCGGGAAGGGCTGCGTCGTGAGTCCGGGGAGTCGTCCTCTCGGCGCAGCCCTTCCAACCGTTCCCGTACGCCAGCGGAAGGTGGGCAGTAGCCATCGCGAAGGACGTCGAGTTCAACGTCACCGCCTCGGACAAGACCGGCACGGCTCTGGCCAGCGCCGAGGCGAAGTTCAAGGCCACACAGGAGCGGATCAACCGCGAATCGGCGAAGACCGGCGATGGGTTGAAGAAGGCCGCCGATACCGGCGTCACGGCGGTCGGCCGGCTCCGTAAAGAGCTGGATCTGGCCGAGGGAGACCTGAAGAAGCTCGCTGCGGCCTACGCCAACGCGGGATCGGCGTCCGAGCGTATCGACATCACCAAGCAGATGCGCCAGCAGGAACGCTCGGTCCGGGAACTGAAGAAGTCGATCGGCCTTCTCGACCTGGGCCCCGATCTCGCGAAGGCGGGCTCGGCCGGTGGTGCCCAGCTCGGCGCGGCGGTCGGCATCGCGGCAGCCCCGTTCATCGGCGCGACGTTGTCGGCGGCCATCATCGGCGGCGCCGGCATCGGCGGTCTGGTCGGCGGTGCGTACCTGGCGGCCCGGGACCCGCGCGTGAAGAGTGCCGGCTCCGAGTTGGGTAAGAACCTGCTCGGCGAGCTCGAGCGCGACGCGGCGCCGTTCGTGGACCCGCTGCTGCGCAACATCGAGAAGGTCGAGATCCGGTTCGGGCAGATGAGCACCCGGATCGAATCGATCTTCGGTAACTCGTCGGGATTCATGGACCCGCTGGTCGACGGGGTGCTCGACGGGGTGGACGGCATTCTGCGTGGCGTCGATGCCTTGGTGGCGAAGGCCGGGCCAGTGATCAGCGCGTTCGGCCGTTTGTTCGGCAAGGTGGGGGACGCGACGGGCACCGCCTTTGAGATCATCGCTGGCGGCTCGGATGAGGCTGCCGACGCGGTGGACGACCTGGCGGCAATCATGCAGACCCTGATCGTCTCCACCGGTGTGGCCGTGCGCGTGCTCACGGAGGCGTACGGGGTGATGACGTTCATTCCCCGAAAGATCATGGCCGCCGAACGGGCACTAGGCCTGATGGATGAAGAGACCAAGGCCACCGCCAGCACGACCAGCGCGCTCGCCGCCGTGCAGCAGACGATGGGCACGATCATCCTGTCGGCGGGGGAGGCCGCAGGCCAGGCCGGCCTGAAGATGCAGACCTACGCCGACCGGATGAACGACGCCGCCGGCAAGGGTCGCAGCCTGTACGACTCGCAGACCCAGGTGGCGCAGGCCGTGGCCGACGTCAAGGAGAAGATCCAGGACGGCAACACCTCGCTGGACATCAATACCCAGAAGGGCCGTGACAACCGGAACATGCTGTCCGGCCTCGCCCAGGGCCTCGTCGGCGCCTACAACGGGTATGTGCAGCTCAACGGTGAGGGCCGGGCCGCGCAGGGGGTCGCTGACGCCAACCGGAAGAAGTTCATCGATCTTGCTACCGCGTTCACGGGTAGTAAGAAGAAGGCCGAGGAGCTGGCTACCCAGTTTGGGCTGATCCCCGCGAAGAAGACCACCGATTTCCAGGCCAATACCCGCGACGCCGAAGCTCGTGCGAAAGCCCTCGCCGGCAAGCTCGACGCCGCCGCGCGGACCCGCACCGCCAACGTGCAGGTCGTCATCAACACCGGCCGGCTCAGCTCGATTGAGAACCGGCTGAACCGGCTCGGCGGCAGCCTCTACAACGCCGGCGGGCTGTCCTGGGCGGCGCTTGACAGCGGCTCCGGGCTGGCCCGCACCGGCGGCCCGACCCCGGTCAGCGTCAGCAACAGCTTCGGCGTCTACATCAACGGTGTGATGGACCGCGCGTCAACCGTCCAGATCATGGAAGAGCGTGCCGATCGGGACGCCTGGCGGCAGAGAGTCGGCCAGCGCTGACGCCTGGCGTAGCCCGTCACCCCGGGCATACCCAGATCTTGGCTCAGCGTGGCGCTCAGCCCGTAAGGCGACGTCACAGATGTGGCCCGCCGCAGGCGTCCGCGGGTTCTGGCGGACGTCCGTCGCTCTGCGGTGCGGTAAAATTCCGGGGTACTCCATTGTGTTCGCGCGCCCAACCGAGAGGGCAGTCGTAAGAGGCCCCGCACCCTGCCCGTGCGGGGCCTCTGTGGTACCTGGCCCGGTCGTGGGCTGGTCGCGGAGGTGGTCGCGGCACTGCGGTTGGTCGCGGAGCCGCGACCAGGCCGCGACCAGGGCTGCTACGTGGGTGACCTGTGGAAATGATGCGTGGTCGCGGGTCGCAGCGGGTCACTCGGACACCCCTCTGCGTCCCCTTGGACGGCGCTAGAGGGTGGCGCGCACCGCTACCGCGACCGCCGATCGTTGGACCTGCGTGACCGCAACCCATCACCAGAAGATCGGCCGCATCGGTGGCCTGGTATCCGCCGCCACCCGAACACCGGAGCAGGAAGCGCACCGCAAGGAGCGCGCTGCGGCGGGCCGCATGAAGCGGTACCTCGACCAAATCCCTGCCGACGTCACCGACCCGGCCGAGCGGATGCGCCGCGCGAGTCTGCTGCAGACGGCGCACATGCAGAAGATCGCGTTGGTGTCGGCCCGCCGCCGGCGCCAGGTCTGATTACGACCGGAGTCACCGCTTCGGCATGCCGACCAAACCGGTTACGGCTACCGCGCAGCCGCAACGCCGGCGTTCCGGCCGGCGTAACCACGATCGCGCTGGTAGGCGTCCCCCGGTAACGGGTTACGCAAGATCACGGCCAACCGGCGAAACTGGCTCTGGAGCCCCCTGCTGCAGGGGCGGTGCCGCGCGTTCCGCAACTACTTTGCGGGGAGTTGCTGTGTCCCCGCGAGCTCGGTCGAGTTGGTGTGGCAGGTTGTCCCGATGACCAACACCGAACCGGGCCGACTCGCTGCCCACGTGCTCCTCGACGGAGTGAGCGTCTGGCCCGACGATGATGAAGCCGTGATCGTCAACCGCGCAGTGAGCCAGCTCAATCAGACCGGCTGCTGCACAGCACAATTCGACGACGAGACGGACGAGGCGATCGTCGACATCAGCAACCTGGCCGGCGGCACGCTGGTCTTGCTGAACGTCCTCGTCGACCAGCTGGTCAAGACGACCGGCAGGGACCGCGAGGTCATCGTCGCCGAGGCGCGGGAGCGCCTGGACGCTCAACTTACGTAGCCCCGGCCGCGGGTCGCTGCAGGTGTCAGGGCGCTACAGAAGTAGCGTTGTCGCTACTTTCGCTGACCTGCACGTATTCCGCTATGTCCGAATCAGGCGCTACCGGGGTAGCGACAAAGTAGCGGCGGAAAACAACCCTTGGGCAGGGAAAGTAGCGCGGTAGCGGCAAAGCGCCGGGTCGCGGCCAATTTCGCGGGAAACCGCCCTGGACGGGTTTCGAGGTTGCCGCGCACCGCTACCGCTACTTGCTCGATCATGTGAACCGCGGCGAGCGACGTGTTACCTCAAGCACCACGCGACGTGTCGCGTCCCGCCGCGGCGTAACGCGACACCATAGAACACGCGTTCGAATGGCCTGCCTTGTTCAGCTGTGCCAGTCGATCTCGATGGACGCGGCGAGCTTCTCCGCATTGCGGGTCCACGTCTCGACGGTCTGCCCGAGCCGGACGCCGCGGCCAGGCGGAAGCAGCCGCACCGTCATCAGCAGGCTGATCACCGTGCGCCGGCGGTCGACGCTCATGCCATGCCACACGCCCCGCACCTTGGCCGCCCGCTGGTCTTCCGGCTGTCCCTCGGCAGCCCGGACGAGCGGACCGAGCAGGTCGACCCGGGCTGAGTCTGCGAGGTCGGCTTCCAGCTGCGCGATCTGGACGTCCAGCGCCGCAGTCTCGCTGCGCGCCTCCGCCGCCGAGAACGTGCCGTCGCGGACGAGGGAGAGCACGTTGCGGCGGGCGCCCCGCAGCGAAACGAGCTTCCGGTCGGTCTCCGCGGCGTCCGGGCGGTTCGGCGCGAGGAGCAGGCTTGCTGCGTCGGGACGCGACAGGCGCTCGACGACAACCTCGCTGACGAACCACTCCACCGGTTCGGCGGCCCGGCCGAGGTGGCCGAGGGAGGCTGTGCACCGATAGGTGCGATATCCCGGCTTGCCGCGGCTGGCCGGCGCGGCGCCGCCGTGCACCGTCGCGTTGCATACCTGCCTATCCGCGCCTGCGCGTGCCCCGCACAGGGCCTCGCCGGTTAGCACAGCGGTCCCCGAGCGCGGAGGCTTGGTCCGGCCCGGGTCGGTCAGCTTCGTCACGGCAGCCCGCCAGGTGGCCTCGCTGACGAGCGATGGCCACTGTGCCCGTCCGACGATGCCCGCGATGCGGGCCGTGCGCGGGTCCGGGTGGGCCCTGCGGACGGCATCGGTGACGTGCGATCGCAGGCCGGCGTAGCGCGGGTTCATCAGCACCGGCCGGATGGTCTGAGCGGTCCACAGGGACGGCCGGTCGGCCTTGCGCTGCGGGCATGACCGCGGGCGCACTTTTGGCCCGCAGGAGCCGCCACACCCGTGCGCGTACCCGTGCTGCGGGGTGAGCAGGCCGCGCCGGTTCCACTCCCGGGCCAGCGCGCCCAGACCGGCGCCGGCCAGCAGCTCGTTGTACGCCCACCGGATCGCGTCCGCCTCGGTCTTGTTCTCCGTCGTCCCGTCGGCGTCGTAGCCGAACGGCCGCCGCCCGCCGATCCGGCGTCCTTGCTCGGCGGCCTGCTCGGCGGCACGTCGCTGGCGCTCGGACTTCTGCTCGATCTCGTGGCGCGCGGCCGCGATGAGGATCGACGCGGTGAGCCGGCCAGCGGCGGTGGACAGGTCGAGGTCGGGGGCACGGACGAACCACAACTTCAGGTTGGTCTCCAGGCCGAGTTCGAGCAGCCGCGCCTCGTCGGAGGACTTTCCGCGGGTGAGCCGGCTCATGTCGGTGGCCACGATGACGTCGGCCTTGCCCTCGCGTACCAGCTCGAGCATCCGTTCGAACCCGGGCCGCCGGCGGCGGCCGTTGGCGCTCACGTCGTTGTCGGTGATCTCGTGCGCCAGGCGGACACCGCGGTGGCGTACGAGTTTGCGCTGGTCGCTGCGCTGCCGCTCGACCGAGAGTTCCTGTCCGGTGC
Organism: Actinoplanes sp. CA-142083; assembly: GCF_050942195.1. Taxonomy (NCBI): domain Bacteria; kingdom Bacillati; phylum Actinomycetota; class Actinomycetes; order Micromonosporales; family Micromonosporaceae; genus Actinoplanes; species Actinoplanes sp. CA-142083. The sequence continues at coordinate 9,305,115 of NZ_CP192076.1, forward strand.
GGTCCACGCTGGCCCGTGCGTACGAGATCGCTGCTTCCACATACGCAAGTCTCGCATACTCGTGCTGGCGTGGACCATCGCCGATCTGGACGGGCAGACACAGCCCGGGCAGGCGCAGATCGGCGAGGCGATCCAGCTCCGGATGGGGGAGACCCATGAGTACGCCGGATAGCGCCGTGGGCACCGACGAGGACCGGGCTGCTCGGGTGGCGCTCACCGGGCTCGCCGAGCCTGGCCATCGGACGGTCTGGGCGATGGTGCAGTCCTACGGCGCGCCCGCGACGCTCGAACGGCTGCTGCGCGGCGACTGCGCGGACGCAAGGCTCCGTACCTCCGTCATGGCCAGGCGGGACGGGCTCGATCCGCGGCGGTTCGCCGAGACGACGATGCACCGCGCGGAACGGCTGGGCGCGCGGATCGTCGTGCCCAGCGACGACGAGTGGCCGGCCCGGGTCGAGTCGCTCGCGCTCCTCGAGCTGGGCGTGCCCGGCCGGGTCAACCACGACGTGCGGCCGCCGCTGTGCATCTGGACCCGCGGCGGCCTGCCGCTGGGCGAGACGCTCGACCGGTCGGTCGCGGTGGTGGGCGCAAGGGCGGCGACCGGGTACGGCATCCACGTGACCTCCGATCTGGCCCAGGGGCTGGCCGAGCACGGCTGGACGGTGGTCTCCGGCGGCGCGTTCGGCATCGACGCCGCCGCCCACCGGGCCACGCTCACCGCCGGCGGGCGGACCGTCGCGGTGCTGGCCTGCGGGGTCGACCGGCCCTATCCGGCCGGCAACACCGCCCTGCTGGAGCAGATCGCCGATGTCGGCCTGCTGATCAGCGAGTGGCCGCCCGGCGCGGAGCCGCTGCGGCACCGGTTCCTGGTCCGCAACCGGGTGATCGCCGCCGCGACGGCCGGCACGGTCGTGGTCGAGGCGGCCGCCCGCAGCGGGGCCGCCCAGACGATGAGCCGGGTGCTGGCGCTCGGACGGGCCGCCATGGTGGTGCCCGGCCCGGTCACCTCGGCCATGTCGGTGGGCTGCCACGAGCTGCTCCGCGGGCACCCCGACGCGACGCTGGTCACGAACGTGGCGCACGTGCTGGAGGCGGTCGGCCGGATCGGCGAATACCTCAACCCGCTGGAGCGTGGCCCCGAGCATCGGCGCGACTCGCTCGACGAGGAGTCCGTCCTGGTGCTCGAGGCGGTGCCGGCGCGCGGCACGATCACGACCGAGGAGCTGGCGTCGCGGGCCGGCCTGACTGTGCGCACGGTGCTACGCCGGCTGTCCCTGCTGGAACTGGCCGGTCTGGTGGTGCGCCGGGACGGCGAGACAGCCCTGTCCCGGGGGTCGGGGGCGGCGCCGTGAGCCCCCACGGCTCACGGGCGCCGCCGTCGTTCAGTCCTCGGAGTCGTCGAGGTTGTGCCGGTGGACCTTCATCCACCCCTCGACGTCGTCGGCGAGCCACACCTTGCCCTGCGCCAGATCGGCGACCGGCTTGGGGAAGTCGGCCCGACTGGTGATCTGGTACGCCCGCTGCCGACTGACCCCACCCAATCGGATTCGGATCTCGTGCGCGCCCATGAGCCGGATCGGTTTCACTGCCACGTGATCGACCGTAGGCGCGGGACTATTAGTCAATCAGCAACTTGATAGGAGACAGGTAGTCTCATGACACCTATACTGCTCCCATGACTAGGCGTCGCCAGACAACCCGGCCGGTCCCCGTGACCCCCACGCACAGGCGCGATTGGCGGGCCCTCTGGCGGCGCTGCTCCTGCGGCCTGACCTGCCCTTGCGTCGATCGGGCCGTCCCCGCCGAACGCCGGCCTTTCCCACCTCGCACTGCCACGACACTGCTGTCCCCCACCTCCGGAGAGGACAGACGACCGATCCCGCCGGCGCTGGTCGACTACCTCGCCACCGTCCCGTTCCCCATCCCCGGCGGCTTCACCGCCCTGCGCCCGATCCCGTCCCCGCATCACCCGCCCCCGCTGCCACGAGATCGGCTCATTCCCACCCCTCGACCACCACTCCCCGGCGCCCCCGCTGCCCATCCCAGCGGTTCCGGCGCCAAGGGCGGCCCCGGCACGAGCCCGTGCCCCGGTTCCCGAGCCGGGGCCGCCCCCACAAGCGCCGTCAACACCGAAGCCGGTGAGCGCGCCGGCCGAGCCAGTGCACCGGGGTCGCGCACAGGCTCGGACGGGGGTCGGCGCGGTCGCCCTCCGGACTTCGGCGGCCGCCCCGGCATGGCCTCTCACCAGATCAACCTGAGTCGCCGATGAGCGCGTCGACCTCCCGGACCGAACACCTGCACGACCGGCCTGCCTGGGTCTGCCGGATCTGCCACCAGCCGTGGCCGTGCCCGAGCGCACGAACCATGCTGCTGGCCGAGTTCCGCGGCTTTCCTTCGGTCCTGGCCCTCTACCTGTCCACCAAGATGTACGACGCCATGGGCGACCTGGGTCCCGAGCCCGATCAGGGCACCAATTTCTACGAGCGCTTCCTCTCCTGGGCCCACGCCGACGACTGAAGTCCAAAGTGGCAGGACCATGAGCAGCGAGTTACGGCGCATGGTCCTTCGACACGTTGAGTAGGTGGCTCCAACTCTCGTGGCGCGACCCGATGAGGGCGCACCCAAGGTGGTCACCGCAGGTCTCCCGACTGCGGTGGAACGGGCGACGGCCGGACCGCGCACCAGGCGCTTTCGCGACCCTACGAGCGATCGACAACCGCCGCCCGCCCTGCCGCCCGATCAAGTCTCGGCCTTCTCAGTGCGGCGGCTGTATCATATCTACATGGAGTCATACGTACAATATGATGGAGCATCGTGGCCACGTAAAGTTACTGGCATGATCGATCCTTCCGCGGACCGCGCGGTGTTCCGCCAATTGGCTGACCTGCTCCGCAACCAGATCGAGTCGGGGGAGCTGGGTCCCGGCGAGCCACTGCCCAGCGAGCTGCGCCTCGCGCAGGAGTTTGGCATCAGCCGCACCACCGTGCGCCAGGCCATCGGCCAGCTGCGCACCGAGGGGCTGGTCACCGTCGACCGGCCACGAGGGACATTCGTCCGAGTGCCCGAGCCGACCGAGCTCGTGCCGCTGGCCCGCGGCGAGCGCGCCGGCGCCCGCATGCCCACCGACGCCGAGCGTCGGAAGTATCGCCTGGGCGAGGGCGTGCCCGTCCTGGTCGTGACGGCCGCGGACGGCACCGAGACGGTCCACCCGGCCGACCGGGTGCAGCTCACCCGCCCGTAGCAGGGAACGGCGGCGTCAGAAGATGCTGTAGCGGGCCACCGCCAGCGTGAAGCCACGCTTCGTCTTCTCGTCCCGGCAGGTCAGGCCCGTGCTCACGCTCTCGCACACCACAGTGCCCGACCGCAGGCCCTTGCCGTAATCCAGGGTCTGTTTCGCCGAGCCGATCAGGGTGTCGCCGGTGCACGTGATCCCGGCCTTGCCCGCTTCGATGTACATGCCGTTCCCCCAGTCCAGCTCGCAGTCGGCGGGCTTGGACGGCGGCGCCCACGTCTTGCGGACGATGTCGCAGCGGACGGCGGAGGCGGTCAGCGAGCAGAAGATGTTGTTGGACGGCGCCTGGAAGATCTCCTCGCCGACGTCCGAGATGTCCACGGCAGGCGGCGGCGGACCGCCGAAGCCGGCACGGGCCGAAGGCGTGCCGGCGCCCCCGGTGGAGCCTGAACCCGAAGGGCTGCCGGAGCAGGCGGCCAGTGCCAACCCCGCCAGAGCCAGCCCGAACAATCCGCGAATACGTCCCATGGTGAGCCGCAGTCTAGAGCGTGGACGCTTGACGAAAGCCCTCGGAGCGATGACGGTCAACGCGATGGATACGCGCCAGATGCACGAGGAGCTGCCGGTCGCCATGCGCCAGGCGGTGGACGACTTCGGCCGGCACCTCGCGCGGGTCGACAACAGATCCGAGCACACCGTACGGGCGTACGTCGGCGACATCGTCTCCCTGCTGCACCACGCCGCCCAGACCGGCTGCGCGGCCCCCGGCGATCTCGACATCGCCGTGCTCCGCGCGTGGCTCGCCGCCCGGATGCGGGACGGCGCCGCCCGTACGTCGCAAGCACGCCGCGCGGCCGCGGCCCGGAACTTCACCGCCTGGGCGCATCGCGCCGGAATCGCCCCGAACGATCCCGGAGCACAGCTGGCCAGCCCGAAGGCCCACCGCGACCTCCCCACCGTCCTGCGAGCCGACCAGGCCGCCGCCCTGGTCGAAAACCAGGCCGCGCCCGTCGAAAACCAGGTAGGACTCCGCGACCGGGCCGTCCTCGAGCTGCTCTACGCCACCGGCATCCGGGTCAGCGAGCTCTGCGGCCTCGACCGCGCCGACCTCGACGAGAGCCGCCGCCTGGTCCGGGTCTTCGGCAAGGGCGCCAAGGAACGCGCGGTCCCCTATGGCCTGCCCGCCCAGCACGCGCTCGACGACTGGCTGCGCCACGGGCGCCCCGCGGTGGCCACCGGGGACAGCGGCGATGCGCTCTTCCTCGGCGTGAAGGGCGGCCGCCTTCAACAGACGGTCGTGCGGCGGATCGTCGACGCCGCCGCCCGGGCCGCGGGGCTGCCGCACACCAGCCCGCACGACCTGCGCCACTCGGCCGCCACCCACCTGCTCGACGGGGGCGCCGACCTGCGCGCCGTACAGGATCTGCTGGGTCACGCGTCGCTGTCGAGCACGCAGATCTACACCCACGTTTCGACCGAGCGGCTCCGGGCGGCGTTCAAACAGGCCCACCCCCGCGCGTGACCCCGTACGATCGAGGCGTGAGCGCCGGAGACCCGCCCGCACCCCTGCCGGGTGCCCGCCTCCTGTTCTCGCTGGACCCGGCCGTGTCCTATCTCAACCACGGGTCCTTCGGCGCGGTCCCGATCGGGGTGCAGCGGGCTCAACAGCGCCTGCGCGACGAGATCGAGGCGAATCCGCACAAGTTCTACACCCAGGGCATGCTCGACCGGGTGATCCACACCCGACGGCACATCGCGTCGTTCCTGGGCGCCGATCCGGACGGCAGCGCGCTGGTGCCAAACACGACGACAGCCGTCTCGCTGGTGCTACAGACGTTGCGGCTGGGGTCGGCTGACGAGGTGCTGCTCACCGATCATGGCTACGGCTCGGTCGCGATGGCCACGCGCCGTCAGTGCCGCCGCTCGGGCGCGACCGCGCGGACCGTCGCGCTGCCGCTGGCGGCCTCCGACGCCGAGGTGATCTCGCGGGTTCGCGCGGCCTTGCGGCCGGGCCGAACCAAGTTGTTGATCATCGATCAGATCGCTTCCTCAACGTCGGCGACTTTTCCCGTACGGGAGATCGCGGCGGCCGCGCGGGAGCACGAGATCCCGGTGCTCGTGGACGCCGCGCACGTCCCCGGCATGTTCCCGGTCGACGTGTCCGCGATCGGGGCCGACTTCTGGGTGGGCAACCTGCACAAGTGGGCGTTCGCCCCGCGCGGCACGGCCCTGCTCGCGGTCGCGCCGCAGTGGCGCCGGCGCATCGAGCCCCTGGTGGTCTCCTGGGAGCAGGAGGAGGGCTTCCCGCTCTCGGTCGAGTACCAGGGCACGATCGACTACACCCCCTGGCTGGCGGCCCCGGCCGGCCTGTTCACGCTGCGCACGCTCGGCTGGGAGGCGGTGCGGGCGCACAACGCGGCGCTGGTCGCCTACGGCCAGCGGGTGGTGGGCGCGTCGCTCGGCCTGGCGCCCACCGACCTGCCGCAGCCGGCCACGCCCGAGGTCGCGATGCGCGTGGTCCCGCTGCCGGCCGGCCTGGCCACGACCGCCCCGGAGGCGATCGCCCTGCGCCTGCTGATCTCCGACAAGCTGGCCACGGAGACCGCCGTGAACGCCTGGGGCGGCCGCGGCCTGCTCCGCCTCAGCGCCCAGGTCTACAACCGCCCGGACGAATACGACCGCCTCGCCGAACGCCTCCCCCCATTGCTGGCCGGCATCACAACGGCCCGCTGAGCGACGCCCCGCCGAGCGGCAGCAGGCGGACCCACCCGAGCCCGAGGAGGGCCAGCGGGTCCAGATAGACGTCGTCCCGGCGCAGACCCCAATGCAGGCAGGCCGGCGCGGGACAGCCCGGATGCCCGGCGACCAGCAGGCCGAGCGGCTCCCCCAGGGCGAGCTGGTCACCCACCGCCACGGTCGCGGTCACCGGCTCGTAGGTCGTCCGCAGACCGCCCGAATGAGCGACGCTGACAACCCCACGCCCCGCGACCTCACCGACGAACACCACGACGCCCGCCCCCGCGACAACCACCGAAGCGCCCGGCCCAGCCGCCAGATCAACCCCGCGGTGACCGGCCAGCCACGGCCGTGGCGGCGGGTCGAAGCGACGCACCACCCGAGGCGACGACACCGGCCAGCCGAATCGCGCGACGAGAGGCGCCGCGCGGACCGGATGCGACGCGACGACAGGCGCCGGAACGGCTGACAGGACCGCAACGACCAGGATGAGGAGGGCTGACATGGGAGCCACCCTCCCGCAAAGCGACCCCGCCCGCGAACGGCCCTGTGGATAACCGCGTTCTGTGGATAACCCGGGTCAGCTGCCGAAGCCGGCGTCGTCCGGCAGGGAGATGTCGGGCTTCTCCAGCTCCTCCACGTTGACGTCCTTGAAGGTCATCACGCGGACATTTTTGACAAACCGAGCGGGCCGATACATGTCCCACACCCAGGCGTCGTGCATCTCGACCTCGAAATACACCTCGCCGTCGGAGTTGCGCACGTGCAGGTCGACCTGGTTGGCCAGGTAGAACCGGCGCTCCGTCTCCACCACGTAGGAGAACTGGCGGACGATGTCGCGGTACTCCCGGTAGAGCTGCAGCTCCATCTCGGTCTCGTACTTCTCGAGATCCTCTGCGCTCATCGCTTCTCGCCCTCCATGGCCTCATCTTCCCCCACCGACGGCGACGGCTGAGGCTGGTCGCCCGACGCCACGCCGACGGTACCCTCACCAGCGCCGGGAAGCACCGGCGGCTCGGCCGCAGATGCGTCGAACAGCGTCGCGGGCTCTTCGAAAACCGAGACGACCGCCGGCCGCCGCGCCCGCGGCGGCCTGTTACCCCGGCCGGAGGCCGCCGCAACATTCACGTACGAGAAGCGGTGCTCGGCACACGGACCATGCTGGGTGAGGGCCGCGCTGTGCTCGTCGGTGATGTATCCCTTGTGCACCGCGAAGCCGTAGCTCGGGAACTGGTCGTCCAGCTCCACCATGATCCGGTCTCGGGTGACCTTGGCCAGCACCGACGCCGCCGCCACGCACGCCGCCACCCGGTCGCCCTTCCACACGGCGAGGCCGGGCACGCCCAGCCCGTCGACCGGGAAACCGTCGGTCAACACGTACTCGGGTGGGGTCGACAACGACGCGAGCGCGCGTCGCATCGCCGCGAGATTGCACACGTGCAGGCCGCGTGCGTCGACCTCGGTGGCCGGGATGATCATCACGGACCAGGCCAGCGCCCGGTCGACGACCTCGGCGTAGACACGTTCGCGGGCGGCCGGCGTCAGCAGCTTGGAGTCGGCGAGCCCGGGGACCTCGCCGCGCCTGCCCTCGGGCAGGATCGCCGCGGCGGCCACCAGCGGGCCCGCACAGGCCCCACGACCCGCCTCGTCGGCGCCGGCCACGTTGGCGAAGCCACGGCGCTGCAGCGCGCGCTCGAGGGCGTAGAGCCCGCCCTCACGGCGGACCACGGTGCGCGGAGGAGCCAGCATCAGCGCTCACCCGCCAGGCACGAGGAGAGCAGCGAGGCCAGATCGCGCGGGAAGATCTGCTCGCCGCTGGCCTCGATCTCGGCGGCCGACCACCACCGGTGCTCGGTGATGGTCTGCTGCTCGTCGTCGTCCATGCCGGCCATGTCGACCCGCCACTCGTCGACGCGAAGCATGAAGAAATCCTGCTCCTGGCGGTACTCCCGCTCGCGGTAGCTGAACTCGGTCACCTCGTGCCACACCGGCGAGCCCAGCTCGGCCGGGTCGACCCGCAGGCCCGTCTCCTCGAAGAGCTCGCGCGCGGCCCCCTCGGACAGCGTCTCGCCCTCGTCGAGACCGCCGCCGGGAGTGAACCACCACCGCTGACCGGGACGGGCCGGATCGCCGCCATGCAGCAGCAGGGTGCGGCCGGCCCCGTCGATCAACAGCACGCGAGCGGCGCGGCGGTCTGTCACGGTCACCGGACAAGCCTATTGCGCGCGTGGTGGATCTATCGAGCGGGTGTTACTTTGCCGCCGACGAATCCGGGATGTCGTCGTAGCTGTCCGGCACGGAGAGCCACTTCGCCCGGTTGACCGGCCAGAACACCGTGAAGGCTCGCCCGACCACCGAGTCCTCGGGGACCGTAGCCTCCTGGATGTCGCCGTTGCTCTCCTCGTAGTGCTCGAGGGAGTCGCCGGAGGCCGAGCGGTGGTCGCCCATCACCCAGAGGCGGTCCTTGGGCACGACGATGTCGAACTTGCGGTCGGCGGCCGGGTCCTGGTTGCCGTCGGCGTCACGGTAGATGTACGGCTCGTCGAGCGAGTGCCCGTTGATGACCAGGCGCTCCTGGTCGTCGCAGCACATCACGTGGTCGCCGGGCGTACCGATGATCCGCTTGATGAAGTCCTCGCCCTCGGCGCCGGACTGCCAGATCTCGGGCGCCTTGAAGACGATGATCTCGCCCCGGCGGGGGTCGCGGAAGTCGTAGACGAGCTTGTTGACGAGCACCCGGTCGAGCACGTTGAGCGTGTGCTCCATCGACGGGGACGGGATGTAGAAAGTCTGCAGGACGAAGGCGCGCACGAGAACGGCGACGAGGATCGCCACCCCCAGCAGAATGGGAAGCTCGCGCCAGAAGGATCCCTTGCGCTTAGCGGTCTGCTCGTCAATCACGAACGGAGCCTACGACGCCGCGTCGCGAACAGCAGTCCGGAACGCGCGGATACCCCCGCAGATAACAGAAACGGCAGAACCAAGGCGTCCGTCGCCGGGTTGTCCCGGCGCACCGGGAGCCGGCCCTCGGCCGCGGCCGTGGGATGGTCGGCGGCGTACGTCTTCCAGACGTCGGGAACGGAGAGGCTGGTGAACCGGCTGCTCGGCCAGACGATGACGAATGCCCGGCCGATGATGTTCTTGATCGGGACCGGGCCCTGGCAGCGGGCGTCCTGGGAGACCGCGCGATGGTCGCCCATGACGAACATCTCACCCTCGGGGATGGTGATCTCGGCGAACCGCCGGCTGGTGCACTGCGTCGGGTTGGGCGGCTGGTTGAGATCGGAGTTGTAGCCGTCGGCGATGTACGCCTCGTCGATACCGATCCCGTTGACCGTGATCCGGCCCTTGTCGTCGCAGCAGGCGACCTTGTCACCCGGCAGGCCGATCACCCGTTTGATGAAGTCGCGTTCACCCGGGCGGCTGACCCCGACGAGGTCCCCGACCGTGCGGCCGAGCTTGGCGGCGAAGCTGTTGCTGACCGGCTCGGTCACCTCGGGCGCCCAGTTGTCGGTGCCGCGGAAGACCACGATCTCGCCGCGGACCGGGTCACGCAGGTCGTAGACCACCTTGTTGACCAGGACGCGGTCCTTGACCAGCAGCGTCTTCTCCATCGAGCCGCTGGGGATGTAGAACGCCTGCACCAGGAACGTGCGGATCAGCACGGCCAGGCAGAACGCCACCACGAGCAGCAGCGGCAGTTCCTGCCAGAGGGGCATCTCCTTGCGCCGCAGCATCGAGCGCCGCCGCCGCTCGGACGGCCGATAGCCCTGCATCGGTTCCACGCTTCGCATCTCCCGCCGCCGACGACCGGCCGAACCGCCCCGGATACAGCACTGAACCCTCTGAATACAGCGCTACCGCCCGTAATACGGGCGGTAGCGCTGGAAGGGTTCACACAGATCCCATCCGGCACAGGCGCAAGCGTAATGCGCCAAGAGCCGTATCGATGAGAATCAGACGGTCTGCTTCTCCCGAAGCTCCTTGATCTTGGCCTTCTTGCCACGGAGCTCGCGGAGGTAGTAGAGCTTGGCGCGCCGCACGTCACCGCGGGACACGACCTCGATCTTGTCGATCGCCGGGCTGTTGAGCGGGTAGGTCCGCTCGACGCCGACGCCGAAGCTGATCTTCCGGACCTTGAAGGTCTCCCGGAGGCCGGCCCCCTGGCGGGCGATCACAACGCCCTGGAAGACCTGGACGCGGGAACGGTTTCCCTCGACGACGCGGGCGTGCACCTTGAGGGTGTCGCCGGCCCGGAAGTCGGGGAGGTCGGTGCGCTGCGACTGGGCGTCGAGAGCGTCCAGCGTGTTCATCGCTGCATCCTCGTCGTGCTGAGGCGCATCGGGTGTTCGATGCGCGAGTGGGTACTGCTGATCTCCCGGAGGAGGATCCTCGTCTCCCCTCCGCGGCGCGGAGAGAAAACGGCAACCTCCCTACTCTGCCACAGCAGGAGGCGTGATCCGAAATCCACCCTCGTCGAGGGCCTTCCTGTCCGCTTTGTCCAAAGACTCACGCGGGTACGACGCCATCATGTCGGGCCGGCGAGCGGCGGTCCGCAGCAGCGACTGATCCCGCCGCCAGCGCGCGATCTTCCCGTGGTCGCCCGAGCGCAGGATCTCCGGAACCTCGCGGTCGCGCCACGAGGCCGGCTTGGTGTAGACCGGCGCCTCCAGCAGCCCGGCCGCGTGCGACTCCTCATCGAGCGAGGACGCGTTGCCGAGCACGCCGGGCAGCAGCCGGGTCACGGCTTCCATGATCACGATGACCGCGACCTCGCCGCCGAAAAGGACATAATCCCCGAGCGAGATCTCCCGCACCGGCATCCGGGCGGCGGCCTCGTCGATCACCCGCTGATCGATTCCCTCATAGCGCCCACAGGCAAAGATCAAGTGATCAAGACCGGCGATCTCGTACGCGTCGGCCTGCGTGAACGGTTTGCCCACCGGGGACGGGACGATCAGGGTGCCGTCGCCGACCGCCTCGAGCGCCTGCCCCCACGGCTCGGGCCGCATGACCATGCCCGGCCCGCCGCCGTAGGGCGTGTCGTCGACGGTCCGGTGGACGTCGGAGGTCCAGGTCCGCAGGTCGTGCACCTGGAGATCGAGCACCCCCATCGCGCGGGCCTTGCCGACCAGCGACAACTCGAGCGGGGCGAAGTAGTCGGGAAATATCGTGATTACGTCGGCACGCATAGGGCTCAGAGATCCAGCAGGCCCTCGGGCAGATCGACCACGATCCGCCCGCCGGCGACGTCAACCGTCGGCACGAAGGCGGTGACGAACGGGATCAACGCCGTCCCCCCACCCGACTTGTCCAAAACAATGAGATCCGAAGCGGGTGCGTGATCGATCCGGGCAACGGTTCCCAGCTCGTCGCCGCCGACGGAGACCACCCGCAGGCCAAGCAGCTGGTGATCATGGAACTCGTCGGGGTGAGACGGCGGCGTCAGGGAGGAACTCTCGACCTGAAGCAGCACGCCACGAAGCGCCTCGGCGACATTCCGGTCATAGATGCCGTCGAACTGGACGATCGCACGACCCTGATGCCAGCGCACCGACTCGATGATCAGCGACGGCGGAACCTTGTACTCGATACCCGGAGCCGCCGCGGGCCCGGAGCTCACCCGGCGATCCCGCGGGACCTCCGTGACGAACTCCGAGCCGGCGACGAAACGCTCTTCGGGCTCATCGGTGCGCACGGCGACCGAGACCTCGCCCCGGACTCCGTGCGGCTTACCGATCTGTCCGACTACTAGAAGCATCGGTCAGTAGGCGTCGACGATGTCGACGCGGATGCCGCGCCCGCCGATCGACCCGATGACCTGACGCAGGGCCTTGGCCGTCCGGCCGCCGCGCCCGATGACCGTTCCCAGGTCCTCCGGGTGCACGCGAACCTCGAGCCGCTTGCCGCGGCGCGAGTCGACCAGCCGGACCCGGACGTCGTCCGGGTTGTCGACGATGCCCTTGACGAGATGCTCCAGCGCCGGCCGGAGCGCCCCGTCAGCTCGCGTCGGCGCCGGCACCGGCGGGGTCCTCTGCGGTCTCGGCGACAGCCTCGCGGTTCGGCTCGGCCGGGTCGACAGCCTTGGTCTGCTCGGGCTTGGCCGCGGCGGCCTCCGGAGCGGCGGCCTGCTTCGACTCGGCCTTGGCCGACTTCTTCGGGGTCTGCGGCTTGGTGTCGGCGACGCCGGCGGCGGCCTTCGACTCGGCCTCGTAGACCTCGGTGCGGCTCTTCTTGGGCTCGGCCACCAGCAGCGGCGGCGGCGCGGGCAGGCCCTTGAACTGCTGCCAGTCGCCGGTCTTCTCCAGGATGCGCTGCACGGCCTCGCTCGGCTGCGCGCCGACCGAGAGCCAGTACTGCACGCGCTCGGACTTCACCTGGATCAGCGAGGGGTTTTCCTTCGGCTGGTAGATGCCGACGTACTCGATGGCACGACCGTCGCGCTTGGTGCGCGAGTCGGCGACGACGATGCGGTACTGCGGGTTGCGGATCTTGCCCATCCGCAGAAGCCGGATCTTAACGGCCACGGTAATTAGCTCCTGGTGACTGCGTGAGTTTTGAGGCTGGAGACCCGCGTGGGGATGCGGGACCGAGGCCTCGGGTCTGGCAACGCGCTCAGGGTTAGAGGGCGCCTCACGCGTGCCAAGCGAATCCATTCTGCCAGACGGTCTTCTGCTGCTGCCAACCGGCCGGTCAAACTCCGAAATCCGACCTCGGGATCGGCGGTCGATCCCAGCCCTCGGGGACGGTGGTGAGGATCGGCCAGTCGCTCTCCGGCTGGAAGTCGAGCCAGGTGCCGTCGAAGGGGAAGTCGCCGGCCTCGATGATCTTGACCAACCGGTTGCCCTCGGCGCGGACCGTGGCCTCGTCGCGGACCCAGTAGTGGTCGGGGATGGAGAGGCGCTCGGTGAACTCGTCCTCGTCCTTCCAGTGCCACGATCGGTCCGGGTTGACGACGATGTCGAGGTCCTGGTCGATCACGTCGATGCCGGCCACCGCGCCGTCGTCCCAGCGCAGGGCGCCGTACTCGAGGTTGACGTACCAGTTCTTGAAGGTGCCGTCGTCGTCGCGGAAGAACCAGACCGAGTGGTCCCCCGCCGGCGGGACGAACTTGAGCAGCCCCGGGCCCTGCCAGGAGTCCACCACGTTCTCGTGCTCGAGCGTGATCCACTCCGCGAACGGCATGTCGCGGATCCCCCGGCCGTCGGTGGCCTGCTCGACGATCACACCCGTGCCGCGGGCGATCCACAGCAGCAGGCCACGCTCGTCGTCGGAGATCACCCGGCAGGGCCGCACGCAGGCGATCCGCGGGCCGTCGATGTTGCGGTACAGGACCGTACGGCCCGGGGCGAAGCTCACGTCAGTAGGAACGGGCCAGGTACGCGATCAGGTTCGGCTCTTCGTCGGAGTCGGGCATGCCGCCGTCCTCGCGGGTGAGGCAGCGGACCGTGACGGCCTTGCCGTTCGCTTCCTTCTCGCCGGCCTCGCCGACGGCCGACCACGGCACCCGGGCCCAGCCGGTCTGCGCCGCCTCGATCCCCTCACCCAGGGTCTTGACGTCGACCGTGCGCTCCTCGCGGAAGGCCAGCGCGTCGTCGAAGAGCCGCTGCTGGTCGGCCTTGAGCGCGGAGGTGACGGCGCCGACGATGTCGCCGATCGGGATCGGGGACTTCGAGCCGTCCACCCGGCGGGCGACCGTGACGTTGCCGGCCACCAGGTCGCGGGGGCCGACCTCGACGCGGATCGGGATGCCCTGCAACTCGGCGTCGACCGCCCGGCGCCCGAACGGCACGTCGGCGCGGTCGTCGAGCTTCACCCGTACGCCGGCCGCCTTTAGCTCGTCGCGGAGCTTGGCCGCCGCTTCGGTGACGCCCTCGCCCGCCTTGACCACCATCACCTGCACCTGGATCGGCGCCAGGCGCGGCGGAAGCCGCAGGCCGTTGTCGTCGCCGTGCACCATGATCAGCCCGCCCATCATGCGGGTGGAGGTGCCCCACGACGTCGTCCAGGCGTGCTCGACCGAGCCGGCCGCCGACGAGTACGTGATGTCGAACGCCTTCGCGAAGTTCTGCCCGAGCTCGTGCGACGTGCCCATCTGCAGCGCCTTGGCGTCGCCCATCATGGCCTCGACGGTCATGGTGTTGGTGGCGCCGGCGAAGCGCTCGCCCTTGGTCTTGCGGCCCGGCACGACCGGCACGGCCAGGATCTCCTCCATGAACGCCTGGTAGACGTTCTTGTGGACGTCGCGGGCGTGCTCACGGGCGTCGGCCTCGGTCGCGTGCGCGGTGTGCCCCTCCTGCCAGAGGAACTCGGTGGTGCGCAGGAACGTGCGCGGGCGCAGCTCCCACCGCACGACGTTGGCCCACTGGTTGAGCAGCAAGGGCAGGTCACGGTACGAGTCGACCCACTTGGCCATGAACTCGCCGATCACGGTCTCGCTGGTCGGGCGCACGACGAGCGGCTCGGCCAGCTCCTTGCCACCCGCGTGGGTGACAACCGCGAGCTCGGGCGAGAAGCCCTCCACGTGGTCGGCCTCGCGGCGCAGGTAGCTCTCCGGGATGAACAGCGGGAAGTAGGCGTTCTGCACGCCGGCTTCCTTGATGCGGGCATCCATGTCGGCCTGCATGCGCTCCCAGATCGCGTAGCCCACCGGCCGGATGACCATGGTGCCGCGCACCGGGCCGTTGTCGGCCAGCTGCGCCTTGGCGATCAGGTCCTGGTACCAGCGGGGGAAGTCTTCCGCACGCGGAGTGAGCACTCGAGCCATGAGGCGACATCCTAGTCCGGTCGCCGATGCAACCAGCGGGCCGGGCATGCCGTGTCCATAGGCGAAAGGGCGGTGACGGATGGACTTCGACGCGTTCTACCGGGACACCTGCCGGCGGCTGCTGCGTTACGCGTACGGCCTTACCGGCGATCCCGCGGAGGCGCAGGACCTGGTGCAGGAGGCGTACGCCCGGGCCTGGCAGCGCTGGCGGCGGTTGTCCCGTTACGAGAACCAGGAAGCCTGGCTCCGGCTGGTGGTCAACCGCCTCGCCGCGGATCGCTGGCGCCGGCTCGGCGTGCGCAAGGCCCGGGCCGCCGCCGAGGGGCCGCCGGCGCACTCGCCGCCGCCGTCGGAGAACACCGTGCTGCTGGTCGCCGCGATGCGCACCCTGCCCATGATCCATCGCCGGGCGCTGGCCCTGCACTACCTGCTCGACCGCTCGGTCGCGGAGATCGCCGCGGAGACCGGCGTCTCGACCGGCACGGTCAAGTCCTGGCTGTCGCGCGGCCGGGACGCTCTGGCGGCGGCGCTCGAGCCGGCCCTCACCCAGGAAGGACGATCCCATGCCCGTTGACCTTGACGAAATGTTCACCGGGCTGGCCCGGCACGCCGACGGGATCCCGCTGGGCACGGCGGCCGGGGCCCGGCAGCGTGGCCGGCAGCGCAGCCGGCACCGGGCGACGGCGCTCTCCGCGGCCCTCGCGGTGGTCCTGGTCGTGGCCGGGGTCGCCGGGGCGCTGACCCGCGCCCAGCGTGTCGACCACTCGGTCACGCCGGCGCCGTCCCCCGCGCTGCGCGAGGTCGCGCCGCCGATCCCGGTCCGCGGCACGCTGCGGGACGCCGCCACGGTGATCGCCGGCGGGCGGGCGTACACGGCCTGGCAGGACGACAAGGGCACGATCGAGGTGAACGCCACCGACCCCGGCACCGGGGCGGCCCTCTGGACCCGAGCCGAGGTAGTACACGGAGGCACCCTGGTGAACATCGCCGCCGTGTCGCCGGCCGTCCTGCTCACCACGAACACCAAGGCGGGCGATCCGTCCGAGCGGATGGTGACGGCGCTGCGCCCGTCCGACGGCGCCAGGCTGTGGTCGGCGGTGACCGTCGGGGACGCGGTGCTGATTCCCCATGACCGACTGGTGGTGCAATGGTCGCCGTCGACCGGGCAGACCGGCGGCTACGACTGGGCAACCGGGACGAAGGTGTGGTCGCTGCCGGCCACGAGCGATCCGGTGGTACGAACCATGGGCGTACGCGCCGCGGGCGACATGACGCCGTACAGCTTCACCGGCGACTGGCTCGTGCAGGTGACCCGGTCGGGCCAGGCTCAGGTGCGCGACATCCGCAGCGGCGAACTGCTGCATGCGGTCGCGGCCGGAACACCGCGCGCGAACGGGACGATCACCGCGATCGACGGGCGGCTGTTCACCGAGGAGGGCGGGACCTCCGGCTACCGCCTGCGCGTCACCGGCCTGAGCACGTCGGCCGGGACGTCGGCGGTGGTCTTCAGCGAGGGCGCCGGCCACACCTTCGCCGGCTTCGACCTGTGCGGCGCCGGCCGGGTCTGCGTGCTCGACCAGCAGGCCGGCGGCCGCACCACGCTGGCAGCGGTCGACCTGGCCACGCAGCGCATCTTGTGGCGCGTGGACGGTCCCAGGAACGGGTCCGGTGTCTCCTCGCTGGGTGGCAACGTGCTGGTGACGGGCGACGGCACAACGGTTCTCTACGACGCGGCGGGCCGGTCGGTCCTCAGCGTCCCGGACGTCCAGGTCGAGTGGCTGACCAATGACAAGCTGCTGGTATTGCCGATGTACGCCGCGGGCACGGTGACGACGGTGAACACGGCCGACGGCGGGGTGACCCGCCTGGGCGACGTGCCGACGCGGGTCGGCAAGTGTGCCCACACCCCCGATCGACTGGTCTGCCAGACGTCGACAGCGCTGCGTTTCTGGTCGTTGACCGGATAGGGTCTCGCCCCATGTCGATCTCCATCGAACCAACGCTCGCGTTGGCCGCCCGCTGGGTGCAGTGGGCGGCCGCCGCGGGTCCCCTGCGGAATCCGATCAAGGACATCAACGGCAGCTACGCCGACCGCAACCAGCCGTCGGACGTGTTCTTCCTGGCCGGGACGTTCGGCACCGAGGTGCGGCGCAGCTGCGCGGTGCGGGCGGGCCGGCCGCTGTTCTTCCCCGCGTTCAACATGTGGGGTCCGGCGGACGAGAGCATCGGGCCGCTGCCCAAGGCGTACGGGCGGGCGTTCGTGGACAACATGACGCATCCGGTGGTGACGGTCGGCACGGAGCCGTTCGAGGTGCGCGGCGCCTGGGGCAACTCGGTGACCGGAAGCCGCGAGCGGGTCGCGATGCGCGTGTGGGGCATCTGGGCGACGGTGGAGCCGCTCGCGCGCGGCAAGCACACGGTCGCCTTCGAGGGCGGCGACGGCCACGGGTTCCGGGTGGCCGCCACGTACGAGATCGAGGTCCGCTGACCCGTCAGCGGACCACCCGGCCGCGCAGCACGATCCGCTGCGGCGCCCGCACCACCCGCAGGTCGACGCGCGGGTCGGCCTCGTAGACCACCAGGTCGGCGAGGCCACCCTCGACCAGCCCCGGGAAGCCCAGCCATTCCCGCGCCTTCCACGAAGCGCTCGCGACGATGTCGGCCGCCGGGATTCCCGCCTCCTGCATGATCAGCATCTCCTCGGCCTGCAGCCCGTGCTGGATCCCGCCGCCCGCGTCGGTGCCGAGGTAGATCGGCACGCCGGCCTCGTGCGCCGCCCGCACCACTACGGGGAACCGGTCCCGCAAGGCCACCATGTGGTCGGCGTATCCCGCGAACTTGGCCCGCGCCTGATCGGCGATCGTCCCGAACGTCCGAATATTGATCATCGTCGGCACGAGCGCCGTCCCCCGCCGCGCCATCTCGTCGATGAGATCGAGCGTCAGCCCCGTCCCGTGCTCCACGGAATCGACGCCGGCCCGCACCATGATCTCCACGCCCTCCTCGGAGAACGTGTGCACCGCCGCCCGCGCGCCCGCCGCATGCGCCGCCTCCACCGCGGCCGTCATGGTCGCCGCGTCCCAACTCGGAGCGAGGTCGCCCACTCCCCGGTCGATCCAGTCCCCGACGAGCTTGACCCACCCGGTGCCCGCCTTGGCCTGCGCGGTCACGGTCGCCGCGACATCCTCGGCCGCGACCTCGATCCCGATGTCCCGCAGATACCGCCGGGGCGGCGCCACATGCCGCCCGGCCCGCGCCAGCCGCGGAATCCCCGGCTCGTCGTCCAACTCCGGATACGGGTACGGCGACCCCGCGTCCCGCAGCGCCAGCACCCCCGCCTCCCGGTCGATGGCGGCCAGCTCACGCGCTTGGTCGAGGCTCTCGATGGGCTTGGCGCCATAGGCGATCCCCAGGTGGCAGTGCGCGTCAACCAGCCCCGGCACCACAAACCCGCCATCACTGATCGTCTCGGCGTCGGCAACGGGCTCGTACGTGACCCGATCCTCCACCAGCCACAGATCCCGGACCTCACCGTCGGGCAGCACCGCCCCACGCACATGGAATGCCATAGAACAGTCCTACCCGATCACGGCATCACCGGCGGGTGCGGGCCTTCTGGTTGATCCGATCACGCTTCTGGGTCCACGCCGGCAGATCCAACGTGACTTCCCAGGGATGGTCGACCGCAACGAGCCCGTCGGCCTGGAGCCGCCGTTGGTAAGACCCTTCCGGGCCGAGGAGGAACTGGCTGAACGACACTCGCTCGGCGAGAGGATCGATGATCCAATATGCCGGGATGCCCAGATCGGCATATCGCTTGAGCTTGTCTTCACGGTCGAAGTCTTTCGAAGAGGGCGAGATCACCTCGACCACGAGCAACACGTCCGCAGCCAGCACCGGAGAGCGCCCGGCTCCCTCTTCGTGAAAAACCATGACATCAGGTCGGAATTCATTGGACGGGTTCAGAAGGATTGCCTGCTCAACGTTGACCACAATGTCATCTGGACAGTGTTCCTCGAGAGCGATACCAGTTTTCATGCTGATGGTCTGGTGGATGGGAAGGGCGACGGGGGACAAGACGAGCCTTCCATCGATCAACTCGTAGCGAAGATCCTCTGGAAGGTCCGCGATGTCGTCGACGGTCAGGTCGTCTCGGCCCAGCAAGTAGTCGATCAGGTCCTGCCCGACGAGGTGCGGCGCGATGGTCATCGATTCCTCCTCGATGGGATCGCCACTCACCATACTAGGCCCCTGACTAGTTGCTCTATGCCATCTTCTGACACCCGGCGCCCGCCGCTCGGGTTGACAAAAGCCTACTAATTCTCCTCACGGTCCCTTTTTGCCACCGGGCTCGAGCACGACGAGGTCGCCCTGCGTCAACGCTTGTCGTCGTCGTCCTTCTGGGGCTTCATCAGCTTGTTGAAGTCGAGGTTGGGGAGCTTGAAACCGCCCGGCCCGCCGCCCAGCGCGTTCGGGTCCATGCCCGGCGGGAGCTGGGGCATGCCGCCCGGGAAGCCGGCCGGCAGGCCGCCGCCGCCCGCGCGGGGGCGTGAGGAGCCGCCCTTCGTGCCCTTGCGCTTGTTCTTCGGGCTCTTGGTGGCCTTGCGGCGGGCGCCGGGCAGACCCATCATGCCGCCCATCTGCTTCATCATCTTCTGCGCGTCGGTGAAGCGGTTGAGCAGCTGGTTGACGTCCATGACCGTGACGCCGGAGCCGTTGGCGATGCGGGCGCGGCGGGAGCCGTTGATGATTTTGGGGTTGGTGCGCTCGCCGGGGGTCATCGAGCGGATGATCGCGGTGACCCGGTCGAAGTGGGAGTCGTCGAGCTCGTCGAGCTGGGCCTTCATCTGGCCCATGCCGGGCATCATGCCGAGGATGTTGGCGATCGGGCCCATCCGGCGGACGGCGATCAGCTGCTCGAGGAAGTCCTCCAGGGTGAACTGCTCGCCACCGAGCAGCTTGGAGGTCATCTTCTCCTTCTGCTCGTCGTCGAAGGCCTGCTCGGCCTGCTCGATGAGCGTGAGCACGTCACCCATGCCGAGGATCCGGCTGGCCATCCGGTCGGGGTGGAAGAGGTCGAAGTCCTCGAGCTTCTCACCGGTCGACGCGAAGAGGATGGGCTCGCCGGTCACGTGCCGGACCGACAGCGCGGCGCCACCGCGGGCGTCGCCGTCGAGCTTGGAGAGGACCACGCCGGTGATGCCGACGCCGTCGCGGAACGCCTCGGCGGTCTGCACCGCGTCCTGGCCGACCATGGCGTCGATGACGAAGATGACCTCGTCGGGGCTGACCGCGTCGCGAATGTCGCGGGCCTGCTGCATCATCTCGGCGTCGATGCCGAGGCGGCCGGCGGTGTCGACGATGACGATGTCCTTGGCGTGGCGCTCCGCGTAGTCGATGGAGTCCTTCGCCACCTGGACCGGGTCGCCGACGCCGTTGCCTGGCTGCGGGGCGTAGACGTCGACGCCGGCCCGGCCGGCGAGGACCTGCAGCTGGTTGACCGCGTTGGGGCGCTGGAGGTCGGCGGCGACGAGCAGCGGCTGGTGTCCCTGGCCCTTGAGCCAGCGGGACAGCTTGCCGGCCAGCGTCGTCTTACCGGAACCCTGCAGGCCGGCCAGCATGATCACCGTGGGCGGCGTCTTGGCGAACTGCAGCCGCCGCCCCTCGCCGCCGAGGACGTTGATGAGCTCCTCGTGGACGATCTTGATGATCTGCTGGGCGGGGTTGAGCGCCTGGGAGACCTCGGCGCCGCGGGCCCGCTCCTTCACGTTGAAGACGAAGGCCTTGACCACGGGCAGCGCGACATCCGCCTCGAGCAGCGCGAGGCGGATCTCGCGAGCGGTGGCGTCGATGTCGGCATCGGTGAGCCGCCCCTTGCCGCGGAGCTTGGTGAAGATCCCGGACAGGCGGTCACTCAAAGTGTCAAACACGGTGCGACTTCCCGTTGGTCAGAAGTAAGTGCGATGCCCGCAAGCCTAGCCGCCCGTGCGAACGCTCACTGGTTGCGCATGCGGTACGTCTTCTGGGCTGCCTCGATGCGCCGCTGGGTGCGGGTGCCGGGGGCGATCGACTTCTTGACCCGGCCGTACACGTAGAGACCGCCGCCGACCACGAGCGCGCCCACGATCAGGTAGAACAGCGCCGGCCCGAGCAGCGAGGAAACCACCCAGCCCACCACGATCACGCCGGCGAGAAGAGCCACCAGAAACGCCACAGCCTTGCCCATCGGGTCCTCCCCCAAGATGCCTGGACCTCCACCATGCCTCAGCGGGGCAACTCTGCCCATAGGCGGTAACCCTGAGCGCACCCGTAGGGGTCGGTATCGCCCGTTTCCGCACGCCACACGGCCCAAAGGTCGTATACCGGCGATATCAGGCGTCACAACGACACCGCAACCTGGAGTTCCGGAGCCGCGTTGAGGCTCACAGACCTCGACGGACCCCGGCGGAAGGACGACGGCGTGCCTCTACGGCGGATCCTGCGACACACCCCCTGGCCGGTGCGGCGGCGGGTGATGGCCGTCGCTCAGCACAAGCTGCTGCGCTATCTCCCGGCCGAGCGCCGGTTGGCGACAGCACGGCGGGTGGTTCCGCTGGCGGCCGCGGCCGCGCAGGGGCGCGTCACGGCCCGCGAAACCCCAAGAGCAACACCGGCGGGCGTACGGCGGGAGAACCTCGATCGGGTGGTGACCGCACTCGCCACGGCCGGCATCGAGTGGTTCCGGGTTCCGGTCGACTCGATCACGGGCTCTGCCGTGGCCGTACGGGAAGAGGACCGCGACCGGGTGATCGCCCTGCTCGAAACCCTGAGCGCGAGTGACGCCGGGCTGCTCGAGGTTGTCCGGCCGAAAGGCCGTCATGGTCGTCGGGGACGGCGGCAGGCCTCGGTGCTGCGGCTGAGCCGGCCGGTGACCGACCCGGGCCGGACGCTCGTGTACGGCCCGGAGTACGGCTGCGAGATCGAGTTCTGGCGGACCGTGGACGGCAATCTGGTGGGGCCGCGCAGCAACCCGGTCTCCGATGTGGTGCCGGCCGGCGAGCCGTTCGTGGACGCGCCCGAGGCGGTCTTCGGCTCGTTCAGCTCGCCCGCCGACCCGGCCTCCTACCGCACCCGCGAGATCTTCACGATGGTCAGCCCGGACCGGGTCGGGTTCCCGATCGACGTGGTCTACACCTGGGTGGACGGCGGCGACCCGGCCTGGCGCGAGCGCAAGGCCGCGGCGCTGCGCGAGAACGGCTGGGTGGCCGAGGTGAGCGGGCAGGCCGCCAACGACTCGCGGTTCGCCTCCCGCGACGAGCTGCGCTACTCGCTGCGGGCGCTGCACTCGTTCGCGCCCTGGGTGCGGCACATCTTCCTGGTCACCGACGATCAGGTGCCGGCCTGGCTGGACACCACCCGCACGGATCTCACGGTGGTGAGCCACAAGGAGATCTTCGGCGACACCGGGCGGCTGCCGACCTTCAACTCGCAGGCCATCGAGTCGCGGCTGCACCGGATCCCGGGGCTGTCCGAGCACTTCCTGTACCTCAACGACGACGTCTTCCTGGCCCGGCCGGTGCCGCCGGAGATGTTCTTCACGCCGGGCGGGCTGACCCGGTTCTTCCCATCGGCGGCGCTGGTCGACTCGGCGCCGCGGCAGGACACCGACCCGCCGGCCAACTCGGCCGGCAAGAACAACCGGAAGCTGATCCAGCAGGCGTTCGGGCGTGTGCTGACCCGCAAGATGAAGCACACGCCGCACCCGTCGCGGCGCAGCGTGCTGGCCGAGATCGAGCTGCGGTTCGCCGAGCACGTGACGGCCACGGCGGGCCATCAGTTCCGGCACCCCGAGGACGTCTCGCTGCTGTCCTCGCTGCAGCAGTACTACTCGTACCTGACCGGGCGGGCCGCGCCGGGCGAGATCAGGTACATGTACACCGACCTGGCCGACCCGGGCACGCCGATGCGGCTGGCGCGGGTGCTGCACGACCGGCACATGGACGCGTTCTGCCTCAACGACACGGACTCGTCGCCGTCGGCCGCCGCCGAGCAGGCCGCGTTGCTGGCCGAGTTCCTGCCGGCATATCTGCCGTTCCCGTCGCCGTACGAGCTGGCGACGCCGCGCGCGGCCACGGCGGCGCTGGAGCCGCCTCGGGCACCGGTGGTGGCCCGGCAGAACTCCCGTTCGTCGGAGCAGGTGCATCCCGACATTCCGCTGCCGTCCCAGCCGTCGGCCTAGCTCTTTCGAGAGGATTTATCATGACTTTTGATGTTGTAGTGCTCGGCCTGGGCTACGTGGGTTTGCCGCTGGCCCAGCAGGCCACTCGCGCCGGCATGCGGGTGCTGGGCTTCGACGTCAACGCCCGCGTGGTCGACTCCCTCACGGCCGGCCGCTCCCACGTCGACGACCTCTCCGATCTTGACGTCGCGGAGATGCTCACCGGCGGCTTTCGTACGACAACCGACGAGTCGCTGATCGCTTCGGCCGGGACCGCGGTCATCTGCGTGCCCACCCCGCTCGCCGAGGGCGACGGCCCCGACCTCCGCGCCGTGGTCGGCGCCACCGAGGCGATCGGCCGCAACCTGCGCCCCGGCATGCTGGTCGTCCTGGAGTCGACGACCTACCCCGGCACCACCGACGAGGTGGTCCGGCCGCTGCTGGAGAAGCTCTCCGGCCTCACCGCCGGCATCGACTTCCACCTGGCGTTCTCGCCCGAGCGGATCGACCCGGGCAACGAGCGCTTCGGCCCGCGCAACACGCCCAAGGTCGTCGGCGGCTACACCCGGGACTGCGCCGACCGGGTCGCCGAGTTCTACGGCCGGTTCGTGGACACCGTCGTGCGCACCCGCGGCACCCGCGAGGCCGAGACCGCGAAGCTGTTGGAGAACACGTACCGGCACGTCAACATCGCGCTCGTCAACGAGATGGCCCGGTTCTGCCACGAGCTCGACATCGACCTCTGGGACGTCATCCACGCGGCCTCGACCAAGCCCTTCGGCTTCCAGGCCTTCTATCCCGGGCCGGGCGTGGGCGGACACTGCATCCCGATCGACCCCAACTATCTTTCGCACAACGTGCGCAGCAAGCTCGGCTACCCGTTCCGCTTCGTCGAGCTGGCCCAGGAGATCAACGCGACCATGCCCGGGTACGTGGCGCGCCGCGCGCAGAACCTGCTCAACGCGGACGGCCAGGCCGTGCACGGCGCCACGGTCCTGCTGCTGGGCGTCACCTACAAGGCGAACATCGCCGACCAGCGCGAGTCGCCGGCCACGCCGCTGGCCCGCCACCTGGCCCAGCTGGGCGCGACCGTGCTCTACCACGACCCGCACGTGCCGTCCTGGACTGTCGGCGACGTCGAGGTGACCCGCACCGACGACCTCGAGGGCGCGGCCGCGTCGGCCGACCTGGTGATCCTGGTGCAGCACCACCGCGAGTACGACGCCGACCACCTGGCCCGCGTCGCGAAGCGCTTCTTCGACACCCGGGGCGTGACGACGGCCCGCGAGGCACACCGCCTCTGAGTCAGGCTTCCTCTGAGCCAGGCTTCCTCTGGGTCAATGGGACAGCACGCGGCGCAGGGCGTCCCTCAACACGGCTGCCGGGTCGCCGGGGACGCCCTCGCTGCGGAAGCAGATGTAGTTGTCCGGGCGGACCAGGAGGCAGCCCGCGTCGCCGATCTCGCGCAGGCGGGCCCAGTCGCCGTACAGGTCCTCGTAATCCGCGCCCGGGCCGATGCTGACCGTTTCGATCCCGAGCGATCGGGCCGCCCGGGTCCAAGTAGACCCGACCCCGGTGAAGAGCGTGAAACGGCCCTGGCCGCCCAGATCCAAGGTGGACATACGCGTACGATCGCGGCCCACCCACGCGTGCGGAAGCTTCGCGCCGGGCCAGGTGGTGGCGTGGTGGAAGAGCTCGTCGTCGCGCGGGTTCACCGGCATCGGCGTGCCGTCGGGGAGGACGGCGCTCGACTCGTACCGCTGATTGAGCTCGACGCCGTGGGTGTTGAACTCGTAATTCTTGAACTCGATCGCTTCGCGCAGCTCCCGCCGCTGCTTCTCGGCCTCGGGAGTGGCGAGCTTGCGCGCGTCCATGTTCCGCTGAAGCTGCGCGGGATCGTCGGTGGAGAGCAGCCCGAGCGCCTCGAAGATGCGGGTCGTCTCGCCGATGCTGCGGTTGGCCCGGTCGACGATCTGCTTGCCGACCGGGGCCCGCTCGGCCGAGTACGTCTCGAGCAGACCGGGCCCTGCTTCGCCGCGCAGCACCATCGCCAGCTTCCAGGCGAGGTTGTAGGCGTCCTGCACGGACGTGTTGGAGCCGAGTCCGTTGGACGGCGGATGCCGGTGCACGGCGTCGCCGGCGCAGAAGACCCGGCCCTTCTGGTACGTCTCCGCGTACATGTGGTTGACGGTCCACGCCGAGGACGACTTGATGGTGACGGGCACCGAATCGTCGCCGATGAGGTGGTGCGCGATGCGCCGGGCGTACTCCTCGGTGAGGTCCGGCGGTTCGCCGTCGATGTCGTAACCCCACACGATCAGCCACTCGTGCCACGGCCGCACGCAGCGGACCAGGCCCATCCCGATGCCGCCCACGTCCGAGCCGGTCTGCAGCACCCAGTAGAGGGTGCTCGGCCGGTACGCCGTGTACTTCGCGAGGTCGGCCTCGAAGACGATGTTGATGCTGCCGGCGACACCCATCTGGCCGACCATCGGTAGCCCGATCTCCTCGGCCACCCTGCTGCGCCCGCCGTCCGCGCCGATCAGGTACTTCGCCCGGATCTGATAGGTGTCGCCGCGGAGCCGGTCGTGCACGGTCGCGGTGACCCCGGAATCGTCCTGCACCAGCGACTCGAACGAGGTCTGGTAGCGGAACGACGTGCCGCGGGCGATCGCGTTCTCCACCAGCACCGGCTCCATCAGGTGCTGCGGCATGTCGCAGATGCTCGACGGCGACGCGAGGTCGTGATCGGCTTGCCGGGACGGATGGGTGTACCAGGTGTGCAGCCGGCCCAGCTCCTCGCCGGCCAGACTCGAGCAGAAGACCGTGTCGCCCATCAGCCGCTGCGGGGTGGCCTGCGCGAGAACCTGATCCTCGATCCCCGCGTCGCGCAACACTTCCATCGTCCGCTGGTTGGTGATGTGCGCGCGCGGCGTGTCCGACAGCCGCCCATATTTCGTCACGACGATGTTGGGTACGCCGTACGTGCTCAGCAGAAGCGCGGCGGCGCCACCCGCGGGACCGCTCCCCACGACCAGCACATCGGTTTCCAGCACGCCCTCAGTCTCGGCCGTCCGGCGCCCGCCGATCCTGCACGTACGTGCTGTGTCAGCTGCACGAAACGCGCGCCTCGTCGTACGCCTCGCGAGCCTTGTCGATCTCGCCGACGTGGTCGAGCGCCCAGTTGAGCAGCGTCCACGAGGTGTCGAGCAGGTCCTTCCCGAGCGGCGTCAGCTCGTAGTCGACCCGCGGTGGCACCACCGGATACACCGTGCGGCTGACCAGACCGACGAGGGGCCACCTGGTGGTCGGCTCGGCCAGCGGCAGCCAGTTCGCCGCGTACGCGAGCGGCGCCCGCAAGGCGATCGGGGTGGTCGTGCTCGTACGGGAAACGATTGGCTTTAGGCGCGGCGCAGCGCGGCCGGCGTCGTGTGCAGATGGGCGCGGATCACCCGGGTCAGGTGCTCCTGGTGGGTGAAGCCGCAGCGCTGGGCGACCTCGGCGATCGGCAGCGGGCTCTCGCGCAGCAGCCGGCACGCCTCGTCGACCCGGCGCTCGATCAGGAACTGATGCGGCGACAGGCCGGTGCGCGCCTTGAACTGGCGGGCGAACTGGCTGACGCTCAACCCGGCCGCCGCGGCCATCACCCGCAGCGGCAGCGGCTCCGGCAGGCGCGCCTCGACCAGGTCGCGGACCGTGCTCAGCTGCCGGTCGGTGAGGCCCGCACGGCGCGGGCGGGCGTCCGGCCCGGCCCATGCGCGGACGCTGTGCCGGCGGGCGAGCTGGGCGGCCAGCAGGTGGCCGAGGTGGTCGACGTAGGTGCGGGCCGACGGCTCCCAACTGCGCAGCACCCCGTCCAGCGCGAGCAGCAGCTGCTCGAGCAGCGGGTCGAGGCTGCCCAGTTCCTCGGCCAACTCGACCGGGCGGCCGTCGTGGCCGTCGCGCAGGGCCTCGTCGGTGAGGTAGGCGTGCACCGTGTCGAGCCGGCCGCCGAGCTCGACGGTCAGATCCTTGCCGGCCGGGTGCACGAAGAGGCCGCCGGGCGGGATGGTGCGGGAGCGGGTCAGGCCGAGGTGGCCGCGGCGCACGGTGACCGGGCCGTCGACATGCAGGATCACCAGGTGGCTGCGGGCGCCGTCGAAGGATGCACGGTAGGGCTCCTCGCGCTGGGTGGAGACGTACAGCTGCTCCCAGCCCAGGCCCTTGCTGGTGCGCGAGGGCGACACCCACGGCTGGCGGAGGATCCCGTTGGTGTCCCGCAGTGTCAGCTCCGCCATCGCCCCGTCATAGCCCCGCAACGCCGGCGAGGTCAAGACACGCGGAACGTCCAGCGCGAGTTGAGCGTGTAGTTGAGCACCGGGATCGCGACCAGGGCGACGGCCTGCACCAGCGGATAGGGCGCGGCGAGGACCTCGGTGCCGAGCCAGAGCACCACGGTGTTGAGCGCGAAGGCGGCGGCGGTCACGGTGAGAAATTTGCTTCCGGCGACTGCATGGCCGGCGTTCGAGCGGAAAACCCAGGACCGCTGCAATCCGTACGAGACGAAGATGCTCGCCACGAATCCGGCCGTCGACGCCGCGACGGGCCGGACGTGCAGGCCCTCGGCGAGCGCCAGGCCGACGCCGAAGTGGGTGAGGGCGCTGGCGCCGCCGCTGACGGCGTACCGGAGAAGTTGGGCGATCATCGGCAGAACGGCCGCCCGTACATCTGCTCGGTCGCCATCGACGCGGCGACCGACATCCGCTCGGCGACGCTGTGCGTGCCGGGCAGCTCGCCGGCGGCGAAGCGGGAGTAGGGCGCATCGCGGAACAGCTCCTCGAACCGCGCGATCAGCGCGCATCGCCGCGCGTTCCCGGCCGCCGTGGTGTCGAACTGGGCGACCTCGGCGGCGACCGCGCCAGCCACGAGTGCGTACGGCATGCGGTTGGTGGCTTGGGCGAACGCGTGGTTGACGGCCGCCGTCCCGGCCGCCACCAGCACAAACACGCCGAGTCCAACCCGCGCCACGAGAGCCCGCGTGGCCAGTGCGAGCAGCCCGGCCAGCAGCAGCCCACCGCCGGCCGCGAGCAAGCCCCCGTCGCGCCAGCCGGCGCCCCACCGGCCATCCGCCGCGAATGCCTGTGTCTGCGCGTTCAGAGAGCCGAGCAACCCGCCGAGCAGCAGCACCGCGCCGCCGGTCGCCGCGAGCGCGCCGGCCTGCCGACGGTCGAGCCGGGGCAACTGCGGCAGGCGGGCGAACAGCCGGGCCGCGAGCAACGCGAGCACCAGCACCGCCAGTCCAAGGACGATCCGGCTGACCTCGCCGCCGTCGCGCAGCGCGTCGCCCCACTGCAGCGGGGGCAGCCACGACGTGACCCGATTGGCGAACGCGGCCCCGACACCCGGCCCGAACAGCACGTCGGAGTTGCCATAGCAGCCGCCGTCCCGGCACGACAGGTACAGCAGAACCCGGACCGGTACGAACACCGGCAGAAAGCCCGCCCAGAGAAGGAGGGCCGGCCGGAGCCCAACCTCTCCGCGACGGTCGAAGGGCCGCGGCACGCATTCGCCGCGCCGGTCGAAGGGCTGCGGCACGCATTCGCCGCGCCGCGAGAAAAGCCGGCCGCCGATGACGGCGGTGCGGGCCAGCGCGGCGGCGGTGGCGAGCGGCGGCCCGAGCGCGGCCACCTCGTTGAAGAGCGCGAGCGTCGCCCCCGCGACCACCACGAGCACGCCGAGCCGGGGACCCCGGCCGACCCAGGCGGCGACCCCGAGCACCAGCGCGGCCGAGAGGAAGTACAGGCCGCCGAAGAGCACCGTGCTGCTCACCTGCCCGGCCGCCGTCAGCGAGCCGCCGATCGCGAACGGCAGCAGGGCGATCGTCCGGGCCGGCGGCCCGTCGAACATGCGGCCGCGGGCGGTGAGAGCCTCCGCGAAGACCACCGCCACGGCGGTGAGCGCGGCGGCGGCGAGCGCCGACACGACCCGGAGACCCACCTGCGCCGGCAGGTGGGTGACTTCGATGAGGACGTACGCGGCGGCGTCCAGCGCCCACTCGGTCATCCGGCCCAGCGGGCGGAAGTTGCCGAAGTCGAGGTACATCGGCACGGTTCGCAGGTTCTCGGTGACCAGCCGCCAGGGATGGTCCTGCACGAGCGCGCCGTGCCAGTACACGTTGTACCGATGGTCGCCGTTGCCGGCGAGGTAGAGCAGCGGCGCGGTCACGGTGACCGGCACCAGGGCGCAGTTGAGGAAGATCGACCGCCAGGACCTGAGCGAGGTGCCGGGTTTCTGGAGAACGGCGGTCACTTCCGCTCAGCCACCAGCTGTTCGGGCACTTCGGCCACGGCCCGCGCCGACTTCTCCTGCACCAGGTAGCGCGGCCGGCCCCGGACCTCCTCGTGGATCCGCGCCAGGTACTCGCCGATCACCCCGAGCCCGAGCAGCACGAAGGTCCCCATCACGAGCAGCAGCAGGATGACCGTCGGGAACCCGGCCACCGACCCGCCGCGCAGCCACTTGATGAGGGTCTGCGCCCCGAGCAGCACCGCGAAGACCGCGAACGCCAGCCCGCCCAGCGTCACGAGGTGCAGCGGCGCCGAGGTGAACGAGGTCAGCCCGTTGACCGCGAGCCGGAACAGCGACTTGACCGTCCAGCGGGACGCGCCGCCCTCGCGGTGGTCGATGTCGACCTCGATCGTGGTGCGCCGGAAGCCGATCCAGCTCGACGTGCCGCGGAAGAACGAGGAGTGCTCCGGCATCCGCAGCAGCGCGTCCAATGCCGGGCGCGAGAGCAGCCGGAAGTCGGTGGCGTTGACCAGATCGACCTGGGTCAGGCGGGTGAAGGCCCGGTTGAACAGCTTGCCGCCGAGCCGGCCGATCAGGCCCTGACCCGTACGGTTGCGTTTGACCGCCTCGACCACGTGCGAGCCGTCCCGCCAGCGCTGCACCATCGCCGGGATCGCCGAGGGCGGGTGCTGCAGGTCGGAGTCGATGACCACCACCGCGTCCCCGGCCGCGTGCTCGAGCCCGGCCAGCACGGCCGGTTCCTTGCCGAAGTTGCGGGAGAGCTGGATGCCGCGTACCCGGTCGTCGGCGAGCGCGTGCTGGACGATGCGGTCCCAGGAGTCGTCGGACGAGCCGTCGTCGACGAGGACGAGCTCGTAGCGCAGGCCGGCGTCGCCGAGCACCTGGCCGAGCCGGCGCACGAAGCGGTCGACGCCCGGCCCCTCGTTGAAGATCGGCGCCACCACCGACACCAGCGGGCTCATCGGGGCGCCTCACTGCAGAAGCGATGGCCGGCCAGTTGCCGGGTCGCCCGGTCGAGACTCATGTCGAAGCGCTCCACTTCCCGCCGGTCCGCCACTCCGTGGTGGTTGCCGGCCGAGGTCTGGATGAAGGCGTCGCGCAGGGCGCAACGGCGAGCGTCGCCCTCCGGCGTCCGGTCGAAGCCGGCCACCTCCTGCGCGATCCGGTCATAGAGGTACGGGTACCGCCCACCGCTGGTGGAGTCCCGGAAGTCCTTGTTGGCCGCCGCCGAGACCGTGCCGGCGACCACGAGCAGCGCGAGCGCCACGACCACGAAGCGACGCCAGAACGCGAGCACGAGGATGCTCCCGGCGACCGTGGTCAGCCCGCTGTCCCGCCAGCCCTGGCCCCATCGCCCGGCCGCGGCCAGGGTCTGGACGTCGGCGTTGAGCGCGGCGAGCGTGCCGGCCAGCACGAGCAGCGCCGCGGCGACGCCGGCAAGCGCGAGCGCCTGCCGCCGGTCGAGGGTCGGCAGGTCGCGCAGGCTCCGGAGAGCCCGCCAGGCCAGCAGCGCCAGCGCGAGGAACGCGAGCGCCGGCACCGCGGCGGCCACGTGCGGGAACTCGCCGCCGGTGGCGCGCTGCCACATCAACGGCGGCAGCCATGAGACGAACCGGTCGGGCAGGGCCGCGGCTGCTCCCCCGTACGCGATATCGGAACCCACGTAGCAGCCACCGGCCGCGCAGCGTTCCCGGATGATCAGCCGGACGGGCACGAAGACCGGAAGAAAACCCACCCAGAGCAGCCCGGCGAACCGCGCGGAAGCGCTGCGCAGCAGCGCCCGCCGGTCGAGCCCGAGAACGAGCCGGCCGCGCAGCAGCACGGCCACCGTCGCGAGCGGCACGGCGATGTAGGCGAGCTCGTTGAAGGCGGCCAGCGCCGCCCCGGCGACCACCACCAGCGGACCGGCCCGGCGCGCCCGGCAGGCCCACGCCGCGACCAGGAGCACCAGCGCGCTCGTGGTCAGATAGAGCCCGCCGAAGACCACGGTCGTGCTGAACCGTCCGGCCGCGACCAGCCCGGCCGCGATCGCGAACGGCAGCAGCGCCGCGACCACCGACGGCGGCCCGGCGAACAGCCGCTGCCGCCGGGCGACGACCGCCTCGACGAGCACCACGGCCGCGCCCGTCAGCAGGATCGCCGCCACGAACGAGACGACCCGCAGCGCGATGGTGGCCGGCAGGCCGAACAGCCCGGTGAGCGCGAACGCGCCGACGTCCAGCGACCACTCCAGCACCCGGCCGAGCGGACGGAAGTTGCCGCGGTCGAGATACTGCGGCACCGAAGTGACCGCCTCGACGACCAGCCTCCACGGATGGGCCACCCAGAGGCCGCCGCTGTTGTAGACGTTGAACCGGTGGTCGGCCGAGAACGTCAGCGTGACCAGCGGCGCGAGCACCACCAGCGGCGCCAGCGCGCAGCGCCACAGCAGCCCGCGCCACGGCCGGCGAGGCTCCGGCGCGACCGGCGGCGGTCCCGCGGGCCCGGCCTGTCGTGGTACCTCGATGATCTCGGCGGTCACGAAAAAGCAACGACCGCGCCGAGTCGAAAGTTGCGAGCGGCACGTTGGGTGGAGGGTGCGCAACGTAGGGGACCTCGCCGTTCTCACCCCAGTCCGGCCCGATCCGGTGTCGGTCCGCCCCCGGCCCGCTTTTCGGCCGGACATCGAGGGTTTGCGCGCGGTGGCCGTGCTGCTCGTGGTGGCGGCGCACGCCGGCGTGCCCGGTCTGGGCGGCGGCTACGTCGGCGTGGACGTTTTCTTCGTCATCTCCGGGTTCCTCATCACGTCGCTGCTGCTGCGCGAGGCCGAGCGGACCGGGCGCATCTCGGTGATGGGTTTCTACCGCCGCCGCGCCGTACGCCTGCTGCCCGCCGCCGCGCTGGTGCTGGTCACCACGCTGGTCGCCGCGCGGTTCCTGCTGCCCGTGGTGCGGCTCGGCGAATACTGCCGGGACGCGCTGTCGGCCACCGCATACTTCGCGAACCTGCGTTTCGCCGCGATCGGCACCGACTACCTGAGCGCCGACCGGTCGCCCTCGCCGTTCCAGCACTTCTGGTCGCTCGCCGTCGAAGAGCAGTTCTACCTGCTCTGGCCACTGCTGATCCTGGCCGCCGCGCACCTGTGGCGGCGTCGCCGTCCGCTCGCCGCCGTCCTCGTCGTGCTGGTCGTCGTCTCGTTCACGCTGAGCATCACCGAGACCGCCCGCTCGGCGCCGTGGGCCTACTTCGGCCCGCACACCCGCGCGTGGGAGCTCGGCGCCGGAGCGTTACTGGCTCTGGGCGCACCGAGAATCGGCAAGATCCCGCGTTTCATCGGCTGGATCGGGCTCGTTGCCGTCCTCGCGGCCGCGATCCGGTACGACGACGCCACCGCCTATCCCGGATGGCGCGCCGCCGTCCCCGTCGCCGGCGCGCTGGCGGTCCTCGCCGCCGGAGGAAACCGCCTCCTGGAACTCCGTCCGATGCAGACCGTCGGCCGGCTCTCCTACAGCTGGTACCTCTGGCATTGGCCGATCCTGCTGATCGTCCCCGGCAACCCCGTCCTCAAGGCGCTCCTCGCCCTCGGCCTGGCTTGGGCGACCTACCGCTGGGTGGAGAACCCCCTGCGGCACCGTCCCGCGCTCCGAGCGAGGGGCCTGCGCTTCGGCGCCGTCGTCTCCGGCACGGTCGCCGCCGTAGCGGTCACGCTCGCTTTGCTGCCGCACGCCGTTCCGTCCGGCGCCCGCCGCGCCGACCTCAGGAAGACGCTCGCCTCCTCCCCGCACGCCGAGCGTGACCTGGCAACGGCGATCGAGGCGAGCCGGCGCCTTGGCCCGCTGCCCGCCAACCTGACTCCCGCCCTCACGAAGGCCGCCCGCGACCGCCCCCGTGTCTGGACCGACGGCTGCCACGCCGACGTCCCCATCACCACCGCGCCCGAGGGCTGCTTCTACGGCGACCCCGCCGGCAAGGAGACGGTCGTCCTCTTCGGCGATTCCCATGCGGCGCAGTGGTTCCCCGCGCTGGAGCTCTTGGCCGCGGAACGCCACTGGCGGCTCGTCGAGCTGACCAAGAGCTCCTGCTCGGCCGCCGACGTGCCGCTCTGGCACGACACGCTCAAGCGCGAGTACACCGAGTGCACCGCCTTCCACCGCTCCGCGATCGCCCGGATCGCCAAACTGCGTCCGGCTCTCGTCGTGGTCGGCTCCAGCTTCAACTACCGTCCGGCCCACCCCGCGACGGATCTGCCGGCCCAGTGGAAGGCGGCCTGGGACAGCACCTTCGCCCAGCTCCGCGCCACCGGCGCCCGGATAGCGGCCATCGCCGACACGCCCTACATGGGCGGTTCGGTACCCGAGTGCCTGGCCGAGCCGGCCAACGCCGGCCACGCCGCTAATTGCACCCGCAGCCTGAGATCCGCGGTGCGAGGCCCGGAGCAACGCAAAATCTTCCTCGCGTACGGCGACGTGATCGACCCAACCGCATGGTTCTGCACCGACGCGTGCCCCGCCGTGATCGGCAACCTGCTCGTCTACCGCGATTCCAACCACATGACCACGACGTACGCCCGCGCCCTCGCGCCCCTGCTGGGCACCCGACTCCACTGACTTTGCTCTGCGCACAAATACGCGCGGCCCCACCCTCCGACGCGTATCGGCCCATTTGCGAATGCCACGCGCCGCCGCCTCCCACTATGTGGCGGCGGCCTTCGGTTGTTAGGACAGCGTCCCGCATATTGACGGATCGTCCCGGCGACTGATGCCGAGACCACATCGCGGGAAAACAACGCGGGCTCCACCGGAAATCCGTTTATTTCCGTCGGCTCGGCAGCCATTCCTTTCGAGGATGGTGATTTGCCGCGCGCAGCGAACCGCAGTTCATCAAGGTCTCACGCGCCAGATAGCCCGCAGGCGCTTCGGCTCGGCGCCAGCACGTGAACAGCACGTCGGCTTACCGCGGCGCCACGCAGCACGGACGGAACCAACGGCGGCCCGCGACGGGCCGCACTTACCGCGACCATGCGCTCCCCGGGCCATGGCAAGCCCAGCCCAGCCACCGATCAGCGCAACACGCCGCACCGTGAGACCGCCCGTGCCCGAGCCGGGCCGCGTCGTGTCCGAATCCGCGTTGCGCACGCCCGCGCCGCCCGCGCCGCCCGCGCAATTGTTGATCTCGAGCGGCGCCCGCTGACCTCCCCCGCCCCCGGGCACTGGGTGGGGCCCCACTGAAGCAGGCGGGTATGACATTTCTTGGCGGTCGTCCACAGAGGGACTCGAATCCCGTTCAGCGGAGCAAATCGGCGAGGGTGGGTGGCTGGGCCCGGTCGACGATGACGGTGCGGGCCGTCTCGTGGTCGCGGTAGAGGCGGGACAAGCGCTGGGTGAGCACGTCGTCCCAGGGCTTGTCCGGGCGGTGCCGCTCCCAGGTCGCCCGGTCCGGCAGGTACTCGATGAGCACCCCCAACTCGCGCAGCAGAGCGAACGACGGGCAGTCGGTGACCACAACCGGCCGGTGGTCGGGGTTGACCAGCAAGCGCTGCCGGAGGGTCAGCACGAACTCGCGGACCGCCGCGATGTCGAGCCCGATCGCCACGTACAGGTGGGCGGGCGGACGCTGCGCGGCGGCGGGCGCACGCCGTACGTCGGAAGGCCGGCCATCGGGCCGGCGGCGACGCATCCGCCGCACCACCGCCCGGGTCAGGCGCGGCACGGTGTGCACCGGGTCCTTCACGAGCGACACCAGGCCGAGGCCGAGGCGATACGACTCGCTCTCGCGCAGCCGCTCGAGACGCTTGTGCACGCGGTCGCGCTCCTTGCGCGCGGTCTCGGCGTTCTCCTGCTCCTCGGCGAGCCGCGCCTCGAGCGAGCGCATCCGGCCGGCCATCGCGGCCAGCTCCCAGCGGGCCCGCTCGGGCGCGTCCAGCTCGACCCGCCGGGACGGCACCTTGAGGTTGGTCAACGTCAGCTCCCGTGTCGGCGGGCGCGCAGCCCGCTCAGCCACGCGGCGGCCGCGCCGCCGCCGTTCTCGAATGCCAGCTCCTGGCAGCGGTGCGCCAGGCCGGCCCGCACCTCGGGTCGCGCGGCCTGGTCGAGCACCTCTTCGAGCTCGCCGGTCGACGGGTCCTCGACGGTGAGCGCCACGCCGGTGGCGGCCGCGAAGCGGGCCCGGCCGATCTGGTCGTCGAGCCGGGTCGACGCGTTGGGCAGGAAGACGGTGGGGATGGCGAAGCCGATCTGCTCGTGGAACGAGTTGTATCCGGCCGCGCTGACGGTGAGGTCGAAGGCGCGCAGGTAGCGGCTCACCGGGTAGAGCTTGACCACCTTGGCGCCGGCCACGCGGGGCATCGGCGTGGTGGCGATCGTCGACTCGGCCAGCACCAGCTGGAAGCCGCGGTCGGTGAGGTGGCGGCAGATCCGGGCGACCGGCGAGGAGATGTCGTTGATGTTCCCGGCGCCGAGCTGCAGCAGCACCGCGGGGCGGTCGTCCAGTTCCAGAGCGGCGCGGGCTTCCGCGCGCGGCAGCAGCTCGCTCTCGTCGAGGAACGTGATCGGCTCGACCTGCACCGCGTTGGCCCGGTCGGCGACGGTCGGGCCCTCGTCGACGACTGCCGCGAACTCGCCGGGCTCGAGGACGTGGTCGAAGACCTTTCCCTCGGTGATCCAGTCGCCGCCGACGCCGCGCTGCCACATGGCCCGGCGCACCCAGACCCAGACGATGCCGGGGTGGTCGCGGACCGCCTCGACGATCCCGGGGTGCGGCAGGCAGTCGACCGCGACGACGGCCGGCTCGTGCAGGTCGATGAGGTGGGTGAGGCGGTCGCGCAGCAGGGCGGTCCAGCGGGGCTGTGCGGCCTGAAGCACCTTGCGGGACGGGATGTACTCGGTGAGGAAACCTTCGCCGTGGGCGACCGAGGCCGCGTACGACTGGGTGGCGATCACCGCGGTGTGGTCGGCCGGCAGCCGGCGGGCGATCGCCATGAGGCGGGAGAGGTGGCCCATGCCGGCGCCGTTGTCGCTGACCATGAGCACACGCCGGGTAGGCGGATGCCCGAGCGACGGCCGCGGGTCTTCGAAAACGGGGGCGATCCGCGGGCGGATGCCGAAGCCGGCCAGGCGGGCCAGGTGGGACTGGTGCCCGTAGCGGCGCTCGGCGAACTCCCGGGCACGGCTCGCCACTGCCCGGTAGCGGGCCGGATCGGCGTACAGGGAGCGGACCAGGCCGGGCACGTCGGCGGGGGTGCCGTAGAGGGCGGCGTCGGCGAAGGTGGGGCGGAAGTGCTCCCCGATGATCACCGGTACGCCACTGGCCATCGCCTCGAGGATGGTCCGGCCGAACGCCTCGACCAGGTCGGGGTCGTGGAAGTAGACGAAGAAGTCGATGGTGCGCAGGAACTCCTCGGGCGACTCGGCGCCGAACGGGACCACGTCCCAGTTGTCCGGCCGGTGCCCGATGCGCCGCACGGCGATGTCGCCGCCGCCGAGCACCCGCACGCGGCACCCCTCGGCCGGGTAGGCCTGCAGGATCTCGTCGGGGTCGAGCGGCCATTTCACCGGGTCGCCGCGCCCGTGCCGGCCGATCACCGGCACGTCGCCGACGAAGCCGTCCCGGTCGCGCCACCAGTGCGCCACGTCGATGATCTCGTGCCAGTCGGCGGCGGCGAGCCGGGCGTCGGGCTCGACCTGCCGCACCTGGTCGCGCACCTGGGAGCTGATCGGCGCCCACTCCACCCGGGGGCCGAAGTAGCGGTGCACCCGGTCGCGTACCGCGGCGAAGTCGTAGTAGCGGTAGGGGTTACCGGCGTCGCCCGGCGGCTGGTTGATGACCATGACGGTCCGCTCGGCCCGCACGCGCGGCACCACCGACAGGTCCTCGGTGAAGATCCGGGGCTGCCGTACGAGCAGCAGCTTGCACTCCACCGGCTCGTCGTCCCGGGCGAGGGTGGCCACGCCGTCGCGCAGCAGGTCGCTGATGCGCGGGCTGAACGGCAGCGTCTTGGGCTGGTGCGGCGACGGCACGTGCACGAGCACCGTGGAGAGGGCCGCCTCGGCCTGCGCGTGCACCTCGGCGGCGATGCTGGCCGAGGTGCCACCGGGGTAGCGGAAGTCCGACAAGATCGCCACGTCATGGACCCCCATGCGTTTTTTCTGGGGTTTTCCGCCGCGGGTCGACTCAGACACGGTGGTGAGCTCCCTCTTTCGGCATAGCCAAGTCCCATTTCAACCAACGAGAAACCGGTACGCACCGTGACGGCAACCGGCGCCCGGTAGCCAACCGTCCGGCAACCC
This sequence comes from Actinoplanes sp. CA-142083, assembly GCF_050942195.1. Classification (NCBI taxonomy): domain Bacteria; kingdom Bacillati; phylum Actinomycetota; class Actinomycetes; order Micromonosporales; family Micromonosporaceae; genus Actinoplanes; species Actinoplanes sp. CA-142083. The sequence continues at coordinate 9,342,599 of NZ_CP192076.1, forward strand.
AGAGGCCCCGGCAAGGCAACCGCCACGGCATCAAGCGGGCTCGTCCCGGGCCGAACTTGGTCGGTGAACGCGGCGGTAGCAGCCGCGAGCCCACCACCGAAAGGCAGCCTCACTCGATGCGTACCAAGATCTCCAAGCGTCTGGCCCTGATCGCGATGATCCCCGCCACCCTGCTCGGCATGGTCATGGTGGCCGCACCGGCGAACGCCGCGGTGGTGAGCGAGGCCAAGCTCCAGGGCGACATCGCCTACCTGACCAACAAGCAGCGCCTGCTCAACGGCTGCAAGTCGGTTCACGTCGACGCCCGGCTGACCACCGCGGCCCGGGTGCAGAGCACCTACATGGCCCGCACCGGCGCGTTCAGCCACACCGGCGCCGGCGGCTCGACCTTCGTCACCCGGGTCAAGGCCGCGCACTACCCGCAGCCGGCCGGCGAGAACATCGCGTACGGCTTCCGCACCGGCGTCGACGTCGTGAAGGCGTGGATGGCGTCGCCGGGGCACCGCGCCAACATCCTGAACTGCAAGGCCAAGACGCTCGGCGTCGGCGCCGTCTACTCGAAGTCCGGCGGCCTGTACTACACCCAGGAGTTCGGTTACTGAGGTGTCAGCTGGCGCACCATGCGCCGGTAGGACAACACGGCATGCCTTCCGGGGGCCTCACCTTCTTGGGTGAGGCCCTCGATGCTTTCCACCCACTTGCGCAGCGCGTTCTGCTCGTCGGTGCGGTGCGCGTCGTCGAAGACCACGGTCGCCGCGTCGGCCAGCTTGTCCTCGAGCACCCGCATGGCCGGGTAGCGGGCGTCCGGCCCGGTCTTCTCCGGCGGCCCGTCGATCAGCAGCAGGTCCACCTCGCGCAGGTCGGCCAGCGCGTCGGTGTCGTACCAGGGGAAGCTGCGCCCGTCGAGCAGCACCGGGCGCAGCGGGGCGTCGCGCACTTCGGCCACCGCGGTGAGCCCGTGCGCGACCAGCGCCGCCCGGGTCTTCTCGGCATAACCCGCGTCGTGGTCCAGCGAGATCAGCTTGCCGCCGGCTTTCTCCAGCGCGTACGCGATCCAGACCGTCGACGTGCCGCTGCCGAGCTCCAGCACCAGCTTGGGTTTGCGGGTGCGGATCAACTGCAGCAGGTCGAGCAGGTCGGTCGGGTTGAGCGCGAACCCGCCGGACGGCGGCATGGCTGCCCGCGGGCCGAAGCCCTGGAACAGCTGCATCAGCGCCTCGACCTCGCCGGTCTGCGCGCGCAGCAGGCGGTCGGTGCCGTTGGCGGCGGCCTTCTGCTGCGCGGCCAGCGTGTCGACCAGTTCCCGGTGCCGGTCGCCGGCGGTGAGCAGCATCTCCTCGACCGCGCCGAGCAGGCGGCGCTGAGTGTGGTCGAGAACCTGCCGCACCTCGCGCTGCGCGGCCCGCTCGACGGCGAGCAGCCCGGTCAGCCGGCGGGCGAGCAGCAGCAGGCCGCCGACCACCCCGCACAGGAAGACGCCGAGGACGGTGAGCGCGAGGCCGAGGTGGCCGGTGAGGGCGCTCGCGGCGTCGGCGGCGCAGAGGACGGCCGCGGCGCCCAGCAGGGCCGCCTGGCGGCGGTTGAGTTTCCGCAAACGGCTCAGCATCACACCTCGTCAACGCCCGCGCCCGCGGCGGGTTACGCACAGAACGGCTGTCCGGCGCGCTGCTCGGCAGCCGCGTCGAACGCCTTGTCGAACCGGCGGGCCACAGCGGCGCCGCCGGGGTTGAGCGTGAGGAACTCGGCGCGCAGGCCGCAGCGGCGGAGAGCGCCGGCCGGGGTCTTGTCGAAGTCGGCGACCTCCTGGGCGAGGCGGTCGTCGAGGCGCGCGACCGGCGACTCCATCACGGTGTCGCGGAAGCGCTTGTTGGTCGTGGCGGAGACCGCGGCGCCCGCCACCAGCAGGGCGATCAGGGCGCCGAGCAGCAGCCGGCGCGGCCGGGCCAGGTGGGCGGCGGCGACCACCAGCAGGGCGCCGCCGGGCGCGACGACGGCGGTGTCCCGCCAGCCCTGTCCCCAGCGGTGCGCGGCGACCAGCTGCTGCACGTCGGCGCTCAGCGAGGCCAGGCCTGCGCCGAGCGCGACCAGGGTCAGGGCCACCACGACCAGGGCGACGGCGGACCGGTGGCGGACGGTCTCGAGGCGGCGCAGGTCGCGGATCGCGACCCCGGCGAGCATGCCCAGGGCGGCCAGCGCGAGGGCCAGGACCAGCGCCGAGAGGGCGCCGCCGCCGCGTACGGCGCTCTGCCACTCCAAGGGCGGGAGCCAGGCGATGAGACGTACGGGAAAGGTCTCTGCCACCGCGGAGCCGAAGGCGACGTCGGAGCCGTGGTAGCACGGGCCTTCGCCGCAGTAGCGCTGAATGACCACCCGGACCGCGACGAAGACCGGCAGGAAACCGATCCACAGCAGGCCCAGCGCCCGCCCAGCAGGCCGGTTCCGCTTGCGCGCCGCCACCGCGACCGTGGCCAGCGGCAGCGCCAGATAGGTGAGCTCGTTGAAGGCGGCCAGCGCCGCCCCGCCCAGCAGCAGCGGCCCGACCTGCCAGGCCCGCAGCCGAGCCAGGCGCGGCACGGCCGCCGCGATCAGCAGCACCAGCGCGGCCGTCGTGAAGTAGAGCCCGCCGAAGAGGACCACCGGGCTGGACCGCCCGGCCGCCACCAGCACCGCTCCGAAGGCGAACGGCACGATCGCCGCCATTGTGGACGGTGGTGAGCGGAACAGCCGGCCGCGTGTCACCACGCTCTCGGCCAGCACCAGCAGGGCGACCCCGAGCAGCATCGCGGCCGCGATCGACACCAGCCGCAGGCCCACGTTCGCGGGCAGGCCGAGCACGTCGCCCAGCGTGTAGGCGGCCAGGTCGACCAGCTTCTCCAGCATCCGGCCGAGCGGGCGGAAGTTGCCGTTGCGCAGGTAGCCCGGCAGCGAGTCGAGCGTGTGCGGCACGATTCGCGCGGGGTCGTCCCGGAACAGCCCGCCGTGCCAGTACACGTTGTATTTGTGGTCGGCGGTCGGCGCGAGCGCGACCATCGGGGCGAGCACGACGAGCGGCACGAGCGCGGCGCGCAGCAGGGCGCGACGCCACAACGCGCCGATCGGCGGCCCCTCGACGACGAAGCGCATCGCGATGCGGGGTTTCGGAATGACCGCGGTCATACGGCGGCCAACGACGCCGCCCCGGGTCAGTTACTCAGCAGGCGTGCCAGCGTCGGCGGGTCGCGCGGATCGATCACGGCCGCGCCGGACGCCCGGTGGTCCCGGCAGAGCTGGGCGACCCGGCCCGCGAGCAGCGCTTCCCAGTCCGCGCCGGGATCGTGCCGGCGCCAGGTCTCCGGGTCCGGCAGGTACTCGAGCACCACGCCGGGCACCTGCAGGCCGCGCAGCGACGGCTGGTCGGTCACCACGACCGGCAGGTGGTCGCCGTCGACGACGATCCGCTGCCGCAGCGCGCGGACGAGCGCGTGCGACGCGTCCCGGTCCAGCCCGACCGCGACGTAGACCCGGGCCGGCGCCGGCCCGGCGGGAAGCCGGCGTCGCTGCGCGGCGGGCCGCCCCCGGCGGATCCGGCGCAGCACGGCCATCGGGTCGGTGAGGGCGCGGCCGATCCGGTACGAGCGGCTGCCGCGCAACGCCAGCATCAGCCGCCGGTGCCGATCCCGTTCCTCGAGCGCGGCGTCGCGCTCGGCCTCGACCGAGCGCAGCCGCCCGGTGAGGGTGGCCACCTCCCAGCGGGCCAGCGCGAGGTCATCGGCTTCCGGCATGGTCCACCTCCTCGTGGCGCCCGCGGCAGAACCCGGCCAGCCACGCGGCGGCGTCCCCGGCCCCGTTGCCGAAGGACAGCTCGGCGCAGCGCCGGCTCAGCGCCTCCCGCACGGCCGGGTCGGCCAGCCGTTCCAGCTCGACGCCGGCCGCCTCGTCGTCGGTGGCGTAGAGGGCCACCCCGGCCGCGGCCGCGAACCGGGCGCGGGCCAGCTCGTCGTCGCAGGCGGCCGGGTCGGGCACGAAGACGGTCGGCACCCGCGCGCCGAGCAGCTCGTGGAAGCTCGTGTAGTCGGCCCGCGAGACGGCGACGGTGACTTCGCCGAGATCGGCGCCGTCGACCGTCTTGAAGCCGGGCAGATCGGCCTCGACGCCGCGGCACAGCAGCGTGTTGTCGCCGGCGCGCCGGGCGATCCGGGCCGGCAGGTCGGTGATCGGGTCCACGGTGGAGACGCCGTGCCGCGAGGTGGTGGTCCAGCCCTCGTCGCCGGCCGTCGCGAACTCGCCGGGCTCGAGGATGCCGGCGAAGCACAGGCCGCGCGCGGCCCACTCGCCGCCGGTGCCGCGTTTCCACATGGCCGGGCGCAGCCACAGCCAGCGCGTCGCCGGGGTCTGCTCGATCGCGCCGAGGATCCCGTCGTGCGGCAGGCCGCCGACCAGCACGGCGCGCGGGCCGTAAAGCTCGACGAGGTGGCGCAGCCGGTCGCGGACGAAGGCGGGCCAGCGGGCGGGCGGCACCCCGAGGTCCGCGGCGCCGGGGAGGTACTCGGTGAGCAGGCCGGCCTCGTGCGCCGAAGCGATGCTCGCGGTGCCGACCACGACCGCCTCGAGATCCGTTGGCAGGCGGCGGGCGATGGCCTTGAAGCGGGCCACGTCGTCGCCGACCATCACCACCCGCCGCTTTGTCCGCATAATTCGGGCATTTTTCCGCAGCGGGACGTAAGAACCCCGCGGCATCACACCCAGCGAGGCCAGCCGCGCGATGTGCGAGGCGCTGCCGAAGTTGTCGGTGACGAACCGCCGGGCCCGCGAGACCTGGGCGTCGTACGCGTCCCGGTCGTGATGCAGCCGCCGTACCGCCTCCCGGACCCCGGCCGGCTCGCAGTAGATCGCCGCCTCGCCGAAGATGGCCCGGAAGTGCGGTCCCACGATGACCGGCACCCCGCTCGCCATCGCCTCGAGGATGGTCCGCCCGAACGCCTCCTTCCAGACCGGGTCGTGGAAGTAGACGAAGAAGTCGAGCCCGGCCAGGAAGTCCCGCGGCGACTCGGCGCCGAACTCGACGACCTCCCACGAGCGCGGCGTCCGGCCGAGCCGGTGCACCCCGATCTCGCCGCCGCCGAGGATGCGCACCTTGAAGTCCGGCGAGTCCGGATAAGCCTGCAGCAGCTCACCCGGGTCGCGCGGCCACTTCACCGGGTCGGGCCGGCCGTGCCGCCCGATCACCGGCACGTCGCCCGGTTCGCGACGGTGCTCGACGTGCCAGTCGGCGACGTCGATGATCTCGTGCCAGTCGGTGTCCGGCAGCGCCGCCGAGGGCGCGACCTGCAGCACGTTGTCACGCACCTGAGTGCTGATCGGGGCCCACACGGCGTCGCCGCCGAAGAGCCGCTCGACCCGCTCGCGCACCTCGTCGAAGACGTAGTAGCACTGGGCGTGCCGCTCGTCGCCGGGCGGCTGGTTGAGCACCACGATGGTGTGCCCGGCGCGGATCCGGGGCACCGCGGCCGGCTCCTCGGTGAAGATCCGGGGCTGGCGGATCAGCAGCACCCGGGCCGAGATCTCGGCGCCGTCGTCGTGCGCGAGGTCGGCGAGACCCTCGCGCAGGCAGGCGACGATCCGTTCCTGGAACGGCCGGGCGTGCTTGAGGTGCGGGGACGGCAGGTGGCAGAGCACGGTGGACAACCCGGCCGCGGCCTGGGCGCGCACCTCGGCCACGATGCTCGCCGAATTGCCGCCCGGATACCGCAGATCGGACAGGATGGCGACGTCGTACTGGGGCACGCGGGGACAAACGACGGGAACCAAGGGGGCGATACGGACAATTCACCCGAGTCTCTCGGTCGTTAAGAACACCGAGACGCTAGGAGGACTCGATGCCGGAACCGCACCCGCTCGCCGTGGCCGCCCTTCAGGCCCGATCGGTCGCCGCCCGCGCGCCCCTGGCCCGCGCCGCTGAGGACGCGTGGGTGGAGGGTGAGCTCGCCCGGGTGATCGCGCTGCAGGACCTGCGCCCGGACGACCAGGCCGAGGCGCTGGCCATCCTGGCGCGGCTGCGGCGGGCCGGAACCATCGCGCCGGCGCATCAGGGGCTGCACTGCCAGCTGGCGTACGCGGCCGGCGACCGCACCCTGGCGGCCACGCTGCTGGACGAATACGACGCGGTCCCGGAGCCGATCCGCACGGCGGTCGGGCTGGACCTGACCCCCAAGGACTGGGCCACGGGATTCGCGGCGCTGCTTCCCCACCCGGCCGTCCGGGTCGCCGAGGGTCCCGGGCCGGCGTTCGACCGGCTGGTCACCGGCGCCGCCCAGCGCATCGGCCACGCCACCCGGATCACCACGATCGTCACCACCTGGCGGCCGGACCAGGCGCTGCTCACCGCGGTGCGCTCGCTGGTCGCGCAGACCTGGACCAACCACGAGATCCTGCTGATCGACGACGGGTCGCCGGCCGAGTTCGACCCGGTGCTGCGGGCCGCCGCCGCGCTCGACCCGCGGGTGCGGCTGATCCGGATGGTCGCCAACGGCGGCACCTACGTGGCCCGCAACGCCGGCCTGGACGCCGCGACCGGGGACTTCGTCACGTTCCAGGACTCCGACGACTGGTCGCACCCGCTGCGGCTGGAGCGCCAGGTCGCGCCCCTGCTCGCCGACGACGCGATCTTCTCGACCACCTCGACCGGCATGCGGGTCACCCCCGACCTGGTGCTCACCCGGGTCGGCGTCGAGCAGACCCGGTCGTACAACCTGTCGTCGCTGATGATCCGGCGGGCCGCGGCGCTGAACCGGGTCGGCTATCTCGACCCGGTCCGCAAGGGCGCCGACGCCGAGTACGTCGAGCGGGCCCGAGCCGTCTTCGGCCGTCCCGCCACCATGCACCTCGGCGGTCTCCCGCTGGCCCTGATCCGGCTCGGCGACGCCTCGCTCTCCAGCGCCGACTACCGGCCCGGCTGGATGCACCCGGCCCGCCGCTCCTACCTCTCCGCGTTCCAGGCCTGGCACACCCGCGTCAAGGCCGGCCAGGAGTCGCCGATGAAGCCGCGTGCGTTCGCCGCCCCGCGCCGGATCCGCGGCGAGAGCGGCCCCCGCGCCTACGACGTGGTGCTGGCCGGGGACTGGACCACGGCCGGCGGCGCGGGGGCGGCCGGCATCGGGCAGTTGCGGGCGCTGCGGGACAAGAAGCTACGCGCCGCTTTGCTGCACCTCGACGTGCTGGCCCACTTGCGCGAGGGCCCGCGCAACCTGGATCCGGCGGTGCAGGATCTGATCAACTCGGGCGACCTGGCCCAGGTCGAGCTCACCGACGACGTCCGCGCCCGCCTGGTGGTGGCCCGCTCGGCCCGGGTGCTGCAGCACGCGCCCGACCTGCCCAGCGGGATCCGCGCCCAGCGCGTGGTGATCGAGTCGGCCACCGTCTCGCGCTCGGCCGCCGCGTCGAGCCGCCGCCTGTTCGGCCGCCGGCCGCTGTGGGCGCCGGCCGGTCCGGACGGCCGCCGCCTGCTCACCGCCGCGCTCGCCGAGGACCCGCTGGCCGACGGCGCGCCGGCCGACCAGCTCACGGCGCTCGACCTGCCGGGCACGGTCGACCCCGCGCAGTGGCGCCTCGACCGGCGCGGACCGCGTGCGGACCGGCCGGTGGTGGGCCGCCGCTGCCGGGGCGGGCGGGCCGAGTGGCAGCGGCTGCGCGGCGAGATCCCGGACGGCGCCCGGGTGGACGTGCGCCTGCTCGACGCCGACGGCACCGCGTCCCGCTCGTTCGGCCGGGCCGGCGCGCCACGCTCCTGGCTCGTCTACGGCCCCGCCGAGGTGAGCCTGCGCTCGTTCCTCTACCAGGTCGACTTCTACCTGCACCTGCCCCGGCCGGACGCGCCCGCCGACCCGGACCCCGACCTGCTGGCGGCGCTGGCCTCCGGCTGTGTGGTGCTGCTCCCCTACCGCTACGCGGCCACCTTCGGCGACGCCGCCGTGTACTGCGAGGCGAACGAGGTGCCGGAGACCGTGCGGCTGCTGCACGACGACCGGATCTCGCTGCGGGCGCAGGCGGCCCGCGGCCCCGAGTTCGTCCGCCGCAACCACGGCCACGAGCTGTACGCCGAGCGCGCCGCCCGATTGGCAACCCAAGGGCACCCGATCCGCGGGTAAAGCGGGCGGGCGCACGACCGATCTGAGCGGGCGTACGACAGATCGGCCGGTCCCCCGCCGGCCGATGTCGCGGGAGATCCCCCCTGACTCCCGCGGCGCCGCGACCCCGCCGTCCCCCGCGGCGGGGTCGCGCTTATTTGGCGACCGTGGTCTTGCGGCCCGCGAGCGTGGTCCAGCGGCCGGCGAGCTTGCGCTCCTCGGCCAGGCCGAAACCGCCCTGCCGCGGCGCCACCCTGGTGGTCGGTGCCTCGTCGACCACCACCGTGCCCTCCTCGGCGAGGCGGCGGCCCAGCACGTGCAGCGCCGGGGCGACCGCGTCCGGCCCGGGCGCGGTCGTGCCGTCCACCACGAGCAGGTCGATGTCCTGCAGACCGTCGAGGGCGTCCACGTCGTACCAGTCGACGTTCTTGCCCTCGACGGTCAGCTCGGCCAACGGCACATGCCGGACCTCGACGGCCGTGAGGCCGTGCTCGGCGAGCGCGGCCTTCGCCAGATCGGCACGCTCCCGGTCGTGATCCACCACGACCAGCCGCCCGCCCGCCGCGGCCAGCGCATAACCCAGCCACACGGTCGCCGGCCCGCTGCCCAGGGCCACGGTCAGCGCCGGACGGCGGCTCGACGCGACGGTGTGCAGGCCGAGCAGGTCGCTCGGATTGAGCGCGCCGCCGGCCGGCATCGGCGCCCGCGGCGTGACCCGCTGGAAGAGCTGGAACAGCGCCTCGATCTCCCGACTCTGCTCGCGCAGCAGCAGCTCGGCACCGCGCCCGGTGAGCCGCTCGGCGCGCGACAGCGACTCGGTGAGCTCCTGATGGCGGTCGCCGGCGGCCAGCCGCTCCTTCTCCACCGCGGCGATCACCCGGCGCTGCAGCTGCTCGACGAGCAGCCGCAGCTCCCGGACGGCATCACGGTTGGCGCGGCCGACGCCGGCGATCCGCCGGGTCAGGTGGATCACCCCGGCCGGCACGGCCACCAGCAGCAGCGCGAGCAGACCGGTGGCGAGCGCGGCCCGCCCGGCGGCCGAGGCCACCGCGACACCCATCCCGACCGCACCGGCCAGCAGCAAGCCCGCGACCTGCCGCCGCGAGAGCCCGAGAACGGCCCTGACCAGCTTTTTGAGCTTGGTTTTCACGATCAGGTCAACGCGGCCGTCGCAACGGCCGTTACGGGAAGCATCTCCATGATCCGCTCCACGAGGAGTGCCGGATCATGCGCCCGGGCGACCACGGCGCGCGCCCGGCGGCTCTGCTCGGCGAAGAGCGCGGGGTCGGCCCGGTAACGCGCGATCAGCGGCGCGACCTCGGACCGGCCGCAGTAGACGGCGGCGTCCCCATACAGCGCGGCGTACCGCTCCGGCATCACCACGACGCAGCCCATCGCGGCCGCCTCCAACGCCGGCCGCGAGTACCACTCGGCGCTCTCCGGCGGCGGGAAGTGCAGGTAGAAGTCGAGCTGGTGGAGGAAGGCGCGAGGTCCGAGGTCGCCCGCCTCGTACCCCAGCCAGGTGCGGCGCAGCGGCGCCTCGATCGATCCGCGGGGCCGGTCGGGGAGGCGCACCCGCACGTCGGCGTCGGGCAGGCGGCGGCAGACCGAGAGGGACTCCCCCAGGTCGGGCGGCCAGTTGGCGGCGTCGCAGAGGTCGGTGCCGGCGAGCGGGGGTCCGGCGGCAGCGCCGGCCCGCTCCGCGACCCATCCGCCGGGTGCCAGGGCGGTGGGCCAGTCACGGTCTTCTCCCGTACGGACGAAAGCCCGCACTCCCGGATCCTGGGGCACCCAGAGCGGGTCCGCGCCGAAGAGCTCGCGCGCCGCCTCGGTGCACGTCTCCGGCACGTAGCGCCGGTCGGTCCCGTCGCTGCGGACCGGCGCCCGGTCGGCGACGATCAGGGTTCTCCGGCCGCGAACCCCGCTCCCGAGGCCGCCCGCGAACTGCAGCACCGCCGCCTGCCGCACCAGGATCAGGCCGGCCTCGACCGGCTCCTGGATCCCGACCCGGTCCACCATCCCGTCATTGATCATGTCTTGCACCGGCGCGCACAGCGGCTGCCGCTTGAGATAGACCGCCCGATACGACTCGAGTTGCAGCACTGCCACCTTTGATCCGGCCGTGACAAGCGCCTTCAGCTCGTCGATCGCGGTGCGTTGCGCGCTCTCCAGGAACCGCCAGTCACCCACCATGACCACGTCATAGCTTCGCTCCGAGACATCGCCCAAGAGGTGACCGGGTGCCGGGAACGGCCGGCCCGACCCGTCCGCCGGCCGCACCGGCGAGGCCGACCCGTCCGCGATCCGCTCGTGCCATCGCAGGTACGCCGAGCTGTACATCACCCGCGCCGGATGCATCCAGTTCGGCTTGATCTCCGACCGGGACAGCGAGTTCGCGCTCAGCCGGATCAGCGCCAGCGGCAGCGAGTCGAGGTGCCGCACCCGCCGCGCCCCGAAGGCGGCCTGGATCCGGCCGATGTACTCGCTGTCGGCGGCCTTGCGCACCCGGTCGAACCAGCCGACCTTGCCGAGCACCGCGTTGCGGCGGAACACCAGCGACGACGGGTTGAACCGGCCGCTGCGCACGCCCGGCCGGCTGAGCATGAGCTGGTCGGTGACGGCCAGCCCGTCCGAGGTGGTGGCGACCAGCCGCCGGTCCTCGAGCATCGGCCGCACCTGCAGCTCGAGCCGGCGCGGGTGGGACCAGTCGTCGGAGTCCTGGAACGCCGCGAACTCGCCGCCGGCCGCGTCCAGCCCGGCGTTGCGGGCCGCGTACGTGCCGGCGTTGACCGCGAGCTTGACCAGCCGGATCCGGTCGCCGAGCGCGGTCGCGGCCCGCAGCACCTCGTCGTACTCCGGCGGCGACGCGTCGTCGACGATCACGATCTCCACGTTCGCCCAGCTCTGCGCCAGGATCGACCGCACCGCCGTGAGCAGCCCCCGGTCCGGGCGGTAGGACGTCACCACCACCGACACCCGGTGCGCGGCTTCGACGCGCTCGACGGCCGGCGCGGCCAGCCGATCGAACGGCACACCCTCGCCGTCACCCACCACCGGCCCCGGCGAGGGCAGCATCGCCTGGAAGGCCCGCAACCAAGGCTCTTGCTCGAGCTGACCGGCAAACGGATTGATCAAGTCGGCCCGCAGGCACGCCAGCGCCGGATCCTTGATCTTCCGGTACCCCCGCAGCAGCTCCCGGGCCCGGCCCGGCCCCTCGTCAGCCAGCGCGAGCTGGACGTGCAGGGCCTGGTTGGCCGGGTTCAGCGCCCGGCCGCCCGCCGCCCGCCGGATCAGCTCGTAGACGGCGAGCGCGTCGGCCCGGTCGGTGGGCAGCATCTCCTGCTGGGCGAGCGTCTGCGCCACCGCGGCCAGCAGCGGCGGATTCACCCGGCGGCGGATCCTCCGGAGCCACCGCCGGTCGCCGGCCCGCGCCGCCGCGAGCAGCTCGTCGAGCGTCCCGGCGTCGCCGAGCGCCGCGCGCGCCTGCAGCTGCCGGGCGGCCGGCGAGCGATTGCGGGTGACGGTGGCGGTCAGCGCCAGCCGCAGCCGCGGGCCGATCGTCCGGATGTGATCATCGAGCAGGCCGGATACGTCGGATTCCACTCCCCGACCAACGCGGATCGGGAAGTTTGGTTACACCGCGGTCAGCACCGCGGCCTCGACCCGATCCCGTTCCGCCTGCTCGGCCCACGAACCGACCAGGTAGAAGGCATCGACCACGTCACCGCCAAGGGTGGAGATCCGGGCCGCGCGCACCTCGGCGCCGGCCTCGTCGAGCGCCGTCGCCACCCGGTAGAGCAGGCCCGGCGAGTCGGCCGCCCGCAGCTCCAGCACGGCCGCGTCGGTCGCCGCGTCGCGCTGCCAGACCACCCGGGGCGAGGCGGTGCCGCCGCGGGCGCTCATCGCCCGGGCCCGCACCCGCTGGGTGACCGACACGTCCCCGCTCGCGACCCGGCGCAGGTCGGCGGCGAGCGCCACCGGGTCGTACGGCGAGCCGTAGCGCGGCTGGGTGAGGAACTCGACGATGGCCCTGCCGTCGACCGTGGACGTGTTCGCGCCGACCACGTCGAGCCGGTGCAGGGCCAGGCACGCGGCGACCTGGCCGAGCAGCCCGCGCCGGTCGGCGGCGGCCACCGCGACCCGGTCGCCGTCCAGGTGCACGGCCGGCAGGTCGCCCTCGAGCAGCTCGGGGTCGGGGGCGGGCGGCTCGGGCAGCTCGCCGGTGTCGAGCGCGGCGTGCACCCGCTCGACCAGCTCGGCCATCAGCCGGCCCTTCCAGTCCGACCAGGCGGCCGGGCCGGTGGCGTGCGAGTCGGCGCGGGACAGCGCGTGCAGCAGGTCGAGCGTGGCGGTGTCGCCGACCTTCTCCGCCACCGTCGAGATGGTCACCGGGTCGCTCAGGTCGCGCCGGGTGGCCACGTCGGGCAGCAGCAGGTGCAGGCGCACCAGCTTCTCGATCGTGGCGACGTCGGCCGGGGGCAGGCCGATCCGGGTGGCGATCTCGGCGGCGATCGGGGCGCCCACGATGCTGTGGTCGCCCGGCAGGCCCTTGCCGACGTCGTGCAGGAAGGCGCCGATCAGCAGCAGGTCGGGGCGGTCCACCTCGCGGGTGTACTTGGTCGCCTCGTACGCGGCCTGCACCAGGTGCCGGTCGAGGGTGAAGCGGTGCACCGGATGGTGCTGCGGCAGGCTGCGCATCCGGGCCCACTCGGGCAGCCAGGCGTCGATCAGCCCGTACCGGTCGCAGGTCTCCCAGGTGGGCAGCAGGCCGGGCCCGGAGCCGAGCAGCGAGACCAGCGCCGCGCGGGCGCCCGGCGGCCACGGGTTGGGCAGCGGCGGGCTGAAGGCGGCGAGCCACTCGCTGGTGGCGCGGGCGATCGGCAGCCGGACCGTGGCGGCCGCGGCCGCCACGCGCAGTGACAGGCTGGGGTCGGGCACCGGGCCGATGGCGGTACGCGCGAGCACCAGCTCGCCGTCCTGCTCGACCACGTCGCGGGCGACCGGGCGGCGGATCGGCGACGAGCCCGCGGCCCCGCGACGGCGGCCGGCGGTGAGCCGGTCGACGGCCCGCCAGGCGTCGTCGACCGCGTGCGCGACGGTCCGCGCGTCGCCGGCCACCCGGCGCAGCAGCGCGTCCCCGTCGTCGAGCTCGAGCAGCTCGGCGACCGCGGCGCGCTCCTGGGCGACCAGCCGATCGACCCGGCGACCGACGGCGAGGTGCAGGGCGTCCCGGGTGTCCAGCAGCCGTAGGTTGGCGGCGCGCACCGCGGGGCGCATGGTGTCGGCGACGCCGGCCCGGCCGATGCCGCGCAGGATGGTGACGTCGCGCAGCCCGCCGGCCGCCTCCTTGAGGTCGCCCTCGAGCAGGAAGGCGAGCTCGCCGTGGCTCGCCCAGCGCGTGGTGGTGAGCTCCTTGAGCTGCGGCATCAGGCGTACGGCGGTGCGCCGCCACTGGTCGCCGGCGGCCGCGATCAGCTCGCCGGAGAGCGCGGCGTCGCCGGCGATGTGCCGGGCGTCGAGCAGGCCGAGGGCGACCTTGACGTCGTCGTGCGCGACCGACAGCGCCTCCGGCAGCGTGCGCACGGAGTGGTCGAGGCCGAGCCGGGCGTCCCAGATCGGATACCAGAGGCCGGAGGCGATCCGGTCGATCCCGGCCGTGCCGTTGTGCAGCAGCACCAGGTCGAGGTCGCTGTAGGGGGCGCAGTCGCGCCGGCCGAGCCCGCCCACGGCCAGCAGGCTGACGCCGGGCAGGTGGCCCGGGAAGATCTCGGTCAGCCAGGAATCGAGCGCTGCCGCCCGGTCGTCCCGGGCGGCAGCGCCGATCTGCTTGTCCATCGTCAGAGCGCGTCGAGTCCGCGCTCGCCGGTACGGACCCGGACGACCTCCTCCACGGCGGTCACCCAGACCTTCCCGTCACCGATCTTGCCGGTCCGCGCCGAGGTGACGACGGCGTCGACGATCTTGTCCACGTCGATCTCGTCGGTGACCACCTCGACCTTGATCTTCGGCAGGAACTCCACCGTGTACTCGGCGCCCCGGTACACCTCGGTGTGACCCTTCTGCCGTCCGTACCCCTGTACCTCGCTCACGGTCAGGCCGGTCACGCCGAGCGCGTGCAGCGCTTCCTTCACCGCGTCGAGCTGGTACGGCTTGATGACCGCGGTCACCAGCTTCATGCTCAGTCCCTCTCTCGGAGCAGTCATGGGGGTATTTAACCGGCGACCTTTTCGTCGGCCTTGGTGTCCGCGCCGGAGCTCGGCGAGATGCCGGCCATCGCGAAGGCGCCGCCACCACCCGAGCCGCTGGCCGGGGTGAAGTCGTACGCGGTCTCGCCGTGGGCGGCGATGTCGATCCCGCCGACCTCGGCGTCATCGCTGACCCGCAGGAGCTTGACGGCCTTGAGGGCGAGCGCGATCACTGCCGCGATCACGAAGGAGTAGACCGTCACCGACAGGCTGCCGATGAACTGCCGTCCGAGCTGGGTGGCGCCGCCGCCGTAGAACAGGCCGTTGTCGGCGCCGAGCACGTCGGTGATCGCGCCGTTGACCTGCGTGGTGGCGAAGAAGCCGATGGAGAGCGAGCCGATCCATCCACCGACGAAGTGGACGCCGACGACGTCGAGCGAGTCGTCGTAGCCCAGCTTGTACTTGAGGCTGACGGCGAGGGCACAGACCGCGCCGGCGATGATGCCGATCAGGGCGGCCGGCAGCGGGGCGACGAAGCCACAGGCCGGGGTGATGGCGACCAGGCCGGCGACCGCGCCGGAGGACGCGCCGACCAGGGTCGGCTTGCCGTCGCGCAGCCACTCGACGATGCACCAGCCGCAGAGCGCGGCGGCGGTGGCGAGCTGCGTGTTCACGAAGGCGATCGCGGTGGTGCTGTCCACGGTCAGCTCGGAGCCGGCGTTGAAGCCGAACCAGCCGAACCACAGCAGGCCGGCGCCGAGCGCGACGAACGGCACGTTGTGCGGGCGCATGTTCTCCCGCGGCCAGCCGATGCGCTTGCCGAGCACCAGGATGACACCGAGGGCCGCCGCACCGGCGTTGATGTGGACCGCGGTGCCACCGGCGAAGTCGAGCGCGTGCAGCTTGGCGCCGATCCAGCCACCGCCCCAGACCCAGTGCGCGACCGGGACGTAGACCAGGGTGAACCAGCCGATCGCGAACAGGACCCAGCCGCCGAACTTGAGGCGGTCGGAGAGGGCGCCGCTGATCAGGGCGACCGTGATGATGGCGAACATCATCTGGAACGCCATGAAGACGTAGGTGGGGATGCCGGTCTGACCCCAGAGCTCGGAGGTCCAGGTGGTGCCGGAGCCCCAGTACTGGGTGAAGCTGCCGAGGAACCTGTTGAGGCCGTCGCTGTCGTTCGTCCCGAACGCCAGGGTGAAGCCGTACAGGGCCCACAGGACGGAGATGAGCCCGATACTCGAGAAGCTCATCATCATCATGTTCAACATGCCCTTGTTCCGGTTGAGGCCACCGTAGAACAGCGCCAGACCGGGGGTCATAAGCAGAACGAGCGCAGACGACAGGAGCAACCAGGCGGTATTGCCTGTATCGATCTCCACGCTGCCTCCTCTCGGATTATTGGTGTCCTCCCACACGACCTACGGGGCAGCGTCGCCAGTCGGCCGGTTCGGGCAGAAGACTTCCGGTCGGAGGTTTCACGCACGGTCTACGCGCGATTTCCGGCGCGTGACGGCTTGTTTCGTACGTGTGAAGAAACTCTCACAGGCGGCACGACGAGGCCGCCCAAATCCGGGCAATACGCCTAACGAAGCGCGTATTCCAGGGTGTGGCGCTCGTAATCGAGCAGCCGGAGGTCGCGCATCGGTCGCCGGAGGTGGCCCTTGTGCACGATCCGCACGAAAGCCGGATCGCCGGCCGCCGCCATCCGCCGGATCCCCTCGACGTGGTCGACGATCCGCTTGCGGATGGTGCGGACCAGCCGGTGCCGGTCGCGCGGGATCAATCCGTACGCGTCGGCGAACAGCCGCAGGCGGCGCGGCCGGTTCGGCCTCTTCCAGCCCAGCGTGTACGAGTCCCGGTCGCTGAACAGCGGCACCCAGGTCCACGCCGCGTAGGCCACGTCGTAGATGCGGGCGCCCGGGGAGGCCAGGTCGAAGTCGATCAGGGCGAGGGTGCCGTCGGGCCGCCAGACCACGTTGTGCGGGGCGGCGTCGTGGTGGCAGATCACCTCGGTGTCCGGCGGGGGCGGCCCGAACGAGCGCCACACCGCGTTCGGCGGCGGGGCGAAGCCGTACTGCGCGTCGTGGAACATGCGCAGCATGGTCGCGACCGTGACCAGCGCCTCCTCGGTCACCCAGTGCGGCGCCAGCGGGTATTCACCGCACTCGCCGTCGAGGTACGACAGGACCTCGCGGCCCTTCTCGTCGACGCCCAGCGCGTGCGGCGACCCGGTGAAGCCGACCCGCTCGAGGTGGTTGAGCAGCGCGTGCACGGCCGGCGTCCACGGTCCGGTGTTGCGCCGGACGGTGTCGCCGACCCGCGAGACCGTGCTGACGTTGCCGCCGTGCAGCGGAATCTCCCGCACCGGCTCCTGCGTCACCCACGGCCCCCTAATTTCAACAACGCTGGCCTCCGAGACTAGCTGTCGGAACCAAGGAGCGCCTCGACGAAGGCGGCCGGCTCGAACGGCGCCAAGTCGTCCGGACCCTCGCCGAGACCCACCAGCTTGACGGGAATCCCCAGCTTGCGCTGCACGGCGATGACGATGCCGCCCTTCGCGGTGCCGTCGAGCTTGGTCAGCACGACGCCGGTAACGTCCACCACTTCGGTGAACACGCGGGCCTGCTCGAGACCGTTCTGCCCGGTGGTCGCGTCCAGGATCAGCAGGGTCTCGTCGACCGGCCCGTGCTTCTCCACCACCCGCTTGACCTTGCCGAGCTCGTCCATCAGGCCGACCTTGTTCTGCAGGCGGCCGGCCGTGTCGATCAGCACGGTGTCCACGCCGGTGTCGATGCCGCGCTTGACCGCGTCGAACGCCACGCTCGCCGGGTCGCCGCCCTCGGGGCCGCGCACGGTCTCGGCGCCCACCCGCTCGCCCCAGGTCTGCAGCTGGTCGGCGGCGGCGGCCCGGAAGGTGTCGGCCGCGCCGAACAGCACGCTGCGCCCGTCGGCGATCAGCACCCGGCCGATCTTTCCGCAGGTCGTGGTCTTGCCGGCGCCGTTCACCCCGACCACCAGCAGCACCGCCGGGCGGCCGTCGTGCGGCGTGGTCTTCAGCGTGCGGTCGAGATCGGGCTCCAGCGCCTCGGTCAGCTCCTCGGCCAGCTGCCGGCGCACCTCGGCCACCGTGCGCGTGCCGAGCACCCGCACCCGCTCACGCAGCCGGGCGACGATCACCTGGGTGGCCTCGACGCCGACGTCCGCCGAGATCAGGCTGTCCTCGATCTCCTCCCACGCGTCCTCGTCGAGGTGGTCGCGGGAGAGCACGCTGAGCAGGCCGCGGCCGAACACGCTCTGCGAGCGGGACAGCCGGGCACGCAGCCGCACGAGCCGGCCCGCGGTCGGCTCCGGCTTCTCGAGCTCCTTGACCGGCGGCTTCTCCTCCACGATCAGCGGAGGGAGCTCCTCGTCCGCCTCGGCGGGGACGATCAGCTCCGGCGCCTCTTCCCCGGCGGCCGGGGGTCGCTCGATCGTGGTCGTGGGGGCCCCGCCCGCCGGCGGCAGCTCCCGGCGGCGCATGCGCGGCACCACCAGGCCGACGACGCCGGCCACCAGGACGACGAGCAGGATGACTGCGGCGACCACGTATTCCATGGCTCAAATCCTGACAGACGAGCCGTCGGCGCGTGGCGTGGGCCGTGCAGTGGCGAGATCCGGCACATCTGGCGGAGGATGAGAGCCCCCTTACCGGAAGGCCTCGCGTCCCGTGACCGCACATCTGCTCATCGGCCCTCTCCTGCGGCGCGTCGTCGGCACCCGAGCGACGATCTGGGTGGAAACGACGGCGCCGGCCACCGTCCGGGTCGAGGTCGACGGGGGCGGCGCCGGCTCGGCGACGACATTTTCCGCGTACGGGCATCACTACGCGCTCGTGATCGTGGAGGGGCTGACCCCGGGCACGGCCGGCGCATACCGGGTCCTCCTCGACGATCGCCAGGTGTGGCCCGCGGCCGGCACGCCGTACCCGCCATCGGTGATCCGCACGCGCGAAGAGGGAGAGGACGACGGCCCGGTCCGATTGATCTTCGGGTCGTGTCGCGAAGCGACGCCCCACTCCACGGCCCGCCACCTGCCGCCCGACGCCCTGGACGCCTACGCCCGCCGCATGATGGCCGGCGGGCCCGCGCCCGACCTGATCGTCCTGCTGGGCGACCAGGTCTACGCCGACAACACCTCCGCCAAGGTCAAGCGCTTCCTGCGCCGCCGCCGCGCGGCCGGCCACCAGGGCCCGGAAGACCAGGTGGTGACGTTCGACGAGTACACGAAGCTGTACCTGGAGTCGTGGCGCGACCCCGAGATCCGCTGGCTGCTCTCCACCGTGCCCAGCGTGATGATCTTCGACGACCACGAGCTGATCGACGACTGGAACACGTCGCTCTCCTGGCGCGAGGACATGGCCGCCCAGTCCTGGTGGATCGAGCGGATCACCGGCGGCCTCGCCTCCTACTGGGTCTACCAGCACCTGGGCAACCTGTCGCCGGAGGAGCTCGACGCCGACCCGCTCTTCCCCAAGGTGGCCGCGGCCGAGGACGCCACGGTCCTGCTGCACGACTTCGGCCGCACGGTCGACACCGCCACGGTCGACCGCTACCGCTGGAGCTTCGCTCTCGATCTCGGCCGCACCCGCCTGGTGATGCTCGACAACCGCTGCAACCGGGTCCTCTCCAACGGCGCCCGCGAGATGCTGCCCGCCCAGGAATGGCAGTGGTTCGTCGACCAGGCGCACGGCGACTACGACCACCTCGTCGTCGGCTCGTCGCTGCCATGGCTGATGCCGCCCGCCATCCACCACCTCGAGGCGTGGAACGAGCGCCGCGCCGACTCGTCCTCGCCCCGGGTCGCGGCCCGCGCCGAGAAGATCCGGCGCACCTTCGACCTGGAGCACTGGGCCGCGTTCGGCCGCTCCTTCGCCGCCCTGGGCGAGCTCTTCCGGCACCTGGCCGCCGGCTCGTTCAACGGCGGCCGCATCGGCAGCGGCCCCGCTTACAGCGCCCCCGCGACGATCAGCGTGCTGTCCGGCGACGTCCACCATTCGTACGTGGCGCAGGCCTCGCTCGGCACCGCGACGCCGGTCATGCAGCTGACCTGCTCGCCGGTGCACAACCAGGTGCCGGCCTTCATGCGCCCGCTGATGCGGTTCAGCTGGTCCCGCCTGGCGGCGCGCGGAGTCCGCGGCCTGGCCCGCTCGGCCGGCGTGGCCCGCCCCGCGTGGAGCTGGAAGCGGCTGGCCGGCCCCTACTTCGGCAACGCCGTGAGCACTCTGGAGCTCACCGGGCCCACCGCCACGGTCACGGTCGAGGGCACGACCAAGGAGGGCGACCTTTTCTCGGTGGCCGAGGTGACCTATCCCCGGCAGGATGATCAGCGATGACTACCTGGACCGCACCCTCACCCCAGCGCGAGAGCGAGCCTTTCACCGGCCCCGAGCGGCAGATGCTGCAGGGCTGGCTCGACTGGCACCGCCAGACCCTCCTGACCAAATGCGCCGGCCTGACGGCCGAGCAGCTCAAGACCGCCAGCGCCGAGCCGTCCACCCTGACGCTGCTGGGCCTGGTCCGCCACATGACCGAGGTCGAGCGCAGCTGGTTCCGCGTACGCGCCGCCGGCCAGACCCTCCCCGACGACCTCTACATCGCCGACGACAACATCGACGGCGACTTCGACGACGTGGCCGACGCCGACGCCGAGGCCAACTTCGCCGCCTTCCGAGCCGAGCTCCCCCTGGCCGACCAGGCGGTCGCCGGCCTGCCGCTGGAGCACGAGTTCACCTCGAGCCGCGGCAACACGCTGAGCCTCCGCTGGGTCTACCTCCACATGATCGAGGAGTACGCCCGCCACAACGGCCACGCCGACCTGCTCAGAGAGCGCATAGACGGCGCCACCGGCGACTGAAATGAGGGGTTCCCCACGCAGCGGGGAACCCCTCTCCCGGTGCGCCTACCAAGCATCAACGCGGGAACGACCCTTGGTTGCCACCGATGACATCGCATCGGTAGCCCGTCAGGTGCCGTACACCAAGCATCCGCAAGCAGAACTCGCCGAACGTTAGCGTCGTCCGCGGCGTGTAGCGGCACTGTTCGGCCGGCGGTGCATGGGTCGGCTTACGCAAACGCGGCCCGGTGATGACTTGATCCGATCCGTGTCAGGTCCGTGTCAGCTAAGCACGCGGTAGTGGCAGGCTCGTTAGGCCTCGAGAACGAATGTAAGTCGCCGTTCTCGAACGTTCCGGAGGGCTCATGCCACGACCGAAGCTGCTCAAACGACGCCGGCCGATGCCGAATCAGCCTTCGCGAGAGCAGTCAGATCCCGTTGCCACCCTCAAACAAGGCCTGCGTGAGCTGAAGGAACGTGACGGCGACCCGTCTTACCGCGAGCTTGCCAAGCGATCAAATTTTTCGCACACCGTCCTGGCCCAGGCTGTGTCGAGCACAATGCTGCCAACCTGGCAAGTGACCGAGGCATTCGTGGCAGGGTGTGGCGGCGATCCCGACGCTTGGCGGTCTCGCTGGGAGGCGGCGTCGGACGCGTGCCGGCCCAAGAGCAGTCAAACCGCGCCGGCGAACAGCATCGCAGCCCAGACTGCTGACGGTGACAGCCGCATGCTGTTCGCATCGGATCTGGCCAGGCGCATCGACAAGGAACAAAGCAGTCGCAAGGCCGTCGCCGACAAGGCGGGCTTCGCCCCCAGTACCTTGAGCGTCGCGCTCTCCGGTCAGCGGCTTCCTCGCCCCGAGATGCTCAGTGCGGTGCTCGGGGCGGTCGGTGCGTCGCCCGGCGAGATCGATCAATGGTTGGAACGGCGGGTGCGTCTGGGCACCGCGGAGCACACCGGCCACCTGCTCGCCGCCATCACCGACACCCACAACGGATGGCAGCGAGCTTCGCGGCTTCTCCGCTGGACGGCCATAGCCGGACTGATGGCCCTGACCATCACCGTTCTCACCGTATATCTGCTGCTTCGACAGTCCGGTCAGCCGCTCGCAGCCGGCAGGCCGGCGCCGCCCCCACCATCGCCGAGCGCCACACCGGAGACGACACCGGGCCTGCGCTACGCGGTCACCACTCCGGTTCGATCGAACCCCTCGTCTGCCGCCGTGGACCAGGCCTCCACGGTTGCACCTCTGCCGGCGGGGAAGAAAGTCTTCGTCCTCTGTCGCATTCTGACCGGCCAGCCCATGCCAGTTCCCGGAGCCAGGAATGCCGGCTGGTCCACCGTCTGGGCGTTGCTCAGCGACGGACGGCGAGTGCCGTTCCTGTACTTGAAGGCCGACGGCAGCGCCGCGACGGCGCCGGACTGCGAACACACGTTGGAGAACGCGGCGCTCCTGCTATGGCCGGACGGCACCGCAACCCAACCCGATGAGCCGCCTCCGCCGCAGTTCCAGCATGTCCTGGTAATTGCCGTATCGCGGGCGGACACGCTGCCGAGGGACGATCCGAACTCTTCACTTCTCGATGTAGCTGGAGTGGGAGTTCACCTCGGCCTCGACCGACGGTTGCTCGGCGAAATGCTGGGCAGTCCGACCCGCACCACGGAGGGGGCAACTCCAGATCCTGCAGCCGATCGGGGCATGGAAAACGACGCCTCGGTTCCAGTCGGCGCGAATCCGGCGCCGTCCGCGCCAGAGATCACCACATCGAGTGAACCCACCGGGCCAATTCGGACATACCCGGGCATCGGTGATAATTTACGGCACTCGCCTACCAAGCGGACTGCACCAGACTCCCCAAACCTGCGGAGTCATCCAACGCCGGAACAACCTTAGGAAGTCACGTGGTCGTACTACTGCTGAACGTTACCGTCGCTCCTCCAGAGGTGGAGAAGCGAACGCCGTTATGGCCGTATCTTCTGATCCTCGCCGGGCTCGCGGTCATCTCTGCACCGCTCGCATGGAACTCGCTTCGTCATTCCGATCCGGCATTCTCGGCGCTGGTAATCCTCACCAGCGTGGCCACCGCCGTCCCCGTCATCCTCGCTGCGATCAAACGAGCCTGACACTGGGCTGAGTCTGCGTGCTCGAGCAGGGCCGCACTTCAATGACGGCACCGAGCGGCGGCCCGAGCCGTCGCTCGGTGCCAATCCGCGTTCCGCCCTCGTCTCAGGAAGATTCCGGCAGGTCGAGGGCCTTCTTGAGCAGCTCGACGTGGTGCGGGCCGGTCCAGCGATAGGCGGACAGGCCCGCCGCCCGGGCGCCGCGGATGACGCGTTCGTCGTCGTCCACGAAGAGGACGTGCTCGGGCTTCGTGGCGATCAGGTGGCAGGCCTCGGTGAAGAACTCCGGGGCGGGCTTGTGGATTTTCAGCTCCCACGAGCTGATCACCACGTCGACCTCCTCGGTGAGGCTCAGCGCGTCGAGGTCGGGTCGCAGGCGGTCGGTGGCGTTGGTGGCGATGCCCACCTTGCGCCCGCCGGCCCGCACCTCGCGGACGAACGCCAGCGCCTCCGGGTCGACCTCGCCGCGGTACGACTGCCACCGGGCGACCGCCTCGGCGGCCCGCGCGGGCTCGATGGGCAGGCGCGCAGCGACCAGCTCCATCCACTCGGCGTCGGAGATCTCGCCGGCCACGGCGGGGCGGTAGATGTCCCACGACATCGCCGTCTCCAGCAGCGCGGCCGGCTTCAGGCCGTACTCGACCTCGACGGCGATCATCGGGGCCGGGTCCCAGCGGCGCAGCACGCCGTCCAGGTCGATGAGCAGGGCCTGGGCGCGTTCGCGCGACATGCTTACTAGTCCTCCGATTGGTTCTTCAGCCGCTGGCTGATCACCTGCGTGACACCGGATCGCATCGTGACGCCGTAGAGGGCGTCGGCGACCTCCATCGTCCGCTTCTGGTGCGTGATGATCAGCAGCTGGCTCCGCTCCCGCAACTGCTCGAAGAGCGTAATCAACCGGCCCAGGTTGACGTCGTCGAGGGCCGCCTCGACCTCGTCCATGATGTAGAAGGGCGAGGGGCGGGCCCGGAAGATCGCGCAGAGCATGGCCACCGCGGTCAGCGAGCGCTCGCCGCCGGAGAGCAGCGACAGCCGCTTGATCTTCTTGCCCGGCGGGCGGGCTTCGACCTCGACACCGGTGGTCAGCATGTCTTCCGGGTCGGTGAGCACGAGCCGGCCCTCGCCGCCGGGGAAGAGCACCTGGAAGACGACCTGGAACTCGCGGGCCGTGTCTTCGAACGCCGACGTGAACACCTCGAGGATGCGGTCGTCGACGTCCTTGACCACGGTGAGCAGGTCTTTGCGGGTGGCCTTGAGGTCTTCCAGCTGGTCGGAGAGGAACTTGAAGCGCTCCTCGAGCGCGGCGAACTCCTCCAGCGCCAGCGGGTTGACCTTGCCCAGCAGCTGCAGGTCGCGCTCCGCCTTGTTGCCGCGCTTCTCCTGGGTCGGCCGATGAAAAGGAGCAGGCTCGGGTACGGGTTTGCCGTCCTTCTCCGCCTGCGCGGTCTCGGCGGCGCTCGGCGGCACGAGCTGGTCCGGCCCGTATTCGCTGATCAGCGTGTCCACGTCGAGCGAGAAGTCCTCGGCGGCCTTGGCCTCGAGCTGCTCGATGCGCATGCGCTGCTCGGCGCGGGCCATCTCGTCGCGGTGCACCTCGCTGGTGAGCCGCTCCAGCTCGGCCACGAGGCGCTTGGCGCTCGCGCGCACCTCTTGAAGCTCGGCCTCGCGGGCGGTGCGCGCCTGCGCCAGCTCGTCGCGGGCCTCGACGGCCGCCGCCAGCGACACCTCGACCCGGAGCATGGCGGTGGCCGCGCCGAGGGCGACCGCCTTGGCGATCTCGGCGCCGCGGGCCCGGGCGGCCCGGCGGGCGGCGGCCCGCTCGCGGGCCTGACGCTCGGCGTTGGCCTGCCGCATCAGCGAGTCGGCGCGGCCCGCGATCGACGAGACCCGCTCCTCGGCCGTGCGGACGGCGAGGCGTACTTCCATCTCGTTCTGCCGGGACTGCGGGACGAGCGCGGCGAGCTGGTCCCGTTCCTCGGTGGACGGCTCCTCGTCGATCGGGGTCGACTCGGCCAGCGACAGCCGTTCCTCGAGCTCGGCCAGCCGCATCAGGTCGGTCTCGCGGGCCGACTCGGCCTTCTGCCGCGCGGCGCCGAGGCGCTCGCTCTCGGCCTTGGCGGAGCGGGCGGCCGCGCCGAGCTCGGCGAGCCGGCGGGCGGCGGCGTTGCGCTCGCCCTCGGCCGCGCGCTTGGCGGCGGCCGCGACGCTCACCACTTCCTTGCGCTCGGCCACCTCGGCGCGCGCGTCGACCAGCTGCGCCTTGACCTCGCGGATCGTCTCCTCGGCCGTGGCCCGGGTGGCCTTGGCCTCGTCGACGGCGGCCTGCACCTCGATGTAGCTGGTGGCCTTTCCGGAGCCGCCGGCGGCCGCGAACGCGCCGAGCACGTCGCCGTCGGGGGTGACCGCGCGCAGCTCGGCGTTCTGCGCGACGACCGCGGCCGCGGCGGCGAGGTCGGGCACGAGCGCCACGTCGCGCAGGGCGCGGTTGAGCGCCGGGCGGACCTGCTCGGGGCAGTCGATCACCTCGGGCGCCCAGACGGCGCCGCCGGGCAGCTGGGGACGCAGCGACTCGAGCGAGCCGCGCATGCCGGGCGCCGCCGGCGAGGCCACGACCAGCGCGGCGCGGCCGGCGTCGGCGATCTTCAGCGAGCGCATCGCCTCGATCGCCTCGTCCACACCGGAGAGCGCCACCGCGTCGGCGAGCGCGCCCAGCGCGGCCGCGACCGCCGCCTCGTACCCGTTGCGGACGGTGAGCATCGAGGCGAGGCTGCCGAGCATGCCGGGCACTTCGCCGGACTTGGCGAGCAGCGCGCCGGCGCCGTCCTTGCGCTGCAGGCCGAGCGCGAGGGCTTCCTCGCGCGCCTTCCAGCTGGCCGCGTCCTTCTCCGCGGCCCGCTCGGCGTCGCTCAGCTCGCGCACCACCGCGTTGGCCCGGTCGAGCGCGCCCGCCGCCTCGGCGTGCCGCTCGTCGAGCTCGACGTTGTCGCGGTCGGCCTCGGTGGACTCCGCGGCGACCGCGTCCACCTCGGCCTGAGCGGCCTCGGCGCGCATCAGGGCGTCGGTGTGGGCCGAGGCGAGGCGCTCGATCTCCTCGGCGGCGCCTTCCGTACGGGCCCGGGCCGCGTTCACGTTTCCGGTGAGCTTCGCCAGCCCCTCGCGCCGGTCGGCGATCGCCTTGGCGGCCGCCCGCAGCGCGCCCTCGGCCGCGGCCAGCTGCCTTTCCAGCTCCTGCCGCCGCTCGACCGCCTCGGCGAGACGCATCTGATCGTCGGTGAGGGCCTCGCGCAGTTCCTCTTCCTGCTCGCGTACCCGCTCGGCCTCGGCGACCAGCTGGTCGGGGTCGCGCCCCGGACGCTCGTCGTCGGGGGTGGCGGCGAGGTGGCGCAGCCGCTCGCTGGCGAGCTGCTCGGTCGAGCGGAAGCGCTCCTGCAGGGCGGAAAGCTTGTACCAGGTGTCCTGCGCGGCCTGCAGCAGCGGCGCGTCCTCGGCGTGCGCGAACTCGAGGTCGGCGAGCAGGCGCTGGAACTCGCGATTTTCCTGCTCGACCTGCTCGCGGCGGTCCCGCATCGCCGACTCGTCGGCGATCTCCTTGTCCAAGGTGGTGCGCAGCGTGTGCAGGTCGTCGGCGAGCAGCCGGAGCCGGGCGTCGCGCAGGTCGGCCTGGATGCCGGCGGCGCGGCGGGCCACCTCGGCCTGCTTGCCGAGCGGCTTGAGCTGGCGGCGGAGCTCGGCGGTGAGGTCGGTCAGCCGGTTGAGGTTGACCTGCATCGCGTCGAGCTTGCGGATCGCCTTCTCTTTGCGCTTGCGGTGCTTGAGGACGCCGGCGGCCTCCTCGATGAAGGCGCGGCGGTCCTCGGGCTTGGCGTGCAGCATCGCGTCGAGCCGGCCCTGGCCCACGATGATGTGCATCTCGCGGCCGATGCCGGAGTCGCTCAGCAGCTCCTGGATGTCGAGCAGCCGGCAGGCGTTGCCGTTGATCTCGTACTCGCTGGCGCCGTCGCGGAACATGCGGCGGGTGATCGAGACCTCGGTGTACTCGATCGGGAGGGCGCCGTCGTTGTTGTCGATCGTGAGCGTCACCTCGGCGCGGCCCAGCGGCGCCCGGCCGGCGGTGCCGGCGAAGATGACGTCCTCCATCTTGCCGCCGCGCAATGCCTTGGCGCCCTGCTCGCCGAGGACCCAGGCGATGGCGTCGACGACGTTGGACTTGCCGGAGCCGTTGGGGCCCACCACACAGGTGATGCCCGGCTCCAGGCGCAGCGTCGTGGCGGAGGCGAAGGACTTGAAGCCCTTGACCGTCAGGCTCTTGAGGTGCACGGATCTCCGAGGGTCGGCAACAGGGTGCTGGGGTGCAGGCTACCCGTAGCCTGGCCCTGGGGCCCGGCACGCCGCGCTCGGCACGGGGCGTCGCCCTGCAAATCGGACAAAAAGATGCGCGCCGCCACGGCGTGGAGGCGCGCTGTTTGGAATGCGTCTTTGGGTGCTGAGGGGGATTCGGCCACCGAGTGCCGGCGGCCGGCGGAACTCAGGTCAGCGCCGGCTCGGTCAGCCGCAGGATGTCGTCCGCTTCCGCGGCGGCAGCCGCGAGACGATCATTCTCCGCCCGGAGGCGGGTGACCTCGAACTCCAGAGCCTGCACCCTGGAACGCAGTCGGGTGACCTCGTCGAGCAGGCGCCGATCGGGCGCCGCACCTACGTGGCCGAAGAGGGCCTTCGCCATGGTGACTCCTTGAGAAGCACTGCTTCTTCTTGGGTGTTGTTGAAACCGCCCGCTCTAAGGGCGCCCAGCGTGCACCACACCTCCATGCACACGGGCACGCGTGGGCACAGAATCGTGCACCCTCGAAACGTGCTAGGTGCAGATGGCTCACGCCTGATCGGAGCGAAAACCCGAAACCAGGCATGAGTGGGCGCGACTGGCGACACCTCCATAGTCCGCCGATACCCACGCTCCGTCAAGCCGTGCGGCCGCCGTCCCGATGCCAGGCTGAGTGAATCTTGCCACCTTGACACTCTTTACCAGGCCTTACGTTTGGCTTAGCCGGTTTGCCGCCGGTAGTACCGGTGCGTACCGTCAGTTCGCCGTGGCCGTTCCCGGTGCGGGATCGGCGCGGAGCGGCATCGCGGCGGCGCGCCGGCGATGAAGGGTCGGCATCTCGTTCATCGCAAATTCCGGCCCGTCCGGCATCAAGCCTCCCTCCTCGCGAGGCGCGCCGGCAACGGGACAGGCCCCGGTTCGGCGCGCGGCCCTCGGCTGAGTGGGCGCTTGCCCACTCTGAGTGGGCAAGCGCCCACTGTCCGGGCCGCAGGCGCCGGGTGCCGGTGGCGGGGCACCCGGCGCCACCTCATCCGAGGAGTGAAATCTGTGCTTTTCGGACAAATGTGGCGGCAAATCGGATAAAAGTCGCGTAAAACTGTCGCCTACCCGACAGGATCTCGTAACTTTCCCGAGCTGTCTCGTTGCCTCCTTCGTGAAATCGACCCCGTCGCACGAGCGCATCTGCCTGCTCACCGGCGGCGGGTACCCGTACCGGCGGGACGCGCTGAGCGGGTGGTGCCGGACCCTCGTCGAGGGACTGCGCCGCCACCGCTTCGACCTGCTGACCGTCACGGACCGCGAACCGCCGTCCGCACCCGCGTACCCGCTGCCGCTCAACGTCGGCTCGGCCTCGGCCGTGCAGATCGGCCGCGAGCCCGCCCGCGAGCGCCGCCGCGGCGACAGCAACGAGACCGGCCGGGGCGCGGCCCACCTGCTCTGCCGCGGGCTGCTCGAGGAGGGCCGGTTCGCCGCCGGGCTGCGTGGCCTGGCCGAGCTCGCCGGGGAACGGCCCGACCCGCTGACCGGGGTGCCCCTCGCCGACCTGCTCGTGGACGCCTGGCGGGCCCGGCCCGAGTCGCCGGACGACCCGCCGCTGCCCCGGCTCGGCCACCGCGACGCACGCACCGCCGCCACGCTGCTCAAGCACGCGCTCGGCGCGCTGGTCGTGCCGCTGCCGGAAACCGATCTCATCCACTGCGTGGGCGGGACGACGCCGCTGCTGGCCGCTCTGGCCGGCCGGTGGCGGGCCGCGGTTCCGCTGCTGCTCACCGAGGCCCGGGCGCCGGTGGCCCGGCACCGGCCGTCCGAGGAGAGGCTGTCGCCGTCGGTGCGCGCGGTGCTGCGCCGGTTCCGGGCCGCGGTCGCCCGCACCGGGTACGCCGAGGCGGGGCTGATCGCGCCGCTGAGCGCTTTCCACCACGGGCACGCGCTACGGCACGGCGCCGAGGCGACCCGGCTCGTGCAGGTGCCGGCCGGGGTCGACCCGTCGGAGTATCCGGGCGCGGCCGAGCTGAACACCGAGCCGGCCGTGGTCTGGGCCGGCAGCGGCGGGCCGGACAGCGGGCTCGCTCCGCTGCTGGCCGCGTTCGAGCAGGTGGCCGCGGCCCAGCCCGGGACCGTGCTGCACCTGGTCGGCGTCACGCCGGCGCACGAGGACTTCTGCGCCGAGCAGATCGAGCGCACCGGGCTGGGCCGGGCGGTGCGGCTGCACCCGCTGCCTGCCGACCCGCGCGACCGGTACACGGCCGGGCACGTCGTGGCGCACCTGCCCGGGCCGGCCGACCCGCCGTACCGGCTGATCGAGGCGATGATGTCGGGCCGCGCCGTGGTCGGGGTGGACGTCGGGCCGGCCGCCGAGACGCTGGGCGACGCGGGCGTGCTGGTGCAGCCGGACGACCCGGCCGAGCTGGCGATCGCGATCGTCGGGCTGCTGCGCGCGCCGGGCCGCCGCCGGCAGCTGGGCGACGCGGCCCGCCGGCGGGCGCTGCTGCACTTCACCACCGATCGGGTGGTGCGGGTGTACGGCGCGCTCTACAGCGACCTGGCGGCGCCCCCGCCGGCGCCGGCCTTCGAGCTCGCCCTGGCCGTCCCGGCACCTCGGGCCGCCCTCCCGGCCACCCTGCGCTGGCTGACCCCAAGCGCCGACACCGCCGCGAACGGGCGACACAGCCGGCACGCCGCGACCGCCGCGGGTGCGGCCAGCGGGGTCAATGCGGCCAATGCAGCCAATGCCGGCAATGCGAACTCGCCGGCCCCGGGCGGGCCGATGCTGGGCGGCTTCGAGGACCCGTTCGCCGCCATGCCGCCCGCCGGCCACATCGCCGACCACGCGCCGATCGCCCTGGACGTCTTCCCGCCCCGCCCGGGCCAGGAGCCCCGGCCCAGCGAGGAGCCCCGGCTCAGCCAGGAGCCCCGGCCGGGCCAGGAGCCGCGGCCGGGCCAGGAGCCGCGGCGGGCCCAGGAGACGCGGGGCCAGGAAGCGCGGCCGGGCCAGGAGGCGCCGGGTGAGGTGGGCGGGCCTGAGGAAGCGCTCGCCGGTGCGTCGCCCGCGTGGCCCATGTCCCGGAAGGGTGGTAACGAGCTGTGACGGTCACTCCCAGGCGAACCGCCACCACGTCGCGCGCGGGCCGCACCCGGGCCCGCCGGCCCGGAGCCGTCGGCGCGGGTCGGCATGCTCCCGCCGTACGCGTCAATCGCCCTCGACATGCCGCTGAGCCGCCACTTGACCTCGAAGAAGTTGTCGCACCCAGCCGGGGCCTTCGGCGGGCGCCGGCCCGGCGCGCCTACCTCGGCGCCGCCGTCCTGCGCTGCTCGCTCTATCTCGCGCCACTGAGCGTGGCCATCGCCGGCGGCGGATCGCTCGGGCAGGTCGCCTGGCCGGTCCCGCTGGTGACGCTGCTGCTCGGCTGGACCGCCGCCCAGGCCCTGACCTGCGCGGGCGTCACGGTCGCCCAGCGTGCCGGCATCGAGACCGCGTGCCGGCTCGTCGCGGCGGGCTTCGGCGCGGTGGCCGGACTCTGGTGCGCGCTGGTGTGGATCGCTCCGGACGCGCTGCTCGGGCCCCACCGCGGGATGGCCCTGGTCGTCGGGCTCGGCGGGCTGGCCACGCTCGCGACCGTCACCGCGACGCTGGTCACCCGGGCCGAGGGCGCGGTGGTGCGGTGGTGCGTGCCCTGCTGGCTGCTCGCCGCCGCCACCCTCGCGGGACTGGCCGGCCTGCCGCTTCCCTGGCTGCCGATCGGGACGCTGCTGCCGGCGGCGATCGTGGTGCCGCTGGTCCGCGCGTTCCGGCCGGCGATGCTGCCGGGGACCCGGCGGCGCTACCGGCTCACCGGGCCCGAGCTGCGGCGCGCCGGCGGTTACCTGGTCATCGGCGCCTCCCAGGCGATCTGCGTGGGTCTGATCTGGCGGGCGGGACCGTCGGGGTCGACCGCGCCGTTCTGGCTTCCGCTGCTGCTGGCGGTGCCGATCCTGGAGGCCCTGATCGGCTGGAACACCGAGGCGGGGCACGATCCGGGCGCGCGGCGCGGGGTCACCGCCGTCACCATGGCGGGGCTGCTGCCGCCGCTGGCCATCGGCGTCGCGCTGGCCCTGGCCGCCTACGAGACCGCCGCCGCCGAGGAGGTGCTCGCGCTGGCCGGGGGCACGTTGCTGGGCGGCGTCTTCGCCATCACCTACCTGCTCGCCGCCCGCGGCCGCACCCGCATCGCCGCCGCGGTCGCGATCGCGCCACCGCTGCTCACCTTCGCGCTGAAGACATTGGCCGCCGGCCCCCTGCCGGATGCCGTCGGCGCGCTCGCCGTCACCCACGTGGCCGGCCTGCTCGCCGTCGCCCTGACCGCCCGCGACCATCGGAGAACATCGTGAAGACACTGTTCCCCCCGTACGCACATCCGTCGGCCGAGCTGGCCCTGGACGCCGAGACCTGGATCATCCGGGACCTGCCGGGCGAGCGCCGCACCCTGCACCAGTCGCTGGGCCGCATCGACCTCGACTGGGGCAGCCGGTCGCTGGCCGACGTGCTCGCCGACGTGGACGCCTGGCGGGCGGACGGCGTCGAGGGGCTGTTCCTCGACCGGGCGCCGGCCGGGTCGGGCGGGGTCGGGCCGGTCGCGCTGACCGTGCGGCTGGCGGCCCGGCGCGGGCTGCACCGGGTGGTGCTCAATCCGGGGGTGCCGACCCACCCGCTCTACCGGGATCTGGGCGTGCGGATCTGCACCTTCGAGGGGCCGTGGTCGGCCTACCAGAGCTGGGACGGCGACGGGGTACGGCCGGGCGACGGGCACATCGTGCACGGGGTGCCGCCGGCGCTGCTGACCGCCGCCCGCCGGCTGATGGGCCGCCGGGGCGCCGGGTTCGGGCTGGCGACGGACGCCAGCCCTTACGTCAGCACGCTTTTCAGTGGCTCGGGCGCGGGCGGGGTTGGCACCGCGGACAGCTGAACGAGGACCGGTTCATGAACTGCTCGCGGCGGATCGGGGTGCCGCAGCGGTGGCAGGGCTCGCCCTCCCGGCCGTACGCGTTCAGCGACCGGTCGAAGTAGCCGCTCTCGCCGTTCACGTTCACATAGAGCTCGTCGAAGCTGGTCCCGCCGGCCACGATAGCCTCGCCGAGCACGTCGCGGACGTGGGCGAGCAGCCGGCGCGCGGCCGGCCGGGTCAGCTGGTCGGTGGCCCGGTTGCCGTGCAGCTGGGCCCGCCACAGCGCCTCGTCGGCGTAGATGTTGCCCACCCCGCTGATCAGCGTCTGGTCGAGCAGCGCCCGCTTGACCTCGGTGTGCTTGCCGCGCAGCCGGGCCACGAACGCCTCGTCGTCGAAGAGCGGATCCATCGGGTCGCGGGCGATGTGGGAGATCTCGTCGGGCAGCTCGGAACCGCCCTCGGAGACCGACAGGCCGCCGAAGGTGCGCTGGTCGACGAAGCGCAGTTGCGGGCCGCCGTCGGTGAACGTGAACCGGACCCGCAGGTGCTTCTCGTCCTCCGCGTCGGCCGGCTGCATCAGCAACTGGCCGCTCATGCCGAGGTGGCCGATGATCGCGTCGCCGGAGTCGAGCGGCAGCCACAGGTACTTGCCGCGGCGGGAGGCGTCGAGGATCGTCCGGCCGGTCAGCATGGCGATGAAATGCGCGTCGCCGGGCAGGTGCCGACGGATCGCGCGGGGGTGATGAACGTCGACGGTCGCGATGGTCCGGCCGGCCACCCACTTGGCCAGCCCCTGCCGGACGGTCTCGACCTCGGGCAGCTCGGGCACGGGTCCCCCTTACAACGTGTAAGGCCACACGGCGACCAGGTAGGCGCCGTACCAGAGGCCGAACGCCGCCCACGCCGCGATCGACAGCACCGCGACCCGGGGGCGGGCCCGGGCGGCCGCGACGGCGGCGGGCAGCAGCGTCAACAGTACGGGCAACAGCAGGCGCGGCTTCGAGTGGTAGAAGCCCGCCTGGCCGTACACCAGCACCATGGCCACGACCCCGTAAACCGCCAGCGGCAGCCAGGGCTTCCCGGCCAGCGCGACCCCGGCCGCGGCCAGCGCCACCAGCAGGATAAGCGCCACGCTCACCGGGACCCAGCCGTCGCCGGAGCCGAGCGTCTGGCGCAGGAACGTCCACGTGCTCCGGCCGAAGTCGAACGACGTGCCCCAGCCGGCGGTCTGGATGCGGAACCAGGCGCTCGGGTCGCCGACCCGCCACCCCACCCAGGCCAGGAACAGCGGCACGCCGGCGAGGGCGACGACGGCGGCGCCGATCGGCTGCCAGGCTCCGCCGACTGATAGTCCAGGCTTGGGTGAAGACCCGGCCTTCCGCCGGGACTCGCGGACCGCCATGATCGCGGCGACGGCCAGGGCGAGCGCGGCGGCGGCGCCGGTCGGGCGGGTGAGCGAGGCGCCCAGGCCGAGCAGCCCGGCGGCCCACCAGACCTTGCGGTGCGCCGCCACGAGCATGCCGGCCACCAGGGCGAGGAAGAGCGCTTCCGAGTACGCCATCGACAGCACCACCGAGACCGGCGCGCTGCAGCAGATCGCGACCAGCGCCCAGCCGGCCCGCTTGTTGTACAGGGTGGTGCCGAGCAGGTGCAGGGCGACCGCGGCGCCGATCGAGGCGATCCAGCTGACCCCGATCGCGGCCGTCTGCGGGCTGAGGCCGAGCGCGTCGACGCCTCGGATGAGCATCGGGTAGAGCGGGAAGAAGGCGAGCTCGTTGCCCTCCAGGTGGCCGCTCACGTCGTACGTGTAACCGTGCGGGTAGCCGTTGACCGCGACCCGCAGGAACCAGCCGGCGTCCCAGACCAGCAACTGGCCGCGCAGCGTACGGTCGCTGTGCGACGCGTGGCCCAGCCAGGCCAGCATGATCAGCTGCCCGATCCGGGTCGCCGCGAAGATCGCGACGGCGGTCAGCACGCCCTGCCAGGCACCGGCCAGATCCCACAGAGAGGGTCGCCGCTCGACACGCTCTTCCACAGCCACACTCACTGCTGTTCGGGCTTCTCGTCCCCGGTCGCTTCCTGGCCGCGCTCGTTCAGCGTGCGCCAGGCGGCCGCGGCGGCCCGCTGCTCGGCCTGCTTCTTGCTGCGGCCCTCGGAGCCGCCGTACCGCTCGCCGGCCACCACCACCCAGGCCGTGAACGTCTTGGCGTGATCGGGACCGGAGTCCTCGATCACGTAGTCCGGCACGCCCAGCCCGAGCGCCGCGGTGAGCTCCTGGAGGCTGGTCTTCCAGTCCAGCGCCGCGCCACGCCCGGCCGACTCGGCCATCAGCGGGTCGAACAGCCGGTGGATCACCTCGCCGGCCACGTCCAGCCCGTGCTCGAGGTAGATCGCGCCGAGCAGCGCCTCCAGGGTGTCGGCGAGGATGCTCGCCTTGTCCCGGCCGCCCGTGGTCTCCTCGCCCTTGCCGAGCAGCAGGTGCGGGCCGAGCCCCTGCGGGCCCAGCCCCCGGGCCACGTCGGCCAGCGCGTGCATGTTGACCACGCTGGCGCGCAGCTTCGCGAGCTGGCCCTCGGGCAGGTCGGGGTGGTTGTGGTACAGCGCCGACGTGATCACCACGCCGAGCACCGAGTCGCCGAGGAACTCCAGCCGCTCATTTGTCGGCAAACCACCATTTTCGTACGCGTACGAACGGTGAGTGAGCGCGCGCTCGAGCAGGGCCGACTCGAAGGGGACGCCGAACGCCTCCTCGAGCGGGAGGGTCGACGGCCGGCGACGCTTGTCACTCATGGGTCACCTCGTTGTGCGGGCTCTGCTGATTTTCAAAGACGTGATCGGCCATCGCGGCGACGGCGGCGCGGCGATGCATCCGAGCGGCGAACGCTATGCCATCGGCCAGGTCGGCGCCGGAAGCGGCCCCGTGACAGACGACGACGGTGCCGGCGACACCGAGCAGCAGGGCTACGCGGGGCGGGACGCCGATGGCGTCCCCGCCGGGCGGCCCGAGCCGCGCATACGCGGTCTCCAGGCCCTTGAGCAGGACATTTCCGGTGAAACCATCGGTCACGACGACGTCCGCCGCGTCGCCGGTCACGACGTCCTGGCCCTCGACCAGCCCCGCGTACCGGGCGCCGGCCGGCAGGTCGGTCTCGGCGAACAGGGACGGGAGGGCCCGGCGCAGCCGGTCGCCCTTGCCCCGCTCGGTGCCGATGGTGAGCAGGCCGACCCGGGGCGCGGTCACCCCGTGCGCGACGGCGGCGTAGGCGGCGCCCAGGCGGGCGTGCGTGATGAGGGTGTGCTCGTCGGGGTCGACCGCGGAGCCGACGTCGAGCAGCACGAGACGACCCGCGGCGGTGGGCAGCACGGCGGCGAGCGGCGGGCGGCGGACCCCGGGCCAGCGGCCGAGGGCGCGAGCGGACGAGACCACGATCGCGGCGGTGTTGCCGGCCGAGACGGCCGCGTCGGCCAGGCCGTCCGCGACCGCCCGCAGGGAGGCGCGGGCCACGTCGTCGGGGTGCAGCTCGACGGCCGGCATGGGCAGCGTGCCCATGCGGTCGCGCTGCGCCGGGTCGACGGCAGCCAGAACCGCGTCGGCAGCATCGTGCGGGCCGACGAGAAGGAGGTGGAGGGACGGATCGTCCTGGAAGGCGCGCAGAGCGCCGTCAACCACGACGGCGGGAGCGTGGTCCCCGCCGAGGAGGTCGACGGCGATCCGCGCGGTCACCGGCTCCGCGGAGGGAGCCGGCGCACCGGTGGCTCGCCGTTGCCCAGGTGCGACCCGCCCGACAATTGGGCGCGTCACTCCGCGAGGCTCAGACCTCGAGGACCTGACGGCCGTTGTAAGTGCCGCAGACCGAGCAGGCCGTGTGCGGCAGCTTCGGCGACTTGCACTGCGGGCACGCCTGGGTCGCGACCGCGGTCGCCTTCCAGTTCGCCCGGCGGGACCGGGTGTTGCTGCGCGACATCTTGCGCTTGGGGACGGCCACGGTAGCTACTCCTCGTTACTTGTCAGGTTGCGCAAAGCGGCCCAGCGTGGATCGACTTCCTCGTGGCTGTGATCAGCCGGAAGGTCGTCGAAATGCACCCCACACTCGGGGCACAGGCCGGGGCAGTCGGGACGGCAGAGCGGGTTGGTCGGCAGCGTGAGCACCACCGCGTCCCGTACCGCCGGCTCCAGGTCGATCAGGTCGCCCTGCATGCGACCCACCTCGTCCTCGTCGGTCGTCTCCTCGGTGGTGCTGTCCTCGTAGGCGAACAGCTCCGCGAGGGAGACGTCGAAGGACTCGCCGATCTCGTTGAGGCAGCGACCGCACTCGCCGGTGAGCGAGCCGCGGACCCTGCCCGAGACGTAGACCCCCTCGGAGACCGACGTGAGCACGAGATCGAGCTCGACGTCCGACCCCTCGGGGACCCTGATCAGCTCCAGGCCGAAGTCCGCGGGCGCCGGGATCACCCGATTCAGGGCACGCGTCGCACCAGGCTGCCGTGGAAGCTTCGTCGTGTCGAGGACGAACGGCTGCCTGGGATCCAGGTGACTCTGCGGTGACTTGGGCATCGTGAACTCTCAGCCATGGGTAGGCCGACGAAAAAGGTTACCTGAGCAGGGCCCGTAGCGTCGAATCGGGTGGTTAGAACGGCAGCGGGCGCTCGGTGTCCTCGCCCTGGAAGGTGCCGATCTCCCGGAGGGCGTGCATCTTGTCGCGGCCACGCTCTATCGAGGCTAGCGCGCGGGTGAGGAACTGCTCGAAGTTGGCCAGCGCGGTGTCGACGTAGTCGTCGACCTCCTCGCGCAGCCGTTGAGCCTCGGTGCGCGCCTCGGCGATGATCCGGGCGCCCTCGTGCTCGGCCGAGACGGTGATCTCGTTGACCGAGACCAGGCGGGCGTGTTCGGTCTCACCCTCGCTGATGATCCGATCGGCCTCGCGACGGCCGGCCTCGATGATCCGATCGCGCTCGTCGAGGACGGCGGCGGCCTTGCGGATCTCGGACGGCAGCGTGGAGCGCAGGGCGTCCAGCATGTCGATCATCTCGGCCCGGTCGTACATGAAGTTCTGTCGCGACATCGGGACGGAGCGCGCGTCCTGGACGCGTTCGATGATCTCGTCGATGCTGTCGAGCGCATCCATCGGTGACTTCACTCCTGTCATCTCGCCCATCCGACCGCCCGGCCCGCCACCCAAAATCGGACTGAAGGCCTACGGACAGCCGTGGTGCGATCACGGTACTGCGTCCCCCGCGTCCCGGTTTCCGGCGCGCCGAGAGCTTCAGTTCTGCTTGAGGCGCGTGATCAACCGCTCGCCGACGAAGTCGGGGACGTATGCCGATGCGTCGCCACCCCACTTCACCACGTCTTTGACAAGACTGGACGACAGGAAGGAGTAGAGCGGATTCGTCGGCATGAACAGCGTCTCCACGCCGGACAACCCGATGTTCATCTGCGCCATCTGCAACTCGTAGTCGAAGTCGCTGACGGCGCGCAGTCCCTTGATGACGACCGCCGCGCCCTGCGAGCGGCAGAAGTCCACCAGCAGGCCGTGGAACGAGGCGACCCGGACGTTGCCGTACTCGGCGGTGGCCTCGCGGAGCATCTCGAGGCGCTCATCGATGGTGAACAGGCCGGTCTTCGACTGGTTGATCAGCACTCCGATGATCACTTCGTCGAACAGCCGGCTGGCCCGCCCGACGATGTCGAGGTGGCCGTTGGTGACCGGGTCGAAGGAGCCGGGACACACCGCTCGTCTCATGATCGGCGACCGTACCAAAGAGTAGTCTCCCCGTAACGTCGGCTGCGGTCCGCTGTGATGCCATCCACCCAGCTCAACGGATCACCTCGGCTCGATCGCTCGATCGCGACCACGGCGTCCGGCGCGAGCCAGTCCCCGGCCAGCAGCGCCTCCTGGAGCTCCACGATCTCGTTGTCGCCGACCGCGTACGGCGGATCGGCGAAGACCACGTCGTACGGTCCGCCCTCGGGCGGGCCGGCGAGCACCTGCGCGACCTTCCCGGTGATCAGCCGGGCCGCCGCGCCGACGCGGAGCGCCACGATGTTGTCGCGGATCGTGCGCGCCGCGCGAGCGTCCGATTCGACCAGAAGCGCGTGCTTCGCGCCGCGGGACAGGGCTTCCAGACCAACCGCCCCAGATCCGGCATACAGGTCGGCGAACCGCGCTCCAGACAGGTCGGTCATCGAGCCCAGGGCGCTGAAGACCGCCTCACGCACACGGTCCGAAGTGGGCCGGGTCAGAGCGCCGGCCGGCGCGGACAGCCGCCGCCCGCCGTGGGCGCCCGCAATGATCCTGGTCATGCGGCCTCACCCGGGTCATCGAATAGCACGAGTCGAAGCTACCGAAACACTTACTGAGTGCAATCGGGGAGTGAACAATTCCCCTCCGCCCGGACACGCTCGGCGATCTTCCAGCGTCGCTCGGTAGATGGAAGATCACGGATCCGTATCAACAGCCTTAGCCGTCCCTGAGGGATTCCCCAGATCCATCTAAGTCGCTAGGGTCGAGCCCCGTTGCACGTGGTTACGGCTGCGTGTCGACGACGTGGGGAGGCGTCGTCGACGGCCCCGCCTCCGTTCTGGCGTCGGGCCCGCCGCTTCCTCGCCGCACCCCTGATCCCAACACAGGAGTAGGCGTGAACCTGCTTAAGTCCAAGTTCCAGCGGACGACCTCCGTGGTCGCCGGAACGCTGCTCGGCCTGGTCGGCGTCGCCGTCCTCGCGGGCCCCGCCAGCGCCCACAACCCCGCCGTCTACGGCGAGCCGACCTGCGCCGACAACGGCAGCTACAAGGTCGACTGGACCGTTGACAACCCGTACAAGCTCGACGCCGAGGTCAAGAAGGTCGTCCTCGACGGCAAGACGGTCGCGGACGGCGTCGGCGACATCAAGGTCGGCAAGTGGGTCAAGGGCAACAGCTCGCTGAAGCTCACCGGCAGCAGCGTCGAGACCGGCTACCGCGCGACTCTGACGGTCTACCTGGAGTACACGGACCACCAGAAGTACCAGCCGACCGGCAAGACCTACCGGCCGAAGAACTGCCCGTCGACGCCGCCGACGACGCAGCCCACCACCACGCCGCCGACCACGACGCCGACGACGCAGCCGACCACCACGGCGCCGACGACCGAGCCGACCACCACGGCGCCGACCACCGAGCCGACTCCGACGGAGACCACCCCCGAGGTTCCGGTCCCGACCCCGTCGACCACCGGCCAGCCGGGTGAGGCTCAGCCGATCCTCGAAGAGGACTGCACCACGATCACCATCGGCCTGGACAACCCGGCCGACGGCGTGGACTACAAGCTCCACTACAAGACCAGCAAGGGCGAGGTCCGCGACCTCGTCGTCAAGCCGGGCGAGAAGAAGTCGGAGAAGTTCAGCGCGACCGAGGGCTTCTCGATCGAGCTGACCGTCACCGCCAGCTGGCAGGGTGAGACCGCTTCCGAGACCGTGACCATCGACTACGAGAAGCCGGACAACTGCTCCGGCGGCAGCGGCGGCGGCCTGCCCGTCACCGGTGCCGCGGCCGGCGGCATCGCCGGTGGCGCCGCGGCTCTGCTCGCGATCGGCGCCGTGCTCTTCGTCCTGGCTCGCCGTCGCAAGGTTCGCTTCACCGCCTGATAGCCCGGCACCAGACACAGCAACAAACGCGGGGGCGCGCCGGCTGAGCCGGCGCGCCCCTTCCGTCCCCTCTCACCCCCCGGATGGAGATCCCCTCTTGAAGAAACCGCTCCTCCGCGCCGCGAACGTCCTCGCGGCCGCCGTCCTCGGGCTGGTGGGCGCCGCGGCGATCACCGGACCCGCCAGCGCGCACGACGCCACCGTCACCGGCGAGACCGCGTGCGTGGCCGGCAAGAACCAGGTCACCTGGACCATCAAGAACGACTACGTGGACACCGACGGCGCCAAGGTCGAGAACCTCAAGCTGCCGGCCGGCGAAGCCCCCGTCCAGGTCGGCAAGCCGGACGCGAAGCTTCAGGAAGGCACGGTGCTGCTGCCCGCCTTCACCCGTGACGACCCGCGTCAGGTTCAGTACACCCAGATCGTCGACACGGCCGAGAAGGTCACGCTGTCGTTCGACGCCCGGTGGACCGACAACCACGTGGACTACGACAACTCGGCGACGGTCACCCTGAAGACCGACTGTGCCCCGCCCGCGCCGGAGTGTGTGGACGCCAAGGGCGCGACGTTCAACCACACCTTCGTGGTGGGCAAGGACGGCGCCGACACGGTCATCAACCTGGACAACGACGTGACGCTGTGCGAGGGCGTCGAGGTGCCGGTCACCTCTGTCTCGTATTACGCGCCGAAGCCGCAGTTCGATGTACCGCAGTACCTGTTCGACAAGGACAGCGGCGTCATCTCGAACAAGGACCGCACGCTCAAGCTGCACGTCGACATCCCGCCGTGCTACACGCAGGTCGACACGTTCTTCGGCACCGAGAAGGACATCCTCCCGTCGATCACCAAGGACGGCCCGCGGTACGGCGACACCAAGCTCGGCTCGAAGGGCAAGCCCGGCAGCCTGTCGAAGGGCCCGCAGGCCTGGTACAACGGCGGCGACAAGTCCTGCGTCACGCCGGCCAGCACCTCGGTCCCGTCCTGCGACGGCACCCAGGCGATCAACCTGTCGAACAACGGCAAGTACGACCAGACCTTCACCGTGAAGTTCGGCGACCGGGTCTCGACCGTCACCGTCGCGGCCGGCAAGGGTCAGACCGTGGTCGTCCCGGCCGGCGCCGGCACCGTGACCGTCAGCGCCGAGGGCATGGAGGACCAGAAGTACACCTGGACCGCCCCCAAGGACTGCGCGCTCCCGACCGCCACGCTCGTGAACACCTGCACGGACGTCACGGTCACCGTGACCAACCCCGAGGGCGTCATCCCGGCGGAGGCCACCGTCAGCTACGGCGACGAGACCAAGAAGCTGACCGTCGCGGCCGGCTCCTCGGAGAAGGCGACCTTCAAGGCCGGCACGGCGACCTACGCCACCATCAAGATCGCCGGTCTCGAGAAGGAGATCAAGGCGGCGCTGAAGAAGCTGACCTGCAGCACCCCGACCGCCAACGGTGGTGGTGGCGGCGGTGAGGGCGGACCGACCCTGCCGATCACCGGCGCGGCCGGCGGCACCATCGCCGGCATCGCGGCGCTGCTGCTGATCGCCGGTGGCGTGCTCTTCTTTGTGGCCCGCCGCCGCAAGGTGAAGTTCACCGCCTGATTCAACGAACAGAGGGCGCGTCGACCACTTGGTCGGCGCGCCCTCTTCTATCGCGGTGGCGAGAAGGAGCCGTCCGCTTCCGGCAGGTAATCCCGTACGGAAATGACCGCCGCCGTCGGCAGGGCCGCGTAGAGGTGCGGGAACTGCTTGCCGTCGGGGTGGGGCGGGTCGCCGTCCTCCCAGGTCAGCGGGACCGGCAGGCGATCCTCCGCGATCTCCAGCAGGAGCAGGTCGGTGCGACCGCGGAAGAGGGCGGTCGCCGGGAGATGCACCAGCTCCTCGGTCGAGCAGTGGATGTAGCCCTGGGTGGCGAGCGTGTCGCCCTCGTAGACGCCGGCGGCCAGCGCGGCCTCCCAGACGTCGCGTGGGCAGATGTGCAGGATCATCCCTTCTCCAGGTACTCAGCTCTCTCCTCGTCGACCAGGGCGGCCACCGAGGCGGCCAGCGCGGGATGACGGGAGAGGTCGGGGTCGTCGCCGATCAGGCCGGCGGCCTCGTGCCGGGCGTCGGTGATCAGCTTGGCGTCGTGCAGCAGCGAGAGCAGCCGCAGGTGGGAATGGCGGCCGGACTGGGAAGCGCCCAGCACGTCGCCCTCGCGGCGCTGCTCGAGGTCGATCTCGGAGAGCCGGAAGCCGTCGGTGGTCGACGCCACCGCGTCGAGGCGCTCGCGGGCCGCCGTGCCCTCGACCGACTCGGTGACCAGCAGGCAGATGCCGGCGGCCGAGCCCCGGCCCACCCGGCCGCGCAGCTGGTGGAGCTGGGAGACGCCGAACCGGTCGGCATCCATGATGATCATGACGGTGGAATTGGGCACGTCGACGCCGACCTCGATCACTGTGGTGGCGACCAGGACGTCGAGGTCGCCGGCGGCGAACTTGCGCATCACCGCGTCCTTCTCGTCGGCGGGCAGCTTGCCGTGCAGCACGCCCATCCGCAGGCCGTGCAGCGGGCCCTCGGCCAGCAGCGGCGCGACCTCGGTAACCGCCAGGGGAGGCCGCCGTGCCGGTTCGTTGTCGCTGCCAGCCCAGTCTTCAGTCCGGTCAGGGGTGGCGGCGGGGTGGTTGGACGGGTCCTCGTCTTCGTCGCCGGCGCCGGTGCCGATGCGGGGACACACCACGTACGCCTGGTGGCCCGCTCGCACCTCCTCGCGCAGCCTCTTCCACGCCCGGTCGAGGAAGGCCGGCTTCTCCGGCGGC
The DNA here is from genome assembly GCF_050942195.1 of Actinoplanes sp. CA-142083. Taxonomy (NCBI): domain Bacteria; kingdom Bacillati; phylum Actinomycetota; class Actinomycetes; order Micromonosporales; family Micromonosporaceae; genus Actinoplanes; species Actinoplanes sp. CA-142083. Next base: position 9,384,544 of record NZ_CP192076.1, read on the forward strand.
ACCACGTGCGACGCGATCGGCGACCGGCCGCGCGGCAGCTGCGACAAAGTGGACGTCTCGAGATCGCCGTAGACGGTCATCGCGACCGTCCGCGGGATCGGCGTCGCCGTCATCACCAGCACGTGCGGCGGGCGGGCCGCCTTCGCGCGCAGCGCGTCCCGCTGCTCGACGCCGAACCGGTGCTGCTCGTCGACCACCACCAGGCCGAGGTCTTTGAAGTCGACGCCCTCGTAGAGCAGGGCGTGCGTGCCCACCACGATGCCGGCCGTGCCGTCGGCGACCTTGGCCAGCGCCGCCCGCCGGGCCGCCGCGCCGAGCGAGCCGGTGACCAGGGTGAGCTGGGTGCCGCCCGGGTCGCCGTCGATCTCGCCGGCCCGGCCGAGCGCGCCCAGCTGGGCGCTGATGCCGCCGTAGTGCTGGGTGGCGAGCACCTCGGTCGGCGCGAGCAGGGCGGCCTGGCCGCCGGCGTCGACGACCTGAAGCATCGCGCGCACCGAGACCAGCGTCTTGCCCGAGCCGACCTCGCCCTGCAGCAGCCGGTGCATCGGGTGCGGTTCGGACAGGTCGGCGGCGATCTCCTCACCGACCTGGCGCTGGCCGTCGGTCAACTCGTACGGAAGGCTCGCGTCGAATTTCTCGAGGATCCCGCCGTCGGCCCGGGGCCGGGCCGTGCTCGGCGCCGCCGCGGCCCGCGCCCGGCGCTGCACCAGCGTGAGCTGGACGGCGAACGCCTCGTCCCACTTCAGCCGGTATTTCGCGGAGAACAGCGCCTCCTTGGAGCTGGGGCGGTGGATCTCGCGCAGGGCCGTGCCGATGCCGACCAGGTTGCGATTGGCCCGCACGGTCGCGGGCAGCGGGTCGGCCGGCGGCTGGAAGGTGTCGAGCAGCGTGCGGACGCACTTGGCGATCACCCACGTCGGCACCGCCTGCGCGGCCGGATAGACCGGGATCAGGGCGCCGGCGAACTCCTCGATCTCCTCGGCCGCCTCGTCCTGGGTCGCGTCGGCGCGCAGCAGTTGATAGGCCGGGCCGTTGAGCTGCCGCTTCCCCCGGAAGTCGGTGATCTTGCCGGCGAACAGGCCCCACACGCCGCGGCGCAGCTCGCGCTCCCGCCAGGCCTGGTTGAAGAACGTGCAGGTGAGCGTCGCGCCGGAGCCGTCGCCGATGGTCACCTCGAGCATGTTGCCCTTGCGGGCCCGCATCGGCTTCACGTTCACCGCCTGCACCTGGGCCAGCAGCGTGACCTGCTCGCCGATCAACAGGTCGCGCATGTCGGTGTGCTCGCCGCGCTCGTCGTACCGCCGGGGGAAGTGGTAGATCAGGTCGCCCGCGGTGTGCAGATCGAGGTGGCTCGCGAGCGCCTTGGCGGTGCGGTCGCCCAGGACCTTGCGCAGCGGGGTGTCGGTGGTGGTCTGGTCGCTCATTCCACTCCAACCAGCAGGTGGTACCGGGGCTGGCCGCCCGCGTAGCAGGCGAGCTCGACGAACGGCCAGACGTGCGTGACGTGGCCGCGCAGCGTCTCCTCCAGCGCGGCCGGGGCGTCGGCGCCGAGCACCAGCGTGGCCAGCTCGCCACCGCCGCCGAGCATCCGGTCGAGCAGGCGGCGGCTCACGTCTTCCAGGTCGGCGCCGATCACGTGGACCTCGCCGTCGACGAGGCCGAGCAGGTCGCCGGCCCGGCAGGGACCGGCCACGGTGAGCGAGTCGCGCTGGGCGGTGCAGACCTCGCCGTAGCGGCAGGCGCCGGCGGCCTCGGCCATCGCGATGACGTCGTCGGCGAACGGGCGGGCTCGATCGCGGACGGCCAGCGCGGCGAGCGCCTGCACGGGCGAGCGGGTCGGCACCACGCTGACGCGGACCCCCGCGGCCTCGGCCTCGCGGGCGGCGCCGGTGGCGACGGCATGCGTGTTCGCGTCGTTGGGCAGCAGGACCACGCTGCCGGCGCCGGAGGCGGTGATCGCGTCGAGCATCTCGCGGATCGACGGGTTGCGCCCGACGACGATGGCGCCCTCGGCCTCGAAGAGCGCGGTGAGCCCGTCGCCCGCCGCGACCACGACCGCGGCCCGCGACTGCGACGGCGCCTCGGCCACCTGCGGCCGCCCCGCGTCGCCGTCCGGCCGGGCGACGCGTGCCGGCTCGAGCGGCGTGACGCTGATGCGATGGGGACGCCCGGCGGCCACCCCCGCCTCGACCGCCGGGCCGATGCCCTCGGCGCTCACGTGGACGTGCACGTTCCACAAGCCGTCGCCGGAGCCGACCACGACCAGCGAGTCGCCGAGCCGGTCCAGCGTCTCGCGGAGGCCGCCGAGCTCGGTGGCGTCGAGCAGATATTGCACCTCATAACCGAAATGCCCGGGATGACCGAAGACGGCCGGCACGACCGGCTCGGAAGCCGGCGAAGCGGTCGAGGTCAGCGCGTCGACCAGCGCGTCGAGCAGCAGCACCAGCCCGCGCCCGCCGGCGTCGACCACACCGGCCCGGGCCAGGACCGGCAGCTGCTGCGGAGTGCGGGCCAGCGCTTCGGAGGCCGCCCCCGCCGCCGCCCGGGCCACCGCGACCAGATCGTCGGACTTGATGCGCCCGGCGCCCTCGGCCGCCGCCGCCACGACCGACAGCACGGTGCCCTCGACCGGGCGGGCCACCGCCGCATAGGCCGCCTCGGAGGCCGAGCGCAGCGCCCGGGCCAGCTCGCCGCCGCGCACCGCCACCGTGGTGGCGAGGCTGTCGGCCATGCCGCGCAGGATCTGCGAGACGATCACGCCGGAGTTGCCCCGGGCGCCGAGCAGGGCGCCGCGGGCCATGCGGCGCAGGGCGCTGCCGTGCGCCGGCGCGTCGAGCACCTCGCCGGTCAGCGCGGTGGCCTCGTCGAGGGCCTGCTGGGCTGAGGTGAGCGTGAGCACGAGGTTGGTGCCGGTGTCGCCGTCGGGGACGGGGTAGACGTTCAGCTCGTCGATCTCGTGCTGATGGGCGCGGAGCGCGGCGAGCCCACCACCGCACCAGCGGCGCACCGCAGCGGCGTCAAGGGTCTCCAGCACGCGAAAATCGTACTAACGCCCCCTGACATTGTCGGAGGACCGCACCCTGACCGGGGGTGATTGGCTGTTCCGGCGCACCATCGGGTAACCTTGCCGGGTTGCCTTGGCGATGGTTCGCGGGGCTGCCTTGACGATGTAGAAGACAAACCTCAGGAGTACCCCGTGGCTAGCGTGTGCGACGTCTGTGGCAAGGGACCGGGCTTCGGCCACAACGTGTCCCACTCGCACCGGCGGACCAACCGCCGCTGGAACCCGAACATTCAGTCGGTGCGCACCCCCGCCGGTGGTGGCACGACCAAGAAGCTTCAGGTCTGCACCTCGTGCATCAAGGCCGGCAAGGTCGTCCGCGCCTGACCTGAGCTCCACACACTTCAGCCGCCGGGCCGCTGGGCCCGGCGGCTATTTGTGTAGTCAGAGCTCCTTGGCAAAGGACAGCACGTCCGCGTGCCCCTTGTAGTACCCGAAGTCCTCGATCCGGGCGTAGCCGGCCGACTCGTACAGGGCGATGGCCTCGGGCTGCTTGTCGCCCGTCTCCAGGATCAGGCGGTCGCACCCGGCCTCCCGCGCCGACTCCTCGATCGCCGCCAGCATCCGCCGGGCCAGCCCCCGGCCGCGCGCGGCCTTGGCGGTGAACATCCGCTTGAGCTCCGCGTCGGTGGAGCCGTGCCGGCGCCAGCCCGCGCAGCCCACCAGCCGCTCCCCGTCGTCGGCCACGAAGAACGCCCCGTTCGGCGACGTGAAATCGTCGTCGCCGATGGGCGTGTCGTCGCCGCTGCCGCCGTACCGCTCGGACAGCTCGTCGAGCACCTCGACCAGCAGCGCCTTCACCGCCGGGTCGCCGAACTCCGCCATCCTGATTTTGATCTCCGGAACTCCAAGCACGGCGACGACGGTACGTCGTCAGCGGAAATGATCCCAGCCCGCGGAGCCGCTCCAGGCCTTCCGGTCGACTGTGATTCCCGTCCCGTCGTGGACCGTCCCGATCTCGTGCCACCCCTCGGGCAGGGCGACGCCGGGCGGGAAGGTCGCGGCGAGCGCGTGGTCCTCGCCGCCGGCCAGCAGCCACTGGTACGGGTCGACGCCGAGCGCCGAGGCCGCGTCCCGCATCGGGGAGGGCACCTCGAACGCGTCGGTGCGCACGTCGATCCCCACGATGCTGGCCGTGGCGATGTGGCCGAGATCCTGCAGCAGCCCGTCGGAGACGTCGATCATCGAGGTGGCCCCGGCCGACGCGGCCAGCGGTCCCGAGGCGTACGGCACGTCGGGCCGCCGGTACGCCTCGACCAGCATCTTGGGCGTACGGAATCCCCGGGAGAGAATCGTGTAACCGGCCGCCGCGTGACCCGTACGCCCGGAAAGCGCGAGCGTGTCGCCCGGCTGCGCCCCCGATCGCACGACCGGCGGCTTGCCGCCGAGGTCGCCCAGGGCCGTGACCGCGATGGTGAGCGTCGGGCTCGACGACATGTCGCCGCCCACCACGCTCGCGCCGACCAGCGCCGCCTCCTCCGACAGCCCGCCCGCCAGCTCCTCGGCCCAGGTCACGTCGAGGTCGGGCGGCGCGCAGAACGCCACCAGCAGCGCCGTCGGCGTCGCGCCCATCGCCGCGATGTCCGCGAGGTTGGCCGCGGCCGCGCGGTGCCCGATGTCGGCCGGGCCCGACCAGTCGCGGCGGAAATGCCGCCCCTCGACCAGCACGTCGGTGGAGGCCACCACCCGGCCGTCGGGCGCGGCCACCACGGCGCCGTCGTCGCCCGGCCCGAGCAGCGCCTGAGACCCGGTCCCGAGCCTCGCGACGACCCGGGAGATGAGCCCGAACTCGCCGATCTCGGCAATGCTCACCAGCGCAGCGCCCCTTTCGTGACAGCGGCCGCCAAGGTGGCGTCCCGCAGCCGAGTGTGTTCTTACGGTAGTTTCACGTTCTGGTTACGGCTGACGGCGGATGGGAGCGGATCGTGGTCCAGGCATACATCCTGATCCAAACAGAGGTCGGAAAGGCACATGACGTGGCCGTCTCGATCGGAAAGATCCCCGGGGTGATCCGGGTGGACGCGGTCACCGGGCCCTACGACGTGGTCGTGCTGGCCGAGGCGCACACGGTCGACGACCTCGGCGGGCTCATTGTGAGCAAAGTCCAGAACGTCTCGGGCATCATGCGGACGCTCACCTGCTCCGTGGTAAACCTCTGAACCATGGTTGACGTCACCGACCCCGAGGTGAAAACGCCGGACAAGACGACGCGCAGCGCCGCCCTCTGGGCCGCCGCGATCGCCTTGCCGATCGCCATCGTGGCCGGTCTCATCATGTTCACGCGGTTGAACCCGGGCGATCAAACGGTCCAGGCGACGGCGACCACGCCCGCGGTCATCCCGTCCACCCCGGTGCAGATGGCGGCCCCCCGGCTCGACGCCCGCACCGCCCAGGTCTGCCTGGCCGTCACGTCCCAGCTGCCGGCGACGCTGCGCGACCTGCCCGCGCGCAAGGTCAGCGCCGGCCCCGAGCAGAACGCGGCGTGGGGCGAGCCGCCGATCACCGTGGCCTGCGGCGTCACCCAGCCGACGATGTGCGAGCGGGTCGACGGCGGCCACCCGGGCTGCGTGCCGCTCGACGCCACCATGTACGCGATGAACGGCGTCTGCTGGTGGGGACAGGATCTCCCGGCCACCGACGTGTTCACCACGATGGACCGTGAGGTCGCCGTGCGGGTGACCGTGCCGGGCAGCTACGAGCAGACCGCCCAGTGGGCCAACGAGTTCTCCGACGCCGTGGTCAAGACGGTCAAGTCGCGCGACAAAGGCGTCCCGACCGGCTGCACTCAGTGAAGCCCGGTTCCACGGCGTAGCGCCGTACGGATCAGCCGGTCCACGACCTTCGGGTACTCGAGCCCCGTCGCCGCCCACATCAGCGGGAACATCGAGGTCGGCGTCATGCCCGGCATCGTATTGATCTCGTTGAGGTAGACCTGGTGGTCGGCGGTGACGAAGAAGTCGACCCGGGCCAGCCCGGCGCAGTCCAGCGCGGTGAAGGTGCGCCGCGCGTAGTCCTGGACCTGCGCGGTGACGGCGGCGGGCAGATCGGCCGGGATGTCGTAGCGGCCGCCGTCGAGGTATTTCGCCTCGAAGTCGTACCAGTCGTAGGAATCGACGTGGATCTCGGCCAGCAGCGACGCCTCGGGCGCTCCTCCGGCCTCGCCCTCGAGCACGCCGCACTCGATCTCGCGGCCCACGATCGCGCCCTCGACCAGCACCTTGGGGTCGATCTGCCGGGCGGTGGCGATCGCGGCGTCGAGGTCGGCCCAGTCGGTCACCTTGGTGATGCCGTGCGACGAGCCGGCCCGCGACGGCTTCACGAAGACCGGCAGGCCCAGCCGCTCCTTGTCCTGTTCGGACAGCGAGGCGCCGGCCCGCAGCACCGCGTACGGCCCGACCGGGATGCCCTCGACGGCCGCGAGCTTCTTGGTGAACTCCTTGTCCATGGCCGCCGCCGAGGCGAAGACGTTGGCGCCCACGTACGGGATGCCGGCCATCTCGAGCATGCCCTGGATCGTGCCGTCCTCGCCGTAGGCGCCGTGCAGCACCGGGAAGACCACGTCGACGCCGGCCAGCGAGGAGATGCCCTCGGCCGGGTCGCGCACGATGAGGTCGGTGGCGGTCGGGTCGGCCGCGAGCACGACCGCGTTGCCGCTGGCCGTGGTGATCTCGGGGAGTTTCCGGTCGCTGATCGCGAGGGTAGCGGGATCGACGCCGGCGAGCACCCAGGCGCCCTCCCGGGTGATGCCGACCGGGACGACCTCGTACTGACCCGGGTCGAGCGCGCGCAGAATGCTCCCGGCGCTCACGCACGAGATGGCGTGCTCGGTGCTTCGTCCACCGAACACGATCGCGACGCGGGTCTTCCGAGGAGTCGTCACTTTTCTTCGCGCCTCTCGCTAGCGGTCATGCCGGGGGGAACCCTACTCTGCGTTAGCCACTCACGGGTTCACCCGTCCGCCGCCACGGGACAAGGAAACTGCGGGTTCATGACTGCATCACTCCACGTCATCTTCGGCATGGGATCGGGCCGGCTCGCGACCATCGCGCACCCGCGCGGCGACGGCTGGGCGGCCGATCGGCTGAGCGCGCTGGCCGGCGAGGGCGTCACCGTCCTGGTCTCCGCGCTGACCGCCCCCGAGCAGCAGCGGATGGGCTTCGACAGCACCATCGCGACGGCCGCCGAGCTGGGCGTGGAGCTCGTCTCGTTCCCGCTCGGCGAGGGCGGCGTGCAGCGCGAGGAGGCGGCCCAGGTGGTGCTGCTGGCCGGCCGCCTCGCCGCGCACGTGCGCGCCGGCCATTTCGTGGCGACCCAGTGTTTCGGCGGCATCGGCCGGTCGACGCTGCTGGCCTGCCTGACCCTGGTGCTGCTGGGCATCGGCCCCAGCGATGCCCTTCGTCGCGTCACCGGCGGCGAACAGATGCCGGTGACCCGCGACTGGTTGCACGACTTCGTCCTGCAAAAGGCCTAGGCCGCCGCCCGGCGGATCGCCACGTCGCTGATCAGCCGGTGGAAGCCCCACGCTCCCAGCCCGGTCGCGAGCAGCGACAACGCCAGCGCCGCCGGGTAGGGCACCACTTTGTGGGTGAGGCCGCCGAACTCGGTGAACCCCAGCAGCCCGTCCGCGACCACGGCCGGCACCGCGCCGCCGACCATCACGACCAGCCCCAGCCAGGGCCGCCAGCGGTAGAACCCGGCGGCGATCGTCGCCCCGGACACCAGGTAGGCCAGCGAGATCGGCAACTGCCGGCCGAGCTCACTCAGCGCCTCGCCGAAGGTCAGCGTCGGGTAACCCGCCGCCCGCTTGCCCGCGGCGTCCAGCGCCACGCTCTCGATGCCGTGCCCGAGCACCACCGCGACGGCCCAACCCACCACCAGGACCAGGCCGAACATCCCCACCGCGGCGATGAACTCGTGCCGGGTCACCCCGTTGACCACGAACTGCCGCAGCTGCATGGCGACCAGGATGATGCCGACCACCAGCAGCCAGTACTTCGCGGCGTTCCCGCCGAGCACCAGCCACATACTGAAGCTCAAGTCGTTGACCGACGCGACGGCCTTCGCCGCGATCAGCTCGACCGCCACGAGGAGGACGGCGAACGGAATGATGATCGGCCGGTAGATGCGGAACAGGGCGCCGGTGACGCTCATCGGGTGGCCTCCAGCCGGGGCGCGGTTGACGTGAGGTGGATGAAGAGGTCCTGGATGCCGACCGGGCCCAGGGTGAGCCCGGCGCTCTCGGCACGTTCCCGCTCGGAAGGTGTCGGCTGCCAGTCGAGGGTGACGGCGCTGACGCCGCCGAGGCTCTGCTCGCCGAGCACGGTGTGCCCGACCACGAACTCGCCGACCGCCATGGACGGCCCGGTCACCGTGACGCCGCGACCGCGCAGCTCGTCGGTCTCCTCGTGCAGCAGCACCCGGCCGCGATCGATGATGATCACCCGCTCGAAGAGGTCGGCGACCTCCTCGATGAGGTGCGTGGAGAGGATGATCGTGCGCGGGTGGGCAAGGTAGTCGTCGAGCAGCTCGCGGTAGAAGGTGGCCCGGGCCACCGCGTCCATGCCGAGGTACGTCTCGTCCAGGATGGTCAGCGGAGCACGGGAGGCGAGGCCGAGCACGACGCCGACTGCCGATTTCTGCCCGCGGGACAGCGACGACGCCTTTTTCTTGGGGTTGATCTCGAAGAGGTCGAGCAGCTTGGCCGCGTAGTCGGCGTCCCAGGTGGGCCGCATCCAGCCGGCGAAGCAGAGCAGTGCCCGCACCTTGTCGGAGTCGTTGGTGTCGAGGGTGTCGCGGATGAAGCAGGTCTGCCGCATGACCGCGGGGTTCTCGAAGGCGTCGGCGCCGTCGACCCGGACCCTGCCGGCCGACGGGCGGCGGAACGACGCGAGGGCGCTGAGCAGGCTGGTCTTGCCGGAGCCGTTGCGCCCGAGCAGGCCGTAGATCTTGCCGGTGGGCAGGTCGAGGTCGATGCCGTCGACCGCCACGGTCGAGCCGTACCGGACGGTGAGGCCGCGCAGCTCGATCATCGCCCGCCCCCGAGGTGCCGGACGATCTCGTCGATCTCGATGCCGACCCGCTTGGCCTCGGCCAGCATCGGGTCGACGACCTCGGTGAAGAACCGCTCGCGTCGCTCGCGGCGAAGCTTCTCGCGAGCGTCCGGGCTGACGAACATGCCGATTCCCCGCTTCTTGTAGAGCACGCCCTCGTCGACCAGCTGGGCGAAGCCCTTGGCCGCGGTGGCGGGATTGATCCGGTAGAAGGCCGCGTACTGATTGGTGGACATGACCTGTTCGTCCTCCTTGAGGGCGCCGCTCAGCACGTCGTTCTTGATCCCGTCGGCGATCTGCAGGTAGATCGGGCTCCGGTCGTCGAACACCGAGCCTCCCTAGTTCTGCGGTTCATTACTCATGTAACGAACCATAGAGCCAGCACGGCCGTAAGAGCAAGGCGGTGTCAAGGAAGCGTCAGGCCGCGAACGTCTGCGGCAGCACGCCGTCGTCCCACAGACGATCGAGGTGCGCGAGGAAGCCCACCAGGCTGCGTTCCAGCTCACGCCGTTCGCCGGCGGTGAGCGCGGCGAGCGGATCCGAGAAGACCAGGCCGTCCGGATGACGGGCCCGGGTGCCGACGAACTTTCGGCAGCCCGCGCACCAGACATAGCTCACGAGGGTCGGGCGACGAGCATTTTCAGGCGCGTTCACGTACGTCCGGAGGCGGCGCTCCCCGCACGCCGGGCAGACGCGCTCCCCCGGCGCGGCGAAGAAGCTCTCACCTGTCGTCAGCGCCGCGACCTCGTCACCGGAGAAACTGGCGATCAAGCTTCGTCCAAGGCGGCCGTCAGGTCGGCCACCAGATCGGCCGTGTCCTCGATGCCGCAGGACAGCCGCACGAAACCGGGCGCGGTGTCGTCGCCCCACTGCGCCCGCCGGTCGGCCGTGGTGTGCACGCCGCCGAACGAGGTGGCCGCGAAGACCAGCGAGGCCGCGGTGAGGAAGCGGGCCACCCGGTCGGCCGAGCCGAGGTCGAAGGAGACGATCCCGGGGATCCGGCGCATCTGCTTGCTCGCCACCTCGTAGGCCGGGTCGGACTCGAGGCCGGGCCAGCGCACTCCGGTCACATCCGGCCGGGCGAGAAGAAGCGAAGCGATCGCCTCCGCGTTCGAAGTCTGGCGGGCCAGCCGCAGGTCGAGCGTGGCGATCGACCGGTGCGCCAGCCAGCAGTCGAACGCCCCGGGCACCCCGCCGGTCTGCTTGCGCCAGGTCTCCACCTTCTCGAACAGCGCGTCGTCGGCGGTCGAGACGTAGCCGAGCAGCACGTCGGAGTGGCCGGTCAGCGCCTTGGTGCCGGAGGCGACCACGATGTCGGCGCCCAGGGCCAGAGGATTTTGCCCGAGCGGCGTGGGGGTGGTGTTGTCGACGGCGACCAGGGCGCCGGCGGCGTGCGCGGCCGCGGCGACGGCCTGGATGTCACACACGTCCAGGCCCGGGTTGGCCGGCGTTTCCAGCAGCACCAGCCGTACGCCGGAAAAATCGGGATATGGCCCGGAGGTCGGCACCTGGAGCGAGGTCACGCCCAGGTCCCGAAGGGTTCCCTCGGCGAAGGCGCGGACCGTGAAATATCCGTCGGCCGGCAGCGCCACGGTGTCGCCGGCGCGCAGGACCGAGAGCAGCAGCGCGGTGATCGCTGCCTGACCGCTCGCGAAGACCAGCGTGGGCGCGCCCTCGAGCTGCCCGATCGCCGCCTCCAGCTGACGCCGGGTGGGGTGCTCGGTGCGGCCGTAGCCGTTCTCCCCCGGCCCGGTCACCGGGTCGAGGTGGTACGGCGCGGCGAAGACCGGCCCGGGTAGGAACGGCTCGCCGACCACCGGCTCGGGCAAGCCCGCGTGCACCACCCGGGTGCCATCGGAGTAGGTCATTCCGGCTTGATCTCCCGCCCCATCAGCATCTTGACCGCGATTCGCGGGTCGGCGCCCTCGTGGCACACCTTTTCCACCTGCTCGACGATCGGCATCTCGACGTCGTGCGCCCGGGCCAGATCGCGGATCGACAGGCAGCTCTTCACGCCCTCGGCGGTCTGCCGGGTGGCCGCCTGCGCCTGCTCCAGGCTCTCGCCGCGACCCAGGTGCTCGCCGAAGGTGCGGTTGCGGGCCATCGGCGACGAGCAGGACGCGACCAGGTCGCCCAGCCCGGCCAGCCCGGCGAAGGTCAGCGGGTCGGCGCCCAGCGCCGCGCCCAGGCGGGCGGTCTCGGCCAGCCCGCGGGTGATCAGCGAGGCCCGGGTGTTGTCGCCCATGCCCATCGCGACCGTCATTCCGTACGCGAGCGCGATCACGTTCTTGACCGCGCCGCCCAGCTCGCATCCGACCACGTCGTCGCTGGTGTACGGCCGGAAGTAGGGCAGCGCCAGCGCGTGCTGCACCCGCTTGGCCCGCTCCTCGTCGAGGCAGGCCACGACGGTGGCGGTGGGCTGGCCCGCGGCGATCTCGGGCGCCAGGTTGGGTCCGGAGACCACCACCACCCTCTCCGGCTCGACCTGCGCGGTCTCGACGATCACCTCGCTCATCCGCTTGGTCGTGCCGAGCTCGATGCCCTTCATCAGGGAGACGATCGTCGCGTCGCGGCCGAAGTGGCCCGACCAGTCCGCGAGGTTGCCGCGCAGCGTCTGGGACGGCACCGCGATGGCGATCAGGCCGGCCCCGTCGACCGCGGCGGCCAGGTCGCCGGTGGCGGTGACCGTCTCCGGCAGCTTCACCCCCGGCAGCGAGCCCTCGTTGCTGCGCCGGTCGCGGATCTCGTCGACCACCGAGGCGCGCCGGCCCCAGATCGTCACGGGCGCGCCGGCCTCGGCGAGCACCTTGGCGAACGCGGTGCCCCAGGCGCCGGAGCCGATGACCGCGGCCCGGGTCATCCCGCCTCCCCGTTGGTGTTCGCCCGCTTGGCGGCCGGCCGGTCGTAGAGCCCGTCCGGCGCGGTCTCGCCCCGCACCTCGGCGACCAGGCGCTGGACGTCCAGCATGATCGCGTCGGTCATCTCCTCGAGCACCGCGCGGGTCGGGGTGGCGCCCTCCCAGCGGGAGAGGTCCACCGGCTTGCCGGCGGTGACGACCACCGGCGTACGCGGCCGGATGCGCAGCTTGCTGGTGCGCGGGTCGTAGATGGTGTGTGCCCCCCAGTTCGCCATCGGGACCACCGGCGCGCCGGTGAGCAGGGCGAGCCGGGCCGCGCCGGTCTTGCCGCGCATCGGCCACAGGTCGGGCTGGCGGGTGGTCGTCCCCTCCGGGTAGATCACCACGACGCCGCCGTCGTCCAGGGCGTCCACCAGGGCGTCGAGGGACTTCACCGCCTCCACACTGCCGCGTTCCACCGGGATCTGCTTGACCTTGCGCAGGAACGGGCCCAGGACCGGCACCTTCCACAGGCTCGCCTTGCCGAGGAAGCGCGGCCAGCGGCCGGTCCCGTAGATGAAATGCGCCACCACCAGCGGGTCGAAGTGCGACGCGTGGTTCGGCGCGATGATCACGCCACCGGTCCGCGGGATGTTCTCCATCCCGGTCCAGGTCCGCTTCGTCCAGACCTTGAGCACCGGAAGCACCAACACGACCGCGAAACGCTGCCAGAATCCCAGCCCGCGCTGCGCCACGGCCCCTCCTGCCCTACCCGCGGCGTGTCCCCACCGCGATCCCCATGCCTCGCCAGGAATCATGCCTGCTCCCGGCCGCCGGGACCAGGCAGGGGTGCCTGAGCAGCCCGCTGGCAGACTTGACCCAATGTTTGCGGACTGGACGGCGGTGATCCCCGTCAAGCGGTTGAGCGCGGCCAAGAGCCGGCTGCGCGGCGCCGTGCCCGCGGCCCGCCACGCCGACCTGGCGCTGGCCATGGTGCGCGACACGGTGACGGCCGTGCTGGCCGGATCGGCCGTGGCCGAGCTCGTGGTGGTGACCGACGACCCGGTCACGGCGGCGGCCGTGACCGAGCTGGGCGCCCGGGTGGTGCCCGACCGGCCGGGCGCCGACCTCAACGAGGCCATGCGCTTCGGCGCCGACGAGGCGGCCGGCGTCGACCGGTTCCGGGTGGTGATGACCGGCGACCTGCCGGCGCTGCGCCCCGGGCAGCTCGACGAGGCGCTCGGCGCGGCCCACGGGCGCAGCTTCGTGGCCGACGCGGCCGGCACCGGCACCGTGCTGCTCGCGGCCCCGCCCGGCGTCCCGCTCGACCCGCGCTTCGGCCTCGGCTCGGCGGTGGCGCACGCCGCCTCCGGCGCGACCCCGCTCGCCGGCGACTGGCCGGGCCTGCGGCAGGACGTCGACACGCCCGCCGACCTGGCCCTCGTGCTGTCGCTCGGCGCCGGCCGGCACACCTGCGCCCTGCTGCGTGATCTGGGACTCACGGTGAGCTGCGTCCCAGCCGCCTGAACCCGGTAGCGTGCAGGGCATGCAGGGCACGATCGCGACCTTCGACCCGGGGACCCGTGCCGGGACCCTCCTCCTCGACGACGGCACTGAGCTGGCCTTCGACGCTTACGCGTTCCAGCGTTCGGGACTGCGGCTGCTGCGTCTCGGGCAGCGTGTGGCCGTCGAGACCGAGGCCAATGGCCTGGTCAGCCGGGTGGCCATTCCCGGAATCGGTTGAGTTGATCTAGGCGCTGTTCGTTTCACGTTTCACCGGAAACCGCAATGATGGAGCGATGCAGACCTCGCCCCGGATCCCCGAAGCCCGCCGGCGTGGCCCGAACGGCCGCTTCATGCCCCGGAGCGGGGAAAGCAGTACCACCGAGACCCCGACGGAGAACCTCATGACGGACATAGCCGAGACCCCCGAGGCGACGGCGACGGACGAGGTCTTCGAGTCGGACAGCGCCCCCGAGCTGCCCGAGGACCGATTCCTCAACCGCGAGCTCTCCTGGCTCGACTTCAACGCGCGGGTGCTGGCCCTCGCCGAGGACCCGAACACGCCGCTGCTCGAGCGGGCCAAGTTCCTGGCCATCTTCGCCAGCAACCTCGACGAGTTCTACATGGTGCGTGTCGCCGGGCTGAAGCGGCGGCTCAGCGCCGGCCTGCCGATGCGCGGCGGCGACCGCTCCTCGCTGCGCAACCAGCTCGAGATGATCAGCGAGCGCACCGCCGACCTGGTCACCCGGCACTCGGCCTGCTTCGGCGACGAGGTGCGCCCCAAGCTGTCGGCCGAGAGCATCGAGCTGGTCAGCTGGGGCGAGCTGGGCCCGGCCGAGCGCGAGCGCATGCGTACGTACTTCCGCGAGCAGGTCTTCCCGGTACTGACCCCGCTCGCGGTCGACCCGGCGCACCCGTTCCCGTACATCTCGAGCCGGTCGCTCAACCTGGCCGTGGTGCTGCGCGACCCGGAGGACAGCAACTCCGAGCTGTTCGCCCGCATAAAGGTGCCCAACAACGTGCCGCGCTTCGTCACCGTGCAGAACGACAGCCGCGCCGTGCGCTTCCTGCCCGTCGAGGAGCTCATCGCGGTCCACCTCGACCAGCTCTTCTCGGGCATGCAGATCCAGGAGTGGCACCTGTTCCGGGTGACCCGCAACGCCGAGCTCGAGGTCGACGAGGACCGCGACGAAGACCTCCTGCAGGCGCTCGAGCGCGAGCTGGCGCAGCGCCGCTTCGGCCCGCCGGTGCGGCTCGAGGTGGCCGCCTCGATCAGCGACCACGTGCTCGACACGCTCTGCCGCGAGCTCGACATGGATTCGCAGGACGTGCTGCGGGTGCCGGGCCTGCTCGACCTGTCGTCGCTGTGGCAGGTGTTCGGCGAGACCGACCGCGACGACCTCAAGGACCGCCCGTTCGTCCCGTCCACCCACCCGCAGCTGGCCGACGGCGAGGTGCCGCGCAGCGTGTTCAACCGCCTGCGCGAGAGCGACATCCTGGTCCACCACCCGTACCACTCGTTCTCCACGAGCGTGCAGCGCTTCATCGAGCAGGCCGCCGCCGACCCCAACGTACTGGCCATCAAGCAGACCCTCTACCGCACCTCCGGCGACTCGCCGATCGTCGACGCGCTGGTCGACGCGGCCGCGGCCGGCAAGCAGGTGGTGGTGCTGGTCGAGGTGAAGGCGCGCTTCGACGAGGTGGCCAACATCGCCTGGGCGCGCACGCTGGAGCGGGCCGGCTGCCACGTCGTGTACGGCCTGGTCGGCCTCAAGACACACTGCAAGACCGCACTGGTGGTGCGCCAGGAGGGCAACCAGATCCGCCGCTACTGCCACATCGGCACCGGCAACTACCACCCCAAGACGGCGCGGCTCTACGAGGACTTCGGCATGCTCACCGCCGATCCCGAGGTGGGCGCCGACGTCACCGACCTGTTCAACGTGCTGACCGGGTACAGCCGGCAGCGGTCGTACCGCCGGCTCCTGGTGGCGCCGCACGGGGTGCGCTCGGGGCTCATCGAGCGCATCGAGCGGCAGGCCGCGATCGCCCGCGAGGGCGGCGAGGCGCTCGTGCAGTTCAAGGTGAACTCGCTGGTCGACGAGGAGACGATCGACGCGCTCTACCGCGCCTCGCAGGTCGGGGTGCGGGCCGACCTGATCATCCGCGGCATGTGCGCGCTGCGTCCCGGCGTCCCGGGCCTGTCCGACAACATCCGGGTCCGCTCGATCGTCGGCCGTTTCCTCGAGCACTCGCGGGTCTTCCGGTTCGGCCCGGGCGACGACGCCGAGTACTGGATCGGCTCGGCCGACCTCATGCACCGCAACCTCGACCGCCGGGTCGAGGCGCTGGTGCGGGTGACGCTGCCGTCGGCGCAGCGCGACCTGCGGCAGGTGCTGGAGATGTCGATGAGCGACGAGGGCGAGGGCTGGGACCTGCACGGCGACGGCACCTGGCACCGGCGCCAGTACGGCCCGTCCGACAACCACATGCACCTGCAGGAGGCGCTGCTGCGCCGCGTCATCGGCAAGGCGGCCTGATGCCGGAGGTGGTTCGCGCCGCGGGCGGGGTGCTCTACCGCCCGGCCGGCGACGGTGTCGAGATCTGCCTCGTGCATCGCCCGCGCTACGACGACTGGGCGCTGCCGAAGGGCAAGCTGCACGCCGGCGAGCACCCGCTGGCCGGCGCGGGCCGTGAGGTGACCGAGGAGACCGGCTGCGCCGGCATCCCGCAGCTGCGGCTGCCCACGCTCGCCTACGACCTGCCGGACGGCACGCCCAAGACGGTCGACTACTGGCTGATGCGCCTGGCCGAGGAGGGCCCGGTGCAGGACACCTCCGAGGTCGACGAGCTCGCGTGGCTGCCGCTGCACGAGGCCACGGCCCGGCTCAGCTACGACGACGAGCGCGGCGTGCTCGCCCACCTCACCGAGCTGCCGCCGATCACCTCGGTGGTGGCGCTGGTGCGGCACGCGCACGCCGGCGAGCGCAAGGAATGGAAGGGCAACGACGCGCTTCGCCCGGTCGACGAGCGGGGCCGCGCGCAGGCCGAGCGGATCGGGCCGGCGCTGGCGCTGCTGCGGCCCGAGCGGCTGATCTCGGCGACGCCGTTGCGCTGCAAGCAGACGCTGGAGCCGCTGGCGGCGCTGCTCGGCGGCGCGCCGATCGTGCAGGACGGCGCGTTCGCCGAGCCACCGATCGCCGAGGAGGCGCCGGCCAAGGCCAAGCTGGGCGCCCAGCGCCTGCTCGACCTTCGCGACGCGGGCGTGCCGGTGATCTGCAGCCAGGGCAAGGTGATGCCGACGATGCTGGCCACCCTGCGCGACGAGTCCGACCCGGCGCCCTACAAGACGCCCAAGGGCGACGGCTGGTTGCTCACCTGGTCCGGTGACCGACTGCTGGACGCATCGCGCCTCTAGAGTCCGCGCGCCAGAGACCTAGCCGGTCGCCGGTCAGCCATCGCGCCCGCCACAGCTCCTCCTCGCGCGGTTCCCAGTCCCGGTAGGGCAGCAGCGCCACCCGCCAGCACAGCACGCACGTGAGGTACCAGCCGTAGAGCGGGATGACGCCGAGCCACCCGTCCCGTGGGCGGTAGGAGCCCCACGGGGCCAGCACCCGGACCGCCAGGCCCGACCAGGCGCACGTCACCAGCCAGTCGAGCAGACCGTTGCCGGTCCACGACTCGGTCAGGTCGCCGAGCGTCCACCCGGGCACCACCGCGCCCGCGAAGAGCCCGGCGGCGACCAGCGACCGGCCGACCAGCCCCCGGGGTTCCGCTTCTCGCTGCATGCCCGGACGGTAGGCAGAGCCGCTGTATCCGCGCCTGAAGACACGAAAGGCGTCCACCTAAGGGTGGACGCCCAACGCGCCGCCTATGCGGCGTACGGCTCGGTCAGCGGGTCTTGCGGGCCGCCGAGGTGTTGGCCCGGGCGCGGGCCGGGGTGGCCGCCGCGGCGGCCGTGGTGGTCTTGCGGGCGGTGGTCTTCTTGGCCGCCGCCGTCTTGGCAGCGGTCGCCGTCTTCTTCGCCGGCGTCGCCTTGGCGGCCGTGGTCTTCTTCGCCGCGGCCGTCTTGGTCGCCGCCGCCGTCTTGGCCGGCGCGGCCTTGGTGGCGGTGGTCTTCTTGGCCGCCGCCGTCTTGGTAGCCGCCGTCTTGGCCGGCGCCGTCTTGGCCGGCGCGGCCTTGGTGGCGGTCGTCTTCTTGGCCGCCGCCGTCTTGGTAGCGGTGGTGGTGGCCTTCTTCGCCGGCGCCGCCTTGGTCGCCGTCGTCTTCTTGGCCGCCGTGGCCGTCTTGGTAGCCGCGGCGGTCTTGGCGGGAGCGGCCTTCGTGGCGGTGGTCTTCTTGGCCGCCGCCGTGGTCGTCGCCGCCTTCTTGGCCGGGGCCGCCTTGGCGACCTTTCCGGCCGCGACCATGTCCTTGAAGGCCGTGCCGGGCCGGAATGCGGGCACCGACGTTTTCTTCACTTTCACCGTCTCGCCGGTCCTCGGATTGCGCGCGGTACGCGCATTGCGCACCCGCTTCTCGAAGGAGCCGAAGCCGGTGATGGCCACCTTGTCGCCCTTGGTGACAGCGTTCTGCACCTCGCTGATGACCGCATCCAGCGCCGCCGTCGCCGTCTTCCGGTCTCCCAGTCGGGCGGCGAGCGCCTCGATGAGCTCGGCCTTGTTCACGGTAATTCCTCCCGAACGTGAGAACTGATGGTTGTTCGCGACCTACCTTGAGCTGCACCCTGCGTTGGGCGACGCACTTGGTCTCCACCGTCGCGAACAACCATCATTGGCCCCAATGCGAGCCATTCTGCGCGCACCGTATGCCCTCTGACCAGCAGACACAAACATTTGGGTCAAAAAAATCCCTTGTGTTGCAACGAAAACGCCCCCGCCGGGGATGCGGCGGGGGCGAAATTCGTTGCTCTGGCAAGGCTTTTTCGGCCCTTAGGCGACGACCGGCTTGAAGGCCGGACGACCCTTCTCGTACGTGGTGATGGCGTCCTCGTGGCGCAATGTCAGTCCGATGTCGTCGAGGCCCTCCATGAGCCTCCACCTGCTGAAATCGTCGATCGGGAACTGCCAGGCGGCATCGTCCACGCGCACCTGACGGCCCTCGAGGTCCACCGTGATCTGCTTTTCCGGCTCGCTCTCGGCCATGTCCCAGAGCGCCTCGACGGCTTTCTGATCGAGCTGGACGGGCAGCAGACCCTCCTTCAGAGCATTCCCCCGGAAGATATCGCCGAAGCGGGCGGCGATGACCACCTTGAAGCCCCAGTCGCGCAGCGCCCAGACCGCGTGCTGGCGCGAGGAACCGGTGCCGAAGTTGGGCCCGGCGACCAGGATCGTGGCGCCGGCGTGGGCCGGGTTGTGGAGCACGAACGAGGGGTCGTCGCGCCAGGCGCTGAACAGACCGTCCTCGAATCCGGTGCGGGTGACCCGCTTCAGGTAGACGGCCGGGATGATCTGGTCGGTGTCCACATCGGAGCGGCGCAGGGGCATGACCTTGCCGCTGTGGCTGACGAACTTGTCCATCTGGTAACTCCTGTCACAGGTCGGCCGGGGCGGCGAGGCGCCCGACCACGGCGGTGGCGGCGGCGACCTGCGGCGAGACCAGGTGGGTGCGCCCGCCCTTGCCCTGCCGGCCCTCGAAGTTGCGGTTGGACGTGGAGGCGGCGCGCTGCCCGGGGCTGAGGGTGTCGGGGTTCATGCCCAGGCACATGGAACAGCCCGCGAAGCGCCACTCGGCCCCCGCCTCGGTGAAGACCTTGTCCAGGCCCTCGGCCTCGGCGGCCTCGCGCACCTGGTACGACCCGGGGACGATCATCATGCGGACGTCGTCGTGCACCCGGTGGCCGCGCAGCACGTCGGCGGCGGCGCGCAGGTCTTCCAGCCGGCCGTTGGTGCAGGAGCCCACGAAGACCACGTCGACCGGGACGTCGCGGAACGGCGTGCCGGGCGTGAGGTCCATGTACTCCAGCGCGCGCCGGGCGGCGTTGCGGTCGGTCTCCTCGACGAACTCCTCGGGGTCGGGCACCGCGGCGTCCAGCGGCGCGCCCTGGCCCGGGTTGGTGCCCCAGGTGATGAACGGGCTGACGGCCGAAGCGTCCAGGATGATCTCGGTGTCGAACTCGGCGCCCTCGTCGGTCACGAGCGTCTTCCAGTACGCGACCGCGGCGTCCCACTGCTCGCCCTTGGGCGCGTGCTCGCGGCCCTCGAGGTAGGCGAAAGTGGTCTCGTCCGGCGCGATCATGCCGGCCTTGGCGCCCCACTCGATGCTCATGTTGCAGATGGTCATCCGGCCCTCCATGGAGAGCTTGCGGATGGCCTCGCCGCGGTACTCCACGATGTGGCCGTTGCCGCCGCCGGTGCCGGTCTGCGTGATGAGCGCGAGGATCAGATCTTTCGCGCTGACGCCGGGGCGCAGCTCGCCGACGACCGTGACGGCCATCGTCTTGGGCTTGGCCTGCGGCAGCGTCTGGGTAGCGAGCACGTGCTCGACCTCGCTGGTGCCGATGCCGAAGGCGAGCGCGCCGAACGCGCCGTGCGTGGCGGTGTGCGAGTCGCCGCAGACGATGGTCAGACCGGGCTGGGTGAGGCCGAGCTGCGGGCCGATCACGTGCACGATTCCCTGCTGCACGTCGCCGAGCGGGCGGATCTGCACGCCGAACTCGGCGCAGTTCTTGCGCAGCGTCTCGATCTGCGTGCGCGACACCGTGTCGGCGATCGTGAGGAGCTCGCCGCGGCGGGTGTTGAAGGCCGGATCCGCGTACCCGGTCGGGGTGTTGTGATCCTCGGTCGCGAGCGTCAGGTCGGTGCGGCGCACCGGGCGCCCGGCCAGCCGGAGGCCGTCGAAAGCCTGTGGACTGGTCACCTCGTGCAGCAGGTGCAGGTCGATGTAGAGCAGATCGGGCTCGCCATCGGCGGCACGCACGACATGGTCGTCCCAGACCTTTTCCGCCAAGGTCCGCGGCTTCGGAGTGACTCCCACCATCTGGACATCCTAAATTCTGGGAGGTATGTTTCGGCTTGTGGGACACAGTATGAGCGGTGTCGGCGTTCTCGACAAGGCGGTCGTCATCCTGGCGGCCTGTGTCGACGGCGCCAGCCTGGCCGAGTTGGTCGACCGGACGAAACTGCCCCGGGCGACGGCACATCGCCTGGCCCAGGCCTTGGAGATCCACCGGATGCTGGTCCGGGACACCCAGGGCCGGTGGCGTCCGGGCCCCCGTCTGGGCGAGCTGGCGAACGCCGCGCCCGACGTCCTGCTGACCGCCGCCGAGCCCCTGCTTTCCGCATTGCGGGACGCGACGGGAGAGAGTGGTCAGCTCTACTTGCGCCGCGCCGACGAACGTATCTGTGTGGCCGCGGCCGAGCGCGCGAGTGGCCTGCGCGACACCGTCCCGGTCGGCTCGGTGCTGCCGATGACCGCCGGCTCGGCGGCGCAGATCCTGCTCGCCTGGGAGCCGCCCGAGGCCGTGATGCCGCTGCTGCCCCGCTGCAAGTTCACCGGCCGCACGCTGGCCGAGGTGCGCCGCCGGGGCTGGGCGCAGAGCGTCGCCGAGCGCGAGCCGGGTGTGGCGAGCGTCTCGGCGCCGATCCGCGACCGCACCGGCCGGGTGATCGCCGCCATCTCGATAAGCGGTCCGATCGAGCGGCTGGGCCGCCGTCCCGGCGAGCGCCACGCGATGGCCGTGGTCCGCGCCGGTCAGCGTCTCTCCGGCTTGTAAGACCGTGATCCTGGGCCGCCGGCCGGAGCTCGAGGCCCTGACCACGGTGCTGGACGCCGCGCACGCGGGTTCCGGCGGCGCCCTGGTCCTGCGCGGCGAGGCCGGCATCGGCAAGTCGGCGCTGCTGGAGCACGCCGCCGCCGAGGCCGGCGGCCGGGGATTCCGGGTTCTGGTCACCGCCGGCGTCCAGGCCGAGGTGCACATTCCGTACGCCGGACTGGACCGCCTCCTGCGGGCGGTGGGCATGCCCGCCGATCCGGATTCCCAGCCCTACCGCCTGGCCATCGCCCTGCTCGAGGTTCTCGGCGAGGCCGGCGTGCCGGTGCTCGTCGCCGTCGAGGACGCGCACTGGCTCGACGAGGCGAGCTGGGCCGCCCTGTCCTTCCTGGCCCGCCGGCTCGGCGCCGACCCGATCGCGATGGTGCTGACCACCCGCGACGGCGACGACGTCAACCGCCGGCTGACCGCCGCCGGACTGCCCGAACGGAGACTCGAATCACTCGGCCCGGACGACTCCGCGGCCCTCGTCGCCGCGGTCGCGCCCGGCCTCGGCGCGGCGCTGACCGCCCGGGTTCTGCGGCAGGCGGCCGGAAATCCCCTCGGCTTGGTGGAGTTGGGCGAGGCCGCGGCCCGCTCCGGCGGCGCCGCGTTGCTGCCGGCCCGGCTGCCGTTGAGCGAGCGGCTGGAACACACGTTCTCCGGCCTGGTCGCCGAGCTTCCGCCGATCACCCGCGCCCTGCTGCTGGTGGCCGCGCTCGACGACGGCGACGACTTCGACGAGCTCATCGGCGCCTGCGCCGAGATGATCGGCGCGCCGGTGTCCGCCGACGACATCGAGCCCGCCGTGGCCACCCGGCTGGTGCGGGTCGACGACCAGTTCCGGGTCCGGTTCCGGCATCCGCTGCTGCGCTCGGCGCTGCACCAGTCGGCCACCGCGGCCCAGCGCCGGCGGGCGCACGCGGCCCTGGCCGGCGCCGTCGCCGCCAACTCCGAGCGGCGGGTGTGGCATCGGGCGGCCGCGGCGATCGGTCCCGACGAGAAGCTGGCCCGGGAGCTGGCCGAGACCGCGCGGCGCGCCCAGCACCGGCAGGTCGCCACGGTCGCGGTGGCCGCGTTCGAGCGGGCCGCCCGGCTCAGCGCCGATCCCGGGGTCCGGGGCGGGCGCTTGCTCGCCGCCGCGAACGCGGCCGCCGAACAGGGTGACCCGGCCACCGTCGTACGGCTGCTCGCCGAGGTGCCCGAGCAGTGGCTGACGCCCACCGACCGGGCCTGGTACGGCCTTCTCCGGGAGGTCTTCCTGGGCACCGGCTGGAGTGGCGGCGACCGGTTCGCGTCGTTCGTCGAGGCGGTCGAGACGATGTGCCGCGAGGGCGACACCGACATGGCGCTGGAGTCGCTGCTCGTGATCTGCCTGCGGGTCTACTGGTCGGTGCCCGACCCGGAGACGGCCGGCCGGCTGCTGGCCGCGGCCGAGAGCGTCGACGTGTCGCCGGACGATCCCCGGCTGGTGGCGGTGCTCGCCCAGGTGGCACCGGTGACCCGCGGCGCCTTCTGCCTCAAGCAGATGCTCGCGCTGCGCGCCTCCGGCGAGGCCAATCCGCGCGAGCTGTACGAGCTCGGCATGGGCGCCGGCGCGATGGGCGCGTTCTCGCTCGGCGTCTCGTTCCACGCGGCCGCCGAGGTCGAGTTGCGCGCGCAGGGCCGGATCGGGCTGCTGGCCAAGTCGCTGGTCAGCCACGCGCTGCACGCCGCCCATCTCGGCGACGCGCGATCGGCGATCAGCCTGGCCGCCGAGGCGGAGCGGCTCACCGCCGAGTCCGGCGAGAGCAACTGGCTGCCGACCGCGTGGATCATCAGCGGCTTCGCCGAGGCGCTCCGCGGCGATGTGTCCGCCGCCCACGAGCGGGCCGACCGGGCCGAGGCGGTGCTGATGACGGCCGGGCCGCACCCGTTGCTCGCGCTCGTTCGGCAGGTGCGGGGCGCCGCCGCGCTCGCCGCCGGCCGTCCCGGGGAGGCGTTCCGCGAGCTGCGCCGCGTCTTCGATCCGGCGGACGCGTCCCACCACGCGCACACCCGGCTCATGCTGCTCACCTTCCTGGCCGAGGCGGCGATGGGCTGCGGCGCACTGGACGAGCTGCGCCTGGTGGCCGACGATCTCACGCCGGTGGCCGAGCAGGGCCGCTCCCCCGCGCTGATCGCCGGGCTGCGCTTCGCCCGCGCGGTGCTGGGCGATTCGGCCGGGTCGTTCGCCGAGGCGCTGGCCGACGACATCGAGTCGCCGTTCGAGCGGGCCCGGCTGGAATTGGCGTACGGGATGTGGCTGCGCCGGCAGCGCCGCGCCGCCGAGTGCCGTCCGCTTCTGCGAGCGGCGGCCGACACCTTCGACGCGCTGGGCACCATCGCGTGGGCCGACCGTGCCCGCGCCGAGTTGCGGGCGTCGGGCGAGACGTTGCGGCGCCCGGCGGAGGCGGCGCAGGGCCTCACCCCGCAGGAGCTCCAGATCGCGAAGCTCGCCGCCGAGGGCCTGAGCAACAAGGACATCGCCGATCGGCTGTTCCTCTCGCCGCGCACGGTCACCACCCATCTCTCCCGCATCTACCCGAAACTGGGCATCCGTTCCCGTGGCGAGCTGTCCCGGGCCCTGCAAACTGCGTAGTTCTACGGACGCCATCGGTAGCAATGCCTGCATAGCGTGTGCGATGTGGAGATCACGCGGCTGTTGGGGCGCGAGACGGAGTGCGCCGAGCTGGACACGTTGCTGACGCGGGCGCGAGGTGGTCGCAGCGCGAGCTTGGTGCTGCGGGGCGAGGCCGGCGTCGGCAAGACCAGACTTCTCCGGTACGCCGAGAGCGCGGCGCCCGGAACACTGTGGATCAGCGGGGTCGAGTCCGAGGCCGACTTCCCCTACGCGGCGCTGCACCGCCTGTTGATCCCGCTGCTCGCCGGCCGCGACCGGATCCCGGCGGGCCAGCGCGCGGCCCTGGAGGTGGCCTGCGGCCTCGCCGACGGCCCACCGCCCGACCTCTATCTGGTGAGCCTGGCGGCGCTGACATTGCTGGCCGATTCGCCGCGGGTGTGTGTTGCCGACGACGCGCAGTGGGTCGACCGGGAGTCGTTGCGGGCCTTGGCCTTCGTGGCCCGCCGGCTGCACGCCGAGGGCGTGGTGCTGCTGTTCGGCCTGCGCGCCGACGGCGACGACCCGGGCCTGCTCGCCGGCATCGACGCCCGGGAGATCGCCGGCCTCGCCCCGGAGGCGGCGGTGGAGCTGCTCACCGATGTGGTCGACACGACCGTCGACCCGGCGCTGGCCGCGCACGTCGCCCAGGCCACCGGCGGCAACCCGCTGGCCCTGACCGACCTGGGCCGCGAGCTCACCGCCGAGCAGCTCAGCGGCAGCGTCCCGCTGCCCGAGCCGGTGCCGATCGGCAGCCGCTTGGAAGCGCACTACACGGCCCGGATCCACGCCTATCCCCCGGCGACACGCACGTGGCTGCTGCTCGCCGCCGCGAACGCCGACGGCGACGGCGTCCGGCTCACCGAGGCCGGCCGGCTGCTCGGGGTGCGCCCCGCGGACGCCGCGCCGGCCGAGGCCGACCATCTGATCACCGGGCTGCCCGCCGCGGCCTTCCGGCACCCGCTGGTGCGATCGGCCGTCTACGGCGGCGCGGCGCCCGCTCAGCGCCGGGCCGCCCACCGCGCGCTGGCCACCGTGATCACCGGCAGCGGCGACGCCGACCGGCGGGCCTGGCACCTGGCGGCCGCCGCCGACGGCCCGGACGAGGCCGTCGCGGCCGAGCTGGAGAGCCGCGCCGACCGGGCGGCCGCCCGTGGTGGGCACAATGCCCGGGCCACCTTCCTGACCCGCGCGGCCGAGCTCACCCCCGACCCGGCCGCCCAGGCGCTGCGCCAGGTGCGGGCGGCCGAGGCGGCGCTCGCGTCCGGCGCCTACGCACGGGCGCTGCTGCTGCTCGGCACCGTCGACGAGAGCGGGCTGCCCGGCCCGGCGCGCGGCAGCGCCCTGCTGACCCGGTCGCTGGCCGAGGTCAACACGGGCGTGCCGGACGGGCAGCGGCTCGGGGCGGGCCGCTGCCTGGCCGCGGCCGAGGCGTTCGGCGACGACCAGGATCGGGCCCGGCGCGCGCTCGTCCAGGCGATCGAGCTGATGCGCAGCGCCGAGCACCTCTGCGTGGTGAGCGAGCCGGAGATCGCGAAACAGGCCGCCCGGCTGGTCGGCGACCACCCGACCGGCCTCGACGAGCTGATCCTGGCGGGCTATACGGAGTTCACCTTCGGCGGCTACGAGCGGGGTGTGCCCGCGGTCCGCCGGGCGATCACCGCCATCGCCGATCCGGACCTGCCCGACGAGACCGTGCTCGCCCGGCTCGTGGTCGGCGTCAACTTCTGCACGCTCCTCTGGGAGGACGACGTCAAGGACGGGCTGCTGCGCCGGGCCGAGGCGGCCGCCCGGCGGACCGGCGCGCTGCACTTCCTCGACCTGGTGCACTACCTCGGCACGATGACCTGGACGCTGCTCGGTCGCCTGGACCGTGCGGACCGGCACGACGCAGCCGGCCAGCGGCTGCGCGCGGCGCTGGGGATGACCGCCGACCAGGAGCTGGTCTGGCGCCATCCGGAGCTCGTCGCGTGGCGGGCCGAGCCCGGCATCCGGGAGTCGATCCAGGGCGCGCTCGGCGTCTTCGAGATGCTCGGCCTCGGCGGCCTGCACGGCTGGACCCGGTTGAGCCTGGCGGCGCTGGACAACGCCGAGGGCCAGTACGCGTCGGCCCGGGACACCCTGACCGGGCTGGTCGAGCTGGGCCGGCCCCGCCGGATCGCCGACGCGCTGCCCGAGCTGGTCGAGGCCGCGCTGCGCTCCGGCGACCGGCGGACCGCGAAGCTCGCCGCGGCCGACCTGGCCCTCGCGACCGGCCCCTGCGGCACCCCGCGGGCCGTCGGCCTCCTCGAGCGCTCGCGGGCGCTGCTGGCGCCCGCCGACGAGGCCGAGGCGCACTACCGGCAGGCGATCGAGGTGCTGACCGGCACGCTGGCGCACGGCGACCTGGCCCGGGCGCGGCTGCTCTACGGCGAGTGGCTGCGGCGGCAACGCCGGCGCCGGGACGCCGGCGAGCAGCTGGGCGCGGCGCTGGAGATGTTCGAGGAGGTGCGGGCCGAGGCCTTCGCCGAACGGACCCGCAAGGAGCTTCGCGCGCTCGGCGGTACCGCGCTGCCAGCCGTACTGGCCGTACGGGATGAATCCGAAACGGCCCTGACCCCGCAGGAAGCTGCCGTCGCGCGCCTGGCGCGCGACGGCGGGACGAACGCGGAAATCGCGGCGCACCTGTTCCTCAGCGCCAGCACGGTGGATTACCACCTGCGCAAGGTCTTCCGGAAGCTCGGGGTGCGGTCGCGGCGGCAGCTACGCGAGAGTTTGCACGACTGACTACGCGCCGCGCGGGATTCGCAGGTGGGCACGCTCCCAGCACGATCACCACATGGGGTTTGTGAATACCGCCGACGGGGCGGAGATCTATTACAAGGACTGGGGTTCGGGACGGCCGGTGGTGCTCGCGCACGGCTGGCCGCTCAACTCGGACAGCTGGGAGGCGCAACAGCTCTTCCTGGCGGCCAACGGCTATCGCGCGATCGCGCACGACCGGCGGGGGCACGGCCGGTCGACGCAGACGTGGGACGGCAACGAGATGGACACGTACGCCGATGACCTGGCCGCCGTGATCGACGCGCTCGACCTGCGCGACATCACGCTGGTCGGCTTCTCCACCGGCGGCGGCGAGGTGGCCCGCTACGTCGGGCGGCACGGCACCTCGCGAGTGGCGCAGGTGGTGCTGGTCTCGGCGGTGCCGCCGTTCATGCTGCTCACCCCGGACAACCCGGGCGGCGTGCCGGTCGAGGTGTTCGACGGGATCCGGGCCGGCTCGCTGGCCGACCGTTCCCAGCAGTACCAGGACCTGGCCGACGGGCCCTTCTTCGGCAACAACCGGCCCGGCGCGGATGTCTCGCAGGGCATCCGGGACGCCTTCTGGCGGCAGGGGCTGCAGGCCGGCCACCGCAACGCGTACGAGTGCATCGCCGCCTTCTCCGCGACGGACTTCCGCCCGGACCTGGACGCGATCGATGTGCCCACATTGGTCATCCACGGCGACGACGACCAGGTCGTGCCGTTCGCGGTCGGCGGCCAGGCCTCGGCCGCCCGGATCAAGAACGCGCGCCTGTCGGTCTACGCCGGCGCGCCGCACGGCATCACCGACACCCACAAAGAACAGCTCAGCCTCGACCTGCTGGACTTCTTGAAGGAGCACGACGCATGAAGCCGATCGTTCTGGTCCACGGATTCTGGGTCACCCCGCGCAGCTGGGAGCACTGGAAGGCGCACTACGAGGCCAAGGGCCACCAGGTGATCGCGCCGGGATACCCGGGCTTCGAGGTCGAGGTGGAGGCGCTCAACGCCGACCCGACCCCGATCGTGAACGTCACCGTCCCGCAGATCATCGCCCAGTACGAGGAGGCGATCCGCGCCCTGCCCGAGCAGCCGATCATCATCGGGCACTCGGCCGGCGGCGCGTTCACCCAGATCCTGCTCGACCACGGGTACGGCGTGGCCGGCGTGGCCCTGAACTCGGCGCCCACCGAGGGCGTCCGGGTGGTCCCGCTGTCGCAGCTGAAGTCGACCTTCCCGGTCCTGAAGACCCCGGCCAACCGGCACAAGGCGATCGGGCTCTCGCTGGAGGAGTGGAAGTACGCCTTCACCAACACCTTCACCGACGAGGAGTCGAAGGCGCTGTACGAGCGGTACCACATCCCGGCCAGCGGCGGGATCCTGTGGGGCGGGGTGCTCGCCAACTTCCAGCCCGGCCACCAGGACACGTGGGTCGACTACCACAACGACAACCGGGCGCCGCTGCTGTTCGTCTCCGGCTCGGAGGACCACATCATGCCGCCGGCGATCCAGGAGTCGAACTGCAAGCACTACAAGTCCAACACGATCACCGAGCGGCGTGAGTACGAGGGCTACGCCCACCTGCTGCCGGCCCAGAAGGGCTGGGAGCAGATCGCCGACGAGGTCCTCGACTGGGCTCTCACCCACGCGAAATGAACATCACCCATATCGGCGGGCCGACCACGCTCCTGGAGCTGGACGGGGTGCGGCTGCTGGTGGATCCGACGTTCGACGCCCCCGGCCGGCGGTACTCGTTCGGCTGGGGGACGTCGTCGCGCAAGACCGCCGGGCCGGCCCTGTCCATCGACGATCTGGGCAGGATCGACGCCGTCCTGCTCACGCATGATCAACACGCGGACAATTTGGATACTTCGGGCAGAGCATTGCTCGCGCGTGTCCCGCTTGTGATCACGACGCCGGCCGGCGCGCGCCGGCTCGGAGCCTCCGGCCTTCGCCTGTGGGAATCCACCAAGGTCGACTCGCTGGAGATCACCGCGACGCCGTCCCGGCACGGGCCGGCTTGGGCCGTGCCGATCGTCGGGCCGACGACGGGCTTCGCACTGCGGGGCTCGTCCGGAGTCGTCTGGATCTCCGGGGACACCGTGGTGTTCCCGGGGGTGCTGGAGGTGGCTGACCGGTTCGACGTGGACATCGCGGTCCTGCATCTGGGCAAGGTGCAGTTCGGCCTCACCGGTCCGGCCCGGTTCACCATGACCGGGCGGGACGCGGTGCGGCTGTGCTCCGCGATCAAGCCGCGGAAGATCGTGCCGGTGCACTACGAGGGCTGGTCGCACTTCCACGAGGGGCGGGCCGAGATCTCCGCGGCCTTCCCTCAGGACGCGCTGACCTGGCTGGTTCCTGGAGTCCAGACCGCGTTGTCGTGAGCGAAGACGACCTGCCTCGGGTCGAAGGCCAGGATCCGGTGCAGCCAGACCGGGTAGTGGCCGACACCCGAGTGCTGGGCCAGCACGTCGCCGGTGAACAGCGAGGCGTTGTCGTGGCTCTGCCCGGCCACGACGATCGTGCCGTCGCCGCGGGCCACCACCACCGACTGGTGGCCCGCGGTGTGGCCGGGCGTCGCCAGGATCACCACGCCCGGCAGGATCTCGGCCTCGCCGTCCAGTTCCTCGTAGCGGGCGCCGGGGTGGTCGATCAGCTCGGGCAGGGTGTGGTCGGTGGTGCGGGCCAGCGCCAGCTCGGCGCGCTGGGTGAAGACGGGCCGGCCGGCCAGCTGCGGGTTGCCGCCGCAGTGGTCGAAGTGGAGATGGCAGTTGACGACGTAGTCGATGTCGTCGAGCTTGGCGCCCGCGGTCGTCAGCGCCGCCGCCAGCGGGATCCGCCGCGGCCGGTAGTGCGCGTCGACCTCGGGATGCCGTCCCATGCCGGTGTCGACCAGCACCCGCCCGCCATGGGGATGATCGATCAGATATCCGAGCACGGGCTCGACCCTGCAGTGGCCGGTGCCAGTCTCCTCCGCCGGGCGGATGAAGTAGCCGAGATCGACTCGGCGGACCGCGATGTCTGCCATCGATCGATTATGCCGGTCCTCGCCCACGACATTTCGCCTCATCGATGCGCACGTCCATCGCGACGTGGGGGTCTGGGGGCTCGGCCCCCAGGCAGATATACGAAGTGACCCCCGTCAGCGCTTTCTGCTGACGGGGGTCACTCAGAACGTAGCCCCGAAGGGATTCGAACCCTCGCTACCGCCTTGAGAGGGCGGCGTCCTAGGCCGCTAGACGACGGGGCCATGGACTCGCTTTGCTTCCGCTCTGCTTCAGCGGGCGGGCCGAACTCTATCAGATGTCCAGCTCCACCCATCCTTCGCAGGATTGGTAGCGCTGGGGTACCAGGACTCGAACCTAGACTAACTGAACCAGAATCAGTCGGGCTGCCAATTACCCCATACCCCATTTGGCCCGGCTTGCCGCGCCGAGGATGAACTTTACCTGACCACCCCGGGCCCACCAAATCGGGTTACGACCTTTGGAAGAGATCCGCGTTCCGCCGGGCCCACTCGAGGAACGTTGTCGCAGGTCGGCCCGTCAATTCGGCCACGGCCGGCACGGCCTGATGCGGGTACTGGGCCAGCATCGCGAGGCCGTCGACGTACCAGCCGGCGTGCTCGCCCATGTCCTTGGCGAGCTCCTCGACCGCCTCGTCGCGCGGGAGATCGACGTAGCGAAGCTCACGTCCGAGCGCCTCGCCGATCAAGGTGACCTTCTGCCGCCGGGAGAGCGCCTCGGGGCCGGTCAGCTCGTAGGACCTGCCCTCGTGGCCGTCCTCGAGCAGCACCCGGGCAGCCACGGCGGCAACGTCTTCCTGGGCGATCGGGGCGTTGACCGCGTCGCCGCACGTGTCGAGCACCACGTCGCCGGCCCGGATCTGGCGGGACCACAGCGTGGCGTTCGCCATGAACTCGCCCGGCTCCAGGTGGGTGAAGGGCAGGCCGCACGCCTCGACCGCGTCCTCGACGGCCTGCCAGTGCTCGCCCTTGGGGCCGGCCAGGTCGACGATCCGGCCGATCCCGGCCTCGGCGGCCATCCGGCACGCCTCGGTCACCGTCGGGAGGTGCGGTGCGAGATACAGCACATCCACCCCGGCGTACGCGGCGGGCAGCGTCGACGGGCGGCCGAGGAAGCCGCGCGCGACGTCGACCCCGTCCGGCAGGGCGGCCCGGACCGGGTCGACGGTCAGCGCGCGTACGTCGTCGGCGCCCGCCGCCAGCAGCTCGTCGACCACCATCCGCCCGATGTTGCCGGTGGCGCCGGTGACCAGGATCTTCGTCACTCCAGCGACACCACCGTGTTGCGCAGCTCGCCGATGCCCTGCACCGTGATCGAGCAGATGTCGCCGGCGGTCAGCTCGCTGACGCCGGCGGGCGTGCCGGTGAGGATGATGTCGCCGGGCAGCAGCGTCATCACATGCGACACGTACGACACCAGGGTGGGGATGTCGAAGACCATGTCCTTGGTGCGGCCGATCTGGCGCACCTCCAGGTTGTCGGGGTTGCGGCCGACCTCGCAGCGGATCTCGAGGTCGCTCACGTCGAGGTCGGTGACGATCCACGGGCCGATCGGGCAGAACGAGTCGAAGCCCTTGGCCCGGGTCCACTGCGGGTCGCTGCGCTGCAGGTCGCGCGCGGTGACATCGTTGCCGATGGTGTAGCCGAAGATCGCCTTCTCGGCGCCGGCCCGGTCGACCCGGCGGGCGCCGGTCGCGCCGATCACGACGGCGAGCTCGGCCTCCTCCTCGACCCGCTGGGACTGCGGCGGCAGCCGGATCGCGTCGTTCGGCCCGATCACCGAGGTGGAGGGCTTGATGAAGATCAGCGGCTCCTTGGGCACCTCGTTGCCGAACTCGGCGGCGTGGTCGGCGTAGTTGCGGCCGACGCCGATGACCTTGCTGGAGAAGATCGGGGCGAGCAGGCGCACGTCGGCGAGCGCCCAGCGCTGCCCGGTGAACTGCACCTTCTCGAACGGCAGCGAGCCGATCTCGGCGATGGTCAGGCCGTCTTTCTCATTGCCCTCGACGACGCCGAACGACACGCCACCGGCATGGACAAAGCGGGCGAAACGCACGGGTGAATCCCATCTCTAGAGGTCACCCGAAAATCTACGCCGGTCGGGAAGCCCCGTTCGACTCCGCGCCCAGCCGGGGGAACGGCTCGAGCGAGAAGATGACCTCAACCGGGACCTCGAAGTACGCGCAGATCCGCAGCGCCAGGTGCAGGCTCGGGCTGAACTCGCCGCGCTCCAGATAGCCCACCGTCTGGTAGTGGACACCCAGGGCGTCGGCGAGCTGCCGCCGCGAGATGCCGCGCTCCGCGCGCAGCATCGCGATCCGGTTGTACGTGACCTCGCTGTTGCCCATCTCTCCCTCAACGACCAATAGTCGTCAGCGCCCGCTCGCGCCGGGCCGCGACCGCCGAGCCGGACTCGCGGCGCGCCATCCGCCGCAGGATCGCCGGCGCCAGCGTCAGCCCCAGCACGACCCAGATCGCGAGCACGCCGAACGTCTCGAGATGCCGCCAGGAGTGGGTGAGCTCGACGGCCGCCAGCGAATCGGGCAGGAAGGCCGAGCGCATGCCCAACCCTAGCCAGTACATCGGGAAGACCTGCCCGATGCCCTGCACCCAGCCTGGCATCGAGCTGATCGGATAGAAGATGCCGGAGATCGCGACCAGCCCGAAGATCGGCAGCACGACGAGCCCCATGTTGCGCGGGTTCTCGAAGAGCGAGCCGATCACCGCGCCGATCGGCATGGTGGCCAGGAACGCCAGCGGGATCAGCCAGGCCAGGGTCAGCCAGCCGGTCGCGCTCACATGCAGGCCGCTCACCAGGAACAGCCCCGGCACCAGCTGCAGCAGCATGCTGAGCACCGTCATGCCGCCGACCACCACGGCCTTGCCGATCAGGTACGCCGTCATGCCGTTGGGCGTGGCCTTGGCGCGCAGCAGCGTGCCGTCCTCGCGCTCGACCACGAGCTGCTGGGAGACGGTGAGCAGGCCGCCGAAGGCCAGGCCCATGCCGAGCACGCTGGGCAGGGTGCTCGCGCCGAGCGAGAACGAGGTGCCCGGCACGTGCGCGTCCCGCATGAAGAAGATCGTCCCGAGCAGGATGACCACCGGGAAGAAGTAGGCGAACAGATCGTTCGGCGTGGTCAGCGTCTGGCGCAGCTCGATGCCGCCGCGGGCCACCCCGGCCCGGAGAATCGACGTCGAGATCATCGGGAGCCTCCCTCGGCGTCGAGGACCAGCTTCATGTACGTGTCCTCCAGGTTGTTGCGGCGAACCTCGAGGTCGGCGATCTGTTCGCCGTACTGCAGGAAGAGCTCGCGGACGAACGGCGTCGCGTCGACCGCGGAATGCACGAAGCGCTGGCCGTCGCGCGTCCAGCGGATCTCGGTCTCGCCGGTCACCTGACGGGAGAGCTGGTCGGCCGAGCCGTCCGCGATGATCCGGCCGGCGGCCAGGATCACGATGCGGTCGGCGAGCTTCTCCGCCTCGTCGAGGTCGTGGGTGGTGAGCAGGATCGTGGTGTCGTCCACATCGGTCAGCCGGTGCACCAGATCGTGGAACTCGCGGCGGGCGGCCGGGTCGAAGCCGACCGTCGGCTCGTCGAGGAAGAGCAGCTCGGGCCGGCCGACGATGCCGATCGCCACGTCGAGCCGGCGGCGCTGGCCGCCGGAGAGGCGCATGACCCGCTGGTTGGCGTGCTCGGTCAGGCCGACCACGTCGAGCAGGTCGTCGACCGGCCACGGGCGGCGGATCCGGTCGGTGGAGTAGGGCGCGAAATACGTACCCAGGTGCTTGAGCAGCTCCCGCACCCGCCACTTGCCGTGATCGCGCCAGGATTGCAGCACCACGCCGATGCGGGCGCGCCAGCGCTCGCCGGCGGACGCCGGGTCGATGCCGAGCACGCTCACCTCGCCGGCCGACCGCATGCGGAAGCCCTCGAGGATCTCGATCGTGGTGGTCTTGCCCGCCCCGTTGGGACCGAGCAGCGCGAGCACCTCGCCGCGCCGGGCGCTGAAGCTGACGCCGGAGAGCACGTCCTTTGTCCCGTAACGCATCCGCAAGTCACGGACGTCGATGACCCGCTCATCGGCCGGCACGCCGGTGCCGAGGTCGAGCGCCCCCGTCAAAGTCATTCCTCCCATGTCCAGCACAGTATCAAAGTTGTAGTAGGTGTACTACATTCGTGAGCATGGCTTCTGTCGATGTTCTGACCACCGGATCCGGGCCCGGGCTCGTCGTCATCCCCGGCACCACGCGGCGGGCCCGCCACTACCAGGCGCTGGCGGACGCGCTGGCCGACACCTACACCGTGCACGTAATCGAGCGGCGCGGGCGGGGCAAGAGTCCGGGCCAGGGCGACGGCTACGGGCTCGACGTCGAGATCGCCGACACGCTCGAGGTGCTCGAGGAGACCAAGTCCCGGCAGGTCTTCGGGCACAGCTACGGCGGGCTGGTGGCGCTGCACGCGGCGCTCTGGACGGCGCTCGACCGCGTGATCGTGTACGAGCCGGCGACCAGCATCGACGGCTCGCTTCCGTACTCGTGGCTGCCGCACTACGAGAAACTGCTCGCCGACGGGCACGACGCGCGGGCGATGGTCCACTTTCTGCACGCGCTCGACCTGATGCCCGGCGGCCCGGCGATGGTCGGCGTCGCCTGGGCGATGCAGCACCTCACGGCCGAGGGGCGCGCCACCCGGCAGGTGCTGCGGACGGTTCCCGCGGAGTTCCACGTCGCCCACGAGCTCGACTCGAACGGCGGGCGCTACTCGGCGGTGACCGCGCCGACCCTGTTGCTCGGCGGGGGACGCTCCCCGGCGTACATCCAATCGGTTTTGCATGTGCTCTTGGAGACGATCCCGGGTTCTCGTCTCGTGGTGACACCCGAATTCGACCACAATGCCCCGGATCTGGGCGCACCGAAAGCGGTGGCGGACCTCATTCGCGCCTAACGGTGATCGTGTTGATCGCGTCGGCTGGATACGCTGATGCGATGGGGATCAAGCAGGTGAGGGCGCTCACCACGACGCTGCCCTCGGTCACCTGGATTCCCCTCGCTCGCGCCCACGCCGAGCGCGCCGACGAGATGACCGCCGGCCACCGTGCCCGCCGCGCCAGCGGTGAGAAGCACGCGATCGAGGATTTCCTCTACGACTACTACGGCACCAGGCCCGCCCAGCTGCGCCGATGGCACCCCGGCATCGGGACGGGCCTGTCCCCCGCGCCGTCCGGTGTGGCCGAGCACGCGTCGTGGAAGTTCTACATGACCTACCCCGACGGCGTCGTCACCCTCGACCAGGACGCCTTCCTGCACGCCCGCGGCGAGAGCGTGCGCTACATCCACGGCCTGCTCACCGCGACGGCGTCGAGGCCGGTGTTCTCCGGCTGCTTCGGCCTGCACGAGTGGGCGATGGTGTACCGCTCGCCCGAGCACCGCCACCCGCTGCCGCTGCGCCTCGGCCAGGCCGCGACCGACCGGGTCGTCGAGCAGCACCCGATCCGGTGCACGCACTACGATGCGTTCCGCTTCTTCACGCCCGAGTCGGTCGGGCTGAACAGGTTGCAGCCCACCCGCGCGACCCAGGTCGATCTGGACCAGCCCGGCTGCCTGCACGCGGCGATGGACGTGCACAAGTGGGCGCAGAAGCTGGGGCCGGCGGTGCCCGGGGCGCTGGCGCTGGACTGCTTCGCGCTGGCGGCCGACATCCGGCTTCTCGACATGCAGGCCAGCCCGTACGACTTGACGTCGTACGGCTACGAGCCGGTGAAGATCGAGACGCCCGAGGGCAAGGCGGAGTACGTGTCACGGCAGCGGGAGTTCGCCCGGCGGGCGGCGGCGTTGCGGGCGCGGCTGATTCGCGTGTGCGAGGAGTTGTTGGGGCCGGAGGGGACGGCGCGCAGTCGCGAGGCGGTCGCGCCCTTCAACCACCGGTAGGCCGGCGACCCTCTTCGTGTGCCGGTTCCTTCGTGTGCCGGTTCGGGGGAGGGACACGGCCCACCGCCGGCGGGATGCTCGGGGCATGGGGGGCGAGCGGCGCTTGGCCCTGGTCGTGGCGGTCGACCGTTACGACCATGCCGCCCTGCACCGGCTCGCCTCGCCGGCCGCCGACGCGGACGCGCTGGCCGAGGTGCTCGGGGACGCCGCGCTCGGCGACTTCGAAGTGGAAACCCTGCACAACCCGACGTCGTGGGCGGCGGCCGAGCGGGTGGAGCAGGTGCTCTCCGACCGGCATTCGACCGACCTGGTGTTGCTGCATTTCTCGTGCCACGGGCTCAAGGACGAGTCGGGCGAGCTGTTCCTGGCGGCGACCAACACCCGGCCGGACCTGCTCGGCTCGACGGCGATCGACGCGGCCTGGGTCAACCGGGTCATGCAGCGCAGCCGGGCGCAGCGGGTGGTGCTGCTGCTCGACTGCTGCTACGGCGGGGCGTTCGAGCGAGGGGTGATCGCGCGGGCCGCGGGCGGGGTCGACGTGGGCGATCAGTTCCGGCAGCGGCAGCTGGGCGAGGGCCGCGGGCGCGTGGTGATCACGGCGTCGACGGCGATGGAGTACGCCTTCGAGGGCGCACGCCTGGCCGAGGGCTCCGCGAGCCAGCCGTCGGTGTTCACGGGCGCGCTGGTCGAGGGCATCCGGACCGGCGACGCGGACCGCGACCAGGACGGGCACGTCTCGCTGGGCGAGCTGTACGACTACGTGTACGACCGGGTGCGCGAGCACACACCGAACCAGACCCCGAGCAAGTGGGAGTTCGGCCTGCGCGGCGACCTGTACGTGGCCCGCAATCCGCACCGCCGCCCACCTTCGGGGGTGCTGGCGCCGGAGTTGCTCGAGCTGACCCGGCACCCCATGGCCGCGGTGCGCCGAGCGGCGGTCCACGAGCTGGCCGCAATCCTGTCCGAGTCCGACTCCGAGTCCCCGCGGTCCGCGGCGGCGCGGCTGGCCCTGCACCGGCTGGCCGACGACGACAGCCGCCAGGTGAGCGCCGCTGCCCTCGAAGCCCTGTCAGACCCCGAACCACCACCCACAACCGAGCCCGCCCCCGCACCCGCACCCGAGGCCGCCGCCCTCGCCCCCGAACCCGCGCCTGAGCCGGCGCCGGCGCCCGCAGCCGAGGCGCAGCCCATACTCGCGCCCACATCCGAAGCGGCGCCCGCACCCGCAGCTGAGGCGACACCCGCACCCGCGGCGGAGGTCTCGACGAAGGCGGCGGCTGAGCGCGCACCCGCGACCGCAGCGGCTGAGCGTGGGCGCGCGACGGCAGCCGCGACAGCGGCGGCCGAGACCGCGGCCTCCCCGGCCGGTCCGAAATTTCCGCCGCCGCCGGATAAATCCGGCGCGGGAGCGCCGGATCGTCCCGCCCGCCTACGCCAAGCCTTCGTAGTCGTCGGCATCATCGCCCTGCTGGCCGCCGCCGGCATAGTCATCATCTGGGCAGGCAACCGCACCAACGCCACCAACCCGACAACCACCGCCCGCGACTACAACGGCCTGCTCTCGATGCTCCCCGCCGCGCTCCGGGACACCTGCCACTCCGAGAACCCCGACCGCAACAGCACCGCCGCCGCCTCCTGCGAACCGGGCGCCTACGAGCTGTGGCAAACCAAGGACGCCATGGACCAGGACCAGGGCGCCGACCTGGCCGGCGCCTGCACCACCCCGCCCACCGCCAACCGCCCGGCCGCCGAGCGCCTGCCCACCACGATCCGCACCGGCCGGATCGCCTGCAACTACGTCGGGACCGGCGGCAGCGACGGCTACTACGTGGTCTCCTGGGGCATCGACGACCTGCTCATGACCGGCACCTTCCACTCCGATGCCGGCGCCGACGAATCCGCCTACAGCGCGCTCTACAACCAGGCGCTGGACATGCTCAAGCAGATGTGAGCAGGTGCGACCGCATCGACTCGATCTCCGAGTCGAGGAGGCCGATCTCCCGCACGTAATCTTCGATCGAGCCGTGCAGCGCCCGCAGGTCGGCCAGGAAGCTCAGCATCGCCCCGGGCGGCGAGTCGAACATGTGCTCGTTCCCGAGCACCGCCGACGGGTGTTTCTCCATCAGGTACGCCGTCAGCGACGTCATCGCCTCGGTGGTCAGCGCGTAGTCGGCCGCGATGTCCTCGTCGGACACCCCCAGCAGCGACAGCGCCAGAGCGCACACCGTCCCCGTACGATCCTTGCCCGCCATGCAATGCACGATCACCGGTGCCCGCGACGGCTCCGCGATGATCCGCAGGGACGCCAGCAGAGCCTCGCGACCGTCCTCGGCGAAGTTCAGGTACCGGTCGGCCAGCCATCTTTCGTGAAGAATGTCTGAAGGGCGGGAAATCGTCTCCCAGTCGACGTGCTCGAGCACGAGATTCCGGTAGTCGAGGCCGTACCGCTCGGGCACCCGGCCGAACTTCTCCACCTCGTCGGACCGCCGCAAGTCGATCACGGTACGCACGCCCAGCTGCGCGAACGCTTCCGCGTCCGCCTCACCGATCCGGTGCAGCGCGTCCGAGCGGAAGAGCCGCCGCCAGCGCACGGTGCGCCCGTCGAGAGCTTGATAACCGCCGACGTCGCGGAAGTTGTAGGTAGCGGAGAAACCAAGATTCCGGGGGTATGAGTCCGTCACCACACCCCCAACTTAGTCTCGAAGGGTGGAACAACGCTTCCCACGAGGCGCGTTAGTGGCATGCTTCATTCCGTGACCCGTCTCGTGCTCATTATTGGCACCTAGCGCGCCGGCTGACTTCTCGCCGACGCGCAGACCTCCCGCATCCGCGGGGGGTCTTTTTGTTGGGGTCAGAAAGAAGGGAACGCTCCCCATGGACTACCAGGTGTTCGATACGACGCTGCGAGACGGCGGCCAGCGGGAGGGGATCAGCTACTCGGTCGCCGACAAGCTGGCGGTCGCGCGGCTGCTGGACGAGTTCGGCGTGGGCTTCATCGAGGGCGGCTGGCCCGGCGCCATGCCCAAGGACACCGAGTTCTTCGAACGCGCGAAGACCGAGCTCGACCTCAAGAACGCGCTGCTCGTGGCGTTCGGCGCGACCCGCAAGGCCGGCGTGGCGGTCGAAAGCGACCCCCAGGTCAAGGCCCTCCTCGACGCCGAGACCCCGGTGGTCTGCGTGGTTGCCAAGTCCGACATCCGGCACGTCGAGCGCGCCTTGCGCACCACCGGCGACGAGAACCTCAACATGGTGCGCGACACGGTCCGGCATCTGAAAAGCCAGGGAAAAAGAGTGTTCGTCGACTGCGAGCACTTCTTCGACGGCTTCCGCTACGACCCGGAATACACGGCCAGCGTCGTGAGCGCCGCCTTCGAGGCCGGCGCCGAGCGGGTCGTGATGTGCGACACCAACGGCGGCATGCTCCCCTCGATGATCACCAAGGCGATCGAGGAAGTCGTGGCGCGCACCGGCAAGAACGCCGACCAGCTCGGCATCCACTGCCAGAACGACACCTCCTGCGCGGTCGCGAACACGATCGCCGCGGTCGAGGCGGGCGTGAAGCATTTCCAGTGCACCGCGAACGGCTACGGCGAGCGCCCCGGCAACGCCGACCTGTTCGCCACCGTCAGCAACGTCCAGCTCAAGCTCGGGCTGCAGGTCCTACCGGACGGCTGCCTGGAACAGGCGACGCGGGTTTCCACCGCGCTCGCCGAGATCGCCAACATCGCCCCCGACACCCACCAGGCCTATGTCGGGGCCGCTGCCTTCGCCCACAAGGCGGGGTTGCACGCGAGCGCGATCAAAGTGGATCCGCTGCTCTACAACCACGTCGACCCGTCGGTTGTGGGCAACGACATGCGGATCCTGGTGACGGAGATGGCCGGCCGGGCCAGCATCGAGCTCAAGAGCAGGGAGCTCGGGCTGGATCTGGCCGGCCACCCGGACGCGCTGTCGACGATCACCCGGAAGGTCAAGGAGCTGGAGGCCGGCGGCTGGTCGTTCGAGGCGGCGGACGCCTCCTTCGAGCTGCTGGTGCGGGGCGAGCTGCCGGGCGAGGGCTTCGCCCGCCCGTTCG
The DNA here is from genome assembly GCF_050942195.1 of Actinoplanes sp. CA-142083. Taxonomy (NCBI): domain Bacteria; kingdom Bacillati; phylum Actinomycetota; class Actinomycetes; order Micromonosporales; family Micromonosporaceae; genus Actinoplanes; species Actinoplanes sp. CA-142083. Next base: position 9,424,192 of record NZ_CP192076.1, read on the forward strand.
CGCTGGAGTCGTACCGGGTGCTCGTCGAGCACCGCGAGGACGGCTCGGTGATCTCCGAGGCGACCGTGAAGGTCCGGGTCCGCGGCGAGCGGGTCATCGCCACCGCCGAGGGCGTCGGCCCGGTCAACGCGCTCGACGAGGCGCTGCGGGTGGCGCTGTCGCAGCACTACCCGCAGCTCAAGACCGTCGAGCTCACCGACTTCAAGGTCCGCATCCTGGAGGGCACGCACGGCACCAACGCGATCACCCGGGTGCTGCTGGAGAGCGGCAACGGCAACCGCGAGTGGACCACCGTGGGCGTGCACGAGAACATCGTCGAGGCCAGCTGGGTCGCTCTGGTGGACGCGCTCACCTACGGCCTGGCCAGGACGTCAACCCCCGCCTGAGAATCGGCCGCGGCGGAGGAGATCAGCGCGATCGCCTCCGCCGCCGGCATGGCCGGCAACTGACGTCCGTCGCGCAGACGGAGTGCGACCAGGTTGTCCGCCGCCTCCCGCTTGCCGACGATTGCCGCGTACGGGATCTTGCGCTCCGCCGCAGCCCGGATCCTCCCCCCGATCGAGCCGTCGAACAGCACCTCGGCCCGCAGACCGCTCTCCACGGCGGCCCGAGCGAACGCCGACGCCTCGGCCGACTGATCCTCCGAGACCGGCAGCACCGCGATCTGTACGGGCGCGTACCAGACCGGGAACGCACCCTGATGCGCCTCGATCAGATAGCCGAAGAGCCGCTCCATCGACCCGGCCAGGCTGCGGTGGATCATCACCGGGCGCTCCCGGCCGCCATCCGCCGCGACGTATTCCAGACCGAACTGCGCCGGCATGTGGAAGTCCACCTGAATGGTCGACAGGCTCCACTCCCGCCCGGCCGCGTCCTCGATCTGAACGTCGATCTTCGGCCCGTAGAACGCGGCCTCCCCCGGCACCTCCTGGTACGAGACGCCCGAGTGGTCGAGGGCCTGCCGCAACAGGTCCGACGCCCGCTCCCACATCTCGTCGTTCCCCGCGTACTTCCCCGAGTCGCCGCGCAGCGACAACTGGAACGACGACGGCCGCAGCCCGAGCGCTCGATGCGCCACATCCATCAGCCGCAGAACCTCGGCCACCTCGGACCCGACCTGATCGAGCGAGCAGAAGATGTGCGAGTCGTTGAGCTGGATCGACCGCACCCGCGACAGCCCGCCCAGCACCCCCGACCGCTCGGCCCGGTACATCGGCCCGATCTCGGCGATGCGCAGCGGCAGCTCGCGGTAGGAGCGCTGCCGCGCCTTGAAGATCAGCGCGTGGTGCGGGCAGAGGCTGGGCCGCAGCACCAGCTCGTCTCCGCCGAGCACCATCGGCGGGAACATGTCGTCGGCGAAGTTCTTCCAGTGCCCGGACAGCTCGTACATCTGCTTCTTGCCGAGCGCGGGCGAATACACGTGCTTGTAGCCGGCGCGCCGCTCCAACTCGTGGAGGTAGGACTCCACCTCGTGGCGGGCCGCCGCGCCGTCCGGCAACCAGAACGGCAGGCCGGCGCCGATCAGCGGATCGGAGTCGAAGAGGTCGAGCTCACGGCCGAGCTTGCGGTGGTCGATGTTCATCGGGATCTCCTCACACATGGGGGCGAGATCCCACGGCCCGGGCTCTCGCCCGGGACGTTTCAGCAGGTCAGCAGAAACCAGCGCCGGGACAATCCGGCGTCGTCGTCATGAACCTGCGCATCATGCGGCCGACGATAGCTCGGCCGCGGCGGCGCGGCATCCGATTAATCGGCCAGCAACTGGAACAGGACGTGGTCGCGCCACTCGCCGTTGATCTTCAGGTAGCGGGGCGCGAGCCCGTACCGCTGGAACCCGTTGCGTTGCAGCACCCGCTGCGACGCCGCGTTGTGCACCAGCGTGCTCGCGTCCACCCGGTGCAGGCCCAGCTCGTCGAAGGCGAGCTTGGTCATCCGGGCCACCGCCGCCGACGCCACCCCGCGCCCGTTGGCCGATTCCGCGACCCAGTAGCCGAGGCTGGCCGAGAGGAACGGGCCGCGGATGATGCCGCTGAGGGTGATCCGCCCGACGATCCGGCCGTCGTCGACGATCACGTGCGGCACCGTCGCGCCGGCCGCGGTCTGCCGCAGCACATCCTCGAGATACGAGCGCTGCCCCTCGGCGGTGTAGAACTCCTCGGGCCGGAACGGCTCCCAGGGTGCGAGGAACTCACGGTTGGCGGCGAACAGCGCGGCCAGCTCGGGTGCGTCGCTCGTGGCGACGAGGCGGGTGGTCACGCCGGCCATCATGCCGCAGGCACGGTGAGCCCGGCGATGACGGCGCGGTGGTCGCTGTCGGTGATCCGGTGCACGCTCATATCCCGTACGCCGATGCGCTTGTCCACGAGAACGTGGTCCAGCGTCACCCACGGAATGCCGCGGTGCGCGAAGTACGGCCAGGTCGCGGTCAGTCCCCGCCCGGTGGCGGCGCCGGCGTCCCGGTAGCCGCGCGCGATCAGCCGGCGCAGCGGCGCGTGATCGAGCGTCGCGTTGAAGTCGCCCAGCAGAATCCGCGGAGTGCCGTCCGGCCCGGTCCCGGGTTCGGCGGCCAGGTCGCTGCGCCACACCCGGTTGAGGCTGAGATCGGAGGGCGCCCGCGGATGCGCCGACTCCACGAGGATCGGCGCGGCGTGCGGGGGCTGCACTGTCCCGTACGCCTGAAGGAAGCCGCCGCCGACGCGGTGATGCCCGGCCCCGGCGATCGGATAGCGCGAGTAGACCCCGGAGCCGGACGCGCCCGGTTCGTCGGCGAAGGACGTGTACGGCAACAGCTCCTCGAGACCGGCCTTGGCCAGGGCCTGTTTGCCGTCGGTCGTGAACTCCTGGACGGCCAGCACCGCGATGTCGTGCTCGCGGACCAGGCCGACGATCTGCTCCGCGTCCGCGCCGCCGAACAGCATGTTCGAGGTCATCACGTTGAGGCGCACGCCGGTCGAGGGCCCGCGACCGCCCGGGATCGCCCTCGGCACGACCAGCAGCGCGAAGAGCAGCACCACGGCGAGCGCCACCGACGCGGCCGTCCATCGGCGGGTGACCAGCGCGAGCAGGGCCGGCAGCACCGACCACGCCGCGACGTACGGCGTGTAGGCGAGCAGCTGCACGAGCGGTCCGCGATCCCAGCCGGTCGCCCGGACGATCACCCACAGCAGCGCGGGCGCGATGAGGAGCCAGATAAGCACGGTCAGGGCCACCCTTCCTGGCCGCCGGCCGGGTGCGGTCGGCGGCGTCTCGGCCGGGGCGCTCGTGATCGTCATGATCGCGAGGCTAACGACGCGCGGCCACCCTCACCCCGGCGCGCACAACATCTTCACGACCTCGGCACGGACAACTCCGCTATCACCGCGCGATGGTCGCTGAGCCGCACCGGTTCAACGTCCACCTCCCGTACGCCGATGCGCTTGTCCACGAGAACGTGATCGAGCGTGACCGGCGGAATCCGGCGCCCGGCATAGGGTCCCCACGTCGCGAGCAGGCCCTTTCCCACCGCGTCGGCGGCGTCCCGATAGCCGCGGCGGATCAGCTTGCGCACCGGCGCATGGTCCAGGGTCGAGTTGAAGTCACCCAGCAGGACGCTCTTCCGGGGCTCGTCGGCGAGGTCCTCTTTCCAAAGATCAAGGACCGATTTCGCGTACGGGGCCAGCGGGTGCGCCGACTCGACGGCCAGCGGCGCCGCGCCGGGGGCATGGACCGTCGCGTACGCCTGAAGGTTGCCACCGGCCCCGCGCGCCGAACCTGCCTCCGAGATCGGGTAGCGCGAGTAGAGCCCCGAGCCGGTCGTGCCGAGCGGCTCGTCGTCGGCGAGCGAGCGATAGGGCAACAGCACGTCGAGCCCGGCGGCGGTGAGCCCGCGCTCGGCGGTCTTCGTGAACTCCTGCACCGCGAGGACCGCCACGTCGTGCTCGCGCACCAGCTCGACGACCGCCGCCGGGTCGGCCTGCCCGATGTACATGTTGATCGTCATGACGGTGAGCCGCGCGCCGCCCGACGGTCCCCGGTCGGCGTCCGGCAGCGCCCGCGGCAGCACACACGCCGCCAGCAGCACCGCGGCGATCGCGGCCACCGCCGCCACCAGCCATTTCCTGGCCGCCAGCGCGAGGATCAGCGGCGCCCACGCCCACGCCGCGACGTACGGCGTGAACGCGAACAGCTGCACCAGATAGCCCCGCTCGGCGCCGAAGAGCCGCAGCAGCGCCCACCCGAGAACCGGCAGCACCAGCAGCGCGAGCAGGACGGTCCGCACCACCCGCCGGGCCGGCCGGAACTCGGGCGGCGTGCTTGTGATCGTCATGTGTGCTTTCTTCGGCGGCTCCCGCCTCGTCGTCAGAGCTCGGCGTCGGCCAGCTCGCCGATGTTCGCGGCCGTCAGCTCGTCGCGGATCGTCGCGGCGTCGCCCTCGACCACCAGGGTCAGGCCCTTCGGGTGCAGGTACTTCGCCGCGGCCGCCGACACCTGCTCGACGGTCGCCTCGAGGTATTCGCGGCGCAGCGTCGGGTAGTAGTCGTCGGGCAGGCCGTGCAGCACCAGCGTGCTCAGCGCACCCACGATCGCCCCTGGCGTCTGCATCTCCACCGACAGCTGACCGGCGCGCCACGAGCGGGCCACCGCCAGCTCCTCCTCGGTCACCCCGTCCAGCTGGGTGCGCGCGATCTCGCCGATCGTGTCGGTGATCGCCGGAACGGTCACCGCGGTCTGCACGCCCGCCGCGACCTCGAACCGGCCGAAGCGCCGCGTCATCGCGTAACTGCCGCGGATACCGTACGTGTAGCCGCGCACCTCGCGGATGAGGTGGTTGAGCCGCGAGGTGAACGCGCCGCCCAGCACCGTGGCCGCCAGCGTCATCGGCACGTAGTCGGGGGTTTTGCGCTCGGGCGAGCGGTGGCCGATCCGCAGCGTGGACTGCACGCTGCCGGGCCGGTCGACCAGCAACACCCGCCGACGGTCCGCAATTTCGTACGTCAGGGGGTCTTTGCGGTCCTGCCCGCCGCCGCTCGTCCCGGCGAACGCGGCCTCGCCCAGCGCCGCCAGGTCGAGCGTGTCGAGGTCGCCCGCGACCAGCAGCACGCCCGGCGTGCGCAGCCAGGCCTCGTGGAAGGCGACCACGTCGTCGACGGTCACCGCGGCGGTCGAGGTGGGATCGCCGTGCAGCGGCCGGCCGAAGCGGTCGCCCGCCCCGAACAGTTCCTTGCGCAGCGTGGCGTCCGCCCGCGGGCCGGGCTGTGCCCAGTCCATCCGCAGCGCGGTCGCCTCGTCGTCGCGCACCCTGTTCACGTCCGCCGGGTCGAGCCGCGGCGTGCGGGTGGCCTCGGCGGCCAGGCGCACCGCGTCCAGCAGCACCGGCACGGGCGCCGAGACGCCCACCCGGAACGAGTCCCAGTCGACCGACGCGCTCAGCTCGGCGCCGAGGCCCTCGAGCGCGAGCGCGTAGGCGGCCGAGTCGCGGGTCCTGGTGCCCTCTTCGAGGGACTTCGCGAGCACGGTCGCGGCGCCCTCACGGCCCGCGGTCTCGTGGGTCGCGCCGGCGTCGAGCATCAGCAGCGAGCTGGCCAGCAGCTGGCCGGGCAGGTGCGCGCCGACGACGGTGCCGCCGGCCACCTCCACCCGGCGGATCTCCGGGAAGCGGTAGGGGCGGGCCTCGCCGGCCTCCGGGCGGTTGGCGACGAGCGTCACGCCTTGTCCTCCTTGGTCTCGGGCAGGTAGGTCAGGGTCACCCGGGACTCGGGCTTGCACGCGTACGCGGCGGCCTCGGTGACGTCGTCGGCGGTGATCGCCAGCCACTGCGGGAGGCGGTAGGCCACCGTCTCCGGGTCGCCGAACTGGGTGGTGTACCGGCCGAGGGTGTCGGCGCGGCCGCCCACCGTGGACAGCGAGCGCCACCACGCGGTGGTGAGCATCGCCTTCGCGCGGTTGAGCTCCTCCTCGGTGACCGGCTCGGTGACCAGGCTGCCGACGACCTCGGCCAGCCCCTCCTCGAGGGTCGCCACGTCCACGCCGTCCTTCGCCGTGGCCGTGATGATCAGCGGCGCCGGGGCGTGCGCGAGGTCGACGCCGTACGAGCCGATGTAGTCGGGCTGGGCGATCCGCTTGCCGTCCGCCAGGCGCTGGTAGAGCCGGCTGCCCCGGCCGTTGCCCAGGATCGTGGCCAGCACGGTGATCGCGTCGTACCCCTTGGTGCCGAACGGATGCGTGCGGTGCGACACGTAGATCCGCGGCGCCGGCACCGCGGCCGTCACCGTCTCGCGCACCGGCGTCGTGGCCGGCGCCACGATGTGCCCGCTGGGCGCGGGCGGGATGTCCGGCACCACCTCGAGCGCGCCGAAATACTTCTCGGCCAGGGCTTTGACCTCCTCCGCCGAGGCGTCGCCCACGACGGTCAGCACGCAGTTGTTCGGCGCGTAGTACTGCTGGTGGAACGCCTTGAACGTGTCCAGGCTCGCCGCGTTCAGGTCCTCCATCGACCCGATCGTCGGGTGGTGGTACGGGTGGCCCTCCGGGTAGAGCAGCGCCAGCAGGCGCAGCCAGGCATCGCCGTACGGCACGTTCTCGTACCGCTGGCGGCGCTCGTTCTTCACCACCTCGCGCTGGTTGTCCAGCGTCTCCTGGGTGAGCGCCGGCACCAGAGCGCCCATCCGGTCGGCCTCCAGCCAGAGCGCCAGCTCCAGGTGCTCCGACGGCATGGTCTCGAAATAGTTCGTCCGGTCGGGGTTGGTGGTCGCGTTCAGCGAGCCGCCGTTGCCCTGCACCAGCCGCATGTGCTCGGTCTTCTTGACGTGCACCGAGCCCTCGAACATGAGGTGCTCGAAGAGATGCGCGAACCCGGTCTGCCCCGCCGGTTCGTGCCGGGATCCCACGTCGTACCAGAGGTTGACGCAGACGACCGGCGCTGACCGGTCCTCACTGACCACGACCCGCAGGCCGTTGCTCAGTCGCGTGGTTTCGATGGGCCACGGATAGCCGGTCGTGACAACCGGCGCGCTTGGGGACGTCACCTCACCCATACTGCCCTGTTCTCCGTTCCGCTGTGCATGATCGATATCGCGTGGCGGCGCCAGGGCTCCGGTGCCATGCTTGCCGGTGTGCTGGAAGATGTCCGGGTCAACGACCGCCTGACCATCCCGGCGGCCGAGCTCGCCTGGCGCTTCTCACGCTCCAGCGGCCCCGGAGGCCAGGGCGTCAACACGACCGATTCGCGGGTCGAGCTCTCCTGGGACCTGGAGGGCTCCACTGTCCTGCCCCCGTTTCTCAAGGAGCGGGCGGTGTCGCACCTCGGCTCCCGCCTGGTGCACGGCGTGCTGACCATCACCGCGTCGGAGTTCCGCTCCCAGCTGCGCAACCGCGAGGCCGCCGCCGACCGCCTGTCCGCCCTGGTCGCTTCCGCGATCGCCCCGCCCCCGCGGGCCCGCCGCGCCACCCGCCCGTCGAAGGGCTCGGTCGAGCGCCGCATAGCCGACAAGAAGCGCCGGGGCGAGACTAAGCGAAACCGCCGCTCCTACCCGAACGACTGATGTTCAGCATTCGACAAGTGGTTGCACGACTATAGTCACTTGCCTATTGTCATGGGTATGTCGTCATCGTCATCCGGCCTGGTCGGGGCCCACGAGATCCGCATCCGCCTCGGGGGCGTGAGCCGCCAGCGCGTCCACCAGATCACCCACTACAGCCACTTCCCCAAGCCCGTCGCCGACCTGGAGCAGGGCAAGGTCTGGCGGGCCGAGGACGTCGAGGCCTGGATCCTGGTCCACCGCCCCAAGAACCGGCTGCGTCAACCGTGATCCCGTGCCGTGTCGAAGACGACGGACCACGGGGACGGCGCCTGAGCCGGGCCCGGCAGCGGCGATCGAGCCGGGTCCGTGGCCGTCAGGACCTCGGTGGCCAGCTCGGCAAACCGTGACGCCGCCGGGTGGGGGCCGCGCCGGGGCCACACCGCCGAGATCCGCTGGGTGAGCGGCTCACCCTCGATGGGGCGCCACACCACCCGGGGTTCGCGGCGCGCCACGGAAGCCCGTTCCAGCCCGGCCCCGTGACCGGCCAGCAGCATGCCGAAGAGCAACTCGGGGCTGCGGGCGTGACGCACCCGGGTGGGACGGAAGCCCCGGCCGGCCGCGATCGCCAAGATCTGGTCGTACCAGTCGGGGGCGCCGGACCGGGGGAAGAGCACCAAAGCCTGCCCGGCAAGGTCACCGAAAGAGAGCTCGGCGGCGCGGGCCAGCGGCGATGTCCGGGGCAACACGACACCGAGCGGGGTGTGGGTGGCCGGGCCGGAGCACAGCTCGGTCAGGTCGACGGGATGGTGCACGAGGCCGACGTCGAGCCGGGCGCCCTGGAGAGCGTCGAGCTGCTCGGCGGTGGTCAGCTCCTGCAGGTCGATGTCGAGGCCGGGCGCCTCCGCTGCCAGGCGGTCCAGCAGAGCGCCGAGGACGGGCGCGGGCGTGTCGGCGGGCACCCCGGCCCGCAGTACCCCCAAGCCACCGTCGCGGATGGTGTGCAGGAGCGTGCGCATGCGCTGCTCGGCAGCGAGCAGGGTGACCGCCTCGTCGCGCAGCGCCTGGCCGGCCGGGGTGAGGGCGATGCCGCGCGGCTGCCGCGCGAAGAGCTCGACCGCCAGCTCGCGCTCGAGCCGCCGGATGGCCTGGCTCAGCGGCGGCTGCGCCATGCCGAGCACCTCCGCGGCCCGGCTGACGTGCAGTTCCTCGGCGACGACGAGGAAGTAGCGCAGGTGTCGAAAGAGATCCACTTTAGGCTGGACCGATGTCGATCATCGAAGTGTTCGCAAACGGCGGCGTCGAGGGCTGGCTGCATGCAAGAGACATCGACAGCGATCGTACGGCCGGGGTGCGGCCGGACGAAGCGGTGGTGATCAGCTCCATCTTCAAGATCCTCCTGGTGCTGGAGTTCGCCCGCCAGGTGACGGCGGGCGTGCTCGACCCGGCCGAGCGGATCCGGTTGCGGGCCGGCGACCGCCTCGGCGGCTGGGGCACCGGCGGCTGCGCCGACGACGTCGAGCTGTCGCTGCGGGATCTCGCCTACTTCACCATGTCGGTCAGCGACAACACCGCCGCCGACGTGCTGATGCGGCGGATCGGGCCGGATCTGGTGCCGATGCTCGCGGCCGAGCTGGGCCTCACACGTACCCGGGTGCTCGGCGGGCCGCGCGAGATGCTCGAGTCCATGTTCGCCGACGTCGGGGCCCGCGACGACGCCGAGTTCGCCCGGATCTTCCCGGCGCTCACCGGCGAGCAGGTCGCGACGCTGCGGGTCTTCGATCCGGAGCGGACCACGTCGAGCACGCCCGCCGAGATCACCCGGCTGCTGCAGCTGATCTGGCGGGACGCGGCGGGACCGCCCGCGGCCTGCGCGATGGTCCGCGCGCTGATGAGCCGGCAGATGGCGTGGACCAGGCTGGCCGCCGCCTTCCCGCCCGGCGTGCGGGTCACCGGCAAGACCGGCACGCTGCCGGGCCTGCACATGGAGGCGGGCGTGGCCGAGTTCCCCGACGGCGGCCGGTACGCGCTGGCGGTGTTCGCCCGCACCCGGGACCTGGTCGCGACCCGGCTGGACGTGGATCTGGTGCTGGGCCGGGCCGCCCGGGCCGCGGTGGCCGAGCTACGCGGGGAGTGACCTGGCCCACGCAATGCCGGCGACCCCGCCTGGCTGACCAGGGCCGATATCCGTACGCATATGGCCTGGTCCGGTCTTGGATCTTGGACGCCCGCGACGCGGGGCTGCTTGTCTGCCGTGGTCCGGCATCAACCCACGGGAGGAATCCGACATGTCAACACGCCGAGGTTTCCTACGCACGGCCGCCGCGGGAACGGCCCTGGCCGCACTGCCCGCGACCGGCGCCGCTGAAGCGCCAAAGATCCGAAAAAAACGGGCGGCGTTCCGGTGGCTCGGCACGGCCGGATGGCGCATCGACATCGCCGGCCGCACAGTCCTGGTCGACCCCTATGTGAGCCGCTACGACACCGGCGGATTCAACCCGGCGACCCCGCTGACCGTGGACGAGCAGGCCATCGCCGCCCACGCCGGCAAGCCGGAGACCATCCTGGTGACGCACACCCACTGGGATCACTTCAACGACGTGCCCCACCTGGCCCGGACCACCGGCGCCCGGGTGTTCGGCACGCTCACGGCGTACCACCTGGGCGTTGCCGAAGGCATCGCGGTGAGCCCGGTCAAGGGCGGTGAGGTCCTGGACTTCGGCGCCTACACCGTGGAAGTGATCCCGTCGCTGCACAGCCGCAACGCCGCGTACTCGATGGCCTTCCCCGGCGTCCGCGTGAGCGTCCCGCCCAAGCCGGCGACCATCGGCGACCTGCCCGAGGGCGACACCCTCAACTACCAGGTCACCATCGCCGGCGGCGCCTCGGTCTTCTTCATGGGCGCCAGCGACTTCGTCGAGCGCAACCTGCGCGGCCTGCGCCCGGACGTCGCGATGGTCGCGGTCCCGTCCACCGCCGTGACCCACGACTACGTGCCGCGGCTGCTCGCCGCGCTGGACCACCCGTCGGTCGTGGTCCCGGTGCACTGGGACAACTTCGAGACGCCGCTGCGCAACCCGCCGACCGTCGCGCCCGCCGACGAGGCCCGGCTGAACGCCTTCATCGACGCGGTCCGCGCCGCCTCACCGCACGCCCGGGTCCTGCGCCCCGAGTACGCCACGCCCTACACCTTCTGAAACCTCCAGGTAGCGCGGCAGGATCGCGGCGGTCGTGACCGCCAGGTCACGGTCGAGCAGCTCGTCCCGCGGCACGAACACCATGGCGCGACCCTCGCCGAGCACCACGTCCTCCTGACGGGCGGTGGTCGCGCCATGGAAGACGTGGACGGTCACCGTGTGGGAGAAGCCTTTCTCGTACGGCCGGGGCCCGCTCCACAGCAGTCGCAGCTCCCCCGCCGTCAGCCCCGTCTCCTCCAGCAGCTCCCGGCGGGCGGCTTGCTCGGGCGTCTCACCCGGCTCGATGCGCCCGCCGGGAAACCCCCACTGGTTCGGCGAGACCGGCGCGTGGTCGTCGCGGTGCTGCATGAGCACGGCGCCGGAGGGATCGACGAGGAGCACGAGGGCGACTTCATACTGGCTCACCGCGACACTATGGCAGCTGCCGCAGCACCTCGAGCGCTCGCATGATGCACAGCGCGGCCGGAGCAAAGCCCCGGCCGCGCGGCAAATCAGAGCACGCGGTGGACCCAGCCGAACGGGTCGGCCGCCCGGCCGCGCTGGATGTCGACCAGCTCCTTGCGCAGGCCCATGGTGACCTCGCCCGAGCCGCCGTCGGCGACGGTGAACTCGAAGTCGGGGGACTTGACGGTGCCGATCGGGGTGATCACGGCCGCGGTGCCGCAGGCGAAGGCCTCACGGATCCGGCCGGAGGCCGTGCCCTCGCGCCACTCGTCGATGCTGACCGGGCGCTCCTCGACGCTGCGGCCGGCGCGGCCGGCCAGCTGGATCACCGAGTCGCGGGTGATGCCGGGCAGGATCGTGCCGGTCAGCGGCGGGGTGACCAGGTTGCCGTCGTCCAGGACGAAGAAGACGTTCATGCCGCCTAGCTCGTCGATGTACTTCCGCTCCACCGCGTCGAGGTAGACGACCTGGTCGCAGCCGTGCTCCATGGCCTCGGCCTGGGCGGAGAGGCTGGCCGCGTAGTTGCCGCCGCACTTGGCCGCGCCGGTGCCGCCGGGGGCCGCCCGCGTGTACTCGGGGCTGACCCACACCGAGACCGGCTTGACGCCGCCCGAGAAGTACGCGCCGACCGGGGAGGCGATGACCAGGTACAGATATTCCAAAGCGGGGCGCACGCCGAGGAAGACCTCGCTCGCGTAGGCGAAGGGGCGCAGGTAGAGGCTGCCCTCCTCGCTCTGCGGGATCCAGCTCTGGTCGATGCGGATGATCTCGCGCAGCGACTGCAGGAACGTCGCCTCGGGCAGCGCCGGCATGGCCATCCGCTGCGCGGACTGGGCGAACCGGGCCGCGTTGGCGTCGGGGCGGAACATGGCCACGCCGCCGTCGGCCATCTTGTACGCCTTCAGCCCCTCGAAGATCTCCTGCGCGTAATGCAGCACCGCGGAGGCGGGGTCGATCGAGATCGGCGCGCGGGCCTCGACACGGGCGTCGTACCAACCCTTGCCGTCGGCGTACCGCACCGTGACCATGTGGTCGGTGAAGATGCGGCCGAAACCGGGGTTGACCAGCATCGCGTCACGTTCAGCGACGCTTACGGGAGCCGGGTTCGGACGGATCTCGAAGTCGAGGTTGTCACCACCACTCATGGTATGGAGACCTGCTTTCTGCCAAGAAAGAGAAATGGGCGTGCTGGTACCCCGCAACGCACCACGAAGATACCCCGAACGTCCGTTAAGACAACGGGGCCGAAGTGACCCGACAGTAGGGTCAGAGCGCGGACGCGACCCGGTCGCCGACCTCGGCGGTACGCAGCGGCGCGCCCGCGGAGCGGGACGCGACCTCGGCCGCGACCGCCTCGGATACTCGGCGGGCCTCGTCGTGGTGGCCCAGGTGCTCGAGCAGCAGCGAGGCGGAGAGGATCGCGGCGGCCGGGTCGGCGATGCCCTGGCCGGCGATGTCGGGCGCGGAGCCGTGCACGGGCTCGAACGTCGACGGGTACTTGCGCTCCGGGTTGACGGAGCCGCTGGCCGCCATGCCGATGCCGCCGGTCACGGCCGCGGCGATGTCGGTGATGATGTCACCGAAGAGGTTGTCGGTCACGATCACGTCGTACCGCTGCGGGTTGCTGACCATGAACATGCTGGCCGCGTCGACGTGCTGGTACTCCGTGGTGACCTCGGGGAACTCGGCGGCGACGACCGCGAACGTGCGCGACCAGAGGCTGCCGGCCTTGGTGAGGACGTTGGTCTTGTGCACGAGCGTGAGGTGGCGGCGCTCGCGGCGCTGGGCGCGGGCGAACGCGTCGCGGATGACCCGCTCGACGCCGTGCCGGGTGTTGAGGCTCTCCTCCGTCGCGATCTCGGCGGGGGTGTCCTTGTGCAGGACGCCGCCGGCGCCGACGTAGAGGCCCTCGGTGCCCTCGCGGACCACGACCATGTCGATCTCGCCGGGCTTCAAGCCGGCCAGCGGGCTGACCGTGCCGGGCCAGAGCTTGGAGGGGCGCAAGTTCACGTACTGGTCGAAGTCGAACCGCAGCTTGAGCAGAAGGCCGCGCTCGAGGACGCCCGGCGGGACGCTCGGGTCGCCGATCGCGCCGAGCAGGATGGCGTCGTGGCCGGCCAGCTCGTCCTCGACGGACTGGGGCAGGACCTCACCCGTACGGTTGTAGAAGCGCGCGCCGAGGTCGTAGTCCTGGAACTCGGTGCCGGGGAGCACGGTCTCGATGACCTTCCGCGCCTGCGCGGTCACCTCGGTCCCGATGCCGTCGCCGGCCACCACCGCGATCCGCGCCACGCTCACGTCACTGCTCCCTATGACTCGAAGACCCGACCAGGCTAGCTCCGCGTCCCGATCTTCGGTAAGCCGGTCCCAGCAAATGGTCGCCCGCGTAAGGAACAGCCCCCGCACCGCGGCAATTCGGTGCGAGGGCTGTTGCGACGAGTACGCGTGGCTCGGTCCCGCCGATACACATGGCGCACGTGGGCGGGCAGCGTCACCCGAAGACGAGCCCGACAGGCACCGTGTGGCAGGGACAACGCTAGCGATGCGGACTAAAGACGCGCAAGACGCATCCCCCGCGTGTCGGCGGCATAGTTCCGGCGAGTCGCGCTCGGTGATGGCACCATGCGCCGGTGAGTTTCGACCTAGTGGTGTGGGCGATGGACCGGACGGACCCGCCGGAAGCGGTGCGGGCCGCCAACGCGCGGTGCGCGCGCGGAGAGCACCCGCAACGCCCGGCCGACCCCCGCGTCGTCGCCTTCTACGACGCCCTGACCAGCGATTATCCCGACCGTGGCCCGCGCGCCTCGGCGGCCGGCTCGCCGTGGGCGCAGGCGCCGCTGCACGCCGCGGCCGACCACATCGAGATGCGGCTCGACGAGAACTGCCCGGACCAGGTGCTCGAGACGATCGAGCGGCTGGCCGCCGAGCTCAACCTCGACCTGCTCGACCTGCAGGACGGCACCGTCTATCCGCCGCCGGCCCGCGTTCGTTAGTACGCGCGCAGGTCGACCAGGCTGCCCCGGGCCGAGCCGATCGCGGCCGCCACGTCGGAGAGCAGGTCGGCGTCGACCGAGCAGTCCAGGGTCAGCGTCATCAGCGCCTCGCCCCCGGCCTCGCGGCGCGCCACCTGCATGGCGGCGATGTTGACCCCGGCCTCGCCGAGGATCGTGCCGATCGCCCCGATCACGCCGGGCCGGTCGCTGTAGCGGAAGAACAGCAGCACCCCGTCGGCGGTGAGGTCGAGGTCGAAGTCGTCGACGCCGGTGAGCTTGCTGATCTCACGCGTGCTGGTCAGGGTCAGGGTGCCGGCGACGCTCACCGTGCGGCCGTCGGGCAGGGCACCGCGTACGGTAACCAGGTTTTGATGTTCCGCCGGCTCGTCGCTGGCCAGCAGTTCCACCTCGACGCCGCGATCCGCGGCGAGCTGCGGCGCGTTGACGTAGGTGACGCGCTCGTCGACCACCGAGGCGAACAGGCCCTTGGTGGCGGCCAGCCGCAGCACCCCCACGTCGTGCGAGACGATCTCGCCGCGGACCTCGACGGTCACGCTCGCGGCCACCCCGCCGGCCACCGCGGTGAAGACCCGGCCCAGCTTCTCGGCCAGCGCCAGCAGCGGGCGTACGTCCTCGTCCACCACCCCGCCGGCCTGCACGTTCACCGCGTCGGGCACGAACTCGCCCTGCAGCGCCAGCTTCACGCTGCGCGCCACCGAGAGCCCGGCCTTGTCCTGCGCCTCGACGGTCGAGGCGCCCAGGTGCGGGGTGACCACGACGTTGTCGAAGCCGAACAGCGGCGAATCGGTGGTCGGCTCGGTCACGAAGACGTCGAGACCGGCCCCCGCCACCCGGCCCTCGCGCAGCGCGGCGATCAGCGCCGGCTCGTCGATCAGCCCGCCGCGGGCCGCGTTCACGATCCGCACCCCCGGCTTGACCATGGCGAGCTCCTTCTCGCCGATCAGGCCGAACGTCTCGGGGGTCCGCGGCAGGTGCACGGAGATGAAATCGCTCTCCCGCAGCAATTCCTCGAGCCCCACCAGCCGTACGCCCAATTGCGCGGCCCGGGCCGGCTGGATGTAGGGGTCGTAGGCGATCAGCCGGGTTCCGAAGGACGCCATCCGCTGCGCGAACAGCACCCCGATCCGCCCGAGCCCGACCACGCCCACGGTCTTGCCCTGCACCTCGACGCCCGTGTACCGCGACCTCTTCCACTCGCCGCGCTTGAGCGTGGCGCTGGCGCTGGAGGTGTGCCGGGCGACCGAGAGCAGCAGCGCGATCGCCTGCTCGGCGGCCGACACGATGTTGCTGGTCGGCGCGTTGACCACCATGACGCCGCGGGCGGTCGCGGCCGGCACCTCGACATTGTCGAGACCCACGCCGGCCCGGGCGATCACCTTGAGCACGCCGCCGGCCGCGATCACCTCGGCGTCGACCCGGGTGGCGCTGCGCACGATCAGCGCGTCGGCCTCGGCGACGGCCTCCAGCAGGGCCTTGCGATCGGTGCCGTCGACGTGGCGCACGTCGAAGTCGTACGCGAGGACATCGATGGCGGATGGGGCGAGTTCCTCGGCGATAAGAACGACGGGAGTCAATGCGCCTCCATCCGGGTCGCGGCACACGTATCGTGCCGCCGACCCCCGCCGTCATGTCATACCTATGTGACCGGCGTCACACTTATGCGATCCGGCGCGGGATCGCGGCCCGGTCGATCGGCGGCGCCGCCGACAGACCCGACGCGGCCCGCCCGTCCGGCTGGCGGAAGCTGAGCGCCTCGGCGTCCAGCGCGTCATAGAGGAGGTCGAGGTCGAGCGTGCCGACCGGCGGATACACCCGCTCCTTCGGCGGCTCCTGGCCGATGCCGAGCGCGCCCTGCTCGACCATGAAGTCCACGATCGCCTGGCGCACCGCCGGCAGCGTCACCGGCGAGTGGTAGAGGACGTTGAGGGCCTGCATCCGCATCCCCTGCACGTGTTCCTCGCCCTTGTTGTCGTGGAAGTGCGGGTTGCGGGTCTCGATCTGCATGACCGGAACCGAGCTGGCCATGACGTCCGCGTTGGTGCTCTCCAGCACCCCGCCGAACTGCTCGAACAGGTCGAGGTACTCGTACGGCTCGACCGCGAAGCCCCCGGCCAGGCGCAGCTTGAGCCCGAGGTCGAGGGTCATGGCGTGCTCGCCGGCGTTGCCGGTGGCGATCACCTCGGTGCCGAAGCCCGAGTACTCGGCCAGGAAGCGGTTGAGCCACTCGTTGGTGATCTGTGAGCTGCGGCCCTTGCGGCTGAAGAACAGCCGGTTGTCGCGCAGCTTGGGCTTCGAGTGCCAGGAGATCCGCACCATCGAGTACGGCGAGTCGGCCAGGTGCAGCCCGGCCGCGTAGACCTTGCAGTACTCGTGGACCGAGCCGGGCACGTAGTTGTCGGCGTCCACGTAACCCAGGTAACGGCGGCCGGTCATCGCGGCCAGCGCCATCCCGATCAGCATGGCCTCGCCCTTGCCGGCCCGGACGAGTCCCCCGTCGTCGATCAGATCGGGCATCCCGGCCGCCTTGAACGCGCCGGCCACCCCCGCGTCGCGCTGGTGGACGGTGATCGCGGATCGACCGGCCAGCCGGCAGAACTGCTCGACGGTCTGCGCCTCGATCTCATACCGGTCGACCGGCGCCCGGTCACTGTTGGACACCAGCACAATGAGGCAGTCGTGCGGAATGCCGGAGAGCACTCCCTCGATGACGCCGCGTGCCTCATTCATGCACGGCACGACGATTACCATTTGCGATTCGACAGCGCGTAACTCGTCGGGGGCCACAATACGACTACCGGCCCCGCCCGACGTGCCCGAGTCCAGCTCGATGACCCGCTGCAGCTCATGAATCCGGACCGCGCCGAAGCGCTCGCTCCGAAAAGAATCAGCCAGTCGCATGCGGCGAAGATACCCGCCGAAGACCATCTTCAAGTGCCCGAACGACGCACAATTCTATTTCGGCGCCATCCAGGTTAGAAGCACGTAACGTGGACGTTTCAAAAATGCGACAGAGCCGGCTGGCGTCGCCTCCGGCGCCGCGGGCGATCGCCCCTTCGGGCCAATGAGGAGGCAGGCAATTCCCCGGCGCCGCAAACCCCGCGGCGACGGAAAATCGACTGCCTCCTCATTGGCGGGGCGATCGCGTGGCGCAGCCCCTAGCCGAGATCAGGCCGTTTCGGTGATCGGGCGGTCGACCCAGCTCATCATGCCGCGCAGCTTGCGGCCGGTGACCTCGATGGGGTGGTTGGCGCCCTGCTCGCGGTACTTGGTCAGCAGCGGGCGGCCGTTGTCGTCGTCCTCGATCAGCTGGCGGGTGAACTCCCCGGACTGGATGTCGGCGAGGATCCGCTTCATCTCCGCCTTGGTCTCCGCGTTGATCACCCGCGGACCGCTGACGTAGTCGCCGAACTCGGCGGTGTCCGAGACGCTGTACCGCATCCGGGAGATGCCGCCCTCGTACATCAGGTCGACGATCAGCTTGAGCTCGTGCAGGCACTCGAAGTACGCGATCTCGGGAGCGTAGCCCGCCTCGGTGAGCACCTCGAAGCCGGTCTGCACCAGCGCCGCGGTGCCGCCGCAGAGCACGGCCTGCTCGCCGAACAGGTCGGTCTCGGTCTCCTCCTTGAAGGTGGTCTTGATGACGCCGGCGCGCGCGCCGCCGATCGCCTTCGCGTAGGAGAGCGCGAGCGCGAGGCCCTCGCCGGTCGGGTCCTGCTCGACGGCCACCAGGCACGGCACGCCCTTGCCGTCCACGTACTGGCGGCGGACGAGGTGCCCGGGGCCCTTGGGCGCCACCATGGCGACGGTCACGTCGGCCGGGGGCTTGATGAGCTCGAACCGGATGTTGAGGCCGTGGCCGAAGAAGAGGGCCTTGCCGGCGCTCAGGTTCGGGGCGATCGACTCGGCGTAGATCTTGCGCTGCGCGGTGTCCGGCGCGAGCACCATGATCACGTCGGCCCAGGCGGACGCCTCGGCCGGGGTCTTGACCTCGAGGCCCTGCTCCTCCGCCTTGGCCCGGCTCTTCGAGCCCTCCTGCAGACCGACGACCACCTCGACGCCCGAGTCACGCAGCGACAGCGAGTGCGCGTGGCCCTGGCTGCCGTAGCCGATCACGGCGACCTTCTTGCCCTGGATGATCGACAGGTCGGCGTCGTCGTCGTAGAAAACTTCCGCGGTCATTACTTACCTCTCGAAATGCCTTTAGTCCGGTTAAGGGTGGCGGCGGGGTGGTTGGACGGGCTTCTGTTAGGCGGCGCGGAGCGCCGGGCCGGTCGTGATGGAGCGGGACCCGCGGCCGATGGCCACCAGGCCCGACTGCACCATCTCTTTGATGCCGTACGGCTCGAGGTCGCGCAGCAACGCGTCCAGTTTGTCGGGGTTACCCGTCGCCTCGATGGTGAGGGTGTCCGGAGCGACGTCGATCACCTTCGCCCGGAACAGCTCGACCGTCTCGAGGACCTGGCTTCGCTGCGCGCGATCGGCACGCACCTTGACCAGCAGAAGCTCCCGCTGGACCGACTGCTGCGGGTCCAGCTCCACGATCTTCAGGACGTTCACCAGCTTGTTGAGCTGCTTGGTCACCTGCTCCAGGGGTGAGGAGTCGGCGTTGACCACGATCGTGATGCGGCTGACGTCCGGGTTCTCCGTCTCGCCCACCGCCAGGGAGTCGATGTTGAAGCTGCGCCGGGAGAAGAGCCCACTCACCCGGGCGAGCACGCCGGGCTTGTTCTCGACCAGCACGGACAGCGTGTGCTTGTTCATTACAGGTCGTCCTCGTCGAAGTTGGGGCGCACGTCCCGGGCGAACATGATCTCGTCGTTGCTGGTGCCGGCCGCGACCATGGGCCACACCATGGCGTCCTTGCCGACCGTGAAGTCGATGACCACCGGCGCATCGTTGATCTCCATGGCCTGCTTGATGATCTTGTCGACATCGGCCTTGGATTCGCAGCGCAGGCCCACGCACCCCAGCGCCTCGGCCAGCTTCACGAAGTCGGGGATGCGGTGCTTGTGGGTGCCCAGCTCGGTGTTGGAGTAGCGGCCGTCGTAGAACAGCGTCTGCCACTGCCGGACCATGCCGAGGTTGCCGTTGTTGATGATCGCGATCTTGACCGGGATGCCCTCGAGCGCGCAGGTCGCGAGCTCCTGGTTGGTCATCTGGAAGCAGCCGTCGCCGTCGATCGCCCAGACCGCCGTGTCGGGCTGGCCCACCTTGGCGCCCATCGCGGCCGGCACGGCGTAGCCCATCGTGCCGGCGCCGCCCGAGTTCAGCCAGGTGCCGGGCTTCTCGTACTTGATGAACTGCGACGCCCACATCTGGTGCTGCCCGACGCCGGCCACGTAGATCGCGTCCGGGCCGACCAGCTCGCCGATCCGCTCGATCACGTACTGCGGGGCGAGCGAGCCGTCCTCCGGCTCCTCGTAGCCCAGCGGGTAGCGCTCGCGCAGCTCGTTCAGCGTGGCCCACCACGACTCGTACTGGGCGGCGCCGCCGGCCGTGGCCGAGACCGCCGCGATCAGCTCGTCGATGACGTGCCGCGCGTCGCCCACGATCGGGACGTCGGCGTGCCGGTTCTTGCCGATCTCGGCCGGGTCGATGTCGGCGTGCACGACCTTGGCGTCCGGGGCGAACGAGTCCAGCTTGCCGGTGACCCGGTCGTCGAAGCGGGCGCCCAGGGTGATCAGCAGGTCGGACTTCTGGAGCGCGTAGACCGCCGGAACCGTGCCGTGCATGCCGGGCATGCCCAGGTGCTGCGGGTGCGAGTCGGGGAACGAGCCGAGCGCCATCAGCGTGGTGATGACCGGGATGCCGGTGAGCTCGGCCAGCTTGCGCAGCCCGTCGGTGGCGCCGGCCTTGAGCACGCCGCCGCCGACGTACAGAACCGGGCGCCGGGCCTGGGCGATCAGCCGGGCCGCCTCGCGGATCTGCTTGCCGTGCGGGTGCAGGGTGGGCCGGTAGCCGGGCAGGTCGAGCGTCGGCGGCCAGGAGAACGTGGTCTGCGCCTGCAGCACGTCCTTGGGGACGTCGACCAGGACCGGGCCGGGCCGGCCGGTGAGCGCGAGGTGGAACGCCTCGGCCAGGATCCGCGGCAGTTCCTCGGCGTTCTGCACCAGGAAGTTGTGCTTGGTGATCGGCAGCGTGATGCCCTGGATGTCCGCCTCCTGGAAGGCGTCCGTGCCGATCGCGGGCCGGGCCACCTGGCCGGTGATCGCGACGATCGGCACCGAGTCCATGTACGCGTCCGCGATCGGCGTGACCAGGTTGGTCGCCCCCGGGCCGCTGGTCGCGATGCAGACGCCGACCTTGCCGGTGGCCTGCGCGTAGCCCGTCGCCGCGTGGCCCGCGCCCTGCTCGTGACGCACCAGGATGTGCCGCACCTTCGAGTCGTACAGCGGGTCGTACGCCGGCAGGATCGCCCCGCCGGGAATGCCGAACGCGACCTCGACCCCGAGCGCCTCGAGCGACCGAACGAGAGCGCCGGCCCCGGAGGTGGGCACCGGGGAGGCTACGGCCGGCGTAGCGGTGGCCGCCGCGACGGTGGCCGGGTTGGCTCGGTTAGCGAGAGTCTCGGGAGTGGGTCTCGTCATGGCTTATCGAACCTTCTCGGGATGGTCGTTCCGGTACTTGAGCAACAAAAAAGGCCCTCGTGCCTGAAGCACGGGACCTAGCGCACTCTCCGATAGTCGAGGAGTGCGCTCACATAAGTACTCGGGACGCGAAGCACATGCGCCTAAGGTTGCCCCATCTCACTCGGCGAGTCAACTGATCCCACATTTTGATCACCCACGAGTGCCCCGAACGCGGGATCGGTCGGCAGAACGGCCCTGAGCTGCTTCATTCCGGGCCCGAGCGTCACCACCTGGCTGCGCGGCGCGCCACTCACCGGCGGGTCGTTGCGCGGCACCGGCATCGGGCGCGGTGAGCCCGTCCGGAGGCTGTCGAGTTGCGCCTCGAGGTGCTCGGCCGGCACGCCCCAGCCGAACAGCGACCCCTGGCCGAGCCGGCAGCCGGCCTCCTCGACCACGGCCCGCTGCCCCGGGGTGCCGATGCCCTCGGCGAGCACCTCCAGACCCAGCCGGTGTCCCAGGCGCACAACGACGTCGACGAGCGGGGCGGCCGTGCCCGTACGCGATTCCGGCTCCGCCACCAGCGCGTGGTCGATCTTGAGGATGTCGACCGGCATCGTCCGCAGCTGCCCCAGCGACGAATACCCGGCGCCGAAGTCGTCGAGCGCGATCCGTACGCCGGTGGCCCTCAGCTCCGCGAGCCGGCTGACCAGCTCCTCCATGTCGGTGGCCACCGCGTGCTCGGTCACCTCGAGCACCAGCCGCTGGGCCGGCACCCCGTGCTCGGCCAGCACGTCAGCCACCTGGCCGGCGTAGTCGGCGGCGTGCAGCTCCTTGGGCGACAGGTTGACCGAGACCCAGACGTCGTGCCCCTTGGCCAGC
The DNA here is from genome assembly GCF_050942195.1 of Actinoplanes sp. CA-142083. NCBI lineage: Bacteria > Bacillati > Actinomycetota > Actinomycetes > Micromonosporales > Micromonosporaceae > Actinoplanes > Actinoplanes sp. CA-142083. The sequence continues at coordinate 9,445,791 of NZ_CP192076.1, forward strand.
CAGTCGGCGAGCTGCTTGCAGGCCTGGGCGAGCACCCACGACCCGATCCGGGTGATCAGGCCGGACTCCTCGGCGACCGGGATGAACTCGTCCGGCCGGACCGCGCCGAGCGTCGGGTGGTGCCAGCGCAGCAGCGCCTCGGCGCCGACCAGCCGCATCGAGGGCAGCGCCACCACCGGCTGGAAGACCAGCCGGAACTGCTCGCGGTCGATCGCGTGGCGCAGTTCGCTCTCCAGCGTGCCGCGGCGGCGCAGCAGCTCGTCGTAACGGGCCTGATAGCGCTCGACCCGGTTCTTGCCGCGCTGCTTGGCGTAGCGCAACGCCAGGTCGGCGTCGCGGATGAGCTCGCCGGTGTCGGCCACGCCGAGGCTGGCGGAGAGGAACACCGAGCCGCCGTCGACCTCGTACGGCTCGCCCAGCACCGCCAGCAGCCGGTGCGCGGTGAGCATCGCCTCGTCGGCCGTGCCGTGCATGAGCACCGCGAACTCGTCGCCGCCCAGCCGCGCCGCCACGTCCCCGTCGAGCAGGTTGCGCCGCAGCCGCTCGCCGACCTCGGCCAGCACCGCGTCGCCGACGTCGTGGCCGCGCATGTCGTTGACCGTCTTGAAGCCGTCGAGGTCGATGCCGACCAGCACGAGCGGCTCGTCGGGGCACTTGCAGTCGCGCAGCGCCCGCTGCAGGCCGCGCCGGTTGGCCAGCCGGGTGAGCGGGTCGGTGTGCGCGAGCTCGCGGAAGTGCGCCTCGCTCTGCCGCAGCTTGAGGGTGAACCGCCGGACGTCGCCGAGCGCCAGATATTGCCGGCCGACCAGCGCGAAGCCCTCGACGCTGGCGCCGAGGAACGCGTAGAAGCCGAAGACGCCGCCGCGGGACAGGTGCATGCCCAGCGCGAGGACCATCGCCACCATCGGGACCACCGCGTACGCCGTGCCGCGCTCGCTCAGATCGCCGATCACCTCGACCGGCTGGTCGGCGGCCCTCACCGCGTGGGCGATCAGGAACAGCCCGACCGGCAGCAGCAGCGAGCCGCTCAGCACCCAGCTGTCGTGGCCCTGGCAGATGCCGCCGCCGATGGCGATCGCGGCGGTGGCCACGACCGTCACCCCGGCGGCCACCCGGACTGTGGTCAGCCGCGGCCGATGGGCGTGCAGGGCGAGCACGATGGTCAGCCCCAGCGAGATGCACAACAGCGCCGTCGGGATCAGCAGCGACGCGCACGCCATCGGGGCGGAATCGCCGAGGAGGCTGGTCGGCTCGGTCAGCAGCACCCAGCCGACGAACCAGACGGCGGCCGCCATCACCAGGCCGTCGAGCAGATGGCGTACGGCCGCGCCCGGGCTCTCGGCCGCGCCCGGCAGCATGGCGGTGCCGACCAGCAGGGCGAGCGTGCCGAGCCCGGTGCCGATGCCCACGGCCGAGCCGAGGCCGATCCGCGGCGGCGACGCGTCGCTGATCAGGGCGCTCAGGGCACCGGCCAGCGCCGCCGCGGTGACGACCGCGCCACCGAGGGCGAGCATGAGGTGGGCCCGGCGGGCCGCGCCGGTGTGCTTGCGGCCCGAATTGCCCAGCACGGCCACCGCCGGGACGGTGACCAGAAGGCCCACGACCCCGGCAAGCTCCACGCCGGACGGTGATTGCACGGAAACACTGTGCCGGATCTCGATGTGTTTGGGCACCCCTCAAAATCCCGAGTCGTGGACGCCACTGGCATTTTCGTCGGACCACGGTGGCACTATGAGGGGATGCCTGACCTGCGTTCCCGGACCTCGACCCACGGGCGGACCATGGCCGGCGCGCGTGCCCTCTGGCGCGCCACCGGGATGACCGACGACGACTTCGGCAAGCCCATCGTGGCGATTGCCAACAGCTACACCCAGTTCGTCCCAGGTCACGTACACCTCAAGGACCTCGGCGGGATCGTCGCCGACGCGATCGCCGAGGCCGGGGGCGTCGGGCGCGAGTTCAACACCATCGCCGTGGACGACGGCATCGCGATGGGCCACGGCGGCATGCTCTATTCGCTGCCCAGCCGCGAGTTGATCGCCGACGCGGTGGAGTACATGGTGAACGCGCACTGCGCCGACGCCCTGGTCTGCATCTCGAACTGCGACAAGATCACCCCCGGCATGCTGATCGCCGCCCTGCGGCTCAACATCCCGACGGTCTTCGTCTCCGGCGGCCCGATGGAGGCCGGCAAGACGGTCGCCATCGAGGGCATCGTGCACGAGAAACTCGACCTGATCGACGCGATGAGCGCGAGCGCCAACGAGGCGGTCACCGACGAGCAGCTCGGCGCCATCGAGCGCTCGGCCTGCCCGACCTGCGGTTCCTGCTCCGGCATGTTCACCGCCAACTCGATGAACTGCCTGACCGAGGCGATCGGCCTGGCCCTGCCCGGCAACGGCTCGACGCTGGCGACGCACGCCTCCCGCCGCGCCCTGTTCGAGCAGGCCGGAAAGCTGATCGTCGAGATCGCCAAGGACTACTACGAGAAGAACGACGAGTCGGTCCTGCCGCGCAGCATCGCCAGCCGCTCCGCTTTCGAGAACGCGGTGGCCCTCGACGTGGCCATGGGCGGCTCGACCAACACGGTGCTGCACCTGCTGGCCGCGGCCCGCGAGGCCGAGCTCGACTTCAGCGTGGCCGACATCGACGCGATCTCCCGCCGGGTGCCGTGTTTGTCCAAGGTCGCACCGAACAGCGTGAAGTACCACATGGAGGACGTGCACCGCGCCGGCGGCATCCCCGCCCTCCTCGGCGAGCTCCACCGCGGCGGCGCGTTGCGCGACGACGTGCGCGCGGTCCACTCGCCCGACCTGTCCGGCTGGCTCGACAAATGGGACATCCGGGGCGGCCAACCCTCGGCAGAGGCGCTCGAGCTCTTCCACGCGGCCCCCGGCGGCGTCCGCACCACCCAGCCGTTCAGCACCGAAAATCGCTGGGCGACCCTCGACACCGACGGCGAGAACGGCTGCATCCGGTCGGTCGACCACGCGTACACGGTCGACGGCGGCCTCGCGATCCTCTTCGGCAACCTCGCCCCCGACGGCTGCGTGGTCAAGACCGCCGGCGTCGACGAGAGCCTGTGGAAGTTCACCGGCCCCGCTCGCGTCTTCGAGTCGCAGGACGCCGCCGTCGAGGGCATCCTCGGCAAGCAGGTGGTCGAGGGCGACGTCGTGGTGATCCGCTACGAGGGCCCGCGCGGCGGCCCCGGCATGCAGGAGATGCTCTACCCCACGAGCTTCCTGAAGGGCCGCGGCCTCGGCAAGGCGTGCGCGCTGATCACCGACGGCCGCTTCTCCGGCGGCACGAGCGGCCTCTCGATCGGCCACGTCTCCCCCGAGGCGGCGTCCGGCGGCCTCATCGCCCTGGTCGAGACCGGCGACGAGATCACCATCGACATCCCCGGCCGCAGCATCACCCTCAACGTCGACGACGAGACCCTGGCCCAGCGACGCCACGAGCAGGAGCGCCGCCCGAAGCCCTACACGCCCACCGACCGCACCCGCCCGATTTCAGCGGCCCTGCGGGCCTACGCGTCCATGGCCACGAGCGCTAGCGACGGCGCCTACCGCCGCGTTCCCGAATAACCCCATATCGTACGTCTTAGCGAAGGGTTCCCTGGGCCACGCACCAGCTAGGTGCGTGGCCCAGACCGTCGGCCGCTTCCGGCCGAGTCGGTCATCATCGTCAGACGTTCCAGCGTCGCGGTCATGACGCCCCCCAGGTCGAGGCCCTCCGGGCTGGTGATCCACTGCTCCCAGGCGACCTTGAACACCGCGATCCCCGCCTCCGCGCCCAGGCTGGCGTCCTCCGCCGGAACCCCGCGCCGGCGGAGGCCCTCACTCAGCGCCGTGGCGATCGTCGCCATCTTGATGAGCTCGCGTTCGCGCAGCTCCGCGTTCGCCTCGATGAGCGCCTGACGCCGCCGCGAGAACGCCGGATCGCGGCTCAGCACGACCGCCGCCGCGTCCAGCGCCGCCGCCACCGCGCGCATCGGCCCCTCGCTCGCCGGCGCCGCGTCCAGCGCCTCCACCATGTGCGCCAGCAGCATCTCCGACCCCGCGAAGAGCACCTCGCGCTTGTCCGCGTAGTGCCGGAAGAACGTGCGCGCGGTCAGCCCCGCCTCCGCCGCGATGTCGGCCACCGTCGTCTGCTCGTAGCCACGCTCGCCGTACAGCCTCATCGCGGCCTCCCGCAGGCGGCCCGCCGCGTCACCCTCCCACCTTCCCACCACCATGATTCTAGTCATGTCACACCATGACATCATCGTGCTAGCGTGGGTGATGTCAGCAAGTGACATCACTGGAGGTTCGACATGCGCGTCTTCGTCACCGGCGCATCCGGCTGGATCGGCTCACCCACCGTCGCCGAGCTGCTCAAGGCCGGCCACCAGGTCGTCGGCCTGGCCCGCTCCGACGCGTCCGCCGCCAAGGTGGCCGCGCTCGGCGCCGAGGTCCGCCGCGGCGACCTGGACGACCTCGACGGCCTGCGCGCCGCCGCGGCCGACTCCGACGGCGTCATCCACCTGGGCTACAAGCACGGCGATTTCTCCCCCGCGGGCATGGCGGCGGCGGCCGAGACCGACCGGGCCGTCATCGACACCGTCGGCGACGCCCTCGAGGGCACCGGCAAGCCGTTCCTGATCGCCTCGGGCGTGATCGGCGTCGTCGACGGACGCGCCGCCACCGAGAACGACCGCCCCGACGCCGGCATCCACCCCCGGGTCGCCAACGCGGCCGCCACGCTGGCCCTCGCCGACCGCGGCGTGCGGTCGGCGGTGGTCCGGTTCGCCCCCACCGTGCACGGCCACGGCGACTACGGCTTCATGTCCGCGCTGGTCGGCATCGCCCGGCGCGCCGGCGTGAGCGGCTACCCGGGCGACGGCAGCAACCGCTGGCCGGCCGTCCACGTGCTCGACGCCGCCGCCCTGCTCCGGCTCGTCGTCGAGCAGGCGACCCCCGGCTCGATCTGGCACGCGATCGCCGAGGAGGGCGTCACCACCCGGGAGATCGCCGAGGCCATCGGCCGCGCGACCGACCTCCCGGTGAAGCCCGTCCCCGCCGAGCAGTTCGAGTGGCTGTCCGGCTTCTTCGCGATGGATCTCCCGATCACCAGCGAGATCACCCGGCAGACCCTCGGCTGGGAACCTACCCACCCCGGCCTCATCGAGGACCTCGACGCCGGCGCGTACCCGGCCTAGAAAGGCCACCCGGCAACCTGGCGGCACGATGCATCGTTGCGAATAGGTGGGATCAACCGAGTCATCGCAGCTCAGTCACCGCCAGATCCTCGAGGTGCTCGCCGGCCTGATGCTCGGCATGTTCCTCGCGGCGCTCGACCAGACGATCGTGGCGTCGGCGATCCGCACTATCGGCGACGACCTGCACGGCCTGTCGATGCAGGCGTGGGTCACCACCGCGTACCTGATCACCGCGACCATCTCGACCCCGCTGTACGGCAAGCTCTCCGACATCTACGGCCGTAAGCGGTTCTTCCTGGCCGCCATCACCATCTTCGTGCTCGGCTCGGCAGCCTGCTCGTTCGCCACCTCGATGTACCTGCTGGCGGGCTGCCGGGCCGTGCAGGGCCTGGGCGCGGGCGGCCTGTTCTCGCTGGCCCTGGCCATCATCGCGGACGTCGTGCCGGCCCGCGACCGACCGCGCTACCAGGGCTACTTCCTGGCCGTCTTCGGCATGTCCAGCGTGCTCGGCCCGGTGATCGGCGGCTTCTTCGCCGGCACCGACGAGATCCTCGGCATCGCCGGCTGGCGCTGGGTCTTCCTGGTGAACGTGCCGATCGGCGCGGTCGCCCTGCTCGTGGTGGCCAGGGTCCTGCGCCTGCCGCACCACCGCCGCGACCACCGCATCGACTGGTGGGGCGCGGTCACCATCTGCGTCTGCCTGGTGCCCCTGCTCACCGTCGCCGAGCAGGGCCGCAGCTGGGGCTGGGCGTCCGCCGGTTCGCTGATCTGCTACGCCGTCGGCGCTTTCGGCCTGGTCATGTTCCTGCTCACCGAGGCCGTGATGGGCGAGGAGGCGCTGATCCCGCTGCGGTTCTTCCGCAACCCGACCTTCGCCCTGACCTCGGCCGGCGGCTTCGTCATCGGCATGGGCATGTTCGGCGGCCTCGCGCTACTTCCCCTCTACCTCCAGATCGTCCGCGGCGCGACCCCCACCGAGTCGGGCTTGCAGCTCCTGCCCCTGACCGCCGGCATCATGCTCGGCTCGCTCGTCTCCGGCCAGCTCATCAGCCGAACCGGCCAGTACAAGCCGTACCCCATCGCCGGGGCGTCCCTGATGGTCGTGGGCCTGGCGATGCTGTCCTTCCTCGGCGTCGACACCCCCTTCTGGCGTACGGGATTATTTATGGCCGTTTTTGGTCTTGGTCTTGGTTTTGTGCTCCAGCCGATCACGCTGGCCGTGCAGAACGCCATGGCCCCTTCGGAAATCGGCGTCGCCACCGCGTCCGCGACGTTCTTCCGCCAGATGGGCGCGACGGCCGGCACCGCGATCTTCCTGTCCATCCTGTTCGCCACCGTCGGCGACCGAATAGCCGACGCCTACCGCGCCTCTTCCGTGCCGACCGTCAGACCATCCTCATTGGACGACACGTCTTTCCTCAGCCACGTATCGCCGGCCGTGGCACGCCCGTTCCAGGCAGGCTTCTCGACGGCGATGGACCACATCTTCCTGATCGCCGCCGCCGTCCTGGTCGTCGCGTTCGTGCTGTTCCTGTTTTTGCCGCAGGTCCCGCTGCGCGCCCAGTCAGGCATGGCGGCCCGCGAGTCGGCGGCCCCGGAACCGCCCGCCGCCGCCCCGGAACCACCCGCCGCCGCGCCTGGCTCGGGCGGCACGCCTGGCTCGGGCGGCACGCCTGGCTCGGGCGGCACGCCTGGCTCGGGCGGCACGCCTGGCTCGGCTGCCGCCAGCTCGGCCAACGCGCCTGGATCGGCCGACGCCACGGCCACCCCCGCCCGTTTGGGTGGGGCAAGTGAAGCACCCGGGTACGACATTTCTTCGCCGTCGTCCACAGGCGGATTCGAGCACACCCACGCCGAGCCCAGACTTCCCGCGGCGGAGCCCGCCGCCTTCGCAGCAGGAGCGAGCAACGTGCCAGCAGACCACAAGCCCAGCCCCACACCCGCCGGGCCGGCACCCGCAACGCCAGCCGGGACGGCGACCGGGCCGACGACCGCGGCGACCGCCGGCCCGGCGATCGCGACGACCGCCGGGCCGGTGATCAGCGGGCGCGTCGACGGGCCCGACGGCAACCCGCTGAGCGGCGCCACCGTCACGGTCGCCGAGTTCGCCGGTGGCCAGATCGCCCACGCCACGACGGCCCGCGACGGCGAGTTCCGGCTGTCGCTGCCGACCGGAGGCGCCTTCATGCTGATCTGCGCCGCCGACGACCACCAGCCCGCCGCCGTCCTGGTCAACGCCGGCGTCGGTGAGATCCGCAGGGTGCTCTCCTTGGCCGGCGCCGGCCGCATCGAAGGGCGCATCACCGACCGCCAGTCCCGCCCGGTCCCGAACGCTGCCGTCACCCTCACCGACCTCGCCGGCACAGTCGTGGCCACCGCGACCACCACCGCCGACGGGCGCTACCGGCTGTCCGGCCTCGACCAGGCCGACTACATGCTGACCGCCACCGCCGAGCACGCCCGGCCCGCGACCCGCATCATCTCGCCCGGCCGTTCCCGGCAGGCCGACCTGGTCCTCACGATCGGCACGACGCTGACCGGCGTGGTCCGCGCCGCCCGCTCCGGCCGGCCGATCCCCGAGGCCTCGGTGATGGCGGTCGACCAAACCGGCGAGGTCGCCGGCTCGACCACCACCGACCACGAGGGCCGCTACGAGCTACGCGACCTCCCGCCGGGCGTTTACACGGTCGCGGCGAGCGGCCACGCCCCGGTCGCCAGCCGAGTCACTCTCTCGGGCGAGCACATCGGTCACGACATCCTGCTCGGCGCGTCCCCCGTTCCGACCGGATCGCCGACCTAGAACCTCGTATACAGCCAGCCCCAGCCTGACCACCGCCGTCAGCACTTCCACCGTCTCCACCCACATCGGAGCGCTCCTTCCGCTGTCCGTTCCGATGTGCTCGAATCTGGGACAGGACACCGTCTGGATCGTCGGGATCCAGACCCGCCGGACAACCGGACAACCCGATGCGTGACGAGCTACGACGCCTCCATCGAGCCGCCGGCGCGCCCTCGAAGAGCGCGCTCAAGGCGCACGCCGACGCCGCGGGCCATCACGTGGCCGAGTCGACCCTGATCGGGCTGATCTCTTCGACCGCGAAGGGGCATCCGCGGCGGGCGACCGTGGAAGCCTTCGTCGACGCCTGCCTCCGCTACGCGGCGAGGCACGGCCACTGGCTGTCGGATGAGGACCGCGACCGGTTGCGCTGGATAGCGCTGTTCGAGGGCACCTCACCAGCCGCATCCGCGGAGGGCGGCTTCGCCGAGGCGCGCGCCGCCTATCTCGGCCGGCTTCACGAACGTTTCGGCCGAGTCGACACCGAGACGCTGCTTCCGCTGACCGAGCAGGAGTTGCCACCGCCGATCCGGCTGCGGGAGCTCTTCGTCCCGCAATACGTCCGCGCCGATCCCCCGCCGCTGGAACTGCCGCGCGGCCTCCTGCGCCAGCTTCTTGACTCTCATGAGATCGACCCGGAGGAACTTCCCGCGGATTTCGACCAGGAGCGCCTCAGGCGGACCCGGGCGGCCTACCGCGAGCGCCCCGCCCGTCCGGTGCTGAAGGCACTCGACGGACCGGCGGGCCGCCGCACGGTCGTGCTGGGCGATCCCGGGGCGGGCAAGTCGACGCTCGCCCGCTATGTGGCGCTGGCTGCGGCCGAGGTCGACGGCGCTCTGCCGATCCTCATCGAGTTGCGCGCCTACGCCGCCGACACCGCCGAGACGTTCCTCGACCTGATCGATCGCCGACACCACCAGGACGGGCTCGGCCTGCCCGGAACGCTGCTGGAGAAGTACCTCCGAGGCGGCGGGCCGGCTCTGGTCGTCTTCGACGGCCTCGACGAGATCTTCGACCTGGCGCTACGACGGGAGGTCACCGACCGGATCACCGGCTTCGCGGCCCGCTACCCGCAGATCCGCGTCCTGGTGACCTCCCGGGTGATCGGCTATCGGCGGACGGCGTTCGACGCCGCCGGGTTCCAGCACCTCATGCTGCAAGACTTCGACGACCGCCAGGTGGAGGACTTCGCGCGACGCTGGTACGAGATGGCCTGCCCGCACGATCGCGCCGAGGCGGCGCGCCTGGCCGACCGCCTCCGCCGCGGCGTCCATGCCGCACGTCCGGTCCGAGAATTGGCGGGCAACCCGCTGCTGCTCACCATCCTTGCCGTCATCGCACGGCGGACCGAGCTGCCCCGCGACCGCCGCACGGCCTACGAGCACGCCGTGACGGTGCTGGTCGAGCACTGGGAGGTGGACAAGTCGCTCGTCGCGGCCGACGCCGTGCCGGGACGGGAGGAGAAGCTGGAGCTGCTCCGGCTCATCGCCCGTTCGATGCTGTCCGCGACATCGGGCCCGGCCGGCAACCACATCGCCGGTCGCGCCCTGACCGACCACGTACGCGCCTATCTGTCCGACACGCTCGGTCTGCCAGTCGCCGAGGCCCGGAAGGCCGCGCGGAACCTCCTCGACCAGCTGCGGACGAGGAACTTCATCCTCAGCCATTTCGGCGGAGAGGTGTACGGCTTCGTCCATCGGGCCTTCCTCGAGTACCTCGCCGCCGCCGACATCGTGGCCCGCTTCGACGACCGCGTCCTGTCGGAGGAGGACTTTCTCGGCGTGTTCGGAGCCCACTGGCGTGATCCGGCCTGGCACGAAGTCCTGTTGCTGGTGACCGGCATGAAGGAGAGCTTCGCCGACCGGATCATCGACTATCTGCTGGACCAGGAGTCGGACTGGTTCCACCGCCGGGACGGGATCCCGCACCACCTCTTGCTCGCGATCCGCTGCCTCGGCGAGATCCGCAGAATCGGACGGCTGACCGCGCAGAGCGAGAGGATCGCCGGCGTCATCGCGCGCCTCCTGGAGGCTGCCGTCCGGCAGACGCAGCATCGGAGGGAGGGTCTCGACTCCGTGGTGGAGAGGACCGCTTCGCCGGTGCTCACCGCTCTCGGCGCGAACTGGCCGGGGCGGCACCGCTACCGCGACTGGTATCTGGCCCGGGGGCGTTTCCTCGGCGAGATCAGCGAGAGCGACTACGGCAACTCCGTCGTGCCGGTCGCCGCCCGTATCGGCGCCACGGTGCTCGCGGACGACGCCGACTTCCGCGGCGTGCTCCTGAGTCAGGCGCTGACCGCACAACAGGCGCACGCCCGGGTCGCGGCCGTCAATACCCTGGTCGCCACTTGGCCGGACGATGCCGACGTGCTGCGCCTGGTTCACGAGCAGGCCGTCCGGGATCCGAGCCCTCGAGTCCGGCGAGCCGCGGCCATGTCGCTCCTGAGGAGCAGGTCCGATAACCAGGTCACGGTCGGCCTGATCCGGGACCGGGCGAAACTCGATGCGAGCAAGCCCTATCGCTTCGCCGTGATTCAGGCTCTGGCAAACTTCGCGCGCGATGCTCCGGTCACTCGTCCCTTGTTCGTCGATCTCGCTCGCACCGATCCGGACGGGGAGATTCGTGGCCTCGCGCTCAGCCAGCTGGCGCGGTGCTGGCCGGACGATGACGAGGTTCGCCGGCTGGTGAGCGAGCGCGCGGTCGACGACAGCGATCCCGGTGTCCGTCGATCGGCGAAGCGGGATCTGACCCGCACGTGGCCCGGCCATCCGGAGATCCGGCCGATGATCGACGCGTTGGCCGACTCGTCCGACGGCAGCGAGCGTGTCATCGGGTTGACGGCTCTGGCTCGTAGCGGGTCGGATGCGCCCGGCATCCGGTCGCTCCTGCGCAAGCGTGCCGCCACCGACCCCGACTCCGGCGTTCGGCTGACCGCGTTCACCCTTCTTGTGGACCACTGGCCCGATGACCCGTCAACCGTGCCGACGCTCGTGGACGCGACCGACGACCCAGAGGTCGCGCCGCAGGCGATGCAGTTCCTCGTCAACCGGTGGCCCGGAGACCCCCGAGCGCTCGACGCCTTCGAGAAGCGGGTACGCCTGGACGATCGCGCGCACGTACGGTCGCTCGGGGCCGGGCATCTGGCGCGCGCGTTGATCCATCGGCCGGGCAACCGCACGCTGCTGGGACGGCTCGCCACGGAGGAGAACGATCAGGTTCGAGCCAGAGCGCTGAGCGGGCTGGCCATGGCCTGCCCCGACGATCCCGACATCCTCGACCTGCTGCGCCGGAGCCTCACCGATGCGCACCGGAAGACCCGGCAGGTGGCCGTGGCCGAGCTCGCGACCGGCTGGCCGGAGCGGCACCCCGATGTCTTCGAGCTGCTGCGGCGGTGTGCCCTGACGGACCCGGTGTCGGACGTTCGTGCCGCGGCCGTGCGCGCCGTGGCCGAAGGGCTGCCGGACGTGCCCGACATCGGCCGGTGGCTGCGGACCGTGGCCGAGAACGACTCGAGCGGCCGGGTCCGGGCGGCCGCGCTGGCGGCGTTGGCGCCGACCTGGCTGGCCGACGACACAGTGGCCGACCTCTTCCGCCGGGCCGCGACAGGCGAGAGCGACATACGTCCTCTCCGGGTCGCGGTGGCCGTCGTCGCGGATGTCTGGCGGGACGAACCCGGCACCCTGCCGATCGTGCATGCCCTGGTGCGCAGCAACCGAAATGCCGTTCGTGCGGTTGGCCTGCGATGCCTGGCGATCGGCTGGCGCGATCACCCCGACACCCTGCCGATCCTGCGGCAGCTCGCCGAATCGGACCGGGCCAAGTCCGTTCAGCGAGCCGCCGCGGCCGCGCTGGAGATCTATCCGATGTCGTTGAGGCAGCGCAGGACCGGCCGCGAGGTCAGGGCGACGGCGTCCAGCGACTGACCGGAGTGGACGGTGAAGGTCACCGACTCGCCGGGGAGCAGGGTCACGCCCGCCTTGTCGGTCTCGGCTGCCGGATCGAGGCGGTCGGGGTAGAGAGTGAGTGAGCGCAGGAGCGAGTCCGCCGTAACGGTGACCTTTGTGGACGTCCCTTCCTTGGCTACCGAGGTCGTGAAGGACGGCGATGGCCAAGGGATGTCCTTGTCCAGGGCGAAGAACCACGTGAGGCCGGAGTCGACGGCGATCAGCTCGGTGGTGGGGTCGCCGGGGGTGGTGATGTCGGCGGGGAGCGGGATCGTGGTGGCCGAGCCCGGCGCGACCGTCGCTTCCAGGACGGTCGCGGCCAGGATCTCACCGGCGAGGTTGCGGCGGGTCACCGTGGTTTCGACCGACCATGGCGTACGGCTGTCGTTGACCGCCACGAGTGCTGGGGCGCCGTCGGAGGTGAAGACCGTGCCCTGCGGGACGGGTGACACCGGGCCGCCGGGGGTCAACGGGGCGCCGGTGCGGGGCTGCAAGGTGAGCAGGCGGTCGGCGTAGGCGTCGCGCATCGCGTACCAGAGCGGCTTCTTGCGGCCGTCGCCGTCGACCGCGGCCCAGGAGGTCACGGGCCAGCAGTCGTTGAGCTGCCACATGATGCTGCCCATGCACAGCGGGCGCAGCGAGCGGAAGTGGCTGATGCCGAAGGCGACCGCCCGGGCCTGGTTGAGCTGGGTCAGGTAGTGCCAGTCGTCGAAGTCGCGCGGGGGAGGCATGTGGTTGTCGAGGCCGCGGGACAACTTCTGGTCGCCGCCGGCGGCCTTCTGGTGGGCCGCCATGCCGGGCGAGTCGGGAGCCAGCGGGCTGTCGGAGAGGGCGCGGCGAATCGTCGCGTACGCGGGTGGGGCCTGGAAGCCGAACTCGGCGACGAAGCGCGGGCGGTAGGCGGCGTACTTGGTGTAGTCGTCGGTGTTCCACACGTCCCAGATGTGGGTCGTGCCGAACGAGGGGTCGTTGGGGTGCCGCGAGGTGGTGCCGGAGTACGGGCTGCCGGGCCAGTACGGGCGGCCCGGGTCGAGCTCGGCCACGATGCGCGGCAGCAGCTCCAGGTAGTAGGCCAGACCCCAGGTGCGGCCGGCCAGGACCGGTTTCCAGTCCCAGTCCTCGTGGCCCCACAGGTTCTCGTTGTTGCCGGTCCACATGACCAGGCTCGGGTGCGAGCTGAGGCGCACCACGTTCTCGCGGGCCTCGGCCTCGATCTCGGAGGCGAAGGGCTCCTCCTCGGGGTACGCGGCGCATGCGAACAGGAAGTCCTGCCCGACCATGAAGCCCATCTCGTCGGCCAGGTCGTAGAAGTCCTCGGACTCGTAACGGCCGCCGCCCCAGACGCGCAAGTAGTTGACGTTGGCGTCGGCCGCCTGCCGGAAGCGCTGCTCGAGCCGGTCGCGGGTGACGCGGTTGTCGAAGACGTCGTCGGGGATCCAGTTGACGCCCTTCACGAAGACGGGCACGTCGTTGACGATCACGGTGAACGCGTCGTCGGTGTGGTCGACCCGCACGTCGCGGAAGCCGATCATGCGCGACCAGGAGTCGAGGGTGTCGCCGGAAGCGGACATGACGGCGACGTCCAGCGAGTACAGCGACGGCGATCCGTAGCCGCGCGGCCACCAGAGCGCCGGGTCGTCGACGGTGAGGATCAGCAGCGCCTCGATGCCGTCGACGGTGGCCTGGGCGCGGCGGCCGGCTACCGAGGCGGTGATGGTCACCGGCTCGACAGCCGCCCGCTCGAGCCGCACCCGCACTTCGACCCGGCCCGTCCCGTTCGAAACCGTCACCTGCGGCCGGACCTCGGCGAGCCGGGCGACCGACCAGCTGTGCAGGCCGATCGGCTGCCAGATGCCCGACGTGACCAGGATGGGTCCCCAGTCCCAGCCGAAGTTGCAGGCCTGCTTGCGGATGAAGTTGAACGGCTCGTCGTACGCGTTGGGCCGGTGCCCCAGACGACGTTGCTGCTCTTCGGCGTACGCGTAGGGACTGTTGAATTTGATCTTCAGGGTGTTGTCGCCGTCGCGGAGGAGCGGCCGCACGTCGAAGCGGTAGCTTCGGTGCATGTTGGCGGTCTGACCGACCTGCTCGCCGTTCAGCTCGATCGACGCGACCGTGTCGAGGCCGGCACAGACGAGATCGATCCGCGGAGCCCCGGGGACGTGCGTGAAGGAGCTGGAGTACGTCCACTCCGTGCGCCCGATCCAGGAAAGCTTCGATTCGTTCTCGTCCAGGTACGGGTCCTCGATGCGGCCGGCCGCGAGCAGATCGGTGTGCACGCACCCGGGCACGCTCGCCGGCAGCTCGCTCACATCGCCGCCGGAAAGGGTCCAGCCGTCGTGCAGAGGTCGGTAACTCATCAGCTCTTTACAGCACCTTCCATGATTCCCCGGACGATCTGCCGGCCGCCGATCAACAACAGAATGATCAACGGAACGGTAGCCGCGAAGGCACCCGCCAGCACACGGCGGTAGATCACATAGTTGCCGCTTGCCAGGTCGCTGAGGGCGACCATGGACGTGGGGAAGTCGGTGCCGTTCAGCGTGATCAGCGGCCACTGGAAGTCGTTCCAGGCCATCACGAAGGTCAGCAGCCCGAGCACGGCGAGCGCCGGCCGGATCGCGGGCAGCACGATGCTCCAGTACACGCGCATGGTCATCGCACCGTCGATGCGAGCGGATTCAACAAGCTCATCCGGTACGGCGTGCGCGATGAACTGCCTCATGTAGAAGACGCCGAACGCGCTGACCAGGCCGGGAGCGATGACCGCGAGCAGGGTGCCGTTCCAGCCGAGCTTGCCCATCAGGATGTACAGCGCCACGACGCCGAGCTGGTTGGGCACGGTCAGCGTGAGGATCACCACGAACATCAGCGCGTTGCGGGCCGGGAAGCGCAGCTTCGCGAAGGCGAACCCGGCCAGCGAGCAGAAGAACAGCGTCGCCGCGGTGATGACGCTGGACACGATCACGCTGTTGATCAGGGAGGCCGTGAAGTAGACCTCCTGCATCGTGAAGACCTCGTTGAGGTTCTTGAAGAGCTGGCTGCCCGGGATCACCGAAGGCGGGATCTGCGAGACGGCCGCGTCGGTGCTCGTCGCGATGACGAACATCCAGTACACGGGGAAGGCGGAGAGCAGCAGGACCGCGGTCAGCCCGAGGTACGTCTTCCAGCTGCCGCGGGTGTCCTGCGGCGCCCGGTTCACGAAGGTGGTCACCGGTCCCCTCCGATGCGCTTGGTGAGCAGGGCGTTGATGCCGGCGACGATCAGGATGATCAGGAAGAGCGCCCAGGACATCGCGGCCGCGTACCCGAGATTGAGGTCCTTCCAGCCGACCTTGTAGATCAGCTGGGCGATGGTCTGGAACTGGTGCGCCGAGCCGCCGGTCGCCGACTGCGGGTTCTGGTCGAACATCATCGGCTCGTTGAACAGCTGCAGCCCCCCGATGGTCGAAAGGATCACCGTGAACACCACGACCGGCTGGATCATGGGCACCGTGATCCGCCACAGCTGCCGCCACGGGCCGGCGCCGTCGACGGCGGCCGCCTCGTACACGTCCTTGGGGATCGCCTGCATGGCGGAGAGGTACAGCAACGCGTTGTAGCCGATCCACTTCCAGTTGACCATCGTGGCGATCGCGATCCAGCTGCTCCACTTCTCGGCCCGCCAGTCGAGCGGCGCCTCCTGACCGAAGCCGACCAGCGAGAGGAACCAGTTCGCCATGCCGTTGTCGCGGGCGAAGAAGACCGAGAAGACCAGCGTCGAGGCGACCACCGGCGTGAGGTACGGCAGCAGGATGCCGATCCGCCACCAGCTCTGCGCCCGCAGCTTGCGGTTGAGCAGGTTGGCGACGATCAGCGCGAGCAGCAGCTGCGGCACGGTCGACAGGATGAAGATGCCGAACGTGTTGACCAGCGCGTTCCAGAAGTCGGAGTCGCTGAGCAGCTTCGTGTAGTTGGCGAAGCCGGCCCAGCCGTCCTTGTCCGGTTCGTCGAGCCGCCAGGTGCGCAGCGACACGATCGCGTTGTAGATGATCGGGAACAGCCCGAAGATCGCGAACAGGATGAAGAACGGCGCGATGAAGACGTACGGGATGGTCTTGGTGTCGAACCGGTAGAGCCAGATCTTGAACTTGCTCGGCCGGACCGGCGGCGCCGCGTGCTGCGGCGACGGCCTGAGCTGGGTGAGGGACACGGCGCCACTCCTAGCTAAGGGCGGGGCGGCAAACGCCGCCCCGCCTCAGTTACGAACAAGGGTCAGGAGTTGGCGGCCTTCTCGGCTTCCTTGACCGCTACCGCCCAGGCGTCGGCCGACTTGAGCTTGCCCTGCTGCACCTGGGTGATCACGTTCTCCACCGCGACGCGGGTGGGGCCGGCCTTCTTGCCCAGGTACTGCGGCTTCAGGTTCTCCGCGGTGGCCGCGAAGATCTGACCGGTCGGGGCGTTGCTCATGAACTCCTTCTTGTAGTCAAGCACCGCCGGGTCCTTGTAGAGCGCGGGCTGCGAGGGCAGGTTGCCGACGGTCTTGAAGACCTCGATCTGCTGCTCCGGCGCGACCAGCCACTTCACGAAGTCGGCCGCGGCGTCGACGTTCTTACCCTGCGACGGGATGGTCCACCACGAGCCACCCCAGTTGCCGCCGCCGCCGGGAATCGCCGCGATGTCCCACTTGCCCTTCTGCTCGGGGGCCGTGTCCTGGATGTGGCCGAGCATCCACGCCGGGCAGGCCAGGACGGCGAACTGGTCCTTCTTGAAGCCCTGGTCCCAGTTGGGCTGGAAGCTGGCGAGGTTCGCCGAGATGCCGGCGTCGAGCGCCTTCATGCTGACGTCGAACGCGACCTTGGGGCCGCCCTCCATCTGCAGCTTCTCGCTGGTGTCGAAGAATCCGACCGGCTGCTGGGAGAGCACCGGGTTGAACATGTTCGTGCCGGAGTCGATGAACTTCTTGTGGGTCTTCGCGGTGTACTGCTTGCCGACGTTGATGAAGTCGTCCCAGTTCGTCCAGAGCTTGCTGACCGCGTCCCGGTCGGTGGGCAGGCCGGCCGCCTTGAACAGGTCGGAGCGGTAACACATGGCCAGGCCGCCGACGTCGGTGCCGAGGCCGATCTGCTTGCCGTCGGTCGACATGGACGCCTGCCACTTCCACGGCAGGTACTTCGACTCGTAGTCGGCGCCGCCCTTGTCCATGAAGTTGACGAACTTGTCGGCCTGGCTGCGGAACTGGACGATGAAGCCCTCGTCGATGGCCGAGATGTCCGGGGCGCCGGTGCCGGCGACCAGCTTCTTCTGCAGGTCCTCGTGCTGGGCGTTGTACTCGCCGGAGTTCAGCACGATCTTGACGTTGGGATGGGCCGCCTCGTATGTGGCTTTGAGCTTGTCGAGGCCCATGTCGCCCCAGAACGCGACCTTGAGCGTGACCGTGCCCTCGGCCTTGTCGCCGTTGCCCTCCAGGCTCTGTCCGCTGCAGCCGGTCAGGGCCAGGGTTGCCGCGATACCGGCCGCAGCCGTCGCCTTGCCAAGTCGTTTCATTGCGCCTCCACAGAGGAGAGAATTTACTGAACCGGGTAAGTTGTGGAGACGCTAAGCCTCGCCTCGATGACTGTCAATAGCGTGTTACCGCGTTGATTTCCCAACGTTGTCAGTGACGGTTAAGTAGGACGAAACGGACTTCTATGACGATCGGCGTTTACAAACGGCCCTGTGTCCCGTAACACTTAACCGATCAAGCCCTGCCGCCAACGCTTGTTCATGTCGCCGTGCTGCGCCGTGAGAGCGCTCTACCGAAACGCGTGCCGGTAAGCTTCAGCCGGAAAGTAGAGGGAGACCGAGTGAAGCGGCCCACGATCGCCGACATCGCGCGGCGGGCGGGCGTGTCCAAGGGCGCCGTCTCGTACGCGCTCAACGGACAGCCCGGAGTCTCCGAAGCGACGCGGCAGCGGATCGTTGCCATCGCCCAGGAGATCGGGTTCAACCCGAACAGTGCTGCCCGTGCGCTGTCGGGCGCGTCGGCACGCGCCGTCGGCCTCACCCTGTGCCGGCCGGCCCGCATCCTCGGCATCGAGCCGTGGTTCATGGGCCTGATCAGTGGTTTCGAGGCCGAGCTCTCGGCAAGGTCGTACGCTTTGACCCTTCAGGTCGTGGCGACGCCCGAGCTCGAGGTCGAGGTGTACCGGCGGTGGTGGGGCGAGCGCCGGATCGACGGCGTGATCGTCACCGACCTGCGGGAGAACGACATCCGCATCCCGGTGCTCCAGCAGCTCCAGCTGCCGGCCGTGGTGATCGGCGGCCCCGGCGAGACCGGCACGATCGCCCAGATCTGGTCGGACGACGCCGGCGCGATCACCGAGGCGGTGCGCTACCTGGTGGCGCTCGGGCACCGGCGGATCGCCCGGGTCAGCGGCCTCCCCGGATTGCTGCACACGCAGACGCGTACGCGTGCTTTCGACGATATTTGTGGGTCACTGGGCCTGTCGGCGATCACCGTGCCTTCCGACTACACGGGCGAAGAGGGCAGCCGCGCCACCCGGCGCCTGCTGATCGACACCGAGCGCCCCACCGCGATCATCTACGACAACGACGTGATGGCCGTGGCCGGCCTCGCGGTAGCACAGGAGATGGGCCTGGCCGTTCCCGGCGACTTGTCCATAGTGGCCTGGGACGACTCTCCCCTGTGCAGCCTGGTGCACCCGCCACTGACCGCGCTGACCCGAGACATCGCCGAGTACGGCGCCCACGCCGCCCGCGAGCTGCTCGCCTCGATAGACGGCAAACAGGTAGGCAACGTAGAGGCAGGCACCGCCCACCTGACCCCGCGCGGCAGCACCGCACCACCGCGCTAGGCCCGGTGACTCTCCAAATAGGCCTCGATCCGCTCGGCCGGGGCCGGCCGACCCAACGCAAACCCTTGCCCCAACGGACACCCGGCCTTGGCGGCCTTCTCGATCTGCTCAGGCGTTTCCAACCCCTTGGCCACGATCTCCAGCCCAAGCCGCCGCCCCAAACTCACCACCACATCAATCACCGCAGGACCAGTACCAGCGGTCACCTCAGATGAGCTATTGACCAACGAGGTACTCAGCTTCAGCATGTCGACCGGCAACCGCCGCAAATGAGACAGCGAAGCCTGCCCCGCCCCGAAGTCGTCGAGCGCCGCGCGCACCCCCAGCTTGCGCAGCCCCGCCAGCGACGCCACGATCGTCGGCACGTCCTCGGCGATCCAGTCCTCGGCGACCTCGACCACCAGCCGCTCCGGCGGCAGCCCATACCGGCTCAGGGTTGCCGCGACCCGATCCGGGAAGCGAGCGGTGAGCAGCTCGCGGGGCGACACGTTGATCGACAGCCAGAACGCGTTGTCGCCGGTCGACCAGGCGGTCAGGTGCTTGCAGGCGGCGTCGAGCACCCACTCGTCGATCTCGGCCATGATGCCCACCGCGCGGGCGATCGGCAGGAGCTCGCCGGGCAGGATCGTGCCCAGCTCGGGGTGCCGCCAGCGCAGCAGCGCCTCGACGCCGACCGGCTGGTTGCCGCGCAGGTCGACCACCGGCTGGAAGACCAGGTCGAGCTCGCCCCGCTCGGCCGCGCCGAGGAGTTGCTGCTCGAGCTCCATCCGCCGGTTGAGCTTCATCTCGACGTCCGGGTCGTACCACTCGACCCGGTCCAGGCCCAGCTGGCGGGCGCGCTTGCGGGCCAGGTCGGCGTGGCGCAGCACCTCGTCGGAGTCGGCGCCGCCGGCCAGCTCGGCCAGGCCGATGCTGGTGTGCAGCTCGACCACCGAGCCGGGCAGCATGTGCGGCTCGGCCAGGACCGTCGCGATCCGGGTGGCCAGCGCGTACGCCAGCACCGCGCCGTCCCCGGTCAGCACCGCGAACTCGTCGCCGCCGAGCCGGGCCGGCACGTCGTCGTCGGCCAGGAGCATCTTGACGCGGCGGCCGACCTCGATGAGCACGGCGTCGCCGGTCTCGCGGCCGCGGCTGTCGTTGATCTCGGCGAGCCCGTGCAGGTCGATCACCAGCAGCGTGCCCTGCTGCCCGGCGCGTCGGCGGTAGGTCAGCAGGTCGCGCATCAGCGCCCGCCGGTTGGCCAGGCCGGTGAGCTGGTCCGCATACGAAAGCTTGTGCAGCGCGCGCTCGAGGTGCTTGCGCTCGCCGACGTCGCGCACGTGCACCACCAGGGCGGCCACCTCGGGCACCGCGCGCTGGTCGGAGATCGTCGACTCGGTGTCGCGCCACATCTCGGCGCCGTCCCGCAGCCGGGCGCTGACCAGCGCGGGCGGGCCGTCGGCGTGCTCGCCGGCCAGCACCGAGTCGATCACCGCCTGGGCGCCGGGCACGTCGTCGGGGTGGATCAGGTCGCGGAACGCGCGGCCGACCACCTCGTCGTCGGAGAGGCCGAACAGCCGGGACGCGGCCGGCGACTGCCACCTGATCCGCAGCCGCTCGTCCAGGACCAGGGTGAGGTCGGTGGCGCCGGCCACCAGCGAGCGGAAATGCGCCTCGGCGGTCTGGAGCTGGGCCGCGTACTGCCGGATGTCGCGGACCACGAGCAGCTCGCGCATCACCAGCACGGCGACCATGCCGATGCCGAGGCAGATCCCGACGGTGTCGAAGTCGCGCACGGTGATCAGGTGCCAGAGGGCGGCGACCACTCCGACCGCGGCCGGCACGGCCAGCAGGGGGTAGCTCGCGAGGTATTGATCCGGGCTGCGCGGCTCGAGCGGAGGCGCCGGCAGGTCGCGCCGGGAGCCGCCGTCGGCCGAGAGCGCGAGCCCGGCCACGATCGGCAGGCCGAGCAGCGGCAGCAGCCGGCCGCCGGCGCCGAGCACGATCATCGTGGTGAGGATGCCGAGCGTCACCAGGGAGGCGACCGCGCCGGCGCCGCAGCGCACCGAGGGGCCGCCGCGCGGGCGGCTGCGCAGCACCGCGATCACCGTGATCGAGATGCCGAGGGCGCCGAGCAGGGTGACCGGCAGGGTGGCGACGTGCTCGTCCTTGACCGGGGGGATCAGATAGCCCGCGAAGGCGAGGCTGATCCCCAGCCCGGCGCCGTCGAAGGCACGCCGGATGCGCATCACCCAGTTCGTGGCGCCGCCGGGGAGGAACAGCACGCCCGTCGAATAGAGCGCCGCTGCCAGCCCGTACCCGATGGTCGCCCAGACGCCCGCCGCCGGCGGACCCCAGAGCGGAGCTGGGCCGCCGCCGACGCCTGACGGCGCGGAAAACCCGGACAAAAGCGGTATGAACGCGATGAGACCGGCCGCCAGCGCGGCCAGGCCGATGAAGCCGGCGCCGCGGCAGGCCACGAACGTGCCGTCGGCATGATGGATCTCAAGGGCGGCCCGGATCAGATGCGTGCAGGCCCACAGACCCGTGCCGCCCACCCCGATGGCCAGCGCGACCTCGGGCGGCATGAGGCCCGCGAACCCGGCCAGCAGCACGACGACGGCCACCACCGGGACGCCGAGCAGCGACACCCGGTCGGTGAGCCGGGCGTGCACGGGGGGTTGCACTGCCACGTCGACGGATCCTCTGCGATGCCGGTCTGACAAGGGGGTAGCGGCTGCCTGGGATCAACGATTGTCCCTCCGACAGGTTACGGCCGGGCCGTCGCCTGTGGACAACCCTTGCCGCGTCCCTTTCTGAAAACGCGAGGTGGGACAATGGGCGGGTGAGTCGAAAGCCCCTCCTTCGCGTCCGCAAGACCGGCGCGCTCATGGTCGCCGCCGTCATCGCGTTCGTCGGCACGGTCCCGCTCGCCGGGGCCTCCTGGGGGCTGGCGCCCGTCCTGCTCATCCCGGCCGCGATCTTCGTGTGGGCGTGGCGGGCCGGCACCGACGTCTACGCCGACGAG
Source organism: Actinoplanes sp. CA-142083 (assembly GCF_050942195.1). Lineage (NCBI taxonomy): Bacteria > Bacillati > Actinomycetota > Actinomycetes > Micromonosporales > Micromonosporaceae > Actinoplanes > Actinoplanes sp. CA-142083. The sequence continues at coordinate 9,467,613 of NZ_CP192076.1, forward strand.
CTGCGGGTCCGGGCGCTGGCCGGCAGCACCCGGGTCCCCTGGGCCCGGATCACCGAGCTCGCGCCCGACGAGCGCGGCCACATCTCGGCCCTGCTCGACAACGGCAACGTGATTCGTCTGACCGGCGTCACCCAGGGCAACCTCCAGCGGGTGCTGGCGGCCGGCCAGCAAGAGATCAGCCACCCCGACTGATCGCCAGGGCCTTTACAGGCAGCGCCGCTACCCTGGTTGCGTCGAGTCGAGGAGGTCGCGTTGACCGTGCGTTTCCGCCGCCGTGCACTAGCGGCCGCGTCGCTCGGCGCCGTGCTGGCGCTGGCCGCGGCCTGCAGCTTCGGCCCGCCCGACGCCGATCAGCAGGGCACCCCGCCCAACCTGCCGAAACCGTCGGGTGAGGCGTCCGCGAGCGGCGCGCCCGAGGGCGATTCCGAGGTGGCGGTCACCGTCCTCGCCAAGGGCCTGGAGATCCCGTGGGGCATGGCCTTCCTGCCCGACGGCTCCGCCCTGGTCACGGAGCGCGACACCGCCCGCATCCTGCAGGTCGGCCCGCAGTCGGATGCGAACGGGCTGACCGTCACCGAGGTGCAGCGGCTCCCCGAGGTGCAAGCGTCCGGCGACGGCGGCCTGCTCGGCATCGCCGTCTCCCCGAAATATTCGGCGGACAAGACGATCTTCGTCTACTACTCCACGGCCAAGGACAACCGGATCGGCAAGCTGGTGCTGAAGGGAAAGGTGCAGCCGATCCTGACCGGCATCCCGCGCTCGCCCGACGACAACGGCGGGGCGCTGGCCTTCGGCCCGGACGGCTACCTCTACGCCGGCACCGGCGACGCGACCAACGGCACGCAGGCGCAGAACCCCAAGAGCCTGGGCGGCAAGATCCTGCGGATGACCACGGCGGGCAAGCCCGCCCCCGGCAATCCCACCAAGGACTCGCTGGTCTGGTCGCTGGGCCACCGCAACGTGCAGGGCCTGGCCTGGGACAAGACCAAGAGGATGTACGCGACGGAGAGCGGCCAGCCCAAGAGCGGTGAGCTCAACGTGATCGTCAAGGGGAAGAACTACGGCTGGGCCAAGGCCGACGGCGCGAGCGGCGACGCCACGCTGGCGAGCCCGATCTACATCTGGCCGATCGCCGACTCGTACTGCTCGGGCGTCGGCGTCGTCGAGCAGACCGTGGCCACCGCCTGCCTGCTCGGCAAGCGGGTCTGGCTGCTCGACATCACCGACAACGGCACCGTGCTGGGCACCCCGCAGGCGCTGCTGACCGGGGAGTACGGCCGGTTGCGCGGCCTGGTGGCGGCGCCCGACGGCTCGCTGTGGGTGAGCACGTCGAACCAGGAGGACGCCGGCGACCCGGCGCCCGACGACGACCGGATCATCCGGCTCGTTTTCTCCGGCGGCGGTGCGGGAATCACCTGATCACTTATGACCGCTCCCACCTGGATCCGCCATCTGTCCACCGCCCGCCGCTATGCGGCGGCGGCCGCGAGTTTCTTCCGCCGCCCCTGGGCCCGCCGGGCCCGCATCGGTGCCGCGGTCGCGCTGATCAGCATCGGCGGCGTCGTGATCGGCACGATGCTGTTCGCCCACGCGAACATCAACGTGGGCCCGTTCCGGGCCGAGATGTCGATCAGCCCGTCGATCCAGGGCGGCACCGAGGTCGACATCCCGCCGCTCGGCTCGCTGCACCTGGACAGCCACGACGGCCCGATCCATCTCAAGGTCAACCTGGCGTCGCTCGACCAGAACCGCACCGAGGCCCTGATCGACGACCCGTCGGCGATCAGCAACGCCGGTGAGAACGCGGTCGACGACGTCCGCATGGGCGTGATCCGGCTGGGCGTGCGCGCGCTGGGCATCGCCGTGCTCTCCGCCATGATCCTCGCGGCGCTGATCTTCCGGAACGTCCGGCGGGTCGCCGCGGCCGGCGTGACCGCGCTGGTGGTGACGCTGGGCAGCCTGGGCCTGGCCGCCTTCACCCTGCGCCCCGACTCGATCGCCGAGCCGCGGTACGAGGGCCTGCTGGTCAACGCCCCCGCCGTGGTCGGCGACGCCCGCCGCATCGCCGACAACTACGGCCGGTACGCCGACCAGCTCCAGCAGATCGTCAGCAACGTGAGCCGCCTCTACACGACGGTCTCGACGCTGCCGGTGTACGAGCCGGAGGGCAACACCACGCGCATCCTGCACGTCTCCGACCTGCACCTGAACCCGTCGTCGTGGGGGCTGATCCGCACCGTGGTGCAGACCTTCGACATCGACGCGGTGGTCGACACCGGCGACATGGTCGACTGGGGTTCGAGCGCCGAGACCGGGTACGCCAGCTCGATCCCGTCGATCGGCGTGCCGTACATCTACGTGCGCGGCAACCACGACTCCGGCGCGATCCAGGCCGCGGTGGCCCGCCAGCGCAACGCGGTGGTGCTCGACAACAGCATCACGACGGTGGACGGGCTCACCATCGCCGGCATCGGCGACCCCGAGTTCACGCCCGACAAGAGCGAGACCCCGGCGGCGGCCAACGCCGACGACCCGGCCACCAGCCCGCTGCTGCAGTCCGGCGAGCGGCTCACCCAGACCATCCAGCAGAGCGGCAAGCCGGTCGACATCGCCATGGTGCACGACCCGGCGATGGCGCCGCCGCTGTCCGGGGTGGTGCCGCTCGTGCTCGCGGGTCACCTGCACCACCGCGAGGTCAGCCTGATGGCGGCGCCGACGCCCGCGCCCTCCGCCGCCTCCGCCGAGCCGACGACGTCGCCGTCGTCCACCGGCGCCCCCACCCAGACGCGGCTCATGGTCGAGGGGTCCACCGGCGGCGCCGGGCTGCGCGGGCTGGAAAAGGAGGAGCCGACGCCGCTGAGCCTGTCGGTGCTGTACTTCGACGAGAATCACCAGCTCAAGGCGTTCGACGACATCCAGCTCGGCGGCACCGGCCAGTCCAACGTGGAGATGCAGCGAAACGTGATCGGGCAGGAGTCCCCGCCCACTCCCACGCCCAGCACGTCTTGACCTTGCCCCAGGGGCAGGGTTTGACGATGGCGTCATGACTGATTTGACCGAACGGATCACGACCTTCTGCGACGCGAACATGGTTCCCGGCTACGTGGCCGGCGTGTACCGCGGCGGCGAGCTCGACATCGTGGCGCACGGGACGGCGAACGTGGCCTCCGGCGCGCCGATGCGGCCCGACACCGGCTTCCTCTACGGATCCATCACCAAGGTCATGACGGCGATGCTGGTGCTGCGGCAGGTCTCGCTCGGCACGATCTCGCTGGACGCGCCGGTCGTCCGATATCTCCCTGAATTCCGCGCCGGCTCGAAGATTCTGGTCCGGCATCTGCTCTCGCACACCAATGGGATCGACGCCGACCTGTATTTCCCGGCCGCCGACGGACCGGACGCGCTCGAGTTCTACCTGGACGGGCTGGGCTCCGACACCCTCTTCGAGCCCGGCGAGTACATCAGCTACTCCAACGGCGGCATGATCGTCGCGGGCCGGCTGCTCGAAGTGGTGACCGGGCTTTCCTTTCCCGACCTTCTCCAACGGGATCTGTACGGCCCGGCGGGAATGACGGACTCATCGGTTTCGGCGAAGGAGGCCATGCTGCGGAGCACCGCCATCGGCCACTTCCCGTCGGCCGACGGCCCGCGGCCCACCGAGATGTTCATGCTGCCCGACTCGTGGGGACCGGCCGGGGGAACGCCGATCGGCACCGTCCGCGACCTGATCACGCTGGGCCGGCTGCATCTGCCGTCGGCCGAGGGCGGGGTGCTGCCGAAAGAGCTGATCGAGTTGATGCACACGGTCTCGCACGACATGGGCGTGGCGAACGTGCCGCCCGTCGGCCTGGGGCTGCTGCTGGTCCCGTTCGGCGAGACGACGGTGCTGTCGATGTCGGGCGCGTCGCCCGGCGGGGTGGCCGTGCTGGCGGTCGTCCCCGCGCTCGACATGGTCTTCGCGGCTTTCGGCAACGCGCCGCAGTCCCTAGCCCTGCACGACGAGCTGCTGCTGTCCTTGATCCGCTCGCACGTCCCGGTTTCATTCCCGCCTCTTGTTTTCAAAGAGACCGACCTCGACAGGTACGCCGGCACGTACCGCTCGAATCAGCTCCGGGTCGACGTCCGAGTGGTGGACGACGGGCTGGAGGAGCAGGTGACGTACGAGCCGGCCGACCCCTCGCAGGAGCAGATCTTCACCCGGTTCGCGGGCGGGCCGATCAGCGCGCCACCGATGCGCTACATCCCGGTCGGCGAGAACCTCTTCGCCCCGGCCGGCATGACCCTCGACGGGCATGCCCGGGAGTACCTCATCTCCTACCTGGGCGGCGAGGACGGCCACCCGACGCACCGCTGCGCCGGTGGCCGGATGACACGATGGACGCCATGAGCGACTCGCCCCGCCGGCTGATCACGATCGGTCAGCTCGCCGCCTACGCCGGCGTGACGATCAAGGCGGTCCGGGTCTACCACGACCGTGGCCTGCTGCCGGAGCCGCCGCGGGACGAGTCGGGGTATCGCCGCTACGACGCCGGCCACGCGATCCAGCTGGTCAAGGTGAAGACGCTGGCCGACGCCGGGGTGCCACTCGCCCGCATCCGGGAGCTGCTGGCGGCGGGCGACGACGAGTTCGCGGCGGCGATCACCGAGATCGACGACGCCCTGCGCCGGCGGGCCGAGGAGATCCGCCGCACCCGGCGACGGATCGCCCAGCTCCGGGCCGGCGACCGCCTGTTCGTGTCGCCGGAGGTGGCCGACTACCTCGCGCGGCTGCGCGAGCTGGGCATCAGCGACCGCACCGTCGGCCTGGAGCGGGAGATCTGGATCCTGCTCCAGGCGGTCTCGCCGGACCGGGCCGCGGAGTGGGCCGCCGACAAGCTGGCCGCGATCGACGACCCCGCGTTCCAGTCCCTCTACCGGGACTACGACGCCGCCTTCGACTGGCAGCCCGACGACCCGCGCCTGCACGACCTGGCCGCCCGCACCCGCGAGTGGTTCGCCGCTCGCGGCCCCGAGGCCGTCGCCGCACCGCCACCGGACGCCACCATCACCCGCCTGGCGGCGGCGTCGGTCAGCGCCTTCTCCCCCGCCTGGACCCGCTTGGCCGAGCTGACCCAAGCCTGATCCGCGCGCTCGTCGGCCCCGCCGGGTGCCGCGCGGTCAACCCGGCCGCGCGGTCAACCCGGCCGCGCGGTCAACCCGGCCGCGCGTCAGCCACGCCCGGCGCGGCTCAGGACAGGCGGGCCAGGATCAGCTCGCGCACCGTCTTGGCGTCCGCCTGGCCGCGCGTGGTCTTCATGACCGCGCCCACCAGCGCGCCCGCCGCCGCCACCTTGCCGTCGCGGATCTTCGCCGCGATGTCGGGGTTGGCCGCGATCGCCTCGTCGACCGCCGCCGTCAGCGCGCCCTCGTCGTTGACCACCTCGAGGCCACGCGCGGCCATGACCGCCGCCGGGTCGCCCTCGCCGGCCACGACGCCCTCGAGCACGGTGCGGGCGAGCTTGTCGTTGAGCTTGCCCTCGTCCACCAGCTTTTGCAGGGCGGCGACCTGCGCGGGGGTCGCGCCCACCGCCGACAGCTCGATGCCCGCCTCGTTGGCGCGGCGGGCCAGCTCGCCCATCCACCACTTGCGGGCGCCGGCGGGCGACGCGCCGGCCGCGATCGTCTCCTCGATCAGCTCGACCGCGCCCGCGTTGGCCACCGACTGCATGTCGAGCGCGCTGATGCCCCACTCCTCGCGCAGCCGTGCCCGCTTCACGCTCGGCTTCTCGGGCAGCGCCGCCTTCAGCGAAGCCACCCACGCCGGGTCGGGCGCGATCGGCACCAGGTCGGGCTCGGGGAAGTACCGGTAGTCGGTCGCCTCCTCCTTGGACCGGCCGGAGCTGGTGTCGCCGCGGTCCTCGTGGAAGTGGCGGGTCTCCTGGATGATGCGGCCGCCGTCGTCGAGCACCCCGGCCTGCCGGATGATCTCGGAGCGGACGGCCCGCTCGACCGAACGCAACGAGTTCACGTTCTTCGTCTCGGTGCGGGTGCCCCACTCGGCGCCGGGCTTGTTGAGAGAGGTGTTGACGTCGCAGCGCAACGAGCCCTGCTCCATGCGCACGTCGGAGACGCCGAGCGACCGGATGATGTCGCGCAGCTCGGTCACGTAGGCCCGCGCCACCTCGGGGGCGAGCTCGCCGAGGCCCGGCACCGGCTTGGTCACGATCTCGACCAGCGGGATGCCGGCCCGGTTGTAGTCGACCAGGGACTCGGTCGCGCCGTGGATGCGCCCGGTGGCGCCGCCCACGTGCAGCGTCTTGCCGGTGTCCTCCTCGAGGTGCACCCGCTCGATGCCGATCCGGTACGCCTTGCCGTCCACCTCGACGTCGACGAAGCCGTCGACGCACAAAGGCTCGTCGTACTGCGAGGTCTGGAAGTTTTTGGGCATGTCGGGGTAGAAGTAGTTCTTCCGGGCCATGCGGCACCAGGTGGCGATGTCGCAATTCAGCGCGAGGCCGATGCGGATCGTCGCCTCGATGCCGGCCCGGTTGGCCACCGGGAGGGCGCCGGGCAGGCCCAGGCAGACCGGGCAGACCTGGGTGTTGGGCTCCGCGCCGAACTCGGTGCGGCAGCCGCAGAACATCTTGGTCTGCGTGCCCAGCTCGACGTGCGTCTCGAGGCCGATGACCGGCTCGTAGCGGGCGACGGCGTCCTCGTACGTCGGCAGGGCGATGGTGGTCATGCGGTGAGCTCCCAGACTGGATCCGGTGACTTTCGGCCTCCAGCCTAGTGGCCCCCGCCGACAGAATTTTCGCCGACCTCGCGGTGCCCCCACCGGGAGTGATCAATTCGGTAGCGTCCCGGCCATGCACCGCTCCCCGCTCCTGGCCGTGGCCCTGGCCGCGACCGTCCTGATCGCCGGCTGCGACGACAAGCCGGCGGCCGAGAAGCCCGCTGCCGGCGCGTCGGCCGCGCCCGCCGTGGAAGAAAGAGACTATTCGGCCTGGGAAAGGGGCAAATCCGTCCCGGTCGCCGATCCGGTCTACCCCAAGCACGGCAACGCGAGCCTCGACGTCCTGCACTACGGCCTCGACCTGAACTGGGCGCCCCCGAGCAAGACGCTCACCGGCCTGGCCACCCTGCAGATCCGCCCGGCCGCCGACGCCGCCTCCATCGAGCTCGACTTCAAGCCGTACAAGCTGGACAAGGTGACCGTCGACGACCAGGCGGTGGACGGCGCCAAGGTGGCCGCCGAGCGGCTGACGGTGCCGGTCGCGGTCACCAAGGACAAGCCGGTCACGCTGGCCGTCGCGTACCACGGCACGCCCGCCACCACCCCGATGCCGTCGCACCGCGGCGACGCCGAGCCGCTCGGCCTGACCGTCACCAAGGAGGGCGGCCTCTACACGATGCAGGAGCCGTTCGGGGCGTACACCTGGTATCCGGCCAACGACCAGCCCTCGGACAAGGCGCTCTACGACATCGCGGTGACCGTGCCGCCGGGTTACTCGGCGATCGCGGCGGGCACGCCGGCCGGGATCGAGGGCACCACGTTCACCTACAAGAGCGACCAGCCGATGGCGACCTACCTGCAGACGCTGGCGGTCGGCAAGTACAAGAAGGCCACCGGCAAGGGCCCGCGTGGCATCCCGCTGACGTACTGGTATCGCGCCGGCGCCGACGACCGGATGCTGCCCTCGCTCAAGAAGTCGCCGACGTTCCTGACGTTCCTGGAGAAGCGCTTCGGGCCGTACCCGTTCGCCAGCGGCGGCATCGTGCTGGTCGACTCGCCCTCGGGCATGGAGACCCAGCAGATGATCACCATGGGCCGCGAGGTCAAGAAGTTCGACGCCGCGGCCTTCGAGGAGGACCTGCTCCACGAGTACGCGCACCAGTGGTTCGGCGACGCCGTGACCACGTCGAACTGGAACGACTTGTGGCTCAACGAGGGCTGGGCGATGTACGCGCAGTTCCTCTGGGAGCAGGAGCTCTACAAGTTCAGCGACAAGGAGCTCGAGGACTACCTGCGCAAGTACGACGCCCTCGACCGCAAGAAGATCGGGCCGCCCGGGCACCCCAACCCGGCCAACTTCGCCGAGGACAACGTCTACATCTGCCCGGCGGCGATGCTCAAGGAGCTCAACGACGCGCTGGGCGACGCGAAGTTCTTCGCGCTGGCCAAGGCCTGGGTGCAGACGCAGAAGGGCAGTCAGCAGGACAGGGCGTCGTTCATCGCGTTCGTCAACAAGCAGACCGGCAAGGACTTCACCAAGCTGATCAACTCGTGGCTCGACTCGAAGACGACGCCCCGCTGATTCCCGCTGTGTCTCAGAGTGCCGGCGGCGTCAGGGTCCCCACCGCGGACTCGAGCGCCGCCGCCACCCGGTACATCCGGTCGTCGGCCATGGTCGGCGCCATGATCTGGAAGCCGACCGGCAGCCCCTCGGAGAGCCCGCACGGCACCGAGATGGCCGGTCCGCCGTACAGGTTCGTCGGGATGGTGAACAGGTCGGCCAGATACATCTGGTACGGATCCGACGTGCGCGACCCGAACGGGAAGGCCACGAACGGCGTGGTCGGCGAGACCAGCACGTCGACCTGCTCGAACGCCTTCTCGAAGTCGCGCGTGATCAGCGTGCGGACCTTTTGCGCCTGGCCGTAGTAGGCGTCGTAGTAGCCGCTGGACAACGCGTACGTCCCCAGGATGATCCGCCGTTTGACCTCGGGGCCGAAGCCGGCGTCGCGGGTCAGCGACATGACCTCCTCCAGCGACCGGTTGCCGTCGTCGCCGACCCGCAGGCCGTAGCGGACGCCGTCGAAGCGGGCCAGGTTGGAGGAGCACTCGCTCGGCGCGATCAGGTAGTAGGCGGGCAACGCGTACTGGAAGTGCGGGCAGGACACCTCGACCACCTCGGCGCCCAGCTTGACCAGCGCCTCCAGCGACTCCCGGAAGGCCGCTGACACACCCGGCTCGGAGCCGTCGCCGGCGAACTCCTTGACCAGGCCGAGCTTGACGCCGCTCAGGTCGCCGCTCGCGCCCAGCCGGGCCGCGCCGACCACGTCGGGCACCGGCTGCGGGATCGAGGTGGAGTCACGCACGTCGTGGCCGGCGATCACCGCGTGCAGCAGCGCCGCGTCTTCCACGTTTCGCGCGCACGGGCCCGGAGTGTCCAGGGAAGACGAGAACGCGATCAGGCCGTAGCGGGAGGTGCCGCCGTAGGTCGGCTTGGCGCCCACGGTCCCGGTCACCGCGCCGGGCTGCCGGATCGAGCCGCCCGTGTCGGTACCGATGGCCAGCGGCGCCTCGTAGGCCGCGATCGCCGCCGCCGACCCGCCACCCGAGCCGCCGGGGATGCGCCCGAGGTCCCACGGGTTGTTGGTGGGGCCGTAAGCGCTGTACTCCGTGGAGGAGCCCATCGCGAACTCGTCCATGTTGGTCTTGCCGAGCATGACCGTGCCGGCCGCCTGCAGCCGCTCCACGATCGTCGCGTTGTAGGGCGGGCGCCAGCCCTCGAGGATCTTCGACGCCGCGGTGGTGGGCACGCCCTTGGTGGCGATCACGTCCTTGACCGCGACCGGCACGCCCGCGAGCGGGCCGGTGACCTCGCCCTTGTCGACGCGCTCCGCCGCCGCCAGGGCCCCGGCCCGGTCGACGTGCAGGAAGGCGTGGACGCGAGCATCGACGGCCTCGATCCGGTCGAGATGCGCCTGCGCCACCTCGACGGCCGAGACCTCCTTGCTCTTGATCTTGCTGGCGAGCTCGGCCGCCGACATCTTGATCAGGTCGGTCATCTCAGGCCTCCTCGTCCAGGATCCGCGGCACCCGGAACCGGCCCTCGAACGCGTCGGGGGCGCCGGAGAGCGCCTCCTCCTGCGTGAGGCACGGCTGCGGGACGTCGTCGCGGTAGACATTCGTCAGCGGCACGGAGTGCGAAGTGGGCGGAATGTCGTCCGCGGCCACCTCGCCGACCCGCGCGACCGACTGGAGGATCACGTCGAGCTGCCCCGCGAACTGATCCAGTTCCTGTTCGGTCACGGCGAGCCGCGACAGGCGCGCCAGATGCGCGACCTCTTCGCGGGAGATGGCCATAGCCCCTACTTTCTCGAATCCGACGCTGACGGGACGAGTCTATTTCGACCCCCCGACGGCTTTCCCGGCGGGACACGCCCTCGCGGCGGGACCCGGGCGGGCCGAGCAGGGCGCTGACGCGCCCAACGCACTCGACCCACCCGGGCGACCTGCGTAAGTGGTTGCGCTCAAGGCCCCCCGCGGGTGTCTCCAACCGCAGGCGGGACCGGCCCGAGGCAGCCGTTTCCGCAGGTGGGGAATAATGCCAAGCCCCGTATATCCAACTATATCGATTGCCTCGTGGTGGCGAGCGGCGTGGGGCCCGGCCGCAGCGGGCGGTAGCGGGACAGCCACGTGGCCAGCTCCTCCGCGGGCATCGGCCGGGCGTGGAACCAGCCCTGGGCCGCGTGGCAGCCGGCCGCGGCGAGCAGGCGCCATGTGCGCTCGTCCTCGACGCCCTCGGCCACCGCGCGCAGGCCCAGCGCCTCGGCCAGGTCGATCACCGAACGGACGATCGCGGCGTCGCCCCGGTCGGCGGCCATGCCCAGCACGAACGAGCGGTCGATCTTCACCTCGGCCAGCGGCAGCCGGCGCAGGTGCTGCAGCGACGAGTAACCGGTGCCGAAGTCGTCGAGCGAGATCGCCACGCCCATCCGGTCGAGCCGGGTGATCGTGTTGAGCACCCGGTGCGGATCGGCCATCAGCGCGCTCTCGGTGATCTCCAGCTGAATCAGGTCGGCCGGCACGCCGTACTCGTCAAGTAGCTCTTCGACCCGATCGGCGATGCCTCCCGCGTGCAGGTCGCGGGCGCTCACGTTGACCGCCGCCCGCAGCGGCCGTCCCGCGTCCCGCCAGGCCGCCACCTGCGCCACCACGTCGTGCAGCACCCGCTGGGTGAGCAGCCGCATCACCGGCGTCGGCTCGGCCACCCGGATCAGCTCCTCGGGCCCGACCAGCCCTCGTTCCGGGTGCTGCCACCGCAGCAGCGCCTCGACTCCCACCACCTCGCCGGTCGCGATGGCGATCTGCGGTTGGTAGAACAGCACGATCCCGTCGTCGGGCGCGTCTTCCCGCAGCGCCCGCCGCAGGTCCGCCAGCAGCGTCAGCCGGTCCGGCGAGTGGTGGGCCGCATCCGGGCCGTAGACCGCGACCTGGTCGCCGCGCTGCTTCGCGTCGTACATCGCGGCCTCGGCCTCGCGCAGCAGGGTCGCGCAGTCGTCGGCCGAGTCGCCCTGCAACGCGATCCCGATCGACGCGCTGACGTCCACCGGCAGCCCGTCCAGCGCGAACGGCCGGTTCAGCGCCTCGGCCAGGTGGTACGCGATCCGCCGGGCCTCGGGCGCACCCTCGACCCGGTTGGCGAGCACCGCGAACTCGTCGCCGCCCAGCCGCACCACGAGGTCGTGGGCCGGAACCACATCCGCGAGCCGCCGTGCCACCTCCACGAGCAGCCGGTCCCCCACCCGATGCCCGAGAGCGTCGTTCACCGTACGGAATCGGTCGAGGTCCAGAAGCAGCAACGCCCGCTGCCGCCCTGTCTTGTCGGCCACCGACGCCTGCAGCGCCCGCCGGTTGGGCAGCCCGGTCAGCGCGTCGACCCGCTCCGCCCGCTCGGACTCCCCCGCCGACCGCACCATCCGGTGCACCGCGTGCAGGGCGAGCAGCACCAGCGGCACGAACGCCAGCCCCACCTGCGCGGTGGCCAGCACGACCGGCCCGAGAAGCAGCAGCGCCGCCGTGGCCAGCACCTCCACCCCGCGCCGCCGCCCTCGTGGCCGGCGCCGCCGGGGCGAGCCCACCCGGGCGACGCCCGCGGCCAGCCCGTAGCGGGCAAGAATCCAGGCCGCGGCCGCCGCCACGGTCAGCGCCGCGTCATCCCAGTCGGGCTGCGGCCCGATCCGCAACGAGACGACCGCCGCCACTGCCGCCGCCGCGCCGATCGCCACCGCGTGCTGCACGGCAAGGTGGAACGTGCGCCGCACCGCCTGCCGCATCCGCACCCCGGCGACCGCCACCGCGGCCACCTGCACCGCCAGCGCCGGCACCACTCCCCACGCCAGCGCGATCGCGAAGGTGAAGCAGATCGACGGCAGGATCACCGAGCTGGCCCGCCGATCGGCAAGCACGTAGGGCCGCGCGTCCACCACGACGGCGAGGACCGCCATCAGCCAGTAGGCCCCAGGCAGCACCGCGAACGTCCGCCATCCCAGCGCCCACAACAGCCCGTCGGCCAGAAGAGCGACCCCCGCGGTGACCACCAGGGCCCGCCGCCACTGAATGCCCGCGTGGCTCGAGGCCGCGCCGTCGCTGGTCGCGTGCGTATTCACCACGCGTTTGCGAGGGCGTGCGGCATCCATGCGACCTCCACAACGGCGGGGATCTACCAATGGTTTTCACCATAGATCCGCATTGTCCGTTGGCCGCGAAACAGCTTCGGCGTTATCAAATCGGCATAAGCCCCCAAACGCTCGTTATCCACAAATTACTTCTTTAGGGTGACGGCGAGGCGGCCACGCCACGTGAATCGAGCGTGGCTTTCCTCGCGTTCCTCAGCTCTCGGCCGGGGCCTCCGGCGCCATCTCGGCAACGGCACGTGCCGCATCGGGGCCATCGGCGAGCAGAACGGCGAAGCCCGCCTCATCCAGAACCGGCACCTTGAGCGACAACGCCTTGTCGTATTTGCTGCCCGGATTGTCGCCGACCACCACGAAGGACGTCTTCTTCGAAACCGAGCCGCTGACCTTGCCGCCCCGCGACGTGACCGCCTCGGTGGCCTGATCGCGCGAATGGGTGGAAAGGGTGCCGGTGACCACCAACGTCATGCCCTCCAGCGGACGCGGTCCCTCATCGACCCGCTCGTCGGCCATGCGCACGCCGGCCTCGCGCCACTTGCGCACGATCTCGCGGTGCCAGTCGACCGTGAACCACTCGCGCAGGCTCTCGGCGATCGTCGGCCCGACGCCCTCCACCGACGACAGCGGGTCGGGCTCGGCCTTGGGTTTGCGCTTGGCCGCGCCCTCGCCCTCCTCCTCGACCGGCTCGGGGAGCGGCGGCGGCGTGGCCACCACCTCTTCGATCGCCTCCATCGAGCCGAACTCCCGGGCCAGCGCCTGCGCGGCGGTCGGGCCCACGTGCCGGATCGAGAGCGCCACCAGCACCCGCCACAGCGGCTGCTCCTTGGCCTTCTCAAGGTTGTCGAGCAGGCGCACCGCGTTGCTCCCGAGGCTGCCGTCCTGGTTGACGAAGAACGGCGACTCCCGCAGCTGGTCGGCGGTGAGCGCGAACAGCTCGCCTTCGTCGCTGATCACACCCGAGTCGAGCAGGGCCTGACCCGCCTTGTAGCCCAGCACCTCGATGTCGAACGCGCCCCGCCCGGCCAGGTGGAACACCCGCTCGCGCAACTGCGCGGGGCAGGAACGCGTGTTGGGACAGCGGATGTCGATGTCGCTCTCCTTGGCCGGCGCCAGCTTGGTGCCGCAGGCCGGGCACTCGGTCGGCATCACGAACGCCCGCGCGTCCTCCGGCCGCAGGTCGACGACGGGGCCGAGCACCTCGGGGATCACGTCGCCGGCCTTGCGCAGCACGATGGTGTCGCCGATGAGCACGCCCTTGCGCTCGACCTCGCGCGCGTTGTGCAGCGTCGCCTGCGCGACCGTGGAGCCCGCCACCTTGACCGGCTCGAGAATCGCGTACGGCGTCACGCGGCCGGTGCGACCCACATTCACCGCGATGTCGAGCAGCTTGGTGGTGACCTCCTCGGGCGGATACTTGAACGCGATCGCCCAGCGCGGCGCCCGGCTGGTCGAGCCGAGCCGCCCCTGGATCGACACCGAGTCGACCTTGACCACGACCCCGTCGATCTCGTGCTCGACGTCGTGCCGGTGCTCGCCGTAATACGCGATGTACTCCCGGACGCCGGCCAGGTCGTCCACGAGTTTCCACCGCTCGCTCGTGGGCAGGCCCCACGCCTGCAAAGCCTCGTACGCGTGGGACTGCGACGTCGGCGTGAAGCCGACCCGGGCGCCGATGCCGTGCACCACCATGCGCAGGCCGCGCGAGGCGGTGATGCGCGGATCCTTCTGCCGGAGGCTGCCGGCCGCGGCGTTACGCGGATTGGCGAACGGCGCCTTGCCCTGCTCGACCAGCGACGCGTTGAGGTCGGCGAAGGCCGAGACCGGGAAGTAGATCTCGCCACGCACCTCGAGCAGGTCGGGCGGATTGTCGCCGGCCAGCCGCTCGGGGATCTCACGGATCGTCCGCACGTTGGACGTCACGTCCTCGCCGGTGCGGCCGTCGCCGCGGGTGGCGCCCCGGACCAGGCGGCCCTTCTCATACGTGAGGTTGATGGCGAGCCCGTCCACCTTGAGCTCGCAAATGAACTGGGTCGGCCCGCCCGCGTCGCGGATCGTGCGCTCGGCCCAGCCGGCCAGCTCGTCCTCGTCGAAGACGTTGTCGAGCGAGAGCATGCGCTCGGCGTGCTCCACCGGCGTGAAGGTGGTGGAGAACGTGCCCCCCACATTTTGCGTGGGCGAGTCGGGCGTGCGGAGCGCCGGAAACTCCTCCTCGATCGCCTCGAGCTCACGCAACAGCCGATCGAAGTCGGCGTCGGCGATCGTCGGCGAGTCGAGCACGTAATACCGATACTGATGGCCACGGATCTCGTCGCTCAGCTCCGCATGCCGCGCGCTCACCTCGGACGTCGGATCCTTGCCGGCGGCCGCCTCCTGCGCGGCGGTCGGCCGGCCCTCGGCGATCTCCTCGGCGATCTCCCCGTCACGCATCGCATCCGCCTTCCGTCTCGCTTGAGCTAAGAGGCACGCTAGTCCGGACCCCTGACATTTTCGTCGCGCTCACCGGCCCTCAAAATCAAAATTTGACGGGTACGCGGCAGCGACTCCCACAACCGCACAACGCCCGAACCCGCCGCGGGAGACTCGGGCCGTAGCCACTCACCGTCCCTCGCTCAGCCGCCGGGCGGTGCTGCCACGAGAGCGCCCGCTACGCGGCCGCCAAACACCGACCAGGCACGGACACCGCTCGCCGTCCCGCACCACCCGCTCCGCGCCGCAAGACGGCACGCCGAGGCGGCCGGAAAGCCGCCGCACCCTCGAAGCCGCAGCCGCGTGGGCCGGCCATCACGCCACGGCCGGGTAAGGCCGCGCCCGCGCGTGGGTGGCCGTGAGCCGCAGCGGGGCGTGGGCGGGCGTGAGCCGCAGCCGAGCGTCGGCGGGTTGCGGCCAGGCGTGACGGGCGAGCCCTAGCCGTGAGCACCAGGGCGAGCCGCTGCGGCCGTGGGCCGGATGCGTCCCGGCTTGGGCCACGCGGCGGGCGGCGTCCCAGCGTGGGCCACGCGGCAGGCGGCGCCCTGGCGTGGGCCACGCGGCAGGCGGCGTCCCGGCGTCGGCGGGGGTCAGGCCTCGGCGAGGCGTTGGCCGGCTTCGCGGCAGGCGGCGAGCACGGCTCGGGCGTAGGGCTCGGTCGCGCCGGCCAGGCCGCAAGCGGGCGTCACGACTACCTGCTCGGGGAGGCGTGCGGCGGGGAAGCCCAATCTCGTCCACAGCTTGGTCACGCGCTCGGCCACCTGCTTGCCGGTGAGGGCCTGGCCGCCGGCGGGTGCGCGGGTGGGGGCGGCGCCGGCGAAGAGGCCGATGCCGGCCTCGATGGCCTCGCCCACGGGGTCGAGATCTTTCAGCAGCGAGAGGTCGAGAGCGACGGCCGCGGCCTGCGAGTCGCGGAAAACCTGCAGGGGCACGGCCGGTGCACAGCAATGCGCGACCACGGGCACCCCGACGACCTCGACGATCGTGCGCAGCGCGGTAGCGGCGTCGGGCGCGTCGACGGCGCGGTGGGCGCTCAGGCCGCTCTCGGTGGGCACCTCGCCGGCCAGCACGGCGGGCAGCGACGGCTCGTCGAGCTGGAGCAGGATGGTGGCCCGCGGCAGCCGCTTGCGCACGTCGTCGACGTGCCGGCGCAGGCCCTCGGCCAGCGAGTCGGTGAGGTCGCGCACGGCGCCGGGATCGCGCAGCACCCGGCCGCCGATCTGCAGGTCGAGCGAGGCGGCCAGGGTCCACGGGCCGGCCGCCTGCACCTTGAACGTGCCGGCGAACCCGTCGCCCTGCTCGGTCATCTGGTCGAGGTCGCGCTCCAGCAGGTCGGCGGTGCGGCGCAGGTCTTTGCCGGGGCGCGGGGCCATCTGCCAGCGACCGGCGTAGAGCTGCACGGGCAGCTCGACCAGAAAACCGGCGCTGCGGCCGATGATGTCGGCGCCGGGGCCGCGGGCGGGCAGCTCCGGCAGATGCGGCAGGTCGGGCAGCTCGCCGAAGACGATGCGCTGCGCCTCGGCCACCTCGGTGCCGGGCAGCGAACCGATCCCGGTGGCCGCGCCGGCCGGCCAGGGAAACTCAGGCACGCGCCACCCCACCCACCGGCTCGGGCAACGCGGAACCGTCAGCCGGCCCGCCAGACTCGCCGGCGGCCCCCGCAGAGCTGGGCGCCGCCGTCGTGGACGCCGAGGACACGCCGGCGGTGATGGTCGCGGAGCCGAGGACGATGTCGCCGGCCTCGGAGCGCTGGTATGCCACGATTGCCTGGCCGGCTGCCACTCCCCGGGCGGGCTCGCGCAGGCGGGCGGTCAAGGTGTCGCCCTCGACCGTGACCTCGGCTGGCACTACCTCGCCGTGGGCGCGCAGCTGCACGTCGCACTCGACCGGCGTGGGGGTGCCGTGCCAGATCACCTTGCGGGCGGTGACCACGTCGACCGACAGGGCCTCGCGCGGGCCGACGGTGACCGTGTTGGTCTTGGGGGTGATGGACAGGACGTAGCGCGGGCGGCCGTCGGGGGCCGGCACGCGCAGGTCGAGGCCCTTGCGCTGGCCGATCGTGTACGCGTACGCCCCGTTGTGGGTGCCGATCGCCTCGCCCGTACGCGAATCGACGATGTCGCCCGGCGCCGAGCCCAGGCTGCGCTCGAGGAAGCCCTTGGTGTCGCCGTCGGCGATGAAGCAGATGTCGTGCGAGTCGGGCTTGTCGGCGACGGCCAGGCCGCGCTCGGCGGCCTCGGCCCGCACCTGCGCCTTGGTCGAGTCGCCCAGCGGGAAGACGGCCCGGTCGAGCTGGGCGCGGGTCAGCACGGCCAGCACATAGGACTGGTCCTTGCCGTCGTCGACGCTGCGGCGCAACTGGCCGTCGTCGCCGAGGCGGGCGTGATGGCCGGTGACGACCGCGTCGAAGCCGAGGGCGACCGCCCGGTCGAGCACGGCCGCGAACTTGATCTTCTCGTTGCAGCGCAGGCAGGGGTTGGGCGTGCGGCCGGCCGCGTACTCCGCGACGAAGTCGTCGACGACGCTCTCGTGGAACTGGTCGGCCATGTCCCACACGTAGAAGGGGATGCCGATCACGTCGGCGGCGCGCCGGGCGTCGCGGGAGTCTTCCAGCGTGCAGCAGCCTCGGGCACCCGTCCGGTACGTCTGGGGGTTGCGCGCCAGCGCCAGATGCACCCCGGTGACGTCGTGGCCGGCGTCGTGGGCGCGCGCGGCGGCAACGGCGGAATCGACCCCGCCTGACATGGCCGCTAGAACTCGCATGCCGGCAAGCCTATCCGGCGCCTAACGGGGCGTCTTCCAGGCCGTTGCCCGGCGGGCCCTTTCGACCGCGGCGGGCAGTGCGGCCAGCAGGGCGTCGACGTCTTCGGCTGTGCTGGTGTGGCCGAGCGTGAAGCGCAGCGACGAGCGGGCCCGGTCGTCGTCGGCGCCCATGGCCAGCAGAACGTGGCTGGGCTGGGCCACGCCGGCCGAGCAGGCCGAGCCGGTGGAGCAGGCGATCCCCTGGGCGTCGAGGAGCAGCAGGAGGGCGTCGCCCTCGCAGCCGGGGAAGCTGAAGTGCGCGTTGCCGGGGAGCCGCTCGTCGGTGGCGCCGTTGTACACGGCGTCGGGGACGATCTCGAGGACCCGGGCGATCAGGTCGTCGCGGAGGGCGCCGACGCGGGTCGCGTGGTCCTGCTGGGCCTTGACCGACATCTCGACGGCGACCGCGAAGGCCGCCACGCCGGGGGTGTCGAGGGTGCCCGAGCGGACGTCGCGCTCCTGGCCGCCGCCGTGCAGCAGCGGCATGCAGGGTACGTCGCGGCCGAGGAGAAGCGCGCCCACGCCGACCGGGCCGCCGACCTTGTGACCGGCGACGGTCATCGCGGCGGCGCCGCTGGCGGCGAAGTCGACGGGGATGGCGCCGACGGCCTGGACCGCGTCGGTGTGGAACGGGATGCCCGCCGCGGCGGACAGCCGGGCCAGCTCCTGGACCGGCTGGATGGTGCCGACCTCGTTGTTGGCCCACTGGACGCTCACCACGGCGATCTCGTCGCGGTAGCGATCGAGGAGGTCATGGAGACTCGCCGGGTCGACCCGGCCGCGCGAATCCACCGGCAGCAGGTCGACCGTCGCGCCCTCGTGGGTGGCCAGCCAGTCGACCGCGTCCAGGACGGCGTGGTGCTCGACCGCGGAGGCGATCACCCGGGTGCGGTTCAGCGACAGCGAGCGCCGCGCCCAGAAGATGCCCTTCGTGGCGAGGTTGTCGCTTTCGGTGCCGCCGCTCGTGAAGACGACTTCCGACGGGCGGGCGTTCAGAGCGGCGGCGATGCGCTCGCGGGACTCCTCGACGATGCGGCGAGCGCAGCGGCCGGCGGCATGGAGCGAGGAGGGGTTGCCGACATCGCGGGCGGCGGAGATGTAGGCATCCAGCGCTTCCGCAAGCATCGGCGTGGTTGCCGCGTGATCCAGGTAGGCCATCAGTCGACAAGCTTATGCCTATGCGCTCGGGTGGTCTCCTGGCGAGGAGACCACCCGAGCCGGCGAGGTTCGGTTACTTGCGCTTGCGGATCTCGTCGGCGGCCTGGGGTACGACCTTGAACAGGTCGCCCACCACGCCGTAGTCGGCGAGCTCGAAGATCGGGGCCTCGGGGTCCTTGTTCACCGCCACGATCGTCTTGCTCGTTTGCATGCCCGCGCGGTGCTGGATCGCGCCGGAGATGCCGAGCGCGACATAGAGCTGCGGGGAGACGGTCTTGCCGGTCTGACCGACCTGGAACTGGTGCGGGTAGAACCCGGAGTCGACCGCCGCGCGAGATGCACCGACCGCGCCGCCGAGTAGGTCGGCGAGCTCCTCGACCAGCTTGAAGTTGTCGGCGTTGCCCACCCCGCGGCCGCCGGAGACCACGATCGAGGCCTCGGTCAGCTCCGGGCGCGAGCCCTTCTTCTCGGCCACCCGCTCGACAACCTTGGTCAGCTTGTCGGCGTCGGAGACCGCCACCGTGAGCTGCTCCACCGCAGCCGACCCGGAAGCGGCCTCGGGCGTGATCGAGTTGGGGCGAATCGTGATGATCGGCAGACCCTTGGTGACCTTCGCCTTCACCGTGGCCGAACCGGCGAAGATGCCCTGGGTCGCGGTGCCGTCGGCGTCGACCGCGACGGCGTCGGTGAGCAGGCCGTTGTCCAGCTTCACCGCCAGCCGACCGGCGATCTCCTTACCCTCCTGCGTCGAGGCCAGCAGCACCGCCGCCGGCTGCACCCGCTTGACCAGCTCGGCCACCACGCTCGCCTTCGGCGCCACCAGATAGCCGTCGATATCGTCACCAGCGGCCACGTAGACCTTCTCAGCGCCGTACTCGCCGAGCTTCGCGGTATCGACCTCACCGAACGCCACCGCCGAAACCGTCCCCAGGGTGCGGGCGATCGTCAGCATCTCGAGCGTGACCTTCTTGACCCCAGCCGACGCGGAGGCCTCCACCACAACCAGAACTTCTGCCATGACAGCCTCCCCCTCAGACGAACTTCTCGGTGGCCAAGTAAGCGACCAGCTGCGTGCCGCCGTCGCCCTCATCAGTGATCTTCGTGCCGGCGGACCGTGAAGGACGCGGCGTGAACGAGAGCACCTCGCTGGTCGCGCCCGCCGCACCCACCTCGTCGGCGGCCACGCCCAGATCGGCCAGCGAGAGGGTCTGCACCGGCTTCTTCTTCGCCGCCATGATCCCCTTGAACGACGGATACCGCGGCTCGTTGATCGTGTCCCACACACTCACCACCGCCGGCGTGGCCGCGGTAACCACCTCATACCCCTCATCAGTCTGCCGCTCCACGGTCAACTGCGAACCATCCACCGTCAGCTTGCGAGCACCGGTCAAAGCCGCGATCCCGAGCCGCTCGGCCAGCATGTGCGGCATCACCTGCACCCGGCCATCCGTGGACTCCGAACCCGCCAGAATCAGATCCGCGTTCAGCGTCTTCAGCGCCTCGGCCAACACCTTCGAAGTAGCAACAGCGCACGAGCCGTGCAACGCGTCATCCTGCACATGGACCGCCTTGTCCGGACCCATCGACAGCGCCTTACGGATCGACTCGGTCGCCGACGCCGGGCCCATCGTCAGCACCGTCACCTCACCACCATGAGCCTCCTTGATCTTCAAGGCCTCCTCGATGGCGTACTCATCCATCTCATTGATCACATTGCTCGCCGACGCGCGGTCCACCGAAAAGTCGGCGCCGAGCGAACGCGACGCACCGGAGTCGGGCACCTGCTTCACCAAAACGACGATGTTCATCGCGCTACTTCGACCCTCCTGTTGTG
Organism: Actinoplanes sp. CA-142083; assembly: GCF_050942195.1. Lineage (NCBI taxonomy): Bacteria > Bacillati > Actinomycetota > Actinomycetes > Micromonosporales > Micromonosporaceae > Actinoplanes > Actinoplanes sp. CA-142083. Next base: position 9,488,275 of record NZ_CP192076.1, read on the forward strand.
AACGCACCGTTGCGGTCGGACCGCCACCCCGAAGGTTACCCGTCAGTAGCTTAGGCGGGACAGCCACCCAGAGTGACACACCTCACCATGATGGGCTGAGGAGGTGTCGCATATGTCCGGCCAATCAACCACGCTGCTCGACGGGCTCAAGCTGCCCGTCACCCATACTCCACCACGAATGTCCGCGCCCGCGCCGGAGTCCCATCGCCGCCGGGATCGGGACTCGCCGTGGTGCACATGCGGTCACCTTCGGGAGGCGTGCGTCAGTGACGAAGTCCGCATGATCTGGGCACGCCTTCTTGACCCATCAGGTCGATAATCAACCGGTGTTCGGTGCGCTGCGGCAGTGGTTCGACCCCGAGAAGCAGCCGACCGTCGGCCGTACGCCCGACTATCGCTTCTCGCTCGCCAACGAGCGCACCTTTCTCGCCTGGATCCGCACCGGCCTCGCGCTGGTGGCCGGCGGCCTGGCCTGCGCGCAGTTCCTGCCGCCGCTGGGGGTCGCGCACCTGCGCGAGGTCATCGCGATCGCGCTGATCCTGCTCGGCGGCGTCGTGGCGCTGCGCGCGGTCGACCACTGGGCGCGCACCGAGCGGGCCATGCGGCTGGGCCAGGAGCTGCCGGGCTCGAAGTTCCCGGCGATCCTGGCGCTGGCGGTCGCGGCCGGCGCCCTACTACTGGCCATCGCCGTGATCGTAAAAGCCATCCGATGAGCGACCCCGGGGCGTCCGCCGAGCGGACGAGGCTCGCCTGGCGGCGTACGGGATTGTCAGCCACCGCCGTCGCCCTGCTCGCCGCACGACCCGCCTTCCACCCCGACGCCGGCGTCCTCGCCTGGCTGGCCGCCTCGGCCGCCATGGCCGGCTGGGTCGCCCTGATCGCCCTCGCCTACCGCCGCTCCCGGGGCCTACGCCACCTCCCGCCCGAGCCCGCCCGCCGCGCGATTCCCGCCTACGCGGTGCTCACATTCGCTCTTGCGACCCTCGGCGGGCTGGTTGTCATGCTCTGATCGTCGCCGGGACGGCCGGACCGAGTCATCATTGCCCTATGGTCCGGTTGTTCATCTTTCTGGCTGCCGTGCAGCTGGTCCTCTTCGTGCTGGCTTTGATCAGCGTGTTGTCGGCCGAGCGGGTCCGCAACGCGCCCCGTTTCGTCTGGGTTCTGGTGATCCTTCTGATCCCGCTGCTCGGGCCCCTGGCCTACTTCCTGTGGGGCCGGCCCCTGGCCGCGCCGAGGGAGGGCTCGCCGATCCGCCGGACCAAGGCGCGCCCCTCCTCACCGGACGACGATCCCGACTTCCTGCGCTCGATGGACACCGAGCAGTCCCGCAAGGACCGCGAGACGCTCGCCCAGTGGGAAAAGGAGTTCAAGAAGCGGGAAGAGGAGAGCTAAGCCAGGTTCGAGCTCCGGGGGTAGGCGTCGGCCGGGTCGGTCAGCACGTTGACCAGGTACGGGACGCCCGAGTCGAAGGCGCGTGCCAGGGCCGGGCCGATCTCCGACGCCTTCTCGACAGTTTCGCCGGCGCCGCCGAGCGCGCGCACCACGTCGTCGTAGCGCAGGCCGGGCTGCAGGTCGGCGGCCACGTCGTAGCCGTACATGGCGTTCATCGGGTGCTTCTCGAGGCCCCAGATGCCGTTGTTGCCGACCACCATGACGACCGGCAGCTTCTGCCGGACCAGCGACTCCACGTCCATCAGCGAGAAGCCGGCCGCCCCGTCGCCGAGCAGCACACAGATCTGCCGGTCGGGATAGGTGACCCGGGCCCCCATGGCGTAGCCCATGCCGGTGCCGAGGCAGCCGTACGGGCCGGGGTCGAGCCAGGTGCCGGGCTGACTGGGCTCCAGATAGCGACCGGCGTACGAGACGAAGTCGCCGCCGTCGCCGATGGTCACCGCGTCGGCGGCCAGGACCTTGCGCAGCTCGCCGTAGATGCGGGCCGGCTTGATCGGGTCGGTGTCGGCGGCCATCGCCTCGGCGTCGCGGGCCTTGCCGGCGTCCTCTGCCGACCGCAACCCCGAGATCCACTCAGCATGGGAGGCAACCGAGCCACGATATCCCGAAATTTCGGTCAAAATACGCTGCAAATCCCCGGCCGGTGAAACCGCCGCCGACACGTGCGAAGCCCGCTGCGAAGGGGCGTCCACAATGTGCACCACCGAAGCCTCGCCGAAATCCCCGAACCCCAAGCGGAAGTCGAGCGGCGTCCCGATCACGCACACCACATCGGCCTCGTTGAGAGCGGGCCGCCGAGCCTTGGCAAAGGCCAGCGGATGCGAAGGCGGCAACGCCCCCCGCCCCATCCCGTTGGTGAAGACCGGAACCTGAAGCGCCTCGGCCACCGCACGCAGCGCGTCAACCGCAGAACCGCCCCACACGTCCGACCCCGCGATGATCACCGGCCGGGCCGCGCCCGCCAGCAGCGCGGCGGCCCGGGCGACCTCGTCGGGGTCCGCCTCGAGCACCGGCACCGACGGCTCCCCCGGAGCGGAAGCCTCGCCGCTGGAGAAGACGACCTCGAGCGGCAGGTCGAGGAAGGCCGGCCCGCGGTGCGGCGTCAGGGCAGAGGTGAGCGCCGCCCGGATCTCGCCGGCGATCGCGTTGGTGTCGGTGACCGTGCCGGCGTACTTCGTGATCGGGGCGACCAGCGGCACGTGGTCGAACTCCTGCAGGCTGCCCGAGCCCCAGCGGAACTGCGGCGCCCGCCCGCCGAGCACGAGCACCGGCGAGGCGTTGAAGAACGCGCTGGTCAAGCCGGAGATGCCGTTCGTCACCCCGGGGCCGGCGGTGAGGACGGCGAGGCCGGGCCGACGCTGGAGCTTGGCCACGGCCTCGGCCGCGAACACGGCGCTCTGCTCGTGGCGTACGTCGAAGATCGGGAAGTTTTCCTTGTGGGCGGCGTCGTAGAGCGGGAACACGTGGCCCCCGGACAGCGTGAACATCTCACGCACCCCGAACGACCGCAGCGCGGCCAAAGCCAGGTCTCCGCCGTGCCCTTCGATCACTTCTGCCATGCCGCCCGCCTCCGTCGCCGTGCCGTCGGCCTGCACGTTACCGGCCAGTACAAGAAAGGTGAATCAGTCTCGGATCCCGAGGAGGTGGGCGATGTCCTTCACGAGGTTTTCCGCGTCGGTCGTCAGCGGATCCGCGTTGCCGTACCCATACGCCACCACCAGCGCGATCAGCGGCACCACGATCATCACGACGACGCTCAGCATGATCTGAAGGAAGCGCAGGAAACCTCCGCGACGCCGTCGTGGCTTGCGCTTCGGGGGCGCCGGCGGCCGCTGCGTGACCTGACGGGTGCGAGGCAGCGGCGTCACTTGCGGCGGCGGGGAGACGGGCCGGCTCACTGCCTTCACCGGCGACATCGCCCGGGTGTCGCTCAGCGGTGGTTTCTCCGGCTTATTCCGTACGGGCGGAGCACCGTCGAAACGCGGTTTTGCGGTCGCGACCGTGGCCTGCGGGTCCGGCACCCAGTGCCCGTGATCGGCATCCGGCCACGGGTCGACGGCAGGCTGCAACCCGGTCGTGCCCGGCACCTGGAGCGTCGCCTTCGCCACCCGCACGGTCTCCGCCTCGGGACGGCCGTGCGACACCAGCCTCAGCTCGGCCGTGGGGCCGGGCGCGGCCGCGCCGGTGGTCAGCAGGGCGGCGTCGGCCAGGATGCTGCCCTCGGCGACCACCAGCTCGGGCTGCTCGATCGCCACCGGCGCCTCGCCGAGCTCACGGTGCAGCAGGGTCGCGACCAGCGGGATCCGGCTCGCGCCGCCGACCAGGAAAACCCCGGCCAGCCGGCCCTCGGGCAGATCGGCCCACTCGATCAGCTTCTTCGTGACCCGCACGGTCTGGTCGAGCACCGGCCGGGCCAGCTTCTCCAGCTCGTCGCGGGTCAGGTGGACCTCGGTGTCGAGCAGCGGCACCACGAAGTCGGCGGACTGGGCGCGTGACAGCCGCTCCTTGGCGATGCGCACGTCGTCCCAGAGCTGGCGGCGGGCGCGCCTCTCCTCGACCGTGGTGGGCTCGAGGATGCGCTGCCACTCGTCGGTGCGCAGGTGCTCGACGATCGCCGCGTCCACGTCGAGGCCGCCGATGTCGTCGCGGCCGTCGACCGCCATCACCTCGAAGCCGCCGGCGTTGCGGGCGACCACGCTGGCGTCGAACGTGCCGGCGCCGAAGTCGTGCACGACGACGACCGAGCCGATCGGCACGTCGCGGCCGAGGATCTCAGCGAAGTAGGTGGCGGCGGCGACCGGCTCGGCGACCAGGCGGGCGCCCTCGAGCCCGGCCCGGGCCGCCGCCTCGGCGAGAAGCGTGCGGCGGGCCGCGCCCCAGGTGGCCGGGCAGGTGAGGGTGACTTCGGGGCGCACCGGGCCGACCGCGCGGTGCCACTCCTCGGCGACCCGGGCCAGGACGGCCGCGATCAGATCGACGATCGGGAATTCCTGCTCGCCCAGCAGAACCAGGCCGTCGTCGATGCGCCGCTTGGGGTTGGGCTCGAAGCGGGCCGGGTCGAGGCGGGCGCTGTGCACGGCGTCGCGGCCGACCGCCAAAGTGCCGCCGGCCTCGGCGAACACGGCCGAGGGCAGCAGGGGCGAGCCGTCGACCAGGATCGGGCGCGCGCGGCCGTCGGGCCAGCGCGCCACCGCGACGGTGTTGGACGTCCCGAAGTCCACGCCGAGGGCGTGCCGCTTCGGGCCCCCAGGGTCAGTGGCCATGACGGAGAGTCTAGGGGGTGCCGTCGCCTAGACGATCTTCCAGCGCGGGCGGTGACGCCACGTGCGCACACAGCGAACCAGGTCACCGTCGGCGGTGCGGGCGAACGCCCCTTCGGGCAGGCAGCGGTCGCCGACGGTGACCGGGCCGGGCACCACGGTGACGGTCGGCGACGGCATCGGCGGGAAGAGCGCCCGGCCGGGAGGAGTGGTCGTGGTGACCACGATCGTCGGGTCCGGCTCGGCGGGCGCCGGCGGGACCACGCTGCTGCTCGCGCCGGGCGGCACGGCGACCCCGGTCCCCGTGCCGGTCCCGGTGCCGCGGGCGGGCGGTGGCTCCGGGGCGGGCGCGGCGGTGCGGGCGGGCGTCGCGGCGGCCTTGCGATCCGCGGTCTTGCGGCCGGGCGTCGCCGGCGGGGACGCGGACGTGGTCGCCACCCCGGTGGGCACGGCGTAGCGACTGGTGGCGGTGGGCGGCGCGACCGGCGGCGCGGCCATCTGGTCGACCGTGGCCGGCGAGCCGTCACCGCGACCGAGGGTGAGCCAGCCGATCAGCGCGCAGAGCAGCGCCTGGCCGACGACGAGAGCGACCGCCACGCGCACGGTGCGGCGCATCGTGCCCGCAGCGGGTAACGACTCCACAACGACGGACTTTATGGCACGTGATCGATGGAAGCGAGATCAGCGGCCCGTAAACGTGGGTTTACGCTTCGCGACGAAGGCGGTGGTGCCCTCGACCCGGTCGTCGGTGGCGAACAGCGACGCGAACAACTGCGACTCCAGCGCCAGCCCGGCGGCGAGATCCATGCTCAGGCCGGCGTCGATCGCCTGCTTGGCGGCGCGCAGAGCCATCGACGGGCCGGTCACGAACGGGCGGACCAGAGCCTGGGCGGTGGCGTAGACCTCGGCGGCGGGGGCGACCCGGTCGGCCAGGCCGATGCGCAGCGCCTCCTCGGCGTCGACCATGCGGCCCGAGAAGATCAGATCCTTGGCGCGGGCCGGGCCGACCAGCCGGGCCAGCCGCTGGGTGCCGCCGGCGCCGGGGATCAGGCCCAGCCGGATCTCGGGCTGGCCGAGCTTGGCGTCGTCGGCCACCACCCGCCAGTCGCAGGCCAGCGCCAGCTCGCAGCCACCACCGAGGGCGTAACCGGTGATTGCCGCCACAGTCGGCTTGGGGATCTTGGCGATCGAGTCGAAGGCGCCGGAGAGCGCGCCCGCCCGAAGGGCCATGTCCTGGTAGCTGAGCTCGGTGAACTCGGTGATGTCGGCGCCGGCCGCGAAGACCTTCTCCCCGCCGTACACGATGACCGCCTTGACCTCGGCGGATCCGGCGGCGGAATGCGCGGCCTCTCTAAGCTCTTCCTGTACCAGGGTGTTGAGAGGGTTCATCGGGGGCCGATCGATCCGGATGGTGCCGATGCCGTCGGTGGTCTCCAGCGTCACGAACTCGCCCACGAAACACGCCTCCCTGAGTGTTGGTTAAGCGGAAGCCTACGACGGGTACGGAGAGTAAATGACCACCTACTACCGGGATAGTGACGTCGAGGTCACCTCCGCCGGGGTCCGGATGAACGGCCGTGAATACGCCCTGGTCGAGCTGCGCCAGGTGTGGCACACACGCGGGCGCAGGTCATGGGGAACGATTGCCGGGCGAGGCGCTCTCGGCGTGGCGATGCTGCTGCCGTTGATGGTCGGCGCGCTCGGCGTGGGGATCGCCCTGGTGGCGCACGCGTCGGTCGCGGTCACGGCCGGGCTGATCGGCGGCGGGATCCTGATCGGGCTGGCCGCCGCGCCGCTGGCCGACGTGCTGCTCGAGCACGTGGACCGGTCCTACGACCGGGGCAGCCGGCGGCGGGAGATCTGGGTCCGCACCCGGCAGGGCGACGTGCTGCTGCTGAGCACGGCGGACGCCGCCCGCTTCGGCCGCATCTACCGGGCGCTTCAGCGAGCCCTGGAGCCAAGCCGGGTTACCCGCTAGTAGCATCACGGCCCATGAAGAAGGACGCCGCCGGGCTCGCGGGGCTGCTGGCCGCCTCGGGAACGCTGCACTTCCTGACGCCCAAGCCGTACGACTCGATCGTGCCGCGCTCGCTGCCGGGGTCGCCGCGCACGTGGACCTATCTGAGTGGCGCGGCCGAGCTCGCCGTGGCCGCGGCGGTCGCCTGCCCGCGCACCCGCAAGCTCGGCGCCACGGCCGCCGCGGCGCTGTTCGTCGCGGTCTTCCCGGCCAACGTCAAGATGGCGGCGGACTGGCGGCACGCTTCGCCGGTCAAGCGGGCCATCGCCTTCGGCCGGCTGCCGCTGCAGGTGCCGCTCGTGCTCTGGGCGCGCCGCGTCGCCCGCTGATTTCCGCCGTTCCGGCCGCGCGGAGTCGGCCGGTTCGGGACGATCTATCCATCATGCGAGCGACCCACATCCGGCCGACCGGGGTAGAGCGCACGTTCGGCCTGGACGAGATCATCGTGACCAAGACCGACCCCCGCGGCATCCTCACGTACGCGAACGAGGTCTTTCTGCGTGTCTCGGCGCTGACCGAGGAGCAGGCGCTCGGGCAGCCGCACAACATCATCCGGCATCCGGAGATGCCGCGCGCCGTGTTCAAGCTGCTCTGGGACACCGTCGGCCAGGGGCAGGAGATCTTCGCGTACGTGCTGAACCTCGCCGCCGACGGCGCGCACTACTGGGTGTTCGCGCACGTCACGCCCTCGCACGACGCGAACGGCCGGCACGTCGGCTACCACTCCAACCGGCGGCGGCCGGACCCGTCGTCGGTCACGGCGGTCAAGCAGGTCTACGACCGGGTGCGCGCGGTCGAGGGCCGGCAGGCATCCACGCCGGCCGCGGTCGAGGCGGGCTGGCAGGCGCTGCAGGACGAGCTGGACGGGCGCACCTACGACGAGTTCGTCTGGGCGGTCACCAATGGATGAGCCGACGCTGCTGGTCATCGCCGAGGTGTGCAAGCGGGCGGCGGCCGGCGACCTGGAGGCCCGGCTGCCACCGCTGGGCGACACGGCCGCCGCGGCCGAGTGCCGCACCGCGCTGAACGGTGTGCTCGACATCGCCGACGCGTTCGTCCGGGAGGCCGGCGCCGCCTCGTCCGCGGCCGCCGAGGGACGGTTCCACCGGCGCATCCTCACGCGCGGCCTGCACGGCGCCTACCGCGGCGCGGCCGAGCAGATCTCCGCCTCGATCGCGGCGATGAGCGCCAGCGCCGACCGCCTCGACGAGGCCAACGCGGCCCGGTTGCGGCTCGCCGACGAGCTGGAGAACGCGGTGCTGCACGTTTCGGAGCAGGTGGCCACGGCCGCCACCGAGATGGGCGCCTCGGCCAACGGGCTCGCCGACTTCGCCCGGGCCGCGGTCACCGAGGCCGAGCGCGGGCTCGAGACCGTGACCTCGCTGCGCACGGCGGCCGACCAGATCCTCAGCGCGGTCGACCTGATCAACCAGGTGGCCAAGCAGACCCGGCTGCTGGCGCTGAACGCGACCATCGAGGCGGCCCGGGCCGGCGAGGCCGGGCTCGGCTTCGGGGTGGTGGCCGGCGAGGTCAAGTCGCTGGCCGACGAGACCAGCGGCTCGAGCGGCGAGATCATGGGACACGTCAACAAGGTGCAGGAGGTGGCCGCCGACGCGATCGCGGTGCTGGAGAAGGTCACCGAGAGCATCCGGGAGATGAGCGGGCTGACCAACGGCATCGCCGCCGCGGTCGACGGCGGGCACGGCATGGACGGCCTGTCCCAGCTGGCCGAGGTGCTGCGCGGCGAGGTCAGCCGATTCGTGGAGACCGCCCGGCAGAACTGACTAGCTCGTGTAGAGCTCGTCGATCTCGTCGCGGGTGGGCAGGGCGTTCGAGGCGCCGAGCTTGCGGACGCAGGCGGCGCCCGCCGCGTTCGCCCAGCGCACCGCCTCCATCAGGTCGCGGCCCTCGCCCCAGGCCACCGCGAGCGCGGCGGTGAAGGCGTCGCCGGCCGCAGTGGTGTCGGTCGCCTCGACCGGGAACGCGGGCACGGTCTCGTCGCGGCCGTCGCGCTCGGCGTAGCGGGATCCGGCGCCGCCCAGGGTGAGCACGACCCGCGGCACGAGGGCCAGCAGGGCGGCCATGTCGGGGCGTTCCGAGCCGGTGATGGTTTGGGCCTCGACCTCGTTGACCACCAGCAGGTCGACGTCGGCGAGCAGGTCGGACGGCAGCTCGCGGGCCGGCGCGGCGTTGAGGATCGTGCGGGTGCCGCCGGCGCGGGCGGCCTTGCAGGCGGCGGCGACCGTGTCGATCGGGATCTCGAGCTGGCAGAGCAGCACGTCGCCGCCGGCGATGACCCGCTCCTCGTCGCCGGTCAGGTCGGTGAACATGCTGTTGGCGCCGGGGGCGACGAGGATCGAATTCTCCGCCGCCCGATCCACCATGATCACGGCCACGCCGGAGGCGCCGTAGGCGGTGCGGAGGTGGCCGGTGTCGACGCCGGCCGCGTTGAGGCGCGCGTTGAGCGTGACGCCGAACGAGTCGGAGCCGATCGCGCCGAGGAAGACCGCGTGGCCGCCGGCCCGGGAGGCGGCGATCGCCTGGTTGGCGCCCTTGCCGCCGGGCATCATCACGAAGTCGTCGCCGAGCACGGTCTCGCCGGGCAGCGGCAGCCGCTCGGCGATGCCGACCAGATCCATGTTGGCGCTGCCGGCCACCACGATGCGCGGCGCCATCACGCGGCCCGGGCGGTGTAGCGGTCGCCGAAGCGGTCGACGGTCAGCGGCATGCCGAAGGTCTTGGTGAGGTTGCCGGCGGTCATCACCTCGCCGAGCGGGCCGGCGGCGACGATCGTGCCCTCGCGCAGCAGCATGCCGTGGGTGAAGCCGGGCGGGATCTCCTCGACGTGGTGGGTGACCAGCACCATGGCCGGCGAGTCGGGGTCGAGCGCCAGCTCGGTGAGGCGGCCGATCAGGTCCTCCCGGCCGCCGAGGTCGAGGCCGGCGCTGGGCTCGTCGAGCAGCATCAGCTCGGGGTCGGTCATCAGCGCGCGGGCGATCAGCGTCCGCTTGCGCTCGCCCTCGGAGAGCGTGCCGAACTCGCGCTCGAGCAGCGCGCCCATGCCGAGCTGCGTGAGCAGCTGCCGGGCCCGGGCCTCGTCCATCGGGTCGTACGACTCGCGCCAGCGGCCCACCACCGACCAGGCCGCCGTGACCACCACGTCGATCACGCGCTCGGTGGGCGGCACCCGCTCGCCGAACTGGCCGGTGGACAGGCCGATGCGGGTGCGCAGCTCGTTGACATCGGTGCGGCCCAAGCGCTCGCCGAGCACGTAGGCCGTGCCGCGGGACGGGTGCAACCGGCCCGCGGCCAGGTTGAGCAAGGTCGTCTTGCCGGCGCCGTTGGGGCCGAGGACCACCCACCGCTCGTCCAGCTCCACCTGCCAGGAGAGGCCGCGGACCAGAAAGTTGCCACTCCGGATCACGCTGACGCGGTCGAAGGCGATGACGGTGTCGTCGTGGGGCGGGATTCGCACGGCAGGTTCCAGCACGGGACCATCAAATCACGCGGCTGGGATGGCCTTCAGTCCGGCTTTGGGTGGCGGGCGGGGCGCTCGGACGGGGTCACCCGGTGGTCGACCCGAACACCTCGTCGCGTACCGCGTCGAGGGCCGTGTGCAGGGCGCCGTGCAGCACCGGCTCGGACTCGACTCCGGTGATCACCACCTTGGGGGACACCAGGGTGATGGCCGCCACCTCGCGCTCGACACGCTCGGCCAGACCGGGGCCGCCGGCCTGGCTCACCTCGCCGGCCAGCACCACCAGCGGCGGGTCGAGGACCACGCAGGTCGCGGCCACGCCGACGGCCAGCCGCTCGGCCAGCTCGTCGAGGACCTGGTCGCCGGCCGCCCCGGCGGCGACCGCCGACCGGATCACGTCGGACGCCTCGTTGCCGCGGAAGCCGTACTTCTTGCCGATCGCCTTGACCGCGTCGGCGCCGGCCACCGTCTGGAAGCCGCCGCGCACGCCGCCCTTCTGCGAGCGCTTGCCCTGGTGGCGGGGCACCTCGGCGCCGGACACCGGCAGGTAGCCGATCTCGCCGGCCGCGCCGGTCGCACCCTGGTGGAGCTTGCCGCCGATGACGCTGGCCAGGCCGACGCCGCGGCCGATCCAGATCAGTACGAAGTCGGTGGCGCCCTTGGCCGCGCCGGTGCTCTGCTCGGCGAGCGCGGCCAGGTTGACGTCGTTGCCGAAGACGACCGGGGTGCTCAGGTCGCGGCGCAGGTCGTCGAGCAGGCCGCGGTGCCAGCGGGGCAGGTCCCACGCGAAGGAGATCTCGCCGCTCTCCGGGTCGACCAGGCCGGGGGTGCCGAGCACGACCCGGCGCACCGAGCTCATGTCGGTGCCGGCCTCGGCGGCGGCCTGGACCACCGCGTTGTGCACGACGCCGACCGGGTCGTCGGTGTCCTTGGTGGACTGCTCGACTCGGCTGACGATCGCGCCGGTGATGTCGGCGCAGGCGGCGACGACCCGCTCGGGCCCGACGTCGACGCCGATCACGTGCGCGCTACCCGGAGTGACGGCGTAGAGCTGGGCGTTGGGCCCGCGGCCGCCGGCCTGCTCGCCGACGCGGCGCACGAGGCCGCGCTGCTCGAGGCGCTCGACGAGCTGGGACGCGGTGACCTTGCTGAGGCCGGTCATCTCGCCGAGCTGCGCGCGGGTCAGCGGACCTCGCGCGAGCAGCAGCTCGAGGGCCGCGCGGTCGTTGAGTGCGCGCAGCAGCCGAGGTGTGCCCGGAAGGCGGGTGGCGGCCATGTCTACTACCCCTAGTATTTAGGATTGTTTCCAGTTAGGTTACCGAGCCCCCGAAGTCGTGACCGCAGCGTAACGGTCGGCATCGTCGCCGTCCGCAGCACACGCCATCGACTCGGAGCGATCATGGCAGCTCGCGGGCACGCTGAGCCAGAGTTGCGTCATCGGAAGGACAACCATGGCGATCGACCAGGGCCTGCGCCGTCTCGCCCTCGGCACCCTGCTGGCCGCGTTTCCCGGCTTCGAGGCGCCCGGCTGGGCCCTCGACCTGCTGGGCGACGGGCTCGCGGGACACACGCTCTTCGGATACAACATCGATTCCCGTACGCAGGTGGCAGCGCTCACCGCCGCGCTGCGGTCCGCACGGGCTGACGCGCTGATCGCCATCGACGAGGAAGGCGGGGACGTCACCCGGCTCGGGCATCGGACCGGCAGCCCGTACCCCGGCAACGCGGCCCTCGGCGTGGTGGACGACGTCGAGCTGACCGCCCGGGTGTACGCGGCGATCGGGGCCGACCTCGCCGACGCGGGCGTCAACCTCGACCTGGCGCCGACCGTCGACGTGAACACGGCGGACGACAACCCGATCATCGGAACCCGGTCGTTCGGGGCGTCGCCGCTGCTGGTGGCCCGGCACGCGCGGGCCGCGGTCGAGGGCCTGCAGTCGGCCGGGGTGGCGGCCTGCGCGAAGCACTTCCCCGGGCACGGCGCGACGCTCGCCGACTCGCATCTCGAGCTCCCGACCGTGGACGCGCCGCTGTCGGTGCTGCGCGAGCGGGACCTGCCGCCGTTCGCCGCCGCTTTGTCGGCGCGGGCGATCATGACGGCCCACATCCGGGTGCCGGCGCTGACCGGGGACGATCCGGCGACGTTCAGCCGGTTCGCGCTCACCGACGTGCTGCGCGGCGAGTACGGCTTCCGGGGCGTGATCGTCACGGACGCGCTGGAGATGAAGGGCGCGGCGCTGGCGGCCGGCGGGATTCCGCAGGCGGCGGTGCGGGCACTCGCGGCGGGAGCCGATCTGCTGTGCGTCGGCGCGCAGGTGGACGCGGAGCTGGTGTCGGCGATCGTCGACGAGATCATCGCCGCGGTCGGGGACGGGCGGCTGGCCCCGAGCAGGTTGGAGGCCGCGGTGTCCCGTACGGCGGAAATGGCTCGGTGGAGCGCGACGCCCCACGCCCGGGGTGACCACGACGCGGGCCTGGGAGTAGCGGCCGCCCGGCGCGCGGTGCGGGTGGAAGGGTCGCTGGCCGGCCTCGAATCGCCGCTGGTGGTGCAGGTGAGCTCGGGGTACTCGATCGCCGAGGGCCGGGTGCCTTGGGGCCTGCGGCCACACCTGAACGGGACCGAGCAGGTCGAAGTGGCGGCCTTCTCGACCTCGGCGTCGGCGCTGATCGAACAGGCCGCCGGGCGCCCGATCGTGGTGGTGGGCCGGCACCTGCACCGGGCGCCGGAGACGCGCTCGCTGGTGGAGAAGCTGGCCGCGGCGCACACCGTCGGGGTGGTGGAGATGGGCTGGCCGTCGTCGTGGCGGCCGGCCGGGTCCCGGGCCTTCGTCACCACGCACGGCGCGAGTCTGGCCAACGGGCGGGCGGCGGCCGAGGCGCTCGGGCTGACTGCGTCCTGAGTCACTCTCCGTTCTACTTGAACGTGTTCAAACTTGTGCCCTAGGCTGGGGCCACAAGTTGAACATGTTCGAGAAGGGCGGTCCTCATGGACCCGAAGGTCTGGATGTACCTGCTCTACCTGGCCGTCAGCGTGGGACTGACCGTGTGGGTGGCGACCACGCTCGCCCGCAACGGCCTGGTCTTCCTCGCCGACGTCTTCGAGGACGAGCGGCTCGCCCGCGCCGTCAACCAGCTGCTGGTGATGGGCTTCTACCTGCTGAACCTCGGTTACGTGGCGTTCGCCATGCGATCGAGCGCGACGGTGGCCGACACCGGCGAGGCGCTCGAGGTCTTCTCCATGAAGATCGGGCTGGTGCTGCTGGTGCTGGGCGTCCTGCACTTCTGCAACGTCTACTTCCTCGGCCGCTACCGCCGGACCCGGATCCGCGGCCAGCAGGGACAGCCGCCGCTGCCGCCGACCGGGCGGCTGCCGATGCACCCGCAGCGGCCGCCGATGCCGCCGCCGGCGCAGGCATGAGGGAGTACGCCGGCTCGGCCGCTCACGAGGGCGGCCGAGTCGGGTCCTTCACGGTTCTGTTCGACGCGCGGTGCCCGGTGTGCCGCGCCGCGCGGAAGTGGCTGGCCGGGCGGGCGCAACTGGTGCCGCTGGCCTTCGTGCCGGCGGGGTCGGCCGAGGCGCGGTCGCTGTTTCCCGGGCTCGACCACGCGGCCACCTTGAAGGACCTCACCGTGATCGCGGACGACGGCGCCTACTACATGGGCGACGGGGCCTGGCTGGCGTGCCTGTGGGCGCTCGTGGACTATCGGGCGGCGGCACTCCGGTTGTCGACGCCACGGATGCTGCCGGCGGCGCGGACATTCATCGCAGCGGCATCGGCGGTGCGGGAGGCAGTGCGCGTCCCCGAACCGATGGACGGCGACTACGGTGACCAATGTGACGACCGCTGCCACTGAATCCGGCGACGAGCCGACGCCGCCCGCGCGGCGGGCCCGCGGCGAGCAGACGCGGCAGCTGATCCTCGAGACGGCGCTCCGGCTGTTCCGGGAGAGGGGATATGCGGAGACGACCATGCGGGCGATCGCCAAGGAGGCGGGGGTCGCGGTCGGAAACGCGTATTACTACTTCGACTCCAAGGAACACCTGATCCAGGGGTTCTACGACCGGAACCAGGCCGCGCACCGGGCCGCCTCCGAGTCGGTGCTGACCGGATCGCAGGACTTCGCGGAGCGCCTGCGCGGGGTGCTGCACGCGGGGATCGACGTGAACGCGCCGTACCACTCGTTCGCGGCGACGTTCTTCAAGAGCGCGGCCGAGCCGTCGTCGCCGTTGAGCCCGTTCTCGCGGGAGTCGTCGCCGGCCCGGGACGCGTCGATCGAGATCTTCCGCGATGTCGTCGAGGGGTCGTCCGCCAAGATCGACCCGGAGCTGCGCAAGGAGCTGCCCGAGCTGCTGTGGCTCGGCTGGATGGGCGTCATCCTGTTCTGGGTCTACGACAAGTCACCCGATCAGCGGCGCACCCGGCGCCTGATCGACGGGGCTGTGCCGCTGATCGACCGGCTGGTGTCGCTGTCGCGGCTGCGCGTGCTGCGGCCCGCCCTGCGGCAGATCCTGGCGCTGATCGACAGCGTCCGCCGGGACGACTGATCACCCTGAGTGAGCGTCATATGGCGCTCCAAATACCACAGTGCCCGGAAATTTCGGTATCTGTCGTTTAAATTGGCCTGACCGAACGGCCAATTTGCTCACGCGGAGCTTCCGGGCCGAGCAAGCCGGCACGTAGCGTTATGCCCGAAGGTGGGTCTGGGGATGTTGCGGGGTCTCGGACTTCGGGACCGGTCCGAGCCCTCGCAACAAGATCGGTGAGCCGGGTGACGCGGGTCTACGGGAGCATTCCCCCGCCGCCCGGCTCACGCCGCCGCAGGACGGAAGTTGCGCAACCGCAGGCTGTTGAGAACCACGAAGATCGAGCTCAACGCCATCGCCGCTCCCGCGATCATCGGGTTCAGCAGGCCGGCCGCGGCCAGCGGCAGGGCGGCCAGGTTGTAGGCGAAGGCCCAGAACAGATTTCCCCTGATGATCGCCAGAGTGCGGCGTGACAACCGCACCGCGTCCACCGCCGCGGTCAGGTCGTTGCGGATCAGGGTCAGGTCGGACGCCTGGATCGCCACGTCGGTGCCGGCCCCCATCGCCAGCCCCAGGTCGGACTGGACCAGGGCGGCGGCGTCGTTCACCCCGTCGCCGACCATCGCCACCGCGCGCCCCTCCGACTGGAGGCGCTTGACGACATCCACCTTGCCGGCCGGCAGGACCCCCGCGAAGACCGACGAGATGCCCACCTCGGACGCGACCGCCGACGCCACCTCGGGGGCATCCCCGGTCACCAGCATCGGCTCGAGACCCAGACGCCGCAGCGCGGCTATCGCGGCAGCGCTCGTCGGACGTACGGCATCGGCCAGCGCAAGCCACCCCGATGCCGTGCCGTCGACACGGACCTCGACCCACGTCGCTGCCTCGACCGAGATGTCGGTGTCGCCGACGTGGAAGAGCGGCGACAGCTCGGCGGGAGTGCCGCCCGCGATCTCAACGAGAACGCCCTCGACCCGGCCCCGGACGCCGACGCCCGCCGTCGCGTGGAAGTCGGTCACCGGCGGCACGGCCCCGTTGGCACGGGCCGCCTCGGTGATCGCGCGGCCCAGCGGGTGCTCGGAGGCGGCCTCGACCGCGCCCGCCAGCCGGAGGACGGCATCGGGGTCGCGGGCCACGGCGGCGATCACGGACATGCGGCCGGTGGTCACGGTGCCGGTCTTGTCGAGGACGATCGTGTCGGCCCGGCGGGTGGACTCAAGGGCCTCGACGCCGCGGATCAGGATGCCGAGCTGGGCGCCGCGGCCGGTGCCGACCAGCAGGGCCGTGGGCGTGGCCAGGCCGAGCGCACAGGGACAGGCGATGATCAGGACGGCCACCGCGGCGGTGAAGGCCTCGGTCGTGTCGTGGCCGGTGCCCAGCCAGAAGCCGAGCGTGCCGATCGCGAGCGCGATCACGACCGGGACGAAGACGGCGGAGATGCGGTCGGCCAGGCGCTGGACGGCGGCCTTGCCGGTCTGCGCCTCCTCGACCAGCTTGGCCATCTGGGCGAGCTGGGTATCGGCCCCGACCTTGGTGGCACGGACCGTGAGACGGCCGCCGGTGTTCACGGTCGCGCCGGTCACCGGGTCGCCGGGCCGCACCTCGGCGGGGACGGACTCGCCGGTAAGCAGGCTCAGGTCCAGCGCCGAGACGCCGTCGACCACCACGCCGTCGGTGGCGACCTTCTCGCCGGGGCGTACCAGGAAAAGATCGCCCACCCGCAGGCCGGACGCGGAGATCTGCTGCTCGTGGCCCTCCCGCAGCACGGTGACCGTCTTGGCGCCCAGCTCGAGCAGTGAGCGCAGCGCGTCACCGGCTCGCCGCTTCGCCCGCGCCTCGAGGTAACGGCCCGCGAGCAGGAACGTGGTCACGCCGGCCGCGGCCTCGAGGTAGATGGCGTCGCCGTCGCGGGCGGTGAGCGAGAACGGGTGGGTCATGCCGGGCATGCCGGCGTCGCCGAGGAACAGCGCCCACACCGACCAGCCGAAGGCGGCGAGGGTGCCGACCGAGACCAGCGTGTCCATGCTGGCCGCGCCGTGCCGCAGGTTGACGAAGGCGGCCCGGTGGAACGGCCAGCCGCCGTAGACGACCACCGGCGCGGCCAGCACGAGCGACAGCCACTGCCAGTAGTCGAACTGCAGGGCGGGCACCATGGCGAGCACGATGACGGGAACACTGAGCGCGACGGAGATCAGCAGCCGGTCACGCAGCGGATCCGACGTCTGCGCGACCGGGGCGATCTTCTCGGCGGCCGTGTAGCCGGTTTTCTGCACCACGGCGATCAGGTCTTGCGCGCTCAGCGAGGAAGGCACCGTCGCGCGGGCCTTCTCGGTGGCGTAGTTGACCGTCGCGGTCACGCCATCGAGCCGGTTCAGCTTCTTCTCGATACGGCCGGCGCATGACGCACAGGTCATGCCGCCGATCTCCAGCTCGATGACGCGTTCCACGTTCCTACCCTATACCCCCTTGGGGTACCCCAACTTTTCAGGAGTTGGCGGAGGAGGTTTTGACCAGGGTACGGATCTGCCTCAGCAAAACGGACAAAGCGGCCAGCTCGGCGGGCGTGTCGTCGACCTTGCCCATCGCGTTGGACGCGCGGGCGATCGACGCCGCGTTGACCCTCTCCCACTGCGACACCCGCTCCTCGGCCGTCTCGGTGGCCGGCGTCGACTCCAGGACCTCGACGGTGAGCGCGGCCAGCGCCGCGTACAGGTCGTAGCGCAGCGCCATCCGGGCCAGCGTCTGCCACCGGTCGCCGCGCGGCAGCTTCGAGATGTGCGAGAGCAGCTGATCGATCTGGAACCGCTCGGACAGCACGAAGTAGACCCGCGCCACCTCGGTCGCGTCGCGCCCGGTCGCCGCGCTCGCGGTGAGCACGTCGAGCAGCCCGAAACCGTAGTTGGCCCAGGTCACCCGCTCGGCCAGGTCGATCGGCACGCCCTTGTCGACCAGCGTGGCCACGTGCTCGTCCATCGACCGCCGTTCGATGCCGACCAGCACCGACGGCAGCTGCGGCAACAGGTCGCGGACCCCGGTGCCGAGCCTGGTGATCTCGCCGGTCACGTCGATCGGCGAGCGCCGGGTGCTGACCAGCCAGCGCACGGCCCGGTCGAGCAGCCGCCGCGACTCCAGGAAGACCAGCGTCTGCGCCGAGGTGGGCACCTTGTTGTCGAGCGCCTCGGCCGCCTTCCAGATGTCGGCCAGCCCGTACGCCTGGCTCACGACGATGCAGGCGCGCATCACGTCCGCCGCCGACGCGCCGCTCTCCTCCATGGCGCGGAAGACGAACGACGTGCCGCCGCGGTTGACCACCTCGTTGACCAGCGCGGTCGAGATGATCTCGCGGCGCAGGCGGTGGCCGGCCATCCGGCCGGCGAAGCGCTCGCGCAACGGCGTCGGGAAATAGCGCGCGAGCACGTCGTTGGTCCAGGCCTCGTCGACCAGCTCGTCGGCGAGCACCTCCCGCTCGAGCGAGATCTTCACGTACGCCAGGAGCACGGCGAACTCGGGCGCGGTCAAGCCCTCGCCCGCCTCCGAGCGCGCGGCCAGCTCGGCGTCCGAGGGCAGCGCCTCGAGCTCCCGGTTGAGCTGCCCGCTCTCCTCCAGCGAGGTCAGCATCCGCCGGTGCACCGGGAGCAGCGAGTGGGCCTGCGCCCGGGCGTTGCCGAGCGCGAACGCCTGCTCGTAGTTGTCGCGCAGCACCAGGGCCGCGACCTCGTCGGTCATCTGGGCCAGCAGCGCGTCGCGGTCGGGGACGCTGAGCTCCCCCTCGGTGACCGCCCCGCCCAGCAGGATCTTGATGTTGACCTCGTGGTCGGAGCAGTCGACGCCGGCCGTGTTGTCGATGAAGTCGGTGTAGATCCGGCCGCCGGAACGGGCGAACTCGATACGCCCGCGCTGGGTGAGGCCGAGGTTGCCGCCCTCGCCGACCACCTTGACCCGCAGCTGCGACCCGTTGATCCGGATCGCGTCGTTGGCCTTGTCGCCGACGTCGAGGTGGGTCTCCGACGCCGACTTCACGTACGTGCCGATGCCGCCGTTGAACAGCAGGTCGACCGGCGCCCGCAGGATCGCCCGCATCAGCTCGACCGGGCTGATCGCGGTCTCGTCGCCGAGGTCGAGGGCGGCGCGCACCTCGGGGGTCACCGGGATCGACTTGGCCGTCCGCGGGTAGATGCCGCCGCCCTGGCTGATCAGCTCCCGGGAGTAGTCGGCCCACGACGAGCGCGGCAGATCGAACAGCCGCCGGCGCTCGGCGAACGAGGTCGCGGCGTCGGGGCTGGGGTCGAGGAAGATGTGCCGGTGGTCGAACGCCGCCACCAGCCGGATGTGCTCCGAGAGCAGCATCCCGTTGCCGAAGACGTCGCCGGACATGTCGCCGACGCCGACCACCGTGAAGTCCTCGGTCTGGGTGTCGACGCCCAGATCGCGGAAATGCTTCTTCACCGATTCCCAGGCGCCGCGCGCGGTGATGCCCATCTTCTTGTGGTCGTACCCGGCGGAGCCGCCGCTGGCGAACGCGTCGCCCAGCCAGAAGTCCTTGCCCACCGAGATCTCGTTGGCGATGTCGGAGAACGTGGCGGTGCCCTTGTCGGCCGCGACCACCAGGTACGGGTCGTCGCCGTCGTGCCGCACCACGTCGCGCGGCGGGATGATCTTGCCGGCGTGGATGTTGTCGGTGACGTCGAGCAGCGCCGTGATGAAGCGCTTGTAGCACTCGACCGCCTCGTCGCGGTCGCCCGGCTTCTGCTTGAGGACGAACCCGCCCTTCGCGCCCACCGGGACGATCACCGCGTTCTTCACCATCTGCGCCTTGACCAGGCCCAGCACCTCGGTGCGGAAGTCCTCGCGGCGGTCGGACCAGCGCAGGCCGCCCCGGGCGACCGCGCCGAAGCGCAGGTGCACGCCCTCGAACCGCGGCGAGTACACGAAGATCTCGTACTTCGGCCGGGGCTCGGGCAGGTCGGGGATCGCCTTGGGGTCGAGCTTGAACGCGACATAGTTCTTCGGGCGGCCGTCGGGGCCGCGCTGGAAGAAGCTGGTGCGCAGCGTGGCCTGCACGAGCCTCAGGTAGGAGCGCAGGATCCGGTCCTGGTCGAGGCTCTCGACGCCGTCGAGCAGCTCGGTGACCCGCTCGACGATCTCGTCGGCCATCCGCGAGCGCTCGTCGCCGCCGACCTCGAGGGCCGGCGAGAAACGGGTCTCGAAGAGCGTGACCAGCAGGCGGGCGAGCTCCGGATAGGCGATGAAGGTCGATTCGATGTAGCGCTGGGAGAAGACGCTTCCGGCCTGTCGCTGATATTTCGCGTACGCCCGGAGCACCACCACCTGACGCCACGTCAGCCCGGCCCGCAGCACCAGCTCGTTGAACCCGTCGACCTCGGCCTCGCCCCGCCAGGCGGCCGCGAACGCGTTCTCCACCTGCGGCCGGACCTCGGACAGCTCGCGGTGCTCGGTCGGCGGGCGCAGGCCGAAGTCGTACAGGTAGATCGTGCCGTCGTCGCGGCGGATCTCGTACGGCCGCTCGTCGACGACCTGCACGCCGAGCGAGTGCAGCACGGGCAGCACCGCGGAGAGCATCATCGGCTCGCCGTACCGGTAGACCTTGAACCGCACGTCGTGGTCGTCGGGCTCGGGCTCGCCGCCCTTGCCCGGCCGCCGCTTGCGGTACAGGTGCATCTCGAGCTGGCCCTCCTCCTCGAGGAGCTCGAGTTTCGCCAGGTCCTGCATCCCCTCGTACGGCGTGTGGCCGTCCTTGTAGCTGTCCGGGTACGCGTTCGCATAGCGGTTGAACAGCTCGCGGGCCGGCTCCTCGCCCAGCTTGCGCTCGAGCACCAGCGAGAAGTCGTCGTCCCACATGCGGGTCGCGTCGGCCAGCAGCTCGGCCAGCGCGTTGGGGTCGACCGCGCCGGGCGGGTCGGTCGGGTCGGTGCGCACGATGAAGTGGATGCGGGCCAGCATCCGCTCGGTGACCCGGGTCGTGTAGTCGACACCGATGCCGTTCAGCTCGCGGAGCAGGATCTCCTGCATGCGCAGGCGGTTGCCGGTGGTGAAGCGGTCGCGTGGCATGTAGATGAGGCACGAGATGAAACGGCCGTACCCGTCGCGCCGCAGGAACAGGCGGAGCTGCCGGCGGCCCGCCATGCGGAGGACACCGATCACCGCCTCGTACAGATCATCGGTCTTGATCTGGAAAAGCTCGTCGCGCGGGTAGGTCTCGAGGATCTGGAGCAGGTCCTTGCCGGAGTGGCCCCGCGGGGACAGGCCCGAGCGGTCGAGCACCTCCATGACCTTGCGCTTGACCACCGGCAGCTCGCGCACGCTTGTGCGATAGGCCGACGACGAGAACAGGCCCAGGAAGCGGCGCTCGCCGATCACCTCGCCGCGGTCGTCGAAGACCTTGACGCCGATGTAGTCCAAATACGCCGATCGGTGCACGGTCGCCCGCGAGTTGGCCTTGGTGATCACCAGCAGGCGCTTCTCGAGGGCGCGCTGATAGGCCTCCGTCGTCATCGAGGAGAGCTGGCGCGGGGTCGAGTCGCCGCGGAGGATGCCCAGGCCGGTGCCCTCCATCGCCTTCAGCACGTCGCCGTGCAGGCGGTACTCGCGGTACCCGAGGAACGTGAAGTGATCGTGGGCGAGCCACTTGAGCAGCTCGATCGAGTCGGTGACGTCCTTGTCGGGCACCGGCAGCTTGGCGTCGGAGCCGCGCGCGGCGGCCAGCTCGTCGGCGATCACCAGGGCCCGCTGCCGCATCCGCGGCCAGTCCTCGACCGCGTCGCGCACGTCGGTGAGCACCCGGCGCACCTCGTTGTGCAGCTGGTCGCGGGCCTCCTCACGGCGGATCGGGTCGATCTCGATCCGGATCCAGCTCTCCACCAGGTCGCCGTCGATCGCGTCGTCGGGCTCGACGTCGGCGGCGAGCTCGGCCATCGCGCCCAGCGGCTCGCGCCGCACCACGATCAGCGGGTGAACCAGCAGGTGCACCTGCAGCTGGTGGGCGGTGAGCAGGGCGATCACCGAGTCGACCAGGAACGGCATGTCGTCGGTGACGATCTGCAGGACGGTGTGGCACTGGGAGCCGCTCGGCTCCGTGATCGCCAGCTTCAGCTCGCCGGGGAGCCGGACCGCGGCCAGCTCGCGGTGCGCGACCGCCGCGTCGTACATCTCCTGCGCGGTGAAACCGACCAATTCCTCGTCCGGCGCGAATCGCCAGTACCGGCCGACCAGCGACGCCGTCGCGTGGTCGTCGCCGGCCACTTCGACCGCCTGCGCCACCAGGCGCTCGCCGTTGGGCAGCGGCTCGTCGAGCTCACCGTCGTCCGCGGAGGTGTCGAGGCGCCCCGTGAGGGCAAGCCCGGGACCTGCGGAAAGGTCCAGCTCAGGGTCGGTTGTCGGGTCGGAATCCGGCGCTGCCTCGTCGGCGACAGCCATGGCTTGGTGCTCCCCTCACCCACGACTCTGTGGGTTCGAACGTGTCGAACAACAGCCTAGAACGGCGCGCCGAGATCTCTTAAATTTGCCGTAGGTCACTCATTCCGGGTCGGCAGGACGAGCGCATCTTTATTACCGTTCCGTAGCATCGCTCCCGGCGTTACCCAGGAAAGGGGACCTCATGCCCGACCGCCGTGACCCGAGCCGCCGCCGCGTGGTGGCCCTCGCGGCCTCGCTCACCCTGCTCACGGGCGGGTTGGCGGCCTGTTCCAAGGACGGCCCCGACAGCACGGTCAAGGACTTCCTCGAGGGCTGGCGCAGCGGCAACCTCAGCTCGGTGGGCTTCGTGTCCGCCGACGGCAGCAAGATCAGCGCCAACGACGTGGTCGACCAGCTGCACGCCCTCGCGGGCGACCTGGTCAAACAGTCGCTGGTGCTGACCCCCGTCGGCGATCCCAAGACCACCGGGGACATCTCCTCCAGCACGATCAAGCTGGACTGGACGCTGCCCGGCGGCGCGCCGTGGTCGTACAACAGCACGGTCCGCCTGACCAAGCAGAACAGCGACGGCTGGCGGGTGGTCTGGGAGCCGGCGATCGTGCAGAGCGAGCTGCAGAGCGGCGACAAGCTGGGCGTCCGCCGGGTGAAGTCGAAGCGGGCCGCCATCCAGGACGCGGCCGGCAAGCCGATCGTGACGCCCCGCGAGGTGGTCACCGTCGGGGTCAGCCCGCAGAAGATCACAAACTTGGCACAGTTGCAGAAGGACCTGGGCGCGGCCTTCAAGAAGATCAACGTCGCGGTCGACATGTCCAACCTTGCCGATCGGGTCAAGAACGCCGACGAGGGCGCCTTCATCGAGCTGGTCACGCTCCGCCGGCCCGACTACAACAAGATCCGGGAAGCGGTGCGCCCGCTGCCCGGGACGGTCTTCCGGGAGGAGACCCGCGACCTCGCGCCGACCCGGGCCTTCGCGCGGGCGCTGCTCGGCACGGCCGACCAGGCGACCCGCGAGGACATCGACGCCAACCCCCAGGCGGTCGCGCAGGGCGACGTGGTGGGTCACGGTGGGCTGCAGCAGCGGTACGACACGGCGCTGCGCGGCACGCCCGGGGTGTCCGTGGTGATCGCCCGCGAGGCGGCGGACGGCACGGTCAGCGACACCCAGCTGTTCAGCACCAAGCCCGTCGACGGCAAACCGGTCAAGGTCACGATCGACGAGAAGACGCAGAACGCGGCCGACGCGGCGCTCGCCACCCAGAAGCAGCCCAGCTCCCTGGTCGCCATCAAGGTCAGCGACGGCTCGGTGCTGGCGGTCGCCAACGGCCCCGACGGCGGCACGGTCGACACCGCGCTCACCGGCCAGGTCCCGCCCGGCTCGACGTTCAAGACCGTCTCGGCGTACGGCCTGCTGTCGAAGAAGGCGGTCACGGCCACGTCGGTCGTCGCCTGCCCCAAGAACGCGACGGTCGACGGCCGGGAGTTCAAGAACTCGGGCGGCGAGGTGCTGGGCAACGTCCAGTTCCACGTCGACTACGCGAAGTCGTGCAACACGGCGTTCGTCGGCCTGGCCCCGAAGCTGGGCGCCGAGGGCCTCCAGGAGGCGTCCACGGCCCTGGGCCTGGGCCAGCAGTGGGACCTGGGCGTCGAGGCGTTCAGCGGCAAGGTCTCGGCCGCCGGAAGCCCGACCGAACTGGCCGCGGCGACGTTCGGCCAGGGCGCGACGGCGGTGAGCCCGCTCGCGATGGCCTCGGTGGCGGCGTCGGTGGCGCGAGGCCAGTTCAAGCAGCCGAAGCTCCTGCTGGACCCGGCGCCGGCCAAGCCGGCGGAAGACGGGCCGCCGTTGGACGAAGGCGCGGTGAGCTCGTTGCGGTCGATGATGCGAGAGGTCGTCACCGGGGGTACGGGTACCGCGCTGAAGGACGTCAAGGGCAAGCCGGTCTTCGGCAAGACGGGCACCGCCGAGTTCGACGACAAGTCGAAGGACACGCACTCCTGGTTCATCGGCTACCAGGGCGACGTAGCCTTCGCGGTGATGGTGCAGAAGGGCGGCGCAGGTTCCGAGGCCGCAGTCCCGATCGTCGAGAGCTTCCTGAACACCCTGAACCGCTAGCCCCACCGCGGCGGCCGCCACGCTACTTCGGCGGCCGCCATGCGCGGCGGCGACCATACTCAGCCCGGTTGCCGCCATGCCCGACGGCGGCCAGAGGCTCAGTCCGGTTGCCGCCTTCCGCGACGACGGCCAGGCCCAGCCCGGTTGCCGCCTTGCGCGACGGCGGCGGCCAGGCTCAGGCGATGTCCGCCGGGGAGCCGGAGCCCAGGTCGAAGGCCGGGCGCTGAGCCGGCAGCGAAAAGCCGTCGTCGGCCGGGTGGTCGTCAGCCGCGCGGGGCCGGAGCATGCCGGGCCGGGTGGCCGGCAGGGGCTTGGAGTCGAGCAACGGAGCCTGGCCGAGCGGCCGAGTGACGAACGGGACCGGCTCGCCGTCCGCCTCGGCCTCCAAGCGTTCCGGGGCCACCACGCCGTTGTCGCCCGCGTGGTTGTCACCGGCATCAGCGCCCGCCCGCAACTCGCCGTCGGCATCCCCCACGGCGACGTCGCCCACCGCGCCAAGGCTCGACGCATCGTCACCCGCCGCCTCAGTGCTCGGCGCATCGTCACCCGCTGCGTCAAGGCTCAGCCCGTCATCGCGCACCGCGTCAAGGCTCGGCGCATCGTCACCCGCTGCGTCAAGGCTCGGCGCATCGTCACCCACCGCGCTGAGGCTCGACGCATCGTCGCCCGCCGCGCCCAGGCTCGGCGCATCGTCGCCTGCCGCCTCGGGGCTTGGCGCGCCGTCGCCATCCACGCCGTCGCCAGCCGCCGTGTCTACTCCGGACAAATCCGAAATTTCGGTTAGGTCCGTCGCCTGAGGGGAAGCGGTGTCGCTGGACGCCTCTGCGGCCGCCCGCTCCGGCGGCGCGACGTCGCCGGCCGGCGGGGCATCGGCCAGATCGGCCGTCGGCGCGGCATCGGCGGCGGGACGCGCCAGGGGCATTGTGCCCGCGTCCGTGACAGCTTCGGCCAAGGGCAGTGCCGCGGTAGCTTCGGCCACGGGCACTGCTGCGGCTTCGGCCTGGGGCGCGGTGTCCGCGACAGCTTCAGCCTGCGGCGCCGCCGGCGCAATCACGGCTCGGAGCGCTGCCGGGGCGGCTTCGGGCCGGGACGCTGCCGGGGCGGCTTCGGCCTGGAGGTTGGTGTCCTCGGCCGGGGTGGCTTCGGGGCGGAGAGAAGCGGGGCGGAGAGAAGCGGGCCGTGCCAAATCGGCTCGGGCCGCTATCAGGTCGGGGCGTGGGGTCACCGTGCGGGCGGCCGCCAAACCCGCCGCGACCGTGCCGGCTATCTCGGCGGCGTAGAGGCCGTCGGGGTCGTAGTCGGGGTCGAAGACGGTGATCTCGACGCCCAGGCAGTGTGGGGACTCCACCAGGCCGGCCAGCAGGATCTCGAGCTCGGGGAAGGCGATGCCACCCGGCGAAGGGGCGTCGACCGCGGGCATCACGGCGGGGTCGAGGACGTCGACGTCGACGTGCAGCCAGTAACCGGCGCAGTCGACCAGCTGCTCTCGGGCCCACTGGGCGCTGCGGGCGGCGCCCTCGGCGCGCAGGGCGGGAACGGGACGGGTCACGATGCCGGCGGCCTGCAGGTCCAGGCGGTACTCGTCCTGGGCTCGCAGACCCATGACCACCACGTCGACGTCGCGGAAGTATGGCCTCCTGCCCTCGATCGACGCCAGGTCGGCCTGGCCGCGGCCGGTGACCAGCGCCAGATCTTCCCCGGCGGCGGCGCCCACATAGGACGCGTTGCCGGGGTGGCGGAAGTCGGAGTGACCGTCCACGAAGACCAGGCCGATGCGGCCGCCGACCGCCTCGCCCAGACGGTGCATGGCCAGGCCGGAGCCGAGCAGGATCGAGCAGTCGCCGCCGAGGATCACCGGGAACTCGCCGGCGTCGAGGATGCCGCCGATCCGGTCGGCCAGGCGACGTGAGTACTCCGCGATCTGCGCGGCCTGGGCCACGCCGTCGCCGGGGCGCCAGTCGCCCGGGTCGTACCTCGGCGGGGTCAGGCAGCCGGCGTCGCGGGCGCCGAGCTTGGTGAGCAGTCCGTGGTCGCGGAGGGCTCCGGGCGCCTTGGCGCAGCCCGGCACCGAGGTCGCGGTCGGCGGTCGCAGACCGAGATTGGACGGTGCGTCGAGGACTGCGATCCGGCGCACGGAGCCTCCCGCCTAGAAGAGCGCGCTGGCCAGCGCCCGCCGGGCGCCGGCGACCGCTGGGTCGTCCGGTCCGGCCACGCTGAACAGCGAGAGCAGGTGCTTGCGTACGGCGTCCCGGTCGTCCCCGGAGGTGCGCTTGATCAGCGCGACCAGCCGCTCGTACGCCTTGTCGGCCTGGCCCGAGAGCACCTCGACGTCGGCCGCGAGCAGCTGGGCGTCGATGTTGTCGGGGTCGGCCTGCGCGGCGGTCAGCGCGGCCGCCGGGTCGTTGGTGCCGACCCGCCGGTAGAGGGCGACCTGGGCGAGCCCGGACTCGGCCGCCGCGTCGGCCGGCGACTCGGCGAGGATCTTCTTGTACGCCGCCTCGGCCGCCTCGAGGTCGCCGACCATCAGGGCGTCGTCGGCCGCGTCGAGCCGGGGGTCGGCGGCCGGCTCGACCGACACGCCGCCGGCCTTGAGGACGGCGTCGACGTACTGCTTGACCTGGTGCTCGGGGAGGACGCCGGTGAAGCCCTCGACGAGCTGGCCGCCCACGACCGCGACCACCATCGGGATGCCCTGCACGCGCAGCGCCTGAGCGAGCCGCGGATTGGCGTCCACATCGACCTTGCCGAGCACCCAGGAGCCGCCGCCGGCCTGGGCGAGCCGCTCGAGCACCGGCGAGAGCTGCTTGCACGGCTCGCACCAGTCGGCCCAGAAGTCGAGGATGACCGGGGTGCTCAGGGAACGCTCGAGGACGGTGGTCTGGAAGTTGGCCTCGGTGACGTCGATGATCGTCTCGGGGCTTCCGCCCGGGAAACCCGCGGCCGGGCCGGCGGGGGCCGCGGGCGCGGCCGGCGTGTCGCCGGCGGGCGCGGCCGGGCGGCTCGGAGCCGCCGCCGGGGTGGAGGCCGGGGTGCGCAGCGCGCTGAGATCGACCGCGCCGCGGGTGAAGATCGACGGAGTGGTCCGTGGGTCGCTCATGGTTACCTAGTCTCGCACGCTGACAAGGCGGTTCGCCGTGCCGCGGGGCGGCCGATATCGGACGTCACAACCGCACGTCACCCAGATACTTGACGCCGCCGCGCGCTTGCGCAAGATCCCACGACAACCACGGGAGTGCCAGATCGTCAACTGGCACCCCGTCGTCCGTTTTATGCCGATCCAAAAGCCTCTAGAAGCGGGCCGGCTCCCGATAGATGCCCCACTCCCCCTTGAGCGCCCCGCAGATCTCGCCGAGGGTCGCCTCCGCCCGCGCCGCCTCGAGCATGGCGGGAATCATGTTCTCCGAGGTGCGCGCGACGGCCACGAGGTGGTCGAGCGCCGCCTTCACCCGTACGGAATCGCGGGAGGCCCGGCGCTCACCCAGCTCGCGCCGCTGCACCACCTCGACCTCGTGCGAGACGCGGAGGATCTCCAGATCCTTCGCCACCGTGCCGGTGTGCGCGTTGACACCGACGATGCGCTTGTCGTTCTTTTCCAACGCCTGCTGGTAGACGAACGCCGCCTCGGCGATGTTGGCGGTGAACCAGCCGTCCTCGATGCCGCGCAGGATGCCCTCGGTGACGCTGCCGTCGGTGCCCAGCTCGCGGATGCGGGCGAAGATCTCCTCCGCCTCGGCCTCGATCCGGTCGGTGAGCGCCTCGAGGTACCACGAGCCGCCGAGCGGGTCGGCCACGTTGACCACGCCGGTCTCCTCCATCAGCACCTGCTGGGTGCGCAGGGCGATCTCGGCGGACTCGTCGGTGGGCAGCGCGAGCGTCTCGTCGAGGGCGTTGGTGTGGAGCGAGTTTGTCCCGCCGAGGACCGCGGCCAGCGCCTCGACGGCGGTGCGCACCACGTTGTTGACCGGCTGCTGCGCGGTGAGGCTGACCCCCGCGGTCTGCGTGTGGAACTTGAGCCACAGCGCCTTTTCGCTGGTGGCGCCGTAGTCGTCGCGCAGGTGCCGGGCCCAGATGCGGCGGGCCGCGCGGAACTTGGCGATCTCCTCGAAGAAGTCGATGTGCGCGTCGAAGAAGAAACTGAGGCCGGGCGCGAACTGGTTGACGTCGAGACCGCGGGACAGTCCGAGCTCGACGTAGCCGAAGCCGTCGGCCAGCGTGTAGGCCAGCTCCTGCGCGGCGGTCGAGCCGGCCTCGCGGATGTGGTAGCCGCTCACCGACAGCGGCTTGTACCGCGGGATCTCGCGGGCGCAGTACTCCATGAGGTCGCCGATCAGGCGCAGGTGCGGCTCGGGCTCGAACAGCCACTCCTTCTGCGCGATGTACTCCTTGAAGATGTCGGTCTGCAGCGTGCCGTCGAGCTTGCCGAGGTCGGCGCCCTGCCGCTCGGCGGCCACCAGGTACATCACGAAGATCGGGACGGCCGGCCCCGAGATGGTCATGCTGGTGGTGACGTCCTGCAGGTTGATGCCGTCGAAGAGCACGTCCATGTCGGCGGCCGAGTCGATCGCCACGCCGCAGTGCCCCACCTCGCCGAGCGACTGCGGGTCGTCGGAGTCGCGACCCATCAGCGTGGGCATGTCGAAGGCGACGCTGAGGCCGCCGCCGCCGGCCGCGAGGATCATCTTGTAGCGCTCGTTGGTCTGCTGCGCGTTGCCGAAACCCGCGAACTGGCGGATGGTCCAGGTGCGTCCGCGATATCCGGTCGGATAAAGACCCCTGGTGTACGGGAACTCGCCCGGCCACCCGATGCGCTCGAAACCCGGGTAACCCGCACCCTCGGGCGGCCCGTAGACGGGGTCGACCGGCGACCCCGAAAGCGTGGTGAAATCGGCGTCCCGCTTGCGGGAGGCGTCATAGCGGCGTTGCCAGCGCTCCCGGCCGGCGGCGATGTCGGCAGCATCCATGCAGCCATCGTAGAGGCAAACCTGAACGATCCCTAAGGCGAACCGCGCCCGGCTTGTCACACGCGGTGGTCGAGGATCCATGCCTGGGGGTTGCCGCGGCGGTACAGCATCTTCATGACCAGGGGAAGCATCGCGTCGCGGATGGCGGCGCCGACCGGGCCGGCGGTCTTGCCGCTGCCGTTGCGGCGGCCGACGGCGACCACCCTTTCCACCCGGGTGCGGCGGGTCTGCTCGTAGGCGGCCAGCGCGGCGCGCAGGTCGCCGGGACGGTCGGCCAGGCAGCGGCCCAGGACCACGGCGTCCTCGATGGCCATGGAGGCGCCCTGGCCGGAAGAGGGCGCCACGGCGTGGGCGGCGTCGCCGGCCAGGACCACGCGGCCGGAGTGCCACACCGGGACGCGGCGCAGATCGTCGGTGTTCCACGGGCCGATCGCCACGTCGGTCGCGCGGATGATGGCGGCCGCGGGGAACTCCTCGCCGGCGAACAGGTCGATCAGATGGGCGCGCCAGGACTCGGGGGTGTAGTCGCCGGGGCTCACCGGGCGCTTGCTCGGCGGGTTGGCGAACCACCACACCCGGCCGTCGGGAGCCACGGACCAGCCGAAGAACGCGCGGCGGCCGAACGCCATCTGGGTGAGGCCGGGGGTGCGGTCGAGGTCGGCCTCGACCGGGCGGTCGGTGAAGCCGCCGGCGTTGAGCAGACCCAGGTAGGTCGGCGCCGGGCCGTCCGGATTCAGGACCTCGCGAGTACGCGATCGCAGGCCGTCCGCGCCGACCAGCAGGTCGCCCGACGCGGTCGAGCCGTCGGCGAAGGTCGCGGTGACGCCGTCGGGGCGCTCGGTGTAGCCGGGTGAGCCTGCGGTCGTACTCGATCGGGATGCCCCGGGCGGCGGCCTCGGCGCGCAGCGCCGCATAGAGGTCGGCACGGCGGATGGTCGTGGTGACCGTGCCGTCGGGAGTCGGGCCGCCCAGCGGGAGTAGAGCGAGGCGGCGGCCGGCGCCGTTGACCATCGCCAAGGTCGGGGTGGCGAAGCCGGCCGCGAGCAGGCGAACCGGGTCGAGGTCGAGGGCGCGCAGGGCGGTCAGGCCGTTGACCGCGACGGTGAGGAAGGCGCCACGCTCGTCGGCGACCCCCTCGGGACGGGACTCGAGCAGGCGGGGCTGCCAGCCGGCGCGGTGCAGGGCGATGGCGGCGACGGTGCCGGCGACCCCGCCGCCGGCCACGAGGGCTTGTTTAGTCATACTCTGACTATGCATACTATGACTATGAATCGCAAGGCCTTTAAACTGATCAAATGCAGGGAGACCCACCCCGGCCGGAGCCGCGTCGTTCGACGCTGGGATTGGTGCTGCTGGCGCTGCTGATCGAGGCGCCCATGCACCCGTACCGGATGCAGCAGGTGCTCAAGGAGCGCGGGCAGGACCAACTGGTCAACGTGGCCCAGCGCAACAGCGTCTACCAGGCGCTGGAGCGGCTGGTGCGGGACGGCCTGGCCCGCCCGGCGAGCGTCAGCCGGGAGGCGGGCCGGCCCGAGCGCACCGTCTACGAGATCACCGAGGACGGCGACGCGACCATGCGCCGCTGGCTCACCGAGATGCTCCCGGTCCCGGCGCGCGAGTTCCCCGAGTTCCCGGCGGCGCTGGCGTTCCTGCCGGTACTGGCGCCGGCGCTGGTGCGCGACCTGCTGGTCATCCGGATCGAGACGCAGGAGGAAAAGCTGGCCACGATCCACGAGCAGGCGCCACCGGGCCTACCGCGACTCTTCCTGATCGAGGACGAGTACCGCGCGGCCGTGCTGACCGCCGAGATCGCCTGGCTGCGGTCGGTCGTGGCCGACCTGGAGAACGGCACCTTCACCTGGGACCGCGAGATGATTCAGAAGACCTTGGAGGCGTACGGCTAAAGGCCCTTGATCAGTTCTTCGGCGGCCGCGTAGGGGTCCAGCTCGCCGGCCGCTACCGCCGCGGCGAGCGTGCTCAGCGCCGTACCCTCGCGGAGGTTGCCTATGCGTGCACGCAGCGTGCCCAAGGCGATGGCCTCGACCTCCACCGCCGCCCGTCGCTCGCGACGGGCCGTGAGATTGCCGCTCGACTCCAGCCACGCGCGGTGTTTCCCGATCGCCGTCACCACGTCGTCGATGCCCTCGCCGCGCACCGCCGTCGCCCGCACCACCTGGGGCCGCCACTCGCCGGCCGCCCGCTCGGCCAGGCCGAGCATGCCCTGGATGTCGCGGTAGGTCGCGTCCGCGCCGGGGCGGTCGGCCTTGTTGATGACGAAGACGTCGGCGATCTCGAGGACGCCCGCCTTGACCGCCTGGATCGCGTCGCCCATCCCGGGCGCGAGCAGGACCAGCGTCGTGTCGGCGAGCGAGGCGATCTCGACCTCGGCCTGGCCGACGCCGACCGTCTCGACCAGGATTACCTCGCAGCCCGCGCCCTCGAGCACGCGGACCGCCTGGGGCGTGGCGGCGGAGAGGCCGCCGAGCTGGCCCCGGCTGGACATCGACCGGATGTAGACGCCGCGGTCGACGGTGTGCTCCTGCATGCGCACCCGGTCGCCGAGGATCGCGCCGCCGGTGAACGGGCTGGACGGGTCGACGGCGAGCACCCCGACCCGGCGGCCCTCGGCCCGCAGCGCACGCACCAGCTCGTTGGTCGTGGTGGACTTGCCCACCCCGGGCGAGCCGGTGAGGCCGACCACCTGGGCGTGCCCGGCGTACGGCGCGAGGGCCGCGGCGACCTCGGGCAGCGCCGGATCGCCGTTCTCGACCAGGCTGATCAGCCGGGCCACCGAGCGGGCGTCGCCCTCGCGCGCCCGCGCGACCAGGGTGGGCACATCGCGCCCGGGCCTCACGCGGTGGGCACCTCGCTGATCGCGGCAGGCGCCTCGGTGATCGCGGCAGGCGCCTCGGTGATCGCGGTGGGCACCTCGGTGATCGCGGTGGGCACCTCGATGATCAGCGCGTCGCCCTGACCGCCGCCCCCGCACAGGCCGGCCGCGCCGAGGCCGCCGCCGCGGCGCTGCAGCTCGAGCGCCAGGGTCAGCACCAGCCGGGCCCCGGACATGCCGATCGGGTGGCCGAGGGCGATCGCCCCGCCGTTCACGTTGACGACGTCGGACGAGACTCCGAGCTCGCGCATCGACTGGATGCCCACCTGGGCGAACGCCTCGTTGATCTCGATCAGGTCGAGATCGGTCACGGCCTTGCCGGCCTTGCGCAGCGCGTGCTTGATCGCGTTGGACGGCTGGGACTGCAGCGAGCTGTCCGGGCCGGCCACGTTGCCGTGCGAGACGATCTCGGCGAGCCAGGTCAGGCCCAGCTCCTCGGCTTTCGCCCGGCTCATCACGACGACCGCGGCGGCGCCGTCGGAGATCGGGGAGGCGCTGCCGGCGGTGATCGTCCCGTCCTTGGCGAAGGCCGGGCGCAGCTTGGCCAGCGAGGCGGCGGTCGTGTCGGGACGCACGCCCTCGTCGGTGTCGACGACCACGTCACCGCCGCGCTGCGCGATGGTGATCGGCGCGATCTCCTCGGCGAAGTGGCCGTTCTTCTGCGCGGCGGCGGCGCGCTGGTGGCTCAGCGCCGCGAACTCGTCCTGCTCCTCGCGGGTGATGCCGAGCTTGGCGCCGCTGCGCTCGGTGGCCTCGCCCATCGCGATGCCCTCCCACGGGTCGGTGAGCCCGTCGAGCGCCATGTGGTCGCGCACCGTCACGTCGCCGAACTTGGTGCCCTGGCGCTGGTTGATCAGGTGCGGCGCGTTGGTCATCGACTCCATGCCGCCGGCCACGACGATCTCGAACTCGCCCGCCCGGATCAGCTGGTCGGCCAGGGCGATGGCGTCGAGGCCGGAGAGGCACACCTTGTTGACCGTGAGGGCCGGCGTGGTCATCGGGATGCCGGCGGCGACCGCGGCCTGGCGGGCGGTGATCTGGCCGGCCCCGGCCTGCAGGACCTGGCCCATGATGACGTAGTCCACCTGGTCGGGGCGCACGCCGCCGCGCTCGAGCGCGGCCTGGATCGCGTGGCCGCCGAGGGCGGTGCCGGTGAGGGACTTCAGGTTGCCGAGCAGGCGGCCCATGGGAGTGCGGGCGCCGCTGACGATTACCGAGGAGGTCACGGCTGATCGCTTTCGTCCTGAACGGTGGTTCAAGTAAGACTAGTGGCATGACTGAGGCACCATCCAGCGCCCCCACAAATGTCACATCGGCTGACGTCGAGCTGTTGCGCGTCGACCACGTCGGGATCGCGGTCGCCGATCTCGACGAGGCGAAGAGGTTCTACGCCGCCACCTTCGGGATGCGGGTGGTGCACGAAGAGACGAACGAGGAGCAAGGCGTCCGCGAGGCCATGCTCGCGGTCGGCGACGACGCCGGCCCGCGCATCCAGCTGCTCGCCCCGGCCCGGCCCGACTCGGCGATCGCCAAGTTCCTCGACCGGAGCGGGCCGGGCCTTCAGCAACTGGCCTACACGGTGGCGGACGTCGAGGCGGCCGCCGCGGCTCTGCGGGCGCGCGGGCTGCGACTGCTCTACGACACCCCGCGGCGGGGCACGGCCGGCTCGCGGATCAACTTCGTGCATCCCAAGGACGCCGGAGGGGTTCTGGTGGAATTGGTGGAGCCTGCGTGATTGGTCCGCCTTCCGGGTGAATCATCCTGACGGACGGCCCGGTGGCCTGGCAGGATCAGTGACATCGAGCCCGGCGGGCTGCCCGAACCCCGGATACAGCAGGTGACGGGCGGCTTGCCCGCACTGCCCGAACGGCGGACGCCGCCGTTAAGAGGCAGCTCAAAGCTGATCTACGTGTCCTTTCTGATGCCGGTCCGCTCTTGCGTGGCTGGTGCGTCTTCGCCAGGATGGCCCAATGCCTCAGCAGCAGGATCAGAACTTGGCATTTTTCGACGGTGCGAACTCCCAGACCGACTTCACCGTCGTCCTCCGCGGTTACGACCGCGGGCAGGTTGACGCACACCTGGGCCGGCTCATCGCCGCGCTCAACCAGGCGCAGCAGGCCCAGGGCGAGGCCGAGCAGCGGATGAACGACGCGCAGCGCCGTCTGCGCCAGGCCGAGCAGCGGCTCAACGCCGTCGAACAGAAGCTCGCCGACAGCAACAAGCTGCTGGAGGAGAACAACCGGCCGACGCTCTCCGGGCTGGGCACCCGGGTCGAGCAGATCCTGCGGCTGGCCGAGGAACAGGCGAACGATCACCGCAGCGAGGCGAAGCGGGAGTCCGAGGGCATCCTCTCGGCGGCCCGGCTCGAGGCACGCGAGATCACCGACAAGGCGCGCGCCGAGGCCGCCGCCATGAAGGCGACCGCCGAGCGCGAGGCCGGCCAGGTGCGCACGCACGCCGAGCGGGAGGCGGCCGAGGCCCGCGTTCAGGCCCGGCGCGAGGCCGACACCCTCCGGTCCGACGCCGACCGCGAGACCAAGCAGCTGCGCACCGTCACCGCGCACGAGGTCGCCGAGCTCAAGTCGACCGTGGAGCGTGAGGTCGCGTCGCTGCGGGCCACCGCCGAGCGGGAGATCACCCAGCTGCGGGCCAAGGCCTCCCGCGAGGCCGAGGAGAAGCGGGCCGAGGCGACCAAGCTGCTGACCGACGCGCGGGACAAGCGCGACAAGGACCTGCAGGCGCTGGCCCTCGAGATCGCCGAGCGGCGGGAGAAGGCCGAGCGCGAGGAGTCCCAGCGGCACGCCGCCCAGGTGAGCGCCACGCAGAAGATGGTGGCCGAGGCCGAGCAGCGCGCCAGCGCCGCCGAGGACCGGTCCAAGGAGATCGAGCAGCGCGCCGAGCAGCGCCGCGTCGAGTCCGAGCGCAACGCGGCCGAGACCACCGAGAAGTCCCGCGCCCTCGCGGAGAAGACGGTGTCCGAGGCCCGCGCGGAGGCGCAGCGCCTGGTGAGCGACGCCCGTTCCGAGGCCGAGCTCACCACCCAGGCCGCCCGCCGCGAGGTGGAAGATCTCACTCGGCAGAAGGACGCCGTCACCAACCAGCTCGGGCAGATGTTGTCCGGCCTGTCGGGTCTGGTGCCCGGCGCCCCGGCGAAACCGGCCGAGGCGGCCAAGGCGGCCGAGACGCCGGCCCAGCGCACCCCCGACGCCGACAAGAACGGCGCAGCGGACAAGCCGGTAGCAGCCAAGACCAACTCCTGAGTCCTTCGCCACTGACCTCTGCGGTTGCGTACTTCTCGCGGGTACGCCACGGTTGATTGGTCGGCCGCTACATATCGATCAGGGCCGTATCGGAGTTTCTCCGGTGCGGCCTGGCTCGTTCTGCGCGCGTAGCGTTGCTCTGGCGAAGGCCGGCTCAGACAAATCACAACTAGACGCATACTCCGCCCAGGACGGTGTGTATCGGTCCGTGACGGGACTATGCGTATGTGAGGATGGACAGCATGTCGCACGGCGGTGAAATCTTCGGTCTCGGCGGGGACGCGGCCACCGAGCCCAGCTTCGAGACCGCCCTGCGGGGTTACGAGAGGAAGCAGGTCGAGCGGTACGTGGCGCGGGCCGAGAACGAGATAGCCGCGCTGGCCGCCGAGCGAGAACAGGCGTACGCCCAGATCCAGGGCATGGCCACGCAGATCGAGCGCCTGCAGCAGGAGATCACCCAGGCCCGCCGCAACGGTGGCATCGGCCCCGAGGTCTCCTTCCGCCACCTGGGCTCGCGGGTCGAGCAGATCCTCACGCTGGCCGAGGAGCAGGCCGAGGCGATCAAGTCCTCCGCCACCGACGACATCGCCGCCCGCCTGGGCGAGGCCGAGCGGATCCGCGCCGAGTCCGAGAAGCACGCCCACGAGGGCATCCGCGACTTCGAGATCGCCCTGGCCGCCCGCCGCGCCGACGAGGAGCGCGCCGACGCCGTCAAGCGCGCCGCCGCGGAAAAGGCGCTGGCCGCCACCCGCCAGTCGGTCGACCAGATGCGCTCCGAGGCGGAAAACACGCTGGGCCGGGCCCGCGCCGAGGCCCAGCAGCTCACCGAGCGGACAGCCCGCGACGCGCAGCGGGTGCGCGCGGAGGCCGACGGTTACGCCCAGTCCACCCGGATGCAGGCCGACCAGGAGATCAAGGCGCTCCGCGACCGCAACCAGCAGGAGATCAACGCCCAGCGGGCCGCGGCCGAACGGGAGCACACCGAGCTGCGGGCCGGCGTGGAGCAGGAGCTCGGGCAGCGCCGCCAGGCCGCCGCGCAGGAGCTCGCCCAGCAGCGGGCCGCCGTCGAGAAGCAGTGCGCCGACCTGCGCAGCGAGGCCGACAAGTACGCCGAGGACGTGCTGCGCCGCTCCGACGAGCAGGCCACCGCCGTACGGAAGGAAATCGCCTCCCAGCAGGAGAAGATCGCTCAGGCCGCCACCGACCTCGAGGCCGCTCAGGCCAAGGTCGCCGACGCCGAGCGTCAGCTCGCGGTGGCGCAGGACCGCGCGCGCACCGGCGAGGAGGAGGCCACGCAGGTCGCCAAGCGCCTCGCCGAGGTGCGCAAGGAGCTGGAGTCCGAGCTCGAGCGGGTGTCCGAGGCCAAGCGGGCCGGCGAGGCCGCCGAGCGGCACGCCACCGACGTGCGCCGCCAGGTGCAAAAGGAGGCGAAGCGGGTGGCCGAGCTGGCCGCCGCCGCGGTGCTCGCGGCCGCCGCCTCCCCCGACGACAAGGACGACGCCGACGACACCCCCGAGCCGGCGGAGAAGCCGGAGGCGGGCGGACCGGTCGGCGCGCACGCGGCCGCCGAGCCCACCGGCCAGCACGCGGCCAAGGTCACCGCATCGGCCAAGGTCACGGTGCCGCCCGCGACCCGGGTGGGTGCGGACGCCGATTAATATGTGCGGCGCCGACGGCGTTAATCTCCCGCCGACCAGATCGGCGGGGAGGAATGCACCCGGTGTCCGCAGACGACCAGACCGAGATAGAGCCGCCCGCCGAGGACGCCGTCGAGCAGGCTGAGGACGAGGGCCGCTTCGGGCGCCCCGGGCCGCCGGTCGACCGGCGCAACCCGTTCATGATCGGCCTGCTGGGCGGGCTCGGCATCATCGTCGCGTACGCGATCTTCCTGGGCGTCCGCAACGCGGCGTCGATCCTCGTGCTGATCTTCATCGCGGCCTTCCTCGCCATCGGGCTCAACCCGGCGGTGAGCTGGCTGCGGCGCCGGGGCATCCCGCGCGGCGTCGCGGTCGCGATCGTGGCGCTGGCCGTGCTGGGCCTGCTGGTCGGCGGCCTGATCGCGCTGATACCGCCGCTGGTCACCCAGACCAACGAGTTGATCAAGAACGTGCCCGACTACCTCCAGCAGCTGCAGCGCAACGAGACGGTCAACGACCTGGTCGAGCGCTACGACATCATGGAGAAGGTCACCAGCGCGGTCAACCCGGGCACGGTCGGCGGCGCGGTGGGCGGCGTGGTCGGCGGCGCCAAGCTGCTGTTCGGCACGATCTTCAACACGCTCACCGTGCTGGTGCTGACGATCTACTTCATGGCGGCCTTCGACCGGATGCGCGAGGGGGCGTACTCGCTGGTGCCGGCCTCGCGGCGGACCCGCGTGCGGCTGCTGACCGACGAGATCCTCACCAAGGTCGGCGCCTACATGGTGGGCGCGCTCGCGATCGCCGTGGTGGCCGGCGCCAGCTCGTTCGTGCTCGCGATGATCCTCGGCCTGGCGTACCCGTTCGCGCTGGCCGTGGTGGTCGCCGTCTGCGACCTGATCCCGCAGATCGGCGCCACCCTCGGCGCGATCATCGTGAGCCTGGTGGGCTTCGCGTCCTCGCTGACCGCCGGCATCGTCTGCGTCATCTTCTTCATCATCTACCAGCAGGTGGAGAACTACCTGATCTATCCGAACGTGATGCGCCGGTCGGTGAAGGTGAGCGATGTGGCGGCGGTGGTGGCGGCCCTGCTCGGGGTGGCGCTGTTCGGTGTGATCGGGGCGCTGGTGGCGATCCCGATGGTGGCCGGCATTCAGCTGATCATTCGCGAGGTCGTGGTGCCGAGTCAGGAGAGCCGCTGAGCGGGCCGGGGACCGGGACGTCGGCGAACGCGGCGACCGTGCGGTCGGCGTACGCGTGCATGTCTCCGCTCTTGATCGGCCCGTCCCAGGTCCGCGGCAGCGGGACCTGGACGCCCGGCGCGACCCGGCGCACGATCTCGTCGAGGACGGTCTCGGCGTCCCCGACCCAGAGATGCTTGGCGCCCGGCATCGGCACCACCTCGCCGTAGGTGAAACGCTCAGCAGCCTCGGCCGGGCGCAAGTAGTCGTCGAACTCGGGGATCAGGGCGGTCAGCGGCTTGCCGCTCGCCTGCCAGGCCGACAAATCCGATTTGTCGGAAAAGCGTAGCGGCGGCGACAGCAGGATCGCGCCGACGACGGCGGGGTCGAGGCCGTGCATGAGGGTCAGATCGGTCCCGAACGACCAGCCGAGCAGCCAGATGTCGGGCAGCTCCTCGAACTCGGCGAACTCGATGGCGGCGGCGACGTCGTACTTCTCGCCGACCGCGCCGTCGAACGAGCCCTCCGAAGTCCCGCGCACGCTGCTCGTCCCGCGCGTGTTGAAACGCAGCACCGCGACGCCGGCGAGCGCCGGCAGCCGCCACGCCGCCTTGCGGAAGACGTGACTGTCCATCATGCCGCCGTGCGTGGGCAGCGGATGCAGGCACACCAGCGTGGCGACCGGATCGCGGTCGACCGGGCGCGCCAGCTCACCGAC
Organism: Actinoplanes sp. CA-142083; assembly: GCF_050942195.1. NCBI lineage: Bacteria > Bacillati > Actinomycetota > Actinomycetes > Micromonosporales > Micromonosporaceae > Actinoplanes > Actinoplanes sp. CA-142083. The sequence continues at coordinate 9,527,201 of NZ_CP192076.1, forward strand.
CAGCGTGAGGCCGTCGGCGGTGTGCAGCTCGATGTCCTCCCGATGGGCGGGCAGGATCGAGTTCGCACGGATCTGATTGGTCGTCATGGAAAGCCTTAGTCCGGTTTTGGGCGGTGGGCGGGGCGGTCGGAGGGCTTACCCATAGCGTGGAGCGTTGCGCGAGCGCTCCACCCCGGGGCTGCGCCGGTCACGCGCCTTCCAGCAACCCGTGTGCCAGTGCCGCCGGTCGGTGAGGTCACCCTGCTCGTCGGCCGGCCAGGCCACCACGTGCGCCACACCGGGCCGGATCTCCTGCATGCAACCCGGGCATCGGTACGCCTTCACGGCGGCCCCGCCGAAGATCGACCGGACCATCCAGTCGCCGTCCTGCCACTGCTGGACACCGCCGATGCCCCTGCGGACGTGCTCCTCCTCAACAGGCGTCGGCATGTCTCGGCGGCGGGGATGGTTTCGGCGCGGCACGGTTCAAGAGTACGTAGTGACTGGGCAGTAACAAGCGCCGTAGACTCCGGCCATGACGGCTACTCGCGTTCCCGGCGTGCCGGCGATCGAAGACGGCGTGCTCATCTCCACGAACCCCGCCACCGGCGAGGAAGCCGGCCGCGTGCCGGTCGCTTCCGCGGAGGCCACCGTCGCGGCCGTGCGGAAAGCACGGGAGGCCGGCGCCTGGTGGCAGGCCCTCGGGTACGACGGGCGCAAGGACCGCATGCTGCGCTGGCGCTCGCTGCTCGTCCAGCGGATCGACGAGCTGGCCCAGCTCACCAGCCTCGAGACCGGCAAGCCGAACGCCGACGCGATCATGGAGATCGTCGCCGCGGTGGAGCACCTCGACTGGGCGCCCCGCCACGCCAAGAAGGTGCTCGGCCCCCGGCGCACCCGCACCCGGGTGCTGCTCGCCGAGCACACCGGCCACCTGGAGTACCAGCCGTACGGCGTGGTCGGCGTGATCGGCCCGTGGAACTACCCCATCGTCACCCCGATCGGGCCGATCAGCGGCGCGCTCGCGGCCGGCAACGCGGTCGTCTTCAAGCCCAGCGAGTACACCCCGATCGTGGGCCAATGGCTGGTCGACACGTTCGCCGAGGTGGTGCCCGAGCAGCCGGTGCTGCAGGCGGTGCACGGCCTGGGCGACGTCGGCGCCGCGCTGTGCCGCTCCGGCGTCGGCAAGGTCGCCTTCACCGGCTCGACCGCCACCGGCAAGAAGGTCATGGCCGCCTGCGCCAAAAACCTGGTCCCGGTGGTGATCGAGGCCGGCGGCAAGGACGCGCTGATCGTCGACGCCGACGCCGACATCCCGGCGGCCGCCGACGCCGCCGTCTGGGGCGGCATGACCAACGCCGGGCAGACCTGCATCGGCATCGAGCGGGTGTACGCGGTCGCGCCGGTCTACGACAGCCTGGTCAAGGAGATCGTCGCCCGGGCCGGCAAGTTGCGCACGGGCGAGGAGATCGGCCCGATCACCATGCCCAAGCAGATCGACATCATTCGCGAGCACATCGACGACGCCCTGGCCAAGGGCGGCACGGCGGTGCTCGGCGGCGCCGGGGCCGTGCAACCCCCGTTCGTGGCGCCGACCGTGCTGGTCGACGTGCCCGCCGACTCCTCCGAGATCCGCGACGAGACGTTCGGCCCGACGCTGACGATCACCAAGGTCGCCGACGCCGACGAGGCGATCCGGCTGGCCAACGACACCGCGTACGGTCTCGGCGGCGCCGTCTTCGGCAAGCGCAACGCGATCCGCATCGCCCGCCGGCTGCGCTCCGGCATGGTCTCGGTCAACTCGACGCTCACCTTCGTCGGCATGGGCAACCTGCCGTTCGGCGGCGTCGGCGACTCCGGCTTCGGCCGCATCCACGGTGAGGACGGCCTGCGCGAGTTCGCCCGCCCCAAGTCCATCACCGTCCGGCGGGCCAAGTCGCTGCTCCCGTCGACGACGTTCGACCGCACGCCCGGCCAGATCCGCCAAATCGTCAAGGCCGTGAAACTGCTCTACGGTCGCCGGTCCTAAGCTGACGGGGTGGTAGATCACCCCGCGGTCGAGGTCGAGGACCTGCACGTCAGCTACGGCTCCACGCCGGTGCTGACCGGCGTCGCGCTCATCGTCCCGGCCGGCGGCGGCGTTTGCGTGACCGGCGAGAACGGCATCGGCAAGTCCACGCTGCTGCGCTGCGTCAGCAGCCTCCAGCAGCCCGACTCCGGCGAGATCCGGGTCTTCGGCGCGCCGCCCGGCGCGACCCCCGAGTTCTGGCGGGCCGTGGTCACCACCGTCGAGCCCCCGACCTGGTATCCCGGTCTCACCGTCCGCGAGCACGCCGAGCTGGTCTGCCGCGCCAACGGCCAGGACCCCGACGAGGCCGGCATCGATGAGGCGCTCGAGCGCTTCGGCCTGGCCGGCCACGCCGACGCGATCCCGCCCTCGCTCTCCTCAGGTCAGAAGCAGCGACTCACGCTGGCGGTCGCGCTGATCCGCCCCAGCTCGCTGCTGATCCTCGACGAGCCCGAGCAGCGCCTCGACCCCGACGGCCGCAAGGAGGTGGCCGCCCTCCTGACCGAGTACGTGGCCGACGGCGGCTCGCTGCTGATGGCCAGCCACGACGAGGAGTTCGCGGCGGCGTCGGGCGCCGAGGTCACCACCATGGAGTCGCTGAGCGCATGACCTCGGCAACCGTTCCGCTGGCTCCGGTCCGCCGCTGGATCAGCCGCCGCCAGTCCGCCCACCGCGAGCGCGGCGCGACCGCCGGTAACATCTACTTCGCGTTGCTGTTCGTGGCCGTGGTCGGCGGCATGGTGCACAAGCAACTCGCCGTGGTCTTCTGGCCGACCGCGCCCAACGCCTCGCGCCTGGCCGCCGCATCCCTGGTTCCGGTCCTGTTCGGCCTGCTCTACCTGGCCCTTCGCCGCTTCGGCCCGCTGGCGCTGAGCCGTCCCGCGGCATCTTGGCTGCTGCCGGCGCCGGTCAGCCGTCGCCGCCTGTTACTGCCGTCGCTGCGACTCACCGCGATCGTCGCGGCCATCGTGGGCGCCCTGGCCGGCACCGCGATCGTCGGTCACGCCGCGCCGCGCACGCTGGCCGGCCAGTCGGTCGCGCTGCTGGCCTCCGGCGCCGCCCTGATCGGCATAGCGTTGCTGCTGGTCGCGCTGGCCGCGCAGGCCGGCGGCCGCTGGGGCGACCGCGTCGACGCGCTCGTCTCGCTGCTGCTGGCCGCCGGCCTCGCCGGCCTGATCGCCGACTCGACCTCCGGCGATTCCGTCACGGCCGCCGGGTGGCCGTCCGCGTCGACTCTGCTTCCGCTGGTGGGCGCGCTTGCGCTGGTCGTCGGGTTGCTTTTCGCCCATTCCGTACGGGGACTCGCACGCACCCCCAACGAGCGCATCCTCGAGGCGGCCAAGACCGCGGGCACCCTCTTCGACACGGCCTTCGGCATGGAGCCGTCGTTCCTCACCGACATGATCGAGCGCCGCTACTGGGCCCACCGCCACCTGCGCTCGGTACGCTTCCCCACCCGCCTGCCCGTGCTGGTCACCCAGGACCTGCTGCTGGTGGTGCGCCGTCGCAAGCGCCTGCTCTGGCTGGCGCTCCTGGCCGCGCTGCCGGTGCTGCTGGGCCACGCCCCGCACTGGCTGATCGGCGTGGCCGTCCTGATCGGCGCCCTGCTGTCCGCCTCCACCGCCGGCGGCAACGTCAAGACCGACGCCGGCAACCCCGTCCTCCTGCGCCTGCTCGGCCTGAACTCCCGCCAGGCGATCCTCCAGCGCATGTGGGTCCCCGGCGTGCTGGCCGCGCTGTGGTCGGCCTTGGCGCTGGGCCTGCTCACCGCCCTGGGCGACCTGCCGTCCGGCCCGTGGTGGGCGCTGGGCCTGACACTCGGCCCGGTCGGCGCGGTCGCCGCGGTCCGCCGGGCACGTGTCGGCTTCGTCCGCAACGAGCTGCTCCCCCTCGACACCCCGATGGGGACGGTCTCGACGGGCCCGCTGGTGAACGCGGCGATCGGCCCCGACGCCCTGCTGCTCGGCCTGCCGGCGCTGGTGGAGATCGCCCAGGGCCACCCCCTGTCCTGGACAACGGTCCTGGTCCAGGCCGTGGTGGGCGGGATCGGCGCCCGCGCCTACATTTCCGGCACCACGTCACCCGACCGCGTCGAGCTGAGCGCCCGCTGACGCTGTCCCGCTATGTGGCGGAAGCCACCGAATGACGGGACCGCGTCCCGCATGCTGGCCCCTAGTCCCGCTAGCCGGTTCTTTGCGCCCACATCACGGGACACGGCGCCGACCCTTGGCGGAAATATCGCGGTATTTCGGGCGCGGGTCTGGCCGCGCGGCCAAGGATGATGAGTTGCTGCGCCCCTCGAACCGCATTTCCTCAAGATCGCACTGGCCGCCGCCTGCGCCGCAGCCGAAGCGCCCGACATGACCCACATAACGGAACTTCACCGGCATGACCAGATCCAACGACGCGCCGCAACCGGCCGCGCTCACCACACCCACGCACCCCCCGGGCCATGGCAAGCCCCGCCCAGCCACCGACTTCCGCAACCCTGCGCACCCACCTCGATGCGCCACAGAACCCCAAGTTTTTGATCTCCGCGGCGCCCACACGCCTCCCCCGCCCCGGCAGGCGGTTTCTGGGGGTCGTTGCAACACTGCTGGTCAGTTGGCTTGGGTGAGGAGTTTAGCGAAGCGTTCGGCGGGGGTGTCCCAGCCGAGGGTTTTGCGGGGCCGGCCGTTGAGTTGGACCGCGACCGCGTCGAGGTGTTCACGGCTGTGCACGGCTAGGTCGGTGGATTTCGGGAAGTACTGCCGCAGCAGGCCGTTGGTGTTCTCGTTGGTGCCGCGTTGCCAGGGTGAATGCGGGTCGCAGAAGTAGACGCTCATGTCGGTGGCCAGGCTGAACTGGTGGTGCAGGTGCATCTCGCTGCCCTGGTCCCAGGTCAACGACCGGCGCAGATGCGCGGGCAGAGTGGTGATCGTGGTGATCAAGGCGTCGCGGAACACGTCCGGGGTCCGTCGCCCGTCCGGCAGGTGCACCAGCATGAGGTAGCGGGTGTGCCGTTCGACCAGGGTGCCGATCGCGGACTTGTTGCCCTTGCCGATGATCAGATCACCTTCCCAGTGCCCGGGCACCGCCCGATCCTCGATCTCGGCCGGCCGCTCACTGATCATGATCATGTCGGTGGCCATCCGCGGGGTGCGCTGCCCTGCGCTGCGGTGGGGGCGGCGCATCACCCGCCCGGTGCGCAGCGCGGCCGCGACCTCGCGGCGTAAACCGCCGCGGCCTTGCAGGTAGAGGGCCTGGTAGATCGTCTCAGGACACACGGACAGCTCCGGCCGGTCAGGATGGTCGCGGCGCAAGCGTCGCACGATCTGCTCCGGACTCCACCGCAGGTCCAGGCCGTCCTGAATCAGCGCCCGCAGTTGCGGGCTAGCGTCGATCTTGCGGGGTTTCGGGCGGGGTCGGCGGGCCTCGGCCCGCCGCTGCGCCGCATACGGCCGGTAGCTCCCGCTGTCCGGATGGGCGTTGCGGCGCAGTTCCCGGCTGACCGTGGACGGATCCCGGCCGAGCTCCGCGGCGATCTGCCGGACCGACGCCTGCTCCCGGCGGCGGTCAGCGATATGGATACGCTCGTCAGCGTTCAGATACCGGCCCCGCACCGAACGCTCAGCGGCCGACCTGATCGGCTTCGGCCCGTTACGCCAGCGTTTAGTCAGCCGATAGGAAACCCCGACAATCCGAGCCGCCCGCCGGAACCCCATGCCTTGATCCACCAGAGCAAGGTAGGCCTCCCGCCGCAACAACGACCGACCGGCGTAGTCGACCGACCCATCCCGGACCACCTGCTCCATCACACAAACCCCTCAGAACGAGGTGCTGCGACGACCCCTGGAATCCGGGGCACTGGGTGGGGCCCAACTGAAGCAGGTGGGTACGACAAATTCGACGGCGTTGTCCACAGAGGGTGGAAGGAAAGCTCAGAAGAGCGTGAGCTCGTCCTTGGCCATACCCCGCAGCTTGTCGTAGTCGACGACAACGCAGCGGATGCCCCGGTCGGTGGCGAGGACGCGGGCCTGAGGTTTGATCTCCTGGGCCGCGAAGATCCCCTGGACCGGGGCGAGCAGCGGGTCCCGGTTCATCAGCTCGAGGTATCGCGTCAGCTGCTCGACGCCGTCGATTTCGCCTCTGCGCTTGATCTCTACCGCTACCGAGCCGCCGTTGGCGTCCTTGCAGAGCAGGTCGACCGGGCCGATGGCGGTCATGAACTCGCGGCGCACCAGGGTCCAGCCCTCGCCGAAGGTCTCCGGGTGTGCGGCCAGCAGCTCCTGGAGGTGGGCTTCCACACCGTCCTTCACCAGGCCGGGGTCGACGCCCAGGTCGTGTGAGGTGTCGTGGAGGATCTCCTCGAGGGTGATCCGGAGCTCCTCGCCGGCCTTGTTGACGACCTTCCAGACGCCGGGGGCCTCCTGCAGCTTGCAGGGGGGACTCATCCAGTTCAGCGGCTTGTAGGCGCGGTCGTCGGCGTGGATCGAGACCGAGCCGTCGGCCTTGACCATCAGCAGGCGGGTGGCGGGAGGCAGGTGGGCGGACAGCTTGCCGACGTAGTCGACGGAGCACTTCGCGATAACCAGACGCACCCGGAGACAGTACCGGAGCACTCGCCCGGGGATGACATGCTGGGTTTGTGCTCGAAGCATTGACCGGCACCGGTCTGGCCGCATCGGCGGGACTCAATGCCTACATCCCCCTCATGGTCATGGGCCTGCTGGCCCGCTACACCGAGCTCATCGACCTGCCGAGCGGCTGGGCGTGGCTGGGCAACGGCTGGGTCCTGACGATCCTCGGGCTGCTGCTGGCCGTCGAGGTCGTGGCCGACAAGGTGCCGGTGGTCGACCACGTCAACGACGTGGTGCAGACCGTGGTCCGGCCGACGGCGGGCGGGCTCGCCTTCGGGGCCGGGTCGGGGGCGCAGACGGTGACGGTGAGCGACCCGGGCTCGTTCTTCACCTCGCATCAGTGGGTGCCGGTGGTGGCGGGCGTGCTGATCGCGCTCGGCGTGCACGGGGTCAAGGCCGCGGCCCGGCCGGTGGTCAACGTGAGCACGGCCGGATTCGGGGCGCCGGTCGCGTCGACCGTGGAAGATATCGGCAGTGTTCTGATGTCGGTTCTGGCGATCCTGATGCCGATATTGGTCCTGGTAGGACTCGGATTGCTGGTCTGGGCGGTGGTCCTGATCATGCGCCGGCGGCGACGTAAGCGGGAGATCGCGGCTTCCGGCACTGCCCGACTGTTTGGTTGACTTCTCCGGTGCCCGCCGTCGCCGTGCCCGCGTTCGCCCTCTCGTGGTGGGCGGCCTGCTACCTGATCGGCCGCGATCCGGCGCGCGGTCCGTCCTCCCGCGCGGCCGCGGCGCTCCTGGCGTACGCGATCGGGGTCTTGACCTGGACCCTCGCTCCCGGCTCGGCCGTCGCCGAGATTCTGCTCTGCGTGCCGGCGCTGTTCTGGGCGGGCACGGCGGTCGCGCTGCTGCCGAAGCTGGTGCCGGAGCGCCGCCAGATCGACCTGGGCTGGCTGATCCTGACGGTGCCGTTCCTGCTGATGCTGGTGGTGCTGCCGCCGGCCGGGCGGCTGGTGGTGATCGCGCCGCTGGCCGGCGGCGTGGTGCTGCTCTGGCGGTTCCGCGACCAGGTGCAGCCGACCATCCTGCCGTCGGCGCTCGCGGTGGTGGCGGCCCTGTACTCGGCGGGGCTGGCGGCGCTGCTGCTGCTCGATGTGGGCGCGCCCGAGCTGGTGATCGCGGCGATCGGGCTCGACCTGCTGATGCTCGCTTTCCTGGTCGCGATCGCCGACGCGCTGGACGTGGGCGAGCGGCTGCGGCCCGACCTGATCCGTTCGCTGGCCGCGGCGCTGCTCGGGCTGGTGGCGGTCGGCGCGCCGGCCGCGCTCACCATGCTGTCCTCTCCCGGCCGGACCGTGACGGTCTTGCAGTTCGTGCTGGTCGCCGCCGTGATGACCGGGATCGGGCTGATCGGGCAGCTGCGCTGGTGGCTGGACTCGGTGGCGTTCCGGCACGACAAGCGGCTGCGGCAGGACCGGGCGGCGCTGCTGTCGCTCACCGAGGCGCTGCCGCGGCGGCGGTCCCGGCATCGGCTGGTCGACACCCGGCGGCCCGATTTCCTCCGCTTCACCCGGCAGGCGCTGGACAACTACGGGCGGCTGGGCCGGCTCATGCGCAGCCCGCTGACCAGCCTCCCGGCGGTTGAGCGGCGGCTGTCCGGCCTGACCATCGAGCAACCGCTGGCGCGGGCGATGGAGCTGCGGGCGGTTCTGCAGGAGAGCGTGGACCGGCTGCGGCCGGCCGGGGATTTCGCGACCACCGACGAGTGGCGGCACTACAACGCGCTGCATTTCTGCGTAGTGCTGGGGCTCGACCCGTACGCGCGGCGGCAGCGCACCGACGGCCTCGACCGGGAGTCGCGCAGGGCGCTGGACTGGATGCGCCGCTATGTGCCGCGCAGTTCGCTGCGGCGCTGGCAGGAGGAGGCCGCCGCGATCGTGGCCCGCCGGCTGTGGGACGAGCTGACCCACACGGATCCGCGTTGGCTGACCCGGGTCACGACACGCAGCACATAATCGCCACGCTCGGGGCAAAATAGGTAAAATCCCCCATCGTGAGTCACCGCAACGCGCTGGTCGCCGCCGTCCGGCAGGAGCTGGCCGAAGCGCGCGGTGCTGCCCGGGCGGTGCTGGCCGCGGCCGAGACGGCGCGCGGCGAGGCGCAGACGCGGCGGCAGCTGGTGCGCGACGCGTACGGCACCTGCCTGAACCAGCTCGCCGAGGCGCGCGACACCGCGCGCCGCGACATCCAGCGCCGCTTCCAGTACGAGACCGCCAAGCTGGCCGGGAACGTCCGCCGGGTGGCCGCGCTCAGCGCCACCGGCGCGGCCGCGGCGCCGTGGCGGCTCTGGGCGCCCAGCGAGCCCGAGCGCGGCGGACGCCCCGGCCTGCTGCGGATCGGCACGCTCGCCCTCGACGACGCCTCGCCGCTGCCCGCGCTGATCCCCCTGCTCGACGCGGCCCACCTCGACCTCGCCGGGCCGGCCGCGGTGGCCGACGGCATCATCACCGGGCTGTTGCTGCGGGCGCTGGGCACGACCCGGCCGGGCGACGTGCAACTCACCGTCTACGACCCCGAGCACCTCGGCGGGACGCTCGCCGCGTTCGCGCCGCTCGGGATCAGCTTCGTCGGGCCGGGCGGGCTCGGGGCGATGCTCGACGAGCTCGTCGAGCACATCTGCCGGGTGAACGAGACCGTGCTGGCCGGCAGCGTTCTGGCGCAGCCCTGGCGGGTGATCGTGCTGCTGTGCGACACGCCCGAGCTGTCCGCGGATCACCGGGCCCAACTCGATCGGATCACCCGGACCGGCGTGGCCTGCGGGGTGCATCTGATCGCGCGCGGGGTGCGACTGACCGACCACGAGACCGTCGTCCGGATCGACTACGACGCGAGAAAATGCGATGTCACGGGCGAATTGGAGATCTCTTTCGACCCGCCGCCGCCCACCGACCGGGTTGTCTCGTACTGCAAGGAGACCGCCGAGCGGATGCGGGCCGGACCGCCACCGGCCCAGCTCGCCGATCTCTCCCCGGCGACGTTCTGGGCCGAGTCGTCGGCGCACGGCCTGACCGCCCCGATCGGCGACAGCACCGACGGTTCCCTCATCGACGTGCCGCTCGGCGACGACCCGCCGCACGCGCTGATCGGCGGCCCGTCCGGCTCCGGCAAGACCAACCTCATCTACGCCTGGCTGGCGTCGCTTGCCACCCGGTACGGCCCCTCCGAGCTCGCCCTCTACCTGCTCGACTTCAAGGAGGGTGTGTCGTTCGCCCGGTTCGTGCAGGGGCCCCGCGATCCGAGCTGGCTGCCGCAGGTGCGGCTGGCCGGGATCAACGTCAACGGCGACCGCGAGTTCGGCCTCGCCATGCTCCGCCACCTCGGCGAGGAGCTGCGCACCCGGGCCCAGGCCGCCAAGCGGCACGACGCCACCAAGCTCGCCGAGCTGCGCGCCGAGGACCCCACCGGCGTGTGGCCGCGCATCGTCGCCGTCATCGACGAGTTCCAGGTGCTGCTCGGCGGCCGGGACGCGGTCGCCGACGAGGCCGTCACCCTGCTCGAGGACCTGGCCCGGCGCGGCCGCTCGCAGGGCATCCACCTGATCCTCGCCTCGCAGGACGTCTCCGGCATCGAGGCGCTGTGGGGCCGCTCCGGTCTGGTCGGCCAGTTCACCCTGCGGATCGCCCTGCCCAAGGCCCGCCGCATCCTCGCCGACAACAACCTGGCGGCGGCGGTCATCCCGCGGCACCACGCGGTGGTCAACAGCGAGTCGGGCACGGCCGGGGCCAACGTCGTCGTCCGGCTGCCGGACGCCGGCGACCGGCTGATCTGGCGGACTCTTCAGCGCCGGCTATGGCGCCTGCGCCCGGACGGGTGCGAGGAGCCACGCCTCTTCGACGGCGACGCCGTGCCGCGCTTGCCGGCGTCCTGCCGCCCGGCCGGGCTGGTGCCGGACGCCGCGACGCCGGTGGGCTCCTCGCCGGGCGCGGTGCTGGGCGAGCGGATCGACGTGGCGGCCCGGCCCGCGCGGCTGCGCCTCGGCCGGATGCCGGGACGGAACCTGGCAGTGCTCGGCACCCGTACCGACGAGGCATGCGACGTGCTCGCGGCGGCGGCGCTGTCGCTGGCGGCGCAGGGGCCGGCCCATTTCAGCATCGTCTGCCTGGATCCGGACGCGACCGGGCCGGCCGCCCGGCTGATCGCGGAGCTGCCGTCGGCCGACTGGTTCGACTCCCTTCCGGACATGCCCGACCTCGGGATCCCGCACTACGTGATCGGCTACGCGCTGGACGCCGGGGTAGACGCGGGAACCCTGCGGCGGCTGCTCGCCGACGGTCCGGAGCAGCGCACGCACGTTCTCGGCTGGTGGCGGTCGGTGTCGCGGCTGCGCGACAGCCTCGGCGGGCCGGCCAGCCGGCTCGACCCGATCGGCGCGTGGGTGGCGCTCGACGTGCAGGGCGCCGACCTGGCGCCGCTGTACCCCCAGCCCGGCGGGCCGGCCTGGTATCCCCGCAGCCGCCGGGCGCTGTTCTTCGACCGGTCGGTGCACCGCACGCCCGAAGTGATCATCCCGTACGAGGTGAACAGTGACCACACGTGACCGCCAGCCCATCGGCCGCGACTACCAGCTGATGGTCGGTGCCCTCGCCGAGGCGTCCCGGCGGCGGGAGGCCGAGCTGAGCGGCGCCGAGCAGGCCTATCAGGACAACGCGTCGCAGGCCGCGGGCGAGCTGGCCCGCGCCGAGGGGGACGCGCTGTCGGCCGATCGGTGGGCGGGCGCGGCGGCGGCGCAGGTGCTCGACGTGGACCGGGAAGCCGCCCGGCTCTGGGACCAGCTGCGCAGGGCGCGCGGGATCCGGATGCGGTCGCTGGGCGAGGTGCCGGAGCCGGTGCCGGTGGACGCCCTGCCCCGGGTGGCGTTGCCCCGCACCCCCACGCCGGCCGATGCCACGGTTTCGACGCCGGCGTCGGATTCGCCGCGGGTGCTGCTGGCCCGGGCGGCGTCGCGGATCGACGTGACCGTCTCGCCCGCCGGGCGGCGGGCGATGCCGCGCTGGGCGCTGCCGCTGCTTCCGATGGTGGGCGCGCTGGTCGCGGCGCTGGCGGGTCTGGTCGCCTCCGGCCTGGTGACATTCGGGAGTACGGGTATCTGGGGCGGCCCGGTGCTGCGGGTCCTCGGGTGGCTCGCATTCCTGGTGGCGCCGTCGGCCGGGGTACCGGTGGCGGCCATGTCGGCGCACCGATGGCTGCAGGCCAAGCTGGACATCGGCGGGATCGGCCTGACCCTGCTGGGCGGGATGGTCGCCGCGACCCTGATGTCTCTGGCCTTCGCCGCCACCCACTGAGGCCCTAGTGTGTCTTCGCATGGACGCGATCCGGGTGCGGGGACTGCGTAAGGCCTACGGGGACAACGTCGCGGTGGACGGCGTCGACCTCGACGTGGCGCACGGCGAGGTCTTCGCGCTGCTCGGGCCCAATGGGGCCGGCAAGACGACCACAGTGGAGATTCTCGAGGGCTATCGGCGGCGCGACGCCGGCGAGGTCAGCGTGCTCGGCGCCGAGCCGGGCGCCGGCGGCCTGCGGGAGCGGGTCGGCATCGTCCTGCAGGGCACCGGAGAGTTCGACGAGCTGACCGTGGGCGAGGTCGTGCGGCATTTCGCGCGCTTCTACCCGGCGCCGGACGATCCCGGCGAGGTGATCGAGCGGGTCGGGCTGGCCGACAAGGTGCGGGCCCGCACCCACACCCTCTCCGGCGGGCAGAAGCGGCGGCTCGACGTGGCGCTCGGCATCGTCGGGCGTCCCGAGCTGCTGTTCCTCGACGAGCCGACCACCGGCTTCGACCCGGAGGCGCGCCGGGAGTTCTGGCAGTTGATCCGCGACCTGCAGGCGGGCGGCACGACGATCGTGCTGACCACGCACTACCTGGAGGAGGCCGAGGCGCTGGCCGACCGGGTCGGGGTGATCGCCCGCGGGCGGCTCATCGCGGTCGACACGCCGCGGTCGCTCGGGCGGCGCGACTCGGCCCTGGCGACGGTCTCCTGGCGTACGCCGGATGGTGGCTGGGAACGCACGCACAGCGCGACGCCGACGGCCGTAGTCACCGACCTGGCCGCGCGTTTCTCGGGCGAGGTGCCCGGCCTGACCGTTACACGCCCGACCCTCGAAGACGTCTACCTGGAGATGATCGGTGACCACTGAGGCTTCGCAACGGGCCGGCGCGCTCGAGTTGGCGGCCGCGCAGGGCGGGCTGGAGGTCCGGCAGTTCCTGCGCAGCCGGGAGCAGGTCATGTTCACGCTGGCCTTCCCGGCGATCCTGATCCTGGTGTTCGGGTCGATCTTCAAGGGCGAGATCGGCGAGGGCGTGAAGTTCACGCAGTATTTCGTGACCGGCATGATCGCCACCGGCCTGATGACGGCCGGCTTCCAGGCGCTGGCCATCCAGATCCCGATGGAACGCGACCGTGGGGTGCTGAAACGCTTCCTCGGCACGCCGATGCCGAAATGGGTCTACTTCGCCGGCAAGGTGCTGATGGTCGGCGTCATCGCGCTGCTGGAGACGGTGATCCTGCTGGCGGTGGCGTCGCTGCTGTTCGACCTGCACCTGCCCGACACCCCGCAGAAGTGGCTGACGTTCCTGTGGGTCTCGCTGCTCGGCATCACCGCGTGCACGCTGTGCGGGATAGCGTTCTCGTCGGTCGCCCGCACCGGACGCAGCGCGCCCGCGGTGGTGACCCCGGTGGCGTTGATCCTCCAGTTCATCTCGGGCGTGTTCTTCGTCTTCACCAGCCTGCCGACGTGGATGCAGAACGTCGCGTCGCTGTTCCCGCTGAAGTGGATGTGCCAGGGCCTGCGCTCGGTGTTCCTGCCGGCGTCGTTCGGCGCGCGCGAGCCGGGCGGCTCGTTCAACCTGCCGATGGTGGCCCTGGTGCTGGGTTTGTGGTGCGTGCTGGCGCTCGCGCTGTGCCTGACGACGTTCCGGTGGACCACCAAGCGCGACGGTTAGTGCAGGGTGTCGCGGTAGGCGAGGGTCAGCACCGCGTGGGCGACCAGGATCGCGTCCGCCTTGTTCTCGTACGGGCCGACGTGCAGCTCGACCGAGTGGGCGCCGAACAGGGCCCGCACCGCCCAGCTGTCGGGGTGCCGGTCGTCCTCGCGGCTCTGTTTGACGATCACCTGGGTGGCCGAGCGGATGTTCACCGCCGACCACTTCTCGCTGCCGCTCTGCCAAGCGCGGAACCAGCCCGGCGCCACCGTCAGCGCCTGGGCGCTCGCCTCGGCGAGGGCCCATTGCGTCTCCTCCGGAGACGGTGCCACTCGCATGTCGTCCCCTCCCCCATTTCGAGAAGACCCTAAAGGGGGAAGCGCCGGGCCCGTGGCCGAACAGCCGAATCCGGGCCCGGCGTCACCGGTCAGTAGGTGTAGAAGCCCTTACCGGTCTTGCGGCCCAGGTCGCCGGCGGTGACCATGCGCTGCAGGAGCTCGGGCGGGAAGAACTTCTCGTCGGCGGTGTCGCGGTAGATGTTGCCGGCGGCGTTCAGCATCACGTCCAGGCCGGTGAGGTCCACCGTGGCCAGCGGGCCCATCGCGTGGCCGAAGCCGAGCTTCATGACCGTGTCGAGGTCGGCCGGGCTGACCACGCCCGACTCGACCAGCTTGATCGCCTCCACCAGCAGGGCGGAGAACAGCCGGTTCGAGACGAAGCCGGCCACGTCGCGCTTGACCTCGACGCAGGTCTTGCCGACCTCCTCGGCGAAGTTGCGGGCCGCGGCCAGCGTGTCGTCCGAGGTCTGGTAGCCCCGGACCAGCTCCACCAGCTTCATCATCGGCACCGGCGAGAAGAAGTGGATGCCCACCACCGACTCGGGGCGCTCGGTCACCGTGGCGATCTGGGTGATCGGGATGGCCGACGTGTTGGTGCCGAGGACCGCGCCGGACTTGCAGATCTTGTCGAGCGCGCGGAACACCTCGTGCTTGGCTTCGACCTTCTCGTAGATCGCCTCGACCACCACGTCCGCGTCGGCGGCGGCGTCGAGGTCGGTGGTGGGAGTGATCCGGGCGAGGGTGGCCTCCGCCTCCTCGGCGGTGATCTTCTCCTTGTTCACGAAGCGGTCCAGGGAGCTCCGGATCGCCGCCATGCCCCGGTTGGTCGCGGCGTCGTCGACGTCCCGCATGGTGACCTGCCAGCCGGCCTGCGCCGAGACCTGCGCGATGCCGGAACCCATCAACCCGGAGCCGATGACCGCGAGTCGACCCGCCATGTGCGTTCCCCTTCTGCCGATACGTGAGCCTCGGGGTCACATTACCGGGGCTACTTAACGGGGATTCAGGTGGTCTTCCCGATCGGGGCAATTCCCGCGAAACGGCCGCGCGGCGGTGCCAGACTATGCCCATGGCCTCAGGCAACGGCTGGTACCTCATCGGCCCGCTGGTTGCCGTCGGTCTGGTCGGCTTGCTCGGCGCCATCTTCTGGCGCATGGGACTGCATTGGACGTTCGCCCGCGAGGACGGTGGCGACCGGTATGCCGCCGGACTCGCGATCTTCGGCGAGCCGGACGACTACGGCCTGCTCTGCCCGGCCGCGGTCACCGACGATGCGGAGGTGGCCGACGAGATCAGGCGGCTTCTCGGCGACGCCGGCATCCGGACCACCCAGGCCGTCGACCGCGATGGCCGGACGGCGGTGCTGGTCTTCGCCGAGGAGGTCGAGGAGGCCCGCCGCCTGGTCGGCGGCAGCCCCGCGCTCTAGAAGTCGAAAGTCGGCTCGGGCACGTCCGCCCGCTCGACTTCGACGCCCAGCTTGGCCAAATCGGTTACAAAGTCGGGGTAGCCGCGGTCGATGTGGTGCACCTCGCCGACCTCGGTGATGCCGTCGGCACAGAGACCGCCGATCACCAACCCCGCGCCCGCCCGGATGTCGGTCGCCCGCACCGGCGCGCCCGAGAGCCTCTCCCGGCCGTTCACCACCGCGTGGTGGCCGTCCGTTCGGATGTCGGCGCCGAGGCGAACCATCTCGTTCACGAACATGAAGCGGCCGTCGAAGATGTTCTCGGTGATCAGCGACGAGCCCTCGGCCACCGCCGCCAGCCCGATCGCCATCGGCAGCAGGTCGGTGGCGAAACCGGGGTACGGCAGGGTGACGATGTCGACCGCGCGGGGACGGTCCTCCATCCGTACGCGGAACTGGTTGTCGCCCGGCGTGACCTGCGCACCCGCCGTGACCAACTTGTCCAGCGCGATGTCCAGGAACTCCGGCCGGACGCCGTGGACCGTCACGTCGCCGCGGGTCATCGCGGTGGCGAACGCCCAGGTGCCGCCCACGATGCGGTCGCCGACCGTGCGGTGGACGACCGGGGAGAGCTCGCTGACGCCCTCGATGGTCAGCGTCGACGTGCCGGCGCCGTCGATGCGGGCGCCCATCGCGACCAGCATCTCGCAGATGTCGACGATCTCGGGCTCGCGGGCCACGTTGTCGATCTCGGTGACGCCCTTGGCCATGACGGCGGCCATCAGGATGTTCTCCGTGGCGCCGACGCTCGGGAAGTCCAGCCAGATCTTGGCGCCGCGCAGGCCGTGCGGCGCCGAGGCGATCACGAAGCCGTGCTCGCCGGAGATCTCGGCGCCCATCCGGGTCAGGCCGGAGAAGTGCATGTCGAGGCCGCGCGACCCGATCATGTCGCCGCCGGGGAGGGCGACCCGCACGTAGCCGCGGCGGGCCAGCAGCGGCCCGAGCACGCAGATCGACGCGCGCAGGCGGCGGACCAGGTCGTAGTCGGCCTCGCTGCCGGGCTCGGCGGGCACGTCGATGGTCGCCTGGCCACCCTCGAGGGTCACCTGGCAGCCCAGCCGGCGCAGCACCTCGGCCATGATCGCGATGTCGGTGATCCGGGGGACGTTCTCCACGACGCTGCGGCCCTCGGCGAGCAGCGACACCGCCATGAGCTTGAGCGCGGAATTCTTGGCGCCACCGACGGTGACGTCACCGGCGAGTTGCGCCCCGCCCTGCACCCTGATCACATCCACGCGGGCCATGGTATGGGCCGCCGCCCAACCGCGCCTCCGTAGGGTGTCCCTATGGCCGTTCACCTCACCCGCATCTACACCCGTACCGGCGACGCCGGCGAGACCCGTCTGGGCAACAACGAGGTCGTGGCGAAAACGGATCCACGCCTGGCCGCGTACGCGGACACCGATGAGTGCAACGCCGCGCTGGGCGTCGCGTTGGCGCTGGGCAACCTGCCCGAGGACGTGCGCGCGGTGCTCACCGCCGTACAGAATGATCTCTTTGATCTTGGTGCTGATCTCTGCAATCCGATCGCGGAGGATCCGCCCTATCCGCCGCTGCGGATCACCGACGACTACGTCACCCGTCTCGAGGGCTGGTGTGACGAGTTCAACGAGCGGCTGAAGCCGCTCGACAGCTTCATCCTGCCGGGTGGGACCCCGGGCGCGGCCTTGCTGCATGTGGCACGCACCGTGGCGCGACGTGCGGAGCGTGCGGCTTGGGCTCTTTTGCAGGACGATCCCGATCGTACGGGCGAGCTGCCGGCGAAATACCTGAACCGGCTCTCCGACCTGCTGTTCATCCTGTGCCGTGTGGCGAACCCGGGCGGTGACGTCAAGTGGGTCCCGGGCGGGGCGCGATAGGCGGGCTGCATCACGTCGAGCTCTGGGTCCCCGATCTGGCCGGGTCGTGCGGGCCTTGGGGCTGGCTGCTGGGCGCGCTCGGCTGGGAGCCGTTCCAGGAGTGGCCGGCCGGCCGTTCGTGGCGGCTCGGCGACGTGTACATCGTGCTGGAGCAGTCGCCGGCCCTCTCCGGCGGCGTGCACGACCGCCTGGCGCCCGGGCTCAACCATCTGGCCTTCACGGTCGGCGGGCGCGACGACGTCGACCGGCTGACCCTCGCGGCGCAGCAGAACGGCTGGTCGCTGCTGTTCCCGGACAGGCACCCCAACGCGGGCGGCCCGGAGTCCTACGCGGCCTACCTCGAGGACAACTGGGGCTACGAGGTCGAGCTCCAAACCGGCTAGGCGGTCAGCTCGCCGTCGATCACCGTGACGGCCTGGCCGGTCAACAGCGTGCGGTCGCCGGCCAGCGTGACGCGGACGTAGCCGCCGCGCGGGGACGCCTGGTAGCCGGTCAGCTCGGTGCGGCCGCCGAGGCGGGCCGACCAGAACGGCGTGAGGGCGGTGTGGGCGCTGCCGGTGACCGGGTCCTCCCCGACCCCGGCCGCCGCGCCGAAGAAGCGCGAGACGAAGTCGTAGCCGCCCTCGCCGCCGGCCGCCTGGGCGGTCACCACGACGCCGCGATTCTCCTTCTTCGCGAGCGCGCCGAGGTCGGGGCGCAGGCCGCGCACGGTGGCCTCGTCGCGCAGCTCGACCAGCAGGTCGTCGGTGTCGGGGCCGGTGTGGTGCACCGAGACGATCTCGGCGCCGAGGACGCCGGCCAGCCAGGGCGGGGCCTCGACCGGGGTGAGCGGGGCGGTCGGGAAGTCGAGCGTGTACCACCCTTCCCCGGCCGACGTGGCGGTGAGGATGCCGCTGCGGGTGGCGAAGCTGGTCTTGTCGCGGCCCAGGACGTGCGCGGTGGCGAGGGTGGCGTGCCCGCAGAGCGCGACCTCGACGGCCGGGGTGAACCAGCGGAGCGCGAAATCGGCCTCTTCCGCCAGCGGATGGAGGAAGGCCGTCTCGGAGAGGTTGACCTCGGCGGCGACCCGCTGCATCCACTCGGCGTCGGGAAACTCGGAGAGCACGACCACGCCGGCGGGGTTGCCGCTGAACGGCTTGGCGGTGAAGGCGTCGACGATCTGGATGCGCATGCACCGAAGCTAGAACGCCGGGCGACGCGGAGACGAGCGGATTCCCGCCAAATCCCGGCCGATCCGATCCGGTCCGGTCCGGTCAGTGGTCGGCGGGGCGGGGGCGGATCGTGGGGCGCGGGGCGATGCTGCCGGGCTGGCCGGGCGGGCCCGCCTCGAGCCAGGAGAGGAAGCCGGTCACGGTGGACTCGGCCATCGCTATCTCGATCTCGCCGGCGTCCCCGTTGCTACATCGCAGGACCGACCAGTGCGACGGCATGGTCAGCCGCTCCGGACCGTCCGGCGCCCGCCGCTCCTCGACCACGAGGACCATGCGGTCGAGCACCCGCTTGGGCCGGAACGCGAGGCTGAACATGCGGTGGAACCGCAACTCGTCGCCCACGAACTGGCCGATGCCGGTGGACCAGCCCCGGCCGGGGACGATCGTGCTGACCCGCACCTGCAGGCGAATGGTTCCGCCGCCGGCCATGAGCAGCCGGCGGCGGAAGAAGATCACAAAGAGGAGCGCGAGCAGCGCGACGACGCAGATCCCGAGGAATTCGAGAATCCGCATCGCCGGGCGTCAGTGCGACTCGGGAGTGGCGGGCGTCGCGCTCTCGGCGAGAACGGTCACGCCGTCCTCGTCGATGGAGAGGAAGCCGCCGGCCACGTCGTACGTCAGCTGCTCGCCGCCGGCGAGCTTGACCCGCACCTGGGACGGCTCCTTCAGCAGCCCGAGCAACGGGGAGTGACCGGGCAGCACGCCGATCTCACCCTCAGTGGTGCGTGCGACGAGCATCTCGGCCTCGCCGGACCACACTCGCTGCTCGACGGCGACAACCTTGACGGGCAGTTGGTTGGCCACGGAGTCTCCTGTTCAGGCTCGTTACCGATGGGGTGAAGTCTAAACGGCCTACTTGCGCCCCGTGGCAGGGGGTGGTGACCGCCACACTGTAAGGCCTGTGTCGTGGTGGGAGACGGGCTGCGGCGTGGTCCAGCCGCCGTCTGACCGCACGCCGCGAACACCCGAATACAACCCCGGTATTCGGGCGCCCGCGTCGCACGCCCAGACGACACCTGGACCTCGCCTCGCTCCGGCCCCCACCACGACACAGGCCTTCGCTACGAGTTTTTGTTGATGTACTCAGGGTGCTGGAGCAGGAAGGCGGGCAGCCGGTCCTGGCTCACGGCGGAGAAGAAGTCGGCGGCGCTCGGGTCGAGGCCCTCGCCCACGTACTTGCCGCCGTCGAAAAGCGACTTTCCGGGCAGCTTGATCGAGGTCATGCTGTTGGCCCGGATGTTCTTGAGGGCGAAGCCCCAGTCGACCACGTTGTGGCCGTTGCCGTCGAAGATCAGCGCCTTGCCGGCCGCCTTGAGCACGCGGTCGAGCTTGACCGGGTTGGTGACGACGTCCTTGCTGAGCGCCTGCTCGGCCATGGCCTTGATGAACTGCTGCTGGTGGCGCTGGCGGTCGTAGTCGCCCTTGGGCAGGCCGTACCGCTGGCGGACGTAGTCGAGCGCCTGCCAGCCCTTGAGGTGGTACGTGCCGACCTTGTACTCCGCCTGCGGCCCGTAGTACGGGTGGGCGCAGGTGTTGTCGGCGCACCGGGCGTACCGCGGGCGGGGCTTGCCGTTCGGCTGCAGGTGCTCCGACTTCACGTTCTGGTCGACCTTCATGGTGACGCCGCCCATGGCGTCGACGATCTGCTTGAAGCCGCCGAAGTTGATGATCGCGCCGGCGTCGAAGTCGGCGATGCCGGTGAGCCGCTGCACGGTCTTGGCGAGCAGGTCGAAGCCCTGGGCCGGGTCGTGCTTGCCGTTGCCGAGCGCGCTGCCGAAGCCCATGGCCGCGTTGATCTTGGAGCGGCCGCCGCGGAAGCCGGTCTTGTCGAACGGCGGGATGTCCACCACCAGGTCGCGCGGGATGGAGAACAGGTACACCTGGTCCATGCTCGCCGGGACGTGCGCCACGATGATCGAGTCGGACAGCGGGGTCTGCTCGTCGGTGCGCGGGTCGATGCCGGCGAGCAGGATGTTGAGCGGCCCCTTGATGTCGGAGACCTTGGTTTCGCCCGCCTCGTTGCCGAACAGGTCCTTGTTCTCCACGGCGCCGGCGTAACGCGCCATGACGACCTGGCCGGTGATGAGCGCGCCGCCGCTGAGGACCATGAGGACGCAGCCGAAGATCGCACAGAGCCGGGCCCACAGCGGCGCCCGGCGTTTGCCTTCCTTGGCCACATCCGCTCCCATCGTCATAGCCGTTACACAGGTTACCCAGCCGGGCAAAGACCAACCTGAAGGAGAAAACGCGGAAGCCGCGCCCACCGATGCGGTGAGCGCGGCCCCGAAAACGCCGGACGTCAGCCCTTCATGAGCTCGTGCGCGTTGCGCTCGAGGTCCTCCAGGCCGCCGCACATGAAGAAGGCCTGCTCGGGGAACTGGTCGTACTCGCCCTCGCTGATCTTCTTGAACGCCTCGATGGTCTCCTTCAGCGGGACCGTCGAGCCGGGAACGCCGGTGAACTGCTCGGCCGCGTACGTGTTCTGCGAGAGGAAACGCTCGATGCGGCGAGCCCGCTGCACCGTGACCTTGTCCTCCTCGGAGAGCTCGTCCATGCCGAGGATGGCGATGATGTCCTGCAGGTCCTTGTACTTCTGCAGGATCCGCTGCACCTCGCGGGCGACCGTGTAGTGCTCGGCGCCCACGAATTCCGGCGCGAGGATCCGCGAGCTGGAGGCCAGCGGGTCCACGGCGGGGTAGATGCCCTTGTCCGAGATCGACCGCTCGAGGTTGGTCGTCGCGTCCAGGTGGGCGAACGTGGTGGCCGGCGCCGGGTCGGTGTAGTCGTCGGCGGGCACGTAGATCGCCTGCATCGAGGTGATCGCCTTGCCCCGGACCGAGGTGATCCGCTCCTGGAGCTGGCCCATCTCGTCGGCCAGCGTGGGCTGGTAACCCACGGCCGACGGCATGCGGCCGAGCAGGGTGGAAACCTCGGAGCCGGCCTGGGTGAACCGGAAGATGTTGTCGATGAAGAGCAGCACCTCCTGGTTCTGGACGTCCCGGAAGTACTCCGCCATGGTCAGGGCGGTCAGGGCGACCCGCAGGCGGGTGCCCGGCGGCTCGTCCATCTGGCCGAAGACGAGGGCGGTCTTGTCGAGAACGCCACCCTCCTCCATCTCCAGGATGAGGTCGTTGCCCTCACGGGTGCGCTCGCCGACGCCGGCGAACACCGAGGTGCCACCGAAGTTGCGGGCGACCCGGATGATCATCTCCTGGATGAGCACCGTCTTGCCCACGCCCGCGCCGCCGAACAGGCCGATCTTTCCGCCGCGCACGTACGGCGCGAGCAGGTCGAGCACCTTGATGCCGGTCTCCAGCATCTCGGTCTTGGGCTCGAGGTCGGCGAACGCCGGCGGCTGACGGTGGATCTCCCAGCGCTCCTGGATGTCCAGGCTGGCCGGGTCGGCGTTGAGCACGTCGCCGAGGGCGTTGAACACGTGGCCCTTGGTCACGTCGCCGACCGGCACCGAGATGCCCGCGCCGGTGTCGATGACCTCGGCGCCCCGGACCAGGCCGTCGGTCGGCTGCATGGAGATCGCGCGGACCAGGTTGTCACCCAGGTGCTGGGCGACCTCCAGGGTCAGCTTCTTGGTGCCCTCGGAGAGGGTCACCTCCACGTGCAGCGCGTTGAAGATGCCGGGCATGGCGTCACGCGGGAACTCGGCGTCGACGACCGGGCCGATGACCCGGACGACGCGGCCGGTGCCGGTCTCCGCCTTGGTGGGCTCAGCAACAGCAGTCATCACACATCACTTCCCGCCGCGGCCAGCGCGTTGGCGCCGCCGACAATCTCACTGATTTCCTGGGTGATCGCAGCCTGCCGCGCGGAGTTCATCTCGCGCGTGTACCGCTTGAGCAGGTCGTCCGCGTTGTCCGACGCGCTCTTCATCGCCCGCCGCCGGGAGGCCGACTCGCTGGCCGCCGAGTCCAGCAACGCCGCGTAGATCCGCGTGTTGAGGTACTTCGGCAGCAGCGCGTCCAGCAGCTCGTCGGCGTCCGGCTCGAACTCGTACGCCGGCCGCAGACCCGGCTCGACCTCGCGCTCCTCGACCTGCATCGGGGCCAGGAAGTGCGCCTCGGCGCTCTGGGTCATGAGCGACTTGAACTGGGTGCTGACGATGTGCAGCTCGTCGACGCCCTGGATGCCGTCGGGACCGTAGTGCGCGTCCGTGTCGTCCGCGCCGGCCACGAAGGCCTCCAGCAGGGCGTCGCCGATCGTCTTCGCGTCCGAGAAGGACGGACGCTCGGAGAACCCGGTCCAGCTGGCCTCGATCGGCCGGTTGCGGAACCGGTAGTAGCCGACGCCCTTGCGGCCGACCACGTACAGCACCGTGTCCTTGCCGTCCGCCTTGAGCCGCTGGATCAGCTGCTCGGCGGTGCGGAGGGCGTTGGCGTTGTAGGCGCCGGCCAGACCACGGTCACTGGTGATCAGCAGGACGCCCGCGCGCCGGACCCGCTCACGCGGGACCAGCAGCGGGTTGTCGATCGTCGCGTTGGACGCCAGGGCGGTCAGGACCTGGGTGATCGCCTCCGCGTACGGCTTGGAGGCGGCCACCCGCTCCTGGGCCTTGGCGATCCGGCTGGTGGCGACCAGCTCCTGCGCCTTGGCGATCTTCTTGGTCGACCGGACGGTGCGGATGCGCCGCCGGAGGGCCTGTACCTGACCGGCCATGACTAACTCTCGTTCGCCGCGGGACGGGGAACCTCGCGGGTCACCGTCTCCCGGGTCTCGCGGCCCTCACCGAGCGCCTCGGCGTCGGCCTCGTTGAGCTTGATGCCGGTGTCGCCCTGCTTGAAGAGCTCCTTGAACTCGTCCAGGCCGGACTTCAGGCTCTCGATGTTGTCGTCGGACAGCTGGCCGGTCGACTCGATCGAGGTGAGCAGGTCGCCGCGGTGGCGGTGCAGCCACTGCAGCATCTCGCCCTCGAAGCGGCGCACGTCGCCGACCGCGATGTCGTCGAGCTGGCCGGTGGTGCCGGCCCAGATCACGATGACCTCGTCGACCACCGAGTACGGCGAGTACTGCGGCTGCTTGAGCAGCTCGACCAGGCGTACGCCCTTGTCCAGCTGGGCGCGGGAGGCGCGGTCCAGGTCGGACGCGAACGCCGAGAACGCCTCCAGCTCACGGAACTGGGCCAGGTCGAGGCGCAGCCGGCCGGAGACCGAGCGCATCGCCTTGACCTGCGCCGAACCGCCGACCCGCGACACCGAGGTGCCGACGTTGATCGCCGGGCGGACACCCGAGGCGAACAGGTCGGTCTCCAGGAAGATCTGGCCGTCGGTGATCGAGATGACGTTGGTCGGGATGTAGGCCGAGATGTCGTTGGCCTTGGTCTCGACGATCGGCAGGCCGGTCATCGAGCCGCCGCCCAGCTCGTCGGAGAGCTTGGCGCAGCGCTCGAGCAGCCGGGAGTGCAGGTAGAAGACGTCGCCCGGGTAGGCCTCGCGACCCGGCGGGCGGCGCAGCAGCAGCGACACCGCGCGGTACGCCTCGGCCTGCTTGGTCAGGTCGTCGAAGACGATCAGGACGTGCTTGCCGGCGTACATCCAGTGCTGGCCGATGGCCGAGCCGGTGTACGGCGCGATGTACTTGAAGCCGGCCGGGTCGGAGGCGGGGGCGGCCACGATGGTCGTGTACGCCATCGCGCCCTGCTCCTCCAGCGTGCCCTTGATGGACGCGATGGTGGTCGCCTTCTGGCCGATCGCCACGTAGATGCAGCGGACCTGCTTGTCCGGGTCGCCGGACTCCCAGTTGGCCTTCTGGTTGATGATCGTGTCGATCGCGACCGTGGTCTTGCCGGTCTTGCGGTCGCCGATGATCAGCTGGCGCTGGCCGCGGCCGATCGGCGTCATGGCGTCGATCGCCTTGATGCCGGTCTGCAACGGCTGCTTCACCGGCTGGCGGGCCATGACGTTGGGCGCCTGCAGCTCGAGCTCGCGGAAGCCCTCGTTCTCGATGTCGCCGCGGTCGTCGATCGCCCGGCCCAGCGGGTCGACCACGCGACCGAGGAAGCCGTCGCCGACCGGCACCGAGAGGACCCGGCCGGTGCGCTTGACCTGCTGGCCTTCATCGATGCCTTCGAACTCGCCCAGGACCACGACGCCGATCTCGCGGACGTCCAGGTTCAGGGCGACACCCAGGGTGCCGTCCTCGAACTCGAGCAGTTCGTTCGCCATCGTCGAGGGCAGGCCCTCGACGTGCGCGATGCCGTCGCCCGCATCGGAGACCACACCGACCTCCTCGCGGGAGACCGTATTGTCGTAGGACGAGACGTAGCGCTCTAGCGCCCCCCGGATCTCGTCCGAGGAGATGGTCAGCTCGGCCATCCTCTGCCTTCTCTGTCTAGCTCGGGACGTCGCCGCCGCCGAGGGGCCTGCTCGATCCTGCGTCGCCGCGGACCAAGGGGAAGAAACCTATTTAGCGAACGCCTGCCTGGCCGTGTTGAGCCGCCGCAGGATCGTGCCGTCGTAGAGGTCGGCGCCGACTCGGACGCTCACCCCGCCGATGATCGCGGGGTCGACAACGACCTTCAGCGAGACCGGGCGGTCGTAGATGTCGGACAACTTGGCAGCCAGCGCCTGCTCGTCGTCGTCGCTGAGCGGCCGGGCCACCGTCACGTACGCGACCTCGCGATCGCGTTTCGCGGCGGTCAGCTCGACCAGCCTGGTCAGCGAGGACTCGAAACTGCGGCCCCCGAAGCCCTCGAGCCCCACCTCGACGAGGCGAACCGTGGCCGGCTGGGCCTTGCCCTTGAGCAAGTCCTCCACCAGCTTAACCCGCAGCGGCGTCGGCGCACTCGGGTCACCCAGCGTGACCGCCAGCCGGGCGTTGCCCGAGACGATCTGTGCGAACCGGAACAGCTCGTCCTCGACGTCCGCCAGGGTGCCGGCCTTCTCCGCCGAGCGGAGCAGGATGTCGGCGCCGAGACGCTCGGTGACATCCAGCAGCTCGGTCGGCTTCGAGAACCGGCCGTCCACCAGCGTGGTCAGCGTGTCGACGGTGACCTCGGCCAGCTTGCCGGCCAGCAGCGAGCGGAGCAGCCCGGCCCGCTCGGCCCCCGGCCGCGACGGGTCGGTCAGCGCCCGGCGCAGTCCGGGCTGGGCCCGCAGCAGGCCGGCCACCGACAGAACCTCGTCGGCGATCGTGGCCAGCTGCGCGGCCGTGGCCGAGCCGGTCTCGGCGGCGAGCTTCTCCACCGCCGAGTTGTAGGCCTGCTGACTGACGCTCGACGCCATCAGCGCCGCCCGCCCGTCGATCCGGCCGCGTCGAGCTCCGCGATGAACCGCTCGACCGTGCCGCGGCTGCGCGCCTCGTCGGCGAGGGACTCTCCGACGATCTTGCCGGCCAGGTCGACCGCCAGCGTGCCGACCTCGGCACGCAGGTCACGCACGATGCTCTCGCGCTGCGCGGCGAGCTGCTCGCGTCCGGCCGAGATGATCCGGTCGGACTCCTCGCGAGCCTTCGCCAGCACGTCCTGCCGGATGCCCTCGGCGTCGGCGCGGGCCTCGTCGCGGATGCGCGCGGCCTCGGTCCGGGCCTCGGCGAGCTGCGTGCGGTACTGCTCGAGCAGCTGGTTGGCCTCGGCCTGCGCGGCCTCGGCACGCTTGATGCCGCCCTCGATCGCGTCCACCCGGGCCGCGAACGTCTTCTCCATCTGCGGGAAGACGTACTTCATCAGCACCCAGCAGAGCAGCCCGAAGGCGATGGCGCCGAGAAGGACCTCTTGCCAGATCGGGAAGATCGGGTTGTGCTTCGAAGTCTCGGCAGTTTCCTCCGCGGCCAGAACCACGAGAGATTTGATCATTACTTACCTCCTGTCGAGGCGGAGGCTCAGAGGCCCTGGCCCTGCCAGATGAAGCCGAAGGCGATGCCGAGGAGCGCGAGCGCCTCGATGACGGCGAAGCCGATCCAGACGTACGGCAGGGTCAGGCGCGAGGACTCGGGCTGACGCGCGGTCGACTGGATGTAGGCCGAGAAGACCAGGCCGACGCCGATGCCGGGGCCGATCGCGGCGAGGCCGTAGCCGATGGCGGCGGTGCTACCGGTGAAAGCAGCGATGTCCATTTTTTCAGTTCCTCCAGGTATCTCGCGTGAATCGGTTTCACGCGGGACGACAACGGGGTGTAACTGGCGGTTCTAGGGTGGTGCTCAGTGCTCGTCGGCGAGCGCGCCCTGGACGTAGCTCGCGGTAAGCACCGTGAAGACGTAGGCCTGGAGGCAGATCACCAGGAACTCGAGGAAGGTCAGCGCGATCGTCAGCGCCCACGACAACAGCGAGAACGGCAGGAACCAGGCATTGGCGTTCAGCATCGCGAAGCCGCCGAGCGTGAACACCAGCAGCAGCATGTGGCCGGCGAACATGTTGGCAAAGAGTCGGACGGCGAGCGAGAACGGCCGGACCAGGAAGTTCGAGAAGAACTCGATCGGGATCAGCAGCGGCAGGATGAACCACGGCGCCGGCGGGATGAGCGCCGTCTTGAAGTACTTCACGAAGCCGTGGTGCCGGATGCCCACGATGATGAACAGCAGGTAGCTGATGATCGCCAGGAACGCCGGGAAGGCGATGTGCGAGTTCGGAGAGATCTGCACGAGCGGCACGATGCCCCAGAAGTTGTTCAGCAGGATGAAGCTGAACAGCACCGTGAGGTAGGGAGCGAACTTCACACCGGCGGGGCCGATCATCTCGACGGCGATGTTGTTGCGCACGAAGCCGTAGACGCTCTCGGCGAGCCACTGCCGCTTGGTCGGTACCAGCTGCGGCTTCCGGTAGGACACCAGGAAGAAAATGATGATCAAAGCAGCGCTCAGCCAGACGAGCGCGGTGATCTTCGTGAACCAGTAGTTGTCGTGCTCGCCCCACGGCAGGATGCTGGGCAGGTAGAAGTCCTCGACACTCGGCGGGAACGGAATATCCGCTGCGAGGACGATCGACTGACCGGTCACCGTAGCCCTTTCCTGTCAGGCGCCCAGACGGCGCACGATGAGGTAGACACCGCCGGCCATGCCAACGACCGCGCCGAGACCGGCGAAGATGCCCCTGGTCCCGACCCAGTGGTCGACCAGCCAACCGATCCCGCCCCACACCAACATGCCCGCAATGAGGTAGGAGACGGCCGTCATGCCCATGCCCGTGTCGGGCGGCTGTTGACCGTCATCCCCATGGGGATTCTTGGGAGGTTCCTGACCGGTCATGACGGCCCGAACGATATCAGCAGGAAACACGAGGCTAAGCGGGACCCCCCGCACAACCGCAGTTGTCCAGGCGTCAGGGGTCTCGCAACTGGAACGACACGGTACTCCCCCTTTGCCATAACCTGACGCGCCACCTGCGTTCACATCACCGTTTCGTGGTCAACAAACCACGAAAGGGACGCCTGAGGTGGCAAAACGGGGTGCAGAAGATCACTTTGGGCGACGCACCACGGTGAACCACCAGGCCTGCACGCCGGTCCACACCACGACCCCGGCGACGATGCCCCAGCCCAGTGCGTTCTTGCCGGCCCAGCTTGTGGACACACCGTAGGCGAGGACCAGGCCGAGAACGCTGTACTTCAACACGTATGTAAACAGCGCCAGCGGCATGAGCAGGGCCGGCCGCACGGTGTCGGCCCACGCGACGACCAGCGTGGACATCGTGTAGCTGATGGTCACGATCAGCACGCCGAGCGCCGCGCCGAGCGCGGAGGGCGCGCCGCCGGAGAGGAACCCGGCCGAGGCGGCGCAGAGCAGCAGCGCGAACGAGACCGCCGTCAGGAACGGCAGATGCGCCACCCGCCATCCAGGGTTGGCAGGAGCGTCTTTCACTTCTACTTCGGTCATGCCATCACTTCCTGCTGGGCGTAGGCGGGAAATTGTCCCACCAGCGCCAGCACTTCGTCTGCGACCTCGGCCAGGCGGGCGGCTCCCGCCGATGTGCCCGGGTCGCAGCGCACCGCGGTCCCGACCAGCGCGCCGATCCGCCGCATCTCGCCCTCGCGCATGCCCTGCGTGGTCACGCCCGGCGTGCCCACCCGGATGCCGGACGCCACCGACGGCCGCCGCGGGTCGAACGGTATCGCGTTCTTGTTCAGCGTGATCCGGGCGAGCTCGCAGCGGGCCTCGGCGTCGCGCCCGCTGACCCCGAGATCGCGCAGGTCGGCCAGCACCAGATGGGTGTCGGTCCCGCCGCTCACCGGCCGCATCCCCTCGGTGGCCAGCGCCACGGCCAGCGCCCGGGCATTGTCGACGACCTGCCGGGCGTACGACTGGAAAGCCTCGCCCGACGCCTCGCGCAACGCCACCGCCTTGGCCGCGATCGCGTGCATCATCGGACCGCCCTGGCTGAACGGGAAGACGGCCTTGTCGACGCGCTGGGCCAGCTCGGCCCGGCACAGGATCATCCCGCCGCGCGGCCCGCGCAGCACCTTGTGGGTGGTGCAGGTGACCACGTCGGCGTACGGCACCGGCGACGAGATGGCCCGGCCGGCCACCAGCCCGATGAAATGCGCGGCGTCGACCAGCAGGTACGCGCCCACCTCGTCGGCGATCTCGCGGAACAGCGCGAAGTCGATCTGGCGCGGGTAGGCGGTCGCGCCACAGATGATCAGCTTGGGCTGGTGGGCGAGCGCCAGGTCGCGCACCTCGTCGTAGTCGATCTCCTCGGTGTTCGGGGTGACCCGGTAGCCGATCGGATGGAACCACTTCCCGGAGAAGTTGACCCGGCTGCCGTGCGTGAGGTGCCCGCCGTGCGGCAGCTCCATGGCCAGCACGGTGTCGCCCGGCTCGGCCAGGGCCGCGTACGCCGCCAGGTTGGCCGACGCCCCCGAATGCGGCTGCACGTTGGCGTGCTCGGCCCCGAACAGCGTCCGCGCCCGCTCGATCGCCAGCGTCTCGGCCCGGTCGGCCTCGGCGCACCCGCCGTAGTAGCGCGCGCCCGGGTATCCCTCGGCGTACTTGTCGTGCAGCGTGGACCCGAGCGCGGCGAGCACGGCCGGGGAGGTGAAGTTCTCGCTCGCGATGAGCTGCAGCCCGCCGCGCTGCCGGGCGAGCTCGTCGAGGAGGACATCGGCGATCTCCGGATCGTCGCGCTGGAGATACGCGAAGTCCGGCCCCCAGAAGCTCTCCACGTGCCCTCCCCGCATAGGCGCCGCCAAAATCCAGCATATGGCTTGAAAGGCTCGCGAAAGGGAACACTCTGCGGTTATGCGGTTTCTGGTGACCGGCGCGACCGGATACATCGGCGGCCGGCTCGCGCCCCGGCTGCTCGCGGCCGGCCATCAGGTGCGCTGCCTGTCGCGCAGTGCGGCCCGGCTGCGGGACGTGCCCTGGCACGGCCGGGTCGAGATCGCCGAGGGGGATCTGACCGACCTCTCGTCGCTCGAGGCGGCGCTGGACGGCGTCGACGTCGCGTACTTCCTGGTCCACTCGCTGGGCCGGCGCGACTTCGAGGAGGTCGACCGCCGGGCCGCGGCCAACTTCGCCGCCGCGTGCCGTTCCGCCGGGGTCGAACGCATCATCTACCTGGGCGGGCCCGAGCCGCCCCCGTCCGAGCGGGCCTCCGCCCACCTGCGCTCCCGCGCCGAGGTCGCTCGCATCCTGCTCGACAGCGGGGTCCCGACCGTCGTGCTGCGCGCGCCGGTGATCATCGGCTCCGGCTCGGCGTCCTTCGAGATGCTGCGCTATCTCACCGAGCGCCTGCCGGCCATGGTCACGCCGCGATGGGTGAGCAACCGGATCCAGCCGATCGCCGTACGGGATGTGCTGTCATATCTGATCGCCGCCGCCACCATGCCGCTGGCCGAGAGCCGGGGCTTCGACATCGGTGGCGCGGACGTCCTCACCTACGCCGAGATGATGCAGCGGTACGCGCGGGCGGCCGGCCTGCGCCGCCGGGTGATCGTCCCGACGCGGGTGCTCAGCCCGTGGCTGTCCGCGTTCTGGGTCGGGCTTGTCACGCCCGTGCCGAACGCGATCGCCCGGCCGCTGGTGGCCAGCCTCGTGCACGAGGCGGTGGCCCGCGAGCGCGACATCCGCCGGCTCGTGCCCGAGGTGGAGCCGATCGGCTTCGACAACGCCGCCCGGCTGGCACTCGGCAGGATCCGCAACGCCGACGTGGAAACCCGCTGGTCCGGAGCCGCCGGCCGGGATGCTGCCGCCGAGCCGCTACCCAGCGACCCCGACTGGTCGGGCGGCAGCGTCTACGTGGACGAGCGCAGCCGTCCGGTGAACGCGCCGGTCGACGCTCTGTGGCGGGTGATCGAGGGAGTGGGCGGCGAGAACGGCTGGTACTCGTTCCCGCTGGCCTGGTCGGTGCGCGGCTGGCTGGACCGGCTGGCGGGCGGTGTCGGGCTGCGCCGGGGAAGACGCGATCGCGACCGGTTGCGGGTGGGCGAGGCCCTCGACTGGTGGCGGGTCGAGGAGATCGTGCCGGGATCGCTGCTGCGGCTGCGGGCCGAGATGCGGGTGCCGGGCCGGGCCTGGCTGGAGATGAGCGCGTCCCCTTCCCCCGATGGGGACGGGCGCAGTGTCTATCGGCAGCGGGCGGTGTTCCTGCCGCGGGGGCTGGCGGGGCACGCGTACTGGGCGTCGGTGCTGCCGTTCCACGGCATCGTCTTCAGTGGGATGGCCCGCAACATCGCCGACCGGGCGTCGGCTACTTAGCGGCGGCGCGGCCCAGGCGGTCGCGGATGGCCAGCCAGTCCTCGGCGTCCGGCGGGGCCTGGACCAGGATCGTCTCGACGCCGGAGTCGTCGAGGCGGTGCAGGGCGGCGTAGAGGTCCGCGGCGTACTCACGCGGGTCGGCGGAAAGGACCTCGGCGTCCGGGACCTCGGCGCCCTCGTACGTGAGAATGCCGGTCTTCTCGGGAATCTCGGCCGAGCGCACGTCGGGGACCAGGTGCAGGGTGGCCCTCGGGGCGTAGTGGCGGCGGCTCATCCCGGGGGACGGGCGCGCGACGCCATCGGTGGTCTCGGTGTCGCGCACGGCGATCGCGCCGGTCACGTCGCGCAGGGCACGCAAACCCAGGGCGCCGGGGCGCAGCAGCGTCGGCGCCGGCGTGGTCAGGTCGAGGACGGTGGACTCGATGCCCCATGAGCTGGGGCCGCCGTCCAGGACCAGGGGCACGTCGGGAAGGCTGCGCAGCACGTGCTCGGCGGTGGTGGGCGAGATGCTCTCCGAACGGTTCGCGCTGGGTGCGGCCAACGGCAATCCGCACGCGGCGAGCAGGCGCAGGGCCACGTCGTGGGCCGGGATCCGGATGGCGATCGTGTCGTTGTCGGCGCCCACCCCACTCAGATGGGCGGCTCGGCGCACGACCATCGTGAGCGGGCCGGGCCAGAAAGCCGCGGCGAGGCGGTCGGCGGTGACCGGCCACTCGGCGGCCAGCGATCGGGCGGCAGCCACGTCGGCCACGTGCACGATCAGCGGGTTCCAGGACGGGCGGTTCTTGAGGCGGTAGACCTCGCCGATCGCCTTCGGGGAGAACGCGTCGGCGCCCAGGCCGTAGACGGTCTCGGTGGGGAAGGCGACCACCGACTCGGCGCGCAGCAGCGCGACGGCCTCGGCGATGCCCGCGTCGTCGGGCCGGACGATGCGGCCGGTCACGAGAGGAGGAGCTTGGCGAACGGGACCGTGGTGTCCTCGATCTCGTCGCCGATGCGCTGGAACGTCTGGTCGCCGCGGCCCCACGGGTCGTCGAGGTCGTCGCCGGGCATCGGGCCCTCGGGCCCGCGCAACCGGTGCACCGCCTCGACGATGGCGGCGCCGCGGGCGTGCACCTCGTCGGCGTTGCCGGCGGCGGGTGGCAACTCGGAGGTGTCGACGGCGCCGAGGAGCCGGCCGAACTCACCCATCACGAAGGTGCGGTCGGCGGCGTCGGGGCGCAGGGCGACGACGTAGTCGTACTGGTCGGCGGTCGCCGTGAAGATCAGGTCGGCCTCGTCGATGAAGTCGCCGCGCAGCTTGCGGGCCTCGAAGCCGGTGGTGGAGCCGCCGCGGGAGCGGACCTGGCGGGCGGCGGGCGGGTTCATCTGTTCGCCCTCGTGCCAGCCGCCGGTGCCGGCGCTGACGCTGCGGATCAGCTGGTCGCCGGCGTCGCCGACCCGATCGCGGACGGCCCGGGCGAGCAACCGCTCGGCCATCGGCGAGCGGCAGATGTTGCCCATGCAGACGTGCAGAATCGTGAACGGCGCCACCTCAGGCCTCCGGGCCCAGGATTTCGGGTACGACGTCGCGCAGCTTCTCCAACGGGATGGCCCCGGCTCGCAGCACCCGCGGCACCTCGCCGGAGACGTCGACGATCGTGCTGGGCGCGGGATCGTGGGCGGGGCCCGCCTCGAGGTAGACGCGCACCGAGTACTCCAGCTGGTCGCGGGCCTCCTCGGCGGTGGTCGGCGCGGGCTGCCCGACCTTGTTGGCCGTGGTGACCGCCATCGGGCCGACCTCGCGCAGCACCTCGAGCGCCACGGGATGCAGCGGCATCCGCACGGCCACCTTGCCCCCGGTCTCGCCGAGGTCCCACTGCAGGCTGGGGGTGTGCTCGACGTAGAGCGTCAGGGCGCCCGGCCAGAACGCGTCGGCCAGCTCGCGGGTCGCCTTGGACAGCGAGTAGGTCAGCCCGTCGAGCGTGTGCCGCGAGCCGATCAGCACCGGCGGCGGCACCTGGTTGGTGACGCTGCGGGCGTGGTGCAGCGCCGTGATGGCGTGCGGGGTGAACGCGTCCGCGCCGATGCCGTACACGGTGTCGGTGGGCATCACGGCCAGCTCGCCGCTCTTGACCGCCTCGACGGCGGCGGCGATGCCGCGATCCCGGTCCGCGGTGGTACGGCAGTCGTAGAGCATCACACCGTGCAGTCTGCCATGTGGCGCGGCACACCGATCAGGTGCGGCGTCCCGTCGCGAACCGCGGCCGGCCGGTCAGGTCGTCATGGGCCGTCACCTCGGTGAACCGGCCGTCCGCCCGGAGCAGCGCGGGCACGGCCTCGCCGTGCACGTCATCATGCTCAATTCCGATATATCCCCCGGGGCGCAGCAGCCGCGCGGCCAGGGCGATCACCGGGCGGATCACGTCGAGGCCGTCGGCGCCGCCGAAGACCGCCTCGGCCGGGTCGTGGTCGGCGACCTCGGGCGGAACGGCGGTGCCGTCGGGGACGTAGGGCGGGTTGCACAGCACGACGGCGACCCGTCCGGTCAGCTCGGGAAGCAAACCGGGGTCAGTGACGTCGCCCTCGACGACGTGGATGTCGAACGCGGCGGCGTTACGGCGCAAAAAGGACAACGCGACCGGGGACCGCTCCACGGCGTACACGTCGATGTCCTTGATCTCGTCGGCCAGCGACAGGGCTATCGCGCCGGTGCCGCTGCAGAGATCCACCGCGATGTCGCCCCTTCGCGCATGAGCGATGCCCCAACCGGCCAACAGCTCGGTCTCGGGACGGGGGACGAAGACACCGTCGCCGACCGAAAGCTCCAGATGGCGGAACGCGGCCGTGCCCAGCAGGTGCTGCAACGGGATCCGGCGGGCCCGCTCGGCCACCAGGACCCGGAAGCGGCGCAGCTCGTCCTCGCGCATCGAGTCGACCAGCAGCAGCCGTCCTCGCGGGATCTGAAGAACGTGCGCGGCGAGCAACTCGGCGTCGACCCGGGGCGACGCCACGCCCGCGGCGGCGAGCTCGGCGACCGCCGTGGCCAGCGCCGGAGAGATGGGCGTCCGTACCAAAGGTCGGGAGGGGTGTTCGTCGTCCGGGTCCACGGCATAATCATCAAACGTCACGTGCGTCGCCGGCCGGCCGGGTCGGCGGATCGATGCGTGGCACGCGTGGGAGGCGCCCGGTGAGTTGGTTGGACCAGCTCCCTGAAAACATCGAGGAGCTGAAGCGGGCCGGGCGGCTGCAGCAGAACGGCCGCTCCGCGGAGGCGCTGCCCATCCTCGACGCGGTGCTCGCGACCGCGACCGACCCGACAACCCGGGCGTACGCGCTGGTCCAGCGCTTCGGCGCGCTGATCAACCTCGGTCGCATCGCCGAGTTGTCCACCGCGATGACGGCGACCGCGAACGCCGTACGCGAGATCCCGGACCCCTATCTGCGCGGCCAGATGCACGCGTTCGCGGCGCTCGGCTCGCATCTGCAGAGCAACATCGACCGCGGCGTGACGCACCTGGTGCAGGCCTCCCGGGCGCTGGCCGCCGTGCAGGAGAACGACTACGAGACCGCGTGGGGCTGGCACGACCTCGCGATGGCGTATTCATATCTCGGTTTTCACGGCCACGCGCTGACCTCGATCGAGCAGGCCCGGCAGGTCGGCGCCGCGGTCGGGCTCGCCCCCGAGATCTTCGCGGCCCCCGGCATCCGGCTGCGCAACGCGGTCTCCCTCGACCACCAGGGCGACACCGACGGCTGCCTGCGGGTGCTGCGCGACATCGACGCCGAGCTAACCCGCTACATCGCGATCGGCGCCGACCAGATGCGGCCCGGCAGCCGCGCCGCGTACGGCTACGCCCTGGCCCGCCGGGCCGCGCTGGGCGAGGAGACCGAGGCGAACGCGGCCGAGTGGCTGACCGGCGGCGGCGACAGCGTGCGCACCCGCGACCTGCACCACCTCGGCCACGTCTGCCTGACCATCGCGGCCGGCAAGCCGGAACGGGCACTGACCATGCTGGACTCCGTGCCGGTCTCCCCCGAGATCCTCGGCGCGGCCGAGCCGGCCCGGCTGCGCAGCATCGCCTGCGCCGCGGCCGGCGACCACGCGGCCGCGCACACCGCCGACCGGTACGCGTTCCGCCTCGCCGCCCAGCGCATCGACCGCCTGCGGGACGGCTACCTCGACGGCGTGGCGGCCCGGCTGGACGCGCAGGAGACCCAGCGCGACGCCGACCGGTACGGCGACGAGACGCTCACCGACCCGCTGACCGGGCTGCCCAACCGCCGCCAGCTCGAGCGTTACGTGCACTCGATGCTGGAGCGCGGCGAGCGCGCCGCGATCGGCGTCTGCGACCTGATCGGGTTCACCGCGGTCAACGTGCGGCACGGCCGGCACTGCGGCGACCTCGTGCTCCAGCGGATAGCCGGCGTGCTCAACCGGGTGATGCGGCGCGGCGACTTCGTGGCCCGGTTCGCCGGCGACGAGTTCGTCGTGGTGCTGCCCGGCGCCGGGCAGGCCCAGGCGGCCGAGGTGTCCCGCCGCATCACCGCGGCGACGAATTCGGAGAATTGGCAGGTTCTGGTGCCGGGCACGCCGATCGGCCTGGCGGCGGGCTGGTCCGAAGTGGGCACCAACGGGCGTACGCTCAGCGCCGCCCTCGCGGCAGCGGCCGCCAATCGCTCGCCCACGAGATGAGCACGATCGAGCTCGGCGAGATCTCCCCGGAGCCCGGCGGCGAGCTCGACCACGTTCCCTGGCGCCGGCTCGGGCTGGCCGCGTCGCTGCTGTTCTGCCTGATCTGCGCCGCCTCGACGCGGCCGATGCCGAACGCGGTCCGTCCGCTGTGGAGCGTCCCGACCTCCGACGCCGACAGCACCACGCTCGGCCCGGAGACGCTCTACCTGCACCACGGCGGCGAGCTGACCGCGTACGACCTGGCCACCGGCGCGGTGCGATGGCGGACCGAAGCCAAGGACACGCTCGGGTACGCCCAGCTGGCCGGCTCTCTCCTGCTGCTGCCCGCCGATCCGCAGATGGGACGCCAGGACGGCCTGTACGGCCAGTTCATCCGCTCGACGGTCGCGCTCTCGGCCGCGACCGGCGAATGGCTGTGGACCGCGCCGGGCGAGCCGATGGCCCTCTCCGACGACACGGTGCTGATGGCCGACTACACCGGGACGGGAGCGTTCGCCCGGCTCCGGCTGATCCGGCTCGGCGACCGCGGCACGGTCTGGCAGCACGACGCCACCGGGGTCATCAGCTTCGCGTTCGCCATCGGCCCCGACGGGCCGACCCGGGTCGTCACGGTCACCGACGACGGGCTCGCCGAGGTGCTGCGCTTCGCCGACGGCGGCCGGCTCGCCCGCGCCCGACTCCCCTGGGCCCGGGCCAAACCGGAACAGGGCCAGTACAACGACCTTGCGGCGAGCGGCAACCATCTGGTGGTGAACCGCAACGAACAGGGCCACGCCGAGCTCAGCGTGTACCGCCTCGACACGCTGGCCTTCCTGTGGCGGGCCGACGGCACCGACGGGTACGCGTTTCCCTGTGGCAGCGGGATCTGCCTCAACAACCAGCAGGGCCTGACCGCGTACGACGCCGACACCGGCCGACAGCGCTGGCACGTCCCCGGCAGCGGCAACGGCTGGGCCGCCGGCGACGACCGGGTGGTGGTCGACGAGCCCGGCGAGGTGGGCGAGCAGTACCTGATCGATGCCGGCACGGGCGCGCGGGTCGGCGAGAACAGCCCCGGCGAGACGGTCTGGAACACCGAGCCCGACGAGGCGCTGCTCGTGCTCAAGCCGACCGAGACGCCGAGCGGGCGCACCTCGATCGCCCGGTGGGACCTGGTCACCGGCCGGCGCGAGGTGCTCGGCTCGATCGACCGGATCACGGTCAACCGCTGCCAGGCCGTCGCGCACTATCTCGGGTGCTACCAGAACGACGCGTACTCGGTCACGGCGGTCGGCCGATGACGGTGATCGACCTCGGCGAGGTCACCCACGAGGACGCGGGACCGGCCGTTCCGCTCAACCACCGGCGCCTGCTCCGGGTGCTGCTCGCGGTCCTCACCGTCGCCGGCGTGCTCGCGGTCGCGGGCTCGGCGCACGGCACCCCGCCCGGACTGCGCCCGCTGTGGATCACGCCGCTCAACATGGAGAACGACGCGGTCGCGCTCGACGGCGACACCGCGTACCTGGCTCGAACCGGCGTCGGGGTCGGCGACACGCCCACCCTCGCCGCGTACAACCTGGCGACCGGCGAGATGCGCTGGTCCACGCCGACCGGCGACCAGCTGGCCGGATATTCGCCCCGACCGGCCGGCGACGTCGTGCTCGCGCCCGTCGACCCGGTCACGGTCAGCCACAACGAGGAGAACGGCGACCGGTACTTCTACATCACCGTACGGACCACGATCGCCCTGGACGCGGCCACCGGCGACGAGCTGTGGCGCGTCAACGGCGACGCCCACCCGTCGGTGCCCACCGGGACGGCGCTGGTCGCCGAGCACGACAGGCAGAACCGCGTCGTCGGCTTGCGCGCGGTCAAGCTCCGCGACGGCGCCGAGCTCTGGCACCTGGCGCTGCCTCCGCTGGCCGACTGGACTCCGCTGCCCGACTTCGACCATCCCGAGGCGATCGCCACGGTCACCCAGAACGGCACGGCCTCCGTCTACGGATTCGCCGACGGCAAGCTCCGCAAGACCGGCCGGCTGCCCTGGGACGGCGAGGGCGTCGTGACCAGCATCGCGCCGACCGGCCCCAACTTCGCGGTGAGCCACGACCAGATCGCGAGCGGGACGATGACCACCGTCTACGACTCCGGCACGTTCAAGGCGCTCTGGTTCGCCGACTACGTGGCTCCCTGCGGCGCCCTGGCCTGCTCGAGCTACTTCGACGGCCTGTCCGCGCGCGACCCGGCCACCGGCCGGGTGGTCTGGAACCTGCCTGCCACCCACGACGGCTGGCAGGTCG
This sequence comes from Actinoplanes sp. CA-142083, assembly GCF_050942195.1. Lineage (NCBI taxonomy): Bacteria > Bacillati > Actinomycetota > Actinomycetes > Micromonosporales > Micromonosporaceae > Actinoplanes > Actinoplanes sp. CA-142083. The sequence continues at coordinate 9,565,254 of NZ_CP192076.1, forward strand.
GCGCCGACCGCACGCTGGTCGGCGCCGATCGGAACAACAACCAGCTCCAGCTGGTCGACAGCCGCACCGGCAAGCTGCTCGGCCGGCCCGTCACCGGCATGGCCGCGCCCGGCTCGGGCGAGGCGGACAGCGTGCTGGTCACCCGGCCCAGCCTCGACCCGGTCGGCCAGCTCGTCGTCACCCGGGTCGACCTCGCCGACGGCCGGCAGACGCCGCTGGGCCGGTTCGGGCCGAGCGGCGACCAGACCGTCTGCCTCAGCTCACCGGGTTACCTGGCATGCCCCCGCTACGACGGGCTGCACGTCATGGGCGTCGACCCTTAGGGCCCCCACCTTGATGCGGGCCCTAAACTCGCCGGCTCAGCTCGGTCTCGCCGGAAAGGCGGGCCTGCCGGTCCGCCTCGGCCAGCGCGTCCAGCACCGCGTCCAGCTCGCCGCCGAGCACCAGGTCGAGGTTGTACGCGGTGTAGCCGATCCGGTGGTCGGTGATCCGGTTCTGCGGGAAGTTGTACGTGCGGATCCGCTCCGAGCGGTCCACCGTGCGCACCTGCGCCTTGCGGGAGTCGGCCGCCGCGGCGTCCGCCTCCTCCTGCGCGATCGCCAGCAGCCGGGACCGCAGGATGCGCAGCGCCGACTCCTTGTTCTGCAGCTGGCTCTTCTCGTTCTGGCAGCTCACCACGGTGCCGGTGGGCAGGTGCGTGATCCGCACGGCCGAGTCGGTGGTGTTGACCGACTGGCCGCCCGGGCCCGACGAGCGGAACACGTCGATCCGCAGGTCGTTCGGGTCGATCTGCACGTCGACCTCCTCGGCCTCGGCGAGCACCAGCACGCCCGCCGCCGAGGTGTGGATACGGCCCTGCGACTCGGTCACCGGCACGCGCTGCACCCGGTGCACGCCGCCCTCCCACTTCAGCCGCGACCAGACGCCGTGGCCGCCCTCGGGCACGCCCTTCGTCTTCACCGCGACCGAGATGTCCTTGACGCCGCCCAGGTCCGACTCCTGTGAGTCGATCACCTCGACGATCCAGCCGTGGCGCTCCGCGTACCGCGTGTACATGCGCAGCAGATCCCCGGCGAACAGGGCCGACTCCTGGCCGCCCTCGCCCGCCTTGATCTCGACGATCACGTCCTTGGCGTCGTTCGGGTCGCGGGGGATCAGCATCTCGCCGAGCTTCTCCTCGAGCGGCGGCAGCGTGGCGGCGACCGCCTCGGCCTCGGCGCCGAACGCCGGGTCCTCGGCCGCGAGCTCCTTCGCCGCGACCAGGTCGGCGCGGGCGGCCTCCAGCTCGGCGTGAGCCGCGTAGATCGGGGCCAGCTCGGCGAAGCGACGGCCGACCCGGCGTACGAGAGCCTGGTCGGCATGGATGGAGGGGTCCTCCATGCGCTTCTCCAGTTCCGCGTACTCCTCGAGAAGCGTGGTCAACCTGTCGTTACTCACAGTGGTCTCCCCACACGCGAACGGCGCCCGCCCCCGTTTCCGGGTGCGGGCGCCGTTGAAGCAGTTACTTCTTCTTGGCCGCGTTCACCTTCGCGTACTTGGCCTGGAACTTCGCAACCCGGCCGGCGGTGTCCAGAACGCGCTGCTTGCCGGTGTAGAACGGGTGGCAGGCGCTGCAGGTCTCGACGCGGATCTCGCCGCCCTTGGCGGTGCTCCGGGTGGTGAAGGTGCTGCCGCAGGAGCAGATGACCTCGGTGGTCTTGTACTCCGGGTGGATGCCGCTCTTCATGTCTCTCGGTCCCTCTCGATCACGTGGTCGCCGGGTCGCTGTCAGCACCGCGCCGCCCCGCCAGGGCGGTGGGCTCGGGCGTGAACCGGAACCTTTTGCTGGCCGATGGACCAGTCTGCCATGCGACATGGCCTCGCGAGAAATCGAGGCGACTTTGCTGGTCCGGTGTCGATAACGTGAGCCGCCCTCGCGGCATTCCCCCGGATCAGGAAAGGAACGTGCCATGACGCTGCTCACCGACGTTTTCGACACGGCCGAACTGGCCGCCGCGGTCGAAACCGGACATGTCCGGCTGCAGCGTCATCCGTCGCGTCCGCTGACGATCTACAACTACACCGAGGTATGCCAGTACTCCGGCGCCTGGACGCCGGTGACGCTCGCCTGCCGCGGCCTCATTACCGACGCCGCCGGCCGGATCGTCGCGCGGCCGCTCGCCAAATTCTTCAACCACTCGGAGGCGCACGCCCCGCGCCTCGAGCCCGATGCGGCAGTGGTCGTAACGGACAAAGCGGACGGATCGCTCGGGATCATCTTCCACGATGGCGATGGCCTCGCGGTCGCTACCCGGGGTTCCTTCGCGTCCGGCCAGGCGTTGCACGCGACGGCGCTGCTTCGTACCCGATATGCCGGATTTATCCTGCCGGAAGGTCTCACCGTGCTGGTCGAGATCATCTACCCCGGGAACCGGATCGTCGTGGACTACCAGGGGTTCGACGATCTCGTCCTGCTCGGGGCGGTGGACATCGCAACCGGGCGCACCTATGGGCCCGAGGCGGTGCCGAACTGGCCGGGGCCGGTGGTGGAGACGTTCGGGTACGCGACGTTCGCCGAGGCCCTCGCCGCGCCGCCGCGCGACGGCCGGGAAGGGCTGGTCGTCCACTTCACCGCGGCCGACCAGCGGGTGAAGATCAAGTACGCCGATTACGTACGGCTGCATCGGCTGGTCACGGGGCTCACGGCGCGTACGGTATGGGACGTCATGGCCAACGGCGGCGACCTGGACGCGCTCACCGCGCCCCTCCCCGACGAGTTCCACCCGTGGGTCCGCGGCGTCGCCGCGGAGCTCACCGCGACCGTCGAGGCCCAGGCCGCCGCGATCGAGACGGCCTACGCGACGATCGTCGCGGAGCTGCCGGACGGCTGGGGGCGCAAGGAGTTCGCGGCCCGGGCGGTGCGGAGCGAGCACAAGTTCGCGCTGTTCCTACGGCTCGACAGCAAGGACTACCGTCCGGTGCTGTGGCAGCACGCCCGGCCGGCGGCGGACGCGGCGATGACCAAGGTGGCCGAGGAATGACGAGACTGCTGATCACCCGTGGGCTGCCGGCGTCCGGCAAGACGACGTTCGCGCGGAAGCTGCAGCCGCGGGTGGTCCGGGTCAACCGCGACGACCTGCGGCGCATGCTGCACGGTGAGCGGCTCTACACCCAGTGGTCCGAGTCGCAGGTGACGCACGCGCAGCGGGCCGCGGTCGAGGCCTTGCTGCGGGCGCACGCCGACGTGATCGTCGACGACACGAACCTGCGGAACAAGACGGTGCGGGAGTGGGCCGAGATGGCCGCGCGGCTCGGGGCTTCCTTCGAGGTGCACGATTTCACCGACGTGCCGCTGGAAGAGTGCATCCGGCGCGATCTTGAACGCGGCGCCCCCGATCAGGTAGGCGAGGAAGCAATCCGCCGGATGCACTCGCGCTACCTGGCGGGCCGCAACCTCCCGCTGCCCGTACCGTACATTTCGGATATTTCGGTAAAGGTTTACGAGCCGGACCCCGACCTGCCGCCCGCGATGCTCGTCGACATCGACGGGACCGTGGCACTGATGGGCGACCGCAGCCCCTACGACTGGCACCGGGTCGGCGAGGACCTGCCGAACCAGGCCGTCATCACGGCCGTCCAGGCCATGCACGCGGCCGGCAACGCCATCATCTTCTGCTCGGGCCGGGACGCCGTGTGCCGCCCCGAGACGGAGGCGTGGCTCGATTTGTTCGTCGGCGTCCCGTACGAGGCGCTCTTCATGCGGCCCGAGGACGACGGCCGCAAGGACGCCGTGGTCAAGCGCGAGATCTTCGATTCCGAAATCCGGTACACCTGGCGGATCGTCGGGGTTTTCGACGACCGCCAACAGGTGGTACGTATGTGGCGGGCACTCGGCCTCACTGTTTTCCAGGTCGCGGAGGGAGACTTCTGACGTTGAAGTACCCGCGCACCTTCCACCTGCCGGACTCGCCCGGAGCGACCGCCGACGACAAGGTTCAGCACGATCTGTCCTGGTTGGACGGTGAGCTGGTGGTGACCGAGAAGCTCGACGGCGGCAACCTCACCTTCACGCGCGACACGATGTTCGGCCGGTCGGTCGACTCCGGCACGCAGCCGTGGGACCGGCCGGCCAAGGCGTTGTGGGCGATGACGGCGTACCGGATCCCCGACGACTGGCGGGTGTGCGGCGAGTCGATGTGGGCGCGGCGCAGCATCGCGTACTCGGACCTGCCCGGCGTCTTCATCGTCTTCGGCATCTGGGACGAGACCGACACGCTGCTCGGGTGGGACGACACGGTCGACTGGGCGCGGCGGCTCGAGCTGCCGGTGGTGCCGGTGCTCTATCGGGGCGGCAGTCTCTCCGAGGCGCGCACCGCCTGGGCGGCGCGGCGCACGCCGGAAGATTCCGAGGGCTTCGTGGTGCGTGCGGCCGGGCGGATTCCCGCGGCCGAGTTCTCCCACAAGGTCCTCAAGTGGGTACGAGCGGAGCACGTGCGCACCGATGCCGCGTGGCGCCACCGCGACGACTTCGCCGTGAACGAGTTCGCCTGATGACCGCCCGTGCCCGGTACGGCATCGACGCGCCGCCGGTGCTGTTCGGCCTGACGTCGGCGGTCGTCTTCCTGCTCGCCGCCACCATCGTCACGGCCGCGCTGGCCGGCTGGGCCGCGATCTGGCCCGCCCTGATCGGCCTCTACTTCGCGGCGAGCGCGTCGCTCTACCTGCACACCACCACGCGCGGGAAGTTCGCGGTGTGGCGCGAGGTCCTCGACGGCCTGTCCCTGCGCGGCGACGAGCGGGCCCTCGACCTGGGTTGCGGCCGCGGCGCGGTGCTGATCGCCGTGGCCCGCCGCCTCCCCGCCGGGCACGCGACCGGCGTCGACCTTTGGCGCTCGGTCGACCAGTCGGGTAACTCCCCCGCGGTGACGGAGGCAAACGCGACCGCCGAGGGCGTACGCGTATCGCTCGACACCGGGGACATGACGTCGCTCCCCTACCCCGACGAGTCTTTCGACCTGGTCGTCAGCAGCATGGCGATCCACAACATCCACCCCGCGGCGGGCCGCCTCACCGCGATCGACGAGGCGCTGCGCGTGCTGCGGCCCGGCGGCCGGCTGGTGATCGCCGACATCAGCGCGACGAAGGCGTACGCGGCGCATCTGGACAGCGTCGGCATCTCCGCCACCGTCCGCCCGCTCGGCTGGCGCATGTGGTGGGGCGGCCCGTGGCTCCCCACCGCGCTGGTGACCGCCGTCAGGCCGTAACGGCCACCTCGGCCTCGCTGCGCAGCATGCAGAACTCGTTGCCCTCGGGATCGGCGAGCACCACCCAGCCGGTGCCGTCGGGCCGGCGCAGGTCGTCGATCGGCTTGGCGCCGTGGTCGACCAGCCGCGCCAGCTCCTCGTCCCGGGTCCCCGCGGCGGGCCGCAGGTCGAAGTGGATCCGGTTCTTCCCCTGCTTGGCGTCGGGCACCTCGATGAACAGCACCTTGTGCGTCCGGTCCCGCGACATGATCATGCATTCCTCGTGCCCGGGAAGGTTGGGATCCTCGGGCAGCTCGGTGTAGTCGAGCACGCCCTCCCACCACTTGGAGAGCGCATAGGCGTCAGCACAGTCCACCGTGGTGTGCGAGATATACGAAGTCATGCGCGCATGCTCCCAAGCCACCCACGCGGAGGCCACGCATTTTGCGCGGGGTGTCGCGCCCGCCCGCTCGGTTCGAGATCTTGATGAGTACGGGTTCGGAGCGCGCGGCAAGTCATCACAACATCTTGGTGCGCGCGGGAAGTCATCAGGGGTGCGGGTTTGGGTGACCACTCACGCAGAATGAAGCGCCAGGGCCGGCGCAGCTGGGCCCCGGCGCGGCCTCGGCGGGAGCGACGGTCCGTACCCACCACCCAGATACGACATGAACTTGATCTTTATCTTCCGTCAGTGGGGAAACGGGCACTTCGTGCCGGTGCGGGCGATCGCGGCGGCCTCGTCGTCGAGGTAGAAGGCGGGGCGCTGGTCGAGCTCCTCGTAGTAGCGGTGGAAGACCGGCGTCAGGGAGCCGGACATCGGAGGGACGATCCAGCTCCAGTCGGCGGGGACGGGGCGGCCGGCCTTCTCCTCGTTGCGCAGGTGGGCCATGAAGCGCGCCGACTCGGTGTGGTGGTCGCTCATCTTCACGCCGGCCTGTTCGAAGCTCCACAGCACCGCGCGGTTGAGCTCCAGCAGCGCCCGGTCGCGCCACAAAGTGGACTCGCGGCTGGTGTCGAGGCCCATGCGGGCGGCGACGGTGGGCAGCATGTTGTAGCGGTCGGCGTCGGCGAAGTTGCGGGCGCCGATCTCGGTGCCCATGTACCAGCCGTTGAAGGGCGCCAGGGGGTAGTGCACGCCGCCGATGGTCAGGCGCATGTTGGAGATGGCGGGCACCGCGTGCCAGCGCAGTCCCAGCTCGGTGAACCAGTCGAACTCGGGATGGGTGATCGGCACCTCGCGGACGGCCCGCTCGGGCAGCTCGTAGAGCCGCACCCCCTCGGACGGTGTCTCGATGGCCAAGGGCAGCACGTCGAAGTGCTCGCCCTTGCCCCGCCATCCGAAGCCGCGCATCGCCGCGGTGAAGTCGGCCTGCCGGGTGTCGCCGACCGTGCGGCCCTGCTCGTCGCGGTAACCGGCGTAGCGGATGAGCTGCTCGTTCCAGACCCGGGCGAAGGGCTGGCCGGGTTGCGCGGCGGCGAAGATGCTGATCACCGGGCGGAGCTGGCCGTCGCCGGCGGCCTGCAGGTGGTGGACGAGCAGCGAGAAGATCTCGTCGGCGGTGCGGGCTCGCCGGCGGTCGAGGACCAGCAGGCTCTTCCAGTAGAGGCGGCCGATGCAGCGCGAGGAGTTGCGCCAGGCCATCTTCGCGCCGTGGCCGAGCTCCTCGGTGGTGTGCACGTAGGTGCCGGTCGCGGCGATCTGCGCGCGCACGATGGCCAGGCGGGGCTCGACCGGGCCCAGGCGCGGGTTCTCGACATAGCAGCGACGGAGGAAATCCTCGGCCTCGGCAGGGTCGACCGGCGCGACCGGATCCCATCGCTCGGTCGGATTGTCCCGATACCCAGGCACGATCATGGACGCCTCCACGGAGAGCTGACGTGTCCTCGGAGGTTGCCCGACCCGGCGGAAAAAAGATCACACACCGTGTGCGACAAAAAGGACGCAGCCCCGCCGGTCCGGCGGGGCTGCGTCCGAAATGAATTATTCGCCCGGAGTCGACTTCGCGATCTGCATCAGGAACTCGACGTTCGTGCGGGTCTGCTTGAGCCGGTCGAGCAGCAGGTCGAGCGCGGCCGACGAGTCCAGCGAGTGCAGCACCTTGCGGAGCTTGTGGATGATCGCCAGCTCTTCCTTGCCGAGCAGGATCTCTTCCTTACGCGTGCCGGACGGGTCGATGTCGATCGCCGGGAAGACGCGCTTGTCCGCGATCTTGCGGTCGAGCTTGAGCTCGGCGTTACCCGTGCCCTTGAACTCCTCGAAGATGACCGTGTCCATCATCGAGCCGGTCTCGACCAGCGCGGTCGCGAGAATGGTGAGCGAGCCACCGTTCTCGATGTTGCGCGCCGCGCCCAGGAACCGCTTGGGCGGGTAGAGCGCGGTCGAGTCGATACCACCCGACATGATCCGGCCGGAGGCCGGCGCGGCCAGGTTGTAGGACCGGCCGAGACGGGTCACCGAGTCGAGCAGCACGACCACGTCGTGGCCCAGCTCGACCAGCCGCTTGGCCCGCTCGATGGCGAGCTCGGCGACCGTGGTGTGGTCCTGCGGCGGGCGGTCGAACGTGGCCGCGACGACCTCGCCCTTGACCGAGCGCTGCATGTCGGTGACCTCTTCGGGCCGCTCGTCGACCAGCACGACCATCAGGTGGCACTCGGGGTTGTTGTGGGTGATCGCGTTGGCGATCGCCTGCAACACCATCGTCTTACCGGCCTTCGGCGGCGAGACGATCAGCGCGCGCTGGCCCTTGCCGATCGGCATGACCAGGTCGATGACCCGGGTGGTGAGGATGTGCGGCTCGGTCTCCAGCCGCAGGCGCTCCTGCGGGTAGAGCGGGGTGAGCTTGTAGAACTCGGGGCGGCGCCGGGCCTCCTCGGGCTCCATCCCGTTGATGGTGTCCAGCCGGACCAGCGGGTTGTACTTGTCGCGCCGGTTGTCGCTGTTGCTGTCGCGCGGGGTCGCCCGCACGGCGCCGGTCACCGCGTCGCCGCGGCGCAGGCCGTACTTCTTCACCTGGGACATCGACACGTACACGTCGTTGGGCCCGGAGAGGTAGCCGGTCGTGCGCACGAAGGCGTAGTTGTCCAGCACGTCGAGGATGCCGGCCACCGGGACCAGCACGTCGTCCTCGGTGACGTGCGGCTCGCGGCCGCCGTCACGCTGACCGCCGTCACGCTGGTCGCCGTCGCGGTCGCGGCCGCGACGGCGGTCACGGAAGCGGCTGCGGCGGCTACGCCGGCCGCCATCGCCCGAGTCGTTGTCGTCGTCATCGTGACCTTGATCACCGCTGTTGCGCGGGCCGCGGTCGTCGCGCTGACGGTCCTCGCGGGGGCCACGGTCGTCGCGCGGGCCACGGTCGTCGCGCGGGCCACGGTCGTCGCGCGGGCCACGGTCGTCGCGCGGGCCACGGTCGTCGCGCTGGTTGTTGCGCTGGCGGTCGCCGCGGTCGCGGTTGCGGTCGCCGCGCTCGGGCCGGTCGGTGCGCTCGGCCGTATCGGGCTGGGCGACCTGGGCCGGGGCGGGCGTCTGCTCGGCGACCGGGGCGGCGTCGCGCTCGCGGTCACGGTCGCGGTCACGCTCGCGCGGCGCGCGCTCGCGGCGCGGCCGGCTGCCACCCTCGGTGGCCGGTGCGGCCTCCGGCTGCACGGTGACCTGCGCGGTCTGCGGCTGGGCCGGTGCGGTCTGCGGGGCCTCGAGCGGAGCGGCGACGGTCTCGACCGGCGCCGGCTTCGACGCGGCGGCCTTTACCTCACTGGCACGCGGGCGCGGCGTCGACTCCGCGGCGGGCGCGCCACCGCTCTGCCGCTCAGAGATCGCGGTGATCAGCTCACCCTTGCGCATCCGGGCCGTGCCCGAGATGCCCAGGGATGCGGCGAGGCTCTGCAGCTCGGGCAGCAGCATCGCGGACAGCCCGGTGCCGCCTCGGCGGCGCTTCGTGGCGGTCGCGGTGGTGCCGGCGCCGTCAGCGACGTCAGAAACACCCGACGTCACGTCGGTGGTGTCGCTCAATGGATTCCTTCCGTCGGAAAAAGCCCGAGACGCCCGATCTGCAGCCTGGTGGCCGGGTGGCTCGGAACCCGCTTCGCCATGGCGACGCGGGAGTTTGTGCAGCACGGCAGCTCGACGGTGTCCCTGCCCGTCCTACGTTGACGAGTAGGTCTCGGCGAGTGCAGCGATTTGGGAGATCTGCTGCTCGGCGTGTGCCTTGCTGAGAATGAGTCGGCCTGAGCGGCCTGAAAATCTCTGGGGGTGCGCGCCGAACCGCAGTGATCGCTTGCTTCGCGGCTGTGCTTGGTCTTGAGCGTAGTCAACTCGCACGACCTGCGGCAACAGGGCCCCGCTAGGCGAGTTCCACCATACTCCCTTTGACAAGAGCACCGTGCGCATCCACGCCCAACGTCTGCGCGCGCCATTCTGTTCCCGGATGGAAGTCGGCCGGGACCTCGGACAACGCGAGAACTGTCGGACCCGCGCCACTCACCACGGCCGCCACGCCGACGGACCGCAGCGACGCCACGAGCGACGCGGTGCCGGGCATCGCCTCGGCGCGGTACCCCTGATGCAGCCGATCCTCGGTGGCCGCGAACAGCAGACGGGGATCCGCGGTGATCGCGTGGGTCAGCAGCGCCGCCCGTCCGGCGTTGAAGGACGCGTCCGCATGCGGAACATCCGGAGGCAGCGCGGCGCGAGCCGAGGCGGTATACCCGCGCTCCGCGGGAACGAAAACCTTCGGACGTACGCCTTCGTGAGCACCCAACCGCACGGCGCGCGCCCCCGCGCCCTCGGTCCAGGCGATCGTGAAGCCGCCGAACAGGCACGGCGCGACGTTGTCGGGATGCCCCTCGAGCCGCGCCGCGATCCGCAGGGCGTCCTCGTCGCCGATCAGGTTCATCCCGTCCTTCACCAGCCCGCGCGCCAGCTGCACGCCGCCGACGATGGCCGCCGACGAGGAGCCGAGGCCGCGCGCCTGCGGGATCTGGTTCACGCAGGTCACGGCCAGTCCGTCCGGCCGCTCGCCCATCGCGTCGAAGGTCGCCAGCATCGCGCGCACCACCAGGTGCTCCTCGTCGCCGGGCAGCTCGCCGGCGCCCTTGCCCTCGACGGTCACGGTGAAGCCGCCGTCGGTGACGCGGGCCTCCAGGTCGTCGTACAGGGTCAGCGCGAGACCCAGGGCGTCGAATCCGGGACCGAGGTTGGCGCTGGTGGCCGGCGTGCGCACGGTGACCGGGTCGGTCGCGAAGGTGAGGCCCATCGGCACATGCTAAGCGCTCAAGATTCACGAGAATGTCGCACCCGGCTTGTACGGTCGGCGGCGTGATCTCGCTAGGGGTGTTTCTCGGGAGCTTCGTGGTGCAGCTGCCGGTGTTCGCGGTGCTCGTGGTGGGGCTCATCCTGCTCACCGCCCAGGGCGCCCGGCTGCCGCGGCGCACCCTGCAGCTGGGCCGGGCCGGGCTCGCGGTGATGCTCGCCGAGGGCCTCGCCTCGATGGTCTGGTCGGCCCTGCTGCCCCAGATCATCTCGTCGCTGGACTTCGAGGTCGGGTGGACGCGCACCTACGGCCTGATCAACGCGGGCGTGGGCCTGGTGCTGGCGCTGTTGTTCGCGGCCGGGATCGCGCTGCTGATCGCGGCGCTGCTGGCGGCGCGGCAGCCGTCATTCGCGCCGCCCGAGCGTTGACGGCTCCTCGGTCAGGGTCAGCTTGCGGGTGGCGATGCGCCAGCCGATCGCGTAGGTGAGGGTCAGCGCCCCGCAACCGGCCAGGATCCAGCGCTCGTCCACCCGGTCGACGACAGAGGTGGCGATCAGCTGGCTCACGGTGATGGCCAGCGTCGCCAGCATCAGGTCGGTGGCGAAGACACGGCCGCGAAGCTGGTCGGGCACCTCGCCCTGCAGCGCGTAGTTCGACAGGGTCCAGTTGGCGCCGCCGGCGAAATGCGCCACGAAGACGAACACCAGCACCAGGGGAAACCAGGGTGTCACCGACACGGCGAGATAGCCGGCGCCGTAGAGCGCCATCGACAACGCCAGGCATGGCAGCAGCCAGCCGCGGCGGTGCAGCACCGGGCTGAGCGCGAACGGGCCGACCAGCGCGCCGAAGCCGCGCACCGCGAAGAGAAGGCCGGCGCCGAGCGTCCCCACGCCGTGCAGCGTGGCGATGAGCGGAAAGACGATCAGCACGCCGTTGCCGAGCCCGGCCGCCGACTTGACGGTGACCAGCGCCCGGATGCGCGGGCGGGCGCCGATGTAGCGCAGCGCCTCGACCAGCGCATGCCAGGTGGGTGGGCTCTCGCCGTCGGCTCGGGCGGCCTGCAGCGGGCGGCGCACCGAGAAGTTCAGCACGGCCGCGACCAGCAGCAGGGCGGCGGTGACCGCGAAGCTCCAGTACGCCCCGGCGACCGCGCCCACCACGCCGCCGAGCGACGCGCCGACGATCGTCATCGTGCCCCACGCCGAGCCCGAGATCGCGTTGGCCGCGGGCAGGTCATCGGCGTCGACGACGTTGGGCAGGGCGGCCGAGGCGGCCGGGGTGTAGAAGGCCTTGGCCACCGACATGGCGCCGATCGCGACCAGGGCCAGCGGCGCGGTCGCCGCCGAGCGGACGGCGAACAGCAGCAGGGCGGCCAGGAACGCGCAGACGTTGGCGATCACCAGGATCCGGCGCCGGTCGAAGCGGTCGGCGATCGTGCCGGTGAACGGCAGCAGCAGCGCGTTGATGCCGGTGTCGGCGGCCAGCACCAGGCCGCCCCAGACGCCGCTGCCGGTGAGCTTGGGCAGCAGCACCAGCAACGGCACCATGACGAACCAGTCGGCCCCGAAGACCACGAGCTCGGCCCCGAGGAGGCGGCGGAAGTCCCGGTTACGGGTGATGACCGAGAACGATGGCACGTAAGGAATCTAGCCCGGCCGCCGGACGGGCGAGGCCGGCCCGTCGCCGGACCGGCCTCGTCTCACATCACTTCGCTTCGCCCGGGCGCCGCGGCACCTTCAGCACCTCGAACTGGTCGGTGTAGCCGCGCAGCGCCCCGCTGGGCGCCTCGTGCGCGCCGCCGCTGGAGTCGGGCGCCACCCCGGCCGGGACCTCATCGGCGGCCGGCTCGTCGGCGGCGTGCTTGGGCATGTCTTCCGGCAGGCCCTTGGCGGCCCGCTTCGCGGCCCGCTTGGCCCGCCGCTTCTCCTTGCGGTTCTCCACCATGGTGTAGAGCGTCGGCACCAGCACCAGGGTGAGCAGCGTCGAGCTCACCAGACCGCCGATGACCACAATGGCCAGTGGCTGCGAGATGAAGCCGCCCTCGCCGGTGAGGCCGAGCGCCATCGGCAGCAGCGCGAAGATGGTCGCGATCGCGGTCATCAGGATCGGCCGCAGCCGGTGCCGGCCACCCTCGATCACCGCCTCCTGCACGCCCATGCCCTGCGCCCGGTAGTGGTTGATCAGATCCATCAGCACGATCGCGTTGGTGACCACGATGCCGACGAGCATCAGCACGCCGATCAGCGCGGGCACGCCCAGCGCGGTACCGGTGACCAGCAGCAGCACGATCGCGCCGGTCGCCGCGAACGGGATCGAGACCAGCAGGATCACCGGCTGGATCAGGCTGCGGAACGTCGCCACCATGATGATGAAGACGATCGCGATCGCGGCCAGCACGGCCAGGCCGAGCTGCTTGAACGCGTCCGCCTGGTCCTGGCTGACGCCGCCGAGCGAGTACGACGCGCCGGCCGGCAGCGTGAGCGCGTCCAGCTTCTTCGTCAGCTCGGTGGTCGCGGCGCCGACGTCGGAGCCGGTGGCGGTGCCCTTGACCGAGGCGCTGCGGTTGCCGTCGACCCGGGTGACCTGCTCGGGGCCGGCCACCTGGTTGACGTCGGCGACCTGGTCGAGCCGGACCACACCCTTCGGCGTGGTGACCGGCAGGGCCTTGAGCGCGTTCGGGTCGGCGGGGGCGTCGCCGTACGACACCACCACGCTCTCCGTGGCGCCGTCGACCGTGATCTGCCCGGCCGGGGCGTCCCGGAAGGCGGCGGCCACGGTCTGCCCGATCTGGGCCTCGGTGAGGCCGTACTGGGCGGCGACGTCGCGCTTCACCGAGACGTCGAGGCGCGGGACGCTGGCGGCGAGCGTGGTCGTCACGTCGGTGACGCCCTTGGTCGCCGTCATCGCCTCCTGCACCTGCTTGGTGGCCGACTCCAGCACGTCCTGGTCGGCCGCCTGCACCTGCACCGAGAGCTCGCTGCCGCCGAGGCCGGAGCTGTCGGCGCCGACCGTGATGTCGCCGATGCCGCTCATCTTGTCGAGCTGGGCGCGCAGGTCGTCGGTGACCACTTCGGCGTCCGCGTCGTCGTTGAGGCCGACCTGGAAGCTGGCCGTGCTGGCCCCGGACGAGCCGGCGAACGGATTGAACTCGCCGTTGCCGACCGTGACCTGGTACGTCTTTACGTCCTTGTTGCCGGAGAGCACGGTCTCGACCTGCTTGGCCGCGTCGTTGGTGGCCGCGAGGCTGGTGCCGACCGGCAGCTCCTGGGTGATGCTCAGCGAGTCCTGCCCGGACTGGTCCAGGAAGTTGGTCTTGAGCTGGCTGCCCAGACCCAGCGTGAAGATCAGCACGAGGACGCCGATGGCCAGCGTCGTCCAGCGCCGCTTGGTGGCAAACCGGATCACCGGAAGGTAGGCGCGCTGCAGCGGGTTGCGCAGCTCCTTCTCCTCCGCCGCGCGGCGGACCGCCTCGGTGTCGGAGCCGGCCGGCGGCGGCTTGAGGAACCAGTACGCCAGCACCGGGACGACCGTCAGCGCCACGAACAGCGACGCCAGCAGGGCGACCGTGACGGTGATGGCGAACGACGAGAAGATCTGGCCGACGAGGCCGCCGACCAGGGCGATCGGGAGGAACACGGCGACCGTCGTGAGCGTCGAGGCGGTCACCGCGCCGGCGACCTCCCGGACGGCCCCGATGATCGCGTGACTCTTCTCCTCGCCGTACTCGAGATGTCTCTTGATGTTTTCCAGGACCACGATCGAGTCGTCGACCACACGGCCGACCGCGATCGTCAGAGCCCCGAGGGTGAGCAGGTTGAGCGTGTAGTCGCCGGTCCACAGGGCGATCAGCGCGATCAGCACCGACAGCGGGATGGACACAGCGGTGACCAGCGTCGAGCGCACCGACATCAGGAAGATCAGGATGACGATCACGGCCATCACGAGGCCGAGCAGGCCCTCGGTGGTCAGGCTCTTGATCGAGCTCTGGACGTAGGGCGCCTGGTCGACCACGACGGTCAGCTTGGCGCCGGTGTCCTTCTGCAGCTGGTCGAGCTTGGCGCGGACCTCCGTGGAGATCTGCACGGGGTTGCCGTTCGGCTTCGCCGTGACCTGCACGCCGAGGCTGTCGACGCCGTCGGTGCGGGTGTACGACGTCGCGGCCGGCAGCTTGCTCTCGACCGACGCGACGTCGCCGAGCTTGACCGGGCCACGGCTGCCGCTGAGGTAGAGGCCCTTGAGGTCGTCGACCGACGTGATCGGGTTGCCGACCTGCACGTTGAGCGACTTGTCGCCCTCGATGACCGAGCCGGCCGGGATCGATGCGCCGTTGGCCTGCAGCACCGTGCTGATCGACTGCGGGTTGACCCCGGCGGCGGTCAGCTTCGCGAAGTCGGGCGTGACCACGACCTGCTTCGACCGGGCGCCGGTGACCGTGGTGTCGCGGACCCCCTCGATCGAGTTGAGCTCGGGCACCACGGTCTGGTTGAGCTTGGCGAGCAGGTCGCTCTCGTCGGAGCCACCGGACGCCGCCAGCACGATCGCCGGGATGTCGTCGGTGCTGCCGGCGAAGATCTGCGGCTCGACGTTGTCGGGCAGGGTCGGCTGGATCCGGTTGACCGCGGTGGTCAGCTGGTTGACCGCCTGGTCGAGGTCGGTGCCGTAGACGAACAGCACGGTGACCGTGGCCGAGCCCTCGGACGTGGTCGAGGTGACGCTCTCGATCCCGTCGACGCCCTTGACCGCGTTCTCGATCGGCTCGGTGACCTGGTCCTGGATGATCTCGGGGCCGGCCCCGGGGAGCGACGCGCCGACGAAGGCGGCGGGGAACTCGATCGACGGGAACAGCTGTTGTTTCAGCGATGGGATGGCGAACAGCCCGAAGCCGGTGATCACGATCGCGATCAGGGCCACGAGCCCGCGGTTGGCAAGACTGAGCCGGGTCAGGAATGACATGGGCGCTCCCCCCGTAAAAGTTCGGCCTGCATGAATAGTTTGCCTGACGCGAACAAATGGTTTTCCGCCGGGGTGTTTTGATACCGTCCGGCCATCAGCGCGTTACGAAGAAGGGTTGGCGTTGGCCGGGAACGAACAGCTCATCGCGGACATTATGGGCGCCCAGGAACGGCTCCAGCAGGTGTTCGGGTACGACCGGTCGGACCCACTCTTCTCCTCGCACCTGACGCTGTCGCAATTCAAGATCCTCATGCTGCTCTCCCGGAACGGCAATGTATCGGGCGGCGAGCTGGCCCGGCTGCTCGGCGTCGGCCTGGCCGCGCTCAGCGGCATGGTCGACCGGCTCGTGCAGCAGGACCTGGTCGTACGCAGCGAGGACCTGCACGACCGGCGGGTACGCCGGATCGGGCTCTCGAGAAAGGGCGCCGAGCTCATCGGGAGCATCTTCAACGCCGGGGAGGCGAAGATGCGTACGCTCCTCAGCCACCTCTCAGATGAGGAGCTCGACCTGGTGGCACGGGCATCCCTGCTGCTGGCGAAGGCGGCGGAGGAATCCTCGTCAGGCGAGGCCTAGCTCGCGGGCGGCGATCAGCACATCGTTCTGGATGGTCGTCGGGGACGGCGCGGTCGAGATCGCCCATTCCGGGTCCTTGAGGCCGTGACCGGTCACCGTGCAGACGATGGTCGAGCCGGCCGGCACCTTGCCCGCCTGCGCCTGCTGCAACAGGCCCGCCACGCTGGCCGCGCTGGCCAGCTCGACGAACACGCCGACCTCGCGGGCGAGCAGGCGGTACGCCGAGAGGATCTCGCGGTCGGTCACCGCCTCGATCAGGCCGCCGGACGCGTCCCGGGCGTCGAGCGCCTTGGTCCAGCTGGCCGGGTTGCCGATCCGGATGGCGGTGGCGATCGTCGACGGCTCGGGGACGACCTTGCCGTTCACGATCGGGGCGGCGCCGGAGGCCTGGAAGCCGTACATCCGGGGCAGCTTGCTCGCGTTGCCCGCCTCGTTGTCCTCGAGGTAGCCCATCCAGTACGCCGAGATGTTGCCGGCGTTGCCGACCGGGAGGCAGTGGATGTCGGGGGCGTCGCCGAGCGCCTCGACGATCTCGAAGGAGGCCGTCTTCTGCCCGTGCAGGCGGAAGATGTTGACCGAGTTGACCAGCGAGACCCGGAAGTCCTGCGACAGCTTCGCGGCCAGCGCGAGACAGTCGTCGAAGTTGCCGTTGACCTGCAGCAGCTTAGCGCCGTGCACGAGCGCCTGGGCCAGCTTGCCCAGCGCGATCTTGCCCTGCGGCACGAGCACCGCGCAGGTGAGGCCGGCACGGGCCGCGTACGCCGCGGCCGACGCGCTGGTGTTGCCGGTGGAGGCGCAGATGATCGCCTTCGAGCCGTCCTCGACCGCCTTGGACACGGCCATGGTCATGCCGCGGTCCTTGAACGAGCCGGTCGGGTTGGCGCCCTCGACCTTGAGGTAGACGTCGGCGCCGACCCGCTGGGACAGCACCGGCGCCGGCACGAGCGGCGTGTTGCCCTCGTGCAGCGTGACCACCGGGGTGGCGTCGGTGACCGGAAGGCGGTCCCGATAGCGCTCGATCAGTCCCCGATACATTGGTCGTTCTCCCTTACTCAGGTCGGTGGCTTACGGCTTCGACGTTGTTGCCGTCCGGATCGCGGACGAAGGCTCCGTAGTAGTTCTCGTGGTACTCCTCGTGGATCCGCGGCTCGTGCAGCACCTCGGCGCCGCCGGCCACGGCCGCCTCGAAGAAGGCGTCGACCTCGGCGCGGGATCGGGCCACGAACGCGATGTGCGACTCGCGGAAGCCGTCGCCCTCACTCAGCTCACTGATCCAGAAGTTGGCGTGGCCGCCCGTGCCGTACCCGATCGCGACCTTGACGTCCATCATCCGGCTGCCGCCCAGCGGCGCGAGGACGGCGTCGTAGAACGTGGCGCTGGCGGCGAGATCGGCGCATTGGAACCCCACGTGGTCGAGCACGGCTCAGACCCCTCCCTCGACGCGCAGCACGCTGGCGATGGATCGGACGATGTCCAGTTGCGACAGTGAGTCGACGGTCGCCGCGAGATTGGCGTCGGGGGCGCCGTGGGTCACGATGACCAGCTTGGCGTCCTCCTCACGGCCGGACTGGCGGACCGTCGCGATCGACACCTCGTGCCGGGCGAAGACGCCGGCCACCGCGGCCAGCACGCCCGGCTTGTCGTCGACGTCGAGATTGATGTGATAGCGCGTGACGGCCGCGCCGATCGGGCGGACCGGCAAGTGGGCGTAGTTGCTCTCGCTCGGCGCCCGGGTGCCGGAGAGCCGGTTGCGGGCGGCCGCCACGATGTCGCCGAGCACCGCGCTCGCGGTCGGCGTGCCACCCGCGCCCCGGCCGTAGAACATGAGCTGCCCGGCCGCCACGGCCTCGACGAACACCGCGTTGAACGCGTCGCCGACGCTGGCCAGCGGGTGCGTCCGCGGGATCATCGCCGGGTGCACGCGCACGCTGACGGACTCTTCGTTTCTTTCCGCGATGCAGAGCAGCTTGATCGTGCAGCCCATCTCGCGGGCGCTGGCCATGTCGGCCGCGGTCACCCCCGTCATGCCCTCGCGGAACACGTCGGCGGCGGTGACCCGGGTGTGGAACGCCAGCGAGGCGAGGATGGCCGCCTTGGCCGCGGCGTCGAAGCCCTCCACGTCGGCGGTGGGGTCGGCCTCCGCATACCCCAGCTCGGTGGCCTCGTCGAGGGCCTCGCTGAAGCCGGCCCCGGTCGCGTCCATCGACGAGAGGATGAAGTTGGTGGTGCCGTTGACGATGCCGGTGACCCGGGTGACGCGGTCGCCGTGCAGCGACTCCCGCAGCGGGCGCAGCAACGGGATCGCGCCGGCCACCGACGCCTCGTAGTAAAGGTCGGCGTTGCCCTCGGCGGCCGCGTCGTGCAGCGACGGGCCGTCCTCGGCGAGCAGCGCCTTGTTGGCCGTGACGACGCTCTTGCCGCCGCGCAGCGCCTCGACCAGCCAGCTGCGGGCCGGCTCGATGCCGCCGACCACCTCGATGACCACGTCGACGTCGTCGCGCTTGACCAGGCCGAGCGCGTCGGCGGTGAACAACTTCTCGTCAACCGGGAGATCACCGCGCTCGCGGCCGAGCCGCCGAACCGCGATCCCGACGATCTCCAGGGGGGCGCCGATGCGGGCCGTCAGGTCGTCGGCCTGGTCGTGCAGCAGGCGGACCACTTCCGAGCCGACGGTGCCGCAGCCGAGGAGGGCCAGGCGGATCGGTTTACTCACGCTCATCCAACATCCAATGCGAGCAGGTCGTCCTCGGTCTCGCGGCGCACGATCACGCGCGAAGCGCCGTCGCGCACCGCCACCACCGGCGGCCGAGGCACGTGGTTGTAGTTGCTGGCCATGCTCCGGCAATACGCGCCGGTGCCCGGCACGGCAAGAAGATCTCCGGGCCGCACGTCCGCGGGCAGGAATTCATCCTTCACGACGATGTCCCCGCTTTCACAATGCTTTCCCACGACGCGGGCCAGCATCGGCTCGGCGGCGCTCTCGCGGCTCGCCACCGTGGCGGAGTAGGAGGCGTCGTAGAGCGCGGTGCGGATGTTGTCGCTCATGCCGCCGTCGACGCTCACGTACGTGCGGATGCCGTCGACGTCCTTGACCGTGCCGACCTCGTAGAGCGTGAGCACGGCCGGCCCGACGATCGCGCGGCCGGGCTCGATCGAGAGCCGCGGCTTGCGCAGGTTGGCCAGGTCGCACTCGCCCTCGACGATCTTGTTGATCCGTTTGGCCAGGTCACCGGCGGTGGAGGGGTCGTCCTGGGTGGTGTACGCGATGCCGAAGCCGCCGCCGAGGTCGAGCTCCTCGAGCTCCACGCCGCGGGCGTCGCGGATCTGGGCCTGCAGCTCGAGCACCCGGCGGGCCGCCACCTCGAAGCCGCTGGTGTCGAAGATCTGCGAGCCGATGTGGGAGTGCAGGCCCTTCAGGTTCAGGACGCCCTCGTCGAGGATCCGGACGGCCGCCGCGAACGCCGCGCCCCCGGCCAGCGAGAAGCCGAATTTCTGGTCTTCATGGGCGGTGGCGATGAACTCGTGAGTGTGAGCCTCGACACCTACGGTGACGCGTACGAGAACGCTTGGCCTTTTGCTCGATTTTTCGGACAAATCGGTTAGGCGGGTTATTTCGTCGAATGAGTCGACGACGATGCGTCCGACACCTGCTTCCAGCGCGCGGGACAATTCCGACATCGACTTGTTGTTGCCGTGGAAGCCGATGCGCTCCGCGGGGAAGCCGGCTGCGAGCGCCACCGCCAGCTCGCCGCCCGAGCAGACGTCGAGGAAGAGGCCCTCCTCGTTGATGATCTTGACGACCGCCTTGCACAGGAACGACTTGCCCGCGTAATAGACGTCGGCGTCGCCGAAGGCCGACGCGAACTCCCGGCACCGGGCGCGCAGGTCGACCTCGTCGAGCAGATAGGCCGGCGTGCCGTGCTCGGCCGCCAGGTCGGCGACGCTCACGCCGCCGATCTCCAAGACCCCGGCCGCGGCGCGACTCACTGTCCGTGGCCAGAGTTGCGGCACGAGGGCGTTGACATCCTCGGGCGTACGCAGCCAGGCGGGCCCCCGCTGTCCCAGGTCGCCGTGCAGCGCCCCGGCCTCATGAGCTCGCATGCCCTACATCCTTTCGGGGGCCGAGACCCCGAGCAGGCCCAAACCGTTAGCGATCACCGTACGGGTGGCGTCGTTGAGCCAGAGCCGCGCCCGGTGCAGATCCGTGATCTCCTCGTCGCTCAGCGGCAGCACCCGGCACTTGTCGTAGAAGCGGTGGTACGCCCCCGCGACCTCCTCCAGGTATCGCGCGACGTGGTGCGGCTCGCGCAACCCCGCGGCCCGGGCGACCGTCTCCGGATACTCCCCCAGGGCCTTGAGCAGCTCATTTTCCTTCTCATGCTTGAGCAGCTCGGGGTGGAAGCCGGCCGCCTCGCCCCGGGTCAGGCCGACCTCGGCCGCGTTGCGGGCCACGCTCGCCGTGCGGGCCGCCACGTACTGCACGTAGTAGACCGGGTTGTCGTTGCTCGCCCTGGTCCAGACCGCGATGTCGAGGTTGATCGGCGAGTCGGAGGAGTAGCGGGCCAGCGCGTACCGGGTGGCGTCGACACCCAGCGCGTCCACGAAGTCTTCCAGCGTGATGACGGTGCCGGCGCGCTTGCTCATCCGGACCGGCTCGCCGTCGCGTACGAGATTGACCAGCTGGCCGATGAGGATCTCGAGATTGCGCGCCGGGTCGTCGCCGAAGCACGCGGCCATCGCCTTCATCCGGCCGATGTAGCCGTGGTGGTCGGCGCCCAGCATGATCACGACCCGGTCGAAGCCCCGCTTGCGCTTGTCCAGGTAATAGGCGCAGTCGGCGGCGAAATACGTCCAGTCGCCGTCCGACTTGCGCAGCACCCGGTCCTTGTCGTCGCCGAACTCGGTCGTCCGCAGCCAGGTCGCGCCGTCGGCCTCGAAGATGTGGCCCTGCTCGCGCAGCCGGTCCAGCGCCTCCTGCAGCTCGCCCCGGTTGTGCAGGTCCTTCTCGTTGAAGTACGTGTCGAAGTGCACGCCGAACTCGGTCAGCGACTGCTTGATCTCGGCGAACATCAGCTGGACGCCCACCCGGCGGAACACCTCGAGCGCCGCCGGCTCGCCCAGCGCCAGCACGTCAGGGGCCTCCGCGCGCACCGCCGTGGCGATCTCCGCGATGTAGGCGCCGCCGTAGCCGTCCTCGGGGGCCGGCTCGCCCTTGGCGCTCGCCAGCAGCGACTTGGCGAACCTGTCGATCTGCGACCCGGCGTCGTTGAAGTAGTACTCCGTGCCGACCGTGGCGCCGGCCGCGCGCAGCAGCCGCGACAGGGCGTCGCCCACCGCGGCCCAGCGCACGCCGCCGATGTGCACCGGGCCGGTCGGGTTGGCCGAGACGAACTCCAGGTTGATCCGCTCGCCGCTCAACGTGTCCGTATGTCCGTAATCAGCACCGGCGAGCACGATGTCCCGGGCCAGCACGCCCACCGACGCGGCGTCCACCCGGATGTTCAGGAAGCCGGGGCCGGCCACCTCCACCGACTTGATCCCCGGCTGCCGGCCCAGCTCCTCGGCGAGGGCCGCGGCCAGCTCACGCGGCGCCACGCCCGCCTTCTTACCCAGCTGGAGAGCCAGCGTCGAGGCGTAGTCGCCGTGCTCGGGATTGCGGGGTCGCTCCATGGAAGTCGTCTCCGGCAGCGCCGTGACGTCGAGACCGCGGGTCTCGAAGACGGCACGAGCAGCTGAGAGAACGGTGGCAGCAAGGTTGGCGGGAGTCACTCAACCATGCTATCGGGGGTAGACTTTCGCACTCGGCGGCCACCCGAGCCCCGCCCTTCCGCTTCTTACGAATCGACGAGGCACGATGAGCATGAGTACGCCGGGACCCGAGCGGGTTCCGTCCACCGTCAAGGTCGGCAAGACCACCGGCCAGGGCAAGCCACCGAGCAAGTCCTCGCCGAAGAAGGCGGGGTCCGGCCCGGCGAAGAAGACCGGCGGGGGCAAGGGCCGCAAGCCCGTCACCCCGGTCAAGGTCTCCGGCGGTCGCAGCTGGGGCCCGATCATGGTGATCGGCCTGGTCGCGGTCATTGCCCTGGGCATCATCGGCTTCGGCGTGTACAGCGTCGTCAAGGGCTCCCGCAGCTGGGAGGACAAGGTCGCCGACATCAAGGGTGTGGTCGACTACCGCTCCCAGAAGAACCCGCAGATCGACGCGCGCGACCACAAGGACGGCACGCTGACGTACGCGACGAGCCCGCCCGTCGGCGGCGCGCACAACGCGACCCCGCAGAACTGCTCGGGTGACGTGTACGACGCGCCGATCGCCAACGAGCACGCCGTGCACAGCCTCGAGCACGGCGCCGTCTGGATCACGTACAAGCAGGGTCTCGCCGCCGACCAGGTCGCCGCGCTGACCAAGAAGGTCCAGGGCCAGGACTACACGTTCATGTCGCCGTACGCTGGGCTGGACAAGAACGTGTCGGTGCAGGTCTGGGGCTACCAGCTCAAGACCGACGACGTCAACGACGCGCGCATCGACGAGTTCATCAAGGACACGCGCCGCGTCGCCGCCCTCGAGCCCGGCATCTCCTGCTCCGGCGGCAACACCACCACCGGCCCGGTCACCGCGGCCGCCAACGGCGCCAGCATGACGGGTAGCTGATGACAGTCTCGACCGACTCGGAGGCGGCGGCGGAGCCCGCCGCCCCCGAGGACGTCCCGGCCGCCGGCCGCGACCGCCGCACCTGGATCCTGGTGATCTCGGCGCTGCTGGTCGGCGCCCTCCTCGGCCTCGGCATCGGCATCCTGGTCCCGCACCTGCGAACCCCCGGCGACACTTCGGTGGAAGCAGGCTTCCTGCGCGACATGTCGACCCACCACGCCCAGGCCGTCGAAATGTCGATGATCGTCCACGAAAAAGCGGACGACCCCACGATCGTCTACCTGGCGTCCGACATCGCCCTCACCCAGCACGGCCAGATCGGCTACATGCAGGCCTGGCTACGCGACTGGAACCTGAGCCCCACCGGCTCCGAGCCCGCCATGGCATGGATGCCCGACTCCGCCGGCTCGGTAGTCAACGGCCTCATGCCCGGCATGGCCACCCCCGAGCAGATGGCCGCCCTACGCAAGGCGACGGGCAAGGACCTGGAAATCCAGTACCTGACCCTGATGCGCCAGCACCACCTGGGCGGCATCCACATGGCCCAGGAGGCCGTGAAGCTCTCGAAGAACAAAGACGTGACCTGGCTGGCCGGCACGATGGTGGCCTCCCAGCAGAGCGAGATCACCCTGATCGACGATCTCCTCAAGAAGCTCCAGGCCACGCCATAACCCCGTTGGCGGTGGTTCCGGCAAGCCTGCTAGGCTCTGGAACCACTGAGCCCCCGTAGCTCAGGGGATAGAGCGTCGCCCTCCGGAGGCGAAAGCGCAGGTTCGAATCCTGCCGGGGGCACCACTCGGGGTTTCCCTGCTCGCCGCTTCGCTGGCTTCGCCGAGTCGTGGTGCATGTTGACCTGGGGGCCGAGCCCCCAGACCCCCACGTAACACCGTGCGGGAGCGCTCTGCGCGAACAGTCTCGCCGCAATCGGACAGTTGTCTGGGTGCGCCCGGCGGTCACCGGTCCGTGGCGGTGAACTGTGCCGAATACGTGCCGAAGCCGTGGCTGCCCGCCGTGGGGCGGTAGCCCGCCTCCAGCCGTCGGCGAAGGCCCGCCTCTCCCCCGTCGAGACAGCTGGCGTAGTTGCGGTAGCTCGGGTTTCCTGCTCGCGGCGTGCGGGGCTGCTTCTGGGGTGGGCTGTTGGTACACGTATCAGCGGGAACTTCCTGGAAGGGCGCCGGAGCGGTTTGCTGGGGCTGAGCATTTCTGGGGGCTGCTGCGCCCGTTGCCACAGCAAGGAGTGTCATGACCACGATCGGCATCGACGGCGGCGGAATGGGCGCCGGTCACGATCGCTTCGGCGGGAAGGTTGCCTTTGTTACCGGGGCGGCTAGTGGGATCGGGCGCGCCGCCGCGCTGGCTTTTGCGCGTGAGGGCGCCCTCGTGACGGTCGCTGATGTGGCCGAGGCCGGTAATCAGGAGACGGCCCGGATGATCGAGGCCAGCGGCGGGCGGGCTCTCGCGGTCCGATGCGACGTTACCCGCGGCGAGGACGTCGCGGCCGCCCTCGGCCGCACCGTCGACGCTTTCGGGCGGCTCGACATCGCTTTCAACAACGCCGGCATCGAGCAACCGGTCACCGCGACCGCGGAGCTGACCGAGAATGACTGGGACCGCATCATCGCGGTGAACCTGCGGAGCGTCTTCCTCTGCCTTCAGCAGGAGATACCGCTCATGGTGGCCCACGGCGGCGGCGCGATCGTGAACACCTCGTCCGGCGCCGGCGTGGTCGGGATCGCCGGGCAGGCCGCCTATGTCGCCGCCAAGCATGGCGTGATCGGTTTGACCAAGTCTGCCGCCCTCGACTACGCCCCGATGGGAATCCGCATCAACGCGGTCTGCCCGGGGATCATCGCCACCGCGATGATGGACCGGGTTCACCGGCGGCACCGCCGAGGGCCGGGACCGGGTGATCGCGCAGGAGCCGGTCGGCCGGATGGGCACGGCGGAGGAGATCGCCGCGGCCGTGACCTGGCTCTGTTCGGACGCGGCCGGCTTTGTCGTGGGGCACGCGATGGTCATTGACGGCGGCCAGACCGTCGGCCTGTGATCGCCCGGTCGCCGATGCCCTACCGGGCCGCGGCGTCCGGCTGCTGCGTGGCGGCCCACGAGGCGAGCAGCCGCACGGCGTCCGCGGTGGACGAGCCTGGTTCGGCGGTGTAGATCGTCATGGTCAGCCCCGGGTCGGCCCGCAGATCCATGCTCTCGTACGCGAGGGTGAGGTCGCCGACGATGTGGTGGCGGAACTGCTTTACACCGGTGCCGTGGGTGCGCACGTTGTGGGCACCCCACCGCCGGCGGAACTCGTCGCTACGGGTGCTCAGCTCACCTACCAGATCGTGCAGGTCCTTGTCGTGCGGATCTTTGCCCGCCGCGGTGCGCAGGTTCGCGACCGTCATGTCCGCGGCGAGCTCCCAGTCGGGATAGAAACGGTGCGCGCCGCTGTCCAGGAAGGCGAACCGGGCAAAGTTCGGCGGACCGGCTGAGTCACCGCCGTACATGTCGCTGTACATGGCCCGGCCGAGGTGGTTCGCGGCCAGCAGGTCGCTGCGATCGTTGCCGAGGATCGCCGGGGCCGCGATCGCGTCGAGCGACCACTGCAGGCTCGGGCGCACCGTCCATTGCCTCGGGCGCCGGCGGCGCAGGATCGCGTTACTGCCGTCCGCCTCGTGGGCGAGCCGCAGCAGATGCGCCCGTTCGGCGTCGTCGAGCCGGAGGGCGCGGGCGATCGCGTCGAGCACGCCCGCGGAGACGCCGGCCAGCGAGCCACGCTCCAGCTTGGCGTAGTACTCCACGCTCATGCCGGCCAGCCCGGCCACCTCGGCGCGCCGAAGCCCCGGGACGCGGCGCTGGCCGGTCGTGGGCAGACCGGCCTGCTCCGGGCTGATCCGGGCGCGGCGCGAGGTCAGGAACTCACGCACCTCGACATGGTTGTCCATGACCTCGACGGTACGGCGCGGGCCGTCCTCCTGCGATGCACTGTCGGTACACCCATCGACAGTGACTTCCTCGGCCGCGATCAGGCGAGTGTGCTGCGGGTATGACCGTTCTGGCCCGCGGGAGAGCCGCCCTCATGACCGTCGCCCTCGTCGCTGTCCTGGCCGGATGCGGCACCGCGTCAGCCTCCGGTATCGCGCGGCTCGACCCATCGGCGGCCGGGCCGGACACCGGGACCGGCGTGCTGCTGCGGTTCGGTGACCACGTCGCCACGGCGACCCTGACCGATACGCCGGAGTCCCGGCAGTTCGCGGCCATGCTGCCGGCAACGGTGGATCTGCGCGATGTGTGGGCTCAGGCCAAGTCGGGCCGGCTGCCTCGCTCGATCACCATCGAGGGAAGCACGCCCGTGCACGACCCCGTTCCGGGCGACATCTACTTCTGGCCGACGACTGACGTGCTCGCGATCTACTACGCCGACCTGGGCCAGGCCGTGCCCGACCCAGGTCTCGTTCGCCTAGGCGCTCTCGACACCGGCCTGGACGACCTTGGCAACAGCGGCCGACGGGCCGCGGTTCGCATCGAGCTCGCCGATCCGGCACGCCGGCCATAGGACAGGAGAATCGTCGCCATGTCCTCCACGGATTTTCCCGGCGTGCGGTGGCACGGCCACTGGGTGGCCCCGGACGTTCCGTCGTTCACGATCGACCCGACCAGTGTGGGTTCGGATCTTGCGCCTGCCGGTTTCTCGCGGGTTCTCTTCCGGCGGATCTTCGATCTCCCTGACGTGCCCGCACGAGTCCCGCTGCGCATCTCGGCCGACTCCCGGTACGTGTTGTGGATCAACGGCGCCGAGATCGGGCAGGGCCCGATCCGGTCACAGCCCCGGCGGCTGCGCTACGACGAGTACGACATCGCAGCCCGTCTGCGGCCGGGCCGCAACGTCGTGGCGGTGCTGGTGACCTACTACGGTCACCCGAACTCGTTCTGGCAGCCGGCCGCCTCCAGCTCGGTGATGGGCCGCGACGCGCAACTGGTTCTGGAAGCCCGGCTCGGCGACGAGTGGCTGGTCACCGACGAGCGATGGCGGGCACTTCGGTCCCGGGCATGGCGCGCTCTGGAGGCCGGGAAGGCGCTGGACGGTGTGCCGATCGAGTTGCTCGACGCGCGCGAGCTCGACCCCGCGTGGGTACAGCCGGACTTCGACGATTCCTCCTGGGTGCCGGCCACGGTGCTCAAGGCCGGCCACGACGGGGCGCTCGCCGAATCCCGCCCGCCGGTCGACCCGTACGGCGCGATGCTGGCCCGGGGCATCGGGATGCTCGACGGCCCTCGGGTCGTCGCGCCGTCGATCGTCGTGCAAGGCGCACCGGCCCTCGCGGACCTGCCCGACCACCCGGCCGAGCGGCTGATCCGCCAACTCCGGGAAGGCGGCCCCAAGCAAGTCGGCCGGCTGCCGCTCACCGTCGATCGCGGCCCCGATGCGGCAACCCTGATCACCGTCGACTTCGGCCGGATCGTCGCCGGCCACGTCGAACTTGAGGTCGACGCCCCGCCCGGCGTCCGGCTCGACCTGTTCTACCAGGAGTCCGCGCGCTACGACGCCGCCCGTGGCCCGGTCGACTCCGCGCCCCGCAGCAGCGCCAGCTACGTCACCCGCGGGTTCGCCGACCACTACCGGGCCGTCGACATCAACGGGCTACGGCAGATCTTCCTGATGATCCCCCCGGGCGAGGGCGCGGTCACCGTACGGGACATCGCCGTGAGCGAGCAGCACTACCCGTTCACCCGTGGGGCCACGTTCCATTCCAGCGACCCGGAGCTGGACCGGCTCTATCGGGCCGGGATCCGGACCACCGAGCTGAACTCGTTCGACGCTTTCACCGACTGTCCGACGAGGGAACAGCGGGCCTGGGTGGGTGATGGGGTGGTGCATCAGATGGTGCACCTGGTCGCCAACGAGGACTGGCGGCTGGCCCGCAACTACGTCACCCTCGGTGCCTCGCCGCGCGCGGACGGCATGTTGCCGATGAGCGTCGCCGGGGAGATCGAGTACCGCGGCGGGTACACCATCCCGGACTGGGCGCTGCACTGGATCCACGGAGTGTGGAACCAGTTCCGTCATGACGGCGACCGGTCGGCGACGCTTGAGCTGCTGCCGGTGGCCGAGCGGGTGCTGCGCTGGTACGAGCCCTACATCGACGACCGCGGCACGCTCAGCGACCTGCCGGAATGGAACCTGATCGACTGGTCGAGCGTGTTCTCCAGCGGCCGCTCATCGCTGATCACCGGCTTGTGGGCGCGAGGCCTGGCCGAGTACGCCGAAATGGCCGACTGGCTGGGAAACACCGGGTCGGCCGCTTGGGCCCGCACACTGTGGGAGAACGCGCGTGTCGGGTACGAGGACTTCTGGAGCCCCGGCCGCGGCAGCTATGTCGACCACATCGTCGGCGGCAAGCAGATGCCGGCGCTGTCCCAAGCCGCCGGAGCTGTCGCGATCGTGTCCGGGCTCGCCCCACCCGAGCGGCGGGCCGGCATCGTTGACGTGATCACCGAGGCTTCCCGGCTCGTCGTCCGATCCTGGATCGGCGGCGAGGACGGCGGCTACGACATGACCAAGATCGTCGAGCAGACGCTAGGCATCTACCGGATCGACTGGGACGTCGACCACGAGATCGTGCTGGCCGAACCGTTCTTCAGCTACGTCGTGCACGACGCGGTTGCCGCCGCCGGCCGAGCGGATCGCCTTCCGGGTCTGCTGCGGCGCTGGAGTGTTTTCCTGCAGGACGGCTTCGACACCTTCGGCGAGTGCTGGGGCTGGGGCACCCCGGTCCACGCCTGGAGCTCCACCCCAACCAAAGACCTCATCTGGTACGTGCTGGGCGTCACCCCCGACGAGCCGGGATACGCCGCTGTCCGGGTCGCGCCCCGGCCCGGAGGCATCGAACGCATGGCGGGCGCCGTCCCGACCCCGCACGGGCTGGTCCGGGTCGAGGTGGCGAACGGCCGGGTCGGGGTCGACAGCCCCGTCCCGGTGCGGTTCGTGTCGTCGAGCGGCGAGGAGACCTCCGCCGCGGCCGGGCACAGCGACTTCGTCCTGTGATCGACCACCGTGCGGAGGTTATCCGTCCGGGTCCAGCAGGCGAGCCAGAGTCCGGCGTCCCAAGAGGGCCATCGGCGGGTTGGAATCGGCGTAGTACCAGGGCAGGCCCATGGCCTGTTCGAAGGCCCAGGCCCTGCCTCGCTCCCACTCGAGGTCGTCGCGGTTCAGGGCCGACCGCAGGAGCTGTCGGGTGGGCTTCCGCAGTAGGTGCCAGGCGGCTACCAGGTCCAGGGCGGGGTCGGCCGGGGCGAATCCGCCGGTGTCGAGGATTCCGGCCAGGCGGTTGTCGCTGACCAGGACGTTGCCGGGGATCAGGTCGCCGTGGGTCATGACGTCGGGAGACGTGCGCGGGAGGGTGCGGAGGTGGGCCCAGAGGCGGCGGAGCGGGGGCACGTCAAGGAAGGGCTCGCTGCGGTGGAAGCAGGTTTCCATCCACTCGTCGTGGTCGGTGAGGATGCCGCCTCGGCCTCTGCCGTTGAATTGGCGGCCGGCGGTGTCGGCCTGGCGTAGGGCGTGGATGAAGGTGGCCAGATCCTGGGCGAAAGACTCCGAACTGGCGGGGTCCGCGTCGGTGGCGATCGTTCCTGCTAGCCACGTCTGCACGAGCCACGGTACGGGGTATCCGGCGCCGGGCTCGCCCAGCGCCACGGGCTCGGGGACCGGGAAGGGGGGATCCGCGCCAGTTCCGCGCCGGCGCTCGACTCCCGCTCCAGATCTGATCGCGCCGCCGCCGGATCGGTGAGGCGCAGCGGGAAACGGGCCGCGAAGCTGTCGCCGAGCCGGAAGATGGCTTTCACTGTCCCGGCCGACCGCAAGGCCCGGACCTCGAGGCTGCCCCACTGAGGGAACTGCTCGCGGACCAGGGTGGCGACCGTCTCGGCGGTCACGTCGATCGAGGGGTTGGATCTGCCCGACGAGTCCGGCAATGTGCTGTACGCGTACACCACGCTGGCCGGCTCGCCCAGCGAGGAACGCCTCAAGCTGCTCGGCAGCCTCGCCGCCACCAGGGCGGACACCTCGACCACCGCTGACCCCCGAACTGACCCCGGGCGTCCGTAACCATCGAAAGCAAGATCATCGGTCGTTGCCGGCCGCGACTGGTGAACCTCGGCCGTCCCGTCTCAGGCGGCAGCTTTGGTCTTGATCTGCTCGATCGCGGCGTTGAACCCGTCGGGGGTGCCGCTGGAGCCGGCCAGATGGGAGACGTTCACCTCGTCGATCGGTCGGCCGACGACGACGGCGGGGACGGCTGCGGCGAAGCGGTTCTGGTAGTCCAGCGAGGTGGGGTTCGTCGCCTGCGGTCCGACGGTCACGGCGGTGATGACACCGTCGGTGAGCGTGACGGTGACGTCGATGAAGGACGGTCCGCTGCCGTATTGGCCGGTGGCGCTGTAGGTGCCGTCGGTGTAGCGGGTGCCGGTGGGTGAAGACGGACGGCTGGTGCCGGTGGGGGCGCTGGTGGCAGGCGGCAGGCCGCTCGGCGGTGACGAGGCGCCAGAGCATCCGGCTGCCGCGGCGCAAGCGGCGATTCCGGTCAGGACAAGGGTGGTGACCTTCTTCGGGGGCATGGTTGATCCTCGGGTGTCGGGCTCAGGTGAACAGCTGGCCGGGGAAGTCGGGTGAGATTTCGGCTCGGCCGTCGCTGAGCATGCGGACGTAGGTGAAGCGGAACCGCTGGCTCAACCCGCGGGCATCGGTGAAGAACAGCGCGGTGGCCAGGCCATCGGCCAGAGCCGCGTTGTCAGCAACAACCCAGGTCGCGGCCACGTCCCGAGTCGGAACGCCGGTACGGGCGTCGATGATGTGGTGCAGGCCGTCGCCCCAGGCGCGCCGGTTGACGGCCGAGGCGCACAGCGCGCCGTTGTGCAGGCTCGCGACGCCGATCACCTGGCCGGGCTGGAACGGGTGTTCGAGTCCTACGCGGACCGGTTGGTCGCCGTGGTGGCGCAGGTCGCCGCCGGCGTCGATAACGTGCTCGGTGATCGCCGCGTCGTGCAGGATCGCGGTGATCAGGTCGACGAGGTAGCCCTTGCCGGCGGCGCCCACGTCGATCACCACCGGCTGCCGAGTGGTGACCGTGACACCCTCGCGGAGAACGTCTACCGGCCAGCGTGCACGGTGCGGCATGGGCCCGGCGGCGTGTGGCACAAGGGTGTAGGTCGCGTCGTAGCCGAGCAGCTCCAGGCCGCGGCCGACCAGCGGGTCGACGGCGCCGCCGGTCGCGGCGTACAGGTCGTCATACAGGCTGAACAGGGCCAGGCAGTCCGGCGGGAACGAGAAGGTGCTCCCGCCGCCGGCTGTGGCGATCTTCGTGACCAACGAGTCCGGGCGGAATCGGGAGTACGTCGCGTCGAAGAGCTGGATGCGTTCGTCGATAGCGGCCCGGACCGGGCCGCTCAACGCCGAGCCGGTGGTGATGGTCCATCCGGTGCCGATGGCATCGAAGGTGAGAGCGGGCATCAGGCCTGGTTGGCGGGGCGCAGCAGGATCTCGTTCATGGCGAGGTGCCGGGGCCGCTGCAAGGCGAAGACGATGACGTCGGCGATGTCGCCGGCGGTGACCTGCGCCTGGCTGTAGAGCTGTTGCACGGCGGCCTTGGTCTGGCCGTGGGTGATGTGGCCGGGCAGCTCCGTGGCGACCACGCCGGGCTCGATGACCAGGACCCGCACGTCGGGCAGCACCTCCTGGCGCAGCGACTCGGACCAGCCGTTGAGGCCCCACTTGGTGGCGGCGTAGACGCCGTTACCGGCCCGCGCGGTGCGCCCGGCGACCGAGGAGATGTTGACGATGTCGCCGCCACCATCGCGGATCTGGTCGAGGAACACCTCGGTGGTGGTGATCGCACCCAGCAGGTTCACCTCGATCATCTGCCGGTAGTCGTCGCGCTGCTCGGCGGAGAACGGGCCGAGCAGCATGACACCGGCGTTGTTCACCAGCACGTCCGCGCCACCGAGTTCCTCCTGCACGCGTGCCGCCGCAGCGGTCAAGGCGTCGCGGTCGGTGACGTCGGCGGCGATGGCGAGCGCGCCGTCGCCCAGTTCCTTGGCGAGGGCTTCGATCCGGTCGGTACGGCGGGCGAGCAGCACGACCTGGTAGCCGACGGCGTGCAGGGCGCGGGCGGTGGCTTCGCCGATACCGGACGACGCGCCGGTGATGGCGGCGGTGCGACGGGCGTTCGAGGTGGTCATGACAGGGTTCCTCCTTCGCGGGCTTCGAGGTGAAGGGCGGCAGCGGCCAGCTAGCCCGCGTGCGTTGGCCAAGGCGGACGCGCCGAGATAGGCGGGTGGCCGACGGCCGGGAGCGCAGCGTTACCGCTCGTGCGGCGT
Source organism: Actinoplanes sp. CA-142083 (assembly GCF_050942195.1). Lineage (NCBI taxonomy): Bacteria > Bacillati > Actinomycetota > Actinomycetes > Micromonosporales > Micromonosporaceae > Actinoplanes > Actinoplanes sp. CA-142083. The sequence continues at coordinate 9,597,264 of NZ_CP192076.1, forward strand.
GCGGATGGGGCTTTCCTCGGTGGCGGCCCAGGACGCCAGCAACTCCAGGCCGTCGCCCGACGGGGTGCCGGGCACGGCGGTGTAGGTGACGATGGTCAGGGGCGCGTCGTCGCCGGGCAGTTCGAGGGCTTCGTGAGCCAGTTCCAGCTCGCCGATGGCCGGGTGGTGGAAGCGTTTGACGCCGTGGCGGTGCACGAACACGTCTTGGGCGGCCCACCAACTGCGGAACGGCTCGCTGTGCATGGACAGTTCCCCGATGAGATTCATCAGTTGCTGGTCGTACGGGTTCGCGGCGGCGACCAGCCGCAGGGCACCGACGGATTGCCGGGCGACGGTCTGCCAATCCGGGTAGAAAGCCGGAGCGTGCGGGTCGAGAAACGCGAAGCGCATTGAGTTCACCGGCCGCGTCGCGGTGCTGAACATGGGCGAGTACAAGGCCTGGCCCAGCGGGTTGGCGGCGAGAACGTCGAAGCGGTGGGTACGAAGGATCGCGGGCACGCCGACCATGGAGTCCAGCACCTGGCGGATCGCGGGGCGGATCACCGGGGCGCCGGTCCGGGGCTTACGGGTGCGGGCCGGAGCCGAGCCGGCCGCGCGGGCCAGGTGGTGCAGGTGCGCGGTCTCGGTGTCGTCCAGTTGCAGGGCCCGGGCGAGCGCCTCGAGGACGCTGTCGGAGGCCCCGGCGAGGTTTCCGCGTTCCAGGCGGGTGTAGTACTCGACGCTGACCCCGGCCAGGGCGGCGACCTCGCCGCGACGCAGTCCGGCGACGCGGCGGCTGCCGTAGGCGGGGATTCCCGCCTGTTCCGGGCTGACTTTGGCCCGGCGGGAGCTGAGGAACGCGCGGACCTCACTGCGGTTGTCCATGCCCCCACGGTAGGCATCCGGCCTGGGCTGAGGGGGTCCCTGGCGGTACCCCTCAGCGCAGTGCCTCCCTCGCGGCGGGCGTGCCGGGTTACCTGAGAACATGTCGAGCGTCTCCACCGCCCCCACTCGATCCGCTGTTGCCGGTGCGGCGCCGTCGGCGGGTCCGTCGCTGATCGTGGCGATGCTCGGCTTCGCCGTCGTCACCCTCGACACCCAGGTCGTCAACGTCGCTTTGCCCGACATCAGCCGCGACCTCGGCGGGAGCCTGTCCGGGCTGCAGTGGGTCGTCACCGGCTACACCCTGATGTTCTCCTCGCTGCTGCTGTTCGCGGGGACGTTCGCCGACCGGATCGGCGCACGCCGGGCGTACGGAACCGGAATGTTGATCTTTGTGGTGGCGTCCGTGGCCTGCGGGCTCGCCCCGGGCCTGGGCTGGCTGATCGCCGCGCGCATCGTGCAGGGCGTCGGCGCGGCGCTGGTCACCCCGACCTCGCTGGCGCTGATCCGGGCCGCCTACCACGACAGCGGCGCCCGGGTCCGGGCCATCGCGTACTGGGGAATGGGTGGCTCGATCGCCGCGGCGGCAGGGCCGGTGCTCGGTGGTGCGCTGACCGAGCTGGACTGGCGGTTGATCTTCTTCCTGAACGTGCCCGTCGGGATCGTCGCCGGGCTGGCGCTGCGCCGCGCCGCCGACTCGCCGCGCACAGCAACGCCGTTCGACTGGATCGGGCAACTCACCGCAGTGCTCGCCCTCGCGGCTCTCACCTACGGGGTCATCGAGGGCGCCCACCTCGGGTACGGCAGTGCGCGAATCCTCGTCGCGTTCGTGGTGGCCGGGCTCGCCTTCGCGGTGTTCCTGACCGCGCAGGCCCTCGCCAGGCACCCGATGCTGCCGCTGGACCTGTTCCGCAGCCGCGCCGTCGGCACGGCCCTGACCGTCGCGTTCCTGGGCATGGCCGGCTTCTACGGCGTCGTGTTCCTCCAGGGCCTCTACTTCCAGCAAGTGCGCGGTGCATCCGCCTTCACCACCGGGCTGCTGTTTCTGCCGATGACCGCCCTGGTGCCGATCCTGGCTCCCGTCGCGGCCCGGATGGCCAACCGGTTCGGGCCGGGCGTGCCGATCATCTTCGGGCAACTGCTGATGGCGGCCGGGCTGGCCGGGCTGGTGCTGCTGCCGGCGGACGCTCCGTTGCTGCTGGTCGCCGCGGTGATGATCCCGGTCGGGGTCGGTGGCTCGTTCACCGTCCCGTCGATCGCCGCGCTGCTGCTCGACAGCGTGCCGTCGCACCAGGCCGGCACGGCCAGTGCCGTGTTCAACATGTCCCGGCAACTCGGTGGCGCCCTCGGCGTCGCCGCCTACGGCGCGGTCGTCGCCTCCTCTGCCGCGTTCCTCAACGGCCTGCACATCAGCCTCGCCGTCACCGCCGTTCTGCTGTTGTGCACCGCATTGGCAAGCCTCACGCTGCGCCGTAAGCACCATCCACATCGCACGACGAACACTGATGATGCGGGCCACCCGGGCCCGAGAACATGACCCGGGCGGGTCAGGGCATACCGAGGTGGAGGAGGAGACGCTGTGACGAACGAAGCCAGGACAACGCCGTGGACGGCCGACGAACTGACCGCGATCAGCGGCGCCGAGGAGATCGGAATCGCGTCGCCGCGCGGTGACGGCACCCTGCGGCCTTACGTGACGATCTGGGTCGTCCGCGCCGGCGACGAGCTGTATGTCCGCTCGGCGCGCGGCCCGGCCGGCGGCTGGTACCGGCACGCCGTGACCAGCCGGATCGGCCGCATCCGCGCCGGTGGCCTGGAACGCGACGTGACTTTCACCGAGCCCGCTCATCCTGACGTCCACGCCGGCATCGACGCGGCCTACCACGCCAAATACGACCGGTACGGGCCCGCCATCGTGGGACCCGTCGTCGGGGACAAGGCGAGCGAGGTCACCCTCCGCCTGCTCCCGCGCAACTGAAAGGAACGCTTCATGACCACCGTCCCAACCTTCACATTGACCAACGGCGTCGACATCCCGGCTATCGGCTTCGGCGTCTTCCAGACCCCGCCCGATGAGACCCGCTCGGCCGTCGAGGCCGCCCTGTCGGCCGGCTACCGGCACATCGACACCGCCGCCGCGTACGGCAACGAACGTGAAGTCGGCGAGGCTATCGCCAAGTCGGGCGTCCCGCGTTCCGAGGTGTTCGTCGAGACCAAGATCTGGATCAGCGACTTCGGCTACGACCAGACCCTGCACGGCTTCGACAAGAGCGCCGGCAAGCTGGGCGTCGAGCAGATCGACCTGCTGATCCTGCACCAGGCGCTGCCCTCGGAGTTCGACAAGACCCTGGACGCCTACCGGGCCCTGGAGAAGCTGCTGGCGGACGGCAAGGTCCGCGCCATCGGGGTCAGCAACTTCATGGTCGAGCACCTCACCCGGCTGCTCGACACCGCGACGGTCGTGCCGGCGGTCAACCAGATCGAGGTGCACCCGTACTTCCAGCAGCGCGCGGTGCAGGCGTTCGGCGGCGAGCACGGGATCCTCACCCAGGCGTGGTCGCCGATCGGCGGGATCACCTTCTACCGCGACGGCGAGCACACCAGCACCCTGCAGGACCCGACCATCGGCGAAATCGCCGAGGCGCACGGCAAGTCCCCGGCGCAGGTGATGCTGCGCTGGCATGTGCAGCAGGGCCGATCGGCCATCCCGAAGTCGACCAAGCCGGCACGGATCGCCGAGAACATCGACGTGTTCGACTTCGAACTCACCGGCGAGCAACTCGCCGCGATCGACGCCCTGGACACCGGCAAGCGCGGCGGCCCCGAACCCGCCGACATCACCCCGGAAACCTTCGGCCGCCCGATCCCCGAAGCCTGATCAAACCCGGAGAACCATCATGCGTACTGCGAAACTCGGCAAGCTCGAAGTCGGCCGGATCGGCCTCGGCGCGATGGGCATGTCCCACGGCTACAGCGGCGCCGGCAGCGACGACACCGAGTCGATCCGCACCATCCACCGCGCGATCGACCTGGGCGTCACACTCATCGACACTGCCGAGGTCTACGGCCCGTACGTCAACGAGGAACTGGTCGGCCGGGCCCTGCAAGGCCGCCGCGACCAGGTGGTGCTGGCCACCAAGTTCGGCCTGATCTCGCACACCGGCCGGGGGCCGGGCAGAGCCGACAGCAGCCCCGACAGCATCCGCACCGCCGTCGACGGCTCCCTCAAACGGCTCGGCACCGACCACATCGACCTCTACTACCAGCACCGCGTCGACCCGGACACCCCGATCGAAGACACCATGGGCACCCTCGCCGACCTCGTACGGGACGGCAAGATCCGCTACATCGGACTGTCCGAGGCCTGGGCCGACACCATCCGGCGCGCCCACGCCGTGCACCCGGTCACCGCACTGCAGTCGGAATACTCGATCTGGACGCGGGACCAGGACGAACTCCTGCCCGTGCTGCGCGAGCTGGGCATCGGCCTGGTCGCCTACTCCCCGCTCGGCCGGGGATTCCTCACCGGCACGCTGCGTACGCCCGCAGATCTGGAAAAGCTCGACGACAGGGACTTCCGCAAGAACCACCCGCGCTTCACCGGCGAGAACTTCCAGCGCAACCTGCGCATCGCCGACCAGGTGCAGCAGATCGCCGACCAGATCGGCGCCACCTCGGCCCAGGTCGCCCTGGCCTGGGTGCTCGCCCAAGGCAACGACGTCGTGCCGATCCCCGGCACCAAGCGGGTGAGCCGCGTCGAGGAGAACACCGCCGCCGACGACATCGAGCTCACCACCGAGCAGGTCACCGCGCTCACCTCCCTACCACCCGCCGAAGGCGGCCACCACACCGACGACCAGATGAAACTCATCGAACGCTGACATCGCCACAACGCACGAAGTCGCCGTCCGCGTTCGCGGGCGGCGGCACGCGCCGATTCCAGCCCAGTAGTTCGGATTCCTTGGAGGAGAGACAGTGAGCACGACCGGAGAACCCTCGACCGCACAACGTCTCGTTGGCGACATCGCACCCAAGCTCGCCGAGCTGACCGACGACGTGCTGTTCGGTGACGTCTGGGATCGCCCCGAACTCGCCCGCCGAGACCGTTCGTTGATCACCGTCGCCTCCCTGGTGACCAACGGCAGCACCGAACAACTCGTCGGCCACCTGCGCCTCGCGAAGCAGAACGGCCTCACCGAGGCCGAGTTGGTCGAGGCGATCGTGCACCTGGCCTTCTACGCGGGCTGGCCGCGAGCGATGTCCGCGATCGCCGTGGCGAAGCGGGTGTTCGCCGACGAGAAGCAACCCAACGAGTGAGACAGCTTCACCCCGTCGTGGGCGGCGCTGCGATGGGGACTGGAGCCAGACTCATTGCCGTAGCTGACGCCACTCGAATGGGTGCTCGCCACTCCCAACCGGCAATGGAACGCTGGCAAGCGTGCCGAAGCCCACGACGGTCATCCACGACATCCGCGTCGCCCACGGCGACGATGGTCGTCGGCCGGCCGCGATGCAGGCGCAGGCGCCACTCGGGCACTTCCTGCTCGCCGCTTCGCGGCTTCGCCTAGTCGTGGTGCATGCCGACCTGGGGGCCGAGCCCCCAGACCCCACGTAAGACCGTGCGGGGGTGCTCTGTGTGGCTGACGGGGCCTCGCAGTGCCGAAGGGTTCCGCCACCTCACTGTCACGCTCGCCCGAACTGGGGATGCTGTTTTGCGTCTTGATTGGTCCAGGATGGGTGGCCATGACGGGTCATCGAGCGAGAGGCCTGGGCTACGCCGGGCTGGCTGCGGCCGCGTTCGGCGTATCGGTGTGGGTCCTGCGTCGGCTCAAGTTCGGCGACGTCGATCCGCTCAGTGCTGCCATCGGGTTCCTGTCGCTGCTGGCGGGAATCGCTGCGCTTGTTGTCGCGGTGCGGGCCTGGCGCAGCCAACAGGCCGAGACCGCTCAGGTCGTCGAACAGCTCGCCGCCACGGTGCGGGACAAGGAACAGCAGGCGCGGCGGCAGCTGCTGGGCGAGCCCGGCCGGACCATCGACGTACGTTTCGACTTCCGGCCGGCGCCGGCGCACAACGCCGGCAACGCAGCCCGCCGAGGGCGGCTGACAGATGTCGCCGGCTATTACCGGAAATTGCAGCCGTCCCGCATGGTGATCACCGGTCCGGCCGGCGCCGGCAAGACCGTGCTGGCAGTGGAGCTGATGATGATGCTGCTGCAAGACCGGGACAAGGGCGACCCTGTGCCAGTGCGTGTGTCCACATCCTCCTGGGACATCGGCGCCGACCAGCCGCATGAGCCCCCCGACGCACCCCAGCGGATGCAGCAGTGGCTGATCGCTCACCTGGTCGACGTCTATCAATTGCCGCAGCGGGCTGCTCAGGCGCTGGTAGTCGCGGGTCTGATTCTGCCGGTCGTCGATGGGTTGGACGAGTTGGACGCCACCGACGAGCCGGGCTACGCGTCACGGGCTGGACAGGCGTTACGGGTCTTCAACGCCTACCAGCGGTATCGGGACAGAGCACCGCTGATCGTGACCTGCCGGACCGGCCACTTTCAGGCGCTGGTCGACGATGACCTGTGGATCGAGGACGCCGCTCGGGTGGAGCTGCGCCCGGTGACCGTCGCGCAAGCTCACGCGTTCATCACCGCCCGGGTCACCGGCATCGACCGGTGGCGAAGCGTCCTGGACCGCATCGGCGATGACGAAGGAGGCCCGCTCGCCGTTGCCCTGTCGACTCCGTGGCGGCTGACGTTGGCCACCGTCGTCTACGAACAACGCCGCCCGGCCGGCGAGTACGAGCGGGAACCACACGAGCTGACGAGCCCGGCTCTAAGTACGCCTGACGCGATTCGCGACCACCTGCTCGCCCAGTTCCTGCCCGCCGCCCTGTCCAGCAACGCTGACCAGCCGTACGACCCGGTACGAGCACACCGCTGGCTGTCGGTTTTGGCCCGCTACCTGCACCACAACACGGCCACCGGGCGCAGCCTCGGCGGCCGGCCACTCTCCGGCACCGACATCGTGCTGCACGAACTCTGGCCCCTGGCGGGATCCCGCCGCCCCCGCGTCGCCGCTGTCGCACTCTTTGCGCCCATGTGGCTGGTAGCGCTACCGATCATCCTGAGCCCGGTATCCACCGGTTTCTCCGTACCTCAACTGCTCGCGGGCGTGGGAGTAGCAGCGGGAATCGCGACCCTGGTTTGCCTGTCGTGGGCCACTTTCTGGCCTGAACCATCGCGAATGAATCTCAACCTGTTCCGTACCCAGCGCGGCCGCCGCACGCTCGCGATCGACCTCGCGGTCGGGCTCGCCTTCGGGCTCGCGGTCGGGCTCGCGGTCGGGCTCGCGGCCTGGTTCGAGTTGGGGCTCGCGTTTTGGCTCGCGATCATGCTCACGTTCGGGCTCTTGTCCGGGCTCGCGGTCGGGCTTGCGGAGTCAGCTAGCGCCGGGAGTCTGGATCCACGATCAGTCATTCGCAACGACCTCGCGTTCGGGCTCGCGTTCGGGCTCGCCTTCGGGCTCGCGGTCGGAGTCGCGGTCGGGCTCGCGGTCGGCCTTGCCTTCGGGCTCGCGTTCGGGCTCACGGTGGGGCTCACGTTCGGGCTCACGTCGGGGCTCGTCGGCGGACGTGCGGGACTGCGGTACTTGGGGTTACTGCTTTGTACCCGTTGGCGTCCGGGGACTTGGCTGCCCTGGCGGCTGGGCCGGTTTCTCGACGCTTGTTACCAGGCCGGACTCTTGCGCATCGCCGGCAACGCCTACCAGTTCAGGCATCGCGAGTTCCAGGACTATCTGGCCCACCACGGCAACACCACACCCCGCCTCCTGACACCGACCCGCTAGCGGATCTCAAGCGTCTGGGGCCAGCAGTCGGGCCAGGGTTTGGCGACCTAGTCGGGCCATTGGCGGGTTGGTCTCGCCGTAGTACCAGACCAGGCCCATGGCCTGTTCGAAGGCCCACGCCCTGCCTCGCTCCCACTCCAGGTCGTCGGAGTTCAGGGCTTTGCGTAGGAGCTGGCGTGGGGTTCTCTCCAGCAGGTGCCAAGCTGCTACCAGGTCGAGGGCTGGGTCGGCGGGGGCGAAGCCGCCGGTGTCCAGGACGCCTACCAGGCGGTTTTGGCTTACTAGGACGTTGCCGGGGATCAAGTCGCCGTGGGTCATCACGTCGGGGGAAGTGCGCGGGAGGGCGCGCAGGCGGGACCAGAGGCGGCGGAGCGGGGGCACGTCAAGGAACGGCTCGCTGCGTTGGAAGCAGGTTTCCATCCACTCGTCGTGGTCGGTGAGGATGCCGCCTCGGCCACTGCCGTTGAAGTGGCGGCCGGCGGTGTCGGCCTGGCGTAAGGCGTGAATGAAGGTGGCCAGGTCATCGGCGAACGCCTCCGAACTGGACGGGTCCGCATCGGTGGCGATGGTTCCTGGGAGCCACGTCTGCACGAGCCACGGTAGGGGGTATCCGGGGCCGGGCTCGCCCAGGGCCACAGGCTCGGGGACGGGGAAAGGGGAGATTTGGGCCAGTTCTGCGCTGGCGCGCGACTCCCGCTCCAGGTCTGATCGCGCGGCGGCCGGGTCGGCTCGGCGTAAGGGGAAGCGGGCCGCCAGGCCGTCGCCTATGCGGAAGATGGCGTTCACCGTCCCGGCTGACGGCAAGGCCCGGACCTCTTGGCCGGCCCACTGAGGGAACTGCTCGCGTACCAGGGCGGCGACCGTCTCGGCGGTCACGTCGATCTGGTCGTCATGCATGGGCATTCCGGCACGCTCCCTCGTGTCGCGATGAAGACTGCCCAACCGAGGGCTCTTGCGCACGCCAATTTGCCGGACTCCGTGCAGTGACCGACGCTTCATTGCTTTATACCCCTAGGGGGTATAGCTTCCTTGGTACTGGTACCCCGTTGGGGTATTTACGAGGAGGCTGGGATGAGCGTGGTCGAGTTTCAGGTAGCCGGGATGAGCTGCTCGCACTGTGAGGTTTCGGTGCGCGACGAGGTGGGGCGGGTGCCCGGGGTGGAGGCGGTTCAGGTCAGCGCTGCGACCGGGCGGCTTGTGGTTACGGGAGGCGGCGCGGTGGAAGACGCGCTGGTGCTCGCGGCGGTGGACGAGGCGGGGTACTCGGCGGAGCGGGTCTCATGAACGCGGCGGGGAAGCTGGGGCTGTTCGGGGCGGGGGTCGCGGTGGTGTTCGGGGCGGCGTTCGCGGTGGGGGCCGTGGTGGTGCCGGACGGGGCTGTCGCGTCGCGGCAGGCGAAGACCGAAGGCGCGGGGCACGGAGAGATGGCGATGGCGGCATCTGACGTACGTGGGCTCGGGGTTGCGGCCGAAGGGCTGGAGTTGTCGCCGGTCGAGGGGCCGCAGGCGACCGGGGTGGACGGCAGGCTGGCGTTCCGGATCGTGGATGGGAACGGCGCGCCGGTGACCGGGTTTGCGACGTCGCATGAGAAGCAGCTGCATCTGATCGTGGTCAGGGCGGACGGGGCCGAGTTCCGGCACGTGCATCCGCAGATGGACCCATCGGGTACGTGGACGGCGCCTTGGCGGTGGACGGCGGCGGGGTCGTACCGGGTGTTCGCGGACTTCGTGCCGGCGGGACGGGAAGACGCCGGCAGCATCACGCTGACCCGGAGCCTGCAGGTCGCCGGCTCCTACGCTCCGATCAGTCCACGGCCGCACGCTACCGACGACGTCGACGGGTTCCACCTGGCGATCGAAGGTGAACTGACCGCGGGCGCGACCAGCGAGCTGACCGTGACGATCAGCCGGGACGGCAAGCCGGTGACGACGCTGGAACCGTATCTGGGCTCGTTCGGGCACCTCGTCGCGCTGCGCGAGGGCGACCTGGGCTACCTGCACGTCCACGCGCAGGACGGTGCGACGCCGGGACCGGCTCTCGGGTTCGGCGCGGAGGTACCGACCGCCGGGCGGTACCTGCTCTATCTGGACTTCAAGGTCGGCGGGCAGGTACGCACCGCCGAGTTCGTCCTCGACGCCGGAGGGACTTTCCGATGAGAACGGCTCAGTTCGTCGAGTTGGAGATCGGCGGGATGACCTGCGCGTCGTGCGCGGCGCGGATCGAGAAAAAGCTGAACCGGCTCGACGGGGTCACCGCGACGGTCAACTACGCCACCGAGAAGGCGAAGGTGACGGTGCCGGACGGTTTCGACCCGGCGGCGCTGATCGCCACGGTGGAGAAGACCGGCTACACCGCCGCGCTGCCGGCGAAAAGGGACCCCGAGCCGGGCGATGAGCTGAAGGAGTTGCGGGAGCGGCTGATCGCGGCGGTGGTGCTGAGCATTCCGGTGATCGCGATGGCCATGATCCCGGCGCTGCAGTTCACCTACTGGCAGTGGGCGTCCCTGACCCTGGCCGCGCCGGTGATCGTGTGGGCGGCCTGGCCGTTCCACAAAGCCGCGTGGACCAACCTGCGGCACGGCGCGGCCACGATGGACACGCTGATCTCGATGGGCACGCTGAGCGCGTTCGCCTGGTCGGTGTACGCGCTGTTCCTCGGCACCGCCGGTGAGCCGGGCATGAAGCACCCGTTCGAGCTGACGCTCGCGCCCAGCGACGGCGCCGGGAACCTCTACCTGGAGGTCGCGACGGGAGTGACGATGTTCATCCTCGCCGGGCGCTACTTCGAGAAGCGGTCGAAGCGGCAGGCCGGCGCGGCGTTGCGAGCGCTGCTGGAGCTCGGCGCGAAGGAGGTGTCGGTGCTGCGCGACGGCGCCGAGACGAAGATCGCGATCGAGGACCTGGCGGTCGGCGACCGGTTCGTGGTGCGGCCGGGCGAGAAGGTCGCCACCGACGGGACCGTCGTCGTCGGCACCTCGGCGGTGGACGCGTCGATGCTGACCGGCGAGTCGGTGCCGGTCGAGGTCGGCCCCGGCGATCCGGTCACCGGCGCGACCATCAACGCCGGGGGCCGCCTGACCGTCGAAGCGACCCGGGTCGGCGAAGGCACCCAGCTCGCGCAGATGGCCAAGCTGGTCGAGGATGCCCAGACCGGCAAGGCCGAGGTGCAGCGCCTCGCGGATCGCATCTCCGGCGTGTTCGTCCCGGTCGTGATCGCGGTCGCGTTCGCGGCGCTCGGCGCCTGGCTGGGAGCCGGATTCCCGGTCAGCGCCGCGTTCACGGCTGCGGTGGCCGTACTCGTCATCGCCTGCCCTTGTGCTCTTGGTCTGGCCACGCCGACCGCGCTGCTGGTCGGCACCGGTCGCGGCGCGCAGCTGGGCATTCTGATCAAGGGACCGGAGGTGCTCGAGTCCACTCGCAAGGTCGGCACGGTCGTGCTCGACAAGACCGGCACCGTCACCACCGGCCGGATGGCCCTCACCGAGGCGATCCCGGCGCCCGGCACGAGCCGCGACGACCTGCTGCGCCTGGCCGGCGCCGTGGAGGACGCCTCCGAGCACCCGATCGCCCAGGCCATCGCGAAGGCCGTCACCGGCGCTCTCCCGGCCGTGCACGACTTCACCAACCTCGAGGGCAGGGGCGTGCGCGGCACCGTCGACGGGCACGAGGTGCTGGTCGGACGGGAGTCGTTGCTGGACCAGCCGCTGCCGGCCGGGCTGTCCGCCGCCAAGGCCCGCGCCGAGAGCGAGGGCCGGACGGTCGTCGTGGCCGGCTGGGACGGCGAAGTCCGCGGGCTGCTGGTCGTAGCCGACACGGTCAAGCCGACCAGCGCCGGGGCGGTCGCCGGCCTCAAACGCCTCGGGCTGACCCCGATCCTGCTCACCGGCGACAACGAAGCCGTGGCGAAGCGGATCGCCGCCGAGGTCGGCATCGAGCAGGTGATCGCCGAGGTCCTGCCCCGCGACAAGGCCGACGTGATCCGCCGGCTGCAGGCCGAGGGCCGGACCGTCGCGATGGTCGGCGACGGTGTCAACGACGCGCCCGCGCTCGCCCAGGCCGACCTCGGCCTGGCCATGGGCACCGGCTCCGACGTCGCGATCGAGGCCGCGGACATCACTCTCATCCGCGGCGACTTGCGCGGCGCGGTCGACGCGATCCGGCTGTCCCGCCGGACCCTCGCCACGATCAGGACGAACCTGTTCTGGGCCTTCGCCTACAACATCGCGGCGGTCCCGATCGCGGCGCTCGGCCTGCTCAACCCCATGCTCGCCGGCGCGACGATGGCGTTCTCCAGCGTCTTCGTCGTCGGCAACAGCCTGCGGCTGCGCGGATTCGCGGCCGAGATCAGAAGCCGACGTTCTGGCGGATGAGCACCAGGTGGATGCGGCCGGGCATCTCCTGGCGGATCTCGAGCACCTTGCCGATGTAACTGCCCTGCCCGTACGTGGCCTGCGCCCGGACGTCCTCGAGCTTGAGGCTGTGGTTGACCACCCGGTCGTGGGCCACTTCGAGGTCGGGGACGATCTTCTGGGCGCCGGCCACGAAGATCACGTTGGGGGCGCCCCACGCGTACGCGGCCAGCTGGCTGCCGGACGCCGAGGCGATGACCACGGCCCCGCCGGCGGTGATCGCATGCACGCTGCCCAGCGCGTAGTCGGCGCCGCCGGCGATGGCCTTCATCTCCGCCATCTGGGTCTGGAAATCCAGCGCGAGCATGCGGTTGCGCGCCGACTCGTACGGTCCGTCGGTGTCGTTGACGGCGTCCTGGATGCCGGTCTCCTGCAGCGTGACCGAGGTGTTGGTCATCACCGACGAACCGTGCGGGATGCGCGTCAGCACGGCCTTGCGCGCGGCCTCGAAGTCGTCGACCACCTCCACGCTGAAGCCGTGCTCCTCGAGCGCGACGACCGTCGTCGCCAGCAGGTCTTCGTCGGGCAGCGTCGTGAACTGCGTCATCGGAGTCTCCTCACCATGTGATGTTGCTTCGCGTCGCAAGCATAAGCGGACTTTACCCCGCTTAGCCAAGACGTGGTTAGGATCACCGGGTGACCGAGGTGCCGCTGAGCTGGGAGCCACCGCGGCCGGAGAGGGCCGACGCCGCGCGCAACCGGCGGCAACTGCTCGACACAGCACGCCTGATGCTGGCGGAGGCGGGTCCGGACAACCTGACGATGGACGCCCTCGCCGAACGCTCCGGCCTCGGCAAGGGCACGGTGTTCCGCCGATTCCGTACCCGGGCCGGCATCTTTCAGGCCCTGCTCGACGACAGCGAGCGCGAACTCCAACAACATGTGCTTTCCGGGCCTCCCCCACTGGGTCCTGGCGCGCCGCCCATCGAGCGTTTGATCGCGTACGGGCGGGCCAGAGTCGCCTGGCTGTTCCGGAACCGCGACGTCGCTCGCTTCACGCTCGATGGGCGCCAGCCGATTCCCGGTCCCGCCCAGGCGCCGGCCTCGCAGATCCACATCCAGGTGCTGCTCCGCGAGATGAGCCTCCCCGGCGTGAACCTCGGCCTGCTCGCCGTTCAGCTGACCGCGGCCCTGGACGGCCCGCTCCTGCTCTACCTCTCCGCCGGCACCCTGACCGCCGGCCGCGACGACGCCGAGCGCGAGCTCGGCGCCGCCTGGCAGAACCTCGTCGAGCGCGTCTGCCGGCCGTAGGGCCGCTCCCGGAGACGAGCGGCTTGTCACAAGCCGTCAAATGCCCCATACCCCACCGAACCCCGCGATTACGCTCTGTGGCCTCGGTCGGGAACATGCCAAAACCCATCAGTAACAAGAAGAGTGTGCAAAATGGTGGCTGTCACGTGGGCTCATGCGTGATTTCCGGTCGTAAGATCGGGGACCGTCCCGATCAGAAGCCGTCACATTGAGTGACTGTCCACCATGACCCAAACGTCCCGAGAGCGCGCATCCCATGACGACTAGGCCCCTGCGGCCGGGCGACCCACGACGGCTCGGCGACTACCGCCTGCTCGGCCGCCTCGGCGAGGGCGGGATGGGCACCGTGTTCCTCGGGCGTGACCGGGAGGGCCGGCCCGTCGCGGTGAAGGCGATCCGGCCGGAGCACGCGAACAGCGACGAGTTCCGGGCCCGGTTCCGCAGCGAGGTGCAGCGGGCCCGCCAGGTGCCGTCGTTCTGCACCGCCGCGGTCCTGGACGCCGACCCCGACGACGACACGCCGTACCTGGTCGTGGAGTACGTGGAAGGCCCCAGCCTGCAGGAGGTCGTCGAGGAGCGCGGCCCGATGTCGCCCGGCGACCTGCACAGCATCGCGGTCGGCGTGGCGGCGGCGTTGACCGCCATCCACGGCGCCGGTGTCATCCACCGCGACCTGAAGCCGAGCAACGTGCTGCTGTCGCTGGGCCTGCCCAAGGTGATCGACTTCGGCATCGCCCGGGCGCTGGAGGCGACCACCAAGCACACCCGGCCCGGCCGCTGGGTGGGCACCGTCGACTACATGGCGCCCGAGCGGCTCGATCCCGACGTCGGCCCCATCACGCCCGCGGCCGACATCTTCGCCTGGGGCGGCGTGATCGTCTTCGCCGGCACCGGGCGGAACCCGTTCTACGGCGACACGCCGGTCGCGACCGCCGCCCAGATCCTCACCAAGGCGCCCGAGCTGCGCGGCGTGCCCCAGTCCCTGGTCGAGCTGGTCAGTCGCGCGTTCGCGAAAGACCCGGGCGACCGGCCGACCGCCAACGAGTTGCTGCAGCAACTGCTCGCGGTGAACGTGCCGCACGGCGAGGCGAGGCCGAGGCGGACGGGCGGCCGGTTCGACTCGCGCGACCTGCTCGAGCAGGTGATCGCCGAGGGCCCGCGACCGGCGCCGGCAACCAACCCGCGCCCGGTCGACAGCCCACGGGTCGACAGCCCGCGCTGGGTCGACCTCCCGGTCGACAGCTCGCCGCCCGTCAACGGCCGCGCGCCGGTCAGCGACGCCGGGCCCGGCCGCCGCCGGGCAGACCGCCGGCGTGCGCCGTCCCCCTCCCGCGTGGTGGGCCGGCGACTGACGTACGCGGTAGGCGCCCTGATGCTGGCCTCGGTGGCCGCCGCGACCGTCGCCTACGCCCGGACGACCGGCGACCCGAAGGTCGAGGATCCCGGCCCGGAGACGAAGATCGCCACGGCGACGACCTCGACCCTGCGCGGGCCGTCCTTCGCCGACCCGCTGAGCGGGCCCGGCCGGTTCCGGGAGAGCGTCGCCGAGTCCGGCAGCTGCACCTATCGCGACGGTCAGCTGCGGGCCCAGGTCAAGGGCAAGTCGACGTTCCAGTGCCCGGGGCCGGAGGACGCGTTCAGCGGGAACCAGTCGATCTCCGTACGCATGGAGCTGGCCACCGCCGACGCCTGCGGGATGGTCTGGTTCCGCTATCACGGGGACCGCGGGTATCAGCTGACCGCCTGCGCCGACCACGTGGAGCTGGAGGAGCTGAACGGGGCCCTGCTGAACTCGCTGGGCCGGACCTCGTCGAGCGTCCTGGCGCCGGGCACCGCGCACGAGCTCGACATCGTGATCTCCAACCAGCACGCCGTCGTCACCATCGACGGCAACGGCGTCGTGGAGGGCGCCGTGACCGACCCCGACCTCACCAGCGGCCGCATCCAGCTCGGCGTCACCAACACCGGCGCGGCCGCCGGCGCCGAGGTCTCCTTCGCGAACATCGACGCCCGCACCGGCTGAGCCCGCGGTGCGGGGTCCGGGGCCGGGCCCGCCGGCGCGGCCCCGGACCGTCGTCAGCCGGCGGGAACGAAGAGCGCGACCAGCCCGTCACCGGGATCGGCGATCACCACCGAGGTGCCCGCCGGGCCGGTCGTCTTGTCCCGCACGACCCGGCCGCCCAGCTCGACCGCCTGCTTCGTCGCGGTGTCCAGGTCCGGGACCAGCACGTACGGCAGCCACCGGCCGGGCGGTAGCCCGCCGCCGGAAATCACGCCGCCCCACGGCTGCCCTTCATCGGCGAACCAGGCGGCGTACCCACCGGCGCCCGGCGCCGTCTGCCAGCCGAACAGGCCCTGGTAGAACTCGGCGGCCGTCCCACCCTCGCCGCCGGTCAGGTCGAACCACACGAATGGTGCGTTCATCAGCGTCCTCTTTCGCCTCGAAGCCGGCGGCCGGGATCGGCCGCCACCCTGTTCAATCCCGTGGGCGAGCAGAACTCATCGGTGTTGTCGTACCCGGGCGTTACGGTGGCCCGGTGACAGCGCAGACGAGCACCGAGACGCTGCTGGAGGCGGCCCGTGGCGGTGACGAGATCGCGTTCCGCGAGCTGGTCGCCCCGCATCTGCGCGCGCTTCACCTGCACAGCTACCGCATGCTCGGCTCCTATCACGACGCCGAGGAGGCGCTTCAGGAAACGCTGCTGCGCGCCTGGCAGGGCCTGGCACGGTACGAGACCCGGGCGCCGCTGCGGCACTGGCTGTACCGGATCACCACCACGACCTGCCTCAAGATGATCAACAGGAGGGCCCGCGACCCGATCACGAACACGCTCGACGCGGCCTGGCTGCAGCCGTACCCGGACGTGCTGCTCGACCGGCTCGGCGACGCCGACGCCGACCCCGCCGCGATCGTCGACCGGCGGGAGACGGTGGCCCTGGCGTTCATCGCCGCGATGCAGCTGCTGCCCGGCACCCAGCGGGCGGTGCTCATCCTGCGCGAGGTGCTCGGCTGGCCCGCTCAGCAGGTCGCCGACCTGCTGGACACCAGTGTGGCCGCGGTCAACAGCGCGCTGCAGCGTGCCCGCGCCACCACCGCCCAGGCGCAGGGCGCACCGGCGCCGCCCCGCGCCGGCAGCGAGCGGGAACGCCGGGTCGTCGCCGAGTTCGTCCGGGCCTGGCACGACCGCGATCTCCCCGCCCTGGCCGCCCTGCTGCGCGACGACGCCATTCTGACCATGCCGCCGCAGGCCATCGAGATCGCCGGCCGCGACGCGGTCGTCGAGTTCTTCGCCACCGTCCCGGCCGGCGGCCGGCTCGACCTGATCCGCCTGGTCGAGATCCGGGCCAACGGCCTGCCCGCGGTGGCCGCCTACCTGCCCGGCGAGCAGGGCGACTGCCGCGGTTACGGCATCATGGTCCTCGCCCTCGACGGCGACCGGATCGCCGCGATCACCGGCTTCCCCGACGCCGGCCTGTTCCCGGTCTTCGGCCTGCCCCTCGCCCGCTGAGCGCCGCTCAGCCCTGGCTTTCGAGGAGGCGTTTGAGGTTCGCGAGGTCCTTCTGGTTGGCGCGGCGGATCGACCCGGCCATGATCGGCGCCGTCATCTTGGCGAACCCGGCCGGCTCGCCCCGGTTTCGCAAGGTCATCCGGGTGCGCGCCGGATCGACGGGCTGCCAGGTGTACGTGGTCTCCATCGGAAACGGCCCCTGCGCCGTCCGCATCACCAGCCGCTCGCCCGGCACGAGCTCGACAACCTCGTACGTGTAGGCGAGCCGGCGGCCGAGAAACCGTGCCACGAAGTCCATCCGCGAGCCGACCGTCACCGGTTCGGGGGTGCGCCACTCGACCGACTCGATGTTCACGTACCACCGCGGAGCGTGCGACGGGTCGCCCGCGTACGCCGCTACCTGCGCGCACGGACGGTCGATCACGATCTCGGTGAGCACGTCGACGGCCATGTCCACATCCTGCACCCCAAACTTTGCCGAGTGCGCGATGTCCGGATCCGGGTAGCCGGCTCCGACCATGTGTTTTCAGGAAGGGAAGGGCGCCGATGAAGTACATGATCATGATGTTCGGGGGCCTCGGGGCCTCGCTCGCGGACCGCAGTCCGGAGTGGATCGCCGAGATGCAGGCGACGATGATGCGCATGGACCGCGAGCTGCACGAATCCGGCGAGGTGATCGAAAGCCGGCACCTGACCGATCCGGCCCGGGCGACCACCGTGCGGTTCACCGGCGGCGTGCCGATCCCGACCGACGGGCCGTTCGCCGAGATCAAGGAGTCTCTCGCCGGATACTGGGTCATCGAAGGCAGTCACGAGCGGGCGGTCGAGATCGTGTCGCAGGTCGTCGCGGTCACCAGATACCCGATGGAGGTGCGGCGGGTCATGGACGAGACACCCCCGCAGGAGTAGGGCGGGCGACGGAGTGGCCGAGCCGATCGAGGACCTGCTGCGCGAGCTGGCGCCGCAGGTCCTCGGCACCCTCGTTCGGCGCCACGGCCAGTTCGACGCCTGCGAGGACGCTGTCCAGGAGGCCCTGCTCGCCGCCGCCGTGCGATGGCCCGTCGACGGCGTCCCCGACCGGCCCCGGGCCTGGCTGGCCACCGTCGCCGCCCGTACGCTCGCCGACCATTGGCGAAGCGACCATGCCCGGCGCCGCCGGGAGTCCGCGGCAGCGCTCGACCCGACCCAGCGTCCGGCCGCGGACGACGGCGGAGACGACACGCTCGTCCTGATGTTCCTGTGCTGCCATCCGGATCTGTCTCCGCCGTCGCAGCTCGCCCTCACCCTGCGCGCGGTCGGCGGCCTGACCACCGCGCAGATCGCCGCGGCGTTCCAGGTGCCGGCGGAGACGATGGAGCGGCGCATCGGCCGCGCCAAACAACGCATCCGCGAGTCCGGCAGCCGATTCAAGCTGCCCACCCCCGGCGAGCAGGCCGACCGGCTCGGTGTGGTGCTGCACGTCCTATACCTGATCTTCAACGAGGGCTACACGGATCTGACCCGGGTGGACCTCACCGGCGAGGCGATCCGGCTCGCCCGCCTCCTGCACGGGCTTCTCCCCCGCGAGGGCGAGGTCGCCGGCCTGCTCGCCCTGATGCTGCTCACCGACGCCCGCCGCGCCGCGCGCATCGGCCAGGACGGATACCTCGTTCCGCTGGACGCTCAGAACCGCGAGCTCTGGGACCGGGCCGCCGTCGCCGAGGGACAGCGGCTGCTGGCCGGGGTCCTGGGCGCCGGTCCGGTCGGGCCGTACCAGGTCCAGGCGGCCATCGCCGCGCTGCACGACGAGGCGCCCTCCGACGCCGGCACGGACTGGCCACAGATCCTCGCCCTCTACGACGTGCTCGCCCAGATCGCGCCGGGTCCGGCCGTCACGCTGAGCCGTGCCGTCGCCATCGCCATGGTCCACGGCCCCACGGCCGCCCTCGCCGCGCTCGGCACCCTCGGCCGCGGGGACCGCCCGGCCCACGGTCACCGCCTCGAGGCGGTCCGCGCCCACCTCCTCGAACGGGCCGGTGACCGCGACGCCGCCCGCGAGTCGTATCTGCGCGCCGCCCGGATGACCGCCAGCCTCCCCGAGCAGCGCTACCTCACCCGCCGTGCCGCGCGACTGTGAGGCGGAGCTTGGCGAAGAACTCCCGGATGTCGCCGACCAGCAGGTCGGGCGCCTCCATCGCGGCGAAGTGGCCGCCCCGCGGGAACTCGGACCAGTGCACGATGGTGTGTTCGAGCTCGAGCGTCCGCCGGATCGACACGTCGAGCGGGAACACGGCCACGCCGGTCGGCACGGTGGAACGCGGGCTCGCGCCCCACGCGCCGGCGTGCGCGGTCTCGTAGTAGCAGTTGGCCGAGGAGCCCGCCGTTCCGGTCAGCCAGTACAGCATCACGTTGGTCAGCAGCCGGTCGCGGTCGACCGCGTCCTCGGGCAGCTCGGCGGCCGGGTCGGTCCACTCCTTGAACTTCTCGACGATCCAGGCCAGCTGGCCGGCCGGGGAGTCGTGCAGGCCGTGCGCGAGTGTCTGCGGGCGGGTGACCTGGATCATGGCGTAGCCGGACTGCTCGAACTTCATGTACGCCAGGTGCCTCAGCCGCTCCTGCTCGGCCTCGGTCAACTCGCCCGCTCCTTCGGGGCTGACCTCGGCGAACGCGGAGACGCCGTTGACGTGCACGCCGACGACCTTGCCGGGGTTGAGCCGGCCGAGGCCCGGGGAGACGACCGCGCCGGTGTCGCCGCCCTGCGCGCCGTAGCGCTCGTAGCCGAGGCGGCTCATCAGTTCGGCGAACGCCCTGGTCACCCTGGTGGTGTCCCAGCCGGCCTCGCGGGTCGGGCCAGAGAAACCGCTGCCGGGGATCGATGGGATCACCAGGTGGAACGCGTCCGCCGGATCGCCGCCGTGGGCCCTGGGGTCGGTCAGCGGGCCGATGACGTCGAGGAACTCGACGATCGAGCCGGGCCAGCCGTGGGTCAGGATCAGCGGGAGTGCCTCCGGTTCCGGCGAGCGCACGTGCATGAAGTGGATGTTCTGCCCGTCGATCTCGGTGGTGAACTGCGGGTACTTGTTGAGCTCCCGCTCCTGGGCCCGCCAGTCGTAGCCGTCGCGCCAGTACTCGGCCAGGCCCTTGAGGTAGCTCGCCGGCACCCCGCGGCTCCAGCCGACGCCGGGCAGGTCGGTGGTCCAGCGGGTCCGGCCCAGACGGTCGCGCAGATCGTCCAGGTCGGCCTGGGGAATGTCGATGGTGAAGGGCCGAATCTCGCTGTTGTTCCGCATGCCGACAACGCTAGGCGCCGGTTAGGTCAGGTTCGGTCCTAGCTGCCTGGCAGACTTCGGCGCATGTGGGAAACCTCGGCGCGGCTGCTGCGACTGCTCTCGCTTCTGCAAACCCGGCGGGACTGGTCCGGCGCCGAGCTGGCGGAGCGGCTGGAGATCACGCCGCGCACCGTCCGCCGCGACATCGACCGGCTGCGCGCTCTCGGCTATCCGGTGCTGGCCACGGCCGGCACCGCGGGCTACCGGCTGGGCGCCGGCGCCGACGTGCCGCCGCTGCTGCTCGACGACGACGAAGCGGTCGCGGTCGCGATGGGCCTGCGCACGGCCGCCGGCGGTTCGATCACCGGCATCGAGGAGACCTCGGTGCGGGCCCTGGCCAAGCTCGAACAGGTGCTGCCGTCCCGGCTGCGCCATCGGATCAACGCCCTGCGATCGGTGACGGTTCCCATGCTGGGGGCGGGCCCGACGGTCGACCCGAGCACCCTCACCGCCATCGCCGCCGCCTGCCGCGACTCGTTGCGCTTACGCTTCGACTACCGCACCCACGACGGCGCCAGCAGCATCCGTACGACCGAGCCGCACCGCCTCGTGCACACCGGCCGCCGCTGGTACCTCATCGGCTGGGACGTCGATCGCCAGGACTGGCGCACCTACCGCGTGGACCGCCTGGAGCCGCGCACGCCCACCGGCCCCCGGTTCGCCCCGCGCACTCCCCCGGACCCCGATCTCAGCGGCTACACCTCGCGCGCGGTCTCCACCTCGGCCTACCGCTACCAGGCCCGCTTCACCCTGCACGTCAGCATGGCGACCGCGGCCGAGCGGATCGCCCCCACGACCGCGGCCCTGGAGCCGATCGACGAGCACAGCTGCACCCTGCGGGCCGGGTCCAACTCGCTGGACGAGCTGGCCATCTACGTGGCGGGCAAGGGGTTCGACTTCCAGGTCCACGAGCCGCCGGAGCTCGTCGAGCACATGCGGGCGCTCGCGGCCCGCCTGGCGGCCGCGACGGGTCCGGGTCATGCGTCCGGCGGGTGACGCCCGGCCGGTCAGCTCGCCTGCGTCTCCTTCTCGCGAAGGGCCTGCTCGACGGCTTCCTTCACGCGGGCGTCCTCGCGCGTCCTGCGGCGGGCCCGGTTACGCCGCGACAGGAACACCGCACCCACGACCAGGGCGATCACGATCACGAGCAGGACGACCAGGGTCCACGGGACGGTCATGGCGTGCACCGACGCGGTCACCGGCGGGAGCGACGATGTGGACCCGGAGGCGTCGGTCAGCAGCGGCGTCAGCGACGCCGTCACCGCCAGGTCGAAGGCGGGCGTCACGTTCTTCAGCGGAACCGAGACCTTCCACGACTCGCCCGGGAGGAGCTCCGGCGGGGCGGCGATCGACGCCGCGCCGGTGCGGAACCAGCCGAAGACGCCCTCGGCCGAGACCGCCTGCTGCGCCGAGAGGGTGGCGTTGCCGGTGTTGTGGATCGTGTACGACACCGTGGCGTGCCCCTGGCCGAACGGGTTGAGCGTGCCCTGGTAGTCGACGTGCAGGTTCTCCACCGAGAGCAGGGGCTTGAGCTCGCCGCTCACCCGCAGCTTGATGCGGATGCCGAGGCGGCGCTCGACGTTGATCTGAGCGGTGGCGTCGGGCTGGGTCAGGGTGGTGACGATGCCGCCGACGTAGTCGCCGGGGGTGGCGTTCGGCGGGATGGACACGGTGAACGGCACCTGGGCGGTCTTGCCGGGCGGCACGGCGACGGTCGCCTGCCCGCCGCGCACCCACGCGCCGACGCCGAGCTGCTTGTCGTCGCGGTTGCGCAGGTCGAGCCGGCCGGCGCCGGTGGTGAAGCCGTCGGCGGTGTAGACGTTGAGGTTCAGCGGGGTCTTGCCGCGGTTGGCCACGACCAGCTCGTCGCGCAGCGTGCCACCGGGGTTCACCGAGTAGCTGTAGCTGGAGCGGTCGTTGCCGTAGCTGTTGGACGCGGTGCGGACCGTCCAGGTGACGTCGCCCTCGTCGGCGAGGGCCGGCGGAGCCGAGGAGAAGGCCGCCACGGCGGCGAGCAGGGCGGAGACGAGGGCGATCTTCATGGGAGTCCTCAAGAGGTGTGGGGCAGGCGCCCGGGAAAGCGCCTGCCCCGACTTACAAATCCGAGATCAGCTGCTCAGCGCAGTGATCGTGAGGGTGGCCCGGTACGAGCCCTTGTCGACCTCGCCCGGGATCTTCAGATCCAGGTCGGCGCCGAGCTTGGCCGTGCCGCGGGCGTGGCCCTGGTTGGCCCAGGCGAGACCACGGGAGACCGAGAGGCCCTGGCCGTGGTCGTCGTACGCGGACGGAACCGCGCCGCTGGCCTGCGCGCCGGCGCCGGCCGTGAGCACGTACGGGCTCCAGCCGAGGTAGGCGCCGGAGAACGTCTTGCTCGCGTCCTTGAAGTCGCCCACGCTGGCCGAGATCGACCACGGCGCGAGGGAGCGCCGGCTGTCCGACACCGCGATCGGGTTGATCTTGCCGGTTGCGGCGAAGTAGTCGCCGTTGTGCTCCGCGGCGGTGCCGAGGTCCACGAGGCCGTTGTTGCCGTCGATCGTCCAGCCGAACTCACCCGGCGCGGCGGTCGGGACGTTCACCTGGATGTCCTGGCCGTCGGCGTGGTACGGGTGCACCGTCACCTTGTCGACGACCGAGCCGACCGGCTGGCCGTCCGCGGTGTTGGTGCAGCCGACGTTGCCGACCTCGACCGCCGCGTTCGGCGCCGCGCAGGTGCCGCTGCGGAGGTTCTGGATGACCAGCTTGTCGTTGCGAACCTGGACCTTCACGTAGGAGCGGACGTGCTCCTGGTTCTGGACCGAGTTGTACCAGTAGCTGCCCGGGTTGAGCGGGTCCGGGCCGTTGGTGCCGCTGGCGTCCGGGGTGGTGATGTCGTAGTACTTCGAGCCCGACGCCGAGTTGGCGGTCACGTAGATCACGCCGCCGGGGCCCGCGAAGACCTCGTCCTGGCCCGGCTTCTCGTCCGAGTTGGCCTTCACGCCGTTCTTGATCTCGTAGCTACGGGTGTAGACGTGGTCGTGGCCCTGCAGGACCAGGTCGACGCCGAGGTTCGAGAACGCGGTCGGGAAGTCGGTACGACGGACCTTGTTGTCGCTGTCCTTGGCGTGCGCGGCCGCCGAGTAGATCGAGTGGTGGTAGACGAGCACCGTCCACTTCGCCTCGCCGCCGTGCTGCTTGACCACGTCGGTGACGTACGCGACGTGGGCCGCGTCGCCGCCGCCACCGCTGGTGGTCGTGTAGCTGTTGCTGTTCAGGTCGATGAACAGCGTGTCCTTGTAGATGAACCAGTAGTCGCCGCCGGACTGGGCGCCGGCCGCGTTGCCGTTCGAGTAGTACGCGTTCGACCGGTCCGTGTTCGGCGTGTACAGGTGCTGCTCGTACGCCTTGCCGCCGACGTCGTGGTTGCCGATGGTGGCGACCCACGGGGTCTGGCGCAGCTGGTCGGGCGCGAGGAACGCGTCCCACTGCGACTCGGTGTTGGCGGTCTCGACCTGGTCGCCACCGGAGACCAGGAGCTCGGCGTCCGGGTTGGCGGCGAGCGAGACGTTCATGGTGTCCTGCCAGCCGGCCTGGTCCTTGGCCACGTTGCCGGAGGAGCCGATTTGCGGGTCGCCGTAGAACAGGAAGTCGTAGTCGCCCTCGAAGTCCTGCGTCTTGAAGGCGTACGCCGGCGACCAGTTGCCCTCGGAGCCGACACGGTACGAGTACGCCGTGTGCTCCTTCAGGCCGGTGACGGTGGCGTGCCGGTTGAAGCCACCGCTCGTGGCGATGTTGGCGGCGCCGGTCGCGGCGAAGGTGACCGCCGTGGCCGGGAACTCGCCGTTCGCGATCTCCGCGGTCGGGGCGACCTGGACCTGCTGGGCGTTGTCCGCCGAGGAGTACCAGGTCACGATCCGCTGGGACTCGTTGGCGCCGACGCCGAGGATGATGCCGGACAGGGCGGCCGTGTCGGCGGCGCTGGCCGGGGAGGCCAGTCCACTACCGAGCGCGACGCCCAGGCCCAGGAACGCCGCGGTGGCCGTGGCGACCATCCGACGACGTACAAGGCTCGTTCTCATCGGTTTCAGTTCCTCTTTTCCAGATGAGATGAGGGATGAAGCATGATCAAGCTGTCGGCGCCCGGTGAACCGAACGTGAATGATCATGTGCTTATGAATGGCTCTTCCAGGAAGCTCACAGGCCGAAGACGCGCTGCACGAACCAGATGAGACCCATAACGGACACGCCCGCGGAAATCACGCCGGTGGCCCAGAGTCCCGCCCGGGGCGAGCGCCGCCGCAGCACGAGCAGGAGCGGGAAGACGGCCGCGATGATGGCCAGCTGAACGACCTCGATGCCGACGTTGAAGACGAGCAGCGACCAGAGCAGCGTCCACGACCACGCCGCGTCGATGCCGAGCGCGCCGGCGAAGCCGAGGCCGTGCACGAGTCCGAACAGGAACACCACGCCGAGCCGCGACCACCCGGCGCGGTCGAGGCTGAAATGGCTGTGACCGGCGGTTTCCAGGTCGGTCACGTGGTCGCCGCGCCGCCAGAGGCGGAACAGGTACCAGCCCGCGACCACCGCGATGGAGAGCGCGATGACCGGCTCGACGACCCGGGCCGGCACGTCGACCAGGCCCAGCGCGGCCAGCATGAACGTGATCGAGTGGGCGAGCGTGAAGCTGGTGGCGGCGAGCACGATCTCGCGCGGCCGCCGGGAGCCCGCGATCAGCGCGAGCAGGAACAGGATGTGATCGATCCCGGTCAGCAGGTGCTCGGCGCCGAGTCTGAAAAACTCCCAGAAGCGCTCGTACCAGGTCTGCGCGGTGGAGAAGGACGGCGTGCCGGCGTCGAGCGCGGCGCTCCCGGAATGGGCGTCCATCTCGTACGTGACAATGGTTTTGGTGCCTTTGACGTAGCCCTCGGAATCGGGGAAAAGGCGGGCGCTCGCCTCGTGCGCGTCGGCGCGGGGACACGCCCAATCCAGGAGAAGCGTCGTGTACGGGACGCCCTCGCGCACACCCATCGTGAAGTCGCCGGTCCGCGTGGCCGTGCAGGCCTGGCCGTCCACGGAGACCGTGAACCGATCGGTGACGTATTTGACCGCGTTGCCGGCATGCGAATTCAGCGCCGCGGCCATCTCCTGGTCGTCGCGGTCGTCGAAGGCCGCGGTGCCGGCGCGGAAGAGCGGGTCGTCCTTCAACGCGTCGGCGGTGGAGACGATGTACAGGTCGTACTCGAGCTCCAGCTTGGTCGTCACGTGCCCGTCGTCACCGCTGGTGACATCCGCGTAGACAACCGAACTGAAGCCGTGCGCGGAGGCCGGCGCCGCGCCGAGAAGAACCATCCCCAGGAAGGACGCGAGCAGGACGGCCGTGCGAACAGGGCGTGACATGGAGCTCCTTACGTAAGCCAGTGCACGCTGCACGCCCCGGGTTAACGGAAGTCGGCTCGCGAGCGAACCGCTGAAAACTGGCGGCCAAGATCAGGAAAGGACGGCTCTTCGCGGGCCTGAACTGGGATAAGAAGGAGCGCGCACCACCCCGCCATCCCGGAGGACGTTCGCCTTGCGCTCGCTGACGCGGCTCGCCGCCACCCTCGCCGCCGTCGCCGCGGTGACCGCCGGCTGCGGCTCCCCATCGGACGACTGGACCCAGCCGCACCCGATGCCGACCGCCGTCGGCGCGCTCGGCGCGGGGTTCGTCGACCCCTCAGCCGCACCGACGCCGGAGAGCACGGTCACGCCGAAGCCCGGCTCGTGGAACGACGTCCACCCATCGAAGGGCTACCGGGTCGTGCTGCTCACGGCGGGGCACGACGCGCCGACGAACGCGCTGGTCAAAGCAGTCAAGGACTGGGCGAAGGCGGAGGACGTCAGCCTCCGGACGGTCACGGCCGACCAGGACCACGTCGCGGGCATCACGCGGGCGATCGACCTGAAGCCCGACCTCATCGTCAGCGCCGGCAACGACCTGGTCGACCCGCTCGCCGTGGTCACCGCGAGCCACCTGGCGCAGCAGTTCCTGGTGGTGGGCGCGGAAGTCGCCGAGCCCACCGGCAACGTCACGGCCGCCGACTGGTCGGGCGCTTCGTTCCGGGGAGAGGGGCTGGGCGCGGCGTCCACCTATGACGCGGCGTCGTTCACCGAGGAAAGATGTGCCGCGGCGATCCGGGCGGGGGTTGCGGCCGTGCTGCACAACCTGACCGGGATCGTGATCTGGCTCGACGAGGTCTGATTCCGAAACTATCGGAGACTCGTCGGAACTTACCGTTGACTTCGTTCACGGCCTGTACCAACAATGGGATTCGCCCGGGCGGCGCGGCAGTGGGTGGCCGCGCCGCGCGGGCCATGAGGTCGCAACTGGCCTTTGCCCGGCGCGCCGCCGTCGGGCAGCGTCGAGGGCATGGAGATCCTGCTCATCCACGGCCACCCGTTCGACCACACCCTGTGGGATCCGCAGGCAGCGGCCCTTCGCGCGGCCGGCCACCATGTGATCGCGCCCGACCTGCGCGGCTACGGTCTTGGCGCTCCGCCACTCGGCGAAATAACGTACTTGTCGGATTTCGCCGCCGACCTCGCGGCGGCGACGGACGCGCCGAAACTGGTGGTCGGGGGCGTCTCGATGGGCGGGCAGATCGCCATGGAGTTCTACCGCCAATACCCCGACCGCGTCGCCGCCCTGATCCTCTCCGACACGTCACCGGTCGGCGAGACCGAAGAAGGCCGCAAATACCGCAACGACCTCGCCGACCGGCTCCTGGCCGAGGGCATGACGGGCTACGCCGACGAGGTGCTCGACAAGATGATCACGCCGGCCCACGTGTCGGAGCTGCCGGAAGTCGCCGCCCACGTCCGCCGGATGATGCTCGCCACCTCGCCCCGTGGTGCCGCGGCGGCGTTGCGCGGCCGGGCCGAGCGTCCCGATTATCAAAATGACCTTTCTCGCGTACGGGTACCGACGCTGATCCTGGTCGGCGCCTCCGACGCCTACACGCCGATCGCCGACGCCGAGCTGATCCGGGACCTCGTGCCCGGCAGCGAGCTCCTGATCGTCAAGGACGCCGGCCACCTGCCCGGCCTGGAATCCCCCGCCGAGGTCAACGAGGCCCTGCTGAGGTTCCTCTCCTCACACTTTCCGGTCGAGGCGTGATCGACGTCATCGTGGTAGACCGGGACGGGCGGGGTATCGCAGCGTCCGACGCGAAAGGACAGCGACATGGCTAGAGACGATCTCACCACCGAAGCGGCCGAGGGCAGCCGCGACCGCCGCTTCCACGGCGGCTCGCCCGCCCACTTGGACGACGACGAGCTGGCCCGCCGCACCGACGCCGAGCGCGCCGACACCGGCGCCGCCGACTACGACCCCAACGAGGTGCCGCCCGCCACCGACGACCCGGTGCCGTTCGACCCCGCCTATGACTCGGTCGAGCAGGACATCGAGAGCGTGGCGGCGCGTCAGGAGGCGGAGGGCGAGACGACGCCTTTGACTCCCGACAATCCGTTCCCGCCTACGCGGTACGCGGAGTAGCGCAAACTCTCGGGCGTGCCCGCGGAGCGCAAGCTCCGGGGTGTCCCCGCGGAGCGCAAGCTCCGGGATGAACCCGCGGAGCGCAAGCTCCTGAGCTGGCTGGCGTCGCCTCCGGCGCCGCGGGCGATCGCCCCTTCGGGGCAAGTGAGGAGGCAGGCGACCTTCCGGCGCCGCAAACCCCGCGGCGACGAAAGGCCGACTGCCTCCTCACTTGCGGGGCGATCGCGGGAGTCCCCTGCTTTGGGGCGCACCTGAGGCCCGGGAGTCTTGGTGGTGGCGCGCGGGGGGTCAGGCGCCGAGCAGTTTGTTGAGGCTGCCGTAGTCGATTGAGTCGGCGATTGAGGTGTAGGTGCCGGAGGCCAGCGTTTCCTGCACGGCTCGCTGCATCACGGCGTAGGCGGCCTCGGCTACGCCTGAGCCCAGGCTTACGCGGGCCACGCCCAGTGCTGCCAGCTCTGGGACGGTGGGGGCGCCGGGCCAGACGAGGATGTTCACCGGGGCGGGGATCTTGGCAACCAAGGCTCCTATTACCTCGGGGTCTACCGCGCCTGGGACGAAGATGCCGTCGGCGCCTGCTGCCAAGTAGGCCTCGGCGCGGGACACCGTGTCGGCGAAGTCGGGGTTGCCTCGGAGGTAGTTGTCAATACGGGCGTTGATGAAGAGGTCTTCGCGCGGCGCCGCCTCGCGGGCCGCAGTCAGGCGCGCGACCATCTCGTCTACGGGGCGCACGGAGTCCTCGAGGTTGACGCCGGCGGCGCCGGCGGCGACCACGCCGCGGATCGTGTCGGCTACGGCTGCCGGGTCGTCGCCGAAGCCCGACTCGATGTCGGCGGTCACCGGCACCGACACGGCGGCGACCACGCGCCGGACGGCGTCGACCGCCGCGTCGCGGTCGAGGGCGTCGCCGTCGGGAGCGCCCAGGCTCCACGCGACGCCGGCGCTGGTGGTGGCGACGACCGGGGCGCCGGCCGCCTCGGCGACGCGGGCGCTGGCCACATCCCAGGCGTTGACGAGCACCAGCGGCGAGCCCGGGACGTGCAGGGAACGGAGAAGTGCAGCTTGTTCGGTCACGGCACCAGTCTTCGCGATCGGCGCCCGGAAGCGTAAGGTTTCAGCTCCGGCTAAATCCGCGGAGGCGCAATTGGCCACGATCGGCCTGTCGGCGACGGCCGCGACGCGCATCCGCTTCGCCGTGAGCTGCCTGTGGGAGGTGCTGGCCAGCGTCCGCATCCTGCGCGACCCGGGCGTGCCCGAGGTGCATCGGCGCTGGGCCGCGCGGGCCCGCGGCGGCGTCGACGAGGGCGGCCTGCTGTGGAGCCTGGTGGCGCCGAGCGGCGGCTACACGCCCGACTTCCTGACCCCGCCGCCGAGCGGGCTGGCCGGCGACCTCGAGCGTGAGCTGGCGGGCCTGCGCGCCACGCCGCCGTCCGTGGTCCGGGGCCAGCTCGAGGCGGCCGGGATCAGGAGCCCGCTGCGCGACGATCCCGCGTCGGGCCTGTCCCGCCTGTGCGACGAGATCGCCGCCTACTGGCAGGTGGCGATCGCGCCCGACTGGTCCCGCATGCGCGCCCTGCTGGACGCCGAGGTCCAGCGCCGGGCGCGCCGCCTGGCCGAGACCGGCAGCGCAGCGATCCTCGACGACCTGCATCCCTGCGTGACGTGGCGCAACGGCGAGCTGACCATCGACCAGCCGCACTGCACGGCCGCCGACGTCCCCGACGGCGCCGGCCTGATCCTGATCCCGTCGGTCTTCGTCTGGCCCTCGGTGCTCACCGTCACGGCCGGCGAGATCCCGCAGCTCGCCTATCCCGCGCGCGGCGTGGCCACGTTGTGGGAGCGCTCGTCCCGCGAGTCGGACGCGCTGACCGCGTTGCTGGGCCGGGGCCGGGCCCGCCTGCTGGCCGAGCTGACGACGCCATTGTCCACAACGGAGCTGTCGCGCCGCACCGGCATCACTCCGGGTGGTGTCTCGCAGCATCTGACGACGCTGCGAGCGGCCGGCCTGGTGGTGACCCACCGTCAGGGCCGCTCGCTGCTGAACACACGCACCGCGGTCGCCGAGGCCCTCCTGTCGGCAGCCTCATAGGGGCAGGACCACCGGCGTGGGCGTGCCGGCCACGCAGGTGACGGTCATGCGGTACCGGGTCGGCGTGCCCTGGAAGGCGACCGAGGCGGTGAGCGCCGGCCCCGGCTCGACGTTCTCGGCCGTGAAGCCCGGCTTCGCCTCCCAATGGGTCAGCGTCGCCTTGCCCCCGCCGCAGGTCGCCAGCGCGAAGCCGCCCGGCGAGTCGAGCCGCTTGCCCGCGGGAGCGGCCGAGCCGGCGAGGGACGGGCTGGGCTCCGCGCTCGGGTTGCCGCCCGCGCCCGGCGCCGTTCCGGCCGGCGAGCCGCCCGGGCTCACCGACGCGCTCGGCTCGGAGGCCACCGACGGGTGCGCGGGCACCCCGGTGGCGGCCGGCTTGGTGACGCCGCTGCCGTCACTCACCGCAGGCGCCCCCAGACCACTGCTCACGCTGGGTGCCGCCGACGCGGTCTCGGCCGCCGTAGGCGTCGAACCGTCCCGGTTGGACGGTCCCCCCAGCGCCATCCCGACCAACGCCGCGATCACGATCGCCAGGATCGCCGCGATCAGCAGCACCCGCCTCCGATCCTCGAAAAACCCGGGATCGTCAGACGTCTCATCCGGTACGCCGAGAGCATCGCCCCCGCGTCCCCACTTCCCCGGGGAATCCCAGTGCGCCCCCGGCACCGTCTCGCCGAGCGCCCCAACTCGCAGGTTCCCGGTGGCACGCGCCGGCCCGACCTGTTGCCCGGCATTCCGCCGCCCGCCGAGCTCACCCGAACCGCCGGCCACCGCCGACCCCGCACCGCCGGCGGGACCCACCGATCCCGCGCCACCTCGGGCACCCGGGCCCTCGTTGGCGCCGCGCTCGATCTCGCGGGCGCTCCCCGCAGCCTCCGAGTGCTCCGGCCCGGCGTTGACACCCCGCCGACCCGAGGCCGCCCTCCCAAGGCCGCCCGCCGCCGCGCCGCCCGCCGCCGCGCCGCCCGCAGCTGGGCCGCCCGCAGCTGGGCCGCCCGCAGCTGGGCCGCCCGCAGCTGGGCCGCCCGCAGCTGGGCCGCCCGCAGCCCCGGCGTCGGTGCTCTTGCCCTGGCGGGACCGCACCGACGTCTCGGCGTCGAGGTCCTCCGCTCGGCGATCGGCGGGGGAAGGGATTCGCGGCGGCGGAGTGCCTGCTCCCCCTCGTACGGGATCGGAAAAAATCGCGGCCTCGGCCGCGTCTGCCAGCGTCGACGAAACCTCGGTCGCGCTCGGGCGGGAATCGGGATCCTTGCCGAGACAGCGGTCGATCAGATCGCGCACCGACTGCGGCACGCCCGGCACCGGCGGCAACGGCGCCGGATCCTGATAGACGTGGGCGCGCAGCATCTGCGTCGTGCTCTCCACCGACCACGGCGACTCGTCGGCGAGCAGGCGGTAGAGCAGCACGCCAAGCGCGTACACGTCGGACGCCGGCACGATCAGATCGCCGGTCAGGCGCTCGGGGGCCAGGTACGCCGGGGTTCCGACCAGCATCTCCTCGGGGGACGCCGGGCCCGCCGCGGCCGCGATGCCGAAGTCCACCACCTTTGCCCCGGCCGGCGTGACCATGATGTTGGCCATCTTGATGTCGCGATGCACCAGGCCGTGCGCGTGCGCGGCGGCCAGCGCGGCAGCCACCTCGCCACAGATGCGGAAGACCGTGCGCGGCGGCAGCTTGCCGGCCGCGACGCGCTGCTGGAGGGTCGGGCCGTTGACCAGCTCCATGACCACATAGGGCGTGCCCGTGCCGGTGGCCTCGCCGTAGTCGTAGACCTGCGCGATGTTCGGATGCGACAGCGTCGCGGCCGCGCGGGCCTCGTCGCGGATGCGGGCACGCGACTGCGGATCGTCGGAGTAGCGTCCGGCGAGAAGTTTGACAGCAACCGGCCGCCCGAGCACTTCGTCCCGGGCGCGCCACACCACCGCCATGCCACCACTGCCGAGTTCATCGAGCAATTTGTAGCGGCCGCCGAGCGTCTGCCGAACCTCCACCGTGGCAGTGTGCCCGTCCGGCCGCGAAATCGCACATCCACACCACTCGAATGCCATTCACATTCATTTCCGGACGTGATCCACTTACCGTTTCCGGCGCTTCCCGGAATTGATCAAGGGGTGAGTATGGCTTTCCTCAGTCGGTTGCTGGGCCTGCCACGGGAGCGCAACGATTACACCGTCACGCCGGTGCGCACCCCGATGCGCGACGGTGTGGTCCTGCAAGGCGATCACTTCCAGCCCATGACGCGTACGCCTCGGGGCACGATCCTCGTCCGCACGCCCTACGGCCGCGGCCTGCCGATGTCGTTGCTCAACGGCCGGGTCTTCGCGGCGCGCGGCTACCACGTGGTGATCCAGAGCGTTCGGGGGACGTTCGGGTCGGGCGGGACCTTCCGCCCCATGGCGCAGGAGACTCTCGACGGCCCCGACACCGTCGCCTGGCTGCGCGAGCAGCCCTGGTTCGACGGTCGCCTGGCCACCCTGGGCGCGTCGTACGTCGGCTGGACACAGTGGAGCGCGCTGACCTCCCCACCCCCGGAGCTGCGCGCCGCCGTCGTGATCGTCGGCCCGCACGACTTCCGGACGGCCGTGTACGGAACCGGTTCGTTCACGCTCGGCGACTTCCTCGGCTGGAGCGACCAGGTCGCCCATCAGGAGGACGGCGGCTACCTGCGCCGGGTGCTGAACGCGGCCACCGCCCCGCGCCGGCTGCGGCCCGCCCTGGACGGCCTGCCCCTGCCCGCGGCCGCCGATCCGGTGCTGCGCGGCCGGGCGCCCTGGTATCGGGAGTGGCTGTCGCATCCGCGGGAGGACGATCCGTGGTGGGAGCCGTACCGGGCCGGCGAGGCGCTGGAACAGGTCACCGCGCCGGTCCTGCTGATCAGCGGCTGGCAGGACCTGTTCCTCGATCAGACCCTCCAGCAGTACGAGGCCTTGCAGCGCCGCGGTGTCGAGGTCGGTCTGACGGTCGGCCCGTGGACCCACCTGGACGTGGGCACGCGCGGCACTGGCATCGTGGTCCGCGAGACCCTGGCCTGGCTGGACGAGCACATGGCCGGCGGGGCGGCCGCCCGCAAGTCGCCCGTGCGACTGCACCGGACGGGCGAGTCGAGGTGGCACAGCCTCGCGTCCTGGCCACCCACCACGACGCC
This sequence comes from Actinoplanes sp. CA-142083, assembly GCF_050942195.1. Lineage (NCBI taxonomy): Bacteria > Bacillati > Actinomycetota > Actinomycetes > Micromonosporales > Micromonosporaceae > Actinoplanes > Actinoplanes sp. CA-142083. Next base: position 9,630,180 of record NZ_CP192076.1, read on the forward strand.
GGTGGCTTTCCAGCCCCACGCCAACCGAACGCTGACCACGGCCGCGGTCGCCGGCCCTGCCGCCCAGAGCGCCGCTGCTGATCCCGCCCCCGCTGAACCCGCCCAGAGCGCCGCCGCCTCCACTCCCGGCGCCGTCTCCGCTCCCGGCGCCGTCTCCGCTCCCGGCGCCGTCTCCGCTCCTGGCGCCGTCTCCGCTCCCGGCGCCGCCTCCGCCCCCGGCGCCGCCTCCGCCCCCGACGCCGCCCCCGCCAAGGCGCAGACCAGCGACACCGTCAGCTTCCGTTACAACCCGGCCGATCCCACGCCGGCGCTCGGCGGCCGCACCCTGACCGGCACCATGGGCGTCAAGGACAACCGCCCGCTCGAGGCCCGCCCCGACGTGGTCACCTTCACGACCGACCCGCTGCCCACCGCGGTAGACGTAGCCGGCCGCCCGGCCCTCTCCCTGGCCATCGCCGTCGACCCAGCCCACGCCGACGTCTTCGTCCGCCTCTGCGACGTGGACGACCGCGGCCGCTCCCACAACTTCGCCGACGCCATGCGCCGCCTCGACCCCGAGGTCCCCGCCGGCGAGCTCCAGCACCTCACCCTCACGCTCGACCCGTGCTTCCACCGCCTCCGGGCCGGCCACCGCCTGCGCCTGCAGGTCTCGGGCGGCGCCTTCCCCCGTTTCGCCCGCAACCTCGGCATACCCGGCGCCCCCGGCGAGGGCCACGTCCTGCGCCCGTCAAACCATGTCATCCACTGCCCGGCGACCACCCTGACCCTGCCGATCGCCGCGGCCGACTAGGAGCCACCACCCGGCCGGCCGATCGCCGCGCCCGACCAAAGCCGCAGCCCGACCAACGCCGCAGCCCCACCAACGCCGCAGCCCCACCAACGCCGCAGCCCCACCAACGCCGCAGCCCGCCTAGGGGTGCTGCATCCACCATTCCGTGAATTGCCGGGCCTGGCCGAGATTGTCCAACCGCAGCACCCACAGGTTGCTGAACGTCTTTTTCGGATATTTCGTCGTTGCCTCGATGATCGCCAGGTCCTCGGTGATGATCAGCGGATGCCACTCGAAGGTCGTGCTGCCCGGTTTGTCGCCGTGCGCCCGCCAACCCTCGACAATCGCGTCGCGCCCCATCCACGGTTTCGCGAACGGCTCGGTGAAATACGCGGCGTCCTCGGCGAAAAGGTCGGCTATGTCGTGCGGATCATTTGACTCCCACGCCTTGCGATAGTTGTCCATCCACGCCGTCACCGCGTCGAGACTGCTCATCGCGCGCCCTCCCCAGGGTCTGGATCACGAATATGCCAGGCGGTTGAATTCCGTCAGCGCCCCGCTCCACAGCAGATCGCTCACCTGGCTCATGACAATCGAGACGATCCGCTCCTGCGGGTCGTTGAACCAGCTCGTCCCGTAGCCGCCGGACCACCCGTACCGCCCGGCCGCGGACACCTCGTCGTCGGCGACCGTGACCGCCAAGCCGTACCCCCAGCCGCTGCCACTGAGCATGAAGCCGGCGCTCTCGATCTGGGCGGGCGTCAGATGGTTGCGGGTCATCGACGCCACCGACTGCGCGGACAGCAGCCGGGTGCCGCCGTGCACCCCGCCGTCGAGCAGCATGCGGGCGAAGGCCAGGAAGTCGTCGGCGGTCGACACCAGCCCGCCCGACCCGGACGGGAACGCCGGCGGCCGGCTCCAGACCTCGGGGCCGGTGTTGGTGCGCTCGGTCAGCACGCCGGTCGCCGGGTCGGTCATGTACTGAGCCGGGAGCGCAGCCGCGCGGTCGGCCGGCAACCAGAAGCCGGTCTGCGTCATGCCGAGCGGCGCGAACACCCGGTCGTGCAGGATCTCGGCGAGCGGCCGGTCGTCGGCCCGGGCCAGCAACGCGCCGAGGACGAGGGTGCCGACGTTGTACATCCATTTCTCGCCTGGCTGGTGGATCAGCGGGAGCGAGCCGAAGCGGCGGACCCACTCGTCGGCGTCGTGCGGGGTGCGCGGCTCGGGCTCGGCGAGCGCCAGGCCGAGCTCGCGCGCCGCCTCGACGATCGGAACGGGCGGGTCGATGGCGTCGCCGTCGAGGATGAAGCCGAAGCCGAGCGTGAAGGTGAGCAGATCTTCCACGGTGACCGGGCGAGCGAGCTCGACCGTGTCGTCGAGCGGGCCGTCGGGGCGGCGCAGCACGCGCTGGCCGGCGAGCTCGGGCAGCAGCTTGGCGACCGGCTCCTCGAGGTCGAGCCGGTCGTCCTCGGCGAGCATGAGCGCGGCGGCCGCCATCACCGGCTTGGTCATCGACGTGATGCGGAACGGCGTGTCGCGCCGCATCGGCACGTCGCCGCCGAACCGGGTGACGCCGACGGTGTGGACGGTGACGTCGTCGTCGCGGGCGACCAGCGCGACCACGCCGGGGAACTCGCCGCGGTCGACCCGGGCGGCGATGGCATCGCGGAGAGGTGAGCTCATGGGGACAGCCTGCCAGCACCCTCCGACATTTTCCGCCGGCGAGGGCGGGGCCTAGGGTCACCGGCATGGATCAGAACTGGCGGCATCTCCCGCCCCCGGCCCGGCCCATCGCGTCCGCCGCGACCGCCGCCGTCGAGGCGGCCCAGCGCCGCGACGACGAGGCACTGACCGCCGCCGCCGGCGACCTCGCCGGGCTCGATCCGGCGCAGACCGGGCTGGTGCTGGGCACGCTGATCCGGCTGCTGCTCGAGCAGACCCATCCCGACGGCCTCGACGGCGAGGCCGTCCGCGGCGTGCTCGAGCATGCCGTCCGGGAGGCCGCGCAGTGGCAGCCCGAGGTCGATCCGCACGTGATGTTGCTGCTGCTGGCGGGCGCGCTCGGCGTCGCCGACGAGGACGAGGCTGAGACGCCCAAGCCCGAAGTGCTGGCGCGCCACGCCGCGCTGGTGGCCGCCGACCTGCTCGGCCCGCGTCCGGTCCCGCCGCTACTCACCGCCACCTTCACCGAAATCCAGCGGGCCCAGCTCAACGACTGATCAGCTCCAACGACTGATCAGGGCCGGCTGTGCGGGCGGCCCGGCCGCACCAGCCGCAGCAGCCCGAGCCCGAGCACCCCGCCCACGACGTTGGCGACCAGGTCGTTGACGTCGGCGGTGCGGTGGCCGTGGACCATGAGGTCGATGGTCAGCTGGGCGACCTCGATGCCGAGGCTGGCGGCGAACGAGCAGGCCAGAATCCGCCAGAACGAGCCGACCCGTGGCAGGCAGAGCGGCAGCAGCATCCCGAACGGCACGAACATGACCACGTTGAGCAGGAAGCTCGGCGCGTCCACCGCGAACGGGGTCAGCTGCAGCGGCACCCAGATCTCGTGGCCCCAGTAATCCGTGGGATCGGGCTTGAAATCGGGCGCGATCGTCAGGGCGAGGACACCCAGGACGTACACCAGGAACAGGGGTGTCGCGAAGCGCCGCACGACCTCCAACTTAACGAGGGCCGCAGTAACGCGGGTCACTGCACACAATAAAAGTTTGCAGTGTCTGCAAGATCGCACGTAGCCTCGCGGCCGTGGGTATCGAGACCCAGCCGGAGCCCGGACGCCGGGACCGCAAGAAACAACAGACCCGTTCCGCGCTGATGAGCGCCGCGTTGCGTCTGGTGGACGAGCGCGGCCTCGACCGGGTCACGGTCGAGGAGATCAGCGCCGAGGTGGACGTCTCGTCGCGGACGTTCTTCAACTACTTCGCGACCAAGGACGACGCGATCCTCGGCGATCCCGTGATGGAGGGCGACGTGGTCTGCGCGCGGCTCCTCGAGCAGCCGCCCGGGGTGCCGATCGTGGATGCCGTGCTGCACGTCTTCGACCCGGCGATCGAGCAGATCCAGGCCGACCGCGAGCTCTGGCTGCTCCGGATGCGCGTGATCAAGAACAATCCGGCGCTGCTGCCGGTGCTGTTCACCCGGGGCGCGGTCGAGGAGGAGCGCTTCGTGGCCGCGGTGGCCGAGCGGGCCGGCGTCCCGAAAGATCACGCGCTCCCGCTGCTGACCGCCGCCCTCACCGGCGCCGCGTTCCGGACGGCGATGATGCGCTGGGCAACTGTCGGAACAAATGAGCATTTATCCAAGTATGTGCGTGAGTCGTTTGATCTACTGCGAAACGGACTGAAGAGTTGACCGCCACCCTGGTCCAAAAAGAACCCGTACGGATGACCCACCGCGAGGTCATCCAGGCCCTCTCCGGCCTGATGCTCGGCATGTTCGTGTCGATCCTCGCCTCCACCATCGTCTCCAACGCCCTGCCCCGGATCATCGCCGACCTCGGCGGCAGCCAGTCCGTCTACACGTGGATCGTCACGACCGAGTTGCTCGCGATGACCGCGACCGTCCCGCTCTGGGGCAAGCTCGCCGACCTCTACAGCAAGAAGCTGCTCATCCAGCTCTCGCTGCTGCTGTTCGTGGCCGGCTCGCTGATCGCCGGCTTCGCCCCGAACGTGGAGATCCTTATCGTCAGCCGGGTCGCGCAGGGCATCGGCGCGGGCGGCATGAGCGCCCTCGCCATGATCGTGATGGCCGCGATGATCCCGCCGCGTGAGCTGGGCCGCTACTCCGGCATGTTCGGCGCGGTCTTCGGCGTGGCGACGATCGCCGGCCCGCTGATCGGCGGCGTCCTGGTGGACACCGACTGGCTCGGCTGGCGCTGGTGCTTCTTCATCGGCGTGCCGTTCTCGGTGGCCGCGATCGCCCTGCTGCAGAAGACGCTGCACCTGCCGACCGTCCGCCGCGCGGTGAAGATCGACTGGCTGGGCGCCGGGCTGATCACCGCGGGCGTCTGCGCGCTGCTGATCTGGTCGACGCTGGCCGGCCAGCACTTCGCCTGGGCGAGCTGGCAGAGCGCGGCGTTCGTGATCGGCGGCCTGGCGCTGCTCGGTCTGGCGGTCTGGGCCGAGTCCAGGGCCACCGAGCCGATCATCCCGCTGCGGATCTTCCGCAGCCGCACGGTGACCCTCACGATCGTGGCCAGCGTGCTCGTCGGCGTGGCGCTGTTCGGCGGCACGGTGTTCCTGTCGCAGTACTTCCAGGTCGCTCTCGGTAAGTCTCCGACGGTCGCGGGCCTCATGAGCCTGCCGATGATTTTCGGTCTGCTGCTGTCCTCGACAATTGCCGGCCAACTCATCACGAAATTCGGCAAGTGGAAGATGTACCTGGTCGCGGGCGCGATCGTGATGACCGGCGGCATGCTGCTGCTGAGCATGATCGACGCGCACACCAGCGTGCTGACCCTCTCGGCGTACATGCTGGTGCTCGGCATCGGCGTCGGCATGCTGATGCAGAACCTCGTGCTCGCCGCCCAGAACGACGTGCCGGCGGCCGAGCTCGGCGCGGCCACCTCGGCCCTGACGTTCTTCCGCAGCATGGGCGGCGCGATCGGCGTCAGCGCCCTCGGCGCGGTCCTCTCCAACCGGGTGACCTCGCTGTTCGCCGAGAAGTTCGGCGCCGCGGCGGCCTCGGCCGGAGACGGCAAGGTGCCCGATCTGTCCACGTTGCCGCCCCAGGTCCTGTCTGTGATCAAGGACATCTACGGCGAGGCCACGTCGGACCTTTTCCTGGTCGGCGCGCCCATCGCGTTCCTGGCGATCATCGCGGTGCTGTTCATCAGGGAAAAGCCGCTGTCGACCCTCTCCGGCGAGGAACGTCGCGCTCAGGAAGCAATGCATTAGGGGGTACGGGGACCGGGCCGCGCGCCGGTCCTCCGGGCCCTGCGGGCGTCCAGGTCCTCCCCGCCGCTGAAGTCGGCGCGGGGAGACCTGGTCACGCGCCTCGCGGCGCGTACATGATGACGGCCACCCCGACGAGGCACAGAACCGCCCCGATCAGGTCATAGCGGTCCGGCCGGAATCGGTCGACGACCATCCCCCAGACGAGTGAACCCGCCACGAAGATCCCGCCGTACGCGGCAAGGATCCGGCCGAAGTGCGGGTCGGGCTGCAGCGTCGCGACGAAGCCGTAAGCACCGAGCGCGAGCACCCCCGCGCCCACGAACAGCAGCCCACGATGCTCCCGGACACCCTGCCAGACCAGCCAGGCCCCGCCGATCTCGGCAAGCGCGGCCAGCACGAACAGCCCGATGGAACGCAGCACGGTCACGTGCCGCATTCAAGCACCAAGCCGGGTCAGGAGGGGCGCAGGCCCACCGACGTGCGCGGCTGCGGGGGCTCGGCGCAGCCGAGAAGGCCGACCAGGCCGGAGACCCACAGCTGGCGGTAGACCGTCGGGCTGGGGTGGCTGACCACCAGCTTGACGCCGCTGGCGGCCGCGGTGTGGAAGCAGGCGACGAGTATGCCGATCCCGATGCTGTCGATCAGCATCACCCGTTGCAGGTCGAGGCAGATCTTGCCCGGTGTGCTGCTGGTCAGGACGTCGTTCACCGCGTCCCGCATCACGTGAGCATTGTCCAAGTCGATCTCTCCGCTGGGCGCGATCTCGACGGTGCCATCGGCCAACTGGCGGGTGGTGATCGGCAGATACACGGCTGCCCTCTTCCTGGCGTCGAGCGGGCCGACGCCGAACCCTACCGCGTGTGGAGGCGCGCACCGGCCTGAAATGCCTTGGCCGGACGCCGGAGCCACCGCCCGGGCGCCGCTTCTTCCACCGCGTCCCTACAACAATCCGCTGGTCTGCAAGTTACGCCACGTAGGCGCGGAACGCCAGAGTAGTTCATATGGCCTGAATGTGCTGGAACGGTCAGCGCGTGGCGGGAACGTTGACGTTCCGCGTATCGGGGCCGAATACTCACGGTATGCGATGGAGCCCGCTTCGGCATGGGTGACTTCTACGCGAGGTCCGGCCCGGCGTACTCCGAAGTGCCTGACATCGTCCACTTCAGCAGCGCAGACATCGATCAAGCCCGGTCTGTGCTAAATCGTTTCTACTATCCGGTGGCAGTCAGCACGCCGGAAGGCGCCGACGGTTTCGGGCTGGGCGTCGAAGTGATCCAACTCGGACCATTGACGGTCGGACAAATCAGCTTCGCGGGCCCGGTCAGCCTGGTCGTGGCCGAGCTGGACGCCTACCACGTCAGCATGCCCACCACCGGGCGCATGCAGGCCCGGCACGCCGGGCACGAGGTGGTGGCGGGCCCGTCCACCGGCGTCGTCTTCGGGCCGGGCAACCCGGTCTACACCATGCACGACGCCAACTCGGCCGAGCTCGCCGTGAAGATCGAACGGGACGCGCTCGAGCAGGAGCTGGCCGGCCTGCTGGGCCGGCCGGTGCAGGGACCCATCGACCTGCCACCGGCCATCGACCTGTCCGGCGGGCCCGGGCACAGCTGGAGCCGGCTCGTCCGGCTGCTGCGCGACGAGCTCGAGTACCCGGAAAGCCTGATCTACCAGCCGTTGATCGCCGAACAGCTGCGCAGCAGCGTGCTGAGCGGCCTGCTGCTGAGCATCCCGCACCGGTACCACGACGAGCTGACCGGCCCGGCCACCGCGGGGCCGCCACGGGCCATCCGGCGGGTGGTGGACGCCATCCACGACGAGCCCGAGCGGCCGTTCACGGTGGCCGACCTGGCCGCCATCGCCGGGATGAGCGTGCGGTCGCTGCAGGAGGGCTTCCGGCGGCACATCGGGTGCACGCCGATGGCGTACCTCCAGCGGGAACGGCTGTTGCGGGCGCACGAGACGCTGCGCCGCGCCGACCCGCTGCGCATGACGGTGGCCGCGGTGGCGCACCGCTGGGGCTTCGCGCACCTCGGCCGCTTCGCCTCCGCCTACCGCACCCGCTTCGGCGAGCCACCGTCGGACACCCTGCGACGCTGCGGCTGAGCCCGCCAGCGCCGGCCAGGGGCTTTACTCGCCGGGGTCGCTGCGGCGCGGCTGGGGCACGCCGTTCGCCCGCGGCGCGCTGGGCGTCACCCCGAACAGGTGACCCCGCGGCGGCGCCCACTCGCGCCACGGCCCGAGCCGGCGCGGCACCGCGACCAGCTCGCCGTCCCCGGCGCCGCGCTGCTCGCGCAGATAGGCCAGCACCCGGGAGGACGCGAGACCCGCGTCCTCGGCGATGGCCATCAGCAGCCGGCGCGCCTCCTCGGCCGCCGGATCGCACGGATCCAGGCCGGGCACCTCGCCGGCCGGCCGGCGCAGCAGCGCGGCCAGCCCGGCCAGCGCCTGCATCACGTCACATGCGTCCCGTTCCGCGTCGGACAGGCTCGTCACGCGTCTCCCCCTCACCAACACGACCCGGGCGACCGCGGCCGGGGCGGGTACCCCGCCGGACCGTCCTCAAACGTGCCAGCGAAAATGTATTCGTCCCACTACTAAGCGTCCATCCGTAACGCGCGAGTCCTGTCCAGTTAGCGCTCAGTTTGACCCGGCGACTACTTGATCGTCCGATTCCGTCCCATGGTCACGGCGGACACGACGGGGTATGAGATGTATGAGGCCTACCGTGGAGGATGAGATGACCGACGAGATTCGCCCCCCGCTCGAGGAGACCGAGGAGGTGGCGGACGCGATCGAGGACGACGTGGCCGTGGACGCCTTCATCACCGGGGGCGGCGCCGACCGGGACAACCCCGAGTTCCTGCAGCCGGGCGAGGAGCCCACTTGGCGTACCGGGGCCGACCAGCAGTGGGACCCCGAGGACGTGGCCGTCGCCGAGGGCCGCGACCCGACCCCGGAAAACATCGAGCGTGCCCGCAAGGAGATCGAGCGCGACGGCGCCGCGACCATCGAGCGGATCGTTCCGTAGAAATTCGTCTACAACCCGTTCCGCCCGGACGCCGTCTACTGGGAAGACCACTGACGGAGGCGGGGGATGGAGAGCGGAACCGATGAGGCGTACCTCGCGTACGTGAACGGCCGGATACCGGCGCTGCGGCGGATGGCTTTCCTGCTGAGCGGCGACGAGCATCAGGCCGACGACCTCGTGCAAGAAACGATCACCAAGCTGTACGCGCGGTGGCCGCGCATCTCGGCGGTGGAGAACGTCGACGCGTACGTGCACACCATGATGGTGCGCGCCTTCCTGGACGAGAAACGCCGCGGCTGGTGGCGAGTGTTGCTCGGCTCGCCACCCGACCGCGCGGCGCCCGTCGCCGGCGCCGCCGAGGACCGCACGGTCCTGCGCGCCGCCCTCGCCAAAGTGCCCCCACGCCAGCAGGCCGTCCTGGTGCTGCGCTTCCTCTGCGACCTCGCGGTGTCCGAGGTGGCCGAGATCCTCGGCTGCTCCGAGGGCACGGTCAAGAGCCAGACCTCGCACGGCCTGACCGCGCTGCGCAAGATCCTCGGCGAGCGGGTTCCCGCACCCCGCCAAGGAGGTGCGCGATGAACGACAACCAGGACGGCAGGGAGGCGGCCATGAACGACGAGTACGGCGCGCTCCTGCTGGAGCCGCTCCGGTTCGAGCCCTCGGGCCCGCCCGCGATCGACGTGGGCCGCGCCATGATCAAGGGCGGACGGATGCGCCGGCGCCGCTGGTGGCTCGGCGGCGGTTTCTTCGCCGCGGCCGGCGCGGCCCTGCTCACCGGCGGCCTGCTGCTGGCCCCGGCGCAGGACAAGGGCAAGCCGCCGGTGGTGCTGCCCCCCGACCCGCCGGTGCCGGCCGCCTGCACGGTCTCCCGGCTCGACCTGGGCGGCCACCGCAGCGGCGAGATGATGGCCGGCGACCACACCGGTCATTGGCACGTCGGCACCTCGGACCCGGGGCCCGACAAAGCCAACGGGGTCCTCGTCTGGCACGACGGCAAGCTGGTCGACGAGATCGCGGCGCCTTCGAAGACGGCACGCGAGTTCGCGTTGGTCGACGTCAACGCGTCCGGCGTCGCGGTGGGAGCGGCCAACTCGGCGCGGGACCCCGCGTACGCGTACGCGGACGGAAAGCTTGTCTCGCTCAAAGGCGGGAACGGCGCCGAAGCGGTCGGCATCAACGACGACGGGGTCATCGCCGGCACGATCAAGGTCGGCAACCGGGCGGTCGCCGTCCGCTGGCGGTCGATCGACGCCGAGCCCGAGATACTGCCCGCGCCGGCCGGCCAGGACTCCATGCGGATCTGGGGCATCAGCCAGGACGGCACGATCGTGGGCGAGCTCGGCTACGGCGGGTACCTCTGGTTCCCCGACGGCAGCGGCCGCCCGATCACTCCGCCCGCCGGCTCGAGCGGGAAGTCGGCGTCGCGGGCCCCCATGCCGGCGTTCTTCATGCCGAACGGGTTCGCTTTCGGCTGGGTGTACGGCACCGTGGTCAACGCGAGCCCGGGCGGCACCTACCGGTACGAGCCGATGAGCGACACGTGGCAGCTGGTGACGAGGGACAACTTCCATGCGCAGCTCGACCCGGGCGGGCGTACCGGAATCATGTCCATCGCCCAGGACGAACCCACCGTCTACGTGGGCCGCGCGGTGCTCAAGCTGCCGACCGACGCCGAGCTCGGCAAGGCCGGGCTGGGCTCGGTGAGCATCAACGCGGTCAGCGACGACGCGCACGTGATCGGCGGCACCGCGATCAGCCCGATCGCGGACACGAGCAAGCCCTTCGCTCCGGTCATCTACCGCTGCCGATAGCGACGACGCGGCCGGTGGTGATCGCCTCCTGGCAGGCCGCCAGGACGGTGGTCACCGCCGCGCCGAACCGCACGTCGACGTCGGATCCCGGCCCGCCCGACGCGGCCGCGATCAGCTGGTCGATGGCCCGCCCGAGGGCCTGATCGGCCCGCCACTGCGCCTCCGGAACCCGCCGAGGCTCCGCCTCACCGAAGAACATCGCCTCCTGCCGTACGGATCCGGAAGCGCCGTCCACGCTCAGGGTGAGCGTGGTGATCGCGCCGCTCGCGTGACGCAGCAGCGCGTGGACCATGTCGTGCGGCCCGGCCATCGCGGTCACCTCGGTGACGGGGCCGAGCACCGGCAGCACCAGCGCGAGCGCGTGCGGGCCGACGTCCCAGAGGCCGCCCTTCTCCTTGCGCCACGGTGACTCGCCGAACGGGCTGCCGGTCGTGAAGATCGAGCCGAGATGCTCGACACGTGCCTCCCGCCAGCCGCCGAGCTCGACGGTCTCGGCGAGGAACTCGCCGGTCACCGGCACCAGCCGGCGGGTGAAGAAGACCACCGACGCCAGCCCGCGCTCCTCGACCGCCGCGGCGATCTCCTCGGCCACCGCGGGCTCGAACGCGACCGGCTTGTCGAGCAGCAGATGCCGGCCGGCCCGCGCCGCCCGCAGGGCGATCGGCGCCTGCACGTCCGGCGGGAGGGCGATCGCGACGGCATCGACGTCCCCGATGAGGTCCTCGATCTTCCCGTACGGCTTCGCGCCGTGCTCGGTCGCGAGAGCGGCCGCCTTCTCCGGATCGCGCCCCCAGACCCCCACGAACTCGACGTCCTTGTGGTCGGTCAGTGCCGGCGCGTGCGCCAGATGAGCCCATGGTCCCGTGCCGAACAATCCGAAGCGCATGGTCCGCAAGCTATCAGGCACAAGGCGATCAGTACGCTGTGCCGGGTGAACGGTCCCCTGTCGGTCGCGACGATCGTCGTCGCCCTCGTCCTGGCCGCGTGGTTCCTGCTGCGCGCCGCGCTCAACCGCGCCCCCGGCCGCGCCGAGCTCATCGCCACCGCCGTGCTGAGCGTGCTGGTCGCCGTGCTCGTCATCGTCGCGGTCATCGGCCTCTTCGACGGCTCCCGCCCCTCGGAGACGGCCACCTTCGCCGGCTACCTGATCACCACGATCGCGTTCGCCCCCGTCGCGCTCTACCTCGCCAAGATGGAGCCGACCCGCTGGGGCAACCTGATCCTCGGCGTCGCCTGCCTGGTGCTGCCGGTCCTCGTGCTGCGCCTGCAGCAGATTGCGTCGGTGACCGTTGCCTGATTCCCCGACCCCCGCGCGCACCCGTCCCGCCGACTCCGCGCTGAACACCGGCTTCGGCCGTGTGCTGCTGTTCATCTACGCGCTGGGCGCCCTCTCCGCCAGCGCCCGCGGCCTGGTGCAGGTCTTCACCCACTTCGACGAGGCCCCGCTGGCGTACCTGTTGTCGGCCTTCGCCGGCCTGGTCTACCTGGTCGCCACGGTCGGCCTGGCCATCGGCGGCGAGCGCGGCCGCCGCATCGCGCTGGTCAGCTGCACCATCGAGCTGGTCGGCGTCCTGGTGGTCGGCACCCTGAGCATCACCGACGCGGTCGCCTTCCCCGACGACACCGTCTGGTCCCACTACGGCAGCGGCTACGGCTACGTCCCGCTGCTCCTGCCCTTCATCGGCCTGTGGTGGCTGTGGCGCCACCGTCCCATACCTGCTGGCCGGTAAAGCGTTTCTCCCGTTGGCATCAATGCCGGCCGGGCCCTTTCGGATGAGCATCGAGCTGAGAACTGCTCCGAAAGGAACCGGACCGATGACCGATCATGTGATGCACGCGGGCTCCCGAGTGGCCCTGCGCGAAACCACCATGGTGCAGCGTGTGCTCGCGGTGGTGACGGCGGTGCTGCTCGGCGTGGACGCCTACGTCCACCTGCACGACGCCGCGCAGTACGACCAGTTCCGCTCCTCCGTCATGAGCGAGGGAACGCTCTTCCGAATCCAGGGCATCGTCGCCATCGTCGTGGCGCTCGCGGTCCTCATCTGGCCCGGCGTGATCACCTGGATCATCTCGCTGCTGGTCTCCGGCAGCGCGGCCGTGGCGGTGACCCTGTACACATACGTGAACGTGGGCCAGCTCGGCCCGATCCCCAACCTGTACGAGAACACTTGGCACCAGCCCGGCAAGCCCTTCTCCGCCGTGGCCGAGACCATCGCCGCCCTGATCTCCATCGTCGGTTTGGTGCTCGCCATCCGAGCCCGCCGCCGCGCCACCCACTAGGGGGAGGCTTCGCCCCGGTCCCGCACCGGGGCGAAGCGCTGCGCCGCGGCGACCCGCAGCAGGCGCGCCGGCAGTTCCGTCGCCGGAGGCCCACACTGCGGGTGGCCGCCACCAAATGCGGCGGCCGCCGCCAGCCTGCGGGACCGTATGCCAGCCCGCCGCCCCGGTCACAAGGCGCGCGGTCCGCCGCGGTCGCTAGGCGTGCGGCCCGCCGCGGTCGCTAGGCGTGCGGCCCGCCGCGGTCGCTAGGCGTGCGGCCCGCCGCGGTCGCTAGGCGTGCGGTTCGCCCGCGCGACACAGTTCGCCGCCGCGCCGGAAATATCCGCATTCTTCAGGTCATGGCTCGTGCTGCTCGACGAAGGTTGATGAGTTCCTGCGCGCGCCGAACCGCATTTCCTCAAGATCTCGCCGACCGCAGCGCCTCCACCTCTCGAAATCCTGACGTAACCGGTATAACAGACATCACCCCAACGCCGCCGGCACGACCGGCCGCACTCACCGCGGCCAAGCAAGCCCCGGGACGGAAAACCCCAGGTCAGCGACCGGCAAGGGCAACGCGCCGACAAGCTTGTTGATCTCCGCGGCGGCCCACGAACCTCCCCCGCCCCGGCACTGGGTGGGGCCGAGTAGAGCAGGTGGGTACGACAAAATTGGGGGGTCTGTCCACAGGGGGAAGACGGTCAGGCGTTGGACTCGACCGCGTGGGGGACGAAGTTGCAGCGGTCCTTGGTGACCAGCCCGTCGACTCCCACGCCCTCGCGGATGCCCATGCCGGCCGGCTCGCCGTCGATGAGCCAGGCGCCCAGGACCGGATGCACGGTTCCCTCGAGGCCGTCGAAGGACGGCAGCTCGCACAGCTCCTGCACGATGAAGAGCCCGTCCGACCCGTACTCCGTGGGGTTGTCGGTGATGGTCTCGCCGTCTCGCACCAGCGTGACCGAACCGCCCTCCCGGCCCCAGACCGGCTTCTTCGCGTAGCTTTTCATCGACGCGGCGCCGGAGGAGCCGGCGAAGTGGGCCGGCAGGAGGTAGCGGGAGCGCTCGGGGTCGTCGCCGAAGAGCTTCCACAGGACCGGCAGCAGGGCCTTGTTGCCCAGCAAGGCGGCCTTGTAGGGCGGCTCCATCCAGACCGTTCCGTGCTTGGAAGGGTCGGCCATGTTGCGGAAGAAGGCCTTGCCGCCCTCCTCGTGCCAGAACCACTCCCAGGGGTAGAGCATGAAGATGATGTCGATCGGCTCGGCCTTGTGCTCCTCGCCCGGTGAAGGCACGAAGACGACGCGGTCGCCGGCCACGTCCCAGCCGATCTGGCTCATCGCGATCAGCTCTACCGGGTACCCCGCCTCCTCGGCGGTGGACATCAGGTAGGCCACGTTCATCCGGTCCTCGCCGGAGCGCTCGCTCGTCTCGTACGCGAAAAAGATCTTTGGTTTGGACGGGAGCCAGGTGCGGGCCTCGCGCAGCTTGTCGATGTTGCGCCGCCAGGCGCCGGGGTTGGCGGGCTCGCCGTCGGCGGCCTCCCAGCCGACCAGGCGGTCGTGGATCGAGTTCCACTGGCGCCACGGGTGCTGGGTCACGCCGGTCTGGTCGACCCAGTGCCACTGGATGACCGCGCTCTCCACCAGCGCCGTGGGCGTCTGCGCGTTGAACTCGAGCAGCTTGGGCGTGGTGCCGGCGCCGTTGTACCACAGGTCGAAGCGGCCGTAGACGCTCGGCGAGTAGTCCGGCGTCTGCATCGGCAGCCGCATGTCGGGGTCTTTGTCGTAGTGCGTCCAGGTCTCGGCGTCGCCGTCGAACCAGGTGCGGATGATCTGCTCGTGCGCGAACTCGGGGATGCCGATCTTGGCTAGGAAGCAGGACTGCGGGTTGCAGATCGACCCGAAGTAGCCCTGCTTGCGGCCCTCGACGGTGTGCCTCGGGCAGTTCCTGACCATCCAGTCGCCGGCCTCGAGGCACATCGCGTGCAGCGTCGCGGTGGCCGCCTCGAGCTCCTCGATCTCGGCCGCCGTGAAGTCGTAGTACGGACCCTCCTGCCAGTACGAGATCATCGTCCCGTCGGGCAGCTCGGTGTCGTTGTAGGTCAGCCCGAGACTGAAGTTGGTGAGCTTCCACCCGTCGCGGACCGGACCGTACGGAACTCGGCGCACGGGATCAGCTTCCCCCGGATTTGCCGGATTTGCCCGATGAAGAGCCGCCGCCGCCCTTGCCGACCACGCTGGTCTTGACCGTGCCGTTGCCGATCTTGCCGGTGGTGGGCAGGCCGAAGGAGGAGCGCGACTTCGCGTCGTTGTACGCGAACTTGCTGCCCCCGGCCGGAAGTTTGCTGCCGACCGCGTAGCCCCGGCCGTACCCCGAGGAGTGCCAGATGTAGTAGGGGATGATACCCGACGAGTAGTGGCGGTCGTCGTCGCAGAAGTCCTCGTCGACGATGACGCCGTTGGCGTCGGCGCAGTAGAAGCCCTCGTCCTGATATTGATTGCCGCTGTCGCAGGCCGCCGCGCCACCGGCGGCCAGCAACAGGAAGGTGCCGGTGAGCGAGACGCTACGCGAGCTCATGCGTCTGTTCATCATTTCTTTGTAGCGCCTCTCGACAAGGTCAACCCTAGTCGCGAGGGCCGCCCGCCACATAGATGACCTGGCCGGACACGAAGCCCGCACCCTCGCTGACGAGGAAGGATACGGTGTTCGCGACGTCTTCGGGACGTCCCGCGCGCCCGACGGGAATCTGACTCACCGCGGCCTTCTCGAAATCGGCAAATTCCATACCGACTCGGGCGGCGGTGGCGGCGGTCATGTCGGTGACGATGAATCCGGGGGCGACCGCGTTGGCGGTGATGCCGAAGCGGCCGAGCTCGATCGCGAGGGTCTTGGTGAAGCCCTGCAGGCCCGCCTTGGCCGCCGCGTAGTTGGCCTGGCCGCGGTTGCCGAGCGCCGAGGTGCTGGAGAGGCTGACGATCCGGCCCCAGCCCGCGTCGACCATGTGCTTCTGCACGGCCCGGCTGAACAGGAACGAGCCGCGCAGGTGGACCGCCATCACGGTCTCCCAGTCGTCGTCGGTCATCTTGAACAGCAGGTTGTCGCGCAGCACGCCGGCGTTGTTGACCAGGACGGTGGGCGCGCCCAGCTCGGCGACGATCCGCTCGGTGGCCGCCGTGACCTGGGCCGGGTCGGAGACGTCGGCGCCGACGGCCAGCGCGGTGCCGCCGGCGTCGTGGATCGCGGTGACGGTGCTGGCGCACGCTCCCTCGTCGAGGTCGACCACGGCGACGGCCATGCCGTCCGCGGCGAGCTTGCGGGCGGTGGCTTCCCCGATGCCGCGGGCGGCACCGGTGACGATGGCGACGCGGGTGGGAACGGACTGCGACATCGAAGACCTCCGGTTGATCTCAACACCGACGGCCGACTGTAACCCGG
This sequence comes from Actinoplanes sp. CA-142083, assembly GCF_050942195.1. NCBI lineage: Bacteria > Bacillati > Actinomycetota > Actinomycetes > Micromonosporales > Micromonosporaceae > Actinoplanes > Actinoplanes sp. CA-142083. The sequence continues at coordinate 9,646,380 of NZ_CP192076.1, forward strand.
CTCACGAGCAACGCCGCAGCCGGATCCACCGATAGCCATGGCCGGCGACCGGGACCTCGGCGAATTTGCCCAGGTCGGGGTACTCCCGGTCGGCAAGCACGTCGTTCGGGAACTCGGCGTCGGGATAGACGGAGCTGAGATCGACGACCGCATCCTTTGTGCACAGGTTGTGCAAAAACAGCATAGTACCGGTGTGGTCGTCGGCGCGATGGACGAGCACGCCCTCGGGCGCCGGGACATCGACGTGGGTGCACGAGCCGGCGCCGATCTCGGGAGCCTCGCGCAGCGTGCGGATCATGCGCTCGAACCAGGACAGCAGCGAGGTCGGGTCGTGCCGCTGCAGGGTGACGTTGACCTTGTCGTAGCCGAACTCCCCCTCGGAGATCACCGGGCGCACCGGGTCTCCCGACGTGAAGCCGCCGTACGGAAGGTCGGACCACTGCATCGGCGTACGGATGGCATCGCGGCCCTCGAGCGCAAGATCGTCGCCCATGCCGATCTCCTCGCCGTAGCGCAACACCGGGGTGCCGCGCAGTGTGAACTGCAGCGAGTAGGCGAGCTCCAGCCGCCGCCGGTTGCCGCCCAGCATCGGCGCGAGCCGGCGACGGATGCCGCGCCCGTACAGCTGCATCTCCGGATCCGGGCCGAACTCGGCGAAGACCTGGTCGCGCTGGTCGGCGGTGAGCCGGGAGAGGTCGATCTCGTCGTGGTTGCGCAGGAACGTGGCCCACTGGCCGCCCGCCGGCAGCTTCGGCGTCTCACGCAGCGCCTGGATCACCGGCTCCGGATCCTGCCGGGCCAGCGCAAGGATCAGCTGGCCGTTGAGCATGAAGTCGAACAGCATGTGGATCCGGTTGTTCGAGCCGCCGGAGTCTCCGAAGAACTTCACCAACTGGTCGGGCTCGACGTTGGCCTCGGCCAGCAGCACCACGTCGCCGCGCCGCCACTGCAGGTACTGCCGCAGCTCGGTGAGGAAATCCAGATCCTTGGGTGAGTCCGGATTGCCCGGCTCGGTCTCCTCGATGATGAACGGCACCGCGTCCATCCGGAACCCGGCGACGCCCAGCTCGATCCAGAAGGCGCAGATCTTCTTGATCTCCTCCCGGACCTCGGGGTTCTTGATGTTGAGGTCCGGCTGGAACTTGTAGAACCGGTGGTAGTACCAGGATTTCGCGGTGCGGTCGTAGCTCCAGGTCTCACCCTGTTCGCCGGGGAAGACCATGCCTTGGTGACGGTCGTCCGGCGCGCTTTCGCTCCAGACATACCAGTCCCGGTACGGCGAATCAGGCGACGAACGAGCCGACTGGAACCACGGGTGCTGGTCCGAGGTGTGGTTCACGACCAGGTCGATGATCACCTTGATCCCGAGGTTGCCCGCCTGGTGCAACAGCTCGGCGAAGTCGCCCAGGTTCCCGAAGCGGGGATCGACGTTGTAGAAGTCGGCCACGTCGTAGCCGTCGTCCCGGTCCGGCGAGGGGTGGATCGGGTTCAGCCACAGGCAGGTGACCCCGAGCCGGGCCAGGTAGTCCAGCCGGCCGATGAGGCCACGGATGTCGCCGACCCCGTCGCCGTTGCTGTCGGCGAAGGTATCGATGTCGAGGCAGTAGACGACGGCTTTCTTGTACCACCGGTCACTCATGTCTCAGGTAATTGCCACCGACGGCGGCACGTGAAACCGCGATTCTTCCGGGTAAGTGTTGACGATGGGCGAGCTGCAGGGACTGGCCGGATGGGTGGCGTCCGTCATCGAGGCGCTGGGCGAGGTGGGCGTGGGTCTGCTCGTCGCGCTGGAAAATCTGGTTCCCCCGATCCCCAGCGAGATCGTCCTGTCGCTGGCCGGCTACCTGGCCGCCCAGGGCCAGGTGGGGCTGGTGCTGGTGCTGATCGCGGCCACGGCCGGGTCCGTCGTCGGCGCGCTGGCGCTGTACTGGCTCGGCTACGCGCTGGGCGAGGAGCGGCTGCGGCGCTGGCTCGACCGGATCCCGCTGGTCGACGCGACCGACCTGGACAAGGCCGACCGGTGGTTCGAGAAGCACGAGAAAAGCGCCGTGCTCTTCGGGCGCTGTGCTCCGGTCGTACGATCTCTGATCTCGATCCCGGCCGGAGCCAATCGCATGCCGCTCGGCCAATTCGTGGCCTTCACGACGATCGGCAGCGGCGTCTGGAACGCGTTGTTCGTGATGGGCGGCTACCTGCTCGGCGAGCGCTGGCGCGACGTCGAGAAGTACAGCCACTGGTTCGACTACGCGGTGGGAGCGTTCTTCGTCGTGGCTGTCGCGTGGTGGGTGATAAAGAAGACGCGCGGCCGCCGAGGCAACCGCGCGTCTCCCGTTGGGGAAGAAGGCTCTACTAGAAGCCGGCGCTGATCTTCGTGAAGGCCCAGTCGGCCTGCGCGATGCCGGAGCAGTTGGAGACCACGCCGCCGCCGGCGCAGCCGCGGTCCCGGTTGACCGCCCAGAAGGTGAACCGCGAGAGGCCCTTGCTCTTGGCGTAGTCGCGGATCCGGGTCCAGGTGTCGGTCGAGGTCAGCTCCTGCTGGTCGGAGAGACCGTTCATGCCGGAGATGCCCATGTGCGAGTACGCCTGCGCGTCGGTGTAGCCGAACGTGGTCTTGAGCAGGTTCTTGAGCGCCTCGGACGCGTTCACCGTGTTGCCGTACATGTCGTTGCCGCCGCCGAAGTCGAACGGCATCTGGGTGAAGATGTCGATGTTCGCGCCCAGCGCCTTGGCCTGCTGCACCAGCCGGGTGCCGTAGTAGGTCGGGCCGGTGGTCGCGGTGCCGAAGGTCAGGATCGTCTTCACCGACGGGTTGTTCTGCTTGATGATCTTCAGCGCGCCGAGCACCCGGTCCTGCACGGCCGTGTTCTCGAACTCATCGGTGTTCTCGATGTCGATGTCGATGGCCTTGAGACCAAAAGCGTCAATGATCTTCTGGTACGCCCCGGCCAGCGCGGCCGTGGTCGAGCAGTTCGGGCCCAGCTTGTTGCCGCTGTAGCCGCCGACCGACGGGACGATGTCGCCACCGGCCGCCTTGATCTGCTGGATGTAGCTGGCGTGCACGCCGCCGGTCAGGCCGCTCTCGCCGTCCCACGCCGGGTTGCAGCCGTTACTGGCGAGCACGAACGCCATCGTGAAGGCCTTGATGCCGGTCGCGTTCATCACCGTCGACGGCGCCGGCGGGTTGCCCCAGCCCGGGTAGACGTACGGCGACGACGCCATCTTGGTGCCGGAGGTCGGCGGGTTCGTGGTCGGGCCGGTGGTGGGCGGCGTGGTCGGGGTGGTGCCGCCGCCGCAGGCGCCGTTGTCGGCCCACACGTCCCACTGGCCGGAGTGGGTGGCCGGGGACTCGTTCTGGGTCCACCATTTCGCGGTGTAGTTGTGGCCGTTCTGGGAGGCCTGGTTGCCACCGACGTAGACGGCGCTCGAGGACCAGGCGGCCACACAGGCGACCGCCGCGTTCGAGCTGGTCATGGGGATGATCGCGGTGCCCAGGCCGGCGGCCGCCACGGCGCCGACGATGAGCAGTTTCCTGCCGAGTTTCACGGGGACTCCTGGGGATTTAGGGGAGCGTGGCGAGGTGGGGCTTGACGGTGTTGCCGAAGGAGTTGCCGTTGGTGACGTCCCAGTTGATGGACCAGGTCATCGCGCCGCGGATGCCCGGGTACGTCGCCGGGGGCTTGAAGGACCCGCAGTTGGTGCCGCGGGCCAGGCAGTCGAGCGCGGCGTTGACGTTCGCCGGCGCCTGGTAGCCGCCGCCGGCCGCGCTGCCGCTGGCCGGCAGGCCGAGCGCGACCTGGTCGGGCCGCAGGCCGTTCTGGGTCTGGATGCAGGCCAGCGCGGTCAGGAAGTTCACCGTGCCCTGCGAGTACGCCTGCATCTGGTCGCAGCCGAGCATCGAGCCGGAGTTGTAGTACTGGGTGTGCACGACGGTGAGGATGTCCTTGATGGACAGCGCCAGCGCGAAGTACGAGGAGCCGGTGCTCTGCATGTCGATGGTCTGCGGGGCCATCGTGATGATCAGGTTGGCGCCGGCCTTGGTGCGGAGGCTGCGCAGCGCCTGCGCCATGTAGGTCGCGTTCAGGCCGTTCTCGAGGTCGATGTCGACGCCGTCGAAGCCGTACGTCGTCATCAGCGAGTAGACGGTGCTGGCGAAGTTGGTGGCCGCCGTGGCGTTCGCGACGCTGACCGTGCCCTTCTCGCCGCCGACCGAGATGATGACCTTCTTGCCGCGCGAGTGCAGGGTGGCGATGTCGGCCTTGAACTGGGCATCGGTGTAGCCGCCGACCTGGGCCGCGAGGCCGGAGTCGAGGGTGAAGCTCACCGCGCCGGGCGTCGAGGTCGCGTCGGCGAAGGCGACCGCGATCAGGTCGTAGTTGTTCGGGACCGCCGCCAGCTTGAGGGCCGCGGCGCCGTTGTAGAAGTTCTGCCAGTAGCCGGTCAGGAAGTGCTTGGGCAGCGTCCCGTTGGAGGGCGGCACCGTGGTCGGCGGGGTCGTCGGCTGAGTGGTCGGCGGGGTCGTCGGCTGCGTGGTCGGCGGTGTGGTCGGCGTGGTGCCGCCGCATGCGCCGTTGTCAGCCCAGACGTCCCACTGACCGGAGTGGGTGGCCGGCGACTCGTTCTGGGTCCACCACTTCGCGGTGTAGTTGTGGCCGTTCTGCGAGGCCGAGTTGCCACCCACGTAGACGGCGCTCGCACTCCAGCCCGGGGCGCACGCCGCCGCCGCGCTCGCGTTGCCGCCGAAATACACCGCCGCGCCGCCGGCGACGAGCGCCGTCACGGTCGCGAGGATCACGGATCTGGTGCGCCGCATCGCCGTCCCTCCATGCATCACGTTGAGATGCATCAATCTTTAGGACTGTTAACAATAAAAGTCCAGAGGGGCGGAACTTAAACATCCTTAAATCTTTCGGATGATGCGATGCCCCGAAGGCGCAGGTCAGGCCTTCGGGGCATCGATAAAACTTATTACCGCCGGAACTGGATCCAGTTGACGTTCACGAAGTCGGCGGGCTGGCCGCTGCTGAAGGTCAGGTACACCGTGTGCGTGCCGGACACGTTCGACACATTGCCCGGGATCGACGTCCAGGTCTGCCAGCCGCCGGTGTTCGCGAGCGCGAAGCTGCCGATCGGCGCGTTGCTCCGGCTGTCGACCCGCACCTCGATCAGGCCGCTCACTCCGCCGCCGGCTCCCGAGGCCACCCGCGCCACGAAGTCGCGCACGCCGCCCGTACCGAAGTTGACGTTGTTGAACTGCAGCCAGTCACCGTTGGCGATGTAGCCGACGTCCTGGCCGCCCTCGGAGCACGTCTCGGTCTGGGTGCCGGACTGCGAGTTGGCCGACTCCGCCTCGATCCGCGAGAACGCGTCGCGGGTGCCGCCGGTCGGCGGGGTGGTCGGCGGGGTCGTCGGCGTGGTGGTGGGCGGCGTCGTGGTGGTGCCGCCCGACGACTGGTAGACCGCCACGTAGTCGACCAGCATCGGCACGCCAGACTGGGTCGCCGAGGTGGGGCCGCCGCCGAACGCGGCCGGGAAGCCGCCGCCGATCGCCACGTTGAGGATCACGAACATGCCGTGGTGGGTCGCGTTGTTCCAGGTGGTCGCGTCGACCACGTTCGAGTTCAGCGTGAAGTAGTTGTTGCCGTCCAGATACCACCGCAGTTGCTCGGGCGAGGTGCTGCGGTCGTACTCGATCGCGTACGTGTGGAAGCCGGTCTGGCAGCCGGAGCAGGTCCGCTCGCCGCTGCCGAGGCCGGTCGTCTCGTTGCACGGGCCGCCCGGGTTGGAGCCGCAGTGCAGCGCCCCGAAGACCGAGGACCGGCCGTTGATGTCCTCCATGATGTCCCACTCGCCGATGCTCGGCCAGTTCGTCGCGCCGACCGGGCGGGCCGCCGCGCCGAGCGCCCAGAAGGCGGGCCAGTAGCCGGCCGCCGCCGCGCCGCTCACGTTGGGCTGCTGCAGGCGCGCCTCGATGCGCACCTTGCCGCCGGCCGGCGCCGCGAAGTCGGTGCGCTGCGTCTCGACCCGGCCACTCGTCCACTGCCCGGACGAACTGCGGATCGGCTTGATCACCAGGTTGCCGCCGCCGTCCTGGTACACGTTGGCCGTCGAGTCGGTCATCGTCTCGACCTCGCCGGTGCCCCAGTTGGCCGCCCCGCCCGGATAACCGGTGCCGATGTCGTAGAGCCAGTTGCTGCGGTTGAGGCCGGTGCCGGCCGCGCCGGTGAAGTCGTCGCTGAACACGGTCGTCATGCCGGCCGGGGCCGACGGGACGGCCGCGTTCGCGTCCATCGTGAAGACCGCGGTGGCCGCGACCGCAATGGCCGCGGTCGATACCGCGAGGAGGGTTCGAAGCCGTCTTCTCGGACGAGATGCCATCGGAGGAACGCCTTTCCGTAGGGGGGTGAGGAGGCGTGAGAGCGCTCTCACGCCTCATTGCAGGCCCGTTACGGAAGCGTGTCAATATTGGCGGTCAACGATTGCCCGTTGTTACCGGCCGGCGCAGGAAAGCCTGCTCCAGCGCCGTCCAGGCGGTCGAGGTGACGAGATAGATGCCGCCCGCGAGCGGCATCCACGCCACCGCCAGAACGGAGAGATAGGGCAGGTAGCGCAGGAAGCCGAGCGACGGCGTCCCGGGCGCGGCCGGCATGACCGGCTGCATCGAGACGCTCATCCGGCGCGACGACCACCAGGCCAGGGCGCCGGCCAGCACCAGCAGCACGGCGAAGACCGGCAGGCCGGCGGCCAGATGCGCGGTCAGCGGCACCCCCATCAGCGCACCTTCCGGCGCCCGCAGCGCGACGTGATACATCACCATGAAGAACGGCGCCTGAGCCAGCGCCGGCAGAAAGGCCGCGAACGGGCTGATCCCGTTGGCGCGTTGCAGTTCCAGCGTCTTGGTGGCCAGGACCATCTGATCCTTGCCGTGTTTCTCGCGCAGTTTGGCGATTTCGGGCGCGAGCGCGGCCTGGCGGCGCTGAGCGCGAATCTGCTGATAGGTGAGCGGACTGATCAACAGCCGGATGAGCACGGTGAAGACGACGATGGCCAGCGCCGCCGCGGCCGTTCCGGCGAGCGGGCTGAAGAGGTCGGCGAGCGATTCGATGGCAGCGTGAGCGACCCCGACAATGGCGCCGGGAATTTCGAAGATGGACATGGCGAAGCACCCCTTGCGATCCGTGGGAAAAGGACGCGAGGCGGTTCTTGACGCAATTCACCAGGTCGTGCGTGGGTGGTGGGTACAGACCGTCGCTCCCGCCGGGACCCGGCCGGGCCGAGCAGGCGCTGGCGCGCCAAGAACGCTCGACCCACCCGGGCGACGTGCGTGAGTGGTTGCGGCTACCCCAGAACCCCGGCCGACGCCGCGTCAGACCGCCGCGGGGGCGAGCGCCGGTGCTCGGGAGCGGGGGCGGCCGGCCGCATCGGGGTCGGCCAGGCGGGAGCGGGTGGCGACGCGGGCCCGGCGGGCGAACGCGCGCACCGCGGGCGCGGCGAGCAGGGAGGGCAGCGGCAGAGCGGTGGCCGCGGCGATCAGGAGAACGGCCGCGGCGACGAGGGCCAAGCCGAGCACGAGCTGCCCCGGCGCACCAGCGCGGGTCGGGTCGAGGAGGGCGGCGAGCGCCCAGAAACCCTCAAGCAGCATGGGTCAACGTTAGCGCCGTCCGCCAAACGGGTAATCCGGACGCATGGACGCGGCTTCCAGTGGGACCACGATCTCCGAAGAGATGGCCGAGGAGGCCGAGTCACAGGATCTCCTCACGCTCGGGATCGAGGAGGAGTACATCCTGGTCGACGCGGCTGAGACGCGCGGCGTGGAGGCGGTCGACGAAGTCGTCGCTCTGGTGCCCGAGGAGCTGCGGGGCTCGGTGCAGCGCGAGTACCTGCGCAGCCAGATCGAGGTGGCCAGCCCGCCGCAGCTCGAGCTCGGCGGACTCTACGAGGCGATGGGCCGGCTGCGCCGCGAACTGGCCGCCGCGGCCGAGCGGGCCGGCGCGCGGCTGCTGGCCGTGGGCGCCGGGCCGGGCGCCGGGCCGGTGACCCGGATCGTCGACGATCCGCGCTATCACCGCATGCGCGAGCACTACGGCGACCTCTCCCCCGGGCAGGGGATGTGCGGCACACACGTACACGTCAGCATCCCCGATGCCGAAACCGGCGTCGCCGTGCTGAACCACCTGCGGCCCTGGCTTCCGGTCCTGCACGCCGCGACCACCAACTCGCCGCTGTTCGGCGGCCGCGACACCGGCTATGCGAGCTGGCGCTCGATGATGTGGGAGCGCTGGCCCAGTGTCGGGCCGACGCCCTACCTGGAGTCGGCCGACGAGTACGAGACGCTGGTCGCCGACCTCGAGCAGACCGGGGCGATGCTCGACGAGGGGATGCTCTACTGGTATGCCCGGCTGTCGGCGAACTACCCGACCGTCGAGATCCGGATGGGCGACGTCACCCCCACGCTCGACGACGCGATGCTGCTGGCCGCCCTGGCCCGCGCGCTGGTCGCGACCCTGCTGCGGGACGTGCGCGAGGGCATCCCGGCGCCGCGGGTCCCACACCCGCTGCTGATGGCGGCGCACTGGCGGGCCGCCCACGACGGGCTGGAGGGCGTGGCGGTCGACCTGGCCACCCGCGAGCCGCGGCCCGCGTGGCGGCTGATGCGGCAGCTCTTCGATCACGTACGCCCGGAGCTGGAGCGCCACGGCGACCTGGAGACCGCCACCGTCCTGATGGGACGCCTGCGCTCGCACGGCACGGGCGCCGCACGCCAGCGCGCCATCCTGTCCCAGCGCGGCTCGGTCGCCGACGTGGTCGACTGGCTCGCGAAGGCCACCCGGGGCGACGTCCCGCGTGACTAATCTGGGCTTGTGAAGCTGGTAGTGATCGGCGGGGACGCGGCCGGCATGTCGGCCGCCTCGCAGGCGCGTAAGAGGCTCGGACCGGATCGGCTCGAGATCGTGGCGTTCGAGCGTGGGCACTTCACGTCGTATTCGGCCTGCGGCATCCCGTACTGGATCGGCGGGTCTGTCGGTGAGCGCGAAGCGCTCGTCGCGCGCACGCCCGAGCAGCACCGCAAGGCCGGGATCGACGTGCGGCTGCGGCACGAGGTGGTGGCGATAGACCTGAACAGGCGCGAGGTGGTCGCCCACGATCTGCTCGGCGGCGGCGAGGTGCGCGAGAGCTTCGACCACCTCATGTACGCGACGGGAGCGTCCCCAGTGACGCCGGAATGGGCCCGGACCCCGGCGGCCGGCATCTTCGGTGTGCAGACCCTCGACGACGGCTCGGCGATCCACGACTGGCTCGACCGCGAGCAGCCCCGCAAGGCCGTCGTGATCGGCGGTGGCTACATCGGGGTCGAGATGGCCGAGGCGATGGTGAAACGCGGGCTCGACGTGACGCTGCTGGAGAAGTCGCCGGAGCCGATGGGCAAGACCGTCGACCCCGACGTGGGCGCGCTGGTGCGCAAGGCGATCGGCGAGGAGGGCATCGAGGTCGTCACCAACGCGCATGTCTCGGGCATCGAGACGAGCGGCGGCCGGGTCCGGGAAGTGGTCACCCCGACCGGCGCGCTCGCGGCCGACATCGTGGTCCTGGGTTTGGGCGTACGGGCGAACAGCGCGCTCGCCGAAGAGGCGGGGATCCCGGTCGGCGTCACCGGCGGCGTGCGCACCGACCGGCGGATGCGAGTCGAGGGGATCGAGGGCGTGTGGGCGGCCGGTGACTGCGTCGAGACGCGGCACCTGCTGACCGGCGATCCCGTGCACATCCCGCTCGGCACCCACGCCAACAAGCAGGGCCGGGTCGCGGGCATCAACATCGGCGGCGGCTACGCGACCTTCCCCGGGGTGATCGGCACCGCGGTGACGAAGGTCTGCAACCTCGAGGTGGCCCGCACCGGCCTCACCGAAAAGGAGGCGCGCAAGGCCGGGTTCGCCTTCGTGACCGCCACCGTCGAGTCGACCAGCCGGGCCGGCTACTACCCGGGCGCCGAGCTGATGACGATCAAGCTGATCGCCGAGAAGCGCACGGGAACGCTGCTCGGGGCGCAGATCGTGGGCCGCACCGAGGCGGCGAAACGGATCGACGCGCTGGCCGTGGCGGTGTGGAACCGGATGACGGTCGAGGAGATGACGGCGCTCGACCTCAGCTATGCCCCGCCGTTCGCCCCCGTGTGGGATCCGGTGCTGATCGCGGCGCGCAAAGCGACCGATGCTGTCCACAATGCTATGTGATGGGGACGGTTTGGAGGATCCGGCCGAATTTGTGAATCGGTGGTCACGGAGCGCCAGCAGCCGTTACTACTCCTCGTAAGGAGGAGATCACCGAATCGGTATCGCGTCAGATCATGCCGCACGGTAGAGATGCAGCATGTCGCCGCAATCCCTCCGTTACCCGAGCCCGGCGTCAGGCGACGTCGCCGAGGCGGGCGGCCGGCATCGGCGCCCCGAGTCGCTGGCGGAGACCTCCGCGGCGCCGTTCCGGGTGAGCACGCTTCTCGAGGACGACACCTGGGTTCCGGGGCCGCGTTCGGCACGCCACCAGCGGCCCTCCGCGCACTCGGCGGCTCATTCCTCGGCTGACTCTTCGGCTCGTTCTTCCGGTGGCGCCTCGACTCGCTCTTCCCGCGGCGGGCTCACCCGTTCGGAGGCGCGGCGGGCGGCCGGCTCTTCCAGCGGCAGTTCCACCCGGTCGGCGGCCGACACCCTCAGCGGCGGGCTCACGCGCTCGGAGGCGCGGCGAGCGGCCGCTCACCGGTCGGCTTCGCATCGGGCCGCTCCCGTGCGACCGCCGGTCACCGGCAGCCACCGTGCGCCCGGCACCCTGCCGATCGAGTCCTGGCTGCTCATGGGTAAGACGCGGCAGCAGCTACTGCTCGCCTCGCTGGTCGCGGTCGGCCTGCTGCTGATCGCCGTCCCCGGCGCCCGCGGCGGCGGCAACAGCAGCATCGACGCGGTCAACGCCGCGGCGGCGGCTCGCGGCGCCGGTAACCACGCGGCGCAGAAGGCCAAGGGCAACAGCTCGAACGGCAGCAGCGACAAGCAGGGCGACGACGCCGACGCGTCGAAGGTCGTCCCGGCCGCCACCGCGCCGGCCGGCGACGGGCACACCCCCGAGGCGACCAGCACCGCCCGCCCCGGCGCCAAGAACACCGGGCCGGGCAACTCGCTGCGCACCACCGGCTCGAGCCTGGTGGCGCTGACCTTCGACGACGGTCCCGACCCGGCGCAGACCCCGCGGATCCTGGCGTTGCTGGCCCAGTACGACGTGAAGGCGACCTTCTGCCTGGTCGGCAAGCAGGCCGAGAAACACCCCGAGATCGTGCGACAGATCGTGGCGGCGGGACACACGCTCTGCAACCACACCTGGAGTCACAGCCTCACTATCGGTAAGGACAAGCCCGAGCAGATCCAGGCCGACCTCGCGCAGACCAACGCCGCGATCCGGGCGGCCGTGCCGGACGCGAAGATCCCGTTCTTCCGGGCCCCCGGCGGCAACTTCACCGACCGGCTCGTCGGCGTGGCCGGGGAGGCGGGGATGACGTCGCTCTACTGGCAGGTCGACCCGGCCGACTGGGACCACAAGGCCGGCGAGACCGACGCCGCGCACACCGACCGGGTGGTCGCCGAGATCAAGAAGCATGTCCGGCCCGGGTCGATCGTGCTCTCGCACGACTTCAACCAGCCGGACACGATCGCGGCCTACCAGAAGCTGCTGCCCTGGCTGAAGGCGAACTTCACCCTCGGCATCCCGGGCGGCCCGGCCCCGGCCGCGACGACCCCGCCGACCGCTTCACCGACGCCCACCGAGACCCCGGCGACGCCGGACCCCTCGGCCCCGGCCTCGCCGGCCACCCCGCCCGACGCAGCCGTCGGGGCAGCCGGCGCGGGCGGCGCCGCTGAGGACGCGCAAGGAGACGGCTGACGGATCGAGCGCCGGCGTCGGGCGCTCGCCCGACAACGTGGGCGCCGGCCTCAGGCGCCCGGCCTCAGGCGGTCGGCCCCGGCTCAGGCGGCCGGCTGGCATTTCGGGCACCAGTACAGGTTGCGGCCGGCCAGGGGTCCCCGGGCCACCGCCGTGCCGCACACCAGGCACGGCTGGCCGGGACGGCGGTAGACGTACACCTCGCCGCCGTGCCGGTCGACGCGCGGCGCCCGCTGCATGGCCTCGGGCGTGTGCTGAGTGTGCACCGTGTCGATGCGCCCGCGGGCCACACCTTCTTTCATGAGTGCCCGCAAGTCGGTCCAGATCTCGTCCCACTGCTCGGCGCCGATCAACCGCCCCGGCGTGGTCGGCGCGAGCCCGGCCCGGAACAGCACCTCGTTCGCGTAGATCAGCCCGCACCCGGCCACGATCGACTGGTCCAGCAGCAGCGCGAATACCGGCTTCGTGCTGGCGCGCACCTTCCGGCCGGCCGGGACCGGGTCGGCGTCGTCGCGCAGCGGGTCGGCGCCCAGCCGGTCGCGCAGCGCCTGCGCCTGCACCGGGTCGAGCACCTCGCACGCGGTCGGCCCGCGCAGGTCGAGCCAGTGCGTGTCGCCGATCACCCGCATGCGGATCTGCCCGACCGGCGACGGCACGGGCAGCTCGCCGTCGCTGAACTTTCCGTAGAGTCCCAGGTGGACGTGCACGGTCAGGTCGCCGTCGTAGTGGTGCAGCAGATGCTTCCCGTACGCCTCGGTGTCGCGCAGCGTGCGCCCGCCGACCAGCTTGGCCCCGGCCGCGAAGCGTCCCTGCGGGCTGCTGACCGCCGGCGCCTGCCCGGCGAAGAGCTCCCGATGCCGCACGGCGAGCCGATGAATGGTGTGTCCCTCTGGCACGGGGAGCAACGGTATCCGGTTGGGCGAATCGCGGTTATGCCCACAGGGGAATTGCTGGGTGTTGACGGCTGTGCTGCGGAAAGCTGGTGTCCATGAGTGTTGACGAGCTGACGATGCGCGGGGGCGCATCCTTCGATGACCAGGTCTTCGAGCGGCTCCTGCGGGAGCGCATCATCTTCCTGGGCAGCGAGGTGAACGATGAGGTCACCAACCGCATCTGTGCCCAGATGCTGCTGCTCGCGTCGAACGACAGCGAGAAGGACATCGCGCTGTACATCAACTCGCCCGGCGGCTCGATCAGCGCCGGCATGGCGGTGTACGACACGATGCAGTACATCAAGAACGACGTGGCCACGATCGCGATGGGCATGGCCGCCTCGATGGGCCAGTTCCTGCTCTGCGCGGGCACGCCCGGCAAGCGGTACGCGTTGCCCCACGCACGGATCATGATGCACCAGCTGTCCGGCGGCATCGGCGGCACCGCGGCCGACATCGCCATCCAGGCCGAGAGCATGCTGCACATCAAGAACGTGATGAACGAGCGGATCGCCTTCCACACCGGGCACAGCGCGGAGGAGATCGAGCGCGACGCCGACCGCGACCGCTGGTTCACCGCCCGCGAGGCCAAGGACTACGGCATCGTCGACCACGTGATCAGCAAGGCCAGCGACGTCGTGTCGTTGCCGGCCTGATCCAAACCCTCTGAAGGGCGCGTGACCTGCGGGTCCGCGCCCTTTGGTGTGCCGGGCGGGCGATCGGGGTAAGGACGTTTCATCCCCGAAATCGTCCAAGGAGGTGCTGACGTGAGGATCCCGACGTTCTCCCGCCAGACCGAGAACGAGACCCCCGAGGCGGAGCGCCCGATCCCGTCGGGCACCACCGCAACCGACACCCGCACCACGCCCGTCCAGCCGCGTCGCGACGAGCGGCACGAGGACGAGCCCAAGACGGCGGAGCTGCCGCCCGCGCCCGCCCACGGTCGCACGATGCCGCCGCCTCCCCCGCCGTCGACCGTCTCGCGGCCGGTCTTCCCGAAGGACGACGCGGAAACCGAGAAGACCCCAGTGGTGTCCGGGCCGAAGCCCCGCGCGAGCCTGCTCGCCACGCTCGGCCTGATCCTCGGTGTGGCCTCGGTGCTGCTGGTCCTGTCCGGGCCGCTGCTCGGCTGGGGCATCGGCGTGGCCGGCGTGGCGCTGGTCCTGTCGCTGAGCGGCATCCACGCCACCGGCAAGCGGCACGTCGCCGGCAAGACCGACGCGCTGATCGGCATGGTCCTCGCGCTGGCGGCGATCGTGCTCGGCGTGCTGGCGATGACCGGCTCGCTCACCTGGCTGGGCACCGACACCAACTCGGTCCCGTCGCTGCGCGACTGGCTCGACACGCACACCGTCAACCGCTTCTGATCTTCGTTGAGCGAATGGGCGGTCCGGTTCGGGCCGCCCATTAACGTTTCGCCGTCAGACAGCTTGAGCACGCAAGAATCGAACGCGGCACGCACGGTTGAGCCCTGGGTTGCTACCACGGGCGCGACCTAGCGTTGCAGTCATGCGCCGATACCTCATGTGCCGCCCTACTCACTTCGCGGTCACGTACCGGATCAACCCGTGGATGGACCCCACGGCGCCCTACGACAACGCGCTCGCCGTCGCGCAGTGGGAAGCGCTCCGGCAGACATATCTCGAGCTCGGCCACACCGTCGAGCTGATCGACCCGCTGCCCGGCCTGCCCGACATGGTCTTCGCCGCCAACGGCGCCACCGTGGTCGACGGCCGGGTGCTCGCCGTGCAGTTCCGCGACGCCGAGCGGGCCGACGAGGCCCCGGCGTACGCCGCCTGGTTCCGCGAGCGCGGCTTCGCGGTGACCGAGCCCAAGCACACCAACGAGGGCGAGGGCGACATCCTGCTCGCCGGGGACGTCCTGCTCGCCGGCACCGGCTTCCGCACCTCGCACGCGTCGCACGCGGAGACGCAGGAGGTCCTGCAGCGGCCGGTGATCACGCTGCAGCTGGTCGACCCGGCCTACTACCACCTCGACACGGCGCTGTGCGTGCTCGACGACACCAACGTCGCGTACTACCCGCCGGCCTTCTCCCCCGGCTCCCAGGCCGTTCTCCGCCAGCTGTACCCGCACGCGATCATCGCGAATGCGGAGGATGCCGCGGTATTGGGCCTCAACGCGGTCAGCGACGGCCGTACCGTGGTGCTGCCGGTGCAGGCCGCTCACCTGGGGGCCGAGCTGCGCGCGGCCGGCTACCAGACCGTCACGGTCGACGTCTCCGAGCTCCGTAAGGCCGGCGGCGGACCGAAGTGCTGCACGTTGGAGGTGCGGGCCGCATGACCGCCTGCACCGAGCGGCACTGGGGTGAGTTGCCCTCCCAGGCTGCAGGCGAGGGCCAGAAGGGCATGCCTAAGGAGGCACAGTATGACCAGTGTTGACATGCGTACGCCGGAGGCGCTGGCCGACGCCGAGCGCTGGACCGCGCACAACTACCACCCGCTGCCGGTGGTCATCGCCGAGGCCGAGGGCGCCTGGGTCACCGACGTCGACGGCCGCCGCTACCTGGACTTCCTGGCCGGGTACTCGGCGCTGAACTTCGGCCACCGGCACCCGGGGCTGATCGCGGCGGCGCACGCCCAGCTCGACCGGGTCACGCTGACCAGCCGGGCGTTCGTGCACGACCAGTTCGCCGACTTCTGCCACTCGCTGGCCGCCCTGTGCGGCAAAGACCTGGTGCTGCCGATGAACACCGGCGCCGAGGCGGTCGAAACGGCGATCAAGGTGGCCCGCAAGTGGGGCTACCGGGTCAAGGGCGTCGAGGCCGAGCGGGCCGAGATCATCGTGGCCGCCGACAACTTCCACGGCCGCACGACGACGATCGTGAGCTTCTCCACCGATCCGGACGCGCGGGACGACTTCGGCCCGTACACCCCGGGCTTTGTGATCGTCCCTTACGGCAACCTGGCGGCGCTGGCCGACGCGATCACGCCGAACACGGTGGCCGTGCTGATGGAGCCGATCCAGGGCGAGGCGGGCGTGCTGGTGCCGTCGGAGGGCTACTTCGCCGGCGTGCGGGCGCTCTGCGACGACCACAACGTGCTGTTCGTGGCCGACGAGATCCAGTCGGGTCTCGGCCGCACCGGCAAGACGTTCGCGATCGAGCACGAAGAGGTCGTGCCCGACATGTACGTGCTGGGCAAGGCCCTCGGCGGCGGCATCGTGCCGGTCTCGGCGGTCGCGGCCAACCGGGACGTGCTCGGTGTGCTCAAGCCCGGCGAGCACGGCTCGACCTTCGGCGGCAACCCGCTGGCCTGCGCGGTCGGCGTCGAGGTGGTCCGCCTGCTGGAGACCGGCGAGTTCCAGCGGCGCTCGGCGGAGCTGGGCGAGCGGCTGCACGCGGGGCTGAACGCGCTGATCGGCAAGGGCCTGGTCGCGGTGCGCGGGCGCGGCCTGTGGGCCGGCGTCGACATCGACCCGGCGCTGATGACCGGCCGCGAGGCGTGCGAGCGCCTGGCCGAGAAGGGCGTGCTGGCCAAGGACACGCACGGGTCGACGATCCGCCTCGCGCCGCCGCTGGTGGTGACGGCCGAGGAGCTGGACCACGCGGTGGCCCAGCTGGCCGCGATCTTGCACGAGAAGAGCTAGCGCTCGAACTTCCTGAGGGCCATCGTCGGCGCCTCGCCCATCACCGACTGGGGTTGGACGACGCCGCCGGTGGCCCACAGCTTCGACCGGCCCACGTTGACGCCGGCGTAGAGCTCGACCACGTCGGTCGCGGCCAGCGGCCGGGACTCGTTGCGGTTCAGCGTGAGCCGGTCGTCGTCGACCGAGCCGCCGGGGCGGATGCCGGTGCCGTTGGTGCTCACGTCCTGGGCCAGCAGCGTGCCGTCGGTGCGCAGCGTGAACTGGACGTGCCCGCGGCTGATCCACTTCCGGGCGTCCTCGGTGAGCCACTGGCCGAGCATCACGCCCTTGCCGCCCTCGGGGGCCCGCCCGACCACCACCGGCGCCTCGGTGGAGACCACGAAGCGCTGCCGGACGACCCCGTCGATGCGTACGGAAAGAACCTCGACGGCGGGGCGAGGACCCGCGTCCTTGAGCTTCCCGCCGTGCCGCGGGCAGCTCGGCGCCCCGGCGCGGATCGCCGGCGGCGGCTGCGCCACCGGGCTGGTGAACGTGCGCATGTCGGCGAACGGGCTGTCCGCGTCGGCGCCCGTCCCGAAGGTCGTGCAGTTGGACTCGGGGCAGCTCCACACGCGTGCCAGCAGCCGCTCGCCCATCGGCGAGCGCTCCGGCTGCCGCGCCGGGTCACCGCGCCCGACCCGGGACACCAGCACCGGCGTGCCGCCCTCGCCGGCGACGGCGGCGAGCAGCCGGCCCGGCTCGTCGATCCACTGCCGCCGGCCGCGGAACTGCTCGCCCCGGGTGCGGGTGAGCACCGGCAGGCCCAGCAGCTCGGCCACCTCGAAGACGCGGTCCTCGAGCACCGGCACGACCTCGACCTTGCCGTCGTCGGCCCAGCGGCGGATCACCATCCGCTCGTTGGAGGTCAGGTCGGTGTCGGAGAGCAGGCCGCGCGGCGAGATCACGTAGACCGGCACGTTCTCCTCGGCCAGGTAGCGGCTCAGGGCGTCGACGACCAGGCCGAGGCGCACCGAGCTGGCCGGCCGGCCACCGTCGAGGTCGGCGTAGCGCACGATCTCGGACAGGTCGACCACCGCACGGGCCAGCGCGGGGTCGGTGGACAGCCGCGCCTCGATGGCGTCGAGGACCTTGCTGACCTCGAATCTCACGAGTCCTCCAGGTGTTTGCCTCCCGCCATAATGCCGCGTCGCCCGGAACCGTTTGCCCACCGGGGCCGTCGGGAATTGATGTCTGTCACCTGAAAAAGGACAGGAAGGACGGACATGCGGACACCACGGCTCGCCGGGCTGGGTCTCGCGACCATGGCCACGGTTGCCTTCGCGATGGCCGGCTGCGGAGATAACACCCCCACGACCACCTCACCGAGCGCCCCGGCCGGCACGCCCGCCGCGACGAGCTCCGCCGACCCCGCGGCGGTCTCGAAGCTCTCCGCGGCGGTCGATCAGCTCGACAGCACCAGCTTCACGCTCACCGCGACGTCGGGGTCCGGTTTCAAGACGACCGCCGAGATCGACGCGCCCGGCGGCAAGGCGACCGCGCAGCTCACGGCGAGCGGCCCGAACGCCGAGATCAACGTCAAGACCCTGCTGATCGGGCAGGATCTGTACGCCCAGGTGCCCGGGATCACCAAGGCCGGCACGTGGACCCACGTGGACGGCTCGCGGCTGCCCGCCGGCGCCAACATCGGCCTGCGTCCCGGCCAGATCGACCCGGTGAACACGGCGAACCTGCTCAAGGCCACCACCGACGTGAAGGCGACCAGCGACAACAGCTACACCGGCTCGCTGGACCTGTCGAAGGCGGCCGGGGTCGCCGGGCTGGGTCAGGTCACCGTCGCGGCGTCGGGCGCGCCCGTGCAGAACGTGCCGTTCACCGCCACGCTCGACGCGCAGGGGCGGCTCTCCACGCTCACCGTCGATCTGCCCCAGGCGGATCCGCTGCAGGTGAAGTACGAGAACTACGGCCAGCCGGTCAATGTGACCGCCCCGGCCGCGTCCGAGGTCACCGAGGCCCCGGACAGCTTCTACAGCTCGCTCGGCTCCTGAGAACGGCGGCGGGCGGTCCAGTCCGTGCTCAGCGGGCGGGCCGCCGGCCGGTTCTCCTCGATCCACGCGTCGATCCGGGCCCACCAGTCGTAGAGCCAGACCACGCGTTCTTCCTCGCCGACCGGCACCTCCTCGGGCGGCACGCTCCAGAACCGCATGATCAGCTGCTTGTCCATCGGCAGCTCGCGCCACACGTCGGCGACCGTCAGCAGCCGGTCGAGCCCGGTGTGCGCCACGAAGATCACCCCGGCGTCGGGCGCGGCGTCGATCGCCGCCGAGAGGCCGCCCGGCTTGGGCGGCAGCAGGTTGCGCAGGTTCTCGGCGCGCTCGGCCATGTCGGCCAGGCCGCGGGCGCGCAGCCAGGCGATCGCCTTGACCCGGCGACGCGGCGTGAAGTTGCCGCCTTCCGGAAAAATCACGAAAGCGTCGTTGTCGTCCAGGCCGTCGGCCAGCTCGCCGACCTCCTGCTCCAGGTTTTTCGCCTGTGACCGGCCCGGCGAGATGAACCGGCTCGGCAGGCGGTTGAGCAGCACGTCGATGGCCGGATCCCACTGCAGGGTCGCCTTCAGCACGATCCGCGGCTCGCGGTCGAACCAGTTGACCAGCCCGTGGATCAGGATGAACGAGTCGCCCGGCCCGGCGTGCCGGCTCACCACGATCTCGGGGCGGCCGGGGATCGCCGTGTCGGGGTCGGTGCCGACCACCTCCACGGTCAGGTGCAGCGACCAGCGGGCCAGCCAGAACAGGACGCCCAGGAACTTGCCGGTCAGCACGTAGTGCGCGCGCTGGAAGGCCGGGGAGCGGATCTTCCAGCCACAGCCGGAGGCGACCCAGAGGGCGGCCAGCGCGACGAGGGCGGCGGCGTCCCAGACCACGTACACGACCGCCAGAAAGACCAGGCGGGGCACCCGCAGATGCCCGGGGACCAGCGGCGACGCCGCCAGGGCCAGCAGCAGCCAGACCGGGAGGGTGGAAAGCAGGCCGAACGCGAGCAGCACGACCGCCGGCGCGATCAGCAGCCGGCGGACCCAGACCGGCGGCAGCGGCATCAGTGCCCGCCCGGCAGCGGGAGCACGTTCGCGTGCAGATATCGGCGGGAGGCGGTGTAGGCGCGGCTGATCCGCCGACCCACGGCGGCCATGTCCCGGTACGCCCACGGGCTGTCGTCGCGACCCTCGCCGCCGCCACTGGGAAGGACGTGCACACGTACATCGTCGGGCAGCGATGCAAGCTCGCGGGCGAAGCGGTGCCGGCGGGCGATCTCGAACGCCACCTGAGCCACCTCCCACGGCCGGCGGGGCACGCTGAGCGGGCGCTCGACCCGCCCCACCTGGAGCACGAAGATCAGTTTCGCACCGACCCGCACGGCCTCGCCGATCGGGATCGAATTGACGATGCCACCGTCCACATAGTGCTCTCCCCCGATCTCCATCGGCGGCAGCAGGCCGGGCACCGCCGAGGAGGCCACCACCGCATCCACCAGCGGGCCGCTGTCGAACCAGTGCTCGGCGGCGCGCTCGATGCTGGCCGCGCAGCAGCGGAACGGGATCTTCAGGTCGGCGAAGGTGGTGTGCTCGCCCAGCTCGCCCTCGAGCAGGCGGCGTAGCGGGCGCGGGGAATGCAGGTGGGTGCGGGCGGCGAAGCGGCGCATCTGGCGGCCGATCGAGTCGCCGTAGACGGCGGCGGCCTCCGGCGAGGTCCAGAGGCGGACCAGGCGGTCGGTGACGGCCTCGCTGGGGTCGGCGGCGACCAGGGCGCCGTTCACCGCGCCGATCGAGGTGCCGACGACGACGTCGGGGCGGAAGCCGGCCCGGAACAGGGCGCGCAGCATGCCCACCTCGACGGCGCCGAGGACACCGCCGCCTCCCAGCACGAACGCCACCGGACTGTTGACCATGCAGTCATCCTGGCACGGGACGACAGAAGCACCCCGGCATGTCATCATCGGCGCCGTGACTCTTCCGCGCCGCGCCGTGCTGGGCGCCGGGCTCGCCGCCACCGCCGCCGCGCTCACGGGCTGCGGGCGGTCATCCGCTTCCCGCGCGGCGTGGTCCGAGCCGCTGCCCACGCCCTCAGTTCTGACACCGAAAGCCGCTGAGCCGCCGCCCTACGCGGGCAAGGTGCAGCCGATCTTGACTAAATACCTCAAACCCACAAAAGACAATCCAAAGCATCCGGGGTACGCCGGAGCAGTCGCTCTCCTGTCACAGGACGGAAAGACGCAGCTCACCAAGGCAGTGGGACACGCGCTCCGCTACGGCGCCGGCCCGGTCGAGCTTCCGGCGTCGAAGCGGGTGGCCATGCGCCCGGACTCGATCTTCGACCTGGCTTCGCTCACGAAGGTCTACACCGCGATCCTCGTCCTGCAGCTGGTCGACCAGGGCAAGGTCGCGCTGGACGCGCCCGTGCAGCGGTATCTGCCCGACTTCACCGGGGCGGGCAAGGAAAAGATCACCGTCGCCATGCTGCTCGCGCACACCAGCGCGCTGCCGGTGGGCGCCAAGGTGACCCGATCCTCGCAGTGGCCGGCGGTCATGCGGACTCCCCTGGTCAGCGGCGGCGTCCCCGGCACGACGTTCCGCTACTCGAGCGTGGGGCTCATGGTGCTGGGCCGGCTCGTGGAGAAGCTCACCGGCAAGTCGCTGGACAAGGCCCTGCGGGACAACCTCACGACGCCGCTCGGGCTGAAGGACACCGGGTTCCAGCCGCTGAAGTGGGTGTCGGACAAGCAGCGCCTGGTGGCCACCGACGCCCGGACGTCGCGCGGGCTGCTGCGCGGCACGGTCCACGACGACGTCTGCAACATCCTGGGCGGGGTCGCGGGCCACGCGGGCGTGTTCGGCACCGCGCGGGACGTGGCGGTGATCGGGCAGATGCTGCTCGACGGCGGCGCCTACAACGGCAAGCGCATCCTGTCGGCGGCGACCGTCAAGAAGATGCTGACCAACGTCAACAAGGGCAAGCCGGCCATCGACGCCGAGCGGCCGGGCCGGTCGGCGGATCACGGGCTCGGCGTCGAGATGAACCAGCCGTGGTTCATGGGCAAGCTGGCCTCGGCGACGGCCTTCGGCCACACCGGCTTCACGGGTACGTCGTTGCTGGTGGTCCCGGCCCGCCGGCAGGTGATCGTGCTGCTGACCAACCGAGCACATCCGAACTGGTCGTGGTCCAATCCGGATGTGCATCGGGTGGCCGTGCACAACGCGATCGCGGGTTAGATCAGGGCAGCGACTTCACGTACTTGCCGTTCTGGTTCTGGAACTCCCAGCCGTAGAACTTGTCCCAGTTGATGCTCCACGTCATCAGGCCCCGGAAGTTGGGGTTGGCGCCGCTGCGCAGCGAGTAGCCGCCGCAGTTGGAGCCGTTGACAAGGCAGCCGACCGCCTGCTGTACGGCCGCCGGGGCCACGTATCCATTGCCGGCGCTGACCGAGCTGGGTGCGCCGAAGGCCACCTGGTCCTCGCGCAGGGCCGGGAAGACGTTCGCGGTGTTGCCGGCGACCGGGAAGCCGGCCATCAGCATGTCGGTCATGGCGATGTGGAAGTCCGCGCCGCCCATCGAGTGGTACTGGTTGTCCAGGCCCATGATCGAGCCGGAGTTGTAGTCCTGGACGTGCAGGATGGTCAGGAAGTCCCGCACGGCGTAGATGACCGGCAGGTACGACCCGGCGCGCGGATCCTGGCCGCCCCACGGGCCCGAGCCGTAGTACTGGTAGCCGAGCTGGACGAAGAAGGTCTCCGGCGCCATCGTCAGGACGAAGCCGGCGCCGTAGCGGGCCTTCAGGGTCTTGAGGGCGCTGATCAGGTTGACGATCACCGGCGTGGTGGGGTTCTTGAAGTCGGTGTCGCCGGTGTTCAGCGACAGCGAGTGGCCCTCGAAGTCGACGTCCACGCCGTCGAGGCCGTACTTGTCGATGATCGCGCTCACCGAGCTCACGAACTTGTCGCGAGCCGCCGTGGTGGTGAGCTGCACCTGGCCGTTCGCGCCGCCGATCGACAGCAGGACCTTCTTGCCCGCGGCCCGCTTGGCCCGGATGGCGGCGGTGAAGTCGGCCTCCGACTCGACGCCGGGGCACTCGGTGGCGGGGCACAGGCTGAACCGGATGTCGCCCGAGGTGGCCGACGTGGGCTCGCCGAACGCCAGATTGATGATGTCCCAGTTGCTGGGGACGTCGGCCATGCGCAGGTAGCCGGAGCCGTTGGCGAAGCTCGCGTGCAGGTAGCCGATCAGGGCGTGCTTGGGAAGCCCGGTGACCGGCGGCTGCGAGGTGGGCGGCGTAGTCGGCGCGGTCGTCGGTGGGGTGGTCGGCGGCGTGGTGGGCGGCGTCGTCGGGGGCGTGGTGGGCGGCGTCGTGGGTGGCGTGGTGCCGCCGCAGACGCCGTTGTCGGCCCAGACGTCCCACTGGCCGGAGTGGGTGGCGGGGGATTCGTTCTGGGTCCACCACTTGGCGGTGTAGTTGTGGCCGTTCTGCGAAGCGGAGTTGCCACCGACGTAGACGGCGGTGGCGCTCCACGCGGGGGCGCAGGCGGTCGCGGCGCTGGCGGAGGAGGCTAGGTAGACCATGCCTCCGGCGACAGCGAGGGATACGACCGTGGCGAAGATCATAGCCCGGATGGCCTTCAGTCCGGTCAGGGGTGGCGGGTGGGGCGGTTGGATGGGCATGGCCAATTATTAGGACTGTTAACTGTAAATGTAAATAGATGAAGCCTGATCAGCTGTCGTGTGTCCACTCGGTGCGGTCGAGGATGCCGTCGCCGCTGTCGTCGTACATGCGCTTCTCGAAGAAGCCGTCGTGGTCCTTGTCGTAGTCGGCGAAGTCGACCCGGTTGTCGAGGTCGGTGTCGTGCCCGATGAAGTCGGCGCGACCGTCGTTGTCGAGATCGACCACGATCTCGGCGCCACCGTGGCCGTCGCCCCGGTAGGTCGCCTTGTCGAGGTGGCCGTCGCCGTCGGCGTCCACCCGGTTGTGATAGCCCTTGGGCGGGGCCGTCGCGTGCAGGCGCTCGCCGACCTCGCGGACCGCCTCGCCCAGACTCGAGTCATGCAGGCTCGACGGCGCGTCGCCCAGACCGGACACGGGCGGCAAACCGTCCAGATCGGGCCGATCGCCCAGGCCCACATGCGGCTCGCCGGGCGCGTCGCCGCCACCGGCCAGCCCGCGCATCGTCATGCCCGCCGCGGTGCCGAATTCCGACCAGACACCGAGGTCGTCGCCGTCCTGTTGGGTCATCCCTAGACGATAGGGCCGTCAGTCCAGTTCCGGCATCGCCACGGGGGATGGACGTGGCCGGCACGTGCCACATTGCACGGCGTCCTCGACGACGAGCGCCTCGACCCGCCGTCGCGAGTCGGAGCGGCTCACCTGGAGGATGTAGGGCCCGAACCGGGCGTGATCGGGGCAGACCGCCCGCCCGCAGAAGCGGCAGGTGGCCCGGGCGGACTCGGTACAGAACCAGCAGAGCACGCCCCGACGTTACCTAGGCCGAAGGACTCCCCTCTATAGACGAACTCTCCGGCGTCGTGGCCGGGGTCGTCGCCGGGGTCGTCGGCGGCGTGGTCGCTGGGGTGGTCGGCGGGGTGGTCGCTGGGGTGGTCGTGGGCGCCGGCGGCCGGGTCGTCGTCGGCCGGGTCGTGGGCGGCCGCGTGGTGGTGGCCTCCTGGGTCGGCTCCGTCGTGGTCGGCTCGTCGGTCGGTTCGGTCGTCTCGGCCGGCTCGGTGGTCGCCGCCGGATCGCTGGTCGCGCTCACCGAGGGCTCGACGCTCGGCTCCTCGGTGGCCTCCTCCGACGGCGTCGGCTCCTCGGACGGCGTGGCCTCCTCGGACGGCGGCGTCACCGCCACCCCGTCACCGCAGCTCAGGTCGCCCCCGGTGGCCTTGCTCGCGGCGCCGCCCACCGAGACGTTGCCGGTCGACACGGTCACCGTGTCCGCCTCGATCGAATACCAGGCGGCGCCGGAGTTGACCACGGCGCCCTGCGCGCGGTCGACCGTGAGCCGCAGCGGGTTGAAGGCCCCGCTGGTGCCGGTCGTGTCGGCGAGCACCCGCCCGGCCTGCAGCTTCAGCGTGCCGGTGGGCGACTGGTGCCGTCCGCCCCCGACGGCGAGGCTGCCGAGCTGCAGTCGCGACCCCGCGCAGAGCACGGCCACCCCGCCGCCCGGGAAGGTCAGCCGGGCCTTCGACTCGGTGGGCACCTCGACCGTCGCGCCCTGCCCGACATAGCGCGACGAGCCGGACTCGAAGGTGTCCGCCGACCCGTCGACGGTCGCGTTGGCCCGCCCCCGGTCGACGGCGAGCAGGACCTGGTCGCGGGGCATCTCGGCCCACGCCGGCCCGGGCCGGAAGCTCAGCCCGACCAGCACCAGCGCCACCACCAGCAGGATCACCGTGAGCCACCAGAGCCGGCTCTCGAACCGGCGGTCGATCGACTGATTGTCGATGCCCTCGGGCGGGCCGGGCGGCACCTTGAGCGGCGGGTAGGCGTCCGGCGCCGGCGAGCCGGGGCGCAGGGCGCCCACCGGCATCGGGGATCCGGGGCGGTGGGCGGCCCCGACCAGTGGCGGGAGGTCGGAGGCGTCGGGCAGGACCCAGAGGCGTACGGGTGTGAGGCTCTGCGCCACCATGCCCGGCTCGCCGTCGCCGACCGGGCCGACCAGCGTGCCGCGCCGCAGCTCGACGCCGTCGGGCATGGCGATCACGCCGGACTCGACGACGACCGCGTGGGTGGGCCCGGGCAGGACCACCGGCGCGCCCGGCTCGAGGTCGACGGCGTGCGCCGAGGCGATCAGCGCCATCCGCTGGTCGACGGCGAGCCCGGCCAGCGCCGGGGTGTCCGCGAACAGCGCCTCGGCCTCGGCCCGGTCCTGCGGGGGCGGCCCGGGCAGCGGCCCGACCACGCTCGCCACCGTGGCGCTCGGGATGTAGAGCAGGGCGGTGCCGGCCGTGTGCCAGTCGAGCTGGGTGGAGCGGCCGGTGATCGCGTTGACCAGCCCGACCACGCCGCCGGGGCCGACGTGGTGGCGGACCGTGCCGGGCGGGTCGCCGGGCTTGCGGCCCTGCAGCGCGCCCTCGACGACCACGTAGACGGCCGACTGCGGGCCGCCGGCCTGCACCACCTGGCGGCCGGTCGGCGGGTGCACCCAGCGGGCCCGGGCGGCGAGGCCGGCCAGCGCCGGCTCGGGCAGGCCACCCAGGTCGGAGGCGCGCAGCGCGGCGATCCGGTGCGGGCTGTCGGCCTCGCGGTCGTTCTCGGCGCGCTGCCGGCGGGAGCGGCGCCACCAGCGGGTGAGGCGGGCCAGCACGAAGAAGACCGCGGGCGCGCCGAGCCCGAGGACGATCAGAATCAGCAGCAGGAAGCCGAGCAGCCCCGTGAGACCGGTGGCCAGGCCCGAGACGCGGTCGGCGAAGACCCGGTAGGTGAGCACCGCGGCGAGCGCGAGCCAGGCCATCGAGAGCACGCCGTACATGGCGATGAGGCGGCCCTCGCGGTCGAGCGCCGACCAGCGCGGCGGGCGCCCGCGCAGCCGGCCGCCGACCCAGGCGAGGGCGCGTGCGCGCAGCTGCGGGATCTCCAGCCAGTCCATCAGCAGGTAGTGCCCGTCGAGCGGGAGGAACGGGCTGAGCTGGAAGAAGGCGTTCAGGTACCAGAGGAAGGCGATCTTGAACGCGAGCCCGGACAGGGCCGGGATCGCCAGGCCGCCGAGCTGCGCCAGCCCGGCCAGGAACAGCGCGCTGCCGGGGCCGGCGGCGGCCACCAGGATGCGGGCGCGGCGGCCGGCCATCCAGACGTCGGTGGTGTCGACGAAGAACGACGGGATGCCGAAGTAGACGAGCAGTCCGGCGGCGGGCACCTCGCGCCCGGCCGCCTTGGTGGCGAGCCCGCGGGCGAGCTCGTGGGTGACCAGCACGATCGCGTTGAGCACGACCAGCACGATCGCGCCCAGCAGGTAGGAGTCGCCGGTCAGGAACAGCGAGCGGCTGCCGCGGACCCAGGTCGCGACGAACAGGCCGATCCCGAGCACGGCCAGCACGGCGGTGGCAACGAACGCGCCGGTGCCGAAGAAGAACCGGCCGCCGGCCCGGTAGAGCCCGGTCATCAGGGCGTCGACATCGAAAACGAGCATCCGGCGGCCGCGCGCGGCGGCGACCATCGAGTTGCCGACCCGCTCGGGCAGCGCCTTGCGGCGCGTCTCCTGCACCGGGCGGAACGCGTCGGTGGGCAGCTCGTCGAGCATGCGGTTGCCGGCCAGGTCGGCCACGACCCGGCGGACCTCGTCGGGGGCGAGCCGTCCGGCGATGCGGGCGAACTCGGCGACCAGCCGGGCCACCGTGCTCTGCCCGTCCATCAGCAGGGCGAGCTGCCACTCCTCGGGGGTGAGCCGCAGGTATCCGGCGCGGGCGCCGTCGTCGGGCGAGCGCAGCATGATGTACTCGTCGCCGCGCGCGGAGGTCAGCTGGACCGCCTCGATGCCGGCCCGCAGCACGGGCCGGGCCCGGGCCGGGTTGAGCCGATCGACGACGGCGCCCCACAGCCCGGGGTCAACCGGCCCGCCGGGCTCGCCGGGAGCCCTGCCGGCCAGGGCTTCCCAGACGTTCATCCGGGTCTCGACGTAGGTCACCTGAAAGGGCCTCTCACTGGTCGCCGCCGATGCGGAATGGAGAGTAGGCGGTCGGCTATCCCGAAGGCGAGTCCCCGGCGGCGAATCGCGTCGTTCAGACCAAAAAGTCCCTGAATAACGGCATACACATGCGTGCGGCGGGCGGCGTGACAACCCCCTTGTCACACCGCCCGCCGCAGCGGGGAGGGAATGGTCCTACTCGGCCTCGGCCAGGGTGACCGTGACCTGCTTCTTCGCCCCGTCCCGGGTGAAGTCGATGGTCATCTTCTGACCGACGGTGCCGGCCTGCACCGCGGCGACCAGGTCGTTGGAGTCGTCGATCGCCTTGCCGTCGACCGCGGTGACCACGTCGCCCTGCTGGAGACCGGCCTTGGCGGCCGCGCTGTTGGCCGTGACGTTGGAGACCAGGGCGCCGCCGTTCTCCGCGTCGGCGACGCTGACGCCGAGCGCCGGGTGGCTCACCTTCTTACCGGCCATCAGGTCGTTGGCCACCTTGCTGGCCTTGTCGCTGGGGATCGCGAAGCCGAGGCCGATGTTGCCGGAGCTCTGGCCCTGGGTGGCGATCGCCGAGTTGATGCCGATGACCTCGCCGTTGACGTTGACCAGGGCGCCGCCGGAGTTGCCGGGGTTGATCGGCGCGTCGGTCTGCAGGAGCCCGGACATCGTGGTGCTGCCCGACTGCTGCTGCTGTTGCTGCTGGTTGCCCCCGAACGGGCTCTGCTGCTGGTCGTCCTCGCTGGAGGACTGGATGGTGCGGTCCTTGGCGCTGATGATGCCGGCCGTGACCGAGCCCTCGAGGCCGAGCGGGCTGCCGATCGCCAGCACGGTGTCGCCCACCTGCATGCTGGCGCTGCTGCCGAATTTCGCCGCGTGCAGGCCCGAGACGCCGCTGGCCTTGACCACGGCCAGGTCGGTGCGCGGGTCGGTGCCGACGATGCTGGCCTGCACCTTCTTACCGTCGGCGAAGATCACCGTCACGGTGTCGCCCTGAGCTGTCGCGACCACGTGGTTGTTGGTGACGATGTAGCCGTCGGCGGTGAGGATCACGCCGGAGCCCTCGCCCGTCCCGGTGGTGATCGACACGACGCTGTCCTGGACCGACGAGGCGATCTGGGAGAGCGACGAGCGGTCGACCACGCGGGTGACCGAGGAGTTGCTGGTCTGCGCCGTCGGGTTGGACCCGTCGTCGTCGAAGGCCAGGGCGGTGGCGGCGCCCACGCCGCCGGCGGCGAGCGCGATCAGCACGGCCGCGGCGCCGGCCACGAAGATCTTGCGGCCTCGGCCGGGGCGCGCCGGCTGCTGGTCGCCGCCGACCGGGGCGGCCCAGGCCGGCTGGCCCTCGGTGGGCTGCCAGGCCGGCTGGCCCTCGGTGGGCTGCCAGGCCGGCTGGCCCTCGGTGGGCTGCCAGATCGGCTGGCCCTCGATCGCCGGCTGCGCCTGGGTCTGGGTCTGGGTCTGGGCGCCGTTGTTCCACCCGGCCGCGTAGGGGGACTGCTGACCGTACTGCGGGTAGCCGCCCTGCTGCGGGTAGGCGTGCTGCTGCCCGTACGGCTGCTGCTGATAGCCCGGCTGCTGCCACGGCGACGGCGGTGCCTGCGGCGGCTGGGGCGCCGGCGGCTGCTGCCACGGCGTGCCGGACTGAGGTGCACCCGAAACCGGGGCGCTCCACTGCGACTGCGTGGCGCCGCCGGGCTGGCCGGCGTGCGGCTGCACGGCGACGGTCGGGTGCTCAGACGCGCCCCGCTCCGGGCTGCTGCTCTCCGAGGAGACGCTGCTGCTCTCAGCGGAGGAGGCGTCCGCGGTGCGCGGGTCGGTCTCGTTCTCGTTCATGACACCCACCTTGCCCCGCCGTGCTCGTATCAGACTGTGTTACGCCTGGATGTTTTCTGTGAAGCTTTTATCGGGATTTAGGGCCTGTGTCGAAGTAGGGGCCGGAGCGAGGCGAGGTCCAGCCGCAGCCCGTCTCCTACTTCGACACAGGCCCTACGGTGGGCAGAGTGACCCGGAACGTGGCACCCTTGCCGCGCTCACTGACCACCTCGACGGTGCCCTGGTGGGCGCGCACGATCGCCGCGACGATGGCCAGCCCCAGGCCGGTGCCGGTCTTCGCCCGGTCGGTGCGCCGGGTGCGCGCCTCGTCCACGCGATAGAACCGCTCGAAGACGTGCGCCTTCTGCTCCTCGGAAAGGCCCGGACCGGTGTCGCTGATCTCCACGATCGCCCGGTTGCCCGGCTCGGCGAACAGCCGCAGCGTCACCTTGGCGTCCGGCGGGGTGTGCACCAGGGCGTTGGTCATCAGGTTGCCGATCACCTGCCGCAGGCGCGCGTCGTCCCCGTACGCCACGAGCTTGTCCGGCTCGTCGCGCACCTCGAGAGCGATCTTGCGGTCGGGCGCCATCGCCTCGGCGGCCTGCACCGCGTCGAGCGCGAGCACGGGCAGCTCGACCGGGCCGAGGTTGAGCGGCCGCTCGCGGTCGAGCCGGGCGAGCAGCAGCAGGTCCTCCACGAGCAGGCCCATCCGGGCGGCCTCGTCCTCGATCCGGCGGACCAGCTTGGCCACGTCCTCGGCGTCGGTGACGGCGCCCTGGCGGTAAAGCTCGGCGAAGCCGCGGATGGTGGTGAGCGGGGTGCGCAGCTCGTGCGACGCGTCCGCCACGAACTGCCGCATCTTGGCCTCGGAGGCCAGTGCCCGCGACTCGGAGAGCTGGGCGGCCTCGGCCGCGTGCCGGGCCGCCTGCTCGGACTCGGCCCGCGCGATGAACGCCGCCTCGATCTGGGCGAGCATCGCGTTCAGCGCCCGGGAGAGCCGGCCCAGCTCGGTGGTGGGCTCGACGCCGTCGTGGTCCTCGGGGTCGGGCACGCGCTGGGTGAGGTCGCCGGCGCCGATGGCGGCGGCGGTGCGCTCGATCTGCAGCAGCGGGATCAGGCTCTGCCGCACCAGCGCCGCGCCGACCGAGGCCAGCGCGATCAGCACGCCGACGCCGACCAGCACGTCGGCGCGGACCAGCCGGGCGATCGCCTCGTCGATGCCGGTCATCCGCTGCCCGACGTAGAGCCAGGTGCCGTTGTCGAACGGGACGACCAGGACCCGCCACAGGGACTTGCCGTTGGTCGAGCGAACCGTGTACGGCGTGTCCACGTGCGCGTTGATCGCGGCGACGTCGGTCAGGAACGGCGGCTGGTCCGCCGGGGAGTTGGCGAGGCTCACCGGATAGACCGGGCCGACGCCGCTCGTCGACTTCACCGCGGCCAGGAAGTCGGGCGGGCCCACCACCGTGATCTTCTCGGTCATCGTCAGCTCTTGGGCGCGCTGGGCCACCACCGAGGTGTTCGCGAACGAGTGCAGCTGCGCGTCCATCCGCGAGATCAGATAGCTGTGCAGCGCGTACGTGCTGGCCAGGCTGATCAGCGTGAGCGCCGCGAAGACCAGGATCAGCACGGACGCGACGAGCTTGGTGCGCAGCGACACGCGGCGCAGGTTGGGCTGCGGCGGGAGGGAGGTGCGCACCCGCTCGGTCAACGTCACCGCAGGCTCAGACGGCGGGTTTGCGCAGCACGTATCCGACGCCGCGCAGGGTGTGGATCAGGCGCGGCTGAACGTTGTCGACCTTGCGCCGGAGGTAGGAGATGTACGACTCGACGATGTTGTCGTCACCGCGGAAGTCGTACTTCCACACGTGGTCCAGGATCTGCGCCTTCGACAGCACGCGGTTGGCGTTGAGCATCAGGTAGCGCAGGAGCTTGAACTCGGTCGGCGAGAGCTGCACGCGGTTGCCGGCCCGGTAGACCTCGTGCGTCTCCTCGTCGAGCTCGAGGTCGGCGAAGACCAGGCGGGACGGCTCCTCGTCGCCCGCCGTGGTGCGGCGGAGCACGGCCCGGATGCGGGCGGTGAGCTCCTCCAGGCTGAACGGCTTGGTCACGTAGTCGTCGCCGCCCAGCGTGAGGCCGCGGATCTTGTCGTCGGTGCCGTCGCGGGCGGTCAGGAAGACCACGGGCGTGCGCTGCCCGCCCTCGCGCATGAGCCGGATGACCTCGAAACCGTCGAGGTCGGGCAGCATGACGTCGAGGACGACCAGGTCGGGGGTCGCGTTCTTCGCCGCGCTGACGGCAGCGCTGCCGCTGGTGGCGGTGCTGACGTCGAACCCGGCGAAGCGCAGGCTGGCGGAAAGGAGCTCCAGGATGTTGGCGTCGTCCTCGACGACGAGGAGCTTCGCCTCACTCTGCTTGGGCTGGGTCTGAGCTGCCATGTCACCCATTGTTTATCAATCCGCTGCACTCCCGCTGCACAGCGGCTGAAAGTTGTCTGTGAAAGTATTCAGCTACGCTGCCAAGCGGTAGCCCGAGGGGCCGAGCGAGGACTGTACGGCGCGGGCGAGGGTGCGGCGGTCGGCGTCGGGGGTGGGACGCAGGGCCGGGGCGGTCACCAGGGTCACCGTGAGCGACCGTAGCGCGGCCACCCGGCGGATCGAGTCGAGCAGGGTGTCGTCGCCGATGAACGCCGCCGCGCTGGTGTCGTACCGGATCGAGGCGGGCACGACCGGGGCCTTGGCGTCGATCGCCGCCTGGAACAGCGCCGGGCGGAACCGGCCCTGGTTGGCGCCGCAGAACGTCGTACCCTCGGGAAACGCCGCGACCGAACGCCCGGCCCGCAGCGCGGCGGTCACCTCGGCCACCGTCGTCGGCAGCGCCTTCGGCCGCGACCGGTCGATGAAGATCGCGCCGGAGAGACCGGCCAGGGCGCCGATGCCCGGCCAGGCGCCGACCTCGCCCTTCGCCACCAGCTTGACCGGCGCCACCGCGAGCAGGACCAGGATGTCCAGCCAGGAGACGTGGTTGGCGGCGAGCAGGCTGCCCGGGCGCAGCGCCGGTCCCTGCCGGATCAGCTTGATGCCGAGGACCGCGAGCATCGTGCGGGCCAGGGTCCGCAGCGCGGTGCCGCGCAGGAGCGGCACGAGCAGAAAACCGCCGATGAGTACGGCGCCGAGCGTCACCATCCGCAGCAGGGCGACGCCGCGGGCGGCGTGCGGGTCGGCGCCGTCGCGGCACTGGTCGCCGCA
The DNA here is from genome assembly GCF_050942195.1 of Actinoplanes sp. CA-142083. NCBI lineage: Bacteria > Bacillati > Actinomycetota > Actinomycetes > Micromonosporales > Micromonosporaceae > Actinoplanes > Actinoplanes sp. CA-142083. The sequence goes on from NZ_CP192076.1 coordinate 9,678,551, forward strand.
ACCGGAGACGGGCTGCCACATCATCGCGCCGCCCCCAGGAAGTGCCGCCGGTACCGCGGGTCCAGCCGGTCCATGGAGAACAGCACGTAGAAGTCGGCAACGTTGAAGTCGGCATCGAAAGCGGGCTGGCCGCAGACCCAGCTGCCGATCCGCAAATAGCCCTTGAGCAGCGCAGGCGGCTGGATCTTGGGGTCGCCGACCAGGTTCTCGTTCTCGGCCAGCCAGTTGCGGCGGGGGGTGACCCTCAGCGCCGGCGGCGAGAGGTGCTTGGACTGCACGCGGGCCCACACGCCGGCGGCCGTCGCGCCGCCGTCGGCCAGCGGCACCGAGGCGCAGCCGCCGAGCCAGCGCAGGTTCTTCAGGTGCAGGTAGCGGGCGATGCCGGCCCACATCAGGTTGACCACGGCGCCGGTGCGGTGGTCGGGGTGCACGCAGGAGCGCCCGGTCTCGACCAGCTGGTCGCGCAGCGGACGCAGCCCGCTCAGGTCGAACTCGCCGTCGCCATAGCGACGTCCAGCCCGCTCGGCTGCCTTGGGGGGAAGCATCCGGTAGGTGCCGACCACCTGGCCCGTCTCGTCGTCCCGGACGATCAGGTGGTCGCAGTACTCGTCGAACTCGTCGACGTCCCGTCCGTCCGCGGTAGCGGGGAGGCGGGCGCCGAGCTCGCCGGCGAACACGTCGTGGCGCAGCCGCTGCGCGGCGGCTACCTGGCTGGAGTCGTCGGCGATCAGCAGGGTGTAGCCGCTGGTCCCGGTGGATGCGGGGGCGGTCAAGAGAACGGCCATGTGATCTGTGTAAGGGCGACACCTGCCGATGGAATGTCGGCCTTGGTGGGTATTAGTGGCCGAAAAATGAACGCCTTGTGCGAGCCTTCGATGCATGAGAATTCCGGCACGCTTCAACGGCCCACCCGGGAGCGGTAACGGCGGATGGTCGGCCGGCGCGTTCGCCACCGAGGTCGGCGAGTCCTCGCTGCAGGTGACGCTGCGGCTCCCGCCGCCGCTGGACACCGAGCTTTCGGTCACTCACGAAGACGTACGGGATGGGTCGGGAACTCTGGTCGCGGAGCTTGCGCCTACCGATCGTGCTGAATTCTCGGAATTTCCCGCATTTGTGCCGTTTGACGAGGCCGTCGAGGCCTCGCGCGGCTACCCAGGCTTCGCCGAGCACCCCTTTCCCACCTGTTACGTCTGCGGGCCCGAGCACCCGGACGGCCTGCGGATCTTTCCCGGACCGCTCGGCGACGGGCGGATGGCGGCGCCCTGGACGGTGCCGGCGGATGTCGAGTTGGCGACGATCTGGGCGGCCCTCGACTGCCCCGGCGGCTGGTCGGCGATGGCCGGCGGGCGCACCTACGTGCTCGGCCGCATCGCGGTCACCGTCGATGAGCTGCCCAAACCCGGCGCGAGGTGCGTCGTGGCCGGGCGGCCGACCGCGAGTTCCGGCCGCAAGGCCATGGTCGATTCCATCCTGTACGACGAGACCGGTGTCCCCTTTGCGGCGGCACGGGCCACATGGATAGCGGTGGCCTAGTACGTTGATCCTTCCAGCCTGGGCGGAAGGGAGCAGCCGCGATGAGCGGGCCAGCGACCGACGACATCGTCGTCGATCACCTCAGCAAGCAGTACAAGAAGCTGCGCGCGGTGGACGACCTCAGCTTCACCGTCCGCGCCGGCCGGGTCACCGGGTTCCTCGGGCCCAACGGGGCCGGCAAGACCACCACGCTGCGCATGCTGCTCGGCCTGGTCACGCCGACCGCCGGCACGGCCACCATCGGCGGCCGGCGGTACACCGAGCTGCACGACCCGATCAGGCACGTGGGCGCCGTCCTCGAGGCGTCCAGCGCGCACCGCGGCCGCACCGGCCGCAACCACCTGCGGATGATCTGCAAGGCCGCCGGCCTGCCCGACACGCGCGCCGACGAGGTGCTCGAGCTGACCGGGCTCACCCCGGCCGCCAAGCGCAAGTTCAAGGGGTACTCGCTCGGCATGAAGCAGCGGCTGGGCATCGCCGCAGCCATGCTCGGCGACCCGCGGGTGCTGGTGCTGGACGAGCCGGCCAACGGTCTCGACCCCGAGGGCATCCGCTGGATGCGCGACCTGCTCAAGGCGCTCGCTGCCGAGGGCCGCACGGTGCTGGTCTCCAGCCACCTGCTCGGCGAGATGCAGCTGCTCGCCGACGACGTGGTGATCGTGGCGGCCGGCAAGCTGATCCGGCAGGGCCCGGTCGACGACGTGCTCGGCTCGATGGGCGCGGCCCAGGTGCGGGTGCGCACGCCGCAGGCGGCCGAGCTGGGCGACGCGCTGACCGCGCTGGGCGCGACGGTCTCGCCCCAGCCCGACGGCGTGCTGCTGGTCAGCGGCGTCGAGGCGGCCGCGATCGGGCACGCCGCCTTCACCGCCTCCGTCGAGCTGCACGAGCTCACCCCCGAGCGCGGCGATCTCGAACAGGTCTTCCTTCAGCTCACGGCCGGAATGGCGGGCATCCGATGAGACTGCTCAACGCCGAGCTCTTCAAGCTCCGCACCACCGCCATCTGGTGGATCATGGGGATCATCCTGATCCCGCTCTACGCGGCCAGCCTCGGCCTCAACTGGCTGACCTCGTACGCGTACGTCAGCGGCCAGGCCGACGGCGGCAGCGCGGACGCGCAGGCGCAGGTCGACGCGGCCGCGCAGCCGATCAACATCGCCACCAACCTGTACACCACCGGGCAGTACATGGGCGTGCTCATCGTCCTACTGCTCTGCGCGATCATCGTGACCAGCGAGTTCTTCCACCTCACCGCGACCACCACGTTCCTGGTGACGCCGCGGCGGGAGGCGGTCATCCTGGCCAAGCTCGGCGCCGGGGTCATCGTGGGGCTGGTGGTCTGGGCCGTCACCACGCTGCTCGACCTGATCCTGGTCCCGATCATCCTGGACGCGCTGAACCTTCCGGTCCAGCTCGGCGAGCCGGCGGTCTGGCGGGCCATCGGGCTGAACGCGCTGGCCTTCGGGCTGTGGGCGGTGCTCGGCGTCGGCCTCGGTGTGCTCATTCGCAGTCAGCTGGCGGCGACGCTGACCCTCGCGATCGTCTACACGGTCGGCGCCGCGGTGATCGGCGGGATCTTCGAGCTGCTCGCCAGCCAGGTGGCCGAGTGGATCGGGAAGCTTCAGGTCCTGGTGCCGACCACCGCCTCCCAGCTGATGCTCTCCGGCACCGACCTCCCCGGTAACCCTCCGCGCTGGGTCGGCGCCGTCGTGTTGATCGGTTACGCGGCGGTCGCCGGAGTGGTCGGTACGCTGATCACAAAGCGTCGCGACATCTCCTAACCCCGTCCAACCACCCCCACCCGCCACCCCACGAGATGACTGAAGGCTCAACCTATCTTTCCGCGTTGGACCACCCGACGCGGCGACGAACCATGCCCCGGGACGGCGTAGCCTGGACACCGAATTCTTCCCGTCCCATGTGACGAAACAGTCGCGTGCTGACAAACACGGTGAAAGAGGCGAACACGAAAGTGTCGACCCAGCAGCAGACTTCGCATGACAACCCACTCGCGGACTTCGGTCCCAACGAGTGGATCGTCGACGAGATGTACCAGCGCTACCTGGCCGACCCCTCCAGCGTCGACCCCGCCTGGCACGATTTCTTCGCCGACTACAAGCCGGCGATGGCCACGGGTTCGATCGTCACACCCGACGAGGCCAAGGCCGCCAACGCGACCGCCTCCGCGGCCCGCGCCGGCACGGATGCCCCGGCCGCCACGACGGTGGCGCCGGTGAAGCCGACCGTTCCGGAAACTGCGAAGCCTGCTCCGAAGCCCGCGCCGGCCACCAAGCCGGCCCCGGCCCCGGTCGCCGCCAACGGCAAGGCCCCCGAGGGCGCCAAGGTCACCACGCTGCGCGGCGTCGCCGCCAAGATCGTGCAGAACATGGACGCCTCGCTCGAGGTGCCCACCGCGACCTCGGTGCGCGCCGTCCCGGCCAAGCTGATGGTCGACAACCGCATCGTGATCAACAACCACCTCGCCCGCGGGCGCGGCGGGAAGGTCAGCTTCACCCACCTCATCGGCTGGGCCCTGGTCCGCGCCGTGGTCGCCCACCCCGAGATGAACAACTCGTTCGCCGAGGTCGACGGCAAGCCCACGCTGGTCGCGCCCGAGCACGTCAACCTCGGCATCGCCATCGACCTGGCCAAGAAGGACGGCTCCCGCACGCTGGTGGTCCCGTCCATCAAGAACTGCGAGACGATGGACTTCCGCAAGTTCTGGCAGGCGTACGAGGACGTCGTCCGGCGCGCCCGCCGCAACGAGCTGACCATGGACGACTACGCCGGCACCACGATCTCGCTGACGAACCCCGGCGGCATCGGCACGGTCCACTCCATCCCGCGCCTGATGACCGGGCAGAGCGCGATCATCGGCGTCGGCGCGATGGAGTACCCCGCGCAGAACGCCGGGATGAGCGACGACACCCTCGCCGAGATCGGCGTCAGCAAGGTCACCACGCTGACCAGCACCTACGACCACCGGGTGATCCAGGGCGCGCAGTCCGGCGAGTTCCTCAAGGTGATGAACGAGCTGCTGCTCGGCGAGCACGGCTTCTACGACGACATCTTCACCTCGTTGCGGATCCCGTACGAGCCCGTTCGCTGGGTGCGCGACGTCGCCCGCACCTCCGAGGGCCAGATCGACAAGGCCGCGCGGGTCGTCGAGCTGATCCACGCGTACCGGGTGCGCGGCCACCTGATGGCCGACACCGACCCGCTCGAGTTCGAGATCCGCCGCCACCCCGACCTCGACGTGCTCCAGCACGGCCTGACGCTGTGGGACCTCGACCGCACGTTCCCGGTCGGCGGCTTCGCCGGCAAGCAGCGGATGAAGCTGCGCGACGTGCTGGGCGTCCTGCGCGACACCTACTGCCGCCGGGTCGGCATCGAGTACATGCACATCCAGGGCCCCGAGGAGCGGCGCTGGATCCAGGACCGCATCGAGATCAAGTACGCGAAGCCCGACCAGGACGAGCAGAAGCACATCCTCAACCGGCTCAACGCCGCCGAGGCCTTCGAGACCTTCCTGCAGACCAAGTTCGTCGGGCAGAAGCGGTTCTCGCTGGAGGGCGGCGAGTCGCTGATCCCGCTGCTCGACGCGGTGCTGCAGTCCTCGGCCGAGGCCGGGCTCGACGAGATGGTCATCGGCATGGCCCACCGCGGCCGGCTGAACGTGCTGGCCAACATCGTCGGCAAGCCGTACGAGAAGATCTTCAACGAGTTCGAGGGTCAGATGGACCCGAAGTCGGCCCACGGCTCCGGCGACGTCAAGTACCACCTCGGACAGACCGGCAAGTACACGACGCCCGACGGCGAGCACGCGACCACGATCAGCGTGGTGGCCAACCCGTCGCACCTCGAGGCCGTCGACCCGGTGCTGGAAGGCATCGTCCGGGCCAAGCAGGACCGCCTCGACCTGGGCCTGCACGGCTACACGGTGCTGCCGCTGCTGGTGCACGGCGACGCCGCGTTCGCCGGCCAGGGCGTGGTCGCCGAGACGCTCAACCTCTCCCAGCTGCGCGGGTACCGCACCGGCGGCACGGTCCACGTGATCGTCAACAACCAGGTGGGCTTCACCACCGCGCCGGAGTACAGCCGCTCGTCGATGTACTCGACCGACGTGGCCCGGATGATCCAGGCACCGATCTTCCACGTGAACGGCGACGACCCCGAGGCCGTCGTGCGGGTCGCCAAGCTGGCCTTCGAGTACCGCCAGGCGTTCAACAAGGACGTCGTCATCGACATGGTCTGCTACCGCCGCCGCGGCCACAACGAGGGCGACGACCCGTCGATGACCAACCCGCGGATGTACCAGATCATCGACACCAAGCGCTCGGTGCGGAAGCTGTACACCGAGGAGCTGATCGGCCGCGGCGACATCACCGTGGACGACGCCCAGGAGCAGCTGCGCGACTACCAGTCCCAGCTCGAGCAGGTCTTCAAGGCCACCCGCGACGCGGCCGGCACCCCGCCGCGGCCGCGGGTCATCTCCGAGGAGCCCGAGCCGCAGGTCGACACCGCGATCGACGCCACGGTCCTGGGCTCGGTCGGCCAGGCGCACGTCGAGCTGCCCGAGGGCTTCACCCCGCACAAGCGGGTCCAGCAGCTGCTCGAGCGGCGGGCCAAGATGGCCAACGAAGGCGGCATCGACTGGGCGTTCGGCGAGCTGATCGCCTTCGGCTCGCTGCTGGCCCAGGGCACCACCGTCCGGCTGGCCGGGCAGGACTCGCGCCGCGGCACGTTCGTCTCCCGGCACGCGTCGATCGTCGACTCGCAGACCGGCAAGGACTTCCTGCCGCTCACCTCGCTGGCCACCGGCAACGCCCGGTTCTTCATCCACGACTCGCTGCTCTCCGAGTACGCGGCGATGGGCTTCGAGTACGGCTACTCGGTGGAGAACCCGGACGCGCTGGTCCTCTGGGAGGCCCAGTTCGGCGACTTCGCCAACGGCGCCCAGTCGATCGTGGACGAGTTCATCTCCTCCGGCGAGGTGAAGTGGGGCCAGCAGTCGTCGCTGGTGCTGCTGCTCCCGCACGGCCAGGAGGGCCAGGGCCCCGACCACTCGTCCGGCCGGCCCGAGCGGTTCCTGCAGCTCTGCGCGCAGGACAATATGCGGGTGGCGAACGTGACCACCCCGGGCAACTACTTCCATCTGCTGCGCCGTCAGGCCCTGTCGACCAAGCGCAAGCCGCTCGTGGTGTTCTCGCCCAAGTCGCTGCTGCGGCACAAGCTGGCGACCTCCTCGGTGGCCGACTTCACCGAGGGCACCTTCCAGCCGGTGATGGGCGACGCCGGGGTCAACGGCACGCCGCTCGACGCGAAGGCGGTCAAGCGGGTGCTGCTCTGCTCCGGCAAGGTCTACTACGACCTGTTCCAGGCCCGGGCCGAGCGCGGCATCACCGACACGGCGATCATCCGGATGGAGCAGATCTACCCGCTGCCGGTGGCCGAGCTCAAGGCGATCCTGGCGCAGTTCCCGAACGCCGAGGACTTCGCCTGGGTCCAGGAGGAACCGGCCAACCAGGGCGCCTGGTCGTTCGTGGCGCTCAACCTGCTCGAGCACCTGGAGGGCGTGCGGCTGCGGCGCATCTCGCGCCCGGCGGCGGCCGCTCCGGCGGTCGGGTCGGCCAAGATGCACGACGCCGAGCAGTCGGCGCTGATCGAGGCCGCTCTTCCGCGCCCGTGACGTGACGTGACGGGGGGGCGCTTCGGCTTGTCGAGGCGCCCCCTTTTACTATCCGGGCATGTACTTCACCGATCGGGGCATCGAGGAGCTGGTCGAGCGGCGCGGCGAGGAGTCCGTGACGCTCGAGTGGCTGGGCGAGCAGCTACGCACGTTCGTCGACCTCAACCCGGAGTTCGAGACCCCGATCGAGCGGTTCGCCACCTGGCTGGCCCGTGCCGACGAGGATGACGAGGAGTGACTCGCCGCGCCCCCTCCGCCGGATAGAGCGGGCGCCGGGCGCTTCGGTCCCCTCTTCGGCCTGGTGGGCCCGCATTCCCGCGGTCCGAGCGCTCCTGGACCATGGCCTGAACATCCCGGCCGGGGTGACGTTCCTGGTCGGTGAGAACGGCTCCGGCAAGTCGACGCTGATCGAGGCGCTGGCGGGCGTCGTCGGGCTCAATGCCGAGGGCGGCTCGCGGGGCGCGATGCACTCCACCCGGGTCACCGAGGCCTCCCTTGCCGAGGTCCTGCGGGTGGTCCGGACGCCGGGGAAGCGGGTCAACTCGTACTTCCTGCGGGCCGAGACCATGCACGGGCTGTACACGTACCTCGAGAGCCTGCCCGACTCCCCCGACGGCGACCTGCACGAGCGCAGCCACGGCGAGGGCTTCCTCACCCTGCTGGAGCGCAAGTTCCGGGGGTACGGGTTCTACCTCATGGACGAGCCGGAAGCGCCGCTGTCGTTCACGTCGACGCTGCGGCTGGTGGCCCATCTGGACACGCTGCGCCTCGCGGGGGCCCAGGTCGTGGTCGCGACGCATTCGCCGCTGCTCACCGCCCTACCGGGGGCGACGATCCTGGAGCTCGGGGAGCACGGCATCAGGCGTACGGAATGGGATGATCTTGAATTGACGGCTCGGTGGCGGCTCTTCCTCACGGCGCCGGAAAGCTATCTGAGACACATGCTGTAGGGACTTTGTACCCGGCGACGTTCACCGTGCGGCCGGTAGGTTGAAGGCGTGGCACGAAGCGTCTATGTGGCCGGGCTGGGCCCGGGTGTCGGCAAGGGCACCGTCGCGCTCGGTCTGGTCGAGCTCCTCTCCCGGCAGGTGGCGCGCATCGGCGTGTTCCGGCCGCTGCTGTCCGGCCCCGCTGAGGACCCGCTGCTCACGCTCCTGACCGAGCGATATCCGGTGATGGCGCCGTACGCCGACTCCTACGGCGTGACCGCGGCCGAGGCCGGCTCGCTGATCGCCGACGGCAAGTGGGAGGAGCTGATCGGGCGGATCGTCGAGCGCTACCGCGAGGTGGAGCGGCGCTGCGCCTCGGTCGTGGTGATCGGGAGCGACTTCGCGGGCGGGCCTTCCTCCTCCGACGACACCATGCCGCGCGAGCTCGCCTTCAACACGCGGCTCGCGACCGAGTTCGGCAGCGTCGTCATCCCGGTGATCAGCGGCGAGGGGCGGACCGACGAGACTCTGGGCGCCGCCGCCCGCAGCGCGTACCACTCGCTCACCGACCTCGGGGCCACCGTGCTCGCCGTGATCGCCAACCGCGTACCCGATGAGGTTTCCTTCCTTTCTCCCGGCATGCCGGTGCCGACGTGGTCGATTCCCGAGGTCGCGGCGGTGGCCGCGCCGACCGTGGCCGAGGTGGCCGCCGCGCTCGGCGGCACCGTGGTCACGGGCGGCGACAGCGCGCTCGACCGCGACGTGCTCGACTACGTGGTCGGCGCCGCGCACGTGCCGACGCTGCTCGAGCACCTGACCGACGGCGCGCTCCTGATCACCCCCGGCGACCGGGCCGACCTGCTGGTGGCGGCCAGTGCCGCGCACGCCGCCGGCAACGTCACGCTGTCCGGGCTGGTGCTGACCCTCGGCGAGTTCCCCGACCCGCGCGCGGTCGCGGTGATCGAGAAGCTCAACACGGGCCTGGCGATGCTGGTCGTGCCGACCGACAGCTACCACACGATCGCCTCGGCCGACCGCATCGAGGCCCGGCTGAGCACGCGTACCCCGCGCAAGGTCGAGGCCGCGATCGGCGCGTTCGAGGAGAGCGTGGACACCGCCGAGTTGGCCCGCCTGCTCGACGTCGCCCGCTCGGCCCGGGTCACCCCGCTGATGTTCGAGAACGACCTGATCGATCGCGCCCGCGCCGAGCGGCGCCACCTCGTGCTGCCCGAGGGCGCCGACGAGCGCATCCTGCGAGCCACCGAGACACTGCTGCGCCGCGGCGTCGCCGACCTCACCCTGCTCGGCGACCCGGCCGAGATCACCCGCCGGGCCCGCGAGCTCGGCGTCTCGATCGGCGACGCGCGGCTGGTCGACCCCTCGTCATCCGAGTGGCGTGACCGGTTCGCCGCACGATACGCCGAGCTGCGCAAGAAGCGGGGCGTCACCCTCGATCTCGCGTACGACGTGGTCCGGGACGTGAACTACTTCGGCACGATGATGGTGGCCGAGGGGCTCGCCGACGGGATGGTCTCGGGGGCCAACCACACGACCGCGGCCACGATCCGGCCGGCCTTCGAGATCATCAAGACGGTGCCCGAGGTGTCGGTGGCGTCCAGCGTGTTCTTCATGCTGCTCGCCGACCGGGTGCTGGTCTACGGCGACTGCGCGGTCAACCCTGACCCGGACGCCGAACAGCTCGCCGACATCGCGCTCTCCTCGGCGCATACGGCGGCGGCCTTCGGCGTGGAGCCGCGGGTGGCCATGCTGTCGTATTCGACCGGCAGCTCCGGCGCGGGCGCGGACGTGGAGAAGGTCGCGGCGGCCACCGCGCTGGTGCGCTCGCGGCGGCCCGACCTGCCGGTGGAGGGGCCCATCCAGTACGACGCGGCGGTCGATCCCGCGGTGGCGGCGACGAAGCTGCCGTCGAGCGAGGTGGCGGGCAAGGCGACGGTGTTCGTGTTCCCCGACCTGAACACGGGGAACAACACGTACAAGGCGGTCCAGCGCTCGGCCGGGGCGGTCGCGGTCGGGCCGGTCATGCAGGGGCTGCGGCGGCCGGTCAACGACCTGTCCCGCGGCGCGACGGTCAAGGACATCGTCAACACGGTGGCGATCACGGCGATTCAGGCGGCGGTGCGATGACCCGGGTGCTGGTGCTCAACAGCGGATCCTCGTCGGTGAAGTACCGGCTCTTCGACGGCGCCGAGACGGTGGCGAAAGGGCTGGTCGAGCGGATCGGCGAGGCCGGCGGCGACGCGGCCGACCATCGGGCCGCGCTGCAGCACATCCTGGAGTCCATCCCCTCGGACGGCATCGCCGCGGTGGGCCACCGGGTCGTGCACGGCGGTCCCGACTTCACCGAGCCGACGGTGATCGACGACGCGGTGCTCGCCCGGATCGAGGCGCTGGTCCCGCTCGCGCCGCTGCACAACCCGGCCGCGGTCAGTGGCATCGAGGTGGCCCGCAAGCTGCTGCCCGACGTGCCGCAGGTCGCCGTCTTCGACACGGCGTTCCACGCGACGATCCCGCCGGCCGGCGTGACCTGGGCGATCGACGCCGAGCTGGCCGCACGCTGGCAGATCCGGCGATACGGGTTCCACGGCACGTCGCACGCGTACGTGGCGCGGCGCACCGCATCGCTGCTGGGGCGCCCGGTGGCCGAGACCAACGTGATCACTTTGCACCTGGGCAACGGCGCCAGCGCCTGCGCGGTCCAGGGCGGCCGGAGCGTGGCCACGTCGATGGGGATGTCGCCGCAGGGCGGCCTGGTGATGGGCACCCGCAGCGGCGAGATCGATCCGACGGTCGTGTTCCACCTGCACCGGGTGGCCGGCATGCCGATCGAGGAGATCGAGCGGTCGCTCACCCGCCAGGCCGGGCTGCTCGGGCTGACCGGCGAGAACGACCTGCGGGCGGTGCTGCGGCGACGCGGCCACGGCGACCCGGTGGCGGAGCTGGCCTTCGACGTCTACACCCGGCGCATCCGCGAGTACGTGGGCGCCTACCTGGCCGTCCTCGGGCGGGTGGACGCGATCACCTTCACCGCGGGCGTAGGGGAGAACTCCCCCGACGTCCGCGGCGAATCGCTGTCGGGTCTGGAGGCGCTGGGGATCGCGGTCGACCCGGCGCGCAACGCCTCGGGCGACACCTTCATCTCGCCCGAGGGCTCGCCGGTGGCGGTCTGCGTCGTGCCGACCGATGAGGAGTTGGAGATAGCTAACCAGTCGCGGGCCGCGCTGGATCTCTGAGCGGTCGCGTTCAGGGCGTCGCGTTCAGGACGCCAGCCACACGATGACGCCGATGAGGACCAGGGCGACGACCACGCCGGTGACGATCAGCGGGGTCTTGGAGGCGGTGGGTGCGGGCTCCGGCGGGGTGCTCTGAAAGGCGCGGAAGGCCTCGGTGTTGCCGCTCGGATCGACGCTGTTGTCAGACATGGGCAAGACCATAGCGAAAACACGCCCGTCCGTTGAGCACCGCACCGCCCTGTCATTTCGCCTACCAGGACGAATACGCCCGGTCTGGGGATTTCACCCCTTCGTGGGCGCGTTGGGCCGTAACTTCGGATCATGGGGATGCGGGGGCGGGCGGGCGGTCTGGCGGTTGCTCTCGCCATCACGCTCACGGCGGCCGGTTGCTTCGGTCCGGCTTCCCCACCACCCATCTCTTCGCCGTCCTCGTCGCCTTTGCTGGAGGCCCCGCCGCCCCCGCCGGTGAAGCACGCGGCCTATGCGGTGGGTGCCCGGATCCTGCACCTGGAACGTGGTGGTGACCGGCCCCTTCCGACGCTGGTCTTCTATCCGGTGGGGCGCGTTCTGGACGTCGGGGCGTCCGTTTCCCGCGAGCGTCCGAAGCCCGCCGGGAAGAAGCGCGTGAAGGTCGTACAGGGGAAGCTGGCGTGGAAGGCCCGGCCGCCGGCCGCCGGAAAGTTCCCGCTGGTGCTCTTCTGCCACGGGCTGAGCGGCTCTCCCGAGCGCTACGCCGACGCGCTGGCCTCGTGGGCGGCCGCCGGGTTCGTGGTGGCGGCGCCGACGTTCCCGCACACGAGCGAGTTCACCGACGACTTCCGCCGGCCCGACATCGTCAACCAGCCCGCCGACGCGCGCTACGTGCTCGCCCGGGTGCAGGCGCTCAACCTCACACCCGGCGATCCGCTGTGGCATCGCATCGACACCGACCACATGGCCGTGATCGGGCACTCGGCCGGCGGATACACGACCACCGGCCTGCTCACCGCCGGGCACGACCCGCGCCTGCGGGCCGCCGTCATCATGGCCGGCTGGGCGGCTAAGGGCGCCTTCGCCGGGCCGCCCGCGACCATGCTGTTCCTGCAGGGGACCTCCGACCCGATCGTACGGGTCGCGGCCAGTCGCCGGTTGTTCGCCCGGGTGCCGTGGCCCAAGTCGTACCTGCTGATGCAGCACAACTCGCACTCCACCTACCTGCGCCCCGGCGACAGCGGCTACTCCCTGATGGACTCCACGGTGATCGCCTTCCTGCGCTGGACCCTCGAGGGCGACGAATCCGGCCGCCACCGCCTTCCCAGCGCCGTGCTTCCCGCCGCCACCGTGAACTGAGCCGTTGGGCCTCCCCCGCGGCCGGCGGCACAATGGGGCGGGTGCATCGGCGTACGGTGATCAAGGGTCTGCTGGCAACGGCCGCGACGGCGGCGGTTGGTGGTTGCAGCGGCACGCGTGCACCTACGCCTTCGCCGCGGGCTACCGGCGCCTCGGGCGCGGGACCTGCCGCCTCGGGCGCGGGGCCTGTCGCCTCGGGCGCGGGGCCTGCCGCCTCGGGCGCGGGACCTGCCGCCTCGGGCGCGGGACCTGCCGCCTCGGGCGCGACCCCCGGCCCTTCGGGCGCGGCTCAGCCCGACACGGGCCACTCGGGTAAGGCCCCGACCCGTCCCTTCTCCGTGCGGACGCAGGAGCTCTCCCTCGCCCGCGGCACCAACCGCCCCCTGCCTACGACGGTCTGGCGGCCGACCACCGGCGGTCCTTACCCGCTGATCCTTTTCAGCCACGGGCTCCAGGCCGCCCCCAAGAACTACGCATCCCTGCTCACCGCCTGGGCCGGCGCGGGTTTCGTGGTCGCCGCCCCCGCCTATCCCTTCACGGCCGGCACAGCGAGCAACTACAACCCGATCGACGTGCTCAATCAGCCCCTCGACGCCAGTCACGTGATCACCGAGCTGGTCGGGCGCGGCGGCATCGACACCCAGCGGATCGCCGCCGCCGGCCACTCGGCGGGCGGAGTGACAACGCTGGGCATGTTCTCCGGCCGGCGGGACACCCGGCTCAAAGCGGGCGTCATCCTGGCCGGCCGCCAGCTCATCAAGACGCCCTTGACCGGCCCGGCCGCCCCGCTGCTCTTCGTGCACGGCAAACGCGACCGAACGGTGGCCTACGCCGACGGCCACACCGTCTACGACGCGGTGACCTGGCCCAAGGCGTTCCTGACCTTCCCCGACGGCGGCCACGTAGCCGTAGGCGCCGAACTCGACGTCATCACCGAGGCAAGCACCGACTTCTGGCGCTGGACCCTCTACGGCGACGAAGCCGCCAAGTCCCGCATCCCGAAAGACGCCACCCGCGGCAGCCTGGGCACCCTGGCCAACCACCTCTGAGGCACCCGCCCTGGCCACGCCCAGCCCGACGCGCCACCGTGCCGCGCGCCGTGCGTGCCGTGCGTGCCGCGCGCCGTGCGTGCCGCCCGCCGTGCGTGCCGCCCCCCGTGCGTGCCGCCCGCCGTACGGGCCGCGCGCCGTGCGTGCCGTACGGGCCGCGCGCCGTGCGTGCCGTACGGGCGCGCGCCGTGCGTGCCGTACGGGCGCGCGCCGTGCGTGCCGTACGGGCCGCGCGCCGCGTGCGCCGTGCGTGCCATGTGCCCTGCGCGGCGCCCCTAGTGCAGGAAGTCGAGCGCTACCTTGCCGAACACCTCCCCCGACTCCAGGTGGGCGAAGGCGTCGGCCACCGCCGAGAATCCGTAGGTCGAGTCGATCGCCGGGCGCACGTCGCGCTCGACGCAGAGGTCGAGCAGGGCCGCGAGCTCGTCGCGGGTGCCCATGGTGCTGCCGAGCAGCTCCAGCTGCATCGCGAAGAGGCGCCGCAAGTCGACCGTGGCCAGATGGCCGCCGGTCGCGCCGCACACCACGATGCGGGCGCCGGGGGCCGCGCACTTCATCGAGTGGTCGAAGGTGGGTGCGCCGACCGACTCGATCACCACGTCGACCCGCTCGGGGAGGCGGGCGCCGGGCTCGACCGCCGTGGCGCCCAGCGCGGCGATCCGCTCGCGCTTGCCGGGGTCGCGACTCGTCGCATACACCCTCTTGCCCAACGCCAGCGCGAGCGCGACGGCCGCGGTGGCCACCCCGCCGCCGGCGCCCTGCACCAGGACCGACGAGCCCTCGGCGACCCGCCCGCGCGTGGTCAGCATGTGGAACGCCGTGAGCCAGGCCGTCGGCAGGCACGCCGCCTCCAGGAAGGACACCCCGGCCGGCTTGGGGATCAGGTTTTCCCGCGGGACGGCGACGCGCTCGGCGAGCGTGCCGGGGAAGCGCTCGGAGAGCAGCGAATAGCCCCTCGGGTCGCCCTTGTCGGGCACGACCGGGTAGATCACGACCTCGTTGCCGTCGGGGTCGACGCCGGCCGCGTCGCACCCGAGGATCATCGGCAGCCGGTCGGGCGGCAGGCCGACGCCGCGCAGCGACCAGATGTCGTGGTGGTTGAGCGATGCCGCGCGGACCTCGACGACGACCCACCCATCCGGCGCGGCCGGCTCGGGCGCGTCGCCCACGGTCAGAGCGCGCAGCGGCTGGTCGGGGTCGGCGGTGGTGGCTGTGGCGGCTCGCATGCGAAGACCTTATCGAAGGGACAAGATCTTTTAGCGGGGCAAAATCGCGCCTGTGGATAACGCGGAGCCCGGCGGCCGAGGCCACCGGGCTCCGCCGGAAATCACCAGGTCAGTTGATGTCGGACTCGGTCAGCAGCGAGAGCGTCGACGGCCGCGCCGGCGCCGGCTTGGCCGGGACCTGCCGCCGCGCCACCCCGTCGCGGGCCGCCGCCTCGGCCACCGCCTCGGCGACCGCGGGCGCGACCCGCGGGTCGAGCGGCGAGGGCACGATCGCCTCGGCGCGCAGGTCGTCGGAGACCACGTCGGCGATCGCCGCGGCCGCCGCCACCTTCATCGCGTCGGTGATCGTGGTGGCCCGGGAGTCGAGCGCGCCGCGGAAGATCCCCGGGAAGGCCAGCACGTTGTTGATCTGGTTCGGGAAGTCGCTGCGCCCGGTGGCCACGATCGCCGCGTACTTGTGGGCGATGTGCGGCGGCACCTCGGGCGTCGGGTTGGCCAGCGCGAAGATGATGGCGCCCGGCGCCATGCCGGCCAGCGCCGTCTCCTCGATCGCGCCGCCCGAGACGCCGATCAGCACGTCGGCGCCGATCAGGGCCTCGCCGATCCCGCCGGTACGGCCGGACATGTTGGTGGTGGCGGCCAGTTCCGCCTTGATCGGCGTGAGGTCGCTCCGCTCGGCGTGGATGATGCCGCGCGAGTCGCAGATGATCACGTTGGCGCCCTCGACGCCCGCGGCGATCAGGGTCTGCGTGATGGCGACCCCGGCCGCGCCGGCCCCGCTGATCACCACGCGCAGGTCGGCGAAGCGGCGGCCGAGCAGCTTGGCCGCGTTGGTCAGCGCGGCGAGCGTGACGACCGCGGTGCCGTGCTGGTCGTCGTGGAAGACGGGGATGTCCAGCTCGGCGTCGAGCCGGCGCTCGATCTCGAAGCAGCGGGGGGCGCTGATGTCCTCGAGGTTGATCCCGCCGAACGACGGCGCCATCGCCTTCACCGCGGCGATGATGCCCTCGACCTCCTGGGTGTCCAGGCAGATCGGGATCGAGTCGACCCCGCCGAACTGCTTGAAGAGGATGGCCTTGCCCTCCATGACCGGCATCGCGGCCTTGGGGCCGATGTTGCCGAGCCCGAGCACCGCGGATCCGTCGGTGACGACGGCGACCGTGTTGGCCGTCCAGGTGTAGTCGGGGTAGAGGTCGGGGTCCTCGGCGATGGCCTCGCAGACCCGGGCGACGCCGGGGGTGTACGCGAGGGAGAGGTCGTCGCGACTGGACAGCGAAACGGTCGGACTGATCGACATCTTCCCCTGCTTGTGCAGGTCGAAGACCGGATCGGCGGCGAGGGCGGGATCGAGCTCGAAACTGAAGAAAGACACGGTGACTCCACACGGCATCGACGTTGACACGGTGCACCGGCGCGGTCCTCGGTCGCGAATGAGCGCCGAGCGGCGGTGCGATGCGGGGATCACCCGGGTAGCGAACCGCTGCACGGGTACGCGCTGCGGTTGTAGGACCCTAACCTAGCCGACCAGGGCGCGGATAGTACCGAATTAACACCCGGCCAATGACATCCGCCACCCCGTATCGGCGGGAGTCGTCCTCGATCAGCTGGTTGTCGCCCTGAATCCACCAGCCACCGTCCTGCCGGCGTACGGCCCGTTTGACAACCAGCAGGTCAGGACGGGCACGGAAGCGCGCCACCACGACGTCGCCGGCCCGTACGCGCCCGCCACGGCGTACCAGAAGGGCGTCTCCGCTCTTGAGAAGAGGCGCCATCGAGGGCCCGTTCACCAAGACGGCGAACAGTGGTAATTGCCACCTCAAGGCATCAGTCCTCCGTCACGTTACGGCCGAGATGTAAGGGGTAGTGTCAACCGCGGATCATCGCAAACTCATACGGAGGAGTCCTGATGCGACTTCCGCGTTTCCTCACGCCGCGAACCGTGGTCAGCGCCCACTGCGACCTGCCCTGTGGCGTCTACGACCCCGCGCAGGCCCGGATCGAGGCCGAGTCGGTGAAGGCCATCCAGGAGAAGTACCAGGCGAACACCGACCCGGAGTTCCGCACCCGCGCCATCCTCATCAAGGAGCAGCGCGCCGAGCTCGTCAAGCACCACCTCTGGGTGCTGTGGACGGACTACTTCAAGCCGCCGCACTTCGAGAAGTACCCGAACCTGCACCAGCTGTTCAACGAGGCCACCAAGCTGGCCGGCGCCGCGGGCGCCAAGGGCTCGCTCGACCCGGCCGTCGGCGACCAGCTGCTGGCCAAGATCGAGGAGATCTCCAAGATCTTCTGGGAGACCAAGCAGGCGTGAGCTTCGCCGCCACCGTACGGCCGGTGCGTCCCATCGACGTGCCGGCCGTTGTCGCGATGGTCCACGAGCTGGCCGACTACGAGCGCGCCGCCGACCAGTGCCACCTGACGGCCGGGCAGCTTTCCGGTGTCCTCTTCGACGAGCCCACCGTCTTCGGCCACGTCGCCGTCGACGAGGACGACGTGCCGGTCGGCTTCGCTCTGTGGTTCCTGAACTTCTCGACGTGGACCGGCACCTCCGGCATCCACCTCGAGGACCTGTACGTACGGCCGGGAGCGCGCGGCACCGGCGCCGGGGGCGCCCTGCTGGCCGCGCTGGCCGAGATCTGCGTCCGCCGCGGATACCAGCGCCTCGAATGGGTGATGCTGGACTGGAACCCGGCCGCCCAGTTCTACGCCGCGATCGGGGCGACGGTCACCGACGACTGGCTGCCCTACCGGCTCACCGGCGACGCGCTGCGCCGACTGGCCGAGCGCGCCACCCCGGTCAACCGCTAGGCTCTCCTCACGTGGGGAGGATGGCCAAGGTGACTCTGACACACCCCGAGCCGGTGCTCGGCGACGACGTCGTCCTGCTGACCGTGCCCGCCGACGGCGGTTATCTCGGCGTGCTCCGCACCGCCACGGCCGGTCTCGCGGCCCGGCTGCACTTCGCGCTCGACGAGATCGAGGATCTGCGCATCGCCGTCGACGAGGCGTGCGCGATGCTGCTCGCGATCGCGACCCGCGGCGCCGAGCTCGAGTGCCGCTTCGCGGTGACCGATGACGCGCTGACCGTCGAGGTGAGCGTGACCACCGTGCGAGGCGCACGGCTGCCCGCCGAGTCGTCCTTCGCGTGGAAGGTGCTGACCGCGCTGACCACCTCGGCGTCCGCCGAGGCGAGCGGCCAGCGCGCGACGATCCGCCTGCTCACCCGGCGAACAGAAAACTGAGTGCGCCCACACCGCGCGGTAACTGCCACCCCGCGATCGCCCCGCTTGTGAGGAGGCAGTCGGTTTTTCGACGCAGCGGGGTGTGCTGCGGCGGAAAATCGCCTGCCTCCTCACAAGCCCCGAAGGGGCGATCGCCCGCCGAGCGGAGCGAGGCCAGCCGGCTCAGTGCTCGACGAGATGTAGTCGAGGTGCCTGTTGGCGGCCCGCGCCGCCCCGATCGGATCGCCCGCCGCCAGCGCGTCGAGCAGCTCCCGATGGTCGGCGTCGATGTGCGTCCAGTAATCGGCCGGCAGCACGCCGGTGACGTCCTCGCCGAACGAGGCGTGGTACAGCGGGCGCACCACCAGCTCGAACAGCGGGTTGCCGGTCGCCTTGGCCACCGCCATGTGGAACGCCGCGTGCGCGGCCAGCATCGTGTCGAAGTCGTCGACCGCCGGGTCGAACAGCGCGCTGCGGATCTCGATGAGGTGGTCGTCGGTGCGCCGCGCCGCGGCGAGCTCAGCCGCCGGGATCTCGAGGGCCCGCCGCAGCTCGAGCATGTCGGCGAGGCCCACGTCGGCCGAGTTGGAGAGCAGCGTGAAGCCGGCGGCCAGGCCGTCGGCGAGCTGCTCGGCGTCGGGGTGGGAGACGAAGCTGCCGCCGGTCACGCCACGCGTGGTCACGATGAGGTGCTGGCTGGCCAGCAACCGCAGCGCCTCCCGCACCGTGCTGCGGCTCACCCCGGTCTTCACACACAGCTCGGGCTCGGGTGGGAGCCGTTCGCCCGGCTGAAGCCGTCCCGACGTGATGTCCGCGCGTAGCTCGTCCGCCAGTACTTGATAGGCGGGCGGTCGCACCGTTGATCCGGTCACCTACACAGGGTAGGCCCTAGGTCGCCGCGCGAGGGTGATTAATCGACGCCGAGCGCTCGCGTTGTCGACGGAAGAACGATCAGGACCCCGACGAGTACGCCCAGCGCCATCAGCACCACGCCGAGCCAGACCGGATGCACCTGGATCAGGAAGCCCCCGGCGGCGATGACGAACAGCTGCACGACGATCGCCGGCCCGCGGGCGTGCAGCGAGCGGCGGTCGAGCGCCCGGCCCACGAAGAAGACGCCGGCGGCGCCGAGCGCGGCCAGCACGGTCAGCGCGATGGCCACCGCGATCTCGGGAACGTTGCGGGTGATGTCGAGGACGACCAGCCAGACGGTGAGCGCGGCCAGCCCGGCGGCCTGGAGATAGAGCAGCCTCACCGCCCACACCAGGCTGGCGGGTTTGTCAACGACTGCATTCTCACCGGTCACTCGAGCACCATACCGACAGTCCGCAGGCCTCCCAGCAGGTACAGTGCCGCGCATGCGAGCGTTACTGGTGGTTAATCCCAAAGCCACCACCACGAGCGAGCGCAGCCGCGACGTGCTGGTCCGGGCCCTGCGCAGCGCGGTCAATCTGACCGTGGAGTACACCACCCGCCGCGGCCACGCGGCGACGCTGGCGCGCGCCGCCGCGGAGAGCGGCGTCGATGTGGTCGTGACCCTGGGCGGCGACGGCACGATCAACGAGGCGGTCAACGGCCTGATGACCGCCCGGGTCGCGCTCGAGGGCATCTCGGGTCCGATGGCCAACGCCCTGCCCGCCCTGGCCGTGGTCCCGGGCGGATCGACGAACGTCTTCGCCCGCGCGCTCGGCCTGCCCCGCGACTGGGTCGACGGCACCAGTGTGATCCTCGAGGCGTTGCGCGACGGCCGGCACCGGGTGATCGGGCTGGGCCGCGCCGACGACCGCTACTTCACCTTCGCCGCCGGGGTCGGGCTGGACGCCGCCGTGGTGCGCCGGGTCGAGCAGGCCCGCCTGCGCGGTCGCAAGTCGACGCCCTCGCTCTACTTCCGCTCGATCGTCGGGCAGTTCGTCGTCGGGGACGACCGCAAGTCCCCGCCACTGTCCATCGAGCGCCCCGGCGAGCCGGGCGAGACCGACCTCGGCACGGTCATCGTGCAGAACACGGCACCGTGGACCTATCTGGGCGACCGTCCGATCAACCCGAACCCGGGCGCCTCCTTCGACCGCGGCCTCGACGTGCTCGCTTTGCGGCGTCTGGCCGTGACCTCCACCACACGCACCCTCGCGCAGCTCGCCACCCGCAAGGGCGATCCGCACGGCAAGCAGGTGCTGCAGCTGCATGACCAGGACGAGTTCACTGTGGTGGCCAACCGGCCGCAGGCCTTCCAGCTCGACGGCGATTACTTAGGGGAACGGCAGAAGGTGCACTTCGTGTCCGTCCCCGAGGCTTTGCGTGTGATCTGCTAGCCAGATTGGTCTTCAGTCCGGTCGTGGGCGGCGGGTGGGGCGGTTGGATGGGTATCCCCATCACGATCCGTTACAGAAAGACGGGCAAAAGGTCGGCAAGAGGGCCTGGACCGTACTACATTGATGGGAGCGGAGGTCATCCGGCTCTGGCAGTACGCTCAGAACCGGACAAAGGGGTCGTGAGCCAGCTCACCCGCGGGGAGAAAATTCCGCCGCTACCCTTGACATCGCGAGAGTTCGTGAAAGCATTCACAAGCGATAAGAAGTAACCGGTTGCTGCTTGCGCGCGTTCCTAATCCAGAAGCGCCGAACGGCTCCCAGTAACACCAAAAGCTTGCTGACGCCACGGCGATCAGACGGGCCCTGTGCCCGACGGTCGCCACCGCGCACGCATAGGTAAACCCAGTACGCGTTTTATCAACCCCAATCCGAAACAAGGAGTGTTGCCGCCATGGACTGGCGTCACGATGCGATCTGCCGCGACGAGGACCCGGAGCTGTTCTTCCCGATCGGGACGTCCGGCCCCGCGCTCCTGCAGGTCGAGCAGGCCAAGGCCGTGTGCCGGCGGTGCCCCGTGACCTCCGATTGCCTCCAGTGGGCACTCGAGTCGGGTCAGGACGCCGGCGTCTGGGGTGGGATGAGCGAAGACGAGCGACGCGCCGTCAAGCGTCGTGGCGGCCTGCGGGTCGGCGCTCCTACCGCCTGACACAATCCCCTCGAAGCATTTGCGCCCCGGGCCGATCGGCACCGGGGCGTCTTGCTGTTCTGACGCGATTACGGAGAGCGCAGAAAGCTGAGAGGTTCCGGAGAGCGCGAATTCGATCACCGTGGGTTTCATCGAGATTGGCGAAATGATCTCGAAATTGCGTTCGACCGCAAACGAATAGTCTCCACGGCCTTACCCTCCGCTGTGGACATCGGGCGGTCACGCTCCGCTACGCAAGTGGACGGTCAGGCGGCGGCGGGGACGTCGAGGAGGCTGTCCTCGACGCGGGCGGCCACCAGACGCGCCAATTCCGGCGCATCGGACAGTGGCTCGGCCACCGCGACCGCGCCGGCCTCGAGCGCCGACCGCGCCGCGAGGTCGTAGAGATAGCCGGGCGCCAGGAAGTAGGACGCGACGCCGATCCGGCGGGCGCCGGAGGCCCTCAGGAGATCCACAGCGGCGCCGGGGAGCGGCGGGGCGGCCGAGGCGTAGGCGACGGCGCACGGAAGGCTCAGACGGGCGCTGAGAGCGTCCGCGGCCCACTCGATGGTCGCCCGCGCGGCGGCGTCCCGGGTACCGGCAGCGGCGAGCACCACGGCGTCAAGATGATCAGAAGGCAGCCGCCGCACCAGACCGTCGAGAAGCAGCGACGGGAACGCGGGTGCGGGGAAGGACGCGGCCGGGCCGAGGACCTCGGCCAGCGTCACGCTCACCGGAAGGTCCACAGCCGAGGAGAGCACGGCGGGAATGTCGACCCGGCCGTGAAACGCCTTGGTCAGCAGCAGGGGGACCACGACGGCCCGCCCGCGCAACGAGGCCAGCACCTCCAGCGGGCGCGGCCCGGCGTGGTCGAGATAGGCCGCGTGGACGTCCCAGTCCGGCCGCAACCGGCGGACGGCCCGCGCCAGCGCCGCGGTGGCAGCCGCGGCCCGCGGGTCACGGCTGCCGTGCGCGACCAGTACGACGCTCAGACGTGGAGGCCGCATTCGGTCTTCTCGAACATCGCCCAGCGGCCCGCGCGCGGGTCCTCGCCGGCCTTCGTGCGCCGGGTGCACGGCCAGCAGCCGATCGAGCCGTACCCCTTCTTGAACAGCTCGTTGACCGGCACGTTCCACCGGCTGATGTAGCGGTCGACGTCGGCCTGGGTCCACGCCGCGATCGGGTTGACCTTGACCTTGCCCTTCTTGGCGTCGAAGGCGACGACCGGCGTGTTGGCGCGGGTCGGCGACTCGTCGCGGCGCAGGCCGGTGGCCCACGAGTCGTAATCGGCCAGGGCGCGCTCGAGCGGCTCGACCTTGCGCAGGAAGCAGCACTCGTCGGGGTTGCGGGCGAACAGCCGGGGCCCGAACTCGCCGTCCTGCTGGCCCACCGTCATCCGCGGCCGGATCGAGCGGACGTTGACGTCCATGGTGGCGGCGACGATGTCGCGCACCTTGAGCGTCTCGGGGAAGTGCAGGCCGGTGTCGAGGAACACCACGTCGACGCCCGGCGAGACGCGGGAGAACAGGTGGGCGACAACGGCGTCGGCCATCGAGCTCGTCACGCAGAAACGCGCGCCGAACGTGTCGGTCGCCCACTTGGCGATCTGCTCGGCGGGGGCGCCCTCGAGCGCGACAGCGGCGTCGCGGGCGAGGGCTTCCAGCTCGTCCCGCGTATGGCGGCCCGGCTCCGAACTTTGAAAACCGAGAGAGACGAGGTTGAGAGAGGTGGCGGCCACGATGGTCATCGGTTAGCTCCCTTGGACAGCAACCCGTTGAACTTGACCGTGAAAACCCGCGCGCAGGAATGGCACTCCCACGCGCCGTGCGATGCCTCGTTGGGGAAGAGGTTCTCCTCCCCGCAGTAGGGGCAGTACAGGGGTGTCGACCGGGCGTCGCTCATTTGACGAGCTCCTCGTCGGCGCGGACCACCCAGTTGGCGAACGTCTCCTGAGCCGACGACCGGTCGGCGAGGTAATTGGTGGCCAGGCGCTCCACGTACCCGGGAAGCTCCTCGGCCGTGGTCTTGAGACCCCGGACCTTGCGCCCGAATCCGGCGGTCTCGCCCTTGGCCATGCCGAGCGCGCCGCCCAGGTGCACCTGGAAGCCCTCGACCTGCTGCCCGTCGGCGTCCATCACCAGCTGGCCCTTGAGGCCGATGTCGGCGACCTGCGTGCGTGCGCAGGCATTGGGGCAGCCGTTGATGTTGATCGAGATGTCGGCGTCGAAGTCGCCCAGCCGCTGCTCGAGCCGCGACACCAGCTCCTCGCCGCGGGCCTTGGTCTCGACGATCGCGAGCTTGCAGTACTCGATGCCGGTGCAGGCCATCGTGCCGCGCCGCCAGGCCGAGGGCCGCGCCTCGAGACCGATCTCGCGCAGTCCACCGATCAGCGACTCCACCCGATCGTCGGCGACATCCAGGACCAGGAGTTTCTGGTACGGGGTGAGCCGCACCCGCGCCGAGCCGTGTTGTTCCGCGATGTCGGCGAGCCGAGCCAGCTGGGTGCCCGAGGAACGGCCCACGACCGGGGTCGCCCCGACGTAGTTGAGCCCGTCGCGCTGCTTGTACACGCCGATGTGGTCGATCGGCTTCTCGGGCAGGTCGGGCGAGGGGCCGTCGATGAGGGCGCGACCGAGGTACTCCTTTTCCAGCACCTCGCGGAACTTCGTGACACCCCAGTCGGCGAGCAGGAACTTCAGGCGGGCGCGGTGCCGCAGCCGGCGGTAGCCGTAGTCGCGGAAGATGCTGACGACGCCCTCCCAGACGTCCGGGATCTCCTCGAGCGGCACCCAGGCGCCGAGCCGCTCGGCCAGGCGCGGGTTGGTGGAGAGGCCGCCGCCGACCCAGAGGTCGAAGCCGGGGCCGTACTCGGGGTGCTCGACGCCGACGAAGGAGACGTCGTTGGCCTGGTACGGCGTGTCGACCAGCCAGCCGATCGTCGTCTTGAACTTGCGCGGCAGGTTCGAGTACTTCGGGTCGCCGATGTAGCGCTTCAGGATCTCGTCGATGGCCGGGGTGGCGTCGACCACCTCGTCGACCGAGATGCCGGCGACCGGGCTGCCGAGCACCACACGGGGGCAGTCGCCGCAGGCCTCGGTGGTCTGCAGGCCGACCGCCTCGAGCCGCCGCCAGATCTCCGGGACGTCCTCGACGCGTACCCAATGCAGCTGGATGTTCTGCCGGTCGGTGATGTCGGCGGAATCGCGGGCGAACTCCTGCGAGATCCCGGCGATGGTGCGAAGCTGATCGAGGCTCAGCGCCCCGCCGTCGATACGGACCCGGAGCATGAAGAACTTGTCCTCGAGCTCCTCGGGCTCGAGAACGGCGGTGCGACCGCCGTCGATGCCTTCCTTGCGCTGGGTGTAGAGACCCCACCAGCGGAAGCGGCCACGCAGGTCGGCCGGGTCGATCGAGTCGAAGCCCCCATGCGCGTAGATGTTCTCGATACGCGCGCGGACGTTGAGCGGGTTGTCGTCCTTCTTGCTGCGCTCATTGGGGTTGAGCGGCTCGCGGTGTCCGAGCGCCCACTGGCCCTCGCCGCGCGCCTTACGGGGGCGGGCGGTCGGCGTACCTGGGGTGCTGCTGGGCGCCATGTCGGCGGTCCTCCGGGATTAGTGGGCGCGTTGGACGCTCACGGCACCTGTGGAGGCTCGTGACATCTGTGTCAGGAGAGTGCCGGCCGCGTCTCGCGCCCGAACTCAGATCGGGCGGCGTCAGTAAGCCGGACACATCGCGCTGCGGACACGGCCGTAGTCCACGTGGCGGCGGGCCACGAAGCGGCGGTCAACTGCAGCGGTCATGTCGAACAGCCTCTCACGCGCGGGCATTCTCGGCCAGTGCGGTCCAGATTCCGGGAGTGTGCGCAGCAGCACATCGGGTCCTGGTCGCCGCTCGCTGGAGCGCACCTGTCACCCTCTATCCCCGTGGCAACAGCGAAGCTCGTCCCGGCGTGGGTGCGGGCCCAGGTCTGCTGGCTCGTCCCGGCCGTGGTGACCTGGCTGGTGGTGGGCTACGAGCTGGGCCGGCCGCAGCCGTGGCGGGACGAGATCGCCAGCTGGAGCGCCGCCACCCGGACCGTGCCGGAGATCTTCGCGCTCGGCCGCCACATCGACGGCGTCCTGGTGCCGTACTACCTGTTCCTGCACTGGTGGATCGGCCGGCACGGCGACGCGGTGGCGGCGATGCGGATCCCGTCGCTGCTCGCGATGGTCGCCACGGCGGCCGCGGTGGCGCTGCTCGCCCGCCGGTTCTGGGGCAACCAGGCGGGCCTGCTCGCCGGGCTGGTGTTCGCGGTGCTGCCGGTGGTCACCCGCTACGGCCAGGAGATTCGGGGGTACGCGTTCGCCGCCCTCTTCGCCACCCTCGCCACCCTCGCCCTCGCCTCGGCGCTGGAGAAGTCCCGGTGGTGGCGCTGGGTGCTGTACGGCGTGTGCGTCGCGCTGATCGGCCTGTCCCACCTCGTCGCCGTGCTGATCCTCGGCGGGCATCTGGTCATGGCGATCGTGCTGGCCTGGTGGTTCGGCCGGTGGCGGCTGCTGTGGTGGCTGATCGCGGCGGCGGCCGGGGTGGCCACGGTGCTGCCGCTGACCTTTCGCGGGCTCGGTCAGCAGGCCGAACAGCTCAGCTGGCTCGACGCGGCCACGCCGGAATCGCTCGCCAACCTCGGCACGGCGGTCTTCATCGCGCCGCTGACCGGCGGGATGGTGGCCGGGCTCGCGGTGGCGGCGCTGTGGCGGGAGAGGGCCGCGGCGGCGGTGCTGCTCTGGATGTCGGTGCTGATTCCGGTGGGGCTGCTTTACGCGTACGACCAACTGGTGGCGCCCATCTTCGTCGGGCGATACCTGCTGTTCTGCGTACCGCTGCTGTGTGCCCTGGCCGGCGCCGCGCTCTCTATCCTCCGCCTGCCGGTCGCGGCGGTGGCCGTGGTGGCGCTCGCCGCCATCGGCCTGCCGACGCAGGCCGCCATCCGCCGGGACCACTCGAGCTACGACTACCCGGCCGCCGCGCAGGTGATCCTCGACGCGCAGCGGCCCGGCGACGGGGCCATCTACGAGCCCCGCGACGACTGGCAGTCGGTCGACCTCGGGCTCGGCTACTACCTGCGCGACCGGGCGCCGCGCGACCTGCTGCTCGCCTCGGACGAGGTGGACAACGCGTCGCTGTGGGCGACCGAGTGCCAAGACGAGATCAAGTGCATCGGGAACACGAACCGGATCTGGGTGGTGGCGGCCGACAACCTCGACCCGCCCTTCCGCGCGACCCCGACGAACCAGCTCGGCTACGCGACGAAGGCGCTGCTCAAGGCGTACTTCGTCCCGATCGTGACCTACCGCGTGGGCGGCTTCACGATCGCGCTCTTCGTCCGGCCGCCGGTGGTCTAGCGCTTTCCGAGGGGCACGACCAGGACCGCCTCGGTGCCGCCGCCGGACCGGTTGCGCAGCTCGATGCTGCCGCGCAGCTCGCCGGTGGCCAGCGCGCGCACGATCTGCAGCCCCAGCCGGCCGCTCGAGTCGGCCTGGAACTCGTTCGGCAGGCCCTGGCC
Source organism: Actinoplanes sp. CA-142083 (assembly GCF_050942195.1). Classification (NCBI taxonomy): domain Bacteria; kingdom Bacillati; phylum Actinomycetota; class Actinomycetes; order Micromonosporales; family Micromonosporaceae; genus Actinoplanes; species Actinoplanes sp. CA-142083. Next base: position 9,705,313 of record NZ_CP192076.1, read on the forward strand.
GTTGTCGGCGACCGTGACGTGCAGCTGCTTGCGGAAGCGGTGCGCCGAGACGATCACCTCGGCGGCCTCCCGCTGGGGATCGGGCTCCTCGATGTCGTCGTCCTCGGACGCCGGGAAGCCGTGCTCGACCGCGTTGATCAGCAGCTCGTTGAGCACCATCACCAGCGAGGTGGCGATCTCGGCGGGCAGCACCCCGAAGGTGCCCTCGCGCCGCATCTTGACCGCGGTGCTGGTCGCCGCGACCTCGGTGGCGGCGCTGGCCACCCGGTCGACGATGCCGTCGAACTCGACCGCCTCGTCGCTCGACATCGACAGCGTCTCGTGCACCAGCGCGATCGAAGCGACCCGGCGCACCGACTCCTGCAGCGCCATCCGGGCCTCGGGCGCGTCCACCCGGCGGGCCTGCAGGCGCAGCAGCGCGGCCACGGTCTGCAGGTTGTTCTTCACCCGGTGGTGGATCTCACGGATGGTGGCGTCCTTGGTCATCAGCGCGCGGTCCCGGCGGCGTACCTCGGTGACGTCGCGGACCAGCACCAGCGCGCCGATCGGCACCCCGGCCGGCAGCAGCGGCAGCGCCCGGGTGAGCACCGTCGCGCCGCGGGCCTCGACCTCCTGCCGGGGCGGGAACTCGCCGCGCAGCGCGGCGAGGATCTTCTCCGCGGTGTCGTTACCCTCCAGCGGGTCGGCGGCCAGCCGGCTGGTCAGCGTCGACAGCTCCTCGCCGACCAGGTGCGCGTTGAAGCCGAGGCGGCGGTAGGCGGACTGCGCGTTCGGACTCGCGTAGGTCACCTTGCCGCTCGCGTCGAGCCGGATCAGCCCGTCGCCCACCCGCGGCGCCGAAGTCGTCTCGCCCGGGTGCCGCGGCGGCGGGAACGTCCCGTCGGCGACCATCTGGGCCAGGTCGTCGGCGGTGGTCAGGTAGTTGAGCTCGAGCTGGCTCGGGGTGCGGGCGGTGGACAGGTTGGTGTCCCGGCCGATCACCGCGATGACCTCGCTCCAGCCCTCCTCCCGGTCGTGCTGGCCGCGCAGCCGCACCGGGATCGCCTCGTGCCGGGCGGGGGTGTCGCCGTACCAGACCGGGTCGCCCTCCCGCCAGATGCGCTCCTGCGTGAAGGCGATGTCGAGATGCGCCACCTCGGGCCCGCCGACGATCTTGCCGACCTGGTCGTCCTGGTACGCCGTCGGGGCCGTCGTCGGCCGCACCTGGGCCACGCAGAGGAAGTCGCGCGGCCGGCCCGGCTCGGCCTTGACCGGCACCCACATCAACAGGTCGGCGAAGGAGAGGTCGGACAGCAGCTGCCAATCGCCGGCGAGCCGGTGCAGGTGGTCGATGTCGGCCGGGCCGAGGCCGGTGTGCTCCTCGGCCAGATCACGCAGGGTGGACACGCCTTCAGTTCTACAGGGTTGTCGTTACCTTCTTGAGTCCGCGCGGCGAGTCGGGGTCCTCGCCCCGGGCCAGCGCGAGCGCCAGGGCCAGCTTCTGCAGCGGCAGGATGTCGAGCAGGGCGCTGTACCGCTCGTCGGCGACCGCGGGCACCGCCAGCCGGCCGGAGGCGCCCTCGACATCCTCGGCGCCGATCGTCACGACGTCCGCGCGGCGCTCGGCCAGGCGGCCCACCACGTCCCGCATCGACTTCCCGCCCGGGCCGTCGCCGACCACGGCCAGCACCGGCACGTCCGGGTCGGTCATCGCGAGCGGGCCGTGCAGCAGGTCGGCGCCCGAGAAGGCGAGCGCCGGCAGATAGGAGGTCTCCATGAGCTTCAGCGCTGCCTCGCGAGCGGTCGGGTAGGCGTACCCCCGGCCGGTGGTCACCATGCGGGAGGCGAACCGATAGCGCTGGGCCAGCGCGTCGGCGGCCGGGTCGCTCAGCGCGTCCTCGGCGAGCTGCGGCAGCTTGTCCAGCGCCGCCCGCTCGTCGTCGGGCAGCCGGCCGTCGCCGGCCCGGATCCCCTCGATCAGGAGCAGGAGGGCCAGCAGCTCGGCCGTGTAGGTCTTGGTCGCCGCGACCGCCCGCTCGTGCCCGGCGGCCACGTCGATGGAGAGCTCGGCCGCCCGGGCGAGCGGCGACTCGGGGTTGTTGGTGACCGCGAGGGTCAGGCCACCGGTCTCCCGGGCCGCGCTGAGCACGCCGGTGAGGTCGGGCGAGCCGCCGCTCTGGCTGACCCCGATCACGAGCGTGTCGCGGAAGTCGGGCCGGGCGCCGTACAGCGTGATCGCGCTCGGCGAGGCGCTGGCGACCGGCAGGCCGAGCCGGATCTCGGTGAGGTACGCCCCGTAGAGGGCCGCGTGGTCGGAGGTCCCCCGGGCCACGAACATCACACTGCGCGGCTTGCGCCGGGCCACCTCGGCCGCGATCCCGGCGATCGCGCCGGAGTGCGGACCGTCGAGCAGACGGGCGAATCCACCCGGTTGTTCCGCGATGTCCGCCGCCATTCCCTGGCCCCGCTGCACCACGTGTTCCTCCCCTGTTGAGCGCTTCTCGCGCAGATCCTGCGCAGTCTTGCAAGAAAGAGCTTATAGAGTCAATGTTTCGCGCACCAATGAGCATGCCCCGGTACTGACATTCAGGGCTGTCTTCCCTTACTGTTCTCGTTCGTGGATGTTCGCCGTGCCGCCGACCGCGCTCTTGAGCAGGCAAGATCCGCTTTGGCGAGCGACGAGCCGGAACGGGCTGCCGACCACCTCGCCGGAGCGCTGACCCACGCGCCCACCCTGCCCGAGGCGCATGAGCTGCTCGGACGCCTCGCCGCGCAGCCCGGCGGAGGCCTCGATCTCTTCCCCCTGGCGCCGCACGTGTCGGCCGGTGGCCTGGCCGCCCGCGCCCACCTGCTCGCCGCCGCCGGCCGCCCCGAGGACGGCCTGCCGCTGCTGGCCGCCGCGAGCGGGCGCGCCCCCGCCGCCGACTGGGCCGGCGTGCCCTGGGTCGGCGACCCCGCCCTCGGCGTGCGCATCGAGCCCGGCCTGCTCGTCCAACTTCTCATGCGGCTGTGCACCGCGGTGGGCGATCCGGCCCCGGCGCCCACCCGCACCACCCTGAAGCCCTATCTGGCCGTCGCCCGGCACGCGATCGCCGCCCACCCCGAGCACGCCATGCTGCTCGGCGCCGGGTCCGCGCTCGCCCGCCGCATCGGCGAGACGACGCTGGCCGTCGACTGGGCCGCGCGCGGCGCCCGGTCCCGCCCGTCCAAGCTCGCCGAGATCTGGCTGGGGTACGCGTACCGCAGCGCCGGCCGGGTCCCCGAGGCCCTCGCCGCCCTGCGCCGGGCCGTCGCCCACGACCCCGATGACCTCTCCGTCTACGCCGACATCGCCGGCACGCTGGCCGACCACGGCCGCCTCGAGGACGCGCTGAACTGGGTCGACCGCGCCCTCGAGCGCGACCCCGAGTACGACTGCGCCGTGCACACCGCGCACCGGCTGCGTCACCGCGCCGACGGCGACCTCGCCCATCTGGTCCGGCTCGCCGACTTCATCCGCGACCACCCCGACGAGTCGCACGAGCACACCGACCTCGCCGACTGCTGCCGCGAGGTCCCGTGGCTGAGCGGTGTGCCCGCGGCGGCGCCGCTGCCCCGGGGATCGGCCGCCACCGGCATCTGGTCGCACAGCCGGCCCGGCCCCGCGGCCAAGCCCGCGCCTTCGCCCTCGCCGACGCCTTCGCCGTCGGCCGAGGCCGTCCGCCGGCTGCGCCAGGTCGCCTCGCTCTCCTGGGCCCATCCTCCGGCCGCCTACGACGCCGCCGTCCAGCTGATCATGGTGCGCCCGGCGGACCTGCTGGCGCTGCTCACCCGCCCGCCGGCCGACGTGGCCGCCCCGGAGATCTGGGCCTGCCTCGGCCTGCTGCACCACGGCACCGACGAGCCCTGGCTCGACTCGGAGCGCCGCCGGCGGCTGCTCGAGCTGCTCGACGGCGGGCTCGACCGGGTCACCGAGGCCGCGCTGTTCGCCCTGATCGTCTCGGCCTGGATCGACCCGTCGGCGCGCGCCGACGTGGCCGCGATCGTGGCCGGCCGGCTCGCCGAGGTCGCGGGTCGTCCGGGCGCGCGCTCGGTGGCCGAGCTCGCGCTCGCCACTCCCGACCTGCCGCAATCCGCACGCGAGACCGCCACCGGCATGGCACGCACGGCCGTCATCCCACGGCAGCGCTCACGCGCCCGCAGCCGCCTCCTGCTCAGGTGGAGACGGGACTAACCGATCACGGCGATCAGGTCGCCCTCCTGCACGACGTCGCCCTCGTTGACGGCGAGCTCGGCGAGGGTGCCGTCGGTCTCGGCCACCACCGGGATCTCCATCTTCATCGACTCGAGGATCACCAGCGTGTCGCCCTCGGCGACGGTGTCGCCCTGGTGCGCGACGACCTTCCAGACATTGGCCACCATCTCGGCGCGGATCTCGTCGGCCATCGGGGAGCTCCTCTTCGTCGAGCGGTCAACAGCGTCATCAAATCACGGATCTGTGCCGGGCGAGTCCCGGGCCACGGGACGCGCCGATTACCATCGGCGCGGGAAACAAGCCACGAACAGGAGTCCAACCATGGCTAAGAAGTCGCGCAAGAAGAAGGCTCGGAAGAAGAGCGCCGCGAACCACGGCAAGCGCCCCAACAGCTGAGGTTGGGCCTTGGACGCGAGAAAGCCCCGGCGCCGCCGGGGCTTTCTCTATGTCTGACTTATGGGAGGTACTCCCGGGTCTCGACCTGGACCTCGAGCTGGTCGAGCTTGACGCGCAGGCGCTCGCGCAGCTCCTTGGGCGCCGTCTCGTCGCCGCAGCAGCGGGCGACCAGCGCCTTCACCTCGTGCTCGATGCCGTACTCGCGCAGGCAATGAGTGCAGTCGTCCAGGTGCTTCTGGATCAGCGTGCGCCGATCCTCGCTGCACTCCAGATCGAGGTAGAGGTACACCTCTTCGAGTACCTCACCGCAATCGGGCTCGTGCTCCTCGCCGTTCACGCCGCTCATCTCGCGTCACGCCTCCTGCGGTTCCGAAGCGGTCCGGGTGATGCCCCGGTCTGCGGCGTACTGCTCGAGCAGCTTGCGCAGGTTGCGCCGACCGCGGTGCAACCGGGACATGACGGTGCCGATGGGAGTACCCATGATGTCGGCGATCTCCTTGTACGAGAAGCCCTCGACATCGGCGAGGTACACGGCGAGCCGGAAATCCTCCGGCAGCGCCTGCAGCGCGTCCTTGATGTCGCTGTCGGGCAGGCGGTCCAGCGCCTCGGTCTCGGCCGAGCGCAGACCCACCGACGTGTGCGACTCCGACGAGGCGAGCTGCCAGTCGGTGATCTCCTCGGTCGGCGCCTGCACGGGCTGACGCTGCTTGCGCCGATAGGAGTTGATGTACGTGTTCGTGAGGATCCGGTAGAGCCACGCCTTGAGGTTCGTACCCTCTTCGAACTGGTGGAACGCGGAGAACGCCTTCAAGAACGTCTCCTGCACCAGGTCTTCGGCGTCCGCCGGATTGCGCGTCATCCGCAGACCCGCCGCGTACAGCTGGTCCACGAACGGCAGCGCGTCACGCTCGAAGCGCGCCCGGCGCTCCTCCGTCCGTTCTGTCTGGGCCACCCGCATCTCCCCCCTCGACCGGGTCGAGGATACGGGTAGTGCCCCACTGGAAGCTTCAAAAACCGGCGGTGTGCTGACACTCACCGATGGGCTGGAGGGCGAACGCTCGGCCGCGGGCCACTCCGGGGCGGACAAAAGCCCACGCACCCGGGCAACCTCACCAGTGCCACGCTCGACAAACTCGGTTCCGGCTCGCACCTCTGGAAACCCCTTTCGACGTACAAGCTCGCGGGCTGTACAACCGCGGACGCGCAAGTTGCATTCCCGTTACCTTGCCCAGCCGTGGGCGCGGAGCCAGTCGACCGCGAGCGTCGCCGTGGTCCTGACGTCCTTCCTGAGGTCGTGGGTGGCGCCGGGGCGCACGATCACCTCGACCTCGCCGGCCGGCTCGGGCACGCCGAACGGGTCCCGGTCGCCGTTGAGCACCAGCGTGGGCAGGCTCGCGGGCAGCTCGCCGGCCCGGCTCTTGTCCGGCTTGCCCGGCGGATGCAGCGGGAACGCCAGCGCGAGAACACCCGCGGCGCCGAGGGTGGTCGAGGTGCGGCAGGCGACTCGCGCACCGCTCGACCGCCCGCCGAAGATCAAGGGCATTTCGCGTACGGCGATGCGCTCGATCACCGCGGTCCACGCCTCGTCCAGTTGCCCGGCCGGAGCCGGCGCCCGCCTCCCGGCCATCCGGTACGGCTGGGTGACGAGCACGACGCGCACGCCCGCGGCGCAGGCGGCATCGCGCACCGCGGCGAGATCGGGCGCGTCGACGCCACCGCCGGCGCCGTGCCCGAGAAAGAGCATGCTGACGGGCGGCCCGTCGGGATCCACGATGCGAATCCCGGCCGGGCCGCGCGGCGTGTCGATCTCGGTGCTGGTCACCGCCCTATACAAGCAGAGCGGCGTACCCGAAGGTCAGCGTGAGATAGGAATAAGGGTGAGCAAACGACGGTCTTCCTCGTCGGGGCCGTCGTCGACGGCTTCGCCGTCGGGCCGGACCCGCTCCCGCCAGGCGACCAACATCGCCCGCCTCTCGCGCGGCGTGGTGCCGCCCCAGACCCCGTGACAGTCGCCGACCTGCAGTGCCCAGGCCAAACAGGGCCCTTGCACCGCGCAGGTCCCGCATAGAGCGACCGCGCTCTCCGACGGCTCGTTCGGAGCCGGGAAGAACGTTTCCGGGTCGACGCTGTTGCAGGCGCCTCGTGTGCGCCAGGCTTCGTCCGAGCGTCGTTCCTGGATTGCTGCGAGCAGTCGTGGGTCGCGTCGTGCGATGGCTACCTCGTGCGGACGCGGCATACGTGCCCGTGTCATCAGCCCACCTCCCCCGTGGGACCGGTGTTGCGCGTGGTAACCCGTCCGCACCGTGCGAACCGGCACCACTCCGGCGCTGGTTTGTATCGCACGGTAGAAGATCAGAACAAGGGGCTTATCTATCTCGAAACAAAGTTCGCCTTTGAAAAAGCCTACATATGCTGACAAAAACCCCCGCTTTTCATACAACTCTCAGAAAAGCTTTGCCTCCGCGGGCGGCTCCAGCAGGTGGGGGCCGTTGTTGCGCACGTTGCCCACCGCGGGGCCCACCGGGCGCAGCTCGATGGCCTCCAACTCACGCTCGGTCATCGGGCGTAGCAACCCCTCCGCGTCGCCGCCGTCGCCGTCGTTGTCGCCGCCCAGCCAGGCGGACCAGCGGTCGCGCGGGAGGATCAGCGGCATGCGGTCGTGCACGCGCTTGAGGTGGCCGGTCGCGGCGGTGGTCAGCACGCTGCAGGTGAGCAGCGACTCGGGACCCCACGGCGCCCAGATGCCGGCGAACGCGAGCGGCGAGCCGTCGGCCGGAGTCATGTAGTACGCCTGCTTCTGCTTGCCGTCGCGGAGCCACTCGAACCAGCCGTCGGCCGGCACCAGGCAGCGGCGCCGGGCGAACGAGGGGGCGAACGCCGGGGACGTGGCGACGGTCTCGGAACGGGCGTTGATCATGCGGGCCGCGCCGCGGGTGTCCTTCGCCCACGGCGGCACCAGGCCCCAGCGGGCCTTGTCGAGCACGCGGGCGTCGTGGCTCAGCGACAACCGCACGACCGGCACCGGGTCGGTGGGCGCGACGTTCCAGCTCGGCCCCAGGCCCTCGGTGACGTCGACCGCCTCGAAGAGATCGCTGAGGTCGGCCTCGCTCCGCGTCGTCGCGTACCGCCCGCACATGGTGCGCAACGGTACGCCTCCCGCCGTTCGCGGCGCTGTCCCGCCGGGCGGGAATCCTCCGGGGAAATGTCGTACTCCGAAGGCAGAATGGCCACCGTGACCGCTGAACCTCGCCCCTGGCTCGCTCCCACCGCGTCCGCGCCCGTCACCGCCTCCGTGCGGCTGCCCGGCTCCAAGTCGATGAGCGCCCGCGCGCTGATCCTCTCCGCTCTCGCCGACGGCCCCTCGGTCATCGAGCGGCCGCTGCGCGCCCGAGATACCGAGCTGATGTCGGCCGGCCTGCGCGCGATCGGCGTCGCGGTCGACACGAGCGACGAACAGCGGTGGCGGGTCGAGCCGGGCGCGCTGCGCGGTCCCGCCCGGGTCGACGTCGGGCTGGCCGGCACGATCATGCGGTTCCTGCCGCCGGTCGCGGCGCTGGCCGAGGGCACCGTCGAGTTCGACGGCGACCCCCACGCGCGCAAGCGGCCGATGGGCCCGATCGTCGCGGCGCTGCGCTCGCTCGGGGTCGCGATCGACGCCTCCGCGACCGGCGGCCTGCCGCTGACCGTGCGCGGGTCGGGCCTGGTCGAGGGCGGCGAGACGGTGATCGACGCGTCGGCGTCCAGCCAGTTCGTCTCCGGGCTGCTGCTGTCCGCGCCGCGCTTCACCAAGGGGCTGACGCTGCGCCACGAGGGGCCGCCGGTGCCGTCCGCGCCCCACCTGCGCATGACCACCCACATGCTGCGCGCCGCCGGCGCCACGGTCGACGAGAGCGTGCCCGACGTCTGGGTCGTCGAGCCGGGCGCGCTGCGCGGCCGCACCTGGGTGATCGAGCCCGACCTCTCGGGGGCCGCGCCGTTCTTCGCGGCGGCCATGGTCACCGGCGGCACGGTCACGCTCGCCGGGTGGCCGACCGAGAGCTGGCAGCCGGTCGGCCAGGTGATCGAGCTGCTGCGCGCGCTCGGCGCCGCGGTCGAGGTGGACGACGCCGGGCTGACCGTGCGGGGCACCGGCACGCTGCACGGCATCACCGCCGACCTGTCCGAGGTGAGCGAGCTGACCCCGGTGATCTCGGCGCTGGCCGCGCTGGCCGACGGGCCGAGCGAGCTGCGCGGAGTGGCGCACATCCGCGGCCACGAGACCGACCGGCTCGCGGCGCTGGCCACCGAGCTGGGCAAGGTGGGCGCCGGGGTCACGGAGTTCCCCGACGGCCTGCGCATCGAGCCGCGGCCGCTGCACGAGTCGGCCTTCGAGACGTACGCGGATCACCGGATGGCGCACGCCGCCGCGGTTATCGGCCTCGCCGTCCCGGGCATAACGCTGACCGACGTAGCGTGTACGTCGAAGACGTTGCCCGAGTTCCCCGAACTCTGGGCGGGACTCGTGGCGAGGAGCTAGGTCTGCCAGCACGCAAGCGGGAGTACGACGAGGACGACGTCCGGATCCGGCCGGCCCGATCGTCGCGCCCGCGCACCCGCACCCGGCCCAAGCACGACGACGCCGTCGACGCGCTGGTGATCACTGTCGACCGTGGCCGCTACGGCTGCGTCGTCGAGGACGGTTCCGCCGACAGCCCGGTGATCACCGCGATGCGCGCCCGCGAGCTGGGCCGCAAATCGGTGGTGGTGGGCGACCGGGTGGCGCTGGTCGGCGACGTGTCCGGGGCGCCCGGCGCGCTGGCCCGCATCGTGCGCATCGCCGAGCGCACGTCCGTGCTGCGCCGCACCGCTGACGACGACGACACCACCCCCGAGGGCCGGCTCGAACGGGTGGTGGTGGCGAACGCCGACCAGCTGGTGATCGTGAGCGCGCTCGCCGATCCGCCGCCGCGCACGGGCTTCATCGACCGTTGCCTGGTCGCGGCGTACGACGCCGACATCGAGCCGCTGCTGTGCCTGACCAAGGCCGACCTGGCCGGCCCGGCGGAGGTGCTCGACTATTACGCCGAGCTCGACCTCCCGTACGTGCTGGTGCAGCCCGACAGCGACCTGGCCGAGTTGCGCAAGCGCCTCGGCGGACAGATCTCGGTCATGGTCGGCCACTCCGGGGTCGGCAAGTCCACCCTGGTCAACCGCCTGGTACCGGACGCGCTGCGGGCGGTTGGCGCGGTGAGCGCGATCGGCAAGGGCCGGCACACGTCGACCAGCGCCGTCGCCCTCCGGCTACCCCCGGTCGGGCGCTCCCGCAAAGATCCCGGCTGGATCATCGACACCCCCGGCATCCGCAGCTTCGGGCTCGCCCACGTCAGCGCCGAGAGCCTGCTGCACGGCTTCCCCGACCTGGTCGAGGGCACCCTCGAGGACCAGCCGAACTGCGGTCACACACCGCAGGACGCCGAGTGCCGCCTCGACGCCTGGGTCGCCGAGGGCAAGGCCGACCCGCGCCGCCTGGCCTCGTACCGCCGGCTGCTGGCCTCCCGTGCCGGCGACCTCGACCCGCGCGACCACCCCGAGTCCGACCCCGCCGCCTGACAGCCCTCGGGGCGGTGGGCGGCCGGGTGCGGATCGGCTAGCGTGCCACGCATGGCCGGATACGCGGATGACCTCTCGCTCGCTCATTTGCTCGCCGACACCGCCGACTCGATCTCGATGGGCCGGTTCCGCGCGCTGGACCTGCGGGTGGAGTCGAAGCCCGACCTGACCCCGGTGTCGGACGCCGACACCGCCGTCGAGCAGGCCATCCGGTCCACGCTCCAGCGCGCCCGGCCGCGCGACGGGGTGCTCGGCGAGGAGTTCGGGCACACCGCGGCGGCCGCCGGCCCCGGGAGCCGCCGCTGGGTGATCGACCCGATCGACGGCACCAAGAACTTCGTCCGCGGCGTGCCCATCTGGGGCACGCTGATCGCGCTCCTCGAGGGGGACACGCCGGTGGCGGGGCTCGTCTCCGCCCCCGCGCTGGGTCGCCGCTGGTGGGCGGCGCGCGGCCACGGGGCGTACGCGGGAAAACATCAGCACGCCGCGACCCGCATCAAGGTCTCCGGGGTGCAGCGGCTGGCGGATGCCAGCTTCTGCTTCGCCAGCCTCGACGGATGGGCCGAGACCGGGCGCCTCGAGGCGATCGTCGACCTGAGCCTGAGCGCCTGGCGGAGCCGGGCCTACGGCGACTTCTACGGGTACATGCTGCTGGCGGAGGGCGCGCTGGACATCATGGTCGAGCCCGAGCTCTCGCTCTGGGACGTGGCCGCGCTGATACCCATCGTCACCGAGGCCGGCGGCACGATCAGCGACCTGACCGGCCGCTCGCCGGGCGACAAAACGGCCGCGATCGCCACGAACGGCGCGCTGCACGAGACGATCCTCACCGCTCTGGCCGGCCCCAAGCGCTGAAACGGTCTTGACGCCAAGGATCCTGGTCTATCGTGCGTCAAGTGGTGACACCCGGCTGGTTCTTCCTCGCCGCCATGATCCTGGCGTACGGGGTCGCCAACCTGCTGCAGTCCGCGGCCGCGGCCCGCACGACGGTGCACCACACCTTCGACCCCGGGCTGCTGGTGCGGCTGGCCGGCCAGCGCACCTACCTGCTCGGCATCGGCTGCCAGACGCTCGGCTTCATCCTGGCCTTCCTGGCCCGGCGCGACCTGCCGCTCTTCCTGGTCCAGGCGAGCGTCGCCGCCGGCCTGGGCGTGACCGCGCTGCTCGGGGTGCTGATCCTCAAGTGGAGCCTGCCACCCGCCGAGATCTTCCTGCTCACGCTGCTCCTGGCCGGGATCACCGCCCTGGTCCTGGCGGCGGAACCGGCGCATTCGCGCCGGCTGGGGCCGGTCGTCGTGGCGCTGCTGGCCGTGTCGGTCCTGGTGATGGGAGTGCTGGGCTTTTTCGCCGTACGCCTGCACGGCGCCGTCGGATCGGTGGTCCTCGGCTCGCTGGCCGGGGTGGACTTCTCGGCCGCCGCGATCGCCGCCCGGCCGCTCGCCAACGAACACTCGGTGAGCGGTTTCTTCACCAACCCCCTGCTCTACCTCCTCGTCATCCACTCCCTGGTCGGCCAGCTGCTGCTCGGCCTCGCGATGCAGCGCGGCTCCACCACGGCCGCGGTCGCCGCGATGGACGCCGCCGGCGCCGTGCCGGCCGCGATCGTGGGCCTGTTGCTGCTGGGCGACCGCATCCACGAGGGCCGCGAGTGGCTGTGCGTGCTCGGCTTCGTGGCCACGCTGGCGGCGGTGATAGGCCTGACCCGCTACGCGGAACCCCAGCATCACCACGCCACCACACCGGCCCGGCGCCCGGACGCCCCCGCGGGATTGCGAGCGGCCACCACGGGTCACTGAGCGTTCGCTGCGAGGATGGGCGAGTGAATCTCGAGGAGCAACGGGCACTCATCTTGTCGGGGCGGATGTACAACGACCTCACGGCGGAGCTGATCGGGGCCCGGGAGCGGGCCGTCCTGCTCAGCGGGGAGTACAACGCGACGTTCGGGCAGGCCCAGGGGGTGCGCGACGAGGTTCTCCGGCGGCTGCTGGGGAGCGTCGGCGACGGGTGCTACTTCGAGCCGACGTTCCGGTGTGAGTTCGGGTTCAACATCCGGATCGGGGACCAGTTCTACGCGAACTTCGACTGCGTGATGCTGGACGGCGCGGAGATCACGATCGGGGATCACGTGCTGTTCGGGCCCCGGGTGGGGATCTACACGTCCAACCATGCGATCGACGCCGGGGAGCGGGTCGCGGGTGGGTGCTACGCCAAGCCGGTGACCATCGGGAGCCGCGTGTGGGTCGGGGGCGGGGTCACGATCAACCAAGGGGTGACCGTCGGGGACGACTCGATCATCGGGTCGGGGAGCGTGGTCACGCGGTCGGTGCCGGCGGGGGTGATCGCGGTGGGGAATCCGGCTCGGGTGCTGCGCGAGATCACCGACGCCGACAAGACCGGCTTCCGCCCCTGAGGCACGAAGGCGCGGGCGGGCGGGTGTGAGTGGGGCGGATCCGGGAACGGGCGTAGGAGAAAGGTCTCGCCGCAGCACTGCCCGGTTGTCGCGGGAGGGACGTCGGGACGGCAGCCATGTCGCGTCGGAGCGGCGGGTTCCTTACTGACCGCGTATCGGAAAAGGAGCGTGACGATCTCACGCAGAGTTAGCGACGCGGGGTTAGGCATGGGTTCGGTGCGTGAGGGTACAGGCGGTTATGTACCGAATGACGGTCCTCCGAAATGCGAAGAGGGGACGCGTTATGCACAATGGAGCGATCATGTCGAGCGAGGTGCGACACCTGGTAGACAGCGCGCGGCCGTTTCCGGTGGTTCGGCTGAGCGGGGTGCTCGATGGGACGACCACCGGGACGGTGCGTGACGTGCTGCTCGACGTGCTCGCGGGGCAGCCTCCGTCCGTCGTGGTCGACGTCGGTGAGCTGGCGATCGGGGAAGCGCAAGCGGTCGGCGTGCTGCGTGAGGTGGCCGAGGCGACGCAGTGGTGGCCGGGGGCGCATCTCACGCTCTGTAACTCGCGAGCGGACGTCTGGCAAGGGCTGGGCTGGGAGCTTCAGAAGGATCCGCCGAAAGAGCCGGACGACGACAAGCGGCTGAGTCTGGAGCTGGAACCGCATGTCAGCGTGGCGCGGCACTGCCGTGAGGTGATCACGGAGACCTGCGAGCGGTGGGAACGGGCTGATCTGGCGGGCAGCGCCTGCATCGTGGCGACCGAATTGGTCAACAACGTGGTGGCGCACGCGCGGACGCCGATGATCGTGTTGATCGCCACACGCAGTGACGGGCTTAGCGTTGCGGTGCGTGACGGGTCGGCGCATTTGCCCGCATATGCGGGGGCGCCGGTCTCGCCCACGGCCTATGGCGGGCGGGGCATGCTGCTGATCGACTCGGTGGCGTCTCGGTGGGGAAGTCTGCTGCTGGCAGACGGCAAAGTGGTGTGGGCGTTACTGAGCTGACTGCGCGGGTAGATTGCGACGCATGCGAGACAACGACTACCCGACCGAGGTGTCCGACCCGGAGTCGTCCGGGCTGCCCGGCACCGCGGATGACGATTCCAACGCCTACGACTCGGTGGAGAGCACCCGCTGGGCCGACGGCGCCGACCCGGCCGCGCTGGCCGGCACCGGGCCGGGGGGCTCCAACCGCTTCGGCGACACCGCCGAGGAGGCGCGGGAGGGCGAGTCCCTCGACTACCGGCTGCGTCAGGAGAGCCCGGATGTCGGGGCGGAAGACCCGATCCCGCAGCGGCGCGACCCGATCGACGAGACGGTCGACAGCTCCGAGCAGCGCGACTTCGACGCCGACGTGTGGGGCGCGAGCCCGACGTCCGACCCGAAATCGCAGATCTCCCTCTACGACGACGGCCAGCTGGACGACGACGACCCCGAGCCGGTGGGCCGGCTGGTCGCGCCCGACGAGGGCTACGGCTTCGACGACGAGGCCGACAGCGTGGCGTACGACGCGGGCGCGGCCGGCGGCGGCGCGAGCGCGGAGGAGCTGGCCATGCACGAGACCAACGCCCCCGACTACGACTGAGGCCTAGTCGAGGCCCTGCTCTATCGCATACCTGGTGAGCTCGACCCGGTTGTGCAGCTGAAGCTTGCCGAGCGTGTTCTGGACGTGGTTCTGCACCGTGCGGTGGCTCAGCACGAGCCGCTCGGCGATCTGCCGGTAGGACAGGCCCTTCGCCACCAGCCGCAGCACCTCGGTCTCCCGTTCGGTGAGCTTCGGCGCGGGTATTTCGGAAGAGGGCGAGACCGCCAGCCGGCGGAACTCGCCGAGCACCAGCCCGGCCAGCCCGGGGGTGAACACCGTGTCGCCGGCCGCGGTGCGGCTCACCGCGTCCAGGAACTCCGGCAGGCCGGCCGACTTGAGCAGATAGCCGGCCGCGCCCGCCTTCACGGCGTCCAGCACGTCCTGCTGCTCGCCGCTGGCCGACAGCATGAGGATGCGCACCTCCGGCAGCTCGGCGCGCAGCCCGTTGATCACCTCGACCCCGGACACGTCGGGTAGTTGCAGGTCGAGGACGACCACATCGGGGTGCGCGGCCGAGGCGATGCGCACCGCCTGGCGGCCCTCACCGGTGGTGGCGACCACCTCGTACCCCGCCGCGGCGAGATCGCGGCTCACTCCCTCGCGCCACATCGGGTGGTCGTCGACCACCATCACCCGGACCATTTGGCCAGCCTAATCTCCACCTCGGTGCCCTCTCCCGGTGCCGACACGATGGCGGTGTCGCCGCCCAGCTCGGCGATGCGCCCGCGGATCGACTGGGCGACACCGAGCCGGCCCTGCGCCTCGGCCTCGGCGAGCCGGTCGGCCGCGAAGCCGGTGCCGTCGTCCCGCACGGTCACGATCACCTCATCGGGATCGTCCTCGAGAAGGATGTAGGTCTTGGTGCCGGCCGGGCAGTGCCGGTCGACGTTGTCGAGGGCGGCGACGACGGCCGCCGCCAGCTCCCTTGCGGTCGCGGCGGGCAGGCGGACCGGTCCGGCGGGCGCCGAGATGGTCACGACGGATGACGCGTACGGCCCCAGCAGCATCCTCAGGTCGAGCTCGGACCCGTCGTCCACGGCCCGCGCCGCGTGCCCGGCCACGAGGTTGCGCAGCGCCGCCTCCTGCTCGCCGGCCAGCCGGGCCAGCTCGCCCGCCTCCCCGTCGAGCCCCTCCCCGCGCCGCTTGACCAGGGCCAGCACCTGCAGCACCGAGTCGTGGATGTCGCGGGCCAGCCGCTCCCGCTCCCGGGCGGCGGCCTCGATCTCGACGGCCCGCTGAAGTCGTTCCTGGGAGACCTCGACGACCCGCACCAGATAGCCGACGGCGATCGCGGCGAGCAGCATGAGCACCGAGCCGGTGAAGGCGGCCTGGTCGTAGTGCGCGCGGACGATCAGGTCGGTGGCGCCCATGATGAGCGCGGCCGCGATGCCGCCCCGGCGTCCACCGGCGACGGCCCAGGCGAGCACGGGCGCGACGTGCCAGGCGACGGCGAGGGTGGGCGTGCCCTTCTCGAGGGCGGCGCGGCCGACGATCGGCACGCTGGCGGCCAGGACCGCCGCGGTGAGCACGAGATCGGCGACGAGCAGCGGGCGCAAGCGGCGGGCGGGATTCGCATACGCGTACGTCGTGTAGAACGTCCAGCCCGCCATGACCGCCAGCACGGGCCAGGCCAGCATGGGCCGCTCGTAGTGCGCGAAGTTCCGGATCACCAGGATCGTGGCGTACGTCAGCGCGGCGATCCGGTACAGCGCGATCGCCCGCCACAGCGGCGCCTGGAACCCGGTGTCCCGCCCCTGACGCATGCGCCGACCATCCCACATCACAGCGACAGCGCGGTGCCCGCCCTGCGGGAAGATCAGACGTCGCCTACCGTCGGAGTCATCGGCACCGAAGTTCTGCTCACCGAGACGTTCGACCACAGCTCGATCACCGCGCTGCGGCACGCCGTCGCGTCCCGGTCGCGCGACGCCGGGCTGGCCGGGGATCGCCTCGACGACTTCGTGGTCGCGGTCAACGAGTTGCTGACCAACGCGGTGCGGCACGGCGGGGGCCTGGGCCGGGTGGCGCTGTGGCGGCAGGACGGCGACGTGGTGTGCGAGGTGAGCGACTCGGGGGCGGGGCTCGCCGTGCCGCGGCCGGCCCCGCAGGTGCGTCCGGCGACCGATCAGCCGGGCGGCTGGGGGCTGTGGCTCGCCGAGGAGTTGACCGACTCGTTCGAGCTCTTCACCGGCAATGGGGGAACGACGGTTCGGGTCTCCAGCCACGTTTCCTTAAGTGAGCCTTAAGTCCGGCTGCCCGATCTTGCCTTTGGCGTGCCCGATCGAGAAAGTCGTGCCTGCTGTTATCTGAGGGGGTCGTGGTGGCACGTCATCGCAGCGGCACGTCGACGTGGCGGGTTCGTCCGCGGGCCGTGGCGGCCCTCGCGGTGGCCACGGCCGGGCTCTCGGTGGCGATCTGGCTGCCGGGCCGCGGCGATGTGGCGTCGGCCGACGTGCAGCGTGGCCGGCCTGCCCAGTTCGGCCGCAGCGTCTTCGAGGACAACTTCGCCGACGCCCCGCTCGACTTCTCGAAGTGGACGCTGCTGCGCGACGACGGCGCTCCGACCGACGGCGGCGCCCGGGTCGAGGACGGCGAGCTCCAGGTCGACCGGCTGCTGCGCAGCAAGCAGCGGTTCACCGACGCGTTCGGGCACGCCGAGGCCCGCATCAAGGTCCGGCGGGAGAACGGCGTGTGGCGGGCGTTCGCCGTGCTCGACGAGAACGGGCGGGTGCCGAAGGGCACGCTCGAGACCATCGACGGCGGCATCGACCCGACCTCGGGGCGCAACTTCCACACGTACGCGATCGACTGGTCGCCGGAGACCGTGACCTGGTCGGTCGACGGCAAGCCGAGCCTGCGGCTGGTCCGCGAGGACGAGGGCGGGTCGCTCAGCCTGGTGCTCAACCTGGCCACGGACGGGCGGTCGGCGTCGCGGATGCTGGTCGACTTCGTCCAGGTGTTCACGAACTCGTCGGAGCCCCCGTCCGGGGAGCCCTCGGAAGAGCCGTCCGCTTCTCCTGAGCCCAGTCCGTCTGATTCTCCTGAGCCCACTCCTTCCGAGTCGGAGGCCCCGGCCCCCGCGGCCTGGGCGGCGTTCACCAAATACCAGGCCGGCGATCTGGTCACCTTCGGGGGTGCGACCTACCGCGTGCTCGAGGCCCACACCTCGCTGCCCGGCTGGGAGCCCACCAAGCTGCCCAATCTCTTCGCCAAGGTGTGAGCGTTCAGCCGATCCGGTAGCGATCCCCGTAGACCTGCCAGGTCAGGGGCCCGGTCAGGTCGAGGTTGCTGCGCCGCAGGAATTGGCGCTGCGCCGTGTCGACCCGCGTGGTGTCGCTGTGCGCCTCCTCGGTGCGCATCTCCCTGACCCGCGCGTCGAGGAAGGCGTCCAGATAGGCGATCTCGTCGCCACCCTGCGCCGGTGATCTCGCCGCCGCCAGCGCCTGCCGGCGGATCCCCTTGAGACCCGATACGCCGTGCATCACCGCGGCGTCGAAATAGGCGAACTGTCCGAGCGCGCGCAGGCCGTCGTCCCGGGCCAGGCGCAGGGCCGGCTGGAAGTACATCCGGTCGCGCTGGTCCTCCTGCACCTTCTGGAAGACGGGGTCGCGGGCGGCGGCCTTCCAGGCCGCGACGAAGCCGGGGTCGAGGCCGGCGTGCGAGTCCGAGCCGTCGACGGTCTTCAAGGCCATCACGTACGGCGTGAGCACGTTGACCGGCTTGCGGCGGACGTACTCGGTGACCACCTCGAGCATGTCCGAGGTGCCTGAGCAGAAGCCGACTATTCCGGCCGTGTAGCCGCGGCCGTCGCCGAGGTCCTCGATGTAGCCGAAGCTGTGCCGCCAGGACAGCGTGGAGTTCTCGGCGCTGGAGACCAGCTCCAACGCGGTCTCCTTCTTGCGCCCGTCGTCCAGCCCGGCGGCGAGCGACCCGACGGCCGTTTTTGATGCGCGGAGCGGTGCGGCGGCCGGCCCATAGGCCTTGACCTCCGCCAACGCGTAACCGCCCGAGTCCCTGGCCGGCACAGTGGCCAGGACCCGGATAAAACGCCCGCGGCCGCCGAGCCGCTTGAGGTCGTCGGCGCCACCGTTGCCTGTCCTCGTCGCGTAGACGCTTGTCCAGTTGGCACCGTCCACCGAGGTCTGCACGCGGTACGCCCGCGCGTAGGCCTTGTCCCAGCGCAGCAGCACCCGGTCGACGTCACGGACCGCGCCGAGGTCGATGCGCACCCATTGCGTGCCCGGGCCGGCGGCGCTCTCCCACCGGCTCGACGGGTTGGAGTCGGTCGCCTCCCCGGCCCGCCACGAGCCGCCGCGCTCCGAGGAGGCGATGGCCGGGCGGCCCCGGGAGATCAGCACGTCGGAGTTCGCGCTCGCGGCGACCGAGATGGCCAGCGGCACACAGAGCACCACGGTGATGCCGGCGCCGAGCGCGATCGTGCGTATCCGCATCCTTCAACGCTAGGTCGGCTCGCGCGGGACCCGCTGCCGATTGCCGGAAAACCACCCCGGGCCGGGCCGCCGGGCTAGGGCTGCTTCTTGCGCCGGCCGCGGCTGATCAAGACGATGGCCAGCACGATCCCGGCGACCACGATCAGGCAGCAGAGGCCGCCGAGAAATCCGAAGAAACCGAAGCCGGAGCGACGCCGGCGATATTTCGCCGCCTCGATCGCGACATCGGCCACACCATTGCCGGCGGCCCAGGCGTGCACCGGCACGACCAGCGTGAGCACCACGCCGGTCACCGCCGCGGCCGCCCGCGACCACCACTTCACCACTGCAGACATGCGTCCCATCCTGACCGATCTCCGCAAGTGACGGCGAAAGCAGGCAGGTTAAATGGGGGAAGAATCAGGGGAAGGGGAGCGGATGGACGCCGATCTGGTGGCATTGGCCGAGGCTCACGGGGTGGCCACCTGGTACGAGGACTGGCACCGCAAGCGGAAGGACGTCTCCGCCGAGTCGGTCGTCGGGGTGCTCGGGCTGCTCGGGGTCGACGCCTCGACTCCCTCTGCCATCGCCTCTGCCCTGGTCGAGGTGCGCGAGCGGGACGGCTTGGGACGTCTGCCCGGCACGATCGTGGTGCGCCGGGGCCTGCGCCGGAAGCTGCCGGCGATGGCGCAAATCACGCTCGAGGACGGCCGAGTCCTGACCGATTTATCCGAAATATCGGCAGATCTGCCGCTGGGCTGGCATCGGCTGGTCGTCGGCGAGCAGGAGATCACGGTGGTCGTGGTGCCGGAAGCGTTGCCCGAGCCGCCGCAGACCTGGGGCTGGATGCTGCAGCTCTACGCCCTGCACTCGGCGCAGTCCTGGGGCATGGGCGACCTCGGCGACCTCCGCACGTTCGTGGGGCAGGCCGGCTCGCCCGGGTTGATCCTGCTCAACCCGCTGCACGCGATCACGCCGACGCTGCCGGTGCCGCCGTCGCCGTACGCGCCGTCCAGCCGCCGCTTCGCCAACCCGCTCTACCTGCGGGTCGCCGACACGGCCGAGTACCGCCGGGCCGACCCGCCGCTGCGCGCCCAGGTCGACGCCCTCAAGCCGGCCACCGGCGAGCTGATCGATTACACCGCGGTCTGGCAGGCCAAGCGGGCCGCGCTGGAGCTGCTCTGGCCGCTGGCCGGCGAGGTCGACCTGACCGCCGACCCGGGCCTGCTGGACTTCGCCCGGTTCTGCGCGCTCGCCGAGCTGCACGGCGCGAACTGGCAGGAGTGGCCGGCGGAGTTCCGCCGCCCCGACTCCCCCGCCGTCCAGGCGTTCCACAGCGACCGGATCGCCTTCCACGCCTGGCTCCAGCGGCTGGTCAGGGAGCAGCTGGACGCCGTGAAACAGGCGGCCGGCGACATGTCCGTGGGCATCGTGCTCGACCTCGCGGTCGGCACCGACCCGAGCGGCGCCGACGGCTGGCTGCTGCAGGACGTGCTGGCCAAGGGCGTGCACATCGGCGCGCCGCCGGACGCGTTCAACCAGCTCGGGCAGGACTGGGGCGCGGCGGCGTGGCGGCCCGACCGGCTGATCGAGACCGGGTATGCGGCGTACCGCGACATGCTGCGGCGGATCTTCGCGAGCGCGGGCGGCCTGCGGGTCGACCACGTGGCCGGGCTGTGGCGCCTCTGGTGGGTGCCGCCGGGCATGGGCGCGGCCGGCGGGACGTACGTGCACTACGACCCGGAGGCGATGCTCGGCATCCTGGCGCTGGAGGCCACCCGGGCCGGCGCCGTGGTGATCGGCGAGGACCTGGGCACGGTGCAGAAGGCGGTCACCGCCGGCCTCGAGCGGATGAACATGCTGGGCTCGGCGGTGCTGTGGTTCACCCGCGACTGGGAGGACCCGGACGGCGTCTTCTACCCGGCCGCGAAGTACCCGCGCAACGCGCTCGCGTCGATCTCCACCCACGACCTGCCGACGGCGGCCGGCTTCCTCGCCGGCGAGCAGGTCAAGGTGCGGGCCGAGCTGGGCCAGCTGGCCGGCACGGTCGAGGACGAGCGCAAGGCGGCCGAGAAGGACCGCGAGGAGCTCAAGAAGCTGCTCCGCGCGGA
Organism: Actinoplanes sp. CA-142083; assembly: GCF_050942195.1. Lineage (NCBI taxonomy): Bacteria > Bacillati > Actinomycetota > Actinomycetes > Micromonosporales > Micromonosporaceae > Actinoplanes > Actinoplanes sp. CA-142083. The sequence continues at coordinate 9,726,036 of NZ_CP192076.1, forward strand.
GGGGCTGATCACCGAGGCGAGCACCGACGACGAGGTCGTGGTGGCGATGCACGAGTTCCTGGCGCGCACGCCGTGCCGGTTCGTGACGGCGTCGCTCTACGACGTGCTGGGCGAGCTCGACCAGCCCAACCTGCCGGGTACGGTCGACGAGTACCCGAACTGGCGGATGCGGCTCGGCCTTAGCCTTGAGCAAATCGCCGGCGACCCCCGCATCGCGCGGATCGCCGGGATCCTGAGTGAGAGGGGCACGCCGATGGGCTTCCTGGACAAGGCCAAGGACTTCCTGGACAAGCACGACGAGCAGGTCGACCAGGCCCTGGAGAAGATCGGCGACGAGGTCGACAAGCGCACCGACCACAAGTACACGTCCCAGATCGACAAGGGCGTGGACGAGGCCCAGAAGCGCACCGGCGAGGGCGACACTGTGTAGCTGGCTCCGCTTCGCTCCGCGGGCGATCGCCCCTTCGGGGCAGATGAGGAGGCAGGCGGGTTTCCGGCGCCGCAAACCCCGCGGCGGCGAAAACCCGACTGCCTCCTCATCTGCGGGGCGATCGCGAACGTTCGTCCTACAACGGGACTGGGGGCGGGTCGTCGTCGACGGCGAACAGCATGGGGTGGAGCGGCAGATAAGCGTCGCGCTGGCGGCACAAGGCCGGCGGTAGCAGAGAAGAGCGGTGTTCCGGGTGTTCGGCGCAGTGGCGCATCGCCCGGGACACCGCGTCCTCGTGGTGCCGGCCGCCGCCGTACTCGCCGCACGTCTCGCAGTCCCAGCGCCAGAAGGGCAAGCCCTCCTCGGAGAAGTGCCGGCGGATCCGCAGCGGCGGGCCCGCCTCCTGCTGGGCCGCGGCCAGGATCGCGGGCATCTGGCCGGCGGACGGCGGCCCGCCGATGATCTGCGCGAGCACGTTACTGGTCGACACGGTGCACCTCCGTACTCGGTTGAGCCGGAGGCCAGTAAAACCGGATTTATCGGTCGATTGGGGCTTTTGCGGGAATTTCCCACCCGCGGCGCGGCGCTCGGCTGCCGGTGATCTCGTCGCGGCTGCGATAGACGATGTACGGCCGGGTGAGGTACCCGATCGGCGCCGAGAACACGTGCACGAGCCGACTGAACGGCCAGAACGCGAAGAGCACCCACGCCGCGATCACGTGCAGCCGGAACCCGAGCGGCGCCGCCATGATCAGATCGCTGTCCGGCTGGAAGTAGAAGATCGACCGGAACCACGGCGACACAGTCAGCCGGTAGTCGTGCGGATGCCCGGTGAGGTTGCCCAGCACGGTGGTGCCGAGGCCGAGCAGGATCGTGCCGATCAACAGCACGTACATGATCTTGTCGTTGCGGGTCGTCGCCGAGAAGACCGGCCCGACCGTCCGCCGCCGGTAGATGAGGATCGCCGCGCCGCCCAGCGTCATGAAGCCGGCCACGCCACCCAGCGCCACCGCGACCGCGTGATAGGCCGTCTCGCTGATCCCGACCGCGTCTGTCCACGACTCCGGGATCAGCAGGCCGCCGATGTGGCCGACGGCGACCAGCAGGATGCCGAAGTGGAACAGCGGGCTGCCGATCCGCAGCAGCTTGCGCTCGTACAGCTGGGAGGAGCGGGTCGTCCAGCCGAACTTGTCGTAGCGGTACCGCCAGATGTGGCCGCCGATGAAGATCGCAAGCGACACGTACGGGAGGACGACGAACAGCAGGGTGGCGGTCATCGCTTCACTCCGAAGGGCTCGAGTCCGACGCGTTCGGCGGGTGGCCCGCCCGCGGCCAGCCGGGTCACGGCCGTGCGCTGGTGACCGGCGAGCGGCGGCAGCGTCGCGGCCACCGAGTCGAGAACCCCGGCCCACGGCGAGCCGGCGTCGTGCAGGGCGAGGCGCAGCAGTTCCAGGCCCGAGTGGTGCTGGACGAGAAGGCCGGGATCATCCATGGCCGACGCGAACTCGAGCACGACACAGAGGTGATCCGGGAGTTCCGAGGAGCTGAGGGTCAGGCCGGCCGCCGCGTACGTCTGCTTGAGCTCCAGCAGCGCCATCCCGCGATTGCGGGTGTCGCCGTGCGTGTAGTACGTCAGGAACAGGCAGCACCGCTTGCGGTGGTCGAAGGTGGCGACGTAGTCCTCGGCGAGCTTGCCGGGCGGCGTGGCCCGCACGTGGTCGAGGAAGCGCAGCAGCGGCTCGCCGACGGGTGTGGCCAAGGACGACGCGGCCCGGGCCAGGAGGTCCAGGCGGTCGAGCAGGGCCTCGTCGGGATATCCGATCATCAGGGACTGGCATTGCCAGGCGCGGGTGTTCATGAATCCCGCTTGGGTGGGAAGAGGCCCTCGGGCCGGCCCTTGCCGTCCCAGTTGAGCAGGTTGACCCGCAGCTCCTTGTCGCCGGGATCGACCAGGGTGTCGCTGGTCTGCCGCTCGACGAGCATGTGGAAGTTCTCCACCGCGATCGGCAGCGGCCCGCCCGACGACTCGCCGAACGGCCCGGAGCCGCCGCCCATCCCCGGCCCGCCCTCGTAGTTCAGGCTGCACTCGGTGGCCAGCTCCTCGAGGCCGTGGGCCTGCTCGGCGTGCGCGGGCGGGATGACGTAGCGCTCGTCGTACTTGGCCAGGGCGAGCAGCCGGTACATCTCGTACGTCTGCTCGCCGCTCATCCCGACGGCGGCCGGGATCGACTCGTCCGGGTCGCGGCCCATGTTGATGTCGCGCATGTACGAGCGCATCGCGGCCAGCCGGCGCAGCACCGCGTCGACCGGCGCCGGATCGCCGGCGGTGAACAGCTGGGCCAGGTAGTCGACCGGGATGCGCAGCGCCTCGATCGCGGCGAACAGGTTGGCCCGGTCCTCGGCGTCGTAGCCGGTGTCGCGGACCGCGTCGACGACCGGTGACAGCGGCGGGATGTACCAGACCATCGGCATGGTCCGGTACTCCGGATGCAGGGGCAGCGCCACCTTGTACTTGTTGATCAGCGCGTAGACCGGCGAGCGCTGGGCGCCCTCGATCCAGTCGCGCGGGATCCCGGCTCGTTCCGCCTCGGCCACCACACCAGGGTCGTGGGGATCGAGGAAGACGTTGCGCTGGGCCTCATAAAGATCATCCGCGGAAGGAACGGAAGCCGCCTCGAGCACTCTGTCGGCGTCGTACAGAAGCAGGCCTATATAGCGCAAGCGACCCACGCACGTCTCACTGCACACGGTCGGGATGCCCACCTCGATCCGCGGGAAGCAGAACGTGCATTTCTCGGCCTTGCCGGTGCGGTGGTTGAAGTAGATCTTCTTGTACGGGCAACCCGAGACGCACATCCGCCATCCGCGGCATTTGTCCTGGTCGACCAGCACGATGCCGTCCTCGACCCGCTTGTAGATCGCTCCCGACGGGCAGGAGGCGGCGCAGGACGGGTTGAGGCAGTGCTCGCAGATGCGCGGCAGGTAGAACATGAAGGTCTGCTTGAACTCGAACTTCACCTTGTCCCCGACCGCGGCCAGGAGAACGTCGCGGTCGGGCGGCCCGCCGAGGTCGTCGTCCCAGTTCGCCGACCAGGAGATCTTCATGTCCTTGCCGGTGAGCAGCGACTTGGGCCGGGCGACGGGAGTATGCTCCTGCAGCGGCGCGTTGGTGAGCGTCTCATAGTCGTACGTCCAAGGCTCGTAATAGTCCTGGATCGACGGCAGCTTGGGGTTGGAGAAGATGTTGAGCAGCTTCTTGAAGCGGCCGCCGCCCTTGAGCGTGAGCCGGCCGCGCCGGTTGAGCGTCCAGCCGCCGCGCCACTCCTCCTGGTCCTCGTAGCGTCGCGGATAGCCCTGACCGGGCCGGGTCTCGACATTGTTGAACCAGACGTACTCAGTGCCGGCCCGGTTGGTCCACGCCTGCTTGCACGTGACCGAGCAGGTGTGGCAGCCGATGCACTTGTCGAGGTTCATCACCATCGCCATCTGGGCCATGACGCGCATCAGTACTCGACCTCCTGGGAGCGGCGGCGGATGACGGTCACTTCGTCGCGCTGGTTGCCGGTGGGTCCGAGGTAGTTGAACGCGAACGACAGCTGGGCGTAGCCGCCGATCAGGTGCGTGGGCTTGATCAGCAGCCGGGTCAGCGAGTTGTGGATGCCGCCGCGCCGCCCGTTGGTCTCGGTGCGCGGCACGTCGATCAGCCGGTCCTGGGCGTGGTGCATGTAGACCGTGCCCTCGGGCATCCGGTGCGAGACGACCGCCCGGGCCACCACCACGCCGTTGCGGTTGACCGCCTCGATCCAGTCGTTGTCGTGCACGCCGATCTTGGCGGCGTCCTCCTTGGACATCCAGATCAGTTGGCCGCCGCGGGAGAGCGAGAGCATGAAAAGGTTGTCTTGGTACTCGGAGTGGATCGACCACTTGTTGTGCGGAGTGAGGTAACGAACAGATACCCCGACCTCCGGATTTTTCGGCTCATTGAACAATTCGTGCATGTTGAGCGGTGGCCGGTACGTCGGCATCCACTCGCCCAGCTCGGCCATCCAGTCGTGGTCGAGGTAGAAGGTCTGCCGGCCGCTCAGCGTGTGCCACGGCTTGAGCCGCTCCACATTGATCACGAACGCCGAGTACCGGCGGCCACCGGCCTCGGAGCCCGACCACTCGGGCGAGGTGATCACCGGCATCGGCCGGGCCTGGGTGTCGGCGAACGTGATCCGGTCGCCCTCCCGCTCGGCGGCGAGATCCGCGAGCTTCACCCCGGTGAGCGCTTCGAGGGTGTGGAAGCCCTGGGTGGCGAGGTGGCCGTTGGTGGTGCCGGAGAGCGCGAGGATCGCCTCGCAGGCGTGCACGTCGCGGGCGATCGAGGGGCGGCCGTTGCGGGCCACGCCGTTCTTCTGCCTGAGATAGTCGAGCTCCTTGCCGACCTGGAACGTGACGCCCTTGGTGGTGGCGCCGAGCGTGTCGAGCAGCGGGCCCAGCGAGGCCATCTTGTCGGCGATCGCGGTGTAGTCCCGCTCGACCGGCACCAGCTTCGGCATGGTCCGGCCGGGGATCGGCTCGCATTCGCCGCGCTTCCAGTCCTTGACCTGGCCGTACGGGTTGGCCATCTCGTCGGGCGTGTCGTGCAGCAGGGGCGCGGCCACCACGTCGGTGCGGGTGCCGAGGTGCTTCTCGGCGAGCCGGCTGAACACCTGGGCGATCGTCATGAACGCGTCCCAGTCGGTGCGGGTCTGCCAGGGCGGCGCGATCGCCGGGTTGAACGAGTGCACGAACGGGTGCATGTCCGTGGTGTTCAGGTCGTGCTTCTCGTACCAGGTGGCGGCCGGCAGCACGACGTCCGAGTAGATCGTCGTGGAGGTCATCCGGAAGTCCAGCGTGAGCAGCAGATCCAGCTTTCCGGTGGGCGCGGTGTCGTGCCAGACCAGGTCGGTCGGCCTCTTGCCGGTCGGCGCCTCGGTCGCCCGCACGGCGTGGTCGGTGCCCAGGAGGTGACGGAGGAAGTACTCGTTGCCCTTGGCCGACGAGCCCAGGAGGTTGGCGCGCCAGATGGTCAGCACCCTCGGGAAGTTCTCGGGGGCGTCCGGGTCCTCGCACGCGAACCGCAAATCGCCATTTTTCAGGTTTTCTACAACATGATCACCTACGGGTACGCCGGCGGCGGCCGCCTCGTCGGCCAGGTCGAGCGGGTTGCGGTTGAAGTGCGGGACCGACGGCATCCAGCCCATCCGGGCCGAGGAGGCGATGAGGTCGGCGGTGGTCCGGCCCGCAAATTGTCCCTTTTGCGCGGTGGTGCTGAGGGTCGCCGCCGAGAACGGGTCGTAGCGGTACTGGTCGGTGTGGAGATACCAGTACGCGGTCTGGATCATCTGCCGGCCCGGGCGCGACCAGTCCGAGGCGGTGCCGAGCACGCTGTAGCCGGTGATCGGGCGGACCTTCTCCTGGCCGACGTAGTGCGCCCAGCCGCCGCCGTTAACCCCCTGGCAGCCGGTGAGCGTGGTCAGCGTGAGGAACGCCCGGTAGATCGTGTCGGAGTGGAACCAGTGGTTGGTCCCGGCCCCCATGATGATCATCGAACGGCCGCGGGACTCCTCGGCATTGGCCGCGAACTCGCGGGCTATGCGCGCGGCCACCGGCCCCGGCACGCCGGTGATCGTCTCCTGCCAGGCCGGGGTGTACGGCTCGGCCGCGTCGTCGTATCCGCAGGGCCAGGCGCCGGGCAGGCCCGGCCTCTGCACCCCGTATTGAGCGAGCAGCAGGTCGTAGACGGTGGTGACGAGGTGGTCGCCGATGCGCCTGACCGGGACGCCGCGTCGCATCAAGCTCGGTTCGGCGTTGTCGAAGCGTGGAAGAAGAACCGTTACCGCCGGCTCCTGCGCGCCCTCCGCCGAGAGCAGCGGCTTTGTCTGGCCCAGGTCCAGGTTCCAGGAGCCGGGCGCGCCGTAGCGATGGCCGAGCGAGCCGTTGGGCACCACGGGCATGCCGTCGCTGTCGAGCAGCACCGTCTTGAAGGCCGCGTTCTCGGCGCCGGCCAGGGCGCCCGGCAATTGCGCGGCGGTCAGCATCTTGCCCGGCCGATAGGCGCCGTCGCCCGCGTCCTCCAGCCGGACCAGGAACGGCAAGTCCGTGTATTTCGCGACGTAGTCGGTGAAGTACTGCCGAGGCCGGTCGACGAAGAACTCCCTGAGCACGACGTGGCCCATCGCCATCGCGAGGGCCCCATCGGTGCCGGGCGCGGGCGCAAGCCATTCGTCGGCGAACTTCACGTTGTCCGCGTAGTCCGGCGACACCGCGATCACCTTCTGCCCGCGGTACCGCGCCTCCGCCATCCAGTGCGCGTCCGGCGTGCGGGTCACCGGGAGGTTGGAGCCCCACATGATCAGATAGCCGGCGTCCCACCAGTCCCCCGACTCCGGCACATCGGTCTGGTCGCCGAACATCTGCGGTGAGGCCACCGGCAGGTCGGCATACCAGTCGTAGAACGACAGCATCGCCCCGCCGACCAGGTTGTAGAACCGGGCGCCGGCCGCGTGCGACACCATCGACATCGCCGGAATCGGGGAGAATCCGGCAAGCCGGTCCGGCCCGTACGTCTTGATGGTGTGCACATGCGCGGCCGCGACGAGCTCGACCGCCTCGTCCCAGGTCGCCCGCACCAGACCGCCCTTGCCGCGCACGGACTTGTAGCGCCGGGCCTTCTCCGGATCGCCGGTGATCTCGGCCCAGGCCGCCACCGGGTCGCCCAGCCGGGCCCGCGCCTCCCGGTACATCTCCAGCAGCACGCCCCGGATGTACGGGTACCGCACCCGGGTCGGCGAGTACGTGTACCAGGAGAACGCCGCCCCGCGCGGGCAGCCGCGCGGCTCGTACTCCGGCCGGTCCGGCCCCACAGTCGGGTAGTCGGTCTGCTGCGCCTCCCAGGTGATGATCCCGTCCTTGACGTAGACCTTCCAGGAGCAGGACCCGGTGCAGTTCACGCCGTGGGTCGAGCGCACCACCTTGTCGTGCGACCAGCGATCGCGGTAGAACGCGTCGGCCTGACGCCCACCGATCTCGTACAGCGTCCGCCGGTCGGGCGAGACTTCTCCCCGGGTGAGGAAGCGCCGCGTCCCCACGAGCGCCTGGGTCAATGGATCATCGAGTTCGGCCACCAGGGGTCCTCCTCAGACAGCAGCGACTCTGGATCGGGACACGGAGAAGACGTCCAGCAGCAGCGCCGCGAGAGCGACGACGGCCAGCAGGACCAGTCCCAGTGCATAGTTGGCGAATTGGCCGTAGATCACGCCCATCACCAAGGGCGGCACAAAGCCCCCGAGGCCGCCGGCGGCGCCGACCACGCCGGTCACCGACCCCACCTGGTTGGCCGGAGCGAGGGTCGCCACCAGGGCGAAGGTGGCGCCGCTTCCGGCGCCCAGAGCGGCCGCCATGGCGAGGAACGCGATCGTGCCGAGCGGGGCCAGCGGCGGGGTGAACGCCTGCACCAGCGCGCCGGCGATCACCACCGACAGCGCGACGGCGAGCACCCGGGCCGGGGCGACCTTGTCGGACAGCCAGCCGCCGACCGGGCGCATCACGACGGCGAGCAGCACGAAGCCGGCCATCCGGTTCGCGGCGTCGGCCTGGGTCAGCCCGTACGCGGTCTTGAGGTAGGACGGCAGGTAGACCGAGAACGCCACGTAGCCGCCGAACGCGACCGCGTACAGGGCCGACGCCTGCCAGGTGATCCGCAGCTTGAGCGTGGCGGCCAGCCGGGAGGCGAGCGGGGCGGTCGGGACCGGGCGGTTCGGCGCGTCCCGCATCACCAGGTATGAGACGACGGCGTAGACGGCCAGGACGATCGCCGTGATCACGAACGGGGTCGCGAGGCTGCCCGCGTCGACCAGCCTCACCGTGGTGAGGGCGCTGATCGCCGTGCCGCCCATGCCGGCGCCGAACAGGCCGACCGCGGTGCCCCGGCGCTCGGGCGGGAACCAGGCGTTCACGTACGGCACGCCGATCGCGAAGGTGGTGCCGCCGATGCCCAGGAAGAAGCCGCCGATCAGCAGGCCGGTGAGCGAGTCGTGACCGAACAGTCCCAGGTAGAGCACCGGGATGATGGTCACCAGCGAGACCAGCGGGAACATGATGCGGCCGCCGTACTTGTCGGTCAGCGCACCCACCGGGATGCGGCCCACCGAGCCCACCACCACCGGGACCGCCACCAGCAGCGCCTGCTGGAACGAGCTCAGGTGCAGCGCGGTGGCGAACCGGGCCGCAAGCGGGCTGAGCAGCGCCCACGCCCAGAAGTTGACAGCGAAGCCCGCGGTCGCCAGGGCGAGCATCAGCCCGGCGCCGCGGTGTCCTTCCGCCCTCGTCGTCTCCATGTCGCCAGCATCCCGGGCCAACGGACGTCCGAGACAGGGACTTTGTACCCGACCTGGGATAGTTGTCGGGTGGCACAGCGCAGAGGGCAGGGACGACTGGTCGAGACGGTCGCCTCCGGGGTCGCCGAGCTCATCCCCGATCCCGACCGGTCCGCCGCGTACAGCCTGATGCTCGACGGCGCGCCGCAGTCCTACGTCGATCTCGACGACCCCACCCACCTCGAGTTCGAGTACATCCGGCGGATGGCCGCGGCGATCGACCTGATCGCGCCGGCCGGCGCGCCGTTGCGCGTGCTGCACCTGGGCGGCGGCGGGCTCACTCTGCCGCGCTACATCGCCGCGACCCGCCCCGAGTCGCCGCAGCGCGTGGTGGAGATCGACGGTCTCCTCGTCGAGATGGTTCGCCGCGAGCTGCCATTAGGGTCCAAGGCCAATGTCCGCGTACGGGTGGCGGATGCGCGCGCCGCGCTGGAGGGCATGCGCGACGGCGGGTACGACGTGGTGATCCTCGACGTCTTCGCCGGCGCCCGCACCCCCGCCCACCTCGCCTCGGTCGAGTTCGCCCGGGAGGCGGCCCGGGTCCTCGCCCCCGCCGGATGGCTGATCGCCAACGTCGCGGACGGCCCGCCGCTGCGCTTCGCCCGCGCCCAGGTCGCCACGATCCGGGCCGCGCTGCCCGAGGCCTGCCTCGTGGCCGACGCCGCCGTGCTGCGCGGCCGCCGCTTCGGCAACCTCGTCGTGATCGCCGGCCGCACCCCGCCGCCGGTGGCCGAGCTGACCCGGCGGGCGGCCGGCGACTGGTTCCCCGGCCGGGTCGAGACCGACCTCGACCGCTTTTCCGGCGGCGTAGCGCCCGTCACGGACAGTGTTGCCGTGGCGTCACCACCTCCCCCGGCCGGCCTGTTTGGTAACCGTAAGTATCGACGGATCAGCCAAAGGTTGACCTGAACCGGCCCTGTCGTGTTGCCGTCAGGAAATCCGGTGTGATTCATGGCCGGTGACTTGTCCGGCCCCATGTCGCCCGGTTGTAATCAGTGTCAGCCGCGTCCGACGCGTGGCCGCCGACTGGGGGGAAGGCGCATGACCGAGAAGTACTTCCTGGCCGCGCCCGGCGCATCCGCCGGCGACGCGGCCGGTTCGCGTGTGCTCTGGACGGGCCGCTGCGCCGTCGCCGAGTACGCGTTCGAGGAGCCCAGCTCCCTCCCCCGCTGGACCCTGCCCGAGGAGACCGAGGTCGTCGTCACCGAGGACCGGGTCGTCTACCGCGACGTCACCACCGGCGCCACCGGCGAGCTGCTCTGGCCGTTCCCGCAGCACCTGCGCGTGCAGCCCGGCAACCGCGACACCGGCCGCTCGGCCACGGTCACGCAGATCCAGCTGGTCTGCGCCGGCCCCGGCGGCACGTTTCCCGCGCTGGTCTTCGCCGGTGGCGACCTGGCCACCGTCGGTGACGCCGACCGCATGGCCAACGTGTTACGGCAGGCGATCGCGCGCTACCGCGTCGAGCACGCCGCCGGCCTCGGCATCCCCGCGCCTCAGGCCCGCATGCTGTCCCGCCTGGTGATCGGCCCCGAGTTCAACAACTACCAGGGCGGCGAGGGCCAGACCGTCTCCCTGCTCGGCGCGGCCCCGGTCGTCGAGCCGCAGCCGTACGAGGAAGAGCCTTTCCTGCAGCCCTACTTCCCGTCCGCGCCCGCGTCGGGCTCGGTCCCCGCTTCGGCGGTGTCGGGGTACGCCCCGCCGTCGGGCGCGTCGGCCTATTCGCCGCAGCCCGAGGGGTCGGCCTACGCCCCGCAGCCTGAGGCATCGGCCTACGCCCCGCAGTCGGGCGCACCCGCTTACGCACCGCAGTCCGGCCCGCCCGCCTACATGGCGCAGCCCGACCTGGCCGCCTACGCGCCACAGTCCGGCGCACCCGCCTACGGCTACGCCCCGCAGCAGGAGTGGCCGTCGAGCACCGCCTACGCCGCACCCCAGCCGGCCGAATCGCAGCGTCAGCACCCATCCAGCCAGCACCAGGAGCCTGGCCAGCATCAGCAGGCCCAGCACCAGTCAGCGCAGCACCAGCCCGGCCTGCACCAGTCGGCTCCGCCTCAGGGACCGCAGCACCAAGCCGCCGACCAGTCGCCCTCGCCGAGCTGGCCGATGGCCGGTCGCGCCGAGTTCGGGGTCACTCCGCCGCAGGTGCTGCGCCCCGGCTTCGACGAGCTCGCCCGCTCCCGCCCGGCCCGCCCCGCCGACGAGGCCACCCTGCGCGGCACCCCCGACCTGGAGGCCCGCGCCGCCGACCTGGCCGCCCGGGTAGCCAGCCTGATGGCCGGCGGAACCAGCTTCGACCCCCAGCACACCGAGATGACCAACCTCTCGTCCCTGCTGGGCGGCCCCGACAACCCGGCCGACCGCGCCGAGCAGTCCCGCCGCGCGGCCCGCTTCAGCGGCAACTCGGGCCGATCCCATGGCGTGGCCCCACGCCGCCCCGCCGACGACGAGATGGGCTCGGCAACCCGCCAGCTCTGACCCCGTGTGCCGGCCTCGGCCTGGCAGCCCCGGCCGCCCGCCGCACCGCAAGGCCGGCGGCCTTACTCCCCAGGGGCCCCCGACGGCGACGCGCCCGCGCCCGCCGGCTGGTAGCACCGCCCCAGCGCCACCCGCTCGTCATGCAGCTCGTGCGCCCGCCGGAGCAGCCCCATCAGCTCCTCCTCGGCCCGGATCCGCGCCCGGTACTTCTCCGGCAAGCCCTTGAGCCGCGCCTCCTCGACCAGCAGCTTGTGGAAGATCTCGTCGCAGTAGGCGGGGTCGGTCTCGATGTCGAGGAACTCCGTCGCGTGCCGCCGCGCCGTCGCCACGTACGTCTGCGCCCGCCCCTTCGGGCTCAGCAGCGACACCACCACCGTGATCAGCAGGATGCTCACGATGATCGCGAGCGACAGCCCGGTGGAGATCTCGGCGGCGTGGATCGGCTCGCCGTCGTTGATGAACGGCACGTTGTTCTCGTGCATGGCGTGCAGGATCAGCTTCACGCCGATCAGCGCGAGGATCGCCGCCAGCCCGTACGACAGGTACACCAGCCGGTCCAGCAGCCCGTCGATGAGGAAGTACAGCTGGCGCAGCCCCAGCAGCGAGAACGCGGTCGCCGTGAACACGATGTACACGTTCTGGGTGAGTCCGAAGATGGCCGGGATGCTGTCCAGCGCGAACAGGATGTCGGTGCCGCCGATCGCCACCATGACCAGCAGCATCGGAGTCAGGACCCGTTTGCCGTTCTGGTAGGTGACCAGCTTGTCCCCGTCGTACGTGTCAGATGTCCTCAGCACGCGCCGGGCCAGCCGGATGATGATGTTGTCGGGCGCCTCTTCGTCGTTGCCCTCCTGCCGGAGCAGGTTCCCCGCCGTGACCAGCAGGATCAGCCCGAAGATGTAGAACACCCAGGCGAACGAGTTGATCAGCGCGGCGCCGAGGAAGATGAACGCCGTCCGCGCCACCAGCGACACGGCGATGCCCACGAGCAGCACCTTCTGCTGGTCGGCGCGGGGCACCTTGAAGCTGCCGAGCAGCAGGAGGAACACGAAGAGGTTGTCGACCGACAACGCCTCCTCGGTGACGTAGCCGGCGAAGAACTCCGCCCCGGTCTGCCCGCCCGCGAAGATCGTCACGCCCAGCCCGAAGAGCAGCGCGATCGACACGTAGATCGCCGTCCACCGGGCGGCCTCGCCGAGGGTCGGGATGTGCGCCTTGCGGACGTGGAAGAAGAAGTCGAACAGCAGCAGACCGACGATCCCGAGCACGGTCAGCAGCCACACCCAGCCGGACACGCTCTGCATGGCCCACATCCTAGAGATCGGTGACGGCTGCGCGCAGTTGTGAAGCGGTGAGGAAGAGGACACCCGTGAGCTTCGCCCCACGCAGGTCCGTCCCGCGCAGGTCCGCCCCGGTGAGATCCGCCAGCCGGAGATCCGCCTCCCGCAGGTCCGCCCCGATCAGCAGCGCACCGCGAAAGCTCGCCCCACGCAGGTCGGCCCCGCGCATCTTCCGCCCGATCAGGTTCGCACCCCGGTAGTCGGCTCTTTTCGTGCCCGCCCGCGCCAGCTGGCTGGCCTTCTGCAGCTGCGGGTTGACCCGCCTCCGCACCGCGTCCACGTCCAGGCCTCGCAACTCATCGGGCGTTCCGCCCGCGAGGTGGTCCAGCTCCGCGAGAGCCTCCAGCAGCTTTTCCCGTACGCGTTGCGCACGGTCGAGCTTGAGCGCCTCGGTGACCAGCCACATCAGTTCGTGCAGTTGCCGCACGACCGGCAGCAGCCCCATCATCTCCGGCGCGCTGTGCCAGTCCTTGCTCCCGCCGTACGTCTCCTGCGTGATCCGCTGCCCCGCCCCGAAGCAGTCGAAGACCACGCACCCGTGGAAGCCCTTCTCCTCGAGCTTCTGGTGGATGGTGCAACGAAAGTCACCGCCCAAATTCGGACACGGCTTCCCCGCGGCTTTATCAATGGCAAAGTCTGACGATTTGGAGAACGCCGGAGCCACGCAACAGAGCCCCACACAGCTCGCGCAGTCCGCTTCGAGTACCCGTTCGCCCACCCGAGCAACTCTCTCAGACGCCCTGTACACCGATGTCCGGGGTGGGCCACCCGGGACTCGCGGTGCCCTAGCACTCCCCGGGCAACCCATGTGGCGACTCCACAGGAATTTGCCAGAAAAGCCGCCGGAAACCTTCACCGGTTCCACCCCCACGGCCGATTCATCAGTTGTCCGCGGCGGGCAGGGAAGCCCGCCGAAACAAGTGCAAGAGCCCGGCGGAGCCGGGTCTCAGCCGCAGGCCGACCGGCCGATGGCTACGGAAACAGGGGGAAAGATCCTATGCGCAGCATGAGCATGCTTCAGCTCCTCGGCGGCGTCGCCGCCGCCGGCGTCGTCGCCGCCGGCACGACCGCCCTCACCGGTACCGGTGTCTCGTTCGCCGGCAGCGGCACGGGCACGTCCGCCCAGTACGTCGGCGGCCAGGTGACCCAGACGGTGTCGGGTGGCGCGAGCATCACCGGCGTCAACTACACGACCAACACCGCCGGCGACCAGGTGACCCAGATCCAGGTCGTCGTGGCCAACGCCAACGGGGCCTACCTGACGGTGACGCCGAGCCAGTCCGGTGGCGGCCTTCAGGGCACCGCGGACGAGTGGAAGTGCACCGGCGGCGCCGCCCCGGCCTACAGCGCTACCGCGCCGAAGATCCTCCTGAACGCCGACCCGGCCACGATCAACTGTGTCCCCTCGCTGGCCAGCGGCCCGCACTCGACGATCGGTTACTACACCGGGCTCACCGGCGTCCAGCTGAACGTCACCAACAGCTAATCAGCTCCGTCCGGCGACTCGGAATGCGACGCTAGCGAGAGAGCAGCGCGTATCCGGGGGAACCGATCCAGAGATCCATCCGTACCTACATCGTGGCCGCCATCCTCGGGATGGCGGCCATCGGTGCTTGGGCGATCATGACCGAGCGGATCAGCTACGTAGCGACCCACGGCACCAGCATGAACCCGGTCTACTACGAGGGCGACCTGGTCTTCGTCGTGAAGGCCGATTCGTACCATGTCGGACAGATTGTCGCCTACCATGGAGACGTTCCCGGGCAGCGGGTCCTGCATCGCATCATCAGCGGGGACGGCGCCGCGGGATTCGTCATCAAGGGGGACAACAACGAGTCGATCGACCCGCTGACCCCCACGACCGAGGAGATGATCGGTCGTGCCGTTCTGCATGTTCCCCACGGCGGCATCTGGCTGAAGCCCCTGCTGGGTCCGAGCGGGCTGGGAATGCTCAGCTTTCTCGTCGTCGGCGGTGAAGTCACGGCGCGGACGCGCCGGGACATCCCCCGGGGCCGCCGCAAGAAAAAGGTGAAGGCCATGTCGCGCCAGGGAGGTCCATGGGCAGCCGCCGCGGCGGTTCTGAAGGCGGTAGAACGTCTGCCGCCCGTGCTCCGCGTGGCCGCGGCGGTCGCCACCGCCCTGACCGTCTGCGCGCTGGTCCTGGGAATCCTCGGGTGGATGAAGCCGATCGTCGAGAAGCAGGCCGGCGAGACGACGCCCGAGCAGTCCCTCGCCTTCTCCTACACCACGAAGGTCCCGAAGTCCGCGGCCTATGACAGCACCACGGTGACCGCGCCCGAACCGATCTTCCGGAAACTCGCGAGCAGCGCGGTCCTGCACACCCGGTACAAGGGCCCGGCCGGCACTCTCAACCTCCAGGCGACGCTGACCAACGGGACCGGCTGGCACACCACCCAGACGTGGGTGCAGAAGAAGTCCTTTCCCGGTCCCACCTACGACTCGACGATCACCCTCGATTTCGCCGCCCTGGCGCGGCGGGCCGACGACGCGGCGCGTGCCATCGGTGTAGCGCCGAACGGCTCGGTGAACATCGCGTTGGGCGCAACGGTGGAGTCCAAAGGCCTGTCGAGCTTGAGCGCTCCCCTGCAGATCGCCATCACACCCTTCCAGATGGCCCTGACCGGAAACACTCAGCTGGAGACCAAGGCCGGCGGCACTGTGTCGCAAACCGTCGTCCCACGTGAGCTGCGAATCTTCGGCGTCTCGCTGATGAGCGCGTCGCAGGCTCGCTCCAACGCGATCCTTGCCCTGATCGGGGCGGTCGCGATCGCGGTCGTGGTGCTGCTGGCCGCCCGCCGGCGCATGCCGATGCGGACCCGGGCCGAGATCGAGAACCGCTATCCGCAGCTTCTCGTGCACGTCGAGCCGATGCCGAGCCCGCCCGGGAAGCCGGTGGTGAACGTCGACAACTTTCCGGCGCTGGTCAAGCTGGCCGAGAAGTACGGGCAAATGATCCTCACGTGGCGGCGGCCGGACGCCGACGACTTCGTGGTGCGGGACGAAGGGATCACGTATCGCTACCGGGTGCCGTTGGACGAGCCCACCCTGCAGAACGTTGAGCTGATCAATCGGCCCAACGGGGCCGGCTCGCATCGGCGGAAAGCGTCGTCCTCGTCGCAGGTTTCTTGACCGTCCCGGCAGACTGTGGCGGTGACGCAGGCGCAGCGCAAGCAGCTCATCGAGATTGACAGCCGGCTCTCCGAGGAGGATCTCGCGGATCGGGCCCTCGTGCACGCCATGGTGCAACTGGAGTGGTACCGGTCGCAGATGCGCGCTACCCGTACGAAATATGTCCTGTCCGAATCGGCGGCGCTGTTCCTCGCCGGAGCCGCTACCGTGCTCGCCGCCCTGAGCGCGCCGGCCTGGATCACCGCGACCACCGCGGCGCTGGTCGCCTTTCTCGCGGGCCTGCGGCGGATCGTCTCCTGGCACGACGACTGGGTGGCCGCCTCCGAAGCGCGGGCCAAGGCCTCCGCCGAGGTGGCGCAATACCGGCTGCTGCCGGTGACCGAGCGAACCCCGGAACGTCAGCGCGCGCTGGTCACGGCCATCGACGCGCTGGTGCTCGACGAGACCCGCACCTGGGGCCGCCGGCGCCGGGACAAGGTGCAGGCCGAACCCGCTGCCTGATTCTTGTCACGCCGGGGCCGCGATTGCCGATGATGTGGGCCCGGACGATCGACCCGCAGGAGCGCAACGACCGATGCCCGCGTACGAGAACGGCCAGCAGGCCATCGCGTCATCGCCGAGCCACCCGATGGGGCAGGCGGTCGTTCCGGCCTACAACCGAAGGCAAGACCTGACGCAGACGTACGGGCTCAAGCCGCCACCCCCGCCGCCGGCCCCGGTGAAAGTCGTCGCCCATGTCTACGAACAGGCGCCCGCACCGGCACCCGGACAGGAGCCCGCCAGGGCAGGCCGCGATGAGCCGGCCCCGCCGCACCCGGTCGCGCCCGCTCGACGGCCGGCCCACCGGGCGAGCCCGCCCGCGCGGGCCCGGCGGACCGCGCCTCCGCCCCCGCCCCCGACAACGGAGCCCGAGCCGGCTCCGGTGGCGCCGAAACGGCGGTCCGGCCTGTGGGTCGCCCTCCTCGCGGCAACGTCGCTGGCCGGGGTCGCCGGCGCGGGCGTGTGGGCCATCGACCACCAGGCCAAGAGCCAGACCTGCGGTGTCGTGCAGGCGCTGGTCTCCACCTCCACGGAGAGTGGTGGACCGGCCTCCGCCGACCTGAAGAAGGCGGCATCGGCGTTGAACAACCGGACCGGCCGGCTGCTGTTCCATGCCGGCCTGAAGGATGCCGGGCGCGGCTTGGCCGCCGACATCGCCGCACTGGGGCGCCTCAGTTCGGGCTCCGAGGTCACCGACATGCTGGCCGTGGTCGCGTCGATCAACGACCACGGCCGTACGGCCCAGCGGGAATGCGGAATCCCCGGGAAGGACGTCTTCGCGGTGACGAGCGGCTAGCGCAGGCCGGCGAGCAGCTCCAGGGTGTCGATCACGCGGTGCGAGAAGCCCCACTCGTTGTCGTACCAGGCGACCACCTTCACGTGCCGGCCGTCGACGCGGGTGAGGGCCGAGTCGAAGATGGACGACGCCGGGTTGCCGACGATGTCCGACGACACGAGCGCGTCCTCCGAGTATTCGAGGATGCCGCGCAGCGGCCCGTCCGCCGCGACCCGGTACGCGGTCAGCACCTCGTCGCGGGTGACCTCGCGGCTCACCGTGGTGTTGAGCTCGACGATCGAGCCGACCGGCACCGGCACCCGGATCGAGTCGCCGGCGAGCTTGCCGTCGAGGCCGGGCAGCACCTTGCCGATCGCCTTGGCCGCGCCGGTCGTGGTGGGCACGATGTTCACGGCCGCGGCGCGGGCGCGCCGGGCGTCACGGTGCGGGCCGTCCTGCAGGTTCTGCTCCTGCGTGTACGCGTGCACCGTGGTCATGAATCCGTGCTCGATCCCGGCCAGCTCGTCCAGGACGGCGGCCAGCGGCGCGAGCGCGTTGGTCGTACACGATGCGTTGGAAATGATCGTGTGCCGGCTCGCGTCGTACGCGCCGGTGTTGACGCCGTAGGCGACGGTGACGTCCGCGCCATCCGATGGCGCGCCCACCAGGACTTTCTTCGCGCCCGCGTCGAGGTGGGCGCGCGCCGCCTTGGCCGAGGTGAACTTGCCGGTGGCCTCCAGCGCCACGTCCACCTCGAGCGAAGCCCACGGCAGGTTTGCCGGATCGCGCTCGGCGAGCACCTTGATGCGCCGGCCGTCGACGACGATGGTGTCGCCGTCGACCGTGACCGGACGGCCGAGCCGCCCCGCGGTGGAGTCGAAGGCGAGCAGCCGCGCCAAGGCGGCGGGCTCGGTGAGATCGTTGACCGCGACGACGTCGAGTTTGCTGTCGCGTTCGAGCAGCGCGCGCAGGACGTTGCGCCCGATGCGACCGAATCCGTTGATGGCGATGCGAGTCATGGCATCAGCCTCGCTTGTCGCCTTTCTTCAAAAAAGCGGCACGCACGCCACGGTTCGCAAGGATCTAGCCACCGCTCGCGAAGGTGCGGCGGTACTGGCTCGGCGTCGTGCCCAGGACGCGCTGGAAGTGCAGCCGCAGGTTGGATCCGGTACCCAGGCCCACGTCGCCGGCGATCTGCTCGACGCCGCGCTCGGAGAGCTCCAGCAGTTCGCGGGCCAGGTCGATGCGGGCGCGCAGCACCCACTGCATCGGCGTGTAACCGGTGTCCTCGAGGAAACGGCGCGAGAACGTGCGCGGCGACACCGCGGCGTGCCGGGCCAGCACGTCGAGCGTGAGCGGCTTGTCGAGCCGGCGCAGCGCCCACTCCCGGGTGGCGGCGAACCGTTCGCCGAGCGGCTCCGGGACGCTGCGCGGCACGTACTGGGCCTGGCCACCGCTGCGATACGGCGCCGCGACCAGGCGCCGGGCCGCGTGGTTGGACGCGGCCACCCCGAGGTCGCCGCGCAGGATGTGCAGACACAGGTCGATGCCCGACGCCGCGCCCGCCGAGGTGAGCACGCTGCCCTCGTCGACGAAGAGCACGTTCTCGTCCACCCGGATGCGCGGATGCTTCGCGGCGAGCGCCCGCGTGTAGTGCCAGTGCGTCGTGGCCCGCTTGCCGTCAAGCAACCCGGTGGCGGCCAGCGCGAACGCGCCGGTGGAGATCGCCGCGAGCCGGGCACCCCGGGCGTGCTCCCGCAGCAGCCTGTCGACGACCACCGGCGGCGGGTCCTCCCGGTCCGGGAAGCGGTACCCCGGGATGAACACGATGTCGGCCCAGCTCAGCGCGTCGAGCCCGTCCGCCACGTGGTAGGACAACCCGTCGCCGCCGGTGACCAGGCCGGGCGCCGGGCCGCACACCCGCACCTCGTACGGCATGCTCGCCCTGGTTGTGAAGACCTGCGCCGGGATGCCGACGTCGAGCGGTTTGGCCCCTTCGAGCACGAGCACGGCGACGCGGTTCAGGCGTTCGGCAGGCTCGACGGGCACGGCCCCAGGGTAGGACGTGCCGTGTCAGGATGGCGCGATGCGGCACGTGACCGACGACGAGCGGCGCGCCCGCCTGGCCGTGCGGCACGCGCTGGCGCCCGCCTTCCGCGCGCCCACCCCCGAGGCCGTGACGCGGGCCCTGACCGTCCTGCACGCCACCGAGCCCGCCACCGTCTATCTCACCTGCCGCGCCCGCGCCGAGTCGCTCGCGATCGCGGACGTCGACCGGGCGCTCTATACCGACCGCACTCTGGTGAAGCAGCTGGCCATGCGGCGCACGCTGTTCGTCTTCCCGCGCGATCTGCTGCCCGCCGTCTGGCCCAGCGCCTCCGCCCGGGTCGCCGCCACCGAGCGCGCCCACATAGCCCGCGACGTGGTCAGGGCCGGCCTCACGACGGACGGCGACGCCTGGCTCGACAATGCCCGCGCCGAGGTGCTGGCGGTCCTGTCCGGCGAGCCTGGCGGCCTCCCCGCCGGAGAAATCCGCCGCGCCGCGCCCGGCGAGCTGTGGTCGGCGTACCGGGTTCTCAACCACCTGGGGCTGACCGCCGACGTCGTCCGCGGCGTCAACACCGGCCGGTGGCCGACCTCCCGCCCGCGCTGGACCCGGATGGCCGACTGGCTGGGCGAGGCGCCGCCGCCGTGGGATCCCGCCGCCGGCTACCGCGAGCTGATCGCCCGCTGGCTGCGCTCGTTCGGCCCCGGCACCGAGGACGACCTGGTCTGGTGGCTCGGCTCGACCAAGGCGGTCGTGCGCTCGGCGCTGGCCGAGCTCGACGCCGTCGCGGTCACCCTGGACCACGGCGAGACGGGCTGGCTCCTGCCCGACGACCTGGACGAGGTCCCCGACCCCGGCCCGTGGGTGGCGTTGCTGCCGGTGCTGGACCCCACCGTGATGGGCTGGAAGGGCCGCGACTTCTACCTGGGCCCGCACCGCCAACATCTCTTCGACCGCACCGGCAACGCCGGCACCACCGCCTGGGTGAACGGCCGGGTGGTCGGCTGCTGGGTGCAGGACGAGACCGGCGCGGTCGAGGTCCGCCTGCTCGAAGACATCACGCCGGCCGAGCGCCGGGCCTTGGAGAGCGAGGCCGTCAAGCTCACCGCGTGGCTGGATGGCGTACGAGTCCAGACCGGTTACTCATCCCCCGCGATGATTTGAATACTGTACGAAGTCGCGGGATAGCATCTAGTCACATCGCTTGGGGTCCAAGAAGGAGGGCACAGCCGTGGCACTGGCCGTCTCGCTCCTCATTGTTGTCGTCGCCGCGAGTGTCCCCCTGCTGCTGGCGAATCGCAGCGACGACTCCGCCCGCCGTCTGGTGTTGCGGATCGTGCGGATCGCCCCATCCCGGCGAGCCGCGCCGGCAGGACGATCCGGTCTCGAGCCGGTGGACCGGGTGCCGCCGACTCAAGTCGTCATCGAAACAACGACGAGGCAAGGCGAACGACCAGAGTCCACCGCCATCGATCCAGCGCCTGTCGCAAGGATTCGCATCGATACGGCCCCTGACACAAGCCCACGCCCGCGGACACCGGCAGCCGGGCGGCCGGCCAGCAAAGCCGTGCGCCCTCCGAAACAGAGATCCGCACCTCCCGCCCCGGATCCGGCAAGCCCCAGCGACCGGATGACGGTCGTGGTCTTCGTGCCGCCACATGCCGCCGGCACGCTCCGCCGTCGCGTGGTCGGTGTGATCGGCGATGTCACTTTCGTGAAGTCGAATCGTCTGGTCATCGGCCCACGCAGCCACGTTGAACACCGGGTGTCCTATCGCTTCAAGCGGCTGAGACTTTCGGCCAAGCCACTCAGCAGGCTTGCCCGCTCCGCCCGACGCGCGTTTCTCGACGTACTGCGCGACCCGAACAACGCGGCGGCGAACGCGCGTTTCCGCCGGGCCCTGCCCCAGCGGAAGCGCATCCCCAGGAAAGACTGCCTGATTCGATTCCCGACCGAGCGTCGCGTGCAGATCAGCACGCGAGATTGCTCGAATGCAAGGGTCGGACCGGGTCATCGCGTCGTGGTGCGGCACAACTACCGCGTACGGGATCATAGCTTGGATGTCAGAGAGGTACTTCGCGACAACAAAGAAGCCGTGCGGCAGATGGCCCTTTTCCTTCGCTATTCACTGGCGACACGCGAACTCGCGCGGCATGTTACCGAAAACCTCGGCACCGAATCTCTGGGCGACGTGGAAGCACAAGGCGTCACGCCATCCATGACGTCCGTGCGGCGCGGCGCGATAGAGGTGGCCGACGCCGACGGCTCAGTGGTGGGTAGCCGCGTGAGCGTGTCGGCCCTGGTGCAGGTGGAAGCCAGTAAGGCCGAGTTTTCCGGGTTCGACGAAATCAGGCTCCCCGGTCCATTTGTTGCCGACCGGAACGGCACGCCGCACACAAGTACGAGCGTTGCCGATCACAGTTTCGGACTTTAGGGGCGACACATGAATCGACGCCATCTCTACCGGTTGACTGTCGGCACGGGCGCCGTTCTGATCTCCGCGGCGGCCGTGGCCTTTCTGGTGACTCAAGGACTCGACAGGGCCGACAAATGGTCCAGTGTCATGCAGTTGTTCATCGCCATCCTCGGGCTGATTCTTGCCGTCACCGGTTGGCGGTTCCGCTCCGCGCCACCGGCTCCACCTCGGGGTGACGAGTATGTGATACGCGTCCACGGTCGATCGGAGAACTGGGTGGTGGGCCGAGGACCGGACACCGATTCCGGTGACAGTGGCGACCGATACGAATTGGACGTGCACGGCCCGGCTGCCGACTGGACGGTCGGCCGACATTCGAAGAAGGCTTCGGCTGCCCGACGGAAGCGTTGAACCGGTCATCGTATGTCGGTCAGGGCGTCGCGCAGTTCGCGGCGGCTGGAGATGCCCAGCTTGGCGAAGACCTTGCGCAAGTGCCACTCCACCGTGCGGGTGCTGAGGAACAGCTCGGCGCCGATCTCGGGGTTGGACTGGCCGTCGCGGGCGCGGCGGGCTATCTGCCGCTCCTGGTCGGTCAGCTCGACCGCCTGCG
The DNA here is from genome assembly GCF_050942195.1 of Actinoplanes sp. CA-142083. Lineage (NCBI taxonomy): Bacteria > Bacillati > Actinomycetota > Actinomycetes > Micromonosporales > Micromonosporaceae > Actinoplanes > Actinoplanes sp. CA-142083. Next base: position 9,748,224 of record NZ_CP192076.1, read on the forward strand.
CGGGCGCCGGCCGGGCGATCCGCTCGCCGGCGGCGGTCAGTTCGCGGCGGGTGCGGTCGGCGAAAGCTTCCGCGCCGGTGCTGGTGAAGATCTCGTGGGCTTTGCGCACGTGCGGGAGGGCGTCGGCCCGGCGATCCTTGCGGCGCAGCCATTCACCGTACGCGAGATGCGCGCGCCCCAGAGCGACGACGCCGCGGCTCTCCCCCAACCGTTCGATCGCCTCGCGGTACTGGTCCTCGTCTTCGAAGATCAAGGCCCGGGTGTACGCGCACGCGCCCAGCGCCCACGGCGTGCCGCTCGGCTCGGCCGTCCGCGTCAGTCGCTCCAGCGCCCGCAGGGCGATCTCCCGTTCGCCGCAGTGCACCGCCGCCTCGACCAGCTCGACCAGTCCGCGGTTCGCGGCGTCGGTCACGCGCGGCGCGAAAGTCGCCAGCTCGGCGGCCTCGAGCGCCTCCCGGTGGCGGCCGAGTCCGTTGAGCATCATCGCGTTGGCGTGCTGGAGCCGGCTCAGCCCCAGGCCTTCGCCGCGCGCGGCCAGCGTGCCGGCGAACTCGGCGACCAGCGGGACCGCCGTCGCTTCGTCGCCGCGCCATGCGGCCACCGTGGCCGCGGCGTAGCTCGTCACTCCGTAGCCGGCGGCCCGGGAGATGGCGTCGAGCTCTTCCACCAGCGTGGCCGCCCCGGCGATCTCGCCGTTGTGCAGCAGCACGCTGATCCGCAGGTGCAGCGCGATCGGCAGCACGGTCAGCGCCCCGGCCTCGCGCGCCAGCTGCAGGTACCGGGCGGTCAGGCGGAACAGCAGGTGGTCGTCCCAGACGTTCTGGGCTGCTTCGCAGACGACGAAGAAGAACCGCAGGGCATCCCCCAGAGGCGGCTCGTCCTCGAGAAAAGCGACCAGCGCTCGCCGTACGGGAAAAACACCCACCGCATAGCCGTCGGTCAGCAGCAGGGCCAAACCGTCGAGGAGAAGGTCGGCGGTTGTCGGCGGAGCCGACGCCGGCGGCGCCTGACGCGCCGCCGCGGCCACCTCGCGCACGCCCACCGAGCCCGCGAACCGTCCTACGTAGAACGAGCCGGCGAACGCGTCCAGGTAGGCGGCCCGGGACTGGCGCGCGTCGAGGTGCTCGAACTTGCGGGCCGTCTCGACCTGAAGGGCGGGTCCCTCGGCCTTGTCGTCGGAGAGAACGGTGAGCTGACCGCGCAGCGCCGCGATCCGGGCGCCGCGCAGCGCGTCCGGCGGACCCGTGCCTGCGCGAGCAAGCAGAAGCCGCGCCGCGTCGTTCGCGCCCGCCTGCGACTTCGCCCACGCCGCCGCGAGCTGGCGGTCGGCCCGGGCCGCCGGGTCGGGAGTGAGCTCGGCCGCGCGTTCCAGGAACGCCGCGGCCGCCGCCGAGCCGCCGAACGACTGCGCCCGGCCCGCGGCCGCCTCCAGCTCGGCCGCCACCGACTCGTCCGGGTCGGCAGTCGCGTAGGCGCGGTGCCAGGCGTGCCGGTCCGGGTCGGAGCGGGCGGACGTCGCCTCGGCCAAGGCCCGATGCGCCCGCCGCCGGTCGGCCGCGGTCGCGGCCCGGTAGATCGCCGAGCGCACCAGCGGATGCCGGAACACCACCCGCACCCCGATTCGCAGCAGGCCCGCGGCCTCGGCCTCGTCGGCCAGCTCCCGGCCCAGCCCGAGCCGGCCGGCGGCCCGCCACAGCAGCGCCGAGTCGCCCACCGGGTCGGCCGCCGCGACCAGCATCAGCAGCCGGGTCCGCTCGGACAGGCCGTCCAGGCGGCGCAGAAAGCTCGTCTCGATCCGCCCGGCCAGCGGCAGCCGGTACCCGCCGGCCATGTCGTCCGGCGCGAGCGGGAGCTCCAGCAGCGCGAGCGGGTTGCCGCGCGCCTCGGCCAGCACCGCGGCCCGGACCCGTTCGTCGAGCGGCCAGCGCACCACCGAGGCGAGCAGCTCCCGCGCGCTGTGGTCGGGCAACCCGCGCAGCACAAGTTCGGGCAGGCCGCTCAGCATCGGCATCGGCTCGCGCGCCGCGAACAGCATCAGCACCGACTCGGCGCCCAGCCGCCGGGCCACGAACGCGAGCGCCTGCGCGGACGCGCCGTCCAGCCATTGCGCGTCGTCGACCACGCAGGCCAGCGGGCGTGCCGCGGCGACCTCGGAGAGCAGCGTCAGCACCGCCAGCCCGACCAGGAACGGGGTGGGCGGCGGCCCGGCGGCCAGCCCGAACACGGTCGCGAGGGCGTCGCGCTGCGGCGCCGGCAACCGGTCGAGCCGGTCCAGCAGCGGGCCGCAGAGCTGGTGCAACGCCGCGAAGGGCAGCTCCATCTCCGATTCCACGGCAGCGACGCGTACGACCCGCAGGTCGCTCGCGCCCGACACCACGTCGTCGAGCAGCGCCGTCTTGCCCACGCCGGCCTCGCCCAGCACGACCAGGACGCCGCTGCGCCCGTCCCGTGCCGCCCGCACCAGCTGCTGCAACTCCGCGCGCTCGTCATCGCGCCCCCGCAACACCGCCACGCCCCCCGGCTGTCGAACCCCCGCCGCGAATCATCCCCCGCCAGCCGGAATCGATCAATGTAAGCCCTGCTCAGAACCACATCGCGAGAACGGCCTAAACTCCTGTGACGTGACGATGTTGCTCGGCCGCGCCCAGCAGCAGGCGGCTCTGGCAAACCTGCTCGACGCCGCCCGTCAGGGCCGCAGCGGCGCCACCGTGTTGCGCGGCGAGGCCGGCGTCGGCAAGACCGCGCTGCTGGACGATCTGGTCGCCGCGGCGAGCGACATCCGGGTCGTACGCGTCGCCGGTGTCGAATCCGAGCGTGAGCTGCCCTTCGCCGCGTTGCACCAGCTCTGCGGCCCGCTGCTGGACCGGCTCGACCGGTTGCCGGAACCCCAGCAGGAGGCGCTCGGCACCACCTTCGGCCTGCGCGCCGGCGCCGCCCCCAACCCGCTCTTCGTCGGCCTCGCCGTGCTGACCCTGGTGTCCGAGGTCGCCGCCGACCGGCCGCTGCTGTGCGTGGTCGACGACGCCCAGTGGCTGGACCGGGCGTCGGCGCAGACCCTCGGCTTCGTGGCCCGGCGGCTGGTCACCGAGTCGGTGCTGATGGTCTTCGCGGTCCGCGAGCAGCCCGGCCCGGCCGCCCCGGTGCTGGGCGACCTGCCGGCGCTGCCGGTCGAGGGCCTGGGCGAGAGGGACGCGCGCGCCCTGCTCGCGTCGGTGGCGCCCTGGCCGCTGGACTCGGACGTCCGCGACGCGATCCTGGCCGAGGCCCGCGGCAACCCGCTGGCGCTGCTGGAGCTGCCGGCCCGGGTGTCGCCGGTCGACCTGGCCGGCGGGTTCGCGCTGCCCGAGGCGCTGCCGCTGCCGGTCCGGATCGAGGAGAGCTTCCGCCGCCGCATCGGCGACCTGACCGCCCCGGCCCGGTTGTTGCTGCTGCTCGCCGCGGCCGACCCGGTCGGCGACCCGGCCATCCTGTGGCAGGCCGCCGAGCGGCTGGGGGTCTCTCGCGACGCCGGTGACGAGCTCGAGGAGGCCGGGCTGCTGCACCTGGGGTTGCGGGCAGCCTTCCGGCATCCGCTGGTGCGGTCGGCGGCCTATCGCACGGCCGAGCCGGAGGAGCGGCGGCGGGCGCACGCGGCCCTCGCCGAGGCGACCGATCCGGTCGCCGACCCCGACCGGCGCGCGTGGCACCGGGCGCAGGCCACCTCCGGCCCCGATGAGGCGGTCGCCACCGAGCTGGAGGCGTCGGCCGACCGGGCTCGCGCGCGCGGCGGGCTCGCGGCAGCGGCGGCTTTCCTGGAACGGGCGGCCGACCTGACCGAGGACCCCGGCCGGCGCGCCGAGCGGGAGCTGGCGGCGGCCCGCGAGACGTACAGGGCCGGCTCGCCGGAGGTGGCGACCCGGCTGCTCGCGCGGGCCTCGGCCGGGCCGGACGACGAGGTGCGGGACGCTCGGATCGACCTGCTGCGCGGGCAGATGGCCTTCGCGTCGGCCGACAGCGTGCGGGCGCCCGGGCTCCTGGTCGACGCCGCGCGGCGGTTCGAACGGCTGGATCCGGGCCGGGCGCGGGACATCTACCTCGAGGCGTTCGCCGCGGCGAACTTCGTGGGCCGTTTCGCCGAGGACGCCGGCCTTCCCGAGGTCGCCGCCGCCGTGCGGGCCGCGCCGCCGGCCGCCCGCGAGCCGCGCCTGCCCGACCTGCTGCTGGACGGGCTGGCGACGCTGTTCACCGACGGCTTCCCGGCCGGGGCGCCGCCGGTGCGCCGCGCGCTGGCACAGTTCGATGTGGACGATCTGGCCGTCGAGGAGTCGATCCACTGGCCGCACACGGTCTGCGCCGCGGCCAACTCGGTCTTCGACGACGCGGCCTGGCACGCGATCACCTCGGCGTACCTGCGGCTGGCCCGGGGCAACGGCGAGCTGACCGGCCTGTCGTACATCCTGCACATGCGGATCGGCCTGCACCTGCACCAGGGCGAGGTCGCCCAGGCGGCCGTGCTCGCCGACGAGATCGACGCGGTGATCGCGGCCACCGGCCGGCCGTCGCACGGCTTCGCGCCGCTGGTGGTGGCCGGCTGGCGCGGCGACGAGCAGGAGGTGCTGCGGCTGCGGCAGGCGACGGCGGACGGCGCGACCGACCGTCGAGAAGGGACGGTCTTCACCATCGTGCAGGTGGTGCTGGCCGTGCTCTACAACGGGCTGGGCCGTTACGCCGAGGCTTACGCGGCGGCGTCGCAGGCGGCTTCCTACGAGCTGGAGACCGGTTTCGCCAACTGGGCGCTGGTCGAGCTGGTCGAGGCCGCGGCCCGCGCCGGAGACCTGGACGGCGCTTCTCGTGGACTTGCGCGGCTCGCCGAGCGCACCACCGCCTGCGGCACGGATTGGGCGCTGGGCGTGGAGGCGCGATCGCGAGCGCTGCTGGTCGAGGGCGGAGCGGCGGAGCCGCTCTATCGCGAGGCCATCGATCGATTGAGCAAGTGCCGCGGCGCCTTTCCCTTGGCGAGGGCACATCTCGTGTACGGCGAGTGGCTGCGTCGCGAGAATCGGCGCGTCGACGCGCGTTCGCAGCTTCGCACCGCGTACGAGATGTTTGTTTCGTTCGGCACCGATGCCTTCGCCGACCGCGCCCGCCGGGAGCTGGCCGCCTGCGGCGAGATCGTCCGCAGCGAGGCGCCCGCGGCCGTGGACCTGACCCCGCAGGAACGCCAGATCGCCCGCCGGGCCCGCGACGGCCAGTCCAACCCCGAGATCGCCGCCGAGCTGTTCCTCAGCGCCCGCACGGTCGAATGGCACCTGCGCAAGGTCTTCGGCAAGCTCGGCATCACCAGCCGACGGGACCTGAGAACGGCCCTGCCCGGCTGATCCGCGCACTTGCCGCGCGGTGCTACCCAGTGACGTATGACCGACCGGCCGGCGCCAAACGCCGCCACCTGGCAGCACGCTGTCCAGATCGGCGGCTCGCTCGGCCTGGGCGAGCCGCTGGGCATCTACCACACCGAGATAACCCCTCCGCTGGGCGCGCGCCGGGTGATGCGCCTGCTCGCGCCGATCCCCGTCTTCCTGCTCGTCGTCGTTCTGCTCCTGGTGTGGGCGCCGGAGGCGGCGGTGCCGATCCTCGGCGTCTCGCCTTTCCTCGCCGGCGGCTACGTCCTGGTCTTCTTCGTGATCTCGCGGCGCGGCCGCTTCACCCGATGGCTGTACGGCTACGCGGGCGGCCTGGCCGAGATCGACCCCGGCGGGCCGCCGCGCGTGGTCCGGTGGGACGAGGTCACCGACGTGGTCGACGAGTGGAGCTCGGCCGGCTCGGAGTCGCAGTCCGCGTGGGACTACGAAGGCTTCCGCCTCACCACCGCCGACGGCCGGACCGTCCCGATCACGGCGAAGTACGCGAACGCGCTCGACCCGTACGGCCCGGTCGGCGGCATGATCCGCGCGCTGGCGCCGGCCCGGGTCGGCGACGCGATTCCCCGCTTCCCGTCGATCGCCGACCTGATCACCGGCCAGGCTGCCGCCCTCGTGGTGGCCCGGCTGGCGTCGGCCATCCGCGACGGCGCCACCATCGTGCGCGGCGACATCCGGGTGAATCGCGACGGGATTGCGGGCCCCAAGGACGCGGCCGTCACGCCGTGGGGCGCGATCGAGCGGGTCGAGCTCACGCCCGGCCGGGTGAAGGTGCGGCCGATCGGCGGCAAGGCCCGCAAGTACGAGAACTACCGAGATGGGTCCGGATATGCGGTGCTTTGCCGGGTGTTGCTGGCGCTCGGTGTGAGCGCCTCGTTCGAATCTTTGTAATAGCGTCGGATCCGGGTCGAGTCGTTCGTAGAACAAGGTGACAGGCGGCCGTCGGAGGCCGCCGGAACAAGGGAGTCATCGGATGCCCCGGTACTTGATCTCGTTCAACGACGGCGCGATGGATCACATCCCCGCCGAGGACATGGCCGACGTGGGCAAGGCTTCGCACGCGGTGATCTGGGAGGCCGTGAACGCCGGCGTGTTCGTCTTCGGCGCCGGGCTGGAGCGCCAGCAGGCGAGCGTTGTGGCCACGGACGGGCTGGTCACCGACGGCCCGTATCCCGAGACCAAGGAGGTCATCGGCGGCTTCGTGGTCGTCGACGTGCCCTCGCGCGACGAGGCGGTGGCGTGGGCCGCCAAGATTGCCGTCGGTTGCCGCTGCGCGCAGGAGGTGCGCGAGCTCCTCCCCGACCCCGAAACCGAAGCGATACTCCGCCCGGCCGCCCGGCGCTGACGGCCAAGGCAGCCCGGCCGGCCGGCCACATCCAGCCCGGCTGGACGGCGGCAGCGCGCCCGGGCGGCAGCGCCTGCCGCGTGGCCGGGGTGGCGGCGCGCGGGCCAGGGATGGCTCCCGGCCTGGCGTGGCTGGCGCGCGGGCCCGAGGTGGCGGCGCGCGGGCCCGAGGTGGCGGCGCGCGGGCCCGAGGTGGCGGCGCGCGGGCCCGAGGTGGCGGCGCGCGGGCCCGAGGTGGCGGCGCGCGGCCCGGGAGCCCAGCCCGGAGCGCCGTGCGCCAGCCGGGCCGGCGCGGTCCGTGGGTGTCGGCGGGCCTGTGCGGGTTACGTCTGGAGCAGGGGCTGGTACTCGTCGACGGTGAGGCCGAACGTCCATGCCACGCCCTCGCGGGCGGTGCGAGTGGTCGGCGGGACGCGCAACCAGTAGATGCGGCTGGTGCCGTCGGGCTCGGGAGTCGCGTTGACCACCTCGACCATCACCAAGGGCTCGTCGCCGGGAAGATCCAGGTACCACAACGTGCCGGTCTCGTCGGTGTGCAGGGAGCGGGCGCCGGACTCGCGCAGATAGCGGTCGTAGCCGTAGTGCTCCAGCATGACGCGGCGCAACTCGGCGTTGGTCTCGGCGCCTATCCGGTCGGCGGTCAGCGTGGGCAGCTGGGCTGCCAGGGCGGCGGGGATCGGCATGCCGCGCCACGCCCACAGGGCGTAGCCGTCGGGGAACTCCAGCGCGGGACCCTCGCCCCGATGCAGACGGCCGACGTTGTCGCGGGCCAGCAGGGTGGGGCGCTCGGTGAGGACGGCGAACCGGGAACCCGCCCACCACCAGCCGGCGCTGCGGGCCACGGCGGCGAGACCGGTGAGGCCCTCCATCAGGCCGGCGCCGGGGCGCACGCGGTCGGCGGCGTCGAAGGTTGCCAGCCACGCGCCGTCGTGCTGGCCGTAGATGGCGTCGAGCAGCCGGGAGCGCGCGGCCCGGCCCAGGTCGCCGGGGAGATCGGCGGTGAGGTCGTCGCCGAGGCGCTGGCGCAGGCGGGCGGCGACCCTGTCCATCGCGAGGCCCCAGCCGCGGCGGCCGGCGGCGACGCTCAGCTGTGCCCAGCCCTCGGTGCCGAGCACGCGGGACGCCCGGTCACGGGCGGCCGCCCACGGCTCGGTGCGGACCCGGCGCCGAACCGGCCCGCCATCGGTCTCGCCGGGCTGCCACCCCTGGCAGACCAGCGCCGACCAGACGCCGGCGACCCACGGCACCGAATCGCGCGAGGCGCCCGGCGACAGCAGAGCGGCCGCCACCGCCCCCGCTCGTGGCGACCCCACCCAGAACACGCGCTCGGGCTCGGGCAGACCCGCCACGCGATACGCCTCGCGCACGCCCGCCTCGGCGGCGCCCCGATCGGCGGGCGCCGCCTCCAGCGCCGCGGCCAGCCACTGATCCTCGATGGCAGCGGCCATCGTCTCCTGCTCGTCGGTGAGTCGCATCGCGTCGCCCTTCAATCCGCTACCGGGCAAAAGGAACTGAGTCGCATCGAGCCCGCCCTCAATCCGCAACCGGGCAAAGGAACTGAGTCGCATCGCGCCGCCCCTCAATCCGCGACCGGGCGGAAGGAACCAGGCACATACTCCCGCTGGCGCACCACGCGATAGCGCCCGGCCGGCAGCGAGATCGGGCCGTGCTCCTCGTGGGTCACCCGGCCATAGCTCGGGATGTCGACGAACATGCGCTCGGGATCGTCGAGGTCGGCCAGCAGCTGCAGACCCGGGCCGCCGATCACGTGGGCGTGACCGGTGGCCTCGCCGCGGGCCAGGACCATGCGGCCGCGGCGGTCGCGCGGGACCGGCGCGCACCCGGGCACCTCGGTGGGCGCCACCGGGACGATCAGCACATCACCCTGCCGATACATCAAGCCTCCAGGAGGTCGACGACTTAGGCAGAACCGTATCGTCGGGGTACGACATTTTCCGGGGGCGGCCAGAGCGCCGGGATCCGTTCGAGCAGGCCGTCGGCGTACACGTCACGCAGTTGTAAATGCTTGAGATGCACGTAGCCGATGTGGCAGTCGCAGATGTCGTTGCCGCAGGGTCGTGGCCGTAAGGCCGCGCGCCAGGATCCGTCGTAGAGGTTGCCGATCGGCGCCGGGATGAAGTGGCAGCGGCGCACCGTGCCGTCGCCGAGGACCGAGATCGCGGTCTCCCCGGCGTGGCAGGGCAGCCCCAGCGAGCGATGTGGACGGACGCTATCGCCGAAGCGCGGATCGAGCCCGGTCCAACGACTCTCCTCGGCCGCGGTGTAAAGGTGGCCCTCGGCGGCGTTGACCCACAGGTAGACCGACGGCGGCAGCGCCGATCGCAGCTCGACCGCCGCGTCGTAGTGCTCCGGGAGCCCGACCACCCCGACCGAGTAGCGCACGCCCAGCGCATCGAGCTGCCGGCACCGGGCGAGGAAGCGCGACAGCGACACCTGTCCGGGGTGATAGGTGGCCCAGAGCGCGGCCACCTCGGGGTTGGCCGACGAGAGCCAGTCGACCCGAGCCGCGAGATTTGTCTGGATCGCCACCCGCGCCACGTGCGGCAGGTGGGAGAGGCGCACGATCGTCTCGCGGTACCAGCTGCGGGTCAGCCCTTCGCCCCACGGCGTGAACAGCACCGAGAGCCGCCGGTCGTCGGTGCCCGCGACCCACGACGAGAAGCGCAGCAGATCGGCCTTGTCAGCGCGGAGCAGCGCGGGCGGATCGACCCGCTTCGCGAACGGGCAGTAGGGACAGTCGTAGTTGCAGCTCGCGAGCGGCCCCCGATAGAGGACATAGAGGTCGTCGTTCATCGCGGCACGTACGCGCCCATCGCCTCGCGGACCGGCCCGGAGACCAGCCACGGCCCGATCGCGTCCGAGCGCGCCAGCCCGGCCGCGGTCAGCACGCACCGGTCATCGCTCAGCCAGCCGCGCGAGACCAGCTCGCCGAGCTGCGGAAAGTCGTCGACGTGCGCGCTGCCGAAGCGATCACGATAGGCGAAAGCATCGACGCCCTCCGCCCGCAGGAGCGATTTGAGCAGCCATCGCCGCCGCTGTTCCGCGGCAGACAACTCGAAGCCGATCTCGGCATAGCGGAAGTCGTCGGCGGGCCGAGCCAGATAGTCGTCGATCACCGCCCGCACCTCGGATATGCCGACCGCGTAGTCGAACGAGTAGTGCAAGGCGGACGTATAGGACCGTGCTCCGCACCCGAGCCCGACCATGCCGTCGTCTTGGCAGCAGTAGTCCGATTTGTCCGGAGCAAGGCGCCGGAACTGCCGCATGGACAACTGCGAATATCCGGCCCCCGACAGCACCGAAACCGCTTGCCAATAAAGCTCCTGCCGCTGCCGATCCCAGCCGTCCCGCCCGTGCTCCCGCCGTCCCAGCCCGGTCAGCGGCCGCACATAGAGCGGATAGAGATAGAGCTCCTCGGGCCGCCATTCCAGCGCCGCCTCCAACGACCTCTGCCAGCTCGCCGGGGTCTGCCCGTCAATTCCATAAATCAAATCCACATTGAGTACGGGTATCGCAGCCGCTCGAATGACCTCCAGCGCCCGCATCACCTCCCCGATCCGCTGCGGTCGCCCGGCCGCACGCGCCTCCGCGTCGATGAAGCTCTGCACGCCCATGCTGACCCGCGTCGCGCCGAAGGCGGCCAGCACGGCCAGCCGATCCGGAGTCGCGGTGGCCGGCGACGTCTCGACGGAAAGCGGCAGCGAGCCCGCCCCGAACCCCGCCGACAAAATCTCGAACAGCGACGACAGCTCGCTCGCCGTCAGATAGGTCGGCGTCCCGCCACCGATGGCCAACTGCGCGAAGGTGACATCCTCGCCGAGGCTCTCGCGCACCGCCGCCGCCTGCCGCCGCAACTGCGCGAGATACGCGGTCACCTGATCGGCGGCCGGGTTGGCCCGGGTGAAGAGATTGCAGAAGCCGCATCGCATCTCGCAGAACGGCACGTGCACGTACCCGAAAAGCGCGTCCCGGGGCTCGTCGCGCCACACCTCGCTCAATGCGCGGCGCGGTTCCAGCCGCCGATAGGCGGTCTTGTGCGGATAGGCGTAGAGGTAGCCCTGATAGGGCGAGTCGTCGACCTTCATCGCAGGACGAATTCCGCGTACGGCACCGTCCACACCGCCGGATGCGCCACCCGATGTCCCACGTGCCCGTCCTCCCCGTAGAGCGTCCCGTGATCCGAGCAAATGATCACCTGGCACGGCCGTCCACGACCGGTTACCAGCTCGAACAGCCGCCCGAGCCGACCGTCCACATAGGCCAGCGCGGCCGCGTGGCTCGCCGGCGAATCGACGTCGGCCCCCGGCAGATAGTGCTTGTTCGGCTGGTGCAGAGCCGCGACATTGACGAAGGAGAAGAGCGGCTGGTCTTTCTCCAGCGACGAGATGACGGTCGCCAGGCGATCGATCTGCGCGCCGAAACAGTCGGGCGCGGTCACCCCGAAAGCCGGCTCCCAATGCGCCTCGGCGAACAGCCCCGGCAGAACCCGCCCCAGCGGCGCCCCTGGATTGAAGAACCCGACCCCACCCAGGCACACCGTGTGATAGCCCTCCGCCGCCAAGGCTCCCGGCAGATCGGCCGCGTCGAAGACGTACGTCGACTCCCCGCTCGACTCGCTCCCGGCGAAGCGGGCCGCGAAGAGCCGCTCGTGTGGCCCCGGCGTCGTCGGCGTCGGCAGGAACCCGGCGAAGAACGCCTGATGAGCCGCGTACGTGAAGCTCGCCGGCGTGTGCCGCCGCTCCCACACCCCGCCCGGCAGGACCGCGGCCAGCGTCGGCGTGCGCCCCTCCGCGAGCGCCGTCGCCGCCACGTCGTAGCGCAGCGTATCGAGCGTGACGAAGAGCAGGTCGTGGCTGCCGATCATCGCGCGCACGCGTCGTACCGCCCGTCGGCCAGCGCCGCGATCTCGTCGCCGTAGGTGTCGATGCCGGTCAGCAGGTCGCCGAACGCGTTCACCTCGGCCACCGCGTGCGCCCGCCACCCGGCCCGGAACATCAGGTCGACGCCGACGTGCAGGCTGCGCGGGAAGCATCGGGCCACATCGGAGCAGGTGCGCATCGCCGCCTCCCACGCCTTCTCGCCGGCCGCCGCGCGGACCGTCGCCACGTCGCCGCGAGCGTTACCAAGATGCAGATTGGTCAGCGGCGTCCGGCTCGTCCGCACGACGACATGCCTAGGCTCGCCCGCGATCACCACCACGCGCAGGTCGAGCGCGCGATCGCCGAGCCCGGCCTTGGGAAACCACCGCTCGACGTGGAGACCGTCCGGCCCGAGCCGATCGACGATCTCCGCGATCTGCCGCTCGCCTTCGTAACGCCGTACCCGCAAGTTGTTGTAAAGCCGCCCGTCGTCACCGATCTCGACCGAGGTCATCGCCATGATCCGCGACCTCGCGACGGCGAGCGCCAGCACACCTGAGGCCGACGAGCCGTGCGCCGGCTTCACGAACACCCGCTGCCATCCCGCCGCGCGCATCGCCGCGCGCAGCCCGGCGTAATCGCCGACCGGGGGCAGCGCCGCCGGCACCGGAATCCCCGCATCGGCCAGCCGCGCGTGACACCGGCGCTTGTCATTCATGACCAGAACATCGGCGGGTGGGTTCAGCAGACGACCGCCGCCTGCGGCGATGCGATCCAAGATCTTTTCCAGGCCATCGTACGCGTCCGCGCCGCCCACGATCTCGCCCGGCAACGCGGTTTCGCCGGCGCCCCGCAGCAGCCGCTCGACCTCGGCATCCTCACCCGGCGAGTCGATCCGCACGGTCGCACCCGGACCGGGCACGGGCCCACCGGTGAGCACGTCGCGCCAGGCGTACACGTCAGGCTCTTTGAATCCCGCCCGGCCGGCAGCCGCCGTGAAGAGCTTGACCCGCCGGTTGGCCGGATTGCCCACGACGGCCAGACGCATCATTCCGCCACCGCGGTGTACCGGCCCCACTCCTCTTCCTGCTGCCGGTCGGAGACGTCGACCCGCACTCCCGGAAGCTCCTCGACCAGCCGCTGCGCCAGCTCCTCGGTCATGAAGTGGTGGCTCAGGCTGAGCGAGGTCAGGTGGGTGAGTGGCTGCCCGGTGAGCAGCGCCTCGCCACCCGCGTCGCTCATCGCGCCCATCGACAGGTCGAGCTCGGTGAGCCGCGCGACCACCGGCGCGGCGGCGACGGCCGCGGCCACCTCGTCGGCGATCTCGGCGTTGCGCACGCCCAGCGAGGTCAGCGCGGGCAGCCGCTGGCCGGCCAGGATCGGCGCGAGGTCGTCGGCGCGGGCGTCACCGCCGTAGTTGGACACGCCGAGCCACAGCTCCAGATGCGTGAGACTCGGAAAATCGCAGGCGGCGACCGCGCGCACCACCTCGACCGGCAGGCCACCCGACTGCAGAACCAGCTCGCGCAGCCCCTCGTGGCGCACCGGCGTCAGCGCCAGCCCGTCGGCGCCGCGCACCCAGAGCCGCTCAAGCCGTGGGAAGGCCTCGAGCAGCGGGGTGATGTCGCCGAGCTTGAGCCAGGAGATCTCACACTGCTCGTAGGTCAGCTCGGCCACGAACAGCGCCCGAAGCCGGCTCAGCCGCGACGCGTTGCGCACCAGCAGATCGATCGGGAACTCCCGCTCGTACGCCCCGCCCCACTCCCCGACGACCAGCGCGACCGGACCGCCGTCCCCCACGCGTTTCAGCAGCTCTTCGAAGGCCCGCTCGATCTCCGCCGCATCCGCGTCGAAGTCCTCGACCTCAAGCCGCCACGCCACCGCGCCCGGATCGTCGGGCGCGTTGTCCTCGTCGTTCCACGCCACGATCGGCAGGCCTGCGAACGTAGTCAGGTTCGAGTTGATCGTCACGGCCGAGACCCTAACAACACCCCACGACACTTTTGCCGATCTCACCGAACCTGCCCGGACCCCTCCCCTCCTGTGGCGCCCCCACCCCCGCTACCCCTCCCCTTTTGTCGCCCGCGGCCCCTCGACATCGCCACGGTGACCTGGGCGGAGAGCCACCCACGGACGTCATCGGCGCCGGCGCCGGTGAACACGTCGGGGTGGAGGCGCTGTTCGCGGGCCAGCCACAGCACCCGCATCGCCCGGTAGGCGGGCCGGTGGCCCGCCGCCGTCGCGGCTTCGGCGCACCGCTGCTCGGCGGCCGGGTCGTGGCGGCCCAGCCAGACCCCAAGCAGCGCCAGATCGGCGCCGGCCGGGTAGAGGCCGGCGAACTCGTAATCGATGAACGTCACGGGCCGCCCCGCCGCGCACAGGGCGTTGCTCGGCAGCGGATCGCCATGGCCGAACTCCGCGGGCGCGGCCGCGATCGCCGCCAGCAAGCCGTCCCGGTCTTCGGCGGGCAGGTCGCCGCTCGCGACATAGCGACGCGCCCGGGCCGCCCAGTCGGTGGCCGGAAGGCCCAACGGCCCGGGAGGCGGCCGCCAGGCAGCGAACAACGTGAGAGCCTCGATCATGCCGGCCACAGTTGCCGCGGGCAGCAGCGGCGGATAGCGCTCGGCGTGCGGCGTCGCACCCGGAAGGCGCTCGACCACCAGAACCGTCTCCCCGGCGTGATACGGCTCAGGCACGCGCCAGGTCGGCGGGCAGGAAGCGAAAACGCGATACGCCGAAACCTCGTGCGCGAACCGTTTGCGCCAATACGGCCGGTTGGTGGTGAGCCGCTTGGCGACCACCTCGTGACCGTGCCACCATCCGGCGACCGTCACCGCCTTGTCGCTTCGCCGCAACAGCTCGCCGACCACCAGTGGGGTGGGAAAACCCCCAGGCGGAGTCGGATGGTTTCCGGCTTCTCGCGGCCGGTGGCGCTGCCTAGCGTCGATCGTGTGATTGAACTACGCGAGTTGACCAAACGCTACGGCGACCGGGTCGCCGTCGACGGGCTCAGCGTCCAAGTCCAGCCGGGTGTGGTGACCGGCTTCCTCGGCCCGAACGGGTCCGGCAAGTCGACGACGATGCGGATGATTCTCGGCCTGGACGCCCCGGACCGGGGCGAGGCCCTGATCGACGGTGTCCCGTACGCGGACCTGCATTGGCCGTTGAAGGCGGTCGGCGCGCTCCTCGATGCCGGCGCTTTCCATCCCGGCCGCAGCGGCCGAGCGCACCTGGCCGCCCTGGCGGCGAGCAACGACATCCCCGGTTCCCGGGTCGAGCAGGTGCTGCGCATCGTGGGTCTGACCGACGCGGCGACGCGGCGCGCCGGCACGTACTCGCTCGGCATGCGCCAGCGGCTCGGCGTCGCGGTGGCGTTGCTCGGCGATCCGGGCGTCCTTCTTCTCGACGAGCCGGTCAACGGGCTGGACCCGGAGGGCATCCGCTGGATCCGGGGCCTGCTGCGCGGGCTCGCCGCCGAGGGGCGGACGGTGTTCGTGTCCAGCCACCTGATCGCCGAGATGGCGCTGACCGCCGACCGTCTCGTGGTCATCGGCCGTGGCCGGCTGCTGGCCGAGATGACCGTCGACGAGCTCACCGCCGGCGACGAAAGCCTGGAGGACGCCTTCTTCCGGCTCACCTCCCAGGTCACCGACTATCGCGGAGTAGGAGCGCCATGAAAAACGTAGCCCGCATGGAGTGGATCAAGCTGCGCAGCGTCCGGTCGACATGGTGGCTGGCGATCGCCGCCGTGGTCTCGATGGCCGCGACCGGGGCCGGGGTGGGACTCGGGTACCGGTCGCACACCCCCGTCGCCACCGCCGCCCAGATCCTGAACAACAGCCTCGGCGGCGCCATCATGGCTCAGTTGCTCCTCGGAGCGCTCGGCGTCCTGGTGGTGACCGGCGAGTACGGCACCGGGACGATTCGCTCGACGTTCGCGGCCGTACCGCGGCGCCGGATCGTCCTGGCCGCGAAGGCCGCCGTGTGCGGCGGCGCGGCGCTCGCCGTCGGCCTGTTCGCGAGCTTCGCCGGTTATCTGAGCGGACAGCTCGCGATCCGCGGCACCGCCATCCCGGCCGCTTCCCTCGCGGATCCGCCGATCCTGCGCGCGGTCCTGCTGACCGGCGCGTATCTGGGCGCCACCGCGCTGATCGGGGTCGGCATCGGGACGATCGTGCGGCATTCGGGCGCCGCGATCGGCACGCTGTTCGGCCTGATGTTCGTCCCGATGATCGTGGCCGGCCTGTTCGGCGAGAGCGGCATCGCGGTCGGCCGCTTCATCCCGGTGCTGATGCTGCTCAACTCGGTCGCGGTGACCTCGCCGATTCCCGGGCTGTTCGCCGGCTGGGTCAGCGTGCTGCTGATGTGCGGCTACGCCGCGATAGTGATCCTCGGCGGCGGTGTGCTGCTCAAACACCGCGACGCGTGAAGAGAAGCAACGCATGACCGGCGACAATGGGCTGATGACCGCGCTGCGCGCCCCGTTCACCATGCCGGCCCTGCGCCAGACGGTGTTCTGCGTCGCCGGCGTGGTCAGCGCGGCCGCGATCCTGGCCGTACCGATGATCCTCCCCGCCCTGGGCGGCCTCGTCCTCTGGGCGACCGGCGCCATGTCCCAGGAGCCCGCGCCCGTCGTCGCACCGGTGTTTCTGGTCCTGATTCCGCTCACCGTCGTGCTCGTCGTCGTGTTGGCCGCCCCGCTCGCCCGCGCGATGGGCGCCCTGCAGCGCCACCTCGCGGAGCGCCTGCTCGGCGAGCGCGTGGAAGCCTCGCCGACCCGGCCGGGCTGGCGCGCCGTCGGGTACTGCCTGCTCAAGGTCCCGCTGGCCATCCCACAGGGCTACGGCGCGTTCTGCTACGTCTTCGGCCTGGTCAACCTCAGCTACCCGGTGTGGTGGCCGCTGTTTCGCAACCACCCGCCCGGAACGACGCTCGGGCCGGTGTGGGCGCTGACCCCGTTCGGCACCATCGGCACCCGGACGTTCGCCGGAACGTTCCTCATCGCCGCGGCCGGCCTCGCCATGCTGTTCGTCGCACCGTGGCTGATGCGGGCCGGCACGGCACCGGATGTGGCCGCGATGCGGCGGCTGCTCGGTCCGCGCGGGCTCGCCGAGCGCGTCCGCGAACTGCAGGTCAGCCGGGCCCAGGCGATCGACGACGCGGCCGCGATGATGCGCCGGCTGGAACGCGATCTGCACGACGGCGCCCAGATCCGGCTGGCCACGCTGGCGATGAACCTCGGCATGGCGACCGAGAAGCTCGGCGCCGACGGCCCGCCACCCGACCTCGCGCAGGCCCGCGAGCTGGTCGCGCTCGCCCACCGCGGCGCGAAGGACGCCCTCGCCGACCTGCGCGACCTGGTGCGCGGCATCCACCCGCCGGTTCTCGACAACGGTCTCGGCGACGCGCTGGCGACGCTCGCGACGGGCAGCGCCATCCCGGTCACGGTGAGCGTCGAGCTGCCCGACCGCCCGGTGCCCGCGATCGAGACCATCGCCTACTTCTGCGCCTCCGAGCTGCTCGCGAACGCGGCCAAGCACAGCCGGGCGACCCGCATCGGCCTCGGCGTGGTCCGTTCCGGCGACCTTCTGACCCTCACCGTCGAGGACGACGGCGCCGGCGGAGCCAACCCGGACGGCCCGGGCCTGTTCGGCCTGTCCCGCCGCATCGCCGTGGTGGACGGCAAGATGCGCGTGCACAGTCCGGCCGGCGGCCCGACCCGGGTCGAGATCGAACTGCCCACACACGTGTGAACGGAGACGAGAGCATGCGGGTGGTGATCGCGGAGGACGCCGCGATGATGCGCGAGGGTCTGGTCCGCCTGCTGACCGACCGCGGTTTCGAGGTGTGCGCCGCGGTAGCCGACGCCGATGCGCTGCGGTCTGCGATCGCCGCCGACACACCGGACGTGGCCATCATCGACATCCGAATGCCACCGACCCACACCGACGAGGGCCTGCGCGCCGCGATCGACATCCGCCGCGACCACCCCGGCGTAGGCGTGCTGGTGTTCTCCCAATACGTAGAGACCCGCTACGCGACCCGCCTCCTGGCCGATCGCCCCACCGGAGTCGGCTACCTCCTGAAGGACCGGGTAGCCGACGTAGCCGACTTCGTGGACGCCCTGACCCGCGTGGCCAACGGCGGCACCGCCCTCGACCCGGAGGTAGTAGGCCACCTGATGCGAGCCGGCCAGAACACCACCGGCCTGACTTCGCTGACCCCGAGAGAGCGTGAGGTCCTCGAGCTGATGGCCGAGGGCCGATCCAACGCCGGTATCGCAGCGGCCCTGGTCATCACCCCCGGTGTCGTGGAGAAGCACGTGGCCAACATCTTCGCGAAACTAGGCCTGCCACCCTCAGACACCGACAACCGCCGAGTCCTGGCCGTCCTACGCCACGTAAGCAACTAGCACCGCCCCGACACCGCACCCCCCACCCAGCGCACCCCCCACCCAGCGCACCCCCCACCCAGCGCACCCCCCACCCAGCGCAACCCTCCGCACCGTGGGGGTTCGGGGGGCTCGGCCCCCCGGCAGATATGCGAAGAGGCCCCCGGCCCGCGCTTTCCGCGGACAGAGGGCCCCTAGGACTCGTAGCGGGGACAGGATTTGAACCTGCGACCTCTGGGTTATGAGCCCAGCGAGCTACCGAGCTGCTCCACCCCGCGTCGGTAGGACAAGCCTACCTCGCGGGGCAATCGCTATGCCGCCCGGGTCCGCATCACCCGCCCCACCAGCGGAATCACGTTCAGCAGCAGCCCGGCCACGGCCACACCCGTCACCAGGTTGAGCCCCGGGTGGAACTCCCCGAAGTCAGTCGCGGCCCCCGCCCCGGACGACACCAGCGCCGTGACCACGGCCAGCACCAGCGCGGTGCCCACCTGACCCGAAGACTGCACCAGCCCGGACGCCAGCCCCTGCTCCGAGTCGGCGATGCCGTCGGTGGCCTGGGCCATGATCGAGCTGAAGCCGAAGCCGAAGCCGCCGCCCAGCAGGATCATCGTGGGCAGGACCGTGACCAGGTAGTGCGGCTGGTTACCGGCGGTGGCCAGGAACCAGATGTAGCCGAGGCTGAGCGACACCATCGCGGTCACGATCAGCGGCCCGGTGCCGTAGCGATCGATGAGCTTGCCGACGAACGGGGAGCCGAAGGCCACGATCAGGCCGGCGGGCAGCAGCGCGAACGCCATCCGCAGCGGCGGCCATCCGAGGACGTCCTGCAGGTACAGGGTCATCATGAACTGGAAGCTCACGTACGAGCCCATCAGCGCGATCATGCTGGCGTTGGCCCGGACGATCGAGCCGATGCGCAGGATGCCCAGGCGCACGAGCGGGTGGCGCACCCGGTTCTCGGTGACCACGAAGCCGGCCAGCAGGACGACCGCCAGCACGAACATGCCGATGGTCAGCGGGTCGAGCCAGCCGCGGGTGGGCGCCGAGACCACCGTGTAGACGGCCAGCAGCATGCCCGAGATGAGCGTCGCCGCGCCCACGAGGTCGTGTCCGCCGTGCGCGGCGGGCTTGTCGCGGGGGATCAGCGCCATGCCGGCGACCAGCGCGGCCAGGGCCAGCGGGACCGGCACCAGGAAGTTCCACCGCCAGCCGAGGCTGGTGAGCAGGCCGCCGAGGATCAGGCCGGACGAGTAGCCGCTCGCGCCGAAGACGGTGAAGATCGACAGCGCCCGGTTGCGAGCGGGGCCCTCGGGGAACGTCGTGGTGAGGATCGACATGGCGGTCGGCGCGGTGAACGCGGCGGCGAGGCCCTTGACGAACCGGGTGGCGATGAGCAGGCCGCCGTCGTCGACGAGGCCGCCGACCAGGGACGCGACGGTGAAGACGGCGAGCGCGATCAGGAAGACGCGGCGCCGGCCGAGCAGGTCGGCGGTGCGGCCGCCGAGCAGCAGCAGGCCGCCGTAGCCGAGCACGTAGCCGTTGACGATCCACTGCAACGAGGTGGTGGACAGGCCCAGTTCGGAGCCGATGGACGGCAGGGCCACGCCGACCATGGAGACGTCGAGTCCGTCCAGGAAGAGGACGGCGCAGAGGACTGCGAGCACTCCCCAGAGCCGAGGTGTCCAGCGGAGCGAGACCGGCTCCGCGACGACTGGCAGGGGTTCCGTGATAGTCACGGCGGCGACGTTATATGCGTACGCATAGAATGACAACGCATTAGAGTCCTGCGCAACAAATGCTGGTGCATCGAAGGGCTAGCGCGAGTAGGATGCGCGGCATGGAGGCCGAAACCGAGCTTGTCGACCGGTGGCGGTCGCTGCTGTCCAGCTACAACATGGTCGCCGCGCAGCTCGAGCGCGCCCTGCAGGAGGCGCACGGCCTCACCCTGAGCGACTTCGAGACCCTCGACCGTCTCACCACCAGAGACTGTGACAAGCGACGCATGCAAGATCTCGCCGCCGCCATGTACCTCAGCCAGAGCGCCCTGTCCCGCACGGTCGCGCGCCTGGAGAAGAGCGGGCTGGTCGAGCGCACCCACTGCGTGGACGATCGGCGCGGCGTCTTCGTCGAGCTCACCGCCGCCGGCTTCGACCGGCACGCCGAGGCCCGCAAGACCCAGCTGGCCGTCCTCAACGAGCACCTGACGGCGGCGGTGAGCTAGAAGGGTTTACGACCCTTCCTGCACCTGGTAGATCTCGTCCGCGACCAGCCCGTGCGCCTCCCGGTGCACCGCCTCCGCGGCGTCCGCCGACGGCGCCTCCACCAGGCAGAAGATCTTGCCCTGCGCCTCGTCCACCCAGTACCGCAGGTAGGTCACGTCGTGCCGCCCCTGAGTCTGCAGATCGGCCAGGTGCGCCTTCGCCACGTCGTCGATCGTCACCCCGCCGCTCACGGAGTGAACATCCAGATAAATCGGCATTTCTCGCTCCTTGTCGCTGGCTACGAGAAGAACGTACGGCCGGGCGACAGCGAGGGGATCGGGATCGACTACCCACCTTCGCGCCGCGGGCTACCCATCTATCGGCGAGACCAGGCCCAACGACCTAGCCTGCGACGCCGCAGCCGACCGATTCGAAGCTCCGAGCTTGGCCAGCACCGCCGAAACGTGATGATCGACCGTCTTCCGCGCGATGACGAGTTGCGCCGCTATCTCGGCGTTCGTCCGCCCGGCGACCAGCAGGTCCAGCACCTCGTGCTCCCGCCGCGTCAACCCGATCGGATGCGCCCGGGTCGCGCCACGTGGCCCGGCCGGGATCGATCGCACGCCCAGCGCCCGCAACCGCAATCGCGCCATCCGTGCCGCCGGCAAAGCCCCAAGATCATTGAAAATCCCCAATGCCGTACGGAGTTCCGGCTCGTTCCCGGACAACAGCACCAGCCCCGCCTCGTACCGGCAGCCGATCCGCTCCCACTCCGCCGCGGCCCCGACGAGATCGTCCTTCAAGAACAATTCATGCGGCTTCGCGTACGACCCGGGCACCGTCACCAGCGAGAGCCTCCGGAGCCACGACGCCACCGAGCCACGCAACCACCCGTTGCCCTCGACAGCCGCATCGGCCGACAGCAGCGCCTCCCTCTGCGCCGCGACGGTGTCCCCGGACAGCCAGTACATCTCGGCCCGGCTCTGCCGCGCGCAGACGATCCACTGTGGCTCCCCCGACCCGTCGGCCGCCGCCGTGGCCTCGTCGAGCAGCTCCCAGACCCCGTCGTCGCCGCGCCGCCCGCGCACGGTCGCCAGCGCCAGCAGCGGGCTGATCCGGTTGATCGGCGACGCGTCGTACCGGGTCAGCAGCCGGCTCGCCAGCGCCGCCGACTCGTCCCACCGATCGGTGCGGGCCAGCGTCACCGAGTGCTCGCCGCGCATGCTCGTGCCGAAGGCCGACACGTCGCGCTCGTCGCAGTAGGCCAGCCCGTCGCGGTAGAACGGCTCGGCCTCCGCGTATCGCCGCTCGCAGACCAGCAGCCCGTACAGGTTGTGGTAGGCCCGCCCCACCTGCGAGTCGAGCCGGTGCGACAGCGCCACCTCCAGCGCCTCGCGCATCCCGTCGACCCAGGGCTCCCCGGCCGTCGCCGAGGCGCAGGCCCGGGTGTTCAGCGCGTCGCTCACGACCTCGTGCATCCCCAGCGACGACGCCACCTCGCGGGCCCGGGTGGCCAGCCGCGCCGCGTCGCCCAGCCGGTTCACCAGGGCCATCTGGCTGGCGAGGCGCGCATAGGCCCGGGCCAGCTCGGGCGTGTCACCCAGCGGGGACAGCAGTGCCACGGCCTCCTCCGCGGATGCCATGCCCTCGACGCCCCGGCACAGACTGACCATGGCCACCGACAAACGGCGGAGCGCGTCCCCTTCCCGTACGGGATGATCTGCCGCACGCCACAGAGCTCGCGCCCGCTCGGCCGCCGTGACCATGTCCTCGCCCCGGTCGACGAGTGAAAGCTCGTCGCCCAGCCGGTCGTGGAGCTCCGCCTGTTCCGCCGGCGGCAGCGCCCCGGCGAAGCGCAGCGCCCGCTCGTACTGCGCCGCCGCCTCCCGGCGCGACGCCAGCTCGGAGGCCCGGCGCGCGGCCCGGACCGCGTAGTGCAGCACCGCCGCGGTGTCCCGCGCGCCCTCGGCGTGGAAGGCCATCCCCGCGTCGTCGTCGCTGCCCAGCGCGCGTAGCCCGGCCAGGATCGACGCGTGGATGCGGCCGGTGCGATGCGCCGGGATCGACTGTTCGACCGCGAGCCGCGCCAGCTCGTGCCGGAACCGCAGCCACGGCCCGTCCCCGACCAGCAGCCCCGACGTCACCACCTCGTCGACCGGCGCAGCGTCGCCCGACAAGGCGGCCCTCGGCGCGGCGGCACCCGGCACGGCGAGCCCCGGCACGGCGGCCCCCAGCGCGGCGGCACCCGGCACGGCGAGCCCCGGCACGGCGGCCCCCAGCGCGGCGGCACCCGGCACGGCGGCACCCGGCACAGTGGCACCCGGCACGGCAAGCCCCGGCACGGCGGCCCCCAGCGCGGCGGCACCCGGCACGGCGGCACCCGGCGCGGGGACTCCCGCGTCGAGCAGTCTCGGATCGATCCGGCCGCCGATCAGCGCGCTCGTCTCGAGCACCCCGCGCGCCGCCTCGGAGAGGCCCGCCACCCGGGCCAGCACCGCGTCGCGCGCCGAGACCGGCACCGACGACGAGCCCGACCGCACCACCTCGGTCACGAAGAACGGGTTGCCGCCGGTCAGCTCGTAGAGCCCCGCGGCCGCCAGATCGCCGGCGAGCGCGCGGACCGCCTCCGGCGAGAGTGGATCGAGCCCGACCCGGCGCGTCGAGCGCAATGTGCCGAGCTCACCCACCGCAACCCGCACGGGGTCACCCGGCGCGAGCCCGTCGTCCCGGTAGGTCACGATGAGTAGCACCGCGAGGTTGCGCAGCCGCCGCGCCAGGAACCGGACCAGGTCGATGGTCGCCTCGTCGGCCCAGTGCAGATCCTCGATCACCAGCACGTCGAGGCCCGCCCCACCGACCGCCCGCAGCAGCGCGTCGAAGAGGTCGTCGCGGGCCATGCCCGCCACCTCCAGGCCCAGCGACGCGGCGATGTCGAAGAGCGGTCCCAGTGGCCGGGGCGTGAACAGCCCGTCGCACAGCCCCCACGACCAGCGGGCCTCCGGCACCCGCTCGGCGAGCGCCTCGACCAGGCTCGACTTGCCGATCCCGGCCTCGCCCGGCACCAGCACGAGACGGCCGTCGCCGGCCCGGGCCTGCGCCGCGTACTCGGCGAGGGAGGCCAGCGCGGCGTCGCGCTCCAACAGCGGCATGGGGTCCAGTCTGGCAAACTCCCAGCATGATCGATGTCCGCGCGGTCCTCGACGAGGCGTGGCGGTCCGATTCGCCCGGCATGCTGGGGGTGCTGGCCCGCCGGCTGGGCGATCTCGACCGCGCCGAGGAGTCGCTGCAGGACGCGGTCGCCGAGGCGCTGCGCCGCTGGCCCGGCGAGGGCGTTCCGGACAATGTGGCCGGTTGGCTGGTCACGACCGCGTGGCACCGGGCCGTCGACCGCCTGCGCCGGGAGGCCGCCGGGCGCGAGAAGCTGGCGCTTCTGGCCGCCTCGCCGCCGCCCGCGCCCACCGGCGACGACCGGCTGACGCTGATCTTCGCGTGCTGTCATCCGTCGTTGGCCGAGCCGGCTCAGATGGCGCTGACCCTCAACGCGGTCGCCGGCCTGCCCGCCGAGACCATCGCCGCCGCGTTCCTGCTGCCACCCGCGACCATGGCGCAGCGCCTTGTCCGGGCCAAGCGACGGCTGCGCGGCGTGAGCTTCGAGATCGACGATCCGGCGGCGCGCCTGCCCGCCGTACTCGGGATCGTTTATCTGATTTATAACGAGGGCCATCTCGGCGAGCGCTCGCTGGCGCGGGAGGCGCTCGATCTGGCCCGGCAATTGGCCGCCCTGCTGCCGGATTCCGCCGAGGCCGCGGGCCTGGCCGCCCTGCTGGAATTGCACGAGTCACGCGCCGCCGCCCGCGTGGATTCGCACGGACGCCTGATTCTGCTCGAGGATCAGGACCGTCGCCGGTGGGATCGCCCGCTCATCCGCAGCGCGCTGAATCGCCTGGCCAAGGCGGCCGCGCAGGACAGCCCCGGCCCCTATCAACTGGAAGCCGCGATTGCCGCGCTGCACGCGCTGGCGCCTTCCTATGCCGAAACGGATTGGCGATCGGTCCGCCGTCGCTATGACGATCTGGCGATTCTGCGCCCGTCCCCGATCGTGCGGCTGAGCCGGGCCGTCGCGACCAGCTTCGTCGACGGCCCGGCAGTCGCATTGTCCGAAGTGGATGCTCTCGCCGAGCGCCTGGAGAACTACCGCCTCTTCCACGCGACGAGGGCGGATCTGCTTTCCCGCCTCGGCCGCCGCGAAGAAGGCATTGACGCCCTTCGCCGGGCGCTCGCGCTCGCCACCAACGATGCCGAACGCGAGCTTCTCACCCGTCGATTGGCGAAGCTCAGCGCTCCATGACGGGCCGCACCTCGACCCGGTCGCCCAGCCGAATGCCCGGCCAGCCCGCCGCCACCGCGATCGCCTCGTCTATGTCGTCGGCCACGAGCATGATGAATCCGCCGACCACTTCCTTGATTTCCAGATAGGGCCCGTCGGTCACCGTGGGCTGCCCGTCCGGGCCCGGGCCGACCGTCTTGGCCGTGCTCGAATGCTGCAGCTCGGCCCCGCCCTGCTCGATTTTGCCGGCCTTATGCCACTTCTCCCACCAGGCATTGACCTCATCCATCAGCCCCGCGGCCTCGGCCGAGTCGAACCAATGCGACTCGTCCCCGGTCAGGATCATCACGTAACGCACACCCGCTCCTCTCGTCGTCCGTTCTCACCCCACCTGACGAACGGCGCCCGCGTCACTCGACACACTTCAAGAACGATTTTCGCCCGTCACGACTCGACTGACGTCGCTGTGGTCGCGGCCGCTCAGCTCTTTGTCGAGCGTCTCCTGCGCGTCCCGCATGGCCGCGGCGTACGGCGCCTCGCTCAGGCGGCGCATGCCCTCCTCGGGCGCGACCTCCTCGACCACCGCGCTGATCCACCAGATGTTGCCGAACGGGTCCCGTACGCGGCCGCCCCGCTGCCCGAACGCGTGGGTGGCCGACGCGGTCACCACCCGCGCCCCGGCGGCGACCGCGCGCTCGATCGCGGCGTCGGCATCGGCGACGAAGACTCGCAGCAGCGACGGCATGGCCGGCCAGTCCGCCCGCCGATCGAACGCGAGCAGGATCGTGTCACCCACTCGGATCTCGGCGTGGCCGATGCTGCCGTCCTGCAACGGCACCCGGGCCAGTTCCACCCCCTCGAACACGGCGGTGACGAAGTCCAGCAGCTTCCCGGTGTCCGGCGTGACGATCCACGGCGCGACGGTCGTGTACCCGGCGGGTGCGGTGCTTTCCACGCGAATCTCCTTGGCTCGGAACGGCTTGCGCCCAAGGTAGGTCGCGTTCAGGCCACTTTCTGTCCGCATTGCCGACGGCCGGGCCGCCCGTGAGCGGCCCGGCGCCGGAGTCAGCCGAGGATCGAGTGCAGCGGGATGTAGCGGCCGATCAGCTGATCGCCGGCCGCGTTGGGGTGGTAGCAGTCGTTGCGCAGGTCGGCGATCATCACCGTCGGATCGGCGGGGTCGCGCAGCACCGCGTCGAAGTCGAGGACGTCGTCGAAGACGTTCGACGTGCGGATCCACTGGTTGACCTCGAGGCGGGTGTTCTCCTTGGCGCTGCCCGCGGCGTTGCACATCGGCAGGATCGTGGACGCCACGATGCGAACCCCCCGGGCGTGCACCCGCGCCGCGATCGAGCGCATCGCGTCGATCACCTGCGCCGCCGAGGCCGGGGGCGCGTAGTCGCCGCCGCCGATGTCGTTGGTGCCCTCGAGCAGCAGCACCGAGCGCAGGCCGGGGACCGAGAGCACGTCGCGGTCGAGGCGCTGCGGCGCCGGCGGGCCACAGCACTGATTGGTGGGATCGTACGGGTTGGGCTGCACGCTGACCGTGTTGCCGGAGATGCCGGCGTTCGCCACGGCGAGCCGGGACTCGGCGGGCAGCGCGTCGAGCCGCTCGGCGAGCACGTCGGTCCACCGTTGGCCCGGAGGCCCGTACGCGTTGTAGCCGTCGGTGATCGAATCGCCCAGGGTGACCAGAGTCCCACGCGCCGCCGGTCGATCGGCGGTGACTAGATCCATCCACCATGTCTGGCCCGGGTGGTACCCCGTCGCGGTGCTGCCGGTGTTGCCGGGAATGACCGGGTAGCCGGGGAAAGCGTCATCGGACACCGCCGACGCCGTGTTGCCACCCGTTCCGATGTAGGACGCCGGCGGGTCGTATGCGAACGGCGGGAACGTGTGGTCGTTGACCGGGCCGCCCGGCGCGTAGACACTGACCGCCACGTCCTGCTGCGCGGCCACGGTCATCGACACCGCGTCGCTGACCACTTCCTGCCCCGGCGGGATCGTGACCGACCGCCCGCCACGGAACGTGATGCGCTTGTTGGACCCCGGCACCAGCCGTGCCGAACCCGGCGCCACCGTCCGCCCCGCCCAGGCCTCCTTGATGACCACCGGAGACGCGCCGAACGGGTTTCCGAAGCGCACCCGGATCCCGCTGCCGGAGACCGAGACGCGAGCGATCTGGCGCACGGTCGCATCCGGCGCGACGCCGTGCACACCTTCCAGGGAAGCCGACCAGATGCCCGCGGCACCGAGGACCGGCGGCGACCCGCCCGCGCTCGCGGACGGACCGGAATAGCCGAACAGCGCGGCGGCGCACAACCCGAGGATCAGGCCGACGATCGACCGGCGACGAAGACTGCGCACAGTGATCACCTCCATATTCCCCGCCATATTGACACAGGTCACTGCCTGTTGGGCAGTGCCCGCCGCCGATCCTCATGCGAGGCTTCCGAGCATGGCGCCATTCCGCACCCCCATCGACGATGCGCGCCCGTCCCGCTCCAAGCCCGACCGCGGGGTGGTGACCACCAGCGTGGCGTTACTCAATCAGCACGACCAGCCGGTCCTGACCCTCACGGCCATCAACTTCCTGTTGCGCCGGCCTTAGTCACCGGTACGGATGCTCCGCGAGAACCGAGGCGCGTAGAAGTTCCCCAGACAGGCCCGCGCCGTCTGGCAGACCTTCGAATCGAACGGCGCATACGCGAGGAAGTACCCCAGCTTCGCGTCCCGCGCGTCATCGCCCAGGTTGGCCGGCGCGTTCTCCACCGGATATCCCATGAACCCGCTGATCTCGTGCGGCCACGAGTAGTTACGCTGCGCCGCGAACGTGAAGTAGCCAACCGTGTGGTGATCGGCGTGGTCCCCGTCCCCGTAGCGCCCTTCGTAGTCAAGCGTCCGGATCTCGTCGGGCTGGTACTTGTTCATCAACGCCGTCAACGTCCCCAGCAGCGCCGACCGGGTGTACCGATCCCCGTCGTCCACAGTCCGCAGATTGAACAGTTCCCCCCGCCACAGCCGCCGCAGCCCATCCACCGGCCGCCCCGGCGACGTGCTGGCATCAGGCAGTCGCAAGAACACCAGCGACACGCGCCCCCCACCCAGCGTGAACCGAGCCGCAGACCGCCCGCCGATCACGACTTTGTCCTCAGCCCACCACTCCGAGGACCCCGTCATGGCCGAGTAGGCCCGCCGGGCGCCTTTCTCCCGCCCCAGCCAGTAGCTACGCGCCCGCCCAGCGTCCCCCGCAGTCACGTAAACGGTCACCACACACTTGCCGGCAGCCAGATCCGCGCTGACCACAGGATTGATAAACAACAAGTCATCATCCTGATGCGCAACAACATTCATGCTGCGCCCAGCCGCACATTCCTCGTCGCCGCTCACGCTGGCCACAGCTTCTTCCCGACGCACCAAGCGCGACACGGGACCGATACCGCTGTAGTCAGTCAACGCCGCAGCTTGCCCGCCACCAACCCAGGCTGCCCCCGAGCTCTGCCGACCAACAGCCGCAGCCGCCTGCCCACTCTCCGGAACACCACAGGAAGCAACAAGCCCTCCCGCCAGCACAGCAGCCACCACTCCCCAGGCG
Source organism: Actinoplanes sp. CA-142083 (assembly GCF_050942195.1). Lineage (NCBI taxonomy): Bacteria > Bacillati > Actinomycetota > Actinomycetes > Micromonosporales > Micromonosporaceae > Actinoplanes > Actinoplanes sp. CA-142083. Next base: position 9,776,361 of record NZ_CP192076.1, read on the forward strand.
CGCTTGCCCCGACCCCACCCGACCACCCGATGCCCCCTCAGTAACCCACCACTGGCACCGCCCCCTTTCGACCACCCAAACCCCCGCTTAACACCCCTCCCCCACCTACAACCGACAAGCACCCCCAACCCCAGAACGCCTCCACCGCACGACGACACCAGCAGCCCGTTCGAAACGCCCCACCTGCAACGTCAGGCACCCCACCCCACCCGCGCCGCACACCCAGTCCGCTACACACCCAGTCCGCTCGATCGACACCCCCGGTATGTGGCCAGGGTCGCTCCCTGGTGTCAGACATCCCCAAACACGGAAAGCTGACCCCATGGACTTCACAGAGCTGGTAACAGTGGCAGTAGTAGACAGCCGAATAGAGGCAGAGCTGATAGCCGGCCTCTTAAGAAGCAACGGCATCAAAACAGGGGTAAACGCAGACGACGCCGGAGCCCAGGAACCGGCCCTACAACTACAGGGCGTACAGGTCCTGGTAGCCACCCAAGACGCCGAAGAGGCCAGAAAAATCCTCGCAGCCCGCTAACGACGCGAAGCGAGGCAGGCCCCCCACCCCAGCGCAGCCCCCCACCCAGCGCAACCTTCCGCACCGTGGGGGGTTCGGGCCGCCTAGGCCCAGCCCCCACCAAGCGCAACCTTCCGCACCGTGGGGGGTTCGGGGCGCCTAGGCCCAGCCCCCACCAAGCGCAACCTTCCGCACCGTGGGGGGTTCGGGGGGCTCGGCCCCCCGGCAGACATGCGAAGAGGCCCCCGGCCCGCGCTTTCCGCGGACAGAGGGCCCCTAGGACTCGTAGCGGGGACAGGATTTGAACCTGCGACCTCTGGGTTATGAGCCCAGCGAGCTACCGAGCTGCTCCACCCCGCGTCGGCTTGTTAACACTAGCGCAACCCGGAGGCCGCCTGCAAAACGGCCCCCGGGTTGCGCTCGTCACCTCAGCCGCCCGGCGTCGCCGACGGGCTGGCGGATCCGGATGGGCTGGCCGAGCCCGATGGTGTCGGTGTCGCCGTCCCGGACGCGGCGGCCTGCTGGGCGGCCTGGAACTTGGCCATGGCGGTTTCGAGCTGCTGGAGCGCCTCGCCGTACTTCGCGAAGTCGCCGGACTGCTGGGCCGTCCGCACGTTGTCGATGGCCTGGTCGACCTCGGCCGCGGCCGCGGCCAGTTCCGAGTTCAGGTTGGCGGGCGGCGCGTTGCCACTGTTGTTGTTATTGCCGGTCTGGCCCTGGTTGCCGCTCTGCGGCGGCTGGCCGGCGTTGGCCTGTTTACCCTGGGTTACCAGGGCGTCGAGGCCTTCCTTGAGGTTGTTGGCCAGGACCACGTAGGTGCCGCCGTCGCCGTACGACATCAGGACTTTCTGCAGCAGCGGGGCCGCGCTTTCCTGGTTGCCGGTTTTCACGTAGACGGGCTCGACGTACAGGATGCCGCTCTCCACCGGCAGCGAGATCAGGTTTCCGTAGAGGACCTGTGCCTGGTTGTTGTTGGTGGAGAGCAGGCTGAGCTGCTGTCTGACCGCGGCGTTGTTGGTCATCTTCTGATGGACCTGTACCGGTCCGGGGATGACCGTCTGGTCGGGTAGCTCGAGGACCTCGAGTTTGGGTTGGTTGTCGACGTACGAACCGCTTATCAACGCCGCGAGGTTTTCCCGGTTGGCGGGTGTGACGCCGGCGGTGAGCTGGAACCTGGTCTCTTTTTGTTCGGGCAGCTGCACGTTGAGGTAGAACGGCGGCTGTTTCACGTTGCTCGACGGCGCGTCGGGCGCGTTCGGGACCTGCCAGAAGTCCTGGCCGCTGAAGAACGCCCGCGGGTCGGTGACGTGGAACTTGGTGAGCAGGTTGCGCTGCACCTTGAACAGGTCCTGCGGGTAGCGGAAGTGGGCCTCGAGGGAGGCCGGCGTGTCCGCCTTGGGGACGATCAGGTGCCCCCCGAAGGCCTTGTTCCACGCCTTGAGGATCGGGTCCTTGTCGTCGAACTGGTACAGCTTCACCGTGCCGTCGTACGCGTCGACCGTGGCCTTGACCGAGTTGCGCATGTAGTTGACGTCGTCGCGGGCGAGGGCGAACTGCCCCTGGCCGGTGAGCTCGTCGCGCGTCTCGTTCGCCAGGTTGATCTTCTGCGAGTACGGGTAGCTGTTGGACGTCGTGTACCCGTCGAGGATCCAGACGATCCGGCCGTCGACCGCCGCCGGGTACGGGTCGCCGTCGATGGTCAGGAACGGCGCGACCTTTTCCACGCGGGAGCGCGGGTCGCGGATGTACATGAGCTTCGAGTTGTCGTTGACCGCGTCGGAGAGCAGGAAGTTGCTCTCGGTCAGCTTGATCGAGAAGACCAGCTTGCGGAAGAACGAGCCGATCGGCACGCCGCCCTTCCCGTCGTACGTGTAAAGCTCTTCGGCGTTGTTGTTCTCTTCCTGCGGCCGGTCGAACTCGACGTTCTTGTTCTTGTCGGCCTGACCGACGATGGCGTACTCGGTGGACTGCTCGCCGTAGTAGATGCGCGGCTGCTGGACCTTGATCTCGTCGGTTTTCGCCGAGCAGCCGGGCGGGCGGTCGTCGCCGAGGAAGCCGGAGACGAAGAACGGCAGGCCACCACAGACGACCTCGTTGGCCGGCGCCGCCACCAGGCCGTAGCCGTGGGTGTAGACGGTGTGCCGGTTGAGCCAGTTGCGCTGCTGCGGGGTCAGCTTGTCGTCGTTGATCTCGCGGGCGCCCACGACGTAGTCGGCGGTCTTGCTGTTGATCGTGTACCGGTCGACGTCGAGCTTCTTGCCGAAATCGTAGAAGCCGCGGGACTGCTGCGACTGCGTGAACGCCTGGGAGACCAACTGCGGGTCGACCAGCCGGGCGTTCTGCGCGCTGGTGTCGCTGGCCAGGGTGGCCGGTGGCACCACGTTGTTGGCCTGATATCGATCTTGTTCGGTGGTTTCCAGGCCGAAGGCGGCCCGGGTCGCGTTGATCGACCGTTGGATGTACGGCGCTTCCTTGTCGGCGAGGCTGGGCTTCACCGAGAAATTCTGCACGGCGAGCGGGTAGATGCCGCCGATCGCGACCGCCGAGATGGCCAGCAGCGCCAGCGATACGCCCGGCCAGACGAGGTTGCGCATGCCCGCGTTGGAGAACACGATGATCGCGATCGCCACCACGATGGAGATGTAGGCGAGGATCTCCTTGGCCGGCAACAGCGCGTTGACGTCGGTGTAGCCGGCGCCGTAGAGGCCCGGCGACACGTGCTGCTCGAGCAGCAGGGCACGCCTGTCCAACACGTACGCGACGGCCTTGAGCAGCACGAAGACGGCGACCAGCGTGGTCAGGTGCGCCCGCGCGGCGGTTGTCATGCGGTCGCCGACCCCCTGCAGGCGCACGCCGCCGAAGACGTAGTGGACGGCGAGCGCGCCGAGCACCGAGAGGACCACCGCGGTGAACGCGACGCCGAGAAGGTAGCGCCAGAACGGGTACTCGAAGATGTAGAACCCGATGTCCACCTTGAACTGCGGGTCGTCGACGTTGAACGGCTGCGAGTTGCGGAAGAGCATCCACTCCTTCCACTGGCCTTGGGCGGACAGGCCGGCGAAGAAGCCGATGATCACGCAGAGTACGGCGATCCAGGTGCCCAGGCGCGGGGCGATCACCATCCGGTAACGCTCGAGCGTGGCCTGCTCGGCCGAGTGCGGGCGCAGGAGCGGACGCAGCCGGTAGGCGAGGTAGAGGTTTGCGCCGATGATCAACGCGACCGCGAGGCCGATGATCACGAAAAGAAGCAGCCGGGTCAGCAGCACGCCGGAGAAGACGTTGACGAAGTCGACCTCGTGGAACCAGAGGTAGTCGGTGTACGCGTCGATGCCCCAGCCGAGCAGCGTGAATAAGAGGAAGACCCCGACCAGGACGCCGACCGTGACGCGACCGCGCCGGCTCATCCTCGGTAGAGGGCTGTTACGCATGACCAACGTGGGCTCCACACATCATTTGGGGCAACCGGTGTCTCACATTACGACATCTGTCACGACGCCGAGCACGGCTTCGGGGTGCCACCGCTGGTGAAGGTCTTGAGCGCCGTCAGGGCGTCGTCCACCGTGGCCACCTCGGCCATCGGAAGTCCGTCCACGGCGTTCTTGAGCGCTTCGGCGCAGTTGTCCTTGGGCACCAGGAAGATTTGAGCGCCGGCGCCCTTGGCGCCGACCAGCTTCTGGGGGATGCCGCCGATCGGTCCGACGTTGCCGTCGTCGTCGATCGTGCCGGTTCCCGCAATGATCTTGCCGCCGGTGAGGTCCTCCGGCTCGAGTTTGTCCATGATCCCGAGCGTGAACATGAGTCCGGCGCTCGGGCCGCCGATCTTGTCGAGATCGATCTCGACCTTGTACGGCGAGTCCTGCTTGGTGTCGATCCCGATACCCAGGCGCGGCGTCTTGCCGTCCTCGGGGTCGGCCTTCGTCGTGATCTTGGCAGTGCCCGCCTTGCCGGCCCGCGTGTAGGCGATCGTGAAGGTCGTGCCGGCCGGCTTGGCCCGGACGACGTCGGTGAGCGTCGCCGGGCTGACGACCTTGGTGCCGTCCACAGCGGTGATCACGTCGTTGGCCTGCAGCAGGCCGGTCGCGGCGCCGCCCGCGGTCACGTCCTTCACGTACGTCTGGACGGGGTACCCCAGCTTGGACAGCGCGACCGTGACCGCGCTGTCCTGCGACTTGGTCCACTCCTGCGCGTTCTGCTGCTCGACCTGCTTCTCGGTCTGGCCGGGCGGATAGATCAGCGCGCGCGGCACGACCGCGTCCTTCTTGCTGAACCAGCTGCTGATCGCCCACACCAGCTCGACCTGGGACTGCACGTTCACGGTGGTCAGGCGAAGCTGCCCGGCCGACTCCGTCGTCTTCCCGTTCGTCACCTGGATCACCTCGGTGCCGTTGCTGGTACCGAGTGTGTTCACCGTCGGGCCCGGCTTCAGCACGACGTACGGCAGCGGCGCCGCCATGACACCGACGGCGAAGAGCGCGGTGAGCAGGGCGCCGAGGATGACTGTGACACCGCGACGTCTCATGCGCGTGAGACTATCGTCCCCACCTGAGCGAACTCTGAGCTGGCAGCGCGTTCTCTCTGAGCTGACACGGCCATCGGTCCGCGGGGTGCGTTTCGCGCGTACGGTTGACTACGTGCCTGATATCCCGTTCGGCTTCTCCCTGCCGGGCGCCCAGCCGCCCGACCCCTCCGACCCGCAGCAGATGCAGCAGTTCATGGCGCAGCTGCAGCAGATGTTCGCCGGCGGCCCCGGCAGCGGCCCGGTGAACTGGGACCTGGCCCGGCAGGTCGCGGCCAGCCAGCTCGCCGCGTCCGGCGACCCCGCGGTCAACATGTTCGAGCGCCACCAGGTCGAGGAGAGCCTCCGCCTCGCCGACCTGTGGCTCGACCCCGTCTCGGCGCTGCCCAGCGGCATCCGCGTGGCCGCCGCGTGGAACCGCAACGAGTGGATCTACAACACCCTCGAGGTGTGGAAGAAACTGTGCGACCCGATCGCGGGCCGCATGGTCGGCGCCATGGGCGATCTCGTCCCCGACGAGGCCAAGGCCCAGCTCGGCCCCATGCAGTCGATGGTCGCCACCCTTGGCGGCGCGCTCTTCGGCGGCCAGCTCGGGCAGGCGCTCGGCCAGCTCGCGGCCGAGGTGCTCTCGGCCGGCGACATCGGCCTTCCGCTCGGTCCGACCGGCACGGCCGCGCTGGTGCCGGCCAACATCAAGGCGTACGGCGAGGGCCTCGAGCTCCCGGAGGACCAGGTCCGGCTGTACGTGGCCCTGCGCGAGGCGGCGCACCAGCGCCTCTTCGGGCACGTCCCGTGGCTGCGCGCCCACGTGCTGAGCGCCGTCGAGACGTACGCGAACGGCATCACCGTGAATCGCGAGGCGATCGAGGAGGCGATGAGCCGCGTCGACCCCAGCGACCCCGAGTCGATGCAGGCCATGGCGCTCGAGGGCATCTTCACGCCCGAGGACACCCCGCAGCAGAAGGCTTCGCTGGCTCGTCTCGAGACGGCGCTCGCGCTGATCGAGGGCTGGGTCGGCCACGTGGTCGACACCGCCGCCGGGGATCGCCTGCCCAGCGTGGCGGCCCTCGGTGAGGCGTTCCGCCGCCGCCGGGCCGCGGGCGGGCCGGCCGAGCAGACCTTCGCCGCGCTGGTCGGTCTCGAGCTGCGTCCGCGCCGGTTGCGCGAGGCCGGCGCGCTGTGGACGGCCGTCACCGAGCACCGCGGCATCCAGGGCCGCGACGCGCTGTGGGGTCACCCCGACCTGCTGCCCACCGACGACGACTTCGCCAACCCGCAGGCGTTCGCCCAGACCTCGCTGGACTGGGACCTCAGCGAGCTGGACGACCTGGGCAAAGGCCCCGAGGAGGAGTCCTAGCCGCCGAGGAGGGCCCGGGTGTTCTCCCAGCCCTCCAGGGCCGGATCGAGCGAGGCAAGCTCGGCCGGCCCGCGCAGGCGCCGCCACTCGGGGGTGGAAGTCACATCCCCGGGGCGCGGCGCCTTTTTGCGCAACAGCTGAGCCGACGCGCTGTCGAGGTCGTGGTCGGCCAGCCAGTCGGGCACCGGCAGGCTGGTGGCCACGCCCAGAAGGCCGGATCCCCCGGAGGCGACGGCCACGGCCTTGTTGTCCAGGGGTTGGAGCAGCTTGCCGAGGATCATGCCGGGGACGTCGGGCGCGTCGGCCGCGATGACAGCCGCTTGGTCGAAGCCGTCGGCCGCCGCGGCCGCAAGAACCGGCAAATAGGTCGCGGTCGGGATCTCGTAGACGCGCATGCCGGGCCAGGCGATCTCCTCGGCCAGCTTGCGGTCGCCGGGCGTGGCGGCGATGGCCGCCTCGGCCTGGGCGAGCCGGGCGAGCAGGTCGACCACGTCCTCGGCCAGGGCCGTGCGCCAGGCCTCGAGATCGACGCCGGGCGGACTCCACTGCACCGGCACCAGCAGAGCAGCCACCACCCGTCGCGTCACGTGGCAACTCTAGTCGTCGCCGAGGACCAGCCCGGTGGCCGCGGAGATGCCCTCGAGGTAGCCGCGGGCGCGCTCCGACTTGGGGTAGCGGGCCACCAGATCCCAGAACCGGGTGCTGTGCGACGGGACCACGAGGTGGGCGAGCTCGTGCAGCAGCACGTAGTCGATCACCCAGTCGGGCATCTCCTGGATCCGGTGGGAGATGCGGATCGTGCCGTCGTCGGGAGTGCAGGAGCCCCAGCGGCCGTTCTGGTTGGTCACCCAGCGCACGCTCGCCGGGGTCACCTGGTGGGCGTGATCGGGCAGGTAGCGCGTGGTCAAGCGGTGCGCCCGGGCCAGCAGCTCGTCGTCGGTGCGCCTGATCCGTTCCTCGCGGGCCGCCAGCCGGGCCAGCATGCGCTCGACCCACTCGGTTTCCTCGGCGCGGGAGAAACGGTCCGGGATGAGCACGACCACGCGCTCACCGTCGCGGTACGCGGACACCGTCCGGCGCCGGCGCTGGCTGCGCCGCACTTCGACGACAGGCTTACGCGTCCGGGCCATTACCGGCTCGCGCGGCCCAGATTCGGGTTCACGTTGAGACGCTAATCCGTGAGACCCATGTCACCGCAAGAGTACGGCCGATGACACCCGCCGGATATGCGCGCTTCCTCCCCGTATAACCGAAAAAATTTTCCACAGTCGCAACATCTGTGCAGACCGGCCAACCTAGCGCACGCCATGAAGATGCCTCCAGCCCTCAAATCGTCCTTTTTGGCGTGTATTTCCGGCGTGTTCGGGCGCAACTTCGCGAAAAGGGGCATTTCTCCCGGCACACTCACGACGGCGGCGCTGAAGTGACATGGAAATGGCCGGACCTGGGTAGTGACCGCCCTTGCGGGAGGCCACATCCACGTGGCCGCGGAGCGGCTCAGCGCCACCTGCGAACCAAGGGCATCGGGCCGACCCGGCCGACGAACATGACGAGGAGGAACCGTGGCCGACAACACGTACAACGGCTACTGCGTGAAGTGCAAGGAGAAGCGCGACTTCCAGGGAACCGTGGAGGTCTCGAAGACCGGCATGAACATGGCGAAGGGCAAGTGCCCGGTCTGTGGCACCACCGTGAACCGGATCCTCGGCAAGGCCAAGGCCTGATTCACGCTTGCGGGTAGAGCGGCGCACACCGCGTCGCTCTACCCATAACCGTGTCGAAACAGACACGTTGAGTGAGTTGTGGATAACGGCGAACGCCTGTGGATAACTCGCGTTCAGCTGTGGATAACAAGCCTCAAGCGGTAGACGGACCTGTGGACAACCAACTCGCTCCGCACTGCCGGAGTGACAACCTGTCACGGTGAACCGCCCCACCCTGATTCCCGGCCTCCCCCGCGTCTGGCGCGGCCCCGGCGAGCTCCAGATCGGCTCCGATCCGGCCCGTGCGCTGCTGCTACACCTCCCTGACGAACGCTGCGAACGCGTTCTCGACCTGCTCGACGGCAGCCGTTCCGAGCAGGTCGTCCTGCAGGGCGCCGCCGAGCTCGGCATCCCCGAGCCGGACTGCCGCGCCCTCCTCGACACCCTGCGCACGGCCGGTCTCACACTTCCGGCGTCGTCGCTGGTCCCGCCCAGTTTCGGGGCCACCGCCCAGCGCCGGCTCACCGGCGAGGCCGCGGCGCTGGCCCTGCGCGGCGTGCCCCTGCCCGCTCAGGCGTTGCGGCGCCGGTTCGCGGCGCACGTGGTGCTCGCCGGTCGCGGCCGGCTCGCCGCTCCGATCGCGGTGGCGCTCGCCCAGGCCGGCGTGGGGCATGTGCGGCCCGAGGTCACCGGCGAGGTGCGGCCGGGCGATCTGCCGGGCGGGCCGCTGCGCGCCGCCGACATAGGCCGGCGGCGGCGCGACGCGATCAACGAGGTCTTGTCGCTCCTGGTGCCAGGGACAACCCAGGGGGTACGCCGCATGGCGCCGTCCCTGCGGATTCAGCTGGACCACGACGAGCCGGTCGCCGTGCTCGCGCATGCGCTGGCGATCAGGCGGCAGCCGCACCTGGCCGTGACGATCCGGGAGGGGTCCGCGGTCGTCGGCCCGCTCGTCGACGCCCGCGGCCGGCCCTGCCTGCACTGCCTCGACCTCCACCGCCGCGAGCGGGACGCGACCTGGCCCGGCCCGGTCCCGGCCGCCGCCGAGCCGTGCGCGGTCAGCACACTGCTGGCCACGACGGCGTACGCGGTCGCCGAGGCGCTGACCTTCCTCGACGGCGGCACCCCGGAAACGGCCGGCGCGACCGCCGAGATCACCGCGCCCGGGCGGGTCCGGCGCCGCAGCTGGCTGCCGCATCCGGAGTGCCCGTGTGCTCGTTGACCGAACTTTCCGCCAATAAAGGGCGAAGCGGAATCGGCCGGGCGGATGCTCGGCGATCCGTCGGTCACAATGATCTGGTGAGCGACATACCGCGTCGTGCCGCGTCCCGTACCGCGAGACTGGCCGCGCTGCCGTTGGGCTTCGCCGGGCGCACCGCGCTCGGCCTCGGCAAGCGCGCCGTCGGGATAGCGACCGACGTCATCTCGGCCGACATCCAGCAGCGCACCGCCGAGCAGCTGTTTAGTGTTCTGGGACAGCTCAAGGGCGGCGCCATGAAGTTCGGACAGGCGCTCTCGGTGTTCGAGGCCGCGCTGCCCGAGGAGATGGCGGGGCCGTACAGACAGGCGCTGACCAAGCTCCAGGAGGCCGCGCCCCCGATGCCGGTCGCCAGCCTGCACAAGGCGCTCGCCGAGCAGCTGGGCGAGGACTGGCGCGAGAAGTTCACCGAGTTCGACGACAGCCCGGCCGCCGCGGCCAGCATCGGTCAGGTGCACCGCGCGCAGTGGAAGCTGCCCAAGGCTCGCAAGAACGCGCGGCAGAAGACCGTCGAGGTCGCCGTCAAGGTGCAGTACCCCGGGGCCGGCGAGGCGCTGCTCGCCGACCTCAAGCAGCTGTCCCTGCTGGCCGGCATGTTCAAGATCATCCAGCCCGGGATGGACATCAAGCCGCTGCTCGCCGAGCTCCGCGCCCGGATCACCGAGGAGCTCGACTACGCGATGGAGGCCGAGACCCAGACGGCCTTCGCGACGGCCTTCGAGGGCGACGAGGAGATCTACGTCCCCCGGGTGATCGCTGCCGCGCCGCGGGTGCTGGTCACCGAGTGGGTCGAGGGCACCCCGCTGTCCAAGGTGATCAGCGACGGCACGCCCGAGGAGCGCGACGAGGCCGGCCGGCTCATGGCCACCCTGCACTTCTCGGCCCCGGCCCGGGCCGGGCTGCTGCACGCCGACCCGCACCCCGGCAACTTCCGCATCCTGCCGGACGGCCGGCTCGGCGTGATCGACTTCGGGGCGGTGGCCCGGCTGCCCGGCGGCCACCCCGAGCCGATCGGGCGGCTCGTGCGGTTCGCGCTCGACGGCGACGCCGAGGCGGTCGCCGAAGGACTCCGCGACGAGGGGTTCATCAAGCCCGACGACGAGCTCGACGCCGACGCGGTGCTCAAGTTCCTGCGGCCGATGATCGAGCCGCTCGCGGTCGACGAGTTCCGGTTCACCCGCTCCTGGCTGCGCGGCGAGGCGGCCCGGCTGGGCAGCCCGCGCAGCCCGGCCTACCAGCTGAGCCGCAAGCTCAACCTGCCACCGTCCTACCTTCTGATCCACCGCGTGACGCTGGGCTCGATCGGCGTGCTGTGCCAGCTGGAGGCCGAGGCGCCGTACCGGTCGATCGTCGAGAAGTGGCTGCCCGGATTCGCGCCGGTCCCATGATCTGATGGGATGTGGGCATGGACACATCGGCCCACATTGACGATCTCGGCAGCTTCATCACGGCCTCGCCCAGCTCATATCATGCGGCGGCCGAGGTGGCCCGGCGTCTGACCGGGGCCGGCTACGCGGCGCTCGACGAGACCGCCGACTGGCGGGAGACGGTCCGCCCCGGCGCCCGGCTCGTGATCGTCCGCGACGGCGCGGTGATCGCCCTGGCCCTGCCCGAGCGGGTGGCGCCGGCCACCCCGTTCCGCATCCTCGGCGCGCACACCGACTCGCCGACGTTCAAGCTCAAGCCGCGGCCGGCGCTCGCCTCGAACGGCTGGCTCCAGGTCGCCGTCGAGGTGTACGGCGGACCGATCATCGCCTCCTGGTTCGACCGCGAGCTGGAGCTGGCCGGCCGGCTCGTGACCCGCGACGGCACGACCCACCTGGTCCGCACCGGCCCGTTCGCCCGCATCCCGCACCTCGCCATCCACCTGGACCGGGAGGTGAACACGTCGTTCGCCCCCGACCGCCAGCGCGACGTGCAGCCGGTCTTCGCCGTCGACGGCCCGGAGGTGCTCGCCCATCTGGCCCGGGCCGCCGGGATCGAGGCCGCCGAGATCACCGGGCATGACGTGGTGGCGATGGACACGGCCGCGCCGGCCCGCTTCGGCGCCGACGGCTCGCTGTTCGCCGCGCCCCGCCTCGACAACCTCTCCTCGGTGCACGCCGGACTGACCGCGTTGCTGGGCTTCGAGGGTGGCGACGCCATCGCCGTGCTCGCCGCCTTCGATCACGAGGAGCTGGGTTCGGAGAGCCGCTCGGGCGCGTCCGGCCCGATGCTCGCCGACGTGCTCGAGCGAGTCGCCTCGGCGCTCGGCGTCGACCTGCACCGGTCGATCCCGGCGTCGTGGTGCCTCTCGGCCGACGCCGGTCACGCCGTACACCCGAACCGGCCCGAGAAGCACGACCCGACGCACCGGCCGATCGCCGGCGGCGGCCCGCTCCTGAAGATCAACGCCAACCAGCGGTACACGACCGACGCGCTCGGGTCGGCGCTCTGGGCCCGTGTCTGTGAGGCGGCCGGCGTGCCGTGGCAGCCGTTCGTGTCCAACAACGCGGTGCCGTGCGGCTCGACGATCGGTCCGCTCACCGCGACCCGGATCGGCATCCCGACGCTGGACGTCGGCACGCCGCTGCTCTCGATGCACTCGGCCCGTGAGCTTTGTCACGTCGACGACCCGGCGTACCTCGCCGCGGCCGCCGCCACGTTCTTCTCGGCATGACGAAGGGCCCGTCCGCGATCGCGGACGGGCCCATCACTTCATCTCATCGCGTCAGCGGGTCTCAGTAACGCCCACCGCCGAGTTCGCGCGAGGCCCGGTGGTGGGCCTGCATGGCTACAAGGCGAGCGGGACGGTGAGCCTCAGGTGTGTATTCACGCTGAGGCCTTGGCATTCGGGCCCGGGACAACGCTTCGTGGAGAAGTCTCATCTTGGAAGCTCCATTCGTGCTCATCTTCGGTCTCTGCTTTCGGTGTCGTGTTGGGGGAATCGGGGTCAGGCCGCGAGGCGGACCTGGTTGCGGGACTCGAGACCGTTAGCGGCGAGCCGCTCCTCGACCTCGACTGCCAGCTCGGCGTCGCGCGCCACATCCGCCTTACGCGGACGGCCACGGGGCCGCTTGCGCGGAACGACGGCGCCACGCTCGAAGATCTCGCCGCCCCAGACACCCCAGGGCTCGTTCCGCTCGACCGCGCCGGCGAGGCACTCGACGCGCAGCGGGCAGTCCCCGCAGAGCGACTTGGCCAGCTCCAGCTGGGCCGGGGAGTCCGAGAACCAAAGGTCCGGGTCGAACTTCCGACAGGGCAGGTTTGCCTCGATGTCGACGCTCACGTCGATCGGGGCCAGCGCCAGACTCATAAAGCCCGGTCACCTCTCTCTTCTTCTTCGATCTTCTGGATCGCAGTGCTGGTGCACCGGCCGGTTGGCCGGCAAAAAATTAGGCCGCGGACCCTGTACGGGTTCCGCGGCCTCGAGGTGAGCCGGAGGTCTGGTCTATCAGACCGGCCTTCCTCGAGGCGGGACACCGTTGGCGCCATCCGTGTAGCGCTTCTTGGAGCCATCGATGCCCTTGAACCCAGTGGTGCTGGTGGTGCCAGTGGAGCCATTGATCCCGCTGGTAAGCGTCAGAGCCTGGGCCAGCTCGGCCTGGACCTGGACCTGGTGCACCCGCGAAACCGGAGCCCGCTCGGCCGCCAGCACAGCCACCGGAGTGGGCACTGGTGCGGTCAGGAGAGCGGTCTTCCACTCGGCCACCCGGACAGCCGGGATGGCCGACGGAGCGCAGGCACGGGTCAGCGGCATCGACGGTCGCTGCGTCATCGTGTAGATCTCCATCGTTGCCACCTCCTCCATAAACGTTGCGCTCGGTGGGGATCGGAATCCCCGGTTTGCCCTGGCAAGCAGGCTTGCTCGCCGAGGTGTGCTCTGAGGCTATGCCTCACGTAGAGGCGAGGGCAAACGAATTAACGGACTAGTTTCCAAAGTTTTTTGACGAGGTCTCGGCCGAGGCCGCGTCGGGGCTCGCGCCGCCCACCAGAGCGAATACCTGTTGCCCGTACTGGCTCAGCTTGCGCGGCCCGATCCCGGCGATCGCCAGCAGCTCCGCGGGCGTGCTCGGGCGCCGCTCGGCGATGGCCACCAGCGTGGCGTCGGTGAACACCACGTACGCAGGGACTTTGAGCCCCTCGGCGGTGGTCTTGCGCCAAGTCTGGAAGCGTTCCAGAAGGTTTTCGTCCAAATCGGACGGACAGGTGGGGCAGCGGCCCAGTTTCCGGTCGGCGCCGGCCAGCAGCGTGGCGCCGCAGATGCGGCACGAGGAGACCTGCGGGCGCCGTCGGTCGGGTTTCCGACTCCGGTCGCTCGCCCGCTCGGTCGGCGAGTTGCGCTCGAGCTGCGGCAGGAAGCGGCACGGCCGCCGCGGCCGGCCGCCCGCCGAACGGGCCTGACCATAGGAAAGCCACAGCCACTGCCGGGCGCGGGTCACCCCGACGTAGAGCAGGCGGCGCTCCTCCTCGAGCTGGTCGGGGGTCTTCGCGTACGTCGTCGGCAGCGTCCCGTCGGAGAGGCCCACGAGGAACACCGCGTCCCACTCGAGGCCCTTGGCCGAATGCAGTGAGGCGAGCGTCACACCCTCGACGGTCGGCGCGTGCTGCTGCTCGGCCCGGCGAGCCAGCTCGTCGTTGAACGCCGTGAGCGAGACGTCGCGCTGCACGGCCCCGGCCACCCCGATCGGGACGAGGGCGGGCGTCTTCGCGTACTCCTCGGCGAGAGCGACCAGCGCGGCCAGCGCCTCCCACTGCTCGCGGGCGGCGCCGCCGGCCGGGGGCTGCTCGCGCGACCAGCCGGTGGCCGCCAGCCCATCGACGACCGCCTGCACGAGCGGCGTCTCGCCGGGCGTCGAGCGCACGGCGGCCCGCAGCGCGATCATCGCCTGCCGGATCTCGGGCCGCTCGAAGAACCGCTCCGCGCCCCGCACCACGTACGGCACCTCGGCCTCGGCGAGGGCCTCTTCGTAGGTCTCCGATTGGGCGTTGGTGCGGAACAGGATGGCGATCTCGCTGGCCGGGATGCCGGTGGCGATCAGCTCGCGGCAGCGCCGGGCCACCGCGGTCGCCTCGCCCGCCTCGTCCGGAAAGATCTTGAGCTCGGGCTCGGCGCCGGGCGGACGCTGGCCGATCAGCTCGAGCCGCAGCCGGGCCTCGCTGCCCCGGGCCTGCCGGATCACCGCGTTGGCCAGACCGACCACCTGCGGGGTCGAGCGGTAGTCGCGGACCAGCCGGACGACGACCGCGTCACGCCGCAGCCGCGGGAAATCGATCAGGTACGCCGAGGTCGCGCCGGTGAACGAGTAGATGGTCTGGCTGGCGTCGCCCACCACGGTCAGGTCGTCGCGGCCGCCCAGCCAGGCGTCGAGCAGGCGCTGCTGCAGCGGGTTGACGTCCTGATACTCGTCCACCACGAAGTGCCGGTACTGGTTGCGGATCTCCTCGGCGACGTCGGCGTGCTCCTCGATGCCCCACACCGCGGCGCGCAACATGTCCTCGAAGTCGATCACGCCCTGGCGGCGCTTGAGCGTCTCGTAGGCCGCGAAGACCTCGGCGACCTTGGCCGGCTCGTGCGGCGGCTCGCGCAGGGCCTTGGTGGCGGCCACCGCGTACTCACTCGGCTCGACCAGCGATGATTTCGCCCACTCGATCTCGGAGGCCAGGTCGCGGGCGCCGGTGCGGTCGGAGCGCACCCCGGCCCGGGCGGCCGCGAGGCCGACCATGCGTGCTTTCGACTCGAGCAGCTCGGGCATCTGCCGGCCCTCGAGCAGGCGGGGCGCGAAATAGCGCACCTGGCGCAGGGCGGCGGCGTGGAACGTGCGGGCCTGCACGCCGGTGGCGCCCAGCGCGCCGAGCCGGGCGCGCATCTCGGCGGCGGCGCGGGCGGTGAAGGTGACCGCGAGCACGTGCCGGGGGCTGACCTCGCCGGTGAGCGTGCGATAGGCGATGCGGTGGGTGATCGCGCGGGTCTTGCCGGTGCCGGCGCCGGCCAGGATGCAGACCGGGCCGGCGGGCGCGGTCACCGCCGTCCGTTGCTCGGGGTCGAGACCGGCCAGCACCGCATCAGTACGCACCCTGGGAATCATGGCACCCCGGTCTGACGTTATGCGGCAAGGCGGAGTGCCATGTGACCCAGCCGAAGGGATCCTTGACCGATGTTGACCATGTATTCGACGTCCTGGTGCGGCTATTGCCACCGACTCAAGTCGCAGCTCGACCGCGAGGGAATCGCCTACGACGTCGTCGACATCGAGCAGGACGAGGCGGCCGCCGAGTTCGTGCAGAGCGTCAACGGTGGCAACCGCACCGTGCCGACCCTCCGCTTCGACGACGGGTCCGCGCTGACCAACCCGTCGATCATCCAGGTCAAGGACCACCTCGCGGCCATCGCCGCCTGAGGTCAGACACCGACCAGAGCAGCTGCTTTCTCCTCGGCCTCGGCGATGATCTGATCCAACTCAGCATCGCCGAGCGCCAGCTCGTCGGCGAGAGAAGCAAACAGCAGCAGGTGTACGGCGACGAGCACGCCCCCGTCGATGTCGCCGACCGGGACGATCTCGTCCAGCGCCGCGCGCACCAGCATCTCGGCGTCCAAGATCGGCAACCCCGCGGCCGCGTGATCGTGCACGGCCGTCGCGACCGTGCGGCTGATCTCGGCGAGCGCGGTGCCGGGCTCGAACCGCCGCCGCACCACGAGACCGAATGCGATCTCCCACACCCGGCGCGCCGAGTCGTCGATCTCCCCGGCCGGCGAGCCGAACCGCGACGGCGCCTCGTCCCGCGCGGCCTGCCGCAGATAGCGCCCGGCCTCGGTCCCGATCACCCCGATCTCCCGAAGCGTGCCCGGCGGCAGCTGCCCGGAGAGCGCGCCGACAGCCGGCTGAGCCGGGGACTGCGCCGTGTCTTCCGCCCGCGCGTCCGTCGTGCCGGAGCGACGCGATCGGCGCCGGCTCGCACCGGCCTTTTCGTCCGCCGCGTCCGGCTCGCCGGGCCGGGACCCGTTCGCCTCGCCGGGCCTGGGCTCGTTCGCCTCGCCGGCTCGTGGGGCGTCTCCCTCGCCGAGGCGGAGCGAGCGCCGGCGACTCTTGGCGTGGGCGGGACGCTCCCGGCCGTCGGCCGAAGCCGGCGGGGTCGAAACGGGCGCGGCCGACTCCGGCGCGGCCCCCCGCAGGGACCGGCGCCTGTTCTTCTTCACATCGTCCTCCGGCCGACGACCCGGTTGCGCGGCCGGTCGAAGCGCGCCACCCGCTTCTCGGCCTGATCGACCAGCGCCGACAGCTCCGACTCCGCCACGCCCGGCGGGCGGTTCAGGTCGCCGACCACGTGGCAGATCAGCTCGAAGCGACGCAGCTCCGCCACGCCGTGCGCGAGCTCCGGCTCGCCGATCGCCGCCCGGATCATCGCCTCGGTCTCGCGGGCGAGCTCGCCGCTCGCCGGCAGCGACTGGTACTCGAGCAGGTCGCGCACGTAGCGGGTGATGTCGCGCGGGTCGCGCCCGACGAAGCTGCGGCGAACCGCCACGATGAACAGCTCGCGCAGCAGGCGTACGGCCCGCGGCGAGTCGCTGAGACGCGACAGCGACCGCGCCGGGCGCTCCTCCCCCATGGCCTCGAGGATGAGCCGGCCCGCCGCGGTCGCCGCTTTGTCTAATGTCCCGGTTTGCCCCACATAGGGGACTCTAACGGGGGTCTTACGGGATCAGAGCCGGAATGCTGGAGTCGAGCAGGCCCCGCTCCTTGAGCGCGCCGTAGAGCGGCGTGGACTCGGGGAAGTGGCCCCAGGCGTGGTCGCCCGAGCCGTCGCCGGCGTGGCCGAGCAGCTGCTTCTGCACCGGGTTGAGGTCGTCGAACCACGGCTGCTGCGGCAGGCCGGCGACGTCGTCACGGCCCGCGATCCAGCGGTACGTGTACCCGAAGAACGCGCCCATGCGGGTGAACGTCGAGTAGTTGTCGCTGCGCGCGTGCCAGATACGCCGGTCGAAGACGACCAGGTCACCCGGGTTCGCGGTGATCTGGGTCGCGCCCTCGGGCTGCGGCCACGGAACGCCGCGGCTCGGCGGGCCGGGCAGCCAGTTGGTCTTGTGGCTGCCGGGGATCACGGTAAAGTTGCCGCGGCCCGTCTCGCTCACGTCGGAGAACCAGTACGCGAGCTTCACCGAGAACATCGGCCGGGGGTCGGTCTCGATCTCCCGGTTCTGGCGGCCGCCGTCCTGATGCCAGTGCCACCATTCCTTCTGCTGCTCGTGGATCTGCGGGTGCACGTCCACGTGGGAGTGGTAGATGTGGATGTTCCACCCCAGCAGCGACCAGATGTACTTGAACGCCACCGGGTGGTCGATCAGGTATGCCAGCTCGGGGACGGACGTCACCGCGGACAGCTGGTGCAGGGCGCCGGTCGCGTTCAGCCCGTGGCCGCCGGGCTGCTGGGCCCGCTCGTACGCGGTCTGGATCGCGTTGCGCCCGACCTCGATCTCACTCGCGCTGAGCACCCCGGGCACCACGAGGATCCCGTCCCGGTCGAACTGGGCCCGCTCGTCGTCCGTCATGGGCACCCATGCGGGCGCTTCCACCTGCGTCATCGAAGAATCCGCCTCTCGGTCTTTGTACTTCGAGACGCAGCAGAGGCTCGTTTTGGTTACTCGGGAAGAAGAAAACTTTTCTGTTTAGAGGAACATCAATACGTTATCGGGTGAAACCGCCCAACCAGGTCTCGATGAGGTAGAACGCGATGGAGGACCGCATCGGGAGGCTCATCCGGACACCGGAATCGGGGTGCACGTAGTCGCCGGCGATCATCTTGGCGATGTCCTCGCGGGTGAACCAGTGCGCCTCGTCGATCTCCTCCGGGTCGAGGCGGATCGGCTCGGCCGGGTCGGCGGTGGCGTGGAAGCCGAGCATCAGCGAGCCCGGGAACGGCCACGACTGACTGCCCGCGTAGGTGAGGCCGGTCAGCGGGATGCCCACCTCCTCGCCCACCTCGCGCAGCACCGCGGCCTCGGCGGACTCGCCGGGCTCGACGTACCCAGCCAGGCACGAGAAGCGGGTCACGCCGTCCGGGCCGACCGGCCAGGTGGCGTTGTGCCCGAGCAGGCAGCGGCCGTCCGGCCCGGCCACGCCGTCGTGCACCAGCACGATCATCGCCGGGTCGGTGCGCGGCCACATGTCGTTGCCGTCGGCGTCGCGCCGCACCCAGCCGGCCTCCACCGCCGTGGTGGCCAGGCCGGTACGCGGTGAGAAGCCGTGGCTCGCGTGCCAGTTGCTCAGCGCGACGGCGGTGGTGAGCAGCCCGGCGTCGCGGGCGTCGAGCAGGTGACCGACGTCGCGCAGGGTCACCGCCCGCGTGCCCTCGATCTCGGGCAGGGGCGCGCTGACGCTCCAGAGCGCGGTGCCGTCGGTGTCGACGCCGAGGAACCGGCGCTCGGCCTCCGGCGCGTCGGCCGCGGGCAGCAGCACCAGCCCGACGCCGCCGTCCGGCCGGTCCTCGGCGAGGGCGCGGCCGCCGCGCGGGTCGACCACCAGCACCAGGCCGCGGGACCAGGCCTCGGCGAGCCAGGTCTCGTCCCGTCGGCGCAGCCCCGAGCGGTCGAGCGTGCTGCGGGCCAGCGGCGGGGTCCCGGGGAACTCGGGGACGCCGCGGGCCGGCGGGGTCGCCGGGAACTCGGGGGTGCTCACGCGGTGCCGCGCACTACCTGGGTGAGCGCGGCCAGCGGAGCCTCGACCTTCGCCGCGTCGCCCAGCACCACGGTCACCGCCCGCGAGGGCGCCAGGAACTCGGCGGCCGCCGCGGCCACATCCTCCCGGGTCGCGGTGGCCAGGGCGGCCGAGTGGGTCTGCAGGTGCTCGAGGCGCAGGCCGAAGCTCGCGTACATGCTGGCCAGGCCGGCCAGGCCCGCCTGGGTCGACATGCCGAGCCGCAGCGTGCCGAGGGAATAGCGCCGGGCCTGCTCGAGCTCCTCCTCGCCGGGTGGCAGGCTCGCGATGCGGCCCAGCTCGTAGAGGGTCTCCAGCAGCGACGGGCCGGTCACCTCGGTGGCGACCTCGGCCGCGACCATCAGCGCCGAGCCGGCCAGGTAGTGCTCGATCGCGGTGTGCGGGCCGTACGTGTAGCCCTTGTCCTCGCGGATGTTCTCCACCCAGCGCGACGAGAAGTACCCGCCGAAGACCATGTTGGCCAACTGAAGGGACGCGTACCGCGGGTCGGTGCGAGGCACCGCGGGCAGCGCCATCCGCAGCGAGGACTGCACCGAGCCGGGCCGGTCGACCAGCGTCAGCGGACCGGGCTCGAGCGGCGGCGTGGCGGGCGTCGTCTCGTCCTTGCCGGGGCCGGTCCAGCTGCCCAGCGCCTTCTCGGCGGCGTCGATGGCCCGGTCGGGGTTGATGTCGCCGACCAGCACCAGCACCGCGCCCTCCGGCCGGAGCCGCTCGGCGTGCAGGGTGCGCAGCTGGGCCGGGCGGACGGCGCGCACCTGCTCGGGCTCGGGCGTCTGGATCGCGTAGTGGTGCTTGCCGTAGATCCGCTTCAGCAACGCCGTGCGGGCCAGGTGGGCGGGCTGGCTCAGCGCCACGTTGATGTGGTCGACCAGGCGGTCGCGCTCGGTGGCCACCTCGGCGTTCGGGTACGCCGGGTCGGTCAGGACCGCCGCCAGGATCTCGAGCATGCGGTCGAGCCCGCTCGCCAGCGCGTTGCCGGTGACCAGCAGCCGGTCGGGGTCGAGCCCGGCCGAGAGGCCGCCACCGACCGCCTGCAGCTCGGCCGCGATGTCGACGCTCGACATCGCGCCCGTGCCGGTGAACAGCGTCTGGGAGAGCAGGGTGGCCCGGGGCAGCGGCGCCCGGCCGAACGGGACGCGCAGCCGCAGCTCGACGAGCGGCACCGCGGGGCGGCGGATGGCGATCACGGTGAGGCCGCCGGGGAGCGTGCGCTCGGCCTGCTTGGGCAGCTTGAGCTTGGCGTCGGGCACGAGGTCGGGCAGGGTCTTGCTGGTCATTGGACGGCTCCCGGAAGGACCTCGACGACGGCGCGGGAATCGGGGCGCAGGGCGCTCGCGGCGGCGACGATCTGAGCCTCGGTGACCTCGCCCACGAGCTTGGGCAGATCGTTGAGCAGTTCGGGGCGGCCGCGCTGGAGCTCCAGCACGGCCATCGGCAGCGCCCGGCCGAGCACGGCGTCGGTGTCGCGCAGCAGGTGGGTGGCGATGCGGGCCTGGGTGCGCTCGAGCTCGCCGGCGGCGAGGCCGTCGTGCACCAGGCGGTCGAGCTCCTCGTCGACCGTGCGCAGCACCTTTTCGGCGTCGCCGCCGGGCGGCATGTGCGCCTGCAGGAGCAGCGCGGTCGGGTTGCGCACCTGGAACTCGTCGCCCATGAAGCCGATGTAGCCGCCGATGCTGGTGACCGAGCGGTCGCGCTGGACGAGCCGGTCGACCAGCCGGGAGGCCTCGCCATCGGTGAGCACCTCGGCGAGCACGACGAACGGCAGGTAGTCGGCGAAGCCGGCGATCGGGTCGGGCACCCGCCAGGCGGCGGCCACGCCGGGCAGCGGGGCGAGCCGGTCGGTGTAGACGTCGCGCCGCTCGGCGGTGAGGCCGGGCTCGTCGAAGTCGGGCAGCGCGGGCGCCGGGCGGGCCGGCACGTCGCCGAAGTGCCGCTCGATCATGACGGTGGCCTCGGCCACGTCGAAGTCGCCGGCCACCGCGAGGGTCGCGTTGCCGCTCGCGTAGTAGCGGTCGAAGAACGCCTTCGCGTCCTCGACCGTGGCGCTGTCGAGGTCGCCGAACGAGCCGTACCCATCGTGGCTGTTGGCGAACGTGGAGAACATGACCGGCGGCAGCTTGAGCCAGGGAAAGCCGCCGTACGGCCGGTTCAGCACGTTGACGCGGATCTCCTCCTTGACCACGTCGATCTGGTTGAGCAGATTTTCCTCGGTCAGGCGGGGACCGCGCATGCGGTCGGCCTCGAGGAACAGCGCCCGCTCGAGGGCGCCGGACGGCAGCACCTCGAAGTAATCGGTGTAGTCCAGGTGGGTGGAGCCGTTGAAGGTGCCGCCGGCGCCCTGCACGTGCCGGAAGTGGGCGAGCTTCTCCAGGTTTTCCGAGCCCTGGAACATCAGGTGCTCGAAGAGGTGGGCGAAGCCCGTGCGCCCCTCCGGCTCGGAGCGGATGCCCACGTCGTACACGACGGCCACGCCCACCACCGGAGCGCTGCGGTCGGGCGTGAGGACCACCCGCAGACCGTTGTCCAGCGTGAACCGCTCCACCGGGTACTTCGTTGCCGGAATCTTGCCTCTGCGCGCCACGGCTTGACATTAGCGCGCTCCGTGTTCGCCGTCCCCACGGCAGGTCACCACTTGACGTACCTTTCCCACCTCGTCCATTATTCCCATGCATCAGATAGGGAAAGCAGAGTTTGGGATCGGGAGGAGGGCCGGATCGTGTACGTCTCGGCGCGCACCGACTACGCCGTACGAGCCATGCTCGCCATCACGGCGGAGCACCCTCGCCTGGTCAAGGCAGCCGGATTGGCGGCGGCCCAGGACATCCCGCTCAGCTTTCTGCAGGGCATCCTGCTCGACCTGCGCCGCGCCGGGCTCCTGCACAGCCACCGCGGCGTCGACGGCGGGTACGCCCTCGCCCGCCCCGCCGGGGAGATCACCGTGGGCGACGTCGTGCGGGCCGTCGGCGGCGCGCTGACCACGGTCCGGGGACTCCCCACCGCCACCACGACCTACCACGGCGCCGCCACCGGGCTGCGCGACGTGTGGGTCGCCGTCGAGGAGGCCATCGAGGGCGTCGTCGACCACAAGACCCTTGCCGAACTCTCCCCGATCACCAAGAACTAGGAGTGAGCATGAGCTCCCGCACCGTACGTGCGCTTGCCCTCGCCGCCACCGCCCTTCTCACCGCGACCGCCCTCACCGCCTGCGGTGACGACGACAAGGACGCCGCCTCGGCCTCCGGCGGCACCGCCGAGGCGTCGGCGATCCGGCTCGGGTACTTCCCCAACATCACCCACGCGCCCGCGTTGATCGGGGTGAACAAGGGCTTCTTCCAGGAATCCCTGGGCAGCACCAAGCTCGACTCCAAGACCTTCAACGCCGGCCCGGCCGCGATCGAGGCGCTGCTCTCCGGCGCGATCGACGCCACCTACATCGGCCCGAACCCGGCGATCAACGGCTGGTCGCAGTCCAAGGGCAGCGCCCTGAAGATCGTCGCGGGCAGCACCTCGGCCGGCGCCGGCCTGGTGGTCAAGCCCGGCATCAACACCGCGGCCGACCTCAAGGGCAAGAAGATCGCCACCCCGCAGCTGGGCAACACGCAGGACGTCGCGCTACGCGCGTACCTCAAGCAGAACGGCCTCAACGCCGACGCCCAGGGCGGCGGCGACGTGTCGATCCTCCCGCAGGACAACGCCACCGCGCTGCAGGCCTTCACCCAGGGCGCGATCGACGGCGCCTGGGTGCCCGAGCCCTACTACAGCCGGCTGCAGCTCGAGTCGGGCGGCAAGGTGCTGGTCAACGAGAAGGACCTGTGGCCGGGCGGCCAGTTCGTCACCACCCACCTGATCGTCTCGCAGGAGTTCCTGAAGAAGTACCCGGGCACGCTCAAGAAGCTGATCCAGGGCCACCTCAAGGCGCTCGACTACATCAAGACCGACGAGCCCGGCGCCGAGAAGGCGGCCAACGCCCAGCTCGAGGCGCTCTCCGGCAAGCCGCTCAAGGACAACATCCTCGCCGCGGCCTTCAAGAACCTCAGCTTCACCGCCGACCCGATCGCCTCCTCCCTGTTCACCAGCGCTCAGCACGCCCAGGACGTCGGCCTGCTCAAGCCGGTCGACCTCAAGGGCATCTACGACCTCGGCCCGCTGAACGAGCTGCTCAAGGCGGCCGGTCAGCCCGAGGTAAGCGACGCCGCGGCTGCCTGAAAGGCGAGAAGATGAGCCTCCTGGAACACACTGACGTCCGTACCGATGCGGTCGTCCAGCTCGAGAACGTCTCCAAGCAGTACGGGTCGGGCGCCAACGCGCTGCTGGCGCTCGACCGCGTCTCGCTGACGGTCCGGCAGGGCGAGTTCGTCTGCCTGCTGGGCGCCTCCGGCTGCGGCAAGAGCACGCTGCTCTCGCTGGTCGCCGGCCTCGACAAGATCAGCGGCGGCACCCTGGACATCGGCGGGCGGAAAGTGTCGCTGATGTTCCAGGAGGCCGCCCTCTTCCCCTGGCTCTCGGTCGCCGGCAACGTCGAGCTGGCGCTGCGACTGCAGGGCGTGGGCCGGGCCGAGCGCCGCAAGCGCGCCGAGGAGCTGCTCGAGATCGTGCGGCTCCGCGGCTTCGGCGCCAAGCGGCCGCACGAGCTCTCCGGCGGCATGCGCCAGCGGGTGGCACTCGCCCGCGCGCTGGCGCAGAACGCCGACATCCTGCTGATGGACGAGCCGTTCGGCGCGCTCGACGCGATGACCCGCGACATCCTGCACGACGAGCTCGAACGTATCTGGCGCGAGCAGGAGCTCACTGTCCTGTTCGTGACCCACAACGTGCGCGAGGCGGTACGACTCGGCGACCGCGTGGTCCTGCTCAGCAGCCGGCCCGGCCGGGTGATCGAGGACTTCCCGGTCACCCACCCCCGGCCCCGGCGCATCGACTCCCCCGAGGTGTCCGGCCAGGCCGCCGAGATCACCGACCGGCTCCGCGCGGAGGTGGCCCGCCATGCCAACTGACACTGCCCCTGTCGAGACCGGTACCGCCGAGTCCGCCGAGGTCAGCGGCCTCGACAACCTCGAGCTCGCGGCCAAGAGCGACAAAGGCACGATCGGCGTACGGGTCTGGAAGAGCGCCTGGCCCAAGCTGCTGGCCATCGCGATCGTGCTGCTCATCTGGCAGGTCGTGGTCTGGTCCGGGTGGAAGCCCGAGTACGTGCTGCCGGGCCCGCAGACGGTCTTCACCGACCTGAAAGACGTGATCACCACCGGCGACTTCTGGGACGGCGTGCGCCTCACGCTGACCCGGGCGCTGACCGGATTCGCCCTGGCCGTGCTGATCGGCACGATCGTCGGCGCGGCGGTCTCCCGCTTCGCACCGCTGCGGGCCGCGATCGGCTCGCTGATCACCGGCCTCCAGACGATGCCGTCGATCATGTGGTTCCCGCTGGCCATCCTGCTCTTCCAGATCAGCGAGAGCGCGATCATGTTCGTGGTCATCATCGGCGCCGCGCCCTCGGTGGCGAACGGCCTGATCAGCGGCATCGACTACGTGCCGCGCACCTGGCTGCGGGTGGGTCAGGTGCTGGGCATGAAGGGCCTGGCGAAATACCGGCACCTGATCCTGCCGGCGTCGCTGCCGTCGTTCATCTCCGGGCTCAAGCAGGGCTGGGCGTTCTCGTGGCGCAGCCTGATGGCGGGCGAGTTGCTGGTGATCGTGCCGGGTGCGCTTTCCATCGGCGTACGGATGCAGCAGGCTCGTGATTTGTCCGACTCCAGCCTGGTGATCTGCTACATCATCGTCGTCCTGGTGATCGGCATCCTGATCGACGTGCTCTTCAACGCGGCAGACAACGCGCTGCGCAAGCGCTGGGGCTTGACGGGTAGCTGATCAGCGCAAGGTTGGGTTGTCCCCACTCAGGGCAAACTCCTGAGCTGGCTGGCTCCGCTTCGCTCCGCGGGCGATCGCCCCTTCGGGGCAAATGAGGAGGCAGGCGACTTTCCGGCGCCGCAAACCCCGCGGCGACGAAAAGCCGGCTGCCTCCTCATTTGCGGGGCGATCGCGGACCGTTACCGATGCGGGGGCGGCCCCAGAAGGGCGGGGGTCGGGTCAGAGGACGCGGACCGACTTCATGACGTCCTCTACTACGTAGTCCCACTGTTTGTGGGTTCCTGGGATGGATACGTACAGGACCGCTGCCGTGGGTTTGCCGACGTCGATTACTGCGACGGCGGAGAGCTCCTCGGTGGCGGTCAGGCCCTGGGCCTTGAAGTGGAGGCGGAACTCGCTCAGGTAGGCGGGACGGCCGCCCAAGGTCGTGAGGCCGTCGCTGATGGTCTCCAGCGTGTTGGGCTGCGGGTAGTACTCGGCTCGGACGTCGGCGGCCACCTGGCGGCCGACGCACTCGAGGTTGAGGGACACGGCGTCGTTGTCGGCGGCGGGGACGGCGGCCGACAGGATCGAGGCGTGGTACTGGCCGCCGTTGTAGTTCTCGGTGACGAAGTGCTGGCCTACCTTGTACGGCACCTCGAGCGTCCCGGCCCGCCACACCTCCCCCCACGGCACCCACGGAGCGCCGTACGCCTTGTACGAGATGCCGGCCTCCTCGTCGGTCGTGCGGGCGCCGGTGGCCGGTGGCGGGGCGCTCGGCTTCTGGGTGGGCGCGGCGCTCGGCGACTCGGTCGGGGCGGGACAGGCCTGGGCCAAAGGGGGCCGGACGTCGGTCGGCGCGGAGGCTTTGTCGCGAAAGGGGTTGGACTCGCCCGAGAAGGCCAGCGCCAGGATGATCACCAGGCCGATCGCGACGATCCCGCCGGCGATGCCACCGAAGATCTGAAGCTGCCGGCGGCGGCGCTGCGGGCCGTCGGGCCGCGGAGGCGGGGCGGGTGGCGGCGCGACCGGGGGCGCTCCCGGCGCGGTCACCATGCCCGACGCGAACCGGTCGCCCGGGCGCTGCCAGGCGAACGTCTCCGGGGTCGGCTCAGACATGAATCCCAGTGAACACCACGCACCTGAGAGCGCGTCACGGCGTCAGGGCGGCGCCACCGTCCCGCTCGGCGCCGACCAGGCGTGCGATGTGATCGCCGACCGACGTGACCTCGGCGGTGCCGACGGGTGGGGCGGCCGGGTACCACGGCGCGAACACGACCACCAGCACGAGGGCCAGGCCGGCGCCGGCCACGGCGAGCACGAACGCCAGCTCACGGCGGGCGGGCGTGCTGCGCATGCGATTCCTCCCGGGCCGGCGAACAGAAGCGTCACAGGGTAAGACGCAGCCGGAGGCCCAACGGTTGCACCCCGATCCAGCCGATCTTCAGAAAGGTCGGCTACCGTCTCTCCATGGAACTCGTGTATCCCCCGGTCATCGCCTTCGCCAAGACGATGTTCCGCGCGCTCGACCTGAAGATCCAGGTCGACGGCGCCGAGCACATCCCCGCCGAGGGCGGTGCGGTCCTCGCGAGCAACCATGTGAGCTATCTCGACTTCATCTTCTGCGGCCTGGCCGCCCAGCCGGCCAAGCGGCTGGTCCGGTTCATGGCGAAAAAGTCGGTCTTCGACCACAAGGTCAGCGGCCCGCTGATGCGCGGCATGCGGCACATTCCGGTCGATCGGGACGCGGGCGCCGCGTCGTTCCGCGAGGCCACCAACGCGCTCAAGGGCGGCGAGGTGGTCGGCGTGTTCCCGGAGGCGACGATCAGCGAGTCGTTCACGGTGAAGGAGCTGAAATCGGGCGCGGTCCGGCTGGCCCGCACGGCCAAGGTGCCGCTGATCCCGATGGTCGTCTGGGGCCCGCACCGGCTGTGGACCAAGGGTCACAAGAAAGAGCTGACCAAGCGGCACGTGCCGGTGCTGATCAAGGTGGGCGAGGCGATCGAGATGCCCAAGGGCGTCTCACCGGACGCGCTGACCACACTGCTGAAGGAGCGGCTCAGCGGCCTGCTGGACGCCGTGCAGAAGGCGTACCCGGAAAAGCCCGCAGGCGACGCCGACCGCTGGTGGCTTCCCGCTCACCTCGGCGGCACGGCGCCGCTGCCGGAGGCAGCAGCCGTCTGATCTTCGAAACGAAGGCGAACGGCGCCGCACCCCTCGGGCGAGGAGTGCGGCGCCGCCTTTGTTGAAACCGCTGACTACTGGAAGATCAGACAGCGCGGATGTTCGCGGCCTGCGGGCCCTTCTGGCCCTGCGTGACCTCGAACTCGACCCGCTGGTTCTCTTCCAGGCTGCGGTAGCCCGACATCTGGATCGCGGAGAAGTGGGCGAAGACGTCGGCACCGCCGTCGTCGGGGGTGATGAACCCGAAGCCCTTGTCCGCGTTGAACCACTTCACAACGCCGGTAACCATGATCGTCTCCTCGACGGTCGATCGCTCCCGACCATTATGGACGGGAACGAGGTGGTAAGACCCGGATTCCCCGAGTCTCGTGTCGCCGTACTGATCGCCCGAACCGGAGAAACCCGGGTTACGACAAAGAGCGCCTGGGGCAGACTTCCCCACAGGCGCTCCTAAGTACTTGGGAACCAAACGAACAACGGTCGGAGCGTAGCACGGGTATGGAGGCTCAGCGGTGATCGGCGTACAACTGGCACGGCAGCTCAGGGAGGCGGGGCTGGTATGGAAGCCCGCGCTCGGCGATCGATTCGCCATTCCCGACCGCGATCTCGACGATGAAGTGTTCGTCCTCAGCAACATGACCATCGAGGTGCACACGGTGCCCGAGGGGCGCGTGATCGGCTTCAACGGCACCACCGAGTGGGCACTGGACGACGTGGAGATCGAGGAGACCGTCTGGCTGCCCCGCGAGGACCAGCTGCGGGAACTGCTCGGCGGAACCTTCCGCGGCCTTCGCCGCGATACCGCGGGCTTCGAGGTGACCATCGCTCTGCTGGGCGAGGAACGGCAGTTCGAGGGACAGAGCGCCGAGCACGCGTACGCCTCCGCGCTGCTCCACCTGCTGGCGGCGGCCACGGCCTAATCCCCCGATTCGGGCACCTCGGCCACGAGAGCCGCGAGAGCGTCGGCGTCCAGCAGGTCGGCGGGCCGGACCGTGACCTGCTCCCGCACGTAGTGGAAGCCGGCGCGCACCCGGTTCACCGGCACACCCGCCAGCGAGGCCCAGGCGACCCGGTAGGCGGCCAGCTGGACCGCCGCCGCCTCCGCCTCGGGGCCGGACGGGCGGCGGCCGGTCTTCCAGTCGATCACGTCGTAGCGGTTGCCCGACTCGGCGAAGACGGCGTCCATCCGGCCCCGCACCACCACACCGGCCACGGGGGTCGCGAACGGCACCTCCACCTCGATCGGGGTGCGCTCGGCCCACTCGCCGGTCAGGAACGCCTCCTGCAGGGCCGCCAGCTCCTCGTCGGCGGCCGCGTCGTCGTCGGCCGCGCCCGGCAGCTCGTCGATGTCGATCAGGCGCGCCGAGCCGAAGCGCTGCTCCAGCCAGGCGTGGAAGGCGGTGCCGCGACGGGCGTACGGCGCGGGGCGCTGCGGCAGCGGCCGGCGCAGCGAGCGGGCCAGCCCCTGCGGGTCGCGGCGCAACACGACCAGCTGCGATACGGAGAGGTGGCCGGGCAGCGCCACCTCGATCGGGCCGTCCCGGCGGGAGCGCTCCTCGCGCTCGGCCAGCAGCAGATCGGCCTCGCGCCGCCACCGGGCGATGTCGGCGTCGGAGGCGGCCGCCGCCTCGACGCCGGCCGCCTCGGCCACCGCCGCCTCGTCCAGGGTCGGCAGGCCGACCAGGTCGGCCGCGAAGCCCGCCCGCGCGGCGATCTCCGGCTCGTGGGCCGCCAGCTCGGCGAACGCCTCGGCGGCCGACGCCTCCGGACGGGCGATCATGCGGCGGATCAGGTCGGCCGCGGCGGTCATCGCCGGGCGGCGGCGGCCCAGCGGGTCGAGCGGCCACTCCAGCGACTGCACTTCCTCGCCGGACGGGTTGGACGCGTCGGCGGCCGGCTCCGGCGCCCAGCGGTCCACCACGCCCGAGCCGGTCGCACAGGTCGCGCGGATCTCGTCGAGGAAGACCGACGGGCCCCGCGGCCGCTTCACGCCGTCGCCCCACCAGTAACCGGAACACAGCAGCAAGCGGCGGGGACGCGTCACCGCCACGTACGCGAGACGCCGCTCTTCTCTCTCGTCATGCTCCCGCCAGGCCCGGCCGAAGGCGGTGACCGCCGCCAGCACGCCCTTCTGGTCGACCGCCTCGGAAAGGTCGAGCCGGGGCAGCCCCTCGGCGTCGCCACGCAGCGGGAACGGCAGCACGCCGATGCCCATCAGATAGTGGTCGGTGGCGCGCACCTGGCCCGGCCAGACGCCCCGGCTCAGCCCGGCCACCGACACGACGTCCCACTCCAGGCCCTTGGCGGCGTGCGCGGTCAGGATCTGCACCGCGCCCTCCACGACGTCGACCTGGCCCGGCTCGAGCCCCCGTTCCTCCTCCTCGGCAGCGGCCAGGAAAGCCAGGAAGCCGGCCAGCGTGCCGCCGTCGGTCTCGGCCGCATAGCGGGCCGCCACGTCGCCCAGCGCGTCCAGGTGGCCGCGCGCCAGGCCCGCGTCCCCGGCCCGCCAGCCGCGCACGGCGACCTCGACATCCAGGCCGGTGGTGCGCTCGATGTCGGCGACCAGATCGGGCAACGGCTGGTCCAGGCGCTGCCGCAGGGCGCTCAGCTCCCGGCTGTACGCGCGTAGCCGGGCGTAACCCTCGGCCGAATACTGCTGCGGGGCGCCCAGGTCGGCCATCGCCTCGATCAGCGTGGCGTCGTCGAGCCGGTCGCTCAGGAACTCCTCCGGGTCGGCCCGGCTGACCACCTCGGCCCGGGCGGCGGCCAGCCCGCGGGCGCGGCGGTGCAGCGCCACCAGGTCACGCGGGCCGATCCGCCAGCGGGCGCCGGTCAGCAGCCGCAGCAGCGAAGCACCGTCGGTCGGGTCGGCCAGCACCCGCAGCGTCGACACCACGTCGCGCACCTCGGGGGTGTCCAGCAGGCCGCCCAGGCCGACCACCTCGACCGGCAGCCCCCGGGCGCGCAACGCCTGCTCGATCACCGCGATCTGGCTGCGCACCCGCACCAGCACGGCGCTGGTCGGGCGCTTCTCCACCGGGATCTGCTCGGGCGCCGCGTCGAGCATGCCGGCCGTGATCCGCCAGGCGGCGAGCATCTGGTCGGCGATCCAATCGGCCTCTTCCGCGTACGTGTCGAGCAGCGCACAAGCAACCGTGCGGCCGCCGACGCTCGCCGCCACCCGCGGCGCCGCCTGCAACGTGGCGACCTGGGCGCCGAAGTCGCGCAACGGGCGGGACAGCTCGTTGGCGACCTCGAGGATCTCGGGGCGGTTGCGCCAGCTCTTGGTGAGGCTCCGGACCGGGGCGTCGGCGCCCTCGGGGGTGACGAACTCGCGCGGGAAGCGGTCGAGCGTGCCGGCCGAGGCGCCACGCCAGCCGTAGATCGACTGGCACGGGTCGCCGACCGCGGTCACCGGGTGACCGCCGCCGAACAGCGCGTTCAGCATCGTCACCTGGGCGTGGCTGGTGTCCTGGTACTCGTCGAGCAGGACGATCCGGAACCGCCCGCGCTCGATCTCGCCGACCTCCGGATGGTCGCGGGCCACCAGCGCCGCGCGGGCCATCTGGTCCCCGAAGTCCATCGCCTCCAGGTCGAGCTTGCGCTGCTCGTAGAGCCGCACCAGGGGCAGCAGGGTGAGCCGGTGCCGCTGCCGCTGCAGCACGTCGGCCACATCCTTGTAGACCCGGCCCGGCATCTCCTGCACCTCGGCGAAGAAGCGCCCGGTCCAGGCGGCCAGGTCGTCCGGCGTCACTAGATGCTCGGCCAGCTCGGCGGCGAGCGCGAGCACATCGTCGGTCACCGTGCCGGGGGCGCGGTTCAGGCCGGTCATTTCTCCCGTGTACGCCCGGACGAGCGAATCGACGATCTGCCAGCGGGCCGCCTCGGTGAGCAGACGGGCGGACGGCTCGAAGCCGGCGCGCAGGCCGTGCTCGGTGACGACGCGGGCGGCGTACGAGTGATAGGTCGAAATCGTTGCCTCGCCGACCAGCGCGTCGTCGCGGCCCAGCCGGCGCACCAACTGGCCGAGCCGGGTGCGGACCCGATGGGCGAGCTCGCCGGCCGCCTTCCGGGTGAAGGTGAGGCCGAGGATCTGGTCGGGATGCGCATACCCGTTGGCGACCAGCCACACCACCCGCGAAGCCATCGTCTCGGTCTTGCCCGAGCCGGCCCCCGCCACCACGAGCAGCGGCTGCACCGGCGCCGAGATGATCGTTTCCTGCTCGTCGGTCGGCCGCGGCAGGCGCAACAATCTGGCCAGCTCGGACGGCGTGTAGCGCGGTCCCGAGTCGGCACGGCGGCGCGGCGCCGCCGGTTCGTCGGCGAAGAGGCTGGGCTGGGTCACTGCGTATCTTCTACTACCTGACGTCCCTTGCCGGAGATCGGGCAGCTGGTGCGGACCGGGCAGACCCGGCACCGGCTGTTGGCAATGGCGGAGAAGGTAGCAGCGGCCATGGTCTCGGCGGTGCGGCGGACCATCTCGTACGCCCATCGCGGGTCGGTCGCGTCGGTCAGCGGAACCTGCATCTGCTCGCGGGCGTCCTTGCCCGGACCGAGCTGCACCAGGGCGGCGCCGCCACTCTCGATGCCGTGATCGGCAAAGGCGCCGGCCTCGACGGCGGCCTGATAGCCGGCCAGCTGCGCATGCTCTTCGAGATCGGCATTGGAGACGGCAGTCGTCTTACCGGTCTTCAGATCGATCACGACAAGCCGCCCCTCCTCATCCACCTCGAGCCGGTCGACACGCCCGGTGAGCTGGATGGGCCGCCGCTCGTCCTCGAGCCGCACGGTGAACTCGTGCTCGATCGCCAGCAGCCGCCGCGGGTTGGCGGCGAGCCAGCGCAACAGCTTGTCGACCATGCCTTCGGCGCGCTCCTGCTCCGGGCCGGCCAGCCAGCGGGCGGCCAGCTCGATCGCATCGAACCGGGCCGACACATACTCGACCAGCTTCTCCCGGTCGGCGTTGGCGTCCTCGGCGAGCATGGCCGCGGCGTGCACAAGGTTGCCGACACCCTGGGCGGGCCCCGGCGGCGCGGCGCCGCCGTGGCGCTCGAGAAGCCAGCGAAGGCTGCAGCGGAGGGCGCTCTCCATCGAGGACGGGGTGACCTTGACCGGCTGCCCTTCGTCGACCAGCGGCCGGTCGTCGGAAAGCGGACGCAGCCCCCACCACTCGTCCGGGTGAGCCCCCGGAACCCCCGCGGCGGCAAGCCGGGCCAACTCCTTGGCGGCGGCAAACCGCCGGGCCGGCGTCTGGTCACGCCCAACGACGACGGTACGCAACTCGGCCACCAGGCCCGCCAGCGTCAAGGCGCGCGGTGCCCGCCCGACCGGAATCTCCGTCTCGGGGAACGCCCGCGGCTCCGCACCGCCGGCCGCCACGCCGCCGTCGGGTCCGGCCGGATCGCGCCTGACCAGCGCGTCGGGTCTGACCTCGTCAGGCCCACCCTCGTCGGCCCGCTCACCCCCAGCTGGCACCGCCGACAAACCGGACCCATCCGAACCAGCGGACATATTCGACTTATCCGGCGCGGCCGAGGCATCGCGATCGACCGCGCCGCTGTCCGGGTCTGACGTGCCCGCGTCTGGGCCGGGCGGGCCGGTATCCCATGGGTCTGGTTCGGGCGGGACGTCGGGGTCGGGCGGCACATCTGGAGGTGGCGGCGGGGAGCCGGGGTCGCCGGGCAGCGGGAACGAAAGCTCGGTGAGGAAGCGGCTGGGCTGCTCCTCACCCTCGGCGCCGCCCACGCCGGCCGAGGCCACGGCGGTGACGATCAGCTTACGGCGGGCGCGGGTGGCGGCCACGTAGAAGAGGCGGCGCTCCTCGTCGAGCAGAGCCGAGGTCTCGCCGACGACCGCGGCCACGCCGGTGGCGGCGCGGCCGGCCAGGATGTCGACCAGACGTTCGGAGCCGAGGAGGCTGCCGCGCAGGCGCAGGTCGGGCCAGATGCCCTCCTGGACGCCGGCCAGCACCACGACGTCCCACTCCAGGCCCTTGGCGGCGTGCGCGGTGAGCAGGCGAACGGCCTCGCCGCGATCGGCGCTGGGCGCGATCGAGTCGGCCGGGAGGTCCTGGCCCAGGACGTGGTCGAGGAAGACTTCGGTGCGGGCGCCAGGCAGCCGGTCGACGAAGCGGGCGGCCGCGTCGAAGAGAACCACCATCGAGTCGAGGTCGCGGTCGGCAGCCTCGGCGCGCCACTGCCGGGCCCGGGCCACGTCGGCGTCGTCGGCGAGCCCGACGCGGGTGCTCATCCCATACCAACGGTCGGAGAGACCACTCGCTCGCCAGACGGTCCACAGGACCTGCTCGGCGTTCGCACCGGGCTCGGCGGCGGCCTCACGGGCGGTGGCGATCAGGCGCGCGACCTGCTGCGCGGGAGCCGCCCAGCGGCGCTCGACCATATCGAGGCCGGCCGGGTCCCGGACGGCGTCGACCAGCAACTCGCCGGAGGGCCGGCGGTCGCCGGCGGCCAGAGCCAGGGCGCGCAGCCCTTGACGGAGTCGCCGCTCGGCCAGCGGGTCGGCCCCGCCGAGCGGGGAGTGCAGGAGGGCGACGGCCGCTTCCTCGTTGAGCGAATCCGGGTCGAGGGCGCAGCGCAGCAACAGCAGGAAGGGCGCCACGGCCGGCTGCAGGTGCAGCGGCATGTCCTCGGCGTGGGTCACGGTCGGAACGCCGGCAGCCGCGAGGGCCCGCTGGTAGGAGGGCAGTTGCAGCGACGTCGAGCGAAGCAGGACCGCCATTCGCGACCACGGAACGCCGTGCAGCAGATGAGCCTCACGCAGCGCATGGGCGACATATGCACTCTCGGCGGTCGATGCCCGGAAGGTGCGCACCACCGCACCCTCGGGGAGCCCGGCCGAGACAGGCGCGGGGCTGGGCTGAGCGGGGCCACTCGCGCTTGGCGGAGGTCCGGGCTCGGCAGCGCCAGGCACGGCGGGGCCAGGCACGGCGGGGCCAGGCGCGCTCGCAGCGGTGTCGGGCCGAGAGGTCGGCGCGGCGGGAGGTGACGGCTCAAGGGCGCTGGGCGGGTCGGGTGGTGGGTGCATCGGGCGGTGCGTGATCGGGCCTCGCATGTGCCGAGCCACCCGCGAGGTCGCCGTCAGCAGGGGTGACGCGGCGCGGTAGTTGGTGTGGAGGGTGATCGTCTCGGCTACCGCGCCCGAGGCGGTGCGGAACTTCGACGTGAAAGCGGGCACCGCGCCGGGGTCGGCGCCGCGGAAGCCGTAGATGGACGAGTCGGGGTCGGCGAAGGCGACCAACGGCTTGCCGCCGCCGGCGACCTGGTGGAGCAGGTCTATCTGGGCGGGGTCGGTGTCGGCCAGCTCGTCGACGTAGACGAACGCCAAACGGTCGCGCTCGGTGGCCAGCAACGCCGGATCGTCGGCCAGCAGGCCGGACGCGGCGCGGACCAGCTCGGCGGGGTCGTAGGCGGTGGAGCCGCGGGTGGTCACGTCGCGGAGGGCCAGGACCGCGACGTACTCCCGGAGGAAGCGGGCGGCGGCCGGCCAGTCGTCGCGGCCCAGGCGCTCGCCCAGGCGGGCCAGCTCGGCGGGGCCGACGCCGCGCTCGGCGGCCCGCTGCATCAGGTCGCGCAGCTGCTGGGCGAAGGCCCTCGTGGGGATGGCCGAGCGCAGCGCCTCGGGCCAGCCGATCTCGTCGGGCTCGTCGGGGTCGCTGACCACCGCGAGGAGCTCTCGGATGATCAGGTCTTGCTCGGGGCCGGTGAGCAGGCGCGGGGACGGCTCGCCGCGCTCGGCGGCCGAGCGGCGCAGCAACGCATACGAATACGCATGGAAGGTGCGCACCAGGGGCTCGTGCATGATGCGGCCGCGATCGCCGGCGATCCTCGCCTCGATGCGGTCGCGCAGGGCCGCGGCGCCGCGGCGGCCGAAGGTCAGGACCAGGACGCGCTCGGGGTCGACGCCCTCGGCGATGCGGACCGCGACCGACTCGACCAGCATCGTCGTCTTGCCGGTGCCGGGGCCGCCGACCACCAGCAGCGGGCCGTCGACGTGATCGGCCACGTAACGCTGGACCTCGTCGTCGCGCAGGACGGGCAGCACGGCGGGGCGGCGCCGGACCAGACGGTAGACGGGCCGGCGCACCGAGGCGGATGAGGCCGGCGTGCTCACGGCATAAAGGAAACCATGGAGGTACGACGTTATTCGACGGGCGGCTTGCCGACCGAGCGCCGGCGGCGGATCGGCATCGGCAGGCGCGTCACGCCGGGCGGCGCCTGCGGGCCGAGCAGCGTCTCGACCGCCTGCCAGCCGAGCTCGTAGTGCGGCAGCGCGATGCTGGTCAGCTGGGGCCGCAGCCAGGCCGCGAGCTCGGAGTCGTCGAAGGAGATGACCGAGACGTCGTCGGGGATCCCCGCGCCGGCCTCGCGCAGCGCCTGGTACGCCCCCAGCGCCACCCGGTCGTTGAGGCAGATCAGCGCCCGCGGGTCGAGGCCGTCGGCGAGGGCGCGGCTGACCGCCTCGTACGCCGAGTCGGGCCACCAGCTGCAGTCGATCGTGCCGGCGAGGCGCGCCCCGGCCTCGCCGAGCCCCTCCTTGATGCCGGCCAGCCGCTCGCGCGAGGCGAAGACGCCCCGGCCGGGGTGGCCGACCACGTAGATGCCCCGCTGATGGCCGGCCTCGAGCAGCACCTGGGCCGCGGCCAGACCGGCGGTCAGCTCGTCGGGAATGACCGAGTGGTGGACCGGCCGCGCGGCCCGGGTCAGGCAGTTGAGCAGGACGACCGGGCGGCCGCGCAGCTGCTTGGGCACCGTCACGTACCGGGTGAACATGCTGGCGTAGATGAACGCGTCGACCTGGCGGTCGAGGAAGTCGGCGATCAGCTTCTCCTCGACGACCGGGTCGCCCTCGGTCTCGCCGATGAACAGCAGGTTCCCCCGGGCGACGGCGGCGGCCAGGCTCCCGTGGATGGCGCGGCCCGCGTACGGGTCGGACGCGATCGTGTCGGAGACCAGCGCGATCGTCCTGGTGACCTTCGTCCGCAGGCTGCGCGCCATCAGGTTGGGCCGGTAGTCCAGCTCCTGGGCCGCCCGGAGGACCCGAAGGCGCGCGTCTTCGGAGATCCTCATGTCCTGGTGGCGTCCGGCCAGGACGAAGGAAGCCGTGCTGCGGGACACGCCGGCCCGCTGTGCGACCTGAAGAAGGGTCGCCCGTTGCGGCGGCATGAGACGCAGTGTCCCATATCGAGTCGCGCGAGTAATCAGGCGATTACCGATCGACATGTCTTGACGGTCACCCGAACGGGGGCCAGGGTCGATTTAGACCGATTGAGCAGCCGAACGACACCAAACGTGCCCCGGCGAGTTGCGACCCCGTCGGGTGAATCCGGCGCGAGCGCACCGAGCGCGTCCGGTGAGAGCGTGCTGCTGGCGCGCCCCCGGCTTCACCCCGCGGGCTTACCGGGGCCGAGGCCACGCCGGGATGGGTGTGGTGACACTCATCCCGGCGTGGCACCTTCAGGAACCTCAGGACGCGGACTCGATCTGGTCGAGGGCCTCGCCGATCGACTTGGCCACCGAGACCCGGGCCAGCGCCGCCGGGCGCACGAAGGCCGTGCCGGCGAGCCGGTCGAGCCAGGCCAGCAGCCCGTCGTAGAAGCCTTCCGGGTCGAGCAGCACGATCGGCTTGGCGTGCAGGTCGAGCGTCGCGGTCGTCCACACCTCGAAGAGCTCGTCGAGGGTGCCGAGGCCGCCGGGCAGCGTGATGAACGCGTCCGATCGCTCGATCATGATGTTCTTCCGGGCGCCCATGTCGTCGGTGACGATCAGCTCGTCCGAGTTGAGGTCGGCGACCTCGAGGTCCACCAGGGACTGCGGGATGACGCCGAGGGTGTGCGCCCCGCCGGCGCGGGCGCCGGCGGCCACCGCCCCCATCATGCCGACGCAGCCGCCGCCGGAGACGAGCGTGTGGCCACGGGCGGCGAGCTCGGCGCCCGTGTGGGTGGCGAGGTCGAGCCACTTCTGTTCGAGGGTGCTGGAGGAGGCGCAGAAGACGCAGATGGCCGCCACGTCACCGCTTCCCGTCGGTGGCGGCGAGGGCCGCGTCGGCGTCCACGATGATCTGCACGGCCTCTTCCACGTCGTCGGTGACCTGGATGAGATCGAGGTCGGACTCGCTCACCTTGCCGTCCTTGAGCAGCGTCTGCTTGATCCAGTCGAGCAGGCCCGACCAGTAGTCCGCGCCCATCAGGATCACCGGGAAGCGGGTGACCTTCTTCGTCTGCACCAGCGTGATCGCCTCAAACAGCTCGTCGAGCGTGCCGAACCCGCCGGGCAGCACCACGAAGGCCTGCGCGTACTTGACGAACATGGTCTTGCGGACGAAGAAGTAGCGGAAGTCGATGCCGACGTCGACCCAGTCGTTGAGGCCCTGCTCGAACGGGAGCTCGATGCCGAGCCCGACGGACATGCCGCCGGCCTCGGTGGCGCCGCGGTTGGCCGCCTCCATCACGCCCGGCCCGCCCCCGGTGATCACCGCGTAGCCGGCCTCGGCCAGCGCGGCGCCGAGGTCGGCGGCCATCTCGCACTCGACGCTGTCGGGCTTGCTGCGCGCCGAGCCGAAGACGCTCACGGCGGGTGGCAGGTCGGCGAGCGTGTCGAAGCCCTCGACGAACTCGGACAGGATGCGCAGCGATCGCCAGGCGTCCTTGGTCTTCCACTCCCGCCGGTTGCTCGAGTCGAGCAGTTTCTCGTCGGCGGTGCTCGTGGGGAGGGATTCGCGGCGCAGCGTGACCGCTCCGCGATGACGCTCCGGCTCCGTGCGCCGTCGCCCGTTGGTGCTGTCCGTCATGCCACAAAGGTAGTGCGGACGGTCAGTAGCCGGTGAATAACCGGTTGGGTTTCGGTAAGAGGATTGCGACCGGCGAACCTTTTTGGCAGGTTGAAGCAACGGACGGTAGCTCTGAAGCGTCTGTACAGTTACGAATCCACGGCAGCACGGCGCCCGGCCCCGGCCGGGCTCCTGGCTTAGGGAGCCACCGTGACGAACAGGTACGAGCGTTTGAAGGCACAGCGCCGCATGCAGCGGCGCATCCGGCTGGTGGTCGAGGAGCGGCGGATCGCCCGCGCCGAGACCCCCAGGCCACCGAGCGACCCCGAACAGACGGTGGAGATCCCGCCGCAGGCGCTACGCGCGATCGGCCGGTTCCCGGTCCACGCTTTGCAAGGCTAGAAAGAAGGCGCCGCCAGCCAGCGATGCAGCGTCGCCGCACCGTCCCTGATCTTGCCGATCTCGACGTGCTCGTCCGGGGCGTGGGCGAGCAGGGGATCGCCGGGACCGTAGTTGAGCGCCGGGATGCCCAGCGCCGCGAAGCGCGCCACGTCGGTCCAGCCCAGCTTGGCCGCCGGCTCCGAGCCGACCGCGGCCAGGAACTCGCGGGCCGGCGCCGCGGTGAGCCCGGGCAGCGCGCCCGGCGCCGAGTCGGTGAGCTCGATCTCGAAGCCCTCGAACACCTCGTGCACGTGCTCCAGCGCCTGCTTCTCGGTGCGGTCGGGGGCGAAGCGCATGTTGACCTCGACCACGCACTCGTCCGGCACCACGTTGCCGGCGACACCACCGGCGATGCGTACGGCGTTGAGCCCTTCCCGATACGTACACCCGTCGATCGTGACCGTGCGGGGACGATAATCCTGAAGTCGCCGCAGCACCTCGCCGGCCGCGTGGATCGCGTTGACCCCGCGCCAGGCGCGGGCGGTGTGCGCCCGCCGGCCATGGGTGCGCACCAGCGCGCGCAACGTGCCCTGACAGCCGGCCTCCACGACGCCGTACGTCGGCTCGAGCAGCACCGCGAAGTCGGCGAGCAGCCACTCGGGGTGCGCCTCGGCGACCAGCGCGAGCCCGTTGTACTGCGACTCGATCTCCTCCGCCTCATAGAAGAGGTAGGTGATGTCGTAGCCCGGGTCGGGCAGCGTCGCCGCCAGGTGCAGGGCGAGCGCGGTGCCGGACTTCATGTCGGACGTTCCGCAGCCGTAGATGAGGTCATCGACGACTGTCGAGGGGAAGTTGTTGTTGATCGGCACCGTGTCGAGGTGACCGGCCAGCACCACCCGCTGTTCCCGTCCCAGATCCGTGCGGGCCATCACCGTGTTGCCGAGCCGGTCCACACTCAGATGCGGCGCCTTCCGCAGGACCTCCTCGACACAGTCGGCGATCACCTTCTCGTTGCGGGAGACGGACTCGATGTCGACCAGAGCGCGGGTCAGCACGACGGGGTCGACCAGCACGTCCGGGGTAAGCGGGTTGGCCATAAGCCGCACCATACCGGCCTAGGGTGAATCACCCTCGGACTTAAGATCCTCATCACGTTTAGTAGGGTCGAGCCGTGGAAACCGCGCTCTTGACCTCCGCTGCCTGGGGCATCGGCCTCGCCACCGTCACAGCCGACGGACAGGTCCTCGACACCTGGTATCCGACCGGCTTCCTCGGGCTCGGCGACGCGCCGGCCGAGCCCCCGGTGCTGCCGGCCGGGCTGACCGGTCCGCGCGTGCTGTCCGGGCTGTCGGTGGTCGAGGTGAGCGTCGTCATCGAGTCGCTGGCTGACCCGATCAAGGACGCCTCCGACGCGTACCTGCGGCTCCACCTGCTCTCCCACCGCCTGGCGCGACCCAACACCCTCAACCTCGACGGCATCTTCGGCGCGCTGGCCAACGTCGCCTGGACCTCGGCCGGCCCCTGCCTGCCCGACCAGGTCGACGAGCTTCGCCTGGTGGAGCGGGCCGCCGGCCGTCACCTGCAGGTCTATGGCCTCGACAAGTTCCCGCGGATGACCGACTACGTCACCCCCGCGGGAGTGCGGATCGCCGACGCCGACCGGGTGCGCCTCGGCGCCCACCTGGCCACCGGCACGACGGTCATGCACGAGGGCTTCGTCAACTTCAACGCCGGCACGCTGGGCGTCTCGATGGTCGAGGGCCGCATCACGCAGGGTGTCGTGGTGGGCGACGGCTCGGACATCGGCGGCGGCTCGTCCATCATGGGCACGCTCTCCGGTGGCGGAAAAGACCGGGTCAGCGTCGGCGAGCGCAGCCTGATCGGGGCCAACTCGGGCATCGGCATCTCGCTCGGCGACGACTGCGTGGTCGCGGCCGGCGTCTACATCACCGCCGGGTCGAAGCTCACCCTGCCGGACGGCCGCGTGGTCAAGGCCCGCGAGCTCAGCGGGCAGGACAACTTGCTGTACTGGCAGAACTCGGTGACCGGCACGCTCGAGGCGCGCCCGCGCACCGGCACGGGCATCGAGCTGAACTCGGCCCTGCACGCCAACGACTAGGTGAGATTCGCGGCGGCGGCCGCTTTGACCGCCGCCGTGATGTCCTTCAGCACCGTCGACTCGATCTTCCAGTACTGCCAGTACAGCGGCACGTCGAGGTATTTGTCCGGAATCAGCTGGCGGTAATGCCCGGCGGCGATGCCCGGCAGCGCCGTTTGCGAGGGCACCATCCCCCAGCCCAAGCCCAGCCGGATCGCCTCGACGAAGGCGGCCGCGGCCGGCACGTAGTGGATCGGCGGCTCGGTCCGGCGCCGCAGCGAGGCCAGAAATCGGTGCTGCAGCCGGTCCTTGCGGTTGTAGACGATCATCGGCGAGTCCAGGTCGCCGCGGCCGACCGGCAGGTAGCGCATCGACCCGAGCCGCTCCAGCCGGCAGCCCTGGACCGCCACGTGCTCGGCGGTCACCGCGGCCATCGCCGTCCCCGAGCGCAGCAGGTCGGCCGTGTAGTCCTGGTCGTCGGTGTGCAGCTCGTAAGTGGGCCCGGGCACGGCCGCCAGCGCCGGCAGGAACCACGTGTCCAGCGAGTCCGCGTTCACCACGATCGACACGCGGGTGCCGTCGCGGGCCTGGGCGAGGGCCTCGCGCTCCAGCAGCTCGACCTGCCCGGCGAAGCGGACCAGGGCCTCGCCGGCGGGGGTGGCCACGCACGGTTTCGCCCGGCGCACCAGCACCTGCCCGACCGCGCTCTCCAGCGCCTTGATCCGCTGGCTCACCGCCGAGGGCGTCACGTGCAGCTGCCGCGCCGCCGCCTCGAAGCTTCCGGTGTCCACGACCGCCTGGAACGTCGCCAACTGCACCATGTCCACGTAAGAGAATCTAAACCAACGTCAAAATCTTTAGTTTGAGTACGGGTTGAGCACCGCTTAGCTTCGATGATGTGCTCACCTCCGTGCTCGCCGGTTTCGCCGCGTCCGCCGTCCTGATCGTCGC
The DNA here is from genome assembly GCF_050942195.1 of Actinoplanes sp. CA-142083. Taxonomy (NCBI): domain Bacteria; kingdom Bacillati; phylum Actinomycetota; class Actinomycetes; order Micromonosporales; family Micromonosporaceae; genus Actinoplanes; species Actinoplanes sp. CA-142083. Next base: position 9,817,644 of record NZ_CP192076.1, read on the forward strand.
CATCGGGGCGCAGAACGCCTTCGTCCTGCGCCAGGGGCTGCGCCGGGAGCACGTGCTCGCGGTCGTCGCGGTCTGCGCGGTCTCCGACCTGGCGTTGATCCTGGCCGGGATCGGCGGCCTGGGCGCGGTGGTCTCGGCCCGTCCCGACGCGGTGACGGCGATCCGCTGGATCGGGGCGGCCTTCCTGGTGGCGTACGCGATCATGGCGGCCCGGCGCGCGATGCGCCCCTCGAAGCTGAACCCCGCCGAGCGCGCGCCCGCGACGCTCGGCGCGACCCTGCTCACCTGCCTGGCCCTCACCTACCTGAACCCGCACGTCTACCTCGACACCGTGCTGCTGCTCGGCTCGATCGCCCAGCAGCACCCGCACCGCTGGCTGTTCGGCATCGGAGCGGCGGCGGCCAGCCTGGTCTGGTTCACCGCGCTCGGCGCCGGCGCGCACAAGCTCGGCCCGCTGCTGGCCCGGCCCGCCGCCTGGCGCGTCCTCGACGGCCTGATCGCCCTGGTCATGCTGGGTGTGGCAGTAAATCTTGTGACGAGTTAGGTTCCGGCTCTTGACTCTCCAGCAAGTGGAGACACCAGGGTCAGTGGGGTGCGAGGAGAAATGCGCGGCATCGGCGAGGTGGCCCGGGCCAGTGGCCTGGCGGTCAGCGCGCTGCGGTTCTACGACAACCAGGGCGTGCTGGTCCCGGCCGAGGTGGATCCGGCCAACGGCTACCGGCGATATTCCGACGAGCAGGTGCGCGCCGCGCGGCTGATCGCCGGGCTGCGCCGGGTCGGCCTGCCGGTCGCCGAGATCGCGGCGGCCGTCCGTGAGCTGGGCGACCCCGGCCTGGTGCGCGACCGGCTCGACCGCCATCGCCGACGACTCGAGGACGGTCTGGCCGACGCCAAGCGTGAGCTCCTCCGCATCCACGCCCTGCTCGACCTGGAGGAAAGTCTCATGACCCGGATCACGCTGCCCGCCGCTGCTCTCGCCGCGAGCCTCGACGCGGTGCGCTTCGCCGCCGCCGACCCGGCCGGGCTGCTGCCCGGCGTGCTGTTCGAGACCGGCGACGGCCTGCTCACGCTGGTGGCGACCGATCGGTACCGGATGGCGCTGGCCGACGTGGCCGCCGTCGTCGAGGGGCCGCCGGCCCGGTTGTCGCTGCCGCTGGAGTTCGTCGAGGAGCTGCTGGCGCTCGACGGGGTCGTCACTCTCGACCTGGCTCAGGACGTGCGAGCCGAGGCCGGCGGAACGGTGATCGGGTGCAAGCCGTTGCCGGTCGACTTCCCCGACTATCGACGCCTGATGGATCACGGACGCGAGCCGACCGTCCGGGCCACGGTCGACACCGCGGCCCTTCGCGAACTGGTGGCGGCCGCCCCGGGGACGCCGCGGGAACACGACGGTACGCCGTACGAGATCGTGATCCTTGGTCTTGATCTTGATGGAAGCGTGCGGCTCGCCACCGAGAGCGAGTGGTCGGAGGAGCACGTGGCGGTGAACCGGGAGTTCCTGCTGGAGGCGCTGGACGCGGGCGCGGCCGGGCAGCTCGTGCTGGAGCTCGACGGCCCGATCCACCCGCTCGCGATGCGCGTGCCCGGCGAGTCCCGCTTCTCGATCCTGATGCCGGTTCGCCCTTGACGTGTCGGAGATTTCCGACGCATTATCGACGGCATGCCGGAGATGGACGTCTTCGGCGCGCTGGCCAACCCGGTGCGCCGTCAACTGCTCGAGGCCCTGCGCGGCGGGCCGCTCCCCGCGGGTGAGCTCGCCGCGCGCTTCTCGCTGAGCCGGCCCTCGATCTCCGAGCATCTGGCCGTCCTACGCCAGGCGCGGCTCGTCACCGAGGAGCCTCGCGGCCGCCACCGGTACTACCACCTGGCCGCCGAGCCGCTGGCCGACGTGCAGGACTGGCTGCATCCGTTCGAGCGCTACTGGCGGCAGCGCCTCACCGCGCTGCGCGACCTCGTCGAGGGAGATACTCCGTGAGCTTCGCTTCTACCAAGATCGAGTGCGATCAGTTCATCGCCCGTCCGCCGGCCGCGGTGTGGCGGGCGCTCACCGAGCCCGACCTGCTCGCCTCCTGGTGGGCGCCCGGCGACATCAAGCCGATCGTCGGGCACCGCTTCACCATGGACATGGGCGAGTGGGGCCGGCAGTCCTGCGAGGTGCTCGAGGTCGAGCCCGAGCGGCTGCTCAGCTACACCTTCGCCGAGGGCGTGCTGAACACGACGATCACCTGGCGGCTCGAGCCGGAGGGCGCCGGCACCCGGCTCTTCCTGGTGCACGACGGCTTCGCGCCGGGCTCGCAGGCGCTCGAGGGGATGGGCAACGGATGGCCGGGCATCCTCGCTCACCTGGCCGTTGTCATACCGTAACCATGTTTCGAGCTTGAGTCGCGTCACAACCGAGGCCGACACCTAGGTGCCGTGGCTAACGTCGGCATGTGCGCAGCGGGCAGCAGTACGGCGAGCCGGTCGACTCGGCCATGACCGCCCTCGGCGAGCGTGCCACCGGCCTCGAATTCGCCTGGCTGGACGGCCGTCCCGGGGAGCCGTCGTGGTCGTACCCGGACCTCGCCCGCGCCCTGCTCCGCCACACCGGCTCCCTGCTCGACCTCGACACCGGCAGCGGCGAGCTCCTCGCCGAGCTCGCCCCGCTGCCGTCGCACACCGTCGCCGTCGAGAGCTGGGCCCGCAACACCCCCGTCGCCCGCGACCGGCTCGGCCCCTTCGGCGTGCCGGTGCTCACCGAGTTGCCGGGCGGCGAGGACGAGTTCGACGTGGTGCTCAGCCGGCACGGCCGGCTGCCCGCCGCCGACATCTACCGGCTGCTGCGCCCTGGGGGGTCGCTGCTCAGCCAGCAGGTCGGCAGCGACGATCTCGCCGAGCTCAACACCGCGCTCGGCGCGCCCGCGCCCTACCCGCGGACGTGGAACGCCGAGATCGCGGCCGCCCGGCTCGAGGCGGCCGGCCTCGAGGTGACCGACGTGCGCGAGGAGCACCCCACGCTCCACTTCGACGACGTCGAGTCGGTCGTGCGCCGGCTGCGCGACCTGCCGTGGCAGATCCGCGATTTCAGCCCCGAGAAGTACGCGGACGCGCTCGGCCGCGTCGACTCGTTCATCCGGTTGCACGGCGGGCTCGTCGTGACCGCCCATCGCTTCCTCGTCCAAGCGGTCCGCCCCTACCCCCCGAAGGAATGATCGGCCCATGCGCTCCCTGATCATCGCCGTCTGTCAGCCCCGAGTAACCGCCCTCGACGTCGCCACCAACGCCACCCGGCACGCCGCCTCGGTGCGCGCGGCCTCGGCCCGGGTCGTGGTCTTCCCCGAGATGTCGCTGACCGGCTATGAGCTGGAGGCGCCGACGGTCGCGCCCGACGATCCGCGGCTCGCGCCGCTGGTCGAGGCGTGCGCGGCGACCGACACGGTGGCGCTGGTGGGCGCGCCGGTCGAGGGGCCGTACATCGGGATGCTGGCGATCGACGGCGACGGCGCCCGGGTGGCCTACCGCAAGCAGCATCCGCACTCGAGCGAGGAGCGGTTCCTGCCCGGCCCCTCGCCGGAGGTGCTCGAGGTGGACGGCTGGCGGCTGGGCCTGGCGATCTGCCGCGACACGGGGATCGCCGAGCACGTGGCCGAGACGGCGGCGCTGGGCATCGACGCGTACGTGGCCGGCGTCGTCGACCCGCCGGCCGGGGAGGCCGTCGCCGCCGAGCGGGCGCGGCGGGTCAACCAGGAGTACGGCGTGTGGGTGGCGGTGTCCTCGTTCGCCGGGCCGACCGGCGGCGGGTACGCCGAGACGGCCGGGCGGTCGGGCATCTGGGCGCCGGACGGCCGGGTGGAGGCGCGGGCCGGCCGGTCGCCGGGCGAGATCGCGCGGGCCACGATGGTGGCCTCGTCCCTGGCCCGCCTCTAGGCGGGCGGCCCGTCTCTAGGAGCTCGGCTCTTCCCAGCCGCGCAGCTCCAGATCGATCTCACGCTGATCGGCGGTGCGGTCCCGCCGGTCGGCCGCCGAGTCACGCAGGTCGGCGAGACGGTCCCGCTCGTCGGCGACCGCGTCACGTTCCGCGGCCGCGACCTCCCGGACGGCGACTCGCCGATCCCGGGCATCGGCCGCGCGATGACGCAGCTCGACGATCCGCTCGCGATCGCCCGCCCGGATGTCGCGGATGTCGGCCTCGCTGCACCGCTGCTCCAGGTCGACGTCCCGCTGGTCGGCCGTCGCGTCCCGGTCGTCGGCGGACAGCTCGCGTTCGCCCAGGAGCTTCTCCCGATCCTCGGCGCGACGTTCGCGGCCGGCGAGCTTGTCTTCGCGGTCCACGGGCCTCATCGTAGGCCCGCCGCGGGCTTACAGCGTCGCGAGTACCAGGGAGGTGCGGAGGTCGAGGGCCACCGAGCCGCCGAAGTCGTCGAGGATGGCGCTCAGGCCGTCGAGGATCTCCTTCCGGATCTCGGGGGCGTGGCGGCGGAACGGCGAGAAGGTCTGCATCAGCGCCAGGTATTGCGCCTTGCCGAAGACCGGGTGGTCGTGGAAGCGGTGCTCGGCGACGTCCCGCCAGACGCCGGAGGTGACCGCGTCGTCGAGCGCCCAGTGCTCGTCCTTCTCGGGCACGCTCGGGTCGATCCGCATCAGGAGCTCGTCGATCGCGGCCGACTGGGCGGGGACCGCGTAGTTGTACCGGTGATAGAAGATCGCCAAGACTCCGCCCGGCCGCAGGGCGTCGCGGGCGCGCTGGTGGCGGGTCGCCGGGTCCATCCAGTGCCAGGCGGTCGCGCACGCGATCAGGCCGACGCCGCCGGGCGGGGCGGCCCACTCCTCGAAGGTCGTGTTCTCCACCCGCGCGCCCGGGAAGTTGGCCCGGAGAACGGCCGCCATCCGCGGGTCGGGCTCGATCGCGGTGAGCGGCGCGCCGAGGCCCAGCAGCAGGCCGGTGGCCTTGCCGGTGCCGGCGCCGAGCTCCACGACCTCGGCGGGCGGGCCGCCGAGACGATCGAGGATCGATTCGCGTACGTCGTCGGGATAGCCCGGCCGGGCGTCGTCATACATCGATGCCACTTCGCCGAACACCCGCGTCACGGGCCTCAACGTAGCGGTAGGGTGCCCCGCATGCAGCACCACATCCGGCCCGAGGGGTCGCCGCCGGCCAACGGATACAGCCATGCCGTCTCGTTCGCCGGGCCGATGCTGATGATCTCCGGGCAGGTGCCGCTCGACGCCGAGGGGCGGCTCGTCGGGTACGACGACGCGGCCGAGCAGACGCGCCAGGTGTTCCGGAACATCGAGGTCGCGCTCGAAGCGGTCGGGTCCACGATGGGCGACGTGGTAAAGCTGACCGTCTTCCTCACCAACATGTCCGACCTGGCGGCGTTCCGCGAGGTGCGGGACGAGTTCGTGGACACGCAGCGGCCGCCGGCGAGCTCGCTCGTGCAGGTCAGCGGGCTGGTCCACCCCGCCTTCCGGGTCGAGATCGAGGCAATCGCGGCGATTCGGTCAATTCCTTAGGCGCGTACGGATTAGGCCGACCGGGTGCACCTTCCGCCCGGGCCGCGCCGCGTCGCGCGTTGTCCTTCCCGCGGCCCGCGCGCCCGGTCTGACCATTCGGGATTCGCCGCTGCCGCTGCGATCTGCCGTCCCCCGTTGGGGTTAAGCCGGACAGGCCCACCTGTGCGATATATCCGCGTGCAACGGCGGACCAAAAACCGATCACATGACCTTGGCTCTTCGGGGACCGTTGAACAGGCAGTTCTATCGGGTCCCTGAGGAGGAACTCGCCTCATGCGAAAGCAGGCATTCTCGTGATCCGGCTCGACGCGCTGAGCCGGCGGCGCGCCGCGTCCGGCGGCGAGCGGACCGGTCACATCGAGCTGCGACCGTCCGATCACGAGGAGCCGACGTGGGAGGTCCGCCAGCCCGGTGACCAGCGCCGGCGCCGGCTGGACGGCCGCACCCGGACGATCCTCGCGGTGGCGGCGGCGGCCGCGGTGGTGGTGAACGCCGGCGCGGCCTGGCTGTACTGGCGGATCACCGGCTCGGAGACCGGTCACTGGGGCGCCGCGGCCACCGTGGAGCTCGCGCTGCGTGCTCGCTCCGACCTCAACCGTCCGTTACTGGCGGGGCAGACCGGCAACCTCACCGTGACGGTGACCAACGACGACGACGTCCCCATCAAGATCACCTCGGTCTCCCCGGGCGTCGGCAAGGTCCTGTCGGACGCGGAGCACCGCGAACGCGGGTGCACGGACCCCGGTGTGCGGCTGACCAGGGATCACTTCGCCGTGTCCTGGGAGGTGCCGCGGAACACGATCGGCGCCTTCACCATCCCCGGTGCGTTGTCGATGCCGGCGGACTCCCCCGCCGTCTGTCACGGCGCCGTCTTCACGGTGCCCATTCAGGCGTACGGTCGCAGCTAGTCCTCGTTTTTTGACGGCAGTGCCCTGATCTCGTCTCCGGTGAAGACCACCGGTGGGCGGCGGTGGCGGCCGCCGGTCACCAGCTCGCCTCGCAGCGGGCGGTGGTGCCGGCCGTGGTGGGTCAGCTTGCGCACCTCTTCGGGCACGACCACCGAGTTGCGCAGCACCGCGCTGGCCCGCTCGGCCGATTCCTGGGCCACCCGCTCGTCGTTGACCGCGGCCTCGATGCCGTCGGACACCACCTTGGCCATCGCCGCGCCGTAGCTGCGCGCGTCGTGGATCTCGCGCTCGTGCAGCAGCGCCGCCTCGTGCTCGCGGCGCCGGGCGATGCGGGCCTCGTTGCGCTCGTAGGCGTTGCCGCGGGAGACGAACTTGAGGCCGACCGCCGCGCAGTCCAGCGAGACCAGCAGCAGCGTGATGCCCAGGTAGAAGACGCCGACGCCCCAGAAGTCGCCGGTCACCAGGTGCCACATGGCGGCGGTGCGCGCCCCGAAGCCGGAGTCGTCCTTCACCGCCCGGCTGTTCGCCAGCCGCTGCTCGCCGATCTGCCGGGTGAGCTGGGCCTGCTCGGTGCCCCGGGCATCGCGGGCGGCCCGCTGCGTGGCGAGCAGATCACCGGCCTGCCGGTCGAGCTGGGCGGCCTCGGCGTCGAGCCCGCGGGAGCGGCGCACGAGCTGGTCGCAGTAACCCCCGCTCGGGCAGCCGGTCGAACGTGTCACGCCCTCGCCGGCCGCGTCGTTGACCGCCTGCTGATAGAGAAGGCGCGCGTCCTGCCGCTTCTGGGCGGCCCGGTCGGTGAGGCCGCGCACCATCGCGTCGTCGGCCGCGGACTCCCGCTTGAGCCGGTCGAGCCGGGCCGTCCAGGTGCCGATCGCGCCGCTCGTGTCGATCCGGCTGAGCTGCTGGTTGTGCACCTCGTTGAGCCGGGCGTCGATCTCGCCCTGGTAGCGGGCGAGCATCAGCGGCTCGGTGATGATCACCGCGAAGAGGACCGCCAGGCCGAGGCGTCCGGCGTACAGGCCGAAAGTGGGCTTACGCAGGAACTCGCGCGGGTCGGTGGACTCCAGCTTGTCGTAGCTGATCGAGACCCGGCCCACGACGGCGCGGTCGAAGGCCACCACGCCCGCGGCGACCAGCGGGCCGACCAGCCAGCGGTACCACGGCTGCTGGTAGTTGGAGCTGGCGTCGATGAAGGCCGCGCCGCCGACCGTGGCGTACACGAAGTACAGCAGGATGAAGACACCGATCGCGGAGTAGAGCACCCGGTCGGTGTGGGTCATCACGCTGTCCGGGTTGACGTTCGCCACCCTCAGCAGGGCGTCTCGGCGACCCTTGGGCATGATGCCGAGTCTTACCGATCATTCCCGGTTTATCCTCGTTTCTCGGGAAAGATCTGGTTCGGTGATCGTGACCCGGACGAGCACCGAGGCCTGGACCGTCTGCCGCTGCGGATCGAGCTCCAGGGCCGGGGCCGCCTCGCGCTGGGCGTCGAAGGCCATGCCGCGGGCGGCGATCGGCATGATCCCGCCGCCGCCGGCGATCTCGTCCGAGATCTCCACCAGCTTGTCGATCTGGGCGCCGACCGCCGCGGCGTACTCCCGGGCCCGGTCGAGGGCGGCGGTGATCGCGGCGGCGCGGACGTCGGCGCCGGCCTTGCTGCCGCGCCGCAGCTGCCACCACGGCCCGAAGATCGAGACCAGCTCCATGCCGGCCAGGCGCGGCAGCATCTCGCCGAGGGCGCCGAAGTCGGCCACGGTCACCGTCGTGTCGAGGTTGCCGGTGAACGCGCCTTTCTTGAGATCCGGGTACACCTGCACGCCGCCGGTCTCGCGGCGCTCGATCGCCTCGCCGTACGCGTCAAGCTCGGCGCGGAGGACCGCGGACTGCTCGGTGAGGCGGGCCAGCACGGCGTCCTTGTTCTTGCCGCGGGCGGTCACGGAGACGTTGAAGACGGCAATCTCGGGCGGGACCTCGCGAAGGGCCTCGCCACGCACCACAATCGTCGGCTGCATGCTGGTCATTCTTACTGCCTACCCACTTTGGCGAGCGCCTCGCGAGCGTCGGCCAGCAGGCGGTCGGTGTCGCCGGGGACCGGCCGGGCGAGGAGCTCGGCCCGCTCGACCCGGCCGCCGCGCACGTGCAGGCGGAAGAGGCCGCGAGGCCCGTCGATGATCCGGGTCGTCTCGCGCTCACCCTTACCGCCGTCGTCGATCAGGCGGTCGGCGTCGGCGATCTGGGCGCGAAGGTCACTCTCCCCTTCCGGTCGCGCATGGGCAGGCTCCCGTACGGGTAACGGAGCGTAACCGCTACGCCGCAGAATCATCGGAACGAGCGCGGCCTTCATCCGCGCGCTAGCGAGCGCCTCGAGCAGCCCCGCCGCAACCCCCTCAGGCCCCAGCGCCGACCACCAGGACGGGCGCAGTCCGATGTCGACGAACCGCCCCAACGCGTCGACCACGGCAAACGCCGACCCGGTGCGGTCCGGCCCCCCGATCCGATCAAGCCGAGGCGGCGCACCACCGGCACGCGCACGAATCGCCATATTCTCTACTTCGGTCACGAACCGGCGTGCGTCCCCCACGCGCGCGTCGTCGTCCCGTTCCGCTTGAACGGATGGAAACAACGTAGATCCCCCCAGATCTGAGCGCACCGAGAGTAACGCACAGGGGGACACGCATTCGACCCCCCGAATGCGTGCGTTCGTGCCAATCGCGCTATTGATCAGCTATTTCGACGAGCCCGCACGATCATGAACAGGGCACCGCAGACCACCAGCAGAAGCACACCAATCGCCACGAAAAGCAACGGAGGAAGCCCTTTGCTCTTTTCGACCGGCACATAGGCAACCGGATTGTCGTCGAGCGCAGGCGCCCGTGAGACGGTTGCGGTTGCGCCGCGCGGCGCGGTCAACGCTGCGACCGCATCCACTTGCCCGTACCCGTAATAGTCGTCTCGCCCTTTGGCCCCGCGGTCGATCGCCGTGCTCGTCAGACGGTCCGCGACCTCGGCGGCGGACATCTCGGGATAGCGGGCCCGCATCAGGGCTGCGATGCCGGAGACCAGAGCGGTCGAGTCACTGGTGCCGTGCACGACCTCGTAGCGGTCATGCGGCCGGGCCACAGTCATCGCGGTCCCGTAGGCGACGATGTCGAGTTGGTCGCCGTAGTTGGAGAACGACGCCGCCTTGTTCTTCCGATCCACGGAGCCAACAGCGATCACACCCGGCAGAGCGGCCGGGAACGCGACCTGCTTGTGGTCGTTACCCGACCCGGCGACAAGGACCACGTCGGCGGCCACGGCCTCCTCGATCGCCTCCCGCATCGCGTCGCCGGCCTCGTACTGCGCGAACGACATGTTGATCACCTTGGCGCCGTGCTCGACGGCCCAGCGGATGCCCTCGGCGATCAGAGGCTGGTCCTGGGTCGGTGTCACCGACATGACCTTGCTACGGGGTGCCACACCGAGCAAGCCGTCGCCGTCGCCGTGGCCTCGGCCGGCGATCAGCACGGCCATGCCGGTGCCGTGCGGGCCACTGTCGAGATTGTCGTCCTCAACGTCGCGGGCGATGTTGCGGCCGGAGATCATCGCGCCACGCAGATCTTGGTGAGTGCCGTCGACGCCGGAGTCGACCACAGCGACGGTCACGCCCTCGCCGCCCTTACCCAGCTTCTGAGCCTCGGCCAGCCGCATGGGGGCGAAGTACCACTGGCTATCCCGCATGGCGTCTGCGCGCGCGGGAGCGCTGGTAAGCAGGACAGTGAGGAGGGCAGCGCCAACGGCGGCACCGCCGTTGCGGAGAAAACGGGTCACTAGCGCCAGCCGATCACGTTGGGACCAGGGTCGTGCCGCGGGTTATCGGTAGACGGGGCGATCACCGGGTCGACGCCCTCCGCCACCTCCCACGGATTGTCAGGGTCGAAGCCGTAGCCGTCGTCCTCACCGGAACGGTGTCGACCCGCACGACCCGGGGCGCCTGCCACGACACCGGTGTTGCGGTTCGGGCCGACCGGGTCGTCAGGAAGCCACGACGGGCGCGGCTGGCGATTCGCGCCTCTACCGGCCGCGCTACCCCGGCCGCCTCTGACACCGCCCAAGCCTTCGGACGATATGCCTACGCCGCCGCGGACACCGCGGCCGGGCTCCTCCAGGCTGCTGCCGCCAGCTCCGACGCGGCCCGTCCGGCCTGCCCGGCTCCCGGCACCGCCACGGCCGCCGACTGCGCCGATCCCGCCGGCTGCGCCGATCGGGCCGGCACCTGAGCGACCGGCACCTCCCGCCGGCGGCTCACCGATGACACCGCCCGATTTGGCTGGCCGGGTCAACCGTCCGCTACTACCGCGAGGGGCGCGGCCCGTCTGCCCGATCGGGACGCCTCCGCCGGTGGGGAGCAAGCCGGGCACTGCCGGGCCGACGGCACCGCCACCACCAACGCCGCCGACCGGCGGCAAAGGCGTGCCGACGCCACCGCCGCCCGGAATGCCTGTCGCATCGCCACCCGGCACGATCGGTGTGCCGCCGGGAGGGGTAATCACACCGGCTAAGTCGGGTCCACCACCACCGACTACCGTGCCGGCGCCGGCGGCACCGCCGCCAACACCACCGACGCCGCCCGATCCACCAATGTCACTGCTCGCTTGACCGCCGCCGTCAGGAATCGTGGGATTCTGCCCGGGTAGGGGCGGGACCGGGTCGTGCCTCACCGAGGCACTGATCCCTCTGGAACTTGAGGTTGAGGTCGTCTGTGACAGACTCCCGTTGTCCTCGCCGGAACCCGGCTCGTCGATTCGGTCCGCGAACGGCTTGTAGGCGTCGGGGACCTTAAGCAAGGCGACCGAGTCCTCGACTGCGCGCTCGGCACTGATCATCGCCTGGCGGGCCTGGTCGTCGATCTCGTCTTCCGCCTTGTCCCACCAGTGCGGCACGAGGTCGGTGCTCTTGTCCTTGTATTTCTCCCAGAGCGGCTGGATTGTCGTTTTTGCCGTCTGGATCGCGGTGAGGATGTTGTCGAGACCGCTAGCAGTGGAGTCGGCATCCGCCGAGGCCGAATCCAACCGTGCGATCAGGATGTCGAGTTCGGCCACGAAGGCGGCCGACGACTCGTTCTCCTCTGGGGGCCAGGCCGCGACCAGCTCGGCTCGGGCGGTCAGCAGCGCCGTGCGCTGGCTGCGTACCGAGCCGGCCAGGGTGCGCCACGCGCTCACCTGCTGGCGGCCGGGGGCGTCGTCCTCGTTCATCACCATCGACCAGAGGCGGGGCGTGTTGTAGGCCCCCCAATTCGTGCACCAGCTGCTGGTCAGCACCGGGTCGCTCATATCGGCTCGGCCCCTCCCGCTCGGCGGGTCGTGGGATGGCCGTCGACCTCGGCCCGGCGCTGCTGGGACTCGAGCACCGCCTCGGCCATGAGGCCGCGCACATCCGAGGCGCGCCGGGCGGCCCGGCCGTCGGTGGCGTCGAGGGCCGCGGCGACCTTGCCGGCGGCGGCGGCCAGCACCTGGGCGGCCTCCATGTAGGCCACGACGTTGTCGGTCGACGCCTTCAGGCTCTGTGTGTAGCGCTCCTTGGCCGCGTGCACGCCGCCACTGGCGCTGTTCGCCCCGAACTCGACCCCGGAGGACAGGTCCACGCTGGCGCGTGAATACCCCGACCCCAGTGTCTCGGTGGTGTCGTTCTGGACCTGGTTGGAGAACTTGGTCAGCCCGTCGGTCTCGACGCGCACCCCGTCAGCCACGATCGCCTCCCCGCAGCGTCGTCGTCTGATTACGCCCCGAGAGTAGCGACGGTTGTCGACGTCAGGAAAGTTCATCTGCTACGAGCAGATCACGTTGCGTCAGGTGAGGCGGGCCACCGCCGCGGCCACCCGTTCATCGGTGGCGGTCAACGCGACGCGTACGTGCTGGGCGGCGGCCGGGCCGTAGAAAGCGCCGGGCGCTGCGAGGATGCCCCGCTCGGCGAGGTCTCCCACGGTCTTCCAGCAGTCCTCTCCCCGGGTCGCCCACAGGTAGAGGCCGGCCTCGGAGTGGCTGATCTCGAAGCCCGCCTTGGCCAGGGCCGTGCGCAGCGCGTCACGGCGGGCGGAATACCGCTCCCGCTGCTGGTCGACGTGCTCCTCGTCGCCGAGGGCGGCGATCATCGCGGCCTGCACGGGCGCGGGCACGATCATGCCGGCGTGCTTGCGGACCTCGAGCAGGCCCGCGATCAGCGCCGGGTCGCCGCCGAGGAAGCCGGCGCGATAACCCGCCAGGTTGGACCGCTTGGAGAGCGAGTGCACGGCGATGACGCCGGTGTAGTCGCCCTCGGTCACCCGGTCGTCGAGCACGGAGACCGGGCGGGTCTCCCAACCCAGCGCCAGGTAGCACTCGTCGCTGACGACCGTGACGCCGCGCTCGCGGGCCCAGGACACGACCTTGCGCAGGTGCTCGACGGGGAGCACCTTGCCGGTCGGGTTGGACGGCGAGTTGATCCAGAGCAGCTTGATGCGGCGGTCGGGGCCGAGCGCGGTGAGCGAGTCGCTGCGGACCACCGTCGCGCCGGCGAGCAGGGCGCCCACCTCGTACGTCGGGTAGCACACCGACGGGATGGCGACGACGTCGCCGGGGCGTACGCCGAGCAGCGTGGGCAGCCAGGCGACCAGCTCCTTCGAGCCGATCGTGGGCAGCACGCCGAGCTCACCCGAGGCGCCGCAGGCCCGTGCGATCCAACTCGCGATCGCCGCCCGGAGCGCCGGGGTGCCCGCGGTCAGCGGGTATCCCGGCGCGTCCGAGGCGTCGGCGAGAGCACGGCGGATGAGCGCCGGAACCGGGTCGACGGGGGTGCCGACCGACAGGTCGACGATGCCGCCGGGATGCGCGGCGGCCTTGGCCTTCGCCGGCTCCAGCAGGTCCCAGGGGAAGTCCGGCAGGGCCGACGCGAGAGCGCTCAGTTGTCGCCCCGGGGCGGCTGCGCGGCCACGAACGGCGTGTCCTTGTCGATCTTGCCCTTCTTGGCGGCGCCGCCGGGCGAACCGAGGTCCTCGAAGAACTCGTAGTTCGCGTTCGTGTAGTCCTTCCACTGGTCGGGGACGTCATCCTCGTAGAAGATCGCCTCGACCGGGCACACCGGCTCACACGCCCCGCAGTCCACACACTCATCGGGGTGGATGTAGAGCATCCGGTTGCCCTCGTAGATGCAGTCGACCGGGCATTCCTCGATGCATGCCTTGTCGAGCACATCGACGCACGGCTCAGCGATGATGTAGGTCACGGGTCTTTCTCCTCCATTGCCACGCCGCGGAACGAACGGCGACAGATGCAGAGCCTAGTATCTCCGCCGGAGGAGGTGACACGTGCTCCGTCGGCAGGATGTGGGACACCGGGTGGTGGTACGCCGGATTGTAGGCGTATCGCAGGAGCGAACACTGTATTCCGATGCTCTCGGAGAGCTGGTCGACCTCACCGAGACCGATCTCACAATCGCCACCGAGAAGGGCACTCTGCGGGTCCCCCTGCACGAGGTGCACCGGGCCAAACGGGTCCCGGCCGCACGCCGCCCACCAGCGGCCGATGTGATCGCTCTCGAGCTGGCGGCCAACGACGCGTGGCCGGCGCCGATCCAGTCCCGGCTGGGCGGCTGGATCCTGCGGGCCGCCGGCAACTGGACCGGCCGGGCGAACTCGGCGTTGGCCGCCGGCGACCCCGACCGCACGCTGGAGGCCGCGATCGACGCGGTCGAGGAGTGGTACGAAGCACACGGGCAGCAGCCGCTGATCAACGCGCCGATGCCGCTGGCCGCCCCGGTCAACGCGGCATTGGACGCGCGCGGGTGGACGGCACGCCCGCTCACCCTGGTGCAGACCGCTCCGATCCCAGCGCTGCTCGCGGCGATCCCGGCGCGGGGCGATCTGCCTCCGGTCGAGCTGGCTGATTCCCCCGGCGACGACTGGTTCGCCATGGTCGCCGAGCACAAGGGCACGTTGCCACCGGCCGCGGAGCGCATTCTCACCGGCGTACGCGACGTGGTCTTTGCTCGCGTCCACGACGCGGACGGTGACCTGATCGCCGTGGCCCGCGGCACCGTCACGGGCCCGGACCGATGGCTCGGCATCTCGCTGCTGCAGACCGCGGCCCCGACGCGACGCCGCGGCATCGCCCAGCAGGTGCTGGGCGGCCTGGCGCAATGGGCGACGCAGCGCGGCAGCACCCGCGCCTACCTGCAGGTGGAGGAGCGCAACACGGCGGCGGTCACGCTGTACGGCCGGGTGGGTTTCAGCACCCACCACACCTATCTGACCAGGGAAGCGCCCCGGCCTTAGCGGCGGACGGCCTTGCGCGGCTTGGCGGCGCGGGTCGCGGTGAACGCCTTGAGCGAGCGCGACCGGTAGTCGCGGCCGAGCATCACGGCGAGCCAGTAGCCGAGCAGCGTGCCCACGATCGCGAAGCCGGCGTAGAGCCAGATCTGCGAGAAGAAGTCGCCGGCGCCACCGGCGAACGGCTGGCCGCCGCTGATGAACGGTCCGACGAGGACGGTCAGCAGCATGCCACCGACCGCGCCGAACACCAGGTCGGGCAGCAGCCAGTCGCTCGGGCGCTTGCGCTGGCAGGCGAGGAAGGTCCAGACCGCGAGGGTCAGGCCCAGCACACCGAACATGATCAGCGTGGCGCTGCTCGTGGCCGAGTCATCGCCGTCGAAACCGAGGCGGATGATCAGGCGGGCCGCCACGTTGATCGCGAACAACCCGACCGCCAGCGCCACGGGCGGAAACCAGCGCTGCTGCCTCATGCGTCCTCCCCCGGGAAACCCCTGTCTGTGGCACGGGATCGTAACGCCAGGTGAACTTCCGGCGCTCGACCCGCCGGTCATCTTTGCGGATGACGCGCGCACGAGCGCTTGGGGAAAGCTGGGAGTCCGCTGCGAGTTATCGGCGCGGGATGCCCTTGAGGATCTGGCGGTAGGTGAAGACGGCGAAGGTCAGGCTGCCGGCCAGGATCATCACGAGCGCTATCCAGTCCTCGCCGCCGAGCAGATAGTCGCCCTCGTGGGTGCGCACACCGGCCGCGAACAGCATCATCAGCGTCCAGAGCGCCCAGGGCGGGCCGAGCGCCCAGCGGCGGCCGGTGGTGGAGACCGCGAACCAGGCGATCGCCCAGTTGGCCACCACCGCGAACAAGATCGACACGCCGAGCACCGGGCCGCTGCCCGAGCCGATCGGATCGCCCCGCCAGATCGTGGCCAGGTCACCCCAGCGCAGCGTGGTGAGCAGCAACTCGAGCACGCCGGTGACGAGGGCCGCGACGATCGCGACGAGAAGGCCGCTGACCCGGATGACGGGCTCCCATTTGCTGGGGGCGGCGGGCGGCTCCGGCTGGATCATCGTGACGCCGTCGCCGGCTGCTCTATCTTGAGGCCGCTGAACAGGTCGCTCTCCCAGTTGTTCGGACCCTCGCCGGGACCGCGGCTGCCCTTGGCGAGCAGGAAGTACTCCACGCCCATGAACTCGCCGCCGAAGTCGCCGGCGATGCCGTACAGCCAGGAGTTGTCGGGGATCTGGGTGGCGTGCGCCCGCATCGCCGCGACCTTCTGCTGGTAGTGGTCGGTGCCGTCCATCCGGGCCGCGATCTCGTCGTCGGTGTGGCCGAACGGCAGGTCCTCCACCTTTTCCACCTCGGCGAACGGGTTGTCGTCGAGCTCGCGGAACGCCTCCATGCCCTCGCGGAGCACGCTCAGCGGCATCGCCGTCCAGTAGATCTTCTGCGGGCCGTCGGGACCGGCCAGCTCGGCCGCGCGCATCGCCACCCGGTGCGCCTGGATGTGGTCGGGATGACCGTAGAAGCCGTTCTCGTCGTACGTGATCATGACCTGCGGCCGGATCTCCTTGATGATCTCCAAAAGGAGTCCGGCGGCCTCGTCGAGGTCGGCGCCCCAGAACGCGCGGGGATGATCGTTGGTCGGCAGGCCCATCATGCCGGAGTCGCGGTAGTGACCCGGGCCGCCCAGGACGCGGTGATCGGTCACGCCGAGCGCGGCGCACGCCCGGCTCAGCTCGGTCAGGCGGTAACCGCCGAGCTGGTCGGCCTGCTTGGCCTCGAGCTGCGCCAGCTCGGGGACGTGGATCTCGCCCTCCTCGCCGAGTGTGCAGGTCACGAGCGTCACGTGGGCGCCGGCGGCGACGTAGTGGGCCATGGTGGCGCCGGTGCCGGTGACCTCGTCGTCGGGATGGGCGTGCACGAGCAGGAGGCGGCGCGCGGGCAGGGCGTCAGTCACGCGCGCAACTTTACGCGGAGCCGGCTGCGGGTTTGCACGGCGGAAGGGGGGCTTGATCAGCGATGCTGGACGGCGTGGACTACCCCGGACTCGCCGGTCGCACCGGTCACTTCAGCTACGGCGCCCCGCGCGCGGTGACGATCGGGGCCGACGGCGGCCGGGTGGCCTTCCTGCGCTCGGCCGGGCCCGAGGACCCGGCCGCGGCGCTCTGGACGCTGACCGTGGCAACCGGCGTGGAGACCATGGTCGCGCAAGGGCATATTGACGCGTACGCGGTGGACCGCGACGCCCGCACGGCGGCGTTCGCCCGCGACGGCCGGCTTTACCGCGCCGACCTGGTCGGAGGCGATGTCGCCGAGGTGCCGACCGACGGCGCCGCCGAGGACCCACGGCCCGACCCGACCGGCCGCTTCATCGGGTATGTGACGTCCGGCGGCGGCTCGGCGTCGCTGCGGGTCGTCGGGCCGAGCGGCGACCGGCTGCTGGCCGGCGAGCCCGGCAACGCGTGGCGCGAACACGGCGGATTGATCTCGTGGGGCGTGCCCGATCCGGCCGCCGTGCAGTTCGGCCGGCAACGCGGCTGGTGGTGGTCGCCCGACGGCGGCCAGATCCTGGCCACCCGCACGGCCGGCGCGACCAGCCTGCACCTGCTCGACCTCGACGAGGGCTGGGTCGACGTGCATTGGGATCGAGAGACTTATCCGTACGTGGTGAACGTGCGCTGGGCCGACGGCGGCGGCCCGCTGATGACCGTCCTGCGCCGGATGCAGCAGCACGGGCTGGTGCTGGCGATCGACCCGCGGACCGGGGAGACGCAGGTGCACGCCGAGCTGGCCGACGCCCGCTGGGTGGAGCCGGTGGCCGGCACGCCGCGGCACCTGCCCGACGGGCGGGTGCTGGTCGGCGGCGAGCTGGCGCACGACGGCTTCGACGCGCGCTGCCTGTTCGCCGACGGCAGCCTGCTCACCCCGCCCGGCCTCTACGTCCGGCGGGTGGTCGGCACGCTGCCCCGGGCCGGCGCCCCGAGCGGCGCGCCCGACCTCGTGGTGGAGGGGACCGACGGCGACCCGTCGGCGCAGTCGGTGTTCCGCGTCCGTACGTCATTGGGGGGAGGCGGCGCGGAAGCGCGCAAGATCAGCATGACCCCCGGCTGGCATCGCGCCGAGGCCAACGGCGACGTCCTCGTCCTCGACGACACCGTGTGGCGCGGCGAGGCCCGCGTCGCCACCCTGCGCAACTTCGCGGCGCCGCTCCCCTACCACCCCCGCCCGATCCTCGAGCGCGTCACCGACCGGCGCCTGCCGGCCGCCGTCCTGTACCCCGCCGGCTTCGTCGGCGGCGGGAAGATCCCGGTGCTGGTCACGCTGGGCGACGGCACCGGCCACCAGCAGGTCGTGACCGACCCGGCGGCCTGGCAGGAGCGGCAGTGGTGGGCCGACGCCGGCTTCGCGGTGGTCAGTGTCGACAGCCGCGGTACGCCGGGGGTGGCGCCCAGCTTCGAGAAGGTGGTGCACCGGCGCCTCGGCGACGTGGCCCTCTCCGACCAGGTCGACGCGCTGCACGCGCTGGTCGGCAAGCATCCCGACCTCGACCTGACCGCGGTGTCGGTGCGCGGAACCGGCCTCGGCGGCTGGCTGGCGGCGATGGCGGTGCTGCGGCGTCCGGACGTCTTCCACCGGGCGGTGGCCCGCGATCCGGTGACCGACTGGTACCGGCTGCCGGCGCCGTTCGCCGAGCGCTATCTGGGCGACCGCTCGGACGCGGCCGACGTCTATGCCCACCACAGCCTGGCCGAGGCGGCGGCGCAGTCGGACCGCTCCCGGCCCCTGCTGCTCGTCGGCGCCGACCTGCCCGGGCTCGAGTCCGTCCCGGCCGCCACCCTCGACGAGGAGTTAGCCTTCCTGCGAGGCCACCCCGACCAGTAGTCGCTGGGAGAGTTGTCATGAGACTAGCCGTCAACGAATCTCTCTTCTCCTGGCCACGACGTTGATCCCCGGCGCGGATGCCGCCGGCTTGCAGGTCCTCGAGGCCATCAACCTCCGGGTCGGGACGGCCAGAATTCCCATTCCCGACCTGGTCATCTCGACCGATATCGACTTGGACGAGCTGGTCGTCGACGCCTCCGACGTCCGATTCGTCTGCGAGATCACCTCACCGTCCAATGCGTCCACCGACAAAGTGCTCAAGATGCACTACTACGCGGAGGCCGGGATCCCTTGGTACCTCGTGGTTGACACCAAGGCCCGCGCCCTTCGCCTTTACCGCCTCGACGGCAACAGGTACCTGGAGCAGGCCGCCTGCGAGAACGGCGGATCCCTCAGGCTGACCGATCCCGTGGTCGCCACCATCGACCTCACGGAGTTGTTTCCGGCGCTCTGAGTTTTGTCGTACCGGTCGCCTAGGGTCGGTGCATGAGCCACTTCGATGAGGCGTATTCGGCGGTTCAGGCCGCCTTGGACGCCGGGGCGCGTTACGCGGACGCACGGATCATGGTGCGCCGCACGGAGGCGATGACCGCCCGCGACGGGGACGTCGAGGATCTGAGCTCCGACGAGAGCGCCGGTCTCGGCGTGCGTGCCCTGGTGGGTTCCAGCTGGGGTTTCTATGCCGTTCCCGATCTCTCCGACGCGGCCGCCCGCGCGGCCGGGCGCCGGGCCGCGCAGATCGCCGCGGCCAGCGCGACCGTGCCGGGCCCGCCGATCGATCTCGTGCCCGCCGGCGCCGGCGAGGCCAGCTGGGCCAGCGACTGCGTGGTCGACCCGCTCGGCGTGCCGCTGTCCGCCAAGGGCGACCTGCTGGTCCGGGCGACCGCCGCGGCGCGCGAGGCGGGCGCCGACATCGCCGAGGGCCTCTACCAGATCTGGGACACGCGCAAGTGGTTCGTCTCCAGCGACGGTCACCGCATCGACCAGCACATCCGCGAGTGCGGCGCGGGCGTGTCCGCCAGCGTCATCGGTGACGGCGAGATCCAGCGCCGCTCCTGGCCCTCGTGGGGCGGCCAGCACGGCACCCGCGGCTGGGAGCTGGTCGACGAGCTCGACCTGATCGGCCACGCGCCGCGCATGGCCGAGGAGGCGCGCGCCCTGATCACCGCGCCGCTCTGCCCGGCCGGCGAGACCACCCTGATCCTCGGCGGCGAGCAGCTGGCCCTGCAGATCCACGAGTCGGTCGGGCACGCCATCGAGCTCGACCGCATCCTCGGGTGGGAGGCGGCGTTCGCCGGCACGAGCTGGCTCGACCTGGAAAAGCTGGGCTCGCTGCGCTACGGCTCCGACCTGATGAACATCACGATCGACCCGCGCATCCCCGGCGCGCTCGGCAGCTTCGGCTACGACGACGAGGGCACCCCCGCCACCAAGCGCGACGCGGTCCGCGACGGCATCTGGGTGGGAGTGCTCGCCGGGCGCGACTCGGCCGCGGTGGCCGGGCTCGACTACGCGGGCAGCGTCCGCTCCGACGGCTGGGCGCGGCTGCCGATGGTCCGCATGACCAACGTGGGCCTCGAGCCGGGGCCGCACACCCTCGACGAGATCATCGAGGCCACCGACGACGGCGTCTACATGGAGACCAACCGGTCCTGGTCGATCGACGACCGGCGGCTCAACTTCCAATTCGGATGCGAGATCGGGTACGAGGTGAAGAACGGTAAACGCGGCCGCATGCTGCGCAACCCGACCTACACCGGCATCGGCCCCAAGTTCTGGCAGTCGATGGACATGCTCTCCTCCGAGATCATCCCCTGGGGCACACCCAACTGCGGCAAGGGCCAGCCCGGCCAGGTCGGGCACACCGGTCATCCGGCGGCGCCGGCCCGGTTCACCAACGTGCGGGTGGGAGTGCACGGATGACCGCCGACCTCAGCCGCGCCGGCGCCGAGCTGGAGCTGGCCGCCCGCGTGGTGGAGCTGGTTCGCGCCGTCGTCGGCCCGGCCGCGCAGACCGAGGTCGTGGTGTGGCACAACGCCGAGGCGCTGACCCGCTTCGCGAATTCGGCCATCCATCAGAACGTCGCGGATGCGACCACCACGGTCCGCCTGCGGATGCACCTCGACGGCCGCACGGCCGGCGGCTCCACCACGATCACCTCCGCCGACGGGCTGCGGGCGCTGGTCGAGCGCACGGTCGACGCGGTCCGGCTCAGCCCGGCCGACCCGACGTGGCCCGGCCTGACGGCGCCCACGCCGCTGCACGTCTCGGCCGGTCATCCCGGCTCGGGCGAGCATTCGGGGCTCGACTTCGGCTTCGACGAGGCGACCGCGCGAGCCGACCCGGCCGAGCGGGCCGCGCGGGTGCGCGACTTCGTCCGGGCCGCGGACGGCCTCGAGACGGCCGGGTTCTGCCGCACGATCTACACGTCCGCCGCTTTCGCCAACAGCGCGGGCCAGGCTGTCGAGGGCCGCGCGGCCGAGGCCGCCCTGGACGGCATCGCCCGCGTCAACGGCTCCGACGGCGTGGCCCGTCTCGCCAGCGGCCGCCTCGCCGACATCGACGGCGCGGTGCTGGGCGCGCGGGCGGCGGCCAAGGCGCGGGCCGCGGAGAGGCCGGTCGAGCTGCCGCCCGGGCGCTACGAGGTGGTGCTCGAGCCCGAGGCGGTCGCCGACGTGCTGGGCAACCTGGCGATGTTCGGGTTCAACGGCAAGGCGTTCGCGCAGCGACAATCGTTCGCCGAGCTCGGCGCCGAGCAGTTCGACCCGTCGGTGACCATTGTGGACGATCCGCTGGGCAGCCGCGGCGAGCCCGCGCCGGGCCTGCCGTTCGACACCGAGGGCACGCCGCGCGCGACGCTGGTGCTGGTGCGCGACGGGGTGACCAAGGCGGTGGCGCACGACCGCCACTCGGCGGCCGAGGTGGACGCCGAGTCGACCGGGCACGCCTCACCCGCTTCGCGGACGTGGGGCCCGATGCCGACGAGCATGCGGCTCGAGGCGGCCGCGCCCGCGACCGAGCCGGTCATGCCGCCGGCCGACCCGGGCCCGACGGCCGAGTCGGCCCGGCCGCTGGTCGCGCACATGGAGCGAGGCCTGCTGATCACCGACTTCTGGTACACCCGGGTCCTCGACCCGAAAAGCCTGGTCATCACCGGCCTGACCCGCAACGGCGTGTGGCTGGTGGAGGACGGCGAGGTCACCGCGGCGGTGGGCAACATGCGATTCACCCAGTCCTACCCGCAGGCGCTCGGCATCGGCATGGTTCGCGGCATAGGCGCCGAGTCGATCCTGCTGCCCGACCGCTGGTCGGGTGTCCGCTTCGCGGCGCCCGCCCTGCACTTGTCCAGCTGGAACCTCACCGGCAACGCTTCGGGGTGACCGCGGCCCGCTCGGGGCCGGCCGCTGATCGCGGGTCCCGCGCCTCACCGCAGCCCCGCCTTACCGCAGCCCCGCCTTACCGCAGCCGCGCATCTCATCACCGGCTCGCGTCTTATGGCCGGCGCCCGGCTCATCGCCGGGTCCGTGACTCCTCGCGGGCGCGCCTCATCGCGGACGCGCGGCTCATCGACGGCGCGTGGCTCATCGCTTCCGGCGGGCATCGACGGCGTGTTGACTTGGTCGGCGGGCATTGACCGGCGTGTTTGACTGGGCCGGTGAGCGAAACGCCGCGCGAACCGAGCCAGGACGACGCCCCGACCAGCCGCTTCTCACTCGGCCGGGAGCGCCACGAGCACGCCGACGAACCGGTGACCGGGCCGCCGGCCGGCGCCTCGGAGGCCTCCGATCTCGGCGCGCAGTCCGCTTGGACGTTCGGCGGGGCGCCGGGGGCGGGCGGCACCGGGTCGGGCTCCGGTGACTTCGGCACTAGGTCGACTTCGGGGCCGCTCGACACGGGCTCGGCTTCGGGCGGCTTCGGTTGGGGGTCGACGTCCGGCGCGGGATCGGATTCCGGGCACGACGAGCCGGACTCGGGCGAAGACTCGACCTCCGGCTACGACTCGACCTCTGACCAGGGCTCAAGCGCGGGCCGAGGCACGGGTTCGGCGTCAGGCGCGGGCTCAGCCTCCGACGCAGGCGAAGGCACAAGCGCGGGCGCGGGCTCAGCCGTCGGCGCACGTGCGGGCTCAGGCACTGGCGCGGGCTCAAGCGCGGGCTCGAGCTCCCGGGCCGGCACCGGCGGCCGGGCTGATGGCTCGTCGCCGGGTGGTGGCGCCGGGGCGGCGGGGAGTCGGCCTTCGCGGCGGCGGATGCTGGGGTTCGGGCCCGCGGCGGGCGATCCCGGTGATGAGCGGCAGCGGCGCCGACGGCGCTGGTTCGTGGTGGGGATCTCGGTTGCGGCGGCGGTCGTCGTGCTTGCCATCTGCGCGGGTGCGCTCTCGGTCATCTCGGCGATCGACGGCGTGCGCGACCGGGCCGCCGAAGCCCGGGAGGCGCGGGCCGTGCGCGAGACCGACTGCCTCGACCTCGAGCGCCGGCTCAACAGCCTGATCCCGCCGGGCGCCACCGCCGGGCCGGCCGCGCGGGCGACCGCGATCCGCGACGAGAACTCGGCGGTCCGCATCTACGTCGACCAGTTGGACTCGCAGCGGGACGAGGACGCCTGGCGGCAACTGCTCGACGCGCGCACCGTCTACGCCGACGCCTTGGATCGGCAGGCGAAATCCCGTACGCCAGCGTTTTATGTCGCTCCCCGGACCACCGACGGCCTTGCCGTCACCGACGAGCTGAACCAATGGTCGCCGGCGCAATGCGCCGGATCGATCCGGCGGCTGGCGGCGCCGGAGCTCTGAGAGCGGGCCGCCCACCAAGATCGACTACCTCGTTTGCCCATGTCAATGTGAGCAGGGCTCTGATTTTGTGACATAGACATCATCCCTGAGCCGCAAACTGTCTGAGCCCCGGCGTAACGTGTGCCACACATCACGGACGCATGGCGGCTGTGGGGCTTCCCCGCCCGTTAACAGCCGGGTCATATGACAGGCACGTCAGGGAGAACGAATGACGACGACGGCAACGAGGCCGAGCGGGCCAGCCGACAATCGTGGCGGTCGCACACGCGCCGCGATCGCGGCGAAGACGTTGCGTACTGACCGATGGTGGTTCCCCCCACTCGTCACCTTCGTGGGTCTAGCGGCATGGGTCCTCTACGCGACCGTCCGCGTCTTCATGCACAAGTGGTATTACGTCGAGGACTACCACTACCTCACGCCGTTCTACTCACCATGTCTCACCGACCGGTGCGTCGAGGGTTCAGCAGAATTCGGCACGCCGCTGCCCAGCTTCTGGCTCATCCCCGAGGCGGCCTTCACTCTGCCGTTCCTGCTGCTGTTCCGCCTGACGTGCTACTACTACCGCAAGGCGTACTATCGCGCGTTCTGGCTTTCCCCACCGGCCTGCGCGGTGCCCGACGCCCACGCGAAATACACCGGTGAGACGCGGTTCCCGCTGATCTTCCAGAACATCCACCGGTACGCGTTCTACGCCGCCGGGATCATCTCGCTCATCAACACGTGGGATGCGATCCGCGCCTTCCAGAGCCCCAGCGGGTTCGGCTTCGGCCTGGGCAACATCATCCTGGTGGGCAACGTGGTGATGCTCTGGCTCTACACGCTTTCCTGCCATTCCTGCCGGCACATCGCGGGCGGCCGCCTCAAACACTTCTCGAAGCATCCAATGCGATATCGCTTCTGGACTTTCGTGTCCAAGCTGAACACCCAGCACATGCAGCTCGCGTGGATCACCCTGGGCACGCTGGCACTGACCGACTTCTACGTCATGGCCGTCTCCGCCGGCTGGTTCTCCGACCTGCGATTCATCGGCTGAGAGGAGCGACGACGATGACCACCCGAATCGAACGGCACCACTACGACGTCGTCGTGATCGGCGCCGGCGGCGCCGGACTGCGCGCGGCGATCGAGGCCCGGCTCGCCGGGAAGAAGACCGCGATCATCTCGAAGTCACTGTTCGGCAAGGCGCACACGGTCATGGCCGAGGGCGGCGCGGCCGCCGCCATGGGCAACGTGAATTCGCGCGACAACTGGATGGTGCACTACCGCGACACCATGCGCGGCGGCAAGTTCCTGAACAACTTCCGGATGGCCGAGCTGCACGCCAAGGAGGCGCCGGAGCGGATCTGGGAGCTGGAGACGTACGGCGCGCTCTTCGACCGCACCAAGGACGGCAAGATCTCGCAGCGCAACTTCGGCGGCCACGAGTACCCGCGCCTCGCCCACGTCGGCGACCGCACCGGCCTCGAGCTGATCCGCACGCTGCAGCAGAAGATCGTGTCCCTCCAGCAGGAGGACTTCGCGGCCACCGGCAACTACGAGTCCAAGATCCGTGTCTTCGCCGAGACCACGATCACCGAGCTGATGCTCGACGGTGACAAGGTCGCCGGCGCCTTCGGCTACTACCGCGAGACCGGCGAGTTCCTGCTGCTCGAGGCGCCGGCCGTGGTCCTCGCGACCGGCGGCGTCGGCCGCAGCTACAAGGTCACGTCGAATTCGTGGGAGTACACCGGCGACGGCCACGCGCTGGCCCTGCGCGCCGGCGCGACGCTGATCAACATGGAGTTCCTCCAGTTCCACCCGACCGGCATGGTCTGGCCGCCCAGCGTCAAGGGCATCCTGGTCACCGAGTCGGTCCGGGGCGACGGCGGCGTGCTGCGCAACTCCGAGGGCAAGCGGTTCATGTTCGACTACGTCCCCGACGTGTTCCGCAAGCAGTACGCGGACACCGAGGAGGAGGCCGACCGCTGGTACACCGACCCCGACAACAACCGCCGCCCACCGGAGCTGCTGCCCCGCGACGAGGTGGCCCGGGCGATCAACAACGAGGTCAAGGCGGGTCGTGGCACCCCGGCCGGCGGCGTCTACCTCGACGTCTCCACCCGGATGCCGGCCGAGACCATCATCAAGCGGCTGCCGTCGATGCACCACCAGTTCAAGGAGCTGGCCGACGTCGACATCACCAAGGAGCCGATGGAGGTCGGACCGACCTGCCACTACGTGATGGGTGGCGTGGAGGTCGACCCCGACACCGCGGCGGCGTTCGGCACGGTGACGGGCCTGTTCGCGGCCGGTGAGGTGTCCGGCGGCATGCACGGCTCCAACCGGCTCGGCGGCAACTCGCTGTCCGACCTGCTGGTCTTCGGCAAGCGAGCCGGCGAGCACGCCACGGCGTACGTCGACGCGCTCACCAAGCGGCCCAAGGTCGCGACCTCCGACGTCGAGGCCGCGGTCGACGTGGCGCTCGCCCCGCTGAACAGGCAGAGCGGCGAGAACCCGTACACGCTGCAGCAGGATCTGCAGGCGGTGATGGGCGACCTGGTCGGCATCATCCGCCGGGCGGGCGAGCTGTCCGACGCGCTCAAGCGGCTCCAGGAGCTCAAGCAGCGGGTCGCCAACGTCGGCGCCACCGGCGGCCGGCAGTACAACCCCGGCTGGCACCTCGCGCTCGACCTGCGCAACATGATGGTCGTCTCGGAGTGCACGGCCAAGGCGGCGCTCGAGCGGGAGGAGTCGCGCGGCGGTCACACCCGCGAGGACTTCCCGGCGATGAGCCCCGAGTGGCGCCGGGTCAACCTGGTCTGCTCGATCGACAAGACCGGCGACGTGCATCTCGAGCGCAAGCCTCTGCCCAAGATGCGCGAGGAGCTGATCACCCTGTTCGACCGCGCCGAGCTGTCGAAATACCTCACCGACGAAGAGCTGACCGAGTTCGATGCGCTGGCCGGCGCGGGCAAGACGGAGGCGAAGTAATGGGCACCAAGCGCCACTTCCGCGTCTGGCGCGGGGACTCGTCCGGCGGCGAGATCCAGGACTTCGACGTCGAGGTCAACGACGGCGAGGTCGTGCTCGACATCATCCACCGCCTGCAGGCGACCCAGACGCCCGATCTGGCCTGCCGGTGGAACTGCAAGGCCGGCAAGTGCGGCTCCTGCTCGATGGAGATCAACGGCATGCCGCGCCTCGGCTGCATGACGCGGATGTCCACCTTCGAGGAGACCGAGACCGTCACGATCACGCCGCTGCGGACCTTCCCGGTCATCCGCGACCTGGTCACCGACGTCTCCTTCAACTACGAGAAGGCGCGCGAGACCCCCGCGTTCGCACCGCCCGAGGGGGTGGCGCCCGGCGAGTACCGCATGCAGCAGGTGGATGTCGAGCGCTCGCAGGAGTTCCGCAAGTGCATCGAGTGCTTCCTGTGTCAGAACACCTGCCACGTCGTCCGCGACCATGACGAGAACAAGCCGGCCTTCTCGGGCCCGCGCTACTTCATCCGCGCGGCCGAGCTCGACATGCACCCACTCGACGCGAAGGAAGACCGCAAGGAGTACGCCCAGGCCAACCAGGGTCTCGGCTACTGCAACATCACCAAATGCTGCACCGAGGTCTGCCCCGAGCACATCAAGATCACTGACAACGCGATCATCCCGATGAAGGAGCGCGTCGTCGACCGCCGCTACGACCCGCTGGTCTGGCTCGGTCGCAAGATCTTCCGCCGTGACCAGCTGGACGAGCCGGCCCGCACCCCCGCGACGGTCGGTTCCGCCGTGCCCGACGTCCACACCCCGGGCACCCCGTTCACGACCGCCCGCCCCGCCGAGGCCCCGCCGATCCGCGACGACGGCCGCATGGACGTCGCCGAGCTGGCCCTCCCGCACCAGGGAGGCCCGTCCCCGTTCGGTGACGACCAGGAGTTCCCGCTCAAGGACATCACCTACACCCCGCCGGCGTCCGAGGCGCCGGTGGTCGACAAGCCGGCCTCCGACGACGAGATCCACTGACCCCAGCACACTGCAACGCGCCCCAGGAGGAGGCTGTCGGCTTCGCGGCCGGCAGCCTTCCTTTCATCTGTACGGGCGGAGGGCCGCCCCCACCCGCAAACAAGGTCGTCCCCGGCGCGACGGGCCGACGGCGGGTCGCGCATCGGCGGCTCGGTTGCTGGGCAGGGTCGCGTCGCGCCTCGGCGGGTGGGCGGTGTCGCGTCGCGGAGCTCGGGGCCGGTAAGCGGGGGCGCGCCGGGCGGCTCAGCTCAGCCGGGCAGGTCGCGCGGCACAGATTGGCTCGGTGGGAAGGCCGCCTCGGGTGGGAAGGCCGCCTCGGGTGGGAAGGCCGCCTCGGGTGGGAAGGCCGCCTCGGGTGGGAAGGCCGCCTCGGGTGGGCGGGCCGCCTCGGGTGGGCGGGGTCGCTTCAGGTGGGCTCGGTGGGTGGGTCTTCGCCGGTGGCGAGGGCCAGCTGGGTGATGGCGATGTCGTGCCAGGCGCCGTTCTTGAAGCCGATCCGTGGGTGGACGCCGATCGGACGGAAGCCGAGGGCGGCGTGCAGGGCCTCGCTCGCCGGGTTGGGCAAGGTCATCTTGGCCACGGCCACCCGGAAGCCGCGCTCGGTCAGGCGCGACAGCAACGCCCGGTACAGGGCTCGGCCCAGGCCGGCGCGGCGGTGCGTCGCGGATAGATAGATGCTCGTCTCGCAGGACCAGCGGTAGGCCTCGCGGGCGGCGAACGGGCGGGCGTAGGCATAGCCGATCACCTCGCCGCCGCTCTCGGCGACCAGCCAGGCGTGCGAGCTCGACGTCTCGCGGATGCGGGCGGCCATCTCGTCGTCGGTGGGTGGGCTGGTCTCGAAGCTCACCGCCGTCTCCAGGACGAACGGCCGGTAGATGGCCGCGCAGGCCGGAGCGTCGGACTCGCTCGCGTCGCGGATCGTCAGCTCCGCCGATGCTTGCTCAACCATCCCAGAACCTCCAACGCGTGCATCGCGGGCGCGGCGATCGGATGGAACACATGCTCGATCACGTCGTCCCGGATCACCAGCGTCAGGCGGCGATAGAGAACCATGTCACCGGCCCCGAACGTGGGCAGGCCGAGCGCGGCGGCAAGCGTCATGCGCGGGTCGGGCAACAACGGATACGGCAGTCGCAGCCGGTGCACGAGCTCCCGCTGGTAGCCGGTCGACTGGGCAGACAGCCCGAACACCCGCGCCGCCCCGGCCGCGAGCAGCTCGGCGTGGTGGTCGCGGAACCAGGACGCCTGCTCGGTCGACCCACGTGCGCCGGGGATCTCGAGCAGGCTGTCGGTAAGGTCGACGCCCGGCCGGCCGGTCAGCGGGTAGACGAAGACGATGCTGCGCCCCGGCCCGAGCTCGGCGAGATCCACCGGCCGGCCGTCGGTGGCGTAGAAGGGCAGGCTCGGCACCCGCATCCCCACCAGGTCGCTCGGGTCGGCGCTGCCTCGCCCCGGCGCTGCCGGCCGCACCCGGCCGGCCGCCGCGTCGAGCCGCTCGTGCAGCCCGTCGCGCTGGGCGGTGAGCCGGCCGATCCGCTCCTGGAGCCCGTCGATCGCACTCCGATAGGTGGCGACCGCGGCGGCGCACACGTCCGCCTCCCGCCCGTCGGCCAGGCTCTCCACGAACGGCCGGGTCTCCTCGACGCTGAGCCCGAGCGCGATCAGCTCCCGGATCTGCTGCACGAGCCGCACGGCAATCGGCTCGTACTCCCGATACCCGTTCCCCAGCCTCCGCGGCACAACCAGGCCGGCGGCCTCGTAATACCGCAGCGCCCGCACCGTCGTCCCGGTCTGCCGCGCCAGCTCTCCGACCTGCATGCCGAGGACCCTAAACCCGAACCCTCAGGTCCAGGTCAAACCGCGACGCGGCTCACGGCCGGCCGACCAGCAGGAGCAGGAGGCCGACGAACTGCCGTCGCGACGCGGCTCACGGCCGGCCGGCCAGCAGGCGCAGGGAGCCGAGCAACTGCCGTCGCGACACGGCTCACGGCCGGCCGGCCAGCAGGCGCAGGAAGCCGAGCAACTGCCGTCGCGACACGGCTCACGGCCGGCCAGCAGGCGCAGGAAGCCGAGCAACTGCCGTCGGGACGCGGCTCACGGCCGGCCGATCAGCAGGCGCAGGGAGCCCAGGAACTGTGGTTGGGCGCGCAAATGGCCGTACGCGTGCTCCCATGCGCCGGAAGCCAAGTCGGCGCGCAAGTTTTCGACGGCGCGGTGGGTCGCCTCCGGCGTGACGAAGCCCCACGCCGACTGGGCCGCTCGCACGCGCGGGTCGAGGAACGCGTCGGGACGTGCGTAGTAGGCCTCGGTGAAACCGTCGACACAGTCAATGGGAATGGGCACCTCGATCACCTCGGTGGAGCGGCCGATCGCGGCCGCGATGGTGGAGATGGCCGGGTAGCGACGGCGCTCGGCGGCGACCAGCTCCGGAACGTAGGCCGCGAGCCACAGCCGCTCGAGCTCGTCGCCGTCGAACGTCAGCACGACGACCGGGCCGCGCGCCACCCGCCGCATCTCGGCCAGGCCACCCGCCGTGTCGCGCCACTGGTGCACGGTCACGGTCGCCATCACCGCGTCGAAGGCGTCGTCGTCGAACGGCAACCGCTCGGCCGTCGCATCGAGGGCCGGCGGCGCGCCCGGTGGTCGCTGCGCGCGCATCGCTGCAGAAGGCTCGACGGCCAGCACATATCGGTCGTCGGGCTCGTAGGAACCGGCGCCGGCGCCGACATTGAGCACCGTGCGGGCATCGCCGAGCGCGGTGTGGATCAGAGCGGCGATCCGCGGGTCTGGCCGGCGGCGCCGTGCATAACCCTGGCCGTGGGTGTCGTAGTCGAAGTCTCCGGCGAGCGTCTGCGTCATGCTTCGAAAGCTAAACCCCTCCCCTAAGGGGAGAGTCAAGTCGGATCTGCCGCCGGCTGCGGAGAGGGGGTGGCCGGACGGCCGGCGGTCAGCCAGTGCTCGAGGCCGTCGAGGATGCGCTCGAGCCCGAAGGCGAAACCGTCGTCCCACAGCTGCTGCGGGTCCAGCTCGCCCACCGGATTTGCCCGGCGCCACTGGTCGTAATGCGGGTGCTGCGGGGCGATCTTGTCGAGGTAGGGCTCGATCTCCTTGAGCACCTGGGAGGCCGTGACGTTGCCCCGGCCGAAGCCCGCGGCGATCGCCGCCTCGATGGTCGCCGAGCCGATGGCGTGCGCGTGGAGCAGCGAGCTGACGTGCGACATCGCGAACCCGGTGAAGCCGGCCTCGGTGAGCAACG
Organism: Actinoplanes sp. CA-142083; assembly: GCF_050942195.1. Taxonomy (NCBI): domain Bacteria; kingdom Bacillati; phylum Actinomycetota; class Actinomycetes; order Micromonosporales; family Micromonosporaceae; genus Actinoplanes; species Actinoplanes sp. CA-142083. Next base: position 9,848,252 of record NZ_CP192076.1, read on the forward strand.
CCACCAGCCGATCGCCCATGCGCATGGCGCTCGGCCCCAGGGTGGGTTTGTCGCCGAGCAGGCCGATCATCCACGGATGTCGCAGCAGGGTGGCGCGCAAGCTGTTGGCGAACACCGAGACGCTGACCCGCCAGGGCGCGTCGAGGGGCTCGGGCACGTAGACCTCGCCGAGCACTTCGTCGAGGGCCAGCTCGAGCAGCTCGTCCTTGTTCGCCACGTGCCAGTACAGCGAGGTGGCGCCGGCGCTCAGGCTGGAACCGAGGCGGCGCATGCTCAGGCCGGCCGCGCCCTCCGCGTCGAGCAACTCGATCGCGGCGCGGACGATCTGCTCGCGGCTGAGCGTGGGCTGGCCGCCGCCGCGGCTACGGGGCGGACGCATCCACACCGAGCCGCGGATGAAGTCCGGCTTCGAAGGCATACCCCCATCCTATAAGTCGCTCGAACAGCGTACGGCTTCGATGGTACGTTGTTCGAGTCCTCGCACACCGTACGAGAGAAGCCCGTCATGCCGGACCGCAATCCCCGCCGCTGGTTGATCCTCGGCGTGCTCTGCCTGAGCCTGCTCGTGGTCGTCATCGACAACATGGTGCTCAACATCGCGATCCCGTCCCTGATCCGCGATCTCGGGGCGAGCACGTCCGAGATCCAGTGGATCATCGACTCGTACATCCTGGTCTTCGCCGGCCTGCTGCTGACCGCGGGCAGCCTCTCCGACCGGCACGGCCGGCGTCGTGGCCTGATCATCGGCCTGGTCGTCTTCGGCTTCGGGTCGGGGCTGGCCACGCTCTGCCAGACCCCCGAGCAGCTGATCGCCGCGCGCGGCCTGATGGGCGTCGGCGGCGCGTTCCTGATGCCGGGCACCCTGTCGATCCTCACCACGGTCTTCGACGAGCAGGAGCGCAAGAAGGCGATCGCCATCTGGAGCTCCGTGCTGGCGCTGGGCGGGCTCGGCAGCCCGGTCATCGGCGGCCTGCTCCTGCAGCACTTCTGGTGGGGCTCGGTCTTCCTGGTGAATGTGCCGGTCGCCGCGATCGCCATCATCGCGGCGCTGCTGATCATCCCGGAGTCGCGCGGCGCGGCCACCAAGCCCGATCTGCTCGGCGCGCTGTTCTCCATGGTCGGCATGACCGCTCTGGTCTGGGCCGTCATCTCGACGGCCCGCGACGGCTGGGGCTCGGCGCAGACCATCGGCGGGTTTGCCGTCGCGGCGGTCGGCATAGCCGCCTTCGTCTTCTGGGAACGACACGTCGCCGAGCCGATGCTGCCGCTGGCGTTGTTCCGCGATCGCAATTTCGCCGGATCGAGCTTCTCCATCGTGCTGCTGTCGTTCTCGGCCGGCGGCGTGGTGCTCGCGCTGACGCAGTACATCCAGTTCGTGCTGGGCTATTCGCCGATCAAGGCCGGGCTCGCCTTCGTTCCGATGATCCTGACCGTGATGGTCTTCAACGGTGTCGGTGTGGTCGTCGACAAGCGGCTCGGCACCCGTGCCGCGCTGGCGATCGGCCTGCTGCTGATGGCGGGCGGGTTCGGTGTGCTCGCTTCGCTCGATCCCGGCGATGGCTACCTGAAGCTGGCGGCTGCGCTGGTCGTGATCGGCATGGGTAGCGGCATTGCCGGGCCTGCGGCCTACGGCACGCTGCTCAGCGCGTTGCCGCCCGAGCGGGTGGGTGTCGGTTCGGCGGTCAACGACACCGTGCAGCAGGTTGGGCAGGCGCTGAGCATCGCGGTGCTGGGCAGCGTGCTGACCGCGGCCTATCGGTCGGCGATGCCTGCTGACGTGGTCGCCCAGGCCCGCGACTCGATCGGCGATGCGCTGCGGATCGCGGCCCAGACCGGCGATGCGGCACTGGCTCAGGTCGCGAAGGACTCGTTCGTCGACGCCGTCGCCACCACCTCGCTGATCGGGGTGTTCGGCGGCATCGCGGCGGCGGCCGTCGCGGTAGCGGTCCTCCGGCCCAAGCCCAAGCCACCTGCGGAGGCGGCTGCCGCTCCCGCGGAGGTTCCGGTCCCCGAGCACCAAGCCTGACCGATGCGCTGGGCCGGCGGAAATGGCCGTCCGGCCGGGAGGAGGCCCGGCCGGACGGGGTTCAGGGAGCGGTTATGCGATGGTGAAAGAAGAGGCCAGCGGGAGGTCGCGGGAGCTGGCGCCCACCTGGAGCTGGTACGTGCCGGGCGCGGTGTCCCAGGCGTGGGTCGCGGTGTTCCAGAAGCTCAGCGGGCGGTCGGGCGACGAGGCGTCGATCGTCAGCTGGACCTTCGTGGACTGGCCGGGCTTCAGGGTGACCTTGTCGTAGCCGACCAGGCGCTTGCCGGGCTCACCGGTGGAGCTGGGCAGCGTCAGGTAAAGCTGCGGCGTGGCCGTTCCCGTACGGATGCCGGTGTTGCGGACGTCGACGGTGACCGTCACCGTTCCCCTGTTGCCGTGCAGGCGCGGCGTGACCTTCACGTTCTTGTAGTCGAAGGTCGTGTACGACAGGCCGTAGCCGAACGGGAAGAGCGGCTCGATGTTCTGCGAGTCGTACCACTTGTAGCCGACCTTGAGGCCCTCGGTGTAGTTGACCTGCCGGATCGCGGTGCTGCCGGCCGGGCGGGTCGTCGAGCCGTCGGCGAACACGCCGGGGTACTGCGCGGGGGTGTTGGTCGGGGTGTCGGCCAGCGACTTCGGGAAGGTCATCGGCAGGCGGCCGGTGAAGTCGACGTCGCCGTACAGCAGCCTGGCGATCGCGTTGCCCTGCTGGTCGCCGGGGTACCACGCCTCCATGACGCCCTTGACGTTCGCGAGCCACGGCATCGTCGTCGCGGTGCCGGTCTCGAGCACCACCACCGTGTTCGGGTTCGCGGCGGCCACCGCGTCGATCAGCGCGTCACCGTTGCCGTCCAGCGCCAGCGTCGTGCGATCGGCGAACTCGCCCTGCTTCGCGTACCCGAAAACCACCGCGACATCCGCGCTCTGCGCGACCGCCGCCGCGGCAGCCGGGTCGGCGCCGTTGCTGTAGGTCACCGTCTGGCCCAACTTCGCGGCCCGCGCGGTGATCGCGTCGAGCGGCGCGACCGGGTTTGGACAGGCAGCCGAGTTGTTCCGGCCCTCGGCACAGATCGTGCCCGCGCTGACCCCGTCCGTCGGGGTGTTCGAGGCGGTCTGGCCGATCACCGCGATCGTCTTCGAGCCACCGGCCAGCGGCAGCACGGCACCCTCGTTCTTGAGCAGCACCGACCCCTGCTCGGCAACCGTCTGCGCCACCGCCTTGTTCGCCGGCGTCGAAGTGGTGGTCGACGGCGTGGCCGGCAACGGGTGATCGAAGAGCCCGGACTTGATGTAGGCGCGCACCACCCGGAAGGCGGCGCCGTCGATCTCCTTCATCGAGATCTGACCGGCGTCGAGCGCCGCTTCGACGTTCGCCGGCGTGTAGAAGCGCGGCCGGTTCAGCTCCTGGTCGAGGCCGTTGTTGAGCGAGGCCGCGGTCGTGTGCACCGAGCCGAAGTCGGAGACGATGTACCCGTCGAAGCCGGCCTCGCCCTTGAGCAGGTTGTTCTGAATCGGGTTCTCGCAGGCGTAAACGCCGTTGACCTGGTTGAACGAGCACATGACGCCGCCCGGGTCGCTCTTGTCCACGGCGATCGCGAACGGCAGGTCGTACACCTCGCGCAGGGTTCGTCCGTCGATGTTGGACGAGCTGGTCTGCCGGTCGAGCTCCTGCTCGTTGGCGATGTAGTGCTTCACCACGGCCATCACCGGCTGATCCTTGTTGCCGCGCTGGATGCCGTCGATCGACGCCGCCGCGAGGTTGCCGCTGAGCAGGGAGTCCTCGCCGAGATATTCGGGGGTGCGGCCCGCCAGCGGTGTACGCGAGCTGGAGATGCCGGGGGCGAGAAGCACGTTCTTGCCGGCCCGGAAGGCCTCGTCGGCCTGGGCTTTGCCCTTCGTGTACGCGAGGTCGTCGTTCCACGTGCCGGCCAGCGCGAGTTGCGCTGGGAAGACGGTCACTCCGGCCGGTCCGCGTACGTAGTCAGGGCCGTCGGCGTAGACGACGGTGGGTGTGCAGGCGACCTGGACGGGATAGGTGACGCCGCTGAATGTCGTCTGGGCCGGCGAGTTCGCGGACTGCTCGTCGAGCCAGCGCAGCTTCTGGCCGAGGGTGCTGTGCTCCAGCAGGATCTTGGCGCGCTGGTCGGCGCTCTTGCGGGTATCCATCCACGGGCATCCGGCCGGGTACTTGCCGGAGTGGGCGAGGCCGGCGGCGGGTGCGCCCGCACCGGTCGCCAGCAGCGTGCCGAGCGTGGCGATGACGCTCAGGGCGACACCGACCCGCCGTCGGGTAAGAGTGTTGGAACGTTTCACTTTCCGGCCTCCTAATCGGACCCCGACATCGGCGGATGTGGGGTTCGCGGGGGTGCGAACGAGAGAGGAGATTCGTCGGAGAAAACGAGTGTCACCGATTTGTTTCGTACCGATGAACTCGCCTGATCATGCGTCCGCCGGAAGCCGGTCACCTAGTCCAAACTGCACCGGCGTTAGCACAAAACTCACCCCGCCCCAACGGGCCGAGACGCGATGCGGAGGCGTTTCTGCAGCTAGATCCATGCAGAGGACGCGCCTGACGAAACTCACGGGTAGGAATGACCAACAAGGCCGGGCGATCCGAACCGGGTGGCCACCGTTCGCAAGGATGTACTAATATGGCGGAGTGACCAGCACCTATCAGCCGTCGATGCTCGACCTCGTGGCCGGGTCATCGCCCGCGCTCGAGCCGCTCGCCGACCGCCTGACCCGCCACCGGCTCACCGCCGGCGCCTGGGTCGACGTGCTGCCCGGCTGGCTTCAGGGCTCCGACGAGGTCTTCGACACCCTGCTCGGCATCGACTGGCGAGCCGATCGCCGCCAGATGTATGACAACGTCGTCGACGTCCCCCGCCTGCTGCGATGGTTCGGCGGCGACGAGCCGCTCCCGCACCCGGCGCTCACCGAGGCCCGTGCCGCGCTCTCCGAGCACTATGCGGGCGAGCTTGGCGAGCCGTTCGTGACCGCCGGCATGTGCCTGTATCGCGATGGCCGCGACAGCGTCGCCTGGCACGGCGACACCATCGGCCGCTCGGCCCGCCACGACACCATGGTCGCAATCCTGTCGCTCGGCGCCCCGCGCTACCTGTCGCTCCGCCCGCGGGCCGGCGGCCACGACACGATGCGCTTCCCGCTAGGCCACGGCGACCTGATCGTCATGGGCGGCTCGTGCCAGCGCACGTGGGAGCACGCCATTCTCAAGACGGCCAAGCCGGTCGGGCCGCGCATCAGCGTCCAGTTCCGCCCGATCAACGTGGCCTGACAAAGGCGGAGAGGCACCGCGAAACGGAGGCGGCGCGGCACGGGCGCGCGGCGGCGCGCGTCGCGGCTCGGCGGCGCGTCGCGGCTCGGCGGCGCGTCGCGGCGCCGGAGTGCGCGGCACGGGCGCGCGGCGGCGCGCACCACGGCTGCGCGGCGCGGGCGCGCGGCGCAGCGCAGGAGTGCGCGGCGCTGGCGCCAGCGTGCGCGGCGCGGGCGGCGCGGCGGGCAGGGGCGGCGCGGCGGGCAGGAGCGGCGCGGCGGGCAGGAGCGGCGCGGCGGGCAGGAGCGGCGCGGCGGGCAGGAGCGGCGCGGCGGGCAGGAGCGGCGCGGCGGGCAGGAGCGGCGCGGCGGGCAGGGGCGGCGCGGCGGGCAGGGGCGGCGCGGCGGGCAGGGGCGGCGCGGCGGGCAGGGGCGGCGCGGCGGGCAGGGGCGGCGCGGCGCGAACTACGAGGGACGGCCGGCTGCAGGGACGGCCCAGGTTTCGGTCCAGAGGGTGGGGCTGACGTCGTTGCCCCACAGCACGCCCTGGCCCGACGCCGCGGCAATGGTGGCCATCGTTCTCACGAAGGACAGGCTTGCCACGTGCCAGTCGCCGCCTGCCAGTCTGCCGTCGGAGGCCACTGTCGACATCGCGGCGAAGGTTGGCTCGTAGCGCGGCAAGTCCAGCTCGTCCAAGGCCGCGGCCAGCAAAGCGGTCTCGGGCACGGTCAGCCAGCCGTGGATGCCTTCCGTCCTTCCGAACTGGTAACCCCACGCCGCGCCCCGGGTGGCCAGCGCCTCCAGGAGGCCGCGGACGGGAGCGGTCGCGGGGACGCCCTGGCGTTCCAGGACGGGACGGTAGTAATCCGGCGTAATTGTGCGGCCCAGGAACCTTGACGGGCCTAAGCACCGGGTCGCCACCGCCGCCTCGTGCAAGGCGTTCAGCGTCTCCACGCCGTGCCGGTCCTGGTCCTGGAAGTAGCGGCACCGTTCCCGCTCGGGGCAGCTCAACTCGTTGCACGTCATCTGGTTGCCGGTCAGACGGTCGACGGGACGATCCCCGATGTAGCGCAAGTCGTCGCCCAGCCACGTGCAGTGCTGGGCCAGATCGGTCGGGCTCTCGCGTAACGCGGCGGCCAGCTCCTGCCAGTAGTCGCCGTACTCGGACGGGGCCTTCAGCACCTCGTCGAGCCACGGGGCCGGCGTGCCCGTGCGCAGCAGCTCGACCAGGCCGGGGACGACCTCGTCGCGGTAGCGGTCGTAGTCGAACACGTGGATCTCGGCGTCGGCGCCCATCGCACGATGATCCCGTCGGCGGGCCGGCAACCGCAGCCGATTTCCCACCAGGCCAAAAAGAGACCAACACGTTGCTGAACAGCAGTCAAACAGAGCCATTGACGCGGCGGCCGAGAAAGTTACACTCCAAGTGTAAAAAGTTGACCTTCCCCAGCCTTCTCGCTCCACACAGGACATCTGCCGGTCCGAGCCCGAGGTGACCATGTCAACACGCGATGAACAGGGACTTTCCCTTCATCACATAACCGTCCGCTTCGGCGGTCTACTCGCCCTCGACGATGTCTCGCTGCGCGTCCCGCCACAGAAGGTGATCGGCGTCATAGGCCCCAACGGCGCCGGCAAGACGACGCTCTTCAATGTGATCTCGGGGTTCGTCGCGCCGCAGTCGGGGGCGATCACCCTCGACGGACGCCCCTGGCGACCCCGGCCGCACCACCTGCGCCGGCACGGCATCGCCCGCACCCTCCAGGGGGTCGGCCAGTTCGGCGGCATGACCGTCCTGGAGAACGTTCAGGTTGGTCTCAAAAACCTCAAAACCCGGCAGGACGCGTACGAAGCACTCGAGCGCTGCGGAGTGGCCGAGTACGCGAAGGCGTACCCGGGAATGCTCCCCTACGCCAAGCGCAAGCGGGTCGAGCTGGCCCGCGCCCTGGCCGGCAAGCCCCGGATCCTCATGCTCGACGAGCCGGCCGGCGGCCTCGACGCCGACGAGATCGACTGGCTGGCCGACCTGATCCGCGAGGCCGACACCACCGTCCTGCTGGTCGAGCACCACATGGACCTGGTCATGTCGGTCTGCGACGAGATCCTGGTGCTCGACTTCGGCAAGCCGATCGCGCTCGGCTCCCCCGGCGAGATCCGCACCGATCCCAAGGTCGCCGAGGCCTATCTGGGGGCGGCCGCATGAGCACGGCCCTCCTGGAAGTCAAGCAGCTGACCGTCGGCTACGGCGCCGCCCCGGTCCTGCACGAGGTCGACCTGACCATCGGCGAGGGCCAGATCGTGGCCGTCCTCGGCGCCAACGGCGCCGGCAAGACGACCCTGCTCCGCGCGATCTCCAACATGCTGCCCATCACGGCCGGCACGGCGAAGTTCGACGGCATCGACCTGAAACCCGTGAAGGTCGAGCGCATGGTCCGGCACGGCATCGCGCACGTCCCCGAGGGCCGCGGCGTGGTCACCGAGCTGACCGTCGAGGAGAACCTCCGGCTGGGCGGCCTCTGGCGTAAGGGAAAGCCCGATCTGGACGAGGTCTACGACCTGTTCCCGGCGATTGCCAACCGGCGCAACCACCTGGGACATCAGCTTTCCGGCGGGGAGCGGCAGATGCTGGCGATCGGCCGGGCGCTGGTCGCGAAGCCGCGCCTGCTGCTGCTCGACGAGCCGTCGCTGGGCCTGGCGCCCAAGATCACCGCGCAGATCATGGGCCTGCTGCGCGACCTGCGCGACCGCACCGGCCTGGCCGTCCTGCTGGTCGAGCAGAACGTGCGCAGCGCGCTCTCCGTCGCCGACGAGGGCGTGGTGCTGAACCTGGGCCGGGTCGTGACCAGGCAGAAGGCCGACACCCTCGCCGACGACGCCGATCTCCGGCACGCCTACCTGGGGTTCTGACATGGATCGATTCCTTTATCTGACCTTCGACGGGCTCAGCCGCGGCGCTGTCTACTCGGCGTTCGCGCTGGCCCTGGTGCTGATCTGGCGGGCCGCCCGGATCGTGAACTTCGCCCAGGGCGCGATGGCCGTCGCGACCGCCTACGCCGGCTATTCGGTGGCGAGCGCGACCGGCTCGTACTGGATCGGCTTTGCCGTCGCGATCGTCGGCGGCCTCGTCATCGGCGCCGTGGTCGAGCGGGTGGTGATGCGCTTCGTCGACCATTCGTCGCCGCTCAACGGCGTGGTCGTGGCGCTCGGCCTGGTGCTGATCATCCAGGGCGTGCTCGGCATGATCTACGGCAACAACTTCCGCCCGGCCGAGGCTCCGTTCAGCCGCGACGCCTTCCAGGTCGGCGGGGTCGCGCTCCTCTCGCGCTACGACCTGTTCGTTTTCGCGGCGGTGGGCGCGGTGGTCGTCCTTCTCACGCTTCTTTTCACGCGTACGTCCACGGGCCTGCGCATGCGGGCAGCGGCCTTCGCCCCGGATGTCTCCCGGCTGCTCGGTGTGCCGGTCGGCGGCATGCTGACGCTCGGATGGGCGCTGGCCGCCGCCGTCGGCTCGCTGGCCGGAATGCTCGTCATCCCCACCGAGCTGGGCCTGCACCCGAACGCGATGGACCTCCTGTTCATCTCGGCGTTCACCGCGGCGGTGCTGGGCGGCCTGGACAGCCCGGTCGGCGCGGTGGTCGGCGGCCTCGTGGTGGGCCTGCTGCTCGCGTACGTGAGCGGTTATCTCGGCGCGACCGTGGCGCCGATGGCCGTGCTGATCCTGCTCGTGGTGGTGCTGCTGGGCCGGCCGGACGGCCTGTTCTCGAGGGCGAAGGCGAGGACCGCATGACGACGTTGGCGCAGCGCGCGGCGAAGACGGGAAATAGCCAGAAATCGGAGCGGAACAAGCTCATTCCGCTGGCGGTGGTGATAGCGAGCGCCGCCTTGATCCTGGCCCTGACTTACGTACTGCCGCCGTTCCGGAACTACCAGCTGGCGACGATCGGCGCGTACCTCTGCGTGACCGCGGGCCTGACCGTCCTCACCGGACTCAACGGCCAGCTCAGCCTCGGCCACGGCGCCCTGATGGCGACCGGGGCGTACACGCTGGCGCTCTGGCAGGACAAGTTCAACCTGTTGCTGCCCGGCATCGTCGTGGCGATCGCGGTGACGACGCTGGTCGGCGCGGTGATCGGGCTGGCGGCGGCCCGCCTGCGCGGTCCCTACCTGGCCGGCCTCACCCTCGCCGTGGCCGTGGTGGTCCCGAGCATCACCAGCACGTTCGACGAGACGTTCAACAGCGATCAGGGACTCTCCGTGGCCCTCGATCCGCCACCCGGCGTGATTCCGGTGGAGCAGTGGCAGGCCTGGATCTGCTGGGCCGCCGCCCTTTTGACGGTGCTGCTTCTCGCGTACGTCATCAGGGGTCGATTCGGCCGTGACATGCGCGCGGTGCGCGACGACGAGACCGCCGCCAAACTCGCGGGAGTCGGCGTCGCCCGTACCCAAGTCATTGCTTTTGTCATCTCCTCGGCCTGTGCCGGCCTGGCCGGCGCCCTTTTCGCCGTGCTCGCCCAAAGCGTTTCTCCCGGCGCCTTTCCGCTCACGCTCTCGCTGTTCCTGGTGATGGCGATCGTGATCGGCGGGCTGGGCCGGATCTCGGGGGCGCTGATCGGCGCGTTCCTGCTGGTGGCGCTGCCGTCGGCGGCCCAGTCGATCGCCGAGGACGCGGGCTCGCAGCATCTCGAGGGCAACCTCGCGCTCACCGTCTTCGGCGTCGTCCTCGTCCTCGTCATGCTCGCCGCACCCGGCGGTCTGGCTTCCCTTCGAATTCCCCGAATGAACCGTAAGCAGAAAGGCCAAGAATGAAACGCACAGCGACCGCGACCGTCCTCGCCGCGCTGCTGCTGGCCGCAGGCTGCAGCAACGGAAACGGCAATAGCAGTGGTGGCAGCAGCGATACCCCCGGCGTGACCGACACGGAGATCCTGGTCGGCACGCACCAACCGCTCACCGGCCCGGCCGCGGCCGGCTACTCGTCGATCGCCCCGGCCACCAAGGCCTACTTCGACTACGTCAACGCGAACGGCGGCGTGCACGGCCGCAAGATCAATTACAAGATCATGGACGACGGCTACAACCCGGCCAACACCCAGACCGTCGTCCGCCAGCTCGTGCTGCAGGACAAGGTGTTCGCGATCCTCAACGGGCTGGGCACGCCGACGCACACCGGCGTGCTCGACTTCCTCAAGACCAACCGGGTGCCCGATCTCTTCGTGGCCAGCGGCAGCCGCAGCTGGAACCAGCCGGACAAGTATCCGGGCACGTTCGGCTTCAACCCCGACTACACCGTCGAGGGCAAGATCCTGGCCTCGTACGTCAAACAGACCTACCCGGGCAAGAAGGTCTGCTTCCTCGGCCAGGACGACGACTTCGGCCGCGACAGCCTGGCCGGCATCGAGAAGATCCTCGGACCGGTCACGGCCAAGCAGAACTACGTGACCAGCAGCCCCAACGTCGGCCCGCAGATGGGCGCGCTCAAGGCCGCGGCCTGCGACGTCGTCATGCTCGCCACGATCCCGGGCTTCACCGCTCTCTCGATCGGCACGGCCGCGAAGATCGGCTTCAAGCCGCAGTTCGTGGTCAGCAATGTCGGCTCCGACCCGACCACGGTCAGCAAGACGCTGGGCGCCGCGGCGCCGCTGCTCGAGGGCGTCGTGGCGGCGAACTACCTGCCGCTGGCGACCGACGATGCCAACCCGTGGATCCAGCTTTACAAGAAGGTCAACAGCCAATACAACGGGAACGCCGAATTCGACAACAACGTCGTGTACGGCATGTCCGTCGGCTACCTGTTCGTCCAGGCTCTGCAGGGCGCCGGGAAGGATCTGACCAGGGACAAGCTGACCGAAGCCGTGCAGAAGGGCGGATTCACCGGGCCCGGGCTGGTGCCGGTGCGCTACTCGGCGCAAGATCATTCGGGGTACGCGGGTGAGCAGCTGACCAAGCTCACCGGCGGCAAGGCGGTGTACTTCGGCACGCCGTTCCAGACCGACGACGGCGACGGCGCGGTCACCGCGTACTCCGGGGCGGCATCCACGCCTCCCCAGAACGGCATTCCCGCGGCGCAGTAGCGTCGGGGTAAATCTTTTCAAGCGAAGGAGCGGCGATGGCGGACCAAGTGGCGATCGTGACCGGAGCCAGCAGGGGAATCGGCTTCGCCATCGCGCAACGCTTCGTTGCCGAGGGTTACAAGGTCGCCATCACCGGGCGCAACGCGGAGGCGCTCGCGCAGGCCGCGCTCGACCTCGGCGGCCCGGAGGTGGCGATCGGCATCCCCGGCAAGGGCGATGACACCGACCACCGGGCCGCCGTGATCGACACGGTGCTCGGCCAGTTCGGCCCGATCACCACCCTGGTGAACAACATCGGCATCAACCCGGCGTACGGCCCGCTCGGCTCGCTCGACCTGGGCGCCGCCCGCAAGATGATCGACGTGAACGTGCTCGGCACCCTCGGCTGGGTGCAGGAGGCGCTGCGCGGCGGTCTGTCCGAGGGCGGCGCCATCGTCAACATCTCCTCGGTCTCCGGCGTGCGCCCGGCGCCGGGGATCGCGTTCTACGGGGTGACCAAGGCCGCGCTGATCCACCTCACCGAGGAGCTGGCCGTCGAGCTGGCGCCGAAGGTGCGGGTCAACGCGGTCGCCCCGGCCGTGGTCAAGACCAGGTTCGCGACGGCGCTCTACGAGGGCCGCGAGGAACAGGTCGCGGCGACGTACCCGCTGGGCCGCCTCGGCGTGCCGGAGGACGTGGCCGGCACCGTCGCGTTCCTCTGCGGGCCGGACGCCGCCTGGATCACCGGCCAGACCGTCGTCATCGACGGCGGCGTCACGCTGACCGGGTCGGTGCAGTGAGGCGGGTCGTGGTCACCGGCGCCGGCGGCGGCATCGGCGCGGCGCTGGCCCGCCGCTTCGCCGCCGACGGCGCCCGGGTGATGGTCAGCGACCTCAACGCCCCGGCGGCGGAAGCGGTCGCGAGCGAGATCGGCGGGCTGGCCGTGCCCGCCGACGCGGCGAACGAGGACGACACCCGGCGCCTGATCGAGACGGCCTGGGCCGAGCTCGGCGGCGTCGACCTCTTCTGCTCGAACGCGGGCGTGCTGACCGCCGGCGACGAGAACACGCCCGACGAGGCGTGGCAGCGGGACTTCTCGGTCAACGTGATGTCCCATGTTTACGTCACCCGCCACCTGCTCCCCCGCTGGCTCGACCAGGGCGAGCCGAAGAGGCTGCTGGTCACGGTCAGCGCGGCCGGGCTGCTCTCGATCCTGGGCAGCGCCACCTACGCGGTGACCAAGCACGGGGCGCTGGCGTACGCCGAGTGGCTGCGCGCCACGTACGCCCATCGGGGTTTGATCGTGCAGGCGCTCTGCCCGCAGGGCGTGCGCACCGACATGCTCACCCGCGGCAACGAGCGCGACAGCGCGAGTGCCCGGCTGCTGGCCGAGGGCGCGCTCGAACCGGCCGAGGTGGCCGAGGTCGCCGCCAAGGCGATCGAGGGCGAGAGCTTCCTGGTCCTCCCGCACCCCGAGGTGGCCGACTACTACAAGCTGCGGGCCACCGACACCGACCGCTGGCTCGGCGGGATGAACAAGATCCAGCGGGCGTTCGAGGGTGATCGCGCGTGAAGGGCCTCGATCTCGACAAGCTGCAGGCGTTTCTCGGGTCCCGTCCGCTCAGCGGTCAGATGTTCGCCGGGGGACGATCCAATCTCACGTACGCCGTGACCGACGGTGAGCAGCGGTGGGTGTTGCGCCGCCCGCCGCTCGGGCACGTGCTGCCGACCGCCCACGACATGGTCCGGGAGCACAAGGTTCTCGAGGCGCTGTCCAAGGCCGGTTTCCCCGCGCCGACGCCGGTGCTGCTCTGCACCGACGTGGCGGTCATCGGCGCGCCGTTCTACATGATGGAACATGTCGAGGGCCGGATCTACCGCGACGAATCTGATTTGTCGGGTATAGGCGACGAGCCCCTGCACGACCTGGTGCTTCGCTTGGTGGACACACTCGCCGACCTGCACGCGCTCGACCCGGCCGCGATCGGCCTCGCCGACTTCGGCCGGCCCGAGGGCTTCAACCAGCGCCAGGTCGGCCGCTGGAAGAAGCAGCTGGACGCCTCCCGCAGCCGCGAGGTGGCCGGCATCGACGAGCTGCACGCCCGGCTGGCCGTCGACATCCCGGCCGGCGGCCCCGGCGCCGTCGTGCACGGCGACTACCGGCTCGACAACGTGCTGATCGGCCCGGCACTGGAGATCAACGCGGTGCTGGACTGGGAGATGTCCACGCTCGGCGACCCGCTCAGCGACGTGGCGCTCATGCTCGTCTACGCCGGCCTGCCGCTGCAGGTCAGCGGGGGCCGCGCGACCGTGCCGCTCAAGGTCGCCGGGCATCCGTCGCTGCGCGAGATGAGCGACCGCTACGCCGGGCGGAGCGGCCGTGATGTGAGCGACCTGCACTGGTACGTGGCCTTCGCCGCATTCAAGCTCGCGGTGATTCTCGAGGGCGTGCACTACCGCTACGTTCAGGGCCAGACGGTCGGTGAGGGCTTCGATTCGATCGGCAACCTGGTCGGCCCGCTGGTGATGCGCGGCCACGAGGCGCTGGAGGGGAACTGATGGAGTTCGGCTTCGACGCGAAGACCGAGGACTACCGCAAGCGGCTTCAGTCCTTCATGGACGAGCACGTCTACCCGGCCGAGGCGCTCCTGGGCCACCACGAGGGCTGGGAGCCGCCGCCGGTGCTCGCCGACCTGCAGGCGCGCGCGAAAAGTGAGGGCCTGTGGAACCTCTTCCTGCCCGGCGAGCACGGCGCCGGCCTGACCAACCTCCAGTACGCGCCGCTGGCCGAGATCACCGGCCGCAGCCCGCAGCTCGCGCCGGGCGCGCTCAACTGCGCCGCCCCCGACACGGGCAACATGGAGGTGCTCGCCGAGTTCGGCTCGCCCGCCCAGCAGCAGGAGTGGCTCGAGCCGCTGCTTAGCGGTGAGATCCGTTCCGCGTTCGCGATGACCGAGCCGGGCGTGGCCTCGTCGGATGCCACGAACATCGGCACCCGCATCGCGCGCGACGGCGACGACTACGTCATCAACGGCCACAAGTTCTTCATCACCGGCGCGATGAACCCGAACTGCAAGGTCTTCATCGTCATGGGCAAGACCGACCCGTCGGCCGAACGGCACCTGCAACAGAGCATGATCCTGGTCCCGCGGGACACGCCCGGCCTCACCGTCAAGCGCGGGATGCGGGTCTTCGGGTACACCGATGGGGATCACGGCGGCCATGCCGAGGTGCTCTTCGACGACGTACGCGTGCCCGCCTCGAATTTGATCGGCACCGAGGGCAGCGGTTTCGCGATCTCGCAGGCGCGGCTCGGCCCCGGCCGCATCCACCATTGCATGCGCCTGATCGGCATGGGCGAGCGCGCGCTCGAGCTGATGTGCACGCGGGCGCTCTCCCGCACCCCGTTCGGACGGCCGCTGGCCGAGCAGGGCGTGGTGCAGGACTGGATCGCCGAGTCACGGGTGCGCATCGAGCAGGCCCGGTTGCTCGTGCTCAAGGCCGCCTGGCTGATGGACACGGTCGGCAACAAGGGCGCACACACCGAGATCCAGGCCATAAAGATCACGGTCCCGTCCACCGTCGAGTGGATCATAGACAAGGCCATTCAGGCGTACGGCGCAGCCGGCGTCAGCCAGGACACGCCTTTGGCGGCGCTGTGGACCGGAGCGCGCACACTGCGCCTGGCCGACGGCCCCGACGAGGTCCACAAGCGATCGCTGGCCCGCCGGGAGCTGAACCGCTACCGGAGCGAGAAGTGACTGCTTCCCCGCAACGCGTGGACGGCCGCACGGCCCGCTCCGAACGCACCCGCAACGCCATCGTTGACGCGCATCAGCAGCTCATCCGCGAGGGCGACCTGCGCCCCACGGCGGAAAAGATCGCCAAGCAGGCCGGCGTCTCGCTGCGCGCCTTGTGGAGCCACTTCGCCGACATGGAGGCCCTGTTCGCCGCCAGCGGCGAGCGGGTCCTGGAGCTGCGGGACGCCTCACACCGCCCGATCTCGGCCACGCTGCCGTTGGCCGAGCGCATCGAGGCGTACGCGAAGCAGCGCGGCCGCCTCCTGGAGCAGATAGCCCCGAACGCGAAGGCGGCGGCCATCAAGGAGCCGTTCTCGGAGACGCTGCAGCGCTACCGGCGCCTGCATGTGGCCCGCGTACGCGACGAGCTGGCCGTCCTGTTCGCCACCGAGATCGACGGCAACGACGAGCTGCTGAACGCCTTGACCGCGGTCAGCATGTGGCCCACTTGGTCCACCTGGCGAGAGCCGATGAACCTGTCAGTGGCGGCGTCGCGGGCCGCCCTGGCCCGCACCATCACCGCCCTGCTGACCACCCCGTAAAACAAGCCGTCATGCGAAGGCCTGGCAGCAGGCCCTGCTGCCAGGCCTTCTCCAGTTCGGCGAGCAGGTCCGGAAGACTCAATCCAAGGTCAACCGCGACCGGCTCGGCGAAGTCGGGCGGTGGCGGCACCGTGACAGTGCCGTCGATCGGGCACATCACCTGCCGCGGCTCGACCCAGAAGGGGACCTCCGTAAACCACCAGCGCCTCGATGCCACCGACATCGACCACCTCGGCGTAGTCCTGCACCTCCTCGGAGACGCGCCAGTAGTCGGTGTCTTCCTCGTCCACCTCGTCGTCGCCGTCCGGAGCGTAGGGCCCCGCCCACAACGGCATCGCATCGCGAGGCAAGAGAATCAGCGGTCCGCCAAACGATCGAACCCAACCCATTCGCGTCAGCCTGCGTTACTTGGGCACCCGCTGAGAGTCTCCATGAAGACCCGGACACGGCGGGGCGAGCTCAGTCCTCCAGACGGGTGGGACGCGATCCAACCCGCAGCGCTCTGAACAAGTCGTCGACCGAGTCGGCGTACCGGAAGAGCGAGGCGTCACGGCCCGCGAAGAAGGTCCCGTCGCCGGCGATGTAGATGGTGAAGTGAAAACCGTCGGTGCCGACCGGGCAGAGGCTCTTCCCGGCCAGAGCCGAACATTGCCGGGCGGTGCGGGCGTCCCGGGAGGTCGCCACGGCCGTGGGGTCGAAGAGCGTCCAGCTGAACTCCCGCTCGCCGTGCAGCAGGAGGCTCGGCTCGTGGGTCAGGCGCAGAAACGCGAAGCGCTCGAGAAAATCAACCGCCGCGGCCGACACTTCGAAGCCGAGCGACCGCAAGGAGTCCACGAGGTCGTTGACGTCCACCCGGCGACCCTTCCTTCACGACAGTGATATCCGCGTCTCCTAGCATGAGCCAGTGGGATGCTCACTGGATCACCCGATCGATGGTCGCCAACGTGTTGTTCCCGGCCTCTACCGCTGCATGACGCCGGTGACGATCCTGGCGCCACGGCCGGTTGGGCCGGGCGGGCAGGTCCAGGCCGTGCCCACGTCCTACCCGCACGGCGAGCTCTACTACGACGACTCGGTCGAGCCGATCGCGGTCTGTCCGTGCGGGAAGCTCGCCGTCACGGTCTGCGGGCAGTGCCGGCGCTATCGGTGCCCGGAGTGTCAGCCGGCCGGCCACCAGATCTGCGCGGACTGCGCGGCCACCATCACGCCGCCCGACGCCGAGGATCGGGAGCGACTGCTCGCGTTGGCCGCGCGGACGCCTGATCCGAACGAGCGGCTGCTGCAGGCCGCCATGGTGCTCGAGAAGGCGCCGGGCGCGGACATCTACGCGGCCCTCTACCGGGTCTGCCCGTTCCTGCCGTTCCTGCCGGGGATGAGCTACTGGGAGCCGTTCGAGGCGGTCTTCCCGCCGGGCGCGCAATGGGTGCCGTGGGACTCGGGGATGATCGGGCGGTGGTTCGCAGCGCGGGCTGCGGCTCAGCGGCTCGCGCCATCGTTCGAGATCACCGAGGGGCGCGTTTTCTCCCAGATATCGTACGGATGGCGGCTCATCGCCGGCAGCACGGTTCGCCTGGACGACGGTCTCACCGATACCGCGTTCGTGCTCACCGACGGGTCGATCGTCCGGGCGACAGCGCCCGAGGAGCGCCGGCCGGGACTGATCGCCACCCGCCGCACCGAGGCCACCGGGATCAACCTGCTGGCGCTCGCCGAACTGGGTGGGCTGCTCGGCCTGCGGCTACCCGCCGGCTGACCGGCGGGGCTGGGCGTTGCGCAGGCGGATGCCGCTGTAGCCGGCCGTGCTCTCGATGACCTCGTCCCAGAAGGACCACAGGTTGGCCAGCAGCCGCAGCTGGATGCCGGCAGCCTCGTGGCAGTCGAGCAGGTTGCCCACCGGCTCCGGCGGGCCCAACGGCGTGACCACGTCGGTGGCGACCAGGGCGTGTGGCTCGGCGCCTGGTGAGGACACGTGGTGGAACTGCGTGTCGGCGAAGCGGTAGGCGTACAGCGTTGTGTTCTGCATGGCGGGGAGCCACGCGTACTCGATGGCGTGCACGCGATCGCCCGAGCCCGCGCCGATGATGCGGTCGCGGTCGGCCTGGGTGGTGCCGTCGCGCACCCAGGCCATCGCGCGCGGGCATTGCCGGGGAAACCAATAGCTAGGCGCGTTGCGCCCATCGACCGCCCACACGTACGGCGTGTCCGTGCCGGACGTGGCGGCCACGTGCGGGGCGAAGCGGGTGAGGGTCGGGTCCTCCGAGAAGTGCAGCACCTGGCCGGGTTCCGGTCGCATCGGGACAGCCTGTCACAGCACGACGACGGAGCGAGCACCCTCCCCTCTGGACATGCGGTCGAACGCCGCGGGTACGTCGGCCAGGCCGATGCGGTCGGAGATCAGGTGGTCGACCGACAGCGTGCCGTCGAGCACGTCGGCGGCGAGCCGCGGGATCTCGGCGTCGAAGTCGGCGGCGCCGTACACCGAGGAGCGCAGTGTGCGCGCCGACGAGAAGATGTCCAATGCGGACAGCTGCACCAGGTCCTCGTTGCTGCCCATGCCGACGACCGTCACCTTGCCGCCGCGGCGGGTGGCCCGCCAGGCCGCGCGGATCGTGACGGCCCGGCCGACGCACTCGATGGCGTGGTCGGCGCCGCGACCCCCGGTGCGCACCCGGATCTCCTTGGAGAGCGTGTCCGAGGAGACCACGAAGTCGGTGGCGCCGGCCGCCTCGGCCAGGCCCTTCTTGGCCTCGGAGACGTCCACGGCGATGACGTCGGAAGCGCCGGCCGCGCGGGCCGCCGCGACCACCGACAGGCCCACGCCGCCGAGCCCGATCACCACGACCGACTCGCCGGCGGCGACCTGGGCGGTGTTGCGGACCGCGCCGACGCCGGTCAGCACGCCGCAGCCGAGCAGGGCCGCTCGGTCGAAGCCGAGCTCGGCGGGCACCCGGATCACCGCGTTCTCGGGGGCGACGACCTGGGTGGCGAACGCGCCGAGGCCGAGTGCCACGTGAACGGGCGCGCCGTCGAGGGTGATGCCGTTCTCCAGGGCCGCGATGCCCGAGGAGGTCGAGCAGAGCCAGGGCTCGCCCTGCGTGCAGAACCAGCAGCTGCGGCAGGGCGGCTGCCAGTTGAGCACCACGTGGTCGCCGACCGCCGCGCGGGTCACGTGGTCGCCGGCCTCGATCACCTCGCCGGCCGCCTCATGGCCCAGCACCAGGGGGTACGGGGCGCGGAGCGTCCCATTGATCATGGACAGGTCGGAGTGGCAGACGCCGGCCGCGCGCACCCGCACGCGCACCTGGCCGGGCCCGATCTCAGGCAGCCGCAGCTCGGCCACCGCGGGCCGCTCTCCGGATGAACGAACTACCACGCCGTTGAAGTATGTCGTCATCTTTGAATCGCCTTCACCTGACGGAACTCAGCAAGACCGTACTCGCCCAACTCGCGCCCGACGCCCGACTGCTTGTATCCGCCGAACGGGGCGGCCGGGTTGAAGGCGCCGCCGTTGATGTCGACCGCGCCGGTCCGCATGCGCCGGGCCACCGCGAGCGCCCGCTCGTCCGACCCCCACACGCCGCCGGCCAGGCCGTACCGGGAGTTGTTGGCGATCGTCACGGCGTCGTCGTCGTCGGCGAACGGGATGATCGACAGCACCGGGCCGAAGATCTCCTCCTGGGCGAGCTCGCTCTCCGGGTCGACGTCGGCGAAGACGGTCGGCGCGACGAAATATCCCTTCTCCGGTAGCGGGGCGTCGAGCCCACCCGCCACCAAGCGAGCCGTGGCCCGCTCGACGAAGCCACGGACCCTCTTGCTCTGAACCCCCGACACCAGCGGCCCGAGCCGGGTCGCCTCGTCGAAGGGGTCTCCCACGGTGTAGCCGGCGGCGGTCTTGGCGGCCAGCGAGACCGCCTCGTCGTAGAGCGAGCGGTGCACCAGCATGCGGGTCCAGGCCGTGCAGGTCTGGCCGGAGTTGAGGAACGCGTTGCCGACGCCGACCTTGACCGCCTTGACCACGTCGGCGTCTTCGAGGATCACGTTGGCCGACTTGCCACCCAGCTCCAGCGCCACCCGGGCGATGCGGTCGGCGGCCGCGTGCGAGATCGCCCGGCCGGTCGCGGTCGAGCCGGTGAACGAGACCATGTCCACGCCCGGGTGCCCGGCGATCGCCGCGCCCACCACCGGGCCCGTGCCGGTGACCAGGTTGAGGACCCCGGCCGGCACGCCCGCCTCGGCGGCGGCGTCGAACAGCAGGTACGCCACCAGCGGCGTCAGCTCGCTCGGCTTGAGCACGACCGTGCAGCCCGCGGCCATCGCGGCGGCAACCTTGGCCACCACCTGGTGCAGCGGATAGTTCCACGGGGTGATCGCCCCGACAACTCCCACTGGTTCGTGCTCAATCAGGGAATTTCCGATTTGCTCAGAATTTTCCGGCCGCCCAGCCAAGTCGGCGTATCCCCGCAAGACGGCGAGCGGAAGTCCCGCCTGCACATTTTTAGCAACCTTGAGCGGCGTCCCCAGCTCGAGCCCGACGGTCTTCGCAATATCTCCCGCCCGCGCGGCGAGCGCGGTATGCAGTCGATCGAGCACCGCGGCCCGCTCGGCCGGCGGAAGCCCGGCCCACGCGTCGAAGGCGTTGCGAGCGGCGGCCACCGCACGGTCGACGTCCGCGGCCGTGCCCGCCGGCACGTGCGCGATGACCTCCTCGGTCGCGGGGTTCTCCACCGGGATCGTCTCGGTCGAGGCGGGCGGCACCCACTCCCCGCCGATGAAAAGATGCGGACGGTCGAGCGATGTCATCGGCGAGCACCAATCTCTTGACGGGCCATCAGCCCACTGATCATCAGGTCGAGGCCCAGTTCGAAGGCGCCTTCGTCCACGGCCTCATGATGCGCCGCCAGCAGCGGCGCACGGTGCAGATGCGGGTACTGGTCGTACAAGCCGGGATCGATGTCGAAGCCCAGCGCGAACGAGCCGAGCGCCGAGCCGGTCACCAGGTACCGCATCAGCGCGCCGATGTGCGTGGCGCGCGCGGGCGGCCAGCCGGCGTCGACCAGCGCCCCGAACACCGCCTCGGCCATGGCCAGACCGGCCGGGCGACGGCCGGGACCCTGCGCGAGGACCGGCACGATGTTCGGGTGCTCGGCGAGCACCGCGTGGTACGCCTTCGCCCACGCGCGCAGCGCCTCGTGCCATTCCAGCCGGCCGAACACCGACAGGTCGACCTGCTCGACCACCGCGTCGGCAACGGCGTCGACGATCTCGGCCTTGGTGGCGAAGTGGTTGTAGAGCGACGGCCCCTGCACGCCCAGCTCGGTGGCGAGCCGGCGCACGGACAGCGCGTCCAGCCCTTCGGCATCGACCAGCGCCGAAGCCGCCGCGACGATCCGCTCGCGGGTCAACAGGGCTTGGCGAGGTCGGGCCATGTTCAGAGATCTCCCAACAAGTTGCACTGGACATGCTAAAACTTACACCGCTAGTTTAAGCGACATGGACTTCTCGCTCACCGACGAAGAGCGTGCGATTCGCGACACCGCTCGTCAGTTCATCACCAAAGAGGTCATGCCGCTGGAGCAGGAGGCGCTGCTGCGCGAGCGCCGCCACCAGCCCGGCCTGGAGCTCAGCGAGCTGCGCGAGCTCCAGCAGAAGGCCAAGAAGTTCGGCTTCTGGGGCCTGTCCACGCCGGAGGAGTACGGCGGGATGGACCTGCCGGCCGTCCTCCAGTCGCTGATCTGGACCGAGGTGGGCCGCACCTTCGTGCAGTTCAAGTTCGGCGGCGAGGCCGACAACATCCTCTACTACGCCAATGACGCGCAGAAGGACGAGTTCCTGCGGCCCACGATCGAGGGCGACCGGATCTCCTGCTTCGCGATCACCGAGCCGGGCGCGGGCTCCGACGCGGCGAACATCAAGCTGCGCGCGGTCCGCGACGGCGACGACTGGGTGCTCAACGGCGAGAAGACGTTCATCACGAACGGCAACGACGCCGACTTCGCGATCGTGGTCGCGGTGACCGACCCGGAGAAGAAGGCCAGCAACGGGGGCGCCACGGCCTTCCTGGTCGACCGCTCGATGGGCTGGCGATCCGAGTTCATCCAGACCATGGGCGAGGGCGGTCCCGCTTCATTGATCTTTGACGACGTACGGGTACCGCACCGCAACATCCTCGGCGAGATCGGCCAGGGCTTCGAGCTCGGCATGAAGTGGATCGGCAAGGGCCGTTACCTCATCCCCTCCAACGCCCTGGGCATCGCCGAGCGGGCGCTGGGCATGGCGATCGAGTACGCGAACACGCGCGAGACGTTCGGCAACCGGATCGGTACCAACCAGGCGATCCAATGGATGCTGGCCGATTCCGAGGTCGAGCTGGAGGCGGCCCGCTGGCTGATCCTGCGCGCCGCCTGGACTGTGGACCAGGGCTGGGATCCACGGCATGCTTCGTCAATGGCGAAGCTGTACGGGGCCGGCATGGTCAACCGGGTCGTGGACCGGGTCATGCAGATCCACGGCGGCATGGGCTACACCCGTGAGCTCCCGATCGAGCGGTGGTACCGCCAGGTCCGCCTCATGCGGATCTACGAGGGCACCGACGAGATGCAGCGCCTGATCATCTCCCGCGACCTCCTGCGGGGGTACACGAAGATCGGAGGGCACCTCGCATGACGCAACTGTCGCTGGCCACCGTCCTGGCCGAAGCGGCCCGTAAATACCCCGACAAGCTCGCCGTGATCGACAGCGCGACGACCGAGCGCATCATCTACCGCGACCTGTGGAAGCAGACCCTCGCGTACGCGGCGGGCCTGCGCGAGCTCGGCATCGGCCCGGGCGACACGGTCGCGATCCAGATCCCCAACCTCGCCGACTTCCCCCGGGTCTACTACGCCGTCCTCTCGGTCGGCGCGACGATCGTCCCGATGCACCTCCTGCTCACCCCGCAGGAGAACGCCTACGTTCTAGCCGACAGCGGCGCGAAGCTGCTGGTCGCGCACTCCAGCCAGCTCGCCAACGCGGTCCAGGCGTCCAACCTGGCCGGCGTCGGCGTGGTCTCGGTCGGACCGGCGGTCGAGGGCGTGCGCCGCCTCGAGGACGCGGCCGCCGCGGTGAAGCCGCTGCGCACGTACGTCTCGCGGGAGGCCGAGGACACGGCGGTCGTGTTCTACACGAGCGGCACGACCGGCAAGCCCAAGGGCGCGCTGCTCACCCACCTCAACCTCGTGATGAACACGATGGTCAACGTCTTCGACATCCACGAGCTGTACGAGGACGACGTGGTGATGGGTTGCCTGCCGCTGTTCCACACCTTCGGCCAGACCGTGGGGATGAACGGCACGTTCCGGCTGGGCGGGACCATCGTGCTGCTCGCCCGGTTCACCGGCGAGGCCGCGATCAACCTGATGGTCCAGGAGAACGTGACCATCTTCCACGGCGTGCCGACCATGTACATCGGGCTGCTCGAGGCCGCGGCCAAGGCCGATCGGCTGCCCGCGCTGCGACTCTGCGTGTCCGGTGGCGCCTCACTGCCCGTGGCGGTGCTGGAGAAGTTCAGCGAGACCTTCCACGCCACCGTCTTCGAGGGGTACGGCCTGTCCGAGACCTCGCCGACCGCCACCACCAACCAGCCCGCGTTCGGGGTCCGGCCCGGCACGGTCGGGCACCCGATCTGGGGCGTCGAGGTGGAGATCGCCCGGCCCGAGATCGACGAGCGGATCGAGCTCATGGAGACCGGCGAGCTGGGCGAGATCGTGATCCGCGGGCACAACGTGTTCTCGGCGTACCTCAACAACCCGGAGGCGACCGCGCAGGCGGTCGTCGACGGCTGGTTCCGCACCGGCGACCTCGGCACCAAGGACGAGGACGGGTTCATCACGATCGTCGACCGCAAGAAGGACCTGGTGATCCGGGGCGGCTTCAACGTCTACCCGCGCGAGGTCGAGGAGGCCCTCGCCCGGCACCCGGCCGTGCAGCAGGTCGCGGTGATCGGCGTGCCCGACCCGGTGCACGGCGAGGAGATCTGCGCGGTGGTCGTGGCCGACCCGGGCGGGATCACCGCCGACGAGCTCATCGAGTGGTCGCGGGAGAAACTCGGCAAGCACAAGTACCCGCGTCAGGTGCGCTTCGCCGACGCGCTGCCGCTGGGTCCGAGCATGAAGGTGCTCAAGCGGGAGCTGCGGAAGACGTACTCAGGCTCCGAGTAGCGGAGGCAGGGCGGCGACGATCGGCTTGTCCGCGGGCAGCCAGTGGACCGAGTCCAGCTGGTCCACGGACAGCCAGCGCATGGCGGTGTGCTCGAGGGCTCTCGGCTCGTCGCCGTCCAGCAACCGGACCGCGAAGACCCGCAGGACCGCGCGCCCGTGCGCGAGCGGCACGTCGGGGCCGATCCGGGCGCCGACCTCGACGCGGACGCCCAGCTCCTCGACGCACTCCCGGGCCAGCGCCTGCTCGTCGGTCTCGCCCGGCTCCACCTTGCCGCCGGGGAACTCCCACCGGCCGGCCACCTCGGGCGGCGCCGAGCGCTCGCAGGCCAGCACGCGACCATGCGTGATAATCGCGGCCGCGACGATCACCTTGCGTGATCTCACGGCGCTGACGTGCTGTTCCCCTGGCATGAGGTCAAAGGATCCCACAAAAGTTCACCGTTCCGGTTGCCCGAGCCGTCCCGATCGTCACGCAAACACGTATATGTGGGCGTGGACATGGTTGACGTGGAAGACAAGACTGTGGGGCACCGACCATGACGACACGGCGACAGTTTGGCCACAAGCCGGCAACGACGCCTAGGGGGTGCGGCGATGCGGGCCAGAAAACGTCGGGCGAACGGCTCCGACTATCTGAGCGACGCACTTGCTCTGCTGAGCGGCTGGACGCGTGACGGCGTTCAGCTCAAGCGCGAGTTGGCATGCGACGAGAGTCAGCATGCCGCTTTGACGGAACGGATCAAGGTGGCGGCGGACACACTGCACATTCGCCCCAGCATCCGGCGGCTCGACGGTCACACACAGATCTGTCTGGGCGCCCGCGACGGCGACGCCATCACGGACGGTGAGGTCACCCTCGCCGCCCGCATCGAAGACTTCTACCGGACCGTTGTCGGCACTACCTCACCCACCCCATAGAGGCGCCTCGCTAGGCTGCCGCCATGGCTGATGTCATCTACGACAACAAGGGTCAGCTCCAGCAAGTGGAGAGTGGCCTGCTCGACGGCGAGCAGATCATCGCCGTCTACGACGCGATCGGGGCGGGCACCGGCTTCATCGGGCTCACCAACCGGCGCATCATCATCCAGGACAAGTCCTTCGTCGGTAAGCGCGTGGCGATCACGAGCATCCCGTACTCGAAGGTCAGCAGCGTGAGCGTGGTGAGCAACAAAAGCTGGGCCGGCGAGTTCTTCTCCTCCGGCACGATCGTCATCACCGTGGGCACGCACCAGCACGAGGTCGAGTTCCGCGGGGTGGAGAAGACCCAGCACGTGCACAACGTGATCCTGCACTACTCCGCGTAATTCAGGACCCTGGTGGGCAGCGGCGTCTCCACCACCGAGCCGTCCGCTGCCCGCTTGAGCTCGTACCCCTGCGGGCCCGCCTTGTCCGCCACGACCTCGTGCAGCGAGGTCCCGCGGTAATACAGGCCCGCGCCGTCGTCGGTCGCGTAGCCGTCGCCGAGCGTGCCCGCCGCGATCAACTCGTGCATCTTGGGCCGGCGCTGCGCCTCGCCGTCGTAGTGCACGCCGTTGCTGTACGGCAGCCAGCCCAGCCCGTCGGTGAAGCCGCGCAGCTCGGGGCCGTAGCTGTCGGTGCTGCCGCCTTGGTGCCAGCAGATCGAGCCGGCCGAGATGCCGGCCAGCACGACGCCGGACTGCCAGGCCTCGTGCAGGATCGCGTCGAGGCCGTGCGCCCGCCAGACCGCGCAGAGGTTCGCGACGCTGCCGCCCTCGACCCAGATGACGTCCTGGCTCAGCAGGTGCGCCCGGATGTCGCCGACGTTCGGCATCGGGAACAGCGCGAGGTGCGACGGGCGGAACTCAGTGCCGGCGAACGCCGCATAGCAGGCGCCGATCAGCGTCTGCGGATCGCCGGTGGCCTGGGTGAGCACGCAGATGCTGGGGTTGCTCGCGCCGGAAAGCTCGGCGGCGAACCGGTGGATCGGCCCGGCGTGCACGTCGTACGGGCCGCGGGGGCCACGCCGGAAGCCGGCGCTGGTGGCGAGGATCGTGGGCGCGTCGGCAGTCACCGGATCATCATGGCGCACGCGTCGGCGGTGTCGAGGACGAGATCGGCGGCCACGTCGATGGCCCCGGTCAGGTGCAGCGGGTCGCCCTCGACCCCGCCGAACATCGCGTCGACCCGCTCCCGGAACCGCTCGGGGGCGCCGGGCAGGGCGGCCGCCGCGGCGACCGCGCCCTTCTCGTTGATCAGCCACTCCCTGGCGGCGCCGTGCAGGGCGTGCGCGCACACCCCGACCAGGCGGAACAGGCAGCCCGCGACGTACGCGCTGTCGCCGCGGGAGACCGCCTTGCGGGCGACCGCGACCAGGAAGTCGGCCTCCCACAGGCCGGCGACCAGGGCCTCGGACAGCTTGGCCGGATAGACCCGCATCCGCTCCCGCGCCTCGGCGAGCTCGCCGGTGGGATCGGCCAGGCTGCGGCTGAGGGCGAGCTCGCCGACGTACGCGAAGTCGGGGAAGCCGAGCGGGTGACCGGTCTGCTGGTGGAAGCCGTACTTCCCGCGCTCGGCGTCGGACCACACGGCCAGCACCCGGTCGAGGTCCCGGTAGATCCAGTCAACCGCGTGGCCGTCTATCCGGAGCCAGCCGCCGCCGTCGACCCACGGACCCCAGCCGCCCGGGGCGGTCACCATCGCGGTGGGCCCGGCGATCGACTTGGCCAGGCGGTCGAGGCGGTCGACGTCGAGCGGGGACCGGTAGTAGAGGCCGACGTCGGTGTCCGAGTCGGGGGCGTGTGACCCGCGCGCCCGGCTGCCGCCCAGGACGATGCCGGCGACTCCGGGCACTTCGGCGACCCGCTCGGCAACCTCGAGCAGACGGGCTTCGGTCAGCGGCACGATCTCAGTCTTCCCCCGCGCGGGCCGGCAGGCCAGCCCTTCTCAGCAGGCCAGCCCTTCTCAGCAGGCCAGCCCTTCGAGATAGCTCAGCTCGTCGGCGCTGAGGGCCAGGCCGGGCAGCGGGAGCGACGCGTCCTCCTCGCGGCCCCGGTTCGGGCAGATCGCCTTCCGGCCGAGCGGGACGCAGAAGTTGAGGGCCTCGCCGCAGTTCTTCTTGGCGGCGGCGTGCTGGGTGCCGAGGGCGACCACCCGATGCTCCGGCTGGCGGGTCACCACCGCGTCGATCAGGGTCCGGCCGGTCGGCCGTCCGTCGGTGAGCGTGACCAGATAGCGCAGGGTCTCGACGCCCTTCACGCCGGGCGACTCGACCTTGGTGGCGCCGCGCGGCAGACCGGGGTCGCGGACAAGCCTCGTCTCGTACGGGATCTCCCGGGTCTCCACCTCGGTGCGGGTCGTGCGCACCGGATCGGCAGAAGCCGGCGGCGGCGCGACCGGCGCGACCACGACGGGACTGGAGGCCGCGGGTGCGGCCGGCGCTGCGGTTTGGGGCGATCTGGTCGCCGTACGATCGGATCGGTTGGAAAAACGACGCTCAGCGTGAGGTTTCGCGGCGGCCGGCCGGGCAGCTCCCGGCTCTTCGAGGGTCGCCGGCGCCGGCGCGGCCTGCCCCACCTCGGTCACGATCCGCGGCCCTTCGCCGCCACCGCCCGTGAGGGTCGCGATGCCCACGACCCCGCCCGCGACCACCGCGAGAACGGCGCTTGCGCCGGCGGCCATCCGCACCCCGAACGGCAGCCGGGCCCACCAAGACTTTCGTGGCATTTCGAGCAGTTGCTGCCAAGAGTCACTAGTTGTCTGGTTTTGCACCCCAGCATTGTGCCGGGCGCGGCCCGGAATGCCAACCCCGGGGGCCTTTGTCCGCTTTAAGCCGTTGCTTCGTCAGATAAGTAGGTGCGCATGCGGGTCGTAGGATCAATGGCATGACCGCCACCCCGCCGGTTCCGCCGCTCAGCGCGGACGAGGAAGCGGTCATGCGTGCCCTCGGGCGGCTCATGCTGGTGCTGCCCCGCTCGCTCAACCACGACCTCGAGCGCGACCAGCGGATGGCGCTCAGCGAGTACAGCGTGCTGCGGCATCTCTCCGAGTCGAAATGCGGGCTCATGCGCATGAGCGAGCTCGCCCAGGCCTGCGACATGTCGCTGAGCGGCATGACCCGGCTGGCGGCCAAGCTCGAGGCCAGCGGCTACGTGAAGCGCATCAAGTGCGAGGACGACGCCCGCGGGTGGAACGCGGTGCTCACCTCCCAGGGCCTGGATCGCCTCCGGGAGGCCTGGCCGACGCATCTCTCCAGCGTCCGGCGCCGCATCTTCGACCACCTCGGCGATCTCGACCTGCAGTCCCTGGCGAAGGCCCTCGACGCCATAGCCGGCGAATAAATCCGCTTTGCCTCGGCGATTGTCGGCTGCGGCTTGACGTATGCCTTTATGGGTATACGATTGGGCCATGGCACGAGCGGCAACGACGACAGACGCGTTCAACGCGGTGGCCGAGCCCCGGCGGCGGCAGATCCTCGATCTGCTCGCCCAGGGCGAGCGCCCGGTCAACGACCTGGTCGCGATGCTCGGCCTGGCCCAGCCCCAGGTCTCCAAACACCTGCGGGTGCTGCGCGAGGTCGACCTGGTGCGCGTCCGCGACGAGGGCCGGCAGCGGCTCTACCGGGTGAACCCCGGGCCGCTGCGCCCGATCCACGACTGGTTGCGCAAGTACGAGCAGGTCTGGAACGAGCGTTTCGACCTGATGGACACCATCCTGACGGAGCTCAACGAGGAGGATTCTCATGGCGACGACTAGCGGCACGGCCAAGGTCACACTCCCGGCCGACACCCAGATCCTGATCACCCGCGAGTTCGACGCGCCGCGCCACAACGTGTGGCGCGCCTACACCGAGCCGGAGCTGATCAAGCGCTGGTGGGCCGGCAAGAAGGGCAACGTGACCAGCGTCGAGGTCGACCTCCGCGTCGGCGGCGGCTGGCGCTACGTGATGACGGCGAACGGGGGCTTCGAGGTCGCCTTCCACGGCGAGTTCCGCGAGGTCGCCGCGCCCGAGCGGCTGGTCAACACCGAGGCCTTCGAGGGCATCCCCAACCCCGACGACAACGCGGGCCTGATCAGGGTGACCCTGACCGAGAAGGAGGGCCGGACGTATTTCGAGGCCCTCTGCGAGTACAACGACAAGGCGACCCGGGACGCGGTCATCGACTCCGGGATGGAGTCGGGCATGCAGGAGGGCTACGACGAGCTCGAGCAGATCGCGGTCTCGCTGTCCTGATCAGCCTTGCGGCCCCAAGCCGTACGCGTGGAGGGCCGCGTCCAGCATCTCCATCTGCACCATCGCGGGGTAGGACGTGGGGTCGGCGGCCGCGAAGGCCGCCGCACCCTCGACCATCGCGCTCAGCGCGAGCGCCACGGTCGGCACCCGCTCGGCCCACTCCGGCGCGGCCGCGCCGACCAGCCGGACCAGCCTCTCCCGCCACATCCGGTTGTTGCGCCGGTGGATCTCGATCAGCTCGTCGTCGGCGAAGGCCGCGGCCAGGAAGCCGATCCACACGACGCTGCCGTTGATGGTCTCCTCGTCGATCGCCAGGCCCTGCCGGAGCACCGCCCGCAGCGCCTCCCGTGGCGAGGCCGCCGACGCCTCCAAGGCCTCGACCCGGCGGCGGGACGTCTCGTGCAACAGCTCGCGCGCGTGCCGCAGCAGCGCCTGCCGGTTGGGGAAACGGTGCATCACCAGGCCCGTCGTGCAGCCGGCCGCGGCCGCCACGGCCCGCACCGTGAGACGCTCCAGACCCTGCTTGGCCAGCACATCCCACACCGTGCGGGACAAGGCCTCCTGCTGGGCCGGCCGATCCGCCGTCCGTGACACGCGTCTCCCCTTCCCTATCCGTAACAGGCGCCCTCCGCCGGCTCGACGAGGCCAGCGCCGAGGTCAAGCGCATGTATGTCGAGCCCGCCAGCCGCGGCTCCGGCGTGGCCACTGCCCTGCTACGTACGCTGGAGGCGAAGGCCCGCGACCGCGGCTGGAGCACCCTGCGGCTCGAGACGGGCACCGCCCAGCCGGACGCCATCCGCTTCTACGAGCGCGAGGGCTACCGCCCGATTCCGCTGTACGGCGTCTACGTCGGCTCGGACCTGTCACTCTGCTACGAGCGGGCTCTGTAACTCCCAAGGAAAGATCGGACTTGCTGACAACCCCCACGGCCATAACGGTGTCTTGCCGGGTGTGACGACCGTAATGAAGCACCGACCGGCCGGAACGGCGAGCGGCACGGAGCAGGAGTTCCGGGTTTTCGTCCAGGGGATCGCCGCATCGCTGCACCGCACGGCGTACCTGCTGTGCGGGGACTGGTACCTGGCGGACGACCTTGTCCAGGAGGCGCTGGCGAAGGCCTACAGCCACTGGCGCAAGGTTCAGCGTGCCGACAACCCGTCCGCGTACGTGCGACGCATCCTGATCAACGAGTCGCGACGTAACTGGCGCCGGAACAAGAACCTGACCGTGCATCCGGACGATCGGGTGGCCGACATCACCGTCTCCGACATGTCGGACCACGTGGTGAACCGGGCCGAGTTGCTTCAGGCGTTGCAGTCACTGCCCAAGCGGCAGCGGGCGACGGTCGTCCTGCGGTTCCTCGAAGGGCTCAGCGAGCGGGAGACCGCCGAGGCCCTGGGGTGCAGCGAGGGCACCGTCAAGAGCCAGACGAGCCGGGCGTTGATCAAGCTCAAGTCCGTCCTGAACCGAGGAGACAGCTGACCATGTCGTACGACGACAACACCGAGCAGCGCCTGAGCGCGGCGCTGCAGGGCATGGTCGGGGACCGTCCGTGGGCGCCCGACCTCGACCAGATCGAAAGCCGGGGACGGAAGCTGCGGCAGCGCCGGATCGCGTGGCGCGCGACCGCCGGCACCAGCTTCGCGGTGGCCGCCGTCGCCGCGATCGCGGTGGCCACCAGCGGCACTCAGACGCCTTCCCAGCAGCTCGCCGGCCCGACCCCGGCGACCTCGAGCGCCGCCGCGGCGGAATCCCCGCTGGTTCAGCTCGTCGGCTACCTGTCCAAGGCTTCGCCGCCGGTGGGAGACGCGACGCTGCTGCTGCGCGACCAGGTGTTCGACAGCGGGCTCAAGGTCGACGTCTGGGACCTGCACGCCGACAACGGCGACTACTACTTCGCGAAGACCAAGGGCGCCCTGCCGGCCCAGGTGAAGAACGGGCACAAGCAGGACGACGAGGCCGGCCGGAAGAAGGTGATCGCCGCGGCCAAGAAGGCGGCCACCGGCGACCTGAACGAGGCCCGCAAGGACATGGCATGGGCGTACGTCCCGGCCAACCCCAAGGTCAAGCCCACCCTCGACGACCCCGGCGTGGTGCCCCCCGCCCCGACCAGCGCCAAGATCCCGAAGGGCCTCAAGGAGCTGGCCCAGCTCAACACCACCGACAACTGGGTCTGGAACAACTCGATGGACGCCCTGCGCGACGGCGCCGGCAACCCGCAGGTCCGCGCGGGCGTGCTGCGCCTTCTCGGCCAGATCCCCGAGATCAAGGTCGCGAAGGGCACCTACCAGGGCCGGGCCGTGCTCACCCTGACCGCCGGCAAGCCCGCCATCACCCCGGCCGAGACGCTGACCGTCGACGCCGAGACCGGCCTGCCGATCAGGCTCACCAGCGATGGCGTGGTCGTCAACTACACGGTGACCAGGGTGACCATCGCTGACGTCGCCCACGGCAAGTTCTGAGCCGGCTTCCTCAGATGACCGGGTCGCCTTCTCCCAGGGCGACCGTCGGGAGGTGGCCGTCGAAGTCGACGGCGGAGTAGAGAGCCAGCTTCTCCAGGCGGTGGTAGCTGTCGATCACGCGGATCGTGCCGCTCTTGGAACGCATGACGATGGACTGGGTGTGCGCGCCGCCCGAACGGTAGCGCACACCCTTCAGCAGGTCGCCCGAGGTCACGCCGGTGGCGACGAAGAAGCAGTTGTCGCCGGTCACCAGGTCGTCCGTGGTCAGGACGCGGTCGAGGTCGTGCCCGGCGGCCAGGGCCTTCTCTCGCTCGGCGTCGTCCCGCGGCCAGAGCTTCGCCTGGATCATGCCGCCGAGGCACTTCAGGGCGCAGGCCGCGGTGATGCCCTCGGGGGTGCCGCCGATGCCCATCAGCACGTCCACATCCGACTCCGCGCGCGCCGCCGAGATGGCGCCGGCGATGTCGCCGTCCGAGATGAACTTGATGTTGGCGCCGGCCTGGCGCACCTCCTCGACCAGGGTGGCGTGGCGGGGACGGTCGAGGATGCAGACCGTCACGTCGGAGACGCTGGAGCGCTTGGCCTTCGCGATGCGGCGCAGGTTTTCGGCCGTAGGGGCGTTGATGTCGACCACGTCGGCGCAGTCGGGGCCGACCGCGATCTTCTCCATGTAGAAGACGGCGCTGGGGTCGAACATCGCGCCGCGCTCGGCGACCGCGAGAACGCTGACCGAGCCGGGCATGCCCTTGCTCATCAGGGTGGTGCCGTCGATCGGGTCCACGGCCACGTCCACCTCGGGGCCGGTGCCGTCGCCCACCTGCTCACCGTTGAAGAGCATGGGGGCTTCGTCCTTCTCGCCCTCACCGATGACCACGATGCCACGCATCTGGATCGAGTTGATGAGCTTGCGCATGGCGTCCACGGCCGCGCCGTCGCCACCGTTCTTGTCGCCTCGGCCCACCCAGCGGCCCGCGGCCATGGCTGCGGCCTCGGTCACGCGGACCAGGTCGAGGGCGATGTTGCGGTCGAGATCCTGCGGAACCCGGGCAGGCATGGAGCGCCTCCTCGCGACGTTGCGGGGCTGGTAGTCCCACGATCCTCACATGGGCGGATGCGCAAAGTCCCGCTTCAGCGACATGGTTAACAATGGGTGAGTGGAACCAGCGCCGATCGCCGACGAAAGCGAAACCCAGCCATCAGCGCGTCTCGGACGCGGTGGGGAGCGCTCACCGCGCGACATGGTGATGTCGCTGGCGGTGCTGCTCGTGCCGATCGCCCTGCTGCTGATCTTCTACCGGGTCGTGCTGAGCGGCGACGCGCCGATCACGGTCGACCCGGCGCCGACGATCCAGGAGGCGCAGCAGGCGGCGGCCTTCACCGTGGTCCTGCCGCAGGGCCTCGGCGACGACTGGCACACCTCCAGCGCCACCTTCAAGCGGCAGAGCGACGGCGCGACGCTGCGACTCGGATACGTCGACCCCGACAAGGACCCGGTGCAGCTGGTCGAGAGCAGCGTGCCGTCGGCCTCGCTGCTCCCCGGCGAGCTCGGCGCGGACGCCAAGGCGCTGGGCAATTTCCGCAGCCCGGCCGGGGTGTGGCGGGTCTACGACGGACGACCGGGCGAGAAGGCGCTGGTGCTCGCCGACCAGAAGCGGACGATCGTGGTGGTCGGCAAGACCGGCATGGACAACCTGGAAGCCCTCGCCACCTCGCTCAAGTAGCGTCGGCCCGAGCCGCGCGGGCGGCGTCGATGCGCTCGCGGGCCCCGTCGAGCCAGCGCTGGCACACGTCGGCCAGCTTCTCGCCGCGCTCCCACAGGGCCAGCGACTCCTCCAGCGAGCTGCCGCCCTGCTCGAGCCGCTCCACCACGGCGGCCAGCTCGGTGCGGGCCTGCTCGTAGGACAGGGTCTCGTCGCTCATTCGCTCTCCTTGATCGTCGCGTGGAGCTCGCCCTCGGCCAGCCGCACCCGCACGATGTCGTCGATCTTCACCTCGGTGGCCGCGCGGACCACGTGGCCGTCCTCGCGATGCACGATCGCGTACCCCCGCTGCAGTGTCGCCGCCGGTGACAGCGCGCGCAGCCGGGCCAGGGTGTGCCGCAGGTCGTCGTCGGCCCGGCGCAGCCGGTGCTCGAGGTTGCGGACCGCGCGCTCGCGCAGCGCGGTCACGTCGGCGGCGCGCTGGTCGACCAGCAGCTCG
Organism: Actinoplanes sp. CA-142083; assembly: GCF_050942195.1. NCBI lineage: Bacteria > Bacillati > Actinomycetota > Actinomycetes > Micromonosporales > Micromonosporaceae > Actinoplanes > Actinoplanes sp. CA-142083. The sequence continues at coordinate 9,881,990 of NZ_CP192076.1, forward strand.
GGGCGGGCCAGCGACGGCCGGGACCGCCACTGCTCGATGCGGTGCTCCTCGCGCTCGATCAGAGTGAGCAGCGAGCGCTCGATGCGGCGGCGGGCGACGTCGATGAGCTGTCGCTCCTCGGCCAGGTCGGGGACGATGCGCTTGGCCGCGTCGGTCGGCGTGGAGGCGCGCAGGTCGGCCACGTAGTCGAGCAGCGGGGTGTCGGTCTCGTGGCCGATCGCGCTGACCACCGGGGTGCGGGCGGCGAAGACCGCGCGGCAGAGCGCCTCGTCGGAGAAGGGCAGCAGATCTTCCACGCTGCCGCCGCCGCGGGCGATCACGATGACGTCGACGGACTCGTCGCCGTCGAGGACCTTGAGCGCCTCGATGATCTGCGGCACCGCGGTGGGGCCCTGGACCGGCACGTTGTAGACCTTGATGTCGACCGCGGGCCAGCGACGGCGGGTATTCATCAGGACGTCGCGCTCGGCGGCGCTGGCCCGGCCGGTGATCAGGCCGATGCGGCGCGGGAGGAACGGCAGGCGCCGCTTGCGCTCGCGGGCGAACAGGCCCTCGGCGGCGAGCAGCTTCTTGAGCCGATCGAGGCGGGCGAGCAGCTCGCCGAGGCCGACCTGACGGATCTCGTCGGCGCGCAGGCTGAGCGTGCCGCGAGCCGGATAGAACTCCGGCTTGGCGTGCAGCGTGACCCGGGCGCCCTCGGCGAGCTCGGGGGCGCCGGCGTCGAGCACGTCACGATGCGCGGTCACGGTGAGGCTGAGGTCGGCCGAGGGGTCGCGCAGGGTCAGGAACACCACCGCGGACCCCGGGCGGCGGCTGATCTGCGCGACCTGGCCGTCGACCCAGACCCAGCCGAGCTTGGCGATCCAGGCGCCGACCTTCTGACTGACGACGCGCACCGGCCAGGGCTCGTCGGCGGTGCTTTTCGGCGTGCTGTCGGGCTCGCTCACCGGGCCAGACTACGGAAGGCCTCCGACATTTTCGTCGTCCGCTACCTCGGCCCGCTGTTCGGCGTGCGCGGTGTGCCCGGCCGGGTGATCCGGCGCCGGCTCGGCGGCCGGCGCGACCAGGCTGATCACAACCAGCGGGAACAGGCCGGCGCAGGCCCAGAAGACCAGGTCGGCGAAGGCCCGCCAGGGGTCGAGATGGCCGCCGGCCAGGAAGGCGAACGGGAAGCCGTGCGGATTGTCGTAGCCGGAGAGATGGCAGCACACGGCGGCCGAGGCGCGCGGCAGCGCCGAGATCACCAGGCCGAGCAGGGCGACCGCGGCGCCGGCCAGGTAGGCGATCGGCCGCGGGCGCCGGAACATCGGGCGGAACCCGAGCATGGCCACGCCAGCCGCGAGCAGCACCGCGTGGAAGATCACATAGTTGGTGTCCGAGAAGCCCATCAGCAGGCCGAGCGCGCCGATCGCGGCGAAGCACCAGGCGGCCAGCAGCCGCAGCATGATCAGAACCGATGCCAGCGGGCCTTGATCGTCCGTCTCGGCATCGCCCATGCGCCGAGTATCTCCGCAAGACCCGCCCTATCGGGCCAAATCGGGAGTTGTTGTTACGCCCGGCGGCGACGCGCCAGCACCGCGATCACCACGATCAACATCCCCGCGTACGCCCACAGCAGCAGGTTCGCCGCGAGCGAGACCAGATCGACCGTCCAGTTGGCGGACCCGGCGAGCCGCTCGGCGGAGGCCGGGTCGGGGCCCACCCCGGCCCGTTGCACCCAGGTGAAGGGGAAACCACGATCCAGGACGTACGCATAAGCGCAGCAGGTGCGCTCGGTCGAGGAAGCCAGACCGGCGGCGGTGCCCGCGATCGCCACCATGGCCATCACGATCGTGGTCACCAGCCGCGGCAGCCGGATCCGGTGTGGCATGAGCAGCACCAGGCCGGCCCCGGCGAGCACCAGACCGACGCAGAGATCGAGTACCGCGGTCGGGCCGTGCATCGTGAACAGGATCCAGGTCAGCCCCGCTACCAGGGAGAAAGCGCCCAAAAGCCAGCGGGCCAGGCGCCCGGCGCGCGCCCAGCGGCCGGTCGGCTCATCGATCGTCGTCTCGTCCGTGGTGTCCGTCACCGGACGAGTATTGCGCAGGCCCCGCGTACCATGGCCGGGTGACCGAACCTCGTAAGCGTGTGTTGCTGGCCAAGCCGCGCGGCTATTGCGCCGGCGTCGACCGGGCGGTGCAGACCGTCGAGGAGGCGCTGAAGCTGTACGGCGCCCCGGTCTACGTACGCAAGCAGATCGTGCACAACAAACACGTCGTGAGCACGCTCGAGGCACGCGGCGCCATTTTCGTGGAAGAAAACGAAGAGGTTCCCGAGGGGTCCACCGTCGTCTTCTCCGCGCACGGCGTCGCGCCCGAGGTGCACGAGCAGGCCCGCGCCCGCAACCTCAAGGCGATCGACGCGACGTGCCCGCTGGTCACCAAGGTGCACCACGAGGCCAAGCGGTTCGCCGCCGACGACTACGACATCCTGCTGATCGGCCACGAGGGCCACGAGGAGGTCATCGGCACCTCCGGCGAGGCCCCCGCCCATATCCAGCTGGTCGACGGCCCTGACTCGGTCGACAAGGTCGTGGTGCGCGACCCGTCCAAGGTCGTCTGGCTGTCGCAGACCACGCTCTCGGTCGACGAGACGATGGAGACGGTGGCCCGGCTCAAGACCCGGCTGCCGCTGCTCCAGTCGCCGCCCAGCGACGACATCTGCTACGCCACGCAGAACAGGCAGCACGTGGTCAAGGAGATCGCGCCGGAGTGCGACGTGGTGATCGTCGTCGGCTCCAAGAACTCCTCGAACTCGGTACGCCTGGTCGAGGTGGCGGTCGACGCCGGCGCGCGGGCGGGTCACCTGGTCGACTACGCCGCCGAGATCCAGGACTCCTGGCTGACCGGCGCCACGACCGTCGGGGTCTCCTCGGGCGCGAGCGTGCCGGAAGACCTGGTCATGGACGTGCTGGCGCACCTGGCCTCCCGGGGCTTCGGCGAAGTCACCGAGTACACGACGGCCGAGGAGCGTCTGACCTTCTCGCTGCCGCAGGAGCTGCGCCGCGACATGAAGGCCGCAGCGGCTCGCACGACAAGCTGACCCAGCGCTGCCGTCCAGGCTCGCGCGCTGCCGGCCAGGCTCGCGCGCTGCCGGCCAGGCTCGCGCGCTGCCGGCCAGGCTCGCGCGCTGCCGTCCAGGCTCGCGCGCTGCCGGCCAGGCTCGCGCGCTGCCGGCCAGGCTCGCGCGCTGCCGGCCAGGCTCGCGCGCTGCCGGCCAGGCTCGCGCGCTGCCGGCCAGGCTCGCGCGCTGCCGGCCAGGCTCGCGCGCTGCCGGCCAGGCTCGCGCGCTGCCGGCCAGGCTCGCGCGCTGCCGGCCAGGCTCGCGCGCTGCCGGCCAGGTTTGCGTGCCGCCGGGTGGGCGCGGGCGACTAGCTGAGCTCGGGCGCTTGTGGCTGGCGAGGGGCGACCTCCACCTGGGGTGGGGTCGGCATCTCCTCGCGTGCCACACCCATCTCGGCCAGTTTGCGGGCGCTCACCAGCACGCGTGACTCCAGCGAGCCGACCGCCTTGTTGTATGCCGTGACGGCCCCGCCCAGCGCCGAGCCGAGCTTGCCCACGTGGTCGCCGAGGGTGGCCAGCCGGGCGTAGAGCTCGCGGGCCAGGCCGTGCACCTCGACCGCGTTGCGGGCGAGCTCCTCCTGACGCCACGAGAACGCCACCGTGCGCAGCATCGCGACCAGCGTGGCCGGGGTGGCCAGCACGACGTTGCGCCGGAAGGCGTGCTCCATCAGCATCGGATCCTGCCGCAGCGCCGCGTCGAGGAACGGGTCGGCCGGCACGAACAGCACCACGAAGTCGGGGGCCGGCTCGAAGGCCGTCCAATACTCCTTGGCGGACAGCGCGTCGACATGCGCGCGCAGGTGGCGGGCGTGCTGGTCGAGGCAGGCGTCGCGGGTGCGCTCGTCGCGCGCCTCGGCGGCGGCCAGATAGCCCTCCAGCGGCGCCTTCGCATCGACGACCACGCTGCGGCCGCCATGCAGCCGCACCACCAGGTCGGGACGGACCCAGCCCTGCCCGTCGGCGGCCGCGGTCACCTGCTCGGCGAAGTCGCAATGCTCCAGCAGGCCGGCCGCCTCGACTACCCGGCGCAACTGATGCTCGCCCCAGCGGCCCCGCACCTGCGGCGCGCGCAAGGCGGCAACCAGCTGTTTGGTCTCGGTGCGCAGCTCGCCGGAGACCGCGCCCATCTGCCTGACCTGCTCGCGAAGCTCCGCGTACGCATCGACGCGCTCTCGCTCGAGCTCGGCGACGCGCAGCTCGTAGCGGCGGAGCGTGTCCTGCAGCGGGCTGACGGCGAGGGCCACCGCCTCTTGCGACTGGGCGGCCGACTCGTACGACAGCGCTCGCATCGACTGCTCGAGCCGCTCCTCGCCGTCGCGGTGGGCCTGGACCGTGGCCTCGAGCCGGGCGATGTCGGCCGCCGCGCGCATGCGGGCGGCCAGCCAGCCGAGGGCGGCGCCCGCCGCGAGACAGAGCAGCACCACGGCCAGCGTCGAGACGGTCACAACGGGCACATTGCCAGATAGGTACGACAAGAATCGCGAGGGTACCGTTGAAACATGAGTGTGTTGCTGATCTTGGCCATCGTCATCGTTGTCCTGTTGGTGGTCATGCTCGCGCGCCGCAACGGCGCCGCCACCCAGCAGACACAGCTCGAGGACGCGCGGGCCGACGCCCAGCGGTGGTACGAGCGCCTCGGCGGCCAGTTGATGAATCTGCATGGCGACGACGCCGCGGCCCGGCAGGCGCTGTCCGACGCCGGCGAGCGGTACAACGCGGCCGGCGGGCAGCTGCAGCAGGCCAAAACCGTCAAGCAGTACGAGCTGGCTCGCGAGTCCGCGCTCGAGGGCCTCAACTATGTGCGCGCCGCCCGCGTGGCGATGGGCATCGACCCCGGCCCCGACCTGCCGCCGCTGCTGAGCGCGCAGGGCGCCGGGCGGATCACCCAGGAGCGCGAGGTGAACGTGCAGGGCCAGCACTACAAGGCGGGCCCGACCCCCGGCGCCGACACGCCGTACTACTACCCGGGTGGCCGGGTGCAGGGCCGTCCGGTGCCGGCCGGCTGGTATTCGACGCCCGTGTGGAAGACGGCCCTCGGCGCCGGCGCCGGCGTCCTCGGCGGCATGCTGATCTTCGACGCGCTCTTCTCGCCGGGCTTCGGCGACATGGGCTACGGCGACGGCTACCAGGACGGTTTCCAGGACGCTGCCGGCGACTTCGGCGGCGACAACATGGGCGACTTCAGCGGCGGCGGCGACTTCGGCGGTGGAGGAGACTTCGGCGGCGGCGACTTCGGCGGAGACTTCGACTTCTGAGCCCGCTAGGCGGCGGCCCCGCTAGGCGGCGGCCCCGCTAGGCGGCGGCCCCGCTGGGCGGCGGCCCCGGCTGGGCGGCCGGGAGGCGCCGGTTCGGCTAGGCGGCCGGGAGGCGCCGGTTCGGCTAGGCGGCCGGGAGGCGCCGGTTCGGCTAGGCGGCCGGGAGGCGCCGGTTCGGCTAGGCGGCCGGGAGGCGCCGGTTCGGCTAGGCGGCCGGGAGGCGCCGGTTCGGCTAGGCGGCCGGGAGGCGGCGGGCCAGCTCACGCCGCAGGGCGCGCGGGCCCGGCCACACCTCGGTGAGGTCGGCGGTGAAGGCCGTACCCGTGGCGGTCTCGGTCATGGCCGGGCCGCCCGGCCCCTCGTCCTGCACCGGGTGCACCCGGTCGAGGTCGATCGGGGTGACCTCGAGGACCGCGCGGATGCCCTGGCGGCGCACCTCCACGTGCGCGATGTCCGGCCAGGCCAGCAGGATCGGGTCGCTGTCCTGGGCGGCGACCTCGAGCCCGCCCGACGACATCCGGATCCAGGTCTTCAGCGCTCCCCGGGTCGACCAGGCGTACCCGCCGGCCGCCAGCGCGCTGATCGAGCCGGCCTCGAGGGCGGTCTGCCACCACGGGTTGCCGGTGCCGCCGGCCATCAGCGCGACGATCGGCGACACCAGGCCGAACGAGATCATCAGCAGCGCGAAGACGGCGATGAACGTCCGCCACGGCGAGGACCGGAACAGCACGGCGTCGGCGGCAGGCGCCTCCACCTGCTCGGGCGCGATCGACATGCCCTTCATGCTGCCCCGCCCGGGCGCCCGGGACCGGCATTTCGCCGGTCCCGGGCCATCAGCTGAGATCGCGCGGCCCGGGCCGCGGGCCGACCCAGAGGCGAGCAGCCGGGCCGCGGAGGGCCGCCGAGGAACGAGCGGCCGGGCCGCCCAGGCGCGAGCAGCCGGCCATCCCTGAGCACGCGGTCCGCGTCGCCCTGGACAGCGGCGCGCTCTCGCAACGAGCCGCCTCAGAACGCGCAGGCGATTACCAGCTCGGGGGCCCGCTCGGGCAGGCGGTCGAGCTTGGCTATCCGGCCGGCCGCCTTGAGGTCGCCCTCGATCAGGGCGAGCCGGTCGAGCAGCGCCGCCGGGCCGAGCGCTTCGGCCAGCGGCACGTCGGCCTTCATCGACAGCTTCCGGTCGGACTTGGCCCGCCGCACCTGGCGCAGCGCGTCGCCGGCCAGGTCGAGCAGGTCGGCCTCACCCTCGCCGGCGACCCGGGTCAGCTCGTACTTCGTGGGCCAGGTCGAGCGGTGGACCGAGCCGTACCGCCACCACGACCAGACCTCCTCGGTCACGTACGGCAGGAACGGCGCGAACAGCCGCAGCAGCACCGACAGGCCGGCCGCGAGCGCCGCCCGCGCCGAGTCGGCGGCCGGGCCCTCCGCGTACGCCCTCTCCTTGACCAGCTCGATGTAGTCGTCGCAGAACGTCCAGAAGAACGCCTCGGTGACCTGCAGCGCCTCGGTGTGGTCGTACCGCTCGAACCCCTCGGTCGCCGCGCTGACCACGGTCGCGAGCCGGGCCAGCATCGCCCGGTCGAGCGGCTCGGTCACCGGCTGCCGCAGCGCCTCGGCCGCGCCCAGCCCGAGCGCGAACTTCGACGCGTTGAGCAGCTTGGTCGCGAGCCGCCGGCCGACCTTGATCTGGGCTGTGTCGAAGGCCAGGTCGGCGCCCGGTCGGCCGTTGGCCGCCCAGTAGCGGACCGCGTCCGACCCGTTCGCCTCGAGCAGGTCGACCGGGGTGACCACGTTGCCCTTGGATTTCGACATCTTCTTGCGGTCGGGGTCGAGGATCCAGCCGGAGAGGATCGCGTTGCGCCACGGCAGCACGTCGCTTTCCAGGTCGGCGCGCAGGACCGTGGTGAACAGCCAGGTCCGGATGATCTCGTGGGCCTGCGGCCGGTGGTCCATCGGGAAGACGCGGCGGAAGAGGTCCTCGTCATCGTGCCAGCCGCCGGCGATCTGCGGCGTGAGCGACGACGTGGCCCACGTGTCCATGACGTCGGGGTCGCCGGTGAAGCCGCCCGGGACGTCCCGCTGGGACTCGTCGAAGCCGGGCGGACACTCCGAGGAGGGGTCAACCGGCAGTGATGATTCGTCCGGTATGAGAAGCTGGCCGTAGTCCGGTTCGCCAGCGTCGTCGAGCCGGTACCAAATCGGGATGGGCACGCCGAAGAAGCGCTGCCGGCTGATCAGCCAATCCCCGGTCAGGCCGTTGACCCAGTGCTCGTAGCGGTGTCGCATGTGCTCGGGGAACCAGTTCAGCTCCCGGCCACGGGCCAGCATCCGCTCGCGGAGGTCGGCGTCGCGGCCACCGTTGCGGATGAACCACTGCCGGCTCGTGACGATCTCGAGCGGCGAGTCGCCCTTCTCGTAGAACTTCACCGGATGGGTGATCGGCGTCGGCTCGCCGACCAGGTCGTCCGCCTCGCGCAGCAGCCGGACGATCTCGCGCCGGGCCGCGTTGACCGTCAGGCCGGCGAACGGCTGGTAGGCCGCCGCGGGGACGCCGTCGGGCCGGTCGGGCAGGAAGCGCCCGTCGCGGCCGAGCACGACCCGCGTCTCCAACTGCAGGTCACGCCACCAGATGACGTCGGTCAGGTCGCCGAACGTGCAGACCATCGCGATGCCGGTGCCCTTGTCGGGCGCCGCGAGCCGGTGCTCGTAGACCGGGACCTCGACGCCGAAGAACGGCGTGCGGACCGTTTTGCCGAGCAGGTGCTGGTAGCGCTCGTCGCCCGGGTGGAAGACCAGCGCGACGCAGGCGGGCAGCAGTTCCGGCCTGGTCGTGTCGATCTCGACCGCGCCGTCCGGGCCGTGGAAGCGCAGCTTGTAATAGGCGCCGGGACGTTCCCGGTCCTCCAGCTCGGCCTGCGCGACCGCGGTGTGGAAACCGACGTCCCACAGGGTGGGCGCCTCGGCCGTGTACGCCTCCCCGCGCGCCACGTTGTTGAGGAAGGCGCGCTGCGAGGCGGCCCGGGCGCGGACGCCGATCGTCGTGTACGTCATTCCCCAGTCGACGGACAGCCCGAGCTTGCGCCACAACGCCTCGAACGTCTGCTCGTCCTCGGCCGTGACCCGCTCGCACAGCTCGACGAAGTTGCGCCGGGAGATCGAGATCGCGTCCTTCGACGCTCTGCTTTTGCCGGCGCCTGGTCCTCCGGACGGCGCGGAGGACCCAGGCCCCTCCGGGGCAGCCGGCGGCTGCCACGACGGGTCGTAGGGCAGGGACGGGTCGCAGCGGACGCCGTGCTTGTTCTGAACCCGGCGCTCGGTCGGCAGCCCGTTGTCGTCCCAGCCCATCGGATAGAAGACGGTCTTGCCGCGCATGCGCTGGAACCGCGCGACCGTGTCGGTGTGGGTGAACGAGAAGACGTGGCCCATGTGCAACTCGCCCGATACGGTGAGCGGAGGCGTGTCGATCGCGTATACATCCGCCCGCTCCTTGGAACGGTCGAACGCGTACGTACCCTCCTCCTGCCAGCGGCGCGCCCACTTGTCCTCGAGCCCGTCCAGCGACGGCCGCTCGGGGAGACCGGCGCGCGCGGTCATACCCGTATCAGTCATGCGCAGAATGCTACGGCTCGCCGCTCGCCCCGGCCGCCCAATAACCCTCGTCACGCGGCCTCGTGGTCGAGGAGCTGCCGCTTCACGGTCAGGCCCCAGCGGTAGCCGCCGAGCGAGCCGTCGAGCCGCAGCACCCGGTGACACGGGGTGAACAGGGCCACCGGGTTGCGCGCGCAGGCGGCCGCGGCCCCGCGCACCGCCGCCGGACGGCCCGCCATGTGGGCGAACTCCGTGTACGTCACCGGGCTGCCGGGCTTGATGTCGCGCATCACCCGCCAGGCGTGCGCCATGAACTCGCCGCCGGTGCGCTGCTCGACCGTCACCTCGTCGAGCGCGGCCAGGTCACCGTCGAAATAGGAGCGCACGTGGCCGGTCACCGGCCCTATGTCGTCGGCCGGGATCGCCTCGCCTCCCAACGCGGGGTGGATCAGCGGGAGAAGCTCGTCGAGACTCTCGGTGAAACCGGCGGCGCGCACGCCACCCGTCTCGCCCACCACGATCGTCAGCGGGCCGGCCGGGGTCGGCATCGTCTGGTACTTCAACATCTCGTCCTCCAGGGGGTTGGCACACAGCCTGGCCCGTCGCGGCCGCCCGCGTGCGACTTTCTCCGAGCCTGTGGATAACTTCGGTCAGGACGCGCGCCAGAGCCTGATCAGCGCGTAGGAACGCCAAGGTCGCCAGAGCGAGGCGTGCTTTTCGAGCGCCTTGGGAGTCGACGGCAGCCCGAGGGCCGCGGCGCCGCGCCGCACGGCCAGGTCGGTCGGGAGGAAAACGTCCGGGTCGCCGATCGCGCGCATCGCCACATATCCGGCGGTCCACGCGCCGATGCCGGGCAGCTCCATCAGCTTCGCCACCGACTCCTCGCGGTCGGCGCCGGGCTCGAGGTCGATCTTTCCGTCGGCGACGGCCTCGGCCAGGCGCCGGATCGTGTCGCGGCGCGCGGCCGGCATCCCGAACGCGGAGTCGGGCAGGTCGGCGACCACGCGCGCGGCCGGGAAGCCGACCAGGCCGCCACCCAAGCCTGGACTATCAGTCGGCGGAGCCCCGCTACCCAAGCCTGGACTATCAGTCGGCGGAGCCGCGAAGCCGCCGGCCGCGCGGATCATGCGAGTCAGCGTCGTGCGAGCTCCGGCCACACTGACCTGCTGCCCGACCACGGCCCGAACAGCCATCTCGAACCCGTCGACGGCGCGCGGTACCCGTACGCCAGGCTCGGTTTTGATCGACGCGCTCAGCGCGACGTCGGCACCCAGGGTGAGATCGACGGCGTCGGGATCGGCATCGAGATCGAACAGCCGACGGCATCGGGCGACGGCCGGCGCGAGGTCACGCACATCGCTCAGCCGCAGCGTCGCGGAAACCCAGCGGTCGGCCGGGGTCAGCGCGACGGTCGCGCTTCCGTGCGGCAAATTCAAACCTCTCCGGTACGTGTCACCCGACCGCTCCTCCACGCCGGGAAGCGCCCGCAACTCGAGAAAATCGAGCAGCGCCGGGATGTGCAACGGCGACCGGTAAGGAAGTCGCAGCGAGATCGTGCCCGGCTCGGCCTCCGTGATCCGGCGACGCTCGCGCAACTGGCTCGGCGCCTGGGCGTAGACCTCCTGGATCGTGTCGTTGAACTGCCGCACGCTGCCGAAACCCGACGCGAACGCGATCTCGGCCAGGCCCAGGTCGGTCGTCTCGATGAGGATGCGCGCGGTCTGCGCGCGCTGCGCCCGGGCCAGAGCGAGCGGCCCGGCGCCCAGTTCTGCTGTCAGCAGACGATTCAGATGACGCTCGGTGTAGCCGAGACGGCTCGCCAGGCCCGGCACGCCCTCCCGGTCGACCACGCCGTCGCCGATCAGCCGCATCGCGCGCCCGACCAGGTCGGCCCGCACGTCCCACTCCGGGGAGCCGGGCACGGCGTCGGGCAGGCAGCGCTTGCAGGCCCGGAAGCCGGCGCGCTGGGCGGCGGCCGCGGACGGGAAGAACGTCACGTTCTCCCTTTTCGGCGTCATGGCCGGGCAGGACGGGCGGCAGTAGATGCCGGTGCTCCGCACGGCGGTGAAGAACCAGCCATCGAAGCGCTGGTCCCGGCTGTCCACGGCTCGGTAGCACCGTTCGAAGTCCAGTTCCATGCTCTTCAGTCTGCGGCGTTTCGCTTGGGATGGCTGGCGGGATTCGGACATGACCGTCGGACCGGACCGCTGATTTGATGGCTGCGTAGACTGGATGCCCGTGAGCCTCACCATCGGAATCGTCGGCCTGCCGAACGTCGGCAAGAGCACCCTGTTCAACGCCCTGACCAAGAACGACGTGCTCGCCGCGAACTACCCGTTCGCGACGATCGAGCCGAACGTCGGGGTCGTCGGGCTGCCCGACGAGCGCCTGGAGAAACTGGCCGAGCTGTTCAGCAGCGAGAAGGTCATCCCGGCCCCGGTGAGCTTCGTCGACATCGCCGGCCTCGTGCGCGGCGCGTCCAAGGGCCAGGGCCGCGGCAACGCGTTCCTCGCGAACATCCGCGACGCCTCCGCGATCTGCCAGGTCGTCCGCGCGTTCTCCGACCCGAACGTGCTGCACGTCGACGGCAAGGTCTCGCCCGCCGACGACATCGAGACGATCAACACCGAGCTCATCCTCGCCGACCTGCAGACGGTCGAGAAGGCGCTGCCCCGCCTGCAGAAGGAAGCGAAGCTCAAGAAGGACCGCGCGCCGGTGGTCGCCGCCGCCGAGGCCGCGTTCAAGGTCCTCGACGAGGGCGCGACGCTGTACTCCGGCGGCTCGGGCATCGACCTCGCCCTGCTCGGCGAGCTGCACCTGCTGACGATCAAGCCGTTCCTGTACGTCTTCAACGTCGACGAGGCCGAGCTCGGCAACGCGGCGTTCCTCGACGAGCTGCGCGCCCTGGTCGCCCCCGCCGAGGCCGTCTTCATGGACGCGAAGATCGAGTCCGAGCTGATCGACCTCCCGCCGGACGAGGCGATGGAGCTGCTCGAGTCCACCGGCCAGACGGAGCCCGGCCTCAACCAGCTGATCCGCGTCGGCTTCGACACGCTGGGCCTGCAGACGTACCTGACGGCCGGCCCGAAGGAGGCGCGCGCCTGGGTCATCTCGCGCGGCGCCACCGCGCCCGAGGCCGCCGGCGTCATCCACAGCGACTTCCAGCGAGGCTTCATCAAGGCCGAGATCGTCAGCTACGACGACCTGATGGCCGCGGGTTCGATGGCGGCCGCGAAGGCGGCCGGCAAGGTCCGCATGGAGGGCAAGGACTACATCATGAAGGACGGCGACGTGGTCGAGTTCCGCTTCAACGTCTGATCCCGGGCCGGCCGGGGCGGGCTAAATCGGTTGCACCGGGGTGGCGTCGCCGTCAGCCTGGTCGGCGATGAAAGACGCGGCGTATCTCCTCCGGCTCTACGACGAGCAACTGCGCACCGAGGCGGAGACGCCCAGCGCGGTCTCGGTTGCCCGGCACGGTCCCTTGCGGCTGGCCACCTTCGAGGGCGGGCGGGGGTTCATCACCTATCCGCCGCTTCACGACGCCACCGCGGAGGCGATCGACCGGCTGGTCCCCGAGGCCCTGGAACACTACCGGGCCGACCCGGCGATCGTCCGGGTCGAGTGGAAGACCCGCGGCCACGACCACGCTCCCGGCCTGCACGAGGCCCTGCTCCGGAACGGTTTCGTCCCGGACGACCCGGAATCGATCATGATCGGGGACATCTCCGCCCTGGCCGCGGACCTGCCACTCCCGGCCGGGGTGACGCTGCGCCAGGTGACCAGCGAGCGTGACGTCCGGGCAATGAGCGCGATGTCGGATGAGGCATTCGGCGATCCGGCCTCGCGGGAGATGGCCGACGCCCTTCTCCACCGGCTAGAGCTGGGGACCGGGATGGAGCTGTGGGTGGCGGAGGCCGACGGCGAGATGGTCGGGGCGGGACGGCTGGAACCGGTGGAGGACAGCGACTTCGCCGGCCTCTGGGGCGGCGCCGTCCTGAAACCCTGGCGGGGACGCGGCATCTACCGAGCGCTCACCGCGGCCCGCGCCCGATCGGCCATGGCAGCCGGAAAGACTTTGGTGCACAGCGATTCGACGGAGTACTCCCGCCCGATCCTGGAACGCTCCGGCCTGGTAAAGGTATCGACCACGACGCCCTACATGTGGCGGCGCTGAGGCGAGCGCCCGGCTCAGCTCTTGCGGCCGGGCACCAGCCCGTCCAGGTCAAGCTTGATCGCGAACGGCGTCGTGGTGCGTAGCTCGTGCCGGTGGATTCCGGTCGGTGCGTACGACTGGGTCGGCCCATCGAGTTCGTAGGCGTGGACCACCGGTGCGCCGTCCTCATCCTCGACGCGCCAGTAGTTTGCGATGCCGGCCTCTGCGTACTTACGCAACTTGACCGTCCGGTCTCGGTGCGCCGACTCCGGCGAGACCACCTCGACTACGAAAAGCACCTGGTCGGGTGTGTAGAACGTGCGGTTCGGGTCATAGTAGGACGCTCTTGTGGCGAGGAGATCGGGTTCGGGACGGTTCAGGTTGTCGAGCCGAATCGTCATCTCCCTTTCGACCTCGACGCCCGCCGGCGCCTGCTCCGTGAGGGCGAACAGCAACGCGGAGACAGTCCGGCTGTGCCAGGCCCGCTGGGGAGACATCATGAAGACGAGCGCTCCATCGATCAGCTCGGTGTGACGCGGTGCCTCAGCAAGGTGGTCGAGATCGTCGGCATACCACCCCTCAGGGCGAGGCGGGCGCATCCACTCGGGCACCGCAGTCATGCCGCCACCGTAGCATTCGGTAATGGCGTGCTTGGGCGTGCTGCGCTCTACCCAACGACCGGACCGGGACAGGCATCGAGCACGGCCTGGTTCAATAGGTGACCGTGGAATGGATGTTCGACGGCGAGATCATTGAGTGGCGTGGCCCGGCTCCGTACTACTTCGTGGCCATGTCCGAGTCCGACAGCGCCGAGCTCAAGGAAGAGGCGCGGTCGCTGATCTACTGGGGTCAGGTTCCGGTGCACGTCGTCATCGGGGCCACGGAGTTCCGGACGGCGCTGTTTCCCCGCGAGGGCCGCTATCTGGTGCCGCTGAAGGACGCGGTCCGGAAGGCCGAGGACATCGGCGACGGTGACGTCGTGACGGTCGTCCTGCGTCCCGCCCCACCGAAGTGACGACCACGGTGGTGGTCGCCCCGGACAGGCCGGCGGCGCCGCCACGGCCGGGGATCTTCCTGGCCGGCGGCATCAGCGGCGTACGCGATTGGCAGCGCGACGCGATCGACCACCTGCGACCGGCCTGGCCGGCCATCTACAACCCGCGGCGGGTGGACTTCCCCATGGGCGACGACACCGAGGGCGCCCGGCAGATCCGCTGGGAGTTCGACCAGCTCGCGCAGGCGGACGTGATCCTGTTCTGGTTCTCGCACGAGACCACACAGCCGATCGTCCTGTACGAATTGGGCCGCTGGGCGGCCTCGGCCAAGCCGCTCGCGGTCGGCGCCGACCCGCGCTACGAGCGCCGCTTCGACGTCGTCCAGCAGCTCGAACTGGCCCGCCCCGGCCTGCCGCTCCACGCCGACCTCGAGTCCACCTGCGCCGCGGCCAACGCCCTGGTCAGCCCCTAGCGGCGCGGGCCCGGACGGCCTGACCCGCCTTTGTCTCCGGTTTGGTGACCGCCTGCACGGCTCTGGTGATCGATTCCTTGCCGGAGCCGGCCGACATCGAGGCGCCGGATTCGGTCACCACGACCTTCCCGCCAATTCCGTTCCATTCCTCGCCGACGATCCAGTTGATGTCGCGCAGCGTGGCCCGGGCCTCGGCCATGGCGGCCGCGTCGTTGCGGTAGAACGCATTTCCGAGGCTGGCCAGGGCGACGCGGACCGCGATCGTCCGGATGACGCGCGATTTGTCGCCCAGCACATCGGGACCGCCGAAGTAGTCGAATATCTCGCCGAACCAGGTCACCCCGGCCGCGTGCAGCCGGTCGAAATCGACGCCGTCCCAGGACTCCGGCTTGCGCGACTTGATCAACGCCTTGGACGGGCCGAGGATGATGGATTTCACCATCTGCTCGGCATGGGTCAGCAGAATCCATTGATTCATGCCCCGATGGCTGATGGTGAGCTGACGGCCCGTCGTCGCGTATTCGACCTTCAGCTCGTCGAAAATTCTCTTCGTCGCGGTTATCCATTTGTTCCGGTAATCGAGGTTGGCCTTCGTGATGGTGTCCACCGGTGTGCCCTCGAAGTTCAGATCGAGGAACATTCCGCCGGCCCGCTCGGCATCGATGCCGTGAAAGACCTCGACAGTGACGAACTGATTCAGCAGCTTGTCCTTCAGCGCGGCCGGGACCTTCGGATCGGCGCTGATGTCCAGGCCGGCCTGGTGCCGGCATTCGCCGTCGGCTAGCGCGCCCCGGCCAAGCCGCCCGTAGTCGTAGGTGGCCCAAAGGCCCTGGACACCGGGCACGGAGATGGTTTCCCGGCGCTCCTCCATGGACTCGGGCCACACCGCGACAAACCCTGGCAGCACGCCGAAGGCCTCCTCCGGGGTCACCGCGAACTGCTGAAGGAGGTAGTCGCGCAGCGAACCCATGGTGTTGCGCAGCTTCGGGGTGGAAGCCATCGTCCGCACGCGTACCGACTCGCCGCCGACGCTGCGCCTCTCCATCACCACTCGGCGGAAGGGACGTTGCATGCGCTCGCGCACCGGCCCTAGCTGGGCGGCGCGAGGGTCCACCGCCTTGCCCTCCGCAAGATCGCGCATGGCGTCCTCGAGCACCAGGCCGGAAATGTGATTTTCGAGAACCCATCGGAACGGAACCACGGTGGTGAAATGGAACTCGTTCCAGCGAATTCCGGTGATCGTCTGCGGAATCAGCACGGCGCCCTGCCCTCAAGTCGAACTGTCATTGCGTGCGGCCTCCCAGGATGAAGTACCAGAGGGCGAGACAGAGCGCGGCCGCCCCTCCAAATGCCTTGGCGGCGTCGAGGATCGCGGTGGGAACACTCGCGCCCGAGGCCCAGGACAGAATTCCGGCGACGACGGCGACAAGCAGCGCCAGCAAAATCACTATCGTCACCCAGAGACCGCGCGAATGCGTTTTCGGCGCGGCCGGCGGTTCGCTCATTTGATCATCTTCAGGATCAACATGGCGCTGCCCTTCGATTTGAATAGTCGGTATACGCAGCGAACCGTACGGGTAGGTGATCCGAACCGACATAGGAGTACTTCGAATGAGGGACCCTCGAGTACGCAGGAAATGGCGGTTGCCCCTGCGGCTCAAACCCACGTTCGCGCAGGTCAACACGTGTCGCCGGTCGACTTCCGCACAAGTTGCCGCGTGGTTTGCCGAGCATGCCCGACGGGCGGGCTCGCCCGAGGTCGATGGGGGTCGGGTGATAGTCAGCTCGGCTGACGGTCGGCTAGGCTGATGGCTATGCGAATCGGGTGGAAGGCTTCTCAGCAGCATTTTGCGATCGATGAGTATCGGCGGCTCTGGCGGCTTGTGGACGACGTTGGCTTTGACTCGTGCTGGGTGTTCGATCACCTCCGGCCGATGGGGCGGGATCGCACCGGCGACATCTTCGAGGCCTGGACGATTCTGGCGGCCATGGCCGAAGCGACGGCCCGCGTGCGGCTCGGCACGCTGGTCACTGGGAACCTCTATCGGCATCCGGCGTTGCTCGCCAAGATGGCCGCTACCGTCGACCACGTCAGCGGCGGGCGGCTCGACGTCGGGCTGGGCGCCGGCGGCGATCCGGAGGTCGATCCGGCCATCGGCCTGCCGGCGATCTCGGCGCGGGAACGGGTCGAGCGGCTGGATGAGGCGGCCCAGATCCTGCGGCTGCTCTGGACGGGGCCGGAAACGAACTTCTCCGGAGAGCACTACCGGCTGGAAGGGGTGCCGTCCGAGCCGAAGCCCATGCAGCGCGAAATGCCGTTGTGGCTGGCCAGCAACGGCGAGCGGCGGGGCATGCGGGTGGTGGCCGAGCACGCCACCGGGTGGCTGACCGCGACCTTCGAGACCGCCCCGGGCGACCTGGGCCGGCTGATGGAGGTGCTGGATCGGCATTGCGAGGCCGTCGGCCGGGATCCGGGCTCGCTGCGGCGGGGCGTCCAGTTTCCGGTGCCGGAGACCGGCGATGAGATACTCCACGCGGTCGAGGCGTTCGGGGCGGCCGGGTTCACCGACCTGATCCTGATGCCCCGGGGCGGCGGGCTGGGGCGCGTCGCGGAGGTGGGGGAACTGTTGCCCAGGATGAGGGAGTCCGGATGCGGGACCGCCTCGGCTACCTGCTGAAACACGCGCAGCTGGCACTCACCGAGCGCACCGCGGCCGCGCTCGGGCCGCTGGGGATCAACGGGCGGGAGCTGGCCGTGCTCACCGTGCTCGGCGACGGGCCGGCGCTCGCGCAGCAGCAGGCCGCCGGCAAGCTGAACGTGGACCGCACCACGATGGTCGACCTGGTCGACGCGCTGGAGCGGAAGGGCCTGGTGGAACGGCGATCGGACCCGGCGGACCGGCGGCGCAACCTGGTGCATCTCACCGCGGAGGGGCGGCGCGTCCTGGAGGAGGGCGAGCGCCTCTATCAGGAGACCGAGCGAGCGCTGGGATTCACCGACGCCGAGCTGAAGGACCTGAAGGCGCTGCTGAAGCGAATCTCCTAAGGGGAACCGAGGGTCGGCGTGTACAGGGCCGGCTCGGGCTTGACCCGCTTGCGCCGGAACAGGATCGCCGCGATCACGCCGCCGAGCAGGCCCAGCAGGTGCCCCTGCCAGGAGATCGGCTGGTCGGTCGGGAGGATGTTGTAGAGCTGGTACCAGTACAGCAGGCCGATGAAGGCGGCCACGCCGAGGTTCCACCAGCTGCGCTCGACCAGGCCCCGGGTGAGCAGCAGACCCAGATAGCCGAAGATGACGCCGCTGGCGCCGACCACGACGCTGTTGGGGTCGCCGACGAACCAGACGCCCACGCCGCTGACCAGCATGATCACGAACGTCGACCAGATGAACCGCTTGACGCCTCCGGCGAGCGCGAAGGTGCCGACGAGGATCAGGGGCACCGCGTTGCCGTACAGATGATCCCACCCCGCGTGCAGGAACGGGCTGAACAGCACCCCGTCCAGCCCGGAGAGGTGGTGCGGGATGATCCCGCCGGCCATGTCGAGCTGCCCCGACCCGATCCCCTTGTCGATGACCTCGATCAGGAACAGAACGGGGATCACCGCGCACATGGTCACGAAGGCCCGCCCCAGCGAGGCGTAGAAGGCCTCGGTGCCGAACCTGGTGGCATCTGACTGAGGGTCCGCCCCGCCGTAACTCATGGTTCCCATGGTTCCAGGCGACGGCAAACGCTGCCACGTCAGCTCAGCTTCTTGGCCGCCTTGCGAATCTCGTCGCGGAAAGCGGAGATCTGGGTGTAGACGCCCGGATAGCCGTCCCGCGCGCAGCCGAGCCCCCAGCTGACGATGCCGACCTGCACCCACTCGCCGGTGTTGTCACGCCCGATCATCGGGCCGCCGGAATCGCCCTGACAGGTGTCGACGCCGTGCTTGCCGGCGCAGATGGACTCCTTGGCGACGAGCTTGACCCCGGCCTTCTGGTATTCGGCGGCGCACTTCGCGTCGGGCACGGTGGGCACCGTCGCGTAGTGCAGCCGCCGCTCCTGCTTCATCGAGTCCTCGCGGGTCTGCCCCCAGCCCAGCACGACGAACTGCCCGTTGTCGTCGGTTCCCGCGATGAGCGGCAGCGTGGGCAGGGCGAGCGCGTGGTCGAGGCGGATGACGGCCCAGTCGTCGCCGCGGGTCTCGTCGCGGAAGCCGACGGCCCGGATCACCGACACCGAGTGGGCGGTGAGCGCCTTGGCCGACTTGAGGTCCACGACCCCGGCCGTGACCTTGATGGTCTTGGTGTTGCCGGTGCCGTCCACACAGTGCCCGGCGGTGAGCACCACCCGGGGCCCGATCAGGGTGCCGCCGCAGCCCATCGACAGCCGCACCATCCATGGGAACTTCCCGAGCGGGGCGACGTCGCCGCCGACGACCGTCACCCCGGCATGCGCCCAGGGCGCCGCCATCACACTCACCATGACACCAATGAGGATGAGCGCGGCTTTTCGGACCATGCGCGTATTTGATCACAACAGAAACGGGCCACGCGGTAGCCGCGCGGCCCGTTTCGGTGAGATTTGTCTACTTAGTACCAACCGGTGCTCTGCGAGTGCGACCAGGCGCCGCAGGGCGTGTCGTACCGGCCCTCGATGTAGCCGAGACCCCACTTGATCTGCGTGGCCGGGTTCGTCTTCCAGTCCGAGGCGACCGACCCCATCTTGCTGCCGGGCAGGGCCTGCGGGATCCCGTACGCGCCGGAGCTGGCGTTGGAAGCGCGGTAGTTCCAACCGCTCTCTTTCTTCCACAGCTTGTCCAGGCAGGGGAACTGGTCGATCCCGAAGCCGGCGTCGAGCATCAGCGCGCATCCGGTCTTCCGGCTGCCCGTGTACTCGTTGCAGGAGGTGGGGACGGGCCCGGTGTACTCGACGGGACCGCCGGTCTCCTCGGCCTTCTTCTTGGCCGCGGCCTCGGCGGCGGCCTTCTCCTGAGCCTTCTTCGCCGCGATGGCTTTGGTCTCGAGCTCGTGCGCCTTGCCGGCCGCGGCCTTCGCCTCGGTGGCCGCCTTCGCGGCGGCGTCGCCCTCGGCCTGGCGCTGGTAGGCGCGGGCCGCGGCGTGCTGGCCGGCTCGCTGCTTGAGCAGCTGCATGTCGTCGACATCCACCTGGACGACGTTCGACGCTTCGGAACTCTGCTGTGGTGCCTGGACCACGCGGTCCTTGCCGAGGTACACGCCGCCGATCAAGCCCGCTACCAGCAGGCCGACCGACGCGGAACGTACTCCGACCCGGCTCCAAGGCCGACTCACGAAGTATCCCTTCGTCGGGGGCAGGGACGCGGCATGTCCGGCCACCGGGGAAGGTGGCTGCCCATGCCGCGAGCACCGCGACCACTCGGGCCGACACCCCGATCGGCTTCGATCGGGGTGGTGGCCCGACGTCGATCTCCGACGAAGATGACCACGCGATGGCGCTCGCCGAACACCATTGCGCAACGTGAAGTGGATGTGAAATGCCGACGCACTCTTGTGAGGTTGCTCACACTAAATTTACGCGTAAACCGGTCGAAAGTTCCCCGGCACGAGGGTCACCTCAGAGAGGGATGTCCTCCAGCAGATCGGTGACCACCTCGGCGATCGGCGACCGCTCGGACCGCGTCAAGGTCACGTGCGCGAAGATCGGATGCCCCTTGAGGGCCTCGATCACGGCCGTGACGCCATCGTGCCGGCCCACCCGCAGGTTGTCCCGCTGGGCGACGTCGTGGGTGAGCACCACCCGCGACCCCTGCCCGATCCGGGAGAGCACGGTGAGCAGCACGTTGCGTTCGAGCGACTGGGCCTCGTCGACGATGACGAAGGCGTCGTGCAGGCTGCGGCCGCGGATGTGGGTCAGCGGCAGCACCTCGAGCATGCCGCGGGCCATGACCTCCTCCACGACGTTGGCGTGCGCCACCGCGCCGAGCGTGTCGAAGACCGCCTGCGCCCAGGGCGACATCTTCTCGTTCTCGGTGCCGGGCAGGTAGCCCAGCTCCTGACCGCCGACGGCGTACAGCGGGCGGAAGACGATCACCTTCTTGTGGCGGTTGCGCTCCATCGTCGCCTCGAGGCCCGCGCACAGCGCCAGGGCCGACTTGCCGGTGCCGGCCCGGCCGCCCAGCGAGACGATGCCGATCGACTCGTCCAGCAGCAGGTCGAGGGCGACACGCTGCTCGGCCGAGCGGCCACGGATGCCGAACGCCTCCCGGTCGCCGCGGACCAGGCGGACGGTCTTGTCGGGGTTGACCCGGCCCAGGGCCGAGCCGCGCGACGAGTGGATCACCAGGCCGGTGTGGCAGGGCAGGTTCTCGGCCTCCTCGAGCTCGAGCTCCTCGCCGGCGTAGAGCGCGTTGACCTGCTCCTCGGCGAGTTTGAGGTCGGCCATGCCGGTCCACGTCGGGTCGCTGGCCTGGCCGTGGAGGTACTCGTCCGCGGTGAGGCCCACCGAGGCCGCCTTGACCCGCAGCGGCATGTCCTTGCTGACCAGGGTGACGTCGCGGCCTTCTGCAGCGAGGCCCAACGCCACGGACAGGATGCGGGTGTCGTTCGAGTCGTTGCGGAAACCATGCGGGAGCACACTCTGATCGGCGTGGTTGAGCTCCACCCGCAGGGTGCCGCCCTCGTCGTTGCAGAGCACCGGTTGATCGAGCCGGCCGAACTTGATCCGCAGCTCGTCCAGATTGCGCAGCGCCTGCCGCGCGAACCAGCCCAGCTCGGGGTGGTGACGCTTGCCCTCCAACTCCGTGATGACCACGAGTGGGATGACCACCTCGTGATCGGTGAACCGGCGAATGGCCGCCGGGTCGGACAGCAGGACCGAGGTGTCCAGAACAAAAACCCGGCCCATAGGGGCCGGTTCGGCGTCGGCGTGACGGTCGCGGGATGTGCGACGCGACGCGGCGCGAGTGCTGGAAGAGGTGCCCTCGGCGTCAGATCGGCGTGGTGTCACAGGCCTGCTCCAGCGGGCGTGCAACCCGTTGACGCCCGCGGTCCGCACCTCCGGCGGCCGGCTTACAGCACGGGGTCGGATTGCGGGGCCCCGTGGCGCACAGTGTCGCAGGTCCGGGCCGTCCGGCTGACTCGGGATGACCCCGCGTCATGACTAGAACGCTAGCGGTCAACAAGCCACCGCGGTAGTACGCAAAACCCGGCTCACGGCAATTTCTCAGGCCACCAACCGGACTTCCGGCAGGTAATCTGACTTCGTGGCAGAGACTCAGCGTCCGATCCATCCGCCGAGCATCGCCGACGCGTGGGCCGTCACGGCCGAGCGCGCGGCCGAGACCACCTTCTTCTTCGACTTCGACGGCGTCCTGTCCCCCGTGACCGACGACCCCGACGCGTCCCAGCCGGTCGATGCCGTGCCCGGGGTGCTGGAGAGCCTGGCGACCGCCGTCCGCCGGGTGGCGATCGTCTCGGCTCGCCCGGTGAGCTTTCTCCGGTCGAGATTCGCGTCACTCGAGCGCGTCGACCTCTACGGCCTCTACGGGCTCGAGGTGTGGCACGACGGCGAGGTGGTGACCGAGCCGGCCGCCCTGCCGTGGATCCCGGCGATGTCCGACCTGGCCGAGCGGGCCAAGAAAGAGCTGCCGCCGCAGATTCTGGTGGAGTTCAAGCGGCTGTCGGTGGCCCTGCACTACCGCACCGCGCCGCAACTGGCCGGCGAGGTCGAGCGCTGGGGGCACGAGCAGGCCGAGCGCCATGGTCTCAAGATCCAGGGCGGCCGCATGGTGATCGAGCTGAAGCCGCCGGTCGACCAGGACAAGGGCATGGTCATCACCGAGGGCGTCCGCAACGCCCGCTGCGCCTGGTATTTCGGCGACGACATGTCCGACATCAAGGCGTTCGACGCGCTGCGCGCCCGCGAGGCAGTCGATCCCGGCTTCTTCGGCGTGGCGGTCGCGGTCGCCAACCCCGAGACGGGCGCCGAGGTGTCCAGCGCCGCCGACCTGACCCTGGAGTCCCCCGACGCGGTGGCTCAGTTCCTCGCCGAGGGACTGAAAAGCTTCTAAGCACCGAAACGGCGCTGGCGGTTCGCGTACGAGCGCAGCGCTCGCAGGAAGTCGATGCGCCGGAAATCCGGCCAGTTGGCGTCGTGGAAGTAGAACTCCGACTGCGCCGACTGCCACAGGAGGAAGCCCGAGAGCCGCTGCTCGCCGCTGGTGCGGATGATCAGGTCGGGGTCGGGCTGGCCGCGGGTGTAGAGGTGCTCGGCGATGTGCTCGACGTCGAGGATCTCGGCGAGCTCCTCGAGCGTGCCGCCCGCGGCCGCGTGCTGCTGCATGAGCGAGCGCACCGCGTCGGCGATCTCGCGCCGGCCGCCGTAGCCGACCGCCATGTTGACCTCGACGCCGACCGTGCGGTCCCGCGTCTTCTCCTGCGCCGCCTTCAACGCCGTGGCGGTGGTGGCGGGCAGCACGTCGAGCGCGCCCACCATGCGCAGCCGCCAGGGGTTGCCGTCCTCGGCCAGCTCGGTCGCGAGATCCTCGATGATCCGCAGCAGCGGGTCGAGCTGCGCGGCCGGGCGACGGAGGTTGTCGGTGGCGAGCAGATAGAGCGTCACATGCCGGATGCCGGCCTGGTCACACCAGGTGAGCAGCTCTTTGATCCGGGCCGCGCCGACCCGGTGGCCGTCGTTGGGGTCGACGAACCCCATCTCCTTGGCCCACCGCCGGTTGCCGTCGCACATGACGCCGACATGCTGGGGCACGGGCTTGCCGACCAGCTTCCCGGCCAGGCGACGCTCGTAGAAGGAATAGATCAGCGACCGCACACTCATCGCCCCAAACCCTAGCCCCCGTGTGCGCGGACGACCTCGGCCGGGCGGTTAATTACCTTTGGGCTAGTTGGCGGTCACCCCGAAATGCGGGGTGACCGCCGATACGGGGAAGGGGTCAGGCGTCGGTGAGTCGAGCGCGGAGGGCGTCGAGCTCGGCCCACAGAACCGCCGGGAGTTTGTCGCCGAACTTCGTGAACCATTCGGTGACCTGCGGGATCTCGGCCAGCCACTCGTCGCGGTCGACCTCGAGGATGGCGGCCAGGTCGGCGTCCGAAATGTCCAGACCGGTCACGTCCAGGGCGTCCGTGGTCGGAACGTGGCCGATGGCCGTCTCCACGGCCTCGCCGCGACCGTCGAGGCGCTCGACGATCCACTTGAGGACGCGGCTGTTCTCGCCGAACCCGGGCCACAGGAAACGGCCGTCATCGCCGCGCCGGAACCAGTTGACGTAGAAGACCTTCGGGAGCTTGGCGGCGTCGCCGGACGCGCCCTTGGCCATGTCGATCCAGTGCTGGAAGTAGTCGCCGGCGTGGTAGCCGATGAACGGCAGCATCGCCATCGGGTCGCGGCGCACCACACCCACCTGGCCGACGGCCGCGGCGGTCGTCTCCGACGAAAGCGTGGCGCCGAGGTAGACGCCGTGCACCCAGTCGCGCGCCTCGGTGACCAGCGGGACCGTCGTCTTGCGGCGGCCGCCGAACAGGATCGCGTCGATCGGGACGCCGCGCGGGTCGTGGTACTCGTCGGCCAGAATCGGGCACTGCTCGATGGGCGTACAGAATCTGCTGTTGGGGTGGCTCGAAGGCGCCGAGGAGGAAGGCGTCCAGTCGTGGTTCTTCCAGTCGGTGAGGTGCGCGGGCGGCTGGCCCATGCCCTCCCACCAGATGTCGCCGTCGTCGGTGAGCGCGACGTTGGTGAAGACCGAGTTGCCCCGGGCCAGCGTGCGCATCGCGTTCGGGTTGGTGTGGAAATCGGTGCCGGGCGCGACGCCGAACAGGCCGAACTCGGGGTTGGTGGCCCACAGGCGGCCGTCCTCGCCGAAGCGCATCCAGGCGATGTCGTCGCCGACCGTCTCGACCTTCCAGCCCGGCAGCGTCGGCTCGAGCATGGCGAGGTTGGTCTTGCCGCAGGCCGACGGGAACGCGCCGGCGATGTAGCGGACCTGACCCTCGGGCGAGGTCAGCTTCATGATCAGCATGTGCTCGGCGAGCCAGCCCTCGTCGCGGGCGGCCACGCTGGCGATACGCAGCGCGTAGCACTTCTTGCCGAGCAGCGAGTTGCCGCCGTAGCCGGAGCCGAATGACCAGATCTCCCGGGTCTCGGGGAAATGCGAGATGTACTTGGTCTCGTTGCACGGCCACGCGACATCGGAAGCGCCGGGCGCGAGCGGCGCGCCGACCGAGTGCAGCGCCGGCACGAAGTCGGCGTTCGTCTCCTCGAGCGCGGACAGGACCCCGGCCCCCATCCGGGTCATGATCCGCATGCTGGCGACGACGTACGGGCTGTCGGTGAGCTCGACACCGAACATCGGCTGCGGCGCGTCGAGCGGGCCCATGCAGAACGGGACGACGTACATCGTCCGGCCGCGCATGCAACCGCGGTAGAGCTCCGTCATGGTCGCCTTCATCTCGGCCGGCGCCATCCAGTTGTTGGTGGGTCCGGCGTCGGCCTCGTCGACCGAGCAGATGAAGGTGCGCTCCTCGACCCGGGCCACGTCACCGGGGTCGGTGCGGGCCCAGAACGAGTTGGGTTTCTTGGCCGGGTCGAGGCGGACCAGGGCGCCGGAGTCGACGAGGGCATCGGTGATGCCGGTCCACTCGGACTCCGAGCCGTCGCACCAGACGATCCGGTCGGGCGTGGTCAGGGCTGCTACCTCGTCGACCCACGCCAGGAGGCGGGCGTGCGAGGTCGGGGGCTGCTGCATGCGATCTCCTTCGGTCGGCACTGACCAATGACCCCGGGGAGGAGGTCATGGGAGTCACATGAGCCTAAGGCCGCGCCACGTGAGGTTCATCGGGAATTTCTGTGGAAGACCGCACAATCCTCGGAAACTTTGCTTGCAGACGATCGATTCTTCGTCGCTTAGCGCAGTTGCGCGCAGCATCGGCTTTTCAGGCGTTCCAAGCCGGGCCGTTCGGTGGACTTTCCCAAATCGGACTAAACGCCTTAAACTTCGGATATCTGGTCTTCCCGTCTTTAGGGGGCAGGAATGACGATCCCGATAGCAGAGCCGGACTCGGACACCGATTTGCTGGCCGCGGTCCGGGCCGGCGACACGGCCGCCTACGGCACGCTGTACGAGCGCCATCGCACGGCGGCGCGGCAACTGGCGTACGGGCTCTCCCGCGATGCGGCGGACGCCGACGACCTGGTCGCCGAGACGTTCGCGAAGGTGTTCGCGTCGTTGCGGGCCGGGCGGGGGCCGCTGGTCGCCTTCCGCGCCTACCTGCACACGACGATGCGGCATGTCTGTTACCACCGCGCGCGGCGGGACCGGCGGCTCGAGTTCACCGACGACCTCACCCGGTACGACGAGGGCGAGCCGTTCACCGACCCGGCGCTCGACCGGCTCGAACGGTCGTACGCGGCGGCCGCCTTCAAGCAGCTGCCCGAGCGCTGGCGCGACGTGCTCTGGCAGACCGCGGTCGAGGGCAACACGCCCGCCGAGGTGGCCGGCATGTTCGGCATGACGCCGAACGCGGTGGCCGTGCTCGCCCACCGCGCCCGGGAAGGGCTACGCAGTCTTTATCTCCAACAGCACGTAGCGGCCGCCGATCACCCGGAGTGCCGCTGGGCGGGCGACCGGCTCGGCGGGCACCTGTGCGGCCGCCTCGCGCCCCGCGACGACGGCCGGATGCGTGCCCACCTGGGCTGGTGCGGCGAGTGCCGGGGGCGGTTCGCCGAGATCCGGGAGATCGACGGGCTGCGTCACCGTTCGTACCGCCAGCGTCACCATGCCGACAGGGCCGGTTAAGACTCGCCAACGAAAACTGCGCACCGTGACAGCGGCCGGTACTCTCGGGGCGTGCCCGAGATCTCGCCGACGCCACCGTCCCGCCTGCGAGCGAGGCTTCGGGGGCTCATCCGCGAGCTGGGCAAGTTCGGCACGGTCGGCACGATCTCGTTCGCGATCGACGTGGCCATCTTCAACGTGCTGCTCAATGCGGGCTGGGAGACGCTGTTCGCCAAGACCGTCTCCACGGTCATCGCGACGACGTTCGCGTTCGCCGGCAACCGGTTCTGGACCTGGCGGGACCGCGTCCACGACAACATGGCCCGGCAGTACACGTTGTTCTTCGTGCTGAACGCGATCGGCCTCGGCATCGGCCTGGCCTGCCTCGCGATCAGCCATTACGGTCTGGGCTCGGTCTGGCCGGAGTTCCAGTCGGCGCTCGCCGACAACGTCTCGGGCCTGCTCATCGGGACGGGCCTGGGCACACTGTTCCGCTTCTGGTCGTACCGGCGATTCGTGTTCCGCGCCACAACGTCCCCCGATAAGAGCACCGCGGGGCGGCAACCCGAGCACCACGCGACTAACGTGGCAACGCCCTCGCCGGTGCGTGACACGGCGTGACAGATTCATCTCCTCACCAAAGGTTGACCCCCATGCCTTCAGCCAGCACGCTGACGGAACGCCTGCGCCGTCTTGCCCCCGAGGCCATCGCCTTCGGAGTCATCGGCGCCGGCAACACGCTGCTCTACATCGCGATCACGTGGGCAGCGCTACCGATCGGCGCGGTCAAGGCGAGCGTCATCGCGACGATCGTGACCACCACGCTGGCGTACTTCGCGAACCGCTACTGGACCTACCGGCATCACACGCGTACGGCGTTGCGCCGGGAGTACACGCTGTTCTTCGGCTTCAACCTGGTCGGCATGTTCATCCAGTCCGGCGCGGTGGCGATCGGCAAGTACGGCTTCGGCCTCACCGAGGAGCACGACGAGCTCCTGTTCATGGGCGTCACCCTGATCGGCATCGTGATCGCGACGGTCTTCCGCTTCTGGGCGTACCGCACGTTCGTCTTCCTGAAGCCCCCGGTCGACGGCCACGAGGCCGAGCTGGCCGACCTCGACGCGGTCGCCGGCTTCGCGGAGCTCAGCGCGGAGGCCGAGCTCGACGCCAGGAGGTAATGCCGCGCTGCGGCGGCACCTCGGGCTCCTCTTCTTCTTCCTCTTCTTCTTCGTCCGGCAGCTGCTCGATCAGCTCGTAGAGCGCGGTCTGCAGCTGGTGGGCGTGCGGGACGGCCACGAGGACGGCGGCCTGGTCGCCGATCGAGTCGATGGTCAGCGTGCCGCAGCCGAAAAGGCGGTCGAGGACCGACTGGGTCAGCAGGTGGTCGTTGATCCGGTTCAGCGGGAGGTCGCGGCGCTCGCGGGCGATCACGCCGTCCTGCAGCAGGACGCGCTCGTTGGTCACCACGTAGTGGGTGCAGCGCCAGACGACCAGCGGGGCGACGCCGTACCGGATGCCGTAATAGCCCATGATCAGGGCGACCACGCCGAAGCCCAGGAAGCCGCCGTTGTTCTGCGGCAGCATCACCCAGGCGAAGGCCGCGGTGGCCAGCGCCAGCAGCACGACCAGGGCCGGGCGGATCGTCGTCTTCCAGTGCGGGTGCAGGTGGAGGACGACCTCCTCCTCGTCGGTGAGAACCTCGTCCGGGAACGCCACGCCGTCAGCGTACGTGCAGCACGTCACCCGCCGAGACGCGATGCTCCCCGCCGTCAGCCGAACGGATCACCAGCTGCCCGTTGTTGTCCACGTCGGCCGCCTCGCCGGTGATCTCGCCGCCGCCGGGCAGCAGCGCCCGCACCCGCCGGCCGATCGTGGCGCACTCCCGCCGATACGCGCCGAGCAGGCCGGACAGCTCCGCGTCGCCGCCGGCCTCACGCCACCCGCCGTACCAGCCGGCGATGCCGCGCAGCAGGGCGCGCAGGATCGGGTCGCGGTCGGTGGCGGCCGCGCCGGCCAGCCGCAGCGACGTCGCGGGCAGCCCGTTGGTCTCGGGCAGCTCCTCGGCGCGGGTGGTCACGTTGAGTCCGATGCCGACGACCACGGCGTCGCCCGACACCTCGGCGAGGATGCCCGCGCACTTGCGCTCGTCGGCCAGCAGATCGTTGGGCCACTTCAGGGCGGCCTCGACCTCGGCGACCCGGCGCACCGCCTCGACCAGGGCGACGCCGGTCATCAGCGGCAGCCAGCCGTAGACGCCGGTGGGCGCGGCGGGCCAGCCACGCTCGGGGTCGGCGACGCCGGGGCGCAGCAGGACGCTCAGGGTGAGGCCGGCGCGCGGCGGCGAGGTCCACTGCCGGTCCCGGCGGCCGCGGCCGGCGGTCTGCTGCTCGGCCACCACGACCAGGCCCTCGGGTTCGCCGCGCAGGGCCGCCGCGGCGGCGTCGGCGTTGGTGGAGCCGGTCTCGGCGCGGATGTCGATCTTCGTCCACAAGCTGCTGGGGGTCACCAGGGCCCGCTCGAGACCGCGCGACGAGAGCGGCGGCCGGTCCAGGTCCGTGTACGGCGAAGCGGGCATTCGCCGAGCGTAGCCCGGCGGCCCTGAGCAAGGGCGAGCCCGCGGGCCGGTCAGCGGCCCTGGCGTGGGGGCGGGGGCGGCGGTGGCGGGTCGGCCGCGTGGCGGCTCACATAGACGGTGGTGTTGCGGTCGGCCGGCGGCTCCGGGCGGGGCCGCGGACGAGGCCGCCGGCGCTCGGTGGCCGGCGGCTTGTCCGGCTTCTCGTTGCGGGCCGGCTTGTCGTTGCGGGTCGCCCACGAGCGGGGCAGGCGGATCCGGCCCGGGCGGTCGTCGTTCATCGGCCAGGCGGGGACGACCTCGGTGGGCTCGGAGACGACCGGGATCAGGTCGAAGCCGGTTGCCGGCTCGTAGTCGGGGACGGCCGGGAGACGCTCGACCGGGCGTGGCCAGCCGTAGCCCTTAGCGGACGGCTCGGCGTCGCCGGCGAGGTCGACCGGGATGGGCGTCCAGTACTCGCCGGGGCGGGGCTCGTCGGGCTGGTCGTGGTACTCGGGCCGGACCCAGCCCTCGACGCGGTCCCCGTACCGGTCGGAGCGGCGCGGGGCGGGCGCGAGCTCCTCCTCTTCCACCGCGGGTTCGTCCTCTTCCGCGTCGACGCAGCTGTCGGCGTACGCGTCAATGGGGTCTTCCTCGTCGGCGAAGCCGATCGAGGCCAGCCCACCGCGATCGTCCTCTTCGGACCCGAGCGACAGCGACGGGATCTCTTGCTCGCGGGATGCCGTGGCCAGCGCCCGCCGCCGCCCTCGCCGCGCACGCCGTGACCCCGCGCCGACGAGGTCTTCGGGCTCGGCCGGCTCGGGAATCGGCGCCGCGGGCAGCGCGGGACGACGACGCGGCGCCTCGAGAGCCCGGTCCGACCGCCGGCGGGCCCGGCGTTCCCCGCCGCCGAACAGCATCGAACGGAAGCTGATCAATGTGGCGAGGCCACCGGCGATGAGGGCGAGCCCGGCCGCGGTCATCCAGTTCGTCACGCCTGGAGTAACGAATAGGGCATTGGGTGCGAAACGCACTCGTAGCACCGCCCGGCCGCCCCGGCATTACGATCACGAGCGAGGCTCTTATACCTACGGCGAGGATTACCGTGACGATGCAGCAGGAATCGGTCGAGGCCGACATCCACACCACCGCCGGGAAGCTCGCGGACCTCGAACGCCGCACCGAGGAGGCGGTCCACGCCGGTTCGGCCCGCGCCGTCGAGAAACAGCACGCCCGCGGCAAGAAAACCGCCCGCGAGCGCATCGAGCTGCTGCTCGACGAGGGCTCCTTCGTCGAGCTCGACGAGCTCGCCCGCCACCGCAGCACCAACTTCGGCCTCGACAAGAACCGGCCGTACGGCGACGGCGTGGTCACCGGCTACGGCACCGTCGACGGCCGCCAGGTCTGCGTCTTCTCCCAGGACTTCACCGTCTTCGGCGGCTCCCTCGGCGAAGTCTTCGGCGAAAAGATCGTCAAAGTCCTCGACCTCGCCATGAAAACCGGCTGCCCCATCATCGGCATCAACGACTCCGGCGGCGCCCGCATCCAGGAAGGCGTCGTCGCCCTCGGCCTCTACGCCGACATCTTCTTCCGCAACGTCCGCGCCAGCGGCGTCATCCCCCAGATCTCGCTGATCATGGGCCCATGCGCCGGGGGCGCCGTCTACTCCCCCGCGATCACCGACTTCACCGTCATGGTCGACCAGACCTCCCACATGTTCATCACCGGCCCCGACGTGATCAAAACCGTCACCGGCGAAGAGGTCGGCTTCGAGGAACTGGGCGGGGCGCGCACGCACAACTCGCGGTCGGGCAACGCTCACTACATGGCCTCGGACGAGGACGATGCGATCGACTACGTGCGAGCGCTGCTGTCGTACCTCCCGTCCAACAATGTGGACGAACCGGTCGCTTTCGAGATGCCGACCGAGTTGGACATCTCGGAGGCCGACCGCAACCTCGACACGCTGATCCCCGACTCGGCCAACCAGCCCTACGACATCAAGAAGGTCGTCGAGACCGTCGTCGACGACTTCCTCGAGGTCCAGCCCCTCTACGCGCAGAACATCGTGATCGGTTTCGGTCGCGTCGAGGGACGCCCGGTCGGCGTCGTCGCCAACCAGCCCATGCATTTCGCCGGCACCCTCGACATCGCGGCCAGCGAAAAAGCCGCCCGCTTCGTGCGGACCTGCGACGCCTTCAACATCCCGGTGGTCACCTTCGTCGACGTGCCCGGCTTCCTGCCCGGCACCTCGCAGGAGTGGGACGGCATCATCCGCCGAGGCGCAAAACTGATTTACGCGTACGCCGAGGCCACGGTTCCCAAGGTCACGGTCATCACCCGCAAGGCGTACGGCGGCGCCTATGACGTCATGGGGTCGAAGCACCTCGGCGCCGACCTCAACTTCGCCTGGCCCACCGCCCAGATCGCCGTCATGGGCGCCCAGGGAGCGGTCAACATCCTCTACCGCGGCGAGATCGACACTCCCGAGCGCCGCGCCGAGCTGATCCAGGAATACGAGGACACCCTCGCCAACCCCTACATCGCGGCCGAGCGCGGCTACGTCGACGCGGTCATCCAGCCCTCGGAGACCCGCGCCCAGATCACCCGCGGGCTGCGGATGCTGCGCACCAAGCGAGAGACGCTGCCACCGAAGAAGCACGGCAACATCCCGCTCTGAGCGGTCACACGCCCAGCTGCAGCATCTTCGCGCCGCCGAAGACGAGGGCGGCCATCGCGGCGAGCCAGAAGACGCCCAGCCAGAAGACGTCCGGCAGCAGGGTGAGGCGCTGCATCACGGCCGCGTCCGAGGTTCGGTCGCCGCCGTGCGTCGCCCAGAACAGGCCGGTGATCGCGCGTACCCCGCCCATCAGCAGGAACCACACCCAGGCGTAGCCGAACGTCAGCTGCGCCTGGTCGCTCCAGTGCGTGGCGACGTACCAGAGCAGGAAGCCGGTGGCGATCGCCGTGACGAAGCCGAGCAGGTTGCCCATCCGGAACAGCAGCAACACGAAGAGGGCGAGGCTGATCCACAGGACCCATTCGGCCTTGTCATGCCCGAGCAGATAGACGCCGCCGAGCCCGACCGCGGACGGGCCGAGATAGCCGGCCATCGTGCTGAGCACGTCGGCCAGCCAGGGAACCTTCTCCGGGAAACCGGTCTCGCCGCCACCGTCGCGACTCACCGTGATCCGGCCGACCTTCACCCCCGTCAGCAGTCCGAGCAGGGTATGGCCGCCCTCGTGGGCACAGGTGATCGCGAGCAGGGTGAACTTGCCCAACGGCACGGCGGCGACAAACGCGACCACTGCGGTCGTCCAGGCCATTCCGACATTGCCCGCCATAACCGGAACGTATCGACGGTGGTGTCACCGTTCCATCACCCGTCAGGCGGATTGTGGCAACCATTGACCCGCTAGCAGGAACGCGCCGATCACCAAGGCGGCCAGATCCACGATGAGGAAGACGCCGACCCAGAAGAGAGCCGGGACGTGGGTGATGTGGGCGAGCTGGTCCGCGTCCGACTCGGGCATACGCCCGCGCCGGCGGAGGCTCTGCAGCTCGAAGACGGGCCGCACACCCCCGAAAAGAAGGAACCAGACCCCCGCGTACGCGAAAATCGCCTGCACCTGGGGTGAGGCGAACCAGGAGACCGCGAACACGACGGCACCCGTGATCACCACCGAGACCACGCCGAACAGGTTGCGGATGTTGATCAGCATGAGCAACAGCAGGACCACCGCCAGCCAGAGCAGCAGCGTGATCCGGTTGCCGCCGAGCAGCCAGGCGCCGAGCACGCCCAGCAGCGACGGGGCGATATAGCCGCCGAGCAGCGTCAGCATCATGCCCGGGCCGGTCGGGCGGCCGGACGAGAGCGTCAGGCCGGACGTATCGAACTCCAGGCGGATGCCGCGCAACCGGCGACCGGTCAGCAGGGCCATCAGCGCGTGACCACCCTCATGGGCGATCGTCACCGCGTTGCGGGCCACCCGCCACACCGGCCGGAACGCCACCGCGAGCAGGCCCGCCAAGGCGGTGAGCAGCACGAGCAGGCCGGGCGGGTCCGGTTGAGCGCCGAGCAGCTTGTCCCAAAGATCAGTCACACCGTCGATCGACACGCCGGGGACTGTAGCCGATCACGCTATGCGCGTCGGCGTGCCACCGCCTCGGCGGCCTCGGCCGATGGCCGAAACAAGGTGCGCGTGGCCAGCACGCCGCCGGCGAGGGCGACCAGGCCCGCCACGATCAGAAGCATGGTGACCAGGCCGGTGGCGGCGACCAGGATCGCGAGATCCGCTGCCGCGACCAGCATCCAGAGGGCGATTGTGGGCTTACTGCCGTGCCGTCGGCAGTTCATGGCACTGCACCTCCATCCGTGATGCCGCATGAATTACCCATTCATCCGGCTTCACGCACATCGGTTTTGTTACTTGGGCTGAAAGCCCTGGTAGAGCAGCTGCAAATCGCTCTGCGAGGCGGCCCAGTCCTCCGGCGTCGTGTACCAGGAGATGGAGTACGCGGCGTTGCCGTCGACGCGGATGTTCCGCTTGACCGCGTGCTGGGCGTTGCCGCCGTCCGTGGTGTACAGGAACTCCCAGTCGGCGGCCGACTCGTAGTCGCGGTAATTCACGCGGTCGATCTTGATGAGCTGGTAGTTCCGGTAGCTGCCACGGCGGCCCGCCTCCTGGGTCTTCCAGTCCTGGTAGGCATCGGCCTGCGGCGAGTTGCTGCGATCGATGATCAGAAGCCGGTTGTTCCACCGGAACCGCAGCTCGGTGCCGCCACCGGTGGGCTTGGCGCCGCTCGGCAGCGGGATGGTGAAGCCGGGGCCGCCGCCGGTCGCGCCGGCGGTGTACATGCGCCAGCCGGCCGGGAGGGTGACGTTGGCCGGATCGGTGTTCGCGGGCGCGCTCGACGGGGTCAAGGGCGCGGTCGTCGCGGTGCCGGCGCCGCCGGTCGGGCTGGTGGTGCCGCCGTTGCTGGCGGCGCCGGCCGGCTGCTGCTGGGTGGTGGGGGCGGCGTTGGGCTTGTTCCCGGTCTGGTCGTCGTTGCCGAAGGCCTGGGCGGTCAGAACGCCGATCAGGACCAGGACCAGCAGGAGAATGCCGGCGCCGACCGCGGCCTGGGGGTAGGTCAGGCGGGTGCCGAAGACGGTGACGCCGCCGCGGCTGGAGGGGGTGACCTCCATGGGACGCCACGCCGGGCGGGTCGAGCGATTGATCGCCGGAGAGATGGGCGTCAGGTCGTCCGGGGATTCTGCTCGCTCTGTCGGCTGATCCGGGCGCGCCAGTGGGAACTGCAGCGCGGTACCCTTTTCCGATTTTTCCGACTTATCCGTCGTGGCGGCTTCGTCGGTCGGGTCGGCGGCAGGCTCACTCTCCTCCGCGGCTTCGGCCTCGGTCTCCCGCTCGTTCGCCGCGTCGGCATCGGTGTCGCTCTCGAGCGTGTCCGCGGTGGTCTCGGGCTCGCCGCTCTCGGCGTCCTTCTCGGCCGCGGGAGCGAGCTCGGTCGCAGCGCTGTCGGCCGTCTGCGCGTCCGAATCCGGCTCGGCCGGCTCCGCGTCGGTCGGCTCGGGCTCCGCCGCCTTTACCTCGGCCGCGCTCGCGGTCGCCTTGGCCGCGCTCGCCCTGGCCGCCTTTGCCTCGGCGGCCGCCTTTGTGGCTTTCGCCTTCGACTCGGCAGGACTCGGCTCGACCGATGCCGCCTCCGTTGGGGCCGCTTCGGCCGGAGGTGCCTTGGTCGGGGCCGCTTCGGCCAGACGTGCCTTGGTCGGGGCTGCTCCGGACGCCTCGGCCGGGGGCACTCCGGCTGACGATGCATCGGCTGCCGGCGCTTCGGCCGCAGATGCCTCGGTCGCAGGCGCCTCAACCGCAGGCGCTTCAGCCGCGCGCGCCTCAACCGCAGGCGCTTCCGCCGCGCGCGCCTCAACCGCAGGCGCGTCGGCCGAAGGCGCTCCGGCCGAGGGCGCCTCGGTCGTGGCCCTTGCCTCGGCGGGAGTCGCCTTGGCGGGGGCCTTCTTTGGCTTCTGCGCGCCCTTTCGGGGTGCGCCGATGACTGTCGTGGCGTCCGCGGGCGGGCCGACGACCGTCGTGGCGTCGATTGCGGTGTCGCCGACGACCGTCGTGGCGTCGGCGGGTGGGGTGTCGATGCGGCTGACGAGCGCGGTCGCGTCGGCCAGTGACTGCTCGTGCTCGGGGGCGGCCTGGCGACGACGGTTGGCGGCGACGTCGGCGGCCGTGAAACCGCCTCGCTCACCGCGGCTCGTGTGGGTCGGCGGGGTGGCGGACTGCCGGCCCTGACCAGTGGCGGGCGGCTGCCCGGGTGTGGTTGTGGGCCTGCCACGCGTACCGAAAATCTTGGTCTTGTCGTCACGGACCGGCGGCGTGTCCACCCGCGTCGCGTCGAGACGGGGAGCGTCGGCCTTGGGACCGTCGACCCGCGTCGGCGTTTCCGCGGACGGGCCGACCTGCGCCTTGCCCGGGATATAGACCGGCGGCCGGCCACCGCCGGCCGCCGGGCGGCCACCCGACACGGGCGGACGGCCCGGCGGATCGACCGGCCGAGCGGGCACCACCGGCGGGCGCGGACCCGGCACCACCGGGGTGGAACCGGTCGGCGCCATCAGGCCGCTGGGCCGGTCGCGGCCCACACCCGGGCGGCGCATGGTCGGGCTCATCGGGAAGGCGAGCTTGGAGCGGCGGCCGGCGGCGCGGTTGAGCAGGCGCTCCGCCTCCTCCGCGTTGATCCGGTGCGTCGGGTCCTTGCGGAGCAGGCCGTTGAGCACCGGCTTGAGCGGGCCGGCGTTGCGCGCGGGCGGCGGATTTTCCGTGGCCAGGGCCGCTAGCGTGGCGATCGCGGAGGGGCGCGCGAACGGCGACGCGCCCTCGACCGCGGCGTAGAGGGTGGCGCCCAGCGACCAGAGGTCGGCGCCGGGGCCGGCCGTGCCGTCGCGGGCGCGCTCGGGGGCGATGTACGCCGGGGAGCCCAGCACCAGGCCCGTACGCGTGACATTGGGGTCGCCCGGCACGGTGGCCAGGCCGAAGTCGGTGAGCACCACGCGGCCGTCGGCGCCGATCAGCACGTTGCCCGGCTTGACGTCGCGGTGCACCACGCCCGCCCGGTGTGCCGCGCGCAGGGCACCCAGCACGCCGAGACCGATCTCGGCGGCGCGCACCGGGTTGAACGGGCCCTCGGCGGCCAGCGTGTCCTGCAGCGAGCGGGACGGCACGTATTCCATGACGATCCACGGGTCGGCATCCGTACGCAGAACGTCGAAGACGCGGACCACGTTGACGTTGTTGAGCCGCGCGATCGCGCGTGCCTCGCGCAGCGAGCGCTCGCGCATCTCCTGCCGCTCGCCCGGCGTCAGCCCGGGCGGCGGGACCAGCTCCTTGATGGCCACGTCACGGTGCAGGACAACGTCGGTCGCCCGCCAGACGCGACCCATCCCGCCCTGACCGAGCGGCGCGACAAGCCGGTAACGGTCAGCGACAACGGCTGGGGGAGAAGAAGACATCACGCAGAAAATACCCGGTCATGTCCAGCGACAGCGAATCGATCAGCCGAGTGTGGGATTCGTGTCACCGGACAACCCCACCAAGGTCGTACGCTCGGTCGATGGATGCGGAACCCCTGGTCAGAGTAGTGCGCGGCACTCCCACCGATCATGAGCTGGCCGCCTTGGCCGCGATCTTCGCCGTCCGATCCACTTCGATGGATGCGATTTCCCGCCCCGCCGCGCCCTCGGCTTGGGCGATGTCCGCACGGCCGTCGATGCGACCCCTTTCCTGGCGCCAGTCCGCCCTCCCCCGATAGATACGCGACCATCGATCGATCTCGGATGGGTTTCGACTGTCCACAGGCGCCGAGGTGGGCTCCCCGTCGCTGGCGGTGACCGACTACGCTCGCCTATGCGTTCGCCGGGGTCCGGCGGTCGAGAAGTTCGGTACGGGAGGGCGACAGTGATTCCTGACGAGGACCGCGGTCCCGCCTGGTTGCGCGACTACGGGTACACGGATTTCAGCCAGATCGAGGCCGACATCCAGGCGATGGAGCAGTTCGCCACCAAGTTGTCCGCGAATGTGAAGGACAGCTACGCCCCGCACCTCTCCCCCGTCACGGACGCGATGTCGACCAAGCTTCCCGACCCGCCCAGCGAGTTCATCGAGCTGCTCACGTTCCTGTTCGTCCACCACGAGGCCGCGGACGTGGCCCACCAGAACGTGTACAACTACGCGAACGGGACGCAGGGCTTCGCGACGGCCGCCGAGGACATCAGCAAGACGTACAGCGGCTCCGACGCCTTCGCCCACGCGAAGGTGCGCGATGTGGACAAGGCATTCGACCGGGTGGGCATCCCGTCCGACCAGTCCGGCGAAGGAGCAGCCTGATGCTCGACGCAGGTGGCGGTGGCGGCGGCACCCCGTGGGAGTCGATGACGCTCGACAAGATGCAAGAGCTCATCCAGAACCCCAACACGGACGCCCAGTGGGACCTGGTCAGCGGCTGGCAGAAATCGTCCGAGCTGCTGAGCGAGCACCGTTTCCAGGTGCAGGAGTACCGCGACAACCTCGCGGCCGCTTGGCCCCCCGGCAAGAGCCCGGCCTCGGCGGCCTACCTGGCCCGGCTCGACGAGCTCATCAAGAACCTGACGGACACCTACGAAGCGTCGATCACCAACCACGAGGCCTTCTCCGCCGCGACCGGGTCGATCTACCAGGCCCAGGTCAAGATGAACAAGATCTACGCCGAGTACCAGAGCAACAAGACGGCGCTGGACACGTTCAACGCGAAGAAGCAGGCCGAGCAGAACACCACGACGCCCACCCCAAGCCCCAGCCCAAGCGGCGACGAGCCGCCGGTGGCCCCCGGCCGCCAGGAGGAGCTCCGCGTCCAGGCGGCCACGCTGCTCAGCAGCGTGAGCACGGACTTGGCACAGGCCCAGGCCCGCATCGTCAAGCCGGCGCGCTACACCAAGCTGGAAATCCGCGATGAGAACAAGACCGTCAAAGATGGTGACACCTACACTCCTCCCCCGATCCCGCCGATTACACCGAGTTACCCCGACGACGGTGGCGCTTCTACAAGACCGGCGAACGCCACTGCGACCTTCCCGACCTCCACGCCGACGACGGTTCCCCCGCCAAGCGTCGGAACGGCACAGCCCGGGCTTGTCCTGGGCGGGGCTCAGCCCACGCTGCCGGCGCCTACGGCACCGGGTATCAGCCCGATCGCTCCGACCCTTCCTGGCGGCACCGGCTCGCTTCCCAACTCCGGCCTGCTTCCGCCGGCCCCGGGGCTGTTGCCCGGCGGCACCTCACCCCTGACGCCGGCCACGCCCGGCTTTGGACGTAGCGGCGGAGTACCGCGCGAGGGGCTTTTGCGGCCGGGCGGAAGCCTGCCCGAGGGCGGGCTGCGTGCCATGGCTCCCAACGGGGTGATCGGCGGAATGCAGGCAGGCGGCGCGCCGGGGCGTGGCGCCTCAAGCGGCCTGGGCCAGCCGGGCGCCGGTCGTGCCGGCGCGCGCATCAACCCGGTTGGTGGCGTGATCGGTGAACGTGACGGCGCCGCTGGGCCGCGTAACGGCGTGTCCGCCAACGGTATGTACGGCCAGGGTGCGGCCGGTCGACGGTCCGGCCGTCGTGATGAGGCGGCAGGCGCGAACTGGTACCCCGACAACCCGTGGGAGACCGCCGAGGGCGTCGACCCCGTGGTGTCGCCGGCACCAGTGCAGCGTGTCGACCCGGGGCCGGCAATCGGACTCGGCTGACAAATGCGTTTTCGATTCGCCGCGGCCGCGGGCGCTCTCATGCTTGCCGCCGCCCTCGCACTTCCGGCGGCGCCCGCCTATGCAGACGGAATCCGCAACGATCAGTGGCATCTGAAAAGTCTGGATGTAGCAAAGGCGCAGGCCATCAGCAATGGATCCGGCGTAACCGTTGCTGTATTAGACACAGGCGTATACCCCCATCCCGATCTCCAGCGGAACCTCCTAGCCGGAGTCGATCTTCAGCCTGGCGGCAAAGGGGACGGGCGCGTGGATAGCGTCGGCCACGGAACAAATGTGGCGGCACTGATCGCCGCCCACGGAAAGAGCGGCGGCAATGGAGTTCTTGGGCTCGCTCCTGCGGCCAAGATACTTCCCGTAAAAGTCACCGACAAAATAAGCGACGTGTCTCTCGACGGAGCGGTCAAGGGTGTTGGCTGGGCGGAGGCTCACGGCGCAAAGGTAATAAATTTCTCCGCGGTGACCGGACCATCGGGTGATTTGATCGACGCAGTCGATACGGCGATCGACAATGGCGTCGTTGTTGTGGCCGCCGTTGGAAACACCAGCGAGGACGCCATCATCGGGTATCCGGCAGCGATCGACGGCGTTCTGGCCGTCGGGGCAGTCGACGAAAACGGAAAGCACTCATCTGGCTCAGTCGTCGACAAAAAGGTTGATATTTGCGCCCCCGGCGTCGACATCACCACTGCCGAGCCCAAGAACCGATATGCCGAGGCTGATGGGACATCCTTGTCGACGGCCATCGTTTCGGGAGCTGTCGCGCTTGTGCGGGCGAAGTTTCCCGACCTGTCGGGGCCTGAAATTGTTCACCGCCTGGAGGCCACCGCAGACGACATCGGTCCACCCGGGCGCGACGACGAATGTGGCTACGGCAAGTTGAACGTCGTCAAGGCGTTGACCGCCGATGTGGCTCCGGTGGGAAGCGGCGCCGCGTCCGCCGCCCCAACGGGGAGCGTTACCGGAAGTGGCAACGAGGGGTATATCGATCCGGCCGCTACCACTGTTGCCGCACCGGAGGTCGGCGACGCCAAGCCGGCGTCGAGTAGCACGCCGTTGATTCTTGGGGCGCTGGCCGGGCTGGTTGTGGCGGGCGCTGCCGTCGCCTTTCTGGTGGTCCGGCGGCGGCGCAACTTCTGAAACTCTGGGCGGAAACGCGGGGTTCTGTCCACCTTCCGCGCATCCGGGGCTTGTAGCCTCGGGGACGTGGGAAACGACGTGGACTACCGGCTTGTCCTTGCTTCGGCCAGTCCCGCGCGGCGGGCTCTGCTCAGCGCCGCGGGGATCGAGGCCGAAGTGATGGTCAGTGGCGTGGATGAGTCCGTCGTCGAGGCGGAGGACGCCTATGAGCTCTGCCTGGTGCTGGCGCGGATGAAAGCGCGCGCCATCGCGGCCGAGTTGCCGGCCGACCCCGGGATTCTGGTGCTCGGGTGTGATTCCGTGCTGGCCTTCGAGGGGCAGATCTTCGGGAAGCCGGCCAACGCGGAAGAGGCCGCCAAACGGTGGGGCATGATGCGCGGCCGGTCGGGGGTGCTGCACACGGGGCACCACCTCACCGGGCTGGTCAGCGGGCGGCAGGCCGAGGCCGTGGGCACGACCGTGGTGCATTTCGCCGACATCACCGATGAGGAGATCGCGGCCTACGTCGCGACCGACGAGCCGCTGAATGTGGCGGGGTCGTTCACGATCGATGGGCGCGGAGGAGCCTTCGTCGAGCGGATCGAAGGCGATCCGGGCAACGTCATCGGGCTGTCGCTGCCGCTCCTCCGCAAACTCCTCATCGAAATGGACGCCTCGATCACCGATCTCTGGCGCGCCTGAAAACGCAACACGCCTAAAGGCGTAAGAGCTCAGCGCACGCTTCGGGCGAACATCCGCGCCGCCCAGGCCACCGCCGCGGCCGCCAGCACGGCCATGATGAGCAGGCCCTGCCACACGTCGGGCGAGCCCAGATCGCCGCGGAAGAGCGCCCGCGTGCCGTCCACCGCCCACGAGAACGGATTCCAGTCCGCGATGCCCTGCAACCAGCCGGGGGCGAACGTCAACGGCAGCAGAATCCCGGAAAGCAGCAGCACCGGCTGGGCCACCGTGTTCATCAGCGGCGCCAGCGCGTCCTCGCTCTTCACCGCGAGCGCGACCCCGTAGCTGAGCGCCGACGTCATCAGCGAGATCAGCGCGAGCATCAGGTACGCCAGCAGCAGGTTGCCGAGGACCACGCGCAGGTCGAAGACCAGCGCCAGCAGCGTGATGATCACGGCTTGGGCGATCAGCGAGACCACGTCGCGCAATGACCGGCCGAGCAGCAGGGCGAGCCGGCTGACGGGCGTCACCCGGGACCGTTCGATCACCCCGGCGCGCAGCTCCGCGATCAGGCCGAAGCCTTGGAAAAGCCCCCCGAAGATGGCGAGCAGGACCAGAAGACCGGGCACGAAGATCTCGTACGCCTCGGCGTTGGAGCTCACCTGCAGCGCGGGCTTCAGGAGTGGCGCGAACAGCAGCAGATACATCACCGGCTGGAAGACGCCCACGAAGATCCACACAGGGTTCCGCAGCAGCAGCTGCATCTGGCGCTGGAAGATCAGCGAAGTGTCACGCAGAAGCTTCATGAGTCAGCTCTCCCGCAGGGATCGGCCGGTCTTGGTCAGGAAGACGTCGTCGAGGCTCGGACGGTGCAGCTCGATCGAGGCCAGGGGAACATCGGCCGCATCGAGGGCGCGCAGGATCTGGGGAATCGCGGTCGCCCCGTCGTCCACGTTGAGGCGCACGCCGTCGTCGAACGTCTCCGTCTTGTAAGCCGACAAAGCGGCCACCGCGGCAGCGATGGCATCCACCGGGAGACCCACGCGGACGACATCGCCGGAGATCTCGCGCTTCAAGGAAAATGGGGTGCCGGAGGCGACGATCTCACCGTTGTCCATGATGGAGATGCGGTCGCAGAGCGCGTCGGCCTCGTCGAGGTAGTGCGTGGTGATGAAGACCGTCATGCCCTCCGCACGCAGACGGCGGATCTCGTCCCACATGTGCGCGCGGCTCTGCGGGTCGAGACCGGTGGTCGGCTCGTCGAGAAAGACGACCTTGGGCTCGTGGATGATGCCGAGCGCGATGTCGACCCGGCGACGCTGACCGCCGGAGTACGTTTTGCACTTGCGGTCCGCGTACTCGCTCAATTGGAAACCCTCGAGCACGCTCGCGGCACGGGCCTGGGCCGTCGCCTTGCTCGCGCCGTAAAGGCGCGCCTGCAGCACCAGCTCCTCGCGCGCGGTGGAGTCGTCCCACGTGCTGCCGCCCTGGGCGACGTATCCGATGCGGCGGCGCACCTCGGCCGGATCGCGCAGCAGGTCGGCGCCGGCGATCGTGGCGGTGCCCCCGTCCGGCTCGATCAGCGTGGCGAGCATCCGCAGCGTGGTGGTCTTGCCGGCCCCGTTCGGACCGAGGAACCCGAAGATCTCCCCTTCGGACACGTCCAGGTCGACACCGCGTACGGCCTCGACTGTCTTTTTCTCGCGCCCCTGGCGCGACGTGAACGCCTTGCGCAACCCGCGAGTTTCTATCATGCGGGCAGCGTACGATGGTCAAGTTTTATTAGTCAAACTTGATTATACCCGGCAGGTACGGCTCACCGGCCTCGATCTTCTCCGCCGTGCGCTCGCACCACGCGATCTCGGCCTCGGCCCGGTTGATCTGCAGCTCCCACATCCACGCCACATAGATCGGCTTCTGGTCGGCCCACTCGGCCTGGGTCGCGGCCTCCAGCTGCTGCACGCCGGCCCGCAACTGAATGGCCCGGTTGCGCAGCGCCGCCGCGGCCTCCTCGCGGGGCAGGGCATGCA
Source organism: Actinoplanes sp. CA-142083 (assembly GCF_050942195.1). NCBI lineage: Bacteria > Bacillati > Actinomycetota > Actinomycetes > Micromonosporales > Micromonosporaceae > Actinoplanes > Actinoplanes sp. CA-142083. The sequence continues at coordinate 9,924,473 of NZ_CP192076.1, forward strand.
GGAACGCGAACGCGGCCATGAACGGATCCGGCGCCGGCGCGAGGTTCCACCAGCCGTTGCGCAACAGCGTCTGGAACTCCGCCCGGCCCTTGTCGGTGATCTCGTAACTGGTGCGAGCGGGCCGGCCGGCGACCTGCTCGGTCGACACCTCGCGGAGCAGGCCCTCGTCGGCAAGCTTGCGCAATGCGTGATAAATCGAACCGGGCTGGACGTTGGCCCACTTGTCCGCACTCCAACTGAGCAGCTCACGCCGCACGTCGTAGCCGTGGACGGGCTGCATCCACTGCACCAGCCCGAGGATCATCATGCGCGTAGCGGACACTACTTCAGAGTAGAACTGTCGGTGACTGCCACTAAGCTCAGGCCGTGCGCAAGGTATTGATCGCCAACCGAGGCGAGATCGCCGTCCGGGTCATCCGGGCCTGCCAGGACGCCGGCCTCGCCAGCGTCGCCGTCTACGCCGACAGCGACCGCGACGGTCTGCCGGCCCGGCTCGCCGACGAGGCGTACTCGCTGGGTGGCGACACCGCCGCCGACAGCTACCTGCGCATCGACAAGCTGCTCGACGTCGCGGCCCGCAGCGGCGCCGACGCCGTGCACCCCGGCTACGGCTTCCTCTCGGAAAACGCCGAGTTCGCCCAGGCCGTGCTCGGCGCCGGCCTCACCTGGATCGGCCCGACGCCGCAGGCGATCCGCGACCTGGGCGACAAGGTGACGGCCCGGCACATCGCCCAGCGCGCCGGCGCGCCGCTGGTGGCCGGCACGGCCGAGCCGGTGGCCGACGCGAGCGAGATCATCGCCTTCGCCGAGGAGCACGGGCTGCCCGTGGCGATCAAGGCGGCGTTCGGCGGCGGCGGCCGGGGGCTCAAGGTGGCGCGCACCCTCGAGGAGATCCCGGCGCTGTTCGAGAGCGCGACCCGCGAGGCGGTGGCGGCCTTCGGGCGGGGCGAGTGCTTCGTCGAGCGCTATCTGGATCGTCCCCGCCACGTCGAGGCGCAGGTCCTGGCCGACACCCACGGCAACGTGATCGTGGTCGGCACCCGCGACTGCTCGCTCCAGCGCCGCCACCAGAAGCTGGTCGAGGAGGCGCCGGCCCCGTTCCTCTCCGACGCCCAGCGTGCCCAGATCCACTCCAGCGCCAAGGCGATCTGCCGCGAGGCGGGCTACCACGGCGCCGGCACTGTCGAATACCTCGTGGGCCAGGACGGCACCATCTCCTTCCTCGAGGTCAACACCCGCCTCCAGGTCGAGCACCCGGTGAGCGAGGAAACGGCGGGCCTCGATCTCGTGCGCGAGCAGTTCCGCATCGCCGACGGCCTCGAGTTGCCCCTCGCGGAGGATCCGGCGCCCCGCGGCCACGCGATCGAGTTCCGCATCAACGGCGAGGATCCGGGCCGCGGCTTCCTGCCCGCGCCCGGCACGGTCACGGCGCTGACCTGGCCGCTCGGCCCCGGCGTGCGGGTCGACGCGGGCGTCGAGTCGGGCAGCGTGATCGGCGGCAACTTCGACTCGCTGCTCGCAAAGATCATCGTGGTGGGCGCGACGCGCGAGGAGGCGCTCGAGCGAGCCCGCCGGGTCCTCGACGAAACGGTCGTGGAGGGCATAGCGACCGTGCTGCCGTTCCACCGGGCCGTCGTCCGCGATCCGGCGTTCACGGGCTCGCCGTTCACCGTCCACACGCGATGGATCGAGACGGAGTGGGCCGGCGGGGTGCCGCCGTTCAGCGCGGCGGTCGCCGCCGACGATTCGCCGTCCGAGCGCGAGACCGTCGTGGTCGAGGTGGGCGGAAAGCGACTCGAGGTGAGCCTTCCGGCAAGCCTTTTCACGCGTACGGGCGGGAGCGCCCCCGCACGTCCGGCCGCGCGCCGGTCCGGGGGCGCGGCCGCGGCGGCTTCCGCGGGCGGGGCGGCGGCCCTGACGGCGCCGATGCAGGGCACGATCGTGAAGGTCGCGGTCTCCGACGGCGACGAGGTCCAGGAGGGCGACACGATCGTCGTGGTCGAGGCCATGAAGATGGAGCAGCCGCTGCAGGCACACCGTTCCGGCACGGTCGCGGGCCTGTCGGCCGAGGTCGGCGCCACGGTCACGGCCGGCACGGTGATCTGCACGATCGACTGAGCGGGCTCCAGCGCTAAGGGGCGTAGTCGCGGTTGAGCTCGGTGAACAGGCGCCGGGCCGTCTCGGTCGGGTCCAGGTCGCGGTCGGGAAAGCCGCCGGTCAGCCAGAGCGTGGCGAAGCCGTGGGCCATCGACCAGGCGGCCAGTCCGGCCTTGCGCACCTCGGGCGGAGCCGTTTCGGCGGTGCCCGGCTTAGCCGGACGGGCGGCCGGGGCGGCGTCGCCCGCGGGCCGGATGCTGTCGGGTAAGTCGGAGACGGCGGCGTAGAGGGCGTCCGCCGACTTCGCACGGGCGGCCAGCAGCTCGGGGTCGTCGGGGTGGTAGAGGTCGGGGCGGAACATGACCTCGAACATCGCGCGCCGGGTCACCGCGAAGCGGACGTAGGTGACGCCCAGCTCCAGGAAGCTGTTGCTGGCCAGCCGTGAGGTGGCCAGCGCCTTGGCCAGCTGCTCGAAACCCTCGGTCGCGAACGCGGTGAGCAGGCCGGCCTTGTCGCCGAAGTGGTGGGTGGGCGCGGCGTGCGAGACGCCGGCGCGGCGGGCCAGGTCGCGCATGCTCAGCGCGGCCACGCCGTGCTCGGTGATCGCCTCGTCGGCCGCCTGCAGCAACGCCCGGCGCAGGTCGCCGTGGTGGTAGGTCTGCTTCGCCATGGGCGGATTCTAACTTGCCGTTGACAAGATGCTTCGAGCGCGCCTATCTTGTCGATGTAAAGATTCTAGACAGCGGCAAGATTCGGAGAACGAAGATGGCACCCCTGATCGCTCTCATCGCCGGCACCGCTCTCGCCCGGCTGGTCGGCATGGCCGGCATCGACGCCCTGGACGGCTGGTGGCCCGCGCTGCGCGTCGGCCTGGCGCTGATGTTCGTGCTGACCGGCCTCGCCCACTTCGGGCTCGGCCGCCGCCAGGACCTGATCGCGATGGTCCCGCCCCGCCTGCCCCGGCCCGATCTGCTGGTCACCCTTACCGGCGTCCTCGAGCTCGCCGGCGCGCTGGGCCTGCTGATCCCGGCCACCGCCCGCCTCGCCGCCGCCGGGCTGGCGCTGCTGATGATCCTGATGTTCCCGGCGAACGTCTCGGCCGCTCGCCGCAAGGTTCAGCTGGGCGGGCGCCCGGCCACCCCGCTGGCCGTCCGCACCCCGATGCAACTGCTCTTCATCGGCGCCGCGGTCGCGATCACCGTAGGCGGGTGATCGTCACCTCGACACCCTGGCCGGTGCTCGGCGGGCCGGCGTAGACGCCCTTGAGCGGCGGCACGTCGCCGTACTCGCGGCCTCGCCCCACCACGACGTGGCGCTCGCCCACCGGGACGCCGTTGGTGGGGTCGAAGGCCGTCCACCGGCCGGCCCACCACTCCACCCAGGCGTGGCTCTGCCCGACCACGCTGTCGCCGATCCCGGCCGACGGCGATGGATGCAGATAGCCCGACACGTACCGGGCCGGCATGCCCATCTCGCGCAGCATGCCGACGGTCAGGTGGCTGATGTCCTGGCACACGCCCTTGCGCTGTTCCCAGGCGTGCAGCGCGTCGCTCTGCACCCCGGTCGCGCCGGGCTGGTACGTCACCTCGGCGCGTACGAACTCGCAGACCGCCAGCCCCGCCGCGTGCGGGGTGGCATGCGCCGCCTTGATGTCGGCCACGATCTCGCGGAGCGAACAGTCGAGCCCGGTCCGTTTGGTCGGCAGCAGCAGCTCGTACCAGCGGTCGACGTGCTGGCCCAACGCGTCCCAGACGAAGCCGTTCGGGATCAGGTCGCCGGGCGGCAACGTCTCCACCGTGGACGTCGCCGTGACGGTGAGCGCCTCGTGCTTGGCGTGCACGTCGAACGCGGTGACGACCGTCCCCCAGTAGTCCTCGTAGCGGTAGGTGCGGGCGGGCGGCCAGACCTCCACCCGTGCGTCGAGCACCGCCTGCCGAGTCTCGTTGCGCGGCCACATACGCGCCTCGTTGTACGACGACGTCACCGGCCCCGCGTAGTCGAAGCCGCTCTTGTGCTGAATCCGTAGCCGCCACGAGTCCACGGTCATGCGACAGCCCCTCGCACCCAGTTCACAGCCGTCGTCTGCCGGAAGTAGCGGCGGGACACCGCGTCGTTGACCTGCGAGCAAGTCTTCTCGAGACTGGCCAGCACCGTCGACATCTCCCCGATCAGCTCGTCGGCCCCGCGGAACTCGAGGTTGGTGCGGGCCCGCCCCACGATCCGCTGGGCGTCGGTCGCCACACCGGCCCGCCCCGGATCGGGCTCCAGATCGGCGAGGCAGCTCTCGGCCGTGGACAGCGCCGCGAACACCGAGCGCGGGAACAACCTGTCGAGCAGCAGGAACTCGGCCGCGTGCCGATCGTCGAGCGCGCCCCGATACGTACGCAAGAAGGTCTCCCACGCCCCACTCGACCGCAACAAAGTCATCCAGGACGGGATGCTCCCCCCGGCCCGCGAGTGGGTGCGCAGCAGCCGCGCGGTCATGTCGACGCGCTCGACGCTGCGGCCCAGCACCAGGAACAGCCAGCCCTCGTCGCGGCTCATGGTGGCGTCGGTGAGCCCGCCCATCACCGCGCAGCGCTCCCGCACCCAGCGAAAGAACGAGTGCACCCCCTGCTGCTCGACGCGCCGCCGGGCGTTGGGCAGGCCGTGCCAGGTCGAGTTGAGACACTCCCACATCTCGGACGAGACGGTCTCGCGGGCGCCACGTGCGTTCTCGCGGGCCGCGGCCAGCGCGCCGACCACCGAGGACGGGTTGCGGTCGTCGAGGCCGAGCAGCCCGACGACGCCGGCCGAGGTGACCACGCCCTCGGTGATCGGCACGCCCATCACGGCGAGCAGCGACCGGCAGGCCGCGTCCTCCTGCGTCCACGGGTCGGCGAGCGTGCGCTGCAGGTGCACGTCGAGGATGCGGGCGGTGTCCTCGGCCCGCTCGACGTAGCGGCCGATCCAGTAGAGGGACTCCGCGATGCGGCTCAGCACGAGAACCTCCCCTGTTGCTGCTGTTGCTGCTGCTCCTCGGCGCCCGACGCGCCCGGGCCGAGATCGGGGCTCGCGGCCACCGGGAGCGGCGCCGGGGTGGCCGGCAGGTGCGGCACCTCGAAGGGCACCACGTCGTCGTCCGCGGCCAGCACCCACGTGTCCTTGGAGCCGCCGCCCTGACTGGAGTTGACCACCAGCGCGCCCTCGGGCAGCGCGACGCGGGTGAGCCCGCCGGGCAGCACCCAGATCTTCTCGCCGTCGTTGACCGCGAACGGCCGCAGGTCGACGTGCCGCCCGCGGAGCCGATTGCCGATCAGCGTCGGCACCATCGAGAGCTTCACCTCACGCTGCGCGATCCACCCGCGGGGATTTTCCAAGATCTTTTCGCGTACGGCGTCCAGCTCGCCCGCGGAGGCCTGGGAGCCGATCACGATTCCGGCGCCGCCCGCGCCGTCGACCGGCTTCAGGACGAGCTCCCCCAGGGACGGCAGCACGTCATCCAGCACCCCCGGCTCGTCCAGCCGGTAGGTGTCGACGTTGGGGAGCAGCGGCTCCTCGTTGAGGTAGTAGCGGATCAGGTCAGGCACATAGGTGTAGAGCAGCTTGTCGTCGGCCACCCCGTTGCCGACCGCATTGGCGATCGTGACCCGCCCGGCGCGCGCCGCGTTCAGCAGGCCGGCCACCCCGATCACCGAGTCGGCCCGGAAGTGCACCGGGTCGAGGAAGTCGTCGTCGATCCGCCGGTAGATGACGTCCACCCGCTGCTCGCCGGCCGTGGTCCGCATCGCCACGTCGTTGCCGACGCAGACCAGGTCGCGCCCCTCGACCAGCTCGACGCCCATCTCCCGGGCGATCAGCGCGTGCTCGAAGTACGCCGAGTTGTAGACGCCGGGGCTGAGCACCACGACGGCCGGATCGCTCACCCCGATCGGCGCGGCGGCGCGCAGCGCCCGCAGCAGCATCGCCGGATAGCTCTCCACCGGCAGGATCCGGGTCGCCGCGAACACCTCGGGCAGCACCTGCGCCATGGCCCGCCGGTTCTCCATCACGTAGCTCACCCCGGACGGGATGCGCACGTTGTCCTCCAGCACCCGGAAGGTGCCCTGCTCGTCGCGGATCAGATCAACACCGGCAACATGGATCCGGACGCCGTTGGGCGGGTTGATCCCGGCGGCGGCGCGCAGGAAGTGGGCGCTGGTCGCGATGACCCGGCGCGGCACCACGCCGTCGGCGAGCACCTGGCCCGTCCCGTACACGTCGGCAAGAAATGCCTCCAAGGCCCGGATCCGCTGGGCCACCCCGAGCTCGACCGCGCGCCACTCGGCGGCGGCGATGATGCGCGGCACGATGTCGAGCGGGAAGGGCCGCTCGACGCCCTTGAGCGCGAACGTGATGCCCTGGTCGAGGAACGCCCGGGCCAGCACCTCGGCGCGAACGCCCAGTTCGGAGCTGGACAGCGGCTGGAGCGTCGCGTGCAGCGCCTCGTAGCTCTGGCGGGGCATGCCCAGCTCGCTGAACATCTCGTCCCAGCCGGGGCCGAGGCGGTACTCCTCGAAAAGATCCGCCATGCGAGGACCCTACGCACGGCTCATTGCACGCACGTAACAGAAGCAGGGGGCGGGCCGTCGGTACGGGACCTACCGACGGCCCTGGCCGGCCACACCGAGAACGGGGGACCCGGTGTCTCCGGCAAAGCCACCGTACGCCCGCGCGGGACGCGCGAAAAACTCGCGCCGCGCTGTGGGATGAAATCGGGGGAAATAACCGGCGCCGGTTTCACCAAGCGATCGTGATGACACCGTGTCGGGTATCACCGTGGGATGGGCCTGATCAGGGCGCATGCTGTAACACAGCACATTCTCAGGTAACCCCGTCAAGAATGTGGCGAGCCCTGAAGCCGTGAGGTGGCCGAAGCGATGACCGAACTGTTGACCATGATGGCCACACCGGTGTGGGCCTACTTGGCGCTGTTCGGTTTCCTGACGATCGACGCGATGGTTCCGGTCGTTCCGATCCAGGCGATCATGATCACATCCGGCGCGCTCACTGTCTACGGCAACCTCGATCTTGCTCTGGTGATCGCGATCGGCGCGGCCGGCATGTTCGCGGGCGACTCCATCGCGTACTTCCTGGGCCGCTCGACCGGCCAGGTCGGCCGCGGCTGGCTGTCCGCCCTGCGCGCCCGCTGCGGCCCGAAACACGTCGAAGAGCACCCCCGCGAGCAGTCCCGGACCCGCAAGGCCGCGGTCCGCTTCACCCGGGGGCTGCGCCGGCCGGGGCCTCTCGTGCTGCTGCTGTGCCGGTTCGTGCCCGGCGGCCGGATGGCCGCCGGTTTCCACGCCGGCCGCACGGGTTACCCGATCAAGCTGTTCGTGCTCTACGACGGGGCCGCCGCGCTCTGCTGGGCGGGCTACGGCGGCCTGGTCGGTCACGTCGGCGGCACGGCCATCACGCAGTCGGCGTGGCGCCTGTTCGCGATCGCCGCCACCGCCGCGGCCGTCTTCGGCACCGCCGGCTGGATCCTCGCCCTCTTCGGTGGCAAGAAAGAGGTCGACGCCGAGCGGGCGGTGGACATCGCGGCCGCTCAGGCCGCGGCCGAGGCCGACGTCATTGCCGCTCGTGCTGCATCAGCTGACGGGCAGCTTCCGCGATCGACCCCGACAACGACGGGTAGATAGTGATCGTGTGGGCCAGCTGGTCCACCGTCAGGTTGTTCTCGATCGCCATCGTGATCGGCAGGATCAGCTCGCTCGCCTTGGGCGCCACCACCACCCCACCCACGATCTGACCGGTCGCCGGCCGGCAGAAGAGCTTCACGAAGCCGTCGTGCAGGTCGGCCATCTTGGCCCGGGCGTTGCCGGTCAGCGGCAGCATCACCTGGCGGGCCGGGGTGCGGCCGGAGTCCACCTCGTTCTGCGAGACGCCGACGGTGGCGAGCTCGGGGTCGGTGAACACGTTCGCCGAGACCGTGCGCAGCCGCAGCGGCGCCACCGCCTCGCCCATGGCGTGCCAGATCGCGATCCGGCCCTGCATGGCGGCCACGCTGGCCAGCGGCAGCACGCCGGTGCAGTCGCCGGCGCCGTAGATGCCGGGCACGTTGGTACGTGAGACGCGGTCGACCGTGAGGTATCCGCCGGGGCCGACGTCGACGCCGTACTCCCGCAGGCCCAGCGTGTCGGTGTTCGGGATCGCGCCGACCGCCATGAGCGCGTGCGAGCCCTCGACCGTACGGCCGTCGGAGAGCGTGACCAGCACGCCGTCGCCGGTGTTGACCACCGACTCGGCGCGCGACTGGTTGAGGATCGTCATGCCGCGCTCGCGGAACACCCGCTCGATCGCCATGGCCGCGTCGGCGTCCTCATGCGGCATGACCCGCTCGCGGCTGGAGACCAGCGTGACCTTCGTGCCCATCGCCAGGTACGCGCTGGCGAACTCGGCGCCGGTCACGCCGGAGCCGACCACGATCAGGTGCTCGGGCAGCTCGGTGAGGTCGTAGACCTGCCGCCAGTCGAGGATGCGCTCGCCGTCCGGCCGGGCGGTGGGCAGCACCCGCGGGGTCGCGCCGGTCGCCAGCAGCACGGTCGAGGCCTCGATCGAATACATCTCGCCGCCGTCGGGCATCACGAGCACCTGGTGGGTGTGGCCGAGGGTGTCCTCGCCGAGCAGGGCCCGGCCGTGGATGACCTCGACGCCCGCCTTGACCAGCTTGGCCTGGATGTCGCTGGACTGGGCCAGGGCGAGTTTCTTGACCCGGTTGTTCACCGCGACCGCGTCGACGGTGACCCCTTCGAGGCCCGCCGAGCGGATGCCGAACCGGTCATTGTGCCGGTAACCGGTCATGACCTCGGAGCTGGCGATGAACGTCTTCGACGGAACGCAGTCGGTCAGCACGCAGGCGCCTCCCGGGCCGTCGGCCTCGACGAGGGTCACCTCCGCGTCCAGCTGGGCGGCGACCAGGGCAGCCTCATACCCGCCCGGACCCCCACCGATGATCACGATCCGACTCACGACGTTCCCCTCCGTATACCGGCGCAAAACCGGTGGCTTGTGCCGACACGCACTTCTTGTATTCTCCACGACCGCCGTATCCGGCTATCGTCATCGCCGTGCGTCATTACGCCGCGTATGGCTCAAACCTCGACCCGGCCCGCATGCGGGCCTACTGTCCGCACTCGCCCATGGTCGGCGTGGGGTGGATAGAAGGCTGGCGCCTGACCTTCGCCGGGGAGGCGGAAATGGGCTGGGAAGGGGCCGTGACCACGATCGTCGAGTCGCCGGGCGACCGCGTCTTCGTGTCGCTCTACGACGTGCATCCGTGGGATGCCGCACAGCTCGACGAGGTCGAGGGCGTGACTGCGGGGGCGTACCAGAAGCTCACCGTGCGTGTATCAACGCTCGAGGGCGAGTTCAGCGCGTGGGTGTACGTCTACGACGGCTACGAGGGCGGCCTGCCCACCGCGTGGTACCTCTCCGAGATCGCCAACGCGGCCGAGAAGGCCGGCGCGCCCGACGACTACGTCGAGGACCTCCGCCATCGACCGAGCGCGACCTCGACCCCCGAAGTCTGAGGCTGGACAGGCCACCCAGCCTTCACTTACCGTTCACGTCCTATGTCTTTACAGGGCCTGCGGGCCGCCACGGGGGCCGCGCTGCCCAAACGCCTGGACGCGCTGACCAGTCTGCGGTTCTTCGCGGCCTTCGCGGTCTTCACCCACCACTTCACCGGGCTGGGCGGCAAGACCGGCTTCGGGCGCTCGCCGCTGATCTTCCCGTACTCGGAGATCGGCGGGCACGGCGTGACGTTCTTCTTCGTGCTCTCCGGCTTCCTGATGATGTGGGTCTACAAGCCCGGCGAGCACCCCGGCTCGTTCTGGTGGCGGCGCGTCGGCCGCATCTGGCCGGCTCACCTGGTCGCGCTGCCGCTCGGCGTCTACGCGTACTACATCGCCGCGCACAAGCCGATCGAGTGGTGGAGCCTGATCTCCTCGGTGTTCCTGGTGCAGACCTGGTTCCCGCACGTCACGCCGACGCTGCCCGGCAACGAGGTGACCTGGACGCTCAGCGTCGAGCTGCTCTTCTACGCGATGTTCCCGCTGTTCGGCTGGATCGCGGTGCGCACGCGTACCCGCTATCTCGCCGCCGCGACCGCGCTCGGCCTGATCGGCATGTGGGCGGTCAACTGGCTCGCCGTCGCGCACCTCTCCGCCCCGCACGCCAGCTGGGTGATGCGGAACCCGATCGTCTACCTGCCCGAGTTCCTGCTCGGCCTGACCGTCGCGATCGCCCTGCAGCGCGGCTGGCGCTTCCCGCTGCGCCCGTTCCTCCCGATCGCGCTGCTGTTCGTCTACGTCATCGCCTACTACCAGGGCCGGATGCGCCTCTCCCACGGCCTCGTCAACCAGCTCGACTTCACCGTCCGGCAGTGCGTCGCGATCCTCTCCGTGCTGATCATCCTGGCCTTCGTGCAGCGCGAGATGCGGGGCCTGAAGGGCGTCCTCAACGCCAAGCCGCTGGTGCTGCTGGGCCTCTGGTCCTACGGCTTCTATCTCATCCATCACTCGGTGAGCCGGCTCGCGACGTACGAGTGGGGCCGGATGCGCGACAACGACGCGGTGCTCTTCACGCTGCTCGGCATGGGCCTCGTGGTGGCCGCCATGTCGTGGGCGCTGTTCCACTTCGTCGAGGAGCCGGCCGAGAAGTGGTGGCGCAAGCACACCCCGAAGCGCTTCCTCCGCAAGAAGGACGGCGCCCCGGCCCCGATCCCACCTCGCGTCGAGACCGAGCCGGTCACCGCGTCGGTCTAGCCGGAGATGCGGACCACTACCGGGCCGGCAACGCGCGCGCCGGCGCGACCCGCACCTGGCGCCGCTAGGCGGCGCGAGCCTCCACATAGGTGCGGTAGACGTTGGCCCGGTACATCGGCGTCATGCCGACCGACAGATAGAGGCGCACGGCCTCGGTGGGATTCTCCAGATCGACACCGAGGCCCGCGTGCGATCGGCCCTTCCGGGCATAGACCGCGAAAGCTCGGCGCAGGAGCGCCTCACCCACACCCCTTTTCCGGTACGAGCGGAGCACGGCGAGCCTCTTCACCCAGCCTTCGTTGTCGTCGATGCCGGTATCGGACGACTGCAGCGACCCGACCACGCGGCCGTCCACCTCGGCGACGAACCACTCGTCGAAGGAGACCGACGGCTCGTTGGCGACCTGAGCGCGCCACGTCGGATAGTCGACCGCGAAGTGGTCGGTCTCCCGGAACGCCTCCTCGATCACCGCGTGCAGCGCGCGCAGATCGTCCTCGTCGTCGCCGCGAACCGGCCGCACCGTCACCCCCGCCGGCTGCTCGGGCGCGGTGTGCGGCACGCCGTCGAGCGGCATCCGCATGCGGGCGTGCTGCTTGAGGAAGGCAAAGCCGGCCTCGGTGAGAGCATCGATGTACGGCTGCTCGGTCGGAATGGCGCCGGCACGCACCTCATACCGGTGGTGGCCGAGCTCGGCGGCCCGCTCGGTCATCCGGTCGAGGATCAGCGCGAGCAGCGGCCGCATCGCCGGGCGCCCGCGCTCGGGGTCGACGAAGACCTCGAGGAAGTCACGGTCGCCACCGGTCATGTTGTGCGGGAACGTCCAGCCGACGATCGTGCCCGCCTCGTCGAGCGCCAGCCAGCTGTCCCGGCTCATCTCCGTATGCGGGTCGGTGAGCATCTCCCGCACCTCGTCGGCGGTGAAGTCGGGCTCACCGATCGCCGCGATGTCGCTGGCATGCACCACCGCGAGAATCTCGGGCACGTCATCGAGCGTCGGCCGGCGCGTGGTCCAGCCCTCGGGCAGCGCGGTCATCGCGGCAGCGGTCATCCGCGCATCGGACCACGAACCACAGCCCCCGGTCGACCGAATATCGACCGGGCTCAGCGGGTCAGGCGCTGGCTCAGCGACTCGAGCAGGCCGACCAGCTCGATGCGCTCGGCCATGTCGAGCGCCGCGTAAGCCTGCCCCGCCAGCGCGTCGGCCACCGAGTCGGCCCACATCAGCCGGCGCACGATCGGGCCGGCCGGCGGGTACGGCGGCTGCCAGCCGAACGCGACCGCCCCCGTCTCCCCCTCGGGCCCGGCGATGATGGCCTGCAATGGGGTCAGCCCGCTGGCCCGCACGGCCACCAGGTGCACGCCGAGCCGGTGCTCGTGCAGCAGGTGCAAGGCGAACGCGGCCCGCGCCCCGGCGGCCCGGTCGGGCACCGGCATCGCCCGCCACGCGGCGAACAGCGGCAGCGCGGCCATGTCGACCGCCTCCACCACCCGGCCGGCGAGCTCGAGCATCCTGGTCAGCCTGGGGAAGCCGCCGAGCTGCTCGATGCCCCACTTGCACAGCTCGTGCAGGTGCCAGCTGGCCACCTCCATGGGGGCCGACGCCTTGGCGGTCGATTCCCAGCCGTCGATGACGGCGTCGGGAGCGATGAATCCGATGGCCGCGGCCACCGTCTCGGGTCGTACGTCGCCGAGCGCACCGGCCCGCGCAGACACGTGGTACGCCCAGCCGGAGAGCCCCAGAAGCCGCGCGCGGCGCAGCGTCTGCGGTGACTCGGCGAAGGCGCCGACGATCGTTGCGAGTCCCGTCATGGCGTTGGCGGCAGCCTGTTCGGGGGTCACGCGCCGATTCTGCTCTTCCCTGCCCGATCTGGAAAATATTCTTCCCGTCCCGACGCGAATAGGCGCTTTAGGCCGATTCAGGGCGGCGGGCGGGGCGGTTGGATGGCGATCAGTCGGACTCGTCCGTTTCAAGATCCTCCAGGGCCGCCTGCACGTCGCCCACCCGGCGGCGGGCCGCCGCGACATCCCGCTCGGCGTTGCGCCGGGCCTGCTTGCGCCGGGCGACGTCGGCCTGCGCCTCGGTGCGCCGCCGCTCCAGCTCGGCCAGCTCGGCGTCCAGGTCCTCCACCAGGTGCTCGGCGTCGCGCTCGGCGCTCTCGGCCCGTTCGAGCTGCTCGTCGGCGCGCTGCTCGGCGGCCTCCGCGGTGCCCAGCTCGCGGCGCAGGTCGCGGCGGCGCTGCTCGATCTGGCGCCGGCGGCGCTCGGCCGCCTGACGCTCCCGTGTGGACTGCTGCGGAAACTCGACGACTTCGCCGCCCTCGTCCTCCGGCTCCCCGTCGGCGAGGTCTTCCTGGAAGTCGTCGCCGACCAGGCGCAGCCGGGGCTTGGGCACCTCGCCGAAGCCCGCGTAGCTGGCCGCCCGGATCAGCCGCCCGGTGCGCACCTGCGCCGCCACCGCCGGCTCGGCGAGCGCCGCGGACAGCGTCGCCTCGACCTCGCCGAGCGGGAGCTTGGCGCCCGGCTCCACCTCCAGCGCCAGCTTGCGAGCCGCGCCCACCAGCGCCGAGACCACCTGCCGGCGCTGGGCGGTCAGCTCGCGCAGCTGGTCGCCCTGCAGGCCGCGCTGGGCCTCGCGCAGAGCCGCCGACAGGTCGACCAGCTCCTCGATCAGGTCGGGTCGCCGCGTCGCGAGCAGATTGACCACCCAGGCGGCCACCGTGGGCTTCTTGAGCGCCGCGAGACGCTTCGCCGCGTCCCGGTCGCCGGCCTGCTTGGCGTCGTTGATCGCGGCGGTCCGGGCCGCCACGAAGCCGTCCGGCGGCTCCTCGTACAGCCGCTGGATCAGCTGGTCGGTTGCGCTGGGCACGTCAGATCGTGGTCCCCGGCGCCACGTGCTCGTAGGCGGCGCCGGAGAGCCGGTCGAGGTGCCCGTCGGAGATCTTGGCGCCGGTCGGGGTGAGCAGCGCGTCGTGCAGCGCGTAGGCGCGGCCGGGCTGGACCGCCCGGACGAAGTCGATCGACTCCATCAGCTTCATCCATGGAGCATTCAACGGGACGAACAGCGTGTCCACGGCCGTGTCCTCCGGAACGGTGAACGAGTCGGCGGGGTGATAGACGTTCGTGTCGTCGTCGCCGATCAGATAGGCGAGGTTCGCGATCCGCGGGATGTCCGGGTGGATCAGCGCGTGGTGGCCGCCGAATGCCCGTACGCGAAAACCGGCGGCACCGAATTGCTCACCCGGACCCACGGCGGTCGCGATGTCGCCGAAGGCGGCGAGCTTGGGCAGCACCTCCGCGTGGGCGAAGACGCGAAGCTCCGGACGTTTCCCCGCGGCGTCGGCCACCGCCGCGACATCCAGGTGGTCCATGTGCTCGTGAGTGATCAGCACCGCGTCCGCGCCATCCAGCGCGGATCGCTCGCTGAACTCGCCCGGATCGACGACCAGCACTCCGTCGCCCTCGATCCGGAGGCAGGAATGCGTGAACTTCGTGACGCGCACGGGACCCCTCCGCTGCCGATTCGTAACCGCTCACCCCGCAGTCTGCCGGAACCGGGTCCCGTGTGCCGTACGTCCCAGGTGCACGCCCAACGGGGATGGGAGAAAACCATGCGCGTCAGACCCATATACATCGCCTCCTCCGTGCTTCTCACGGGGGTTCTACTGGCCGGATGCGGCGCCGGAGCGTCCGACGATTCACAATCCAATTCCTCCGGCGTGTCGGCGGCCGACAAAGCGGCCGCCCCGGAGCAGCGGGCCGACGGCGGCGTCGCCGAGGCGGCGCCCGATCCCGCCACCGGCAAGGACCAGCCGGCGCAGGCGCCCGATCTGAGCGTCGACCAGCGGTCCATCATCTATCGCGGCAGCATCTCGGTGCGCGTCAAGGACGACGTGAACGCCGCCGCCGGGCAGGCCTCCGGCATCGCGACCACGGCCGGCGGTTTCATCGGCTCGGACAACCGCACCAGCGGCGAGGGCGGCTCGGGCACGGCCACGCTGACCCTGCGGGTGCCGGCCGACAAGTTCTCCACCACCGTCGACCAACTGTCCAAGCTGGGCAAAGAAGAGCACCGCGAGATCAGCACCGAGGACGTCACCGAGGAGACCGTCGACCTCGACGCCCGGATCACCGTGCAGGAGGCCCGGGTGGACAGCGGGCGGCGGTTGCTGGCGCAGGCCAAGTCGCTGAACGACCTGGTCATGCTGGAGAAGGAGGTGGCGTCGCGGGAGTCCGACCTGGCGTCGTTGCAGGCCAAGAAGCGGCGGCTGGCCGACCTCACGGCGCTGTCCACGATCACCGTCACGTTCCTCGGCCCGGCCGCGCCGGCGGCGCAGGTCGAAGACAACCCGGGTGGGTTCCTCGGCGGGCTCTCGGCCGGCTGGGACGCGCTGCTGGCGTCGCTCAAGGTGCTGCTGACCGTGCTGGGGGCGCTGCTCCCCTGGCTGATCGTGATCGGCCTGCCGGTGTGGGGCCTGTTCTACCTGTACCGGCGCCTGCGCCCGACCCGCGCCACCGGCCAGCCGGCTCTCGTCGCTCCGGGAGCGGTGCCGGCGGTCTATCCCCAGCCGGCTCCGCCGGGCCCTCCACAGCAGCAAACCGAAAAACCCGACAAGCCCTGACACGGTACGGCCCGCGATCGCCCCGCTGATGAGGAGGCAGTCGATTTGCCGTCGCCGCGGGGTTTGCGGCGCCGGGAAATCGGCTGACTCCTCATCAACCCCGAAGGGGCGATCGCCCGCGGAGCGAAGCGGAGCCAGCCAGCTCAGAACGCGCCGGTTGCCAGCGCCGCCAGGGCGGTGTGCACGAAGACCCGCACGCCGTAGCCGATCGCGCTCTCGTCCACGTCGAAGCTGCCCTGGTGCAGGTCGTACCGCTCGTCGGAGCCGGGCACCCCGGTGCCGAGCCGGATCATCGCGCCGGGCACGTGGTCGAGGTAGAACGAGAAGTCCTCGCCGCCCATGCTGATCTCGGCCTCGACCACCCGGTCGGCGCCGAGCGCCGCGCCGGCCGCGCCCGCGATGACCGCGGTGGCCATCCGGTCGTTGATCACCGGCGGCATGCCGCGGCGGTACCCGACCTCGGCCTCGGCGCCGGTCGCCGCGACCACGTCCTGGATCAGCTTGGTGATCAGCTCGGGAGCCTCCCGCCAGGCCTCCCGGCTGAGGATGCGCACCGTGCCGCGCGCCTCGCCGAAGGCCGGGATCGCGTTGAACGCGTCGCCCGAGTGCACCGAGCCCCACACCATCGAGACGCCGGCCCGCGGGTCGATGCGCCGGTCCAGCAGCGCCGGCACGTCCACGATCACCCGGCCCAGGGCGTGCACCAGGTCGGCGGTCAGGTGCGGCCGGGCGGTGTGCCCGCCGGGGCCGGTCAACTTGACCTCGACGATGTCGGCGGCCGCGGTGAACGGCCCGGAGCGGACCCCGACCAGGCCGGCCGGCAGCTGCGGGTAGCAGTGCAGCGCGTAGATCGCGACGACGTCCTTGAGCCCGCCGGCCACGACCACCTCGGGCGCGCCGGACGGGATGCTCTCCTCGGCGGGCTGGAAGATCAGCCGGACCCGGCCGGGCAGCTGGCCCTGCTCGGCGAGCTGGGCCAGCGCGAGCCCGAGGCCGAGCAGGATCGTGGTGTGCACGTCGTGGCCGCAGGCGTGCGCGACGCCGTCGACGGTCGAGCGGTACGGCACGTCCTTCAGGTCCTGCAGCGGCAGCGCGTCGAGGTCGGCGCGGAACGCCACGACCCGGTCGCCCTCGCCGATGTCGCAGATCACACCGTTGCCCTTGGGCAGCAGCCGCGGGGAGAGGCCGGCCACGGCCAGCTCGCGGGCGATCAGCGCGGCCGTCTCGAACTCGTGGTGGGAACGATCGGGGTGGGAGTGAATGTGCCGACGAATCGCTACGAGCTCCGCGCCGTGAGCGGCGAGCCAGCGGTCGAGCTGGCCGGGCAGGGGCTCGGCGCCGGGCAGCGGCCCGGGCCACTCCGTCTGCGCCTCTTCACCAGGCGCCAGAGCAGTAGTCACGTCGGTTTCCGTATCGCTCTCGAAAGTTTGTCGTGTTTGTTTGACGCGCGACAGCTTAGACCCATTTTGGTGACGCTGTGCAACATCATTCCCGTGCACGCTGGGTAGCGCTGGGTCACGAATGCCCTGATAAGAGCGCTCGATGAGAGGCGAGGGGATGCCCGGGGTGTCGTCCCTGCGCAGCATCTGGCCCACCACCTCCTACAACGTGTAACGGATCGCGGAGGTGATGACCCACACCACGAGTCCGATCAGAAACGCTCCACCGGGTGGTGGACGCCCCACACACCACGCAACGTGTGGCATACCTCGCCCACGGTGGCACGTAGCCGCAACGCCTCTTTCATCAACGGTAGGACGTTCTCGGTCCCTTGGGCGGCCTTCGCCAAATCGGCCAGCGCGCTCTCGACGGCCGTCGAGTCCCTTTCCGCCCGCAATTCGGCGAGACGGGCCACCTGGGCGGCCTCGATCGCCGGGTCGACGCGCAGCGGCTCGTACCGCTCCTCAGTCTCCGTCGTGAAGCGGTTGACGCCCACCACGACCCGTTCCCCGGAGTCGATCTCGTTGGCGATCTGGTACGCCGACGTCTCGATCTGCTCCTTCTGGAAGCCCTGCTCGATCGCGTCCACCGCCGACCCGTACGAGAAAACCCGCTCGACCAGCCGGGTGGCCTCGGCCTCGACCTCGTCGGTCAGCGCCTCGATCGCATAGGAGCCGGCGAACGGGTCGACCGTGCCGGTCAGGCCGCTCTCGTAGGCGAGGACCTGCTGGGTGCGCAGCGCGAGCCGGGCCGACTTCTCGGTGGGCAGGGCGATCGCCTCGTCGTACGCGTTGGTGTGCAGCGACTGCGTGCCGCCGGCGACCGCACCCAGAGCCTGGATCGCCACCCGCACCAGATTGACCTCGGGCTGCTGGGCGGTGAGCTGGACGCCCGCGGTCTGCGTGTGGAAGCGCAGCATGAGCGACTTCGGATCCTTCGCGCCGAACTCCTCGCGCATGATCCGGGCCCACATCCGCCGGGCCGCGCGGAATTTCGCGATCTCCTCGAGCAGTGTGGTGCGGGCCACGAAGAAAAATGACAGCCGCGGCGCGAAGTCGTCCACGGCGAGCCCGGCGGCGATCGCGGCCCGCACGTACTCCATGCCGTTGGCCAGCGTGAAGGCGATCTCCTGCGCCGGGGACGCGCCCGCCTCGGCCATGTGGTAACCCGAGATGGAGATCGTGTTCCACTTCGGGATCTCGGCCCGGCAGTACGCGAAGGTGTCCGCCACCAGCCGCAGCGAGGGCTTCGGCGGGAAGATGTACGTCCCGCGGGCGATGTACTCCTTCAGGATGTCGTTCTGGATCGTGCCCTGCAGCGCCGCGCCCGGCACGCCCTGCTCCTCCGCCACCAGTTGGTAGAGCAGCAGCAGCACCGAGCCCGGGGCATTGATCGTCATCGAGGTCGAGACCTGGTCGAGCGGGATGTCGCGGAACAGCTGCCGCATGTCGTCGATCGAGTCGATGGCCACGCCGACCTTGCCGACCTCGCCGTGGGCGATCGGGTCGTCGGAGTCGTACCCCATCTGGGTGGGCAGGTCGAACGCCACCGACAGGCCCATGGTGCCGTGGGCGAGCAGCTGGTGATAGCGGGCGTTGGACTCGGCGGCGGTGCCGAAACCGGCATATTGCCGCATGGTCCAGGGGCGTTTGGTGTACATCGTCGGGTAGACGCCACGGGTGTACGGATACTCCCCCGGCTCGCCGATCGGCACGTCCGCGGGCACGTCCCCGGGGCGGTAGACCGGCTTGATCTCGAAACCCGACTCTGCGTTCACAACCGTGATCCTAAGGCTTCGTTCAGGTCGCAAGCGTGAGGGATTTTGCACAGAGAGTCCGATAAGCCGAACGGAAAGCGGCTTTCCGGTCACGGTCCGTCGACTTCCCAGGAACACCCGCGTCGTGACTTTCAAATAGGGGGGCGCACCCGGCAAGATAGCGGGGTTGGTCGACAGCCCCTACATCCCCTCGGTGGCATCCTCAGTGACTCAGATTCCGACGTGGAGCGGCGGCAACACTGCTCCCACCAGCGGACGCGCAGCCCCGGGCACGCTCATCGGCGGGCGGTACACGCTCCGCGCGGCGGTGGGGCACGGCGGCATGGGCACGGTGTGGCGCGCGGCGGACACGCTGCTGCGCCGCGACGTGGCCATCAAGGAGGTCGTCCTCCCGCCTGGCCTGGCTCCCAGCGACCGCGACTCGATGTACGAACGGACCATGCGCGAGGCCCGCGCCGCCGCCGCCCTTCAGCACCCGGCCGTCGTGCAGGTCTACGACGTCGTGCACGAGAACGGCCGCCCGTGGATCGTGATGGAGCTGCTCGACGCGCGCAGCCTCGCCGACATGGTGATCGAGGACGGGCCGGTCACGCCCCGCGTCGTCGCCAAGATCGGCATCGCGCTGCTCGGCGCGCTCGAGGTGGCGCACGCCCACGGCGTGCTGCACCGCGACGTCAAGCCGGCCAACGTGCTGATCTGCTCTGACGGCCGCTGCGTGCTGACCGACTTCGGCGTCGCCCGCATGCCCACCGACGTGCAGCTGACCACGCCCGGCATGGTGCTCGGCTCGCCGCACTTCATCTCGCCCGAGCGCGCCATGGGCAGCGACTTCGGCCCGCCGAGCGACCTGTTCTCGTTGGGCGTCACGCTGTTCACCGCCGTCGAGGGCCGTCCGCCGTTCGACAAGGGCGACCCGATCGAGACCATGCACGCCGTGGTCGAGGACCCGCCGGCCCCAGCCGTGCGGGCCGGCTCGCTCACCCCGGTGCTGATGGGCCTGCTGGAAAAGGACCCGAACCGGCGGATGGACGTGCAGACCGCGCGCACGATGCTCCGGCAGCAGCTGGCCGGCCCGCTGGCCAGCACCAGCCCGCCGCACATGATGACCGACCCGTACTCGGTGGTTCCGGCCCAGCGCCCGCCGGCCGCGCCGGCCGAGACGCAGCCGCTGCCCCCGCAGCCGAGCGGTCAGATCGGCGGCCGGGCCATGCTCGCCCCCGGCGCGTCGCTCACCGACCACCTGGCCAAGCTCCAGCAGAGCAACGCCCCCACCCCCGGCGGCCGCCGGCGTGCTCCCGAGCCCGACGACACGCTGATGCCAGGCGCGGCGACCGGCTTCCTGCCGGCCGCCCACGGCGCCGACCCGACGAGCGTCATCCCACCCCGCGAGGCGTGGAACGGCGCCCGCGCGGCCGGCGAGCCGATGGGCGGCACGATCGTGCGCAGCCCGGCGGCCAAGCGCAAGGCGATGATCGACAACGCGGTCGGCTCGGCCAAGGCGGCCACCGGCAAGGCCGTCGAGACGTTCAAGGGCTGGCCGCGCAACAAGCAGCTGATCGCCGGCGGCGGCGCGCTCGCCCTGGTGATCGTGCTGGTGCTGGTCATCTCGCTCTCCGGCGGCGGCAGCGGCACGCCGACGACACCGGTCGCGCAGCCGGGCGCCAGCCAGGCCGCGGCCTCCGACGTCCAGACCCAGGACTACCAGGGCAACGACAAGGTCAGCGTCAAGGTGCCGGCGGGCTGGAAGAGGGCCGCGAGCGGCAACTACGTCGACTACGTCGACCCCGGCGACAAGCAGCGCAAGGTACGCGTCCTGGTCGAGCCGGGCTCGATCAAGCCGCAGCGGTTCGTCTCGGAGACGGCGCCCGGCACCCTCAAGAAGTCGAAGGCGTGCCCGTCGCCGTACAAGCAGGTCGACACGGCCGACGTCGAGGTCTCCGGGCAGCCCGGCGCCCAGTTCGAGTACACCTGCGGCAGCGGCGACGCCATGCGCCACGGCATCTGGCGGATGACGACCGCCGGCGGCAGCATGTACTCCTTCTACCTCACGACGTCGGACGCCAGCTTCGCCGACAGCAAGAAGTATTTCGACGCGATGGTGGAGAGCTTCAAAATCAACAGCTGAGGGCTGTGCTATCAATCCCTAGTGGCGCCTGACGACAACGAACTGCGAACTGAGCCGGCCCGCGGCGGAAAACCCCAGACAACCCCGTTGGAAGAAGCCGAGGCCTGGCTGGCCGACGATCCCGATCCGGCGAGCCGGGCCGAGCTGCGTGAGCTGATCGATGGGCTGCCGGGCACGGCCGACGAGCTACGCGACCGGTTCGCCGGGCCGCTGACCTTCGGCACGGCCGGGCTGCGGGGCCGGCTGCGCGCCGGGCCGAACGGGATGAATCTCGCCGTGGTCACGAGGGCGGCGGCCGGGCTGGTCGCCTGGCTCGCGGCCGAGGGCGGCGAGGGCCCGCTGGTGATCGGGTACGACGCCCGCTACGGTTCCCGCGATTTCGCCGAGCGCACCGCCCGCGTCGCCACCGGCGCCGGCCGCGAGGCGCTCGTCATGCCCTCGACCCTGCCCACGCCGGTGCTCGCCTACGCGGTGCGGGCGCTCGACGCGGTGGCCGGCGTGATGGTCACGGCCAGCCACAATCCCCCGCAGGACAACGGCTACAAGGTCTACCTCGGACGGCAGCTCGGCGGCCCGGCCGGCGACGGCGCGCAGATCGTGCCGCCGGCCGACTCCGGCATCGAGGCCGCCATCCGGGCGGTCGGCCCGGTCGCCGGGGTCCGGCTGGGCGTGCCGGGCACACTTCTCGACGAGAAGATCGTCCAGAGGTACGTGCAGAGCGCCGCGAACGTGCTCACGCCCGGCGGCCCGCGCGACCTGACCGTGGTCTACACCCCGCTGCACGGCGTCGGCGGTGGCACGCTGGCTGCCGCGTTCGTCACGGCCGGGTTCGGGATGCCGCCGTCGGTGACCGAGCAGGCCGAGCCCGATCCCGAGTTCCCGACGGTCTCCTTCCCCAACCCGGAGGAGCCGGGGGCGATGGACAAGCTGCTCGAACTGGCCAGGATGTGCAACGCCGACCTGGCTATCGCCAACGACCCGGACGCCGATCGCTGCGCGCTGGCCATCCCCGGCCCGGACGGCTGGCGTCCGCTGCGCGGCGACGAGCTCGGGGTGCTGCTCGCCGACCACCTGATCCGGCGGGGCGTGCCCGGCACGTACGCGACGACGATCGTCTCGTCGCAGCTGCTCGGCCGGCTCTGCGCGGCCCGCGGCGTGCCGTACGCCGAGACCCTCACCGGCTTCAAGTGGATCGTGCGGGCCGCCGAGGACCTGGCGTTCGGCTACGAGGAGGCGCTGGGCTACTGCGTGGCGCCCGCCCTCGTGCGCGACAAGGACGGCATCACGGCCGCGTTGACCGCCGCGGAGGTCGCCGCGGGCCTGCAGAAGGACGGCAAGGGCGTCCAGGACCGCCTGGACGAGCTGGCGGCCGAGTTCGGCGTGCACGCCACCGACCAGCTCTCGGTGCGGGTCGACGACCTCGCCGAGATCGGCGTGGCGATGGGCCGGGCCCGGCGGCAGCCACCGGCGACGCTGCTGGGCGCGCCGGTGACGGCCGTCGACGACCTGCTGCCGGAGAACGACGTGCTGACCTTCCGCACCGCCGCGGTGCGGGTGGTGATCCGGCCTTCGGGCACGGAGCCCAAGCTCAAGGCGTACCTGGAAGTGGTTGAAGAAGTCACCCAGGGCGACGTGACGACGGCCCGGGCCCGCGCGGCGGACGCCCTGCAGATCCTCCGTCAGGAGGTCGCCGCCGCGCTCGGCGTGTGACCGCTAAACCGGCTTGGGCGCGCCCAGCGCGGCGCTGATGGCCTTGCCCAGCGTGTGCACGACCAGCGCGACCGACGGGCGGACCACCGAGTCCTCCAGGTCGAGCGAGCCGGAGAAGCCGGCGCCCGCGGCGATCTGCTCGAGCCGCTGGTGCGCCCGCGCGCTCTCCTCGGGCGGCAGGCGCAGCGCCGGCTCCATGCGGCAGGCGACCAGCAGCGTGGCCAGCGCGGCCGTCCGCTCGTCGCACATGCTCTGGCCGGTCAGCGCCTCCGCCAGCCGGCGCCGGATCTCGGCCTCGTAGGCCGGGTCGGTGGTCGGATAGCGGTGGACGTGGATGAACTCCATCTGGGTCTCGTCCACGTCCTGCACCACGCCGCGGGCGACCAGGTCCTCGAGGACGCGCGAGCGCAGCCGGTGACGCAGCCGCTGCACCCACTGGCCCGGCGTGTGCGGCTCGTCGTCGGACGCCTTGGCGAGCACCGTGTCGGCGATCGGCTCGCCGGTGGGGGTCGGGTCGATCACCTTGAGGAAACCGTCGGAGTACGCGACCCGCCCCGCGAGCGCCAGGTCGACCAGCACGGCCGCGGCCATGCCGAGGTCCAGCCCGATGCGGGAACCGGTCGCCTTGCCGGTCTGGTCGTCGTAGGCGAGGAGGAGCAATTCCTCGGCGAGCGGAATGGAGGTCATGTGACGCAACGATAGTGGCCCGAGTCACGCGAGGAGATCGCCAGGTCGGGTCGAATCCTCACCGCTTCTCGGCGAGATCGGGCAGGACCCGGTCACGCTGCGCGAACCAGGCGAGCGTGTCCCGGATGCCGTCGGCGACCGAGTGCTCGGCGTGCCAGCCCAGCAGGTCGGCGGCGCGGGTGCTGCGGGTGTACGCCCCCGCCTGGTCGCCCGGGCGGGGCGGCGCCTGCTCGACCGCGACCGGGTCGTCGGCGACCCGGTTGAACGCCTCGACGAGCTCCAGCACCGTGGTGCCGGTGCCGGTGCCCAGGTTGATCACCTGGTACCGCTCGTCGCCGGCGAACAGCGTGTCGAAGACCTCGAGCGCGCGCAGGTGGGCGCCGGCCAGGTCCCACACGTGGACGTAGTCGCGGATGCCGGAGCCGTCGCGGGTCGGGTAGTCGACACCCGTCACCCGGAACGGCGCGCCGGCGCGGTGGGCCTCGATCAGCTTGCCCAGCGCGTGACTCGGCGCCGGAACCTGCAGGCCGGTGCGCATCTTGGGGTCGGCCCCGATCGGGTTGAAGTAGCGCAGCGACAGCACCCTCAGCCCGGTGGCGGCGGTGATGTCGGTCAGCATCTGCTCGACCACGAGCTTGGTCCGCGCGTACGGGCTCGAGGCGGCCAGCGCCGAGCTCTCGTCCACGCTGAACTCGTCGTTCGGCTCGTAGATCGAGGCGGACGAGCTGAACACCAGACGGGTGACGCCCCGGGCGACCAAGTGGTCGACGAGCTCGAGCGTCTTGGCCACGTTCTCCCGGTAGTAGTGGATCGGGCGGGCCACCGAGTCGGGCACGACGATCAGCGCCGCGCAGTGCACGACCGCCGAGATGTCCGGGTGCTCGTCGAAGACGCGGTCGAGAACGGCCCGGTCGGCGATGTCGCCCTCGTAGAACGGGCGCCCCTCGCAGAACTCGCGACGGCCGGTGACCAGATTGTCCAGAATGACCGGTTGATGACCCGCGTCGATCAGGCATGACGCGATCGTGCTGCCGATGAAACCGGCCCCGCCGGCGAGAAGCACCTTCACGGCGACGACCTTAGCTGGTGCACCACAGGTAATTTTTAGGAGAACGACGTCTTAACCTATGATGCTGCCGCCACGGGAGCCGTTCTCCGAAAGGACATCTCAGCGTGACCTCGCCCCACCCCCGGCCCGATGTCACGGTCGTCGTCATCGTCTACAACGACGCGGCACGGATCGAGACGGCGGTCCGGTCGGTGCTCGATCAGTCCTTGCGCAGCCGCGAGGTGATCGTCGTCGACGACCACAGCAGCGACAGCACCCCCGAGGTCATGGAACGGCTGGCCGCGCAGCACCCGGACGACGTGAAGTTCATCCGGCTGGCGGCCAACTCCGGGCACTGCGGCGCCCCGCGCAACGAGGGCGTCCGCAACGCCCGCGGCAAATACATCATGTTCCTCGACTCCGACGACACCCTCGACCGGCACGCCTGCCGCAACATGGTCGCGATGGCCGAGGAGTCCGGGGCCGACATGGTGATCGGCCGGTGCGTGCGGCACGACGTCGGCACCGGCAAGGAGCACTCCTGGATGCCGTGGCTGGTGCAGCGCAAGGTGGTCTACGAGTCGCTGCGCGACGAGCCCGAGCTGCTGTACGACGTGCTCTCCACCAACAAGCTCTACCGGCACGACTTCCTGACCCGGGAGAACCTCGTCTTCCTCGAGGACCGGTACTACGAGGACAACGTCTTCTCGGCGCACGCCTACCTGACCGCCAAGGGGATCGCGGTCATCCCGCAGCGGGTCTACACCTGGAACGTCGAGCGCCGGGCCGCCTCCCTCTCGATCACCAACCGTGCCCGGGACGTCCGCAACCTCACCGACCGGATCGCGGTCACCCGCCAGATCGACGCCTTGCTCGCCCGCTACGGCACCCCCGAGCTGCGGCTGCAGAAGGACATCCGGTTCATCGAGAACGACCTGCGCACCCACCTGGCCGGCATCGGCGACGCCCCCGAGGACGACCAGCGGCGGCTGATCGAGGTCGCCGGGCCGTACGTGCGCGGCATCGACCCCGAGGCGTTCAAGCAGGCCAAACCGCTGCCGGCGATCGCCGCCTACATGGCTCGGATGGACGACCTCGACGGCGTGGCCACCGCGCACGACTACATGGCCAACAAGGAGCACCGGGCGCACCTGACCACCACGCTCACCGTCCGCGACGGCCGGATCTTCTGGTGCGACCGGCACCTGGACGACCCGCTGGGCCGCGAGGTGCTCGACGTGACCGAGGTCGGCTTCCAGGACCTGCCGCTGGCCAAGCTCACCCTCGGCAGCCGGATCACCTCGGTGTCGCGCAGCGGCCGCGCGATCACGATCAGCGGCGTGGTCACCAACCCGCTGGGCCGGCTCGACGGCGCCTCCTCGGCGAAACTGGTCATGATCGCCCGGCGCAACCGGCGGCGCCAGTTCAGCGCCAAGGCCAAGGCCACCCCCGCCGGCACCCAGTTGACCTGGACCGCGACCGTCACCCCCGAGAAGGCGCCGCGGCCGATCGGCTTCGTCGACCCGGTCTACTCGTTCGCGTTGCGGGTCAAGGCCCGCGGCGAGACCTGCGACCTGCACCTGTTCGCCTCCGACGAGCTGACCGAGGAGCTCAGCCTGCCGGTGCGACCGCGGCTGTCCCGGCTGGCCGCCGACCGCATGGAGGCCTACAAGACCGACCGGGGCAACCTGGCGCTGCGGCTGTCGGCCGAGGGCAAGCGGGCCCGCGCCGGCGACGCGACCCTCAAGAAGGTGCGCTCCCAGCCGCTCGGCGCCCGCGCCTGGGGCAAAGCCGCGACGCTCCGGCGGGACGTGCGGCAGCGGCTCGAGAAGCGCAGGACCAAGCTGGCCTGGTACGACAGGGTCTTCTCGCGGATGCCGATCAGCAAGCGGACGATCGTCTTCGAGAGCCACATGGGCAAGCAGTTCTCCGACAGCCCACGGGCCATCTACGAGGAGCTCAAGCGTTCCGGCGTACGGTTCCGCGCGGTCTGGTCGTACGCGGACGAGCACCCGAACGGCTTCCCCGGCGACGTCAAGCTGGTGCGCCGGCAGTCGTACGCGTACCTGCGCGAGCTGGGCCGGGCCCGGTACTGGGTGGACAACCAGGGTTTCCCGCACGACCTGCGCAAGCGGCCGGGCACCACATACATCCAGACGTGGCACGGCTCGGCGTTCAAGCGGATGGGCTTCGACGAGGCGAACATCAAGCGCCAGACCGCGTCCCAGCAGCAGAAGCTCCAGGACGCCATCGACCGCTTCGACTTCTTCCTGGCGCGTACCGAGCACGACGTGCACACGCTGACCAAGGGCATGCGGGTGCACGCCGACCTGCTGCGCGTCGGGTACCCGCGCAACGACGTACTCGTGAATCCCACCAACGACAGTCAGGTCGACGCGCTGCGCAAGCAGCTCAATCTCCACGACGACCGCAAGGTGCTGCTCTACGCGCCCACCTTCCGCCCGGAGGAGATCGCGACCGGGTCGAAGGGCCTGACCCTGCCGTTCTCGCTGGACGACTTCGTCGAGCGCTTCGGCGACAAGTACGTGCTGCTGATCCGCCCGCACTACCTGGTCTCGTTCGCGCTGCCGCCGATGTACGCGCACTCGGTGCGCAACGTCGCCAACGTGCACGACGTGACGCCGCTGATGCAGATCGCCGACGCGGTCATCACCGACTACTCGTCGCTGATGTTCGACTACGCGCTGCTCGACCGGCCGCTGATCTTCCACGTGCCCGACTACGACGACTATGTGGGCAGCAGCCGCGGCTCCTACTTCGACCTCGCCGAATTCGCGCCCGGCCCGCTGACCCGCACCGAGGACGAGCTGTTCGCCGCCCTCGCCGACCTGGGCGAGCTCAAGGAGCGGTACGCCGAGCGGCACAACGCCTTCACCGCGAGGTTCTGCGAGTACGACACCGGCACCGCGGCCAAGGCGGTCGTCGACCGATTCTTCGCCCAGGGGGCACGCCGTGGCTGAGCCCCGGGACATCTTCATCGTCACCAACGCCGTCGACGAGCTCGGCGGCCTCCAGCAGTGGGCACACGACGTGTCCGGGCTGTTCACCGCCCGGGGCAACCGGGTCACGCTGATCGGCGTCGAGCCGGCCAACGTCTACCGCGACTACGGCTCCGATCGGCCGTACGAGACGGTCACCCTGCACGACCGCCGACTGCCCCGCAAAGGTGACGCCTTCTGGCGTCGCCGCCGCGCGGCGCAACAAGCCGTCGGCGCGCGCAAGCTCACCGAGCTGTTCCAGGCGGCCCGGCCGGGCGGCGTGGTGATCGCGGCCCAGGTGTGGGCGGGCGAGTGGGTGGCCGCGGCCGACACCACCGGCCTCATCACCGTCGGCATGTCCCACGAGTCGTTCGAGGCCAGCAAGGACAGCAGCCGCTACAACCGGGCCCGCATCTACTACGAGGACCTGGACATCCACCTGGCGCTCACCGACGCCGACGCGGACGGGTGGGCCCGGGCCGGCATGACCAACGTCGGCGCGATGCCCAACCCGCTGATGACCGTGCCCAGGACGCTGCCCACGCTCGACGAGAAGACGGTCGTCACGCTCCGCCGCCTCTCCCACGACAAGGGCATCGACATGCTCCTGGAGGCGTGGGCGCTGGCCGGGCCGCAGTTCCCCGACTGGCGACTCAAGGTCTTCGGCTCGGGTCCCGACGAGGAGGCGCTGCGGGCGCAGGCTCGCGAGCTGGGCCTCGACGACACCCAAATCTTCCAGGGCCAGACCGACAACATCGACGCGGCGCTGAGCGCCGCCTCGATCTACGCGCTGCCGTCACGCGAGGAGGGCTTCCCGATCGCGGTGATGGAGGCGATGGCGTACGGGCTGCCGACGGTCGCCTTCGACTGCGCGCCCGGCATCCGCGAGCTGATCGACGACGAGGTCAGCGGCGGCCTGGTGGTGACGGCCGGTAACGTGCCCGGCATGGCATCGGGGCTCGAGCGACTCATGAAGGACCGCGACCTGCGCGGGCGGCTGGGCGAGGCCGGCCAGCAGTCGGTGCGGCGGTTCTCGCCGGACAGCGTCATCGACCGCTGGGAAGCGCTGTTCGCCTTGCTGGAACGATGAGAGCCACGCTGGCCACCCTCGGCTACGTCTTCGCCGAGGACGGCAAGAGCATCCTGATGATCCGCCGGGACGCCCGCCCCGACGACATCCATTACGGCTACTACAACGGGCTCGGCGGCAAGCTCGAGCCCGGCGAGGACGTCGCGGCCGGGATGCGCCGGGAGATCCACGAGGAGGCCGGCATCGAGTGCACGTCACTCGAGCTGGCCGGCACGATCTCCTGGCCCGGCTTCGGCAAGGACGGCGGCAACTGGTTCGGGTTCCTCTTCCGCGTCCCCGCCTGGACCGGCACTCCGCTGACCGCCAACGACGAGGGCAGCCTGCATTGGATCCCACTCGCCGACGTCCTGTCCGGCAACGTACCCATGTGGGAGTCGGACCGACATTTCCTACCGCTGGTCTTCGCCGACGCCCCCACCGTCTTCCACGGCGTCATGCCCTTCGCCAACGGCAAGGCCCAGAGCTGGAGTTACTCCACTCTCTAGAACCGCCGCATCCCACCGAACTGGCGGTCGCCGGCGTCACCCAGACCAGGCACGATGTAGGCCTTCTCGTTCAGCCCCTGGTCGATCGAGGCGGTCACCAGCCGCAGCGGCAGCCCCGACTCCTTGAGCCGGGAGATCCCCTCCGGCGCCGCCAGCACGCAGCAGATGATCACGTCGGTGCAGCCGCGGTCGACGAGCAACCGGCAGCAATGCAGCAGCGACCCCCCGGTGGC
Organism: Actinoplanes sp. CA-142083; assembly: GCF_050942195.1. NCBI lineage: Bacteria > Bacillati > Actinomycetota > Actinomycetes > Micromonosporales > Micromonosporaceae > Actinoplanes > Actinoplanes sp. CA-142083. The sequence continues at coordinate 9,953,569 of NZ_CP192076.1, forward strand.
CAGCATCGGGTCGAGCACCAGCACCGGCTGCCCCGACAGGTCAGCCGGCAGCGACTCCATGTAGGCCCGGGGCTCGAACGTGTGCTCGTCGCGAGCCAGCCCGACGAACCCCATGGACGACTCCGGCAGCAGGGCCAGCGCCGAGTCCGCCATCCCGAGCCCGGCCCGGAGCACCGGGACGATCAGCGGCGGGTTGGCCAGCCGGATGCCCTCGGTGGGCGCGACCGGCGTGGTGATCGGGTACTGCTCGACCGCGAACGAGCGGGCGGCCTCGTACACGACCATCGTGGTGAGCTCGTGCAGGGAGGCTCGGAAGACGCCCGAGTCGGTCTCCGCGTTGCGCATCGCGGTGAGCCGGGTCTGGGCCAGCGGGTGATCTACGACGAGTACGTCCACGGCGCCAACCTACCGGTCAGTCAAGATCAAATGTTACCGGCCTGCGTAGAATCCTTTTCATGACTGCGACAGCGACGTCGACCGCCAACCTGCGGGCCCTCCTGCACGGGCTTCCCGGGGTCGACAAGGTGGGCGTCGAGGCCAGGGCGGCCGCGCTCGGCACCCGATCGGTGAAGACGACCGCCAAGGCGAAGGCCATCGATCTGGCCATCCGGATGGTCGACCTCACCACGCTCGAGGGCGCCGACACGCCGGGCAAGGTGCGCGCCCTGTCCGCCAAGGCGCTGCGCCCCGACCCGGCCGACCCGTCCTGCCCGTCCGTCGCGGCGGTCTGCGTCTACCCGGCCATGGTCCCGGTGGCCGCGTCCGTGCTGCGCGGCAGCGGGGTGCACCTGGCCAGCGTGGCCACGGCGTTCCCGTCCGGCCAGGCGCCGCTCGACGTCAAGCTGGCCGACACCCGCGACGCGGTGGCCGGCGGCGCCGACGAGATCGACATGGTGATCAGCCGGGGCGCGTTCCTGGCCGGCGACTACGCCAAGGTCTTCGACGAGATCGTCGCGGTCAAGGAGGCGTGCGGCGACGCCCACCTCAAGGTCATTCTCGAGACCGGCGAGCTGGGCACGTACGACAACGTCCGCCGCGCCTCGTGGCTGGCGATGATGGCCGGCGCCGACTTCATCAAGACCTCCACCGGCAAGGTCCCGGTCGCGGCCACCCTGCCGGTCACGCTGATCATGCTGGAGGCGGTGCGCGACTTCCGGTCGCAGCACGGGCGGCAGGTGGGCGTCAAGCCGGCCGGCGGCATCCGTACGACGAAGGACGCCATCAAGTACCTCGTGCTCATCAACGAGACGGTCGGAGACGACTGGCTGTCTCCGGACTGGTTCCGTTTCGGCGCCTCCTCGCTGCTCAACGATCTGCTGATGCAGCGCACCAAGCTCACCACCGGCCATTACGCCGGTCCGGACTACTTCACGCTGGACTGAGGCCAAATGTTCGAATACGCCCCGGCACCCGAGTCGCGGTCGATCGTCGAGATCGCCCCCACCTACGGCCTGTTCATCGACGGCGAATTCTCCGACGGCAAGGGCACCTTCAAGACCGTCAACCCGGCCAGCGAGGAGGTCCTCGCCGAGGTCGCCCTGGCCGCCCCGGAGGACGTCGACCGGGCCGTCGCGGCCGCCCGCCGCGCCTTCGGCCCGTGGTCGGCGCTGCCCGGCGCCGAGCGCGCGAAATACCTCTTCCGCATCGCCCGCATCATCCAGGAGCGCTCCCGCGAGCTGGCCGTGCTCGAGTCGCTCGACAACGGCAAGCCGATCAAGGAGTCGCGCGACGTCGACCTGCCGCTGGTCGCCGCGCACTTCTTCTACTACGCGGGCTGGGCCGACAAGCTGGCGTACGCCGGTTTCGGCCCGGATCCGAAGCCGCTGGGCGTGGCGGGCCAGGTCATCCCGTGGAACTTCCCGCTGCTGATGCTCGCGTGGAAGATCGCGCCCGCGCTCGCCGCCGGCAACACGGTCGTCCTCAAGCCGGCCGAGACCACCCCGCTGTCGGCGCTGTTCTTCGCCGACGTCTGCCGCCAGGCCGACCTGCCGCCGGGCGTCGTCAACATCATCACCGGCGCCGGCGACACCGGCCGCTACCTGGTGGAGCACCCCGACGTCGACAAGGTCGCGTTCACCGGCTCGACCGAGGTGGGCCGCCAGATCGCCCGCTCGGTCGCGGGCACCGGCAAGAAGCTGACGCTGGAGCTGGGCGGCAAGGCGGCCAACATCGTCTTCGACGACGCCCCGATCGACCAGGCCGTCGAGGGCATCGTCAACGGCATCTTCTTCAACCAGGGTCACGTCTGCTGCGCGGGCTCCCGGCTGCTGGTGCAGGAGTCGATCGCCGAGGAGCTGCTGGCCTCGCTCAAGCGGCGGATGGCCACGCTGCGCGTCGGCGACCCGCTCGACAAGAACACCGACATCGGCGCGATCAACTCCCGCGCGCAGCTGGAGAAGATTACCGAATTGTCGGAAATTGGTGGTTCGGAAGGTGCCGAACGCTGGTCGCCGCCGTGTGAGCTGCCCGACCGCGGCTTCTGGTTCGCCCCGACGATCTTCACCGGCGTGACCCAGGCCCACCGGATCGCCCGCGAGGAGATCTTCGGCCCGGTGCTGTCGGTGCTCACCTTCCGGACGCCGGACGAGGCCATAGAGAAGGCCAACAACACGCCGTACGGATTGTCGGCCGGCATCTGGACGGACAAGGGCTCCCGCATCCTGGCCGTGGCCGACAAGCTGCGCGCCGGGGTGGTCTGGGCCAACACCTTCAACAAGTTCGACCCGACGTCGCCGTTCGGCGGTTACAAGGAATCCGGTTACGGCCGCGAGGGTGGCCGGCACGGCCTGGAGGCGTACCTTGCCTAAGTCAGCCACCAAGGCGCCGAAAGCCGCGGCACCCGCCCGCCTCTCGGTGCGCAAGACCTACAAGCTTTACGTCGGCGGGGCCTTCCCCCGCAGCGAGTCAGGACGGACCTATCTCGTGGACGGCGACAACGTGGCCCTCGCCTCCCGCAAGGACGCCCGGGACGCGGTCGTGGCGGCCCGCAAGGCGCAGCCGAAATGGGCGTCCGCCACCGCCTACAACCGTGGCCAGGTCGTCTACCGCATCGCCGAGATGGTCGAGGCCCGGCGGGCCGAGTTCGCCGCCCTCGGCGTCGCGGCCGACGAGGTGGACGCCGCGATCGACCGCCTGATCTGGTACGCGGGCTGGTCCGACAAGATCGCCCAGGTGGTCGGCAACGCGAACCCGGTCGCCGGCCCGTTCTTCAACCTCTCCTCGCCCGAGCCCACCGGAGTGGTCGGCGTGGTGGCCCCGGCGTCGCTGCTCGGCCTGGTCAGCGTCGTCGCGCCGGCGATCGTCACCGGCAACACGGTGGTCGTGCTCGCGGCCGGCCCCCAGGTGGCGATCACCTTCGCCGAGGTCCTGGCCACCTCCGACGTGCCCGGCGGCGTGGTGAACATCCTCACCGGACGCGCCCCCGAGACGGCGCCCTGGCTGGCCTCGCACGACGATGTCAACGCACTCGACCTGACCGGGGTGACGGATCCCGAGCTCGCCGCCGAGCTGGAGCGCTCCGCCTCCGGCACGCTCAAGCGGGTGCTGCGCCCGCGCGGCGAGGTCGACTTCCGGGACGATCCCGGACTACGCCCGATGACCGCTTTGCTGGAGACCAAGACGGTCTGGCACCCGAAGGGTTTCTGACCCTCCTTTGTCGGCCGATGCGGAAGTACGGGGGACGGTCGGTCCACTCTCAGGCGCGCCCATTAGGGTGTGTCGGCAGAATCACCGTCCAACCGACCCGCATCATCCCGGAGGTCACCGTGGCCAGCCAGTCCGACGAGTCCGAGGCGTCGACGCCCGTGGACGAGAAGTCCGAGGACGCCAAGTCGGGGCTCTCCGGTGAGGAGCTCTGGGAGGACGTCCGCATCGAGCCGGTCGAGATCGCCCTGCCCGGCGGCGTCGGTCTGACCCTCCGGGCATACCGGATGGCCTCCGAGCTGACCCCGACCGAGGTCGAGGCCGAGGAAGAGGATCCGTTCGACGCGCGCAAGCGCCAGGCGGTCAGCGACGACGACGAGGAAGAGGTCATCGTCGACGAGGAGTTCCAGGCGCTGCTCGCCGAGGGCGGCGACGACTCCGGCACGGCCAAGGCGGAAGAGCCCGATCCGGCCGACTTCGAGGACGAGAAGGACGAGGACGAGGAGGAGGCGGCCGACGAGGAAGTGCCGATGTTCCTCAGCCACAAGGGCCGTCTGCTGGCGTTCAAGAGCCCCGAGTCGCTGGTCTCCTTCATCCGTTCGGGTGCTCCGCACGACCTCGCGCAACTCGACAGCTGGGCCACCCTGGCCGAGCGGGTACAGTCGGCCGACATCGACCCGTCGGCGGACGACCGCTACGAGCTCGACCTCGTGGTGGAAAATCTGCGCGGCGGCCACGACACGTGGGACCTGCCGCTGCTCATCGCCGCCGGCGAGGTGGCCCGCGACCTGGGGTACGCTCTGCGGCTCAAGCCGGTGATCCTGGCCCTGTCGCCCGGGTCGCCGCTCGATGACCTGGACGAGTCCCTCCGGTCCGCGGAAAGCGGCGGGATGGGCGGATTCTTCGGTCGACGTCGATTGAAGAAAATCGGGGCACAACAGGCAAGCCTCGGATGGCGTTCGGTAATCGGCAAGATCTCTGCTGCTGTGGACTGGCGCGACTGACCCCTTACCAGGGACCATCAGTGCTTGGCCAGATGCTGCTACCCGGGGAGGAGGACGACGCCGTGGCGCTCGTGCGCGTGTACTGCGGTCTCGCGTCGGCTGATGATTCGGTGCGTGGGGCCCAAACCGCGCAACTGACCATAGCCGTGGTTGACGACGCAGGCCGGCTGCTCGGCGTCCACGAGATCGGCGACGACCCCGGCGGCTACGCCGAGCTGGGCGCGCTCCTCGTGGAACGGACGAGTGGATTCACCGACGCCGCGGTGGCCGCCGACAGCGACGACCACCTGGTCACCTCGCTACTCATCGCCGCCGGACGACCTCTGGTCGTCACCGACGACGACACCACCGACGACTTCGCCGAGCGCTTCGCCGACGACGACTCCGTCGAGGAGATGCAGGCCCCGCCGGCCGCCCGCCGGGCCGTGGGCCTGGCCCGGGCGCTGCAGGCCGGCGCGATCGCCGCGGTCAACCAGGCCGCCCCGCGCGAGCTGGTCAGCTACAAGCCGGTCCTGGCCGCCCACGTGGCGCTGCTCGGCGGCCGGCACGCGGCCGCGGTGGCGCTGCGCGAGGTTCTGCGCGAGCTCTACCCCGCCGCCCTGCGGGCGTACCCGGACCCGTCCCACCCGCTCGCCCTGGCCGTGCTCGACGCGCTGCCCGAGCCGGGCCGGCTCACCTCCGGCGGCGCCGAGTCGCAGCTGGTGGCCGAGCAGGTCGCGGCCGAGCTGATCCGGGCCGGCGCCGGCTCCGACGACGAGATCATCTCCGCGGTCACCGCGCTCCACGTGGCGATCAGCGAGTCCCCCCGCCGCGGCGGGGTCAACAAGTCGCTCGCGCCGGCCGCCGCCGACACGGTCCGTAACGCCATCGGCGCGGTCCGCTCCTGCGACGCCGCCTGCGCCTCGCTGATCGGCACGATCAGCGCCCGCAGCGCCCCGGCCTCGGGCGGCGCCACCCGGCGCTCGCAGCCCGCCGCGCTCCAGTCCGTCCCGGCCGCCGCCGGCCGGCGCAGCCGCCGCGAGCCGATGAGCGCGGGCAGCGCCACGACCACCCCGCAGCCGATGAACGCGCCGCCGGTCGCTCCCGACCCGGTGGCCCCGCCGCCGCTCGCGCCCCGCCCGGTCACGCCGCCGCCCGCGGCGCCGGCTGCCGCGGCCGCGTTCCCCAACCGCGCGCCCGTGCCCGGCAACCGGCCGGTCTCGGTGCCGCCGCCCCCGCCCGGCATGACGCCGATCACGCCCGGCTCGCGGCCCGCCGCGCGCAACCCCATGGCCCCGGCGCCGTCGTCGCCGGCCGCTCGCCCGGCTTCGGGCCTGCCGGCCGCCTCACTGCCGCCCACCTCGATGCCGTCGCCGCTGTCGTCCTCGATGCCGTCGTCGCTGTCGTCCTCGCTGCCGCCCGCCTCGGTCTCCCCGGCCGAAAGCGGGCAGCCGTTCCGGGCGACGCTCACCAACGCGGCGATCAACAGCGCCCGCGCCGAGCGTCAGCGCACGGTCATCCCGCCGCGGCCGAGCCGCGCGCCGTCGAGCCCCGCGCCCGGCAGTGCCACCGACTATTCGTCGCTGCCGAGCCGCGCGCCGTCCAGTCCCGCACCCGGCAGCGCCACCGACTACTCGTCGCTACCGATGCCGACCCAGCGGCCCGAGCCGGCCGAGCCCGGCTCCCGTGCCAACTGGCCGCTGATGAACCCGAGCGGCGACGACATCTCCACGCCCGCCGCCTCGGCGAGCGCGCCGCCGTCCGACTCCGGCCGGGTCAAGCCGCCGTGGCAGGACATGCCCAAGGAGCCGCCGGCCCTGCGTCTGGTCGAGCCCCGGATCGGCAACAGCCTCGACACCACCGTCGCCGACCTGCCGCCGATCAACGACCCGCCGTCGCTGCGGCTGGTCGAGGGCGAGGCCGCCCGCAACGTGCGCCGCACCAGCAGCGTGGTCAGCACGACGAGCACCAAGCTCACCGCGCTCGACCGCAGCACCAACCCGCCGGTGCCGGCCGACAGCAACGACACCGACCTGCTGATCTTCGCGGCGGCTCGCTCGGCCTGGTTCACCGGCCACAGCGACACCCCGGCCGACCTGAACTGGGCCAACCCGAACGACAGCGGCTGGCGCGCGGCTGAGCGGGCGGCGACGCCCGAGATCGCGGCCGAGACGCCGGCCGGCCTGCCCAAGCGGGTCCCCCAGGCCAACCTGGTGCCGGGCTCCCCGCTGCGCGACGAGCGCCCGCTGCGCATCGTCCGCGACGCGGCGAGCATCGCGGCGCACACCACGGGCTACTTCCGCGGTTGGCGCCGGGGCCAGGAGATCGGCGGGTTCGCCATGGGCGGCCGCCCCGGCCGCGAGTCGGCCGGCGGCTGGGACTTCACCCGCGACCGCGAGGGCGCCGACGAGTTCCGCGACAACAGCGCCAACTACTCACGCTGACTGGCGACTCCCGGGAGCACGAGCTCCCGGGAGCATCAGCAGGTCACGCGCCGCGGTGCTGCCAGGTGCACAGGCAGACCTTGTTGCCCTCCGGGTCGGCGAGCACCCAGTAACTCGGGGCCTCCGCGTCGCTCACCAGCGTGCCGCCCGCGGCCAGCGCGGCGTCGATGCGAGGCTGCACCTCGGCCGGGTCGACCCAGATGTCGGGGTGCCAGCGCTGCCTCGGCTCCTCGCTGCCCGACTCCTGGAACCAGATCAGCGGCAGCGTGCCGGCCCGGTCGCGCAGGTCGTCGCCGAGCTCGAGGCTCTGCGCCGGTTCCATCGCCATCACGGCGGCCCAGAACGGCAGCAGCGCCTTGAGGTTGGGCGTGTCCAGGGCCAGTTCCAGCTCGCTCACCCCGAGCGTGGTCTGGGACAGGCCCGAGTCGGCCACCAGCGCCGTGATGATGCGGGCCAGCTCGACGTCGCGCGAGGTGACCCCGCCCTCGTCGTGACTGGACAGCCGGATGTTCACGTGCGGGTAGCGCAGGTCGATGTCCGGGTGGTGATTCGCTTCCTCGGCCGCCGCGCCGATCGCGTTGACCAGGGCCAGCCCGGTCGCGAAGTCTCCGCTGCGCACGCGGGTGTGCAGGGCGTTGGCGAGCGGCACCCACCCGGTCAGCCCCTCGTCGGCGATCTGTCGTCCCGTGAGCTTCGTCATGCGCCCATCATTCCCGCACGACCGGCATCATGGTTCGGTGCGAGCGAGCTGTACGAGTCCTGGCCCCCGACGCCCTATGCGCCCCGTATGGACGTTGCCGCGTTCTCCCGGCATAGGGGGTACCGCAAGCCCGATTTGCGGCTCTACGCGGCTGTGAGCGCCCGTCTCGGGGTGTCCGCCGAGGACTGCTGGTACGTGGGCGACGGCGGCAGCCGCGAACACGACGGCGCCCGCCGCGCTCGAACGGTAACTGTGCGTACCGGACCCTGGACGTGCAGAAGCCCCGCTCCGACTCATCGGAGCGGGGCTTCCACCGACCGTCAGGCGGGCGCTACCGCGCGCGAGCGACGCATCGTCAGCACATACTCGACAAGCGAGATGAGGACGTTCTTCGTCGACTCGCGGTTGCGGGCGTCGCAGCTCACCACGGGCACGTCGGTCGAGATCGCCAGCGCGTCCCGCACGTCCTGCGCGTTGTGGTACTGCATCCCGTCGAAGCAGTTGATCGCCACCAGGTACGGCAGGCGACGATGCTCGAAGAAGTCGATGGCGGCGAAACAGTCGGCGAGACGGCGGGTGTCCACCATCACCACGGCACCGATCGCGCCCCGCACCAGCTCGTCCCACATGAACCAGAACCGCGTCTGGCCGGGGGTACCGAACAGGTAGAGGATCAGGTCACGGTCGATGCTGATACGGCCGAAGTCCATGGCGACAGTGGTCGTCATCTTGCCCGGCACCTGCCGGTTGTCGTCGACACCCACACCGGCCGAGGTCATGATGGCCTCGGTGGTCAGCGGGGTGATCTCCGAGACCGACCCGACCAGCGTCGTCTTGCCGACGCCGAACCCACCGGCGATGACAATCTTCGCCGATGTAACGCGCCCCCCAGCAGCGGGACGGTGCGACATGTCAGAGCCTGCGAAGTCCACTCAGCACCCTTTCCAACAATTCCGTGCCTACCGCGTCGGTCTCGTCTTCCAGCGAGGTGGGCTCGTACACCGCGACAAGGCCGTCAGAGGCCATGTCGGCGACGATCACTCGAGCCACACCGAGCGGCAGTTGCATGCGTGCGGCGATTTCCGCGAGCGACTGCACACGGCCGCCGTCGCACATAGCCGCGATGTACTGATGCTCGCTTCCACCCTGCCCGCCGCGGATCATGCCAGATCGGCCGCGCACGGTTGTCTCGACCAGCGCTTCCAGCGCTATCTCAAGCTTCGGCCGGGTCCGACCGCGGGTCACGGCGTACGGCCTGACCAGCGCGCCGGTCGGCTCATCGCGCTCGGGCATCGTCACCGCTCACCCCTTCCTCGAACCCTAGAAGTGTCTCTTGTTGTCAAGTTTTTGAACAGCAGCCGAGAGAACCGGCTCACTGCCCGTTCAGCCAAGAACGCCGGCCGCGGAACGCGGCGCGGGAGTCAAGGCCTCGCCGACGCGGTCGACCAGAAGGGCCATTTCGTAGCCCACCTGTCCGACGTCGCAGCTGCGCGCTGCGAGCACCGCGAACGACGAGCCGTCGGAGATGGACATCAGGAAGAGGAATCCGTTGTCCATTTCGACGACCGTCTGCAGCACCGCGCCACCCTCGAAGCACCGCGCGGCGCCCTGGGTAAGGCTGACCAGGCCGGAGGCGATGGCCGCCAGCTGGTCGGCACGGTCACGCGGAAGGTCCCGCGAGGCTGCCAGGAGCAGACCGTCGGCGGAGACCGCGATCGCATGTGCGACTCCGGGAACGCGGTCGGCGAAGTTGGCCAGCAGCCAACCGAGATCCTGCGTAGATGTCATGCCTCATGCTCCTTGCCAGCCTGCGAGGACTGCTGCCCTCCCGGAGTCTCCTCCGGGTTGGTCGATTGTTCCTTGGTGCGACCGCGCTGCACACCCCGGTGGTACGCGGACAGCAGACCGCGGACACCCTCGGGAGTACGTTTCTGGACGGATTTCTCGCCACGGTCGACACCGCCGGGGACGAGCTGCGCCATCGGTGTGCGCTTGGGCAGCCCTGCCGTGGTGGTGGAATCGATCGAGTGCTCTGCTGCCGCACGGGCGGCCTGCCAGCCCTCGTCGGCCGCGGTGTGCCAGGGGTTGGACACCACGCCGCCGTTGGTAGCGCTGCCATTCGAAGAACCGTAGCCGTTCGCGGCGCCAACGCCCACCGGAGCGGGATCGTGGTCACGCGATTCGGGCGAACCGGCCTGCTGTGGCACGCCGACCGTACGGGTCGGCTCGCCGGTCGGGATCCGCTGAGCGGTCACCGCCTCCTCGCCGGCCGGCTGCTTGCTGTCGGCCGGACGGGCGGTGGTGAACCAGGCGGATTCGAGCTCCCGGAAGATCGGCAGCTCCATGGTCTCGTCGGCGAACTGGCCCTGGTTGTTGTCCCGCTGGCGGGCCGCGGCCTGGGCCGCGGCGATCTGCGCCGCGGCGGTGGCCTGGGCCTCGGCGGCCTGGGCCGTCGCCGCCTCGTGGGCCGCCCGGGCCGCCGCGGCCGCCCGCTGGGCGTCCGCCTGCGAGCCACCCGAGGTCGGCGTCGCGGACACCGGGCGAGCCGGTGGCGCGGACGACGGGATCGGTGCGGTCTGCGGGTTGCTCGGCCGCTCGACCTGCGGCTGCTGCCCCTCGGGGCGGTAGCGCGGGATCTCGGCGGTCATGTCGAGCGCGGCCGCGAGGCTCTCGGGCACGTGCGGCGCCGCGCCCGGGTCACGCTCCGGAGCGACCGGCGGCCAGGCCGGCGGCGCGGCCGGAGCCGCGGTCGGCGGGCCGGAGACCGGCGGCTGCTCGTTGACCGGCGGCACCGAGGTGGGCCGGGCGTACGGCGGGCCGGACGGCACCGGAGGCGCGGAGACGGGCGGAACCGGCGGGGCCGAGACCGGCGGGACGAACCCGCGGCCCTGGCTTTCCGGGTTGGACGGCAGCTGACGCGGGATGGTCGCGCCGAAGCCGCTGTCGGTGTCGGGACCGGGCCGGAACTGCTCGCCGTTGCGGCGCTGCGGCAGGCCGTCGGGGCCGGCGAAGCCCTGCGGGCCGGACGGCGCGGGACCGGACGGCAGCGGCGGGATCATCTCGTTGCTGCGCGGCCCGTAGAAGCCGTTCGCCGAGCCGTTGCCGTTGCTGCCGTTGGAACCGTTCGAGAAGGCGCCGCCGATGCCGGAGCCGCCACCGAAGCCGTTGCCGCCGCCGTTGGAGGGCGCCCCGGTCAGGTCGGACCAGGCCGGAACGGACCGGCCACCGGTGCCGAGCATGCCGCCGTTGTTCATCGGCGGGTTGGGGTCGAAGGGACGGCCACCGGGGTAGCCACCACCGGGGTAGCCGCCGCGTCCGCTCTCCAGGGCCAGCGGCTCGGGCATGCCGGGACGGCCGCCGCCCGGCGGGAGGCCCTCGTAGCCGCCGCCGATGCCGCGGCCGGCCATCGCGCCGGTGATCAGCACCTGCAGCGGCAGGCTCACGTCGGCCACCGTGCCGCGCTCGGCGTCGGCCGGGCGGAGCTCGACCTTGACGCCGTGCCGGTTGGCCAGGCGGGCGACCACGACCAGGCCCATCATGCGGGAGACGGCCACGTCCACCATGGGCGGGTTGGCGAGCCGCTCGTTGAGGTCGCGCAGCTGCTCGCGGCTGATGCCGATGCCGCGGTCCTCGACGGAGAGCAGCGCGCCGTCGCCCAGCCGCCGGGCCTCGACGGTGACCGTCGAGTTGGGCGGGGAGAACGCGGTCGCGTTGTCGAAGAGCTCGGCGACCAGGTGGACCATGTCGTTGACGGCGTGCGCCGCCACCTCGATGTCCCGGTCGATCATGCCGAACTCGATGCGGGTGTAGTGCTCGACCTCGGACTGCGCGGCGCGGAGCACGTCGATCAGGGCGGCCGGCTCCCGCTGCACGCGGGTCGAGTCGGCGCCCGCGAGAACCAGGAGGTTCTCGTCGTTACGACGCATCCGGGTGGCCAGGTGGTCGAGCTGGAAGAGCTCGGCCAGGCGGTCCGGGTCCTCCTCGCCGCGCTCCAGCCGGTCCAGGTGACCGATGAGCCGGTCGACCAGGATCTGCGAACGGCGGGCGAGGTTGACGAACATCGTCGCGACGGAGGCCCGCAGGGCGGCCTGCTCGGCCGCGGTGCGCACCGCCTCGAGGTGAACCGCGTTGAACGCCTCGGTCACCTGGCCGAACTCGTCCCGGCTGCGCACCGGCAGCGGCTCGGCGATCTGGTCGGCGACCTGGGCCGGGGTGAGCGAGGTGGCGAGCGCGGGGTCACGCAGCCGGGACACCGCGTGCGGCAGGCCGAACTGTGCGACCGAGAGGGCGCCCTGCCGCAGCTCACGCAGCGAGCGGGCCATCGACCGGGCGACGAGCCAGGCGAACAGGATCGCGAGCAGCAGCATCGCGAGCAGCACGCTGGTCTCGATGAACACCCGCCGGTTCACGTCGTTGCGCAGGTCGGTGGCCTGGGCGACGACGTCGGCGTCCATCTTCTGCTCAACCTGGCGGTACAGGTTGTTGTAGCCGATCATCGCCTTTTCCCACGACTGGGCGTCGTAGGGGATGTTGCGGGTGTTGTTGCCCTGCAGGTTCTTCAGCTGGATCGTGAAGTTCGTCGCGGCGCGGCCGTCCGGAACGTTCTGGATCCGGTCGAAGAGCTGGATCTCGGCGTCGGTGCCGATCGAGTGCACCGTATCGGTGGCCAGCTTGAGGCCGGTGTCGGTGAGCAGGAAGTCGCGGCGCAGCGTCGAGGTGAAGTCGCCCTCGCCGAGGACGCTGTGACCGATGTCGCGCTGCTCGGCGACGTACTCCTTGGCCCGGGCCACGGCGGCGACGGTGCGCAGGTGGTCGGAGAGCTCGGTGTCGGTGGAGAGCTGCGCCGACACGTCACGCACGGTGAGCAGGTCGTTGATGAGGATCGTGTACGTGTCCTCGACGTCACTGACCGGCAGCGCCTTGTTGGCGATCTGGCTCCGCTTGGAGGGCAGCTCCTCCAGGTTGCGGTCGAGGCGCAGCAGGAGCGTGGCCACCTTGGGCGGCACGTCGTCGAGCGCGGCCTTCTGCTGCGAGTACGGCACCTTGGCCTGGTCGACCGCGGCGTGCTCGTCGTTGTACGCCTCGACGGCCGCCTTGCCGACGTCGGTGTTGCCGTACGTCTTGACCATGACGCCGTAGGCGCGTTCGTTCTGAAGGCGGTCGACGAGGCCACCGGCGGCCTCGGACAGAACCGCAAGGTTACGTGCGCGCTCCGCGTTGCTGGCCGTATCGATGTGGTCCACCAGGCCGCTGACGCCGACGATGATCGTCGCCAGGGTGGGAACCAGCATGATCAAGCCGAGCTTCGACCAGATCGGCAGATCTCGCAGCCGATCGGCCGGCCGACGGAGACGCGACATGACGCCGGTCGCCGTCTTGGGGCGCTTGCTCACGTCACCGTCCTCCTGATTCGGGCCCGGCCTCGGTCGCCGGGCACCGCACACGGCCGACTCCCGCGTCGGGCCCCCGAGATTCCATCACGACGAGTGTCAAAGAGAAAGACCAGGCGGGCACGGACCGGTTGTGTGATGCGATGTTGTCCTGTCCAACAGGGACAACGCCGGTTCGATATGACTGCCTGTATCTGTGTGCGTCTCTCACTGTCACTCAGACAACCGGCACAGCGTGGGGGTGGCGCAGGCCGATCGGGCCCGATCGTAGTGGATCGGGGCAGGAGAGACGATGGCGCGGTCCGAGCCGCAGAGCAAGGTGAGATGCCGGATTTTGCAGTGTTTGTAGGGACCATTCTGACCGAACGGATGAGTGACCTCACCGAACCGGCAGAACCGCAGCCCATAGGTGGGGTGCTATTTGCACCACGGCACTCAACCCAGGAGCTTGGCGTACGCCGGCTTGATGATCTCGGTGATGATCGCGAGCCGCTCGTCGTAGGGGATGAAGGCGGACTTCATGGCGTTGATCGTCAGCCACTGCAGCTCACTCCAGCCCCACCCGAAAGCCTCGCTGAGCAGGGCCATCTCGCGCGACATGGAGGTGCCGCTCATCAGCCGGTTGTCGGTGTTGACCGTGACGCGGAAGCGAAGGTCGTGCAGCAACCCGATCGGGTGCTCGGCGATCGAGGGGGCCGCCCCGGTCTGCACATTGGACGAAGGGCACAATTCCAGCGGAATCCGCTTGTCGCGAACATAGGCCGCCAACCGGCCGAGCACCGCGTCGCCGGCGGCCGGCGAACCGGTGATGTCGTCCACCAGGCGGACACCGTGACCCAGCCGATCGGCGCCGCACCACTGGATGGCCTGCCAGATCGAGGGCAGGCCGAACGCCTCGCCGGCGTGGATGGTGAAGTGGAAGTTCTCACGCTGCAAATACTCGAAGGCGTCCAGGTGACGGGTGGGCGGGAAGCCCGCCTCGGCGCCGGCGATGTCGAAGCCGACCACCCCGGCGTCCCGGTACCGCACGGCCAGCTCGGCGATCTCCTGCGAGCGGGCGGCGTGCCGCATGGCGGTCAGCAGGACGCCGACCCGGATCGGCCGGCCCAGCGCGGCCGCCTCGGCGCAGCCGTCCACGAAGCCGGCGTTGACCGCGTCGACCACCGCGTCGAGCGAGAGGCCCGACTCCAGGTGCTGCTCGGGCGCGTAGCGGACCTCGGCGTAGACGACGCCGTCGGCGGCCAGGTCGAGCGCGCACTCGCGGGCCACCCGGTGCAGGCCCGCCTCGGTCTGCATGACCGCGACGGTGTGGGCGAAGGTCTCCAGGTAGCGTTCCAGCGAGCCGGAGTCGGCGGCGGCCACGAACCACGCGCCCAGCGCCTCGGCGTCGCCGGCCGGCAGCGGGTGCCCGACCGCGTCGGCGAGCTCGAGGACGGTCCCGGGGCGCAGCCCACCGTCGAGGTGGTCGTGCAGCAGCGCCTTGGGCGCCTTGACGATGTCGGAGTGCGTGATGGCCGCCATCAGCCGAGCCTAGAGGTCGGGGACGAATGATCGACGGAGCATTGCCGTACCTGCGGTGCCCGAATTGCGGGCAGGGTCTGCACCGGCGGGACCGGGCCCTGCGATGCCCGCGCGGCCACAGCTTCGACATGGCGAGACAGGGGTACGCGGACCTGAGCGCCGGCCGCCTCCCGCACGTCGGCGACACCGCGGAGATGGTCGCGGACCGCGAGACGTTCCTCGCGGCCGGGCACTACGACTTCATCGCCGACGCGCTGGCGGCGGCGGCCGGCCCGGGCCTGGCGGTCGACGCCGGCGTCGGCACCGGTTTCTATCTGGCGCGCGCTCTGGACAAGTTGGCAGAGATCGGCCTTGGGCTGGACGTATCCAAGCCGGCTCTGCGGAGGGCGGCCCGCGCCCATCCCCGGACGGCGGCGGTGCTGGCCGACCTGTGGCGGCCGCTCCCGATCGCGGACGCGGCGGCGGACACGATCCTCAACGTCTTCGCCCCGCGCAACGGCGCCGAGTTCCGCCGCGTTCTGCGGCCCGGCGGCACCCTGCTGGTGGTGACCCCGGCCGCGGAGCACCTGCAGGAGCTGATCGCCGCGCACGGCCTGATCCGGGTGGATCCCGAAAAATCGGAAAAGGTGAGAAACACGCTCGACGACCACTTCGAGGCGCTCGGCGGCGAGAAGCTGGCCGGCCGGCTGCGCCTCACGGCCGCGGAGGCCCGCACCCTGATCGGCATGACGCCGAGCGCCCGCCACGGCGCCACCGCGCCCACCGAGGACGTCACGGTGACCGCCGCCGTGCATCTGACCGCATACCGGCCGCGCTAGACCGAGAGGTCGACCTCTTCCCATTCCGGTGGCTTGTCGTGGTACGGCCCGTGGAAGATCACCGCCCACTCCAGGGCCCACCGCCGCTGCCCGATCGCGTTCGCGTCGATCTCTCCCGGCAGCCGGCCGCCGAGCCGCTCGACCTCCTGGAACGCCCAGTCCAGGCAGTAGTAGAGATCCAGCAGGACGGCCGCCTCGACCGGGTCCCGGGGCGACATCAGCGACCGCGACCGCCAGTTACCGAAAGTCTCGCCTGCCGGGAGATCGGGCATCTGCGACATCATCCGGTCCTCGGGCGGCGCGGTCGGGTCGAGGTGCCGGCTGAGCCCGAGCAGCCAGGACAGCGCGAAGACCGCGTCGTGGTGCAGGACGAAGGACCGGTGGTCGCCCTTGGCGCCGATGACGAACTGCCACTCCGGCGGGGTGACCAGGTCGACCAGGTGCGAGCCGAGCAGCCAGCTCATGGCGATCTCGGTGGGCATGCCGAAGCAGCGCGCCACGACCACATGCAGCACCGCGCACCGCGCCTCGATGTCGAGCGTCGGCCGCAGCTCGACCGTGTCGCCGAGCTCCCAGATCAGCGGGAAGCCCGGCGGCGGCATCGGCAGGCCGAGCCGGTCGAGCTCGTCCAGACTCGCCTCGCGAACCGCGCGCGGATCGGGTGCGGCCTTCGTCATGGTGCGTCAGGCTATGCGGTCGAGCACCAGCGGGGTAAGGGCGGGAGCGGCATCTCCGACAATCACCGCATCCGTGGCCACGGCGCGCGCGGCGGGAATTCGGGACTGTTCATCCGTACGCAGCTCGAACAGCACGTCTCCGGCCGTCACCCGGTCACCCGGCTTGACCTTGAGCATGACCCCGGCCCCGAAGCTGACCGGGTCCTCCTTGCGGGCGCGTCCGGCGCCGAGGCGCCAGGCGGCAACCCCGATCCCGTACGCGTCGACGGCCGTCACCACGCCGTCCCTCGGCGCGCGGACGACCTCGTTCTCCCGGGCCACCGGCAGCGGCGAGTCGGGGTCGCCGCCCTGGGCCCGGATCATCCGCCGCCAGGTGTCCATGGCCGCGCCCGACTCGAGCACCTTGGCCGGGTCGGCGTCGACTCCGGCCGCGGCCAGCATCTCGCGGGCCAGGGCCAGGGTCAGCTCGACCACGTCGGCCGGGCCGCCACCGGCGAGCACCTCGACCGACTCGGCCACCTCGACCGCGTTGCCGACGGCCAGGCCGAGCGGCGTGCTCATGTCGGTGAGCAGGGCGATGGTGGTGACGCCGCTGTCCTGGCCGAGCCGCACCATGGTGCTCGCCAGCTCGCGGGCGGTCGTCAGGTCCTTCATGAAGGCGCCCGAGCCGACCTTGACGTCGAGCACCAGCGCGCCGGTGCCCTCGGCGATCTTCTTGCTCATGATCGAGCTGGCGATCAGCGGGATGGCCTCGACCGTGCCGGTGACGTCGCGCAGGGCGTACAGCTTGCGGTCGGCTGGCGCGAGACCGTCGCCGGCCGCGCAGATCACCGCGCCGACGTCCTCGAGCTGCCGCTTGAACGCCTCGTTGCTGATCGTGGCCTGCCAGCCGGCGATCGACTCGAGCTTGTCCAGGGTGCCGCCGGTGTGGCCGAGGCCGCGGCCGGAGAGCTGCGGCACGGCCGCGCCGCAGGCGGCCACGAGCGGGGTGAGCGGCAGCGTGATCTTGTCGCCGACGCCGCCGGTGGAGTGCTTGTCGGCGGTGGGACGGGTCACCGCGGAGAGGTCGAGCCGCTCGCCGCTGGCGATCATCGCGGCGGTCCAGCGGGCGATCTCGGCGGGCGTCATGCCGCGCAGCAGGATCGCCATGGCCAGCGCCGACATCTGCTCGTCGGCGACCACGCCCTTCGTGTACGCATCGACCACCCAGTCGATCTGCGCGTCGGACAGCGTGTGCCCGTCCCGCTTGGCCCGGATGACGTCCACAGCGGCGAACTCGGTCATTTGGTCAGCCTTCAGTCGTTTTTCGGGCGGTGGGTGGGGTGGTCGGACGGCTCCCAGCGCGACGGAATACCCTCGGGCGGCTCACCTTCGCCGGCCCACGCCAGCCCGCCGGAAGCGTCCACCACCACGATCCGCGGCGTGCGGACGTGACCCCACGCGACCGCCTCGGCGGCCGTGGGGAAGTTCGGTCCCTCCTCGAGCACGCCCTTCTCAGCGTCGCTCTCGGCCGGGCTGCCCCCGGACCGTTCCCAGTAACCGGTCCAGACCGTCTCACCGCCGGACAGGTCGGGGTGCACGAAGACCGTGCCCCGGCCGCGCCACTTGGCCAGCGACTCGGGCACGGCATGAAGCACGGGTCCGTTGACCTTCTCCAGGTCGGCCGGGCCGAACGCGTACGGAAGGAGGTCGTGCACCCGCAGCGGCGCCGGCACCGCCTCGACGAGGCACTCCGGCCCGCCGTGCTCGTAGAGCAGCTGACGGCAGCGCCCGCACGGCATCAGCGGCTCGCCGTTGGCATCCACGCAGGAGATCGCCACCAGCCGGCCGCCGCCGGTCGCGTGCAGCGAGCTGACGAGCCCGCACTCGGCACAGAGCCCGACGCCGTAGGACGCGTTCTCCACGTTGCAGCCGACGACCACCCGGCCGTCGTCCACCAGACCCGCCACCCCGACCGGGAAGTCGGAGTAGGGGGCGTACGCGTGCCGCATCGCCTCGATGGCGGCGGCACGCAGGCCAGCCCAGTCGATCTCCATAAGCCGATTCTGCCGTATCGACAGATGTCAGCTCTTCGTGTACGGCACGCCGTCGGCCGCGGGCGCCCGCACCCGGCCCACGAGGCCGGCCACCGCGACGATCGTCGCCAGGTACGGCAGCATGTTGAGGAACTGGTTGGGCACCGGGCTGCCGGCCACGCTCAGGTAGTACGCCAGCTTCTGCGCGAAGCCGAAGAACAGCGCCGCCCCGAGCGCCCCGAACGGCGTCCACCGCCCGAAGATCAGCGCGGCCAGCGCGATGAAGCCGGCGCCCGCGGTCATGTTCTTGTTGAACGCGCCGGTCGAGACCAGCGTGAAGTACGCGCCGCCGCAGCCCGCCACGACGCCGCCGAGCAGCACGTTCATGTACCGCAGCCCGCGCACCCGCACACCGACCGTGTCGGCCGCCGTGGGGTGCTCGCCGACCGCCCGCGTACGCAGGCCCCACCGGGTGCCCTTGAGCGCGAAGTGGATGACGAACACCAGAACCAGCGCCAGCCAGACCAGCAGGTTGGTGTCGAACAGCACCGGCCCGATCACCGGGATGTGGGAGAGGCCCGGGATCTTCCACTCGGGCAGCTGCGGCGGCTCGTTGTACTTGAGCGCGTTCGGCTGCATGAGCCGCTCGTAGAGGAAGCCCGTGACGCCCAGCGCGAACAGGTTGAGCACGATGCCGACCACGACCTGGTCGACCAGGAAGCGGATGGCCAGCACGGCCAGCATCGCGGCGATGATGACGCCGCCGACCATGGCGCTGACCAGGCCGGCCCAGACGCTGGTGGCGAGGGTGCCGACCAGGGCCGCGCCGAACGCGCCCATCAGGAACTGGCCCTCGATCGCCACGTTGACCACGCCGGAGCGCTCGCCGAGCACGCCGGCCAGCGCGCCGAGGACGAGCGGCAGTGAGTACTCGACGCTGCCGTCCAGGGTGTCGACCAGCGGCAGGAACTTCCCGGCCACCTGCCAGCACAGGAACGACAGCACGAAGGCCAGGATCCCCAGGCTCAGCAGCAGCGTCTGGTAGCGGCGGGCCTTGCCGATCAGCATGATCACGCCGACCACCACGGCGACCAGGCCGAACGCGATCGTGCCGACCTGCCCGTTGATGGACAGCGCGGCGCCGCTCGCGTCGGTGCTCAGCGTGAAGCGGGCGGTCTTGGACTCCGCCAGCGCGCCGAACACGAACGTCGCGATCAGGCCGATGACCGTGATGCCGACGCCGAGCCGCCGCTCCCGGTTCCAGAAGCGCTCCGGAGCGTCGACCGTGGTCGGACCTTCCAGCGTGGCCGTGGACACGCGGCTCACCAGCCCTTCGCCATCGAGGCGCCGAGCCGTGCGGAACGGGCGGCGCGGAGGTGGAAGATCGTCTTCACCAGGGCGGGCGCGGCGATGAAGATGACGATGAGGGCCTGCAGGACGGTGACCAGCTCGAGCGAGATGCCCACGTCGACCTGCATGAGGTTGCCGCCGGCCCGCAGCGCGCCGTACAGGATCGCGGCGAGCAGCGTGCCCCACGGTTTGTTGCGGCCGAGCAGGGCGACCAGCAGGCCGTCGAAGCCGATGTTGCCGGCCACCTGCGCGGTGAGCTTGTCGGCGGTGCCGAGCACCTGCACCGCGCCACCGAGGCCGGCCAGGCCGCCGGCGACGACCATGAGCAGCGTGTACGTCCTGGCCACGCTCATGCCCGCGGTCTTGGCGGCCGGCGGGTTCACGCCCACCGCGCGCAGCTCGAAGCCGAACGAGGACCGGTTGATCAGCCAGGCGACCCCGGCCGTCACCAGCACCGCGAGCACGATGCCCAGGTGCACCCGCAGCGGCGAGGGCAGCGCCGGCAGCTCGGCCGAGGTCCTGATGGCCTTGCTGATCGCGTCGGTGCGGTCCGGGTCCTGCACGCCCTTCTGCAGGATCAGCCAGCCGAGGAACAGCGTGGCCACGTAGTTGAGCATGATCGTGGTGATCACCTCGTGCGCCCCGGTGCGGGCCTTGAGCAGGCCGGGCAGGAAGCCCCAGAGCGCGCCGCCGATCAGGCCGAACAGCAGCGCCACGATCAGGTGCAGGCCGGGCGGCAGGCCGAACGCGAAGCCGGCCACGCCGCCGAGGATGCAGCCGATCACCGCCTGGCCCTGGCCACCGATGTTGAACAGGCCGCCGCGGAAGGCGATAGCGACCGACAGGCCGGTGAACACCAGCGGCGTCGCGTACGTCAGGGTCTCGGAGATCGGGTTGAACGCGGCCTGCCAGGTGCCGGTGCCGTCGACCCAGGCCTGGAACGCGGCCGGGTCGAAGATCGAGCCCTTGAACAGGTCGGCGTAGGCCTGGCTGACCAGGTCCCAGCTGGCCTGCAGGGCGTCGCTGGGCCGGGAGGTGAAGTAGGAGAACTTCGACAGCACCTCGGAGTCGGAGACGACGATCAGCACGGCGCCGATCACCAGCGCCAGCAGGATCGACAGGATCGTCACGGTGACCGTGTTGGCCGACCAGAGGTTCTTGAGGAAGAGGCTGAAGAAGGAGTCTTCCTTCTTGGGTGGCGCCGGCGGCGGCGAGGAAGGCGCTGCTTCTACTTCGGTGGTCACTCTGATTCCTCCGCGGCGGCCTGGGTGATGCCGGCCATCAAAAGTCCGATCTCCTCGCGGGCCATGTCGGGCGAGACGGTCGCCAGGATCCGGCCGCGG
This sequence comes from Actinoplanes sp. CA-142083, assembly GCF_050942195.1. Taxonomy (NCBI): domain Bacteria; kingdom Bacillati; phylum Actinomycetota; class Actinomycetes; order Micromonosporales; family Micromonosporaceae; genus Actinoplanes; species Actinoplanes sp. CA-142083. The sequence continues at coordinate 9,974,452 of NZ_CP192076.1, forward strand.
TACATCACCGCGATCCGGTCGGCGAGGCCGACCACCTCGTCGAGCTCGCTGGAGACCACGAGCACGGCGGTCCCGTTGTCGCGCTCGTGCACGATCTGGTTGTGGATGAACTCGATCGAGCCGACGTCCACTCCCCGGGTCGGCTGGCTGGCGATCATCAGGCGCAGCGGGCGGGACATCTCCCGGGCCACCACGACCTTCTGCTGGTTGCCGCCGGAGAGCGTGCTGACCGCGTGCTCGGCCGATGAGGTACGGATGTCGAACTGCTCGACCCGCTCGCCGGCGTTCTCGCCGATCGCCTTGGGGTTGAGCTTGAAGGCGTTGCCGAACGGCGGCCGGTCGTACATGTCGAGCACCAGATTTTCGGCGACCGAGAACTCCTTGACCACGCCGTCGAGGCTGCGGTCCTCGGGGATGTAGCCGACCCCGGAGCGCAGGATCTTCTTGGTGCTCATGCCGGCCAGGCTCTCGCCGTCGAGCGCCATGGTCCCGGCCCGGACGCCGCGCAGGCCCATGATCGCCTCGACCAGCTCGGTCTGGCCGTTGCCCTGCACGCCGGCGATGCCGAGCACCTCGCCGGCCCGGACGGTCAGGTCGACGCCGCCGACGGCCCGCACGCCGCGGTCGTCGTCGACGACCAGGCCGCTGACCGTGAGCACCTCGCGGCCGGGCTCGGACGGGGTCTTGGTGACCTCGAGGCTGACGTCGCGGCCGACCATCAGCGCGGCGAGCTCGTCCTCGGAGGTGTCGGGGCTGGCGGTGCCGACCGTGCGGCCGCGCCGGATCACCGTGATCCGGTCGGCGATCGCCTTGACCTCGCGCAGCTTGTGCGTGATGAAGACGATGGACTTGCCGGTCTCGGCCAGCGAGCGCATGACCGAGAGCAGCTCGTCGGTCTCCTGTGGGGTGAGCACCGCGGTCGGCTCGTCGAGGATGAGCAGGTCGACGTCGCGGGTGAGCGCCTTGACGATCTCGACCCGCTGCTGCGCGCCGACCGGGAGGTTCTCCACCAGCGCGTCGGGGTCGACCGGCAGGCCGTACTTCTTGGAGGTCTCCAGCACGTCGCGGCGGTTGCGGCGGCGGTCGAGGATGCCCAGCGGGCCGCCGCGGATGTCCTCGGCGCCGAGCGCGATGTTCTCGGCCACGGTGAAGACGGGAACCAGCATGAAATGCTGGTGGACCATGCCGATGCCGGCCGCGATGGCGTCCCGGGGGCTGCGGAAGACCTTGGCCTCGCCGTCCACCAGGATCTCGCCCTCGTCCGGCTGCAGCAGGCCGTAGAGCTGGTTCATCAGCGTCGACTTGCCGGCGCCGTTCTCGCCGAGCAGGGCGTGCACCTCGCCGGGCTCGACAGTGATGTCGATGTGGTCGTTGGCCACCAGGTCGCCGAAGCGCTTGGTGATGCCGCGCAATTCGAGTCTCAGCGGAATCTCCTGACCTCGGCGGGGAAAGTGATGAGCCGCCGCACCGGCCGCGAAAAACTCTCGCGGCCAGGGCGGCGGCCTGGATGTTACCTATTACCAGGTCACTTCGGCGCGTTGGCCGACTCGACCTTCACCTTGCCGGAGATGACGTCCGCCTTGAGCGCGTCGACCTCGGACTTGAGGCCCGCGTCGATCTTGCTGTCGAACTGGTTGTACGGCGCGAGCTCGACACCGTTGTTCTCCAGCGTGCCCAGGTAGCCCGGGGTGGGGCTGAGCGGCTGGCCGCCGGCGCCGGTGACGACCGCCTTCTCGACGGCGTCGGTGATGTTCTTGACGACCGTGGTCAGGAAGACCGAGCAGTACTGCGCCGCGCTCTTGCAGCCGTCCTGGTCGACCCAGATGATCGAGACCTTGCCGCTGGAGCCCTGGGCGACCTCGGCCGCGCCGAGGCCGGTGCCGCCGGCGACCGGCAGGATCACGTCGGCGCCCTGGCCCACGAAGGTGTTCGCGAGGGCCTTGCCCTTGGCCGGGCTGGCGAAGTCCTCGGCGAAGGAGCCGGCCTGCTTGGCCTTGTCCCAGCCGAGCACCTTGACGCTCTTGCCCTTGACCTGGTTGTAGTGGGCGACGCCATCGGCGAAGCCGTCCATGAAGATGGTGACCGGCGGGATCTTCAGGCCGCCGAAGGTCGCGACCGTGCCCGTCTTCGAGTAGCCCGCGGCCAGGTAGCCGGCGAGGAACGCGGCCTGCTGGGTGGCGAACTGCATCGGGTAGACGTTCGCCCCGGTGCTGCCCGAGTCGACGATCGCGAACTGCGAGCTCTTGTTCTCGTCCGACACCTTCTTGGTGGCGTCGCCCATGAGGCCGCCGACCGAGAGGATGAAGTTGCACTTCTTGGTGACGAAGCCGCGCAGGTTGGGCTCGTAGTCGGCCTCGGCGGTCGACGCGACGTAGCTCGGGTCGACGTTGGGGGCCTGCGTCTTGGCGGCCTGCATGCCGGCCCAGGCGGAAGCGTTGAACGACTTGTCGTCGATGCCACCGGTGTCGGTGACCATGCAAGCCTTGTATGCCGCTGCGGTGGCAGCGCTGCTGCTGCTGCCGCTGGGAGTCTCGTCCGGGGCGTCACCACAAGCGGCGGCGGCGAGCGTCAGCCCACCTGCCGCGAGAATCGCAAGGATCCGCTTCCCACGTACTGGGCGCAAGACGCCCTCCTTCCAACGCACACCGACACCCGTCGGTGAGTCTTCAAGTTGGGGAGCGTAGCCGCAGGCCAGGACGGCGGCGGAGGTTTGGTCCGGACTGTTGGCGCACCGTTATAACGCCGCAACCGCAGATCACTTTGAACGGCGGTTTAGGTCGATCTGACCAGCAATTGGCCGGTCAATGGCGTAACATGCCGTTAATCTTGCGGCCAGGAACCCTCTGCGGGCACTAATTCTTCGGCCGGCTCGCCCTCAACACTCGCACACCGAGGACGCCCACGGTGGTCCCGATCGCGAGCGACGCCCCGATCAGCAGCGCGTGCACCCACAGGAACGACGTCGGCGTCCCATCGGCGAATGAGCGGTCGTCCTCCCAGATCGCCAGCCCGAACCGAGGCCAGATCACCCAGGTCCAGACCCCGACCAGGATCAGGAAGACCGCCCATCGCCGCGAAATCACCATGCGGGCACTATTTCAGTGCGCGCCCACCAGCTCCGGCTCGGCCTCGGTTGCCGCCGCCGCGGTCTTCTTCGCGAGTCCGCGCCGGCCGATCAAGACCAAGAGCAGACCGCCGATCGCGTACGCGCTGAGCACCGTCGCCGCGAAGCCTCCGCCGCTCCCGCCGAAGTAGGCCACGGACCGCAACAGCGTTCCGCCGGCGCCGATCGGCAGCCACTGGCCGACCTCGCCCCACGGCTGCGGCAGAAGCTCGGGCGCGGCGGCGATGCCGGAGATCGCGTTGCCGACCAGGAACATCACCACCGCGCCGAGGCCGAGTCCCTCCCGTCCGACCAGCGCGGCGATTCCGGTCATGGCCGCCGAGATCGCGAGCGTGAACAGCGCCAGCGTGCCCGCGACCGCCCAGTAGTCGCCGGGCAGGATGCCCAGCCAGCCGATCTGCACGGCGGCGCCGGCCACCCCGGCCAGGGCGGCGAACGTGGTGAGCGCGATCAGCCGGGCCGAGCGGCGGGGCACGAAGAAGTAGACCAGCACTCCGGCGAGCAGGCTGGTGATGGCCAGCGGCAGGAACCCGGCGACGAAGCCGGCGCCGCGCGGGTCGTCGGGGTCGACCGGGACGACATCACGAATCGCAACGTCCGATCCAAGGGCGGCCGCGGACTGGGTGAGCAGCTGGGCCACGGTCGGGCTCGCCGCGGAGGCCACGTGCACCTCGGCACCGGTGGCGGTGACCAGGATCGCCCCGTACACGTCACGATCTTTGATCTTGGAATCCGCCGCGGCGGCGTCGGCGACCGTGGTCACCTCGAAGGCGCCCGGGTGCTCTTTCTCCAGTTGAGCGACCACCTGCGGCGGACCGGCGACGGCGATCGGCAGGTCGCGCGGCGCAAGATTCGCGGCCGGGGCGGCGAAGAGAGGAATGAGCAGGGCCTGCCCGACGACCACCGCGATCGCGATGAAGACGCCGAGGGCCAGGGGGTTGCGGCGCATCTCGACTCCTAAAACGAATGCTCGTTCTCTTATTCGCTCACAGCATGCGCCCAGGAACGAGGCCGAGTCAAGAACGAGCGTTCGTTTTACAATGGGACGCGTGCCACGTGTCTCCGAGGAACACCTCACCGCCCGCCGCGAGCAGATCCTGGCCGCGGCCCGGGTCTGCTTCCTGAGCAAGGGCCTGCACAACACGTCGATGCAGGACCTGATCCAGGAGGCCGGCCTGTCGGTGGGCGCGGTCTACCGCTACTTCAAGTCCAAGAACGACATCATCGCGGCGATCGCCTCCACCGTGGTCGGCGGCATCCAGCTGCACATCGAGGACGTCGCCGCCCGCCGGTTGCCGCTGACCGACTCGATGTCGCTGATCCTCGAGGAGGTCGAGCGGCAGACCGGGCCGGGCGGCTTCCTGCCGATCGCGCTGCAGGTGTGGGCGGAGGCGACGCTCGACCCGGCGATCGGCGCGATTGTCAAGGAGCGGTACGAAGCTCTGCGCGACAGCATGCGGGTGCTGATCGTCCACGCGATCGAGAGCGGTGAGCTGCCGGCGGGCGCGGACGTGGACGCCACCACCGCCGCCTTCTACTCGCTGCTGCCCGGCTATGCGTTGCAGCGGCTGCTGACCGGCCGGCCCGACCGCGACACCTATCTCGCCGGGATCCGCACCCTGATCGGCCGGCGCTAACCGGCCAGCCGCGCGGCGATCCGGACCCAGCCCGCGCGCACCTCCGCCTCGGTGGGGGCGCGCCCCGGCCGTACGCGCCGGGTCTCGAAATCGTCGTCGTCGGCCGGCTCGGCCGGCGCCTCGTCTGCCGCCCGGGCCAGCTCGATCTCGTCGCGGATCGCCTCGGCGTCCGGCCGGGGCAGCAGCGGCTCGACCACCGCCATGAGGTCCTCGTCGGCGACCACGGCCTGCGCCAGCGCCAGCGCGTGCGCCCGCTCGTAGGGCCCGCAGACGATCGGCTCCCAGTCGTCGTCGCCCATCGACCCGATCGTGATGACCCAGGGGAGATCAGCCACCGGCGAGCCCGCCGGCAGGTCAAGCGTCACGAGAGTGCCCACGGGCACATCATTCCGGGCGGCTGTGCCGAATCCAGGTATTTTGCCCCACGGGGGCATTTTTATCGTCAGCTGAGAGGTCGACGACCCTGCCGTGCGGGCTGGTCGCCGCCCAGGCCGCTCCGAACAGCAGAAGCTGGTTGAAGACATAGAGATAGACCAGTACGCCGACGGCCGAACCGACCAGCCCATATGCCGGATTTTGCTGCACCAGCCCGACGAAGGACTTGCCCACGGTGTTCAGCAGGGTGATGCCGATGCCGACCTGGATCACCGGCGGGGCGATCCGGCGCACGGTCATCCGCAGCCGGGGCACGGCCGCCAGCAGGGCCGCCGCCAGCAGCATGTTGACCGCCACGGTGAGCAGCCAGCTCACGCTGGACTGGATGAAGCCGTCGGCGAGCCAGTCGGTGACCTTCTCGAGGCCGTAGACGGCGAGCTGCGACAGGGCGAGCAGCAACAGGATGCCGATCAGCACCAGCAGGTCGAGCGCCTGCCGGACGCCGAAGTAGCCGGGCTGCTCGGGGACCCGCCAGATCAGCCGCTGCGAGGAGCGGATCGCCTCGACCCAGCCGATGCCGGTGAAGGTCAGGCCGACGATGCCGACGATGCCGACCGTCCGGCCGCTGGACAGGATGGCGTCGATGTCGAGGAAGGGCAGGTTCTGGGCGAGGAACTCGGTGACGGCGTCGAGCAGCTCGACGTTGTTGGTCAGCAGGATGCCGAAGATCGAGTAGCCGATCAGCAGCAGCGCGAAGATCGCGAAGAAGCCGTAGTAGGCGATCGCGGCGGCCAGCCGCCCGCCCTGGACGTCCCAGAAGCGGATCAGGGCCCGGCTGAAATGGTCGAATATCCGCGATTTGACCCGCACCCGCATGATGCGCGCCTCGACGGCCTCGTACGCGCGATCGATCGGGTTCACGCGCGCACCGTAACCGAAATCACGGCCTATGAAACTCAAACACCCAGGGGGTAGTCGCGCCGCGGCCGCCAGGGGCCCTCGCCGCCGTGCGAGAACAGCGTGAACGACGTGACGTGGAATTTCGCCGAGAAGCCGGCCAGGTCTTCGAAAACCGCGTCGAGCTGCTCGGCCGGCACGTCCTGGGCGACCGTCACGTGCGGGTGGTAGGGGAACCGCGAGTCGCGGTCGATGTCGTCGGCCGCGGAGATCGCCTCGGCCAGCAGCTCGCACTCGCTGATGCCGACCGCGAGCGTCACGAACACCACCTCGGTCACCGGCCGGAACGTGCCGGTGCCGCGCAGGTGGATGGTGAACGGCTGCTGGGCGGCCGCCACCTTTTCCAGGTGACGCTCGACGGCCGGGAGCGCGGCGCTGTCGATCTCGGTGGGGCCGAGCAGCGTGACGTGGGCCGGGGTGTAGGCGGCCTGCGGGTCCCCGGCGTCGGCGCGCCGCTGGGTGAGCTGCGCGCCCCACGGCTCGGGGATGTCGATCGCGACGCCGATGCGGGTCGTCTCCGCGGCCACTTCTGTTCAGGCCTCGCGAGCGGGGCTGAGGAAACCCACGTTCTGGTACGCCGCCGCCAGCGTCACCGCGGACACGGCCCGGGCTTTCTCGGCGCCGATCGCGAGGATCTTGTCGAGGTAGCCGGGGTCCTCGAGGTACGCCCGGGTGCGCTCCTGGATCGGCTTGACAAACTCGACGACGATGTCGGCGAGGTCCTTCTTGAGGTCGCCGTAGCCCTTGCCCTCGTACTCCTCGAGCAGCTCGTCGATCGCCTTGTTGGTCAGCGCGGCGTACATGGTCAGCAGGTTGCTGACGCCCGGCTTGTTCTCCTCGTCGTAGAGGATCTCGCGACCGGTGTCGGTGACCGCGGACTTGATCTTCTTGGCCGAGCGGGACGGCTCCTCGAGCAGCTCGATGATGCCGTTTGGCGAGGAGGCCGACTTCGACATCTTCGCCGTCGGGTCCTGCAGGTCGGTGATTTTCGCGGTGTCGCGCACGATGTACGGCGAGGGGACCGTGAACGTGTGCCCGAAGCGGGTGTTGAAGCGCTGGGCGAGGTCGCGGGTCAGCTCGAGGTGCTGCCGCTGGTCCTCCCCCACCGGCACCTGGTCGGCCTGGTAGAGCAGGATGTCGGCGGCCTGGAGGATCGGGTACGTGAACAGGCCGACCGTCGTCGTGTCGGCGGCCTTGGACGACTTGTCCTTGAACTGGACCATGCGGCCGGCCTCGCCGAACCCGGTGATGCAGCTGAGCACCCAGGCGAGCTGGGCGTGCTCGGGCACGTGCGACTGGACGAACAGCGTGCAGCGCTCGGGGTCGAGCCCGACGGCGAGCAGCTGGGCGGCCGAGATGCGGGTGCGGTTGCGCAGCGCGATCGGGTCGTGCCCCATGGTGATCGCGTGCAGGTCGACCACGCAGTAGAACGCGTCGAAGGTGTCCTGCATCGCCACCCAGTTGCGGACCGCGCCCAGATAGTTGCCGAGGTGGAACGAATCGGCGGTCGGCTGGATGCCGGAGAGCACGCGGGGTCGGCGGTCGACGTCGGACATGAGCGCCATTCTGTCAGTCGTGGTCACTGAATGGCCAACGCCCCCGGTGCCACTCGCGTGACGGCGGTTTGCCTCGATTACAGCGAGATCATATGCAAGTCTATGTTCATTCTTGTTGACTTGTGATCGCTTTTCGCGGGAGACTTACCGCGCAACCGTATCTTCCAGGAGAGGCCCGAAGTGAAACTGCTCGTCACCGGGGGCGCCGGCTATGTCGGCAGCGTCACCAGCCGCCTGCTGCTCGACGCCGGCCACGAGGTCGTCGTGCTCGACAATCTCAGCACGGGCTTCCGCGAGGCCGTCGCGCCGGATGCCACCTTTGTGGAGAAGGACATCCGTGACGCCGCCGAGGTGCTCACCCCCGAGGCCGGTTTCGACGCCGTGCTGCACTTCGCCGGCCTGATCGCGGCCGGGGAGTCGATGGTCAAGCCCGAGCTGTACTGGCACGACAACGTGGTCAAGTCGCTGGCGCTGCTCGACGCGATCCGTGCCGCCCGGGTCCCGCGCGTCATCTTCTCCTCCACCGCCGCCGTCTACGGCAACCCGGTCGAGCTGCCGATCACCGAGTCCGCGGCGAAGGCGCCGACCAACACGTACGGCGCGACCAAGCTGACCTTCGACCACGCGCTGACCTCGGAGGCGTACGCGCACAAGCTGGCCGCGGTCTCGCTGCGCTACTTCAACGTGGCCGGGGCGTATATCCGCGACGGCTACGAGATCGGTGAAAGGCACAACCCCGAGACCCATTTGATCCCGATCGCGCTGCAGGTGGCGGCGGGCAAGCGGGAAAAGCTGCAGTTGTTCGGCGACGACTACCCGACCGACGACGGCACCTGCGTGCGCGACTACATCCACGTGGAAGACCTGGCCCGCGCGCACCTGCTGGCGCTGGAGGCGGCCACCCCGGGCGAGCACCGCATCTACAACCTGGGCAACGGCAACGGCTTCTCCAACAAGCAGGTCGTCGAGGTGGCCCGCGAGGTCACCGGCGCCGCGCTGCCGGCCGAGATCGCGCCGCGCCGCGAGGGCGACCCGGCCACGCTGGTGGCGTCGTCGGCCAAGGCGCGGGCCGAGTTGGGCTGGGTCCCGGAGAAGCCGACGCTGCAGGCGATGATCGGCGACGCGTGGACGTTTTACCAGGCGCACGTGGCATGAGCGCCGCAGGCCTCTTCCGGGAGCGCTACGCCGCCGAGCCCACCGGCCTCTGGGCCGCGCCGGGCCGGGTCAACCTGATCGGCGAGCACACCGACTACAACGAGGGCTTCGTCCTGCCCTTTGCCCTGCCGCAGCGCACGGTCGCCGCGGTCGGCCCGGCCCCGGCCGGTGAGTGGACCGTCTGCTCCACCGCCGAGGAGGGTGACCCGGTCTCGTTCGGGACCACCGCGCCGGGCGAGGTGACCGGCTGGGCGGCCTACGTCGCCGGCGTCGTCTGGGCCCTGCAGGAGGCGGGCTTCGACGTGCCCGGCGCCCGCATCGCGCTCGACTCCGACGTCCCGGTCGGTTCCGGCCTGTCGTCCTCGGCGGCGCTGGAGTCGTCGGTGCTGACCGCGCTGATCGACCTGGGCGGGCTGGAGCTGCCGCTGGAGCAGCGGCCGGCGCTGGCCCAGCGCGCCGAGAACGTCTACGTCGGCGCGCCCACCGGCATCATGGACCAGTCGGCTTCGATCCGCTGCCTGGCCGGGCGTGCGCTGTTCCTCGACTGCCGCACGTACGAGGTCAGGCAGATCCCGTTCGACCTGGCGGCCGAGGGCCTGGCCATCCTGGTGATCAACAGCAACGCCCCGCACCAGCACGTGGACGGCGAGTACGGCGCCCGCCGCAAGTCGTGCGAGGAGGCGGCGCGCATCCTGGGCGTCCCCGCGCTGCGCGACGTGCCGTTCGACGGGCTCGCCGAAGCGCTGGCCAAGCTGGACGACGACGTGATGCGCCGCCGGGTGCGGCACATCGTCACCGAGGACCAGCGGGTGCTCGACACGGTGGCGCTGCTGGAGCAGGGCCGCACCAAGGAGGTCGGCCCGGTGCTGACCGCGGGGCACGCGTCGATGCGCGACGACTTCGAGATCACGGTGCCGCAGGTCGACGTCGCGGTCGAGGCGGCGCTGTCGGCGGGCGCGTACGGCGCGCGGATGACCGGGGGCGGCTTCGGCGGGTGTGTGCTGGCGCTGATCGACGCGGACCGGGCGCCGGCCACGACGGCGGCGGTCGAGCAGGCGTACTCGGAACGGGGTTTCAAGGCCCCCACCTGCTGGATCGCGACCGCGGGCGAGGGCGCCACGAGGCTTTGAAACGGCCCTGGTGCGGGTAACCATGGACCCATGACGAGCGAGTCGCGGGAAACCGACCAGCCCAACGAGTTCGGCTTCTCCGGGGGCGCCACGGCCCCGGAGCCGAAAGCGGACCACCGCCCGGTCGAGGAGGTCGACGGCGAGAGCATCGCGGTGCCGGCCGGCGACCTGACCGGCGCCATCAGCGAGGCGATCGAGGAAGCCACCGAGGGGCGCCACCACGACGACGAAGGCTAAGGCCGTCCGATCGTGCTCTCCCGCGCGACGATCCGATGCTCGACGCAGATCTCGCGCGGCGCGGCGGCGGTGGCAGGCCGCTCTCCGAGGCGCTCGGCGAGCAGGTCGACCGCGAGCTCGGCGATCCGGTCGGTGTTCTGGTCGACGGTGCTCAGCGACGGGTTGCTGTAGCGGCCCTCCTCGATGCCGTCGAAGCCCATCACCGCGACGTCGCCGGGCACGTCGACGCCGTGCTCGACCAGACAGCGGATGGCGCCGAGAGCGAACAGGTCCGTGAAGCAGAAGACCGCGTCCAGGTCCCGGGCCCGGCTCAGCAGGATCTCCATGGCGTCGGCGCCGTGCGCCCGGTGCACCCCGGCGACGGGAACCTCCCGACGCGGATCGGCCGCGATGCCGGCGTCGGCGAGCGCCGCCCGGTAGCCGCCGAGCCGCTGTTCCCGCATCACGTCGGGCCGGTCGGGCGCGCCGATCGCGGCTATCCGGCGCCGGCCCAGCCGCAGCAGGTGCCGGGTCGCGTCCGCGGCCGCCGCCGTGCCGTCGATCGCCACGTGGTCGGCCGTGCCCTCGCCGACCCGCTCGCCGAGCAGCACGGCCGGCACGCCGTAGCGCCGGGCCAGCCGGCCGGCCCGCTCCTGGACCGGGGTGAGGATGAGACCGTCGATGGCGTGCCGGCGCAACCCGGCGACCAGGTCGTGCTCGCGGTCGGCCCGCCCGTCGGTCTGGTCGATCAGCACGGTCCAGCCGCGCGGCGCGGCGGCCTGCACGATGTGCCCGGCGAGCTCCGCGAAGTACGGCGAGCGCAGCTCGGGCACGGCCAGCGCGATCACGCCGGAGCGGCCGCCTCGCAGGCGGCGGGCGGCCGGGTTGGGCACGTAGCCGAGCGCGTCGATCGCGGCCTGGACCCGGGCGCGGGTCTCCGGCGCGACGTGAACGTAGCCGTTGACGACGTTGGACACCGTCTTGATCGACACACCGGCACGGGCCGCGACGTCCTTGAGGCCTGGCGGCACGGCTGGGACTTTACAACGTTGCAGGACTTAGAGCCGACACCCGGAGGAGCTAAGGGGCCATCGGGAAGGGGCCGGAACGCGGTTACCGTGGCGTCATGTCCGTGAGCACAGCGTATCCACAAGCCGAGGACGAACGCGTCCTCATCGAGGGGGATGTGGACGCCGCGGTCGCCTTGATGACCGTGCGCGGCGCCTGGGATCGTCCCCTGCGTCAGGCCGTCACGACCAGGCTGCACAAGTGCCTCGCCGAGCACCCCGAGGCGCTGATCGTGGACCTGACCGAGTTGCAGGACCCGTCCAGCTCGAGCGCGCCGACCTGGGTCAACGCGCAGCGCGCCGCCCGCGAGCGGCAGCCGGCCGTGGTGCTGGCCATGTGCATCCCGCCGCTGCTCCCGCTCGCCGACCGCATGCAGCGCCTGGGCGCCCAGCGGTTCCTGCCGGTGTACGCGAAGGTGCGTCAGGCCCGGGTGGCCGTCGCCGGCCGGATGCCCCTGACCGAGCGGGTGACGATGACGCTGCCGCCCGAGCCGGAGTCACCGAGCCTCGCCCGCAACCTGGTGGGCGACGCGTGCCTGGCGTGGGGCGTGCCGGACCTGCTCTTCCCGGGCCGGCTGGTGATGTCGGAGCTGGTGACCAACGCGATCGAGCACGCGCGTACCTCGATCGGGGTGGTGGTGAGCCTGCGCGGCGGCGGCATCCACCTGAGCGTCTCGGACGGCGCCGCCGCCCCGCCGGTGCTGATCAAGCAGGCCCGTCCGCTGCGCGGCCGGCCGCTGGACGAGCGCGGGCAGGGCATGCGGCTGGTGGCGGCGACCACGGCCGCGTGGGGATGGCTCCCCACGCGGACCGGCAAGGTGGTCTGGGCGACGGTTCAGGAGCCCCGCTCGCCTGTCGCTGGGCCGTCTACTGGGCCTCGATGATCATGCCGGCGCCGACCGTGCGGTTGGTGCTCTCGTCGATCAGGATGAAGCCGCCGGTGGTGCGGTTGCGGCGGTACTCGTCGGCGAGCAGCGGCACGGTGGTGCGCAGCCGGATCCGGCCGATCTCGTTGAGCTGAAGCTCGCCGGCGTTCTCGTCGCGGTGCAGGGTGTTCACGTCGAGCCGGTACTGAAGGCCGCGGATCACCGTGCGGGCCGTACGCGTGGTGTGCTTGATGGCGTATTTGCCGCCGACCCGCAGCGGCGCCGTCTCGTCCATCCAGCAGACCATGGCCTCGATGTCCTGGGCGACGTCCGGCGCGTTGTGCGGACGGCAGATCATGTCGCCGCGCGAGATGTCGATCTCGTCGGTGAGCCGGACGGTGACCGACATCGGCGGGAACGCCTCGGTGACCGGCCCGTCGGAGGTGTCGATGCCGGCGATCGTGCTGTGCAGCCCCGACGGCAGCACCATCACCTCGTCGCCGGGCTTGAGAACGCCGGAGGCGACCTGGCCGGCGTAGCCGCGGTAGTCGGTGACCGTGGTGGACTGCGGGCGGATCACGTACTGCACCGGGAACCGCACGTCGACCAGGTTGCGGTCGGAGGCGATGTGCACGTGCTCCAGGTGGTGCAGCAGCGACGGTCCCTCGTACCAGGGGCTGTTCTCCGACCGGGAGGCGATGTTGTCGCCGTTGAGCGCCGACACCGGGATGATCGTCAGGTCGGTGATCTCGAGTTTCGCCGCGAACGAGGTGAACTCGTCGGCGATCCGGTCGTAGACCGCCTTGTCCCAGTCGACCAAATCCATCTTGTTGACGCAGAGCACCAGGTGCGGCACCCGCAGCAGGCTGGTCAGGAACGCGTGCCGGCGGGACTGCTCGACCAGGCCCTTACGGGCGTCGACCAGGATCAGCGCGAGGTCGGCGGTGGAGGCGCCGGTGACCATGTTCCGGGTGTACTGGATGTGCCCCGGGGTGTCCGCGATGATGAACTTGCGCTTCGGCGTCGCGAAGTAGCGGTAGGCCACGTCGATCGTGATGCCCTGCTCCCGCTCGGCGCGCAGGCCGTCGGTGAGCAGCGCCAGGTTGGTGTACTCGTCGCCGCGTGCCGCGCTGACCGCCTCGACCGCCTCGAGCTGATCCGCGAAGATCGTCTTGGTGTCGAAGAGCAGACGACCGATCAGCGTCGACTTGCCGTCGTCGACGCTGCCCGCGGTGGCGAAGCGGAGGAGGTCCATCCGCGTCGACGTCTCCAGGACTGCCTGGCTCATTTAGAAGTAGCCCTCTCGCTTGCGGTCTTCCATCGCGGCCTCGCTGACCTTGTCGTCGCCCCGGGTGGCCCCGCGCTCGGTGATCCGGGTGGCGGCGACCTCGTCGATGACCTTCTCCACGGTGTCGGCCTCGGACAGCACCGCAGCCGTCTGCGAGGCGTCGCCGACCGTCCGATAGCGCACCCGGCGGACCTCGGAGGTCTCGCCGTCGCGGAGGCGGATGAACTCGTTGACCGCGTAGAACATGCCGTCGCGCTCGACGACCTCGCGGTCGTGCGCGTAGTAGATCGACGGCAGCGGGATCTCCTCGCGGGCGATGTAGTGCCACACGTCCAGCTCGGTCCAGTTGGACAGCGGGAAGACGCGGATCGACTCGCCCGGGTGGTGCCGGCCGTTGTACAGCGCCCACAACTCCGGACGCTGATTCTTGGGGTCCCACTGGCCGAACTCGTCGCGGAAGCTGAACATCCGCTCCTTGGCCCGCGCCTTCTCCTCGTCCCGGCGGGCGCCGCCGAACAGCGCGTCGAACCGGTACTTCTCCACCGCCGCGAGCAGCACGGGGGTCTGGATGCGGTTGCGGGTGCCGTCGGGCAGCTCGCGCACCAGGCCGGTGTCGATGGCCTCCTGCACGCCGGCCACCACCAGATTGAGCCCGAGCGTGGCGACCCGGCGGTCCCGGTAGTCCAGGACCTCGGGGAAGTTGTGGCCGGTGTCGACGTGCATCACCGGGAACGGGATGCGGGCCGGAGCGAACGCCTTCTCGGCCAGGCGCAGCATGACGATCGAGTCCTTGCCACCGGAGAACAGCAGGACGGGCCGCTCGAACTCGGCCATCACCTCGCGCATGACGAAGATGCTCTCGGCTTCGAGAGCGTCGAGATGTGATACGCGGTAGTGCCCTGCCTGGCTCATGCGGTTTCCCGACCTTTCCGGGGGTTTACGGCCGTGTTGCATTGTTTGAACCGTCATTCTGACGGAAGGTGACGCTGCAACGCTGCAAGCAACCGAGGAGCGAGATCCTTACGGCACACCACCAGGTCCGGCAACTTAGGGTCGGCCTCGTTGTATTTCAGCGTAGAACCGTCGATACGGCTAGCGTGCAGGCCCGTGGCCAGCGCCACAGCTACCGGCGCGGCGGAGTCCCACTCGTACTGGCCGCCGGCGTGCACGTACGCGTCGGCCTCGCCGTTTATCACCGCGGCGATCTTCACGCCGGCCGATCCCATCGGAACGAGCTCGGCGCCGATCTCCTCGGCCAGAGCCGTGACGAACGCCGGCGGCCGGGTGCGGCTGGCCGCGATCCGGATCGGGGCGCCGGGGTCGCCCAGCGGCATCGGCGGGTAGGCCGGCGGGTGGTCGGTGGCGATCGTGCGGTGCTGGGCCGGCATCGCCACGGCGCCCGCCGCCAGACGGCTGGGGCTGGACGAGTCGGCGGTCCAGAGGGCGACGTGCACGGCCCAGTCGGTGCGGCCCTGCTCGGAGAACTCGCGGGTGCCATCCAGCGGGTCGATGATCCAGACCCGGCCGGCGCCGAGCCGCTCCGGGCGCGCCGCGGGCTCGGTGTCGCTGTCCTGCCAGGCCAGCCGGGAGTGGTCGTCCTCCTCCGAGAGCACGGCGTCGGCGGGGCGCCAGCGGGCGAGCTCGGCGCGCAGCAGGTCGTGCGCCGCCTTGTCGCCGGCGGTCTTGAGGGCCTTGCCGTCCTCGTAGCCCATGTCGTCGCGGACCTGCAGCAGCACCTGCCCGGCCCGGTCGGCCAGCCAGCGCGCGAACTCCGCGTCGATCACCGGTGGGGTGCCGGTGGCGTCTTCCCGCTGGGTCACGATGCGAGCCGACGTCTCTGTCATGTCGCTCCTTGTCGTCCTTTTAGTAGGCGCCCGACGAACGGACCACGGCCGTCATCGTCCGCAAAAGGATCACCAGGTCCAAGCTGAGCGACCAGTTCTCCACATAGCGCAGGTCGAGCCGGACCGCTTCCTCCCAAGGCAGGTCCGATCGTCCGGAAACCTGCCAAAGGCCCGTCATGCCGGGTTTGACGGCCAGGCGGCGGCGCACGTCGTCGGCGTAGACGGCCACCTCCGACGGCAGCGGCGGGCGGGGGCCGACCAGCGACATCTGGCCGAGCACCACGTTGAGCAGCTGCGGCAGCTCGTCCAGCGAGAACCGGCGCAACCAGCGGCCCACCCCGGTGACCCGCGGGTCGTCGCGGATTTTGAAGAGCACACCGTCGTGCTCGTTGAGATGCCGAAGCTCGGCCAGCCGGGCCTCGGCGTCGACGTACATACTCCGGAACTTGAAGATGCGGAACTGGCGGCCATCGCGCCCGACCCGTACCTGACGAAAGAGTACCGGCCCCCGCGAGGTCACCCGCACACACAGTGCGACGGCCAGCAGCAGCGGCCCGAACGCGACCAGCAGCGCGAGCGCTCCGAGCCTGTCGAACACGTCCTTGACCAGGCGCGATCCGCCGTGCAGCCGCGGATGCTCGACGTGCAGCATCGGCAGTCCATCGAACGGGCGAATCGTGGTGCGCGCGCCCGCCACGTCCACCAGCGCGCTCGCCACGATCAGGTCGACCTCGTCGCGCTCCAGCCGCCAGGCCAGCCGGCGCAGCTGCTCGCCGTCCAGCTCCGGGCAGCTCAGCACCACCACGGTGTCCGCGTCGGCGTGCTCCACGGCGCTCGCCACGTCGTCGAACGAGCCGTAGATCTTGACCGCGCCCATCCCCCGGCCGTCGCGCCCCGGCGGCAGGCACGCGCCCACCACCTCCAGGCCGTGATAGCGCTCCCGGCGCAGCTGGCGGGCCATCGCGATCACCGACAGCTCGTGCCCGACCAGGATCACCCGGCGCAGGCTCTGCCCCCGCGACCGGACCACGTGCAGCCGCCGGCGCATCCCGAAACGAAGAACCACCGAGGTGACGATCGCGGTGGGCAGGGCGGCGAGGACATAGCCCCTCGCAAGATCCAGATCCAGCGCGTACGAGACGAGCGCCGCACCCGCGATCAGCCCGACGCCACCGCGGAGCACCCGCTGGTACTCGTCGGTGCCGACGAACAAGAACCTTCTCTCGTACGCCCGGGAGACCGCCAGAACGGCCAGCAGCAGCACCGGCAGCAGGCCCGACAGGACCATGTAGTCCCGGTTGTACGCGGTGACCTCGTCGCCGAACCGCAGCCCGAACGTCACCGCGCCGGCCGCCGACCCGGCGAGCAGGTCGCCGAGGACCAGCGCCCGCACGTAGCGCCGCTCCCACCGCTGCCGCCGCGACATCGCCGCGTGCCGGCCGCGCACCCGCACGAACGGGCGGGCCGCCGGGCGAGCCGCCGACGACTGGTTCTCGCGCTTGGTCCCATGCCGGTCGGCCGCGCGGTTCCGGCCCCGGTCAGGGGCGCCCTGCACGGTCAGCGGCGGCGCGTTGTCCGGTTTCGGGCGTCGTAGCTTTTCTCGCGTGCCCGCGCCCGACGGGGGCGGGCTCAGCGGGACCACCGGCGCCGGGATCTTCGCGTTCCGTCCCGGCCGGCGGTCCGACGGCCGGTTCGGCCGCGGCCCGTGGTTGGCCGGGGGATGATTCGCCGGGCCGTACCCCTCCGGCGGCGGGCCGGCCGGGCGGCCCTCCGGCGCCACGGCCGGACGGATCTCCGGCAGGAGCATGGTCGGCTCGGTCAGGGACCCGTCGGCCGTCTCCTGCTGCACCCCGAAACCTCCCCCCGCCGCACCGGCCCCGCCGCACCGAGCGGTGCGTACGTGTGACCAACGCACGGACGGCGGCCAGCGTCACGGGATCGCAAGACGGACAAAACCCCTCAAAGGATCTTGCTGTTTCCGCCCCGGAAGATCAACCGCCGTGGTATTTGTTCTGCGCCCACTCGACGCCCTCGAGCACGATCGCCTCCACGACGTCCGCCGCCCGGTCGACGAGGAACTCCAACTCCTTACGCTCCGCGCCGGAGAAATCGGACAGCACGTAATCCGCCGGATCCTGCCGGCCCGGCGGCCGCCCGATCCCGAAACGGACCCGCGCGTACTCCTTGCTCGACAGCGACTTCGACATCGACCGCAACCCGTTGTGGCCGCCTTCACCGCCGCCCCGCTTGGCACGCACCTGCCCGAACGGCACGTCAAGCTCATCATGCACGGCAATCACGTTCGAAACCGGCACCTTGAAGAACTGGGCCAGCGAAACCACCGGCGCACCCGACAGGTTCATGTAGGTCAGCGGCTTCAGAAGCACCAGCTTCGGGCCACCGAACCCGATCCTGCCCTCGGCCATCTCGGCCTGCGCGCGCTTCGCCCGGCCGAACTTCGCACCCACCCGGGACGCCAGCAGGTCGGCCACCATGAAACCCACGTTGTGCCGGTTACCGGCGTACTCCTTGCCCGGGTTGCCCAGGCCGACCACCAGCCACGGCGACTCGTCGCTCACCAGGACCTCCACATACACGTCAGGGAAAGCGCCCACCGCGGGCGCTTTCCCTGATCACTGCCGGCTTGTTCGCCCCGCTTACTCCGCGGGCGCGGCCTCGGTCTCCTCGTCGGCGGTCTCGGTCTCGGCCGCCGCCTCGCCACCCTCGAGCTGCTCGGCGGTCTGCGCCTGCGAGATGATCGCCAGCACGAAGTCGGGCTCCACGGCCAGCTCGACGCCACGCGGCAGCGTCACGTCGGCGGCGGTCACCTGCGAGCCGGCCTGCAGGCCCTCGATCGAGACCTCGAAGCCCGACGGCAGGTGCATGGCCTCGGCCACGATGGCGAGCGTCGTCGACTCGTTCACCACGAGCGTGTTGCGGTCGGCCTCACCGGTCAGCGTCACCGGGACGTCGACCTGGACCTTCTCGCCACGCTTCACGATCAGCAGGTCCACGTGCTCGAACGTGTCCTTGATCGGGTCGCGCTGAATCGCCTTCGGCAGCGCGAGCGTGGTGCCCGACGCGCCGGAGATGTCGATCGTGAAGACCTGGTTGAGTCCGCCGTGCCGGATGGCAGCCGCGAACTCACGGGCCGGCAGCGCGATGTGCTGCGGCTTCTCGCCGTGGCCGTAAAGCACGGCGGGCACCAAACCGGCCCGGCGCGTGCGGCGGGCACCACCCTTGCCGAACTCGGTGCGGGGCTCGGCGCTGATCTTTACCTCGGACACGGGGAAACTCCTGAAACTCTTCGATCGGGCTGCGTCGTAAGTCGGCGTGCTGCGTGGATCCGGCAGTGGCGTACGGCCTCTCGGCCATTCGTCGGCGCTGCCGGGCAAGGGAAGGCGCGCTGGGCACAGGCCCGGAGCACCGCGTCGATCACGGTGCCTCCGAGCGGCTGCGAACCTCAGCAGACCGCGGGGCACCCTCGCCGTGGCAACCGCACTATCTTACCCTCTGCTTCCGCGACCTCCGAAGCGGGTCCGTGTCTAGCTCAGGCCGCCGAAGAGGGTGGTCACCGAACCGTCGTCGAAGACCTCGCGGATCGCCCGGGCCAGCAGCGGAGCGATCGACAAAACGGTGATCTTGTCGAGGCGCTTCTCGGGCGGCAACGGCAGCGTGTTCGTCACCACCAGCTCCGAGATCCGGCTGTTCTTCAACCGCTCGGTCGCCGGATCGGACAGCAACGCGTGCGTGGACGCCACGATCACATCGGCCGCACTCTCGTCGAAAAGAATGTCCGCGGCCTTCGTGATCGTCCCACCGGTGTCGATCATGTCGTCGACGATCAGGCACACCCGGCCCTCGACCTCGCCGACCACCCGGTTCGCCACCACCTGATTCGGCTTCAACGGGTCACGGGTCTTGTGGATGAACGCGAGCGGACAGCCCCCCAGCCGGTCCGTCCAACGCTCCGCCACCCGCACCCGGCCCGAATCCGGCGCCACCACCGTCAACGGCCGGCCCGCGAACTTCTTCTCCACATGCTCGGCCAGGATGTCCATCGCGAACAGGTGATCCACCGGCCCGTCGAAGAAACCCTGGATCTGCGCCGTGTGCAGATCAACCGTCAGAATCCGGTTCGCCCCGGCCGTCTTCAGCAGATCGGCCACCAGACGCGCCGAGATCGGCTCCCGTCCCCGGTGCTTCTTGTCCTGCCGCGAATACGGGTAGAACGGCAGCACCACGGTGATCCGCTTCGCCGACCCACGCTTCAACGCGTCGATCATGATCAGCGTCTCCATGACCCACCGGTTCACCCCCTCCGTCATCGACTGCACGACGAAGGCATCCGAACCACGAACCGAATCCTTGAAACGCACGAAGATCTCGCCGTTCGCGAACTCGTACGAGTCCGACGGCGTCGGCGCCACGCCCAGCACCTGGCCGATCTCCTCCGCCAACTCCGGGAAACCCCGGCCGGAGAAAAGCATCAGGCTCTTACGGTTCTCCGCGACGATGCTGCCCATCGGCTCGCTGCTCCCGTTGGATCGAGGGGATTAGTCACCTGCAGTATCCCCCGAGGCCACCGACTTGCCACGCCCCCGAGCCCGCCGCGTGGGATGCCTCACCCAGCTTCACCCACGACCGGCCCCGAGGCGAGCCGTTCGCCCTACTCAGCCCGTTCTTGCCGTCCCCGGCTACTCGGCCGTGGACACCTCGCCCCGGCCCTGCGCGGCGCGCTCGGCCGCCTCCGCCGACACCGTCCCCGGCCGGCGCCGCACCGTCCAGCCCTCCACGTTGCGCTGCTGCGCCCGCGTCACACCCAGACTCCCCGACGGCACATCCGACGCGATCGCGCTGCCCGCCGCCACGTACGCGCCCGGACCGACCTCCACCGGAGCGATCAGCACCGTGTCCGACCCCACGAAGGCCGCCTCGCCCACCGTCGTCCGGCTCTTGTTGACCCCGTCGTAGTTCGCGAAGATCGTCCCCGCGCCGATGTTCGCCCGCGCCCCGATCGACGCGTCACCCACATACGACAGATGCGGCACCTTCGCGCCCTCACCCAGCTCCGCGTTCTTCGCCTCGACGAACCCGCCCACCTTCGACTTGCGGCCCATCCGGGTACCCGGCCGCAGGAACGAGAACGGACCCACCGTCGCCTCGGCGCCGACCTCCGCACCGATCGAATGCGTCCGCAGCACCGACGCGCCCGCACCCACCACGGTGTCGATCAACGTCGTGTCCGGCCCGATCACCGCGCCCGAAGCCACCGAGGTCGCACCCTGCAACTGCGAATTCTGATCCACCACCGCATCGGGCTCCAGCGTCACCGTCACATCGATCCACGTGGTCGCCGGGTCGAGGATCGACACCCCCGACCGCATCCACGCCGTGTTCACCCGATCCCGCAGCCGCGACCGCAGATCCGCCAGCTGCGCCCGATCGTTCGCCCCCAGCGTCTCCTCGGCATCGGCGGCTACGAAGACACCCACCGGGCTACCCATCTCGACCAGCAGCCCGAACACGTCCGTCAGGTACTCCTCACCCTGATCGTTGTCCGTGGACAGCTTGCCCAGAGCCTCCCGCAGCGCCGCCAGATCGAACGCGTAGATCCCCGCATTGATCTCCCGGATCGCCCGCACGTCGGCCGACGCGTCCCGCTCCTCCACGATCCGCGACAAACCGCCGGCGGCGTCCCGCACGATCCGCCCCAGCCCCGACGGGTCCTCCACCGCCGCGGCCAGCACCGTAGCCGCCCGGGAAGCCGACTCGTGCGCCTCGATCAACGCGGCCACCGTCTCACCACGCAACAGCGGCACGTCACCGTTCAGCACCACCAGCGTCCCCGACGCGTCCGGCACCGCCTCCAGCGCGATCCGCACCGCATGACCCGTGCCGTTCTGCTGCGCCTGCAACACCGGCACCGCCGCCGGCGCCACCTCGGCCAGATGCGCGCTCACCGCTTCGGCCTTGTGCCCCACCACCACGACCGTCTGCTCCGCCCCGGCCGCCCCCGCCGCGACCAGCACATGCCCGAGCAGAGTGCGCCCCAGCAGCGGATGCAACACCTTGGGAGTAGCGGACTTCATCCGCTTGCCTTCCCCAGCAGCAAGAACAACAACGGTACGACGAGGGGCCTGGCTCACGCGGGACTCCATTGTTCGCTCTAGCTCTTACACAGGCGGGCGGCGACAAAACAGCCGCAGGCATACTGCTCCCGGAAGAGGATTCGAACCCCTATAAACGGCACCAAAAGCCGCGGTCCTACCATTAGACGATCCGGGACCTATTTCGGACATTTCCCCTGGGGGCTACGACCTCTGATCACATCCTAGCGGCACGCCAGCGATCGCCACTCGTCGCGATACCACCCATCACGCCCTCGACTTCCCAGTAGAGGCGGCTCGACTTGGGCACGTAGACGATCAGGCAACCCCGGTAGGTATCTCCGACATTCCGCCTAACGGTGGAAGGCTTGTGCTTCTTGAGGACGGGACGGCGGAAGCGCCCCGGCGGCACACCTACCACCGCGGCCCACCACTCGGTCGCCGCCCGAACTTCGGCGGACTCGTGAATGCTCAGCCGATACGTGAGTTGCGCCGGATCAGCACCGAGGATCTCGACATAGCGAAGGAACAGCAGGATCAGGCGCGGATCGCTGTTGATGAATTGAAGACCGGGTGTCGACTGATGCCACGGCTTCTCCTTCGCCCCCTCGCACCAGTAGGCGACGGCGCCGATCAGCATCAACTCCCGCTCCGACAAGTCGCCCACCAACTCGCCGAGACGCTTCCCGACGGCCGCGCGGTCGGCGTCGCGAGCCCGCCGGTGCGGCTCCCACCGCGCCTCGCGCATCTGTTCCATGTGGCGACGCTTCCGCTCCTCCCGCTCGGCGGGAGTGCGGTCGAGTGGAATGTGCTTCGTCCACAGGTATGCAGTGGACTTGGAGACGCCGAGCTCCGACGCGATCTTCGGCACCGAGCATCCCCCGTGGCGCATCTCGATCGCCCGGTCGCGGAGGTCGTCCTTGGCATTCGGCCGCTGCGTCCACGCCGGCGGCTCGAGCCCCTGCAGCCACTCGCTCATGGTGCCGCTGCCGACCCCGAATCGCTCCATCAACTGCGACCGCGACAGCCCCGGATCAACCCGCAGCCGTCGTGCCTCTTCTCTCCGCTCGTCCTTCATGTATCTACATTAAGTCGGCTCGACGTTCATCCGTAAGACCGTAGGTGTGCCAAAGAAGATTTCGCCCAGCCCTTGGAGACGCGCGCACCTACGGCTACGGTGGCGTAAGTTACGGTGACGTAGGCGTAAGTAATTGATCTCCCCCGAACCCGAATCAGCGCCGTCCCCAGATCAGTGAGGTGTCATGACTTCCACCGTCGAGGCCGCACCGAAGGCCGCTCCCAAGCCGCTGACCGAGGGCCCGCAGTCCCGCGGCGTCCTCATCGCCCTGTACGCGTTCGTCGTGGTCCCGTTCCTGGCGGTTCTCGCGGCCGTGCCGATCGCCTGGGGTGGCTGGCTGTCGTGGACCGACATCGCCATCGGCGCCGTCTTCTACGTGGTCTCCGGGCTGGGCATCACGGTCGGCTTCCACCGGTACTTCACGCACGGCTCGTTCAAGGCGAAGCGCTGGCTGCGGATCACCTTGGCGCTGGCGGGCTCGCTCGCGATCGAGGGGAACATCATCCAGTGGGTGGCGGATCACCGCCGGCACCACATGTTCAGCGACCAGGAGGGCGACCCGCACTCGCCGTGGCGGTACGGCACGGGTTACTGGGCGCTGACCAAGGGCCTGTGGTTCGCGCACATGGGCTGGATGTTCAGCCGTGAGCTGTCGAACCGGGAGCGGTTCGCGCCGGATCTGCTGGCCGACAAGGACATCAACCGGGTCGACAAGCTGTTCCCGGCGATCGTGATCTTCTCGACGCTGGGCCCGGCGCTGATCGGTGGCCTGGTGACGTGGTCGTGGCAGGGCGCGCTGACCGCGTTCTTCTGGGCGGGCATCGTACGGATCGGCCTGCTGCACCACATCACGTGGTCGATCAATTCGGTGTGTCACGTGTACGGCGAGCGCCCGTTCGAGGTGCGCAACGGGGACAAGGCGTCGAATTTCTGGCCGCTCGCGATCGTGTCGTTCGGGGAGAGCTGGCACAACCTGCACCACGCGGATCCGACCTGTGCGCGGCACGGCGTGCTGAAGGGTCAGATCGACATCTCGGCCCGTGTGATCTGGCTTTTCGAGAAGATGGGCGCCGCGTCGGCGGTGAAGTGGCCCAACATGGAACGGCTGTCCGCGAAGATGACGAAGGCGTGACCGCCACCACGGGGGAGATGGACAAAGGGCACAACTGGCAGGATGGCCAGGTGACCGATACGGGCGACAGCAGCGACGAGCAGCATCGCGTGAGGCGGCAGCGGCCGGCGGCGACCCCCAGGGTGCGCATGTCGGCCGCGCAGCGGCGGGAGCAGCTGATCGCGATCGGGCGGCAGTTGTTCGCCGAGCGCGGTTTCGATGCGACCAGTGTGGAGGAGGTCGCGGCGCGGGCGAAGGTGTCGAAGCCGGTGGTGTATGAGCACTTCGGTGGCAAGGAGGGCCTGTACGCGGTCGTTGTGGACCGTGAGGTGCGTTCCTTGCTGGACAGGATCGCCGCGGCGCTGACCGCCGGCCATCCGCGGGAGCTGCTGGAGCAGGCCGCGCTGGCATTGCTGGACTACATCGAGGACGAGCCGCACGGTTTCCGGGTGCTGGTCCGCGAGTCGCCGGTGTTGTCGCCGGCGGGGAATTTCTCGAGCGTGATGAACGACGTGGCGCACCAGGTGGAGCACATCCTGGGTGGCGAGTTCAAGCGTCGTGGCCTGGACCCGAAGTTCGCGGAGCTGTATTCGCAGGCGCTGGTGGGGATGGTGGCGCTGGTGGGTCAGTGGTGGCGTGAGGCGCGCAAGCCGAAGAAGGAGATGGTGGCCGCCCACCTGGTCAATCTGGCGTGGAACGGCCTGTCCCATCTGGAGACGAAGCCGTCGTTGCTCACGCGGAAGACCCGCTAGCGGCGGCCTGTTCCGCGCGTGCGGAAGTCGGACTGCCGACCTTGCCGTAGAGGCCGGCGGTGAGGGTCACGAGCCCGAGCGCGATCGTCACGATGACGTTGATCATCGAGGCGTTGAGGATATTGGCGTCGGTCTGCAGGAACGCCATGATCGCCACGCCGAGCCCGCAGAGGCCCCAGCCGAGGACCAGGGTGACCTGGTGGTAGAGGTTGCCGCCGAGCAGGACCGCGGCGAGCAGCAGGATCCCGATGATGGTGTAGAGCCAGCTCGCGGCGGGGTTGGTCCGCAGGCCGAGCACCCAGTCGGCGCCCCGGTGGAAGAACGGGTCGCCCCAGGTCTTCGCGATGCCGATGACGCCGAACAGGGTGAGGTACAGACCGGCGAGGCCGGCCAGGAAGCGGTAGGTCTGTCGCAGGTGATGGTTGAGGGGGTAGTGCGCCATCAGGCCGTGCGTCCCTCCCTTACCTGTCGGGGCGCGCCGGCCTGCGCGGCGGGCGCGACCTTGCTGTAGAGGCTGACCGTGATCAGGACGATGCCCACGATGTAGGTGACGATCACCGTCTGGATGTCCTGGCCGAAGACGTTGGCGTCGGTGCGGCTGAACGCGAGGCCGTAGGTGCCGAGGACGAGCAGGCCCCAGCCGAGGTACTTGTCGGCGGCGGTGTCGAGGTTGCGCCCGATGACGGTCGCGATGAGCACGATCACGCCGACGGCCAGCATGATGATCGACAGGAGCAGGTTGCCGCCCTGCCCGAGGATGAGCTTGTCGTTGGCGCCGGTGGCGTCCTCGCCGGACGTCTGGATCAGTCCGACGATCCCGAACACGACCAGGTACGCGCCGGCGAGGAAACCGACAACGCGGTACAGCGGCCGCAGGTGGTGATTGACGGGGTTGTGCGCCATGGTGTCCGTCTCCAAGGTCAGGTGTTGTCCACGCCGATTCTCGCGTATCCCCCGAAGCGGCGCAGGCACACCCCCCGGATCAACTTTCGGGCACGGACTCGGCCAGCTCCAGCCAGGCTTCTTCGACCTGTCCCCGCTCTTCCTGGACCGCCTTGAGCTGCGCCTCGAGCTCGATGATCTTCTGATAGTCGGCGCCGTGCTCGGCCAGCGACTCATTGATCTTTCCGATTCGCTCCTCGAGCTTCCCGAGCTGCCGCTCCAGCCGGGCAAGATCCTTGCGAGCCTGGCGCAACTCACCCGCCGAGAGGCCACTCACGCTCGGCGTTTCCTGCGCAAGAGTTTCCCGTACGCCTATGGTCAGGCGCGTCGCGGCGCGGGCCAGATATTCGTCCACGCCGCCCGGCAGGTGCACGAGGCCCCCGTCGCCGAACATCCCGTACGCCGTGTCGGTGACCCGCTCGACCAGGTACCGGTCGTGCGAGGCCACGATCATCGTGCCCGGCCAGGAGTCGAGCAGGTCTTCGAGCGCCGCGAGGGTGTCGGTGTCCAGGTCGTTGGTGGGCTCGTCGAGCAGCAGCACGTTGGGCTCGGCCGCGAGCAGCCGCAGCAGCTGCAGCCGGCGCCGCTCGCCGCCGGAGAGGTCATTGACCGGCGTCCAGATGCGCTTGTCGGTGAAGCCGAACACTTCGGCGAGCTGCCCCGCGGAAAGCTCCCGGTCGCCGAGCTTGACCCGCTTGGCGACCTCCTCGACGGCCTCGAGCAGGCGCAGCTGTCCCGGCAGTTCCTTGAGCTCCTGGGAGAGGAAGGCGGCCCGCACGGTCGACCCGGTCACGAGCCGCCCGCCCGCCGGCGTGGAGAGCCCCGCGAGCAGCCGCAGCAGCGTCGTCTTGCCGGCCCCGTTGGCGCCCAGGATCGCGATCCGGTCGCCGGGCCCGACCTGCCAGGTGAGGTGGTCGAGGATCGGTTTGGTGCCCGCGGTGAGCGTCACGTCCTCGAGGTCGTAGACCTGCTTGCCGAGCCGGGTGACCGCCAGCCGCTGCAGGCTCACCGTGTCCCGCACCGGCGGCACGTCGGCGATCAGGGCGTTGGCCGCGTCGATCCGGAACTGCGGCTTCGACGTACGTGCCGGCGGCCCCCGCCGCAGCCAGGCGATCTCCTTGCGCAATAGATTCTGCCGCCGGGCCTCGACCGCCGCGGCGACCCGCTGCCGCTCGGCCCGCGAGAGGATCCAGGCCGCGTAGCCGCCCTCGTACGCGTACACCTTCTCGTCGACGACCTCCCAGGTCGCCGTGCACACCGCGTCGAGGAACCACCGGTCGTGCGTGACCACGCACAACGCCCCGCGGCGCGTCAGCAGGTACCGCGCCAGCCAGTCGACACCCGCCACGTCCAGGTGGTTGGTCGGCTCGTCGAGAATCAGCAGGTCATTGTCGCGCACCAGCAGCGCCGCCAGCGCCACCCGCCGCCGCTCGCCACCCGACATCGGCCCGACCGGCGTGTCCAGCCCCAGATGCCCCATCCCGAGCCCGTCGAGGATCGCGCGAACGCCCGCGTCACCCGCCCACTCGTGCTCGGCCCCCATGCCGTGCTCGAGCCACGCTGTCCCCAGTACCACGTCCCGCACGGTGGCCTCGGCTGCCAGCGTGAGCGTCTGCGGCAGCGAGGCCACCTTCAGGTCGCGCCGGTGAGTCACCCGCCCCGAGTCGGGTTCCTCGCTCTTGGCGAGCATCCGCAACAGGGTGGACTTCCCGGCCCCGTTGAGACCGACAATGCCGAGTCGGGCATCGTCGTCCAAACCCAAAGACACGTCGGTGAGCAGCTGACCGGCTGCGCCATAACCCTTGCTGACCCGGTCGAGATTAATGATGTTGGCCACGATGCCGTCTACGTTACCCGGGCGCGCGGGCGGTCAGACCATGCGGGCACCCGGCATCGGGCCTCGGGCGGTCACGGCTTCGCGGCCGATGGCGGCGTCGTTGAGGGCAGCTGCCATCCGCTCGGCGTGGGCGGCGTCGGCGGCGAGGAACACGCAGGTCGGGCCCGAACCCGAGACCAGTGCGGCCAGGGCGCCGGCCTCGGTGCCCGCCTCGAGCACGGCGGTGAGGTCGGGGCGCAGGGCGAGGGCGGCCGGCTGCAGGTCGTTGCCGAGGGCGGCGCCGAGCACGGCCGGGTCGCGCTGGCGCAGGGCGCCCATCAGCTCGTCGGCGCCGGCCAGGGCCTTGGGCGGGAACGGGCTCTCCCGGAGGGCGTCGAGTTTCGCGTACACCTCGGGGGTGGACAGGCCGTCGTCGGCGAGGGCGACCACCCAGTGCCAGGTGGTGGGCCGGGCCAGGATCGGGCTGACCGCTTCGCCGTGGCCGGTGCCGAGGGCGGTGCCACCGTGCAGCAGGAACGGCACGTCGGACCCGAGCGTGGCGCCCACCTCGGCCAGCTCGTCCCGCGACATGCCGGTGCCCCACAGCAGGTCGCAGGCGATGAGCGTGGCCGCCGCGTCGGCGCTGCCCCCGGCCAGCCCGGCCGCGAGCGGGATCGACTTGCGCAGGTGCAGCCGCGCGTGGGCCGGCACCCGGCAGCGCGCGGCGAGCGCCCGCGCGGCCCGGATGATCAGGTTGCTCTCGTCGAGCGCCAGCGTCCCGGCGCCCTCGCCCTCCATGGTCAGCGCGAGCGTGTCGCCCTGCCGCGCGGTGAGCTCGTCGAAGAGGCTGATCGCGTGATAGATCGTGTTCAGCTCGTGGTACCCATCGGGGCGCAGCGGCCCCACCCCGAGATGCAGGTTGATCTTCGCAGGCACGCGCACCCGCACCGGCCCGCTGTGCCGGCGCGGCTCGTCGTCGTCCGGCCCCCACGCCTCCGTCACGGAGCGATCTCCCGAATCGGAACCTCGATGGCGAACGGCTTGCTCAAGCGCAGCACCTCATCCGAATCGCCGGCCGGCTCATAGCGGCCGTCCACCAGGTCGTAGGCGTGCACATGCACCGGCTCCGTCTCGATCCGCCAGAAATGCCGAACGCCCGCCGCCGCATAGACCGCGGGTTTCTCCAGCCGATCACGACGTCGAGTGCCTGGCGTCCACCTGACGCGCGTACTCGCCTCGGCGGTCATGAGTCCACCTCCTCGGGCTGTGCGTCGGACGCGCTGAGCTTACCGCCGACGCCTGACAGTTTTGCCGCGGCGGCTATGTCGGAGAACTGGCCGACGGTCAGGGACTCGCCGCGTGCCTGCGGGCTGATCCCGGCCGCCACCAGCACCTTCTCGGCCTTGTCGGGGCCGCCGGCCCAGCCGGCCAGCGCGGCACGCAGGGTCTTGCGCCGCTGGGCGAACGCGGCGTCGACGACCGCGAAGACGTCAGCGCGATCGATGTCACCCCTCGGCGGGGTGCGGCGGGTGAACGCCACCAGTCCGGAATCCACGTTGGGCACCGGCCAGAACACGGCCGGCGGGACCTTGCCGGCCGGGCGCGCCTCGGCGTACCAGGCCAGTTTCACCGACGGCACGCCGTACACCTTGGACCCGGGACCGGCGGTGAGCCGGTCCGCGACCTCTTTCTGCACCATCACCAAACCCCCGCGAAGCGTGGGGAACCCGGCCAGCAAGTGGAGCACGACCGGCACCGCGACGTTGTAGGGCAGGTTGGCGACCAGCATCGTGGGCCGGGGGTCGAAGTCGGCGGCCGTCACCCGCATCGCGTCGGCGGGGTGCACGGTGAGATTCGCGGCCGTGACCGTGGACGGCAGCGCGGCGGCGAGCTTCGGGTCGATCTCGACGGCGTGCACGTGGCGGACGGCCGTGACCAGGCCCAGGGTGAGCGAGCCGAGGCCGGGGCCGACCTCGAGGGCGACGTCGTCGTCGCGCAGGCCGGCGGCGGCCACGATGCGGCGGATCGTGTTGGGGTCGTGCAGGAAGTTCTGGCCGAGCTTCTTGGTCGGGGCGACGCC
This sequence comes from Actinoplanes sp. CA-142083, assembly GCF_050942195.1. Classification (NCBI taxonomy): domain Bacteria; kingdom Bacillati; phylum Actinomycetota; class Actinomycetes; order Micromonosporales; family Micromonosporaceae; genus Actinoplanes; species Actinoplanes sp. CA-142083. The sequence goes on from NZ_CP192076.1 coordinate 10,003,556, forward strand.
GAGGCGCGCCGCGAGCTCCCGGATCTCCGCCGGGCCGAGAAGTGCGTCAGCCATGAGGTCAGAGCCTACGGCCGGGGGCGGGCCGGGCTGGACGCGACGGGGTAGAAAGCAGGAATGACCGAGTTGCTGGCGCTGCACGCCGTGGTGGAGGCGCCGCCCGAACGCGTCGCCGAGGTGCTGCTGGACGTGCGGCCGGGCGGCCTGTCGCCGCTGGCGACCGGCGGCGAGGTGGCCGGGACCGACCAGGGCGACAGCTTCGAGGTGGTCAAGGACGGCAGCCGGATGACGGTGACGGTCGATCGCGTACGGCGTGAGGTGGCTCTGCAGGGCGAGTGGTGGTACCGCGGGGTCACCTCGGTGGAGCCCGATGCCCGCGGCAGCCGGGTGGTGCACCGCGTCTTCAACGTGGCCGAGGGCAACGGGTGGGCGGTCCGGTTCGTGTCGCGCGGCCCGCTGAACGCGGCGCCGAGGACGTTCGCCGACGCGGTGCGCCGCATCGGCGAGACGCTCGGGGTGGCCGCCTGGGTGCTCGAGGATTAGGCCCTGTTTCGTAACCCGACCAGGGCTGCGGCGTGGCTCAGGCGCCGCCTGACGTCGCCCGCAGAACGGCCACATCCAACACCGGGATGCGACCGCCCTGCGGGCGACGCCAGCCGACCCCTGGACCGCGCCTCGCACATGGCCGGGTCACGAAACAGGGCCTAGCGCCAGGGACCGAAGACGCGCTCGCCGTTGGCCGAGATCGCCGCGCACAGCTCGTCGACGCCCTCGCCGCGGGTCTCCGCCAGGGCGCGCACGGTCAGCGGGATCAGGTACGAGGCGTTCGGCCGGCCGCGGTACGGCACCGGCGTCAGGTACGGCGCGTCGGTCTCCACCATGATCTGCCCGGCCGGGGTGATCTCGGCCGCCGCGCGCAGCGCGCCCGCGCTGGCGAAGGTGACCGTCCCGGCGAAGCTGAGGTGGAAGCCGCGCAGCACGCATTCGGCGGCGAAATCGGGGTCGCCGGAGAAGCAGTGCATCACCACCGTGTCGGGCGCGCCCTCCTCGTCGAGCACCCGCAGCACGTCGCGGTGCGCGTCCCGGTCGTGGATGATCAACGCCTTGCCGTATCGCTTCGCGATCGCGATGTGCGCCCGGAAACTCTCCTCCTGCGCGTGCCGGCCGTCCTCGCCGGTGCGGAACGTGTCGAGACCGGTCTCCCCGATGCCGCGCACCCGCGGCTGGGCCGCCAGCGCCTCGATGTCGCGGAGCGCGGCGTCAAGATCGGACAGGAGCGGCGCCTCGTTCGGGTGAATGGCGACAGCCGCGAGAACGGACTCGTGGCGGGCCGCCAGGTCGGCGCTCCAGCGCGACGACGGCACGTCCACACCGACCTGAACGAGCCGATCGATACCGGTCTTGGCGGCGGCGTCGATCAGCGCCTCGACGGGGTCGCCGGGGCCTTCGCCGGGCACCCCGGCCTCCTGGATCGTGAGGTCCAGGTGGGTGTGGCTGTCGAAGACGGGAACGGACAGCGGCTCGGGCGCGGCGGGGAACTGCCCCCGCCGGCGAGCTTCTTTGTCCTGGCGCGACCGGGACGGTGTCGAAGGCATGTGAGACATTCTGCACTTACGCCTGGTGGCAACCGTTTGTTCACCTGATATCCACTGTTGTCGCTTAGCTTGCGGCGCGTGACCTTGACCGGCGAGGACAGCGCGGTCGGCGCTGATCCACTCGAGCCGCCCCTGTCGGCGCCCCTGCGCCGTGATCTCACCTGGACCCAGGTTCAGCGGATGAGTCAGTCCGCGGCGTATCGCGACGACGTGATGCTGCGCCGGATCCGCGCGACCGCGGCGATCCGCCGCGGCACCCGGATGACCAAGGTCCTCTCCCCCGCACAGGTCGCCGGGCATTTGGGCGGCTGGCTTCCGTACGGCTTCTGCTACCGCTCCTGCGACATCGCGCACCTGCACGAGCCGCGGGATCTCACCCTGCTCGGCACGGACGGCGCGGCCGACGGCGCCGAAGTCGCGTACGCGCTGCGCTGGCGCGCCGTGGACCCGCTGGACTACGAGGTGCCCGCCGGTCCCGCGCAGCCGGGCCTCGCGCTGCTGCCCGCGCACTCCCGGGTCGGCGCCATGGTGCTGGGCACCGGCTTCAGCCCGAGCACCGACGACCTCATCCCGGAGTACATCACCGCGGGCTTCGCGGACCTGCCGATCCCGGCGAACGCGCAGATCGTCGCGTACGTGCCGGGTGGCGAGGAGATCCTGCTGTACACGTACCAGCCGGAGCAGCACGGGTGGCTGCGGCTGGCCGGGCCCCGCTGGCGCCCGCTGCTGGACAACCTGCCGGGTGTCAGCCCCGACCGGGAGTACGTGCCCTGCACGACACCCGGTTCCGCCAAGCTGGTCGGCCGGATAAAGGACAAGGAGTACGAGGCGGTCGCGGACCCGCCCGAGGAGTTCCGGGTGCGGGCGCTGACCCGCGCGGCCCGGTACTCGGTGAGCACGCTGAGCCGCCGCGCCGAGCAGGCCCTGTGGCGCAACACGCCGTGCTGGGTCCTGCAGCGTGACGACAGCTGGGCCCGCCTGCGCCTGGTCCGCCCGGACGCCGAGACGCTCAACGCGACCGGCGCCCGCTGCTACGAGCGCGGCGTCTACGAGACCTGGGCCCCGGTCGGCGAGCTGATGGACCACCACATCGCCGACATCCCGTACGTGCTTTAGGAGACGCGGCCGGCGGCGGCTGGAAGGCCGGCGCCGGCCGCGCTGTGTCAGGAGCGGGTGAGCTTCGTGACCCGCTCGGCGGTGTTGCTGGTGCGGTCCGCCCAGTCGGAGCCGAGGGCGATGACGTCCAGCTTGGTGTTGCGCTTCTGGCCCTTGACCGCGAGCGACCACTTGCCCTTCGACACCCGGGCGTAGTTGAAGCACTTCGCCAGGTTGCTGCTCGGGTAGATGCGCACCCACGTCTTCTTGGGCGTGTAGCAGTTGAACTTGCTGCCCGACTGCCGCAGCACGACGACGAGCACGTCCGGGATGCCGGAGCCCTTGTCGGCCGCCGTGCCCCGGATGGTCTTCCACGACGAGGCGCGGTTGCTCTTCGACGGCTTGGTGATCGTCACCTTCGGCGACCACACGTCACGCTTGATGGTGACCCGGCCGGCGAAGATCGGCGTCGTGTTGCCGTACTTGTTGGTGAAGACCGCGGTCAGGGTGACCGGGCCGGCCGGCATCAGGGCGTCCTTGTACCGGTGGTAGTAGTACTCGGTCACCGTCTGGTTCCGGCCGGACAGGACGGCGTAGTAGCCGTCGCCGCTGTACAGCACGATCCGGGTGGTGCCGGCCGGGACCGACGAGATGCCGACCGTGAAGCGCTCGCCGTGCCACACCGAGCTCTTGTTGAGCTTGAACTTGCCCGGCACGGTCACCGTGACCGCCGTGGCGATGACGGTCTGGTTGCCGGCCGCGTCGGTCAGCGTCAGCGTGACCGGGAAACGGCCCGCCCGGGTGTACTGCTTGCCCATCGCGGTCCAGGTCACCGGCAGCGTGGTCGTGGTGCCGTCGCCCCAGTTGATCACGCGCTTGACCCCGGCCGCGCCGTGGTCGTCGCCGACCGGGCCCAGCTGCAGCGTGGTGCGCTGCCCCACCCACAGCGAGTACAGGCTCAGCCGGAACGAGCCGGTCGGCTTGGTCGTGTCGGGCGGGGTGGTCGGCGGCGTAGTGGTGGGCTGGGTCGTCGGATCGGTGGTCGGATCCGTCGGGCCCGTCGTGGGGTCCGTCGTCGGGTCCGTAGCCGGCGGCTCCGAGGTCGGGTTGACGGTGGTCGGGTCCGTGGTCGGCGTCGTCGTCGGGTCCGTCGTCGGATCGGTGGCCGGCGGCGTCGTCGGGTCCGTGGTGGGGTCGGTCGTCGGGTCCGTCGTGACCGGCGGCTCCGAGGTCGGGTTGATGGTGGTCGGGTCGATCGTGGGCTCGGTGGTCTCGTCGGCGGCCGCCGCGGAGGTGGCCGTCGACGGGGCGCCGAACGCCGGGTTGGTGTAGACCGCGCCGCCCGCGAGCACGGCGCCGGCGATGACGGCGGCCAGGAGCGGACGATGGAGACGGGTCTTCAAGAAGACTCCTTCGAGGGGATTGGAAACCTCACGAAGGGGACATGACGGTACACGGGCGCGTCAGAACGCGCCCGTACCGATGTAACGCTGGTGTTCCCCCGTGTGCGGAGGAAGCTACACGATCGCCACGGTGATGATCAATGGAGATAGGTCAGCTCTCGAGGCGGGCCAGTTCCTCGTCCACAACGGACGGCTCGAGCTTGCGGAAGACCGGTTTCGGCGGGGCCAGCGGGGTGCCGGCGACCAGCGGGACCGACTCCCACTTGGCGCCCACGGTGTAGTCGCCGGTCAGCACCGGGTACGACGGGCCGCCGTCCAGGTCGTCGACCTGCTCGATCCGCGGCATCGGCGCGTGCACGCCCTCGCCGCCGAGCAGCTCGAACACCTTCTGCGCGGCGTGCGGCAGGAACGGGGTCAGCAACGTGTTCGCGTCGCTGACCGCCTGCAGCGCGACGTGCAGGATGGTGGCCTGGCGAGGCTTGTCCTCCTCGGACTTGAGCTTCCACGGGGCCTGGTCGGACAGGTACTTGTTGGCCTCGGCGACCACCCGCATCGCCTCGCCGATCGCCGCCTTCTGGCGGTGCTTGCCGATCAGCTCGCCGACCGTGGCGAAGCCGGCCTTGGCGGCGGCGAGCAGCGCTTCGTCTTCGGAGGTGAGCGGGCCCGGCGTGGGGATCGCGCCGAAGTTCTTCGCCGCCAGCGAGATCGAGCGGTTGACCAGGTTGCCCCAGCCCGCGACCAGCTCGTCGTTGTTGCGGCGGACGAACTCGGCCCAGGTGAAGTCGGTGTCGGTGGACTCGGGACCGGCCGCGGCGATGAAGTACCGCAGGGCGTCGGCGTCGTAGCGCTCCAGGAAGTCGCGCACGTAGATGACGACCCGGCGGGACGAGGAGAACTTCTTGCCCTCCATCGTCAGGTATTCACTCGAGACGACCTCGGTCGGCAGGTTGAGCCGGCCGAGCTCGCCCGGCTCGCCGCCCTTGTCGCCCTCGCCCGAGTAACCCAGCAGCAGCGCCGGCCAGATCACCGAGTGGAAGACGATGTTGTCCTTGCCCATGAAGTAGTACGCCTGCGCGTCCTTGCCCAGCCCGTCGGCCGACCACCACTGCCGCCACGCCTCGGGGTCGCCGGAGCGGCGGGCCCACTCGATCGAGGCCGACAAGTAGCCGATCACGGCGTCGAACCAGACGTAGATGCGCTTGTCGGAACGGTCACGCCAGTCGTCGAGCGGAATGGGCACGCCCCACTCGAGGTCACGGGTGATCGCCCGGGGCTGCAGGTCGTCGAGCAGGTTGCGGGAAAACTTCAGCACGTTGGGGCGCCAATTTTCCCGCTGGTCGAGCCAATGGCCGATGGCCTGGGCGAACGCCGGCAGGTCGAGGAAGAAGTGCTCGGTCTCGACGAACTCGGGGGTCTCCCCGTTGATCTTGGAGCGCGGGTTGATCAGCTGCTCGGGGTCGAGCTGGTTGCCGCAGTTGTCGCACTGGTCGCCGCGGGCGCTCTCGTAGCCGCAGATCGGGCAGGTGCCCTCGATGTACCGGTCGGGCAGGGTGCGCCCGGTCGACGGCGAGATCGCGCCCAGCGTCGTGCGCCGGACGATGTACCCGTTCTTGAACAGGACGGCGAACAGCTCCTGCACCACCGCGTAGTGGTTGCGAGTCGTCGTACGCGTGAACAGGTCGTAGGTCAGGCCGAGGCCGTGCAGGTCCTCGACGATCACGCGGTTGTACCGGTCGGCCAGCTCGCGCGGGGTCACGCCGTCGGCGTCCGCCTGCACCTGGATCGGCGTGCCGTGCTCGTCGGTGCCCGAGACCATGAGCACGTCGTGGCCGGACATCCGCATGTACCGGCTGAAGACGTCGGACGGCACCCCGAAGCCGGAAACATGACCGATGTGGCGCGGGCCGTTGGCATAGGGCCAGGCAACCGCGGCGAGAACGTGACTCATGGTTCCTAAGAGTAATGAGCGGTGGACGCGGCCCGCGAACGGATTGGTTCTGCCCACGGCGAGATGCCCATTTATGACGACACGCCCCAATAGTGCGTGATCACCGGCGGGTCGCGTAGTCCAATGGAGCCGTGATCGGAGAGACGCCGCAACCTGGGGAGAAGCCCCCCAACGAGGGCAACCCGTGGTCGTTCTCCGACCCGGACCCGGGCTGGTGGCGCGGCGAGACCGACCGCGCCCCCACCGACCCGCCCACCGGACGGTCCCGGCACGCGCGCCGGCGCACGCCGCAGCACCAGGCGGAGGTCGCCCCGGGCGGCACCGGGACCCTGCTGCCGCCGGCGGAGGCCGGGCCCGCGCGCACCGGCGAGGCCGCCGGGGCGCACGAGGCCGGGGTCCGCGACACGGCCGCGCAGCTGGCCGAGACGGCGCCGGTGGAGCGTCACCACGACCAGGTGGACGCCCACCGGTACGACCCGCTGCGCCCGCCGGCCGGCCACCGCGCCCGCCGCACGGCCGCCACGGTCGCCGCCGACCAGCCCACCCCCGCGCCAGACCTGCCCACAGCGATGGAGAAGCCCGCGGCACACGGAACGCCCGCGGCACTCGAAACGCCCGCGGCACTCGAAACGCCCGCGGCACACGGAACGCCCCTGGCCGAGACGCCCGCGGCTCCGGAGACGCCCGCGGCGGAGGCGACGAAGCCGGCCTGGGCCGTCGAGACCACCTCCGAGCACAAGGTCATCGAGGGCGAGACCGCGGAAAAGGCGATCGCCGAGGAGCAGGCGCCCGAGCCGGACGTGATGGTCCTGCCCGAGCCCAGCACCCGCAACCGCCCCACCGTGCCGCTGGAGTCGCCCGCGCCGATCGAGCGCGGCCCGATCCGGCAGACCCGCCGCTCCCACCCCACCGAGCCGCTGCCGCGCGCCACCGGCGACCCGCAGACCGACGCCCGGCTGGAGCGCCTCGAGAACTCCCCGTTCTGGCACACCGACCCCGAGCAGGTCCTCGAGCCGCTTCCGGACGACCGGCCCGCGCACGCCGCCGGGCGCCGCGGCACCCGCCGGGCCGCCCCGAAGACCCCGGTCGCCGCCTCCGCCTCGCTGGTCGCGCTGGGCCTGCTCGCCGCGTTCTTCGCCTGGGTCAGCGCCGAGCCGTTCTGGCTGGCCATGGGGCACGGCGACCGTGGTTACGCGACCGTGAGCGCTTGCACCAGCTCCGGCGTCACCCAGCATTGCGCCGGCCGGTTCACCGCCGCCGACGGCCGGTACACGATCGCCCAGGTCACCCTGCTCGGCGTCGGACCCGGCCACCGCGTGCCCGGCACGATCACGCCGGCCCGGATGGTCAGCCCGGACAGCCCGCGCGCCTACCTCGGCAACACCAGCCCGCTGCTGCAGATGCGCTGGCTGCTCGGCTTCATCCTGGTGCTGTTCTGCGGCTACGCGATAGCGGGCGTCACCGGGGCGCGCCGGCTCGAGACCCGGCGCGCGAGACGCGGCGCGATCCTGGCCAGCCTGGCCGGACCCGTACTCCTGCTGCTCGGATTTTTGATCGGCGCCTATTGAGAACCGTGCACGAGGCTGTAGACCTCGCGCTTCTTGAGGCCGAAGTCGTCGGCCACCGCCTGGATGGCATCACGGCGCGACGCGCCCGCCGCCTCCCGCTCGGCGACCGCCGCGCGCAGTTCCTCGTCGCTCGGTCGCGGCGGCGGACCGGCCGGCGCGCCCGCCACCACCAGCGTGATCTCGCCGCGCGGCTCGCCCTCGGCGGCCCATCGCGCCAGCTCGGCGAGCGTGCCCCGGCGGATCTCCTCGTAGGTCTTGGTCAGCTCCCGGCACACCGCGGCCGCCCGGTCCTCGCCGAACGCCGACGCCAGGTCGGCCAGGGCGCCCGCGATCCGGTGCGGCGCCTCGAAAAACACCAGCGTGCGGGGCTCGGCGGCGAGCTCGCGCAGGCGCGAGCGGCGATGCGATCCGGTACGCGGGAGGAAGCCCTCGAAGACGAACCGGTCGCTGGGCAGCCCCGACAGCGCCAGGGCGGTGGTGACCGCGCTCGGGCCGGGTGCCGCGGTGACCGGGAAACCGGCGTCCAGCGCGGCTCGGACCAGGCGGTAACCGGGGTCGGAGACGCTCGGCATGCCGCCGTCGGTGACCACCGCGACCGTCGCGCCCCGCTCGAGGGCCTCGACCAGCTCGGGCGTACGCCGCTCGTCGTTGCCCTCGAAATAGGACACCACCCGGCCGGTCACCGTGACGCCCAGATCGCGCGCCAGCCGCGCCAGCCGGCGGGTGTCCTCGGCCGCCACCACGTCCGCCGAGGCCAGCACTTCGCGCAGCCGGGCCGACGCGTCGCCGACGTTGCCCAGCGGCGCCCCGGCCAGCACCACCCGTCCCGAGCCGTTCTCTTTCGCAGTCACGACGGAAGTGCATCACATACATCGCTTCCCAGGAGTAGGCCCTAGGATCGCGGGGTGACCACGGCGACAGCTGAGACAGAACTCACTCCGGAGCCGCCCGCGGCCGCGGAGCCCCATGGCGTACGCGGCGTGCCCGAGGTCGTCCGCCGCCGCCTGGCCACCCTCGACAACTGGCTCAATCCGCACTCGTGGGCGGTGACGCTCCTCGTCGTGGTGATCGGGGCGATCCTCAGGTTCCAAAACCTGGGCCAGCCCAAGGGTTACATCTTCGACGAGGTCTACTACCCGACCGACGCGTGGGACATGATCCACCACGGTGTCGAGTGGGACGAGAAGACCAACGGCCCCGCGTACGTCGTGCACCCGCCGCTGGGCAAGTGGCTGATCGCGCTCGGCGAGCTGATCTTCGGCAACAAGGAGCTGGGCTGGCGCTTCCCGGCCGCGGTCGCCGGCACCCTGATGATCCTCATCCTGATCCGGGTCGCCTACCGGCTGTTCCACTCGGTGCTGCTGGCCGGCGCGGCCGGCCTGCTCATGGCGCTCGACGGCTTCCAGCTGGTGCTCTCGCGCACGTCGCTGCTCGACATCTTCATCGGCCTGTTCGTGCTGGCCAGCTTCGCCGCCATCGTGCTCGACCGCGACCACTACCGCCGCCGGCTGCTGCGGGCGCTGGAGGACGGGTACGACCCGAGCAAGACCGCCTCGATACCGCGGATCGTGCCGTGGTGGCTGCTCGTCGCGGGTGTGCTGTTCGGGATGGCCTGCGGCGTGAAATGGAGCGCGCTGTTCTTCCTGCCGTTCTTCGGCGTGCTGATCCTCGCCTGGCGCTGGCAGGCACGCCGCTCGGCGGGCATCCGGCAGCCGATCGTGGCGGGCATCTTCGGCGACATCGGCTGGGGCATCGTGACCGTGTGGGTCGCCCTGTTCACATACCTCTCGACCTGGACCGGCTGGTTCGTCACGAACACCGGCTACTTCCGGCACTACCGCGAGGCCAACGGGCTCAGCGAGCCGCCGGTCATCGGGGCGCTGCGCAACCTGTGGCACTACCACGTCGAGGCGTTCAACTTCCACAGCGGCCTCACCGAGCGGCACGTCTACCAGTCCTGGCCGTGGCAGTGGATGCTGCTCGGCCGGCCGGTCGCCTTCTACTGGAACAACACCGGCAACTGCGGCGCGCCCAGCTGCGCCCGCGAGATCATCCTGCTCGGCACGCCGATCCTGTGGTGGTCGTTCCTGCCCGCCCTGGCGGCGCTGATCTGGTTCGGCATCGCCCGGCGCGACTGGCGGGCCTGGGCGATCCTCGTGCCGGTGCTGGGCGGCATCCTGCCGTGGTTCTACTACGCGGTGAAGGACGGGCGGACGATGTTCTCGTTCTACGTCATGCCCGCGCTGCCGTTCCTCATCCTCGCCGTCGTCTATGTGCTCGGCGCGATCATGACACCGGCCACCGGGATCGTCTCCGGCAAGGGCAGAACCGACCGGCAGCTGATCGGGACGGTGGTGGCCGGCGCCTACGTGGTGCTGGTGGCGCTCTGCTTCGCCTACTTCCACCCGATATTCGTGGGACAACTCATCTCGTACGAGAGCTGGTCGTCACGCATGTGGCTCGGCAGCCGGTGGATTTGAAGGAGCTAGGGCAGTGAGAAGGCCCTTAACGTAAGGGCGCGCCCCGATCGCCTGCCACGGGGGAAGCGGGCGATAGGGGCGCGCAAGATGAAGCTTAACGACCTCCGATGTCGGGCACAACGGGTCGCCTGCCGAACTTTCAAATTTCGATCAAGCCTCGCCGCCACATCGGACATACCGGTTGTATGCCCATAAGGCCGACCAATCGCTCCATGAATTGCTCTCACGAAAATGGCGCGGAAAGTGTCGTTGATGCGACAGGAAATGATTCGGAGAAATGGCGTAACCTCCGAGGGCATTCTCTTGTGCGCCTGCTCAGAAGCGATCATTACGAAGCGGCACACACCGAGGCCCATCTGGTCAAACGTCCACACTCATCATTTCGGATGAATTAGCCGCGTCGATCATCGGTCACCCGGTGGAGTGAGGGCCTCCAAGATCGCGATAGATGTTTTTAAGCTCGCCGCGTGACTTCGCAGGAGCCAGATAACCCGCAATTCGTCGAGCGCGACATCCCCGACACCGAGGTGGTGATTCCGGCGGCGCTGCCGGCGCCGGTGTTCGTGGACACCACCGGCCGTCGCAGCCGGCTGCTGCGCCGGCTCGCGTACGGCTTCGGCGGCCTGGTCATGCTCTACGGCGGCCTGATCAGCGTCAGCCTGGCCGGCGGCCCGGTGAGCTCCAGCGCCGTGCTGCCGCTGCCCGGGCTCGAGACCGGCACCGACGACGACGCCAAGACGCCGGCCCGGCCCAGCCCGACCCCGGCGCCGACACCGAGCCACCCGGCGACGCCGGTGTTCGTCACCGACGCGCTGCCGCGCCGCACCGGCGGGGCGAGCACCGTGGCGCCGCGCCTGGAGTCCACCAAGATCACGTCGAAACCGGCGAAGACGACGAGCGCGAGCCGCAAGCCGGCCACGACGACGGGCACGACGCCCAAGCCGGCCACCACGACCAGCCACCCGGTCGAGTCGACCACGACGACACCGGCGACGACTCCCCCGATCACCCAGCCGACGACCCCGGCAACGATCCCGCCGCCCGTCCCGCCGGCCGGTGGCACGGGCGGCGGCACCGGCACCACAGGCGGCGGCACCGGCTCCACGGGTGGCACCGGCGGCGGGAGCGGCTCCACGGGTGGCACCGGCGGCGGGAGCGGCTCCACGGGCGGCACCGGCGGCGGCACCGGCTCTTCAGGCGGTGTGGGCGGCGGCACCGGCGGCACGGGCGGCGGAAGCGGCTCGAGCACCGGCGGCACGGGCGGCGGGTCCGGGTCGTCCGGCTCCGGGTCGTCCGGCTCCGGGTCGTCCGGCTCCGGGTCGTCCGGCTCCGGGTCGTCGGGCTCGAGCGCCGACGCCGGGGATTCGTCCGGCGAGACCACCAAGACCGCCCAGCCCGCGCCGTCACCCGAGCCGGCCCCCTCCGTGGCCGCGGCGTGATCACCCGCACCCGGGGCAAGGCACGCGGCCCGGTACGCCGCCGCCTCCTCCCCAAACCCCGCGTCGCGCTGGCCACCCTCCTGCTCGCCGTCTTCGTCGGCGTCCTGGTCGTCCAGGCGTACATCAACGCCGAGTTCACCAGCGACCACGCCGAGACCGAGGTCGGCGACCAGGACGGCGTCCCGCTCGCGATCCGCGGCGGGGGCCCGGTCATCAACACCACCGGCGGCCAGGAGAGCAGCAGCCGGATGCCGGACCACACCATCGCGCTCACCTTCGACGACGGTCCCGACCCGACGTGGACGCCGCAGATCCTCGACGTGCTCCGGGAGAACGACGCGCACGGCACGTTCTTCGTGATCGGCTCCGAGGTGGCGCGCAACCCCGAGCTCACCCGCCGCATCACCGGCGGCGGCAACGAGCTCGGCCTGCACACCTTCACCCACCCGAACATGCAGCGGATCGCGCCGTGGCGGCGCACCCTCGAGCTGTCGCAGACCCAGGTGGCGATCGCCCGCGCCACCGGCGTGCACACCAACCTGGCCCGATTCCCGTACTCGTCGAAGGCCAACGCCATCGACGACGTGAACTGGGAGCTGGTCAAGGAGGCCGGCAAGCGGGGCCTGCTGGTCGTCGTCAACGACATGGACAGCGAGGACTGGCAGCGGCCCGGCGTGCGCCAGATCGTCCGCAACGCCACCCCGCCCGGTGACACGTCCGCGGTCATCCTGTTCCACGACGCCGGCGGGGACCGCTCGCAGACCGTCCAGGCGCTGCGCGAGTTCATCCCGAGGATGAAGGCCCGCGGCTACCGCTTCACCACCGTCACCGAGGGTCTCAACCAGAGCATCGCCCAGCGCAACAAGGCCAAGGGCGCCACGCCCGTGCCGGCGCTGGCCGAGAACCCGGCCGCGCCGCGGAGCGACGAATGGCGCGGGGCCGCGGTGATCGGCACGGTCCGCGCGGCGGACGGGCTGCTGTGGGTGATCGCCGGGCTGTTCCTGGTCGTCGGGTTGCTCACCATCGGGCGTACGGGGTTGTTGTTGCTCCTCGCCACCCGCCACGCCCGGCAGCGCCGCAAGCCCGGCTGGAGCTGGGGTCCCGAGGTGACCGACCCGGTGTCGGTGATCGTGCCCGCCTACAACGAGAAGGAGGGCATCGAGGCGGCCGTCCGCTCGCTGGCCGGCGGCGACTACCCGGGCGGGATCGAGGTGGTGGTCGTCGACGACGGCTCCACCGACGGCACCGCCGCGCTGGTCGAGCGGATGGCGCTGCCCAACGTGCGGGTCGTGCGCGTGCCCAACGGCGGCAAGTCGAACGCCCTGAACACCGGCATCGCCCTGGCCAAGCACGACCTGATCGTCACCGTCGACGGCGACACCGTCTTCGAGAAGGACTCGATCCGGATGCTGGTGCAGGCGTTCGCCGACCCGGGCGTGGGCGCGGTCGCCGGCAACGTCAAGGTCGGCAACCGGGAGAAGATGGTCGCCGCCTGGCAGCACATCGAGTACGTGATCGGCTTCAACCTCGACCGCCGCCTGTACGAGGTGCTCGACTGCATGCCGACGGTGCCGGGCGCGATCGGCGGGTTCCGCCGCGAGGCCCTCGCCGCGGTCGGCGGGATCAGCGACGAGACCCTGGCCGAGGACACCGACGTCACGATGGCGCTGTGCCGGGCCGGCTGGCGGGTCGTGTACGAGGAGCGCGCGAAGGCCTGGACCGAGGCGCCGGCCACCCTTGAGCAGCTGTACCGCCAGCGCTACCGGTGGAGCTACGGCACCATGCAGGCGATGTGGAAGCACCGCCGGGCGCTGTTCGACAAGGGCCCGTCGGGCCGGTTCGGCCGGGTGGGGCTGCCGTTCCTGGCGCTGTTCGGGGTGGCGCTGCCGATGCTCGCCCCGGTCGTCGACGTCATGCTCGTCTACGGCCTGGTGTTCTGGGAGCTGAACGAGACGCTGACGGCCTGGCTGGGCATGCTCGCCCTGCAGTTGTTCACGGCCGCGGTGGCGTTCCGCTTCGACCGGGAGTCGATGCGCCCGCTGTGGCGGCTGCCGCTCCAGCAGTTCGCCTACCGGCAGCTGATGTACCTGGTGCTGATGCAGTCGGCGACGACCGCGCTGACCGGCGGACGGCTGCGCTGGCACAAGCTGCACCGGGCCGGGCTGACGCCGCGGACCACGCTGCCCGAGCTGCCGCAACAGGTGGTGGCGCCGGTGGTGGACACCTGGCCGTCCACTCTGGACCAGGCCAAAGTACCCTCGCATCCCGCGTCGGGACGGGCCGTGGCCCGGCCGCCTATGCAGAGCCGGCCCGACCCCGAGGATCTTCCGTCAGCCGGCTCGCCCCCGGGTGGCGGCACCGGCCCGGTCTATACCGGGTGAGATCGCCCGCACCCGCCCGAACTGCAGCCGGGCGGGTGCGGGCATCTGTCAGGCCGCGACGAGATCGGCGATCCGATCGGCCGTCGTCGCCTGGGCGAACGGGAAGACGACGTGCAGCGAGGTGCCGTCGCCCGGCCGGTCGGAGAGCGCCACCGTGGCGTGGTGCGCGTCGAGGATCTTCTTGGCCACCGCGAGGCCGCGGTCCGGGCCGGGGATCTCCGACGGGTTGGCGATCGCGCCGTAGTAGAGGTGCGGGAACAGGTCGGGCCGCATGCCGCCGGGCATGTCCATGTCGTCGAGGCGCACGGTCGGGCCCGACTCGATCTCGGTGCCGACTCGTACCCGGCCGCCGGACGGCGTGTACTTCACGGCCGCGAACAGCAGATGGGTGAGCACCTGCTCGAGGCGTACGGGATCGGCGATGATCGGCAGCGCCGGCCCGCCGGCCTGATTGAGGATCCAGATCTGCTTGGTCGCCGCGATCGGCCGCACCGACTCCACCGCCCGCTGGGTGATCCGGGTCAGGTCGATCTGCCGCATGTGCAGGCTCTCGCTGCCGAACCCGGCCTCGGCCATCGTGGTCAGGTGCTGCAGCAGGTCGAGGAAGCCGCGGATGTGCCCGGCCGTCGCCCGCCCCACCAGCTCGGCCATCTCGGCGTCCTGGAAGCCGGTGCTGCCCAGCTTGTCGAGATAGGACGAGATCAGCCGCAGCGGCGCCCGCAGCTCGCCGCCGACCAGGCCGGCGAGGTCGTCCTTGCGCCGTTCCAGCTCCTGCAGCCGGGCCGTGGTGTTGGCCAGCGCGATCGCGTGCCGGCGCAGCTCCATCTGGGAGGTGACCTGGCGGGCCAGCGCGCGCAACGCCTGCTGCTGCTCGACGTCGAGCTTGCGCGGGTTCTTGTCCATCACGCAGAGCGTGCCGAGCGCGTACCCGTCGGTGGTTATCAACGGCGCGCCGGCGTAGAACCTGATGCCGCCCTCCATGTCCACCGAAGGGTTGTCGGAGAATCGGGCGTCCTTCGCCGCGTCGGGGACCACGAGCAGGTCGCGGCCGAGGATCGCGTGCGCGCAGAAGGAGAGGTCGCGAGACGTCTCGGTGAGGTCGGTGCCGACCCGTGCCTTGAACCACTGACGGTCGGTGTCGACCAGGGTGACCAGGGCTACCGGGGTGCCGCACACGTTCGCGGCGAGGGCAACGATGTCGTCGAAGTCCTGCTCCGGCGCGCTGTCGAGGATGTCGAGCGCGTAAAGAGCGGCCAGACGGTCGGTTTCGTTGTCGGGCAGGGGAGCTTGCATGCGTCACCTCCGAAGACTTGCTCCAGAGATACCACCCGAAAGTAGCATTTTTCGGGTTTTACGAAACAGAAAGGTCTGAGCTATGCCTTCGAGAAAGTGACGCTCACCTTTGTTACGCAGGGTGAATTCATCCGATCATCCAGTTTCCCTTGACGATCATCCGAGTCTCTGGTCGGACTCTCGACGTCGATCAAATTTCAGACCACGCTGTGAGCGCCCCCACACCATCGTGCAAGGACGCTCGATGTCTTACGCGAATCCCCCGCAGGGATATCCTCCCTCACCCGACCGTTGGCCACCTGCCGGTGAGCAGGGGCCCCGGCATGCGGGCGGGCAGCCGCCCGCCTGGACACCGCCGCAGCAACAACAGCCGCAGCAGCCTTCCTGGGCGCAGCAGCCGGGCTGGCAGCCGCAGATTCAGCCGGTCACGCCGCCGCAGCTTCCCGTGCGGCCCAACTGGGAGCCGGCGCCGTCCCCTTCGGACTGGCAGCAGACCCCGCCGCCGCGTGAGATCCCGCCGCCGCCCCAGCACTCGGGTTTCTCCGCGACGTACGCGGTGCTCATCGGCGTCGTGGTGCTGGTTCTCGGCTTCGGCGCGTATTACCTGTTCGGCCGCTCCTCGGGGAGTGGCTTCGACGCCAAGGTGACCAAGTGCAGCGCCAGCGGCAGCGTCGCGACCGTCGGCCTCGAGGTGCACAACCGCAGCTCGGACACCCAGACCGCGACGGTCCGCATCGAGTACCACGACGGCGCCGGCAAGCTGCTGGACACCGATACGGCGCTGGTGCGCGACATCGGCGGCGGCGACACCGAGAACGTCGAGCAGAGCACGCTCCTGACCACGAACGCCGACGCGTCGATGACCTGCAAGGTGACGGCGGTCGCCTAACGCAAGCTCACCAGGCCGTCCAGCCGCCGTCCACCACCACGTTCGCACCGGTGACGTAGCTGGTGCGCGGCGAAGCGAGGTACAGCACCGAGGTCGCGATCTCGGCGGGGTCACCGACCCGGCCGAGCGGCGTCTGCTGACCGAGCCGGGCGATCAGGGCGGGATCGCCGCCACCGCCCGGGAACGCGCCCGGGGTCAGGCAGTTCACCCGCACGCCGGCCGGGCCCATCTCGGCCGCGGCGTAGCGGGCCAGCTGGATCAGGCCGGCCTTGACCGCGCCGTAGAACGGCGGGTTGCCGCCCTCCGGCGTGTCGTAGAGGTGCGCCTTGGGGCTGACCAGCCCGTACATCGAGGCGACCGCGATCACCGACGGGGAGCTGTCGGCGGCCGCGGCGACCAGCAGGTCACGAGTCGCGTCGAGCAGCCGCTGGAAAGCGGACAGCGCCAGGTCGGCGGCCTGAAGATAATCGGACGGCTTCGCGGTGCGCAGCGAGCCGGCCTTGCCGACATGCGCGTTGTGCACGAGCACGTCGAGGCGACCGCTCTCGTCGCGGATTCTCGTTCCCAGCGCGGCGACTTCCTCGTCGACCGTCACGTCGCAGCGGGCTTTTTCCGCCTTCGGAAGCGTCGCCGCCAAGGCGTCAAGTTTGCCCTGGTCGCGGCCCACCAACCAGACGGTCGCGCCGGCCCCGGCGAGGGCCTCGGCCATCACCCGGCCGAGCCGTCCGGTCGCGCCGGTCACGACCGCGACCCTGCCGTCCAGGCCGAAGAGATCGTTCGGCGTGATCATTTCGACCACCGGCTCGGGTCGAGCAGGTCCACCGGCATCTCGGGCAGGGCGGCGAGCACCAGCTCGCGCTGGCCGTCGGTGAGCGGCTCGCGGTCGACCAGCGCGGCGTTGGCGCACAACTGCTCCTCGGTCTCGGCGCCGATCACCAGCGAGGTCACCCACGGCAGCGAGAACAGGTAGGCGAGGCACAGGTCGGCGCGCCCGTCACGGCCGAGATCGGCCGCGAGCTTGTCCAGGGTCGCGACGATGCCGTCGCGGTCGGCGTCCGGCAGATGAGGCCAGGTCACGGCGGTGCCGGCCACAAGCAGACCTTGGAGGTACGCGCTCCGCACGGTCACCACCAACTCGGGCCGGGACGCCAGATCGATCTCCAGCCAGCGCCGGTCGAGGATGTTGCAGGGCAGCTGGACGTACCCGAGATCGGGCAGGTCGAGAACCCGCCGCAGCTCGCCGGGCGACTGCACGGAGACGCCGACCCGATCGGCCTCCCCCGTCCCCAGACACTTCCGCAGCTCGGCCCAGCTCGCCTCGACGTCGGCCGCGCGGTGCAGCAGGATCGTCAGCGGCCCCGTGGCGCGCAGGGCGGCCCGGCTGGCGTCGACGCTCGCGCGCACATCCCCGCCCGGCGCCACCTTGGTGATCACCGAGAGGCCGTGGTCGACGGCGCCGATGCGCTCCTCGCTCTCGCCGTACGCGCGGGCGGTGTCGAGATGGGTCACGCCAAGTTTGCGGGCGGTGGCCAGCAGGCGCTCGCGTGCGGTCGCGCCGGGCACGCCGGTGCGGTTGGCGATGCCGTACGCGCCGCCGAGCTGGGCCGTTCCGAGCACCAGCGCCGACTGCGAATAATCGCCGCGCTGCCGTCTTCTCATGGGCCACACTTCCCGTTCATCCGCTGTTCAACGTGGCCGCACGCGCCGGGCCCGCCTCGGCGCCGCGCTAGGCTTCAGCGCCGGAACCGAACGTATTCCGGTCGGGTTTCCGGCGAGATTTCGGGGTCGGTGAGGGCATGCATCACGCGAACTACTACTACGGCCACGCCCATGTGCTGGCCAAGTACTGCGCGCTGCCCGAGCCCCTGCACCCGCCGCGGATCCAGGGCTACCTCCAGCACGGGTGGAACATCGGCGACGGTCTCGCCCCCGGCGTGCCGTTCGTCGAGGGCAGCCGCCTGCTCGTCTGGTCCGAGCAGGTGCGCCGCCGCGCCTGGTCCCAGGGCCGTCGCGACGCGGTGGTGGTCGGCTCCCCGTTCGCGTACCTGCTCGAGATGGACCCCTTGCAGCCGGCCGACGAGGAGCGCGAGGGCACGATCTTCTACCCGTTCCACGGCTGGGAGGGTCAGGAGGTGATGGGCGACCACCGCCGCCTCATCGCCGAGCTCAAGGCCCACGAGTCCGGCCCCGTCACGGTCTGCCTGTACTGGAACGAGCACCGGGTCAAGGCGATCCGCCGGCTGTACGAGAGGGCCGGCTTCCGGGTCATCTGCCACGGCTACCGCGGCTTCTGGTGGCGCGACCACGACCGCGGCTTCCTGGTGCGCCAGCTCGCCGAGCTGCGCCGGCACCGCCGCGTCGTCTCCAACCGCCTGTGCAGCGCCATCTGGTACGGCCTGCTCGCCGGTTGCCAGGGCGCGGTGTACGGCGACCCGATGGTCCTCGACAACGCCGACCCGACGTTCGGCGGCGAGCCGCGCCTGCGCCGGCAGTGGCCCGAGGTGTACGGCTACGACCCCGACGAGACGGCCGCCCGCCAGATCGCCCGCGCCGAGCTGGGCGCCGACGAGCTGGCCACCCCCGAGGAGCTGCGCACCCTGCTCGGCTGGCCGGTCGCGGACCGTTCGCTCACTCGCGTCTAGCTTTATTTGGCCGCCCAGCGGTTGGCCCACTCGTCGAGTGGGCCCAACGCGCGTCCGAGGTCCTTCCCCAGCGCCGTCAGCTCGTACCCCGAGTCGCCCGCGACCGCCAGCCCGCTCTCGGTGAGCTCCCCGAGCCGCTGGTAGAGCACGCTCGACGACAACCCCTCACAACGCGCCAGCAGCGCCCGCGCCCCCGCCGGCCCGTCCCGCAGCTCCCAGATCAGCCGCAGCGCCCACCGCCGCCCCAGCAGATCCATCGCCGCCATGATCGGCCGCCCGGTCGTCGAGCCGCGGACCGGCCGTCCCGGACGTGGAGCCGGCATGCGCACCTCCTTGCGTTTCGTTTTCAGAAACACTAGCGTCCGTTTCTAAATCCGAAACAGGAGGGGCTCATGTCGCGCATCGCCACGCTCCAGCCGCCGTACCCGGAAGAAGCCGCCACCCTGCTGGCCGCCATGATGCCGCCCGGGCGACCACCGATCGGCCTGTTCCGCCTCTTCGCCCGCAACCTGCCGATGGCCCGCGCCATGCACGGCTGGGGCCGCTACGAGCTGGGCCGCGATCTCACCCTGACCATGCGCCAACGCGAGATCGTCATCGACCGCACCTGCGCCCGCTGCGGCTGCGCGTACGAGTGGTCCGTCCACGTCCAGATGTTCGGCGCCCGGGTAGGCCTCACCCCCGACCAGCAGCGTTCCCTGGCCCACGGCTCCGCCGCGGATGCCTGCTGGTCCGACGACACCGAGCGTCTCCTGATCGAGGCCGTGGACGCCCTGCACGACACCAGCGACATCGACGACGCACTGTGGGCCCGCCTGGCCGCGACCTTCGACGAACCCCAGCTGATCGACCTCCTGCTGCTCTGCGGCTGGTACCACGCGATCAGCTTCGTGGCCCGTGCCACCCGCCTGCCCTTGGAGCCCGACGTTGCGTTAGATTCAGCGCCGTTGCAATGATATATAGTCCTTGACCTGATCGTATGCCCACTCAATGCAATATCTGTGTTGCCAGTTTCTCGAACGCAACGTAGCGTTTCTGACATCGGAAACACCAACCGCAACGAGGAGCCCCCGATGCAGAAGTTCGACACCACCGCCCCGATCGCCGCCGTCCTCGACATCCCCGCCGCGCGGATCCGTCTGGTCGCCGCCGACCGCCCCGACACCACCGTCGAGGTCCGGCCGGCCGACGCCACCAAGGAGCGCGACGTCAAAGCGGCCGACCAGATCAGGGTCGATTACGCCGACGGCGTCCTCCGGGTGGAGGCCGCACCCCCAAGCAACCGCCTCTTCGGCAACTCCGGCGCCGCCGACGTCACCGTCCACCTGCCGACAGGTTCCCGAGTCAACGCCAAGGTCGCCGCCGCCCAGTTCCACGGCACAGGCAATTTCGGCGAAGTCACCGTAGACGCCGCCCAGGCCGACATCACCTTGGACGAGACCGCCTCCGCCCACCTGACCGTCCAGTCCGGCAGCGTCGTGGTCGCCCGCCTCCTGGGCCCCGCCGAGATCTCCACCCAGAAGGGCGACATCAAGGTCGCCGAGGCCACTCAGGGCGCCGTCACCTTGACCACCCAGTCCGGCGACATCACCATCGACGCGGCCTCCGGCGCCTCGGCTTCCTTGGACGCCGGCACCCCTTACGGCCGCATCCACAACGCCCTGCGAAACACCGACGGCGAGCCCGCCCTGACCATCCGAGCCACCACCAACTACGGCAACGTCACCGCTCGCAGCCTCTGAGACGCAATCGGCCCGGTCCGCGCGAAACGCGGGCCGGGCATCACTACGTTGTCCAGCGCCGTTTCCCATGAGCATCCACGTACTGCAACACCGTCTGCTCCTGTTGGAGTGACTCAAAGCCACGGATCCGCACACAACCGGCCGGAGTTTGTCTCGGCGTCGGTTCGGTGCGGCACAGTTATGCGCAGTTATTCGAACGCATCACAGGGTCGCTCAATATTCGTATAACTTTGCGTACCGCGCGCAAACCCGAGGTTCAGCCCGGACCCGACACCGCACCGCGGGGTTTCCGGGGGCTCGGCCCCCGGAGCAGAAATGACAAGTGGCCCCTGCTCACGCTTCAACGTGAGCAAGGGCCACCCAAACACTTGTGGAGCTGAGGGGATTTGAACCCCTGACCCCCTCGATGCGAACGAGGTGCGCTACCAGTCTGCGCCACAGCCCCTCGACGAACTTTCGTCCGTCGAACCGCAGCAAGGCTAACAGGTCAGCCCGTCAGCCCGCGAACCGGCCCCCTCCCCCAGCTTCGTACGCCCGGCCCCGCAAACCACCAGCCCGCCGGTACGAAACCGACGCCGCCGGCAGCTCCGACGGATCCCGGTCGAGCCCCATCGCCGCCCGCCGCACCGCTTCCCGCTGTGCCGCCAGCCGCCTCTGGGCCTCCCGCCGCGCCGCCGCCCGCCGCGCCTGCTCGCGCCGCACCTCGGCCTGCCGCGCCGCCAGCCACGCCGCCTCCCGCGCCTCGATCCGCCGCCGGCGCCGGTCCGCCAGCGCCCGGTTCCGCAGGTGCACCAGGTAGAGCGCCAGCAGCGAGCCGGTCACCGCGAACCCGATCCAGAACCCCGGTCCGACCGCCAGCACGCCGACCAGCTCGATCACGTTGAGCAGCAGCAGTGCCGCGAAGACACGGCGGCGCCGGACCACCGCCGGCGTGTGCCGCCGGGCGGGGATGTGGCGCGCCGGCCGCTTGCCCGTCACCAACCGCAGGCGGCGCTGCGGGGCGGCCGGCGGCGCCGATGTCGGAACCAGGACCGTAACCGTCACCGCCCGCGCGGGGTTGATCGGTCGGCGCCCGGGCACGGTGCGGCGACGGCGGCGGCGCTGCAGCACCCGCGCCGTCGACGACGCCCGCTCCGCGGCCAGGCGCTCGGTGGCGTCGTACCGGCGCACGAGCGCCGGAGCGAGGGCGAGCAGTCCGGCCGCGGCGAGGACGGCGAGGAGCACCGAGGTCGGCACCCTCACCCCTCCCGTCAGCTACGGGCGGCCCGCTTTAGCGGTAATAGCTGCGGACCGCAAGACCCAATCTCCCCGAGGCTACGGGCGCGAGCTGCGGAAATGCGCGCGCCGCGCCGGGCGCGTCACGCTGCGAAGATCGAAGGTTCAAGCACGTACGCGTCGCCAGCGCGCCAGGAGACCGCCCTCGGCGGCCACCTCCTCGCTGGTCAGGGCGTATCCAAGGTGGTCACGCCAGGCGCCGTCGATGTGCATGTAGCGCTGGTGGTAGGCCTCTTCGCGGAAGCCGAGCTTCTCCACCACCCGCCGGGAGGGGCGGTTCTCGGGGCGGATGTTGACCTCGATGCGGTGTAGGCCGCCGGGGCCGAAGGCGTGGTCGACGGCGAGCGCGAGCGCGGTCGGGATGACGCCGCGGCCGGCGACCCGGGCGTCGACCCAGTAGCCCGCGTACGCCGAGCTGAACGCCCGCCGCACAATGTTGCCCAGGTTGATGTGCCCGACGAGCCGGTCCTCGAAGCAGACCGCGAACGGCATGCTGTCGCCGCGCCGGGCCGCCCTTTTCATGTCCTGGTAGACGTACCCGTACGCGCGGGTGGAATTCATCTCGGCCCACGGGCCGGGCGGCGACGACTCCCAGGGCGCGAGCCAGGCCTTGTTGGCGATGCGCACCTCGGACCAGGCCCGCGCGTCGCTTCTCTTGTAGGGGCGCAGCAGCACGGGCCCATCAGCCAGGACGGCAGGCCATCCGGGCGTGGATCCGAGCATCATCGCCTCCGGTCGAGGAGCAACACGTCCACGGTCGAGCCGGCGGCCGCCGTGGTGACCCGCTCACCGAGGACCAGCAGACCGTTGGCCTCGGCAAGGCCGGAGAGAGTGTACGGCCCACCGGCGAGGGGCTGCACCGTGTAGCCGCCACCGCGCCGCTCGGCCACGTGGGCGGGGCGAAACTCGCGCAGGCCGCCGGGCGAGGAGACGGTCTCCAGCAGGTGGGCCTTGACGCTGCGGCGGAACACCGGCTCGGCGCCGGCGAGGAGCTGGATGACCGGGCGGGCGAGGACCTCGAAGCCGATGAGGGCGGCGCCGGGCTCGCCGGGCAGGCAGACGACCGGCACCTCCTCGCCACCGACGGTGCCGAAGCCGAGGGTCGCGCCGGGGCAGAGGGCCACGTCGGTGAACTCGACGGCGCCGCGGCCGGGGTCGCGGCGGGAGAGGACGCGGCGGAGCATGTCGCCGGGGCCGGTTCCGGTGCCCCCGGTCGTGATGATCAGGTCGGCCCGCAGGGTCTGGTCCTCGAGCAGGCCGCGCAGGCCCTCCGGGTCGTCGTCGCAGATGCCGATCCGGTACGCGAGCGCGCCGGCTTCGACCGCGGCGGCGGTGAGCGCGTGCGAGTTGGCGTCGACGACCTGCCCGGGCTGGCTCGGCCGGCCGACGTCGACGAGCTCGTCGCCGGTGGCCACGACCACGACGCGAGGGCTGGGTCGCACGATCACGTGCCCGATGCCGGAGGCGGCGAAGGTGGCCACCATGGCGGGGGTGACGTAGGCGCCGGCCGAGGCGAGGACCTGACCGGCGGCCAGCTCCTCGCCCGTACGCCGGACGCCGGACCCTCGTTTGGGAGCGTGCAGGATCTCGACGGCGGCCATGCCCTGATCGGTCCAGTGCACGGGCACGACGACGTCGGCGCCGATCGGCAGCGGCGCCCCGGCCGCCACCGAGAAGCAGGTGCCGGGAGTGAGCCGCACGGGACGCCAGCTGGCCGCGCCGAGGTCGCCGACCACGTTGAGCCGGACCGGTCGCGGCCCGCCCTCGAACTTGCCGAAGGACGGGTGCGAGCCGACCCGGCCGGCCGACGCGAGGTCCTCCCACCGGGCCGCGTACCCGTCGATCGCGGCCTGGTCGAAGGCGGGGTAGGGGTGCGGCGCGAGCACGTCCCCGGCGAGGACGTTGCCGTGCGCCTGGGTGAGGTCGAGGTCGAGCGGAGGCAGCGCCCGCAACCTGCGCAGCACGCTGCCCAGGTATTCGGCGAGAGGCATCAGCTCGTTGGCGGCCGCCTCGGCATCGGCCGTCGCGGTCATCCCTTCGCACCGCCGGCGACGAAGTCGGCGAGCCACGTGCGGAACTCCGCGCCGAGGTCGGCGCGCTTGCTGGCCAGCATCACCACGGCTTGAAGGTATCCCAGCGGCATGCCGGTGTCGTAGCGGTGACCGCGGTAGACGATGCCGTGCACCGGAACGCCGTCCTGCAGGAGCTGGTACATCGCGTCGGTCAGCTGGATCTCGCCGCCGCTGCCGGGCTTGGTGTTGGCGATCGCCTCGAAGACGCTCCCGGGCAGCACATAGCGGCCGAGAACTGCCAGATTCGAAGGCGCCTCGTCGGGCGAGGGCTTCTCGACCAGGCCGGTCACCTGGACGACGTCGTCGCCAAGATCGGACGGGGCGACGGACGCGATGCCGTACCGCGAGGTCTCCTCCGGTTTGACCTCCATGAACGCGAGCACGATGCCGCCGGTGCGCGCCTGCAGGTCGAGCATCGCGGGCAGCAGCGGCTTGTCCTCCTCGACGAACTCGTCGCCGAGCAGCACCGCGAACGGGTTGTCGCCGACGTGCGAGGCGGCGGTGCCGACCGCGTGGCCGAGGCCGAGCGGCTCGCCCTGGCGGCAGGTGTAGATATCGGCGAGCTCGCTGGTGCGGCGCACGGCCGCGAGCCGCTCGAGGTCGCCCTTCTCCTCGAGGCGCTGCTCGACGTCGGGGCGGCGGTCGAAGTGGTCCACCATGGAGGTCTTGCCGCGGCCGGTCACGAGCAGCACGTCGGTGATGCCGGCGGCCGCCGCCTCCTCCACGATGTACTGCAGGACGGGCCGGTCCACGACCGGCAGCAGCTCCTTGGGCACCGCCTTCGTCGCCGGCAGGAACCGGGTGGCCAGACCGGCCGCGGGAATGACGGCCTTGACCGCCCTGCGGCCGGTCGCATGCGCGTTCGGGGTCATCGAGGTCACCGCACCTTCGCTCAGATCATGCCCTGGTATGCCGTGAGACTATCGGCCGTGTGCCTGGCGCGGCGGTTGCGGCCCACCGGTCGGCACGCCCACCGAAGGGTCGGCGAGCCGGTAGGTGTCGCGCCCGGCGCTCTTCGCCGCGTACAGCGCGTCGTCGGCCGCCTGGAGCACCCGCTGCGCGTCGGCGCCGTGCTCGGGGAAGACCGCCACCCCGATCGAGACCGTGACCGGGATCGCGCCGCGCCCCTCGATCGGCACCGGCCGGTCGCGCACCACGGCGCCCAGACGCTCGGCCACGATCGCCCCGCCGTACGCGTCGGTCTCCGGCAGCAGCACCACGAACTCCTCCCCGCCCTGGCGGAACGCCACGTCCACCTCGCGCAGCCCGATCCGGATGCGGCGGGCGAACTCGCCCAGCACCGCGTCACCGGCCGCGTGGCCGTACGTGTCGTTGACCTCCTTGAAGTGGTCGAGGTCGAGCACCAGCACCGCCAGCATCCGGCCGAACCGGCTGGCCCGCTCCACCTCCCGGCGCAACGATTCCCGCAGGTAACGGTAATTCCAGAGTCCGGTGAGCGGGTCGGTGAGCGAGAGCCGCTGCGCCTCCTCGTGTACCCGCACGTTGTGCACGGCAACCCCGGCCTGGCCGGCGAAGGTGCGCAGGGTGCGCAGGTCGGCGTCGTCGAAGTCGTCCCCGCCGACCCGGTCGTAGAGGGCGAGCACTCCGAGCGTGGCGGGCGTCGGCTCGCTGGGCAGCAGCGGATCGTCGACCACGGGAGCCCGGATCGGCACTGCCACATAGGTTCGGCACGGCGGTTCGGTGGAGGCGAGCTCGCCGTGCCCCCGCCGGGGCTCGCCGGCCGCCGCGACCGCGCCGAGCACGCCCGAGCCGACCGGCAGCCGCATCGTCGCCAGCTTGTCGTCGGGCAGGTCCCAGGCGCCGGTCAGCCCGATCGCGCAGCGCGCCACCAGCTGGCCGCCGGCCGGGTCGAGCAGCAGCACGAGCCCCGATCGGGCGCCGGTCGCGGCGAGCGCGGTGCGCAGGATCACCTGCAGGATCCGGTCGACGTCGTGGGTGCTGGACAGGGTCTCGCCGAGGATCGCGAGGTGGCCGCGGAGCTGGTCGCGGCTGGCGGTGAGCGCCTGCACGTAGGCCTTGAGCTCGCGGGTCATCCGGTTGAACGTGGCGGCCAGCCGTCCCAGCTCGTCGGGCCGCACGATCGGCACCCGGGTGTCCAGGTCGCCGCCCGCCACCTGGTCGGCGGCCCACGCGAGATCGCCGAGCGGCCGGGTGGTGGTGTGCGCCAGCCAGCGCGCCACCAGCACCGAGGCGAATCCGGCGGCGATGACGACGGCGAGCAGCACGCCGTACAGGAAAAGGGGTTTGCTCCGGGAAACGGTGAGCGTGAGCGGTAGCGGCTGGCCCGGCCCCGCGCTCAGCTCGCGCCCGCCGGCGCCGGGATTGCCGCCGAGGGTGATGCGTGCGCCGCTAGCGGCGGCGAGGCGGGCGAGGAAGGCGTCGTCGACGGCCTGAGCCGCGGTGATCTGCTGGGCCGCGACGGTGGCGGTGGCGACGATCGCGGAAGTGTCGGTGCCGGCCGGCGCGGCGCAGTCACCCGTTCGGGACGGTTTGGACTCCTCGCCGGACCCGCTCGGAAATATCTGGATATCGCTGGCCAGACCGCGCGCGACCAGCTGACGCGCCACCGCCGATCGATCATCGGCGGACACGACCGCGACCGCGTCCGCCGCGGCCTGAAGCTGTCGGCAGATGGCGGAGATTCCGGTACGCACGGTGGTCGCGGCATGATCGAGTCGCTCGGCCGCCCGCTCGCGGCTCACGGTGGCCACGGTCAGGGCGACGAAGATGGACCCGAGCAAGACCGGACCGAGAACGACCACCAGGAACGCGGCGGTCAGCCGGCCACGTAGCGTCACGCATCCTCCCGGGAGTGGCCCTCTTTGGAGCGATGCTGACATAGTGTGCACCGTTTGCCGCTTTTTGAAAGGGGGTGTTGCATGTCCGATTTAACCGGTGACGAAGAAGGATCACGAGCAGCCAAGATCGCGCTGCGCAGTCACCTGATTACAGCACGACGGGCGCTCACTCCCCGCGACCAGTCCCTCGCGGCGTCGCAACTTCAAGGTCAAATTCTTGATCTCGTACGGCGTGAGCACCCGCCCACGATTGCGGCGTATGTCCCGATCGGCGCCGAACCCGGAGGCGCCAACCTGCCCTCTGTGCTGGCCGCCCACGCACGGGTCCTGCTGCCGGTCCTGCTGCCCTCCCGCGACCTCGACTGGGCCGTCTTCGCCGGCTCGCTGTCGCCGGGGCCGCTGGGCCTGCTCGAACCGCCCGGACCACGGCTCGGAGTGGATGCCGTCGCGTCCGCCGGCCTGGTTCTGGTCCCGGCGCTGGCCGTCTCCCGGTCGGGAATCCGGATGGGCCGCGGCGGCGGGTCCTACGATCGGGCGCTGGCCCGGCTGCCCCTCGCGCCGCCGCCGTGGGTGATCGCGCTGCTGCACGACGGCGAGTTGCTCGACTCGGTCCCGGCCGAGCCGCACGACCGGGCGGTGCACGGGGTGATCACACCTCGTGGTGGCTTGACTCTCAACCGCGCAGCCGAGTGGACGAAATGACCTCCGATGGCGCAACATTGGCACTCGGAGTTGGCGAGTGCCAGCAGCCGACAGATCCGGAGGAGCACGTGCCTACCTACCAGTACGCCTGCACCGAGTGCGGTCACCAGCTCGAGGCGGTTCAGTCGTTCTCCGACGCGGCGCTCACCGAGTGCCCGAACTGCCACGGCAAGCTCCGCAAGGTCTTCAACTCGGTCGGCATCGTCTTCAAGGGCTCGGGCTTCTACCGCAACGACTCCCGCTCGGGCGCGGTGAGCGCCGAGGCGTCCAACGGCTCCGAGAAGAAGTCGTCGGACGCGTCGACCTCGTCGTCTTCTTCGACCTCGTCCTCGGATTCGTCGTCCTCGGGTTCGTCGTCGTCCTCGACCTCGTCGACGTCGTCTTCTTCCTCGTCGTCGTCGTCGGGCACGTCCGGGAGCGCGAAGGCCGCCGCCGCGTCCTGACCCACGCCAAGACACGACAGCGCGCCAGGCCCTCGGCCTGGCGCGCTGCTTTGCGCTTAGCACAATCATCGCCACCGCCGTGGGTTATCCACAGTTCGCCCCTGTCCACAGGCCCGGAGCGAACGATCTCCGATCCGCCCTAACGTCTGCCCCGACCACGACGCATCGGCGGACGGGAGGAAAGGGCGATGGGCAGACCGGCAAGGTCGCGATACGGGCCATCGGACCGCCGGGAACGCCTCGACCCCGTGCGTCGCCGGCCGTCCCTCGGCACGCTGCTGCGCCTCGTAGCGGTCGCGGTGCTGCTGGCAGCCGCCGCCCTTGCGTCGTGGTCACCCCGCCGGTCCTGCACCAGCGGGGAGGGCGCCGCGGCCGATCCTTCGCAGGGTTCCCCCACGGCCGCGGCGCCACCCTCCGCCGGCAACCGCACGCCCCCAGCCGGCACCGCCACGACCCCCACCGGCAATCCTCCAGCGCCCGCCGCCAATGGCATGGCACCCGCCGTTCCGGCGCCGATTCCTTCCGGCAGCCTCGGCGTTCCCATCCGCCTGGCCGATCCCACGGCCCTGGGCCTGGTCCGCCCGGGCGCCCGCGTCGACCTGCTCCGCCTGAACGACGAGGGCGGCCCCACCGCCATCGCGGCCGCCGCCCTGGTCCTACGAGTCACCGGCGCCGGCGATCCCACCGCCGGCGGCTTGCTGCTGGCCCTGACCCCCGCCGAGGCCCAGCGCGCCGTGGCCACCCCCGGCCACGGTTTCGCGATCCTGATCCGCCCCGACTGACACCACCGCGTGCCCGCGCGCCCCGTCCCGGCGCCCGGCCGGTCGTGCCGCGCGGCTCAGCCCCAGTGCGGCGGGCGGTCCTCCCAGAGCCGCTCGTCGTTGTTGTCGTCGCGCTCGCCCCAACCCCGCTCGGTGTCGTCGCGGGTCTGGTCGGGCAGCAGGGCCGCCTCTTCCGACTCGAAGTCGACCTCGCGCTCGGCGTCGTTGTCGCGCTCAGGCTCATCCAGGATGTCCACGGCTACGAGGGTAGGCCGCGCCGCTGCGACCGTCTTCCCCCTTCGGCTGTACCGTCGGTGAACGTGAGCTCCCCCACCGGCGTCCCGGACGACGCGTACTGGCAGCGCCCCGACCCCGCGTCCACCCCGCCCGGTCCGCCGCCCGCGCCGGCGCCCCCGCCCGCCCAGGGTCCCGGCTACCAGGGCCCGCCCCGAGCGGCCCCGCCCCCGCCGGATTGGCGCCCGCCCACGATCGCCCAGCCCCCGTCCCCACGCGCCCTGCCCGCCCAGGACATGGACGCCCTCGACGACGCCGAGGGCTCGGCCCGCACGGTCACCTACGGTGTGGGTCTCGTGGCCGGCGCCGTCGCGGTGATCCTCGTCTGCCTGCTCTGCGCCCGGGCCATCTTCTGACCGGCCGCGCCCCGGTCGGCGCGGCCGGCGCGAGGCGTATCAGTAAGAACCCCACACCGCGGTGGCGCCCGAGTCGCCGGTGCGGAAGACGTAGTAGCCCGTGATCACGGCCAGCACCACCATGGCCGCCGACAGGACCCACTCGACGATCTTGTTGACCGAGCCCGAGCCGCGGCGGGTGAGGATGACCGCCACGATGCTGACCACGCCCAGCGCCAGCGAGAACCAGAAGGTCATCGTGCCGAAGTGCATGTGGTCGTCGAGAATCTCCTTGCCTTTGCCCTTGAGGCCCTGACCGATCAGCCGGTCGTAGAGCTTCTCGCCGGACTCCTTGGCGACGAAGGTGGTGATCGGCGCGACTATCCCGAGCAGCAGGACGGCCCAGCCGATCTTCGAGCGCCACGGGGCCACGAGCGCGTACACGATGGCGCCGAGGGCCAGGAGCGGAACGAAGACGACCGCCGCGTGCAGCACGAGCGCGTGCACGGGCAGGCCGTTGATCTGGTCGAACAAGACGCCTCCTCGATCATGTAATACATCCGCTGTGTGCGCTTACGCCGTTCCGGCCGCTCCGGTTCACCGGCAGACCGATCCCGTGATATCCCACCAGAACGGGGCAGCTCGCAAGGTCACGAGTTGGGGTTTGCCGAAATGCGTGTTGTCATGGACGAGTGTCCAGCAATGAAGATCTTCTACGCACGCACGGCCTCCGCGTCACCAGGCCGCGCCTCGCCGTGCTGGAGGTCCTCGCCGAGGGTGGACACCTCGAGGTGGAAGACATCGCGGGCCGCGCCCGCACCCGCCTCGACTCGGTTTCCACCCAGGCCGTGTACGACGTGCTGGGCGCGCTGTCCCGGGCCGGCCTGGCCCGGCGCATCGAGCCGGCCGGCAGCCCGGCCCGTTTCGAGGCGCGCGTGGGCGACAACCACCACCACATCGTCTGCCGGGGCTGCGGCGCGATCGCCGACGTCGACTGCGCGGTCGGCGAGCGTCCCTGCCTGACGCCGAACGAGGCGCGGGGTTTCGAGGTCGACGAGGCCGAGGTCACCTTCTGGGGTTTGTGTCCCGATTGCCAGGCCCGGCGCCAGGCGGACGAGGCAGTCTGAGGCTCGGCTGAGACCCGCGCGGGTCGCCATTTCTGAACAGGTTCAAGTTTCGCGGCTTTCCGTGGCAACCTTGTTCGCATGAGTGGGGACTTGGGGCTGTTCGGGCCGGATTCCGTCACCTGGAAACTGCATCGCGAACCGATTTTGCTGCTCGGCGGGCTGCGCTCGCTCTACCTTCAGGCATTGCACCCCCGCGCGGTGGCCGCGGTCTCGCAGAACTCGAGCTATCGCGCCGACCCGTGGGGCCGCCTGACCCGCACCTCCGCCTACGTCGGCACGGTCGTTTGGGGCACGACCGAGGAGGTCCACAAGATCGCGTCCCGGGTGCGCCGCCTGCACTCCCGGATGACCGCGGTCGATCCGCGCACCGGCGAGCGTTTCGCCCTGGACGAGCCGGAGCTGCTGCGCTGGGTGCACGTGGCCGAGGTCGAGTCGTTCCTGACCACCGCGACCCGGGCCGGCGTGCGCCTGACCCCCGAGGAGATCGACGGCTACTACACCGAGCAGCTGCTGGCCGCCGAGCTGATGGGCCTCGACCCCGCCACGGTCCCCGCGACCGCCGACGAGGTGTCCGCCTACTACGACGAGATGCAGCCCCGCCTGAGCCTGACCAGGGACAGCGTGGAGACGGCGATGTTCCTGACCGTCCCGCCCGTCCCGGAGAACTGGGGCGGCCGAGCCTTCCGCCTGGGCCTGACCCTGGGCCCCACCCGCTGGGCATACTTCGGCATAGCGGCAACAGCGATGGCCATGCTCCCGCCCTGGGCCCGCCGCATGTACGGCGGCCTCGGCTGGCCCACCACCGACCGCACCGCCGACCTCTCGGCCCGCGGCCTGCGCCTGCTCCTTTCCTCGGTCCTGTCGACCATCCCCCGAAGCCTCCGAGTGGCCCCCATGCGCGAGGCCGCCCTGGCCCGAGCAGCCGCCGCTTCCAGCCCGTCCTGACCAGCGGCACGGCAACGGCTCACCCACCGCCCACGGCACGCGGCCCACCGCCCGAAGCGCGCGGCTATCAGCTGCTCAAATGCTCCACCGCCGCCCACGGCTCCCGGGCCGGCGCCTCCTGCCCGGCCGGGCACACCTTGCGGAAGTCGCACCAACTGCACAGCGACCCCGGATTGACCGGGAACTCCGCGTCGGGATCGGCCCCGCCCGCGACCGCCCGCTCGGCCGCCAGGATGTCCTGCGCCGTCTCTTCCGCGCGCCGCACCTGCCGGGCCAGCGACTCCTCGGTGTGCTCGTGGGCCGCGACCGTCCCGCTCGGCAGGTGGTGCAGCTCGACCCGGTGACACGGCCGCCGGAAGACCTTCTCCGCGGCCCACGCGTACAGCGCCAGCGCCTGCGAACCCCGGGCGTCATCGGCGTCGAGCCCCGAGCGGCCCGTCTTGTAGTCGACGATCACCGCCTCACCGTCGCGGGAGTCGATGCGGTCGGCCCGGCCGTTGAAGGCCAGCACCGACGTCTTGGTCGCCACCACCCGCTCCACCCCGAGCGGCTCCTCCAGCGGGTCGAGGCCCGCCACGTATGTCTCCAGCCAGCCCATGGCGGCTCGATACGTCGCTCGTTCCTGGTCGACGTCGCGATAGCCCTCGCGCACCCAGGTCGGCCGGAGCAGGCTGGGCAGCGCCCCGGGCGCGCGCCGGTCGGTGGGCAGCGCATACCAATTTTTCAGCGCGGTGTGGACGCTCGCGCCCAGCGAGTTGTGTGCCCAGGGCGCGCCCTTGGGCGGGGTGGGACGGTCGACGTAGGAATACCTGTACCGCCGGGGGCAGTCGACGAACGTGCCCAGCTTGCTCGGGGTGCAGACGAACAGCCGCTCGGGCATGCCGTCGAAGCCGAGCTGCTCGGGAACCGACCGGGCGGATCTGGTGAAAGCCACGCCGTAATCCTGCCAGCACCCCCCGACAAAAACTCAGGCGTACGCGGCGGCGTACAGCTCCACGAAGGCGTCCACGGCGTCGGCGATCAACTGCACGGCGATGGCCGCCAGCAGCAGGCCGGCGATCCGGGTCAGCACCTCGATGCCGGCCGGCCGGAGCAGTTTGACGATCACCCCGGAGAACCGCAGCACGACCCAGACGGTGAGCATGACCAGCAGAATGCCGATGCCGATCACGGTGTAGTCGTTCAGACCGTCGGCACGCTGGACGAACAGCATCGTGGCGACGATCGCGCCGGGCCCGGCGAGCAGCGGGGTGCCGATCGGCACGAGCGCCACGTTGCTGGTGCCGCCCTGCTCGGCGGGCTCGTCGGTCTTGCCCGTGAGCAGCTGCAACGCGACGAGCACGAGCAGCAGGCCACCGGCGCCCTGCAGCGCGGGCAGCTTGACGTGCAGGTAGTCGAGCAGCGTCTGCCCGGCGACCGCGAAGCCCACGATGACCCCGAGGGCGAGCAGCACCGCCTGCGTGCCGGCCTTCATCCGGGCCCTGGACGGCATCGTCCCGGTCAGCGCCAGGAACACCGGCACCATGCCGGGCGGGTCGACGATGACCAACAGGGTCACGTAGACCTCGCCGAGGAACTTCAGATTCACCCGATCAAGGTAGGGGTTGACGCCCTGTTCACGCAGGCCGGTGCGGTGAGGGTCACCCCAGGACCGGCACGCCCGTCGCGGCGGAGACGATTTTCTCGTACGCCTCGGGCGCGGTCGTGAACGCACCTAGCTGGACCGTCTTGTGCGTACCGTGAAAGTCGGAAGATCCCGTCACCACCAGGCCCAGATCTTCGGCCAGAGCCCGCACGTGCGCCCGCTCGGCGGGCGAATGATCTTCGTGGTCGGCCTCGAGTCCGAACAGGCCCACCTCGGCGAGATCGACGATCAGCTGGTCGGGAACCACTCGCCCGCGTGACGTCGCCCGCGGGTGCGCGAAAACCGGCACACCACCCGCCGCACGCACCGCACGCACACCTTCAAAAACATCAAGATCAGCTTTGGGTACGAAATACCGCGAGCCCAGCCATCGGGAGGCGAACGCCTCGTTGGTCGTGCCCACCAGCCCGGCCCGGATCAGC
The DNA here is from genome assembly GCF_050942195.1 of Actinoplanes sp. CA-142083. Lineage (NCBI taxonomy): Bacteria > Bacillati > Actinomycetota > Actinomycetes > Micromonosporales > Micromonosporaceae > Actinoplanes > Actinoplanes sp. CA-142083. The sequence continues at coordinate 10,036,868 of NZ_CP192076.1, forward strand.
GCCTGGGCGATGTGCGGCCGTCCGACCGACCCGCCCGCCGCGTAGCCCCGCACCTCGTCCCAGGTGATCGGCACCCCGTCGGCCCGCAGCTTCGTCACGATCTTCTCCGCGCGCTGCTCGCGGTCGGTGCGCAGGGCGAACAGGTCGGCCGCCAGCCGCGGCTCGGACGGATCGAAGAGATAGGCGAGCAGATGCAGCGGAATCGGCCACTCGTCGCCGCCGAACCACCGGCAGGACAGCTCGGCGCCGCGCACCAGAGTCAGCCCTTCGGGGCGCGCCGCGGCGGCCTCGGCCCACCCGCCGGTGGTGTCGTGATCGGTGATCGCCATGACGTCGAGACCCGCACGCACACCCGCCATGACCAGTTGCGCGGGTGTCAGGGTGCCGTCGCTGGCGGTCGAGTGGCAGTGCAGGTCGATTCTGGTCACCCGAAAACGCTACCGGCCGCGCACAACCAGCGACCGCGCGGATGCGAGATCCCTTCGTCACATGCCTGCCAGGGAATTCGCCCGACCATTCTCAGGCGTCGTCGCCGTCGCCGTCCTTGCCCAGCCGCGCCTCGACGGCCTGCGGCTCGTACATCTCCTCGACGACCCTCAGGTAGAGCTCGTTGGGGTTGGGCAGGTGCTTGACCTCGCGGAGCGCCTGGTCCTGGCCGGCCGACTCGAGGACGAACGTGCCATAGCTGAGCATGCGGCCCAGCGCGGACTGCTCGTACTTCATGTCGGTCACCCGGAGGAGGGGCATCATCGCCACCCGCCGGGTGACGATCCCGTTGACCACCATCACCCGCTTGTTGGTCAGGATGAAGCGGTCGAAGTACCAGTCGAAGACCCGCCACGCGACCCAGCCGATGACGCCGAGCCAGATCAGCACGGCCACCGTCACCAGGCCGTCGATGTGCTGGCGGGTCAGGAAGCCGGCCAGATAGCCCAGCGCGAGCGTCGCGCCGGCGCCGATCAGCAAGGGGGTGGAGAGGTGGATCCAGTGCCTCTTCCACTCGCCGCGATAGCGCTCGGTCGGGAAGAGGTAGCGCGCGACCAGAGTGGTCGGCTCATCCTCGAGCGGGAGCACCCGCCTCGGGCCGCCGCCACCGCCCTCGCCGAGGCCGGCCAGCTCCTCCTGCGTGATGATCGGCGGTTCGTACTCGCCGGCGTCGGTGCCGTAACCGGCGTCGGGGTTGTAGCCCGCGTCCGGGTTGTAGCCCGCGTCGGGATTGAATCCAGGACCGTCCGAATAGGGATGCCGGCGGCCGTAGGCAGGATCGTCGAACGCGGGATCTTCGTACCCGAAGCTCTCGTCGTCGTCCCGAGGGCGCCCAGCACCCTCGCCTCGAGGCTCGTGCGGCTCAGCAGGACCACCCATGTAGAGATGCTAAGCGACGAGGTTCGTGAAGAACTGGCCGAAGCCCCGGGCAATATCGGCGATCGTCCCTCCGAGGGAGGAGAACACGTCCGCCGCCGAGTTCGGGTTGAAGGCGATGAAAAAGATCAAGAACGCGATACCAAGCCAGGTGAGAACCTTCTTGATCATGGCGGGCCTTCTCCTGTAGGTGCGGGTGACGGTCAGCGCCGGCAGTACTGACGGTATCAGCTTCGTCGCTCCGTGTGAACAATGTGACCGAAAAGCCGATACCGTAACCGCAGGTCAGGCCCCCGCAATCAGGCCCGGCCGTGCAGGTACGGCGACGGCGCTCCGTACACGAGCTCGGGTGGCACCCCCTCGGAGAGGTCGTGCAGTACGACGTGCTCCGCGAGAAAGTAACCCGCGCTTGCCGGCCACGCTACCGCATAGAGCCACATTCCTTTTGCCTCACTCACGTAGGCACTTCGATCTTCCGGGGACTTGACACACCACAGTGGAGTGGGGTGGCCGGCCGCCTTGATCTTGGCGTGCGGCCCCTGGTGTCCATTGGGGTCGGCGAGGGCCTCGGTGATCAGATATCCGGGGTCTATGCCGGGGATACCGGCGAACCGCGTGCCCAGCCCGACGCCGGGAAGCTCGGCGATCAGGACCACATCGGCCGGTCCGCCGCCGAGGGGCTCCGGGCCGCTGCAGGAGATCGCGCTCGCCCGTACGCCCAATCGGTCGTCACCCGCCCAGCCGACACCGGTCACCATCCAGCCGGCCGGCAGCGGCCACGGACACCAGAAGGGAACCCGTTCCGATTTCGGGGTCCGCTGCCGCATCATGCTGTCGACGATCTCGGCGCTGATGTGCTCGGCCACGTGGAAGGGCGGGACGTCGCCACAGTTGTCACAACGCCAGTCGCTGTGCATCAGATCCGGCTTCCGGACCTGCGCACCGCACCTGGGGCAACTCACCGTGACACCCACACACCTACGGTGCGGGGCGGGGAAGCCCTCGTCAAGCGGATCCGCAGAACCCGGACGTATCAGAAAGATTCACTCCGGCGGGGGTCCCGCGTGGGTGCGGATCCAGGCGTGCATGGCGATGCCGCTGGCGACCCCGGCGTTGATCGACCGGGTCGAGCCGTACTGCGCGATCGAGAACAACTGGCTGCACGCCGCGCGGGCCGTGTCGGATAGCCCGGGACCCTCCTGGCCGAAGAGCAGGACGCAGCGGCGGGGCAGGGTGACGGTCTCCATCGGGCGCGACCCGGGCAGGTTGTCGATCCCGATCACCGGGAGGTCCTGCCCGGCGGCCCAGGCCACGAACTCGTCGATGGTCGGGTGGTGCCGGACGTGCTGATACCGGTCGGTGACCATGGCGCCGCGCCGGTTCCACTTCCGCAGCCCGACGATGTGCACCTCGGCCGCGAGGAACGCGTTGGCGTTGCGCACCACGGTGCCGATGTTGAGATCGTGCTGCCAGTTCTCGATCGCCACGTGGAAGTCGTGCCGGTGGGTGTCGAGATCGGCCACGACGGCCTCACGCCGCCAGTACCGATAGCGATCCACGACGTTGCGGCGGTCACCCTGCGCGAGCAATTCGGGGTCGAACCGGGGATCGGTCGGCCATTCTCCGACCCAGGGACCCACGCCGACCTCGGCGGACCCGTCCAACCACCCCGCCGCCCCTGACCGGACTGAAGACTCTCCCTCATCCGCAATCATGGGCGGTTACGCTACCGAGCGGTGTGGAGACGCAATGAGCGGCGGGGCCCTCCCCGGCACCCGCCGCCCACGCTCTGATGAGTTGAAGTCTGCCTTACCGTGCGTATCGATGTGAAGGACTTTCAGATGTGAGCCAAATCACATTTAAGTTTGTTAACCGTTATCTTCGATACCAGGTGTTATGCAGCTAAGCAGCGGTGCCGCCCGACCAGGGCGGCCATGTACCGGTATCTCGCTGCAAAACGGTCGTCACAAGTTGCTGCGGAAATGAGAGCGCTCTCCCTACTTATCGTTACGATGGGTGGTCTAAGGCCAACACCGCGTTCGGAAATCGTGCCGCAGGACACGTGTCGCCGCCCCGGGGAGCGGGAATGGGGCGGAGTGACGATGGGTTTCAACGCACGCAAGCCAATTTTCCCGTGGACGGAGACATCATGGCGACGGTTGCGCTGACCGCTGAGAACTTCGACGAGGTCACCAACAAGGACGGCATCGTCCTGGTCGACTTCTGGGCCAGCTGGTGCGGCCCGTGCGTCCGGTTCGCGCCGACGTACGAGCGGTCCTCGGAGAAGCACCCGGAGATCACTTTCGGCAAGGTCGACACCGAGGCCGAGCAGGCTATCGCCGCGAAGTTCGACATCCGCTCGATCCCGACGATCATGGCCGTCCGCGACGGCGTCATCGTCTTCTCGCAGCCCGGCGCCCTTCCGGAGTCGGCCCTGGAGAACCTGATCGAGCAGGTCGAGAAGCTCGACATGGACGACGTGCGCAAGCAGCTCGCCGCGCACAGCCACTGACCTCGACGTAAGCGCCTGGCCCGCGGACCGGTTCGGTCCGCGGGCCATTTCGCCATTCCGGCGCGCCCGGTTTCCGGGCCGGACGACACGCCGCAGCCGAGTGGACAACGAGATCGAACATGTGTTCGAATCTCCCCCATGCGATGGTCCAACCTGTCGGCTCCCCACGACGGCGACTCGCTCCTCGACAGGGCAGCGCCGGCGGCTCCACCCCTGCCGCTGGCGCTGCCCGGCGCCACCGTCCGCACCTTCGACACCCCCGGCTTCGCCGGCATGACGTTCTACGAGGTGCGGGCAAAGAGCCTGATCAACAAGGTGCCGGGCCAGTCACGGGTGCCCTTCGAGTGGACAGTCAATCCCTATCGCGGCTGCTCCCACGCCTGCTCGTACTGTTTGGCCGGCGACACCCCGATCCTGATGGCCGACGGCACCACCCGTCCCCTCGCCGAGCTGCGCCCCGGCGACGCCATCATGGGCACGATGGGCGCCGGCGCCACCCGGCGCTACGTGCCCACCACGGTCCTCGACCACTGGCAGACGCAAAAGCCGGCCTTCCGCGTCACGCTGGCCGACGGCACCCGGCTGGTGGCCAGCGGCGACCACCGCTTCCTGACCGACCGCGGCTGGCGCCACGTCGCCCCGGCTGAGCCACACCAGCCCGCGCTGGCCGTCGGCGACCTGATGTTCGGGGTCGGCCACTTCGCCGAGCCGCCCAAGGAGACCCCCGACTACCAGTCCGGCTACCTGTGCGGCCTGATCCGCGGCGACGCCTCGCTGAGCAACTCGGTCCCGGGCGGCCGCCCGGCCCGCGAGGGCGACGCGTGGGCCCGCGCCGACCGCTACCTGGAGGATCTCCCCCTGCACGAGGCCCTGCGCTGGCCCGAGCAGCCCACCCCGGGGTGGTTCAGAGGCTTCCTGGCCGGCGCCTTCGGCTCGACCGGTCGCGCCGACCGGCTCGCGATCACCTTCACCAGCGGCGACCAGCTCTTCCTCAACCGCGTCACCGACGCGCTCACCCGGCTCGGACTCCCCAGCCGCGTCCACGTCCCCGGCCGCGCCCCCGTCCCCCACGGCTCCCCCACCGCCGGCAGCGCCGCCACCAGCGGCGCCGTCACGCGTGGCGCCGCGGTCACCGCCTATGCCTCCACCAGCGCCCACGCCTCCGCCACCGGCGACGCCTCTGCCACCGCCCACGCCTCCGTCACTGACCGCGTCGGTGCCTTGGCCGACGCCCGGCCCGGCGCGCCCGCGACCGTCGAGATCGACCGTGACCTGTGGGCGGCGCTGCGCTTCCGGCACCTCACCGGCATCGACGGCGCGCCGCTCGACGCGTCCGGGGTCGGCGTGCGCAAGAGCCGGGAGCTCGCGGTCGCCGACATCGAGGATCTCGGGCTCACGCTCCCGCTCTTCGACATCTCCACCGGCACGAGCGACTTCATCGCCGACGGCGTGGTCAGCCACAACTGCTTCGCCCGGCACACCCATACCTATCTCGACCTCGACTCCGGCCACGACTTCGACACCAAGGTCGTCGTCAAGGTCAACGCGGGTGAGGTCATCCGCCGCGAGCTGGCCGCGCCCCGCTGGTCCGGCGCACCGATCGCCATGGGCACCAACGTCGACGTCTACCAGCGCGCCGAGGGCCGCTACCGCTTGATGCCCGAGATCCTGGCCGCGCTGCGCGATCACGCCAACCCGTTCTCGATCCTCACCAAGGGCACGCTGATCCTGCGCGACCTCGAGCTGCTCCGGCAGGCGGCCGAGGTGACCCGCGTCGGCCTCGCGGTCTCGGTCGGCTTCGTCGACGAGACCGTCTGGCGCTCGGTCGAGTCCGGCACCCCCAGCCCTCGCCGCCGGCTCGACGTGGTGCGCCGGCTGACCGACGCCGGCTTCCCCGTCGGCGTGCTGATGGCGCCGATCCTGCCCGGACTGACCGACAGCGACGAGTCCATCGAGCAGACGGTCGCCGCCATCGCGGCCGCCGGCGCCGTCAGCGTCACCCCGATCCCGCTGCACCTGCGCCGCGGCGCCAAGGAGTGGTATGCGTCCTGGCTGACCCGCACCCACCCGGCCCTGGCGCCGCGCTATCGCGAGCTCTACGGCGACGGCTCCTACCTTCCGGAGACGTATCAGTCCGAGATCGGCGCCCGGGTCCGCATGGCCGCCCGCCGCCACGGCTTGCACCGCCCCGACCCGGTCCAGATCCGCGACGTAGGCCCCGAGCCGTCCGCCGAGCCCCAGCCCCACCAGTTGACCCTGCTGTGACTGCGAACGGCGCGATCCCCGCCCGCCACCCACCAGCCGACCCTGCTGCGACCGCGAACGGCGTGATCCCCGCCCGCCACCCACCAGCCGACCCTGCTGCGACCGCGAACGGCGCGATCCCCGCCCGCCACCCAGCGGCTGCGCGCTCGTGGGGCGCTCCTGTGATCTACGGAGCGGTCGTGGGCGGTCGGCGTGACTACAGTCGATCGCATGAGGAGCGCACAGCAGATCCTGGCGGAGGCCAACGTCATCGCCGTGGTGGGGGCCTCGCGGGATTCGTTCAAGCCGGCACACACCGTTCCGCTGCAGATGCTCCGGCACGGGTGGCGGATCATCCCGGTCAACCCGTTCGCCGACGAGGTGTTCGGGATCAAGGCGTTCCCGACGCTCGCCGACATCGGCGAGCCGGTCGACCTGGTCGACATCTTCCGGCCGTCCCGCGACGCGGTCGAGATCGTGCGGCAGGCGATCGCGATCAAGGCGCCTGCGGTGTGGCTCCAGAGCGGCATCGTGTCGGCCCAGGCGCGGCGGCTCGCCGAGGAGGCCGGGATCGACTACGTGGAGGACCGGTGCCTCGCGGTCGAGCGCGCCGTGGGCAGTCTGACGAAACTTTCCTGACAGACATCGGGCAATTTGAGTCCGATAGGCGTCGCTTCCTGGGACGGAGTACGCCTATCGTGTCCCCACGTTTGTCCCGGCTAGTACGGTGCCGGGGAACGAGGAGGACCTCATGACTTATCCGACGTCCGGCGGTACGCCGGATCCATATCAGCCGCAGCAGCCCTACGGGCAGCCCAGCGACCCCAACCAGCCGTCGAGCGGCCAGCCCTACGGACAGCCGCCGTCCAGCGGCCAGCCCTACGGGCAGCCTTACGGTCAGCCGCCGTCCAGCGGCCAGCCTTATGGCCAGCCGCCGTCCAGCGGCCAGCCCTACGGGCAGCCGCCCGCGAGCGACCAGCCCTACGGGCAGCAGTACGGTCAGCAGCCCGGCTACGGGCAGCAGCCCTACGGCGGCCAGCCCGGCTATCCGCAGCCGGTCTACGTGCCGGTGGCGGGCACGAACACGATGGCGATCCTGGCCCTGGTGTTCGCGTTCATCTTCGCGCCGGTCGCGATCATCCTCGGTCACATGGCCAAGAAGCAGATCCGCCAGTCCGGCGAGCAGGGCGAGGGCCTGGCCACGGCCGGCCTCTGGCTCGGCTACATCTTCACCGGCCTGGGCGTGCTGGTCTGCGCCTTCTACGTGGTCGCGATCATCTTCGCCGTCAACAACGGCATGGACACCACCTACTGATCGGCACGGTCGGCCGGCACCCCCGGCCGACCAACCGACATCTTGAACGTTCGCGCTCCAGCCCCGCCAGGCCGGAGGCGAGACACCGCGCGCCCGCAGCCCACCGCCACCCGGCGCGCCTCGCCCGGGGCCACCGCCACCCGGCGCGCCTCGCCCGAAGCCACCGCCACCCGGCGCGCCTCGCCGCTATCCGAGGGAGCGCGGACCACTGCACGCCGAGGCGGGGCGCCGCCGGCCTGGGTCAGCGGAATTCGGCCTCTCGGACGCTGTTGCCGCCGTCTACCACCAGCATCTGGCCGGTTATGTAGGACGCTGCGGGCGAGCACAGGAAGGCGATCGCGGCGGCTACCTCGTCGGGGGTGCCGGGGCGGCCTATGGGGGTGCCCAGGCCCTGCTTGATCTCGGTCACCGTGGACGCGGCGGTGTAGATCGTGCCGGGGGCGACGCAGTTCACGTTCACGCCGTCGGCCACCAGTTCCATCGCCAAAGCTCGGGTCAAGCCCACCACGCCGGCCTTGGCGGCCGCGTACGCCGCCTCGGTGGGGAGGGCGTTCACCGGGCCCGCGGTCGCGGCCAAGTTGACGATGCGGCCCCAGCCCCGCTCGGCCATCGCGCCCTGGAAGGCGCGGCTGCACAGGAACGCGGTGCTCAAGTTGCGGTCGATCTCGGCCTTCCACTCGTCGTACGTCAGCTGGGCGACCGGGCGCAGGACCTCGGGCGAGGCGCGGCTCGCCAAACCGGCGTTGTTTACCAGGACCTCGACGTCGCCCAGCTGGTCGGTGATCGCGTCGGCCAGGGCGCCGACCTCGGCCTCGTCGGTCAGGTCGGCCACGAAACCGGTGACGCCCAGCTCGGCGGCCCGGTCGTGGATGCGCCTCGTCGTGGAGACGATCGCCACCCGGGCGCCCAGGTCGCGCAGGCGACGGGCGGTCGCGTACCCGATGCCGTCGGGGCTGCCCGCACCGGTGACCAGCGCGACCTTCCCGTCCAAGCGCAGCGTCACGGGCGCCTCGCCGGGCTCGGCGGCCTCGACCGGAGCATCGGTCGCGTCGGACGCGTCGGGGACGTCAGGAACGGGGGTCCGCGGCCGGCGGCCGGCCGCGGGTCGGGTGGCGTCACGCCGGGAACGGCTACCGCTGGCGGAGCGGGCGTCGAAGACCATGCGGCGATCCTGCCCCGTCACATGGGCCAGGGCAAACATCGCACCCCTGTGGCGCACAACCGGGGTACGTGACCTCGCTATCTAAAGTGAGGTCCCCGACGTGCCACCGGAGGCGATATTGAGCTATCCGCATCCGCCCGAGCCGGCGCCGCCCCCGGACGACGCGGCCTACTACTACCCGCAGCCGGTCTACCCGTACGTCTTCCGGCCGCGGGAGACCGAGGGGCTCGCGATCGCGTCGCTGGCCGTCTCGTGCGCCGCGGTGCCGGCCCTCTGCGCGTACGGAATCGGCGGTCTTCTCGGCGTTGTCGGCGCGATCATGGGGCACGTCGCCCGGCGGCGGATCGCGGCGAACGGCTCGGACGGCGCCGGGATGGCCCTGGCCGGCATCATCGTGGGCTGGGTGACGACGGCCCTGCTGGTGCTGGGAATCGCGCTGGTCATCGTCCTGGTCGTGCTCAGCGAGAACGATCCGAATTGGTGACGTGGCTGTCGGGCGGCGGGGCGATGCGGCTGGTCGGGGCCGGTAGCGGACGCACGGGGTCGGCCTCGACGAAGATCAGTGGCGCCGTCGGGCCGTAGCGGGCCAGCAGCTGGCGGCGGGCCTCCTCGACGTCGCGGACGCCGAGCTCGACGCCGCTGCCGTCGTGCCGGGCGCCGATGCTGACGACGCGGACGCCCTGCTCGGACCAGTACGGCAGGTCGGCGAGCACCCGGTCGTGCCAGACGGCGAGGTCCTTGGTGGAGTGGCCGGCGTCGCGCACGACCACGCAGGCGTCCTCGGCCGACTTGCGGAGGAAGTCGTCGAAGGCGGCCGACGGCACGCGGTAGACGATCGCGCGCACCCTCTCCTGGTCGACCTCGATCCCGGCGAAGCTCTCCGCGAACTCGCCCCGGCCGGCCTGGTCGATCCGGCTCATCACCGCCTCGAGCGCGGGCGGCGTGACGGGCATCCGGACGCCGCCGACGGTGACGTGCCCGGGTGTGCGAGGCACGCCACAGCCCGCCGTGCTCCAGCCGCCGGTCAGGCCGGGCGAGTCGTCCCCGGGTTCGCCGCACCCGCCGATCATGAGGACCATCCCGAGCGCGAGGCCCGTCCGGAATCGACCGCGGTACATCGCATTCCCCCTCTCTACCCGCCCTGATCGGCCGACGCCAACCCGGCGCCCCCGACGGCTCAACGAGCGAACCCACCCAAAGCGGACCCGGGGCAAGGACAGCGACCCGCCCGAAGCGGACTGGGGAGAGGGCTAGTCGGCGAGGGCGGGGTCGACCGTGGGGCGGCCGGCCCGGGTGGCGCCGAAGATCACGACGGCCACTCCGGCTAGCAGGAGCAGCAGGCCGGGGAGGGCGGCGAGCCGGGGCTGCTGGCCCAGCCACACCCAGGCCAGCAGGGCGGCGCCGGGCACCTCGAGCAGGGCCAGCACGCTGACCGTGGTGGCCGAGGTGTGCTGGAGCGCGTAGTTGAACATCGAGTGGCCGAGGAGCTGGGCCCCGGCCACCAGCGCCAGGATCGCCGCCCACGTGCGCGGGTCGTAGCCGGCCAGGTCCACCCGGGCGATCAGGCAGACCACCAGCAGGACCGCCGCGCAGGTGCCGTAGCAGATCCAGGTGTACGTCGTCGTGCTCAGCGTCGTACGGGCCTGCTCGCCCAGGGCGGTGTAGACGGCCGCGGCGATCGCGCCCAGCAGGGCCAGGACGTCGGCCAGCACCGCCTTGCCAGACACCCCCACGTCGGCGCCCGTCGCCCACGCGGCGCCCGCCACGGCCAGGCCGATGCCGAGCCAGCCGGCGGCCGACGGGCGGCGGCCCTGGGCGGCGGCGATCAACCCCTGCCAGACGGGCTGGGTGGCGACCAGGGCCGTCGCGGTGGCCACCGTGCCGAGTTGGACGCTGGGCATCCATGTCGCGAAATGTGCGGCCAGGGCGACTCCGGCCAGCAGGCAGAAGATCAATGCGCGGCGGCCGGCGCCGAGCAGCTCGGGGCGGCGGGGGCCGAGAGTCACGGGGGTGAGCGCCACGGCGGCCAGCCCGTTGCGCCAGAACGCGATGGCCAGGGCCGGAGCGGCCGCGAACGCGATCAGCGGGGCCGACGAGGAGACGGCGAGGACCGCGACGACGAGGGCGGCGACGGTGGTCAATCCAGGCCGTTGGCGAGGTGAGCGCGTATTCATCCCCGCCCGTCGCTTCTTGCACAGTTGTTGAGCACGTTTACCGATCGCTATTGAACGGAAAGTAACGACGCGGCTACAGTCACCGAGGTTGCCCCGCCCCTTTTGAACCACCCCATGCCCGGGAGGCTGATTTACCGTGTCCGCATACCGTGCGGTCGTGTTTGACTTTTTTGGCACCCTTACCCGCGCGGTCCAACGCGGACCTCAGCACGCCGAGATCGCCCGATCTCTCGGCGCTGACCCCGACGCGGTGACCGGTGTGCTCGACCGCACCTTCCGGGCGCGGGCCCGGGGCCGGTACGGCTCCGCCGAAGCCACCCTACGATGGGTCATCGAGCAGGCGGGCGGCCGCCCCCGCCCGTCGCAGGTGCGCGCGGGCGTGCCGGCCCGGATCAACGCGCTCAAGGCCGACACCCGGCTGCGGTCCGACGCGGTCAGCGTGCTAGCGGCCATCCGGCGGCGCGGCCTGGCGACCGCGGTGATCAGCGATTGCACGCACGAGCTGCCGGCCTTCCTGCCGAGCCTGCCGGTCGCGCCGCTGTTGGATGCGACGATCTATTCCGTACGCCTGGGGGTCTGCAAACCGGATCCGAACATCTACCTGGCCGCCTGCGACGAGCTCGATGTCCTGCCTTCGGAGTGCCTGTACGTCGGTGACGGCGGCAGCAACGAGCTCACCGGCGCCGCCGCGATCGGGATGACCCCGGTGCGGCTGGCCGCCCCCGACCTCGCCCACCACCTGGTGTACGACGCGGACACCAACTTCGCCGGGCGCACGGTCCGCTCGCTGACCGAGGTGGTGAGCCTGATCGACCACGCCCAGATGCCGGAGCCGGAAGGTGCGAGGATGACCCGATGACGTCTGCGGTCCTCGATGAGGCGGTCAAGAAGGCGGCGCTGGCCTGGGTCTCGGTCGGCGACGGCCCGGCCCTCGGTGTCTGGTGCATGCCGCTGGACGGCTCGCTGATCGTGGTCAGCGGCCCCGGCGAGCAGCACGCGCCCGGGCTGGCCGAGGCGTCGGCGGCGACGGTCCGGCTGCGCGGCGACAACGGCGGCCTGATCGTGGTGGCCGAGATGGCCGTGACCCGGCTGACCCCGGGCGGCGAGGAGTGGAACGAGATCGCCCCGCAGCTGGCCCAGAAGCGCCTGAACGCCTCCGGCACCTTCGACGAGCTGGCGGCCCGCTGGGCCGCCGACGGCTGCGCGATCGTCCGCCTCACCCCGTCCGAGCAGGACACGACGGCGCCCGACCTGCCCTCGGGCTCGGGCGCGGCGGTCCCGCGCGAGACGCCGGCCCGGGTGGAGACCCGCCGGCCGTTCAAGCTCCACCGGGTGCGGAAGTCCTGAAAGTCAGCCGATGAAGGGCGGGACGGCGATCTCGCCCTTCGCGATCGGACAGACGTGGCCGGTCACCGTGGCGACGGTGGCCCGGCCGGCGTCGGCGGTGACGGTGCAGTCCAGCAGCGACGGACGCTTCATCTCGATGCCCTGGTGGACCTTGTAGGAGGACGTGCCGTCGGCCGGCAGGACGCCCGCGTCGACCAGGTAGACGCCGAGGCCCAGGGCCGCCGAGCCGGTCGCGGGGTCTTCGGGGACGGCCGCGCCGGGGCAGAAGACCCGGGCGTGAGCCTCGCCCAGGGAAGAGGACCAGGAGAAGATGCTGAGCTCGGTCACCCCGAGCTTCCCCGCGGCCGCGTCGTCGATCCGGATCTTCGCGAGCGCTTCCCGCCGTACGGGAAGAAACACCCAGGCCAGACCGCACCCGGCGGAACGTGGGGCAGCAAGCTCCTGATCCTCGGCCGTGAGGCCGGCCAGGGCCAGCAGCGGGGCGGGATCGAGCGGCTCGCCCAGCGTCGGCTCACCACCCGTGAGCGTCGCCGAGCCGGACTCCCTGACCAAAACCCTCAGCAGGCCCGCGCCGCACTCCTGGACGATCTCGCCGGGCGGGAAGAGACCGCGGCGCATCGAGGTCACCGCGGCGCCGACGCTCGGGTGACCGGCGAACGGCAGCTCACGCTCGGGGGTGAAGATCCGCGCCCGATAGGTGGCCGAGGAGGTCGGCGGAAGGATGAAAACGGTCTCCGCCAGGTTGAACTCGCGGGCCAGCGTGTGCATCTGGTCAGCGGCCAGATCGTCGGCGCCGTAGACCACGGCCAGCGGATTCCCGGCGAAGGGCCGGTCGGTGAACACGTCGACGATCTCGTACGCCACGGTGGACATGTCCGGACCCTAACCTAGGCTTGAGCTGTGACCATGGGGACGCGGGTTTATCTGGCCCGGCTCGCCGGGCTGGGCGTCTTCGATCCGAACGGCGACCGGGTGGGCCGGGTGCGCGACGCGGTGGTGCGGCTGCGCACCACCAACCGGCCGCCGCAGATCGTCGGTCTGGTCGCCGAGATGGCGCTGCGGCGGCGCATCTTCCTGCCGATCGGGCGGGTCACCTCGATGGACGCCGAGGCGGTCGTGCTCAGCACCGGCACACTCAACCTGCGCCGCTTCGAGAAGCGGCCCAACGAGCTGCTGGTGGTGGAGGACCTGCTCGACCGCCGGGTCACGGTGATGCCGGAGACCGGCGACGGGCCCGGCACCCAGGGCAACGTCGTCGACATCGGCATGGAGCAGAACCGCAGCAACGAGTGGCTGGTCACCCGGGTCGCCGTGCGCGAGCACACCGGGCGGCTCGCCCGCCGGGGGCACGTCTACCAGGCCGAGTACGAGCGGCTCCGCAACCTGTTCGGCCCCACCGACACCCAGGGCACCTCCAACCTGCTGGCCCTGCTCGAGCAGATGCGCCCGGCCGACATGGCGAACGCGCTGCAGGACCTGCCCGACGCCCGGCGCAACGAGGTCGCGGCGGCCCTGAGCGACCGCACCCTGGCCGACGTCCTCGAGGAGCTGCCCGAGCACGATCAGGTCGAGATTCTGGTACGCCTCGACCGGGAGCGGGCCGCGGACGTGCTCGAGCGGATGGACCCGGACGACGCCGCCGACCTGCTCGCCGAGCTGCCCAAGACCGAGCAGGCGGTGCTGCTCGACCTGATGGAGCCCGAGGAGGCGGCCCCGGTCCGCCAGCTGATGATCTACCAGCAGGGCACCGCGGGCAGCGTGATGACCTCGGAACCCGTGATCATGACGCCGGACGCCACGGTCGCCGAGGCGCTGGCCCGCATCCGGGAACCGGAGCTCTCCCCGGTGGTGGCGGCACAGGTCTTCGTGGCACGAGCGCCCGCGGCCACGCCGACGGGTAAGTATCTCGGCATGGTGCATTTCCAGCGGCTGCTGCGCGAGCCACCGGCCACGATCCTGGGCGGCATCGTCGACAGCGACCTCGATCCGCTGCGGCCCGAGGTGACGCTCGCCGAGATCACCAAGCGGATGGCGACGTACGACCTGGTGGCGATGCCGGTGGTGGACAACTCGCATCGGCTGCTCGGTGCGGTCACGGTCGACGACGTCCTCGACCACTCGCTGCCCCGGGACTGGCGTGACCGGGACGCCGTGGGCGCCGACGAACAGCAGGCCACGCCGTGACAGCCGAGCAGCGCCGCGAACGCCTGGACCGGCTGGACCAGCCGGTCGAGCCGGGCCGGGTACGCCTGCCCCGGCTCAACCCGGAGACGTTCGGCCGCTGGTCGGAGGGGATCGCCCGGGGCATGGGGACGGCGCAGTTCATCGTCTGGATGACGGTGGTGATCGGGGCCTGGTTCGCGTGGAACACACTGGCGCCGTCGAATCTGCGCTTCGACCCGTACACGTTCACGTTCCTGACCTTGATCTTGTCGTTGCAGGCGTCCTACGCGGCGCCGCTGATCCTGCTGGCACAGAACAGGCAGGCCGACCGCGACCGGCTGGCCATGGAAGAGGATCGACGGCGCGCCGCGATGCAGAAGGCCGACACGGAGTACCTGGCCCGCGAGATCGCCTCGCTGCGCATCGCGCTGGGCGAGGTGGCGACCCGCGACTTCCTGCGCTCCGAGCTGGCCCGACTTGCCGACGAGCTGGACGAAGCGGCCCTCCGGCGGGAGAAGAGAGCCCGCTCGGAGTGGGAAGAGGACCGCTCCTGACCACCGAGTAACCTCGAAGTCATGTCCGCTCCCGCCCCCACTCTCGAGGAAGCGATCCAGGCCGCCCTGGCGACCGTCGACGATCCCGAGATCCGCCGCCCGATCACCGACCTCGGCATGGTCAAGGGCTTCACCGTCGCCGGCCAGCACGTCAAGGTCGAGCTGCTGCTCACCGTGGCCGGCTGCCCGCTGCGCGACAAGCTCAACTCGGACATCACCGCCGCCCTCACCAAGGTCCCCGGGATCACGTCGGTGAGCATCGACTTCGGCGTGATGAGCGAGGAGCAGCGCAAGGCGCTGCAGAGCACGCTGCGCGGTGGTTCCGCCGCTGCCGAGCCCGTCATCCCGTTCGCCCAACCAGGCTCGAGGACCAGGGTGTACGCCGTGGCCAGCGGCAAGGGCGGCGTCGGCAAGTCGAGCGTGACGGTCAACCTGGCGGCGGCCCTGGCCAAGCGCGGGCTCTCGGTCGGCGTGATCGACGCGGACATCTACGGCCACTCGGTGCCCCGCATGCTCGGCGTCGAGGGCCGGCCCACCCGGGTCGAAGACATGATCATGCCGCCGCAGTCGCACGGCGTGAAGGTGATCTCGATCGGCATGTTCACCGCCGGGAACGCGGCGGTGGTCTGGCGCGGGCCGATGCTGCACCGCGCGCTGCAGCAGTTCCTCGCCGACGTCTACTGGGGCGACCTGGACGTGCTGCTCCTCGACCTGCCGCCGGGCACCGGCGACGTGGCGATCTCGCTGGCTCAGCTGCTGCCCAACGCGGAGATCCTGGTCGTGACCACGCCGCAGATGGCCGCGGCCGAGGTGGCCGAGCGGGCCGGGGCGATCGCGCTGCAGACCCACCAGCGGCTGCTCGGCGTGGTGGAGAACATGTCCTGGCTCGAGCTGCCGGACGGATCGCGCATGGAGGTCTTCGGGGCCGGCGGCGGCCAGACCGTGGCCGACTCGCTGACCAAGACGGTGGGCGCCTCGGTGCCGCTGCTGGGTCAGGTGCCGCTGGACACCCGCGTGCGCGAGGCCGGCGACGCCGGTGAGCCGATCGTGCTGGCGTCCCCGGAGGCCCCGGCGGCGAAGGCGCTGGACGACGTGGCGGCCAAGCTGGCCGTCCGGCGGGACTCGCTGGTGGGCAAGCCGCTCGGCCTGATGGTCAACGCCAAGCGTTAGGTCGCGTCGAGGTCGAAGCTCTGCCGCTTCTCCACTGCACTGCCGGGAGCGGCGGCAGGGTTCTTGATGTCGGCCGCTGCGGCGACGTCGGACAAATCCGATTTGACGCCGTTGAGGTCTGACTTCACGTCGTCGAAGAGGCCCTGCAGCGGCTTGCGCAGCGCATCCTCTTCTTCCTCGCTGAGGATGTGCTTGCGGATGAACGCCTTGGGGTGCAGATCCTGAAGCTGGAGGTCGGTGCCGAGCTCCTTGTTCAGGTCGGAGGTGGCGTTCTGCGCCATGGCGCGCAAGCCGCGCAGCATGCGCATGCCGTCGCCGATCACCTTGGGCAGGCGCTCACCGAAGATCAGGAGCGCGAGGAGCAGCAGCGCTCCGATCTCCCACCAGTTCAGGTTTTCGAACACGAGCCAAGACTACGCACGAGATCGGCCCGGCCACACCCCTGGATTTCAGTTGCTGTCGGCGACGAGCGTCACGGAGGCGGTCGCGGTCTTGCTGCCGCGGCGGTACTCGACCGGGACCACCGTGCCCGGCGCGTACTTGCGGACCAGGGCGATCAGGTCGGTGCCGTCCTCGAGGACGTGGTTGTCGAGCTTGGTGATCACGTCGCCGGCCTTGAGCCCCGCGGTGGCGGCCGGGCCGGCCGGCTCGACCGAGCGCAGGCGGGCGCCGGTGACCGTGGCGGTGCCGGTGACCACCTCGGCGCCGATCACCGTGCGGCGGGCCTTGCCGTGGTCGATGATGTCGCCGGCCAGGCGCTTGGCCTGGTTGATCGGGATGGCGAAGGCGAGGCCGATGTTGCCGGCGTCGGTCTCGGTGGTGCCCAGCGACCGGATCACCGAGTTGACCCCGATGACCTGGCCGGCCGCGTTGACCAGCGGGCCGCCCGAGTTGCCCTGGTTGACCGCGGCGTCGGTCTGGATGGCCGCGTAGTAGCGGGTCGTGCCGCCCGGGTCGCCGGACTGGATCGTGCGGTCGAGGGCGCTCACGATGCCCGCGGTCACGGTGTTGACCAGGGCCAGCGGCGAGCCGAAGGCCAGCACCGGGTCGCCGACCGCGATCGCGTCGGAGTTGCCGAGCGCGACCGGGGTGAGGCCCGATTTCGCGACCTTGATCACAGCGATGTCGGACTCGGGGTCGCGGCCGACCAGGGTCGCCTTGGCCGTGGAGCCGTCGCTGAACGAGACCGACATGTTGTCGTTGCCGGTCTCCACCACGTGGTCGTTGGTGATCACGTACCCGTCGGCGGAGACCACGAAGCCGGAGCCGATCGCGCCGGTGACCCGGACCGTCACGACGCTCGGCAGGACCTTCTTGGCGACGCCGGCGAGCGAGTCGGGCGCCCGGTTGACCGCGGCGGACGGCTCGGCCTGAGGCGCGCCGAGCCGACTGCCGGAGGTGTTGGCCAGGCCGCCGCGGACCGCGAAGACGAAGCCCAGCGTGCCGCCGAGACCGCCGGCGAGCAGGGCCGTGATCAGGCAGATCAGCAGGACCGGGGTGAGCGAGCGGCGGGGCGCGTCGGGGTCGGCGACCGGCTCGGGCGCGGGGCCTCCGCCCCCGGGCGGGGGCGGCAGCACGACCTGGGCGGGGGCGTACGGGTCACGCCAGGGATCGGCGAGGGCGTCGGACCACCAGTTCGCGTTTTGCGGCACGGGCTGACCGGAGGGCGGCGGAGCGTTGCGCGCGTTCCAGCCGTCGGTCACGTCGGTGCCTCCCACTCGTGGTCCCCAAGGAGCCCGGCTCCCCCTCCAGAATGACACGGATCCCGAAGCCCGCCCGGCCCCGGCCCGTTTATCCCATCGACGGCCCGATGCGGTCCGGGAGAGCATCGCTCTACTCTCATAGCCGATGTGCGCCGATTCCGCACACCCACCCGGAGGTCGTCATCGTCCCGCCAGCACGTCCGATCGGCCCACAGACGGCCCAGTCCCTGCAGTTCGCCGAGGCCTACGCGGCCGAGGACATCGTCCTGCAGACCGCGCGCGGCCTCTCCCATGAGCTGGGCCTGGAGTGCGTCACCCCGGCCGCGGGGTCCGTGCTGCGCCTGCTCGCTGCCGCGGGCAACGCCAAGGCGGTGGTGGAGATCGGCACGGGTACGGGTGTGAGCGGCGTCTGGCTGCTGCGCGGCATGCGGGCCGACGGGGTGCTCACCACCATCGACGTGGAGAACGAGCACCAGCGGATCGCCCGCCGGATCTTCGTGGAGGCCGGCTTCGCGTCCTCGCGGACCCGGATCATCACCGGGCGCGCGCTGGACGTGCTGCCCCGGCTCGCCGACGGTGTCTACGACCTGGTGTTCGTGGACGCGGACGCGACCGAGTTCGGCGCCTGCGCGGAAGCGGCGCTGCGGCTGCTGCGGCCGGGCGGGGTGCTGGTGGTCAACGGCGCGATGGCCGGCGGCCGGATCAGCGACCCGGCGGCCCGCGACGTCGACACGCTGACCATCCGCGAGACGGTGCGGAGCGTCCGGGAGGCCGAGGAGTGGATCCCGGCGGTGATCCCGTCGGGGGCGGGGCTGCTGACCGCGGTCAAGCGCTGAGGCTCTCCAGGTAGCGCAGCAGGGTGCGGGCGCCCCAGCCGGTGGCGCCGCGGGTGATCTCGAGCTCGGTGGTCTCGGCCCAGGCCGGCCCGGCTATGTCGAGGTGCGCCCAGACGCCGGCCTTGGCGCCGAGGAACTCCGAGAGGTAGAGCGCGGCCACCACCGAGCCGGCCCCGCGCACGGGCGAGCTGTGCCGGTCGGCCAGGTCGCTGCGCAGGTACTCGCGGTAGTCGTCGGGCAGCGGGAGTCGCCACACCTGCTCGCCCGACCGGTGTGCGGCCTTGCTCAGCGCGGCGGCCAGGTCGTCGTTGTGGCTGTAGAGCGCGGCGGTGCGGTGGCCGAGCGCGATGAGGTTCGCGCCGGTCAGCGTGGCCACGTCGACGATCACGTCGGGGTCGAGCTCGGCGACCGCGTAACCGAGCGCGTCGGCCAGCACGAGGCGGCCCTCGGCGTCGCTGTTGGTGGACTCGCTGGTGGTGCCGTCGTAGTGGGTGATCACGTCGCCGGGCCGGTAGGCGGCGGCGCCCACCGCGTTCTCGGCCAGTGGGAGCAGGGCGGTGACGCGTACCGGAAGCTCCAGCTCGGCGGCGCCCAGCGTCGCCGCCGCCACCGCGGCCGCGCCACCCATGTCGACCTTCATCCGCTTCATGCCCTCGCGGGTCTTGATCGAGATCCCGCCGGAGTCGAAGGTGATCCCCTTGCCGACCAGGGCCACGTGCGTGCCGGCGCCGGCCGGCGACCAGGACATCTCGACCAGGCAGGGCGGGCTCACCGAGCCGCCGCCGACGGCCCGGAGGCCGCCGAAGCGGTCCAGCTCGGCGCCGGCCCGGATGTGGACCTCCACTCCCGTACGGCCGGCGGCGGCGCCCACGAGCTCCTCGGCCAGCCAGGCGGGGTTCTTCAGGGACGACGGAGTGTTGGTGAGGTCGCGGGCCAGCCAGGCGGCGCGTGCGGAGGCTGTCGCGAGGGCCAGGCTTCCGGCGTACGCGGAAAAAGCGGGAGAGATCAGCTCGACCTCGGCCGACCGGCGGTCCTCGCGGCCGTCGCGATAGCGATAGCCGCCCAGCCAGAGACCCTCGGCCAGGCCGCGCACCGCCTCGGGCGGGACCTCACCGGCGAGCTTGACCTGCGCGCGTTCGTCCGGCTTCAGCTCGCGGACCGCGGCGGCGCCGGCCGCGCGCCAGCCCGCCTCGTCGCCCGCGCCGATCCCCGCGAGCACGACGTTCCTCGGCCGCCGCAACGGCCGGGGCAGCAGTCTCACCTCGCCGGCCGCGCCGAAGCCCTCGGCCAGCGCGGCTGTTTCGGCCGAAAGCTCGTCCGCCTCGTGCGACAGTGGGCCCGAGGCAGCGACCGGCACGATCCAGGTGCGGTCGTCGTCGAGATGGTCGGTCAGCCTGATCGGAAACACGAGAGCGTGACCTTTCTCGAAGACGTGGAAAGCCCGCCGGTACGGGCGGTACCGTACCGGCGGGCTCGCGCGAAACGTCAGCCGGCGATCGACTTCAACGCGTCGCCCAGCGCGTTGGCCTCGTCCGGAGTCATCTCAACGACGAGACGGCCACCACCTTCCAGCGGGACGCGCATGACGATGCCCCGCCCCTCCTTGGTGACCTCCAGCGGACCATCGCCCGTCCGCGGCTTCATCGCCGCCATTTCGTCTCCCCTCAGACCTACATCAGGGTGTCGGTGGGTTTCCCCACTGCCACTTGTCTACGCCGCGTGCTCAGCCCCACGCGGCGTGGTACTCGTATCCGACCGGCGGCAGAGGGCCATCGCGCGTGTTCACGCGACCCGGCCCACCGTGCCGATCAAACATTTTCCCTGATGAACACCGGCGAACCCAAACCCAGCCCGGGCGGATGTGACAGCATCTAGCATATCGCCTTTCGGGCTGTCACAATGTGCGGTCATGCAGGCGCGGTCGGCACTCTTCGACCTGTACGGCGATTACCTCCGCCCCCGGGGCGGGCGAGCGCCGGTCGCCGCCCTGGTCAAGCTGCTCGCGCCGCTCGGAATAGCGCCGCCCGCGGTACGCACCGCGGTGTCCCGGATGGTGCGCCAGGGCTGGCTGCACCCCCTCCGGCTGGTCTCCGGACCGGGCTATCTGCTCACCCCGAAGGCCGCGCGCCGGTTGGACGAGGCGGCGGCCCGGATCTACCGCACCGGGCGCTCCGGGTGGGACGGCCGGTTCGACCTCATTCTGCTGCACGGCCCCCTGGCCAAGAAGGATGCCAACCGGCTTTCCTTCCTCGGCTACGGCACGCTGGGTGATCACGCCTGGGTGGCGCCGCGGTCGGCCGACGAGGTCGACACCGTCCTGGTCGACGCCGGGGTGGGGTACGAGCGGTTCAGCGCGGCGCACGCGGCGGGGTCGCCGGGCGCCAGCGAGGTGGTGGGCAAGGCCTGGGATCTGCCGTCGCTCGCGTCGTCCTACGAGACCTTCGTCGCCGACCTGCGGCCGGTGGTGAGCGCGGTCAACGCCCGCAGCAGCGACGAGGAGGCGTACGCGGCCCGGTTCCGGCTCGTGCACGCCTGGCGGTCGTTCCTGTTCCGCGATCCGCAACTGCCGCCCTCGTTGCTGCCGCCGCGCTGGCCGGGGGCGAGCGCGGCCGGGTTCTTCGACCGGCATGCGACCCGGTTGCGGCCGGCCGCCGACCGGTACGTCGAGCGCTGCTTGCAGTCGGTCTCCAGGGGCGGCCGTGTGGGATTCTCAGATACATGACCGACTCTCTGCTCGTCGATCGCACTGACGCGGTCGTCACGCTCACGCTCAACCGGCCCGAAGCGATGAACGCGCTCGACGTCGACCTCAAGGAGGCGCTGCGGGACACGCTCGCGCAGCTCGAGACCGACCGGAGCTGCCGGGCGATCGTCCTGGCCGGCGCGGGCCGCGGCTTTTGCGTGGGCCAGGACCTGCGCGAGCACGCCGAGCAGCTGGAGTCCGGGAAGACCGACCTCGACACCGTACGGGCGCACTACAACCCGATCGCCCAGCGCCTGGCGAACATGCCGAAGCCGGTGGTGGCCGCGGTGCGGGGCATGGCGGCCGGCGCGGGCGCGTCGTTCGCGCTGCTCGCCGACTTCCGGATCGGCGGGCCGTCGACGAAGTTCCTGATGGCGTTCGCGAACGTGGGGCTGGCCGGGGACAGCGGGGTCTCCTGGTCGCTGCCGCGGATCGTCGGGCACGCGCGGGCCCTCGAGCTGCTGCTGCTCGCCGAGCCGGTGTCCGCTGTCGACGCCCACCGGATCGGGCTGCTCTCCCGGTTGCTGGAGAGCGACGACGAGGTGCTGCCGGCCGCGGTCGCGCTGGCATCGCGGCTCGCGGCCGGACCAACTGTCGCCTATGGCGCGATAAAGCGGGAATTGTCGGTCGGGGACGCGGGGACGCTCTCCGACGCGCTGGCGGCCGAGGCCCAGGCGCAGGCGATCTGCGGCGGGACGGCCGACCACAAGGCCGCGGTCACGTCGTTCCTGGCGAAGGAGAAGCCGGTCTTCGAGGGTCGCTGACGTTATGACCGTTTTGGGATCGTCACATCCATAGAGGTTTATCAATAGGCTCTCCTCACTCTTTTCGATGGGGAGGGTCTAGATGGTCAGGTGGCGGATTTTCTTGGGTACGGCGGTGGCCGTGCTCACCGCTGCGGCGTTGGGCGCTACCGCGTCTCCCGCCGCGGCGGCGCCGGCGGGTGCCGCACCTTCGACGAACGTCGTCGGCGGCACGCGAGCAGCGCAGGGCGAGTTCCCGTTCATGGTGCGGCTCTCGATGGGCTGCGGCGGGGCGCTGTACAGCTCGACGATCGTGCTCACCGCGGCGCACTGCGTGGGCCGCACCGGCACGAACACGTCGATCACGGCGACGCTCGGCGTGGTCGACCTCAACTCGAGCAGCAAGATCACCCGGAAGTCCAACTATGTGTACCGGGCGCCGGGCTACAACGGGGCCGGGAAGGACTGGGCGCTGATCCGGCTGGCCAGCCCGGTGACCGGCCTGGCGACGCTGCCGATCGCCGCCGGCACGGCGTACGACTCGGGCACGTTCACGATTGCCGGCTGGGGTGCGGCGAGCGAGGGCGGCTCGCAGCAGCGTTACCTGCTGAAGGCTCAGGTGCCGTTCGTCAGCGACGCGACCTGCAACTCGGCGGCCATGTACGGCGGGGAGATCATCGCGACCGATGAGATCTGCGCCGGGTACACGTCGGGTGGGGTCGACACCTGCCAGGGCGACTCGGGCGGCCCGATGTTCCGCACCGACGCGGCCGGCGCGTGGGTCCAAGTGGGGATCGTCAGCTGGGGCGACGGCTGCGCGCGGCCCAACAAGCCGGGCGTCTACACCCAGGTCAGCTACTTCTCGTCGGCCATCAAGTCGGCAGCGGCCAGCCTGGGCGGCTGAACCGGGCCCCCGATCGCGACGCCGGCCCCGCCCCTCGCCCGGCCCGGCCGGCGTCGCACCCACGGCCTCGCAGCCTCGCGCCGCGGGGCCGTGGCGTGCTCCTTACTCTTCGTCTTCTTCCTCGGGGTCCTGGTTGGCCTCCTCGCCGAGGACGAACGCCTGCATGGCCAGCTCGTCGCCGGAGGGCCAGACGTAGGTCGGCAGCTCCTTGGGGCCGAGCTCGGCCACGTGGGTCCAGAACTGGCGCACCGCGTCGGCCGGGGTCGCCGCCTCGATCGGCATGGCCAGGCTGACCAGCCAGGTCGGCGTGCCGGGGCCGGGCTCGCCGGCGATCGCGGCCGCGAGGCGGCGGAACTCCTGGGCGTCGACCTCGACGGGGGCGTTGCCGGCCACGAGGCCGGCCGCCGGCGCCGGGTCGTCGAAACAGCGGCGCAGGTAGGTCAGGATCAGGTCGTCACCGTCGGTCTTGGCGGCCCGGGTCAGCGCCACCACGTGGTCGTCGGCGACCAGCAGCACTTCCTCGTCGGGCGCCACCGCGCCCGCGCCGCCGGCCACCGTCACGGTCTCGTTGTGGTAGAGCCGCTCGGTCGCCCACTGATCCGCCGGAATGATCACCGCCCATTGAGCCATGCGGTCCATCTCATCACGCGGCCGGCTCGGGCGAGATCGGTGGGACCCAACAGCCCGCGAGGTGGTCGTCGACCATGCCGGTGGCCTGCATCAACGCGTACGCCGTGGTGGGGCCCACGAACTTGAAGCCCCGCTTTTTGAGCGCCTTGGCCATCGCGGTCGACTCGGGCGTGATGGCCGGGACGTCGGCCCGGGTGCGGGGGCGCGGCGGGCGCGGGGAGGGTGCGAACGACCACAGCAGCGCGGACAGGCCGTCGGGGAGGTCGGCGGCGACCCGCGCGTTGTGCAGGGTGGCGTCGACCTTCATCCGGTTGCGGACGATGCCGGTGTCGGCCATCAGGCGGGTCGCGTCGGCCTCGGAGAACGCCGCGACCTTGCCGATCGAGAAGTTGTCGAAGGCGGCCCGGAAGGCCGGCCGCTTGCGCAGGATCGTGATCCAGGAGAGGCCGGACTGGAAGGCCTCGAGGCTCATCCGCTCGAAGAGCGCGTCGTCGCCGCGCAGCGGCCGGCCCCACTCGGTGTCGTGATAGCCCACGTAGTCGGGGGTGCTGCCGCCCCAGAAACAGCGGGCGTGCCCGTCGGGCCCGAGCACCAGCCCGGATTCGTCTGTCATGGCGACCACCGTAGGGCCACCCTCCGACAAAAATCGGAGGCTAGAGCCTGCCCTGCTCGACCAGGCGGCCGAACTTCTTCAGCGCGCCCGTGAAGCCCAGTTTCGACCCCGGCCAGAGCACCGGCCAGGCGACCTTCCCGGCGGGGCCGGCCGGCAGGTGGAACCACTCGTGCAGGACGACCTGGGTGCGGTCGCCGGACATCGCCGTGCAGCGGACCGAGCCCGGTCCCCGCAGCACCTTTCCGCAGTGCACGACCCGTACCTCGAAAGGGGGGTTGACCTTGACCACGCGCAGCTCGTCGCGCAGCGACGCCGGACCGATCGCGGTGATGGCCTCGACCAGGCTGCCCTCGCCGCCGTCGCCCTCGACCACGCGCACCTTGGTGAACGGGATCCACTGGGACTGGCCCTCCCAATTGAGGAAGGCGGCGAACACCCGCGCGGCGGGAGCGTTGACGATGACGGTGGCGGTCACCTCGCCGGTGCCGGGACGGGACGCGTCGCCGAGCCCGTCGACCGGCTCGGCCCCGCTCACCGCGGCTCCGCCGGCTCGGACTCCTTCGCGTCGGCGCCGGGCACGTCGTCGGGGGGCGGCGGCGGGACGGCGAGGTCGAT
Source organism: Actinoplanes sp. CA-142083 (assembly GCF_050942195.1). NCBI lineage: Bacteria > Bacillati > Actinomycetota > Actinomycetes > Micromonosporales > Micromonosporaceae > Actinoplanes > Actinoplanes sp. CA-142083. Next base: position 10,061,658 of record NZ_CP192076.1, read on the forward strand.
CAGCGGCGCTTCCTTGGCGGGAGGCGTGGCGACCGGGGCGATCGCCGCCTCACGGGCCCGGCGCAGGGCGTCGGCGTCGGCGGTACGGCCCTCGCGCAGCGCGACGACCTCGGCCTCGAGCACGCTGATCAGCTCGCCCTTGTACCCGATGTCGTAGGCGGCGCGCTCGAGCGCCTGGTCGACCTGGGCCATCCGGTAGCCCCGGAAGACGGTGTCGAAGCGGGTGCCGGCCAGGTCATCCTCGCCCAGCGGGCGGTCGGTCGGCAGCGGTACCGCGGTCCCATCGGGTTCGACGGGCGTCAATCCCGAGTCGCCCCCGCTCAGCATCACGGTCACGCCGAAGACGATCGCGGCGACCACCAAGGCGACCACGATGAAGAGGAGAAGCTGACCCATGCGCACGATGTTGGCATGCCCGCCGTTTTGTGGCGAGCCCGCCACCCCGGGTGGGCGGTCAGGTCCAGGTCAGGATCTTCTTGCGCCAGGCGTAGAGGATGCCCAGCGCGAGCACCGCGACGAAGATCGCCATCTCGATGACCGTGGCCGTTCCGAAACCCGGCAGGTCGAACACGACGGCCCAGGGGAAGAGAAAAACGGCTTCTACGGCGAAAAGGACGTAAAGGTACGCATATACGTAGTAACGGATCTGCGCCTGGGCCCAGTCGCCGCCCACCGGGTCGATCCCGCTCTCGTACGCGATGAACTTGCCCGGCGGCTCCGCCGGACTGCCAGGGCGAAGTAGCCGGTTGGCGGAGAAAGCGCCCACGAAGACGAGCACGCCCGCTCCGATCACCAGCCCGAGCGTGGCGTACGAGCCGAGATAACCGTCCACGAATCGACAGCCTAGTAAACCCAGTGAGATGAATGACCCGCCGCATGGTGGACTCTTCTGGATCGAGCAAGCATTGCCTAAGTACTGTGGGCAACGGCCTGCCGCCGGTCGTAAGGACCGCCGACGTAGGCTGGAACTGACTTATCGCGGGCCGGCTCATCGACGTGCATAACCCGCCCTGGCCGGCGCCCCTTGGAGGTTGAGATCGTGGCAGCTGGAGCAAAGCGAGTCGAACAGTTGGACCGGGTGGTCATCCGGTTCGCGGGCGACTCGGGCGACGGCATGCAGCTGACGGGTGACCGGTTCACGTCCGAGACCGCTCAGCTTGGCAACGACATCTCCACCCTGCCGAACTTCCCGGCCGAGATCCGCGCTCCAGCAGGCACGCTGCCCGGCGTGTCGAGCTTCCAGGTGCACTTCGCCGACTACGACATCCTCACGCCCGGCGACGCGCCGAACGTGCTGGTCGCGATGAACCCGGCGGCGCTGAAGGCCAACCTGTCCGACCTGCCGCAGGGCGCCGACATCATCGTCAACACCGACGAGTTCACCAAGCGAAACCTCGCCAAGGTCGGATATGCGACCAGCCCGCTGGAGGACGGCTCGCTGGGCGCCTACGCCGTGCACCCGGTCGGGCTGACCTCGATGACCGTCGGCGCGCTGAGCGAGCACGGCGTCTCCAAGAAGGACGCCGAGCGGGCCAAGAACATGTTCGCCCTGGGCCTGGTCTGCTGGATGTACTCGCGGCCGTTCGAGTCGACCCTGCGGTTCCTCGAGCGCAAGTTCGCCAAGCGCCCCGACCTGGTGGCGGCCAACAAGGCGGCCTTCCAGGCCGGGTGGAACTTCGGCGAGACGACCGAGACCTTCGCGGTCCGGTACGAGATCAAACCGGCCAAGATGCGCCCGGGGACGTACCGGAACATCACCGGCAACCAGGCGCTCGCGCTCGGCCTCGTGGCCGCCGGCGTCCGGTCCAAGCTGCCGGTGTTCCTGGGCGCGTACCCGATCACCCCGGCCTCCGACATCCTGCACGAGCTGTCGAAGCACAAGAAGTTCGGCATCACGACGATGCAGGCCGAGGACGAGATCGCGGCGATCGGCGCGGCGCTGGGCGCCGCGTACGGCGGCGCGCTCGGCGTCACGACGACGAGCGGCCCGGGCGTGGCGCTCAAGGGCGAGACGATCTCGCTGGCCATCGCGCTGGAGCTGCCGCTGGTCATCGTCGACGTGCAGCGCGCCGGGCCGTCCACCGGCATGCCGACCAAGACCGAGCAGGCCGACCTCAACATGGCGCTGTACGGCCGGCACGGCGAGGCGCCGCTCGCGGTGATCGCGCCCAAGTCGCCGTCCGACTGCTTCCACGCGGCGATCGAGGCGGCGCGGATCGCGCTGACCTATCGCACGCCGGTCATCCTGCTCTCCGACAACTACGTGGCCAACGGCTCCGAGCCGTGGCTGCTGCCCGAGGCCGGCGAGCTGCCCGACCTGACGGTGTCGTACGCGTCCGAGCCGAACGGCGAGGACGGCCGCTTCCTGCCGTACCTGCGCGATCCCGCCACGCTGGCCCGCCCGTGGGCGATCCCGGGCACCCCCGGCCTCGAGCACCGCATCGGCGGCCTGGAGAAGGCCGACAAGACCGGCGACATCTCGTACGACCCGGCCAACCACGAGTTCATGGTGCGCACCCGGGCGGCCCGCATCGAGGCCATCGAGGTGCCCGACGTCGAGGTCGAGGACGCCGACGACGAGACCGCCCGCGTGCTCGTGCTCGGCTGGGGTTCCACCTACGGCCCCATCGGCGCGGCCTGCCGGGCGCTGCGCCAGCGCGGGCTGCCGATCGCGCAGGCTCACCTGCGCCACCTCGCCCCGCTGCCGGCAAACCTGGGTGAGGTGCTCAAGGCGTACGACAAGGTCGTCATCCCCGAGATGAACCTGGGCCAGCTCGCCCACGTGATCCGGGCGAAATACCTGGTCGACGCCGTTCCGTTCAACCAGATCAGCGGCCTGCCGTTCACCGCCGCGACGCTGGAAAGCATGCTCGAGGACGTTGTGAAAAATGGATAGCCCCACTGTGCTTGTCAAACCTGGTGAGTTGAAGCTGACTGCGAAGGACTTCAAGTCCGACCAGGAGGTTCGGTGGTGCCCGGGCTGCGGTGACTACTCGATCCTCGCGGCCATGCAGCGGTTCATGCCGGAGCTGGGCATCCCCCGCGAGAAGACCGTCTTCATCTCCGGAATCGGCTGCTCGTCGCGCTTCCCGTACTACATGAACACGTACGGTATGCACTCGATCCACGGCCGTGCGCCGGCGATCGCGACCGGCCTGTCCTCCTCCCGCCCCGACCTGTCGGTGTGGGTCGTGACCGGCGACGGCGACGCGCTCTCGATCGGCGGCAACCACCTGATCCACGCCCTGCGGCGCAACGTCAACCTCAAGATCCTGCTGTTCAACAACCGGATCTACGGCCTGACGAAGGGTCAGTACTCGCCCACTTCCGAGCTCGGCAAGATCACGAAGTCGACGCCGGCCGGCTCGGCCGACTCGCCGTTCAACCCGCTCTCGCTGGCCCTGGGCGCCGAGGCCACGTTCGTGGCCCGCACGATCGACTCGGACAACAAGCACCTCCAGTCGGTGCTGCGCGCGGCCGCCCAGCACGAGGGCAGCGCGTTCGTCGAGATCTACCAGAACTGCAACATCTTCAACGACGGCGCGTTCGAGCTGATCAAGGACCCGAACACCCGGGACGACCACCTGATCCGCCTCGAGCAGGGCCAGCCGATCACGTTCGGCAGCGAGGGCCAGTTCTCGGTGATCCACCCGGCCGGCGGCTTCGGCCTGCAGGTGCAGGAGGGCGGCGAGGCCCTCGTGCACGACGCGACGGTCGACGACCCCGCCTACGCCTTCGCCCTGTCCCGGCTGTCCGGCTCCGACCTGAACACGACCCCGATCGGCGTGTTCCGCGACGTCAAGCGCCCCACCTACGACCAACTGCTGCAGAAGCAGCTCGTGGACGCCAAGGCCCAGGCCGACGGCACCCCCGACGAGATGCTCGACTCGCTGCTCAACGCGGCCGACACCTGGACGATCATGTAACTGTCCACCAGGGAGTCACCCGTTCACGGCCGGTGGCGAGGAAGCGGTAGGCTCGCTTCCTCGCCACCGTCGTCAGGGGGGTCGTCATGAGCGACGCGCCGGATCTGCATGCTCTGCTCAACACCGACGTGCCGCATTCCGCCCGGTTGTGGAATTACTTGCTCGGCGGCAAGGACAACTTCGCCGCCGACCGCGAGGCCGCGGAGTACGCGTTGTCCCTCATGCCGGAGCTCGTCCAGTCGGCCCGCGCCAACCGCGAGTTCCTCGGGCGCGCCGTCCGCTTCCTGGCCGGCGAGGCGGGCATCCGGCAGTTCCTCGACATCGGCACCGGCCTGCCCACCGCCGGCAACACGCACGAGATCGCGCAGGCGGCCGCCCCCGACAGCCGCATCGTCTACGTCGACAACGACCCGATGGTGCTCGTGCACGCCCGGGCCCTGCTGACCAGCACCCCCGAGGGCGCCACCGACTACATCGACGCCGACCTGCGCGACACCGCCAAGATCCTGTCCGACGCGGAAAAGACGCTCGACTTCCAGCAGCCGATCGCCGTGATCCTCTCCGGGATCCTCAACTTCGTCGTCGACGACGCCGCGGCCGACGCCATCGTCGCGCGGCTGATCGCCGCCGTCCCGCCGGGCAGCTACGTGGTCATCTCGCACCCGACCGAGGAGGTCAACGGCCCCGCCGTCCGCGAGTCGATGCGCCAGTGGAACGAGAGCGGCGCCGCGCCGATCACCGCCCGTACCCGGGATGGGATCGCCGCCTTCTGCGACGGCCTGGAGATCCTGCCGCCGGGCGTGGTGACGTGCACGGCGTGGCGCCCCGACCCGGAACACCCCGGCATCACCGAGACGGTGTCCGAGTTCGCGGTCGTCGCCCGCAAACCGTGACGGTCAGACGCTGACGCCGACGCTCGAGTCCTCAGCGCGGATGTAGACCAGCATGTCGCCGGTCTCGATGGTCACCGCCTGCTCGCCGCCCAGCGGCAGCACCTTGCCCCGGCGGATCAGCGCCACCACCAGCGTCACCAACTCGCGGGGGTTCTGACCGACCTCGCTGCGCTCCGCGCTGCGCATCGCCAGCGCCATGCCCTGGCCCGGGGTGAGCAGGTCCTCCACGACGTCGATCAGCGGCGGCGCCGTCGTGGTCAGGCCCAGCAGGCGGCCGGCGGTCGCCGACGAGACGATCACGTGGTGGGCGCCGCTCTGCTTGAGCAACGCCGCGTTCTCCTGCTCGCGGACGGCGGCAATGATGCGCACCTGGCCGGCGGTGAGCTGGCGGACCGTCAGCGTGATCAGCACGGACGCCTCGTCGCTGTCGGTGGCGATGATGACGGCCTTGCAGTTCTTGACGTCGGCCTCGTTGAGGACCGTGGAACGGGTCGCGTTGCCCTCGATGGCGACCAGGCCGTTGGCCGCGGCCTGGCGGATGCCGGCCTCCCGGCTCTCGACGACGACGATGCGGGACTTGTCGTACCCGTTCTCCAGCAGCGCGGTGACCGCGGCCCGGCCCTTCGTGCCGTAGCCACAGACGATGACGTGGTCCTTCAACTTTCGCCTCCACCGGCCGATCCGCAGGCTGTTGCGGTACTGGTCGGTGAGCACCTCGAGGGTCGTGCCGACCAAAATGATCAGAAAGAGCACCCTCGCGGGGGTGATCACCAGGACGTTCACCAGCCGGGCTTCCGGAGTGACCGGGGTGATGTCGCCGTATCCGGTCGTCGAGAGCGTCACGACCGCGTAGTAGAAGCAGTCGAGGACGCTCAGACCGTCGTCGTTGACGTCCCGGTACCCGTCGCGGTCGGCGTAGATGATCGCAACCGTGACCAGGACCAGGAGCACGGCCAGCGCCACACGGACGGCGAGCGCGCGCAGAGGGCCCTGGCGGACCAGGGGCAGATGGATCATTTCTCGTCCCGCACACGCACACCATAGTTGGCGGGGTACAGGCCCGCCCTCCAGGACATCACATTAACGGCCGTTAAGGAATACCCGCCGGTAGCTTCGGGCGGCAGACGGCAAAGCGGATCGACAGATCTATATGCGCGCCGCCGGCCGGGCCGAGACTGCCCGCATGACCCGACGCCTCCTCCTCGTTCTGGTCCTCACCATGGCCGCGCTGGTCCCCGCCGGCGCGGCGTTCGCAAGCACCGCCGACAAGGCCACGGTTCTCCTCGGATGGACCCAGCCCAGCGCGGGCAGCACCAACGCCTGGAACGCGGCCCGCCTCGACCGCACGCCCTGGCAGTCCTACAACTTCGACTGGTCCACCGACTACTGCTCGGCCAGCCCGGACAAGCCGCTCGGCTTCGACTTCACGTTGTCCTGCTGGCACCACGACTTCGGCTACCGCAACTACAAGGACATCGGCGCGTTCCCCGCCAACAAGGACCGGATCGACGACACGTTCTACGCCGACCTCAAGCGGAAATGCGCCACCTACAGCGTGCTCGTCCGCTCGGCCTGCTACAGCCTGGCCTGGACGTACTACCAGGCGGTGCACAACTTCGGCTCGCTGTCCGCGGTCAAGCAGGCCGACATCAATCGAGCGTCAGCCCTGATGCGGCAAACCTAGCGGCGCCGTCCTCCAGGTCCGGATGCTCCACCGCCAACGCCATCGCCACGATCCGATCAAAACCGAGACCCACACCATCGGCGTACGCGGCATCGAACGCCGCATCGCCGAGCGAGGCCCGCAGCGCCAACTGCTGTTCCGACCAGAACCGCCCGAACATGTCGGTACGCCGGGCGCCGCGGGCCGCCTCGGCCCCGCCGAACAGGACGGCCGCCATCGCCGCGTCGCCGCCCAGCGAGCAGCGCACCGCGATCGCCGCGACCGCGTCCGCCGCCGCACCCCGGAAGCCGTGACGCAGCCGGGACCGCAGCGCCACCACCAGATGGTCGTGGGCGGCGACCAGGTCGCGGCGCCGGAGCGCCACCATCCCCAGCATCCAGTCGACGGTGCGCCGGCCGCGGTCCTCGGGGCGGCCGGCCTCCAACTGCCGCGCGCCGCCGAGCAGCTCGGCGGCCTCGTCGATGGCGTCCCGCCGCCACAGCAGCCCGGCCAGCGTGACCACGGCCGGGAGCGCCACCCCGGGCACACCCGACTGCTCGGCACGCGCCGCGATCTCCCGGCAGACCTGCTCGGCCCCCTCGAAGTCCTGGTCCTCCAGCAGCGTGATCCGGTGGCCGGCGCGCGCCCGGATCAGCAGGCTCTCGTCGTCGGCAGCGTCCTGGGCGCGCTGGAGGAAGCGCACCCGCTCGTCCCGGTTGTCGGCGAGCCCGGCGTGCACGAGGTAGGCGCTCGCCAGCTCGGCGGGTTCGACGGCCGCCTCGTCCAGCCGCCGGTAGAGACGGAACAGCAGGTCACGGCCTTCCCGTGCGCCCCCGTGCTCGCGCCACCAGGGATCGAGAGCGCCGGCCAGCCGCAGGCCCGCCGCCACGCTGCCGTCGGTGGCGGCCCAGCGCAGAGCCGCCCGCCACTCGCCGACAAAAGGGGCCAGCTCCGTGAGGGAGACCGTGCGCGGCTGGCCGTCGGTGTCCACGGTGACCGCGCCGAGCGTGTGCAGCGACCAGGCCACGTGCCGTTCCCGGGCGGCACGCTCGTCGCCGGCGGCGGTGAGCTGGCGGCCCGCGTACGCCCGGACCTGCTCGGACATCCGGTAGGTCGCGCCCGGCACCACTTCGATCAGCGACTTCTCGGTCAGCTCGGCGAGCGAGCCGAGCGCGTCGGCGCCGCACCACTCGATCGCGGCGAGGTCCACCGGACCGGTGAAGACGCTCAGTCGGCGGAGCAGGGCGGCGGACCGCACGCTGAGCGTCCGGTAGGACCAGTCGAGGCAGGCGGTGAGGCTGTCGTGCCGGTCGTCGCCGTTGTCCCGGCCGGCGGTCACCGGGTCGAGCGCGGCGATCGGGTCGTCGAGCCGTGCGAGCAGCTGATTGGCCGAGAACAGGCGCAGCCGGGCGGCGGCGAGCTCCGCGGCGAGGGGCGAACCCTCCAACCGGGCCGCGATCCGGGCCAGGTCGGTGGTCTCGTCGACCGGGGCGGGCCGCCCGCCGCGCGCGGCCTCGGCACGCTCGGTGAGCAGCGTGAACGCGTCGGCCGGCGAGAGCGGCGGGATCCGCCACACCACCTCGCCGTGCACGCCGAGCGGCTCCCGGCCGGTGACCAGCACGTCGACGCCCGGGCAGGCGGAGAGAAGGCGGCGCACCAGGCCGGCACAGGCGGCGGGCGCGGCGTCGCAGGTCTGCAGGAGCAGCAGCATCCGCCGGCCGGCGCAGTGCTCGAGCAGGGTGTCGAGCACCGGGCGGCCCGGCTCGGGGCGCAGGCCGAGGGCCGCGGCCAGGGCGGGGGCCAGGCCGGTTGCCGCGCTGACGGCATCGAGGTTCCAGATTCCTTGCTCGTACGCGTCGAGCACGTGCTCCCCCACAGCGTGCGACAGTCGCGTCTTCCCGGCGCCGCCCGGTCCCGCGATCGTGACAATGCGGTTGCGGGCTAGCTGGTCGGCGAGCTCGGCCACCTCGGCGCGGCGGCCCACGAACGAGGTCAGCGGCGCCGGCAGGTTGTGGCGGGCGGCCGCTGGGGTGCGGGGGCGGGGAAACTCGCGGTCGAGGCCGGCCGCGGCCACTTGGAAGAGGCGCTCGTCGTCGTCGAAGCCGCGCAGCCGGTGCGGGCCGAGGTCGAGCAGGTCCACGCCGGCCAGGGTGTCGACGATCGGGCGTTCCGCGGTCAGCGTTCCGGCTTGTGCTCTCTTCGCTTTCGGTACCGGTGCTGCCTTCGGTACCGGTGCTGCCTTCGGTACCGGTGCTGCCTTCGGTACCGGTGCTGCCTTCGGTACCGGTGCTGCCTTCGGTACCGGTGCTGCCTTCGGTACCGGTGGTCCGAAGGGGACCTGGACGCCCGCGGTGAGGACGGCCAGCGCGGTCGCGCCCGAGCAGAGGATCTGACCGCCGTGCGCCGCGGCCGCGACCCGGGCCGCGCGGTGAACCTCGACGCTGGCGTACTCGTCGCCGATCGGCTTGGCAAACCCCGTGTGCATGCCCATCCGCACCCGCGGCATAGCGTCGCGCCCCGGCCACTCGTGTGCGGACAGTCGCCGCTGCGCCTCCACACAGGCCGCCAACGCGGCACCGGCCTCACGGAACGCCACGAAGAACGAATCACCCTCAGTGAAGAGCTCGACACCGTCGAAGTCCCTGATCACCCTCCGCAGTAACGTTCGGTGAGCGCCGAGGACGGGTCCGTAGTCGTCGCCGAGCATGCGGGCCAGGCGAGTCGAGCCCTCTATGTCGGTGAACATAAAGGTCACGAGGCCGCTCGGCAGCTCGGTCCGTCCCGACACGGTGAACCTCCGCCTCCTCTGGGAAGTCGTGACTCATGCTGCCGTATCACAGCGTTACTGTGCATCGTAGAAACGGACGGTAACGATCTCCCGCCACGGCCGACCCCGGACGAAGGACACTCGCCGGGCGTAGTCATCGACGTTCCCTATGCACTACGCGTGACGTAACGAAATGGATCGAGCCAGGACACGCCGCGGTTGGCCAGTTCCGGCAGACCGTTCGGACGTACCCGCAGGAGTACTCAAGCGCGCCGTCTCTCCACGTCGCACAGTAACTCCGCTCCGTGACCACCACACTCGACCCCCGAAGATCGACCGCCGGGCACCATATGCCCGGCCGCCCCCGAAGGCCACCCCTTCTGGACACCCCACCCCCGACCGGTGGCCGCCACGCGGTCGGGGTCAACGCCCGGCCTGGATCGCCAGACCTCGGACGGACTCGGTCGGGGTCGGCTCTCGACCGGGAGCCGCACCTGACTACGGCTCGCCACCCCGCCCACGGGCCGCCGTGACCCAGCCGAGCAGCGTGACCTAGCCAGGCAACGCCGTCGCAGCCAAGCGAAGCCCTCGCGGCCGGGAGCGGCCGTCAGTCGCACACGGCGACTCGCCCCACCACGCCGTGCGGGTCACCGCGCCGTGCGGCCCACCGCGCCGTGCGGGTCACCGCGCCGTGCGGCCCACCGCGCCGTGCGGCCCACCGCGCCGTGCGGCCCACCGCGCCGTGCGGCCCACCGCGCCGTGCGGCCCACCACGCCGTGCGGCCCACCACGCCGTGCGGCCCACCACGCCGTGCGGCCCACCACGCCGTGCGGCCCACCGCGCCGTGCGGCCCACCGCGCCGTGGGCCGCTGTGGGCGGGTGGGTCAGCAGCCGCAGGCGCCACCGCAACAACCGCCGCCGGAGGAGGGCTGAGCCGATGGGCCGGGGGCGGCGGCGCCGCGGGCGACCGCGACTGTGGAAAGCAGTTTGACCGTGTCGTTGTGGCCCTGGGGGCAGGCGGCGGGCGCGGACGCCTCGACCATCGGGCGGCTGACCTCGAACGTGTCGCCACAGGCGCGGCACCGGAACTCGTAACGCGGCATTGGCAAAGAGTAGGCCCCTGGTACGACAGAAATGCACTCGGCGGTCCTACCCAGCCGTAACGTCATTCGTTCCCGTCGACGCGGCCTCTTGTGGCGAGCCTTCGGCGGGTATGGTCGGGCCGTGGCGAACGGGCGGGACACACCGGTGGGGCGACCTGAACTGCGCGCGGCGGCGCCGCACCAGGGTGGGCCGCTCGGCAGTTCCGGCGCGGCTCCCGAGGCGGACGCTGCGAAAGAGCCCGAGCGGGTCAGCGCGGACGCCCCAGCCAACGGATCGGGAGCCAAGCCGGTCGCGGAGACCAACTCGCCGTCAGCTCCGAGCGACAAATCGGAAATGGGCGATAAAGCGGCCGAGCCGGCCAAGGACAGCGCCGCCACGCCCGAAACTGGCCAGCCGAGCCCGGGCAAGGCCGCGCCGACCGGAATGGCCGCCGAGGCGCCGAAGGCCGGGCAGCCCGGAGAGCCGCAGAAGGCCGAGCAGCCGGGAAAGTCGGCAGAGTCGCAGACAGCCGCAGAGCCGGGAAAGGCAGCAGAGCCGGGGAAGGCAGCAGAGCCGCAGAAGGCCGCGGAGCCGGGAAAGAAGGCTGTGCCTAGTGGGCTGCGCAACGCGCGCCCTGTGCAGGCCGTTCGGACGGCGGGGCGCAACACCTCCGCCTGGGCCAAGCGTCCCAGCGGCCGCCTCGTTCTGCCCGGAATCATCGCCCTGCTGCTCCTCGGCGCTGCGGGAACGGCCGGCGTCTACCTCGTACCGCAAGCTCTTGAAGCTGCACCGACGCCCAGCGCGACCCCTGCCTTCCCGGGCGAAGCCGCCAATGGCGCGGCGTCCGCGCCGGCGGCGAGCCTTCCCACCGACCTCTCCACCGCCTCCGCCCCGGTCGGCGGGACCGGCGGCTTGCCCGGCGGCACGACCGCGCCGCTTCCGGGCCAGACCACCCAGGGCCAGGTCGGCGGGCAGACCGGCGCGCGGCCGGCCGACGCGCTGGCCGGCTGGGCCGAGCAGGTCGGCACCAAGGTTGGCATCCCGGTCGTGGCCGTTCAGGCCTACGGGTACGCCGAGCTCGTCGTCGGCAAGACCATGCCCTCGTGTCACCTGAGTTGGACCACGATCGCCGCGCTCGGCAAGGTCGAGTCCTCGCACGGCAGCGCGAACGGCGCTGTTCTCGGCGCGGACGGCTCGGTGCAACCGCCGATCTACGGGCTGCCGCTGGACGGCAAGGGCGGCCGGCAGCTGGTCCAGGACACCGATCAGGGCACGATGGACGGCGACACCACCTTCGACCGGGCTGTCGGTCCACTGCAGTTCATCCCGGCGACGTGGAACAGCTACAAGGTGGACGCCGACAACAACGGCGTGGCCGACCCGAACGATATCGACGATGCGTCACTGACCGCCGCGACCTACCTGTGCCAGGGCGGGCGCGACCTGTCCAAGGCGGAATCCTGGTGGGACGCGATTCTCTCGTACAACGCCGTTCAGCCGTACGCCCAGAAGGTCTTCGAAGCGGCGAACGACTATGGTCAGCGCAGTCGATGATGGGCATCGAACGTAGACGCACAGTGACGGCACCCGCACATTTACGTTCGCGGCACTTCCCTGAAGGTCCGCTGCACGGCAAGCTGTACGGGTGAGGGTGCGTGAATGGGACCCCCGGTCAGCGTCGGCCGGGGAGATCCGATCGCTCGTGGAGACGGTCAATGCGGTGCTGGCCACGGATCTCCCGGACGATCCACCGTGGCAGGACGTCCAGGTCAGGGAGTATCTGGCCGAGACCGTCCCCGGGGAGCGCCGGATCTGCTGGGTTGCCGAGGACGACCGCCTCCCCGAGGGTGAGAGCGAGATCTTCGCGCACGTCAGCATCCTGCTGCTCGGTGACATCGGCGTGCTCGAGGTGATGGTCAAACCGTCGCTGCGCCGCCGTGGCCTGGGCCGGCAGCTGGTGGCGGTGGCCGCCCGCCGGGCCTATCTCGAGGGTTTCTCGTCGATCGGCGTGGAGGCGATCGGCGGCACCCCGGCGATCCCGTTCTACGAGTCGCTGGGCTTCGAGAAGGAGTACGTCGAGACCCGCAGCGTGCTCAACCTGGCCTCGGTCGACTGGCCGGCGCTGAGCGAGATGGCCGACGGCATCGCGGCCGGTTTCCGGGTGGAGTACCACCCCGGCGGCCCGCCCGAGGAGCTGCTGGAGGCGTACGCGCAGGCCAAGCTGGAAGCGCAGGACGACGACGATGATCTCGACCTGGCACCCCGCTCGTCCGACCCGCAGCGCCTCAAGGACTCACTGGAGACGCTGCACAAGCGCGGGCTGAAGCCGTACATCGTGCTGGCCATCCACCAGGCGAGCGGCGACGTGGCCGGCCTGACCGAGGTGGTCGTGCCGGCGCAGCATCCCGAGCGCGCCGACCAGTACGACACGATCGTCGTGCGGGCGCACCGCGGCTACGGCATCGACCGGTCGATCAAGGCGCGGATGCTGTTCGAGCTGCGCGCGGCCGAGCCGGGCCTGCGCGAGGTCCAGACGTGGAACGCGCACAACAACGAGTCGATGCTCAAGGTGAACGCCGAGCTGGGCTACCAGCCCGACCGCGACTGGTTCGAGTACGGCGCCGACGTCGCCCAGCTCGTCCAGATCCTCGAGCCGGTCGAGTAAGGGTCAGCGCAGGCGCTGGGCTACCTCGGTGGCCCAGTACGTCAGGATGATCTGGGCGCCGGCCCGCTTGATGGAGGTCAGCGACTCCGCGATGACGCGGTCGCGGTCGATCCAGCCGTTGGCGGCGGCCGCCTCGACCATCGCGTACTCGCCGGAGACCTGGTAGGCGGCGACCGGGACGGTGACGCGGTCGCGGATCGCGGCGATCACGTCGAGGTAGGCGAGGGCCGGCTTGACCATGACGATGTCGGCGCCCTCGGCCACGTCGAGGTCGACCTCGCGCAGGGCCTCGCGGAGGTTCGGCGGGTCCTGCTGGTACTGGCGGCGGTCGCCCTGCAGGGTGGACTCGACGGCCTCGCGGAACGGGCCGTAGAACGCGCCGGCGTATTTCGCGGAGTACGCCAGGATCGAAGTGTCCTGGTAACCCGCTTTGTCCAGGGCGTGCCGCACGACGCCGACCTGGCCGTCCATCATCCCGGAGGGGCCGACCATGTGCGCTCCGGCGTCGGCCTGCGCGACCGCCATATCCGCATAAATGGCCAATGTGGCGTCGTTGTCCACCGAGCCGTCGGTGGCCAACACCCCGCAGTGGCCGTGCGAGGTGAACTCGTCGAGACACAGGTCGCTCATGATGACCGTCGAGTCGCCCACCTCGGCCACGAGGTCCCGGATGCCCACGTTGAGGATCCCGGAGGGGTCGAGACCGGCCGAGCCGGTCGCGTCCTTGTGCTCGTCGGTGGGCACGCCGAACAGCATCAGGCCGCCGACGCCGGCGCTGACCGCCTCGTGCGCGGCCTTGCGCAGCGACTCCCGCGAGTGCTGCACGACGCCCGGCATCGAGCTGATCGCCCGGGGCTCGGTCAGCCCCTCCTTGAGGAAGAGCGGCAGCACGAGCTCGGAGGGGGCGACGCGGGTCTCCTCCACCAGGCGGCGGAGGGCCGGGGTGCGCCGAAGGCGACGCGGGCGCACATCCGGGAACGACATGGCGGCTCCTAAGAACGAATCAGCGGAAGCGCAGAGCGGTAGGTCCCTGAACCTTGGAGCCGCGGCGCTGCTTGGCCGGCATGGCGGCCAGCTTCTCGCGCAGCTCGATCGCGTACGACGCGAGCGCCTCCACCAGGTCCGGCACGGAAGCGTGCTGGGGCTGGACGTCGACGCGCAGGCCGAACTCGGTCGCGGTCTCGGCGGTCTTCGGGCCGATCACCGCGACGACCGTCCGGGCGTGCGGCTTGCCGGCGATGCCGACCAGGTTGCGTACCGTGCTGGACGAGGTGAACAGCACCGCGTCGAAGCCACCCGACTTGATCGAGTCGCGGATCTCGGCCGGCGGCGGGGCGGCGCGGACCGTGCGGTACGCCGTCACGTCGTCGACCTCCCAGCCGCGCTCGATGAGCCCGGCCGCGAGCGTCTCGGTGGCGATGTCGGCGCGGGGCAGCAGCACCCGCCCGACCGGGTCGAGGATCTCGTCGTGCGGGGAGAACTCGGCGAGCAGCCCCTCGCTCGACTGGTCGCCGGCCGGGATCAGCTCGGGCTGGATGCCGAACGAGCGGACCGCCTCGGCGGTGGCCTCGCCGATGCACGCGATCTTGACGCCGCCGAAGTGCCGGGCGTCGAGGCCGTGCTCGTCGAACTTCTCCCAGACGGCGCGGACCGCGTTCACCGAGGTGAAGACGACCCACGCGTACCGGCCGTCGACCAGGCCCTTGACCGCGCGCTCCATCTGGGCGGGGGTACGCGGGGGCTCGACCGCGATGGTCGGCACCTCGCACGGGATCGCGCCGTACGCACGCAGGCGCGCGCTCATGGCGCCGGCCTGCTCCTTGGTGCGCGGCACGAGCACCTTCCACCCGTAGAGCGGGCGGTTCTCCCACCAGCTCAGGGCGTCACGCTCGGCCACCTCGGCACCGACGGTCAACACGACCCGGCCGGTGAAGCCGAGCGCGGCCGCGACGAAGCTGTCGACGGTGGAGGTCGTCGTGTACTGGGTCTCGCCGGTGCCGTCGCCGGTCACCGCGACCGGGGTGCCGGGCTCGACACCGGCTGCGAGCAGGCCGTCCCGCACGGCGGCCAGGTCGCCGGCGTCGACCGCCACGGCGAACGAGCCCTTGCGGGACGAGGCGGCCAGCGCGTCGAAGTCGAGCGCGGCCACGTCGCCGACGTCGGCCGTGGTGCGCACGGCCGGCAGCGGGACGCCAGCGTAGGTGGCGACGCCCTCGGCCTGGCCGATGCCGGGCACGACCTCGAAGTGCACGGCGGTGCGAGCGACCGCCTGCACCTCCTTGACGACGGCGTCGTGGCCGAACGGGTCGCCGGCGACCAGGTGCACGGCGGACAGGCCGGACTTGGCCGCGGAGAGCAGCACCTTGGCGACGTCGCCCGGCGCTCCCTCGGCCGGGCTGAACTGGGCGTCCGCCTTGGCCTCCGCCTTGATCGCGGACAGCAGGGAGTCGGGGACTCCCCGGTCGTACACCACCTGGTCGGCGTCGGTGAGCGCGGCGTGCGCGCGACGGGTCAGCAGTTCCGGGTCGCCGGGTCCGGCCCCGACGAAAGCGATGCGGCCTGCCGGCTTGCGGGCGGTGCGGGTGGTCATTCTGTGCTCCCCATCAGGGTATCGGCGCCGTTCTCGAGGAGGTCGGCGGCGAGTGCCTTGCCGATCTCCGCCGCGTCGGCGGGCGTTCCGGTGCGCGACAGGCGGATGGCTCGGGTCCCATCCGGACTGATCACCGCACCGCGCAGGTAGATCTCGTCACCGTCCTCGCCCTCGGCGAGCTCGGCGTGTGCCGCGACCGGGGCGGAGCACCCGGCCTCGAGCGTGGCCAGCATCGCCCGTTCCGCCACGACGGCGGCGCGGGACGGTGCATGGTCGAGTGCGGCCAGCAGCTCGACCAGGTCTGAGTCGGCCCGGCACTCCACCGCCAGCGCGCCCTGGGCCGGGGCGGGCAGCATGAGCATCGGGTCGAGCGTCTCGGTGATCTCGGCAGTGCGGCCGAGACGGGCCACTCCGGCCCGGGCGAGGACGACGGCGTCCAGATCGGCCTCGGGCCCGTGGACCCGGGCGATCCGGCTGTCGACGTTCCCGCGGATCGGCGTGACCTGCAACTCTAGGCCCAAAGCGTGCAGTTGCGCGATTCGGCGCACCGCGCCGGTGCCGATCGTGGAGCCCGGCGGGAGCTCGGCGAGCTTGCGGTCGCCCTTGGCGATCAGCACGTCGCGGGGGTCCTCCCGCGGCGGGACGGCCGCGATGCAGAGCCCGGCGGGCGCGGCGGTGGGCAGGTCCTTGTACGAGTGCACGGCGAAGTCGATCTCGCCGGCCAGCAGCGCGTCGCGCAAAGCCGAGACGAAGACACCCACGCCGAGCTGGGCGACCGGCGCGTTGGAGCGGTCGCCGGAGGTGACGATGCGCACCAGCTCGACCGGGCGGCCGGTGGCCGCGGTGAGCGCGTCGGCGGTCAGCTGGGACTGGGCGAGGGCCAGCGCGCTGCCGCGCGTCCCAAGACGCAGTGGGGCGGTCACGCTTTTCCTCCGATCTCCGGTACGGCGTCAGCCTGCGTGGCATGCGGGACATCGAGGTCGAACAGCTCACGCAGCAGCGCCGCGTACTGATCTCCGCCCGGTTCGGCGGCAAGCTGGCGCACCCGCACGGTCGGCGAGTGCAGTAGCTGCTGAACGACCCGATGCAGCGTACGGGAAACATCCGCTCGCTGCTCATCCGTGAATTCGGCCCGCTTGGAGTAGAGCTTGCGCAGCTCGGCCGCGACCACGTCCTCGGCGCGGGTGCGCAGGGCGGCCACGGTCGGCGCGATGTCGGCGCCGCGCAGCCAGCCGAGGAAGTGCTCGACCTCACCGCTGACGATCTGCTCGACGGCGGCGGTCTCGGCGGCGGCCGGCAGCGCGCGCCGCGAGGCCGCGAGGCTGTCGATGTCGATCACGGTGAGGCCGGGCAGCCCGGCCGCGTCGGGGGCGACGTCGCGGGGGACCGCCAGGTCGAGCACGACCAGCGGACCGGCCGCCTGCAGGCGGGCCCGGGTCAGCACCGGCTCGGTCGCGGCGGTCGCGGTGATCACCAGGTCGGCCTCGCGCAGGGCCGCGTCCAGCTCCTCGAACGGGACGGCGACCGCGCCGTACGCCTCGGCGAGCCGGTCGGCCCGCGCGGCGCTGCGGTTGCTGATCCGCACCGGGCCGACGCCGGCCCGGGTGAGCGTGGCCACCGAGAGGGCGCCCATCGCGCCCGCGCCGATGACCAGCGCGGTCCTGCCCTCGAGGTCGCCCAGGTGCGAGGCCGCGACCTCGAGCGCGGCCGTGACCACGCTCTGGCCGGCCTTGTCGATGCCGGTCTCGGCGTGCGCCCGCTTGCCGACCCGCAGCGCCTGCTGCATGAGCTCGTGCAGCAGGCGGCCGGCCGTGTCGGCCTCACTGGCCGCGTGGTAGGCGTCCCGCAGCTGACCGAGGATCTGGGCCTCGCCCACGACCATCGAGTCGAGCCCGGACGACACCTTGAACGAGTGCAGCACCGCCGCCTCGTCGTAGTGCACGTACAGGTGGCCGGCCAGCTCGGTGGCCGGGATGCCGGACGCCTCGGAGAGCACGTTGCAGACGTCGCCGAGGCCGCCGTGGAACCCGCTGACCGCGGCGTAGATCTCCACCCGGTTGCAGGTGGACAGCACCACGGCCTCGCCGATGTACGGCTGGCTGACGAGCTTCTGCAGGAGCGCGGGAACGGCCTGTTCCGCGATGGTGAGCCGTTCCAGCGTGCTGACGTCGGCGGTGCGATAGGACGCACCGACGCTGAGCAGGTTCACGACCCGACCGCCTCCTGACTTCCCGCCCCCGTGGCGGATCGTCCGCCGGGCAGCGCGGTGAGCGTCGCCTTGCGGTGCTCGTGGAATGAGAGGATCTGCAGCTCGATGGCGAGGTCGACCTTGCGGACGTCGACGTTGGCCGGCACCGACAGCACGCACGGCGCGAAGTTGAGGATGCTGGTGACGCCCGCGGCGACCAGCTCGTCGGCGACGGCCTGGGCGGCGCCGGCCGGGGTGGCGATGACCCCGATGGCGATGCTCTCCTCGACCGCGACCTGGCCCAGCTCGTCGATGTGCCGCACGATCAGCCCGTGTATGCGCTCGCCGACCTTGGCCTCGTCGGCGTCGAACAGGGCCACGATCTTGAACCCGCGGCTGGCGAATCCGTCGTACCCGGCGAGCGCGTGGCCGAGGTTACCGACGCCGACCAGGCACACGGCCCGGCGCTGGTCGAGGCCCAGTACGTACTCGATCTGCTCGATGAGCAGGGCGACGTCGTAGCCGACCCCGCGGGTGCCGTACGACCCGAGGTGCGAGAGGTCCTTGCGGAGCTTGGCGGAGTTCACACCCGCGGCGGCCGCGAGACCCTCGCTGGAGATCGTGTCGGCCCCGCCCTCGCCCAGGTTGTGCAGTGCGCGAAGGTACTCGGGCAGCCGGGCGATCGTCGCCTCCGGGAGATCCGGGAAGGCCGGGACGTTGCCCGAGCCATTGCCGGGCGGGCTTCCGTGACGCTGCTGACTCATCTGACTCCGTGCCGACGAGGTGTCGAACCTGCGGGTGCGAGCCCTCTGACGCCCGGCTCGACCGGCTGTGATAGCGGGGCTCTTCGAAGTCACAGAGTAGGCGCTTGTGAAGGCGTGCACAAATCGCGATCTTGAGGTTACGAGTGGACAAAGATCCATTAGCGTGCTAGTGGATCCGTCCGTCAAAAGTATGCCCCGCTCGGCAGCGTAACGACCACTCGCTACAGCGACCTGGCGATCTCGACCGCCTCGACCAGGGTGTCGGCAACCGGACGCCCCGACGCGCGCAGCCGGTCGGGATGCGTGAAGCCGCCGGTGTACAGCACCACCTCGGCGCCCACCGAGTCGGCCGCGGCCGCGTCGTCGAGCGAGTCGCCGATCAGCACCGCCGCGTCGCCGGGGACCCCGAGCTCGGCCAGGTGGGCCGCCAGGTGCCCGGCCTTGAGGTGACCGCCGACCTCGGTGCGCAGGCCGTCCACCCGGGTGAAGACACCGTTGAGACCGTACGTCTCGACGGCCGGCACCAGCTCGCTGTGGAACCACATGGACAGCAGCGACTGGGAGCCCGGCCACGAGGTGAGAGCGGTCTTGGCATCGGCGGCGAGCGTCATGCTGGTCAGCCCCAGCCGGTACGCGTCGTGGAAGATCTTGTCGAGCCGGCCGAACTCCTCCTCGTCGACCGCCCGCCCGAGGATCTCGGCGTAGAACTCGGCGACCGGGCGGCGGAACCGCGCGCGGTGCTCGTCGCTGTCGACTTCGCGACCGCCCACCGCCGCGAAGGCGTGGTTGGTGGCCGAGACCACGAGGCTGAGATCGTCGAGAAGGGTGCCGTTCCAGTCCCAGACAAGGTGAGTGCGTGTCACGGCAGACAACCTATATGCGGGGCTCCCCCGGCTGTCTCGCCAAATCCCGAAGCAGGCGCGCCTCCTCGACCCGCCAGTAGCCGTGCTCGACGCCGTCGAGCAGCACCACCGGCACCCGGTCGCCGTAGTCCCGCTCCAGCTCGACGTCCGAATCCACGTCGACGCGGGTCCACTGACCGGGCAGGATCCGGTCGAGCGTGGCCTCGGCGTCGGCGCACAGGTGGCAGCCGTCCCGGCTGATCAGCGTGACCCGGCTCATGAGGCGATCTCCCGTTTCCGCACCTTGCCGATGATCGAGTGGGGCAGCTCACGGACCAGCTCGATGCTCGGGAGCTTGAACCGGGCCAGCTGCCCGGCGCAGTAGACCTGCAGCTCGGCGGGCGTGGGCGCGGGGTCGAGCGCGGAGACGACGTACGCGTGCGGCTTTTGCCCGGACTCGTCGTCGGGCACCGCGACCACCGCCGACTCGGCCACCGCCGGATGCGCGTCGAGGACCCGCTCGATCTCGGCCGGGTAGACGTTGAAGCCGTTCACCAGGATCAGCTCGCCGATCCGGTCGACCAGATGCAGATCGCCGTCGCCGTCGGCGTAGGCCACGTCGCCGGTCGCCCACCAGCCGTCGGCGTCGGGCCCGTCCCGGCCGTCCGGCCAGTAGCCGGAGAAGAGGTTGGCGCCGCGCACGACGATCTCGCCGGGGTCGGTGCCCTCCGAGTCGGCCACCGAGATGTCCAACTCGGCGAGGTCTTCGTCGGCGGAGGCGGTGCCGTCCTCCCACAGCACGTCGCCGCCCGGCGAGCGCAGCCGCAGCGAGATGCCGGGCAGCGGCCGGCCGATCGAGCCGGACTTGCCGCGCTCGCTGACCGCCGTCGTGGTCAGCACCGGGGCGGTCTCGGTCAACCCGTACCCGATGAGAATTGTCTTTCCGGTTGCCGCGGCGAAATGGGCCGCCTCGGTGGGCGCGAGCGGCGCCGCACCGCAGACCGCCGTGCGCACGCTGCCGAACGCGGCGCCGACGGACGGCTGGCGGGACCACTCGGAGTACATGCCGGGAACGCCGACCGTCACGGTGACGGCACGCTCCGCAATCACGGAGAGCGACGCGGCCGGGTCGAAGCGGTCGATCAGCACCCCGGTCGCCGCGTGATGCACGACCGTTCCGAGGCCGGTGTTCAACCCATATGCGTGAAATAGCGGCATCGCCAGCAGCACCACGTCGTCGGCGCCGACCACCGGCGGGTCGATGGCGTCCAGCTGCTCATGGTTCGCGGCGAGCGCGGCCCGCGTGAGCATCGCACCCTTCGGGCGCCCGCTGGTACCGGACGTATAGAGCAGGACCGCGAGATCATCTGCCGACACTTGCGGCAGGTCGCCGCTCGGGCCGGCGAGATCAGCGGGTACGCAGGGGGGAGTCGACGACCGCAGCTTGGCGCGGGCCGCTTGCTCGGCCACCACGACCGCGGCCTGGCAGTCCCCGATCGCGAAGTCGAGCTCGTCGGAGGTGTAGCCGGGATTGAGCGGCACGGCCACCCGGCCGGCGCGCAACACCCCGTAATAGGTGACCACGAACTCGATCGAGTTGCCGAGCACGATCGCGACCCGCTCGCCCGGCCGGGCCAGCATCACCAGCCGGCGCGCGGCGGCCTCGACCCGGGCATCCAACTCGGCCCAGGTCAGCGTGGTGGTCGGCGTGATCAGCGCCGGGTGGCTCGGTCGCGACGTGGCGGCGGCAGCGATCTCATCCACGACGGACGAGTCTTCCACAGCCGCGCCGTCAGGGGGATGCCGGACAACCTGTCCGTTGGCCGGCTCCGGGTGTCCACCATCGTGTCAGACGTTCCTTGTGTCTTGTCTGCGCCACTTCGTACTATTTTCGCGCAGCGCACACGGTGTGCGACTCCGTGTGTTCGGAGTCCGTGATACTTCGCGTCTGTGTAACGGACTCCACAGCCCTGGGTGAGGTTGGTCTGACGAATTGTGGGCCGACCCACCCCTTTTGCTATGAGTGATCACCCCTCATCCCGAGGAGGCCGCTGTGCCACAAAACGCACGGAATTTCTGCTCATCCACGCCTGGCGGGACGGATGCGCGGCCGGACCAGAACCGCCGGGTTGAGGAGGCGCAGTGAGTCATGTCTACGCCGGGGAGCCGTACCACCTGGCCTTCCAGGAAGGCTTGAGTGCCCTCAAACAGTCCGTCGACTCGATGATCACCAACACGATCCGGGGCGAGGGCGCCAAGCGCACCAGCAACCGCCGCCACGTCAACGAATCACCGGGCGTCCGGATCCCCCCGGCCGGAAACGCCAAACCGCTGCCCAACACAGGTGGCGGCCGGGTCGCGGTGCCGGGCCGTCCGGCCATGCCGGCCCAGCCCACCGCCGGGCAGCGCAGCAACCTGCCGGAAAGCCCGTCCAACGACCTCACCGTGGTGGTTCCGGCGCAGAGCACCTCCGGGCCGCCGACCCCGACCGAGCCTCCCAAGTACCCGGCCCGCCCCGACCCGGGCGACGCCGCGGCCGAGGTGTGGGCGCTGGTCGAGCGGGCCCAGGCCGGCGAGGCCGAGGCGTTCGGCCTGATCTACGACCGGTACGTGGACACCGTCTTCCGGTTCGTCTACTTCCGGGTCGGCAACCGCCAGCTCGCCGAGGACCTGACCTCGGACACGTTCCTGCGCGCCCTCAAGCGGATCGGCAGCTTCACCTGGCAGGGCCGCGACCTGGGCGCCTGGCTCGTCACGATCGCCCGCAACCTGGTCGCCGACCACTTCAAGTCGGGCCGCTACCGCCTCGAGGTCACCACCGGCGACGTGCTGGACGCCGACCGCGAGGACCGCGGGCCCGAGGGCAGCCCCGAGTCGGCCGTGGTCGACCACATCACCAACGTGGCCCTGCTCACGGCGGTCAAGCAGCTCAACCCGGAACAGCAGGAGTGCATCGTGCTCCGCTTCCTCCAGGGCTTCTCGGTGGCCGAGACCGCGCAGACCATGGGCAAGAACGAGGGCGCCATCAAGGCACTCCAGTACCGGGCCGTCCGGGCGCTCGCCCGGCTGTTGCCCGAAGGGTTCCAGTGGTGATCCGGCGCCCGAACATGTCGATCTACACAGCCCGATATCAGCCGTTCGTTCCCGTAACCGGGGATGAGTCTCACGCGTTTGTCCGGGTGCGACCCCGGCAGGCCCCCGCGGCCACCGGCATCGTCGCGACCGTCGGCGACTCTGCCGACGAGACATTCACGAGCGAGGGGAGGTGCCCGCGATGAGTTTCGATTTCCTGGACCGGCGGCGCGCCGAGCGCTTCGCGGAGCTTCTCGACGAGCCCTTCGGCGGCCGGCGGCACAGCCACGGCCCGGCCGATGAGAGTCTCGCCGAACTGGTCGCCGTCGCCACCACGGTCAAGGCGGCCAAGCCTGAGATCCAGGTCGATTCCGAGTTCCGCGACGGTCTGCGGGCGATGCTGGTCGCCACCGTCGAGCGGGACGGCGTCGGAAACGGCCTCGCCGACAACGCCGCGGAACCCGCGGCCACCTTTCCGCAGGGAAGCAGTCGCGTACGCGGCCTGCTCCTCGGCGGCGGTGGCCGGCGGACCCGGGCGCGCGGCGCGATCGTGATCGGCGTGGCCGCCGGCGCGCTGGCGGTCTCCGGCATCTCCGCGGCGAGTGAGAACGCGTCGCCCGGCGACGCCCTGTACGGGGTCAAGCGCTCCACCGAGCGCGCCCAGCTGGCGATGGCCGGCTCCGACGTCAGCCGGGGCCAGCTTTCCCTGGACTTCGCCCGCACCCGGCTCGCCGAGGCGGCCGCCATGCCGGGCAACGCCCCCGGGTTCGCCGGGGTGCTCGACGACATGGACGCCAGCACCCGCCGGGGCGTACGCCTGCTGGACACCTCGGCGGTCGCCCGCCGCGACGTCAAGCCCCTGGCCACGGTCGACGACTTCGCCGACCGGCAACGCCAGACCCTGGCGCCGGTGCTGGACCGGCTGAGCCCGGCCAACCAGGAACGGGCCGCGGCGTCGCTGGCGCTGCTCGACGCGGTCACCCGGCGCACCGGCGACCTGCGAGCCGGGCTGAACTGCTCGACGGTGCAGTCGGCCGGCGCCGACACGCTCGGGCCCAAGCTGCGCGACTGCGCGACGACGACGCAGGGCGCGAACACGGCCACCCGGCCGTCCGGGCACAGCGGCAAGGCGACCACCCGGGACCCGAAGCAGTCGAAGGCGAAGCCGGACCGGGCCAACCCGTCGGCCACGCCCTCGGCGACCACGGACGTCGCCGACCCGGAGGCGCCGGCCAAGTCGACGGCGCCGGCGCTGCCGCTGGGCGGCACGCCGCTCACGTCGCAGTCGCCCGACACCGGCAGCGGAACGGACGACGGCAGCGACCCGGTGGGCGGGCTGCTCGGAGAGCTCTTCGGGATCCACTAGCAAACGGGCAAACACATGGCGAGGGGCGGTTGCCGGGAGTTACCGGACCGCCCCTCATCTGTGATGATACCCAGCTAGATTCCGAACGGGTCCTGCCTTTTCTCCAGCAGCTCGAGCAGCGTGGCCTGGATTGTCTCGCGCACCTGGTCGGCCAAGTTGTAGACGACCATCGGGTCGTCGGCGTGCTCGGTCAGGTGCGCGGTCGGGATCGGCGGGCAGAACTGGATGAGCCACTTGCTCGGCAGCGGCACCAGCCCGAGCGGCCCCAGCCACGGGAACGTCGGCGTGACCGGGAAGTACGGAAGGCCGAGCAGGCGGGCCAGCGGCTTCACGTCGGCGAGGATCGGATAGATCTCCTCGGCGCCGACGATCGCCACCGGGACGATCGGGGTGCCCGTGCGCAGCGCCGCCGAGACGAAGCCACCACGGCCGAAGCGCTGCAGCTTGTACCGGTCGGCGAAGCGCTTGCCGATGCCCTTGAAGCCCTCGGGGAAGACGCCCACCAACTGGCCGCCGCTCATCAGGCGCTCGGCGTCGGGGTTGCAGGCCACCGTCGCGCCCGACTTGCGGGCGAGCTCGCTCAGGAACGGCACCCGGAACACCAGGTCGGCGCCGAGCAGGCGGAGGTGACGGCCGCCGGGCGTACGGTCGCGGATCGCCACCGAGAGCATCAGCGCGTCCAGCGCGAGGGTGCCGGAGTGGTTGCCCACGACCAGGCCGCCGCCGTCGGCGGGCAGGTGCTCGACGCCGTACACCTCGGTGCGGAACCAGTCGTGGTAGAGCACGCGCAGCAGCGGCTGGAAGACCGTGTCGGTGAGCTCCCGGTCGAAGCCGAAGTCGTCCACCTCGTACGTGCCGGCGAGCCGGCGCCGCAGGAAGGCCAGCCCGTTCGCGACGCGCTGATCCCAGATGTCGACCGGGCCGGGCTCCTTGGCGCCGGCCTCCGCGGGCTCTTCTTCCTCGAGATGGCCGTTCATCTGCGGCACCTCCGGGATCGGCCGCCGGCCGTTCACCTTGACCGGAGCGGCCGGCTTGGGCAGCGTGAAATCGGCGTGGCCGGGCAGCATGTCACGGTACTCGTGCTGGCTCATCGCACATCGCCCCCGACGGACGGCTTTTCGCTCATCGCGGCGCGGGTCCGGCGGATGCCGTCCAGAATGGCCTGCTCGGCGGCGGCCAGCCGGCCGGCGGTGAGCGAGGAGCCGTTCGCGTGGGCGGTGATGAAGTCGTCGAAGGCGGCCGCGGTGTCGCGGGGCGTGAAGCCGAACTCGCGGACCAGCCGGGTCGTGTCGACCACGCGGCCGTGCACGAACAGGTCGATCTGGTCGAGGCCGATCTCGCCGATCCCGACGTTGCGGGCGAGCGCGAGCACGGTGGAGAGCGTGCCCTCGGGCAGCGGCACGGCGATGCGGCCGGCCCGGCGCACGGCCTGGGAGAGCGCCAGCACTCCGGCGCCGGCCACGTTGAACGTGCCCGGGTGGTCCTCGATCACCGACCGGTGCAGGATCTCGAGGGCGTCGTCGACGTGCACGAACTGCAGCCGGGCGTCGCGGCCGAAGACCGTCGGCACGAACGGCTGCGCGAACAAGCGGGTCAGCGTCGTGTGCGCCTCGGAGCCGATGAACGGCGCGAACCGGAGCACGGTCGCCGACACGTCGGGGCGACGGCGGCGGAACCCGCGGACGTACCCCTCGATGTCGAGGATGTCGCGGGCGAACGAGCCACGCGGCACCGCTCGGGGCTCGGTGTCCTCGGTGAAGACCGCCGGGTCGCGGAACGACGCGCCGTAGGCCGCCGTGGACGAGCGCACGACGACCTTGCGCAGGCCGGGCGCGCCCTGGGCGGCGGCGAGCAGCTGCATCGTGCCGATGACGTTCTGCTCTTTCATCGCCTGGCGGCCGCCGTGCTGCGCGTCGGGCGTGCTGCCGACCGCCATGTGCACGACCGCCTCGGCTCCGAGGTCGGCGAAGGCGCCGGTCGCCGCGCGGGCGTCGGCCCGGATCAGCTCGACGTCCTCCAGCTCGGCCCGCAGGGCCGAGGGGGGTTCGTGCGGATCCAGGCCGACGACGCGTTCGATGCGGGGATCGGCGGCGAGGCGGGCTGCCACCCGGGCGCCGAGGGGCCGGCTGACACCGGTCACCACGACGACGCGAGGCGGTGAGGTCACCACAGGCGCACCTTCCGACGCGGCGGAGTGCGGCAAGTGAGCGGGCCGGGCGACATCACGCCCGGCCGGGGATCACTTGCCGAGACGGCGACGCTGGACGCGGGTCTTGCGCAGCAGCTTACGGTGCTTCTTCTTCGCCATACGCTTGCGGCGCTTCTTGACCACGGAGCCCATACGAATTGCCTCTCGAAACCATGTGGGCGGACCCGGGGTGCCGACCGGCACACACCGCATCCGAACTGGACGGCGTCCCGGCCTGGTCGCCGCGCGATGCAGCGGCGAGTGGCGGACCGGGAACCAACCGGTCCAGCCTACCGGCCCATCCGCGGCAGGCCCAAATGGGCCTATGCATTACGCGCTTTGGGAGAAGGCGCCCCGCAGGTAGTCGTGTACCGCGTGCTCCGGCACGCGGAACGAACGGCCGACCCGGACGGCGGTCAGATCACCGCCGTGCACCAGCCGGTAGACGGTCATCTTCGAGACCCGCATCAGCGCGGCCACCTCGGCCACGGTCAGGAAGCGCACCTCCGAGAGGCGTTCCTCGGTCTGGGCTGGACCCGTCATCCCTACGCTCCGATCCTTTCGCAAGCACGGCTTACGTGCGTGTCATCAGAACGTTATCGATACGGCTGTGACCGACGCGATGCGTTCCGTGAAATGCCTATAAAAAGTCAAGGCCGACACGCCGGATCTGTGCGGTTTTAGCCCTTTTTGGGGATTCTGCGGCCGAACCGCACCACCGTCGTGGGTCGTTCCGCCAGCCTGCGCAGCAGGTAGCCGTACCACTCGGTGCCGTAGGGCAGATAGACCCGCACGATGTTGCCGCTCGCCGCGAGCCGGGCCTGCTCCTCGGTGCGCATGCCGTAGAGCATCTGGAACTCGTACTCGTCGGCGGAGCGGTCGAACCAGCGGGCCCGGTCCTCCGCGATCGCGATCAGCCGCGGGTCGTGGGTCGCCACCATCGGATAGCCCTCACCCGACATCAGGATGTTCAGGCAGCGGACGAACGACTTGTCGATGTCGAGCGCGTCGGTGAACGCCACCGACTCGGGCTCCGCGTAGGCGCCCTTGCACAGCCGCACCCGCGAGCCCGCCGTCGCCAGCTCGCGGCAGTCACCCTCGGTGCGCCGCAGGTACGCCTGGAGCACCGCGCCCGTGGACGGGTACTCCTTGCGAAGGTCGGACAGGATCTCCAGCGTCGAGTCGGTGGTCGTGTGGTCCTCGGCGTCCAGCGTCACCGAGGTGCCCGCCTCGGCCGCCGCCGCGCAGACGGCGAGCGCGTGCTCGTACGAAAGCTTCTCGTCGAGCCTCTGACCCAGGGCCGAAAGCTTCACGCTCACCTCGGCGGCCGGCGTCAGCCCGGCCGTCCGGAGCCGACCCAGAAGGGTGACGTACTCGTCGCGGGTGGCGCGGGCATCCTCCGCCGTGGCTGTGTCGGATGCCAGATGGTCCAACGTGATCGACAGCCCGTCGTCGGCCAGCTCGCGCGCCGCGGCCAGCGCGGCGTCGACGTCGTCGCCGGCCACGAAACGGCTGGCCACGTTCTTGCTGAGAGACGCCGAGGAGACCAGCCGCCCCAGACGGGACGAGTCCGCGGCGGCCAGGATGACGGAACGGAGCATGCGCCGAGGGTATCGCCCGAAACCGCGCCGGTCGCGGCAACCGTGTCCGTCGGGGCGCGGTGCGGCTACCGTTGTCGAGTGAACTTCGATGAGTACGCGCGGACCGCCGTGGACCTCGTCAACGCGGACCTGGGCGACCTCGCGGGCATGCACGCCCTGTTCGCCAACGACCAGGGCTGGATGCGCGAGCACCTCACCGAGAAAGACCTCGGCGTGTTCCGTCGCGCCCAGCGCCGGCTGCGCGACGTCTTCGAGCTCGGCACCACCGGCCGGGACGCCGACGCGGTCAACGAGCTGAACACTCTCCTCGAGAACTTCCCCGTGCAGCCGCGCATCTCCGGGCACGACGCGAGCGACTGGCACATGCACGTGACCAGCCGCGGCGCCTCGGTCAGCGCGGAATACCTGGCGGGCGCCGTCTGGGGCCTGTCGGTCTGGCTGTGCGAGTACGGCAGCGCGCGCTTCGGCATCTGCGCCGACGAGCGCTGCGGAAACGTCTACCTCGACACGTCGTCCAACAACTGCCGGCGATTCTGCTCGGAGCGCTGCGCGACCCGCTCGCACGTGGCCGCGCATCGGGCCCGCAAGAGGGCGGCCAACCTCACGCCGGCCTGACCTTCTTACTCGCGCGTGATCGACACTCTTACGCGCGGGTGACCGCTGGCGCGGCGGACGAGGCCGGTGCGAGGTGACGACGCGCGAACTCCAGCGACTCGCGCAGATCGGCCTCGCGCGCGGCCCGGCTCGCCGCACGACGGGTCGAGACCTCCAGCG
Source organism: Actinoplanes sp. CA-142083 (assembly GCF_050942195.1). Taxonomy (NCBI): domain Bacteria; kingdom Bacillati; phylum Actinomycetota; class Actinomycetes; order Micromonosporales; family Micromonosporaceae; genus Actinoplanes; species Actinoplanes sp. CA-142083. The sequence continues at coordinate 10,090,040 of NZ_CP192076.1, forward strand.
CCACCGACCCGGTGAACCCGCGCGCCACCAGCGTCCGCAGCACCTCGGCGCAGGGCTGATTGCCCCGGCCCGGCACCAGGTGCTCGTCGCGGCCCTCGCCGGTGCCGTCGCCCAGATGCACGTGCCGGAGGCCGCCGCCCATCTTGTCGAGCATGTCCAGCGCGTCGATACGCGATGCCGCGCAATGCGAGACGTCGAGCGTGTACGCGTCGAAGCCGGGCTCGGTCGGATCCCAGCCCGGCGTGTAAGGCACGAACCAGCGGCCCGCCATCTTCACCGGGAACATGTTCTCGATCGCGAAACTCAGGTGCGGATGCCTCTGCTGCACCTTGGCCAGGCCCTCGGCGAAGTTCTTCGCGTAGTCGCGCTGCCAGCTGAACGGCGGGTGCACCACCACGGTCGGCGCGTCGAGCGTCTCGGCCAGCTCGGCCGCCCGGGTCAGCCTCTCCCACGGGTCTGAGCTCCACACCCGCTGCGTCACCAGCAGGCACGGCGCGTGCACCGACAGGACGGGAACGTCGTAGTGCTCGGCGAGGCCCTTGAGGGCGCCGGCGTCCTGGCTGACACGGTCCGTCCAGACCATGACCTCGAGACCGTCGTAGCCCACCGTGGCGGCCATCTCGAACGCGGCGGCGGTGGGCTCGGGGAAAACGGAGGAGCTGGACAGGAGGACGGGGACGCGGGACTTCACGAGGTAAAGGGTAGACCCGATTGTCTCGTAAGCCCTCCTCGCGGGCGGGTAAATGGGGTGATACCGGGCGGCAACGCGGCATTAGTCACCTGCACGCGTACGCTGTCGCGAGTGACCCGCCGTGACCAGAACCGCCCCAGCGAGGTCGGCCTCGATTTCCCTCGCGAATGGATCGAATTCCTCGACCCGGCCGACGAACAGCACCTGATCCGCGCCGACCTGACCTGGTTGCTGTCCCGCTGGACGTGTGTCTTCGGCTCCGCCTGCCACGGCATCGTGGCCGGCCGCGCGCACGAGGGCTGCTGCACACACGGCGCTTTCTTCACCGACGCCGACGACGAGAACAGGGTGAAGGCCGCGGTCGCGAAGCTCACCCCGCAGACGTGGCAGCACCACCGCAAGGGCTTCAAGAACTGGACCGAGATGGACACGGTCGACGGCTCGAACCCGGCCCGCCGCACCGCGATCCGCACCGAGGACGGCCCGTGCGTCTTCCTCAACGACGGCGACTTCCCCGGCGGCGGCGGTTGCGCCCTGCACGCCCAGGCGCTGCGCGACGGCGTGCACCCGCTGGTCTACAAGCCGGACGTCTGCTGGCAGCTCCCGGTCCGCCGTGAACAGGACTGGATCAAGCGCCCCGACGGCACCAAGCTCCTGCAGTCCACCCTGACCGAGTTCGACCGCCGGGGCTGGGGCCCCGGCGGCGCCGACCTCGACTGGTGGTGCACCTCGTCGCCGGAGGCCCACGTCGGCACCGAGCCGATGTACGTCAGCTACGGTCCCGAGCTCGCGGCCCTGGTCGGCAAGGCGGCCTACGACAAGCTGGTCGAGCTGTGCGCCGCCCGCGAGAAGTCCGGCCTGATAGCCATCCACCCCGCCACCGCCGCGGCCGGCCAACCGAGCGAGAGAGGCGGACGCGAGCCCGCCTCTCCGCGCGCGTCGAAGAGCTGACTTCCTACGGCTCGAACTTGTAGCCGAGGCCGCGCACGGTGACGATGTAGCGCGGCGCGGACGGCTCGGGCTCCACCTTGGAGCGCAGGCGCTTGACATGGACGTCGAGGGTCTTGGTGTCGCCGACGTAGTCGGCACCCCAGACGCGGTCGATCAGCTGGCCCCGGGTCAGCACCCGGCCGGCGTTGCGCAGCAGCAGCTCGAGCAGCTCGAACTCCTTCAGCGGCAGCTGCACGCCGGCGCCGTCGACCGTGACGACGTGGCGTTCCACGTCCATCCGGACCGGGCCGGCGGCGAGCGTCGGGGTCGACACCTCGGCCGCCTCGGTGCCCTGCCGGCGCAGCACGGCGCGGATGCGGGCGACCAGCTCGCGCGGGGAGTACGGCTTGGTGACGTAGTCGTCGGCGCCGATCTCCAGGCCGACCACCTTGTCGATCTCGCTGTCCCGGGCGGTGACCATGATGATCGGGACGGCGGAGCGCTGCCGCAGCTGACGGCAGACCTCGGTGCCGGACATCTCCGGAAGCATGAGGTCGAGCAACACGATGTCGGCACCGGTCCGGTCGAACTGCGTCAGCGCCGAGGTCCCGGTCGGGGCGACCGACACCTCGAAGCCCTCCTTGCGCAGCATGTACGACAGGGCGTCGGAGAACGACTCCTCATCCTCGACCACGAGCACGCGGGCCAATGTGGTTCCTTCCATCTTCCGGTTCCGGGGAACTAGCGCCCGGCCGCACCGGACTCGATCTCAATTGCCGCTGGTAACGGCAAAGGGGCTTCAGGGGGGCGCGCCGGTAGGCGCAGGGTGAACGTCGAGCCATCACCAAGCGTGCTGGTGACGTCGACGCGGCCACCGTGGTTGGTGGCGATGTGCTTGACGATGGCCAGACCGAGGCCGGTTCCGCCGGTTGACCGAGACCGAGCCTGGTCAGCTCGGTAGAACCGCTCGAAGATCCGGTCGACGTCGTGCGGGGCGATGCCGATGCCCTGGTCGGCGACGTCGATCTCGACCCAGTCGTCGTCATGACGCAACGTGAGCGACACCTTGGTGTCCTCGCCGGAGTACGCGATCGCGTTCTCCACGAGGTTGGTCACCGCGGTCGCCACCTGGCTGTCGCTGCCGTACACGGTCGCGCCCTTGGGACCGGCGTACGTGACCTCGATGCTCTTGGCCGAGGCGGTGGTGCGGGTGCGGTCGATGACCTCGGCGATCACCCAGTCGACGGCGACCGGCTCGGGCGTGGGCAGCGGCTCGGCGCCCTGCAGGCGGGTCAGCTCCAGCAACTCGTTCACCAGGCGTCCCATGCGGGCCGACTCGTGGTGGATCCGCTCGGCGAAGCGGCGGGCGGCGATGAGATCCTCGTTCTTCTCGTCGTCGGGCTCGACCTCGGCGGCCGACTCGGTGGCGTCGAGCAACGCCTCGGCCAGCAGCTGCAGCGCGCCGATCGGGGTCTTGAGCTCGTGGCTCACGTTGGCCACGAAGTCGCGCCGCACCCGGGCGAGCCGGTGCGCCTCGGTGACGTCGGCGGCCTCGATGGCGACGTGCGTCGAGTTCAGGGCGACGGCCCGCAGGTGCAGGCCGAGCGGCGCGTGCGCGTTGCCGGCGCGGCCTCGCGGCAGGTCGAGCTCGACCTCGCGACGCACGCCGGTGCGTCGCACCTGGCCGGCCAGCGTACGCAGGATGGGGTGGGCCGCGATCGTGCCGGGCGCGCCACCGGAGCGGAGCAGGCCCATGGCCCGGGCGGCCGGGTTGACCAGCACCGGGTGGTCCTCGGCGTCGAGAACGACCACGCCCACGCGCAACGAGTCGAGGCTCTTGCGACCGAGCCCCTTCATCGCTTGCTTGGCGGCGTGCGGCCCGTCGTCCGTTTCGATGGTGCGTCCCCCCTCGTCCGACCGGGAACCGGCGGCCTGCGCCTGTTCCGGCGACCTGCGGGCACGGGTGTACAGCAAGCCCCCGACCACGCCCACGGCGAGCGCGACGAGGGCGAGGAAGATGCTGTACACCAAGTCCACGCTGCGATCGTAGGGTCATTGTTTACCTGACCCCTACGTTGAACCGGACATATCGGGCGCGCGTCGAATAATGTTCACCACTACGCCCGGCGTCGTTCATCGGTGTTCATGTTGACGCCGTCGGACCGACTTAGGTTAGGCAACAACCAAGGACCCCAACCCCCGGGACGAGGACATGCGCGAGGAGTTCCAGGCAGATCTCGACGAGATCAGTCGCCTGCTGGTGACCATGGCCGAGGCCGTGCGGGCCGCTATGCGCAAGGCAACCACGGCTCTGCTCACCGCCGACCTCAAGGCCGCCGAGTCGGTCATCGAGCGGGACGCCGAGGTCGACGCGATCTACGGACAGGTCGAGGCGAAGGTGGCCGACACCATCGCGCGGCAGGCGCCGGTCGCCGGCGACCTGCGCATGGTGATCACCGCCCTGCACATCTCGGCCGACATCGAACGGATGGGCGATCTGGCGGAGCACGTGGCCAAGACCGCGCAGCGGCGGCACCCGTCGCCGGCGGTCCCGGCCGAGCTGCGCCCGGTCTTCAAGGGCATGGCCGAGGTCGCCGACCAGATGGCGGAGCGGATCGCCACCCTGCTCGGCAACCCCGACGCCGAGCTGGCCGCCAAGCTGGAAAGCGCGGACGACGAGATGGACGCGCTCGAGCGGCGGCTGTTCCAGGTCCTGCTCGACGACGACTGGCCGTACGGCGCGGAGACCGCGATCGACGGCGCGCTGCTGGGCCGCTTCTACGAGCGGTACGCCGACCACATCGTGAACGTGGGCGAGCAGCTGGTCTACCTGATCACCGGTGAGCCGGTGAGCGACCCGAGCTGACAGCCGGGTTCGCGCGAAAGGCCGGGACGCCACGGGGGCGTCCCGGCCTTTCTGCGTTCGTAAGACCTATCGGCCCTGGTTGGCGACCGCGGCGGCGGCGTCCTTCGCGGCCTCGGGGTCGAGGTAGGTGCCGCCCGGGTTGGTCGGGCGGAAGCTCTCGTCGAGGTCGTAACGCAGCGGGAAGCCGGTCGGGATGTTCAGCTTCGCGATCGCCTCGTCGGAGACGCCGTCGAGGTGCTTCACGATCGCGCGCAGCGAGTTGCCATGCGCGGCGACGAGCACGGTCTTGCCGGCCGCGAGGTCCGGCACGATCGCGTCGTACCAGTACGGCAGCGCGCGCTCGAGCACGTCCTTGAGGCATTCCGCCTTCGGCAGCAGCTCGGGCGGGAGCATCGCGTACCGCGTGTCGCCGGCCTGGGAGAACTCCGAGCCGTCCTCGATCGGCGGCGGGGGCACGTCGTAGGACCGCCGCCAGAGCATGAACTGCTCCTCGCCGTACGCGTCGAGGGTCTGTTTCTTGTCCTTGCCCTGCAGGGCGCCGTAGTGGCGCTCGTTGAGCCGCCACGAGCGCTTCACCGGAATCCAGTGCCGGTCGGCGATGTGCAGGGCGATCTCGCTGGTCCGGATCGCGCGGCGCAGCACGCTGGTGTGCACGACGTCGGGCAGCACGCCGTATTCCTTCAGCTGCTCGCCGCCGCGGCGGGCCTCGTCCTCGCCCTTGGCGTCCAGGTCCACGTCGACCCAGCCGGTGAAGAGGTTCTTGGCGTTCCACTCGCTGTTGCCGTGTCGCAGCAGCACCAAAGTCCCTGTCATGGGCTCCATCCTGCCCCAGCCCTTTTCGCACCGGACGCGGACCCTACGTGGCGACCACCACATGGAAAACGGCTTGCCGCGGCCCCTAGGTTGTAAGCGGGGAACGGATGATCAGGGCTTACGGGGAGATGGCGTGCGGGGTTGGTTAGGGCAGGCGGCGGGTGGATTGCCCCGGCAGTTCTGGTTCCTGTGGGTCGGCACGCTGATCAACCGCCTCGGGTCGTTCGTGGTGATCTTCCTGGCGATCTACCTCACCTCGGACCGGCACTTCAGCCAGAGCCAGGCCGGCCTCGTGATCGGCCTCTACGGCGTCGGCGGGGCCATCGGCACGACCGTCGGCGGGGTGCTGGCCGATCGCTGGGGCCGGCGGCCCACCATGCTGACCGCCCAGTTCGGTGCGGCGGCGTTGATGCTCACGCTGGGTTTCGCGTACGACTACTGGCAGATCCTCACCGTGACGTTCGCGCTCGGGGTCGTGACCGAGGCCGTCCGCCCCGCGTTCTCGGCCATGATGGTCGACGTCGTGCCCGACCGCGATCGGGTGCGCGCCTTCTCGCTGAACTACTGGGCGATCAACCTCGGCTTCGCCCTCTCCGCGGTCGGCGCCGGCCTGGCTGCCAAGGCCGACTACCTGCTGCTGTTCGTCGTCGACGCCGGCAGCACGCTGGTCACCGCGCTGATCAGCCTGGCCTTCCTGAAGGAGACGAAGCCCGCGACCACCCACGGCGCCCGCAAGCAGCCCAGCGGCGGCCTGGTGATGGCGCTGCGCGACCGCACGTACGTCGTGTATCTGATCATCAGCCTGGGCGGCGTGATCGTGATGATGCAGCACCTGTCGACGCTGCCGATCGCGATGGCGGCCGACGGGCTGTCCGCGGCGACGTACGGCTGGGTGATCGCCGTCAACGGCGTGCTGATCGTGCTCGGGCAGCTGTTCGTGCCGCGGCTGATCGAGGGCTACGACCGGTCCCGGGTGCTCGCCCTGGCGGCGCTGATCATCGGGGTCGGCTTCGGGCTGGTCGCCTTCGCCGACGCGGCGTGGTTCTTCGCGCTGACCGTGGTGATCTGGACGCTCGGCGAGATGCTGCAGTCCCCGTCCAACGCGGCCACCGTCGCGGCGTTGTCCCCGGCCACCCTGCGCGGGCGTTACCAGGGGCTCAACTCGCTGAACTGGTCGGCCGGCACGGCGCTGGCGCCGGTGGTCGGCGGCTTCACCCAGGAGCACCTCGGCGACGCGGCCCTGTGGATCGGATGTTTCGGGCTGTGCGTGCTGGTGGCGGTCGGTCACCTGATCACCGGGCCGCGCCGCGAGCGGCGGATCGAGCAGCTGCTGGCCGGCCCGGGCCTGCCCCCTGTGGTGGCCGAGCCGGTCGTCGACGACGATAAGCTGAGACTGTAAGGAGTCTTTCCTGATGGGGGGGCAGGGTGCGGAGCTGGCTGCGCGACACCGCCGGCGGTCTGCCCACGACGTACTGGTACCTCTGGGCCGGCCTGCTCATCAACCGGGTCGGCGGCTTCGCGGTCCTGTTCCTCTCGCTCTACCTGTCGTCCCAGCGGGGCGCGAGCCCGGCGCTGACCGGGCTGGTCGTCGGCACGTACGGGATCGGCGGGGTGATCGGCACCCTGGCCGGCGGCGTCCTCACCGACCGGTGGGGCCGCCGGCGCACGCTGGTCTCCTCCCACCTGGCCTGCGCCGCGGTCCTCACCGGGCTGGCGTTCTGCACCGACCTGTGGCTGATCGCGGCGCTGTGCGCGCTGCTCGGGGTGTTCCTCTCGGCGCCCGCGCCGGCGTTCGTCGCGGCGATCATCGACATGGTTCCGGCGGAGCGGCGGTCCCGCGCCTTCAACCTGGAGTTCTGGGCCTTCAACCTGGGCACGGCCGGGGCGTCGCTGCTGGCGGGCCTGTTCGCCGAGTGGAGCTACGTCGCCCTCTTCCTGCTGGACGGCGCATCGTCGCTGATCGCGGCGGTGGTGATCGCCCTCAAGGTGCCGGAGACGCTGCCGAGGACCGCTCCCGTGCGGAAGGAACACCGCGGAGGGCTACGCACCGTCCTGGCCGACCGCATCTTCCTGGTCTTCGCCGGGCTGACCCTGCTGCAGGCGCTGGTCTACACGCAGGGCAGCACGATCGTGCCGCTCGCCATGCGCGAGGACGGCCTGCGCGCGACCGCGTACGGCTCGGTGGTGGCGTTGAGCGGGGCGCTGATCGTGATCGGGCAGCTCTTCGTGCCGAGGCTGATCGACCGCCACCGCAAGGATCGGGTGCTGGCCTTCGCCCAGGCCGCGATGGCCCTCGGCTTCGGCGTGCTGGTCTTCGCCGACCGGCTGCCGGCCTACCTGGCCGCGGCCGTGGTCTGGACCGTGGGCACCATGCTCGCCGCTCCCCCGAACGCCGAGATCAACTCCGAGCTGGCCCCGCCCGCGCTGCGCGGCCGCTACCAGGCGGTGTTCTACCTGACCTTCCCGGCGGCGTCGTTCCTGGCCCCGGCGCTGGGCGGCGCAGGCTTGCAGTATCTGGGAAGCGCGCACTGGGCGGTTGTGGCCGGCGTGGGCCTGATGGCGGCGGCGCTGCATCTCGTGGCGGGCCCGAGCCGGGAGCGCCACGTGGAGGCTGTTCGCGAGGAGACCGCGGCGACAACGCTGCCGGCCGAAAAGCTCTGAAAACAATGCACCGGCGGCGGCGGACGACGCCCATCCCCATAGGCGTCGCCCGCACTAACCGCCGGTCTCGGGTCGCGCCGTCCCCCAACGGCATATGCCACCCGTCCCCAAACGCCGACCGCGGTGATCATTGCTGATCAACCAGTTCCCCGAACTAACGGTTCGGCGTCCATTGATTACGCTAGTTGGGGCGGTCAAGGCTTACAAGCCAGTTGGCTGTCTGCCATCTGTCTGGACCGTCACAGTCAACGACAAATGGCCGATCGGCGGATCGACCCGTCCGACGTCCGGCCCTCGGTCTCGCATGATTATGCAGGCGAACCTATGTCGGCGGAGCCAGGTGCTTGAAGGCCTGAAGATTCGCGAGCGACTCGCCGCGCTTCACGCGCCACTCCCATTCGCGGCGGATCGAGGAACCGAAACCGATCTCGAGCATCGTGTCGAAGGACTCGTCGGCGTAGGTGAGAACCGCACCCAGCAGGCGATCCAGCTCGTCCTCGTCCAGCGCCTTCAGCGACACGCGGCCGGTCAGATAGACATCGCCGGACGCGTCGATCGAGAACGAAACGCCGTACATCCGGGCATTTCTGCGTAGAAGCCACGCCCACAGCTCTTCGTGATTCTCGTCGGGGTGCCGCATCACGAAGGCCTCGATGCGCAACGCATGCTCGCCGACGATCAGATTGCAGGCGGTCTTGAGCTTGTGCGTGCCCGGAAGAGTCACGACATAGGAGGACTCGCCGGTCTTCTCCCATTCCAGCTCGCGCTCGGTGAGGGCCGTCTCGATAAGAGCATTTACCACGCGTACGCCTCCAGACGCGCCGCGATCATCGCGCGGTGCTGCACCACGGCCTCACGGTAGACCCGGAGCAGCCCCTCGGCCGTACGGTCCCACGAGAATCCGGAAGCGTGCGCGACCGCACCCGCGGACAGCGAGGCGCGCAGCCGCGGGGCGGCGAGCAGCGAGTCGAGCGCATGCGCCCAGTCGCGCGGGTCGTGCCCGTCGACCAGCAGGCCGCTCACCCCGTCGCGCACCGCCGTGACCAGCCCGCCCACCGCGGCCGCCACCACCGGCGTGCCGCAGGCCTGCGCCTCCAGCGCGACCAGCCCGAACGACTCGTTGTACGACGGCACCGCCACCACGTCGGCACATCGGTAGAGCGCGGCGAGGTCGTCCCCGGTCTGCGGGGGCAGGAACAGCACCCGGTCGGTGACCCCGAGCGAGGCCGCCAGCTCGATCAGCGAGCTGGGCCGGTCGAGCCCGCTTCCGCTCGGGCCGCCGCAGATCACCAGGGTCGTGTCGGGATTGTCCAAAAAGGGCAGAGCCGAGATCAGGACATCGGGCGCTTTCAGGGGCTGGATCCGCCCCACGAAAGCGACAATTCGCCCGCTCGGCGGGAGACCCAGGCGCGCTCGATCAGACGGTCCGGGCCGAAAGCGATCGAGATCCACACCGGGTTGCACCACCACGGTGTGCGCCGGCGGGGCGTCGTAGTAGGCCACCAGGTCCTGCGCCTCGAAGCGGGTGTTGGCGACGAGCCGATCGGACTCCGCGATCACCTGGTCCTCGCCGATCACCCGGGCCTTGGGCTCGGGCCGGTCGCCGGCCGCGATCAGCCTGTTCTTGACCTTGGCGAGGGTGTGCGCGGTGTGCACGTGCGGCACGCCCCAGCGCTCCCGGGCCAGCCAGCCCACCTGGCCGGAGAGCCAGTAGTGGGAGTGGATCAGGTCGTATCGGCCCGGCGGGTGCGCTGCCTCGGCACGCAGCACGCCGTTGGCGAACGCGCACAGCTGTGAGGGCAGATCCTCCTTGGCGAGCCCTTCGAACGGGCCGGCGGTGACGTGCCGGACGCTCACGCCGGGCGCCATCTCGACGACCGGGGGCAGCTCACTGCGGGTGGCCCGGGTGAAGATCTCCACCTCGACGCCGAGGCGGGCCAGCCGCTTCGACACCTCGACGATGTAGACATTCATGCCGCCGGCGTCGCCGGTACCGGGCTGTTCCAGGGGGGATGTATGCACCGAAAGGGTGGCGATGCGCCGCGGGGTCGGCCAGTCAACCACGATATTTCCTCCCGAAGCGGTCAAACGTAACGTTCACTTGTTACGTCCATGTCAATCTTCCCCATGCAAGTACTCCGAACCACCATGCAGGCGGCCGGGGGTGACTCAAGTCATCGGGAAGGATGGGTGCATGGTGAACATCGCAGTGGTGACGGGCGCATCCAGCGGAATCGGCGCGGCGACGGCCCGCCGCCTGGCCGGGGAGGGCTTCCACGTGGTCGTCGCGGCCCGGCGCGCCGAGCGGCTCGAGGCGCTGGTCAAGGAGATCGGCACGGCGACCGCGGTCGAGTGCGACATCACCGACGACGCCTCGGTGGCCCGGCTGAAGCAGGCGGTGGACGGGCTCGACGGCACGCTCACCCTGCTGGTCAACAACGCCGGCGGCGCGCGCGGGGCTGACGAGGTGGCCACCGCGTCGGTCGACGACTGGCAGTGGATGTACGAGGTGAACGTGCTCGGCACGCTGCGGGTCACCAAGGCGCTGCTGCCGGCTCTCGAGGCGAGCGGCCGCGGGACGATCGTGACGGTCGGCTCGACCGCGGGCTTCGTGGTCTATGAGGGCGGCGGCGGGTACACGGCGGCCAAGCACGCGGAGAACGCCCTGATGGGGACGCTGCGGCTGGAGCTCGCCGGCAAACCCGTACGCGTGATGGAAATTGATCCTGGGATGGTGCGCACCGACGAGTTCGCGCTCAAGCGCATGGGTGGCGACCAGGCCAAGGCCGACGCGGTCTACCAGGGCGTCCGCGAGCCGCTGACGGCCGAGGACATCGCCGACTGCATCACGTTCATGGCCACTCGCGCGCACCACGTCAACATCGACCGGCTCGTCGTGCGCCCGATCGCGCAGGCGGCGCAGCACAAGGTCGCCCGCGAGAAGTGAACAAACCGCTCGGCGCGATCACCCGGGGGACGACGAATCCCAACCGGTTGCGCCGCGTCGACAACTACATCGCGTACCGCTGCGGCGACCTGCTCCGCGCGGCTCCCGATCCGCTGGTGATCGACCTGGGTTACGGCGCGACGCCGGTCACGGCCGTGGAGTTGCGCGGCCGTCTGGCGACGGCCGTGCGCGAGGACGTCGCGGTCGTGGGTCTGGAGATTGATCCCGTACGTGTCAAAGCGGCGCTTTTGTTCGCCGACCCACCCCGTCTCGACTTCCGCCGGGGCGGGTTCGAGCTGGCGGGTCTGCGCCCGGTCGTCGTGCGCGCGTTCAACGTGCTGCGGCAGTATGCCGAAGACGAGGTGGCGGCGGCCTGGCGGCAGATGACGGCGACCGGGGCGCTGCTGGTCGAGGGCACCTGCGACGAGCTGGGCCGGATAGCGACCTGGGCGGTGGTCGAGGACGGCGAGCCGTCGACGCTGACGTTCTCGGCCCGGCTGTCCGATCTGGACCATCCGGCGACGTTCGCCGAGCGGCTGCCCAAGGCCCTGATCCACCACAACGTCGCGGGCGAGCCGATCCACGAGCTGCTGCACGCGCTCGGCCGGGCCTGGGATTCGTCGGCGACGCCGTTCGGTCCGCGGCAACGCTGGCTGGCCACCTGCCGGCGGATGCGCTCGGAGTGGCCGGTGCTCGACGGGCCGGCCCGGTGGGGTCGCGGCGAGCTGACCGTGCCCTGGAACAAGGTCGGGCCGGTCCTCCGCAGCGGACCGGCCCGACCCCAGGGGGGTGAGTAAAGCTCTCTAGTTGTCGATCTCGACGTCGAAGATCGGCGACGCCGCGACCTTCTTGAACGCGGCGAGGCTGTCGGCCGTCGAGTCCACCGCGATGTTGCGGTCGCCCTCGTCGTCCTTGGCGGTGTCGAAGTAGACGACCGCCTTGACCTTCGGGTGCTTCGCCAGCTCGGGCACCACGGTGGCGAACGCCGCGGCCTTGCTCGTCGGGTACGCGACGCGGTGGTACATGCCCCACTCGGCCACCATGATCGGCTTGCTCGGGTGGTTGGTGGCCGACCAGTCGTAGAAGCCGAGGCCGCCGCCGGTGGGCTTGCGGTCGAGCAGGCTGCCGAAGTCGCCGAAGTGGTAATAGCCCTTCTCGACGCTTACGTACGAGTCGAGGCCGATCCAGTCGACGACGTCGTCACCGGGGTAGAGGTCCTTCCACCACGACTGCGCCATCCACTTCTCGTTGCCCATGAGCGCGAGCACGTTGACCACATTGGTCACACCGTCGGCGCGGAGCCGCTCGATGACGTGCCGGTACATGGCCGCGTAATCCTTGGCGGTCATGCCCGAGCCGGCGGCGGTCTTGACGTCGTTCTCCGGCTCGTGGTGCAGGGCCAGGAAGAACTTCTGGGCGCCGTAGTTGGCCTTGACGTACGCGGCCCACGCGTCGATCCGCGCGTCCTTGTCGCCGGCCGCGACCTTGGCCCAGGTGGTGCCGTAGGCGACCTTCCAGTTGAGCAGCAGGACCCGCGGGTGCGCGGGGTCGCGGGTCATCGCGATCTCGGCCTTGGTCGGGAACTTCTCGTCACCCTTGTGGTAGGTGTGGTAGATCGCCGAGGTGCGGCCGGTGAGGGCCTCCCAGTTCTTGAGCGCGGTGTCGCGCGGGGTGTCGGTGAAGCCGCCGGCCGCCGCGCCCCACAGGACGCCGCAGCTCGGCACGAGCAGGTCACCGGTGGCGCAGGAGTCGGGCGCCGCCGTGGGGACCTCAGCCGGCTCGGTGGTCGCCGGCGGGGTGGTCGGGGTCGCCTCGGTGGCCGGGGCGTAGTTGATCACCAGGCGCGGGCCGGCCGTCCTCTGGTCGCCGGACTCGGCCGACAGGAACCGGGTCATCGCGGTGGCCGACGCCGAGCGCAGCGCGAACGCGTACGTCCCCGCCTTGGTGACCGCGCCGGTGAGGTCGATGGTCACGGAGGAGTCGGTGGTCCGCGGCACGGCCGAGCCGGCCGCCGTCGCGCCGATCGCCGGCAGGTTGCCGCCGGTGATCGTGTCCTCCGACCAGGCGCCGGTCACCGGGTACGCGCTGATCCGGGCCGCCTCCGGCTGACCGTCGTACGGGAGGATCAAACGGGCGTTGGTGATGGTCGCCCCGGCCGGGAACGAACCGGTCGCGAACCGCACGAACGACGTCTTGGTCTCGCCGTCGACGGTGCCCGCGACGAGCTTCTCGGCGGCGCCGTAATTAGTGTTCGTGCGCGCGCTGGAGACGTACGCGTCATCGCCGGCGAAGACAGTGCGGATCGCCGGCGTGGTCGCCGCGTCCGCCGTTCCCGAGATACCGAAGCCGGCGCACACCGCCGCTCCGATCGCCGCCGCGCCGATCGCTGTCTTTCTGGCCCCCACGTCGTTACCCCCGTGAATAGTCGAATCCCTCGTTCGAACTCCACGGTCGGCCGGTGCGGGTGCCGGCCAGTTGTATGCGGGGGTGCAGATGGGGTGCGGCCGATGTGGACGGTCGCGGCACAGAAAAGCGCCGCCGTCAGGTCGACGGCGGCGCTTCCCGTACCTCTATATCTAGGGTGTGGCGTTCTCCGTCAGCACCGAGCGCAGCGCCTCGATGAGCAGCTCGGTGCTGAACGGCTTCTTGACCAGGAGAGCGTCCGGCTCGATCAGGCCGTCGGCGACGGCCATCTCCTTGGGCAGGCCGGAGATGTAGACGACCCGCATGGCGGGCCGCAGCTCGGTGGCGGAACGGGACAGCTCGCCACCGGACACCCCGGGCAGGCCCAGGTCCGTGACCAGGATGTCGATCTCGCCCGGGTGGTCCCGGCAGACCGCGATGGCCTGCTGCGGATCGCCGGCGACCAGGGTCGAGAAACCACGGCGTTCGAGCATCCGCCGCATGATGTCGCGCAGGTCCTCCTCGTCGTCGACGACGAGGACGGTCGGTCGGTCATCCGTGTCGGGCGCCTGCGACATGGGTCCTCCTCCGGTACGCGTCGAGTTCCCTCACGCTAACGGCGCCAGGTTGCACCAACCGGCCTTTGCGACATCCCGCCGTCAGCGGCCCTTCGCCTGCGCCGCGCCGGTGAGCGGGCCGGTGAACAGGAGCTTGTTCGGCGAGCCGGTGCCCGGGTTGCGCACCAGGCCGGATCCCGCGCGGCCGACCAGGTCGTTGCGCACCTGGGCCGGCGTCCAGTCCGGGTGGGCGGCGAGCACCAGCGCGGCCGCGCCGGCCACGTGCGGGCTCGCCATCGAGGTGCCGCTCATCAGCTTGGTGCCGGTGTTGGAGTCGCTCGCCGCGGACTCGATCCGGACGCCGGGCGCGAAGATGTCGAGACACGACCCGTAGTTCGAGAAGGTGGCGCGGGTGTCGTTCTGGTCGGTCGCGCCCACTGTGATCGCGTTCGGGTCGTGGGCCGGGGACTGCTTGCACGCGTCCTGGTGGTCGTTGCCGGCCGCGACGACGTAGGTCACGCCCTTGGCGATCGAGCGGTCGACCGCGTCGTCGAGCGCCTTGCTGACCGTGCCGCCGAGGCTCATGTTGGCCACGGCCGGCTTCACCGCGTGCGCGGTGACCCAGTCGATGCCGGCGATGATGTTCGAGTACGACCCGCTGCCGTTGCAGTCGAGCACGCGTACCGAGACCAGCTTGATGTCCTTCGCAACGCCGTAGGTGGCGCCGCCGATCGTGCCGGCCACGTGGGTGCCGTGTCCCTTGCAGTCGTCGGCCTTGGCGTCCTTGTCGACGAAGTCCCAGCCGCTCACGGCCCGGCCGCCGAACTCCTTGTGGGTGGTCCGGACGCCGGTGTCGATCACGTACGCGGTGACGCCGGCGGCCGAGGGCGCGGTGTACGACTTCGACAGCGGCAGGGTGCGCTGGTCGATGCGGTCCAGGCCCCAGGCGGGAGTGGGTCCGGCGGCGGTGGCGACCATGGCGTCCTGCTCGACATAGCGGACGGCCGGGTCGGCGGCGAGCCGGGCGGCCCGGGTCGCGGTCATGGTCGCGTGGAAGCCGCGTACGGCGGTTGTATAGGTGTCGGCGATCTGGCCGCCGTACCGTTGAATGAGCTGGCGCGAGACGGCGCCGACGCCGGAGTCACCCGGCTCGAGCACCACGATGTAGCTGTTCGCGATGGCGTCGGCGGAGCCGGCGTCGATGATGACGCCGGTGGGCGCCACGGGCGGAGCGGCAAAGGCGGCGCCGGCTGCTCCGCAGAGCGTGGCAGCGGCGGCGCCGGTGATCAGCGCGACGCGGGTGGCGAGACGGCCGGTGTCGATACGCAAACTGATGGGTCCTCTCGGGTTTGGGTGCCTCACCTCACCGGGGAGACAGGCATGCCGGAGTCGGCTGAGGGAAATGGTGGAGAAGGCGCCGTGCCGGACCGGGATCCTCCCGGTGGCAGCTGCGGTGCAGCGTTTTCCGCCCAGCGCGGACGGGCCGGAACACCGGAGGTAAAGAGCTAAGGCTGTGCATCGGAGGGCCGATCTACCCGCTGTACCGCTGCACACCGCCACCGAGCAAGGAGAGCGATATGACCAGCCTGCTGTCGCCCGAGATCACCACGTCCGACGAGCTGACCGACCGCTGTGACCGTTGCAGCGCGGCCGCGAAGCTGGTCGTGAGCCTGACCAGCGGCGGCGAGCTGTCCTTCTGCGGCCACCACGCCAACCGGCACCGCGACGACATCCTCCGGGTCGCCGAGCGCGTCGTGCTCGAGGAGGGCTTCGAGTGGGCGGGCAAGTAACCGCTTGACCCCATACGCCGCGATATGCTCGATTCCTCTTATATGAGGGGAATTGTGTGCAAATAGCGGCGCGTGACGTGGGCAGGCTCTCCCGGCTGACCGCCGGGTGCGCCGGCGTCGCGGTCGCCGTGATCGGACTTTTCGCAACACCGAGGCCGCCGGGTGGAGTTCTCTCCGACCCGGCGGCCGCGCTCGTTCCGGCCGGGCTGGCGCTGCTGCTGCAGGCGCTGCCCCGCACCCACCGGGCCGTCCGCGTGCTCGCGCTTCTGCTCGCCCTGCTCGCCGCCGCCACCGGCGCGGCCTCGCTCGGCGACCACCCGGCCGCGGCGGCGGCCACCCTCCTCGCCGGGCTCGGCCTGGCCTGCCTCGACGTCCGGGTCGCGCGGTCCCGCTTTCGCGTCGCCGACCCGCTGGTCGCCGGGGCCGCGATCATCGCGCTGGTCGCGCTCGTGCCCCGGATGTTCGATCCGACCTTTCCGTCCGGCCGCGGTCCCGGCGGCGTGATGGCCCCGGCGGCGGCCGGCGGGCTGCTCGCCCTCGCCCTCGGCACCGTGCTGGCCCGCCCCGAGACCGGCCCGCTGCGCACCGCCGACACGGTCGCCGGCCCGGGCACCACCGTGCGCCGGATGCTGCCGGTCCTGATCGCGGTGCCGGCCATCGCGGCGCTGGTCAGCGCGCTCGCCGCGCGCAGCGGGATCGGCCGCCCGGCCGCCGCGATCAGCACCGGGGCGGTGCTCGCCGCGCTCGCCCTGCTCGGGCTGGTCGGCTATCTGGTGCGCACGCTCGACAGCGCCGACCGGCGGCAGCGCCGGCTGGTCGGCGAGCTGCACGACCGGCAGGAGTTCGCGGCCACCCTGCTGCAGTCGATGAACGAGGCCGTGATGGTGCTCGACGCCAACCACCGGCTGATCGACGTCAACCGGCGCTGGCGGGAGCTGACCGGGCACGGGCCGGACGAGCCGATCCGCCTCGACCCCGAGCTGCCGCCGGCCGGGGGCGGCGACTGGCTGATGCCCCGTGTCGACGGGACGGCCGTCCCGGTGCTGGCCACCGTCGCGGCCATTCCGGACGAGGAGGGCGCGCCGCGCGCGTACGTGGCGACCTACGTCGACATCGGCGCCCGCAAGCAGGCCGAGGAGTCGCTCGGGGCGCAGAACGCCGAGCTGCGCGAGGCCAACTCCCGGCTCGAGGCGGCGCTGGCCTTCAAGAACGACCTGACCTCGATGCTCACCCACGACGTCGCGCAGCCGATCAGCTCGATCGCGAGCCTCGCCGAGCTGCTGCGGGCCGACTGGGCCGACCTGCCCGACGACATCCGGCTCGAGCTGGCCACGAAGATCGACAAGAACACCCAACGGCTGATCAAGATGATGAACGACCTGCAGCTGCTGTTCCGCCTGGACACCGGGTCGGTGACCGCCCGGCGCGCGCCGGTGCCGCTGCTCGAGGTCGCCTCGCAGGCCGCGGCCGGCCACGACGTCGAGATCGCCATCGACGAGGACGTCGCCGTGCTGGCCGACTCGGGACACGTACGCGTGGTCACGCAGAACCTGGTCACCAACGCCCTCGCCTACGGCGACCCGCCGGTGCGGATCGCCGCCCGCCGCCGGGGCGAGCTGGTCGACCTCGTCGTGCAGGACAGCGGCCCGGGAGTTCCGGAAGAGCTGGTGCCGAGCCTGTTCGGCCGGTTCATGCGGGGGGCGGGGCTCGGGCTGTT
Organism: Actinoplanes sp. CA-142083; assembly: GCF_050942195.1. Taxonomy (NCBI): domain Bacteria; kingdom Bacillati; phylum Actinomycetota; class Actinomycetes; order Micromonosporales; family Micromonosporaceae; genus Actinoplanes; species Actinoplanes sp. CA-142083. The sequence continues at coordinate 10,107,415 of NZ_CP192076.1, forward strand.
CATCGTGCGGCACCTGGTCGAGGCGAACGGCGGCTCGGTCCGCTACGAGCGGGCCGAGCCGCGAGGAGCACGCCTCATAGTCACCTTGGAGGCAGCGCCTATCTAGGCGCCGCCGGAACCTCGGTCCTCTTCGTTGATCATGCCGTCGCCCCAGCTGTCCTTGTGGGTGGTGCGGCCGCCCATCGGGGCACTGCCGGCCGCGCCGCCGCTGATCGGGCCGGACTTGGCGATCCGGCGGCCCGGCGCCAGCACGTCGTCCAGATCGTGCTCGCTCCGGATGCCCGGCGCGGAGGTGATGTCGACGTTCGTGCCGGCGTTGGTCGCGAGGTCATGACGGGGCAAATTGGCCCGGCTCGCGTTGCTCTGCTCGGCCGCGCTCGTGCCCCAGCCGGCGCCCGGATGCGGGTTGCGGTTGCGGATCCGGGCCGCCACCGCGGCCGGGCTGGCGGCGGCGTTGTTCATGGTCGACAGCCGCTTCGTGCTCGCGCCGGCGGTCGGGCGCTTCGGCGAGGGCCGGGAGCCCACCGGCTTGGGGCGCCCGCCCAGCACGCCGCTCTCCACCAGGCCCTTGAAGGTGGTCAGGTCCTCCTTGAGCCGCCTGGTCAGCGAGGCCTGGCCATGCCGGTCGCTCGGCATGAGAAAGGCGATGTCCGCCTCGAGCTGGGCCACGACCTGCGTCTTCGTCTCGCCCAGCGGGCGCAGCGTCAGCGTTTCCGCGAGCAGCGGCCCCTCCGTGGTCGACCAGGAGACCCGCTCGTCGAGGGAGCGCTCGGTGATCTGCGCGTCGAACTCGCGTCGCTTGCCGTCGACGTCCATGATCCAGTGCGTCTGGTCGGCGCCGATCGCGGTGACCTCGCGGACCCCGCTCATGAACCGCGGGTAGTTCTCGAACGCGGCGAGCTGCTCGTACACCGTGTGCAGCGGTGCACTCACCTCGATGGCCTGCTGAACCATACTCATCGCATCTCTCCCATGCCTCGGATGATCCTGGCATGATCGAGCGTACGGAGACGGCTACTGATCGTGTTCGTTTTCGGTCACACGCGGCGCAGGTACTGCCAGTGGCCGACCTCGGCCGCGTACCGGGCGTCACTCGCGGGCACGAGCGTCACCCCCGCCGCGCGAAGCGACGCGACGAGCCGGGCGGACGGGCTGCGCCACGCCTCGCTGATCTCCACGACCGTGCCGGTCTCGCGGCAGGCGGCAGCGAGCGCGGACACCAGATCCGGGGTGATCACGGCGTCGTCCAGGCCGACCTGGGCGAGCAGGCTCAACGGGCGGGCGAGCTGGGTGGGCGCGTACCGGGAGGCGCGCTCGATCCCCTGCACCGTGGCGCCGATCAGCCCCTCGGCGACCCGCTCGGGGCTGAGCTCGCCGGCGGCCAGCATGGCGCGCACCTCGCGCGGGCCGTACAGGCCGCCGGGCAGGGGAAGGCGGGAGACCGCGACCGAGACCGCCTCGAGGTGGCTCAGGTCGGCCGGCCAGGCCAGCCAGCCGTCCGGCTGGACGACCTCGACCTCGGCGGCGACCCGCAGCGTCATCTCGGTGCGCTGGCGGGCGCGGCGCACGGCGTCGGCGTACGCGGAGAGCCACGTGGTGTCCGGGCCGACCTGGTCGGCGAAGGTGAGCGCGGTGAGGCCGGCCTGGTCGGCGGCCGAGACCACGACGCCGACGCTGTCCCGACCGGCCGCGAAGCCGGTGTGCACATGCGCGTCCATCGTCAGGTCCAGGGCATCGATCACCGATTCCCGCTCTGCGTCCACCTGTGGCTCCCCGGCTCCGAGTCGACGGGCTCTTCCCGTCCTGACACAGAGTGGGGTCCAGGGGTTGACAAGCTCGGTCTGCGGGCGGTGCAGTCCGGTTATCTACAAACGGAACGCCCCGACAAGTCCGCGCAGCTCATCGGCGGTCCGCGCGACCTCGCTCGACGCCTGGCGGGTCTGCTCGACGCCCTGCACGGCGGTGGCGCTGGCGGCCGCCACGTCCGAGATGTTGCCGGCGATCCGGGACGAGCCGCTGGCCACCTCGGCGATGCTGCGGCTCATCTCCCCGGTGGTCGCGGTCTGCTGCTCGACCGCCGACGCGATGGTGGTCTGGAAGTCGTTGATCTGCGCGATGACGTCGGAGATGCGGGAGATCACCTCGACCGCGCCGCCGGTGTCCTGCTGGATCGCGGTGACCCGGGTGCCGATGTCCTCGGTCGCCTTCGCCGTCTCCTGCGCCAGATCCTTGACCTCGGAGGCGACCACGGCGAAGCCCTTGCCCGCCTCGCCGGCCCGGGCGGCCTCGATGGTGGCGTTGAGCGCGAGCAGGTTGGTCTGCTCGGCGATCGCGGTGATCAGCTTGATCACGTTGCCGATCTCCTCGGACGAGGCGCCGAGCTGGCGGATCGTCTCGGTGGCCCGGGCCGCCTCGGCCACCGCCACGCCGGCGATCTGCGCGGCCTCGCTGGTGTTGCGGGAGATCTCGCGGATCGACAGGCCCATCTGCTCGGAGCCCGCCGCGACCGACTGCACGTTGCGAGAGATCTCCTCGGCCTCGGTGGAGGCCGCCGACGTCTGCCGGTCGGTGTCGCCGGCCGCCTGGGCGATCTGCGCGGCGACCGCGGACAGCTGGCCCGCGGCGCTGGCGAGCTCGTCGGCGTCCTTGCCGATCGTCTGCAGCGAGGTGTGGATCGAGTCGAGCGCGCGGTCCAGGCCGGCGGCCATCGTGCCGAGCTCGTCGCGCGCGGTGATGCCGCTGCGGGCGGTGAGGTCGCCGGCGGACACCCGGTCGATCACCGTGCCGAGCCGGCGCACCGGGACCAGGATCGAGCGGGCCATCGGGACGGCCAGGCCGACGAGCAGCGCGAGGCCCGCGGCGGCCACGGCGATGACCGTCCAGCGGGTGGACTTGACCGTGCCGCGCATGTCGGCGCGCTCGGTCGCGACGGCAGCGGTCACCTCGTCGACCAGGCCGCCCAGCTCGTCGTCGGTCACGTGGTTGCGGTCGGAGATCTCGCCGAGCCGCGGTCGCACGGACGACACGTTGTTCTTGGCGTCGGTGGCGAAGCTGGTGATGAACTCGCTGAACGAGGTGAAGTCGGACCGGTAGCCGGCGAACTTCGACGCCATCGCGGACGGCAGGCCGGCGGCATCCACGGCGTCCGCGGCCTCGGTCGAGGACTGCACGTCGTCGGCGACGTCCTGCGTGACGTCCTGGCCCAGAGCCGAGCGGTACGCGTCGACCTTGAGCTCGCTCTGCCGGGTGTCCAGGTGGTTGAGCGCGGCGAGGCCGGCCTCGAGGCCCGCCACCGTGGCGCTCTGCTTGCTCAGCTGCTTCTGGCTGGCCACGGTGATGATCGCGAGCGCCGCGAGCGCGACAGCGCCGGTCACCACGATCAAGGTCAGCCGTTTGGCAATGCCCAATTCCGCGAGCCGCGACATGAATCTCCCCGCTACACGCCGGAGGAGCTCTTCACTCCTCCGGCGTCTGCAGCATCTCGGTTACCGCCCGGACCGCATCTTCGGTGGGCGAGGCCGCCTCGCGGTTGGCCGCCTGCAATTCCCGGAACACTTCCTCGCGATGGACCTGCACGTCGCGCGGGGCCTGAATTCCCAGGCGGATGACGTCCCCGCGCGCTTCGAGAACCGTGATGATCACGTCGTTCCCGATCATCACGCTCTCCCCCGCCCGCCGGGTCAGCACAAGCATCGTCCGGTGCCCCCCTCCATCCGTGGACGGACAGCATCGCGAGGGGCGCGGTCACAATTACGGTGGCCGCGCCGGCGACAGGACGTCAGTAGGCCCGGTGCATGATCGCGCGGACCGGGTACCCGGAGCCGCTGAGCACGACCTGCATGGCCCGCATGCTGTCCCGGTCGAGCACGATCGGAGCGAGCAGGTTGGCCGTGGTCTCGTCCACGCCGGCCGTGATGACGGTCATCAGGAGCAGGCGGTCGGGGTCCTTGGTGTTCAGGGCCGCGAAAACCTCGTTCTCGATCTCCGGGGCGTAGTCCGGGAAGAACGGCTCCGGCGGGGCCACGAGGAAGCGCAGCTCCGGGTCCTGGATGGACGTGAAGGCGTAGAGCAGTCCGTCGTCGTTGAGCCGCACCAGGACGAAATCCCGGTGTGCCGGGAACCCGGGCATGGGAACGGCCATGGTGATGGTCGGCAGACCCAGCGAGGGGTCGATCACGGTGGCCTCAATCGGACGGGACGCGGTGCGAGTACTCATGGTCACCTCAGGAAATCGATGAGCGAGGGCTGGATCACCTTGGCCGTGGCGGCCAGGGCGGCCTGATACGAGGTCTGCTGGATCTGCAGCTCCATGATCGCCTTGGGCAGGTCGACATCCTCGATGTCGGACAGCTGCGACGACACGGATAACAAATGGTCGTCCGCGGACTGCTTCATCTGTTCAACCCGATTATATCGGGCGCCTACATCCGAAAGCGCGGATTTTAGGAAATCGTGGGCGGTATCGAGATTTTCCAGGCTCTTGTTCAGGGTGTCCTGATCGTTGTTCCGGATGCTCTTCGAAATGGTGTCGAGCACCGTAAACAACTCGGTGTCCGTACCGGGCGTGCCGAACGCCTCCGGGCCGGATGTCTCGATGCGCACCTTGGCATTCGGGCCGACCGTGCGCGTCGTCGGATTCTCGTTGCCGACGTACTTGTACTCGCCGGTCGTCTGATCCGCCTCGTACGCGACGCCGCCCGGGGTGGTGCCGCCGAAGACCGGACGGTTCATGTACTTGGCGTTGGCCTGGCCGAGCAGCGTCTCCCGGACGTTGTCGATCTCGACGGCCAGCGCCTCCCGCGACTCGTCGCTGTTGGACGAGCTCAGGGCCTGCACGGTCAGATCGCGTACCCGAATGATCGAAGTGGACGCGTCGCCGAGAGTGTCCTGAATGGTGCCGAGCCAGCCGAGGCCGTCGTCGGCGTTGCGCCCGTACTGCTGGGTGGCCCGCACCTCGCCACGCAGCTGGAGCGACGTCACCGTGCCGGTCGGCGAGTCCGACGGCCGGGTCAGCACCTTGCCGCCGGAGATCTGCGACTGCAGCTTCTGTCCGCGCGCGAGGGACCGTTGCAGGTCGCCGAGCGCCTTGTTGGCCATGCTGGTGTCGGTGACCCTGCTGGGAATTGTCATGGTTCACTCCCCGATTAGCGGCCCACCAGGCCCGTTCGGTTGATCAGCTGATCGAGCATGGAGTCGATCGTGGTGAGCACGCGCGAAGCCGCCTCATAACCGCGCTGATAGGTGAGCAGATTGGTCATTTCCTCGTCGAGGTTGACCCCCGACTCGGCCTCGCGGGAAACGTCGACCTGATCCCGTACGGAATCCTGGATCTCGCTGCGGCGCCCCGCCGCCTGCGCCGAGACGCCGAGCCGGCCGATCATGGCCTGGTAGGTGGCGTCCGGACCGGTCGCGGAGTTCCCGACGTCGGCGAGCGCGTCGGCGACGTTGTGGTCGAGGGCCGGCGCGGTCGGGTCGTTGGGGTCGCCCTTGGAGAACGCGACCTCTTCCGGCCCGCCGATCGCCACGCCGATCGTGGCCGCCGTGGTGCCGGTGAAGAAGTCCGTGCCCGGGGTTCCGTCCATCGTGAACCCGCCCGTCTGGGCCCCGTTCACGGTGTCGTGGATGCTCTTGGCGACCGCGTCCAGGTCGGTGAGGATGCCCGGGATGATGGTGTTCATCGTGTCGAGCATGGCGCCCATGGTGCCGCCGGGGGTGGCGTTCTCCTTGGTGTCGGTCCACTGCAGCGCCACCTGGTTGCTGGCGTCGATGCCGTCGAGGGTGGTGGGACCGGTGAGCTTGAGGGAGCGGGCATCGAAGCCCTCGACCAGGGCGGTGCTGCCGACGAACACGTTGACGGCGCCGTTCGGCGTGGCCTGCGCGCTCGCGCCGACCAGCTCGGAGAGCTGCATGATGTTGCGGTCGCGCTGGTCCTGGAGCTCGTTGGCGGGCAGGCCGGCCTGCTGCGCGATGACGATCTCGTGGTTCATGTCGGCGATCGACGAGGCCATGGAGTTGACCTGATCGACGTACGCGCCCATCTCGCCGTTCTGCGACTTGAACTGGTTGGACAGCGCCGCGTGCGTGTCGTTGAGCGTGATCGCCACGGTCTTGCTGCGCTCGATCAGCGCGGTCCGGGTGGACGGGTCCTGCCAGTTGTTGGCGACGTCGTTCCAGCCGTCCCACATGTCGTGCAGGCGGGCCTGCAGCGCGGTGTCGCTCGGCTCGGCCAGCACGCTCTCGATCCCGTCGTACGTGGCCTTCTGACTGGACAGGTACGCCGAGTTCGCGTGCTCGGTGCGCCCGCGCTCCTCGAGGTACGTGTTCCGGCCGCGCTCGACGCCGGCGACCGTGACACCGGTGCCGACCTGCTCGGTCGTGGAGTAGACGCCGGGGTTGAGGCTGCCGGTCTGCGCCTGCATCCGCACCCGCTGCCGGGTGTACCCCTCGGTGTTGGCGTTCGCGATGTTCTGCCCGGTGACATCCAGGCCGCGGCGCTGCGCGTAGAGCGAGGTGAGCGCCGTGTTGATACTGCCGAAGCTGCTAGCCATCAGATCGCCTCATCAACCAGGCTGGAGCGGCGGACGCCGCCGGAAACGGTCTGGCCCTGCGGTCCGTACGTTTCCACAGTTTCGGCGAACGCGAGCATGGTTTCGCGTGCTGCGCGCTGGCCGGCCGTGAGCAGGTCGCGGTTGACGTCGGCGAGCGCGCCGATCTCCGAGGTGAGCATGAGGAACGCCTTGCGGTGCTGGTGAAGAAGGTCCGACCAGGGCGGGGGCGCGGCGTCGGCGAGCTGGCCGAGCGAGGCCTCGGGGTCGAGGCCGAGCTCGACGGCGACGTCCTGCGAGTACGCGGCCCGGATGACCTCGGTCTGCCGGATCTGGTCGAGCACCACCTCGACCTCGCGGGTGGCGTGGCTGAGCCAGCGTGAGCGATTGGAAGCGAGGAGCAGCTGCTCCTCCTCGAGCTTGAAAAGCAGCATCTCCAGCAGCTCACGTGATCGCCACAGGACGCTGGCCAGGTCGGTCAGGCTCACCCTGGTCCTCCGTCTCGCTTCTGGTAGGGCGTGCCCCCTCGACATGCCCGCTCATTCGGACAGGTCGGCACGTCCGCCGCTCCGCTGAGGGATTTCGCCCGATCGGGCCTTCCCGGGCTTTCTTCCGGTTCGCCGGAAAAGGGCGAATAAATCTCGGAGACTGCTCATGACTGTCGGCGGCACGCCGATCGGACCCGGCGTAACGCCACGGCTCACGGATGGGCCGGTCAGACCCTATTCAAGGAGGACAAACTAATGGGTCTCCGCATCAACCAGAACATCGCCGCTCAGAACGCCTACCGGAACCTGTCGGTCACCGACAGCCAGATGTCGAAGTCCCTGGAGAAGCTGTCCAGCGGTTTCCGCATCAACCGGGCGGCCGACGACGCGGCCGGCCTCTCGATCTCCGAGGGTCTCCGCGCGCAGATCGGCGGTCTCAAGGTCGCCGTGCGCAACACCCAGGACGGCGTCAGCGTCGCGCAGACCGCCGAGGGTTCGCTCAACGAGGTCACCTCCATCCTGCAGCGCATGCGTGACCTGGCGGTGCAGGCGTCGAACTCCGGCGCCACCGACTCCGACGCGGCCGCCGCTGCCAACAAGGAGATGACGCAGCTCAACGCCGAGCTGGACCGCATCGGCAGCACCACCGCGTTCGGCAAGCAGAAGCTGCTCGACGGCACCTTCGGCGCCACGGTGAAGACCGCCCACGCCGCTCCGACGACCCCGGGCACCGCGGGCGCGAACGACATCGACGCCGTCAACGGCGCCGTCGCGACGGCTCCGGCCAACACCCAGGCCGCCTGGAGCTTCACGCTGAAGCAGGTCGGCGGTTCCACCACGTCGCCCAACGGCGTCGACCTCACGCAGGCGGGCAGCGAGATCACGGTCAACGTCGCCAAGGTGGCCTCCGACGCGTCCCCGCAGGACATCGCCAAGGCGGTCAACGCCGGCCTCCAGGACGCCCTGAAGGCCGCCGGCTACCAGGGCAACGAGGTCACCATGTCGGCGAAGGTCGACGCCAACAACATCACGACGTTCTCGATGAGCGGCGCCGGTGACTTCGAGGTCGGCGACACCACCAACGTCCTCGGCACCGACCTGAAGATCGACACGTCGTCCACCGCCACCACCTCGTCGCTGGTGACGACCGGCGGCAACAAGGGCGCGTTCCAGGTCGGCGCGAACGCCAACCAGAAGATCAACATCCAGATCGGGGCCGTGGACTCCGCGAACCTCGGCACCGCGGCGCTCGACCTGTCCAACGACCCGGACGGCGCGATCACGGTCATCGACAAGGCGCTGCAGTCGGTCTCCGACTCGCGTGCCTCGCTCGGCGCCTACCAGAACCGCTTCGACCACACCATCAACAACCTCAACGTCGCGGTGGAGAACCTGTCCGCGTCGGAGTCGCGTATCCGTGACACCGACATGGCGCAGGAGATGGTGTCGTACACCCGGGCGCAGATCCTGACCCAGGCCGGCACGTCGATGCTGTCGCAGGCGAACCAGTCCGCGCAGAACGTGCTCTCGCTGCTCCGCTAACCGAGTTACCACCCTTCCGAACTGAATACGTAACGCTCACGGCCGAATAGGTGGGGGTAGCTGGCAGACGGCGCCGGCTACCCCCGCTCCTTTTCCGCACCGAAAGGCAGGCCACTGTGACCAGCTCTGTTGACGGACTCGTCAGCGGCCTCAGCACTTCGTCCCTGATCAGCCAGCTCATGACGGTCGAGGCCGCGCCGCAGACCCGGCTCAAGACCAAGGTGACCACGGCCCAGACCGCCGTGACCTCGTATCAGTCGGTCAACTCCAAGACCGCCGCGTTCAAGAGCGCCGGCGACACCCTCAGCCAGCTCAGCACCTGGCGATCGATCAAGGCGACCTCGAGCTCGTCCACCGTCAGCGCGAGCACGTCGAACAACATCAACGCCACCACCGGCAGCCTCACCTTCAACGTGACCTCGCTGGCGACCAAGCAGGCCACCACCCTGCCGGTGAACACCACGCTGTACGCCAAGGACCCGGACGGCAAGGTCGACGACGGGGTTCCGATCACCAGCTCGCCCACGATCACCGTCACCAAGGGCACGTACGACAGCAACGGCGTGCTCGTCGGGACGGGCACGCCCACGACGATCGACATCTCCGCGGACCAGTCGGCGACCGGCATCGCCAAGGCCATCAACGCGGCCAACATCGGGATGTCCGCGTACGTGATGAAGACCGGCGACAACGAGGGCGTCCTCCAGATCTCCAGCTCCGCCTCGGGCACGGCCAACGGCTTCGCGATCACCGGACTCGAGACCGCCGGCCTGGGCGGCGTCGCGCCGGCGACCACGTGGGCGAAGGACGCGGCGATCGACGTCACCGGCGGCGGTGGCACCACGTACACCGTCAAGAGCAGCACCAACACGTTCACCGGGCTGATGGCCGGGGTGACCCTGACCGTGTCGAAGGAGGAGAACAACGTCACGGTCGACGTCGCCAGCGACACCAGCGCGATCGCCGACAAGTTCCAGGCGATGGTGGATGCCGCCAACGCCGCGCTGTCCGAGATCGGCACGCAGACCGCGTACGACGCCTCCACCAAGAAGGGCTCGCCGCTCACCGGCGACTTCGCGGTCCGCGAGATGTCGCAGAAGATCCTCAGCGTGATCAGCCGCGGCGTCGACTGGAGCGCGGAGAAGAAGGCCACGCCGCCCGTCGACACGACCGCGGAGATCCACACGCTCAAGGACCTGGGCATCGAGCTCGACGGCTCGACCGGGCAGCTGAAGTTCAACCGGGACACGTTCCTGGACACGTACGCGTCCGACCCCGCCCGCGCCCAGAAGGCCGGCATGCGCTTCGGCGACACCGTCGAGGCGCTGGGCGACTCGATGAACACCAACCTCAAGTCGATCATGCTGAACCGCAACAACGAGATCACCGGCCTCAACGACCAGATCAGCAACTGGGACATCCGTCTCGCCGGCAAGAGGGAAGCGCTGCAGAAGCAGTACTCCGACCTCGAGGTCGCGCTCGGCAAGCTGAAGGACCAGTCCAACTGGCTCTCCGGTCAGCTCGCCGGCCTCGGCTGAACCGCCTGACCCCTACGCCCCTTCTGCCCGAGGAGACCGATGACCGCCCCGCACCTGCGCGACCGCTACCTTCAGGACTCGATCAACACCGCCTCGCCCGGCAAGCTCCTGCTCATGCTGTACGACCGGCTCGTCCTCGACCTCATGAAGGGCGAGGAGGCGCTGCGCGCCGGCGAGCGCGAGCTGGCGCACGAGCAGCTCACCCACGCCCAGGAGATCGTCCTGGAACTGCGCACCAGCCTCGACGTCGACGCCTGGTCGGGCGCGCCCGCCCTGGCCAACCTCTACGGCTGGATGCTCACCGAGCTGATCGGCGCGAACATCGCCCGGGACGCCGACCGGGTGGCCGCCTGCCGTGCCCTGGTGGAGCCGCTGCGCGACGCCTGGCGAGAGGCGGCCGCCGCGGCGGTCGCCGGCTGAGGCCATGACCGAGGACTGGCGCGGCGCCTGGACCGCCGCTCTCGACGAGCTCGAGCTCGACGTGTCCCGCATCGAGACGATGCTGGCCGACGAGCACCGGCACGCCGGGACGCCGCCGGCCGACCTGTGGCGCCCGCCGACCGAGCTCGGCGCGCTGCCGCTGGAGCTCAAGCCGAGGGCCGACGAGATCCTCACCCGCCAGCTGCGGGTGGCCGAGGAGATCGCCCGGCGCCTCACCAGCAACCGGCAGCAGATGGCGATGACCTCGCGGCTCGAGACCGGCGAATCGGTGAAACGGCCCGTGTACGTCGACTGCGCCATGTGACACCGTCCCGGGGTCCCCTTTTCCAAGGGGGCTCCGGGACTTTTGCGTGCAACCAGGCGGCAACCATTACACGCTCAGCGGATCGCGGGTCAGGCCGAACTGCATGGTACGAGCACGGATTGCTCAGAGGAAATAAGCCAAGGATCGGCGCCCTGGACCCACCATCCAAGGAGCTGCTGTGTTCGACGATATTTCGTCATCCTCTCTTCGCGTCGCCGCCGCGGGTCTCGCCGCCCGGCAGAGCGCCATCGCCAACAACATCGCGAACATCGAAACCCCCGGCTACCGGGCCCGTAAGGTGGAATTCGAGCAGGCGCTGCACGGCGCGATCGCCCGGGGCGAGTCGCCCGCCGGCGTCTCCCCGGAGACGCTGAACTCGCTGGAGCCCACGCGGCTCAACGGCAGCAACGTCAACCTCGACGAGGAGACGCTGTCGCACATCGACACCACGATGCGCTACCAGCTCACCATGCGAGCCCTGGACAGCAAGTACGGCATGCTGCGCGACGCGATCAAGGGGGCCTGATAGATGAGCACGTTCAACGCGATCGGCGTCGCCGGCTCCGGCGTCACCGTCTACCGCAAGTGGCTGGACGCGGTGTCGGACAACATCGCCAACATCGACAACGTCAGCCGCACTTCCGAGAAGGCCTTCCAGGCCCGCTACGTCGTCGCCCAGGAAGCGGCGGACGGCAACGGGGCCCAGGTCGGCGGGGTCGCCTTCGGCAGCGCCAACGGCGTCCTCGCGTACGACCCGGAGAACCCGCTGGCCGACGCCCAGGGCTACATCCGCCGGCCGGACATCGACCTCGGTGGCCAGATGGCCCAGATGATGATGGCCCAGCGCGCCTACCAGGCGAACCTCGCGGTCGTGGACCGCGCCAAGGACTCCTACACCGCCGCGATCAATCTCGGAAAGTGAGGACGACCTAGATGAGTTCTCCGATCAGCGCCATCAGCGGTCTCTCGGCGGTGGGCGGCATCGACGCCCTCCAGGGTGTCGACAAACTCACCCCGAACCTCGGTGTCGAGTCGGCCGCGGGCCCGAACAACGACTTCGTGAGCATGCTCTCCAAGGGTCTGGAGAGCGTGCAGGGCTCGCAGGCCAAGGCGGACAACCTGGCCGTCCAGGTCGCCGACGGGACCCTGCAGGACCCGGCGCAGTACACCATGGCCGCCAACGAGGCGTCCCTCGGACTCCAGCTCACGCTCGCCATCCGGAACAAGGCCGTCGAGGCCTTCCAGGAGATCATGAGGATGCAGGCCTGACATGACGGACCGCCTTCCCGCTCCGGTTCGCCGCATCACGGATGCCTTCCGGTCCTTCACGCCGGGCCAGAAGGCCGTCACCATCGCGGCGGTGATCGCTCTTGTCGTCGGCGCCTACTTCTTCGCCACCTGGGCGTCGAAGCCGACGTACTCGATCCTGTTCAACAACCTGTCGACCAAGGACGCCAGCGCGATCGTCGAGTCGCTGCAGAAGTCGAACACGAAGTACGAGCTGGCCAACGACGGGCAGACCATCCTGGTCCCGCAGGACCAGGTGAACAGCCTGCGACTGTCGCTGAGCGGCGAGGGGCTGCCCGGCGACGCCGGCACCGGCTACGCGCTGCTCGACCAGCAGGGCATCACCACGAGCGACTTCATGCAGCACACGAACTACCAGCGGGCTCTGGAAGGCGAGCTCTCCAACACGATCAAGTCGATCGAGGGCGTCGAGGCCGCCACCGTGCACCTCGTGATCCCGCAGAAGGACGTCTTCGCCGACGATCAGGACAAGCCGACCGCTTCGGTCCTGGTCGCCTCGAAGAGCACCCAGCCGCTCAGCGGCCAGCAGGTGCAGGCCATCGTGCACCTGGTCGCGTCGAGCGTCGAGGGCCTCGACCCGACCGAGATCACCGTGGCCGGCGCGGACGGCAAGATCCTGTCCACCGGCGGCGGCGCGGCCGTCGGCACCGGTGGGGACAGCGGCAACGAGGCCCAGACGGTCGCGTTCCAGAACCGGATGAACGCGTCGCTGCAGAACATGCTGGACAGCGTGGTCGGACCCGGGCACGCGGTGGTCACGACCACCGCCGAGATGGACTTCGACCAGACCCAGACGACCAGCAAGACGTACAACTCCGACCCGTCGCTGCCGGCGCTCTCGGAGAGCAACAGCCGGGAGGCGTACAACGGCGCCGGCAACTGCGCCGGCGGCGTCCTCGGCCCGGACAACATCTCCGGACCGGGCTGCACCACCGGCACCACCGGCACCGGCCAGTACGAGAACAGCAACTCCGTCAAGAACAACGCGATCAACGAGACCAACGAGGTCCGTAAGAGCGCCCCGGGCAGCATCAAGCGGATGAACGTCGCCGTCCTGCTGGACAGCACCACCGCCGGCACCATCGACCCGGCCCAGGTGCAGCAGCTGGTCAGCGCGGCCGCCGGCGTCGACGCCACCCGCGGCGACACCATCGCGGTCAGCGCCATGCCGTTCGACACCAGCGCGGCGCAGGCCGCCCAGCAGGCCCTGAGCGCCGCCACCGCGGCCGAGCAGTCGGCCAAGCAGATGACCCTGATCAAGACCGGAGCGCTCGGCGCCGTGGTGCTGGCGCTGATCTTCCTCGCCTGGCGGGCCAGCCGCCGGTCGAAGAAGCGCAAGTCGCTGACCCCGGAGGAGCGCAAGCACCTGGAGGAGATGCAGGCCGCGCTCGAGCAGCAGCGCCTGATCGAGCTGAACGAGGCCATCCCGGCCCAGATGCTCGAGGCCGCGCCCGAGACGTACGGGGACAGCGAGGCTCGCGACGAACGCGTGCGAGAGATCGAGCAGATGGTTCAGGATCAGCCCGAGGAGATGGCGGTGCTGTTGCGCGGCTGGCTGGCCGCCGACGCGTCGCACTGAGCCCGAACGGGCGGCCGGCTTTTGCCGGCCGCCCGTTTTGCTGCGTTCTGCGTTTTAAGATGGGCTTAGGCCGGGCCTGAGGGAGTACGCGTTGACGACACCGCAACTCACCACGCTGTCGATGACGGGCGTGCGCAAAGCGGCAATCATGATGGTGCAGTTCGGCAAGGAGCATTCGGCGCAGGTCCTGGCCAGCATGTCGGAGAAAGAGGTCGAGATGATCTCGGCCGAGATCGCTCGCCTGGGCAAGCTCGACCCCGTCACCGTCGACGACGTGATGGACGAGTTCTACGCCATGGCGACCACGCGGTACGCCGGCTCCGGCGGCATGGACTACGCCCGCGAGCTGCTCGAGGCGTCCCTCGGGAAGGAGCGCGCCGCGCTCATCCTGGACCGCCTCGAAGCCTCGATGAACGACATACCGTTCAACTTCCTCAGCCACGCCGACCCCCGGCAACTGCTCTCGTACGTGCAGTACGAGCACCCGCAGACGATCGCGCTGGTGCTCGCGCACATCCCCGCGGCGCTCGCCTCGTCGATCCTGGCCGGCCTCTCGCTGGAGGTGCAGACCGAGGTCGCCCACCGGATCGCGGTGATGGACCGCACCTCGCCCGAGATCATCCGGCAGGTCGAGGCGGCGCTGCAGCGCAAGCTCTCCACCGTGCTCCAGCCGGACGAGCTCTCCACCGTCGGCGGCCTCCAGCCGCTGGTCGACATCATCAACCGCGCCGACCGCACCACCGAGCGGCTCATCCTCGAGGCCCTGGACGCCCGCAGCCCCGAGCTGGCCGAGGAGATCCGGCGCCGGATGTTCATGTTCGAGGACATCGTCAACCTCGAGGACCGCGCCGTGCAGCTGGTGCTGCGGCAGGTCGAGCCGGCCGACCTCGCCACCGCCCTCAAGGGCGTGCCCGAGACCGTACGCGACAAGGTCACCAAGAACCTGTCCGAGCGCGGCCGCGAGAACCTGCTCGAGGAGATCGACCTGCTCGGCCCGGTCAAGGTCAAGATGGTCGAGGAGGCCCAGGCGAAGATCGTCTCGGTCATCCGCTCGCTCGAGGACTCCGGCCAGATCGAGGTCCAGCGCGGCGGCGAGGCCGATGAGCTCATCGCCTGAACCGCGCAATCCGGTGATCCGCGGAACGGTCGCGGAGACCGCGGCCGCCGCCAAGTTCGCCAAGAACCTGCGCACCGAGGCCCCCGGGGACAGCCTCGCGGCGACCGAGCGGGCGAAGGAACAGGCCCGCACCACCGGGTACGCCGAGGGCTGGGCCCAGGGTCAGCGCGAGGCGGCCGTCGTGGCCGAGGAGGCCGCCGCCCGCGCCAAGATCGCCGAGCAGCAGTACGACCAGCGGCGCGCGGCCGCCCTCGGGCAGGCCGTCAACGCGCTCGGCCGGGCCGTCACCGAGCTCGAGACCCAGCTCATGCCAACCTTCACCGAGCTTCAGGAGGTGCTGCTCGCGCACGCCTTCGAGCTGGCCGAGGCGATCGTCGGGCGCTCACTGGACGACCCGCAGCGGCGTACCGCGGACGCGCTGCGCCGGGCCATGGCCGCGGCGCCCGAGTCCGGCACGCTGGTCGTGCACCTCTCCCCCGACGACTACCAGACGCTGGTCGGCCCGGACGGGCCGGCCGACTTCGACCACGAGGGGCGGCACGTGAGCCTGCGCCCGGACGCCTCGCTGCGCCCGGGCGACGCCGTCGCTGAGACCGGCATGGCGACCGTGGACGCCACCATCGCGTCCGCGGTGGCCCGCGCCCGGGACGCGCTGCGCCTCTGACTTGCTGGGGGTCTGAATGACGGATCTGTTCCGCCACCGGATGGAGTCCGCGCTGAAGGCGGCCCGGCCGCTCGCCCGCGGCAAGGTGACCGGCGCCGTCGGCCTGCGGGTGACCGTGAGTGGCCTCCAGGCCCGGGTCGGCGACCTGCTCCAGATGGGCGATGGCCCGGACGCCGTGCTGGCCGAGGTGGCCGCGATCGACGGCGAGAAGCTCTCCTGCCTGCCGCTCGGCCCGCTCGCCGGCATCGGCGGCGGCACCCCCGTGACCACCACCGGCGGCCCGTTGCGGGTCGCGGTCGGCCCCGACCTGCGGGGCCGGATCCTGGACGGCCTCGGCCGGCCGATGGACGGCGGACCGCCACTGCGCGGCGAGCTGGTGAGCATCGAGGCGGCCCCGCCCTCGGCGATGGAGCGCCAGCTGGTCGACGCGCCGATGCCCTTGGGCGTACGGGTGCTGGACACGCTCGTGCCGTGCGGCCGGGGTCAGCGGATCGGCATCTTCGCCGGCTCCGGCGTCGGCAAGTCCAGCCTGATGAGCATGATCACGCGCGGCACCTCGGCCGAGATCAACGTGGTGGCGCTGGTCGGCGAGCGCGGCCGCGAGGTGCGTGAGTTCATCGAGCACGACCTCGGGCCCGAGGGCCTGGCCCGCTCGGTCGTGGTCATCGCCACCTCGGACGCGGCGCCGCTGGTGCGGCTGCGGGCGGGCGCCGTGGCCACCCGGATCGCCGAGTACTACCGGGACGAGGGCGCCGACGTGCTGCTGCTGATGGACAGCGTGACGCGAGCGGCCATGGCACAGCGTGAGGTCGGCCTGTCGGTGGGCGAGCCGCCGGCCACCCGGGGATACCCGCCGTCGGTCTTCGCCATGCTCGCCTCGCTGCTGGAGCGGGCCGGGCCGGGCGCACGGGGCAGCATCACCGGGCTCTACACGGTGCTGGTGGAAGGCGACGACCACAACGAGCCCATCGCCGACGCGGCCCGCTCGATCCTCGACGGCCACGTGGTGCTCGACCGCAAGCTGGCCACCGCCGGTCACTTCCCGGCCATCCAGGCACTCGACTCCATCTCCCGGGTGGCCAACAAGATCACCACCCGCGAGCAGCGGGCCGACGCCACCGAGCTACGCCGCCTGATGGCGGCCCACCGGGAGGTACGTGAGCTGGTCGAGATCGGCGCCTACGTGCCCGGCACCAACCCGGAGGCCGACCGCGCCAACGCCATCTGGCCGCGGATCAACGCCTTCCTCCGCCAGGACCTCGACGAGCGCGTAACTCCCGCCGAAGCCTGGGCAGCGCTACACGCGATCGTCACCGCGACCTGAATATTCGCTCTGTTGCTAGTTGGGTGCGGGCACTCAGTGATCCGAGGCAGAGGCCGAACCGGTCATGTGAGGGAAAGCCCCGGCCCGCTAGGAGGCAGAGAAACCTTGAACCGCTTCTTCCGACTCAGCCCCGTGCTCCGCGCCCGCAAGGCGCAGGAGGACGCCGCCCGAGGCTCCTTGAACCACTCCCGCGCCGAGATCCGCGACGCCGAGGCCCTGGTGAAGCGCCGCCACCTCAACCTGGTCGGCGCCGAGGCGCCCAACGAGGGCACCGCCCGCGCCATGGTCGCCTCGCTGGTCGCCCGCCAGTCGCTCGCGGCCAGCCTCTTCGACGCGCAGCGCATGGTGACCGACGCCCAGGAGGTCGAGCGCGAGCGGATGGCCGCCCTGGCCGACGCGGCCAAGCGCCGCCGCGCCGTCGAGCTGATGGCCGAGCGGCACGCCGAGATGGTCCGCACCCACGACCTGCGGGTCGACCAGGCCGCCCTGGACGAGCTGGCGGTGACCTCCAAAGCCCGGAACGTAGCCCGTGGCCTCGCCGAGGGGAGCCCCGCATGACGATGATGGGTGTGACCGGGGTTCTCTCCCGGATCCAGCAGCTGCAGGGCCAGCTCGGCCTCGACCCGCTCACCAAGGACGGCGCGACCGCCGCCGGCACGGTCACCATGAAGACCGGCGTCGGCGCCGACCCCACCTTCGCCTCGCTGCTCGCCGACGCCAGCGGCGGACAGCCGCTCGCCTCGGGCAGCGGCGTCTCCGGCGACGACGTCGTGGCCGCCGCCAAGAAGTACCTCGGCACGCCGTACGTCTTCGGCAGCACCGACCCGGGCAAGGGCCTGGACTGCTCGGCGCTGGTCCAGCGGACGTACGCGGACCTGGGCATCCAGCTGCCGCGCAACTCGTGGCAGCAGGCCAAGGCCGGCCAGCCGGTGGCGAGCCTCGCCGAGGCGCGTCCGGGCGACATCCTGGCCTTCGACAAGCCGGTCGACCACGTCGCCATCTATCTCGGCAACAACCAGATGATCGCGGCGCCCAAGCCGGGCGACCACGTCAAGATCCAGAAGGTGTACGAGCAGCCCACCCACGTCCGTCGCGTGCTCTCCGACGCCGACCAGGTCGCGGCGCAGAACCTGGCCGCGGTCCGGCCGGCCGCCCTCAACGGCACCGGGTCGCTGGCCGGCGTCCCGTACGGCGACCTGTTCGTCAAGGCCGGCACGAAGTACGGCGTCTCGCCGAAGCTGCTCGCGGCCGTCGCCAAGGTCGAGTCCGGCTACGACCCGCAGGCGGTGAGCAAGGTCGGCGCCCGCGGCCTGATGCAGCTCATGCCGTCGACCGCGAAGGGCCTGGGCGTCGAGAACGCCTTCGACCCGGAGCAGGCGATCTTCGGCGGGGCCAAGCTGCTCGCCCACAACCTGCGCGAGTTCAAGTCGCTGCCGCTGGCGCTGGCCGCCTACAACGCGGGCGGCGGCGCCGTGAAGAAGTACGGCGGCATCCCGCCGTACGCCGAGACCCAGGCCTACGTGCCGAAGGTCCAGAAGGCCCTCGCCGCGCTCGGCGGCTGACCTCCTCTCCCCTCGACCTGAACAGGAGAACCGCATGAAGATGCCGAGTTCCGTGACGGGAACGGAGCGCGCCGGCGCCCCCGACGCCGGACGGCGGGCCGCCAACCGGTCGCAGGGTGGCGAGGACTTCGGCTCGGCGCTCTCGGCCGAGCTGGACAAGCCCGGACGCGACCAGGACGGGCCGGCCGAGGCGGCCCGCGACGCCCAGCGGGCCGACGCGGCACAGCGGGCCGACCGGGCCGACGCACAGCGGGCCGACGCCGCGCAGCGGGCCGAGGCCGCACAGCGGGCCGACGCGGCCGCCGACCGAGCCGCCGCGCAGCGGTCCGACCGCGCCGCCGCGAGCCGTGCCGCCGCCGATCGGGCCGCCGCCGACCGGGCTGCTGCTGACCGGGCCGCGGCCGACCGAGCTGCTGCCGACCGGGCCGCGGCCGACCGAACCGCGGGCAAGGCCGCCGACCGCAGCGCTCTCGAACGGAACGCCGCGACTCGTGCCGCGACGGACCGGGCGGACGCCGCCCGCGCTCAGGCCGACCGGTCCGACGCAGCTCGCGCCAAGGCCGACCAGGCCGACGCCGACCGGACTCAAGCCGACCGGGCCGACGCCACGCGTGGCACCGACGACCGCGCCGGAAGCCGCCGCGCGAACGACAAGGACGACGCGGCCACCGACCAGACACGGACCGACCAGGCGGGAGCCGGCCAGGCGAAGGACACCTCGCCCGACAACGCGACCGCCAAGGTCAAGGACGGCGAGGGCAAGGACAAGGACGGGGCCACGACCGAGGACGGCGCCCAGGCGGGCGACGCCAAGGCCGCCGCCACTCCGGTTCCGGGCGCCTCCGTGCCCGGCACGATCCCGGCCGCCGCCGCCGTTGCGCCCGCGCCCACCGCTCAGACCGCCGCGGGCACCCCCGCCACGGGCCGGCCGAACGCCGCCGCCGGCGTCACCTCCGTTTCCGGCGTCGCCGCCGCCGCGGGTCCGTCGACGCCGGGCGCCGCCCCCGCTCCGGGATCGTCCGCTCCGGCCGCCGACGCCGCCGCGACGGCCGCGCCCACCGGCACCGTCAAGGACGCCGCGGGCAAGCCGGCCACCGGCGCCGACCTCACCGGCGCCGCCCGGCCCACCGGGATCCCCGGCACGCCGGCCGGTCAGTCGACCCCGGCCGCCGGCCAGACCCCGGCTCAGGGACAGGCACCGGCTCAAGCTCCGGCCGCCCCCGGTCAGCCCACGCCCGCCGCCCCGGCCGGCCCGGCCGCCGCCACCGCCCCGGCAACCGGCCAGGCCACGCAGCCCGGGACCACCCCGGCGACGGCGGACGCCCAGGGTGCCGCCGCCCCGGCCTCGACCGCGGCCCCGGCCGCACCGGCTGCCACCGCGGCCGCTCCCGGCACCGCAGGCACGGGCACGGGCGCCACCCCGCCGGCCGACGCCACGGCGCCGAACGCTCCGACGGCCGGCGACCAGCCCGTTCCCGCGCCGGCCACGGCCGGCGAGCGGGCCACGCCCGACACCGCGACCGCCCAGCCGACCGGCCTTCCGCCGGCCCCGGCCACCGCTGCGGGAGTCGCGCCCGACGCCGCCGCTGCTCCGGGCGTACTCGGTCAGGCCGGTCTCGCCGGAGTCACCGGACCGCAACCCACCGCCCCGGCCGCCCCGGCGGCCGGCACGCCGCCGCCACCCACCACGCCGGTCCCGACGCCGCCCGCCGCCGCCCAGGTGGCGATGCGGATCGCGCCGCTGCGGCTGGAGCCCGACGGCGTGCACCGGCTGACCATGCACCTGCACCCGGTCGACCTCGGCCCGATCCAGGTGGTGGCCGAGATCCGCAACGGGGACATCAACCTCCAGCTGACCGGCACCACCGACGCCGGCACCGACGCGCTGCGCGACGCGCTGGGCGACCTGCGCCGCGAGCTCGAGGACTCGGGCTTCGGCAACTGCACGCTCGACCTCCGGCAGGGCACGGCCCAGCAGGAGCAGGCGCGGCAGCAGTTCGCCGCGGCCGGCTATGCCTCGGCCGGGCGTCGCGATGCCGGACCGGCCGTCCCGTCCGGGCCCACGCCGGCCGAGCCCAGCACCCGGCGCACGCCGGGCAGCGGCCGCCTGGACATTCACGCCTGAGCGCAGAGCGACGCCGGTGGACACGAAAGGTGTCCACCGGCGTCGTCAGGCGGGCTTCTCGACCTCGTGCACGTCCACCGGGGTGGGCGTGACCGCGGTGCTCTCCGCCGCGTCCTCGTCGTTGCGGCCGTAGCCGGCCGTCACGAAGCGGAGCGCCGCCAGCAGCAGGGCCGCGATCGGCACCGCGATGATGAAGCGGATCAGCACGTCGGTGAGGTCCAACTGGTCGAGCACGTACCGGTACAGGGCCGGCGCGCTGATCACGAGCGCGAACAGCAGGACCGACGGACGGATCACTGCCGCGTGCGTGACGTCCGGCGAGGCGGCGCCGCCACCGGCATCACGTCCGTGGCGATCCGGGCGCACAGCATCGCGGCCCAGACGTGCGGCGTGGCCGACTTGCCGTCCAGCGAGTAGATCGGCAGGTCCAGCCCGAGCACCGATGCCGGGTCGGCGGTGATCTCCACGCTGTGCACGACGAGCGCCTCGACCTCGCCGAGGGTCCGCAGGTGGCGGGCCGTGTCGGCGGTCTTGCGGGTGGCGTCGACAATCGCCCAGACCGCGGTGGCCCCGATCGCGTCGCACATCTCGTTGACCCACAGCGGGTCGGTGCCGCCCACCGGGGCGTCCATCACCACGACCCACGACTGGTCGGCGTTGTGCAGCTTCTCGGCCCGGGACTCCGCCGCCAGCTGGTTGGAGATCAGCCGGGACGAGTGCAGCCCGGTGCCGGCCGTCGAGTCGGCGGCGAGCAGCAGGTGGTTCTCCGGCACGCCGATCTGGTCGAGCAGGTGCCGGCCGATGTGCACGCCGAGGTTGAGGTCGCCGGCGAGCACCAGGATCTCGCCCGGGCCGTCCGGGATGTTCGGCGCGGAGGGCCGCGCCGCGAGCACGCTGAGCACCCCGGCGTACGTGTCGGCGCCGGTGATCTGCCGGGCCATCGGCTCGGGCATGCCGACCGACATGAGGTTGCGAACCACCGGCTCGTTCTCCGCCGTCGGCGCGGCGTGCGCGGGCGACACCGCGACGACCGGCTTCGCCTTGGGCATCACGATCGGCTCCGGCTCGGCCTCGGCCTCGGGCACCTGGATCGGCGCGTCCTCCTCGACCTCCACCTCACCGGCCAGGCCGCCGATCCGCTCGGCCAGGCTCGGCATCGCCGCCTTCGGCGGGGTGTTCACCGGTGTCTCGGTGGTCGCGGCCGGCCGGAACGGCCGCACCGTCGGCGCGTCTTCCCCACGCGCCGGCGTTGCGGTCTTCGGCTTGGGCGGCGTCCGCTCGATGCCGGGCTCGGCGGTGGCGTCCAGACCGGCCATGAGCTCGGCGAAGGCCGCGCTGGTGTCGTTCAGCCCGGCGCCGCGGCTGATGTCCGCGTCCGGGCTGCGCACTTCGGCCGGCGGCTCGGCGCGTGGCGGTTCGGCCGGCCGCGGCGCGGTGGCCGGACGGGCCTGCGCGGCCGGGCGGGAGAACGTGGTCTCCCCGGGCCGGGCCGTGCCGAAGGTGGCGGGCGTGACGGTACGGGCGGGCGGCCGCAACGGCTCGTCCATCCGGTCCTGCGACTCGGCCCGCTCGAGCAGCCGCTCCAGCGTGTGACCGTTCTCGGTCAGCGTGCGTTTCGCCATGTCAGTCCTGTCCTCGTTCGGGTCCGGAACCTCCACGGAAAGCTCGTAATGCTGCTTCGCGAAGAAGCCACCGACGCCGCCACTGCGGACCTTGTCGGCGGAGATGATCCGGACACCGGAGCCGTACTCATCGCGTACCTGAGCCAGCAAAGGCTCGATGGCCGGTCCCTCAAGCAGCACCCGCGTAGGCACCGTTCACCACCCCTATCGTCTCGATCTGTGCTGTGGAACCAGAGATTTCGCCGTACGACAGCACCTGCACCCGGCGCGAGCCGGCGCGCAGCAGTCGCATCAGTGGCAGCCGCAGCTGTGGCGAGCAGGCAAGCACGGGCGAGAGGCCCTGCTGTTCCGCGGTCTCGGCCAAGCGGGCGGCTTCGCTGACGATCGCCTCGGCACGCAAGCCGTCGATCGCCATGAAGGCTCCCGTCTCGCTCGGCCTCAACGATTCGAGCAGTTGTTGCTCGAGCATGGGATCGAGGGTGATCACCGTGAGCCGGCCGCCGGACACGTAGTTGGCGGCGATGGCCGGTCCGAGCGCGGCACGGGCCGCCTCGACCAGGCCGTCGGGGTCGACGGAGATCTTCGCCCTCAGCGAGAGCGCCTCGAAGATTCGGACCAGGTCGCGCACGGGCACGCCCTCGTCCAGCATGGCCTGCAGCACCTTCTGGATCTGACCCAGGCTGAGCAGCGATGGGGTCAGCTCCTCCACGACGACCGGATGGGTGCGCTTGACCATCTCGGTCAGCGCCCGGACGTCCTCGCGGCCGAGCAGCCGGCTCGCGTTGCTGCGGACCACCTCGGCCAGGTGCGTGATGATCACGCTGGCCCGGTCGACGACCGTCGCTCCGGAGAGCTCGGCCTGATAGTGCAGCTCGGCCGGCACCCACTTGCCGGGCAGGCCGAAGACGGGCTCGATCCCGGCGCGGCCGGGCAGGCCTTGCAGCCCCTCGCCGATCGCCAGCACCGTGCCGGGCGGGGCCTCGCCGGTGCCGGCGTCAACCCCGGAGATCCTGATCGCGTACGACGAGAGCGGAAGATCCAGGTCGTCGCGCGTCCGCACCGGCGGCATGATCACGCCGAGCTCCATCGCCATCTTGCGGCGCAGGGCGCGGACGCGATCCAGCAGGTCGCCGCTACTGGTGTCGACGAGGTCGACGAGGTCGGGCGAGAGCGCGAGCTCGAGCGGGTCGACCCGCATCTCGCCGAGCAGCTGTTCCGGCGAGTCCGGCGCGGGCATCTCGACGGCCTCGCTGACCGCCGCCTCGGCCTCGGGGGCCGGGTCCTTGACCCGCTGCGCGATCACCAGCACCGCGACCCCGACCAGCAGGAACGGCACCTTGGGCAGGCCGGGGATGACGCAGAGGGCGAGGGCCGCGCCGCCACCGATGCGCAGCGCCAGCTTGTTCTGGCTGAGCTGGGCGGTAACGCTGGAGCCCATGTCGCCGGAGGTGGCGGAGCGGGTCACGATCAGACCGGTGGCCACCGAGAGCAGCAGCGCGGGGACCTGGGAGACCAGGCCGTCGCCGATGCTCAGCAGGCTGTACTGGTTCATGGCGTCGGTGGCCGACAGCCCGTGCTGGGCGATGCCGACCGCGAAGCCGCCGACCAGGTTGATCAGCGTGATGATGATGGCCGCGATCGCGTCGCCCTTGACGAACTTGGAGCCACCGTCCATGGCGCCGTAGAAGTCGGCCTCGGCGGCCACCTCGGCGCGGCGCTTCTTGGCCTCGGCCTCGTCGATCAGGCCGGCGTTGAGGTCGGCGTCGATCGCCATCTGCTTGCCGGGCATGGCGTCGAGGGTGAACCGGGCGCCCACCTCGGCGACCCGCTCGGCGCCCTTGGTCACCACGACCATCTGGACGATCACCAGGATCAGGAAGATGACCAGCCCGATGACGAGGTTGCCACCGACCACGAAGCTGCCGAACGCGTGGATCACCTTGCCGGCGTCGCCGTCGCGCAGCACGAGCCGGGTGGCGCTGATATTGAGCGCCAGGCGGAAGAGGGTGGCGACCAGAAGCAGCGCCGGGAAGACCGAGAAGTCCAGCGGCCGCTGCACGAACATGCTGGTCAGCAGGATCAGCAGGGCGGCGGTGATGTTGAGCGCGATCAGCGTGTCCAGCAGGAAGGTCGGCAAGGGGACGACCATCATGATGATGATGCCGATGACCCCGATGGGTACGGCAAGCCGGCTGACGTTGCGGTTCTTCACGGCACCTTCCCGAGAACAGGGTGTGGCTCACCCATCAGCCAGATCATCCCCCGTTCGAGGGACGCATGTGAGGAAATCTCCCGAATTTTCAGTTATGCGGCTTGTGAGGCGGAGTTGGGGTTGCGGTGCAAACCAGCAGCCGAACCTTTCGCTTTCAGGCTCATGACGAACGCCAGCACCTTTGCTACCGCGGCGTAGAACTCGGCCGGGATCTCGGCGCCCACCTCGCAGCCGCCGTGCAGCGCCCGGGCCAGCGGCACGTCCTGCACCATCGCCACGCGGTGCTCGGCGGCGATCTCGCGGATCTTGGTGGCGACCGGGCCCGAGCCTTTGGCCACCACCCGCGGCGCGCCCTTGGTGGGCTCGTAGCGCAGCGCCACCGCCACGTGCGTCGGGTTGACCAGCACCACGTCAGCCAGCGGCACGTCGGCCATCTGCCGGTTGCGGGCCATCGCCATCTGCCGCGCCCGGATCTGCGCCTTGATCAGCGGGTCGCCCTCGGCGTTCTTGTTCTCCTGCTTGACCTCTTCCTTGGTCATCCGCAGCTGCTTGTTGGTGCGCCGGCGCACCACGAAGTAGTCGGCCGCGGCCATCACGATGCCGGCCACCGAGGCGGCCCGGATCAGCCCGATCGTGGCGTCGGTGACCGTGGACACGAGCGCGGCCAGCGGCAGCTGCCCGGCCGTCATCAGGGTGGGAATGACGTCCTTGGTCGTGGTGTACAGCACGGCGGCCAGCACCGAGGTCTTGACCAGGGCCTTCGTGCCCTCCCAGAGGGCCTGCGGCCCGAGCATCTTCTTGATCCCGGGCAGCGGGTTGAGGCGATTGAACTTGGGGATGAACAGCTTGGTCGCGACCCGGATGCCGCCCTGAGCGCCCGCCGCCGCGATGCCGACCGCCATCAGCGTGGCCGACAGCGGCAGCACGGCCCAGGCGGCGGCGAACCCGGCGTCCTTGAGCATGTGCAGCGCCAGCGCCGGTTCCGGGTTCTCGATCACCTGCGGCACCTTGGCCAGCAGCTCGCGGGCGTGGCCGATCGCGGAGCCCAGGGTCTTGGGCAGCATGATGCTGGCGGCCAGCATGCCGAACCAGGCGCCGATGTCCTGGCTGCGGCCGATCTGGCCCTCGCGCTTGGCCTTCTTGAGCCGCTGTTGAGTAGGTTGTTCGGTCTTTTCACCCGCCACGTGTCACCTCCCCGTCTCAACCGCCGGTGAGCTTGAGAACGGCGGTGACCGAGCGGTCCACCAGCGTCTCGATCACCGGCGGCAGGGTGGTGATGGCGATCCCGGAGAGAAGCAGCACCAGGAAGATCTTGGCGGGGAAGCCGAGCTGGAACGCGTTGAGCGCGGGCGCGACCCGGTTGAGCAGGCCGAACGCCACATCGGTGAGGAACAGCACGACCACCAGCGGCCCGGCGATCTGCAGAGCCGCCAGGAACATCTCGCCGATGCCCTTGAGCAGTAGCTGGCTGAACGTCGCGAGGTCGAAGCTGAGGTTGAGCGGCATGGTCCGGAACGACTGGAGGAAGCCGCGCAGGATCACCTGGTGGCCGTCGGTCGCGAACAGGATGGTGACCGCCACCAGGTTGTAGAAGCGGCCGAACACCGAGCTCTGGTTGAGCGACAGCGGGTCGTACCCCATGGCCAGGGTGAAGCCGCCGAAGAGGTCGAGCAGATCGCCGGCGGCCTGGATCGCCGCGAACAGCAGCGCGGTGATGAAGCCGAGCGCGGCGCCCACGAAGACCTGCAGCGCGGCGCTGGCCACGATGTCGGCGGTCTCCAGCGACGGGACGGTGCCCCGCAGGTACGGCGCGAGCGGCAGGGTGAGCCCGACCGAGAGCAACGCCTTGACCGTGCCCGGGATGAACCGCGAGTTGAACGGCGGGCTGATCATCAGCCAGGCGCCGGTCCGGGCCGCGCCGAGCAGGATGGCGAGCAGGTCGGCGATCGGGACGTCCCAGTTCATCGGTAGGACGCCACGAGCGCGGTGAGAATCAGCCCCCAGCCGTTGACCAGCACGAAGAGCAAGAGCTTGAACGGCAGCGAGATGGTCACCGGGGGCAGCATCATCATGCCCAGCGACATCAGTGACGCCGACACCACCATGTCGATCAGCAGGAACGGGATGAAGATGACGAAGCCGATGATGAAGGCGGCCCGCAGCTCGGAGAGGATGAACGCGGGGATCAGCGTGGTGAGCTCGACGTCGTCCTTGTTCCGGGGCTTCTCCGAGCCGGACAGCTTGATCATCAGGCCGACCTCGTCCTCGCGGGTCGTCTTCCACATGAAGTCGCGCAGCGGCTGCACGCCGTCGTGGAAGGCCACCGCCTGGGTCTTGTCGCCGCGCAGGTAGGGCTGGACGCCCTGCTGGTTCATGGCCGAGACGGTGGGGCCCATGATGAACAGGCTCAGGAACAGCGCCAGCCCGGCGAGCACCTGGTTGGGCGGCATGCTGGTGAGGCCGAGCGCGTTGCGGGTGATCCCGAGGACCATGAAGACCTTGGTGAACGACGTGCAGAGCAGCAGCAGGGCCGGGGCCACCGAGAGCACGGTGAGGCCCAGCATGATCACCAGCGAGGAGGCCGGGCGGCTGCCGTCCGGGTTGGTGCCGTTGACGTTCAGGTTGATGCTCGGCGCGGTGGGCTTGGCCGGCGTGGTCGGCGCCGGCGCCTGAGGCACGCGATCCGGCAGGCCGACCTGCACGATCGCCGGCGGCGCGGGCGCCGGCCGGGGATCGGCCGAGGCCGCGCCCGGAAGCAGCACGAGGGCCAGGCCGACGCTCGCGAGCAGAAGCAGGATCGCGCGTCGCATCACATCATCGCCTCGAGGTCCGGTCGCGGAGGAAATCGAGCAATGTCTTGTCGAGACGCATCGCCCCGCCGGACTGGGGATGGGCGCCCGGCAGCTCGTCGGTCGCCGCCGCCCGGTGCTCGGGGGTGTGCTCGAAGTCGGCGATGTCCGCCTCACCCAGGAAGCTGACCTGCTGCTCGGTGATGCCGAGGATCATCGCCCGGTCGGCCACCTTCACCACCGTGACCGCCGCGCCGCGGGTGAGCTGCTGCCGGTTCAGCACCGCGAGCTGGCCGTGCGGCCGGCCCGCGCCCAGCGGCCGGCGTACCACCCGCGCCAGCGCCCACATCAGGCCGAGGACGACGAACAGCGAGAAGCCGATCCGCAGGACGAGCTCGAACAAGGCCGCTACCCCTACTCGGCGCCCGGCGCGACGATCTCGGTGATCCGGATGCCGAAGTTCTCGTCGACCACGACCACCTCGCCGCGGGCGATCAACCGGCCGTTGACCAGCAGGTCGGCCGGGCTGCCGGCGGCCCGGTCGAGCTCGACGATCGCCCCCGGCGTGAGGGAGAGCAGCTCGCGCACGCTCATCCGGGTGCGGCCCAGCTCGGCGGAGACTTCCATCTCGACGTCGTGCAGCATGTCGAGGCCGCCGCGCACCATCGCCGCCGTGGGCGCCGGGCGGGCGAGGTCGACCTGCCCGGGCTCCTCGTTCGGCCAGGGGCTCAGCGCGAGCGCGATCACCGCGCGTACGTCCTCGCCCTCGACCAGCGGGACCAGCACGGCGTCGTCCTTGGCGGCGAGCGCGCTCAGCGCGACGCCGGGCTCCATGATCTGTCCGGGGTCCAGCACCACCGGCCCGAAGACCCGAGACGCCGCCTCCAGGGCCGGCCGCACGGCCGCGGTCAGGTCCAGCTCGCCGAGCGGGCTCTCCTTGAGCGCGTCCGCGAGGTCCTGGCCGACCACCACGACGACCTCGCCGTTGGCCGCGCCGCTGAACTTGGCCGTGACCGCCTGGCCCTCGGGCAGGACGTCGGCCGTCGCGGCGATCGGCGCGGCGACGGCCAGCGCACGGCTGGTGGGCAGGACCGCGAGGGCGGCCTCAGCGGCGTTCCGGGCGAGCGCCAGCTGCGGCGCGGTGATGGTGGGCGCGGTCATGGGCGGCCAGACTCCTTGGACGACTCCGGGGGCGCCGGCACCACGAGGCATGCGAGGCGGGCGCCCTGATTACCGGGAACTGCGTGAGCGAAAACGGTCTCGTTGACGGTCACCTCGAGCGGCCGGCTGGTCGCGTGAGCCAGCGGCACGACGTCACCAGGACGCAGATCCACGATGTCATCGGTGCGCATGCGAATGGGCTGGAATCGCACCGCAACGTCGATCGGAGCCGAGAAAAGCCCGGCCGTGAGGTTGCGCAGCGCCAGGTCGCGGCTGGCGCGCTCGCTGTCGCTGAGCACGACCGCCTCGGTGCGGGAGAGCACCGGCAGGATCATGTTGAACGGCATGCAGATGCTGGCCAGGCACTCCTCGGCCCCGATCTTGAGGTCGAAGGTGGCCACCACGCAGGCGTCGCCCGGCGCGTGCGCGCGCAGGAACTGGGCGTTGTACTCGATCTCTTTGAGCTTCGGGCGGATGTCGACCAGCGTCTCGAAGCCGTAGCGCAGCTCGCCCAGCATCCGCTCGAGCAGGCCGCGCAGCAGCGGCATCTCGACCTCGGTGAGCGGCCGCTCCGGCTGGGGGCCGCCGGGACCGCCGAGCATGTGATCAATCGCGGTCATCACGGCCGAGGAGGACATCTCCATGAGCGCCGTGCCGGGCAGCGGGTCGATGTTCACCACGGCGATCACCGTGGGGTTCGCGAGCGAGGCGACGTACTCGTCGTAGTTCAGCTGCTCGATCGCGGCGAGCGTGACGCTGCTGACCACGCGCAGACGGGTGGTGAGCAGGGTGCCGCAGCTGCGCGCGTACGTCTCGAAGGCGATCTGCAGCGTGCGGACATGTTCCCGGGAGAGCTTGATCGGGCGACGGAAGTCGTACGGCGCCGGCCCTCCGCCTTGGCCGCGACGCGACATCTTGCCCGGGGATCGAGTAGCGGAGGTCACGTCGTCCCCATCGGCTCATTTCCGGAACCGCTGAGCGGGAGGGCCGTTTTCTGCCGTAAATCGCCGGATGGGCGGGTTCACCGGAGTGAACCCGCCCGTCCTGCCTACCGGACTACTGGGTCACGAACTGCGTGTAGTAGATGCCCATGACCATCTCCTTCTTCTCCTCCGTGTAGGCCTTCACGATCTTGGCGAGAAGCTCGTCCTTGATCGTCTCGCGGCCCTTCTCGGTGGAGAGCTCGGCGACGGTCTTGCCCGTGTACTCGTCGATCGCCAGCTCGATCGCCTCGCTGGTGTCCACCGACTCGGAGCCGGCGTCCGCCGTCTGCTGCAGCGCGAACTGGAGCTTGAGGTAGTGGCTGTCGGCCAGGTTGATGGTCAGCGCGTCGTCGATCGCGGTGACCGAGCCCTTCTCCGGAGTCTTCGCCTCCGCCTCGGCCGAGTCGCCCTTCATCATGAAGAACGCCCCGCCGCCGCCACCGAGCAGCACGACGGCCGCCACGATGATGATCAGCATCTTCTTGCTGGACTTCTTCGGCGCCTCGGCGGCGCCTTCCTTCTCGTCAGCCATCGTGGATCCCCCCGTCAGTCGGTTGTGGTCGTGGTAGTGGTGGAACTGGTCGTGGTGGAGCTGGTCGTGGTCGTGCTGTTCGCGCCGGCGACCGCCTTCTCGATCGCGTCGGCCTGGGCCGTGGTCTGGCCCGTGTGCAGCTTGGCGTCGGAGCCCGCCGCGGCCGGCAGCAGCGCCGCCTGGTCGGCCGGGAGGGTGGTGAGGACGACGACGTCCACCCGGCGGTTCATGGTGATCGACCGCGGGTCGGCCGGGTCGATCAGCGGCTTGGTGTCCGAGAAGCCGACCGCGCTCAGCCGGTTCTTGGCGACGCCGTGCCCGGTGAGGTACCGGACGGTGGTCGAGGCACGGGCGGCGGAGAGCTCCCAGCCGCTCGGGTAGTACGTGGTGGTCGCCTTGAGCTGGTTGGTGTTGCCGTCGACCTCGATGTTGTTCTTCAGCTTGGCCAGCGTCGGCGCCAGCGCGTCGAGGATCGTCTTGCCACCCGGCTTCAGGTCGGCCCGGTTGCCGGCGAACACCACCTCGTTGGTGACGATGGTGACCACCAGGCCGCGCCGGTCGATCGTGAACTGCACCGAGCCGAGGAGCTTCGCCTTGGCCAGCGCGTCGGACAGCTTGTTCTCGATCTTCTTGAGGTTCTCCGCCTCCTTGGCCGCCGCCTGGGCGCTCTGGGAGGCCTTGTAGCGGTCCTCGGCCTGCACGGCCGCCTTGACGGCCGCCTTCTCCTTCTCGGTCATGTTCGAGGTGCCGGTCTTGCCGTCACCCGGGTTGGCGCCCGGGTCGATCTTCACGATCTCGGCCGCCTGACCGGCGCCGTCCAGCGTCGAGGTCTGGCCGGAGAACGCCGCGCTCTGCGCGCCGAATCCCGCGGACAGGCCGGCTGCCAGCTCGGCGAACTTCTTCATGTTGACGTCGGACATCGAGTAGAGCACCACGAACAGAACGAACAGCAGGGTGAGCATGTCGGCGTACGACACGAGCCAGCGCTCGTGATTGACGTGCTCCTCGTGTTCTTCGTGTCCGCCCTTCCTACGCTTGGCGCCCCCGCCGCCTGAGCTCATCGGTTACGCCGCCTTCTTGGTGTTCGCGGCCGCCTCGGCCTTCTTGGCCTCGTCCGGCGGGAGGAGGCTGCGGAGCTTCTGGGCAACCAGACGCGGGTTGGAGCCGGCCTGGATGGCGAGCACACCGTCGACCACCAGTTCCATCTCCTCCGCCTCGACCGCGCTGAGGCGGGTCAGACGGGCGGCGACCGGAAGCCAGATCAGGTTGGCGCTGAGCACGCCCCAGAGGGTCGCGACGAACGCCGCCGAGATCGAGTGACCGAGCGTCTCCGGCTGGTTCAGGTTCTCGAGCACGTGCACGAGGCCCATGACCGTGCCGATGATGCCGATCGTCGGGGCGTAACCGCCCATGTTCTCGAACAGCTTCGAGCTGGCCTTGTCGGACTTCTTCTTGGCCGCGATCTCGGCGTGGAGGATGTCGTGCAGCTCCTCCGGGTCGGTGCCGTCGATCGCCAGCTGCAGGCCGCGCTTGAGGAACGGGTGCTCGACGGTCTTGACCGCGTCCTCGAGGGCCAGCAGGCCCTCGCGGCGGGCCCGCTCGGCCAGCTTGACGATGTTCTCGACCAGCTGCGTCGGCGGCGTGACCTTGGCGAGGAACGCCTTCTGCAGCTGCTTGCCGGCGCCGGTCGCGTCCTTCAGCACGCCACCGGCCATACCGGCCATGAACGCGCCACCGAACACCAGCAGCATCGACGGGATCAGGATGATGGAGGCCGGCGAGCCGCCCTCGAGGATCTGTACGGTGAAGACGATTACCAGTGATACGACTACACCGACGATGGTGGAGATGTCCATCAGCGTTCCTTCCGGTGCAGCGGAAGCACCTTGGCGTCGTTGTCTTGGTCGTCCTCGGACGACGGGGCGATGGCCGTGGGCTCGGCCTCCATGCGGCTCGCCTGGGCGATCAGCGAGGCGCGGTAGTGGCGCACCGAGTCGATGAACTCGGGCACGGACTCGGCGATGACGTACTTGGTGCCGTCCACCAGCGTGACGACCGTGTCGGGCGTGCACTCGGCGCGCTCGACCAGGTCCGGGTTCAGGGCGAACACGGCACCGTTGATGCGGGTAACGAGGATCACTTACATCCGTCCTTGGGTGGTGGTGTGGTCCTGGGCTGGTGGGCCGTCCGTGGCCCGTCTTCACATGTCCCTTCGGCGACCTGACGGTTGCCGATGAGATCCGACCGGTCGCATTGCGGGTGCAGCCGAACGGCTACAAAGCGACGGCCGGGACAGGCACGTGGGTGCCTGTCCCGGCCGCCGGCCGGACTGGTGGTGCTAACTCACTAGCGCTTCATGCTGACGAGTTCCTGGAGCAGCTCGTCGGAGGTCGTGATGATGCGGGAGTTGGCCTGGAAGCCACGCTGGGCGATGACCAGGTTGGTGAACTCCTGGGCGAGGTCGACGTTCGACATCTCCAGCGCGCCACTGATGACCTGACCCATGCCGGCCGCGCCCGGCTGACCCACCTGGGCATAGCCGGAGTTCACCGTCGAGCGGTAGGTGGAGTCACCGGTCTTCTCGAGGCCGTTGACGTTCTTGAAGGTCGCCATCGCGACCTGCCCGAGCACCTGCTTCAAGCCGTTGCTGTAGACGCCGATGATCTGGCCGGTGTCCGAGACCGTGTACGAGAGCGAGGTCAGCGCGCCGGCCGCCTGCCCGTCGGTGTCGAACACCCGGGCGTCGCTGAGCCCGGAGTACATCGTCATGTCGGTGACATCGAGGGTGAAGGTGTCGTTGGTCCCGGTGAAGGTCACCAGGCCCTTGCCGTTGTTGGCGGCCAGCAACGTCGGGTCGATCTTGCCGCCCGGGAACTTCAGGTTCTGCTGGCTGCCGATCGCGGTGGTCCCGTCCGAGTCGGTCAGGTCGACGGTCCAGTCCTCGTTCCCCGCCGGGGCGTACGTGTGGGAGAACTTGGCGGTGACGGTCCGGGTCGCACCCGTCGAGTCGTACACCTTGACCGGGATCGTCGTGCTGTAGGAGGCGACGTTCGGATCCGGGTTGGGGTCGCTGGTCAAGTTGCCCTTGAGCGTGATGCTCGAGGTCGCCTTCGGTGGGATCGTGCTGCCCAGCGGCATTTTGATGTCGCTGGGCTGGCCCGCGGCGTTGACCACCCCGTCGACCGCCGTCCAGCCCTGCACGGTGTCGCCGGTCGCGGTCACCAGCTTGCCGTTGGCGTCGAACGAGAACTGCCCCGCCCGGGTGTACAGGTCCTCGTTGCCGTTGCGCGTGATGAAGAAGCCGTCGCCCTGGATCATCATGTCGCCGGATCGGCCGGTGGTCTCCTGTGAGCCCTGTGCCCAGTTGGACAGGATGCCGGAGTTGCGCACACCGAGGCCGACCTGCGCCGGGTTCGTGCCGCCCTGACCGTTCTGCGGCGCGCCGGCCGCTCCGATCATCTGGCTGAGCGTGTCCTGGAACTGCACGGTGCTGGCCTTGTAGCCGACGGTGTTGACGTTGGCGATGTTGTTGCCGGTGACATCCATCATCTGCTGGTGCGCGTGCAGGCCGCTGATGCCGGAGTAGAGAGAACGCAGCATTCGATTTCCTTTACGGAGAGGGAACCTGGGATCAGGCGGTCGCGGGACCGGTCGTCGGGTCGACGCTCTTCTTGTCGTCCGACTGCGGGGCCGTAGTCGTCGGACCGGCGGCTGGGCCGGTCGACGGGGCCGTCGTGAGGACTTCCATGACCTTGGACAGCTGCACATCCGTGTTCCCGATCCGAAGAGTCGGTTCGCTGTCTCCGTTGAGCTTGGCGGCCGATATGACACCCGTCTGATGGGCGCCGTTCTCGTCCATGTACGTGACGCTGTGCCCCACCAGCCCGCTCGCGCCCACCAGGCGCTGTGCCTTCATCAGGTCGGCGATGTCGCCGAGCTTCTCGACCTGGGTGAACTGCGCGGTCTGCGCCAGGAACTGGGTCGAGTCGGCCGGGTTGCTGGGGTCCTGGTACTTCAGTTGTGCCACGAGAAGTTTGAGGAAGGTGTCCTTGTCCCCGAGTTCCTTGCTCTTGTCGGTCTTCGGGGACGAAGCGCTGCTTGCCCCTGAAGCGCCGGAGATTCCCGAGGTCGGCGAGGTCATGACTTCTCCTGTCCGTTTGCTTGCTCGACCTAAGGTTCGGCGTCGCCCCGATTTTGCTTAGCCCCAAAAAATCGCGGGCCCGCCCCGGTGAGGGGCGGACCCGCGATGCTCCATGCGCTCGGTCAGGGCGCGAGGGACAGACTGAACTTCCCCTTGCCGTACCGGTTGACCTCGACCTGGAGGTCGACCCGGCGGCCCAGCGCCATCAGGTGCGCCCGGGCGTCCGCGGGAAGCGGGTCACCGGGGTAGACGACCTGGTACATCTTGATGTGCGGACCTCCCTCGCGGTTGAGCAGGCTCGTCATCACGTTGCACAGCTCGAAGACGTTCTCGGCGAGGTTCGGGAAAAGCTGCTTCTCGTCGATGCTGTCCTCGGCCGCGCCGGCCGGCAGCAGGCCCAGCGCGGCGCCGGCGTTGGCCGACAGGGGCAGATCCATACCCAGAACGGCGTAGACCTTCTGGGCGGGGTCGGTGAAAATCGCGACCGTCGACGTGGCGATCTCCTCCGCGGAGATCGGATCGCCGGGGCTGACGGTCACTTCTCGACCGAGCAGGTCCTCAAAGAGGTTGCGTACGGCGAGAGTGCCAGGAAGAACCGATACATCGGACATGTCGTAATCATCCCAAAATAGGAGCGAAGACCTCGTCAAATCGCTCAGCTGAGAACGGCTTGACGATGAAAAAGAGTGCGCCCGCGGCCTCGGCCTGATCTTTCATCTCAGGCGTGCTCTCCGAGGTCACGAAACCGAAC
The DNA here is from genome assembly GCF_050942195.1 of Actinoplanes sp. CA-142083. Taxonomy (NCBI): domain Bacteria; kingdom Bacillati; phylum Actinomycetota; class Actinomycetes; order Micromonosporales; family Micromonosporaceae; genus Actinoplanes; species Actinoplanes sp. CA-142083. The sequence goes on from NZ_CP192076.1 coordinate 10,142,143, forward strand.
TTGACGTCGCTGCCCGACGCGCGCAGCTGCCGCAGCACCTCGATGCCGGTCATCTCGGGCATGTTCCAGTCCGAGAGAACCAGATCCGGGTTCTCCGACTTGGCCATATCGAACGCTTCGCGCCCGTTCGAGGCCTCGATCAGGTCGTGGTCGCCGAAACCGGCCTGCCGCAGTGTGCGGACCACGATCTGCCGCATGACCCGGCTGTCGTCGGCGATGAGAATCTTCATGCGCCTTCCTCCTGACTGTTGTCCGCGCGGCTGTGCCACATGGAAATCGACACGGGTTCGCCGTCCCAGATGCCGTAGACGCCACTGATCCGCTCGGTGTTCGGGAACCGGGCCGTGGATTCGGGCGCCAGGACGACCTGGGGCAGGGAGAGAAAGGCACCGGGCGGCAGCATCGCCTTCACGTTGCCGCCGACGATGTTGGCGAGTTCGCCGAGCACGTCGGAAAGGTCGTCCTGACTCACCTCATCCGGTTCCATGGCCAGGAACGCGGCGGCGGCGCGCCGGGCCGCCTCGGTGGAGCAGGCGTAGACAAGGTGCCCGGTCCAGGAACCGGTGATGGAGACGGAGGAGTGCACCTCGGAGGGCTGGTTCTCGTCGTACGTGGGGATCAGCGGGTTGATGCCCTCCGGATCCAGATACGACTCCCAGACCTGTTCCACCATCTCGGCGAGGTCGTTCTCATTGACCTCGACTTCGACGCTCATGAGTTCGCTCCGGTCGGGACGAGGCCCAGCAGGGCCAGCTTTTCGATCATGGCGCCCTCGGTGAAGGGCTTGATCACGTACTCGTGGGCGCCCGCTGCGAGCGCCCGTACGATCTGGCTCTGTTCGCTCTCGGTGGTGACCATGACCAGCGTCATCTCACGCAGACGCGGGTCGGCCCGGACGTTGGTGACGAACTCGAGCCCGTTCATGTTGGGCATGTTCCAGTCGATGAGGGCCAGTTCCGGCACCTCCGGCAGGTTGGCCAGCAGGTCGAGCGCCTCCTGGCCGTCGCCTGCTTCCACCGCCTCGAAATCCAGCTTGGTGACAATGCGCTTGAGGATCATGCGCATCGCGCGGGAGTCATCGATCACCATGGCGCGCATCGCGACGTCATCCCCTTCTCGCGGCGCCCGCGGGCACCCCGGTACGAACTCGGTAGGCGGAGGTGCGGCCGGCGGCCACCCGCTCGTAGTTGTCGTCGATCCCGATGGTCGTCTCGGCCGCGCCGAGGAAGAGCCAGCCGTCGGGGCGGAGCAGTTTGGCCACGTTCTGCAGCACGGTCCGCTTGGTCGCCACGTCGAAATAGATCAGGACGTTGCGCATGAAGATGATGTCGAACGGCTGCATGGCCGGCAGTGGCGCGGTCAGGTTCATCAGCTTGAACGAGACGTTCTTGCGCAGCTGCGAGGTGACCCGCCAGTGCGCGCCGGCCCGCTCGAAGTACTGCACGAGCTGGCTGGCCGGCAGGCCCCGGTTGACCTCCACCTGGCTGTACTCGGCGGTCTCCGCACGCTTGACCATCTCGGTGGAGATGTCGGTGCCCACGATCTCGTAGGACCAGCCGGGCGGTAGCGTCTCCTGCAGCGTGATGGCCAGGCTGTACGCCTCCTGCCCGCTGGAGCTCGCGCCCGACCAGAGCCGGACCTTGCGGGCCGCCGAACGCGCCTTGATCAGCTCGGGCAGCACCACGTCGGTGAGCGCCGCGAACGGCTCCCGATCGCGGAACCACGAGGTCTCGTTGGTGGTCAGCGCGTCGATGATCTTGCGTTGGTAGGCCGGGTTGGGCCGGCGCTGGAGTTCGGCGAGGAACTCGTTCACGTTGGCCGCGCCCACCGCCCGGGCCACCGGGATCAGCCGCGCCTCGACCAGGTATTCCTTGCCGGGCGCCAGGACGATCGAGGCTTCCTTGCGGACGAGCGTCGAGACGAAGGCGAACTCGGTCTGGGAAAGCGTCATCGGGCCACCGCCGCCGATCGTCCGGTCTTGACCCGGTTGATCAGAAAGGCCGCGATCCTGTCCAGCGGCAGGATCTCGTCGGCCAGGCCGGCGCCGACGACGGCTCCCGGCATGCCCCAGACCACCGAGGTGGCCTCATCCTGGGCCAGAACCTCGGCACCTGCATCTCTCAGCACCTTCGCACCACCTCGTCCATCTTGTCCCATTCCAGTTAGTACCGTGGCAAATGCCGATGCCCCGTAGAGGGCCGCGACCGACCGGAACATCACGTCCACGGCCGGGCGGCAGGAGTTCTCCGGAGGCGCGCCGCTGAGCTGGGTCAGCGTCGCCGTGCCCCGGCGGTGCAGCACGAGGTGCGAGTCGCCGGGAGCGATGTAGGCCCAGCCGGGCGTCAGCTCCATCCCGTCGGTGGCCTCGACCACGCGCAGCGGGGTGCTGCGGTCCAGCCGCTCGGCGAACATCCGGGTGAAGACCGGCGGCATGTGCTGGGTGATCACGATCGGCACCGGCAGGTCGGACGGGATTCCGGTCAGCACCTTCGTGAGCGCGTCCGGCCCTCCGGTGGAGGAGCCGATCGCGAGAATGTCGACCTTGCCGCCCGCACCCGCGCGCTTGGCCGGCTTGGGACCGGCGGGCGCCGGGCCGGCGGGCGCGAAGCCGGGCCGGCCGGGACCCGACGGCGGAAGTCCGGCCCGGGGCGGCGCCGCGGACGGCCGCGCGGGGCGGGCCGGGGCCGCGCCGGGACGACTCGGCGCCGGCGGCGCGCCGGACGGCATTCCGGCGGGGCGGCGCCGGCCACCCAGCGCGTAGATCTTGGGGACCAGTTCCTCGCGGACCGCGGCGATGGACTCGTTCACCGAGCCGACGTTGCTCGGCTTGGTCACGTAGTCGGTCGCGCCGGCCGCCAGCGCCTCCAGGGTGGCGCTCGCGCCGGCCGCGGAGAGCGTGCTGAACATGATCACCGGGATCTGCTTGTGCCGCTTGCGCAGCTCCTTGACCGCGGCGATGCCGTCCATCTGCGGCATCTCGATGTCCATCGTGATCACGTCAGGCTTGAGCTGATCGATCTTCGCCTGGGCCAGCAGGCCGTTGGATGCCGTGCCGACGACCTCGATGTTCTCGGCGCCGCCGAGAGCGTCGACGATGAGCCGGCGGACCACCACGGAGTCGTCTACGACGAGGACCGAAATCATCCGACCACCCCCTTCACCCGAGCCACGCGGGGCCCAGAGCCGCAACCACCGGTGCGAGCAGCCGATGCGCGGTGGAGGTGTCCAAGAGGTCACGGACCACCAGCGCCTGCACGGCACCGCTGAGCATGTTCCAGACGCCGCCGGCCCGGTCGGCCAGCGGAATGTCGGCCGTGTCGACGGCCTGTACCAACAGCATCTGCGCCGCGGCGGCGGTGCGGACGCGATCCGAGAGATACGCGGCCCAGGAGGCCGAGTGCACGGCCGGTGACCAGCCGCCGGCGTTGCGCCGCGCGTCCTCCGCCGAGGACGCGAGCCGCTCGAGGTCCATCGACCGCAGCGAGCGCAGCCGGTCCAGCAGGGCCGACACCACGTAGTGGTGCGGTCCCAGGTCGATCGGGGCGCCCGGCGGCAGCTTGCGCATGGCCGACACCCAGCCGGCGCCGAGGCGCCGTCGCGAATCGGTGTCCAGCACCTCACGCAGGTAGCTGCCGACCGCCGCGTCGCACAGCAGGGCGGTCGCGGCCGCAGCCGTGTCGCTCTGCTTGGCGTCGCGTCCCGTCCCGCTCCAGGTCCACGACATGACGTCGTAGCGCAGGCAGGTGAGCAACGCGTCGACCGAGCCGATCGGCGCCCGCTCGACCAGCGCGAGGCTGCTGGCCGGGTCCTCCTTCGACATGCCCTTCAGCGACGGCATCCGGCGTGCCGCACTCTCCACCTCGACCCACAGCGGGCCGCGAACACCCTCGTCCGGCAGGCGCTCGGCGAGCACCGGCAGGTCCGCGCTCTGCAACCGCAGACCGCGCAGCACCACCTCGGCCGTGGCCGACCCGCCGGCGAGGCGGGTCAGGTCGAAGCCGAGGACCGGGGCGCTGACGAGGCTGTACATCAGGTGGTGGCGCGGTACGTGTCGACGGCCTGGTTGACGTCGAGCGCGAGCATCAGCCGCCCGTCCAGCTTGAAGGTGCCCACCACCAGCTCCCGGGTCGGGCCGCTGAGCGTGTCCGGCGGCGGCTCGAACCGCTCGTCGTCCAGGTCGACCACCTCGCCGATCTTGTCGACCAGCAGGCTGACCGGCTCGCCGTCGCCGCGCAGGATCACGTTCATGACCGGGCCCTGCAGCGCCTTGCGCGCCATGCCCAGCTGGACCCGCAGGTCCACGGCCGCGATCACCTGGCCACGGAGGTTGAACAGCCCGCCCACCGCGGGCGGCGCGAGCGGCACCGGGGTGTACTCGTTGTACGAGAGCACCTCCTGCACGGTGTGCACCTCGACGCCGAAGAGCTGACCGGCCACCTCGAACGTGGCGAACTGTCGGCTCGCCATTTAGGCCTCCACCAGCATCTCGTCGTTCTCCAGGTCGGTGTAGAAGTTCGGGTCGGCGGCGAGGATCGCCCGGCGCACGTCGAGCAGCTCGGTCACGCGCTGCTGGATGACCGCGGTGCCGACCAGGCCGTCCTCCTCGGCGTCGCGGCGCGCGGTGGTCGAGTTCTCGGCGATGTCGACGATCCGGTCCACCACCAGTGCCACGCTCCGTCCGCCCTCGCTGTAGACGACCACCGACACGGTGTCGCCCTCCGGCTCCTCGCCGTACGCCCCGAGCAGGTGCGACAGCCGCACCAGCGGGAGAATCTGCCCCCGGTACTGGACCACCTCGCGGGAGCCGGCGTGCTCGATCCGGTCGCGCGGGAACTCCTCGAGCCGGGTGACCGTGTCCAGCGGGATCGCGACCCGCCGCTCGCCGACCGCGGTGACCAGCAGCCGTTCGCCGGTGCCGCCTCCGGCGTTCGCCCGGGCCGCGGCGTCGGTGCCCTTCCGGTCCGCGTCGGCGGCCAGGTGACTGCGCCGGGCGAGCGACGAGACGTCCAGAATCAGGCCGACCTTGCCGTCGCCGAGAATGGTCGCTCCGGCGTACAGGCCGATGTCCTTGAATCTGCTGTTGAGGGCCTTGACGACAACCTCTTCGGTATTGAGCACCCGGTCCACGACCAGGCCGAACCGGCGGCCGTCGGCCTGCAGCACCATGATGTAGACGCCCTGGTCGCCGCCGACCTCGAGGCCGAGCGCGCGGTCGAGCCGCACCAGGGGGAGCAGCTTGCCGCGCAGCCGGTAGACGGGCGCGCCCGAGGCGTACTCGATCTTGGTGGAGTTGCCGTCGATGAAGACCAGTTCAAGAACGGCAACCTGGGGTACGACATAGCGCTGCTCGCCGCAGTCGACCGTCAGCGCCTGGATGATGGCCAGGGTCAGCGGGATCGTGAGCCGCCAGACCGTGCCCTCGTTGGGCGTCGAGTCGACGCTGACCGCGCCGCCGATGTTCTCGATGTTGGTCTTCACCACGTCCATGCCCACGCCGCGGCCGGACACGTTGGTCACCTTGGCCGCGGTGGAGAACCCGGGCTGGAAGACCATCGCCATGATGTCGCGCTTGTCCATGTTCGGGATCTGCTCGGCGCGGAGCAGCCCGTTCTCGACCGCCTTCTGGGCGATCCGCTCCACGTTGAGGCCCGCGCCGTCGTCGGCCACCTCGACCGCGACGTGCCCGCCCTCGTGGTAGGCGCGCAGGGTCAGCGTGCCCTCGGCGCTCTTCCCGGCCGCGGCCCGGCGCTCCGGGTCCTCGATGCCGTGGTCGACCGCGTTGCGCACCAGGTGGGTCAGCGGGTCCTTCACCGCCTCGAGCAGGCTCCGGTCGAGCTCGGTCTCCTTGCCCTCCATGACCAGCTCGACCTTCTTGCCGAGCGAGTTGCTCAGGTCCCGGATGACTCGGGGCAGCTTGGACCAGATGTGCTCGATGGGCTGCATCCGGGTCTTCATGATGCCCTCTTGCAGCTCACTGGTGATCATGCCGAGCCGCTGCGCGCTGCGCACCAGGGTCGGGTCGCCGATCTCCATCACGCCCCGGACCAGCTGGTTACGGGCCAGCACCAGCTCGCCGACCATGTTCATCAGGGTGTCGAGCAGGTCGACGTCGACGCGGATCGCGCTGTCGGCGATGCTCCGCTTCGGAGTCTGCGCCTGGAGGGCCTCGTTGACCGCGGCCGGCTTGGCCTTGCCCTGGTCGAGCAGAATCGTGCCGAGCTTGCGCTCGTCGCCCTCGATCTGTTGCGCGAGCGCCGAGCCGACGTCGGCCGGCTGGGCGGCGCCCTGCTCGACGAGGATCTCGCCGAGCGGCTTGCGCTGGTTCTCCACCGGCTCGGGGGCCGCGCGCTTCGGCTGCTCTTTCTCCACCGACTCCGGCGCGGCCTCTTCCGCCGCGGGCGCCTCAGCGGCGGGCGCCTCGGCCTTGGGCGCCTCGGCCGCCGGGGCCTCCGCCGCGGGCGCCTCGCCCGCCTTCATCTGAGCGTTGACCTGCGCGATGATGGTGTCGATATCGACATCGCCCTCGGCCTGCGTCTCCTCGATCGAGGAGAGGATCGACCGCACGCCGTCGATCGTCGCCAGCAGCGTGGTGATCGTCGACGGGGTCACCGGCATCACGCCGTCGCGCAGCTTGGACAGCAGCGACTCGCCGGCGTGGGCGAGCTTCTCGAGGCGGCTGAACGCCAGGAAGCCGCTCGTGCCCTTGATCGTGTGGATCGCCCGGAAGATCCGGGAGATCAGGTCGCGCGAGTCGGGCTCCTGCTCGAGGGACACCAGGTCGCGGTCGATCTGGTCCAGGTTCTCGTGGCTCTCCATGAGGAATTCGCCGACGATTTCACCAAGGTCTTCCACGCTTACGTACCTCCAACTCGGCTTCCACAGCTCTCATCGACGGGCGCGCCAGTCATCTGAGACCACCTGTGACCAAGACGACGGAAATCAGGACTCGCCGCCGGGCCGGCGGTAGCGGTAGCCGAATCCGCGCACGGACTCGATGGGTGATTCGTCGGGATCGGACCAGCCGAGCTTGCGGCGCAGCCGCAGGACGGCGAACTTCACCCGCTCCTGACCGATGCCGGTCGGGTCGTCCCACGCCTGGGTCAGCAGCTGGTTCGGCGAGAGCACCGCGCCGGCGTGCCGGACCAGGGCGTTGAGCAACCGGAACTCGGTGGGGGTCAGCCGCTTCTCGTCACCCTTGACGTAGACCCGCCGCTTGGTCGGGTCGAGGTGCACCAGCCCGTCGTCGTAGACCTGGCTGGCCCAGCTGTTCTGCCCGCTGGACGAGCGGCGCAGCAGGGCCTCGACCCGGGCGAGCAGCTCGTTGTTGGCGAACGGCTTGGTGAGGTAGTCGTCGGCGCCGCCGCGCAGGCCGCGCACCTTCTCGGCCTCCTGGCCGTGCGCCGTGAGCACGAGCACCGGGACGTCCGAGACGTCGCGGAGCCGCTCGAGCACCTGCCAGCCGTCCATCTCGGGCAGGCCGACGTCGAGCACGACCAGGTCGGGGTGCTCGGCGTACGCCTCCTTGAGGCCGGTGCGGCCGTCGCCGGCGTGCGCCACCTCGTAGCCCGCGCGGCTGAACAGCAACCGCAGGGCGAGCGCGATGTCGGGGTCGTCCTCGACGACGAGAAGGCGACTCATCGTGTGCTCACCCTGCCCCCAACCCCTCGCTCGTCCAGGTCCGGATCAGGCCGAGGCGGACGAATTAACCGCGCAAAACCCACGATAGCGTGATGTCACGGCCTATTTACGGACAGTGACAGTCTAGCGAGCTATTTGCCGCGCGGGGGCGGTCCGCACGGATCCGAAACGGGGAACGAAGAGGCCGTTGAGACGGGTGCGCCGGGCCATCCCACCAGCCTGACACTTTTGCGTACGCCAATACCGTTTTCGAGCAAAAAAGGGACGTACGTCCGAGAAACGGGTGCGATATCCCTGGAGGGCGATAAGGTTCGCCCCCGGACACCGGAGGCAATTCCCGTGCTACGACGTCTCGCCCTGCTCACGGCCGCACCCGCGTTGCTGCTGCTGATCAGCTCGCCGGCGCGTGCGGGAGTGCCGGCGCCACCGCTTCCGCCGCAGGCACCCGCCGGCGCCGTCACCCCCGCCGAGCTCATGTCCGAGGTGGTCACCAAGACCAACCAGCGGCGGCACGCGAACGGGTGCGGCCTGCTCGCGGTCGACCAGGAGCTGACCGTCGCCTCGATCCGGCAGAGCGTCTACATGGCCCGGACCGGCCTGTTCAGCCACGTCTGGCGGGACGGCACCACCTTTGTGGCCCGCTCGCACGCGGCCGGGTACGCCCAGCCGTCCGGCGAGAACATCGCGTGGGGGTACCGCACCGCCGACGAGGTGATGGACGCCTGGATGGCCAGCCCGAGCCATCGCGAGAACATCCTGAACTGCGGCGCGCACTCGATCGGCACCGGCGTCGCCTACGGCCCGAACGGCCTGCCGTACTACACCCAGGTCTTCGGCTGGGACTGACCCTATTGACAAGTCTCCATGGATCCTTCTATTAGTTAGGTTAACTAACCTAACTTCCCCCGAAGAAGGTCCCCATGCGCCGATCCCTCGTGGCGGTCGCCGCGGCCGTCGTCTGCGCGGCCGGATTCCTGGCCGCCGCCTCGCCCGACGCCCAGGCCGCCACCACCTCACGTATCCCCGCCCACGTCTTCGCGCCGTACTTCGAGGCCTACAACGGCGACAGCCTCTCCGGGCTGTCCAGCCAGTCCGGCAACCGCTTCCTCACCCTCGCCTTCGTACAGACGCCCAGCCCCGGGTCCTGCACGGTCTACTTCAACGGCGACACCTCGATGCCGATCGCGTCGAGCACCTTCGGCTCGGACATCGCGGCGATCCGGGCCGCCGGCGGCGACGTCATCCCCTCGTTCGGTGGATACGCGGCCGACAACGGCGGCACCGAGATCGCCGACAGCTGCACGAGCGTCGACTCGATCGCGGCCCAGCTCGAGAAGGTCATCACCACCTACGACGTCACCCGCCTCGACCTCGACATCGAGGACAACTCGCTGACCAACGCGGCCGGCATCGACCGCCGGAACAAGGCGATCAAGAAGGTCGAGGACTGGGCGGCCGCGAACGGGCGACTGGTCGAGTTCAGCTACACCCTGCCCACGACCACCTCGGGGCTCGCCGACAACGGCCTGGCCGTGCTGCGCAACGCGGTCAGCAACGGCGCCCGGATCGACATCGTCAACATGATGACCTTCGACTACTACGACAACGCCGCGCACAACATGGCCACCGACACCCAGACGTCGGCCAACGGCCTGGTCAACCAGCTCAGGGCGCTGTACCCGGGCAAGACCACCGCGCAGCTCTGGCAGATGGTCGGCATCATCGAGATGATCGGCGTCGACGACTTCGGCCCCGCCGAGACGTTCACGATCGCCAACGCCCAGACCGTCACCGCGTGGGCCAAGACCCAGGGCATCCGGTCACTGTCGTTCTGGGCCCTCCAGCGCGACAACGGCGGCTGCCCGGGCGGCGCCGCCGCCGACAACTGCTCCGGCATCGCCCAGAGCACCTGGCAGTTCAGCAAGATCATGCAAAGCTTCACCTCGGGTACGACGACCACGCCGCCCACAACCGCACCGACGACCGCACCCACGACCACACCGCCCACGACGCCCCCGACCACCCCGCCGACCACCGCCCCGGGGACGACGACGTGGGCTCCCTACACGGCGTACACGGCCGGCCAGATCGTCACCTACAACGGCAAGCGGTACCAGTGCCGCCAGTCGCACACGTCGCTGCCCGGCTGGGAGCCGCCGAACGTGCTGGCCCTCTGGCTGCCGCTATAGCGCGCAGTTGACCAGGACCGGTTCGGGGTGCAGCTCGACCCCGAACCGGTCGCGGACGCCGTCGCGGATCGTGCGGGCCAGGGCGAGCAGGGCGTCCGTCGTGCCGGCGCCGCGGTTGGTCAGCGCGAGCGTGTGCTTCGAGGAGATCGAGACGCCCTCGCCGGCGAAGCCCTTGGGGAAGCCGGCGTGCTCGATCAGCCACGCCGCGGGAATCTTGACCGAGCCGTCCTCGGCCGGCCAATGCGGCGCGTCGAGGCCCAACTCGGACCAGCGGCCGGCCGAGACCACCGGGTTGGTGAAGAACGAGCCCACCGACCAGGTGTCCTTGTCGTCGGGGTCGAGCACCATGCCCTTGCCGGCCCGCAGCTTGAGCACGGTGTCGCGGGCCTGCCGCAGCGGCACCCGGTCGCCGGCCTCGGCGCCCAGGCTGCGGGCCAGCTCGGCGTAGCGGACCGGCGCGGAGTCGCCGCTGACCGCGAGCCGGAAGTCGACGTGGGTCACCAGGAAACGGTCGTTGTGCTTGAACACGCTTGAGCGATAGGCGAACTCGCACTCGGCCGGCGACATCGCCCGGATCGAGTCGGCCTCCCGGTCGTACGCGTGGACGGCCACGATCGTGTGGGCGACCTCCTGGCCGTAGGCGCCCACGTTCTGGATCGGGGTGGCGCCGGCCGAGCCGGGGATGCCGGACAGGCACTCGATGCCGGACCAGCCGTTCGTCACGGCGTACTCGACGAAATCGTCCCAGAGCTCGCCCGCGGCAACCCGCAGCACCACGCTCCCGGCTTGTGTCTCCACCGGCTCGATGCCGCGCGTGCGCAGCAGCAACACCTCGCCGGCGAAGCCGGCATCGCCGACCACCACGTTGCTGCCGCCGGCGAGGATGAGGAGCGGGCTTCCCTTCGCGTACGCGTTACGCACGGTAGTGACCGCTTCGTCTGTTTCGGCGGCGACCGTCAAGGTGCCGGCGGGCCCGCCGAGGCGTAGCGTCGTGTAAGTCCCGAGTGCCTCGTTACCCAAGGGGGGAGGCGCGGGTGTGTCGAGTTGGCGTTCGCGACTAACGTCAGGCACGACGTTCACCCTAGGCTCAGGGGGCCAAGGCACCTCATCGGCGGTCCGGTGGAGTGGAGAGAAGCGCGATGAACAGGCTGCACGCGACAAAGGACTTCTGGCTCGCGGCGTTGCGGGCCGACAGCCCCGCGTTGCAGGACGCGGTGGCACAGGCCGGGCCGGGGGCCGAGGTGCCCTCCTGCCCCGGCTGGACGTGCGCCGACCTGGTCGAGCACGTGACCACCCTGCTGCACTGGGTGCGCGAGACGGTGCCGCGCGGCACGACCGACCCGCCCACCACGCGCCCCGAGCGCGACGGCGAGCGTCCGGAGTGGGATCAAGCGTTGGATGAGCTGCGCCGCGAGCTCACCGGCACGATCGAGACGCTCGAGGCGGTCGAGGCCGACTTCAAGGCGTGGAACTGGGCGCCGCAGAGCAAGCAGGCCGCCTTCTGGCACCGCCGGATGGCCCACGAGATCTCGATCCACCGCTGGGATGCCGAGGCCGCGGCCGGCCGCCCCACCCCGATCGAGACCAAGCTGGCGGCCGACGGGATCAGCGAGGTGCTCGACACCTGGCTGCCCGCGGGCAAGCGCAAAGGCCCCACCGACCTGCACGGCGTGGTGCACCTGGTGGCCTCCGACGCCGGTCACGAGTGGTTCGTGCGACTGCGCGGTCCCGGGGTGGCCCTGCTCGACACCGGCACGATCCTGGACTCCGACGACCATCACGCGCGCGCCCAGGCGACCGGCTCGGCGAGCGACCTGCTGCTCGCCCTGATGGGCCGCCAGCGGATGGATCGCCTGGTGGTGACCGGTGATCCTCGGCTGATCGGTGCCCTGCGGACGGGCTGACCCGTTTAAATTCGTCTTACCGGCACATCGCGCGGCCGTTTCGGCCCCTATGATTAACCGGTTAAGTTCGAGAGCACACAGGGAAGCGGGGAACGCATGACGGCAACCGTCACGTCCACGTCGGCGCAGCCGGCCCTCGCCGGGATCACCTTCCCCGACGGCTTCGTCTGGGGCGCGGCAACCGCGTCGTACCAGATCGAGGGCGCGGCGCGGGAAGACGGTCGCGGCCCATCCATCTGGGACACCTTCAGCCGTACGCCGGGCAGGGTCCACGCCGGGCACACCGGCGACGTGGCCTGCGATCACTACCACCGTTACGTCGACGACGTGGCGCTCATGGCGGATCTGGGTCTCGCGTCCTACCGGTTCTCGGTCGCCTGGCCGCGGATCCAGCCCGACGGCACCGGCCCGGTGAACGTCAAGGGCCTGGACTTCTACGACCGGCTCACCGACGAACTGCTCGGCAAGGGCATCGACCCGGTGGTCACGCTCTACCACTGGGACCTGCCGCAGACGCTGGAGGACCTGGGCGGCTGGACCAACCGGCTGACCGCCGAGGCCTTCGCCGAGTACGCGCAGATCGTCCACGGCCGGCTGGGCGACCGCGTCGCGACGTGGACCACGCTCAACGAGCCGTGGTGCTCGGCCTACCTCGGGTACGCCAGCGGCCGGCACGCCCCGGGCCGCCAGGAGCCCGGAGCCGCCTTCGCCGCGGTGCACCACCTGCTGCTGGGCCACGGCCTGGCGGCGCGGGCGCTCAAGGACGCGGGCGCGCGCACGGTCAGCATCACGCTCAACCCGGCGGTCGCGATCCCGGTCGACCCGCAGAACGCGGCCGACCGCGAGGCCGTCCGGATCATCGACGGGCTGTCCAACCGGATGTTCCTAGACCCGCTGCTCAAGGGTCAGTACCCGGCGGACATGCTCACCCACATGGCCCGGTTCACCGACCTGTCGTACATCCAGGACGGCGACCTGAAGACCATCAACGCCCCGCTCGACGTGCTGGGGATCAACTTCTACCAGCCGGCGTACGTGTCGGCGAAGCCCGGCACGCCCGCGGCGCCCGACCAGCCGGGCAGCGAAGGGATCGCGTACCGCGACCCGGACGGCCCGGTGACCGACATGAACTGGCTGATCGAGCCGTCCAGCCTGACGCTGCTGCTCAAGCGGATCCACGACGACTACGACGGCATCCCGATGATGATCACCGAAAACGGGGCGGCGTACCCGGAGGGACCGAGCGAGGACGGCGCGGTGCACGACACCCGTCGCGTCCAGTATCTCGACGGCCACCTGCGAGCCTGCCATGATGCCTTGGCGGCCGGCGTCGATCTGCGCGGATATTTCGTCTGGTCGCTGATGGACAACTACGAGTGGGCCGAGGGGTACGCGAAGCGCTTCGGGATCGTGCACGTCGACTACACCACGCAGGAGCGGGTCCTCAAGGACAGCGCCAAGTGGTACCGGAACGTGATCAGCCGCAACGGCATCCCGGCTTCGGGAGACAGCGAGGAGTGACCTTTGGTGACGCGGGAGCGGCCGACCTTGGAAGCGGTGGCGCGACGCGCCGGAGTATCCAGGGCGACCGTCTCCCGCGTCGTCAACGGCTCGACGTCGGTGGCCGCCTCGATCCGTGAGGCGGTCAACCGGGCCGTCGAGGAGCTCGGGTACGTTCCCAACCAGGCCGCCCGGAGCCTGGTCACCCAGCGCACCGAGTCGATCGCGCTGATCCTGCCGGAGACGGCGAACCGGGTCTTCTCCGACGACCTCTTCTTCCCGGCGATCATCCGCGGCGTGGGCGGCGAGCTCGAGGCGGCCGACAAGCAGCTGGTGCTGATGATGGCCGGCTCCGCCAAGAGCCACGACCGGGTCGAGCGGTACGCGGTGGCCGGTCACGTCGACGGCGTCATGTTCGCCTCCATGCACGGCGCCGACCCGCTCCCCGGCACGCTGGTGCGGCTCGGCATTCCCGTGGTGTGCAGCGGCCGCCCGATCGGTGAGGCCGCGGTCCCGTACGTGGACGTCGACCACTTCGGCGGCGTCTGCTCGGCGGTGCGCCACCTCGTCACCTCCGGCCGCCGCCGGATCGCCACCATCGCCGGCCCGCAGGACATGGTGGCCGGCATCGACCGCCTGGCCGGCTACCGCGCCACCCTCGAGGAGGCCGGCCTCGCCCAGCACGTGGCGATCGGCGACTTCACCCGCGAATCGGGGATCGTCGCGATGCGCTCGCTGCTCGCCGACGACCCGCAGCTGGACGCCGTCTTCGTGGCGTCCGACATGATGGCCCACGGCGCGCTGCTCGCGCTCAAGGACGCGGGCCGTCGCGTGCCCGCCGACGTGGCGGTGGTCGGCTTCGACGACTTCGAGATCAGCCGCTACAGCGAGCCCCCGCTGACCACCGTGCGCCAGCCGATAGTCGAGATGGGCCGCACGATGGCACGCCAACTGCTCGGCCTGATCAACGGCGAGCCCCACCAGGCCGACGCGGTAGTGCTACCGACCGAGCTGGTGATCCGCGAGTCCGCCTAGATTTCTTACGCTCGGCAACCACAGACCGACGCCCGGCCCGCAGCGCACCGCGAGCTCCCTTCAAATCCAGCCCGTGCCGCGACCGCCGGGCTGAGCTCGGCGGCCGGTCCTGCCCTGTACGCGACGGCGTGAATTGCCACGCCCCGGGCTCATATCCTCGCAGGGCGCCTCGTACATGCTCACGGTGAGCGTCGCCCGTCGCGGTGTTCGTCGTGGCGGGCCAGGGTCGCCATGGCCCGGGCCGCGCGTGGTCACCGTGCGCGCCGCCCGTCGCGCTCGTTCGTGGCAGCCGCCCGCCGCGCCGACTTCGGCCTTCGGCTCGCCGCAGCCGCCGCACCGCGCCACCGCCCCACCAGCCCGCACCACCGCACCACCAGCCCCACCGACCGACCTGTGGCGCCCCACCGTCAGCTCGCACAGCCAGCCCGCCCCACCGCACCGCACCGCCAGCCCACGATCTTGATGAGTTGCCGTTTGCCGCTAACGGGAACTCACCATCGCTAGCCGTTCTCGATCAGCTACCGGTAGACATAAACGGATATGTCCGATCCCGGCGAGCCCGGATTCCCATTCGATGGACTCCTCGCCCAGTCACCGGGACACCCGGCAGGCAAGTGGGACCGAGTCCCGCCGGCCCGGAGCGATCGCCACATAGCGAGACCCGCGCTCGACGCGGCCGCATCCGCCTCAACCACGAGGTAGTCCACAGGTACAGGCTCTAGGTGTGCTCCAGCCGGGCGGATGGCTCGAGTCGCGAGGTGGATTCGGTCAGCGGCTGGCCCAAGACGGTGCGGGCCAGCAGGGTCGCGCCCGTCACCGCGGCCGGCATGAGCAGAACCGCGCCGAGCGGGATCAGGAAGCAGCAGAAGACCGCGACGCCGAAGCCCAGCACCAAGGGCCGCTGGGTGCGCAGGACCGCGCGCCGGTCGGCGAGGCGCTTGCCGCGGCGCTGGAACGGGACGCCGGTCAGCTCGACCGCGAGCAGCCAGCCGCCGATCAGCGCGCCGATCACCGGGATCACGGTCTGCCCCACGAACGGCAGGAAGCCCAGCAGGAACAGCGGGATGCCGACCAGGATCGACAGCCCGATCAGCCGCAGCGAGTCGACCAGGCTGCGGCCCAGCGACCGCCAGAAGCCGACCTCGACCTCGCCGGGCACCCCGCCGAAGCGGTCCTCGACGAGCTCGGAGATGTGCTCGTAGAACGGATCGCCGAGGAGCAGCGTCACCGCGGTGAAGGTGAGGTTGCCGAGCAGCGCCGACACACCGAGCAGCCCGGCGCCGCCGAGCACCCGGATGAAGTCGCGCCAGCCCTCGGACCAGTCGTCGGCGAACCAGGTGACGCCGCGGGACAGCTGCGGGAGGAAGTCGATCAGCGCGATCAGGGCGGCCGCGTACAGGATGCCGGTGATCACGGCGGGCAGCAGGCCGAGCCCGAGCAGCTTGGGGCTACGCAGGATCAGGCCCAGCCCGCGGGCGAGAAGGGAGGCGCCGGACAGGAACTGCCGAACAGCGTTCACGACCCGGGAGTTTAGGCGCTAGCCGCCAGGTGAGGGGGTCGCGCTCGGGTCGGCGGACGGCGCGTCGGGGCCGCTCGGGGTCACGGTGATCTCGGTGGGCGTGGGGACGGGCGGATCGATCAGGGTCGGCAGCGGTGACGCCGACTCGACCGGGGCCGAGCCGGACGGGACCGCGGTGGTGGGCGACGGCGCCGCGGACGGCGCCGAGGCGACCGGCGGGACGACCGCGCTGGGTGACAGCGGGCGAGGCGAGTACTGGACCTCGGTCAGCGGCTGCGAGCCGGCCCGCCGCGGGGCGGTGCCGATCCCGCCGCTTCCGGCGCCGGCGCCGAGACCTCCGGTGCCGGTCGGCGCGCCGACGTGGGCCGGCTTGCGCGCCGGGGTCGCCAGCGTCCAGCCGATGGCCACCGAGACCGGCAGCCCCAGCGCCACGAGTCCGAAAAAGATGGATTTAGGGGATAGCCGCACGTGGAGAACACCGGACAACCGGGGTCAAAGGTTACGGGGAATTGAGAAACGAAGAGACCCGCTCCCGAAGCTCTGCCCGATTTGTCCAGAGAACGGCCGGGCGGTCGTACACGTGAAGGGAAGCCCCGGGCAGCAGCGACGCCAACCGCTCGGCCCAGCCCACCGGATGCACCTCGTCGCCCTGGCAGCCGATCACCAGGGCCCGGCCCTGGAAGGCGCGCAGCGCCGACAGGTCGGCGACCGCCGGCTCGTGCCACAGCGTGGTCAGCTCGGCCGCCAGGCCGTCCCGCTGCAGCTGCTCGACCCGCTGGCGCAGATAGCTCCAGCCGGTCGGCGTGTTGCGCACCGAGGCGGGCAGCTCGAATTCCACGGCGGCGGCGATCGAGGCGGCCTCGCCCGACTCCACCGCGGCCAGCAGGCGCTCGACCCGCGCCTCGGCGGCCGCCGGGCGGGTGCCGTCGAGTGGGGCCGGCAGATAGCAGACGACCCGCTCGAACCGCTGCGGCGTCTCGCTCAGCAGCCGGCACAGCGCCCCGGCGCCCATGCTCACGCCCAGCGCGCGGGTGGCACCGGCCACGTCGGCCACGGCGCGCAGATCCTCGGCGAGATCGCCGAACGTCCACGGCCCCACCGGCGCGTCGGAGCGACCGTGACCGCGGAAGTGGAAGAACACCCGCCGGCCGGCGACCGCGCTGCCCATCGGGCGGGTGCCGGAGATGTCACCGCCGAGGCCGTGCGCGAAGACCGTGACCGGGTCGCCCACGCCGGTGACCAGCTGCTCGAGGCGCACGCCGGACGGGGTGGAGATCAGCTCGGTGGGCGGGCCGGGCAACGTGGGACGGCCCGAGCGCGGGCCGGTCGGCTCGCGGCGCTGCAGGCGGGGCCCGCCGTCGGGTGGCGGCGGACCGAACCGCCTCACCAGAAGCCTTTGCCGTCCGACAGGTCCTTGAGCCCGGGACGGACGTCGAGCAGATAGACCAGGGCGGCGCCGATGCCGATCAGGCTGAAGATGCCGATCGCGCCGCTGACCAGCAGCGTCAGCACGATGCAGACGGCCAGGATCGCCGCCCACGCGCCCTTGGGCAGGGTGCCGATGGCCTGGAAACCGTCCCCGCGCTGGGTCAGACAGTGGATCAGGGCGACGGCCTGCACGACGAGCGACAGGATCAGGATCAGCAGCTCGACGTAGTTCTGAACGTCGATGTAGAAGATCGGCGCGGAGGAGGCCATGACGGAAAGTGTATGCCGCAGGCCCCAGCGTCTGCCGGGGCCTGCGGATCAAGAAAATTACTCGGCAGCCGGCTTGGCGGCCCGCTTGCGCGGCTTCGGCGCCGGGGCGGCCTCGACGGCCTTCGGCGCGTCGGTGGCCTCGATGTCGGCGTTCACCACGTCGGCGGTGGTGACCACGCCGGCGCCGACCACGCGCTCGCCCCGGGCGACCAGAGCGGTGTACGCCGCGACGGTGCGCTCCTGGGCCAGCTGGGCGATGGAGGTCGCCACGCTCGCCGCGTTGCCGCGGAGGGCGTCGAAGTCGGTGGTCTGCGCCTTGCTACGGATCTCGGTCGCCTTGGCGTTGGCCTGCTCGTTGTAGGTACGCAGCGACGCCGCGGCCTTCTCGCTGAGCTCGGTCACCACGGCCGGCAGCTTGCGCAGCTGCTGGTAGGCCAGGTCACCGGCGCCGGCGGCGGCGTAGAGCGGGGCGGGGAATCGGGTCTTGGTCTGGTCGGTCATTTCGTCTCCTCGGCTGGATCGGTCTCGGGCTCGCGCCGGGCGCTCTCGTTGCGGAACGTCTCGTAGATCTGCGACAGCGACTGCTTCTGGGCGATCGTCAGGTCGGGGTCGACCGCGATCGCGGCCAGCACCCCCTGCTGGCCCTCGCCGTCCAGCAAACCCGCACGCAGGTACATCGCGGGGGTGGAAACCCGCAGCGCGCTGGCGATCTGCTGCAACACCTCGGCGCTCGGCTTGCGCAGGCCACGCTCGATCTGGCTCAGATACGGATTGCTCACGCCCGCCTTGTCGGCGAGCTGGCGAAGCGAAATCTTCGCGTTCTCCCGCAGGTCACGGATGAAGCTCCCGATGTCCTGCGGCAGATCCTTGGGCGTGGCCATGCATCCGAAGGTAGCTCGGGGTGCTAGCTGTTGCAAGCAGAATGCTAACTCCAGCAAGCGTGAATCAGCTCACCGGACCGCGCGGACCACGCCCACCGGCTCGCCGCCGCCGAGAATCAGCTCCTCCAGCACCGGCACCTCGACACCCAGACGGCGCAGCTCATCGAGCAACACCGGAGTACGTGCCCGCTGTCCGCCGTCCTCGATCTTCAGGGCAACCGCGCCCACCCCGGACACGGCGGCCACCACCACGCCCTCGGCGCCGCCCTTCATGAGCAGCCCCGGGACCGCACCCATCAGCACCGTGTCGTCGCCGCCCGTGCCCTGCACCAGCTCGGGGTGGGCCCGCATCTCGTCGGCGACCCGGCGCTCGTGCGTGCCGGGCCCGGTCTCGACCAGGCGGGTGAACGCGCGGGCCAGCCCCGTCAGCGAGAAGGCGTGCACCGGCGCGCCGCAGCCGTCCACGCCGATCGCGGCGACCGGCTCGCCGGCCAGGTCGGCGATCGCCTCGGTGATGGCCCGCTGCACGGGGTGCGCCGGATCGAGGTACGACTCGAGCGGCCAGCCGTTGGACACGCAGGTCGCGAGCATCCCGGCGTGCTTGCCGGAGCAGTTCATCAGGATCGGCTCGGGTCCGCCCTGCCGGCGCAGCCAGTCGTCGCGCACCTGGGCCGAGAGCGGGAGCGAGGCCGGGCATCGCAGGGCGGCCGGCTTCAGCCCGGCCGCCTCGAGGATCTCCCGCACCCGGCGCACGTGCAGCGCCTCGCCGTAGTGGCTGCCGCTGATCAGGGCCAGGTCGGACTCGTCGCGCGGCGCGAGGCCGGCGCGCAGCATGCCCACGGTCTGCAACGGCTTGTTCGAGGAGCGGGGGAAGACCGGCGACGCGACATCGCCGCGCGATTCGCCGCCCAGCACCGCCACCGAACCGCGGTGGACGCTCTCCACGAAGCCCGAGCGGGTGACCTCGGCGACGACCGGCGAAGCGGCGCTCACCGAAGCGGCGCCCATCGAAGCTGCGGCATCGAAGCGGCGCTCATCGAAGGGGGACCCCGAGCAGCTCCCGGGCCGCCGTCGTGGTCAGCGGCGGGCGCTGCGCGAGCTGGGCGAACCCGGCCGCGCGGGCCACCAGCTGCATGTTCGACTCGACCGGCTGGCCCTTCGCGTACGTGACCGTGTCTTCCATCCCGACGCGGAGGTGGCCGCCCGCCGACAGCGAGGCCAGCATCACCGGGATCGTGGTGCGGCCGATGCCGGTGGCCGAGAACGTGGTGCCCTCGGGCAGGTCGCGGATGGCCTGCTCGCAGGCGGCCAGCGCGGCGGTCGTGCCGGGCATCCCACCCGGCACGCCCATCACCAGGTCGACGTGCACGTGGCCGCCGGCCGGCAGGCCGTACTTGCCGAGCAGCCGCTGCAGCGTGGCGAGCTGGCCCAGGTCGAAGATCTCGTACTCCGGCACGATGCCGCGCTCCTGCATGCGGGCGTGCAGGCCGACGATGAACTCCCAGCGGTTCATGAACACGCCGTCGCCGAAGTTGACAGTGCCCATCGTGCAAGAGGCCATCTCGGGGGCGGCGTCGAGCACGGCGAGCCGGTCGGACTCCGGGTCGGTCACCGCGCCGCCCGAGGAGAGCTGCACGATCAGGTCGGTGGAGTCGCGCAGCGCGGCCACGGTGGCGCGCAAGCGGCCCTGGTCGAGGGTGGGCTCGGCGGCGGCGTCGCGGATGTGCACGTGGATGATCGAGGCGCCGAGCGCCTCGCACTCCTTGGCGGTCTGCACCAGCTCGTCGAGGGTGACGGGCAGGGCGGGCACGGCCGCCTTGCTGACTTCCGCACCGGTCGGAGCGACAGTGATCACGGTCCCGGTCATGCCGTGAACGTTAGTTCAGGCCGGATCGATCGAGGCCACCGAGTCGCCGATTTTCAAAGTCGCGTCGTCGGCGACGTTGCGCTTGAGGACGGCCAGGGCGATCAGGCCGAGCTCATGGTGGCGCACCGAGGTGCCGACGAAGCCGATCTCGCGGTCGCCGGACACCACCGGGGTGCCCTGAGCCGGCGGCTGGTCGGTGGCGATGCCGTCGAGGTGCAGCAGCACCAACCGGCGCGGCGGACGGCCCAGGTGGTGGACGCGGGCGACCGTCTCCTGGCCGCGGTAGCAGCCCTTGTCGAGGTGGACGGCGTTCTGGATGAACGCGGCCTCGGCCGGGATCGTGCGGTGGTCGGTCTCCCAGCCCAGGCGGGGGATGCGGTGCTCGACGCGGATCGCCTCGTAGGCCCAAAGGCCGGCGAGCGGGACGCCGAGCCTTTCGATCACCTCATGACGAGAGCCGCGCGGCACGAGGAGATCGACGCCCAGCGGCACCCGCCGGGCCAGGCCGCCTTCGAACTCCCGTACGGAATAGAGGCTTGTGGCTTGTGCGGGCACGGACCCGGCGGCGAATTTCGGGCCCGGCACCTCCCCCACCCGGGGTTTCGCCAGATCGGGGAAGAGATCGGCCGCGCCCGGGCCGACCAGCGAGAGCACCGCGATCTCGGACGTGGCGTCGCGCGGCTCCACCTGGGTGAAGAACCGCATCATTTCGAGGTATTTCAGCAAGCCCGCGCCCGCGCCCGGCTCGGTGTCCAGCCACGCCGTCGTGCCGTCCTCGGTCACGAACGCGTGCTGTTCGACGTGCCCGTGCGGCGACAGCACCAGCAGCTCGGAACCGGACATCTCTGACAAGTCGGAGAGATGCTGCGTGGTCAGCGTGTGCAGCCACGAGGCGCGCTCGGGGCCGGGCACGGCGAGGACGTCACGGTTCGAACGGTCGACCAGGCCGACCGCGGTGGCCAGGGTGCGCTGCTCCCGCATCGGGTCGCCGTAGTGCGCGGCCACCCCCGCGTCGGCGGACGAGGGATCCAGATCCTCGACCATCACGACGGTCATCTCAACACTCCTTGCAGTCCTCGCAGACGCCGAAGAGCGAGACGTGGCCGACATCGACCCGGAAGCCCCGCTCCGCGAGCAGCCGGTCGGTCACCGGCAGCATCACCGTCGGGTCTACCTCAGAAATCGATCCGCATCCACGGCAGACCAGGTGAACGTGCTGATCCTCACCCGCGGCATGGTAGGTCGGCGAGCCGTGCGACAGGTGGGTGTGGTTGACCAGCCCGAGCTCCTCGAGCAGCTCGAGCGTGCGGTAGACGGTGGTGATGTTGACCCCGGCGACGCGCTCGCGCACCGCGGTGTGCACCTGCTCGGGCGTGGCGTGCCCGAGATCGTGCACCGCTTCCAGGATCAGCTGGCGCTGCGGAGTGAGCCGCAGCCCGCGCTCCCGGAGCATCTCGGCTAGCGATGTGGCGGACACGTCACAAGGTTACGCTCCGGCGGTGACGCTCTCGGTCCTGCCGGACGAGCTGTTCGGCGACGGGGTCTTCGAGACCATCCACCTGCGCCCGTCGGGGCCCTTCCTCCTGGGCGACCATCTTGCGCGACTGGCCCGGTCGGCGGCGCTCCTCGATGTCCCCATGCCCGATTTGCCTGATCTAGATGGCCGCAAATCCGACATCTCAGAAAGCGCCCTGCGGATCATCTGCACCCGCCGGTCCCACCACGTCACGGTCTCGCCGATTTCGCCCGACACCCTGCGCGAGCGACGCGAGGGGGTGCGGGTGATCAGCGCTCGCCTCGGCTCCGCCATCGGCGGCAAACCGCCCTGGTCGCTCTGGGAGGCCAAGATTTTGTCGTACGGGGAGAACTTCGCGGCCCGCCGCTGGGCCCGCGCGCGCGGCGCCGACGATCTGCTCTGGCTCTCCACCGAGGGCTACGCGCTGGAGTCACCCACCGCGTCGCTGGTCTGGCTAGCCGGCGAGGACCTCTGCACGGTCCCGCCCGCCGAGGCGCAGATCCTGCCCGGCACCACCGCCGCCCACCTGCTCTCGCTGGCGCCGTCGGCCGGCCTGCGCCCGTCCTACCGCATGGTCACGATCGAGCAGCTGCGCGGGGCGGACGCGATCTGGCTCGCCTCCGCCCTGCGCGGCCTGTCGTTCGTCAAGGAACTCGACGGCGCTCCGCGACGCCGATCCCGCTGGACCCCGATCCTGCTCGACCTCCTGGGCTACTAACCGCCGATGCGCAGCAGGCGCGCCGACATGTGGTCGCGCAGCTCGCTGCCGTCCACCGCCATCCCGTGCGCGTAGAGCAGCGCCCCCTCGACGATGCCGAACAGCCGATGCCCGCCCGTCACATGCAGGCCGCTCGGCGTGTACGCCACCGCGTCGGCCTCCATCTCGAGCCGGGTCGGGCCGATCGTCTTGCCCAGGTAGAGCTCCGCGGTGCCGTCGGGCGTGATGAAGGTGGCCTCCATCTCGTCGCCGGCCCGCCCGTCGACCAGCACCGGCCGCCAGAAGCCCGACTCGACGACCCACTCGCCGGCCGGCTTGGACTCGTCGTCGAGCAGCCACGACCGCGACTCGAAGCGCAGGAACGGCCGCCCGTCGTGGCTGATCCGGATCTCCTGCGCGAAGTTGTAATCCTCGTCGGCCGGGAAGCCGCCCTGCCCGCGCCCACGCCAGAGCCCCACGAACGGCAGCAGCCCGAGCAGCGCCGGGTGCAGGTCGGCGCCCTGACGCAGGTCGTGCGTGTCCTCGTAGGGGTAGGCGTCGACGGGCGGCGCGTTCATCCAGGGCGGAGGGCCCAGGGGATTGTCCGACTCGCCGCTCACCAACGCCCCCTCGAAATCCGAATGGCCAGATAGCCGAAGCCGCCCGCCAGCGCGCCCAAACCGGCGACCAGCAGGCTCACGAACCCGATCTCGGTAACCATGACCGGCCCATCCTATGCTGGCGCCCATGGCACGTTTGCTGGTCGTCAAGGCAACCGCCGGCGCGGACGCTCCCGAGCGCTGCTCGCAGGCTTTCACGGTCGCGTCGACGGCCGCCGCGTCCGGGGTGGACGTCAGTTTCTGGCTGACCGGCGAGTCGACCTGGTTCGCCCTGCCCGGCCGGGCCGCCGAGTTCGAGCTCCCGCACGCCGCGCCCCTGCCCGACCTGCTGGACCTGCTGCTGGCCAGCGGCAAGGTGACCGCCTGCACGCAGTGCGCCGCCCGCCGCGAGATCACCCCCGCCGACGTGGTCCCCGGCATCCGCATCGCCGGCGCCGCGGTCTTCGTCGAGGAGGTCACCACCGAGGGCGCGCAGGCCCTGGTCTACTGACAGTCGCCGCTCACGCTGACCCGCAAGGTCTTCCCGTCGGCGACGACAACAACAGATTCAGAGCCTTTCCGGTACGCCCACCCGCCCTCGTCCGACCGCAAGATCTCCGCGCCCGCGGCGGCCGCTCGCATGCGCGCCTGCCAATCGTTGGCCTCCGGAACCTCCACGGTGTAGCTCCCCGCCACCCCGCCCCCGGGACAGCCGATGGCTCGCGCCTCCGGCGTCCCCGTGCCGCCCAGCGCGCTGAGGACGGTCTTCAACTCGGCCGGCGCGGTGGCCGCCGGATCGCTTTTGTCGACACCCTCCACCGGCCCCGGCCGACACCCGCTGGTCAGTCGCAGCGTGAGCACCTTGGTCTCGGCGTCGGAAGCCGCGTCGATCCCGATGAAGTTTCCCGCGTCGGCGTGGAAGGCGACCCTCGTCCCACCCCGGGTGAGCGCGACCCCCGCCTGATAGGCAGCCGGCAGCGCGTCGGCGATCCCCTCGAGCGCCGCCTCGGCCTCCCCCGGCCGCACATAGAGCGTGAGATCGCGGGCCGCCACATACCCATGCCGCACCGGCGTGATCCGGCAGTCCCCGATCAGATCGAGATCGCCGAGCACCACGACCTCCCCGCCCTTGCCGGCCGCCGAGTAGACCACCCCCGCGGCCCGCTGCAGCTCGGTCACGGCATCGCCGATGTCCCGCTGCTCCGGCACTGTCGCCGGCGAGTGCCACACCGACCAGGTGGCCAGAACCGCCAGCACCACGATCCAGCCCGCGACGGTCCCGAGCATCCACCACCGCCGCCTTTTCGGCTCCTCGGCCACCGGCGGGGGCGGCGGCGCCGAACTGAGCTGCGGTCCCATCACGGCAGCCATCAGCTCTTGGCGAGGCGCTGGAGGGCGCCGACGGCCACGTCGGGGCGGGTCGTGTACCAGAACGGTGGCAGTGACTTGCGCAGGAAGGCGCCGTAGCCGCGGGCCGTCTCCAAGCGGGAGTCGAGGACAGCGACCACGCCCTTGTCGCCGGTCGAGCGGATCAGGCGACCCACGCCCTGGGCCAGGCGGATCGCGGCGATCGGGACGCTCACCGAGGCGAAGCCGGAGCCGCCGGCCGAGTCGACGGCGGCGGAGCGGGCCGCCGCCAGGGGCTCGTCGGGGCGGGGGAACGGGAGGCGGTCGATGACGACCAGCTGGCAGGAGTCGCCGGGGACGTCGACGCCCTGCCACAGGGACATGACGCCGAACAGGCAGCTCGGCCGGTCTTCCCGGAACTTGCGGACCAGCAGCGGCAGCGCCTCCTCGCCCTGCAGCAGGATCGGCAGGTCGGTGCGGGCGCGCAGCAGCTCGGCGGCCTGGGTCGCGGCGCGCCGGGACGAGAACAGGCCGAGGGTGGCGCCGCCCAGGGCGGAGACCAGTCTCAGCAGCTCCTCGCCGGCGGCGTCGGGCAGGCCGGAGGCCGCGGGGCGGGGCAGGTGCGCGGCCACGTACAGGATGCCCTGCTTGGGATAGTCGAAGGGCGAGCCGACGTCGAGCGACGTCCAGCCGTCGCCGGAAGCCGTGGGGGCCTCGGGCGTGAGCGCCCCGGGAGCGGCCGTCTCGGCCACCGCGCCGCGAGCCGACGGCACGGTGGGCGCGGCGACCGGCAACCCCAATGAGCGGGCCACGGTGTCGAACCGGCCGCCCAGGGTGAGCGTGGCCGAGGTGGCGACGACCGTGCGGTCGGTGTAGAGCCCGTTGGAGAGCGTGCCGGCCACCGAGAGCGGCGCTACCACCAGCGCACGGCGGCCGCTGCCCATGTCGGACTTCTCGACCCAGGCCACGTCGAAGTCGGACTCCTCCAGCAGCCGCTGGGCGGTGTCGGACAGGTCGCCGATGGAAGCTTTGGCCTGCTGTTTCCGTACGGGATCGGGATCGTCGCTCTTGATGTCGCCGATCGCGCTGAGCCCGGCGCGCGTGGCCGACTCGAGCAGGGTGACCGCCTGGTGCAGCGCCGGCGGCAGGCCGGTGGTGAGACGGCCGGCCGGCACGTCGGCGAGCCCGACCGTCAGCGCGTCGGCGGCCTCGGCCAGCGCGTCGGAGGCGGCCTGCGGGATGAGCTTGCCGGCGCGCCGGGCCGAGCGCTCGATCGCGTCGGGGGTCAGCTCGGCCTGCGACGCCGACGAGACCCGGTCGGCCAGCTCGTGCGCCTCGTCGATGATCAGCAGCTTGTGCGGCGGCACGATGTGCCGGTCGGCGAGCATGTCGACGGCGAGCAGGCTGTGGTTGGTGACCACCACGTCGGCCTCGCGGGCCCGCACCCGGGAGGCCTCGGCGAAGCACTCGGCGCCGTACGGGCACTTGGCCGCGCCGACGCAGTCGCGGGCCGGCATCGACACCTGGCGCCAGGCGGTGTCGTCGACGCCGGGGTCGAGCTCGTCGCGGTCGCCGGTCGCCGTCTTCTCCGACCAGGCGCGCAGCCGCTGGATCTGCTTGCCGAGCTTGCCGGCCTCGCCGAGCCACTGCGTTTTCGGCGGGGCGTCGTCGAAGAGCGTGTCGGTGGGCTCGTCCTCGTCGGCGTGCTCCATCTTGGCCATGCAGAGGTAGTGGTGGCGGCCCTTGAGCACCGCGTACGTCGGGCGGCGGCCGAGGACCGGCTCGACCGCCTCGGCCAGGCGGGGCAGGTCGTGCTCGACGAGCTGATTTTGCAACGCGAGCGTGGCGGTGGAGACCACGACCGGGCCGTCGACGAGGAGGGCGGGCGTCAGGTACGCCAAGGACTTGCCGGTGCCCGTGCCGGCCTGGACCAGCAGATGCTCACGGTCGCGCACGGCCTTGTCGATGGCGGTGGCCATGGCCTGCTGGCCGGGCCGGGCGGCCCCGCCGGGAACCGCGCCGACGGCGGCGGCGAGGAGTTGGTCGGCTCCAACCGCCTTTTTCGGGTTTTCTCCGGGGGACAGAGCCTTCTTGCGGGTTGCTGCGGGCACGCACAGAAGGTACCCGCCACCACCGACAGAAGCCGACCACCGTTAGTGTTCTCGCATGCCGCACGACATGGTCCGGGTCGTCTACACGAAGTACGACGGCTCGGCCCACCGGGACTATCCGGCGCGCCGCTTCGACTCCGACGACCTGGGCGTCTGGGTCGGTGTGACGCGCGGGACGCCGTCGGTCTACCACGGCCGGCCGTCGGTGGAGCAGATCCCGTTCGTCCTGCTGATCCCGCATCACGCGTGGTGGACCGGCATGTTCAACCCGCCCCCGCGCACCAGCGAGGTGTATTGCGACATCACCACGCCGGCCCGGTGGGAGGGCGACACGGTGCACATCATCGACCTCGACCTCGACGTGGTGCGCCGGCGCGAGACCGGCGTGGTCGAGCTGCGCGACGAGGATGAGTTCGACGAGCACCGGGTGCAGTTCGGCTATCCCGACTATCTGGTCGACGAGGCCCGCGCGGCGGCCAGCAAGCTGATGGGCGCGCTCGGCGACGGCAGCGAGCCCTTCGCCTCGCAGTACCACAAATACCTAACCCAGGTCGCGTAGCTCCAGTTTGTTCGGGTTGAGCTGGTTGAAGAAACCGGTGATCCGCCCGTCGTCGATGGCCACCGACAGCACCGAGTGCAGCGGCCGCCCGTTCGCGAGATGGCCGCGCGCCATCAGGCCCAGTGAGCCGTTGACGAGCACCGTCTCGATCTCGACCTCGCCCAGGCCGGCGATGATGCCGAGGTAGAAGCGGGCCACCTTGTCGGCGCCGAGGACCGGGCGGGTGCCGACGCCGGGCACCAGGCCGCCGCCGTCGCCGATCGCCACGACGTCGGGAGCCAGCAGGGCCGCCAGCGCCTGCAGGTCGCCACCGTTGGCCGCCTCGAGGAAGGCGCCGAGCACGCGGCGCTGCTCGGCGAGGTCGGCGGTGTGCCGCACGCCGTCCTGCGCGACGGCCCGGCGGCCGCGGGAGGCGTGCTGCCGCGCGGCCGTCTCGGTGGTGCCGAGGACCGTCGCCACGTCCTCGAAGGGCATGGCGAACGCGTCGTGCAGAACCAGCGCCACGCGCTGCTCCGGCGTCAGCTTCTCCATGACGACCAGCAGCGCGAGGCCGACCTGGTCACTCATCTCGGCGCGGGCGTCGGGTCCGGCGTCGGGTTCCACCACGTACGACGGAAGCCACTGCCCCGGATAGGCCTCGCGGCTCACCCGGGCCGACTTGAGCACGTCTAGGCAGATGCGCCCGGTGACCGTGGTGAGCCAGCCGCGCAGGTCGTGGATCTCGCCGCGCTCGCGCGCCTTCTCGAAGCGCAGCCACGCCTCCTGCACCGCGTCCTCCGCCTCGGCCCGGCTGCCGAGCATCCGGTACGCGACGGCCAGCAGGTGCGGCCGTTCGGCCTCGAACTCGGTGGTGGTCAGCGACGGCATGAGGGGAATTCTGCGCGACATTGCCCGGGCGCGGGTACCGGATGTGACACAGTAGTAAACACGCATTTCGTACGAATCGGATGGTGCACGGTGAACGGTGCGACTATCGCCGGTGGTCTCGCCGGCCTCGCCGGAGTGGCCGGCGCGGTCTCGGCCGGAACCGTCCTGATCCGCCGGCCACGGCCCTTCCAAGCGTCCGGGCACGCGATCGCCGCGCCCACGTCGATCGACCCGCTGCCCGAGGTGATCCGGCGCGGGCTCGGCGGACTGACCGTGCCGGTCACCCCCGGGCCTCACGGCGAGTTGTTCCTCGGGCCCGGCGGGCCGCAACCCGGCCGTACGCTGCGGCGGCTCGTGCTCACCCCGCTCTTCGCCCGGATCGCCGGCCGTGGCGGGCGGCTCGCCCGCGAGCAGCAGACGCCGTTCCGGCTCGTCGTCGAGTTCACCGGCGGCATCCGCGAACCGGAGACTCTGCTGCGCGCGTACCGGATGCTCGACCAGCAGTTGCGGGACCACGCCGGGCTGCTCAGCCACGGCGACGGCGAGACCCTCGTGCCGGGCGCGGTCACCGTGTCGGTGTGCGGCATCGTCGACGTACGCGAACTGCTGGCCACCCAGAGCGAGAGGTACGCCTTCGCCGACGGCACCTTCGACGACCTCGGTTCGAGGTCGGCGCCGCCGGCCCTGGTCCCCACGATCAGCGAGCCGTGGAGCCGCCGGTTCGGCTGGGACGGCCGCGAGCCGATCTCCGCCGAGGAGCGGCACCTGCTGCACGCGCTGGTTCGCCAGGCGCACGAGGACGGCCGCACCGTGCGCATCGCCGGGCTCCCGGAGGGCTCGCGGCCGGCGCGGCGGGCGATCTGGACCGAGCTGAGCGCCGCCGGGGTCGACGTCATCGCCGACCGTGACCAGCGTGGACTCGCGCGCCACCTGCGCCGGCACCCGGTCGCGCGGCGGGTGCCGATCACCCCGCTGCCGACCCGGGCGGTCCGGCGTTCCTCGCCACGGCCGCATGCGCCCCGGCCCGATCGGCGGCACGAGCCGGTGTAACCAAGAGCGTCACGGGGCACACCCAGCCAGGCGAACGCCAGGTGAACTGGGAAGGACCGCTAGCATGCGTGGAGATCCATCCCAAGCCCGTCGATCGAGGTCCGCGCTGTGAAGTTCTCCTTCCGCCCCGTCGAGGGCGCTTTCTACGATCTCTTCACCAGCGCTGCGCAAAATCTGGTCAAGGGCACCGAGCTGCTCAACGAGCTGGCGCTGCCCGGGGTGGACGTGCAATCGGTGGCCGAGCGGCTGACCGATGTGGAGCACGACAGCGACCAGATCACCCACGACCTCTACAAGAAGATCAACTCCACCTTCATCACCCCGTTCGACCGGGCCGACATCTACTCGCTCGGCTCTCAGCTCGACGACGTGATGGACCACCTGGAGGCCGTCGGCAACCTCCTCTACCTGTACGGGTTGACCGAGCTCCCGTCGCTGCCGCGCGAGATGCACGAGCTGATCAACGTGCTCGACCAGCAGTCGAAGGTGACCGCCGAGGCGATGCCGAGGCTGCGCTCGATGAAGGGCCTCGACGAGTACTGGATCGAGATCAACCGGCTGGAGAACGACGGCGACCGGGCGTACCGGATGCTGCTGGTCCGGCTCTTCTCCGGCGAGTACGACGCGCTCACCGTGCTCAAGATGAAGGAGGTCGCCGACGAGCTGGAGGCCGCGTGCGACGCCTTCGAGCACGTGGCGAACACCGTCGAGACCATCGCGGTCAAGGAGTCGTAGGCCTTGTCCGCCGAGCTCATCGCCGTCCTCGCGGTGATCGTGGTGGCGATGGTGTTCGACTACACCAACGGCTTCCACGACGCGGCCAACGCGATCGCCACCAGCGTCAGCACCCGCGCCCTCACGCCGCGGGTGGCGCTGCTGATGGCCGCCGCCGGCAACTTCATCGGCGCCCACTTCGGCGGCAACGTCGCCAACACCGTCAGCGGCATCATCAGCGTGCCGGAGTCGACGTCCGGCCTCGGCGCGGTCTTCGCCGCCGTGCTCGCGGCCGTCGTTTGGAACCTGATCACCTGGTATTTCGGCCTGCCGTCGTCCTCGTCGCACGCGCTCATCGGCGGCCTGGTCGGCGCCGCCCTGGTCGCGGGCTACACGGTGCACTGGGACCAGATCGTCGAAAAGGTCGTCATCCCGATGGTGACTTCGCCGCTGCTCGGCTTCGTGGCCGGCTTCCTGTTCATGCTCGCCATCATGTGGATCTTCCGGACCGGCCGGCCATCCAAGCTCAACCGCGGCTTCCGCCACGCACAGACCGTCTCGGCCGCGGCGATGTCCATCGGCCACGGCCTCCAGGACGCCGCCAAGACCATCGGCGTGATCGTCCTGGCCCTCTACGTCGGCGGCTACCAGGACTCGACCGACCACATCCCGCAGTGGGCCTACTGGACGTCGGCGACGGTGCTGGCCCTCGGCACGTACGCCGGCGGGTGGCGCATCATCCGCACGCTGGGCCGCAAAATCATCGACCTAGGCCCGCCGGAGGGCTTCGCCGCCGAGACGGTCGCGAGCACCCTGCTCTTCACCTTCGGCATCGGCCTGGGCGCTCCGATCAGCACCACCCACACGATCACCTCGGCCATCATGGGCGTAGGCGCGACGAAGAAGCTCTCCGCCGTCCGCTGGGGCGTGGCCGGCAACATCGTCGGCGCCTGGATCCTCACCTTCCCGGGCGCCGCGGCCATCGCCGCCCTCCTCTACTTCGCGACCCGCCCGCTCTTCTCCTGAGCTCGAGTCCTTTCCCCCGAGCCCGCGCCTTCTTCTCCCGTGCCCGCCCTTCTTTTCCCTGCTCGCCCCTTCTTCCCCTCCGTGCCGCGCCTTCTTCTCCCGTGCCCGCCCTTCTTCTCCCTGCTCGCGCCTTCTTCCCCTCCGTGCCGCGCCTTCTTCTCCCTGCTCGCGCTTTCTTCCCCGAGCCCGCGCCGCGGCGACCCGCGCTCGCGCTCGCGCCGACCGCCCGTGTTCGGTCGCTGCGACGGCGCCGCCGTCGCGGCCGTCTGCGCTGGCCGGCCGGGCCGTCGCTGCCGTCGCTGCCGTCGCGCAAACGATCTTGATAAGCTGCGGTTTGCCGCTAACGGGTACTCATCATCGTTAGCCGCCCTCGATCAACTCGCGTTTGATATAAACGGATATGTCCGGCGCAGGCAAGCGAAAGGTCCCGTACCGTGGACGCCTTCGTCCACTCATCGGGACAGCGTGCCAACAGCTGGGACTGGGTCCCGCCGACTGGGAGCGATCGCCACATCGCGGGACCCAGCGGAGAGCGACGGGCCGAACCCGCCACGCCTCGCTCATGTCAGTCGCCCGGCCGGCCACCGGCGACCGCGCTTTTGGGATCACCCGGCGGGCCACAGACCGCCCCCGCCCCGTACTGGGCGGGGTCGAGTAGAGCAGGTGGGTACGACAAAAATTGGTCGCTGTCCACAAACGCCAGCTGGTTTCTAGAGCGACCACCAACTCGCCGTGTCCGGCGGGATCGTCGCGATGCCGTTCTCTATCGCGACGGGGCCGCTGGCGATCAGCAGCTCGCCCGGGGCGTCCAGGGTCACCGGCCCGTCGCCCATGTTGACCAGGCAGCGGAACGACGCGCCCCGCTCGAAGGCGAGCACGCCGCCGGGAGCGTCCTGCCACGTCAGCGCGTCGCCCGCGGCCAGGACCTTGCGGCGTAGCGCTAGCGCATCCCGATACATGGTCAGCGTCGAGCCGGGCACGCCGTCCTGGGCCGCGACGCTCAGCGATGCCCACGACGATGGCTGCGGCAACCACGAAGATCCGGGGCCGAAGCCGTACGGCGCCGCCGTGCCGGACCACGGGATGGGCACGCGGCAGCCGTCGCGGTAGCCGTCCTGGCCGGCCGCCCGATGGAAGGCCGGGTCCTGCCGGACCGAGGCGGGCAGGTCGACGACCTCGGGCAGGCCCAGCTCCTCGCCCTGGTACAGGTAGGCCGAGCCGGGCAGGGCCAGCAACAGCAACGACGCGGCGCGGGCGCGGCGCAGGCCGGCCTCGGCGTCGACCTCGGTGGGGCGGCGGCCGGCCACCTCGCCCTGGTTTTCCTGCATCAGGCGGTTGGTGTGGCGGACCACGTCGTGGTTGGAGAGGGTCCAGGTGGTCGGCGCGCCGACCGCGTGCATGGCGGCCAGCGAGGCGTCGATCACCTCGCGCTGGGCCTCGACCTGCCACGCGGTGCTCATGTAGCTGAAGTTGAAGGCCTGGTGCAGCTCGTCGGGGCGCACGTAGTCGGCGACCCGGGCCAGTGTGGGCGCCCAGGCCTCGGCGACGGCGATGCGCTCGCCGGGGTACTCGTCGAGGATGCGGCGCCAGCCGCGGTAGATCTCGTGCACGCCGGGGCGGTCGAAGCACGGGCTCTCGCCGACGTCGAGCAGGTGCCACGACGTGTCGGCGCCGATGTCGGGCAGGCCGGCCTCCTTGACCAGGCCGTGCGCCACGTCGATGCGGAAGCCGTCGACGCCGAGGTCGAGCCAGAAGCGCAGGATCGTGCGGAACTCGTCGGCGACCGCGGGATGGTCCCAGTTGAAGTCGGGCTGTTCGGGCGCGAAAAGGTGCAGATACCACTGCCCGTCGGGGACCTGGGTCCAGGCCGGGCCGCCGAAGATGGACGGCCAGTCGTTGGGCGGAAGGTCGCCGCGCCCGTCGCGGAAGTGGTACCGCTCGCGCAGCGGCGAGCCGGGTCCCTCGGCGAGCGCCTGCTGGAACCAGACGTGCTGGTCGGAGGAGTGATTAGGAACAAGATCAACGATGACGCGTACGCCTACGTCATGCGCGTCGTCGACCAGTCCGCGCGCGTCCTCGACCGTTCCGAAGATCGGGTCGACGGTGCGGTAGTCGGCGACGTCGTACCCGGCGTCGGCCTGCGGGGACAGGTAGAAGGGGGACAGCCAGACCGCGTCGACGCCCAGGTCGCGCAGGTAGGGCAGGCGGCTGCGGATGCCGGGCAGGTCGCCGATGCCGTCGCCGTTCGCGTCGGCGAAGCTGCGCGGATAGATCTGGTAGATCACCGCGTCGCGCCACCAGGCCGGGGGAAGATCGCTCATGACGAGACGGTAGCAGGTTACTAACTCGTGTTACATCAGCGATTTGACGGCTTCACGGCGGAGTCTCGGACGATCAGGGTGGTACCGAGCAGCTGATGCGGGTGCTGGTCCTCGCCGCGGATGGCCGAGATCAGGAACGAGGCGGCGCTGCGGCCCTTGGTGACGATCGGCTGGCGGACCGTGGTGAGCCGGGGGCGGAACCAGGCCGACTCGGCCAGGTCGTCGAAGCCGGTCACCGACACCTGATCGGGCACGGAAAGTCCCAGCTCCTGGAGCGCGTCGACGGCGCCGTACGCGAGCATGTCGGAAAGCGCGAGAATCGCGGTCGGCGGGTTTCCGGAGGCCATCAGGCCCTTGGTGGCGCGGTATCCGTCGACCCGGGTCACCGGCACCTCGGCCAGCGCCACGTCGGCCATGCTCAGGCCCGCGCCGGCCAGCGCCTCGGCGATGCCGGTCATCCGGCGGCCGAGCGGCCCGCGGTATCCGCGGGTGGCCACGTCGGGGCCGGGGTCGATGGAGAGCACGCCGAGCCGCCGGTGACCCAGCTCCAGCAGGTACCGGGTGACCTCGTGCGCGCCGCCGCGGTCGTCGACGTCGACGCTGGCGGCGTTCTCGTAGCGGTCGCTGTCGATCAGCACGAACGGGATCTGGTGCCGTTCCAGCTCGGCCACCTCGGCGCCCTCGGTCTCCAGACCGCACACGATGAAGCCGTCGACCGCCGCGTACGGGATCGCCTTGAGCACCGAGTCCTGCAGCGGCGGCGTGAGCAGCAGCGTGTAGCCCTCCTGGTCGCAGATCTGCCCGACGCCCATCAGGAAACGGGCGTAGTACGGGTTCTCCAGGATCTGGGCCAGCCGCTGCGGCAACAGCACGCCGATCGAGTTGGTGGTGCCGGCCTGCAGCATCCGGGCCAGCGTGTTGGGGGTGTAACCGAGCTCGGCGGCCGCCGCGAGGATCCGCTCGCGGGTGGCCGCCGAGATGCGCTGCGGGTTGTTGAACGCGAACGAGACTGCGGACCGGGAGACACCCGCGGCCGCGGCCACATCGCTCGACGTCGGCTTGCCGCCGACCTTCCTCGACGGCATGCAGCCACTGTAGGGCAGGGCTGTCGGTCACGTGGGAGCGAGGCGGGCAGCCCTGCCCTACCTAGTAGGACACGCCGATCTCTTCGCGGATGGCGTCGAGCAGGCCCATGACCTCGAGCGTGGTGGCGTGCGGCATGAGCGGGCTCTCCAGCTCGCCGGCCAGGATGCAGCGCTGCGCCTCGGCCGCCTCGAACTGGTAGCCGCTGCCCTCGAACGGGAACTCGAAGGTCTCGGGGGCCTTGCCGGCCCTCGTCAGGGTGAACTCGCGCGGCACGAAGAAGCCCGGCGGGAGGTCGATGCGGCCATCGGTGCCGGTGATCGACGCGGCGTTGCGGCTCTCGCCGTTGATGCTGCAGGTGAGGGCCGCGACCGCGCCGGGCTCCCAGCCGAGCAGCACGCCGGTGTTCTCGTCGACGCCCTCGGGAGTCAGGTGCGCCCAGGACTGCACGCTCACCGGGTTGCCCATGATGACGTGGGCCAGGTGGATCGGGTAGACGCCGAGGTCGAGCAGCGCGCCCCCGCCCAGCTGGGGGTTGCGCAGGCGGTGCTCGGGCTCGAACGGGCCCTGCAGGCCGAAGTCGGCGTGGATCGCGCTGACCCAGCCGATCGCGCCCTCCTCGACCAGTTCGACGATCTTGCGGATGGCCGGGTTGAGGCGCATCCACATGGCTTCCATCAGGAAGACGTTCTTGGCGCGGGCGGCCTCCACCAGCTGGGCGGCCGACACGAGGTCGAGCGTGATCGGCTTCTCCACCAGCACGGCCTTGCCCGCCTCGACGCAGAGCAGGGCGGCGGCGAGGTGCTGCGCGTGCGGGGTGGCGACGTAGACGACGTCCACGCCCGGGTCGGCGGCGAGGTCGGCGTAGGAGCCGTGGGAGCGGGCGAAACCGTGGCGCTCGGCGAACGCGGCGGCGGTCCCGGCGGACCGCGACCCGACTGCGGCGAGCTCGGCGCCCGGCACCAGCGGCAGATCCTTGGCGAACTGGGCGGCGATCCCGCCGGGGCCGATGATGCCCCAGCGGACCTTCTGTTCGGTCATGATCAGTACCGTAACTCTCCCGTGGCATCGGTTGGTGGCAGGATCGACGGGGTGACCGACTCGAACCCCAGTGCCCTCACCTTTCCGATTCCGGAGGCCATGGTGCGCCGGGCCCGCGAGTTCCGCGGGGATCCGGCGCCCGTCCGGCCCGCGGCCACCGTCGTCCTTCTGCGCCCTTCGGGCGAAACCTTCCAGCTGTACGTGATGAAGCGCGCGGCCACGATGGTCTTCGGCGACCTCCACGCGTTCCCGGGTGGCGGCGTCGACCCCTCCGACCGCCCGTCGACAGTCCGCGCCGACTGGGCCGAGCGGCTCGGCGTGCCCGAGGAGCAGGCGCACGCGATCGTCGGCGCGGCGGCCCGCGAGCTGTTCGAGGAGGCCGGCGTGCTGCTGGCCGGGCCGGTGGACGAGCTCGACCGTACGGTCAGCGACGGCACGCTGACCGGTGTGGTCACCCACGGGAGTGAGACCGACGACGGCAACCACGTGATCGGCGACGTCAGCTCCGGCGAGTGGGAGACCGACCGGGCCGACCTGGCGGCCCGCAAGCTGACCATGACCGAGCTGCTCGACCGCCGGGGACTGCGGCTGCGCGACGACCTGCTGCTGCCGTGGGCGCGGTGGATCACGCCCGAGTTCGAGCCCAAGCGCTTCGACACGTGGTTCTTCGTCGCTCTCCTGCCGGAAGGCCAGAAGGCGCGCGACGTGTCCGGTGAGAGTGAGTCAGCCACGTGGATCAGCCCGGAGGCCGCCAACGGCCTTGCCATGCTCCCACCCACGAGGTCGACAGTGGACTCTCTGCGCTCGTACGGGAAAATCGCCGAAGTCATCGCGGCCTCGACCCGCCGCAACGCCGCAAGCCCCGTCATGCCTCGCGTGGAAATGAAAGAAGACGGGAGCGCCGTGTTGCACGTGGCGCTCCCGTCCTGATCTCGCTGCGTTCTGATCTTGCCGCAGGCGACCTAGCCGAAGCGGCCGGTGATGTAGTCCTCGGTCTTCTTCTGGGTCGGGTTGCTGAAGATCTTCTGGGTGTCGTCGTACTCGATCAGGCGGCCGGGGTCGCCCGTCTTGTCGATCGAGAAGAAGCCCGTCTTGTCGCTGACCCGGGCGGCCTGCTGCATGTTGTGCGTGACGATGATGATCGTGAAGCGGTCCTTCAGCTTGAACATCAGGTCCTCGATCGCCAGCGTCGAGATCGGGTCGAGCGCCGAGCAGGGCTCGTCCATGAGCACGACCTGCGGCTCGACCGCGATGGTGCGGGCGATGCAGAGACGCTGCTGCTGACCGCCGGAGAGGCCGGCGCCGGGACGGCCGAGCCGGTCCTTGACCTCTTCCCAGAGGTTCGCCGACCGCAGCGACTGCTCGGCGGCGTCGTCCAGCAGGGACTTCTTCTTGACGCCGTTCAGCTTGAGGCCGGCCACGACGTTCTCGTAGATCGACATCGTCGGGAACGGGTTGGGCCGCTGGAAGACCATGCCGATCATGCGACGGACCGCGGTGACGTCCACGTCCGCGTCGTAGATGTTCTGGTCGTCGATGGTGAGCCGGCCTTCGATGCGGGCGCCCGGCAGGACCTCGTGCATCCGGTTGATCGACCGGAGGAACGTGGACTTGCCGCAACCGGACGGGCCGATGAGGGCGGTGATGGTCTTGGGCTCGACGGTCATCGACACACTGTCGATCGCCTTGAACGAGCCGTAGTACGAGGTGACGTTGCTCGCCTCGATGCGCTTGGCCATGGGATTCCTCTTAACGGGTCAAACTGTTGCGACGGGCGAGCATCTTGGCAGCGATCGTCAGGATCAGCACGATCGCGACCAGGGTCAGCGCGGCGGTCCAGGCCCGCGCCGGTGCGTACTTCGAGGCGTCCCCGGCCTGCTGGTACACGTAGAGCGCCAGCGAGGACTGGTTGCCGTTGAACGGGTCGAAGTTGATCGCGGCGGCGCCGCCGGCGACCAGCAGGACCGGTGCGGTCTCGCCGGCCGCGCGGGCGATGGCGAGCATGACGCCGGTGACGATGCCGGGCAGCGCGGTCGGTACGACGATCTTGAGGATCGTCTTCCACTGCGGCACACCGAGCGCGTACGCGCCCTCCCGCAGCGGGCCGGGCACGAGCCGCAGCATCTCCTCCGTGGATCTGACGATCGTGGGCAGCATCAGCACGGACAGCGCCAGCGCGGCGGCGAAGCCGGAGAAGCGCGGCTGACCGTTGTTGAACCAGGGGCTCACGATCAGCACCCAGAACGACAGGATGAACAGGCCGGCCACGATCGACGGGATACCGGTCATGACGTCCACGAAGAAGCGGACCGTGTTGGCGAACCGGCCCCGGCCGTACTCGACCAGGTAGATCGCGCCGAGCACACCCAGCGGGACGGCGATGATGGTGGCGATGCCGACCTGCTGGATCGTGCCGATGATCGCGTGGTACGCGCCGCCGTTGGGGTCGCGGGCGCCGATGTTGTTCATCGACGAGTTGAAGAAGTCGCCGTCGAGCCGCTGGACGCCCTTGGAGACCAGCGTCCAGACCACACTCGCCAGCGGCAGGATCGCCAGGATGCAAGCCGAGTAGATCATCGACTGCCAGGCCCGGTTGCGGGCCGCGCGGCGACCCTCGATCCGGCTGGCTGCCACCAGGATGCCGACCAGGTAGAGGATCCAGCCGAGGACGACGACCAGCACCCAGCCGCCGATGCCGAACCCGTACACGATCGCGGCGGCCAGGCCGAACGCCACGACCGCGATGCCGAGGTTGAAGGCCAGCGGCAGCTTCTTGCTGCGGATGTTGTCCGGCGTCATCACGACGCCGGCGAGGTCACTCTTCGTCATGCTCATGCGGCGGCGTCCCGGAACTCGCGGCGGCGGTAGATGATCGCGCGGGCCGCCATGTTGACCACCAGCGTGATGGCGAACAGCACCAGACCGGAGGCGATCAGCGCGCCACGGCCGGTGTCGTTGGCCTCGCCGAAGGTGTTCGCGATGTTCGCGGCGATCGAGTTACCACCGGTCTCGATGAGGTTGAACGAGATGTTGAAGACCGTGCCGAGGGTCATCGCCAGGGCGATGGTCTCGCCGAGCGCGCGGCCGAGCCCGAGCATCACGGCGGCGATCACGCCGGGCTTGCCGTACGGCAGGACGGCGGTGCGGATCATCTCCCACTTGGTGGCGCCCAGCGCGAGGGCGGCCTCCTCGTTCATCCCCGGGGTCTGCTGGAAGACCTCGCGGGAGAGCGAGGTGACGATCGGCAGCACCATGATTGCCAGCACCAGCGAGCCCAGCAGGATCGAGCGGCCGAACGGGCCGTCGCCGCCGAACAGCGGGATCCAGCTGAAGTATTTGTTGAGCCAGACCGAGAAGTCCTGCACCGGCTGGGCGAAGACGTCACGGCCCCAGAGGCCGAAGACGACACTCGGCACGGCGGCGAGCAGGTCGATCACGAACCCGAGCGGGTTGGCCAGCCGCTTGGGCGCGTAGTGCGAGAGGAACAGCGCGATGCCCAAGGCGATCGGCACCGCGACGATCAGCGCGATCACCGAGGAGAGCACGGTGCCGAAGGCAATGGCCGCGATGCCGAACTTCGGCTGCGCGTCGTTCGGGAACCATTGCTGGTAGGAGAAGAAGTTGACCGTGTTGGCGCGCAGCGCCGGTGCGGCTTTCGCGATCAGGAAGATCGCGATGGCCACGATGATGACCAGTACCATCGCGCCGGCCGACACGGAAAGGCCGCGGAACCCGGTCTCCATGGAGAAGCGGGACTTCTTCGGCAGGGCGCCCCCGCCGCCGACTGGGGGTTCTTCGTAGCTGCTCGGCGAAACGCCGGTGCCGGCGGACCGGGCGTGACGTCCTGTCACACCCGGGCCGCCGGCGGTGGCGTTCGTCGAGCCGGTGGGGTTGTCACCCATCTGCTCGCTCGCTGTCGTCTCGGAGGGATTGACCTATGCGCTCTGGAGAATCCGGTCAGCTGATGGCGGCGACGGAGGTCGCGACCTTCGCGCGAACCGTCTCGGGCAGCGGGGCGTAGCCGAGCTCGCCGAGCGCCGACTGGCCACCGGTGCTCGAGGTGTAGTTCAGGAAGGCCTTGATGTCGGCGGCCTTCGAGGAGCCCTTCTCGCAGGCGATCTCGTAGGTGACCAGGACGATCGGGTACGCACCGGCGGTGGTGGTGTTGTAGTCGATCGACATCTTGAGGTCGTTGCCGGTACCGGTGATCTTGGCACCCTCGATGGTCTTGCCGGCGCTGTCGCCGGTCAGCTCGGTGAACTCACCGGCGCCGTTCTTGATCTTCGCCTTCTTCAGGTCGCTGTTCTCGGCGAAGGAGAGCTCGACGTAGCTGATCGTGCCGGCGGTGCTCTTCACCAGGGTGGCGATACCGTCCGAGCCCTTGGCGCCGGTGCCGCCCGGGGCCTTCCACGCCTTGGCGTTGCTGAAGGTCCAGTCCTTCTCGGCGGCCTTGCTCAGGTACTTGGTGAAGTTGTCGGTGGTGCCCGACTCGTCCGAGCGGTGCACGGCCTGGATCGCCGTCGACGGGAGCTTGGCACCCGAGTTCAGCGCGGCGATCGCCGGGTCGTCCCACTTCGTGATCGTGCCGGCGAAGATCTTGGCGATCGTCGAGGCGTCGAGCTGCAGGTTGTCGACACCGTCGACGTTGTAGACGACCGCGATCGGGCCGACCACCATCGGGAGGTTGAGGGCCGGGCCGCTGGCGCACTTGGCGTCGGCCTTGGGCTGCTCGTCGTCCTTGAGCGCCGAGTCGGAACCGGCGAAGTCGGCGGTGCCGGAGATGAAGGCCTGGATACCGGCGCCGGAGCCGGTGCCCTGGTAGTCGACCTTCGCGCCCGAGCACTGCGCCTGGTAGTTCTTGATCCACTCGTCCATGGCGTTCTTCTGGGCCGTCGAGCCCTGCGCCGTCAGGCTGCCGGTGCCGCAGCTACCCGGGGCCGCGGAAGCACCGGTGCTTCCGGAACCACCGTCGGTGTTGTCCGAGCCGCAGGCGGCGAGCGCGAGCGTCGCAGTCAAAGCAATGCCGGCGAGGTAACCGGACCGCTGGAGCTTCACGATTGTCCCTTCAAGGTGAGGTGCAGATGCCGATCTCTCATCGGCACACCCCGAAGCTAAAAGGGTCAGGTAGCCGGTTAACCGGTCGCAAATGAACGAGCGGTGAACACGTATGCCACTCAAGTTTGCTTTCTACTGAGCCCGAGTTGTCCGTTCCGTTAACCCGGTGAAAGAAGTCGGACATGCCTGAAATGTCGCCCGGGTGTTTATCGCCCTGAGATCGGCGCTTGTCCGTCCCGTGACGCAAGGGGCTCCCACTTTAGCTGTACGATACAGATATGCGATCGTCCGCTCCGCACCACGTGAATGTGCACGTGCTCACACCCCGCACCTGGGCTTAGGTTCAGCCATGGGTTCCTTCGAGCTCGGCACCGACGGCCCCGGCGCGATCGTCGTCGGCGTCGACGGCTCCCCCACGTCGATGCGCGCCGCCGCCTACGCGGCCGGCCTCGCGCGGCGGCAGCGCACCCGCCTGATCGCGGTCCACGCCCGCAGCGCACCCACCACGCTGATCACGCTGGCCGACCACAGCGGCATGGCGGTGAACGCGGTGCTGGAGGCCCAGGAGGAGCTGGAACGGCAGCTACGGTCCGAGATCGGCGCGTGGGGCGCCGACACCGAGCTGATCGTCCGGCAGGGCGACCCACTGAGCGTGCTCTCCGAGGTGGCAAAGCAAACCCGGGCCGACGCGGTGATCGTCGGCTCCTCCGCCAGCGTCGGCCACCGCATCGCCGGCTCCTTGGCCATCCGCCTGGTCCGCTGCGGCAAATGGCCGGTCACCGTCGTCCCGTGATCAGCCCCGCTCGGCCTCCGCACCCGGCGCCGCCGGATCGGGATCGAGCAGCTCGATGTCGGGCGGCACGACCGCGTCCTGTTCCTCCTCGGACGCGTCGTAGGCAGCCATCGGCGCTCCCGGCGGGATCCCGACACGGGTGAGATAGATGCCATGCCGCCCGACGTCGCACCAGGCATAGGCGACGCCGCGCCGGGTCTCCGGGTTGCCGATGTAGCCGACCCGCACCCGCCCGTCGCCTTCGGGGCAGGGCACTTCGGCCTGTTGGGGCCACGCCGCATGCACCCGGGAGAAGGCCTGGAACCACGCCTCCCAGCGCCGCTGCCCCTCGGTCATCCACGGTCAACCAGCTCTCCCGTCAGGGTGATCCGCCCACCCGGGGTCGTGATGCCGTAGATCTCCGGCCCGGCCCTTCGCCACCACCGAACCTTGTCGATCACCAGGTTGACGCCGGCCAGATCCACGCCGTACTTGGCGGCGACGGCATCGACGTTCGGTGCGGGGTGGCCAGGCCGGCCGAGGCGATGAGCTCGCCGGCGTAAACGATCAGGCGGGAGACGACGGTGGCGACGGCATCGCGGACCATGAGCCGGACGGTGCCGACGAGCATGCCCGCGCCTTCGGTCATGAGGGCCATGACGTCGGCGGCACGGGCCAATGCCTGCACGGACTGATCGTGCCGCGACATCCGGTCGCGGTAGGCGGTGGCGGCTGCGCCCTTCCACTCCGACGTCTCCAGGCGGACCGCGCGCGTGAGCTGGTCGGCCTCCGCGCGCAGCGACGAGGCGACGGTGCGCCACGCGGTCGCATGGGCGGCTATCTGCGCGGGGTCGCCGGCCAGCCAGTCGAGCGCCTCGGACAGGGGTTTGACGTGCTCGATGAGCCAAGCGACGCCGTACTGAAGGAGCGTGCCGACCCGGTCGGCAATGGACGGTTGCCATGTTTATGGTTGCCATGTTTAGCTTGAGGCGTGGAGACGGTGGGGGCGTTGCTGTGGCGGGTCACGAATCGGTGGCGGGCCGCTGTTGATCGGGGGCTGGCGCCGCTCGGGCTGACGCACTCTCAGTACTCGCTGATGGCCACGCTCTACGGCATGGGGCGTGCGGGGATCACGCCCAGTCAGCGGGAGCTCGGCGCGCGGGCCGGGTTCGAGCCCATGTACGTCTCCAAGGTGGCTCGGCAGCTCGAGCAGGCCGGACTGCTCGCGCGGGCGCGTCACCCGGACGATCCGCGGGCCCTCGGGCTCGCTCTCACCGAGCGCGGCACCGAGGTCATCCTGCGGGCGATTCCGGTCGTCCGCGGGCTGCAGGCCGAATTGACCGCGCCGATCGGCGGGCCCGAGGGGGCGCGCGCCAAGGAGCTCGCCGACGTTCTTCGAGTGCTGCTGGGATTGGAGTGAATGTGCCTACCTTGACCGGACAGACCATCGCCGAGGCGCAGGGCGCGGTGCGTGCCCTGCTGGACCGGACGCTCGCGGGCAGCGGGCTGACGAGCAACGAGTACGTGGCCCTGCGCGTGGCGGACGCGCGCCGGGTGGGCGACCTCGCGGGGTTCCTCGCGGGGCAGCGGCAGCTGGGGCTCGACCCGGCGGGCGCGACCGAGCTGGTGGAGGGCCTGCACAAGCGCGGGCTGCTGTGCGAGGGCTCGATCACGCCGGCCGGGATGGCGTTGTTCGCCGAGGTCAACGCGCGGGTCAACGCCACCACCGCGCGGCTGTACGACGCCATGGACGAGGACGACCTGGCGACGACCCAGCGCGTTCTGACGGACGTGATCGCCCGCGCGGAGGAGATCAGCCGCGCTGGTAGTTGACGTCGGTCTTGTAGATCTCGAAACCGAGCTTGCGATAGAGCGCCACGGCGGCGGAGTTCGACTCGTCGACGTAGAGCAGGGCCTGGGTGAGGCCGGTGTCCGCGAGATGGCGGAGGCCGGCCACGCTCAGCGCGACGCCGAGGCCGCGCCGATGGCCGCCGGGGTCGACGCCGAGCACGTAGATCTCGCCGAGCGCGGGATCGTCGCCGGCCGGGGGGTGGACCTTGGTCCAGTGATAGCCGAGCAACTTGTCCGAGATGTCGACGGCCAGCAGGAAGCCGGCGGGATCGAACCACGGTGCGGCCTCGCGCAGCCGCAGGTCGTCGAGTGTCCACCGGCCCTGCTCGGGGTGGTGGGCGAAGGCTCGCGAGTTGACCCCGAGCCAGGCCTCTTCGTCGTGACCGGGCCGGAAGTGCCGAAGGGTCACACCCTCCGGAAGCACGCTTTCGAAGGAAAAGTCCGTAAGAGACCGACGCATCTGCCAAAGGACCCGGGCACGCTTAAATCCGGTTTTTTCGGCTAAGGCTGCGGCGCCCGGCAAATCGCCATGCGCCCAGAAAGCCAGCGGGCCCTCACCCAAGGAGCCGAGCAGAGCCGTACCGACGCCGCGCCGCCGGAAAAAAGGGTGGACCACGAGCTCACCCCCGCCGGCATAGCCGACCAAGGCGCCATCGTCGTAGGCGAGCACTTGGGCGCCGCTCCCCTGCCGTACGAGAAAAACCGTGTCCTCGGAGAGCGGGTAAACCCCATCGGCCTGCTCCGCGGCGGCGGCCAGCGCCAGAACGCCGGCCACCGCTGCGTCGCTCAACCGGTCGAAGGACCGGACATCTGTCATACCGGCAGCGAGACCGGCTCGTTGTCGGGCAGCTGGCGCCCGCTCGGCGGGAGCACGAACTTGTAGCCCACCTGGCGCACCGTGCCGATCATCGACTCGTACTCGGAGCCGAGCTTGGCGCGCAGGCGGCGGACGTGCACGTCGACCGTGCGGGTGCCGCCGAAGTAGTCGTAGCCCCAGACCTCGCGCAGCAGCTGGTCGCGGGTGAACACCCGGCCGGGGTGCTGCGCCAGGAACTTGAGCAGCTCGAACTCCTTGTACGTGAGGTCGAGCGGGCGGCCCTTGAGCTTCGCCGCGTACGTGTCGGGGTCGATGTTGAGCTCGCCGGCCCGGATCGAGCCGCCGGCCCCGGCGGTCGCGTTGTTGAGCTTGCCGACGCCCAGGCGCAGCCGGGCCTCGACCTCGGCGGGGCCGGCGCTGGCCAGGATGACGTCGTCGACGCCCCAGTCGGCGTTGAGCGCGATCAGGCCCGCCTCGGTCACCACCGCGAGCAGCGGCACCCCGACGCCGGTCGCGTGCAGCATGCGGCACGTGGCGCGGGCCTCGGAGAGCTCGGAGCGGGCGTCCACCAGGATGGCGTCGGGGCTGGGCCCGGACACCAGGGTGCGGACGTCGCGGGGCGCGGTGCGTACGGAGTGGGGAAGCAGATCCAGCGCGGGCAGCACGGCGGAAGGCTCACCGGCACGAGCTGTCACCAACAGAAGGATTTCCACACTCACCTCCGTCCTTGCGGCGCACAGGGCCGCTCGGGTGACCCGGTTTGCAACGGTCGAAACCGCCGCTCCCGGAGGATGGATTTCCCGGCGTCACCGACGGGTGGGCTGGCGTTACCTTAACCGATACCGAGGCTCGATCGCCTCGATCGATCGTGCGAGTGATGTAGTGAACGCTCGCAAGGTGGCCCTTTAAACCAGTCGTAACAAGCCTTTTACATGGCAGCGCTTGGCAGCAAGGAATTGGGTCCGACGAGCGATTCTGGCACCATCGCAGGCGTGTTCCCCTCTTTGCCGCAGGACGACTCCTGGGATGCCGACGCCTCGCGCGAGATCGCGCGGTCGGGTCCGGGCCGGCCGCCCACAGGCTTCTACGGCGCCGTGCCCGACGAAGAATCCGCCCAGGACGCCGAGCCGGAGGACGGCGAGGAGGAGTTCGAGGAGATCGAGGTCGTCCCGGTCCGCCGGCAGCTGTCGCTGGCGATCGCGGGCTTCGCCGGGCTGCTCGGCCTCGGGCTCGCGCTGGGCGCCCAGACCTCCGCGCCGGACAACCGCCTGCCGTACGTGATCGTTCTCTTCGGCGT
The DNA here is from genome assembly GCF_050942195.1 of Actinoplanes sp. CA-142083. NCBI lineage: Bacteria > Bacillati > Actinomycetota > Actinomycetes > Micromonosporales > Micromonosporaceae > Actinoplanes > Actinoplanes sp. CA-142083. The sequence goes on from NZ_CP192076.1 coordinate 10,187,097, forward strand.
GCAGCTGCTCTATCTGCTCGCCTGGATCATGGCCCTGCACCCGCCGGCGGCGGCTGCGACGGCCGGCGTCTGCGCGGTGGTCGCGCTGGTCGCCGACTATTTCGCGGTCACGAGTACGCCCGCCGGGCTGTCCTCGCTGATCTTTGTCGCGCTCGGGGGATTCGTGGCGGCGATCGTCGGTCAGCTGTTCCGGGCCGAGGACCGCGCGCGGGTCAAGGATTCCTGGCGCGCGACCCTGCTGATCGTGCTCGGCGTCGTGGCGTACGCGATCCCGGTGATCCTCACCCGCCAGCCGATCGGCACCCAGACGATGATCGTCAGCGCCGCCGGCGCGGGGGTGGCCCTGTTCGTCGCCCGGCTGACCGACGCCGTCTTCCCGAAACCGCGGATCGCGCTGCAGGTGCCGCGGGGTGCGACCGGCGTGGTGCTGGGCGCGATGCTCGGCACGCTCGCCTCGGCGGCCCTGGGCAGCGTGCTGGTGCTGCCGTTCACCCCGGCCAAAGGCGCGATCGTCGGCCTGGTCGCCGCGGTGGTGGCGAGCCTGGTCGACCTGGCGGTCAACTTCGGCGAGGCGGGCCGGCGGCTGGCCGGCGACGCCCCGACGTTCTGGGTCGCCCGGCACATGCAGGGCCCGCTGGGCGCGTTCGCGATGATGGCCCCGGCCGCGTACGCGCTGGCCCACTGGTACCTGTCGTAGGGCCCCTACCGCTGGGCGACCACAGCCGCCGGCATTCGTTCCGGGCGGTCCAGCGCGGCGACGGCCTTGTCGAGGTTGCGGCGCAGAACGCGGGCGACCGGACGCTCGACGAGCCGGTGCAGGAGCCACGCCGCGCCCAGCATCGCCACCAGCGTCGCGAGGAACACCACCGGGCGCGGCGCGGAGTGGCGCAGCGCGTGGATCAACGTCCAGCCGATGCACTCGTGCAGCAGGTAGAACGGATAGGTGAGCAGGCCGGCCGTGGTCAGCCAGCGCCACCGCACGCGCGCCGTCCAGCCGAGCGCGATCACGGTCATGACCGCGAAGAAGGCGGTGATCAGCAGGATGCCGATCACCGGCGACAGTTGGAAGTCGAGCTCCTTCTTGCTGACCGATACCATCCGGCCCACCGTCCAGTACTGCGCGAGCAGGAACGACGTCCCGAGCAGTCCCCAGAGCAGGGTGTCGGGCCCGAACCGGTGGATCAGGTACAGCGTGATGCCGGCGACGAAGAACGGCGCGAAGTCGGGCTGCAGGATCGTCCGGAGCAGATCGGAATCCGAATTGGCCACCACGACCGAGCTGATCAGCCAGCCGTAGCAGAACAGGGTGGTCCGGCGCAGCGTCAGGCCGCGCCACACCAGTCCGGTGAAGAGCAGGTAGAACAGGGCCTCGTTCCAGAGCGTCCAGTAGACGCCGTCGACCTCGGGCTGGCCCAGCGGATGCTCCAGCATCGTGAGATTGAGCAGGACGACGTTCCCGTCCTGCGGCTCGCGCACCGTCGGCCACAGCGTGAGCACGGCGGTCGTGAGGAGCACTGCCCCCCAGTACGCCGGGTACAGGCGGGTGATCCGGGACCGCAGGAAGGCGCTCGGCGTACGCCCCCAGCAGCTCATGCAGATGACGAAGCCGCTGATGATGAAGAACAGCTGCACGCCGAGGAAGCCGTACCCGGCGACGTGGTGCACCCAGCCGAAGGTGGACGACTCGACGCCCCAGGCGTCGTGCACGCCGCTGGCATAACCGGCGTAGTGGTACAGCGCCACCATCAGCGCCGCCATCAGGCGGAGCCCGTCGATCACGGCGAGCCGGCCGGCCGGCCGCGGGCGGACCTCCCGCTCAGCGACCGGTTCAGGCACAACGGTAACGAGCGACATGCAAGATCCTCCGCGTCGGCGCGAGCGGAGATCATAACCAGAAGTGAACTTCACTCAAATAATCCGCGTTTCGCGGCAGCCTGGAAGAGGGCATGTACCGTCCACCGCAGTCGATATCGGGAGGACCGGTGAGCGAGACGTACCGCCCGCGGCGGCGCTGGGGACGACGCCTCTTCATCAGCTTCATCGTTCTGTTGATCCTGGTGGCCGCGGCGCTCGTGGTGGCCGACCGGGTCGCCGCGTCCTACGCCGAGCGCACGATCAGCGACCGGGTCGCGCAGGAGGTCGCCGACCAGAAGGCGACCAGCGAGAAGCCGGACGTGACCGTCGAGGGCTTCCCGTTCCTCACCCAGGTCGCCCGCGGCGTCTACCACGAGATCAAGATCGAGCTGGCCGACTTCACCGGTCCGGCCGTCGAGGGCCGCACGATCCGGATCAAGCTGCTCGACATTCGCGCCAACGACGTGACCGCGCCCTTCGACACGCTCCGCTCCGGCAATGGGCAGATCACCGCGGGCACGGTCACCGGCACCGGGCTCATCGACTACGCGCAGCTTTCCGAGCTGGTCGGGCAGCCCGGGGTGAAGCTCGCCGAGAAGGACGGCAAGCTGGTCGGATCGGCGCCGGTGTCGGCGCTCGGCCAGACCGTCAACGTCAGCGGCACGGCCGAGCTCACGGTCAAGGGCGATGTGGTTCAGGTGCGTTTCAGCGATGTGAAGGCGGAGGGTCTGCCCGACAACGCGCTCGTCCGGGGGCTGATCAACTCGTACGTGCAGAAGCTGGCCTTCAATCTCACCGTGCCGCCGTTGCCGCTGGACCTGAAGGTGCAGAAGGTCGAGCCGCAGGCCGACGGCCTGAAAATCACCGCCGCCGCCAGCAACGTGGATCTCAATTCCGCGGGCCTGTGACTGCGGACTCGTTCCCGGATCGTGGTCGAGGCTGTTCCGCGGTCTGGAACCGCTGGTAGGGTCGTTTTCCATGAGCCTGTTGCTCACCAAGAGGCGCGCGGTCGACCTGTGCCGCGTGGCCGCCTGCCTGTGTCGCCCTGTCATCTGACGGGGCCACCTGTGCTGAGCACGTTCTAGCTCGCTCGCGAAGCAACGCGAAGCAAAGCCCGGCAGTGGCGCCGTCGCACAAGCACGAGATCTGTAACCAGGGTCCCGCGCGGGGTGCGACCAAACCTCCGTGCGCTGACTCTCCCCCTCCACCCATCAAGGGAGTGAACCGATGAGTCGCGACACCGCACTCGTCTCGGCCGACTGGGCCGAGAAGAACCTTGAAACGCCGGGCATCGTCTTCGTCGAGGTCGACGAGGACACCACCGCCTACGACGGCGGCCACATCCCCGGCGCGGTCAAGATCGACTGGAAGAAGGACCTGCAGGACCCGGTCCGGCGGGACTTCGTCAACCAGGAGCAGTTCTCCGCTCTCCTCTCCGAGCGCGGCATCTCCAACAACGACAAGGTCGTGCTCTACGGCGGCAACAACAACTGGTTCGCGGCGTACGCGTACTGGTACTTCAAGCTGTACGGCCACGGCGACGTCGTGCTGCTCGACGGCGGCCGCAAGAAGTGGGAGCTCGACGCCCGCCCGTACTCGAAGGACGTGCCCAGCCGGGAGAAGACCTCCTACCAGGCCTCCGCGCCCGACCTGTCGATCCGCGCGTTCCGCGACGAGGTCGTCCAGGCCATCGGCGTGAAAAACCTGGTCGACGTGCGCAGCCCCGACGAGTTCGCGGGCCGCCTGCTCGCCCCCGCGCACCTGCCGCAGGAGCAGTCGCAGCGGGCCGGCCACATCCCCACGGCGATCAGCGTGCCGTGGAGCAAGGCGGCCAACGAGGACGGCACCTTCAAGTCCGACGACGAGCTCGCCAAGATCTACGGCGACGCCGGCCTCGACGGCAGCAAGGACACCATCGCGTACTGCCGGATCGGCGAGCGCTCCTCGCACACCTGGTTCGTGCTCAAGGAGCTGCTCGGCCAGCAGAACGTGAAGAACTACGACGGTTCCTGGACCGAGTACGGCTCGCTCATCGGCGTGCCGATCGCGCTCGGCGACGAGCCCGGGAAGGCGTGATCATATGACTTCCCCGTCGAACATCGCGGCCGGTTGCGCCGCTCCCGACCAGTCGGCGCCCCTCCCCGCCAGCGTCGACCTCGAGAAGGAAACCGTCATCACCGGCCTGGTGAACACCGCCGAAGGCGAGGCCGTCGGCGGCGCGTACGTGCGCCTGCTCGACTCCTCCGGCGAGTTCACCGCCGAGGTCGTCACCTCGCCCGAGGGCGTGTTCCGGTTCTTCGCCGCGCCGGGGTCATGGACCCTGCGGGCGCTGAGCCGGTCCGGCAACGGTGAGGTCGTCGTGGACGCCACTCGCGGCGTCAACGAGGTCGCGATCAGCGTCGCGGCGGCCTAGCAGCCCACGCTCTGTCAGAGGGCGGGATCCCCGGTGGGGGTCCCGCCCTTGCTCGTCACGACGACCGCGGTGGGCGGCACCTCCGGGCGCCGGCGCGACAGCCGCCGGACGCCCGTGTTCAGCACCGCGATCAGCGGCACCGCCACCAGCGCGCCGATGATCCCGGCCAGCGTCGCGCCGCACGCGATCCCGATGATCACGACGAGCGGGTGGATCGCCACCGCCCGGCCCATGATCAACGGCTGGAGGACGTGGCCCTCCACCTGCTGCACCAGAATCACCGCGCCCAGCACGATCAGCGCGATCACCCAGCCCTGGTCGACCAGCGCCACCAGCACCGCCACCGCGCCCGACACGCTCGCGCCGACGATCGGGATGAACGCGCCCAGGAACACCAGCGCGGCCAGCGGGAGCGGGAACGGAACCTTCAAGATCACCAGAGCGATACCAATGCCGACCGCGTCGATGAACGCCACCAGCACAGTCGCCCGCACGTAGGCGCCCAGCGTCACCCACGACGCGTCCCCGGCGTCCGCGAGCGACCAGCGGGCCTGCACCGGGAACAGCCGCACAATGAACCGGAAGATCTTCCGGCCGTCGCGCAGGAAGAAAAACGTCGAGAAGAGCACCAGCAGCATGCCGGTGACCACCTCGAACAGCGTTGCGGCGGTCGCGATGCCGGTCGAGGTCAGCTGGGAAGTGTGCTCGTTCACCCACTGCTGCGCGTTGTCGATCGCCTGGTTCACCTGAGCGTCCGAGAGGTGCAGCGGGCCGGTCCGCGCCCAGTTCTGGATCTGCCGTACGCCGTCGCTCGCCTTCTGGGTCAGCTCGCCAACGCCGTCGACGAACTGCGAGATCACCAGGGTCAGCGTGCCGGCCACCGCGGCGATGCCGCAGATCAACACCAGGAACGTCGCCAGCGAGCGGGGCACATGCAGCTTGAGCACCCAGCGGACGGCCGGGGCGAGCAGCGCCGAGAGCAGCAGGGAGATCGCCAGCGGGATCACCACGAAGCTGACGATGCCGATGAAGTGCAGCAGCGCCCAGCCGACCACGCCGACCACGATCAGCCGCCAGCTCCAGGCGGCGGCGATCCGCAGCGAATGCGGCACCTCGGCGTCGTCCCGGCTGTTCGTCGAGTCGTACACCACCTCGGGCTCCACGGGCGGCGGCACGAATTCCTCGTCGCGGTCCGGCTCGACCACGGCCTCGTCGGCGCGCGCCTGGCGCACCGACTCCCGGCCCGAGTCGTAGGCACGACGCAGGTTGTCACGGACCCGATGCAAACGGCTCAACCGGCCAACCTCCTCGCCGCATCCGCGCCGCGTCGCGGCACGCGGTAACCACCGTAGTGGTCCCGCGCCGCTGAGTCCCCGCAGCCACCACCCGCAAAACCAAACCGGGCGGCGGCGTACCGTCTGCAATCGTGAGCGCCGACACCCGCACCGAGTCCGGTCTGCCGATCCGGATGCTGCATGATCGTGTCCTTGTCCGCCAGGACGGTGCAGAGGGCGAGCGACGATCGTCGGCCGGGATCGTGATTCCCGCCACGGCCTCCGTCGGGCGCCGCTTGTCCTGGGCGACCGCTGTCGGCATCGGCCCCAACGTCCGCTCGATCATCGTGGGCGACCGCGTTCTCTTCGACCCCGACGACCGCTCCGAGGTCGAGCTCCACGGCCGCGAGTACGTCCTGCTCCGCGAGCGCGACGTGCACGCCGTCGCCGCCAGCCGCGTCGAGTCCGACGGCACCGGCCTCTACCTTTAGATCATCACTCCGGGCGGTTCGCGTCCGGCTGGGTGGGCGGTGCGCTTTCCGACGATGACGCGTACGGCGGGGGCAGCGCATCGTGCTGCGTCGGAGATACGGCGGTTCCCGCGCCTGAGGCGGGCGGTGGGAGCTGTGGGCTTCGCGGGCCCGGCTCAAACCCGGAAGACGGCGGCTGCGCGAACGGCGGCGGGCCGTAGCCCCCCGGGGCCGGCGGCCGGACATAAGGGTCCGGGCCGTAGTTGGGCTGGCCATAGCCCGGCTGCCCGTAACTTGGCTGGCCATAGCTCGGCTGCCCGTAGCTCGGCTGGCCCTGACCAGGCTGCCCATAGCCCGGCTGCCCCTGACCAGGCTGGCTGGGCTGACCCTGGCCGGGCTGACCGTAGTTCGGCTGGCCGTAGGCGGGCTGACCATAGCTGGGCGGACCGTAGCTGGGCTGACCGTAAGTGGGCTGGCCATAGCTCGGCTGTCCGTAGGCCGGCTGTCCGTAGGCCGGTTGGCCGTAGGCGGGTTGGCCGTAGGCGGGTTGGCCGTAGCCGGGGTACACCGGGCGGGCAGGGGGCAGGCGGATCGGGACCGGGACCACCGGGTCGGCCGGCGGCGGCAGGACGCGGGGCACGCCGTCCGGGAAGACGATGTGGTAGTTGAGGCCGTCCCAGAAGGATTGGGGCGTCGTCGGGTCCTTCGCCGTGAACGACTGCCGGTGGGCCTGGATCTCCTCGAGGAGGCGGTTCTCCTCGGAGGTCGTGCGGTACTGGTCGGTGGGCGTGGTGTGCAGGCCGCGCTGCATGCCGTCGCGAAGCAGCGCCAGCTGGGTCGCGGCGAACTGGAAGTCGCGCATCGCCTTCTGCCCGGTGGCGCCGGCGACCCGCTTGGCCCACTGCCGCGCGGAGTGGCGGCGGCCGAGGCTGCCGAGCGACGCCACCTCGGGCGGCGAGAACCAGCCGGCCCGGACGTAGAGCGGAAGTACGCGCTCGGTGAGGCGGCCCTCCCAGGCGCGCAGCGCGATGGCGAAGCCGACCACCGCGAAGAACAGCGGCACCATGAAGCCGAGGTAGCCGTACAGCATGATGAATGGCTGTTCGAGGCTCGCCGAGAGCGTGGGCAGCAGGTTGAACGTGCCGTGCAGGATCATCGCGAGCAGCAGCCCGGCGATCGGGGCGAGCCAGCGAACCCGGCGGTCGCCCGAGCGGGCCGAGATGCCCAGCCCGATGCCGGTCATCGAGGTGAACAGCGGGTGCGCGAAGCCGGTGAACAGGATGCGCACGATGAAAATCAGGAAGAGGTTCTGCAGGCCGGTGGCGGGACCGTACTCCTCGACGCCCGTCGCGTAGCCGTGCTTGCCGAGGTAGAGCACGTTCTCCACCATGGCGAAACCGAGCGCCGACAGCCCGCAGTAGACGATGCCGTCGGTGATGCCGGACCACTCGCTGCGCCGGCGCCAGAGCAGGAAGATCGGGCCCAGCGCCTTCATCGACTCCTCGATGAAGGGCGCGACCAGCACCGCGACGAGAGCATCGGGGAAGCCCCACTTGTCGAAGAGCTTGGACGCCTCGGTGTTGACCAGCAACGCCGCGGCGGTCGCGATCGCGGCGCCCCAGGTGAAGCAGAAGGCCAGGTACCGGATCGGCTCGGGCTCGTAGCGGTCGAGCCAGAGGAAGGCGGCGACCAGCAGCGGCACCGGCAACACCGCGGCGATCAGCCCGACCGTCAGCCCGGTGAGGCCGATGTCCACGCCCAGGAAGAAGAGCATGCCGACGGCGCCGGCCAGCAGAAAGCCGATGACCCCGACCATGGGAAGCCAGCGCCGGTAGCCCATGCGGGCAACAGGCTGGGAAACGATGGTCGCATCGCCCGGAAACGGCCCGCCATAGACCAAGTCAGGCCCCGGAGGCTGCTCGAACGCACCGGGCTGGAAGGAGCTAGGTGCCGCGCCAGCCTGGAAGGAACTAGCCGGGTCGCCCGCCGCGAAGGAGCCAGCCGGTGCGCCAGGCTGGACTGAGCCAGGCGCACCGCCGGCCGGGTCGGAGCCAGCCGCGCCGGCCTGATCGGAGCCCGCGGCCGCGCCGGACGCGAACGCCTGCGTGGGCAGCGCCGACGGGTGCGGCACGGCCTGAGTCGGGGCGCTCTGGTCGGGCGGCCCGCCCGGCGAAACGTCGGCCATGCAAGCCAGCGTAGTCACCCGGTCGGGTGGGGGCGGCCCCGCGGCCCGCGCGGCCAACCGTCAGGCGCGGCCAACCGGCAAGCGCGGCCGGCGTCAAGCGTGGCCCGGCGCCGGTGGGCGGCGGCCGGGGCGGCGGGTGGTGCGGGCTCGGTCGCGCCAGCCCGCGGCCCGGCGGACCAGGCGTGGCGCCTCGGCGAAGTCGACGCCGGTGGCGCGCAGCAGGTCGGTGGCGGCCGAGCGGATCTGGGCGACCACCACGCCGCCGGAGAAGCCGACCCCGTCGTCGTAGGCCTTGGCCGCCTCCGACACCGCGCTCAAAGCCCGCTGTCGGGCCGCCAGCGGCTCGGCGGCCTTGGCCCACTCCTGGCGCATCAGGTCGACCGAGTCGCCGAGCAACGTGATCGCGGTGGCCAGCACGTCGGGCATCTTCTCCTCGTCGCCCAGGCCGGTGCTCACCCGCCGGACCAGCACGCGGGCGTTGCGCAGCGCGTGGGTGGCCTGCATGGCGCCGTCGACGTACTGCGCCAGCGCTCCCCGGGTGCGCCAGCGGGCGGGAGCGAATGCCACGTTCTCGCGGGCCGCGGTGACCGCCGCGGAGAAGGCGGCGAAGGACGTCTCGGCGGCGCGTAGCTCGACCAGGGCCGCATCCACCTCGTCGCGGTCGCGGGCCCGCAGCGCCGTCGCCACGTGGTGCAGGCCGTCGGCGAAGGCGCGCAGCGCGGGGTCGGCCGCCCGCTTCACGACGGTGAGCGGGTTCAGCGGCAGCAGCACGGTCATCACGACCAGGCCGACTCCGCCGCCGACCAGGGCGTCGAAGAACCGCGTCCACGGCAGGCCGGTGGACGAGGTCAGGGTGGCCACGAGTACCGCCGAGGAGGCGGACTGGACCACCAGCGGGGTGCCGCCGCCGACCGCCGTGGCGACCAGGATGGCGAGCAGCACGACCAGGCCGATCTGCCACGGGCCGGTGCCGATCAGCAGGATCAGCGCGTCGCCGATGCCGATGCCGATCGCCACGCCGAGGACCAGCTCGGCCGTGCGGCGGGCGCGCTGGCCGACCGAGGACGCCAGCGTGATCACGGCGGCGATCGGGGCGAAGAACGGCTGCGGACGCCCGATCACGTCGTGCGCGATGAACCAGGCGATCCCGGCGCCCACCCCGGCCTGAACGGCGAGCGCGATGCCGCCCCGCACCCGGCGGGCGCCGGCCAGCAGGCCGGCCCGGGCGCGGCCGGTCAGCCGGGGCGCGGCGGAGGGGGTCACGATCACTGACCATACTGGCGGATGTGACTTCTCTCGTGGACGAGTTCACGGTGGCGGCGCGGCAGGCGGGCGCCACCGCCGGGGGCCCGGATCTGACCGCCGCCGGCGAGTACCTGCTGTCCCGCTGGTCGGAGCCGCAACGGCACTATCACACGGTGACGCATCTGTCCGCCGTACTCGATGTGATCGATCGCCATGCCGGTCTCGCGGCACATGCGGAACGGGTCCGGTTGGCCGCGTGGATGCACGACGCGGTCTATGACCCGCGGGCGCTCGGGGACGCGAACGAGAGGGACAGCGCCGAGTTCGCCGAAGGGCTGCTGACGACGCTGGGCGTGCCGGAGGCGACCGCGGCCGAGGTGGCGCGGCTGGTCGGGCTGACCGCCGGGCATGCCACCGAGGAGGACGATCCCGACGGCGAGCTGCTCTGCGACGCCGACCTGGCGATCCTGGCGAGCGACGACGACACGTACGCGGCATACACCGCCGCCATCCGCCGGGAGTACGCGCACGTTCCCGAGGACGCCTTCCGGGACGGCCGCTCCCAGGTGCTCAAGGCGCTGCTGGAGCTGCCGTCGATCTACCGCCTCGAGCCGCTGCGCACGCAGTGGGAAGACAAGGCCCGCGCCAACCTGCGGCGTGAGCTAGACGAGGTGCTTGGGACGGCGTAGGCCCGCCGCCCGCAGGCGGAACGCCAGGTCACGCGAGGGCAGCAGGGTCGCGCCGAGCCAGAGCGCGCTGCGGAACCGTTCCTGCGGAATGTCGTAGTGATCCCGGTCGAAGCCGCGCCGCGGCGCGCCCAGCATCTCGGCGAACACGTGCAACTCGGCATAGGACACGTCGCTGACCAGGTGGGACCAGAGTCGGCCCCGGGCCGGCCACAGCGGCTCGTCGACGAGGATCAAAGATCGATCTCTAAGAGGTCGATCCCCCGGTCGGCGGCGAAGCCGCGCACGTCCGGCACCCCTATCCGGGCCGCGTCGGCGGTCAGGTCGTCGGGCATGGTCTGCGACTGCCGCTCGGCGGCCACTCGCGCCAGGTAGTGCTCGACCTCCCTCTCCCGGACCGCCTTGTCCCAGCCGAGCGCGTCCCCCATGATCGCGGCCGCGTGGGTGGCCGACTCGGTGCCGCGGTGCGGCGTTTCGATCGAGATTCGCGTACGCCTGGTGAGCACGTCATCGAGGTGCAGGGCACCCTCGGCCAGCGCCGCGTACGCCACCTCGGCCGCGAGGTATTCCGGGGCGCCGGTCAGCGGCGTGGCCAGCGCCGGCTCGGCGGCGATCATGGCCAGGATGTGGACGGTCAGCGTGCCGTACCGCTCGAGGAGATGCTCGACCACCCCGGCCGAGACGCCGTGCCGCTTCGCCACGTCTTGCCGGTCGCGCCACGCGGCGGCGTAGCCGTCCGCGCCGAGCAGCGGCAGCTGATCGGTGCGCGACGGCCGTGCCGCGCCACCCAGCCGGCGCACCGCCCGGTCGATGACGTCGGCCGCCATCACCCGGTACGTCGTGTACTTGCCGCCGGCCACCAGCAGCAACCCGAGCATCGGCTCGACCACGGCGTGCTCGCGGGAGAGCTTGGAGGTCGAGTCGGCCTCGCCGGAGAGCAACGGCCGCAGCCCGGCGTAGACGCCCTCGATGTCGTCGGTGGTCAGCGGCCGGTCGAGCACGGTGTTGACCTGATCGAGGATGTACCGGATGTCGCGGGCCGAGGCGGCCGGGTGGGCGCGGTCGAGCGTCCAGTCGGTGTCGGTGGTGCCGATGATCCAGTGGCCGCCCCACGGGATCACGAACAGCACCGAGGTGGGGGTGCGCAGGATCAGGCCGGCCTCGCCGGTGATCGCGGAGCGGGGCACCACGAGGTGCACCCCCTTGGAGGCGCGCACCCGCAGGCCGGGGCGGACGCCGACGTCGCTGAGCATCTGCGACATGTCGTCGCTCCAGACGCCGGTGGCGGCGACGACCGTGCGCGCCCGCACCTCGAACTCCGGCGAGTCGGGCGCCTCGAGGTCGCGGACCCGCACGCCGACCACCTCGCGGGCCTCACGCACGAAGCCGACCACGCGGGCGCTGGTGACCACGGCCGCGCCCAGGCTGGCCGCGGTGCGGGCGAGGGTGACCACCAGGCGCGCGTCGTCGACCTGGCCGTCGTAGTAGCGGATCGCGCCGCTCACCGCGTCGGCCCGCAGGCTCGGGAACAGGTGGCGCGCGCCGTCGCGGGTGAGATGGCGGTGCAGCGGCATGCCCCGGCCGGTGCCGAAGACGCCGGCGAACGCGTCGTACGCCGCGACGCCCAGCCCGTAGTAGGCGCGCTGCCAGACCCGAGCCGGCGGGTTGCCCGGCGGCAGCGGCACCAGGATCGGCACCGGGCGCACCAGGTGCGGCGCCAGGCGGGTGGAGAGCAGGCCCCGCTCGGTGAGCGCCTCGTGCACCAGGTGCAGCTCGAGCTGCTCGAGGTAGCGCAGGCCGCCGTGGATCAGCTTGCTGGACCGGCTGGACGTGCCGGCGGCCAGGTCACGGGCCTCGACCAGGGCGACCTTGAGCCCGCGGGAGGCGGCGTCGAGGGCGGCGCCGGCGCCGGTCACCCCGCCACCGACCACCAGGACGTCGAACTGCTCGTCACGCAGGCGCCGGATGTCGGCGATCCGCCGGATCGGGGACAGGCGTCCGGCCGAGTAGCGGGAAACGGAGGGATCACGCACCCGTCCCACGTTAGCGCTCGTGCGCGTCACCCAGGCGGGGGAAATCTCACGCGAAAGTTAAGTTAGGTTCGGCAGTTGTGGATCGCGAGTTCTGGATTGCCGAGCTGACCGAGGCCGACCTGCCTGCTGTTGTTGCCCTGTGCCGGAGCGGGCTGGATCTCCCCGAGGACGCGGCCGAGGCGGCCGAGATCGTGGCGCGGCTGCGCGAAACCACCGGCACCGACGGCTGGTCGCCGATCCCGCGCCGCATCGCCGGCTTCGTCGCCAAGGCCGCGGGCGATCGGATCATCGGGGTGGTGCTCGGGTCGGTCTCGCTCCGGGACGCGTCGATCGGGCACATCGACCTGATCGCGGTCGACCCGGCCGAGCGGCGGCGCGGCGTGGGCCGGGCCCTGATGGCGCGGATCGAGGGCGCGCTGGCCGGGCTGGGCGCCGGCGACGTGGTGCTGGCCGGCAACGCGCCGTACTACGCGTGGCCCGGCATCGACGTGCGGTACACCCCGGCGGTCTGCGCGGCGATGGCGCTCGGCTTCGCCCAGGACCAGCCGGCCTGGAACATGACGGCCGACCTGCGCGCGCTCGTCCCGACCGAGCCGGACGAGAAGCGGCTGGCCGGCGAGGGCGTGACGGTCCGCCGGGCGACCACCGGCGACACCGCCGCGCTGGTCGCGTTCGCGCTGGCGAACTGGGGCGCCGGCTGGGCCGGCGAGATCAGCCACTCGATCGGCCGGGAGCGGGCCGGCTGCCACCTCGCGATCGAGGCGGACGGCACGCTGCTGGGCTTCGCCGCGTACGGGTCGTCGCGGCCGAGCTGGTTCGGCCCGATGGGCACCACCGTGGCCGCCCGGGGCCGGGGGATCGGCTCGGTACTACTCCGCCGTTGCCTGGCCGACCAGCGCGCGAACGGCCACCAGACCGCGCAGATCGGCTGGGTCGGCCCGATGCCCTTTTACTCCATCGCGGTGGGCGCGCGGGTGGAAAGGGTGTTCTTCCTGTACCGCAAACAGCTGTGACCCCTTTGTCCTAGCCTCAGGGCGTGGGGGTGCGCCGTGCGTCCGCGGCCCTGATCGTCGTGGTTGCCGCGCTTCTGGCGGCGACGACCTGGATCACGGGCCACGCCGAAGCGGCCGTCACCACGCCGTTCACCCCGCGCTTCGAGGTCAACGCGAACGGCTCGATCCTGCTGCGCGGCAACAGCAACCTGACCTGCGTGCTCGGGGCCGGGAGCTGCGCGCTCGCGCGGTCCGGGAACGCGTCCGGGGGCGCCGCGAACAACAACTCGTACGCGATGGCGTACACCGACGCCGACGGCAGCGCTTCGACGTTCAACGACAGCACCGCGACCATCACGATGCCGGCCGGCAGCACCGTGCTTTTCGCCGGCCTGTACTGGGGCGCCGACTCCTCGCTCGCCCCGTCGCCGGGCAACCGCAACAAGGTGCGCTTCCGCGGGCCCGGGAGCGCGGCCTGGACCACGATCACCGCGAGCAGCCTGTACACGACCGGCACGGTCTATCAGGGCTTCGCCGACGTGACCGCGATGGTCGCGGGCGCCGGCAACGGCGTGTACGGGGTCGCGGACATCCAGACGCCCGCGGCGCTCACCAACCTCTTCGCGGGCTGGTCGCTGGCCATCGCCTACCGCAACCCGGCCGAGGACATGCGCAGCCTGCGCATCTTCGACGGCTTCGGCCAGGTCACCAGCAGCGACACGGACATCTCGATCACCGGCTTCGAGACCCCGCACGCCGGCACGGTGCACGCCAAGATCGGGGCGGTCGCGTACGAGGGTGACAGCGGGACCTCCGGGGACAGCCTCGAGGTCGACGGGCAGCCGCTGGCCGATACCCAGAACCTGGCGGACAACTTCTTCAACAGCACGGTGAGCGACTCCGGCGCGGCGGTGGGCGGCCGCAATCCGCCGTACGCGAATCTGCTCGGTTTCGACGTGGACCAGGTGGACGCGACCGGGATGTTCGCGAACGGCGCCACCTCGACCAAGCTGACCCTGACCACGAGCGGCGACCAGTACTACCCGGGCGTCATCACGTTCACCATCGACCTCTACGCCCCCAAGATCACCACCACGCTCACCGGCACCGACCTGAGCGGCGGCGACCTGCTGCCAGGCGACGTGATCGAGTATCGGATCGCGGTGCGCAACGACGGCAGCGACACGGCCGACGGGGTCAACCTGGCCGATGCGATCCCGCCCTACACCACCTACGTCCCCGGCTCGCTGACCGTGCAGGGCACGCCGCTCACCGACGGCGCCGACGGTGACAACGGCTGGTTCGGCGCGGGGGCGGCCGGCTGGAGCCTGGGCAGCATTCCCTACTTAGGCACCACCTGGGTCACTCTCCGGGTCCGGGTCGCGGTCGGCGCGCCGGCCGGGTACGCCATCACCAACCTCGTCAACGTCAGCTACACCGGGCGCACCACCAGCGTCAGTGTCGCCGCGGCCGGCGGCTCCGTCGCCAGCACAGTCCTGCAGCCGCACGCCGACCTGGCCGCCGGCCTCTCGGTGATGCCGGCCTTCGTGCAGCGGGCCGCCACCCCGGTCACGGTGAACTACACGATCACCGTGACCAACGCGAGCGGCGACTTGGAGCCGGCCGCGACCGGCACGCTCACCCTGCCGCCCGGCGTCTCCCCCGGCACCCTGCCGGCCGGCTGCTCGGCGACCGGGCAGGTGGTCGCCTGCGCGCTCGGCCCGCTGGTCGCCGGCAGCTCGGGCAACGTCACGGTCCCGGCCACCGCCGACAACACCGCGGCCGCCGGCGCCGTCGCCACCCTCAAGGCGACGGGTAGCGGCTCGGACGCCAACGCCGCCAACGACACCGCGACCGCGACGCTCGCGGTCAACTCCCCGCCGGTGCCCGTCTCGGACACGGCGTCGACCGGCCACGCCACCCCGGTCACCGTCGCGGTCCGGGCCAACGACAGCGACCCGGACGACCTGGTGAGCTCGCTGACGGTCTCGCTCACCGGCGTCCCGGCGCACGGCATCGCGGTGGTGCACGCCGACCAGACCGTCACCTACACCCCGGCCACCGGCTGGGCCGGCGCCGACACATTCCCGTACCGCCTGGACGACCCGCACGGCGGCTGGTCGACCGGCACGGTCACGGTGACCACGCAGAACGCGCCTCCGGTCGCCAACAACGACATGATCAACACGGACTGGAACACCCCGGTCACGATCGACGTCCGGCAGAACGACTCGGACCCGAACGGCGACCCGCTCACCGTCGTGGCGGTCACCCAGCCCGCGACGCCGTCCGACGGGAACGTGACGTTCACCGGGACCGGCGTCACCTTCACGCCGTCGCTGCTCTTCGCCGGCACCGCCACGTTCACCTACACCGTCGGCGACGGTCACGGCGGGACGGCGACCGCCCAGGTCTCGGTCGACGTGCAGAACGCGCTGCCCACCGCGGCCGACGACGTGCTGGCGGTGACCTACGCCGCCGCCCAGGCCGGGGTGGTCGTGCCGGCGCTCGCCAACGACACCGACCCGAACGGCTTCGGCACGCTGAGCGTCCAGTCGGTCGGCAACCCGGCGCCCGGCACGGGCAGCACCTCCCTGCTCGCCGGGGTGGTCCGGTACACGGCGCCGCCGGGCTTCTCGGGCGCCGCGACCTTCACGTACACGATCACCGACGGCTTCACCACGGACAGCGCCACCGTGACCGTCACGGTCGGCAACGCCGCGCCGGTAGCCCAGCCCTTCCTGGTGACCACCGGGTACCGCACGGCGCTCACGCTGGACGTGCTGCACTGGGCCACCGATCCCAACGGCGACCCGCTGCACGTCGCCGGAACCACCGATCCGGCGCACGGCGTCGTCGCCCGCGACCTCGCCGGCACGATCACCTACCTGCCGGATGTGGGCTGGTCGGGGCCGGATTCGTACACGTACACGATCGACGACGGCCACGGCGGGACCGCCACCGCCACCGTGTCGGTCACCGTGGCCAACGGGGTCGCAGTCGCGCGGGACGACGCGGCCACCGGTCCCGGCGGGACCTCCGTGACGATCGACGTGCTGGCCAACGACGACGGCGATCCCAACGGGCAGCCGCTGACCGTCACGGTCGACGCCGGGCCGGGCCACGGGACGGTCGCGATCGGAGCGGACAAGCGGGTGACCTACACGCCCGCGCCCGGCTTCCTCGGCGCCGACACCTTCCACTACACGGTGGACGACCTGCACGGCGGCGTGGTCGGCGCGAACGTGACGGTGACGGTGGTGAACACGGCGCCGGTGGCCCGGGCCGACGCGGCGTCCACCGACACGAACACGCCGGTGGTCGTGCCGGTGCTGGGCAACGACGACGACCCGAACGGCGACGCGGTCTCGCTGACGGTGGTCGCGGCCGGCGGCCACGGCACGGTCACCGACCACGCGAACGGCACGATCACGTACGACCCGGACCCGGGCTTCCAGGGCAACGACTCGTTCGTCTACTCGATCCGGGACCCGGCCGGGCTGACCGACTCGGCGATCGTGACGATCACCGTACGCAACGCGGCGCCGGTCGCGGTCGACGACGCCTTCACCGCCCGGCCGGGGGTGCCGGCCACGCTCGCGGTGCTCGCCAACGACAGCGACCCCAACACCGCGCAGGCGATCAGCGTCACCTCGGCCACCGGACCCGCCAAGGGCACGCTGACGCTGGCCGGCGGGGTGCTGACCTACCGGGCCGACCCGAACACGGCCGGGCTGGACGGCTTCGACTACGTGCTCACGGACGACCTGGGGCTGACCAGCGGGGCCCACGTCACCATCACGATCAACGGCACGCCGGCGGCGGTCGACGACCTCGTGGCGGTTCCGGCGGACACGGCCGTCGACATCGCGGTGCTGGCCAACGACACCGATCCGGAGGCCCGGCCGCTCACCGTCAACTCGGTGGGGACGCCGGGGAACGGCGCGGCCCGGCTCAACGCGAACGGGACGGTGGAGTACCGGCCGGATCCCGGGTTCTTCGGGACGGACGTCTTCCCGTACTCGATCGCCGACGACGCCGGGAACACCGCTTCCGCGCAGGTCACCGTGCAGGTGGCCAACGCCGTGCCGGTGGCGGGGACGGACACCGCGGCGCTGCTCTCCGACCGGACGGTGGTGGTGGACGTGCTCGCCAACGACACCGACGCCAACCCGGGTCAGACCCTCACCATCGTCTCGGCCGGCCCGCCGGGACACGGCACGGCCGCCATCGTGTCCGGCCAGGTCCGGTACGCCCCGGCGGCCGGCTACGTGGGACCGGACACCTTCCCGTACGTGATCAGCGACGGCAACGGCGGCGCCGCGACCGGGACCGTCACGATCACGGTCTCCAACGGCGTGCCGGTCGCGGTGCCGGACTCCCGCAGGACGCCCTACCAGCACGCGATCGCCGTCGACGTGCTCACCAACGACCTCGACCCGGCCGGCACGCTCGACGTCACGGCGGTCACCACGCCCGGCCACGGCACGGCCAGCTTCACCGCGAGCGCGGTGACCTACACCCCGCCGGCCGGGTTCGCCGGGACCGCCACCTTCGGCTACATGGCGGTCGACGACGCCGGGCACCGCACCACCGCCGACGTCGAGATCGTGGTGGGCGTGCCGCCGAAGGTGCCGAACAAGCAGGTCACGGTGCTGGACGGCCGGTCGGTGGGCATCGGCCTGCCGGACACGGGCCAGGACGGGCGGCCGGTGATCCCGGTGCGGATCGGCCGGGCGGCCCATGGCACCGCCCTGCTGAACGCGGACGGGACGGTCACCTACGTGCCGGATCCGGGCTTCGCCGGGACCGACAGCTTCACCTTCGAGATGGTGGACGCCGACGGCAACGTGGCGCAGGGGACGGTCTACGTGATCGTGCCGGCGGCGCCGGTCGTTCCGCCGCCCGGCACTACGCCGCCGACCACCGAGCCGGCCACGCCATCGCCTGCGCCGTCTCCCAGCGCCTCATCCACACCATCACCCGGCCACAGCACGCCACCGCCGCCGGCGCGGCGCAACCGGCCGCCGGTGGCGGTGGACGACCGGGTCACGGTGGCGGCCGGGGACAGCGTGGTGATCCGGCCGCTGCTCAACGACCGCGACCCGGACGGCGACCCGCTGAGGATCACGACGATCCGCAAGCCCCGGCGCGGCACGGCGACGATGACCGCCACGACCGTCACATACACGGCCGACGACCGGACGACCACGGAGCTCTCCGCGGCCGGAGCGGCCGGGGCGGACGCGCTCGGCTACACGGTCGGTGACAATCGCGGCGGGCGGTCCACGGGAAGCGTGACGATCCGCGTCGTGCCGGTCGCCGACCTGCCGACCACCGGCCACGACGTGCTGGCCGTGGCCCGAGCCGGCCTGATCGCCGTCGCGACCGGCGGGACCCTGTGGTGGCTGGCCGAGCGCCCCCGCCCCGGACGACACCGGCGCTGACATGCGGAAAGGCGGGCCGCCGAAGCGACCCGCCTTCCGGATGTTGCGATGGGGCTGGACTCAGAAGTCCATGTCCCCGCCGCCCGGGGCGCCGGCCGGAGCCGGGTTCTTCTCGGGCTTGTCGGCCACGACGGCCTCGGTGGTGAGGAACAGCGCGGCGATCGACGCGGCGTTCTGCAGCGCCGAGCGGGTGACCTTGGCCGGGTCGATGATGCCCGCGGCCAGCAGGTCGACGTACTCGCCGGTCGCGGCGTTGAGGCCGTGACCCGCGTCGAGGTTGCGCACCTTCTCCACCACGACGCCGCCCTCGAGGCCGGCGTTCACGGCGATCTGGCGCAGCGGGGCGTCGAGCGCGAGCTTCACGATCGTCGCGCCGGTCGCCTCGTCGCCCGCCAGGTCCAGCTTGTCGAACGCGGTCTTGCCGGCCTGCACCAGCGCGACGCCACCACCGGGGACGATGCCCTCCTCGACGGCCGCCTTCGCGTTGCGAACGGCGTCCTCGATGCGGTGCTTGCGCTCCTTCAGCTCGACCTCGGTGGCCGCGCCGACCTTGATGACCGCGACGCCGCCGGCCAGCTTGGCCAGGCGCTCCTGCAGCTTCTCACGGTCGTAGTCGGAGTCCGACTTCTCGATCTCGGCGCGGATCTGGTTGACCCGGCCCTGGATCTGCTCGGCGTTGCCGCCACCGTCGACGATCGTGGTCTCGTCCTTGGTGATGACGACCTTGCGGGCGGTGCCCAGCAGGCTCAGGTCGGCGTTGTCGAGCTTGAGGCCGACCTCCTCGCTGATGACGGCGCCACCGGTCAGGATGGCGATGTCCTCCAGCATGGCCTTGCGGCGGTCACCGAAGCCCGGGGCCTTGACGGCGACGGACTTGAAGGTGCCGCGCACCTTGTTGACCACCAGGGTCGCCAGGGCCTCGCCCTCGACGTCCTCGGCGATGATGATCAGCGGCTTGCCGGCCTGCATGACCTTCTCGAGGACGGGCAGCAGGTCCTTGACCGCGGAGATCTTGCTGTTCGCGATGAGGATGTACGGGTCGTCGAAGACGGCCTCCATCCGCTCGGCGTCGGTCATGAAGTACGCCGAGATGTAGCCCTTGTCGAAGCGCATGCCCTCGGTGAGCTCGAGCTCGAGACCGAAGGTGTTGCTCTCCTCGACGGTGATGACGCCTTCCTTGCCGACCTTGTCCATGGCCTCGGCGATGATCTCGCCGACCGTGGAGTCGCCGGCGGAGATGGAGGCGGTGGAGGCGATCTGCTCCTTGGTCTCCACGTCCTTGGCGATCTGCGAGAGACCCTCGGACACGCTCGCGACGGCGGCCTCGATGCCCCGCTTCAGGGCCATCGGGTTGGCGCCCGCGGCGACGTTACGCAGACCCTCACGAACCAGCGCCTGGGCGAGGACGGTCGCCGTCGTCGTGCCGTCACCGGCGACGTCGTCGGTCTTCTTCGCGACCTCCTTGACCAGCTCGGCGCCGATCTTCTCGTAGGAGTCCTCGAGCTCGATCTCCTTGGCGATGGATACACCATCGTTGGTGATCGTTGGCGCGCCCCACTTCTTCTCAAGGACGACGTTGCGGCCCTTGGGGCCGAGCGTCACCTTGACGGCGTCGGCGAGCTGGTTCATACCCCGCTCGAGGCCCCGACGAGCTTCCTCGTCGAATGCGATGATCTTGGCCATTCGGCTGTGTCCTCCTGGACATGTTGCAGAAAAACTCTGCGCGGAACTCTGCGGACGTCACCACCTGGCGATGTGACGTCCTCAGGCCGAGCCGGATAGCCCGCGACGACCGGCCCCGTGCCCCGGCGCCGATGGCGGCGCCGCGACCGGAACCCCACCGTCCCGACCTGCTTGGCACTCAACCGTCGCGAGTGCCAATGACCTGTTTAGCACTCCGGGGGGTCGAGTGCAAGAAAACGCGGGGGTAACGGAAATCAGTCGAACTCGGGCGTGGCCAGCTCGGCGAGCAGCGAATTGCTGGTCACCGGGCCCTCGGCGCGACGGGCCTGCGCGTAGGTCACCACGGCGGCGATCGCCCAGAGCAGAACGGCGGCCACCGCCACCACGGTAGACGCCAGGCCGCCCCACACGGCGTCGGCCAGCCGGGGCAGGACGGTGACCGCGAGCGAGGCCGCGACCAGCCCGCTCAGGGAGGCCCGCGAGCAGAGGTGCTGGGCCCGTCGACGGCCGCGGTCACGCTCGATCAGCACGACGCAGCCGAGGACGCCGGCGAAGGTGAGCACGGCGGTGGAGAGCGCGGCGAGGCCGACGGCGAGGGGCGCGGCGACGGCCGGGCCCAGCCGGTCGGCGGTGAGCAGCAGCGGCAGCGCCTGGGTCAGCAGGCCGAACGCGGCCAGCCAGAGCCAGAGCGGGCGCAGCCGATAGGCCACCAGGCGCCACACCCGGCGCGGGCGGGGCAGCGACCCGGTGGCGCCCTCGGCCAGCGCCACCGGCACCAGGCCGGCCAGCGCGATCACCAGGGGCAGGGCGGACACCGCGAAGTACGCCAGCCACATCAGCGGGAGCAGCAGCAGGCCGAAGCCGCCGAGCAGGTCGGACAGGGCCGGGGCGGCGATCACCGTGTCGTCGACGTTGCCCACGAAGAAGTGCGTCGGCAGCGCGGCGAGCAGGCCGATCGGCAGCAGCGCGACCAGGCAGCGGCGCAGCACGCCCCGCCAGCGGGAGAGCCAGCCGCGCAGGCCGGCGCCATGCGGCGGGACAACCGGGTCGTCCTCGGGAGTGACCGAGCCGGCGGAGACGCCGGGGCGGGCCAGCTCGTGCGTGCGCGACTCCGGGTCGAACGGGTCGGCGGCCTCGACCACCGGGCCCTCGACCATGCGCATGCGGCCCTCGCCCACATCCATCGACACACCTTGCCTCAGCGGCGACCGTGGCCGCCACCCCCGTCCGTTTCCCGGCAACCGGGTTGCCCGCGACCCCGGCACAGGGTAGGGAGAACAGCGTGAACAGCTGGCGCGTGCACCGGGTGACCGTCGAGGACGCGGCCAGGATGCGCGCGCTGCGGCTCGAGATGCTGGCCGACAACCCGCTGGCGTTCCTCGAGACGCTCGCCCAGGCCGCCGCCCGCCCCCACGAGGCGTACCGGCAGCGCATCGCCCAGGCGGCCCGCGGCGGGCGGCTGGCCCAGTTCGTGGCCGACCCGGGCGGCCGGTCGCGGCTGATCGGGCACGCCGGCGGCACGGTCCTGCCCGAGGAGCCGGAGGTGACCGTGATCTTCGCGGTCTACGTGACCCCCGAGCAGCGCGGCGGCAAGGTGCTGGCCGAGCTGGTCGAGGCGGTCGGCGAGTGGTCCCGGGCCAACGGGCGCGACAAGCTGATGCTCGAGGTGGTCGCCGGCAACGAGCGCGCCGTCCGGGCGTACGAGAAGTTGGGTTTCGAGGACACCGGCGAGCGCGTGCCGCACCCGGTGCTCCCGGTCCTTACCGAGCTGCGGATGCGCCGCCCTATCTGACTACAGCGTCAGCTGCCAGAAGGTCACCGAGTCGAGGGGCCGGAAGCCCAGCGCCCGGTTGATCCGCAGCATGTGCTCATTGGACGCGGCGTTGAACGTGTCGATCACCTCGAGGCCGGGGCGCAGCTCGCGGACATGCGCCAGGTTCGCCAGCTTCACCAGCATGCCGAGCCGGTGGCCGCGGTGGTCCGGATCGACCAGCGTGATGTTCTGCCAGGCGTGCGCCGGGTCGGTGGCGTCGCCGGCGATCCTCGTCCAGGCGACCAGCCGGTCGCCGTGCAGGGCGCCGGCGTGATAGCTGGTCCGCCCGCGCCGGGCCGCCCTCAGCTCGCCCTCGCGGACCTTCGCGGCGTCCACCTTCTCGGGCTCCCACGCCAGCTCGCCGGTCGGGGCGTCGGCGTTGAGGCGGCCGTCCAGGTACGCCACGTCGTCGATGATCTCGTCGGGCGCCACGCCGGTCCACAGGATCAGCCGGTAGCCCTCGGCGTGCCGCCAGGCGTCGGCCAGCAGCGCGTCGTGCCCGGCCCGGTCGACCGCGCAGAGGTCGAGCCGGCTGCGCACCTCTTCGAGGGCGGGCTTGGCCTGCATCGCCGCGGCGAACAGCGCGCCGTCGGGGTGGCGGGACATCGCCGGGCCGATCAGGTGCTTGCGGCCCAGCTCCCGGATCCGCTCGGCGGCCAGGTCGAGCAGCGCCCGGCCCGCGCCCCGGCGCCGCGACGACGGCAGGACCGAGAGCTCGATGTTCGCATTGTCCAGATTGTCAAGAACCGGCAGCTCGATCCAGAGATAGCCGACCGGGTGACCGTCGATCCAGGCCAGATAGTGCTCGTGATCGGCGCCCGGAAACGGATTCGCGAGCCGTGCGACGAAGTGCTCCAGGGCCAGCGGCGGAACGTCCGGCTTGTCGCGTTCCTCGCAAGCCCGATAGATCTCGTACGCGTCGGCTGGGGTCACCAGCGGACCCGTAGAAAGATTCATGGCCGTCACCCTGCCCGGGCAACGGCCATGCTCGCGATTCATTTTTGGCTAAACGATTTTGGTCGGGAGGACGGACGCACAGCGCCTCCGGCACTGGGTCGTTGGGCACCTCGAGAGATTGTCGCCAAGCTCGAAGGTGAGGGGCCTCGTACGGCGTCGGCCCTCCCGCAGAGAGCATCTTGCCGATCCGGAAATCGGTGCGCAAGTCCTCCGGGGGTGGAATCTTCAACTAATGGCAGAGTTTCGACTACCGACCGTTATCCCAGCAGGCCAGCCTCGCGGGCCCCGCGAAGCGACGGCTTGATCTGATGAGTGGGCCCGACGAGGCCCGCCACCGCGTCGAGCGTCTTGAGTCCCTCGCCGGTGTTGTAGACGACGGTCTCCTTCTCGGGGTCGAGCTTGCCGCTCGCCACCAGCTTCTTGAGCACGGCGACCGTCGTGCCGCCGGCCGTCTCGGCGAAGACGCCGGTCGTCTCGGCCAGCAGCCGGATGCCCTCGCGGATCTCGTCGTCGTCGGCGTAGTCCATCCAGCCGCCGGTGCGGCGCACCGACTCGATCGCGTACGCCCCGGCCGCCGGGTCGCCGATGTTCAGCGACTTCGCGATGCCGGTCGGCTTCACCGGGACGATCTCGTCGGTCCCGTTCTGCAGCGCGGTGGCGATCGGGTTGCAGCCCGCCGACTGGGCGCCGAAGACGGCCCAGCCGCCCTCGGGCGCGGTGACCAGGCCGATCTCGACCAGCTCCTGGAACGCCTTGTCCACCTTGGTGAGCAGCTCGCCGGAGGCCATCGGGATGACGACCTGGGCGGGGATGCGCCAGCCGAGCTGCTCGGCCACCTCGTACCCGAGGGTCTTGGAGCCCTCGGCGTAGAACGGCCGCACGTTCACGTTGACGAACGCGGTGTCCTCGAACTCGTCGGTCTCCACCAGCTCGCCGCAGAGGCGGTTCACGTCGTCGTACGAGCCCTCGATGGCGACCAGCTCGCCGCCGTAGACCGCGGTCGTGATGACCTTGCCCTGCTCCAGGTCGTACGGGATGAAGACGATGCTCGGCGCGCCGGCCCGGGCCGCGTGCGCGGCGACCGAGTTGGCCAGGTTGCCGGTGGAGGCGCAGGCGAAGCGGGTGAAGCCGAGGCCGCGGGCGGCGGTGAGCGCCACCGAGACGACCCGGTCCTTGAACGAGTGGGTCGGGTTGGCCGAGTCGTCCTTGACGTACAGCGGCGCGCGCAGGCCGACGGCGGCGGCCAGGGCGGGGGCGCTGACCAGCGGGGTCAGGCCGGGGTCGAGGGTAACTCGGGTCGCCGGGTCCTGGCCGGCGGGGAGCAGGCCCGCGTAACGCCAGATGTTGTTCGGTCCCGCCTCGATCTGCTCACGGGTCACCCGCGCGAGCGCGGCCTGGTCGTAGGCCACCTCGAGCGGGCCGAAACACTCGTAACAGGCGTGCTGGGCGATCAGCGGGTACTCCGCGCCGCACGCACGGCAGACGAGCCCACGGGCGGGCGAGTCGGTGGTCGAGGGTGTGCTGACGGCAGACGTCATCGAGGCCTTCCTCTCATCTTTCCCCGCCGGCGACCTGCCGGACCGGGGACGGAATTAGCACCTGCCACGCGTGAGGCCTCTTCATCGAGACATGCGTAGTGGTTGCCGGGGCTTCATCGGGCCGTTCCCTCTGCCCCTCTGGATGAGGTATTCAGTTGTTTCCCACACCTTACGTCGTGCCCCGCGGTTCGCTCACACCCCTTCCCGAGGTGTGAGCGAAGCATCAGCGCGTCGGCAGTCGCATGAAGGCCGAGCGCGACCACAGGATGCCGACGGTGCTCAACAAGAGGGTCCAGGCCACCGCCAGGATCCAGGTGTTGCCGACCGGGGTGCCGTCGAGCAGGTGCCGCAGCGTGTCGATGATCGGGGTGAACGGCTGGTTCTCGGCGAACCACCGCACCCCGGCCGGCATCGTGTCGGTCGGGACGAACGCGCTGCTCACGAACGGGCCGAAGGTGAACAGCAGGGACAGCGAGTTGGCGCCGGCCTGGGTCTTGGCGACCATGCCGAACGCCGCGGTCATCCAGCTCACCGCGAAGGTGACCAGGGCGAGCAGGCCGGCCACGGCGAGCCAGTCGAGGCCGCTCGCCTCCGGGCGGAAACCGATCAGATAGGCAACCCCGACGACCAGGATCAGGCTGATCGCCGTACGGATGATGCTGCCGCCCACCTGGCCGGAAAGCACCGCGAAGCGGGAGATGGCCATCGTGCGCAACCGGGCGATGACGCCCTCGCTCATGTCGGTGTTGATGTTGATCGCGGTGGCCGAGCCACCCCCGCCGATCGTCATGATCAGGATGGCCGGGGCGACGTAGTTCACGTACGTGCCGCGGCCGGCGCCGCCGCTGATCGCGGTGCCGAAGACGTACACGAACAGCAGCATCATCAGCAGCGGGAAGCTGATGCCGCTGATGGTCATGATCGGGAACCGGACCATGCGTCTCATGTCCCGGCGGATCATCGTGCCCGAGTCGGCGAGCACATACGAGCTGGTCATCGGATCCCCCCGGTCAGCGTGAAGAAGACGTCGTCGAGCGTGGAGTCGGCGCCCACCGAGCTCTTGAGCTCCTCGGCGGAGCCCGAGGCGACCAGCCGGCCGTGATCGAGCAGGGCGACGGTGTCGGCGAGCCGATCGGCCTCGTCCAGGTACTGCGTGGTCAGGAAGACGGTCACGCCGTCGTTCGCCACCAGGTCGCGGACGATCTCCCAGATCGCGCGGCGGCCGCGCGGGTCGAGGCCGGTGGTCGGCTCGTCCAGGAAGATCAGCTTGGGGTCGCCGATCAGGGTCATCGCCAGGTCGAGCCGCCTTTTCATGCCGCCCGACCAGGTCATCACCGAGCGGTCGGCCGCCTCGGTCAGGTCGAAGCGCTCGAGCAGCTCGTCGGCCTTGGCCCGGCCGGCGCGGGCGCCCAGGTGCCGCAGGTCGGTGATGAGCCGCAGATTTTCCCGGCCGGACAGGATGCTGTCGACGGCCGAGAACTGGCCGGTGACGCCGAAGATCTGGCGGATCCTGCCGGGGCTGCGGCGCAGGTCGTGACCGTCGATGGTGACCTCGCCGGCGTCCGGCGCGATCAGCGTGGTGAGGATCTCGACCATGGTGGTCTTGCCGGCGCCGTTGGGCCCGAGCAGGGCGTAGACGGTGCCGGCGGGCACGTGGAAATCGATGCCGTCGAGGACGGTGAGGCTGCCGAACGACTTCCGCAGCCCGGACACGGTAATCATGCATACATACTACATATACGTATGCATGGAGTCTACGTATAGAAACCTAAGACGTGATGTCCTTCCGCGTGAAGCGCCAGAACGCCACCGACCAGAAGAGCGTCGCGTAGCAGACCGCCGCGATCGTTCCCTTGACCAGGTCGTCCACCTGCGGCGGCGTGGAGAGCAGGCCGAGCCAGGCGTCGCTGTAGTGGGTGGGCAGGCCGACCCGGATGCTGCCCAGCGCGGTGATCTGGTCGAGGATGCTGGAGAGGATCCAGAGCAGCACCGCGCCGCCCACCGCGCCCAGCGCCGCGTCGGTCGACACCGACAGCAGGAACGCGAGCCCGGCCACGACCATCAGGATCACCGCGAGGTAGGCGACGACGCCGAGCAGGCGCAGCAGCCCCTGACCGGGCGGGATGGCGGCGGCCACCGTGCTGCCGAGCGGGTGCCAGCCGTACCTCAGCGTGCCGATCAGCAGGGCGGTCGCGGTGAGCGTCAGCAGCGCGAGCAGCGAATATCCCAGCGCGACCACCAGCTTGACCGCGAGCAGCCGGGCCCGCGGCACCGGGATCGCCAGCAGGTAGCGCAGGCTGCCCCAGCTGGCCTCGCTGGCGATCGGGTCGCCGCAGAACAGCGCCACCACCACGACCAGCAGGAACCCGGCCGAGACCGCCAGGCAGAACAGCGCGAAGTTGAGCCCGCCCGAGGTGGCCAGGTCGACCAGGCTGCCGAACGCGCCGCCCCCGTTGTCGTCGTCTCCGCCGTTGCCCCCGCCGAACTCGAAGGCGACCAGGATGATGACCGGAAGCAAGACCATGAAACCCAGGGCCATTTGCGTACGCCTGCGCGTGGCCTGCCGACGCACCTCGGCCCACAGCGGCAGAGTCGCCGACGACCTCCATCCAACCGCCCCGCCCGCCGCCCTTGAACGGACTGAAGGCCTGCCCTCTACCGCGCTCATCGGTCCCCACTTCCCCGCGAGTTGTCGCCGACCAGGGCCAGGAAGGCGTCCTCGAGCCGGCGCCGCGGCACCACCCGGTCGACGTCGACCCCAGCCCGCACCAGCGACGCCACCACCTCGGCGCGAGGCGTGCCGTTCATGTCCACGATCAGCCCGTTCGGTCCGTCCGGCGTCACCGAGCGCACGCCGAGGTCCTCGAGCACCCGCGACGCCGCCGGCACGTCGGAGACGTCGAGCAGCACCGACGGGGACTCGCCGACGATCTCGTCGACCGGTCCCGACGCCACGATCCGCCCCTTGTTGACCACCACGGCATGCGTGCAGGTCTGCTCGACCTCGGCCAGCAGGTGGCTGGAGACCAGCACGGCCCGGCCGTCGGTCGCGTACCGCTTCAGGACGCGGCGCATCTCGGCGATCTGCGGCGGATCCAGCCCGTCGGTCGGCTCGTCGAGCACCAGCAGCTCGGGCAGGCCCAGCATGGCCTGGGCGATGGCGAGCCGCTGCCGCATGCCGTGGCTGTACTTGCGGGTCTTGCGGTGCACCGAGTCGCCGAGGCCGGCGATCTCGAGCGCCTCCTCGAAGTGCGCGTCCTCCTCCGGCCGGCCGGTCGCCTGCCAGTACGCCTTGAGGTTGTCGTAGCCGGACAGGTGCGGCAGGAAGCCGGGCCCCTCGACCAGCGCGCCCACCCGCGACAGGATCGGCGCGCCCGGCGTGAGCCGGTGGCCGAAGACCAGCGCGTCGCCGCCGGTCGGCATGGTCAGGCCCATCAGCACCCGCAGCGTGGTGGTCTTGCCGGCGCCGTTCGGGCCGAGCAGCCCGACGACCTGACCACGCCGCACGGTGAAGCTGATCTCCTCGACGGCGACGAACCCGTCCCCGTACGCCTTGCGCAGATCGCGCACGACCAGCGGCGTGTCGGCGTACTCGTCGATCACCTCGTCGTGCCGGCGGCGCCGCAGCCGGCGGCGCACGAGCAGCACCACCGCGAGGCCCAGCACGATCGCCACGACCAGGCCGGCGAGCACGTAGCGCCAGATCGTCTGCGGGTTGGCGATCGGGGTGCCAACCACGGTCGGCAGCGTGATCTCGCCACCGACCTGCACGGTGTAGACGGCCGGCTGCGCCGGGGTCAGGAACGCCTGGTCACTGGTGGCGACCACGACCCGTACGGTATGGCCCGCGTCGATCCGCCGCACGATCGCCGGCAGCGTGACCGTCACCTCGCTCGCCTGCTCGATCGAGGCCGGCAGGCCGGTCAGCCGCACCGGCGCGACCAGGCCGGCGCTGAGCGTCTCGGTGCCCGACTCGTCGACGTCGTAGAGCTTGACGAACAGCGTCGCCTCCCCGGTCGGCGAGGCCGCGCGCAGCCGCACCGAAGGCGAGCCCGCGACCTCGATCGCGCTGGTCACCGGCGTGGACTGGAACGTCGCGAACTGGCCCGGGATGTCACCCGCGATGCCGCCGAGCAGCTCGCTGAGCCGTCCGCCGGCGCCGGGCAGCGAGGAGAGGGCGGCGGGGTTGCCATTGGGCGGGTTGGCGATCGGCTGCGCCGATCCCGCGAGGGAGACCCGGGTGCTTCCGGTTCCGCTCATTCCCGGGTACGACTTCGTCGAGTACCCGTTCGTCACCAGCCCCCGGTCGAGGGCGCTGAAGCCGGCCACCCGCGAGTAGGTGAAGCTGTTCTCCGGGGCGTCACCGTCGCCCTTCACGTAGTGGTCGAGCCACTGGACGGTGAGGTATTTCAGCCTGTCCTGGTCGCTCTGCGGCCCGGCGCCGCCGTCGTGGCCGCCGGTGAACCAGGCAACCCGCACGGGCGTGCCGGTGGCCGCGATGCCCCGCGCGTTCGCGTCGCCCTCGGAGAGCGGGAACAGCGTGTCGACCTCGCCCTGGATCAGCAGCGTCGGCGCCTTGATCTTGTCGAGCACACTGGCCGGGCTCGACTTGCGCAGCAGCGCGAGAGTCGCCGCGTCGGGCTCGCCGGCCGTGGCCAGCTGCAGATAGGCCTTGCAGACGTCGGCCGCGAACCGCCCGCACGCGGGGTCGAGCGCGCCCGCCCCGGGAACGCCGCTGTCGCCGCCCGCCTCGTTGCTCGCGGCCTCGCCGACCGCGCTCTGGCCGACCGCCGCGCCGTTCCCGAAATAAAGGCCGGCCCAGCCCTTCTTGAACACGCCGGTCGCGGAGGTGCCGGCGGACTGCGGCAGGAAGACCTTGGTCAGGTCGTTCCACGTGATCTGCGGGACGATCGCGTCGACCCGCGGATCCTGGCCGGCCAGCAGCAGGGCCAGGCCGCCGCCGTAGGAGCCGCCGACCACGCCCACCCGCGGGTCGCCGGTCGCATCGAGCCGCACCTCGGGCCGGGCCGCCAGCCAGTCGAGCAGCCGCTGGGCGTCCTTGACCTCGTAGTCCGGGCTGTCCAGGTGAATCTGCCCGCCGCTGCGGCCGAAGCCCTGCGCCGTCCAGGTCAGCACCGCGTAGCCGCGCTCGGCCAGCGACTCGGCGTCGTCGCTCACCGAGTCCTTCGTGCCGCCGAAGCCGTGCGCGAGCAGCACCGCCGGGACCTTGCCGTCGCGATCGCGCGGCAGGTAGAAGCGGGTGTCGAGCGTGACGCTCTCGGCGTCGGCCGGCCCGGTGCGCACGGTGACCTGCTGGTCGGTGGCCTTCCACCCCGGGGTGTCGGGCCAGACCGCCCACCCGACGAGCCCGGCGACCAGCACGACAACTACCGAGCCCGCGATCACGCGGCGCTTGGTGGGCCTTGGCAGCGCCTTGCGCAGCCGGCTCGACAGTGACATGCGCCAAAGCTATCCGCCCCGATCTGAGCCTCGGCTGTGAGCGCTAGTTTGTTATCCGTGGCCGATGAACTGACTCTGACCGTGACCCTTCGGCCTGCGGCTCTGGACGCCCGTCGCGGCATCGTGCGGCTCCACCCCGAGGTGATGGCCGCTCTCGCGATCAACCCCGGTGATCCCGTACGGCTGGCCGGCAGCCGGACGACCGCAGGAGTGGCCGCGCGCGCCGAGGCCGGTGCCAGCCGGGCGCTGCTCTACGCCGACGACCTCACGATCGGCAACCTCGGCATGCGCGACGGCGGGCAGGTCACGATCGCGCCGCTGCCGGTGGTCGAGGCCCGCCGGGTCACGCTCACCGGCCCGCCCGAGATCGTCGCCGTGGTCTCCCCCGAGATGCTGCGCCTCGCCCTGCTCGGCAAGGTGGTCAGCGCCGGCGACGACGTCTCCTTGCTCCCGCAGGACGTGCTGCCCGACGCCGGCAACCGCTCGCTGGTCGAGGCGGCCCGGCGCAGCCTCGCCAACCGGGTCGGCTACGGCTGGACGAGCGCCCTGCTCACGGTCGCGGCCGTCGACGACACCGACGCCGTGCTGGTCACCATGGACACCGTGGTCGGCTGGACCGACGGCTACCACACCACCGGCGGCACCGCTGCCACCCCGGCCGTCCGTGCGAGCGCGCCGGCCGCCACCGACCCCGAGGTGCCGCCGCCCAGCCTCGACGACCTGCCCGGCCTGCGCGCCCAGGCCAAGGAGCTGGAGGAGCTGCTCGACCTCGGCTTCCACCACGGCGAGGTGCTGGCCCGGCTCGGCACCAAGGTGTCGCTCGGCGTGCTGATCTCGGGGCCGTCCGGCTCGGGCAAGTCGGCACTGGTCCGCGCGGTCGCCGCCAAGGTCGGGGCGCGCGTGGTGCCGGCCTGGGCGCCGTCGCTGGCGGCCCTCACCAACTCGGCCGCCGCCGAGCAGCTGCGGGCCCTCGCCCGCGACGCCCGTGGCAGCGGGCCCGCGGTGTTGTTGTTCGCCGACGTCGAGGCGCTCGCTCCGCGCGAGGATCCGGGGCCCCTCTCCACCGTCTTCCACCAGATGCTCGAGGAGACCGTGCGGGCCGGGGTCGCGGTGGTCTGCACGACCAGCCGGCCCGAGTCGGTCGACCCGTCGCTGCGCGCGCCCGACCTGCTCGCCGTCCAGCTGGCCGTGCCCCTTCCGGATGCGGCCATGCGCCGCGAGCAGCTCGGCGTGCTCACCCGGGGCATGCCGCTCGCCGAGGACGTGCGGCTGGACGAGGTCTCCGGCCGTACGCCCGGATTCGTCGCGGCCGACCTCGGCGCCCTCGCCCGCGAGGCCGGCGTCCGCGCCGCCCTGCGGCAGAAGGACGCCGAGTCGCCAACCGTGACCATGGCCGACTTCGACGCCGCGCTCGACGTCGTGCGGCCCACCTCGATGGCCGACTCCACGCTCGAGGTCGCCGCCGTGACCCTGGACGACGTCGGCGATCTCGAGGACGTCAAGCAGGTGCTCACCGAGTCGGTGCTGTGGCCGCTCACCTACCCCGACACGTTCGCCCGGCTCGGCGTCTCCCCGCCACGCGGCGTGCTGCTCTACGGCCCGCCCGGCTGCGGCAAGACGTACCTGGTCAAGGCGATCGCCGGCACCGGCAAGGCCAACGTGCTCTCGGTCAAGGGCGCCGAGCTGCTCAGCAAGTGGGTCGGCGACAGCGAGCGGGCCGTACGCGAGCTCTTCCGCCGGGCCCGCGAGGCCGCGCCGACGCTGGTCTTCCTCGACGAGGTGGACGCGCTCGCGCCCACCCGCGGCCAGGCCACCGACGGCGGCACCACCGACCGGGTGGTGGCGGCGCTGCTCACCGAGCTCGACGGGGTGGAGGACCTGCGCAACGTCGTGGTCGTCGGCGCCACGAACCGGCCCGACCTGATCGACCCGGCGCTGCTGCGGCCCGGCCGGCTCGAGCGCCTCGTCTACGTCCCACCGCCGGACGGTCCGGCGCGGGCGGCGATCCTGCGCGCGTCGGCGAAGAACGTGCCGCTCGACGAGTCGGTCGACATGGACGCGCTCGGCGCCGACCTCGACGGCTTCTCGGCGGCCGACTGCGCGGCGTTGATCCGCGAGTCGGCGCTGGCCGCGATGCGCGACTCACTCGAGGCGACAACCGTGACGGCCGCCAACGTGGCGACCGCCCGCGAACGCGTACGCCCATCTCTCGACCCGGCGCAGGTCGCCTGGCTCTCGGCGTACGCGAAAGAACATCAGCCCTAGCGACGGCGCGTGCGTGCCCTTGTTGCTCGGAGGCGCCGCAGGCGGCCGACGAGAACCGGATCGTGCTCGGTGGCCTCGGGCTTGTCGAGCAGGGCGTTGAGCAGCTGGTAATAGCGGGTCGAGGACAGCGCGAAGGTGTCGCGGATCGCCTGCTCCTTGGCGCCGGCGTGTTTCCACCAGCGGGCCTCGAAGGCGAGGATCTCGCGCTCGCGGTCGGTGAGGGCGGGTTTCTCCTCGGTGGCGGCGGGTCGGTCGGCTGGGGGGTCCGCGGCGGCGGGCTGCATGGTGCTCCAAAAACGAGGGCGAGGGGCCGCCAGCAGCATAAATCGCCGGCGATCCCCGCGCACGGGCAGCCCGACGCTACCTCACGTTATGTCCCGCTTACGCATTGTCCACATAGCGCCACCCACGATGAGCGCGAACAACACCGCCATCGCGCCGCCCGCCAACTGCCAGGTGATGGTCAGGGTTTCCGGCAGGCAGCCGCCGCTCGGCGAGACATCGCAGGAGGTGTAGTCCTGGGACACGTACTCCTTGTTCAGCCAGGCGTAGATCCAGAACGGCGCCAGGTAGACCTCGGGGAATTTGACGTTCGCCATGCCGAGCACCGCCAGCAGGCCGAACTGCAGCACCACGATGACGCCGATCGCCACGCCCAGCGCGGTCGCCGTGTGCCGGCCGATCGAGGCCAGGCCGAACCCGAGCGCACCGGCCAGCAGCACCAGCACCAGCGCCCGCAGCTCCATCAACCCGAACGACTGCCACGCGCCGGCGGTCATGCTGTCGACGCTGCCACGCGTCTGCGCGATGAGATAGAAGCCGGCCGTCCAGAGCGCGCCGACCACCACGGTCAGCCCGGTCATGCCGGCCAGCAGCACGGCCAGCTTCGTGCCGAGCACCTGCATCCGGCGCGGGCGCCAGAGCAGCAGGTTCATCATGCCGCCGCTGCTCCACTCGGCCCCCACGAAGGAAGCGCCCACGATGTACGCGACCAGGGCGAGCACCGCCGCGAACGTGGTGATCATCTCCGGGAAGCTCTCCCGGAAGTCGAAGGTCGGCGGCATGTACCACCGGGGATCGAAATCGGACTGCTGCGGCGGCGTGATCTCGCAGTTCGGCGGGAAGTTCGTCGCCTGCGCCGTGCCCTGCGCCGCCTGGCACTCCTGGATGATCCGGTCGGTCTCCACCACCGACCGCTGGTAGTTCTCCTGCGCCTCCGCCGTGGCCCGCGCGATGATCTCCGGGCTGGCCTTGTGGTTGGTGAGGAACACGCCGGCCGCCACCGCCGCCAGCACCAGCAGGCCGCAGAACACGAACAGCTTGGTGAACCGGCGCTTGACCAGCCGGCGCGTCTCCGCTTTGTAAAGGCTCACTGTCCCCACCCGTTCTGCGCCGCTACCTGATCGACCTGGCGGTTCTCGCCCTCGACCGGGGCGGTGCCGGTGATCTCGAGGAAGACGCTCTCCAGGTCCGCCGAGATCGGCGTGAGCTCACTGACGTAGATCTGCTTCTCGGCGAGGATCCGGGTGACCTGCGCTGGGTTGCCGGCGTTGCCGACCACGAAGTGATCGCTCTCGAGCGTCACGTCGGCCCCGTTGGTGCGCAGGATCGCGGCCGCCCCCAGCAGGTCCACCCCCGGCTCGAGCCGCACCCTCACGGACGCCGAGGAATGCCGGGCGAGCACCTCGGCGACCGACCCGGCCGCGACTCGCTTGCCCGCCGAGATGATCGTGACGTGGTCGCAGATCAGCTGGATCTCACCGAGGATGTGGCTGGACAGCAGCACCGTCATGCCTGACTCGGCGAGGTTGCGCATCAGCGTGCGCATCTCCCGGATGCCGCCCGGGTCCAGGCCGTTGGCGGGCTCGTCCAGAATCAGCAGCGCCGGCTCCTTGAGCAGCGCCGACGCGACGGCGAGCCGCTGCTTCATGCCGAGCGAGTACGTGCGCACCCGCTCCTTGGCCCGGTCGCGCAGCCCGACCAGCTCCAGGACGGCGGTGACCCGCTGCTTCTTGAGGCCGCCCGCGTCCGCCAGCAGCGAGAGCGTGTCCTGCGCACTGAAGTTCCCGAAGAACTGCGGGCTCTCCACGATCGCCCCGACCCGTCCCACGACGGCCGGCAGGCGCTTCGGCACCTCTTGCCCGAGCAGCGTCATACGGCCACCGTTGGGCCGGATCAGCCCGAGAAGCGTACGCAGCGTGGTCGTCTTGCCCGACCCGTTCGGCCCGAGGAACCCATGCACCTGCCCCGCCCCGACCACCATGTCGAACCCATCAAGGGCGCGGCGCACGCCTTTCCGGCCGCGGTAGGTTTTCCGCAGGCCGGCTATCTCGAGAACGGCATCCATGCCGCGAGACTCTAGGCACCACCGTCAATATCCGGCACCCCGAAACGCTTCCAGCTCGGCGTCCAGCCCTTCGTCACCGGCTTCAATCGCCCGCAATCGCGCCGTCTGACCGGGATGTGCAAGCCAGTATTCGGCCGGCACCCGCACCAGAAGGGCAGACAGCAGATCTCCCGGATAGAAATCACCCTCGGCAAGCGGTTCCCGCTCCACCACCTCCAGTGCGAGCGGTACCACGACGTCGCGCCCGACGTCCTGGCTCACGAGCAACCGCAGGTCCTCCACGCTCAGCGTCCCGACCGGTCGATGCCGCAGCTCATGCACGGTTCTGATCAGCCGAGTCGAGTCTTCCGGCGGATCACCCCAGTAGCTTTCCTCGATCTCCTCGAGCGACCTGTGGTCCACCTCAGCCTCCGACTCGTGGAACGAACTGCTCAGAATGATCGAGCAAGCGGCTGGCCTCCGACAACTCCGACTCGTACGCGGCCCGGTCGGCCGTCGAGGTGCCGGGGTTGGCGAGCAGCCGGTTCAGCTGGCCGATCCGCCGCACCAGTCCTCGCTGAGCATTGCGCACCTCGTCCACGTGATCCCATGGTTGGCCGGTGGGCTTCCTGGCCACGACCTCGCCGTTCAACTCTCGACGAGCCGCGTCGAGATCCCGGTCGGTGAGGTGCTCCTTCATCCGATCGGTCTTGGACGGCACCGACCGGGCCGGCGAGCTGCCGTTGAGCGGTGAGACCGCGTCGTCGCCGGCCGCGTGCTGCATGAGTGACGTGGAGGCGACGCCGGCCATGCTGGTCCCGGCCACGATGCCGGCCGCGGAGACCACGTTGAGCGGGACTCCGGCCACCGCGCCCACCCCGGTCGCGTCGAGCGCGAACCCGGCGCCCTCGCCGGTGGCACTGATCGCGGTGAGCGCGATGCCACCGACCATCGCGGCGGTCTCGCCCGGGTGATGGACCATCGCGTTGCCGAAGGACGCCAGGCCGTTGACGAGATGCGCGCCCATGTCCTTCGCGAGTCCGCCCACCCGGCCGAGCCAGCTCGACTTCTCGGGCGCGGCGTCCGCCTCCTGGCCGAGAAAGCGCGCCGCCGCATCCCCCGCGCTCCCGACCTGGCCGCGGGCCATATGCAGGATGTCCCGCGCGGACTGCCGCCCGGTGTCGCCGGTGTCCACGAAGGGCACGACGGTCTGCCCGGGCTGCGCGCCCGCAACGGCCTTCTCGTAGGCGTTACGCGCCCGCCACGACTCGGCCTCGGCGTCATCCCAGAGCCGGATCGCCTCGCCGGCCTGGCGCTGTGCCCACTCGAGCGTCCCGGCGTATGTAGCGAGAGCGTCCACCGCGGTGGCGAGGGAGTTGGCGGCCGCGTACCACTTGTTGGGCTCGTAATCGAACTTGTCGCGGAAGGCCTCGGCCGCTCTTCCGGTCCACGCGCCGGTGTCGATGTCGACCAGACCGTCGCCGGCCTTCTCGGCGTGGCCGGCCCGGACCCGCAGGACCGTTGCGTTGTCCCGGACCACGGCCGGATCACCCGGGACCAGCGCTCTCGGGTCGTGGGTCTGACCGAGCTCAGTCATCGACGACCCGCTCCGCGGGATCGGTGGTCAGCCGCCCCGCCGACGCGGAGTCCGCGTCGCGGTAGGCGCCGGCGACGGCTCCGAGCAGCTCGCCGATCGCCTCGGCGTCCTTGAGCAGAAGGTCGAGTCCGTCGCTCCACCGGTCGCAGAAGTTCTCCATGGCATGGTGCAGGCCATCGTGCCCGTACGTCCCGGAGGTGCGGTCCACCTGATCAAGTGCGGCGCCGTGCTGGTCGGCGACGCTGTGCGTGACACCGTCGGCCGCGCCCTGCAGGACGCCGACATCCGCGTGAAACCCGGGACCGTCCACCATGCCGCGCCTCGCTTCCGCCCCATCACCGTCGGGTTCGTTGCCCGCGTTCCGGATGCTAGGACCCGGTGGCAATACCTATGATGATCGATCGATTACGCGGTGATGACGTGGACGCCGGCCTCGCGGAAGGCGGCGACCGTCGCCGGCGGGGCGCCCGAGTCGGTGACCAGGGTTTCGACCTTCGTGATGGGGCAGATTCGGGCGAAGGCGTGCCCGCCCAGCTTCGAGGAGTCGGCGATCACGACGACTCGTTTCGCGCGGGCGACCATCAAGCTGTTCATCGCCGCCTCGCCCTCGTGGTGGGACGCGGCGCCCAGCTCGACGTCCAGGGCGTCGACGCCCAGCAGGACGATGTCGAGGGTCACCTCCTTCAGGAGGGCGCCGCCCAGCGGGCCCACGACCTCGAAGGACTGCGGGCGGACCACGCCGCCGGCGACCACGATCTTCATGCGGGAGCGGACCAGCAGCTCGTTCGCGATGTTCAGGGCGTTGGTGACCACCGTGAGCTGGCTGCCCTCGCCGCCCGCGTTGAGGTCCGGCCGGACCGCCAGCGCCCGCGCCACCTCGGTGACCGTCGTCCCGCCGTTGAGGCCGACCACCGTGCCGGGGGTGACCAGGCCGGCCGCGGCCTCGCCGATCCGCTGCTTCTCGGCGCTGTGCTTGGCGCTCTTGTAGCGCAGCGGCAGGTCGTACGAGACGCCGTTGGCGACGGCGCCGCCGCGGGTTCGGGTGATCATTTGCTGTTGGGCGAGCTGGTCGAAGTCGCGTCTGATGGTGGCCTGCGACACGTCGAGGCGCTCGGACGCGTCCTCGACGCTGACCCGGCCGTTCTCGGCGAGTAGCTCGAGCAGGGCATTCCACCGCGCGTACCGGTCCACCAACACACTCCGATGCACGTTCTGTGATAAGTGTGTGCACATTAGTGCGCGAAAGGCCGGGAAGCAAAGCTCCGCGCTGCGCGGTCGGCGACTGACGGTTGCGTCGGTGCGTCCGTTCCGCGCAGAATGGCGCTCGAAAAAGCGGGGAACCGAGCGCTTATGCGCATCCGCGACGGTGTGAAGGGTGGCCCATGACGCACGTCAAGGCGGAGATCGCGAGCCAGCCGGACTGCTGGCGTCTCGCCGCGAAACTGGCGGACTCCCGGGGCCTTCCGGCCCGCGGCGAGCGGGTCGCGGTGGTCGGTTGCGGCACGTCGTGGTTCATGGCGATGGCGTACGCGTCCTTGCGCGAACGCGCCGGCGAGGGCGAGACCGACGCGTTCCAGGCCTCCGAGTTCCCGCACGGCCGGCGCTACGACCGGATCGTGGCGATCACCCGCTCCGGCACCACCACCGAGATCGTCGAGCTGCTCGACGCCGCCGGCGGCACCCCGACGACAGTGCTGACCGCCGACTCGGCACAACCGGCGGCGGCCAGGGCCACCGACGCGATCGTGCTCGACTTCGCCGACGAGGAGTCGGTGGTGCAGACCCGCTTCGCCACCAGCGCCCTCGCGCTGCTGCGCGCCCACCTCGGCGAGGAGATCGACCCGGTGGCCGCGGACGCCGAGGTCGCGGTGCGCCTGCCGCTGCCGGTGCACCCGGCGCTGGCCGAGCAGATCACTTTCCTGGGCCGCGGCTGGACGGTCGGCCTCGCCCACGAGGCGGCGCTCAAGTGCCGCGAGGCCGCCTCCTACTGGGCCGAGGCGTACCCGGCCATGGACTACCGGCACGGGCCCATCTCGATCGCCGGGCCGCGCCGCGTGGTGTGGGCCTTCGGCGACGTCCCGGTGGGGCTGGCCGACGACGTGGAGGCGACCGGCGCCTCGTTCGTGCACAGCCGCTACCACGGTGGGTACGCCGCGCTGGGCCGCTGGTGCGGCGGCCGGGCCCCGCTCGACCCGATGGCTGACCTGGTGCTGGCCCAGCGGGTGGCGGTGCTGCTCGCGACCAGCCAGGGCCTCGACCCCGACAGCCCGCGCCACCTGACCCGGTCGGTAGTGCTCGGGTGAGCAACCACGTCGTCGTTGCCCTCGACGTCGGCGGCACGGGAATGAAGTGCGCGCTGGTCCGCCCGGACGGAGCGGTTCACCACGAGGAGCGGCATCCCACCCTGGCCGCCCGCGGCCCCGAGGCGGTCACCGAGAACATCCTCCAGATCGCGGCCGGCCTGGCCGGCAAGGCCCGCGCGGACGGCCTCGAGCCGGTGGCGGTGGGCATCGCGGTCCCGGGCGTCGTCGACGAGGAGAACGGCGTCGCGGTCTGGTCGTCCAACGTCGGCTTCCGGGACGTGCCGATCAAGGCCAAGCTCGAGGAGCGCGTCGGCCTGCCCGCGACGCTGGGCCATGACGTACGCGTCGGTGGCATCGCCGAAGCCCGCCTGGGCGCCGGCAAGGGCGAGCGCCACGTGCTGTTCGCCGCGATCGGCACCGGCATCGCCGCCGCTCTCGTCGTGAACGGCGCCGGCTACAACGGTGCCCACGGCGCGGCCGGCGA
This sequence comes from Actinoplanes sp. CA-142083, assembly GCF_050942195.1. Taxonomy (NCBI): domain Bacteria; kingdom Bacillati; phylum Actinomycetota; class Actinomycetes; order Micromonosporales; family Micromonosporaceae; genus Actinoplanes; species Actinoplanes sp. CA-142083. The sequence goes on from NZ_CP192076.1 coordinate 10,226,122, forward strand.
GCTCGGCCACATTGTCGTCCGCCCCGGCGGCACCCCCTGCCCGTGCGGCGCCCGCGGCTGCCTGGAGGCCATCGCCTCCGCCCGGGCGATCGGTGCCCGTTACGCCGAGTTGTCCGGCAAAAACGATGTAACGGCGTTTGACGTCGTCACCAGCATAAAAACCGACAAAGTCGCAAGGCGCGTCTGGCACGAGGCCATCGAGGCCCTCGCCGACGGGCTGATCACCGCACAGGCCTTGTTCGACGTGAGCGTCCTCGTTCTCGGCGGCGGCCTGGCAGAGGCCGGCGACACCCTCCTTCTCCCCCTCAAGAAAGAGATGGAGAAGCGGCTGACCTTCCACCGCATGCCCAAGATCGTCAAAGCGGCCCTCGGCGACACCGCCGGCTGCAAGGGCGCTGCCCTCCTGGCCCTCGACCACCTGGAGCAGAGCAAGTGACCCGCATCAGCGGCCGCATCGTCCGTCCCGGCGCGGTCGTCCCCGGCCACGTCGAGATCGACGGCCCCACGATCATCGACGTGGCGGCGGGCAACCGGGCCGGCGACGACATCATCGTGCCCGGCTTCGTCGACCTGCACTGCCACGGCGGCGGCGGGCACACGTTCACCACCGGCGACGCCGCCGAGGCCCGGGCCGCGGCCGCGTTCCACCTCGGACACGGCACCACCACGATGCTCGCCAGCCTGGTCAGCTCGCCCTTCGAGCTGATGCGCGACGCCACCCGCGAGTACCTCCCGCTGATCGAGGACCGGACGCTCGCGGGCGTGCACTACGAGGGCCCGTATCTGTCGGGAGCCCGCTGCGGCGCGCAGAACCCCGAGTTCCTCCGCGACCCGTCCGTGGCTGAGCTCACCGAGCTGATCAAGGTGGGCGAGTCCCGGGCCGTACGCATGGTGACCATCGCCCCCGAACTGCCCGGCGCCACCGAAGCGATCGCCTTCCTGCGGGAGCACGGGGTGCTGGCGGCCGTGGGACACACCGATGCGACGTACGCGGAAACCGAAGCCGGCATTGCCGCGGGCGCGACCGTCGGCACCCACCTGTTCAACGGCATGCGTCCGCCGCACCACCGCGAGCCGGGACCGGTGATCGGGCTGCTCGACTCGATCGCGGTGTGCGAGCTGATCGCGGACAACATCCACCTGCACCCCGGCATGCTGGCCTTCGCCGCCCGGAGCGCCGGCCCGGACCGCGCCGCCCTGATCACCGACGCCATGGACGCCACCGGCATGCCGGACGGCACCTACGACCTGGGCGGCCAGGAGGTCATCGTGGCCGACCGGGTGGCCCGGCTGGCCCGCAACGGCTCGATCGCCGGCAGCACGCTGACCATGGACGCGGCGCTGCGCAACACGGTCGCCGCCGGGATCCCGCTCGAGGACGCCGCCGCGATGGCCTCGACCACTCCGGCCCGGGCGCTGGGTCTCGACGACGAGGTGGGCGCCCTGGAGGCGGGCCTGCGGGCCGATCTGGTGGTGCTCGACGCCGACCTGCAGGTCAAGCGCGTGATGCGGGCAGGAATCTGGGTATGAAGCGGTAGATAAGGCGCGCCAGGACGAGGCCCAGAAGCACCCCGGCGATCGAGTCGGTCAGCCAGTGGAATCCGGTGTAGACAGTGGTGCAGAAGAGGATCACCACCGGAACGACCCGAATTGCCCAGAACTCCCACTGCACAAGCGGTCGTCGCAGGATAAAAGCGACAAGTATCGCGATCACCGCGTACCACGCGAGCGAGTTGCCCATGTGCCCCGAGGGATAGCTCATCGCCTCGACGCCGGACGCGTAGGGGTTGAACATCACCACGGCGTCGGGCCCGTCGAAGCGCGGCGCGGCCCGATCAGCCCAGATCTTGAGCGGGCCGATCGTGATGTAGGTCAGCACGAACGCCGCCGCGAACGGCAGCACCGCCCGCCACGACCGGGTGCGATAGGCCAGGATGCCGGTCAGGATCAGCGCCACCGGCATGAGCACCTGGCCGCCCTGCCCCAGGTAGTTGAAGACCCGCGCGGTCCAGTAGACCGGCGCCGGCTGGTGCGCGAAGGCCCAGTCGGCCACCCGCTGATCGAGCGTCAGCAGGTGGCCCTGGGCCAGCGCGAAGGTGAGCCCGGCGAACGCCGCGACCAGCACGATGTCGAACCACCAGCCCAGCATCGGGCGGGTGCGTGCGGGCGGCGGGAGCGTCTGGGTCACGCCTCAAAGTTAGAGCAGCGTCCGCAACCTGCTGGCGAGCAGGTCGGCACGCACCCCCGAGTTGGGGCAGCCGCCGAAGTGGTGCAGGGCGACGACCTTGTTGGTGGCGCGGGACAGCACCGGCGAGCCCGACGACCCGCCCTCGGTGTCGCAGTAGTACGCGACGTCGGAGCTCGCGGCGTACCCGGTGTAGTTCGGGTCCGCCACGGAGCAGTTGCCGGCCCGCTCGCCCAGCGAGCCGGCGATCCGGGTGGGCTCGCCGGCCGGGTGCTGCGGCACGTAGAGCTCCTGGTTCTTGGCGGGGCGGGTGGTGTCGAGCTGGAGGTAGCCGAACTTCTTCACGGCGTTGAAGTTGTCGACGCTGAACAGCGTGTAGTCGTAGACGTGGTCGGTGGAGAGGACCTTCCCACCCCAGACCTTGGTGGGCCGGAAGACGTCGTACCCGCCGCAGCTCGCGCACTGGTAGTTGAACCAGACCTCGGTGTCGTAGGCCTCGCTGGACGTGGTGAAGCAGTGGTTGTTGGTGAGCATGCGGTTGTTGGCGCCGACCCGCCAGCCGGTGCACAGCTCGGTTCCGTTGATCAGAAGCCGGGCGATCGCCTTGGACTTGGTGTAGGCGACCGGGTCGGCCGAGCGGTAGCAGACCGCGTCGGCCGAGGTGTCGCTGCCGCAGACCGACTCCTCGCGGCCGGTGCGCCCGGGCGCGGTGAGCTGCCCCTCGGGCTGGCGGGCCTGCTCGGTACGGCTGAAGCCGCGGGCCACCCGGTCGACGTCGACGCCGAGCGTGCCGAGCATCGCGCCGAGGCCCAGCACGTCGGCCGTGCGGTGCATCTCGACGACGGCGGTGTCGCCGGTGACCGACATCGCCCACTTGTCGACCGTGCCGGTCTCGAGCAGCTTCGGCGCGTCGTACCGGTAGGACTCCTTGCCGTCGGGGCTGGAGACGGTCAGGTAGTCGCCGGGCAGCATCGCCATCTTGCCGAAGTGCAGCTTCACGTAGGAGGCGCCCGGGTAGCGGAAGGTCTCCCGCTGCGGTCCCCGGCCGAGGTATCCGAGCAGCCGGTCGACGCTGAGCAGCTCGCCGACGCGCTGCCGGCCGTCGGTGGCGACGCCCGACTCGAGCGGCCGCTGGCGGCCCTTCTCGGTCCGGCCCGGCGTCACGGCGGCCTGGCCGGCGGTCGCGGAGGGGGTGGTTGCCTGGCCGGCGGCTGCCTGCGGCGCCGGCCAGGAGGGTGTGCCGGCCAGTCGTTCCTGTTCAGCGGCTACTTGCGTACGGGTGACAGCAGGCGCCTCATGCCACGTGCCCACCGGCCCGTTCCCGGAGGACCACGCCGTAGCGCCCGCCACCCCGGCCAGAACCAGGGCCGCGCACGCTCCGAGAGCGATGCCTGACTTCCGTCGCATCCTCAACCGCCATTCACGTCATATCAGGGGACATATGTGCTATTCCGGCGTTCTCGCACCTGTGTAACGAGCCACCTGCGGCCGCGACGCGCCACCGGGACGGGCACACTTAGTCGGTGCGCATCACGTCCGCCCTCATCGACCCGGCGTTGCTGGATCTGCCGTGGGGCGTCCCGCTCGAGGAGTGGCCCGCCGACCACCTGGTCGCCCTGCCGCAGGGCATCTCCCGGCACATCGTCCGGTTCGTCAAGCTCAACGAGACGGTCTACGCCCTGAAGGAGACCCGCGAGCGGATCGCCGAAAAGGAGTACGACCTCCTGCGCGCGCTCGAGCGGATCGACTTCCCCGCTGTCGAGGCGGTGGCGACCGTCACCGACCGGCACGACGCCGACGGCGAGCCGCTCGAGACCATCCTGATCACCCGGCACCTGCAGTTCTCACTGCCGTACCGAGCGCTCTTCTCGCACGTGCTCCGCCCCGAGACACTCAACCGGCTGCTCGACGCGCTGGTCGCGTTGATCGTCCGGATGCATCTGACCGGCTTCTCGTGGGGCGACTGCTCGCTGTCCAACACGCTGTTCCGGCGGGACGCGGGCGCCTTCGCGGCGTACCTGGTGGACGCCGAGACCGGCAACCTGTACCCGAAGCTCTCCGAGGGCCAGCGCAGCGAGGACATCGAGATCCTGCGGCTCAACATCTTCGGCGAGTGCCTCGACCTGCAGGCCGCCGAGCTGCTGCACGAGTCGATCGACCCCGAGATGGTGGTCGACGACATCGTGACGCGCTACGAGCGGCTGTGGCACGAGGTCACCTACGAGCAGGAGATCGCCGGGACGGAGGCGCGGCACAACATCGAGCGCCGGATCCGGCGGCTCAACGAGCTCGGCTTCGACGTCGCCGAGGTGGCGATGTCCACCGTGGACGGCGGTTATCGCGTACGCCCGAAGGTGGTCGACGCCGGCTATCACACCCGCCGCCTGCTGCGCCTGACCGGCCTCGACGCCGAGGAGAACCAGGCCCGTCAGCTGCTCAACGACCTGGACACGTACCGGGCGGAGAGCGACCTCACCGACGAGCAGCAGGCCGCGCACCGCTGGCTGACCGAGGTCTTCGAGCCGGTGGTGCGGGCGGTGCCGGCGGGCATGCGCCGCAAGCTCGAGCCCCAGGAGATCTTCACCCAGGTCATCCAGCACAAGTGGCTGATGTCCGAGAAGGCCGGCCGCGACGTCGGCATGGCCGCCGCGGTGCAGTCCTACTTGACCAACATCCTGTCCCGTAAGCCCGACGAGCAGGCCGTGCTGGGCATCGAGGTCAGCTCACTGGCCGGCGGCGTCTAGCTGCTGCTCGGCCGGGGTCGCCTCCGCGAGCAGCACGCGCAGGCCGCCCCGGCGGGCCACCACGACGACCTGGTCGCCGCCCGCCAGCACCCGCCGCGGGTCGGGTGACCAGTCGACCCACTCCTCGCCGGCCACCCGCATGCTGATCACGCGGGCGATCTGCGGCCGGTTGAGGCTCGCCAGCGGCGCGCCGTCCAATGCGGACCCGGCCAGCACCTGCACCGTCGCCACGAGCACCGCGTGCCGGTCGACCGGGATCGTCGCCAGCACCTCGCGGTCGAGCATCGCGGCCGCGAAGATCGGCGCGCAGAGCCGCGAGACGCTGCGCGAGATGTTGATGTTGAAGGCGTCGCCGACCCGGCGGGCGAAGTCGTCGTCGAACAGCCGCAGCACCACCCGGATGTCCGGGCGGGCGGCGCGGGCGTGCAGCGCGGCCTGCAGGTTGACCGCGTCGTCGGTGGAGAGCACGAGCAGCGCCCGGCAGGTGTCGATCGAGGCGGCCCGCAGGATCTCCTCGCGGGACGCGTCGCCGACGATCAGCGGGACGCCGAGCTCGTCGGCGACCCGGGCGCCGCGCGCCTCGGGCGTACGGTCGATCGCCACCACGTCGATGCCGAGGTCGTTGAGCTGCCGCAGCACCCGGGTGCCGACGTTGCCGAGGCCGACCAGCACCACGTGGTCGGCGTGCACGCCGACGACCTCGCCGCGGTCGCGGGCCAGCCGGGTCTTGACCACCCCGTCGACGATCGCCGCGGTGATCAGCGGGATCAGCGCGACGCCGGCGACGGTGAGCACGACCTGCGCGGCCTGCGCGACCGGATTGCGGCCGGGCTCCACATCGGACGAGCCGACCACGGTCAGCAGGGTCAGGTAGATCGACTCCCAGAAGCCGTGCACGCCGGTGCGCCCGGCCAGGATCGCCCCGGCGGCGACCATGACGACCACGGCGATGAGCACCGGGATCAGCAGCTTGCGGGTCATGCCCACCCGCATCGCCCGGCGCAGCGACAGCCGCCGGCGGGACCGCCGCCCGGAGCGGGCCAGGCGGCGGGTGGTCGCGTCCTCGCCGGCCGAGCGGCCCACCGCCTCGGCCAGCACCAGGTCGCTCGCGAGCCGCTCGCCGGGGTCGGGTTCGGCCGGCAGCACCGCGATCTGCGCCTCGCCGGCCGGGGCGGTCAGGGTCAGCACCACCGAGCTCTCGGCTACCTCGCCGCGGCGGGCGACGTAGAGGGTGCGGCCGGAATACCGGAAATGGGTGGGCGCGATGCCGCCGAGGGCGGAGGCGACGAAGGCGGGCGCGGCCATGCCGGCGTCGGAAAGCACGGCGCAGTCGGTGAACAGACGGCGCACACCCTGTGCGAGACCGGTGGTGAACATCCGGATCACGAGCCGCAGATCGCCCTCGACCGCGCGGGCGCACAGCGCCGCATGCAAATTGATCATATCGTCGGGCATGACCAGCGCGAGCGCGGCGGCGCCGGCCAGACCGGCGTCGCGGAAGGTGCGCTCGTCGAGCCGCGCGGCGGTGATGACGCGTACGCCCCGGGCTTGGAGATCCTCGAATCCGGGCACGTCGGGCCGCAGGTCGGGCGGGACTATGACGGTGAGCCGCAACCGGCGGCCGGAACTGATCAGTTCCTCGGCGAGGGTCCAGACCAGAGCGTCGGCGCCACACACCAGATAGTGCGGCCGATCGTCGCCGTTGCGGTCGCGCAGGCGGGACACCAGTGACCGGCGGGGGATCTCTTTTGCCGGTTCGAGTGCCACGCTCGCGATCGTAACCAGCCGGAACCCGTTCGCGGGGCCGCTCGTTGCCCCTTCCGACGCTATTCGTCCGAGTTTGCACAGTTGTCGCAATCCCGAATTGCCAGGAGGAGATCAGTGCGCAAGTTCTGGTATGCCGGTGCCGTCGTCGCGAGCGGGATGTTCCTGTTCGGTGTCGCCGGGCCCGCGCAGGCCGACCTGCTGCCCGGAACCGGAACGGCCGAACAGCAGGCGGACGAGCAACTCGCCCGAATCCTCGGCCAGAGCAACGGGATCAACGTGGAGAACCCGCTCCGCTACAGCACGATGGGCACGACGCCGGTCGGCTCGACGCCGGTGCTCCAGTTCAAGGCCGGGCAGAACACGCCCGACCTCAACCCGGTGCTCCCCGGCGAGTCCACTGAGGACGCGCGGCCCGACGCGGTCCTGCCGGCCGCCGACGTGGTCGGCCCGCCGCGCCGGCTCAGCGACGGGCTGCCGGTGCGCAACCTGAACATGCCGCAGACGTCGGTGGCCAACATGCAGGTGTTCCGCGGGCTGTTCGACGGGCTGCTGCCCAGCGGCGACATGTCCGGCGCGATGCAGCAGCCGACGCTGCGGCAGGCCGAGACCTTCGACGGCGGGATGCCGCTGCTCGGCGGGCTGGGCGGGCTGCTGCCGGTGAACGGGCTGCCCAGGACCGGCGATGGGCCGGACACCTCGGGCCTGCCCGCGGGCGGCATCGCGATCGTCCCGGCCGCGGCGGCGCCGACCTTCGGCCAGGCGCCGGCCAACCCGGCCACTCCGGCCAACCCGGTCGGCCCGGCCAACCCGGTCGCCGCGGCCAACCCGGCCGGCGCGGGGGCGCAGTTGCCGGCGACCGTCACAGGCCAGCAGGACCAGCCCGCCCAGCAGAAGCCGGGCCAGCAGAAGCCGGCCCAGCAGAAGCCGGCGGCCGCCCCGGACGACCCGCGCCTGCACGAGGAGCCGGTCGACGGCGAGGCCACCGCGCCGCGCCGGGCCTTCTCGGCCGACGGCCGCCCGGTCGCCGGGATCGACGAGCAGTACCGCTAGCGCCCGCTAACAGAATGCCCGCCCCCGAGGGGCGGGCATTCCGCGTTCCGCCTAATCCAGCGACAGGCAGGCCCGGATCGCCGCGCGCAGGTCGGCTGCCGGGTCGGCCGGCGCGTCGGCGCGTCGCCAGGCCACGTGCTGGTCCGGGCGCACCAGCAGGCACCCGGTCTCGCCGATCTCCGCGATCTCGGCCCACGTGCCGTACAGGTCGGCGACCTCGCAGCCGGGACCGATCCGCAGCACCGTGAGCGGGATGCCGGCGTCCGCCGCGGCCTCCTGCCAGATCGCGCCGCGCGCCCTGGTCAGCAGCGTGAAGCGCTCCGGCTCGCACAGGTCGAGTGTGGACACCGTACGGCCCCGGTAGCCGACCCAGCAGTGCGGCACCCGGGCGCCGGGCCGGCTGCTCGGCTGGTAGTAGAGGACCGGATCCCGCTCGTACGCGATCGGCGCCGCGCCCTCGTCGAGGACGGCGCTCGACGCGTACACCTGATTCATCTCCATGCCGTGCGCGTGATAGCTCAGATCCTTGGACCGCTTCGCGGCCGCGAAAGCGGCCCGCCGGGCCTCGCCCACATCCGAGTCGGCCAGCAGCTGTTCGAATTCGGCCAGGCGCTCCTTCGGGGACGCCTTCGGGTCGATGCCGAGCGAGCGGATCACGTCCGGGTTCTGCCGCCAGCTCGCGACCGCGCGGTCGACCACCGCCTTGCCGATCGGGCGGCGCTCGGCGTCGTAGCTCTCCAGCAGCTCCGGCCCGGCGCCCCAGCGCAGCACGGCGGCGAGCTTCCAGGCCAGGTTGAAGGCGTCCTGGATGCAGGTGTTGCCGCCCAGCCCGTTCATCGGCGGGTGCCGGTGCACGGCGTCGCCGGTGCAGAAGACGCGGCCCGCGCTGTACCGTTCGGCCCACACGTGGTTGATCCGCCACGGGTATGCGCCGGTGACCTCCACGTCGATCGCGTCGTCCTGGATGATCTCGCGGACCTGGGCGGTGAGCTGCTCGCGGCTGAGGTCGTAGGCGCTCTCGCCGAGATGCACGAAGCCGATCACCCACTCGTGCCAGGGCCGCACCATGCGGAGCATCGCGTTGCCGAGCGCGCCGTCCCGTCCCGGCTGGAGAATCCAGAAGATCGACCCCGGCCGATCCGCAAAATACTTTGATAAATCAGCATTAAATCGTACGTTCAGAGCGGGCCCGATCCCCGGCTGGCCACTCATCGGCAACCCGATCGACTCGGCCACCGGACTCTGCCCGCCGTCGGCGCCGATCACGTACCGCGAGCGCACCGTGAACTCGGCGCCGGTGACGTCGTCGCGCAACGTGGTGGTGACCCCGTCCTCATCTTGCGCGAGCCCGATGAAAGATGTGCCGAAGCGGCTGATCACCCCGCGCTTCGCCGCCTCGTCCACCAGGATCGGCTCGAACCGGTCCTGCGGCAGGTCGCAGCCCCTCCCCGGGCTGGCCGCGAGGTATTCGCCGGCGCGGGCCGGGTCGTTGCCCCAGGTCCACATGCGACCGAACTCGAGCCCGTTGACCGCGGTCATCATCACGTGGTTGGCCATCAGCTCGCCCGGGGTGGCGGCCGTCTCGCAAACCTTCTCCAGCCCGATCGAGCGCATCACCTCCATCGTCCGCTGGTTGATGATGTGCGCCCGCGGCGAGTCCGCCACCCACCGGCCACGGCTGATCATCATGGTCCGGACGCCGTGCCGCGCCAGCATCACCGCGGCGCTCGCGCCGGTCAGCCCGGCCCCGATGACCAGCACTTCCGTCTCGATAGGCTCCATCATCATCCCTCCCGCTCAGGTGAGATGATTATGTGTGCATAACTATCTGGAGGCAAGAGTGGATCCGCGGTTCGCCACGCTGGCCGATCTCGTCATCGACGTCGCCCGGGAGATCCGCATCCGCGGCGCCGTCGCCGGTCCCGGGGTCCCGCTCAACCAGACCCAGAGCCAGGTCATGCGCTACGTGCACGCCCACCCCGGCTGCAAGGCCTCCGAGATCGCCGACCGCACCGGCGTGAAGCGGGCCAACGTCAGCGCGGCCATCACCGAGCTGCGCGACCTGGGTTACCTGGTCTCCCGCCGCGACGAGCACGACGGGCGGGTCGTCCGGATCGAGGCCACCCCGCAGGCCGTCGACACCCTCGACCGCCTGCGCGCCTCCTGGTCAGCGCTGCTCGCCGGCGCGTGGGGCGAGGACGTCAGCGACCTGGACCCGGTGATCTCCCGGCTCGAGGGCCTGCTGGGCGGCCTGGGCCGCCCGTGAGCCTCGGCATCATCGGCCAGGCCGCCGTCCTGTTCGCCGTCACCAACGTCGACGACATCGTGGTGCTCGCGCTGTTCTTCGCCCAGGGCGCCGGCCACCGCAGCACCACCCGGAACATCGCCGCCGGCCAGTACCTGGGCTTCGCCGCCATCCTCGCCGTCTCGGTCGCCGCCGCGTTCGGCGCCACCTTCCTGCCCGACGAGGTCATCCCCTACCTCGGGCTGCTGCCGCTGGCCCTGGGCATCAAGGCCGGCGTGCAGGCGTGGCGGCACCGCCACGATCCCGAGGGCGACGAGGAAACGCCGGACAAGGCGCCCAGGATCCTCGAGGTTGCCTCGGTGACCTTCGCCAACGGCGGCGACAACATCGGCGTCTACGTGCCGGTCTTCGCCACCGCGGGCGCCACCGGCATGACTTTCTACGTCGCGGTCTTCCTCGTCCTGGTCGCGGTGTGGGTCGCCGCCGGCCGATACTTCGCGACCCGCCCGCTGATCGCGAAGGCCCTGAGCCGCTGGGGCCACATCGTGCTGCCGGTCGTGCTGATCGGCCTGGGCCTGCTGATCCTGATCGAGGGCGGCGCCTTCGGGCTCTAGGCCCTACTTCCCCACCCTCGTGGGTGGGGCGATTCAAGCACGTGGGTATGACGAATTTTCGCCGTTGTCCACAGGCGGGGGCAGGCCGGCGAGGCGGGCCAGGGCGGCGAAGCCCTCGTCGGTGCCGGGCCAATGCCGGCGGACCGCCTCGAGGCCGGCGCGGCGGACCGTGGAGCGGAGCACGGCGACCACGATGATGGCGTCGTCGGCGTAGCCGAGAACCGGTATGAAATCCGGGATCAGATCGAACGGAATTGCCAAGTAGGCCAGCAGCAACCCAAGGCGTACCCGCACCCCGCGCGGCAGCGTGCGGTCGGCGGCCAGCCGGGTCAGCAGCCGCAGCAAGTCGGGCAGGAGCCGCAACGCCTCCTTGAGCTGGCTGCGGCCGGGCTTGGCGATCAAGAGGGCTGTCAACAGCGCGATCCAGACGAGCAGCAGCGCCGCGGCGACACCGATCAGCGTCTGCCACCACCAGGCCATAGCCGCACGTTAGCTGACCCGGTCGGGAACCCGGCGGCCCAGCGCCACGTTGATGGCGACCAGGGCGATCAGCAGCACGGCCAGCAGCTCCAGCGTGGCCGGGGCCAGTGGGGTCAGCAGGACCAGCACGGCGGCGACCGGGAAGGCCGCCAGCATCGGGCCGCTCTGATGCGGCCGGATGTGCAAGAGCCAGACAAAGAACAGATAAATCGCGACGGGTACGGCTATCGCGTAGCCCGCCATCGTCGAGGAGATCTCGGCGTGGTGGCTGACGTGGTCGATCGAGACGCCCAGGCCGGCGCCGACCGCGGCCGCCGACGCGAAGATGAAGTAGTGGCCATAGCCCCACAGGATCGACGTGCGCAGCGAGTTGAGCAGGTTGTGCGCCGAGCGGTCGAAGTAGAGCCACCACAGCGCGAAGACGACCACCAGGCCGGCCACGGCCAGACGGATCAGGGCGGCGACGTGCTCGCCCTCGTCGAGCGCCCCGCGGAAGGCGATCGTCGCGGCCGACACCGACTCGCCCAGCACGATGATGGTGAACAGGCCGTACCGCTCGGCGATGTGGTGCGGGTGGTAGGTGGTCGGGCCGCCGGGGGCGCGCTCGGCCCAGATCGGCACGGCCAGCTCGAGGACCACCAGCAGCACGAAGATCGGCACGACCGGCCAGGACTCGGGGACGGCCAGCCGCAGCAGCCAGAGCACCTGGACCACGGACACGCCGACGGCGTAGCGCAGGGCGGTGTCGCGGCGCTGCGGGTCGGACCGGGCGGCACGCAGCCACTGGGCGACCAGGGCCAGCCGCATGATCACGTACCCGATGGTGATGACCCGGAAGTCGGCATCCTCGAACGCCGGGCTCACCCCGGCCGCCAGCACCAGCGCCCCGGCGATCTGGACGAACGTGGTGATCCGGTAGACGTCGTCGTCGGTGTCGTAGGCCGAGGCGAACCAGGTGAAGTTCATCCAGGCCCACCAGATGGCGAAGAAGACCATCAGGTAGCCGCGGAGGCCGTCGAGCACGTGGTGCTCGGCGATGCTGTGGTGCAGCGGCGCGGCGGCCTGGGCGACGGCCACCACGAAACAGAGGTCGAAGAAGAGCTCGAGCGGGGTGGAGACGCGGAAGGGCTCGTCGGACGACCGGCCCACCATCGGCGTGAGGAACCGCCGCTTCGGCTGCTCAGACATCGGCCCCTCCGTCGATCAGATCCCAGTTCAGCAGCGTGAACGACGCCTCGTCGGTGGCGCCGGCGCGGCGGTAGGTGGCCAGCGCCGCGTCGTTGTCCACCTCGGTGCCGACCCACATGCCGTAGCAGCCGTTGCGGCGCGCGATCGCGCCGAGCTCGGCCACCAGCCGCGCCCCGATGCCCTGGAGGCGGGCGGCCGGGGCGACGCCGAGCTCGTAGATGAACATCTCGGTGCCCTTGTCCGGATGGGTCATCTCCACACCCGAGATCATGCCGACGGCGCGACCGCTCTCGTCGTACGCGAAAAGCAGATGATGCCCCGGTTGCGCGAGAAATCGCTCGGTGGCCGCCGGGATCGGCGGCGCATCGAAGAGGTCCGCCGCGGCGGCCACCGCGTCGCAGCTCAAGATCCGTTCGATGCGCATGCGGAGCACTTTAGGCACCGTTGGTCACGGCCGGGTCATGCTCCCATCGCCTGGGCGATCGCGAGGGTGTCCTGGTACTCCCGCCAGAGGACGACCTTGCCGTCGCGGACCCGGAGCACGCAGATCAGGTCGGTCGAGCCGCGCTCGCCGGTCGCGAGCAGCACGCCGCCCAGCGTGTACTCCACGACGATGACCTCGGGATCGGACGTCTCGTGCAGGGCGCCCACCGAGCACTCGTCGATGCGGAACGGCATCGCCTTGCGGGCCGGGCCGGCCATCGCCAGGAACGCGGCCCGGCCCTCGATGCGGCGCGGCCGGCCGGGCGCCGCGAACGGCCACTCGATCACCACGTCGTCGGCCAGGTGGTCGCCGGTCACCTCGCCGGTCAGGTACTCCGGCCGCATCGCCTGCTCGAACACCTCGCGCGGGTCCATGACGCCTCCCTTAAGATGAGTCGTGACTCACGATAAATTATGAGTCGTGACTCACTTTGTCAACGGAGTCCCCATGTCGCCACGTGCCGATGCCGTCCGCAACCGCGCGAAGATCCTCGAGGTCGCCGCCCGGGTCTTCGCCGAGCAGGGCGCGGCCGCCTCCACCGAGCAGGTCGCCGCCGAGGCCGGGGTCGCGATCGGCACGATCTTCCGGCATTTCCCGACCAAGGCCGACCTGCTCGCCGCGATCATGAAAGACACGCTGGCCGGGCTGGCCGAGCGGATCGCCGCCCCCGACGCGACGCTGTTCGGCGTCTTCACCGCGCTGGTCGCCGAGGCCGCCGCCAAGCGCTCGGTGATCGACCTGCTCCCGGGCCTCGAGGTGGACGAGTCGATCGCCCGGTTCCGCGAGGTCGTGGCCGGGCTGCTGGCCCGCGCCCAGGACCGCGGCGAGGTCCGCGCCGAGATCGGAGCCGACGAGGTGATGGCGCTGCTCGTCGCCGTCTGCCAGGGTGCGTTGCGTGGCGGATGGCCGCCCGCGCTGCAACGCGGCACCCTGTCGATCGTCTTCGACGGCCTGCGACCCGCTCCGGCCACGGGGGTGTCGTAGGCGGGTCGTAGCATGACGGTGCCGAGGCGGGTAGCTGAAGGGCCGTGCTACAGGGGAGGAACGGCAGCGTGACCGACATCCACGGCTTCGTGCTCGGTGTCGATTTGGGCACCTCGCACACGGTCGCCATGCCGCGCCACCCCGACGGGCGCACCCGGCCGCTGCTGTTCGACGGCAAGCCGCTGCTGCCCTCGGCGGTCTATCTGGACACCACCGGCCGCCTGCATGTGGGCGCCGACGCCCTGCGTCTCGGCCAGGCCGAGCCCGGCCGGCTCGAGCCCAACCCCAAGCGCCACGTCGACGCCGGCTCGGTGCAGCTCGGCGAGACCACGATCGGCGTCGCCGACCTGTTCGCGGCCCTGCTCGGCGCGGTCGCCCGCGAGGCGGTCGCCACCGCCGGCCAGCTGCCGCCGGCCATCCTGACCTATCCGGCGGCCTGGGGCGCTCCCCGCCGCGCGGTGCTCACCGAGGCGCTCGGCAAGGCCGGCTGGCCGCCCGGCGCCCGCTTGGTCCCCGAGCCGGTCGCCGCCGCACGATATTTCGCCGACATCCTGCGCCGTCCGGTGCCGTCCGGCGCGTCGCTCGCGGTCTTCGACTTCGGCGGCGGCACGCTCGACGTGGCCGTCGTGCGCAACGACGGCCCCGGCGAGGGCGGCCGCCCGACCTTCTCGGTGACGGCGTCGGGTGGCGCCGACGACCTCGGCGGCCTCGACCTCGACGCCGCGCTCGTCGAGCACCTCGGCAAGGCGCTGGCCGGGGCCGAGCCCGAGGCGTGGCATCGGCTCACCGACCCGGTGACGCTCGCCGGTTGGCGGGCCCGCCGCCAGTTCTGGGAAGACGTGCGCGGCGCCAAGGAGATGCTGTCCCGCGCCTCGTTCGCCCCTGTCCCGGTGCCCGGCGTCGAGCACGCGGTGCACCTGACCCGCGACGAGCTGGAGGCCGCGATCGACCCGCTGGTCCGCCGCGGCGTGACCGAGGCGGCCGCCGTCCTCGATGCGGCCGGCCTGCGCGCACCCGACCTGGCCGGCCTGTTCCTGGTGGGCGGCTCGTCCCGGGTCCCGCTGGTGGCCCGCCGCCTGCACGCCGAGCTGGGCATCGCCCCGACCGTGCTCGAGCAGCCCGAGCTCCCGGTCGCCGAGGGCGCCATCCTCGCGGCGGGCTACTCGACGGCGAGCGCCTCCTCAGGCGCCTTCCCCGCTGCAAACGGCAGCGCGGCGAGCAACAACGCAGCCCGCAGCAACACGCCAGCCGGCAACGCGGCGAGCGGCAGCGCGGCGAGCGGCAGCGCGGCGAGCGGCAGCGCGGCGAGCGGCAGCGCGGCGAGCAACAACGCAGCCCGCAGCAACGCGCCAGCCGGCAACGCGGCGAGCGGCAGCGCGGCGAGCAACAACGCGGCCCGCAGCAACGCGCCAGCCGGCAACGCGGCGGGTGGCAGCGCGGCGAGCGGCAATGCGGCGGGCGGGCACGACCAGGCCCGTTTCGCGCCGGGCATGGCCAGTGCGGCAACGCCGTCCGTCGGCGCGCCGTCCCCGCCGACGGTCAACCCGGCGACCCTGCACGAGTCGTCGCCGCCGATCACGGACACCCGGGCCGAGCCGGCGCCCGTCGCTGGGCCGCCGACTCCGGTGCCGGCCCAGCGTCAGCCCGAGCACGCATCCCAGGCCCCGCGTCAACCCGAGCACGCGCCCCAGGCCCCGCGTCAACCCGAGCACGCGCCCCAGGCCCCGCGCCAGCCCGAGCACGCGCCATCGGGCTCGCGTACGGCCGAGCGGCGGCCGGCGGGGCGCGTGCCCGAGGAGGACACGGACGAGCGCCTCAGATCCGAGCCCGTCGACCCCTGGGCCACCGGCGAAGCGGCCGCTCTCGCCGCGGCCGGCCACGACGTGCCGCCCCTGACGCCCGTCTCACCGTCGGCCGGCCCGATCTCCTCCCCACCGCCGGCATCGACATCCTCGCCCCCGGCGGCCACATCCTCGCCTCCGGCGGCGACGTCGTCGCCCCCGGTTACCTCACCGCCTCCGTTCGGCGCCCACCAACAACCCGGCCATCAGCAGCCCGGAGCCCGCCAGCAAGGCAGCGGCCCAAACAACGCCGGCTACCAGGGCGGCGGCCACCAGGCCGGCTACCAACACGGCGGCGCCCACCACACCGGCTACCAACAGGGCGGCGCCCAGCACACCGGCTACCAGCAAGGCGGCGGCTGGGCGCCGGCCGGGTCGCCGGCGGCGCACCAGCAGCGCGTTGCCCACCCGGGTGCGCACGACGCTGCCCCGCACGCTCAGCCCGGCGGCTGGGGTCCGGGCGCGACCACCCCCGGAGCGGCCCCTGCGCGCCGGGGACTCCGCAAGCGCTCGTACGCGATAATTGCCGCGGCCGTGACCCTCACGCTTGCCGCCGGCAGCGCCCTGGCCTGGTATTTCTGGGCCGGCAACCGGGCCATCGACTACCAGCCGCTCAGCGAGCCCACCCGCATCGCCGCCCTCGTGCCGGTCAGCTCCGACTGGTCGGACGCCGAGATCCTCGGCGACCGGGCCTATTTCGCCAGCTCCGACAGCTCGTCCGGCACCGTGGGTGTCGTCGCGATGCGGCTCGGCGGCACGAAACCGCTGTGGTCCAACTACGCGCCCGGGAGCGCCAAGGGCGGCTGGAAGTCGATGGTCGCGCTGCCCGTCGGCATCGCGCTCTTCAGCGAGACCAACTCCGAAGACAGCACCCGCCGGCTGGTGGTGCTGGGCGCCGACGGCGGGTCCGTGCTGTGGGATCGCACGATCGGCAGTCAGGACGTGGTGCTCTTCGCCGGCGGCAGCGCGGTTGTCGCCGACCGGGTGGGCCACAAGCTGATTGGCCTGCGGCTCGCCGACGGCAAACAGCGCTGGTCGCTCGACGACCCCAAGACCACCTATCCGACCGACACCAACGTGCTCGCGCTGACCACGCCCAAGGACCTGAACGGCCCGGCCACCGTCTTCGGGCGGCCCTATCAGCCCGACCTCGCCGACGACCCGAGGATCGTGCAGATCGCCGCCGACAAGTCCGCCCGGGTCATCGACGCCGAAACCGGCAAGGTCGTGGCTTCGCGGCAGAACGTGGCCGAGCCCAACGACGAAGTGGTCGCGCACAACGGGCGGCTCATCGTGCTCCAGCCCGACGACAAGCAGATCGTCGCCTACGACCTGGGCAAGTTTGGTGACGCCCAGCCCAAGGTGCTGTACACGGTCCAGACCCCGAACAGCCAGATGAAGTACGTCGCTCCCTGCGGCGACGACCGGGTCTGCTTCGACGAGGAGGTCGGGTACGACGGGAAGACCGCCACCATCCGGGCCCTCGACGTCGCCGACGGCGGCCAGCTGTGGAACTACCCGCTGCCGAACATCGAGTCGATCGTGGCGGTCGGCGAGTCCACGCTGGTCACCACCACGAACTCCGAGATGACGCTGCTCGACCCGGCGGGCCGGAAGATCTGGACGCACACCGGGGAGGCGGCCCGGCTCGACGCCGGCAACATCCTCGAGTTCTCGAAACCGCTCAGCCGCTCCCCGGGCGAGACCGCGCTTTACGGGCGGCACATCGGCGACGACGCGGTGCCGCTCGGCTCGCTCACCGACATGCGCGCCGACACCTGCTCCTGGGACAAGTCGACCCTGGCCTGCGTGGCCGAGAAGGACTTCGTCCTGCAGACCTTCGCCAAGTAAGCCAAGCAGAAAGCAATGCGGGCGGCCCTCCCGGAGGAGGACCGCCCGCACTCAGCAAATCAGCGTCAGATGCGCTGGCCGCTCTCGGCGTTGAACACGTGGATGCCGGTCGTCTGCGGCTTGACGTAGACGGTCTCACCCATCGACGGCATGTGCCGGCGGTCGGTGCGGACCACGAAACGCTCCGAGCCACCGTCGAGGTCGGCGTGACCGTAGACGTTCGCGTCCGAGCCGAGGTCCTCGACCAGGTCCACGACGATCGCCAGGGCGCCCTCGGACTCGGACACCAGGTCGGCCGCCTCCGGGCGGAAACCGACGGTGACCTTGCCGCCACCGCTCTGCGCCGCCGCGACCTGCTCGCGGGTCAGCGGAAGCGTCGTCGCCGCGAACTTCGCGCCCGACTCGGTCAGCGGAACGGTCTTGATGTTCATGGCCGGGGAGCCCATGAAGCCGGCGACGAAGACGTTGCCGGGGGTGTCGTACAGCGCCCGCGGGGTGTCCACCTGCTGCAGCACGCCGTCCAGCATGACCGCGACCCGGTGACCCATGGTCATGGCCTCGACCTGGTCGTGGGTGACGTAGACGGTCGTGACGCCCAGCTTGGCCTGCAGCGTCGCGATCTGCGAACGGGTCTGGACACGGAGCTTGGCGTCGAGGTTCGACAGCGGCTCGTCCATGAGGAACACCTGCGGCTCGCGGACGATCGCCCGGCCCATCGCGACACGCTGGCGCTGGCCACCGGAAAGCGCCTTCGGCTTACGGGACAGGTACTCGTCGAGCTGCAGGAGAGCCGCCGCCTCCTTGACCCGCCGGTCGATCTCGGCCTTCGACGTCTTGCGCAGCTTCAGCGCGAACGCCATGTTCTCGTACACCGACATGTGCGGGTAGAGAGCGTAGTTCTGGAAGACCATCGCGATGTCGCGGGACTTCGGCGGGAGGTTCGTGACGTCCTTGCCCTCGATCAGGATGCGGCCCTTGTCGACGTCCTCGAGGCCGGCCAGCATGCGCAGGCTCGTGGACTTACCGCAACCGGAGGGGCCGACCAGAACCAGGAACTCGCCGTCGCCGATCTCGAGGTTGAGCTCGTTGACTGCGGGACGCTCAGACCCGGGGTAGATCCGGGAGGCGTGGTCATAAGTAACGGTGGCCATGGTGAATCAGACTTCCTTTCCACCGGCAGGAACGTGCCGGACGATCCGAGTGGAGGAACAGCGCTGTAAACGTAAAGCTTTTTACGCCGACTGCCAAGCAGAAGGTTAAGTACTGGGACGTTATGCTGGCCCCCTCGCCTCCTTAGCTCAGTTGGCTAGAGCACCCGTCTTGTAAACGGGAGGTCGTCGGTTCGAGCCCGACAGGAGGCTCCGCTAGGGCCCTCCCCTGCCTGCGGAAGGCGCAGGCCGCGGCGCTCCGCATGCTGGCCGGGGGCCGAGCCCCCCGAACCCCCACGTCGCGTGTTGGTTGCGGTGGGTGGGTGGTTGCTCTGGGTCGCTTTTCCCGTACGGGGTTCGCAGCGAAAACTTTTTGGATAGCTGACAACGTCCGGTGTTGGTTGTGGGTCTTGCTGGACGTGACTGACATGAAGCACGCAAGCGAGCAGGTTCAGAGCCACGAGCGCAAGCCGGGGCGCGGTCGGATGGTGTGGCGCGTTGGCGCGGGAGTCAGCTTTGCCGCCGCCGCGGTGGCCGCCGTGGCGGTGGCTACGAGCGGTAGCGGGGCTCAGGCGCCGGTGAGTGGGACGGCTGCGGCTCTGCCCGCCACCGCCACCGCCACAGGAGCGGCGCCCACCCAGGAGACGCCGTTGGTGCAGCTTGTGGGGTATCTGAGCAAGGCGGAAGCGCCCAAGGGCGACGCGACGCTGCTGCTGCGCGACCAGGTCTACTCGTCGGGGCTCAAGGTCGACGTCTGGGACCTGCACGCCGACAACGGGACGTACTTCTTCTCCAAGACGAAGGGCGGCCTGCCGGCGCAGGTGAAGGGCAACCACAAGCAGGCCGACGAGGCCGGGCGCATCAAGGCCGTCGCGGCGGCCAAGAAGGCGGCCACGGGCGACCTGAACGCGGCCCGCAAGGACATGGCCTGGGCGTACGTCCCGAAGAACCCGAAGGTGAAGCCGACCCTCGACGCCCCGGGCTGGGTGCCGCCGGCGCCGGCCAGCGCGAAGCTGCCGAAGGGCCTCAAGGACATCGCCCAGATCAACACCACCGACAACTGGGTCTGGAACAACTCGATGGACGCGCTGCGCGACGGCGCGGGCAACCCGGCGGTCCGCGCGGGCGTGCTGCGTCTGCTCGGGCAGATGCCCGAGGTGAAGGTCGCCAAGGGCACCTACAAGGGCCAGGCGGTGCTGAACCTGACCGCCGGCAAGCCGGCCACGACGACCGCCGAGACGCTGACGGTGAACGCCGAGACCGGGCTGCCGATCAAGTACTCGAGCGACGGCGTGACGGTCAACTACACGGTCACCCGGGTGACGCTGGCCGACGTGGCCAAGGGCAAGTTCTGATCCGTACCGACCGACGCGGGGCCGGCTGACCAGCCGGCCCCGCTCGTCGTTGATCTTTGTATGAAGATCAGGATTTACGCCGTCGCGGCCGTGCTGGTGGTCGTTCCGTCGCCGGTGGCGGCCGCGCCGCCCTCGGAATGGCCCCAGCCGGGCTACGGGCCGGGCGCCACGTATTACAACCCGAGCGAGTCGAGGCTCAACGCCGGGACGATCGACCGGATCCGGGAGCGCTGGAAACTTCCGGCGCACGGGCCGTCGCGATGTGAGGCCGGCGTCGACCCGGTGCTCGCGGGCGGGCTGCTCTTCAGCTCCGATCCGGGCGGCATCGGCGCCTACGACCCGGCCACCGGCGCCCGGCGATGGCACCTCGACCTGCCCCGGACCAGCGTGCGGCGCCTCGCGGTCGCCGAGGGCAGGCTGGTGGCGCTCTCCTCCGAGTGCGCGCTCCCAGCGAGATTCGAAAGCCACCTCACCGCGTACGAGCCGGCGACCGGGCGGCAGCTCTGGACGACCGGGCTGGCGAAGTTCAGCTACGACCTGCGGATCGACCGGGGGACGATCGCGCTCGACAGCAACCAGGACGGGCTCGCCTCGACCATCGCCTACGGGGTGTCCGACGGACGTTTCCGCTGGCTGCGGCGCGGCGACCGGGGCGACGGGCTGGTCTCGGCGGGTGGCCGGGTGCTGCTGCGCGGCGCCGCCGGCGGCGCCAAGGGCGTCTCGATCACCGACGGGCGGACACTCTGGCAGACAAACCGCAATTGGTACGCCATCGGCAGCGACCCGGCCGGGACCCGCTTCTACGTCGGCGGGCCGGGGCTGTCCGCGGTCGACGCCGCCACCGGCCGGGTGCTCTGGACCAGCCCGCTGCAGGCCGCCGAGGTCACCTCGGACGGGCGGCACGTCTACTTCGCCCGGGCCCGCAGCGTCGAATGCCTGGACGCGGCCACCGGACGCAAGCTCTGGTCGGCGCACCTGCCCGGCGTCGTGGGCCGGCCGGTCCGAGCCGGCGGCCTGCTGTATGCCACAAGCCAAAGCCAGCTGACGATCCTCAATGCCGCGACCGGCCGTCCGGAAAAATCCGGCATGTCGGGCAGTCTCGACCACCCAGCCGTCGTCGCCGGCGGACGACTGTTCACCACCGACGGCGACGAGCTGCGTGCCTACTACTGACCGTACTGACGACGCCGGGCCACTTCGGCCAGCGTCACGGCCGCCGCGACCGAGGCGTTCAGCGACTCCACATCGGACGCCATCGGAATGCTCACCCGCAGGTCACAGGTCTCGCCGACCAGGCGGGACAGCCCACGGCCCTCGGAGCCGACCACCACCAGCAGCGGCCCGATCGCGGCCTCGAGCCGGTAGAGGTCGGTCTCGCCGTCGGCGTCGAGGCCGATCGCGGTGAAGCCGGCCTTCTGCGCCGTCTTGATCGCCCGGGTCAGGTTGACCACCTGGGACACCGGGACCCGGGCCGCCGCGCCGGAGCTCGTACGCCACGCCGTGGCCGTGATGCCGGCCGCCCGGCGCTCGGTCATGAACACGCCGTGCCCGCCGAACGCGGCGACCGATCGGATCACCGCGCCCACGTTGCGCGGGTCGGTCACCCCGTCCAGCGCCACCAGCAGCGGCGCGGTCTGCTCGAGGGCCGCGGCGACGAGGTCGTCGAAGTCCTCGTACGCGAAGGGCGGCACCTGCAGCCCGATGCCCTGATGCAGCACGCCGCCGGTCATCCGGTCGAGCTCGTGGCGGCCGATCTCCAGGATCGGGATGCCACGGTCGCCCGCGGTACGCACGATCTCGTTGACCCGGTCGTCGATGTCGATGCCCTGCGCCACATACAGCGCCGTCGCCGGCACGGCGGCGCGCAGCGCCTCGACCACCGGGTTGCGGCCGAGCAGCAGCTCCGGCCCCTCCTTGGTGGGGTTGGAACGGCGGCCGGGCGCCACCCGGGGCCCCCCGCGCGCGGGCAGCTTGCCGCCGCGCTGCGGCATCGGCCGGCCGGTGTTGCGCCCGCCGCGGCCCCACGTCGTGTCCTTGGTGCCGGGCTGGCCGACCTTGGGCGCGCGGCCCTCGGCGGCCGCGGCCCGGCGTTCCTTGTCCTGCTTGCGGGCCGTCTTTTCCGGCAACTTCTCGGTGCCCGAGTACCCCTTGTGCCAGGGGCGCTCGTCGGCGGGCAGGGTCTTGCCACGGCCCTTGAGGCTGGCCCTGTTCTTGCCCCCGGAGCCCGAGGCCGCGCCCTTCTTGGACACGACCCGCTTGCTCGCGTTGCGGGAATTACCCGGCATCAGTGCTCTCCTACCGTCCAGCGCGGCCCGGCCGGAGTGTCCTCCACCTGAATTCCCGCGTTCTTGAGCTGATCACGGACCGAGTCGGCGGCCGACCAGTCCTTGCGCGCCCGCGCCTGCGCCCGCTGTTCGAGCGCGAGCTTGACGAGCGAGTCGACTACCGGCTTGAGGTCGTTCCTGGTCTCGCCGCCGGCCCACGCGGGGTCCAGCGGGTCGAGGCCGAGCACGCCCAGCATCGCCCGCACCGCGGTGAGCGCCCCGCGGATGCCGGCCTCGTCGCCGGCCGCGAGAGCCGTGTTGCCCTCGCGGATGGTGTCGTGCACGACGGCCAGCGCGGCCGACGTGTTGACGTCGTCGTTCATCGCCGCGGCGAACGCCGGCGGCACGTCCTTGGGCCGGCCGGGGCCGACCACCTCGGCGGCCCGCTGCACGAAGCCCTCGATCCGCCGGTACGCCACCGCGGCCTCGCTGAGCGCCTCGTCCGAGTAGTCGATGCGCGAGCGGTAGTGCGGCGTGCCGAGGTAGTAGCGCAACTCGACCAGGCGGATGCCCATGGCCTGCACCGCCGCGGGATCGATCACGTTGCCCAGCGACTTGCTCATCTTGGCCTCGCCGAGGTTGAGCAGCGCGTGGTGCACCCAGTAGCGCGCGAACGGCAGGCCGGCCGAGCGGGACTGGGCGATCTCGTTCTCGTGGTGCGGGAAGGTCAGGTCGAGGCCGCCGCCGTGGATGTCGAACTCGTCGCCGAGGTAGCGCCGGGCCATGGCCGAGCACTCGATGTGCCAGCCGGGACGGCCGCGGCCCCACGGCGAGGACCAGGAGGCGTCCAGCGGCTCGTCGGCCTTGACGCCCTTCCACAGGGCAAAGTCGCGATAGTCCCGTTTGTCGGGCTCGCCACCGTCAGTCGGCGGCCGCATGTCGTCCGGGTTCTGCCCCGAGAGGGCGCCGTAAGCAGCGTAGGACGGCACGTCGAAGTAGACGTCACCGTTGCCGCCCGCGGCAGGGTAGGCGTGGCCCCGCTCGATGAGCGTGGCGATCAGCTCGTGCATCTCGGGAATGTGCCCGGTCGCGAGCGGCTCGTACGTCGCGGGCAGGACGTTGAGCCCGCGGTAGTCGGCGTCGAGGACGAGACGGTTCGCGTACGCGATCGACCAGAACGGCCGCCCGGAGCCGGACGCCTTGTCGAGGATCTTGTCATCGACGTCGGTGATGTTGCGGATGAAGGTGACGTCATGGTTGGTGTGCAGCAGCCATCGCCGCAGCACGTCGTAGTTCACCGCGGAGCGCAGGTGCCCGATGTGCGGCGTGGACTGCACGGTGAGACCACACAGGTAGATCCCGACCTGACCGGGCGTCTTGGGCACGAAGTCCCGGACGGATCGGGTCGCGGTGTCGTACAAGCGCAGCGTCACCGTACAAGGGTAGCGAGCGCGCTCAGGGGCGGGTCATCCGGAGCACGTCGAGAGCCTCGTCCAGCTGGGCCTCCGTCAACTTGCCGGAAGCCACGTGACCGCGCTCGATCACCAGCTCGCGGATGGTGCGGCCGGAGGCGAGCGCGGCCTTGGCGATCGCGGCGCCCTCCTCGTACCCGATGAAGCGGTTGAGGGGGGTGACGATCGACGGCGATCCCTCCGCGTACGCCCGCGCGACCTCGACGTTCGGCTCGAGGCCGGCGATGCAGCGATCGGCGAGCAGCCGGGACACGTTGCCGAGCAGCCGGATCGACTCGAGCAGGTTGCGGCCCATCACCGGGAGCATGACGTTGAGCTCGAAATCGCCCTGGGTGCCGGCGAACGCCACGGTCGCGTCGTTGCCGATGACCTGGGCGGCGACCTGGCGAACCGCCTCCGGCACCACCGGGTTGACCTTGCCCGGCATGATCGACGAGCCCGGCTGCAGGTCGGGCAGGCGCAGCTCGCGCAGGCCGGCCCGCGGGCCCGAGCCCATCCAGCGAATGTCGTTGACGATCTTGTAGAGGCTCACCGCGATCGCGCGCAGCTGCCCGGACGCCTCGACCAGGCCGTCCCGGGCGCCCTGCGCCTCGAAGTGGTTGCGCGCCTCGGTCACCGGCAGGCCGGTGCTCTCGCGCAGCCGCTCGATCACCGCGGGCGCGAAGCCGGGCGGCGTGTTCACGCCCGTGCCCACGGCGGTGCCGCCCAGGGGTAGCTCGGCGAGGCGGGGCAAGGTGGCGTGGAGCCGCTCGATGCCGGCGGCCACCTGTGCCGCGTACCCGGAGAACTCCTGACCAAGAGTGACCGGTGTCGCGTCCATGAGGTGCGTCCGCCCGCTCTTGACCACCGTCGCCCAGGACTCGGCCTTGGCCGTCAGCGCCCCCTGCAGATGCTCGAGCGCCGGGATCAGCTGGTTGACCACGGCGTCGGTCGCGGCCAGGTGGATCGACGACGGAAACACGTCGTTGCTGGACTGCGAGGCGTTGACGTGATCGTTGGGGTGCACCGGCCGGCCCAGCTCGCGGGCCGCCAGCGTCGCGATGACCTCGTTGGCGTTCATGTTCGACGACGTGCCAGACCCGGTCTGGAAGACGTCGATCGGGAACTGGTCGTCATAACCCCCGCCGGCCACATGGGCCGCTGCGGTCGCTATCGCTTTGGCGAGATCCTCATCGAGTACGCCGAGAGCCGCGTTCACCTGCGCGGCAGCACCCTTGATGCGGGCCAGGGCGGCGATGTGCCCCGGCTCGAGCCCGCGCCCCGAAATGGGGAAGTTCTCCACCGCCCGCTGCGTCTGCGCCCGCCACAGGGCGTCGGCCGGCACCCGGACCTCGCCCATCGTGTCCCGCTCTACCCGGTAGCCGCTCTGCTCGGTAGTCACCCCACCATCGTCCCTCGCCCGGCCGTGGGATGCAGATGATCCTCGCCACCGGCCAGCCGCCGCTCGACGGCGGCCAGCTCCGGCGCCTCCAGCTCGGCGAGCGCGTCCCGGGCCTGCGTCCACAGCCGCCGCGCCTCGGCCGGGTCGTCCGGTTCGTCGCAGTCGCCCAGCCCGACCTGCGCCAGCGCGATCGGGTAGGGCAGGCGCAGCCGGCGGCCCAGCCGCAGGGCCTCGGTGAACTCCGCGCGGGCCGCGGCCCGGTCGCCGAGCCCCAGCAGGGTGACCCCGAGGCCGGACCGGAAGCGGGACTCCTGGTGCGGGTCGCGGTTGGTGAGCGCGACCTCGATCGCCAGCCGGTGGTGGGCGACCGCCTCGGCGAACCGCCCCTCGGCCTGCAGGACGTGCGCCACCTCGTCGTGGCCGTCGGCCTCGGCGTACCCGAACCCCTCCCGCTGATGGAGTCGCAGCATGAGGCCGATCCGCCGCAACGCCTCGCCGGCGGCCAGCTCCCCGGCCTGGTACCGGATCGCGGCCAGGGCCATCAGCGTGTCCTGGACGTGGATCTGATCGCCGATCTCGAGCTGCGCCAGCAACCGCAGGCGGTAGTAGCGGATCGACGTGGGCAGGTCCCCGAGGCGGCGACTGCAGATCGCCTGCACGTTGAGCCGGGTGTTCGCCTCCGACAGGCTGCGCTTCTGCGTGGTGTTCCGGGTCATGCCCGCGGCGAGCTCCATCGCCTTTCGCCAGCGCCCGGCCTGGTAGTAGGACGCGGCGAGGTTGCCCAGCGAGATGGAGACGCCGTCCCCGTCGCCGATCTCCTCCCGGATCCGCAGGCACCGCTCCATCAGCGTGATCGCGGCGTCGATCTCGCCGCGCCGGTAGACCGCCGAGGCCAGGTAGTTGAGTGCGGTCGCCGTCGCCCACCGGTCGCGGTTGCGCTCGGCCACCGCCAGCGCCCGCCGGTACAGGCCGGCCACGTCGTCGATGTAGCCGTGCGTCCAGAGATACCGCCAGGCCGCCCGCGGGATCTGCCAGGTGTAGTCGGCCAGGCCCGCCGCGTCGGCGGCGTCGACGTAGTGCGCGAGGTTGCGGCGCTCACGCTCCAGCCGGGCCGACGGGTCGTCCAGGGCCTCGAGCAGATCGGGCCGTAGCGGAACCTGCGAGCGCAGGTCGTGGTCGAGGGTGGAACGCGCGCCGCGGGTCACGGTCGCGCTCGTAGCGTGCAGCTGGTGGTCGAGGACGCCGAGCAGCGCCCCGGCCCGCTCCGGCTCCGGCAGGTCGGCGGCGAGCGCCGCGGCGAACTCGCGGAGCAGGTCGTGCAGCCGGTACACCCGGGGCTCGGGGTCGTCGACCAGGTGGACGTCGATCAGGTCGTCGAGCATGTCCGCGGCCTCGTCGAGCGACAGGCCGGTCAGCGCCGCCACCGAGGGCGCGTCGAAATCGGCGCCCGGGTGCAGGCCGAGCAGCACGAACACGCGCTGGGGGCCGGGCGGCAACTGACGGTACGAGAGCGCGAAGGCGTCGGCCACGGACCGGTCCTCGGCGGCCAGCTCGGGCAGGGCGGGACCGCCGAGCCGGCGCAGCAGGTCGGCCACCCGCCAGCGCGGCCGGTGCGCGAGCCGGGCGCCGGCCAGGCGCAGGGCCAGCGGCAGCCCGCCGCAGCGGCGCACCACCTCGGCCGCCGCCTCGGGCTCGGCGCGGACCCGGTCGCCGGCGATCCGGGCCAGCAGGGTGAGCGCGTCGCCGGGCGGCAGGACCGGCAGCGACACCGGATGCACGCCGTCCAGCCCGACCAGCCGGCGCCGGCTGGTGACCAACGCGAGCGTCCCCGGCAGGGTGGGCATCAGGTCGGCCAGCTGGGCGCTCGAGTTGGCGTTGTCGAGGACCACCAGCGCCCGGCGCCGGGCCAGCTCGGTGCGCCACATCGCGACCCGGCCGTCGAGGTCCTCGGGCACCGCCTTGGCCGCGACGCCGAGCTGGCGCAGCAGGATCAGCAGCGCCGCGGACGGCTCGACCGGCTGGTCGGCGCCGCGCAGGTCGACATAGAGGTGCGCGTCCGGGTAGCGGTCGCCGACCAGCGACGCCAGGTGCAGCGCGAGGGTCGTCTTGCCGCTGCCGGGCATGCCGTCGATCACCGCGATCGCCGGGTCGGTGCGGTCCAGGCCGGCCAGCACCACGGCGACGACGTCCTCGCGCCCGGTGAAGTCGCCGACCGTGCGCGGCAGGCAGCGCACCCGCTCGGCGCCCTGCTCCCCGCCCTCCAGCACCCGCCGGTGCAGCTCCTGCAGCTCCCGGCCCGGTTCGATGCCCAGCTCGTCGCGCAGCACCTCGCGGGCCCGGCGGAACTCGGCGAGCGCGTCGGCCGTCCGCCCGGCGCCGGCCAGCGCCCGGATCAGCTGCCCGCGCAGCCGCTCCCGCAGCGGGAACCGCTCGACCAGCACGCTCAGCTCCCCGATCAGCTCCTGGTCGTGCCCGGCGCCGAGCTCGAGGCCGGCCCACTCGGCGGCGGCCGCCGCGAACCGGTCGTCGAGAACGGCCGCGGCCGCCCGCACCGGCCGGCTGTCGATGCCGACCAGCGCCTCGCCCCGCCACAGGTCGAGCGCCTCGCGGAACAGGCCGGCGTCACCCGCCTCCCGCGCCCGGGACACCAGCCGCTCGAAGATCTGCGCATCCAGCTCGTCCGGGCCGATCCGCAGCCGGTAGCCGGCCGGGTCGGTGACGATCGCGCCGGCCGGCAACACCCGGCGCAGCCGCGACACGCACGCCTGCAACTGGGAGCGCGCCGTCGGCGGCGGATCCTCGCCCCAGACCGCGCCGACCAGCTCGCCGACGCTGACCACCCGCTCCGGGTGGAGCAGCAGCATCGCCAGCACGATCCGGTCACGCCCGGCGGTGACCGCGGGCGCCAGGGGACCGAGGATCCGGTACGTGACGGTCATCCGCCCACCGCCGCAAGCCGGCGCTCCACGTCGAACCGCTCGGGCGTACCCATCTCGGTGAAGTCGTCGAGCGCCGCCCGCCACAACCGCGCGGCCTGCTCGGGATCGGTGGCGACCAGGCACTCGGCCATGCCGGCCCGCGCGCGGGCCTCGTCGTACCGCATGCCGCGCCCCGCGACGGCGCCGAGCGCCTGCCGGTGCAACTCGAGCGCGCTGGACGGGTCGCCGGCCAGGCGGCAAGTGATCGCGAGGTCGTTGAGATAGACGGCGGCGTGCAGCCGGTCAACGGCCCGCCGGATGATGTCGAGCGCCGCCTCATGCTCCCGCGCCGCCTCCGTGTAGGCGCCTTCCCGCCGCAGGTGGATGCCCAGCTCGTTGTGGCTGTCCGCCTCGGCGCCGAGGTGTCCGCAGGCGGCGGACAGGCGCAGCGAGGCCGCCAGGTAGCGACGCTGCCCGGCGCTCGTGGCGAGCCCGAGCTCGCGCTTCGCCCGCTGGATGTGATTCAGGGTCTGCGCCAGGGCCCCGCGGTCACCGGTGGCCATCGCGGACATCAGGGCCAGCCGGCTCACGCGCAGCGCGTCCTCGTGCCGGCCGAGGTGGCTGTATCCCTGGGCGAGGTTGTGCAGCGGCACCCTGGTGGGCGTCCGGTCGCCGGCCAGATAGCGCACCCGCAGGGAGGCCAGCGCGGAGTCGACGCAGTCGGCGAAGCGGCCGATCGCGACGTAGACCCCGGCCCGGTTGCCCAGCACGGTGGCGACGGCCCGCCGGTTGCCCAGCTCCTCGTGGGCGCGCAGCGACCGGTCCAGCAGCTCGAGGCCGACCGGGAAGTCGTCGGCCCGGCAGTAGGCCGACGCGAGGTAGTTGGCGACGACCGCGACCCCCTGCCGGTCGCCGGCCTTCTCGGCGACCGCCAGCGCCCGCTGGAACAGCACCCGCAGATCGTCGCTGTAGCCGCGGCTGAACAGGTAGAGCCAGGCTGCACGAGGGATCCACCATGCATACGAGTGCTCGCCGGCGGCCGCCGCGGCCTCGACGTACGCGGTCAGCTGCGGCCGCTCCCACTCCAGCCGCTCCACCGGGTCGGCCAGCGCCGCGAGCAGGTCGGGCCGTAGTGCTGCGGCCGAGCCGAGATCCTGGCTCAGCATCATGCGGTAGCCCGCCGGCATGGTGGCGGCGAACGCGTAGGTCTGGAGGTCGAGCACCGCCACCAGCGCCTCCCGCCGCTGGTCCGGCGGCAGGTCGGCGGCGAGCGTGGCGGCGAACTCGCGCAGCAGGTCGTGCAGCCGGAAGATGCCCGGCTCGGGCTCGTCGAGCAGGTGCGCGTCGACCAGATCGTCGAGCAGGTCCTCTGCGTCGCTCAGCGGCATTCCGACCAGGGCGGCGGCCGTGAGGACGTCGAAGAGCGGGGCGGGACGCAGGCCGAGCAGCCGGAACATCCGCTTGGCGGGGTCGGCGAGCTGCTCGTAGGACAGGGCGAACGCGCCGGCCACCGAGCGGTCCTCGGCGGCCAGCTCGGGCAGCGCCGACTCGCCCAGGCGGCGGAGCAGGTCGGCGACCCGCCAGCGCGGACGGTGCGCGAGCCGGGCGCCGGCCAGGCGCAGGGCCAGCGGCAGGCCACCGCAGCGGCGGACGACCTCGGCGGTGGCGGCGGGCTCATCGCGTACGCGATCGCCCGCGATCCTCTCCAGCAGCGCCGTCGCCTCGGCGGTGGCCAGGACCGGCAGTGACTCCGGGTGCACGCCGTCCAGCCCCGCGAGCCGGCGCCGGCTGGTGACCAGCGCCAGCGTGCCGGGCGCGGCCGGGAGCAGGTCGGCCAGTTGCGCGCTCGAGTACGCGTTGTCGAGCACCACGAGCACCCGGCGCCGGGCCAGCTCGCTGCGCCACATGGTGACCCGGCCCTCGAGCTCGGCCGGCACCGCCTCCGCCGCGATGCCGAGCTGCCGCAGCAGGGTCAGCAGCGCCGCCGACGGCTCGACCGGCTCACGCTCGCCGTAGCCGTAGAGGTCGACGAACAGGTGCGCGTCCGGGAACCACTCCCCGACCAGCGACGCCACGTGCAGCGCCAGCGTGGTCTTGCCGCTGCCGGCCATCCCGTCGATCACCGCGATCACCGGCGCGCCGGTGCCGGAGGTGTCGATCACCCGGACCAGCCGGCGCACCACGTCGTCGCGGCCGGTGAAGTCGCCGACCGTACGCGGCAGGCTGCGCACCGGTGCGCGCGAGTCACCCAACGCGCGGCGGTGCAGCTCCTGAAGCTCCCGCCCCGGTTCGATGCCCAGCTCGTCGCGCAACACCTCCCGAGCCCGCCGGAACTCCGCCAGCGCGTCGGCCGTCCGCCCGGACCCCGCCAGTGCCCGGATCAGCTGCCCGCGCAACCGCTCCCGCAGCGGGAACCGCTCGACCAGCGCGCTCAGCTCCCCGATCAGCTCGCGGTCACGCCCGGCGGCCAGTTCCAGCTCCGTCCAGTCCTCGACCGTGGCCGTGTACAGATCGTCGAGGGCCGTGGCCGCTGCCCGCACCGGCCGGCTGTCGATGCCGACCAGCGCCTCGCCGCGCCACAGGTCGAGCGCCGCCCGCAAGCGCGCGGGGTCGCGGCCGGCCCGGGCCTCGGCGACGAGCCGGTCGAAGGCCAGCGCGTCCAGCTCATCGGGGCCGGCGGGCAGGCGGTAGCCGGCCGGATCGGTGACGATCGCGCCGCCGGGCAGCACCCGGCGCAGGCGGGAGACGCACGCCTGCAGCTGGGCGCGGGCGGTCGAGGGTGGATCCTCGTCCCAGACGGCGTCCACCAGCTCGCCGACGCTCACCACCCGGCCGGGGTGCAGCAGCATCATCGCGAGCACGATCCGGTCGCGCCCGGCGGTGATCGCCACTTGCTGTCCATCAGCGGTGACGGACAGTGGCCCTAATATGCGATACCGCACGGGAGCCACTCCGATCCGTGAGAGTCCCCAGAGCGTAGAGCAGCCGGCGATAGCGGATCGACAGCAATCCGATAGCGCGGGAGTCAACCCTGTCCGTGCGTCGTCCCACCGTGGATCAACCCAGCATCGCCCCAGCACGGTGGGGCGCCGCGCCCTTGCACGGGGGACACACAGCCCGTCCGCGTGGTCGCACGCGGGCGGGCTGTTCGTATTGTGCTGATCACTGTCGGTTGGACGATAGCGGCGCCGGAACGTAACGTCGGCCGGGTTCCGGACGTACCCGACGAGAAGGATCACCTCATGCGACGCGCCCTCCTGGCCGTGATCGCCGGCGGCGCCCTGCTGACCGGCGCCGCCTGCGACAGCGACGCGAAGGCCGACCCCGAGGCGGCCGCGGCCACCCGCACCGCGCCCACCGCCGCGACCACCACGTCGGCGGCGCCCGACTACTCGACCAGCACCAAGCTCGTCTGCGACAAGCTGCAGACGCTGTACTCGGTCGAGCTGCGGGCCTTCGGCAGCGCGATGGGCAAGATGGTCACCTACAAGGAGAACAAGCAGGCCGCCGACGCCGAGAAGGCCGAGACGACCGCCGCCGGCCAGCTGAAGGCCGCCGCGACGAAGATCCGCAAGGAGACGTCCTCGGCCGAGGACCCCGATTTCCAGGCGGCCGGCAAGGTCTCCGCGTCGAAGCTCGAGAGCAGCGCCACCGACCGGCGGTACTTCGACCGGGTGAAGACGCTCGCCGACCTGAACAAGACGGTCCAGGCGCAGTTCAACGAGTGGCTGACCCCGGTCGCCGGCTACTGCGGCTAGGGCCTACCGGCGGCCGATCGCCAGCACCGGCTTGGTGACCTCGGCGAAGAAGTCGTTGCCCTTGTCGTCGACGACGATGAAGGCGGGGAAGTCCTCGACCTCGATCTTCCAGACCGCCTCCATGCCGAGCTCCGGGTACTCCAGGACCTCGACGTGGCGGATGCAGTCCTGGGCCAGCCGGGCCGCCGGGCCGCCGATCGAGCCCAGGTAGAAGCCGCCGTGCGACTCGCAGGCCCGGGTCACCTGGGCCGAGCGGTTGCCCTTGGCCAGCATCACCAGGGAACCGCCGGCGGCCTGGAACTGCTCGACGTACGCGTCCATGCGGCCGGCCGTCGTCGGGCCGAACGAACCGGACGCGTACCCCTCGGGGGTCTTCGCCGGACCGGCGTAGTACACCGCGTGGTCGCGCAGGTACTGCGGCATCGGCTCGCCGGCCGCCAGGCGCTCGGAGATCTTGGCGTGCGCGATGTCGCGGGCCACGACCAGCGGGCCGGTCAGCGACAGGCGGGTCTTCACCGGGTACTGCGACAGCTCGGCGCGGATCTCGGCCATCGGCCGGTTGAGGTCGACCTTGACCACCGGGCCCTCGTCGAGCTCGACGTCGGGCAGGAAACGGGCGGGGTCGGCCTCGAGGCGCTCCAGCCACACGCCGGACGGCGTGATCTTGGCTAGGGCCTGGCGATCGGCCGAGCAGGAGACGGCGATGGCGACCGGGCAGGACGCGCCGTGCCGGGGCAGGCGGATGACGCGTACGTCGTGGCAGAAGTACCGCCCGCCGAACTGCGCGCCGATGCCGAAGTCGCGGGTCAGCTCCAGAACCGCGGCCTCGAGCTCGAGGTCGCGGAAGCCGTGCGCGGACATCGTGCCGTGCCGGGGCAGGTTGTCGAGGTACTTGGCGCTGGCCAGCTTGGCCGTCTTCAGCGCGTACTCGCCGCTGGTGCCGCCGATGACGACCGCCAGGTGGTAGGGCGGGCAGGCGGACGTGCCGATCAGGCGGAGCTTCTCGTCCAGGAACTCCATCATCCGCGCCGGGTTCAGCAGCGCCTTGGTCTCCTGGTACAGGTACGACTTGTTGGCCGAGCCGCCGCCCTTGGCCATGAAGAGGAACTTGTACGCGTCGGGCTGGCCGCCCGGGTCCTCGGCGTACAGCTCGATCTGGGCCGGCAGGTTGGAGCCGGTGTTCCGCTCGTCCCACATGGTGAGCGGCGCGAGCTGGGAGTAGCGCAGGTTGAGCCGCGTGTACGCCTGGTAGACGCCCTGGGCGATCGCTTCCTCGTCGGAGCCGTCGGTGAGCACGTGCCGCCCGCGCTTGCCCATCACGATCGCGGTGCCGGTGTCCTGGCACATCGGCAGCACGCCGCCGGCCGCGATGTTCGCGTTGCGCAGCAGGTCGAGCGCGACGAACCGGTCGTTGGGCGAGGCCTTCGGGTCGTCGATGATCGAGCGCAGCTGGGACAGGTGCGCCGGGCGCAGGAAGTGGGCGATGTCGTGCATCGCCTCGGCGGTGAGCTGGGTGATCACGGCGGGGTCGACGGTGAGGAACCGCCGGCCGCCGGGCCCGTTGACCACGTCCACGCCCTCGTCCGTGACCAGTCGGTACTCGGTCAGGTCGTCGCCGATCGGCAACAGCGGCGAGTACGAGAATGCGGCGCCTCTGCTCATGACGGGCAAGCCTAGGACAGCGGCGCCTGGTCATGCGAACCGCTCCGGCCGTGAGCCGCATACCAGTTCGGTCAAGCGAACGGCAGGTAGGCCATGTCGCGGCCGTCGACGGCGATCATTCCGCTCGGTCCGGAAGTGAAAATCTTGGCACTTGTCCGTACCTCGGCGAGAAGCCGGCCGCTCGACGGCGACAGCGCGGCGACGCGGCCCGGTTTCAAAGTGACAATGATCACGGCGTACGGGGTCAGGGCGGCGGACGCTCCGGTGCCGGCGGGGCGGCTCCAGGCGGTCTTGCCGGTCGCCATCGAGAAGCCGCGCAGGGTCGCCTTGTCGGCGCTGCGGATCACCGCGAAGCCGTCGTTGATCGCGAGCACCTCCTCGCCATTGGCGCCGTGCCACAGCACCCGCCCATCGTGGGCGGCGATGAGCTCCTGCTTGCCGACCGGGTCGACGCCGAGCACCACGTCCTCGCCGCCGGCCGGGTCGCGGTCCTGCTTGCAGCCGGAGCCGTTGGCCGCGGTCCGCAGGTTGAGCCCGTCCTTCTTCCAGACCGTGCCGCCGCCGGGCGGGTCGGTGGCGACCACGCCGTAGTAGCAGGTGCCGTCGCCGGCCGTGCCGGTCACCGTGAGCACCCGTCCGCCGGTGACCGCGACCCGCTGGCCGGCGGCGGGCTCGGCGGTCTGCACCAGCTTGCCGGAGGCGGTGTCGATCACCCGGACCTTGCCGTCGTCGGGGAGCCCGATCAGGGCCGGCATCTCCCGCGTCCCGGCCACGTCGTCGTCGATGCCGTTCGCGGTGAGCGGGTTGGTGTCGGGCAGGTCGGGGTTGGCCGCGTCGAGCACGAAGCCGATGCCGCCGGTGCTGACCC
Source organism: Actinoplanes sp. CA-142083 (assembly GCF_050942195.1). Taxonomy (NCBI): domain Bacteria; kingdom Bacillati; phylum Actinomycetota; class Actinomycetes; order Micromonosporales; family Micromonosporaceae; genus Actinoplanes; species Actinoplanes sp. CA-142083. Next base: position 10,260,381 of record NZ_CP192076.1, read on the forward strand.
GCCAGCGCGCGGTCCCGCGCAGGTCCCAGGCGGTGAGCTCGCAGTCGCCGCCCTTGGCGCAGTGCAGGTCGAGGATGCCGGTGCGGTACGTCCAGACGGCGCTGGCCTGGGTGTCGGCGCGGCGGACCGACCCGCTGCGCGGGTCGAGCACCTGGTAGCCCTTCTGGAGCAGCCGGCCGGTGACCACCACGGCGTCGCTGCCCTCGCCGGCCACGGCGGCCCAGTCGGCGTCGCTCTTCCAGAGCTGCAGGCCCGCGGTCAGGCCGTACGCCTCGACCGAGGTGCGGTACTCGACGATCACCGAGTCGCCGGCGATGGTGACGCTCTGCGGGCTGCCGCCGATCGTCGTCTGCCAGCGGGAGACGCCCGCGGCGATCGGCTCGCTCGTGTTGATCCAGGACCAGACCTTGGGCCACGGGTTCCAGACGCCGGTGGTGGCGAGCACGATGACCAGCACGAGCGCGGCCAGCCCGTAGCCCTTCCAGGGGCTGCCACCCGACGCCATGCGCGACACGCTAACGAGGTCAATCCCCCGGGGGATGGATCTCGATATGCCCGTGTCGATCCCTTATGTGCCGGATGCCGCCCGCACCAGCGGCAACGTGCGATACGGGATCAGCTCCGCCAGCGCGATGATGGTCGACGCCCGCACGATCCCCTCGTAGCCGACGATCTGGTCGATCACCCGCTGCAGGTCGGCGTTCGAGCGGGCCACGATCCGGCAGAGCAGGTCGCCGCTGCCGGTGATCGTGTGCGCCTCGAGCACCTCCGGGATCTCGGCCAGGTGGTCGGCGACGGCCTGGTGCCCGTACCGCTGGCTGATCTCCAGGGTCACGAAGCTCATCACGCCGTACCCGATGGCCTCCGGTATCACCTCGGGACCGAAACCCTTGATCGCGCCGCGCGCGATCAGCTTGTCCAGGCGGGCTTGAACGGTTCCGCGAGCGACGGCGAGACGTCGAGACATTTCGAGTACGCCGATGCGCGGCTCTTCGCGCAGCAGGGAGACCAGTCGCGCGTCGAGCCTGTCGAGCTGCACAGATTGCACAGTCATTTGGCCAACTTACCGTACGAGTTGCGCAGACTGTTCAGCCATGATTGCACCGGTTGCCCAGTCTGAAGACGAGGGGCAGCCTCTGAACATGACGCAGATGATGGAGCACGCGACCAGCAAAGCCGACGTCTTCCCCGTCAAGGGCGTCGACTACCTGCAGTTCCTCGTGGGCAACGCGAAGCAGGCGGCCCACTTCTATTCGAGCGCCTTCGGCATGACCTGTGTCGCCTACCGCGGCCCCGAGCAGGGCTTCCGCGACCACGCCGAGTACGTGCTGGTCAGCGGCTCGGCCCGGTTCCTGGTCACGGGCGCCGTGCACGCCGGCGCGCCCGGCGCCGACCACGTCACGAAGCACAGCGACGGCATCCACGACATCGCGCTCGAGGTGCCCGACGTCGACGCCGCCTACCTGCACGCGATCAACGCGGGCGCGCGGAGCGTCACCGAGCCGCACGACGTCAAGGACGAGCACGGCACCGTCCGGATCGCCGCGATCGCCACCTACGGCGACACGATCCACTCGCTGGTCGACCGCTCCGGGTACGACGGCCCGTTCCTGCCCGGCTTCGTGACCCGCGCCCCGATCGTCGACCGCACCGCCGCGATCCAGGCCGGCGTGCAGCCCAAGCGCTTCTTCCAGGCCGTCGACCACGTCGTCGGCAACGTCGAGCTCGGCAAGATGGACGAGTGGGTCGAGTTCTACGGCCGGGTCATGGGCTTCACCAACATGGCCGAGTTCATCGGCGACGACATCGCCACCGACTACTCGGCGCTGATGAGCAAGGTCGTCGCCGACGGCCACCGCAAGGTGAAGTTCCCGCTCAACGAGCCGGCCGTGTCCAAGCGCAAGTCGCAGATCGACGAGTACCTCGAGTTCTACGGCGGCCCCGGCGCCCAGCACATCGCGGTCGCCACCAACGACATCCTGGCCAGCGTCGACGCCATGCGCGCGGCCGGCGTCGAGTTCCTGAACACCCCCGACTCGTACTACGACGACCCCGAGCTGCGCGCCCGGATCGGCGAGGTGCGGGCGCCGATCGACGAGCTCAAGCGGCGCGGGATCCTGGTCGACCGGGACGAGGACGGCTACCTGCTGCAGATCTTCACGGCGCCCGTGCAGGACCGGCCGACCGTGTTCTTCGAGCTGATCGAGCGGCACGGCTCGCTCGGCTTCGGCAAGGGCAACTTCAAGGCGCTGTTCGAGGCGATCGAGCGGGAGCAGGAGCGTCGCGGCAACCTGTAACACTGTTCCGCGTGACCCAGCCTCCGGTCTATTACTACGTACCGGTTCAGCCGCCCCCGCCGGTCAGCCCGGCGGGGGTGCCGCTCGCCGACTTCGGGACCCGCCTGCTCGCGTACATCATCGACGCGCTGCTGGTGGGCGCGGTCGCTTTCGTCTATCTGATCGTGGCCGGCATCATCCTCGGCCTCTCGCTCGCCGGTCAGGGGTTCAGCGAGGACGATCCGTTCGCCCTGCTCGCCGAGCTCTGGCTGCCGCTGCTCTTCATCGAGCTCGGCTTCTTCGTGCTCTACCTGCTCGTGTACTACCTGTACGAGGTCGAGTTCATGCACCGCACCGGGCAGACCCTGGGCAAGAAGGCCATGAAGATCAAGGTCGTGGCGATCGACCCGTCGGCCCGGCTGACCCGCGGCATGGCGACCCGGCGCTACCTCGTGCAGCAGGTCGCCGGGATGTTCGTCCCGTTCTTCAGCTACGTCGACGGCCTGTGGCAGCTGTGGGACAAGCCCTACCTGCAGACCCTGCACGACAAGGCTGCTCAGACCGTGGTGGTTAAGGTTTCCGCATGAGCTCGTTGCCCGCCGGTTGGTACAAGGACCCGGCCGACACCACCACCCAGCGCTACTGGGACGGTGAGGGCTGGATCGGAAAGGCCATCCCGGCCGACGCGGTCCCGCCGGACGGCCCGCCCCCGGTCGAGGAGGAGCCGCCCCCGGCGCCCGAGCCCGCCGCCCCGGCCGCCCAGCCGGTCTCGCCGCCGCCGCAGCAGCCGCAGGCCCCGCCCGGCTGGGGTCCCATGCCCCCGCCGCCGCCCGGTTGGCAACCCCCGCCCGGTTGGCAGCCGCCGCCCGCCCCGGGTCAACCGCAGCCACCGGGACCGCCGCCGGGATGGCAGCAACCGCCCGGGTGGCAGCAGATGCCGCCCGGCGTGCGCATGGCGGCGTACCCCTACCGCGTCGAGGCGCGCCCCCACGGTTTCGCCCTGGCCGGCCTCGGCCCGCGCCTGGTCGCCCGGCTGCTCGACATCCTGGCCGTGCTGGTGCTCAACGTCGTGGTCAACGGCTACTTCGCGTACCAGTGGTGGCAGGAGTTCGAGCCGATCTGGCGCAACACCATGGACACGGTGGCCAACGGCGGCGACGCCTTCGACGTCACCTCACAGGCCTCCGGGCGGATGGACAGCCTGCTCTGGGCCATGCTGATCGTGGCCACCCTGCTGTGGCTGGTCTACGAGGCGCCGGCCATCGCCGGCAGCGGGCAGACCCTCGGCAAGCGTGTCATGCGCATCAAGGTGGTCGCGATCGAGAACACCGAGCCGCTCGGCTTCAGCCGCGCGTTCGGCCGCTGGGCCCGCCTCGGCCTGTGGACCCCCGCGTGGGGCTGCGCCGGCCTCGGCCTGGTCCTGCAGTTCATCGACTCGCTCTCGCCAGTGTTCGACCCGCAGCTGAGGCAGGCGTACCACGACAAGTCCGCCCGGACGGTCGTCATCGCCCTGCCGCCCCACGACCGGCAACCCGTCGACGCTTCCACCGGCAGCGGCGGCAGCTCTTCCTCGGAGGAACAACGATGACCCGCCTCACCCGTGCCGACCTGGACGGACTCCCCGCCTACGTGCCCGGCCGCAACCTCGCCGACCTGACCCGCGAGCTCGGCATCGCCGAGGCGATCAAGCTCGCCAGCAACGAGGTGCCGTACGGGCCGCTGCCCGGCGTGGTCGAGGCGGTGACCGACGCGATGCTGCACTCGCACCGCTACCCCGACATGGGCGCGGCCGAGCTGCGCGACGCGCTCGGCGAGCGGTACGGCGTCGCCGCCGACCGGATCGTCACCGGCTGCGGGTCGGTGGCGCTCACCGAGATCCTGGTGAAGGCGACCTGCCTGCCGGGCGACGAGATCGTCTACTCGTGGCGCTCGTTCGAGGCGTACCCGATCATCTCGGCCGGCTCCGGCGCGACCAGCGTGCGGGTGCCGAACACCGCGGCGCACGGCCACGACCTCGGGGCGATGGCCGACGCGATCACCGACCGCACCCGCCTGGTCTTCGTCTGCAACCCGAACAACCCGACCGGCACCTCGGTGCGCAAGGCCGAGATCGACCGCTTCCTCGCCGACGTGCCCTCCGACGTGCTGGTGGTGCTCGACGAGGCGTACCGCGAGATGGTCACCGACCCCGACGTGCCGGACGGCATCGACACCTACGCCGACCGGCCCAACGTGCTGGTGCTGCGCACGATGTCGAAGGCGTGGGGCCTGGCCGGCCTGCGGATGGGCTTCCTGGTGGCGCAGCCCGAGGTGGCCGCGGCGATCCGCAAGGTGCTCACCCCGTTCTCGACCAGCCTGGTCGCGCAGGCCGCCGCGCTGGCCGCGCTCGCGCAGGAGGGCGAGGTCAGGCGCCGCTGCGGGCTGGTCGCCGCCGAGCGGTCCCGGGTCACCGAGGCGCTGCGCAAGCTGCACGTGGACGTGCCGGAGAGCCAGGCCAACTTCGTCTGGCTGCCGCTGGGCGACCAGGCCGCGGCGTTCGGCGCGGTGTGCGAGGGCCGCGGCGTGATCGTGCGTCCGTTCCAGGGCGACGGCGTACGCGTCACCATCGGCACCCCCGAGGAGAACGACGCCTTCCTGGCCGCCGCCGAGGTCGCCCTCGAGCAGCTCTGACCTAGTGGACGAGCGCGGGGTGGTGGTCGGCCTCCGCCAAGCGGCTCGGGAAGACCTCCCGGGCCCGGGCAACCATCACCAGCGCCACCAGGGCCAGGCCCGCGGCCAGCAGCGGCAGCCCGCCCAGCAGGCCCGCCGAGGCGAAGCGCTCGCCCACGAACGCGCCGCCGCCGATGCCGATCTGGAACGACACCACGTACACGGCCGAGGCGGCGTCCCGGGCGCGCGGCGCGATGCGCAGCACCGTCGCGGCCAGGCAGACCGGGATGGCGCAGAACGCGCCGCCCCACAGCAGCGTGGCAACGATCGTCGGCACCGGGCCGAGCACCGGCGCGAGCAGGGCGACCGCCCCGGCCAGCACCGCGAGCAGCAGCGTCAGCGCTGGTCCGGGCCGGCGGTCGACGTGACGGCCGACCGCGTATCCGGCGACGAGCGCGGCCGCGCCGTACCCGAGAAGCAATGCACTCAGGCCGAAGCCCTGCAATCCGCCGTCACGACGCGCCAGCGGGGCGATGTAGGTGTAGGCCGCGAAGTGGCCGATCACCAGCACCGTGGTGATCGCGCAGAGCAGCGCCACCTGGCGGTCCCGGATGATCGTCACCGAGGCCCGCAGCTGGGTGCCGAGGCGCGTCTCACGGTCGTGCGGCAGCGGGTCGAGCGCGGGCAGCACCCGCCGCAGCAGGAGCACGCAGACCGCGCCGCCGAGTGCCACCGCGCCGACCGCCACCCGCCAGCCCAGCCACTGCCCGAGGGCGGTGCCGACCGGGACGCCGGCCACGATCGCCAGCGAGTTCCCGATGAAGACCAGCGCCGTCGCCCGCCCGGCCTGTCCCGGCGGAGCCAGCCGTGCCGTGACCGGCCCGATGATCGACCAGAAGACGCCGTGCGCCAGCGCGCAGATCAGCCGGGTCCCGGCGAGCACCGGGAAGGTCGGCGCGAACGCCGCCGCGGCCTGCGACACCACGAAGATCGCCATGGTGATCGCGATCAGCAGGTGCCGCGGCACCCGCATGGTGAGCGCGGTCAGCGGGATGGTGCTGATCGCGGCGACCACCGCGTAGCTGGTGAGCAGCAGCCCGACGTGCGCCTCGTCGACGTGCAGGCCGTCGGCGATCTGCGGGAGCAGCCCCACAGGCAGCGTCTCGGCGGTGACGAAGCAGAAGGCGGAGGCTCCGAGGACGGCCAGCGCCGGGCGGTTCATGGTCACTCTCGCAGATTAAGCTCTAGATCCGAGTAAAAGAAGGGAACGGGATGTGACGACCCGCTCAACCGAGCTGCTCCGGGTGGCACACACGCGCCCCGGCGTGACTCGCGCCGACGCGGCCCGCCTGCTGGGCGTGGGTACCGGCGCGGCCACGGAGATCGTCGCCCGGCTCGCCCAGCAGTCGCTTCTGGCCGAGGCGCCCGCCGCGCCGAGCGGCAATCGGGGCCGTCCCACCACGGTCCTCGTACCGCATCCCGCGGGCCCGCTGGTGCTGGCGGTGGCGATCACCCACGAGACGTGGCGGATCGACGTGGTCGAGCTGGGCGGCAAGATCCTGGCCGCGGCGACCGGCCCGCACGCCGGCGCCGAGTGGGCGTCGGTCACTGCGGCGGTCACGGCCGCCGTCGTTTCTTTCCAGCACACGTACGGCGAGAGGCTGCGCGCCATGGGCGTCTCCGTCCCCGGCACCGTCTCCCCCGCGCTGCGGCTCACCGCGAGCAACCTGGCCTGGAACGACGTCGACCTGACCGCCCTGTGGCCCGGCCCGGTCCTGGCTGCCGGCAACAACGCCACCTCGGGCGCCGCACGGCCCGGCCCGATCCTCGCCGCCACCTTGGCCGCCATACGGCCCGGCCTTGCCGGCAAGGACGCCACTCCGGCCGCCTCGAGGCCCAGCCCGGTCCTCGCCGCCGGCAACGACGCCACCCTGGCCGCCACCGCCGAGTCCCACCGGGGCGCCGCGGTGGACGCGACGGTCCACCTGCACCTGCGCATCGAGGGCGGCCTCGGCGGCGCGGTCGTCGACCACGGCCGCGCCCTGCTCGGCGCGCGAGGCGCCGGCGGCGAGTTCGGCCACATGCCCTTCGGCGACCCGGCAATCGCCTGCCCATGCGGCGCGGCCGGCTGCTGGGGCACGGCGGTGGACGGCACAGCCCTGGCCCGCCTGCTGGGCATGCCCGCCCCCCGGGACCCGGTCACCTACGCCCGCCGCGTGATCGCCGCCCCCGACCCGGAGTCACGCGCGGCGGTACGAGCGGTCGCGGCCGCGCTGGGCCGCGGCATGGCCGGCTTGGTGAACGCCCTGGACGCCGACCTGGTCACCCTGGGCGGCATCGGCGTCGACTTGCTGGCGGCAGCCCCCGAGGAGATCGACGCGGCTTACCGGGCCGGCCTCATGCAGGTCCACCGAGCCGCGCCACCCCCGGTCGTCCCGGCCGCGCTGGGCGACGACGGCCCGATCGCCGGCGCCGCCGAGGAGGCCTGGTCACGCCTCCTGCCCGAGCTGGCCTGACAGCCGCAAGCCGGTCGACGGCTGGCCTTGGGACAGCATGGCCCGCTGAGTGCACGGCCGGCCTTGGGACGCCATGGCCCGCCGGGTGCATGGCCAGCCTGGGCACGCCATGGCCCGCCGGGTGCATGGCCAGCCTGGGCACGCCATGGCCCGCCGGGTGCATGGCCAGCCTGGGCACGCCATGGCCCGCCGGGTGCATGGCCAGCCTGGGACGCCATGGCCCGCCGGGTGCATGGCCGGCCCGGGGACGCCATGGGCCGCCGGGTGCATGGCCGGGCGCCACGGCATGGCTGTGCTCTCCGCCCGCCTTGCCGCCACGCCTGTCGCCCAGCGGCGCCCGCGCCGACCTCCCGGCGGATCTTGATGATCTGAGGTTCGGCGCGGACGGCAAGTCATCACCCTTCGATGCGTCGATCGACTTCTGCCGGATTTAAGCTGATATATCCGGTGAGGCGCCGTCGCGGTTCTCGCATTGCGGGCGCGATCGGGCACACGTGGCCAGCATGCGGGAGCCGCTCCACTGGCCGAGAGCCGCCGGCCACATTGCGGGACCGGCCAACCATTCCGGTCGGGCGCCGAAGCGCTCAAGCCAAGTCGGCGGCGAAGAGGCGGCCGGTGCGGCCGGTGAACATCGCCTGGGGGTCGGTGTAGTCGGCGGTCACCGTGTACAGGGTTTGCTGGTCGGCGGAGATGGCGCAGTCGAAAGCGCCGTCCGGGAACGGGATCGTCGCCAGGATCTCGCCGCCCTCGCGGACCCGGCGGCAATGCTGGTTGGGAACGTCGGCGTACCAGATCGCCCCGGTCGCATCAAGGCAGATGCCGTCGGGCGCCGAGCCGGACACGTCGGCCCACACCCGCCGGTTGGTCAGGCCGCCGTCCGGAGCGATGTCAAAAGCGGTCAACCGGCCGGCGTGTGACTCGGCCACGATCAATGTGCTGTCGTCCGCCGTGACCGCCATGCCGTTCGGGAAGAGCAACCCGTCGGCCACCCGGCGGGACGCGCCGTCGGGAGTCACGACCGCGACGAAGCCCGGCCCCGGCTCGCCGCCGCCCGGGAAGTCGTAGCCGACGTTGTTGACGAAGGCGTTGCCCCGCGAGTCGGCGGCGATGTCGTTCCACAGGTGGGCCGCTTCGATGTGCCCGAGGTCGGCGTGCACCGAGCCGTCACGCAGCAACCGCGCGCCGGGTCCGTCGAGGATCAGCAGCTCGCCGCCGGGCAGCCAGTCGACGCAGAACGGGAAGCCGGCCATCCGGGCCACGACCGACGGCTTGTCGTCCTCGACGCGGATCACCTCGCCCGCCGCCCAGTCGCAGAACCAGAGACGGTCGTCGTGCCAGCGAACCGACTCGCCCATGACTATTCCGGTCAGCACCACTCTCGGGTCCGCCATGTGACCAAAGTAGTCAGAGCGCGGCGACCACGACGGGCTCGACCGAGAAGTAGTAGCCGGGAATGTTCGGATTGTCTCGTCGCTTCAACCCGAGCCGCTCGACCGCCACGTAGTGCTCGGTGACCTGCCAGCGGCCGGGATCCCAGTCGGTGCCCTCGCGCTTCAGCTCCAGGGGAAACGAGGTGACGGTCGCGCCGGTCCGCGGATCCACCGTCAGCAGCGTGCGATCGGGCGTGAGCAGCACCGCCCGCCCGGACGAGGCGCCCAGGACCAGGGTGCCGGCGGGGAAGTCCGGGCGCGCCTTGCCGGTGAGCGCGTCGACCGCGTGGCCATCGGCGGTGACGACGAGGCCGGCCGCCAGGTTCGCTTCGGGGCGGTCCAGCGGTGAAGCGCGGATAGGCGCCGGCGACGTGGTGAGCCAGCCGTGGCCGCCGCCGTCGCGCAGGCCGGCGCACGAGGACGACGCGACGTCGCAGCCCACCGGCGTGTAGGGGCCGGGCGGGAACGACGCGATGGGTGCGCCGGTCACCGCGTCGTAGACGCCCGAAGGGCAGACGACCTGGGCTGCGGCGGTGGTGAAGGCCTGCGCGCAGGTCGCGCTCCAGAGTCGGGTTCCGGTGCTCATCCCGTACGCGAAAAGCTGCCCACCCGCCGTGACCAGAACGCTCTGCCCGGCCACCCGCAGGCCCTCCGGCGCCCACACCGTGGCGGAACCGGTCCGATGTCCCTCGAATCCCGGCCCTGAAGGGCCGGCGGCCCGCCAAACGATCTTGCCGGTCGTGCCGTCGATCGCCACGAGCTCGCCGTCGGACCAGCGGCTGACCACCGTCCCGCCCGACGCGACCAGCCCGGACAGCTGCTCGGGCCAGCGCCGGAAGCTCCAGACCGCGGTGTAGACCGTCTTGGCGTCGACCGGCGCGTCCGCCCGGATCTGGCGCTTCGACGCGTAGACCCGGATCTTGTCGGCGACGATCAGCGGCGCGGTCGCGAGCTGGCCGGTGGCGCTCGGATGATCCGCCCGCGCGGTCGCGAGGGGCGGCTTGACGGTCGCCAGCACCTCGGCTGGTTTGAGGACGCGCCACCCGATCAACACCGCCGCGGCCGCCACGACCAGCGCGAACAGCGATCGCAGCAGCACCCGTGACACCAGCAGAGACTATGTCAGGCCGCGGCGGCCAGATCGTCCAGGTCTCGGCGGAGGGCGCCCTCGGCGGTGCCGGCCGCCAGCCCGCCGAAGATCAGCGCGAGGAAACGGCCGGCCGGTGCGGTCGCGCCGCCGTCCTGCACGACGGTGACCATGGTGCCGCCCTTGTGGCGCCCGGCGATCACGGGCACGAACGAATACGTCATGCGATAGTCGGCGCCTATGCCGGGCGAGGTGACCACGAACCGCTCGGGGATCACGCACTCCAGGACCCGGAACTCCTCGGTGATCTCGCCACCGTCGGCCATCCGGCGGGTCTCGCGCCAGGTCGCGCCCGCGCCGAACGGTTCCTGGGTGAGCACCTCGACGGCGGTGACGGCCGACAACCAATCGCGCCGGCGGGCCAGGTCGGTGAACACCTGCCAGACCGCGGCGACCGGCGCCTCGATCAAGCGTGTCACCGCGACCGTCGACATAGAGTGACCTCCCGCGTACACGCTACGAGGGTAAGGCGCGCAGCACTAGGGGAGGACTGTTCCGGTCACTTCGCCCAAACCGATTTCTACGCCGGCCGCCCCGATCGTCGTGCCGGCGATGGTGACCCTGTCGCCGTCCTCCAGGAAACCGCGTGTGCTGCCATCGGAGAGCTTCACTGGCTCGGCGCCGCTCAGCGTGAGCTCCAGGAACGAGCCGACCTGGTCGCGCCGCGGTCCGGAGACCGTGCCGGAGGCGAACAGATCACCCGTGCGCACCGAGGCGCCGTTGCTCGTGAGGTGGGCCAACTGCTGCGCCGCGGTCCAATACATGGACGCAAACGGCGGCGACGCGACCCGGGTGTCGTTCCACTCCACCGAAAGCCGCAAATCGAATGCGGTTCCCGCCGGCAGCAGATAGTCCAGCGGCTGTGGATCTTGCCCGGCGTGATCGACAGGCGCCAGCGCCGCGAGCGGCACTATCCACGGCGAGACCGACGTGGCAAAGGATTTGGCGAGAAATGGGCCCAAAGGACGATATTCCCACGCCTGGATGTCGCGCGCCGACCAGTCGTTGACCAGCGTGAGGCCGAAAACGTGATCGGCGAAGTCGGTGGTCCGCAGCCGCCGCCCCGGCACGCCGACCACGAAACCCACCTCGGCCTCGATGTCGAGCCGCCGGCTGGGCCCGAAGACGCCCGGCCCGAGCTGCCCCGACGGCCGCCGGATCGGGGTGCCCGACACCACCACCGTGCTCGACCGGCCGTGATAGCCGATCGGCAGGTGCTTCCAATGCTCGGGCAGGCCGGGCGCGTCGGGACGCAGGATCGCCGACACGTTCAGCGCGTGGTGCTCGGACGAGTAGAAATCCGTGTAGTCGGCCACCTCGAACGGCAGGTGCAGGGTGACCTCGCTCAGCGGGATGCGCTCGGGATCGGCCGCGACGAACTCCACGATCGCCTCGCGCGCCGCCGTCCACTGTGCCCGCCCGGCCGCCATCAGCGGGTTGAGCGAGTGCTGATTGAGCAGGCCACCGAGCGTCGAGAGATCAACAACAGACGACCCGAGGCGTACGCCGAGACGGGGCGCCTCGTTCGGGCGGCTGAAGACGCCGTACGGAAGATTTTCGATGCCGTAGCGACTCATTGCTGACCCCCGTTGATCAGGCCGAGCCGGACGAGCTCGGTGAGCGGCTCGACCACGTTGGCCGCGCCGAAGCCGACGAAAAGCGGCCGCGAATCCTCCCGCCGCATGCGGGCCGGCTCGACCAGCGGCAGCGGGTGCGTGGCGGCCAGCACCTCGGCGACCTCCGCCACCTCGGCGCCGTCGGTCGCGAGGATCGAGGCGGCCAGCACGTTGAGGAAGCCGTGGTGGGTGAAGCCGGTCTCGGGGTCGGTGTGCCGGATCGCGTGCCGCAGCCCCGCGGCCAGCCGGAAGGGCAGCTCGCGGTCGCGGCAGGCGCACAGCACGGCGGCCAGCTCGACGGGGGTGGGGAACAGCTCGGCCGCGAGCCCGCCGACCCGGAACTTGGGGGCCAGGCGCATGCCGTCGGCGCGGCACTCGGCCACCGTGTCGAGGGCGCCGAGCAGTCCCCAGCTCAGCGGGATCTCCGCGTACACGTCAAGGTCTTTGTCGTTGCCGGCCAGGGCACGCAGCGCGGTGAGACCGGGTTGCGGATCCTCTCCCCGGCGCGCCACTGGCGCCTCGATATGGAAAACCACGGCCCCGGCCGCCCGCAGCTTTTCCAGCGCCGCCGGCAACGCGCCCACCGGGACGTCGCCGATGAGCGCGACCGGCTGCTCCCGGGCCGGCAGCTCGCCGCCGATCAGCGACGCCGGCACCAGCAACGGCCCGAGGAGCCGGGCGAACCAGGCCGCCCGATGCTCGCCGTGTTTGGCCTCGGCGTCGGGCAGGCTGATGAAGCTGGGCGGGAGCAGGGACGCGTCATCGACCAGCCCGGAGAAGAGCGTAGGCACCAGCGTTGACACGAAACTGAACCTAATAGACGCTTCGAGAAGCGGACAACCACGTCCGCTATGTCAGATTTTACCGGGTGGGAGGCAACGATGCCGTACTACCGCAGCGTCGGCGAGGTGCCACACAAACGGCACACTCAGTTCCGGCGTCCCGACGGCGGCCTGTACGCCGAGGAGCTCATGGGGCAGGAGGGATTCTCGTCCGATTCGTCCCTGCTCTATCACCGGCACGCGCCGACCGCGATCGTGTCCGCCGACGCGTTCGAACCACCGTCTTCGAAGCAGGCTGCCAACCTGCCGCTCAAGCCACGCCACCTGCGCACCCACAAGCTCGACGAGGGTCCCGCCGACGCCGTGCTCGGCCGGCGCCCGCTGCTGGCCAACAACGACGTCCGGATCGGCTACGTGATCGCCGACGGCCCGTCCCCGCTGTACCGCGACGCGGTCGGCGACGAGTGCCTCTACGTCGAGGAGGGCACCGCGATCATCGAGTCGACGTTCGGCCGGCTCGAGGTCGGCACCGGCGACTACGTGATCATCCCGACCTCGGTGATTCACCGGATCGTGCCGCAGGGCCGCCCGGTGCGGATGCTGACGATCGAGGCCACCGGGCATATCGGCCCGCCCAGGCGCTACCTCTCGGTGCGCGGCCAGTTCCTCGAGCACTCGCCGTACTGCGAGCGCGACCAGCGCGCGCCCGTCGACCCCCTGCTGGTCGACGAGACTGACGTCGAGGTGTACGTGAAGCACCGCGCCGGCTGGACCCGGCACGTGTACGCCCACCACCCGTTCGACGTGGTCGGCTGGGACGGCTGCCTCTACCCGTGGGCGTTCTCGATCCACGACTTCGAGCCGATCACCGGCCGTATCCACCAGCCGCCGCCGGTGCACCAGACCTTCGAGGGCCCCAACTTCGTGGTCTGCTCGTTCGTGCCCCGCAAGGTCGACTACCACCCGCTGGCGATCCCGGTGCCGTACAACCATCACAACGTCGACTCCGACGAGATGATGTTCTACACCGGCGGCAACTACGAGGCGCGCCGCGGCTCCGGGATCGAGCAGGGCTCGATCTCCCTGCACCCGTCCGGCTTCACCCACGGCCCGCAGCCGGGCGCGGTCGAGCGCGCCCTGGGCGCCGAGGCGTTCGACGAGCTGGCGGTCATGGTCGACACCTTCCGGCCGCTCGACCTGTGCGAGGCGGGCCTGTCCGTCGAGGACACGGGCTACGCCTGGACCTGGAACCGCTCCTGAGGTCGCCCGGGGCGCCGCGCGGCGCCCCGGGCCCCTGATCAGCCGATGTGGAAGCTCTCGCCGTAGACCTTGAAGTCGAGCGGCGTGTTCAGGTCGAAGTTGCCGTTGTTGAGGAAGACCCGCTGGGCGGTGTCCACTCGGGACGTGTCCGAGTGGGCCTCCTCCTTCTTCATCTCGACGACCCGCTCGTCCATGAACGCGTTGAGCCAGGCGCGCTCGTCGCCGCCCTGGGACGGCGGCTTCGCCTTGGCCAGCGCGCGGCTGCGGATCGAGCGCATGCCCTCGTAGCCGTGCATGACCGCGGCGTCGTAGTAGGCGAACTGGCCGAGCGCCCGGACGCCGTCGGACTTGCCGTCACGCACCGACGGGTTGAAGTACACGCGGTCGCGCTCGGCCTCCTGCGCGGCCTGGAACACCGGGTCGGCCGCCGCGGTCTTCCAGTCCCGGGTGAAGTTGGGGTCGAGGCCGGCGTGCGAGTCGGTCCCGTCGACGTTGCGCAGCGCCGGGAGGTACTTGGCGAGCACATTGGACGGCTTGGTGGTGGTGTACGCCTGGACGAGCTCGAGCATGTCCCCGGTCCCCGAGCAGAACCCGATGATCCCGGCGGTGTAGCCCCGCCCGTCGCCGATGTCCTCGATGTACGCGAACTGGCCGCGCCAGTTGAGCGACGAGTTCTCGGCCGCCGACACGATCTGCATGGCGACGTCCTTCTTCGCCGGATCGTCCAGGTTCTTGCCCGAAGGGGCAGTGGTGGGGGGAGTTGTGGGTGTTGTTCCGCCGGGCATGGTCCAAGTCTGGTTGGCGGCGTTCGTACAGGTCCAGATCTGGAGCCGGGTGCCGTTCGCCGAGCTTTGGCCGGTGGCGTCGAGGCACTTGCCCGACCCGGTGTTGACCAGCGCGCCGTTGGAGACGGACCACTTCTGGGCGCCGGTGGCGTTGCAGTCGTAGAGCTGGATCTTCGCTCCGTTCGTCGTGGACGCCGCGGTGACGTCCATGCACTTGCCGAGCGCGCGGATCGTGCCATCGATGTTCCCGACGGTCCATTGCTGGGCGGCGCTGGCGTTGCAGTCGTAGAGCTGGATCGCGGTGCCGTTGGCGGTTGCGGCGCCGGCGACGTCGATGCACTTGCCGCCGATTCCCTTGATCGGCCCGGCGGTGGCGGCACTGGCCGGCAGCAGCCCATAAGCGATGGCTGTAGCGGGGATGACCAGGGCCAATGAGGCGTACGCGAGTGTCCTCACGCGGTTCATGGCGCTCCTCGAAGAGGGGGATTACGGGGATGGCGCGCGCGTTGGACCGAGACGCTACAACTGTTAAAGAGGTTTATCAATCCCCGTCGATGGCGGGGTCTAGGCTGCCGGAGTGGGCCTTGACACATGCCGGGCCCGTGCCTACCGTCCGAGGCAACTGTTAGCCAGTTTGCCAATCACCACCCGGGAGCCCCGTTGACGCGTCTGGCCGGCTCGTCCAAGCTGCTCCGCGCCATGAATGAGAGCGCGGCGCTCGCGCACCTGCTCGACCCGGGCATGCTCACCCGGTCCGACCTGCGCAAGCTGACCGCGCTCTCCACCCCGACCATCTCCGAGGTGCTGCGCCGGCTCACCGACGCGGGCCTGGTCAACGTGGTCGGCCACAACAGCGGCCGGCCCGGCCCGAACGCCGAGATCTACGCGGCCAACCCGGAGGCGGCGTTCACGGCCGCCGTCTCGGTGCGCGACATCGGCACCAGCGGCACGCCCTCGGTCACCGCCGCGCTCTGCGACCTCACCGGTACGGTTCGCGCCCGCTTCGACTCCCGCGTCGACTTCCTGGCCACCCATCCGGCCGACGCGCTGGTCGACGTGGTCGCCCGCCTGCGCGAGGAGGCCCTGGTGCCGGCCGACCGCATCCGGCACGTGCAGCTCGGCGTCCCCGGCTCGTACGACCCGCGCACCGAGACGATCCGGCACGTGGACGTGCCCGGCTTCGGCCGCGCCGGTTTGGTGCCCGAGATCGCCGCGGCGCTCGGCACCCACATCGGCGTCGACAACGACGTCAACCTGGCCGCGGTGGCCGAGCGCAACCGCGGCACCGGCCGCGAAGCGGACGGCTTCGCGCTGCTCTGGATCGGCCAGGACGGTCTCGGTCTGGCCATCGACATCAACGGCTCGCTGATCCGCGGCGCCCGCGGCGGCGCCGGCGAGATCGGCTACATGCCGCTGTACTCCCCCGACTCCACCCACCGCAAGCTCGACCTGCAGGACCTCTTCGGCGGCGCTGCCATTCTCGAGCTGGCCCGCGACAACGGCATCGCCGGCGAGACTCCCGCCGACGTCGTGCGCGCCGCAGCAAACCTGCCCAGCGGCGAGTTTCTGACCACCCTGGCCGACCGGATCGCGGTCGGCCTGGCCGCTGTTACTGCCGTACTCGATCCCTATCTGGTGGTGCTGGCCGGCCCGATCGCCCAAGCCGGCGGCGACACGCTGCTGGCCGCGGTGACCGCCGCCGCCCGGCGGACCGCGCCGCTGGAGAGCTCGCTCGCGGTCACCACCATCGACGACGACGCGGTGCTGCTCGGCGCTCTCGACGCCGGGCTCACCGCCGTCCGCGAAGCCTTGATCACCGCAATTCGCGACAGCTGATCCCCCCGCTGCACTGAGTCAGTTGAGAGGCCGAAGTGAACAAACGGATACCCCCTGCCCTTTTTGCCCTCGGTACCGCCGTTTTGCTGACCACCGCCTGCACGCCCGCGCCCAAGGAAGAAACCAAGATCGCTGACCCCGGGACCCAGGTCTCCGGGACGGTCGAGCTCTGGCACTTCTTCACCGAGCGCGAGGCCGACGCCATCGACCAGGTCATCAAGGACTTCCAGTCGACGCACCCGAACATCAAGGTGACCGTCAAGTCCGGACAGGACGACTCGAAGGTCACCCAGGCCATCGGCGCCGGCAACGGACCGGACGTCGGGCTGTCCTACTCCACCGACATCGTGGGCAAGTTCTGCTCGTCGGGGGCGTGGGTGGACCTCACGCCGTACATCAGCCGCGACAAGGTGGACCTCAACCAGCTCAACGCCACCACCCGGTCGTACACCGAGTTCGACGGCAAGCGTTGCGCGATGCCGTTCCTCGCCGACGCGTACGGCATGTACTACAACAAGGACATGTTCGCCAAGGCGGGCATCGCCGGACCGCCGAAGACGCTCGACGAGCTCACTGAGGACGCCAAGAAGCTCACGGTCAAGAACCCGGACGGCTCCCTCAAGACGGTCGGTTTCCTCCCGCTCTCCGACTTCTACGAGAACGCGCCCGCGCACTTGGCCCCGGCCACCGGCGCGAAGTGGCTGACCGACGACGGCAAGTCGGCGGTCGGTACCGACGCCAACTGGAAGACGCTCCTGACCTGGGAGAAGAACCTCATTGACTGGTACGGCTACGACAAGCTGACCAAGTTCAAGGCCGGCCTCGGCGACGAGTTCAGCGCCGACAACGCCTTCCAGAAGGGCCAGGTCGCGATCAACATCGACGCCGAGTTCAGGCTGGCTTTCCTCAAGGACCAGAGCCCCAACCTCAAATACGGCGTCGCGCCGATCCCGACCTCGGACCCGGCCCGCTACGGCGGCGGCTACGTGACCGGCAACATCATGGGCATCTCCAAGAACGCCAAGAACCCCGAGGCGGCCTGGGAGCTGATCAAGTACCTCACGACGAACGACGCGGCCATCACCAAGCTGGCCGGGCTGCTCAAGAACGTGCCGACGACGCAGAAGTCGGTCGCCGACCCGGCGCTGAACGGTGACGCCGACTTCAAGACGTTCATCGACATCTTCAACAACCCGAACTCGTCGACCACGCCCCCGACCGCATCGGGCCCCGCCTACCAGGAGACGTTCCAGAAGTTCGTGGTCGACTACCAGGCCGGCAAGGTCAAGGATCTCGATGCGGGTCTGGCCGATGCGGACAAGCAGATCAACAGCGTCATGACGCTCGGCGGCTAGGAAATGACCGCCATCCGCCTACGTAAGAACTTGACGATCCTGTCGTTCCTGGCGCCCGCGCTGATCGGTATCGCGGTGTTCTTCCTGTACCCGTTGATCTCGGCGGTGTACTTCTCGTTCACGAAGTTCGACCTGCTCTCCGTGCCGGAGTGGGTCGGGCTGGACAACTACAAGCGGATGGCGGACGACCCGTTCCTGCTCCAGGCGGTACGCAACACGCTGTGGATGGTGGTGGTCTTCGTCCCGGCCCGGATCATCGGGGCGATCGGGCTGTCGATGCTGCTCACCCAGATCCGGCGGGGCGCGGGCTTCTTCCGTACGGTGTTCTATCTGCCGGCCCTCGTCCCCCCGGTGGCCGCCACCATCGCGTTCGTGTACCTGCTCAAGCCGGGCACCGGCCCGGTCAACCACTTCCTCGAGAAGAGCGGCATCGACGGCCCGCTCTGGTTCAACTCTCCCGTCTGGGCGAAGCCGTCGCTGGTCCTGCTGGGCCTGTGGGCCATCGGGGACCTGATGGTGATCTTCCTGGCCGCGGTGCTGGGCGTTCCGGAGAGCCTGTACGAGGCCGCGTCGCTGGACGGCGCGAACGCCTGGCACCGTTTCAAGTCGATCACGCTGCCGTCGATCCAGCCGGTGATCCTGTTCGCGGCGGTCACCGGCGTGATCTACACGTTGCAGTACTTCGACCAGGCGGCGGTGGCCGGCTCGATCGCCAGCGGGCAGGCCACCACCGGCGCCGGGATCTCCCAGTCCTTCGGCTATCCCGAGGGCTCGACCTTCACGTACCCGCTCTGGCTCTACACCGTCGGGTTCCGCTACAACGCGCTCGGCTACGCGAACGCCCTGGCCATCGCCCTGTTCCTGGCCGCCTTCGCGGTGACCGTGATCCTGATGCGCCGCGCCAAGGCCTTCTCGGGAGAGGAAACAGCATGACCGCCGCGGTCCTCGACGTCTCGGCCGAGCCTCTGCTGGAGAAGGGCCCGGATCGGCGCCTCCGGCGGCAGAACAGGCTGGCCTGGATCGCGAAGCACAGCATCGCGATCGTGCTGGTCATCATGTTCCTCACGCCGGTCGTCTACCTCGTCCTGCTTTCGCTGATGACCAGCAACCAGGCGCTGACCAGCGACTACTGGCCCAACTCGTGGCATCCCGAGAACTACGTCAAAGTTTTCGAGGCCACGCCGATGCCCCGCTACCTGCTCAACACCGTGCTCTACGCGGTGACCTCCACGGTCCTCACGCTGGCGTCCAGCATCCCCGCCGCGTACGCGTTGGCGAAGTTGAAATTCCGCGGCCGCAACGTGCTGTTCCTGGTCATCATCTGCGTGATGATGTTGCCGCCGCAGGTGGTCACCGTCCCGCTGTACCTGATGTGGGCCCGGTACGGCCTGACCGGGTCGCTGGCGCCGCTGATCATCCCGGCCCTGTTCGGCGACGCGTTCTGCATCTTCCTGCTGCGGCAGTTCCTGCTGACCATCCCGACCGAGTACCTCGACGCCGCCCGGGTCGACGGTTGCGGCGAGTGGCGCACGCTGCTGCGGGTGGTGCTGCCGATGGCCAAGCCGGGCATCGCGGCCGCCGGCCTGTTCCAGTTCTTCTACTGCTGGAACGACTTCTACGGTCCGCTGCTCTACACGAGCGAGAACGAGAAGGCGTGGACGCTGTCGCTGGGCCTGGCGTCGTTCCGGACCGTCCATCACGTCGACTGGAACCTGGTCACGGCGGCAACGGTGCTGGCGATGGCTCCGCTGATCATCATCTTCTTCTTCGCTCAGCGCGCGTTCGTGCAGGGCATCACCATTACGGGGTTCAAGTGAGAATCGCAGTCATCGGCGGCGGATCGACCTACACGCCCGAGCTGGTGGACGGCTTCGCCCGCCTCGGCTCGATGGTCGACGAGCTGGTCCTGATCGATCCGGCCGCGGAGCGCCTGGAGATCGTCGGAGCCTTCTCGGCGCGGATCTTCGAGCACTACGGTCACCCCGGCAAGGTCACCTGGACCACCGACCTGGACGCCGGGGTGACCGACGCCGACGCCGCGGTGATCCAGCTGCGGGTCGGCGGGCAGAACGCGCGGATCAGCGACGAGACGTTCCCGCTCGAGTGCGGCTGTGTCGGTCAGGAGACGACCGGCGCGGGCGGGCTGGGCAAGGCGCTGCGCACGGTTCCGGTCGTGCTCGACGTGGCTGCCCGGATCCGTTCCCGGGCCAAGCCGGGCGCCTGGATCGTCGACTTCACCAACCCCGTGGGCATCGTCACGCGCGCGCTGCTCGACGCCGGGCACAAGGCGGTCGGCCTCTGCAACGTGGCGATCGGCTTCCAGCGGCGCTTCGCTTCCTACCTCGGTGTCGACCCGTCCGCCGTCGTCCTCGACCATGTCGGCCTCAACCACCTGACCTGGGAGCGGGCGGCCTTTGTGGACGGCGTTGATCGACTCCCTGGCCTCATCGAGGAGCATTTGTCCGAAATATCAGGCGAAGTGGACATCCCCTCCGAGATCATCACGATGCTCGGCAACGTTCCCTCCTATTACCTCTCGTACTTCTACAACCACGACAAGCACGTACGCGAATCGCTCGGCGCCCCGACGCGTGGCCAGCGCGTCGCCGAGATCGAAGCGGTCCTGCTCGACATGTACCGCGACGTGACCCTGGTGGAGAAGCCGGCCCTGCTCGGCGAGCGCGGCGGCGCCTACTACTCCGAGGCGGCGGTTGGCCTGATCGCCTCGCTGCACGACCTCGACGCCGGCGCCGTCCACAGTGTCAACATCCGCAACAACGGCACGCTGCCGTTCCTCCCCGACGAGGCGGTCATCGAGGTCTCGGCCCGGGCGGGCCTCGAGGGCCCGGCGCCGTTGCCGGTCACCCCGGTCACGCCCGACCTGGCCGGTCTCATCACCCACGTCTGGGGGTACGAGGAGTACGCGCTCGACGCCGCGCTGCGGGGCGGACGCGATCGCGTGTATCGTGCCCTGCTCGCCCATCCCCTGATCGGCCAGCACGAATACGCGGACGCGCTCGCCGACAAGTTGATCGCCGCCGGCCGGGACCACCTCGCGTGGGCCCGATGAGAGCGCTCTATCTGGCGGTCGACGGCGGCAACTCGAAGACGGATGTGGTGCTCGGCGACGAGTCCGGCCAGATCCTCGGCTTCGTGCGCGGCGGCACGTCCTCACCGCACAACGTCGGCCTGCCTGGCGCCATCGAGGTGCTGAACGGGCTGATCCGCGCGGTGCACGCCGACGCCGGCCTGCCGTTCGGCGCCCCGATCGAGGCGGTCGCCGTCTACCTGGCCGGCGCCGACCTGCCGATCGAGGTGAGCCGGCTCCAGCAGGCGATCGAGGCGGAGAGCTGGGCCCGGCGCACCCTCGTCGACAACGACTGCTTCGCGATGCTGCGGGCCGGCACCGCGATGCCCGACGCGGTCGTGGTGGTCTGCGGGGCCGGCAACAACTGCGTGGGCCGCGCCGCCGACGGCCGCACCGCCCGGTTCCTCGCGCTCGGCCCGATCACCGGCGACTGGGGCGGCGGCCACGACCTCGCCGACCACGCGCTGCGCGAGGCGGCCCGCGGCGAGGACGGTCGCGGCCGCCCGACGGCGCTGTCCCGGGCGGTCGCCGACCACTTCGGACTGCCGTCGGTCGAGGACGTGAGCATCGCGCTGCACTTCGGCGACCTGCCGATGGACCGGATCTTCGAGCTGGCGCCGGTCCTGTTCGAAGTAGCTGCCACCGGCGACGAGGTGGCGTCGGCGCTGATCGACCGGCAGGCCGCCGAGATCCTGGGCCAGCACCGGGTCGCCGCCGGGAAGCTCGGCCTGCTCGACCGCCCGCACGCGCTGGTGCTCGGCGGCGGCGTGCTGCGGGCCCGCCACCCGCAGCTGCACGACCAGGTGGTAGCCGGCGCGAAGGCCCAGGCCCCGAAGGTCGAGATCGCCGTGCTGGAGTCCCCGCCGGTGGCCGGCGCGGCCCTGCTGGCCCTCGACGCCCTGGGCCTCTCCACGGCGGCCGAGCCGGTCCTCCGCACGGAGTTCCTTCGACGCCGCCCCGGGCTCGTGCCCGCGTTGCTCGACGGGAGCTCTCCGTCCCTCGCCGATTGACGCACCCGGGCTCGAGGGGAATTCAGCCGACCAGCTGCTTGAGGTCGCGGTCGTTCAGGCCCGGCCCGACCTTCCGCTCCGCCAATTCTCGATCAACGCCTAACCAAGATCAACATGCCCGCCGCCGCGGCCAGCACCATGCCAGCGACCAGCGGCACCACGCCACCGATCGCCGTGTACACCAGGAACAGCAGCGGCGCGGCCAGACTCAGATACACAGCGGTCGCCAGCCCGCGGTCACCGGCGCGCAGCCGGGCCAGCGCCGGGCCCACCGGCCCGGTGACCTTGCGGTTGAGCCAGATCGCCACGCCGACCACGATCAGCACCCCGACCAGCCCCGCCCAGGCCCGCGAGATCCCGTCGCTGACCAGCGTCATCGCCGCGGTCATCACGCCCGCGACCATCGTGGCGTTGGAGGCGATCCGCGTGCCCTGCCGGAACGTCGCAGCCTCCTCGCCCGACGCGTCGAGCACCGGCCCGCTCGGACGGCTCACCACCGGATCCCCGGTCCAGCTCGCCGACGTCCGCGCCGCGGGCTGCTCGGGCTCGGGCCGGTCGGGCGCCGGGTAGGCACGCGGGAACGGATTTGGATACGGGCTATCCTCCGGCACCGGCTCGTCGCCCGGAACCGGCTCGTCGGCCCGCACCGGCAGTGTCGCGTCGTCGGCCAGCCCTTCCAGGGCCTGCGCCCACCGCCGCCGCTCGAAGCGCACGATCCCCACATCGGTCTGCGCGTTCCCGATCGCCGGATCAAGATCTAGTGCTTCCGCGTACGCCCGCTGGGCCAGATCGAACAGCCGCAAGCGCGCCGCGACCACGGCCAGGACCAGGTGCGCCTCGGCCTCGGCCGGCGCGACCCGCACCCCGTTCCACGCGGCGTTGAGCGCCTCCTGGCCGTTACGCGACTCACTGAGCAGAGCGGCGCCGGTGCGCTGCGCGTACGCGTCGGCCGGCCACCGCCGCAGAATGTCCGAGGCGACCCGAGCCGCATCCGCATACCGCCGGCTGTCGGTCAGCGCCATGGCCCGCACCACCTGCGTACTCAGCGCCTCCGGCGCCGCCGCAACCGCCCGCTCGGCCGCCGCCAGCGCTTCGGCCGGCTGCTCCGCCGCCAGATGAATCCGCGCCAGCGTGGCAAGCAGACTAGGCTCCCCCGGTGCCGCGCTGAGCCCCGCCGCGATCTCTCCCGCGGCCTCGTCATAGCGGCCCAGGTCAGCAAGCAGCAGCGCACGCTGCCGGTACTCCTCCGGCGTAGTCTCCGGATCCAGATCGGGGCCCACGCGTCGAGCCTAGGCGCTCCACGCCACCACGAGATCACCCGGCCCGCCAAGCCCGGTCGCCGCCCGCCCACTCAGCCCGGCCGCTACCTCGGCCCGCCCTGGTCGCCGCCTTGGCCCGCCCCAGCCGACGCGTGGCCTACTCCGCCAGCATCACCGCCCGCGCCGCGCCGGCCGTCACCTTCGCCGCCTCGCCCACCGCCGTGGCCCGCCCCAGTCGCCGCCTCGCCGGCTCCGGCCGCCGCCCGGCCCACACCGCCGGCGCCACCGCCCGCGCCGCCCCACGCCGGCCGCCACCTTCACCGCCTCGCCCACCCCGACCGCACCCGGCCCACACCGCCAGCACCACCGCCCGCGCCGCCCCACGCCGGCCCGCCCAGGTCGCTGCCCGGCCGACTCCGCCGCTGGCACCGGCCGCCCCGCAATCTTGATGAGCCGCCGTTCGCCAAGAGCCGCAACTCATCATCCTCGGCGCCCTCACCGCAGTCGCCCGCGTCCTGTGGACAACGCCGGCGAAAATGTCACACCCCAGTGCTCCAATCGCCCCACCCAACAGAGGGTGGGGTGGGGACGGCCCGACGGCAGGCGAGGCGGTGACCACCAGCGGGCGAGGCGATCCGATCAAAGAGAACGGCTGGCGCGGCCCAGCAGAAGCCGCGGCGCGGCCCAGCAGAAGGCGAGGCGGCGCGGCCCGGCAGAAGCGAGGCAGCGCGGCCCAGCAGAAGCGAGGCAGCGCGGCCCGGCAGAAGCGAGGCAGCGCGGCCCGGCAGAAGCGAGGCAGCGCGGCCCACCACGGGCGGCGCCACCCCCATCAAACCGCGCCGCGAATCACTCGGCTCGCGCCACCACCCGGCCCGCGGTGAGGCGGCAGACCACCCGGGTCGCGCCCGGCGTAGGCGTGAACGGCTTTCCGTCGTACTTGTGGCTCAGCTCGTCGATCAGCGCATCCCCGCCCTCCTCGACCAGCGTGACCGTGCCCTCGACGGTGAAGTACACATACGGGTTCGCCGGGTCGTAGGCGCACAGTGACACCCGCGGGTCGCGTTCCATGTTCCGGGTCTTCTTCCGCCCGCGGATCGTCGAGAACAGCACGTCGTCGCCGTCGCGCTTGACCCAGACGACGGTGGACTGCGGGCTGGCGTCCGCGTTGATGGTGGTGATCACGGCGAAGGTGTTTCCGTCGATCAGGCGGCGGACGGATTCGGGCAGGGGAACAGTCATGGGTTGATCCTGCCGGAGACCGGAGATCAGGGTGTCGTGACCATGGCCACCGCGATCGCGGCCAGCCCCTCGCCGCGGCCGGTCAGACCGAGTCCGTCGCTGGTGGTGCCGGCCACGGTGACGGGAGCGCCGACCGCCTCGGAGAGCACCTTCTGCGCCTCGTCCCGGCGGGTGCCGATCTTGGGGCGGTTGCCGATCACCTGGATCGACACGTTGACCACCTCGAACGACGCGGCCCGCAGCAGCCGCACGGTCTCGGTGAGCAGCGCCGCGCCCGAGGCGCCGGCCCACTCCGGCCGACTCGTCCCGAAGTTGCTGCCCAGGTCGCCCAGCCCGGCCGCGCCGAACAGCGCGTCGCAGGCGGCGTGCGCGGCCACATCGGCGTCGGAGTGGCCGGCCAGGCCGACCTCGCCGGGCCAGAGCAGGCCCGCCACCCAGCAGGGTGCGCCGGGCTGGAACGCGTGCACATCGGTGCCGATGCCGACCCGCTGATTGACCACGAGATCAGGTTACGTGCAGCAGGGCCTCGGCCAGCACCAGATCGAGGGGTCTGGTGATCTTCATGGCGAGCTCGGAGCCGGGCACGCAGGTCACCGGCAGTCCGGCCTTTTCCACCAGGCCGGCGTCGTCGGTGTGCGCGTCGGCGGCCGTGGCGTGCGCGGCCGCCAGCACGTCGTGCCGGAACCCCTGCGGCGTCTGCACGCTGCGCAGCACGCTGCGGTCAACCGTACCGAGAACGAGCTCGCCGGAGGGAGAAGGCCCGACCTCTTTGATCGTGTCGACCACCGGCAGCGCCGGGATCACCGCGGGATGCCCGGAACGGACGGCCGCCGCCACCGACTCGATCAGCTGCGGCGGCGTGAGCGCGCGTGCCGCGTCGTGCACCAGCACGATCCCGATCTCCTCCGGCACGGCGGCCAGCGCCAGGGACACCGACTCCTGCCGCTCGGCGCCGCCGGCCACCACGGTCACCGGCGCCACCGGGGCGAGCAGGTCACGGACGGCTTCGACCTCGGCCTTCGGAGCGGCAACCACGATCATCCGTACGGAGGGGGCAGCCGCGACCCGCCGGATCGCGTGCACCAGCAGCGGCTCCCCGGCGAGCAGGCGCAGGGCTTTCGGGCCGCCGGGGCCGAGCCGCAGGCCCGCGCCGGCCGCTGGAACGAGGACCGCGACGTCACCCCGAGCGTTGAGCTGCGGGGTCACGTCGCGGTCCTGTGCAGAGATCTTCAGAAATGAAGCGCCGGTCAGGCCTCGGTGAGGACCTTGTCGAGGAGAACCTCGGCCTCGTCCTTGGTGCTCTTCTCCGCAAGAGCCACCTCGCCGACCAGAATGTCGCGGGCCTTCGCCAGCATGCGCTTCTCTCCGGCCGAGAGACCGCGCTCGCGCTCGCGCCGCCAGAGGTCACGAACAACCTCAGCAACCTTGAGGGGGTTACCGGAGGCCAGCTTCTCGAGATTGGCCTTGTAACGCCGCGACCAGTTGGTCGGCTCCTCGGTGTGCGGTGCACGGAGGACGTCGAAGACCTTACCCAGGCCTTCCTCGCCGACCACTTCACGCACGCCGACGATCTCGGCGTTCTCAGCGGGCACCCGAACAGTCAGATCACCCTGGGCAACACGCAGAACGAGATACTGCTTCGGCTCGCCCTTGATGACCCGTGTTTCGATTGCCTCGATGAGTGCGGCCCCGTGGTGGGGGTAAACAACGGTCTCGCCGACACTGAAAACCATAGGTTCGAAGCCCCTTTCGCTGTGTCTAGGGTAACACGCTCAGCCAGCTATGTCCCGCCCAGCCGGTGACTGTTAGTGCAGCTCAGGGGCCTTGTGATGGGCGCTTCTACGGCTTGACAGGAGCGCCAGGAGCTGCCTCGGTAACGGAATGTGACGAAAGCGTGACCGCTTTGCCCAGCGAGTCGGATATTTCGCACCTATGGCGTTTGTGAGGTCAAGCTTATCGCTAAGGTCCGGAAGCGCGCACTACTGGCGGTCGGGCGAAGGTTAAGGAAGGCTGGACTTCAGGTCCCCGACCGAAGAATTCCTGGTCGGCCTGGGGGGAGGGTGAGTTATGGCTGGTCCCAGCGACAACGGTGGATGGACGCACGACGGCGGATCCTCCGATGACCTGCCTGACCTCCCCGAGGAGTGGGGCGTCATCGTCATCCCCGACGACCTCTCCGAGCTCTCCGACGAGGTCGACGCCGTCCGCGCCGAGCTGCGGCTGGCCGCCAAGCCGACCCGCTGGCGCCGCTTCGCCAACCGCCCCGGCATGCGCCGCCTCCGCAAGGTCGCCACCGCCGCCGTACGCGCGCCGGTTTTGATCATTTCGATGGCCGTGCTGGTCACGGTGGCCAGCCTGTTCGCCTCGGCCTGGCCCGGCCCGCCGCGTCAGCCGGTGACCCAGCGGACGGCCAACACCACCGACGACCACATCGGCACGCTCCCCGCGCTCGAGCTGATCGGCGCCGACGGGCAGACCGTGCCGCTGCGCGGGCAGCTACCGGCAGTGATCCTGCTGATCGACGGCTGCGACTGCGCGGGTCTGGTGTCCGACACGATCGCCACCGTCCCCCCGGAGATCGCCGTGGTGACGATCTCGAACGCGACGGCCACCGCCGCGGTCAAGGGCGGCGGCACCCCGCCCACCGGCGCGACCCCGCAGGCTCAGGGCAAGACCGTCCGGGTGCTGCAGGACCCGAGCGGCAGCGTGCGCACCGAGCTCAAGATCAGCAAGGCCGACGACGGCACCGCCGCCGCCCTGCTGGTCGACAAGGGCGGCTCGATCGTGCGCACCGTCCCCCGGCTGGCCGCGGTCGACGAGATCCGCCCCGACCTGGCCCGGCTCTAGTCGCCGCGGCGCTCCAGGGTGTAGCGGAAGATCACCGTTCCCACGCCGTTGACCGAGAGGAACATCCGCAGCTGTCCCGAGGTGCCCACGTCGAAGTAGTCGCCGGCGCCGTCGGAGCAGTCCAGGCCGTGTCCCGAGTCGGTGCCGGCCTCGCCGAGGCTGACCCGCACCTGGCTGCCGGTGTCGCCCACGCAGACCACCGAGATCCGGTACTTCCCCGAGTCGACCTCCGCCAGCACCTGGTGGTCGGAGCCGGCCGCGAGCGCCAGCGTGTCGGCGTCGTCCTGCCCGGGCTCGGTCGGAAGCTGCTCGATCGCGGTCTGCCGCCAGCGCTGGATCGTGGGGTCCTCGGCCGGATCGCGGGGAGCGGCCCGCAGCCACCAGGTGGCACCGCCGGCGAGCAGCACGACGGCACAGCCGTACAACACGGCCCCCCGCGCCCGATCCCCGATCACGTTGTGACTGTAGAGGTCTCGAGCAGCGTTCCGTAGAGCGTGAGGCCCGGGCCGAAGGCGAGCATCAGGACGCGGCGCGGGGGCGCCGCGCGGCGACGCAGAGCGTCGAGGACCAGCAACACGGTGGGTGAGGAGCAGTTTCCGTACGACGCCAGCACCTCACGGGACGCAGCGATCGCCTCCTCGTCCAGGCCGAGCTCGTCCCGCACCACGTCGAGGATCTTGGGACCGCCCGGATGGACCGCCCAGCCGTCCACGTCGGCGATCTCCAGACCGTGCCGGGCCAGCAGGTCCACCACCAGCCCGCGGACGTGCAGGGCAAGCACGGCCGGCACCCGGGGTGAGAGGCCCATGCGGAAGCCGAGATCGGTCACCTCCCACGTCATGTGGTCGGCGGTCGTGCTGTCGGTCACCGCGGCGACCTCACGGACGGCGTACCCGAAACTGGTCTTGTCGCCCGGAGTGAGCACGACGGCGGCCGCGGCGTCCGAGAAGAGCGCGTGCGAGACGATCTGCTGGATGTCCGCCCGGACGCCGGGCGGCTGCAGGTGCAGGCTGGTCAGCTCGGCGCAGAGCAGCAGCGCCGGACGGCCCTGTGCGACCACGAAATCGGCCGCCGTGCCCAGCCCCGGCAGCGCCGCGTAACAGCCCATGTGGCCCACGAAGAGCCGCCGCACGCCGGCCGCCATGCCCAGGTCGCGGGCGAGCAGGATGTCCAGCCCCGGCGTCGCGTAGCCGGTGCACGAGCAGACGGCGAACATCCCGATCTCGTCGGCTTTCAGGCCCGCGTCGGTCAGTGCCCGCGAGACCGCCTCCTTGCCCAGCGGAACCGCCTCGACCTGGTAGCGGCGCATCCGGCGCTCGGTCGACCAGTCCGAGACGTCCTCGAGCAGCGGGCTCACCGCGGCCTGCCGGGTGCGCACCCCGGCGTTCGCGAAGATCCGCTCGGCCAGGACGCGGCGCGCCCCGGTGTGCTGGCGGGCGAAGTAGCCCGACCAGACCTCCTCCTGCCGCACTGCGGGCGGCAGCGCCACACCCACCCCGGCGATCGTCGCGTGGCTCACCATCGCGGTGCGGACCCCTCCGAGTCGGGATCGCCGCCGAGCGCGTCCACGCCGAGCCAGTCGGCGCACACGTCGCTGGTGGCCGGTTGCAGCGAGCCGGCCCGCGCGTCGCGGTAGAGCCGCTCGAGCGGGTGGCCGCGGCGCATCGCGGACGTGCCGGCCGCCTCCAGCATCGACGCCGCCACCTCGGCCGCGGTCGTGCCGGCCAGCAGCTTGGCCCGCCACACCCACCGGTTCGTCTCGGCGTCGCCGGGCGCGCTGTCGACCCGCCGGGCCGCCTCCATCACCGCCAGGTGCGCCGCCGCGACCGCCGCGTCGGCCCGGCCGATCCGGGCCCGGATGGCCGGCAGGTGCGCCAGCTTGCGCTCGTTGACATGCTCGATCGCGGCGTCCACCGAGGCCCGGGCCACGCCGACGTAGACCGCCGCGTAGCTGGCCACCATCCAATGCGGCGCCAGCTGGGCGACCACCAGGGCCAGGCCCTCGACGCCGCCGAGCAGCGCCCCGGCCGGGACGGTCACGTCGACGTGCAGGTCGTGCGAGGCGGTGGCGCGCATACCGAGCGCATCCCACGTTTCCTCGACCCGTAAACCCTCCCCGGCCGGAACCAGGAACTGCGACACCTTCTCGGGCTCCTCGGCGCTGCGGGCCGCCACCAGGTACGCGTCCGCGTTGCCGGCCCCCGAGCAGAACGTCTTGGCCCCCTCGATCCGGTAGCCGCCGTCCACGGCGCGGTAGGAGGTCGACATCTGCGACAGCCTCGACCCGGCGCCGCGCTCGCTCATCGCCACCGCGTACCAGGCGCCCTGGGCGGCCGCGCGCAACGCGTCGTCGCGGGCCCGCAGCGCCTCGGGCGGCAGGCCCAGCGCCTCGGCCAGCTCGTCGGTGACCCCGCTGAGCGCGCCGGTGACCGACGCGTGCATGTTGAAGATCAATGCGGTCGCACCGTTGCCGCGGGCCAGCTCGTACGCGATCGCCGCGTAGTCCGCGAAGCCGGCGCCCGCCCCGCCCAGCCGGGGCGGGGCCATCAGCCCGAAGAACCCGGCCTCGCGCAGGTCGGCGAAGTCGTCGGCGGGAAAGGCGCCGTCCCGGTCGTGCACGGCCGCCCGCGCCGCGAATCGGGGCGCCAGCCGCCGGGCCTCGTCGATCATGAACGGTCCCCCTCCTTGCGTCCGGTCCCCTGGTAGAGCACCGTCGTCAGTCCCGACGGCACGATCCGGCCGCGGGCGCGCTCGCTTCGCAGAACCCGCCAGCGGAACAAGCCGGTCAGCGTCGGCCGGGCGCCGCGCACCTCGAGGCGTACGCCATGGCGGGCGAACTCCGTGATCAGCCGGCGCGGGCGCACGAACAGCGCCGGATCGTGCAGATGCGGCGGGGCGAAGCCCAGCCGCTCGCCCGCGGTGACCGTGACGAACCGGCTCAGCGCGTTGTCGTTGACCGTGTCCAGCACCACCAGCCCACCCGGCCGCAACACCCGGGACAGCTCGGCCACGGTCGACGGCAGGTCGGTGACGTGCTCGAGGATCTCGCCGGCCGCCACCACGTCGGCCGCGCCGGTGGCGATCGGCAGCGCGGTCACGTCGCCGTTCACCGCCTGCAGGCCGTGCTCGGCGGCCACTCGCAGCCCGTGATGCCGCAGGTCCACGCCGACGTGCCGATAGCCCTTGCCGGCCAGGTGCGGCGCGAGCAGGCCGCCGCCGCAGCCCGCGTCGACGAGCACCGCGCCGGAGCGGCCGGCCGGTGGGATCAGCGAAGCCCGCGCCGCGGCGAGCCAGTGCAGCATCTCGAAGCCGCCGCCCGGCCGCCACCACTGGTCGGCCAGCTCGTCGTACTGACGCGGATCGTTACGGGGCATCGACCGCATGTGATCGAGCGTGGCACGCATCTTGCACATCCACCACACTGGCCGCATGGCCCGCGCGCTCGCTGTGATCAAGGCATCTCATCCGGAGCCCGGGCTGGCGGTCACCGTGGCCATGACACTGCTCGCGATCGGGGTGGGCCACCGCGGCTGGGCGATCGCCGGGATCTTCCTCGCCGTGGGCGCGACCCAGCTGTCGGTGGGGTGGGTCAACGACTGGCTCGACGCGGCGCGTGACCGGCATACCGGCCGGCCGGACAAGCCGATCGCGGCGGGCGCCGTCTCCCGGCGTACGGTCGGGATCGCCGGACTGATCGCGACGCTCGCCGTTCCCGTCCTCGCCGCGCCGTTCGGCCTCCGGCCGACGGCGATCCTCACGGTGGCCAGCCTGGTCGCGCTCTCCTACGACTGGCCGTTGAAGTCCACGGTGTTCTCGGTGGTCCCCTACCTGATCGCGTTCGGCCTGCTCCCGGCATTCGTGGTGACCGCGCTGCCCGGCCATCCGGCGCCGCCGGCCTGGCTGGTCACGGCGGGCGCGCTGCTCGGCGGCGGCGCTCATTTCGCCAACGTGCTGCCCGATCTCGAGGACGACGCGGCGACCGGGGTGCGTGGTCTCCCGCATCGCCTCGGCGCCACCGGTTCCGCCTTCGCCGCCGCGATTCTCCTGCTGGGCGCGACGCTCACGCTGGTCTTCGGTCCCGGCGGACCGCCGTCGTGGGCGGGCTGGGCGGCCGCGGCGGCCGCCGTCGTGGTCCTTCCCCTTGGCTGGTACGCGCAGAGGCGCGCCACGGGACGCCGGGTGGCCATGTTCCGCGCGGTGATCGTGGTGGCCCTGATCGACGTCCTTTTGCTGATCTTCAGTGGCCGGGTGGTGTGAATGGACGGGTCGGCGCACGCGCCAGATCACGGCCCTCTAGGCTGAGGTCACACCCTTTGGTGACTTTCTTGGAGGATCGTGATGCGCTCGCTGGGAACCCGCCGCGTCGCACAGGCCGCGGGTGCCGCGATGGTCGCCGTGATCGCGCTGGCCGGCTGCTCGGCCGGTCAGGTCGCCGAGACCGCCCTTCTCAAGGCGCCGGTCTCGGGTCTCAACACGCAGAGCCCCGACGGCAAGCTGCTGATCCGCAACCTCCAGGTGGCCTACGACGCCCCCGAGGGTTACCCGGCCAACGGCACCGCGCCGCTGCAGGTCAGCCTGTTCAACCAGACCGAGCAGCCGATGACCGTGACGATCAGCAGCCGTCCGCAGACCGACGTCACGCCCAGCATCGTCTCGGCCCAGCAGGTCGGCGTGGGCGCGCTCGCCCCGTCCGAGGAGCCGTCGCCGTCCGCCTCCGCGCCGGCCGCCGAGCCGCCCGCGCTGGAGCCGGCCAAGTTCACCATCCCGCCGCTGGGCACCCAGACCTTCATCCCCGGCCCGGGTAAGAACCTGCAGGCCGTCGGCCTCAGCAACGATCTCAAGCCGGGCTATTCGCTGAGCCTGACCATCCAGGCCAACGACGGCGAGGCGATCGACGTGCTCGCGCCGTTCCAGACCCCGACGTCGCCGGCCTCGCGCGCCCCCGGCAACGAGGACGAGAACTCCGAGGCGGAGTAAGTTGTCGTACCCTCCGGCTAACTTGTCCGGGTGACGACCACCAAGGCCGCCAAGGCCGCCCGACCCGCCTTCGTCTGCGACGCCTGCGGGCACCAGCCGCCGAAATGGCTCGGCCGGTGCCCCGAGTGCGGCGAGTGGGGCTCGGTGATCGAGTCCACCGTGAGCAGCCCGCTGGGTGCGGGCCGGGTGGTCAGCTCGCGCATGCCGGCCGAGCCGGCCCGCCCGATCGCCACGATCAGCGCCGCCCCGGCCAAGGCCGTGCCGACCAACGTCAGCGAGCTCGACCGGGTGCTCGGCGGCGGCCTCGTCCCCGGCGCGGTCGTCCTGCTGGCCGGCGAGCCCGGTGTGGGCAAGTCCACACTGTTGCTCGACGTGGCCCAGCAGTGGGCCGCCGGCGCCGGCACCCCGTCCCTGGTGGTCAGCGGTGAGGAGTCGGTCAGCCAGGTCCGCCTGCGCGCCGAGCGCATGGATGCCCTGCACGACAACCTGTTCCTGGCGTCCGAGAGCGACCTGAGCGCCGTCCTCGGCCACCTCGACGCGGTCAAGCCCGGCCTGCTCGTGCTCGACTCGGTGCAGACCATCTCGGCGCCCGGCACCGAGGGCGTGCCCGGCGGCGTCACCCAGGTCCGCGCCGTCACCGCCGCGCTGGTCGGGGTGGCCAAGGAGCGCGGCATCGCCACCGTCCTTGTCGGTCACGTCACCAAGGACGGCCAGGTCGCCGGCCCCCGCGTCCTCGAGCACCTGGTCGACGTCGTCCTGCACTTCGAGGGCGACAAGCACTCTTCGCTGCGCCTGGTGCGCGGGGTCAAAAACCGCTACGGCGCCGCCGACGAGGTGGGCTGCTTCGAGATGCACGAGGGCGGCATCGCCAGCCTCCCCGATCCGTCCGGCCTGTTCCTCACGCGCTATCAGGAGCCCGTCCCCGGCACCTGCGTCACGGTCGCCATGGAGGGTCGCCGTGCCCTGGTCACCGAGGTGCAGGCCCTGATCGGCGCCGAGGTGCAGGGCTCGCCGCGGCGCACTGTCTCCGGCCTCGACAGCGCCCGCCTCGCCATGGTCCTGGCGGTGCTGGAGCGCCGCACCAAGCAGCTCAAGCTCTACAACCGCGAGGTCTTCGCCGCCACCGTCGGCGGCATCCGCCTGACCGAGCCGTCCGCCGACCTGGCGATGGCGCTGGCCGTGGCCTCCGGCGGCCTCGATCTGGCGATGGCCCCGACCCTGGTCGCGATCGGCGAGGTCGGCCTGACCGGCGAGATCCGCCGGGTCGGCGCGGTCGGCCGCCGCCTGGCCGAGGCGGCACGGCTCGGGTTCCGCGAGGCCCTGGTCCCGCCGGGCTGCGCTCCCGAGGGCGCCCCGCCCAAGGGCATGCGGGTCACCGAGGTCTCCGACCTACGCTCCGCATTGCAGACCGCCGCCCGGGCCTCGGCCGAGCACGGCAACCGGTGACAGAGCGTGATGTTTCATCACGCTACGGAGCATTCATCGAACCATGCCTCGGCGGCCTGGATGACAGTCCGTAGAATGTACAGGTGCCGCTCGACCGCGATGGTTCCAAGCCCGCCGCCGCCACCCCGACGCCACGTCCCGGCGTCAACGGTTCGGCGCGCGCCGCGGCGACCACATCATCAACTCCAGGCCTCTCGGGTGGCGGCGTGAGCGCCGACCCGCTCCGCGCCAATCTGGCCCTGATGGCCCCCGGCACCGCCCTGCGCGACGGCCTGGAGCGCATCCTCCGCGGCCGCACCGGCGCGTTGATCGTTCTCGGTCACGACCCGGTCGTCGAGAGCATCTGCACCGGCGGTTTCCCGCTTGATGTCGAGTTCTCCGCCACCCGCCTGCGCGAGCTGTGCAAGATGGACGGCGCCGTGGTCCTCTCCAGCGACGGCACCCGCATCGTCCGCGCCGCCGTGCACCTGATGCCCGACCCGAGCATCCCGTCCGAGGAGTCCGGCACCCGGCACCGTACGGCGGAGCGGGTGGCCAAGCAGAGCGGCTTCCCGGTCATCTCGGTGAGCCAGTCCATGCGCATCATCGGGCTGTATGTGAATGGCCAGCGCCACGTCCTCGACGACTCCGCCGCCATCCTCTCCCGGGCCAACCAGGCCCTCGCCACCCTGGAGCGCTACAAGCTGCGCCTCGACGAGGTCTCCGGCACCCTGTCCGCCCTCGAGATCGAAGACCTGGTCACCGTCCGCGACGCCGTGGCGGTCGTCCAGCGCCTCGAGATGGTCCGCCGCATCGCCGACGAGATCTCCGGCTACGTGGTCGAGCTGGGAACCGATGGCCGCCTGCTGGCCCTGCAGCTCGACGAGCTGATGGCCGGGGTGGACGCCGATCGCACCCTGGTGATCCGCGACTACCTGCCGACCGGCCGCAAGGCCCGCACGCTCGACGAGGCCCTGGTCGAGCTCGACCTGCTCTCCGCCACCGAGATGATCGACCTGGTGGCCGTGGCCAAGGCGATCGGCTATCCCGGCGCCTCCGACGCCCTCGACGCGGCGGTCTCGCCCCGGGGTTTCCGCCTCCTGGCCAAGGTCCCGCGGCTTCCCCAGCCGATCGTCGACCGCCTGGTCGACCACTTCGGCAGCCTCCAGCGCCTCCTGGGCGCCACAGTGGAGGATCTGCAGGCCGTCGACGGCGTCGGCGACGCGCGCGCCCGCGGCGTCCGCGAGGGCCTTTCCCGCCTGGCCGAGGCGTCCATTCTGGAGCGCTACGTCTAGGGCTTCGCCCTAGCCGAAGGACGGCCGGTTGTCGATCTCCATCCACCGCTCCGGGTGGGCCATCGGCACGAAGCCGGCCTTCGCGTACACCCCGTGGGCGTCCAGCGTCGCCAGCATGACGCGCTTGACGCCGTGACGCTCGGCCCACTCGACCGCCCAGCCGGCGAGCAGGGTGCCGAGGCCACGACCACGGTGGGCGGGGTCGACGTAGACGTCGCACAGCCACGTGAACGTCGCACGGTCGGAGACGATGCGCGCCACCGCCGCCTGCCGGCCGTCGTCGGCGTAGAGGCCCACCGGGAACGAGTTGGCGAAGGAGCGCTCGATCACCTCACGGGTGCGGCCCTTCGCCCAGTAGGCGTCGAGGCTGATCCAGCGCACGACGCTGTCCATGTCGAGGTCGGCGGGGTCTTCGCTCAGCCGGTAGTCGCTCACCATTCAGGCGGCGATGGTGATCACGACGGGGTTGCTCACGATCGTCCCCAGCCGGGCGCGCAGCTCGTACTGCCCCGGCGGCGGGTTCGGCCCCGACGCCTGGCTTCCGGTGCAGCTGCTGGACTGCCGGCCGTTCCACGTCACCTTGTACGAGCGGGTCTCCCCCGGCGCGAACTGCTTCACGTCGCTGCCCTTGTTGGTGCTGCACGTGTCGGACGACCAGTACTTGCGGGCGCCCTGGTCGAGATAGAGCTCCTGCGGTCCGGCCCCGACGTCGCGGCTGCACGCCCTGGTGCTGATGTTCTTCACCGTGAGCGTGATGTCGAGCGACGCCCCACGCTTCATGCTCGTGGCGGCGGCACTGGGCGCGACCGACATCTCGTTGTCGGCGCACGAGCCGTCGGCGGCCGCCGTCACGTTGGTGTTCTGACCCGGCGCGGCTGTCGTGGGCGCGGTGGTCGCGGTGGTCGCGGCCCCGCCGTCGTCGTTGCCCGCCGTCGGCGACTCGAGGTCGCCGAGGGCCGGCAGCGAGGGCTGGTTGCCGCCGGGCACGCCATCCAGGAAGGACGGCTCGGTGGACGGTGACGCGGAGTTGGCCGGCGCCGGGGTGGGCAGCTGCGACTGCGGCGGCGACGACGCACCCTTGCCGTGCTGGTCGTCCTTGTCGCCACCGGAGCAGGAAACGAACAGCACGATGATGCCGAGCAGGACAGCTCCTAGCACGACCGCACGACGCCGCCAGTAGACGGCGGATGGAAGGGGACCAACCGTCGCTCTCATGATGGGGCCACCGTAAACCCGGACACCCCCGGCAGCGGTCGCGACGCGCCGGGTATGCGACACCGACTCGCCTTACCAAACGTTAGAGATAGACCTTGCGCTGGTAGATGGCGTGCGCCCCGGCCACGCGGTCGAGGAAAAGCTTGCCGGCACAGTGGTCTATCTCGTGTTGCAGGGCGCGCGCCTCGAACGCATCGGTGGTGATGGTGACCGGCTCGCCGGTTCCCGGGGCGAGCGCTTCGACGACGACGCGGCCGGCCCGTTTCACGTCGCCGGTGAGATCGGGAACGGACATGCAGCCCTCGCGCCCCGACTTCCACCGGCTCGCCTCGACGATCTTCGCGTTGCAGAGGACGAACGTGCCGTGGGTGGTGGCGGACTTGGGGTGCCCGACGACGTCGACGGCGAAGACCTGGGCGCCGACGCCGACCTGGGGCGCGGCCAGGCCGACGCAGCCGGGCGACACCTTCATCGTGGCGATCAGGTCGGCGGCGAGCTGCACGATCGACGGGTCGGTGGGGTCGGCCTGTTCGCCGGCCGCGCTCAGCACGGCGGCGGGCGCGGTGACGACCGGAAGGACACGCCCCTCGGGCAGATCCGGAAATTTCACAGAATCTCCGAATCGGCCGAGCGCAGCGTCACGTCGACACCCAGCTCGGCGCCGGCCACCGCGAGCCGCTCGGCCAGCTCATCGGCCTGCCCGGCGGGCAGGTCGACCTCGGCGATCAGCACGTAGAGCGTGCCGACGAGGCGGGTGCTCAGGTCGGTGATGTTGCCGCCCTCGGCCGCGACGACCCGGGTGACCGCGGCGACGATGCCGAGCCGGTCGGCGCCGTGGACGCTCACCACCCACGGCTCGCCACCCTCGTCCTTGCCGGCCTCGGGCGCGACCTCGCGCACCGACGTCGTGACCCCGTCGAGCGGCTCGAGCGCCGCGCGGGCGGCCTCGACCCCGGTGCCGGTGCAGATCAGGGTCATGGCGAAGTGCCCGCGCAGGCGGGTCATCGTCGAGTCCGTGAGGTTGGCGCCGACGCCGGCCAGCGCCTCGGCGACGTCAGCGACTATGCCCGCGCGGTCAGGGCCGATGACGGTGATGGCTAGCTCGTGCACCCGCCTACAGTAAGTCCTGCCATGACTTTCGCGGATGATGCCATCGCCTGGTTTGACCGGAATGCTCGCGATCTGCCCTGGCGCGAGCCGACAACGACCGCGTGGGGGGTGCTGGTCAGTGAGGTGATGCTGCAGCAGACCCCGGTGGTGCGGGTCGAGCCCGCCTGGCGGTCGTGGATGACCCGCTGGCCCACGCCGGGCGATCTCGCCGCCGAACCGCCGTCCGAGGCGATCCGCATGTGGGGGCGGCTCGGTTATCCGCGGCGCGCGATGC
Source organism: Actinoplanes sp. CA-142083 (assembly GCF_050942195.1). NCBI lineage: Bacteria > Bacillati > Actinomycetota > Actinomycetes > Micromonosporales > Micromonosporaceae > Actinoplanes > Actinoplanes sp. CA-142083. Next base: position 10,297,772 of record NZ_CP192076.1, read on the forward strand.
GGCTGCACGCCTGCGCGGTGGCGATCGTGGAACGGCACGGTGGGCGGGTGCCCGACGATCTGGAGCAGCTGCTCGCGCTGCCCGGGGTGGGGACCTACACCGGGCGGGCGGTGGCGGCTTTCGCGTACGGCCAGCGGCACCCCGTCGTCGACACCAACGTGCGGCGGGTCGTGAGCCGGGCCATCGAGGGAAAGCCGGACGCGGGGCCGAACACGACCGCGGCCGATCTGGTGGCGGTCGAAGATCTGCTGCCGTTGGACGAGGCGCGTGCCGCGCGGGCCAGCATCGCCTTCATGGAGATCGGTGCGGTTGTCTGCACGGCCCGCGCACCCCGCTGCGCTGAGTGCCCGTTCGAGGCGGCCTGCGCGTGGCGGGCCACCGGGGAGAAGCTGCCGGAGGGGCCCAGCCGGAAGCCGCAGCGGTATGCGGGGACCGACCGGCAGGTGCGGGGGTTGTTGCTGGAAGTGCTGCGGCACACCGATGGGCCGGTGCCCCGCCAGCGGCTCGATGTGGTGTGGCAGGACGACGTGCAGCGGGCCCGTGCGCTGGCGGGGCTGGTCGAGGACGGCCTGGTCGAGCCGCTCGGCGCGGAAAATTTTGTGTTGGCCGGCGACGCCCCACGGACCGCCCCCACCCGGTTGGGTGGGGACGATTAGAGCATCCGGGTCTGACAAAAAACGGGCGCTGTCCACAGGCGCCGGTCAGTAGACGTAGGGCCAGCCTGCGGAGTCGTAGGCGAGCAGGTTGATGCCCAGGCGGGCGGCGCCGTTGTCGGCGTAGTAGTGGTAGACGAGCACGTCGGCGTCGGAGTCGGTGAAGACGGACTGGCCGCCGGGGCCGTGGATGCTGCCGTGGCCGGCCAGGATCTCGGAGCCGCCGCTGCTGGTCATGGCGGTGCCGTTCTTGTCCACGAACGGGCCGGTCACGCTGGTGGAGCGGCCGACCATGATGCGGTAGGTGCTGGAGGCGCCGCGGCAGCACAGGTCGAACGAGACGAACAGGTAGTAGTACGAGCCGTGCCGGAAGAGGAACGGCGCCTCGATCGCGCCGCCGCCGCGGCCGGCCAGGGAGCGGATGGTGCTGTCCAGGCGCTTGCCGGTGGTGGCGTTGAGCTGCACCTGCTTGATGCCGGACCAGAACGAGCCGAAGCTCAGCCACCAGCGGCCGGACGGGTCCACGTAGAGGTTCGGGTCGATGGCGTTGAAGTTGTCGCTGGTTTTGGACTCGATGACCAGGCCCTGGTTGCTCCAGCTGCCCGACGCGCCGGTGGTGCTGGTGGCCAGGAAGATCGCCGAGTGGTTGGAGCCGAAGGTGGACGCCGAGTAGTACATGAAGTACTTGCCGTTGCGGTACGAGATGTCGGGCGCCCAGAGGTTGCGGCTGCCGCCGGTGTAGGACGTGGTCCAGGACGCGCCGCTGGGGAAGGCGACGCCGGCGTCGCGGAAGGCCGTGCGGTCCGTCGAGGTCTTGAGCACGATGTTGTCGCCGGTGTGGGCGATCAGGTACGTGCCGTCGGGCTTCTTCACGATGCCGGGGTCGTGCACGTTGACGCTGCCGGTCACGGTGCCGGGGTTCGGGTAGGTGGCCGCCTCGGCGGACCCGACGCCGACCGCGACCGCACCGGCCGTCACCAGCGCGACCGCACTGGCAAGCGCTTTCCTGCGGAACGACATGAGACTCCCTCTCGCCGCTGACATTTCGGGGGTGTTACGGCTAGAGTGAACGTTCACATAGACGGACGTCAAGAAGTGTTCGGCAGCTTAAGACGGCCTTTAGCAGGACGTTTTACAGATTGCGCGAGCTTCGACCGCGTTCGTCATCTGGCAATCGATGTTGACGTGCACAAGGACATCTCGGGAGGGACCCCCGTCATGCCCCGACTCCGAACCCGACTCACCGGCGCGGCGGTGGCGCTGGTCGCGCTGCCGCTCGCGGTGGCGCCACCGGCCTCCGCGGCCACCGACCCGGACTACACGATCACGCTGCACCCGCGGCAGCAGGGCGCCGCCATCGGCGACCAGATGTACGGCGTCTTCTTCGAGGACATCAACTTCGCGGCCGACGGCGGCCTCTACGCCGAGATGATCCGCAACCGATCCTTCGAGTTCCTGCCGGCCGACAACCGCTCCTACACCGGCCTGACCGGCTGGACCGTGACCGGCACGGCCACCACTGTGGACGACGACGCGCGGCTCAACGATCGCAACCGCACCTACCTGCGGACGACCGGCGCCGCCGAGCTGACCAACGCCGGCTACAACAGCGGCCTCGCCACGAAAAAGGGCGAAATTTACGACTTCTCGGTGTGGGCCCGCGCGGATCAGGGCGCAAACCTGACCGTGAGCCTGCATGCGGCCGACGGCACGACGATCGCCGCGCCGCTCACCAAGAAGATCACTAGCGACGCGTGGGCCAGATACAGCGGGACGCTGAGGGCCACGGCCACCAGTGACACCGGCCGGGTCAGCATTGAAACGGATAATTCGTCCAGGCTGGACATGATCTCGTTGACCCCGCGCGAGACGTACAAGAATCATGGTCTTAGAAAAGATCTTGCGGAGAAGATCGCGGCGCTGCACCCGGGGTTCGTGCGCTTCCCGGGCGGCTGCCTGGTCAACACCGGCAGCATGTATTCCTACGACGCCGCGAACAACTACCCGCGGGCCCGCTCCTACCAGTGGAAGGACACGGTCGGGCCGGCCGAGACCCGGGCGACCAACGCCAACTTCTGGGGCTACAACCAGAGCTACGGCCTCGGCTACTACGAGTACCTGCAGTTCGCCGAGGACATCGGCGCGAAGCCACTGCCGGTCGTGCCGGCGCTGGTCACCGGCTGCGGCCAGAACCGGGCGACGAACGACCCGGCGCTGCTGCAGCGGCACATCCAGGACACGCTCGACCTGATCGAGTTCGCGAACGGGCCGGTCGGCTCGACGTGGGGCAAGCTGCGGGCGCAGATGGGGCACCCGAAGCCGTTCGGCCTCAGCATGATCGCGATCGGCAACGAGGAGAACCTGCCGAACGAGTACTTCGCCAACTACCTGCAGTTCCGGGACGCGATCAAGGCGAAGTACCCGAACGTCACGGTGATCAGCAACTCCGGGCCGGACGACATGGGCGTCACCTTCGACAACCTGTGGGCCAAGAACAAGGCCGCCGGCAGCGACATGGTCGACGAGCACTACTACAACAGCCCGTCGTGGTTCCTGCAGAACAACGCGCGCTATGACTCGTACGATCGCAGCGGTCCTGATGTTTTCCTCGGTGAATACGCATCGCTGGACGCGAAGTTCGCGAACTCGCTGGCCGAGGCCGCCTACATGACCGCGCTGGAGCGCAACGCCGACGTCGTGAAGATGGCGTCCTACGCGCCGCTGCTCGCCAACATCGACAACGTCCAGTGGCGGCCCGACATGATCTGGTTCGACAACGACGAGTCGTGGGGCTCGACCAGCTACCAGATGCAGAAGCTGTTCATGAACAACGTCGGCGACCGCGTGGTTCCCAGTGCCGTGACCGGTGGGAAGGTCGTGCAGCCGCAGCCGATCACCGGCCGGGTCGGACTGTCCACCTGGGCCACCGCGGCCCGCTACGACGATCTGAAGGTCACCGGGACCGACGGCACGGTGCTGTTCTCCGACGACTTCGAGGACGGCAACGCGGACGGCTGGTCGACGCTGTCCAACCGCGGCGCGTGGTCGGTGCAGGACGGCGCCTACGTGCAGACCGACACCGCGGCGACGAACACGATGGTGGCCGCGGCTACCGACATCACCGCGACCGACTACGACATCACGCTCAAGGCCACCAAGACCGCCGGCGCCGAGGGCTTCCTCATCCCGTTCGGGATCAAGGACTCCGGCACCTGGTACTGGTGGAACCTGGGCGGCTGGAACAACACGCAGGGCGCGATCGAGAAGGCCTCCGGCAGCGCCGACGCCAAGGAGCAGCTGCTCACCAGGCCCGACACGGTGGTCACCGGCCAGACCTACAACCTGACCATTCAGGTACGGGGCACGCAGGTCACCCTGCTCCGCGACGGCGAGGTGTGGGGCAGCTTCGACGACAACAAGGTCACCGAGCCGTTCGCGCAGGTCGTCACCCACGACAAGCGGACCGGCGAGCTGATCGTCAAGGTCGTCAACGCCGCCGACACCCCGGCCCTCACCAAGATCGACCTGGGTGGGCTGAAGGTGGCGCGCACCGCCCGGATGACCGTCCTCGCGGGCGACCCCGGCGAGCAGAACACCCGCTCGGCCGAGCCGATCCAGCCGGTGACCAGCACGGTCGGCGGCATCGGATCGTCGTTCACCCGGGTTTTCCCGGCTTCGTCGGTCACCTTCCTGCGCATCAAGGAGAGCTCATGACGTACGCCCTCAGCCGGCGCACTTTGCTGCGCGGCACGCTCGGGGTCGCCGCCGGAGCGGGTATCGCCGGGATGACCCAGGCCGGGACGGCGGCCGCCGCCGGGCCTCGCACGGACGCCGAGATCTACGGCGTCCCGACCGTTCAGCCGCTGGTCAGCCAGCGGGCCGATCCCTTCATCACGCCGCGCACGGCCGGGATGTACTACTTCACCGGGTCCGTGCCCGAGTACGACCGGATCGCGCTGCGCGGCGCGACGACCCTGGCCGGCCTGACCGCCGCTCCCGAGACCGTGATCTGGCGCCGCCCGGCGAGCGGCAAGATGGCCGGCCACATCTGGGCGCCCGAGCTGCACCGCATCGACGGCCGCTGGTACGTGTACTTCGCGGCCGGCGACTCCGACGACGTGTTCCGCATCCGCACGTACATCCTGGAGTCGCCGCTGGCCGACCCGCTCGACCCGTCCGGCTGGACCCTGCGCGGCCAGCTGCTGACCGAGTGGGACGGCTTCACGCTGGACTCGACGACGTTCGCCCATCGCGGGCGCCGCTACCTGGTGTGGGCGCAGAGCGAGCCGGAGATCGCGGTCAACACCAGCCTGTACATCGCCCGGCTTTCGAATCCCTGGACCTTGGGTTCGAAGCCGACCCGGATCACCACGCCCACCAAGAGCTGGGAGATCCAGGGCTTCCGGGTCAACGAGGGTCCGGCCGTGCTGATCCGCAACGGCCGGGTGTTCCTGACCTTCTCGGCGAGCGCCACCGACGCCCGCTACTGCATGGGGCTGCTCACCGCCCGGGCGGACGCCGACCTGCTGGACCGGGACTCGTGGGTGAAGACCCCGGATCCGATCTTCGTCACCTCTCCGGAGACCGCCCGGTTCGGGCCGGGCCACAACTCGTTCACGGTGGCCGAGGACGGGGTGACCGACGTGCTGGTCTACCACGCCCGCGACTACCGGGACATCACCGGCGACCCGCTGTACGACCCGAACCGGCACGCCCGGGTGCAGAAGCTGTACTGGCACCCGGACGGGACGCCGCTGTTCGGGATCCCGGTGGGCGACGGCGGCCCGATCGTGCGGCTCTCCCCGAGCCGCCACGACTTCGTGTGTCATGACGATGCCGGCGCGCTCGTGGTCTCGACAGCGCCACGCGATCTGGCGGCCACCCAGTGGCGTTTCGAGGCACACGAAGGCGGCACCGAGGTGATCCGCTCGGTCGACCATCCAGACCGTTTTGTCCGCATCGACGGGTCGGCCGTAAAGCTCGACCCGACCGCGACGGCTTTCCGCCGGAGCTGGAACCGGCACGGCGTCACGATCCAAGCTTCGGACGGCGGATATCTGCACGCCGACCACGGCACGATCACGGTCTCGTCAAAACCGACGACCTTCGAGCTCAGCTGACAACGAAACGGCCCGGCTGCGCTTGACGCAGCCGGGCCGTTTGCTGATCTGTTACTCCTCGGTGGAGGCGGCGCCCAGGTCGGCCGGAACAGCGTCCGGAACCTGGACTCCCCGGTCGGCGCCGCGGAAAGTCAGCTTCGACTTCTCGACGAGAGCCGGGTCGCCCTCGCAGTCCACCACCACGATCTGGCCGGGGCGCAGCTCGTTGAAGAGGATCTGCTCGGACAGGGTGTCCTCCAGCTCGCGCTGGATCGTGCGGCGCAGCGGCCGCGCGCCCAGCACCGGGTCGAAGCCCTTGTTCGCCAGGTACTTCTTCGCGTTGTCGGTCAGCTCGAGGCCCATGTCCTTGTTCTTGAGCTGGGTCTCGATCCGCGCGGTGAAGATGTCGACGATCTGCAGGATCTCGTCCTGCCGGAGCTGGTGGAACACGATCGTGTCATCGATACGGTTCAGGAACTCCGGGCGGAAGTGCTGCTTCAGCTCGTCGTTGACCTTGACCTTCATCCGGTCGTAGTTGCTCTCGGTGTCCTCCGAGGCCTGGAAGCCCAGCGACACCGCCTTGGCCACGTCGCGGGTGCCGAGGTTGGTGGTCAGGATGATGACCGTGTTCTTGAAGTCCACGATCCGGCCCTGACCGTCGGTCAGGCGGCCGTCCTCGAGGATCTGCAGGAGCGTGTTGAAGACGTCCGGGTGGGCCTTCTCGATCTCGTCGAAGAGGACCACGGAGAACGGCTTGCGCCGCACCTTCTCGGTCAGCTGGCCGCCCTCGTCGTAACCCACGTAGCCGGGAGGGGCACCGACGAGGCGGGACACCGTGTACCGGTCGTGGAACTCGGACATGTCCAGCTGGATCAGCGCGTCCTCGGAGCCGAACAGGAACTCGGCGAGCGCCTTGGAGAGCTCGGTCTTACCGACGCCGGACGGGCCGGCGAAGATGAACGAGCCGGACGGGCGCTTCGGGTCCTTCAGGCCGGCCCGGGTGCGGCGGATCGCCTTGGAGACGGCCTTGACCGCGTCCTCCTGGCCGATGACCCGCTTGTGCAGCTCATCCTCCATGCGGAGCAGACGGGACGTCTCCTCCTCGGTGAGCTTGTACACCGGGATGCCGGTCCAGTTGCCCAGGACCTCGGCGATCTGCTCGTCGTCGACCTCGGACACGACGTCGAGGTCGCCGGCCTTCCATTCCTTCTCCCGCTGGGCCTTCTGGCCGAGCAGCTGCTTCTCCTTGTCGCGCAGCTGGGCGGCGCGCTCGAAGTCCTGCGCGTCGATCGCGGACTCCTTGTCGCGACGCACCTGGGCGATGCGCTCGTCGAAGTCGCGCAGGTCCGGCGGCGCGGTCATCCGGCGGATCCGCATCCGGGCGCCGGCCTCGTCGATCAGGTCGATCGCCTTGTCCGGCAGGAAGCGGTCCGAGATGTACCGGTCGGCCAGCGTCGCCGCGGCCACCAGGGCGGCGTCGGTGATGCTGATCCGGTGGTGCGCCTCGTAGCGGTCGCGGAGGCCCTTGAGGATCTCGATGGTGTGCGCCAGCGACGGCTCGCCGACCTGGATCGGCTGGAAGCGGCGCTCGAGAGCCGCGTCCTTCTCCAGGTGCTTGCGGTACTCGTCCAGCGTGGTCGCGCCGATGGTCTGCAGCTCGCCGCGGGCCAGCATCGGCTTGAGGATGCTCGCCGCGTCGATCGCGCCCTCGGCCGCGCCCGCGCCCACCAGCGTGTGGATCTCGTCGATGAACAGGATGATGTCGCCGCGGGTGCGGATCTCCTTGAGCACCTTCTTGAGGCGCTCCTCGAAGTCACCGCGGTAGCGGGAACCGGCGACCAGCGCGCCCAGGTCGAGCGTGTACAGCTGCTTGTCCTTGAGCGTCTCGGGCACCTCGCCCTTGACGATCGACTGGGACAGGCCCTCGACGACGGCGGTCTTGCCGACACCGGGCTCGCCGATGAGCACCGGGTTGTTCTTGGTGCGGCGCGACAGCACCTGCATGACCCGCTCGATTTCCTTCTCCCGGCCGATGACCGGGTCGAGCTTGCCCTCGCGGGCGGCCTGGGTCAGGTTGCGCCCGAACTGGTCGAGCACCAGCGACGTGGACGGAGCGGCCTCGCCCGCCGCGGCGCCGGCCGCGGCCGGCTCCTTGCCCTGGTAGCCCGAGAGCAGCTGGATCACCTGCTGGCGGACCCGGTTGAGGTCGGCGCCGAGCTTGACCAGCACCTGGGCGGCAACGCCCTCGCCCTCACGGATCAGCCCGAGCAGGATGTGCTCCGTGCCGATGTAGTTGTGGCCGAGCTGCAGCGCTTCGCGCAGCGACAGCTCCAGCACCTTTTTCGCTCGAGGCGTGAACGGGATGTGCCCGCTCGGCGCCTGCTGGCCCTGGCCGATGATCTCCTCGACCTGCTGCCGGACGCCCTCGAGCGAGATGCCGAGACTCTCCAGAGCCTTGGCGGCGACGCCCTCGCCCTCGTGAATCAGGCCGAGCAGGATGTGCTCGGTCCCGATGTAGTTGTGGTTGAGCATCCGGGCCTCTTCTTGGGCCAGGACGACAACCCGTCGCGCTCGGTCGGTGAACCGCTCGAACATGCCCTCGTGCTCCTCACGTGCCGTGCGCCAATGAACTGGCGGGGCCAGCGCCCGGGCATCGGTGATGCCCGTGCTGTAACTACTCTATCGCCGCCCGGCGGTTCTGCCGGGCCCTCGTGGCCCGCCGGAACCAACCGCAACGTTGATTTAGCCAACTTCGCACGCTCAGCGGCTCTTCCCCCACCCGAACGAGTACGCGGACAGCGAAATCGCCGTCGGACGTGCATCCACAGGCTGTGGACAACTTCGTCCACACCTGTGGATAACTCTACGGACCGCGGGCAAAGATCACCCGGAAAGCAGCGAGGGCCCGCCGCGCCCTCGCGCGACGAGCCCTTGCTCACGTGTACCACTGACCGCGATCGCCCCGCTGATGAGGAGACGGTCGGTTTTTCGTCGCCGCGGGGTTTGCGGCGCCGGAAAATCGCCCGGCTCCTCATCAGCCCCGAAGGGGCGATCGCTCGCGGAGCGAAGCGGAGCCAGCTAGCTCAGCTCAGCCCCTTCCGGGGCCCTTCGAGTGGAACTCGTCGACGATCTCCTGAGGGATGCGGCCCCGGTCGGAGATGTCCTTGCCGGCCTTCTTGGCCCACTCCCGGATCGCCTTGTTCTGCTCGCGGTCGGCGGTAGCCCCTCCGCGGCCACGTGCGGCCCGGCCCCCCACGACCACACCGCCGCGGGCCACCTTCGACCCGGCCCCCACGTAGGGGGCGAACACGTCCCGCAATTTAGCGGCGTTCTTGTCTGAGAGGTCGATCTCGTACTGAATGCCGTCGAGCGCGAACTTGACGGTCTCCTCGGCGTCACCGCCGTCGAGGTCATCGACCAGCTTGTGAATGATCTGCTTGGCCACGCGCCGCTATCCTCCCGAACACAGGTTCTCCCGCAACGGACAAGACAATAACGCCAGGGCGGCGGTATACGTCAATGGCGGGTCGTATATTACTCGGGCCGGACCAGCGGGAACAGGATCGTTTCCCGAATGCCGAGGCCGGTCAGCGCCATCAACAGCCGGTCGATTCCCATTCCCATCCCGCCGGTCGGCGGCATTCCGTACTCCATGGCGCGCAGGAAATCCTCGTCCAGCTGCATGGCCTCGGGATCGCCGCCGGCGGCCAGCAACGACTGTGCGACCAGTCGTTCGCGCTGCACCACCGGGTCGACCAACTCGGAATACGCGGTCGCGAGCTCGAAGCCGTTGACGTACAGGTCCCACTTCTCGGTGAGGCCCGGAGTTTCCCGGTGTGCCCGGGTCAGCGGCGCCGTCTCTTCCGGATAATCCCGTACAAAAGTGGGCCGCTGCAGGTTGTGCACGACCAGGTGCTCGAAGAGCTCCTCGGCGAGCTTGCCGTTGCTCCACTTCGGGTCCGCGGAAAGGTCATGCTTTTCCGCGTAGCTCTCGAGTTGTGCCCGATCGGTCATCACCGTGACTTCTTCGCCGAGCGCCTCGGAGAGCGAACCGAACAGCGTCACCGCCGGCCACTGACCGCCGAAGTCCCACTCGGTGCCGTCGTAGTGCGTCACGATGTGTGATCCACTCACCGCGAACGCGGCTTCCTGAATCCACTCCTGAACCTGCTGCTGCATCACGTTGTAGTCGGCGTACGCCTGGTACGCCTCGAGCATCGCGAACTCGGGCGAGTGACTCGAGTCCATACCCTCATTGCGGAAGTTCCGGTTGATCTCGAAGACTCGCTCGATGCCGCCGACCACGGCCCGCTTCAAAAACAGTTCCGGCGCGATCCGCAGATAGAGATCCGTGTCGAGCGCGTTGCTGTGCGTCACAAACGGGCGGGCCGCCGCGCCGCCGTGCAGCAACTGCAACATTGGCGTTTCGACCTCGATGAAATTGCGGCGGAACAGCGAGTCGCGCAGGCTGCGCACCACGGTGGCGCGGGTGCGGACGACCTCGCGGGCCTGCGGGCGCACGATCAGGTCGACGTACCGCTGGCGGATCCGCGTCTCCTCGGAGAGCGGCTTGTGCGCGACCGGCAGCGGGCGCAGCGCCTTGGCGCTCACCGACCAGGAGTCGGCGAGCACGGACAGCTCGCCGCGGCGGCTGGTGATCACCTCGCCGGTGATGCCGACCAGGTCGCCGAGGTCGATCAGGTGCTTCCAGTCGGCCAGCGCCTGCGCGCCCACCCGATCCAAAGAGAGCATGGCTTGCAGCTCGGTGCCGTCGCCGTCGCGCAGGGTGGCGAAGCACAGCTTGCCGCCGTTGCGGATGAAGATCACCCGGCCGGTGATCGAGACGGTGTCGCCGCTGGCGGTGTCGGTCGCCAGCTCCGCGTACTTCTCCCGGATCTCCTTGAGGGTCGCGGTGCGGGGCAGGTTGACCGGGTACGGCGGGACGCCCTCGGCGAGGAACCGCTCCCGCTTGGCCCGGCGGACCCGCATCTGCTCGGGAAGATCTGTGTCGCTACCCAAGCCTGGACTATCAGTCGGCGGAGCGTCGTCGGCGGGCGGGACGTTTTGAGCGGTCACGGCACGACTCTCTGTGAAATCAGGAAAGGAAAAACAAGCGTACTCAGCGGCTCTCAGACGTTCCGCTCATATACCATCCGCAGCCCGATCAGCGTGATCATCGGCTCGTGCACGGTCAGCGTGCGGCACTCGTCCTTGACCAGCCCGGCCAGCCCGCCGGTGGCGATGACGGCCTTGACCGGCCCGATCTCCTCGATCATCCGCTCGACGATGCGGTCGACCTGGCCGGCGAAGCCGTAGTACATGCCCGACTGCAGGCACTCGACGGTGTTCTTGCCGATCACCGAGCGCGGCTGGGCCGGCTCGACCTTGCGCAGCTGGGCGGCGCGGGCGGCGAGCGCGTCGAAGGAGATCTCGATGCCGGGCGCGAACGCGCCGCCGAGGAACTCGCCCTTCGCGCTGATCACGTCGAAGTTGGTGGTGGTGCCGAAGTCGACCACGATCGACGGTCCGCCGTAGAGGGCGTGCGCGGCCAGGGTGTTGACCACCCGGTCGGCGCCGACCTCCTTGGGGTTGTCGATGGCCAGCTGCACGCCGGTCTTCACCCCCGGCTCGACCACCACGTTGGGCAGCTCGCCGTAGTAGCGGCCGAGCATCGTGCGCAGGCTGCGCAGGGCGGCCGGCACGGTCGAGCAGGCGGCCACGCCGGTGATCTCCACGGCGTCGCCGGCGAGCAGCCCGCGGAACATCAGGCCCAGCTCGTCGGCGGTGTTGCGGGCGTCGGTCTTGACCCGCCAGTTGTGCACCAGTTTGTCGCCGTCGAAGGTCGCGAGAACGGTGTTGGTGTTACCGATGTCGATACAGAGCAGCATCTAAGGCCTCAGGTCCATGGCGATGTCGAGGATCGGCGACGAGTGCGTCAGCCCACCCACCGACAGGTGGTCGACCCCGGTCGCGGCGTAGGCCTCCACAGTGGCCAAGGTGAGATTACCCGTGGCCTCCAGCTCGGCCCGATCCCCGACCGCCTCCACGACGGACGCAAGCAAGGCGGGTGTCATGTTGTCGCAGAGGAGAAACGTCGCCCCCGCCGAAACGGCCTCCATCGCCTCGGCCAGCGTGGTGACCTCCACCTGCACGGGAATGTCCGGAAATTTCGTGACAACAGCCTGATAGGCCGCCGTGATGCTCCCGGCCGCCAGCTTGTGGTTGTCCTTGATCATGGCGACGTCGTAGAGGCCCATGCGCTTGTTGGTGCCCCCGCCGGCCCGCACCGCGTACTTCTCCAGGTGCCGCAGGCCCGGCGTGGTCTTGCGGGTGTCGAGCACGGTCGCCTTGGTCCCGGCCAGCGCGTCGGCCCACTTGCGGGTATGCGTGGCCACGCCGGACATCCGGCACAGCAGGTTCAGCGCGGTGCGCTCGGCGGTCAGCAGCGTCCGGGTCCGGCCCGTCACCACGGCGAGCACATCGCCCCGGCGTACGCGATCACCGTCTTTGACCCTTGCCTCGAAGGTCGCCGACCCGGCCGAGGTCGCGGCGAACACCTCGGCGGCGACCACCAGCCCGGCCACCACGCCGTCGGCCCGGGCCACCAGCTCGGCCGTGTCCACCTGCTCGACCGGGATGGTCGCCTCGCTGGTCACGTCGCGCGGCGGATCGCCGAGGTCCTCGCCGAGCGCGGTGTAGACGATCCGCCGGACCTCTTCAAGATCGAGACTCACGCCATCTCCTCGAAGCTCTGCGTCAGCGCGCCCGTGCCCGACAGGCCGTCGAGCAGGTGACCGCGCCACTCGTCCTCGGCCACCGGGAAGTCCTCCCGCCAGTGGCAGCCCCGCGTCTCGCGCCGGGTCGACGCCGACGCGACCAGCGCCGACGCCACCGTCAGCAGGTTGGTCGCCTCCCACGCCGCGTTACGCGGGGTGGTGCACAGCGCGGCCAGGCGGGTCAGCTCCTGGGCGGTGCCGGCCAGCGAGTCGGCCGAGCGCAGCACGCCGGCGCCGCGGGTCATGGCCCGCTGGATCTCGCCGCGGATCGCCGGATCGGCCACCCAGGTCGGGCCCTTTTCCAAAGCCGCCGGGTCGGCCTGCGGCGGCAGCTCACGGGCGATGTCGTCGGCGATCCGCCGCGCGAACACCAGGCCCTCCAGCAGCGAGTTGCTGGCCAGCCGGTTGGCGCCGTGCACGCCGGTGCAGGCGACCTCGCCGCACGCGTACAGGCCCGGGATCGTGGTGCGGCCGTGCAGGTCGGTGCGGACGCCGCCGGAGGCGTAATGCGCGGCCGGGGCGACCGGGATGAGGTCGGTGGCCGGGTCGACGCCGGCCGCCCGGGTGGACGCCACGATCGTCGGGAACCGGTGCTCGAGGAACTCGGCGCCCAGGTGGCGCGCGTCGAGGTAGACGTGATCCGCGCCGGTGGCCAGCAGCACGCGATGGATGCCCTTGGCCACCACGTCGCGCGGCGCCAGCTCGGCGAGCTCGTGCTGGCCGACCATGAACCGCTTGCCGGCCTCGTCGACCAGGTGGGCGCCCTCACCGCGCAGCGCCTCGGAGATCAGCGGCCGCTGCACCGAGGTGACCGCGGCGCTCACGAACGAGGTCGGGTGGAACTGCACGAACTCGACGTCGGTGACGGTCGCGCCGGCCCGCATCGCCAGCGCGACGCCGTCGCCGGTGGAGACCGACGGGTTCGTGGTCGACGAGTAGATCTGGCCCATTCCGCCGGTGGCCAGCACCACCGCGCGGGCCAGGATCGCGCCCACGCCGTCCTCGCTGCCCTCGCCGAGCACGTGCAGGGTGAGCCCGCAGGCCCGGCCGTCGGCGCTGCGCAGCAGGTCGAGCACGAGCGCGTGCTCGACCAGCTTGATCCACGGGTCGCGGTGGACCGCCTCGTGCAGCGCGCGCTGCACCTCGGCGCCGGTCGCGTCGCCGCCCGCGTGCACGATCCGGTCGGCGCGGTGGCCGCCCTCGCGGGTCAGCATCAGCGTGCCATCCGGATGCCGGTCGAACTGGGCGCCCACCCGCATCAGCTCGCGCACCCGGGCCGGACCCTCCTCGACCAGCACCCGCACCGCCGCCGGGTCGCAGAGCCCGACGCCGGCGATCTCGGTGTCGTTGGCGTGCGCGGCCGGGGTGTCGAGCGGATCGAGCACGGCGGCGATCCCGCCCTGCGCCCAGCGGGTGGAACCGTCGTCGATGTTCACCTTGGTGACCACCGTGACGTGCAGGCCCTGCTCCCGCAGGTGCAGTGCGGCGGTCAGCCCCGCGACGCCGGAGCCCACGACCAGCACATCGGTGGTCTCGCTCCAGCCCGGCTCGGCGGCGGCGAGCCGGCGCGGCAGCCCCGGAAGATCGGCCAGAATTGACATCTGCTCAGTACACTCCGCCGCCGCGATGCAAGTCACGCGGGGGCGGCATCACAGTGGCAGGCGTTACTTGTACTGGACGGGCAGGCTCTTGGCGCCCTTGCCCTTGAGGGTCGCGGTCAGGTCGGCGCCGTCCAGCCAGAGATAGCAGCGCACGCCGTAATCGCCCAGCTGCCACACATCGTCGTTGCCGGGCAACGAGATCACACCCGTACGATATTGAAGGTCTTTGTCGTCCGGAATCGCGGCATAGGCCGCGACCAGCGACCGGCAGCCGTCGTGAAAGGCCCGCCAGGCCTTGTCGTCCTTCGGATAGGCGAGATCCTTGGCGTACCAGATGCCGACGAACTCGGCGTTGTGCTTTGCTGAGCACGCGACGCCCGGCATGCCGGCGATCGCCCCCGAGCTGTCCATCGCCACCGCGTAGCAGCTCAGCAGCAGGTCGGAAGAGCCGTCCGCAAGCGCGTTCTGCAGCGTGCCGACCCGCTGCACCAGCGCGCCGTCGTCCTCGACCGAGCTGAGCTCCAGCACCTCACACCGAAACCAGCGCGACCCGCCACCCCAGGCCGCCGTGGTCGGATGGGTGACGCCGATCCAGATACGCGCCGTACGCCACGATCCCCCCAGGTAGGTGGTCGTCTTCTCGTCGCACGTGCGATAGGCGGCCTTGGCCCCCGCAGACCCTTCGGCGGGCGGCTCGTCAGCATCCGCGGCCGGCGACGCATACGTCCCGACATAAACGGTCTCCGTCCGATGCCGCAGCCCGCAGTCGATCTCCTCGTAGGTGCTGCGCGCGCCCACGGCGTCAAAATTCGCCGAGTGGCAGGTCCCCGGCGTCGGCTCGAACCCACCGGCCGGCTCCATGGCCGCCCACCCGTTCGTGAGATCACCATCGACGCCGCCGGGCATGGCACAGGCCCCGAGCAGCATCAGGCACAGCGCAGCCAGGACCCCCATGCGGACGTGCATTTGCCGATCATATAGCGACAAATGGCGATCAGAAGCCCAAAACAGAAACCCCATATCGAGTACGGGGCAGCGCCTCCCCGCCGACCCACGCCGCCCCCGCCGCGCAACGCGACCACCTGCAACGCAGGGCCGCAGCGCGCCTCTCGCGCAAGGCGACGGCAACGGCCCCGACGGCCGACCTAGCCAGCCACGGTGATCGGCGCCCGACCTGGCCGCCATGACGGAGGTGCACGGCTCCGACGAGCGAAGACGAGAGAGCGGCAATCCCCACGGGCCGCCAGAAACGCGGCCGGGTCGCACCCATCGTTTCGACTCCGCACATCCACACCACTCCGCCGAAGGCGCCACCCCACTCCGCCGTCCGCGCGCTGCGCCGCCCCGCGCACCGCCGGCGCCGCACCGCCGCATCGCCGCCCCGCCGCACCGCCGCACCGCCGCCGCACCGCCGCCGCCGCACCGCCGCACCGCCGCCGCCCCCGCCGCACCGCCGCCGCACCGCCGCCGCACCGCCGCCGCACCGCCGCACCGCCGCCGCCGCACCGCCGCACCGCCGCCGCCCCCGCCGCACCGCCGTCGCACCGCCGCACGGCCGCCACCGCACTGCCGCACGGCCGCCACCGCACCGCCGCACCGCCGTAGCCCCCCAGCGCCACCCCATCGCCGCCCCGCGCCGCCGCCGGCAGATCTTGAAGAGTTGCTGTTCGGCGCGCACGGCAACTCTTCATCCCTCGCAGCACGCCCTGGACCGCTGCCAGAAATATCCCTTTATTTGCGGCGGATACACCGGTGGCTTCCCACGATGCGACCCACGCGCCCAGTTACCAGGACGGCCGCCGACATGCGAGACGCCGTCCCGCCATCCGATAGCCGCCGCCATATAGCGGGATGCCAGCGCACCTCACAACCAGCGCGGCCGACGGCACCCCCATTCGAACCAGCGGGAAGGGCGGCACCCCATTCGAACCAGCGCGACGGGCGGCACCCCATCCAAACCAGCGCGACGGGCGGCACCCCATCCAAACCAGCGCGGCTGGCGCACACATTGCTGCTGGCCCCGCCACGGCACCTGGCCGATCGCACGGCGCACCTGGGTTCGTCGAAGGCCGGCGGCACCGAAAATGAAAACGCTTCCCGCGCCGACCCCCGCCCTCCCTGGGGTGCCCCCGCTGGTCATTATCGCGGGTGGAAGGGCTCGATCGTTTGGCGCGGCGGGGTCGGCTGTGGACAGGGCGCGATTGTGGAAAACGTGCGGCGGGAGATGCCCTGGTCAGACGGGGAGTGTCAGATCGCCTCTCCGGAGGTTGCCGGCCATGCCGGGGGCTGCGGCTGCTGGGTCGGCGCCTAGTTCGATGATCTGGTTGTCGGCGTTCACGTGGACTACTCGGGGCTGGTAGGTGCGGGCCTCGGCGTTGTCCATCTGGGCGTAGGCTATGAGGATGACCAGGTCGCCGGGGTGGATCAGGTGGGCGGCGGCGCCGTTGATGCCGATGACGCCGGAGCCTCGGCTGCCGGGGATCACGTACGTCTCCAGGCGGGCGCCGTTGGTCACGTCGACGATGGCTACCTGCTCGCCGGGCAGGAGGTCGGCGGCTTCCATGAGGTCCAGGTCTACCGTCACCGAGCCTACGTAGTGCAGGTCCGCCTGGGTCACGGTGGCTCGATGGATCTTGGACTTGAGCATGGTGCGGAGCATCAGCGGCCCTTCAGGTGGAGCGGGACGTTGTCGATCAGGCGGGTGCTGCCTACGCGGGCGGCTACGAGAAGGCGGGCTGGGCCCTCCTGCGGTGCGGGACCTAGATCTGGAGCGGTCAGCGCGAGGTAGTCGACGCGGACCATTGGCTCGTCGTCGAGGATCTTGGTGGCGGCGGCCAGGGCCGTGTCGCCGTCGGTGTGGGTGGCGCCCTCGCGCAGGGCGCGGGAGAGGGCCAGGGCGGCGGTTCGCTCGTCGGGCAACAGGAAGCGGTTGCGGCTGGACATGGCCAGGCCGTCCGGCTCGCGGACTGTGGGCACGCCGAGGATCTCGACGCCGAGCTCCAGGTCGCGCGCCATGCGGCGGATCAGCGCGAGCTGCTGGAAGTCCTTCTCGCCGAAGAAGGCCACGTCGGCGCGGGTGAGCAGCAGCAGCTTCTCGACGACGGTGAGCATGCCGGCGAAGTGGCCGGGGCGGCTGGCGCCCTCGAGGATCTCGCCCAGCGGGCCGGCGTTCATCGTGATCGACGGCGCGCCGTCGGGGTACATCTCGTCGCGGCTCGGCGCGAAGACGACGCTCACACCCTCGGTGCGGCACGCCTCGAGGTCGGCCTCCAGGGTGCGCGGGTACTTGTCGAAGTCCTCGTTCGGCCCGAACTGCAGCGGGTTCACGAAGATCGTGACCAATACGAACTTCGAGCGCTCGCGGGCCGCCCGCATGAGCGTGCGGTGCCCCTCGTGCAGGGCGCCCATGGTCATCACCACGGCGACCTTGTCGGGGGCGGCGCCGACCGCGGCGGCCAGCTCGGCCCGGGTGTGGATCAGCTGGGTGTGAATCGGCTCGGTCACTGCGTGCTCCCTACGGCGGCGTGAGACCGGGCTGCGTCGGACTGGGCGGCCTTGGATGGGGAGGCCTTGGATGGGGCGGCGCCGAGCTGGGCGGCGCGGGACAGGACATCGAGCAGGGGTGCGGCGTCCTGAGGGCGCAGGCGACCGGAGGCGATCGCGCGGTCGGCGGTGCGGCGGGCCAGGGCGAGGTACGCGGTGAGGGACTCGGGGGGCATCCGGTCGAGGTGTTTGGCGACGGTGCCGGCGTCGCCGCGGGAGACCGGGCCGGTCAGGGCCGCGTCGCCTAGGCGCAGGGCGTTGTCGAGGGCGGCCCGCAGCAGCGGCTCGAGCACGCGGCGGGGCTCCTCGACGCCGGCGGCGCGTAGCAGGTCGGCGGCCTCGTTGACGAGGGTGACCAGGTGGTTCGCGCCGTGGGCCAGCGCCGCGTGGTAGAGCGGGCGGGACTGCTCGGCGATCCACTCGGGCACGCCGCCCAGGTCGGCGACCAGGCGGGTGGCGAAGGCGCGGTCGCGGGTGGTGACGCCCCAGGCGATGCCGGGGAGCCGGTCGAGATCCGCGTCGGCGCCCGTGAAGGTCATCGCGGGGTGCAGGGCCATGCCGTTCACATCGCCCAGAACGGCTAGTCCGTGAGCGCCGGAGGTGTGCGCCACTATCTGGCCGGGGCGCAGCGCGCCGGTGGCGGCCAGGCCGGCGACCACGGCGCCGAGCGCGTCGTCGGGGACGGCCAGCAGCAGGAGATCGTCGGCGGCCCGGGCGACGTCGTCGGCCGGGAGGATCGCGGCATCGGGCAGGAGCCGGCGCGCGCGATCGCGGGAAGCTGCGGAAACGGCCGCAGCGGCGACCACGTGGTGGCCCGCGGCATTCAGAGCGGCGCCCAGCACGGCCCCTACGCGGCCGGCGCCGACGACGCCGACGCTGAGGGGACGCGCGCCCGTGCGGCCGCGCGACATTGCGCTCATATCAGGATCCAGTCCTCGAGAAGGGGTACCGGTCGAGCTGAAGTATGCGCTGCGGTAACACGCCCGTGACAACAGCGTGTGGTCAACTGCACCGCCTATCTTTTCCCCGTGACGACGTGGCGGAACGCGATGGCCGAGGGGCTTTACGGGCCCACAGGGTTCTTCACCGACGCCGCTAGCGGTCCGTCACAACATTTCCGGACAAGTGCTCATGCGTCGGCGTTGTTTGCGGGGGCGGTGGTGCGGCTGGTCGAGCGGGTCGACGCGGCGCTCGGCCATCCCAAGGCGTTTGACCTGGTCGACGTGGGGGCCGGGCGGGGTGAGCTGCTGGCCACGGTGCGCGCGATGCTGCCGGAGGACCTCGCCCGGCGGGCGCGGCTCACGGCGGTCGAGGTGGCGCCGCGGCCCTCCCGGCTCGAGGAGGAGATCGCCTGGGTCCGGGAGGTGCCGGACGGGATCGTCGGGCTGCTGATCGCAACGGAATGGCTCGACAACGTGCCACTGGACGTCGCGGACCTCGACGATCACGGACGGCTGCGGAAGGTGCTGGTCGACCCCGCTACCGGGGACGAGTCGCTGGGCGAAGCGGTGGACGCGGCGGATCTGTTCTGGCTGAGGCGGTGGTGGCCCTCGGCCGGGCGGGTGGAGATCGGGTGGCCTCGGGACACGGCCTGGGCGGACGCGGTGAGCCGGGTGCGGCGGGGGTGCGCGCTGGCCGTCGACTACGGACATCTCCGGGACGAGAGGCCGGCGTGGGGGACTCTCACGGGATTCCGGGACGGTCGGCAGGTGGCGCCGGTGCCGGACGGGAGCTGCGACGTGACCGCGCACGTGGCCATGGACTCGATTGCGGCGGCGGCCGGGACGCCGTACGAGATGACCCGCCAGCGTGAGGCGCTGAAAGCGCTGGGGATCGACGGCGCGCGACCACCGCTTGATCTTGCGCGCAGCGACCCGGCGGCCTATCTCCGGCGTCTCTCGGCCGCGGGCGAGGCCGCCGAGCTGCTGGAACCGGCGGGACTCGGCGGGCACTGGTGGCTTCTGCATACGGTGGGTGTGGACGGACGTGGGAGCATGCTCCTGTGACGGACGCGCTGCGTGAGATGACGGTTGGGACCGGTGCGGGGCTCGACACGGCCGACATGGTGCTCAACATCGGGCCGCAGCATCCGTCCACGCATGGCGTGCTGCGGCTCAAGCTCACCCTCGACGGCGAGCGGGTCGTCGCGTGCGAGCCGATCGTGGGGTACATGCATCGCGGCGCCGAGAAGCTGTTCGAGGTGCGCGACTACCGGCAGATCATCATGCTGGCGAACCGGCACGACTGGCTGTCCGCGTTCGCCAACGAGCTGGGCGTCGCGCTCGCGGTCGAGCGACTGATGGGCATCGAGGTGCCGGAGCGGGCGATCTGGCTGCGCACCGCGATGGCCGAGCTCAACCGGGTGCTCAACCACCTGATGTTTCTCGGCTCCTACCCGCTGGAGATCGGCGCGATCACGCCGATGTTCTACGCGTTCCGCGAGCGGGAGACCCTCCAGGCGGTGATGGAGGAGGCCACCGGCGGGCGGATGCACTACATGTTCAACCGGGTCGGCGGCATCAAGGAAGAGGTGCCGGCCGGCTGGACGCGTCGCGCGCGGCAGGCGATCGGACTGGTCCGGTCGCGGCTCCCCGATCTCGACCGGGTCATCCGGCACAACGACATCTTCCTGGCCCGCACGGTCGGGGTCGGTGTGCTCACGGCGGCGCAGGCGGCGGCCTACGGGGCGTCGGGGCCGGTGGCGCGGGCCAGCGGGCTCGACTTCGACCTGCGGCGTGACGAGCCGTACCTGGCGTACGACCAGCTGACCGTGCCGGTCGTGACGAAGAAGAACGGCGACTGTCACTCACGGTTCGAGGTGCTGCTCGATCAGGCGTACGTGTCATTGGACCTCGCCGAAGAGTGCCTGGACCGGGTCGACAAGATCTCGGGGCCGGTCAACGTGCGATTGCCCAAGGTGGTGAAGGCGCCGGAGGGGCACACGTACGCGTGGACCGAGAACCCGCTCGGGGTGAACGGCTACTACCTGGTGTCGCGGGGCGAGAAGACTCCCTGGCGGCTCAAGCTGCGGACGGCCTCGTACGCGAACGTACAGGCGCTGGCGACGCTGATCCCGGGTTGTCTCGTACCCGACCTGATCGCGATTCTCGGGTCGATGTTCTTCGTGGTCGGGGACATCGACAAGTGAGCTAGCGCCGGCCGTATCCCTGGACGTAGCGCTCGTCGGGCTGCGGCTCGTTGTCCCAGCCGGGGTAGGACGCGAAGTCGGCGAGGGTGCCGACGTTGGTGTCGTTGGCCGACGGGCGGTGGCGGCGGGCCTTGTACTGGGGATCGCCGGAGGGCTGCTGGCCGGGGCCGTCGTAGCCGCCGTCGAGCTCGTAACCGGTGGGGTCGTAGTCGTCGTAGCCGGTCGGGGCCGCGCCGTAGTCGTTCGCCGGGACGCCTCCGTTCACGGAGGCCCGGCCGTTGCTCGAGCCGTTGGCTGGGGACGAGCCGTAGCCGCCGGCGGGCTCGGCATAGCCGTTCGAAGGGCCGTAGCCGTTGACCGCGGCGCGGCCGCCGTCTCCGCCGTAGCCGTTGACCGATGCGCGGGCGGAGCCGCCGCCGTCCGGGGAGTAGCCGTTGACCGGCGCGCGGCCGTCTGGGGCGTAGCCGTTGACCGATGCGCGGCCGTTGCCGGGCGGCGGGCCGTAGCCGTTGTCGACCTCGGGGTAGCCGTCGCTCGCGTGGCCGTTGGCGGGGTCGTAGCCGTAATCGTCGGCGGGGTAGTCGTTGGGCTCCTCGTAGCTGGGCCCGCTGACCCTCGCTGAGCCGTAGGTGCCGCCCGGGGCGGGATAGCCGTTGGCGGCGGGGACGTCGGCGTAGCCGTTGCTCGCGCCGAAGTCGCCGTCGAGCGACTCCGCGCGGCCGTAAGAGGTCCCGCCGGGCGGGACGCTGCCGGGGCGGACGGCGGCCGAGGCGCGTGGGGGCGCGGAGGCCGGGACCGATGCCGAGCCCCGTGGCTGCGGGATGCCTGCCGAAGCCGAGGCGGCAGCGGGCCGGACGGCGGCGCTGGCTGCTGCGGCGGGGGCGGGGACGCTGGCTCGGCCGCCGCCGGCGAAGCCGGGGGCCCGCCGCGGTGCTGCTGGGAACGGGTCGTCCTCGGGCGAGATCGGTTCATCCCCGAAGAATCCGGAATTGTCGGCATCGTCGAAGTCGGAAGCCATGCCTGAGCCGCCAGGGCCGGGGCCGGGCGCGTAACCCGGGGCCGGGCTGGGCGCGCGGCCGGGAGCCGGGGCGGACGCGAAGCCATTGGCTTGGACAGGCGCGAACCCGGGGGCCGGGCTGGACGCGCGGCCGGAGGCCGGGGCGGGCGCGAAAGCGGGGGCCGGGCCGGGCGCGAAGCCGTCGGGCGGGGCGGAGGCGAAGGCGGGAGCCGGAGCGGCGCCACGGCCGAACTCGGCTCGCAGGTCGCGGCGCAGGGCCTCGACCTCCTCGGCGACACGGTCCTCAACGTGCATGCGCTGGAGCACCGGGTCGCTGCGGATGAGCACCGAGGCGCCGATCAGCACGACGCTCACGGCGACCAGCAGGACGGCGAAGCGCACCGAGCCTGAGCTGTCGCCGAGCAGCACGATCGCCGCGGCCACGGGGGCGAGCAGCACGCCCGCCCAGATGAGGCCGCGGAGCAGTCGCGAGCTGTTTCCAGTCTCGGGGTCCCTCTCCGGCATGGCCGCCGATGTTACCCAGAGTGCGCCAGGATCGGAACGGTCAAGCGCCGGGCTTCGCAGGAAACCCGGCGCTTACCCTACAAACGGTTAATTCTGGGTGAAATAGGTCACCCGGCGGCGAGCGCGCCGTCCGAGCTGAAGACCAGGCCGACGCTGATCGTGCCCTGCTTGAGGGCCGTCTTGGTCAGCGGGCCACCCGCGTCCAGGCTGGAGAACTTACCGGCCTGGAAGTTGTAGACGTCGACGAGGCCCTGCTGGCACTTCGGCCGCTGCGGGCACTCCGCCGGGCCGCCGAGCACGGTCGCCGCGCCGGAGCACTTGGCGGCCAGGTCGGACAGCGTCTTGACGCCGTACTTGTCGGAGAACGCGGTCGTGGTCGCGAACGCGTTCTGGTCCTGCGCCTCGGACGGCTTGCCGAAGACCAGGCCGACCTTCTCGCCGAGGGCGGTCAGGTTGGTCACCGTGGTGGTCAGGTCGGACGAGGACGGGTCCTTGCCGGTCTTGTCGACCTTGCCCTGCAGGAAGGTGGCGAGGGTGGCCGCGTACTCGGGGACGACCGAGATCTCGCCCTTCTCCAGGGCCGGCTCGTACAGCTCGCGGTTGCCGATCTGCTGAACCTTGACCTTGAACCCGGCCGCGGTCAGGACCTGGCCGTAGATCTCGCCGAGGGTGGCGCTCTCGCTGAAGTTCGCCGCGCCGACGGTGATGTTGCCGGAGCCCTTCTCGAGGCCCGCGGTGATGTTGTTGGAGGAGATGAACCCGGCGGCCGCGTCCTTGGAGGACTTGCGGTCGATGTCGACCGCCTTGTTCAGCGCGATCAGCTTGGTCGTGTCCAGCGCCGCGGAGACCTTGTCCAGAGCGGCGATGAGCTGCGGCGAGGACGCCTTCTTGTTGATCGCGGGGATCACGTTGTCGGTGTTCTGCAGGTGCTTGTCGTCGGTGAGGACGACCAGGTCGTTGCCCGCGACCGGGGCGCAACCCTGGCCGGTGGCCGACGAAGGGGGTGCCTCCGTGCCGGAGGAGCCGGCGCTGCCACAGCCGGCGAGAGTGACGATGGCCGCTGTGGCGCTCGTGGCCATCAGGAGCAGGTGTCGACGCATACTGCCGCCTTCTGTGTCCCGGCGCGGCCGTGTGGCCGTGCCGCGTGTCCGACGGGCAGCCCGAAGTGCGATGCCCGTATGTATGCAGTGCCTAGGTCTACCCGCTGGGTATGACAACTTCAGGGAAAGATGCTGGTCCGTTACGCGGTCGTAGCCGCCCGGGCGACACGGCGGCGCCGGATTGAACGCAGCGGACGGGGCGTGACCAGGCGTTCTACGCCGGCGAACAGCGCTTCGGCCAGAAGTGCGAGGAGCACCACAGCTATGCCGCCGGCCACAATCTGGGCGCCGCCCACGTTGATGCCCAGTCCGAATCCGGCCGTGATGATCGTTCCGAGGCCGCCGCCGTTCACGAAGGTCGCGAGTGTGGCGGTGGCCACGACCTGCACGACCGCCGTACGCAGGCCGCCGGCGATGTACGGCACCGCCAGCGGCAGCTCGACCCGCCGCAACAACTGCCCGCCGGACAGGCCCATGCCGGTCGCCGCGTCCTTGGTCTCCGGGTCGACCGAGCGCAGCCCGGTGTACGCGTTCGCCAGCAGCGGCGGCACCGCGAAGACGGCCAGCGCGAGGATCACCGGGAGCTTGCCGAAGCCGATCGGGGTGAGCGGCAGGATCG
Source organism: Actinoplanes sp. CA-142083 (assembly GCF_050942195.1). NCBI lineage: Bacteria > Bacillati > Actinomycetota > Actinomycetes > Micromonosporales > Micromonosporaceae > Actinoplanes > Actinoplanes sp. CA-142083. Next base: position 10,321,833 of record NZ_CP192076.1, read on the forward strand.
TGAGCAGGGCCAGCGTCGGCAGCGCGCGGGTGAGATTGGCCACGGTGACCACGGCGCCGCCGCCCCGGCCGCGGTGCCCGAGCCAGATGCCCAGCGGCAGCCCGACCACGCAGCCGAGCAGCACCGCCCAGAACGTGATGATCAGGTGTTCCTGGAGGCGGTCGAGCAGACCTCCCGGGTTGGTCCAGTTGAGCGGGTCGTTGAGCCAGACGATGCCGTCGCGGAAGTAGCTCATGCGAGGCGCCTCCGGCTCCACGGCGTCAGCACGCGGCCGAGGCCGATCAGGGCGAGGTCGAGCACCAGCGCCAGCCCGACGCAGAGCACCGTGCCGGTCATGATCTCGGCCTTGTAGAAGTTGTTCCAGAAGCCGCCCATGATCAGGTCGCCGAGACCGCCCTGCCCGATGATCGCGCCGATCGTGACCAACGCCACGGTCGAGACCGTGGCCAGCCGCAGGCCGGTCACGATGCCCGGCAGCGCGAGCGGCAGCTCGACGTGCCAGAGCCGCCCGAATCGTCCGTATCCCATGCCGGCCGCGGCGTCCTTGACGTCGGCCGGGACCTGGGTCAGACCGGTCAAGGCGTTACGAACGACCAGCAGCAGGGCGTACAGCACGAGCGCGATCAATACCGTCACCCGGCTCGTCGCTCCGAGCAGCGGGGCCAGCAGCGCGAGCAGCGCCAGCGACGGAATCGTGTAGAGCACGCCGGAGAGTGCGAGAATCGGGCCGGTCAACGGTCTGATCCAGTACGCGAGGACGGCGAGGGGCACGGCGACCAGCAGCGCGATCACCACGGTCTCCAGGGTGATCCCGACGTGGAAGCCGAGCTTGGACACGATGGTGTCCGCGTTGTCCTGGACGTACTGCCAGGAGAACCACGGATTCCCGGGCCCGTCACCGGCGGGTGCGGCCAGCGGCGGGGGCGCCGGCGCCCGCGACAGGAAGGACATACGTGGACGCTACCGCGATCAACGGATCCGGGCCCGCCCGGAGCGCGGCCTCGATCACGCTGGAGGACGTCGGCAAGACGTACCCGGACGGGACTGTCGCCGTCGGCGATTTCGGCCTCGAGGTGCACGCCGGCGAGCTCACCGTGCTGATCGGGCCGTCGGGTTGTGGGAAGTCCACGATCCTCCGCATGATCAACCGGCTGATCGAGCCGACGCACGGCCGGATCCTCATCGACGGGGAGGACATCCTCAAGCGGAACCCGGTCGAGCTGCGCCGGCACATCGGGTACGTGATCCAGAACGTGGGCCTCTTCCCGCACCAGAACATCCGCACCAACATCGGCACGGTCCCGCGCCTGCTCGGCTGGGACAAGGCGAAGATCAACTCACGCGCCGACGAACTGCTCGAGCTGGTCGGCCTCGACCCTTCCCGGTACGCCAAGCGGTACCCGCACGAGCTCTCCGGCGGCCAGCGGCAGCGGGTCGGGGTGGCCCGGGCGCTCGCCGCGGACCCGCTGGTGCTGCTGATGGACGAGCCGTTCTCGGCGGTCGACCCGATCGCCCGCGGCCGGCTCCAGGAGGAGTTCCTGCGGCTGCAGGCCACGGTGCGCAAGACGATCGTGCTGGTCACCCACGACATCGACGAGGCGGTGCGGCTCGGCGACCGGATCGCGGTGCTGGCCGAGGGCGGACGGCTGCTCCAGTACGCGCCGCCGGCCGAGCTGCTGAGCAGGCCCGACTCGAGGGCGGTCAGTGACTTCGTGGGCGCCGACCGCGGCATCCGCCGGCTGGCCGTGACCCCGCTCGAGCAGGCGATGAGCCCGGCCGGGCCGGGCGCCACGGTGGGCGACCGGCCGACCGTGGGCGCCGACGGCACGCTCTACGACGCGCTGGCGGCCATGCTCGCGGTGGACGCGACCGAGGTGCTGGTCGTGGAGGACGAGCAGGTGGTGGGCGTGATCACCCGTACGTCGATATTTGAAGTGCCCGAAGCGGAAGCGAAAGTCTGAGCGCATGGGCCGGGGGTTTGCTCCCCGGCCCGCGCTGTCAGCTTCTCGTGCCGCGGTAGCCGCCGAGCGTGGCCAGGCCGACGATCCAGCCGACGAACAGGCCGTAGGTGGCGCCGCTGCCGGCCACCTGGAACGCGCCGATCAACGACGGGTTGTTGAGGAAGAGCGTGGTGATCAGCGCCGCGAAGCCGCCCGCGAAGATGAACGACGCCCAGCCCGCGAAGAACTGGCTGATCGTGCCCCGCGCCCGGGCCAGCTGGGAGCCGGGCAGCATGTACAGGAACAGCGCGGTGAGCACGACCACCAGGATCGCGCGGAGGTCGGCCACGATGATCTCGCGCAGTGAGTCGTTGGAGTTGAACGACCAGCGCGGCCAGGCCAGCAGCCGCAGCCACCAGCCGCCGGCGGTGTTCGGGTTGGTGTTGTCGGATACCCAGTCCACGTACCATGTGCTGCCGAAGACGAGGACCAGTATGAGTGCGGCAAGGGTGCCCGCACCGACTGCGGATTTGAACCGGTTACCGAGAGCCATGCGTCGGTAATTCCCAACGCGAATGGTCTTTCAAACGACGGGGGTAAATGCCCCTTTATTCATGCTTCTGCAGGTAATCGATGAAGGCCGCGCGCAGCAGCGGCTCCGACTCCCCGTAACCGTGCTCCGCATAGCCGCCGCGGCCCCGGAACTCGCGCCAGAGCGCGACGTACTCGTCGATGATCGGGCCGATCGAGTTGGGCGCGCCGTCGAGCTCGCCGACGTCATCCGAGTCGGGCAGGTGCTTGCTGACGGTCCAGAAGAACTTGATGTCGTGGTGCTTGCGCGCCATGGCGAAGGCGCGCTCGCGCAGCTCCTCGGTCGGCAGGGAGTCCAGCTCGGCGAAGCTCGGAGTGGTCATGACGGCAAGCATAGGACCGCCGGATCGGCTACCGGCTGGATCCCCAGGGTCCCTCGTCCCAGCGGTCGGTGCGGGCCGGCGTGGTCGTCGCCGAGTTCCAGGCCTCCAGGTCGGGCGTCCAGTTCGTCACGCCGTTCGTCGGGGCCGCGTTCCAGTCCTCGCCGCTGCCCGGCGAGAGCGGCCGGCCGTACGTCTCGACCAGCCGCGTCACGATCAGGCCGCCGCCGAAGACGCAGGCCGCGGTCGCGAACAGCGCGATGTCCAGGCCCTTGCGGCTCGACCAGTCGAGGAAGAGGGTGAGGGCCGCGACCGCGAACAGCGTGCCGAAGATGCCGCCGCGGCGGCCGTACGCGCTGGTGCCGGCGAGCATGGCCAGGCCGAGGGCGATGCCACTCCACTCGAGGCCGGTGCCGGGGACGATCGGGCCCGCCGACTGGGCGGCCATCAGGATGCCGGCGGCCACCGCGAACAGCGACGAGAGCACCAGCGAGAGGATCACCGGGGCGGCCACCACCGCGCCGCGGCGGCGGGCCGGGTCGCCGTGCGGGCGCATGCCGCCCAGCCAGCGGCGCACCGGGGTGATCGTGCCGAGCGCGCCGCCGACCACGGCCAGCAGCGCGAAGCCGCCGAAGAGGAAGAACGCCTGGTCGGTGGGGTCGTAATCGCCCTGCACGACAACCGGGGCGATGCGCAGCTGGTCGTAGACGATCACGCCGAGCGCGGCCGCGAGCGTCGCCGCCCAGCCGGGCACGTGCAGCACGAGGACGAGCAGGCCGATCACGATCGCGCCGGCCGCCGCGAAGATCAGCGCCGGGATCGCGGCCTTGAGCAGGCCCTGATCGCCCTGCTCGGCGTAGTGCAGGGCGGCGGCCAGGGCGATCGGGCCGATCGCGAGGTTGGGCACGCCGGCCCGCAGGGTCAGCCCGCCGCCGAGCGTGAGCAGCCCGATCGCGGCACCGTTCACCAGCAGGTTGTCGAGGGCGGGACGCTTGAGACTGCCCGGGTCGAGCCGCCAGAGCAGGAAGGCGAAGGCCGCGGCCGCCAGCAGCAGCACGACCTCCCAGCCGAGATGGATGCCGAGCCGGTCACGCCCGTCGTCGTCGCGGCGCAGCACGTCGGGCGAGGTGTCCGCGGCCACCGCCTCGGCGGCCAGCTCCTCCCGGCGGCGCTGCTCGGCCGCGGCCAGGGTGTTCGCTCGGTAGGCGGCCGGATCGGTCGGCTGCTCCTCAGTCCGACGGAAGGTCGTCTCGTCGTACGCCATCCTCGCGCCTCCTCGATGCTCGCGCCCCGAAGCATACGGATAGTGGTCGGTCTCAGTTCAAGGCCGAAATAGTGCCGGATCGATGACGGCGGGTAGCGGCGGGATCACCGCCGGCCGGTGGGCCGATCGGAGTCGTCCTCGTCCTTGGCGTCCGGCTGCTCGGGAATGCGACACGCGCGCTCGAGCCAGAGCGCGGCCCCGATCAGGGCCAGCGCGGAGACCAGGCCGCCCACGGCGGTCGGCAGGTCGTCGTGCGCGGCCTGGGTGGGCTCCATCGCGAGCCAGGCCACCAGACCCGCCGAGAACCCCGCCGAAATCGCCCCGACGAGTGACGACGCCTTGGCGAGCGCGACGTAACGGGCGACGGCGAGCGGGTCGACCGGCAGCGTGCCCGGCTTGCGCTGGATGCGGGCACTCGTGTTCTGCGCGAGCAGGCCCTCGGCGATCGCGAGCACGACCAGCACTATCACCGGGGACCAGGGCAGGTCGGGCAGCGACGAGTAGGAGAAGCTGAGCAGCAGCCAGCCGAGCGCGGCCGCGGCCAGGCCCGCGACGATCAGCACCGAGATGCTCGTCGGCCGCATCGACGGGTCCGACTTGGGCGCCTGGGGGTTGCTGCTCACAACCTCGACTCTAACGGCAGATCGGGCCGCGGGGTCATACCGGCGAGGTCGTCGGCGAGGGCGGGATCGTTGAGCAGGTCGGTGAGCCAGCCGTGGCCGGGCAATTGCCCGTACGGCTGAATGTCGATCCACGGCCGCAACACGAACGCCCGCTGGTGGGCCCGGGGGTGTGGGAGCGTCAGCTCCGGATCGTCGATGATCACCGGCTGGTCGTCGGCATCCCAGACCGCGATCACGTCCACGTCGAGCGTGCGCGGGCCGAACCGGCGCTCCGGATCGCGCACCCGGCCGGCCGCCGCCTCGCACGCGCGCGCCCGCTCTAGCCAGTCATGCGGTCCGGCCTTCGGGTCAACGACAAGGACCACGGCATTGAGGTACGAGGGTTGCTCGGTATCGCCCCACGGTGGTGTCTCATAGACGCCGGACGCCACGGCCACGCTCTCGCCGAGCAGGCGGACCGCCTGCTGGAGGTGGCGGTAGCGGTCGCCCAGGTTGCTGCCGACGGACAGCACGGCCCGGGTCACGACCGGCTCCGGCGCAGAGTGACGGCCACGTCGGTGAACTCGTGCGGGATGGGCGCCTGCGGCTTGTGGACGGTCACCTCGGCCGCTGCCACCCGGTCGTCGGCCAGGCAGACCGCCAACAGCCGGTCGGCCAGCGTCTCGATGAGGTTGACCGGCTCGCCGGTGATCACCGCGATCAGGCGCTCGGCGAGCTCGCCGTAGTGCACGGTGTCGGTCACGTCGTCGCTGGCAGCGGCCTTGCTCAGGTCGAGCTCGAGGACGACGTCGACGACGAAGTCCTGGCCTTCCCGGCGCTCGAAGTCGAAGACGCCGTGGAACCCGCGCGCCTTGAGGCCGCTCAGCGTGATCTTCCCGGTCACGTTCACCTCTTCAATTCCGGCGAGCCGGAGGCCCGCCAGACGGCTAGGGCGTCCGCCGTGCCGCGGACGTCGTGGACGCGTACGCCCCAGGCGCCGGCCGCCACCGCCAGCACCGAGGTCGCGAGCGTCGCGGCCTCGCGTTGGTCGACCGGGCGGGGATGGCCCTCGGCGTCGGCCAGCAGCCGGCCCAGGTAGGTCTTTCTGCTTGCCGCGAACAACACCGGATAGCCGAGGTCGATGAACACGTCCAGCCGGCGGGTCAGCTCCCAGTTGTGCTCGGCGTTCTTGGCGAAGCCCAGACCCGGGTCGAGAATGATCTGTCCCGGGTCGACGCCGGCGCCGACCGCGTCGTCCACCCGCTCGAGCAGCTCGGCCCGCACCTCGGCGACCACATCGTGGTACACGGCGAGTTTGTTCATGTCACGGGAGTGCCCGCGCCAGTGCATGAGAATCCACGGGCAGCCGGCGTCGCGGGCCACCGAGGCCATCGACTTGTCGGCCAGGCCGCCCGAGACGTCGTTGATCACGGTGGCGCCGGCCTCGAGCGCGGCCGCCGCGACCGCGGCCCGGGTGGTGTCGATGCTGATCGGCACGCCCGCGGCGGCCAGTTCGGTGATCACCGGGACGACCCGCGCCGTCTCGGTCCCGGCGTCCACCCGCTCGGCGCCGGGCCGGGTCGACTCGCCGCCGATGTCCACGATGTCCGCCCCGGCGCGGCGCAACGCCATGCCATGTTCTATCGCGGCGTCCACGTCGGTGTACCGGCCGCCGTCCGAGAAGGAGTCCGGGGTGACGTTGACGATCCCCATCACGACCGGGTGATCTCGTCGGTATGTTTCCCCGCCCGTGAGCTGCGCATCCCTTGCCTGACTCGTCACGGAACGAGGGTAGGACGGGCGGGTTGTGGCACGTATGTACGATGTCTGGTGACTCATTTTCACGCATGCGTTTACCTTGCGTAACGAATGGGCCGCTTGAAGCCAGGAAAAACGCGCCGTACTCTTCGGATCTGGGCATCATGAAGGAACCGAAGAGAGCAGACGAGCATGGCAGTGCCCGAACAGCTCACTCGACGCGGTGAGCTGGAAGTAGCACGATATGGGCGTCGCCGTGCGGCTTCACAACTGCGACGTGTCCGGACCCCCCTAACCGGACACGGGGAGGTTTACCAATGATCGCCACCGAGCTCGTCACGCATGTCGTGGCAGCCGTCCAGCAGGGAACGCTGGCCGCACCCGAGCCCAAGGGCATCAACACCCAAGGCATCGTCACTTTCTTCGCCAGCAACATCGCACCGATCCTTCTCGCGGTGCTCGGCGTGATCTTCATCGGGCGGGCCAGCCGCGGTGAGATCTCGAAGGTGCTGACCAGTTCGGCCATCGCCATCGTCGGTCTCGCGTTCATCGCGGGCGCGGCGACGTTGTTCTTCGTCGGCGACTACCTCATCGATCTGATCTTCAGCTGAGATGCGGCTTCGTACCGACGACGACATCTACCGGGCGCGCTTGGTCTATCTGGGTCCGCCCGGATACACGCTGCCCATCCATCTGCCGTACGCGCAGTACGGCATGTTCGTCGCGCTGGTCCCCCTGTTCATGCTCGGGCACTACCTGATCACGTTCGACTTCGACGTGTTCCCGGCGTGGGAGATCGCCCTCGCCATGGTCACGACGTCCTACGTGTTCCGGCACGTCGACCCCGACCGGCCGGCCCGGGTCGTCATCCGCACCGCGCTCACCGACTGGCGCCGTACGCGCGAGCCGGCCGTGGAACAACGCGATCCGAGACTTGTCGCCACTCGCATCCGGGTTCGGGAGGAGTTGGTATGACCAGTTTTGCCGCACGCTCCCTCGGGGTTGGCGCATGACCGGATCACTACCGCACGGGCAACCCCGCGCGGACGCAGCCACGCAGGGCAGGCAGAGTAACGGTATGCGTTCGGACCACTACTCTGCGGCGGATTCCGCTGATACGAATCCCGAAGAGCTCGTTGCCGCGCCGGGCCATGGCGCGGTCGGCGTCTTCCAGGCGCCGCAGCCGGTCCGGCCGCGCGGCGGAGCCGTCGACACCACGCTTGACATCGACTCGCCGTTCCTCGACCTGTTCGGCGGGACGCCGGTCTCGGCGGCCCCGGTGAGCTCGCCCGCGCCGGCGCCCGCTCCGCCGGCGGAGTCCGATCCCGACTTCGACTTCGGGTTCGATTTCGACTCCCCGGAAACGGCGGCGAGTTTGAAGACGCTGCCGCCCTCGCCGCCACCGCAGGCCTCCGCGCCGCCTTCGCCTGCCTCGGCTCCGCCCGCTTCCGCGCCGCCCGCTTCCGCGCCGCCTGCCTCCGCGCCGCCTGCCTCCGCGCCGCCTGCCTCCGCGCCGCCCGGTTTTGCTCCGCCTGCGTCCGTTCCTCCGGCCGGTGTGGCTGACGGGCCCGACGGGGCCTGGGGCGTGCCCGAGACGGTCTCGCCGATCAGCCGGGCGCCGGTCGGTCCCCAGGCCGACTTCTATCAGGACAACGGCGGCCAGGCCGGCGATCAGTGGCCCGACCTCGACGACTGGCCGGCGGCACCGCCGGTCGCCATCGCTCCGCCGGAGACCCCGACTCCCCTGTGGCAGACGGTTGGTTCCCGGCCCGCTCCGGCGGCGGCCGTGCAGCCGTACGCTCCGCCGGCGCAGACCGAACCGGACGCTGCTCTACCCGTACCCTCTCCGGCGAAGCCGCCCGCGAAGCGCAAGGAGAAGTCCCCGGCCAAGAAGAAGGAAAACCTTCCCGCTCGTCCTTCGAAGAAGGACGTCAAGGCCGCGCAGCTGCGCCCGCACAAGCTCAAGTTCAACGACCGCGACCCGGCCATGGAGCTCGCGATCAGCGAGATCGCCGGGCACCTGACCTTCACGCAGAGCACGGTCACGGCCTGGTACTCGCTGCCCGAGGTGCGCTGGGCGTTCCGGCCCGACGCCGAGCGGGAGGCGCTGCTGTCGGCGATCTCCGAGCAGTACGCGGGCCTCGCCGGCTTCCGCCTGCACCTGCGGCGGACCAACCGGCCCTTCCCGGCCGACGAGTGGGCCCGCACGGTCGACTCGTTCACCGCCAAGCCGCTGCCCGACGTGCGCGGCGCCACCTCCTGGTCCGACCACCTCGTCGCCGCCCAGCGCCACCTGCTCTCGGTCAACCACGCCGAGGGACAGACGTACCTCGGGGTGACGTTCGCGCGGCGCTCGCTCGGCGACACGTTCAGCGAGCGGATCCTGCGCATGTTCGGCAAGGGCACCTCGGACGGCGAGCGGCGCAAGCTCGGCCGCACCGTCGAGCAGTTCGACGAGGTGCTCAACGCGTTCGGCATGCGCGGCCGCCGGGTCGTCCCCGCCGAGCTGGAATGGCTGATGTACCGCTCGGTGGCGCTCGGCATGGCGCCACCCACGATGCTCTCGCCGATCACCAACGGGCAGTGGGAGGCCGGCGACCTGCTCGCGCTCACCGAGCAGGTCGAGCGCTACCGGACGCCGTACGGGTCCACGGTCAAGCTGGTCAACCGGATGACCGGCGAGGAGCGGCACGTCGCCGTGCTCTCCGTCGGCCGGATGGAGCCGCTCGAGATCCCCGAGAAGCACGAGCCGTGGCTGCACTTCCACGAGCGGCTGCCGTGGCCGATGGAGCTGTCCTCGCGGATCGACATCCTCGGCTCCAACAGCTCGTTCAAGAACCTCGAGCACCGGCTCCGCATGATCCGGTCGCAGCAGCTCGACTACGCCGAGCACGGCATCGACGCCCCGCCCGAGCTGGAGCGCCTGGCCAAGCGAGCGCTGGTGATCGGCGACGAGATGACCACCGGCCTGCCGGTCGAGTCGGCCCGGGCGCACGGCTGGCACCGGATCGCGGTCAGCGGCGCCACCCGCGAGGAATGCCTCGAGCGGGCCCGCCGGCTGATCCAGCTGTACTCGCGCGAGCTGCGGATCTCGCTGCAGCACCCGAAGAACCAGGACCAGCTGGCCCGCGAGTTCATCCCCGGCGAGCCGATCGCCAACACCGGCTACGTCCGACGCATGCCGGTCAAGCTGCTGGCCGCGGCGCTGCCGCAAGCGGCATCGACCGTCGGCGACCGACGTGGCGACCTGATCGGGCGTACTTCGGGGACCTGCCGCCGTCCGGTCTTCCTCGACCTGCACTTCCCGATGGAGGTGCGGGAGCGCTCCGGCCTCGGGGTGTTCGTGGCCGAGCCCGGCGGTGGCAAGTCGACGCTGATGGGCGCGCTCGGGTACCTGAACGCCCGCCGTGGCGTCCAGGTGACCCTGCTCGACCCGTCCGGCCCGCTCGCCCGGCTGTGCCAGATGCCGGAGCTGCGGCCGTACTCCCGGGTCTTGAACTTGACCGGATCGGAACAGGGAACCCTGGCGCCCTACGCGCTGATCCCGACCCCGGTGCGCTCCGAGTTCCCGACCGGCCCCGGCGGCGACCGCGAGTTCGAGATCGCCGTCTCCAACGCCCGCGCCGAGCGCCGCATGCTGGTGCAGGACATCTGCTCGATGCTGGTGCCGCCGCAGGTCGCCAAGGAAGCCTCGACGGCGACACTGCTCCGGCACGCGGTCCGGCAGGTACCCGCCGAGGAGTCGTCCACCCTCGACGACGTGGTCCGCACCCTGCAGGGCCTCGACCACGACGGACAGGAACTCGCCAACCTGCTGCTCGACACCGCCGAGATGCCGCTGGCGCTGTTGTTCTTCGGCTCGCCGCCGCAGCACCTGCTGGGCGCCGACGCGGCGCTGACGGTCATCACGATGGCCGGCCTGCGCCTGCCCGACCTGAAGATCGAGCGGGAGTACTGGTCGGCGGAAGAAGCACTGGCGCTGCCGATGCTGCACACGGCCCACCGGCTCGCGGTGCGGCGCTGCTACGGCGGCTCGATGTCGTCCCGCAAGATGGTCGGCCTCGACGAGGCGCACTTCATGGAGGGCTGGCGGTCCGGCCGCTCCTTCCTGGTACGACTCGCCCGCGACTCCCGGAAGTGGAACTTGGCGGCGCTCGTGGCGTCGCAGAACCCGCGCGACATCCTCGGCTTGGACGTGCAAAACCTCGTCTCCACGGTCTTCGTGGGTCGCATCGCGGAGGACCAGGAAATCGCGTCGGAGGCGCTACGCCTCCTGCGGGTGCCGGTCCACGACGGGTACGAGGCGACGCTGGCCTCGCTGTCCCAGGTCGACACCTCATCGTCGAACCGTCTCGGGTTCCGCGAGTTCGTGATGCGCGACGTGGACGGGCGCGTGCAGAAGGTGCGCGTGGACGTGTCGTACGTCGAGGGCCTGCTGGAGCACCTGGACACCACGCCTGCGGCGACGAAGGCACCGCCGGCGGCGATTCCGATGTCTGCGTCGGACATGGAGGATTGAGAATGGTGCGGCGGGCGTTGGCGCTGGCCATGACGATGTTCGTCACGGTGGTGGCGTCGATCGTTTGGGCGGTGGCGGCGCCTGCGCCTGCGGGGGCTGCGGTGGGTGGTGGGGTGTTGAAGGCGCCTGGGGGCGCTTGCAGCACCGAGGAGTGGCAAGCCGACTTCAAGGCGTGCGTAAGCCGACTGACTGATGTCAGCGCGAGCCGCGCTCAGTGTCTCCTGCCGCCCACTCCCAGCACACCGGACTCGGGCCTCGCTGGATGGTTCGCGGAACGACCGGCATCAGCTGACGGGCTGGGCTACGACGGCCTTTACAGCAAATACGGCTACGCCGGCTACAGCTACACCACATACGATCTGGACAGTGGCTGCGCATCCACGCTTATAGATCCGGACTACAAGTTCGAAACAACTGTCGCCAACGGCGAATTCATGATCGCTACGGCGGTTATCGGTGCATCGAATGCGCTTCGTGAGCGCGCATGGGATCCGCAGACACTTTGGGGCTGGGCCGATCCACTAGTAGATCAAGCCACCAAGGCTGTCTACGAAAAGGTCTTCAGCGTTTTCGGAGTTATCACCCTGGCCGTTGTCGGCTTGTATCTGCTCTGGCGATCGCGGCAGGCCGACATGGGCGCAGCGACGACGACTGCGGGCTGGGCCATTCTTGTGATGGTCGCCGTGACCGCGATCGCGGCATGGCCCGTGCGGTCTGCCAACTTGGCAGACCAGACCCTCATCACAAGTCTCGGCGTTGTTCATGATGCCGTCGGCCCTCGCGCTCATGACACGCCGCCAGGTCAGTGTGACGACCCGACACCTGGGGCATGCGATGACAACCGGCCGCCTGCGGTCAGGGCAAGCGACACGGCAACCGAAACGATTCTCTACCGGAACTTCCTTCGCGGTCTACTCGGCTCGGCCGACAGTGAAACCGCCAAGAAATACGGCCTCGCTCTCTATGACGCCAAGTCGATCTCGTGGCAGGAAGCCGAAAAGCTGCGCGCCAATCCGCAAACACGGGACGCCCTGATCAAGCAGAAGAACACCCAGTGGGAGAAAGTCGCCGAGCAGATCAAGCAAGAAGACCCTGAGGCGTATCAGTACCTGCAGGGCGTAAACGGCATGGACCGCATTGGTGCGGGTTTCATTTCCGTGCTGGCTTCGATCATGTTCGCGATGTTTGATCTCACCGCGTCGGTCCTGGTGCTGCTCGGATTCCTGATCTTCCGTTGGGCGGTAATCGCTGCTCCGATCCTAGGCACAGTGGGTCTACTCCGCCCGGCTAGCGCAGGAATCCGGCGACTGGGCAATGCCGTCGTCGCCGCCATCTTCAACATCGCAATCTTCGGAACAGGCGCGGCCGTCTACCTGTTCGCAGTCGACTTGATTATGAATACGCCGAGCCTGCCTGGCTGGCTGCAGGTCGTGCTTGTGTGGCTTTGTGGCGTGGTCGGGTGGTTGCTGCTGCGTCCATACCGGCGGATCACGCAGCTGGGCGGCAAGGACAGCACGCGTGCGATCGCGTCGGCCGGACAGTGGCACCGGAGGTTCTTCCGGGACATGCGGGAAGCGGCCAAGCTTGACGTCGTCGAAGGCGGCGGGACCCGCGAGCCGACGATGGGCAAGAACGGCCGGACCGTTTACGTCGATCAGAGCAACCTTCGTCCCGAGGCACGCCTCGAGGACCCGGCGCACTCGGCGGCAAACCGTGGCGAGCTCGAGCCGGCAAGGACCGGAGGACGCGAGCTCGTTCCCGCGCCGACCCGCCCGGACGGCAGCGAGTCGGTGCACGACAACCCGCCGGCCCCCGTCGGGGACAAGCCGCGCCACGATTCCGCCGCGCCGGCCCGGACACGCCGCGCCACTACCTGGACCGAGCCGGACGTCGCCGAGCAACCCGCTTCCTACGCCATCTACCGGCCAGAGACCGGGAACACGACCCGGGAGCCGGCCACGCCGCGGGTGCGCTCCGAGGCCAAGTGATCGCATGCCCCGAATTCTCGAACTAGGCCTCAACCGAATCTTCCGTTCCCGGCTCGGCGTCGCGATCGTCATCGTGGCGATCGTGGCGGCCGTAGTTGGCCTCGGCCGGATCTTCGCCGATGGCGACGATGCGCGGCCGCCGGTGGTGGCGTCATCGCCCGAGGCTGCGATCAGCATCGATCCCAAGGACGACGACAGCGTCATCGACTCGGCCCCGCCGCCGAGCCCGTCCACGGTTCCGGGCCGGGCCCAGCCCGAGGAAGTCGCCTACGCCTTCGCCTCAGCCTGGTGCAACCACAACAAGGTCACCCCGACAACGTGGCGTAACCGGCTTCTGCCCAACTCCACCAAGAACCTCGCCGACGAGCTCAACGGCGTCGACCCGGCCGGCGTCCCCGCCGACCGGGTGATCGGACGGCCGTCGCTCGTGCCGGTCAGCGGGACCGTCGTGAACGCAATCGTCACGATGGACTCCGGCAAGCTCAACCTGCGCCTGGTCGCGCCCGACGGCCATTGGCTCGTCGACGGCATCGACTGGGACGGGTCATGAGTGTCCCCCGCCCTCGCCGGATAGTCCTCCTGGTCGCCCTCGTCGCGACGCTCGCCTTGCTGTGCTGCGGCGGAAGCGTCACCGCGGTGCTGCTCGGTGGGCTCACCGACGGTCAGAACAACAAGCTCAACGCGGCACTCGGCTGCGGCAAAGGTGGCCCGGTCGATCCGGATTCAAAGCTTCCCCGGGTACGGCAGTACGGCGCCGCGCAGATCCGGAATGCCGCCGTCATCATCAATGTCGGGGCGGACCTCAAGATGCCACCGCGAGCCTGGGTCATCGCCGTAGCCACGGCAATGCAGGAGTCCCGGCTCACCAACCTCGGCAACCTGGGGTCCAAGAACGATCACGACTCGCTTGGCCTGTTCCAACAGCGGCCGAGCGCCGGGTGGGGCACTCCGGCGCAGGTCACGGATCCGGTCTACGCGAGCACCAAGTTCTACAACAAGCTCAAGGCGGTCGAGGGCTGGGAGAACATGCCGCTCACCGAGGCGGCCCAGCGGGTGCAGATCAGCGCTTATCCCGATGCGTACGCGAAGCATGAGCCCGTTGCCACACAGATTGTGAACGAGCTCGCCGATGGCGCAGCCGGTGCCGTCGGCAACTCGGTCAGCATGGTCTGCGCGTCCGGGGGTCAGATTGCGGCCTCTGGCTGGACCAACCCGGTCAAGGCGAGCGTCGGTTCGGGCTTCCGCACCGCCGATCGACCGACCCACCAGGGGGTCGACCTGATCGTCGGTCGCTACACGCCGATTGCGGCGGCAGCGAGCGGCATCGTCTCCAAAGTGAAGTGCGACGAGGACCACAGCGGGCGCCAGACCTGCAACGTCGACGGCTACCCGGGCAAGGGCGGCTGCGGGTGGATGGTGGAGATTCAGAGCGCCGGTAACGTCATGACCAGGTACTGCCACATGGTGCAGCGGCCGTTCGTGAAGGAGGGCCAGGAGGTCACGGCGGGTGAGATCATCGGCCGAGTAGGCACGAGCGGCAATTCATCCGGGCCGCACCTTCATTTCGAGGTACACCTGAACAATGATCGGTCGAGCGCGGGGGCGATCGATCCTGTGCCGTTCATGCGGCAGCAGGGAGCCCCGCTGGGAGGTGAGGGATGACCGGAGGAGCTGTGCCAGATCCGTTCGCGGGGCATCCCGACTGGGCGCTGGACCCGCCCCGCTCGATTGTTCCCACGCCGGCGAACATGAGCGGACAGCTTCGTGGGCGGCGAGTCATCATCGGGCTGCCGGGCCACGGCTGGCGGGCCGACCTGCGGGCCGATGAAAAGGTCGTACAGGGCAGCCGCACCTACGTTCCGGTCATGGTCGAGTCCGAGTGGTACCGCGCCGAGGCCGAGCAAACTGAGGTCTTCGCTCCGCTGGTGCCGATCGAGCGGGTCTGGGTCGAGGAGTTCGGCATGGCCGGCTTCTCGACGGATCAGGGCGTCACGTCGCGTCTCGTGTCACTGGACGAACCGCCGCGAAAGGTGCCTGTTGCGGCGCTCGAGGCTGGCGTCATCACTGGCAGGAGGGTCGCTGAGCTGCTAGAGGATGGCGGCGAGCGTCGAGACCTCCGTGCGGTGACCGAGTTGCACACCAACGACGTCGGTGACATCTGTGCGCGCGTGGCTAGCGAGCTCGATTGGTATCGCTGGGCGTGGAGCGGAAAGGCGCCGAAAACTCTCGAGGTGCCGGTTCACCTGCTATGGGTGGAGTAAGGGCTAGCCGACCTTAGTGCCGGTGCAAAGTCGCCAGCTGTCGCTCTCCTCGATTACGTGGAATCGCCAGTCCTCGTTTCGGCTACTACTGATTTGGCCATTCGCGGACCCGGAGATCGTCAGCTGGGTGGTCACGTCCTCCTGGCCGGAGCCAACAGCCTGGCGAGTCAGTGCTCCCCAACTGACCGACACCTTCACGTTGAACTGCTTCTCGCGTGCCACCAACTGCTCGCGAAGGGCACTAATCTCGGTGAGATCAGTGTTTTTGCAGGTGAAGAGTTGGGCAGTCTTGTCGTCGCGGTTCACAAGGTAGGCGATAAGGAAGCTGTCGGTGACCACATCGGGCTCGCTGCGGTCAATCTTGGTGGCCTCGTCGTAGAGGGAAACCACGACGCCTGCCACGCCCAGGCAGAGCAACGCCATCACGCCGCCCACCATGGCCAGGATCAGGCGCATGCGGCGGTTGGGGGGCTTGCGACCAGGGGGCACCGCGGGCGTGGGTGGCACCGCCGCCGGGGGCGGGGGTGGTGCTCCGGTCACGGGCTCCTGCGGCTGCACACATACGACAGTAGTGCCTCCCGCCACCCGAACCGTGCCACACCACCCAAGGCCGTGAATGCCGCGGCACGGAACCCGCTGGCCCCCGGGAGCACGATGCCGGGCCCGGTCTGGGATAAGTTTTATCCGCACACAGGAGGTGAGGGCAGTGGCGGATTCAGCTTTGCGGGTCCAGCAGGCTGCTGCCCTGCATCGGCAGGCGGCCGCGGCGGTGGACGCCGCCGCTGCGGCGCTGGAGTCCGAGGCGCGGCCGGCGACGGACCCGATGGAGCAGCACTCGCTCGCCGAGCAGCTGCGGGCCGCCGCGGGGCTGCTCGCGCCGGGCTGGCTGGGCTCCCCGTTGGACGCCCAGTCCGCCAACACGCCGCTGGGCGGCGTCTACCCACCCCAGTTCGTGCGCCTGGGCGTCGCTCAGCCGCTCGATGACGCTCGCTTCCCGGTGATCGTGCCGCTGCTCGGCACCGGTCACCTCACCGTCGACGCCAACGCCACCGACCCCCGGGTCTTCGGTCTTCTGCGTTGCCTGCTGCTGCGCCTGCTCGCCGCCGCCCCGGCCGGGTCCCTTCTCGTCCGGGCCGTCGATGGCGTCGGCGGTGGCGCCGTTTTCGCCCCGTTCGCCGACCTTTATGACGCCGGCCTGATGTCACCTCCCGTCACCGACCGGCAGGGCCTGCTCGATGTGCTCGCCGAGGCCGACAAGTGGCTGCGCCCGGGCCGTGGCGCCGCGCCGCGCCGCAGCCGGCGGGACCGCATGATGCTGGTTGTCATCGCCGGCTTGCCACACATGACCGAGGGTGAGGAGTTGCGGCGCATCGCGGCCCTCGCCCAGCAGGGGCCCGATTCCGGCCTGCACCTTATCGTGGCCGGCTGGCCGCCGCCGCCGCTGACCGCCGAGACGACCCAGGCGCCGCTGCCGCGCACCACCACGGTGTCGGTCCGAGATCCGTATGTGGTGGTGGGCGACCCGCCCGGCGCTACCTACGGCTCGATGCCCGACGCCCGCTGGCTCAACGCCCCGGCCTACTTCGACGAGGATCCGCCGCCGCATCTGATCGATCAGGTCTGCCGCGAGCTGGCCGCGCATTCGTCTGCCGCCTCTCAGGTGGGCCTGGCCGACCTCCTGCCCGAGCCGGGTGAGGCGCTGTGGGGCGGCGACGCGGCCGACGGCCTCAGTACGGTGGTCGGCCATGACGGCGACACCCCGCTGGTGCTGCGCTTCAACGACCTGACCCCGCACTGGCTGGTCGGCGGTCGTTCCGGCGCCGGCAAGACGGCGTATCTGATCAACGTGCTCTACGGCCTCGGCGCCCGGTACAGCCCGGATGAGATGGCGTTGTACCTGCTCGACTTCAAGGAGGGCGTGTCGTTCGCCGAGTTCGTGCCGACCCGGCGCGACCGCACCTGGCTGCCGCATGCCCGTGCCGTCGGTGTCGAGTCCGACCGGGAGTACGGCCTGGCCGTGCTCCGCGAGCTGGACGCCGAGATGACCCGCCGCTCGGTGGCGTACAAGAACGCCGGCGTGACCCGCTTCGCCGACTTGCGCCAAGTGGTGGCCGAGGAAGCAGCCGGCACCCCGAAAAAAGCCCTGCCGCGGATCCTCTGTGTCATCGACGAGTTCCAGGTGCTCCTGGCCGGCAACGACCCGATCGCCACCGAGGCGGTGGGCCTGCTCGAGTCGCTGGCCCGCAAGGGCCGCTCGTACGGCATCCATCTGATCCTGGCCAGCCAGACCGTCCTCGGCGTCGAGGCCCTGTACGCCAAGCGTGACTCGATCTTCGGCCAGTTCCCGGTGCGGATAGCCCTGCCAGGCGGCGGCGACGTGCTGGAGCCGACCAACGACTCGGCCGCCGGTCTCCCGCTCGGCACCGCCGTGGTGAACACGGCGGGCGGCCTGGGCGGCCCGCGCGGCGCCACTCGCGGGCACGAGCGGGTGGTCCGTTTCCCCGACCCGCACGCCGACCGCGAGGTGCTCAGCGCCCTGCGGCACAAGCTGTGGGGCGCCCGCGACCCCGAGGCGATCCCGCCGCGCATCTTCGCCGGCTACGCGCACCAGCATCTGGCCGACGACCCGACCTACCGCTCCGCTCTGGCCGGCCGCGCCGCGCGCCCGGCCGCTCTGGTCGGCCGCGTCATCGACGTGAGCCTGTCCACGGCCGCGTTCCCGCTCGACGCGTCCCCGGGCCGGCATCTGGCGATCTTCGGCTCGTCGGCGTCCGGCTCCGAGGTGCTCGACGCCGCCGCCCGCAGCGTGGCCGCGTTCCACCCGCCGCGCACCACCCGCTTCGTCATCTCCTCGCTGGTCGCCGAGGGTGACCGGCTCGCCGAGGCGCTGGCCGGGGAGATCGGCCGGCAGCAGGAGGTCGAGTTGGTCGACGCGGCGGGCCTGGCCGCGGCGATGGATCTGGAGCGTCCGGGCTACCTGGTGGTGTTCGGCATGGACGCGGCGAGCCCCGGCAGCCTGCCCGGACTGCGCCGCCTGCTCCGCGAGGGCCCGGGCCGAGGTGTGCACCTGCTGTCCTGGTGGCGGGGCATGCGCCGATTCACCGACGAGACGGGTGGCAGCGCCGGCCGTGAGGACGTCGCCGGCCTGCTCTTCCTCAATTGCCCGCAGTCCGATGTGGCGCTGATGCTGGGCCGCCCGGTCGACTGGCACCCCCGGCCGAACAGGGCGCTGCTGCACGACCGCCACGCCGACCGCACGGTGACGGTGGTCCCGTTCCTGCAGCCCGAGAGCGACGAGCTATGACGGATCAGCAGGAGCAGGAAACGACGGGCGGCATCCCGGCCCAAGCGGCTCAGCAGGGAACGCCGGCGGCGCCGGGTCCGTGGGCGGACTATTTGGCCGCGGCCCAGCGCCTGGACGCCGTCCGCCGCGCCGCGAGCGCGGCGGCGAGCGAGCAACAAGCGACGGTCACGGCCGCACACAAAGAGTTCGCCGACGTACGCGCCCGGCTAGCTCCCCAGCACGCGAGGCTGGTGCGCGACTTCGGCGTACCCGAAATGGAGCTGACCCCGCGGCCGGCGGAACTGGAGTCGGCGTCGCTGGCCATGGCCGGCGGCCCCACCGCCGTGCTGGCCGCGCTGCAGCAGGCCCGGCGGACCGCCGACGCCGCGGACGCCACCCTGCTCGACACCTCGAAGGCCGCCCCGCTGCGCCCGTGGGCGCGCAACCTGCTGATCTACGGCCCGTTCGCCGCCGCGGTGCTGATCGTGCAGATCGTCCTCTACCTGGTCGCCCCGCAAGGCTCGGTGCCGACTTATGCCCTGCTCTGCGGCCTGAGCATGCCGGTGCTGGCGTTCGGCCTCGGCTGGGTGACGATCGGCTTCGTCTACGGCGGCGGCGGGGTCAAGGTCGACCGCACCCCGATCCTCGGCGCCGTCATCTGCCTCACCCCGGTCCTCCTCACCTGTATGGGTGTAGGACTCTTGGCCTTCTTCAGATAGAGGAGACCGATGGCCAGCGTCGAAGAGGTCAAGGCCCACGTAGCCGCGTCGGTCGACGGCGCCGGCCGGGCCGTGACCGGCATGCAGCAGGTCACCAACCAGCTGGAAGACTCCCTGGCGCTGCTGCGGATGACCGCCGTCGGCTCGTTCCACCCGTCGGTGGCGTCGGCGATCGCTCAGCTGGAGCAGGCCCGCATGCGACTCGACGAGGCCGCCCAGCTGACCCGTGCCGCGATGGACGCCGCCGACGCCTTCCGCACGGTGATCTAGAGCGCCGCCGTCAGGTCGAGTTCGATCAGCTGGCCCTGATAGCCGAGCGACGCCACCCCGACCAGCGTGCTGGCCGTGGTGAAGGCGGGCGCGAGTGGCGAGGCGTTGAGCCGCTGCCAGACACCGGCGAGCACCCCGCTATCCGGGCTCACCACGTAGATGACCGAGCGCACCACGTCGCCGGGTGCCGCGCCGGCCGCGGCCAGCACCGCCAGGCAGTTGGCGATGACCTGGTCGGTCTGCGCGTCATAGTCGCCGGGCTCACCGACCACGTTGCCGGCGAGATCCAGCGGGCACTGGCCGGCCAGGTGGGCGAGCCGCCCTGCCGATGAGATGGTGATGTGGCTGTAACCGGCCGTTTCGTGGACGCCCGGCGGGTTGAGCTTCTCGATCATGCCCAAGCCTAACGGGCGTTGATCAGCGCCATCGCCTCGGCGCGGACCTTGCCGTCGGTCTGGAAGGCCCCGCGCACCGCGCTGGTCACCGTGCGGGCGCCGACCTTGCGGATGCCGCGCATCTCCATGCAGAGGTGCTCGCACTCGAGCACCACGATCACCCCGCGCGCCTCCAGCTTTTCCAGCAGCAGGTCGGCGATCTGCGAGGTGAGCCTTTCCTGCACCTGGGGCCGGCGGGCGTAGACCTCGACCAGCCGGGCCAGCTTGGACAGGCCGGTGATGCGGCCGTGCGTGCCCGGGATGTATCCGACGTGCGCGACGCCCTTGAACGGCAGCAGGTGATGCTCGCACATGCTCATCACCTCGATGTCGCGGACGAGCACGAACTCCTCGTGGTCGGCCTCGAACGTGGTGGTGAGCACCTGCGCCGGGTCGACCCGCAGGCCGGCGAAGAGCTCGGCGTAGGCGCGGGCGACCCGGGCGGGCGTGCGTTCCAGCCCGTCACGGTCCGGATCCTCACCGATCGCGATGAGGATCTCGCGGACCGCCTTCTCTATCCGGGCCAGGTCGACGGCCTGCTCCACCGGTGCGCCGGTGAGCTTGCCGTCGACCAGGCGCGCGGCGAGATAGTCGAGAGGATCGTCGTCGCTGATCAGTTGCTGCCTTCCACCGTGCCGTTCGGGTTCGGGCCGACCGCGATCTGCCCGTCCGCCTCGGCCTGCGCCTTGAGCTTGTCCCGCTCGGCGGGGGTGAGCACCGGGGGCGCCTCGGAGGGCAGCCGCTTGCCGAAGCCGTTGAACGGCGACATCGGCGGCCGCTTGACGACACGGGCACAGATCCTGTCCATGTCCTCGCGGGTGATGGTTTCCTTCTCCATCAGCTCGAGGACCATGCTGTCGAGGACGTCGCGGTACTCGACCAGGATCTCCCACGCCTCGTCGTGCGCGAGCTCGATGAGCGCCCGCACCTCGGAGTCGATGTCGGCCGCGACCGAGTCGGAGTAGTCCCGCTCGTGGCCCATGCTGCGGCCCAGGAACGGCTCGTCCCCGCTGGTCCCGTACTTCACGGCGCCGAGCTTGGAGCTCATGCCGTACTGGGTGACCATGGCGCGGGCCAGGCCGGACGCCTTCTCGATGTCGTTGCCGGCGCCGGTGGTGGGCTCGTGGAAGACGAGCTCCTCGGCGGCCCGGCCACCCAGCGCGTACGCCAAGGTGTCGATCATCTCGGCGCGGGTCTGGGTGTACTTGTCCTCGGTCGGCAGCACCAGCGTGTGGCCCAGCGAGCGGCCGCGCGGCAGGATCGTCACCTTGTGCACCGGGGCGGAGTGCGGCAGCGCGTACGCCACCAGCGCGTGACCGCCCTCGTGGTAGGCCGTGATCTTCTTTTCGTTGTCGCTCATCGCCCGGGTGCGGCGCTCGGGGCCCGCGATGACCCGGTCGATCGACTCCTCGAGGAACTCGTTGGAGATCGCCCGCTTCTCGTTGCGCGCGGTGAGCAGGGCCGCCTCGTTGATCACGTTGGCCAGGTCGGCGCCGGAGAAGCCGGGCGTGCGGCGGGCCACCGAGTCGAGGTCGACGTCGGGCGTGAACGGCTTGCCCTTGGCGTGCACCCGGAGGATCATCTTGCGACCCTCCATGTCGGGGTTGTCGACCGGGATCTGCCGGTCGAAGCGGCCCGGGCGCAGCAGCGCCGGGTCGAGGATGTCGGGCCGGTTGGTGGCCGCGATCAGGATGACCCCGCCCTTGGTGTCGAAGCCGTCCATCTCGACGAGCAGCTGGTTGAGCGTCTGCTCGCGCTCGTCGTGACCGCCGCCCATGCCGGCGCCGCGGTGCCGGCCGACGGCGTCGATCTCGTCGACGAAGACGATCGCCGGGGCGTTGGACTTGGCCTGCTCGAACAGGTCGCGGACGCGGCTCGCGCCGACACCCACGAACATCTCGACGAAGTCGGAGCCGGAGATCGAGTAGAACGGGACACCCGCCTCGCCGGCAACCGCGCGGGCCAGCAGCGTCTTACCCGTTCCGGGCGGGCCGAACAGCAGCACACCCTTCGGGATCTTGGCGCCGAGAGCCTGGTACTTCGCGGGGTTCTGCAGGAAGTCCTTGATCTCGTGGAGCTCCTCGACCGCCTCGTCGGCGCCGGCCACGTCGGCGAACGTGGTCTTCGGCGTGTCCTTGGTGATCATCTTCGCCTTGGACTTGCCGAAGTTCAGCACCCGGGAGCCGCCACCCTGCATCTGCGACATGAACAGCAGCAGCAGGACCACCAGGATGGCGATCGGCAGCAGGTTGATCAGCAGGCTGAAGAGGATGTTGTCGCCGGAGACCGTGGTGTTGACGGTCCCGGTGATCCGGCCGGCGGTCTTGGCGTCCTGGACGTCCTGCCAGACCTCGCTCGTGACCTCGTACGGATATTGGGTCTCGATCTTGTCGGTGGTCTTGCCCTCGAACTTCTCCGGCTGGGCCAAGTCGATCTGGAGCGTCTGCTCCTTGTCCTTCTGGACGACCTTCTTGATGCCCGGCTGGGAAAGGCGCTCGAGCGCCACCGATGTATCGACGCGCTGGTAGCTCGGACCACTGGTGAAGAACGAGCTCAGCGCGATAACGCCGATGATCACCAGAATGATCCAGACCACCGGGCGGCGGAAGAAACGCGTACGCTCCATGCTGTTGTCGGGCGGCGAGCGCCCGGACCCTCCTGATCGGCGTCCTGGTCACTTCAACGTCGCCGCCACGGGCGGCCCCGACGGCGTTAGTGACACTGCGCCATCGGTCACTCGACGGTACACCGTACGTGCCGCCCGCGAACCCGTGAGCCCGCTGGCCGGACACCCCTGCGCCCTCGTCCGTTCAGCCTGCTTTCGTGCCAAATCCACCCATAAAGACGAATTCTGAGAAGAGGCTGAGAAAGTGGTTCAGCTACGGGCGTACACCTCGGGCTTGAGCACGCCCACGTACGGCAGCTCGCGGTACCTCTCGGCGAAGTCCAGGCCGTAGCCGACCACGAACTCGTTGGGGATGTCGAAGCCCACGTACTTCACCGGCACCTGGACCTTCACCGCGTCCGGCTTGCGGAACAGCGCCACCACCTCGACGCTCGCGGCCGAGCGCGACTGGAGGTATTTCATCAGCCAGGAGAGGGTCAGGCCGGAGTCGACGATGTCCTCGACGACCACGACGTGCCGCCCGGTGATGTCGCGATCCAGGTCCTTGAGGATGCGCACGACGCCCGACGAGGTCGTGCCCTGCCCGTAGGAGGAGACCGCCATGAACTCCATCTCGGCGGAGGGACCCTGCTTGCCGAGCGCGCGGGCGAAGTCGGCCATGAACATGACCGCGCCCTTGAGCACGCAGACCAGCAGGATGCCGCCCTCGGCGCCGTCATGGTCGGCGGAGACCTGCTTCGCCAGTTCGGCGATCTTGTCGCGGATCTGCTCCTCGGAGATGATCACGTGATCGATGTCGGCGTCGTACCAGGAGCCGTCAGCCATGACGGTAAGACTGCCGCATGAAGGTTGCCGCTCGTCGCACGGGTCTGTAGTCCGTTCCTGAAGAACCGCTGGAAAGATGCCCTTTCCGCCCACCAAGCCCGGCGAATCAGGCACGGCGAGTGACAGTTCTCACAGGCGGTCAGGCCACCCGAACGAGTCTTCCCCGCACCCGGGCCACCCGAATCGCCCCCGGCAGGTGCACCGGCCCCTGACCACGCCAATCCGTGATCAGCGCGTCGAGCGCCTCGACGTGCCGATGCGACAGCGCCGACCCCGAGGCGCCGAGCTCGCGAGCCCAGGCATGCAGCACCCGCGTCCGAATCGCGCCGACCAATGCCGATAAAACGGAAATATCAAGGCCCGGGCCATCGTACGCGGAAAGCAGCGCATCCCGGGCGAGCGCGTCCAGCGCGGTGTTGTCCGCAGCGATCTGCCCCGCGGTCCGAGCGAGGTTGCCCACCACCGCGGGCCCCAGCGCCTCCACCAACGCCGGCAACGCATCACCGCGCACCCGGGATCGCGCATAGGCCGGATCCACATTGTGCGGGTCGTC
The DNA here is from genome assembly GCF_050942195.1 of Actinoplanes sp. CA-142083. Lineage (NCBI taxonomy): Bacteria > Bacillati > Actinomycetota > Actinomycetes > Micromonosporales > Micromonosporaceae > Actinoplanes > Actinoplanes sp. CA-142083. The sequence continues at coordinate 10,345,786 of NZ_CP192076.1, forward strand.
CCACGGCACCAGCCCCTGAGCCGCGCAGGCCTTGCGGGTGTCCGCCCGCCCCACGTCCAGCAGCGGCCGCAGGAAAATCCCCCGCACGGCCGGCATCCCCGCGATCCCCCGCGGCCCCGCCCCCCGGGCGAGCGCCAGCAACACCGTCTCGGCCTGATCGTCCCGGGTGTGCCCGAGCAGCACCGCCACGGCCCCGACCTGCGAGGCAACGGCCGACAGCGCCTCATATCGCGCCTCACGAGCCGCCGCCTCGGGGCCGCCGGGAAGCCCGGCCACGGAGACGGTCGCCACCTCGACCGGGTCAAATCCGGCGTCCAGGGCCCACGAAGCGACCGACGAAGCCCGCGCGGCCGACCCCTCCTGCAGACCGTGATCAACGGTCACCAGCCCCACGGCGCCGCGCCGGACAAATCGGGCAGCCGACGCGAGCGCCAGCGAGTCCGCCCCGCCCGAGCAGGCCACGAGCACGAGCCCGTCGTCCGGGAGCGACCGACGCACGGCCTGCCGCACGACCGCGACCGCCGCCGGGATGCGCGCCACCTACCCCCCGATCGCGGGCTGCGACCCGTGCACCCGGGTCACCCAGGCGTCGGGGTCGCCCAGCTCGTCGAGCCGGGGCAGCGTCAGCGGCGAGTCGAAGACCTTGTTGAAGCCCTCCATGCCGACCCGCTCCACCACGCCGTGCACGAACTTGCGGCCCTCCGCGTACTGCCGCATCTTGACCTCGATGCCGAGCAGCCGGCGGATCGCCTTTTCCAGCGGGTTGCCGCTCTCGCGCCGCCGGTTGAACTTGGCGCGGATCGACTCGACGCTCGGGATCACGTCGGGGCCGACCCCGTCCATCACGAACTCGGCGTGCCCCTCGAGCAGCGTCATCAGCGCGGTCAGCCGGTCGAGCACCGCCTTCTGCGCCGGGGTCTGCACGATGTCGATCACCGAGGAGCGGCTCTCCGGGTCGCGCAGCGCGTCGGAGAGGGTGGCGACGCCCCGGCGCAGCCGCTCGAGGATGTGCTCCCCGCTCTGCGACGCGTCGACGAACGCCTGCACCTCGCCCAGGAAGTACCCCCGCATCCAGGGGACGGCGGTGAACTGGGTGCGGTGGGTGACCTCGTGCAGGCAGACCCAGAGCCGGAAGTCGCGCGGGTCGGCGCCGAGCTTGCGCTCCACCTCGACGATGTTGGGCGCGTTCAGCAGCAGTTGGCCGGGGTTGCCGGAGAACACTTCGTACTGACCCAGGACGCGGCCGGACAGATAGGCCAGGATCGTGCCGGCCTGCACGCCGGTGATCCGGGAGCCGATCGCGTCGGCGAGGCCGCCCGGCGGCTTGTCGCCGCTCAGCCGGCTGACCAGCGGGATGATCACCTGCTTGAGGCCCTGGATGTTGACGGCGGCCCAGTCCTTGCGGTCGACGACGCGCACCGGCGGCACCTCGACCTGCGACTGGAGTCCCGTGTAGGCGGCGACGTGGCCGGCCGCCTCGTCGGTCAGCGCGCGTAGCTCGGTCACCACCGCCATCGCGTCGTCGTAGGAGACCGCGGGCCCGGATTTGGAGAGGGCGCCGGCGGTCGCGGCGGCCAGATCCCAGTCTACGAACTGCGCCATGCACCCACCGTACCCGCGGAATTCCAGCCCGAACTCAGGTGAAACCCTGACGCGAAAGGCTCAGCACCCACATGAAACCAGGCGCGCCGGCACCCGATCCAGGGCCGCCTTGGCCGCGGTCGCGTTCGCCGATCCGCTTGCCATGATCGCGAAGACCAGCAGCCGGCCGTCCTTCGTGACCAGCTGGCCGGCCATCGCGTTGACGCCGCTCAGCGTGCCCGTCTTGGCCCGCACGACGCCGTAGGCGGCCCGGTTCGGCGCCGGCGAGGCGAAACGCTTCTCTAGCGTCCCCGACCAGCCCGCGACCGGCAGCCCGCCGAAGATCCCGGTGATCGCCGGCTGCTTCCCGCTCGCCGCCAGCGTGAGCAGCTGGGTGAGCAGGGCCGGGCTGATCCCGTTGTGCCGGGAGAGCCCGCTGCCGTCGTACAGGTCGGCCTCGTCACCCGGAAGTCCCAGCTCCCGCAGCTTCACGATGATCGCGTCGGTCGCGCCGTCGAAGGTGGCCGGCTTGCCGGCCGCCAAGGCCACCTGCCGGGCCAGCACGTCCGCGATGGTGTTGTCGCTCTGCTCGAGCATCCAGTCGGTGACCTGCACCAGCGGCGGCGACTGCACCTCACCCAGCCGCGTGCCCGGGGCGACGCCGGTAGCGGCCGACGGCGCAACCGCGGGCGCTTTGCCTCGCTTGACCGTCGCGACCGGCGCCCCGAGCAGCTTCGCGAACGCGCGTCCCGCCCCGATCGCCGGATCCGCGAACCGGGGATCGCCGCCGCGCTCGTTGTGGATCGGCTTGACCCGCCCGCCGTTGGTCATCAGCGGCTGGATCCGGGCCACCTGCCCCAGCGGCGAGACGTCGTCCGGCGACCAGCCCGTGCCTGTCTCCGGCCCGCTGAACAGCGACGTGTCCACCAGCAACTTCGTCGGCTTGGCGCCACCGAGCGCCTTCTTGACCTGGCTCGCGAGCTGGTCGAGCCGCGCCGCCCCCGGGAACAGCGCCTTCGCGTCCACCGACAGCGTCGGATCGCCGCCGCCCACCAGCACCACCTCGCCCGGCGCGCTTCCCGCCACCGCCGTCGTGCGCAGCCGATAGGCCGGCCCGCGAGCCGCCAGCACGGTCGCCGCGGTGAGCAGCTTCGTCGTCGACGCGGGCGTGTTCGGCACGTCGGCGTCCCGCTCGTACAGCGGCTGCCCGGTCGCCACATCGACCACCGACACATTGACCGTCGTTCCCAGCGCCGCCGAGCTCACCAGCGGATCGAGCGCCACCTTCACCTGCGCGACGCCCGGCGCCTTGCCTCCCCCCGACGCCGCCGCCAGCACCGGCGTGGGCGTCGGGTCCGGCGTGACCGGCGCCTTGGTCGGCACGACGCTGGTCTCGTCCTCGAACGGCTTCACCAGCCCGACGACGGCAACGCCGGCAATCAAAATCAAAATCGAGGAAAGCAAAATCAAAAGCTTTTTATACGTACGAGGCCGAGCACCGGCACCCGCCGCTTCCGGCCCGGCGCCGTCGTTGCTCACGCCATTGCCGCCACCGCCGGGCTGAGCTGCCAACTCACCCTCCGGCGGCGCCGAAGGCCCATACGTTGTTCCCGGCGGCGAGGACCAGGCTCCGAAAGCGCGCTCCGGCGAATCGGGCCGCATGGTTTCGGGATGGGTGTCCGGGTGCTGGGGCTGCATTTGCCGATCTTCCGCCCCATTCGCGCCGACACGTTGTTCTTGACGCGATTCGCGCGAAGGAGGCGCCACGGATGGGTTACCGTAACCGGAGGCATGATGGGGCTCGGGCGCGCCGTCGTAAACGGGCCCGTTGTGTGAATCTTGCCTCCCCACGCGCCCCTCCTCGCCCGTCGCGCCAGACTTAGGGGAGACTAGCGACATCCGGCACATCGTTGCGCGCGGATCCTGTGGGCACTGATATCCCGCCTCGGTTCCCCGCCCGTCGTGACCGGCATTTTCGGTGGGCGAGTCAAGGGAGCATAACGATGGATTTCGACGTTCTGGTTGAGATCCCCAAGGGCCAGCGGAACAAGTACGAGGTCGATCACAAGACGGGCCGTATCCGTCTCGACCGGACCCTCTTCACCGCGACGCAGTACCCCGCGGACTACGGCTTCATCGAGGGCACTCTCGGCCAGGACGGCGACCCGCTCGACGCCCTGGTCCTGGTGCAGGAGCCGACGTTCCCGGGCTGCCTGATCCGCGCCCGCGCGATCGGCATGTTCCGGATGAGCGACGAGAAGGGCCGCGACGACAAGGTCCTCTGCGTCCCCTACGAGGACCCGCGTCAGGAGCACCTGCGCGACATCCACCACCTGGGCGAGTTCGACCGCATGGAGATCCAGCACTTCTTCACGGTCTACAAGGACCTCGAGCCGGGCAAGTCGGTCGAGGGCGCGACCTGGGTCGGCCGGGTCGAGGCCGAGGAGGAGATCCGCGCCTCGTTCAAGCGCGCCGAGGTCGAGGGCGAAGACCACCACTGACGCACCCGTGGCCGCGCGCCACGGTCACCCCCGGATCCCAGCCGCGGCTTGCCTCCCGGGCCGCGGTGGGACCCGCTAGAGACTGATGCTTCCGACCGCGTCGTAGAGCCCCACCACGGCGCAGGCCACCGGAATCACCGAGACCACCACCAGGGTGTCGACGATGTCCGCCGCCCGTCCCATGTACGGCGACGGCGGCCGCGCCGAGTAGGTCGCGCCCGCGACCACGGTCACGATCGCGAGCAGCAGCACGCCGACGGTCAGCGCCACCAGCACGGTCGCGTCGGCCGATCGCATCAGGTCGACGCCGAGCGCGAACACCCCGGCCAGCCCGCCGGCGACCAGCGGCACCCGCTGGCGCAGCGTCACGAAGAGCCGGGACCGCAGCAGCAGAGCGGCGGCCGACACGGCGATCAGGATCCGCGACGACAGCGACCCCGAGGTCGCCAGCACCAGGAACGCGCCGGCGGCGAGCACCGCGTGGCCCAGCAGCATGCCGGCGAGCAGCTCTTCGGTGCGGGTGACCGCCGCGAACACCGTCTCGCGGTCGGGCCGCTCCCGCGCCACGTCGAGCGCGCCGGCGGCGCTGGCGCCGGTGAAGCCCGCCGCGCCGGCGCTGCCGGTCGGCAGGGTGACCGGTGGCGTCGGCATCTTGCCGAACCGGATCGCCAGCAGCGGCATCGCCCCGATCCCGCACACCAGCACCGAGATCAGCACCGCCGCCGCCCCGGCCGCCGTCGTGAACATGCTGACCAGCGCCGCCATCGCGCCGAGCAGCCCGGTGACCACGCCGGCCGTGAACAGCCGCAGCGAGGCCGCCACCCCGACGCCGCCGAGAGCGGCCACGATCAGCAGCGCCACCGAACCGGCGAGCAGCTCGGAGTCGCCCAGCCAGGACAGGAGCGGCAGCGCGCCGACCCGGTCGTTGGAGGCCACCAGCACCGCGCCACCGGCGAACGCGTACGGCATCGCGTAGCCGCCGAGCGCCGCGCCGGCCCGGCCGTCGTTGTACGCCCGGGAGGCGGTCACCCCGGCCACCGCGAGCACGATCGCGACCCCCAGGCCCGCGACGGCCGCGCCGGTCCACGCCGGACCGGCGAGCAGGATCGCGATCAGGCCGACGCCGAGCAGCACCCCGGCCGCGGCCAGGGTCGTCGTCCGGGTGGAGGCCGCCGTCCAGGCGCTGCCCCGACGGCGGGCGCCCTCGGCGATCGCCTCGACCACATCGTCGTACTCGAGCTCGGGCCAGTCGTTGTGCGCGGGCACGAGATGGAGCACTTCCCCGTCGCGTACGCCCTGGGGGAAAAGACCTTGGGACGTGACCAGCGCGACGCCATCGGTCCGCCGCAGCACCCACCCACCGTGTTTCTCGCCGTCGTCGGCGAGTCCCTCGCCGGCGTGCCGCAGCACCTCCGGCAGCAGCTCGGCCAGCGGCACGTGTTCCGGCAGCGCGACGTCGACGCGGCGGTTCGGCGCGCTGATGGTGACTCGGGCCAGGCCGACGCTCACGGTGACTTCTTTTCCCATCGATGGAGGGAGGCTGCGGAACGAACCGCACCTTACCTACCATAGGCGCGTCGCGATGTCCGGAAGACGGCGCGCGCGACGGGGGAGTGACCACACACCCTTGTGGACGAAGGAGACATTCCAGGCATGAGCACGGTGGTGATCAAACGGTCGGCCCGGCGCCCGGCGCCGGAGATACCGACTGGTGAGATCGCCGTCGAGCCGCCGCCGGAAATTCCGCAGGCAGCCGGCGGTCGCTGGCAGCAGGCCCTGATGGCGCTGCCCATGCTGGGCGGCTCGGTGGCCATGGCGATGATGATGGGCCAGGGCCGGGGCGGGGCGTACTCGTACGTTATCGGTGGTCTTTTCGGGGTGTCCTCGATCGCCATGCTCACCACCAGCATGGGCGCGAGCGGCTCACCCAAGAAGGCCGAGATGATGGCCGCCCGCCGGGAGTATTTGCGCCATCTGTCCGGGCTGCGCCGCCGGGTCCGCGAGACCGCGACCAGGCAGCGCGTCGGCATGCTCTACCGCCATCCCGACCCGCACCAGCTCTGGTCCACCGCGAGCAGCCATCGGGTGTGGGAGCGCCGCCCGGCCGACCCCGACTTCGGCGTCGTGCGGCTCGCGGTCGGCCCGCAGACCCTGGCCACGCCGCTGATCCCGCCGGAGACCCGGCCGCTCGACGAGCTCGAGCCGATGACCGCGGGCGCGCTGCGGCGCTTCCTCGACGCGTACTCGGTGGTCCCCGACCTCCCGGTCGCGGCGTCGCTGCGCGGCTTCGCGCGGGTCTTCCTGCGCGGCGCCGGCCCCACCGGCGAGCCGGACGCCCGCGCGCTGAGCCGGGCCGTGATCTGCCAGCTCGCCACGTTCCACGCGCCCGACGACATGATCGTCGCGATCTGCGCCGGCCCGGACCGGCGCGCCGAGTGGGAGTGGGTGAAATGGCTTCCCCACAACCTGCACCCGTCGCGCACCGACGCGCTCGGCCACGTGCGGCTGGTCGCGAGCACCGGCCCCGACCTCGAGCGCCTCCTCGAGGACGTGATCGGCAACCGGCCGCGGTTCAACCCGATGGGCGCCGGCGCGAGCTCGCCGCACGTCGTGATCGTGCTGGACGGCATCGACCTCAAGGGCGCCACCCAGCTCGACGACGGCATCGACGGCGTGACCGTGCTCGACCTCGACGAGCTGCCGCCGCGCCTGCTCGACCGGTCGCTGCTGGTGCTCGAGACCGCGCACGTGGGCGGCCGCCGGGTGCTGAACACGTACTCGATGGACCACGAGGCCGAGGTCGGCACGCCCGACGAGCTGACCGTCGAGCAGGCCGAGGCGGTCGCGCGACGGCTGTCCCCGCTGCGGCTGGCCGCGATGTCGAAGTCGTCGGACACCCCGCTGGCCACCGAGATGGGCCTGTCCGAGCTGCTCGGGCTCGGCGATCCCGAGACCTTCAGCGTGGCGCAGAGCTGGACGCCGCGCCCCAACCGCGACAAGCTGCGGGTGCCGATCGGGGTGGGCGCCGACGGCAGCCCGATCGAGCTCGACCTCAAGGAGTCGGCGCAGGACGGCATGGGCCCGCACGGCCTGCTGATCGGCGCGACCGGCTCCGGCAAGTCCGAGCTGCTGCGCACGCTGGTGATGGCGCTCGCCGCGACGCATTCGTCCGAGTCGCTGAACTTCGTGCTGATCGACTTCAAGGGCGGCGCGACCTTCTCCTCGCTGGACCGCCTGCCGCACACCGCCGCCGTGATCACCAACCTGGCCGACGAGCTCGTCCTGGTCGACCGCATGGTCGACGCGATCGACGGCGAGATGATCCGGCGCCAGGAGCTGCTCCGCAAGGCCGGCAACTACGCCAGCCTGCGCGACTACGAGAAGGCCCGAGCCGGCGGCGCGGCGCTGCCACCGCTGCCGTCGCTGCTGGTCATCTGCGACGAGTTCTCCGAGCTGCTCAGCGCCAAGCCCGACTTCATCGACCTGTTCGTCCAGATCGGACGGTTGGGCCGGTCGCTCGGCGTGCACCTGCTGCTCGCCAGCCAGCGGCTCGAGGAGGGCCGGCTGCGCGGCCTGGACACGCACTTGTCGTACAGGGTGGGTCTGCGGACCTTCTCGGCACTGGAGTCCCGAGCCGTGCTGGGCGTGCCCGACGCGTACGAGCTGCCCCGTTCCCCCGGCCACGGCTACCTCAAGTTCGGCACCGAGCCGCTGCTGCGCTTCAAGGCCGCGTACGTGTCGGGCCCGATGCGCAAGGCGGGCGCGCGCGCCGCGGCCGGTGGCGCCAACGCCGTCCCGCAGGTCCTGGAGTATTCGACCCGCTACGTCCCGGCGCCCAAGCCGGCGAAGCCGGTCCAGCCCAAACCGGAAGAGATCCCGGCCGGCGAGAGCGTGCTCGACGTGATGGTCGACCGGCTCAACGGCCAGGGCCCGCCGGCGCACCAGGTGTGGCTGCCGCCGCTCAACCAGTCGCCGGCCCTCGACGAGCTGCTCGGCCCGGTGGTCGCCGCCCCCACCCGCGGACTCGCGTTCGCCAACCCCGAGCTGCACGGCGCCCTGCAGGTGCCGATCGCGATGGTCGACAAGCCGCGCGAGCAGCTGCGCGACGTGATGTGGCTGCAGCTGGCCGGCGCGGCCGGGCACGTGGCGATCGTCGGCTCGACGCTCTCCGGCAAGTCCACCGCGCTGCGCTCGATGATCTGCGGCCTCGCGCTGACCCACACCCCGGCCGAGGTGCAGGTCTACTGCCTCGACTTCGGCGGCGGCTCGCTCAACTCGGTCCGGGACCTGCCGCACGTCGGCGGCGTCTCGGGCCGGCTCGACACGGTCGGCGTGCGGCGCACGGTCGGCGAGATCTCGACGCTGCTCACCGAGCGCGAGTCCCGGTTCGCGTCGATGGGCATCGACTCGATGGCCTCCTACCGGCGCCGGCGCGCCAACCCGGCCGGCGGCGCGGCCGACGCCGACCCGTTCGGCGACGTGTTCCTCGTGGTCGACGGCTGGTCCACATTGCGCAAGGAATACGAGGAGCTCGAGCCGGTCATCACCGACATCGCCACCCGCGGCCTGTCGTACGGCATCCACGTGGTCGCGTCGTCCTCGCGCTGGATGGACTTCCGCCCGGCGATCCGCGACCTGTTCGGCTCGCGTCTGGAGCTGCGCCTCGGCGACCCGAGCGACTCCACGATCAACCGGCGGGCCGCGATGACGGTGCCGGAGAAGCCCGGCCGCGGCATAGTCGAGCACCCGACCGACAAGAACAAATTCCTCCACCTGCTCACCGTGCGGCCCGAGCTGAGCACCATGGCCGACACCAACGCGCTGGTCAAGGCGGTGGCCACCAACTGGCACGGCCCGCTCGCGCCGCGCGTACGGATGCTGCCGTCCTCGGTCCCGTACGCCGAGCTCGACCTCAACCGCAGCGCCGGGCTGCGCCTGCCGATCGGCATCTCCGAGGCCGACCTCCAGCCGGTCGAGATCGACTTCGCCTCCGACCCGCACTTCCTGCTCTTCGGCGACGCCGAGTGCGGCAAGAGCTCGTTCCTGCGGGCGCTCGCGACCTCGGTGATCCGGCGGTTCTCCCCCGAGCAGGCCCGGATCATCCTGGTCGACTACCGGCGCAGCCTGATGGACCTGCCCGAGTCGGAACACCGCATCGGGTACGGCATCCAGGCACAGAAGACGCTGGAGCTGATGCAGTCGGTCGCCGGCTACATGGAGCGCCGCCTGCCCGGCCCCGACGTCACTGCCCAGCAGCTGCGCGACCGTTCCTGGTGGACCGGCCCCGAGCTGTTCGTCCTGGTCGACGACTACGACCTGGTGGTGGCCGGCCCGACCAACCCGCTCACCCCATTGCTCGAATATCTGCCACAGGCCCGCGACGTCGGCCTGCACCTGGTGCTCACAAGGCGGGCCGGCGGCGCCAGCCGAGCCCTCTACGAGCCGGTGATCCAGCGGCTGCGCGAACTGTCGGCGCCCGGCATGGTGATGTCCGGTCCGTCCGATGAGGGCGCTTTGATCGGCGCGGTCAAGCCCACGCTGATGCCCCCCGGACGTGGCCGCCTCCTCACCCGTCGTGAGGGCATTCGCCTGGTCCAGCTGGCCCACCTGCCGCCCTTTGCGTGAAAGCGACCGATTTAACACACTGCCAGTGCGATATCCATCGACGGACCCCACCAATAAGGCCCCGTTTCGGAGTAATCTGCATCGACCATCCAGGATCGGATAGGCGATGCGACCCGTGAGTGCTGCGAGCGCCGGCCCTTGGCCCGCCAGGGCGCACTGCCGCGTACCCGCCGCCGGCCCCGACGTTGCTCCTGGTGGTGCCCGTTGCTGAGCCGTTGCCGGCTGGCCTCGGCCGCGCTCGCCGGGGTGTTCACGCTCGCCGTGCCCGTCACGCCCGCCCTCGCTCTTGCCGCGCCCGCCCCCGTCTCTGCGCCTGTTTTCGCCGAGCCGCCCAGTCCTCTGGTGGGCGACTCGGTCCGCGACGACCAGTGGTATCTGAAGACCCTGAACATCGCCGGCGCCTGGACCTACTCGAGCGGCGCCGGCGTCACGGTCGCCGTCATCGACTCCGGCGTCGACTCCACCCACCCCGACCTGACCGGCCAGGTCCTGCCCGGCCTCGACCTGGTCGATCCCAAGGGCGACGGCGACACCGACCTGGTCGGCCACGGCACCACGGTCTCGGCCATCATCGCGGGCCGCGGCGACGATCCCGCCGGCGTCATCGGCATAGCCCCCAAAGCCAAGATCCTTCCCGTACGCGTGCTCGACGAGGAAAACCGCTACGACGACGCGATCATCGTGGCCCAGGGCGTGCGCTGGGCGGTCGACCACGGCGCCCGGGTGGTCAACCTGTCGCTGGGCGGCAACGGCAGCAGCGCCACCCTGGCCGCCGCCCTCGACTACGCGTTCGCCAAGGACGTCGTGGTGGTCGCCTGCACCGGCAACACCAGCGCGTCGTCGGACTCCGAAGTCTGGTATCCGGCTCGCGAGCCCGGCGTGATCGCCGTGGCCGGGATGGAGAAGGACAGCACCTCGCTCTGGTCCGGCTCGATCACCGGCAAGGAGACGGTGGTGACGGCTCCCGCCACCCAGCTCGTCGGCGCCCAGGCCGGCGGCGGCTACTGGAAGGTGCAGGGCACCAGCTTCGCCGCCCCCATGGTCACCGGCACCGCCGCCCTGATCCGCTCCCGCTGGCCCACGATGCCGGCCGGCGAGGTCATCAACCGCATCATCCGGACGGCCCACGACGAGGGCCCCAGCGGCCGCGACACCACGTTCGGCTTCGGCATGGTCGACCCGACCGGCGCCTTGACCGCTTCGGTGCCGGCAGTCTTCGACAACCCCCTGGACACGTCACCGTCCCCGGGCATAGCCCGCTTCGGCTCCGCTCCCGTGCCAGGCCAGGCCCAGTCCGCCCCCGACGACGCCTCAACGGTCGCCCCCCGGGTCGCCGCCGGCCAGGCAGCCTCCCCCGCCACGGTCACCGAGAGACCCGCAACCCGCACCTGGTGGCTGGCCGGCGCCCTCCTGCTGATCTCAGCGGTAGCGGCCCTGCTGACAGTCCGCCGCTTCGCCTACACGACATAGCCCGCCCCGCCCCGCACACACTCGCGAGCGCCTCCAGCGACCGCCGCCCGCGCACGCCCACACCCCTCGCCCGCGCGCCCCTCACCCGCGCGCCCGCTCGCCCGCGCGCCCGCTCGCCCGCGCGCCCGCTCGCCCGCGCGCCCGCTCGCTCGCGACCTTGATGACTTCCCGCACGAAACCAACCGCAACTCACCAACGCCCAGCAGCCGCCGCCACCCCGCGCACGCACCCCCGCCCGCTCGCTCGCGACCTTGATGACTTCCCGCACGAAACCAACCGCAACTCACCAACGCCCAGCAGCCGCGGCAACCCCGCGCACGCAATCTCCGCCCGTCCGTTCGCGACCTTGAAGACTTGCCGCGCGGAACCGGCCGGAACTCATCAACGCTCAGCGCCGGCGGCCGCCCACGCCCGCCCCGCCACACCGGCGCCTGCCATCAAGCAGAGCCTTCGACCTTTGCGCGCCGGTCCGCGGGGACTACCGACGCGCGAGCGGACCTTCGTCCTCGCCCCTGGGCAGCCGTCACCGGCCGGGTTGGCGCGACGCTCACTCTGCGTGGTTGACGCGGGGCGGGTCGTTACGCGCAGTCGTCGGTGGAGACGCCGCGGGTTCGGCTCAGGCCCTGCTGGGCCACCGGGGCCGCCTCGCTCGCGGTCAGGGCGAAGCCCGTGTTCTTGTCGTCGGCCGCGGCGGCGAAGATGACGCCCAGGACCTGGCCGTTGGGGGTGATCAGCGGGCCGCCGGAGTTGCCGCTGCGTACCAGCGAGCGAATCGTGTAGATCTCGCGGGTCACGTCGCCGGAGTCGTAGATGTCGGGGCCGGTGATCCGGCTGACGTCGCTGACCCGGGCCGACTGGGCGTCGTACGGTCCGTCCTGCGGGTAGCCCAGCACGATCGCGCTGGCGCCGCTCGCGGCCTGCTTCGCGACGAACGGCATCACCGGAGCCTTCAAGCCGGGGACGTAGACCACCGCGAGGTCGCGCTCCGGGTCGTACACGACGACCTTGCCCTGCAGGCGCTCGCCGTCGACCTCGACCGCGACCTCCCGCGTGCCGGCGACCACGTGGGCGTTCGTCATGACCCGCTCGGTCGAATACACGAAGCCGGAACCCTCGATGCGCCGCGAGCAGCTCGGCGCGGTGCCGAGCACCTTGATCACCGACTTCTTCGACTTCTGCACGATCTGGGAGCCCTTGAGCGCCGGGTCGGGCGCCGCGACCTCCTTGGTCTTGGTGGGCGCGAGGCCGCCGAAGACGTCCGGGAAGCCGTTGGTGTCGAGCGTCTCGCGCAGCGCCGACGAGAGCGCCTGCGCCTGCTCGGGCATCAGGCTGTCGATGCCGCCGAGGATGGCGCTGCTGCGGACCTCGCGGTTGAGCCCCTCGAACGGGGTGGAGCCGAGCGGCACCGCGATCAGCCATGCCACCAGCAGCACCGCGACGAGCGAGATCAGCGCGCCGCCGGCGTCGTCCACGCGCTGGAGCGGCTTGCTGGAGATCTGCCGGCGCAGGTGCGTGCCGAGCCAGCCGGCCAGGGTCTGCCCCAGCACGGCGAGCGCGAAGATCGAGGCGAGCGACACCACGAGCCGGGCGGTCGGGTCGGAGAACTTGTCCGCGATCAGCGGACCGATCTGCAGGCCGATGAGCACGCCGCTGAAGAAGCCACCGAAGGAGAGCGCGCCGATGACGAAGCCCTGGCGGTAGCCGCTAATCGCGAAGACCAGCATGAGCAGGATCAGGATGGCATCGACCACGAACACTCACTCAGCGTAGAGGCGGCGGGCCAGTCGGAGATCATGGCAGAACCTCGTCCGGCGCACCGCCGCGTGCCGCCGGGACCGGAGCGGACGCTTCCGGCAACTCCACTATGCGACCCGGCTGCCACGACCGCGACCAGCCACCCATGTCGAGCAATGCCGAGATCACCCCCGCCGTGAAGCCCCAGACCAGCAATCCGCGGACCTGGAAGGCGGGCCCGACCCAACCGCTGGGGTGTCGCACCCGGATACGGTTTTCCGGGTCCACGAGTTCATTGATCGGCAGTCGGGCCACGTGCGCGACCTCGGCCGGCTGGCGTGGGGACACCGGATGCGGGCGACGCCACCAGGCCAGCACCGGCGTCACCACGAACGAGCTAACCGGGATGAACAGGTCGGGCAGCAAGGCCAGCACTTCGGCGCTGGCCGGCTCGAGCCCGACCTCTTCCTGTGCCTCGCGCAGCGCGGTGGCGATGGCGTCGGCGTCCTCGGGGTCGGTGCCGCCGCCGGGGAAGGCGGGCTGGCCGGCGTGGTTTCGCATGGTGGCGGCCCGCTGGAGGATCAACAGGTCGGGCTCGCCGGGGGTCTCCTCGCCCAGCAGCACCAGCACCGCGCTGGGCCGGCCGCCGTTGGCCGGCGGGCGCAAGGGCGTGAAGTCTTCGGTACGGCACGTGGCGACCCGCGTCAGCAGCGGGTCGAACCAGGACGGCAGATCGTCGGGGCGCGCCAGCACCCGCCCCTGACTCACAGGGCCACCGCCACACCGGCGTGCTCGCGGACCATGTCGGTGAGTTTCGCGGCGTCGAGAGGCAAAATATTCACGTACGCCGTGCCGGCCGCGTCCACGAAGATGGTGACCGGCAAGTTGATCTTGGACACGGCGTTGAGCAGCTTCTTGTCGGGGTCGAACAGCGTCGGAAACGTCACGCCCTTGGCCGCGGCGAACGAGGCGCCGGCCTCGCGCCCATCCCCGGTGTCAACACCGACCACGGCGACTTTGCCGGCCGCCTTGTCGGCCAGCTGCTGCATGACCGGCAGCTCCTGGCGGCAGGGACCGCACCAGGACGCCCACAGGTTGATCACGGCAGGCCCGCGCACCGAGCGCAGCGCCACCTTCTCCCCACCGGTGAAGCACGGCAGCGTCACATCAGGAACCACGGAGGAACCCGCCCCGGACGAAGACCCAGCCGAGGCGGACGCAGCTGAGGCGGGCGGGCCTGAGGCGGACGCAGCCGAGGCGGGCGAGCCCGAGGATGTCGACCCGGCCGACGATGCCGGCGCGCCGCCCACCAGCGCGGCGCAGGCCGCGAACGGCGACGGGGTCTTGGAATCCTCCGCCGAGGCAGTGCACCCGGCGACGACGAGCGCGAGCGCCAGGGCGGGGGCGAGAAACGCCGCCCGCACAGCACGAACGCCAAGCAAGGGCCGTAAGGCGCCGTCGCCCGGCGAGGGTCTTAAGGCGCCGGCGCCGCGGGAGGACCTCACGGGGCCTCCGGGGCGGTCACGGCGGCGGCCGGGACCAGGTCGGGGTCGACGCCGGCGGCGACTGCCAGCTCGCGGGCGCGCGGGCCCTTGAGGAGCTTGGCCGCGGCGGCCGCCTCGGTCGGGCCGGTGCCGTACGAAGGGCACATCGCGGCCAGGGTGCAGGCGCCGCAGGCCGGCTTGCGGGCGTGGCAGACCCGGCGGCCGTGGAAGATCACGCGGTGCGACAGCATGGTCCAGTCGCGCTTCTCGATCAGCTCGGCGACCTGGAACTCGATCTTGACTGGGTCTTCCTCGTTGACCCAGCCGAAGCGGTTGGTCAGGCGGCGGAAGTGGGTGTCGACCGTGATGCCGGGGACGCCGAACGCGTTGCCGAGGATCACGTTGGCCGTCTTGCGGCCGATGCCGGGGAGCTTGACCAGCTGGTCGAGCTTGTTGGGCAGAACGCCGTCGTACTGCTCGACCAGGACCTGGCCCAGCTTCATCAGCGAGTCGGTTTTCGCCCGGAAGAAGCCGGTGGGGCGCAGCAGCTCCTCGAGCTGGCCGCGGTCGGCCCCGGCGTAGTCGGCGGCCGTCACATACCGCTTGAAGAGGGTCGGCGTCACCTGGTTGACCCGGACGTCGGTGGTCTGGGCCGACAGGATGGTGGCGATCGCCAGCTCCAGCGGGGTGGTGAAGTCGAGCTCGCAATGCGCGTCGGGATGGGTCTCGGCAAGAGCCTTTGCCATCTTGCGGGCGCGCCGCTTGCGCCCGATAGGCGTCTCGCCCGCGAATCGCTTGACCGACCGCACCACCAGAGTCACCGCTAAAGAGTACGTCGCGGGTACGACAGGAATCGTTACGCCGGTGGCTTGATCGATCCGTCCTTGCCAAGCGCCGCCGCCGTGTCCCCGAAGTCCTCCTCGCTGAGCTGGGACACCAGCTTCCGGCCCATCTCCTGCCCGGTGTCCCGGGTCGGGAGGCCGACAGAGCTCATGTACGTCGAAAGGAACTTCCCACCCGCGTACGAGCCGTCCTTGCCGAGCGTGACCCGCAGGATCCCGCCGTACTTGAGCACGCCCTGACTCGACAGCGTCTTGCCGCCGCCCGCGAAGTTCCCGAGGCTGTAGGCGATCAGCTTGCCCTGGTAGAACTCCATCCCGCGCAGCACGTGCGGGCTGTGGCCGACGACCAGGTCGGCGCCCGCGTCGATGACCGCGTGGCTGAACTTGATCGGATCGCCGCGGTTCTCCCCGTGGAAGATCTCGTTGCCGGGCTTGACGTGCTGCATGGTCGCGCCCTCGGCGCCCATGTGCACCTGCACGACGACCAGGTCGGCCTGCTGCTTGGCCTCCTGGATGACGGCCTTGGAGTGCTCCAGATCGTTGAGGTTGTTCGCTCCGGCGTACCCGGAGAAGCCCACGACCGCGACCTTGATCCCCTTGACCTCGACGACGGTGATCTCGTCTTTGTTGCCGGTGTATTTGATGCCGGCGTCGTCCAGGGCGGCGCGGGTGTTGGTCGCGCCCTGCGAGCCGAAGTCCTTGGTGTGGTTGTTCGCCAGGTTCATCAACTGGAAGCCGGCGTCCTTGAGGTGCTTGGAGTAGCCGGGCGGCGAGCGGAAGGCGAAGCAGTTCGGCTCGGGCGGGGAGCCGCACTTGGAGGCGCCGGTGTCGGTGGTGAGCGGCTGTTCGAGGTTGCCCATCACCAGATCCGACTGGAGGCCTTCCCGCACCGAGTCGAAGAAGCCGTCGCCGTCGTTGGGCGGCATCTTGTTCGGCGCGTTGCTCATCATGATGTCGCCGGTCGCCGAGAGCGTGATCGTTTCCACGTCGGAGGGGGTTGACGTGGTGGCGGCGGGCGTGGCCTCGAGGACCCGCGAAGGCGCGGCGGCGGGCTGCTGCCATTGCGGCGCAGGGCCGCCTCCACGGTTGGCGAAAGCGACGCTACCGGCGCCGACACCGGCCAGAACCGCCAGGACAATCGTGATAGTAAGGACAGGTCGCCCGAAAAGGCCCGGGCTGTGGGACGGGGGGTGGGAATTCATCGACGGCGACGATACCTTCGGGTTGCACCGCGGACGTTCCGTCGAATGGCTTGTTGTCGCGCATGCGTGAGCGACGATAAACACTGCCCGTCACGGTCGGAATGGTTACCCTGCAGTATCTGGATCAAGGGGTGCCTGCCCGATTCCCGCCCGCGTGCGCCTAGACTGATCGAGCGCAGGCGTTGCGCGTGTTCGGAGGTGCGGCATGGATGAGGTGCTGGCGCGGAGCGGGATCTTCCAGGGCGTGGACCCGGAGGCCGCCGAGGCGCTCGCCAAGGAGATGGACACGGTCGAGGTCCGCAAGGGCGACGTCCTGTTCAACGAGGGCGAGGCCGGTGACAGCCTGTACATCGTGCTGTCCGGCAAGATCAAGCTGGGACGCCGCGCCGCGGACGGCCGGCAGAACCTGGTTTCGATCATGGGCCCGTCCGACATGGTCGGCGAGCTCTCGCTGTTCGACCCGGGTCCGCGCACGGCGACGGCGACCGCGGTGACCGACGCCCGCCTGGCCCGCCTCAAGAAGACGTCGCTGCGCCCGTGGCTCAACAACCGCCCCGAGATCGCCGAGCAGCTGCTGCGCGTGCTGGCCCGCCGCCTGCGCCGTACGAACGACGCGCTGGCCGACCTGATCTTCACGGACGTGCCCGGTCGCGTGGCGAAAAACCTGCTCCAGATGGCCGGCCGCTTCGGCACCCGCGACGGCGGTGTGTTGCGCGTCACGCACGACCTCACCCAGGAAGAGCTGGCTCAGCTGGTCGGCGCCTCGCGCGAGACGGTCAACAAGGCGCTGGCCGACTTCGCCTCCCGCGCCTGGCTGCGGCTGGACGGCAAGAGCGTGATCATCCTTGATCCGGAGCGCCTCGCCCGCCGCGCCCGCGTCTAAGGAAGGCGCGTCTAGCTAACGCCCGAATTACCCCTGAAAAGGGGACAAAGCCGTAACTTTCGAATCCGTGTCGCACCCGCTTGGCCGCTCGTTACGGAGGTGGTCGAGAGGCACCGGCGAACACGAGAGGGCGCGGCTTTGAACATGGTGGGGGGCGTACACCGCATCGGGGTCCCGACGTGACCGTGCTCGACACGGCGATCGACCCGCGGACCCCCGCCTACCTGGAGTGCCGCGGGGTCGCCATGGCGCGGCTCGCCCGGCTCGAGGCGGCGCTGGACGAGGCGCGGGCCGGCGGCGGCGAGAAGGCGGTGACCCGGCACCACGCCCGGGGCAAGCTGCTGCCCCGGGAACGCGTCGAGATGCTCCTCGACCAGGACAGCCCGTTCCTCGAGCTGTCGGCGGAGGCGGCCTGGGGCACCGAGTTCCCGGTCGGCGCGGGCGTGGTCACCGGCGTGGGCGTGGTCGAGGGCGTCGAGTGCGTGATCATCGCGGTTGACCCGACCGTCGAGCGCAACACCGTCGACCCGTACCCGCTCGAGAAGATCCGCCGGGCCGCGCGGATCGCCGCGGCCAACCGCCTGCCGCTGGTCAACCTGGTGGAGTCGCCCGGCGAGGCCAAGGCCGGCCGGCGCCGCTCCGGCGGCCTGGCCCGCGAGCTGAGCCGGCTCGCCGCCGAGCGGATACCCACCATCTGCGTCGTGTTCGGACCCGTGAGCGGCGACGACGCCTACCTGCCGCAGCTCTCCGACTACACCATCCTCGTGCGCGGGCACGCCGGCGGCACCGGCCCGGCCGACCAGCTGGCCGAGGACGAGCGGGACGGGCTGCGCCTGGCCCGCCAGTGCCTGCGCCGGCTCAACTGGCGCAAGCGCGGCCCGGGGCCGCGCACGTTCCCGCCCGAGCCACCCAAGTATGACGCCGAGGATCTGCTCTCGCTGACCAAGGACGACGATCCGCGCGAGATCCTCGCCCGGGTCCTGGACGGCAGCGACTTCGACGAGTTCAAGCCCGCGCACGGCCCGGCGCTCGTGGCCGGTTGGGGCGAGCTGCACGGCTACCCGGTCGGCGTGCTGGCCGGCACCGGCGCGCCGCACGGCCCGGCCGAGGCGCAGAAGGCCGTCCATTTCATCCAGCTCGCCAACGCCACCGACACCGCGTTGCTGTTCCTGGCCACGCGGTTCGGCTCGGCCGAGATCGAGGCGCTGGCCCTGTCCTCGGTGCCGCACCTGGCCCTGGACACCGGCCGCGCCGGCGACCCCCGCTTCGTGTTCAGCTGGCCGGCCGACGAGCCGTCCTGCGGTGACGACGACGGTGTCATCGACCCCCGCGACACCCGTACCGTCCTCGGTCTGTGCCTTTCCGCCGCGCACAGCGCGGTTGTCGAGGGCGCCGGGCACGTCGGCGTGTTCCGACCCGGAAAGGTAGACCAGTGATCCGACGTCTCTTGGTGGCAGACCGTGGGGAGACCGCCCGCCGGGTGTTCGCCACCTGCCGCCTGGTCGGCATCGAGACGGTCGCCGTCTACTCGGACGCCGATTCCGACGCGCCGCACGTGGCCGAGGCCGACTACGCCGTACGCCTGGACGGCGGCACCCCCGCGGCGGCGTATCTGCGCGGCGACCTGATCATCACGGCCGCCCAGCGCACCGGCGCGAACGCCATCCACCCGGGCAACGGCCTGCTCGCCGAGGACGCCGACTTCGCGGCCGCCGTCGCCGACGCCGGGATGATCTGGGTGGGCGCGCCCGCCAAGACGCTGGGCGTGCTGCGCAGCAAGCGGGAGACCAAGGAGCTGGTGGCCGAGGCCCGGGTGCCGGTGCTGCCGACGTTCACCGAGCCGTCCAAGGTCCCCGGCTATCCGGTGCTGATCAAGCCGGACACCGGTTCCGGCGGGGCCGGCATGCGGGTGGTGCGCGACGCGGCGACGCTCGCCGAGGCGATCGCCTCGACCCGGCGCGAGGCCGGCTGCGACGTCTTCTGCGAGCCGTACCTCGACGAGGTCCGGCACATCGAGATCCCGATCCTGGCCGACGAGCACGGCTCGGTCGTGCCGTTCGGCGAGCGCGAGTGCTCGGTGCAGCGGCGGTACCAGCAGATCATCGAGGAGACGCCGTCGCCGGCGGTCGATCCGGCGCTGCGCGAGGAGCTGTGCCGGGCGGCGATCATCGCGGTCCGGGCGATCGGGTACGTGGGCGCGGGCGCCGTGGAGTTCCTGCTCGACGCCGAGGGCGATTTCTGGTTCCTCGAGCTGACCCCGACGCTGCAGGCCGAGCACGCCGTCACCGAGTGCGTCTCCGGCTACGACCTGGTGCGCCTGCAGCTGCTGGTGGCCGAGGGCGGCGTGCTGCCGATGCCGGGCCCGCCGCCGATCCGGGGACACGCCATCGAGGTGCGCATCTGCGCCGAGGATCCGGCGTACGCGTGGCTGCCCGCCTCCGGCACCCTGCACCGTTTCGCCGTGCCCGACGTGGCCGGCGCCTTCCGCCCGCTGCCCCAGCCCGGCCTGCGCCTGGACGCCGGGGTGGAGGACGGCTCGGTGATCGGCGTGCACCCCGATGCGACGCTGGCGAAGCTGATCGCGTGGGCGCCGACCCGGCAGGAGGCGGCGCGCATGCTCGCCTCGGCGCTGACCCGCACCCAGCTGCACGGGGTGGCCACCAACCGGGATCTGCTGGTGCGGGTCCTTCGGCATCACTCGTTCCGCACCGGTGACCTGGACACCGGCTTCCTCGATCGGCGCCCCGAAGTGTTCGCCCCGCTCTTGTCGGCTGTCGACGCCGTACGCATCAGTTGTCTTGCCGCGGCACTGGCCGGCGCCGCCGGACGACGCGCGACCGCGACGGTGCTCGGCTCGCTGCCCTCGGGCTGGCGCAATGTCCCGTCGGGGTCGCAGACCGCGGTGTACGACGGCCCGGCCGGCCCGGTCGAGGTGGGTTACCGGATGAACCGGCACGGCGAGCTGGCCGGCTGGTGGGTGCGCGCGGTCGACCCGGAGGAGCTCGACCTGGCCGGGCTGGGTCAGGCGCCGGTGGTCGACGATCACCCGGAGACGGTGGTGGTGGCGGCCGGCGACGAGCGGGTGGTGCTGGACGTCAACGGCATCCGGCTGACCTTCAACGTGCACCGGGTCGGCGAGGTCTCCTACGTGGACAGCCCGGAGGGTTCGGTGGCGCTGCGCGAGCTGTCCCGCTTCCCGCTGCCCGCGCCGGAGGCCGCCGAGGGCTCGCTGATCGCGCCGCTGCCCGGGGCCGTCCGCCGCGTGCTGGTCGTGCCCGGCCAGCGGGTGCGCGCCGGCGAGCTGCTGCTCACGCTGGAGGCGATGAAGCTGGAGCACCCGGTGCACGCGCCGAGCGCGGGCGTGGTGGCCTCGCTGCCGGTGCACCCGGGCGCCGAGGTCGACACCGGGGAGCTGTTAGCGGTCCTGGATCCCGAGTAGCCCGAAGAGCCACTTCTTTTTGGCCGGCTTGATCTGCTGGCGGACGGTCGGTGTGTCGTCGCCGGGCGACCAGCGCGGGGGCGGGACCCGCTGGTTGCCCGGGCCCTCCAGATCCATCCTGGTCAGCAGGTCGCGCAGCTGCTCGGCGGTGGGCCGGGAGGCCGGGTCGTTGGACATGCCGTAGCGCAGCAGCCGGACCAGCTCGCTCGGCACGCCGGGCAGATCGGGGATGGGCTGGTGGAACAGATCCATCAGGGTGATCAGGCTGGGGTTGCGGTCGCCGTCCCAGCGGGGCGGGCGGCCGCGCATCACCGCGTACAGCGTCGCGCAGAGCGCGTAGACGTCGACGGCGCCGGACGGGTTGTCGTGCCGGAACATCTCGGGCGGCGCGTAGGCCGGGGTGAGCACCTCGAGAGTGACCGACGAGTCGCGCATCTCGCCCAGCACGGCCAGGCCGAAGTCGGCAAGCACGGCCGAGTTGAAGTGCGAGTAGAGGATGTTGGCCGGTTTCACGTCGCGGTGCAGCACGCCGTTGGCGTGCGAGTGCACCAGCGCATCGGCGATCTTGACGCCCATGTCGCGGGTCTCGGCGGCGCTGAGCGGCGAGACCCGCATGCGGTCCAGGTAGGAGCCGTCGCAGAGCTCCATGATCAGGTACGGGTGCTGGTCGACCGTCACGCCCACGTCGAACAGGTCGACCACGTGCGGGTGTGAGGACATGCGGCCCGCGGCTCGGGCCTCGCGCAGGAATCGGGCCTGGTCACGGTTGCTCTCGAGGCGGCGATTTTCCACCTTGATGGCGACCTCGCGACCCACCGAATCCTGCATCGCGCGATAGACCGTCGCGTATCCCCCGCGTGCCATGACGGACAAACCGGACATGCCCGGCACGTACGGCACGGGAAGGGGTCCCGGCGGCGTCTCCGTCATGCCACAGAACTTACGCCAGGACCGGGCGAGGTCATCCCGGCACGTCGGACGCGTACGCGACAGTTTCCAGCGGCCCGGTGGCGAGGGTGGCCCGCAGCTCCTCGGCTGCCGCCCGTTCGCTGGCCTGCTCGGTCGCGTACGCAAGGAGGACAGCCTGCTCGGCCGCCTGTCGCGCCTCGTCGCACCGGTCGCCCGCGGCCAGCACCCGGGCGTACGTCATCTCGGCCAGCACCCCGCTGCGAACATCTTCCGACCTCGCCTCGCGGGCCCGCTCGATCCAGGTCAGCGCCTCGGTCACCCGGCCGTCGGCGAGCAATGCCGACGCGTACGAGGTGAGCGCGTGCCGCCGGGAGAAAAGCAGCGACGGCGAGCCGGTGTCGCTGGCGATCGGGGCGAGCAGGCCGATCGCCGTCGCCGCGTCGCCCACCCGGATCCGCGCCTCGGCCATCAGCACCCGCGGCCCGACCTGGGCCGGCGCCAGCGGGTTGTGCGGCTCGACCGCCGCCATCACCCGGCGCGCGTCCGCCTCGGCCAGCTCCAGGTCACCGCGCTGGAGGGCGACGAAGCCGCGCATCGTGCCGGCCATGCCCAGCAGCAGCGGGTGGCCGGTGCGGTCGGCGTACCCGATCGCGTCGCCGAGCAGGTCGAAGGAGTGGTCGAACTCGCCGAGGCCACGCGCGATCGCGCCGCGGACGACCAGCGCCAGGCCCCGCCCCCAGTCGTCGCCGACCGCGTTGAAGTCGCGGTAGGCCCGGCGCGCCTCGCCGTCGGCCTCGCCCAGCTCGCCCAGCTCGCTCGCCGCGTACGCCTCGACGGCACGCAGCGTGCCCACCGCCCAGGCCTCGCCGACCCGGTCGCCGAACGGCAGGAAGATCCGCGCCAGCCGGCGCGACTCCTGCAGGCGGCCGGCCAGCAATCGCGCGAACGCCGTGGTCCCCCGCAGCCAGGAGCGGCCCACCGGGTCGCCCAGCTCGGCAAAGAGACGCGCGGCCCGGCCGAGCACGGCGTCGGTGCCGGCGAAGTCACCCCGGGTCGTGGTCACCCAGGCGAGGTTTTGCAGCGCCCAGGCCTGCCCGTGCCGATCGCCGGCGGCCAGCGTCACCTGGTAGGCCGCCGCGAACCGGCTGCTCGCCTGGCTCAGCCGGCCGGCCAGGAAGTCGGCCATGCCGAGGCGGCGCATCGCGTTGGCCCGCTCCGGCAGCAGCTCGGCCTCGGTCGCCACGTCGAGCGCTTCCTGCCAGGCGGCGACGGCCCGGCCGATGTCGCCCAGCGCCTCGTGCGCCCGGCCCACCACCAGCAGCGCCTCGGCCTTCGAGACCGGCTCGTCGGCCGAGTTCTTGGCGATCTTCTCGCCGTGCGAGAGGGCCTCCTCGGCCCGGCCCAGGCGCAGCAGCGCGCGGGCGTGCACCAGCTGGTCGGACAGCGGCAGCGGTTCCTTGACCAGCAGCGAGGCGCGCTCGGCGTACTCGATGGAGGCGGCCGGCTCGATGTTGGCCAGCGCCCGGCGGGCCAGCCGGCCGAGCGCCGCGACGCCGAGCGGGGCCACGTCGCGCACCGCGGCGTCCGGCCGCAGCCGCACCTGGTCGGCGAGCTCGACCGCGCACTCGGCGTGGGTGGCCACGAAGCCATCGCGTTCGCTCTCGGTCAGGCTCAGGCGTGAGGCGCCGTCGTAGCCGAGCCGGTCGATCGTCTCGGGCGCGGCCCAGGTGGCCAGGTAGGAGTGCCGGTCGGCGAGGTCGGCCTTGCCGATGCCGGAGTACGCCGCCTCGCGCATCAGCGGAGTGGTGAACGCGTAACCGCCGCGCACCCGGTGCAGCATGCGGCGCTGGAGCAGCTCGTCGATCGAGCGCTCGAGCTCGACCGCGGCCACCGCGCCGGGCCGCGCGTCGCTGTTGGCCCGCCGCTCGCGGAGCGCCTCGATCACGCCGGTCGGCACGGTGTCGCCGACCACGGCCGCGTCCCGCAGGACCGCGCGCGGCTCGGGCGGCAACGCGTCTATACGTGCCGCGAGCACGGCCGCCAGGTCGCGGGAGAGGAGCTGGCTGCTGCTCGAACTGCCGAGCGAGCCGTTGGCGAGCTGCCACTTGCCGACCGCGTTCGCACCCACCGCCGGGGTCAGCGCGCCGCGCTCCATCAGCAGCGTGACCATCTCGGCCAGGTAGAACGGATTGCCCTGGGCGGTGGCCAGCAGGCGGTCGGTGTCGGGTTGCGGCAGCTTGCCGCCATTCAGGTACGACGTCAGCAGGCGCGACGCGTCGGCGCCGCGCAGCGGGGGAAGCGTGTAGACCTCGGCGTCGGCGAGCCGGGTCAGCGCGCCGGCCGTGCGCACCAGCTCTGGCCGGCCCAGCAGCAGCACCACGACCGGGCCCTCGAGCTGCGACAGGGTGCTGCCCAGCGCGTCCACCGTCGACGCGGTGGCGTCGTGCAGATCGTCCACGATGACCACGAGCGGCGCCTCGGCCGCCATCGCCGTGAGCAGCTCGGCCACGGCCGTCGACACCGCGTCGGCGTCCTGCCGGGCGGTGGCGGGCTGCCAGTCGGCGCCGGTGGCCGGGCCGACCGGGTTGGCCGGCGCCTCGCCGTACCCGAGCAGGCCCAGCAGCCGGTCAATATCGATCTTGGCGGGCTCCCCATCCGACCGCCCCGCCGCCACCCCTGACCGGACTGAAGGCTCACCCTCTCGGCTCAGCCGGTTGGCGAGCTTGCGCAGGCGCTCCTCGACCACCGTGCGGCCGACCGTCGAGACCACGTCCTTGGGCAGGCCGACGGACTTGCGGACCAGGTCGGCCAGGGGTGCGAAGCGGCGGCGCTCGCCGAACGCTCGGCAGCGCACACGCAGCACCCGGGCGCCGGTGTGCGCCGCGTACCGGCCGCCGGCGCCGACGTCGTAGCCGGCGGCGAGCCGCTTGACCTCGCCGGCGAAGCGGGACTTGCCGATGCCGGCCTCGGCGGTCATCACCATGACCCGCGGCGTGTCCGAGTCGATCGACTCGGCGAGCCGGCCGGAGACCCGGCCCAGCTCGGTCTCGCGGCCCACGAACGGCGCCTCGTCGCCCAGGCCCGAGCGGGTGCCGGGCGCGTCGTGCAGGCCGAGCAACTCGAACGCGGGCACCGGCTCGCGCTTGCCCTTGAGCCGCAGCGGGCGCAGCTGGCGCCAGGAGGCGACGTGCCGGGTGCCGGCGCTGGTGCGCGATCCCGCGTAGACCGCGCCGACCGCGGCCGCGTCGGCGAGCCGGGCCGCCGTGTTGACGGTGTCGCCGATGACCGTGTACTCGATGCCCGCCTGGATGCCCGCCACCACATCGCCGGTGTTGAGCCCGATACGCAGGCCGAGCGGGGCGCCGCCGCCCCGCTCGTCGTCCAGCACGCGGCGGACCGCGCGCTGCATGCTCAAGGCGGCGCGCACGGCCCGCTCGGCGTCGTCCTCATGGGCCACCGGGGCGCCGAAGACGGCCATGATGCCGTCGCCGGTCAGCTTGTCGACGTGGCCGCCGAAGGTCTTGACCGCGCCGGCCAGGGCGGCGAGCACGCGGTCGGTCACCGCGCCGACGCGCTCGGGATCGAGGTCCTCCGACCAGGAGGTGAAGTCGGACAGGTCTCCGAAGAGCACGGTCACGATGCGTCGCTCGGCAGCGGGCAGCGTGGCCGCGGCCGGGAGGGCGGCGCCGCAGTTGTGGCAGAAGCGGGCGCCGGGGACGGCGACGGTTCCACACACCGGACAGGTCACAGCCGATCCAACCCGTCGGCCCTTGTTCCTGATTCCCGATTTTTGTGACGGAGATAATCCAGTTGCGCTTTGGCACTGAAGATCGCCGCAAACCGCACGGCCGGGTCGATGTCCGGATAAACGAGATCAACGACCTCTTCCGGAGTCTCCGCGCCTCGCGCCATCGCGTCTTCGACCTGGGCGAGCCGCTCGCGCCGGTGATCCAGATAGAACCGGGCGTGTGCGGCGACGTCGTTTTGCGCCGGGCCGTGGCCGGGCAACATCAAGACATTCTCGTACGCCGTGAGCACGGTCAAACTGTCGAGGTACGACCCCAGGTCCCCATCGGGCGCCGCCACCACGGTCGAGCCCCGCCCGAGGATCGTGTCGCCGGTGAACATCGATCGGACATTCCCGGACTTGACGAGAAAACACACTGAATCAGCGGTATGCCCGGGAGTGTCCAGAATTTCGATGCTCAGCCCCTCACTATCGAACGGCGCCGTCTCGATCGGCGTCCCGCCCAGCATCTCGGACAGCCGCGGAGCGCCCTCGACGTGGTCGTGGTGACCGTGCGTAATCAAGATGGCGCGGAACGGCCCGTGCTCGGCGATCCGGCGGAGGTGGCCCTCGTCGAGCGGGCCCGGGTCGATCACGAAGCCGAGCTCGTCGCCCGGCGCGCGCAGCACCCATGTGTTGGTGCCGTCGAGGGTCATCGGTCCCGGGTTCGGGGCGCGGAGCAGCGTCACCCAGCCCGGCAGGCCGTCGAGCGCAGCTCCCCCCATGCACAAAATCGTACGTCGCGCATGGGGGTTGAGCCGAGGACCGGATGTGCGATCTCAGCGGCCGCTCAGGTGACTGTCCGCAACTTTCAGACTTTTTACGCGACCTCGACTATGGCCTCGACCTCGACGGGCGCGCCCAGCGGAAGCTCGGCCACGCCGACGGCGCTGCGCGAGTGCCGGCCCTGCTCGCCGAAGACCTCGCCGAACAGGTTCGAGGCGCCGTTGACGACCGCGGGCTGGCCGGTGAAGCCGGGCGCGGACGCCACGAAGCCGGACACCTTCACGATCTTGACGACCCGGCCCAGGCCGACCAGCCCCTCGACCGCCGCGAGCACGTTCACCGCGCAGGTGCGGGCCAGCTCGGCGCCCTGCTCCGCGGTGACCTCGGCGCCGACCTTGCCGGTGAGCGGCAGCTTGCCGTCGACCAAGGGGAGCTGGCCCGAGACGTACACGTAATTGCCGGATTGAACGGCCGGGAGATAAGACGCCAGCGGGGGCACCACCTGCGGCAGCGTGATGCCGAGCTCGGCGAGCTTCGCGTAGGCGTCGACGCCGCCCTCGCCGGCGACCGGGGTGGTCACGCTGAGCCCTCCTTTGTCATGCCCTCGTGGCCCTGCACTCGTTCCTTCGCTCCGGTGCAGTCGGTCATGACTTCGGCCGCTTCATGTAAGCGATCAGCTGCTCAGGATTGGGACCGGGAACGACCTGGACGAGCTCCCAGCCGTCCTCGCCCCAGTTGTCGAGGATCTGCTTGGTCGCGTGGACCAGCAGGGGCACGGTCACGTACTCCCACTTCTGCATCGCCTGCATACTCCCTAATCGTCGGGTACCGGGTCAGCTTAGGGCCCACGCGAGGCCCCGTTTGGCTAGGCTGACGCCAAGCGCTCGTAGAGGAGATCTTGGAGGGGCGACATGACGCACCCGCAGGGCGGCCAGCCGGGTCATCCGGAGCCCGCGCCGGTGCCCTCGCCCGACCCCGAGCCGCCGCAGCCGATCCCGCCCGGCGACCCGATCCCGCCGCCGGAGCCGCCGCACGCGTTCGACTTCATCGATGCCGGGCCCGATCCGCACGCGCTGCGATGGCCGCCGGCCGGAACGTTCTCCGACGAGGCGCCGACGGCCTCCATGCCGGCGGTCGCCACCGCGCTCGCGCCCTCGGTGGTGGCCGAGCACACCCAGGTGATTCCGGCCACTGCGCCCTGGCACGCCCAGCACGAGGCGCAGGGCGAGTGGCAGACCCAGCCGCCGGAGCACATGGGGTGGCACTCTTCCTCCTCGCCAGACCTCTCCTCCTCGCCGGAGGCCGAGCCGATCTGGTCCGGGCCGCAGCAGCCGTGGGAGGTGCCGCCCGCGCCGGCCAAGGGCAAGCGCGGCGGGCTCTGGGTCTCGCTCGCGCTGGCCGCCACCCTGCTGCTCTGCGCCGGGGGCGCCACCTCGGCATATCTGCTGCTCCGCGACGCCGACAACCCCGGCTCGCCCGACCCGGCGACCGCGGTCAACCGCTTCCTCACCGCCGTCTACACGCAGCAGGACGCGACCGCCGCCGACGATCTGGTGTGCCGGGAGGCGCGCGACAAGACCAAGCTCGCCAACCGGGTCAACGAGATCCGGACGTACTCGGAGGGCTACCAGGACCCGATCTACCGGTGGGACGAGCCGGCCGTGTCCAGCTCCGGTGAGGACCGCGCGCTGGTCTCCGTGCAGATCACCATGTCCACCGGCGACGAGAAAACGGCCCGGCAGGCCCTCGAGTTCACCGTGATCCGCAAGACTGGATGGCTGGTCTGCGAGGTGTCCGGCTGACGACCCGCCGTACCGTTGAGGGCATGGGCGAGCACGTCAACAGCAGATGGCCGGCGCGGCTGCACGTCGTGACCGGCAAGGGCGGCACCGGCAAGACGACGGTGGCCGCCGCGCTGGCGCTCGGCCTGGCCGCGGGCGGGCGCCGCACGCTGCTGGTCGAGGTCGAGGGCCGGCAGGGCATCGCCCAGCTCTTCGAGGTGGCGCCACTGCCCTACAAGGAGCTGCGGATCGCCAAGCTGGCCGGCGGCGGCGAGGTGCGCGCGCTGGCGGTCGACGCCGAGGAGGCGCTCCTCGAGTACCTCGACATGTTCTACCACCTGGGCGCGGCCGGCCGGGCCCTGCGCAAGGTGGGCGCCATCGACTTCGCCACCACGATCGCGCCGGGCATGCGTGACGTCCTGCTCACCGGCAAGGTGAAGGAGGCGACCACCCGCTCGCACGACGGCCGCCGGATGTACGACGCCGTGGTGCTCGACGCCCCGCCCACCGGCCGGATCGGCCGGTTCCTCAACGTCACGGCCGAGACGGCCAAGCTCACCAAGGTGGGCCCGATCAAGACGCAGAGCGAGGGCGTCGCGTCGCTGCTGCGCTCCCCGATCACCTCGGTGCACGTGGTCACCCTGCTCGAGGAGATGCCGGTGCAGGAGACGCTGGACGCGATCGCCGAGCTCCAGGCGCTGAACATCTCGCTGGGCCGGATCATCGTGAACGGCGCCCGCCCGGCGCTGCTCACCGCCGGCAAGGTGACCAAGGCCGAGCTCAAGCGCGGCCTGGCCGACGCGGGCCTGCCGGCCGACGCGGCCACGGTCAACGGCCTGGCCGCCGAGGCGAAGGCGTACCTCACCCGGCGGGAGCTGGAGGAAACACTGCGCGTCGAGCTGGCCGAGGCCGGCCGCCCGATGATCGAGCTTCCGCTGCTGCCCGGCGGCGCCGACCGCGCCGGGTTGGACGAGCTCGCAGCCGAGCTCATGCGGGCCTGACCGTGATTACTCTGGAGTAGTGGTGGCTGAACATCTCGACGTCGACCGTCTCCTCGCGGATCCGGCCATCCGGATCGTCGTGTGCTGCGGCGCCGGCGGAGTGGGCAAGACGACCACCGCCGCCGCGCTCGGCGTGCGCGCCGCCGAGGTGCACGGCCGCCGCACCGTCGTGCTCACCATCGACCCGGCCCGCCGGCTGGCGCAGTCGATGGGCCTGAGCGAGCTCGACAACACCCCGCGCCAGGTCAAGGGCATCGACGGCGAGCACGGCGGCGAGCTGCACGCCATGATGCTCGACATGAAGCGCACGTTCGACGAGGTCGTGCAGCAGCACACCACGCCGCAGCGCGCCGCCGAGATCTTCGCGAACCCGTTCTACCAGGCCATGAGCTCGACCTTCGCCGGCACGCAGGAGTACATGGCGATGGAGAAGCTGGGCCAGCTGCGCTCCACCGACGAGTGGGACCTGATCGTGGTGGACACCCCGCCGTCCCGCTCGGCGCTCGACTTCCTGGACGCGCCGGCCCGCCTCTCCCGCTTCCTGGACGGCCGGATGCTGCGTCTGCTGCTCGCGCCGGCGCGTTCGGGCAAGAGCATGTTCAGCCTGGTCACGGCCTCGTTCGGGCTCTTCTCCCGGACGGTGCAGAAGATCCTCGGCGCCCAGCTGCTGACCGACCTGTCCGGCTTCGTGGCCGCCCTCGACTCGATGTTCGGCGGATTCCGGCAGCGCGCCGACGAGACGTACCGGATCCTGCAGGACCCGCAGACCGCTTTCCTGCTGGTCGCCGCGCCGGAGCGCGACGCCGTCCGCGAGGCCGCGTATTTCGCGGAGCGACTTGTCGCGGAGCGGATGCCGCTCGGCGGCCTGGTGCTGAACCGCATGCACAAGTCGGATATATCCGTTTTGGCTTCCTCGCGCAGCCTCGAGGCCGCCGACGCTCTTGGCAATGAGATGACCGCGGACGCTCTGCGCATCCACGCCGCCCTGATGCGGCAGATCGAGCGAGAGGTTCGTGTGGCCGCGACGTTCACCGACGCGTTCCCCGACGTCCCGGCCGCCTCGATCACGGCGCAGCCCGCCGACGTCCACGACGTCGACGGGCTGCGAACGATCGGCGCTCTGCTAGCCGGTTGAGCTCAGCGGGTCGGGACGAGGACCTTGTCGGCGCTCTTCTCCTTCAGCGCGGCCTCGAACATCTTCCGCCAGCTAGCCACCTGCGGGTGGCGGCGCAGCAGGGCCCGCCTCTCCCGTTCCGTCATGCCGCCCCAGACGCCGAACTCGATCCTGTTGTCCAGAGCATCGGCGAGGCATTCATAGCGAACCGGGCAGCTGCGGCAGATCCTCTTCGCCACGTTCTGCTCGGCGCCCTGCACGAACAGCGCGTCAGGGTCGCCACTCTGACACGCCGCCATGCTGGGCCAGTCGCTGATCATCCCCATCTGTACACGTCCCCCCTTGCGGTTCACCCCCTGACGTCCGACTGCCTATGTCCCCCAAGCAGTGCAGACGTCGTGCGACAGCTCGCCGGACCATCATGCTCTGTAGTCGGGTGATTACGCAACGTTGTCCCTCAAATACGCATAGCTCGGGTGTACCGGGCTTTTCGGAAGCCATGGGTTTCGAGAAGGGGCAGCGCGGGGCGCCCGCGGAGTAGCACAATCATTCTGGGCGACCCGTGAGCTTCTCGACGGGCGCTGCCGTGTGCCCTTCGCGTACCCTGCTCAGGTGACCTCCTGGATGCGCCGACGCGATCACAACATCTTCGCCAACGCGACGTCGTTGCTGATCTGCGGATTACTCGCCGGCGTCGTCGTCGCGGCGGCCGCCTTCCCGGCCGCGGCCATGTCCGGGCTGGCCGCCAAGGCCGGCGGCGAGACCTTCGCGAACCTGCCCAGTGAGCTCAAAGACTTCAGTTCGCCGCAGATCACGCGCATCTACGCGTCCGACAACAAGACGCAGATCTCGCAGTTCTACGACGAGTTCCGCAGCGACGTGCCGCTCAAGGACATCTCGAAGTACATGACCGCGGGCATCGTCGCGGCCGAGGACCGGGAGTTCTACCACCACAACGGCGTCGACCTGAAGGGCGTGGCCCGGGCCTTCGTCAACAACAACAACGGCAAGTCCAAGCAGGGCGCCTCGACGATCACCATGCAGTGGGTCCGCATGTCGCTGGCGTACTCGGCGACCAACCCGCAAGAGGTCGTGGACGCCACCAAGGACACGCCCAAGCGCAAGATCACCGAGATGAAGTACGCGCTGCAGGTGGAGAAGGAGCTCTCCAAGGACCAGATCCTCGAGCGCTACCTGAACATCGCGCCGTTCGGCAACCAGGCGTACGGCGTCTTCGCCGCCAGCCAGGTCTACTTCAACAAGAAGCCCAAGGACCTGACGATCGGCGAGGCCGCGATGCTCGCCGGCATGGTCAAGGCGCCGACCAGCTTCAACCCCACCAGCAAGGAGGGGTACGACCAGATCTTCCAGCGCCGGAACAACTACGTGATCCCCGGCATGGTCGAGATGGGCGCCATCACCCAGGCCGAGGCCGACAAGGCGGTCAAGGAGAAGCTCCCGACCAAGGTCAAGCCGGTCGGCAACGGCTGCGTCTCGGTCGCCAAGAACGCGTGGGGCTTCTACTGCGACTACTTCTACCGCTGGTGGATGAGCCGCGAGGAGTTCGGCGAGACCCAGTACGACCGGGAGCGCCGCCTCAAGAGCGGTGGCTACCGCATCACCACCACGCTCGACATCAAGGCGCAGACCGCGGCCCGCGCCAACATCACCGACGAGATCGGCGACAAGAACAAGAACGCGCTGCTGATCGCCGCCGTCGAGCCCGGCAGCGGCAAGGTGCGCGCCCTGGCGGCCAACCGGAAGTACAAGCTCGACGACTCGGCACACCCGCAGAACGAGATCTCGTCGGACCCGCGCAAGGCCAAGAAGGGCGTCCGCGGCACGTACCCGAACACGACGAACCCGCTGCTCTCCGGCGGCGGCGACATCACCGGCTACCAGGCCGGTTCGGTGTTCAAGATGTTCACGATGGTGGCGGCCCTGGAGAAGGGCTATCCGCTGAGCTACACCATCAACGCGCCCAAGCAGTACAAGTCGAGCTACATCATCGACTCCAGCAGCCCCTCGGCCTGTAGCGGCACCCACTTCTGGTGCCCCGGCAACGCGGGCGAGGGCGAGGCCGGCGTCTACAACATGTGGACCGGCTTCGGTAACTCGGTGAACACGTACTTCGTGCCGCTCGAGGAGCGCGTCGGCGCCGAGAACGTGGTCGCCGTCGCCAAGCGCTTCGGCGTGCAGTTCCGCGTCAAGCAGGACGCCGACCTGGCCGCACCCGGGTCCGCCAACCAGTGGGGCGCGTTCACGCTGGGCGTGTCCGCGTCGACCCCGCTCGACATGGCCAACGCGTACGCGACCCTGGCCGGCGACGGCATGTACTGCGAGCCCACGCCGATCGAGCAGATCGCCACCCAGGCCGGCGAGAAGCTCGACATCGGCAAGTCGCATTGCATCCGCGCGACCAGCAAGGACGTGGCCCGCGCCGCCCTCGACGCCGCTCGCTGTCCCGTTGGCGACTCCGCCCAGATGGGCCAGTGCCACGGCACCACGGCAGGCCAGACGCACGGCGTGGTCGGCCACCCCGTCTTCGGCAAGACCGGCACCACCGACCACGACAAGACCGCCGCGCTGATCGCCGGCACCACGTCGCTGGTGGTCGCTGGTTACCTGGTGAACCCCGACTACCAGGACCACTCCGACCGCATGTCCCACGGCATCGTGAACCCGGCCGTCTGGAACACCCTGGGCGACTTCATGAAGGGCAAGCCCAAGGTCCAGTTCAAGACCGCCGGCGACGACAAGATCGCCACCGGCGACCAGCGCTCGATCCCCGACGTCACCTGCGACTCGATCGACAGTGCGAGAAACCGCCTGGAGGGCGCCGGCTTCGAGGTCTCGGTAGGCGGCGACGTCGACTCGAAGTGCCCCGCCGGCACCGCAGCAGGCACGAACCCGAGCGGCCGCACCATCAAGGGCGGCGTGGTCGTCATCGAGAAGAGCAACGGGAAGGGCGCGCAGCAGCCGCAGACCCCCGACCAGCCTCAGGTGCCCGTGCCGACGAAGCCCACCAAACCCGGCAGGCGCTGACGCTCCAGGGACATAGCGGAACCCGGCGGGGGATCACCTTTCGACAGGCGATCCCCCGCCGGGTTCTTTGCGCTCGTGCTCCACTCACGCTTTTACCGTGAACCGACCGCCCTCGCGCACCGACTGATTAGGTGAAGGAGGGCCGATGAGCGATGAGTTGCTGGTGGTCCGCTGCCAGTTGGGTGAACGAGACGCTTTCACCGACCTGGTACAGGCCTGGCACCCAACGGTCGAACGATATGTCGGCCGGATGTTGGGCCGCCCCGACGACGACGTGGTGCAGGAGATCTGGCTGGCCGTCGTCAAGGGCCTACCCCGGCTGCGGCAGCCGGACCGTTTCACGCCGTGGCTCTTCACCGTCGCCCGCCGCGCCGTGATGAACCGGTTGCGGGACGCCTACACCCGCCCGGACCCCGAGCCGATCGACGACCTGCCCGGCAGCGACGAGACGGAAGGCGTCGTCCATCGAGAGACGGTCGCCGGCGCGCTGGCCGCGCTTCCGGCCCGGGAGCGCGAGGTGCTGATGCTGTTCTACCTGGAGGACTTGCCGGTCGAGGCGTGCGCCCAGATATGCGCCGTACCCACCGGCACGATCAAGTCGCGCCTCAACCGGGCGCGCATTTTGCTACGCCAGGAACTGATCCGGAAGGGGTACGAGGCATGACACCGGAAGAGATACTGGCTCGCCTGGACGCCCCGCTGTCCCTGCGCAAGCGGATCGGTTACCTGACCCTGGGCTTGGCCGGCCTCGCGGGCAGCGCCCTGATCGGCATCCTCTGGGCGACCGAGCCCGGCTTGCCCCCACGTACGAAGGTGGCCTTCGCGGCGTTGGTGGCGATCGGCTTGTGCTGGGCAGCCTTCGGCGGCTGGGCCGTGACCCGACGGACACCGCTGTTCGCCCGAGACCGGGTGATCGCCGCCTGGCTCGGCCTGAGTGCCTGGCTGATCTTCACCATCGGCGCGCTGATCATCACTACCTTGCGGCACAGGCTCGAGCCGTCGCTGCTGGTCGTCATGGTCACGCTAGGCCTACTGGCGGCCCTCAACCTGCGCGCGGCACGCCGGGCGAAGGCCGCACTCCTACACCGCAAAAACGAGCTGACGGGAGCGTAGAGGGTTCAGTCGCTCGTGCGATCCAATGGACGGGTGATCGGGCCGCTCGTCGAGACCAAACTCTTCCTGCCCCGGGCGCGTGCCGGCACGCTGGCCCGGCCCCGCCTGACCGGGCGGCTCGGTGAGAACACGGGCCTGGTTCTCGTCTCGGCGCCGGCCGGCTTCGGTAAGACGACCTTGCTGGAACGGTGGGTCGCCGGCCAGAACGCCGCCGTCGCCTGGATATCCTTGGACGCCGACGACGGCTCGCCGCGCACCTTCTGGACGTATGTCATCACCGCGCTGGATCGAGCCGCCCCAGGCACCGGGTCGGACGCCATCTCCCTGCTGCTCCAGGCCGGCCACTCGCCCGTCGAGGCGGTGCTCACCGCCGTACTCAATGAACTGAGTGTTTTTCCTGGGGATCTTGCACTCGTCCTGGATGACTATCACCTCGCGGACGGGCCGGCATTGCGGCCGAGCATGGAGTTCTTCGTCGACCATCTGCCACCCCAGGTCCGACTCATCATCAGCACCCGCACGGATCCCGGTCTGCCGCTGGCCCGGCTGCGCGCCCGCGGCGAGCTGACCGAGGTGCGGGCCGCCGACCTGCGGTTCACGGCCGAGGAGGCCGGCGACTACCTCACGACCACGACCGGGGTGAAGCTCAGCGCGGCCGACATCGGCAAGCTGGCCGGGCGTACGGAAGGATGGGTTGCCGCCCTGCAGCTCGCCGCACTGTCGCTGCGAGGCCGGGACGACGCGGCCGGATTCATCGACGGCTTTGCCGGAGATGACCGTTTCGTCGTCGACTACCTCGCCGAAGAGGTCCTGGACCGGCAGTCCGAGACCGTGCGCCGGTTCCTGCTGGAAACCTCGATCCTCGAGAGGCTCACCGGCAACCTGTGCGACGCGGTCACCGAGGGCACCCGCGGCCGGGCGATGCTCGAATCGCTGGAGCGGGCCAACCTGTTTCTGGTGCCGCTGGACGATCGGCGGCGCTGGTATCGCTACCACCACCTCTTCCGCGACGTCCTGCACGCCCACCTGCTCGACGAGCGGCCGGACGACGTGGCGGGCCTGCACCGGCGAGCCGGCGACTGGTTCGATCGGGCCGGCGATCCGCTCCCGGCGGTGCGGCACATGCTGGCCGCGGACGACGTCGAGCGGGCCGCCGACATCATCGAGAAGGCGGTTCCGGAGTTGCGACGCCACCGCCAGGAGGCCGTGCTGCGCCGGTGGGCCGACGACGTGCCCGCCGAGGTGCTCGCCCGCCGGCCGGTCCTGGCGATCGGCCTGGTCGGCGGCCTGATGGCCAGCAACGAGTTCGGCGACGTGGATCGTCGGCTGCGGGAGATCGAGGCGACGCTGGCCGGGGGCGACTTCACCGTGATCGACCAGACCGAGTTCGCCCGGGTACCCGCGGGCATCGAGATGTACCGGGCCGCCCTCGCCTTGATCTCCGGCGACCCGGCCGCACCGATCACGCACGCGCGGACGGCGACTCAACTGGTTCCCGAGGACGATCACCTACTCCGCGCGTCGGCGTCGGCGCTGGCCGGGCTCGCCTCCTGGACGACCGGGGATCTCGAGGCCGCGCATCGTGGCTACGCCGCGGCCGCGCAGGGGCTGCGGCGGGTGGGCTACGTGTCCGACGTCCTGGGTTGTTCGATCACGCTCGCCGATCTCGAGCTCATCCAAGGTCAATTGCATCAGGCCCATCACACGTACGAGGACGCGCTGCGCCTCGCCGAGGAGCACGGTCCCGCGATCCGGGGCACCCGTGACATGCACGTCGGGTTGAGCCAGATCGCCTACGAGCGTGGCGACCTGGCCGCGGCCGCCGAGCATCTGCGCCGGAGCACGGCTCTCGGAGAGGAGGCCGGCCTACCGCAGAACCCGTACCGCTGGCGGGTGGCGATGGCGCTGCTCCGCGAGGCGGAAGGCGACCGGGACGCCGCGATCGGGCTCCTGGAGGACGCCCAGCGCGTGTACGTGGGTGACTTCTCGCCC
Source organism: Actinoplanes sp. CA-142083 (assembly GCF_050942195.1). Lineage (NCBI taxonomy): Bacteria > Bacillati > Actinomycetota > Actinomycetes > Micromonosporales > Micromonosporaceae > Actinoplanes > Actinoplanes sp. CA-142083. The sequence continues at coordinate 10,382,015 of NZ_CP192076.1, forward strand.
GACGTGCGCCCGGTGGCGGCCCTGCGCGCCCGGATGCTGGCGGCGAACGGCGACATCGCCGCGGCGCTCGCCTGGGCCCGCGGCCGCGACCTCACCTCGTCCTACCTGCACGAGTACGAGCAGCTGACGGTGGCCCGCATCATCGCGCCCTCGGCCGCGATCCCCCTGCTCGAAAATCTGGCCACGGCGGCCTCATCCGGCGGCCGTCACGGCACTCTCATCGAGATCCTGGTCGTGCTTGCCCTGGCTCGCCGCGCGACCGAGGACGCATCCGGGGCGCGGGTCACGGTTGAACGCGCACTGGCGCTGGCCGAGCCGGAGGGCTTCGTCCAGGTCTTCGCCGACGCTTTCCCTCTCCTCGACGAGTTGGGGCTGACCACCCTCGCCCACGCCAGTGCCCCGGCACCCGTTCGGGCCGTCCTGATCGAGCCGCTCAGCGACCGCGAGCTCGACGTCATGCGGCTGCTCGCCGGCGACCTCGACGGCCCGTCCATCGCACGCCACCTGATGGTCTCCCTCAACACGGTGCGGACCCACACCAAGCACATCTACACCAAGCTCGGCGTCACCAACCGCCGCGCCGCCGTCCGGCGGGCACATGAGCTCCATTTGCTGTCGCGCCGCTGAATCACCACTGCGCTCACCACTTGATGTGATGCCCGGTCACCACATCGGCGCCTAATTTCGCGGTCGTGAGCAGCCACCAGTACGAGATCCGCGTCGAGGGTCACCTCGATCAGCGGTGGTCGGCGTGGTTCGGCGGGCTCACCGTAACCACCCAACCCGACGGCACGACCACCCTCCACGGACCGATCGCCGACCAGGCCGCGCTGCACGGACTGCTGCACCGGCTCGGCGACCTCGGCATCCCACTCATCTCCCTAGCAGCCGCACACCGCTCGATGTCTGGACCGCCATCGCAGACATCCCAGCCCTGCTCGCCGAGATCGAACGCATCCGCCGAATCCTGGCCTGGACCCGACTCGACCACGCCAACCTGCTCGCCGCCGCACGTGCCAGCCTCGCGGCGCACAACGACGGCGAGGAAGACCCGCTCTACTACGTCCGCGACGAGGTCACCGCGCAACGCGATTCGCTGATCACCGCAGGCGAACAATGAGGGCGTACGGACGTCGGCACCGCCGGTGGAACCGCCGGCACCCGCAACCGCTTCTGCTCGTACCCGATGAACCGCTCCTCATCGTGGCCCTGGCCGCAGTTGGACGCAGCCTGTTCCGGTACCGATCGGAACTTGCTCCGATCACCGTCGCCGCCGCGCTCGGCATTGCTGGACTCGTCCTGCACCAAACTCATCCCGACGCCTGGCCGCTGGTCGCAGCCCTCACGGCCATTGCTGCTGCGGCGGCCGGGCTGCGCGGACTGCCCTGGGGCGCGCTACGCGCCGAGGAACGCACGTACGCCGCGACCGCAACCGCCGTCGCGGGAGGCTGGCTCACTGCAGCGACGGCACTCGGTCCGGCCAAGACCCCGCTTCCGACCGTCCTCATCATTGCGTTGGTTGCGCTTGGCGTGCCGTGGTGGGCGCACCGGCGTCGCCGAGCCCGCGTCAGGGTGGACCGAGTCATCCACGCCTGGCCTGACCTCGCGGACACGATCGGGCTCGACGGCTCGCGCATCATGTCCGCGATCGTGGACACCTGGGGCTGGCGTGCTCGGATGAAGCTGCGGCCGGGACAGAGCGTCGCCGACGTCGTGGCGCGGGTGCCAGCCATTGAATCGGCCCTGGGCACCCGACCGGGTGCGGTCCGAGTCGAGCAGGACGCTGCTCACGCTGGCCGCTGCACGATGCGGGTCTTGGCCGTCGACCCGCACGCCGGAGCGATCCCGTGGCCTGGCCCATCCGCCCGCTCTCTTGCCGACCCGATCGAACTCGGCGTCTTCGAGGACGCGACCACCGTCCGCGTGCCCTTACTCCGACGGCACGCGCTCATCGGCGGCACCACCGATTCAGGCAAGAGCGGCGTATTGAACGTCATCCTCGGAAACCTCGCCGCCTGCGCCGATGTCGTTCTCTGGGGCATCGACCTGAAAGGCGGCATGGAACTGCGGCCGTGGGCACCCTGCCTCGCGCGGCTCGCGACCACCCCGGATGAGGCCGTCGAACTGCTGGCGGACGCCGTCGCAATCCTTGACGCCCGCGCCAACGCATCCAGCCGCGATAACACCCGTGTCTGGGAGCCCACGCCACGTACGCCGGCGCTGGGCATCGTCATCGACGAGTACGCCGAACTGGCCGACACGGCGCCGGCCGCAATCCCGTACGCGGATTCGGTCGCTCGCCGAGGTCGTGCCGTCGCTGTCGACCTGATCGCAGCAACTCAACGGCCGACGCAGAAGGCCATGGGCGGCGGGACGCTCCGCTCACAGATGAGCGTTCGCGTCTGCCTGCGCGTCCGCGAGCGCCGCGATGTCGACCTCATCTTGGACAAAGGCATGCTCTCCGCCGGCTGGCACGCCCACGCCCTCGACGCTCCCGGCAAGTTCTACGTCCTAGCCGACGGTCACAACCAGCCGCGCCGCGCTCGCGCTTACCTCGTCACGGACGAGCACGTACGGGGAACGGCCGCGCGATTCGCCGACCACCGGCCCGACCTCGACCCGCTCTCCCGAAGCGCGATTGACCAACAGCCCCGCGCCCTCGAACCGCAGGCCAGAGCCGCCGATGATCCCGACCATGCCTTGTCGACGGCGCTCGATCAGGCACCTGACGACGGCTTATCCATCCCCGAACTGATCAACGTGACCGGTATGCGACGCACCTGGATCTACGACCGGCTTCAGGCGCTCGCCGCGACCGGACGCGCCCGGCAAGTCACTCGCGGGCGCTGGCGAGCGTGACCCGGTTGTCCGCGCGGACGTCCGTCAGCCTCGCGCGCGTCTGCGCATTCAGCGCGGACGGACGAACGGACGGACGTCCGCGCGGACGCCATTCATCGAGAGAAGGGAGGCCCAACGATCACCACGATCAACTCGACCACAGAGGGGAGAAATCGCAGCGTACGTACGTCGCGAATGCCGGCGTTCGCAAGACGAGCCGCTCAAGTTGTCCACGGACGTCCTCTGGCTGTCCTGGTGAATCATCAGCCGCACTCGAGAGGATCGGATTCGTGCTCGCCCTGCCCACGCCCCCAGCTTCGATCCAACGTCGTCGCGAACCACGAGCGAGTCAATCACGGTGTGTTCGACGCAGCAGGCCGGCGATGAGCGCCTCGCCCAGCACCGAATGGCGGCCCGACCCGCTTCTGACCATCGACGACGTCGCCGCCTGGTTGAGCAAGCCGAAGAACACCCTCTACGCGTGGCACAGCCGAGGCAAAGGCCCTCGCGCTATTCGGGTTGGCAACACTCTGCGCTACCGGCGCAGTGAGGTCGAACGCTGGCTCGACTCCCGCACCGATCCGGAGCGGTGAGTCATGGCCAGACCTTCGCTGCCGATCGGAACGTACGGCAATATCCGCACAGAGACGCTCGGTGCCAACCGGTTCTGTGCCCGAGCCCGTTTCCGCGACTACGACGGCAAAACCCGCGACGTGGAGGCCACCGGCACCACCGGGCCGGCGGCCGTCCGGGCGTTAAAGGAAAGGCTGCGCGACCGGGCTACCCCGAACGACGACGAGATCACGCGCGAGACCTTTGTCAGCAAGCTGGCCGGGTTTTGGGTCGACGAGATCCTGGCCGAAGAGCGCGTCACGCTACAAACCGTCGACCGGTACAGGACGAGCCTGCGGACCGCGATCCTGCCGGCCGTCGGGAACCTCAGGCTTCGCGAGGCCACCGTCGGCCGGCTCGACAAGTTCCTGCGCGAGGTCGCCAAAGACCGCCCGTCAGCGGCCAAAGGCGCAAAGGTCGTCCTCAGCCAAATGTTCGCCCTAGCGACACGGCGAGGCGCACTGACGAGCAATCCCGTTCGCGACACCGCGCGGTTGCGTAAGCCCCGCCGTACGGTTGTCGCCCTGGACACAGACCAGCTTGAAGCAGTCCGTGCGGCCATTCGGACGTGGCAGCAGCCCACGCCAGGCAAGCCGGGACCTCGGCACAGCGGAGACCTCGCCGACATCGTCGATCTCCTGCTCGCCACCGGCGCCCGCATCGGCGAGATCCTGGCCCTGCGCTGGGAAGACGTGGACCTCGCCGCCGCACGACCGACCGTGACCATCTGCGGCACGATCGTCTACGTCAAGGGCAAGGGTTTCTTCCGTCAGGACTGGACCAAAACCGACGCCGGCTACCGAACAGTCATCCTGCCCCGCTTCGCGGTCGGGATGCTCATGGCCCGCCAGCTCGACGCCGACCAGAACTCTTACGACGCGATATTCGTCTCGCGGCGACGAACCTGGTTGTCGCCGCAGAACGTACGACGGCAGTGGCGCCAAGCCCGCACCGACACCGGCCTCGAATGGGTCACCCCACACAGCTTCCGGAAGACGGTCGCCAGCCTCATCGACAAGGAGGCCAGCGCCAAGAACGCCGCAGCTCAGCTGGGCCACGAGAGCGAAGAGATCACTAAGAAGCACTACATCGTCAAGCCGGCCGTTGCTCCGGACAGTTCGCACATCCTCGAAAAGCTCGGCCCAGGCCCAGGCCCAGGCCCAGGGCCAGGCCCAGGGCCGCGCGGCAACGACTCGGCGGCCACGGAAGCGAACTGAGCCTCTGCCCTCTGGGAGTCGGCTGCCGTTGGGTTAGCAGACAAAGCCCACGGGCTGACTCCCACACTGCCAGGACGGCACTTAGCCAAGATCGCTGAGCTGCGGTGCGGTTACCAGCAGGAACGTAGGTCGACCTCCCGAGATTCAACGCAGTTGCCCAGTGGTGACCGGTTGACCTGGCACAGATCTGGCGCGCGCATCTGTAATCGACTGAGTACGGGCCGTCTGGTAAGGCGCAAGCCGTGCGCGAGGTCAGACGGCTGATATCTCGTGCTGTCGGGAGCCAATGTGTCGTGGAGAGGACGGGAGTCGAACCCGTCACGGGGGAGTTTCACGTCCCACTGCAGGCCACCTGCCCTCCACGACGGATCAATGGTACGTCGATCAGGACCGTATTAGAGTGAATTGGCGTCTTCCGTGTCCAAGAAAGGATCATGGTCGCCCGAGCAGCAGTGGGGTGATCCCTGAGCTGCTACAACGGTCCAGCGGAGTCGGTGGACGTCCGGCTGCGGGCACCCCGGTGGTCACTCAGTAACCGTTGGATGACAACGATAGGCTGCCATCGACTACACCCTAAGGACGTGGTGCTTGCGTGGGCTCCGCTGAACAACGCGCGCAGTTGGCCGCCCAGCGGCGGACAGTTGACTTTGATACTTATGACGTGACGGTCGATGAACTACTCCGTCGCGTGGTGCGACATCGCATCGATGTAGCGCCAATCTATCAACGCCAGTTCCGATGGGACCGAACGCGGCAATCCCGCCTCATCGAGTCTGTATTTCTCGGTGTTCCGGTGCCGCCTCTATTCATGGCAACCAATAGCACCGAAAGCATGCAAACTCAGTGGGAAGTCGTTGATGGCATCCAGCGGCTCCTCACTTTAGTGAGCTTTGCAGGAGACTCACGGGCAAGAAACGCCACCGGCGTAGACACCGCCGCGCTCGCACTTAAGAACCTTGAGAAGCTGAACACTTTCGAGGGTGAGACTTTCGACAGCCTTCCAGATGACCTGAAGACCGCGTTTGAAGATCGTCCGATGAAAGTGGTCGTGCTGAACGACAAGAGCGACCTGCAGGTCAGGTACGACTTGTTCGAACGATTAAATACAGGCGGCATCTCGCTAACGGCTCACGAGATTCGGGAGTGCGTTTATCGTGGTGAATTTATCAATCTCCTGGTTGAGTTGTCCGAGATCCAGCCATTTAGGACCGTCGTCGTTATTCCGGAAAGTCGGCAAAAGGATGGAACACCGCAAGAGTATGTCCTTCGATTCTTTGCCTTTCTCGAGCGCTACGGCGAATTCACGCATTCAGTGATTGAGTTTTTAAACGAATTTACTCAAGACGCCCACAGGAATCCCGATGTAAAAACGCGAGCTAAGGTATTTCGTCAAACATTCAACTTCCTTGCGAAAGCTTTTCCGAACGGAATCAGATCACGACTAAATCAGACGCCAGTTAACCTCTATGAAGCCATCTCGGTAGGTGCGGCTCTGGCACTGCAGGAGAATCCTCATCTTGGCGTGCCGAAGAATTTGGATTGGATAACGTCCGAGGATCTTCGCCGCCTTACGACCGGCGCCACAAATACCAGGCATCGATTGCGTGGGCGCATTGAGTATTGTCGGGACCGGTTCCTCCACAGCGATGTTTAGCTCGGCTGTACAGCGAGGGGAACTCATAGATCGCCTCGCCACGATTCGGCTACTACTCAATGATGCTCACCCTGGAGGTAACACGACAGCTACGTCGAGAGAGATACGAGGACTTTCCATCGTCCTCCTTTATGCCGCATATGAGAACCTGCTCAAGTCGCTATGCCGTTCCTTGTTGTCGGAGGCCATGAACATGCGGGTGGGCAATCGGCGCCTGCAACCGGGATTCAAAGTGATTGCCGCATTCGGCAAGTTGCAGGCGGTCGCCGGAGCCAGCCCCACAGCCATCTGGAAAAGCGGTTTTGACGTCGTTGGCACTGTACATGATTCGAGAAGCTGCTCAATTTCAACCAACGTTTTCCCGAACGACGGTACAAACTTCAAGCGCACTCAGGTCTCGACATTCTGTCGAGTATTCGGATTCGGTGATCCAGCTCCTATACTCCGCGAGGTATGGGAACAGATTGACGGCGTCGTCGTGCAGCGGAATGCGGTCGCCCATGGCAGTTCAACGGCGGGTGAGATTGGTCGCCGCACCTCGTATCAGGATCTAGCCGATCTCATAGATCTTTGGGAATTGCGTTGGGGCGAGTTTTTAGATTGGGTTGACTCCGTCGCATCGTCGAGAGATTTCTTCAGGCTGCCTCGTTGACTATCACGCTTCTGTAGGCGTTGTTGACGACGATGACACCAGCCCCTTTGGTTGGCCAAGCAACATCGCATCATCAATGCCCTGCCTAAAGGTTTTGCGTCAAGGCACGCTTGACATCGGCCGAGGGCGACACCTAGTCGGCTACGGGTGCGGCGGCGTGCGCCCTCTTGCGGGCAGGCGACCGGCCTGCCGCTTGGGTCACGTCCACGGGCGTGGTGTAAGAGGCGGCCAGCGCTGATCCGTTGGTGTTGATGTTAGGCGGCGATCTCGGCTGGCGGGGTGGCGGGTTCGGGGTTTTGGCTGGTGGTGATGGGTGTGAGGCGGGCTTTGCGGAGAATCTCGAGGCCCATGTAGCGGCGCCCTTCGGTCCATTCGTCGGTCTGTTCGGCGAGCACGGCGCCGACGAGGCGGATGATCGCGGCCCGGTTCGGGAAGATCCCGACGACGTCGGTGCGGCGGCGGATCTCTTTGTTCAGGCGTTCTTGCGGGTTGTTCGAGCGGATCTGCCGCCAGAGCTCAGTCGGGAACGCGGTGAAGGCGAGGATGTCCTCGCGGGCGTCGTCGAGGTGTTCGGCGGCGTCGGGGAACTTCTCGCTGATCATGTCGAGCACCCGGGTGAACTGGGCGGCGACGGCGTCGGTGTCGGGCTGGTCGAAGATCGTGCGCACGAGGGTGGCCACCCATGGCTGCGCGGATTTCGGGACCTTGGCGAGCAGGTTGCGCAGGTAGTGGGTGCGGCAGCGTTGCCAGCCGGCGCCGGGCAGTGCGGCGCCGATCGCGCTCACGAGCCCGCGGTGGGCGTCGGAGATCACGAGCCGGACCCCGGCCAGGCCGCGGGCGGTCAGCGAGCGCAGGAAGGCCAGCCAACCGGCGCCGTCCTCGTCGCTGGAGATCTCCAGGCCCAGGACCTCCCGGCCGCCGTCATCGTTGACGCCGACCGCGACCAGGGCGTGGACGTTGATCGTGCGGCCGTGTTCACGGACCTTGATCACGAGGGCGTCGACCCACACGAACGTGTAAGGCCCGGCATCGAGTGGCCGGTTGCGGAACGCTTCGACCTGCGCGTCCAGATGGCGGGCCATCTCCGAGACCTGGGACTTGGACAGTTGCTTGATCCCGAGCTGCGCTACCAGTTTTTCGACGCGCCGCGTGGAGACGCCGAGCAGATACGAGGTGGCGACGACTGAGACGAGGGCTTGTTCGGCCCGGCGGCGGTGCTGCAGCAGCCAGTCCGGGAAATACGAGCCCTGTCGCAGCTTGGGAATGGCCAGCTCGACGGTGCCGGCCCGGGTGTCCCACTCCCGAGCTCGGTAGCCGTTGCGTGAGTTCGTGCGCTCAGGGCTGCGTTCGCCGTACTCGGCGCCGCACAGGGCGTCGGCCTCGGCGGACATCAGCAGGTCGGCGAAGGTTTTCACCATCTCCCGCAGCAGATCAGGGCTCGCCGATTCCAGGTGCTCGCGCAACAACGACGCAACGTTCAGACTTTGTTCTGCGGCCATCGCAGGCTTCCTCCTTCGTGATCTTTAGACAATCCGAAGGATCTGCGATGGCCGCCTCTCATCGACCCAAAAGACCAGGTCATACACCACTTCGGTGGACGTGACCGCCGCTTGACCCCTGACCGCTTAGGGCCGCAGAGGCTCCCACCGTCCAGGGCGGCCGGTGGCCGTCACTTGCGACGCGAAGCGCCCTTGACGGTGGAGGAGCGGCCCGGACACCATGCGCGCCGCCGCACCCGTAGCTCGACGGCCGCGACGCGCCGTGCGCCGGAAGCGGGCAGCTCGCCCGCGTCGCCCAGGCCGCGCCGGTCAGCAGCCGGCCACCTTCCTTCACCCCAACCCAGGTACTCCTAGCGTCGCCGCGGCCCGACTTCCGCTCCTGCACGCCAGCCGACGGGCAGCTTGCGTGATCCGGGCCAGAGCGCCAGCGGTGGCACGGTCGCGCGCCCTTCGGCGGCGTGAGCGGCCCGTTTCGGGCCGCCTTGAAGGGCGTACAGAAAGTCTGAACAGGCGCTGGAAGTCTTCGTCTGTCCCGTCACGGGACATGCTTGACACTCGCGTCCCAGCTGATGCTTGACATGATCACCATTCGGCTTCTTGATCACGTGTTGTTGCGGCAGCGCGAGGGTCTGGGGGCCGGGATTGGCACTGGTGGGAATGTCGATCGTGGAACAGCGGTATCAGGCCGTGCTGGCGGTCCTCGCTGGGGATCCGGTGACGGAGGTAGCCGCGAAGGCAGGGGTGTCCCGGCAGAGCGTGCATGCCTGGCTGCGCCGCTATGCCGACGAAGGGCTGGCGGGGTTGCAGGACCGGTCGCGGCGTCCGGATGGGTGCGCTCATCAGGCGTCGCCGGAGGTGGAGGCGTTGGTGTGTGAGCTGCGCCGGCATCACCCGAAGTGGGGTTCCCGGCGGATCGCGTTCGAGTTGGGCCGGCACGGCTGTCCTGGTGAGGTGCCGTCGCGGATGACGGTTTATCGGATCCTGATCCGGCACGGGCTGATGACCCCGAAGCAACGGCGCCGGGGCCGCAAGGACTATATCCGCTGGGAACGCGACCGGCCGATGGAACTGTGGCAGATGGACATCGTGGGCGGGATCTTCCTGCCTGACGGGTCGGAGGCCAAGGTCGTGACCGGCGTCGACGACCACACTCCCGGTATTGCGTGATCGCCTCAGTGGTGCGCCGGGCCACCGGCCGCGCAGTGTGTCTCGCCTTCGCCGCCGCCCTGCAAGAGTTCGGGTTGCCCGAGGAGGTGCTCACGGACAACGGCAAGCAGTTCACCGCCCGGTTCGGCAACGGTGGCGAGGTGATGTTCGACCGGATCTGCCGGGAGAACGGCGTCGTGCACCGGCTCACCCAGCCCGCCACCCCGACTACCACGGGCAAGGTGGAACGCTTCCACCAGACCCTGCGCCGCGAGCTGCTCGACGACGTGCCGGTGTGGCCCGACGTCGACACCGCCCAAGCGGCGATCGACGCGTTCCGGCACGAATACAACACCGACCGGCCGCACCAGTCCCTGGACATGGCGTTCCCGGCCGACCGGTTCACCGCGGCGGGGCCGAGCGTGGTCCCCCTCAAGCTGCCCGCCTCGTTGACCGTTCCGGTCGAGCCCCAAGCCCTGCCGGCACCGATGGTGCTAGCTGTTCCGCCGGTGACCGGCCTGTCCGGGACGGCGGTCGAGTTCGACCGGGTGGTGCCGCCCTCGGGGAACCTGCAGGTCGCCGGTAAGCAGTTCTGGCTCGGCCCGGCCCGGTCCGGGGTGACCGTAAGGTTCTGGGCCGACCCCGACGTGATCCACCTGCTCATCGCCGGCGCCCGGATCAAGACGATCCGGTCTCACCTGTCGGCTGCCGACCTCGCCGGGCTGCTGCGTCACGGTGGCCGCCCGGCCGGTCCGCCGCCGCTGCCTGCGCCGCAGGCCGGGGATGTGGTCGAGGTGGACCGCACCGTGAATCGGACCGGCAGCGTCTCGCTGGGTCAGCACATCGTCCTGGCCGCGGACGTCCTCGGCGGCCGCCGGGTCAGTATCCGCATCGACGCCACCACGCTGAGCTTCTTCGACCCCGAGAGCCGGCAGCTGTTGCGCACCCGGCCCAACCCGCTCGCCCCGCACGAGGTGGCCCGGCTGCGCGGCCTGCGTCCGGCCGGCCCGCCACCGCTGCCCTCGATCGAGCCGGTGCGGGTGCAACGCCGCGTGTCGGACACCGGCGTGGTCATGGTCGCCCGCCAGGTTGTTGCGCTCGGCCGGGTCCACGCCGGCAAGACCGTCACGATCGACGTCACCGACACCGACCTGACCATCGCCTGCGACGACGGCCCACGCACCGTCCGTCGCACGAACCAGCTGGCGATTCGGAACCTGAAGCCAACCGGCCTGCCACCATCGATGCGAGGAGCAGAACGGCGAGGATGACGACATGAGCTGGTGAGTCATGGGGCACATCAGCAGTGCAGCGGCCCAACGGTCGCCAAGCCGACGGAGGAAGCCTGATGTGGCTGCAGTTGCCACAGGAAATACAGAAGCGTATTGATGACGAGTTGCGCAACCGTCGACTAATTCAGGCAATCAAGCTGGTGCGCGAGGAGGGCGGCCTGGAGCCGAAGCCGGGCCTGTACGAGGCACAGAACGTGGTGATGGACCGGCTCGCGTGGCTGTCCGAGCAGGGTCTGATCGAGCCGGAGCCTACGGTTGAGCTCCCGCAGCTCATCGCGGCGGCGAAAGCCATTCCTGACCGGGTGGCGGCCATCGAGGCCGTCTGGGACGGCGACACGTTCGGCTGGATGGTCTGGCTCGGAGCAATCGTGGAACGCCCCGGTCAGCACCACGAACGCTTTGATGAGGTGGGACTGGCCGGGATCCGGCGGGGCGGAGACATCCGCCTGTTTCTCGGCGAGGTCCCGCCGTGGCCGGAAGCCGCCGAGGCAACCGAGAAGGGGCACGCCGTTGCTGCGGCCCTCGGCGTGCCGTTCCACTTCACCCAACCAGACACCCCAGACCTGGATCTCATGCGTTGGTGGGACACTCTGGAATGAGCTGGCCAAACCGGTCACGGTCGAGGTCACCGGCATCACATTCCGCGTCTTCGACGGCCACGGCCCAGCTGGACACCATCACCGATACGAACTCATCCCGGCACCCCGCAAAGTCAGCAACGAAACCTAGACCAACCGTCAAGCGTCTCCTGGGACGGATCCGTTAAGCATCAGGTGGGACTAGACACTGGAAGTATTCGTCTCTCTAGGCACCACGGGACTGCGGCCCGCGGCCAGTCGGCGACTAATCAAGCAGGCGGCGGGAGCCCGTCCTGGACGGATTTACGCCTGCCGAGCCACATAAGCAACCTGGCACGAACTCCGTCGTGCCAATCGGTTTGTGAGGGGTTTTCGGGGGACGGTTCAAAACCCGATAGACAAAAGGTATGCCCTGGCCAGCTAATAGCTGGTCAGGGCATACCGATGGTCGGGGTGGCCGGATTTGAACCGACGGCCTCTTCGTCCCGAACGAAGCGCGCTACCAAGCTGCGCCACACCCCGAGCTGCCAGGAAATACTATCCGACGCCGACGCGGACGCGAAATCGGTATCCCCTGACCCGCAAAACCCCAGCTCAGCGAGGTATCAGCGTCAACACGGAGGCCTCCGGCCGGCAAGCGAACCGGACCGGCGCCGTCGGGTGAGTTCCAAGCCCAGCCGACACATGCAGCCAGGCGTCCGACCCCGGCCACCGATGCACCCCTCGCGCCATCGACAGCGGCAGGTCGCAGTTGGTCGTCAGAGCCCCATAAAACGGAACCCGAACCTGTCCCCCATGCGTGTGCCCCGCCAGCATCAACGAGAAGCCATCGGCAGCCATGGCGTCCAACACCCGCGAGGCAGGCGTATGCGTTACCCCGATGTGCAGGTCAGCCCCGCTAGACGCGGCACCAGCCACCGACGCGTACTCATCACGCTCGACATGCGGATCGTCGACCCCCACGAGCTCGATCGACCGCCCACCGGCTTTCACCAACGTCCGGGCGTTGTTGAGATCCACCCACCCCGCGTCGACAAACGCCCCACGCAGATCCTCGAACGGCAGGTCAACCCCCTGCACATACTCCCGCTCACCAGGCAGGACGTACCGCAGCGGATTTCCCCAGACAGGCCCGCGATAGTCATTCGACCCGAACACGAACGCACCAGGCACCGACAGGAACGGATCCAGCGCCCGCAACACCCCCGGCACCGCCCCCGGGTCCGACATGTTGTCGCCGGTAACCACGACCAGATCCGGATCAGTGCCGATCAGCGAGGCCACCCAGTCCTGCTTTCGCCGCTGGTCAGGCATCATGTGCAGGTCCGAGATGTGCAGGATCCGCAGCGGTTCGGCGTCGGGTTCGAGAACCGGCACGTCGAAGCGCCGCAGCGTGAAAAGGTTCCGCTCGATCAGCGACGAGTAGGCAAAAGTGGCCGCTCCGGCCGCCGCCACACCGGCGGCCAGGGCAATAAGGGGACGCTTGCGCATGACGGCAAGAGTAGTTTCTCCGTCCATGGGAACGCTGAAAGACCGCCTGAACGATGACCTGCACACCGCCATGAAGGCCCGAGACGAGCTGACGACGGCGACGCTGCGCATGGCCTTGGCCGCCGTCCGCAACGCCGAGGTGGCCGGCACCGAGGCACGCGCTCTCACCGACGACGAGGTCCTGGCCGTGCTCGGCAAGGAGTCCAAGAAGCGCCGCGAGGCAGCCACAGCCTTCGCCGACGCCAACCGCCCCGAGCAGGCCGCCAAGGAGCGCGAGGAGGGCGAGGTGATCGAGCGCTACCTCCCCAAACAGCTCACCGACGACGAAATCGCCGATCTGGTCAAGTCAGCTCTCGCCGGCGGAGGCTTCACCGGCAAGGCACAGATGGGCCCCGCGATGAAGGCCGCCCAGGCAGCCGTAGCAGGAAGAGCAGAGGGCGGCCGGGTGGCGGCCGAGGTACGCCGCCAGCTAGGCGTTTAATCCAAAACCCCCCATATCGTACGGGCGGGGGAGCACCACAACCGCAGCAGCGGAGGCACCCGGCTGCTCAGGCGGAGGCGAGCATTCTCGACGCCTAAAGACGCCCATCGAGTGACCGATCTACTCCAGGACTACCCCCTGGAGACCCCCATGCTTTGCACCAACTGTGGTTCCCCCCTGTCCGCACAGGCGTCCTACTGCGGCACCTGCGGCCAGCCGACCACAACAATCCCCGCTTGGCACTCGGCCCCCACCCAGCAGGTCCCCACCTTCCACGCCGAGCCCCAGACACCCCCATACTCTCCGCCGCAGCCGGCGTGGCCCCCCACACCCCTAGCGTCCCCCATGGCCCAGTCCCAGGCGCAGTACACCCCAGCGTCCCCCCACCCAGCCCCCGCGTACTCCACAACGCAGTCCTACGCCGAGCCGGCCTTCCCCACAACGCAGTCCTACGCCGAGCCGGCCTTCCCCACCACGCAGTCCTACGCCGAGCCGGCCTTCCCCACGACGCCCTCCAACGGCCAGTCGACCTTCCCGGCGCCCCACACCCAGTCGGCACTCTCCACGACGCCGTCCTACCTCGGCTCCGACTTCCCCACGACGTCCTTCGCCACCCCCGACTTCAGCACCCCGACCTACACCGAGCCCAGTTACACCACCCCCACCTTCGGCGACTACAGCCCACCCACCTTCACCAACTACGCCCCGACCTACGGCGACTACTCCCTGCCCAGCTACGGCACTTCCACCTACGAAGAGCCAGCCCCAACCCACACCAGCACCACATACGCCGAGCCGACCTACCGGCCCACACAAGACGGCGGGCCACCCCTGGCCTCACCCGAGCCGACGTCCTACATGCAGCCGCTCTCCCCGGCCCCGGAGCCCCACGCGCACCCGGTGTCTCCAGCGCCGCAGTCCTTTGCGCAGCCGCTCCCCCCAGCGCCGCAGTCCCACGCGTACCCGGTCTCACCGGCCCCGCTGTCCTACGCGCAGCCACTCTCCCCGGCCCCGCACTCCTACGCGCAGCCACTCTCCCCAGCGCCGCTGCCCTACGCGCAGCCGCTCCCGCAGTCCTATGCGCAGCCGGTCTCCCCAGCGCTGCAATCCCACCTCCAGCCGGCACCGCAGCCACACGACCAGCCAATCTCGCCGGCACCGGCCCAGGTCTCAGCCCCGCCGCCGTTCCAGGCGCCACCCACACCCCCGGCCGTCGCAGCCGTGCCGGCGCCACTCGCACCCGTCCTTTCGCAGGCAATGGCCCCCGCCGCGGCTCCGATCCAGGCCACAGCTCCCGCCCCGGTTCCGATCCAAGCCCAAGTCCCCGCCCCCATCGCAGCCCCACCAGCCGCTTCGGCCCCGATATCGCCTCCGCCGCAGTCCCCGCTCCACCCGGGCCAGCTGTACGGCCCACCCCCGATCCAGCCCTACGCCGATCCAGGCCAGCCCAACGAAGACCCCCGCCCCCAAGCCGCCAACCGCTTCGACATAGCCGCCATCCTCTTGACGCTGATCGCGATCCTGGTTTCCCCGATGGGCATAGTCCTGCCCCCGACTTTCGGCGTCCTGGCAATCGTCTGCGGCGCAATTGCCCAGCGACGATCCGAACCCCAGGGCAAGCTCTCCCTGATCCTCGCGGCCGGCGCCACAGCCCTGGGCACACTCGCCGCGATCGTCATAACGCTCCTCTGACGACAACGCCGGCCTATCCACCGGCGCACCTCAGCGATGAGCTACGCGGCGGACGACGCCTTCTTTCGGGACGAAGAGGCCGTCGGTTCAAATCCGGCCACCCCGACCAAGAGTGATGCAGGTCAGGGCCGGTCCCCAGATGTGGGGGATCGGCCCTGACTGCTTCGCGCGCCACAGGCTCGGGTAACTCGTGTGGCGACGGCCGCTCGCGTGCTGAGGCTGTCGGCGGCTAGGCGAAGCCTTTGCGGTAGGCCAGCAGGATGGATCGATTCTCCCGCACCATGCCTCCCATATCGGCCGCCAGCAGGGCGAACTGCTCGGGGGAGTCGAGTAACGCTGTGACAAGTCCCAGATTTTCCGGCGCCAGCAATGACCTGGCCTCTCGTCCGATGCGGTGAGCGCCGGCCAGCTTGGGATCGAACTCGTGGGTTTCTATCAATTCTTGATGGTCTACATAAAGCTGTTCGAGATAAGGGCCTTCGTGATAGGCGTAGACGATGCTTTTTAGATCGATTGCGTCGCGCCGGTTGTCATGGTGGCGATCCTGCCAGGCGAGAAGTTTCAGTACTGACTGGGCGGGCAGGGAGGCCACCGGGACCACCAGGTTTCCCGGGAACGTCACGTGAACTGCGGCGGCCATCGCCTCCTGGAATCCGAATACGTTCATTCGATGATCGTCGGGCCAGGTGATCGTGCGGCTGGCGTCTTCGATTGCGCCGAACGGAATTACGTCGACCTCGGTTTGCTGCACCTCGAATTTGTGTTCGCTGCCCTTTCGGCGCACGAAAGGCTCGGTAAGTTGCCGTAGGTCTGACCAGGAGGAGACGGCAACGGCTACATCGATGTCGGCCGTGGCGCGCTCCGGGACGGATCCCACGACATGGCGGATCAGGATGTCTCGGGCGGTGGCACCGACGACCATGATCTCGACGCCACATTCGTCCGCACGGCGACTCAGTTCGGCCAGCACCGATGCGACTGGCTCCAGGTCAGCCGCGGTCGAGGCGTTGAAGGAGCGCATCGTTCTCCCGGAGGTCGGTAGCCGCCTCGGTCAGCCGGGGGTCGGCCGAGGCGACCAGGTCGCCGTAGATCAATGGCGTGGGCACGGTCAAGGAATGGTTCGCCGGAAGACGCCAGAACATTTGGCGGATCTGGACACCCCCCTCCCCTTGGGGTTTTCGAAACCGATAATCCATGGCGAGCTGCCGCGGGACTTCTGGGGCGTAGAGAACGGCCCGCTTCGGTCGGAGCCTCGGGTTGATTCGATGGGCGGCCGACTCTCCGCCCCACAGGGCGCCGGCCGCGCGAACGCTGTCGTCAGCGTTCTTCCACCAGTCCGGATCCATGGCGTCGAAGCTTGCAAGGGCCAGGCGAGGCCAGAGGTCGAACGCGTACGCCTCCACCCATCGGTTGAAGAGGCTCCGAGTTCGGTACAGCCGCCGTGGCTTGAGGGTCGCGTAGCCGGCATTTTCGAGCTCGGCCAGCACCCACTGAACCGTGCCGAGGGACACGCCGCCGGCCTGGCTTATCTCGCGGTAGGGCGCGGCGATCAGGTCGGGGTCGGCCAGCAGAGTGAAGATCACTTTGAGGCCGCTCGACTTGAACGCCCGCAGGGGCTTATCGGGCGTGCCGGGCTGTATCGAGGGACCACGACGTCCGCGCACGTCGAGCAGTAGCCCATCTCCGCGGAGATACATGTTGCCGACCGAGTCGACGTAGTGCACGTGCTGCTGCCGCAGCACTTCTCCAGCCTGGTCCGAGATGTGGGGTGCTATCAGCAGGAGCTGTCGGTCTGGAGAGGGCCGGAAGGTGTGCGCTGATGCAGGCGAGATCTTGCTCCTGAGCTGGACTTCGTAGGTGAGCGTGCCACCGTTGAGAGTCAGCCGTAGCAGCCGCCCACCGGCGTTGCTGTCGTCGGCGGCGATCTCGGCGACAGTGGCGCCGGCGTCTGCGAGTCGGGCCAGCGCGGCGTCCAGCACTTCGTCGCTTCCTGGTCGCATCCGCACTCCGGTCCGACGTTCATAATTACCTGTTGTTCACGCTCCCTGAACATACATGTTTTTTGAACAGCCAGCTACCTCCCGAACGACGTGCGTCGGCAGCGCCTGGAGAGGCTCTGGAGGAGGCGTTCGCGCCGATCTGGCCGCCGCGCGACGTCGCGGCTCGAAGGTAGTCGATACGATCTTGCCGTGCGTGAACGTCATCCTCACCCCAGCCAGCAGCCTCTGCTGCCGCTCACGATGGTTGTCGCCGTGGTCGTCGGCCTGATCAGCCTTCGAATGGACGGCAAGTACTCGGCGCTCGGTGCGGCATTTGCCTTTGGCTGGTTCCTGGTCGCGTTCGCGCTTTACGGCCTCGCGTGGATACTGCGCGACAACGGGGAATGGCTGGAGTCTCGACGCGACAAATGATTGCCGCCGCTGTGATCGTCGAGTGCGGCCGGGTGCTGCTGGTTCGGCGGCGGGTGGCGGAAGGCCGGCTCTCGTGGCAGTTCCCGGCGGGCAAGGTGGAGCCGGGAGAAACCAGCGTCGCCGCCGCGGTCCGGGAGACATTCGAAGAAACAGGTCTGATCGTACGGGCGATCCGCCCACTCGGCAGCCGCGTCCATCCCGACACGGGTCGAATGATGTTCTACGTCGCCTGCGAAGTCATCGAGGGTACGGCGTTCGTGGCCGCCCCCGAAGAAGTCGCGGAGGTGGCTTGGTGCGACCCCACCATGCTGGCTGGGCTGCACGAACCGGTGCGGGATTACCTGCGGGGGCACGACTGATGCCGTACCCCCGCGTGGTCTTAAAGAGCCAATTGGGGACGCACCGGGACGGCGGCCACCGATGGGCCGACGCTGCGGCCGGGGAGCTGCTGGGGAACGGAATACGGGCCGAGCATCGACTCGACGGCGGGGGCGATGGCGGGGCGGGCGTCCAGCTGGATCAGGCGGGCGGCTCGGGCCAGGGAGCCGGTCTCGCCGTCGCGGAAGCCCTCCCGGTAGCCCTTCTCATAGCGCTCGCCCCGGCCCAGCGCGCGGCCGAGGGCGAAGCAAGAGGAGCCGGCAAGTGCGAGGAGGAAGAACAATGCGAAGGGTGTCACGGAATGTTCCTTCCGAGTAATTAGCACCAATTAGGCGAAAAGTACCCCAAAAGGATCTCCCATGTTGTAGCGCGGTGATCAAGTACGCGGATGGGTGAAGATCTGTTGGCCGGCCAGGCGAGCGGGTAAGTCCGAAGGGTCGGTAGGGCGGCACAGGTGGTATCCCTGGCCGTACGCGCAGCCCAGCCGGCGCAATGCGGACAGCTGGTTGGCGTTCTCGATGCCCTCGGCCACGGTGCGCAGGCCGAGGATCTGGGCGAGCTCGACGATGGTCCGTACGAGAGCCAGATCCTCGCCGGTGAGCTCGGCGCGGGCGATGAAGGCCCGGTCGATCTTGAGCTCGTCGACGGGGAGTTCGCGCAGGTAGGCGAGCGACGAATAGCCGGTGCCGAAGTCGTCGATCGACAGCTGCACACCGAGGCCGCGCAGGACGTGCAGGGCCGCCTTCCCGAGGTCGGGCTCGCTCATCAGGACCGACTCGGTGAGCTCGAGCGTGACGGCGCTGGACGGCAGGCCGGCGATCGCCAGGGCGCGCAACACGGTGTCGGCGAAGCGGGGATGCACCAGCTGGTGACCGGAGACGTTGACGTTGAGCCCCAGGTCGGGGAAGTCGCGGCGCCAGTGGGCCACCTGCTTGGCGCTGGTCTCGAGCACCCACTGGCCGATGTCGACGATCAGGCCGAACTCCTCGGCGATCGGGATGAAGTCGACGGGCGAGACGAAACCGCGGGTCGGGCTGTGCCAGCGGATCAGGGCCTCGACCCCGGTGGGCATGAGGTCGCCGAGGCGGACGAGGGGCTGGTACTGCAGGCGGAACTCGCCCTCGCGCAGCGCGCGCTGGAGGTCGCCGCGCAAGCTCAGGTGGTCGAGGGCCTCGCTCTGCATGTACGGCTCGTAGAGCAGCACCCGGCCGGGGCCGTCCTTCTTCGCGCGGTACATGGCCAGGTCGGCGTTGTGCAGCAGGGCTTCGGAGCGCTCGGCCGAGTCGCGTGAGGTGGCGATGCCGATGCTCGCGCCGATGAAGATCTCGCGGCCGGCCACCCGGAACGGTTCCTTGATCGCGGCGATGATCCGCTCGCCGACTTTCGTGGCGGCGCCGGCCGGAGAGTCGTGCAGGAGGGCGGCGAACTCGTCGCCGCCCAGGCGGGCAGTGGTGTCGCTGGCCCGTACGCAGCCGCGCAGCCGCCGGGCGACCAGGGCGAGCAGCTGATCGCCGGCCTCGTGGCCGAGGCTGTCGTTGACGGTCTTGAACCGGTCGAGGTCGATGAACAGGACGCTGGTCGGATCGGTGTCGGTGTTCCGCGAGGCCAGGACCCGGTTCAGGATCTTCAGGAACAGGGCCCGGTTGGGCAGGCCGGTGATCGGGTCGTGGTGTGCCTCGCGGACCGCCTCGACGGTGCGCGCGTCGGTCAGCGCGAGGCTCACCTGCTGGGCGAAGGCGGCGAGCTGGTCGCGCTGCTCGGTGCACTGGTTGGCCGAGCCGGGCAGGTGGGCGACCAGGCTGCCGGCCATCTCGCCGGTCACCCGCACGGGAGCGGCGATCACCGTGCCGCTGTCGTCCGCGCGGATCAGCACCGTGCCGCCGGACATCGCGGCCCGAGCAGCCGACTCGTGCAGCGGCCCGCCGTCGGAGCCGCCGCAGGTCGAGGCGACACTCAGCCGCCGATCGGGCCCGCCCTCGGCGAGCAGCAACGACACCGTCGCGCCGTCCAAGAGCTCGGCCGCGCCGCCGGTCACCGCATCGAGGATCTCGGGCAGCGGCCGCCGGCCGGAGATCGCGCGCTGGATGGTCAGCAGCGACTCGACCAGCCGCTGCCGGGTCTGCGCCGTGGTCGCCTGGCGCTCCTTCTCCTCGCGCAGGTGACGTTCGGCGGCGAGCACCCGGATGCTGCGCAGCGCGAGCCCCAGCACCTGCGCCATGCCCTGGAGCATCTGCCGCTCCTCGGGGGCGAACGGCTCGTCGGCCCGGCAGACGATCATCGCGTCCGCGTCCTCGCCGCCCAGAGGGCTGGCCACCGCGTAGAGCTTGCCCAGGTCGGCGACCTCGAGCAGGGAATCACCGGCGGCGACGGCCAGGAGGCCCGCTTCCGGGATCACACCGCCGAATCCGTACGCCCCGGAGACCTTGCCCTCCCGCACCACCGCGCCCACCTCGGCCTCGACCATCTCGGTGGCCCGCTCGACGGCGTTGGCGACGGCCGACGCCTCGTCGTCGGCGGCGTTGACCGCGGTGAAGTACTCGGTCAGCAGGTAGGTCAGCATGCGTCAGCCCAGTGCGAGGGTGACCAGGGTGAGGTGGTGCAGGCCGCTCGCGCCGCGCACCCGGGCGATCTCCCCGGTGGTGTAGAAGCCGGCGAACGGGGCGTCGCCCAATGCCGTACGCATCGCGGCGATCTCGTCCTCCATGCCGCCCTCGATCAGGCCCGCTCGCCGTCCGCCGCAGTCGAAGGCGAGCACGCCGAGCGGGGCCAGCCCGTCGAGCCGGGCGGTCGCCTCGGTGCACGACCAGGTCGCGCCGTCGATCAGCGCCTGCCGGTCGGCCTCCATCAGCCACACCAGCGCGCCCTGCGGGACGTCGGCGGTGCCCCAGACCGAGCGTTCCTCGTCGTCGCCGGCGTGGATCACCCGGATGTCCTCGCCGTTGCGCCGGGACAGCCCGAGCGGCTGCAGCGCCCGTCCCCGGTCGAAGAACTCGTCGGCGGTGCCGTCGAAGTTGTTGCGGCGCAGCAGCACGTCGAGGGCCGGCTCGTCGTCGAGGCGGTAGATGTGGGCGCCCTGGCTCCTGGTGACCACCATCGGCGGCTCGGTGCGCCGCCAGCCGTGCGCCATGCCGATGCCGATCGGCCCATCGGAGCCGAGCGCGAGCCCGACCACGGTGCCGCTGAGCACCTGGTCGTCGCAGAACTGATAGGTCCGCTCGAAGTGCCGGTCGTCCGCGCCGAAGCCGCCGACCAGCGGCCAGGCCGCGCCGACCGTCGAGTACGCGCCGCGGACGATGTCGTGCGGCCGCCCGGTCATGCCGTCGGCCAGCAGGATCAGCACCCGGTTCGGGTCGTGCAGGCCGCGCAGCGCCTCGGCCGCCGCTGCGCCGGCCGCCCGCGGATCGTGCTCGTCGACCTGCGCCACCCGGGTGTGCACGGTGAAGCCGTCGCCGCCGAGCGCGGCGATCGCCACCCCGCCCACGGTCATCCCGGCGTTGCCGAGCTCGCCCATGGTGGTGCTGCCCACGATCGCGGCGTCCGGGCCGGCCTCCTCGCGTACGGCGGCGAGCAGCGCGGGCAGGTCGTGCGCGACGGAGCTGAAGACGAAGACGGCCTTGGGGTCGCGGCCGCCGATCGCCTCGACCGCGGCCTCGGCACCGGCCTTGGCGGAGTCGGCGGCGGCGCTCTGGCCGGCGCCGAACCAGCGGTGGGTCTCCACGATCTTCTGATCGGCGGGTTTTGTCGGTTGCTGAGTGGTTGCGTCCGGGGTGCTGTCGGTTGTCTGCGAGCGGCCTGACAGGCTACGTCCTTGTGACTTCCTCTGAAGACCTCGCGCGGCGCGTCCGCGACGTGAGCCGCCTTACCGGCGAGTTCGTCCTGCGCTCGGGACGGGTCGCCAACGAGTATTTCGACAAGTACCAGTTCGAGGCCGACCCGCAGCTGCTCGACCAGCTGGCCGAGCGGATGGCCGTGCTGATCCCCGAGGGCACCGAGGTGCTCGCCGGCCTCGAGATGGGCGGCATCGCCGTGGTGACAGCGCTGGCCCGGCACGCCAAGCTGCCCACCGCGTTCATCCGCAAGCAGGCGAAGCAGTACGGCACCGCGCGGCTCGCCGAGGGCGCCGAGGTGGCCGGCCGCCGGGTGCTGGTGGTGGAGGACGTGGTGACCTCCGGCGGCCAGGTGGTGATCTCCACCGGCGAGCTGCGGAAGCTCGGCGCGCACGTCGACCACGCGCTGTGCGTGATCGACCGCCAGGAGGGCGGCGCGGCCGCTCTCGCGGAGGCCGGGATCACCCTACGCGCGCTTCTGACTCGCGAGGATCTCGCCTAAACCAAGCCAACCACGTATTTCCCGCGAGCCCGGTATCAGGGGACTCCCGCGATCGCCCAGCCGATGAGGAGGCGACGCCAGCTAGCGCTGTTCGGCGGCGAGCAACTCGGCTATCTGGACCGTGTTGAGCGCCGCCCCCTTGCGCATGTTGTCGCCCGTCACGAACAGGTCGAGCGCTCGCGGGTCGTCCATCGCCCGGCGGATGCGGCCCACCCACGACGGGTCGGTGCCGACCGCGTCGATCGGCATCGGGAACTCGCCCGACTCGGGGTCGTCGACCAGGATCACGCCGGGGGCGTTGCGCAGTGCCTGCCGGGCGCCGTCGGCGGTGACCTCGGAGCCGAAAACGGCGTGCACGGCGATCGAGTGACCGGTCACCACCGGCACGCGGACGCAGGTTGCCGAGACCTTGAGCGCCGGGATGCCGAGGATCTTGCGGGACTCGTTGCGCAGCTTGAGCTCCTCGGACGACCAGCCGAGGGCGGCGATGTCACCCGACCAGGGCACCACGTTGAGCGCGAGCGGCGCCGAGAACGGGCCCAGGTCGTCGCCGACGGCCTGGCGCACGTTGCCCGGGCGTGACCCGAGCAGCCGGTCGCCGGCCACCTTGCTGAGCTGGTCGTGCAGGGTGTCGACGCCGAACTGGCCGGCGCCCGAGGCCGCCTGGTAGGAGGCCAGGACCAGCTCGCGCAGGCCGTACTCGCGGTGCAGCGGCGCGATCGCCATGATCATGGCCATCACGGTGCAGTTGGCGTTGGAGACGATGCCGCGGGGGCGATCTCGCATCGCCTCCTGGTTGACCTCGGGCACCACCAGCGGGACGTCGTTTTCCATGCGGAAGGCGGCCGAGTTGTCGACCACCGTCACGCCGCGCGCGGTCGCCACCGGCGCCCACTCGAGCGAGACCTCGTCGGGGAGGTCGAACAGCGCCACGTCGACGCCGTCGAACGCCTCCGGCGTCAGCTCGCGCACGGTCAGCTGCTCACCGCGGCAGCTGAGCTGCTTGCCGGCCGAGCGCGCGGACGCGAGCAGTCGGATCTCCCCCCAGACGTTGCGCCGGGAGGAGAGCAGCTCGAGCATGACTGTCCCGACGGAGCCGGTGGCCCCGACGACGGCGAGCGTGGGCTGCGCCATCGGTGCGCTTACCGGCCGGTGCCCGCGTACACCACCGCTTCCTCGTTGCCGCCGAGCTCGAACTGCTCGTGCACGGCACGGACGGCGGTGTCGAGGTCACTGTCGCGGCAGACCACGGAGACCCGGATCTCGGAGGTGGAGATCATCTCGATGTTGACCCCGGCCTCGCCGATGCAGGCGAAGAACGAGGCGGCCACGCCGGGGTGCGAGCGCATGCCGGCGCCGATCAGCGAGACCTTGCCGACGTGGTCGTCGAAGAGCAGGCTCTTGAACTTGATCTTTTCCTTGATCTTGTCGAGGGCGGTCATCGCGGTCGGACCGTCCGCCTTCGGCAGGGTGAAGGAGATGTCGGTACGGCCGGTGCCCTCGGTCGAGATGTTCTGCACGATCATGTCGATGTTGATCTCGGCCTGGGCCACCGTGTTGAAGATGTGGCCGGCCGCGCCGGGCTCGTCCGGGACGCCGACGATCGTGATCTTGGCCTCGCTCCGCTCGTGGGCGACCCCGGTGATCAGCGCTTGTTCCACAGAAGGGTCCTCCATCGATCCGGTGACCATCGTGCCGGGCTTGTTGGAATACGAAGAGCGTACGTGGATCGGCACCTTGAAGCGGCGCGCGTACTCCACGCATCGCAACATCAGCACCTTCGCCCCGCCGGCGGCGAGCTCGAGCATCTCCTCGTACGTGATCTGCTTGATGTGCTTGGCATTGGGCACGATCCGCGGGTCGGCGGTGAAGACGCCGTCGACGTCGGTGTAGATCTCGCAGACGTCCGCGTGCAGGGCCGCCGCCAGGGCGACCGCCGTCGTGTCGGAGCCGCCGCGGCCCAGCGTGGTGATGTCCTTGGTGTCCTGCGAGACGCCCTGGAAGCCGGCCACGATCGCGATCGCGCCCTCGTCGAGCGCCGAGCGCAGGCGGCCGGGAGTGACGTCGATGATCCGGGCCTTGCCGTGCACCGAGGTGGTCAGCACGCCGGCCTGCGAGCCCGTGTAGGAACGGGCCTCGTAACCCAGGTTGTGGATCGCCATCGCGAGCAGCGCCATCGAGATGCGCTCGCCGGCGGTCAG
This sequence comes from Actinoplanes sp. CA-142083, assembly GCF_050942195.1. NCBI lineage: Bacteria > Bacillati > Actinomycetota > Actinomycetes > Micromonosporales > Micromonosporaceae > Actinoplanes > Actinoplanes sp. CA-142083. The sequence goes on from NZ_CP192076.1 coordinate 10,406,486, forward strand.
CAGCATGTCGAGCTCGCGACCGGGCGGCAGCGGGCTCACCTGGTTGGCCAGGTCGAGCAGCTCGTCGGTCGTGTCGCCCATCGCGGACACCACGACGACCACGTCGTCGCCGGCCTTGCGGGCCGCGACGATGCGCTCCGCCACCCGCTTGATCCGCTCGGCGGTCGCCACGGACGAGCCACCGTATTTCTGCACCACCAGTGCCACGGGGAACCATTCCTTCGGTCAGGACAATCGCCACCACCCTAGCCGCGACCACCGCGAAGGCCGACACGCGATCCCAGATTGCGGCCTTCAGCGGACCTGGAGGCGAGAATGTCTCGGTGCGCCCACGCTCCCGGCTCCTGTCCGCGTCGGCCGCCGCGCTGCTCGTGCCGGCGGTCGCGGCGGGCTGCAGCGGCACGCCCGAGACCACGCCGACCACCGCGTCCTCGCAGCCACCGGCGGGTGGCGACGATCCGGACGGCCGGGCCGATCTGATCGCCCGGGCCACGCTGGCGCAGGACAAGGCGTACGCCGCGCTCTACACGCTCACCGGCGGCGACGGCCGGCAGCGCAACGTCGTGGCCACGATCGGCGCGGACGGCACGTGGCGGGTGGATGTCAGCGACGCGGTTCTCGGCGGCACCACCGACGTGTCGATCGTTTCGACAGCGGCCGGCGTCTTCCAGTGCACCGTCTCTTCTCCGAGCAACCCCATCACCCCGACTTGCGTACGGGTGGCAGATGCCGGAAAGCGCGTGCCGAAGGAATACTCTCCCCAGGTCGAGCGCCTGTTCCGGCAATGGCTCCCGGTCTTCACCGACCGGCAGTCGGCGCTGTCCGTGACCGAGGTGGAGCCGCTGAAGGGCGCGCAGGGCGCCTGCTTCTCGATCGACTCGATCTCGGCCGCGCTCAAGGCGCCGGTCGACATCGGCATCTACTGCTACGCCCGGGACGGCGTGCTGACCGCGGCCCGGGTCGACTTCGGCGTGCTCAAGCTGGTCAGCCAGGTCACCGGCCCGGCCACTGTGGCGCTGCCCGGCCCCGAGGTGCCCGGCCAGGCGATGAGCACGGACGCCCCGCCCGCCGTTGTACAACCGTCCGTGGGAGCTTCACCGGCCTGACTTCGGCATCCCACGATCCGGGCGTAGAGTTAGCCACGTCCGCGATGATCACGTAGGGTGATTTCGACATGTGGCAGACGCTCCTCCTTCGCTGCCGCGACGAGGCCCCATCCCAGGCCGGCACCTCGTCGCGGAGTTGACGCGCGCCGCCTGCTCGCCTCACTTTCCCTTGGAGCAGACACATGTCCACCGTCGACAACCCTTTTGCCACGCAGCGAACGAGTTCGATGCCGTTCGAGCGGTACGCGCCGTACCAGCAGCAGTTCAAGATTGATCTGCCCGACCGCAAATGGCCGACCCGGCACGTCGAGGCCGCGCCCCGCTGGTGCGCCGTCGACCTGCGCGACGGCAACCAGGCCCTGATCGACCCGATGTCCCCCGAGCGCAAGCGGCGCATGTTCATGCTGCTGGTCCAGATGGGGTACAAGGAGATCGAGGTCGGCTTCCCGGCCGCGTCGCAGACCGATTTCGACTTCATCCGCCAGCTCATCGAGCAGGATCTGATCCCCGACGACGTCACCGTCCAGGTGCTGACGCAGTGCCGGGAGCACCTGATCGAGCGCACCTTCGAGTCGCTGCGCGGCGCCAAGCGGGCGATCGTGCACTTCTACAACTCGACGTCGGTGCTGCAGCGCCGGGTGGTCTTCGGCCTGGACAAGGACGGCATCACCGACATCGCCACGAGCGGCGCCCGGTTCTGCCAGAAGTACGCGGAGATCTACACCCCCGACACCGAGATCTTCTACGAGTACTCCCCCGAGTCCTACACGGGCACCGAGCTGGAGTACGCGCTGGAGGTCTGCTCCGCGGTGATCGACGTGATCGACCCGACGCCGGCCCGGCCGTTGATCATCAACCTGCCGGCCACGGTCGAGATGGCCACCCCCAACGTGTACGCCGACTCGATCGAGTGGATGCACCGGCACCTGCCGCGCCGCGACTCGGTGATCCTGTCGCTGCACCCGCACAACGACCGCGGGACCGGCGTCGCCGCCGCCGAGCTAGGCCTGCTGGCCGGCGCCGACCGCATCGAAGGCTGCCTGTTCGGCAACGGCGAGCGCACCGGCAACGTCGACTTGGTGACGCTGGGGCTGAACCTGTTCTCCCAGGGCATCGACCCGATGATCAACTTTGCCCAGATCGACGAGATCAAGCGGACCGTCGAGTACTGCAACCAGCTGCCGGTGCACGAGCGGCACCCGTACGTGGGCGACCTGGTCTACACCTCGTTCTCCGGCTCCCACCAGGACGCGATCAACAAGGGCTTCGCCTGGCTGAATACAGACGCAGCCGCCGCCGGCGTCGAAGTCGACAAGTTCACCTGGGGTGTGCCCTACCTGCCGATCGACCCGAAGGACGTGGGCCGCAGCTACGAGGCGGTCATCCGGGTCAACTCGCAGTCCGGCAAGGGCGGCGTGGCGTACATCATGAAGGAGGAGCACAAGCTCGACCTGCCGCGTCGGCTGCAGATCGAGTTCTCCGGCGTAGTGCAGCACCACACCGACGAGGAAGGCGGCGAGGTCTCCCCGCAGGAGATGTGGGACATCTTCGCCGGCGAGTACCTGATCGAGCGCCAGCAGTCGACCGCCTTCAAGATCGAGGGCTACAGCACGGCCACTGTGGACGGCAAGGTCGAGATCGACGTCGAGGTCTTCCACCGGGGCGTACGGCGTCCGCTGGTCGGCGTCGGCAACGGTCCGATCGACGCGTTCGTGCAGGCCGTCCAGCCGCTGGGCATCCAGGCCCGGGTCCTCGACTACAACGAGCACGCGCTGACCTCCGGCGGCGACGCCCAGGCCGCGGCGTACGTCGAGGTCGAGGTCGGCGACAAGGTGGTCTGGGGCGTGGGGATCGACGCCAACATCGTGAGCGCATCGATCAAGGCCGTTACCAGCGCCATCAATCGCGCGCGCTGATCTCGCCGCCCGCGCGCCGTGACGGCGGCGCGCGGGATGATCCACTCACGGGTGATCGACTCGGACAGAACGGGCGGGGCACTCCTACGCTGAGGGAGTGCCCCCTCACACCCCTCGATGGACCGTTGCCCTCCTGACCGCCGCCGCCCTGAGCCTGAGCGCCTGCGAAGGCGTCTCGATCGCCGTCGGCCCGTCCGCCTCGAGCTCTTCTTCCGGCTCTTCCACCGGCCCCTCGTCAGGTGAGGCCCTCGGTGACGCCAAGACGCAGCTCGACAAGCTGGTCGTGGCCAAGGCCGGCTCGATGAAGGGCTACAGCCGCGAGAAGTTCCCGCACTGGCGCGGCACCGGCAGCAACTGCGACGTCCGCGACTCGGTGCTCAAGCGGGACGGCACCAAGGTGAAGCTCTCCGGCTGCAACGTGGTGGCCGGCACCTGGAAGAGCATCTACGACGGCAAGACGCTGAACTCACCGACCCTGGTGGACATCGACCACATGGTGCCGCTGGCCAACGCGTGGCGCTCGGGCGCGGCGTCCTGGACCACGGATCAGCGGGAGAACTTCGCGAACGACCTGGATGATCCGCAGCTGGTCGCGGTGTCGGCGTCGTCCAACCGCTCCAAGGGCGACCAGGACCCGTCCACCTGGAAGCCGACCGACTCCAGCGCGTGGTGCGAGTATGCGCGAGACTGGATCGCGGTGAAGACCCACTGGAAGCTCACGGTCACCACCGCCGAGAAGTCCGCCCTCGCCGACATGCTGGAGAAATGTTCATGACCACGGATCTGACCACCGACATCGTCGCCGGTCCCGGCGGCGTCATGACCGATGAGGTCGGCGTCGTCACCGGCGACCTGACCCTGCACACCGAGGTTTCCGGCGCCGACGCGACCGTCCAGGTGCAGTACAAGGAAGCCGAGGAGTGGTACACGGTCACCGGCGGTACGGCCACGCTCAAGGACCCCGCGGACGCGGCAGCCGTTCATCAGGTGGCGGTCGGCATCCTCAACCGTCCGGAAGGCTGAGACCCGCCCCGCCTGATCGCGGGACGGGTGCTCACGCCGTACGATATGCGGCTCTTTAAGCCGGAGTTGCAGCTGGCCGGCGGCCGGCGACGACCTCGTCCTCGACCACCGGGAAATGACACGCCGTCAGGTGGGACGCCGGGTCGTCCATGCGGGTGACCAGCGGCGGCTCTTCCGTGGCGCAGATGTCCTGCGCCTTCCAGCAACGCGTGCGGAACCGGCAGCCGGACGGCGGGTTGATCGGACTGGGCACGTCGCCGGTGAGCAGCACGCGCTCGCGCTGCGCGCGATCACGCCGGGCCGGGTCGGGCACCGGGACGGCCGACATCAAAGCCACGGTGTACGGGTGGCGTGGGTTGCGATAGAGGTCGTCCCGCTCGGCGATCTCCACGACCTTGCCCAGGTACATCACCGCGACCCGGTCCGAGATGTGCCGGACCACCGACAGGTCGTGCGCGATGAACACGTACGTCAGGTCGAACTCGCTCTGCAGGTCGTCCAGCAGGTTGACCACCTGCGCCTGGATCGACACGTCGAGCGCCGACACCGGCTCGTCCGCAATGATCATCTTCGGCCGCAGGGCCAGCGCGCGGGCGATGCCGATGCGCTGGCGCTGACCGCCGGAGAACTCGTGCGGGTACCGGTTGTAGTGCTCGGGGTTGAGGCCGACCAGCTCGAGGAGCTCCTGGACCGCCTTCTTGGTGCCCTGCGGCGTCGGGATGTTCTGGATCTGCAGCGGCGCCGCGATGATCGAGCCGACCGTGTGCCGCGGGTTCAGCGACGAGTACGGGTCCTGGAAGATCATCTGTACGTCGCGGCGCAGCGGCCGCAGCTGGGACAGGGACCGGTGCGAGATGTCCTTGCCCTCGAAGATGATCTTGCCGGCGGTCGGCTCGAGGATCCGGCTGAACAGCCGGCCCGTCGTCGACTTGCCGCAGCCGGACTCGCCGACCAGGCCCAGCGTCTCGCCCGCCTTCACCTGAAGATCGATGCCGTCGACCGCGCGGACCGCGCCGACCTTCCGCTTGAACAGGCCCTTCGTGATCGGGAAGTGCTTTTCGAGTCCCGACACCTCGAGCAGGTTCTCACTCATCGTTCATTCACTCCGCTCACAGGTTCGGTAGCACTTCCTCCTGGAAGATCTTGCGTCGATCTTCCGCGGGAAGGTGGCAGGCGACGAGGTGCCCGGCGCTGTGGCCGTCGTCGCGCAGCAGCGGCACCTCGGTGAAGGACCGGTTGCCGTTGCGTCCCGCGTAGGGGCAGCGCGGGTTGAACGCGCACCCCTGCGGCAGGTTGATCAGACTGGGCGGACTGCCCTTGACCGGCGTGAGCCGATCGCGGACGTCACGGTCGAGACGCGGCATCGAGCCGAGCAGACCCCACGTGTACGGGTGCTGCGGGTTCTTGAAGACATCGAGGGCGGGGCCCTTCTCGATGACCTTTCCGCCGTACATGACCAGGACATCGTCGGCGAGCTCGGCCACCACACCCAGGTCATGGGTGATCATGATGACCGCCGAGCCGAACTCCTCCTGCAGGTCGCGGATCAGGTCGAGGATCTGCGCCTGCACCGTGACGTCGAGGGCCGTGGTCGGCTCGTCCGCGATCAGCAGCGCCGGGTCGTTGACCAGGGCCATCGCGATCATGGCGCGCTGACGCATACCACCCGAGAACTGGTGGGCGTAGTCGTTGAAGCGGCGCTCCGGCTGCGGGATGCCGACCCGGGCGAGCATGTCGATGGCCCGCTCGCGGGCGACCTTCTTGTTCACGCCGGGGTGGTGCACCCGGTACGCCTCGACGATCTGCGACCCGACCGTGAAGTACGGGTGCATGGCGCTCAGCGGGTCCTGGAAGATCATCGCGATCTTGCCGCCGCGCAGCAGGCGGACCTGCTCGTCGGTGGCGGTGACCAGTTCCTGGTCGTCGAGCCAGATCTCGCCGGTGACCTTGGCGTTGCTCCGGGTCCGGTGCAGGCCGAGCATGGCCAGCGAGGTGACGCTCTTGCCGGAGCCGGACTCGCCGACGATGCCGAGCGTCCTGCCCTTCTCCAGCGTGAAGGCCGAGCCGGTGACCGCCTGGACCAGGCCGTCGTCGGTGTTGAACCGGACGTTGAGGTCCTTGACCTCGAGGAACGGTCGCGGGGCAGTTGAGCCGATGGACAACGTAGCCTCCCTCAGCCCAGCCGCACACGCGGGTCGATGACGCCGTACAGCAGGTCGACGATCAGGTTCATGATGACGATGAAGGACGCGGCGAACAGGGTCACGCCCAAGATCACCGGCAGGTCGCTGGTGCGGATGGCGTTGAGCGCGTAGTAGCCGAGACCACGGAGGTTGTAGACCGCCTCGGTCAGGACGGCGCCGCCGAGCAGCGCGCCGAGGTCGAGGCCGAAGACGGTGACGAGCGGGGTGAGACCCGAGCGCAGGCCGTGCTTGCCGATCACGGTGCGCTCGCGCAGGCCCTTGGCCCGGGCGGTGCGGATGTAGTCCTCACCGAGGGTCTCGAGCATGTTGGCCCGGGTGAGCCGCGCGTACGTCGCGGCGAACAGGAACGCGAGCGTGATCCAGGGCAGGATCAGGCCGGTGAACCAGTCCCACGGGTTGTCGACGAACGGCGTGTAGCTCGGGTTCGGCCAGCCCAGCCAGTACACGAAGATGCTCAGCGACAGCAGACCGGTGAAGTAGATCGGGAGCGATACGCCGGCCAGCGCGATACCCATCACCGATCTGTCCCAGATCGTGCCGCGTCTCAGTGCCGAGATGACGCCGAAGACGACGCCCATCAGCACCCACAGCACGGCGGCGCCGATGGCGAGCGAAACGGTGACCGGGAGGGCGTCCGTCAGCAGCGGCCACACCTCCTGGTTGGTCTTGAACGAGTAACCGAGGCAGGGCGCGTCGCAGTGCGTGGCGTCCGTACCGGTGCCGTAGTCCCGGCCGGCCACCAGGCCCTTGAGGAACTTGCCGTACTGAACCACGATCGGGTCGTTGAGCCCGAGCTTGGTCCGGATGCCCTCGATCGCTACGGGGTCGGCCTGCTTGCCGATGTACAGCAGCGCAGGGTCGCTCCCGGTGGCCTTGGGCACCAGGAAGAAGACGCAGAAGGTCACGAAGGTGACCACAATCAGCGTCACGACGGCGTTGAACAGCCGCCGGATGAGATAAGTCAGCACGACTTTCGGCCGAGGACCGGGCGGGTGCCGAGCTCTTGCGAACCCGGCACCCGCCCGGAGGGGGCGGCCTTCACCTGCCCTTCGATTTACCCGTCGGTGCTACAGCGACCGGTAATGGTTACTTGCCGTCGCTGACGCCGAGGGACGCGAAGTCAACCATGGCCAGGCCCTGGTGGAAGTACACGTTCGTCAGCCGCGGGTTGTAGTAGTTGAGCGCCTTGTCGAAGACGAACGGCACGAAGTAGTTGCCGTCCATGACCTTCTCGTTGGCCTGCTGGTAGTCGGCCGCCGCCGCCTGAGCGTCCTTCTCGGCCAGACCCTTGGTGAACAGGTCGTTGATGGCCGGGTCGTTGATCTCGGGCAGGTTGTAGTTACCGGTCTTGGCGATGAACGAGCCCATCGCCAGCGGGGCCAGGTATCCGTAACCGGTGGGGAAGTCGGCGCCCCAGCCGGAGATCATGATGCCGTAGCCCTTGGCCTTCACAACGGCCGGCGAACCGACGACCGAGCTGACGAGCTTGCCGTCGTACTGCTCGATCGACGCGTTGATGCCGACGGTCTTGAGCGCCGCCTGGAGGGCGGTCGCCGTGGCGACCTCGGCCGGCTTGTTGTTGCGGACCGCGATCTTGGTGTCGAAGCCGGTCGGCTTGCCACAGGCCTGCAGAGCGGCCTTGGCCTTGTCGACCTGCGGCTTGCCCTGGGCGCGACCGTACGGGTCGTACTTCGGGTCGGCACCGAGGATGTTCGGCGGCAGCATGTTGGTGGCGATGTCGCCACCGGCGATCGGGCCACCGCGAGCGGTCTGCAGCGTCGTCGGGTCGGACGCGTAGATGACGGCCTTACGGCACTCGATGTTGTCCAGCGGAGCGACCGTGGTGCCCAGCGCCGCGTACCGGATGAACCCGTTGTTCGGGTTGTACGCGGTCTCCTTGAGCTTGTCGTTCGTCAGGATTTGCGTACGCGCCTGGGTCTGCACACCGCTCTGGCTGGCGTCCAGGTCAGCCGTGCCCTGGATCAGGCGGGAGTCCATGTCGTCGGCGTTCGTGGTGATCGTCAGGACGATCTTGTCCGGGAGCGCCTTGCGGTTCGGGTCGGTCGAGGCGTCCCAGTTCGTGTTGCGAACCAGGGTGGCGCCGCTACCGGGCTTGATGCTCTCGAACTTGTACGGGCCCGAGGAGGCCGGCGCGAGGGCGTACTTGTCCTTGGTGTCCCGCTTCTGCGGCACCGGGGCGCCGCCGGGCAGGGCCAGCTCGTACGGGAAGTTCGCGTTCGGCGCCTTGAGGTGGAACACGATCGTCGAGTCGTCGGGCGTCTCGACGGTCTTCAGACCCAGCTTGTTCGGGTCGGTGTCCTTGTACGGGCCGGGGTAGTTCTGACCCTGGTCCAGCTCCTCGATCAGGTACAGCGGGCCGCCGGGAACGACGTCCTGAGCGAAGATGCGCTCGATGCCGTACTTGATGTCCTTCGAGGTGATGGGCGAGCCGTCGTCGAACTTGAGGCCGCTCTTCAGCTTGAACGTGTAGGTCTTGCCGTCCGCGCTGACCTCCGGGGCGGCCGTGGCCAGGTCCGGGGTCAGGATCAGACCGTCGGCGCCCGGCTTCGGCGTGTAGGTCATCAGCGTGCGGCTGTAGAGCCGGTTCATGTCGATGGTCCAGGCGTAGTACGAGATCGCCGGGTCCCACGAGTCAGCGTCCTGCGGGCTCCACAGGTTGAGCGTGCCGCCCTTCTTGTCGCTCGCGTTGACGACCTTGGTCGCCGCGGCGTTGAAGGCAGCCCCCGTGTTCGAGTTGTTGTTCGAGTTGTTGTTGTCATCCGAGCCGCCACCGCATGCGGCGGTCAGCCCCAATGTGAGGGCAGCCGTCGCGGCCACCATCACTTTCGTCTTGCCTGCCACCTAAACTCCTACCTCCTCGAACGGCGACCTTGCGGGGGGTCGCCGAGTTTCATGCGATGGAACCGCGTTCGGATCCCATGCTCGTCAGTGGGCCTTCGGATCGAGCGCGTCGCGAAGACCGTCGCCGAACAGGTTGAACGCCAGCACGGTGATGAAGATCATCGCGCCGGGAATGATCATGAACATCGGGTCGTACCGGTAGTAGCCGAGCGCGTCCGAGAGCATCCCGCCCCAGGACGGGAAGGGCGGCGGGATACCGACGCCGAGGAAGCTCAACGCCGCCTCGGTGAGGATGTTGGTCGGGATGATCAGCGTCGTGTAGACGAGGATCGGCGCCGCCAGGTTGGGCAGGATCTCGCGGAGGAGGATGCGCGGCGAGCGCGCGCCCAGGCTTCGCGAGGCCTCGACGAACTCGCGCTCGCGCAGCGAGAGCGTCTGACCGCGGACGATGCGGCCGATGTACGGCCAGCCGAAGAACCCGATGACGGCGACCAGCACCAGCACGCGCGACCATCGGGGCCCGAGGCCGAACGAGGTGGCCGGCAGCACGGAGACCAGCGCGATCGAGAAAAGCAGCTGCGGGAACGCCAGCAGGAAGTCCATGATGCGGCTGATCACGGAGTCGACCCAGCCGCCGATGAAGCCGGCCGACATACCGAACAGCACGCCGAGGATCGTCGACAGGAACGCGGAGAGGAACGCGACAGTCAGCGTGGTCTGCGCGCCGTAGACGATCCGGCTGAAGATGTCGCGGCCGTTGACCGGCTCGACACCCAGCAGGTAGTCCTTCGAGATGCCCCCGAGGTGACCGAGCGGAAGGCCCAGGGTCGGGTCGATCTTGTCGTTGTGGAGCTCGTCGTACGGGTGCCCGAACCACTTGATCAACAGCGGCGCGATGATCGCGATGATGATCAGCACGATGATGACGATGCCGCCACCGAGCGCGACGCGGTCCTTCTTGAGACGACGCCAGGCGATCTGCTTCAGCGATCGACCGGCAACCGCGGCCTCGCCGCCAGTCCGCTCCTGAGCCGCGTCGGCGGTGGGCGCCGTGGTTTCGTCGGCGATTGGCGCCTCTGGGCCAAGCGACATCTAGCGCCGGTCCTCTCCCGGTGGCCGGGTTGAAGCGGGGCGCTCACAGCCCGCGACACACCACAGAGCGGTGGGCCGGTGGGCGATGGCTACCCGCAGCTTCCGGCAACCGATCGGTTGTCTCATGCCTCGAGTGCCGACCCTCGTCGCGACGGTCAGATGAGTCCGCGCCACGAAGGCACTCGACGGCGGGGGTGCCGCCATCGCAAGGAACATTCACCTAATGTGGTGCCTCGGTCAAGTTCACGGACCGCACACGGTCAGTTCCGTGTCTCCCTCGTGATGTGGCTGTGACCTATGGCACCACCAAACGGAAGCTACCGCGTGAGAAGGCCCGGATCTAGCTAATCCGGACTAAATCACTAGCAAGGCGTTACAGGCGAGTTACACGACGTAGATCTAAATAGCTCGACGTCCCTCAAATGCCCGACCAAGTGTTATCTCATCGGCGTACTCAAGGTCACCGCCCACCGGCAGACCACTGGCCAAACGGGTGACCGAAATTCCCATCGGCTTCACCATCAGCGCCAGATAGGTCGCCGTCGCCTCACCCTCCGTATTTGGATCTGTGGCGAGAATCAACTCGTGAACTTCTCCCGTTCCGAGCCGTAGCAGAAGCTCCCGGATCCGCAGGTTGTCCGGGCCGATGCCCTCCAGCGGGTTGATCGCCCCGCCGAGGACGTGGTACCGGCCGCGGAACTCGCCCGTCCGCTCGATCGCCACGACGTCCTTGGGCTCCTCGACCACGCACAGCACTTCGTTGCTGCGGCGCGGGTCGCGGCACACCCGGCACTGCTCGGACTCGGCCACGTTGAAACAGGTCGTGCAGAAGCGGACCAGCTCTTTCACCTTGCGCAGCGCGGTGGCGAGCCGGTTGACGTCCGCCGCGTCGGCGGACAGGACGTGGAAGGCGATCCGCTGGGCGCTCTTGGGTCCCACACCCGGGAGTCGGCCCAGCTCGTCGATCAGATCCTGGATGGCGCCTTCGTACACGTGATCAGAACCCCGGGATCCCGAGGCCGCCGCCGAGACCGCCGGTGACCGGTCCCATCTTGGCCTCGGTGAGCTCGCGCTGCTCCTCGGCGGCGTTGCGGACCGCGGCGAGCACCAGATCCTCCAGCGTCTCCACGTCGTCCGGGTCGACGGCCTTGGGGTCGATCCGCACCGACTTGACCTCGCCGAGGCCCGTCATCAGCACGGTCACCAGCCCACCGCCGGCGCTGCCGGTCACCTCGGCGGCGGCCAGCTCGGCCTGCGCCTGCGCGACCTGCTGCTGCATCTTCTGGGCCTGCTTCATGATCTGCTGCATGTTCGGCTGTCCACCGGGGCGCATGCCACCGCTCCTCAGTTAGAAGGTCACTGTTTCCCTGACCGCCGTCGATACCCACCCGGAGAACCACGTCAATCGCCGCCCAGCGTAGCCGCCCCACGCGCCCCACCGGCCACACGCCACGGCCGGTCAGCTCTCGCCGATCTTCTCGGCGCCCAGCACCTCCTGCAGCAGGCGCATGGCCTGCTGCTCGCTGCTCTCCCGAGCCGTCTTCTCGTCGATCACGTCGTCGAGCGGCTCGTCACCCGGGTCGAAGCCCTCGTAGGCCGCCGCCGCTCCGCGCGGTGGACCGTCGTACTCCGGGTCGTAGGGCGCTTCCTCGGTGGGCGCCCCGTCGGACCAGGCCGACGAAGCCGCCGGAGCCGTCGGGGCGGGCGATGAGGCAGGGCGAACGTTCTGGCGGGCAGCGGCGGCACGGGCGGCCGCCAGGCCACCGCCTCGCTCCGCGTTACGCGCGGCGCGCGCCGCGGCGGCCGCGCCTGGGCCAGACCCACCGTTGCCTGCCGCCCCTGGCGGCTGCGCGTTCGGCGATCCGGCCGACCCGCCGGCAGCGTTGGCCGCGGCGGCTCCCGTAGACGCGGCAGCAGCCGCCCTGGCAGCCGCGAGTCCATTGCCGGCGTCGGCGTTGCGCGAGGCCGTCCCAGCGGCGGCGGTCGTCGCCTCGTTTCCGTAGCCCGCACCGCTGGAGCCGGCAGCATCAGCGTCGAGGGAAGAATCATCGCCCGGCTCAGCGACCGGGCTGCCCGAAATATCCGACACGAGGCGGTCGTTGCCGGCATTCGGCTCCGCCGCAGTGCTGACGGACGCGGCATCCCGCGTGACCGGAGCGCCGTGCGTTTCCCAGGCGGAGGCCTGGCCGGCTGGCGATGGAGGCAAGGAATCACCGCTGGGCGCTGCTGCCGCGCCGACCGGGCGAACCTCGGGCCAGTCCTCTTCCTCGTCGTCGACCGGTGCTGAGGGGCCAGCGCTCAAGCCGCCCGGCTTGGCCGGTTCTGGCCAGTCGTCGTCGCCTGAGGAGGAGGACTCGGCCTCCTGGCGACGGCTCTGCGGCGGGCGGGCCGCGGCCGCGTGTGCCTGCTGGGCGCCGGGGACGGGCTGGGCGGCCCGGCCGTTGCGCACGCCGGCCGGGGATTCGTTTCGTCCCGACGCGGGAGGCTCGCCGGGGTGGACCGGGGCGCCACGCGGCGCGGGTGGGACCGGCGCTGCTCCGGCCTCGCCGCCGACCTCGCAGCGGACCTCCCACCTGCCGCCGAGCGCCTCGTAGAGCGCACTGGCCACGGCGGGGGCCTCCGGAGCGGCCATCTCGGCGTGCTTCGGATAGCGGAAGGTCAGCACGAGCGTCTGCCCGTCGAGATCGCGGACCACCGCGTTGGACAGCAGCGCTACCAGCCGCTTGCTCCGCCGGCCGATCGCCGTGAGGATCTCGGGCCAGACTTCGCGCACCGCCGCCACGGTCAGCTGCCCGGGTGGCGGCTCCACGGCCGCAGCGCCCGACTCTTCCGGCGCATCCGGCAACACACCCCGAGGCTCGGCCCGCCGCGCGGGGGCGACCGGCGCGGGCTCGTCCCGGCGCGGAGCCCCCACGGCTGACTCCTCGCGGCTCTGAGCCCCCGCGGCCGGCTCTTCGCGGCTCTGGCTTCCTGCGGCCGGCCCTTCGCCACGCTGGGCCCCCGCGGCCGCCTCTTCGCGGCGCTGAGCTCCCACGGGCGGTGCGGGCGTGCGCTCCGGCTCGCTCGGCTCGGCGGGCGCGACCGGCTCGGGGCGGCGAGCGGGCGCGCTGTCGTAGGCGTCAGGCTCGGGCTCGTCGTCCCAGGGCGGCTCGTCGTCATAGTGATCCGGCGAAACAGAAGTCGGTGAGACAGCCGCAGGCGGTGCAGAGATGGGTGCCTGGGACGCCTCCGCAGCGGAACCCGCCGGCGAGGCTGCCGCCGTCGCAGGGGACGCCGGACGAGCTGCCGCCGCAGGAGCAACCGGCTCAGGCGCCGCCGCCGCAGGAGCAACCGGCCCGGGTGCCGCCGCAGGAGATGCCGGCTCAGCGGCCGCAGGTGCCGGCGCAGAAGGCCCAACCTCGCCGGAAGGAGACCCGGGCCGCCGACTCGTCGCCGTGGGAGACCGACGGCTGGCAGCCGCCGCGGCCGCCCGCGCCGCCGACAGCCCACCGCCGCCACCGCCAGCGCCGCCCGGGCTCACCCCGAGTTCTTCCGCGTCCACCGGCGCAGCGGAAGCGACCCCCGCAACGGAAGCGGCCCCCGCAGCGGAAGCGGAACCCGCGGTGGAGACAGCGGGTGCAGCGGACACGGCTGGTGCGGTGGAAACGGCCGGCGCGGCGGAGACAGGAGCCTCATCCCGTACGAGAGGGGCGTCACCACTCAGCGTGAGCCGCCGCTCCATGCGCTCCAGGCGCTGGAGCAGCGCCCCGGTCGAATCCTCGGCGCCGGGCAGCAGCATGCGCGCCGTGACCAGCTCGAGCAGCAGCCGAGGCGCGGTCGTCCCGCGCATCTCGACCAAGCCGTTGTGCACGATGTCGGCACAGCGGGACAGCGTCGCGGGGCCCAACCGGCCGGCCTGGGCGCTCATCGTCTCGAGCTGGTCGGCGGGGCCGTCGATCAGGCCCTTGGTCACCGCGTCGGGCACCTGCTGCAGGACGATCAGGTCGCGGAAGCGCTCGAGCAGGTCGGACGCGAAGCGCCGCGGGTCGTGGCCGGCCTCGGCGACGCGGTCGATCGTCGAGTACGCCGCGGCGCCGTCGCCGGCGGCCAGCGCGTCGCACATCTCGTCGATCAGGGTGACGTCGGTGACGCCCAGGAGGGCGACGGCCCGCGCGTACGAAACCCCGTCGGGGCCCGCCCCGGCGATCAGCTGGTCGAGCACCGAGAGGCTGTCTCGCGCGCTGCCGCCGCCGGCCCGCACCACGAGCGGGAAGACGGCCGGCTCGACGTGGATACCCTCGGCCTCGGTGAGCTGCTGGAGGTAGGGCCGCAGGACCGCCGGCGGAATCAGCCGGAAGGGGTAATGGTGGGTGCGGGAGCGGATGGTGCCGAGCACCTTTTCCGGCTCGGTGGTCGCGAAGATGAACTTCACGTACTCCGGCGGCTCCTCGACGAGCTTGAGCAGCGCGTTGAAGCCGGCCGACGAGACCATGTGCGCCTCGTCGATCACGTAGATCTTGTATCGGCTGCTGGCCGGGGCGAAGAACGCCTTTTCCCGGAGCTCGCGGGCGTCGTCGACGCCGCCGTGACTGGCCGCGTCGATCTCGATGACGTCGATCGAGCCGGCGCCGTCGTTGGCCAGCGAGCGGCAGGACGCGCACACCCCGCACGGCTCGGGCGTCGGGCCCTGCTCGCAGTTGAGCGAGCGGGCCAGGATGCGCGCGCTGGACGTCTTGCCACAGCCACGCGGCCCGGAAAAGAGGTACGCATGATGCAACCGACCGCTGCGCAGTGCCTGCGACAGCGGCTCGGTGACGTGTTCCTGCCCGATGACCTCGGCGAACGTCCGTGGACGGTACTTGCGGTACAGAGCGAGTGCCACTACCCCTCCTCAACGACCGCGCCATTGTCCGTCGGGGGTACGACAAGAACCAAAAACGAAAGGGCCTCCCGTGCACCCGTCAGAGCCCGCTTATCCTTGCTGCCTTCCGGCCCTGGGGAGGTTCACGAGATGCACGCCGCACGAGAGGCTGGCCCCAAGCGTACCTGTCGCCGTCGCGGGGCGAGCACCGACCCACACGTACGCCCCGGCACGGATGTCTGTATCCTGGCCGACGGAGGATTCGCCTAGTGGCCTAGGGCGCACGCTTGGAAAGCGTGTTGGGTTAACACCCTCACGAGTTCGAATCTCGTATCCTCCGCCACCAAGCAAGTAGCCAGGACAGCACGAACGGCCGGTCTCGGATGAGAGCCGGCCGTTCGTCTTTGTAGGGAACTTCAGAGCTGTCCGGCGGCGATCGCGTCGTCCACCTCGGGAAAGATCGCGAAGTACCGGGTCAGGCCCACCGTCTCCAGCAGCCGCAGCAGGAACGGGTTGACGCCGGCGAAGCTCAGCCACCCGCCACGATCGGCGATCACCTGTTTACTGGTGATGAAGGCGCTCAACCCGACCGAGTCGCAGAACTTGAGGTCGGAAAGGTCGACCACGATCCGGGGCACGGGTCGCTCCAGCAGACCGGCCAGCGTCGAGCGGAGCTTCTCGGCCGTGTCGGCGTCCAGCTCGCCTCGGAGATGCAGCACCGCGATATCGCAACGGTGGTCGGTGACTGTCGCCTGCATGGCGTGAAACGTTAAACCCGGTTGACTGATTGTCATCGGACAAACAGTCCGGTTCGACGTGTACGGGCCGGACCCCGGGGGTTGGGGTCCGGCCCGTAACGAAAATTCGGCTGGCCGATGAGTCAAGCAGGCGGCGCAGCCGGCCCAAGGCGCCTCAGATCTCGCGCCACTGCCAGCGTGGTCCGCGCCACGCATCCGCCAGGATCAAGGCTGAGGCCTTGCCTGGACACTGCTGCACCTTCGACTTGCCCTCCGGGCCGCCCATCTGAGCCTCTACTTCCCAGAGTGCGCCGTCGGTGCGTACGTAGACATCGCGGCGAGCAAGCCGCATGTCACCATTCCACCAGTGATGCTCAACTCTCACATGTCAAATCTAGGACAGACCCACGAGATCGGTGTAGAGCAATCTTGTGAAAAGTTCTCACCAGGCGGTTGGAGCGCATTGTCTGATCCGGTGGTTTTTGGCTACGTGACTTGCGCAACAGTGCCGGTATTAGGGCCGTCCCGTCATCGTCACTTCGGGTAATCGACCCAGCTAGTGCCGAGGGCCTTCGGACGCCGAAACGACCGCGTTACGTGCATGACATCTGATCATGGAGAACACCCGTTCGGCCGAGTGCCCCCCGACCCGTACGGTGGACCGGTTTTTAGGCACAGAGCGTGACTCTTGTCGGTAACCGAAAGCACGGACAAACCGGCGCGACGCGCGCATGAAAAAGCCCGGCGGTCCGCGAAGAACGGAGCCGCCGGGCAGTGGCGGTGGTGAAGGGATTTGAACCCTTGGAGGGCGTAAACCCTCACACGCTTTCGAGGCGTGCTCCTTAGGCCGCTCGGACACACCACCGGGAAGAAGGTTACCGGACGCTTGCCGGACCTTGCCGCCGGGTCACCCATTGCCCCGTGAAGCGGCGCTGACCTGGCAGGATCGGCGGCATGACCAAGCGAGAGGAGCACGAAGCATGAGCGTGCACATCGGCGGGCAGCCGGGCGACATCGCCGAGCGGGTTCTGCTCCCCGGCGACCCGATGCGGGCGAAGTGGATCGCCGAGACCTTCCTGCAGGACGCGAAGTGCTACACCCAGGTCCGCGGGATGCTCGGCTTCACCGGCACCTACCAGGGCGTCCGGGTTTCGGTGCAGGGCTCCGGCATGGGCATGCCATCGGCGTCCATCTACACCCACGAGCTGATCAACGAGTACGGCGTGGAGTCGGTCATCCGGATCGGATCCTGCGGCGCGCTCGCGCCCGATCTTCGCCTTGGCGACGTGCTTGCGGCGATCGGCTCGGCCACCGACTCCAACATGAACCGTGCCCGCTTCGACGGCCTGATCGACTACGCGCCGGTCGCGAATTTCGACCTCCTGCGCACCGCGGTCGAGGTGGCCGAGCGGCACGGCACAGCGATGCGGGTGGGCCCGATCCTGGCCGCCGACGCTTTCTACACCGACCGTCCCGATCTCTACGACGCCCTGGCCGACTACGGGGTGCTCGCCGTCGAGATGGAGTCCGCGGCGATCTACACCATCGCTGCGCGTTACGGCGCCAAGGCGCTGACAATCCTCACCGTGAGCGATCACATCAAGACCGGCGAGAAGATGGACTCGGCCCAGCGCGAGCAGGGCTTCGGCGACATGGTCCGGATCGGCCTCGAGACCGCGATCGCCGGCGCCGCCTAGCTCACTGCCGCGCCGTCACTCTTCGCGCATAGGGCAACCCCGATCCGGTACGAAGGGGGCCCGCTCCCGCGATCGCCTTGTAACCCGGTTACAAGGCGATCCCCGCGGAGCAAAACGGAGCCGGTCGGCTGAGCGCCGTCATTCTCGGCTGAAGAAGTCCCTCAGCAATGCCGCACACTCGGACTCGAGAACGCCGGAATAGACCTCCGGCCGATGATTGATACGGCGATCCCGTACGACGTCCCAGAGCGACCCGACCGCGCCCGTCTTGGGCTCCCACGCCCCGAAGACAAGCGTCGACACCCGGGCCAGCACCAGCGCCCCCGCGCACATCGTGCAGGGCTCCAGCGTGACCACGAGCGAGCACCCCTCGAGCCGCCAGCTGCCGAGGATCACCGCGGCCCGGCGCAGCGCGAGGATCTCGGCGTGCGCCGTCGGATCCCCGGTCGCCTCCCGCTCGTTGCCCGCGGCGGCCAGCTCCATCCCGTCGGGGCCGTAGACCACCGCCCCGACGGGAACGTCCTCCGGAAACGCCGACGCGACCGCGATCGCCCGTCGCATCCAGGTCACATGCTGGGCAGTCGGAGCGAGACTCACGCGCTCACGCCTCGCGCAGCTCTTCCACCTCGTCACCGCAGCCGATCCGCTGGCAGATCTCGGCGGTCACGTCGGAGGGCAGCATCCCCTCCTGGCCGCAGAGAGCGAGCAGGCGCTTCGAGTTGATCCCGAGGTCGTTCAGCAGATCGGCGTCACCGACCGGGTCGGCGTCGGGATCGGGAGACGGACTGTCCGAGTCCTCCTCCTCGTCCCCCGACGTCAGGTCGTCGATCTCGAGCGCGGCCGGCGCCTCGATCTCGCCGAGCAGCACCGCCCCGATCCGCGACTCCTCGACGAACGCCGAGTCGGAGCCGAAGACCCGAAGGTCCTCCCCCTCGTCGAGGCGGACGATCGCCAGGTACTGGTCGTCGCTCTCGACGAAGAGCAGCGCCACGTCGGCGTCCGGCTCGACGTCGCGCAGCGCGTCCACCACCTCGTCGATGTCGGCGAGGCCGGTCAGGTCCAGCTCGGACGCCGTCCACCCGTTCTTGCCCCGTGCGACGGCGGCTGCGAAAGTCGACAAGTTTTCCCCCCACGCGACTTTTGTCTTCAGCGAGTGACGGTAGCGGGAAGAACGGCGGGCGCGGCGCGCCACGCCCCCAAAAGGGTTGGAAGTCAGTTGGCCAGGCGACGGCGCGTGGCGATGAGCTCGCGGAGACGTGCCCCGCGAAGCCGCTGCGGCTGGGCGGACTCCCGCGCTTTCGCATCGGCGAGAGCTGCCAGCAACTCCAGACGGCGACGGCGACGATCGGGGTCGAGCCGTGGCGGTGAGGGGGCCATGAAGCCGAGCGTGCCCACCGCCGCGTCGCCCGTCAAGGCCCAGTGCGGACGGCGATCAGGACGGCACATCGGGTCGCCTTCTAAACCGTGCTTTTCACCACAAAGGCCAGTCGTACGTGGCGATCCACCGGGCGCCCACGAAGGCCATGGCTATCGATAGTCCGAGCCCGCTCGCCAGGGCCACGCCGACCGCGGCGCCGCGATCGCCGAGGACGGTCAGGACGATCGCCACGGCCCATGCGGTGATCGCCGCCACCAGGGTCCACCACGCGTACGCGGCGAGGTCGTGAGCGAGGCCGCCGAAGAGCGCGAACCAGAGCAGCGCCGCGCCGAACCCGGACAGCACCGGCGCCGCCGCCACCGGGTGCGGCTCGCGGAAGACCGGCCGGGTCGGCCCCGGGAAGAGCCCCGACGGCGGCCGGGCCGGCGGCGGCACGTAACCACCGGGCGGCCGCGCATACATCGGCACCGCCGGCGGAGCGAACTGCGGCCCACCGTGCGGAACAGGGTGTGGCCCGCCGTGCGGAACAGACTGCGGCCCACCGTGCAGGAACGGCTGCGGCCCGCCGTGCGGAACAGGGTGCGGCCCACCGTGCGGGACTGGCTGTGGCGCGGCATGCATGACCGACTGCGGCACAGCGGGCGGCCCCGGTCGAGGCGCCGGGCGCATATAGACGGCCGGCGGGAGCACGTCGGCCGGCCGGGCCAAGTCGGTGGGGTCGGCGGCGGCCCGGTCGGTGGCAGCGCGGTCGGAAGCGGCACGGTCGCCAGCAGGGGGGTCGGCGGCGGGCGGGGGCCCGGACGGGGGCGTACCCGGCCAGGACGGCTCCCTCTCGGTCACGGCGCCTCCTCCTGCGTAGCCTCACCCGCCAAGGCCAGCCTAGCGAGCGCGGGACGGCACGACCCGCCGAGTTCTGCCAGGATGGCGCGGTGCGCCTGCTTCGTACCCTCACCGGCCTGACCGCCGCGGCCATGACCGTGGCCGCCTGTGGCGACGCGGCCGGCGGCGTGTCGAACGTGGCTACCCCGCAGTTCGTGGAGCCGCAGGCCACCGGCGGGTCCTCCGTGCCGGCGCCGCCCACCTCGGCTCAGCCCCCGCCCGCGACCAGCGCGACGCCGGCGACGCCGAGCACGTCCCCCACGCCTTCCAAGAAGGCCAAGGTGAAGTACGTCTTCCCGGTCAAGGCGTCGAACGTGGCGTTCCACCCGACCCACTCGAAATATCCCGCCACCGACATCTTCGCCGACTGCGGCGAGACGGTGGTCGCCACGACCAGCGGCGTCGTGCTCGAGGTGAGCCTCAAGGACGCGTACGTCGAAGGCGCCCCCGACGGCCCGAACAACGGCGGCCTGTCGGTGTCGATCCTCGGCGACGACGGCGTGCGCTACTACGGCTCGCACCTGAGCAAGGTGCTCGACGGCATCCGGGCCGGCACGAAGGTGACGGCCGGCCAGCAGCTCGGCAAGGTCGGCAAGACCGGCAACTCGAGCGGCGTCTGCCACCTCCACTACGGCATCTCTCCGCCGTGCGCCAAGACCGGCGACTGGAAGGTCCGCCGCGGTGTGGTCTGGCCGGCCACCTATCTGACTTCGTGGCGCGGCGGCGGCCAGAAGAGCCCGGTCGCCACCGTCGCCGCCTGGAAGCGCTCGCACAACTGCAAGGCCTGAAAGCGCGCGGGGCCACACCCTCGCCCAAAGGTGCGGCCCCGCGCTGCCGGGAGAAAAGTCGCTGCCGAATGCGATCTCCCGGCGGAGGAAAGCTTCTAGCCCTCGCTGAACTGGGCGAACCGCTTCTGGGCGCGCCCGTCCACGGTGGTGAAGGCGCCGCCCATCGCGACCGTGCCGGTCGCGGCGTTGCTGGCCAGGGCCAGCACCCCTTCGACCCCGTTGGCGTCGGCGGTCCAGTCGAGCAGGTGGCCGTCGCCGACGGCGAGCGCCGCCAGCTTCACGCGGTTGTCGGAGCCGTCGACGCACAAGCCCTGGGTGCCGGTGCGGGCGGTGCTGCACGCCCGGTCGAAGTGCCCGCCGGCGTAGACCACATCGCCGAGCACGGTGACCGCCTGCGCGTCGCCGTCGAAGGTCGCCGACCAGCGCAGCGTCCCGCCAGGCGTGTAGGCGCTGACGCGTCCACCCTGGCCGCCGTGGGCCGAGTAGATGCCGTCCGCGGTGACGGCGATCGCGTACGTGATGAAGGGCGGCCGCGGCTTGAAGGCGGTGATGATCGCGCCGCTGACCGGGTCGAGGGCGGCCAGCCGGTCGTACCCGGAAATGCTGTTGATCTTGTGGAATTTGCCGCCGGCGTAGACCCGTCCGCCGCCGGTCGCGACCGTCTCTACCTGGTCGTCGGCGGTGGGGCGCCAGCGGGCGTCGAGCGCTCCGGTGCTGAGGTTGAAGGCGGCCAGCCGGGTGCGCGCCTGGCCGTCGACCGCGGTGATCGCGCCGCCGAGGTAGAGGCGGTTGCCGCCGGCCGCGATCGCGTAGGGCCGTCCGCTGATCGCGTGCTTGAAGGTGGCGGAGAGCGTGCCGCTGGTGGCGTCGACCCGGGCTAGGCTGTCCCGCTTCTGCCCGCCGACCGTGCCGAAGTCGCCGGCGAGGTAGACCGAGCTTCCACTGACCACGATCGCCTTGACCCGGCCGTCGGCGGCGGGCGCCCAGGGCAGCAGGTTTCCGGTGCGGGCGTCGACGGCCGCGAGGTGGCCGCGGGCCACCTGCTTGCCGCGGACGATGGCGGCGGTGAAATCGCCACCGACAAAGGCGACATTCCCCGAGTACGCGATGGCGAGCACCGCGCCGTTGAAGCTGGGCATGCTGTCCGAGGACTGCGCCTGGGCGGGCGCGGCCGCGGCGGCGAGGGCGAGCGCCGCCGCGGAAAGTCCGATGCTGAGTGTTTTCCCCCGGTAAGTCACGAGGAAACCGTAATGTCCAGGCGGGCCTGCTTGGCAGGTGCAAAACGGACAGAATGCGCAGGTGGGACGGGTGATCCCCTCCTGGTCCGAACGGCTGATCTTGGCAGGTGTGGGAGAGTTCCGGGGTGGACGTGGCGGTGATCGGACTCGGGCTCATCGGCGGCTCGCTGCTGCAAGCGCTGGCCGCGGCGGGGCACCGGGTGATCGGGTACGACGCCGACCCGGCGACCCGTGACCTGGCGGAAAACGCGGGCTGGACAGTGCGGGGGTCGGTCGCCGAGGCGGTCGCGGACGCGGAGCTCGTCGCTCTCGCCGTACCGATGCCGGTCCTGCCCGAATTGATCGCCCAGCTCGCAGGTCACGACGGCCTGATCACCGACGTCACCTCGGTCAAAGGACCGGTGCGCGACCTGGCCGTCAAGCACGGCCTGCGACGGTTCGTCGGCGGGCACCCGATGGCCGGCAAGGAGACCTCCGGATTCGCGGCGGCCGAGCCGGCGCTGTTCGAGGGGTGCGCGTGGGTGCTCTGCCTCGAGCCGCACGAGACCGATCTCGGCGACTGGCTGACGCTGGCGGCGCTGTTCACCGCGATAGGCGCGCGGGTCGTGCCGGTCACCGCCGCCGAGCACGACCGGGCCGTCGCCCAGATCAGCCACGTGCCGCACCTGTTCGCCAGCGCGCTGGCCCGCCAGCTCGAGGGAAACCCGCTGGCCGGCACCCTGGCCGCCGGATCGTTCCGGGACGGCACCCGGGTCGCCGCCACCCGGGCCGAGCTGATCGTGGCGATGTGCGGCGGCAACGCGACCGCCGTCCGCGACGTGCTGCGCGGGCTGCTCGACGGGCTCGAGCGGATGGACGCGGCGCTGGCCACCGACCCGGTCCGCTTTCTCACCCCGCTGGTGGCGATCGGCGCGGAGCTGCGGCAGCACTGGCCCGCGCGGGGCGGCGCCCCGGAGGAGATGCCGGCCGAGGCCGACCGTCTCCTCGACCTCGGCCGGGGCGGCGGCTGGGTCACCGCGGTCGCCGAAAATCATGGCAGCGTCACGACAATGCGGCCCGAAACTGTCCGCATTGATTCCTAGGCTCGAGAAAAGCCCAAGGAGATGACATGCCTGGTCAGGTCGGTCCCGTGCACAACGAGCAGGAGGGCCTGCTCGCCTATCTCGCCCAGATGAGGTACGTGGTGCGGCTGTCCGCCTACGGCCTCACCGACGAGCAGCTGCGCGCCACGCCCTCGGCGAGCGAGCTCAGCGTCGGCGGCATCATCAAGCACTGCGCCTCAACCGAGGAGAACTGGCTGTCCACGATCCGGCGCGAGCCGCAGTCGGTGGATTACCAGCGCTATGCCGACGACTTCAAGCTGGCCGACGGCGAGTCGATCGACGACGTGTTCGCCCGCTACGACCGGGTCGCCGAGCAGACCGAAAAGTCGGTCATCGAGCTGGGCGACCTCGACTTCCGCATCGAGATCGACCATTCCGTGCCGTGGAACCGTAAAGACCTGACCCACTGGACGATCCGCTGGATCCTGCTGCACCTGATCGAGGAGACGGCCCGTCACGCGGGCCACGCCGACATCGTGCGCGAGTCGGTCGACGGCGCCACGGCGTATCCGTTGATGGCCGCCGCCGAGGGCTGGCCGGAGACCCCGTGGTTGAGCCCCTGGAAGCCTAAGGTCTGATCACCCGCCGGTCGGTGACGATCGCGGTGACCAGGTCGCGCGGGGTGACATCGAAGGCCGGGTTCACCGCGTCGGACCAGGGGGTGATCTCGGCGGCGCCGCGGTCCTCGATCGGGACCGCGTCGCCGCTGGGCGTGTCGACGTCCACAGTCGACTCGGGGGCGACCACGACGAACGGGATGCCGGCCCGCTGGGCGCCGAGCGCGTGCGAGTACGTGCCGATCTTGTTGATCACGTCGCCGTTCGCGCAGATCCGGTCGGCGCCGAGGATCACGGCGTCGACCTCGCCGCGGGCCATCAGGAACGGGCCGGCCGAGTCGACCGCGACCCGGTGCTGGATCCCCCACTGGGACAGCTCCCACGAGGTGAGGCGAGCGCCCTGCAGCAGCGGCCGGGTCTCGCTGGCGATCACGCCCGCCAGCGTGCCGCGCTGATGCAGCTCGAAGACGACGCCGAGCGCGGTGCCGAGGGTGACCGCGGCCAGCCCGCCGGTGTTGCAGTGGGTGAGCAGCCGCGGGCGGTTGCCGCAGAGCTCGAGGATCAGGTCGGCGCCGCGGCTCGCCATCGCCCGCGACGCCGCGGCCTCCTCGTCGCGGATGGCGCAGGCCTCGGCCAGCACCGCCTCGGGCCCGCGTGGCAGCAGCGCCGCCGCCCGCCGCGCGCCCCGGGCCAGGTTGACCGCGGTGGGCCGGGCGGTCTCGACCCGCGCGACCGCGGCGGCCAGCGCCTGCGGATCGTCCGCGTGCACCCGGGCGGCCAGCGCCACGCCGAAGGCGCCCGCAACCCCGAGCGCCGGCGCGCCCCGGACCGCCAGCGACTGGATCGCGGCGACCAGCTCCGGCACCGTGTGCAGGCGCAGCACACGTACTTCTTTGGGGAGCACCGTCTGGTCGATGATCTCGACGGCCCCGTCCACCCAGTCGATCGTCCGCACGAGCCCGAGCGTAACCGCCTAACCTAGCGGTCATGGCTTCTCGTGATCCGGTCGACGATCTCCGGCGCATCGCCTTCTATCTGGAGCGGGCGAACGAGGCGACGTATCGGGTGCGCGCGTTCCGCTCGGCCGCCGCCGCGATCGCCAAGGTCCCGGCCGAGGAACTCGCCGAGCGGGCCGCCGCGGGCACCCTGGCCAAGCTGCAGGGGGTCGGCGACGTCACGGCCCGCTGCATCGCCGAGTCGCTGGCCGGCGAGGAGCCGGTCTACCTGCGCCGGGTGCGCACGACCGAGGGCACTGACCTGCCGGTCGCCGCGGCCGCGCTGCGGGAGGCGCTGCGCGGTGACTGCCACTCCCATTCGGACTGGTCGGACGGCGGCTCGCCGATCGAGGAGATGGCGCTCGCCGCGGTCGAGCTCGGCCACGAGTACCTCGTGCTCACCGACCACTCGCCGCGGCTGACTGTGGCCAACGGCCTGTCCCCGGCCCGGCTGCGCCAGCAGCTCGACCGGGTCGCCAGGCTCAACGACGCATTACCCGACGGCTTCCGGGTGCTCACCGGCATCGAGGTCGACATCCTCGACGACGGGTCGCTCGACCAGGAGGACGATCTGCTGGCCCGGCTCAACGTGGTGGTCGGCTCCGTGCACAGCAAGCTTCGCGACGAGTCGCCCCGGATGACCCGGCGGATGGTGAACGCGATCGCCAACCCGCACCTCGACATCCTCGGCCACATGACCGGCCGCAAGGTGTCGGCGGCCGGCGAGGGCGACCGGGGCCACCGGGCCGGCCGCACCCGGCCGCCGAGCACCTTCGAGCTCGACAAGGTCATCGAGGCGTGCCTCGAGCACGGCAAGGCGATCGAGATCAACTCACGGCCGGACCGGCTCGACCCGCCCAAGCGGATGCTGACCGTCGCGGTCGAGGCCGGCTGCCTGTTCAGCATCGACACCGACGCGCACGCGCCGGGCCAGCTCGACTGGCTGCGCAACGGCTGCGAGCGGGCCGCCCTGTGCGGGGTGCCGGCCGAGCGGGTGGTCAACACCTGGCCCATGGAACGCCTGCTGGAGTGGACCGCGGGTCACAAATAGGGACGACGTCCCGTATGGTCGCGAGGGTGGGACGAATTGACGACCTGGCCGACCGTTACGTCACCGAGTGGGCCGAGCTGAGCCCGACCGGCGCGACCTACGTGGGCATCGCCGGGCATGACGACAAGACCGACGACCTTTCTCCGGAGGGCTTCGCGGCCCAGGCCGAGCACGTGCGGCGCACCCTCAACGACCTCGATGGGATCGAGCCCGAGCACGAGATCGAGCAGGTGGCGAAAGACGCCATGATCGAGCGCCTCGGCCTCGAGCTCGCCACCTACGACGCGGGCTACACCAAGAGCGCGGTCAGCGTGATCTCCAGCGGCCTGCACGGCCTGCGCGGGGTCTTCGACGTCATGCCCACCGAGGGCGAGGAGGCGGTCGCCAACATCGCGGCCCGGCTCAACGGCTTCGCCCCCGCGATAGAGCAGTACAAGACGACCCTGCGGGAGGAGGCGGCGGCCGGCCGGGTCAGCGCCCGCCCCCAGCTGCTGGCCGTCGCCGAGCAGTGCGACGCCTGGACCGACCCGGCGCGCGACAACTTCTTCCACGGCCTGGCCGGGCGGGTCGGCGCGAGCGGCGCGCTCGCCACCGAGCTCGAGCGCGGCGCCGCGGCGGCGACCGCGGCCACCGCCGGCTTCGCGGCGTTCCTGCGCGACGAGCTGGCCCCGGTCGGCCGCGACAAGGAGGCGGCCGGCGAGGAGAGGTACGCGCTCGCCTCGCAGTACTTCCTGGGCGCCAAGGTCGACCTGCACGAGACGTACCTCTGGGGCTTCGCCGAGCTTCACCGGCTGGAGCGTGAGATGGCCGTGGTCTCGGCGGCGATCGCCGGCTCCGGCGCCACGGTCGACGAGGCGGTGGCCGTCCTCGACGCCGACCCGGCCCGCCGCATCCCGGGCAAGGAGGCGTTCCGCGACTGGATGCAGGCGCTCGCCGACAAGGCGATCAGCGAGCTGAACGGCACGCATTTCGACATCGAGCCGCCGGCCCGCAAGATCGAGTGCTGCCTGACCCCGACCAGCGACGGCGGCATCTACTACACCGGCCCGAGCGAGGACTTCTCCCGTCCCGGCCGGATGTGGTGGGCGGTCCCCGAGGGGATCACCGAGTTCTCCACCTGGCGCGAGGTCACGACGGTCTACCACGAGGGCGCGCCCGGCCATCACCTGCAGGTCAGCCAGACCATGCTCCGCAAGGACCTGCTCAACCGCTGGCGGCGGCTGCTCTGCTGGTGCTCGGGGCACGGCGAGGGCTGGGCGCTCTACGCCGAGCGGCTGATGGACGAGCTGGGCTACCTGGAGGACCCGGGCGACCGGCTCGGCATGCTCGACGGCCAGGCGCTGCGCGCGGCCCGGGTGATCGTCGACATCGGCATGCACCTGGAGTACGAGATCCCCCGCGACAACCCGTTCGGCTTCCACCCCGGCGAGCGCTGGACGCCGGAGCTGGGCTGGGAGTTCCTGCGCGGCCACGTGCGGATGTCCGACGAGGTGCTGCGCTTCGAGTGGAAGAGGTACCTCGGCTGGCCGGGCCAGGCCCCGTCGTACAAGGTCGGCGAGCGGATCTGGATGCAGGCGCGTGAGGAGACGAAGCAGCGCAAGGGCGCCGATTTCGACCTCAAAGCCTTCCACCGCGACGCCCTCAACCTGGGCTCGCTCGGTCTGGACCCGCTGCGCAAGGCCCTCGCCCGACTGTGACCGCTTCGGGCTTTTCCTCGGTGAAAACCGGGGAAAAGCCCGTTTTGCGCAACGCCCGTCATTACGCAGTGCAATTTCCATTCCATTGAGCAATCGTACGACTACGCAGCGTCAATAGGCCTTCGAAGCATAATCGTTACCTATTGCGAATCTTGTATCTTTCTCAAGGCCCGCCCTGCCGTTACCATCTCCGCGGTGGCCAACCGACTCCACAGGCGCTGTGCGCTGCGACTTCGGGCCGACATAACGAGTTCGAAACGCGCGCCGACAACGCTCCGCGGGGCCCGGTGGCATCCCCCGATCAGCCGAGAGAATTCTGCCCCTTGGAAAGGGGCTTCCCGAGGATTTCTCGGATAGATTGGCCCGGATCCGTGCGCCCAACCGGCTACGGACAGTAGCCGTCACCAACGGCTCATCGCGTGTTGCATGGCGGAGGACGAAAGCAATGAACAGCCGGCGAACCCGTTTACGCTCCGCTCTCGCGGTGATTCTGACGGTTTTGGTGCTTGTGCCGAGCGCGGTCCTGTTCGGACGAGTTTGGCAGGAGAACTCGCATCAGCGGGCGCAGACAGACCTGGAGAAGAAGGGCATCGAGTACATCACCGCCCTCACTCCGCTGATCAGCGCCCTCGCCGAGGCCCAGTCCTCGGCCGTGCAGGGCGTGTCCGCGCCGCCCGACTCGCTCAACGCCGCAGTCGCCAAGGTCGCGGCCGCCGATGCCAGCCTCGGCGACGATCTCAAGACCAAGGAGCGCTGGGCCGATCTCAACACGAAGATCGCCAAGCTGCCCAAGGCGACCGGCGGCTCCCTCGCGGTGCTGCAGGCGCACATCGAGGTCTCCGACCTGGCGCTCGCCCTCTACGGCGCGGTCCGGCGCAACTCCGAGCTTAACCGCGACCCGGACAGCGACATCTCCAACCTGCAGCAGGCGGTGGCGGTCGACATGCCGGCCACGGTCGTGCGGGTGAGCCGGATGGGCGACCTGGCGAACATCCTGCAGACCGCGCCCGCCAAGACCAAGGGCACCGTCGCGGTGCAGTTCGGTCAGGAGGTGCTCGCCGTGCAGGACTCGGTGAACTCCCTGACCGAGAGCCTGCAGGCCGCCGTCGACAACACCAAGAGCCCGACGCTGAGCGGCTCGCTGGTCACCACGCTCGACTCGTTCCGCCGCGGCGTCGAGTCGATGACCCGTGGCGCCAACCCGGGCGGTTCCCCGAACGTGGCCACCATGTCCACTGCGCAGACCGCCCTGCAGACCGCGCTGAACGCGCTGGCGGGCGTCACGCTCAAGGAGATGGCGAAGCTGCTCGAGGACAGGTCGAGCACACTTTCCTATCGGCGGGCCGAGGCGGTCGTCATGGGCCTGCTCGCGATCCTGCTGGTGCTCGGCGCCCTGATCTGGCCGGCCCTCGGCCGCCGGCGCGACAACGTGCCGGCCGCGCCCGGCATCGGCGAGTCCACCCGGGACATCCCGGCCAGCCGGTCCCCGGCCCCGGCCGCGTACGGCGGGCCGTACGACATCGCCCCGGCCTACGGCGACAACGACCCGACACGGCGGGAGCGGTCCGGTGCTCTTCGGTAAGTTCCGCATTCTGGGCAAGCTCGCCCTGCTCGTACTCGTTCCCCTGCTCGGCGTCGTGGCGCTGAGCGTGCCCATCATCGTCACGCGTATCAGTGACGCCCAGGACGCGCAGAAGACCTCGGACACCGTCCAGCTCGCCACCCGCGTCAGCACCGCGATCCAGGAGCTCCAGGAGGAGCGCCTGCTCTCGATCGGCTTCATGTTCGGTCTCATCCAGCAGCCCGAGCTCGTCGTGCAGAGCGCCAAGGCCACCGACGCGGTCGCCCGCATCGAGGACGGCGGCGATCAGCCGATCAGCAAGGAGCTGCGCAAGGCCGTCCGCGGCGCGTCCCGGCTCGAGAACACCCGGCAGAACGTGCTCAACCCGGGCGCGATCCGCCCGGATGTGCTGGTCACCGAGTTCACCAACGTGATCACGCCGCTCATCAACGGGCTCGCGCTCTCCTCGAGCGCCGACCTGACCACGGGCGTCGGCAAGCAGGTCTTCGCGCTCGAGCAGTCGCTGCGCTCCGACGACATGATCAGTCAGGCGTCCGCGTACCTGGTGGCCGCGACGATCACCAAGCAGCCCGGCTTCATCAGCCTCTTCTACTCGACGCTGGTGCAGCTGCAACAGGTGATCCTGAACGCGCAGGCGTTCTTCACCGACGCACAGTACAAGCTGTACCTCGGCGCCCAGGACGCGTTCTCGTCCCGGGTCGGCGCCGACTTCCTCACCCAGGCCGCCATCGACCCGGGCACGGCGGTCAACTCGCTGAACATCAAGACGCTGTTCCCGTCACTGCGCTCAGTGCTCGTCCTCGGTGGCTTCGTGGAGAAGCGGGTCGCCGCGGACGTGGACCTGATCGTGACCAACAACCGGGACACGGCACTCCGCGACGCCTTCCTCATCGGTGGCGGTTCGCTGCTCCTGCTGCTCCTGGTGGTCTCGCTGAGCATCTTCATGGCCCGCGCGGTCGCCCGGCCGCTGCGCCGCCTGACCGTCTCGGCCGACCGGATCGCCCGCGCCGCCGAGGCCGAGCTCGAACGCGTCGCCGACGACGAGGCGGAGACGGTACGCCCGATCCGCCTCGACCCGGTCGACGTCGAGGCCCAGGACGAGATCGGCGACCTGGCCCGCGCGTTCGACCGGGTGCAGACCACCGCCGTGCGGCTGGTGGAACGCCAGGTGCTCGGCCGGCGCAACGTGGCCCAGATGTTCGGCCACGTCGGGCGTCGTACGCAGAACCTGGTCGGCCGCCAGCTCGCCCTGATCGA
This sequence comes from Actinoplanes sp. CA-142083, assembly GCF_050942195.1. NCBI lineage: Bacteria > Bacillati > Actinomycetota > Actinomycetes > Micromonosporales > Micromonosporaceae > Actinoplanes > Actinoplanes sp. CA-142083. Next base: position 10,436,488 of record NZ_CP192076.1, read on the forward strand.
CAACCTGGAGCGCAAGGAGACCGACAGCGATCGGCTCCGCGAGCTCTACCGGCTCGACCACATGTCGTCCCGTCTGGGCCGGAACGCGTCCTCGCTGGTCGTGCTCTCCGGTGGGGCCGGCGCGAACGAGCACATGGCGCCGCTGTCGCTGTCCGACGTCGTCCGCCTGGCCCTCGGTGAGATCGAGGACTACACCCGGGTGGACGTCGAGGTCCCCGAGGACATCGTGGTCGTGCCGGCCGTCCTCGCCGACCTGACCCTGCTGCTCGCCGAGCTCATGGAGAACGCCACCGCGTTCTCCCCGCCGCACACCCGGGTGCTGATCACGGCGACCGAGCTGCGCGGCGGCGCCCGCCTGGCGATCATCGACAACGGCCTCGGCATGACGCCCGAGCGGATGGCCGAGGAGAACGCCCGGCTCACCCGCCGTGAGCGCCTCGACCTGGTGCCCACCGAGGTGCTCGGCCTGTTCGTGGTCGGCCGCCTCGCCCGCCGGCACGGCATCGAGGTCACGCTGACCGACACCCCCGGCGGCGGCGTCTCGGTCTGGGTCGACCTGACCCCGGCGCACCTGATCTCCCGGGTGCCCAGCAGCACGATGGGTGCGCCGATGCCGGCGTTCGCGGGTGGGCCGTCCCTCCCGCCGGCGTACCACACGGCCGAGTTCGCCCAGGTGATCGCCGGTTCCGCGGCCCGCGCCTCGGTGCCCGGCAGCCAGCTGCCGTTCGACGCCAACGTGCTGGAGCGGGCCACCCGCACCCTCGAGTCCGGCGGGTCGTGGAACGCCTTCGCGGCCCCGCGCGCCGACGCGGGCCCGGCCCTCACGGCGCCGGTGGTCGAGGCACTGCCGGCGGCGCCGGTCGAGGCCGAGCCGGTGTACGAGGCGGAGCCGGTGTGGGCCCCGGCGCAGGTCTACCAGCAGCCGTCGCAGCCGTACCAGCAGCCGGCCCAGCCTTATCAGCAGCCGTACCAGCAGCCCGCGCAGCCGTACCAGCAGCAGTCCGCGCAGTACTACGAGCCGCCGGTGGCGCCGCAGCCCGGGTACGACCTGGGCGCGCCGGTCGCCGGCCGGGTGCCGGCCTCGCTGCCGGAGCTGCCCGCGGCCGGTCCGTCGGCCTGGAACCAGCAGCCGATCGAGGCGCCCCAGCCGACCTGGAACTCTCCGCACCCGGAGGCACCGGCCATCCCGCACCAGCGCACCGACGAGGACCCCCGGTACGGCGCGCCGGTGCCGCAGGCATACGCCCAGCCCGCGTACCCGGAGACCCCGGCGCAGCCGGACCCCTACGCGCAGCCGGGCCCGTACGCCCAGCCGGACCCCTACGCCCAGGCCCAGCCGACGGTGGCTCCCGAGCGGGGAACGACGGGTGGCGGACCGCTCCGCCGCCGGGTGCCCGGCAGCCAGCTGCCGGAGGAGCCGGCCAGCCGGCCGACGATCGCCGCACCGTCGCAGGACGACGCGGCCGCCGCGCGCGCCGCGTTCGACGCCTTCGAGGCCGGCGTCAGCCGTGCCCAGTGGGACGTCGCCGAGACCGAGATGACGGCCCCGCCGTCGGCCGGTCACGCACCCCTCGCCCGCCGGGTTCCGGGTGCCACTCTGCCGCGGGACGTGCAAAACACCCCGCCCCCGCCCGCTCCGGCGCCTCCGCTAGATCCGGATGCCGCACGAGCACTGATGGAACAGTTCGAGTACGGAGTCGCACTCGCACTGAACGAAACTCAGCCACAACCCGAGGGACAACCGCGATGACTAGCCCCTACTCCACGGAAACCGGCAACGGCTACGGCCAGGCCCAGCTAAGTGCCGAGGCGAAGACCTTCAACTGGCTCCTGGACTCGTTCACCTCCGGCACCGCAGGCGTGATCGAGGCAATCGCCGTCTCCTCCGACGGCCTGCTGATGGCGATGTCCGCGATCAAGGACCGGCCGAACGCGGAGCGGCTCGCCGCGGTCGTCTCCGGTCTGACCAGCCTCGCCGGCGGCGCCGCCAGCTGGTACCGGCTGGGCGCGCTGAACCGGGTCATCATCGACATGGCGGACGGCTACCTGCTGGTCACCGCCATCAGCGCGGGCTCGGTGCTCGGCGTCATCGCGGACCGCTCGGCCAACCTGGGCACCCTCGCGTACGAGATGACGCTGTTCGCCACCCGCGCCGGCGGCGCCCTGAGCCCGCGTTTGATCGCGGAATTGAAGAACGCCGTCCAGCAATGACCTATCCGGACCCTGACGACCCGGCCCACCCGGCTCGCCCGAGTGTCCGGCCCTTCCTGCAGTCTGGCCTTCCGCCGGCCGGCGGCTACCGCCCGACATCCCTGGGTGAACCGCCGGCCGACGACACGGCCACGACACTGCGCCCGTTCGTCATCACGTCCGGACGCACCGACGGCGCCGATCCCGACATCGGGATGGAAACCCAGGTGACCGTCAACCACGCCGCGATGCCCATGCGGCTCTCGCCGGAGATGCGCGCCATCGTTGCGCTCTGCGGCGAACCACTGTCCGTGGCGGAGATCTCCGCCCGGCTGCGCCTGCACCTCGGCGTCACCCGGATCCTCGTCGGCGACCTGCGCGCCGCGGGCCAGCTGGACGTCCACGTGCTGGACAACGAGACCCCCGACCCCGAAACCATCATGCGAGTGATCCGTGGACTTCGAGCAATCACCTGACCACTACGTCGGCACCGCCCGAGTGGGTAGCGGCGGCAAGCCGAAGAAGGCGCCGGTCCCGGTAAAGATCATCGTGGCCGGTGGCTTCGGTGTCGGAAAGACGACAACCGTGGGCGCCATCTCGGAGATCTCCCCGCTCACCACCGAGGCGGAGATGACCTCGGAGTCGGTCGGAATCGACGATCCCGGCCAGGCGACCATGAAGACGACCACGACCATCGCGATGGACTTCGGCGTCCTCACCATCGACCAGACGCTGAAGCTCTACATCTTCGGCACGCCGGGTCAGTCGCGCTTCGCGTTCATGTGGGACGACCTGATCAAGGGCGCTCTGGGCGCGTTGGTAGTGGTGGACACGGCTCGGATCGACGACTGCTACCCCGCCGTGGACTACTTCGAGCGGGCCGGCCTGCCGTTCGTGGTCGGCGTCAACACGTTCAACGGGCAGATGAACTACAACCTCGAGGAGGTCCGCTGGGCGCTCGCTGTGCGTGACGATGTGCCCGTTCTCTCGTTCGACGCGCGGTTCCGCGCCTCGGTCAGAGATGCCCTGCTCGTGGTGCTCGACCAGGCTCTCGACAAGGCGATCCGGGCCAAATCCACGTAGGGTGTGCGCGGCGTCGCGCAGATCGAGGTTTTCAAATAGGCCTTCCAGCGGGCAGAGTGGATGCGAACCACCCGTAGAGGAAGGACGGTGACGTGCGAGGCGGACTGGACGACGCGCTCGACAAGCTCGCGCGCCGTGATGAGCTGCGCAGGCGCGCCGCGAGTGAGGCCACCGGGACCTCACCCGCTGTGACGGAGCTGGTCGAGGCGATCGCTGGGGTCGTGGCACGCCATCCGGAGCTGGGCGTGACCGTCGGCGCGGAGGGCTCGGGCGATCCGGTCCTGCTGCACTTCTTCTTCGCCGAGGGTCAGGTGCAGGTCTCCGCCGACACGCCGGTGCCGCCCGAGCCGGCGGCCCCCGCCCCCCGGCACGCCGACATAGTCGACATGGATCTCGACGAGCCGCAGGTCGAGGATCTGTACCAGCCGCCGCCCGTCTCGCCGGCCGGCGAGACGCGCCGCATGAGCTACGACGACCAGGATCGCTACGGTCCGGCTCATTACGGGTACGCGGACGCGGGCGCCCACGACGGGTACTACGCCGACTCCGACACGGCCGAGCGCCGCTACGGGTCGTTCGACTCCCCGCCGCCGGCCGCCGACCCGCGCTACCCGTCGCACGACCCCGGCGAGACCTCCCGTGACCTGGGCGCCCGCATGCGCGACCTGGGCATGGCCTCGCGCGACGCCGGCCCGGGCGGCCAGACCCCCGGCGGCCCGGTCCCAAGTGGCCCGGGCCCGGGCGGCCCGGTCCCAGGTGGCCCCGTCTCCGGTGGCCCCCTCTCCGGCGGTCCTCCGATGTCCGGTGGCCCGGCTCCGACGGCCTATCCGCCGCACCCGTTCGCGGCCACCCCGCCGCCGCCCGTGCCGCCGCAGACCCTCGGGCCGGAGCAGACGCACCGCATCCACGCCGACCAGTACCGTGTGCCCGCCGAGCCGGCGGCCCACGAGCGGATGGCTCCGCAGCGTGGCGGCGCCATGCCGAGCCCGCTGCCCAAGCCGATCCCACTGCAGGTCGAGCGCCCCGAGGAGACCGAGCTGGCGGCCCGGCGGCTCGCCGCCCTGCTGCGCGACGACCCCTCGCTGCTCAACAACACACCCCGCGACTAACACTCTGAGTCACCATTCGTTCGCGGCCAGACATTGCAGTGCGTAGCCACGCTTCGGGAAGTTTACGGCGGTAATACCGGGTCTGGGATGTCTGGGTTGGGCCGTTCGGCCACAATGAGTGGCGACGGCTTGTCTCACACTCCGTAACTGCATAGCGTCCAACGAGTCGCTGACCCCCGCAGTCCGGAGAAGACATGACGCTGCCCGAAGTCCACCTCGCCGGTGGCACGCGCGCCGAGGCGCTCCGGCTCGCCCCGGTCGCCATCGCCATGCGTGAGCAGGGCCTGGTCGCCCCGGTGCTGATCGCCGCCGGCGCCGAGCCGACCGCCGTGGCGCGCACCTGGATCGCCTGCGGGCTGGCCGCCGACGTCACCCTTCCGGCCTCGGCCGACCACGCGGCGGCGATCCGCCGGTACGACCAGCTGTGGGCCGTGCGCACCCCGGCCTCGGTGGTCGTCCGCGGCGAGAACCTCGGCGCGGCGCTGGGCGCGTACTGGCGTCGCGTGCCGGTCATGCACATGGACGCGGGACGACGCTCCGGCTCGCTCGTCGCCGACGACGCCGACGCCGACCGTCGCCTGCTCGCCCAGGTCGCGACCGTGCACCTGGCCGCCGCGCCGCTCGCCGCGATGAACCTGCTCGACGAGCGGGTCGTCCCCGGTGACGTGCTGCTCACCGGCGGCACCGCGGTCGAGGCGGCCCGGCTGATGGCCGCGCGCACGAAGCGGCCCGCCAAGCGCCGCGCCAACCGGGTCGTCGTGGCCGGCGCGAGCGCCGCGCTGGACGAGCCGGTACGGGCGGCCATGCTCGCCGTCGCCGCCCAGTACCACGACGTCGACGTGATCGGCGGGCTGCCGATGCCGTACCCGGAGCGGTCCCGCCTGATCGCGGTGGCCGACGTGGTGGTCACCGACGACGTGGACCTGGCCGAGGAGGCGCTCGCCGCCGGGACGGCGTTGCTGGTGCCGGGCGAGGGCGGCGGGCTGACCGAGGCGATCCACGCCGGCAGCGCCCGGCTGGTCGACTCCGAGGCCGGCGAGATCGTGGCGGCGATGGCCGAGCTGCTGGAGAGCCGGGTACGCCGCGACTCGCTGGGCGCGGCCGGTACCCCGTACGGCGATGGCCTGGCCGCCGCCCGCATCGCGCAAGCCACCGCGGCCCTGCTCGGCCACGGCCAGTTCCCCGACCCGATGCCCGCCCGGCCCGAAGCCGGCGTCGCCCGCTTCTAGGAGACAACCAGATGGACGTCATCGGATTCTGGACCCGGTCGTGGATCAACGACGACAGCGCCGCGGTCCGCAAGCTGCTCGCGCCCGACGTCGAGGTGGAGTGGAACCTGGACGCGCCGGTCGACGACGAGGAGCTCCTGCAGGTGCAGCACCGGATCGCGGCGTTCGCCGACAAGGTCACGGTGGCCGGCGAGACGCTCGCCGAGGACGGGGCGACGCTCGTCTACGACATGGTCGCGCCGTTCGGCACCGCGCGGATGGTGGAGTTCCTGGCCGTCGCGGGCGGGCGGATCACCGAGGTGCGGCAGGTGTACGACGTGACGCTGACCGACCGCTACTTCCCCGGCCTGTACGACAACTAGGGCCTGTGTCGAAGTAGGGGCCGGAGCGAGGCGAGGTCCAGGTGTCGTCTGGGCGTGCGACGCGGGCGCCCGAATACCGGGGTTGTATTCGGGTGTTCGCGGCGTGCGGCCAGGCGGCGGCTGGGCCACGCCGCAGCCCGTCTCCTACTTCGACACAGGCCCTGAAAACTGTCGTACCCCGCGGATAGCGTGCGGGACATGGCATATGACTTCCAGGTAGTCGTCGACAGCGTCAACCCGCACACCCTCGCCGACTGGTGGGCCGAGACGCTCGAGTGGCCGGTCGAGGAGCAGGACGAGGCCTTCATCAAGGACATGGTGGCCCGCGGCTTCGCGACCGACGACGAGACGGCCACCCACCAGGGCAAGCTGGTGTGGCGCACCGGGGCGGCGATCCGCCACCCCGAGGCCTACTCGAGCGGCAAGCCGCGCCGCGTGCTCTTCCAGCAGGTGCCCGAGGCCAAGACGGTGAAAAACCGCGTGCACCTCGACTTCTGGGTGGGTGACGAGCGGCGCGACGCCGTGCGCGACGCCCTGGTCGCGCGCGGCGCCACCTTCCTCTATTCGCAGTCGCAGGGCCCGCATTCGTGGCACACCCTGACCGACATCGAGGGCAACGAGTTCTGCGTCAGCTGACCGGCAGGTTGCGGTGCAGCAGGGCGAAGAGGTTGACCCAGTGCCGCTCCTCGGCCCCCGCGTCGTAGGACGCGGTGTCGCTCATCGTGAATCCGTGCGGTGCGCCCTCGTAAAGCTCCGAGGTGTAGGTGACGCCCGCGTCCTCGAGGGCCGACTCGAGCGTCTTGATCTGGTCGGCGGTCATCGAGCGGTCGTTGTCGGCGTGGGCGAAATACGCCTCGCCGGTGATGTTGCCGACCGCCAGGTGCGCGCTGTCCGGCCCATCGGTGACGACGCCGCCGGCGTGGAAGCTGCCGAGCGCCTTGATCCGATCGGGGTGCGCCTCGATGGCCCGCAGCGCGTTGCGCCCGCCCATGCAGTACCCGATGACCACGACCGGCCCGGCGGCGACGCCCGGCTGCGCGCCGAAGAAGTCGAGGTACGAGCCGGTGTCGGCGGCGATCCGCGCGGGCGTGAGCTGCTGCATCATCGGCCCGAGCCGGCCGAAGGCGGCGCCGCGCTTCTCGGGGTCGCTCAGCTCCTGCGCGGTGACCAGCGGCCCGCTCGCGCTGCGGTAGAAGAGGTTGGGCACCAGCACGGCGTACCCGCGCTCGGCGATCCGCTGGGCCATCTCGGCCAGCCGCGGCCGCAGGCCGAACGCGTCCATGAACATCAACACGCCGGGGAACGGGCCGTCTCCGTCCGGCTTCACCAGGTACGCTTCCGCCGTGCCGTCGGCGGTCGGCACCTGCACAGTCGTGGTCTGCATGTGCGCAACCTAGCACCAACCGGGGATGGTTCCCCGGTCTCGTCGTACCCTGTCCTCCATGGCCAATCGACTGCGCGCGGACGCGGAGCGCAACCGCACCGCGCTTCTCGCCGCGGCGCGGGAGATCTTCGGCGAGCACGGGCTGGACGCGTCGCTCGACGAGATCGCCCGGCGGGCCGGCGTCGGCAACGCGACCCTGTACCGCCGCTTCCCGACCCGCCGCGACCTGATCGCCGAGGTCTTCGCCGGCCAGATGACCGAGTACGTGGAGCTGGCCGAGCTCGCCCTGCACGAGCCCGACCCGTGGGCCGCGTTCGTCGGTTACCTCACCCGCCTCTTCGAGCTGCAGGCCACCGACCGGGGCCTCTCCGAGCTGCTGGTCTCGACCACCTTCGACGACGACGAGCGGCTCTCGGCACTGCGCGCGGCCGCCCAGCGCGGCGCCAGCGAGGTCATCGTCCGGGCCCAGCAGTCCGGCGCGCTGCGGGCCGACTTCACCCGGCGCGACCTCAGCATCCTGATGCGGGCCAACGCGGGCGTGGTGCGCGCGTCGCTCGAGCCGGACGCGTGGAAACGCCAGCTCGTGCTGCTTCTGGACGGCCTCGCCCGTCGGTAAGACTTTTAAGGTTGTTTAAGGCTGGTACAAGGTCGTCTTCACGCCTACCGGCCAAGAATCGACTCCCGTCGTCAACCCCTGCGATCGGAGTCATCCCATGCAACGCAGCCGTCTGCGTCTCGCCATCTACGCTTCGGCGGCCGTCCTCGCCGTGGCCGGTGGCGTCGGCGCGGCCGTCGCGGCCACCACCCCGACCACCAAGGCCGCGGGCGTCCTCACCGCCACCTTCAGCAAGGACAGCGACTGGGGCACGGGCTATCAGGCGAAGTACACGATCACCAACGGCACCGGCACGGCGGTGAACGGCTGGCAGCTGGTCTTCGGGCTGCCGTCGACCGCGAAGCTCGGCAGCTTCTGGGACGCCACGGTCACCACCTCGGGCGGGGTATCGACGGCGAAGAACCCGAGCTGGTCCACCACGATCCCGGCCGGCGGCAGCGCCGAGTTCGGGTTCGTCGTGGCCGGGAGCGGAGCGCCGACCAGCTGCACGATCAACGGCGCGTCCTGCGCGGGCGGCACGGCGACCACCGCTCCGACCACCAAGCCGACCACGGCGCCCACCACCAAGCCGACGACCGCGCCCACCACGAAGCCGACGACGACCGCACCGACCACGAAGCCGACGACGGCGCCCACCACCGCGCCGCCGGCCACCTCCGCCCCGAGCGGCGGGAACGTGCTCGTCGCCCCGTACGTCGACATGGGTCTGCTCTCGAATGGCTCGACCACGCTGGCCCAGCTGGGCAGCAGCGGGAACCTGAAGTCCTTCAGCCTGGCCTTCGTGACCAGCGCGGGCTGCAAGGCGAGCTGGTTCAACGCCTTCGACCCGCGGCAGAAGCAGTTCGCCGACCAGATCGCGGCGGTGCGCGCGGCCGGCGGTGACGTGAAGGTGTCCTTCGGCGGCGCGACCGGCATCGAGCTCGCCCAGGCCTGCACCAGCGTCACGGCGCTGCAGGCCGAGTACCAGGCGGTCGTCTCGGCCTACAACCTCAAGTACATCGACCTGGACATCGAGGGCGCGGCCGTGGCCGACCCGACCACGATCGCCCGCCGCTCCACCGCGCTGGCCGCCCTGCAGAAGGCCAATCCCGGCCTGAAGATCTCGCTGACGCTGCCGGTGCTGCCGGAGGGCCTCACCGCGGACGGCGTGAACGTGGTCAAGTCGGCCAAGAACGCGGGCGTCGACCTCGACCTCGTCAACATCATGGCGATGGACTACGGACGCGCCGGCCAGGACTACGGCGACCTCGCGATTCAGGCGGTCAAGAGCACCAAGGACCAGATCCGGTCCGTGTACGGCAACAGCGACGCGGCCGCGTTCAAGATGGTCGGCGTGACCCCGATGCTGGGCGTCAACGACGATCAGGGGAAGTTCACCCAGAGCGACGCCAAGGACCTGGTCGCCTTCGCGAACGCCAATCACATCGGGTTCGTCTCGTTCTGGGAGCTGAACCGCGACAAGAACGCCTGCTCGGGCGCGCTCTTCCAGTGCACCAACGTCACGCAGGCGCCGTTCGAGTTCAGCAAGATCTTCGCCGGCTTCACCGGCTAGTCAGGGCTTTGCTCTCATCCCCAAAAGGTAGGAAGCGCGCGGCTCCGGGCCCCCACCCGGAGTCGCGCGTCTTCTTTTACTCGAAGCCTCGGCCCGCGTTGGCGAGCGCCTCCTCGGCGATGTCCCAGAGCTTGGTGCCGGCCGGCGCGTCCAGCCACATGTTGAGCGAGACGCGCAGCGCGACCAGGAAGGTGGCCGCGGTCATCCGCGCGCGGATCCCCCGCGGATCGTCCTCGCGGAGGCGGGCCGTGATCTCGGCGGCCAGCTCGCGCTCGACCCCGGCGAAGGTCTGCACCTGGGCGGCGATCAGCGTGGGATGGGTGCGCAGCAGACGGCCCTGGGCCACGAGCTCCGGGTCGAGCTCGCCCACCTCCCGGTTGAAGGAAGCCGCCGCCGCGGTGAGGGCCGACCAGGGCGACTCGTCGGACGGGCGGGCCCGCACCGACTCGAGCAAACCCTGGATACGCCGGAAGTCGCCGTACATCAGCGCTTCCTCTTTGCTCCCGAAGTAGTTGGAGAACGTACGCCGGGAGACGCCGGCCTCGTCGGCGATCGCCTCGACGGTGATCCGGTCGAGGCCGTGCTCGGTAGCCAGCTGGACCGCCGCATCGTGCAGGGCCTGCCGGGTCGCCGCCTTCTTGCGCTCCCGGAGGCCCGGCTCCGCCGTCGTGCTCATGACTTGAGCGTACCGGCCTGTGACTTGCTTCTCAATGCGAAAGATTGCGCAATGCGCAAGCTTGGCCGATGGTTGTATGTGGCAACCACATCGAGGAGGTCCGGCGCGATGAGCGCGAAACCCATGAACCACCGCCAGATCATGGAGGCCCTGTCCGGCCTCCTGCTGGTGCTCTTCGTCGCGATGGCCTCGTCGACCATCGTCTCCACCGCGCTGCCGAAGATCATCGGGGCGCTCGACGGGTCGCAGACCCAGTACACCTGGGTGGTCACGGCCAGCCTGCTCACCGCCACCGCGTCCACCCCGATCTGGGGCAAGCTCGCCGACCTGTACAGCAAGAAACTGCTCGTCCAGATCTCGATCGTGGTGTTCGTGCTCGGCTCGATCATCGCCGGCTTCAGCCAGACCGCCGGCGAGCTCATCGCGGCCCGCGCCTTCCAGGGCCTCGGCATGGGCGGCGTGCAGGCGCTCGTCCAGGTCGCGATCGCCGCGATGATCCCGCCGCGGGAGCGCGGCAAGTACAACGGCTACCTCGGCGGCGTGATGGCCGTCGCCACCGTCGGCGGCCCGCTGCTCGGCGGCCTCATCGTCGACACCGCGTGGCTCGGCTGGCGCTGGTGCTTCTTCATCGGCGCGCCGATCGCGGTGATCGCCCTGGTCGTGCTGCAGAAGACGCTCAACCTCGCGGTCGTCAAGCGGGACAACGTCAAGGTCGACTACGTCGGCGCCACGCTGATCGCGATCGGCGTCAGCACCCTGCTGGTCTGGGTGTCGTTCGTGAACAGCTCGTTCGCGTGGCTCTCCTGGCAGACGTACGCGATGGTCGGTCTTGGTCTTTTGGTCCTTGCCCTTGCCGTCTGGGTCGAGACCCGGGTCGCCGAGCCGGTGGTCCCGCTGCAGATCGTCAAGCAGCGCGGCACCGCCCTCGCGATCGTGGCGAGCCTCGCGGTCGGCATGGCGATGTTCGGCGGCGCGGTCTTCCTCGGCCAGTACTTCCAGATCGGGCGCGGCTACAGCCCCACCGAGGCCGGCCTGCTGACGATCCCGATGATGGCCGGCGTGCTGGTCTCGTCGACGGTCGCCGGACGCCTGATCAGCAAGAGCGGGCGGATCAAGCCGTACATCGTCGCGGGCACCCTGATCCTGGTCGGCGGCTTCGCCGGGCTCTCGATGCTCGACCACGACACCAGCCTCTGGTACGTGGGCGGGGCCATGGCCCTGGTCGGCATCGGTGTCGGCATGTCGATGCAGAACCTGGTCCTCTCGGTGCAGAACACGGTCTCGCTGAAAGACATCGGCGCGGCGTCGTCGACGGTGGCGTTCTTCCGCTCGCTGGGCGGCACGATCGGCGTCTCGGTGCTCGGCGCCGTGCTGGCCCACCGGGTCACCGACAACCTGACCCACGAGCTGGCCGCGGCCGGCATGCCGGCCGGCGGCGACGCGGCGGCGTCCAGCTCACTGAACCTGTCGGTCCTCCCCGAGGCGGTCCAGCACCTGGTCCGCGTCGCGTACGGCGACGCCACCGGCCACATCTTCCTGATCTCCGCGGCCATCGCGGTGGTCGGCGTGATCGCGGCGCTGCTGATGAAGCCCACCGCCCTGCGCTCGACGGTCGACCTCTCCACGCCGGCAGCCGAGACCTCCGCGGCCCCCGCGCCCGCAGCTCTCGCCTCCGCGGCCGTCGGTCCCGCGGCCGGGAACTCCGCCGGCGAGTTGGCGGTCCCGCTGGCGGCCGAGGGACTGACCCGCTGACCCGCGCTGTGGACAGCGGCCCGGAAATGTCACACCCGGCTGCTTGTCTGAGGCCCACCCAAACGGGGGTGGGCCTCAGCGCGCGGCCCCTCGCTCTTCGGAGCTTTACCGGGGGCGAGATGGATCACGCGGGTGGGCTTCGGATCTTCCGCTTACCCAGAGCTAGCCTTTGAAAGCACGCAGTGCTGTGGGAGGGGTGGGACGGGTTGGACGGCGAGCGATTATCGGCAGCCCTGCTCGAGCTCGAGGACGAGATCAACTGGGATGCCGCCGCGATGCTCGAGCGGGCCGTTCTAATCGAGCGGCTGGCGCTTGCGCTCGGCGATGAGCTGCTCGTTGCCCGGGCCCGGCTCAGCCAGGCCAACCTGCACATGCGCGCGGGCGACGTGGCCGGCGCGGCCCGGCGCATCTGGAAGGTGCACCAGTGGGCGGTCGAGCACGACGCCCGGCAGCTCACCGCGCGCACCCACCTGGTCTGGTCGAACATCCACCGCCTCCTCGGGGACGCGGCGCAGTGCCTCGAGCACGCCGTGCTCAGCGTCGAGCTGCTCGACGAGACCGCGACCGATCACATGCGCATCTGGCATCGGGTCAAGCTGGGCGACGCGCTGAGCCTGAGCGGGACGATGGAGGCGGCGCGGCTGCGCTACCGGCAGGCCGCCGAGCTGTCCTCCCGGCTCGGGCGGCCCGACCTGCTGCTCGCGGTGCTCAACAACTTCGCGTACGCCGAGTACGCCGCCGGCCACCACGATCGGGCGCAGCAGGTCGCCGGGCAGCTGCAGGACGTCGCGAAGACCTTCGGGTTCGAGCTGGACGCCTCGCTGCTCGACACCATCGGCGCCATCCAGATCGAGAACGGGCAGCATGCCGAGGCGGAAAAGACCCTGCTCGCCTGCATCGACCAGCACAACGACGGCAGCCAGGATGACGCCGACGCGCTGGCCGAATATTTTCTGACCCTCTCCCGGGCGCAGCGCTGCCTCGGGGCGTACGCGCGGGCCCAGCGCAGCCTCGACGCGTCCCGCCGGCTCTGCGTCGAGCGCGAGCTCGGCCACGTCCTGGTGCGGGTGCATCAGGAGCAGGCCGAGCTGCACGCGGCCCGGGGCGAGTTCGCCGAGGCGTACGCCGCGCACAAGGACTTCTTCGCCGCCTACACCCAGCAGCATTCGCTCCAGCGGGAGGCGCAGGCGCGCACCCGTCAGGTGATGTTCGAGACCGAGGAGGCGCGGCAGGAGGCCGAGCGGTTCCGCGAGCAGGCCCGCCGCGACCCGCTGACCGGGCTGCGAAACCGGCGGTACCTCAACGAGCAGCTGCCCGGCATGATCGCGACCGACCCCGAGCTGACCGTGGCGATCGTCGACCTCGACCACTTCAAGCGGATCAACGACGAGCTCTCGCACGACGTGGGCGACCGCGTGCTCGTGCAGGCGGCCAAGCTGCTCGAGACCGGGCTGGCCGCGGTGGCGCCGCGCGGGTTCGTGGTCCGGCTCGGCGGCGAGGAGTTCCTGATGGTTCTGCCCGAGACCCCGGTCGAGCAGGCCGTCGAGGAAATCGACGCGATTCGCCGTACGATCAAGAGCTTTTCCTGGGAAGCACTCACCGCGGGCGTTCCGGTCACGGTGAGCGTCGGGGTCGCCGGCGTCGCCGACGCCGCCAAGGCGACCCAACCGGCGCTTTTGTCAATTGCGGACAGGCATCTGTACGCCGCGAAGCACGGCGGACGCGACCGGGTGGTGTGGTCGCGCACCCGGCGTGGGCGGGCGTCGGCGGCATGAGCGCTGCGTAGTTGCACTCGATGTGAAGATTCACGGATCGGTCGCTACCCTTGCGGCACTGATGAACATCGAATCCTTCGCGGGGGCAGCTTGTGGTCAAGGGCAATGAGGTCGCGCCGCCGGGCGTCAACATCAACGTGCCTCATTCCGCCCGCATCTACGACTACTGGCTGGGCGGCAAGGACAACTTCGCGGTGGACCGGGGCGTCGGCGACGCCATGATCGAGGCGATCCCCGGGCTGCGCTACATGGCCGGGGAGAATCGCAAGTTCGTGCACCGGGCCGCTCAGGCGCTCGTCGCCGGCGAGGGCATCCGGCAGTTCCTCGACGTGGGCACGGGCATTCCGACCTCGCCCAATCTGCACGAGGTCGCCCAGCGGATCGAGCCGTCGGCGCGCGTCGTCTACGCCGACAACGACCCGATCGTGTTGGTGCACGCCCGCGCTCTGATGATCAGCTCGGAGCAGGGCCGCAGCGAGTACATCTCGGCCGACATCCGCGACACCGGCTCCATCCTGGACGACAAGGTGCTGCGCGAGACCCTCGACTTCGACAAGCCGATCGGGCTCACGCTGATCGCGATCCTGATGCTGCTCGCGGATGCCGACGACCCGTGGGCGCGCGTCGACGAGCTGCGCGACGCCATGCCGTCGGGCAGCTGCCTGGCGATCACCCACCCGACGGCCGACTTCGCGCCCGACGAGGTCAACCGGGCGGTCGAGGCGGCCATCGGCGCGGGAATGACTCTGGTGGCCCGCGACCGCGCGGCGGTGCGGCGCTTCTTCGGGGACTGGGAGCTGCTCACGCCGGGGCTGGTGCCGGTGTCGAGCTGGCGCCCCGACGCCCCGGTCGACGATCCCGAGGCCGCCTATTACTGGGCCGGGGTCGCGCGCAAGCCCTGAGCCCTCATTGAGGCAGACCGGGGACCGCCCTTGGGTAGCGGTCCCCGATCAGTACCCCCTCCCACCGAGCGGGCGTGGCGCTCGGCAGCGGGTGGACCGGCCGGGCGATCTGGCACGGGGGAACCGGACCGCCCGACCGGCGTCGGGGTGCGGGTGTTACGGCGTCACACCCGCGCTCGCGGTCTTGTCCGCGCGCAATCGCGGCCTCTTCCGCGCCAGCGGAGCCGGAAGACGCTCCGCCCGGATGAAAATTTGGCGCCGGCCGACGAGATTGCCGGCCGAATCGATCTCTATGGCGTCCGTCGCGAGCCACGTGGACCCGTCGCGGACGATCGCGATCTCCCACTCGACGCACACGATGCGTAACCGGAGCGTGCCGTTTCCATGACGATAGTCCGACGCCGCAAACTCATGATCGGGCCAGCGGGGCAGGCGCTCGAGAAGGCGGCCACCGCGGAAGGTCAACGCCGTCGGCACGGGCACCGGTGGGCCGGGAAGAAGCCCGGCACGTCGGCCCCGCGCGCAGCTGACGAGGTCACTCGCGCGCGTCGGAATCACCCTCCTCGGCCGGTGGCGCGGCGTCGGCCACCGTCGCATCGGGGCGGGTCAGGGCATACCTGACGCCGCCGAATCGGTGCGTCACCACGCTGGCCCGGGCCGTCGCGGCGGACACCTCGTCGGTCAGTGGCTCGTCTCGGTAGACGAGCGGCGGGTTCCCCCTCCGATGTGTTTCCACTCCATCGGGGTCGCCCGGTTCCGCATGCTCGGGACCGATGTTGGGAATGGACATCTCGACACCTCTCGCTCGGACCGCCCCCGCCAGGGAGCCTCGCGCCGAGGCCGCAGACGCCGTTTCCGCGACCGACCCGTCACTTAAAGATGTCACCGTAAGTGACACCCCTTCAGTGGTGTACGTGCGTTATCATGCTCACAATCCCGTGAGTACGCAAGGCCAAATGCACGTGCATTTGCACAACGTGTGATGCGGCCGTAGCCACGAGAGACGACCTCCGGGCGATCCCCGACCGGAGCCAACCAAGGGAGCTTCAAATGTCGTACGCGGTCAACGGCACCCCCGCCGGCCAGTTGGACGGTGTCACCTGGCAGAAGAGCCGGCGCAGCAACCCCAGCGGCAACTGCGTCGAGTGCGCCGCGCTGCCCACCGGTGAGGTCGCCGTGCGCAATTCCCGGGACCCCGAGGGCCCGGCCCTGATCTACACGCCGGCCGAGATCGAGGCCTTCATCCTGGGCGTTCGCGACGGCGACTTCGACAACCTGCTCGGCTGATTTCCAGTCCGGAGCGGTATGACGAAGGGCGCCGGGCGTGACGTGATCATGTCCACGTCACGCCCGGGCCGATTAATTCCTACGCGCGGCGCAAGGCCCCCTCACCAGCCCTTGCCGCGCAGACGACAGAGGGCCGCGTCACCCCATGACGACCGCGGCCCTCTTTTGGTGTTCAGACCGCTTTACGCGGGGCGTCCGACCTCGTGCAGCAGCTTGCCGAGGATCTCGGGCGTGTGGTTCGGCGGCTCGGCGTCGATGCAGACCCGCTCCATCGCCATCGCGTACTGGTCGACGTCCTCGCGCTTGTCCAGGTAGATCGCGCTCGTCAGCTGCTCGACGTAGACGACGTCGGGAAGCTCCGGCTCGGGGAAGCGCAGGATCGCGAACGGGCCGCCCGCGGCGGCGTGGCCACCCGCGTTGAACGGGATGATCTGCAGCCGGACGTTCGGCTTTTTCGCCGCCTCGATCAGGGCCTCGATCTGCGCCCGCATCACCTCGACGCCGCCGATCGGGCGGCGCAGCACGGCCTCGTCGATGACCGCCCACAGCTGCGGCGCCTCGGGCCGATCGAGGACCTGCTGCCGCGCCCGCCGGAGCTCGACGCGGCGATCCATCTCCTCCGGCGTCACGCCGGCGTGGCCGAGCATGATGACGGCCCGCGCGTAGTCCGGGGTCTGGAGCAGACCGGGAACGAACTGGATCTCATACGTACGGATCAGGGAGGCGGCCGCCTCCAGGCCCAGGTACGACTGGAACCAGCCGGGCAGGATGTCGCTGAACTGCTGCCACCAGCCGGGGTTGTTGGCCTGGCGGGCCAGGACCAGCAGGGCCTCGCGCTCCTGCTCGCTGCTGACGCCGTAGAGCGTCAGCAGATCGGCGACGTCGCGCTCCTTGAAGCTGACTCGGCCGAGCTCCATCCGACTGATCTTGGAACCCGAGGCTCGGATCTCCCACCCGGCATCTTCACGGGTGATCCCCTTGGACTCCCGCAGACGGCGAAGCTGGGCACCAAGCAGGATGCGCAGCACCGTGGGGCCGCTGCCCGGTGCCTCCTCCTGCGAACCCGCGCTCACCTGACTCCTCGTCATCGCTGTCTGGGGCTGCCGGCCGCAGTCCCCCAGCATCCTAAAGGGGAGATCGTCCACAACGAAACAGCACCAGCGTATCTCCGGAGCGTGACGCCCGAAGCATTCGCTCGGTGCGGATGCACGTGCAGACGGCCTTGCGGTTGCAACCGTTCGCGAGGATGATAGCTGACAGACACGCACCACTCGCTGACACACCGTGTTGGTTGGCGAGGCGTGCAGCACAGTTCGGCTTCTCGGCCGACGCGTACGGGATGGATGGCGGTCAACGTCACCCTGACGACCGAGTCTCCGAGATCTGGGAGGGTCATCTCGATGTCCACGGCACCGGTCCCGCCTCCGTCCACCTCGCCGACCGTCGCCCCTCCGCAGCGCGACCCTGCCGATGTGGCGCCTGCCGACAGCTATCACCCCGCCGATCCGGTCTGGGTCTACCGCGATGGCTGGCGTGCCGGCGTGATCGAGGCAGCTTCCCCCCGGGCGGTGACCGTGACCTACCGGCCCGGCGCACACCGCGGCACCGGCGTCGACACCTTCACTGCTCCTTATGTGACGGCTCGCTCGTCCGAGGATCCCGCTCTCGACCGGCGCTCGACGGCCCGGGGCACGCGGATGACGCCGACCGGCCTGCCGGTGCGAGGCTCGGCGGCATGACCGGGGCCGTGGCCGTCGCGGCGTTCGTGGGCCTGCTGAGCCTGCTGGCCGGCGTGGCCCTCGGCTGGTATTTGCGACGGTCCAACGACTGGTGTCCCGCCTGCGGCGACCAACTGTCCTGCGAGGGGTGTGGAGCGGGAGCAGCCTGGCCCAAGCGGCCGGTGGCGACGACGCACCAGAGATAACGGCTTTCCAGATATATATAGAGGGGCTGGCGCCGATGCGCCGGCCCCTCCTTTGTCGTCACGCACGGACACGGCGGCCGGGAATTGGCCAGCGGGTTACCAATGAGCGGACACGCCACCCCGAACGGGTGAATTCCCGCTTTTCGACCACCCAAATTCGGTAACCGACCGTAGTTGTCGATCACGGACGACCGGGAACTATTCCCCCAAAGGGTCGATATTGAAGTTGTCACGGAAGACGTTGGCGGGGTCGTACTGCTTCTTGAGGGTGCGCAACCGGTTCAAAACCGAGGTTGGCCAGGCCTCTTCGATTCGCTCGGGGTTCTGGTCCGTTTCGAAGGAGAGGTACAAACCCCGGAAATGGGTGGCAAGTACCTCCCATGCTGCGTCCAATCTCGACTTTGATGCACCGAATGCCACCACCGAGAAGTTTGCCGATCTGTGCGAATACGCCGTCGCATCGTCGGGCACGTCGGCCACCGCGCCGCCCACGGAACGCACCTGGAAGAAGTAGACGACACCCGAGGCGATCAGGGATGCGGCCGCGGCGGCGAATTCCGGGGTCAGATGCTCGATCAGACCCGAGCGCGCGACCGGCTCGCCCTGGCCCTCGTGCGCGGCGTCCGGCACGTTCATCACGCCGGCGTACGGCAGCAGCTGCACCTGCTGGTCGAGCAGCGGCGCGATCTCGGCGATCGGCGTGAGGCGGTCGATGATCGTGTCCGGTGTGGACGAGTCGACCACGCCGTACACCTGGGCAAGCGCCTGCCCGCGCCGCGGCGGACCCATGATCAGGTTGGTGGTGAGGTCGCGTGGGGCGGCCTCCATCGCCGCGCCCCAGCGCTCCAGCAGGCCGGCCGCGTCCGACGCGTCGTAGACGAACTGGCCGAAGCCCACGTCGCCGACCTCGTCGACCTGGAACTCGAAGGCGGTGACGATCCCGAAGTTCGCGCCGGCGCCGCGCACCGCCCAGAACAGGTCGGGGTGCTCGGCCTCGCTGACGTGCACCTTCGAGCCGTCCGCGAGGACCAGGTCGGCGGCGCGCATGTGGTCGATGGTGAGGCCGTGCTCGCGGGCCAGCCAGCCGATGCCGCCGGCCGTGGCCAAGCCGCCGACGCCCACGCCGCCGTAGTCGCCGCTCGACAGCGCCCAACCGTGCGGGGCGAGCGCGGCCGCGACATCCTTCCAGCGGGCGCCGGCCTCGACCCGTACGAGACGATCTTTTTTGGAAAGCACGGTGATCTCGCGCATCGAGGACAGGTCGATCACGATGCCACCGTCGTTCGTGGACCGTCCGCTGATCCCGTGGCCACCACTGCGCACCGCGAGCGGGACCTTCTGGTCCCGGGCGAAGGCGAGCGCCTCGGCCACCTCGTCCGCGTTCTTCGGCTGGATCACCAGGCCGGGCGAGCCGCCCCGCATATAGGTCGAGCGGACTTTCCCGTACGTGTGATCGCCCGGCTCGACGGCCGTGAGCGACGCCGGAAGCTGGTCGTAATCGATGCCCTCGCGCCGTTTGGCGAGCTTGGCGGCGCTGTTTTTCAGTGGGGCAGCGGTGCGCGTCCTCGCGATTTCCTCACGAACCGCGGGAATGACCTCCTCGGCGAACCGCTGCAGCTCACCCGGATCGTCCGAGCCGATGATGATCGTGCCGATGCCGTCCTCGAGCACGAGCGGCAGGATCTCGTCGATCCACTGGGCCGCGGACTTCGACGGGTCGCCGAATATGTTGAGCAGCCGCCGGATCTCGCGCGGGTCCCGGCCCGCTTGCGCCGCCGCCTCGTCGATGATCGCGTTGCCCTTTCTCAGGTCGCCGGGCTTGAAATAGCTCAGCGAGGGCAGCCAGCCGTCGGCCTTGGCGCCGATCAGGCGCAGCATGCGGGGCTTGTAGGCGCCCAGCCAGATCGGCACGTCGTGGGCCGGGGCGGGGCCGCGCTTGGCCCCCTTGAGCTGGTAGAAGTTGCCGTCGTAGCGGAGTTGGGCGCGCTCGTCGGCCCGCCAGACCTCGCGGATCACGTCGATCGCCTCGCTCAGCTGATCGACGGACTCGGGCGGCGTGCGGCGCGGGAAGCCCATCGCGACCATGGCGTCCCAGAACGCGCCGGCGCCCAGCCCCAGCGCCAGCCGGCCCTCGGAGAGCAGGTCGAGGCTGGCGGCCGCGCGCGCCAGGACCGGGGCCGGACGCATCGGGATGTTCAGGACGTTGCCCGAGAAATGGATCTTGGTTGTCTGGGCGGCGACCCAGCTCAGCAGCGTCCACGTATCCAGGAACCCGGCGTTGTACGGGTGGTCCTGGAAGGTGACCAGGTCGAAGCCGAGCTGCTCGCTGAGCTGCGCCCGGGCGACCGCGGCCTGCGGCGGGTCATTGACGGGCGTAATGAAGGTCCCGAATTCAAGCGGGTGGCCGTAATCCACATTTCGAGCGTAGGTGGTTGCTTGCGGCGTCAACTTGAGGTCCGCACCACATGATCAGCCGATCGTGAGCTGGGTCACTGCTTCTCCGACTTCAGCGCGTTCACCTCGGCCTGAAGCTTGCGGATCTCGCGCAGGAGCACGGCGATGTCGGCGCGGGTGGCGGTGCCGGCCGGGCGCTCTGCGTCGGAGACGCGGTCGACTATCCAGCTGGCGAGGGAGCCGGTAGTGAAGCCGATCAGGCCCAGGCCGCCGATCATGAGGGCCACGGCAACCATGCGGCCCTCGAGCGTTTCGGGGTAGAGGTCGCCGTAGCCGACCGTGGTGATCGTGCAGACCGCCCACCACAGCGCCTCCGGGTAGGTCTGGATGGTGCTGTCGGGGTGGCCCCGCTCGGCCTCCAGGACGGCCAGGCCGGCCACCAGGACGATCAAGATGGTGGCGGCTATGACATAGACGGCGAGGCGGCCGCGGGTCCAGGCGACGGCGTGGCGGTTGATCACGCGGAGGGCATTGAGCAGACGTAAAGCCCGCAATGGTCGGAGCACGGGAAGGACCAAGACCGCCAGATCAAACCAATGGGTACGGACGAAGCGGCGTTTCTGGCGGGCGAGGGTGAGGCGAATGAGGTACTCGATGCAGAAGAGCACCCAGATCGCGATGTCGACGGCCTCGCACAGGTGGCGCCAGAGCGGATGCATGCCGGGGTCGAGGATCGGCCACGCGTAAACCGCGATGAAAAGCAGGGAAAGTGCGGTGAGCGGGTAGGCGGTCGCCTGCTCCCAGGCACGCAGGCGATCCTCGGGCCGGTCGGAGGTCATGGTCGCAGCTTGCCGGATCAACGTTGCCGTGTGGTTTTGATCTAGATCTTTATGGGCACATGGCGCAGGCAACAGTTTTCGCCTGGTAATCGACGGGTAGCCAAAGCGCGGAGGTGGTCCCCCGTGCTAGAGCCCAACGAGAAGGCCGTTTTCGACGGCATGGTGACCCAGCTGCGTACGGATGATCCACGGTTCTCGCAGCGCGTTGATCGGATGTGCCGGCCGAAGCGGCGGCTCTACATGGCGATGGCGATTCTGCTGTGGATGATGGCGCCGCTGTGCATCGCCTTCGGCGGGTGGACCGGCGTGATCATGGCGGTCGTGGGCTCTTTGTACGGCGCGCACCTGATGAACAAGCGAGGTGGCGGCACGCTGCAGACGCTGTGGTCGTCGACGCGCCGCCCGCGCACTAGCTCCAGCTGACCCCCGTCAACCGCTCGTATACCTCTATATAGCGGTTGCGGGTGGCCTCGACCACCTCGTCGGGGACGGCCGGCCCCGGATCGGTGCGGTCCCAGTCCGTGAGGCTCGACGACCAGTCGCGGAGGAACTGCTTGTCGAGGTAGCGCTGGGTGCCGCCCGGCTTCCACTCGTCGGCCGCCCAGAAGCGGGACGAGTCGGGGGTCAGGAGCTCGTCGCCCAGCTTGAGGGTGCCGTCCCTTGCCGTACCCAGCTCGATCTTGGTGTCGGCGATGATGATGCCCTTGGTCTCGGCGACCTGCTGGCCCCGCCGGTAGACCTCCAGGGTGATGCGCTTGAGCTCGGCGGCCGCGTCCTTGCCGACCTTGGCCTCCACGTCGGCGTAGGTCATGAACTCGTCGTGGCCCTCCCCGACCGGCGCCTTGGTGGTGGGGGTGTAGATCGGGGTGGGGAGTTTGGAGGCCTCGATAAGACCTTCCGGCAGCTTCTCCCCGGAGATGGCGCCGTCGCGCTCGTACTCCTTGAGGCCGGAGCCGGCCAGGTAGCCGCGGGCGATGCACTCGACCATGACCATGTCGAGGCGTTCGCAGCGGATGGCGCGGCCGGACCACTCGGCAGGCACGTCGGTGGCGGAGATGACGTGGTTGGGGATTAGGTCGGAGAGCTGGTCGAACCACCAGAGGGAGAGCTGGGTGAGGATCTTGCCCTTGTCGGGGATGGGCGTGGGCAGGATGACGTCGTAGATCGAGATCCGATCGGAGGCGACCAGAAGAAGGTCATCGCCGTCAGCGTAGACGTCACGAACCTTGCCGCTGTGTAACAGCTCCACGTGCTCCCCTTCGCGTGTGACTATCCGGCTTGCCGGTCTCACGCTATCTGACCCGGCCGCGCCAGACCGCCGGGTGTCCGCAGGCGGTTCCCCGGACAGTCAAGATCAATAGGGCACACTGACGCGGTGAGTGACGACCTTGTTGCAGGGCTCTACGAGACGGTTCTCACCGACGCTCTCGAGACGAGACTTTCAACCGTCGACGACGAGCTTGTCCGGCGGGTCGGGCTTCGCGACGCCGAGGCTCCGGATCGCATCGCCCAACACCTTGCTCGGCAGGTCATCCGCGCCCTCGAAGCCGTGCCTCAAGCGGAGCGGGTCACCGTTGGCGTGGAGGTTGCCCAACTGCTGACGGATGCACTCCATGCTCGGATCCCGAAGGCCAACGTCAAAAGCGACCGTCCCACCGCGCCTGGCGAGTTGCTCGACGCGATCGGCGCATGGCAGGCGGATGACACCGTTCGCTTCCCCGGCCGACCACTGATTCCTCTGTTGGACACGACTCTGCTCACCAACGCGCCGGGTGAGCCTCGAGTCGGCAGCCAGATACTCCGGGAGATCGAGTCGGCCGACGCGATCGACATCGTGATGGCGTTCGTGCGGAAAAGCGGACTGCTACCCCTTCGCGAGGCGCTTCGAAGGCACCTCCAACAGGGCAAGCCCGTTCGGCTGCTCACCACCACATACACCGGTTCGACCGAGGCAGCGGCTTTGGAGGAGCTAGCCGAGTTGGGCGTCGACGTGCGGGTCTCCTACGACACCTCGACCACGCGCCTGCATGCGAAGGCCTGGCTCTTCCACCGACACAGCTCGTTCAGCACCGCGTACGTGGGCTCGTCCAACCTGACCCACTCGGCCCAGAACTCCGGCATGGAGTGGAACATTCGGGTTTCCGCCGCTCGGAATCCCGACGTCATCTCCAAGATCGAGGCGGTCTTCAATACGTATTGGGAGAGCGTCGACTTCGTCGAGTACGCCAGAGAGGAGTTCGAGCAATCCCTTAGTCGCGCACGGCGCGCCGACCGCGGCACGACGATGCTCAGTCCGGTCGAGATTCGCCTTGAGCCGTTCCAGGAACGACTGCTCGAGCTGATTGACGTGTCGCGGAATAAGGGACACCACCGGAACCTCCTGGTATCCGCCACCGGAACCGGAAAGACCGTGATGGCCGCGGTCATGTACGCGCGACTCCGGGAGACGCTGCCGCGAGCGCGTCTGCTCTTCGTCGCCCACCGTCGGGAGATCCTCGAGAAGAGTCGGGCGACCTTCCGGCAGGCCCTCCGCGACCACGCGTTCGGCGAAATGTGGGTGGACGGATCGCGCCCGCAAGACTTTGACCACGTCTTCGCCTCGGTGCAGAGCCTCACGAACGCCCGGCTCGATCGACTCGCTGCCGATCACTTCGACGTGGTCGTCATTGACGAGTTCCATCACGCGGGCGCACCCTCCTACGAGGCTCTTCTCTCGCGGCTCGAACCTCGAGAGTTGTTGGGCCTGACGGCCACGCCGGAGCGGGCCGATGGACTGCCGATCCTGCATTGGTTTGACGACCGCATCGCGGCCGAACTCCGCCTGTGGGATGCCATCGAACAGCACCGACTCTCGCCCTTCCACTACTACGGAATCCACGACGGCATCGACTTGCGCGACGTGCCATGGCGACGCGGTCAGGGCTACGACACCGAGGCGTTAACCGAGAAGTACACCGGAAATGACAGCTGGGCACGACTCGTCTACAAGCAGCTCATCGATCACGTCGACGACATCGCTGGGATCCGCTGCCTAGGGTTTTGCGTCAGCATCGCGCACGCCCACTACATGGCCGACCAGTTCCGAGCGCTCGGTGTGGCGGCAGTCGCGGTGTCCGGCAAGTCTTCGAGTCAGGAACGAGAGAACGCGCTGACCGACCTGGAGGCTGGTCACGTCCAGGTGGTCTTCTCGGTCGACCTCTTCAACGAAGGCGTCGACATCCCGGCCGTGGATACGTTGCTCATGTTGCGTCCGACCGAGAGCGCCACGCTTTTCCTCCAGCAGCTTGGTCGTGGTCTTCGGCAAGCCCGGAACAAGTCGGCGTGCACGGTGCTCGACTTCGTTGGCCAGCACCGCCGCGAGTTCCGCTTCGACTGGCGCTATCGAGCCCTGCTCGGCGGCACTCGCCGAGACCTGGAGAAGGCGATCGAGAATGGGTTCCCGTTTCTGCCCGCCGGTTGCCACATGGAGTTGGACCGCGTCGCGCAGACCATCGTGCTCCGCAGCCTTCGAGAGGCCGTGCCGTCGACCTGGAGGTCCAAGGTCGAGGAGTTGCGGACGCTACATCGCGATCGTGGCGCCATTTCGCTCGCCGAGTACCTGCACGAGACCGGACTGGAACTTGCGGACGTTTATGCCAACAACCGCGCCTGGTCGGACATGCTCGACGCGGCGAAGCTACCGGTAGCGCAGTCCGGACCGCACGAACAGTCGCTGCGTCGAGCGGTCGGTCGCATGCAGCACATCGATGACCGGCAGCGGCTGGACGGCTATCGAACTTTACTAACAGGCGACGGACCAGACACGGGCTCGATGAGCAAGACCGAGCGGCGGCTGCTACGCATGCTGGTCGCTAATCTCTCTGATCAGGTTCTCACCGAGAAGAATTCACTCAAGGACGCGTCACTCCAACGTGCCGCCGACATGGTGTGGACTCATCCGCAGGTGGTCTCGGAGCTTCGCGAACTCGTGACCGCGCTGGACGACGCGCCTAACCACCTCCAGCATGCGGTCTTCGACGAGATCCCGTTGCAGGTGCACAGCCGTTACACCCGGCTCGAGATGCTGGCCGCGGTCGGCGAGGAAGAGCGAGCCAAGACCCCTGAGTGGCGGGAGGGCGTCTACGACGCGTCAGCTGCCGGTGCGGACTTACTCGCCTTCACGCTCGACAAGACCAGCGGAGACTTCTCGCCTACGACGCGCTATCGCGACTACGCGATTAGCCCGGAACTCATTCATTGGGAGAGCCAGTCGACCACCTCGGCCGACAGCCCGACCGGCCGTCGGTACCAGAACCACGAGACGATGGGGCGCACAATCCTGCTCTTCGCGAGGGCCAGCACGAACGACCGAGCATTCTGGTTTCTCGGGCCGGCCACGTACGAGGGGCATGAAGGCGAGCGTCCGATGGCCGTGAAATGGCGGCTGCACACACCACTCTCCGGCGACCTGTTTGCCGCCTTCGCAGCGGCGGTCGCATAGAAACTAGGCATGAGGCTAGAAACGATCAAGGTTCTATCGGGCGCATGCCCGAACGGACCTACGGTGAGATTGCGGGTTTCCCGTGGGGAGCAACGTTCGTCAACCGTCGTCAACTCGCTGAATCCAGGGTGCATCGTCCACCACAGGGCGGCATTTGCGGCGGTCGGGATGGCGCCGAGTCCATTGTCGTATCCGGCGGATACCCGGACGACGAAGACTTCGGAAACGAGCTGATTTATACCGGGCAGGGTGGCCAGGACGCCAACACCCATGCGCAGACCGCGGATCAGGAGCTCGTCCTCGGAAATGCCGGCTTGGCGCGCAGCAGCGTCGAGGGTTACCCCGTGCGTGTCATCCGCGGTGCGGGCGGCGACCGGGTCCACTCGCCCACCAGAGGCCTACGCTACGACGGACTCTTTCGGGTCGCGGACTTCTGGTATGAAACTCGCAATGGCTTCCGCATCTGGCGTTTCCGACTCGTCGCGTTGGACGAGCCGGGGCTCACCGTGCTCGACTGGGCGGAGGCGCTTGAGCCGGAACAGCTCGACCCCACGCGGCGTATGTCAACGACCATTCAGCGGATCGTTCGCAACACTGCGGTGGCCCAACGCGTCAAGGAAATTCATCGGCACGTGTGCCAGGTCTGTGATCTCCGAATCGACACGCCGGCCGGTCCGTACGCCGAGGCGGCACACATTCGAGCCCTGGGAAGGCCGCACAACGGACCGGATGTGCAGAGCAACGTCCTCTGCCTCTGCCCCAACCACCATGTCATGTTCGACACGGGCGTCATCTATATCAATGAAGTCTGGATCGTTTGCGCCAGCGCCACCCACGAGCCGATCAACGAACTACGCCGCAGTCCGCGACACACCATCGATAGGGCGCACGTGGCGTACCACCGAGCTCACCACGTCGCCTAACTAGGGCGCGTAGCTCGACAGAACGCCCCGGCTGACCGTGACGAGGTGGACCTCCAGCAATTACCGGAGATCCGGCGGTTGTCGGTTTGAGGATCGCGCCGGTCGATGGGGAGAGGACGGTCCCGCCGACGTAGAGGAGGCCGCCCGATAGACACGGCGACCGTCGGCGAAAGACGGGGATGTCGAGGTCGGCACTCCAGCGGAGGCGGCCAGAGGCGAGGCCGCCCGAGGGGAAACGGGGCAAGGCGGCCCGGAAAGGGGCCGCCTTGTCATGCGCCGTTCATCAGCTTGAGCATCTGCTGGACCTCGCCCTGGCGGGACTCCCGCACGCGAGAAGCGAACGCCTTCGCCTCTGCGTTCGAGCCGTTCGTGGTTTCCAGGTGGGCCATCTCGATGGCGTTGTGCTGGTGGGCCAAGAACAAGTTCAGGAACGCGGTGTCGAAGCCGGCGGCCGACACGGTCTTGAGCGCCTTGATCTCGGCGGGGCCGGTGGCGGGCAGGCCGCCGTGGTCGGCGTGGAGGCTCTTGGTGGTGTCTACGTCTACCGGCTTCTTCCACTGGGTCAGCCATGCCTGCATCATGGACAGCTCGTCCTTTTCGGTGGCCTGTACGGCCTCGGCTAGCGTCTTCAGCGAAGGGTTCTTGGCTCGGGCGGCCGCCGTCGTGGTCATCTCCAAGCCCTGTTTCTGGTGGTAGGACAGCATCTGCAGGAACATCACGTCGGTGTCGTTGAAGTCGTCGCCGGCCTGGATTTCGGCTACCGCCTGGGCTGAGACTGCGGGGGCGGGGCTGGTGGCCGTGCCGCAGGCGCCTATGAAGAGGAGCGGCAGGGCGGCCAGGACCAGGCGCTTCACAGGGGGAGCCAAAGGGCGAGGGTGTAGATGGAGGGCTCCCAGCTGTTGATCGCCGTGTGGGACTGGCGGCACTGGTAGCGCTTACCCTGATAAGTCACGACCTCGCCTGTTTTGTACGAGACGCCTGGTGCCCACGACGAAGACGAGCCGCCGGTAGCG
This sequence comes from Actinoplanes sp. CA-142083, assembly GCF_050942195.1. Lineage (NCBI taxonomy): Bacteria > Bacillati > Actinomycetota > Actinomycetes > Micromonosporales > Micromonosporaceae > Actinoplanes > Actinoplanes sp. CA-142083. Next base: position 10,463,978 of record NZ_CP192076.1, read on the forward strand.
GTCGCGGTTGGAGCGGCAGAAGTAGCGGTGGCGCTAGGAGCCGCGGTGGGAGCGGTCGTCGTGGGCGAGGTGGTGGGAGTAGACGAGGAACCGCCGCCCACGTTCAGGTCGACGCAGTTGTAGAAGGCGTTCGCGGTGTCGCCGATGTTCCAGACGGCCAGGACCTTCTGGCGGCCGGGGAACTTGCTCAAGTCGACCGTGTGGGAGACGACGGCGTCCGGCTGGGCGTTGCCGCCGTCGAAGGTCGCCACCTTCGCGCCGTCGATGTAGTAGACGAAATCAGCGGTGCGATGCCTGGCCGTCAAAACCCAGGTGAAGGTCACCGAAGTGCCTACCGACTTGGCCGGCCAATTACGCGACTCATCGGAGAGCACGGACCACTGCGCCACCCCGCCGTCGCAGGCCTGCGAACCCTTGGGGGCCTCGACGCTCTGCGGCTCGAACTGAATGGGCCCGCAGTCGGCGACGGCGCCGGAAGCACAGAGCGCCTGACGGCTGGGCGGCGTCGAGACGTACCCGTGGGCTAACGCGGGTGAGGCGACTACCAGGCTCGAACCGAGCACGCCGAGGGCTACCAGGGGATATGTGATCTTCCTACGCATGTCAGCAAGGTAGGCAGTGCCGCCATAAAGGAGCCTTAACAGACCCGGAAAGGATCATGAAACCGGGAACAGGATGCCCACGCGGGCGCCACCTAGCGGGCTCCGCGAAATGACGAGCTCGCCCGAGGACGTAGAAGCAGCTCGGCGAACGATGTCCAGGCCCAGGCCAGTCGAACCGGCGCCGCTGACGCCCCGCTGTACGGCGTGTGCGGGGTCGCGGATGCCGGGGCCGGCGTCGTCGACCAGCAGGCCCGAAGGGGAGATGCTGACCCGGAAAGCGGTGCGCTCGGGGGTGTGCGAGAAGACGTTGCCCAGCATGGCGTCGACCACGAGGATCAGCTCGCTTCGAGGGAGCGGCAGCATGACCGGCACGTCACCGCCGACGACCTCCCACGGCCGCTCCTGATCCTCGGCGAGCACCGACCAGAACGCGAGGCGGTCGGCGAGCACCTCGACCAAGTCAGTGCGCTCCTGGCCGCGGGCTTCGACGCCAAGCCGGGCGCCGGTGATGATCGCCTCGAGCTCCTCGTCCAGCAGGTCGCAGGCCTGCCGCATGCGGTCGGCGACCGGGCCGGGCGGCATCGCTTCGGCATCCAGGCGGAGGGCGGTCAGCGGCGTCCGCAATCGGTGTGACAGGTCGGCGGCCAGCTCCCGCTCCTTGTCGAGGAGGCTGCGCAGGTCGTCGGCCATGGTGTTGAAGGCGTTCGCGGCGTCGCGCAGCTCGCGCGGGCCGACGGGCTCGACGCGGGTGGCCAGGTCGCCGCCGCCCAGGCGGCGGGTGGAGTTGGCCAGCTGCCGGGTCGCACGCACCATCTGGCTCCCCAGGCGGTCGGCCAGCAGCGTCGAGCCGGCGACCAGCACGATCGCGAGCCCGCCCAGCACCAGCCAGGCCGCCCACACGCCGCGGCGCATCTCGGCGTCGGGCACATAGACCTCGACCACGACGGTGCGGCCGTCGGTGAGGACCGTGGGCTGGAGGTAGGCGACGCCGTCGGGCGCGGGCGCCAGCACGGACCGGCGGTCCTGCGCGGCCAGGGAGATCTGGGCGGCGTCGGTGTGCGTCACGCCGATCGGGTCGACCTCCGGCAGGTGGACGGCGAGGCGGCCGGCGCTGCCCGCGGTGGTGCTGGCCACGGCGTTGGTGAGCAGGGTCGGGTCGGCGTCGACGCCGAGCACGGTGACCAGCGAGGTGGCCTGCTGGCGGGCGTCGCTGACCGCCCGGTCGTGGGCGATCTGCCGGGTGGCGACGGCGAGCGGGACCAGGAAGGCCAGCGCCACCATCGACGTGATGGCGAGCGCGAGCCGGTTGAGCGCCCACCTCAAAATAAACACCTCATCGGGGATCGACCATCATCACGCCGACCCCGCGCACGGTGTGCAGGAACCGCGGCTTCGCGGCCGTCTCCCCGAGCTTGCGGCGCAGCCACGAGATGTGTACGTCGATGGTCTGCTCCTCGCCGATCCGGGCCTGGTTCCAGACCTCGTTCATCAGCTCGCGCCGGCTGATCACCTGGCCGACCCGCTCGGCGAGGTACGCCAGCACGTCGAACTCGCGCCGGGTCAGCTGCAGCGCCTCCCCGTGCAGCTCGGCCCGCCGCTGCCGTGGGTGGATGACCAGATCGCCGACGACGATCTGCTGCTGGATCGGCTCGGGCGCGGTGCGGGCCCGGCGCAGCACGGCGGCGATGCGGGCGAGGATGTGCCCGCCCGAGAACGGCTTGGTCACGTAGTCGTCGGCGCCGGCGCTGAGCAGCGTGATGATGTCGGCCTCGGAGCGGCGGGCGGTGGCCACGATGACTGGCACGTCGGAGACCGAGCGGATCATCCGCAGCGCGTCGGTGCCGTCGATGTCGGGCAGCCCGAGGTCGAGGATGACCAGGTCGGGCCGCTCCTCGCTGACGATCTTCAGGGCGTCGGCGGCACGGCCGACCGGCCGCACGACGTGCCCGGCGTCGGTCAGTGCCCGGGACAGCGCGGCCGTGATGATGCGGTCGTCCTCGACCAGCAGGATCAGCGCCATGCGGGGAAGCATAGGTGCATCTGAGAACATGGCCGCGTGGGATCTTCCCGGTGGACTCCGATCGCGGGGTGGGCTGCGGCCACCGCGACCAGCATCGTGCTGGCCAGCGTCGCCATCCTGCCCGTGTTGCGGGCCAGCGAGCCGCAGGACGGCGCTCTCGCCCAGCTCCCGGCCGCGGCGGCGAGCAGCTTCCCCGCGCCGCTGCCGACCGTGACCACGCCGGTGCCCAAGGAGACCAGCAAGAAACCACCACAGCGAACCCCGACGTCGAAACCCCCCACGACGACCAAACCGGCCACCAAGTCGACAACCCCGCCGAAGACGACGACCGAGGACGGCTGGACGGTGACGACGGCCGACGACGGGCTACGGACCTACGTGCGCACGTTCCAGGTCGAGGGCGGGCAGGCGGTCATCAAGATGACCTCCGACAGCGTGGTCTCGCTGGTCACGGCGACACCCGCCGACGGGTACGCGGTGCAGAAGTTCCAGGATTCCGCGGACAATCTGGCCGTCTACTTCAACGAGACGAACCACAGCTTCATCATTCACGCGACCTGGTGGGACGACAAACCCTTCGCCGAGGTGAGCGAAATCGGTCAATAATGGGATAAGTCGGGGCTGAGCGGGTACGTCCGAGGCATGGCTACCCACCTGGTCCAGGAGCTGACCGATCAGGCCACCGCCCTGGTGCGCGAGGAGTTGGCGTCCGCCCGGACGGAAATGGCCACCAAGGGCAAGCGGGCCGCGATCGGCGCCGGCCTGTTCGGTGCGGCCGGGGCGGTCGCCGTCTACGGCATCGGCGCGCTCGCCGTCACGGTAGCGGCCGCGCTGGCGCTGATCATGCCCGTCTGGACCGCCGTCCTGATCACCGCGGTGTTGCTGTTCGCGGGCGCAGGCGCCGCCGCGCTGACCGGAAAGGGTCAGATCACCAAGCCGCTGCCGGAGGAGGCGATGGCCAGCGGCCGGCGCGACGTCGAGGCGGTGAAGGACGCCGTCAGGGCACACGCGCTCCAGGATCGCTCCGGTCGAGAGCGTCCTCCAGCACGCCGTTGAGCATCCGCGAGTACGTCCCGGTGATGTGGAACCTGTTCCGATAAACCATGACATTTCCGATTACCGGAGTGCAGATCGAGGAGCACAACCACGGCAGGACCGACACGTACGCGGCGCCGGTCGCCTGGGCGGCGGCCATGTCGGCGGCGTTCCACACCCGGGCCGTCGCCTTTGTCCGGGTCGTGAAGCAGACCGCCAGGTTCGACCCGTGCGCGGCCAGACAGTCCGGCGTGCTCTGATCCAGCACCGGGGTGTCGCCCAGCACGACCACACGCGAGGCTGCCAGAGACAACCGCCGCAAAGTCGCAGTAAGGCCCACCCGCCACTGTCCGGGAGTGATTAGCTCGCCGCGACCGGTCTTCTGCGAGAAGCTCTCGTTGGTCACCACCACCAAGGACGGCCGCGTCTGCCGCATCCGGGCCATCACGAAGTCGTGGAACCGCCCGCATTCGGCGAACGGCCGCTGCTCCTGCTGGTTCCAGAAGCTCAACTCGGGCGTCGGGCAGGCCGGCTTGCCGTAGAACTCGAGCCGCCAGTGCCGCCGCTGCGCGATCTCCTTCATCGCCGGCAGCCACATCCCGGCGTGCGAGTCGCCGTAGAGCACCACCCGCACCGCGCCCGCCGGATCGCCGAAGACGCACGGCTCCGCGATCCGGTCCGCGGCCGGCGCGACCTCGCACTTCACGTTGTCGAAGCCCAGATCCGCACCGGCGGCCGCGATCGACGGCGTCAGGTCGGCCGGCACCTTGCGGACCGCCGGCGCCTTGCGGACGGCCTCCAGCACGCTGGCCAACGCGATCCGGGGAACGGGTTGATCCGAGAAACGCGGCGCCGGCTTGCCGTCGCCACAGGCCGACAACAGGACCAAGACCAAAAAGACCGGCAGGAGACGCGTACGGGAATCAAAGCTGCACATGCGCGAGCGGCGCTCCTAACCGGGGCTGGAACTGAGGCCCGTCGCCCGCCCCGGGCGACGTGGCCGATTTGACGAGGGCGACCGCGACCGGCGCCAGGATGAGCGCCAGCGCGAGCAGAGCGGTGAGCAGATGCGATCGCCGAAGCCGGCCGCTGCGCCGGATCGGGCTCTCCACCAGCACGTACGTGACGATCGCCAGCACGACGCTGAGCAGGACCAAACCGGTGCGGGTGAGCCCGTTGAGCGGACCGAAGGCCTGCCCGGCGATGATCAGGACCGGCCAGTGCCAGAGATACAGCGAGTACGAGATCTTGCCCAGCCAGCGCAGCGGCGCGACCCCCAGCAGCGCGTCACCGCGGCCCGCCAGGACCAGCACGGTGGCCGCCACCGGGAGCGCCGCGGCGTAGCCGGGAAACGGGGTGCCGTCGTCGAAGCTCAGCGCCGCGACGACGATCCCGGCCAGCCCGACGCCCGCCATCGCGGAGGACAGTCCGGCCGGGATCCGGCTCAGGCGGCCGGCCACGAGCGCGAGCAGGCAGCCGGCCCCCAGCTCCCAGGCGCGCGTCGCCGGGGAGAAGTACGACCAGGTGACACCCGACTGCCACACCGAGCAGGCCAGCGACGCGGCGACCGCGACGGCCAGCACGCCCGGGGTGAGGTGCCGCAGGCCCAGCCAGATCAGCAGGACGAGCAGCGCGGGCCAGACGAAATAGAACTGCTCCTCGACCGCGAGCGACCAGAAGTGCTGGAGAGGCGAGGGCGCGGCCTGCGACTCCAGGTAGTCGACGCCCTGAGCGGCGAAGTTGAAATTGGAAGCGAACAGCGCGGCCCACCGGCCGTCCGAGGCGATCTCGTCGCCGCGGAGGAAACCGAGCCAGTGGTATCCGGCCAGGATTACGGTGACCAGCACGACGCTCGACGCGGGCAGGATGCGCCGGGCGCGGCGGCCGTAGAAACGCAGTAGCGAGAGGCCCCCGGTCGTGGCGACCTCGCGCAGCATCAAGGAAGTGATGAGGAACCCGGAGATGACGAAGAAGACGTCCACCCCGATGTAGCCGCCGCCGATGCCGGGCACGCCCGCGTGGAACAGGACGACCGCGGCGACCGCGACGGCGCGCAGCCCCTCGATGTCGGGACGGAACGCGAGGGACGGCCCGGCCGCGCCAACGGCGGCCGGGGAACGTACCTCTGTCGTCGTCTCTGTCATCGAGAACGACACTAGCGGCGCAAATAGGCCGAAACCGGGCAATGGATCATTTACGACGCGTCCGGCGAGAGTTTGGCGAAAGGCCTGCGCGCTGGGTCGGATACGTGCTACCGCGCATTGACGATGCCTGTCACCATAATGCCGCGAACGACGAAACGGGGGCGTCATCAACGGGTTCATCGAGGCCGCGCTGAGCTTTCCCGCCGTCCTTTTCACGCCGCTTCTGATCATTGTGATCGCGTTCTGGGCCGTGGTCATCGCGGGCGGCGCGGATCCCGATGCGGACGGCGGCGGCGATCTGCTGAGCTTCGCCGGGCTCGGCGGCGTGCCGGTCTCGGTTCCGATCTCGTTGCTGGTGGTCTTCGCCTGGTTCGGCAGCCTGGCCGGCGCCGTCTTCCTCCCGGCCTGGATCGCGCTGGTGGCCGCGCTCGTGGTCGCCTGGCTGCTCACCCGGTTGGCCGTCGTCCTCATCGGACGGTTCGGGCCGCCCGGCCCCGAGTCCCGCGCCGACTTCGTCGGCCGCACGTGTGTCATCCGCACCGGGCGCGTGACCCGCACGTTCGGTCAGGCCGAGGTTCGCGCCCCGGACGGCTCCTCCGCCATCGTGCAGGTCCGCCAGGCCGGCGAGGACGAACTGCGCACCGGCACGATCGCACTGCTTTACGACTTCGACCCAGAGGGCGAGTTTTTCTGGGTTGTTCCCGCCGACATCGCCACGAAGGAATCTTGATGGACGTAATCTCCACCGGTCTTGGCATCCTGATCGCCGTCATCGTCCTCATCGCTCTCGGCGTGCTCTTCTTCCTGAGCCGCATGTTCCGCAAGGTCGAACAGGGCAAGGCGCTGATCATCTCCAAGGTGCGACGGGTGGACGTCACCTTCACCGGCGCCGTGGTGCTCCCGGTCCTGCACAAGGCCGAGATCATGGACATCTCGGTGAAGACCATCGAGATCGCGCGGACCGGCCGGGAGGGCCTGATCTGCCGCGACAACATCCGGGCCGACATCCGGATCACGTTCTTCGTGCGGGTCAACAAGACCACCGAGGACGTCATCAAGGTGGCCCAGGCGATCGGCACCGCCCGCGCCAGCAACGAGACCACGCTGCAGGAGCTGTTCAGCGCGAAGTTCTCCGAGGCGCTCAAGACCGTGGGCAAGCAGCTCGACTTCGTCGACCTCTACACGAAGCGGCACGACTTCCGCGACCAGATCATCGAGGTCATCGGCACCGACCTCAATGGATACAGCCTCGAGGACGCGGCCATCGACTTCCTCGAGCAGACGCCGCTGATGTCGCTGGACGCCAAGAACATCCTGGACGCCCAGGGCATCCGGAAGATCACCGAGCTCACCGCGATCGAGTCGGTCAAGACGAACGACTTCCGGCGCAACGAGGAGAAGGAGATCACCCGGCAGAACGTGGAGGCCAAGGAGGCCATCCTCGAGCTGCAGCGCCGGCAGTCGGACGCCGAGATCAAGCAGCGCCGCGAGATCGAGACGATGCGGGCCCGCGAGGAGGCCGAGATCGCCCTGGCGCACGCCGAGGAGCTGCTGCGGGCCGAGGGCGCGAAGCTCAAGACCGAGCAGCAGCTGGGCGTGCAGAGCGAGAACAAGGCCCGCGAGATCGCGGTGGCCGAGAAGAACCGCGAGCGGGTCATCGCGATCGAGACCGAGCGGATCGAGAAGGACCGGATGCTCGAGGTCATCGCCCGCCAGCGCGAGACCGAGCTGACCACGATCGCCAAGGATAAGGAGGTCGAGGCGGAGAAGCGCTCGATCGCCGAGGTGATCCGGGAGCGGATCGCGGTCGAGAAGACGGTCGCCGAGCAGGAAGAGAACATCAAGCGCCTGCGCACCGTCGAGGAGGCCGAGCGCACCCGCCAGGCGGTCATCATCAACGCCGAGGCCGAGGCGCAGGAGTCGCTGGTCAAGGACATCAAGGCGGCCGAGGCGGCCGAGGCCGCGGCCAAGTTCAAGGCCCGCGAGGAGCTGGTGCTGGCCGAGGCGCGGCAGCAGGCCGCCGAGCTCGACGCCCGCGCCAAGATCCGGCTGGCCGAGGGCCTGCAGGCCGAGGCGGCCGCGGCCGGCCTCGCCGACGTGCAGGTGCGCGAGCGCAACGCCGAGGTGGTCGAGAAGCACGGCCGGGCCGAGAACGTGGTGGCCCGCGAGAAGGCGATGATCGCGGCCGACGCGATCAAGGCGAAGCTGCTGGCCGAGGCGGTGGGCCTGCAGGACAAGGCGGCCTCGATGGCGGCGCTCGACGAGGCGTCCCGCGAGCACGAGGAATACCGCCTGCGGCTGGAGATGGAGAAGGAGATCCGGCTGGCCGGCATCAACGTGCACAAGGAGATCGCCGAGGCGCAGGCCATGGTCATCGCGGCCGGCCTGGAGAAGGCGGACATCGACATCGTCGGCGGCGAGTCGGTCTTCTTCGACAAGCTGATCGGCTCGATCACGCTGGGCAAGAGCGTGGACGGCTTCGTCGAGCACTCGAGCGTGGCGCAGGCGCTGGGCTCGCGCTATCTCGACGGCGAAGGCGACCTGGTCGGCGACCTGAGCAAGGCGATCGCCGGCATGAGCACCGAGGACGTGGCCAACGTCAGTGTTGCGGCCCTGCTGGCCAGGCAGGACAGCGCCAAGCAGAACAACGCCAAGTGACCGAGCAGAACCTCGACGCCGGCACCTACGAGGTCCTGCGCGCCCGGCTGGGCGCGCAGGCCAAGGAGCTGGCCGCCCGCGCCGAGGCGCTCAACGACCGGCGGGTGGAGACGTTCGGCGGCCGGCCGATGACGCTGGCCGGCACCGAGCGGATCCGCACCGAGAACAACTGCGTGCCGCGGGACATCGCGCACGTGGGCGGCGCGATGCTGTTCGGCTACAACGTCTTCATCGGGCTCAAGGCCGAGACCTCGATCGCGGACGTCTTCGCGGTGCACGAGTTCGCGGGCGGCAAGTTCGCCGGGGCGCAGAAGCCGGGGCTGCTCGACGATCCCGGCTTCCAGCGCGACTTCGCCGAGCTGTACCGCTACTACAAGGACACCAGGCTGCTGCAGCTGCGCCGGCTGGAGGGGCTGCTGCTCGCGGTGTTCCAGACCGGCGCGCGCGGCGACGACCTCAAGGTGCTGCGCTGGCGGGTCGCGACCGACGGCGAGGTGTCCTACGTGGACAATCGCGGCGAGCGCGATCACGTCTTCCCGCCGGCGCACGACTTCGAGTGGACGCCGACCACCCGGGACCAGCACGTGCAGGGCCGGCACCCGCACGTCTCGATCGAGGACGTGGTCTTCGTCGAGACGGTCGGCGGCGATCTCACGATCAAGGTGGAGAACAACACCGAGAACGGCGAGGGCATCTACACCGAGCCGGTGGACGAGCCCTTGCAGAGCCTGGCCGACGCGGAGATCTCGTACGCGAAGCTCGGTCCCTTGATCTTGCTTCGGATTTTGCCCTACAAGGAGACCCGGCGACGCTACCTGGTCTTCAACACCCGGACCCGGGAGGTGCGGCGGCTCGACGGCATCGGGCAGGCCTGCCAGCGGCTGCCCGAGGACCAGGGGATCATCTTCCCGGGCGGGTACTACCTGGCCACCGGCGTGGCCCGGACGTTCGACGCGGACACCGCCGACCTCGAGTTCGAGCGGGTGGTGCGCTCGGTCAACGGCGAGGACGTGCTCTATGTCTTCCACGCCCGCGAATCGGGGCGCTACCTCCTGCTCCCCTACAACGTGATCCGCAAGGAGGTCGCCACCCCGATCACCTGCCACGGGTGGTCGCTCTTCGACGACGGGACCCTGATCGCGTTCCGGCACAACGGCGACGAGCCGAGCCGGGTGCACGCGATGCAGCTGTGGCAGACGCCGTACGTGTCGGACACTTTCGCGGCGGCGCAACCGGCTGGCGAGGGGCCGCTGCCGCGGATCGGCAACGCCGACCTGGTGCGCGGCATCGCGGACGCGCTCTCGGTGGCGCGGATGGTCGACGAGATGTCGCCGTCGGGACCGGTCTTCGAGGCGATCATCGCGGCCTGCGGGCGGCTCTTCGACCACTACTTCTGGCTCGGCGAGGCCGAGCTGGAAAACCTGGCCGAGCCACTGAACGAGGTGCGGGCGACGGCCGAGCAGGTGCTCGACGAGTTCGAGTCGGTGCAGGAGCTCACGGCACAAGCGGTCGCGGCCGTCGACGAGGCCGCTTCGGCGGCGGAGGCGTTGATCCGACGCGCCCGCAACGACTCGCCGGCCGCGACCGAGGGCTGGATCGCGTTGCTCGCCGAACTGCGCGCGCAGCAGGGACATGTGGTCACGGTGCGCGAGATGCGCTACGCCGACCTGGCCCGGCTCACGGCGCTGGAAGATCAGCTCTCGCAAGAGGTCGACGCCACCGCGGGCCGGGCCGTCGAGTTCCTCCGCCGCGAGGACGCGTTCGCCGGCTACCAGCAGGCGGTCTCGTCACTGGTCGAGGAGGCCGCGCGGATCCCGACCGTGGCCGCGGCCGCGCCGGTGTCGGCGCGCCTGGCCGAGCAGGCCGACGGGCTGCAAGTGGTCATCGACGTGGTGGGCGGCCTCGACATCGCCGACGCCACCGTGCGGGTCGCGATCCTCGAGCGGATCGGCGAGGTGCTGGGCGGGGTCAACCGGGCCCGGGCCACCCTCGACGCGCGTCGCCGCGACCTGGCCGCCGCCGAGGGACGGGCGGCGTTCGCGGCCGAGTTCGCACTGCTCGGACAGGCGATCACGGCCGGGCTCGCGGCGGCGGAGACGCCCGAGCGCTGCGACGAGCAGTCGGCCAAGCTGATGCTGCAGGTCGAGTCGCTGGAGTCGCGGTTCGGCGACTTCGACGACTTCGTGGATCAGCTCACGGCCAAGCGCACCGAGCTCTACGAGGCATTCGCGGGCCGGCGGCAGAGCCTGCTCGACGAGCGGGCGCGGCGAGCCGACCGGCTGGTGGCCTCGGCGCAGCGGACCCTCACCAGCGTGCAGCGGCGGGTCGCGTCGCTGTCCACGCTGGACGAGGTAAACACCTACTTCGCGACCGACCCGATGGTGGGCAAGCTGCGGTCGGTCGCCGACGAGCTGCGGGGTCTGGGCGACACCGTACGCGCCGAGGAGCTGGACGGCCGGGTCAAGGCGGCCCGGCAGGAGGCCGGCCGCTCGCTGCGGGACCGGCTCGACCTCTACGGCGACGGCGGCGCCACGATCCGGCTGGGCCGGCACACGTTCGCGGTGAACACGCAGGCCATCGACCTGACGCTGGTGCCGGACGGCGCCGAGCTGGCCTTCACGATCACCGGCACCGACTATCGCGCGCCGATCCGCGACGCCGCGTTCGTCGCCGAGACCCGCCCGTTCTGGGAGCAGCCGCTGATCTCGGAGAACCGGGCGGTCTACCGCTCCGAGCACCTCGCCGCCGCGATCTTCGCGGCGAATCCGGCGGCGTCGCTCACCGACGGGTCGATTCGTGATCTCGTACGGCGGGAAGCAGAGTCCCGCATCGACGAAGGCTACGAGCGCGGGGTGCACGACGCCGACGCGGCCCTGATCCTGGAGGCGGTGATCCGCCTGCACGCGGCGGCCGGACTCCTCCGGTACGAGCCCTCGGTGCGGGTCGCGGCCCAGCTGTTCTGGGCCTTCGAGACGACGGCCGAGCAGCGGGCCGCCTGGGCACTGCGGGCTTCGTCGCTGGCCCGGGCGCGCTCGGCCTTCGGCGCCTCGGACGCGCTCGACGACCTGGCACGCGAGTTGTCCGCAGCGGCCGCCTCCCAGGCCGCCGCCTCCCAGGCCGCCTTCGCCTCGCACATTGGTGAATACCTGGCCGAGGAGCTGGCCACCGGAACTTCCGGGTTTGTCACGTCGGCCGGGGCGCGGACCTTCCTCGACCGCTTCCACCGGACCGGCCGCGGCTACCTCGACGACCTGGCCGGCCTTCCCGACGTCGCCGCCCGCCGCCAACTGATCACCGGGTGGCTGACCGCGTTCCGGGCCGCCAACCCGGCGAGCGGCACCGAGGACGACCTGGTCGAAGCGGTCGCGATCGAGCTCACCGGCACCCAGCTCACCCGCTACGACTCGGCGGCCGCGCTGGAGGCCACCGTGGAAGGGCTGCTCGGCGTTCACCCGCGGATCTCCGCCGGCAAACTGACGATCCGGCTCGACCGGTTCCTGGCGACGACCCGCGCATTCCGGGAAACCGGGGTGCCGGCCTTCCGCTCGTACCAGAAAAAGCGAACCGCCCTGGCCGCCGCCGAACGCACACGCCTGCGCCTCGGTGAGTTCGAACCGGCGGTCTTGACCGCCTTCGTGCGGAATCGCCTGCTCGACGAGGTGTATCTGCCGCTGATCGGCGACAACCTGGCGCGGCAGATCGGGGCGGCCGGCGACGCCAAACGCACCGACCAGTCCGGCCTGCTGTTGCTCATCTCGCCGCCCGGCTATGGCAAGACCACGCTCATGGAGTACGTCGCCAACCGGCTCGGCCTGGTCTTCGTCAAGGTCAACGGGCCGGCGCTCGGGCACGCGGTCACCTCGCTCGACCCGGCGGCGGCGCCGAACGCGACCGCGCGGCAGGAGGTCGAGAAGATCTCGTTCGCGCTGGAGATGGGCAACAACGTCCTGCTCTACCTCGACGACATCCAGCACACGTCCCCCGAGCTGCTGCAGAAGTTCATCTCGCTGTGCGACGCGCAGCGGCAGATGGAGGGCATCTGGGACGGGTCGACGAAGACCTACGACCTGCGCGGGAAGCGGTTCGCGGTGTGCATGGCCGGCAACCCGTACACCGAGAGCGGGCAGCGGTTCCGGATCCCGGACATGCTCGCGAACCGGGCCGACGTGTGGAACCTCGGCGATGTCCTCTCCGGCAAGACGGATCTGTTCGAGATGTCGTACCTGGAGAACGCGCTCACCTCGAACCCGGTGCTCGCGCCGCTGGCCACCCGGTCGGCCGAGGACCTGCCGCTGCTCGTGCGCCTGGCCGCCGGAGACCAGACCGTACGCCCCGATCGGCTGTCCTATGCGTACTCGGCGGCCGAGCTCGGCCAGGTGCTGTCGGTGCTGCGCAAGATGCGGCAGGTCCAACGCGTCGTGCTGCGCAACAACCAGGCCTACATCGCGTCGGCCGGGCAGGATGACTCCGCCCGGACCGAGCCGCCGTTCCGGCTGCAGGGCTCGTACCGGAACATGAACAAGCTCGCCGAGCGGATCGTGCCGGCCATGAACGACGACGAGGTCGAGGTGGTCATCGACGACCACTACGCGGGCGAGGCGCAGACACTCACCACCGGGGCCGAGGCGAACCTGCTGAAGCTGGCCGAGCTGCGCGGACGGATGACGCCCGAGCAGGTGAATCGCTGGGCCGAGGTGAAGGCGGGCTATCTGCGGGCGCAGGCCCTGGGTGGCGACGGTGAGGACCCGCTCTCGCGGGCGGTCGGCGCGGTCGGGTTGCTAGCCGATCGGGTGAGCGATGTGTCGTCGGCGATCGGGCGGCTGCGGCCTTCTTGATCTATTTTTTCTCCATGGATGGGGTTGAGGTCTTCCGGCTGGCCGACGTCGCGGTCAAGCACACCGCCGCGGACGCCGGCGACGTGGTGTCGGGCGCGCCGACGCTCGGCACCACCGCGGTCACCGAGCTCGGCGACTCCGGGGTCGAGATCGGCGTCTGGGAGATGAGCGTCGGCGCGGTCCGCGACGTCGAGATCGACGAGGTGTTCCTCGTGCTCGAGGGCTCGGCGACGATCACGGTCGACGGCTCGTCCGTCACGGTCGGTGCGGGTGATCTCGTACGGCTCACCGTGGGCACCGCGACGACGTGGGAGGTCACGTCGCCGCTGCGCAAGCTCTACATCGCCTAATTCCGGATCTCGCAGCCGCTTCGGGCCGGGCTGTGGAGATCCCCGGCGCCGAGGTGCTGCCGCTGGACATCACCGACCCGCGGTCCGTGGAGGCGGCCGCGCGCGCCGCCTCCGACGTCACCCTGCTGATCAACAACGCCGGGATCTCGACCGGCGCGAACCTCGTGCGCGGCGACCTCGACCTTCTCCGGCAGGAGATGGACACGCACTTCTGGGGCACGCTCCGGATGATCCGCGCGTTCGCGCCCTCGCTCTCCGGCGGCGCGATCCTCAACGTGCTGTCGGCGCTCTCCTGGTTCGCCTACGACGGCGCCGGGGGTTACGGCGCGGCCAAGGCCGCGGAGTGGAATCTGACCAATGGCGTACGCCTGGAGCTGGCCGCCCAGAAGACGCTCGTCACCGGCCTGCACCTGGGTGCGGCCGACACCGACATGATGGCCCGGTACGACGGCCCCAAGGCGGCGCCGGCCGACGTCGTGGCGGCGGCCCTCGACGGGATCGAGGCGAACCGGCTGGAAGTGCTGGCCGACGAGTGGAGCGCGACCGTCAAGGCGTCGGTCGCGTCCGACCCGAGTGAGTTCTACCAGTTCCGATAGGCGCGCACGTCGGCCACCGACCACCAGCTGCCGGACTCCCCGGTCAGGGTGATCCGGACGTAGCGGACCGAGCGACCGCGCAGGTCACCGGTCACGAACTGACCCGCGCCGACCGACCGCACCGGCCCCCAGGTAATGCCGTCAGTCGACGCGGTGATCGTGTAAGCCCGCGGGTAGTCGCCGGTCGAGGCGCCGGTGTCGAAGACGATCCGGCCGATCGGCTGCCGCCGGCCCAGGTCGACCTGCAGATACTGGCCCGGTTGCTGGGCCGCGCCGGTGCTGAACCGGGTGCTGGCGTCGTCGTCGACGGCGTTGGCCGGCACGTCGCCCACGGCCGAGCCGGAGGCGGTGGCCGTCCAGCCGGTGGGCGCGATCGTGCGGTCGTCGCTGTGGCCGCGCCAGACGAACGTGGCGAGCGCGCCTCCCGGCAGCGTGTAGCTGAACTGCCGGTCGCCGAAGCGGACCGCGAAGGCCTGCGGGTTGTCGTTCTCGTTGTGCGCGACCAGGACCGTGCTGCCGTCCGGGTTGACGAACGCCACGTCCATGACCTGGCCGTTCCAGCCGGTGGTGCCGAAGGACGTGCTCGCCACCCTGGTCGCGCCGGGGCGGACGAACCGGGCGAGGTGGCCCAGGGTGTAGAACTCGGCGTTATAGGTGACTTCGTCCCCGACCGTGACCACTCCCGTGCACGTGCCGCAGCCGCCGGTGTGGGGGCCGTTGGTCTCGTCGAGCGCGAGGTTCCAGTTCACGACCGTCTTCGCCCAGTTCCGGGTGTTCCCGATGATCAGGTTCCGGGCGTGCCACTTGAGCGTGTCGGAGAACGTCATCGTCGGGT
Source organism: Actinoplanes sp. CA-142083 (assembly GCF_050942195.1). NCBI lineage: Bacteria > Bacillati > Actinomycetota > Actinomycetes > Micromonosporales > Micromonosporaceae > Actinoplanes > Actinoplanes sp. CA-142083. The sequence continues at coordinate 10,479,053 of NZ_CP192076.1, forward strand.
CGCCCGACTGGCTGCCCGAGCACTCGGTGAAGTAGATGTCCTCGGTCGGGAACTCGTTGTGCAGCGCGGTCATGGCACTCGGGTCGCCGTAGTAGCAGTGGTACGCGGTGCCGGAGACCCAGCGGGCGGCCGGCGACTCGAGCAGCTCCTGCGGGTAGTGGTCGATGTCGGCCACTTCGTCGGGCGGCGTGTTGGCGGCATCGTTGGGGTGCTCGGACCAGTTGTGGTCGTACCCGAGGATCTTGGTGTCGAGGTGGTTGGCGCGCAGCATCGGGCCGAGCCGCTCGATCACCTTGGCCGCCTGCCAGGACGGCAGATCCATGCCGGGGTACCCGCTCGGCGCCCGGTTCTGCGGTTCGTTCTGAATCGAGAGGTAGTCGACCCGGACACCCTCGCTCCTGTAGGCCTGCACAAACTTCAAGAGATATGACGCGTACGCCTGATAGATGGCGGGCGAGTCGATGAGCCGGCCCCCGACCAGCGACTCGTTGGTCTTCATCCAGGCGGGCGGCGACCACGGCGTACCCATGATCTGCAGTTCGGGGTTGAGCTTTTTCGCCGCGCGTAGCAGCGGCAGGATCTGGGTCTTGTCGTGGGCGACGCTGAAGTGGCGCAGCGCGTAGTCGGTCCGGCCGGCCGGGACGTCGTCGTACGTGTAGGCCGGCTCGTCGGTGAAGTCGGAAGCGCCGATCGGCTGCCGCAGGAAGTTGAGCCGGTCGCGCGCGAAGAGGTCGACCATGACGTCGTTTCGTTTCGCCGCGTCGAGCCGGTAGAGCACCGCCGCCGAGGAGTCGGTGATCGACGCCCCGAAGCCGGTCATCGTCTGAAATTTACGATTCGGGTCGACGACCACCGTCGGAGTCGCCGTGTCGCCCGCTCGCCCAAATTGGACAAATCCGGCGTCGGCCATGCGATAAGCGCCGTCGGGCGTGGTCAGCCAGACATGCGCCGTACTGGTGTGCGCCTCCGCCTGCGCCGGCGCCGGCGCGGCTGCGATGAGAAGGGCGGTCAGGGCGGCGGTTCCGAAGCTGGCCATGGGCGTCTCCCGATGTAACAACCTGAAACAACACCGAAACGTTTCTGCTATCGGTCAGGTAACCAGCGACCCCGGCGGGTGTCAATGTCTATGCTTCGCACATGAAACAAAAGGTCACGGTCCGGGACATCGCCGCGCACGCCGGAGTCTCGATCGCGACCGTCTCCCGCGTGCTCAACGAACAGGCCCACGTCGCGCCCGAGACCCGCGACCTGGTCCACCGCACCATCGAGCGCCTCGGCGGCGGGACACCCCGGCGGCGGCCCAGCGACACCGGCGCGATCTTCCTGCGCTGCCCGTACCTGCTCACCGACTACTTCGGACTGATCGTCTCGTCCATCGCCGAGACCCTCGACCTGCACGGCCGCCAGGTGGTGCTCAACGCCGGCGAAGCCACCCAGGAGCACGAGGTGCTGCCCACGCTCGCCACCCGCGCCGGGATAGCCGGGGCGATCGTGGTGCTGCCACCCGAGCCCGGCGCCGAGCTGGTCGCCCTGCAGGAGGCCGGCTTCCCGTTCGTCGTCGTCGACCCGCGCGAGACCGTCCCCCGCGACATAGCCGCCGTGTCGGCCGCCCATTTCGCCGGCGCCCGCAGCCTCACCGGCCACCTGGTCGAGCTCGGCCACCGCCGCATCGGCCTGATCGCGGGCCCCGACAACTGGCTGGCCAGCACCGCCCGCCGCGCCGGCCACGTGTCCGCCCTCGCCGACGCCGGCGTGCTGCCCGACCCCGCGCTGGCCCTCCCCGGCGAGCCCACAGTCCGCTTCGGCTACGAGGCCGCGACTCACCTGCTGTCCCGCCCCGACCGCCCCACCGCCTTGCTGGGCTTCAACGACAAGGCCGCCTCGGGCGCCCTGGCCGCGGCCGCCCAGCAGGGCCTGCGCGTCCCCGAAGACCTGTCGATAGCCGGCTTCGACGACATCGACCTGGCCCAGGCCACCCGCCCCACCCTCACGACGGTCCGCCAGCCCCTGCAAGAGATGGGCCGCATAGCCGTGAGCCTCCTGCAGCGCCTGCTCAACCGCCACCGCCTCGACGCCCTGCACATAGAGCTGGCCACCGAGCTGATAGTCCGCGACTCCACCGGCCCCGCGCCTCATAGAATCTAGGCATGGCCGAGACGGACAGGGCACCCGCTGGTTCGCGTTATGTCGACCAGCGGCACTACGTCGTGCCGGCGAGCCTCGCCGACCTGCGCGGACCGATCGGGGGTCTCGCAACCCTCGATCACTGGCTCGACTGGTCGGGTGACAGCACCTACGACCTGGACGACCCGGGCGACCTCCAGCTCATGTATCAGACCGTGCTGAACCAGGCAGCCAGCCCAGCCGACCTGGCGAAATGGCTCGACGCCGAGACGTTGCGCCGCGTCTGGCCGACGCTGTGGCTACCCGGCCGCCTTCGCGCGCTGTGGCGCGCGCGCTTTCCGGAGCTGGCCGATCCGCCGCAGGCGATGGCCGGCTGATAGTGGATCCGACCCACGCCAGGCTGGCCGAGGTCGGCCTACGAGCCGCCGCACGCTACGGCTTCGCCCCGGCCGGCGGGTACGCGGTGCAGGCGCACGGGATTCTGACGCGCCCGAGCGAGGACGTTGACCTGTTCACCGCGTGGGAACGCCGCGACGAGTTCGATGCCGCCGTGAGCGCGGTCGTCGCCGAATATCGCGACTGCGGATTCACGGTCGAGATCGTGCAACAGTTCGACACTTTCGCCCGGCTCATCGTCATAGACCCCGCGCTACCCGAGAAGCCTGGCAAGGTCGAACTCGCGGCGAACTGGCGTGCATTGCCGCCGGTCGCGATGGAGATAGGTCCGGTCCTGCACGTGGACGACGTGGTCGCCGGAAAGATGTCCGCCCTGTACACGAGGGCCGAGCCACGCGACTTCCTCGACGTTGACGCCGCGATCGTCAGCGGTCGCTATAGCAGAGCCCGCCTGTGCGAGCTCGCCGAGCAGAGCGACGCCGGGTTCGACCGGCGCGTCCTGGCCGACCTCTTCAAGACGCTGGCCCGCTATCCGGATCGACGTTTCGCCGCCTACGGGACCTCCGCTGATTACCCTCGCCGCCATGCGGCAACGGTTTGCGGAGTGGCGGGCGGAGCTGCTGGCCGAGGATTCCTTCGGAAGTTAGTTTAACTATTAAGGCTCTTAACCTTGTCCCCAGACGCATCGATGCCTGAGGATGTGAGCCAGCGGCGCCGCGCTCCCCTACCGCACTCATCCCCGAGGTATCGGATCGTGGCGATAAGACTGTTCAGACGCGCCCTCGTGGCGATCATTGCCCTGCTCACGGCACTGGCCGCCGGGCTTGCTGTGCATACCGCGCAAGCTGCGGCGGCGGTGAGCTTCAAAGTGCTGGCGTTCTACAACGGCACCTGGGACGCGGCCCACATCGACTTCGACAAGGAAGCCAAGGAGTGGTTCCCGAAGGCGGGAGCGCAGTACGGCTTCAGCTGGGAGGCGACCACCGATTGGAGCCGGCTCAGCGCGTCGGGGCTGGCCGGGTATCAGGTGATCATGTTTCTCGACGACGGGCCGCCGGCCGAGCGGCGGGCCGCGTTCCAGCAGTACATGCAGAACGGCGGCGGGTTCCTGGGGTTCCACGTCAGCGCGTTCACGACCAGCGCGGGCGACTGGAGCTGGTACTACAACTCGTTCCTCGGGTCGGGGAACTTCGTCTCCAACACGTGGGGGCCGACCGCCGAGACGCTGAAGATCGAGGATCGGAACCACCCGTCGACGGCGGGGTTGCCGGCGACGATCCAGTCGTCGGTTTCCGAGTGGTACTCGTGGAGCAACGACCTGCGGCAGAACTCGAACATCGACATCCTGGCGTCGCTCGACGCGTCGACGTTCCCGGTCGGCAGCGACCCCAACCAGCAGTGGCGCAGCGGCTTCTACCCGATCATGTGGACGAACAAGAACTACAAGATGCTGTACGCCAACTTCGGCCACAACGGCATGAACTACGACACCAACACGCGGATGTCGTCGACGTTCGAGAGCGCCCAGCAGAACCAATGGCTGATCAACGGGCTGCTGTGGCTCGGAGGCAGTAGTCCGACAAACCCGACAACGCCACCGCCGTCGACCGGGCCGGACCCCACTGCCTGGTACACGCTGGTCAACAAGAACAGCGGGAAGTGCGTTGACGCCAAGGGCGCCGGCACCACCAACGGCACCGCGATCCAGCAGTACGCCTGCAACGCCACCAACGCCCAGCAATACCAGCTCGTGCCGACCAGCGACGGCTACGTACGCGTCAACAACCGCGGCAACAGCGCCCAGGCCCTGGACGTCACCGGCGTGTCCCCGGCGGACAACGCGAAGATTCAGACCTGGACGTACGGCGGCGGCGCCAACCAGCAGTGGCAGCCCGTCCCGGAGGGCAACGGCTACTACCACCTCGTCAACCGCAACAGCGGCAAATGCCTGGACGTACCGGCCGCGAGCCTGGCCGACGGCGTCCAGCTGGTGCAGTACTCCTGCAACGGCACCGGCGCCCAGAGCTTCAAGCTGCAATAAAGCAGTAGAGCTCAGCCGAAGCGTCCGTTGACGTAGTCCTCGGTGCGCGGGTCGATCGGCTCGTTGAACAGCTTGCCGGTCGGCCCGTGCTCGACGATGTGCCCGGGCGTTCCCTGCTCGGCCAGGAAGAACGCGCACTGCTGCGATACCCGCTGCGCCTGCTGCATGTTGTGCGTGACGATCACGATGGTCACCTCGTGCGCCAGCTCCCCGATCGTCTCCTCGATCCGGCGGGTCGACGTCGGGTCCAGCGCCGAGCACGGCTCGTCCATGAGCAACACCTGCGGGCGTACGGCGAGGGAGCGCGCGATGCACAGACGCTGCTGCTGTCCGCCGGAGAGCGCGCCACCCGGCGACCGCAGGCGCTCGCGCACCTCTTTCCACAGTCCGGCTTTGGTGAGGCATTCCTCGACCAGGCCGTCCTTGTCGCCGCGGGACACCCGCATGCCGGTCAGCTTGAGCCCGGCCACGACGTTGTCGTAGATCGACATGGCCGGGAACGGGTTGGGCTTCTGGAAGACCATGCCGATCTTCTTGCGGGCGTCGGTGACCTTGACGCTCGGGTCGTAGATGTCCTCGCCGTCGAGCCACACCTCGCCGGCCAGCGACGCGCTCGGGATCAGCTCGTGCATCCGGTTGAGGATCCGCAGGAACGTCGACTTCCCGCAGCCGGACGGCCCGATCAGCGCGGTCACCATCTTGGCCGGCATGCTCAGCGACACCCGGTCGAGCACCTTGTGCTCGCCGAACCAGGCGGAGATCGATTGCGCGTCCAGCGCCACCGCGTCGTAGGCCGGCTCGCCCACCGGAGGCATGACGAGGGTTTCGGTCATGAGGGGCTCTCCATTTACGGTTTTTCTCTGGGGTTTTCCGCCGCGGGTTAACGGAGCTCAGATCAGGTTGGGCACTAGCTGGGCGCACTGTCCGGCGACCAGGATGCCGAGCAGGGAGAGGACGGGCAGGCCGATCAGCCAGGCGTGCCAGGGGCCGAGGCGGTGCCGCACCCAGGTGAGGGTGAGGGCCGCGGCCACCAGCAGCTGTCCCCAGAGGACGAGCGGGACCAGCGCCATGAGGTCGATCTCCATGACGCCGTCGCGGTGCGGGAGGATCGCCGAGCTGATCGCCAGCCGCGGCGTCTCCTGCGTTTGCGAGGTGAGTTTCGCGTCGACCCGCAGCACGTCGGTGGGCTGGTAGGCCCCGCCGTCGGCGGTGACGAGCGTCAGCCGGCCTTCACCGGCGTTCAGCGGCGATGGTTGCGGTTCACCGGTCCGGCGCACGCCGATGACATCGTACGATTGCTCGCCCTGTCCCGTGATCACGGTGATCTTGTCGCCGCCGTTGAGATCGCTGAGCCGGGCGAAGGGTCCGCCGAAGGCGGCGCGCCGGCCCATGATGACGCTGGCGCCCTCCTGACCGGGAAAGACGGTGTCGCGGCGATGGCCGGGCCCCTTGATCAGCACGCCGCTGTCGGTGCCTTCGAAGACGACCTCCTTGACACCGATGCTCGGGATGCTGAGCACGGCGACGGCGACGCCCTCAGGCAGCGCGTCCTTGCCGCTCGCGTCGAAGTGGCTGACCGGCGCGGTGGCCTGGGCGAGCTCGGCTCGGAAGTTGGCATAGGCGACCTTTTGCGCGCGGGCGTGCGAGAGCGAGCCCAGGACGGTCATCTGCGCCACGAAGCCGAGCGAGATCGCGGCCAGGATGGTGATCGCCGTGCCGGACAGCGACCACGCGGAGAAGCGGGGTCGCTGGGGCAGCGCGGTCGTGCGCCGCCGCGGCTCGGGCCGGGACGAGGGCGCCGGGGGTGGCGGGGGCGACGCCGGCGGCGCGGTGTCGACGGCGATGTCCGGGACAGCCGGCGCGGCCGGCAGCGTGCTGGTCTCGGCGGTCGGAGCGCTGATGGTGCTCACCACCGGGCCGGTTGCGGCCGGTCGAACTTCATGGTCCCGAGGACCACGCAGCCGCCGAGGATGATCATCACGATGCCGAGGATGACGAATCCGCCGGCCGGCGGGCCGGTGACCGGCAGCGTGCCCGACGAGGACACCGGCGACGTCGAGGTGGTCGGCGTCGGGGTGGCTGTCGGCGACGTCGTGCCGGTGGGGTCGGTCGTCGGATCCGTGGTCGGGTCGGTGGTGGCCGTCGGGTCGGGCGTGGCCGAGGTGGAGGCCGACGTCGAGGGCGACGCGGAGGTGGACGTGGAGGGCGACGCCGACGGGATGACCTCGGTGGTGCTGCCCGGATAGACGTCCGGGCCGGCCTGGTACGCGGTCGCCGAGTAGTAATGCATGTACCCGGAGAAGACCTTGAACGGGGTCTGCAGGACCTTCTCCCGGCAGGTGACCTCGATCTTGTAGTACCCGAGGACCATGGCCTTGAGGCCGAGGTCGTCGAAGGTGAGGTCGCGGATGCTCTGGCCCAGCTGGACCTCGAACGGCTCCTCGTAGGAGAGGCCGGTGTCGGTCGGATTGGTGATCAGAACGGGGTCCTTGCTCCAGCTCTCCGGGCCGATGACGTAGGCGATGTACTCGTCGGCGTCGGTCGGACACTGCGCGGAGGTGGTCACCTTCGGCACCGTGGTGTCGACGCCCTTCGCCGGGTTGAAGGTCAGCGTGGTCTCGTTGTCCGCCGCCTGTGCGGGAGACGCGGCCAGAAGTGCCACTGCTCCGGCGGCCATCAGGACGAGGCCGAGCGCCGTCGTCCATGCCCGGAGGGTTCGCTTCATGGTCAGTTCCTCCCGGAATCCGCGGACCGGCGCCCGAAACGCCGTCCGATCTCGAAGGCCAGCAGGACGGCGGCGATCCCGGCGATCCAGCCGATCGGAAGACCGTCGTCCTCGGACGTGACAGCGGGCGCCGCGACCAGTTCGGTGGTGGTCGGCTCCGCTTCCTGAGGCACATCGCCGGCCGGCGCCGGCGGCGGCGCCGGCGAGGCGGCGGTCTGCGCCGGCGTGGGCGCCGCGGCCGCGGTGGTGGGCGCGGCGGCGGGCGCGGAAGTCATCGTGTTCTTGCCGGACGCCTGGTACTTCGTCGGCGACGTGAAGGTCAGCGCGCCGGTGAACTGCGCGAACTTGGTGCCGAGGAACGAGTCGATGCAGTAGACGGCGACGTCGTACCGGCCCTTGAGCGTGGTCTTGTTGTCGGCCGCGAAGTCCTTCATCGTCTGCGCGAAGTAGACGTCGAAGCCCTGGGTGCGCGACATCCCGGCGGCGGTCGGCGTGGTGACGATCTGGCCGTCCGCCGGGAAGCCGTGGCCCTTGGCGACCGCGAAGTAGCTGTCCGCCTCCGAGGGGCAGCCGGCCGACGTCCGCGCCTTGATCGCCGCCACGTCGATGCTGTTGGACGGGAAGAAGTCCAGGGTGCCGCTGGGCGCCGCCTGCGCGGCACCGGGGGTCGCCAACAGGATGACGGCGGTCGCGAGGATCAGGTCACGCGGTCGCACCGGCCACCCCCTTGGCCCGGCGGCGGCGCAGGTAGCGGGTGCCGAAGAAGGCGCCGGCGATCAGCAGGATCCCGCCGGCGATGGCGAGCAGCGTCCAGGAGACGGCCCAGAATCCGTGGTCGCGCTTGACCGCGTACACGGGAAGCTCTTGATCGATCTTCTGCGCGAGCGGGTCGGCGGTCACCGATCCGGTGAGCCAGATGGCCGGGAACGCGCCCTTGACCTCGGCGGTCATGTCGACGGCGTCGCCGGGCAGGATCTCGGGCACATCGGCGATGGCGTCGGCGGTCTTCTTGCCGCCCAGGAAGGACTTGACCGTCACCTTTTGGTGGGCGCCGAGCCGCACGTTGCCGGTGTTGCGCACCCGGTAGGTCACCGTGGTGGTGCCGGACGAGAACGGGTTGGCCTTCGGGTGGTACTTCGCGGTCAGCCCCTCGACCGCGAGCCGGGCCTCGAGCGCGCCGCTGACCCGCAGGTAGATGCGGGCGCCGACGCGCTGGTCGACGGCGACTTTGTTGCCCTTGGCATCGTTGCCGATCGAGGTGAGCGAGGCGACGATGCCGGCGGCGTGGTCGCCGGGCGTCGCACCGGCCGGCACCTTGAGGGTGAACGGGAGGATGATCCGGCCGCGGGCGGGCACCGTCACCGACGGGCGGGAGACGCTGACCCAGCTGCCGGCGTCGTCCGACTTGCCGCCGGCGGCGAGCAGGTCGAAGCCGCCGGTCCGCGGGGTGAACGCGTCGCTCGCGTACACCTTGAGGGTGAGCGGCTTGGTGCCGGCGTTGGAGATCTCCACCTGGTCGTTGAAGACGCCGCCGGGCGTGGCGCCGTACGCGAAGGTGGGCCGGTCGTCCGGGCCGTTCTTCCCGGTCGGGCGCAAGCCGAAGGTGGCTCGCCCGCCGCCGTTGGAGTCGCCCGGCGCGGCTTCGGCGGGTGCGCCGGAGACGAGGCCGAGCAGTACGCCAAGCAGGGCCGTGGCCGCAGTGGCTCGCCGCATTGTGGACCGTCCTTCGCGAAGGGAAAGGGTGGTGCGGGACGGATGGCGGTCCGCCCCGCACCGGTGCATCAGATGGCGGTGATGGTGAGCGTCGCCGAGTAGGTGCCGGCCACCGTGGTGGTCGGCGCCTGCAGGGAGACCGAGGCGCTCACGTGGGCCGTGCCCACACCCGCGCCGGAAGCGGCGGAGGCGAGGGTGCGGCTGCTGGCGAGGCCGACGCCGTTCGGCGCGGACGCGCCGGGCGCGATCGCGTCGGCCGGGGCGACCTGCTGGCCGGCGGCGACGGTCTGCGACGGCGACTTGTCGTCGACCTTCGGGGACCAACCGAGGTTGGCCGCGTTGATCGAGTGGTTGTTGCCGTCGGAGAAGTCGGACACCTGGCCCGCGACGTTCCAGCCCAGGTTGCCGGCACGGGTGTCGGTGACCGTGAGCTGGTGCAGGTTGCCGCCCGTGGTCAGCTTCGACGCGTCGGCCGCGAGGGCCGGGGCCGGGAGCACAACCGCGTCGGTGTTGGCCACGCTGATCGTCAGGGCGCCGCTCTCCACGGTGGTGGAGATGGTCTGCGACGCGGCGCCGCCGGTGAACGGCGAGACGGTCAGCGGGAAGGCCGGCGACTCGGAAGCCGCGTAGTCACCCGAGTTCGCCGGGACGAAACGGGCGGCCAGCGAGTGGGAGCCCTCGGCGAGGCTGCTCGTGGTGAGCGTGGCGGCGCCGTTGGACACGGTCACGGCGGCGCCCAGGTTCTGGCCGCCGTCGAGGAACTGCACCTTGCCCGGGGCGCCCGACGGGGTGACCGTCGCGCTCAGGGTGACCGGCGTGAACTTCTCGACCGAGCCGCTCGGGTTGACCGACAGCGCGGTGGTGGTCGCGGTGGCCGGCGCGGCGTTCACCACGAGGGTGGAGGCCGCCGACACCGAGCTGTTGATCCCGGAGCTGGTGCTGGTGAACGCGGCGGTGATCGAGTGCGAGCCCGCGGTCAGCGCCGCCGTGGTCAGGGTGGCCACGCCACCGCTGACGGTGACCACGCCGCCCAGGTTGTTGGCGCCGTCCTTGAACTGGACCGTGCCGGTGGCCGTGGCCGGGGCCACGGTCGCCTTCAGGGTCACGCTCGTGCCGGCGTCGACCGGGCCGGCCGGGGTGATCTCGAGCGCGGTGCTCGAGGGCTGCGACGCGGCCGGGTCGGTCGACTGGTAGGCGGTCGCCGACGTGAAGTAGAAGGCGCCGGTGAAGGTGCCCTTCACATCCTGCGAGAACCCGTCGATGCAGTAGATGGTGAGGTCGTACTCGCCGGCCACGATCGTCGTGCCCAGCTCCTCGGCGATGTCCTTGAAGGTGTTCTCGACCTGGACGTCGAAACCGTCGTCGGTCGAGAAGTTGACCGTCTGCGGCTTGACGACCTGGGTGCCCGCGGCGAACGCGCCGGGGCCGGTCAGGACGCCACGGTAGGAGTCGGAGTCGGTGGAGCAACCGGCCGAGGTGTGCACCTTGGCAGCGGTCAGGTCGGTGCCGGTGGCCGGGCTGTTGGTGAGGGAGCCAAGGGTGCCGGCCGGCGGAGCGGCCTGCGCGGCACCGACGCCGACACCGAGGACGGTCGCGGCGGTCACAGCGGTGATGACCGCGCCGCCGGCGATGCGGGACTTGATACGCATTTATCTAACTCGCCTTCGAGTCGATCAGGGCGTGCGGAGGGTGGTGTCACCACACGAGGCGTTCGGCGCGAAGCCGTACTTCTTGATCGTGTTGGCGTTGGTGCAGACGAGCGAGTTGGAGCCGACGAAGACCTGAGAAACGGTCGAGTCGCCCAGCTTGTTGACCGGGACGACGTTGTAGACGTCGCGGATCATGCTCGAGGAGGTGTTGAGCACGGTCGGCGCGATGCCGTCCATCTGGCCCAGCACGACCTTGCCGTGCACGTCCGGAACGACCGAGGTGGTCTGCGCCAGGTACTGCGCGATCGAGTAGGGCACGACCTGCTTCACGTCGGTGACCAGGGCGCCGTTGTTCTCCTGCAGCGGCTGGTTGGTCGCGTCCACCTGCTTGATGCAGGTGTGGTTGGGCTGCGAGGTGAAGTCCGCGACGTCGGTGAACCCGAGCGACTTCAGGAAGAAGCTGCGGGTGCCCGAGCCGAACTGGGGCAGCAGCGGCTGGTAGTTCGCGCCGGCGCCGCAGTTGTAGATCGTGGTCAGGTTGGCCTTGCTCAGCGTGCGGGAGATGCCGCTGTCGCTGCGCACGGCGTAGGTGACCGCGTCCACCGCGAACGGGATGTAGGCGAGGTTCTTACCGGCGTACGACGACGCGTTGTTGCTCGACGAGCGCGCGAAGTCGAGGCAGCCGTTGGCGGCGTCCTGGGACGCGACCAGGGCGGTGACACCGTTGCCCGAGCCGGCCGGCCGGTTGATGACGCAGCCGGTCTCCTTGGTCTGGATGGTGGCGCTGCCGAAGGCGTCGTAGGAGCCGATCACCTTGACGCCGTTGATCGTCACCACCTGGGAGAGGCCGTTCATGACGCCCTCGGTGGTGTCCGAGCCGACACCGGCGAGGGTGCGGTAGGTGGGCGACCCGGTCGGGTCGGCCGACGCGGGGGAGGCGGTGAAGGCGAGAGCCCCTACCAGGCCTACCCCGACGACAGCCAGGAACCTTTTGTTCACTGCGGCTATCCTTTTCTGTGCGAATGCGAGTCGGGCTGGCGCCCGGCCCGTTCCCGGCAGCTACCGGCTGCCGGTGCTGTGGCCAGGAGTTCCCGCTCCTGGCCACAGACGTCTCAGAGTCGGTTCGCTACCGACCCCCTCTCCGGGCCCGGAGCAGGATGATCGGGCCGGCGAGCGCCGCGACCAGGCCGACGAGCAGCGCCGTGATCAGGGCGTACCGCAGGTTTCCGACGGGATGCCCGGGTGTCGGGTTGGTCTGGGCGACCGGCACGGGCGAGCCGTGGCCGGACGGGGTGGGCGCCGCCGGCGCCATGCTCGGCGCCGCGCCGGCGGCGGGCACCGAGGCCTTGGTCGGCTTGGGCGTGGCCGGCACCCCGGTGGCGGTGCCGCCGCCCATCGGGGGCGTCGTCGTGGCGGTGGTGACCGGAGTCACGATCTGGCCGGCGTCCTTCTCGATCGTGTCGGCCGCGCGCAGCGTGACGGCGCGCAGGCCCTCCGGCATCGGGGCGTACCCGAACGGCAGCGTGCCGGGCTCGACGCCCGGGGTCTGGCCGTCGGCCGCGGCGTACCGCAGCAGGTCGGCGTAGTCCTTGCCGGCGTCGGTCGTGATCGCCGACGGCACGGTGGCCGCGTAGACGACCGTGGTCAGCGGGTACGCCGACGGGTTCTTCGTGTTCGCGTCGGGCAGCAGCACGTCCGGCACGGTCTTCGACTGCTGCATCGTGCCCACCCCGGCGAGCAGGCCGGCGTTGTTCGGCGCCACGAACTGCTTGGCGTTGTTGCGCAGCTGGGCCACCGGAAGGCCGTACCGGTCGGCGGTGGCCACGTCGGTGACCGCGAAGACCGCCCGCTTGCCCGGCGACTGCGGCGGGCCCTTCTTCCAGCCGATGACCGCGCCGGTCGCGTCCCGCGAGGTGGCGTTGTGCACCAGCGTGTCGCCGCGGGCCGCGAAGCGCGCCGCGTCGTGCATGTTGTTCGCGTACGGGTGCATGTCGAGCGTGCACCAGTCGTGGTCCTTCTGGTCGTCCGCCCGCAGCTTGATGCAGTACAGGTCGCTCTTCGGGAAGTTGTCCCGCGGCCAGGTCTGCACCTTGTAGACCGGGTTGACCTTCATGCCCCACGGGTCGGGGGTGCCGCTCAGGAACTTCCGCGCCTCGTCGTCGGCGAGGATCCACTGCCACAGCCGGGTCGCCAGGTCGTTCTGGCCGAGCGGCACGAGCATGTCGCCGATCGGCAGGTTCAGCTGCTTCTTGAAGTCCGGGTTGAGCTCGGTGAACTCGGGGTCGCTGCCGATCGACTGCGGGTTGTCCTGCACCGTCTCCCGGGTGAAGTCGGCGCCCGACCGGTATGACTGGGTCAGCAGCTTGGCGATCAGGCGCGGGGTCAGCTTGAGATCCGATATTCGCCGGCCCTCGTGCAGCCGGTCGTCGTCGGTGGCGTCGATGTTGGACTGCCACTCCACATTCAGCGCGATCACCAGCCCGGAGACCGCGACCGGGGCGTACACCTGGGGCGCCTGGGGATTCGGCAACGCCGGGTCGTCGACGAAGACCATGCCCGGGTCGGGGCTGGTCAGGCTCAGGCGGGCCAGGTCGTCGGTGACCTGGGAGTAGCCGTACACCCGGCCGCCGTCGTCGCAGAGCGCCGGCTGCCAGCGCAGGATCGCCTCGGTCATCGCCTCGGCGCCGACCGTGCGCCGCTCAGCCGTGCCGATCGGGCAGGGCTTGCCGATGGTCTGGAAGTTCAGCGGGACCGTGAGGTGCTTGTCCCAGTTGGTCTTCTCGAGCGGGGACGAGTCGAGCCACTTGTGCAGCAGGCCGTCGCCGGACTTGCCGTTGATCTCGGTCTTGCCGCGCGGCACGATCACCAGGAAGCACGGCCGGGAGGTGCCGTCGGTCATCTCCTCGCCGCAGCCCAGACCGGGCGCCTCGGCTCCGGTCTGCACCTCGAAGAACTCCTCGCCGGTGCCGTTCGCGAGCGTGCGGCCGTACGGGATCTCGTTGGTCGTGGTGTTGTCGAAGAACTCGCCACCGCCGCCGGCGTCGTTGGTGACGCCGGTGACCGAGGAGAAGGGCACGTAGGTCGGCGTGCCGTCGGTGTGCGGCTTGATCGGCTCGTTGGGGTCGACCCAGTCCTTCACGCTGCCGTCGGGCTGCTTGACCGAGCCGAAGTTGCTGCCGTAGTTGATCTGCCGGCTGCCGGTCCACTGGCCGCCGCGGTTGTCGGTGAACAGCGCGCCGTACTGGCACTGGGTGCGGTCGGGGCCGGTCGCGAGGTCGCCCCAGCACTGCATGATCTGCAGGTAGTCGGTGAAGACGCCGGTGTCCACGGTGGGCGTTCCGCCGGTCCAGGAGACCGTGATCACCTGGTTGATCAGGTTCCTGGTCTGGCTGACGGTGACCTTGAGGTCCTTGAACTCTCCGGTGCCCGAAACGGTGACCGCCGAGCCCTCGTCGGCGGCGACCGCCGCGGCCTGCGGGTACACCAGCGCGGTCAGCGCGGCCAGCACGCCGGCGAGCAGCGCCGCGGCCCACTTGCGGCTCATCGCCGATCACCCCGGTTGAGCATGCGCGCGATCAGCGGCGGGCCGACGGTGAGGCCGAGCAGCAGGCCGCAGGCCACGATGATCAGGACCAGCTTGAGCGTGGGATCGAGCTGGTTGGAGAGCGAGACCGGGATGGCCGAGACGCTGTCCACGCCGCCCCCGCCGGCGCCGCCGACCACCTGGCCGGTGTCCGGGTCGATCGCCCCGCCCGTGTCACCCCCGGTCGCTGCGCCACCGGCGGCCGCCGACGATGACGACGCCGTGGGATTGGGGCCCCGCGTGGCCGTACTCGTCGGCTTGCTGGTGTTGTTGTTCTTGGTCCCGGTGGTCGGGGTGTCGCTCGTGGCGCCCGCTGTCCCGGTCGTGCATTGCGTGGGGCCGACCTTGTCGCACGCCTTCGGCTGTGGCGCCTTCTTGGCCAGCGTGTTCGTGCCGTCGGTGGAGAACGTCGGGTTGTTGCATTTCTTGATGTTGACGTTCTGCGCGTCGACGCCCGGGATGCGGCGCACCTGGTCGAGACCCGCCTGCACCAGGTTGATCGGCAGCGGCGAGTAGCCGAGCTTGTCCGCCTGCTGCTGGCCCTCGCAGAGGAAGTAGTACGAGAAGTCGCCGAGCGTCTTGCCCTTGGCCTTCTTGAACCGGGTGTTCTCCTGGTCGACCGGCAGCAGCATGTAGCTGTAGCTGGACAGCGGGTACGTGCGCGGGTCGCCGTACGCGTAGACGCCGCGCAGGTCCTGGGTCAAGTAGTCGGGCGAGCTCTTGTTCGTGTTGATCTTCGCGGCGAGCAGCGCCACCGCCACCGACTGCGCGGTCGGCTCGATGTAGTAGTCGCTCTTGTTGCGGATCTTCGCGACCGGGAAGTGCGCGTAGAGGGCGTACGAGTACTCGACGTACGTGATCGCGCCGAGCCCCGCGTCCTGGGCCACGTAGCCGGCGACGCTCTGCGAGCCGGACTGCGCGGTCGTCGCGCTGCCCGGGATCGTCGGGTAGATCGAGGTGATCCCGCACGGGGTCTTGCGGCCGGCCTTGGCGCAGTACGCGTTCCAGATCGACGGGTACTGGTTGCTCAGCCAGGTGGTGAACTGGGCCGTGGTGCCGGAGCCGTCGGAGCGCACGACCGGCACGATCTTGCGGGCCGGCAGGGCGAGCCCGGGGTTGTCTTGCTTGATCGCCGGGTCGTTCCAGACCGTGATCACGTTGGTGAAGATCTTGGCGAGCGTGTCGCCGGAGAGGCGCAGGTTCGTCACCTTGTTCGCGCCGATCTTCAGGTTGTACATGAAGGCGGTGCCGCCGGCGACGATCGGCATGTAGGCGAACGGGAACTTCGGGCGCGCCTCGGCGGCGGCGTTGTCGTCCTTGCCGTACGGGATCTCCGAGACGCCGAAGTCGGTCAGGCCGCTCGCGAACTGGTTGCGGCCGTCGGTCGAGCCCGTGCCGGCGTAGTCGATGCGCATGCCGTACTGCTGGACGTTGGACGCCCACTGCCGGATCGCGTTCTCACTCCAGGTCGATCCGGCGCCGTTGACCGGCACGTAGGCGGCCGCCGCCGGCAGCTGGTAGCCCAGCACCAGCGCCAGGGCCGCCGCGGCCGCGACAACGGCGCGGGTGACGCGCCTCAGCATGATCACTGTTCCTCATTTCCGGTGGTGCTGGTGGTGCTCATCGCTGGTGGCAGTTGCTCGGCGTAGAGGTTCACGCCGGGCAGGATCGGCTGGGGTACGTGGCGTCGGTTGAACCGCGCCAGATCCCGCGCCGAGGCCCGGGCCCGCGCCCGGAGCTGCCGGTTCGAGAGGTCCTGCGGCCCGCGCCCGCCGATCAGCCGGGCGATCACGAAGAGCAGCAGCACCAGCAGGAGCAGCAGCGCCGCGGTGCCGAACCCGCGCGCCACCACGGTCGGCTGCGGCGACTTGACCAGCGTGAACGTGGCCAGCGGCAGGGAGACCTGAGGGCCGTGGAAGGGGTCGGCGTTCAGCGCCGCCGAATACCCGGCGGTCAGCAGCACCGGCGACGTCTCGCCGATGCCGCGCGCGGTGGCCAGGATGATCGCGGTGGCCAGGCCGGGCCGCGCGGTCGGCAGGATGACCGTGCGGACCGTGCGCCACCGGCTGGCGCCCAGCGCGAGCGACGCCTCCTTGAGGTTGCCGGGCACGAGCCGCAGCACCACGTCGGCGGCGCGAATCATGATCGGCAGCATCATCACGCTGATCGCCAGCGAGGCCGCGACGCCGGACTTCTCGAAGCCGAGGATCAGCAGCACGGTCGCGTAGATGAACAGACCGGCCACGATGGACGGCAGCGCGGTCATCGCCTCGACGATCGTGCGCACGAAGCGGGTGAAGCCGCCGCGCAGCTCGGAGAGGAACAGCGCGCAGAGCAGGCCGAGCGGCACCGTGATGCACAGCGCCAGGCCGATCTGCTCGAGCGTGCCGACCACCGCGTGCAGGGCGCCGCCGGTGGTGAGCGGCTCGAGCGGCCCGGCCCGGGTCAGGTCCTGGGTGAAGAAGTTCAGGTGCGTGTACGCCGACCAGCCCTTGATGAACGTGAACGCCACCACGAAGCCGAGGGCCAGCAACAGCAGCGCGGCCAGCCCGTGCACGATCGCGCCGACGATCCGGTCGCGCACCGCCGGGCCGTCGCCGTCCAGCCAGACCAGCACGGCGTAGAAGGCCAGGAACATCAGGAACGAGACGACCACGAAGCCGAGCAGCCCGGAGAACGGCGCCAGCCAGTAGAAGATCAGCGCGGTGGCGCTGATCCCGGCGGCCAGGGCGCCGAAGACGAGCGCGCGGTCCTCGCTGGAGACCGTGGCGGTGACGCGGCGGACCTCCGGCTCGAGGGGTTCGGGCTGTATGCCCGGGACGACCGTCATCACGCCTCGCTCTCGGCGCCGGACCGGCTGCGCGCCACGATCGAGCCGGCCGCGAAGTTCACGACCAGCGTCATCAGGAACAGCGCCACGCCGGCCGCCATCAGCGCGGAGAGCGCGACCGGCCCGGATTCGCCGTAGCGCAGGGCGATCAGCGCCGACACCGAGTTGGCGCCGTTCTGCAGGATGTGCGGCTGGATCACGAAGACCGGCGAGATGATCAGGTAGACCGCGATGGTCTCGCCGAGCGCCCGGCCCAGGCCGAGCATTGTTCCGCCGATCATGCCGCCCTTGCCGAACGGCAGGACGACCGAGCGGATCATCCCCCAGCGGGTGGCGCCCAGCGCGTACGCGCCCTCGCGCTCACCGATCGGCGCCTGGGAGAACGCCTCCCGCATGATCGAGCAGATCACCGGGGCCACCATCATCGCGACCACCATCCCGGCGATGAACGTCGACGACGTGTAGACCGTCTCGGTGGCCAGCGGGTCGCGGGGGTCCGAGCCGGTCACCTTGAACAGCGGGAACCAGGCCAGGTAGGTGGAGAGCCAGCGGGCCAGGCCGATCACGTGGCCCTGCAGGAACGCGAAGCCCCACAGGCCGTACACGACGCTCGGCACCGCGGCCATCAGGTCGATCATGTTGATCAGCCACCGGCACAGCCGCTGCGGCGCGTATTCCGAGACGTACAGCGCCATCCCGGTGGCCAGCGGCACCGCGATGCTGATGGCCACGGTCGCGATCAGGATGGTGCCGGTGAGCACGGCGGCGATGCCGAAGTGGCCCGAGTCGGGCTCCCACTCCTCGGTGGTCAGGAACGACCAGCCGGCCAGGCGCAACGCGTTGATGGCCTTGCTGAACAGGAAGGCGCCCACCATCGCCATCAGCACCAGCACCGCCGCGCCGGCACAGCGCAGCACGATGCGGAACACCTTGTCCTGTCCGCCGGACGGCCGGAGCCGGCGCCGCCGCTCCGGCGCCGCCACAGCCTCGAGCGGCGCGCTCGTCATACCCGTCCCCTGCCTGACGTGACTCTGGGGTAACTCCGTGCGCGCTCAGAGAAACGATGTTGGCTTTCGGCAGACCCGGGGTTCGGTTAACGACGGACGAATGCGCGCCATGGTTTGGCGCGGGAACGGACGAGAGGGTGTGCAACGCTCACCGGCGCGGGTCGAGCCCCACGAGTTCCGCGGACGGGATCAGATCGAGGGCTATCGTTGCAGCTTGCTCGGCCTGGATGCGCCGCTGATAGTCACGGCTGGAGACGGCGGCGACGGCCTCGCCGGCCAGGATCCGCCAGCTCCACGAGGACGGCCCGGCGCGGACGATGACGACCCGCAGGCTGGCGATGTCGCGCTGGAGCCGGAGCACGGCGGCCTGGCAGGCCTCGGCGTCCGGATAGCCGACGGGCGCCCGGCCCAGGTCACGGTTGTTGGTGGCCAGCAGCCGCCAGCTCATCGAGCCGTCCACCCGGTGCCGAAGTATGCGAAAGCGCGCTGCTGCCACGAGATCTCCTTGAGGGGCGCGCGAGAGAGATCATCGCGCGCCCCATACCGTGGCGGCCTTCCGTACACAGCCGACGCACAGCGAGTGAACAGCAGGCTTCCGGTCAGTGGCAGTGCCGCGCCGCCGACTTCGGAACGTCGAGCGCCGGGTTCCGATCGAAGAACCCGGACGGCTTGAGCGTGAACCCGGCGTAGTCGACCGGCATGATCGGCCAGTCCTCGGTGCGCGGGAAATGGGTCAGGCCGAACGTGTGCCAGAGGACGATGTCCTCGCCGTCGATCGGCCGGTCGGCCGCCGTCCAGGCCGGCAGCCCGGCGCCGGCCGGGCTCTGGTTGACCAGATCACCGGCCGGATAGCGCTCGTCGGGCGAGTACCGGGTGACCCAGAGGTGCCGGGTGGCGAAGGCCGCGCGGGCGTGGATGGACGACGACTCGTCGGCGAGCAGCAGCGGCAGCCCCGCCGGGTGCAGCGCGTAACCGACCGGCTGACCGAGCCGGTTGGTGACCTCCGGGTTGACCACCTGCCAGACCCGGCCGGCCGCCGGGTCGGCGAGCCGCTGCCCTTCCGACTCGCTGGCGAGCCGGGTCGCGCGGCGGGCGAAGGCGTTGCCGTACGGGTTGTCCGGCCCGACCGGCACCCGCACCGCGTCGATCTCGTCGACCGCGTTGCGCACGCCGTCCACTGTCATGTCCAGCCGCGCCGAGAACAGGTGCTGATGGAAAGGCGCGCCGAGCCCGGGGGCGATCTCCGTCGCGTACGGATAACCCGCGCCTGGATACGACGACGTGAAGACCACGCCGGTCGCCTTGGCCTCGAGCTGGATCGTCCCGTCGAGGTAGAGATACCAGTAGAAGCCGTAATCGTAGTTGCCGATCGTCACGAAGAACGAGACGACCAGGCGGCGCTGCCGGCGGGTCTCGGACATCTCGTTGAAGAGGTCGGTGTGCTTCCACAGCACGCCGTAATCCTCCTCGTGCATGCAGATCGCGTTCGGGATGACCCGCGGCGCGCCCAGCTCGTCGATGAGCGTCGCGTCGAAATAGTGAATCTCGCCGAGGCAGTCGCAGCCCAGCTCCAGCGGGTTGGTGTACCGCGCGAACAGGTACTCCCCCGTGTCGAAGTAGTTCTGCCAGAACCGGGCCGGCGACGGGTCGGCGTACGGCACCACCATCTCGGCGATCGACGCGCGGTAGACGATCGGCCGCCCGTCGAACGAGATCTGGTTGAGGATCAGCCCCTCGCGCATGTCGAAGCCGATCCGCAGCTGCCACTTCTCCCAGGTCACCACGTCGTCCTCGACGGTGAAGCTGGGACCGTCCGGCTGCGTGATCTCGATCGCCTTGAGGGTCTCGCGCGGCGGCACCTCCCATTCCGCCTTCTCCCGCGGGATCGGGTGCTGCTCATGGTCGTGCACGGCCAGCGCGATGCGCCCGGTCAGGTCCACATAGGCGACAAGACCGTCGATCGGGTACGCCCACACGAGCTCCTTCGGGTCCGGCTGATGGAACGCCAGCACCCGGATCATCCGCCGCCCCGCCTCGTCGGCGTAGTCGAAGTTGCCGGCCGAGAGCGGGCAGGCCCGCACCTCCTCGACCGGCAGACCCCGCTTCTCGAGCGCCGCCAGCCACTCCGGCGATTCGGCCAGGATCTCCTCGATGACCATGAACTCCTCATCGAGAATCGGCAGCTGGCCCGCCGCCGCGTCGAGCTCGGTGATCGCGACGATCGCGCCGGCGCTGAGGTCGATCCGGCAGTCCCGGCCCAGGCCCGTCGCCCGGTCGAGCAGCAGGACGCGCACCTCGCGCGGCACGGTCCCGCCGGCCAGCACCAGGCTCTTCTCCGGCTCGATCAGCCCGAGATAGGCGAAGCGGGTGCTCTCGGCGAGCGCGCCGGCCTTCTCGAGGAGCGACCGGGCGGCATGGATCTCTTCTGCGGTGAGCCGGGCGAGGGGGTGCGACATGCGGCTTCCTCCAGAGTGGTGGGTCAGCCGCGTCAACCTATCGCCGGATTGTTTCGCTTTCCAGGGCCGATCCGCGGAACGGTGTGCCCGCCTGGGCGAGGATCCCGGCCGCGGCCAGCAGGCACAGCCCGCCGACGGTGACGAGGACCGGCAGGTAGCCGCCGGTGCCGGTGTACAAAGCCGCGGCGGCCAGCGGCGCGGTGGCCTTGGCGAGGGTGACCGGCGCGGCGAGGGTGCCGGCGATGCTGGCGTAGGCCGTGGTGCCGTACCGGTCGGCCAGCAGCGCGGGGGTGGCGAGGCTGGCCACGCCGAACCCGATGCCGAACCCGATGACCGCGGCGATCGCGCCGGGCCGGGTCGCGGCCGCCCAGGGCAGGGCGAGCGCGGCGGCGGCCTGGATGGTGAAGACGACGGCGACCACATGGGACAGGCGTAGCCGGCGTTGGGCGGCGGTGAGCACGAGCCGGCCGGTCACCGACAGCACGCCGAGCAGCCCGGCCACCGTCGCGGCAAACGTCGCCGAGTGGCCTTCGCCGACCAGGTAGCCGACAAGATGGACGGTCATGGTGCTCATCGCGGCGGCGTGCGCGACGAACGCGACGGCCAGGCACCAGAACCGGACGTCGCGCCGGGCCGCGCGGACCAGACCGCGCCGGTGTGCCGGGGTCGCCGGCCCGGCCGGAAGCGTTCCCGGCGGCGGGCGGCGCACCACGCCGGCGTGCAGTGGCACGGCGATCGCGGCATAGCCGGCGGCGAGCAGCAGCAGGGTGGCCCGCCAGCCGTAGCGGTCGTTAAGAAGGCCGGTCAGTGGCATGAAGATCGTGCTGGCGAACCCGGCCACGACGATCATCGTCAGGAGCGCACGCGGCCGCCGGCCGGTGTCGAACCAGGACACGACCACGGCGGTGGCCGCGTCGTAGAGGGCCATCGCCATGGCCGCCCCGAGGCCGGCGAACACCAGGTACAGCTGCCACAGCGCCTGCACCTGCGACCAGGCCACCAGCAGCGCGGCGCCGGCGGCCGCGCCCAGAGTCATCAGAGCGCGGCCGCCGTGCCGGTCGAGCCAGCGGCCCACCGGCACGGCCATGGCCGCCCAGGCGAGCACCGCGGTGGTGAACGCGCCGGTGACCGCCGCCGGCGACGCGTGCAGCCCGGCGGCGATCGGGTGCAGCAGGACGGCGAAGCTGTAGTACAGACAGCCGTACCCGACGGTCTGCGTGATCGCGAACACCGCCACGATCCGCCAGTTCTGCCCGGTCCACACCCGGTCAGCCGCAGCAGCTGCCCGAGGCCGTGCCGATGGTGTCTTCGCCGAGGATCGGGTTGCTGTTGCAGACGCCGGTCTCGGGCAGATCCAGCTGCACGTCACGGGCCGTGGCCCAGTCGCCGGCCAGGGCCGCGACCACCGATCGGGCCTGCTCGTATCCGGTGGCCAGCAGGAACGTCGGCGCGCGCCCGTAGGACTTGACGCCGATCGCGTAGTAGCCAGGCTCGGGATGGGTGAGCTCGTCGACGCCGTGCGGCGGGACGGTCCCGCAGGAGTGCTCGTTGGGGTCGATCAGCGGGGCGAGCGCGCGGGTCGAGCCGAGGATCGGGTCGAGGTCGAGCCGCAGCTCGGACACGATGCCATGGTCCGGCCGGAAGCCGGTCGCGGAGACGATCCGATCCGCGACCACCGTGCGGGCGCCGTCGGACACCTCCACCCGGCCGGCGGTCTCGTCGAGGCGCCGGATGCTGAACCCGGTGAGCACCGTGATGGCGCCGGATTCGACGTGCTGGCGCAGCCGGGTGCCGAGCGCGCCACGGGCCGGCAGGGCGTCGGCCGTCTCGCCACCGTAGACGCGTGCCGCCGACGCCGAGCGGATCGCCCAGGTGACGGTGGTGCCCGGCGCCTGCTCGGCGAGCTCGGCCAGGGAGAGCAGCGTGTTGGCGGCGGAGTGCCCGGCTCCGACGACGAGAGTGCGGCAGCCGGCGAAAAGGTCGCGGTCGCGACCCAAGACGTCCGGCAGAGCATTGCTGACGTACGGCGAAACGCGCGTCTCGCCGTACGCGGGGATGCCCGAGGCTCCGAGCACGTTCGGGGTGTTCCAGGTGCCGGAGGCGTCGAGGACCGCGCGGGCCAGGATGTCCTCGCCGCCGGCCAGGCGGATCAGGAACGGCGTGCTCTCGCGACCGGCGGTCCGGATCCGGTCGAGACCGAGGCGGGTCACCGCAACCGCGCGCGCGGCATAGCGGATGTGCGGCCGAAGCGCGGGCAGCTCGGCGAGGGGCCGCAGGTAGTCGTCGGCGAGCTCGGCGCCGGTGGGCAGCCGGTCGTCCTCCGGGCGGGCCCAGCCGGCGTCGGCAAGGAGCTTCGCGGCGGCGCTGTCGATGTTGTACCGCCAGGGTGAGAAGAACCGGACGTGGCCCCACTCGCGGACGGTGGCGGCCGGGGAATCGCCGCCTTCGAGGACGACGAAGGAGAGGCCGCGCTCGGCGAGATGAGCGGCGGCGGCGAGGCCGACGGGTCCGGCGCCGATGACGGCGATGGGCAGGTGATCGAGCTGGGTGGCCACGGGTGTCTCCTGATCAGTCGATGACCGGGCTGCGACGTTCGATGAGGACGACGTCACGCCAGCGGTTGTTCCGGGTCTGGTGCCGGCCGAGATCGCCACCCAGCCGACCACCGCGCCGCGGTCGTCGACGGCGACGAAGCGGTGGCCGGGAAGCTTGCCGGCGTCGAACGCGGCCCAGGTGGGTGCGGTGTGCTCGAAGCTGGCGTCCCCGCCGTTCATCCCGGCCTGGTAGATGGCCAGGACCGCGGGCGCGTCGGCCGGCGTCATCGGCCGGATTGTCAGGTCGCTCATGCGCAGACCCCGGGCGCGGCCGGAGCGGGCCGGCCCATGACGACGTCGGCGGCGGACGGAAAACAGTCGATGCAGTTCGTGTTGATCCGGTAGTGCCGGGCGTTGCCCACTGCCTCGACGAGCACGAACCGCACCTCGGTGAGGATCTTCAAGTGCTGCGAGACGGTCGATTGCGCCAGCCCGGCCGCGGCGACTATCTCGCCCACCGGCATCGGCCGCCCCTGTCTCGCGAGGTATTCCACGATCTGCACCCGCGACGGGTCCGCCAGGGCCCGGAACCAGGACGCGTAGGTCTCCGCGGTCGCGCGGTCGAGGAGGTCGGCCACCATCCATCCTCTTCATCGTCTATCGCCGATCAACGATGAGAGCCTAGCCGCGCGGGGTCGACCTGGGCGAGCAGGGCGTCGAGGCCGGTACTCATCCGCAGCAGCCTTGGCCGGCGGCGACCGCCGTGGACTTCGCGGCGCTGCCGCAGCACGAGCTTTCCGCCGCGGCCTCGGCCTGGGTCCCGCAGCACGGCCCCGGCTCCGGGAGCGCGAGAGCGCTCTGTGGCGGGTTGCCGCAGCAGCCACCGGTACCGGCCACGGTCAAAGCCTCGGCGGGATCGCCGGCGAAGCCACCACGGGCGGCGGCGTCGGTGTCGGTCATAAGAAGTCTCCTTTCGCGAAGCGTGAGAGCGGATTCGATAACCATCGGATTCGACGATTGTCGAATCCGACGTTTGCACGCGGATTCGATACATGTCAAGCTCGACGTGTGTCGAAACCATCCGCATCGGTGAACCTGCTCGCCCCCGAGGCCGCGTCGTGCTGCCCACCGATGGCGCAGCAACAGGTCGACGCCGCGTCCGCGGCAACGTTGGCGGTGGCCTTCAAGGCCCTGGCCGACCCGGTTCGGCTCCAGCTCATGTCGATGATCGCGTCGGCGCCCGGTGGGGAGATCTGCGTCTGCGATCTGACTCCCGCGTTCGAGGTGTCGCCGTCAACCATCTCGTACCACCTGAAGACGCTGCGTGACGCCGGCCTCGTCGACGCCGAGCGCCGCGCCAGCTGGGTCTACTACCGCCCCCGGCCCGGCCTGATGCGGCAGCTCGCCACCCTGCTCACCCCGCAGGACGCCGACGCCTAGCGGCGCCTGCCGGCCGATGAGTGACAAGCCCAGCGTCCTGTTCGTCTGCGTGCACAACGCCGGCCGTTCCCAGATGGCCGCCGGCTGGCTCCGTCATCTGGCCGGCGACGCCGTCGAGGTCCGCTCGGCCGGCTCCGAACCGGCCGAGCAGATCAACCGGTCCGCGGTCGAGGCCATGCGTGAGGTCGGCATCGACATCACCGGCCAGACGCCGAAGAAGCTGGCGTACGAGACCGCCGAGGACTCCGACGTCATCATCACGATGGGCTGCGGCGACGCGTGCCCGGTCTTCCCGGGCAAGCGCTACGAGGACTGGAAGCTCGACGACCCGGCGGGCAAGGACGTCGAGGCCGTCCGCCCGATCCGCGACGAGATCAGGACCCGCGTCGAGGCGCTCCTGGCCGATCTCGTCCAGAAGCCGTGAGCGAGCGCGGCTATGGTCGAGTGGTGGAGCAGGCACCGATCGATCCGGTCGCGCTCGACGCGGCGCTGCGGCCGTTCGGCCGGTCACGCATGTTGCCCGCCGAGGCGTACACCGGCCGCGAGGTCTTCGCGTGGGAGCAGCGCCGCCTGTTCGCCGGCACGTGGACCTGCCTGGGGCGTACGGATGAGGTCCGGCAGGAGGCGAGCCAGCGCGCCCTGAGCGTGGGCGGCATCGGCGTGCTGCTGACGTTCACCAATGAACCTGAGGGCACGGTCCGGGCCTTCGCCAACGTGTGCCGGCACCGCGGGCATGAGCTGCTGCCGGAGGGCGGGGCGGCGGAGCGGAGCGCCGTGGTGTGCCCGTACCACGGCTGGGCCTACCGCCTCGACGGCACGCTGAGCACGGCCACCGCGATGCGCGAGGTGGCAAGCTTCGATCCGGCCGAGCACGGGCTGGTCGAGCTGCCCGCGGTGGTGTGGGAGGGCTGGCTGTTCGTCAACGCGGACGGCAACGCGCCGCCGTTCGCCGGGCATCTCGGCGAGCTGGGCGGCCTGCTGAGTCCGTACCGGCCGGCCGAGTTGAGGCTGCGGGCGGCGCACGACTACCGGGTCGCCGCCAACTGGAAGGTGATCGTCGAGAACTACCAGGAGTGCTACCACTGCCCGCAGATCCATCCCGAGCTGTGCCGCGTCTCCCCACCGAATTCGGGCAGCAACTGGGATCTGCCGGGCGCGTGGGTGGGCGGGTCGATGGATCTGCGGGAGCACGCCGAGACGATGTCGGTCGACGGGCACGGCGCGGGAGTGTTCATCGACGGCGCGCCGCAACGCACCGTGCGCTACATCGCCGTGTTCCCCAACTTGCTGGTCTCCGCCCACCCCGACTACGTGATGACGCATCGCCTGTGGCCGGTCGAGCCGGGCATGACCGAGGTCGAGTGCCGGTGGTACTTCCCCGAGGCGATCACCGATCCGTCGTACGCGGTGGATTTCTGGGATCTCACCAACCGCCAGGATTGGGCCGCGTGCGAGTCCGTCCAGCGCGGCGTCGGCTCGCCGCATTTCCGGCCGGGTCCGCTCGCCCCGAACGAGGACGCGGTGTACCGGTGGACGACGCTGATCGCGCGGGCCTACGCGAGCGGCCGCCTCGACCCGGCGTAGAGCCGCGGCGAGGTCCAGAGCTCGGCCGGACCGGCCATCAGCCAGCCGACCGCGCCGGTCAAGGCGAGCGCGGCCATCAAAACCAGATAGACCCACGCGTACGGCGATGCCCAGTCCACCTCGCCCGCGTGCACTAGGACCGCCACCACCGCCGCAAGACCCGCCACCAGGTAGTTGATCGCGCCGGCCCGCTGCCGGTCGGGATCGCCCTCGCGGATCGCCAGCACCGAGCCGAAGCCGAAGACCAGCGCCCACACGCCGAGCGCCGAGACGTCCAGTTCGGACACCGGCCAGGGCCACAGCTCGGCGACGAAACCCGGGAACGCCAGCGCCAGCAGGCCGGTCACACCGCCGATCGCCGCCACCAGGGCCACTGGCAGCACCGTGAACCAGTGCCGGGGCTCGGTCCGGGGCGAGGGCCGGCCCGGCGCCCGCAACTGCCCGATCAGCAGGATCACGCCCGCGATCACCGCCACCACGTGCACGAGCAGCCAGCCCCAGGCGTAGAGGAAGGCCACGATGTCGCCGCCGCCGAGGTGGGTGTCCCCGCGATACCGCAGCGTCACCGCGAGCATCAAAACCAGGAGCAAAAGCGTGCTGCCGTACGCGACGCGTACGTCAATCCATCGACGCAGGCGTGCGGCGGCGACGAGCATGGCCAACCCACCCAGATATCCCGCTCCCATCGTCGCCGCGGACAGCGGCGACCGGAAGGTCCAGGCGGATCCCTGTCCACTGAGGACCAGCAGGACGAGCACCTGAAGGCCGGCGCAATACGCCAGCGGAAGGATGAAGCCACCGCGCACGGCGGCGGTCATTTCTCGCTCGGAGGGTGACATCCGGTCACGTTACCAACGAGTAACGTGACCGGATAGCCCCCATCACACCGTCCGCAGCGCCTCCGTCGGCGAGAGCCGGGCCGCTCGCAGCGCCGGCACCAGCCCGGCGATCGCGCCGATCACGATGGCCGCCACGATCCCGCCGGCCCAGGCCTCGACCGGCACCACCACCTGCCATCCCTTGTTCCGGGCATAGACGACGGTCGCGATCAGCCCGGCGGCCACCCCGGCCGCGCCGCCCAGCACCGTCAGCAGCACCGCCTCGGCGAGGAACTGCGCCCGGATCTGCCGCCGGGTCGCGCCGAGCGCCCGCCGCAGGCCGATCTCCGACCGCCGCTCCAGCACCGAAATGATCATGATGTTGGCGACCCCGACCGCGCCGACGATCAGCGCCACCACGCCGAGCCCGAGGAAGAGGCTGTCGAACGCGCCCTCGGCGGCGGCCCGCGCGGTCAGCGCGTCGGACGGCTGGCTGATGTCGACCTCGTTGGGCGCCTGTGGGTTCGCCGTCTGGGCGAGCACGCCGCGCACCGCGTCGACCCGGTCGGTTCCGGCCCGCACGTAGAGCGCCGCGGGCGGCCCGGCCGCCGCCTTCCCGGCTACGATCTCGGTGTAGCCGAGGTAGCGCTGCGCCGCCGTGTATCCGATCAGGACACTGCTGTCCAGCTCGGCGGCGAGCGCGGAGGGCGCGAGGATCCCGGCGACGTAGAACCACTGCCCGCCGAGCCAGACCCGCCGGCCGGGCGCGACCCGGTCGAAGCCGAGCCGCTTGGCGGCCGACGCGCCGAGCACCGCGACCGGCTCGGTGGCGGTGGCCGCGTTCAGCCAGCGCCCGGCGGCCGTCGAGGTGGCGGTCACGTCGAGCAGGTTGAGGCTGGCCGCCCGTACGGTGAGCGCGTTGGTGCTGACCGCCGGGATGAGCGGGCTGCGGTAGACCTTGGCGTCGTCGACCGCGGCCGTGTGCGCGACCGCCTCGACCCCGTCCAGGTTGCCGACCCGGGCGGTGGCCTCGACCGGGAGCTGGGCCTGCTCGCCGCCGAACGAGTGACCGGCGCCCGCGGTCAGCAGGTTGGTGCCGAGCCGGTCGATCTCGGCGAGCAGACCGGCCTGCGACGACGACGAGAGCCCGAGCACCGCCACGATCGCCGCGACCCCGATGGCGATGCCGAGCCCGGAGAGGGCGGCGCGCACCTTGCGGGCGCGCACCCCGACGCTCGCCACCCGGGCCTGGTCAGTGAACCGGAGTCGCATGCTGGTCCTCCCGCACGATCCGGCCGTCCAGCACCCGGATCTGCCGGGGCAGCTCGGCGGCCAGGTCGTTGTCGTGGGTGATCACGATGATCGTCGCGCCCGAGTCGTTGAGCTCGTGCAGCAGCTCGACGACTCCGGCGCCGGTCGCCGAGTCGAGGTTGCCGGTGGGTTCGTCGGCCAGCACGATCGCCGGCCGGCCCACCAGCGCGCGGGCGATCGCCACCCGCTGCCGCTCGCCGCCGGAGAGCTTGGCCGGCTTGAAATGCGCGCGGTGCGACAGGCCGACCCGTTCGAGGGCCTCGGCGGCGCGCTGCCGCCGGACCCGGGCCGGCACGCCCGCGTAGAGCATGCCGTCGGCCACGTTCTCCCGGGCCGTGGCGTGCGCGGCCAGGAAGAACTGCTGGAAGACGAAGCCGATGTCGCGGGCCCGGACGTCGGCCACCTGCCGGTCGCCGAGTCGGGCCGCATCCACCCCGTTGATCCGCACCACGCCGCTGGTCGGGCGCTCGAGCGTGCCCATGATGTGCAGCAGCGTGGATTTGCCGGAGCCGGACGGCCCGACCACCGCGACCAGCTCGCCGGCGTCGACGCGCAGGTCGATCCCGTGCAGCACGGACACTTCCCCGTACGCCTTGACCACGTTCACCAGCTCGAGGACCGGCTCGCTCATGTCGACGGCACCACCACTCGGTCGCCCGCCTTCAGGTCGCCGGTGACCTGCACCGTCCCGGCCGAGTCGTCGAACATGCCGAGCTTGACCGGCACCGGCCGATGCGCCCCGGCGGCGTCGGCCTTCTCGACCGCGAACCCGCCGCCGTCGGTACCGACCAGCGCGGTGACCGGCACGTACAGGGCGTTCTTCACCCCGGCCGTGGTGACGCTCACCCGCACCTCCGCGGCGTCCAGCGCCCCGGCGTCCTTCGGCTTGTCGAGGGTCAGGTAGGCCGGGATCGTGACGGCGCCGTCCTTGTCCATCTCGGCGACCGAGCTGATCCGGCTGACCTTGCCGGTGGTGACCCGGTTGTCCGGCAGCGTGATCTGGGCCTTGTCGCCGGCCTTGACCTGGGCCTGCTGCGACGCGTTCAGCTTCACCTCGACCTCGCGGCGGGTGGTGACGGCCGAGCCGAGCGGGCTGCCGGGAGCGGCCCGGCCGCCGAGCTGGGCGGTCACGCCGGAGATCCGCACCGGGCCGGGCAGCACCACGGCGTCGGCCTTCTCCAGATCGTCATCGTCGAGCAGGTCGTCGAGCCCCGCCGCCGTCTCCCAGGTGAAATCGTCGCCGTCGTCGGCGTCGTAGCCCAGGTCGCGCAGGTTCTTGTTGAGGATGGCGACGTCCCAGCCCTCATCGCCGCGGGACAGGTCGCGGTAGAACGGTCGGCTGCCGCAGAGCAGCCGCACCGGCTCGTCGTCGACCCAGTAGAGGACCTGGCCGCAGGAGACGACCTGGCCGGCCGCCGGCAGCTTGGTGTAGGTGCCGGCGGCCTGGTTGAGGATCGGGTAGTCGCTGCCGTCGGCCCGCTTCGCGTACGAGAGGGTGCCGGTCAGGCTGACCTGCCCGTTGAGCGAGCCCTGCTTGACCGGGGCGTAGGCGACGCCGGCGGCGGTGGTCCCGGTCGCGGGCGGGGTGGTCCCGCCCGATGCCGAGCGCGACCAGAACACCCCGCCGGCCGCGAGCACCGCCACGCCGAGCAGTGCTCCGCCGTACGTGAGAAGGCGTCCCATCAGCTGCCGGCCGCCCCGCCGGGAAGCTGGTCCCGGCACGTCTCCTGGGCGTCCTTGAAGGCCTGCGAGCTCGGGTCGGCGCCGGAGCCCTGCCCGATGATCATCTTGCCGTCGGGCTGCGGGTCGGGCATGTTCGGCACACCGTTCTGCCGCATGCACCGCACGTACTTGAGCATGTCGGCCTGTTGCTGGGCGCTGCCCTGCTGCCCGGCGCCCTCCGGCGCGAACTCCTTGCACTTCTCCTGCGCCTGCTTGAAGGCGGCGCTCTCCGGGTTGAGGTCGCTGCCCGGACCGGCCTGCAGCAGGATCCGGCCGTTGGCGTCCGGGTCGGGGAAGCTGGGCACGCCGTTCTGCCGCATGCACTCCGAGTACTTCACGGCCTTGGACTCGGTGCTGGTCGTCGACGGCTGCGCGGCCGGCTCGTCGCCGTTGCCGCCGCCGCATCCGGCCAGGCTGAGCCCGAGCACCAGCAGGCCGGTCGAAAGAACAGTTCTGATTCGCATGGCGACGTTTCTACGAGCCGGGCAGTCACAGGCCGGTCCGCGCGATGGTGACCTCCGTGTGACATCGGATCGGGCAGGCTGGGCCTATGCGCGTACTGGTGGTGGAGGATCAGGCCGAGCTGGCCGACTCGATCGGGCGGGTGCTGCGCCGCGAGGGCATGGCCGTCGACGTGGTGTACGACGGCGGCGAGGCGCTCGACCGGACCGGCGTGACCGACTACGACGTGCTGGTGCTCGACCGGGACATCCCGGTGGTGCACGGCGACGACGTCTGCCGGCAGCTCACCGGCCCGCGGGTGCTGATGCTCACCGCGTCCGGGACGCTGGCCGACCGGGTCGAGGGGCTCAATCTCGGCGCCGACGACTATCTGCCCAAACCTTTCGCGTACGCGGAGCTGATCGCTCGCGTGCGCGCCATCGCCCGCCGCACCCGGCCCGCCGTGCCGGCCGTGCTCGCGCACGGCGACCTCCACCTCGATCCCGCCACCCGGGTCGCCACCCGGGCCGGGGCACGGCTGGCGCTGAGCCCCAAGGAGTTCGCGGTGCTGGAATACCTGCTGGCCGCCGACCATCGGGTGGTGTCGGCCGAGGAGCTGCTGGAACGGGTCTGGGACGAGGCCGCCGACCCGTTCACCACGACCGTGAAGGCGACCATCAACCGGCTGCGAGGCAAGCTCGGCGAGCCACCGCTGATCGCCACCGTCACCCGCGCCGGATACCGGATCTGACCATGCCCATCCTCAAGACGGTGCGCGCCCGCCTCACCCTGCTCTACAGCGGCCTGTTCGTGGTCAGCGGCGCGGCCCTGCTGACCATCACCTATCTGCTGGTCTCCCAGACGAAGCGCAACGTGGTGCTGCGCAACTTCAACGCCGACGGCAGCCCGCTC
Organism: Actinoplanes sp. CA-142083; assembly: GCF_050942195.1. Lineage (NCBI taxonomy): Bacteria > Bacillati > Actinomycetota > Actinomycetes > Micromonosporales > Micromonosporaceae > Actinoplanes > Actinoplanes sp. CA-142083. Next base: position 10,510,339 of record NZ_CP192076.1, read on the forward strand.
CCATCGCCCGACTTCCTCGACGACCTCACCGAGCGCGCCCGCACCGAGGCCGAGCGGCAGCACCAGGAGACCCTGCACTCGCTGCTGACCTACTCGGGCGTCGCGCTGGCGATCATGACGGTGCTGGCGCTGGCGCTCGGCTGGCTGATGGCCGGCCGGATCCTGCGCCCGCTCCGCTCGATGATCGCCTCGATCCAGCGCATCTCGGGCCGCAACGTGCACGACCGGCTGGCCGCGACCGGCCCCCGCGACGAGCTCAGGGACCTCTCCGACACCGTGGACGGCCTGCTGCAACGGCTGGAGACCGCGCTCGACGCGCACAAGCGGTTCGTCGCCAACGCCGCGCACGAGCTGCGCACCCCGCTCACCCTCGAACACGCGCTGATCGAGGAGATGCTCACCGACCGCACGGCCACGCTGCCGCAGTACCGCGCGCTCTGCGAGCGCCTGCTGGAGCTGCGCCACCAGCAGGCCGCGATGCTGGAGTCGCTGCTCACCCTGGCCGGCAGCGAGCGCGGCCTCTCGCAGCGCGACCACGTCGACCTCTCGGCGATCACCGAGCGGACTGTGTCCTCCTACCAGGCGGCAGCCCTGCACGAGGGTGTGCGCCTGGCGGAACACATCGACTCGGCCTGGACCACCGGGGATCCGGCCCTGGTCGAGCGCCTGGTGGCGAACCTGGTCGACAACGCGATCGGCTACAACGTCCCGGGCGGCACGGTCGAGGTGAGCACCGGCGTGCGGGACGGGTGCGCCGTGCTGGTTGTCACCAACAGTGGCGCGCCGATCCCCCGTGAGCGAGTCGACGCGCTGTTCGAGCCGTTCCAGCGGCTCGACCGCACCGCCGGCCGGGCCGGGCACCACGGGCTGGGGCTGTCGATCGTGCGGGCCATCGCGACCGCGCACGACGCCGCCGTCGCCGCGACCCCGGACCCGGACGGTGGCCTGCGCATCGAGGTCACCTTCGCCGGCGCCCTAATGACGGAAAGCAGCATGGCCGGTCAAGGCCTGGCCCAGCACTAGCGTGTGCATCTCGGTGGTGCCCTCGTAGGTGAGCACCGACTCGAGGTTCGCCATGTGGCGCATGACCGGATACTCGTACGAGATGCCGTTGGCCCCCAGGATCGTGCGGGCCGCGCGGCAGATCTCGAGCGCCTCCCGCACGTTGTTGAGCTTGCCCAGGCTGACCTGTTCGGGGGCCAGCGTCCCGCGGTCCTTGAGCCGGCCCAGGTGCAGCGCCAGCAGGCCGCCCTTTGCCAGCTCGACCGCCATGCCGGCCAGCTTGGCCTGGGTGAGCTGGAAGGACGCGATCGGGCTGCCGAACTGGGTGCGGCTGCCGGCGTAGTCGAGGGCCGCGGCGTAGCAGCTGCGGGCGGCGCCGAGCGCGCCCCAGACGATGCCGTAGCGCGCCTCGTTGAGACAGGAGAGCGGCCCGCGGAGGCCGCGCACCTCGGGCAGCGCCGCGTCGGCCGGGAGCCGCACCTGGTCGAGCACCAGCTCACTGGTGATCGAGGCGCGCAGCGAGCCCTTGTGCTTGATCAGCGGCGCCGCGAAGCCCTTGGCGTCGGTCGGGACGACGAAGCCACGGATGCCGTCCTCGGTCTGCGCCCAGACCACGGCCACGTCGGCGACGCTCCCGTTGGTGATCCACATCTTGCGGCCGGAAAGCACCCAGTCGTCGCCGTCGCGGCGCGCGCTCGTGCGCATCGAGGCCGGGTCGGAGCCGGCGTCGGGCTCGGTGAGGCCGAAGCAGCCGATCGCCTCGCCGGCGGCCATCGACGGCAGCCACCGCTGCTTCTGCTCCTCGCTGCCGTGCCGGTGGATCGCGTACATGGCGAGCGAGCCCTGCACGCTGACCAGCGAGCGCAGGCCCGAGTCGGCGGCCTCCAGCTCGAGGCAGGCCAGGCCGTAGGCGACCGCGCTCATCCCGGCGCAGCCGTAGCCGGTCAGGTGCATGCCGAGCACGCCGATCTTGCCGAGCTCACGGGCGAGGCTCCGGACGTCGGGCAGCTCGCCTCGCTCGAACCAGTCGCCGACGTGCGGCAGGACCCGGTCGGCGCACCAGTCGCGGACGGTCTCGCGGACCGCGCGCTCCTCCTCGGTGAGCACCTGGTCGATGCCGGCGGGGTCGAGCGGGTCGATGGTCACTAGTGCACCCTCTTCCGTGCGGGCCCCTGGATGGGGCTTGTGGTAGGAACTAGGCGGAAGTCGGGGTGACGGCCTTTGATGGTTGCCCCTTGTGGGCTTCGATGACACTGCCGCCCCCGGCTTCCCCGGAACCGCTGATCGATGACAGAGGGACGCGCCGCAGAGCGCCGGTTAGTGACCGCTCGACAATCGGTTCCTTCGCCTCCGCCTGGCTCCTGCCTGTTGCTGCGAACGGGAAGGCGACGAGGTTGTCGCTGCAAGAGGGGCCGTTGTTCTTCGTCGGGATCGACTGGGCGACCACCGAGCATGCCGTGTGTGTGCTGGACCAGGGTGGCCGCAAGGTCGCGGCGTTCACCGTCGAGCACACCGCTGCCGGGTTCGCCAGGCTGGTCGTGCGGCTGGGCAAGCTCGGCGACACCGAGTTGACGCCGGTGGCGATCGAGCGTCCGGATGGGCGTCTGGTGGACGCTCTGCTGGAGGCTGGGCATCCGGTGATGCCGGTCAAGCCGAACGCGATCAAGGCCTGGCGTGAGGCCGAGGTTCTCTCCGGCGCCAAATCCGACCCAGGTGACGCACAGGTGATCGCTGATTACCTGCGCGTGCGGATCCACCGGCTGCGGCCGGCGGTCCCGTATTCGGGGCCTACCAAGGCTTTGCGGACGGTGACCCGCAGCCGCGGTGACCTGGTCGAGGCCCGGGTGGCCGCGGTCAACCAGCTCGCCGCGCTGCTGGACGCGCACTGGCCCGGAGGCAAGGCGATCTTCGCCAGCCTGTCCTCGGCGATTGCGCTGGCTTTCCTCACGAAATACCCGACCGCCGTGTCGGCAGCCCCCTTGACCGAGGCCCGGCTCGCCGCGTTCTGCACCAAGCAGAGTTACTCCGGCAAAAGGCCCGCGGCGGTTCTCCTGACCCGCCTGCGCTCGGCGCCGGCCGGCACCACCGATCCTGACCTGTGCACGGGAGTCCGTGCGGCGGTGCTGGCCCAGGTCAGCGTGATCAAGGCGCTCAACACCGCGATCAAGGACCTCGACCGGGCCATCGCCGAGAAGATGGACACCCACCCCGACGGGAAAATCTTCCAGTCCTTCCCCCGCGCCGGGACCGTCAACGCCGCCCAGATCCTGGCCGAATGGGGTGACGCAAGGGCCGCGTTCGAGCATCCCGACGCCATCGCCGCGCTGGCCGGGATCACCCCCGTCACCAAGGCATCCGGCAAACAACGCGGCGTGTCGTTCCGCTGGGCCTGCAACAAACGGCTCCGCCAGGCCATCACCACGTTCGCCGACAACAGCCGCCACGCCAGCCCCTGGGCCGCCGACATCTATGACCGGGCCCGCGCCAGCGGCAAAGACCACCCGCACGCCACCCGCATCCTCGCCCGAGCTTGGGTCCGCATCATCTGGCGCTGCTGGCAGAACAACACCACCTACGACCCGGCCCTGCACGGGAACGCACGGCACAGCACCGAACAACAGCTCGCGGCCTAATTCCGATCTACAGGTGGACACAGGGGGTGTCATCGGGTCTCCTCCAGCCAGGAGCGGATCTGGGCGGTGTGCTCGCCCAACTTCGGCGGACGGGCGGCGGGTGCGGTCGTGGCCTCGGCGTAACGGACGGGATGCCGTACCTGTGCACCGTCGCCCACCGCGACCAAAGGATCAAGGCCGAGCGTTGTCGCCCGGGTGATGGCCTCGCCGATGTCCCCGACCAGGCCGGCGGGAACGCCGGCCGCTGCGAGTAGTTTCTCCCATTCGGCGGCCGGTTTCTTCTTCAGCTCGCTTTCGAGCAGTGCGATGAGGTCGTCCCGGTTCGCTACCCGGGACGGATTGTCGGCGAACCGGCTGTCCGGCTCGATCTCGAGGACCTCGCAGAGGCGGGCGAACTGGCGGTCGTTGCCGCAGGCCACGGCGATCGGGCCATCGGCGCAACGCAGCGTCTCGTAGGGGGCGATCGACGGGTGGCGGTTGCCCATCCGGCGCGGCGGCACGCCGGTCGCCAGATAGCTCGACGCCTGGTTGACCAGGCCGCCGAGCAGGCTGGAGAGCAGATTGACGCGTACGAGGTCGCCGCGGCCGGTCTGATCGCGGCGGCGCAGCGCGGCCAGGATGCCGATGGTGGCGTCCTTGGCGGTGAGCACGTCGACCAGCGCCACGCCAACCTTGAGGGGACCGCCGTCGGCCTCGCCGGTGATGCTCATCAGCCCGCCCACGGCCTGCACCAGGAAGTCGTACCCCGGCTGGTCGTTGCCGGGGCCGAAGCCGGTGATCTCGCAGTAGACGACGCCGGGGTTGGCTTCCCGGACCGACTCGTAGTCGAGGCCGAAGCGGTCGGCCTTGAGATTGTGCACGAGGATGTCGGCCCTGCTCGCCAGCTCGAACGCCGTCGCGCGGTCGCCCTCCGCCGTGAGATCCAGCGCGACGCTCCTCTTGCTGCGGTTGACGCCGTCGAAGTAGGCGGCGGTGCCGTCGGCCGTCCACGGTGGACCCCAGGAGCGGGTCTCGTCGCCGGCGCCGGGGCGCTCCACCTTGATCACCGTCGCGCCGAGGTCGGCGAGGGTCATGGTGGCCAGCGGGCCGGCGAGCACCCGGCTGAAGTCGGCCACCAGGATCCCGTCGAGCGGCGCGGTCACTGTTCGAGGACCCCGTCGACCCGGCGCGGGAGATGCCACGGATTGGAGTTTCGCACCGCCGGAGGCAATGCCGCATCGGGTACGCCCTGGAAGGTCACCGGCCGCAGGAAGCGGCGCGGGGCAGCCGCTCCGACCGAGCTGTGCGCCGGCGAGGTGGTAGCCGGCCAGGGACCGCCGTGCTGCTGCGCCCAGCCCATCGCGACGCCGGTCGGCCAGCCGTTGACCACGACCCGTCCGCAGCGCCGGGACAGCTTCCCGACGAGTCCGGGCAGGTCGGGGTCGCCCTCGTCGCCGTGCACGGCGGTGGCGAGACTGCCGGGCAGCATCGCGATCACCTCGTCCAGCTCCGCCCGGCTCGCGTACTCGACCACCAGCGCGACCGGGCCGAAGAGCTCCTCCAGCAGGACGGGATTGCGGCGCAGCTCGGCGGGGGTGACGGCCAGGATCGCCGGTTGCGCCTGCCATCCGGTTCCGCTCGCCGGCGTACGCGCTATCGGCCGCGCGCCGGCCTTCTCCAGCTCGCGCACTCCGCCGGTGAAGGATTCGGCTATCTGCTCGGTCAGCAGCCAGCCGTGCGGTGGGTTGTTTTCCAGCGCGGCCGCGACTCGCTCTGCCACCCCTTCGGGCGCTATCAGCAGGCCCGGCTTGGTGCAGAACTGACCCATTCCCAGGGTGAAGGATCCGACAAATCCGTTTTCATCAAATTTATCGGTGCCATTCGGCGTGACCACGGCGGCGTTGACCGTGCCCATCTCGGCGAAGACCGGGATCGCCTCGTCGCGCTCGGCCGCCTGCCGCCACAGGGCCAGCCCGCCGCGCTGCGAGCCGGTGAACGCCACCGCCCGGATGCCCGGATGCCCGACCAGCCGCTGACCGGCCGCGAAGCCGCTCACCAGCCCGAACGACCCGGCCGGCGCGCCCGCCTCGTCGAGGGCGCGAACGGCCAGCCCGGCGAGCGCGGCGGAGAGCCGCGGGTGGGCCGGATGCGCCTTGGCGATCACCGGGCAGCCGGTGGCGAGAGCGGTCGCGGTGTCGTGGCCGAGCACGCCGAAGCCGAACGGGAAGTTGCTGGCCCCGAAGACCGCGACCGGGCCGAGCGGGACATTCACCCGGCGCAGGTCGGGCGGGCCGTGGTCGATCGCGGCGTCGAGCCAGCCACCTTCGCGGACGACGCTCGCGTAGAAGCGGATGGCGTCGGCGGCCCGTCCGCATTCGCCGGTGAGCCTGGGGAGGCCGAGCGCGACCTCCTCGTCGGCTTTATCAGCTAATTCGCCTTTGTGGTCTTTTATAGTGTCGGCAATCGCCTCGAGCCAGCCCGCTCGCTCGTCGGGCGTCGCCCCGGCCAGGTCGTCGGCCGCCGCGACCGCCGCGGCCACCGTGTCGTCGACCTCGTCCGGAGTGGAGTCGGGCGGCGTCTCCCAGGCTGCGCCGGTGCGCGGATCGAAGCTCATCCGGCCACCTTGCGCACGGCCTCCACCAGCACGTCGACCGCGTCGTCGAGCAGCGCGAAGTCGATCACCAGCGGCGGCAGCAGCCGGATCACGTTCGAGTAGGTGCCGCAGGTCAGCACGAGCACGCCCCGTTCGTGGCAGTAGCGGGCCACCGCGGTGGCCGTCGCGGGCGACGGCGTCTTGCCGCCGGGCTCGACGAACTCCAGGGCCAGCATCGCGCCGCGACCACGTACGTCGCCGACCGCGGGCACGGTCCCGGCCAGCTCGCGCAGCCGCGGCAACACCCGCTCGCCGATCTCGGCGGCCCGGGCCGCCAGGTTCTGCTCCTCGATGGCCTCGATCGCGCCGAGCGCCGCCGCGCAGGCCACCGGGTTGCCGGCGTACGTGCCGCCGAGCCCGCCCACGTGCACGGAATCCATGATCTCGGCGCGGCCGGTCACCGCGGAAAGCGGCAGGCCGCCGCCCAGCGCCTTGGCCGTGCAGATCAGGTCGGGCACGATGCCCTCGTGCTCGACGGCGAACATGTCGCCGGTGCGGGCCAGCCCGGTCTGCACCTCGTCGGCGACGAAGACGATGCCGTTCTCCCGGCAGAACTCGCTCACCTGGCGGAGGAAACCGGGCGCCGGCACGACGAAGCCGCCCTCGCCCGCGATCGGCTCGGCCACCACGCAGGCGATCCGGTCGACGCCGATCTGGGTGCGCAGGACGTCCATGAACCGCTCTGTCTCGGTGCCGGTTCCCCGGAACGGATCGGCCGTCGGCACGCGGTAGATCTCCGGGGAGAACGGGCCGAACGAGTGCTTGTACGGCATCTGCTTCGCGGTCATCGCCATGGTCAGCGACGTGCGCCCGTGATAGGCGTGGTCGAAGACGACGACCGCCGGCCGTCCGGTGTACGCCCGGGAGATCTTGACGGCGTTCTCGACCGCCTCGGCGCCGGTGGTGAACAACGCCGTACGTTTCTCGTGGTCTCCCGGCGTGAGCCGGTTGAGTTTCGCCGCCACCTCGACGTACCCGTCGTACTCGGTGACCATGAAGCAGGTGTGGGTGAAGCGGCCGGCCTGCTCGCGGACCCGGTCGACCACCCGCGGCTCGGACGCGCCGACGCTGGTCACCGCGATCCCGCAGCCGAGGTCGACGAGATGGTTGCCGTCGACGTCGACGACGATGCCGCCGCCGGCCCGCTCGACGAAGACCGGAAGCGTGATGCCGAAACCGGGCGGGACCTCCCGCTGCCTTCGCGCGTGCAGCTCCTGCGATCGGGGGCCGGGGATCTCGGTGCGGACGATGCGACGCTGCTCGATGCTCATGGCTCAGGCCTCGATGTTCGACATGACGTGCTTGACGCGGGTGTAGTCCTCCAGGCCGTACATCGAGAGGTCCTTGCCGTACCCGGAGTGCTTGAAACCTCCGTGCGGCATCTCCGCGACCAGCGGGATGTGCGTGTTGATCCAGACGCAGCCGAAGTCGAGCCGCTTCGCCATCCGCATGGCCCGCCCGTGGTCCTTGGTCCAGACGCTGGAGGCCAGGCCGTACTTCACACCGTTCGCCCAGCGCAGCGCCTCGGCCTCGTCGGTGAACCGCTGCACGGTGATCACCGGCCCGAACACCTCGTTCTGGACGATCTCGTCGTCCTGGTTCACGTCTGAAACGACTGTGGGCGCAAAGAAATAACCGACATTTCCGACTCTCTTGCCGCCCGCGTTCACTGACGCATGGTCCGGCAGCCGATCGATGAAGCCGGTGACCTTGGCGAGCTGAGCATTTGAGTTGACGGGCCCGTAAAGAGCATCGGCATCATCCGGGGGCGCGGTCCTGGTGTTCTTGGCCTGCTCCGCCAGCGCGGCCACGAAGTCGTCGTGCAGCCCCGGCGCGACCAGCACCCGGGTCGCCGCCGTGCAGTCCTGGCCCGCGTTGAAGTAGCCGCCGATCGCGATCGCCTCGGCCGCCGCCTCCAGGTCGGCGTCGTCGAACACGATCACCGGCGCCTTGCCGCCCAGCTCGAGATGCACCCGCTTCAGATCACGCGCGGCCGAGCCGGCCACCTCCATGCCCGCCCGCACACTGCCGGTGATCGACACCATGTCGACGTCCTCGTGGTCGACCAGCGCCCGCCCGGTGTCCCGATCGCCGGTGATGACGTTGAACACGCCCGGCGGCAGGAACTCGTTGGCGATCTCGGCCAGCAGCAGCGTCGACGCCGGCGTCGTGTCCGAGGGCTTGAGCACCACCGTGTTGCCGGCCGCGATCGCCGGCCCGAACTTCCAGACCGCCATCATCATCGGGTAGTTCCAGGGCGCCACCTGCCCGCAGACCCCGATCGGCTCCCGCCGGATCATCGAGGTGTGCCCGGCCAGGTACTCGCCCGCCGACTTGCCCTCGAGCACCCGCGCCGCGCCCGCGAAGAACCGGAGCTGGTCGACCATCGGCGGGATCTCCTCGTCCAGCGTCAGCTGGATCGGCTTGCCCGTGTTCCGGCTCTCCACCGCGACGATCTCCTCGGCCCGCGTCTCCAGGGCGTCGGCGATCTTCAGGAGGGCTCGCTGGCGCTCGCTCGGGGTGGTGTCGCGCCAGGTCTCGAAGGCGTTGCGGGCCGCTTTTACGGCGTTGTCCACATCGGTCGCGCCGGAGAGCGGCGCCTGCGCATAGACCTCGCCGGTGCTGGGGTCGATGACGTCGGTGGTCTTGCCGTCCACGCCGTCGACGGACGACCCTGCGATGAAGTTCTGCATCTGCTCTCCTATGGGGCTTCAGCCTGTGGACATCACGGAGAAATTGTCATACGCGGGTGCTTGAATGGGCCCCTCCCTACGGGGTGGGGGTGGGCCGGGGTCCCGCCGTGATCAACAATTTGGTCGGTTGCGGTGATCAGTGGCTGGTCTGATTGCGCTGGGTGCGGCGATTCGTCCCGGTGACTGGTCGCACTGCCCATCTCGTGGGAAAGTGCTGCCGCTCCCACCGGAAATATCGCGTTATCTCCGGCGGGAGTCACCGGTGATCGGCTGAGGGTGATGAGTTGCTGTTCGCCGCGGACGAGATTTCATCAAGATCTTGCGGAGCCGGAGCCGGAGCCGGAGCCGGAGCCGGAGCCGGAGCCGGAGCCGGAGCCAGGGCCAGGGCCACGGCCGGAGCCCGAGCCGCCGCCAAGGCCCGAGCCGCCGCCAAGGCCGGAACCGGGCCACGGCCGGAGCTGGGCCACGGCCGGAGCTGGGCCACGGCCGGAGCTGGGCCACGGCCGGAGCTGGGCCACGGCCGAGCCGGAGCCACGGCCCGAGCCGGAGCCACGGCCTGAGCCACGGCCGGAGCCGGAGCCGGGAGCCGGAGGCCGGGACCACGGCCGGAGCTTGGGCGCCGGCCGTAGCCCAGACCCCGTCAGTCGGTCGAGGCCGCCACCGACGCCGGGATCGCGTCGCCGGCCGGAGCATCGCTGCGATCGGCCGGCTTGGCGACGAACAGGTACACCAGCCCGACGCCGACCACCAGCACGGCCGACAGAATGACCAGGTAGTTGTCGTACCAGGAGGCATCCGGCGTACGCGGCCAAGCCATGTTGATCGCCGCGAGCACCCCGTACACCAGGGCCGCGATGTTCACCGGCAACCCCCACCGGCCCATGCTGAACTTGCCGGCCGGCACCCAGCCCCGGAGCCGCGCCCGCAGCGCCGCCAGCACGATCATCTGGAATCCGATGTAGATGCCGAGCGCCGCGAACGACACGATCCGGGTCAGGGCGCTGGCCGACAGCGTCGAGCCGAGGATGACCAGCGCCGGAACCACGGCGGTCACGACCAGGGCGAACGGCGGGACGTGCCGGATCGGTGACAACTTCGCGAGGTAGCGGCTTCCGAAGATCATCTTGTCCCGGCCGTACGACTGGAGGAGCCGGCTGCCGGCCGCCTGGAGGCTCAGCGCGCAGGACAGGAACGAGATCAGCACGACGGCGAGCACGATCCGGGTGCCGACGCTGCCGAACGCCGACTGCAGCACGGTGTAGACCGGGTCGGCGTCCTCGCCGCTGATCACCTTGCCGAAGTCGGGCGCCGCCAAGATCAGCGCCAGCGCCACGAAGACCGAGGCCGCGCCGCCCACGTAGATGGTCATCCGCATCGAGCGCGGGATCAGGCCGCCCGGGTTGGCGACCTCCTCGGCGACGTCGCCGCACGCCTCGAAGCCGTAGTAGAGGTAGACGCCGATCAGCGACGCGGCCAGGAACGCCGACGCGTACGAGCCGCCGGAGCCGGCCCCGAAGGTGTGGAAGATGGCGCTGAAGCTCTGCTCCCGATGGGTGGTGAGCAGCCAGATCCCGACCACGACCGCGCCGGCCAGCTCGGCCGCGAAGCCGAAGATGGCCGCCTTCGCGAGCAGCTTGGTGCCGCCCAGGTTGAGCAGGGTGGCGATCGCGACGACCACGAGCGCGCAGATGACGGTGCCGGTGGTGGAGGGTTCGAAGCCGAGCATCAGCGCGACGAACGGGCCGGCGCCGTAGCTCACCGAGGCGATCGTGGCGAGCAGCGCGAGCGCGTACACCCAGCCGGCCAGCCACGCCCAGCGCCGGCCCCAGAGGCGGCGGGCCCAGGGGTAGATGCCGCCGGAGACCGGGAACTGCGAGACCACCTCGCCGAAGACCATCGCGACCAGCAACTGGCCGAGGCCGGCGATGACGATCGCCCAGATCATCGGCGGGCCGCCGGTGCCGAGGGCGAAGCCGAACAGCGTGTAGACGCCGACGACCGGCGAGAGATAGGTGAAGCCGAGGGCGAAGTTGCCCCACGTGCTCATCTCGCGACGGTATTCGGAGGTGTATCCGAGTGCGGCGAGAGCGGCGGCGTCGTCGCCACTTCCGCTTTGCGTAATTGATTCGGTTCCGGCCATATGGGGGTGCCTCCTGAATCCGGGGAACTGGAGGAAGCGGGCCACAACCCCGCTGAAGTGCAGTCATGCTAAGTTCGCGCGCTGTCGACATAGACACGCCGGAATGTCGAATCCGGGGGCGCCGGACACTACGATCCGTCCATGTCGGTGACCGCCGCGGAGCTGCTGGAGATGCCGGCCCTCGGCCTCCGGCTGGTCACCGGCGACCCGGCCGCGACGATCCGCTGGGCGCACGCGGTCGAACTGCTCGACCCGGCGCCGTGGCTGGCCGGCGGCGAGCTGGTGCTCACCACCGGGCTACGGCTGCCCCGATCGGCGGAGGGCCAGCGGCTGTACGTCGACCGGCTCGCCGACGCGCGGATCACCGGCATCGGCTTCGGCGTCGGGCTGGGTCACGACCGCATCCCGCCCGCCCTCGTCCGGCAGTGCACGGTCCGCGGGCTGCTGCTGGTCGAGGTGCCGCTGCCCACGCCGTTCCTGGCGATCAGCGAGGCGGTCGCCGACGCGCTCGCCCAGCAGGCCAGCGCCGCCGTCCGCCGTACGCTCGAACATCAGCAGACGTTGGCGCGCGCCGCCCTCAACGCCGGCGTCGCCGGCATCGTGCGCAGCCTCGCTCGGGCGCTGGACGCCGAGGTCGTGGTGACCGACGCCCACCACCAGCTGCTGGCCGCCGCGCCGGGCGACGGCGCCGACCTGCTCACCCGGGCCACCACCGAGCTGGGCGCCGAGGCACGGTCGAGCGGGCCGCTCGGCCTCAGCGTCTCGGCCGGCGACGAGCACCTCATCGTGCGGTCGCTCGGCATCGGCGGCACCCGGCAGGGCCTGCTCGCGGTCGCCACCCACCACCACCTGCACCACCTCGACCAGCTGTTGCTCACCCACGCGGCGTCGCTGCTCTCGCTGGAGCTGGAACGGCCGCGCGAGGTGGTCGAGGCGAGCCGCGGCCTGCGCTCGGCGGTGCTCGGCGTGCTGCTCGGCGGCGACCTGCCGGCCGAGGTCGCGCACCGGCCGATGCGCTTCTTCGGCTTTGCCCCGGCCGACCGGCTGGTCGTGGTGCTGGCCCATCCGGCGCCGAAGGAACACGACCTGGGCGGCATTCCCTATCTGCTGACCGTGCGCCCGGAGGGCACCGCCGTCGTGGTGCGCGCCGAGGACCAGGAAGCGGTGATCGCGGCGCTGGAGTCGGCCGACGTGACGCTCGGGGTCAGCGGTGTCACGACCGCCGGTGGGCTGCCGGCGGCGCTGCGCACGGCCGTGCAGGCGGCGGCGGACGCGCGCTCGCATCGGCGGCGGGTGGCGCGTTTCGGCGAGCAGCGGCTGCCGGCGCTGCTCGGTCAGGAGGCGGTGCGCAGCGCGGTCGGACACCTCGCCGACGACCTGCTCGCGCCGCTGGCCGACCAGCCGCTGCTGAGTCGCTCGCTGGACGTGTTCCTGCAGCACAACGGGGTGTGGGAGACGGCGTCCCGGGCGCTCGGGGTGCATCGGCACACGCTGCGGCACCGGATCACCCGGGTGGCCGAGCTGACCGGTCTCGACCTGGAGTCGGCCCAGGACCGGGCCGCGCTGCTGCTCGCCCTGTTGTCTCGCAAAATCTAAAGAGCGCGGAATCCCGTACGCCACGACGCGAAGCGCGGCGTCCAGCCGAGGTCCTGTGCGTGCTGGTTGCTCGCGCCACGAGCCCAGCCCGCGCGGGCGTCGACCCGCGGCGGCACCGGAGCGCCGACCGCCGCGCAGAAGGCCGGCACCCACTCGTACGCCGGGGCCGGCTCGTCGTCGACGACGTTGACCGCGCCGGTGGGCCAGGTCAGCGACGCCACCGCGGCCGAGGCGGCGTCCTCGACGTGCACGAAGCTGGTGATGTCGCCGTTGTTGACCAGGCTGCCCGGCTGAGCCATCGCGCCGCCGCGGGCATACCAGGTGCCGGGGCCGTAGAACATGCCGTACCGCAGCAGCACCCACTCGGGCGCCTCGCGCACCGCCGCCTCGAGAGCGGCCGTTCCCTCCACACTGGAGCGTCGCGGCTCGGCCGCGCCCAAGTCGAGAGGCACCTCCTCGGTCGCCGGGGTGTCGCCCGGCTCGTAGGCGAAGGCCAGGCTCTGCGCGATGACCCGGCGCGTGCCCGCCGCCAGGGCCGCGTGCACCAGGTTGGGCGTGACGACCTTGCGGAACTCGGCGTTCGCGGCACGGTCGCCGCCGGCGAGGTTGGTCAGCTGATGCATGACGATGTCGGGCTCGGCCGCGCGCACGGCGCCGGCCAGGCCGTCCCGGTCGTACACGTCGGCCACCACGACGGTGGCGCCGGGGATCTCCCGCTTGCTGCGGGCGAGCGCGGTGACCTGGTGACCGGCGTCGAGCAGGGCGGGAATCAGGTGACGGCCGACCGCGCCGGTGCCGCCGGCCAGGCAGATACGCATGGACCCACGATTTCATGCGCCTTCGCCGGCGCGGATCAGGCCCGACTCGTACGCGAAAACCACCGCCTGCACCCGGTCACGCAACCCGAGCTTCATCAGCACCCGGGCGACGTGGGTCTTGACCGTCGCCTCGCCGACGGTGAGCGAAGTGGCGATCTCGGCGTTCGACAGGCCCCGCGCCACCAGGCGCAGCACCTCGGCCTCGCGCGGGGTGAGATCGTCCAGCTCGCGCGGCGGGCGCGGCGCCGGACGGGCCGCGAAGGCCGCGATCACCCGGGTGGTCACCGCCGGGTCGAGCAGCGCCTCGCCGCCCGCCACCGCCCGGATCGCGGTGATCAGGTGCTCGGGCGAGGAGACCTTGAGCAGGAAGCCGCTGGCCCCGGCCCGCAGCGACCGGTAGAGGTTCTCGTCGGTGTCGAAGGTGGTCAGCATGATCACTCGCGGCGGGTGCGGGGTCGCGAGCAGCGCGCTGGTGGCCGACGGCCCGTCCTGCCGGGGCATGGCGATGTCCATGAGCACGATGTCCGGCCGCAACCGCCGGCACAGCGTCACCGCCTCGGCGCCGTCACCGGCCTCGCCCACCACGGTCATGTCCGGCTCGGTCTCGATCACCATCCGCAGCCCGGCCCGCAGCATCCGCTGGTCGTCCACGATCACGACGCTGATGCGCGCGTCGTCGGTCATGCCGCCGCCACCGGCAGCCGGCACTCCACCGCGAAGCCGCCGCCCGCCCGGGGACCCGCGGTGAGCTCGCCACCGAAGAGGGCCGCCCGCTCACGCATGCCGATCAGGCCCTGACCACCCTCCGAAGCAGGCGCGGCGGTACCGCCCTCGTCGGTCACCCGCAGGTGCAGGCCGTCCGCGCGATAACCGACGACCACCTCGGCGCGGGCCGGGCCGGCGTGCTTGAGCACGTTGGTCAACGCCTCCTGGACGATGCGGTACGCGGACAGGTCGATCGCCGGCGGCAGCGTCACCGGGTCGCCCTCGCGCCGGACCGCCACCGACAGGCCCGCCTCGCGCACCTGGGCGATCAGGTCGTCGAGCCGGTCCAGCCCGGACGGCGGCGCCTCGGCGCCCTCGCCGCGCAGCAGGCCGAGCGTACGCCGCAGCTCACCGACCGCCTCCCGGCCCGAGCCCTCGATGCCCAGCAGCAGCTCCGGGTCGACCGGCAGGCCCGCGGCCAGCCGGCGGCGCACCACGCCCGCCTGGATGACCATGACGGTCACGCTGTGCGCCACCATGTCGTGCAGCTCCCGGGCGATGCGTACCCGTTCCTCCATCACCGCCTCGCGGGCCTGCCGCTCGCGGATCTCGGCGCGCGCCGCCGCCGCCTCGGCCGTCCGGCGCGCCTGGATCCCCACCGCCACGCCCAGGCCGTAGGGCGCCAGCGGGAAGAACACCGCGCCCATCGGGTCGCCCGGGTTCGACGACCAGTAGCAGAGGGCGGTGGCCAGCACGAGCGCGGCCCCGGCGGCCCCGCGAAGCCCGGCCCGCGGCGGCACATAGCGCCCGACGGTGTAGACCGCGATCATCATGGCGACGAGCTGCCACAGCCGGAAGTTGACCGTCTTCTCCCCCGCTACGACCGTGTCGACGTAGAGGAAGTTCAGCGGCGCGATCACGTGCGGCAGCATCGCGAGCAACGGGATCAGCCGCCGCATCAGGATCAGCACCGTGCAGCCGGCCAGCACGAACGGCCACCAGCCGCCGGGCATCCGGATGAAGTACTCCTCGGCCAGCGCGAACGCCACAAAACCGGCGGCCAGCGCGACGTCCGCCTTATGGATCACGCGCCGACGGTAAGGCCTGTGGCGGCCCCTCCGAACCCCTCGCGGGGATGACTTGGGGGTCCGCCTCGCGGCGGATAAGACCTCATTCCGCGTACGGGTTACCGCCCGGCCAACGCTCCGTAGCGTCCCCGGCCATCACTCCGATGGAAGGGAACGACGATGTGGCGTAAGGCAGCCGCTCTTGCCCTGGTGCTGGCCCCGATCGCGCTGACGGTCGCGACCGGGCTGGACCCGGCGCTCGGGGACAACCAGGGGTACGGGATCTACCGGGCGCATCCCGATGCCATCCAGTGGCACTCGCTCCTGCTGCACTGGGCGTGGGCGCTGTTCGTGCCCGGCTTCCTGGGCCTGCTGCTTCCGGTACGCCGGCGCGGCGCGGTGCTCGCGGCGGTCGCCTGGGTGGCGGTCGTGCTCGGGCTGGTCACGTTCTCGGCGCTGATGGCCTCCGACTTCGCGCTTCTGGCTCGCGAGCAGGCCGGGCTCACCGACGCGCAGCTGGCCGCCGTCGACGACCGGTTCGGGGCGCTGGGCTGGGCGACCTGGGGCTGGCAGGCGCCCGGGCTGCTCGGCTGGGCGCTGTCGCTGGTGCTCGTGCCGGTGGCGGCGGCGCGGGCCCGGGTGATCAGCTGGTGGGTCGCGGGTCTGGCGCTGGCCGGGGCCGCGCTGTATTTCCTCTTCGCGATCGAGCCGGTGCCCCTGTGCCTGATCGGGCCGGCGCTGCTCGTCGTCGCGTACGGGATGGGCGCCCGGCAGCTGATCACCCACAAATCCCCGGTCGAGCCGGACGTCTTCGGCGCCTTCCGGCGCCGGGCGGGAACGGTGGCGCTGGTCGCGGCGCCGCTGTCCCTGGCGATCGGTACGGCGTTCTTCCTGCACCTGGGCTGGGTGCTGTTCATTCCCGCGGTGCTGGCGCTGGCCGAACGGGGCCGGCATCTCACCCGGATCGCCGCGGCGGTGACCGTCCTCGGGCTGGTCAACTTCAGCGGCTTGATGGTGGGCGACTACGTCGACGTGGCCAACCGGGCGGTGCTGGACGCGGCCACAGTGGAGCGAATCGACGCCGCTATGGGCGGATATTTGACGTTTTCTCTGGGCTGGGTGCTGCCCGGGATGGTGCTGACGCTGCTCGGCCTGGCCGCCGTGCCGATCGCCGCGGCCGTCGAGGGCGTGGTGCGCTGGTGGGTGCCCGTGCTGGTCGGCGCGGGGGTCGTAGCCTTCCTGGCGACTCCGGCGGGCCCTGTCGCGGCGGTCGGCCCCCTGCTGATGGCGGCCGGCTTCGGCGCGGCGGCGCTCCCGGCTCTTCGCATTCCGCGGCCCGCTCCCGCACCGGTGTGACCGGGGTCCCGTCACGGTTGCGGGTGCTCGCTCGTCCCCACCACATGACCCTGCTGATCAAACGTCTCGCGGCGGCCGTCCTGGCCCTGTCGGCCCTGTTCGTGGGCGGTTGGGCGGCCTTCGCCCCGCTGTCCTTCTACCGCGACTTCCCGCTGCCCGGCCGCGCGTGGGTGAGCGGCCTGGGCCCATACAACGAGCACCTGGTCCGCGACGTGGGCAGCCTGTACCTGGCCCTGCTGGTGCTGGCGGCGTGGGCGGCGCTGCGCCCCACCGAGGAGCTGCTCCGCGTGACGGGCGCGGCGTGGCTCATCTTCGGGGTGCTGCATTTCGCCTTCCACGCCACCCACTTGGCGATGTTCTCGACGTTCGACCGCGTCACGATGCTGGCCGCCCTGGGCGGCACGGTCCTGCTGGCCGCCCTGCTGGTCATCCCCACCGGCGCCGCATGGTCCCTACCCGCCCAGAGAAGGTGAGAGGGTGGCCCTGCTCGGGCCACCCCCGTACTGCACCTCAACCGGCATTCTGCACGGTGATGTGGATCTAGTCGAGGGCTTCATCGCCGGGCGCTGTCGTACTCCAGGTAGCGCAGCACCGCCGTGACGCGGCGGTCGGCCCGGTCGTCGGGGGCCAGGTCGAGCTTGGCGAAGATGCTGCGGATGTGTTTGTGCACCGCGCCCTCGGTGACCACCAACTTCTCGGCGATCGCCGTGTTGCCCAGGCCTTCGGCCATCAGCGCCAGCACGTCGCGCTCGCGGGGGCTCAGCCGCTCGAGCGCGCCGTCGGGCCGGCTGCGGCTCATCAGCTGGGCGACCACCTCGGGGTCGATGGCCGTGCCACCGTCGGCGACCCGGTGCAGGGCGCCGAGGAACTCCTCGACCCGGCCGACCCTTTCCTTCAGCAGGTAGCCGAGGCCGTGCGCGCCGTCGGCCAGCAGGTCGGTGGCGAAGGCCTGCTCGACGTACGCGGAAAGCACCAGCACCGCCAGCCCGGGCTGACGCCGCCGGGCCTCGACCGCGGCGACGATGCCCTCGTCGGTGTGGGTCGGCGGCATCCGCACGTCGACGATCGCCACCTCCGGCCGGTGCTCCTCGACGGCCGCCAGGAACGGCGCCGGCGAGTCGGTGGCGGCCACCACCTCGATTCCCTCGGCCCGCAGCAGCAGGGCCAGGCCCTCCCGCAACAGCGCGTCGTCCTCGGCGATCACGATCCGCATGGCAGCTCCACCCGCATGGTCGTCGGCCCTCCGGCCGGGCTGGTCAGGGACAGGCTTCCGTCGTACGCCTCGACCCGCCGCCGGATCCCGACGAGCCCGGACCCCCGGCTCTCGTCGGCGCCGCCGTGCCCGTCGTCGTCGATGCGCAGCAGGAGCCGGGCGCCGGACAGCCGGACCTCGACCGTGGCCCGCGACGCGCCGCTGTGCTTGGCCACATTGGTCAGTGCCTCGGCGACGACGAAGTACGCCGTCGCCTCGACCGAAGCGGCGCACCGCCCCGGCGTTTGCACGTCGACCGCGCAGGGCACCCCGCAGTCCCGCGCGAGGCCCGCGATCGCCGCGGTGAGCCCGCGGTCGGCCAGCACCGGCGGCAGGATGCCGCGGGCGACCGAGCGCAGGTCGGCGAGGGCCTGCTCGGTCGCGTCCTGGGCGCGGGCGAGGATCTCGTCGGCGCCGGACGGGTCCCGGGCCAGCTGCCGGCGGGCCGCGCCGAGCAGCACGTTGACCGCGACCAGGCGGTTCTGCGTGCCGTCGTGCAGGTACCGCTCGATGCGGCGCAGCTCGGCGGCGTGCGCGTCGAGCGCGGCGGCCCGGGTGGCGGTCAGCTGCGCCACCCGCAGCGACAGGTCGACGTCGGCGGAGACCTTGAGCAGCTGCCGCCCGGGCCACGCCTGCAGGCGCGCCAGCCAGGGCAGCAGCAGGAGACCGGCGACGAGCCAGACGACGCCGCGCAGGCCGACCGCGAGCGCGTCGGGCCAGGTGCGCACGAACCAGAGCGGGATGCCGGGGCTCTCCCCGGGCGGGACCAGCCGCCACCACAGCGGGTAGCTCAGATCCTGCACCGCGTTGAGCGGCAGGCCGACGCCGAGCAGCCCGAGGACCAGGCCGGCGGTGGCGTGCGTCAGCAGCCAGGCGAGCTCCCGGTGCACCGCCGGATCGCGCAGCCCGGCGAGGCGGCCCTCCGGGAGCGGGTCGGGCGGGACGACCTCGGGACCCCACCGGGTCAGCCGGGCGCGTTCCCGATCGGCGACCGACCGCACCAGCCGCAGGGAGCCGCGCACCAGCAGCAGGCCCACCCCGGTCAGGCAGAGCAGCGCCACGATCACGACCCAGGCCAGCGCGGCGAACGCGAGCACGGCGGTGCCCAGGCCACCGACCAGATGCTCAAGACCGTCGATGGCACGACGGGCGCGGACCAGGAGTGTGCGCACGGCCTTGAGGTTAGCTTCGTCGCCCGGCGCGCCTCGGATGGGTGCGCGACAGGAATCTCACAACCACCGAGCCGACGGCCTTGCGGGCGCGAACTCGTGCCGAGAACTCACCGGCACGGAAGGAATCGACATGACCGTCAAGCAGGCGGCTTGGCTCGCGGTAGGCGTGCTGCTCGCCGGCTCGGTGTACGCGCTCGGTCCCGGCGCCGCCACGGCGTCGAGCCACCGGGAAGCGCCGCTGGTCGCCGCCGACCCGGCGATCGACAACACCGACCTGTACGCGTTCGTGAGCCCCGAGCGCCCCGATTACCTCACGCTCATCGCCAACTGGCAGCCGTTCGAGGAGCCCAACGGCGGCCCCAACTTCTACCCGTTCGCGACCGACGCCACGTACACGATCAAGGTCGACAACGACGGCGACGCGAAGCCCGACGCCACGTTCCGCTGGAAGTTCCAGAACCAGGACAAGCGCGGCAACAACACGTTCCTCTACAACAACGGTCCGGTCACCTCGCTCGACGACGAGAACCTGCTGTTCCGGCAGACGTACACGCTCGAGTCGTCGTTCAACGGCCAGCCGTTCAAGACGCGGGCGCAGGGCGTGCCCGTCGCGCCGTCGCGGGTCGGTCAGGCGTCGATGCCCGACTACGGCACCCTGCGGTCGCAGGCCACCCGGACGCTGCCCGGCGGCTGGAAGATCTTCGCCGGCCAGGCCGACGACCCGTTCTTCCTCGACCTGCGGGTCTTCGACCTGCTCTACGGCGGAGATCTGAGCGAGACGGGCCAGGACACCCTCTCCGGGTACAACGTGAACACCATCGCCATCCAGGTGCCGTTCAAGGACGTGGCACTCAAGGGCGACGCGAAACGCAACCCGGTGGTGGGCGTCTGGACAACGACAGAGCGCGATCGCGTACGGGTGGCCGACGGCTCCTCGTACGGCGGCAAGGTGCAGGTGTCCCGCCTGGGCAATCCGCTGGTCAACGAGGTGGTCGTGCCGGCCGGGCTGAAGGACACCTTCAACGCGACCCCGCCCGAGAAGGACGCGAAGATCCCGGCCCTGGTCAAACGGGTCACCAACCCCGAGGTTCCGCAGCTGCTCCAGCAGATCTACCAGATCCCGGCGCCCGCGACACCGCGGAACGACCTGGTGGAGATCTTCCTGACCGGCATCACCACCAAGGCCGGCGGGCCGATCAAGGCGGACCTCAACTCGCAGCTCAACAACGCCGACGTGACGGCCGGCAAGTTCACGCCGTCGGAGCAGCTGCGGCTGAACCTGTCGGTGCCGGTGACCGCGCAGCCGAACCGGCTCGGGGTGCTCGGCGGTGACCTGCAGGGCTTCCCGAACGGGCGGCGGCTGACCGACGACGTGGTCGACATCGAGCTGCAGGCCCTGGTCGGTGCGGCGCAGACCGGCAAGCTGGTCGACGCGCTCGCCACCGGCGACAAGGTCGACGCCAACAACCAGCAGTTCCTCGGCAAGTTCCCGTACGTCGCGCTGCCCAACGCCGTGGCCGTGAACTCGCAGGGTGGCGCCGCCGCCCCGCAGGCCGCCCCGCCGGCGGCCGCGCCGACCACCGACCCGTCGCCGTCCGACGACACCGGCGCCGCCGGCGCCGGGCAGCCCGACACCGACCAGTCCGAAGCGGCCGGGGCTCCTGCCGCCGACAACACCATCAACGCCGAGAACAAGGCGTCGACCACCGACACCGGTGGCTGGATGACCAAACCCGTGGCGTACGCGACCGGCATCACCGGATTCGGCGCCCTGATCCTCGCCTTCGGTCTCTTCGCCTTCATGCGGCGCCGCCGTCGTCCGGCCCAGCCGCAGCCCATCTTCGACCCCGAGCAGACAACCCGGATGTAACCCCGCACGGGTGGGCGCGCCGATCGGCGCGCCCACCCGCCGGCATGATCAAGGAGGAGCACCATGCGCCGCACCCTGATACGCCTGGGTATCGCCGCCGCGCTCGCGGCCGCGGTGCTCACCGTCGCGAACGTCGCGTTCCGCCCCCGGACCGAGGCGCCGGCCGCGCAGCCCGTCGCCCAGCAGGCCGATCTGCTCGCCGACCGGGTCGCCCGCGCCCAGCAGCACCTGCGCGACGTGCCCGGCGACTGGTCCGGCTGGTCCGCGCTCGGCGCCGCCTACCTCGAGCAGGCCCGGGTCACCGCCGATCCCGGCCTCTACCCTCAGGCCGAGCAGGCCGCCCGCAAGTCCCTCTCGCTGCGGCGCGACGGCAACGGCGACGCGCTCGTCGTGCTCGGCGCGCTCGCCAACGCCCGCCACGACTTCGCCACCGCCCGCGACCAGGCCCGCGCCGCGCTGCGCGTGGACAGCGCCGACGCCGACGCGTACGGCGTGCTGGCCGACGCGCTGACCCAGCTCGGCGACGCCCGCGGCGCCACCGCCGCGGTGCAGAGCATGCTCGACACCAAGCCCGGCCTCGCCGCGTACGCCCGCGCCTCCTACGACCTGGAGCTGCGCGGCCGCATCCCGGAGGCGACCGCCCTGATGCGGCGCGCCCTGGACGACGCGGTCGATCCGCACGACGCCGCGTTCTGCCGTACCCAGATCGGCGACCTCGCCTTCGGCCGGGGCGACCTGGGTGCCGCCGCCGGCGACTACGCCGCCGCCCTCGCCGCGGACCCGACCTCGATCGCCGCCCAGCGTGGCCGCGCGCGGGTCCGCGCCGCTCAGGGCGATCTGCCCGGCGCGCTGAGCGACTACGCCGACCTCACCGCCCGCCTGCCCGGGCCGTCCTACCTGATCGAGTACGCCGAGCTGCTCAACGTCGCCGGCCGCACCGCCCAGGCCGACGAGCAGCTGTCGCTGGCGAGCGCCGCGCAGCAGCTGTTCACCGCGAACGGCGGGCAGGACGGCCTCGCGACCGCCGCCCTCGCGATCGCGACCGGCCGCCCCGCCGACGCCGTCACCGCGGCCCGCGCCGAGTGGAAGCGCCGCCACCACCCCGACGTCGCCGACACCCTGGCCTGGTCGCTGCACACCGCCGGCCGCGACACGGAGGCGCTGACCTACGCGAAGCAGGCCATCTCGGGCGGCGCGCACCCGTCCGCGTACGCCTATCACCTCGGCGTCATCGAGCTGTCCCTCGGCCATCGTGCCGAGGCCCGCGCCGAGCTCACCCGCGCGCTCGACACCAACCCGTACTTCTCGCCCGTCGACGGTCCCAACGCCCGCCGCGCGCTCGCCGCCCTCCGGAGCTCCCGATGATCCAGCTCGTCGTGCCCCTCGTCGCGGGCGTGCTCGCCCACCCGATCAACAACTTCTCGATCAACCAGTACGCCGAGCTGACCGTGCGCGCCGACCGGGTCGAGGTGCTGGCCCTCGCCGACGTCGCCGAGATCCCGACGCTGCAGGAGAAGCCGGCCATCGACACCGACCACAACGGCACGCTGTCGGACGCCGAGCGGTCCGCCTACGCCACCGCGGAATGCGGCCGCTACGCCGACGCGTTCGCCGTGACCGCCGACGGCGACCGTCTTACCTGGACGGTCACCGCGCCCAGCTATCAGGTCGTGCCGGGCGTCGGTGGCCTGTCCACGAGCCGGCTCTCCTGCTCGCTGGCGGCCCCGACGACCGCGACAACCTTGCAGGTCGACAACCACTATCGGTCCGGCCGGGTGGGCTGGCGCGAGCTCACCGCACATGCCGATGGCGTACGGATGGAGACGGCCCTTCCCACGGAAAGCGTGAGCGATCGTCTCACCTCTTATCCCCGCGACCTGCTCACGTCGGTCCCCGACGTCCGCACCGCAACCATCAAGGTCGGCGACGCGGCCGGGGCGGCCACCGCGGCCGACGCTCCCGAGCGGCCCAAGGTCGCCGGCCCGTCCTGGCTCACCGCCGCCCAGACGCGCGTCGAATCCCTGGTAGGCGGCCACCTGACCCCGGTCGTGGTGGCCTTGGCGTTCCTGCTGGCGCTGCTGCTGGGCGCCGCGCACGCGGCCCTGCCCGGCCACGGCAAGACCGTCATGGCCGCCTACTTCGCCGGCCGCCGGGGCCGCATCCGCGACGCCCTGGCAGTGGGCGGCACGGTGACGCTCTCGCACACCGGCGGCGTCCTGGCCGTAGGCCTCCTGCTGAGCACGTCAACAGCCCTGGCCGGCGAGCAGTTGCTGTCCTGGCTGGGCGCCCTGAGCGGCGTCCTGGTCATAGCCGTCGGCATCGGAATGCTGATTTCGGCCCACCGCGCCCGCCGCTCCCCTGCGAGCCATCACCATCACGGCGACGGACACAGTCATAGTGACGGACACAGTCATAGTCACGAAGACGGGCACACCCACGGCCACGGGCATCATCACCATCACCACCGGCCGGGCGGGCGGCTCGGGCTCGCGGGGATCGGCCTGGCCGGCGGTCTCGTGCCCAGCCCTTCGGCGCTCGTCGTGCTGCTCGGCGCGATCGGCCTGGGGCGCGCGGGACTCGGCGTGCTGCTCGTCCTCGCGTATGGGATCGGCATGGCCGGCACCCTCACGGCCGTCGGTCTCCTGCTGGTCGTGGCTCAGCGCAAGCTGGGCGACCTCGCCACCCGCGGCTCCCGTGTGGCGCGCCTCGGCGGCCTGCTCACCCGCCTGACCGGCCGCGTCTCCGCCGGAGCACCCACCGCCACCGCCGCCCTGGTCGTCCTGGTCGGCCTCGGCATGGGCGTCCGGGCCATCGCATGACGCGCCCGAAGCAGTGATCCGGGACGTTGTCGTTGGTGGGCGGGGGCAGGCCTACGCTCCGATCATGGAGAGGCTGCGGGTCGGGGATCTGGTCGCGCTGATTGCACCGTCAGGGGCGATCGGGGCCGGTGAGGTCGCGGCGGCCATCAGGGTGGTCGAGGGCTGGGGGCTTAAAGCGCGGGTGGGGCGCCATGCGCTCGGCCGGCACTCGTTTCACTCCGGCACCGACGCCGAGCGGCTCGCCGACCTCAATGAGGCTCTGCGCGACCCGGAGGCAAGAGGGATCCTGTGCCTGCGCGGCGGCTATGGGCTGCAGCGGATCGTCGACGACGTGGACTTCGGGGCGGCGCGGGCCGATCCGAAGCCGGTGATGGGCTACTCCGACATCACCGCTCTGCATCTTGCGCTCTGGTGCCAAGCGGGCATCCCGAGCGTGCACGGGCCTACCGCGGGACACCTGTCCCGGGGCGCCGGCGAAGCGCGGCGGGCGCTGATGAGCGGCGAGCCGATCGAGGTGGCCGCTGACCCGGCGGAGAGCACTTTTCCCGTACGCGTCGATGGTGTCGCCGAAGGCGTTCTTGTCGGTGGGAACCTCACGATCCTGGCCGCCACCGCCGGCACCCGGCACCAGCCCGATCTGCGCGGGGCGATCCTGCTGATCGAGGACGTGAACGAGGCGCCCTACCGGATCGACCGGTCGCTCGTGCAGCTGCGGCGGGCCGGCTGGTTGGACGGGCTCGCGGGTGTCGCGATCGGACAGTTCACCCGGTGTGTCGACGAGAGCTACCCGCGGACGGCCGAGGAGGTGCTGGCCGAGCATCTGGGCGGCAGGATCCCGGTGCTGGGCGGCCTGCCGATCGGGCACGGCGTGCGGCAGACGGCGGTGGGGCTGGGCGTGCGCGCCGTCCTCGACGCCGGCGCCGGGACCCTGGTCGTGGCGCCGATCGCCGGCGGGCGCTGATCAGGACGTAAGGCTCCAGGAGAGGATGTCCTGGGTCGAGGTGACGCTCCCGGTCGCGCCGGTGAATCCGGCCCACGCCCGCGGGCCGACCTCGCCGGCCAGGTCGACCGTGGTGCTCAGGGTCGGCTGGTCGCCGTTGACGTAAACCGTCAGGCCGTGGGTGGGCGCGTCGTAGGCGACTCGCACCGAGAACGGGTTGCCGTACAACGGAGTCCCGGTCGGGGCGGTCGCGAGGTGGTAGTCCGGATTGCCCCGGAGCACGACGCCGACGTGGTCCCCGGCGGGATCGCCCGGGTTCGGGTAGTCGTCGAGCTCGACCGCCACGCTCTGCCGGATGCCGCGGTAGCCGAGGCCGCCGCCCCAGCTGCCGAGCGCCAGCGGGCCGGCCGACTGGACGAGGAAAGCGATGCCGTCCGCCCGGTTGGTCCCGGCGTGCAGGTATGCCCGGAAGGTCGTGTCGAACGACCGCGTGAGGTCGATCTGCTGTCCGGCCCAGGCCGAGCCCTCCTGCCGGTATCCGCCGCCGGTCAGCCGCAGCACTTGGCTCTGCGGTTCGATCGCGGCCGTGCCGTTGAGGCTCAGCGTGCCGGCGTCGAGGAACGCGGGATAGTCGATCGTCGTGGGCGGCCCGTCGGCGAGGGCGATTCCGGGCGTGGCGACGGCGACGAGTGAGAGGGCGACGGTCAGGATGCAGCCCTTCGCCCGGGTGCGGTAGGACATTGTTCCGGTCTCCGTTTCGGGGTTCGACCTGTCCGAACCGGCCCAACGTATGGCAGCGGCGAGCGCCGCGTGACGCGAATTCGCGGATTCCGTGACGCCTGCGATCCGGTGGTTTCGCCCCTTGCCGAAAAGGGAATCCGGGCCGCGCGATCGGCAAGCTGAGGTTGCATGCCGAGGCGATGTCGCGCTGCCCGCGGCTGGGCAGACTCGGTTGTCATGGCAACCGAGGAGCCCTTCGAGGTCGAGCTTGTGCGCAGCGGGATCACGCTGACCATTCCGGCCGACCGGTCGATCCTGGAGGTCGCCGACGACGCGGGTGTCCCGGTGTCGTTCTCGTGCGCCGAGGGAACGTGCGGCTCCTGCGAGACGCCTGTCCTCGAAGGCGAGGTCGACCACCGGGACAGCCTGCTCACCGAGGAGGAACAGGCCGCGCAGGACACGATGTTCATCTGCGTCTCGCGCTCGCGCGGCCCGCGCCTCGTGCTCGATCTCTAGGTGTTCTATGGCGACGGGTGTTCTACGGCGACAGGTGCTCTACGGCGACGTGCAGGTCGGTGTCATGGCGGCGCTGTTGCCGGTCGCCTGGAAACCGAACTCGGTGTAGCCGCCGGCCGGGATCTGGCCGTTGTAGGCGACGTTGGTGAACTGGACCGGACCGCTGTTCCCGCTGCGGTTGACGTTCCAGGCGTTGGTGATGGTGGCGCCGGACGGGAGCGTCAGGCCCACGTGCCACCCGTTGACCGCGGACGATCCGGCGGTGACCCGGACCGTCGCCACGAAGCCACCGGTCCACGAGTTGAGCGCCACCGAGGCCGAGCACGCGCCGGTCGGCGGGGTCGTGGGCGGCGTCGTCGGCGGGGTTGTCGGCGGCGTGGTGGGCGGGGTCGTCGGAGGCGTGGTCGGCGGCGTGGTCGGCGTGGTCGTCGGCGGCGTGGTCGGCTGGTTGCCCAGGACCGGGGTGGTCCAGTCGGCCCAGTCCGCCAGCCGGCCCTGCGCCTTGCTGGAGATCCGCATCTGGCCGGTGTAACTGCCGTTGCCGACCAGGAACTTCTTGATGTTCTGGGTCAGCGGGTCGCGCCACTCGGGCCGGTTCGCGCAGTGCGTGCCGTCGGCGATGTCGGACCAGTAGGTGATGTTGCCGCCCGCCCCGAGCGCCTTGTACACCTCGGCGCCGCCCAGGGCCGCCACGCTCGCCGACTTGGGGCCGAGGTTGGCGATGTGCGGGTTGTCCATGATGAAAAGGCCGCGCGGCGCGAACATCGCCACGACCTCGTGGGTGTCGACCGGCAGCCGGTTCGGCGCGCTCGTGAACGTGCCGAACGCGTCGCCCAGCCACGGCTGCTCGCCGTACGCGCTGCTCAGGCTCTGCGCGCCCTCGCCGGGGATGCCCCGGAAGATCGGCGCGCCGGCGCTGCCCGACTCGATCGGCATGGTCAGGGCGATGCGCTGGTCGAACGCACCGATCACGAAGGCGCCCTTGCCGAACCGCGAACAGCCGGTCACGCCGGTCGCGCCGGCCTTCAGGACGGTGCCGCCGGATTGCTCGATCACGTCGATGATCCGGCTGACGCCCCAGGCCCAGGCCATGAGCAGGCCGGTCGTGCTGGACGAGCCGTACAGGGTGTAGAACGCGCCCTGCTTGTTGTTGCGCGGCGTGCCTTCCTTGCCGACCGCGTACGGGTCGTAGTTGATGACCGCGGCCCCGGCCGCCTTGATGGTCGCGGTGTCCGCTCCGAAGCCGCCGAGGACGACGACGACGGGGAACGGGCCGGTGCCGCTGGGCAGGCTCACCGAGGCCGAGAAGCTGGCGCTCTTGCCCTGGTTGGAGACGTTCACGGTGATGTTGGTGCCGGACACCGTGCCGGAGACGGTCTGCGGCTTGCCGGGCTTCTCGCCGTAGACGAACTTCTCGGACAGCTTCTTGATCTCTTCGCGCCGGCAGGTCCAGTCCGCGGTGGTCGTGATCCGCGTTCCGTCGAGCCTCTTGAAGGGGTCGGGGAGCTTGGCGTTGGTCGGCAGCGAGCCCGCGTCGGGGAGGGCGGGCACCGCGCAGCCGGCGCCCTCGTCCTCGACGCCGGCCGCCGCATACGCCGGTGTGCTGTGGGGAATTGCCGTTACCGCTCCGCCGATCGCGAGGGCCGCCGCGAGGGCGACGATCGTCGTACGGCGGATGGAGCGGCCCGAGTCGGTGGTCACTGGGGATTCTCCTTCCGGAGTGAGGGGGATCCCGCCCCGAAACCATGGGAGCGCTCCCGGGGCGAACTCGCCCCAGTCTCCGGCCCAGCATCGAAACGAGTCAATACCTCTCGGAAACTTCCGGTCCTCACGGCCGAAACTTTCGGAGCCCGAAGTGCGATAACGATTTTCCCGATAAGCGTCTAAATAATCACAACGCCTGCACGACGACCGTTTTCCTTTGTAGTTTCATTCGCCGTGCGGCTTGCGGCGAGAATGACGGTGGCATTCAGCCTGTTCGTCGTGACCGCGCTCTGGCTGGCCGGTCTCGGCGACGCGCCTTCGGGCATCGCGGCCGCCGGTCGGCTCGTCGCATTGTGGTCGGCCGACCTGCTGCTGATCCAGGTCGTGCTGATGGCCCGCATTCCGTGGCTCGAGCGCACCTGTGGGCAGGACACGCTGGCCACCTGGCACCGGTGGACCGGCTTCACGTCGTTCCACCTGTTGCTCCTGCATGTGGTGCTGGCGATCGCGGGGCGGGCCGGGCGCGAGGGCACCGGGCCGCTCGCCGAGACGTGGACGCTGCTGACCACGTACAAGAGCATTGTTTTTGCATTTTTGTCGCTTTTTGCCTTTATCCTGGTCGTGGTGACCTCGGTTCGCCGGGTGCGGCGCCGGCTGCGCTACGAGTCGTGGCATCTGCTGCATCTCTATGCCTATTTGGGGGTGCTTTTCGCATTGCCCCACGAATTGCTGCTCGGGAGCGATTTCCGGGCGAGCGCGGCGAAGGCGTACTGGTGGGGTCTTTATGCGATCGCGGCCGCATCCACCCTGATTTTCCGGATCGGCCTGCCGGTCCGGCGCACGCTGCGGCACCGGCTCACCGTCGACGAGGTGGTGACCGAGGCGCCCGGCCTGGTCTCGGTCTACCTGCGCGGCCACCATCTCGACGACCTGCCGGCGCGCGCCGGGCAGTATTTCGTGTGGCGCTTCCTCGACGGCTCGCGCGTCCTGCACGGCAACCCCTTCTCGCTCTCCGGGCGCCCGAACGGCGACCGCCTGCGTATCACCGTGAAATCGGTCGGCGACGGCAGCGCCCGGGTGGCGACGCTGCGGCCCGGCACGCGCGCGCTGATCGAGGGACCGTACGGGCGGATGACCGCCGCCAACTACTCCGGCGGCCCGGTCACGATGCTGGCCTGCGGGATCGGCGTGACGCCCCTGCTGGCGCTGCTGTGGGACCTGCCCTACGACTACGGCAAGGCGATGCTGGTCTATCGGACCCGGCACCCGCACGAGGTGGTGTTCCTGTCCGAGCTCGAGCGGCTGGAGCGCGATCGGGGCGTGCGGGTGGTCCCGCTGGTCGGCCCGCGGCTGGCCGAGGGGTCATGGCTGCCGATGGCGTTTGCCGAGTACTCCGACACCGAGGCGCTGCGCTCGCTCGCGCCGGAGATCGCCGGCCACGACGTGTACGTCTGCGGTCCCGACCCCTGGACCGCGGCGGTGCTGCGCTCGGCCCGGGAGCTGGGCGTGCCCGAGTCGAGGCTGCACCGGGAGCGCTTCGCCTGGTGAGAGGCCGACGGGCGGCGCGGCGGTCCGCCCACCGCCGCGCCGCAATCGGCCCCCCGGGGTTGTGGTCTCAGCGCGCGACGATGCCGCGGATCATGCCCAGTACGCGGTCGCGCTCCCGTTCGGTGGTGAGAATGGCCGGCCGGTTGTCGCCGAGGCGCTGCGCCTGGGCGTGCCATTCGAGGCGGCCGAGCAGCACCCCGCCGTAGCCGGTGAACTCGACGCCGAAGGTGAAGATGCGGTGGTCGCCGATCGCGTGCTCGACTGCACCGATCGTTTTCACGTCGCTGAAGTCGATGAGCCGGTACTTGGGCTCGCGGCTCATCTGTCGCTTGCGGCCCAGGCACTCGAAGATGCCGTCGGAGAAGACGCCGATCAGCGACGTCCCCTCGGTCAGCGTCCCGAGCGGCGCCTCGCTGAACCGCGCCCAGGTCATGGTCCGGATCCCGCGAGTGGTCAGCCCCGCGACGCGCAGCGCGTCGCCGTAGGCGTTCCAGTCGACGCTCTGCGGCTGCTCCCGGCCGACCGGCCGCAGCCGGCTGTACATGGCCCGGAACTCCGGATCCGCCAGGGCGTTGGGCATGCGAACTCCGTCTCCCGATTTGATTGCACCAGTGCAATCACTTTACGGGTCTCGACAGCCCGGCCACCAGGTCCGACGACTACCTGCGGCCCCTAGGCGGCGCGCACCTCGCCGGTCCAGGGCGGGTCGGGAACTATCAGGCTCATCGCTGCCCGGACCAAAGTGGCCGGCGCCGGCGCGGGCGGCAGGTGCACATGGAACGGCGTGCGCGGCCGCCGGGCCGGTGGATCGCCGGTCACGTGCGTGGTCAGCAGCCTTGTCTTCGGGTCGGCGGGCAGCCGCTGCTCGCGCGCCGCGTGGTGGTCGGTCAGCACCACGACGATCTCCATGCCGCAGCCGGCCGCCGTCGACATCGCCGCCGGCAGGTCGGGCCGGTCGAGACCGCGTCCCAGCCACATCGAGAGCAGGCTCGTCCGGTCGGCCAGCGGCTGCGCCTGCCCCGGCTCGTCGGTGCGGATCAGGCACACCTGCTGGACCATCAGCCCGAGCAGGTGACCGACCGCGCGCAACACCGCCTCGACCGGCCCGAACGTCGCCGGCGAGGTGTCCAGCACGATCGCGACCGACGGGTACTCGGTCTCGGTCGACGCCACGTGCAGGCGGTACAGCAGGTTGTCCTGCGCGAGCTGCATGCGGAACAGGTCGGGCGGCAGCGCCAGCTGGAAGCGCAGCAGGTTCGAGATCGAGCCGTGGCGGCTCGTTCCGGCCAGCTCCCCGGTGACCCGCGGGGTGGGCGAATGGGCGCCGGACTCGGAGATCAGGTCCCGGACGTCGCGGGCGAGCAGCGTACGGGTGTCGAGGTCGAGCGCCGGCAAGTAGCCGCTGTGCTGCTCCATCCGCAGCGGCAGTCCCGGGTCGGCCGCCACCGCTTCCGGTCCCAGGATGTTGAGGAGCGTCATCGTGCCCGAGTCCACCCGGTCGGCCCCGGCGCGCAGCAGCGCCAGCGGGGCCGGCGGCGCCTCGGGCGGCACCGGCCGGCCGCCGAGCGCCCGCAGCAGCGCCGTGCGCAGCTCGGCCCGGGAGTGGTCGGGCGCGTCGTACGCGGGGTCCGCGGGAAGATCGCGCAGGAGCAGGGCCGCGAGCCCGGCGCGGGCCGCGGGCGGCCAGCCCAGCGCGCGCAGCCGGACGATGCCGGGATGGTCGGCGAGACCGGTCAGCTCGGCGGGCGCCCCGCTCGCGCCGCCGATGAGCCGGGTCGTCTCCTGCAGGAGGCTGAGCGGAGGTTGCAAGCCGATGCCGGCCAGTCCGATGAGGGCGTCGGCGCCGGCCGGGAGGCTCTCCGCGATCGGCTCGGCCTCCTCGGCCTCGACCGCCTCGCTCACCACCAGCGGCAGCCGGACCAGGTAGGCCGCGCCCGACGCCGGAACCAGCGCGACGAGAGTGTTCCCCTCGACCCGGGCGAACAGCTTGTCCGGCTGGGACCGGCCGATCCGCGGCATCTCGACGGAGGCCACCACCCGGCCGGTGGGTGCGTGCAGGATCTCGAGCAGTCCCCGTTCGCCGGGCTCGCTCACCACGACGATGAGCGGGTGGTTGTCCGCGTGGCTGGCGAAATGCGGCCCTTCGTCACCGCCGGACTGATGGTCGTGCAGGAGGGTCCCGGTGGCGCCGTCCCAGATGCCCACGCCCGAGTCGTGCCCGACACCGACGAGCACCTGGTCGTCCGCTGTCACGGTGAGCGCCGCCGACAGGATCTCGCTGCTCGCGTCGGTCTGGAAAACGGACCACGGCTGCATGCCACGGTCGACGTCGTACACCGTCACTTCGCCCCCGCTGACGCCGACAGCCAGGACGGTCCGGCCGGACGATCGCCGGCCGAGCGCCACCGAGGTCGCGTCCGCCTTGTCGATCTGGTGCATCAGGGCCCCGCTCTCGGCGTTCCACAGGACGACGCCGACACCGCTGCTCACCCCGGCCAGCAGGAGCGTGCCGTCGGCCATCTCGACGAAGTCGACCGAGTAGAAGGCGCCGCCGCCGGCGGCACGGGAATCGGTCAGGGTGACCAGCTCCTGGCCGTCGAGCGAGTAGATCGTCACCCCCTGGCCGACGCCGACGGCGATCCGCACTTCGCCGTCGCGCATCCGCACCAGCTCGGCCGCCCAGGCGTTGGTGACCGGGCGCTCGATCGCGGCGAGCAGTTGCCGGGAGCTCGCGTCCCAGACCTGAATCCGGTCCTCGATACCCACCGCGACGGCCAGCAGGCGGCCGTCGTCGAGGCGGATGCCGGCCACGGCGTGCAGCGGCTCCTCGCCGGTGGTGCCGAGATTCCGCACCTCGGCGGGCCCGGCGGCGGTG
This sequence comes from Actinoplanes sp. CA-142083, assembly GCF_050942195.1. Classification (NCBI taxonomy): domain Bacteria; kingdom Bacillati; phylum Actinomycetota; class Actinomycetes; order Micromonosporales; family Micromonosporaceae; genus Actinoplanes; species Actinoplanes sp. CA-142083. The sequence goes on from NZ_CP192076.1 coordinate 10,542,397, forward strand.
ATCTCACCGATCGCGGCGGGCCGTCGCCCCGGCAGCCCGAGCCGGATCAGCTCGACGCCGTCGTCGCCGAACGCGCCCCGGCCCGCCAGCATCAGGGAGTCGCCCCCGCGCAGATAGCCGGACCGCAGCGACGGCGGCTGGCCCCGGCCCTCGAACTCCTTGAGGATCGCGTCGTCGCCGACGTCCCAGAGGAAGCATTTGCCGGCCTGGGTCACCGCCAGCAGCACAGTCTTACCGGGCCGGACGTCGACGAAGTGGAGGTCCGAGATCGGATCCGTCGGCGCGAGAACCCGCTCCCCGATCCGCTCTGCCCGCTCGATGTCCCACAGCGTCACCCTGCCCTCCCAGGCGCCCACGGCGGCGCACGACCGGCCGTCCGGCAGGCGGGTCCAGGCCATCGCCTGGATGATGTCCTGGTGGTCGATCTCCCGCATGAGGGTGCCGGCCAGCGGATCCCACAGCTCGACCCGGCCGTCCTCGCGGCTGGACACCAGGAAGAGCGGATCGAGGCCAGCGCGCGGGAGCCAGAGCCCGATCCGGGTGCTCGGCAGTGGCGTACGGATCGTGGCGATCTGCCGGCCGGAGGGCAGCTCGAGAAGCGGAATCTCCGAGTCACCGACCATGGCGACGACGGTCCGCCCGTCGGCCAGCTCGGTGTTGGGCAGTCCATAGAGGTCGATCGCGTGCGGGACCTCGCAGACCGGGGCGCCGGTGACCGCGTCGATCGCCAGGAACGGTGACCCGTCCCGGGCGATCAGGGCGACCGGCCGGCCGTCCAGCCGGGTCAGGGCGACGTTGCAGAAGGTCAGATAGGGATCGTCGTCCTGCTCGACGGCCTCCGCCGCGGCGAGCACCCGGCGGGAGTCGAGGTCCCAGATCTCGTACTGCCCCCTCGTGCTGCCGAGAGCCAGCAGCGCCGGATGACCCGCCGCGGGGAGGAACGAGGTCGTCCACAGGTCACGGGCCTGGCTGTTGAGGACGGTCGACTCGACCTCCGCTCGGAACGGGCCGTCCTCGCCGGGCTGCGGAAGCGGCGCCGGCTCGGGTTCGGGCTCGGCGGCCCCGACGTCCCAGAGGTCGATGGAGGTGCTCAGGTGTTCCGAGATCACCATGAGCCGGCCGTCGACCTCGGCGAACGCCAGCTCGTACAGGCCGAAGTCGACATCGACCCGGGCGATGCGACGCCCCTTCTCGATGCTCCACAGGTCGTAGCCGCGGCGGACGGGCAGCACGACCAGCGTCTCGCCGGCCCGGTGGACGATGCCGACCGATCCGTCGACCTCGATCTCCGGTTCCATGACCGCCACGCGGTGGGTGAATTCGATCAGGTCGAACACCTTGACCGCCTCGGGACCGTCGCCGGCGATGACCAGCACCGGGACGCCGGCCGGGCCCGGGACGACCTTGAGACCGATGACCGTGCCCTCGTGCGCGTCCAGCGAGCCCACCGGGGTACGGCTGGCGACGTCGTACACGGTGACGGCGCCGTCGTAATCCGCCCCGATCACCCAGACGGTGCGGCCGTCCGGCGATCGGGTCAAGGCCACCGTTCGCAGGTCCGTCTCGAACGTATCGGTCTCGAACTGGACGGTGCCGTCGAGGATGTCGAGCACCCGCAGGCCGCCACTGCTGTCGCCCACGGCGAGAAACTCCACGCCGGGCTCGCAGTACGCGGACAGCGCGGTGGCTTCCGGGCCACCAGCCGCCCGGAGACTCCGGCGCGGCGCCCCGGTGAACGGGTCGCAGAGATCGACCGAGCCGTCCTCCGATCCGATGAACAGCATCGGATTGCCGTCGGCGGTCCGGCCGAACGCCGCGCCGGCGACCGACTCCTCCCGCTCACACCCCAGCTCACCGGTGCGGGCGTCCCACACCCGCAGCTCGCCGGCGTCGCCGAGGCAGGCGATCAGCGTCCGGCCGTCGGGCAGCACGATCGAGTCGATCCCCATCGCCATGAACGGCGTGTCGAAGCTGCGGACCATCCGCGGCTCCGGGTCGGGCGCGGGCCGGGCCACCGACGGCGCCGGGCGTCGCGAGCCGCCGTTCGCGGCGCCCGCCCGGCCCACCGTCCGCGCGTGCGCCTCGGCCCACGCGCGCAGCCCGTCCATGGGCCCGGCCGAGGTCACAGCTCGGCGCTCAACAGGACCGGCGTGGCCGACCGGGACCGGTAGCGGAACAGCTGCCGCTCGCGCACCGTCGCCCGCACCGAGACGACGAGCTGGACCGTTCCCCCGGCGGGGGCGCGCACGATCGCCATCAGCGGCTCGGGCAGGCCGGCCAGCGGCCGCTGCTTGGTGCGCCGGAACTCCCAGCCCGCGTCCGGCCGGAGCAACCGGACCGCCTCCAGGTAGATGGCGCTCTGGCGGGACTTCGTCTCGCCGCCGACGGAGCCGACGGTCGCGGTGACGTCGGCCAGCCCGAGCTCCGGCCCCAGCTGCCACCGGCGTACCACCTCGACGTCGTCGGTCAGCCGGCGCGGCGCCATCGACCAGGTGATCGGCGCCTCGCCGGACCCGTCCGGCGAGGCCAGCGCCAACTGCACGGTGGCGGACTCGAACGGTGGCTCCCCGTCGCGGGTCTGGAACGTGGCCTCCAGGTGCAGCCGCCAGAAGGCGTACCGGTCCTGCTGGGACTTCAGCCAGGCCGCGAGGCCGGGGTCGCCGGCGGAGTCGGCGGTGATCGGCATCGACACCGGACCGCCGAGGAACACCCGGCCGGAGAGGTCGGGCGGCTCCGGGAGAACCCCGTCCGACCCACGGACCACCGTGGACTCGAGGTCGAGCTGCAGCGGGCCGGCGTCGAGGGCGGGCGGGCTGATCTCGGTCACGATGGTCCCTCCGGGGATCGGGGTGTGGGCGGCCGGTCGGGCCGGCGCTCGGCGTCGCGCAGTTGCGCGAGCCGCTCGAACAGGTGGGCCGCCTCGCGCGGCTGGTTGTGGGCGCGGTGCAGCTCGGCCGCGCGGCCGAGGTCGCCGCTCGTCTCGGCCTGCCAGGCCTCGTTGCGCCAGGCGTCGAGCGGCGTGGCGGGCCGGGACGGGAACGGCCGCGGCTGGGGAATCGACGGCGTGCCGGGCCGTGGCGCGTCCTGCTCGCGGGTGAGCTCGGCCAGGGCATCGGCCGTCGCGCGCGGCACCTGCAGGTCCACTCGCGGGTGGGCCGGGGCCCACAGCTCCCAGACCGGCTGCCGCCGCTCGATCGGGAAGTGCAGGGCCGCGGCGTCGGCGAGCACCACGATGTGCCGGTCGTCCGGCAGGAACAGGCGCTGCCGGGCGGCCGGCGGCAGTTCGGGGCTGAGCGCCGAGCCGATCGGGAGGTAGAGCGGTCCCGGTCCCAGGCAGGTGAGCGGCGTGCCGACGCCGACGTTGACCAGCAGGCCGCCGGGGGCGACCAGCAGGTGCCGGTCGCGCCCGCGGATGATCAGCGCCGACTCGGCGAGCGGGTGCCCCTCCAGCAGCAGCGGCACGAGGACGAGGTCCATGTCGTCCAGCAGGACCGCGTCGACCCGCTGCCCGGGGCTGCGCCGCGGCACCACCCGCAGCTCGGCGTTCGCGGTCTCGCGGTGGTCGCCGAGCGGGGTCTGCGGCTGCGGCACGAAACCGGTCGCGACCTTGATCAGGGAGGCGGCGGGCTGGTGGTCGCCCAGCGGCTCGACCCGCCAGGAGCCGAACGCCTCGTCGGCCAGCGCCCAGCCGCCGGACGGCAGCAAAGTGGACAGTTGGTAGTCCGCGATCGGCAGGCTCGCGCCGTGCTGGACGAGCAGCTCGCCCTGGTCGCCGGCGCGCCGGAACACCGTGGTCAGCGGGAGGCGCTCGGCGGCGGCGAAGAGCGCGGCCGGGATGGTCCGGGCGCCGGCGGCGTGCACGGTGACCTCCAGGAGCACCGATTCGCCGCCGGCCTCGCGGTCGCCGTCGAGCGGGTGCAGGCGTACCGGCCGCTGCCAGACGTCGAGGTCCAGTTCCAGGGCACGGCGTACCAGCTCTTCGGTGGTCACCCCGGGCGTGAGGACGGCGGCGTCATGCAGGGGTGCTTTACGCGTACGGCTCAGTGGCGCGTGCCGGATCAGATCGGTGACATCGCTGGGCTCCAGGGCCGTCACCGCGATCCCGCGGTCGCCGGAGACCGGCCCGCCGAACGGCCGGGACAGGAACAGCAGGTCCCCGTGCCGGGCGTAGACCCGGCCGCCGGCGCTGTGCGCGGCCGTCCGGACCAGATCGGGCTCGGCCTCGGCGCGCAGCCACCATTCGCCGTCGCGGCGGTGGATCCGGATCTCCGCGCCGCCCAGCACGGACAGGCAGCGCAACGCCCGGCTCGCGTCAGGCAGGCACACGATGATGTCGTCGGGCGACGGCGCCACCGGCTGTGGTGGCGGGACGACAACCGTCGGCGACGCGGGCGGAGGCGCCGGCCGGACCGGGACGGCCGGCGGCGGGTCGGGCGGGATCCGCTCGATCGGCCCGCCGGCCCGGTGGGTACGCGGCTGCGGCGCCGCCGGCGGGACCGGTGGCGGGACCGGCGGCGGCGTGGGCTCCGGAGGCCGGCGTCGTCGGAACATCCTCACGCCGCCTCTCGGGTCGCCGCGGGCGTCGCCTGCGGGATGACGATCCGCTGGCCGTACCGGTCCTGCGCCCATCGGCGCCAGCGCTCGCCGGCGGCCGGGTCGCCGCCGCGCAGCGCGGCCGCGAAGGTGAGCGCGACCTGGTCGAACCGGTTCGCGGCCTCGGCGATCGCGATCCCCCAATCCTCGACGTGGAGCGCCCGGATCGGCGGCTGCTCGGTGGCGAGGTAGTTCTGAAGATCGGCGAGGACCGGCAGCGCCGTCTCGGCCGGGGCGCCCGCGGCCAGGTCGCAGCGGACCTCCACGAGCCGCCGGCCCAGCAGGAGTTCGGTTCCGGCGGTCGGCGTGAGCGAAAGCGGGTCGGCTTGCAACGACGTCCGGGCCGCGTCGACGTCGCCCAGCTCGTGCACGTAGATCCAGGCCGCAACGGTGTACCGCTCTGCCCGGGACTCCATCGCGGCCGTCGCCCGCACGTTTCCGGCGGCCCGGAAGACGCGGGCGGCCTGCCGGAACTGGCGGGCGTTGGCGTAGCAGCGGCCGGCCTCTTCGAGCTGGCCGTCGAGCTCGTAGCAGTGCGCGGCCTGGTTCCACGCCCAGTCCGCGTCGTACGGGCTAGTCACGCATCGGCTCCGATCGGCGCTGCTCGTCGTCGGGCGGAAGCGTCAACGGCGGCTCGACTTCCGGCGCCGCGCCGCCGACCTCGTGGATCGACGCGTACGGGTCGACGACCCGCGCCACGTCCCGCGTCGCCGCGTCGTGCCGGGCATCGTGGTCGGCCGCCCGGGGACCGCCGTCCACGTCGTCGACCGTGAACACCTCCACCTCGCCGGTGTCCGTGCGGTACCGGAATCGCACACGTAGCCGCATCGTGACCTCCTCAGGCCTGGATCTCGAACTCGATCTCCAGCACGCCGCCGGACTCGACGACCTGGACACCGTCGGCGCCGCGCATCCGGGCGTAGGCGAGGACCGCCTCCCGGTACGCCTCCGCGAGCACCCGGTGGAACTCGTTGCGCCCGCGGACGCCGATCGTGGCCAGCACCTCGGCCGCGGCGACGTCCAGCGCGGCCGAGCGCTCGCCGAGGATCCGATCGAGCTCGGCGGCGGCCGCCGCCCGGGCGGTGGCGTCCAGGCCGGCCAGGTGCTGCTCGGCGGCCTCGCCCCGGGCCGCTCGCAACGCTTCCTCGCGGGCGGCCGCCAGGTTGAGCTGCGCCTGCCGCTCCGCCTCGCGGCGGGCGTCCTCGGCGGTGATGCCGCCCCAGTTGTCGTCGTAGTGGGTGCCGGACCCGGCCGCGGTGATGTCCTGGTCGATCTCGCCGCTGATCGTCTGCGCCGCTTCCCCGGTCGCGCTGACCTGCTCGGCCAGCTCGGCAACGATCTCCAGCTCGCGGGTGTCGGCGTGGTAGGCGACATAGCCGCCCTCCATGGCGTAGCGGTAGACGTCGCCGTCGAGGACCCAGCCCTCGGCCTCGTCGAGCGTGCGGGCGAGCGCGGCGAGCGTCGGCGCGCCGAGCGTGTCCTCCAGCGACTCGGTGATCCGGGCCTGCCCGGTGGCCGCGCCGCTGAGCGTGGCCACCCGCCGGACCTCGTCCTCCCAGGCCTCGCGCAGGTGCTGCGTCGCGGTGACATCGATGCGTCGGGGATTGCACATGTCTAGCCGTCCCTCCTGAGCTCCTGAAGTCGTTCGACGACGCCGAGCTGCACCTCGCGCAGCAGGGCGAGCGAGTCGCCCGCCTCGAGCCGGCCGGTGCGGATCTCCCGGAGCAGCCGGGCGGCCCGCCGCTGGGCCTCGTTCAGGTCCTCCATCGCGGTGACGTGCTGGACCGCGCGGGCGAGCTCCTTGATGTCGGCGACGACCTCGCTGACGTGCCGGGCCGGATCGCCGGTGTCCACGGGCACGTCGTGCGCCGCCACCACCTGGCGGATGATCTTCTCGTCGTACTCGCTGGTCCACAGGTGGACCAGTACCGAGAGGTCCTCGAGCCCGGCCGTGGGCCGGCCGTGCAGCAGCGCGTTGGCCGCGATCGCCTTCTGCGCCTTGACCGCGCGGCGGTCCGAGAAGGTGATCCGGTCCTCGCGCAGCGACCGCAGGATCGAGGCCAGCTCCGGCCGTACCGGGGCGAGGTCGACCTTGGCCACGGCGGCCTGAAGGTCGATCAGGTCGGCCCGGCTGAACTGCGGCGCGACCGCGGTCGGCGTGCCGCCGGCGAGCAGCGCGCTTTCCGCCTCCCAGCCGCTGTCGAGCACCTCTTCCAGGGCCTCGTCGGCCACGTAGCCGAGCCGGCAGCGGAACAGGAACCGGTCGGAGAACGCCTGGAGCACCGGGTCGTCGACCAGCTCGTTGGTCGCGCCGAACAGCGAGATCAGCGCCGCCCGTTCCCGGTGCGAGCCGTTCACGAACGTCCGCTCGTGCACCAGCGTCAGCAGCGTATTGAGGATCGCGCTGCTGCCGTTGAAGATCTCGTCGAGGAACGCGATGTCGACCGTCGGCAGCATGCCCTCGGTCTTGATGCGGTAGACGTTCTCCCGCTGGAACGCCTCGACGTCGATCGCGCCGAACAGCTCGGCCGGCTCGGTGAAGCGGGTCAGCAGGTACCCGAAGTAGGACGTCTGGAGCAGCTTGCTGAACCGCTCGATGAGAGACGTCTTCGCCGTGCCGGGCGGCCCGACCAGGAGCACGTGCTCCCGGCACAGCACGGCCAGCGAGATCACATCGACCGCGACGTCACGATCCACGAACTCGCTCTTGAAGTCGTCCATCACGTGGGCGAACGCGCGCCCCTTGCGCAGGGCGTCCGGGCTGGGTGCAGTCATGACTGGCTCGGTTCCTCGGGCGTCTGGGAGATCATCGGGTCGTCGCCGGCGGCACGGTGGCCCCCGGCGGCCGGCGGACGGCGGCCCGCCCGCTGGTCGCGGTCGGCGTCGCGTTCCTGGATCGTGCGGCGCAGGCGCCCCACCAGCTGGCCGAGCCGGTAGGGGTCCTTCACCGGCGCCGTCCGGTTGACCGCCGCCTCGCCGCGGGCGGTCGTGAAGATGGAGCGGATGTCGTCGCCGTTCATCAGGTTGGTGGCGGCGGCGATGCGGTTGAGCAGGGCGTCGGTCACCGGGATCCCGAAGTGCTCGGCGTGCACCTCGGCTATCCGGCGGCGGGCTTCGAGGTCGGGCAGGTCGATGCGGATCGGACGGAACCGGCTCGGCCGCAGCAGCGCCTCGTCGATGATGTCGAGCCGGTTGGTGGTGCCGACGATCAGCACCGGCACGGCCGGCCGGAAGCCGTCCATCTCGGTCAGCAGCTGCGCGACGATCGCGTTGCCGGCCCGGCTGCCGCCGTCCTCGCGGCCCGACCGCTGCGTCGCGATCGAGTCGAACTCGTCGAAGACGACCACGGCGGGCGCGTTCCGGCGGGCCTCGGCGAAGATCTCGCGAACCTTGCGCTCGCTCTCGCCCACGTACATGTCGGTGACCTCGGGCCCGGACACCACGTTGATCGTCGCCTGGAACGCGGTGGCCAGCGCCTTGGCGAACAGCGTCTTCCCGGTGCCCGGCGGCCCGTGGAAGATGAAGCCGCGCGGGATCAGCTCGCGGTGCAGGTGCTCGGGCATCCCGGCCCCGCCGTTGATCAGATCGATCGCGTGCTGAAGCTCGTCCTTGACCGCCTGGTACCCGCCGATCTGATCGAAGGTCACGTCGGGCAGGTCGAAGTCGTTCGAGGTGGTCGCCTTGAAGATGCGCAGCTCGTCGAGCAGGCCGGCGAAGGTCGCGCCCTCGCGGTGCTGGTGCTGGGCGTACCGGATGGCGTGCCGGAAGCGGACCGCGTTCATGCCGGCGATGTGCTTGTAGAGGCCCACCTCGTCGAAGCCGGAGAACATCGCGGCCTCGCCCGCGGTCACCAGCGCGGTGCCCACCGGCGTCTTCCCGTCGCCGTCGCGGACCTCGCGGGGCAGGATGTCGATGGCGATCCGGACGGCGAACCGGTTGGCCAGCACCTCGGGGATCACCAGGGACGGGTCCACGAAGGCCAGCAGCACGCAGGAGCTCGAGTCGTACAGGACGTCGGTCAGCTCCCGGGCCTCGCTGTTCAGCGCGGCGTCGCTGCCGCCGGCGAGCAGGTCGAGGTGGGGGACGACGACCACGTCGTCCTCCTTGGCGTGCCGGACGGCCTCCTGCAGCGCCTGGAGGGACTGCTGCCGGCGGCCGCCCTGCATGCCGCCGAAGTCCTTCTGCGCCGCGGCCGGATCCGGCCGGACGATCACCGGCTTCCGGCCCGAGCCCGAGGTGATCTCCCGGGCCAGGTACTCCACCAGCAGCTTCTCGCACTGGACCACCACGGAGAGACCGGCGTCGAGGTACTGCGCCGCCTTCTCGATGTCCGGCTTGTGGGCGATCCGGACGGCCGCCGCCTCGTCGATCTTCTCGGGGTGGCCGGCCGTGGCGATCACCGCGGGCTTGACGACGGCCGGCGCCTCGACGACCTGCTCCGGGGCGCCCTTCGCACCGGCCACCGTCATGCCCGGCGGCCAGTAGAGCGGCGCTTCCGGCTCCGGCGTCGTGAAGCTCAGGCTGAACCGGTGCAGCGGAATCGCCAGCGTCTCGGCCGACAGCGGCGTGGTGGACAGCGCCGGCATCTCGGCCAGCGCCTGGCCGAGCGTCAGCTCCGGCTCCCGGTCGGCCATCAGCCAGCGGTCGCTGAGCGGCTGAGGATCGCCGAGCGCCACCAGCGCCACCCGCGGCCTTCTGCTCATCAGCGGTCTCCGATCGTGAGGACGTCGCGGTACCGGGAGAAGAGCCGCACGGCGCGGCCGTACTCCGCGTACGTCAGATAGGTGCGGGCCCGGATCGACGCGGCGGGGTCGATCGTCACGCCCGCGATGCGGCCCGCCATCGTGCCGGCCTCGGTCTCGGCCCGCTCGGTGTCGGCGAGCGGGCCCCAGAAGCGCACGGTGGCCAGCGCCAGCGGGCTCGGCCCGGCGACTCGGGTCATCTCGGCGTCGGCGGCGGCTATCCGCGCGTCCCAGGCCGCGCCGTGCCGCAGCCGGGCGGCGAGGTAGACGTCGAGCATCAGGCCGGGCCGCTGCTCGCGGAGGATGCGCAGCAGCCGGGCCCGCCAGTCGAGCACCAGCGGGTCCTCGCTCGGCCGGGCCAGCACCGCGGTCAGCGAGGCCGTGCCGTGCGGCCGTGCCAGCAGGCGCATGCTCAGGTCGAGGGCGGCGGTACGCGCGGCCGGGTTGGTGGACGGGCGGCCGAAGATCGAGGTGAGCGGCGACATCGCGCGGAGCCGGTCGGCCAGGCCGGCCGGGACGCCGCCGGCGGAGGCGCCGAGCACCGGCGCGACCAGGGCATGCCGGGCCAGCGCCTCGGCCCAGCGGCCGTCCCGCCGGGGCGAGAGCTCCGGGACGAGGTCGAGGATCTGCGCGGCCCGCTCGTCGGCCCGCACCCCGACCGCGGCGGCCATCAGCACCACGCCCGGCCCGACCGGCTCGGCGTCCGCCCACGGCGGATCCCCGGCCGCGAACAGGGCGCCGGCCGAGGACACCAGCCGGCAGACGTCGGGGACGCACTCGCCGGCCTCGGCGAGCGAACCGGCGCCGCGCAGGATCCCGGACGGCACCGGACCGGACGGTTCGGCGGCCCACCGCAGCACCCGGCGGGCGGTGGTCAGGGCGTTCATCCGTCCACCACCCACTGCGGGAGACGGCGCATCTTGCGCCCGTCCCAGCCGTACGCCCGCAGCACCCGCTCCCCGCCGTCCAAGTTGAGCAGTCCCGCGATCTGCCAGCGCCGCCGGAAGGTACGGCTGTGCAGCTCGACGTCGCTGCTCGACAGCCCGAGCCGCTCGGTCGCCGGGAACAGGTGGGTGTGGTACCACCCGACCAGCTGCAGGTCGCCGCCGAGCCGGTGCACGGCGTCGTTGGCCCGCAGGAAGCTCTCCCCGGTGAAGGTGAACTGCAGCATCGAGGCGCCGGTCCGCTCGGCCGGCAGCGCGTGCACGACCTCGACCAGGTACCGCTCGGGGTGGTCGGCGTCCCGGTGCACGTTCCCGACCAGGAAGCCACCCTCCTCGATCTCCTCGGACAACGGCAGCTCGTGGCGCAGCGCCTTGCCGGCCTCGGGCCCGAAGACGACCGCGACGTCGTCCTCGGCTCGCAGGCCGTTCTCGCCCGGCTCCGGCACGCCCAGGTCGGCCAGGCGGGCCGGCGGCGGCTCCGGCTCGGCCACCTCTTCCAGGTTCAACCGGCTGGTGCGGCCCCGGCGCAGCCGTACGTCGATGGTCCCCTCCATCCGCGGCGCCGGCCGTTCCAGGCTGATCTTCTCGAGGCCGGGACCCGCGGGGGCGTACCCCCAATGCTTGTCGTCCGGGAAGGCGGTCCCCAGCAGACGCTGCAGTGGCCGGGCGAAGACCTCACGGACCGAGTGCGGATGCCGGTAGATCAGCCGGTCGCCGACCAGGATGCGGATGGTGAGGTAGCTGTGGCTGGGCCGCAGGTTGACCATGACCGGATCGCCGCTGCTCTCGCGCAGGTCGGCCACCTGGTGGAAGCTCAGCGCGAACAGCGCGTCGTCGAGCGGCCGGCCCAGCGCCTCGCCGAAGACGCTGCGCAGCAACGGGAACAGGTCGACGCGGCCCTGCAACACGTAGTCGTCGGTGCGGTAGAGGTCGATGCCGACCGTCTCGCGGTCGTCAGTCCACGCGATCGATGACACTTCGCGAGACCCGAGGTCGGATGGCGGCGGACCGGACAATCGGGACCCCTCCCCTGCCCTTGATCAGTTCCTGGTTCTGCATGGCCCAGCTCGCGGCCCGCTGGTCGAAGAAGTTCGCGTGCAGCTCCGGGTTGGCCCGGTCGCCGGTCACGTGGATGAGGTCGTAGTTGCGGTACCCGGCGATCTCCACGACCATCTGGCAGACCTCGCCCATGTCCATGCCCGGGTACCAGGTGTCGTCCAGCTCGCCCAGGCAGACCAGGCCGCGGAGCTCCTTGCGGTACCGCGTCGCGAGGTCGGGGTTGTCGTACATCGGGTAGACGTTCGGGTGGAAGATCGGGCTGAGGAAGAACACGTCGGGATGCCGCTCGGGGAAATCCGGCCCGAGCTGGATCCGCACCTGGTGACGCTGGATCAAGGTGGGCTCGCCGTCGGCGCCCGGCGGCCCGAAGCTGTTCTCCTCGAACTCGAGGTCGTAGACGGTCGGGAGCGTCTCGGCGTTGGCGGTCAGCCGCATGCCGGGGTGCGCGCCCACGTAGTTGCGGATCTGCTTGTGCACCCGCTGGAGCGCGTCCTCCCGGATGATCGGGTTGACCGCGCCGGCCCGGCCCTCGAAGCCGATCCGCATCTGCTCGCCGTCCTGCACGCCGGCCTCGTGCAGGGTCTGGTCGGGGTTGGCCCGGTGCCGCTCGCCGCTCGGCGCGATCCGGTCGACGATCGCGTTGTTGACCGTCTCGCCGGAGACCGTTCCGGGGTAGTGCTCGCTGATCACGTCCTCGGCCACGTCCCGGAACGTCCGCTGCGACGGGGTGTCCCGGGCGATGAACCGGGAACCGTCCGGGCCCTGCAGCGACAGGGCGGAGAAGACGTAGTCGGGCTGGCCCGGGCCGGCGACCGTCCACCCCAGCTCGGTGCGGTCGAGCAGCGACGAGACCCGGGCGACGTCCGGGCTGTTGACCGCGAACGACGTCGTGTACGTGGACGCCCAGCGGAACTCCGGCGCCAGGCCCAGTTCGCGCAGCTGCCGCTCGGCGTCCTCCCGCTCGGCCTCGGACCGCACGCTCACCATGACCCGGCAGGTCGCCTCCTGCGCGGCCTGGTCGACCACCGCGGTGTCGCGCGGCGTGTCGGCGGTCTCCGCCAGGTAGCGGTCGTGCAGGCGGGTGATGTCGGGGTTGTACGGGAACTCCTCGTGCACCGCCCGCAGCAGCCGCGAGTAGGGCCGCTGGACCCGGCCGAGATCCAGCTGGTCGAAGGCGAGCCACCACCAGCTCTCCGCGTCCTCGGCGGGCTGCGGGATATGGTCGGCCGGGAAGCTCAACCGGCGCAGCCACCGGGCGCCGGCCTCGCGGTTCGCCGCCAGCCGGGTCATGACCTGGATGAACGCGTCCCGGTCCTCGGCCGTCATCCGCACGTCCGGCCGCTCGCGGGCGGGCTCCTCCTCGCCCGGGCCGCCGGTCCTCATCCGAGCCTGAGCCATGAGTACTCCCCATCTGGTGATCGGACGGCAAGGACCTCGTGCGGTGCGATGCCGAGCTCGGCCAGCTTCGTGCCGGCCGAGGCTTCACGAACGCGGGTGGTGCGGGCGAGCCGGAGCCAGTCGCCGCAGTGCGGGCAGGCGATCGTCGGCTCGCGGTAGCCGTAGCCCGGCTCGCAGACGCGGTGGCAGCTGTAGCACTCCTGCGGCGGCGGGAACTCGGCCCAGGCCAGCGGCTCCGAGCCGGGCGGCAGGGCGGCGAGCAGCTCGCCCACGGTGTCGTCGCGGGACACCGTCGCCCGGGCCGGCGCGCCGACCGCCGTGTGGTGGGGGCATTCCGGGTCGAGGTCGACCAGCACCGGCGCGGTGTCGCCGGTGGCGATGTCGACCGAGAGGAACCGCCAGGGCACCGGCACGCCGAGCACTTCCCGTGCCGCGGTCGCCGCCATCCAGCCGGCCACCAGCGACGACGAGAGGATGGACGCGGGCAGGGGCCGGTCGCCGAGCTCGGCGCAGCTCGCCGGCACGTCGGAGCCCCAGCGCTCGGCGGCGGTGAGCGTGCAGCCGTAGCAGGGCTCGGCCGGGTCGACGCGCAGCCGCACCTCGCCGCCCCACGGATGGGTGCCGCCGTCCACCAGCGGGGTTCCGGCCATCGTGCAGCGCTCGAGCAGCTGCAGGCGCGCCCACCGGGTGTCCAGGCAGCCGAGCACGACGTCGGCGTCGGCCAGCTCGCCGATGCCGACCCCGCGCACGAGATCGTCGACCCGGGTCTCGACCACCGTGCCGGGCGCCATCCGGGCCAGCGTGCGGGCCGCGGCCTCGGCCTTCGGCCGGTCCAGGTCTCCGTCGTCGAACAGGACCGTACGGCTCAGGTTGTGCGCCGCCACCGTGTCGGGGTCGCAGAGGATCAACCGGCCGATGCCGAGCAGCCCCAGATTTTTGGCCACCTCGTTGCCGAGCGCGCCGACCCCGGCCACGACCGCGGTCGCGCCGGCGATGCGCGCCTGGTCCCAGCCGGGCATCAGCCGCTGCCGGTCGTGCCTGTCCGGACCCGTCATCACTGGGCTCGTCATCACTGACCCAGGTTTCGCGTCGTCACCGGGCAGGCCCGCAGCTCGCGGGCGGGCAGCCAGGCCTCCCAGCACACCAGGCCCTGCGCGGGATCCCGGTGCACCGCGGCCCGGCAGCGGCGCTCGGCCGGCGCGCACGGGCAGATGATCACCATCTCGGCGGGGCGGAAGGAGTGCGCGCAGACCAGGCACGAGCGCCGCCGGAACCCACGATCCGGCGGGCTCAGAAGGTAGGACGCCTCGTCGGTGCTGACCATCCGGGCCTCGCCGGCCGGCGGCCACGCCGCCAGCAGCCCGCTGACGAAGGCGCTCACGTCGGCGTCGTCGGTGCCGGGCTCGCCCTCGACCGCGCAGCACAGCACCGGATCGAGGTGGGCGACGGTCCGGGTACGGCTGTCGACCTGCACCACGTCGTTGCGGCGGAACGTGTGTCCGCACTGCGAGCAGCGATCGTTGTGCCACCAGGAGGTGACCCCGGTGATCGCCGCGCCGTCCTGAGCCGTGTCGAGCTGCGGCGGCGGATCGGCGGCGTTCTCCCGCCCGGCGTCGAACAGGTCGTCGTCGCTCACCCGATCACCCGCACAGCATCTGCTGGACCGGGCCGCCGCCGAGCTCGTCCATCAGCCGCTCGACCTCGAGCGGGCGGAACGCGTCGGCCAGCACGGACACGCCGTTCTCGTCCACAGTGATACGCAGCCGGACCAGGCGGCCCTGCGGATGAGCGGGGTATTCCGTCGCGTCGATCAGATCCGGCAGGTCCTGGACGAACTCGCGTTCAGTCATCGGGGTGCTCCCATCGGCCAGGAATGTCGGTCCCGCAGCCCGCACAGGAGCCGGCCACGACGGCCACCTCCATCGTCTGCCAGACCCCACGATCAACCACGGTTGCGTCGCAAGTGGGACACCTTGTGCGTCGTCCCTCGGCGCCGAGCGCCCGTTCGACGTACACGAAACGCAGACCCACCTCCCGGCCCGCCGCAGCGGCCTCGGCCAGCGACGATGGCGGCGTCGGCGCGAAGCGCCCCATCCGGAAGTCGGGGGTGAAACGCACGAGGTGCCACGGGATGTCGCGGTCGATGTCGGCCAGCGCGCCGGCCATCGACCGCCAGTGCCGCGGCTCGTCGGCGATGCCCGGGATCAAAGGGCTGGCCACCTCGACCCAGACGCCCAGCCGACGGAACCGCTCGATCGCCGCGAGCACCGGGGCCAGCGGCGCTCCGGTCAGTTGCCGGTGCCCGCGCTCATCCGCCGCCTTCAGGTCGATGTTGATCGCGAGCAGTCGCGGGGCGATCAGGTCGATCGCCTCCGGGGTCAGGAACCCGTTGCTCTTCCAGACCAGGCTCACCCCCGGTTCCTCGGCGATCGCCAGCGATAATTCCAGGGCAAGAGCGGCTTCCGTGTACGAGAAACCGACCGCGGCCCGCTCGGCGACGGCTCGCGCGCGCAGCCCCGCCACGTCGGCCGGCCGGGCGCTCCACGGCACCGACTCCTCCCGGCCGTACTGGGAGATCGCGTGGTTGAGGCAGTAGTTGCACCGGAATGTGCACCCGGGTGCGGCCAGCGTCAGGACGCGCGACCCCGGCCGTACGTGGAACAGGGGTTTTCTTTCGATCGGGTCGAGATGGGTCACGGTCGTCGCGAAGGACGCCGTCTCCAACCGGCCGCGGTGATGCCGCCGGACATGGCACGCGCCGGTCTCGCCCTCGGCGAGCTCGCAGCGATGCGGGCACAGGTCACACCGCAGCCGGTCGTCGCCGAGCGCGGTGGACAGCAGCGCCGGCGTCCAGGCCGGGGCGGTCACGGCCGCCCCCGCAGCACCACGACACCCTCGGCCATCGAGCGCTTGCCGCCGTGCTCGGCGACCAGCTCGCGCCGCGCCCGGTCGGCCGCCTCGCCGAGATCGCGGGAGCGGCCGAGAGCGTCATAGAGATAGGAGGCCCACAGCGCGGCGTCGTCGTCGGCCAGCTCGTCCTCGTGCGCGATCGTGACGCTCGCGGTCGTCCGCAGGATCTCGGCGGCGGGCACGCTGGTGCACGCGTTCAGCATGATCCCGAGCAGCCGGGCCGGGCGGATCAGCTCCACGAGGTCGTCGGCACGCACGACGACCGACGCGCCGTCGCGGTCGGTGAAGAACAGGTCGTCCCCGCGGGCGTGGCAGGCGAGGTGAAGCAGGTGATACTTGCCGTCGCGCAGCTCGGAGAGATCACGGACGGTCGCGATCGGACGGTAGTCGGCGCGGAGGTGGGCGCCGGCGTCGAGGAGCTTGCGGTACTCGGTGTCGAACCGCAGCGGGTCGAGCCCGGCCGGCGAGGAGCCGAGGAACAGCACGTCCCAGACGTCGGGCGGCTCGTCGCCGAAGAGCACATCGTTGTACGGAGCCCTTTCGCGAGCCGCCCGCAGCACCAGGTCGCGGCCCTGCGGCACCTCGCCGGCGTCGATCTTCTCGTTGATCAGCAGCCAGTACTCGTACGCGTGCTCGACGCTCTGGATGTTGGGCAGCATCGCGCGATCGAATCCGAGACGCGCGAGGATCAAGGGCGTGGCACGCGTGAGCGGAAAGATCCGCGAAAGCTCCCTCAGCTCACGGTCGGAGAAGCCCGTCGCCACTTGATCACCACCTGTCGCGGACCGTGTCCCACGAGTTATATCGGTGGCTGTCAAGGCGCGTCCATCATCCACTTAGTCACCGGAATGGACCGTCAGATCCTTGCGCGGCTTAGGCTGCGCAGGACGCCCACCTCGCGTTCCGCGCCGACCTGCGCGATCGGGGGTACCTGATCGGGGGTGGGCCGCTGCTCGACCAGGACGACGAGCGCCTGCGCGGCATCTCGGTGATGTCCTGCGACCCGGCGACGGCGCGCGAGCTGAGCAACGCCGACCCCGCCGTGCGGGCCGGCCGCCTGGCGGTGCAGGTGATGACCTGGATGGTGCCGGCCGGCAACATCCGCTTCGAGAACGTGCCGGCGCCGCGCTCGATGGCCGAGGTCGACGACTGACCTAGGCCTTCTTGCTGTGGCGGATGGACTTCTTGCTGTGGCGGAAGGCCCAGCCGACCAGCGTCGCGGCCACGGCGGTGAGCACGAGGCCGGCGATCGTGACCGCGTGCTCGAACTCGGCGGACTGGGACGCGGTCCAGTGCGACGTGGCGATGCTGCCGGTGAAGAGCGCCGCCAGGATGGTGCCGGTGACGGCCACGCCGGTGCCGGAGGCGACCTCGGTGGCGGTGTCGGTGAGCGCCGCGCCGATCGTCGTGCGGTTCTCCGGGAGCCCACGGAGCACGTTGACCCCGGCGACCACACCGACCACCCGGATCCCGGCGGCAACGAAGACCAGGGCGATCGCGACCCAGACATAGCCGAGCCGGCCGAGCAGGGCGTAAATGGCGAGGCCGGCCACGACCGAGGACGCGCTGAGCCAGGCGGCCCGCTCGAGACCGGCCCACCGCACGAACGGGTTGACGAAGGCGCCGCCCGCCACGAGCACGACGACCTGCGGCAACAGCCCGATGGCGGCGAGCGTGGGCGTCCAGCCCCAGTCGAGCTGCAGCTGCAGCGTCACCATGTAGCCGACGCCGGCGGTCGCCAGCCCGGCCGCGGCCTTGTATGCCAGGCCGCTCGCGACCAGCGGACGGGCGACGAGCTTCAGATCGAGAAGCGGGTAGCGAGCTTCGCGCTCGCGTAGGACGAAGAGCAGCCCCGCCGCCAGGGCACCGGCGGTCGCCGTCCAGGGCGCCCACGAGCCGCCGCCCTCGTTGACGAACAGCGTCGGCGCGAGAAGCGCGAACACGATCGTCGCCGTGCCCAGCAGCGCGCCGAGCACGTCCACGGGGTCGCGGTGCAGGCCGGCCGGGTCGTCGGCGGCGATGCCGGCCCGGATGGCGATGATCGCGAACACCGCGATCGGGACGTTCACCAGCAGCAGGACCTGCCACGGCGCGATCGCGAGCACGAGGCCGCCGGTCGTCGGGCCGATCGCGAGGCCGGCCAGGCCGACGGTCGAGATGAGCGTCATCGCGCGGACGCGCAGGCCGTCGTCCTCGAACAGCCGGAAGGCCAGCGCCGCCGACCCGGGCGTGGTCATCGCCGCCGCGACACCCATCAGGGCACGCACCGCGATCAGCTGCCCGGCCGTGGAGACCAAGGCGGTCGCCAGGCTGGCGATGCCGAGCAGCGCCAGGCCGACGAGCATGATCCGCCGCCGGCCGAACCGGTCGGCGATCGCGCCGAAGACGAGCATCAGACCGCCGAAGACCACCGCGTACGCGCCGGTCACCCACTGCAGCGCGACGGTCGAGGCATGCAGCTCGCGCCCGATCGTGGGCAGCGCGACGTTCAGGATCGAGTTGTCCAGCATCTCGAAGAGGAAGACCGACGACAGCCCGGCGAGGGCCACCCAGGCGGCCCGGAGGGATTCGGGTTTGCGCATTTCAGTAGATACGAGCACCGTTCCAGAGTAGAGCAGCGCTCGTATTAATACGAGCGGCGTTCGTATGATGCAGAACACTGTTCCTCCGCCGCTAGACTGCTCACATGTCGCCGACCCCGCAAGAACGCCGCGCCGCCCGGCACCAGCTCGGCGCCGGCCCGAGCGCACCCGCGGGCCGGCGCGGCCCGTCCCGCGGGCACAAAAAGCCGATCACGGTCGAGGCGATCGTCGAGACCGCGTTCGGCATCGTGGCGGATGAGGGATACGAGGCCCTCACCATGCGGCGGGTGGCCACCGCGCTCGAAACTGGCTCGTCGTCCCTGTACGCCCACGTGGTCAACAAGGAAGACCTCGACGAGCTGCTGATCGGCCGGCTGTGTGCCGAGATCGCCCTTCCCGAGCCCGACCCCGCCCACTGGCGGCAGCAGCTCATCAGCGTCTGCACCCAGCTACGCGATCAGTACCTGCGCTATCCCGGCCTTTCCCAGGCCGCCTTCGCCGCCGCGCCGTCGAACCTCGACATCCTGCGGGTCAGCGAGGGCATGCTGGCCATCCTGCTGGCCGGCGTTCCCCCGCAGGCCGCCGCCTGGGCCATCGACTCCCTCACGCTGTACGTCAACGCGTACAGCCTTGAGGTCTCGCTGGCGACCAGGCGGCAGAGCCGCGCCGACGACGGCTGGGTGGTGAGCCGCGAGGCGTTGATGACCCGCTTCGCGGCCCTGCCCGATACCTTTCCGCAGACCAAGCGCTACGCCGCCGAGCTGACCGCCGGCACGGTCCACGACCGCTTCGACTTCACTCTCAATCTCATGCTCGACGGTCTCCCGGCCGACGCAGAGAGTAGGTGATGTCCTGCCGCACGTCGGCCGACGGCAAGCTACTCTGTGCGCAACATTGATCATGGGGGATGTCGATGCGACGTGCGTCGTTGCGCCGGGGGCTGACTGCCGCCGTACTCAGCGGGTCTCTTGTTGTTGCCGGCGGGACGCCGGCGTGGGCCGACGCCGATGCGCCGGACACGACCCCGCCGACGATCGTCAGCACCGGGATGACGGAAGGGCAGTTCGCGCCGGCGGTCTTCCTCTTCACCCCGACCGTCACCGACGACGTGCGGGTCTCGTCGGTGCTCGTGCTGATCCGCGGGTACATCCAGGGCGGCTGTCAGCTCCGCACCGACGGGCTGTGGCAATGCCGGGCCGTGCTCACGAGCGCCATCGTCCCCGACGAGACGCCCATCGACATCACGCTGCGCGCTTCCGACGCGTCCGGCAACAAGACCGAGGCGACCACCCGGGTACGCGCCAACAACACGCCCCCGACCGGCGCGGTCTCCCCGGTGCGGGGCACCTCGATGCACAGCGGGACGGTCGCCATCACCCTGACCGACGTGTCGAGCGACGTGGTGCGGGTCGTGTCGTCGGAGGGGGCCGAGCTCACCGCGGCGCCGTGGAGTTTCCCGTGGCAGGCGGTCAACCGGGCAAAATCACCGTCGTTCGATCTGTACGACCAGGCGGGTAACAAGACGACGCTCGCCACCGGCTACATCGTCGACGACGACGCGCCGGTCATCCAGAGCGCGGTCAGCCTCGCGACGTACATGGACACCGTCCTCGACGGCGGCGCCGGCTGGGTCGGCGACGCCGGGACGCTGACGGCGGCCGTCCAGGACGCCTCGCCGCTGCGGTACGAGTGGTGGGTCGACGGCGCGCTCAAGTCGACCGGGCAGTACTTCTACTGGCGCACCACCGGGATGACCGCACGCACCGCGAACGTCGAGCTCAAGGTCTGGGACGCGGTCGGCAACTCCGCCTCCCGCTCGTACGTGGTGAACATCGACAACAAGCCGCCGGCGCTCGGCTCAATCACTCCCGCCCACCACGCGCTGATCCGCGGCAGCAGGTTCACCACGACGATCAGGGTCTCCGACCCGAACGGGCTCGCCTACTCCAACCTGCAGGGCGCCGACTATCGGAACGTCGAGCCGGGCAAGTTCACCACCGTGTCGCTGGCCAGCGGCCGGGACGGGACCCGCCGGTTCACCTGGCTGGTGATCGACCGGCTCGGCAACTACACGACGTACTCGCGTGACGTCATCGTCGACAACACTCTCCCGACGCTGCGGCTCACGAAGGCGCCCCGGAACAAGTCCATGCTGAAGACGACGACCCGAATCGCGGCGGCGGCCGGCGATCGCAACGGGGTCGCCCGGATTCAGCTGCTGGTCAACGGCAAGGTGGTCGCCACCGCCAGCCGGACGGCGTACAGCTTCGCCCTCAACCCGAAGAAGTACGGCAAGACCTTCACCGTCCAGCTGCGCGCGTACGACAGGGCCGGGAACGTGCGCTACACCGGCAAGCTGACCTACCGCCGCTGACGCCGGCCCGCGCCGGTCAGTGGGCGGTGGGGCGGTAGACCAGCTCCTGGGTGTGGCCGTCGAGCGTCCGGCTCTCGAGCAGCTCGAGGTCGAAGTCGCCGGCGCCGCCGAGAATCGGGCTCGTCCCGGTGCGTCCGGTGATGACCGGGAAGATCGTCACCTGGATGCGGTCGACCAGGCCGGCGGCCATCAGCGCCCAGTTCAGCGACAGGCTCGCCTGCGAGCGCAGCGGCACGTCCGACTGCTCCTTGAGCCGGGTGACGATGTCCACGGCATCGCCGCTGACGATGGTCGCGTCCGGCCAGCCGAGGGTGTCCTGCAAGGTCGAGGAGATCACCGTCGCCGGTGAGCGCATCGTCCGGATGTTCCATTCGTCGAGGGCGTTGGGGTCGATCCCCGAGGACATGATCGAAGCCATCTCCCGGAAGGTGGTGGCCCCGTACACCATGCGTTGGTCGGTGTCGAAGAGGGCGGCGCGGTGCTCGAGCAGCTCGGGGCCCTGCTTGCTCCAGTAGCCGCCCCAGTCGGCGCCTTCGCCGAAGGAGCCGTAGCCGTCCAGGGTGGAGAAGACGTCCCAGGTGTAGAGCGCGGTCATGACAGTTGCCTTTCTGTGTCGTGGGCTTTCATCCACACCACGAACGACCTACCCCGGATCAGACACTCCCCGCGAGAAAACTTGCCGCGCGCCCAGGAAGCTGACCGCGATCAGGACGCCGAGCAGGACGAGGGCGGCGTTGACCGCGATGGCGACACCGACGCCGTGCAGGATCGCTGCGGCGGTGACCGCGCCGCCGGTCACGGCGGTGACGATCGCGGACATGATCGGGGTCCCCATGGTGATACCGACCTGCTGGGACATCGAGGCCAGGCCGGTGGCCAGGCCCTGCTGGTGGTCGGGCAGCCCGGTGGTGGCCGTGACCATGAATCCGACGATGACCAGCATGTTGCCCACGCCGCCCAGGAAGGTGGCCGGCAGCAGCAGCCCCCATGGAGGAGGCCGAGTCCCCGAGGAGGAGCAGGAGGGCGGTGAAGACCGCTTGGAGCAGCCCACCGGCGACCAACGCGGTCGTGGCCGAGGTGCGCGCGATGACCCGGGGGGGGGCGATCAGGCCGCCGGTCACGGTCCCGAGCCCCAGGAGGGCGAAGGAGATCCCGACGACGAGCGCGGAGAAGCCGAGCGTCTTCTGCATGTAGAGGGTGAGCAGATACACCAGGGACGTCTCGGTGACGAAGGCCAGTAGGCCGAGGACGTTGCCCCAGGCGACGGTGCGCTTCTTCAGCACGTGCACCGGGACGAGCGGCTCGGTGGTTCTCCGCTCGATCAGGTAGAAGACCACCAGCAGGACCGCGCCGGCAAGCAACGCGACGGCGGCGGCGGGGTGGCTCCAGCCGTGCTCACCGGCCTGGGTGAGGCCGTAGACGAGGGCGAGCAGGCCGAGGGTGACGGACAGGGCGCCGGGCAGATCGATCCGGGGACGTCCGGCCGGGCGGGACTCGGCGATGACGGCGGGCACGATCAGCACGACGGCCAGGGCGACGGGAACGTTGATGAAGAACGCCCACCGTCACGACAGGAGGTCGGTCAGGACGCCGCCGAGGATCGCGCCGGTGGTGAACCCGGCCGACATCAGCGCGCCGTTGAGCCCCAGGGCCTTGCGACGCAGCGGCCCTTCGGGAAAGGACGTGATGAGCAGGGCCAGGCCGGCCGGGGTGGCGGCCGCCGTCGCGAGTCCTTGAAGGACGCGGGCGACGATGAGGACCTCGGCGGTGGGGGCGAGTCCGCCGGCGAGGGATGCCAGCGGCTCGCGCCGGTCGATTCCCTTCAGGCGCCGCAACAAGCCTCTGAACGCACCTCCTGCGCCGCGCCGAGCGGAGCCGGGCTTCGGACCACGCGGGGGCGGGACAGCAGGTATCCGGTCAGCGCGGCCGCGAGGCCGGCCAGCCCGGCCGCCGCGAAGCCGCCGGCCGGCGCGGAGACGTCGATCGCCAGCCCGACGATCGGGGATCCGAACGCGAAACCCGCGCTGAGCGCCGCGGATTGCATACCCGTCGCTTCGCCCCGCACGCCGGCCGGCGCCAGCCGGCTCACCGTCTCGGCCACCGCCGAAAGGGTGGGCGCCGCGAGAAGCCCAGCGCCGACGACGGCCACGCACAACCAGGGCCAGTCACGCGCGAGGCCGGCCGGAATCGTCATGAGCCCCAGCAAGCCGAGCAGCAGCCAGGTGGGCAGTGGCCGGGACCGCGAGCCGTAAATCAGCCCGCCGGTGACGGAGGCCACGCCGAGCACTGCCACGACCACCGCGGCCTGGGACACCTGACCTGCTTGGCGGAGCGTGGCGACGATGGCGAGGTCGATGCCGCTGAGCAGCGTCGTGGTGCCGAAGGCCATCGCCAGCACGGCAATCATGGGGGCGCCCAGCCATTCCCGGCGTGGCGGCCGCGCGGCCACGCCGGCATCCGCCTCGTCCTTGGCCCGCACCGGCGGGTTGAGCAGGGCGAGACCGGCTCCGCCGGCCGCGATGGCGGCGCCGACCGCCCACGCCATCGCGCTCGGGGACAAAGTCGCCGCGCCCAGGATCACCAGCGGCGGTCCGACGATGTACGACAGCTCGCCCTGCACCGATTCCAGCGCGAACGCGGCGTGACGCTGCCCAGCGGTCGTCATCGCGGCGATCGCCTGCCGGGTCACCAACGGCCCCGGCACCATCAGCAGGCCCGCCGCGAAGGCGGCAACCAGCAGGATTCCGTACGGCAGGAACGGCAGGCTCAGCCAGAACGCGACCTGCATGACGACAGTTGCCAGCAGCACGGTGCGCGGGCCACGCCGGTCGATCATCCGGCCGAGCAGGGGCCCGCCCAGCGCCATCCCGGCCGTCAGAGTCGCCGCGACCCCACCCGCCGCCGCGTAGCTCAGGCCCAGACCCAGCACGACATACAACGTCACCGCCATCACGTCGGCCGTGATCGCGGCCCGGGCGAGCAGCGAGACGCCGAGCAGCGGCGCCATCCCGGGCACGGCGAGCACCTGCCGATATCTGGTCACGTGCCGACGCTAGATGAGCACCCGGGCCATAGGAACTGGCCAACTTCTTGGACCGGCCATAATAATTGCTTATGGCCAGGGATCTGGAGACCGCCTTGCTGCGGTCGTTCGTCACCGCCGTGCGGACGGGCAGCATCAGCCGCGCCGCCACCGCGCTGGGACATACCCAGCCGGCGCTCAGCCAGCAGTTGCGCAAACTCGAGAGCGCCGTCGGCCGCCCGCTGCTCTACCGATCGGCATCCGGCGTCTCGCCGACCCGAGCGGGCGAAGAGCTCTTGCCGTACGCCGAACGCATACTCTCCCTCTCCGCACAGGCACTAACCGAGACCAGGCGGACGCTCA
This sequence comes from Actinoplanes sp. CA-142083, assembly GCF_050942195.1. Taxonomy (NCBI): domain Bacteria; kingdom Bacillati; phylum Actinomycetota; class Actinomycetes; order Micromonosporales; family Micromonosporaceae; genus Actinoplanes; species Actinoplanes sp. CA-142083. Next base: position 10,566,384 of record NZ_CP192076.1, read on the forward strand.
CCGGCCGCTGCGGCGTCGGCCTGCTGGAAGACCTGGCCGCGTCCCACCTGGCACAGGCCTTGGCCGACCTGGCCCGCCTGCACCCCGACGCGACGCTGGAGGTCCTCACCTTCGCCAACGCCGCGATGCGCGAGGCCTACGACGCAGGCCGTGTCCAACTAGTGCTGGACGAGGTGCCCTACCTGCCCGCACACCCACGCTGGACGGTGCGCCGCCCTTTGGTCTGGGCAATCGGCCCAGGCGTAGACCTGAACGCCGACCCGCTGCCCGTCGTGCTCTTCTCCAACCCATGCTTCTGGCGCACAGCAGTCCTGGAAACCCTCGAAAAAGCCGATAGACCCTGGCGGTTGGCGTTCGAAAGCACCAGCCTGCTAGGCGTGCTGGCCGCAGTACGCGCCGGCCTGGGCGTGGCGGCGCTAATGCCCGCCAACGTGGACCCACAGATGGCCTGCCACGACCCGAACGCCCTACCCACCCTCCCCGACGTGGAGCTGGGCCTGGCAAGACACCCAAGAGCAGCAGGAGACCCGCTGATAGACGCCGTAGAAACAGCCCTACGCCGCATGATCTAAACCCCGCACGCTTCCCACAACAGAGGGCCGACTGGGGTTTAAGCGCGACCCGGCCTGGGAGGGTGCCCACCGCACCGCGGGGTTTCCGGGGGCCCGGCCCCCGGAGCAGAAATGCCGAGTGGCCCCGGTCCGCGCTTTCCGCGGACAGGGGCCACTCAGCCACTCGGCGCGCCCGAAGGGACTCGAACCCCTAACCTTCTGATCCGTAGTCAGATGCTCTATCCATTGAGCTACGGGCGCTCAGTGCTCCGCCAGCATACACACCGGCCTTACACGCGGAGACTCCGGGATTCGAACCCGGGAGGGGCTTTAAAACCCCAACCGCATTAGCAGTGCGGCGCCATAGACCAGACTAGGCGAAGTCTCCACGGCAGCCCTCGAGCTGCCGACGCTTGAGGATACCGGACCCGGTCAGGGCCACACAAAGAGGTTGCCCTCCTCGCGCGCGGCGGGCTTGCGCAACTGACTCCAGCAGGTGAAACGCCGGTTATGCGACTAGGCTGCCACGGCATGGAGGAGAAGCCGCCCACCGAGCGTCGCGGTCGTACCGCGCGGCCCGCGTTCAGCGCGCCCGCGCAACCTACGCCCGAGGAGAAGCCGCCTGCGCCGGCGCCGCGTCGTGCCGCCAAGGCGGCGCCGGCGGTGACGTTTCAAGCGCCGAGTGCCGAGAATCACCCTGACGAGGGTCGGGCATCTACCCCAAAAACCCCATCCCGTACGCCTCGCCGCACAGCCGACGAATCTCCCCGCAAGGCCGCGCTTCGCAAGGCAACGCCGGCGCCCGAGATCCCCAGCCAGGCCACCGCGCCCGAGAGCGCCCCGGCCGAAAAAGCCGAGGCAGCGGAGCCGGCCAAGCGCCCTCCGGCCAAGAAGGCAGCCCCGGCAAAGAAGGCCGCTCCCGCGAAGAGGGCAGCCCCCGCAGAGCAGGCCGCTCCCGCCAAGAAGGCAGCCCCCGCAGAGCAGGCCGCTGCCACGCAGCAGGCCGCTGCCCCCGCAGAGCGGGCCGCCGCCCCCGCAGCGCAGGCCGCCTCCGCAGAGCGCGTCGCCCCCGCCAGGAAGGCAGCCCCTATAAAGAAGGCCGCCCCCGCCAAGAGGGCCCCACGCAAAGCCACCCCAGTCGCCGAGCCAACCCCAACCCCGACGGCGGCAACAGAGCCAATCGCGCCCGAGAAACCCACGCCCCAGGCCGAGAAAGCTCCCGAGCAGCCGACCACCAAGCCCGACCCCTGGTCCAAGCTCATAGCCGACCCAGGCCACGCCCCCGAGCTTCTGGCCCTGGCCGCCGTCCAAACCTTCGGCCCCCGGGCCCAGACTTGGGCCGCCCAGACCCGGGACTCCTACCCCACCGCCTCCAGCCAAGCCCTCGCCCGCCTGGCAAAGCAGCAATTCACCCGCTTCGGCAGCCTGGGCAGCATCTTCGGCGCGGTGGCCGGCACGTACGCGCCGATCACCCTCCTCGGCACCGCCGCGATCACGCACGCCGAGCTGATCCTGCACGTGGCCGCGGCCTACGGCCTGGATCCCACCGACCCGCAGCGCGCGACCGACCTTCTGCTCATCACCCGCGTTCACCCGACGAAGTCGGACGCCGAGGCTGCCCTCAGCTCCGCCGCCCGCCCGGCCTACGAGGACGGCGGCCTCAGCGCCGCGGTCTGGCGGCTCGGACGCATGCTCGCCGTGCAGACCGGCGGCTGGGCGGCCCTGCGCCTGGTGAACCGCTACTTCCCCGGCACAAGCCTGCTCGCCGCCGTCCTCACCAGCACGGCTTCGGCGCAGACCGTCGCGGCTCGAGCGGAGACCTACTACCGCGCTAAATCCAGGTAAGCCACGAGTGCGGCAGCAACTGGTATCCGACGAACGCCGTGATGTCGAGCAGGCTGTGCGCCACGATCAGCGGCATCACGCGCTTGAAGCGGAGGAAGAACAGCGCGAACACCACTCCCATGACCGCGTTGCCGACGAAGGCGCCGAACCCCTGATACAGGTGGTACGAGCCCCGCAGGACCGCCGACGCGACCACGATCCAGCCGAGTGGCAGCGACATCGACTTGAGCCGGGTGATCAGGTATCCGACGACGATCACTTCTTCGAGGATCGCGTTCTGGATGGCGGAGAGGATCAGCACCGGCACCGCCCACCACACCGGGTTGAGGGCCGCGGGGATGATTCTGGCGTTCAGGCCGAGCAGCTGCGCCACGTACACGAGAAGCAGCCCGGGAATCCCGATGCAGGCGGCCAGCAACGCGCCCCAGCCCACGTCGAAGCCCGGTCGTGAGGCCGTCAGGCCGAGCGTCTGCCGCACGTTGATGCGGTCGCGCATGAGCAGATACAGCGCCAGTGCCACCGGCACCAGGTCGAAGATGATCCCGAGCAGCTGGTACGTGAGGTCCAGGTACGGCCGCGGCGACTGCGACGCGTTGAGCACCGCGGCCTGTTGCGACAGCGGCTTGCCCGCGGTCAGCTTGGCGATCAGCGACACCACCGCGTAGATCGCCGACTGGCCGAGCGACAGCAGCAGCACGATGACGATCTCTACGGTGAGGACGCGACGCCCGGGAACAACTCGATCAAGAGTCACGCGACCACTTTAAAAGCTCGAAAGAGACCGCCCGCATAAGCACAAACGGACCTATCCGGGCAAGCGACGCGCCACACACTGAGACGAGTCGCACTTTTCGTGCGTCGCATTGGCGACTGACGTGACCACCCTGAGGTCATGGGAGACCTCGCACGCATGCTCAAGGAGAGCTGGAGCCTCGTCGAGGAGCATCAGGACAAGGTCGCCGGCTATTTCTACGCCCGGATGTTCCTGTCCTACCCGGATCTGCGGGACCTGTTCCCGGTGCACATGGACATGCAGCGGTCGCGCCTGCTGAACGCGATCGTGACCGCGGTGCAGACCCTCGACGATCCGGAGAAGTTCGACGACTATCTGCGGGGCCTCGGGCGGGATCACCGCAAGTTCCACGTGGAACCGGAACACTACGAGGTGGTGGGGGGCGCGTTGATCGAGGCGATGCGGACGTACGCCGGCGAGCAGTGGGGCATCGAGTACGACCAGGCCTGGGCCGACGCGTACGCGGTGATCGCCTCCCGCATGATGGCGGGCGCCGACGCCGACCCGAACCCGCCCTACTGGTACGCCGAGGTGGTGGCGCACGAGCGCCGGTCGCAGGACATCGCCGTCTTCACCGTCCAGCCGCTCCAGCCGCTCGAGTTCCGCGCCGGCCAGTACCTCAGCCTCGAGTGCCCGAAGTACCAGCCGCGGCTCTGGCGTACCTACTCGGTGGCGAACGCGCCCCGCCGAGACAACACGCTGGAGTTCCACGTGCGTGCGGTGGGCGCCGGTTGGGTGTCGAGCTCGCTGGTGCGCCGGGTGGCCATTGGCGACATGATCAAGCTGGCCGCGCCGATGGGCACGATGAACCTGGACCGGCGCTCGACGCGGGACGCGGTGTTCATCGCCGGCGGCACCGGGCTGGCGCCGATCAAGTCGCTGCTGGAGGAGCTGACCCGCTACAACCGGACCCGCTGGGTGCACGTCTTCTTCGGCGCGCGGAATCGCGAGGACCTCTACGATCTGGCGGATCTGAACCGGCTGGCGGCCCGCTATCCGTGGCTGTCGGTGGTGACCGCGTGCAGCGACGACCCGACGTTTCCGGGCGAGCACGGCAACATCTCCGAGGTGGTGGCCCGGTATGGCCCATGGAACGACCACGATTTCTTCGTCTCGGGCTCGGGGCCGATGGTGCGGTCGACCCTCAAGACGCTCTCGGAGCTTCAGGTCCCCTCGATCCGGATAAAATACGACAGCTTCACGGATATGACTTGATGGCCGGCACCAGGTGTGACTCGGCATCCATCCGATCGACGTAGAGCCGTCCTTCGAGGTGGTCGATCTCGTGGCCCACCAGGCGTGCCATCCCGCCGTCGAACGACGTGATCACCCGGGCGCCGTCGTAGCGGGCGTGCTCCACCTCGATCCGCAGCGGGCGGCGCACCAGCCCGCGGTAGTCGAAGAACGACAGGCACCCCTCGTACTGCTCGTCCCGCTCGGTCGACTCGCCCACCACCCGCGGGTTGAGCAGGACCAGAGGTGACGAACCGAGGCGCACCACCGCGGCCGCCACCGACCGGCCGATCTGCGGCGCGGACAGCCCGACGCCGTGGTCGAAGTCGTGCAGTTCGGAAAGGCGGCCCAGCGCCGCGAGCAGCGCGTTGACCGCCTCGCGCGCCGCCACGTCCTCGCGTGGCAGCTGGAAGTGCCGGGCCCGCTGCCGCAGCAGGTCGGAGCCGCGCTGCACGATGCCGATGCCGCGCATCTGCCGCGAGGCCCGGGGGCGGCCGTTCAGCTGGGCGGGGGCGAATTCCGCGTACGACGGAGCGCCCACTCCCCGGAACCGCCACTCCAGCCGGTAGCGCGCGTTGAGCTGCGGCGAGTCGGTCGACCACTCGAAGATGGCTCGATCCACCGAGTCGAGCCGCTCGAGCGGGGTCCGCACCGGCACCTCGGCCGCCAGCGACGTCTCCACGCCCCAGACCTGCGGGTCGAACCCGTTCGGGAAGTCCAGCCGCACGGTCAGGCGCCGGGTCGGAAGCCGGATCGCGCGCTGAAACCACTGCCCCCACTTCTCGACGCCGACCGTGTACGAGTACTCGATCACCGTCCGTTCGCCCGGGTAGAGCGGGAACTGCCCCTTCTCGTTCGCGAAGAGCAGCCACACCTCCTTGGCCGCGTCCCGGTCGAGCTTGACCCGCCACTGCATCGCCTCGGTGGCGTCGCCCTCGCCGGCCACGGCCACGAGGGCCATCTCCTCGAAGGTCAGCGGGTGGTCGCGGTGGTGCCGGTTGGAGCCGGACGGGTCGTGCGGGTAACGGTCCACGGCGATCTTCACGAGGTACCGCGTGACCGGCTCGGCGCCGGCGTTGTAGAGGTTGCGGCGCACCCGGCAGCGGTACAGCCCGTCCTCGTACCGGAGCTCGGCGACCTCCTGCTCGACGATGAGGCCGGTGCCCGGCGGCAGCCACTGCACCGGCACGGGCGGATCGCGGTGCAATGTCGTTCCTCGCGCGTGGCGAAGCTCGTCGTACTCCTGGAAGCGCTGCCAAATCACCCCGCCGGCGCCGAGGACTGCTTCCGCCCGCCGGGCGAAGTCCTCGGTCGGCTTATGTCGCCGCCCCTCGACATGGCTCACATAGGAGGGATCGAATCCCATACGCGCGGCAAGCTGCTTCTTGCTCATCCCGCGCTCGACCCGCCAGTGGGCCAGCGCCGTCACAAATTGGTCAGCGGCCCGCTCGACGGGCGAGGTGGTCATCATCGATGTCCCCTTCGCGACGAGAAATTAAGTGTCACCGCCGTCTCGTGTCCGCAAGGTGCTAGTAGCGCGTAGCCGACAGATACCTTGACGAATCCGGCAACGCGTAAACGCGTAGTTAGGCAACCCTCGCCGTGGGTATTCGTCCGAAAGATCGGGTTGGCGTCGTTGGTTAGGCTAGCCTTAGAGGTGTACGGTGGGTCGTCTTGAAGCTCCGGACGCACGGTTATATCGACGAGGTATGGCGAGGTGAGAGCGGTGGCAAGGGTCTATGCGTCACCGCGGAGTGGTAGCCGTCCGTGACGACCACCACCACTCTGGAGGCCCGCCCGCTCTCCCCGATCACCGCGACGCTGAGGGCGATGTTCGGCACGAGCACCGAGATCCCCGGCCTTGCCCCCGACCTCGTGGTGCCCGATCCGGCGGCCTGGCGCCCCGCGTCCCTGCTGGCCGGCGACGCGCTTGACCTGCTGCTCGAGGCCGCCGGCACCCGCTGGAAGGCGCAGCCCCACGCCGCCGCCGCGCTGGCCTGGAAGGCGTACACGTACTGGCTGGCCCTTCCGGCCGTCCTCGGTTACGCCTCGGCCCGCCGCATTCCGCTGATGACCGGCGCCAACGTGCTCATGCACTTCCGCGATCCGCGCCCGCTGGTCACCCTGGGCCTGCACCCCGCCACCCCGATCGCGGTCCTGCCGAACGACCCGCTGGCGCTCGCCGGGCTTCCGCAGGTCAGGGTGGTCGCCGACGAGGATGCCCTGCTGGCCGAGCTGCGCCGTTCCCTGCTCGACGAGCACCTGACGCCGCTGCTCGACGCCATTCACGACCGGCTCCGCCTGGGCAAGCGCACCCTGCTGGGCTCCCTCTCGTCGGGTGTCGCCTACGGCGTCCTGCGCAGCGCCGACGTCCTGCCCGGCTCCTCCGCCGAGACGATCGCCCGGCTCCTGCACGCGCTCGGCGTCGAAGACCTCATCGAGCTGGTCCCGGACCCCTTCGGCAAGCTCGACGTCCAGCGCAAGACCTGCTGCCTGGCATTCACGCTGCCTCAGCCCAAGGTCTGCCGCGGCTGCTGCATCAAATAACAGACCCTGACGCGTACGAGATCGGCAAAGCACCCGCCGCGGCGCCACGCGCCGTCGTTGGTCACCCTCCGCGCGCGGCCGCCGGGCTGTCCCGGCGGGTCAAAAACGGGTCAAAACCAAGAAGGCGGCCCCGGCTGGATGCCGGGGCCGCCTTTGCGCCGTGGTTCAGCGGCAGTTCGCCGACGAATACCGGGCGACGTCGCCGGTGGCGGTCGGCAGCGTGGCCGGAGCCTTGCCCTTCTCGACCCAGTTGACCAGGGCGGTCAGGTCGGCGCCCGGGTTCACCAGCCCGCCGGTGCTGAAGATCGCCGTCCCGCAGTGGTCCACGCCGGGCAGCAGGAACACGCGGTAGAAGTCGTCGACGCGCTTGCCGCCGCCGAACTTCGCCTCGACCCGCTTGCGGTAGTCGACCGTGCCCTGGGTCGGGATCAGCTGGTCCGACTGGCCGTGCCAGGTCAGCAGCTTGCCGCCGGCCTTGGCGAACTTCGACAGGTCCGGGTTGTTGTCGGCGATGATGCCGTCGTACTGCTTGACCGCCGAGTTGAAGAGCTGCTCGAAGGACTTGTAGGTCAGCTTGGTGGCGTCGAACGAAGGGTTCTTCGTCACGAAGTACTGGGCCCACAGCTCCGGCACCTGGAACGGATTGTCGTACGCCGCGATGAAGGTGAAGATCGAGCCCTTGTTCTGCCCGTACCAGAGCTTCTTGCCGGAGGTCGTGGTCGGGCCGGCCCAGATCTTGTTGACCGCGTCGGCCAGCGCCCTGGTGATGGTGAGTTCGGCGCCGGCGCAGAGGACCTTCGTGCCGACCAGCCGGCGGGCGTCCCACTTGCAGTCCTGCGGGTTGTCGATGACGCCGTCCTTGACCCCGTCGAGGGTGTCGCAGGCGGCGACCGCGGCGGTGTTGAAGGCCGTCAGCTCGCAGTCCGTCGGCGCGACCTTCTCCTCGTTGAAGACGGCCTGCGACCACAGCGTCGCGATCTCGAACCGGTTCCACTCGATCCCCGGCGCGTTCGCCAGGATGCCGTCGAAGTCGGCCGGGTAGTTCTGGGCCTCCGCGTAGCCCTGGCGGCCGCCGGTCGAGCAGCCGGTGAAGTACGAGTAGCTCGCCGCCCGCTTGTAGAACCGGTTGGTCACGTCCTTGCCGATGACCGCCAGGTCGTGGATCGACCGCGACGCGAAGTTGGTCAGCAGACCCGTGTTGACCTTGCCGTCGGCGGTGAGGCCCCAGCTGGCGTCCAGCCCGCCCTTGACGCCGGCGTCGGTGGCCCCGCCCGCGTACCCGTCCTTGACCGCCCCGATCAGCGCGATGCTCTCGTCGCTGATGTCACCGGCCGAGTACGCGCTGCCCCCGGTGGCCTGGAAGCGCCCGTTCCAGTTCTTCGCGTTCTGCGGCAGCGAGATCTTGATGTTCACGGTGTCGTTCGCGCCCGGGTGGCTCACCACGACGTTGATGTCGCACCAGGCCGGCACGTCGGTGATGTCCGCGTGGGGTGGGTAGGCGGTGGGGAAGGAGAAGTTGCCCCCGGCCCGCGCGACCGCCTTGACGGACACCACCTTGGTGCCGGACGGCGCGGAGACGGGAACGGCGGCACAGGTCGTAGCGGCGGGCGTGCCGCTGTCGCGAGTGGCCGCGTCGGCGGTCGCCGGCAGAAGAGCTGCCGCGGCCGGGACCACCGCGGCCATCAGGAAGATCATGCGTCGCTTCATGCCCCACACCCTCGGACGGCGACGGTCCCGGTGAAGCCAGGGCACAACCCTGGCCCGGACCCTGGCCCCGACACCGGGGGCGGGTCACGGTGGGTTCTCGGTCACATCGGTGAACCATCGAGTGCCGTCACATTGATTGACGTTGACGGCCTTCGATAGCCTCTGACACGCCTGACAACGGGGTCTGACAGGGGGATGGATGGAAGCTCAGCGCGCCGCCACCGAGCCAAAACCGCAGGTCACGGCCGCCGAGCGCTTCGCCGGACAGTTGCGGGCCCTGCGTACCGGGGTGGGCGATCCGTCGTTCCGGAAGATGGCCGGGCGATCGGGGCGGATCTCACACACGACGCTGCACGAGGCGGCCGCCGGGACCAGGTTCCCGTCCTGGGAGACGACGCGCGAGTTCGTCCGGGCATGCGAGGCGGACGAGGCCGAGTGGCGGCTTCGATGGGAGCAGGCTCAAGGCACGGCCCCACCGCACATTGTGGACACCGTCGTGACGCCGTCGGAATTCGTGCCGGCGCCCTCGCGAGCGCTGGAGGTCGTCCCGCGCCGGCCCGTCATCACCATCGCGCGGCGGCGCTGGTGGCCATGGGCCGCCGTCGCGGCGGTGGTGGCGATCGTCGCGGTCGTGGGCTTCACCAATCGCAGCCGGGCGCGGCAGGAACCCGGCGCCGAGGCGCCGTCGGCCAGCTCGTCCGACGCGCTGGTCCCGGGTGACGCGAGCCGGTTCGTCGGCGACGTCACCATCCCGGACGGCACGAAGGTGAAGGTGAAGTCCCACTTCGTGAAGGTGTGGGCGATCGCGAACGTCGGAACGGTCGGCTGGCACCACCGCTACCTGGCCCGGGCGCAGCCCGCCGCCGAAGACGGCTGCCAGGTGCCGAGCCGCGTGGAGATCGGCGACACGCTGCCCGGCGAGCAGGTGATGATCAGCGTTCCGGTCGTCGCGTCGAGCACGCCCGGGCGGTGCTGGGTCAGCTGGAAGATGGTCGACGAGCAAGGGCGGCCCTTCTTTCCCACCCGCCGGCCGGTCTACTTCCTTGTCAACGTCACCAACTGAAACTGACAACACTCGTATCCACAGAGGTCAGTCGCTGTCTTACAGATCTGACAGGTGAGCGGGGGTACCGAACACCGGATTCCTTCTCCCAAGGTGGTGTCCGTTCCGAACGGGACGCACCACCGACGAGAAGGATCGACCATGCGCCGTCCCCTCCTAGCCGCCGGCTTGGCCGCGCTCTGCATGGCCGTCGGCGTCCCGGCCCATGCGTGGGCCGCGCCCGCCGTAGTCGTGAACATGGAAGCCACTGTCCTGGCGGCCCAGATCGACCCCCGGCGGGCCGATCACACGCTGACGCCGGGCGCGAAGGACTCCGTCCTGGCCGTCGAACAGGCCCTCGAAGACCTGGACCTGCTGGACCCGCAGTGGGTCGACGGCTACTTCGGCACCACGACGATCGCCGCGTATGCCGCCTACCAGAGCTCGCTCGGCTACTCCGGCCTGGCCGCCAACGGGCTGCCCGGCACGACGTCGCTGACCAAGCTCGGGCAGAACCGGTTCACGGTCAGCAACGCGATCGGCCCCGGCGCGAAGGTCCAGCGCGACGGGTACGTCGTGGACGCCCGCACCCAGGCGATGCTCACCGCCGCCGAGCGCCTGCTCGGCTACACGCTCACCCTCGAGCAGGGCTCCTACAACCCTGGCGGCGACCCGACGTCGGCCGGCACGCACGACGGCGGCGGCGTGGTCGACATCTCGGTCGACGGTATGACCGCGGCCAAGCGCACTGCCGTGGCCCGCGCCCTGCGCCAGGTGGGCTTCGCCGCCTGGGTCCGGGACCCGAGCCAGGGCGACTGGCCGTGGCACATCCACGCCGCGGCGATCAACGACACCGACCTGTCCAGCCAGGCCCAGCACCAGGTCGGCGACTACTACCTCGGCCTGAACGGCCTGGCCAACCGGGCCGCGGACGACGGACCGAAGGTCCCGATCCGCACCTGGGAGCAGTACCAGCGCGGGCGCTGATCCGCGTAGCCATCCCTCCCGCACCACCGACCGAAGAGGACACCATGCTGCATCTGCGTAAGAGCCTTGCCGTGACCGGCATCGCGCTGGCCCTGACCACCTCGATCCTGAGCGTCGCCGCGCCGGCGTCGGCCGCCGCCCGCGACGGGGCCTGCGACAGCGGCGAGTTCTGCTACTACTACAACAGCAACGAGGCCGGCTCGATCTCGGACTTCACCGAGTCGGTCGACGACTACGGCACGACCCAGCCGAGCTGCTACGAGTTCAAGGGCGCCGGCAACGGCCAGGGCCTGTGCATCAAGAACAACGCCGCGTCGGTGTGGAACCGCACCAGCCAGACCGTGACGGTCTACTACAACAGCGACTTCGGCGGGTCGAGCCAGACCTTCGCCGCCGGCGCGAAGGGCAACCTCAACGCCACCCTGAAGAACAACAACGCCTCCCACACCATCGGCAGCGCCGGCGGCAGCTTCCCGGCCGACCCGCGCGCCTCCGAGGCGGTCGCGTTCGCGAAGGCCCGGCTCGGGCACACCGACTGGAACAACCAGTGCGAGTTGTTCGTCGAGCGGGCCTTCGGCACCAGCGGCCGGTTCGCCACGGCGACCGCGCACTACCAGTGGCAGAAGAACAGCGGGCGCATCCACACCGGCTCGGTGCCGCCGGCCGGAGCGGCGGTGTTCTTCACCTCCACCACGTCGGCCGGCCACGTGATGCTCTCCATCGGCGGCAACAGCGCCATCAGCACCGGGCCGAGCGTCTACCAGACCAGCACGTTCCGGCAGCGGTCCGACTACCTGGGCTGGGCGTACGTCCCGAGCGGCTGGTGACCCGTGCTTAAAAGAATCGTCCTCGTGGTCTCGGTGCTCGTGGGAGTCCTGGTGGCGCCGGCCGCGGCGTCGGCCGCCGGCCGGGACGGGACCTGTGACAGCGGCGAGTTCTGCTACTACTACAACAGCAACGAGGCCGGCTCGGTCTCCGACTTCACCGACTCGGTGGACGACTATGGCACCACCCAGCCGACCTGCTACGAGTTCAAGGGCGCCGGCGCGGGACAGGGCCTGTGCGTGAAGAACAACGCCGCGTCGGTGTGGAACCGCACCAGCAAGACCGTGCGGGTCTACTACAACAGCAACAACGCCGGGGCGAGCCAGGACTTCGCGGCCGGCGCCAAGGGCAACCTCAACGCCACGCTGAAGAACAACAACGCCTCGCACGAGTTCTTGTCGTCGGCACCGACGGGCTGCAGCACCGACGGCACCAACAGCAAGCTCCCGACCACGATCCTGGTCTACCGGGTCAGCCTGGGGCGCGTCGACCGGGTCGACTTCAAGACGTACGTCAAGAACGTCCTGCCGAACGAATGGATCAGCAGCTGGCCGTCCGCCTCACTGCAGGCCGGCGCCATGGCGGTCAAGAGCTACGCCTGGTACTGGGCGCTGCACTCAACCCGCAAGACAGCGGGCGGCCTGTGCTACGACGTCCGCGACGACACGGGCGACCAGGTCTACAAGCCGTCGTCGGCCCTGTCCTCCACCTCAGCCGCGGTAGACAGCACCTGGTCGGCCCGGATGACGAGGAGCGGAAACATCCTGCAAGCGCACTACTGCTCAACCACAACCGCCTGCGGCGCCTGGGTCGACGGAAACTGGATGTCCCAGTACGGCTCCCGTGACCTCGCCAACGCCGGCGACAGTTACCAGACAATCCTCCGGCATTACTACAGCGGCATAGCCCTCAGCTGAGGTCACGCCGCAAGCGCCGCCCACCGCATCCCCCCGCGGTGGGCGGCGCCTTGCCGGCCGTCGCGAACGCGGGGCTGGGCGGCCCGGCGTGGTTGCGCGTGCGCGAGGATGGACGACGTGGACGAAGCCGACGTGGTCCGCCGGGTGGACCAGCTGCTCGATCTCGATCCGGAGCGGGTTGCGGTCGTGCTGGTCGACTTTCAACGCGACTTCTGCGAACCGCCGGGGGTCGAGTCGGGTCAGGCCGGGACGGATGCGAATGCGCGCACGGCGTTGCGGGCAAACGAGTTCGCGGCGCAAGCGGCGCGGCTGGGCGTGCGGGTGATCTATTCCCAGCAGGTGCTGGACGTGGATCGGCTGACTGAGCGGCAGAGGCGGTGGGAAGCCGACAGCACGTTGTGTTTGGCAGGGTCGGCCGGGGCCGAATTGTTCGTGCCACCAGTTTCGGGTGCGCAAGTCGTGGTCAAGCACCGGTTCGACATCTGGCAGAGTCAGCAGTTCCTCGACGTCCTGGCGGACTGGGACATCGACGGCTTGGTGATCGGCGGGGTAGAACTGCAGTGCTGTGTGCTGCATGCGGTGCTGGGAGCCGAGGAACGCGGCTTCCATTACGTGGTTCCGCAGGACCTGGTGTCGGGCATCGATCGGTGCGAGACGACCTCCAACCGGGCGGTTCGTGACTACTTCCGGTTTGCGCACCCGTCCCCCGAGTCGTGCAGCGTGCTGCTGGCCGGCTGGCGGCAGCGGTCGACCACCGGCTCGTGACGCGGGTGACGGATCGTTGCTCACACATTGCTCACAGATCGCTCACCGGTCGTGAGCACCGCGGGCGATGCCGGTTCAGCAGCCTGGACGCCTTCTCGGTCTGATTCGCGGCGATCTCCGCAGCACGTGCTTGAACAAGCGTCGTGTGACATCCCGACTCGCGCCCCGACCAGCGGGGAGGGCTCCTAGCCGCCCGCGGGGAAGAGCACCCTGTCCAGCACCGGCGCCAGTGCCATCGAGTACGCGACCGACATGTGGTTGTTGTCCTTGTAGACCAGGGTGTTGCCGACCACGATCGGGCACGTCGACTTGGCGCAGAACCATGGCGTCGCGTTGACCACCTTGATGCCGTTCTTGGCGGCGCCGGCGGCGACCGATGCCCGGCGCCGGGGTGCGAGGATCGCCTTGGCCTGCGGGCGGTCGCACTTGAAGAGCTGGCGCGGGTTCGTCGCGGCGCACTCGGGCGCGGTGCCGGTGGGGTACGGCGTGTCCTGGATCAGGATCTTGCTGGGTACGGCTGCGAGCATCGTCCAGGTCTTCTGCCAGCCGTCGATCCAGGCCTGGTCGTTCTCCGGGCCGGGCCGGCGCAGTTGGTTGTTGTCGTCGTAGATGCCGCCGTTCTCGGTGTCGTTGGACGACATGACAACCATTTCCGGCTTCTCGGCACGGATCCGGGTGAGGACCTGGTCGCGGAACTGGACGCAGCCGGTGTACGGCTTGTTCAGCACGGTGTTGTAGTTCAGCACCGAGGGCACCTGGCACGCCGCCTTGGCCAGGGGAAGCAGCTTCCAGCCGTGGTCGCGCGCGACCTCGTCTAGCGCCGGGAACCATGCGGCCGCGTGCGAGTCGCCGATCAGGACCATCGTCTTGGTTCCGCTCGGGTCGCCGTACACGCAAGGCTGTTCCTGCTTGTCGGTCCAATAGCCGAGGAAGCAGTTGTCGTCGTAGAGGCGCGAGTTCAGTTTGCCCGCACGGGTGAGCTTCGGCGTCAGGTTGCCCGGCAGCTTGGAGCCGTGGACCGACCCGCCGATCAGCTCGGCCAGCCGGGCCTGTGGGTTGTCCGCCGCCTTGAGCTCCGCCGCGAGGTCCAGTTTGTCGGGACCGGTGGGGATCGGCGGGGTGAACTGCCCGGCGATCAGGGCGAGGGCGGCGGCCGAGGCCGAGAGGATCAGGCCGAGGGCCAGGCCCCGGCGGGCTCGCGAGCGCAGCCAGGGCCGCGTGCGGACGGGGTTCTCGACGAGGTGGTAGGTGACGAACGCGAGGCCGAGCGCGCCCGCCGCGAACACCAGGTTCGTCTTGATGCTCGGGTCGCGCAGGAACGCCAGCGGCCAGATCATCAGGACTGGCCAGTGCCACAGGTACCAGCCGTACGAGAGCTTGCCGATGAACCGGAACGGCGCGGTGCCGATCAGCTTGCCGGCGCCCCAGCCCGCCGCGGCGCTGCCGCCGGCGATCACCGAGGCGGTGCCGAGCACCGGGAGCAGCGCGGCGTATCCGGGGAAGGCCGTCGACTCGTCGTAGCGCAGGGCGGCGACGATCACGGCGGCCAGGCCACCCCAGGTGAGTGCGGCGGCAAGGGCCTTGGGCGTACGGCTGAGCCGACCCGCCGCGATCGCGACCAGCGCGCCGATGCCGAGCTCCCAGGCGCGCGTGTGGGAGCCGAAGTACGCCCATGGTGCGGCCGCCGTCGTCTGCTGGACGCTGACGGCGAGCGAAACCACGACGAGGATGCTCAGCGCGATCGCGGCGCGGCGGTGCGCCCGGCGGCCGGCCCAGACGGCGAGCAGCAGCAGCGGCCAAACCAGGTAGAACTGCTCCTCGACCGCGAGCGACCACAGGTGCTGCAGCGGCGAGGGCGCGGCGGTGGCGTTGAGGTAGTCGGTGCCCTCGTACGCCAATCGCCAGTTGATGCCGTAGAAGGTGCTGAACAGCGCGTCCAGCGAGATCGACTTGAACCGCGTCGCGGGCACGAAGAGCCAGGTGGCGACCAGGGTGGCGACCACGACGACGGTCGAGACCGGCAGCAGGCGGATCGCGCGGCGGCCGTAGAAGCCGGGCAGCGAGATCTTGCCGGTCCGGGTCAGCTCCTTCAGCAGCAGCGTGGTGATGAGGAAGCCGGAGATGACGAAGAACACGTCCACGCCGACGTAGCCGCCGGCGAACCTGCTGAGCCCGGCGTGGCTGAGCACGACGAGCGTCACGGCGATGGCGCGCAGGCCCTCGATGTCCGGCCGGAAGCCGATGTGGGCGCCCTCCGCCCGCCGAGCGGGCGGGGTGGCCGGGGCATCCCGGACGTCGATGGTGCTGGACACCATGGTGGGGCAACTCCAGTCGCTGAGCGCCGTCCGAGTCCGAGCGCGATTCACAATCGCCGCACAAGATACCCATGGGCCGCTCACAGGGCGACCCCGGCGGTGGACAGCGCTGTCGATGTTCACCGCCGGGAACCCTGCCCGACTCTTTCCGTTCACGATTCGGCTACGGCCCGTATCCCTGCGGCCGCGCGGCGTGACCCGGTCTCAAACGGTCCACAAGGGACCTACTCGTCGGACGACACCTTGCTCGCGATGAACTCGTGCAGGCGCTCCCACTCCCCCTCGAAGAGCGCCCCGTACGCACGGGCCTCATCGATCAGGTCGCGGGCCCGCTCGTAGTCGCCGGCGAGAAACGCGGCGCTGGCCGACGCGTTGGCGCGCCCACCTTCCGCCCGCATCTCCTCGGCGCTGCGACCCGACTCCGGCATCCCGTTCTTGGCGATGTGTTCCCGTAGCCAGGTTTGTTCCTCGTCAGTGGCGGCGGCGATCTCGAAGACGTAGTGCAGGCGCTCGCCCGCCACGTCCCGATACGCCGGCCCCCATTGCTCCAAGGTCAGGAGCAGTTCCCTTTGCCGGATTTTTGCCTTGCGCCCCCGCAAAACATCCGTTTCCGCCACGGCAGTCACTTGATCCTCCCCCAAAGATCATCAAGGGCCGTTGACATTCCCCCTGGTCATCGACGGTAACCATCGCCCGGACACGACCCGGTAACGATCAAGTGACCAATGGCCGGCGGCCCATTTAGTGAGACGCGGTGACCAGGTAACAGGTGAAGCCGGCCAGGACCGGGCCGCTCTGCTGACGGCGTACCCAGGAATCGCCGACGGCCGCGAGCAACGCACCTGCCTGGACCGCCCGGTCGGTGTTGCGCCGCAGGCCGAGGATGCGATCGGCCGTCTCGAAGTCGTGGAAGACCACGGCGACCGGCTCGACCGAACGCACCTCGAGCCCGGCGCGGGCGCACAGCCGGGGCAGCTCACGGCCGATCGTCGGGTTGCGCACGCGGCCGGCCACGAAGCGGGACCAGGCCCGGCTGACCCCCGGATCGTCGTCGGCGACCGCGAGGGTGTCCCAGTCGGGCTCGGCCATCCCGAACAGCCCGCCCGGCCGCAGCACCCGCCGCACCTCGGCGATCGCGGCCTGCGGATCGCTCACGTGCTGAAGCAGCCGATCGGCGCGCGCCCGGTCGACCGAGCCGTCGGCCAGCGGAAGCGCGTGGATGTCGCCCTCGTGGACGCGGGCGTCGGAGCGGCGGCGCGCCTCGGCCAGCATCGACGGGTCGCGGTCGATCCCGATCACCAGCCCGTCCGGCCCGACCGCCTCGGCGAGCCGCCCCAGGTCGGTGCCGGGCCCGCAGCCGATGTCCACCACAGTCTGACCAGGACGGACGTCGAGGGCCGCCAGCGATCGCCGCTTGTAGTCGAGGCCGGCGGGGGTGGCCGCGGCTACGTCCATGTACGTGATCTGATCGGTCATCGCTCCACGCAAACACACGATCGCGGCCGGTTGGTGGAGAGGCTGTGGAGATGCGGTGATCACCCGCGCGAGGTCACGTCCGTGCGCTCGCGGCGGGAAGGCGCCGCCATCACGTGGATCGCCGGCCGGAAATGCCGCACCACCACGAAAATCAGCAGAAGGGTCATCAGCGGCGCGCCCGGGAACTTCACGAACCGGGCCAGGCCGCCGCCGTCGGCGAGCACGAGGAGCGGGCCGGCCGTCGCCGCCGCCATGACCAGGTCGGTCCGAATGGTGGTGGCGGCCAGCAGCGCAAGCGCCCAGAACGCGTACCAGGGATGGAAGTAGGGCGAAAGCACCACCGTGGCGGCCATCGCGAGCGCCGCGCCGCGAAGCGCCGACGCGACCGGGTCGGCCGCGCGGGTGACCGGCAGCCCGAGGGCGGCCAGCGGGTTCGGCGGCTGCTTGGCCCGGCCCCAGGCCGCGCTGCGCCACCAGAGCGCGACCACGACCAGCGCGAACAGCACCAGCGCCAGCACCCGCACGACCGGCACAGCGTCGAAGCCGGGGTCCACCAGCTGCCCCGCGTAGGTCAGCGTCATCCCGATCGCGGTCGGCGGCGAGGTGAACTGCACCAGGTCCTTGGTGTTGACCATCGCGCCGATCCAGCCGAACCCGAGACCCGAGGCCGCCGTCACCCCGACCATGGCCGCCACCGCCGACAGGAACAGCACGCCGCCGGAACGCCACCGATAGGGCCGCGCCACCACGATCAGCACCGCGAACGGCACCACCACGATCGCCGTCACCTTGATCGCCACCGCGAAGCCGAGCAGCAGCCCCGCCGCGACCTGGCACGCCCAACCGCCCGGGTGCGAGCCCAGCACCGCCAGCGCCAGCCCGGCCACGATCAGCCCGACCATCAGCGCGTCGTTGTGCGGCCCGGCGATCAGGTGCGCACCCACGAGCGGTCCGGCCAGCGCCACCCACCACGCGCGGGCCGGCGAGATGCCGCAGCGCCGGGCCAGCACCGGCAGACCGGCCGCGACCGCGAGGAGCCCGAGCAGCGCCAGCACGCGGAAGAACACGACGATCAGCACGAACGATCCGCCGCTGAAGCGCACCCCGGCCGCCGACAGCATCACGAACAGCGGTCCGTAGGGCGCCGCCGTGTCGCGCCAGATCGGCGAGACGCCATCGATCCAGGGACATTCAAGAGCACCGACGCCATTCTCGTACGGGCTCAGGCCGTTCACATAAAGAACGCCCTGGCACGCGTACGAGTAGAGGTCGCGGCTCCCCATCGGCGGCGTCACCAGGAACGGCGCCGCCCAGATCGCGGCCGTGCCCAGCGACCACCGAGCGCTCGACACCCGGTCGCGGGCCGCCCACCACACGTACGAGAGAAGCGCCGTGCCCACCGCCCACCCGCACAGGATGAAGGGCCCGAAGGGCCCGCGCGCGATGGTCAGCGGCGTCGACGCCAGATCGCCGTGCGGGAGCGCGCCGCCGAGCCATCCGACGACGGCGAGAAGCACGGCGGCGGCGAGGCCGGTGTATCGGAGCGTGGCGAGGCGCGGCACTCATTGATGCTCACGAGCATTGATGACCGGCGGGCCAACGCCGCGGGGCGGCCTTCTGACCGCCCCGCGATTATGGGATGTCGGGGCCGGTGAGCACGGCGTTCGGGTCGTCGACGAGCTGCCGCACGTCCCACACCCACGCGCCGCCGGTCCAGGTCGGCTCGAAACCCACCAGGTCGGACATGACCCGCAGCATCTCGATGTCGCGGACCTGCGGGGTGAGCAGGATCACGCCGGCCTTCCAGTAGCGCAGGTCGGCGAGGGTCATCTCGCGGCGGGTGTCGTTGACCTCGGGGATCGGGTTGCCCTGCTTGATCGACGCCATCAGCCCGCTGGTCGGCCGCCACGGCGGCGAGAACAGCGCGGTGCGGTCGTTCGGGTTCAGCGGGTTCTCGTTGGGCAGCAGCGCGTACGCCCCGGCGATGCGCATGTCCTGCCCGGTCGACGCGCTCCACCGCAGCGGGTCGGGGTAGCCCGAGTCGGGCAGCGGCAGCGTGACGACGGTGTGGTTGTCGTCGACGTACTGCTTCCAGGCGCCGGAGCTGACGAACGTCGGGGTCGGCTCGATCGGCGCGGTCTTGAGCGGGGTCGGCACGAGCGGCACGAGGGCCATGGCGACCGCGGTGATCATCGCGACGCGGACCGGACCGCGGGCCGACGGCTGCGCCTTGACGAGGTCGAAGGCGCGCTGGACACCGATGGCGAGCAGGATGCCGACGGCCGGCGCGATGGCCATGGCCCACCGGGTCGGCACGGCCGAGTTGAGCACCGGAACGCTGTGCAGAACCGCCCAGATGCCCAGAACACCGGTATTGATCCCGTTGAGGAAAATTCGCGGACCGAGTGACATCGCGGCGTAGAGCAGGGCCACCACGCCGAGCGCGACAACGACGATCGAACGTCGCATCCAGACGAGCAGGCCGAAGAACAGAATGACCAGTCCCCAGCCGAAGAATGCGTTCTCTTCCTGCGGATTCTGGGCGAGGCGCTCGGCGACGACCGAGTTTCCGGCGACCGACCGACTCGAATAGGCCGTGAACGAGCCGAGGTCGGCGCCGAAGTTACGGACGAACTGCGGCAGGCCGTGATAGCTCTGCGGCCCGAAGAACTGAACGGACAGCGGATAGGCAAGCACGGCGAGAGTGGCCGCAGCCGCGACGAGCAGGCCGCGCAGGAAAGTGCGGGCCTCGCCGCGGTGCTGCTTGCGGCGGGCGATCGCCATGATGGCGCAGAAGACGCCCAGGCCAACCGCGGTCATGAACAGGATCTCGAGGTTCATGAAGGCCTGCCAGATCAGCAGGCCGGCGAGGATGAGCCCGTTGCGCAGGGCGCGTCCGTGGTCGCGGAGCCGCAGCGTGCGCCAGATGATCAGCGGAACCAGGAATTGCGTGACGATGTTCGGGTGGCCGCCGGCGTGCGACACCATGCTCGGCGCGAATGTGCAGAAGAGAGCGCCGACCCAGGCGGCGAGCCGAGAACGTACGAACTGCCGGGAGAGCACGAAATACCACGAGATACCGGTGAGCGACAACGCGAGAGTGAGAAATACGTTGAACGCCACATGCGGACCGAAGAGCAGGGTCACCGGCGTCATCGGCAGTGAAACGGCCAACACCGAGGTGTTGGCCATCATGTTCACCCCATCGGGGTAATTCATGCGATCCGAGAAGAACGGATAGGCGCCATCGGTGATGACTCTCGCGCCATGCGCGAGCATCCACTCAAAGAAAGCCTGATCCTGCGGATCGTCGGCCGACCCATGATCAAGATTGAGCCAGAGCGGCATGGTCAGGTAGAGCGCTACAGCGACGAATGTCGCTATCGCAAGAACGTCCCGCCAGTTGAGCCGACGCCACACCCGGAGGCGGCGAGAGGGCTCCTGCTGCTGCTCAGGGGCGGCCTCGATGTCGGGTACGGGGGAGACCGGCGCTGCCGTCTCAACCGCCGTGCCCAGGGTCAGCAGCTCCGCGTCCAGGTCCTCGGGGTCGGTCACTTGACGGGGCGGCAGAACGTTCCCGCCGGCCGACTGGCCTGTGGAGTCAATACCCGTAATCGTCATAGCATCGGCGAGCCTAACCGAGGTTGGTAACGGTGTTGTGTCGAGCAGGCCATGCGTGATCGAGCCGATATGAACGTTGTATTCCGGGCATCGGCAGCTCGGCCCACATCCGCGCCAACCACACCCTGTACCCCGTCCACCTATGTCTCAATCAGGCAAATAATGCGCGGCCCCCTGCCGCTCAACTTTCGGTTCCGGGCCCCGGATGGTTAACTCGTTCGGTCCCGCTGTCAGCTTCGATCGGCAAGACGAGGGAACCTTACTTATGGCAGACATCACTGGAGACCAGCGGATCCAGTCCGAAGTGCTCGAGGGCCTCGCCACGGCCGTGAACCACCGCCGGTGGTTCGTCGAGCTCGCGCTTCCGTACCTGGGAGACAACCCGATCGAGATCGGCAGCGGTCTCGGCGACTACGCGATCGAGTGGGCTGAGCACCTTCCGCGGTTCACGGCGACCGAAGCCGACCCCGACCGGCTCGTGCAGCTCAAGGAGCGCATGGCCAACCACGCGAACATCGACGTCCGGCAGATGCTGCTGCCCGCCGCCGACGCGAACGGCGAGTACAGCGCCGCCGTGTCGTACAACGTGCTCGAGCACATCGAGGACCACGTCGGGGCGCTGCGCAGCATGGCCGAGCTGGTTCGCCCCGGTGGGCGGATCATCCTGATCGTGCCGGCGTTCATGTTCGCGATGAGCCAGGTCGACATCGCCACCGGCCACATCCGCCGGTACACCAAGAAGTCGATGCGCGCGGCCATGAGCGAGGCCGGCCTGAAGATCGAGAAGCTGCACTACGCGAACGCGCTCGGCCTGATCGGGTACTACGGCGCGACCAGCATCTTCAAGCTGGCGCCCAAGGAGGGCCCGATGGTCAAGGTGTACGACTCGCTCGTGCTCCCGGTGACCAAGTTCGCCGAGCAGATCGTGAAGCCGCCGTTCGGCCAGTCCGTCTTCGTGGTGGCGCGCACGCCGGCCTGACCCATTGCAAAACGCGGGACAACAAAGGCCGCCGGTTCACACCGGCGGCCTTTGGCGTTTGGTCTAGCCCTTGACCTGGTAGATCGGGCGGATGGTGGCGCGGGCCAGGGTGTGGAAGGCGAGGTTGAAGCCGACGTACGCCGGTGAGGCGTCCGGGCCGACCTCGAGCTTGTCCACATCGAGCGCGTGCACCGCGAACACGTACCGATGGGGGCGGTCGCCGGGCGGCGGGGCGGACCCGCCGTAGTTGCGCTCGCCGTAGTCGTTGCGCACGCAGAACGCGCCGCCGGGCAGTGGGTCGACGCCGCGCTCGAGCTCGGTGACGGTGGCCGGCAGGTTGACGACCAGCCAGTGCCAGAACCCGCTGCCGGTCGGCGCGTCGGGGTCGAAGCAGGTCACCACGAAGCCGCGGGTCTCGGCCGGGAAGCCCGACCAGGCGAGCTGTGGTGACACATTCTTTCCGCCCACGCTCGGGTGCGTGAACATGTCGTCGAGCGGCTGTCCGTCCGTCATGTCCGTGCTGGTCACCGTGAAGGACGGGACCGACGGCAGGTGGTCGTACGGATCCGGGGCAACCGGGCGGTCGAGACTCATAACGATGTCCTCCGGCGAGATGGTGAAAACCTTCTCCGCTTTCCCAAACCAAGCCGAGAGTAACCGGTCCGGCTGAGGTCACCCGATCGGGGAGCCGCACAGCCGGTGCGTAGACAATCATGACTACAGGGCGATGCTTCTGTCTGACATCCGATCGGGTGCGTGCGGCAGAGATCCCCGTGCTCGATGGCGATAGATCGCCGAACAGCGATCAGCAAGTCGGCACCCGTCTCAGGCGGGTGCCGACTGCTGTATCCGGAACCTCCGATCCCGGCTCGCCCGGAATGAGAGCATTTGGGGATGAGAGCCACCGTGCCCGTCGATGAGCCGGACCGGCTCGCCGCGCTGCACGACGCGGGCGTTCTCGACACCGCGCCCGAGGAGGACTTCGACGACATCGCTCGGCTCGCCGCGGAGATCTGCGGCACGCCGGTGGGCCTGGTCAGCCTCGTCGACACCGACCGGCAGTGGTTCAAGGCCAAGGTCGGCCTGGACGCCTCCGAGACCCACCGCGACGTGTCGCTGTGCGCGCACGCGATCCGGGGGCACGACCTGCTCGAGGTGCCGGACACGACGATCGATCCCCGGTCCGCCGACAACCCGTACATGGCCGACGGCGGCATCCGCTTCTACGCGGGCGCGCCGGTGGTGCTGGACGGCACGTACTCGGTCGGCACGGTGTGTGTCGTCGACCACAAGCCACGCGAGCTCACCGACGCGCAGCGGCGCGCCCTGCGCAGCCTGGCCCGGCACGCCGCCGTGCAGCTGGAGTTGCGCCGGTACGCCCGGCACGCCGCGGAGATCGCCGACCGGATGCGCCAGCTCGACCGGATGAAGGACTCGTTCCTGGCCACCGTGAGCCACGAGCTGCGCACACCGCTGTCGACCATCCGCGGATACCTGGAGATGTTGCTCGAGGGCGATTTCGACGGCGAGACCTCGCGGCGATTCCTCTCGGTCATGGCCCGCAACTCCGACCGGCTGCTGCGCCTGATCGACGAGCTGCTGCTGGTCGCCCGGCTCACCGAGGAGAGCATGGAGCTGGACGTGGTCGAGCTCGACCTGGCCGACCTCGTCCACCAGGTCACCACCGGGTGCCGGCCGCTCGCCGAGCACAAGCACGTCAAGCTGCGCGACCGTACGAGCGGGCCGGCGCCGGCCCGGGGCGACACCAAACGGCTCCACCAGGCCCTCAACCACCTCGTGGTCAACGCGATCAAGTTCACCGGCGCGGGCGGCGAGATCACCGTCGACTGCGCCGCCAACGGCGAACCCTCACTGATCATCACCGACAACGGCGTGGGCATCGCCGAGGAGGACCTGCCGCACGTCTTCGACCGCTTCTACCGCTGCGCGTCGGCCGACGTCATGGCCGCGCAGGGGCCGGGCCTCGGCCTCGCGATCGT
Source organism: Actinoplanes sp. CA-142083 (assembly GCF_050942195.1). Classification (NCBI taxonomy): domain Bacteria; kingdom Bacillati; phylum Actinomycetota; class Actinomycetes; order Micromonosporales; family Micromonosporaceae; genus Actinoplanes; species Actinoplanes sp. CA-142083. Next base: position 10,589,987 of record NZ_CP192076.1, read on the forward strand.
CAAATCGATCATCGACGCGCACCACGGCAGCGTGCACCTCGAGAGCGAGCCGGGCGTCGGCACCACGGTCCGGCTGATCCTGCCGAACCGCTGAGGTCTCACACGCCGAACATCCCCATGCAGCCGTCGAGGCCCTCGATCGTCACGGGGATCGTGCGGGCCTTCTCCCACCCGGCGCGGTCCAGCCGCAGGCGCCGGCTGACAAGCGGCGCGCCCCGCACCACGTGCCGCGAGATGCCGTCGTCGGCGTAGCCGAGCTTGCGCGACACCCCGTACGAGGCGTGGTTGTCCTCGAAGGCCTCCGACGTCGCGAACTGGGCGCCCAGCCCGGTGAACGCCAGCTCGAGCACGGCCGCGCGCATCTCGGTACCGTAGCCCCGGCCGTGCTCGGCGCGGCCCAGCCACGAGCCGGTGCCGACCTCACGCAGGCCGGCGAACCTGTTCGCCTCGACGCTCTGCGTGCCCACCACCCGGCCGCCGGCGATCGCCACCAGGCCGAGCGACCAGCTTTCCGGCTGCCATCTCGCCCAGTTGTTCCAGCTCCACTGCAGCACGCTGGCAGCGACCCGTTCCGGGGTCGCGTCGGTCCATTCCGCGACGAACGGCTGCACCGCCGGATCGTGCACCCCGCCCTTGGCCAACTCGGCCAACTCGGCGAGACGTTCCAGATCCGGCAGCCGCAATTCGAGCCGGGGAGTGCGCAGCACGAGACCGAACAGCGGCCATTGATCGGCAATCATAGGCGCGATTGTCCATGGCCGCCGCGGCATCGATCAAAGGATTTACAGACGCTCCACCTGGAGCCCGGAATAGAGCTTGCGATACACGACTCCGGTGCGATGGTTACCCGCATCGATCATCATCCCGCGGCCCATGTAGATGCCGACGTGCCCGGGGCCGACGACCAGATCGCCGGGCCGGGCCGCGCTGCGCGAGATGCGGCGGGCGCGGGCCGCCTGGGCGCTGGAGGAATGCGGCAGCCGGATGCCGATCCGGGCGTAGGCGCTCTTGGTGAAGCCGGAGCAGTCGAATCCGCCCGGCCCTTCGCCGCCGCTGACATAGCTCTTGCCGACCTGCGAGCGGGCGTAGGCGATCACCGCGGTCATGTTCCCGAGCCGCATCACGCGCTGGACACGCGGCGTCGCGCGGCGGGTGACGATCCGGGCAACACGGGCTCTCTTGATCTTGATCAGCCGCCTCATCTGACGCTGCGCGTCACGCTTCGCCCCATCCCGTACGGCGGGGGCACGGCCCTCGGCACGGCCGGCGGCCCTGGAGAGGCCGGCTACGCGGGCAGGCCCAGTGGTCCCCGCCCGTGTTGCGGTTCCCGCCCCTGTCGTGGCCCTCGCCCCTGTCGTGGTCCTCGTCCCTTTCGTGGTCCTCGCCCCTGTCGTCATCCTCGCTCGTGTCGTGGTCCTCGCTCGTGTCGTCGCCCGGGAGGCGCGCTCGGCGAGCTGGGATCGGGTGGCGAAGGCCGACTCGGGGTCGAGTCGGGCGACGCCGTCGGGCTGGACGGCCCGACTGGCCGGTTCACTGGTGACCGGGGTGGCCGGCAGGGCGGCATTGGCCTGCTCGGCGGTATCTAGGGCCGGCGTGACGACGGCCAGCGCGATGGCGCCGGCGGTCAGCGCCCGGCACGCGGACGGACGGTGCAGCGTTGCCTCCGAAATCGGCCCGGGGCACTCGCGCGAATCCCATCAGCACGGCATAACGTTCAGTCGCGCCCGCACCGCCCGTCGATGGACGGCAATGGGAACCCGGACAACTCGTCATTTCCGTCGACCATGCCAACACACAACCCGATTCCCTCGCGGGCGAATTCGCACAATCACCCTCGCCGCATCGCGGAAAGGAATGCGTTTTGAGCTGTAAATAGCCGTCGCTCGATTAAAAAATTGCCACCCACTTCGGGCGTGTCGCCACCGCCGAGCCCGTTCACGAAAGGGCGACTCGCGCCCCCCGGCTCCCGGCAGACTCGTGCACGATCAGCGCCACAAGACGTTCCCGCACAGGCACGCCGAACCGCAACACCCGCCGCACCGTAACCCCCGCCGGAATTTCCGCCCCAGGCCCGCTTTCTCCCGAATTACCCGCACCAGTCCTCAGGACCGCATAGGCTCGCCCACGACTCCCGACGGCGCGCTGAGCCCCGCCGTCAAACAGTCGCGCCTCCCGCCCAGCGTTCTCCACAACAAGGTTGACCAGGCAGAACCGCCCCCGGCCCCGCTCGCGCACCCCCGCACAACGCACCCCGGCGACGGTCACAATGAACGCCCCATCGGCCCCCGTCCGCTCAATAGCGGCAAACTCCGCGCCCCGATCCCCCGAGGTCAGATCCCCACCCCGATCCCCAGCGCCCAGATCCCCAGCGCTTAGATCTCCCGCACCCAGATCTCCCGCACCCAGATCTCCCGCACCCAGATCTCCCGCACCCAGATCTCGCTCGGCCCGGCCTTCCGCGCCCCGAGCCTCCGAAACGCGAACCGCCTCACTCCGCGCCCCCACCGCCCGGCCCTTCGCAGCACCCACTCCCGCAGCACCCGCTTTCAAACCGCGCGATTGCTCGGCAACGCGACTTTCCCTCAGGGCACCGCCGTCCAAGCCCGCGCGCCCACCACCCACCGCGTTCGCGCCAATCCCCGCGACAACCGCCACCGCCCCGAACCCCAACGCCACAGCAGCCAGCCCGCCGGCAACCACCCACAACCAGCGCCCCGGCTTCCGCGTCACCGCGCCGCCCATCAGCCCGCGGCTCGCATAGCCATCGGCCACCACGCTCAGGCCCAGGCCGACGCCAGCCTCGCCGTCAACCGCCGCACCCACCCCACCCCGGCGGCCGAAGCCGGACCCACCGTCAACCGCCGCGCCCAACCCACCCCCGCGGCCGGAGCCGGACCCACCGTCAACCGCCGCGCCCAACCCACCCCCGCGGCCGGAGCCGGACCCGCCGTCAACCGCCGCGCCCAACCCACCCCCGCGGCCGGAGCCGGACCCGCAGTCAACCGCCGCGCCCAACCCACCCCCGCGGCCGGAGCCGGACCCGCCGTCAACCGCCGCGCTCGACCCACGCCCGTCGCCGGAGCCGGGGCCGGCAGCGACCGCGAGACCAGCGTGAGGGCCTGGGCGGGCGCCACCCGCCGCGCTCGAGCCGGGGCCGGGCTTGGCGGTGGGGCGCGGCGTGTGGGTCATCGGGGCTCCCTAGGCCGGATCGGCGGCATGGCGCGACGCCGGGCCCCCGGCCGCGGCCCGGGTCGCCGCACCATGCTGGGTGGCGGCCCGCGCTTCGGGGCGTCGACGCGCCGCATATCGGACCTATCCCCGCATAAACCCCCTCTCCGTACACTCGAAAGTGCTACGTTCGCCTCACGGCAGCAGCAGGATCTTGCCCAGGTGGTCGCTCGACTCCATCAGGTCGTGCGCCTCCTGCGCCGCCGCGAGTGGCAGCGTGGTGTGGATGATCGGCTTGATGGCGCCGGCCTCGACCAGCGGCCAGACCTCGCGGCGGACGCCGGCCACGACGCGCGCCTTGTCGTCGAGTGCCCGCGCCCGCAACCCGGTCGCCGAGATGCGCCCGCGCTTGCCCATCAGCATGCCGAGGTCGAGCTCGCCCTTGCGGCCGCCCTGCATGCCGATCACCGCGATCCGCCCGTCCGGCGCGAGCACCTCGACGTTGCGGGCCAGGTATTTCGCGCCCATGATGTCGAGCACCACGTCGGCGCCGCGGCCGCCGGTGAAGTCCTTTGTGGCCGCCACGAAATCGTCGGTCGTGTAGTCGATGACGTGGTCGGCGCCGAGCGAGCGCAACCGGTCGTGCTTCGACGCGCGGGCCGTGACCACTACCGTCGCGCCGAGCGCCTTGCCCAGCTGGATCGCGAACGTGCCGATGCCGCTACCGCCGCCGTGCACCAGCAGCGTCTCGCCTTTGCGTAGGCGAGCGATGTCCACGATGTTGGACCAGACCGTGCACGAGACCTCGGGCAGCGCCGCCGACTCCTGCAAGGACAGGCCGGTCGGCACGGGCAGCAGCTGGCCCGCGGGGATCGCCACCTTTTCCGCATAGCCACCCCCGGCCAGCAGCGCCGCGACCCGCGCACCCACATGGTGCCCGGCCACCCCGGGGCCGACCGAGCTGATCACGCCGGCGCACTCGAGCCCCGGAAACTCCGAGGCGCCGGGCGGAGGTGGATAGAAGCCCTGTCGCTGGGACACGTCGGCCCGGTTGACCCCGGCCGCCGTCACGTCGACGACCACCTCGCCCTCGCCGGCCACCGGGTCGGGCACCTCGCGCAGCACCAGCCGCTTGTCTTCGATCACGATCGCCTGCATGGGACTAGCTTGCCCGAGGGGTACGACAAAAATCCGCCGGGTGAGACCCAAAAACGAGGGAGGCCCGCGAGCAGCACCCACCGCTGCTCGCGAGCCCCCTGATCAGGGAAGATCAGCCCTTGTAGGCGCCGATGATCTTCGTGAACTGGTACGCCGACTGGGACACCCCGCTGCAGGTGTCGTCGTTCGGGTATCCAGCCGGGCACTGCCGGTCCCGGTTGAGCGACCAGAACGTCAGACGCGCGATCGTGTGCTGCTGGGCGTACGAGGTAATGGCCTGCATGTCCGCAAGCGTGACCGTCGCGTGCTCGTCAGTGATCCCGTTCATCGACGAGATGCCGACGTGCCGGTACGCGTCCGCGTCGGACCACCCGTACGCCGTCTTGAGCCTGTTCTTGAGCCCGTCCGCCGCCTGGATGGTCAGCTGACCCTGGTTGCCGCTCGTGTTGCCCCAGTCGAAGGTCATGATGCCCCAGCCGTCGATCACCAGACCGGCTCCCGCCGCCCGGTTGATCAGCGAGGCGTCCGGCCCCGATGTGCCGCTGCCGAGCGTGATGTAGATGGTGAGGCCCGGGTTGTTGGCCTTGATGGTCTTCAGCGCGTCGACCGTCTTCTGCTGGTCGGCCGGCGTGTTGTAGGGGGTGCCCTCGATGTCGATGTCGATGGCCTTCAACCCGTACGCGTTGATGACCTTTTGATAGGCCGCGGCCAGCGCCGACGCGCTCGAGCAGTAGTGCTCGAGCCAGGGCCCGGACGCCCCGCCGAAGGAGATGACCACGTCGCCGCCGTTGGCCCGGATGGTGTTGATCGCGGTCTGGTCCTGCCCGCCGGTCAGCGCGCGACTGCCGTCCCACTTCGGGTCGCAGTTGCCGCTGTTCAGCATGAACGCCATCGTGAACCACTTGACCCCGGTCGACTGGGTGACCGTGGTCAGGTTCGGCGGGTTGCCCCAGCCGGTGTAGTAGTACGGCGCGACCGCCTTGATGCCCGGGCCACCACCAGAGGGAGGCGGCGTGGTCGTGGGCGGCGTCGAGCCCCCGCCGAAGGTCCACTTCTGGTTGGTGCCGCCGGAGCAGGACCACAGCTGCAGCTTCGCGCCGTCCGCGGTGTTGCGGTCCTTGACGTCCAGGCACTTGCCGTTCGAGTTGATCAGCGAGCCGCCGGACAGGCTCCACTTCTGCGTGGCCACCGTGTCGAAACAGTCCCACATGTGCACGACCGCGCCGTCCGTCGCCGAGTTGTTCGCGACGTCCAGGCACTTGCCCTGGATCTGCACCGAGCCGTTGTCGGCCAGCGTCCAGGTCTGGTTGGCCGACCCTGAGTAACAGGTCCACAGCTGCGGCTGGTTGCCGTTCGCGGTCGAGCCGTTGGTGAGGTCGAGACACTTGTTGTTCAGCGAGCTCACCAGGGCGCCGGCGCTGGCCGCCGACGCGTTCGTGATGCCGAGGATACCCATGGTCGCGACGACCACGACCCCCGTTGCGATAGCCAGAAGGCGCTTCATGCCGGGACCGTCCATCTCTGGTTGGCGGCGCCGGTGCAGCTCCAGATCTGCAGCTTCGCCCCGTTGGCAGTGTTGTTGTCCTTGACGTCCAGGCACTTGCCGGACGCGGAGTTGATCAGAGTGCCGCCGGAGGCGGTCCACTTCTGCGTGGCGACCGTCGAGATGCAGTCCCACAGGTGCACGGCCCCACCGTCCGAGGTGGAGTTGTTCGCGACGTCGAGGCACTTGCCGAGGCCGCGGACGGTGCCGTCGGCGCCGATCGTCCACTGCTGGTTGGCGTTGCCCGAGGTGCAGTCCCACAGCTGGGGCTGGTTGCCGTTGGCGGTCGAGCCGTTGGTGACGTCGAGACACTTGCCGCCGAGACCGGTGATCGTGCCCGTTTTGTCGCCGGTTCCGCCGCCGCCGCTTGGCGAGCCGCTCCACGTGAAGGTGGCGCTGGTCTTGGTCGGGAGCGAGTAGGTAAAGGACTGCCCACCCCAGTTCACCTTGACCGACTGGGTCGAGCCGCTCGTGTTGTAGGCGATCAGCGCCTTGGAGCCGTCGCTGTTCTTGAACGCGACATTCGGCACCGTCGAATTGGCGCTGGAGTCGATCCGTACGGCGCCGGGTTTCACGAATTTGGTGAGGTGACCCATCGTGTAGTACTCGACCGTGTAGTCGACTTGCCCGCGCCGGCCGTCGTTGCGGTGCACGGTGACCAGGCCGGTGCAGGTGCCGCAGCCGCCGTTGTGCGGACCCATCGCCTCGTCCACGGCCAGCGACCATTTGGTCCAGCTACGACCCCAGTTGCGGAAGTAGTCGATGAGGTCGCCCATGTCTTCGGCTTGCTGATTGCCCACCCACGTGCCGCCGGAGTGCTCGGTCATATAGGCGTTCACCGACGGGTACTGGTTATGCACCGTGGTCGCTGTCGACGGCGAGCCCCCATAGTCGTGCCAGGCGATGCCGCCGAAGTTCGGATGGTTACGGATTGCGGTGTCGGCAAGCAAAGGCGCAACCCATGTCGCGTACGTGTCGAAGTTCCAGTCCCCGACGAGCAGCTTGGTGCTCAGTCCCGCGCTTTGCAGAGCCGGCAGCAGATTCGTCTTGGCGAAGTACTGGAGTCCCGAGGTGTTCCACTGCATCGACGGATAGCCCGCGCAGCAGGTCGGCTCGTTCTGCTCGGTCACGTACCGGATCGGCACGCCCTGCCCCTGATACCCCTGGATGTACTTCACGAAGTACTGGGCGTAGGCGGCGTAGTACTGCGACTGCAGGAAACCCTGGCTGTAGGTGTTGTTGTCCTTCATCCACGGCGGCGCCGACCATGGCGAGGCCATGACAAACATCGAGGGATTCAATCCGTACGCCTGCTTGGTGAGCGCCATGATGTCGGCGTCGCGCGAGAGCGAGAAGTCGTTCACGTCGCAGCACGTGTTGTCGTACGAGTAGCTGTTCTGCGCCAGGTCGGACGAGCCGATGACGTTGCGCAGCGCGCTGACGCCGATGCCGGAACTGTTGCTGAACAGCTTGGTCATGACGTCGTTCTGAGTGGCCGCGGAAAGCGCACCGCTGCCCTTGATATCGAAGGCGGCGGTGTCGGTCATCGACGCGCCGGCGCCCTCGAACGGCTGGTAGGTCGTGTTCTCGTTGACGGTGATCGTCTGGTTCGCGCTACCGCTGCTGCTCGCGAACGCGACCGGCGTCTGCTGCTGGAGTCCGCGGGTAACGGTCCGGCCGCCGGAGTCGCTGGTCGTGGTCAGGTACACGTTCACGGATTCGCCCGCCGCATACGCGGCCGGAGCGATCAGAACGCCGCCGACCAGGGTCAACGCCGACAGCGCGACCCATCTCTTGGGAACTTTGGGGATGGACATGCGGGGATCTCCCTTGCCGTAGGTGGGGGCCTTGGCCGGGATTGGTAAGGACGCTGAACAATAAACACCCGCATCGATGCCTTGTCAAGCAGCAACAGTTGCGCTGAGGGCCGCGTTTGCGCAGCTCAGACCCCTGTTAAAGGTCTTAATACAAGTTTCGGTCAAGAGGTGATGCCAAACCCCGTGATCCGGTCTGGCAGACTGGAAGCGCACCACCGGGAGGGCTCGCCTAGTGGCCGATGGCGCCGGTCTTGAAAACCGGTATGGGGAAACTCATCGTGGGTTCGAATCCCACGCCCTCCGCTCGATCACAAGCAGCAAAAACCCCGCCGACCTGCGCGGACGCAGGCCAGCGGGGGTCATCAACACTCAGCCGCGAGTCTCACTCGATCTCGTCGTGGACCGCTCGATCTCACTCGACGCGACCATAATGCGACCACGAGGCCCCGACGTTAGCCCTGGTCGTCGATTCCGCCGAGAGCGCTGGCGATGCGACGGCACGCTGCCTCGTCCTGCCCCTCGATGCACTTCGCGCGTAGACCTTGAGCACGACGTGAACGCTGTGTCCCGCCCGCTCGGCGATCTGGGTTGCCGGTACACACTCGTTGAGCCAGAGCGAGACTGCAGCGTGCCGCAGGTCGTACGGTTTTTCGCCAGCGGCGATCTGCGTTGGCCGGAGGCAGGCCGTCTCGTCGAGCTGCCGGTCCAACCCTCCGGCGGTCGAGGGCGACCTACCCCGGTGCGGGCAGGCCACGCGAGAGGAGCCTCTCGCGTTGTTGCAGAGGAGACCGTCGGGCTGTCGCAAGTGCTTGGGTGACGGCGGCCTCATCCCGCGTTGTAGCCGCTGCCTCCTGTCATCTGGTCCACCCTGAAGAGCAGCCGAAGGGGGCGTCGCAACTCGGCGAGGTTCTAGTGGGCAGTCGGTCGACGGTTGTCGCGCGTCATGTGGTCGGAGAATGGCCGGCGAGCACACGCAGGCGCCGGGTGTCATACGCGGTGGCGGAGATGATGTATCCAGGTGACCTGTACGTGTTGAGGGTCAGGTTCGTGGATGGCTCCGGGATGCTCGTGCCGTAGCCGGTCGCACAGGGTGCGGGGCAACGAGTCGACGTTAGGCTATCGGGCTTGCGGGCCCGGCGATGCAGGTGCTGCCGCGGCAGCGGTTCACTACCGCCCTCCGGGAACCTTGTCGGCGTATCCATGCACTTGTGGATCACCAAAGATTCCGCCCCCCTCCCTCTCCATGATGACAGTTTCATCGAGAGAGCAAGCGGCGAGTCGCAACTTCAAGCCATTGTGGACCGAGAGATTCAGCTTCTTCGACTGTCCGTGTGAAAGAGACTTCGAGAACACACGCTCGCTGTCGACCCAAACTTCGAAACTATACCGTTTGCTTTTAGAAATGTCGCTCGGCCCGATGGTGGCAGTAAATGTCTCGTAGTCGCGCCCCAGATTGTAATCGACGAATTTATCTGAGGTGTCCGAGCATACAAGTGGGAAATTCAAGTTCTGGGCGAAGCTGTCCCCGTTGACGTCCTGAGGGCTGTTGGACTCGACGTAGCCGGCGAAGTACGGAATGCTGTTGGCGTCGTCCAGCGAACCGCTGGAGTCCGAGCTCGCGAGCGTTCGCGTGACCATGGCCGGCTTCGCCGGCGATGTTGTCTTCGGAGAGCCCGGCGCATGGACGGCTGAGGAGCCTTCCGAGCTTTCAGGCCGTGGAGAGACCTCACTGCCCTTCGCCGAAGTTCCTGTAGAGATCCGATTCTGCATGAACGCCGCAGCTATGATCGTGACCAGGATGAGCGCTATCGTTCTTGGAGTCGTGAACCAGGAATGGTGCGTGAGCCGGTTAACAAGCCAGGCGGTCAGCGCCATTATGATTCCTAGCGCTACATACCAGACCAACATGCCTCGGCCGCCCTTCATGTCGCCGAGCGTCAATGCTTTCGGCGCAGGGGTCATCCTGCCCACAGAAAAGTCATGATCGTAAGTCCACAACCGGTTGAAGTGGCGACCGCATTGACTGGGCCGATCGCCATGTAAGCGGATGTCCACGGGCGACCATGCCGAGACCGCCTGGCTGATCGGGTTGTCTTCGGCGTGCAGCACGTACGAAGTGGGCGCGCTACCGAGCCGCCGCTGCTCGATAGGTTGGTGGTCATGACCGACGTGCGGCTGGAACCGATGACCCAGGACGAGTACTAGCCGTGGCGGGTCGCAGCCGAAGCGCATTACGCGCAGAGCCTCACCAAGTCAGGGCGGTCGGCCGAGGAGGCTGCTCGCACCGCCGCCGACACCTATGCGCAGCTGCTTCCCGACGAATTTGCCACCCCTGACCACCATTTCTGGTACGCCTACGACGGCGATCGCCGGGTCGGATTCCTCTGGGTCAAGGTCACCCAGGGCACCGCGTTCGTCTACAACGTGGCTGTCGAAGCCGACCTGCGCCGCCAGGGCTACGGCCGCGCGATCATGCTGGCCGCCGAGCGCTGGTGCCACGACAACGCGCTGACCAGAATCGGTCTGCACGTCTTCGCTCACAACGCCGGGGCGCGAGCCCTCTACGAGCAGCTGGGATTCACCGAGACGGGCCGCAACATGGCCAAAGACCTGTAAGGGCCGCCTCCGCACGAAGCAAGGAAGCGGCCCGCAACAGGAAAGAAGGGTCAGGCGACGAAACGCGTGCGACGGCGCCGCACGAGAAGCACACCCACGGCGCCCGCGACCAGCAACAGCGCGCCGATCCCGGCCACCGCAGCGGTCTTACTGCCGGTCACGGGCAGCCCACCGCCGCCGCCACCGGCCTCGGTCGCTGTGACCGTCGGCGCCGCCGTTGCAGAAGAAGACGCAGTGGCAGCCGGCGAGGTAGTGGGAACAGCGGTCGGTGGGGTCGTCGGCGGGGTCACCAGCTTCAGGTACGCGAACCCGACGCCCGCCGGCTCGGCCGGCACCGGCAGCTCCGCCGTCGCGAGGCCGAGCTTCTCCCCGGCCCCGGCCGCCGGCGTGGTCCCCTTGCCGCTGTCCGCCTTGGCCAGGGCCTCGATCCCGCCCTTCGACTCGGCGTACTCGAGGGTGGCCCACTGGAAGATGACCGCCGCCGAGATCTTCTCGGCCTTGGTGGACACCGTGACGCGGAACGGCGAAAGCTTGTACGTCCCGCCCGCCGCGACCTCGGCGTCGATCGAGCACCACGCGCCCCGCAGGTTGGAGTCCACGTAGTACACGCAGTTGGTGAACTCCTTGGGCAGGTCCACCTCGTTGAGGACGCGGACGTTCACCACGATGCCCTTGAGCGCCTCCGCGCCGGTGTTCTTGACGCCGAGCACGATCGGGACCGTCTCGCCCTGGCGGGCGGGGTAGACGACGGTCTTGCCGTCGGCTTCGCGCTCGACCAGCGGCACCAGGCCCGAACCAGCCTCGGCGGCGTGGGCGGCGGTCGGAATCGTCAAGGCACTGGCCGCGAGCAGGGTCGCGCCGATCAAGCGAAATACCATCGAATCTCCCCGTTGTCTGTGATCGACGGTGGAGAATACCGGATCATGTTGCGGAAGGTTGACTGCGTCATGGTCCGGGTCGACGACCTGGAGGCGGGGGTCGCGTTCTACACCGGAACGCTCGGCCTCTCGGAGATCTGGCGGGACGAGACGTCGGCGGGTCTGGCGATGCCGGAGACCGACGCCGAGATCGTCCTGCACACCACCGACCTCGAGTACGAAGTCCACTACCTCGTCGACGACGTCCGCGCCGCGCTGAAAACCTGGCGGCACACGGTAAGGAAGGCGCCGTTCGAGATTGCCATCGGCTGGTGCGCGGTTCTCGAGGATCCCTTCGGCAACCCGATCTGCATCCTCGACATGACCAAGGGTCAGCGCTGAGGCGTCACCGCGGCGAGCAACTCCGGCCCCCGCCTGTCCAGCAGGTCCGCCGCGACCCCCGACCCGATCAGATAGGCCGCGAAGCCGTACGCGATCCCCACCGGCAGCCCGATCCACAGCCACACCGGCCCGAGCACCAGCGCCACGATCTGCAGCGGCAGGCTGACCACCACCGAGCCGATCAGCACGCCGAAGGCGAGCAGCCCCTTCGCCGGCCCGCCGCCCGACGACATGGCGAACGGATTTGTCGACTGCGGGAAGTCGTACGCGGCCCGCACCGAAACCGGTAGCACCAGGCCAAGTCCGACTCCATAGGCGGCGATCAGCAGTCCGAAGGTCGCAGGAATGTTAAAAGGCGAAGCGGACAGCAGGCCCACCAGCACTGCTACCAGCACGAGCAGCGGGACCGTGTAGATCGCGTGGGCCGTGGCGCGTGAGTTGATCTCGACGCGGCCGGGGACGCCGGCGGTGATGTTCGCGGCGTAGGCGCTGCCGTCGAAGCCGAACTGGTTGGCCAGAGCCAGGGCGGCCAGCCCGCCGACGAAAATGACCATGCTGCTCGGCGAGCCCGAGCTGATCGTGAGGCTCACCGGCAGGAACAGCGCCGCCATCGAGAAGGTGATCAGGCTGGCGCGCCGCCGTGTCTCGCGCCACCAGTACCGCACCTCGCGGGACACCAGCGCACCGAACCGGGAGCGCGGCAGCCGCCGGAACAGCAGCAGATCGACGGGCGCGCGGTCGGCGCCGGTGGCTCGCCGTCCGCCCTCGGCCGCCGTGCCGAGCATGGCGTTCTCGAGGGTCCTGCTCCACCACCAGAGCAGGCCGCAGACGGCGGCGAGGGCTATCAGCAACTTCAGCGGGGCGATCCACGCACGCCCCGCGGCGATTTCCAAACCGATCGTGTACGGGGAACCGAGCGGTGTCCAACCGATCACATCCGCGACTGTCGCCACGGTGTCCCAGTCCGCGCGTTGGGCGCCGGCGAGCACCACCAACTGCAGCGGACCGATCGCGGCCGCGAGCAGGGCGAGCGCGATCGCGGCCAGGTCACGTGACCGGCGCGAGCGCAGCGCCGTGGCGAACGCGCTGGTGACCGACCGGCTCACGGCGACGCACAGCAGCAGTCCGCAGACGATGCCGGCGAGCTGGCCCAGAGCCGCGAACGGGCCGCCCAGCCGGGCCGCGGTCTGCACCATGCCGGCGGTGGCGACGAGCGTGGCCACCGCGGGCAGGCCGGTGAGCGCGGCCGCGAACAAACCTTTGATCAGCGTGCGGCGGCGCAGCGGGAGCAGCGCGAAGCGGGCCGGGTCGAGCGACTCGTCGACGCCGAAGAAGACCAGCGGCAGGAACAGCCAGCCCAGCACGATGGCCGCGCCGCCGAGGGGCAGCAGGATGCCGGCCGCGTGCGCGTCGTCGGCTACACCGGGAATGGCGAAGATCGCGTACCCGGTGATCGCGAAGAAGCCGGAGAACAAGACGCCGACCACGAACATCGCGACACGCGCCGGGCGGCCGCGCAGCCCGTTCGCGATCAGCCGCAACTTCAGTCGGACGAAGGCCGAGATGCCGGGAGGGCTGGTCACAGCCACGCCAGCTCGGAGCCGGTGGCGACCCGGCCGCCGACGACTTGCACGAACACCTCTTCGAGCGAGCGGTCGCCGCGCACCTCGGCGAGCGTGCCGTTCAGCCGGAGCACGCCGTCGGAGAGGATCGCCACGTGGTCGCAGAGGCGCTCGACCACCTCCATCACATGGCTGGAGAAGACGACCGTGCCGCCGCCGGCGACGAAACGCTGCAGGATGTCGCGGATCAGCGCGGCCGAGACCGGGTCGACGGCCTCGAACGGTTCGTCCAGCACGAGCAGGCGCGGGCCGTGCAGCAGCGCGCAGGCCAGGCCGACCTTCTTCTTCATGCCGGCCGAATAGTCGACGACCAGCGTGCGGTTGCCGACGCCGAGCTCCAGCACGTCGAGCAGCTCGCGGGCGCGCTGGTCGACGGTCGCCGCGTCCATGCCGCGGAGCAGCCCGTGATAGGCCAGCAGCTCGGGCCCGGTGAGCCGGTCGAAAAGGCGTACGCCATCGGGAAGAACGCCGAGGCGAGCCTTCGCCGCCGCGGGATCGGCCCAAACGTCGTACCCGAGCAGGAAAGCGCGACCCTCATCGGGCCGCAAGAGGCCGACGGCCATGGACAACGTCGTGGTCTTGCCGGCCCCATTAGGGCCGAGGAGCCCATAGAAGGAGCCGGCCGGCACGTCGAGGCTGACGCCGGAGACCGCGAGCTTGGTGTCGAACCGCTTGACCAGGCCCCGCAGCGACATGGCCGCGACCTGCTCTTCTTGGCGTTGCCCCGGCACCGTCATGTCCCGAAGGTAACGGAAACCCGCCAGCCAGGGAGGAGCCGGCGGGCTCCGATCGGGTAACCCCCTCAGCCCACCCGCTCGATGACCGCGCGCCGGATCAGGAACTTGCCCGGCTCGCGGACCTGCTCGAACGCCGCGTTGTTGAGCAGCACGCAGCTGCCCGACGGCGTGGCCACCTTCACCGTGATGCTCTTGTTGTTGTCCAGGTTCGTCACCTTCAGAACGGTGCCGATCGGGAACGTGCCGCTGGACGCGAAGGGCGCGCCGGCCTCACCGGAGAGCGTGACGGTCGAGCCTTTGCAGACGACCTCGCCCGCGCCAGCATTTCCGCCGTTGTTGGCGGGCGCAGTGTTCGCCGGCGGCTTGGCGGGCGGCTTGGCGGGCGCGGCCGGAGCTGCGGCGCCCGGCACCTCGGCGGCCACGTTCGCGTTGCAACCCGCCACGACCCGGCGCTGGTTGATCAGGTCGACCACGGCCTGGCGGTTCGCGATGCGCGCGTCCGAGAGCGCGTCCGGGTTCGCCCGCTGCCCCGCGATGAACTGCAGGTTCTGCCGCAGGGCCTGGTCGAGGCCGACACAGTTCTCGCCGGCGCTGCTCACGCCGGTGCCGATCGCGATGCCCCCACCGGCGATCGCCAGCGCGACCCCGCCGATCAGCAGCTTCCGCGTACGCCCGGACATGTTGTTCCGCCGGTACCGCTTCATCAACCCGCTCCTTTGCTCGGTGGCTGCCGAGAAGTACGCGGTACCCGTACGCGAAGGATCGGGGGTTGACCTTAAACATCCTTAAATGCGCAACGACTCCGGAGCGTGCAGCCGCAGCATGGTCGCGCCCACGTCGTGGGGCACGCGGCGGCTGGTCAGGAGCGACCCGATAACCATCACGAAGAAGGCCAGCGGCACCGTCCAGGCCGCCGGCTGCCCGATCAACTGGGCCGGCCATCCGCTCAGCGGCGGCCCGAGCACGGTGATCAGCACGGCCGCCATCGACGCGCCGCCGCCGATCAGGATGCCAGCGGCCGCACCCAGGTCGGTCAGCCCGCGCCACCAGATCCCCAGCACCAGCAGCGGGCAGAAGCTCGACGCCGCCACCGCGAACGCCAGCCCTACCACCCGGGAAACGTCCATGTTGGAGACATACAGCGACAGCGTGACCGGCACGATCGCGGCCAGCAGCGTCGCCAGCCGGAAGTCGCGCACCGAACCGCCGCGCCCGGCCCGCAGCACGTCGGTGAAGACCACCCCGGCCACGCTGGTGAGCAGCCCCGACGAGGTGGAGAGGAAGGCGGCGAGCGCGCCCGCGGTGACCAGCGCGCCCAGCAGCCGTCCGAGATGCCCGCCGCCCAGCGCCGCCTCGGGCAACGTGAGCACGACCGCGTCGGTGTGCCCGGTCATCAGCAACTGCGGTGTGTAGACCCGGCCGAGCACCCCGTACAGCGTCGGAAGTAAATAAAAGAGGCCCACCAGCGCGAGCACGACGAGCGTGGTTCTTCGCGCCGAGGCGCCGTCGGGGTTGGTATAGAAACGCACCAGCACGTGCGGCAACCCCATCGTGCCGAGGAACGTCGCGAGGATCAGCGAATAGGTGGCGAACAGGCTCCGGTCGCCGCCCGGCAGCAGCCACTCCGGCCCGAAATGCGCGTCGACGGTGCTGACCCGCGGCACCGGATCGCCCTGGTCGAAGTGCAGCTCCTCGCCCTTGTGCACCTCGACGCCGTCGATCACCGCGTCCTGCTCCACGACGACCGCGGTCGCGGCCGGAAAAACGGCGCCGGCAGGTGGGTTGACAGCCGGGCGTCCGTCCGACTGCCACTGCAGGGCCAAAAAGATGACGGGTACGGCCAGGGCGGTCAACTTGAGCCAGTACTGGAACGCCTGCACGAACGTGATCGCCCGCATCCCGCCCAGCGCCACGTTCGCGGTGACGACCGCGCCGACCAGCAGCGCACCCCACACGTACGAGCCGCCGGTGACCGTCGTGAAGGTGAGCCCCGCTCCCTGCAGCTGCGGCACCAGGTAGAGGCAGCCGATGAAGACGACGAAGATGCTGGCCAGCCGCCGCAGGAGGGTGGAGCGCAGCCGCACCTGGCAGAAGTCGGGCAAAGTGAACGCGCCCGACCGGCGCAGCGGCGCGGCCACGAACAGCAGCAACGCCAGATATCCGGCCGCGAACCCCACCGGGTACCAGAGCACGTCGACGCCGTAGCGCAGGATCAGACCGGCCACACCCAGGAACGACGCCGCCGACAGATACTCGCCGCTGATCGCGGCCGCGTTCCAGGACGGGCTCACCGAGCGCGAGGCGACCAGGAAGTCCGAGGTGGTGCGGGCGAACCGCAGTCCGTAGGCACCGATGCCGACGGTCACCAACACCACGAGAACGAGGCCCGGGACGACGTACGGGTTCACTGCTCGGGTTTCCGGATCAGCGCGATGAAGTCCTGCTCGTTACGTTCCGCCCAGCGCACGTAGGCCCAGCCCACCCCGACCAGGAACGGAAACGACAGCACCCCGAGCAGCACCCACGGAAGGTTGACCCCGAGAACCTTCACCGACGCGACCCCCGGCGCGGCCACGAACAGCAGCGGCAGCGCACCCAGCCCCGTGACCACCACCAGCGCGAGGCGCAGGGCGAGCGCGAGCTGAGCACGGACCAGCCCTTTGACCAGCGCCTCACCGACGGGCGTCTGCTCCGCGAGGTCGGCCCGCGTGCGGTCGGTGGGCCGGCGCCGGGCGGCGATCTCCCCCAGCACCACCCGCGTACGCTCCGGCGACCCGTCCCCACCCATGTCCGGAGTCTTCCGACCCTGGCCGGGATGTCAAGTCGCTACCGTCACCTTGTGGGCGGGAAAGATCACCGGCACTATCGAACGCTGCACTGGACACCGGACATGGACGGCGCGTGGTCCGATGATGCCGCGCGGCGATACATCGCCGGTGGATATGAGGGCGTCAACTACCGCATCCCGCGCGGGACAACGCACGCCTCCCTGGATTTCGCCCTTTCCCTACCGGGCTTGCGATATCTCAGCGTCCACGGGAAAGTGGCCGACGATTCCGCGGTGAACCAGATCGGATCGCTGGAAAGCCTCACGCTGTTGACCCGGTCGAAGGTGCCGCTGGCGGTCGACCAGCTGCACCACCTCGAGTTCCTCGGCGTGACCGCCCGCAAAGACCTGGGGAGCATGCAGGATTTGATCGGCCTGCAGCGGCTGGTCATAGCCGGCTGGCAAGGCGCCGACCTGACCTTCCTAGGCACCAAGCCGGCGCTGGAGTCGTTACGGCTCGATGGCCGGCCCGGCCGGCTCGCGTTGGACGGAATCGAACAATGCCCGACGTTACGAGAGCTTGAGGTGCTCGATTACCGGCTGCCGACGCTGACACCGCTCCGGACGCTGACCGCTCTGGAACGGATCCTGCTGAGCGGCCCCCGACGCCTCCCGCCGGACAACGACCTGAACCTCGACGACCTGACGGCCATGCGGCACCTGCGAAGCCTTCGGCTGATCAACGCGGGGACCATACGGTCGCTGCACCCACTGCGTCGGTTGCCAAGCCTGCGAGACCTCAGCCTCAACAATGTGGCGATCGATGACGGCGATCTCGGCGTGCTGTTCGCGCTGCCGTCGCACGTCGAGGTTTCACCGCCTGTCGAGCTCATTGACGGCCAGAATCACCACTCCCACACCGTCAAGGAGTTGGCCAAGCTACGGAAGCCGCGGCGCTAGACCTGCGACAAGACGTCCACCGCCGGAGAAGGCCCACTCGCGCGCGAGATCGAGTTGAATGACCGGTGACCCCGCAGGCCTGCGTTCGCGCAGTCAGCGGGAGTCTTCACTGCTCGTAATCGAGCGGAGGGCGTGGGATTCGAACCCACGATGAGTTTCCCGTACCGGTTTTCAATACCGGCCGCTACAAGACACTGACCTGCACGAACGTTGGGATCGGGCCTGCGTTGTCGCGCCGTGCGATCCCAGGTGCTGAGGATCAAGGGGATTACCGAGACGCTGGCGGGTGTCGGTGTGCTCGTCCGGGACTCACCTGGCAAATCGTAGAGGCGGGTGGCCGGCTCAGTCGCTTGTCCTCTCGATCAATGCGTCGGCGAGTAGGGCCGTGCCGCCGATCACCACGTCGGCTCCCTCTTGCCGTAGTGCTCCGACCTTGGCCGGCCGGTTGGCGTACCCGATCGCTCGGATGCCGGCGGCGGCACCGCCCTAGATGTCTGACTGAGAGTCGCCGACGAGCACCGCGGGCCGGCGCGATTTCACGAGCTTGTACGGTTCGCAAGATCGGCTCGGGGTTGGGTCTCATCCGGCTTGGGTTGGCGTGTGCGCGGCCGACGATTGACGAGATGTAGGGGGCGAGTCGGTGGGTGGTGACACAAGCAGTCACCGCGCCGGCCGAGTCGTTCCTGACTTCTGCCACGGGTAGGCCGGCCTGGCGTGCGGCGACGATGACCTCTCGGCCGTATCGGGTGGGTGCCGCACTCTCGACGGCGCGCAACTCGGCCGCGCAGAGCGCGTCTTCAACTCATCCGTCGGACCGCATCGAGCCAACCACTTAGAGGACGGTTCGAAGCTGGTGGGCGAGATCGGAACGCGCGTTCGCGCCGCGCCCCGGCGCAGGAGCCGGTCGCTGTTATCCGAGCAGCCCCTCGAGCTCGGGAAGCCGACGAAACAGCTCGGGCAGCCCGCGCACCCCGTTGCGCGCGGACTCCTGCGACAACGCGAGCTCAGGCCCAGCACCGGCCTCGACACCGGCCAGGCAGCGCAGGATGTTCCACCTCACGTGCCCCAGCCAGCCCCCGATCAAAAACACGAACCAGCTCGGCCCCCACGCCGGCAGCGCCCCTCCCGCTGCGACATAGCCGTCGAGCACCGACCGGAAGATGGCAGGCCGGATGTCGTCGAAACCGGGCCCCTTGGCCAGGCTCAACGCGGTCGAGCCGAGCTCACCGGACAAATCGAGCATCCCCGAGAGCTCCCAGTCGAGCACGACCGGCCGACCCGACCGCGCGAGCAGGTTCCACGGCTGGATGTCCCGGTGGGTCAGCACGACCGGCCCCGGCCGCTCGCAGGTGTCGACGAACTCGGCGATCGCGAGCAAAGTCTCGACCTGGGCGGTGAGCTCGCCGGCCCACGGCTGTCCGGTCGCGCGTGAACGTTCGGCGAGCTCGGCCCAGTCCCGCGACGCCGGTTCGTCGGCCGAGACGTCAGTCCCCGTGACGTCGAGCGCATGGATGCGGGCAAGAATCTCACCGATCTCGAACGCGTACGCCGGCGACACGGGTGCTTCGGGCACCTTCTCGCCCTCGACCCACCGGTGAACGAGCGTGTCCCGGTCGGCCGAGATCGGCTCCGGCATCGGGATGCCGGCGGCGAAGGCCGCCCGCTCGAACCTGAACACGTCCGAAGCGCGGTAGGCCGAGCGGCGATCGAGCAGGTTCAACTCCTTCACCGCGAACGACCCCTGGTCGGTGTCGAGCCGATACATCCGGTTGGCGAACCCGCCGTGGACACGGACCATCGGACCGATCGGGGTGCCGAGATGCGCAAGGTCCACCCGACGCAATCTAGGGCCGGCAGTTGGTCGAGGCACCCGCTTTATTGGCTTGCGGATCCGCCGCGATGATCTCGCGCGCTCGCTCGCGTCCCAGGTTCCAGTCGCGCCAGTCGTCCGGGTGCGTGCGGAGCGCGAAGCTCATCCGGCCGAGCACGCAGGCCCGTCGTTGCGGGTCGAGGCCGTCCAGCCCCGGCGCCGCGTCCGGCGAGAGGTTGCCCAGGTAGAGGAGGTCGACCGTCCGGCTCTGCTTGATGTTGTGCTCGGCGATCACCCGGTCCGGGTTCGCGGCGGCCAGACCGAGCAGCGCCAGCACCCCCGCGGCGATGGCGACCCTCGGCAACCAAAGACCTTTCATCCGTACGCCGGCGGCCAGCACCAGCAGCAGGACCAGCCCGAACCAGGCTTCGCAGCAGGCCACCAGCAACCGCAGCCGGGTGAGGCCGTACGTGTCGGCGTACAGGTACATCCGGTGCAGCGCCGAGCCCACGATGATCAGGGTGAGGACCGCGAGCGCCCCGAGGACCACCCGGATCAGCGTGCGGTCGGCGGGTGCGGTGCGCGGCGCCCAGCGGGCCGCGCCGGCCAGCACGGCGAGGGTGAGCGCGGTGACGACGGAGAGCTGCCAGAAGCCGCTGCGGGCATATTCCGCGTACGTGAGCCCGTCGGTCTCCAGGACGTGCCGGTTGCCGCCGAACAGCACGGCGAGCTGCACCGCGACGAAGCCGGCGAAGAGCATTACGAGCAGGCCGAGCGGGAACGCCCATTCGAAGCGCCGGACCTTGCGGGCCTCGGCAGCGTCCAGATCGGACAAGTTGGGCGGCCCGGCGTGCAGGAACGCCGCGCCGCCGAGCGCGAACACCGCCACGGCGAAGACGAGGATCCAGCGGGACACGGTGGGAGCGCTGATCCGCGGCGCGAGGCTGCCGATCGCCTGGGCGAAGGCGGCGTCGGCCGAGGCGAACAGCGCGCCGAAGACAACGAGCAGCGCGATCGAGACCGCGACGGTGGCCGCCACCCGCACGTTCGCGGCGGACTCGGCCGGCTTGCGCAGACGGGCGGTGCCGCGAGCCAGCCAGGACAGCGAGCGGAACGCGGCGAAGACCGGCATCGTGTAGCCGACCGCGATGCTGCGCATCGAGCGCCCGCCGGTGAGGGCGAGCGCGCCGGTCAGCGTCGCGGTCGCGAGGCAGAGCAGGAACAGCCATCCGGCCGCGCGGACGGTGCCGACCCCGAGCAGGGCCACGGTGGCGGCGCCCCACGCGTACGCGTCGGCGCCGAGGCGCATCGGCGGGCGGACGACCAGCGGGGCCGGCGCGCCCGGGAGCGGCCGGACCGGCACGGCGCCGGCCACGATCAGCGCGACCGTGCCGGCCAGCGCGGTGACGAGCCAGCCGACACCGGCCCGGTCGAGCGGCAGGCTGACCGCGGCGACCACGCCGGCGGCCGCGATGGCGACGGCGGTGACCGCGCCGGCCGGGCGGCTGGCCCCCGACCAGTAGCGTCCCCAGGGCGCGAGGGACGGCCACGGCCCGTGCACATTCAACGGCTGGCCGGGCGGCCGTTGAGGAGGCGGCGCCAGCGTGCCCGGCCCGGCTGGTCGGCCGTACGCCTGGATCTTGGGATTTTCCATAGGTAGATATCTCCATATTCCGGGCATAGAGGGGTACGAAAAGCCTGCTTCGGACAGGTTTTTAGATCAGGCGGCCTGAAGTGGCAGCGTCACGTGGATGTGGCAGCCGCGGCGGTCGCGGTCCGGGTCGACCACGGCGATCGTGCCGCGGTGCAGCTGGACCACCCAGCGGGCGATCGCCAGCCCCAGCCCGGTGCCGCCGCTGGCCGAGCGCTCGCCACGGGTGAACCGCTCGAAGACACGGTCGCGCTCGGCCGGCGGAATGCCGACCCCGTCGTCGGCGACCGCGAGCAGCAGGTGGTCGTCGCGACGCTCGGCGCGCACCAGCACGGTTCCGCCGGGCGGGCTGTGCCGGACCGCGTTGTCCAGCAGGTTCGCGAAGACCTGATGCAGCCGCTCCCGGTCGCCGGGCACGACCACGGCCGGCGCGTTGATCTCGAAGTGCACCTCGCGGCCGGCGCCGGCCGCGTTGACCCGGGCCTCCGCGACCACGTCGTCGAGGAAGGCGGGCACGTCGATCGGGTTGCGGGCCAGCCGCGCCACCCCCGCCTCCACCCGCGACAGGTCGAGCAGCTCGGTGACCAGGCGGCCGAGACGCTCGGTCTGGGTGAGCGCGGTCTGCATCATCTCGGGTTCGGCGCTGGCCACCCCGTCGACGATGTTCTCCAGCAGCCCCTGCAGCGCCGTGATCGGCGTACGCAATTCATGCGAGACGTTCGCGATCAGCTCGCGCCGCTGCCGGTCGGCCGCCTGCAGGTCGGCCGCCATCTGGTTGAACGCCTCGGCCAGCTGGCCCACCTCGTCCTGCGAGGTGGCCCGCACCCGCCGGCTGTAGTCGCCGCGCGCCATCGCCCGCGCCGCCGTGGTCATCTCGCGCAGCGGCGAGGTCATGCCGTGCGCGAGGAACTGCAGCGTGGTCAGCGCGACGACGATCGCGGTGACGGACGTCCAGAGCGGGAACCAGCCGAGCCAGAGCGTGAACCAGGCCATCCCGGCCGCGCCCGCCCCGATCAGGATCATGCCGATCTTGATTTTGATGGACCGCACCGGATCGAGCGGCCGGGGCAGCGGCAGCCGGATCATCGCTCCACCTCCAGGGCATAGCCGACGCCGTGCACCGTGCGGATCAGATCGGGCCCGAGCTTACGGCGTAGCCCCTTGATGTGGCTGTCCACCGTCCGGGTGCCGGACGCGTCCGCCCACCCCCACACGTCGGCGAGCAGCCGCTCCCGCGGCAGCACCGTACGCGGATGCGCCGCCAGATGGACGAGCAGGTCGAACTCGGTCGGCGTCAGGTGCGCCTCGACCCCGCCGCGCAGCACCCGCCGCTCGGCCTGGTTGATCTCGAGGTCGCCGAACCGCAGCGTCGGCGGCGCGGCCGGCGCCGGCGCGCTCTTGGCCGCCCGCCGCAGCAGCGCGTGCACCCGGGCCGCGAGCTCCCGCATCGAGAACGGCTTGGCCATGTAGTCGTCGGCCCCGACCGCCAGCCCCACCAGCAGGTCGGTCTCGTCGTCGCGGGCGGTGAGCATGAGGATCGGCACCGGCCGCTCGGCCTGGATGCGGCGGCACACCTCGAGCCCGTCGAACCCGGGAAGCATCACGTCGAGCACGATCGCGTCCGGCTGCACCCGGCGCGCGGCGTCCACCGCCGACGGCCCGTCCACGGCCACCTCCACCGCGAACCCTTCGGCCCGCAGCCGAGCCGTCACGGCGTCGGCGATGGTCCGCTCGTCCTCCACGACGAGCACCCGCCGCTGCGCTGTGTCCACGCCGCCACCTCCCGGTTCGCCCCCACCAGCATCTAACCGGGCGTGGGCAAGGCCGCCGGTGCGCCCCCGTGGCTCACCGGCCTGGCCTTCGGTCGAGGAGCCTAGAGATCACCCGTGCAGACAGGGCGGTGAGTTTGTGAACGACCTGTGGAGATGCCTCCTTCGGAGGGCAGCCTGTGGATAACCCTGTGGAGAAACCTGCGGGCCTGTGGACAACGCTGTGGACGTACGTGACGGCCGACACCCCCACGAAGGCGGCGCAGATCCGGTAGCGTCCTCGCTCGTTCAATATCTACGGGGAGATCTTGACGTGAAGATGCACCTTCGCGCCCACGGCATGGCCCTGCTTGCTGCCGGCGCGCTGACCACCGGCCAGCCCGATCGCCCGGGTTGGGGCCGCCTGCCCGAGCCAAGAAACCCGCATCCACGCGTACGGCCACTGCGGGGCGCCCGCGTCAACCGGGCCCGCGGTCGCTGACGCGTTCCTTCAGCAGCCGTACGCCGTAATCACGTCGGCGTTGCTCAGCGCCGACCTGTTCCCGGCCGCGTCGACCGCTCGCGCCGTGACCGTCTGAGCTCCCGGCCGCGTGAAGTGCAGGCTGGTGCTCCACACGGCAGAGTTCAGCCCGTTGTCGGCGATCACACCGAGGCGAACCCCAGCTAGGTGCCCCGGCGACTCTAAAGTCAACGGCATGCGCGCGGTCGGCCTCAGCGGGTCCAGTCGTGTTTGGCGGCTCTGATGAGCTTGTCCTTGAGCTCCCTGGTGTGCCGCCTGCTAACCGGCAGCTCGACGCCATCAACGGCCACCACATAGCCCGAGCCGGTCAGGCGCAGCTCGGCGATCAGCCGGATCTGCACCAGATAGGACCGGTGAATGCGGACGAACCCGGCATCCGCCCACCGATCGGCCAGCGTCGCCAGGGAGACCCGCACGAGGTGTGAGGCGTCGGAAGTGTGCAGGCGGGCGTAATCTCCCTGCGCCTCCACCCACCGAACCGATGAGCGCGGCAGCATCCGCGTCGTCCCGGCCAGCTCGACCGGGATCGCCGGCTCGTCCATCGGGGCAGCGGGCGCCGTCGTCGGCACCGGACGCGAGCCGGCCACCCGGCGCAGGGACTCGCCGAGCCGCTCGGCCCGCACGGGCTTGCGCACGTAGTCGGTCACGCCGAGGTCGAACGCGTCGACCGCGCCGTCGTCGTACGCCGTCACGAAGACGATCGCCGGCGGCCGGGCGAAGCGCCGCAGGATGCGGGCCAGCTCCATCCCGTCCAGGCCCGGCATGCGGATGTCCAGGAACACCGCGTCCACCTCGGTGTCGCGCAGCACCCGCAGCGCCTCGGTGGCGTCGCCCGCCCGGTGCACGTGCGCGACCCGCACGTCCGCGTTCAGCAGGTAGGCCAGCTCGTCGAGCGCGGGCGGCTCGTCGTCCACAGCCAGGACAACCAGGCTCACGCTCGTACCCCCGGATGGAATTTCGGCACCCGCATGCTCACCTTCGTACCCGCGCCGGGCGCGGTTTCCACCACGAGCCCGAAGTGGTCGCCGAAGACCGAGCGCAACCGCTCGTCCACGTTGGTGAGGCCGACGTGCTGGCCGTCGTCGGTTTCCGGCAGGCCGGGCGCGAAGACCGCCGGGTCCATCCCGACGCCGTCGTCCTCGACCGTGATGTGGCATTCGGCGCCCGCGTCACGAGCTTCGATGCTCACCATACCGACGCCCGGCTTGCGGGACAGTCCGTGGCGTACGGCGTTCTCCACGAGCGGCTGCAGGCACAGAAAGGGCAGTCCGACCGGCAGCACCTCGGGCGCGATCTGCAGGCGTACCTGGAGGCGGTCGCCGAAGCGGGCCCGCTCGATGGTCAGGTAGCGGTCGATCGAGCGCAGTTCCTCGGCGAGCGTCGTGAACTCGCCGTGCGCCCGGAACGAGTAGCGGGTGAACTCGGCGAACTCGAGGATCAGCTCGCGGGCCCGCTCGGGGTCGGTACGCACGAACGACGCGATCGCGGTGAGCGCGTTGTAGATGAAATGCGGGCTGATCTGGGCTCGGAGGGCACGCACCTCGGCGCGGGCCAGCCGCTCGCGGGACGAGTCGAGCTCGGCCAGCGCGATCTGTGACCCGGCCCAGCGGGCGGCCTCGGCGGTGGCCTGCACGAGCCCGGGCACCGGCTGGTCGTCGGCGATCGCGACCAGCGCGGCGGTGGCACGGCCGTCGGGGCCGGCCAGCGGCGCCACGACCGCGCCGCGCACCACGCAGTCGACCCGGTCGCAGGGCAGGTCGCCGGCGGTGAGCACGACCGAGCGGTGGGTGGTCAGCGCCCGCCGGGCGGCGGCGGTGAACTGCGCGCTGTGGTGGCTGCCGCTGCCGTCGAAGGCGAGGCACCGCTCGCCGTCGTCGATGGTCAGGCCGACCGCGCCGACCAGCGAGCGCAGGTGCCGGATGGCCTTGCCGGCGCTGGCCGTGGTGAGGCCGCCCCGCAGCGGCTCGGCGGCCAGCGCGGCCGTGTGCAGCACGTCGTAGGTGGCCCGCTGCATGGCGGTGGCGATGCCGCGGCGGGCGCGCAGCCGGACGACAGCGACCACCGCGGCGGCCAAGCCGGCGAGCACCGCGATGACCGCTAGGACGCTGCCCACCTGTCCGGCCATGCGCAGATGGTAGGGGCTGCTGGGATTACCGGCCGGTAACAACCCGTCCGGCACAGCCAGGAGTGGCGCAGCAACTGCCCCTACAGCTAGTAGGCACCCTTGCGCTTGAGCACGACCCAGATCGTCCGCCAGAGAATGCCGAGGTCGTACGTCAGGGACCAGTTGTCCACGTAGTAGAGGTCCAGGCGTACGGCCTCGTCCCAGGAGAGATCCGAGCGGCCGGACACCTGCCACAGGCCGGTCATGCCGGGGCGAACGAGCAGCCGCCGCCGGACGTCGCCGAGGTAGTCGCCGTCCTCGGCCGGCAGCGGCCGCGGGCCGACCAGGGACATCTCGCCCTTGAGCACGTTGATCAGCTGAGGCAGCTCGTCCATCGAGCTGTTACGAAGCTTGGCCCCGAACGAGAAGATCCGCGGGTCCTGCTTCATCTTGAACATCATGCCGTCGGACTCGTTGAGCTCCTCCAGCGTCGCCTTGCGCTCCTCGGCGTCCACGTACATGGTGCGGAACTTCCACACCCGGAACGTGCGGCCCTCGTGGCCGACCCGAGGCTGCCGGAAGAAGACCGGGCCGGGGTCGGAGAGGCGGATGCCGATCGCGATCAACAGCAGGAACGGGCTGAGGAACAGCAGGCCGATGCCGGCCGCGACCCGGTCCAGGAGGTTCTTCACGAGCCAGCCGGGCCCCGAGAGGGTCGGCTCCTCGACGTGCAGCAGCGGCAGGCCCTCGATCGGGCGGATGTGCACCCGGGGACCGGCGATGTCGGTCAGCTGCGGCGCCACCACCAGGTCGACGCCGGTGCCCTCGAGCTGCCAGGCCAGGCGGCGCAGCTCGCCGGGCTCGGCGCTGGCCGAGCCGCACACCGCGATCGTGTCGGCGCCCACCTCGCGCACCAGCGAGAGCACGTCCCGCGCCGCGTAGACCGGAACCGGGGTCTCGATGCCGCGGGCCGCCGCGAAGCCGTCGGTCAGGTGGATGGCGACCGGGATCAGGCCGGCCGCCGGGCTGCGGGTGACCGCCGTGTAGACCTCGAGCGCCTCGGGCAGCGTGCCGACCAGGATCATCCGGTGGGCGCCGTGCCCGGTCCGGCGGCGCGCGAAATGCAGCACCTGCCGGGCCAGCACCCGCCCGAGCAGCAGGAACAGCACCGCGCTGACCGAGACGAGGGCGACCGTGCCACGGGAGAGCTGAGTCTTGGTGGCGAACGCGAGCAGCGACACGCAGGCCACGACGGTGACCGAGCAGCGCACGATGCGCTTGAACTCCTCGCTGCCCAGTCCCAGGTAGCGCCGGTCGTAGGTGCCGTTGGCCCAGAGGAAGATCAGCCAGCCGAGCGGCAGCACCACGTAGGCGAAGAAATAAAACAGCTGCGCGTCGTGCAGGAAGAGCCAGTCGCGGTTGCGGAAACCGGTCTTCGCCTTCTCCAGCGAGGTCGCGGCGAGATAGCTCGCCGACAAGATCGAGATCAAATCCAAAAAGACCAGGACCATCGTGTACGGCCGGTGCCAGCGCGAAAGGCGCTTGTGGGTCCGGTTCCACGCTGATCGCGGTACGCCATTGCTCGGCGGCTGCTCTTGCTGCCACTCGAAGCTGTCGTACGGCACGGGTTTGCTCCGGCTGCTGTCGGTAACCGGGCGATGCAGGCTGGTCGTCACGTCGCCTACGTCCTCCCGCATCCGGAAAAGATTACGCACCGCCACGATCCTTCGGGTCTCGGCCGCCGTGACCGTCGCCCTGCCGCACCGCGAAGGTTGCCTGGGACCGGGCCACTATACCGATGGAAACCGGGTAAGCGAGCGTACGTCGCGGGGGCTATACCGCTCCGAGTTGTTCGAACACGCAGGGTTATGAAGGGCGCTATCGAATCAGCTTGGAGAGACGGCGGTCTGCCAGGGGTTTGCCGCCCGTCTGGCATGTGGCGCAGTACTGCAGGCTCTTGTCGGCGAAGGCCACCTCACGCACCGTGTCGCCGCAGACGGGACAAGGCAGGCCGGTGCGCGCGTGCACCCGCATGCCGGCGCGCTTCTCGCCCTTAAGCTCGGCCGCCTTCTGACCCACCGAACGGGCCACCGCGTCGGTCTCGACCTCACGCATCGACGTGTACAGAGCGTGCATCTGCTCGTCGGTGATCTTCCCGGTGAGTGCGAAGGGGGACATCTTGGCCACGTGCAGGATCTCGTCGGAGTACGCGTTGCCGATGCCGGCCAGCACCTCCTGATCGACGAGCACGCCCTTGATCTGGCCGTTGCGCGAGCGAACACGCTCGGCGAACTCCTCCTCGGACACGGCCAGCGCGTCGGGACCCAGCCGCGACACGCCCGGCACCTCGGCCGGGTCGCGCACCAGGTAGGCCGCCAGCGACTTCTGGGTGCCGGCCTCGGTCAGGTCGAAGCCGGAGCCGTCGTCGAGCCGCATCCGCAGCGCGATCGGCCCGCTGCCGGGCTTGAGCGGCGCCGGCGACTTGAACGAGTCGCGGTAGTGCAGCCAGCCCGCCCGCGCCAGGTGAACCACCAGATGCAGGTCGTCGCCGAGGCCTATATCCAGGAACTTTCCGTGCCGGCCGGCGTCGCGGACCTTCATCCCGGCGACGGCGGAGGCGGGCGGATCGTACGTCTTCAGCGCGCTGAACGAGGACACCTCGAGGCGCTGCACGGTGTGGCCGACCGCGCGCTCACGCAGATAGGCCGCGAGCGCCTCGACCTCAGGGAGTTCGGGCACGCCCTCAAAGGTAGCGTTTCCTGCCGTGAAGGTGGTCGTCGCGCACAACCGGTACCGGGAAGCCATCCCCTCCGGCGAGAACGTCATCGTGGACACCGAGATCGCGCAGCTGCGCGCGGCCGGTGCCGAGGTGCTGCCGTTCCAGCGCAGCTCCGACTCGATCGGCGAGCTCCCGGCCGTACAGAAAGCGCTTTTGCCTCTGTCGCCCATCTACGGCCGTGCCGCTCAGCAGGACCTCTCGCGGCTGCTGGCGGCCGAACGGCCGGATGTGCTGCACCTGCACAACCCCTACCCGTTGCTGTCGCCCTGGGTGATCCGCACGGCGCACGCTCACGGCGTCCCGGTGGTGCAGACGGTGCACAACTACCGCCAGGTCTGCTCCTCGGGGCTGTACTTCCGGGACGGGCACAACTGCCAGGACTGCCGGGGCAAGCTGCTGGGCTGGCCGGCGGTCAAGCACCGCTGCTACCGCGGCTCGGCGGCGCAGAGCGCGCTGATGGCCACCACGCTGGCGGTGCACCGGCCCACCTGGCGCTCGGTCGACCGGTTCATCGCGCTGACCGACCGGATCGCGGCGCACCTGCGCGACTACGGCATCCCCGACGAGCGGATCGTGGTCAAACCCAACGGTCTTCCCGATCCGGGCGAGCCCTCCGCGCTGGGTGAGGGTTTCGTGTACGGCGCCAGATTGTCCCCGGAGAAGGGTCTGGCGCTACTGCTGGACGCGTGGCGGCGGCATCCGGACGGCTCGCTGGGCCCGCTGCGGATCGCCGGGGACGGGGAGCTGCGGCCGCTGGCCGAGCAGGCCGCGGCCGAGCGGGAGGACGTCACCTTCCTCGGCGTGCTCGACCGCGACCAGATGAACGAGGTCCGGCGCGAGTCGGCCGTCGTGATCGCGCCGCCAACCTGGAACGACGTGCTGCCGACGGTGATCCTGGAGGCGATGGCGAACGGCCGGCCGGTGCTGGGCACCGCGGTCGGCGGCATCCCGTACCTGGTCGGCGACGAGGCCGGCTGGCTGGTGGAGCCGGAACCGGCGGCGCTGGCCGAGGCCCTGCCGGTCGCCCGCGACGAGGCCGCCGCGCGCGCAAAATCGGCCCGGGCCCGTTACCTGCGCGACTTCCACCCCGACGTGCTCACCGCGCGGCTCCTGGACATATACCGGGAAGTTTCAGCGAACTTTGACCATACGCCGAGATAGATTTCGGCCGGCCCGGGGAATGCTTGGCCCGTGACGGAAACTTCTCGCGTCTCCCGAAGGAACCTGCTGCTCGGCGTCGGTGGCGCCGCCCTGGTCGGCGTGGCCGGCGGCGGCCTCGGCTACGCCCTGGGACACGACAACGGCTCCGCCAAGACGGAAGGGACCGCCGGCGCGACCGAGGCCGCCCAGGCCGGCCCGCCCAAGTACCGCTCCCGCCCCGATCTGCGCACGCTGCCGGATGTCACGATCACGACCGCCGCGAACGGGACTTCCGGCGGCTACATCTGTCTCACCCCGGCCTCGGGCACCGGCCTGTGGGGGCCGCTCATGGTCGACGAGAAGGGCTCGCCGATCTGGTTCAAGAAGGTGCCCGACCCGGCCACCGTGGCGATCGACTTCAAGGTGCAGCAGTACCGCAACCAGCCGGTCCTGACCTGGTGGGAGGGCACGATCGGGGGGACCGGCGGACAGGGCGTCGGCCAGGGCGAGTTCGTGATCGCCGACCAGTCGTACCGGGAGATCACCCGGGTGCGGGCAGCCGGCTCCGAGCAGGCCGACCAGCACGACTTCGTGATCACCGCCCGCGACACGGCGCTGTTCTGGGTGTACGACCCGGTGCCGTACGACCTGACCGCGCAGGGCGGGCCGAAGGACGGCGTGCTGCACGACGGCGTGATCCAGGAGATCGACATCGCGACCGGCAAGCTGCTGTTCCAGTGGCGGGCGCACGAGCACGTCGGGCTGGACGAGTCCTACGCGCCGCTGCCGCAGGGCGACTCCGCCCACCTGCCGTACGACTTCCTGCACGCGAACTCGGTGGGACTGGCGGCCGATGGCAACATCATCATCTCGGCGCGGCACACCTGGACGACGTACAAGATCAATAAATCTTCGGGCAAGGTCATGTGGCGCCTCGGGGGCAAGAAATCCGACTTCACGATCGACGAGAAGTCCAAGTTCGCCTGGCAGCACGACTTCCGGCAGCGGCGGGACGGCACCTACAGCGTCTTCGACAACGGCGCCGGCGTCACCAAGGTCCGCGACTACTCCCGCGGCCTGGTGATGAAGCTCGACGAGGCGGCCCGCACCGCGACCTTCGTGGCCGAGTACGTCCACCCCGACAAGCTCTCGGCCCCCACCCAGGGCAGCTTCCGCGAGCTGGCCGACGGCGGCTCGTTCATCGGCTGGGGCCAGATGCCGTACTTCACCGAGCACAACGCCGACACCACCGTCCGGCTGGCCGGCCACCTGCCCCTCGACAACCAGTCCTACCGGGCCTACAAGTCCGACTGGACCGGCGTCCCCCTGGACCAGCCCGCGCTGGGCCTGCACGTCGAGAACGGCAACGTCATCGTCAGCGCGAGCTGGAACGGGACCACCAAGGTCAGCAAGTGGCGAGCCCGTTCCGGCGCCCAGCCCGGCGCCCTGAGCAACGCGCCGGTCGACGGTGACCGCACGGGCTTCGAGACGCGGCTCACGGTCCAGGGCACTCCGGAGTACGTCGTGGCGGAGGCACTGGACGCCAAGGGCACCCTGCTCGGCGCCTCCTCAGCGATCCCGGTACGCGTCTGACGTCCCTCCGGCCCGCCCTGCCCTGTGGACAACGACGCATTTTTGTCGTACCCACCTGCTCTACTCGGCCCCGCCCAGCGCCCCGGATTCCAGGGGTCGTCGCAACACCTCGTTCTGAGGGGTTTGTGTGATGGAGCAGGTGGTCCGGGATGGGTCGGTCGACTACGCCGGTCGGTCGTTGTTGCGGCGGGAGGCCTACCTTGCTCTGGTGGATCAAGGCATGGGGTTCCGGCGGGCGGCTCGGATTGTCGGGGTTTCCTATCGGCTGACTAAACGCTGGCGTAACGGGCCGAAGCCGATCAGGTCGGCCGCTGAGCGTTCGGTGCGGGGCCGGTATCTGAACGCTGACGAGCGTATCCATATCGCTGACCGCCGCCGGGAGCAGGCGTCGGTCCGGCAGATCGCCGCGGAGCTCGGCCGGGATCCGTCCACGGTCAGCCGGGAACTGCGCCGCAACGCCCATCCGGACAGCGGGAGCTACCGGCCGTATGCGGCGCAGCGGCGGGCCGAGGCCCGCCGACCCCGCCCGAAACCCCGCAAGATCGACGCTAGCCCGCAACTGCGGGCGCTGATTCAGGACGGCCTGGACCTGCGGTGGAGTCCGGAGCAGATCGTGCGACGCTTGCGCCGCGACCATCCTGACCGGCCGGAGCTGTCCGTGTGTCCTGAGACGATCTACCAGGCCCTCTACCTGCAAGGCCGCGGCGGTTTACGCCGCGAGGTCGCGGCCGCGCTGCGCACCGGGCGGGTGATGCGCCGCCCCCACCGCAGCGCAGGGCAGCGCACCCCGCGGATGGCCACCGACATGATCATGATCAGTGAGCGGCCGGCCGAGATCGAGGATCGGGCGGTGCCCGGGCACTGGGAAGGTGATCTGATCATCGGCAAGGGCAACAAGTCCGCGATCGGCACCCTGGTCGAACGGCACACCCGCTACCTCATGCTGGTGCACCTGCCGGACGGGCGACGGACCCCGGACGTGTTCCGCGACGCCTTGATCACCACGATCACCACTCTGCCCGCGCATCTGCGCCGGTCGTTGACCTGGGACCAGGGCAGCGAGATGCACCTGCACCACCAGTTCAGCCTGGCCACCGACATGAGCGTCTACTTCTGCGACCCGCATTCACCCTGGCAACGCGGCACCAACGAGAACACCAACGGCCTGCTGCGGCAGTACTTCCCGAAATCCACCGACCTAGCCGTGCACAGCCGTGAACACCTCGACGCGGTCGCGGTCCAACTCAACGGCCGGCCCCGCAAAACCCTCGGCTGGGACACCCCGCCGAACGCTTCGCTAAACTCCTCACCCAAGCCAACTGACCAGCAGTGTTGCAACGACCCCCAGAAACCGCCCGCCGGGGCGGGGGATGGCCTGTGGGCGCCGCGGAGATCAAAATCTTGCGGTGATCGAGGGTTGGGTCGGGCTTGCCATGACGCCGAGGCCGGGCGGGTGCGCCGGGTGCGCAGCTCCGGTGGGATCCCACAATGCGGCGTGTGCTCCCAACTCGCGGGATCCGGTCCCACATCCCGGCGGCGGGTCCTAGTGACTGAACGACCGGCCCACAATGTGGAAGCCTTGCCGGAAATATGCACCTATGTATACCAGTAGTTGATCGAGGGCGGCCAAGGATGACGAGTAGCCGCTCGCAGGAGCCTGTTGCTTTTTGGCTTCGGGTGGTGGCGGGTCTGGCCTGATTGATCCATGCCTGTCACCATTTACTGGTGGCGAAACGGTATCGGCCGGTGGATCGTGATCAGGTGTTTCTGTTGCCGCCGTCGATGATGGATTGGCTGCCCGCGGATCATCTGGTGTGGTTCGTCATCGACGCGGTCGGCGAGTTGGACACGGCCGCGTTCCACGCCCGGGCCCGGCTCGGCGGGGTCGGCCGGCGTGGCTATGACCCGGAGATGCTGCTCACTCTGCTGGTGTATGCGATGGCGCACGGGGTGCGTTCGTCGCGGCAGATCGAGCGGTTGTGTCACACCGATGTCGCGTTCCGGGTCATCTGCGCGTCCGATGTGCCGGACCACACGGTCCTCGCCCGGTTCCGGCAAGACCACGAGACGGCGCTGGCTGACCTGCTGACCGCGACGCTGCTACTGGCCGCCCGCCTGGGCATGGTCCGGCTCGGGGTGGTCGCGTTCGACGGCACGAAGATCGCCGGGAACGCGGCCCGTGACGCCAACCGCAGCGAGCAGGGCTTGCGGCGCCTGGCCGAGCAGTATCTGGCCGACACCGCGGCGACCGACGCGGCCGAGGACACCGAGTTCGGCGGGGACGAGCGGGGTGATGAGCTGCCGCCGAGGCTGCGGGACCGGTCCGGGCGGGCTGCCCGGATCCGGCAGGCCCTGGCCGAGGCCGAGAAAGCGGGCGCGGCCGAGCGGGCCCGCCGGGACGCCGCCGAGCAGGCCGGCGCCGACTACGAACGCAACCTCGCCGACCCGGACCTGAGCGTGTTCGGGCCGCCGCCGAAGACCGCGGACCCGGTCGCCGCGGCCCGGGCCCGCTGGCAGCGTGAACGCGCCCGGATCCAGCGCCGCGCCGACGCCTGGCACGAACGGGCCGCACGGACCCGCGCCGCCGGGAACCAGCCCCACGGACGCCCGCCACTGCCCGCCGACCAGCACTGCCGGGTCAAAACCGCGAAAGCCGCCTACGACGCAGCAGCCGTCGACGCCGGGACCGGCGCCGCTGAGGACCCCACCACAACCGACACGCCAGGGCCACGGGTGAACCTGACCGACCCCGACTCCCGGCTACTGAAAACCCGTAACGGCTGGCTGCAGGGCTACAACTGCCAAACCGCCGTCAGCGAAGACCAGTTCTTCCTGCACGCCCAAGCCACCCAGGACGCCAACGACGTCCAGCAATTCGAACCCACCCGCACCGCCATCACCGACCTCGCCGCGCACCTGACCGCACACACCGGCCGCACCGACCTGACCATCGGCGTCATGATCGGCGACGCCGGCTACGACAGCATCAACAACCTCACCTGCCACGGCCCCGACCGGCTCATCGCCGGCACCACCAGCCGCCAACTCGGCGACCACGCCACCACCAACCCGGCCACCGGCCAGCCACCCGAACACGCCACCATCCGGCAAGCCATGAACCACCGGCTACGCACCACCGCAGGCCGCAACCTCTACAAACGCCGATCCCCACTCGTCGAAGCACCCAACAGCTGGCTCAAAGACCGCCGCGGACTCCGCCAATTCCTGCGCCGCGGCCTCACCGCCACCAACAGCGAACTCCGCTTCGCCGCCGCCGTCACCAACCTCCTACGCATCCACACCCTCACCACCGAATAACCCCAAACCCCCGGGGGCCTCCAGCCACCACCCAGGCCCAGCCCCGGGCCCGGACGTCCCGCACCGACAGCCAGCCAGCGAAAAAGCAACAGGCTCGCAGCTAACCGCTACTCATCAAGAAGCGTCGTGCGCGGAGGCCGGGCGGCTGACCGCGGCCGACGGCCCCGTCATGGCGGCCGGAGGGCGAGCCGAGGACGCGACCGAAGCGCGAACCAGCGGCCACGATGACAGCACTCCCGGTGACCACGCATCGGGCTCCGCCCTGGACAGCCGGGCCGGCCGGCGCCCGAGCGCAACGGCCGCACTCGCCGTGAGCACGCACGAATCCGGGCCACGGGCAGCCCAGACGGGCATCACCGGCCTAACCATCCGGGCTCAGCAGCATCTAGCGCGCCGTGAACCGCGGCTCAGCCGCGCAGCGCCTGGCGTGCCGTGAAGACCACGCTGGCGGCCAGGAAGCCGGCGTTGACCAGGGTGAAGAGCCCGATGAACCAGATCGTCCACTGTGGCGCGATCGTCAGCACGACGCCGGCCAGGGCGATCACGGCGCCGTAGTCGCGGACCAGCTTGACCAGCCGGACCGGCAAGGATCGGCTGGTCACCATGCTGGAGGCCTGCTCGCCGCCCTGCATCACCGAGGTGACCAGGTTGACCATCCAGGTGCCGGCGAACGCCGCCAGCAGCCAGGCGGGAGTGTCGGGCACCTGCGCGTTCGCCGTGGCGGCCAGCGCCGCGACCAGCGAGATCTGCACGGCGACGTCGCAGAGCACGTCTAGCCGGCCGCCGGCCGTGCTGGCCTGGTGAGTGACCCGGGCCAGCTGGCCGTCGGAGCAGTCGAACGCGTACGCCAACTGCCAGCCGATCAGGGCGAGCAGGCCGATCGGCCAGGCCCAGATCTCGCCGTCGGCCACCGGGCCCGCCGCGGCGATCACCACGAACGAGACCAGGCAGCCGAGACCGAGGTTGACCACGGTCAGCACCGTCGGCACCAGGCCGCGCTTGTGCGCACCGACCGCGATCCGGGCGCCGAGCCGCTGGCTCAGGGCCTCGCTGAACAGTCCGCCCCCGCGATTCACCGCGTAATAGTCGGCTGCTTTCGGCGTACCCGCAAAGTGACCGGAACCACTATCGGCGCCGCCGGACGCCGGCGGCTCGGACACAATGCCCTGATCAGGCGCGGGTTTTGACGGCTTCGGCATACTCGGCCAGCTTTCGGCTGATCTCGTCGGGCGTCATGGCGAGGTGCTCCAGGATCGTGTAGCGGTCGGGTCGCGTGCGCGGCGCGAACGAGACGGCCTCGACGAACTGCTCGCCGGTCAGGCCCACGTCCTCGGGGAGGCGGGGCAGCTGATGCCGGGCGAGGCAGTCGGCCATCTGGCCGAAGCGCCGCTCGTCGCCGCGCAGGAAGGTGCAGAACAGCGCGCCGAGGCCGGCCAGCTCGCCGTGC
Organism: Actinoplanes sp. CA-142083; assembly: GCF_050942195.1. Lineage (NCBI taxonomy): Bacteria > Bacillati > Actinomycetota > Actinomycetes > Micromonosporales > Micromonosporaceae > Actinoplanes > Actinoplanes sp. CA-142083. The sequence goes on from NZ_CP192076.1 coordinate 10,625,765, forward strand.
GAGCCGGTGCCGGGGAACAGCGAGTCGATGGCGTGCATGATCTCGTGGCAGCCGCCGCTGGCCGGCCGGCTGCTGCCGCAGACCGCCATGGCGAGGCCGCTGGAGATCAGCGACTCGGCGAGCACGGTGACGAACGCGTCGTCGCTCATGTCGCCCGGCATGGTCAGCATCGCCTCGGCGCCCATCCGGGCCAGCGACGCGGCCAGGCCGTCGACCGGCTCGCCGCGCACCTCGCGGGCGAGCTCCCAGTCGGCCAGCGCGCTGATGTTGCTGATCACGTCGCCGATGCCGCCGCGGTTGACGCGCTCGGGCCCGTTGTCGACGAAGTCGAGGTCGACGATCACGCCGAACGGGATGTGGACGCCGTAGGAGCCCTTGATCCCGTCGTTGATCAGGCTTGCCACCGGGGAGCCGATGCCGTCGTTGGCGAGGCTGGTGGCCACCGAGATCATCGGCAGGCCCCAGCGGTTGGCCGCGTACTTCGCGGTGTCGATCGTGGTGCCGCCGCCGATGCCGACGACCGCGTCGTAGTTGCGGGCGCGCAGCTTGGCGGAGAGCTCGAGCGCGGCGTCGAGGGTGCCGCCGGCGGTGGTGTAGACGTCGGCCGAGCCGAGGCTCGGACGGATCAGGTTGACCACCCGCTCACCCAGACCGGGGCCGACGACGACCGCGACGTCACCGCCCGCCGAGATCCGGCCGTCGGCGAGGATGCGGGCGAGGTCGGCGACCGCGCCGCGCCGCACGTCGAAGTGCAGCGGCGTCTGGATGGTGCGGGCTAGTAGCGGCATGCGATGTCCCGCGCCTTGGCCAGATCCTCGTGATTGTCCACCTCGACCCAGCTGACCTCGCCGATCGTCGACGCGCGGACCTCGCCGCCGCGGTTCGCGAACTCCTGGAAGCCGTCCTCGTAGTAGAGGTTGGGGTCGCGTTCCCAGGTCGCCTTGAGCGCGTCGGCGACCTTGCCGGCGGTCGACGGCTCGATGATGTTGGCGCCGATGTACTCGCCGAACGCGTCGGCGGGCTCCATCAGCTTGGTGATCCTGGTCAGCTGTCCGTTGTCGTCGAAGACGGTCTTCATCTCCTCGTCAGCCAGCTTCTTCAGGTGGTCGATGGCGAGCAGGATGCTCGGGCCGCGATCGGCCAGGAGGGTGTGCTCGACGCTCACCGGGTGCACGGTGTCGCCATTGACCATCAACGCGCCCTGCGCGAAGTGGTCACGGGCGAGCCACAGGGAGTACGCGTTGTTCCATTCCTCGGCCTTGTCGTTGTGGACGAGGCTGATCTTGACGCCGTACTTCTCCTGGAAAGCCGGCACCCGCTCCTCGACCGCGCGGGCGCAGTAACCCACCACGATCGTCACGTCGGTGAGTCCGGCCGCGGCCAGATTGCGCAGCGAGATATCCATGATCGTGGTTTCGCCGTCCACCGGGACGAGTGCCTTGGGCAGCGTGTCCGTGTAGGGACGAAGCCGGCGGCCGGCGCCGGCGGCGAGTACGAGTCCGATCATGGAGTAGTGCCTCCTATCAAGGGATGTGCCCCGCGAGGATAACCTCTTGTTTTCCGTTCGTTTACCCGGCGGAGGCGCGCGAATATTCCGTGGAGGCGGCTCGTAAGCTGAATGCCATGACCGCTGAGCAGCTGATCTCCTTCGCCCGTGGCGCTCCGTCGCTGGACATCATCGACGTCAAGGGCCTGAAGGCCGCCGCCGCACGCGCCTTCGACGCCGACCCCGCCGGCATGACCGCTTACGGCACCTCCGTCGGCTATGTCCCGTTGCGTCAGTGGATCGCGAAGAAGCACGGCGTCTCCGCCGACCAGGTCATCGTGACGAACGGCTCACTGCAGGCCGACGCCTTCCTGTTCAACCACCTCGTGCAGCCCGGCGACACGGTCGTCGTCGAAAAACCGACCTACGACCGCACCCTGCTGAGCCTGCAAAACCTGGGCGCGAAGGTGCATCAGGTGACGCTGCGCGAGGACGGCATCGACGTCGACGAGCTGCGTGGGCTGCTCGAGTCCGGCGTCCGCCCCAAGCTCGCCCACATCATCCCGAACTATCAGAACCCGGCCGGCATCACGCTCTCCGAGCAGAAGCGGCGTGACATGCTCGCCCTGGCCGTCGAGTACGGCTTCACCATCTTCGAGGACGACCCGTACGTGGACATCCGGTTCCGCGGCGACGCCCTGCCCTCGATGCTGTCGATGGACTCTGACAACGTCGTGGTCCACGCCTCCAGCTTCACCAAGACGGTGTGCCCCGGCGTCCGCGTGGGCTACCTGGTCGGCCCGGCCGCGCTGATCGACGCGATCGCCAAGAAGGCCACAAACCTCTACATCTCGCCCGGCATGGTGTCCGAGGCGATCGTCCACCAGTTCTGTGTCTCGGGCGACATCGAGCGGTCCGTCCAGACGGTCAGCACCGCCCTCGCCGAGCGCGCCTCGGTCCTGGCCGACTCGCTGCGCAAGCACATCCCCGGCGCGACCTTCACCGAGCCGGACGGCGGCTACTTCCTCTGGGTCGACCTCCCCGAGGACGTGGAGGTCGACAAGCTCTTCCCCGCCGCGATGAAGAAGGGCGTGGCTATCGTCAAGGGGACGGACTTCCTGCTCGACGGCGGGAAGAGCTCGGTTCGCCTGGCGTTCTCCGCTGTCACGGTCGACCAGATCGAAGAGGGTGTCCGACGTCTGGCCGCGGCCATCGACGAGGTACGCGCTTAGGGTTCTCGCCACGCCGGACGGGTTCGCCCGATCCCGTCCGGCGTGCCGCGTGACGTGAGCTAGCCTGCTGCGGGCCCGTCATGCGGTGCGGTTGTGGGGAGGTCTGTCATGAGCGAGCGTGAGCCCGGCACGTGGAGCCGGAACAAGCCGCTGTCACGAGCGTTCGCCGCGCCCCGGCGCGCGATGAATCGCATCTTCGCCACCCCCGGCGAGCATCTCGACGGCCCCCGCACCCGGACCACCGTCAGCTCGGTGGTCGACTGCGGGGTCTATGTGGCCGGCAAGCGCCTGGCCGGCGATTTCTCCCCCGACGAGGCGCTGCGCGAGGCCTGCTCGCACGAGGACGGCTTCGTCTGGCTGGGCCTGCACGAGCCCAGCGAGAGCGAGATGACGGCGATCGCGCAGACGTACGGGCTGCACGAGCTCGCCGTCGAGGACGCGGTCAAGGCCGAGCAGCGCCCCAAGCTGGAGAACTTCGGCTCGGTGCACTTCCTGGTCATGCGCACCGCGCGCTACGTGCCGCACAGCGAGATCACCGAGACGTCCCAGGTCGTCGAGACCGGCCAGATGATGATCTTCGTGGGCGAGCAGTTCGTGATCACCGTGCGCCACGGCGACGCGTCGGAGCTGGGCTCGGTCCGCGCCGACCTGGAGAACGGCCGGGCCGCGCTGCTCGAGCAGGGCCCCTGGGCGGTGGCGTACGCGGTGACCGACCGGGTGGTCGACCACTACGTGCTGGTCGCCGACCAGGTCGAGGCCGACCTCGACATCATCGAGGAGGGCGTGTTCTCGCGCGGCGCGGGCAGCCCGATTCAGGCCATCTACCAGATGAAGCGGGAACTGGTGGAGTTCCGCCGGGCCGTCGTGCCTCTGCAGCGGCCGCTCGCCACGATCGTCGCCATCGTGCCCAAGCGGATCGGCAAGTACTTCCGCGACGTCCAGGACCATTTGACGCGTACGGTCGAGCAGGTCTCCTCCTACGACGACCTGCTCAATTCGATCCTCCAGGCGCGGCTCGCCCAGGTCACCGTCGATCAGAACAACGACATGCGCAAGATCGCCGCGTGGGCCGGCATCGCCACGGTCTGGGCCGCCGGCGCCGGCATCTACGGCATGAACTTCACGCACATGCCCGAATTGGACTGGTTGTACGGCTATCCGGCGTGGTGGGCGATCATCCTGCTGATCTCCTTCGTCCTCTACCGGGCATTCCGCCGCAACGGCTGGCTCTAGAGTGACAGCGTGCCGTCGCGTCAGGACCAGCTGCATTCGTACCAGTACTCGCTTCAGCGGGTGGTGGCCGCGCTGGTCACGCACGACCCCGACCCGTCGCGCTCACCGCTGCGCCGGGCCGGCACGACGGCCCTGATCAGCCTGCTGATCGCGAGCCTCGCGGTGGGCGGCGCCGCGATCTACGGCCTCCTCACCGGACACAGCAATGTGGATCCCCGCAACCCCAACGTGGTGTTCCAGGAAAAGGGCACCGGCGCCCGGTTCGTCTACTTGGAGTCCGACAAGAACCTCCACCCGGTGCTGAACTACGCGTCCGGCCTGCTGCTGGCCAACGCCGAGGCGCCCGAGCTCAAGAGCATCTCGTCCGACAAGCTGGCCTCGGTGCCGCTCGGCCCCCCGCTCGGCATCCCCGACGCGCCCGACTCGCTACCGGCCAAGGACGCGCTGGTCACCGAGCGCTGGTCGATCTGCACCGACAACCGCGGTGACGAGAACACTCCCCGCAGCACGCTGCTGATCGGCGACAAGCTCACCGACGGCACGGTCTCGGCCAAGATCGGCGAGGCGCTGCTCATCCGCGAGCCCGAGGGGCGCAGCGCGCTGGTCTTCGGCAACAAGCGGTATCCGATCCCGGCCGACCAGCTGGTCGCCACGCAGCGGGTGCTCGGCTGGGCGTCCAAGGAGCCCTGGACCGTCGCCACCGCCTGGGCCAACGCGGTCCCGCTCGCGAGCGACCTGGTCGCCCCCAAGATTGCCGACATGGGCGGCCCGTCGTCGATCGACGGCTTCAAGATCGGCGACCTGATCACCGACTCCGGGCAGAACTTCGCGGTGATCCTCGCCGACGGGTCGGCCGCCATCACCGAGGTGCAGGCGAAGCTGCTGCAGACCGTCCCCGGTGTGGAGAAGCCGCAGGCGATCGGCAACGCCTTCATCCGGGTGCCGCCGTCAAAAAAGCGGGTCAGCGACGAGGGCGACCCCAACGGCCTGCCGGTGACCGTGCCCAAGCTGCACGACTCGACACCCGCCCAGGCCTGCATGACGCTGCCGGTCGACACGAAATCCGGCGACGGCCTGCGCATCGACCCCACCGTGCCGTCCGGCGTCGCGGTCAAGGCCGGCGCCGCCCCGCCCAACGCCGTGCTCGCCGATTACGTGCACATCGCGCGCGGCAAGGGCGTCCTCGCCACGGCCGCGGCTTCGCCGAGCGCGCCCGCCGGCACCGGCACGGTCAGCATCGTCACCGACACCGGGCAGAGCTTCCCGCTGGCCAACCGGTCACTGATCACCAAACTGGGGTACGGCGGGGTCAAGCTCGCCCAGATCCCGTCCGAGCTCGTCTCGATGCTGCCGCGTGGCCCCTCGCTCGACCCGGCTCGCGCCCGCCAGGCCGACGCGCAGTAGACACACCTCAGGGCGGGCCGCCTCTCGGCCTGCCCGCCCGTACGGTGTTCGGTCGCTACTACCGAGGGGTTTGCGGCGCCGAGTCCGGCACGGTGCCGTTCGGCGAGGTGAACGCCGAGGGCTCCGTCGGCTCGAACGCTGCGTCGTCGGCCCCGCCGACCTGCGACGACGAGCTGGTCGGGGCGGCCGGGTCGTACTCGTCCCACTGGCTGGCCCGACGGCGCTTGGCCATGTAGGCCGCGCCCACGCCCACGGCCGTGCCGATGAGCGCGTAGCCCAGCATCCGCGAGCCGCGGCGCTTGTCGGACCGCTTGTCGACCTTCTTACGCAGCTGCTTCGCGTACTTCTTGTTCTGCTTCGCGGCCTTTTTCGCCTGCCGCTTGCTCACCTTGCCGGTCTGCCGCACGTTGTCGGTCGCGGCGCTGACCAGCGGCGTGATCGTCGCCAGGGCGCTGTCCCAGCCGCTCGACGCGGCGTCCTTGGCCTTCACGGCCGCGGGGCGCGTCTTGTCGACCGCGGCGGCCACACGGGGGCCCACGGTCGCGCTGGTCTCCTGAGCCGCGAGCGATGCCGCGCGCTTGAAGTGGTCAACGCTCTGGCCGAGCTCGTTCTTCATCCGCCGGCTCCGGCTCCTGCGGCGCATCGTTGCGAACACCAGTGCCCACCTCCTGTGGTTCTCTCCCACCGTCATCGTGCCTTCAACTGGTACCCCGGCGTGGCCGGATCAGACACATGGGGGAGGATCCGAACTACAAAAGAAACTGTCCCATCGCCCCTACGAGGTACACCAGGGGCGACCGCGACACAGACAGGAGTACCCGTGGCCGAGAAGCTTTACGCCACCCTGCACACCAACCACGGCCCGATCCGGCTCCAGCTCTTCCCGGACCACGCCCCGGCGACCGTGCGCAACTTCGTGGAGCTCGCGGAGGGAACCAAGGACTACGTCGACCCGCGCACCGGCCAGCCCGGCAAGGGCACGCCGTACTACGACGGCACGATCTCGCACCGCGTGATCTCGGGCTTCATGGTCCAGATGGGCGACCCGACCGGCACCGGTCGCGGCGGTCCGGGCTTCAAGTTCGCCGACGAGTTCCACCCGCAGCTGTCGTTCGACCGGCCGTACCTGCTGGCCATGGCGAACGCCGGCCCCGGCACCAACGGCTCGCAGTTCTTCATCACGGTCGCGCCGACGCCGCACCTCAACCGCCGGCACACCATCTTCGGCCAGGTGGCCGACGAGGCGTCCGCCAAGGTCGTCGACTCGATCGCCACCACGAAGACCGCCGGCGGCGACCGCCCGGTCGAGGACGTCGTCATCGAGCGCGTGGAAATCGAGCGCGTCCAGGACTGAAGGTACCTTTGAATGTATGAGTGAGGCTCCCTCGACGGCTCCGGTCTGCTACCGCCATCCGTCGCGGGAGACTTACATCCGCTGCACCCGGTGTGACCGGCCGATCTGTCCCGACTGCATGCACGAGGCGTCGGTCGGCCATCAGTGCCCCGAGTGCGTCGCGGAGGGCAAGCGCAGCCAGCGTCCGGCGCGGACTGCCTTTGGGGGCAGCCGCGCCGGCCACGCCGGCTATGCGACCCGCACCCTGATCGCGATCAACGTCGCCGTGATGGTCCTGTCGGCCATCGTGGGCGGCGCGCGGGCGATCGGCGGCTCCGGCGGGTGGTTCGGCCTGCTCGGCGACCAGACCGCGGTAACCCGTTGGGGTGAGGTTCTCGGCTACGCGCCGTACACGATCGGCGGCGAGGTCCACGGCATCGCCGCCGGCGAGTGGTGGCGGCTGTTCACCGCCATGTTCCTGCACTACGGCGTGCTGCACCTGCTGCTCAACATGTGGGTGCTGTGGCAGCTCGGCCGCTATCTCGAGACCCGGCTGGGCCCGATCCGCTTCATCGGCCTCTACGTGCTGGCCGGCCTGGCCGGCAACGTGGCGGCCTACGTCTTCACCGCCCCCAACCAGCCGGCCGCCGGCGCCTCGACCGCGGTTTTCGGCCTCTTCGCCGCGGCGATCATCATCAACCGCCGGCTGAAGCTGGACATCAGCACGCTGATCCCGCTGCTGGTGGTGAACTTGCTGTTCACCTTCACGGTGCCCAACATCTCGGTGGCGGGCCACCTGGGCGGTCTGGTGGGGGGCGCGATCGTGGCGATCATCATCGCGTACGCCCCGGCGAACCGCCGAACCTTCGTCCAGGCGGCAGGTTCCGGCGCCTTCTTCCTGATCCTCCTGATAGCGGCCGTGATCCGCACCCAGGCCATCCTCGCCTGACCCGGCCCGACGCCCGCGCCCTCCCGCCCGGCCCCGCCGCACGCCAATCTTGATGACAGAGATGATGGTGGGTGAGCACCTCCCGCCGGGGTCTGACCCGCTTGATGACTGACTTCGGGTCCTTCGTAAGACTTGTCGGCTCCGGTCGGGAGGTGCTCGTGCACGTGCCGGGTCGTGGCGTTGTGACTTCATAGGAGCCTGGCCAGAGGCCCCATCTCTGTCTTGTCCATCGTTGCCCGGCCGGTGCGTGCCGCCCTGCCCACAGTCACGAACGACAGGACGACGATGCCCTCCATTACACCTGACCCGGCCCTTTTCGATGTCGTCGGCGGCGTCGACACCCACCTGGACACTCACACCGCGGCGGTCATCGACCTGGTCGGGCGGGTCCTGGGCACCGAGCAGTTCCCGGCCACGGCGGCCGGCTATCAGGCGTTGCTGGCCTGGATGCGCGGGCACGGCCGGCTGTGGCGGGTCGGCGTCGAGGGCACCGGCGTCTACGGTGCCGGGCTGGCCCGCCGGCTGCGCGCCGCGGCCGTTGAGGTGATCGAGGTCGACCGCCCGGACCGCAAGACCCGCCGGTCACAGGGCAAGTCCGACCCGATCGACGCCATCGCCGCGGCCAAGACCGCCCTGGCCGGCGAACGCACCGGCCTGCCGAAACAACGCGACGGCCAGTCGAGGCCCTGCGCCACCTGCGGCTGGCCCGGCGCAGCGCCATCGACCAGCGCGCCGACACCCAACGCCAGATCAAAGCCCTGATCGTCACCGCCGACGACCAGCTGCGCGCCCGGCTCCGCGAGCTGAGCGTCAAAGAACTGATCGGCACCTGCGCGAACCTGCGGCCGGACCGAGCCGACGCCGCCAGCCCGGCCACCGCCACCAAAATCGCCCTGCGCTCGCTGGCCCGCCGCCACCAGCACCTGACGGCCGAGATCACCGACCTGGACAGCCTGCTCAAACCCCTGGTGGCCGCGATCAACCCGGCCCTGACCGCCGCCCACGGCGTCGGCACCGACATCGCCGGTCAACTACTGGTCACCGTCGGCCAGAACCACCAGCGACTCACCAGCGAAGCCGCGTTCGCCATGCTCTGCGGCGTCGCGCCGATCCCCGCCTCGTCCGGCAAAACCCGCCGGCACCGGCTCAACCGCGGCGGCGACCGCCAAGCCAACGCCGCCCTCCACCGCGTCGCCATCGTCCGGCTCCGCAGCGACCCCAACACCCGCGCCTACGCGCAACGCCGCACCAAAGACGGCCTGTCCAAAAAAGAAATCATCCGCTGCCTCAAACGCTACATAGCCCGCGAGCTCTACCAACTCATCACCACCAACACCCACGAACCCGCCGCTTGACATCTATAGGAGCGTCTTAGCGCCCGCAGCGCGCAGCAGCTCAACGTTGATGACTTGCCGCTCGGAGCGTGCTGCAACTCATCGCTGATGACTTGGCGCTCGGAGCGTGCTGCAGCTCAACGTTGATGACTTGGCGCTCGGAGCGTGCTGCAACTCATCGCTGATGACTTGGCGCTCGGAGCGCGCCGCAACTCATCATTGATGACTTGGCGTTGAGGGCGCGCGGGAAGTCATCAAGGCTGGTGGAGGGTCAGCGGGTGGGCAAGGGCTTGGCGGCGCCTGAGGCCAGGAGGCCGATCAAGAGGGCGCCGAGCACGCACAAGAGGGCGTGCAGCACGCCCAGGTGCTGGGCCAGGACGCCGATCAACGGCGGGCCGGCCAGGAAGGCGGCGTAGCCGATCGAGCCGGCCACCGAGACGCGGATCGCGGCCCGGACCGGGTCGTCGGCGGCGGCGCTCATGCCGACCGGGAAGCCCAGGGAAGCGCCGGCGCCCCAGAGGAGGCCGCCGAGCAGGGCCAGCGGAACGGCTATGCCGGCCACCACCAGCAGCAGGCCCACAAGGCCGCAGACAACCGTCGCCCGCAGAACCCGCACGCGGCCCCAGCGCTCGAGGGCCTCGCCGCCGAAGAGGCGGGACAGGGTCATCGCGGTGACGAACGTGCCGTAGCCGATCGCGCCCACCGTCTCGCTGGCGCCGTAGCCGTCGACGAGGCTGATCGCGAACCAGTCGTTGGCGGTGCCCTCGGTGAAGCCGAAGCCCAGCATGATCAGGCCGATCAGGATGGTGCGAGGCTCCCGCCAGGCCTGGCTGACGCTGACCGGGCGCGGCTCGTCCTCGGCGGGCGGGGTGTGCGGCAGGAACACCCGTACGGTCGGAAAGGTCACCACGGCCGTGAGCGTCGCGGTGAGATAGAGCTGCGCCCAGATCGGCAGGCCGGAGGCCGCCGCCAGCGCGCTCATGCCGGCGCCCAGCACCGTGCCCAGGCTGAAGCCGGCGTGGAAGCGCGGCATGATCGTGCGGCCGAGGCGGCGCTCGACGTCGGCGCCCTCGACGTTCATCGAGACGTCCCACGCGCTGTTGCCCGCCCCGACCAGCACCAGGCCGGCCGCGGCGACGGGGACCGAGCCGGTCAGCGTGCCGGTGCCGAGCCCGGCCAGGCCGAGCACCATGGCGCTGCTGGCCACCATGATCGTGCGGGCGGGGCCGAGCCGCTGCACGACCGGCCCGGACAGCGGGATCGACACGATCGCGGCGCCCGAGATGCAGAGCAGCAGCAGGCCGAAGCCGGCCGCCGACAGGTGCAGGTCGTCGCGGACGGCGGGGGCGCGGGCCAGCCAGCCGGCGAAGGCGAGCCCGTTGGTCACGAAGGTGGCGGCGACCGCGACCTTGGCCCGCTCGATCCGGGCAAGGTCGAGGTCGGTTGTCGTCACGCCTCCGAACTTACTCGTTAAAGTTGCCAGCGGTCGAGCGCCTCCCGGAGGGCGGGCTCGCCCATCGACTCCGACCACGCCACGTGTCCGTCGGGGCGGATCAGCATGGCCGGGCCGTCCCACGCGACCGAGTCGTCGCGACCCAGCAGAACCGGCTGCCCCGAGTGGAAGTGCTGGTAGAGGCGGGTGCCGTCGGGAAGATCCCGGTCGGCGACCCGGGGACCGACGCCGGCGTAGGAGATGTCGAGCCCGGCCAGCATCTCGCTCAACGAGCGATTCACGTCACCGAGCGCGCTCAGGTCCGTCAGCACCCCGCGTAGCGCCGAGGTCTGCGCGTCCGGCCGGGTGAGCGCTGTCTGCGCGCGGGTGTTGGCGAGGACCCGTTCCGCCACGGGCCGGCGCTCCGACTCGTACGTGTCAAGAAGATCTTGGTCGTGAAGGACCGCACGAGCGAGTTTCCAGCCCAGGTTGAACGCGTCCTGAACCCCCGTGTTGAGGCCCTGGCCGCCGGCCGGGTAGTGGATGTGCGCGGCGTCGCCGGCCAGCAGCACCCGGCCCGACCGGTAGCGGGACGCGAGCCGGGCGGCGTCGTTGTACCGCGAGATCCACCGTGGACTGTGCAGGCCGAAGTCCGTCCCGGCGTGCCGCAGCAGCGACTTCCGCAGGTCTTCGACGGTGATCGGCGCGTCGCGGTCGGCCACGTGGTCGAAGTCGTTGGTCATCACGCGGTACCACCCGGGCTCGAAGTTGAGCACCGACCAGTTGCCGTACGGCGTTCGCTGCTGAAAGACCGGATCGGCCGGCGGCGACGCGAGCTCGACGTCGCCGAGGATCGCAGTCATCGTGGCGGGCGTGCCGGGGAAGTCGATGCCGGCGAGCTTGCGGACCGTGCTGCGCCCGCCGTCACAGCCGACCACGAACGGGGCGGCGAACTCACCCTGGGTGGTCTCGATCGTCACCTGGTCGGCGGTCTGGCGCAGGCCGGTCACCGCGATCTCGCGCCGCACGCGGACGCCCAGCTCGCGCGCCCTCGCCTCGAGGAGCCGCTCGATGCGGCGCTGCAGGATGTTCAGCAAGAACGGGTATCGGGTCGGCAGGCCGGAGAAATCCAGCGGAATGCCCGCGAAATGCCCACGCGGGAGCCGGCGGCCCTCGGCCAGGAACGGCTCGAGCATGCCGCGCATGTCGAGGATCTCCATGGTGCGGGCGTGGATGCCGCCCGCGCGCGACTCGCCGCTCGGGCCGGCCAGCCGCTCGAGCACGAGCGGGTCGACCCCGCCGAGCCGCAGCTCACAGGCGAGCATCAGCCCGGTCGGGCCGCCTCCGACGATCACTACTTGCTCCATGGCTCCCCCGCCTCCCTAACCAAGTTCCGGTTTCTCTCTAACTAAGTTAGGGATACCTCGAACTTTGGTAGGCTGTCAACCGTGAAGCTCACTCCGGACGCCATCGCCCGCGCCGCGCTCAAGGCCCTCAACGAGGTCGGGCTGGACGGCCTGACCATGCGGGTGCTCGCCAAGGAGCTGGGCGTTCAGGCCCCGACGCTGTATTGGCACGTGAAAAACAAGCAGGAGCTGCTCGACGCGATGGCCGACCTGCTCGCGGCCGAGGCGGCGGAGGGCCTCGAAGCGCCGCGGCGCGACGAGACGTGGCAGGAGTGGCTGATCGCGATGGCCGTCCGTAACCGGCACACGCTGCTGCGCTATCGGGACGGGGCGCGGGTGGCGGCGGGCGCTTATTCGGCGCATCCGGCCGTCCTACGCACGATCGAGCTCATCCTGCGCACGCTTCAGGACGCGGGCTTCGAGCCGGCGACGGCGGCGCGCGCGTTCCCGGTGATCCTGCATTACACGATCGGCTTCACGATCGAGGAGCAGGCGCGGGCGGGCACGGCCTACGAGCGGAATCCGTACGCCGGGGGCCTGCGGGTGGACGCGGAACGCTATCCGCTGACCGCGGGCGTGGCGGGCGATCTCTACGACGAGGACACCGACGCGAATTTCGAGTACGGTCTCCGCATCGTCCTATCTGGAATGTCGAGATTGTGACGCCACGCCGCACTTGCGCTTACGTTGCGTCGTCGTAATCAAATCGTCACACGTTTTCCATGAAACGCGGCCTAATCCGCAAATCCGGTCTAGGCCGACGAATGCGGCTACATCACCTAGCCGGATAAACCCGATTTCTCAGGGCAAGGCCGGAAACATCCGAATCGAGTGCGGCACTTTATCCGCCGCACAGACCGCCGTAACTAGGCCGTACGGCGGATTTCTCATGTCGTCGGGTCGATGTTGTCGATCGATGGTTCCACGTTGAGTGTTTCCGCTCCGGCGGAAATCCTCATGGGGGAACAAGCATGCACCTGCGCGGCCACCACTGGTCCCGAGCTGCGGCGACGGCCGTCCTCTGTGTCCTCACCGGCACTGCCGTCGTGCTCCACCAGCAGCACTCGGGAAGCGCCGGGGCGCCTGCCACCGGCGCGGCCGCCGACCCCCATCTCGGCCACATCATGCCCGAGGCCGAGGCCGTGCCCGTCGCGGTGACCACCGCCGCGCCCCTGCCCCGCAGCGGCTGGACGGCGACCGACGCGAGCGCGCAGTCCCCCGCCTCCAACGTGCTGGACAACGACCCGGACAGCTCCTGGAAGAGCGCCGCCGGCCTGCCGCGCACCATCACGATCGACACGCACAACCGGATCGCGCTGAGCGGCCTCACCTACCGCCCCTCCGACGGCGCGAACGGCCGCATCGGCCAGTACTCCGTGCAGATCAGCGACAACGGCACCACCTGGAGCGCGAACGTCGCCACCGGCACGTTCGCCGACGACGAGCTGGTCAAGACGATCACCGTCAACACCGTGGTGACGCGCTTCGTGCGGCTGACCGCGATCAGCGAGGCCGGCGGCCGGGTCAACTGGGTCTCCGCCGCCGAGATCAACCTGCTGGGCGGCACCGACCCGGCCCTCCCGCGTACGGGATGGACCGTCGCCGCCGACAGCCAGGAGACGGCGAAGCAGCCGGCCGCGGCGATCAACGCGATCGACGGCAACACCAAGTCGTTCTGGCACTCGGCGTGGAGCTCGAACCCGCCGAAGCCGCTGCCGCACTGGATCACCATCGACATGCACAAGGTCAACCTGGTCTCCGGCCTCAGCTACCTGCCGCGCCAGGACACCTCGCCGAACGGCATGATCGGCAAGTACCGGGTCGAGACCAGCTTCAACAACACGATCTGGTCCCCGGTCGTGGCCACCGGCGCCTTCAGCACCACCAAGAGGACCGCGCAGTCGGTCACCTTCGCCCCGCAGATCGCGCGGTACGTGCGACTCACCGCGCTCTCCGAGGCGGGCAACCGCGGCCCGTGGAGCAGCGCCGCCGAGATCAACGTCCTGGGCCGGACCGACCCGACGCTGAGCCGCACCGGCTGGTGGGCCGCCGCCGACTCGCAGGAGACCAAGAGCGCGGACGGCCGGGCCGCCCTCGCGATCGACGGCAACTACTCCACGTTCTTCCACAGCCAGTACAACCCGGCCCCGGCCAAGCCGCTGCCGCACACGCTCCACGTCACCATGGACAAGGTTCAGGCGGTCGGCGGCGTATCCGTCCTGCCGCGCCCGTCGGCCTCCAAGAACGGACGGATCGGCAACTACAAGATCGCAACCTCGGTCGACGGCACGCACTGGACCTACCAGATCACCGACGGCAAGTTCGCCGACAGCGCCGCCCTCCAGACCGTCGTCTTCCCGCCGGTCGACGCGAAGTACGTGCGGCTGATCGCGACCAGCGAGGCCGGCAACCGCGGCCCCTGGACGTCGGTCGCCGAGTTCAACGTGCTCGGCGCGAGCGGCTCGGTCTCCCCCAAGCGCGGCTCGTGGAGCGCGCCGGTCGGGTTCCCGCTCGTCCCGGTCGCGGCGGCGCTGCTGCCCAACGGCAAGGTGCTGACCTGGTCGGCGTACAAGACCGACGCCTTCTCCAACGCCGACCCCGGCGTCCACGTCCTGACCATGACCGCCACCTACGACCCCGCGACCGGCGTGGTCACCCAGCGGGAGGTCACCGAGACCGGGCACGACATGTTCTGCCCCGGCATCTCGGTGCTGCCGGACGGCCGGGTGGTCGTCACCGGCGGCAACACCAACAAGAAGACCAGCATCTACGACCCGGCCACGGACGCCTGGACCGCCGGCGCCGACATGACGGTCGGCCGTGGCTATCAGTCCAGCGTCACCCTCGGCAACGGCGAGATCTTCACCATCGGCGGCTCGTGGAGCGGCCCGGTCGGCGGCACCGACGGCGTCGGTCACAAGGGCGGCGAGGTCTGGTCGGCCGACTCCGGCTGGCGCGCGCTGCCCGGCGCCGACGTGGCGCCGATGCTGACCGCCGACGCCAACCAGCTCGGCGACTACCGCAAGGACAACCACGCCTGGCTGTTCGCGTGGTCGGGCAACAAGGTGCTGCAGGCCGGCCCGAGCAAGAAGATGAACTGGTACTCGGTGGACGGCGACGGCTCGACCGAGTCGGCCGGCAACCGCGGCGGCGACGACGCGATGAACGGCAGCGCCGTCATGTACGACACCGGCAAGATCCTCACGCTGGGCGGCTCGCCGAGCTACGAGCAGTCCGAGGCCACCGCCGACGCGCGGGTGCTGACCATCAACGCCGACAACACGGTGACCAGCCGGCAGGTCGGGTCGATGGCGAACACGCGCAGCTTCCAGAACAGCGTGGTGCTGCCGGACGGCAAGGTCCTGGTGATGGGCGGCGAGAACTTCGCGGTGCCGTTCTCGGACAACACCGCGGTGCTCAACGCCGAGCTGTGGGACCCGGTCAGCGAGCAGTTCACGACGATGGCCTCGATGGCCGTGCCGCGGACGTACCACAGCGTCGCCCTGCTGCTGCCCGACGGCCGCGTCCTCAGCGCCGGCGGCGGCCTCTGCGGCACCGGCTGCGCCACCAACCACTTCGACGGCCAGACCTTCACCCCGCCGTACCTGCTCAACGAGGACGGCACCGCCGCCTCCCGCCCGTCGATCACCAGCATCTCGGACTCGGCGGTCGCCAACGGCGGCAAGGTCACCATCACCACCGACCGGGCCGTCACCGCCTTCTCGATCATCCGGATGGGCACCGCGACCCACACCGTCGACACCGACCAGCGCCGCCTGTCGCTGGCCCCGTCCACCGGCAACGACGGCGCCTACACGCTGACCATCCCGGCCGACAGCGGCGTCGCGATCCCCGGTTACTGGATGCTCTTCGCGCTCGACGCGAAGGGCGTGCCCAGCGTCGCAAAGATCATCCACGTCGGCTCATGAGCCTCGACGCCCTCGCCGCCCTCACAACCGGCGGCGAGGGCGTACCGGATCTCGCGCGGCGGGCTACGGAGACGGCGACAGGTGGATCAGGCCGGCCGCGGTGCTGCGGAAGCCGCATTTGTCGAGGTAGAAGTGTTCCAAGTGCGGCTCGAAGTCGACGTGCAGCCATTCGCATCCGGCGGCGCGGGCTTCGTCGGCCGCCGCGCCGACCAGGCGGGTGCCGAGGCCATGGTGCTGCCGGTCCGGGTCGACCGCGGTATCGAGGATGAAGGCGTGGCTGCCGCCGTCCCAGCAGACCTGGACGAAGCCGACGAGCCGATCGGCGTCGAAGGCGCCGACCCAGGTGAGCGCGTGCCGTTCCAGACGCCGCGACCACGGCTGGAGGACGCTCGTCTCGCCGCCGAACGCTCGGGCATGCAAAGCACTGAGCTGCCGGTCGTCGACGTGGAAGCGGGTCACCAGCTCGATCGTCATTCAGGCAGGCGAGCCGGAGCGCAGGTCGGCGAGGGTGGCGACCACATCCTCGGGGAGGGCGCCCAGATCGTTCGCGCTGAGCAGGTAGATCGCGTCGCCCGTGTCCAGTTCGAGGATCTCGCTGCGCAGGCCCCGGTGGGTGCGCCGGTCGACCCGTACGCGCTCGATCTCCGACCACGACAGATGCCGGCGGCGGGCGAATCCCGCGACCACCGTGACGCCCGTCGTGTCCGCCGCCAGGCGGACCGGCGCGATCAGGTCGCGCAGCGCCCACAACGCCAGCAGGATCGCCGCGAGCCCGGCGATCGCCCACCGGATCGCGTCGTTGCCCGCGAAGGCGACCGCGAGCACCACGACGGCGACCGCGCCCATCAGCTTGGTGAC
This sequence comes from Actinoplanes sp. CA-142083, assembly GCF_050942195.1. Classification (NCBI taxonomy): domain Bacteria; kingdom Bacillati; phylum Actinomycetota; class Actinomycetes; order Micromonosporales; family Micromonosporaceae; genus Actinoplanes; species Actinoplanes sp. CA-142083. The sequence continues at coordinate 10,642,361 of NZ_CP192076.1, forward strand.
CGGCAGGACCGGCCTGATGCGCCACTGCACGCACCAACTATGGCAGGGGAATGGAACACGCAACATTTGTCGAGCCGATGTAATTCGACATTCATCGGGTGACGGCCGATGCCTCTCGGCGGGGGCCTCCGTTGAACGCCACATGGACGTGTTCTCCCGTACGTTCTTGCCCGCCGCCGCCGAAGCCGGCGTGGCCATCCCGACCGTGAGCCGCCACATGCCGATCTTCCGGCGCTGTGTGGAGCCGGACGACACCACCGTGCTGGTCAGCCGCTGCCACCGCCCCGAGGCCCCGATGGCCGGCGAGTACCTGCTGCTGCTCACCTACCGCCGGCTGGTCGTCACCCAGGAGACCAAGGTCTTCCACCGGCTGCGGCTGCACCTCAACGCCAACCTGCGGCACCTGAGCAACGTGACTTGGAGCCCGGACGTGGCCCGCACGGCCGTCGAGGTGGCGGCCACGGCGGTGGACGGGGTTCGCGAGCGGTTCCGGCTGCGGGTCGGCGAGCCGGAGGCGGTGTGGCACTTCGACTCGCTGCTCGAGCACGTGTTCCGGACGCCGCGTCCGGCGATCGCCGCCTGATCACCACAGGAACTCACTGATCGGGCCGCGCAGACCGGCCGCGTCGAGGCCGTGCGCCCGGGCGTGGTCCTCCCACGAGCCGTAGCGGCGCACCTCCTCGCGGCCCACGCCCAGGTGCAGCACCCGGTGCGGGCGGCCGCCGAGCGCCTCGGCGACCTGGCGGGCCGAGGTGCCGCTCAGGTACGGCTCGACCATCACGACCTCGCCCTCGGCCAGCGCGCGCAGGCCCTCGGCGTCGAGTGGCCGCGGTGTGTTGGTGTACGCCACCGTTACGTCCAGGTCGCGGGTGGCCTCCAGGACCGGGTCGAGCATCGGGCCGACCGCCACGATCAGGGGACCGCCTCGCCGGATGACGCGGAGACGTGTGCTGTCGCCGTACGCGTGCCGATTCTCTTGAAGCGAAAGCCGGACGTAGACCCGGTCGTCGTGGCGGGCCGCATCGCGCAGCAACGCGGCCACCTCGTCGTGATGGCCGGGGACGTGCACGGTCCACCCCTCGAGCGTGTCGAGCAGCTCGACGTCGCCCGGGGACTGATGGGTGTATCCCGAGGCGGCGCCGTCGTAGGAGGCGCCGATGCTGACCAGCACCGCGCCGGCGTCCTGGTGGCCGAGGTCCAGCTTGATCTGCTCGTAGGCCCGGTCGACCACGAACGGGGCGTACGAGTGCACGATCGGACGCAGGCCGGTGAGCGCGAGCCCGCCGGCGACTCCGGTCATCAGCTGCTCGCGGATGCCCACGTTCACGACCCGGTCGGGGTGGCGGCGCATGGCCGGCTCGAACGCGTCGGCCGAGATGTCGGCGAGCACGAGCGCGGTCCGCGGATTCTCGGCGAGCAGTTCGGTGGTGGTGGCGACGAACGTTTCCCGCATCATCGTGCTCAGCCCCATTTCGGTTCGACGGTGGCGACGACCAGGTTCGGACGGTCGGCATGGCGGCGTGCCAGAGCGTGCTCGATCTGCTCGTGATCCCGGCCGTTGATCACCGAGGTGATCCATCCGGGGAAGCGCGCGGCGATCCCGCCGGGCCATCCGTGGGTCGCCGACTGGTTGTCGATCACGATCGCGGTGATCGGGAGGTGGGTGGCGGCGGCGTACGCGATCGCCTCGTGGCTGGAGCCCTCGTCGAGCTCGGCGTCGCCGAGGAGCACGAAGACGCGCGGCTCGAGATAACCCTGGGCGCGCAGGCCGAGCGCCATGCCGACACCGATGCCGAGGCCGTGGCCGAGCGAGCCGGTGCCGATCTCGACGCCTGGCACGTTCGCGCGGTCGGGGTGATTGCCTAGCCGGCTGTTCCAGCCGCCCATGTCGTCGAGCCAGTCCTCGGGGAAGAAGCCCTTGCGGGCCAGCACCGCGTAGTAGGCGGCCGGGCCGTGGCCCTTGGAGAGCAGGAAGCGGTCGCGGTCCGGGGCGTCCGGCGACGCCGGGTCGATCCGCAGGATTCGGTCGTAGAGCACCCAGAGCACGTCGAGCGTCGAGTACGAGCTGGGCGCGTGCTTTTCGTCCCCGGTCATGCGCGCGATGAGGCTCAGCAGCGCGTCGGTGGGGAGTGCTGTCACGGTCATGCCGATAGGCTGCAACTTAAAGTGCACTTCAACTCAAGGCTTGTGATGGAGACGACGCTAGCCATCGGTGATCTCGCGGCGCGCAGCGGCGTGGCGCCTTCCGCGTTGCGCTACTACGAGCGCGAGGGTTTGATCCGGTCCACACGGACGACCGGCAACCAGCGCCGCTATTTGCGTTCCGAGTTGCGGCGGGTGGCCTTCATCAAGATCGCCCAGCAGGTCGGGGTGTCGCTGGACGAGATCCGCGAGGCGCTCTCGGAGCTGCCGGAGGGTAGGACGCCGACCAAGGCGGATTGGGCGCGGTTGTCGGCGCGGTGGCGCGGCAAGCTGGAGGAACGGATCCTGCTCATGCAGCGGCTGCGCGACCAGCTCACCGGGTGCATCGGATGCGGCTGCCTCTCGCTGCAGCGATGCAATCTGATCAACCCGGCCGACCGGCTGGCGTCGCGCGGCGCCGGTCCTCAGATGATCATTAACCCTCCGCCGGACTCGGATGTTGATTAGATTCGGGTGAGTGCTGGCTTTTGTCCTCTTTGCGGCTCTCATAACGGTTTCCTCGTCCACGGCGCCGTCCATCAAGCCGGGGCAGACGATCCCGCTGACGGTCGGCGTGCGGAACACCGGCGGATCGGCGGTGGACGGGGTCGTCGTCAACATCCGGGTGTCGGGTGGGCTGACCCTGCCGCGGGAGTTCACCAACTGCCGGTACTACAAGGACGGCATCCTGGCCGGAGCCTGGTGCTCGCTGCCACAGCGGGTTGATGCGGGAGCCACGTACGCGCTCTCGGGCTTCCACATCGCGGCGTCGGCCACCGCGCAGCGGGTGTCGCCGGTCGTCTTCGAATGGCACCCGAAGTCGTCGGCTCCGGCGCAGATCGGGACGGCCGGCAGTGGAAGCACGCTGGCCTTGACGCCGGCCAAGCTGAGCGGCGCGGCCGTCGGTGCGGTCTACCTCAGGCTTCTGACCTCTACGGCCACGCCGCGGCCTTCGCGTTCGGCCCTCGCCGCGTCACCGGCTTCCCGTCGGGCAACACCCGAGTCCACAAAATCCGCCGCCGCCGCCGAGACCGGAAAGAGCGGTGGAACGAACCTGCTCCTCCTGGTGGGCGGCCTGGTTCTGCTGGTGGCGTTCTTCTTCTTGGTACGGCGGCGGTCCGGCTACGTCGGCAAGCACAACGGACCGCGTACGTGAGCGTTCATCGCTTTTTTCGTAAGCCGTCGCGGCGGACGAAGATGACGCGGCGCTCGATGGCCTCGCCGGACGGGCCCAGCACGTAGCCGTCGATCCACAACCAACCGTCGTACGTGCGTCGGGGGTCGATGCGGATCACCCGGAAGGTCAGCGCGCGGTCGCCCTGGAACTGGACGCTCGCCGCACCTCCCACGTAGAGGACGTCGCCGGGTTGCGGCAACGCCTCAGCCATCCGCATCCCTTTCCATATCGCCCTGTACGTGCACGACTACGGATCGGATTACGTTACACAAGTTGCGTTATGGCTTGTACCCGAAAGGTGACGGGCCAGAATGATGACCGTGACAGCTGACGCGCCCGGCGGCCGGATCCACTCCAGCGACCCCTTCGCCACCCCGGAGGACGAGCGGTCCCCGGTCCGGCGGTTGCGCGGCCGGCTGGCGGCGCCCGTCACGCTCTGGACGGCGCCGGGGCCGCGGGGACTGACCGTGTCGTCGATGCTCGTCGCGGACGGCGATCCCGGGCGGGTGCTCGGGTTGATCGACGAGGAGAGCGACCTCTGGGACGCCATCTCCGAATCGGGTCGTTTCGCCGTCATGCCGCTCGAGCCGGACGACCGCCGGCTCGCCGACCGATTTGCCGGTCTGATGCCGGCGCCGGGCGGACTCTTCGCGTCGGGCGAGTGGGTGTCCACTGCGTACGGTCCGGTGCTCGCCTCGGCCGGCGCGTGGGCCGGTTGCCGGCTGGAGAGCAGCCGGGAGTGTGGCTGGGCGCTGCTCGTCGAGGGCGTGATCGAAACGATTTCCTTCGATCGGAACACCCCGCCCTTGATCCACTATCGCGGTCGATACATCGACCGCTGACCCACTGGGCGCAGTCAGACCGCCACTCGGCGCAGGGTCCGACCGGGCGCCTCCGCCGGGATCCGCGGCTTCGTACGTTGCCGGAAAAGCCCATCCCCACGAAGGTGGTGAATCCCGGTGACGACAGAAGTGCCTTCCGAGTCCTCCACCGAGAGATACCAGGCCGTCCAGCGGTCCGAGGATTTCCAGCGGCTGCGCCACAAGGTGCGCAGCTTCATCTTCCCGATGACCGTCGCGTTCTTCCTCTGGTACCTGCTCTACGTGATCCTGTCCGCGTACGCGCGCGGCTTCATGAGCACCAAGGTCGTCGGCAACATCAACATCGCGCTGATCTTCGGCCTGTTGCAGTTCGTCTCGACGTTCCTGATCGCCTGGTACTACTCGCGGTACGCCAACCGCGAGCTCGACCCGATCGCCGACAGCATCCGCAACAAGATGGAAGAGGGTGCTGAGTGATGGAGTCGCACCTGCTGGCCGCCGAGGCCTCGACCTCCACCTCCCGCGGGCTGACGATCACGCTGTTCCTGATCTTCGTGGCCATCACGCTGGGCATCACGATCTGGGCCAGCCGCCAGACCAAGACCGCCACCGACTTCTACGCCGGCGGCCGGCAGTTCTCCGGCTTCCAGAACGGCATGGCGATCGGCGGCGACTACATGTCGGCCGCGTCCTTCCTGGGCATCGCAGGCCTGATCGCGTTGTTCGGCTACGACGGCTTCCTCTACTCGATCGGCTTCCTGGTCGCGTGGCTGGTGGCGCTGCTGCTGGTCGCCGAGTACCTGCGCAACTCGGGCCGGTACACGATGGCAGACGTGCTGGCCTTCCGGATGCGCCAGCGTCCGGTGCGGTCGGCCGCCAGCCTGTCGACCGTGGTCGTGTCGATCTTCTACCTGATCGCGCAGATGGTCGGCGCGGGCGCGCTGGTCTCGCTGCTGCTGGGGATCAAGCCGGGCCAGACGTTCCTCGGCATGGACGCCGACACCGCGAAGGTCGCCACGATCATCCTGGTCGGCGCCCTGATGATCGTCTACGTGGTGGTCGGCGGCATGAAGGGCACCACCTACGTGCAGATCGTCAAGGCGTTCATGCTGATGCTCGGCGCGCTGGTCATGACGTTCCTGGTGCTCTGGCACTACAAGTTCAACCTGTCCTCGCTGCTCGGGGACGCCGCGGCACAGTCCGGCAAGGGCTCGGCGTTCCTCGAACCCGGCTTGCGCTACGGCGTCGAGACGGCGGGCGACGCGGCCAAGACGTTCTACAGCAAGATGGACCTGATCTCGCTCGGCATCGCGCTGGTGCTGGGCACGGCGGGCCTGCCGCACATCCTGACCCGCTTCTACACGGTCCCGACCAGCAAGATCGCTCGCAAGAGCGTGCTCTGGGCGATCGGCATCATCGGCACGTTCTACCTGTTCACGCTGGCCCTCGGCTTCGGCGCGGCGGCCCTGGTGGGCGGCAAGGCGATCACCGCGCAGGACAAGGCCGGCAACACGGCGGCCCCGCAGCTGGCGCAGGCGCTGGGCATCGACTACTTCGGCGGTGACACCGGCGGGGCGGTGCTGCTGGCGATCATCGCGGCGGTCGCGTTCGCCACGATCCTCGCGGTGGTGGCCGGCCTGACGCTGGCGTCCTCGTCGAGCGTGGCGCACGACTTCTACGCCAACGTGATCAAGCGCGGCAACGCCTCCGAGCGGGACGAGGTACGGGTCGCCCGGATCTCCGCCCTGGTCATCGGCGCCGTCGCGATCGTGCTGTCGATCTTCGCGCAGAGCCTGAACGTGGCGTTCCTGGTGGCGCTTGCGTTCGCCGTGGCCGCCTCGGGCAACCTGCCGGCGATCCTCTACAGCCTGTTCTGGAAGCGGTTCAACACCTCCGGCGCGATGTGGGCCATCTACGGCGGCCTCATCTCGGCCGTGGTGCTGGTCTTCTTCTCGCCGGTCGTCTCGGGCAGCCCCACCGCGATGTTCCCGGACAGCGACTGGCACTGGTTCCCGCTGTCCAACCCGGGCATCATCTCGATCCCGATCGGCTTCCTCTGCGGCTACATCGGCACGATCATCTCGAAGGAAGACGACACCGAGAAGTACGCCGAGCTGGAGGTCCGGTCCCTGACCGGCTACGGAGCGCACTAGGAGGATTACTCCCCTCTTTGTGCCGAACGGGTGTTGATACCCGGGCGCGATGGCCGACGCTCCGTAACCTGGATTCCATGTCTACGACCGTCGGACGAGCCTCGGTGCAACCACCCTCATACGGTCCGCCACCCGCGAAGCGGCCCCGGCTGAAGCCACGCTGGGGCCGCATCGCTCTCCTGGGCGGCCTGGCCGTGCTGATCATCGCGGTGATCGCCGGTATCTCGCTGTACGGGTACGCCAACGGCCTGGACAAGGACCTCAAGCGCACCAACGCGTTCTCCGGGATCACCGGGGACCGGCCGGCCAAGGCGGTCGACGGCGCGCTGAACATCCTGCTGGTGGGCAGCGACTCGCGTGACCCGGACGCCAAGGAGGACGAGGCCAACGCCTGGCGGGCCGACACGCTGATCCTCATGCACGTGCCGGCCGACCACAAATCGGCTCAGCTGGTGTCGATCCCGCGTGACCTGTGGGTGGTCGTCCCCAAGAGCAACAGCGCGGCGTGCAGCGACGGCAGCCGCGCCAAGATCAACGCTTCGTTCGCCTTCGGCGGGCTCCCGCGGGCGGTGCACACGGTCGAGTGCCTCACGGACGTGAAAGTCGATCACGTCATGGCCATCGACTTCGGCGGCTTCAAAGAGGTCACCGACGCGCTCGGCGGCGTCGACCTCTACGTGGACAAGACGATCACGTCGATCCACAAGCCGCACCGGGTGTTCACCAAGGGCATGATGCACATGGACGGCGCGCAGGCGCTCGACTGGGTGCGCCAGCGCTACCAGTTCCCCCGCGGCGACTTCGACCGCGTGCGGCACCAGCAGGAGTTCCTCAAGGCCCTGATGGACAAGGCGGCGAGCACCGGCACGATCACCAACCCCGGCAAGCTCGACAAGTTCCTCAAGTCGGTCACCGCCGCGGTCACCGTCGACCAGGACTTCTCGCTCAGCGACATGGCGGTCAACCTGCGCAGCATCCGCGGCAGCAACCTCACCTTCATCACCAGCCCCAACAAGGGCAGCGAGACCATCTCGGGACAGTCCGTGGTCGTCTCCGACCGGGAGAAGGCGATCGCCCTCTACAAGGCGGTCAAGGACGACAAGATGAGCGAGTGGATGGCGGCGAACCTCAAAAAGCCGACCTCGTAAGCTGAGAGCCGTGTTCGGACCACAGGTTCCCAGCGTGACCCCCGATGAGGTCTCCCCCGACGCGTACCTCCTGGATGTGCGCGAGCCCGACGAGTGGGAGGCCGGCCACGCCCCCGGCGCCCACCACCTGCCCATGATGGAGGTCCCGGCCCGGCTGGCCGAGATCCCCGCCGACCAGGAGGTCGTCGTGGTCTGCCGCTCCGGCGGCCGCTCCGGCCAGGTGGTGTCGTACCTGATGGGCAACGGATGGGACAACGTACGCAACCTCGACGGCGGCATGCAGGTGTGGGCCGCCGTCGGGCGCGACGTCGTCAGCGAGAACGGGAAACCCGCTCAAGTTCTATGAAGAGGCCCCTGGTCTTCGCGCACCGCGGCGGCGCGGACGCGCTTCCCGAGCACACGCTCGGCGCCTACCTCCGCGCGATCGAGGAGGGCGCCGACGGGCTCGAGTGCGACGTGCGGCTCACCCGCGACGGGCATCTCGTCTGCGTGCACGACCGCAACCTCAACCGTACGAGCAACGGCCGCGGCCTGGTCAGCAGCAAGACCCTGGCGCAGCTCGACCAGCTGAACTTCGGCTCCTGGCACCCGGGCTATCCCAGCGACGAGGAGCTGCCCGACCTGAGCCGGCTGCTCACGCTCGACCGGCTGCTGGAAGCGCTGCGTGACTGCGGCCGGCCGGTGCGGCTACTCATCGAGACGAAGCATCCGTCACGGTACGGCGCCGAGGTGGAGCGCAAGCTCGTCGAGACGCTGCGCCGGCACCACCTGCCCGACGAGCGGGTGCACGTCACGGTGATGTCGTTCGCCGCGCTCGCCCTGCGCCGCATCCGCGCCCAGGCGCCGGAGGTGCCGACGGTCTACCTGCTGGAGATCCCGCCGCCCGGGGTGGGACGCGGGCGGCTTCCGTTCGGCGCGCGCATCGCCGGTCCCGGCGTCGGCCTGGTCCGCTCCCGGCCGGCCCTGGTGCCCTCGATCAAGCAGGCCGGCCACCAGGTGTACGTGTGGACCGTGAACGAGCCCCCGGACCTGGAGATGGTGCTCGAGCACCAGGTGGACGGCGTGATCACCGACCGCCCGAAGTTCGTGCTGGAACGCCTGGCCGAGATGTGACGTCACACACGGTACGGTGAATCGCACCAAGATCCGCATGCAACCATCTGCCCAAAACACAGGAAGCGAGGCAGACTCGCAGACATGCCGGAGCGTCCCGACTACGCCGCGCTGACCCGTGGTCAGATCGCGGTCCTGGATCGGCTCAAAGCCGGCGAGGTGGGGCTGCCCCTGGTGCAGCGAATCGTCCGCCTCGCCCAGGAGGTGCTGGGCGCAGAGGGCGCGGGCTTCGTCGAGTACGCCGCCGACCACGGCCGGGTGGTCGCCGCCACTGGGGCGTGCGTCCAGGCGATCGGCCGCCGGGTCTCCGGAAATCCGGCGCCCCTGCACGAGCTCAACGAGATCTTCGCGAAGCAGGTCGCGGGCGGGGACATCCACCGGGTGCTGGGCGCGCGGAGCGAGGGCGGCTCGATCCATGTGTATCTGCCCGACAAAGCGGACAGTTCGTACGAAGAGGTTTTGGAGCTCCTAGCGGGCTACCTCGGCCACATCTACGCGATGCAGCGACGCGACCCCGATCAGGCCCGCCGGCAGGAAAATCGCGATCTCTGGCTCGCGGTCACCAGCCACGAGCTGCGCACCCCGGTGACCGTGATCAAGGGGTACGCGGACACGCTCGCCAACCACTGGGAGTCGCTGGGCGAGCAGGGTCGCCAGGAGGCCGTACGCGTGATCGGCGCTCGCTCCGGCGAGCTGGCCCGGCTGGTCGACCGCCTGCTGTCGGCGACCAGCGACGACGGCGAGGTCGGCGGCGGCACGCCCGGCCCGTTCGAGCTGCCCGAGACGCTGCGCAACGCCGTCGAGGAGCTGCCGGAAGACCTGCGCCGCCGGATCGTGCTGGGCAACCTGCCGGCCGAGCTGCCGAAGGCGTACGGCGAACGCGAGTCGATCGCCACGATCCTCACCGAGCTGGCCACGAACGCGGAAAAGAACTCGCCGGCCGACTCCCCGATCGAGCTGTGCGCGGCGGCCGACGGCGAGACCCTGCGCTTCCGGGTGTCCGACCGCGGCATCGGCATCCGGCCCGAGCACGTCGAGCGGGCCTTCGAGCGGTACTGGCAGGCCGAGGCGGGCGACCGGCGGCGTCATCCCGGTGCGGGGCTGGGGCTCTACCTCGTACGCCGTCTGGTGGAGCGGCAGCAGGGGTGGGTCTCGCTGCGGCCGCGGGACGGCGGCGGCACCACAGCCGAGGTGCGTCTCCCGCGCGCCTGAGTGGCCCGAAGCCGAAAACACCGCCTAGGCTGTCTCGCCGTGAGCAAGCGTCGCAACCAACGCCAAACCGCACCGAAGCGCGAGAAGGTGCGCGACATCTTCGTCGCCCGGCCGTTCGAGGGCCTGGCCGACGAGCCGGAGTGGATCGCCCTGCGCGAGCTGGTCCCGGCCGCCTCGGCGCCGCTGACCCTCAAGCCCGAGATCCTCGAGGAGTACGGCGACCGCCCGATCACCTTGTCGACGGTGCTGCCGATGGCGTGGCCCGCGATGACGCGTACGGATGGGCGGGTTTTCATCGGCCTTCAGCGGCACGTGCAGTCCGGCGATGTCTCCCGCGACCTGGCGGTGGCGATCCTCAGCGCGCTGCGCACCGAGCCCGGCGACACCGTGTCGGTCCCCGCGCTGCCCGGCGAGGGCCCGCGCCTGCAGGACATCCTGGTCGACGGCCCGCTCGACGTGACCATGCAGGAGGGCTTCGAGTACTGGCTCGACGCCGACCAGGCCGAGGACCCGACCGTGAAGGCGTCCCTCGAGCGGGCGAACGCGTCGATCTACCCGACCGTGCGTCTGGCGGCGGCGCGGGCGGCGTACTGGTGCCGGGTGGCGCCGGACAAGGGCCACGTGCGCTGGGTGCTGCCCGAGCCGGAGGACAGCGCGCTGGACGCCTTGGCGCGGCTCTCGGCCTCGGGAGACCTGCTGCTGGGCGAGAACACGAAGTTCGCCGGCATGTTCCGCGCGCACGGCCTGCTGGTGCCGGTCTGGGACATCCCCGGCGAGCCGGAGGCGCCCGACTGGGAGGCGCCGCTGGCCGACTTCGCCAAGCGCTACGCCGACATCCTCGCCGAGACCGGCCCGCTCGACGCCGACGCCCGCCGCGCCAAGCAGGGCCTGATCGGCCGGCAGCTGACGCTGCGATGATCCTCGCGGAGCGGTTCACCTCCGATGAGCTGGACCGCTCCGTCTGGGTGCCCTGGTACCTGCCACATTGGAGCTCGCGAGCCGCTTCCGCAGCGACATATCGGATCGAAGCGGGCGAAATGCGCCTCAGCATTCCGCCTGATCAGCCGCTGTGGGCCGAGGGCGTGCACGAGACACCGTTACGGGTCTCCGCCATCCAGAGCGCCAACTTCTCCGGCCCGGTCGGCAGCACGATCGGCGGCCAGCCGTTCCTCGACAACCAGCAGGTCCGCGAGGAGCAGCCGGAGTTCTGGGGATGCACGCCGCTCTACGGCCACATCGAGATCCGCATGCGCGGCATCATCACGCCCCGTTCGATGGTCGCGTTCTGGCTCTCCGGCATCGAAGACCTCCCCGAACGCTCCGGCGAGATCTGCGTGATGGAGGTCTTCGGCACCCGTCCCCAGGGCGTGGGGATGGGCCTGCACCGCTTCCGCGATCCCCGGCTCACGGAGGACTGGTCGGTGGTCGATCTAGCGATCGACGTCGAGGCCTTTCACACGTACGGCGTGGATTGGCGCCCTGATCACCTGTCCTTCACCGTCGACGGCTCGGTGGTGAAGGAGGTGCCGCAGGCGCCCGACTACCCGGTCCAGCTGGAGATCGCGGTCTTCGACTTTCCCGACAAAGCGGTCCCGGGGGAAACTCCGACCCCCGAGCTGATCGTCTCGCACGTCACGGTAGATCATGGGACGTCGGTGCGTGCCGGCTAAGGCTCGGCTAACTTCGTCGGTGAAGTCCCGGACAGCGGGGAACGGCGATCCGAGATGCGCCATTCGCAAGACAAGAGGTGGGTGAATGTGGCATTCGTCCGCCAATACCCGTTTCTTCTCCTTGTCGGCGTCTTGCTTCCGTAGCGGATCAGGCACATAAGGTAGCGACAAGAGAGCCGGAAGGACCTTTTGCCGGAGGTCGCAGTGACTGTCTTCTCGCGCTCTCCCAAAATGACCCCCGCCCGAAACCCAAGCGCACCAGCAAGAAGGCGCGCCCGGCCCGCGACCAATGGTCGACGCGGAGCGTCGCCACGTCGGTGAACGGCATGCTGGTCGGTGTCAGCGGAGTGTTCCTGGCAACCAGGTCCGTCCTCGTGACCATCATCGCCACCGTGGCGGCATTGACGCTCGGCGTCGCCATCGTCCTCGGCCGCAAATAGACGGCCGTTACGCGGCCCGCGTGAGGGGTGCTCGCTCGATCGGGCAGCTCATGCATCTCGGGCCGCCCCGGCCGCTGCCCAGCTCGCTGCCGCTGATGCGGACCACCTCGATGCCCGCCCGCTCGAGTTGGGCGTTCGTCTCGATGTTCCGCTCGTAGGCGACGCAGAGCCGCGGCGCGATGGCGAGCGTGTTGTTGCCGTCGTCCCACTGCTCCCGTTCGGCCGTGACCGGGTCGAGGCCGGTCTCGATGGTGCGCAGCCGCTCGATGCCCATGGCATCGGCGGCGGCCTCCAGGAACGGGCGTGGCGGTCCGGCGTGCGGCTCACCGTCGGCGTCCGCGATGACCGTGTACGCCCGCAGCGAGTCGGCCGCGTTCGGATACATCACGACCGCGTCGACGTCGACCATCGTGCACACGGTGTCGAGGTGCATGGTCGCCCGCTCCTGGGCGATCGGCACCACCAGGATCGTGCGCATCGCCGCCACCTCGAATACACGCCGGGCGAGGCGCTCGGCCCCGGCCGGGGTGGTGCGCTCGCCGACCCCAATGGCCAGCACGTCGGGCGCCAGCACCAGCACGTCCCCGCCCTCGACGTGCTCGAGCGACGGCTCGTACAGCAGCTCCACCCCGGCGAAGCGCGGGTGGTAGCGGTAGATCGCCCTGGTGAGCGTGGTCTCCCGGGCGCGGGCCGGCATGGCGAGGCTGGTGACCGCGACCCGGTCGCGCACCCAGACCGAGGAGTCGCGGGTGAACAGCAGGTTGGGCAGCGGGTCGATCACGAAGTCGTGGGGGTCCATGAGCTCGTACACGAGCCCTCGCGGACCCGGCTTGAGCTCGCCGTGCGCGAGGCCGGCCATCAGCACCTCGGCGAGCCGGCTCGGATCCTGGTCGGCGAGGTAGCTCCGGACGCCGCTCCGCAGGGTGTCGCCGAGCCGCCGGTCGTCGAGCACCGCCTCGGTGAGCTCGTCCCGCGCCTCGGGGATGGTCAGGGTCTCGGACAGCAGATCGCCGAGGTAGAGCACCTCGACCCCGCGCTCGCGCAGGGCCGAGGCGAACGCGTCGTGCTCCTCCTGCGCGCGTCCCACCCAGGGGATGCCGTCGAAGAGAAGGGAGTCGTTGTTCCGGGGTGTCAGGCGGGCGAGCTCGGCTCCGGGCCGGTGCAGCAGGGCGGTCCGGAGAGGGCTCACTTCACTGTCGACGTAGTGAACCATCTCGGTACTCCTCGCGTTTGACCGATGACGTTCTGACTAGATCATGGGACATCGGTGCACGAGAGCGAAGGTGAGGCTAACTTTGTGCTTGAAGCTGCCGAACCGGGGAGACGACGCAAGATGCACCATCCGCAAGAAGTCGCGGTGCATGAATGTCTGATTCATCCCCACTCACTCGCCTCTCTTTCACCCCGATGTCTTGCTTCCGTGTGGGGGCGAGCACGTACGGTAGTGACTAGAGAGCCCGAAGAGACCTTTTGCCGGAGGTCGCAGTGACTGTCTTCCCGCGCCCTGCTCTGCCCGTACCCGTCAAGGCGCCACCCGCGATAAGCCGCCGCCCCGCGGCCGCGACCGCTATTGACACTTCCCGCACCACGCCCGCCGACTGGGCCCGCCGCCGCCGTGCCGAACGAGACGCCCGCCGTCTCGAGGCCGCCGGAAACCGCGCGCTGACCCGGCTCGACCGGCTGGGGCCCAACTGGCACATCGTCGACTGGCCGCGCACCGATGCGCAGGGCTATTACGAGCCCGACCTCGCCGACGACCGTGCCGGCTTCCTCGCGATCGGCCCCGGCGGTGTGTACGCGGTGACCGTGGCCGACCACGGCCGCGCCCGCGTGCTGATCGCCGGCGACGTCGTCCAGATCAACGGCAAGCGCCCGCAGTACATCGCGGAGGCTCGCCGTGAGGCCCGCCGCGCCAGCAAGGCGCTGTCCGCCGCCGTCGGTCTGAGCGTGCCGGTGACCCCCGTGCTGACCTTCGTCGGCAACGGCGTGATCAGCGTGCACGGCCTCCCCAAGGAGGTCCTGGTCTCGACCGACAAGGAGCTCGACCGCCTGCTCATCGCGGGTGGCGCGCGCATCTCGCCGGCCACCGCCAGCAAGCTCTCAGCCGTCGCCAACCACCCTGGTACCTGGGCAAACGCGCCCTATCGCCCGGCCGGTGACTACCGGTGGCACCCCGACGGACAAACGGCCGCTGACAAGCGGACAGCACGCCGGTAACGTTCCTTCCGGTGTACTCGACGGGTCGCCGCCGCTGACGCGGCGGCGTCGCCCGCCGAGCCGAAGGAGCGAGGAGGACCGGGTGGCACACGTCGAGCTCTCCCTGTCGGGAGCGTTCGTGCCCCAGGCGCGCACACCGGCCGAGGCCGAGTTCGTTACCAGTCTCGAACGGTGGACTGTCGCGGTGGCCGAGGCCGCCGAGCCGTGTCTGGTGATCGACACGTCCACCACGATCCTGGCCGTGTCGGCCTCGTGCTGCGAGCTGTTCGGCCTGGGTAAGCCCGCCGAGGTGACCGGGCAGCCGCTCGGCTCGGCCCTGCGGCTCATCGACTTCACGGCCGGCGCCGGCGAGCTCGACGAGACCGACGTGGAAAAGATCCCGCCGCTGCTGGCGATCCGCAGCGAGCGGCTGGCCCGCGGTCTGCTGCGCACGGTGCCCACCCCCGGCGAGCCCCCGCTGACCGTCGACGCCATCACCACGCCACTCCTGAACGCCGAGAGAGTCGCCGGTTCGCTGACTTTCTTTGCTTCCGTGCGCTGATTTCCGCCGATGTGGCGTTTACCGCACCTCTAGGGGTTGGGCAAGGGCTGATCTCGAACCGTAGTCTGCCCTCATGCTCGATCTAGATCTGCTACCGGAGGAGTACGCGGTGTGCCGGCTGCCGGCCGGTTCGCCGATTCCGGCTTCGCTGGCCGCGGGTCCGGACGACAAGAGCGTCATCGCGCTGAGCTGGGCGCCCGACGAGTTGTCGATCATCTGCCCGGCCGACCGGGTGCCGGACGGCGCGGTGGCCGACACGGCCTGGCGATGCCTGCGCGTGGCCAGTCAGGTCGAGCTGGCGCTGTCCGGGGTGCTCGCCTCGCTGATCAAGCCGCTCGCCGACGCCCGGGTCAACATCGTGACCTTCTCGACGTACTCGACCGACTACCTTCTGGTGCCCTCCGTGCGGCTGTCGGAGGCGGTAGACACCCTGCTCGCCGCCGGGCACCGCATCGCCTCCTGACCCAGGCACGCCTACCATGTGCGGCGTGTCCCCCCGCACGCTCCTCATCCCCCTGGGCGCCCTGTTTCTCGGCGCCCTGACGCTACTGAGCGCCTGTGGCACCCCACCACAGCCGCCGCTCAAGTCGCCGCCCCTCGTCAGCCAGAGCGCGGCCCCCTTGTCGCTCCCGCCGTCCGTCCTGCCCGGCCTGCCCGCCACGACGACCGCCCCGACGCTGGCGGTCACTCCGACGTTCGGCGCCTATCCGACATACCCGACGTATGCCTACCCGACCTACACGACGCCGGCGACCACCAAGTCACCGACGCCGACCCCATCGCACGCCGCTCTCTGCAGCGGCTCGCCCACCGGCCCGCAGATCCTCGCGCTGATCAAGAACCAGAAGGGCGTCCCGAAGGTGACTCTCCAGGTCGACTCCGGGCCCTACTGCTCGGGCGACTGGTCGTTCACGACGGTCGAGGTCGCCGGCTCGAACGAGGACCAGCTCGAGCCCCTGATGGTGGTCGCCACCGGCAAGGACGCGACGCTGGCGTTCGTCACGGCCGGCTCCGACGTCTGCATCAACCGGGTGCAGACCACCGCGCCGCCGGGGATCCGAGTCCTGGCCTGCGGCTACTGACGGCTTAGACTGCGCCCATGCCGGGAACGCCGCCGTCACGCTTCGTCTACCTCGGTCCGGAGGGCACCTTCACCGAGGCGGCCCTTCGCACCCTGCCCGCCGCCGAGCGCGGGATCCGTACGCCCGCGCGCAGCGTTCCCGAGGCGCTCGAGGCGGTGCGCGCCGGCGACGCCGACGCGGCCCTGGTCCCGCTGGAGAACTCGGTGGGCGGCGCCGTCCCGGTCACCCTCGACGAGCTGGTCACCGGCAGCCCGCTGGTGATCACCCGCGAGGTCGTGATCCCGGTCGAGTTCGTGCTGGCCGCCCGGGAGCTCACCCCGCTCGCCTCGATCCGCACGGTGGCCGCACACCCGCAGGCCTCCGCCCAGTGCCGCAACTGGCTGCTGGCCCACCTGCCCGACGCGGTGGTGGTCGACGTGCTCTCCAACGCCGCGGCCGCGATCAGCGCCGCCGCCGGGGAGCACGACGCGGCCCTGTGCGCGCCGATCGGCGTGCCGCGCAACAAGCTGACCGTGCTGGCCGACAAGGTGGCCGACCACGCCGACGCGGTGACCCGGTTCGCCCTGCTCAGCCGGCCCGGCCCGGTCGGCGAGCCGACCGGCGACGACGTCACCTCGCTGGCCGTCTCGATCCGGCGCGACCAGGTGGGCGCGCTGCTCGCGGTGCTCACCGAGCTCAGCGTGCGCGGCATCAACCTGTCCCGCATCGAGTCCCGCCCGACCGGCGAGCAGCTGGGGACGTACTTCTTCTTCCTCGACTGCACCGGCCACGTGGCCGAGACCCGGATGGGCGAGGCGCTGCAGGGCCTGCGCCGGATCTGCGCCGAGGTCCGCTTCCTCGGCAGCTACCCCCGCCACCAGCAGGTCCACGAGGAGCCGGCCCCGGGCGTCCCGGGCCTGACCGATGCCGACTTCGCCGACTCGGCGGCGTGGCTGGCACGCCTCCGAGCCGGAGACGCACATTGAGGTGAGCGCGGAATCAGGTAACTGCCCGCAATCGCCCCGCAGATGAGGAGACAGTCGGTTTTTCGTCGCCGCGGGGGTTTGCGGCGCCGGAAAATCGCCTGGCTCCTCATCTGCCTCGAAGGGGCGATTGCCCGCGGAGCGAAGCGGAGCCAGCTGGCTCAGTTCCCGAGCAGGTTGCCGAGCAGGCCACCGCTCTGGCCGGACTGCTGGCCCGCGCCGGCGCCGGCGATGCCGCCGATGAACTCCTCGGAGGGCTGCACGACGACGAAGCCCTGACCGGCGAAGCTCATCGTGTAGCGCTCCCCGGTGGTGCGGCCCAGCAGCGTGCCGAGGCCGAGCTGCTCAGCGCGGTGGTAACCGGTCTGCAGGTTGGCCGACCAGCAGATCGCGGCCTGCGGGTCGACGTACGTGGGCTGGTCGACGGTGAGCACCACGGGGCTGCCCTTGGTGGTGACGGCGATCCGGCCGTACCCGCTGAAGACGCAGTTGAACAGGCCGGCGTTGGACATCATCCCGGCGCCGCCGACCATCTTGATGTCGTACTGCAGGGTCGAGTCGAACGCGAGGACGTTCGTCCCGTTGATGGAGAGCGCGTCGCCCTGCTCGAGGTCGATGAGGTGGACATCGGCGGCCCGGTCGGCGAGGAAGACGTCACCCTGGCCGCGGACGCGCATCAGCGGCACACCCTCGCCGGTGAGCTTCTGCTTGATGAACTTGCCGAAACCGCCGGACCCGAGCGCCTCGAACTGAACGTTGCCCTGGTAGGCAACCATCGAGCCCTGCCGAGCCATGAACTCGCCGTTCAGCTCGGCCTTGAGCAGCTTGGAGTTCTGCAGCCGAAGACCGGGCTGGGCCGACTCCTTCTCGAGGTTCTCAGCCGAAAAAAGTTCGCTGCGCATGAAGCCTGTCCTCCTGAATCAGATGTGATCTCAGGGTAGAGGTCAGGCCCAACCCAGCTCGTGCAGGCGGTGATCATCGATCCCGAAGTGGTGGGCGATCTCGTGCACCACGGTGATGGCGACCTCGTCGACGACGTCGGTCTCGGTCTCGCAGATGCGCAGCGTGGGCAGCCGGTAGATCGTGATGCGGTCGGGCAGCACGCCGGCGTAGTCCCACCCGCGGTCGGTCAGCGCCGTGCCCTCGTAGAGGCCCAGCAGGTCGTCGCTGCCGTCCGGCGGCTTGTCCTCGACGAGCACGACCACGTTGTTCATCATCGACATCAGCTCGACCGGCACCTCGTCGAGCGCCTCGCCAACGAGTTCCTCGAAGCGTTCACGACTCATCTCGACCGGCACGCGACCATTGTGCCCACACCGGGGCGCAACCGGGTGAGCCGACGCGGTCGGGGTGGTCGGGTCCCGGCCGCATCGGCTTGCAGGCGGTGCGGATCAGGCGAGCTTGGCGCTCAGCGTGATCTGGGCGCCGGGGGAGAGCAGCCGGGAGATCGGGCAGTTCTCCTTGGCACCCTCGGCGATCTTCTGGAAGGTGGCGTCGTCGATGCCGGGGACGTTGCCCACGGTCTCGAGGTCGATGCGGGTCACGCCGAAGCCGGCGTCGCCCTTGTCGAGGTGGACCTTCGCGACGGTCTCGACGGAGGTCGGGGTGAATCCGGCGTCCGCGAGGCCCTTCGAGAACGCCATCGAGAAGCACCCGGAGTGCGCGGCGGCGATGAGCTCCTCGGGGTTCGTCCCCTCGCCCTCCTCGAAGCGCGACTTGAACGAGTAGTTCCCCTGATAACCGCCCTTACCGGTCTTGATCGTGCCGGAACCCTCGGTGAGGTTCCCTTCCCAGCGGGCCGTAGCGGTGCGAATAGGCATGTCCAGAACGCTAGTCCATCGGACGCCCGCTGGCCGGGCGACCGGGCACCGGTCATCATGGGTCACATGCCCCTCGAGCATCGGCCGATCGATCTCGACGTACCGCCCGCTGTCCCGCCCGCCGACGACGTGGTCGAGTTCGGCGGCGACGCACGCCCGGCGCGGCGTCGCTGGAGCACGGCCGGGCTCAGCCGGTCCCTGATCACCGACCGCCGCGTCGTGCCGCTGGCTGCCGTTCTCGGCGCGGTCGCGCTGCTCGCCTCGCTGATCTCCGAGTGGCAGGTCACCACGGTGGACTCCGAGGTGTTCGGCGGCGAGGTCGGCGCGCATCCGCTCGCCACCGACGTCACCGACCTCGGCGCCCTCGGCACCGGTTACCTGGTCGGATTCTTCCCGCTGGTGTGCGCGGTGGTGCTGACCATGTTCGGCCCGGCCGCGGGCCGGCGCTGGGCACGGCTCGCCGGCATGAGCGTCGCCGGCACGATGCTGGCCCTGCTCTTCGCGACCGCCTCGTCGCTGGGCGGTCAGAGCCGCACGGTTCCCAACCTCTACACACTCCAGTTCGACAAAGATCAAGTTCAGGTGGTGTACGGGCGGGGGCTGTGGTGCGCCGTGGCCGGGGTGTTGCTGGCGATGGCCGCCCTCTACCTCGCCGAGCGGCATCAGCCCGCGCCACCCGCCGCCTACACCCCGGCCGAGCCGCCCGCCGCGAGTGACGAGTCGGCCTGGCGCTGGCGGCGCCCGCCGTCCCCGCGTGAGGAGGAGCGGCCCGCCGACCAGCCGCTCGAGCTGACGGTCGGCCCGGCGAAGCCGTTCACGTCGCTCGGGGACGACCGCGACAAGCCCGGCTCTTCGTGACGCCGAGGGATATCCGGGTGAAGTGGGTCCAGGCCCGCCGGTAGGCTCCTCAACGTGATTGACCTGCGTCTGCTCCGCGAGGACCCCGAGCTGATCCGCGCCAGCCAGCGACTGCGCGGCGAACCCGTCGAGGCGGTCGACTCCCTGCTGCGCGCCGACGAGGAGCGCCGGGCCGCGACCCAGCGGTTCGAGGCCGTCCGGTCCGAGCAGAACGCGTTGAGCAAGCGCATCCCGAAGGCGTCGCCCGACGAGCGTGCCACCCTGCTGGCCCGCACCAAGGAGCTGGCGGCCGAGGTCAAGGCGGCCGAGGCGGCGGCGAGCGCGGCCAACGAGGCGCTGCGCGAGGCCCATCTCGCGGTGCCCAACGTGGTGCAGGACGGCGTCCCGCCCGGCGGCGAGGACGACTTCATCGTGCTGCGCGAGGTCGGCGACCGCCCCTCGATCGACAACCCGAAGGACCACCTCGAGATCGGCGAGGGCCTGAAGGCGATCGACACCGAGCGCGGCGCCAAGGTGTCGGGCTCGCGCTTCTACTTCCTGACCGGGGTGGGCGCGCTGCTCCAGCTCGGCCTGCTCCAGATGGCCATCGCCCAGGCCGTCGAGCACGGCTTCACCCCGTCGATCACCCCGACCCTGGTCAAGCCCGAGTCGATGGAGGGCACGGGCTTCCTCGGCTCGCACGCCAGCGAGGTGTACCGCCTCGAGGCCGACGACCTGTACCTCGTCGGCACCTCGGAGGTCGCGCTCGCGGCGTACCACTCGAATGAGATCTTGGATCTCGCCGCGGGACCGGAACGCTTCGCCGGATGGTCGTCGTGCTATCGCCGTGAGGCGGGGTCGTACGGCAAGGACGTGCGCGGCATTCTGCGGGTGCACCAGTTCGACAAGGTCGAGATGTTCTCGTTCTGCAAGCCGGAGAACGCCGCCGACGAGCACCTGCGCCTGCTGGCCATGGAGGAGGAGATGCTCGCCAAAGTCGAGATCCCCTACCGGGTGATCGACGTGGCGGCCGGCGACCTCGGCTCGAGCGCCTCGAGGAAGTACGACTGCGAGGCGTGGGTGCCATCGCAGGGCCGCTACCGCGAGGTCACCTCGACGTCGAACTGCACGACGTTCCAGGCCCGCCGGCTCAACATCCGGTACCGGGACGAGGACGGCAAGCCGCAGACCGCCGCCACGCTGAACGGGACGCTCGCCACCACCCGCTGGCTGATTCCGATCCTGGAGAATCACCAGCAGCCGGACGGCTCGGTGCGGGTGCCGAAGGCGCTTCAGCCCTACGTGGGTGGCCGTGACGTTCTCGAACCGGTCCGCTAACGGGTAATACATCTGCCCGCTACCAGAAGTCATAGCCGCAGGTAGTTGGGCAGGTGTACCGTTTTCCTTCCGCCCTCCGCGGGGGTCAGCCCCACCCTCGGAGGTATCGATGGTCAAGCCTGGACTGCCCAAGCTGATCGCGACGGATCTCGACGGCACCCTCGTCCGCAGCGACGACACGGTGTCCGCGTACACCCACGAGGTCCTCGATCGGGTCCGGGCCGCCGGCATCCGGATCGTGGGCGCCACCGGGCGCGGCCCGCGCCTGACGTCGCTCACGCGTAACGACATCCGGGTCGCCGACTTCCTCGTCCTCGCCCAGGGTGGCTGGGTCCTCGACCAGGCCGAGTCGTCCTACCTGCTGCAGTCGCGGCTGCCCGGCCCGATGCTCGCCGACGCGCTGACCCGCCTCGAGGCCGAAGTGGGCCGCCTGTCGGTGATGGTCGAGGCGCTCGAGCACGACGACGCGCCGCTGTGGGGCGACTACGACCCCACCTGGCGCTACCCGGTGGTCGTCGAGCGGCGCCCCCGCGCCGCGTGCCTCACCGGCGACGTGATCAAGGCGTTCGCCCGCTCGTTCGACTACCACGTCGACGAGTTGCTCGAGGTGGCCCGCCGGATCGTCCCGGCCGACGTGGCATCGGTCACCCAGGCCGGCCTGAACTACGTGGAGATCTGCCCGGCGAATGTGAACAAAGGCACCGGCCTCGCGGTGGTCGCCGAGTCGGTCGGCGTCGACCCGCAGGACGTGCTGGTCTTCGGCGACATGCCCAATGACCTGCCGATGTTCGCCTGGGCCGGGTGGGGCCGGGTGGCCGTGGCCAACGCACACCCGCAGCTGCTGGCGGTCGCCGACGAGGTGACGCTCACCAACGACGAGGACGGGGTGGCGGTGTACCTCGACAAGTTACTGTCGAGGTGATGCCTCCCTATCGCCTTGTCGCCAGCGACATCGACGGCACGCTGATCCGTGAAGACGGGACGCTCAGCCGGCGCACTCTCGACGTCATCCACGCCCTTCCCGTGCCGCTCGTGCTCGTGACCGGGCGACCGGTGCGCTGGCTCCGGCAGCTCTACGACCAGATGCCGGAGCCGGTCCCGGCGGTCTGCGCCAACGGCGCCGTCGTCTACGACCCGGACACCGACGAGATCCTGCGGGCCGATCCGCTCTCGATCGACCTGCTGCTCGACGTGAGCAAGCGGCTCCGCGAGGCGGTGCCCGACATCGCGCTGGCCGTGGAGGTCGAGGACGGCCGGAAGTTCTGGTACGAGGAGACCTGGCCGGTCCGCTGGGAGGCGGACAACGACAACGTCCGCGTGCTCGCCACCCCGGAGGAGCTGACCTCCGCGCCGGCGGTGAAGCTGCTGGCCCGCTCGGCCAACCACGAGCCGGGCCCGTTCTTCGAGCTGATCAGTCAAACCCTGGCCGGGGTGGCCGAGACGACCCACTCGTCGAAGAGCGCGCTCGTGGAGATCTCGGCGACCGGCGTGACCAAGGCGGCCGGGCTGGCCTGGCTCTGCGAGCGGCAGGGCATCCAGGCGAGCGAGGTGATCGCCTTCGGCGACATGCCGAACGACATCCCGCTGCTCACCTGGGCCGGGCACTCGGTGGCGATGGGCAACGCCCACCCCGCCGTTCGCGAGGTGGCCGACGAGATCGGCCGCACGAACGACGAGGACGGGGTGGCCATCTACCTGCAGGAAGTCTTCGGGCTCTAGAGGTATTGCCCGGTGCGGCCCTCGGGGCCGCCCTGGCCCTGGCCCGGCTGGCCGGGCAGGCTCTGGCCGAAGCCGCCGGGGCCCATCGGCAGCGCGGGCCGGCCGCCGCCGCCACGCATTTGCTCGAGCTGGAGCCGGGCCGCCATCTGCTGGGCGACCAGCGCCGCCTGGATGCCGTGGAACAGGCCCTCGAGCCAGCCGACCAGCTGGGCCTGGGCGATGCGCAGCTCGGACTCGCTCGGCGGGGCGTCGCCCTCGAACGGCAGCGACAGCCGCTCCAGCTCCTCGCGCAGCTCGGGGGCGAGGCCGTCCTCGAGCTCGACGATCGACCGCTGGTGGATCTCGCGAAGCCGGCCGCGGCTCGCCTCGTCGAGGGGAGCGGCCCGCACCTCCTCGAGGAGCTGCTTGATCATGCTGCCGATCCGCATGACCTTGGCCGGCTGCTCGATCAGGTTGCCCGGTTCCTCGGGGGTCAGCGAACCGTCGGGCTCGACCGTGCCCATCGGACGCCCGTCGGGCCCGACCACGATGACGGAGCCGTCCTGCTCGTTCTCCGGGTTGCGATTGTCGTCGGTCATGCGGTCCATCTTCCCGCACGGGCCGTCAAGCGCGTAGCTCGGCCACCGCGCACTTGACGCTGCCGCCACCACGCTTGAGCTCGGTGAGCTCCACGTGCACCGGTGTATATCCCGCGGCACGTACCTTTTCGCCCATGGCGAGGGCCTCGGTGTTGAGAATCACGTGCCGGCCGTCGCTGACCAGGTTGAGACCGAAGGCCTCGGCGTCGGCCCGGTCGGCGATCACCGCGTCGGGGAAGAGCTGAGCGAGCACCCGCCGCGCGGAGGGCGAGAACGCCTCCGGGTAGTACGTGATGTTGTGGTCGTCGAGCGCGGCCAGCGCCGTGTCGAGGTGGTAGAAGGCCGGATCGACCAGGCGGAGCGAGACGACCGGGCGGCCGAGGACCTCCTGGGCCTCGGCGTGTGCCGACGGCTCGGTGCGAAAGCCGTAGCCGGCCAGGATCAGGCCGCCGTGCGCGCCGGGCAGGTAGGCGAAGTCGCCCTCGCCCTCGTTGACGTGCTCCGGGTCGGCGAACTGCCAGCTCCGGTAGAAGCCACGGTGGGCGACGGCCTCGGCGGCGCGCTGGGGGTAGCGGAAGCGGGCGCCGTAGACGCGGCCGTCGACCGAGAAGGCGCCGTTGGCCGCGTAGACCATGTCGGGCAAGCCCACGACCGGGTCGAGCAGGTGCACGGTGTGTCCGAGGTCGATCAGGGTGGTGCGCAGCAGCTCCCACTGCTTCACCGCGAGCGCCGCGTCGACCGGGACAGTGGTGTCCATCCACGGGTTGATGGCGTACTCGACAGTGAAGTGCTCCGGGGGACACATCAGATATGTCCTGACTCGCGGCATGCGCTCCGTGTCGCTCATGAGGTAGAGCGTAGGTAGGCTTCGGTGCACGAAACAGCAAGAAATCTTGTGTGTTGGAGGTGAATCGTTGCAGATGGACGCGGTTGACCAGCGAATCGTTGCGCTACTGGTGGCCGATGCTCGCGCGTCGTACGCGGAGATCGGGTCAAAGGTGGCGTTGTCCGCGCCCGCGGTGAAGCGACGCGTCGATCGCCTTCGATCGAGCGGGATCATCAAGGGATTCACCGCCGTGATCGACCCGGCCGCCGTCGGCTGGACCACCGAGGCGTTCGTCGAGCTGTACTGCACCGGCCGCACCACGCCGGCCCAGATCACGGTGGCGACCCGGCGGCACCCCGAGGTGGTGGGGGCGTACACGGTCTCGGGAGAGGCCGACGCCCTCGTGCACCTGCGGGCGGCCGACATCGCACACCTCGAGCAGGCGCTCGAACGGCTGCGCGCCGAGCCGTTCGTGACCTCGACGCGCAGCATGATCGTGTTGTCCCGGCTGGTCGAGACCCCGACGGTGGTCCCGGCGCCGACATAGGGAACCGGCTCGCGAAAGGCGCCGTCCAACCGCACATGCGCCGTCGTCTCTGGCTCTGCGTCATGTTCTCCGTGCTGCCGCTCGCCGGCTGCACCTCCGCCACGGAAAAGCCCACGACTCCACCCGTCGAGAAACCCGTGGCGGCTCCGCCCTTCAAGCTCGTCGCCTTCGACTCCTGCGCTCAGCTGCTCAAGGAGCTGCGGGCCGCGACGTTGCGCGGGCTCACCCCGTACGGTCTGCACAACGCCGTGCCCGAGGCGGCGGCGGCCCGGAGCATGGCCGGCGGCGCCGCGGATGTCGCGGCCCCGCCCGCCGCCGCGGCGCCGAAGTACTCCGGAACCAACGTGCACGAGCAGGGCGCCGACGAGCCGGACATCGTGAAGACCGACGGACGCCGGATCGTCACGATCACCGGTGGCACGCTGCACGTGATCGACGCCGCCAGCCGCCGCGAGACCGGCCGGCTCGCGCTCGGCGTCGAGGGCGGCGCCCAGCTGCTGCTCTCCGGCGATCGCGCGCTGGTGCTGGGCTACGGCGCGGTGTCGATGGCGGCGACGACGCGGATGGCGCCCAAGTACCCGTCCATCGGCGCCGGGGTGGTTCTCGTCGACCTGTCGGGCCCGCCGAGGATCATCAGCCGGTACCGCGGCGACGGGCGGATGGTCGACGCGCGGCAGACCGGCAGCGTGGCACGGGTCGTGCTGAGCAGCGCGACCAAGCTCGACTTCCCGTACATCGACGGCGACGACAAGAGCCGGCTCCAGCTGAACAAGCAGGTGGTGAACCGGGCGAAGGTCGACGCGTGGCTGCCGTCGTGGGAGGTCACCACCGGCGGCACCACGACCGAGGGGCAGGTCGACTGCGGCGCGGTCAGCCGGCCGGACTCGTTCACGGGCTCCGCGATGCTGACCGTGCTCACCTTCGACCTCGCGGCGCCGGCGCTGACCGACGGAAGCCCGGTCTCGGTCGTGGCCGACGGCGACATCGTCTACGGCACGCCGAGCAGCCTCTACATCGCGAACGACCAGCGCTGGCGGATCGAGGCGTTCGGCGAGAAGAACCCCCCGGACACCGAGATCTTCAAGTTCGCGCTGCCGGCGGCGGGCAAGCCGGTGTTCGAGGCGAGCGGCGCGGTGCCGGGCCGGCTGCTCAACCAGTACTCGATGTCCGAATGGGACGGCCGCCTGCGGGTGGCGACGACCGACCTGGCCGAGCGGGAGTCCGCGGTGCGGGTGCTCGAACAGCGCGGCGGGAAGCTCGACGAGATCGGCAAGGTGGAAGGGCTCGGCAAGGGCGAGCGGATCTACGCCGTACGTTTCATCGGGGACCGCGGTTACGTGGTGACCTTCCGGCAGGTCGATCCGCTGTACACCCTCGACCTCTCCGAGCCGTCCCGGCCGGCGGTCACCGGCGAGCTCAAGATCACGGGCTATTCGGCGCACCTGCAGCCGGTCGGGGAGGATCTCGTGGTCGGCGTGGGCCAGGAGGCCAGTGCTCAAGGCGTACGAGAAGGACTCTTGATCTCGCTCTTCGACGTCAAGAACCCGGCCGACCCGAGGCGACTCGCCCAGCACGTGGTGGCCGACTCCACATCGGAGGCCGAGTTCGACCCGCACGCGCTGCTGTGGTGGCCCGAAACGGAGCTCCTGGTGGTGCCGGTCAGCGGCAACGCCAACGGCGCCGTGGCCGTGCACGTGCGGAACCGGACGATCCAACCGGCCGGAAACCTCGCCGGCGAGCCGATCCGCCGATCGCTGGTGATCGGGGATCAGCTCTGGACGCTCGGCGACTCCGGCCTCGGGGTGGCGAACCTGTCCACCTTGGAGCGGATCGGGTGGCTATCTCTCAACTAGAGATACATGCCGGTGCGGTGATCGTCGGTGTCCTGCTTGGCCGGCGTCGGCTTGTCGCCCTCGCCGAAGAAGCGCTTGCCGCCGAACTCACCGTGCAGCCGGTCGTCGAGCTCGTCCGCGAGGCCGGTCATCACCTGCACGGCGAGCATGAGGTGGGTGGCCTGGAAGTTGCGGCCGAAGACCGGGATCGACGCCCAGACCGTGTCCTTCGCGCAGTAGAGGCGGCCGATCGGCATGCGGTTGGTCAGCTCCGAGAGCTTCACGTACAGCTCCTCGGTCGGCTCGACCTCGGTGAGTATCGGCGAGAAGACGTCAACCAGCGGGGGATTCTCCCGAACCCGGACGAACACCATCGCCGAGCCGGCCCGGATGCCGATGTCGCCGTCGGTGTCGACCTGCAGCTGGTCGACCTCGGTCTTGGTCATGGTGGCGACCACGGTGCGCACGCGCTCCTCGAGCGGCACGTCCTCGGCGGCCGAGGCCAGCGCGGCCGTCAGCTCGCCGTCGGCGTCGAGGTCGTCGAGATCGTCCAGGTCGAGGCCCGGCTCGTGACGAGCCGTGGCCAGCGGCGCGGTCTCGATCGGCTCGTCCTCCTCGTCGTGCACGAGGTAGACCAGGAAGGCGGGGTGCGGCGCGCCGTAGACGTCGCGCAGCGTGCGGGAGACGACGGTGGCCAGGCTGTTGGCCTTGTCCTGGCTGGAACGCAGGCCGAACGAGTCGCCGGAGCCGGCCAGCACGCCGGGCGGCGACCAGCCGAGCGCCACCAGGTCGGCGACCGCGGCGCGATCCATCCTGTACCCCTCGGGGAGGCCGGCGTTGCCGACCGCGAGCGCCTCGACCACGCCGTCGGGCAGCACCCGGATGCTCACCGAGTAGACCGCCATGCCGGTGCCCGACGCGGTCGGGTCGAGCGTCAGGTCGATGTGCGCGCCCGGCGTGAGCGTGGGCAGCAGTTTGGCCAGGGCGCCGGCGAACTCCCGCCAGGCCTCGGTCACCTTGGCCCGCAGGTCAGCCGTGGTCGGCTCGTCGAGCAGGATGTTGTCGTTCGACTCGCCCGCGGCGCTGGTTGCCGTCATGATCGCACCTCCGTCCCCGTCACCCTATCGAGCTTCGTCAGGGCGCCGGTGTCGGCCACGACAACGCGAGCTCACTGAGACGATCGGCTACATCCGCGGGGTCCGCTCCGCGGCCCACGGCCACCCCCATGAGGTACGCCGAGACCGGCGCGCCCGGCCTGACCACGCCCCGGGCCACGTCGCGGGCGAGATCGAGGACGGCGTTGGTGGGCACCTCGGCGGGGTCCAGGCCCAGCTCGCGGCCGGCCGCCTCGACCCAGGCCTTGAGCAGGTCGTCGTCAGTCTGCTTCTCGCTCATCGGGCCCACTCCTCGGCCGCGCGCAGGTCGTCGTCGGTGTCGCAGTCGAACCACGGCGGCGGGCCCGGGCGGCGCCAGGACACCTCGGCCACCCGCAGGAAGTCCATCAGCTCGCGGACCGACGCGCCGCGCAGGTCGCCACGCCGCTCCTCGAGGCGATCGACCGCCTCGCGCAACGCCTTGGTGCGCCACACCCCGCACAGCATCTGCCGGCGGCCCTCGGCGTCGCGATAGACCGCGCCCTGCATCGGCGCGGACTCGGCCGTCAGCCGCAGCACGTCGATCGCCTCGCCGGTCAGCAGCGGCAGGTCGGCGGCGAGCAGCGCGGTAAAGGTCACGTCGTCCGGCACGAGCGCGAGCCCGGCCGAGGTTGCCGCCACCGGACCGCCACCGGGCGGCTCCTCACGGGTCGAGTGCACGGGCACCGGCAGATCGGGCGGCACCGGGCCGACCACGATGCGCGGATCGGCGTCATGCACCGCGGCCAGCACACGGGTCAGCATGGACTGACCACCGACGGGCAGCGTCGGCTTGTCCGCGCCGCCCATCCGCCGTGCCGCACCACCGGCCAGCACCACCGCCGCAAACCCTCCCACGTACGTACCGTATCCCGACCGCGTGTCGAGCGTGACCGCGCGCTCACTTCACGGACGCAGATCACTATCGGCCGTGGGCCGTTTCCTGGTCGCGGGCATACGCTTCCGTCATGGCGCGCACCACCACCCGGCGACCGGTCCTGAAGATCAACCTCGCGGCGGGGGAGCCCCGGCGGCGGCCGGACGAGCTGGCGGCCGAGGAGCCGCTGGAGATCCGGGTGCGCAGGCAGCCCCTCGCGGTGACCATGCGCACGCCCGGGCACGACATCGACCTCGCCATGGGCTTCCTGCTCAGCGAGGGGATCATCACGTCGGCCGGCGACGTGGTGACCGCCCAGCTGTGCGCGGGAACGGACACACCCAACACCTACAACGTGGTCGACGTGGTGCTCGGCGAGTCGGTGCCGCCGCCGGTGACCGATCCGACCCGCAACTTCTACACGACCAGCTCCTGCGGGGTGTGCGGCAAGGCGAGCATCGACGCCGTGCGCACCCGATCGGCGTTCGACGTGGCGGGTGACCCCCTTTCGGTGCCGGCTCGCGTGCTCGCCGAGCTGCCGGACCGGTTGCGGGCCGCGCAGCGCACCTTCGACCGCACCGGCGGTCTGCACGCGGCCGGGCTCTTCACGGCGGACGGCGAGCTGGTGGTGCTGCGGGAGGACGTCGGGCGGCACAACGCCGTCGACAAGGTGATCGGGTGGGCCGCGCGTGCGGGCCGGCTCCCGCTGGCCGGGCATGTGCTTCTGGTTTCGGGCCGGGCGAGCTTCGAGCTGGCGCAGAAGGCGTGGATGGCCGGCATCCCGATGCTCGCGGCCGTGTCGGCGCCGAGCACGCTCGCCGCCTCGCTCGCCGAGGAGGCCGGCATGACGCTCGTCGGCTTCCTCCGTGGCGAGACCATGAACGTCTACACCGCCGCCGAGCGCGTCACCGTCTGAGCATCCCGCCACCTCCGGTTCCTCACCTGGGCCGGCGGCGGGCTTTGTCACGACCCCGACCGGTGCCAGGTCTCTTGCTTGCGCCGGCGACATGCGGCCTCAGCACGAGCTTCACCAGCGGACGCGGCCGGATCCCCGCCGCCAGCAGCCGATCGAGCGTCCCCGCCAGCCGATGGGCGACGTCCTCCCGCAGGGCCCGATCCACCGCGACCCGCGCCAGCGACCCGTCCCCGGCCTGCCAGGCCGCGAACGCGAGCAGGCACGCCGGCCCCGCCGAGAGCGACGGATCCACCCAGCGGGTCACCTCGGTCCACAGCCGAAGGCGCCACGGCTCCGGACCCGACCGGTCGATCGCATAGTCGAGCACCACCTGGTTGACCAGCAGCACGCCCAGCCAGGCGACCTGATCGGAGCCGAGCGCACGCCCCGCCCGGGCCGTCTTCTCCGCCTGCCGCACGGCCTCCCGCCCGGCACGCCGCATCCACAGCCCCGACCGCCCTGCCTCCAGATCGCCGGCCGCCAGATCGGTGGCCCGCGACCGGGCCCGCCCGGTGGCCGCCACCATCTGCTCGCGGGCCTCACCCCCGACCGACGCCACCTTGGCCACCAGCGCCCGCCGGTCGGGCAGGGCCACCATGCCCTGGTAGACCGCCTCGGCGGCCAGCCCGGGCGCGCACGGTGTCCCGTCGGCCGGCCCGCCGAGATAGGACCACCATCGCCCGTCCGCCACCCGGACCACGTCGGCGATCCGCACGCCGGCCACGCGCAACGAATACCCGACCTGGAGCACCGCCGACGTGACCCGCTTCGGCGAGCCGTACCCGAGGAGCATCACCCGCTGGACACCCTGCCGGGCGATCAGCACGGCCTCCTCGTCGAAGTCGACGGGCCCCGGCGGCGGCAGGTCGTAGCGCACGGCGAAGTCGACAGTGCCATCGACCATGCCGAGCACGACGAAGCTCTCGGTGGGATGGAACCCCAGCAGGTAGGGCGCCACGGCGACGGCCTCGGCCGGGGAGGATGCGGTGATCGAGCAGTGCTGGTTCATGCCCGAGATGGTGGCCGCGCCGGCGCTCGGCGCGAGTGCCAATTCGCCCGCCTGTGGATGAAGCCCGGTTATCCACAGGCGGCGGAAAACTTGCCCGATCTAGGAACGGAACTGCATATCGTGCAGCTCCAACCCGTCCTCCTGCCATTCGTGCGGGTTCCGCTCCAGATCGAGGGTGAGCTCAATGGACGACACCACGTCATACCCCGCCGCGTGCAGGCTGCGGATGGCGTCCACGTTGCGCGAGGCCGGCGAGACCGTCAGCGCGGTCATGTTCCGCTTGCGCGCCTCCGTCGCCACGTGCCGCAGCAGCTTGCGCCCGACCCCCTTGTGCCGATGAGAGATCGTCACGACGATCGGCTCGACGACGCCGGTCCGCCCCCGGATGGTCAGACCCACCAGCCCGATCACCCCGTCGTCGGCATGGTCGGCGACCCACAGCCCGCAGAGATCGAGCCGAGTCAGGTATTCCTCAAAGCCTTCGCCGGCGTCTTCGGTGGGCTCGCCGTACATCCGGTTGTGCTGGTTGGTGAGGTCGGCCCACAGTCGACGACCCGCGGAGTGGTCACTCGGACGGTACGAACGCACTGTGACAGGGCTCATGCCGACATTTTGACTCCGATTCCGGACGTCCGTAAGCCGAAGTGGAAGATAAGCCCGTGGACCAGGCGTACTTACGCGCGCACCCCGAGCATCTCCCGACATTTCTCACCCACCAGCGCATCCGCGAGACTCCGGTGGGCGGCGGCAGCGTCTCCACGGCGAGCCGGCTCACGCTCGACGACGGCACCTCGCTCTTCGCCAAGACCTGGCCCGCCGGCGATCCCCCCGCCGGATTCTTCGAGGCCGAGGCCGCCGGCCTGCGATGGCTCGCGGAGGCCGGAGCACCCGTCCCCGAGCTCTTCGTCGCCCTCCCCCAGCTGCTCGCCACCGCCTGGATCGACCACGGCGACCCCACCCCCGAGTCCGCCGACCGCCTCGGCCGCGACCTGGCCGCCCTCCACCGCACCGGCGCACCCTCCTTCGGCGCGCCGTGGCCCGGCTTCATCGGCCCGCTCCCGCTCGACAACACCGAGTCCGCCGGCCCGTGGCCCTCATGGTTCGCGACCTACCGCCTGCTCCCCTACCTCAGACTCTCCGTCGACCGAGCCGCCCTGAGCTTCGCCGACGCCGCACTGCTCGACGACGTCCTGACCGCGCTGACCCGATACCGCGACCCCGAGCCCCCGAGCCGCACCCACGGCGACCTGTGGCCCGGCAACATCCTGTGGTCCTCCACCCACGCCTACCTCATAGACCCGGCCGCCCAGGGCGCCCACCGCGAAACAGACCTCGCCGAGCTGACGCTTTTCGGCGGCGCCCCGCACCTGGACCGCATCCTGGCCGCCTACGACGAGGCCTATCCCCTCGCCGACGGGTGGCGCGCCCGAGTCCCGCTGCACCAGCTGCACCTGCTGCTGGTCCACACCGCCGCCTTCGGCGCCGCCTATCGAAACGCGGTGGTCACGGCCGCCGAGGCAGCACTGCGAGCGATTACCTGAGACCCCCATAACGTACGAGGAAAGAGGCCCCCAACCACACAAGCCCCGAACCCGCCGCCGCGCCCCAGCTACTGCAACACAAGGCCGTCCGCGACCGACCGGCCCAGCGCCCCAAAGGGCAAAGGCCACCCGCGCCGAGCACGCCACCCGACGCCGACCGCCCGACGCCTCCCGCCCGAC
Organism: Actinoplanes sp. CA-142083; assembly: GCF_050942195.1. Taxonomy (NCBI): domain Bacteria; kingdom Bacillati; phylum Actinomycetota; class Actinomycetes; order Micromonosporales; family Micromonosporaceae; genus Actinoplanes; species Actinoplanes sp. CA-142083. The sequence continues at coordinate 10,674,270 of NZ_CP192076.1, forward strand.
GCCTCCCGCCTCCCGACGCCCGCCGGTTGCCGGTCGCCGGTCGCCGGTCGCCGGTCGCCGGTTGCCGGTCGCCGGTCGCCGGTCGCCGGTCGCCGGTCGCCGGTCGCCGGTGAGCTTGGGCCGACGTCCAGCAGGCGCGGTCCCACCCGACGCAGGTCGCGCGGGGTAGCCGCCCCTGCGCGTCGCCGCTCAGCTCGCGCGTCCCACCACCGCGGGCTTAGTGCGTCGCGGCCGGCCGGATCTCGCGCAACCCGCACGTCGCCGCCCAGCGTGGGCCGCCACCCAGCGGACGTGACCAGCGGGGCCGCCGCCCAGCGGGGCCGCCGCCCAGCGGGCCGCCGCCCAGCGGGCCGACGCCCAGCGGGCCGACGCCCAGTGGGGCGACGCCCAGTGGGGCTGGGTCGCGGCGGGGCTGGGTCGCGGCGGAGTTGGGGCACGGCGGAGTTGGGGCACGGCGACGAAGTGGGGTTGGGTGGTCAAGAAGGCTTGTGGGCCTCGATGAGGAAGCGCTGGGAATGGGCTACGAACGGGCCCGTCGATTCGATCTGGGTGTGCAGGGCCTCGAGCCGGTCGCGGTAGGCGTCGACCGTGAAGTTCGGCACCGTCCAGATGACTTTTCGCAGGAAGACGATTACGGCCGCCACGTCGAAGAACTCGATGCGGAGGGCCTCACTGCGGAGGTCAGCCACGGTCAGGCCGGCGTTCGTGGCCTCGCGGCGGGCGCGTTCCGGGTCGCGGGCGTCGCCGACCTGCTGCGGGCCCATCATGAAGTCGATGAGTTCTCGGAGCGATCCGGCGCCCACCTGCTGCGACAGATAGGTGCCGCCCGGGGCCAGCACCCGCGCGATCTCGGACCAGTGGACCGTCACCGGATGGCGGCTGACGACCAGGTCGAACGAGCCGTCGGGGAACGGCAGGTCGTCGTCCTCGCCGGCCTCGACGACGCGCCCGCCCAACGGCGCCAGGCGCTTGCGAGCCAGCTCGGCATTCGGCGGCCAGCCCTCGGTGGCGACCAGTTTCTGCGGGGCGCGCCGCATCGAGGCCAGCACCTCGCCACCGCCGGTCTGGAGGTCGAGCGCCCGGCCGACCTGTGCCATCCGGTCGCCCATCAGACGGGCATAACCCCAGGACGGCCGCTCCTCGGTGGCCCGGCCCGCGAACCAGGAGAAGTCCCAGCCCTCCACCGGGACCGACAGTCCCTCCGCCACGAGCTCTTCGAATGTCGCCATGCCCGAACCCTCCCAATGCCGCCCATGACGATCAACCCAATTCCGCCCGAAGTCCCGTGAGCAAAAACGCTTGCGGCGACTCGGAGCGGGAACGGATAGATTCGTGAGGTGGCAGATGTGACGAGGTTGGACTCGGCGGCGGGGAGTCGCTGGTGACTGGGCTCGTTGACCGATTTGGGCGGGTGGCGACCGATCTTCGGGTCTCCCTCACCGATCGATGCAATCTGCGGTGCAGCTACTGCATGCCCGCCGAGGGGCTGGCCTGGCTGCCCCGGGAGGAGCAGCTCACCGATGACGAGGTGGGCCAGCTCATCCGGATCGGGGTGGAGGATCTCGGGATCCGTGAGGTGCGGTTCACGGGCGGGGAGCCGCTGCTGCGTCGGGGACTGCTCGGGATCGTGGAGGCGGCGGCGCGGCTGACGCCCCGGCCCTCGTTGATGCTGACGACCAACGGGATAGGGCTCGAAAAGGTCGCGGGCGCGCTCAAGGAGGCGGGCCTCGATCGGATCAACGTCTCGCTGGACACGCTCGACGCGGAGCGGTTCAAGGCGCTGACCCGGCGGGATCGGCTGGACGACGTGCTACGCGGGCTGGAGTCGGCGGCCGCGGCGGGCCTGACGCCGGTGAAGATCAACACAGTGCTGATGCGGGGGATCAACGAGGACGAGGCGCCGCAGCTGATGAAGTTCGCGCTGACCTATGGGTATCAGCTGCGGTTCATCGAGCAGATGCCGCTCGACGCTCAGCACCAGTGGGACAGGCACACGATGGTGACCGCCGACGAGATCCTGGCGGCGCTGGAGCCCTTCGGCCTGCGGCCCGACCCTGTTTCACGTGGAACAGCGCCGGCCGAGACCTGGCTGGTTCCGGGGCACGTCGACGCCGCCGGAGAGCCGGCCCGGGTCGGGGTCATCGGCAGCGTGACCAGGCCGTTCTGCGGCGACTGCGACCGCACCCGGCTGACGGCGGACGGCCAGATCCGGAACTGTCTGTTCGCCACCGAGGAGAGCGACCTCCGGAAGCTGCTGCGCTCGGGCGGATCGGATGCGGAGATCGCGGAGGCGTGGCGCGTGGCGATGAGAGGCAAGCGGGCGGGCCACGGGATAGACGATCCGAGCTTCCTGCAGCCGGCGCGGCCGATGTCGGCGATCGGGGGCTGACGTGATCACCGTGCGCTATTTCGCGGGAGCGCGTGCCGCGGTGGGCGGGGTGTCCGCCGAGCCGGCCGACGCGGCGTCGATCGAGGAGCTGATCCAGCTGCTCGCCGACCGTCACGGCGAGCGGCTGGGGCTGGTGCTGAAGTCGGCGAGCTTCCTGGTCGACGGTCTCGCCTGCCATGATCGCCAGGGACCGCTTCCGGCCGGAGTGACGGTCGACGTGCTGCCGCCGTTCGCGGGCGGCTGAGCCGCGAGGAGACGGCTTGCTGGTCTTCGTAGGGCTGATCTTCGTCGTGATCGGCCTGATTCATTTCTATCTGTGGAAGAGGCTCGCCCGGGATCCGCTCCGGCCGGGCAAGGCGCGGCGAGCGGGCGCGATCGTCGCCGTTGTCCTAGCGCTGCTCGTGCCGGCCACGCTGATCGGCACGCGGACGGGACACGCGGAGTGGCTCGCCTGGCCGGGTTACCTCTGGCTGGCGCTGATGTTCTATCTGCTCGTGACGCTGGCGGTCCTGGAGATCCCACGAGCGGGCGTCCGCCTGTGGTGGCGGTCCACGGAAAAAGAAGCGCCCAAGGCCGAAGAGCCCCCAGTCAGAGAAGGCATCGAGCGGCGACTGCTCCTGGCCCGCGGAACCGCGATCTTCGCGGGCCTCACTGCCGCAAGCATCACCGGGTACGGCGTCAGGACGGCCCTCGGCGCACCCCGGCTCGACCGCTGGAGCATGCCGATGGCGAAGCTCCCGCGGGCGATGGACGGCACCCGCTTGGCCGTGGTCTCCGACATCCACCTCGGCCCGCTCACCGGCACCCGGCACGTGGGCCGGATCGTCGAGCTGATCAATTCGGTGCAAGCGGACATGGTGTGCGTCGTCGGAGATCTGGTTGACGGGACGGTGGCGGAGCTGGGGCGGTTCGCGACACCGCTCGCCGACATCGAGTCGCGGTATGGGGCGTATTTCGTGACCGGGAACCACGAGTACTACTCGGGGTACGAGCCCTGGATCGAGGAGGTCACGCGGCTGGGCCTGCGGCCGCTGCGCAACGAGCGGGTCGAGATCAACGGCCTCGACCTGGCCGGCGTCAACGACCTCGGCGGCGCCCAGTACGACGACGGTCCCGACTTCGCCAAGGCGCTCGGCGACCGCGACCCCTTACGACCCGTCGTCCTGATGGCGCACCAGCCCGCCGCGGCGCGCGACGCTGCCCCGTTCGGGGTCGATCTGCAAGTTTCCGGGCACACGCACGGCGGTCAGATGGCACCCTTCAACCTGCTGGTCAAGCTGGAGCAGCCGGTGGTGTCCGGCTACGGGGACGTGGACGGCGTGCCGGTCTACGTGACCAACGGCGCCGGGTTCTGGGGCCCGCCGGTACGGGTGGGCGCGCCGCCGCAAGTGACAGTCGTCGAATTGCGGGCGGTGTGAAAAACCAGGCATCAAGATCCGTAAGTTTGTCAGCGCGTGGCGATTGGTCGTGGAACCGGAGGGCATGACAGGATGCAGCGCGTGCCCTCGGACAACGCAGGGTCCTCGGTCGCCGCGGACACATACGTCGCGGATCTGCACATCCACTCCCGGTTCTCGCGCGCCTGCAGCCGCGACCTGACGCTGCCCAACCTGGCCTGGTGGGCCCGCCGCAAGGGCATCGCGCTGCTGGGCACCGGCGACTTCACCCACCCGGCGTGGTTCGACCACTTGCGCGAGAGCCTGGTGGAAGACGATGCCGGCCTCTTCAGATACCGGGACGAGGAAGAGGTCACACAGCGCCTGCCGGGCTCGCTCCAGTCCGCGAAAAAAGCGAAGTTCATGCTCAGCGTCGAGATCTCGACGATCTACAAGCGCGACGACCGCACCCGCAAGGTGCACCACCTCATCTACATGCCGGACTTCGCGGCGGCGACGAGGTTCAACACCGCGCTGGGGCGCATCGGCAACCTCACCGCCGACGGCCGGCCCATCCTCGGGCTCGACTCCCGCGATCTACTGGAGATCACCCTCGAGGCCGGCGGATACCTGATCCCCGCGCACATCTGGACGCCGTGGTTCTCGGCGCTCGGCTCGAAGTCGGGCTTCGACGCGATCGCCGACTGCTACGCCGACCTCGCCGACCATGTCACCGCCGTCGAGACCGGCCTCTCCTCCGACCCGGAGATGAACTGGCGGGTGTCCAGCCTGGACAGATACCGCCTGGTCTCGAACTCGGACGCCCACTCGCCGGCCGCCCTGGCCCGGGAGGCGACCCTGTTCACCGGCGAACCGGACTACGAGGCCGTCAAGAGCGGCGCCACGATCAAGGGCACCCTCGAGTTCTTCCCGGAAGAGGGCAAGTACCACGCCGACGGCCACCGGGCCTGCGGGGTCAACTGGGAGCCGCAGCGCACCCGGGAGGCCGGCGGGCGCTGCCCCGAGTGCGGCAAGCCGCTGACCGTGGGCGTCCTGAGCCGGGTCGAGGATCTCGCCGACCGGCCGGTCGGCCACCACCGGGACGGCCACGTCGAGCACCTCATCCAGCTGCACGAGATCCTCGGCGAGATCAACGGGGTCGGCCCGAAGTCGAAGACGGTGGAGGCGCAGCTCAACCACCTGGTCGCGACGCTCGGCGCCGAGCTGGACATCCTCCGCAAGATCCCGCTCGACGAGATCGGGCAGGCCGGCGGCGACGAGCTCGAGGAGGCGATCGGCCGGCTGCGCCGCGGCGAGGTCCGCCGCATCCCCGGCTACGACGGCGAGTACGGCGTCATCACCCTCTTCGAGCCGGGGGAGCTGCGCAACAAGGCGTCGGCCCCGCAGACCGAGGCGCTCTTCGACCTCGCGATGTTCGACGTCCCTCAGCAGCGCCGGCCGGAAAAGGCAGTCAAGAAGCCGCTCAAATCGCCCAAAGACACGAAAAATCCGGCGGGAGGAGCGGGCGGAGCCGCCGGGCCGGCGGCGTGGCCCCCGCCCGCCCCACCGCTGGCCACCCCACCCAGCCCGCACGAGCCGTTCGAGCCGATGCTGGCCGGCATGGAAGAGGTAGGCACCGGCCTCCTCGACCGCCTCGACGCCATGCAGCGCGTGGCGGCCAGCGCCCCCGGCGGACCCCTCCTCATCGTCGCGGGCCCGGGAACAGGGAAAACCCGGACCCTTACGCACCGGATCGCCTACCTCTGCGCCGAGCTGGGCGTCTTCCCCCACCGCTGCCTCGCCATCACCTTCACCCGGCGCGCCGCCTCGGAGCTGAAGGAGCGCCTGGACGCCCTCCTGGGCGACGGCGCCGAGGACATCACGGTCGGCACCTTCCACTCGGTGGGCCTGGCCATCCTCAAGGAGAACGCCAAGGCGGCCGGCCTCGGCCCGAGTTGGCGCATCGCCGAGGAAGCCGAGCAGAAGGCCGCCCGCGAGCAGGCCGGCGACGACGACCTCGCGTACAAGAAACTGCTCCGCCAGCAGGACCTGGTCGACCTCGACGATCTGATCAAGCTGCCCGTCGACCTGCTGAGCGACGAGCCGTCGCTGACCGAGAAGTACCGCAGGCAATGGCAGTGGATCTTCGTGGACGAGTACCAGGACGTCGACGAGGTCCAGTACGAGCTGCTGCGCCTGCTCAGCCCGGCCGACGGCAACCTCTGCGCGATCGGCGACCCCGACCAGGCGATCTACTCGTTCCGCGGCGCCGACGTGAAGTACTTCCTGCGCTTCAACGAGGACTTCGTCGACGCCCGGCTGGTCCGCCTGACCCGCAACTACCGCTCGAGCGCCCCGATCCTCGCCGCCGCCGTCCAGGCCATCGCCCCGTCGACCCTGGTCAGCGGCCGCCGCCTCGATCCCGCCCGGCTGGACCCCGAGTCGCCGCTGGTCGGCCGCTACCCGGCCGGGAGCGTCGCCGACGAGGCCGACTTCGTGGTCCGCACGATCGACGAGCTGGTCGGCGGCCTATCGCACCGCTCGCTCGACTCGGGCCGCGTCGACTCCCGGTCGGCCCCCGTCGGCAACCTGTCCTTTTCGGACATCGCGGTGCTCTACCGCACCGACGCCCAGTCCGGCCCGATCGTCGAGGCGCTGTCCCGGGCCGGCGTCCCGGTGCAGAAGCGCTCGCACAACCGCCTCCGCGACCGCGCCGGCGTGCAGGTCATCGCCCGCGAGCTGCGGCACGCCGGCGGCCTCGGTGGCTCGCTCGCGGCCCGGGTCAAGCTGACGGCGCAGGTGCTGGCCCAGCGTTTCGCGGCGCCGACCCTGGACGCCGAGCAGCTCGCGCCCGAGGACATCTGGACCGCGGCCGACCTGCTCATGCCGCTGGCCCATCGGATGGGCGACGACTTCCCGGGCCTGCTCCAGGAGATCGAGACCGGCGCCGAGGTCGACGCGCTGGATCCGCGGGCCGAGGCGGTCAACCTGCTCACCCTGCACGCCGCCAAGGGCCTCGAGTTCCCGGTCGTCTTCCTGGTGGGCTGCGAGGACGGCCTGCTCCCGATGCGCTGGCCGGGCAGCAAGCCGGCGGACGACGAGATCGCCGAGGAGCGACGCCTGTTCTTCGTCGGCCTGACCCGCGCGCAGGACCGCCTCTACGTGAGCCACGCGGCGCGGCGGTTCCGGCACGGCAGCGAGCGCGAGCAGAGCCCGACGCCGTTCCTCGAGGCGATCGACTCGGGGCTGTTCGAGCGCCTGGGCGACACCGTCCCGGCCCGCCCGAAGGACCGCCAGCTCAGGCTGCTGTAAGCCCGATCAGCGCGCCGGCGAGCAGCGCCGGACCGAACGGCAGCACCCTCTTCCGCCGCGTGACCAGCACGAACAGCGCGACTGGTCCATTGATCAGGTGGGGCGCGAGCACGCCGGCGATCACCGCCGGCCAGCCGGCGAAACCCAGGACGAGGGCGAGCACCGCGGCGAGCTTCACGTCGCCGAGCCCAAGACCTCCGAGCAGAGCCATGATTCCGTACGCGGTGAGCACGGCACCCGCCGCCGCGAGCGCCGTCCCGATCCGCTCCGGCCTCAGCACGGCCAACGGCACTGCCGTCGCCGCGACGAGCCCCACCACGGGATCGGGCAGTCGCAGGCAGCGCAGGTCGATCACGGCAAGGAGCACCCCCGGGACGGCCGCCGGCAGATAGGCCGGGAGCAGCGGCGACTGCCCGATCACGACCGCCAATGCCCCGGCCGCCGCTGCTCCGGCGAGGACGATCCACGCGGAGCCGCCCGAGCAGGAACACGCCGCTCCGACCCGTACCCATCCTGGAAAGCCCGGGTTGAACGGCCGTGAGCAAACCGCGCAGTCGCGTCGAGGCTCGTCGGCGTAGCCGACAGCGAGACGGTGGGCGAGCCGGGGGAGAAAGGCTGCGGACGTGGCCCCGAAGGCGGCCGCGAAGATCACGAGGACTGGTGACACGACCGTGGACCGTATCGGTCGGCGGCACGCTCCGCGGGTCGTGTTGCCGACAACCGCGGCGATTCCGTGCGGGTTTGTGTCACCCCCGCACGCTACGGTGGCAGGCAGCGCAGACCGCATCGGGAGGAAAATCCCCCATGTCGCAGAACGGCCCCCATTCCGGCCCGCCATGGTCGCACGGGAGCTCCGACGAGTCCTATGGCGAACCGGCCGATCCCTGGGGTGATCAGGGTGCCGCCGTTCCGCCCGATCCGTCGTGGGGCGGGCAGTCGATTCCGCAGCAGCAGTCGTCGTACCACTCGTCGCTGTGGAGTCAGCCGACGCCGCCACCCTCGCCGCCGAAAAGGAACACGCCCATCGTCGCGCTCGTGGTGACGCTCGGCGTGCTGATCTGCGTGGGCCTCGGCACGACGGCGTGGCTGCTCAAGGAGCGGGCCGACCGGCCGGCGGCGTCACCGTCGCCGTCCGACGCGGCGACGAATCCGGGGCCGGTGCCGCTGGGCAGTGAGGACGCCCGGTTCAACGTGAAGCAGGGCGACTGCGTGGTCAACCAGGGCACCGATGAGCAGCCCGAGATGCGCGCGACCGCCTGCATCTCCGGCACGTATCAGGTGCTCAAGCGCGTCGACGGCAAGACGACGGGGGAGAAGGACGCCGAGGCCAAGTGCGCCAAGGTCCAGGGCTACACGAAGTGGTATTTCTACGACAGCCCCTTCGACGACCTCGACTTCGTGCTCTGCCTGAAGGAGCATAAGGCGCTCTAGAGTCTTCTAGGAATTTTCCAAGATTGGTGTAGAAGACACTCGCGAGGTTTTGCTAGCGGACTCTAGCTATTTCGCTAGATGACCCGATACGGTGCAATGCGTGGATCCGGTCCGGAATCCCTACGCCCCCGGCGCCGGCCAGCGCCCACCCGAGCTGGCCGGGCGCGGCCGCGAGCTCGACGCCTTCGACGTGGTGCTCGAGCGGGTCGCGCGCGGCCGCCCCGAGCGCAGCCTCGTCCTGACCGGCCTGCGCGGCGTCGGCAAGACCGTCCTGCTCAATACCCTGCGCTCGGCCGCCATCGGCCGGCTGTGGGGCACCGGCAAGATCGAGGCCCGTCCCGACCAGTCGCTGCGCCGCCCGGTCTCGGCCGCCCTGCACATGGCGATCCGCGAGCTCGCGCCCCACCACCGCGACCCCGACCGGGTCGACGAGGTGCTGGCCGTGCTCAAGGCGTTCGCGCTGCGGGTCAACGATCCGAACGGCAAGATCCGCGACCGCTGGTCCCCCGGCATCGACGTGCCGCCGGCCCGCGGACGCGCCGACTCCGGCGACATCGAGATCGACCTGGTCGAGCTGTTCACCGACGCGGCGTCGATCGCCACCGACGTCGGCACCGGCATCGCCCTGTTCATCGACGAGATGCAAGACCTCGGGCCGGCCGACGTCTCCGCGCTCTGCGCCGCCTGCCACGAGCTGTCGCAGCTCGGCGCGCCGCTGATCGTGGTCGGCGCGGGCCTGCCGCACCTGCCGGCCGTTTTGTCCGCGGCGAAGTCGTACTCGGAGCGCCTCTTCCGCTATCAGCGGATCGACCGACTCGACCGGGTCTCGGCCGACCTGGCGCTGAGCGCGCCCGCCGCCCGCGAGGAGGTGGAGTACGAGGCGAAGGCCCTGGACCTGCTCTACGAGAAGTCCGGCGGCTATCCGTATTTCGTGCAGGCCTACGGCAAGGCGACCTGGGATCACGCGCCGCAATCCCCGGTGACCGACGCCGACGTGCGGGTCGCCGCCCCCGAGGCCGAGGCCGAGCTCGCGGTCGGATTCTTCGGCTCCCGGTTCGAGCGGGCCACGCCGGCCGAGCGGGAGTACATGCGCGCCATGGCCGCGCTCTCCGGCGAGCCCGACAACGACATGGACGCCGCGGTGCCCACCGCCGAGATCGCCACCGCCCTCGGACGTAAGCCGGCCAGCCTCTCCCCGGCCCGCGATGCCCTGATCAAAAAGGGCCTGATCTACTCCGGCGAGCGCGGCACGGTCGCGTTCACGGTGCCGCACTTCGGCCGATACCTGCGCACCCAGCCGGTATGAGGCCCGCCCGGCGGGTATAACCATTTTCATGAGACCCGTACGCACCGCGGCCCGTGCCATGCTCGCCTCGATCTTCGTGGTCGACGGCATCCGCCACCTGATGAACCCGGAGCTCAAGATCGATACGGCGCGGTGGGTCCTCGACAAGGTCGGCCCCCAGCTCGAGAAGGCCGATCCGCGCATCCCGACCGACCCGCGGACGGTCGTGCGGGCCAAGGCGGCGACCGATGTGGTGGCCGGCCTGGCGCTGGCGACCGGGCATTTCACCCGGCCCGCCGCGGCGCTGCTGGCCGCCGGTCTCGTGCCGACGACGGCCGCCGGCTTCGCCAAGGAGAAGCAGCCGGCCGATCTCCTCAAGAATCTCGGTCTCATCGGCGGCCTGCTGCTGGCCGCGGCCGACACGCAGGGCCGGCCGAGCCTGCGCTACCGCACGACGCACGCGGTCGATCGCTCGTCGCGCGCCGTGAAGCGTGCCGCCAGGTCCGCCAAGCGCGACGCCAAGATCGCCGCGATGTCGGCCGCCGCCGCCCGGAAGATGCCCGGCTGATCCTCCGGGTGACCTTGTCGCGGTCTCCGCGTTAAAGCGGACGAGGGCCGCGCGGCTGGTCTGCGCCTTCCGAGAGCGACGGGGGTCGCGCCATGCCGGCGAAGCACGCAAGGTCCGTTGTGGTCATTCTGGCGTGCGTCGCCGCCGGCCTTTTACTTCAGCGCGCGTACGGGGTGAGCACGCTCGCCGCGTCGCTGGCGGCCGTCCGGGACTGGCACGCGGGCGGCCGGCTGACCGCTCCTCTGACCGCCCCCGCCGCCGTACTCGTGTCTCCGCTCTGCCTGCTCCCGCTCGGTGCCGCGGCCCTACTGGTGGCCGCGACCGGCGTGATGTCGCTGCTCCTGTCGCTGATCGCGCTGGCCGGCCCGGTCGCGCGCCGATACGGCCGCCCCCGCTTCCCGGCTGTCCTCGCCGCGCTGGCCCTGGCCCTGCTCGCCGCCCCCGTTCGCGCCACGCTGGGCCTGGGCTGCCTCGACCTGATCCTGTTCGGCCTGATCACCGCCGACGTGATCGCCCTGCGCCGCTCGGCCTGGGCCCGCAGCCGCGCCACCTGGTGGCCGGACCGTTCATCGTCCCGCCTGCGCAAGATCTGGGCGACCGGCGCCTGGGCCGGCTTCGGCACCGGGATCGCGACCGCCGTGGCGATCGGCCCCTGCCTGTTCATCGTGTATTTCGCGGTCACCCGGCAATGGCGAGCCGCCGTGACCGCGACCGTCACCGCCCTCACCCTGCTGGGCGCCGCCCTGCTGGTGGCGCCCGGCCCGGCGCCGATCCTGCCCGGCTTGGCCCGCTCCGGGCCGTTCGATGTGCCCGACAACCAGTCGCTGGCCGGCGTCCTGGCCCGCCTCTACGAGTCGACGAGCACCCCGGTCCTGATCTGGCTCTCGTTCGCCGGCCTCCTGATCGCGGTCGGCATGATCCGCGCCCGCTCCGCACACACCGACGGCGACGAGATCACCGCTTTCACACTGATCGGCCTGACCGGCGCCGCCGTAGGCCCGGTGAGCCGGGTCCATTCGCTGATCTGGCTGCTGCCGGCCGTGCTGATCCTGGTCGACGCCGCGGCCCGCCGCTGGGTCATCATCCGCCGCCCCCAGACGCGCCGTTTCCCAGGCGCCGGCTTCGCGGCCGCGGCGCTGCTCACCTACGTGATGCTGGTGGCCGGTCCACGATGGATGGTCGGTTGGAACGGCTACGCCTTCATCCTGATCCTGCTGCTGAACTCCCTGCCGTGGCGGCCCGGAGTCGCTCCAGCGGTGCCCGTGCGCCGTCGGCCGCAGCCGATACGCCAGGCCCCGGCAATTCCCGGCCCCCGCGGCCGATGAGCGGCCTTCCGCCCATTCCCCGCCCACAGGCGATCGGCGGCCCTCCGCCCCATCCCCGCCCACGGCTGGTGAGCGGCTTTCCGCGGTCTGTTGCCGCTGCGGCTCGCCGCCCGGCATCGCCGCGCCATGCCCGAAATTTCGGCATTTACCGCTCAGGGGCAGTTGACCCACTCGTCGGTGCCGTCGGTGAAGACCTGGCGTTTCCAGATCGGGAGGCGGGCCTTCACCTCGTCGACCAGGCGGGCGCATGCCGCGAACGCCGCTGCCCGGTGAGCCGTGCTCACCGCCGCCACCAGCGCGACGTCGCCGATCGCCAGCGTGCCTATCCGGTGCGACACCGCCACCGCGTACACGTCGGGGTCTTCGGCGATTTCCGCCGCCACCTCTCGCAGGATCGCGCCGGCGGTGGGGTGACCTTCGTATTCGAGCAGGGTCACGCCGCGCCCGTGGTCGTGGTCGCGGACGACGCCCTGGAAGGAGACGACCGCGCCGGCCCGGGCCTCGGACACCGCTTTCTCGTGAGCCGCCAGGTCGAGCGGCACGTCCCGCACTTCGGCGGTCACGACAACCCCGGTCATGGGCGCTCCCCGGCGACGAGTGGCAGCGGAAGGAACGGCACGAGATCGCCCGGCGTGGCCTGCGCGCCGGGGCGCACGACGACGAAACCGTGGGCGTTGGAGAGGCCGCGCAACATCGCCGAGCCGACGTGGCCGACCGGAGTGGCCGACCGTCCATCGTGGTCGAGGCGGGCCAGCGCCAGGTGGGTGAAGGCGCCGCGGCCCGGTACGGCGGCGGACGCCTCGACCATCGTGAGCTTGGGCGCGGGGCGGCCCTGCAGCCCGGCGAGCAGGGGTGCGACCAGCGTGATCAGGGCGATCACGGCGGACTGCGGGTTGCCGGGCAGCCCGGCCAGGAATCGGGTGCGGCCGTCGGGGCCGGGGACGCGGGCCAGCAGCATCGGAAAGCCGGGGCGGACGGCGACGGTATTCACCACGTACTCGGCGCCGAGCTTGGCGAGCGTCGGGTGCAGGTGGTCGACCGGGCCGTGCATGGTGCCGCCGGTCGTGCAGACCAGGTCGGCCGTGGCCAGCGCGCCCCGCACCGCCTCGAGGTGCGCCTCAAGAGTGTCCTGAACCGGGCCGGCAACCGCGCCCGGATCGACAACCGCGCCGCCGCGGCGCAGCCAGCCCGGCACCTGCGGACCGAGCGAGTCGCGCACCCGGCCGGCGCCCGGCGTGCCCGCGGTGAGCAGTTCGTCTCCGAAGACCAGCAAAGCGGCCCGGGGACGCGGGCGCACGCCCAGCGTTTCGTATCCACAAGTGGCGGCGACACCGATCACGGCCGGGTCGATGGCCGTGCCGGCGGGAAGCAGCTCCTCGCCCTGGTGCGCCTCCTCGCCTGGCAGCCGCCACTCGGGGATCGCCCGGGGCTCGCCGCTGACCAGGCCGTCGGCGTCGCGTGTGGACTCCTCGACCCGGATCAGCGCGTCGGCGCCGGCCGGCACCATGGCGCCGGTCGCGATCTCGACGCACGTGCCGTCCTGGTCGAGCGGGCCGGCCACGCCACCGGCCAGCACGCGGCCGACGACGCGCCACGGCTTGGGGCCGCGCACCGCCCAGCCGTCGATGCTCGAGGTGGGGAACGCGGGGAGGTCGGTGAGCGCGCGCAGCGGCTCGGCGAGAGTGCGGCCGTCGGCGTCGAGCAGCGAGATCGACTCGGCCGGCCCGGCGGCGCGCCGGCCCGCCTCGTAGGCAAGGGCGCGGGCCTGCTCCCAGTCGACCGGGATCTCTTCGCTCACCGCCCGAGCCTATCCAGCGCGATCGTCGCGCGCCCCGCCCAGGTATCCGGGCGCCAAGTTTCCCACAATGTGGACGCCGAGCAGTGTCCGACTTTGCACCATGCGTCTAGGACTTTTTGTGTACGCCCGCAGGTCTAGTACTCGCGGGCTACACCTGCGGGTGATCCCCGCCGTTGATCTGCTCAATCGTGTGCCTGAGCAGGGGCGCGAGTACCGCCAGGCCGTCCTTGGCTCCGCCGGTCGATCCTGGCAAGTTCACTATAAGTGTTCGTACCGCTACTCCCGCAATACCTCGGGACAGAGCCGCGGCCGGCACTTTGTCCCGGCTGTACGCCCTGATGGCCTCGGCGATGCCGGGAATCTCGAAATCGAGCACGCCGCGGGTTGCCTCGGGCGTGCGATCGGTGGGCGTGACACCCGTTCCGCCGCTGGTCAGCACCACATCGACGCCGTCGGCCACCGCCTCGCGCAGCGCCCGCTCGACCGGGTCGCCGTCCGGCACCACGATGGGGTCGCCCACCTCGCAGCCGAGCTCGCGCAGGCCGCTGACCAGGCGCGGGCCGCTGGTGTCGGCGTAGACGCCGGCGGCAGCGCGGTTGCTGGCGACGATCACCCGGGCCTTCACGGGCGGTCCTCAGGGCGTACCCAGTCGCCGGTCTTGCCGCCCTCTTTTCGCAGCACACGGACCGATTCGATGCTCGCGGCCGGGTCCACGGCCTTGATCATGTCGATCATCGCGAGGCCGGCCGTCGCGACCGCCGTGAGCGCCTCCATCTCGACGCCGGTGCGGTCTGCGGTCCTGGTAGTGGCCGTGATCTCGATCGCATTCGCGGTCAGCTCGAGGTCGACGACGACGCCGTGCAAGCCGATCGGATGGCAGAGCGGGATGAGGTCGGGAGTCCGCTTGGCGCCCATGATGCCGGCGAGCCTCGCGACGGCCACCGCATCGCCCTTCGGCAGGCCTTCAGCCTGCAACAACGCGATGACTTCGGGGGTCGTGACGACGCGGCCGGCGGCGACCGCGAGACGGGTCGTGACCGCCTTCGCGGAAACGTCGACCATGCGCGCGGCGCCTGTCTCGTCGACGTGACTGAGCAGCGATTTCTCGGGCATAACGGGAGTTTATAGAACGCTCGCCGAAGGCGTCCTGCAGCGCAATCCAGACATGCGGTTCACCATTGAAAGTTGTTCAATGTTCATGATCTATCCGCTGCTCAGGAGCCTGCCGACGTTACGGATAAGCGAGTTGCTTTGTCAATCCGTTGCGTTATAAGAACGGCACCCTCTGCTATACGGACACTGCGTCCAAATCGACTAATCACATTGCACAGAGTTTCGTTCTTTGGACAGCGAGTAACGACCGCTCGCCCGATTATCGCTTTCTGCGCATACCGACACAAAAGGGTTACCGCTGCGCGGATCATCGCATAACGTTCGGCTCGTCGCGACGCAACAAGATCATTTAGGACCCGGACTGGGCCGGGTTCCGACGCGAGGAGTGAGCAATGCGGCTCAAGGACTGGGACTAAGAGGCAGTGCGCCTATGGGCGCCCCTTGCATACGCTTGAGCCCGGGATGACGACCCGTTGAGCTCGGCGACAGGATGATCCGGTGTCAACCGTACGAAGCTCCAACGACGACGCGACCGATCGGCAGCTCTGGCTGCTCATCGGTCTCGTCGTCGTTCTGGCGTGCGGGGCCGCTTTCCTGAACGTCTGGTACGCGATCACCACCGACCAGCCGACGCCACAACCCGCCCTGCTATTGCTGATCTTCCTCGGCACGATCGTCGGCGAACGCGTGAAGATCTACGTACGCGTCAAGTCCAGTCGGAACGCCACGAACTGGAGCGAGATCCCGATCATGATCGGGCTGGTCCTCGCCCCGATGCCGTGGGTCGTGCTGTGCGCCACGGCCGGCATGGCGGTCGCCAAGATTCCCACCCAACGGTCGGCGCAGAAGTCAATGTTCGCGCTGGCCAAGCTCGTTCTTGTGGTCAGCTCGGCGGGGGCCGTGCTGATCCTCTCCGGCGCCCATCCCGACCTGATGCATCCCGAGGTCGCCGTCTGGGCGGTCGCGCTGGCCTATCTCGCCATGAACGTCGTCGACCAGATGCTGTTCCTCCCGATCATCGCGGTCGCGTCGCATTCGAGCATCCGGCAGTTGTTACTTCCCACCCTCGTCTCCGATCTGCTCGACATCGCCGCCAAACTCGCCACGATCGTCTACATCGTCGGCGTGCTGGTCAGCGGCGCGAGCCCGTTGCTGCTCGGCTTCGTGCCGCTGGTGGTCGCGTGCCTGCACCTGTGGCACTCGCGGCGGCTGCGCACGGCCGAGGAGCGCGAGTCCTGGCGGCGGCTCGCCGACACCACCGACGAGCTCAGCTCGGTCGACCTCAACCAGGTGCTCTACCACGCCGCCGAGCAGGGTGCGCGGCTCTTCTCGGCGGACGAGGTGGAGATCGACCTGACCGCGACCGGCGTCGACCGCGTGGTGCGAGCGCGCGCCGAGGGCGTCACCTACGACGGCCCCGGCCCGCGGAAGTTCGGCGGTGACACGGCAATCACCACCGACCTGGAAACCCGCGACCGCAGCTACCAGGCGGGCGCGCTCGTACTCGACTTCAACGGCAAGATCAAGCTCACCGAGTTCGAGCGGTACAAGCTCAAGACGTTCGCGTCCGCGCTGTGCACCGCGATCCGCAACGCCACCGCGTACGCGGAGCTGCAGCGGCTCAACGAGCAGAACGCGTGGGAGGCGGCACACGACCCGCTGACCGGGCTGGCCAACCGCCGTGAGCTGTACGAGCGGGCGATGAAGTACTTCGCGGGCCGCACCGACGACGGCGTCGTCGCGCTGCTGCTCATCGACCTCAACCACTTCAAGGAAGTCAACGACACGCTCGGCCACGGCGCCGGCGACGCGGTGCTGCAAGAGGTGGCCCGGCGGCTCGACGACGCGGCCGCCCCCGGCGACCTGGTGGCCCGGCTCGGCGGCGACGAGTTCGCCGTGCTGCTGGTCAACCTGGTCACCCCCGCCCTGGCCACCCACCGCGCCGAGCAGATGCTCAGCGCGCTCGAGGCGACCCTCGAGGTCGAGGGCATGCAGATCACGGTCGAGGCGGCCGGCGGCATCGCGCTGGCGCCCGGCAGCGGCGGCATCAACGAGCTGATGCGTCGCGCCGACGTCGCGATGTACCAGGCGAAGCGCGCCGGCCAGCCGACCGCGACGTACGCGCACTCGCTCGACACCGCCGACGTCGGCCGCCTGATGCTCGGCGGCGAGCTCCAGCGCGCGGTCGCCGAGCAGGAGTTCGTGGTCGACTTCCAGCCGATCGTCGACCTGGGCAGCGGCGAGATCATCTCGGCCGAGGCGCTGGCCCGCTGGCAGCACCCCGAGCACGGCTACCTCACGCCCATGCAGTTCCTCGAGACGGTGGAGCGCTCCGGCCAGCTGCCGGCCTTCGCCGAGGCGGTGCTCGACCAGGCGCTGGCCGCGTCGGGCGTGTGGCGCGAGTCCGGCTTCGACCTGCCCGTCGCGGTGAACGTGTCGCCCCGCAGCCTGCTCGACGCCCGCTTCCCGTCCACTGTGCTCGCCAGCCTGGCCCGCCACGACGTGCCCGCCGACCGCTTGGTGCTCGAGCTCACCGAGACCCTGACGATCAGCCAGCTCGACACGGTCGGCCGCGCGCTCACCGAACTGCGCGACGCCGGCGTCGGCCTGGCCCTCGACGACTTCGGCACCGGCGTCTCGTCGCTCTCGGTCCTCTCGCACATCCCGATCAACCAGCTGAAGATCGACCGCGACTTCGTCACCGCCGTCGAGACGTCCTCCGAGGCCGCCGCCGTGATCCGCTCAACGGTCGACCTGGCCCGCAGCCTGCGCCTCACGGTGGTCGCCGAGGGCGTCGAGAGCGAGCCGCAGCGGTACGCCCTGTGGGAACTGGGCTGCGCCGCCGGCCAGGGCCACCTCTTCGCCCGCCCGATGTCGTCGGCCCGCCTGCTGGGCACCCTCCAGCGCGGCTCCGGCGGCCGTCCCGGCGCACTGGCCGCCGCCCTGCACGACGCCGGCTCGGTGGTGCGCTTGCCACGCCGCCGCCCACCCGGCACGGGCCGTTCCGCCCTGCCCCACCAGTCGAGCTGACCCACTCCGCGCCGCGCGCCATGACGCGCGGTCCGGTCAGGCGCGTCTTACCGCCGGGCGCTGCCCGCCACATGCGCCGGCCCCGCACGCCGTTCACCGCACGCGAAATTGAGCCGTGGATGGGCCACCGGAATGGGGCCGCGCGGGACAACTGGCCGGCGCGGGACGGCGCACTGAATGGATGACGCGCGGGATCGGCGTCGCGGAGCTGGGTCGCCGAGCTGCGTCGCGGGGTAGCGTCGCCGAGCTCCGTCGCGGGGCAGCGTCGCGGGGGTGGGTCGCGGGGTGTCGACATTGCGTGGCGGGTTGCTTGCGGCGGGCGTGGGGGTGGGGCTGAGGTGCTCTGCCACACTTGCGCGCGTGACCAAGCGTGCCGTTCGCCTGCTTCAGCGCGTTGATCGGGCGGGCGGGGGGCTGACTGCCGACCTCTTCCTCTACGCGATCGCGGCTGCCTTTGCGTTGATCACGGCGCTTACCTCCACGCTGCTGCCGCACCGGGCCTGGGGCGCGATCGCGATGTGGCCGTATGCCGCGGCGACCGTGCTGGTCGTCGTACAGATAATGCGTCGCTCGGTGAGCGGGAGGGGAACGCTCGCCTGGACCACCGGGGTTTTTGCGGCCCTGTTGCCGCTGGTGGTGGAGGCGGCGCAGCGTGCTGGCGGGCGCAGCGACCGGGCGCAGGAGGAAGTGCTGGTCGTCGAGCGGATGGGCGAACGGCTGCTGCACGACGGGACGCCCTATCTGGGCCGGGACGCGATCGCGGCGCTGCCGGTGGATGAGCGGCTGATGGGATACAGCCCCTACCAGCCGGGGATGGCGGTTTTCGGGCTGCCGCGGGCGGCTTTCGGAGATTTCTGGTGGACGGACGCGCGGGTGTGGTTCGCGGTGGTGACCGTCGGGGCGTTGACGGTGGCGGTTCGGCTGCTGATGGCGGACGCTGCGGTCATGCCGCCGCCTCTCGTGCGGGCCGTGCAGGCGGTCGCGGTGGTGCCGATCTGCGCGCTGACGCTCGCCACCGGAGGCGATGATCTGCCGGTGCTGGCGCTCTGCCTGCTCGCCCTGGCGCTCGCGGCGACCGGCCGGTGGGGATGGGCGGGTGTGGCTGTCGGGGCGGCGGCGGCCTGCAAGCCGTTCGCCTTTCCGGTGGTGGTGGTGCTCCTGGTCTTCGCGGTTGTCAGTGGGCGATGGCGGTCGTTCCTGCCGGGCGCGATCGGGCTGCCGGTTCTTGTGCTGATTCCGCCGTTTCTCGTGGACGCGGACGCTTTTCTCGAGAACGTCGTGCGCTTTCCGCTCGGGCATGGTCTGGTCACCAGCCCGGCGCAGTCACCGTTTCCCGGTTATCTGATCGCTCAGAACCTGCCCGGTGGCCGGCTCCTCGCTACCGGGCTGCTTGTTGCGACGGCCGTCGTGATCGGGGTGCAGCTGGTTCGGCGGCCGCCGCGGACGGCCACCAGCGCGGCGCTGATCTGCGGCTGGGGGCTGCTCGCGGCGATCCTGCTGATCCCGTCGACCCGCTTCGGCTACCTGCTCTATCCGATCGCGTTCCTGGCTTGGGCGCCGGCCTTGAAGTCCGACGTTTCCCACCGAGCATTCAGCAAGCACACAGCCTGACAAAGCCCGGAAGAGTGACACGGCCTTGTACCGTCTGTGAGATGCAGATGACCTGTCCGAAGTGTCACGGCGAGATGCGGGTGTACGAGCGCAGCGGCGTAACGGTGGATCAGTGCACCGAATGCCGCGGCATCTTCCTCGACCGCGGTGAGCTCGAAAAACTCTTTGAGGCCGAGGCGAACTTCAACACGCGGCAGGCCCCGCCCCGCCCCGCGGCGCCCACCCCGCCGCCCGGCGCTTACGCCCCGCCGCCCCCGCCCGCCCACGGCGCTCCGGCCCACGGCGGTTACGCGGCTCCGCCGCCTCCGGCTTACGGCGCGCCGGTCGCCCACGGATATCCCCCGGCCCCTGCGTACGGCCACCACGGGCACTACCACGGCCATTACCGGGCGCATGGCGCCGGCCACCACGGCCACTACCGCCGGCGTAAGAGCTTCCTGCACGACCTGTTCGACTGACGGGCTTGGCGCCCGCCGTCTCCGCTTGCGGGCGCAGACGGCGGGCGCGCCTGTCTTCCGCCGATGCCGACGACGCGCAAGAGGCTCGCCGCGCCCGCACCGCGCAGGCCACGGCAGGCAGGCGTCGCCGTGCCCGCGTAGGCCGCCACCGACCGCCCGCAACGCGCGGACACGGTCACGCTCGATGCGTCGCGAGCACGGTCACGCCTGGCTCGTCGCGCGCACGGTCGCGCCTGGTGCTTGCCTCAGCCGGCTGCTGAGGGCCAGGAGCCGTCGTCGTGGAGGCGCTCTGCCGGGCCGTCGCCGGTCAGCAGGGCGGTCACGGCCTCGTCGAGCGAAGCGCCGACGAACCACTCGCCCGCCTGGTCCAGCAGGAACACTCGGCCGGGCTCGTCGATCACCAGGTAGGCGTCGCCGGCCTCGATGCCGAGCGGGAACACCGGAACGCCGAGCAGCTCGGCGAACTCGGTGAGCGCGCCGGCCTGACGAGCACCGGGAAGCGGATCGAAAGTCAGCGGCCGGATCGCCCGTCGCCGGCCCGGGCCACGCCGCGCGCAGCGCACACCGGCGAACTCGGCCAGGGCACGCCGCGCGGCCTCGAATGTGGGCAGGGCCGAAACGCGCGACGCCTCCACCATGGCCGGCACGTCCGGCGACTGCACGCCGAGCCAGCCGCCATCGGCGAGCACCTCACCGACCTCGGGTGGAAACCGACCGGCGACAGGGCCGTGGCCCGGACGCCAATCGGAGGCGTAGGTCAACTCGGACCGGGGCAGAACACCGAGATCCACGAGGACGGCCAGGCAGGACTCGCAGGGTGGGGACGGGCTGCCGGCTTCGGGATCGGCCTGTTCTCGTACGCGAAAGGCGCGGAACCCACCACCCACCTGGCCCGTCTCGTGCAGCGCGTCGGAAACCGCGATGATCTCGGCGTGCCGGTCGGCGCCGCGGACCCGCGCGGGCGGCGGCAGCCCGGCCAGCGCCGCTGCCACCCGCGGATGAAGGTTGATCTGCTGATCGCCCTTGGCACCCTGTGCGCGGAACAGCCGGCCCTCGACGAAGACCTCGGCCGCCGTGGTCGGGCTGGGACGTCGACGGGTCGCGCGGCGCAACGCCACCGCGGGATCGACCGTCGCGGACCGCCGGGGACGGCGCGTGCGGTAGAGGGCGGCGATCGTCTCGTACGGAATGGCGGGCCACGTCGAGAGCGCGCCGGTCTCCCGGTCGATCACCGTGCGGGCGCCGTCGCCGGGGAGCGGCAGCACACCGGGTGGCGGGCGGGTCCAGATCACCCAGCCGAGGTCGAATTCCGCGATCGCGGGCGCACACCCGTACCCCCGCTGCTCGCTCTCGCCACGCGCCCAGCGCGCGGCGATCGCCTCGGCCTCCACCCGCGTGATCATCGTGGATTTTCGCCTCCTCTGTGCGGAATGAAGTTACCGAACCACGCTTCGTGGCGAAGCCCGGTATTGTCACGAAGTTCGATGGCGGCGAACGGAGTGGCAACGGTGGCAGAAACGGCGGACCGCGATGCCAACCAGGGATTACGGGACCGATTGGCCGAGGTCTACGGGCAATATGCCCGGCTGCGGTCCGATCTGGACGATCTGCAGAGACGGCTCGCCTCGCTGCGGGTCAGCTGCGTCTCCGACGACGGGCTGGTGCGTGCGACGGTCGGGCCGCGCGGTCAACTCGTCGATCTGAGCCTCGATCGGGGCATCTATCGGGAAGCCGACAGCGATCGGCTGGCCCGCACGATCGTCGCGACGACGCGGGAGGCGGCGGCGCGAACGGCCGGGCAGATCGAGGAGATGATCTCCGGCTATCTGCCGGCCGAGTCGGGCACGGTGAAGTTCCTTCGCGACAACGAGCTTCGTTCGCTGCTGGGCCACCATGACGCGGGATGAGCCCGGGCGGCGGATCAGCGAGGCCGGCCGGATGCTGGGCGTCCAGCGCGACAACGCCGGGGCTGCGCTGGCCGCCGCGTCCGCCACGCGACCGTGGGGCGACGACGAGGCCGGCCGGGCCTTCGAGGGCCGCTACCGCAAGGTGGAGTCGCAGGTCCTGGGCGCTTGGGAGCAGCTCGCGCAGTACGTCGAGCGCCTCGGGGACGATGCTCGGTGACGGTCCTGCCGAGTCCCGTTCCGCACCCGCTCGACTTCGGCCTTCCCGAGGTGCTCTCCTCGGTGGTCGGCCGCGAGTGGCCGACCGGGGACGAGGTCGCAATCTGGGACATCGCGGATCGCTGGTACGCGGCGGCGCGGGCGCTAGCCGGGCCGCACGACGAGGCGGTGGCCGCGGCGGGGCAGATCGACAACCAGGGCTTCCGGGACGCGTGGCGGCAGCTGGCCGGGGATTCCACGGCGCCGCTGAACGCGCTGGTCGAGATCGCGGACTCGTTGGGGGCGCTCGTCGAGGACTGTGGCCGGGCGCTCGAAGCCGCGAAGCTCCGGGCGTGGATCGAGATCGGCCTGTTCCTGACCGAGTTGACCGGGATGCGGGTCGCGGCGGCGCTGTCGATGGGTGCCGCGACGCCGGCGGCGGACGGGCTGGTCGCGTCCACCCGAATCACCGTGCTGGAGATCTTCGGGCGGCTGGTGGCGGAGCTCGGCGGGGCGCCGCGGCCGAAGCGGGCGGAGCCCGGGACGCGGACCGTCATCATCCCGGCCCGCGGGCGGCCCACCGTGCCGTTGCAGCGCGCGCCCCTGGCCGTACACCAGAAGGCTTTGGAGAACGCCATGCCGCCGGGCGCGTCCCGCCTGGCCGATCCGCGCCACGGCGACTGGTTTGCGCTGATCAACGGCGGCGGACCGGAATCCGATCCCACCCGCGGCCTCAATTGCGTCGACGCCGTCCTGGCCCTCTACGACACCTATCTGCAGGGCAGGCGGCGGGTGGCTGCCCCGCGCACCTTCGACTCCTATGCCCACGGCGAGCCCGACCGGCCCATCGGCGGCGAGTGGCTGGGTGTGCGGCGCATCGAGAAGGCGACCGGCGCTTCCTTTCAGAACCTGTGTCCCTTCCTGGGCGATGCCGGCCCTGAGACCGCCAAGCCCGCGGTCGACGCCGCCATGCGGAACCTGGCGAATCACCTGCACAACTCGGGCCACGGCGCCTTCGCCGTCATCCTCACCGACCTGGCCGGCGGTGGCTGCCACGTCTGGGCGGCGGTGAACCACAGCCACGCGATCCTCTTTCTGGACCCGCAGATGGGCCTGCTGAGCGAGGACGAGCCGCTCTATCACCACCGCGGCGCCGCGTCGGCCGGCAATGTCGTCTCGATGGACGCCCTGGTCGTGGACGCGCGGGGCCGCCCGGCCCCGTTGCCCTACCACGGCCCCGGCCAGTGGACAGCGGCGGTTTAGACGATCGCCATGTCGACGAAGCGGGAGAGGTGCAGCTGGGCGGCCACGGTCACGGTGTCGGTGGGGCCGTTTCGGTGCTTGGCGATGATGAAGTCGGCCTCACCCGCCCGCGGTGACTCCTTGTCGTAGTAGTCGTCACGGTGCAGCAGGATGACCACGTCGGCGTCCTGTTCGATAGATCCACTTTCGCGCAGGTCGGACAGCTGGGGGCGCTTGTCGGTGCGCTGCTCGGGACCACGGTTCAGCTGGGACACCGCGATCACCGGGCACTCGATCTCCTTGGCCAGGAGCTTGAGGCCACGGGAGAGCTCGGAGACCTCCTGCTGACGGCTCTCGGTGCGTTTCGGCGAGGTCATCAGCTGGAGATAGTCGATCACCAGTAGCTTGAGGTTGTGCCGCTGTTTGAGGCGGCGCGCCTTGGCCCGGATCTCCATGAGGTTCATGCTCGGGGTGTCGTCGACGAAGATCGGGGCCTCGCTGATCTCGCCCATGCGGCGGGCGAGCTTGCTCCAGTCGTCGTCGGTGAGCTGGCCGGAGCGAAGGACGTGCAGCGGCACCCGGGCCTCGGCGGAGAGCAGGCGCATGACCATCTCGATCTTGCTCATTTCGAGCGAGAAGATGGCACTCGCGCAGTTGTGGCGAATCGCGGCGTTACGAGCGAAGTCCATGCTCGCGGTCGACTTACCGAGACCGGGGCGGCCCGCGACGATGATCAGCTGACCGGGGTGCAGGCCGTTGAGCAGGCGGTCGAGGTCGCCGAAGCCGGTCGGCACACCGCTCATCATGCCGCCGGAAGCGCCGACCGCCTCGATCTCGTCGAGGGTGGGCTGCAGCATGTCGCCGAGGGCGGCGAAGTCCTCGCTCACCCTCTTTTCGGTGACGTCGTAGATGGCCTGCTGGGCCAGGTCGACGATGTCGTCGACGTCGCGGCCGCCATTGCCGTTGGCCCCGAAGCCGAGCTGCACGATCTTGGTGCCGGCCTCGACGAGCCGGCGCAGGATCGCCCGCTCGGAGACGATGCGCGCGTAATAGGAGGCGTTGGCCGCGGTGGGCACGCTCTCGATCAGGGTGTGCAGGTACGGAACGCCGCCGATGCGTTGCAGGTCACCGGCATCGGAGAGGGCCGCGGCCACGGTCAGCGCGTCGGCCGGCTCGCCCCGCCCGTACAGATCGAGGATGACGTCGTAGATCGTGGCGTGCACCGGACGGTAGAAGTCCTGCACCTTGATGATCTCGACGACGTCGGCGATCGCGTCCTTGGAGAGCAGCATGCCGCCGAGCACGCCCTGCTCGGCCGCCACATCCTGCGGCGGGGAGCGGTCGAAGCCGCCACTGCCGGCACCGCCGCCCGGCCCGTCGCCGCCGCCCCCGCGCGGCGGCCCACCGGCCGATGGCTGGGCCGGCGGCCGCGACTCCGGCCGCGCGTCGTCGGTGATCGACACCCGGACCCCCTCCGCTCGCCGTACGTCTATCTCGTGATCCAACAGCCCGGGTATGACACTTTTGGCTGAACCAGACCCATGATCGAAAAATTGGCCCGATCACGAGGCGGGATCACTCTACGAAGAGCCGCACCACCTGCCCAAGCAGCCCGGTGGACGAGCCTTTGGACAACCTGTGGACATCTCGGCACATCCTGGGGACAGCCCTGTGCACAGCCTGTGCACAACCGCTGACGTGTGCCTTATCCAGCAGGAATAACGTCATCAACACCTGTGGAGAAAAGAAAAAGCTGCCCCGCGTGAGCAAGCCATCGCCCGGAGGCGTTGCGGTTCGGTCTCTTGCACGTCACGCTTTCTGGGTGGACCAACGGGAATGGGACTACGGCACACGCATGCCGCGCGACAGGCGCGCTGCGCAGCCGTGGCCATCCCCGAGTCCGGAGCGTACCGATTTCGTCGAGCCCGAACCGAAATGGGCGTCCCTGACCGACACCGGCAGCATGCAGCCCAGCCCCGAGGCGCAGGCCTGGCAGGAGCGCGCCGACGCGTGGGCGCAGCAGGCCGAGTCCGACTCGCAGGCGGTCGAGCCCGCGAACAGATGGTCCGACGTGGCCTCGACCGGTCGCCCCACCTTCCCGGCCGACGGCGTGGGCTGGCGCACCGAGACGGCCGAGTGGCGGGCCACCGGCGCGCGCTGGCGGCAGACCACCGAGTGGCGCTCCACGACCGGTTCGCACGGTTGGCGCTCGACCACCGAGGCCTGGCAGACCGGCGGCAACAGCTCGTACACGCCGTCGGACGAGACGCCCAACTCGCAGCCGGCGATCTCCAGCACGGCCTGGTCCTCGCCCGCTTCCGCCTCCCCGTCCGCGTCCGCCTCCGCCGCCGACGACTCGCGGCCCGCCTGGCAGCAGTTCACCGAGCCGGCGCAGCCCTGGGAGCAGCAACAATCCACGCCGAGCTGGCAGCAGCCCGCCCCGCGTCCACCGGCCGAGAGCAACGCCTCCTGGCAGCAGCTCGTCGACGGCGGCGCCACCGAACCGGCCCGGCAGCCCTGGCAGCGAGACGCCATCGAGGGCACCGCGACCTGGAACGATTCGGCCGCGGCCAGCAGCTCCACAAAGGATCCGGAGTCCATGTCGAGCTGGCTGCGCATGGAGGATCCGGCCGAGACCCCGAGCTGGCAGACGCCGCGCGACGACGGACGCCATCTGGTCCGCGAGGACGACCGCGCCGCCTGGCGACGCGACGCCGAGCTGGGTGGTGGGTCACCGCCGGTCGGCCGCCGCCGGGCTCCCGAGGGTGGATCTTCAAGACCATCAGGGGGTACGGGCTGGGCCACGCGCTCCGATCCTGATCATTGGGCCGGTCACACCGACACGGGCAACATCCCGCTCTTCGCCGACCCGGCCGCGCCCACCACGCCCACGTGGGCCGGAGCCGACCCGGCCGCCCGGCGCTACGACGACGGCACCGGCGGCCGCCATGACGACTCCACGGGTCGTAGGGCGCTCCCGGCCACCCCGTATGAGGGTGGCGGCTACGACGACACCTCGCGCCGTTCCGCGCCCTACGAAGAGCCTGGCCGTCGCAGTCGGCACATCGACCCGGCGGCTGGCGGCGCCGCGTCGGCGCCCCTCAACTACGACACCCGGCCCGGTGGCGCGGCGTCGGCCCCGATGCCGCTCAACTACGACACCCGCCCTAGCGGCGGCGCGTCGGCCCCGATGCCGCTGAGCTACGACACCCGTCCCGGTGGCAGCCACGCCGCCGATCCCGCGCCGCCCGGCCCCCGTCGCGGCCGCTATGCCGACGACGCGCCGCCGGTCGAGACCCCGCGCGGGTATGCGGGCGAGTCGCCGACCACGAGCTTCACCCGTGGCAACTACGCCGAGCCGCCGTCGGCCGCGCCGGCTTCGGGCTTCGGTCGCGGGTCCGGCCTGGCCGAGCCGCCGTCCGCCGCGCCGGCCTCCGGTTTCGGTCGCCCCGCTGAGCCGCCACCTGCCGCTCCGACATCGAGTTTCGGGCGCGGCGCGGCCTACCCTCCCGAGGCGCCGTCCGGGTCCGGCTTCGGGCGGGGCGCGGCTTCCGGCTACCCCGTCGAGCCGCCGGCCTCCGCGCCCACCACCGGCTTCGGCCGGGGTGAGCGGCCGCCGGCCGCACCCACGTCGAGCTTCGGACGCGGCGCCGGTCCGGCCGAGCCATCGGCTCCCGGCTTCGGCCGTGGTGCCGCCGAGCCGCCACCCGCCGCACCTACCTCGAGCTTCGGGCGCGGCGCCGGTCTGGCCGACCCTTCGACCAATTTCGGGCGGGGCACCGAGCCGCCGGCGGCCTCTCCGACCGCTGGTTTCGGGCGGGGCGCGGCCTACCCCACCGACCAGCCGCCTCCCGGGGCCGGCCGCCGTCGCAGCCGCGCGGACGCCGAGGCGCCCGGCCGCTTCGGCGAGGACGCCCGCAACGCACCCGGCGCCTTCGGCAGCGCACCTGGAACATTCGGCGACGACCCGCGCCGCGGCGGGCCGAGCGCATTCGGCGGCGCACCCGGAACATTCGGCGACGACCCCCGCGGGGCAGGGGGACGCGGCGCACCTGGCGCGTTCGGCGACGACGGCCGCGGAGCAGGTGGGCGCGGCGCACCTGGCGCGTTCGGCGCCGACCCCAGCAGCACCGGCACGCGCGGCGCGCCCGGCGCTGACCCGCGGAGCGCAGGAATGCGCGGCGTACCCGGCGCCGACCCCCGCAGCACAGGCACCCGCGGCGGGATCGGTGACGACGGCCGCGGCGCAGGTGGGCGCGGGCGTCCCGGCGCGTTCGGCGGCGCACCCGGAACATTCGGCGATGAGGCGCGCGGGGCCCGCAGTGGGCCTGGCGCATTCGGTGACGACGCCCGCGCGTTCGGTGATGATGCCCGCAGCACGCCCGGCGCACTCGGCGGCGGCGCACGCGATGACCGCGGTGCGGCGGCCGGTGGTGGTCGTCGTGGCCGTGGCGAGGAGCAGCGCGGGTCCGGTCGCGGCAAGGCCCGCTACAACGAGGGTCACGACGACGATTGGCGTGAGCACACCGGTTCCTGGGTGGCCGAGCCCGACACCAGCAGCTGGGTGCGCGATCCCGACACCGGCCAGTGGAGCCGCTCCGACGACGATCCCCGCGTGCAGGCCTGGCGCGACGAGGCCGCCCGGCGCGAAGCGATGGGCCAGGCCGCCCCGGTGCGGCGCGAGCTTCCCGCCGGCCCCGCGAAGCCCGAGGCGCCCGCCGACGACTGGCGCACCCCGCCGTCCAGCTCGCCGCGTAGCGCCATGCCCGCCGCACCGCGCAGCGGCATGCCGTCGAACGCTCCGCGCAGCGCCACGCCATACGGCAACCGGCCCGACGAGGAGCCCGGCCCGGCGCCACGCAGCGGAACTCCCTACGGCTCGCCCCGACGCGAGCTCCCCAGCGGCCGAGAGCTCCCCAGCGGCCGCGCACGCCCCGACGAGACCGGCTTCGGCGCCGCCCCCGCGAGCGGCCCCGCTTACGGCGACGGCCCCGGACGTGGCCCGGCATACGGCGACGGCCCCGGACGTGGCCCGGCATACGGCGACGGCCCCGGGAGTGGTCCCGCTTACGGCAACCGTCCCGCCAGCGGCCCGGCTTACGGCAATGCCCCGGCCAGCGGTCCCGCCTACGGCGGCCCTCGCCGCGAGTTACCGAGCGGTCGCGCCCGACCGGACGACAACGGCTTCGGCGCCGCCCCGGCCAGCGGTCCGGCCTATGGCAGCGCCTCCCCGAGCGGTCCCGCCTACGGCGCCCGCCGTGCGCTTCCGAGCGGCCGCTCCCGGCCGGACGACGCGACCGACTTCCGCAGCGGCGGTGCCCCCGGCGAGGATCCGTATTACGGCGACACCCCCGGCAACGCCCCTCGCAGCAGCAGGCCCTTCGGCGAGCGCCCGGGCAGCGGCCCGGCCTACGGCAACCGTGACGGCCGTGACGCACCCTACGGCGACGGTCCGGGAGGCGCGCCGCGCGGCGGCGGCCTCTACGGCGACAGCCCCGCCGGCGGCCTCTATGGCGATGGTCCCGGTGGCGGTCCCTACGGCGACGGTCCCGGCGGTGGGCGCGGCGGGCTCC
This sequence comes from Actinoplanes sp. CA-142083, assembly GCF_050942195.1. Taxonomy (NCBI): domain Bacteria; kingdom Bacillati; phylum Actinomycetota; class Actinomycetes; order Micromonosporales; family Micromonosporaceae; genus Actinoplanes; species Actinoplanes sp. CA-142083. Next base: position 10,702,883 of record NZ_CP192076.1, read on the forward strand.
GCGGCGAAGACCCCAGCAGCTCTCCCCGCAGTGGCACGCCCTACGGCGGCCCGTCCGACTACCGTGCCGGCGTCCGTCGCCGCGACGATGACGATCCGCCCTTGGGGGGTGGTCGCCGCCGCGCCGCCACGGACTATGACGAGTCGGTGGGCCGCGATCCCGGCACCGGGCCCGCGTGGCAGAGCCGGGCCCTCGGCGCAGCGCCCGAAAGCCCACCCTGGGCCGGCGGGGCCGCGTCCGACGCATGGCAGCGGCCCGAGCCCGGCGACTGGCGCAGCGAGTTCGCCGAACCCGCCGAGAGCGAGGGAGGCGGCCGCGGCTCGGCCACCTATCGCGAGAGCGGCGGCGACGACTGGCGGCGGGATCTGTCGGACAGCAGCGATCTCGCCGAGGGTGAATCCCGGCGCTTCGGCACCTCGGATTTCGTGCCCTTTCGGGCGAGCGGGGCGGCAGAGGCCCCGCGATCCTCGAACCTATCGATGACGTCGACGTCGCTGATCTCGCCGGTTCCCCGCGAGCAGCGCGATCCGATGGTCCGCCCGCAGCGTGCGGGCAACGGCATGCAGCAGAGTCTCACCGGCTCCTACGAGCGCCGGCCGGTCACCGGCGGCTTCCCGACGAGCCGGAGGAGCGACCTGCTCGATCCGGACGATGCGGAGGATGATCAGGACACCGGCGGGCCACTCGCCGCGGTCGGTTACACCGTGATCTGGTACGGCGTGCCGATTGTCCTCTTTGTCGTGTACATGCTGGTCGTCAACACCGGCTCGCAGTCGCACGCCCTCGACACCCTCGCGAAGGCGGCCCCCCAGTTCATCATCTCGCTGGTCCTGAGCGTGATCGTGGCACTCGGCCTGCGAAAGTTCAGCAGCTCCTGGAAGGCCATCAGCGTCGGCCTTGCCGCCGCGGTCGTCGGCGGCGGACTGGCCACAGTGCTCAGTTCCGCCATCACCGGCAACAGCCTGAGCTAATCAGGCTGACGGCCGCGTCGCCGCCTCGAACAGCGCCGCCGCCGCCAGCCTTGATCCACTTTGCGGAGGTTGTTTCCTTGCAGGTCAGAGCCTAGATTTGAGTTTGGGCGCCCGCGAAGTTGTCAGACTTGAGGACTACTGTCGTGACAGCAAGTCACGCCTGATCAAGAAAAGACGGCCTCGCTCCCCGGATCCTGCGAAGAGCGGAAAGCGAGCCGACTTGCCTAGGTAGGAGTGATAGGCGTTTGGATGGGACCGCAGCTTGCAGGCGCTAGAGGTGGTCCCATCCACTCAGGGCCGTAATCACCGCGGCGACGGAACCCATCAGCGCCGCGATCGCGTAGAGCACGTTCACGAGGATGCTGGACCAATGGGATCCGCGCCCATGGGACTCCGGAACCTCCTCCGCCCTGGTTTGTTCTTCCGAGGGCGCTGAGTCTGCCCGGACGACTAGATCTTTTCTCATCTCACCTCCTTCCGACCTGGAAGGAGGATCGCAGAACCCCCCGACAGTTAAAGGCGAGCGGCCGGCTCAGCGTGAGCGTCGCTTAGCGAGCATCAGAGACATTTCAGGACACCCGTCGTCGCGGGCAGAAACCTCGACCGGAGATTGGCACACCCGGCCGCGGTTGATCCGAGCCGGTCAACTTGGGGCGTGCCACGGTCGGTCTCGATTCGAATTGAAGTCGCCGCGCAGCCCATCCTTAAGGCGGACAGATCGCCTGCTTTGTCACAACACAAACGGCGCGCCGGGCACGAAGCCCGACGCGCCGTCAGCACGTAAGTCGGAACCTACTTGGCGGACACCACGTTCACCGGGAACGTCGCGGTCACCTCGGGGTGCAGCTTGACCTGGACGTTGTACGCGCCCGTGGTCTTGATGTGACCCGGCAGCTCGAGGCGACGCCGGTCGAGCACCGGACCGCCGGCGGCCTTGACCGCGTCGACGATCTCGGCCGGGGTGATCGAGCCGAACAGGCGGCCGCCGTTGCCGGAGCGCGCGCTCAGCGTCACCTTGAGGCCGGCCAGCTGCGCCTTGACCTCGTTGGCCTGGCCCAGGTCGCGGATCTCACGGGCATCGCGAGCCCGCTTGATGACCGAGACCTGCTTCTCGGCGCCCTTGCTCCACTGGATCGCGAAGCCCTGCGGCAGCAGGTAGTTACGGCCGTAGCCGTTCTTGACCTCGACGATGTCGCCGGGAGTGCCGAGACCCGACACTTCCTGGGTGAGGATGATCTTCATGTCGCGGATCCTCCTCAGCGCGCCGTGGCCGTGTACGGCAGGAGCGCCATCTCGCGGGCGTTCTTGACCGCGCGGGCGATCTGCCGCTGCTGCTGAGAGGTCACCCCGGTCACCCGGCGAGCGCGGATCTTGCCGCGGTCGGAGATGAACTTCCGCAGCAGCGCGGTGTCCTTGTAGTCGATGTAGGTGATCCCGTCCTTGTCGAGCGGGTTCACCTTCTTCTTCGGCTTGCGAAGCGCCGCAGCCTTAGCCATTGCTCTTACTCCTGAACTCGTTTTACAGCCCGACAGGGCTAGAAGGGAGGCTCGTCGTCGAACGAGGAGCTGCCGCCGCCAGAGGAGCGACTGCCCTGGGCCGGAGCGGCCGTAGCCCACGGGTCGTCGAAGTTGCCTCCGCCGCCACCGCTGGGCTGCTGCCGGTTGCCGCCGCCACCACTGCCGCCGTTGGAGGCGCCGAAGCCACCCCCACCGCCGCCACCGCCGGAGCGGCTCATCCGCTGCACCTTCGCCGTGGCGTACCGCAGCGACGGGCCGATCTCGTCGACCTCGAGCTCGTAGACGGTGCGCTTCTCTCCCTCGCGGGTCTCGTAAGACCGCTGGCGCAGCCGGCCCTGCACGATCACCCGAGCGCCACGCTGCAGCGACTCGGCGACGTGCTCGGCGGCGTCACGCCAGATGTTGCACGCAAGGAACAGTGGCTCGCCGTCTTTCCACTCGCCCGACTGCCGGTCCAGAGTGCGCGGCGTGGACGCGATGCGGAACTTGGCAACCGCCGCACCCGACGGGGTGAAGCGCAGCTCGGGATCGTCGGTGAGGTTACCGACGACCGTGATAACGGTTTCTCCTGCCATGATCTAACTCCTCGCCGCTGTTCTCGTTCGTAGGAGGTTCTCAGAACCCCCTGACAAAAACGAGCGGTCAGCGGGTCTCGGGCCGGATGACCTTGGTACGCAGGATGTTCTCGTTCAGCCGGAGCTGACGGTCGAGCTCGGCGACGGCCTCGGGGGTCGCCTGAAGGTCGACGACGGCGTAGATGCCCTCGGCCTTCTTGTTGATCTCGAACGAGAGCCGGCGACGGCCCCACACATCGAGCTTCTCCACCGAGCCACCCGCGGTCCTGATCACGTTCAGGTACTGGTCGAGCGACGGGGCGACGGTGCGCTCCTCGAGCGAAGGATCGAGGATCACCATGAGTTCGTAATGACGCAAGACTTTCTCACCTCCTGTGGGCTGAGCGGCCACGGTCTCTCCGTGGCAGGAGGTCTTGTGTCGATCGCAAGCAAAAGCCGTGGGTATTGAGCCCCACGGCCGAGACTGCGAACCGAGCAAGCATACCCACCCGGCCCGAGCTGCCCAAATCCAGGTCAGCACACGAAAGAGGACCCCGTCGGCGGACGAGGTCCTCTTTCATTCGGGAGCCGCGGGGCGTCCGTTCCGCTTTCGCTGGGTGGGACCTGGGGAGGAACGACCACACCGATGAGGTTGGACGCGGCCGCCCCGCGGAGCTTGTTGACGACTACGTTACGCCACTTTTGCCCGATTTGCACGTTGCGACACGATGGCCCGAATTGCCGCCGCACCCACTCCCATCACACAAACCGCGGCCGTCAGCGCCAGCAGCCCGATGGGTCCGGTCTCGCTCATCGGCGCCATCGCCGCCACCGGCTCGGCGGCCGGTTGCGCTGCCGCGGCCTCGGTGGGTGGCGCGGGCGGTGCCGCGGCCGGCGCTTGCTGCGTGACCGGGCTCAGATCCAGGTGGGGTACGCCTGGGATAAGCGTTTTCCGGTCGCCCGGAGGCATGCCCGCGAACGCGGGGCCCGTGCTCCCCGCCGTACCCGCCGGTGTCTTGATCTTGATCCGACCGGAGCTGCCACCTTGTGGCATGGCCTGCGCCGCGGCCGCAGCGGCCTGAGCCACCGCCGAGGTCCGCATGGTCGCCGGAGTCCGCACGCTCGAATGTCCCGTCGCCGGCGTCAGCCGCGACGGACTCGCGGCCGCCGAATCCGGCAGGGTGGCGCTGGATGCGGGGCCGGAAGGCGAACCCGACGAGGTCGTGGCGGCCATGACCGAGGCGCTCGCACTGCCACTCGAGGGCGCCGGCATCGGATCCGGCATCTGCGCCGACGCCGACGGCGCGGCCGTGACCAGCACCGGCACCGTGTCCTCGCCGAGCGGGCAGTTCGGCCTCAGCAGCACCGACGTCGTGCCCCGGCGGAACACCACCTCGGTCGCGGCGTCGTCGGGCAGTGTGCCCTTGGTGTCGCCGCCGAGCTGCAGGCGGGCGCTGTAGCCGGTGCGGTTGATCACCCGGACCGTGCTGTCGGCCGGCACCGTCATGCGCTCGATGTCGGGGCGGGAACGGCAGGAGAGATCCAGCATCCCCCCGCCCTCGAAGGTCACCTGCCGGCCGCCCTCACGGGCCTGGCCGGTCTGCTCTGCGCTCGCCGTGCCATTCGTCAGCAGCGGCGCGCCGAATATCAGACCGCCGAGCACGATCGCTGTGACCCGGTAGCGGAACTGCCGCGACATGCACCATCTCCCAGTTCGTCCTGCTTCGATCGGGTCTAACGAGGCCCGGCGGGGCGCGTGACGCGTGCGGAAAGCGTCGGACCCTCGTCGTAGGCTCGTCCCATGCGCATCGGAGCCCATGTCGATCCCGCCGACCCCCTGCTCGCGGCAAGCGAACGCGGGGCCGACGCCGTGCAGTTCTTCCTGACCGACCCGCAGGGTTACAAAAACCCCAAACCGCGCGAGGACGCCGCGGCCCTGCGCGAGTCCGAGGTGGACATCTACATCCACGCGCCCTACATCGTGAATGTCGCCTCGCCCAACAACCGGATCCGTATTCCGAGCCGCAAACTGCTCATGGCGCACGCCAAGGCCGCCGCCGAGCTGGGTGCGAAAGGCCTGATCGTGCACGGCGGCCACGTCGGCGCGGGCGCCGATCTCGCCGCCGGCTTCGAGAACTGGCGAAAGGCCTTCGAGTACGCGGAGTCCGACGGCGGCCTGCCGCTGCCGATCCTGATAGAAAACACGGCCGGCGGCGACAATGCCTGTGCCCGCCGCTTCGACGACCTCGCCCGGCTGTGGGAGGCGGTCGGCAGCTTCGGGGCGGGCTTCTGCCTCGACACCTGCCACGCGTTCGCCGGCGGCGAAGATCTGGTCGGCATCGTCGACCGAGTCAAAGCGATCACCGGCCGGATAGATCTGATTCACGCGAACGACTCCAAGGGCGGCTTCGATTCCGGCCAGGACCGCCACGACAACCTCGGCAATGGCAAGATCGACCCGGAGTTGGTGGTGGCCGCTATCCGGGCCTCCGGCGCTCCGGCGGTCGTCGAGACGCCGGGCGGCACCGAGGGGCAGAGCGCGGACATCGCCCTCCTGAGGGAGCGGGCGAGCCGCTGACCACGGGGTACTGGGGAGGACCATGACCACCGAGCAGCCGCAGGAGCAGCCGGCCACCGAGCCGGTCCCGCCCCGCGCCCCGGCGGCCCCGCCCCGCGCCCCGGCGGCCGAGGCCCTGCGCCCCGCCGCACCAGCGCCGCCTCCTGGGCCGGCGCCGGCTCCCGCTTCGGCACCAACCCCCGCTCGGGGTCCTGCTTCGGCACCAGCCCCCGCGCAGGGTCACGCTTCCGCCCCGGGTTCCGCTTCCGCGCTCGGTCCTGCTACCGCGCCCGGTCCAGCTTCCGCGCCGAGTCCTGCCACCGCGCCGGGTCCTGCTTCCGCGCCGGCTCCTGGAGCGGCGGCTACGGCGCCCGCGTCGGCACCAGGTTCCGCGCCCGCCCCTGCGTCGGCTTCCTCGTCGGCGCCGGCTTCCTCGTCCCGGTCAGGACCGGCTTCCTCGTCGGCGCAACCGCCAATGTCCGCGCCGCCGCCTGGTTCTGGTGCGCCGCAGCCGCCTGCCGGGCCGGCGAGCGAGGCCGATCGGGCGGCGCGCATGACGGCCGCGCTGGAGGAGCCCGCTGCCGTCGGCGCTGAGCCGGGGTGGCGGCGATTTCTGCGTGTCACCGGGCGGCGACGCCCGGCGACGCCCGCTCGTGAGCTCGCCGCCGTCGGCGCACCCGCGTCCGCCGCCGCCGGCCCGTCGTCCGCGCCTCCGTCTCCGTCCGGTGTGTCCGTTTCTACGCCTGGTGCGGCAATTGCTCCACAAGCGACACCTCCGGCCGGCCGGATCAAGGAGCCGCTGCCCAGCGATCGCCCCGCCGACGTGCCGCGCGACCCCTGGACGGTCTTCGCGACCACAACCGAGCGTCCGCCCGGCCGCATCCGCCGGGGCATCCGCGCCCTCGGCCGCGCGCTGATCCACGAGTACGCGGTGGTCACCTACGTCGCGCTGGCGCTGGCCGTGGCGATGACCTGGCCGACCCTGCAGTACCCGCTGCACACCCTGCCGCAGGATCTCGGCGACCCGGCCCGTCAGGCCTGGCAGATCGCCTGGAGCGGGCACATCCTGCTCACCGACCCGGTCAAGCTGTGGCAGGCCAACGCGTTCTTCCCCGAGCCCAACAGCTTCGCCTTCGGCGACAGCCTGCTCGGCTACGCCCCGGCCGGCATGATCGGCGAGGGTCCGCTCGCCGCCGTGCTGCGATACAACATTCTCTTCGTGCTGGCCCATGCGCTGCTGTTGATCGGCGCCTACGCCCTGGTCCGGCAGCTCGGCGCGGGCCGCACCGGCGCTGCCGTGGCCGCGGTCGCCTTCGCGTACGCGCCGTGGCGCCTGGCCCAGGAGGGCCACCTCGACATCGTCTCGGCCGGCGGCATCCCGCTCGCGCTGGCCATGCTGGCCCGCGGGCACGGCTGGTCGATGCGGCGCGGCTTCCGGCGTACGCATCGTCATGCCGGCTGGGCCGCGGCGGGCTGGCTCGTCGCCGCCTGGCAGGTCAGCCTCGGCTTCTCGCTCGGGCTACCGCTCCTCGGCGTGCTCGGGATCATCCTGCTGGTGCTGCTGGTCCGGGTGCCGATACGCTGGTGGCGCCGTCCCGCCGAGCGCCCGGTGCTGGGCTGGCGGCTGCTGGTCACCGACATCGTCGGCCCGCTGATCGTGGCCTGTGTGGCCGCGCTCATCGCCATCCCGTACTTCAAGGGCAGCGGCACGAGCACCGCCACCGCCGAGATCAAGTTCTTCTCGCCGCCGCTGCGCAGCCTGCTGATCGGTCCCGCCGACTCGCGGTTGTGGGGCGGCGCGCACGAGGTGCCGCGCTCGTCGCTGACCTGGCCGGCCGAGATGTCGTTGCTGCCGGGCTTCATCCTTTACGCCCTGGCCCTGGCCGGACTGGCTTTCTCCATCTGGACCCTCTGGCAGCGCCTGCTGCTGCTGGCCGGCCTTGCCGCCACGATCATCCTGACCCTGGGCACGACCTTCTTCGACGGCCGCTGGAGCTATCTGCCGCTCTTCGGCCACCTGCCCGCCTCGGTGGGCGCCCGGATCCCCGGCCGCCTCATGCTCTGGGTGACGCTTCTGCTGGCCATCCTGGCGGCGGGCGCGGTCGCCGAGTTCGTCCGCCGCGCCGACCACTGGGCCGAGCAGCGCATCCCGCCGTGGCCCGGCCCGTGGCTGCGGCTGGCCACGCTGATCCCTCTGGCTCTGGTGCTGGCCGAGGGCTGGGCCGCGACCGCCCACCCGGTGGTGCCCGACCAGCCCAAGGCGATGCGCACGGTCACCGGCCCGATGCTGGTGCTGCCGACCGCCGAGCTCACCGACCAGATGGTGATGCTCTGGTCGACGACCCGCTTCCAGCAGATCGCCAACGGCGCGGGCGGTTTCGCCGTGGCGCATCAGGCCGAGATGCGCCGGTCGGTGCAGACGTTCCCCGACGCGGCCAGCATTCAATACCTGCGCACGCAAGGCGTCACCACGGTCCTGCTGCTGCGCGACCATGTGGCGGGCACGCCGTGGGAGCGGGCAGGCGACATTCCGGTCGACGGGATGGGCATCACCCGCGAGGACCTCGATGACGCCGTCCTCTTCCGGCTGACCCCGCCGGACCAGTCCGGCCAACAGCCGGGCCAGCCCGGGGCAGGCCAGCCCGGCACTCAGCCAGGGGGCACGCTGCCGGGCACGGGAACTCAGCCAGGGACGGGCACGCTGCCGGGCACCGGCACCGATCCGGGCACGGGTCTGCAGCCGGGGACCGGAACGCTGCCCGGCGGAGAGAACCCGCAGCCGGGCACGGTCACCCAGCCGGGAGGGCAGCCCGGCCTCGGCGGCACCCTGCCGGCGTTTCCGACCCAGCCCACCCTCAACGCCCAGCCCGGCGGCCCACCGACGCTGATCGCCGCCGGACGGTAGGCCCCCGGGAGGCAGGACCGCCGAGCGGCAGGACCCACCGGCGGCACGACCGTCGAGCGGCAGGACCAACCCGGCGGCACGACTCAACGAGCCGTCGGGGCGCGCCGAGCCGTCGGGCGCGCCGAGCCGTCGGGCGCGCCGAGCCGTCGGGCGCGCCGAGCCGTCGGGCGCGCCGAGCCGTCGGGCGCGCCGAGCCGTCGGGCGCGCCGAGCCGTCGGGCGCGCCGAGCCGTCGGGCGCGCCGAGCCGTCGGGCGCGCCGAGCCGTCGGGCGCGCCGAGCCGTCGGGCGCGCCGAGCCGTCGGGCGCGCCGAGCCGTCGGGCGCGCCGAGCCGTCGGGAGACAGCAAGCGCTCGGGAGACAGCAAGCGCTCGGGAGACAGCAAGCAGCCCAGGCCGAAACGCCCGGGCTGCTCGGTTTTGTCGGAGCGTCAGGTGGTGAGCGCGGGCTCCGCGGAGGCCGGCGGCTCGGGCTCGGCGGTGTCGGTCACGGCGGCGGGCTTCGGTTTGCGGCGGAAGGCGTTGCCGAAGCCCTCGACCCAGCCGGCGTCCGGGCGGTTGAGGACGCCGCCGTCCGGGTCCTCGCCGTGGTAGGTCTGGCGGACCGCGTCGAGCTCGGGCCGCCAGATCTCGCGGATCACCAGACCACAGAGGACCGCGACCGTGACCAGGCGCAGGGTCGAGGCCAGCACGAACGTACCCTCGGGGATCACCGGCTTGCCCCCGGCGCCCAGCAGCTCGGCGTAGAAGGCCGTGAAGTAGCCGAACTCGGCGACCGTCCAGGCGAGGATCGCGCCCCACCGCGGGCGGGCCAGCACAATCAGTGGGAGCAGCCACAGGACGTACTGCTGCGACCAGACCTTGCTGAAGATGAGGAACGCCGCCACGACCAGGAAGGCCAACTGGGCCATCCGGGGGCGCTTCGGCGCGGCGAGGGCCAGGATCGCGATCGCGACGCAGGCGAGCCCGAACAACCCGTACGTGATGATGTTGAGGGTTGGGACGTTGTTGCTGAGCCACTGGAACGGGCCCTGATCACCGGTCGCGCCGCTGTGCCACTTGCCGTCCAGGTAGCGGCCGACGTACCAGAACGTGCCCCAGTCGATCGGCCGTTCGCTGTTGAGCTGGAAGAAACGCAGCCAGCTGTCGTGCCAGTAGTACCAGACCGGGAAGTTGACCACGACCCAGGTGCCGGCCGTGGCGAGGAACGACCACAGCCATTTGTCGAGCGTGCGTGAGCGCAACGCCAGCACGAGCAGCGGCCCGAGGATGAACAGCGGCCACAGCTTGGCCGCCGCGCCCAGCCCCAGGAACACGCCCGCCCACGCCGGATGTCGCTTGGCCCACAGGTAGATGCCGATCGCGGCCAGGCCGATCGCCAGGAAGTCCCAGTTGACCGTGGCCGTGAAGAAGATGATCGGCGACAGCGCGAAGATCGCGGCGTCCCAGGGTCGTCGCCGGCGCAACGCGAGGATCACGGCCGCGGTCACCACGGCCAGCGCCGAGAGCACCACCGCGTTCGTGTTGTAGAACCACTGGCCCTGGTTGATGTTGGGGTGCTTCACGCCGTACGCGTGCACCGGCAGGCCCAGCGCGCCCATGAAGTAGCCGGTGACGACCGGGTACTCCACCGCGTGGTCCTTGTACGGAACCTTGCCCTCGTTGAGCCCCTCGGCGTAATAGAGCGCCAGCACGTCGGTGTAGCAGAACCGGGTGTACTGGATGTTCTTCTGCCAGTCGCCGGTCTGGCAGGGCGACTTCTGCACCCACGAGAACGCCAGCGTCATGCACATCAGCGCCATGACGATCCGGGCCGCCGTCCAGAACCGCCCGCGTCTCGCCTCGGGCCGCACGGCGTGCCCGCCGAGCGGGCCACCGATCGCCTCGGAGAGGCCGCGCACGAACGAGTCGCCGGTCGCCGGAGCGATCGGCTCGGCCTCGGGGCGATCGATGTCCTCGGACGGTTGGGTGCTCATGACAACGCATCATGCCGTATCGGGCGGCAATCGTCGGACACAACTTCCGGCGTACGTGAGAAAGCCTGCTGAAACGCCACGGCCGGCGTGCGCCCCTTCGGAGGGCAGACGCCGGCCGCGCGAACGGGGTCAGACGCTAATCGCCGCCTGTTGCCGCTGTTGTCTCTTGTGTGAACGGGTTGGTGACAGTGCCGGTGCCGTTGTTGCCACCGCCGTTGTTGCCACCGTTGCCACCGCCGTTGTTGCCGTTCCCGCCGTTGTTGCCGCCGTTGCCGTTCCCGCCGTTGTTGTTGTCGCAGCTCACACCGATGAGCTGGAGCGCACAGTTGTTGTCGGGGAGCACCGGCTCGACGGGCTTGATGCCGTTGCCGAACTTCGCCGGGTCACCGGTCTTGGCCCGGTCCGGGAAGTCGATCTGCTTCCAGTCGAGCGCCTTGGTGACCGAGTTGAGGAACTGCCGCCAGATCTTCGACGGGACGCCGGCGCCGAACATGTCGTTGAATCTGCTGCTGCTGTTCGGGTCGTGCAGCTCGACCTTGTTGGTCTTGCCGCCGACCCAGACCGTCGCCGCCAACTGGGGTATGCCGCCGACGAACCAACAGTCACCGGAACCGGTGTGTCCGTCCTTGCCGTCGTTGTACTCCCAGGTGCCGGACTTGGCGATGCTCTCGCGGCCGTTGTTCAGGTCGCGCTTGTCGACGTCGACGATCTCCTTCATCACGCCCTGGAGGTTGGACATCTTGTCGGCGTCGAAGACCCGGGTGCCCGCGGTCTTCTCGGCGTTGATGACCTCGACCTTGCCGTCCTCCGGGTTGACCCGCTTCACCTGGCGGATGAAGTGCGCGTTGTGGTGCACGCCGCCACTGACGATCGTCGCGACGCCCTCGGCGTGCTCGAGCGGCGGCACCCGGTACTGGCCGAACGCGACCTCGTTGTCGAAGTAGCCCGACTTCTCCCAGGTCGACTTGTCGGTCTTGGTCAGGTCGACCATCTGCCCGTTCGGGAACTGCTTGTTGCCGTCGGTGAACATGTGCTTGATGCCGGCGGCCTTGGCCGCCGCGATCACCTTGGACCGGCCGATCGTGTCGGCGAGCCAGTAGAACGGGAAGTTGTACGACTTGATCGTCGCGGTCTCGAGGTCACAGTTCTTCGGCTTGTTCTTGCAGATCGTGCCCGGGTCCGCGCCGGCGTTGTTGATCGGCTTGCCGTTGGGACGCAGCTTGGTGCTGTCCCAGATGCTGTCGAAGGACAGGTCCTCCTGCAGGCCGGCGGCAAGCGTGTAGATCTTGAACGTCGAGCCCGGTGACTGGCCACCGTTGACGCCGGAGCCGTCGCCGGCCATGTAGCCGCCGTAGTCGGTGCCATTCGGATTGTCACCGCCGAAGTAGCCGAGCACCCGCCCGGTATTCGGATCGATGCCGATGACCGCCGCCTGGTACGACTTCGGCAGGTCGTGCATCGGTGAGTCCGCGCTGGCCGCCGATCCGGCCTGCTCGGCCGCCTTCTGCACGTCGGGGTCGATCGTCGTGGTGACGGTCAGACCGCCCTGGTCGAACTCGGCGTCGCTGATGCCCATCTGCGCGAGCTCGGCCTTGACGTGCCGCAGGATCATGCCGACCGGCTTGTTGGCGGCACAGGTCTTGCAGGAGTTCGCGGTGGGCTTGCGGGCCGTCGGGTACTTCCGGGCCGCGTAGACCTCCGGGGAGATCCAGCCCATCTCGAGCATGTTCTTCATCGTGTACTCCCAGCGCTCCTTGGCGGCCGGGAGGTTGTAGTTGGGGTCGTAGCCCCGGTGTGCCGAGTTCGGGTAGGGCTGCTTGATGATCGAGGCAAGCACCGCGGCCTCGTACGGCGTGATCGCGTTCTTCTGACCGGCCGGCGTGGTCACCGACTTGCCGAAGTAGCCCTGAGCCGCGGCCTCGATGCCGTACCTGCCCTCACCGAGGTCGATGTAGTTCAGGTACATGCCCATGATCTGGTCTTTGTTGTACTGCGACTCGAGCTTGCGGGCGATGACCGCCTCGCGCAGCTTCCGGTTGATGCTGATGGCCTTGAGGTCGGCCGCGTGCCGCGCGTACTGCTGGGTGATCGTCGACGCGCCCTGGGTGGCGCCACCGGTGAAGTTGTTCCACGCGGCGCGGACGATGCCCTTCATGTCGATGCCGTGGTGCGAGTAGAAGTTCTTGTCCTCGGCGGCCGCGACGGCGTGCTCGACGACCTTGTTGATCTTCTCCTCGGGCACCACGGTGCGGTTCTGCTCGCCCATGTTGGCAAGTACGGCGCCGTTCGCGTACTTGATCACATTGGACTGGTCCTCGCTGACCGGCGAGGGCAGCGCCACGTCGTCGAAGAAGTAGGTGCCGCCGACGACGCCGGCGCCGAGCAGGATGACCACCACGGCGGCCGCGGCGGTGAGGATGTTGGTGCGGCGACGGCGCTTGGCCGCCTTCGACTTGTCCTTGCCCTTGCCCCCGGGGGTGCCTGGACCACCCGGCGCGTCCAGCCCAGGACCGGGCCGGACCGCGGCGCGGGCCACCGACGCCCGGGCGCCGACCGAGCCGGTTCCCGCACCGACCGAGGCGCGGGCGCCCACCCGAGCGGAGCCCGTAGCTCCGCCCACCGACGCCCGGCCCGGAACCGACGCCGCGCCCACCTTGGCAGCACCGACGGAAGCACGCCCGCCGGTACCACGGCGGTACGCGTCGGGCGCGGGACGGGCCGCGGCCGAATATCGGCCGTCGGACTGGTCGTCGTCTGGCGCGGAGGCACCGGACCCGGGCACGCTGGCCCGGGCACGCGGAGACTGCGATTCGCCGTACGAGTTCATGCGGTCACACCTCGGTCACGGTGGCGCACGACGAGAGAGCCCTGGAGGGGCCCCCGCCGACGACGCCACGCGCGGACGATTTGGGCTGCAAACCGGCAGCCGCCCTGTCGGATGTCATGAATGACCGATTGCGGCGCTGGATGCCCGGTTCGGTCGGGGTCGTGCACACGGTATCGGGGCGAAGCCACGTCATCGGCGGCCCTCCCGGCGTTGCGGCGACGACCCTGTACCGCGGTGGCGGCCCGCGGCGGACGAGGCGACAGCTTCGTCCTGATCAAGCTCGTCGGCGGTCAGCGCGTCCCGGCCGAGCACGTACTGCTGGGTCAGGTGATTCCACGCGCAAGAGCGGCACACCTCCACGACGAACACCTGGAACTCACGCAGAGTCATCGCCAGGACGGGGAGCTCGGCCAGCTTTCGGGCCTGCCCGGCGGACTGCTTGAGTTCATCGCCGTAGATGTAATGCACGAGGGTGAGATTGTCGCGGCGGCAGACCGGACAGCGGTCGTCGGTCGGCTCGCCGTGGAATCGAGCTGCGTTTTTCAAGTACGGGGACGCATCGCAGACCTCAAGCGTCCCGACACGACCGTTGTGCACGTCACGCAGCACTGCCCGCTTCTGTAGCGAGTAGTCGACGACCTGCCGCTGCGTGCGCATGGCGAAGAGAGTACGCGGTCCGCGCGTGCGCGGCGACAGCCATCACTCAGCGTGGCGCGGCGGTCGCGTTAACGGTTCTTCTTGCGTCCTTCACCAAGGCGATCTACGGTTGCGATGTATCGGACCGATACATCGGGGTACGAGAAGGGGGTGGCCGATGTTGGAGTTGGCGATCCTCGGTCTCCTTCAGGAGACCCCGATGCACGGGTACGAGCTGCGCAAGGAGCTCGCCACCAAGCTGGGCACGATTCGCGCGGCCATCAGCTACGGCACTCTGTATCCGACTCTCAAGCGGCTGCAGACCACCGGCTGGATCACCGAGTCGGAGTCGGATCCCTCGATCATCCCGCCGATGACCAGCAAACGCGGCCGGGTTGTCTACAAGATCACTGCGGAGGGCAAGGAGCGCTTCGCCGATCTGCTCGCCCAGGCCGGCCCGGAGACGTACGACGACGCCGGGTTCGGAGTGCACTTCGCCTTCTTCTCCCGTACCGATCAGGCCACCCGGCTGCGCATCCTCGAGGGCCGTCGCCGGCGGATCGAGGAGCGGCGCGAGGGCCTGCGCGACGTGCTGTCCCGGGCCGGTGAACGGCTCGACGCCTACACGCTCGAACTGCAACGCCACGGACTCGACGCTTGCGAGCGCGAAGTTCGCTGGCTGGAGGAGCTCATCACCAACGAGCGCTCCGGCCGTGCGCCGGCCACCCCCGGCACTCTCGACCTCCCCGCCGACCCGGCAGGGGACGCACCCCCCGAATCCCCGCGTCCGCAGACGGACCGGCCGTGATGAACAACAAGGAGGCAAACGCGATGGGCTCCGTACGCGTCGCCATCGTCGGTGTGGGCAACTGCGCCTCGTCCCTCGTGCAGGGCGTGGAGTACTACAAGGACGCCGACCCGAACGACCGCGTTCCGGGTCTCATGCACGTGACCTTCGGCGATTACCACGTCTCGGACGTGCAGTTCGTCGCGGCGTTCGATGTGGACGCCAAGAAGGTCGGCATGGACCTGGCCGAGGCGATCGTCGCCAGCGAGAACAACACGATCAAGCTGACCGACGTGCCGCCGACCGGCGTCACCGTCCAGCGTGGACCGACCTTCGACGGTCTGGGCACGTACTACCGCGAGATCATCGAGGAGTCCTCGGCCGAGGCCGTCGACGTGGTGCAGGCGCTGCGCGACGCGCAGGTCGACGTGGTGGTCTCCTACCTGCCGGTCGGCTCCGAGCAGGCCGACAAGTTCTACGCCCAGGCCGCGATCGACGCAGGCTGCGCCTTCGTCAACGCGCTGCCCGTCTTCATCGCCTCCAACCCGGAGTGGGCGCAGAAGTTCACCGACGCGGGCCTCCCGATCGTCGGCGACGACATCAAGAGCCAGGTCGGTGCGACGATCGTGCACCGCGCGCTCGCGAAGCTGTTCGAGGACCGCGGTGTCGAGCTGCTGCGCACGTACCAGCTCAACTTCGGCGGCAACATGGACTTCATGAACATGCTGGAGCGCAACCGCCTGGTCTCCAAGAAGATCTCGAAGACCCAGTCGGTCACCAGCCAGATCCCGCACGAGATGGTCAAGAGCGACGTGCACATCGGCCCGTCCGACCACGTGCCGTGGCTCGACGACCGCAAATGGGCCTACATCCGCCTGGAGGGCCGCTCCTTCGGTGACACCCCGCTGAACGCCGAGCTCAAGCTCGAGGTGTGGGACTCCCCGAACTCGGCCGGCGTCATCATCGACGCCGTCCGCGCCGCGAAGATCGCCAAGGACCGCGGCATCGGCGGCCCGATCCTCTCGGCGTCGTCCTACTTCATGAAGTCCCCGCCGGTCCAGTACAACGACCACGACGCGAAGGAGTCCGTCGAGGCCTTCATCCGCGGCGAGATCGAGCGCTGACCGCCGCGATCACCGAGAAAGGCCGGGCCGCCGAGGCGACCCGGCCTTTTCCGTCCCTTCATCTGGTACGCAGGTACGGCCGCAACCGCGCGACTATGTCAGTCACGTTGTCGAGTGCGCCGCTGGTGATCTCGTCGGTGATCACCATCTGCTCCCAGGCCGAGATCTCCAGATCGAGGCCGTTGCGCATCAGCATGCCCAGCGTGGCCGCCCAGGCCAGGCCGGCGTTCCAGAGCTGCAACGGGCGCCAGACCAGGATGGCGTGCAGGAGTGCCGCGGATTTCTCCAGCAGCGTCGGATAGACCAGACGGTTCAGGATGGCGGCGTTCGGCCTGACTGCCGCGGCCACCAGGATGCCGCCGTCTCGGACGTTGCTTCCCGGGCCCGTCGCCTGCCCGAGAAGCTCGAGCAGGTCGAGAGGATCGGGCCAGGCCGGCTTGGTCATCGGTCGCCGATCAGGTCGAAGAACTCCCTGTGCTCGGCGTACACCCGGCGGGCGAGCTCTCTTGTCTCGCTGTTGCTGCCGCCGGCCAGGTAGGCGTTGATCACGTTGTCCAAGGGCTCTGCGTCCGGCTGGTGGACCGAGGGATCGAGCTGGCGAAGCCGTTCCTCGACCTCCGGCCGGAAGTCTTGAGTTGTCATAGGACAGGTGTACGCCTGACTATGGGCAGTGGTCAACTCCAGGCGCGTGCCAAAGCGACCCGCGCCTCCAGCTCCAGCAGCTTGCGCTTGCGGTCGAGGCCGCCGCCGAAGCCGACCATCTTGCCGCCGGCGCCGACGACGCGGTGGCACGGGACGATGACCGGGATGGGGTTGTGGTTACAGGCGGTGCCGACGGCTCGGGCGGCGCCGGGGTCGCCCAGCGCGGTGGCGATCGCGCCGTAGGTGATCATCTCGCCGTACGGAATCTTGGCTATCTCGGCCCAGACGGCGCGCTCGAACTCGGAGCCGCCGCGCAGCTCGAACGGCACGGTGAAGTCGGTGAGCTCGCCGGCGAAATACGACTCCAGCTGGGTCGCGGCCGGGTGCGGCTCAGAGGGGCCGGGCTTGGCGCCGAAGCGCACGTTGAGCACAGTCTCCCCGGCGACGACCACGCCGAGCGGGCCGATGGGTGAGTCGACGACGAACATGGACCCGATTCTGCTCCGGGGGTACGACAGAAATCACAGATGGCCGTTGTCGCGGGCCCACTTGAAGAGTTCCGCCTCGGCCTCGTCGCGGTCGAGCGGCCCGCGGTCGAGGCGCAGCTCCTTCAGATAGCGCCACGCCTGGCCGACGATCGGGCCGGGCGGGACGCCGAGCAGCTCCATGATGGCGTTGCCGTCGAGGTCGGGGCGCACCCGGGCGAGATCTTCCTCGGCCGAGAGCCGGGCGATCCGCTCCTCGAGCGCGTCGTAGTCGGCAGCGAGGTTGGCCGCCTTCCGCTTGTTGCGCGTCGTGACATCCGACCGGGTGAGCTTGTGCAGGCGGTGCAGCAGCGGACCGGCATCGGTCACGTAGCGGCGCACTGCCGAATCGGTCCACTCGCCCCGGCCGTACCCGTAGAAACGCAGATGCAAGGCGACCAGCTCGACCACCTCGGTGGTGACGTCCTTGGGGTATTTCAGGGCCTTCATCCGCTGTTTGGTGAGCCGCGCGCCGACGATCTCGTGGTGGTGGAAGCTGACCCGCCCGTCGCGGCCGACCGCCTTGGTGGCCGGCTTGCCGACGTCATGCATCAGCGCGGCCATCCGCAGCACGAAGTCGGGTCCGGTGGAGCCCTCGAGGCGGATCGCGTTCTGCACGACGATCAGGGTGTGCTCGTAGACGTCCTTGTGCTGGGCGTGCTCGTCGATCTCGAGCTTGAGCCCGGAGATCTCGGGAAGGAAGCGGTCGGCGAGCCCGGTGTCGACGAGCAGCCGCAGCCCGGTGATCGGGTCCGCGGCGCACATCAGCTTGGTGAACTCGTCCCGGATCCGCTCGGCGGTGATCCGCTCGAGGTCGCCCGACATTTCTGACATGGCGGAGATGACCGGTTCGTCCACTGTAAAACGCAGCTTCGCGGCAAAACGGGCAGCACGCAGCATCCGAAGTGGATCATCACCGAAAGACACCGAGGGCGCCGCCGGCGTGCGGATCACTTGCGCCGCGAGGTCGGCAAGTCCACCGTACGGGTCGGTGAAGACGTGCCCCGGCAGCGACACCGCCATCGCGTTGACCGTGAAGTCCCGCCGCTCGAGGTCATCGAGCAGCGACTTCCCGTAGACCACGACCGGGTTGCGCGACACCCCGTCGTACGCCTCGGCCCGGAAGGTCGTGACCTCCAGCCGGAGGCCGTTCTTCTGTACGCCGATCGTGCCGAACTCGCGGCCGGTCTCCCAGATCGCGTCGGCCCAGCCCTGCACGACCATGAGGGTCTGCTCGGGCGTGGCGTCGGTGCAGAAGTCGAGATCGTCGCCGAGGGCGCCGAGCAGCGCGTCCCGCACCGACCCGCCGACCAGGTGCAACTCATGGCCGGCGGCCTCGAACCGGCGCCCCAGCTCGTCCGCGACGGGGGAGACTCGGAGCAGCTCGGCGACGGCCTTACGCTGGGCGGCATTCAACACAGACATGGGACTCAAAGCCTAGCTGGCCTTTGGTCCGGCCTTGGGTGGTGGGCGGGGCGGTTGGATGGAGGGCGTGGCACGACTAGATTTCAGCGGGCAGGATTGACGGCGTGCCCGTTTCCGAGGCGCTACTACGCCTGAGTGAGAACCCCGGGTTCTGGATCGGCGACGGCGCGACCACCGATGACCCCGATGCCCGTGAGCTGCGGACGATCTTCCCCGTCACCGGCGGATACGCCCTTGTCCTCGACATCGGCCTGTCGTCCGGCGAGCGCACCCTCGGCCTGCGCATCCCCGCCTCCTCCGAGCCGGTCCAGCTCGCCTGGGCCCCGGCCGGCGGCCCGTACCCCGCGGCGCTGCGCTGGTGGGAGCTCGATCTCTGCGCCCGGGTGATCGCCCTCGAGGATCCGACCCTGCCGCATCCGGGCCTGGTGGTGGCGCTGCTCTCCCCGTTCGCGCCCGGGACCCCCGACGACGACGAGACCACGATCGGCGCGATGCGCGAGGCGGCGTACCGATCTCTGCGCCGCGAGGTGCCGCCCGCGCCGCCCCATGGTCCCGAGCAGGCGCCGCTTCCGCTCTTCGCGAGCGACGACTGGTGGCCGTCTCCCCCCGCGGCTTCGCCGCAGGTGCTCGACGAGGCCACGATCGCGGAGATCACCCGGCCGACGTCCCGCTTCTCCGACGTCCGGCACGGGTCGCGCTTTCCGCGTGAGGATCTGGCCCATCTCGTACGCCTGGCGTCAGCTCGCCTGGCGCGGATGCCGGACGAGCCCTGGCACCACGTCACCCTCCCCCTGACCCGGGAAATCCTCGACACCGGTGACCTCGCACCCATTCCCGCGCTGCTCGGTGCGCTCACCGAGGCCGGCTGCGATCATCCGACGGTGCTGGACGCGCTGAGCGAGCCGCTGGTACCGGCGGAGGCCTGCTGGATGGTCGAAACCCTGGCCGGCGCCGAACCCGGCACCCTCCTGCGCCGTCGGGTATGACGTACCCCTTTATGGTGACTGCATCGTTCGGACAAGTCGGGAGGCACGGGTGAACGGCGGCCTGTACCGCAGCGCGCACGCCGCGCCGGACGGCGTGCCACCGCTCGCCGAGGACGGCGTCACCGTGATCTCGGTGGACTCCGGGATCATCGGTCAGGAGCAGGCCCTGCCACCGGAAGAGCTGCCCCCGGGCAACGTCGGCGGCGACGGCGGCACGGTCGGCAACAGCGCGATCATGGCGGCCGGCAGCCTGGTCAGCCGGCTCATCGGCTTCGTGCGCAACGCGCTGATCGGCATCACGCTCGGCGCGGGCATCGGCGACGCGTACACCAGCGCCCAGTTCCTGCCGGGCCAGATCTACGAGCTGCTGCTCGGCGGCATCCTCTCCAGCGTGCTGATCCCGCTGCTGGTGCGGCGGCGCAAGAGTGACCCGGACGGTGGACTCGAGTTCACCCGGAAGCTGCTCACCTTCGCGATCGTGTCGCTCGGCATCGCGACGATCCTGGTGGTGGCGGCCGCCCCGGTGATCACCGCGATCCAGGCCAGCAGCGACAACCCCGATTCCTACAAGAACCTGGTCACCCATTTCGCGTACCTGATCCTGCCGATCATCTTCTTCACGGGCCTGTCCGCGCTGATCGGCGCGGTGCTCAACGTGCGCGGGCACTTCGCGGCCCCGACCTGGGCGCCGATCCTGAACAACCTCGTGGTCATAGCGACCTGCGGCGTGTTCATCATGTTCTTCAGCAAGGACGACCTGACCGTCGACAACATCAGCAGCGGCGCGATCCTGCTGATGGGCCTCGGCACCCTGCTCGGCATGGTGGTGCAGGCGATCGGCCTGCTCCCGGCGCTGCGCAAGGTCGGCTTCAGCTGGAAGTGGCGCTGGGATCCGCGCTCGCTCGGCCTCGGCGAGATCGGCCGCCTGGCCGGCTGGATGCTCTGCTACGTCGCCGCCAACCAGATCGCGGTCTTCGTCGTGGTGCGCATCCTGAACCGGGTGGCCGACGGGGACAGCGCCAGCGTGCTGGCCTTCAACAACGTCTTCCTGCTGACGATGATGGCGCACGGCATCATCGGCGTTTCGGTGATGACCGCGCTGCTGCCGAAGATGAGCGCGGCCGCCGCCGACGGCCGGTACGCCGACGTCAGCGCCGACCTGAGCCGCGGCATCCGGCTGACCGCGACCGCGCTCGCGCCGATCGCGGTCGTCTACGGCGTCCTCGCCGCGCCGATCTCGGTGATGCTCTTCCAGGGCGGCAAGTACACCAACGCCAACGCCCTCGCCACTGGCACGGTTCTCGCCGTGGCCGCGTTCGCCGTCATCCCGCTGTCGATCAGCTACCTGTGCACGTACGCGTTCTACTCGCTGCAGGGCAACAAGACCGCCGCGCTGATCAACCTGCCGGTGGTAGCGGTACGAATCGGGGCGTACCTGGTTTTCGCCGCGGTTCTCGCGAAGTCGCACTCGGCGGCCGGGATGACCGCGGGCAACGCCATCTCCTATCTCGTCTCGGCGCTGATCTCGCTGGCCGTGCTGCGCCGCCGGATCGGCCGGCTCAACCTCGGCTCGGTCGCGGCGGCGCTGATGAAGGTGCTGGTGGCCGCCGCGGTCGCCGCGGCGCTCGGCCTGCTGGTCGTGCACTTCCTGCCCGGCGCCGGCGCGCCGTCCGGCCGCGGTGAGGCTTTCGTGCAGTTGCTGGCCGGGGGCGCGGTCATCCTGATCGTCTACCTCGCGGCTGCGACTTTGCTCCGAGTGCGAGAAGTGAGCCAGGTAGTGGGCATGGTGAGGCGCAAGCTCGGCCGCTGACCTGCTGTTTTTCCGCCGTTGAGTCGGATCTGCCCGCCAAGCGGCCGGGGAAACCGAGGTGCCGCGCCGGGGGGACGACCTGCCGTACGGTGGCCGGGGGCGGGTATGGTCGGTGTCGGCATGCACAGCCTTTTGCGCCAGCGTGGGAAACTGCGCTGTGAGCACCGAGGGAGGACGGGTGACCCAGGTCGGCGAAGGCCACGAGACCGCGGCCGATGCGGACGGGCCGGTCATGACCTTCGGTGCACCCACCGTCGGTGAGATCCTGGCCGAGCGCTACGAGCTCCAGGCGCACGTCAACGACGACAGCGCGGGCCGTCAGGTCTGGCGCGGCGTCGACGTCGTGCTGCGCCGGCCCGTCGCGGTGGTGTTGCGCTACCCGGGTGGCGATTCCGCCACCGAGATGCTTCAGGCCGCGGTCGACGCGAGCCGGGTGATCCACCCCAACCTGGTCGGCGTCTACGACGCGATCGACGAGGGCGCCCGGGCGTACGTGGTGCGCGAGTGGGTCGACGGCGAGTCGCTGCGCGAGATGGTCTCCGAGGAGGGTCCGCTGGACCCGGCCCGGGCCACCGCGATCGCCCACTCGATCGCCGACGCGCTCGCCGCCGTGCACGCCACCGGCATGGTCCACGGCAACGTGCACCCCGGCACGACGCTGATCGCCGACGACGGCCGCGTGGTCCTCGCCGACGCGCGGGCCGACTCGGCCGACAGCGCCGAGGGTGACATCCGCGCGGTGGGTGGCCTTCTTTACTACGCGCTCACCGCGCACTGGCCGCAGACCGAGGTGAGCCACTCGGCGCTGCCCGACGCCACGCGCGACGCGTCCGGCAACCCGGCCGCCCCGCGGCAGATCCGGGCCGGCGTCCCGGCGTACCTCGACGATCTGACGATGGATCTGCTCGACCGGCGGGTCGCGGCTCCCGAGGCCGACGCGCTCGCGGCCGAGCTGGCCCGGCTCGACGCGGCGGCCGACGACGACTACGAAGACGTCGGCCCGCTGCGGTTCACGCAGGGCAACGCGACCGCCGAGCCAGCGCGGAACAATTCGAAGATCGTGGTCGGGGTCGCGGCGCTGGTCGTCATCGCGATCGTCGGGTTGATTTTCGGCATCCGCGCGATCACGAGCTCGAACTCGTCGGGTTCCAAGACGACGACGGCCCAGGTCGGCGACACGCCGAACGGCGATTCCTCGGCCGCGACCCAGGCCCCGGTGGCAAACCCGAAGAAGATCCCGCTGACCGCCGACATGGTGCGCATCGTCGACCCGCCGCACGGCGACCGGATGGACACCGGCCAGGCAGCGAACACGGTCGACAACGACCCCGACACCGCGTGGGTAACCCAGCGCTTCAAGCAGGCCAACTTCGGCACCCGCAAGCCCGGCATGGGCGTGCTGATCAACCTCGGCACCCCGCGCTCGCTGGCCGAGGTGCGGGTCGAGATGTCGACGCCCGGCGTGACGATGGACATCC
Organism: Actinoplanes sp. CA-142083; assembly: GCF_050942195.1. Lineage (NCBI taxonomy): Bacteria > Bacillati > Actinomycetota > Actinomycetes > Micromonosporales > Micromonosporaceae > Actinoplanes > Actinoplanes sp. CA-142083. Next base: position 10,725,599 of record NZ_CP192076.1, read on the forward strand.
GGACCGGCGCGTCCGACCCGGGTGACACGTCGGACGGCGACGACAAGATCGTGAAGACGTACAAGAAGCTCGAGGACGACGCCGAGGGCAAGACCGACGGCACCAACCGGGTGTTCTCCGCGTTCAACCCCGACCAGAAATACCAGTACGTCCTGGTCTTCCTCACCGAGCTGCCGGCGGCCGACGACGGCAACGGCGGCTTCAAGGTGGCGGTCAACAAGATCGAGGTTTACGGCTACTGATCGGCAGGGTCGCCGGGCCTTTCGCGACTCCGATAGCTTGTCACCGTGGATCCGCAGGGTGGCGCGAGCGACGCCGACCTTCTGCGCGCGCATCTCGACGGCGACGCGCAGGCGTTCGCCGTGCTGGTCCGCCGCCACCGTGACCGGCTCTGGGCGGTCGCCATGCGCACCGTCGGCGACCGCGAGGAGGCGGCCGACGCGGTGCAGGACGCGCTGCTGTCGGCGCACCGCAACGCGGCGAAATTCCGCGGCGACTCGGCCGTCACCACCTGGCTGCACCGCATCGTGGTAAATGCGTGCCTCGACCGGATCCGGCGGCGGCAGGCCCACCCGACCGTGCCGCTGCCCGACGGCAACCGCACCGACGACCGCCCGTCCGCTCCCGAGCCGGCCGCCCCGGCGGAAGACCACGACACCGCGCTGGTGGTGCGGCAGGCGCTGGCGGATCTGCCGACCGAGCAGCGGGCCGCGATCGTGCTGGTCGACATCCAGGGCTACCCGGTGGCCGAGGCCGCCGAGATCCTGGGCGTGGCCGAGGGCACGATCAAGAGCCGCTGCGCCCGCGGCCGGGCCCGCATGGCTTTGGCGCTCAGCAGTCTGCGCGGCCGGGAGCCGGCCTCGCGGGGCCAGAATCCGGGCACGCGCGGGCAGGAGCCGGGCGCGCGGGGAGACCGGGGTCACGCCGCCGAGGGGAACCAGCAGGCGGCCCAGACCGTCTCATCCGGACCGGGCGCGGGGCAACCGCTGCCCACGTCGGGCGAGGGGAGGGACGAGAGGTGACCGGGGCCGAGTTCCGCGGGGTCGACATCGACCTGCTGGCCGACTACATCGGCGGCGCCCTGGCCGGCACGCCCGACGAGTCCGTGGTCGCCGCTCTGATCGCCGACGACCCCGCCTGGCGGGACGCCTTCGAGTCGCTCAGCGGCGGCATGTCGGCCGTCGAGGACGAGCTGGGCCGCCTCGGTCCGCTGCCGATGCCCGACGACGTGGCGGCGCGGCTGGAGGAAGCGTTCGCCGCCCCGCGACTGACCCTCGTGCAGGACGCGGGCGACGGTGCTGACGCCGTACGCGAAAAGGAACTTGATCTTCCAAAACGTCGACCGGGTCGGCGGCTGCGCTGGGCCACCCCGATCGCCATCGCGGCCGGGGCAGTGGCATTTGTCGGATTCGGCCTCGACTATCTCGCCGGCCGCGACACCTCCACCTCCGACAAGGCCGCCACCAGCACCGCCGGCGGCGCAGCCGACTCGGCGGCTCGCCAGGACAACAATCCGGAGGCGCCCGCGATGGCCGAGTCGGGCCCGGGATCGGGATCCGCCGTCGCCAGGAAGGGCCAGGCGTCGCCGCCACCGCAGGTCCTGGAAAGCGGAACGAACTACACGAAGAAGACTCTTGCCATCGCACCGGCGCAGGCCCTGTCAAGCCGGTCCGCCGCAGTGCCCGCCGCGCCCGCCCCGCTGGCCCGGCTGAACGTCACGAGCGCTCTGCAGGAATGCCTCGACCTGATCGCCGGGGAGAACGGCGCCGGCCCGATCACCACCGAGACGGTCGACTACGCGAAGTTCGACGGCAAGCCCGCGATCGTGGTGCGTTTCACCGCCGGCAACGGCGCCTGGGCCTGGGCGAGCGGCCCGTCCTGCGGCACGCTGAGCGGCCACGCGGACACCCTGGCGAAGGTCCCGGTACGCTGAGCGACACCCCCCGGTGAGGTGGGCCACGGCCCGCGCGAGCGGGAATGGTGTGTGCCTAGCATGGCGTTCTAGCGTGCAGTGTCGCCGGGCCTTCACCCGGCGATTTCAGACGACAGGGAGTCGGCAGTGGACGAGGTCCGCAATCTGATCATCATCGGTTCGGGGCCGTCCGGCTACACCGCGGCGTTGTACGCGGCCCGGGCGAATCTCAAGCCGCTCGTGATCGAGGGCGTTCAGTCCGGTGGCGCGCTGATGACCACCACCGAGGTGGAGAACTTCCCGGGTCACCGCGACGGCATCATGGGCCCCGAGCTCATGGACACCATGCGCGCGCAGGCCGAGAAGTTCGGCGCCGAGTTCCTCACCGACGACGTCACACGCGTCGAGCTCACCGACAAGCCGACCGAGGCCGGCACCGAGGGGCTGAAGACGGTCTGGGTCGGCGACAAGGAGTACTTCGCCCGTGCCGTGATCCTCGCCACCGGTTCCGCGTGGCGCCCGATCGGCGTGCCCGGCGAGCAGGAGTTGCTCGGCCACGGCGTCTCCTCCTGTGCGACCTGTGACGGCTTCTTCTTCCGCAACCAGCACATCGTGGTGGTCGGCGGCGGCGACTCCGCCATGGAGGAGGCGACCTTCCTCACCCGCTTCGCCGAGACCGTGACGATCGTGCACCGCCGCGACACCTTCCGGGCCAGCAAGGTCATGCAGGTGCGCGCGCTGAACAACCCGAAGATCAAGGTCGAGTGGAACTCGGTCGTCGAGGAGATCCTCGGCGAGGACGGCAAGGTCAACGGCGTCCGGCTGAAGAACGTCAAGACCGGCGAGGGCAAGGTCCTGGACGTGACCGGCGTGTTCGTCGCGATCGGCCACGACCCGCGCAGCGAGCTGTTCAAGGGCCAGATCGAGCTCGACGACGAGGGCTACGTGAAGGTCGACGCCCCGTCGACCCGCACCAACATCCCGGGCGTGTTCGCCGCCGGCGACCTCGTCGACCACACCTATCGTCAGGCCATCACGGCCTCCGGCACGGGTTGTGCCGCGGCGCTCGACGCCGAACGCTTCATCGCCTCATTCGTAGAGCTGTAAGGAGTTTCGCCGTGGGAGCAGGCAAGCCCGTCACCGACGCCACGTTCACCAGCGATGTGCTGCAGTCCGACAAGCCCGTGCTGGTGGACTTCTGGGCGGAGTGGTGCATGCCGTGCAAGAAGGTCGACCCGCTGCTCGGCGAGATCGCCAAGGAGATGGGCGACAAGGTGGAGATCGTCAGCATCAACATCGACGAGAACCCCGAGACCACGCGCGCCTACCGGGTGATGTCGGTGCCCACGCTGACCATCTTCAAGGGCGGCGAGCCGGTCAACTCCGTCACCGGCGCCAAGCCGAAGAGCGCCCTGGTCAACTTCATCGAGTCGGCGCTCTAATAGCTCTGTGACGCCCCGCATCCACACGGATGCGGGGCGTTTCCATCCCCCGGGCCGGGGATTTCGCCACCCGGTGGGTGCGGCGCCTACGGAGTACGCTCCGAATCGTTCTTTTCTTTTCCCTCGGACCTCATTCAAGGGAGTCGCGCGTGCGTTCCATCCGACGTGGAGACAGCGGCCCGGCCGTTGCCGAGATCCGATCCATCCTGGTCGGCCTGGAGCTGCTTTCCGAGGACGGTTCGGACGTCTTCGACGACGCCACCGATCACGCGGTGCGCGCGTTCCAGCAGAGCCGCGGCATCGGCGTGGACGGTCTGGTCGGCGACGAGACGTGGGGCGCGCTGGACGCCGCCCGCTGGCGGCTCGGCGCGCGCACGCTGTTCCACTCGGTGCCCAACGCCTTGGTCGGCGAGGACGTGCGGACACTGCAGGAGCGGCTGCTCGAGATGGGGTACGACACGGGACGCGCCGACTCGATCTACGGGCCGCGTACGGCTCGCGCGGTCGCGCAGTTCCAGCGTGAGGTCGGTCTCACCCAGGACGGCTCCTGCGGCCCGCAGACCATGAAGGCGCTGCGCCGGCTCGGCCGCAAGGTCGTCGGCGGCCGTCCGCAGTGGCTGCGCGAGGCCGAGGCGTTCCGCCAGGCCGGCACCAACCTGATGGGCAAGACCATCGTGATCGACCCGGGTCACGGCGGCGGCGACGACCTCGGCGTGGTGGTGCCCGAGGGTCCGCTGCGCTGGACCGAGGCCGACCTCGTCTTCGACCTGGCCGCTCGGCTCGAGGGACGACTCGCGGCGGCCGGCATGCGGGTGCACCTGACCCGCGGCCCGCACCCGGCGCAGTCGATGAACGGCGCCGAGCGGGCCACGCTCGCCAACAGCCTGGGCGCCGACCTGCTCATCTCGCTGCACCTGGACGGGCACGAGAACGACGCGGCCCACGGCGTGGCGACGTACCACTACGGCACCGGCAACGGGCTCAGCTCGACCGTCGGGGAGCGGCTGGCCAACCTGGTGCAGCGCGAGATCGTGGTGCGCACCGGCATGCGGGACTGCCGGATCCACTCCAAGACGTGGGAGCTGCTGCGGTTGACGCGCATGCCCGCCGTACGCGTGGATCTGGGTTATCTGACGTCGCCGACGGACCGCGACCGCTTGGTGAACCCGCTCTTCCGCGAGCAGATCGTCGAGGCGATTCTCGCCGCGGTGCAGCGCATGTACTACCCCGTCGAGATCGACGTGCCGACCGGGTCGATCGACGTGCGGCAGCTGCGGGTGGCGCTCGGCGCCGGCAGCTAGTTGTCGACGCTCCGGGTGGCCGTGGCCGGCCGCACCGGGCGCAGCAACGTCTCGGGGCTCATCGAGCCGAGCAGCTTCTCGAGCGCGTACTCGACGTCGGACTTCCACGACAGGGCGGTGCGCAGCTCGAGACGCAGGCGCGGATAGCGCGGATGCGGGCGAACCGTCTTGAAGCCGACGGAGAGGAAGAAATCGACCGGCGCGACGCAGCCCGCCTGCTTCTCCTCGTCGGCCTCGCCGAACTTCGCGTCGCCGAATGCCTCGATCGCCTTCACACCCCGCTTGGTCAGATCGCGGGCGACGCCCTGCACGAGCATGCGGCCTAGGCCGCCGCCGGCGAACGCGGCCACCACGTGCGCGGTCATCAGCAGCGCGGCATCGGCGCTCACCGGGGAGGTGGGGAAGGCCATCGAACGGGGGACGTACGCCGGTGGGGCGTACATCACAAAGCCGGCCGGCATGCCGTCGACGTACGCCAGCTTGCCGCACGAGCCCCACTCCAGAAGCGTCTGCGAGACCCACGCTTCCTTCTCGAGGCCGGGATCTCCGGAGGCGCAGGCCCGCTCGGCGGACACCGGGTCGAGCTCCCAGAAGACACACTGCCGACAGGGACGAGGAAGATCCTCGAGGGTGTCCAGCGTGAGGTTGACCAGGCGGCGCGACACGGTAATCCCCCTCTGCCTCCGGGCGGCGACGTGCTCCTGTCCCGTGCCTACCCCGCGCGCCCCCGCGGAGGATCCTACGCCGCAAAATCCATGAACGGGACCAGGTCGGGCATCCGGGCCGGTTAACCGAGGGCCTTTGCAGCGACCGCCGTCTACCATTTGTGGTTCCGGCATGCCTTAGGGAGGGCACAGAATGACCGGCACTACCCAGGACGATTACACCGATGTGTACGCGCGACGTGTGCGTGGGATGACCACCTCCGAGATCCGCGCACTGTTCGCCGTCGCCAGTCGTCCGGAGGTGGTGTCGCTCGCCGGCGGCTCACCGTTCATCGCAGCCCTCCCCCTCGACGCCGTCGGCGAGATGCTCGGCAGCCTCGCCGCCGACCATGGCGCGGTCAGCCTTCAGTACGGCATCGGCCAGGGCACGATCGAGCTTCGCGAGCGCATCTGCGAGGTGATGGCGCTCTCCGGCATCCACGGCGCGTCCCCCGACGACGTGGTGGTCACCGTCGGCGGCCAGCAGGCGATCGACCTGCTCGCCCGCCTCTTCCTGGACCCGGGCGACGTGGTGCTCGCCGAGGGGCCGAGCTACGTCGGCGCACTCGGTGTCTTCCAGGCCGCCCAGGCGCAGGTACACCACGTGGCTATGGACGCCGACGGGCTGATCCCGTCGGCGCTCGAGGAAGCTCTTAAGGCCGTCGAGCGGTCCGGGCGGCGCGCCAAGTTCCTCTACACGATCCCGACGTTTCAAAATCCGGCCGGCGTGACGCTCTCCGAGGAGCGACGCGAGCAGATCCTCGACATCTGTTCGCGCGCCGGGCTGCTGGTGGTGGAGGACGACCCGTACGGAATGTTGTCCTTCGAAGGCGACGCCCCGCTGCCGCTGCGCGCGCGCCGGCGTGAGGGCGTCTTCTACGTCAGCACCTTCTCCAAGACTTTCGCGCCGGGCCTGCGGGTCGGCTGGATCCTCGCGCCGCACGCCGTGCGGGAAAAGCTCGTGATGATGAGCGAGGCCAACGTGCTGTGCCCGAGCGCGTTCGCCCAAGCCGCGGTGACGCAGTACCTGACGACCATGCCGTGGCGGGAGCAGATCAAGTCGTACCGCGAGATCTACCGCGAGCGCCGCGACGTCCTGCTGACCGCCATGCGCGACCTGATGCCGGCCGGCTCCAGTTGGACCCATCCGACCGGCGGCCTGTTCGTCTGGGCGACCCTCCCCGAGGGTCTCGACTCCAAGGCGATGATGCCGCGCGCCATCGCGGCGCGCGTCGCTTACGTGCCCGGCACCGGCTTCTACGCGGACGGCACCGGCACGAGCAACATGCGGCTCAATTTCTCGTACGCGTCGCCCGAGCGCCTCCGTGAGGGCATTCGCCGGCTCGCCGGGGTGATGGAGCAGGAGCTCGCGATGCGCGCGGTCTTCGGTCCCGCCGCGGCGGCGCACCACCACCGTCGCCGGGGCGCGGCCGCCGCCGATGCTCCCGGCCCCGACTTGGCATGATCACTCCCATGGCTTCTGGAGACGACGTGCGCGTAATGGTTCTGGCGGGTGGCCTCTCCTACGAGAGGGACGTCTCGCTGCGCTCCGGCCGCCGGGTCCTCGACGCGTTGCGGGCGGTCGGCGTCCACGCCGAGATGCACGACGCGGACGTGACGATGCTGCCGGCCCTGCAGGAGGACCCGCCCGACGCGGTGGTCATCGCCCTGCACGGCGCGACCGGCGAGGACGGGTCGCTGCGCGGGGTGCTCGACCTGTGCGGGGTGCCGTACGTGGGTTGTGACGCGCAGGCCTCCCGCCTGGCGTGGGACAAGCCGTCGGCCAAGTCGATGCTGCGCGAGGCCGGCATTCCGACGCCGGACTGGGTGGCGTTGCCGCACGACCGGTTCTCCGAGCTCGGCGCGGTGGCGGTGCTCGACCGGATCGTCGACCGTCTGGGGCTGCCGTTGATGGTCAAGCCGGCCCAGGGCGGGTCGGGCCTCGGCGCTGCGGTGGTCCGGGAAGATGCGGATCTGCCGGCCGCGATGGTGGGGTGTTTCGCGTACGACTCGACGGCGCTGGTCGAGAAGTTCGTGCCCGGCAAGGACGTGGCGGTTTCCATCGTCGACCTCGGCTCCGGACCGCAAGCCCTCCCGATCGTCGAGATCGTTCCGCGCGATGGGGTGTACGACTATGCGGCCCGCTACACGGCCGGGCTGACGACGTGGCACACGCCGGCCCGGCTCGACGCCGAGACCGCGGCCCGGGTGTCGGAGACGGCGTTGGCGGCGCACAAGGCGCTCGGTTTGCGTGACCTGTCCCGGGTGGATCTGATCGTCGCGGAGGACGGGTCGCCGCAGGTGCTCGGCATCAACGTGTCGCCGGGGATGACGGAGACGTCGCTGCTGCCGCTGGCGGTGCAGGCGGCTGGGCTCGATCTGGGCCAGATTTTGGCGACGCTTGTTTCGCGGGCGGTCGCTCGCGCGTAAGAAATCTTCAAGCGGCCTCGGCTTCGCGCGTTGCGTGAGCCGGGGCCGCTTCGTTTGTATGCGCCGCTTCGTTTGTATGCGCCGCTAGTTCCGGCGCATGACCCGGATTTCGGGCTCACCCCCAGCGGGGCCCTTCGTCGCTAGCTGGCGCCGCTCTCGGCGGCAATCGTCGGGGCGGCGGTGTTGGCCCTGATGTCGGCGCCGTTGTGGGGCTGGGCGCCGGTGCCGGCCTCGTTGCTGGGCTTGCCCTCGGTGCTGGCCTCAGTGTCGGGCTTGGCTTCGATGTCGCCGAGGGTCGCAGGGCGCGGGTCTTCCGGTGCGGGCTGCGCGCCCGCCGACGGCGAGTAGGTGATCGTCGAAGGCGCTTCCCACTGGATGTGCGGGGGCTCGGCGATGGCCTGGCCGCCGAACTCCGCCAGCCAAGCCGCCACCAGCGCCAGGTTTTCCCGCCACTGGGCCTCGGGGATCACCGGCAGGATGTCGTCCCAGAGCGAGAGGAAGGTGCCCCGTAGCTGGAGGCGCCCGTAGGGCCGGGCAAGGAACCAGAGATGAAGGTGAGCGGAGCCGTCACCCCATCGGTTGACGTGGACCCGGGCCACGCCGTCGAGGGAGCGGATCGCGCGCTCGAGCCGAACCGTCATGACGCCGAGCTCGGCGGCCAGGAGGTTCGGAAGGTCTCCTAGGTCGAGGTGCGACCGGCACTCGAGGATGAGCACCATCGGGAGGCCCGTGGGCCGGTCCATGGCCCTGACTCGCCACCGCTCACTGACCCAGATGTACGCGTCGTCGGGCGTGCCGCAGGCGATGCAGTCGGCCGCATCCTCACCGCTGCGCGGCGGCTCGACTTCGACCGGGGCGGCCAGCGGTTTGACTCGCATGTCGCCCTCGAAAGGGAACGAAGGCCATCGTGTGAAGTCGGGCAGGGGGACCGTGTTGTCGGGCACGGGCGTGACTTTAGCCCAGGCCAGGGCGCGTGTCCCGGGTCAATTTTCGGCCGGTGCGGTAACGGTGCGTCAGCCCCCAAATCGCCGAGACCAACGTCGATGGTCATCACCGTCTGTGGGCACCACACCACCGGGAAAGTTATCCACAGAAGTTATCCACAGCCCTCCGAGTTTCACGTGAAACACGACGTCGCAGGCTTGCACTGCCTGTGGATGAACTCGTGGACGCCCCCACCCACATCGGCCGCGTTTCACGTGAAACGGCCCCAGTGGGTTTCTCAACAGCCGTTGCACACAGCCTGTGGATAACTCACGCAGCCATTGTCAGGTTCGGCTCCAGAACTTAGTTCGCGTTCGGGTGGGCCCCTTTCCATCGATAGAGGGACGCGGCAGTCGGCTCTTTTCGTGAACGCCTTAGTCACCTGCTCGACCCTCCCCTCTCGCTGTCCCCCACGCCGGGTCCATTCGTCGCCACGACGATGCTCGGACCGCCTCGCCAAGGCGGCACTGGCCCGCCTCCGCCAGGGCGGCACTGGCTCGTCTCGCCAGGGCGGCACTGGGCCGCCTCGCCCTTCGGGTCTGTTGCCACATTCAGGGGTCGGCGCGTGCCGCTCGGCGCGGCCGGCCACGGCCCCGGCACTCCTCCACTCAGGCGCCTCGTGAAGGCCTCCGGCCCAGAGGCTCTGCCGACCACCCGCACGTCGGCAGACCAACTCCGATGGAGGTCGCAGTCCTGCACCCGTAGTCGCGCTGCCGCTGAACATGGCGGTCCCCCTGGCGGCGCTGTCGCTGCCCGCTTGCGGCCGTCCGCCATGTCGGCAGAGCCGCCCCGATAGCTACGCAGGCGCCCTCTTGACTTCATCATCAAAGCTCACCTCGGCGTCAGGCGCGGCTCCACCCGACGGCGCGCCGTCACCCCTGCGCGCCGGCACGCGCGCGGCGTCGTCGTTCCCTGGCCCGAGACCTCGACGACCAACGGGTCCAGGAGCGCCAAGACCATGGCGTGAGTGAGTCCGGGTTTCACGTGAAACCCCCGGCTCCCGGCTCCCGGCTCCCGGCTCCCGGCTCCCGGCTCCCGGCTCCCGGCTCCCGGCTCCCGGCTCCCGGCTCCCGGCTCCCGGCTCCCGGCTCCCGGCTCCCGGCTCCCGGCTCCCGGCTCCGGCCCCGGCTCCCGGCTCCCGGCTCCCGGCTCCCGGCTCCGGCTCCCGGCTCCCGGCTCCCGGCTCCCGGCTCCCGGCTCCCGGCTCCCGGCCCCGGCTCCCGGCTCCCGGCTCCCGGCTCCCGGCTCCCGGCTCCCGGCTCCCGGCTCCCGGCTCCCGGCTCCCGGCTCCCGGCTCCCGGCTCCCGGCTCCCGGCTCCCGGCTCCCGGCCCCGGCTCCCGGCTCCCGGCTCCCGGCTCCCGGCTCCCGGCTCCCGGCTCCCGGCTCCCGGCTCCCGGCTCCCGGCTCCCGGCTCCCGGCTCCCGGCTCCCGGCTCCCGGCTCCCGGCTCCCGGCTCCCGGCTCCCGGCTCCCGGCTCCCGGCTCCCGGCTCCCGGCTCCCGGCTCCCGGCTCCCGGCTCCCGGCTCCCGGCTCCCGGCTCCCGGCTCCCGGCTCCCGGCTCCCGGCTCCCGGCTCCCGGCTCCCGGCTCCCGGCTCCCGGCTCCCGGCTCCCGGCTCCGAGGGATTGTAGAGCGGGCCGTTTCACGTGAAACAAGCGAACCTTTCAAAGCCGCCCTGCAACCAACGTCAAGGAACTGTCTACGGCAAGGCGGTCCGCGCCATCACAGAACCGCTCTTGCGCCGTGCCGGATCGGCCGCACAGCCCGTCCGAGAGAGACACGTCCCGAGAACATGCCGGCGACGTCATTAGCGACGCCGTGGGTTTGGCGGCACTCGAAAGCCCAACCTGATTCCGACGTTGGCGCAGAGCCGTCCAGGAGAGCTCGGCCAAGGCACCCAGTACACAATGACGCCCCACGACCGACCAGGCCACAGGCGCGCAGTCAGGCCGCCGCAACGGTAGATAGAACGACTCGACGGAACAAGGCCGGGCGCGGAGTCTCGCCGACGGCAGCGCCGACCTGGGCGAGGCGAGGGAGGAGCCGACGGCCGATCAAAGCCCCGGGCATGGCGGCCGCAGGACAAGAGTCAATGCGACCACCGGGCCACCGGGCCACCGGACCACCGGGCCACCGGGCCACCGGGCCACCGGGCCACCGGGCCACCGGGCCACCGGGCCACCGGGCCACCGGGCCACCGGGCCACCGGGCCACCGGGCCACCGGGCCACCGGGCCACCGGAGCAGGATCACACGGCAACGTGGGCGACAGCCGAGGAGCAAATGCCGGCGGAGCACGCGGCCGAACCGCGATCTGTCCACAGCGGTTACGCCAATCTGGCACCCTCTCGTCCCCGGGCTCGACCGGCGCACGGCCGACCGAACAACGCGCCCGTTGCGGGTTTGGCGTTGCGCGCGTGAGGGTCGGCCGGAATGGAACAGGCAGATCACTACAGACTCGCTCCTGAGCGGTCACGCGATGCACGGGGCCTCTCAAGGAGGCCGACACCCGGGGGTGGTCCTACCGAAGCGCTGCCGAACGGCTGGAGGTCGGCGGCCCCGCCGGCTCACTTCGGAGCCCTGCGGACGTCGAGGGTTTCACGTGAAACGGCCGGGCGTGGAATCGGGGCAACGTGCGCTTACCCGTGCCTTGGTCCGGGCGACCAACACTAAACACTGGAAGAGTCGAGCCCTGGTAACCCGGGCGCATCAGTCTGGCGTGGACGCTCGCACTGGGGGCGGCAACACCTGAAGTCAGCCAGAGGATCTCTGCCGCAACAGCGAGCCTTGGGCCGGTCCCGGAGCGGGGCGCACTATCGGCGACGTCCGTCTCGGCGTGCCGCCAATGTCAGTACGCGTCACGAGGCAAGCGGGACGCGCATCGTTTCACGTGAAACGGCAGCTGCGACGGAAGCCGCCTGGCATGAGAGCCGAACCAACAAGAACCCGAAGACGAGACACGGTGGAAGAACGTCCCGGCATCGCAGAGAGGAGTTTCTGTTTCACGTGAAACCACCGGCATCCGGCCCGACGGGTTCACGTTCAAAGGTCGACCGAACCAACGCAAAGTCGGAGAGCCGAACCCAACTCCCCAGCCATCAGCGCCGGCACCGATCCCGTTCCACGGCCACATGGGAAACCCGGCCAAAGATTCAAGCGCCGCTGCTATGCCCACGTCGGTCGAGAATGCCACCGACTCGATCTCTTGAGCCCTGCGGCCTACGCCTCCTTGAGATCCCCCTCCGACGAACCACATCGCGGGACATCGTCGCCGGCCATCACGCGCCGGAGAAAGGTTCGCCCGACCTTGGCCATGTGGCCACCAACCAACCCGACCAGACTGAGCATCGAAGGCAACATCGAGATCGACCGCACCTCCACCTTTGCGAGAGCCCACGCATTTCATGAAGAGCGTGGCCCGAGCGAAATCGAGGAGATCCCGGAGCGTCCCGGAGGCGGGATCACGCCGCTCGACAGTCATGAAAAATCTTCGCCGGACTGCAGAGACGGCGATCAACATCAAACGAGGACAGCCGTCCACTTCGGTTCTGTCAGAGCCATTCTCCTGGGGTTTTCGAGCCGCCAAGGTCTGGGTCCGACCGCTTTCCAAACCGCCACAAAACGCCCCCACGCGCCACCGCGACGAGAAGCAACGGCAGGCAACAAGAAAGGCACGTGACGAATCACGTGCCTCCAAGATCCACTGACCAAAAGGCTAGTCGGTCGAGGACAAACCCTCGTCCTCCACACCGATCATCCCGACGATCCGCTCGAGGTCGTCGACGGTCGCGAACTCGATGGTGATCTTCCCCTTGTTCCGGCCGATGTCGACCTTCACCCGAGTGTCGAACCGATCCGACAGCCGATCGGCCAACTCGTTGAGAGCCGGCGCGTGAACCTTCGCCCGCCGAGTAGGCGCGGCCTTCTTGGCCGGCGACCCGTCCGCGATGGCAAGCGTCACGATCTCCTCGGTGGACCGTACGGAAATCCCCTCGGCCACGATCCGGTTGGCGAGATCGATCTGCGCCTGACCGTCGTTCAGCCCGAGCAGCGCCCGCGCATGCCCGGCCGACAGCACCCCGGCCGCCACCCGCTGCTGCACCTGCGGCGGCAGATTCAACAGCCGGATCGTGTTGGAGATCTGCGGCCGGCTCCGCCCTATCCGCTTGGCGAGCTCCTCGTGCGTGGCGCCGAACTCCTCCAGCAACTGCTGATAGGCGGCCGCCTCTTCGAGCGGGTTCAGGTTCGCGCGATGAATGTTCTCGAGGAGCGCGTCCCGCAGCATCGCGTCGTCGCGGGTGTCGCGCACGATCGCGGGAATCGTCTCCTTGCCGACGGCCTGCGCGGCCCGCCAGCGACGCTCGCCCATGACGAGCTCGTAGTGCCCGTCGGCAAGATCGCGCACGACGATGGGCTGAAGGAACCCGACCTCCCGGATCGAGGTCTTCAGCTCCTCGAGCGCTTCCTCGTCGAAGTGGTGTCGCGGCTGCTTGGCGTTCGGCACGATCGAGGTGACCGGCAGCTCGGCGAAGCGCGCACCCGGCACCGGCGCCAGCTGATCATCGAAGACCGGCGGCGCAGAGTTCTCCAGCGGAGGCGGCGCCGGCATCGGAGCCACCGGGGGAGATGAGGGATCAACGGCTGGCGCCGTCGGGATCAGCGCGCCCAGGCCGCGGCCCAGGCCGCCCCGTGGACGATTTTTCATGCCGTGCCTCCCGTGTTGACGCCACGCATCGCGATCTCCAGGGCGGCCTCGAAGTAGCTGGTCGCACCCCTTGATCCGGGATCGTAGGTCATCACGGATTGCCCATAACTCGGAGCCTCGGACACCCGCACGTTCCGCGGGATGACGGCGTTGAGCACCTTGCTGCCGAAGTGGTTGCGCACGTCCTGCTCGACCGCGTCGGCGAGCCGGGTGCGCCGGTCGTACATGGTCAGCAGGATCGTGGAGACGTCGAGCGTCGGGTTGAGGTGCTGCCGAACCAGGTTGATGTTGTTGATCAGCTGGTTCAGCCCCTCGAGCGCGTAGTACTCGCACTGGATCGGGATCAGCACCTCCTGCGCCGCGCAGAGTGCGTTGACCGTGAGCAGGCCGAGCGACGGCGGGCAGTCGATGAAGACATAGTCGAACTTCTCGGGGTGAGCCGCGATCGCCCGCGCCAGGCGGGACTCGCGCGCCACGACCGAGACGAGCTCGATCTCCGCACCGGCCAGGTCGATCGTGGCCGGCACGCAGAACAGGTTCGGAATGCCCTCGACCGGCTGCGCGACCTCGGACAACGGCACGTTGTCGATCAGGCAGTCGTAGACATCCGGCACGCCGGCGTGGTGGGGCACGTTGAGACCGGTCGAGGCGTTGCCCTGCGGGTCGAGGTCGACGACGAGCACGCGGTTGCCATGCAGCGCCAGGGCGACCGCAAGGTTCACGGTCGTGGTCGTCTTGCCGACGCCGCCCTTCTGGTTCGCGACGCAGAGCACCCTCGGGTGGTCCGGACGCGGCATGGTGATTTCGCCGCTCGGGTTGAGGATCTGCACAGCTCGCAACGCTTCCATGGCTAGCGGGGGATCGTCTTCATCCTGGCTCGGCGTTTCACGTGAAACATGCTCGTCAGCGCCGAACGTGGTGCTCGCCGGTCCAAACGATGGCCCCGCCGGCGCCACCGGACCACCCGAGGTGGGCGCGGGCGAAGAAGAAACCGGGGACGCCGAAACCGGGGACGCCGATACGGGAGCGGGCGAACCCGGCGGCGACGAGACAGGCACCGGCGACGAGGCAACCGCGGGTGGACCAGAACGCGGCGCGGGAAGGCGCGGCTCCTCCGGCCCGGGCTGCGGCGCCGGCGTTCCATAGACCTGCCCGGCCGAGGCGCGCGGCACGTAACCGTCGCCTACCCGAGGCGAAGGCACGCCCTGATCGACAACGAACGCGCCAGTGGGGACGCCAAAGCCAGCACCCGCAGGCCCGTTGGGGCCTAGAGGCGACTCGGTTTCACGTGAAACACCGAACTCATGCACCGTTTTATCCCTGTTGGTGAGGAACGGGTCGGTAGGCGACACGTGCGTTCCGGAAGCAGAGGACCGGTCCACACTATCGACGCCCGGCCAGCCTACGGCGGTCGGGCGAGCCTCGCCACGGCCGTCCGCCTGTTGAGGCGAGTGCAACGTAGACAGATCATCCACCGGCGGGGTCGCAAAGACCATCATGCCCGGCACCAGCCTCAACACGGCCGCGTCGGCACACCCAACTCCGTGCGCGCTTTCCCCTCCAAAGCCTCCCAAAAACCCCGCGGCCTCATCGTTTTCAACTTCAGCGAGAGGCGACTCATTCTTAGTGACATTTTTATCCGTACGGGTCGAAGCCCCACCAACCGCAAAATTCCCAGTACCCACCTGCTCGTGACTGGGCCGTGAAGAACCTGACGAATCCCGACCCGGCTGCCGTCGACCCACAACCGACGCCACCTTCGAGACGTACCCGCTGAACCGCCCCCGAGCCCGCGCCGTCTCCGCCGGTCCCGGCAGCGCCATCACTTCCCGAGGCTCAGGCACCTCAACAGCAACGACAACCGGCACGTCAGCGACGACGACCGCATCCACAGATGACAGTTCCGAATCATCGCCGGACGCCAGAACCGGCTCCGCCACTACGACCCGCTCAGCCGGCCGCCCGCGCGAACCCCGCCCCGCCGACGACTCAGACCGCTGTGCCCGTTCAACAGCCGGACGATCCTTGGCCGCGGGTGACCCGCCGCCCGGGGAAGCACCCCCAGGCGGCGCCGGAGGTTTGGCCGAATCGGGACGTCGGTTCTTGACGTTTCTCTTCCGGGCGCCCCGCTTGGCCATTTATCCCCTCCGCGTTCTCCCTCGCCCGGAGCCGCGCCCACCGGCCTTTCCGCCGGCGCCGCGCCCCTGAGCCTCCGCCCGGCTGGACGGCTTCGGCCGTGGCAGCACGACATCGCGCTCCTTGACGATCTCCACGACCGTCGTCGGCGGGTCGATGACCCCCACTCCGCAGGCGTGAAGCACCGGGTCGGCGCCGCCCAGCGAGGCGATCACCGCACGGTGCTCCGCCACCTCGTCGGCCGCCGAGCTGCCCTTGAGCGCCAGCAGCCGCCCGCCGGTGCGGGCAAGCGGCAGGCACCAGCCGGCCAGCCGGTCGAGCGGGGCGACCGCCCGCGCGGTGACGACGTCGGCGCCGGCGGGGGGTCCGTCGACGACGTCCTCGGCGCGACCCCGGACGACCGTGACGGTCGACTCGAGGCCGAGTGCGGTCACCGCCTCCGACAGGAACGCGGTTCGTCGTGCCAGCGGCTCGACCAGGGTGACGCTGAGATCCGGCCGGGCCACTGCCAGCACGATACCGGGCAAACCGGCACCAGACCCCACGTCAACGACCGAAGCGCCGATAGGGATGATCTCGGTCATAACGGCACAATTAACCAAGTGCCTGTCCCAGATCCGCGGCGCCTCCCGAGGACCGATCAGCCCCCGCACGACGCCGTCGGTGACAAGCAGCCGCGCGTACTCCACCGCCAATCCGAACCGCTCCCCAAAGACCCGCTCCGCGATCTCCGAGAACGAGGCAGGAGGGGCAGCGTCAACCGGATCCGATGCAGCCGGCGAAAGAGAAGAAGGCGGCGGCGAAGAGGCGGAAGATCGGGCAGATCTGTCAGCCCGAGGGGCAGAAGACGAGCCGCGTCCAGGAAAAGCGATGGGCCGTCGCGGATTCCGGCGCCCCGGGAAAGACGACGGCCCGGACGAAGACTCGCCCGGGCCGCTCTCACCCGCGCCGAAGCGGGGTTCGGTCATTCTCAGTCCGCCGCCCGCACCACGATCCGGCGATTCGGCTCGACGCCCTCCGACTCGCTCTGCACGCCCGGAATGGCGTTGACCACGTCGTGCACGCATTTGCGCTCGAACGCCGACATCGGCTCGAGGCGCACCGGGTCGCCGTGCTCCTTGACCTTCTCCACGGCGTTGCGGGCAACCGCGGCCAGTTCCTTACGGCGCGACGCGCGGTAGCCGCCGATGTCGAGCAGCAGGCGCGAAGGCGAGCCGGTAGCCCGGAAGATCGCCAGCCGGGTGAGCTCCTGCAGAGCCTCCAGCGTGGCGCCGCGCTGGCCGACGAGCGGCTGCAGCCGGCCACCGACCACCTCGACCATCGGGCGCCCGGCCGACACGAGCTCGTCGATGTCACCGTCGTAGTCGAGGATGTCCAGCAGCCCCTCGACGTAGTCGGCGGCGATCTCGCTCTGCCGGAACAGGTCACTCTCGGAGGTGACGGTCTCCGACTTCTTGGTCTCCTCGGCCGTCGCCTCGTCCGGGGCCGCGGCCTCCGACGAAGGCGCCTCGGCGGAGACCGAAGAATCGGGAGTGCTGGTGTCGGTCACGGTTCATCTCCGTACTCATCGGGCCGGACCTGCACGGTCCGCTGTTTCCCGCGGCGGCGCCCGCGGGGAGGTTCAGGAAGGGGAGCGCTCGGGCGCCGTACGACGCCCGAGCCGCGATCATCCCTTGGGTTTGCTCGCCGGTCTGGCGCCCTTCTTCGGATTCACCGGTTTGGCGCCGGGCCGCGGGGCGAGCTTCTTGGTGTCGACCACCGGGGTCTCCGGCTCGGCCTGCGCCTTGTTGCGGCCGAACAGGCCACCGGTGCGGCCGGGCTGAACCGGGTTCTTCGGCGCGTTGCCGTTGCCGGTGCTCTTCTTGGCCGGAGCCGACGGCGCCTTGGAGCCACCCTTGCCGGCCATCTGCGGCGGCGGGAACTTGCGGAGCACCCACTGCTGCTGGGCCAGTGTGAACAGGTTGTTCGTGACCCAGTAGATGATCACACCGATCGGGAACAGCGAGCCGGAGACGAGCAGCGACAGCGGGATGCCGTAGAGCATCAGGCGCTGGATCATCTTCTGCTGCGGGTCCTCGGCCCAGCCGGTCTTGAGGATCATCTGCCGGCTGGTCGCGTACGTGGTGCCCATCATGATCAGGACCAGGATGCCGGCGACGACCTTGACGGTGACGCTGTTGGCGCCGAGGGCGGCCAGCTCCTGCGCGGTCGAGCCGAACTTCGAGGCCAGCGGGGCGTTGAACAGCGACGCGTGGGTGGCGTCGTTGAACTGCTCGGTGGTCCACCCGTACAGCGTGGTCTGGGTGTTGGACGGGTTCAGCCGACGGAGCGTGTGGAAGAGGCCGAGGAAGACGGGGATCTGCAAGAACATCGGAAGGCAGCCCATCAGCGGGTTCGCCTTCTCGGTCTTGTAGAGCTCCATCATTTCTTTCTGGAGCGTCTCCCGGTCACCCTTGTGCTTCTCCTGCAGGGCCTTGACCTTCGGCTGCAGCGCCTGCATGGCCCGCTGGCTCTTGATCTGCTTGACGAAGACCGGGAACAGGATGACGCGGACCGTCACCACCAGGAAGACGATGGCAAGCACCCAGGACCAGTTGGTCCCGAGGAACTTGCCGTCCATCCCGATGGAGCTCCACAGGGATTGCCAGCGCAGGAGGATCCACGAAATGGCGTAGTAGATCCAGTCGAGGCTCAATTCAGGCTCCAGTCACATCGGCAGGACGGTGACGGATCGGGTCAGGCACCGGGTCGTACCCGCCAGGGTGGAAGGGGTGGCAGCGTAGGAGCCGCCATACGGTCAGTCCCGTCCCCCGGATGGCACCGTGTTTCTGCAGCGCCTCCAAGGAGTACGCGCTGCACGAGGGATAGAACCGACAGCGGGCCGGCAGCACCGGGCTCACATACCGACGGTACGCGACGACCATCGCGGTCAGCACACGGGCGAGCACGCTCATCGCTGCCGCCTGGGCCGACGCGCCGCCGCCAGGGCCGACTCGAGGTCGGCGCCGAGGGTCGCGAACGACGCCCCGGCGGCCGCCGGGAGCGCCCTGACCACCAGCAACGACCCGTCGGGCAGGTCGCCGAGCAGCGGCCTGACCAGGTGACGGAGCCGACGGCGGACCTTGTTGCGCACCACCGCGTTGCCAACGGCCTTGGATACGACGAAGCCGGCGCGTGCCGTGGAGGCTCGCACCGGCTCCTCGAGAAGCAGATGAACGACAACCGTGCCCCGGCCGGCCCGCCGGCCACCACGAATGGTCGCGGCGAACTCGGCGCTACGCCGCATTCGCTGCGCCGCGGCCAGCACGACTACCTGGGCATTCCGGCCCGCAAGCAGCCGGCTCAGGCCGACAGCTTGGCGCGACCCTTGGAGCGGCGGCCGGAAAGGATGGCACGGCCGGCACGGGTGCGCATCCGCAGCCGGAAGCCGTGGGTCTTGGCGCGCCGGCGGTTGTTCGGCTGGTAGGTGCGCTTGCTCACGTCGAAACTCCGTCTTCGTTACTGACGTCTGTGTAGGACAACGTCCAGGGGGCATCAGGGCTGCAAGACGCCACTTTACCAGAACGCGGCGGAGCAACCGCTCGACCCTACGCAGGGCAGCGATGCGGGTCAACCATATCGTGCGTCGGCACGCCGACATCCGGGACGACCACCTCGCGGTGGCTGGTCTTTCTGCGCGGGTAGTGAATCTTTTCGCGCTCGAGGGCGCATGTCGGGCGGTGGGACAGTTGTAGCTTCGGCAACGTCGCTGTTAGCGTGCCCGTTTGCTGGTCATCAGCGCTCTGTGCATACCACGACGTACCGGACCAAAACCGGACAAGCAGGTGAATCGTTCGGCACGGTGAGCCTGTACAACCGCGCCGTACCAGGCTCCGGTAAGTCTGCCGACCGTCCGGCCGGGGAGCGACCGCCTGGCAGTGCACAGGTTGTGGATAACTTGTGGACAACCGGTGGCGTCAAGCGTGTTCAGCACGTTAAATGTGGTGCTGGATTGGGGGAGCCGTCGGACGCCTGCGAGGCGAACGGCGGGGCAAAGGCGGTAAGCCGGACAAGGTCCACCGGGGGTCGGTGGCGATGGGGGTGGCGCGGCG